>NZ_JAJPUI010000001.1 GCF_021390935.1 Streptomyces sp. CC228A
CTCGGCCCCCTCCGCCCCCTCGTCGCCCTGCGAGTGGGCGGCCCGGGCGCGCGCGAGCATGCCGGCGCTGACGTCCACGCCGGTCACCCGCTCCCGGCACAGCTCCCGCAGCAGCCCCGTACCGGCCCCCGTACCGCAGCACAGGTCCAGGCCCGCGCCGAAGGGCCCGAGGGGCCGCAGTACGTCGGCTACGGACTCCAGGACCGCCGCCGGCGTCCGGAAGGGCGTCACGTCGAACTTCGGGGCGAGCAGGTCGTATCCGTGCTCCACCGACGACAGCGCCTGGGCGGTGAGCTCCCGCAGGGTCGGGCCTTCAGCCGTGAACATGGCTGTGAAGGTAACGCGTCCGCGGCTCGCCCGGGCGTCGCGGCGCCGCGGTCACAGCGGGTCCGCGTCGAAGGCGTCCAGCGGGTCGAAGGCCGCGACCGGTTGGCCCGCGGGGGCGGTGCCGGGGCCCGGGAGCTGCTGCTCCGCCCAGATGACCTTGCCCTGCCCGGTGTAGCGGGTGCCCCACCGCTCGGCGAGCTGCGCCACGAGGAACAGCCCGCGGCCGCCCTCGTCGGTGGTGGCCGCGTACCGCAGGTGCGGCGAGGTGCTGCTGGTGTCGGACACCTCGCAGGTGAGGACCCGGTCGTGGATGAGGCGCACGTGCACCGGCGGGGCGCCGTAGCGGATGGCGTTGGTGACCAGCTCGCTGAGGACCAGCTCGACGGTGAACGCCAGGTCGGACAGGCCCCACGCGTCGAGCTGCGCGGCGGCCGCGGCCCGGATCCCGGCCACCGCCTCCGGGTGGAAGGGCACGTCCCAGTCGGCCACGCGATCCGGGCCCAGGCCGCGGGTGCGGGCGATGAGCAGCGCCACGTCGTCCTTGGGATGGGCGGGAAGCAGCGCGTCCAGCACGGCGCGGCAGCTCTCCTCGGGGCTGCGGCCGGGCCCGCTGAGGGACTGCCGCAGCAGTTCCAGGCCCACGTCGATGTCTCGGCTGCGCTCCTCGATCAGCCCGTCGGTGTAGAAGACGAGCTGGCTGCCCTCCGCCACGTCCAGCTCCACCGTCTCGTACGGTATGCCGCCCAGGCCCAGCGGCGGCCCCGCCGGCAGGTCGGGGAACTCCACCCGCCCGGCCGGGTCGACGACGGCGGGCATGGGGTGCCCGGCGCGCGCCAGGGCGCAGCGCCGCGTCACCGGGTCGTACACCGCGTACAGGCAGGTGGCGCCGGTCATGCCCGCGCCGTTGCCGGACGCGCCGCCGGGCCCGGGAGCGGTCTCGTCCTGGTCGATGCGGCCGATGAGGTCGTCCAGCCTGCCGAGGAGTTCGTCGGGCGGCAGGTCGAGGGTGGAGAAGTTGTGGACGGCGGTACGCAGCCGGCCCATGCTGGCGGCGGCGTGCAGTCCGTGGCCGACGACGTCGCCGACGACGAGGGCGACGCGGCTGCCGGGCAGCGGGATGACGTCGAACCAGTCGCCGCCCACCCCGGACTGGGCGGGCAGGTAGCGGTGGGCGACCTCGATGGCGCTCTGCTCCGGCAGGGCGCGCGGCAGCAGGCTGCGCTGGAGGGTGACGGCCATGGCGTGCTCGCGGGTGTAGCGGCGGGCGTTGTCGATGGCCACGGCCGCCCGGGCGACGAGCTCCTCCGCGAGGATGAGGTCTTCCGCCTCGAAGGGCTCCGGCTTCTCCGAGCGCCAGAAGTTCACCACGCCGAGGACGACGCCGCGGGCCCTGAGCGGCACGGTGATGAGGGAGTGGATGCCGTATGCCACGATCGCGGCGGCCCGCTCGCGGTCCTGGGCCTGCCAGCCGGGCGCCTGGGACAGGTCGGGGACCAGTTCGGCGCGCCCGGAGCCGTACCCGCGGGCCTGCGGGGTGGACGGGACGAAGGCGATCATCCGGCCCGTCGGGTACAGCGGGTGGTCGTCGCGGATGCCGCGGGAGGCGGTGCGCCGCATGTCGGTGCTGGTGCCGGCGGGTTCCTCGCCGCGCAGGACGGGGTCGGAGAGGTCCACGGTCACGAAGTCGGCGAAGCGGGGGACGGCGACCTCGGCGAGTTCCTCCGCGGTGCGCACGACGTCGAGGGTGGTGCCGATGCCGACGCCCGCGTCGTAGAGCAGGTTGAGCCGCTTGCGGGCGACCTGGGCGCGGCCGCTGAGCGCGCGCAGCTCGGTGGTGTCGCGGATGGTGACGACGGTGCCGCCGTGTCCGCCGTAGGGATCGGTGGGGCGCTGGTTGACGGCGAGGAGGCGGCCGGCGGCCGGGACGACCTCGTCGGTGGCGACGCGGCCGGACGCCAGCAGGTCCGCCATGCGCGGGTCGAGGCCGGGCAGCGCCTTGATGTGCTGCCCCTCGGCGTCGGGCGGCAGCTTGAGGAGCCGCTCGGCCTCGTCGTTGGCCAGGACGAGGCTGCCGTCCCCGCCGACGATGACGACGCCTTCGCGGACCGCGTGGAGGACGGCGTTGTGGTGCTCGTACACGCGGGTCATCTCGGCCGGCCCGAGGCCGTGGGTCTGGCGGCGCAGACGCCGTGTGACGAGGGCGGTGCCCGCGGTGGCGACGGCCAGGGCCGCGGCGCTGGTGCCGAGGATGACGGGCAGCTGCCGGTTGACGAGCCCCGTGACGTTCTCGACCTTCAGGCCCGCGGACACCAGGGCGACGACCTCGCCCTCGGGGTTGGTGACGGGCACCACGGCCTGCACCTCGTCACCGAGCGGCCCGTCGACCCGCTCGGTCAGCACCCGGCCTGCCAGGGACGGCTCGATGGTGCCGACGAACCGCTGGCCGATGCGCTCCGGGAGGGGGTGCGTGTAGCGGATGCCGTCGGTGTCCATGACCACGATGAAGTCGACACCCGCCCGCTTGCGGGTGGTCTCGGTGATCGGCTGCAGCACCTCCGACGGATCCGGCTGCTCCAGCGCCTCCAGCAGGCCGGGCGCGTGGGCGAACGTCTCCGCCACGGCGACCGAGCTGTTGCGCGCCGCCCGGTCGATGTCGGCGCGCGACTGGAGCAGCAGCGCCAGCAGGGCACCGAGCACCAGCAGCACGACCAGCGTCACCTGGAGGACGAACACCTGTCCGGCGACGCTGCGTGGAAGCCTTTCGGCCAGCGACCGGACCGAGGCACCGCGGAACCGGTCGAAAAAGTTGACCACGCTCATTTGTAACACTGGGGCCCCGGGGCGGCGCCAGGGCTGAGCAGCACACAGGACGACCGCGACCGGCCCGGGCCCGCACGGTCACCGCCGTCCCGCGCACCGCCCCGCGCCCCCGCCGGAGCCTCCAGTGGGGGGTGTGTTTCACGCCGGGCCCTGGCCCAGGATCCCGGCCGCAGCCGGATCGGGGACGGAAACGCGGGACGCAGGACGCAGGACGCGGGCGGGACCCGGACGCACCAGCGGGACCCGGACAGACCAGCGGGACCGCGGAGAGCCACGGCAGGGCCCGGACACGCCGGCGGGGCCGCGGAGAGCCACGGCGGGACCCGGACGCACCAGCGGGGCCGCGGAGGCCGGGGGCCGCATGGGCCGGACGACCGGGCCCCGACCCGGGCCTGTCCTCCTACACGTGGGGGGCTACTCCGCGGGGCCGGGGCGGGAGTCCCCGCGGGTGCTTGCGGGTCGCTCCGCCCGCTCCTTCTCCCGGTCCCTGAGGACCCGCAGCCGGGCCTCCTCCTCGTGGAACAGGTCGGCGAGGCGCTGCGTGTGCTCGTCCAGCACGACCGGCGCGTCGTCCTCCTCGTCGCTGATGAGCCCCTGGGCGCGCAGCTGCTGGTCCTGCACCATGACGGGCTGCTGCGGGTCCGGGTCTGAGGGGCGCGGCCCTTCCGGCCCGTCGGGTCCGAACCGTACGAGGCGCTCCACGCGGACGATCCTGAAGCGGCGGCCCGCCACCTCCAGGTCGTTGGACGGCACCGAGTCGAAGCGGTCGGCCGCCGCGTTGTACGGCGCGCGCTCCTCGGCGCCGAGCTCCTCCTCCCACGGGATCATGACCCGCAGGGTGAAGGTGAGCGAGTCCCGGGCGTGCTGCGGAGTGGCGGCACCGGTGTGGGAGTCCGGCCGCCAGCGGCCCTTCACCCGCTCGGCCGTCATGAAGGTGGCCGGCAGGAGCACCCCGCCGGGGTGGGTGCGGGTCGCCCGCACGGAGTCCTCGCGGATGGCGCGGGGCCCGGCGCCCGCGGGACGCACGAGGGAGAGCAGGTCGACCTTGAGCACCCCCGCGGACATGCCGGTGGGCAGCGCCGGGTCGAGGACGAAGCCGGTGGTGGGGCAGGGCCGCTCGTGGCCCCGGCCGGGCTTCGGGAGGTCCGGGTCGGAGATGCGGGGCGGCTCGGGGCCCTCCGGTCCCGAGCGGATGAAGGCCTCCGCCCGGATGACGCGGTAGCGCTCCCCCAGCACCGTCAGCTCGTCCAGCTTCTCCCACTCCATGCGCTCGGCGGCCCGCATGCAGGCGTCGTAGCCGTCCTGGTCCCCCGCCTCCTCGGCCTGCTGGGCGCGGCGGCGGAACTGCGAGCCCATCGAGTCGCGGGCGTCCTGCGGCGTCTGGCCGGAGCAGCTGTCGAGGAGCTCCCACCCGCCCTGCTCGCGTTCCCGTACGACCCCGAAGGACGGGGCCCCCGCCGACATCAGCTGCGGGTACCTCTCGCGGGCGGACCACGCCTCCATGTCCGCCATGGCCACCAGAGGGTCGTCGGTGGCGGCGACCCGCACCGTCCGGTACGCGGGGACGCTGTCCTCCGGGCCCATGGCACCGTGCGGGGGGCCGTCCGGCCGCCCGCCCGCCGCGCCGCCCAGCGGCTCCCCCGCCCTGCGGTTGTCGTCCATGTCGCTGTTCCCTGAGTCGTAGGACATGGGTCCAGCCTGCCGCCGGACGGGTCCCCCGTGGGGGTGACGGAACCAAACACCTGCAACTGTTGGATGCGTTCGGCCGGAGGGCCGGACCGGAGCAGCGGGCAGCGCGGCGCCCGCAGGGTGCATTTTCGGCCGTCGGCCGTGGGTAGGGTCCCCGGAGGCTCGGCGTGTGGGTGACTGGGGGCGCAACATGTCCGAACGCGAGTTCGAGGAGCGCGGTGTGCTGATCCGCCGGGGGTGGCGGCAGCTGACGACGGCGGGCCGCGTCCGGGTGGCGGAGGGCCGGCTGACCCTGCTGAACAGCCACGGGAGCGAGATCGACAGCGCGCCCCTGTCGGAGGTGCGCGTGGGTGAGCCCTGGTACGCGCCGCGCGGCTGCGTCCGGGCGGTGCTCGGCCGCACGGCGTACCTGCTGCGGCTGGGGCCGGCGCGCGCCCGTGCCGTCGCGGAGGCGGCCCACCGTGCGCGCGGCTGACGAGGGGGCCCACCGTGCGCGCGGCCGACTCAGCCGTCAGGCGCGCCGCCGCTGCACCCCGGCGGCGGGACCGCGCCGCTGCGAGGGCCTGCGGGACGCAGGAGCAGTCGGGGCCAGCGGGCTCCGGCAGGACGCTCTCGGCCCGGTAGGGCGCGGGGCGCCCGGATGCCTTCCGGCCGGGTGCGGGCGAGTCCGCTGCCGGCGTTGCGGTCAGTAGCACCACCATGTGCCGTCGGGGGGCTGGGGCAGCCAGCCGTACGGGCCGCCGTCGGCGGGCCCCCTGCGGTAGACGGCGGTCACGGCGTCGGCACGGAAGGTGCGGACGCGTTCCGACCTGCCGTGGTGGTCGGTGCGCTCCAGGACGATCTCTCCGGCGGCGGTGCGCCCGGCGGCGGTGGCCTCGACGAAGGTGTCCTCGCCGTCGGCGAGGCGCAGCATGAAGACGGCCATGTTCGTGGTTGCTCCGTATGGTGCGTGCGGTGTCGCGGTGGTTCGGTGTGCGCGGGGGTACGGCCTGCGGTCAGATGCCGACCGGCACCGTCGGCAGGTCCTCCCACACCTGGCGCAGCTCGGTGTAGCGGCGGTCGGGCAGCCCCTCCAGCACCCGGCGCACCTCGGGCCGTGCGCCGGCGGCGGCGATGAGCAGATCGCTCCGGCTCAGCGCGCCGTTGGCGAAGACCGCCGCCAGGTGCTCGGCGATCTCGGTGCGGGTGACGTCGTCGGCCATGGTTCTCCCCAAGCGTGTGAGCGCGCACGAGCGGTGGCGGCGCGTGGCGGAAAAACTGAGGGTGAAGGTCGGGGCGGCCGCGGCGGGCGGCTCCTTCGCCGTCCGGGGCCGTACTGCGGGCCGCTCAGCGGCCCGCCGGGAAGCGGCACCAATCTAACGCAGGGGCAAAGTGCGAAGGCAAGTCAGAACCCCGCCAGGACCGGTCAGTTGCTTGGAATTCGCGCACAGTGGCGGACTTGCCGCCCGGCGGTCGGCAAGGGTTAACCCGGACATCACGTGAGGGTCGCCGGACGTCGGCGGACCGCGGGCCGGAAGCCGCCCGACATCGTGACGATACGATCGCGGGGAGTGACGAGCGCGCGGGAGCAGCAGCGGAGGGCGGGAGCCATGTCAACGGTGACGCGGCAGGAGATCAGGGCCTGTACGCGCGGGGCGTTCGGATCCGGATGGGTCGGCAGGGACCAGTTGTGCGCGGCGGCGCGGTCGGCGGGGGCCAGGCGGGAGGTGGTGGAGACGTTGGAGAAGCTGTCACCGCGGGTGCGCGTGTGCGGGGTGCCCGATCTGCTGCTGCTCCTGCCCGAACTCCCGGACGGGGACGAGGACGGGGACGGGGACGGAGAAGGGGACGGGAGCGGGAACCGGGCGCCCGACGGGGGCGGGAACCGAGCGCCCGACGTGGCCTGACCGGCCGCCGTGGCACCGCGGGCCGGCCCGCGCGTGCACCACCCGTCGCCGGACCGCGCCTGCCCGGCCGTGCCCCCGAGGCTGGTGCCTGGGCCACCGTCGGACCGCGCCTGCCCGGCCGTGCCCCCGCCGCTCACGCGAGGCCGGTACCCGGGCCACCGCCCGGACCGCGCACCCCGTACGGGGTCAGAGGGCCGCCCGGCGGCGCCGCCCGCACGGGGTCCGGACCGCACGGGATCCAGCCCGCACGGGATCCGGCCGCACGGGGTCCGGCCCGCCGCCCGCGGCACTCGCGCGCGCCCTCACGGGCCCGGTCGGCCGCCGGCCGGCACCTCGCCGGCTGTCCGACCGGACAGGCATCCGCGGCAGCGCACAGGGGGCGGCGCTGCGGCCGACGGGTGCCCCGCCGGCACCCCCTGGCCTCACGGGGATTGCGGCACGGGCGGAACGTCCTGTACAGCGGCGGCGGGCAGCCCGGCGGGCGGTGCCTGGTCGGGCATCGTCGCCGAGGGCCCGGAGAGCAGCGCCGTCAGTACCAGGCCCAGGACGGCGACCACGACGGCCACCACAGCGGCGACCTTCCGCCAGTCACGGCGTCCTCCGCGCCGCCCCGTACCGTGCGACCCCTCCTCGGGGCCCGCCGGATCCCGCTCGGGCGGCGGCCCCTCGGCGAACTGCCGGCCGAGCACGGCCATGCGCTCGTCCAGCGCGGGGTCGTCCCGGACCAGAGACCGCTCGATCTCGGCGAGCAGGCGGTCCTCGTCCATTCCTGATGCCATGTCGACCACCTCCGGTGGCTGGTACGCGGTGACTGCCCGACACCGGCGCCGCCGACTGGGACAGCGCGGGCGGGGCGGCCGGCCCCGTACGGCCGGGAGGGCGGCGGGACCGTCCCCCGGGCGAGCCGCCGCACGGCCCGTGCCCAGCGCCTGCTGCCCCACGCCTTCCGCGTACCCGTCTCCCGCGGAGACGCACCCCTCAGAAGCCGGCCGGGACACCGGAACCGCCCGGGCCGCCCGCCGACCCGGGGCCACGGCGCCCCCGGGCCGACGGCTGGGGCACGGGCGGACTCCCGGGGCGGAGCACCGCGACTCCGCCGCCCCGTCCCGGACCGTCACCCGAAGGCGCCCACGTCCTGCACCCACGGCGGGTCCGCGCCCGGCACGGCGCAGGTGGCGGCGGCGACCCGGGAGGCGTACGCGCAGCTCGCGGCCGTCTCCTCGGCGGTGAGCGCCTCCAGGCGGCCGCCGAGCCGGCCGAGGCGGGCGAGCGCGTGCAGCAGGCCCGCGGTGAAGGAGTCGCCCGCCCCGACCGTGTCGACGACCGCGGTCGGCGCCGCGGGCACCGCCACGCGGGTGCCGTCGAGGGACGCGAGGGCCCCGCGGCCGCCGAGGGTGACCACCACGAGCCGGGCACCGGCGGCGTGCCAGGCGTCGCACGCGGCCTCCGGGGACGCCCCGGGCATGAGGTGCCCGAGGTCGTCCTCACTGAGGCGGAGGATGTCCGCGAGCGCGCACCAGCGGGCGAGGCGGGCCCGGTAGGCCGCGGGGGGCACCAGCAGGGGCCGTACGTTCGGATCGACCGAGACGGTGGCCCGCTCCCGTACCGCCGCCAGGTGCTCCTCGACGCGGCGCCCGCCCGGCTCCCTGATGAGCGCCAGGGAGCCGGTGTGGAGGCAGGCCGCGTCGTCCGGGGCCGCGGCGGCCAGCTCCTCGGCGGTCCACTGCCAGTCGGCGGCGCCCTCCGCGTGGAAGGAGTACGTGGCGTGGCCTCGGGCGTCGACGTCGGCCACGGCCAGGGTGCTGGGCTCGGCGGCGGACACGCAGCCGGTCAGGTCCACGCCGGACGCGGCCAGCCGGGTGCGGAACAGCCCGCCGAAGACGTCGTCCGAGATCCGGCCGCGGAACCGGGTGGGCGTGCCGAGGCGTGCCAGGGCCACCGCCGTGTTGGCGGGGCCGCCGCCGGGCAGCACCCTGAGCGTCAGTTCCCTGCCGTCCGGCGGGTGCTCCGTGAACGCGTCGGCGACGCATTCGCCGAGCACGGTGACCGCCGGCCCGCGGACGGCTGCTGCGTCCGTCATCCGTGTGCTCATGTCCTCGCTCTCCCTGACTGCCGTGCTCGTGCCCCCCGGGCCCATGGTGTCCGTCCTGGGCGGCCCGCTGCCCATCGCCTCACCCCTTGACCGCCGAGCTCGCGACACCCTGGACGAACCAGCGCTGGAAGAAGGCGAAGACGACCAGGACCGGCAGCACCAGCAGCACGCCGAACGCGAGGATCTGGCCCCAGTCCGGCGGCTGCTGCCCCTGGAACACGCTGAGCGCCAGCGGCAGGGGGCGTACGGCGGGATCGGACACCATCAGCACCGGCCACAGGAAGGACCCCCACTGCACGAGGAAGGTCAGGATGGCGACGGACGCGAAGGCGGGCCGGCTCATCGGCACGATGACCGCGAAGAACGTCCGCCACGGTCCGGCGCCGTCCAGCCGCGCCGCCTCCTCGATGCTGGGCGGGATCTTCTGGAAGAACGTGTGGAACTGGTAGACGGAGAAGGCGTTGGCGACAAACGGCAGCGCCTGGATGAGGAGGGTGTCGCGCTGGTCGTGGTAGAGGTGGAACAGCGGCACCGCGACCGACTCGAACGGCACCAGCATCAGCAGCAGGACCAGGCCGAACACCGCCTTCCTGCCGCGCCAGCGGAGGCGGGACAGGCCGTAGGCCGCCATGGAGTTGACGATCAGCCCGCCGCACACGACGACGGCGGCCAGCAGCACCGAGACGCCCGTGAAGCGCCAGAAGTAGCCGGTGCTGTCGGAGTTCAGGCTGTCGAGGACGGCGGCGTAGTTGTCCAGGGACAGATCGGTGGGGAGGAAGCCGGACAGGCCGGCCAGGACCTGGTCGGAGGGCTTGAGGCTGCCGATGGCCAGATACAGCACGGGCAGGGCGAACACGAACGCCAGGACGCTGAGGACGCCGTAGTCGAGGATGCGGCGCAGGGGCGTACGGGACACGGGGCTCAGTCCTCGTTCTCGGGACGGACGACGCGGCGCTGCAGCAGCGTCAGGGCGACGACGATCACGAAGAAGACCACGGTGATCGCGGCGGCCCGGCCGACGTTGTTCTGGTCGAAGGCGGTGGTGACCGCCTCGTACATCACGGTGCGGGTGGCGTCCTCGTCGAGCCCGCCGCCCCGGACGAGGACGTACACCTGGTCGAAGACCCGGAAGGACAGCACCGACGTCAGCATGGCGACGAAGACGAGGGTGCCGCGGATGCCGGGCAGGGTGACGTGGAGGAACTGCTGCCGGCGTCCTGCCCGGTCGAGCCGGGCGGCCTCGTACAGCTCCTGCGGGATCTGCTGGAGTCCGGCGAGCAGGATCACCATCTGGAAGCCGACGCCCTGCCAGACGGACAGGACGATGACGGACGCCATGGCGGTGGCGGCGTCCCCCAGCCAGTCGAAGGCGCCCCAGTGGCCGAAGCTCAGGTGCTGCAGGAGGGCGTTGAGCATGCCCTCTTCGCTGCGGGCGAGGATCAGCCGCCAGACGACGGCGACCAGGGCCATGGGGAAGACCACCGGCAGGAAGAACACCGACCGGAAGAGTCCGATGGCTCTGAGCTTGCGGTTCAGCAGCAGCGCCAGGCCCAGTGCGAGGCCGGTCTGGAGGGGCACGACGACGGCGGCGAACGTGAGGTTGTTCAGCAGGGCCCGCAGGAACGGCCCGGACAGGTCCGGGTCCGTGAACAGCCGCCGGTAGTGCTCGACGCCGAAGAAGCGGGGCTCCGCGGGCGATCCGAGCCGGACGTTGAAGAAGGACAGCACGACGGCGTGGACGAACGGCACGCCGACGAAGAGGACGAGGCCGAGCAGGGCGGGGGCCGCCATGAGCGGCCCGTGCAGCCCGTCGCGCTTCCGCCGCCGCCGGGGGCCCGCGGCGGTGGACGGTGCGCCCGGCGGGGCGGGCGTCCCGGTCGCGGGCTCGGCCGCGGTTCCGGACAGTTCGGTGCGTGTGGACATGTGCGGCTCCTGCCTAACCCAGCGGGTAGCCGTCGTTGTCGGCGAAGTCCCGGTCGATGGCGCGGGCCGCCTTCGACAGGGCCGTCTTCGGGTCCGCGCCGCCGTACACCGCGTTCAGCGCCTTGCCGAACTCGGACGTGACCACGGGGTACCCGGCGGTCACCGGGCGGGTGACGGCGACGCAGGACGGTCCCGAGGCCCGGGTCCCGCAGGGCGCGGCGAGCTGGTCGGCGAAGACCTGGAGCGGGCCGCCCTTCCGGTACAGCTCGCTCTTCGCGAGGGCGGTGTGCGTGGCGGGCGGGGCGCCGTTGGCCTTCGTCATGGCGCCGACGCTGCCGTCGTCGAGGAGGAAGTCGAGGAAGGCGCCGGCGGCCTTGCCGTTCTTCGAGCCGGCTCCGATGCCCCAGGCCCACGAGCCCTGGCCGGTCTTGGTGCCGTTGCCGAAGTCGGGCAGCGGCAGGACGACGAGGTCCTCGTCCAGGGCCGCGCTGTAGGCCGGGTACTGCCAGTGGCCGACCCAGCTGAGCGCGACGCGGCCCTTGCCGAAGGCGTTGCCGTCGGTGTTGGGGTCGACGTACGGCTTCCACGACTGGACGGTCGTCAGGGCCGACACCGCCTCGGGGCCGTCGAGGACGCCGGCCGCCCTGCCGTCTTCCAGGAGGGCGCCGCCGGCCGACCAGAGGACCGGCGAGAAGCCGTAGGTGCCCCACTCGGTGGCCAGGCCGTAGTTCTCCGACACGTCGAGGACCTTGCCGTCGCCGTCGGGGTCCTCCGCCGTGAGCGCCGTCAGCGCGGCGGTGAACTCCTCGGCGGTCCAGGCGTCGCCGACGCCCTTCGGATAGTCCACGCCGGCCGCGTCCAGCAGCTTCTTGTTGCCGTAGACGCCCAGGCCGGAGTCGTACATGGCGAGGCCGTACAGATGGTCGCCGATCGTGCCCTGGGCCTTGACGGCGTCGGTGGCGTCGGCGACGGTCCCGACGGAGACGTACGGGTCGAGGGGGCCAGCTTCCCGTTGTGGACGAAGCTCGCCATGGTGGGGCCGTCGAACTCCAGGACGTCCGGCAGGGAGGCGGGGTCCGTGGCGGTGACGGTCTTCGTGTAGTCGTTGCCGGGTATCAGCTTCAGCTCGGCCTTCACGTCCTGCTGGGCGCGGTTGAACGCCGCGACCGCGGCCTGGAGTGCGGCGTCCTCGCTCTTCTGGCCCTGGTGGGCCCAGACGCTGATGGTGCCCTTGCCGCTGCCCGCCTCGGCGGTCGGCGCGGCGCCGGTCCCCCCTCCGCCGCAGGCGGCCAGCGCCGCCAGGGGCAGGGCGAGGGCGAGGGCGGTACGGAGGGAGCCGCGGGTTCTCGCGGTGCGGCGGGTACGGGAGGGGTTCATGCGCGTGTGCCTCCGGGTGAGGGGCGGAACGGGTATCAGGGGATCCGGGGGGCCGGGAGGGACGGGGGAAGGGACGGGCAGGGGGTTGGGGGGTGCAGGGGGGTGGGGGTGCGCCCGGTGGAGCGGGCGGCTGGGGGGAGGGTGCGGAGGCGTCCGAGGCGGTTCGCGGCGCCACTCCGATGAGCGGAGTCTCCGTGCGCCGACGCAGCGGGCGGCCGGGGTGCGGACGTGTCGGGGTACGGACGTGCCGGGGTGGGGACGTGTCCGGGGTGGGGACGTGTCCGGGTGGGGGGGCTCGGAGCGGGCGGGGCTGCTCGGGGGAGGCGGTGGGCGTCGGGGGCGGGTGAGGGCCCTCACGGGGCCCGGGACAAGGGGTCTGGTGGACGAGCGGAACCAAGGGGGTGGGGGCCGGGGGCTCCACGGCGTCTCGGGCAGCAGGCGCTGCCGGCTCCGGAGGGAGCGCGGCTACCGGGCGCCGGAGGTGCGGGGCGGGGCCGTGGTCTCCCGGAGGACGAGGTTGACGGGCATCTGCCGGTACGCGGGGTGGGGGCCGTCCGGGTCCTCCAGCTGCCGCAGCAGCAGGCAGGCCGCCTCCGCGCCCTGTTCCGCGACCGGCTGGGCGATGGTGGTCAGCCCGGCGACCTCGGCCAGTTCGTGGTCGTCGAAACCGACGACGGACACGTCGTCCGGCGCCTTCAACCGGTGCATGCGCAGCGCGCGCAGGGCGCCCATGGCCATCTCGTCGGACTGGGCGAACACGGCGGTCGGCGGGCGTACCGACGCGAGCAGCTCGGTCATGGCGCGCTCGCCGCCCTTGACGGTGAAGTCGCCGTCCACTTCGAGCGACGGATCGTGGTCGGCGCCTGCCTCGGCGAGCACGTCGAGGTAGGCGCGGCGGCGCTCCCCCGGTGTCGTCCACCGCTGGGGGCCGCTGGAACCGGAGATCATGCCGATCCTGCGGTGGCCGAGGTTCACGAGGTGCCGTACGGCGAGGGTGGCGCCGGCCCGGTCGTCGATGCCGACCGCGGTGAAGCCCGGCCGGGGTCCGCCCACGGTGACGGCGAGCGGCACGCCCAGGGAACGCAGCGCGGCCGCCTCCTCCTCGTCGGGAATGAGCAGGCACAGCACCGCGTCGACGCGCTTGCGGGCCGGCATGCGGGTGAAGAACCGCTTCCTGGCGTCGGTGGAGCCGAGGTTGTACAGCAGCACGTCGTAACCGGCGTCGCTGAGCACCTGTTCGGCGCCGTCGAGGACCCTGCCGAAGAACCAGCGCCCGACGTAGGGGGCGACCACGCCGATCGTGGACGTGCGGCCGCTCGCCAGGGCCGCCGCGGAGCGGGACGCGGTGTAGCCGAGCGAGGCGGCGACGGCGGTGATCCGGGCCCGTACCTCCTCCGACACGCCCTCCCGGCCCCGCAGGGCGCGCGACACGGTGGACGCCGACACTCCGGCGGCACGTGCGACATCGGTGATGCTGACGGTCACGGCGGGTCCTCCTGGACGGGTCTCTCCTCCGCCGTGCGTCACGGTGCTGTGAGCGGCGGGTGTCCAGACCGTAAACCCGGCCTCCTGGTTGCGCAAGCGTTTGCGTTCAGATTTACTTGGCGCGCTTTCAGGGCCGTGCTGACGAGCCCCAGGCAGGACGCAACCGTTTGAGTTCCCCGGTCGTGCGGTGTGGCGCCGCGCGGCTCGGCGCCGTCGTCTCCGCGCCCGCACGCCCCGCCGCCCGGCGGCCGGCTCCCCCGACATCGCGACACCCGCAGGAGTGGTCCATGCGCTACGCCCCGCCCGGTCTCTGTGTGAACGACTTCGCGGTCCTCCGCGCCGAGGACGGCACGTACACCGTGCTGCACCTCCAGGGCCCGTGGACCGAGGACTTCGACCACCTGCGGATGGAGACCTCGTACGGCAGGGCCACCTCGGCGGACCTGGTGCGGTGGGAGCCGCAGGGGCCGGCGTTCGGCACCGGGCTGCCCGGCCGCTTCGACCAGCGTGCCGTGTGGACCATGCACCCCTTCCGCCACGGCGGGGGGATGGCGATGCTCTACACGGGGATGAGCGGCCTGACGCCCGGCGGCTGGCCGCTCCAGGCGGTGGGGCTGGCGTACTCCGACCGCCTCGACGGCACGGGGTGGCGGCGCCACGGCACGGGGCCGGTCGTGGAGGCGGACCCGCGCTGGTACCGCACCGGTGAGCACATGGGCTGGCGCGACCCGTTCGTGGTGCGCAACGACGACGACACGGCCTGGGCCATGGTGGTCTGCGCGAGCGACGCGTCCCTGCCGGCGGATCGCGGCGGCTGCGTCGGGCTGGCTACCTCGACCGACCTGGAGCGGTGGGAGGTGCACCCGCCGCTGGTCTCGCCGGGCGACGTCGACGAGCTGGAGTGCCCGGTCCTGGAACGGCTCGACGACGGGTCGTGGCTGCTGCTGGGCTCCATAGGCGCCACCCGGGGGTTCGAGGCGTGGACGGCGCCCCGGCTGGAGGGCCCGTGGCGGCGCCGCGGGCAGCTCGGCCCGTCCGGCGCGTACGCACCGCGGGTGGTCACCGCGCCCGACGGCTCCCGCGTCGTGCTGCACACGACTCCGCGCCGGGTCGGCCTCACCGACGCCGGCGCCCCCTGCCGCGGCATGCTGGCCCAGCCCAAGCTGCTCGTCACGCCCGCCGGCGCCCCGCCGTTCCTGGCCTGGTGGCCGGGGCTGGACCCGTGGCTCGGGCCGGAGCTCACCGACGCGGGGCAGACCGGCGGGGCGGGAACGGGCGGGGCGGGAACGGGCGGGGCGGGAACGGGCGGGGTGGGAACGGGCGGGGTGGAGCGGCTCCACGCCGTCGGCGACCTCGCCGTGTCCGGCCCGGTCGACCTCGTCCTGCGGCGCCGGCCGTCCCGCCGCCCCGGCGCCGAGCCGGCGCTCACCGTGTCGTACGACGGCGCGGCGGAGCTGCGGATCACCGGGCCGGGGGCGCCGTGCTCGCCCGGACGTCCCTCGCCGCGCCGGCGGCGTCGCTGCGCGTCCTGACCGTCGGGGAGTACGTGGAGGTGTACGCGGACGGGGTGTTCGTGCTGACCGCGCTCAGCTACGCCGCCGCCCGCGGCGTGGACGGCCACCGAGGGGGGCCGCGAACGCCGCGTACCCGTGCGGCCGGTCCGGCTTCCGGACCCGGAGCGGGACGACGCGTCAGCCGTCTGGCCCGGTCCCGCCGCGCCCGCGGCGTAGCGGAAGGCGCGGGAGGCGGGTCCTCGTGGAGCGGGACGGGAAGCGGGTCCCCTCGGGGCCGGACGCGGGAGGCGGGACCGCCGAGCGGGTCGCCTACCGGGGTCCGGCCGGGGGCCGCCGCCGCACCGCTCGCGTACCGTGCCCCGCCGAGGGCCGACTGCCCCGCCGGCGCTCCGTGCGGGCGCGCGCCCGCCGCCCCGGGGCAGGGCGTCGGCGCGGGCCGGGCGTTCAGGGGCGCGTCGCCGCCTCCAGCATCGTGTGCCGGGACAGGCGCGCGTCGACGGACCACGGGCCCGCGCCGACGGCGAGCAGGAACGCGCTGCCGCACAGCTGCGCCAGGTCCGTGCGGGCCGCGTGGGCGAAGTCCCACCAGCCCGACGCGTCGGGGAACAGCGGGGCCCCGCCCCAGAGGATCGGCGCCTTGGTGACGAGGAGGGCCCCGACCATGTTCACGATCATGGGCGCCGCGGCGAGCCGGGTGAGCAGTCCGGCGAGCAGAAGCAGCCCGCACACGATCTCCAGCGTGCCGTCGAAGTAGCCGAGGAAGCCGGGGACGGGAAGCCCCGCCCGGTCGAAGCGCCCCGCACCCAGCTCGCCGGGGCGGACGAACTTCAGCACGCCCTCGCAGACGAACACGGCGCCCACGAAGAACCGGACGAGGACCACCGCGCCCGGTGCCTCCGTGTGCAGCAGGTGCGTACGGCGGGACATGGCCGTCGAGGGCCTCGGCAGCGTCCAGGGAGCGGTCATGGCGGGGCACGTCCTTCACACTCGGCTCGGTCCTTCACCCCCCATCCTGGGCGCCCGTGCCGGCCGGCAGAACGGCACATCGGGCCGTTCCCACCTACGGGGGACGGGAGATCCTCCCCGGTGATGTCCGCCCCGGCGGTCACCGTGCACGCCGGCGCCACCCTGGCGGAGGCGGCGCGGATCATGGCGCGGCGACGGGTGAAGCGCCTGCCGGTGGTCGACGGAGTCGGGCTCCTGGAGGGCGTGGTGAGCCGCTGCGACCTGCTGAAGGTCTTCCTGCGCCCGGACGAGGAGATCGCCGAGGAGATCCGGACGTCGGTGCTGCCCGACGTGCCGGGGCGGCGGGCACGAGGGTGACCGTGCAGGACGGGGTGGCCACGCTCGCCGCCCGCTGCGCGACCGCGCGCTCGTGCCGCTGCTGGCGCGGGCGGTGCGCGCGGTGGAGGGCGTCGTGGACATCCGGCTCGACCCGACCCGGGGCTGACGGCTCGCCAGCCGTCTACCGCGCGGCCGCGAAGGCGAGTGCGCGTGGGGCGCGGAAGCGCGCGGGTGCGCGGATGTACGGGTGCGCGGGTGTACGGGCGCGCGAGAGCGGCGGGCGCGGCGGGCGCGGCGGGCGCGGTCGGCATGAAGGGGCGTGCCGCGCCCGCCGCGGCGCGACCGGGAGTGACGCGAGACTGTCGGCGGCTCAGCCGGAGCCGTGGAGGAAGTGGTGGACGTGGGCGTCCGGGCCGGGGAAGAAGAGCGTCACCTTCCCCGTGTCGGACCATCTGACCTCGTACGGGGGTGTGCCGTCGGCGTGGGGCACCGCGACCACCTCGCCGTCGCGGCGGGGCGCCCCCAGGACCGGGCCGTCCACGACGATCCGGTCCCCGGGCGCCGCGTGCATCGCTGCGCCGTGTTCCCGTTCCTGCGCGCGCTCGTTCATCTGCCTGTCCCCTCGTGCTGTCCCCCTCATGCCTGTCCCCCTCATCGGTGCTCCTTCGGCGGACGCCTCGCCTCATCGGTGCTCCTTCGGCGGACGCCTCGCGGGCGGTCCCCTTCGCGGACCGTCACTCCCCCGGTTCCGGCACGGTCACGACCGGGCACTCGGCGCGCTGGAGCAGTCAGTGGACGACCGAGCCGAGCCGCATGCCGGTGTAGCCGCCGTGGCCGCGCCGCCCGACGACCACCGCGAGCGCGTCATGGGAGGCGAGGGCCAGTTCCTCGACGGGGTGGCCCCTCAGGACGTGCTCGCTGAACGGCACATCGGGGTATTTCTCGGGCCGGCCCGCAACGGCCGCCGACAGCAGCCGGCGCCGCTGCGCGGCCGCCGGCTCGTCACCCGCGGGCCCGCCCGCGAGGGCGCCCGGGTTCTGCGCGAGCGTACCGCCCAGCGGCAGCCGCGGGTGGGGCCACACCCAGACGGCCCGTAGGGACGCGCCGAGCAGCTGCGCCTCCTCCAGGGCGAACGCGACCGCGGCCCCCGACGCCTCGCTGCCGTCGACGCCGACGACCAGGTGGGCGGGGCCCCGAGGCGTGCGGGGCTCGTCGGCCACCACGGCGACGGGGCACGCGGCGCGCGCGCTCACCGGCACCGTCACGGAACTCGCGCTGAACAGCTCCGCCGAGCGGCCCAGCCGCCGGGACCCGAGGACGATCAGCAGTGCCTGGTGGGAGCGGCCGCACAGGACCGCGGCGGGCCCCCGTCGAGGAGTTCCGTGGTGACGGCGAGGCCGCCGCGGGTGGCGGCCACCCGGGCGGCCTCCTCGGAGAGCGCTTCCGCGCCCTCGGTGCGCAGCGCCGCCCGGTGCACCGAGTCGGCCACCCGGTGCCTGCGGCTGCCGTGCGGCAGGTCGTGCAGCACCGGCACGGCGAGGACGAGGCGCAGAGGGGCGCCCCTGCGGGCGGCCTCGTCGGCCGCCCAGGCCACCGCGGGCCGGGAGCCGCCGCGGGGTCCACCCCGGCGATGATCACGGGCGCTTCCCGGGGCTCGCGCTCGTGGGGGCGTCGCGGTGCGGCCATCGGTGCTCACTCCTCCCGCTCCGCTGGCGCCGCGGCGCCGTCCGCCGCCTCCCCGTCCGCGGGCTCCGCGGCGGTGCGGGGCACGATGGCGACGGGGCAGTGGGCGTGGTGGAGCACCGCGTGCGTGACGTGCCCGAGGGACCGCCCGATGCCGAAGGGCGGCCGGTGCGCCCCCAGGACCAGCAGGTCCGCGTGGTGGGAGGCTTCGACGAGCAGTCCCGGTACGGAGCGCGAGCCTTCCACCTCGGTGGTCACCGTCAGGTCCGGGAAGTCGGCGCGGAGCGCGTCCGCGAGGCGGCCGGTCTCGCGGACCCGGTCCCTGGCGACCTCGTCGATGTCGTCGAGGAGGACGGCCGCCGTACCGACGTGGGAGAGCGGCGCCCAGACCGTCAGCAGCCGCAGCTCCGCCTTGTGGGCCTCGGCTTCGCGGGCCGCGTACCGGGCCCAGGGGAGGTCGTCCGTGCCCCGCACGGCGGCGACGACCGCGCCGCCGCCCGGCCGTTCGTGGTCGCCGCGCACGATGATGACGGGCACCTTGGCGCGCGCGGCGACGCCGAGGCCGACGGAGCCGAGCAGCAGGGCGCCGAAACCGCCGAGGCCCCGGCTGCCGACGACGATGGTGCCGTCCGCGCCCGCCGCCTCGCGCAGGGCGGTGACGGCCTCGCCGCTGCTGTACTCCTTGGTGACGGGCAGGTCCGGGAAGCGCTCCTCGACCAGCTCGGCGGTCTCGACGAGGAGATCGCGGCCGGCCTCCCGGGCCTTCTCGACCGTCTCGGCGGACGCGTAGAGGGCGCGGTCGTCGGTACCCGACGCGTGGACGAGGTGGAGGGGCCTGCGGCGGCGGTCGGCCTCGGCCGCGGCCCACAGGGCGGCGGAGCGTGCCTGCACGGAGCCGTCGACGCCCGCGACGACGGGGCCGAGGCCCCCGGTCTCGGCGGCCGGTCCGACCGGGCCGCGGGTGGTGTCGTGGTTCATGGCTCCTCCTGACGGGCTGGGGCCGGTCGTCCGGCCGGTGCGGTGTCCCGCGCTGTGCCCCCACGCTCGCAGCGCGGGCGGCGCGGCGGCAGGGGCTCGCGGGGCAGGGGGACGGGCCGAACGTCCCTGCCCGGTGCCGGGTACCCGCTCCATGCTGGAGACTGCCTGCCCCGGTGCCGGGGCCGGCCGGAAGGGCGGTGCGGACCATGTCCGACGTGACCACCACGGACCTGTACGAGGTGACGATGGCCCTGTCGTACCTGCGGGAGGGCATGGACGGGCCTGCCGCCTTCAGCCTTTTCGTGCGGGAACTCCCGCCCGGCCGCGGGTTCCTCGTCAGCGCGGGTCTCGAACCGGCGCTCGACTACCTGTCCGGGTTCCGGGTGACGCGGGCGGACGTGCGGCGCTTCGCGGCCGCGCTGGACCGCGATCCGGAGGCGCTGGAACCGCTGCTCGGCCTGGCGTTCCGAGGGGAGGTGCGGGCGGTGCCCGAAGGGCGGGTGGTGCACGCCGGGGAACCGCTGCTGGAGGTGACGGCGCCGCTGCCGCAGGCCCAGCTGGTCGAGACGTACCTGCTGTCGCTGGTCAGCCACCAGACGGCCGTGGCGTCGAAGGCGGCCCGCTGCGTGCTGGCGGCGGCCGGGCACCCTGTGGTCGACTTCTCGCTGCGCCGCACCCACGGGCCGCAGGCCGGGTTCCAGGCGGCCAGGGCGGCCGGGCTGGTCGGCTTCGCCGGCACGAGCAACGTCGCCGCGGCGACCCGGCTGGGGCTGCCCGCGTCGGGCACGATGGCCCACTCGTACGTCGAGGCGTTCCCCGACGAGGAGGCGGCGTTCCGCGCCTTCGCCCGCGCCCACCCGGGCCCGGTGACGTTCCTGGTCGACACGTACGACACGGAGCGCGGCGCGGCGACGGCCGCGCGGGTGCTGCGCGACCTGGACCGGGGCGCGGGCTGCGGCGTGCGGCTGGACAGCGGCGACCTGGACGCGCTGTCGCGGCGTACTCGGGAGCTGCTCGACGCGGCGGGGCTGCCGGAGGTGCGGATCGTCGTCAGCGGCGGCCTCGACGAGTACGGCGTGGACGCGCTGGTGGGGGCGGGCGCGCCGGTCGACGTGTACGCCGTGGGCAGCAAGGTCGGCACGTCGGCGGACGCCCCGTACCTGGACTCGGCGTACAAGCTCGTCGAGTACGACGGCCGCCCGGTGATGAAGCTGTCGTCGGCGAAGGTGACGGCCCCGGGCTGCAAGCAGGTGTTCCGCACGCCGGGCGGACCCGATGTGCTGGCGCTGCGGGACGAGCCGCGGCCGGAGGGCGCGGAGCCGCTGCTGCGCACGGTGATGCGCGGCGGGCGGCGGCTCGGCCCGCCCGACGACCTGGCGTCCGCGCACGCCCGGTTCGTCAGGGACGTGACGGCGCTGCCCGCGGCCGCCCGGCGGGTGCGCGACCCGGAGCCGCCGGTGCCCCGGGTCTCGCCCCGCCTGGCCGCGCTCACGGAGGCGGTGCGCGGGCGGCTGGTCGAGCGCACGGCGGCGGCGCGGCGGGGCCGGTGACCCCGGAGGCGGTGCTGAGCGCGCCGTCGGCGGCGCACCTCCGCCACGGGGCCGCCGCCACCGGCCGCGGGCCCCGCCGCCGCGGGCCTTCCGCAGGCCTGCCGCGGTGCGCACCGGGCGGCGCAGGTCCTCGCCGGTCGCGGGCGCCGTGGCGGCGGCTCGGGCGGGCCCCGGCACGGGAGGGACGTTCGGACCGCCGACGGACCGGTCGGGCCCTGCCGCGGCGCGCGGCGGGCGGCGAGGCTTTGAGGCAGGGAGGCCCGACATGACCGACACCAGGAGCGCGACCCCCGACGGCCCGCGCGCCGTCATGGCGGGGCTGGACGGCTCACCGGAGAGCATGGCGGCGGCCGCCTGGGCCGCCGGCGAGGCGGCGCTCCGGAACGTGCCGCTCCACCTCGTCCACGCCCTGGACGAGCGCCCCGCTCCGGGCGCCACCGAGCACGCGCAGCGGCTGCTGCGCGTGGCGGTGGCGCGGGCCCAGCGGCCCCACCCCGGGCTCACCGTCGCCACGGCGGCGCCGACCGGCCGCAGCGCGGCCGCGGCGCTGGTCGGCGCGACGGGACCGGACGGCCCGGCGGGGATGCTGGTGCTGGGCTCGCGCGGGCTGGGCGCATTGGCGGGCTTCCTGGCGGGCTCGGTGGGCCTCGCGGCGGCCGGGGCCGCGCACTGCCCCGTCGTGCTGGTACGGCGGCGGGGCGACGCCAGGGCTCCGCAGGCGGCCCCGGGCCGCCACCGACGCCGAGGCACCCGGCGGCACGGCGGAGCCGGGCACCGACGCCGACGCCGAGGCACCCGGCGGCACGGCGGAGCCGGGCACCGACGCCGACGCCGAGGCGCCCGGCGGCACGGCGGAGCCGGGCACCGACGCCGAGGCCGCGGCGCCCGGCGGAACGGCGGAGCCGGGCGGCACCAGAGGGCCGGGGCGCGCCCCGGACGCGTCCGGGAGCGTCGTCGTCGGCGTGGACGTCTTCGAGCCCTGCGGGGACCTGCTCGCCTTCGCCTGCGAGGAGGCAGCGGCGCGGGGCTGCGCCCTGCACGCGGTGCACTGCTGGTCGCTGCCCGCCCCGTACGGGTACGCGGCGGCGATCGACCCGGACATCGGCGCGCAGGTGGCCCGCCAGGTCTCCGGCAGCCTCGCCGCTCTGCTGCTGCCCTGGCGGCAGAAGCACCCGTCGGTGCCGGTCGTGGCGCGCACGGTCGCCGGACCGGCCGCGGCCGAGCTGGTGCGGGCCGCGGAAGGCGCCGCCATGCTGGTCGTGGGCCGCCGTGCGGCCCGGCTGCCGTTCGGACCGCGTCTGGGCCATGTGGCCCACGCGGTGATCCATCACGCGGCCCTGCCGGTCGCCGTGGTACCCCACGGCGAGTAGGCGGGCCGCCCGGCCCCGGAGGAGAAGGCCGCCATGCAGGTGCGCTCCCTCGACACCGACACGGTGACGTCCCTGGTCGCGGACGCCACGACGGCCCCGTCCATGCACAACGCGCAGCCGTGGCTGTTCCGGTACGTGCGCGGCAGCGGAGTGCTGCGGATGCGGATGGACCCTGCACGCGCCATGCCGCACGCCGACCCGGACCACCGCGCCCTGCACGTCGGCTGCGGCGCCGCGCTGTTCAACCTGCGGGTGGCCGCGGCCCGCGCCGGATGGGAGGCGGGCGTCACCCTCCTGCCCGATCCGGCGGACCCCGAGCTGCTCGCGGACGTGGTGTTCGGCAAGCCGGTCGCGCCGGACGACCGGCTCGCCGACCTGCACCCGGTTCTGAGGAAGCGCCGCACGAACCGGTTCCCGTTCACCGAGGAGGCCGTGCCGCAGGCCGTGCGCGACGAGCTGAGCGGCGCCGCGCTGGCGGAGGGCGCGCGGCTGGTGTTCCTCGACGCCTGGCAGACGGAGGCGGTGCTGCGGCTGGTGCGGGACGCGGAGGCCGAGGAGGCCGCCGACCCGAGGAAGCGGGCCGAGGTGGCCCGCTGGACGTGGCGTGCCGAGTCCGCCGACGCGCCGGGCCGGGCCGAAGGCATCCCCAGCTACGCGCTGGGCCCCCGCAGCCACGGGGGCGGGCGCCGGTCCGGGACTTCGCGGCGGCGGAGCGGCCCGCGGGGCGCGGCACGGCGGTGTTCGAGCAGGTGCCGTGCCTGGCGGTGCTGGGCACCCGGCAGGACCGTCCCGAGGACTGGCTGCACGCCGGTCAGGCCATGGAGCGGGTGCTGCTCCAGGCCACGCTGGACGGCCTCGCGACGTCGCTGAACTCGCATGCCCTGGAGTGGCCGGAGCTGCGGTGGGCGGTGCGCGACCCGCGGTCGGCGATGGGGCACGCCCAGATGCTCATCCGGTTCGGGTACGGCCCGCAGGTCCCGGCGACTCCCCGGCGTCCCGTCGAGGAGGTCCTGCGCGTCGACGAGGCGGACTGAGTCCCGCGGCCCGCGGGGCTTGCGCACCGGCGGGCGACCGTCCGCCCGGCGGTGCGCGGCGGCAGCGCCGTACGGTCCTGGCCGCCGGTTCCCGTAGAGCGGGCGGAGCCGCGGGGCCCTCGGCTCCCGGAGCCAGGACCGGCGCCCGATGTCACCCGGCCACGGGGTTGCTGGGGTCGCTGCCGTCCGAGCCCCGCGGACCCGACCACGGGTTCTGCCGGGCCTCCCCGACGGCGAGGCGGGACCGTGCCGCCCGGCGCCGCAGCTCACCTCCGCGCAGCCCGGCTTCCACGCGCCCTGGGAGCGGCCGAACGCTTCCGGGTGTCGGGCCCCGGCCTCGACGTCCTGTACCGGCGTACGGCGGGCGGGAGCGGGGAGGCGCGGCTCAGGCGCCGTGGGGTGCGGCGCCGCCGTGCCGGTGCGCCGGCGTGTCGTCCCCCTGCGGCGCGTGGGTGTGGTGGACACGGATGCGGCGGCCCGTCACCCGGCGGGGCGCGACCGCCACCCACAGGTCGCGTTCGCCGCCCGCCCAGGGGGTGGTGTAGGCGGCCTCCTCCAGGACGCGCACCTCGTCGGCGCCGGTGACCTCCCGTGCGGGGCCGACGAGCAGCACGCTCCAGCCCTGGCTGAACAGGTCGTCGATGTGGTCCACCTCGAACGCGACGTCGCCCGCGCCGGCGCGGGCCGCGCGTGACGGCGCCGACCCGGGCTGCGTACGGAACGCCACCTCCCGTCCGCTGACGAGGTAGTTGACGGGGAGGATGGCGGGGCCTTCGGGCGAGGTGACGGCGACCCGGCCGACACCGTGGCTGCCGAGCAGCTCCCACGCCTCCTCGGCGCCGAGCTCGACGAGCTCCGGGTGGTACGCGGCGTGGCCGGTGCCCGGGGTGAGGTCCGCGGTGCCGCCGGTGAGGGCGACGACGGTGGTCTCCAGGGCGTCCGCGAGGCGCAGCAGGAACCCCATTCCCGGGGTGGCGGTCTGCTCCTCCAGGTACTGGATGTACCCGGGCGCGGAGCCGGCCCGCAGGGCGACCTCCTCCCGCGACAGCCCGAGCTGCTCGCGGCGGGCGGCCACGCGGCGCCCGATGTCCCCCTTCAGGTGCTCAGGTCCTGGCATGGCATCACGGTATCCGCGCCGCCCGCCGCCCGCATGCCCGGCGCGGACGACGTCCCCGGCCGGGCGCGGGGGCCGGCACGGGCGCCCTCGGCCGTGCCCGGCCGCACCCCCGCCCCCGGCCGCACCCCCGCCGCGTGCACGGCGCCGCCCGGCCGGGGCCGCGGGTGTCACGGAGCGGTGCGGCGCCCGGGCGCGGGCGCGGTGCGGGCCTCCGGCGGGGCGGTCAGCTCGCACCGTACGTCCACGACGCCCGCCACCGCGCGGGTGCGGCGCTCGGCCGCCGGGATGAGGGCGGCGTCGCGCACCGGCCCGGTGAGGGTGACCGTGCCCCGGCTCACGTCGACGCCGATGCCGCGGTGCGAGACGGCGAAGAGCCGCTCCACGACGGTCGCGCCGCACCTCCGCGGCGATGTCCCCGTCGGGCCGCAGGAACCCCTTCAGCAGGTCCGCGCGGCTGACGATGCCGCACAGCACCCCGTCGCCGTCCACCACGGGGAGCCGCTTCACGCCGCGCCCGGCCATCAGCCGGGCGGCGTGCGGCAGGGTGGCTCCGGCCGTCACGGTGACGGCGGGGCTCGACATGAGCTCCGCGGCGGTCACCGCGCCCGCCTTCGCGTGGTCGGTCAGCCGCAGCCGCTGGTCCACCGGGGAGGGGTCGGGTCGCGGAGCTCCTCCTTGGGCAGCAGGTCGGCCTCCGACACCACGCCGACGACGCGGCCCTCGCCCTCCACGACCGGCAGGGCCGTGACGTGCCGTGCCCGCAGGGCGGTCACGATCTCCTGGTACGTCGCGTCGGGACCGACGGCGACGACCGGTGACGTCATGACGTCGCCGACGGTGCGGGGAGCGGTTCACCGCTTCATGGCTGCGCCCTTCGCCGAGGTGCTCAGTACGCTCGTAAGAACCGTCGCACCGTCGGGGGTACGTCCGGTAGGGCCGGTCGGACCGGCGCCGGTGTCCCGGGCGGCCCCTGCGGGGCCGTGTCCCGGCGACCGAGGCCGGGGCCGACGTGCGCGGGGTTCCACCAGGAGGTTCCCATGAGCAGAACCGCAGCACCGAGGATCAACAGCGTGCCCGCTCCGCACCGGGAGCGGCTCATGACACTGGCCCGTGAGGTCGCCTTCGAGCCGGGCGACCGGCTGTTCGACGAGCAGCAGCCCGCCGACCGCTTCTGGGTCGTGAAGACGGGGGCGGTCACGCTCGACGCGCGGGTGCCGGGACGGCGGCCCGCCGAGGTCCAGATGCTGGGCCACGGCGACCTGGTGGGCCTGTCCTGGCTGTTCCCGCCGTACGAGTGGGAGCTCGGCGCCGAGGCGATGAGCCTGGTGCGGGCCTGGGAGTTCGACGCGGTGGCGGTGCGGGCCCTGTGCGCGGCGGAGCCGGCGTTCGGCTACGCGCTGACGCTGTGGGTGGGGCAGGTGCTGTCCCACCGCCTGCAGGCCACCCGGGTCAGGCTGCTGGACCTGTACGCCCCGCGTGCCACCACCGCGGTCTGACCGCGGCACGCCCCGCCCCGGCGCGGGGCGTGCCGCACCGAGGCGGGCGGAAAGCGCGGTGAGGGCGGTGAGGGCGGAAAGGGCCACCCGCTTCTCGCGGATCCTGATGGCGCGGTGCGCGGCCGTCAGCCGCTTCTCCCCGCCTCTCGTCAGCCCTTTCCGCCACTTCAAGGAAACCACCGCCCGGGGCGCGCCGCCAGGGCCGAACGGTCCCCGCGCGTCCGGCCGCGCCGCGCCGCTGCGGTGCGCACGGGCGGCGGGGAGGCATCCTCGAAAGCGGTGGGGGACCCGCCGAGCGAGCAGCGAGAAGGGACGGCACCCAGCGATGAGGCACCGCAGTGTGGCCGATCTGATGACCCCGGAGGCCGTCGCCGTACAGCCCGGTACCGCGTTCAAGGAGATCGCCCGGCTGCTGGACGAGTACGGCATCACGGCGGTCCCCGTCGTGGACGACGAGGAGCGGCCGGTCGGCGTGGTGTCGGAGGTGGACCTGCTGCGTCGCCACACCGGCGCCGACGACGGGGCGCGCACGGCGGAGGGGCTGATGTCGAGCCCGGCGATCGTGGCCCGGCCGGAGTGGAGCGCGGTGGAGGCGGCGCGCGTGATGGAGAGGCACCGGATCAAGCGGCTGCCGGTGGTGGACGCGGCGGGGCGGCTCATCGGCGTGCTCAGCCGCAGTGACCTGCTGCAGCTGTTCCTGCGGCGCGACCGGGCGATCCAGGAGGAGATCCTGGAGGACGTGGTGACGCGCACGCTCGGGCTGCCGCCGTCGGCCGTGACCGTCGACGTCCACGACGGCGCGGTGACGCTCAGCGGCACGCTGGAGCGGCGGAGCCTGGTGCCGATCGTGGTGCGGCTGTGCGAGAGCGTCGACGGGGTGGTGGCGGTGGACACCCGTCTCGCGTACGAGTGGGACGACACGGAGCCGGTGACGGCCTGACGGCCGGCGCCGCGGTGCCGGAGACAGCCGCGGTACGCGCCCGCTCCGGCGCCCGTACGGTACGGGCGTCCGGGGAATCGCACGTACCCGGTGCGGCGCCCGTACGACGCCGACGCCCGGGGACCCGTACGTGCCGGGACCCGTACGTGCCGGGTCCGCGCCCGTGCGACGCCGCCGCCAGGGGACCGGCCGCCGGGCGTCACCGCCCCGTCCTCGCCGCGGCGGCACGGCAGCGCGTGCAGCGCGTGCAACCCGTGCCGCGAGCCTCTACGGCCCGTACGGCCCGTACGGCCCGCGTGGGGAGCGCCGCTGCCCAGGGGTCAGCGGCGCCTCACCGCCCGACCCGCGGTGTCAGCGGCCGGGGGTGGACCAGCCGTACGGCGTCTCCTCCTCGCGTTCGCCGCCCATTCCCGCGCCCTGCTCGCCGATGTCCTTGTAGGCCAGGCGCATCAGCTGCCGCGCGAGGTCGCTCATGGCGCGGCTCGCCGCGAGTTCGTCGCCGATCAGCGGGACGTCGGTGTCGTCCGGGTTGCACCGCGCCGTGCCGTGGCCGGTGAGCCTGGACGAACCCGTGTCGAGGACGGCTCGCGCCTCGGTGGTGCCCTCGTCCTCCAGCAGGTCCATGTTGATCTTCCACTCCAGCGTCCGGGTCATGGTGTGCCTCCTCGACGCGTAGGGACGGCGGCGGACGGCGGGGCGCCCGCCCTCCCTACAGGATCCACCCGCGGCGCCGCCGGGACGACCCGGGCGGCCGGCGCAGCGGGGCGCGCCGCCGCGCTCCCCGCTGCGCCGGGCGGGGGGCGCGGAACGGCCCGCGGTTTACCGGCAGGTGGCCGGGGAAACCGGGCCTACCGGCCCTTCGCCCGCGGCCCGCGCGCGGGCAGGCTGGGAGCGCCCCCACCGCAGAGGGGGCACGGGATGCATACCCGTACGACGAAACTTCACGGAGGAAGCGCCATGGCGAACGAGGCCCCGACGAACCGCGCGATCGCGGTGGGCGTGGACGGCTCACCGGAGAGCCTTGCCGCCGCCGACTGGGCGGCCCGGGAGGCCGCGCACCGCGGGCTGCCGCTGCACCTCGTGCACGCCTGGCTGTGGCAGCCCCTGGACGTGCCGCTGGCGCAGGACCGCGAGGCGGAGGCGCAGCGGGCGCAGGCGGTGCTGGACGAGGCCGTGGCAGCCGTGCGGGCCGCGCACCCCGGCGCGGCGGTGACGGCCGAGGTGGTGCAGGACACGCCCGTCCCGGCGCTGCTGGCGGCGGCGAAGGCCGCGGAGATGCTGGTGATCGGCACGCGCGGGCACGGCGCGCTCGTCGGCTTCCTGCTCGGTTCCTACGGCCAGCAGGTGATCGCGGCGGCGGACCGGCCGGTGGTGTCGGTGCGCGCCGCGGCGCAGGACCGGCGGCCGGCCTCGGTGCTGGACGCGGCCGAGGTCGTGGTGGGCCAGCAGGGCGGCAGGGAGGAGAGCGCGGCGGTGCTGGGCTTCGCCTTCGCGGAGGCCGCGGCCCGGGGCGTCGGTGTCCGCGCCGTACGGGCCTGGAGCCTGCCGCCGCTGTACGCGTACAGCCCGGGGTCGCTGCGGTTGGCCGACGAGGCGGGCGGACTGGAGCCGTACGAGCGCAAGGCGCTGGCGGAGGCGCTGGCCCCGTGGCGGGAGCGGTACCCGGACGTGCCGGTCACCGAGCACGTGGAGATCGGCGGCGGCGGCCAGGTGCTGCTGTCGGCGGCCGAGGGAGCGGGGCTCCTCGTGGTGGGCCGCCGGGTGCGGCACGCGCCGCTGGGACCGCGCATCGGGTCCGTGGCGCATGCGGCGCTGCACCACGCACGGTGCCCGGTCGCGGTCGTCCCCCACGACTGAGAGACGCCGGTGGTGCGCCCCGGGGCCGCACGGCGTCCCGGGGCGCACGCCGTCCCGGGCACGCACCGCGGGGGCGGGACGCCCCGGGGCGCAGGCCCTCCCGGGCACCACCGCACCGGCACGGGCCGGGCCGCCGGCCGGTGCGGACCCGTGCCGCGGCCGGGCGCACGCCGACTGCGCGGGGCCCCGGCGCGACGCGCGGATGCCCGGCGCGGCGGGCAGCGGCACACGGCAAAGGGGGCGGCGGCCCGCAGCCGCCGCCCCTTTGCCGCGGCCCGTCCGTCAGTGCCTGCGGCCGCCCGGGTCCTGCGGGGGCCGGCCGCCGAGGGCCTGGGTGGCGATGACGGCGGCCTGCACCCGGCGCTCCACGCCGAGCTTGGCCAGCAGCCGGGAGATGTTGTTCTTCACGGTCTTCTCCGCGAGGTAGAGCCGCTTGCCGATCTCCCGGTTGGTCAGTCCCTCCCCCACCAGGGCGAGGATCTCCCGTTCGCGGTCGGTGAGCCCGGCCAGACCGTCCGGCTGGGCCTCCTCGCGGCCGCCGCGCAGCCGGGCCATCACGCGGGCGGTGGCGCCGGGGTCCAGCATGGACTGGCCGGACGCGACCGTGCGTACCGCCTGCACGAGGTCGGTCCCGCTGATCTGCTTGAGGACGTAGCCGGACGCCCCCGCCATGATCGCGTCGAGCAGGGCCTCCTCGTCGTCGAACGAGGTGAGCATCAGGCAGGCGAGCTCCGGCATGCGGGAGCGCAGTTCCCGGCAGACGCTGACCCCGTCGCCGTCGGGCAGCCGCACGTCCAGGACGGCCACCTGGGGGCGCAGCGCGGGCACGCGCACGAGGGCCTGCTCGGCGGTGCCGGCCTCGCCGACGACGGTCAGGTCGGGTTCGGCGTCGAGCAGGTCGTGCACGCCGCGGCGCACCACCTCGTGGTCGTCGAGGAGGAACACCCTGACGGGCTCCTTGCCCTGTGCTGCGGCGCCGTGGCTGTCCGTCATCCCACTCTCACTTCATGGTCGCGAGGTGCCGCGGTGCACGGCACGCCTCGATCGTGCCCCGGTCGGTGCCGTCCGGCCAGGGCCGGATGGCCCTCTCGGCGGGTTCCGGCCCGGATGCGGGCCGCGAAGGGTCCGTTCGGCCCTGGTCCGGGCTGCGGCGGCCCGGGGAGGCTGGGATGTCCGGTCGATCAGAGGGTGTTGCAGATGAACCACGAGGCCGTACGGCAGCCGGCGGCGGACCGCCGTGACGCCGCGGCGCCGCGCCGCATGAGGCAACTGAGCCGCGAGGAGGCGCTGCGGCTGCTGGGGTCGGTGTCGCTGGGCCGGATCGTCTTCACCCAGCAGGCGCTGCCGGCGATCCGCCCGGTGAACCATCTGGTGGACGGCGAGGATGTCGTCGTCCGGCTCCACGACGGCGCGACGCTGGCGTCGATCGCGGCGCCGGCGGGGTCGCCGGGCATCGTCGTCGCGTACGAGGCCGATGTCATCGACCCGGACACGCACCTGGGCTGGAGCGTGGTCGTCACCGGCTACGCGGGGCTGGTCGCCGACTCCGCGGAACGCAGCCGGTACGAGGCGCTGCTGCGGCCCTGGGTGGCGTCGCAGGGCACGATGAGCCATGCGCTGCGCATCCGGCCCGATCTGGTGACGGGTTTCCGGCTGACGGTCGCGGACGCGCGCGCCGGCGACGGGGCCGCGCCGCGGTCGTCCCCGGCGGGCTGAGCGCCCCGCGCCCTCCGGGCCCCGTACGACGGGCGGGCGTCCCGCGCCCTCCCGGTCGCTCACGACCCGGCCGGGCCCTTCGTCTCCCGCCATCGCGGACGGCGGGGCCGTGCCTTCCGGCCCTGCGGGTCACCTGCGCGGTTGGCCTGCGGCGGGCCGAGCCCTTCCGACCGCGTCCGGAGCCCTCCGGCGGATCGCGTCCCTCCGCGCGTCCGGAGCCGTCCGGCAGGGCGCGCCCCTCCGCCCCCCGCGGCCCCGTACGGCCGTACGGGGCGGATCGCGCCCCTCCGCTTCCGGAGCCGTCCGGCAGGTCGTGTCCCTCCGCTTCCGGAGCCGTCCGGCAGAGCGCGCCCCTCCGCTTCCGGACTCCTCCGGCAGGTCGCGTCCCTCCGTCTCCCCCGGCACGTACGGCCGTACGACGGATCGCGCCCTGCCGCTCCCCGCTGGTCGCGTACGGCCGCGCCTCCCTCACCCTTCGGTCCGCGTGCGGCGCGCTCACGCCTCCCGGTTGAGCGGGGCGCGCCAGGTGATCCGGCTGCCGCCTTCCGCGGGGCGGGTGATCTCCATGGTGCCGCCGACGCTCAGGGCCCGTTCGGTCAGGTTGCCGAGTCCGCTGCGGCGGCCCTCCTCGGGGATGCCCCGGCCGTCGTCCGCGACGGTGAGCACCACCTCGACGGGGGTGGCCTGGAGGGTCGCCTCCAGGCGGGTGGCGCGGGCGTGCCGTGCGGCGTTGCTGAGCAGTTCGGTCAGCGCGGCCACCAGGTGGTCGGCGACCTGCGGGGGCACGTCCGTGTCGAGGAGGCCCTCCATGCTGAGCCGGGGCGGGAAGCCGAGGGTCGTGGCGGCCTCGCCGACGGCGCGGGCGACACGGGCGCGCAGGCTCGGCCCGGCATCCTCGTCGCGGGCGCGCAGGCCGAAGATGGTCGAGCGGATGATCTTGATGGTCTCGTCCAGGTCGCCCACGGCCCGGGCGACGCGTTCTGCGGCGCCGGGGTTCTCGACCAGGCGGGCCGCGCTCTGCAGGGTCATGCCGGTGGCGAAGAGCCGCTGGATGGCGAGGTCGTGCAGGTCCCTGGCGATGCGGTCGCGGTCCTCCAGCAGCGCCAGCTGCTCGGCGTCGCGGCGCCGCTCGGCCAGTTCGAGTGCCACGGCCGCCTGGCCCGCGAAAGCGAGGAGCGGGCCGAGCTCGCCGTCCGTGAAGACCGGCTCGGTGTCGGCGCGGGCGAGCAGCAGCACACCCCGGACGTTCTCGGCGCCGGTGCCGAGCGGCACGGCCACGGCGGGGCCGAGGCCGTCGAAGCGGCGGGGGCCGGCGTTGTACCGGTCGTCCTTGGGGAGGTCGGGGGTCACTGCGGGGGTGCCCGCGGTGTAGGCGGCACCGGACAGGGTGCCCTCGACGGGCACGACGAGGCCGCTGCGGGCGTCCTCCTCGCTGCCCATGGCGAGTTCGACGGCCAGGCCGGCGGTGCCGGGGACGGGCACGGACACCTCGGCGAGCGCGGCGCCGGTGATCTCCCGGGCGCGGCGGGCAATGAGTTCGAGGACGTCGAGGCGGGCGCTGCCGGAGAGGAGGCTGCGGGTGATCTCGGCGTTGGCCTCCAGCCAGCGGCGCTGCCGCTGGGAGCTCTCGTACAGCCGGGCGTTGTCGATGGCGACGCCGGCGGCGACGGACAGGGTGGTGATGATGCCCTCGTCCTCGGCGTCGAACTCCTGCCCGCCGTGCTTGTCGGTGAGGTAGAGATTTCCGAAGACCTCGTCGCGGACCCGGATGGGCACGCCGAGGAAGGTCCTCATCGGCGGGTGGTTCGCGGGGAAGCCGTACGAGTGGGGGTGGCTGTGGATGTCGGAGGTGCGCAGCGGCTCCGGCCGCCGGATGATCTCGCCGAGCAGACCGTGCCCGGAGGGCAGGGGGCCGATCCGGGCGGCCTCCTCGTCGGTCAGCCCGACGGTGAGGAACCGCGACAGGGTGCGCCCGTCGGGCCCGATGACGCCGAGCGCGGCGTAGCGGGCGTCGACGAGGAGCGCGGCGGCTTCGACGATGCGCTTGAGGACCTGCGTGAGGTCGAGTTCCCGGCCGACGGAGACGACGGCCTCCAGCAGGCTGTGGACCCGGTCGCGGGTGCCTCGGGCGGCGTTGATGCGGGCCTGGAGCTCTTCCAGCAGTTCGTCGAGCCGCATCTGCGGCATCCGCGACAGGGCCTCCTCGGCTCCCACGGGCCGCCTCCTCACTTCCGTGCTCACCCGGTCGGCTTACGTCGGCCAGGGTATCCGCACGCCGCCCCGGCACGGGGCGGGCCGCGGAAGGCGGCGGCAGGGCCGGTCGGTCGCGGCGGCGGGGCCCTGCGGGCCTGCCGCGGGCGGGCGGCGGCGGGCGAGGCTGGTTCGGGCGGCAGGACACGCCGCGGGGGCCGGGCGGTGGCACGCTGGTCGTGAAGGCACCGCCGCCGATCCTCCCGTACGAGGAAGCGAGGACGCACTGCCATGGTCCGCTATGTGTACGACTTCTCCGAAGGCGGCCGGGACCGGGCCGACCTGCTGGGAGGCAAGGGCGCGAACCTCGCCGAGATGATGCGGATGGGCCTGCCGGTGCCGCCCGGCTTCACGGTGACCACGGAGGCGTGCCGGGTGTACCTGGCGACCGGCGCGCCGCCCCCGGAGCTGGACGGGGAGATCGCGGCGCACCTGGAGCGCCTGGAGCAGGCCGCGGGGCGGCGGCTCGGGCAGGTTGACGACCCGCTGCTGCTGTCGGTGCGGTCGGGGGCGCGGTATTCGATGCCGGGCATGATGGAGACGATCCTCGACATCGGGCTGAACGACCTGTCGGTGCTCGGGCTGGCGAAGACGCCGGAGCGGGAGCGGTTCGCCTGGGACTCCTACCGCCGGCTCGTACAGATGTTCGGCACGACGGTGATGGGGGTGGACGGTGCCCTGTTCGAGGAGGTGCTGACGCGGATCGAGCACCAGCACCACGTGGCGGACGAGGCGCACCTCGACGCCTGCGACCTGATCAGGACGGTGGAGACGTTCAAGGACATCGTCAGGGAGCGGACCGGGGAGGACTTCCCGCAGGACCCGCACGAGCAGCTGCGCCGGGCGGTGCTCGCGGTGTTCGGCTCGTGGAACGCCGAGCGGGCCCGTGTCTACCGCCGCCGGGAGCACATCCCCGACGACCTGGGGACCGCGGTGAACATCCAGACCATGGTGTTCGGCAACCGCGGCGCCGACTCCGGCAGCGGTGTGGCCTTCACCCGGGACCCGGCGACGGGCCGCCCCGGCGTGTACGGCGACTACCTCGCGAACGCGCAGGGCGAGGACGTGGTGTCGGGCACGCGCGACGCGGTGCCCCTGGAGGAGCTGCGGCGCCTCGACCCCGCCTCGTACGAGGAGCTGTGCGGGCACATGCGTCGGCTGGAGGAGCACTACCGCGACCTGTGCGACATCGAGTTCACCATCGAGCAGGGCCGGCTGTGGATGCTCCAGACCCGCGTCGGCAAGCGCACCGCGCAGGCGGCGTTCGGGATCGCGGGGCAGCTCGTCGACGAGGGGCGCATCAGCCTGGACGAGGCGCTGGCGCGGGTGAGCGGGGAAGGCCTGGCGCGGCTGATGTTCCCGCGGTTCGACACGTCGGGCGCCGGCGAGCCGGTGGCCCGCGGGGTGGCGGCCTCGCCGGGGGCGGCCGTGGGGGCGGCGGTGTTCACCTCCGCGGAGGCGGTGCGGCGGGCGGCGGCCGGCGAACGCGTGGTCCTGGTGCGGCCGGAGACCACGCCCGACGACCTGCCCGGCATGGTGGCGGCGCAGGCGGTGCTGACCAGTCGGGGCGGCAAGACGAGCCACGCGGCGGTGGTGGCCCGCGGCATGGGGAAGGTGTGCGTGTGCGGCGCCGAGGCCCTGTCGGTGGACGTGCCGGGGAGGCGCTGCACCGTCGGGGACGTCACCGTCGAGGAGGGCCAGGTGGTGTCCGTCGACGGCTCGGAGGGCCGGGTGTACCTGGGCGCGGTGCCGCTGGTGGACTCCGTGGTGATGCGGTACTTCGAGGAGGGCGGGCGCCCGGGTCCGGGCGCCGAGCAGGTCGTGCGGGACGTGCACCGGCTGCTGGAGCGGGCGGACTCGCTGCGGCGCCTGGAGGTGCGGGCGAACGCCGACACCCCGGAGGACGCGGCGCGGGCGCGGCGGTTCGGCGCGGTGGGCATCGGGCTGTGCCGCACCGAGCACATGTTCCTCGGTGAGCGGAGCCGCCATGTGGAGGCGATGATCCTGGCGGCGGACGACGCGGAGCGGGAGGCGGCCCTGGCGGCGCTGCTGCCGCTCCAGCGGGGCGACTTCACCGGCATCCTGGAGGCGATGGACGGGCTGCCGGTGACGATCCGGCTGCTGGACCCGCCGCTGCACGAGTTCCTGCCGGACCGCACGGAGCTGGCGGTGCGGGTGGCGCGGGCGGAGGCGTCGGGGCGTGAACCCGACCCCCGGGACGTGGCGCTGCTGGCGGCGGTCACCCGGATGCGGGAGCAGAACCCGATGCTGGGCCTGCGCGGGGTGCGGCTCGGACTGGTCGTACCGGGCCTGGTGGCGATGCAGGTGCGGGCGGTCGCCGAGGCGGTCGTCGGGCGGCTGCGCGCCGGCGGTGCGCCCCGCGCCCAGATCATGGTGCCGCTGGTGGGCGATGTGGCGGAGCTCCACCTGGTGCGGGACGAGGTCGAGCGGGTGCTGGCGCAGGTCTCCGAGGAGACCGGGGTGCGCGTGGAGTGCCCGGTGGGCACGATGATCGAGCTGCCGCGGGCGGCGCTGACGGCGGGCCGCATCGCGCGGGACGCGGACTTCTTCTCGTTCGGTACGAACGACCTGACGCAGACCACATGGGGCTTCTCGCGGGACGACGTGGAGGCCGCGTTCTTCCCCGCGTACCTGGAGCGCGGCGTCTTCGAGGCGTCGCCGTTCGAGTCGCTCGACCGGGAGGGCGTGGGCCGCCTGGTCGAACTGGCCGTGGCGGAGGGCCGGGAGGCGCGCCCGGACCTGGAGGTCGGCGTGTGCGGCGAGCACGGCGGCGACCCGGAGTCGGTGCACTTCTTCCACGCCGCCGACCTGGACTACGTGTCGTGCTCGCCGTTCCGCGTCCCGGTGGCCCGGCTGGAGGCGGGCCGCGCGACGCTGCGGGGCCCGGCGGACGGCGACGCCGCCCGCTGAGCCCGGGAGCGCCGCCGGTCCGCGGCGGGACACGACGGGACACCGGTCCGCGGCGGGGCGGCCGCCCGCTACGGCAGCGGGGTGCCGGTCCGCGGCGGGACACCGGTCCGCTACGGCAGCGGGGTGCCTCCGGTGGCGTTGACGATCTCGCCGGTGATGTAGCCGGCGCCGGACGAGGCGAGGAACACGTACGCGGGCGCCATCTCGGCGGGCTGGGCGGCGCGTCCCAGCGGTGCCTGCTTCCCGAACTCGGCGGTCTCGGGCATCGTCGCGGGGATCAGCGGCGTCCAGACGGGGCCGGGCGCCACCGCGTTGACGCGGATGCCGCGCGGCGCCAGCATCTGCGCGAGGCCCTGCGTGAACGTCACGATGCCGCCCTTGGTGGTGGCGTAGTCCAGCAGCGGCGGGCTCGGCTTGTACGCCTGCACGGACGTGGTGTTGATGATGCAGCCGCCCTTGGGGATGTGCGGCAGCGCGAACTTGCTGAGCCAGAACAGGCCGTACAGGTTCGTCCTGACGACCCGGTCGAACTGCTCCGTCGTGATGGCTTCGATGCCGTCCGGCTGCGCCATCTGGAAGGCGGCGTTGTTGACGAGGACATCGATCCGGCCGAACGCGTCCACCGCCCGGTCCACGAGGTCCCGGCACGCCTCCTCCTCGCGGATGTCGCAGGGCACGGCGACGGCCCGGCGTCCGGCGTCCTCCACCAGGCGGGCCGTCTCGGCGGCCTCGCCCTGCTCCTCGGGCAGGTGGGTGAAGAGCACGTCGGCTCCCTCCCTGGCGTACGCCAGGCACACGGCCCTGCCGATACCGGAGTCGCCGCCCGTCACGACCGCGGCCCGGCCGTCCAGCTGCCCGTGCCCCTGGTACGACTCCTCGCCGTGGTCGGGCCGCGGCTCCATCGGCTCCGTCCAGCCGGGAGGGCGCTGGTGCTGCTCCGGGTAGTCAGGTCGCGGGTGGCGGGTGACCGGGTTCGCGGGCTCACGGTCAGCGGTCATGGTGATCGGTACCTCCTCGTGCTCGGGGTGCGGCTGTTCCGCCCGTCCCGCGTTCCCCCGCAGGCCCCGGCCGAATCCCCGGGGCCCCACTCGTCGCATACGCCGGCGCTCGCTGCGCGGCCGGCCCGGGCGCCGCGGCAGCGGGACCCGGAGCCAGCCGAGGAGGCAGGGGCGGACCCGCGGGGCGGGGCGGGCGGCCTGCGGGGCCGGCGGCCTCTGGGCCGCGGGCCTGGAGACCCCGCCCGGGCGGGACGGGCGGGGACGCTCGTCCCCGGAGTGCGGGACCTTCGGCCTTCGTTCGGCGGAAAGGGTGCTGCCCTGGCTCACGCGGCTGCTAGACAGTGGGGGCCTGCGTTTCCGCGGTGAACTAACCCGCCGCCCTGGCTTTCCGAGGAGTCCCATGCTGTCCGCCGAATCGGCCGCTCTCGTCCGCGCCACCCTGCCCGCCGTGGGCGGCGCGCTGGACGAGATCACCACCCGCTTCTACGCCTCCCTGTTCGAGGGCCACCCCGAGCTGCTGGACGGCATGTTCAACCGGGGCAACCAGGCGAGCGGGCAGCAGCGCAAGGCCCTCGCCGGCTCCGTCGCCGCGTTCGCCGGGGCGCTGCTCGCCGACCCGGAGGCCCGTCCGGACCGGCTGCTGTCCCGCATCGCCCACAAGCACGCCGCCGTCGGCGTCACCGACGACCAGTACACGATCGTGCACAAGTACCTGTTCGGCGCGATAGCCGAGGTCCTGGGCGAGGCCGTGACGCCGGAGGTCGCCGCCGCGTGGGACGAGGTGTACTGGCTGATGGCCGGCGCCCTCATCGCGCAGGAGGCGCGGCTCTACCTGGAGGCGCAGGTGCGGCCCGGCCACCCGTGGCGGGAGTGGACGGTCGTCGAGCGGCGCGAGGAGACCGCCGACACGGTGTCGTTCCTGCTGCGCCCGGCCGACGGCGCGCCCGCGCCCGCCGCCCGCGCGGGGCAGTACGTGAGCGTGCGGGTGCGGATGCCCGACGGAGTGCACCAGCTGCGGCAGTACACCCTGTCGTCGGCCCCGGGCGGGGACGTCCGGCGGATCACCGTGAAGCGGGTCGAGGGCGCGGGCGGCGCGCCGGACGGCGAGGTGTCGGACCTGCTGCACGGCAGCGTCGCCGCGGGGGACGTGCTGACGCTGTCCGCGCCGTTCGGGGACGTCGTGCTCGACACGGCCGAACGGCCGCTGGTGCTGGTCTCGGCCGGTATCGGCTGCACGCCGATGGTGGCCATGCTGGAGCACCTCGCGGCCACCGGGTCCGGCCGTCCCGTGACCGTGCTGCACGCCGACCGCTCCCCCGCCGAGCACGCCCTGCGCGCCGACATGGCCCGGCTGGTCGCCGAACTGACCGACGCCCGCGCCGCCCTGTGGTACGAGGAGGGCGCGGAGGCGGTGCCTCAGGCGCGTACCGGCCGCATGGACCTCGCGGACCTGGACGGGCTCGACGTGCCGTCGGACGCGGACGTGTACCTGTGCGGCCCGCTGCCGTTCATGCGTACGGTACGCGCGCAGCTGCTGGCCGCCGGGGTGCCGGCCCGCGCGGTGCGGTACGAGGTGTTCGGCCCGGACCTGTGGCTGGCGGACGCCGCCTGACGGCACGCCGACGGTCCCCGGCGGACGCAATCTGACGGCATGCAACCTGACGGCACGCCACCGCCCGCGCCTCCACTGCCCGCGCCGCCCCCGGCCCCGCGGGTCCACCCGGCCGCGCGGGCGCCCGGTCACGCGGGCGGGGGCGGGGCGTGCGGTCAGGCGGTGTCTGCCTGGCGGTGCGCCGGCAGGGGCCGCAGGCGGCAGCGTACGGGGCCCTGCGCGCGCAGGGTGATGCCCGCGGTGACCGGCACGGCGACGTCGACGGCCTCCAGTTCGTACGCCTGGAGGACCATGGCCAGGGACAGGACGGACTCCAGCATCGAGAAGTGCTGGCCGATGCAGGCCCGCGGCCCGCCGCCGAACGGGAACCAGGCGTAGCGCGGCCGGTCCTTCTCCCGGTCGGGGGTGAACCGGTCGGGGTCGAAGCGCTCGGGCTCGTCCCAGTAGCGGGTGTGGCGGTGCGTCACCCAGGGCGCGACGACCACGTCGGCGCCCGCGGGGATGGTGTGGCCGTCGATGCGGGTGGCGGCGACGGCGCGGCGGCCAATGACGGGGCCCGCCGGGTACAGCCGCATGGCCTCCTTGAGGACACGGGTCAGGTACGGCAGCGCGTCGAGGTCGCCGGCGACCGGAGTACGGCCGCCCAGCACGCCCGCGGCCTCGTCGCGGGCACGTTTCTGCTCCTCGGGGTGGAGCGCCAGCAGGTGCAGGGCGAAGGCCAGCGAGGTGGCGGTCGTCTCGTGCCCGGCGAGCAGGAAGACCAGCACCTGGTCACGGATCTCGCCGGCGTCCAGACTGCCGTCCTCGCCGCTGCCGGCCAGGGCGAGCAGGCCGAGCAGGTCGTCCGGCCCGTCCGGGCCGTCGGTGGCACCGCCGCCCGAGCGGCGCCGTCCGATGATGCGGTCGCACTCGGCGTACAGCTCGGCCATCGCGGCGGCCGCGCGGCGGTTGGCGGGCGTGGGCCAGTGCCGGGGCGCGGTGGCGGGGGAGAACGCGCGCCGCAGGACGTAGTCGCCGATGACGGGGAAGCAGCGTTCGACGACTCCGACGGCCGACTCGACGTCGGTGCCGAAGAGGATGCGGGCGACGGCACGCAGGGTGAGCCGCGTCATCTCGGCGGACACGTCGACGACGCCCCCGGGCGCGTCGCGCCAGGCCGCGGTGACGGCGGCGGTCTCGGCGGTGACGGCGTCGGCGTAGCCGTCGACCCGGCGGCGGGTGAACAGCGGCTGCACGAGCCGGCGCTGCCGCAGGTACACCTCGTCCTGGCTGGTCAGCAGGCCGTTGCCGAAGGACTCGCGCACCTCCTGGTAGAAGACGTTGTCCTTGCGGAAGTTGGCCGATTCGGTGGCGAGTACCTGCTGGGCCCCCTCGGCGGAGAACACCCCGTACAGCTCGGTCCGCAGTCCGGGCGGGCCCGCGGTGATGCGGACGACGTCGCCGTGGGTGCGGTACGCGGCGAGGAAGGTGCCGAGCGAGTCCCGCTTCAGGTCGAGCATGGAGCCGACGAGCGGCAGCCCCGCGGGGCCCGCGATCTGTGTGCTGGTGGTGGTCATGCGTCTCCCCTGAGCCGGTCCAGGCAGCCCTGGACGGCCCTGTTGTGGCGGGCCGTGCACTGGAGCCGATTCTGCCCCGGAAGGCCCGGCCCGGGGGCGGTCATGCCGGGACCCGACCGGTTCGCCCGCCGCGTTCGACCGGATTCCGGACACATCGGGAAGATTCAGCGGAGGTTCCGGCGGCTCCCCCGCCCCGGTCGGCGCGAGGCGGCGGGTACGCCCCGGGCAGGGCCGCTACGAGGCGGGGTGCGCGCTGCACGGGGGCGCTGCGGGAAGGGGGACCCCGCGGCTCGGGCGGCTACGGGTCGGGGGGCGCGCTGCTCGGGCGGCCACGGATCAGGGTGCGCCCGCTGCACGGGCCCGGTGGAGGGCCGGGACGCGGTCCGGTCCGCGCGGCGGTGCCGCGGACCGGGGTAAAGTACCCCTCCGGGTATGCGGTGAGGAGGGGGCGGCGTGGAACTGGATCTCGCGGGAGCCGAACTGAAGTCGGTGCTGAACCGCCTGCGGCGGGCGCAGGGCCAGATCTCCGGGGTGATCCGGATGATCGAGGAGGGCCGCGACTGCGAGGCGGTCGTGACCCAGTTGGCCGCGGCGTCCCGGGCGCTCGACCGCGCCGGCTTCGCGATCATCGCGACGGGCCTCCAGCAGTGCCTGACCGGCTTCGGGGACGGCGAGGCGGCGGGCGCGGACCGCGAGGAGATGCGCGCCCGCCTGGAGAAGCTCTTCCTCTCACTGGCCTGAGGCACGCGGGCGCGGGCGTGCCTGCCCGGCGCGTTCCCGGGCGCCTGGCCCCCGCGCCGCCCGTCGTGGGCCCGGCGCGGCCCCGCGGCCAGGGCTCCGACCGCACCGCCGGGCCTCCACCCGCCCTCGCGCCGCACCGGGTATGCGCGCCCATGCACCACTCCGGACCACCGCGCCGAGTCGCCGCGCTGAGGAGCCGCCAGGGCTGCTGCCGCCCCCAGCCACACCGGGGCCGCCACCAGAGCTGCCGCCCCGGGCCGCCGCCGGAGCCGCCGTGCCGGGGCCACCGCCCCGGGCCGCCAGCCTGAGCCGCTGCGCCGGGCCGCACCTGGCCGCACCGGGCTGCACCGGGCTGCACCGGGGCCACCGCGCTGAGCCACCACCCCGAGCCACCACCCTGAATCGCCGTCCCCGGCGACGGCGCCGGGACGGCCCCTCAGCCGCCTGCCCGGACCGTACGTGCCGTCCCCTCTCGTCGGCGCCGCCGGCGCCCTCGTGCCGCCCCGTCCGGGAAGCGCCGTCCCGCGGGCCCGGCCGTGCGTCCTCACCGCAGGGCCGCGTCCGCCGCCATGAACGCCGCCACGGCCAGCAGGAGCCAGCCGAACACCCGGCTCAGGGTCTCGGGCGGGACGCGGGCGGCCAGGCGCCTGCCGTCCCAGGCACCGAGGACGGCCGCGCCCGTGAACGGCGCCACCACCGCCCAGTCCAGGGCGCCGGCCGCTCCCGAGCGGGCGGTCAGGGCGGCCAGCGCGTTGACGGTGATCACGAGGAGGCTGGTTCCCACGGCCGCGCGCATACGCAGCCCGACGACGCCCACGAGCGCCGGGACGGCGAGGAAGCCCCCGCCGACGCCGAGGAAGCCGGTGACCCCGCCGAGCGCCGCCCCGGCGGCCGCGGCCCGTACCGGCCGTACGGGCGCGCCGGCGTCCCCGTCCGCGGCCGGGGGCCGCCCGCGCAGCATCCGCACGGCCGCCAGGACGGCCACGGCGGCGAACGCGGCGGTCAGGGCCCGCCTCGGCACGCCGTCGGCGAGGGCCCCGGCCAGGGCTGCCGGCCCCACTCCGGCCACCGCGAACAGCGCGCCGGCCGCCCAGCGGACCCGTCCGTCGCGGGCGTGCCCGTAGAGGGCGGTGGCGGAGGTGACGGCCACGATCAGCAGGCTCGCGGTGGCGGCGTCGGCCGGGCTGAAGCCGAGCAGGTAGACCAGGGCGGGCACGGCGAGCACGCCCCCGCCCCCGCCGAGCGCGCCGAGGGCGAGTCCCACGACCGCTCCCGCGGCCAGGGCGAGGACCAGTGCGCTCACGCGATCGAGCCGGGGGCGCCGTGCGGGTCGACGACCGGAAACCCGGCCCGCGCCCATGCGCGCATGCCGCCCTCGACGTCCACGGTGTGCGCGCCGCGGTCGGCGAGGAGCCGGGCGGCCTGCTGCGAGCGCTGCCCGGACCGGCAGACGACCACGAGGGGCGGCCGCGGGCCGGTTCGGGCAGGGGGCGCCGGCGACGAGGCCGGACAGCGGGGCGTGGACGGCTCCGGGCGCGTGCCCCGCCTGCCACTCCGCCGGCTCGCGTACGTCGAGGAGCACGGCGCCGTCGGCGGCCCCGAGCCGGCGGTGGGCCTGCTCGGCGCTGACCCGGCCCGGGGCCGCCGCGGCCGCGGCCCGCAAGCCGGCGAAGGCGGCCGCGTCGAAGGCGTCGTCCACGGCGACGACGTCGCGGCCCTCCGCGTCCAGCAGGGAGGCGGCGATGGCGGCGCGCATCCCGCCCGCGCAGTGCACCCACACCGTGCCGTCGGGCAGTTCGCGGGTGCGGCGGCGCAGCAGGTGCAGCGGGATGTGGACGGAGCCTGCTATGTGCCCGGCGGCCCGCTCGGCGGCGCGGCGCACGTCGAGGACGACGGGGGCGGGGTCCGCGGCCAGTGCCGCGGCGAGCTCGGGAAGCCGGCGCGGCGGAAGGAGCGGGGCGTCTCGCCGGGGCGCAGCCAGTCGGCCGGGGTGCCGACGGAGGCCGCCGCGGGGCGGTCGACGCCGACGCGCGCCAGTTCGCGCTGGGCGTCGGCGAGTCGGGCGGCGGAGTCGGCGAGGAGGGTGACCGGCCGGCCCCAGGGGATCAGCCAGGCCAGGTAGGTGGCGAGTGCGCCGTCGGCCTCGATGTTGTAGGCGCCGGCCAGGTGGCCCTCGGCGAAGGCGACGCGGCTGCGCAGGTCGACGACCCACTCGCCGGCGGCGAGCCGGGCGGCGATCTCGTCGGCGTCCGCCCGCGCGGGCGGGGTGAGGTCGACGGGGGCCGGGCCCGCGGCGTTCAGGGGACCCATGTGGGCGTAGTAGGCGGGGATGTCGTCGAGGGCGGCGAGGAGGTCGGCGACGAAGGTGTCGGCGTCCTTGGCGAAGGCGTCGTTGGTGGTCTTCTCGGTGCCGATGGTGGTGGCGCCGGCGCCGTCGGCGCTGGTGGAGGAGCAGAAGCTGCCGAAGCCGTGGGTGGGCAGGACGGCGGTGGCGTCGGGGAGTTCGCGGGCGAGCCGGTGCGCGGAGGCGTACTGGTCGCGGGCGAGCCGCTCGGTGAGGCGGGGCTCGACGAGGTCGGGGCGGCCGACGGTGCCGATCAGCAGCGAGCCGCCGGTGAAGGCGGCGACCGGGGTGCCGGCGTCCTCCAGGACGTACGCGGTGTGGTGCGGGGTGTGGCCGGGGGTGGCCAGGGCCCGCAGTTCCAGGCCGGTGTCGACCGGATGCCGGTCGGCGTCCCGTACGGGGGTGTGCGGGAAGGAGACGCGGGCGTCGGCGGGGACGAGGTAGGCGGCGCCGGTGACGCGGGCCAGTTCGAGGCCGCCGGTGACGTAGTCGTTGTGGACGTGGGTCTCCACGACGAGGGCGATGCGCACGCCCCGCCGCGCGGCCGCGGCGAGGACGCGGTCGATGTCGCGGGGAGGGTCGACGGCGACGGCGCTGCGGTCTCCTCCGGCGAGGTGGCTCCGGTTGCCGAGTCCTTGCGTCTCGATGGTGTCGACGAAGAACACGTGGGCACTCCTTCCGGTCGCACCCGGGGGTGCGGATGTTACCCCCGGGGGTATATAGGCACCCTATCACGGTACCCCGGGGGGTATATTTCCGGCGGTTTCCGCGCCGGCGCAAGGAGAGAACGAGCCGCTTCGGACCGCCCTGCACGCCGACGGCCCGACCGCACCCCGAAGGGCGCGGCCGGGCCGTCGGCGCCGCTCGTCCGAGCGGGGGTCAGGGGCGGCGCGGCTCCACGATCATCGGGACGCGGTCCGGATGGGCCACGGCGGACGCGACCTCCCTGGGGGTGTGCCCGGGCACGGGTCGCAGCCGCCACTTCGCGAGGATCGTCGCGAGGGCGATGGTCGCCTCCGTCCAGACGAACGCGTCGCCGATGCACTTGCGGTTCCCGGCCCCGAACGGGATGTACGCCTGGCGGCCGATCTCCGTCCGGCGCTCCGGCAGCCACCGGTCCGGGTCGAAGCGGTCGGGGTCCGGGTACAGTCCGGGGTCGCGGTGCATCGCGTACAGGCTGAACGCCACCTCGGTGCCTTCGGGGAACCGGTGCCCGCCCAGTTCGACGGCGACGGTCGCCCGCCGCATCAGCAGGGTGACGCCGTGCAGCCGGATCACCTCGTCGAGCACGCGGCGCACGGCCGCGAGGCGCGGAACGTCCTCGACGGACACGGGCCGGTCCCCGACGACCTCCTCGATCTCCGCCACCAGTCCCTCCTCGACCTCGGGGCGGCGGGCCAGTTCGTGGAAGGTCCAGGCGAGCGTGGACGCCGTGGTCTCGGCACCCGCGAAGAGGATCGTGCTCAGCTCGTCCCGCACCTCCGTGTCGGTGAGGGACTCGCCGGTCTCCGCGTCGCGGGCGGCGAGGAGCACCGACAGCAGGTCGTTGTGGTCGGTGGGGCCGGACCTGCGGGTGGTGGCGACCACCTCGTCGATCACCTCGCGCAGACGCGCGGCGGCCGCGTCGAAGTCGCGGTTGGCCTTGATGGGCAGCCTGTCGAGGAACTTCGGGGACGCCGCCCGTATGAGCATGTTCTTCAGGACGACCGGAAGGTTTTCGCGTACCGCCTCGACGGCGGGCAGGCCGATGTCCGTGGAGAACAGGGTCTTGGCGAGGGTCTCCACCGCGTACCCGGCCATCGCCTGCTCCATCTCGATCTCCTGGCCGGGGGCCCAGGAGTCGGCCAGGGCGCGCGCGTTGTCGCTCATGACGGCGGCATAGGTGTGGATGCGCTGCGGATGGAACATCGGCTGGATGAGCCTGCGGTGCCTGCGGTGCTCCTCGCCGCCCGCGGTGGCGAGCCCGTTGCCGGCGAGGGGGCGCAGCCGGTCGAAGAGCCGGCCCTTCTCGAAGTGCCTGGCCTGGCGGACCGTCACTTCGTGGACCAGCTCCGCGGAGGTCACGATGTAGACGGGCATGGTGCCGAGGTCGACCCGGACGATGTCGCCGTCACCCCGGAGGGACTTGAGGAAGCCCAGCGGATCGCGCCAGAGCTTCCAGGCGTGCCCCAGCAGCGGTACGGCCCCTGGGGCGCGAGGCACCGATTCCAACCCGATTGACGCCACTGACACCGAAGAATCCTTTGCTCTAGCTGTGGGCGGTCGGCCGCGGCACCCGGCAGCGGGAGGCTGCGCCCGCGCCTGCGTGCACAGGTTCGGGCAGGAGGTCCCACCACCACCGGACGACGGGGATGTCGAGCGGCTTCCTGCTGTCGTCCACGGGGGTGTCGCGGAAGAAGGAGGGGATGTCCGCCGGGTCGTCGGGAGTCGTGTACCTGACAGAGCTGATGCCCCAGTCCTCGGCTCCCCGGATGAAGTGGCCGATGCTCCGCAGGTACTGCCCCAGCTGCGGGCTGCCGTGCCGGGTCAGGTGCGCGGTCAGGTCCGCGTACAGGCACATCACGCGGTCGCGCTGGGAGATGGCCTCGGCCAGCGCCTGCTCGGGGGTGAGGCCGCTGTGCTCCTCCATCACCCGCAGGGCGTTGAGGTAGTAGCCGGTGGCCTTCTTCTCCTTCTTCTCCTTGTGGTACGAGAAGATGTCGTTGTCCCAGGTGATGATGAAGGAGGCCATCTCGGTGACCGCGCGCACCTCCGTGCGGTCCCGCTCGTGGGGCTGGAGCTCGTAGCCGTGCCCCATCTCCAGCAGCGGCAGCACCACCGTGGTGGCGCCGTCGTACAGGCGCATCAGGGTGTAGTCGTTCAGCCGGGGCACCGTCCCCGAGCGGCGGTAGCCGGCCTCCCACACCACGGCGAAGAAGTACTCCCGCAGGGTGTCCACCCAGCGGGCGGCCTGCCCCACCGTGCCGTACCGGTCGACCCGGAGGCGCAGGTCGCGCAGCCCGGCCGCCAGCGGGTCGTCCAGCATGAGCGGCGCTTCCGGGTTGTGCGCGACGCGCAGCAGACGGTGGAGCTCCCCGGCAAGGTCGCCCGGCCGGCGGCCCAGCTCGCCCTCCTCGCAGTGGCCGTCGTCCACACCGAACAGCCAGAGGATGAAGTCCGCGAGGAGGGAGACCACCTCCTCGCGCCCCTCGGGGAGGATGCGCGCCGCGAACGTGCCTATCTCCTGGGCCACCAGACGGGCACGCAGCTCCTCGGAGCCGATGCGAAAGGTCTCCGCCCAGGCCGCCGTCTGGACGTCGGCCTCCGTGTGGCATGGATGGATCGCCGGCGGGATCGGAGAGTAGATCGGCGGCACTGTCAGCCCGGGCCCCACTGCGGCCTCCCTCTCGTCGCGACAAAGCGACGGGTCACTAGCGCAATAACCGTCAGAGTCGTGTCAACTCACGGCACTTGCACCACAAGAATGATCAACTCTGGCGCATAGTAGTCACCCGTGCACCCACTTCCAACAGGACGATTGCCGTGTAAGCGACACGGTCCCGGCCGCCGGACGCAGGTCCCGCGTCACCGGCTCAGTGGCCGGATCCGAACAGTGCGCTCCACCACGTCCGCCGCACCGGTCTCTCGTCCGAGGTCCGCACCACCGCGGGCCGGTCCACGGCCACCTGCTCGGGCAGCGGCCCCGGTGACGTCGAGGCGAAGTCCCGCGGCGCGCTGCCGGGCCTCGGCCGGGACACCGGCGCCGGCGGGGTGAACTGCACGGGCAGGGCGTCCAGCCGCTTCGACATCCAGGCCGCCGACCAGCGCAGCTCGGTCTCCGGGACGGCCAGGCGCAGGTCGGGCAGGCGCGCGAGCAGCGTGTCGATGCCGGTGTCGGCGATGGCCCTGCCGATGTCCTGGCCGGGACACTCGTGCGGGCCGCTGCTGAACGCCAGGTGGGCCCGGTTGCCGAGCAGCGGGCGATCCAGGTCGGGGCGGATCTCCGGGTCGACGTTGCCCGCCGCCAGTCCCAGCAGCAGCATGTCTCCCGCCCGGATCTGCCGGCCGCCGAGCACCGTGTCCCCGGTGGCCCACCGGCCGGTGATGGCGGAGAGTGGCGGCTCGTCCCACAGCACCTGCTCCAGGGCGTCCGGCAGCGTCATGTGGCCGCCGGCCAGGTTGGCCCGGAAGCGCCGGTCGGTCAGCACGAGGTGCAGGGTGTTGGCGATCAGGTTGACCGTCGTCTCGTTCGCGGCGACCAGCACCAGCCGCAGGTGCTCCATGACCTCGTCGTCGCCGAGCCCTGCCTCGTGCGCCATCAGCCGGCTCGCGAAGTCGTGCCCCGGGCGCTCCTTCTTCCGCTCGACGAGCGTACGGAGGGTCTGCACCACGAAGTCGTTGCTGGCGAGGGCGGTCTCGCTGCCCTTCATCAGGTCGAGCGCCGCGTCCACGAGCTTCGGCCCGTAGTCCTCCGGCATGCCGAACAGCTGGGTCATCACCAGCATCGGGAGCTTTTCCGCGAAATCCCCGATGAGGTCGGCCTGGCCGGTCGCGCAGACCGCGTCGACGAGCTGGTGGGTGTAGCGGATCACGTACCGGCGGATGCCGCGGCGGTCGAACCCCTCCAGGCCGTCCCGCACGGCCGACCGCAGCCGCTCGTGGTCCGCGCCGTCAGCGAACACGCACAGCGGCTGCCACTCCACCATGGGGCGCAGCGGCGAGTCGGCCGGCACCCGGTGCTCGCGGAACATGCGCCACAGCCGGGAGTCGTTGGAGAACCGCGAAGGCGACCGCATGACTTCCAGGTTCTCCCTGTGCCCCAGCACCAGCCAGGCCGGCAGGTCGCCGTGGAGGAGGACCGGGGCCACCGGGCCGTGCTCGGCGCGCAGCACCTCGTACAGGGCCTTCGGGTCGGCTTCCGCCTCCGGGCCGTACAGCCGGCGCAGGACGCCGCCGTCCATGCCGTGCGCGGGGCAGCCGGGCGGCGGGGCCAGGCCGGCGGGGGGTGCCAGGGGAAAGGCGTGCGGCGCGGACTCGGGCGGGGTCATGACGCCTCCTGGGTCGTGACGAGGGTCTGCAGGTAGCGCATCAGCGTCATCAGGATGTCGCGGCTGGAGGCGCGGTCCCGGGCGTCGCACGGCACGATCGGCACGCCGGCCGGCAGGTCCAGCGCGGTCCGCAGCTCCTCGACCGGGTACGCGGGCGCGTCCGGGAAGCTGTTCACGGCGACCACGAACGGCACACCGCGCTCCTCCAGGCGGCCCAGCACGTCGAAGCTGACCTCCAGGCGGCGCGTGTCGACCAGCACCACGGCACCGAGCGCGCCCTCGAACAGGCCGCGCCACAGGAACCAGAACCGCTCCTGCCCGGGTGTGCCGAACAGGTACAGCACCAGTTCCTGGTTGATGCTGATGCGGCCGAAGTCCATGGCGACCGTGGTCGACGTCTTCCCGTCGACGCCCGAGGTGTCGTCGACGCCGACCCCGGCCTGGGTCATCGTCTCCTCGGTGGTGAGCGGGCGGATCTCGCTGACGGAGCCGACGAAGGTGGTCTTGCCGACGCCGAACCCGCCCACGATCACCACCTTCACCGCGGTGGTCGCGGTCTCGGGCAGGGCGTCCTCGCTCCGCGGCCCCCGAACCGCGGTACCGGCGACCTGCTCGGAGCCGGGCTGCTCAGAGCTTCTGAAGTCCATCGATAACTGCCTCTATCAACGCGGGGTCGGGGAGTCGGGCGGGTGGGACGGGGGGTCGCGCCAGGACCCGGTTCTCGGCGAGCAGGTCGCCGAGGAGGACCGTGACGACACTGACCGGGAGGCCGGTGTACGCGGAGATCTCGGCCACGGACAGCGGTGACTGGCACATGCGTACGATCGTCGCGTGCTCCGGCTGCATGCCGGGTTTCACCCCCGACTTCGCCACGATCAGCGTGACGAGGTCGAGGTCGACGGGCGCTGACCCGCCGCTGCGGCCCCCCGTGATCACGTAGAGCCGCTCGGGACTTGAGTCCTCCCAGTCCCCGCCGCCCGCGTCGCTCACCTGGCGCCCTGCCCGTCCTGCCGCGGCGGGCTGCTCAGGTGCTCCCCGATCCGCAGGACCAGGTCGCGCATGCGCTGGCCCATCAGCCCCGCGTCCACGCCCTCGTCGGCGAGCACGGCGAGGTACGCGCCCTCCCCGGCGGCCATCAGGTAGAAGAACCCGCCGTCCATCTCGATCACGACGAGCCGCATCCGGCCGTCGCTGTGCGGCAGTTCGGTGGCGACGGCCCCGGCGAGGGACTGCAGGCCGGCGCAGGCCGCGGCGAGCCGGTCGGCGGTGTCGTTGTCGGCGCCGTACTGGGCCATGCGCAGGCCGTCGGCGGAGAGCACGACCACGTTCCGGGTCTGCGGGACTCCTTCCGCGAGGTCCTTGAGCATCCAGTCCATATTGGCCTGCTGCTTGATCATTGCTGCGTGTTCCCCTTGCTGCTTGCGTCGGTGGGCTCCCCGGACAGGCCGCTCTGGAAGGCGGCCAGCCACATGCCGGGCTGCACCTGCGGGTGCTGACCCGGTTCGGGACCCGTGGCGGCGGGCGTCGGCGACGTCTCACCGGTGGATGCGGCGGGTGCGGAGGCCGGGGCGGCAGCGCCCTGCGGCGGCGCGCCGAACGGCTTCCTGCGGCGGCGCTGGGGCAGCCCGTTCGGGGTCCGCTCGACGACCGGGGGCGCCTCGGGGGCCGCCACCGGGCCGGTGGCGGTGCGCTCGGCGCGGGCGGGCCCCGGGACGGGGGTGCGGCCGGGACGGTGGTCTGGGGCACGGAGGTGGCACCGATGCCGTGGGCGAGACCGGAGGCGCCGGCGACGGTGGTGATCAGTTCCTGCGGGACGACCACGACGGCGCGCACACCGCCGTACGCGGAGGAGCGCAGGCTGACCTGGAAGCCGTACGCCTGAGCGAGGCGGCCGACGACGGCGAGGCCGAGGCGCGGGGTCTCCCCCAGGTCGTTGAGGTCGATGCCCTGCTGGGCCTGGCGCAGCATCCGCTCGGCGCGCTTGCGGGCCTCCTCGCTCATCGAGACGCCGCCGTCCTCGATCTCGACGGCGATGCCCGACTGCACGTCCACGGCGGTCAGGTGGACGCGGGTCTGCGGCGGCGAGTAGCGGGTGGCGTTGTCGAGGAGCTCGGCCAGCGTGTGGATGAGCGGCTCGACGGCGGGGCCGGTGACGGCGACCTCGGTGACCGAGTGCAGTTCGACCCGCTGGTAGTCGATGATGCGGGACATGGCGCCGCGCAGCACGCTGTAGAGGGGGACGGCCCTGCTCCACTGGCGGCCGGGGCGGGTTCCGCCGAGGACGGCGATGGAGTCCGCGAGGCGGCCGATGAGGGCGGTTCCGTGGTCGATGCGCAGCAGGTCGCCGAAGACGTCCGGCCGGTTGCCGTGCCGGTCCTCCATCGCCCGCAGCTCGGTGGCCTGCTGGTGCACGATGGCCTGGACGCGGCGGGCGATGTTGACGAAGGCGCGCTGCGCGGACTCGCGCAGGTCCTCCTCCGCGACGACGGCGTCCACGACCACGCGGACGACGGCCTGGTGCTCCTCCGGGGCGTTGATGGAGGCGAGCACATCCTCGGGGAACTCCCCGCGGCGCAGCCGCTCGACGGCGTCCGGCAGCAGGGTCCCGGCCAGGTGCGCGGTCTCGGCGTGGCGCCGGGCCAGGGCGGTGTCGCGGGCGGCGACCGCGCCCCGCAGCTCCGCCAGGAGGCGCCCTCTGCGGGCGACCTCGGACCCCAGCGCCGCCAGGGTGAGGGCGGCGACCGCCCCCAGAGCCCCCACGGGGCCCCGTGCGGAAGCGGGAACCACGGCCACCAGCACTCCGGCGGCTACAGCGATCACAGCGGCGGGCAGCAGCCACACGAAAGATGCCGCGGACCGCGGGCTTCCACTTCCGGGCGACGATTCCTCACGGACCATCAGCACCCTCAAACCCATCGACGAGAAAGATCATATGACGACGGGCGTTGAGCATAGCCCTTTCGAGTGAAGCTGATTGACACAGGGTCACCCGATGGCCCGATGTTTGCCCAAGGTTCCGTTTTCGGCAGGGCGTTCGTGAGCCGGAGCCCTCCGACAGTGTCGTGTTTCCGTCAGTCGGCCGAGAGCCGCGCGGATCCCACCGCGTCGCGGGCTGCGCGTCCCACCGCGTCGCGCGTCGCCCTGGAGCCGCCCGGCCCGCGGGCCGCACGGCACCCGCCGCCCCTCCGCTACCGGGGGCGGGCGTCCCGGCGGGCCGCCGCGAGGAGGTACGGGACGTCCATGGCGAGGCACCCGCCGGCCGGTCGGCCGGGTGCGGCGCACGGTTCGGCGACGCCGGCGCGGGCGGCCCGCCACCGGCCGGCGGTCTCCAGCGCGGCGCGGTGGTCCGCGCAGGGGACCCGGCTTGCCCTCGAAGGCGGCGACGGCGTGTTCGGCGGACGGATACGTGACGCGGACGTGCGCGGCGCGGCCGCCCCCGACGCGGAGCCCGCGGAGCCGTGGCGCGCCAACGTGTCGCAGCGGCACACCGTGCAGCTGCGCTTCGCCGGGGTACTGGCGGCGAAGACGGGCGGGGTGCTGCGGGACGGCCACGACGCCGGTTCGGCGGCGGATGTGGCGGCGGCACTCCTGGGGCCGGAGACGTACGCGCTGCCGGTCGGCGGGCGGGGGTGGGCGCCGGAGCGCTGGGAGCAGCGGGCGGCCGACGCCCTGGTACGCCGGCTGCCGCCGTGACGGCGGCGGGGCCCGGATGCGGGCGGCGGGGCCGGGATGCAGGTGGCGGGGCCGGGATGCGGGCGGCGGGCCGACGCACGAAACCGACCACATAAGACCCGGTTTGACGCACAGATATACGAGGGTTGACGCAATGGGGAAGTTCCGTTGACGGCGCTCTCGGAGGTGGGTCATTCTCGACTGGCCCGCAGCGGCACACCCCCCATGACGCCCGTTCCGCGCCGTCCTGCCGCTTGCCGTCGCCCGGAAGGAACCGATCCGTGGACAGCAGCAGCTATCTCTTAGTGGTCGCCCGCAGGCCAGGCACCGCCGTCGGCGAGCCACCCGGCCCCTCGTCCTTCGCGCAGATACTGGAGCACATCGCCGGGATGCGGCACGTGCACTTCACCGGCAACCCGAAGGAGGCCCTGGAACTGGACGACCAGGCGTACGGCTCGTCGTGGGTGCGGACGGCCTGGGAGGCGCTGCTGGCGCTGCGCGACTTCGCCGACGCGGCGATCGGCGGCGGGGCGCACGGCGACTTCCGCACCTGGTGCGAGCGCGCGCCGCGGGGCGCCCACACCATCTCGCCGCGGAAGATCGTCCGGGGCGAGTCCAAGACGGTCAAGGCCAACCCGTGCTGGCGGCGGCAGCGGACCTTCCCCGTACCGGAGTACGTCCATCCGAGCCGCCGCCTGTTCATGGGCGCGCACCTGCGGATCGGCGGGGGCAACACGGTCGCTCCGCGGCTGCACTACTTCGACGGGGCGTGCGCGCGGCACGGCGTGTTCATCGGCTACATCGGCCCGCACCTGACGAACACGCTCACCTGACACTCCGCTGACACGGCCGCGGGCCGGCCGGGAGGTCCCGGCCGGCCCGCGGTCCCGCGCGTTCAGCTGACGGCGGCGGAGAGGTTCTCCGAGAGGACGCTCTCCACCAGGTGCGACAGGGCGCTGTCGCCCTTGACGGCGGTGGAGTTCTCGGCGCACTGCTGGTTCTGCGTGTCGTTGAGGAGGTCCTGGACACCGACGTTGATGAGCAGGATGTTCTGGACGTCCGCGGCGATCGGGACGCCGGCGCACAGCTTGTTCAGCGAGCCCTGGACGGCGGTGAACTGCGGGCTCATCTCACCACCGGTGACGGTGTTGCCGTACGCCTGCTCGGAGTAGTTGCCGTTCTGCGTGTCCACGAGGTGGTCTCCCGTGGCGAACGCCATCGGGGCACAGGCGCCGAGCGCGGCGGCGGCAATACCGGCGGAGGCAACAACCTTCTTGATCATGACTCTTCCTTCTCGTCGGGGGACCCGCGGCCGGGTCCCCCTGCTAACCGGCAGACCCCCGGCACGTCACGGCCGACAGGAGCGAAAGGGGCACATTCACCCATGTGCCGCATGGGGGCGGCCGCTCACCAGGCTCCGTCCCCGACCGGCCTGCCCGGCGGCCGGGCGTCCCCCAGCGGCGTGACCTGGCCCGGGGCGGGCGGCACCCACGGGTCGTGGTCGCCTCCGAGCCAGTCCCCCACCGGCTTGACGGCGCCGAGCGGTCCGGCGGGCGGCAGGTCGGCGGCCCCGGCGTCGTCGTAGTCGTACCAGGGCAGTCCCGCGCTGGTGTACGCCGCACGGTCGACGGGGGACGGGGGCGGCTCCTCCCCGGTGATGCGGCGCCAGTCGGGCGGGGTGACGAGGTGGACGAACACACGGCCGGAGGGCTCCGCGGCCCAGTCGGCGAGGGGGCGGTCGTCTTGGTACACCTCCTGGCGCATGGTGCCGCCCGCGCCGAGCCCCATGGCGGCGGCCCGGCGCGGGGCGCCGCGGACCGCGCCCGGAGCGGCGGCGGGCGCCGCGGGGCCGGGTGCGGCCCCGGGCGCGGGGGCGCGGCGGCCGGCGGAGGGGCGGGCATGCCGTACGCCTGGGGCGCCGGCGCCCCGTAGCCGCCCGCGGGCACGGGTACGGAGCCCGCGTGGCCGGGTGCCGCGCCCAGCGGGCCGCCCCACGTCCCCGGCCCGTACCGCTGCGGCGCGGGCTGCTGCTCCCGCCATGCCTCCAGGGCGGGCGGCGCCAGCGGGAACGCCTGCAACTGGAGGCCGCCCCAGGTCTCCTCCCCGGTCACCTGCCCCTCGACGGTGGCACCGAGCCCCAGCGGGACGGCGACGAACTGGCGGACCGTGCCGCGGCCGGAGTTGATGCCGTCCAGCCACGGCTGGCGGGGCAGCACGACGTAGTTCTGCGGGTCGCGCGCCAGGGTGCCGCTCCAGGGGCGGCCGGAGACCGCGCAGACCTTGCCGACGCCGACCTGCAGCGCCGCCGGCTCCGCGCTGCCCGCGAAGCTCAGCCACAGCGCCTCGCGCAGGTACATGGGGACGAGCACGCCGCCGCGGGCCAGCCACTCCGGCGGCGCCGTGTCCGGGAAGTCCTCGACCCGCCGTACCGGGAACTCGCCGAGCCCCGGAGGCAGCGGGTACGTGCCCTGCTCCGGCAGCCGCAGGGTCCGGATGAACCGGACCCGCGTACCGCCGCCCCACAGCAGGGTGTTCCCGTCGATCCGCACCGCTCCGGCAGCCATCGCAGCCCCTCTCCTCGTCCCGTGGACCCCGGCCGCTACCACGGCGTACGGCCGCCCGGCGGTTCCCGCCGGGCGGGGCGGGCCGTACGGAGTAGTCCAGCGCGAGGTTCCGCCCGGCGGGCGGGAGGGTGAGCAGTGACCCGGGCGGGGACCGCAGAACGGAACGGAGACACGCGTGATCGAGGACACCGTCGCACGACCGCCCCTGGGGCCGCCGCCGGTGCGGTTCTGGCCCGCGCTGGACCTCAAGGGCACCGTGTTCGACCCGGTGCTGGAGGAGTTGATGCGGGAGGGCCCGGTGAGCCGGATCCGGCTTCCGCACGGCGAGGGCTGGGCATGGCTGGTGACGCGGTACGAGGACGTCAAGGCGGTCACGAACGACTCCCGTTTCAGCCGCGCGCCGGTGCCGGGCCTCCAGGTGACGCGGCTGGCCCCGCACTTCAAACCGAAGCCGGGCGCCCTGGCGTTCGCGGAACCGCCGGAGCACAACCGGCTGCGCCGGGCCGTCGCGCCCGCGTTCTCGGCGCGCGGGGTGGAGCGGCTGCGCGGCAGGGCCCGGGAGCTCCTCGCCGGCTACGTGGACGCGCTGCTGCGGGACGGCCCGCCGGCGGACCTGGTGGAGCGGGTGCTGGCCCCGTTCCCGACGACCGTGATGTGCGAGCTGGTCGGAGTACCGGAGGCGGACCGGTCGCGGATGGCCGGCTGGGTGCATGCGATCGTGTTCCCGGCCGGCGGCGCCGAGGCGACGGGCCGGGCGAAGGACGCCATGTACGGATGGTTCGCGGAGGAGCTCGCGGCGCGCAGGGGGGCGGCGCCCCCCGGGGACGAGGAGACGGCGGACCTGCTGACCCTGCTGGCGGCGGCCGTGGCGCGGGGCGACCTGGCCGAGGAGGAGGCGGTCGGCCTCGTCGGCCCGATCCAGATCGGCGGGGAGGCGGTCACCAACAACTGCGGCAACATGCTCTACCTGCTGCTGACCCGGCCCGACCTGATGGAGCGGATGCGAGCCGAGCCGGAGCTGCGGCCGCAGGCCGTCGACGAGCTGCTGCGGTACATCCCGCACCGGGCGACCGTCGGGCTGGCCCGGGTGGCGCTGGAGGACGTGGACCTGCGGGGGGTGCGGATCAGCGCGGGTGACGCGGTCTACGTGTCGTACCTCGCGGCGAACCGGGACCCGGAGGTGTTCGCCGACCCCGAGCGCATCGACTTCGACCGCTCGCCCAACCCGCATGTGGCGTTCGGGCACGGGCCGCACTTCTGCACCGGGACGCTGCTGGCGCGGATGGAGATCGAGCTGCTGCTGGACACGTTCCTGGAGCGGCTGCCGGGGCTGCGGCTGGCGGCACCGGCCGAGGAGCTGACGTGGCGGCGGAGCGCCCTGATCCGCGGTCCTGAGGCGCTGCCGGTCGCGTGGTGAGGCCTCCGGACGGCGGCGGAGACGGAATCCGGACAGCCTGTACCGCGGGGCGAACGGGAGGGTTCGGCGCATAAGGGTGTGCGGGGCGGGCCCCGTCCGCGGCCACGGCCGTGGCGGGGCCCGCCGTTCGGCGCGGCGGCCCGGCGCCGGTCCGCCGCCGCGCCGGGCGGGAGGGCGGCGGCGCCCGCCGGCGGGGCGCCGGATGCGGGCACGGGAAGCCGGATCCGGCGGCTGTTCAACCCTGAACAGGCGGAACGCGGATCCGGGTCCTGCCGGGCTTGGGAGCCCTCCCACGCGGCGCGCCCCGGGCGGGCGCGTGCGCTCCGGCCGTCGCCGCGCCGGTCCGCAGGCCGCCCGGCGGGGCGCCGGCGGAGCCGCGCGCCGCCCGGGCCGGGAGAGCGGGCGGGGGCTGCCGTCGACGCGCGTGGAGCGACCGAAACCCGGCCTTGCGGGGAAGGGCAACCGGACCGGAAGATTCCCGGCGAGCGAGTTGTCAGGCACATGGCGGATCCGTGGCGGGAGACCCTCCCGCGCACCGCCGGTGCCCCACCGGCCCGTCCACCCAACGGGCCCTGACGATCCCCCACCGGAGGACTTGTGAACCTCAAGCGCTTCACCCCCGCGGCGCCGTCACCAGAGCCGCACGGCTGACCGCCGTCGCCGCCGCGCTGGTCGGCGCCACCGCGCTCGCCGCCCCCACCGCCGGGGCGAAGACCGCCGACACCGCCCGGGCCACCACCGCCGAACTGGCCCAGGTGAGCGAGGCCGTCCTGGACGCCGACGTGCCGGGCACCGCCTGGTACACCGACGCCGCGTCCGGCAAGCTCGTGGTCACCGCCGACTCCACCGTGTCCGCCGCCGAGCTCGCGAAGCTCAAGAAGGCCGCGGGCGCCAAGGCCGGCGCCGTGGAGATCAAGCGCACCCCCGGGAAGTTCAACAAGCTCATCGCCGGCGGCCAGGCCATCTACGCGGGCGGCGGCGGCCGCTGCTCGCTCGGCTTCAACGTGCGCAGCGGCAACGGCACGTACTACGCCCTGACGGCCGGCCACTGCACCGACATCGCGAGCACCTGGTACACCAACTCGTCGCAGACCTCGACGCTCGGCACCCGGGCCGGCTCCAGCTTCCCCGTCAACGACTACGGCATCATCCGCCTGGCCAGCTCCTCCCTCGCGGACGGCCGCGTCTACCTCTACAACGGCAGCTACCGCGACATCACCTCCGCCGGCAACGCGTACGTCGGCCAGACCGTCCAGCGCAGCGGCTCCACCACCGGCCTCCACAGCGGCCGCGTCACCGGACTGAACGCCACCGTCAACTACGGCGGCGGCGACGTCGTCTACGGCATGATCCAGACCAACGTCTGCGCCGAGCCGGGCGACAGCGGCGGCGCCCTGTTCGCCGGCTCCACCGCCCTCGGCCTGACCTCCGGCGGCAGCGGCAACTGCCGCACGGGCGGTACCACGTTCTTCCAGCCGGTCACCGAGGCCCTCAACGCCTACGGGGTCAGCGTCTTCTGATCCCCGCCCGCTGAGGCGTCCCCGCCCCCGCACCATCCGCACCATCCGTCCCACCCCGGACCGGCGGCCCGCTCCCCCACGCGGCCGCCGGTCCTCGGCGTACCCGGGGATCCTGCCGCGGTGCACCCCCGGCGAGCGGTGCGGCCCCTGTCCCGCAGTCAGGAGGGCGCACCCCCCGCGGGGCGCCGACCGCCTCGGCCGTGACCGGCGCTCGCCTGCGAGCCGGTCCGCGCCCCGCGCGCCGCTCCGTACCGGCGCTCGGACGCCTCCGTCCGCCGCGGCCGGGCGAGCGGCCCCGGCGGGCCCTGTGGCGCCCCGCCACCGGGCCGTCCGGCCCTGCCGCCCGGCCGCCTTCGGCGGACATCGTGGCAGTGAGGAGAGGAGGCGGGGACATGCAGCACCGCACCGTCGCGGACGTCATGACGCACCACGTCGTCACCGTGCGCCCGGACACCCCGTTCAAGGAGGTCGCCCACCTGCTCGCCGCGTACGACGTCACGGCGGTGCCCGTGGTCGACGCGCGGGACCGCCCCGTCGGGGTCGTCTCCGAGGGCGACCTGCTGCGCAAGCCGGCGAGCCTGCCGGACCCCGGGGGCGGACCGCGGGGCCGCCGCCCCGGCCGCGGGAGCGCGCGAAGGCGGAGGCCGAGGACGCGGGCGCCCTGATGTCCGCGCCGCCGGTCACCGCACGCCCCGACTGGAACGTCGTCGAGACGGCCCGCGTCATGGCCCGGCACGGCGTCAAGCGGCTCCCCGTGGTGGACGGCACCGGCCGGCTGGTCGGCATCGTCAGCCGCGCCGACCTGCTGCGGCCGTTCCTGCGGGGCGACACCGCGATCCGCGAGGAGATCGACCGCGAGGTCCTGGGCGAGACCCTGGGGCTCGCCCGGGCAGCCGTGCGCACGGACGTGCAGGACGGTGTGGTGACCCTGACCGGCCGGGTCGCCGACCGGGCGCAGTCGGCGCTGGTGGAGCGGCTGTGCCGGTCCGTGGACGGCGTCGTCGCCGTCCACGCCCGCCTCGCCTGCCCGCAGGACGCGCCCGCGCAGCCGCAGCCGCAGCCGCACGGCTGAGTCTCCGCGCCCCGCTGGTACGGGGCCGCACCCCGGCGGGTGCGGCCCCGGCACGCTGCGGGACCTCCCGCGCGCCCCCGCGGACCGGAGGGCTGCCCTCCGCCGGGGCGGAGCCGGCGGGTGGTGCGAGTCTCACGTGCTCCTCCGTCGGCCCCTCCGGTCAGGAGGGCGGGGCGCCCCAGGCGAGGGCCGTTCCGGTGTAGCCGGGGACGCGCGGGGCGTCGGCGTACTCCGCCGCCGCCGAGCGGCTGTGGTCGTCCGTCTCGTCGAACGGCGACCAGTCCGTCTTGCTCATGCGGAGCTGGATGTCGCCGGTGTGGGCCCCGGCCGCCAGCGTGCCGCCGGTGAAGGCCACTTCCAGGTACGCGTCGGCGCCGGCGACCGGGGCGGTCAGCGGGACGACGCGGAGGGCGACCCGGGCGCAGCCGACGGCGGCGTGGTCGCACCAGGCGCTGACGGTGGGCGCGCCCGCGTCGCGGGTGAAGTAGTAGCGGGCCGTCACGGTGGCCAGGTCGAGCGGTCCGCTGCCGGTGTTGGCGATGCGCAGCCCCGGGCGGATGGCGTTGTCGGCGGCTGATCCGTCGTTGTTCCGGTACTGGACCCTGAGCGTGCCCGACGGGTCGCCGCCGGGCGGGGTGGTGACGGTGACGGTGACGGCGGCGGAGGCCGCGGAGACGTTGCCCGCGGCGTCACGGGCCCGCACGGCGTAGCGGTACGCGGTGCCGGGAGTGAGCCCCGCGTCGGTGTACGCGGTGGCGGCGACGGGCGCGGGACTGACCTTGGCGCCGTCCCGGTAGACGTCGTACCCGGTGACCGCGGTGTCGTCGGCGGACGCGGTCCAGCGGAGCGCCACGGAGGAGCCGCCGGTGGCGGTGGCGGTGAGACCGGTGGGGGCGGTGGGCGGCGTGGTGTCGGACGGGTCGCCGCCGCCGTCGCCGTAGACGTCGTCCAGGCTGACACCGGTGGTGCTGCCCGCGCCGCCGAGGGGCACCTGGTGGTCGAGGCTGACGAACTTGCCGCCGTGCTGCCACAGCGACGGCTTGAGGAGGGCGTACTTCTCCTCGTCCCAGGACGTCCAGTCGTCGAGGAGCAGGCCGCCGGTGTCACCGGAGTTGGGGTTCAGGCACCAGAAGGTGTGGTGGATGCGCTCCTCGGTGAGGAGGTCGCGCAGGGCCGTCATCCACTTCTGGTTGGGGCCGCCGTCCATGAACCCGCCCCATTCGCCGATGAGCAGCGGCGCGGTGTTCTCCTTGTGGAGGTAGAGCCAGTTGGGGTCCCACACGTCGCGTTCGAGGGTGGTGCGGTCCCACTCGCCTTCGAACCAGGGCTGGGGGGCGACGAGCGGTCCGTAGTCGTGGGGTGAGTAGACGAGCTGGTCGCCGTTGCCGGCGCCGAGGTCGACGGGGTGGTCGCGGACGCCGCGCAGATTGCCGCCCCACCACGTGGAGTGGTAGTCGGTGGCGGCGGTCGAGGCCCAGTCCCGGCCGTCCTCGGGGTAGATCTGGATGCCCTCGCACAGGACGAGGAGGTGCGGGTTCACGGCGAGGATGCGGCGGCCCGCGGTCTCGCAGGCGTGCTTGAAGTTGTCCTGGTCGGTGGTGCCGCCCACTTGGCGCGCGGCGACTCCCCCGCTCCGCCGTGGGGTTCGTTCTTGACGTCCATCGCGACGAGGGTGTCGTTGTCGCGGTAGCGGGCCGTCACCCACTCCCAGGCGGTGTGGAAGTCCTCGGTGGTGATGTCGCCCTTCCACCACACCGGGTACACGTGGCCGGAGTTGTCGGCCTCGGCGCTGTGCACGTCCAGCATCACCTTGATGCCGTACTGCTCGCACAGGGCGAGCCAGTGGTCGAAGACCTCCAGGGTGGTCTTCCCGGCGAGTTCGGGGTTCGCGTGGGCGTTGACCGCGCTGGGGACGGCCGCCTGGCCGCTTTTCCACTCCAGGAGCAGCCGGGTGGAGACGGGGACGCGGACGATGTTGATGCCGCGGTCGGCCATGGAGCGGGTGACCTCCGTGATGTTGGCGGACCACAGGCCGTGGAAGACCCGCTCGGTGGCGTTGAAGCCGAACCAGTTCGTACCGGTGAGCCAGACGGGGTTGCCCTGGGCGTCGACGATCCGGTTGCCGCGGGTGTGCAGCCAGTCGTCGCCTGCGGCCGCGGGCGCGGCGGCGGCCGCGGTGGCGGCCGCGGTGGGCTGCGGGGCGGCGCCGGCGGTGCCTGCCGCCGACTGCGGGGCGGCGCCGGCGGTGCCTGCGGCGGGCATGCCGGCGGCCCAGAGGAGCCCTCCGGCGAGCGCGCCGGCGAGCAGCGCCCTGAGGGGTCTGCGGCGGGCGGGGGTGCGCCCTTCCGTACGGGGTGGCTGTCCCACTGCGTCACGTCCTCACTGTGCGTCGGGGCGTTGCGGTGCCGCTTAATGTCAGGTTCATGCCAACCACGCCGGTGGGAGCGCTCCCACCGGTCAGTCCTCATCAAGCCAGCCCCCCGCACGGCTGTCAACCTCCCCGGCAACGGCCGGTGAGGGCCCGGCAGGAGACGCACCCGGGGGACCCGGAGCAGGGGGCCTGCCGCCCCTTCGGACGCGGCCCCGGCGGCCGCCCGGGCCGGTGCTCCGCTATCCGTGGCCGGGGCCCGCGCCGCCCTGGAGGCGTTCGAGGTCGGAGGGCCGGACCTGGATGACGAGCAGGGCGACGAGCGCCCCGAGCGCCGCGGCGATCGCGGCCGCGACGAAGGCCGCGCCGGCGCCCGCCGTCAGCACCTGCGACGCCCACGGTTCCGGCAGCTCGCCGGTCCGTTGGAAGAGCAGCCGCTGCGCGTCGGTGGCCTGCGACAGGAAGGCAGGCGCCAGGCGCTCCGCCTCGTCGGCGCTCGCCGTGCCGAAGACGGTCACCAGAATGGAGAGGCCCAGCGAACCGCCGACCTGCTGGGTGGCGTTCAGCAGCCCCGATGCCGCCCCGGTCTCGTCAGAGCGGACGTTGGACAGGGCCATCAGCGTCAGCGACACGAACTGCATGCCCATGCCCATGCTGAGCACCAGCATGGGGCCGAGGATGCTGCCCGCGTACGTGGAGTCCGCGTCGGCCAGGGTGAGCCAGCCGAGGCCGGCCGCGGCGAGCAGCGCGCCCACGATCATGAAGGGTTTGGGTCCGAAGCGCGGCAGCAGCTGCGAGGTCAGCCCGGCGCCGACCGCGATCACCGCGCTGACCGGGAGGAACGCCAGGCCGGCCTGGAGGGGTCCGAAGCCCAGGACGTTCTGCACGAACAGCGTCAGGAAGAAGAACATGCCGAAGATCGCGGCGGCCAGGCACAGCATCATCCCGTACGTGCCGGCCCTGTTCCTGTCGGTGAACATGTGCAGCGGTGTGATCGGCTGCCGGGACCGGCGCTCCACCAGCACGAACACCGTGAGGATGACGGCGGCGCCGGCGAAGGACGCCACGGTCACCGGGTCCCCCCAGCTCTCCTGGGCGGCGCGGATGAAGCCGTACACCAGCAGCACCATGCCGAGGGTGGAGGTCAGCGCTCCGGTGACGTCGAAGTGGCCCGTGCGGCGCTCCGACTCGCGGATCCAGCGCGGCGCCGCGAGCAGGATGAGCAGGCCGATGGGCACGTTGACGAACAGCACCCAGCGCCAGTCAAGCCATTCGACGAGCATGCCGCCCGCGAGCAGGCCGATGGCGCCGCCGCCCGCGGAGACCGCCGCGAACACGCCGAACGCGCGGTTGCGTTCGGGGCCTTCGCGGAACGTCGTGCTGATCAGCGCGAGGGCCGTGGGGGACGCGATGGCCCCGCCGACGCCCTGGAAGGCGCGTGCGGCGAGCAACTGCGCCGAGTTCTGGGCCAGTCCGCCGAGCAGCGACGCGAGGACGAAGAGCGCGACGCCCACCATGAACATGCGGCGCCGGCCCAGGATGTCGCCGGTGCGGCCGCCGAGCAGCAGCAGCCCGCCGAAGGCGAGCGTGTAGGCGTTGACGACCCAGGACAGGTCGGTGGTGGAGAAGTCCAGGGCCCGCTGGATCTGCGGCAGCGCGATGTTGACGATGGTGATGTCCAGGACCACCATCAACTGGGCGCCGGCGATGACGAGCAGCGCCATCCCGCCGTCCCCGTGCTTCGGAGCGGTGGCGGTCTGCGGCGCGGACGCCGGTCGAGGAGTCGTCATGGCACTGTGCCCCCGGTGCGGCGGGCGGACGGGGCGTCGCGCCCACCGTTCGACCGTAAGTCCGCGGCTGACACCTCACCACTCGAACGGCGGCAGGTCCCGGCACGCGTAGGTGAAGGTGACGCTCGCGGTGTGGCGGCTGGGGCTGAGGACTTCGAGCTCGGCGCGGGCGCGGTGGGTCCCCTGGCCGGTGAAGGACCACAGCAGGTGCAGCCGCGCCTCGCGCTGGCCCCGCCGCAGCCGCTCCGTGAGCACCGCGGAGCGGGAGCCGTCGCTGCGCAGCCAGCGGTAGGTGAGCGTGCCGGGCCGCCCGTCGGTCCGTACGACGCCGACGATGTCGGCGCGGCCGCCGCAGCCGCCCTCGGGGGCGACGACGCCGTCCGTGCGGGCCGCGACGTCGCGGATCGCGACGGTGGGGCCGAACCGCTGCCAGGCGAGGAACGCGAGGACGCAGAGCAGGGCCAGGGCGGGCAGCGCGAAGCGGCGGGCCTGCGAGGGCCTGCGCCGCGGGCCCGCCGCCGGGGCGGCGGCGCCGGCGTGGCCGGGGGGACGGGTGGGACGCCGGGGCCGAAGCGCAGGACGGTGGTCAGGGGCCGGGTGGCGCCCTCCGGGGGTGGCGGCGCGGGGTGCTCGACCCAGTGGCTGGCGAGTTCGGTGGCGCTGTAGTCGTCGTCGGGGCGGTCGTTCATCGCAGCTCGCACCGGCGGGTGGGGAGGTGCGCGGAGGAGCCGCCGCCGTCGGCCGCGGGCTCGGTGGAGACCCTGACGTGCCAGTAGCAGGCGGTGCTCCGGAAGGCGTGGTCCACGGTCAGGGTGTAGCGGGTGGAGCCGCTGTACCGGTAGGTGCGGGTGGCGCCGTCCTGCGTCGTGGCGCCGCCGAGGCCGTCGCTCGCCGCCCAGGTGACGGTGAGGACGACGGGGCCTGGGCCGTCGGTGGCGATGTCGACGGTGGCGGTGGCGGTGGTGCGGCCCGTCTGGCGGAAGCCGCTGACGGTGGCGGCCTTGACGCGGGGCGGCGCCGGTGCGGTCGGGGCCTCGGGCTCCGCGGTCCCGCCGGGCCGCTGCGGGGTGGCGGAGGGTGACGGGCCCGTGCCGGGGGACGGCGGTGCGAGGGTGGACGGGCCGCCGGACACGGCGGGGGACGGGCCGGGGCCCCCGGGCTCCGCCGGGTCGCCGGTGCCGGGCGTGCCGGGGCCGCCCGGGGACGGGGGCTGGTGCGGGCCGGGGCTGTCCTCCCCGCGCCGCCCGGGCTCGCCGGGCCCGAGGGGCTGCCCGGCGCGGACGGGGAGGCGGCGGACGGGGAAGCTGCGGCGGACGGGGCAGGGACCGGCCCCGCCGGTGCGGCGCCGACCGGGGCGACGCTGGTCGTGGCGGCGGCGGCCGGGAGCGCGGGGCCGCCGGAGGCGGTCCCGGCGGGCGCGGGTGCGACGAGAACGAGCAGTGCCAGCAGCAGGACCGCGCACAGGGCGCCGATGGCGGGGCCGTTCGGCAGCCACGACTGCCACCCGGCCGCGTCGCCGGGGCCGAACGCGGTGGAGGCGACGTCGGTCGCGCTCTCGGCCCGGTCGCCCGCCGAGGGGAACAGCAGCGGCAGCAGTGCGGCCAGGGCGGCCAGCCTGCCCCGGCCGCGCTCCTCCCACGCGGGTCCGTACGCGGCCGCGGCGAGCCGCTCCAGCTCCGCCACGAACGCCGCCGCCTCCCGGGGCCGGTCCTCCGGGGCCTTGGCCAGGCCGGCGCGCACCAGGGGCAGGAGCGGCGCGGGCACGCCCTCCTCGGGGACGGGGTCCTCCAGGTGGCGCAGGGCCAGTTCGGCGAAGTTCCCGGCGGTGAAGGGCTTGCGGCCGGTGAGGCACTCGTAGAAGGTCGCGGTCGCGGCGTACACGTCGGCGGCGGGCGAGGCGGGAGCGCCGGCCCACTGCTCGGGAGCCATGTACGCGGGGGTCCCGGCGGCCGGGCCGGTGGCGCCGTGCCCCGCGGCGATCCCGAAGTCGACGAGCTTCGAGGCGCCGTCCGCGGTGACCAGCACGTTCTCGGGCTTGTAGTCCCGGTGGACGACCCCGGACGCGTGGGCGGCGGCGAGCCCCAGCAGCGAGCCCTTGAGGACGGTGAGGGCGGCCTCCGGGCCGACGGGCCCGTGCTCGCGCAGCAGGGCGCGCAGGGCGACGCCGTCGACCAGCTCCATGACGATGGCGGCGCCGTCCGGGCCCTCCACGTATTCGTACAGCCGCACGACGTACGGCGACTCCAGTGCGCCCAGCAGGCGGGCCTCGCCGCGGAAGGTGTGCAGGAAGCCCGGATCGGTGCGCAGGCTCTCGCTCAGGTGCTTGACGGCGACGGGCACCCCGGTCCCGTGGTGGACGGCGCGCACCACGCGTCCGCTCGCACCCGAGCCCAGTTCGCGGACCTCGGTGTAGCCGGGCACCGTCCACGTGTGCATGCTGCCTCCCCACCCCGCTGCGGCTGTCCCCCAGAGGGACACGTTCCGGCCACGCGCGGTTCCCGCCCGGCCGGTGGGGACGTCCGCCCCGGGCCGGTCGGGGCGAGGGGCTGCGGTGCGTGCCGGGGCCGGGCGTGCGATGCGCGCGGTCGCCGGGGGCGGGCGCCCGGTGTTAGAAAGGGGTGTATGAGGGGCATCAGCGGTCGTCTCGGGCGAGCCGGACGCCAGGGGCGGCTGCTGGGGGTGCGCAGCGTCGCCGGACAGGTGCTCTTCCTCCAGACCATCGTCGCGGTGGTGCTGATCACCGCCGCGATCGTGGCGCTCGCCTTCCACACACGCGAGGACGGCGAGGAGGTGGCGCAGAACCGGGCCCTGGCCGCGGCGGAGGCCTTCTCGGACGCGCCCGGCACCCTCGACGCGCTGCGGTCGGAGAACCCCGGGGCGCTGCTCCAGCCCGCCACCGTGCGGGCCGCCGTCGGGTCGGGACTGGACTTCATCGTGGTGATGAGCCCGGAGGGTGAGCGGCTGGCCGACAGCGATCCCGAGCTGGTCGGCACGCGCGCCGAGGGCGTGGAGCGGGCGGCGGCAGGCGAGCCCTTCACGGAGATCTACGAGGGCGAGCCGGAGGACGCGGCGCGGGCGGTCGTCCCCGTCATCGACGACGAGGGCCGGGTGGTGGGCCTGGTGGCGGCCGGGGTGGGGATCGGCAGCGTCGGGCAGGCGGTGGACCGGCAGCTCCCGGTGTTCCTGGGCGCGGGAGCGGCCGCGCTGCTCCTGGCGACACTGAGCGCGTCGCTGGTGAGCCGGCGGCTGCGGCGGCAGACGCGGGGCCTCGGGCCCGCGGAGATGACCCGGATGTACGAGCACCACGACGCGGTGCTGCACGCGGTGCGGGAAGGCGTCCTGATCGTCACAGGGGGCCGGCTGACGCTCGCGAACGACGAGGCGCGGCGGCTGCTCGGCCTGCCGGCCGACGCGGAGGGCCGCCGGGTGGGCGAGCTGGCGCTGGCGCCGGACACGGCTCGGCTGCTGACCTCGGGGCGTTCGGTGACGGACGAGGTGCACCTGGCGGGCGACCGGCTGCTGGCGGTCAGCACCCGGTCCACGGACCCGTACGGCGGGCTGCCGGGAACGGTGGCGACGCTCCGGGACACCACGGAGCTGCGGGCGCTGTCCGGGGTGGCCGAGGTGGCCCGCGAGCGGCTGACGCTGCTGTACGAGGCGGGGGTGCGGATCGGGACGACGCTGGACGTGGCGCGCACGGCGGAGGAGCTCGCGGAGGTGGTGGTGCCGCGCTTCGCGGACTTCGCGTCCGTGGAGCTGCTGGACCCGGTGCTGCGCGGCGAGGAGCCGACGGAGCAGGCGACGGCGATGCGGCGGACGGCGGTGGTCGGGGCGCGGGACGACCATCCGCTCCAACCGGTCGGGGACCCGATCAGCTTCGCGGAGCCGACGACGCCGATGGCGGCCGCCCTGGCGACCGGCCGGGCCGTGCTGGAGGCCGACCTGCGGGTGGCGCCGGGCTGGCGGGCGCAGGACCCGGCGGGCGCCGACGCGGCGCTGCGGTACGGGATCCACTCGCTGGTCACCGTGCCACTCCAGGCGCGGGGGGTGGTGGTCGGCATGGCGAACTTCTGGCGGGCGGCCGGCTCGGAGCCGTTCGAGGAGGAGGATCTGGCGTTCGCCGAGGAGCTCGCGGCGCGCGCGGCGGTGGCCATCGACAACGCGCGCAGGTTCACCCGGGAGCACACGATGGCGGTGACCCTGCAGCGGAGCCTGCTGCCGCGGGTGCTTCCGGAGCAGGACGCGGTCGAGATCGCGTACCGCTACCTTCCGGCGCAGGCGGGCGTGGGCGGCGACTGGTTCGACGTGATCCCGCTGCCCGGGGCGCGGGTGGCGCTGGTCGTCGGGGACGTCGTCGGGCACGGACTGCACGCGGCGGCGACGATGGGGCGGCTGCGCACGGCCGTGCACAACTTCTCGGCGCTGGACCTGCCGCCGGACGAGCTGCTGGGCTACCTGGACGAGCTGGTGGCGCGGATCGACGAAGAGGAGGAGGACGAGGAGGCCGCGGGCATCACCGGCGCGACCTGCCTGTACGCGGTGTACGACCCCGCTTCGGGCAGCTGCTGCATGGCCACCGCGGGCCACTACGCCCCGGCGGTGGTGCGGCCGGACGGCTCGGTGGAGTACCCGGAGGTGCCGGTCTTCCCGCCGCTGGGGCTGGGCGGCGGCCCGTTCGAGAACTACGAGACGCGGCTGCCCGAGGGCAGCCGGCTGGTGCTGTACACCGACGGGCTGATCGAGAACCGGCAGCGGGACGTGGACACCGGTCTGCGGCTGCTGGGCGGCACCCTCGCGGACGGCGGGTCGCGCAGCCCGGAGGAGACCTGCCGGGCCCTGGTCGACGCGATGCTGCCGACGCACCGCAGCGACGACATCGCGCTGCTGGTGGCCCGTACGCGCCTGCTGGAGGAGGACCGGGTCGCGGACTGGGACGTCCCCCGGGACCCGGCGGCGGTGGCGCCGATCCGGGCGGCGTGCGGGCGGCAGCTGGAGCGGTGGGGGCTCGGGGACATCGGCTTCACCACGGAGCTGATGCTGAGCGAACTGATCACCAACGCCATCCGGTACGGCTCCGAGCCCATCCATGTGCGCCTGCTGCGCGACCGCGCGTTGATCTGCGAGGTGTCGGACGGCAGCAGCACGTCCCCGCACCTGCGCAGGGCCGCGACGACGGACGAGGGCGGACGGGGGCTGTTCCTGGTGTCGCAGTTCGCGGGGCGCTGGGGGACGCGGTACACGGAGAGCGGCAAGGTGATGTGGACGGAGCAGCCGCTCACGGGCGGGGCGCAGCCGCCGGTGGCGTCGCTGTTCGGGGATCTGGAGGGGCTGGAGGACGCGGCGTGGTGACCCCGCGGCGCGGGGCCGCGGCGCCCGGCCACGAAGGCCGGTGGGACGGCACCGGAGCACGGCGGGGCTGCGCCCGGGCCCTTGGCCGACCGGTCCGGCGCACGTGCGGCCGCCGGGACCCGGGCGGAGGGGTGAGGCGCGGTCCCGGCACGTGAGGGGCCACGTGCGCTGCCCTCCCGCACCGCGGGCGGGCGTGCCGTGCAGAGGACGCGGGGGTGTTGCCGGCCGGTCCCCACGTGCCGGGCGGGGAGCCCGCTCCGGCCGCCCTCCGCGCGACGGGAAGGCGCACCCGTCGGAGCACGCGCGGCATGGGGCGCGCCGGTCCCCACCTGCCGGGCGAGGCGAGCGCGCTCCGGTCACCCTCCACGGACGGGCAGACGTGCCGTGCGGAGCACACGCGGGAGTGTTCACCCTCCCGCGCGCCGGGCGAGGAGCCCGCTCCGACCGCCCTCCGCGCGGCGGGAAGGCGCACCCGTCGGAGCACGCGCGGCATGGGGCAGGCCGGTCCCCGCGTGCCGGGCGAGGCGAGCGCGCTCCGGTCACCCTCCGCGCGGGGGCGCACCTGCCGCGCACAGGGCACGCGGTCGGTGCTTGCGTGCCGGGCGAGGCGGCCCCGCGGGCGTCGCGGTCGGCCGGCCGCACCGGTTCAGGCGCTGCCCGGCAGCCGTCCGTCCGGGCGCGGCGCGGGCAGGGGCGGGCAGCGCCGAACCGGCCGAATCGCGACGCGTTGGCCGAGGACGCCTCCGCCGGCCGGGTGAGGTGCCCGTACACACCGCGTCGCCGTGCCGGGAGTCGGTGCCGTCCTCGCGATCATGCCACCGTGACTCTCCCCCACCGCCGTTTCGCGCACCGGCCCCGGACTCTGCTCCCGGCCGGCCTCGGCGCCCTGAGCGCCCTGTCCCTGCTGCCCGCCTCCCTGGGCGCCGCCCAGCCCGCCGCCGCGGCCGCCCCGCCGGCGCCGCCCCGGCACACCACCCCCGCGGAGGCCCGTACCGCCGCGCACCTGGAGTCGCTGCGGGACGACCCGGACCGGCTGCGGGCCTTCTTCCGGGCCCTGCCCAAGGGCGGCGACCTGCACAACCACCTGTCGGGCGCGGTCTCCACGGAGTATCTGATCCGGCTCGCCGGCGAGGACGGTCTGTGCGTCGAGGAGGCGACGATGACGGCCGTCGCCCCGCCGTGCGGCCCGGGCCGGCGGCCGGCCGCCGACGCCCGGACCGACCGGGCGTTCCACGACGCGCTGCTGCGCGCCTGGTCGATGGAGGACTTCCCGGCCGGGGAGTCGGGGCACGACCACTTCTTCGCCACGTTCGGGAAGTTCGGCGAGGTGACGTGGCGTCACCCCGGCAAGATCCTCGCCGAGGTGGCCGACTCGGTGGTGCGGCAGAACCAGTTCTACCTGGAGACGATGGCCACCCCGGCGTCCCAGGGCGCCAGGGAGCTGGCCGCGAAGGTCGGCTGGGACGCCGACCTCGACCGGCTGCACCGCAAGCTGCTGGCGGACGGCGGCCTCGACCGGCTGGTGGCCGAGGCGCGCAGGGAGGCGGACGCCGCGCACGCCGAGTTCCGCGACACGGCCCGCTGCGGCACGGACCGCCCCGCACCGGGCTGCCGGCTGCTGGTGCGCTGGATCTCCCAGGTCTCCCGCAACAGCGCGCCCGAGCGGGTGTTCACGCAGATGGCCCTCGGCCTGCGGCTCGCCTCCCGCGACGACCGCTTCGTGGCCGTCAACCTCGTGCAGCCGGAGGACGGGGAGATCTCCCTGCGGGACTACCGGCTCCACATGCGCATGCTGGACTACCTGCACCGCCAGTACCCGGAAGCCCACATCACGCTCCACGCGGGCGAACTGTGGCCGGGCCTGGTGAAGCCCGAGCACCTGACGTTCCACATCAACGACGCGGTCGGCACCGCGCACGCCGAGCGTATCGGCCACGGTGTCGACCTCGTCCACGAGGACGACTGGCAGAAGCTCGTCCGGCGGATGGCCCGCGACGAGGTGGCCGTCGAGGTGCCGTTCACGAGCAACGCGCAGATCCTCGGCGTCAAGGGCGCCGACCACCCGTTCACGGCGTACCGCGCCTACGGCGTCCCGGTGGTGCTCGCCACCGACGACCCCGGGGTGTCCCGGACGGACATCAGCCACGAGTACCAGTACGCGTCGACCACGTACGGGCTGCGCTACCGCGAGCTGAAGGACCTCGCCCGCGCCTCCCTGGAGTACGCCTTCCTGCCCGGCCGCAGCCTGTGGCGCGGCAACCCGACGGCGCGGGGGTACGTGCCGGTCGACGCCTGCCGGGGCGCCCGGCCGGGTCTGGACAGGCCCGGCGAGGCGTGCCGGGCGCTGCTCGCCGGCAGTAGGAAGGCGGCGGTGCAGTGGCGCCAGGAGGCGGCGTTCGCCGCGTTCGAGCAGCGTTTCGGCGGCCGCTGAGCGGCGGCCGGTACGTGCCGCGCAGCGCGCCACCGGGATCCGCACCCGCGGCGGGGTTCGCCCCGCCGCGGGTGCGGCCTGTGCGGGGGCGGTGCGCCCCCGCTCGGCAGTGCCCGGCGGCCTGACGGGAAAGGCGACGCGGCACCTGCGGCCGCACGGCAGCGGGACCCGGGGTGCGAGGCAGCGGCGGTGCTGCACGGCCCCGTGACCCGACGGCAGCACGGCACGGCCCCGCAGCCGAACGGCACCACCACGCGGACCCGCAACCGCATCCCACCGCCGCACCATCCCGCGGACTCACAGCGTCCGGCACGGCCCCGCAGCCGGACGGCGGCCCCGCGCGGCCCCGCACCCGCATCCCACCGACGCACCGCCCCGCGGCCCAACAGCGGCCCGGCACCGGCCCGCAGCCGAACGGCACCACCGCGCGGACCCCCAACCGCATCCCACCGCCGCACCGCCACGCGGCCGAACAGCGGCCTGCCACCGGCCCGTTGTCGATCGGCGGCCTCCCGCCGGTCACTTGGTCCGTGACCCTGCCGCGTGCGAAGCGCCGGACCGGGTGCCCGCCGCCACGTCCGCGAGGTGGTCGGACAGGGTGCGCCGCGGCGACCAGCCCTGCCGCCCCGCCCGGGCCGTGTCCAGGACGACGGTGCGCGCCAACTGGTCGACGGCGTACCGCGTCAGCGGCGGCTCGGCGGACGGCCGCAGCCGGCACACCGCTTCCGCGGCGGCCGCCGCCGCGTGCGCGGCACGACGCGGGACGCGGCCGATCCGCGCCCGCACACCGTGCGCCCGCAGCACCGCCGACACCGCCTCGTTCCTGCGGTACGCGCCGGCGTCGGCGATGTTGTAGGCGCCGGGCGGCCAGTCGGCGGCCGCCAGGCACGCGTCGGTCAGGTTCTCCACCGCGGTCAGGCTCAGCTCCACGTCGGGCCCCGGCAGCAGGAGCAGCCCGCGCCGCACGCGGGCCAGCAGCCGCGGCACCAGGTGCGGGTCGCCGGCGCCGTACACCGCGCGGGGCCGCAGGACCACCGCCCCGGCGGCGAGGGCCAGCGCCTCCCCGCCGCCTTCGTCCTGCCGTACGCGTTCACCTGGCCGCGCACCGGGTGGTCCTCGGTGATCGGCGTGCGCACCGGCAGCGGGGCGTACACGCTGGCGCTGCTGACCCACACGACGGGACGGCCGGCGGCGGCCGCAGCAGCCGCGCCGTCCCGTCGACGTTCACCGCGCGCATGACCGCCTCCGCGGCCGAACCCGGCACCGGGTCGCCGACCGCTGCCGCGCAGTGCACGACGAGGTCCGCGTCCGCCAGGTCCGGCAGGCCGGTCGCCGCGTCCCACGGGACGTGCTCCCCCACCGGGCCGGGGCGCCGGCCCACGCACAGCACCCGCGCGCCGCGGGCGGCGGCGGTGCGCGCGACGTGCGACCCGCAGAAGCCGCTGGCCCCGGTGACGGCGATGGTGGTCATCGGCCCTCCCCGTCGCGGTGTCCGCGCGGACGGTGAGCGACCGCCAGCCCGGGAGCGCGGCCCGGCGGTCCACGCGCGCCGCCGCGACCCGCGGCCGGTGGGGGCGAGCGCCGCCAGCACGTCGTCGAGCTGCGCCCGGGCCAGCCGCGCCCCCGGGCAGGCGTGCGGCCCTGCGCCGAAGACCAGCTGGGCGATGCCCGGCGGCGCCGGCCGGTACGGATCGGGTTCGTCGCGGTGGGCGCCGACCGCGTGCCGTGCCACGAGGACGAGCCGGTCCCCGGCCCGTACGGGGCAGCCGGCGACGGTGGCGTCCGCCGCGGCCACCCGGGGCAGCACCGGTGAGGGGGCGGTGACCCGCAGCAGCTCGGTGACGAGCGCGGGGCGCAGCCGGTCGTCGGCGGCGGCGTCCCACAGGCCGGCGTCCGCGCAGCGGGCGACCGCGCGGGGCAGCGCGGCGACGGTCGTGCTCACGGCCGCGACGGCCAGCATGGACCGCAGTCCCCGCTGCTGCCCGCCGGGCGGCGGCCCGTCCTGTGCCGCCCGGCCGTCCAGGGGGTGCGCGGGGCAGGCGCCGGCCGTGCCGTGCGGGAGGTCCCCGTTCCGGGGCGGGTGGCGGTCGGGGCCTGCCTGGTCGAGCAGCCGCTCCAGCCGTGCGGCGGCTTCGGCGGCCGCCCGGGACGTGCCGGGCAGGCGCGGGCCGGGCAGATGGTCCCGTACGGCCGCGGCCGCGGCCTGCCCGGCGGCCTCGGCGAGTTCCACGGGGTCGCCGCGGCCGCCCAGGAGCGCGAGGACGGTGGAGCGGCCACCTCGCGGGCCAGCGGGACGAGGTCGACGCCGACGCCCGCCTCCAGCGGGGCGAGGCGCCGCTCCAGCACCTCCCGCCACACGGGCCGCAGCCGTTCCACGCCGGCGGCGCCGAGGTCCGCGGCGACACCGCGGCGGGCGTCCCGGTGGCCGGCGCCCTCCTGGTCGAAGAGCAGGCCGCCGGACGACAGCTCCCGTGCGGCGCCGCCCGTCGTTCCGCGGGCGGTGCGGTCGAGCGGCACGCGGGTGAGCACCTCCCGGAAGGCGTCGGTGCCGTGCACGAGGACGGTGCCGCCGATGCGGGTCACGGGCGTGCGGCGGGCCGCCGCGAGCAGCGCGAACAGCACCGGGTGGGAGCGGGTGTGGACCCGCCGGTCCCGGAGGCGCCCGGCCGCGCGGCGGGGCTGGGTGGGCGTGGTCATCGGACGTGCACCTCGCGTTCGTCTGCGGGCAGGTACCGGCGGTCCCGGTACCAGAGGAGGGTGCGGCGGGCGCCCCGGGCCCGCACCCGCCGGAGGCCGGCGCGGACCACGAGGTGCTCGACCCGCACGACGGGGTCGCTGTGCTCGCGGGCCCGGTCGAGCAGTTCGACGTCGTCGGACGACTCCCGCAGCGGTCCCGTCACCGGCCGCTCCCGTCCAGGCGTGCGGCGGCCCAGCGGGCGGCGGCCGCCCGGTCGGGCTTCGACGAGCGGCCGGACAGCGGGATGTCGGCGAGCAGCACGGTGTCGGGCCGGGCCGTGCCCATGCGGCGCAGCGGCGCGGCCAGGGCGTCCCGGACGCGGGCGGGGTCGGCGTCGCGGTGCGGTTGGACGACGGCGACGAGCCGCTCGTCGCCGTCGGCGGCGGGCACGCCGACGAGCAGGGCGAGGTCCACGCCCGGCACATGGAGTGACGGCTCGTACAGCCCCGGGTAGATGTTCTCGGCCCGCCGCAGCACCATGTCCTTGCAGCGGCCCTCCAGGACGATGCGGCCGCCGTCGAGGTGGGCCCGGTCGCCCGTGGCGACCCACGGGTCGGGGTCCTCGCCGAGGTACCGGTCGCGGGCCGCCGGCCCGGACAGCAGCAGTTCCCCCGTGGGGCCGGGCTTGGCCGTGACGCCGGGCAGCGGTGTGCCGACGAGGTCGCCGCCGCCGGTGAAGGCGGCCTTCTCGGCCTGTTCGACGGCGGCCGCGGGGAACAGCTCGGTCAGCGCGTACACGCCCCACGCCTCCTGGGCGCCCGCTTCCTTGACGCGGGTGAGCAGCGCGGCGCTCGCGGGGGCGGAGCCGGTCCACACGCGGCCCGTGAAGCGGGCTCGGGCGTCGAGGGCGGCCCGCAGCTGCGGCGGTGTCAGGTAGGTGGCCTGCGGGTCCAGGCGGTGCAGTTGGCGTGCGAGCGGGCGCGGGGACCGGGCGGGCAGCGCGACGGGGGCGCCGCTCGCGAGGGAGGGGACGAGGACGAAGAACGTGCCGCCGAGCACGGGCCGGCCCTCGCGGGGGCGACCAGGCCGGTCACGGCGGCCATGCCCGCGGCGAGGAGGCCCGGGTGTGGACCACGGCACGGGGGCGGGACGTGGTGCCCGAGGTGAAGACGACGACCGCGTCGCCGTCCTCGTCGGCGGGCCGGGGCGGCACGCCGCCGGACGGGCCGTCGCCGAGGGCGGGGGCGCAGCCGGGCAGCCGCGGCCCGACGGTGGCGACGGGGCCGAGCGCGGCGAGGTCGGGCAGCGCGAGGCGGGCCCGGCGGGCGAGCGGCCGCGCCCAGCCGGCGGCGGCCTGCGCGGTGGCGTCCGCGAGGACGAGGCGCGGCGCGGCCAGGGCGAGCCGGGCCCGCAGCACGTCGGGGCCCGCGCCGGGGTCGAGGACCGCGGCGCGCAGGCCGAGCCGGTGGGCGGCGAGCAGCACGGCGAGGGCGCGCGGGCCCGGCCGCACGGCGACGCCGGCGGTGTCGCCGCGCCGCAGTCCGCGGGCGTGCAGTCCGCGGGCGTAGCGGTCGGCGAGCGCGGCGAGGTCGCCGCGGGTGGCGCGGACCCGGACGGCGCCGGAGCGGGTGGTGCCGAGGATCGCCGGGCGGTGGGGGTCGCGGCGCAGGGCGTGGTCGAGGGCGTCCAGCATCAGCGGGGGTCCTCTCCCTGGCGGCCGGGTCCCTTGTCGAGGTACCAGCGGGCGGTGCCGACCACGCCGTAGGCGCGGAGCCTGCGGGTGGAGTTCTCCACGACCATGCCGGGCACGCGGACGATCGCCGCCGTGTGGCGCCGGACCCGGTTGAGGAACAGCCGGTCCGTGGGCGAGGGCCGGCGGGGCATCCCGCCGACGGCTTCGTACAGTGCGGCGGTGACGGCCATGTTGTTGCCGGCGTGCATGCGGTACGGGGTGAGGTAGCCGTGGCGGCGCCGGTGCGCGGGGCGGATGCGGCCGAAGAACGCGGCCGTGCCGACCATGGCGCGGAACGCGGCGCGGGCCAGGGGCCCGTTCTCGTCGCGGCGGGCCGTGATCCGGCCGCAGGCGAGGCCGGCGCCCGCGGTCAGCGCGGCCCGGGCGGCGGCGGTCCAGCCGGGGTGCGGCAGGCAGTCGGCGTCGGTGCGGGCGAGCAGGCGGGCGCCCTGCCCGATGGCGTGGCGGAACCCGGTGTCCACGGCGCAGCCGACGCCCTTCTCCGGTTCCCGCAGGACGTGTACGGGGAACGGCGCGCGGGCGGCGAACCGCTCGGCGATCCGGGCGGTGCCGTCGGTGGAGGCGTTGTCCACGACGACGAGGGTGAAGTCGCGGTCGTGCTGGGCGGCGAGCGCGTCGAGCGTGCCGCCGAGCCGTGCGGCTTCCTGGTGGGCGGGCACGATCACCCACAGCGCGGTCATGCGTGCTCCCAGACCATCGTCATGATGCTGATCCCGCCGCCGAGCCCGACGAACAGCAGCTTGTCGCCGGGGCGCAGCCCGTCGTGGACCCGGTCGAGCTGGACGCCGAGGCTGGCGCTGGCGACGTTGCCGAGCTCGGGCACGGTGACCACGAGGCGGTCCTCGGGCACGCCGGTCATCTCGGCGAACCGCTCCAGGTAGGGCACGGTGACCTGGTGGACCAGGACGTGCCGGAAGTCGGTCCAGTCCAGGCCGGTGCGGGTGCGCATCCGGTCGAGCACGGAGGTCCCGACCTTCTCGAACACCTCGCGCAGTTCCTTGCCGTCGCCGCGGAAGTACGTGTGCTCGTCGCCGCGCGGGTGGCGCGAGCCGCCGCCGAAGATGCCGCCGACGCCCCAGTGCTCGGAGTGCGTGGAGGTGTCGACGTCGAGGATGCCGCCGCGTTCCACGGCCTGGAGGACGACGGCGGCGCCCGCGTCGCCGAAGGTGTAGCCGGCGAAGCCGTCGCGGAACTGGTCGAGGTCGGCGGGCCGGCGGCGCACGGCCCTGCTGGGGGTCTCGCCGGTGACGACGAGGGCGCGGTGTGCGCGGCCCGCGAGGATCATGGTGCGGGCGAGGTCGATGCCGTTGACGAAGCTGTTGCACGCGTTGGTCACCGCCAAATCTCGCTCGCACACTCTTCTGTGAAACGGCCCTGAACCGGTGATGGGACACCAGCTCAGGGCCTTGATCCCCAGCTCAGAGAGGTGAGTGAGGAACCATGCGCCAGGCTACAGGCCGCTCCACTACTGAGGCAGCGCTGACCGCCGGGCCAGTAGCGGGGCGACCGCTTCGCGCTGTGATCTACGCCCGCGTGTCGTACGACCCTCGCCAGCAGTTGCGTTCCGTATCCCAGCAGATCGACGAGTGCACCGCCGAGTGTGAGCGGCGCGGCTGGACCCTCGCGGAAGTCTTCAAGGACAACGCCCGTTCCGCGTCCCGGTACGCGACCAAGGAACGCCCGCAGTACGACGCGCTGATCAAGTTCTTGGAGCAGGGTCGCGCCGATGTTCTCGTGACATGGGAGTCATCGCGCGCTCAGCGTGATCTGGAGGCGTACGTCAAGCTGCGGCGTGTCGCGGAGGACAACGGGGTTCAGTGGTCGTACAAGGGCCGCTTGTACGACCTGACGCGAACCGACGACCGGTTCACCACGGGCCTTGACGCCTTGCTGGACGAGCGCGAATCGAGCATGACCCGGGATCGGATCATGAGGGACAAGCGCAACCACGCCAAGAAGGGTGGGCCGCACGGCCGCCTGCTTTTCGGCTACGTGCGGGAGTACGACCCCAAGACCGGAGCGTTCGCACGACAGATTCCACACCCGGAGCAAGCAGCGGTGGTCCGGGAAGCCGCTAGGCGGGTGGCGGCGGGAGAATCGCTGCGGACCATCGCCGTGGACTTCAACCGACGCAAGATCACAACTGGGTGGGGCAAGGCGTGGCAAACCAGTGGCATCAGCCGCATGGTCACCAACCCTGGCTACATCGGCCAGCGCGTGCATCAGGGGAAGGTCATCGGCAAGGCGTGCTGGCCGCGTCTGCTGGATGACGCGACGTTCTACACCTGCGTACAGCGCTTGTCCCGCCCGGGGCGCTCGTACCACAGGGACGGGCGGACGCGTCACCTTCTCACAGGCATCGTTCGTTGCGGCGTGTGCGGAGGCCCTATGGCGTTCATCAATGGCGCAGTAGGGCGCGCGTCATACGCCTGCCGGGGCACAAGGGAAAGTCTCTCCTCGAAGTGCACCGTGGTCCGTCAGGAACGGTTGGACGACTACATCGAAAGGCTCGTGATCGAACGGCTGTCGAGCCCGGACGCCGCCGACCTGATCGCGAACGACACCACGGCCGCAGACGTGCAACGCGCCCTGGAAGAGGCGGCCGAGAAGCGGGCCCGGCTGGATGAGTTCTATGACACCGCCGCCACAGGGAAACTCAGCGCATCGGCTCTCGCCCGGATCGAAGCTCGCTTGCTGCCAGAGATCGAAGCAGCAGAGAAGCGAGCCTACGAGCTGCGCGTCCCCGCCGTCCTGCGTGACGTTGTGCGTCCGGACATCGCTGTTGTGTGGCCAACGCTTCATCTCGATCGGCGACGCGATGTCGTCCGCACTCTGCTGAACATCACGCTTCTGCCGCACCAACCCGGCAGTCGGGTAGACGTGTCGAAGCGCGTCGAAGTTGAGTGGAAGCACGACCTGTAGAGCAATCCCGTTGCCTGAAGCGGCCCCCGACCACGCTCCGTGGTCCGGGGCCGTTTCGCGTGCCGGAACCTATGGAGGTGACGCCCCGTGGCGACCGACCCCAGCACTCCTCCCCCCGCTGCGCCGGGCCCCGAGCCGGACGGCTACCGGGCACGCATCCGCGCCCTGGTGGACGCCGCGCCGCCGCTCAGCCCGCGCCAGCGGGAGCGGCTACGCCTCATCCTCGGGGGTGTGCTCGGCCGCCGGGCCGATGAGCCGCCCGCACCCCGCCGTACGCCCCACAAGCGCAGTCCGGTCCACCCGGACCCGCCAGTGGGTGGCGACGCCGCGTGACCGCGTCAGCCGACGCTGTACAGGCCCCCGTGCGGTTGCACTACGTCTGCCCCCGCTGACATGCGCGCACCGTGACCCGCCCCACCCGCCGCCGGGCGTGTGGTCAGCAGGTACGCGGAGCGCGACCGGCAACGCGCCGCCGTCGACTCCGCGCCGGACGCCACCCCGCCGGCCACTCCCTGCCAGCTGCGCGCCGGCGGGTCGGGGAGGTGTGTCGACCTGGCCCCCGTACTCGACGGGACCTACACCCCCCGCACCGCGCATGGACCGCAGGGACGACTGCCGCGCCCGGTCGTGTCTCGGGACGCAGCCACGTCCTCCGGCGCCCTCTCCAAGCCTCCCAGTGGCCAACCGGCCGCCGGGAGCAAGCCCCCGCCGATAGAGAAGAGCACACATGGAACAGATCAAGAGCGAGATCGACACCATCATGGCCGGAGTGATCAAGGCCATTGCCGCTCACGAAACCGACCACCCAACCGGCCGCCTGCCCGCGACCGGCCGCACGCAGATCGCCACCGCGCTCAAGACCGTCCGTTCCTACGACACCCTTCTCAACTTCGCGCACAACGAGATGGAGAAGCTGCGCCTGAACGACACCCTCTACCCCGAGGGTCGCAAGCGCATGATGCAGGACCTCCTCACCGACGCCGAGCAGAAGACCGCCGACAAGCACCGCACCGCCGACAACAACATCACCGTGGCCCGCGCCTCGTTCATCACCAACGCGTTCCCCACCCTTACCCGCAACCGCGAGATGATCGCCCGGGAGGACGCCCGCATGATCCTCGACGGCAGCAACGACCCACAAAGCACCCTCATCCACCTCGCCCAGCGCCAAGATGACGTCGGCGCCCTGGTCGTCACGGCGTGGGGAGCCGACTACCTCTACTCCCGGGGGTGCGACGACCGCGACGTCAAGAACGCCCAGAAGGCCATCATCGCGATGGCCGTGGCCGGTGCCGCCGAGCAGGACACCGACCCCCACCGATTGGCAGCCGCCCAGGGCGTGAAGGCCGCCGAGTCGGCCAAGGGGCTCAACGACGCGGCGGCATCCGCCACCCGAGGAATCCTCGCCAGCATGCGCGACTACTACGGCGTGCCCCGCGAGGAGAACCCCGTCCCGCGCGATCCCCGCCGCCCCGCCGCCCCGACCGTGCTCGGGGAAGACATCGAGCCGTTCACGGTCTGACCTCACCGCCGAAGGCCGCGCCGTACAGCTCGATGCTCGTACGGCGCGGCCCGCACCGACCTGCGAGGGAAACATGACCGACGACGAGTTCACCGTGTGGCTCGACGCGTTCGACCCGCGCGACCGCAACCGCTGGAAGCACCACTACGAACCGCTGCGCCAGGCACACGCCGCCGTCGTTCGCGCCCGCCAGGCAGGAGACGACGCACAGCTACAGGCAGCACTGCGCGCCCGCAGCGTCCTGCACACACGGCTGGATGTAGCCCAGCGCACCGCTCACCGACCGTGAACCCACCCCAGGGGGTAACCCCCAAGGGGTAGGGGGGCGACGACGCGGAGGAGGGCTCCGGGCGATCGGTCGACCAATCAACCCCAACACCAGCCACGGAGGGTGAGCTATGCCCGCACCACGGGACCCGTCGAAGCCGTACAGCCGCGCCCACCGGGGGCAGGGCCGCGCCGCCCTGGTGAGCCTGCCTGCCCAGGGGTGCACGCTGCCCGTGCCGGAGATGCCTGCCGGGCGGGAGTGGACGGACGCGGACCGGGCCCGGTGGGAGGAGTTGTGGCAGTCCCCGCAGGCGACGCAGTGGGACGACACGGCGCGGGGCACGGTCGCCGTACTGATCGTGTACGAAGCTGCGATTCTCGCGGGAGAGGCGTCCGCGTGGCAGGCGCAGGAGGCCCGGCACGCGGGTGAGGCGCTGGGGCTCACCCCGCGCGCCATGACCCAGCTCGGGTGGCGCATCGTCGACGACGCGGGGGCAGGCTCGTGACAACGCCCCGCCGGGCGGCCCGCGCCGCCCGCAGCGTGCGGGCCGCCGAGACTCCCGCGCCGCCGCCGCGTGCCGAACCGGTGTGGCGGGGGAAGCTCAGCAAGGCGGAGCGGGACTGGCCGAACGGGGGACCGCTCGGGATGCCCGCAGAGTTCATGGTCGTCTACGCGTCGTGGCGCCGTTGGCGGCGGGCGGTGACCGCGTGGCGGGCAGGGTCGGCCGACGAGTAGACGCGGGCAGCACAAGGCCCCCGGGAGGGATTCCCGGGGGCCGTTGGGTGCCTCCCGCGCCTGGCCGGGGGCCATGGACGCCGGGCGCGGGAGGCTGTCAGGGGCCGCCCGCCCCGCCCGCCTGGGGGAAGGGAAGCGGGACGGGCGGCCGGTCTACACGGTGACGACCTCCCGCCGGACGGGTACGCCCTCATGGCAGGCGCACGCGCACCTGATCGACACGGCGGGCGGCTCGGTCACCGGCTGCCCCCGCTGGACCACGTACACGTCCTGCGGAGGAGTGCAATAGCGGTGCTCATCCATCACGCACGCCCCGGACAGACCGGTGCGGTCCATCTCCGCCCACGTGTCCACGATCGTGCGGCGCCCGCTCACCGGTCACCGCCCTCGTTCGCACGGATCGCGGCCAGCGTGTCTGCGAACGCCCGGATCTCTTGGAGCTGTGCCGTCAGGTCGTCCGCGAGTTCGCGCAGTCCCTCCGGGCTGTACCGGTACGAGCCGCCGCCCAGCTCCACCACGACCGCCACGTCCCGTTCGCGGGCGCTGTACGGCGCGGCGTCTACCACGGCATGCAGCCATTCGACCGGGCCCCGCCGGGACGGCGCCGTCAGGGACAGCGACGGCCCGGTGTGGGTCACGTCCGCTCGGTACTGCGGGGCGCCCTGGTCGTGGCCCCGGCACCAGTCGGGCTCCGGCACGGTCACCGGGCCGTGGTCAAGGGTGTGCACGGTCACCGTGCGACCGCGCTCACTCGGCACCGCCCGCGCAGTCAGGCTGCACGCGGTGCCGCTCGGGGCGCGCGACGTAGTACGGGGCGCACCCAAGACAGGCGTACACCGTGAACCCGGGCCCGGTCCCCTGATCGATCTCCGCGACGATGACGGGGGTGTCCGTGATGTGGTTGCACCTCACGCACATACGGATGGGCTTCCGTGCAGGCGCCCGGTAGCCGGGCTGCACGCTCTCCTCCTGAGGCTCGACCGGGGCCGCCCACGTCTGCCCGAGCGTGTCCCGGTGCCCGCCGTCGTGACCGGCGGGCAGGACACACGGCTGGCGGTGGCGTCCGGGGCCGGGCCGCTCCCACCCGGACCGCCGCGCCCCGCACGGGACCGGGGCCGTCCACGTCTGCGCGAACGCGTCCCGGTGCTCACCCTCATGCCCGCCCGGGAGGATGCACGGCAGGCGGTGTCGACCGGGCCCCGGACGCTCCCACCCCGGACGCCGCACCCCGCACGGGGCCGTGTCCAGCGGCTCGACCCGCTTCAGGCGCGCGCTCACCGGGACACCCCGTGAAGGACGCGCCGGTCAAGGTCGATCCCGAAGTCCGCCGCCATCACGAGCGTGAGGCAGCGCCGCTGCTGCCGCAGCCTCTCCTGCCGCCGCTCGTGCGCGACCAGGTACGGCCGGACCAGGGCGAGGGTCTCGCCGTCGAACGTCTCGCGCAGCCCGTACGGGGACCGGGGCCGCGCGGTCCATCCCCACCCCGGGCCGAACTGCGCCACCTGCCCGTACGAGGGACGAGAGGTCTGGGGCTGTGTGGCGGGGGCCGCCGTGGTCGGGCGCGTGCCCGCCCGCCGTCGACCGGAACCGGGCGCGAACACGCCCAGCAGCAGACGCAGTAAGGCATGGATAATGCTCATCGTTGACGCTCCTCTACAGCGTTGGCCAAGCCCCGGGCCGTGCCAGCGGCGCCGGGGTCTGGCAGGTCTTGGGCATGGGCAGGCTGAGGCTGCGGTGTCACCGACCGTAGCCAGCCGCCCACTTGAATGGTCCACCGGTTGACTAGTCATGTCAACGGATACGGAAAAGCCCCCACCCGAATGAGGTGGGGGCTGTATCCCTGTGCGGCGAGGGTCAGTTACTCATCGCGTATTCCTCCGTCCGCGACCAGCGACCGGCGGGGGAGATACCAACCTCGTACGTCAGGGGCCTGCCCTCCTCGCAGTACGTCACGTGGCGAACCTCGCTCACCGCTTCGGGGCCGTCGAGGTGCAGCAGCTCCAACTCTTCGGGTGTGGCGAGCCGAGCCGTCCACCAGTCCCGGGCTGTGTGAGGGCGCCGCCCGGTCTGCATCTCGACGTACCGTGTCGTGCCCTCGCGGATGCGCTCACGCTGAAGGAGACGCGGCGCCGCCTCCAGCACCTCGGCAGTGAACCAACTCCAACTGGTGGCGGTCGGATTCTCACCCTCGTACGTAACACGCTGCCGCCGGGCCACCTGATCGCCCGACTGAACGCCGAGGGCGGTAGCCACATCCTCCGGAGCGGGAACCAGCTCGGCAGACACGATCGTTGCGTGCTCACCTGCCGTGTAGATGTGCCCGGTGTCCACGGACGCCTTATAGCGCTCACCCGCCGTCCGGGCCAGCAGCACCCGTTCGCGAACCGTGGACCCCGTGCCCTGGCGGGTCTCGATGAGCCCCTCGTGCCGCAGCACCTCAAGCGCTCGAACAACGGTCGCGCGGGACACCGACCATCGCTCGGTCAACTCCCGCTCGGAAGGCAGGGAGTCGCCCGGCTTCAGGTCTCCCCGCACGATCCGGCCGCGAATATCTGCGGCGATCTGGTCGTACTTCGGCAGTGCCATGATCAGGCCCTTACTCGACTAGTGGACTGGTCCAGTAGTCATGCTGGTTGAACGGCGTGTTCGAGGTCAACCCTTGGCCCGATCCGTGGACGCAACGTAAAGATGGGGCGCTGCGCCTGAGGGTGGCGACTCCACCGACTGACGCGACCCAGCGGCCCTAGGCCCTGAGGCGCCCGCTACGCCCCGCCAGAGCAGGCGGGGCGTTCGGTATTCCGGGGCGCAATCGGCCGCTGACCTGCACAGACGACCCCGAGCGTCAAAGGGTGGACCTACGCGCATTTGACACGTCGAGGGCGTGGGCGCGGGAGCCGAGCGACGCCTGGACGATGTGCGCGGTGGCCGGTTCCACCATGTCCCGGGTGGCGGACGCGAAGACCAGCAGGTCGAGGTCGAGGGGGTCGAGTCCGGCCCGGTCGAGGGCGGTGCGCGCGGCGCGCTCCGCGAGGGTGGAGGCGTACTCGCCGGGGCCCGCCGCGCGGCGGGTGGTGATGCCGGTCGCCCGCTCGAATATGCCGGGCGGCAGGGTGGGCCCGCTGGCGCCGGCGATGTCCCGGAGCAGCCGCTCGGAGTCGACGACCTGCTCCGGCAGGCTGGCGCCGACCCCGGTGACGCCGACGCGGAAGGCGTCCGCGGGGGCGGTGTTCTGACTGTTCATGACCGGAGGTTACGAACAGCCGGGCGAGTCGCACGTGAGTACGCGTACTCATCCTGTGTGGGTGCGGGCACCTGCCGGCGGGGGCGCGGCCGGTATGGGCGTACCGGCGGCGGCCCCTGGTGCGGCACCGCTGCCGGACCCGGCCGGGTCCGGTGCGGGGGGAGGGTGCCGGGGCGGCGGCGGGGTTCAGAGGTGGCGGCGGATGGCGGGGGTGTGGCTCTCGTACGTCTTGCGGGCCGCGACGGCGGCCTCCCGGGAGGCGACCTCGGCGACGGGGACGTCCCACCATGCCTGGGCGCCGGGTGCCTCCGCGCCGGGCGGCGCGGTCTCGACGTACACGCAGGTGGGCCGGTCGGAGGCGCGGGCGGCCCGCAGGGCGCGGCGCAGTTCGCCGACGGTGCGGGCGCGGAGGGTGTCCATGCCGAGGCTGGCGGCGTTGGCGGCGAGGTCGACGGGGAGCGGTGCGCCGACGAACGCGCCGTCGGGGGTGCGGTAGCGGTAGGCGGTGGCGAAGCGTTCCCCGCCGACCTGCTCGGACAGGCCGCCGATGGAGGCGTAGCCGTGGTTCTGGAGGAGGACGAGATTGACGGGGAGGCCCTCCTGGACGGCGGTGACGATCTCGGTGGGCATCATCAGGTACGTGCCGTCGCCGACGAGGGACCACACGGGCGTGCCGGGCGCGGCGAGTTGGACGCCGATGCCGCCGGGGATCTCGTAGCCCATGCAGGAGTAGCCGTACTCCAGGTGGTACTGGCGCGGGGAGCGGGCCCGCCACAGCTTGTGCAGGTCGCCGGGGAGGGACCCGGCGGCGTTGACGACGACGTCGTCGTCCCCGACGGTCTCGTCGAGGAGGCCGAGGACCTGGGTCTGGGTGGGTACGGCCGTGTCGTCGTCGGCGCGGTAGGCGGCGGCGACGACCCGGTCCCACCGTTCCTTGCCCGCGCGGTACTCGGCCTCGTACGCGGGGTCGACGCGGTGTCCGGCGAGTGCCTCGGCGAGTGCCGCGAGGCCGGCGCGGGCGTCGGCGACGAGGGTGCGGGCGGCCATCTTGTGGGCGTCGAAGGGGGCGATGTTGAGGTTGACGAAGCGGACGTCGGGGCGGGCGAAGAGGGTGCCGGAGGCGGTGGTGAAGTCGGTGTAGCGGGTGCCGACGCCGATGACGAGGTCGGCGGTGCGGGCGAGGTCGTCGCTGGCGGCGGTGCCGGTGTGGCCGATGCCGCCGAGGTCCGCGGGGTGGTCGTGGCGCAGGGAGCCCTTGCCGGCCTGGGTGGAGGCGACGGGGATGCCGGTGGCGTCGGCGAGGGCCCGCAGGGCGTCCTCGGCCTGGCTGTGGTGGACTCCGCCGCCGGCGATGAGCAGGGGGCGCTCGGCGGCGCGGACGGCGTCGGCCGCGGCGGCGAGTTCGGCGGGGTCGGGGGCGGGGCGGCGCACGGTCCAGACGCGGTCCGCGAAGAACGCCTCGGGCCAGTCGTATGCCTCGGCCTGGACGTCCTGCGGCAGTGCCAGGGTCACGGCTCCGGTGTCCGCCGGGTCGGTGAGGACGCGCATCGCCTGGAGGGCGGCGGGGACGAGCGCCTCGGGGCGGGTGATCCGGTCGAAGTGGCGGGAGACGGGGCGGAGGGTGTCGTTGACGGTCACGTCGGCGGACACGGGGTGTTCGAGCTGCTGGAGGAGGGGGTCGGCGGTGCGGGTGGCGAAGGAGTCCCCGGGCAGCAGGAGGACGGGCAGCCGGTTGACGGTGGCGAGGGCGGCGCCGGTGACGAGGTTGGTGGCGCCGGGGCCGATGGAGGTGGTGACGGCCATCGCGGAGAGCCGGTTGAGGTGCCGGGCGTAGCCGACGGCTGCGTGCACCATGGCTTGCTCGTTGCGGCCCTGGTGGAACGGCATGGCCTCCTCGCCGGCTTCGAGGAGTGCCTGGCCGAGGCCGGCGACGTTGCCGTGGCCGAAGATGCCCCAGGTGCCGGCGATGAGCCGGTGCCGGACGCCGTCGCGTTCGGTGTACTGGGCCGACAGGAAGCGCACCAGGGCCTGGGCGACGGTCAGGCGGCGCGTGGACGGGCTCATGCGGGGTGACCTCACTCGGACGGGGCGGTGTAGAGGGGGAGGCGGGGGTCGACGGGCTGGTCCGGCCAGGTGGAGCGGATCCAGGCGTGGTCGGGGTGGTCGCGGATCAGCCAGGCGCGTTCGGTGCCGGGCCCGGCCATGACGTTGAGGTAGTACATGGGGTGGCCGGGCGCGGCGATGGACGGGCCGTGCCAGCCGTCGGGGATGAGGACGGTGTCGCCGTGCCGCACTTCGGCGAGGACGTCGGTGCCGCGGCCGCGGCCGGACGGGGAGACCCGCTGGTAGCCGAAGCCGGGTGTGCCGCCGCGGGCGGCGATCTCGAAGTAGTAGACCTCCTCCAGCGCGGACTCCTCGCCGGGGCGGTGCTCGTCGTGCTTGTGCGGCGGGTACGAGGACCAGTTGCCGCCGGGGGTGAGGACCTCCACGGCGATGAGGCGGTCGCAGGGGAAGGCGTCCGCCGCGGCGAAGTTGTTGACCTGGCGGGAGCAGGTGCCGGCGCCGCGCAGTTCCACGGGGACGCCGGAGGCCGGGCCGTGGCGGGCGGGCAGGCGGCGGTCGCAGCGGGCTCCGGCGAGGGCGAAGCGGCCGCCGCCGGGGGTGGTGAGGGAGACCCGGGCGTCGCGGGGCGCGTACGCGAAGTCGGTGACGGCGCGGAAGACGTCGGGGCGGCCGGTGAGCGGGAAGGTCCGGTCGTCGGCGGTGACGGTGCAGGAGCCGGAGAGGGGCAGCACGATCCATTCGCTGTCGCCGGTGTCGTACGTGTGCCGGCCGCCGGGCGGCAGGTCGAGCACGCGCAGGCTCGAGTGGGCCCAGCCGGCGGAGCCGGGGCCGGCGCCGGCGGAGCCGGGGCCGATGTCGACGGCGTACGGGCCGTTCGCGGCCTTGCCCGCGGGCAGGTGGTGGGTGGTGGTCATGGTGGTGGCTCCTCGTCACAGCAGGCCGACGGCGGTGTCCACGGCGTCCTCCACGCTGCCGCGGGCGGGGTAGAGCAGGGAGCGTCCGGCGACGAGGCCCTGCACGGTGGGCAGTCGGAGGGCCTTGCGCCACCGCTCGTACGCTCCGTCCTGGTCCTCGCCGACGTCGCCGCCCAGGAGGACGGCGGGGAGGGTGGAGGTCTCCAGGACGGCGGCCATGTCGTCGGGGTCGTCGGTGACCGGCAGTTTCAGCCAGGTGTAGGCGGAGGTTCCGGCGAGTCCGGAGGCGATCGCGATGGCGCGGGTCACCGCCGCGGCGCCGAGGTCGTTGCGTACGCCGTGCTCGCCGCGGCGGGAGATGAAGGGTTCGACGAACACGGGGAGCCGCAGGGCGGCCATGGCGTCGATGGCGCGGGCGGTGGCGTGCAGGGTGGTGAGGGAGCCCGGGTCGGTGTAGTCGATGCGCAGGAGGAGCTTGCCGGCGTCGAAGCGGAGCCGGGCGAGGTCCTCGGCGCGGTGGCCGGTGAACCGGTCGTCGAGCTCGAAGCGGGCGCCGGCGAGGCCGCCGCGGTTCATGGAGCCCATGACGACCTTGCCGTCGAGGGCGCCGAGGAGGAGCAGGTCCTCCAGGATGTCCGCGGTGGCGAGGACGCCGTCGACCCCGGGGCGGGACAGGGCGGTGCAGAGCCGTTCGAGCAGGTCCGCGCGGTTCGCCATGGCGAGCGGGTCGCCGCCGACGGCGAGGGCGCCGCGCGCGGGGTGGTCGGCGGCGACGATCATGAGGCGGCCGCCGGCTCCGAGCAGGGGGCGCCGGGAGCGGCGTGCGGCGGCCTCGGCGATGGCCTCGGGGTGCCTGGCCCGCAGGGTGGCGAGTGCGGAGATGCTGATGGTCACGTCGGGCTCCTACTCAAGCCCGTCCGGTGGCTGCGGACGGGCGGTGTCCGGGCGCGGGGACGGGGTCTGGGGGCGGGCCTCTCACGCGGCGGGCGGGAGGAAGCGGGGAGGGGGCAGGGGGCGAGGGGGCAGCGACGGCGGGGGCGGGGGCTGCCGGGCACGGCCTAGCCGCGGGCGACGAGGGCGTCGAGCTCGGCGGCGGTGGGCATCGCGGAGGAGCAGGCGAGCCGGGAGGCGACGAGGGCGCCCGCGGCGTTGGCGTACCGCATGGTCCGCTCCAGTTCCCAGCCGGAGAGCAGGCCGTGGCACAGCGAGCCGCCGAACGCGTCGCCGGCGCCGAGGCCGTTGACGACGTCGACGGGGACGGGCGGCACCTCGGCGGTGGTGCCGTCGCGGTGCGCGGCGAGGACGCCGCGGGGGCCCTGTTTGACGACGGCGAGCTCGACGCCTGCCGCGAGCAGGGCGTCGGCGCAGGCGCGGGGGTCGCGGGCGCCCGTGGCGATCTCGCACTCGTCGATGTTGCCGACGGCGACGGTGGCGTGGCGCAGGGCCTCGGCGTAGGCGGCGCGGGCCTGCGCGGGGTCGTCCCAGAACATGGGGCGCCAGTCCAGGTCGAAGACGGTGGGGCCGGCCTTGGCGCGGGCCGCGAGGGCGGTGAGGGTGGCGGTGCGGCTGGGTTCCGCGCTGAGCCCGGTGCCCGTCATCCAGAAGACGCGGGCCCGGCGGATGGCGCCGAGGTCGAGTTCGCCGGGATGGATCTCCAGGTCGGGCGCTTTGGGCCGGCGGTAGAAGTAGAGCGGGAAGTGGTCGGGCGGGAAGATCTCGCAGAACGTGACGGGCGTCGGGTAGGCGGGGACCGGGGTCACCCAGCGGTCGTCGACGCCGAACTCCTTGAGCGCCTGGTGGACGTACGTGCCGAAGGGGTCGTCCCCGGTGCGGGTGACCACCGCCGCGGTGCGGCCGAGGCGGGCGGCGGCGACGGCGACGTTCGTGGCGGAGCCGCCGAGGAACTTGCCGAAGCTCTCCACCTGTGCGAGGGGCACACCGGTCTGGAGGGGGTAGAGGTCCACTCCCACCCGCCCCATGGTGATCAGGTCGAAGGTCTCGGTTGCGTCGGCCATGCGCGTCGCTCCTGGGGCGGTGGGGTGCGTACGGGGAGGGGGTCCGTGCCTGGTGGGGCCGGGTCCAGGTCTATGGCTTCCCCGGAATCCCTGTCAATACTTTGTACGGACATTCTCACCTGCTCCTGAAATGATGTCCGGACAAAGTATTGACAGGGGTCGGCCGCGCGGGCTTGGATCCGGTCCCAACAGCCGCGCCGCCGATCCGCCGCGGCTGACGCCCCGGGCTCTCGCGGACCCCTCTCCCCGGGTCCGCCGCCCTCCCCCTGTCGCGCAATGAGGTGCAGGACAGATGGACCGCACGTATCAGCCCCGCCCCCGCAGACTCGCCGCCCTCACCGCCGCCGCCGCGGCGTCCGCACTCGCGGTCGCCGGCTGCTCCAGCGGCTCCGGAGGGAGGCAGGCCCAGGAGAACGCCGCCGGCGCGGACACCGCAGGCAAGGCCGGCGCCCCCCGGATGACGGTCGCGATGGTCACCCACGGAGGCCCCGGGGACAGCTTCTGGGACCTCATCCGCAAGGGCGCCGAGACCGCCGCGGCCAAGGGCGGCGTCAAGCTCGTGTACTCCTCCGACCCCAACGCCGCCACCCAGGCGAACCTGGTGCAGAACGCCATCGACCAGAAGGTCGACGGCATCGCGGTCACCCTCGCCAAACCGGACGCGATGAAGGCCGTGATCGCCAAGGCGGAGGCCGCCGGGATACCCGTCGTCGGGTTCAACTCGGGGCTGGGCGAGTGGAAGGACCAGGGCCTGCTGCAGTTCTTCGGCCAGGACGAGTCCGTGGCCGGCGAGGCCTTCGGCGAGAAGCTGAACCGGCTCGGCGCCAAGCGGGGCCTCTGCGTGATCCACGAGCAGGGGAACGTGGGCCTGGAGGCCCGCTGCGCCGGGGTGAAGAAGACCTTCAAGGGCGCCTTGGAGAACCTGTACGTCAACGGCACGGACATGCCGTCGGTGAAGTCGACCGTCACCGCCAAACTCACCCAGGACCCCGCCGTCGACCACGTCGTCACCCTCGGCGCCCCCTTCGCGCTGACCGCCGTGCAGGCGGCCGCCGACGCGGGCGGCAAGGTGCAGGTCGCCACCTTCGACCTCAACAAGGACCTGGTGGAGGCGGTCAAGGCGGGAACGGTCCGGTTCGCCGTCGACCAGCAGCCGTACCTCCAGGGCTATCTGGCGGTCGACTCCCTGTGGCTGTACACGACCAACGGCAACGTCAGCGGCGGCGGGCAGCAGCCGGTGCTCACCGGTCCCGCGTTCGTCGACCGGGACAACGTCGACGCCGTCGCCGCGTTCGCCGCGAAGGGGACCCGGTGACGGCCGTGCCTCCGGCCGCGGCCCCGGCGACGACCTCCCCGCCGCCGGCCCCGGCCCGCGAGGCCGCCCCGGGAGGCGGCCGCCGAGCCCGGCGCTCCGCGGGCCGCAGGCTGCTGGCCCGCCCGGAGATCGGCGCGCTCATCGCCGCGGTCGCCGTCTACCTGTTCTTCTTCTCCGTTGCCCCCGCCTTCCGCGAGGCGGGCTCCCTGGCCACCGTGCTGTACCAGGCGTCCGTCATGGGCATCATGGCCGTCCCCGTCGCCCTGCTGATGATCGGCGGCGAGTTCGACCTGTCCGCCGGTGTCGCCGTCACGTCCTCGGCGCTCACGGCGGCGATCCTGTCGTTCCAGCTGACGCTGAACGTCTGGACGGGCGTGGCCGTCGCCCTGGTGTTCTCCCTCGCCGTCGGCGCGTTCAACGGCTGGCTGCTGATCAGGACCGGGCTGCCCAGTTTCCTCATCACCCTGGGCTCCTTCCTGGTCCTCCAGGGCGCGAACCTGGCCGTCACCAAGCTGTTCACCGGGAACGTCGCCAGCGACTCCGTCGCCGACATGGACGGCTTCGACGAGGCCCGGCGGATCTTCGCCTCCGAGGTCGCCGTCGGCGGGACGCACGTCAAGATCACCGTCTTCTGGTGGCTGCTGTTCGCCGCCGCCGCGAGCTGGCTGCTGCTGCGCACCCGGTTCGGGAACTGGGTCTTCGCCGTCGGCGGCAGCAAGGAGAGCGCCCGCGCCGTCGGCGTCCCCGTGGACCGGACGAAGGTCGCCCTCTTCATGGGGGTCGGCGCGGGCGCCTGGTTCGTCGGCATGCACCTGCTGTTCTCGTTCCGCACCGTGCAGTCCGGCGAGGGCGTCGGCAACGAGTTCCTCTACATCATCGCCGCGGTCATCGGCGGCTGCCTGCTCACCGGCGGCTACGGCTCCGCCGTCGGCCCGGTGATCGGCGCCTTCATCTTCGGCATGGTGTCCCAGGGCATCGTCTACGCCGACTGGAACCCCGACTGGTTCAAGGCGTTCCTCGGCGTGATGCTGCTGCTCGCCGCCCTCGTCAATCTGTGGGTCCGCCGCACGGCGACCCGGAGGTGATCCCCATGGCAACGAACGACACGCCGCACGGCGCTCCGGCGGGCCCGGCCCCGGGGACCCCGCTGGTGGAGCTGCGCGGCGCGGGCAAGGCGTACGGGAATGTGCGCGCCCTCCACGGCGTCGACCTCGCCGTCCGGTCGGGCCGGGTGACCTGCGTCCTCGGCGACAACGGCGCGGGCAAGTCCACCCTCATCAAGATCATCGCAGGGTTGCACCAGCACACCGAGGGGGTGTTCCTCGTCGACGGCGAGCCGGTACGGCTGCGCAGCCCGAGGGACGCCCTGGACCGCGGGATCGCCACCGTCTACCAGGACCTCGCCACGGTGCCGCTGATGCCGGTGTGGCGGAACTTCTTCCTCGGCTCGGAGCTGACCCGCGGCCGAGGGCCGCTGCGCCGCCTCGACATCACCCGGATGAAGCGGACGGCGGACCAGGAGCTGCGGGCCATGGGCATCGTGCTCGACGACCTGGACCAGCCGATCGGCACGCTCTCCGGCGGGCAGCGCCAGTCCGTGGCGATCGCCCGCGCCGTCCACTTCGGGGCGCGCGTCCTCATCCTGGACGAGCCGACCGCGGCGCTCGGCGTGAAGCAGTCGGGGGTGGTGCTGAAGTACGTGGCGGCGGCCCGCGACCGGGGCCTGGGCGTCGTGTTCATCACCCACAACCCGCACCACGCCCATCTGGTCGGCGACCACTTCACCGTCCTGCGGCTGGGCACGATGGACCTGGACGCCGACCGCAGCGAGGTCACCCTGGAGGAACTCACCGACCACATGGCGGGCGGCGCGGAACTGGCCGCCCTCAGACATGAACTCGCCCACGTGCGGGGCGCGGACACCGCCGGGCCGCCCGGCGGCCCCGACCCGGGCACCGCGGCCTGAGCCGCGCCGCGCCGCGCACCGCCCGCACCCTCCGCCCCGCCTCCCCCGCCCGTACGCGGGCGAAAGGACACGCCGCATGGACAGCACCGCCAGCACCCAGGCCCTGGACCGGATCAGGGTCGGCTCCGCGCCCGACTCCTGGGGCGTCTGGTTCCCCGACGACCCGCGGCAGGTGCCGTGGGAGAGGTTCCTGGACGAGGTCGCGGAGGCCGGTTACGAGTGGATCGAGCTGGGGCCCTACGGCTACCTCCCGACCGACCCGGCGAAGCTCGCCGACGAGACCGCCCGGCGCGGCCTGAAGGTGTCCGCCGGCACCGTCTTCACCTCCCTGCACCGGGGGCCGGCGGTCTGGGACGCCACGTGGGAGCACGTCCGCCAGGTCGCCTCCCTCGCCCGCGCGGTGGGCGCGGCGCACCTGGTGGTCATCCCGTCCTTCTGGCGGGACGACAGGACCGCCGAGATCATCGAGCCGTCCGAGCTGACGGGTGAGCAGTGGGCGCACCTCACCAAGGGCATGGAGCGGCTGGGCCACGAGGTGCGCGAGGTGTTCGGCCTGGACATCGTCGTGCACCCGCACGCGGACACCCACATCGACACCGAGGAGCACGTGGAGCGGTTCCTCGACTCCACCGACCGCGAGCTGGTCAACCTGTGCCTGGACACCGGCCACTACGCCTACTGCGGCGGCGACAGCGTGAAGCTGATCGAGACGTACGGCGAGCGCATCGGCTACCTGCACCTCAAGCAGGTCGACCCCGCGGTCCTCGCCGGCGTCGTCGCGCAGGGGGTGCCGTTCGGCCCGGCCGTGCAGCGCGGGGTGATGTGCGAACCGCCCGCCGGCGTGCCCGCGCTGGAGCCGGTACTGGCGGCGGCCCAGCGCCTCGGCGTCGACCTGTTCGCCATCGTGGAGCAGGACATGTACCCCTGCCCGCCCGAGAAGCCGCTGCCCATCGCCGTACGGACCCGCAGGTTCCTGCGCTCCTGCGGCGCCTGACCGGCCCCACCCCACGGAAAGGGAACCCTCCACCATGACCCAGCGCGCAGTGCGCGGAACGCTCGGTGTCGCCGTCATCGGCGCGGGCCGGATGGGCGCCGACCACGTCCGGCGCCTCGACCAGGTCGTCAGCGGGGCGCGGGTGGCCGCCGTCGCGGACGTCGACGCCGAGCGGGCCAAGGCGGTCGCCGCCGGCGTCGACGGCTGCATCCCCTGCACCGACCCGGCCGCCGCCCTGGCCGCGCCCGGTGTGGACGCGGTCGTCGTCGCCTCCCCGGCCCCGCCCACGAGGCGGCGCTGCTGGCCGCGTTCGCCCGCGGCCTGCCGGTGCTGTGCGAGAAGCCGCTCACCCCGGACGCGGCGTCCGCGCTGCGCGTCATGGAGGCCGAGCAGCGGACGGGCCGGCGCCTGGTGCAGGTCGGGTTCATGCGCCGCTACGACAGCGAGTACCTCGAACTGAAGGCGCTGCTGGACGGCGGCGCCCTGGGCCGGCCGCTGATGCTGCACCACCGGCACCGCAACGCCGGCAGCCCGCCCTGGTTCACCAGCGAGATGCTGATCAACGACTCGGTCGTCCACGAGACGGACGTCACCCGCTGGCTCCTCGGCCAGGAGATCACGGCGGTGACGGTGCTGCGCCCCAGGCCGTCGGCCAACGCCCCGGACGGGCTCGACGACCCGCAGTTCGTCGTCTTCGAGACCGACGGCGGCGCGCTCGCCGACGTCGAGATCTACGTCAACTGCCGCTTCGGCTACCAGGTGCGGGCCGAGGCCGTGTGCGAGAACGGCACGGCCCGCGTCGGCGACGCCCGCGGCATGAGCGTCGACACCGCCGGGCGGTGGGGCGGTGCGATCGCGCCGGGCTTCGTGGAGCGGTTCGAGGCGGCGTACGACCGGCAGGTCCAAACGTGGGTGGACGCCACCCGGCGCGGTGAGGTCACCGGGCCGAGCTGCTGGGACGGCTACGCCGCCGCGGCGGTCTGCGAGGCCGGGGTGCGCGCGCAGGCCGCGGGCCGCCGGGTCGAGGTGGAGCTCGCGCCCCGCCCGGCCCTCTACCGCTGACCCCGGTTGCGGACACGCCGCCGGACGGAGCAATCGCGGGGCGGGCGGGGGCCGGATCCCCAGAGTGTGCGGGACACGACCACCCTCCGAAGGGACAGCACTCATGCGGGTTCGCACCTGGCTCACCGCCCCGGCCCTGGCGCTCGCGGCCCTCACGGCCGGCGCGGGAAGCGCCGCCGCCGCCGACACGCCGTGGGGGCCGTTCGGTCAGGGCAACGTCGTCCAGCGCGAGGAGAGCCGGCCGGTCAACCACTGCGGCAACCACTGGACGCACCCCTCGGCGGCCCCCTCCGGCACGCAGACCGCGCCCGAGGGGAACGTCTGCATCAACGGGATGTGAGAGGCCCCCTCAGGACCGCGGCGGGGTGGCCCGTCGTCGCGTCGACGTGGTCGGGGCCCGGCTGAGCCCGCGCGCGGGCCTGCGGGCGCACCGCGGAGCGGGGCGGCGGGCGGCCCGCCGCCCCGGCCCGCTCGCGGCGGCGTCCTGGGCCCGGCCGCTTCCGGTGCCGTCCGGCTCGGCCGGGTCGGGCCCCGGCTTCCGTCCCGCGGGGCGGGCCCCGGCTGCCGTCCGACTCGGCCGGGTCGGGCCCCGGCTGCCGTCCGGCACGGGGCCGGCCCCGGGTGCCTCCGGCGCGGCGGGAGAGCCGCGGTCGGCGCGGCGGGGAAGCCGCGGTCGGCGCGGCGGGCCGACGGCGGTCGGCGCGCGGCTCTGGATCACCTGGCCATGTGGTGTCCCCGGTTGCCGCGCCGCAGAACGGCCGTGACGTCGCCGGAGCGCACGGCCTCCACGACCTCCTGGTGCAGGTCGCGGCTCTCCCGCTCCGACGCGCAGGGCACCGGGCTCCCGGTGATGGTGTACCAGTCGGAGGAGCCGCTGTACTGCACGGTGACGATGGCCTGGCCGTCGGTCCACGTCGTGTGCAGGCTGAGGTCGCCGTGGACCCGTCCCACCTCGTCGGTGGGCACCCCGCCCGCTGCGGCGAACACTCCCGTCGTCGTCCACGAAGCCCACGTCATGGCGCTCACCTTCCTGCCGCACGTTCCTCCAGCCCATGGTCCACCACCCGGGCCGCTACCGGCAGGCCCGAACGGCCCCGGCGCGTCGGCAGCGCCCCGGCGGGCGGCCCGCGGCCGGGGACGTTCGGCCCGCTGCGGCCGGGCCGCGCACCGGAGCACCATGGAGGCAGCGCGGAGCCGGACCTGCGAAGTCGGAGGTGCGCCATGAGGAACCGCTTCCCGGCAGGCCCGGGACCCGGGCACCGGCGGGGCCGCGGGCACGACCGGCCGGCGCACCGCCGGCACGGGCCCGCGGACGGCGCGCGGAGCCCCTCGTACGGCCGGTGGACCGGCTCCAGTGGCGGGTCGACCGGGCGCTGCTCGTGCTGCTGCTCGTGGGCCTGCCGTTCACCGCCTGGCTGGCGGGTTCCGTGACGTACGACAGGACGCAGGACGCGATGGCCTCTCAGGAGGCCACCCGGCGTCCGGTGGCCGCCCGGCTGCTGCAGGACGCCGTACCGGCCGGCCGGAGCGGCGCGGCGGGCGCGGCGACGGCGCGGGTGGAGTGGCGGGAAGGCGCCTCCGCACGGGACGCCGCGGCCGCCGTGGAGCCGGGCGCGCGGGCCGGGGACGTGACGACGGTGTGGCTCGACCGCGGCAGCGGCGAGGTCACGACCGCGCCCCTCAGCCCGTCCGCGGCCGTCTCCACCACGGTGGCCGCCGCCCTCGCGGCGGCCGGCGGCGCGGGCCTGGCGGGCGGCGGCACCCGGGCCGGCGTGCACCGCGCCCTGGACCGCCGACGCTACGCCCGGTGGGACGCGGAGTGGGCCCGCGTCGAGCCCCGCTGGACCGGGCGGGACGACGGCGGCCGGTGACGGCGCCGGGCGGCGGGGGGCTCAGGGACGCCCCGGGCCGCCGCTCGGCGGCGCGGTGGTGCCGCGGATCTCCAGGGCGGGGGTGGTGAGGTGCAGCCTCGCGGGCAGGTCCGGTTCGGCGAGGCGGTCGAGCAGGCACTGGGCGGCGTGCCGCCCGACAGCGCGGCTGCCGTTGTCGACGGTGGTGAGCCACAGGTGGCGCAGGCGGGACAGGGACGTGTTGTCGTACCCGACGAGGGAGAGGTCCCGGGGGACGCTGAGCCCCAGTTCCTCCGCGGCGGACCGCGCTCCCACGCAGGCGATGTCGTTGACCGCGAAGACGGCCGTGGGCCGCGGCGCGCGCGCGGCGCCCAGCAGCCGCACCATGGCGCGGTAGCCGCCTTCCTCGGTGAGGTCGGCCTGCTCGACGACCGCCGTCGCGGCGAGTCCGTGCGCGCGCATGGCGGTCTCGAAGGCGCGGCGGCGCAGCGTCCCGACGGCGCCCTGCCCCGCGAGGTGCGCGATGTGCCGGTGCCCGAGGCCGATGAGGTGCTCGGTGGCGAGGCGGGCGCCGTGCTCGTCGTCGCCGGCGACCACGTCCACGCCCGGCAGCTCCGGCTCGCGGGTGCCGGCGACGACCGTGGGGATCCGCCCCGCCGCGGTGCGCAGCGCCCCGGGGTCCGGCAGGGTGCCGACGGCGACGAGTCCGTCGACGCGCAGTTCGGTGAAGGTGCCGGTGAGGTCCTCGTCGAGCCGCCGGTTCAGGTGGCCGTCGGCGAGCAGCATGTGCATGCCGCTGTCGTGGAGGCGGGAGTTGAGGCCGTCGAGCAGGTCGACGAACCACGGGTTGCGCAGGTCGTTGAGGAGGACCCCCACGGTGCGGGTGCGGCGCTCGCTGAGGCTGCGGGCTGCGGCGTTCGGGCGGTAGCCGAGCTCGCGGACGGCGGCTTCCACCGCTCTGCGCTTCTCGGGGCGCACCTGGTCGGAGCCGCGCAGCACCAGCGAGACCAGGGACTTGGAGACGCCGGCGCGGGCGGCGACATCGCGGATGGTCGGTGCTCTGCCCATGCCTGGACCGTTCCACACACGCCGACACCGCGTCAAGCGGCCGCAAAAAGACTCAGAGGGCTGCTTTATAGAGCCTTGACAGGGCGCAGCACCGCCCTCACTGTGTCCCGCACTGATGTGGACCGGTCCAAGGGAGGCTGTCATGCCGCATGCGCTGGGTGTCGCTGTCGTCGGGTTCGGCTGGATGGGGCGCGTGCACACCCAGGCGTACAGCCGCCTGCCGCACCACTTCCCGCAGCTGCCCGTGCGGCCGCGGCTGGTGGCCGTGGCGGACGAGGTGCCGGGGCGCGCGCAGGAGGCGGCGGGGCGGTACGGCTTCGCGACCGCCGTCCGCGACTGGCGGGAGGTCGCCGCCGACCCGAGGGTGCGGGCGGTCAGTGTCGCCGCGCCGAACTTCCTGCACCGGGAGATCGGTGTCGCCCTGGCGGAGGCGGGCAAGCACCTCTGGATCGAGAAGCCGGTCGGCCTCACCGCCGGGGACGCCCGCGCGGTCGCCGCGGCGGTCGCCGCGGCCGGGGTGCAGGCCGCCGTCGGCTTCAACTACCGCTGCGCGCCCGCCGTCGAGACGGCGCGCGAGCTGATCGCCTCCGGTGAGCTCGGTACGGTGACGCACGCCCGCGTGCGGCTGTTCAGCGACTACGCGGCCCACCCGGAGGCCGCCCTGACCTGGCGGTACGAGCGGGAGCGCGGCGGCAGCGGCGTGCTGGGCGACCTGGCGTCGCACGGCGTGGACCTGGCCCGGTTCCTGCTCGGCGAGATCGCCGCACTGGCGGCGGACACGGCGGTGTTCCTGCCGCAGCGGGCGCGGCCCGCCGGGGCCACCGCGGGCCACGCGCGGGCGGCGGGCGGCGCGCCCGGCCCGGTGGAGAACGAGGACTACGTGTCGTGCCTGCTGCGGTTCGCCTCCGGTGCCCGCGGCGTCCTGGAGGCCTGCCGGGTGTCGGTGGGCGAGCAGAACGCGTACGGCTTCACGGTGCACGGCACGCGCGGCGCGGTGTCCTGGGACTTCCGGCGCATGGGCGAACTGCGGGTGAGCCGGGGCCGCGACTACCAGGACCAGCCCATCAGCACCCTGCACGTCGGCCCCGGGCACGGCGAGTACGGCGCGTTCCAGCCCGGCGCGGCCTCGGCGATGGGCTACGACGACCTCAAGGTCATCGAGGCGTACCGCTTCCTGCGCTCCGTCGCCGAGGGCGCCCCGCACGGCGCGACCCTGGAGGACGCGGTCCGCAGCGCGGAGGCGCTCGACGCGATGCTGGAGTCCGCCGAGCGCGGCACGTGGGTGGCCCCGGCCTGAACACGCCCTCCCGCCACGGGCGCCAGGTCTCGCCTGCGCGACCGGGAGCGGTAACGGCCGGTGGGCGGGACGAGTGGGAGGGCGGTACGGCCCGGTGGGCCGGAGGGCCTGCGGGCGGGCGGCCCGGTGGGCTGGAGGGCCTGCGGCGGGTCGGCCCGGTGGGCTGGAGGGCCTGCGGCGGGTCGGCCCGGTGGGCTGGATGGGCTGTGGGGGGGTGCCTCTATGTCTTTCGTCAAGGCACCTCTGTCGGGTTTCGGGTGGTTCGGGCTTGCTGAAGCTATGCGGCGAGTTCGACGTCCGTCGGTGTCCGGGGTTCGTAGAAGGTGCCGTCGCGGAGCATGGCGAACAGGACGCTGATGCGTTGGCGGGCGAGGCGGAGGAGTGCCTGGGTGTGGGTTTTGCCGCGGGCTCGTTGCTTGTCGTAGTAGGTGCGGGAGGCCGGGTCGGCGTTCATGCAGGCGAAGGCCGAGAGGAACATCGCCCGTTTGAGCTGCCGGTTTCCGCCTCGGGGTGCGTGTTCGCCGTGGATCGAGGTCCCGGACTGCTTCGTGGTGGGTGCGAGGCCGGCGTAGGAGGCGAGGTGGGCTGCGGTGGGGAAGCTGGTGCCGTCGCCGACGGTAACCAGCAGGACGGCGGCGGTCCTGACGCCGACGCCGGGCATCGACGTCAGGACCGGGGAAAGAGGGTGAGCCTCCAGCAGAGCGTTGATCTGGGCTTCCATCGCCCGGCGCTGGGTGTGAACAGCGGTGAGCGAGGCGGCCAGGGAGGGGATCACGATGTCGAGGGTGCCGGTGCCCGGGACCACGACGGTCTGTTCGTCGAGCGCGTCGAAGACGTCGTCGATCAGCCGGGTGGCCATGCGCGGGGCCTTCGGGCGGATCAGCTCCACGAGTCTGCGGCGGCCTGCCTTGCGCAGGGCGGCCGGGGATCCGTAGCGCTCCAGCAACCAGGTCACGGCCTGGTGGTCCAGGCGCGGGCCCAGGACGCGCTCCAGCGAGGGGTGGAACTGGGTGAGCAGACCGCGTATCCGGTTGGAGGTGCGGGTGGCCTCGGCGGCGAGGTCCTGGTCGAAGCCGACGAGCACGGTGAGCTCGGCAGTGATCTCGTCGGTCAGTTCCAGCGAGCGCAGGGTGTGCGGCATAGTCCGTGCGGCGTCCGCGATGACGGCGGCGTCTTTGGCGTCGGTCTTGGCCTCGCCCGGGTAGAGGTCGGCGATCCGGCGCATCGCGAGTCCGGGCAGGTAGGCGACCTGGCAGCCGGCGTCGCGGGCGACGGTCAGCGGCAGGGCGCCGATGGAGGCGGGCTGGTCCACGATCACCAGGACGGTGCCGAACTTGTCGCGCAGCTTGTCGAAGACGGCCCGCAGCCTGGGCTCGCTGTTGGGCAGCGGTTTGTCGAAGACCTTCTTCCCGCCCGGGGTGAGCCCATGACCGTGGTGGGCACTCTTGCCGACGTCCAGGCCCAGGAACACGCCCACGTCTTCGATCTCGAACATCGTGCCCCTTCCCAGGGGGTGTTGGCGGTGCCGGCCTCGGCTCGGGTGTCGTGCTCGCGCATCCACGTTATGCAGACCTGCCGCCCGCGAACTGTCCGGCATTGCGCCGGACCGGACGGTGGCCGGACCTCTGATCAGCGTCTCCGACGAACACCCCCGGACCCGGTGACACCACCCCCCAGGTCATGCCTTCGACAGGGGGCAACAGTCATGCCGGGCCCGGAGGCCAGCGGCCCCGTTGCGGAGCCGCAGAAAACATAACGGGGCGGCCCGGTGGGTGCGGGGCGCGGCGGGGAAGGCACCGGGCGCCGGGCGGCGGCGGCGGCAGGACGAGCGCGGCCCGGACGGCCGGTGGCGTGGGCCGCCCGGTGGGCGGGCGCCGGGCGGTTCGGCCTGGTGGGCGGTACGGCCCTGCGGGCGCGAGGGAGGCCCGGTGGGCGCGGGGGCAGCCCGGGGCGCGGGGCCGGTGGGCCGCGGGGAGGCCCTGGGCGCGGGGGCCGGTGGGCGCGGAGAGGCCCGGGGCGCGGGGGCCGGTGGGCGCGGGGAGGCCCGGGGCGCGGGGAGAGGCCGGTGGGCGCGAGCCCTGGACGGTGGCTGCCGGGCGCATGGGCGCGGCGCGCCGTCCCCGCGCCGGGCGGGTCCCGGGGCGGAGAGCTGTCTCGGCGTCAGGCGGGGAGCCCCGCGCGGCAGTCGGGGTGGCCCCAGCGGGCTCCGACCTTGGCGATCGGTTCGCCGGCCGCGTACGACCGCCCGCACGGGCAGGTGCCGCGGAACTTCGCCTTGACGGTCCTCGCCGCCCCGGCGCCGGCCGCGCCGCCCCGGGCCCGCGTCCGGCCCGCGGTCTTCTGCCGGGCGGGCGTGCTGCGCTCCGGTGCGGGCACCGGCAGGTCGGCGGTGCCGAGCGCGGTGCCCGCGGCCTGCTGGCCGGCCGCGGCGTCGCTGGCGGCCTGGTCGGCGATGGCGTTCAGATGGTCGCCGCCCTCGCGGTGGGCCGGCACGTAGCGGAACTCCACGTCCCGGTCCGCCAGCAGTGCGTCGATGCTCCGTACGAGCTCCTGGTTGGCGACGGGTTTGCCCGCGGCGGTCTTCCAGCCGTTGCGCTTCCAGGTGGGCAGCCACTGCGTGACGGCCTTCATGGCGTACTGCGAGTCCATCCGCACCTCGAGGGCGGCTCCCGGCGGCACCGCCTCCAGCAGGCGCTGCAGCGCGGTCAGCTCCCCCACGTTGTTGGTCGCCCGCCCCAGCGGGCCGGCCTCCCAGCGCTGCGGACGCCCCTCGGCGTCGGCGATGACCCAGGCCCAGGCGGCGGGCCCCGGATTCCCCTTGGCCGCCCCGTCACAGGCGGCGATGATGCGTTCGGACATCCCCCGATGATGCCGCACCCGCGAAGCCGGTATGTGCCGTGCCGGGGCCGGCCCCCTCCCCGCGGCGCGAGAGGCGGGACCCGATCGGCGCCGCTGCGGTGGTGGCCGCGGTGAGCCGCGGGTCGGATGGAAACCGGACGGGTGACGGTACGACCGAGAGGGCGGCACAGTGGGCGGCACGGCACAGGGGAGCGGTACGGGCAGGCGCGAGGGCCGCGCAGACCGGGCGTACATCGGGTCGTTCACGACCGGCGGGGGCCGCGGCATCACGATCGCTGCGGTGGACCCGGAGAGCGGCGCGCTGACCCCGCGGTCGGCGGTCGACGGCGTCGTCAACCCGTCGTGCCTCGCGCTCGGCGGTGACGGCGGGGTGCTGTACGCCGTGAGCGACACGGACCCGGGCGGTGTCGCGGCCTTCCGTGCCGCCGACGGGCAGCTCAGGCCGCTCGGCCCGGTGGCCGGCGCGGGAGGGTCCGGACCCACCAACCTCAGCGTCGCTGACGGGCTGCTGCTGACCGCGCACTACACGTCCGGGAGCGTCGGCGCCCTGCCGCTGGCGCCCGGCGGGGGTTTCTCGGGGCCGCCCGCCGTGCTTGCCCACGAGGGCTCCGGCCCCGACACCGACCGGCAGGCCGGCCCGCACGCCCACCAGGTGGTGCCCGCGCCGGGCGGCAGGTGGGTGCTGAGCGTGGACCTCGGCACGGACTCGGTGCGGGTCTGCACCGCCGAGCCGGGGGCCGGCGCGCTGCGCCTCCACGCCGAGACGGTGCTGCGGCACGGCTCGGGCCCGCGGCACCTCGCCTTCCACCCGGACAGCGCGACCGTGTACGTGCTGCACGAGCTGGAGCCGCTGCTGACCGTCTGCCGCTGGGACCCGCATTCCGGGCGGCTGGCGGCGCTCGCCGAGGTGGCGGTGGACACGGACGGCACTCCGGACGGGGCGCGCGCGTATCCGTCGGTCGTGCGCCCCTCGGCCGACGGGCGTTTCGTGTGGGTCGCGGTACGCGGCAGCAACCGCATCGTGACGTACTCCCTCGCCGCCGGGGCGCAGGCCCCGCGGTGGGCCTCGGCCGTCGACTGCGGCGGCAGTTGGCCCCGGGACCTGGTGACGGACCCGTCGGAGCGGCGGCTGTACGTCGCCAACGAGTGGTCCGGCGACGTCACGTGGTTCGACGTGGACGCGGAGAGCGGTGCGCTGCGCCGCGCCGGGGCCGTGGAGGTGCCCGCCGCGGCCTGCGTGGTGTTCGCCTGAACACCCACTCCCCCGGTGCGCCGGACCACCGGCGCGGCGCGTGCAGCACTGCGGCCACCGCCGTCCGGGGCGGTGTCGGCCCCCGCGAGGGTTCGGGGTTCGTCGGCTCGGGACGCGGGGCGGGGCTCGGGGCTCGGCCCGTGGGGTTCGGGGTTCGCCGGCTCGGGGCGCGGGGCGGGGCTCGGGCCGTGGGGCGGGTCGGCCCTGAGCCGGTCGGCTACTGGCGGCTCCAACGCTGGGACGCCTCGCCGGACACGCACCTGACGGTGGCCACTCCACCGCCGGTGCCCAAGTCCAGGCAGCCGCCGTTGGACACGCTTCTGAGCGTGCCGTCGGAGCCGGCGCGCCACTGGCGGGCCGGCTGGCTGTCGCAGCCCTGGACGAAGGTGGCCTGGCCCAGCAGGTTGGCGCTCAGGCACCCGCCGCCCTGCTTGTTGACGAGCCGGAAGGCACCGCCTGATGTGGCGCTGACGGTCCACTGGGCGGCGGAGTCGGCGCAGTCGCCGACTCCGGCCGCGCCGTAGAAGGGGATCAGGCAGGTGCCGTTGGCGCCGTTGCGGTAGCGGTGGGCGCCGGACGGGGACGTGGAGGTGCCTCCTCCGCCCGACGTGCCGCCGGAGGCGGAGCCCGAACCGGACGAGGAACCGGATCCCGATCCGGAGGTGGTCGACGATCCGGAACCGGACGACGAACCGGAACCGGACGTGGTCGACGATCCGGAGCCTGACCCGCCGCCCGAGGTGGATGCGGAGCCCCCACCGGACGGGGAACCCGACCCCGTGGCGGAGCCGGAACCGGAGCCCGTTCCGGAGCCCGTGGGGCCCGCGCCCGACCCCCCGCCGGCAGCGGAGCCCGGTACGGCACCGGAGCCCTCGCCGGGCACGGCGCCCGGGCCCTGGCCGTGACCGCCGGTCTGCCCTTCCGACCCGCCGCCGCGCTGCCCGCCCGCCTCCTGGCCGCCCGAGGCGGGCGTGGCGCCCGCGTCCTGCCCGCTCGGCGACGAGGAGGGCGGCGCACCGGCCGGGCTCGGTTCCTGCGCGGAGCCGGTGGGCGCGGCGGACACCGCGGGCGGGAGGGTAGGCGCGGCATGAGCACCCTGCGGGGGCCGGCGTACGGCAGCAGGTGCAGGACGGCCGCCGTGCCGACCGCCGCGGCCACCGGCACGACGGCCGTCAGCACCCACGTGCGGCGCCTCCGCTCCGCCGGGGCCCGGTCGTCCTTCCCCGCGGCCCGCGCCCGCGGCGGCTCGGCGCCGCCGCTGCCGGGCTCTTCCGCGGCACCGCCCCCTCGGGAGGGGACGGGGCCTGCGCGGCGGCGGGGCCTGCGCGTCGGAGGAACGGCCCGGCGCAGGCCGCCGCTCCGGGTCGGGCGGGCCGTCTGCGGGAGTCGGCCCTTCGGCGGCGGCCGGGCGCTCGTCGGTCGGCCGGCTTTCCGTGGCGGAGGCGGCCCCTGTGGTGGACGGGGCCTCCGCGCCGGACGCAGTCTCCGTGGCGGAGGCGGCCCCTGTGGTGAGCGGGGCCTCTGTGGCGGGCGGTCGCTTAGGGTCAGCCGAGCGCTCGGGGGCGGGCGGCTTCGCCGGCTCGGCCGTCCCCGCCTCCGGGTCGGCCGTGGTCCCGGGCCCGGACCGGACGCCGTCGGGTGCGGCCGACCGGTCGGATGCGCCGGACGGTTCAGGCGCCTTGGGGGCGTCGGATGGCTCAGACGCCTTGGATGCGCCGGACGGCTCAGGCACCTTGGGGGCGTCGGACGGTTCAGGCGCCTTGGGTGCGTCGGATGCAGGGGACGGAGCCACCGCGTGGAGTGCGTCGAGGGCCTCGGCCGGGGGGACGGCCCGCGCGAACGCAGCGCGCTCGGTGAGCCGTTCGGTGAGCACGCCGGGCCAGAGCGGGGGCCCGGACGGGCCGCGGCCCTCCGCCGCGTCGACCAGCTCGGCGGCGGAGGGGCGGCCTTCGGGGTCCTTGTCGAGGCAGGCCGTGACAAGGTCGGCCAGGTCGGGGTCGCACGCCCGCAGCGCGGTGAGGTCGGGTGCGTCGTGGACGATGCGGTACAGCAGGTCGAGGCCGGAGCCGTCACCGAACGGCGGCTGCCCGCACGCCGCGAACGCCACCAGGGAGCCCAGGGCGAAGACGTCCGTCGCGCCCGTCAGGCGCCCCGCCGTGGCCTGTTCGGGTGACATGTAGGCGGGGGTGCCGACCACCATGCCGGTCTTCGTCAGCCGGCTCTGGTCGGCGGCGCGCGCGACGCCGAAGTCGATCAGGGTCACCCCGTCGAGGGTCACCATGACGTTGGAGGGCTTGAGGTCGCGGTGCACCATGTCCCGCGCGTGGACGGCGGTGAGGGCTGCCGCCGCCCCCCGCAGCAGCAGCCACAGGGAGTCGGCGGGGAGGCCGCCGCCGTGCTGCTCCACCGCCTGGTACAGGGTCAGTCCCGGCACGTAGGCGGTGGCGAGCCACGGCGGGGTGTCGTCGCGGCCGCCGGCGAGCAGGGGCGCCGTCGCCTCCGCCGGCAGACGGGAGAGGTTGTCCAGTTCGTGTCCGAAGTGCCGGAGGAAGCCGTGGTCCTCGGCCAGCAAGGGCAGCACCTGCTTGACCGCGGCGTACCTCCCCTGGTGGACGCCGAGGTACACCCGTCCCATGCCGCCCGAGCCGAGCCGCCCGACGAGCGGTATCGGTCCGATACGCCGCGGGTCCTCCCCCCGCAGCGGCTCCGCGCCGCTGCCCCGCAGGTCAACCATGCTGCCCCGTCTCCCCCGTCCACCGTCGGCGCCCGGTCCGCGGCATATCCTGGGCCCTGCGCACGGTGTCGGAGGCCGGATGCCACACCACTAGAAGGTCTTTCTAGAAAACTACTACAGAAAGTCTCCGCGGTGTGCGCGCACCAGTCCAGACTGGAAACGGCACGGCACGGCACGGCAGCGAGAACGAGGACGACCAGCCCGATGAGCCCCAAGCAGCAGCGAGGCGAGGCCACCGCCGACCGCCTCATGGACGCCGCCCTGCGTCTCTACGGCACGTCGGGCGAGCAGGGACTGACCGTGAGCGCCGTGACGAAGGCCAGCGGCGTGAGCCTCGGGAGCCTCTACCACCACTTCGGGAGTCTCGACGGCCTCGCCGCCGCCCTGTTCGTCCGCTGGAACGAGCGGCTGATGGACACGCTCGTCTCGGCGCTGACGCGGTCCGCCTCCGTCCGCGACGGCGTACGGGCCGTGGTGGAGGCGTACCTGGGCTTCGTCCGAGAGCACCGGGACGCCGCCCTCTTCCTGCACGCCTCGGACCCGTCGCGCCACATGATGCACCACGGACGGCAGGTCCGGGAGGTGCAGAGCGCGAGCCTCGCGGCGATCGCCGCCTGGCTGGAACCGCACGTGGCGGCCGGCGAGATCGACCCCCTTCCAGGGCCCCTCGTCGAGTCGCTGGTCATGGGCCCCGTCGTGGCGACCGCCCGCCGCTGGCTGTCGGGCATCGACGACCAGGACCTCGACGAGGCGGCGCGCGTCCTGCCCGACCGCATCTGGCGCTCCCTCGCCCCCGACCCGGCCGCCCCCGACCAGGCCACCCCTGGCCGCGCCACCCCTGACCCTGCCGCCCGTGGCCAGGCCGGTCCTGACCAGGCTGCCGCTGACCAGGCCGGCCCCGGCGCGGCCTGAGGCTTGCGCGCCCTGACGCCTACGCGGACGCCGGCCGCGCCTCCGCGAGCTGCCGCGCGAGCGCCTCTCCGATGACGCGCGCCCCGTCGGGAAGGCGCCGGGGCCGGGCCCGGCGTAGTTGAGCCGCAGGTGGGGACCGGTCGGCTCGGCGGGAAACCATTCGGTGCCGGCGGCCACGACGACCCCGGCCGCCTCGCAGTCCCGGACCAGGCGCGGCAGGTCGGTGGCGTCCGGCAGCCGCAGCCAGAGGTTCAGCCCGCCCTGCGGCACGGCGTCGAGCCGGGCGGCGGCGCGTGTTCCGCCAGCGCGCTGGCGAGCAGGTCCCGCCGCGCCGCGAGCTGCCGGCGCAGGCCGCGCAGGTGGGTGCGCCAGGCGGGCTGGGTGACGACGTCGACGGCGACGGCCTGGAGGATGCCGCTGACGTACATGGCCTCCGCCTGGGCGTCGGCGAGGATGCGGGCCCGCGCCGGACCGCGCGCGACGACCCCGCCGATGCGGACGGCCGGGGAGACGCTCTTGGTCAGGGAGCGCAGGTAGACGACGTGCCCGGCGTCGTCGCGGGCGGCGAGCGGCACCGGGTCGGCGACCAGGCCGAAGTCGTGCGCCCAGTCGTCCTCGACCAGGAAGGCGCCGTGCCGGCGGACGAGGTCGAGGACCCGGCCGGCCAGGTCGGGCGACCACTGGGCGCCGGTGGGGTTGGCGAAGTTCGGCTGGGCGTAGAAGGCGCGCGCACCGGTCTGCTCGAAGGCCCGCGCCAGCTCCGCCGGGTCCGGGCCGTGCGGCCCGCTGGGGACGGGCACGAGGCGCACGCCGGTCTGGGCGGCGGCGAGGATCGCGCCCCAGTACGTCGGCGACTCCACGAGCAGGGGGCGGCCCGCCCCGACGAGGGCGCGGAAGACGGTGCTGAGGCCGCTCTGCGTGCCGGGGAAGACCACGACGTCGCTCGGCGCGGGCGGCGTGACGCCGACCGGGGCCGCGGCGCCGAGCTCCGCCGCGAACCACGCCTGCAGCTCGGGCAGCCCCGCGGAGGGGGGCCGGCTCACGGCGGCCGCGCTGCGGGACGAGCGGGCGAAGGCCGTACGCACCAGGCGCTCCGGCAGCAGTTCGCGGTCCGGGTAGCCGGAGTGCAGCGCGATCACGTCGTTGGGGACGGACCGCAGTGCGGCGGACAGCTGCGGGACGCGGTGCTGCGGCGAACCCAGGGCCGCGGTCTGCCACCCGTAGTCGTTCGGGCGGGCCACGCGCACCGTGCGGGCGAAGGTGCCCACACCGGGCCGGGTCTCCACCATCCCCTGCGCCGCCAGGGCGCGCAGCGCCTTCTGCACGGTGACGGGGCTCGCCCCGTACTGCGCCACCAGGGCCCGCGTGGACGGCAGCCGAGCCCCCGGGGCGGCGGTGGCGATCCACTCCTTGAGGCCGGCGGTGATCCGCCCGCTGCTATCGTCATACATGACAGCACACAGTAGCGCTACTCTCGCTCGCCCGCTCCCGCTATCGTCGTCCCGGGCCGGTCTCTGGTGGGGCCTGCTGGGGGTGGCGGGCTTCTCCTTCACCGTCCCGTTCACCCGCGTCGCCGTCGCCGACGGGGCGATATCCCCGCTGTTCGTCGGCTCGGGCCGCGCGGTGATCGCCGCGCTGCTCGCGGCCGCGGCGCTGGCGCTCACCCGGCAGCGGCTGCCGCGTGGCGGCCAGTGGGGCCGCCTGGCGGTCGTCGCCGCCGGTGTGGTCGTCGGCTTCCCCATGCTCACGTCGTACGCGCTGACCACCGCCTCGGCCGGCCACGGCGCGGTCGTGATAGCGCTGCTGCCGGCCGCCACCGCGGTGACCGCCGTGCTGCGCGGGCGCGAGCGGCCGCCGGTCCGGTTCTGGGTCATGGCGGCGGTCGGCGCGCTCACCGCGGTGGGGTTCGCCTCGCTGCAGGGCGGGGGCCTCGGCGGCGTCCACTGGTCCGACCTGCTGCTGTTCGGCGCCGTCGCCGCCGCCGCGGTCGGCTACGCGGAGGGCGGTCTCCTCGCCCGCGAGCTGGGCGCCTGGCAGACGATCTCCTGGGCCCTCGTGCTGTCCGCGCCGCTCATGGCCGTGCTGCTGGCCGTGTCGGTGGCGCAGCAGCCGCCGACCGCAGGCCCGGTGGAGTGGGCCGCGTTCGCGTACCTCGGGGTGGTGAGCATGTACCTCGGCTTCTTCGCCTGGTACCGCGGACTGGCGATCGGTCCCATGGCCCAGGTCAGCCAGATCCAGCTGGTGCAGCCCGTGATGACGCTCTGCTGGGCCGCCCTGCTGCTGGGCGAGCGGCTCACCTGGCCGACCGTGCTCGGCGGCCTCGCCGTGGTCGCCTGCGCCGGCACGGCCGTACGCACCCGGCTGGGCCGCGCCGCACCGCGCACGGCACCGGAGTAGCGCACGGCCGGTGCCCGGCGCGACAGCCAGGGCACCCGCCGCCCCGGACCCTCACGACAGGCCCGGGGCGGCGCCTTCCTGCCACTGCGGGCACGGGGCCCCTTCACTGACCGTGCGGGGCCGCACGCCGAGGGGAGAGCGGAGGTCGCCGACCGTCTGGGCCAGGAGGCGGAGGCCGTCCGCAGGGTGGGCGTCCGGCGGGAGAGCGGTACCGCGGACACGCCGGAGCGGCGGCCCCACGCGGCCGGCCCTCGAGCAGCGGACCGCCGCTCGCGTCGGCCACCCGCGCGGCGGCAGGGCGCAGGACGGGCGGCCGGCGTCACGGCCCGGCGGGAGCGCCCCCGTGCACGGGGCGGCCCTGCCCCGTGCGCGGGGGTCGGAACGCGGGCCCTCGGCCAGGTCGCCGCGGAGGCCCGGCCGGGGCGCTGCGGGCTCAGGCCACGCCGCGGGGCCGGAACTGGACGCTGATACGGGGACCGACCGCGCGGGCCGTCTTGGGGACCGCGTGGTCCCAGGTCCGCTGGCAGGATCCGCCCATCACGGCAAGGTCGCCGTGGCCGAGGGGCAGCCGCAGGGCGACGGGCCCGCCGCCGCGCGGCCGGAAGGCCAGGTCCCGCTGGTCCCCCAGGGACAGAATGGCGACCACCGTGTCCTGCGCGGACGAGCGGCCGGTGCGGTCGCCGTGCCAGGCCACGCTGTCGCGGCCGTCGCGGTAGAGGCACAGGCCGGCGCTGACGAAGGGCTCGCCGAGGGCTGCCGCGTAGTGGTCGCCGAGGGCCTGGCGCGCCTCGGCGAGCACCGGGTGCGGGAGCCGGTCGCCCTCGCGGTAGGAGGCGAGGAGGCGCGGCACGGCGACCACCTGGTCGTACATCGGGCGCTCCTCGGCGCGCCACGGCACCCGGGCCGCCAGATCCTCGAACAGCGCGTCGGCGCCCCGGAGCCAGCCGGGCAGGTGGTCGACCCAGGCGCCGTCGCCCAGCTCGGTCCGCCGGAGGCCGTCCAGGGGGCCGAGCCGGATGTCGTCGCCCTGATCGAACAGGGAGCCCTGGAGGGCGGGGATGTCCCGCTGCGGTCCGCTCATGGCTCCCAGCGTAGACCCGCATACGAACACATGAGCGAATCACTGGGGTGTGCGCTCCCCGCGGTGCCGCGGCCGGAGGGGCGCGCGCGCCCGGTGCGCGGGTCGCCCGGTGACTGCCTTCCCGGCGGTTCGGGGCGGCGGAACCGTCCTTAAGATGCTCCTGACGAGGGAGAATCATGGGCCTGGACGTGACGGAGCGCGCTCATTTCGGGCAGCGGTGGGCGGCGAGGGCGTCGCTGGCCGCCGCCGGGATGGCCGTGCTCCTGCCGCTGGTGTCCGGGGGCGCCGGCGGCGTGCTCATGGTGGCGGCGGCCGCCGTCGGGCTGGCCGTCACGGCGGCCGCCGTCTGGTGGGCGCTGTCGCGGCGCGGTGTGGTCCGCGTGGCGGCGGCGCGCTCGCGGTGGCCGCACCGGTGTCGGTCGTCGTCATGCTGGCGTCGGCCCGGCTGCTGTGGGTGGCCCTGGTGTCCCCGGCGCTGTGGGCCGCGTCGGTATGGGCCGGGCGGTACGCCCTGCACACCACCGGCCTGCGGCCCGTCCGCGTCAGGGAGCACAGGACACCGCCGCCGCGCCGGCCGGTCCTCCTGATGAACCCGCGCTCCGGCGGGGGCAAGGTCGCGCGGTTCCAGCTGAAGGAGCGGGCCGAGCGCCTCGGCGCACGCGTGGTCCTGCTGGACCCGGACAGGGAGCAGGACGTCACGGCCCTCGCCGAGCAGGCGGTGGCGGAGGGCGCCGACCTGCTCGGGGTGGCCGGCGGCGACGGCACGCAGGCACTGGTCGCCGCGGTCGCCGCCGAGCACGGCCTGCCGCTGCTGGTGGTGTCCGCGGGGACCAGGAACCACTTCGCCATGGATCTGGGCCTCGACCGCGACGACCCCGCCGCCTGCCTGGACGCGCTCGTCGACGGTGTGGAGCTGAGGGTGGACCTGGGCTTCGCCGGCGGGCGGCCCTTCGTGAACAACGTCTCCTTCGGCGCCTACGGGGCCGTGGTGCAGAGCCCCGCCTACCGCGACGACAAGGTGGGGACCGCGCTGGAGCTCCTGCCGGACCTGCTCACCCGGCGCCGCGGGCCGCGGCTGACCGTGCGGGCGGGCGGCACGGTCGTGCAGGACCCGCAGGCGGTGCTGGTCAGCAACAACCCGTACCGCACGGACGACCCGCTGGGCCTGGGCCGCCGCGAGCGGCTGAACGGCGGTGTCCTGGGCGTCCTCGCCCTGCGGGTCGACAGCGCGGCGGAGGCCGCGGCCCTCCTGCTGGACCCGGATGCCGACGGCCTGACGGTGCTGAGCGCCCGGGAGGCGGTCGTCGAGGGCGACGAGCCCGGCATGGAGGTCGGCATCGACGGGGAGGCCGTCGTCCTGACGGGGCCCGTGCACTGCCGCATCGAGCCGCGTGCCCTGCGGGTCCGCGTGCCGCGGCACCGCCCGGGCGTCCCGCCCCGGCCGCCCCGCGTCGAGTGGCGGCGCCTGCGCAAGCTGGCCGCGGCGGTCGGGCGTACGGCCGCGCCGCGACGGCACGCGCTCCCGCCCGCCGGGTGACGGCACCCGCCGGGCGCGGGCACCGGGCTGAGTGAGGGCACTGGGCCGGGTGAGGGCATCCGCTGAGGGCATCCACCGGGCGCGGGCACCAGGCTGAGTGAGAGCACCAGGCTGAGTGAGAGCACCGGGCCGGGCGCGGGCACGGGGTCGGGTGAAAAGGCGTCCACCGGATCAAGGCACCCGGGCCCCTTCCGGCCGCCGCGCCGGCCGGCCGTCACGTACGGCGCCGGCGAAGGCATCGCCCGCAGCGGGCGGCCGGGGCGCCCGCAGCGGGCGGCCGGGGCGCCCGCAGCCGGCCGGCCGGGCACGCGCGGCCACTGCCCCCGCCGGGCTCCCGGCGCCGGGGCGGCCGCAGGGCGCTCGGCCGCTGCCCCCTGACGGCGCCGGCGTTCGGCTGGGAGTTCCTCTTCGCCGCACGCCCTGCGTGTTCCCATGGCGGTCCTGTGTCCGGTACGCAACCATTTGGACGCCGTACAGGCCCCGTCACCGGCGTCGCGCGGGGGCGCACCACGGCAGCAGCGTCAGCCAGCAGGAAGAAGCACCGACTAAGGAAAGAAGGTCGGACGTGTCCGGCAGCGAAAGCGAAAACCCCGTCATCTCCTCCCCGACACCCACCCCGACCCGGCCCAGGACGAACCGGGACTGGTGGCCGAACCAGCTGGACCTCCAGGTACTCCACCAGCACTCGCCCCGCGCCAACCCGATGGGGCCGGACTTCGACTACGCGCAGGAGTTCGCGTCCCTCGACGTCGAGGCGCTGAAGCGCGACGTGTTCGCGGTCATGACGGACTCCCAGGACTGGTGGCCCGCCGACTACGGCCACTACGGCCCGCTGTTCATCCGGATGAGCTGGCACGCGGCCGGCACGTACCGCATCGCCGACGGGCGCGGCGGCGGCGGCGCGGGCGCCCAGCGGTTCGCCCCCCTCAACAGCTGGCCGGACAACGCCAGCCTCGACAAGGCGCGCCGCCTGCTGTGGCCGGTCAAGCGGAAGTACGGGCGGAAGATCTCGTGGGCGGACCTGCTGGTCTTCGCCGGGAACTGCGCCATGGAGTCGATGGGGTTCCGGACCTTCGGTTTCGGCTTCGGCCGGGAGGACATCTGGGAGCCCGAGGAGATCTTCTGGGGCCCGGAGGACACCTGGCTGGGTGACGAGCGCTACAGCGGCGACCGGCAGCTCGCCAGCCCCCTCGGGGCCGTGCAGATGGGCCTGATCTACGTCAACCCCGAGGGCCCCAACGGCAATCCGGACCCGATGGCGGCGGCCAGGGACATCCGCGACACGTTCGGCCGCATGGCGATGAACGACGAGGAGACGGTCGCGCTCATCGTCGGCGGCCACACCTTCGGCAAGTGCCACGGCGCGGTCGACCCCCAGTACATCGGGCCGGAGCCCGAGGCGTGCCCCGTCGAGCAGCAGGGCCTCGGCTGGCGGAACACGGTCGGCACGGGCACCGGCGCGTACGCGCTCACCAGCGGGCTGGAAGGCGCGTGGACCTCGGAACCGACGCGCTGGGACAACGGATACCTCGACAACCTGTTCCGCTACGAGTGGGAGCTGACGACGAGCCCCGCGGGGGCGAAGCAGTGGACCCCCGCGGACCCGTCGGCCGCCGGCACCGTGCCGGACGCCCACGATCCGTCGAAGCGGCACGCGCCCATGATGCTGACGACGGACCTCGCACTGAAGGTGGACCCGGTCTACGGGCCCATCGCGAAGCGCTTCCACGAGAACCCGGACCAACTCGCGGAGGCGTTCGCCAAGGCCTGGTACAAGCTGCTGCACCGCGACATGGGCCCCGTCTCGCGCTACCTCGGCCCGTGGGTCCCCGAGCCGCAGCTGTGGCAGGACCCCGTGCCGCCGGTCGACCACGAGCTCGTCGGAGACGAGGACGTGGCCGCGCTCAAGCGCACGATCCTCGACTCCGGGCTGTCGATCCCCCAGCTGGTCACCACGGCGTGGGCGGCGGCGGCGAGCTTCCGCGGCACGGACAAGCGCGGCGGGGCGAACGGCGCGCGGATCCGGCTCGCCCCGCAGAAGGACTGGGAGGTCAACGACCTGCCCGAGATCCAGCAGGTGCTGCGGACCCTCGACGGGATCCGGCAGGACTTCGACGGCGCGCAGAGCGGCGGCAAGAAGGTCTCCCTGGCGGACCTGATCGTCCTGGGCGGGTGCGCGGCCGTCGAGCGGGCCGCCGAGAACGCCGGGCACAGCGTCACCGTCCCCTTCGCGCCGGGACGTACGGACGCCTCGCAGGAGCAGACGGACGCGGAGTCGTTCGCCGTGCTCGAACCGCGGGCGGACGGGTTCCGCAACTACGTGCGGGCCGGGGAGAAGCTGTCGCCGGAGACGCTCCTCCTGGACCGGGCGAACCTGCTGACGCTCACCGCTCCCGAGATGACGGTGCTGGTCGGCGGCATGAGGGCGCTGGGCACCGGCTTCAAGGGGACCCGCCACGGCGTGCTCACGCACCGGCCGGAGGCGCTGACGAACGACTTCTTCGTCAACCTGCTCGACATGGGCACGGAGTGGAAGGCGTCCGCGGAGGAGGAGAACGTCTACGAGGGCCGGGACCGCGCGACGGGCGAGGTCCGGTGGACCGCGACCGCCGTGGACCTCGTCTTCGGCGCGCACGCCCAGCTGCGGGCCGTCGCGGAGGTCTACGGAGTCGACGACGCGGGCGGGGTGTTCGTGCGGGACTTCGTGGCGGCGTGGGACAAGGTCATGAGCCTCGACCGGTTCGACCTCCGCTGACCGGGTGGGCCCCGGCCGGCCGCCGGCCGGGGCCCGCGCGGCCCGGGCGTCTCCGGGGCAGGCGCGCAGCCGCCCCTGCGGCTGTCCCCGCCGCCTCTGCCGGTCTTCCCCGCCGGGCGTCCGGCACCATCGCCGCCCTGCTCGGCGCCGCCGCCCTGCTCCGCGCCGCCGCCCGGCGACGGCAGCGGCGGCATGCCGCTGCCCCGAGCGCCCTGACTTGTGGTCGGCTCGCACCGCGGGCGGGTCCGCGCCGGGCGGTGGCCCGGTCGTCCGCCCACGGTGCGACGACCGCCCTACCGCCGGCTGCGTACCAGCAGGTAAAGGAAGTACGGCGTGCCGATCACGGCGGTCATGAGGCCGGCGCCGAGCTGGGCCGGGGCGATCACCGTGCGGCCCACCAGGTCGGCGGTGCAGACGAGGACCGCGCCGAGGAGGACCGCGACGGGCACCGTGCGGGCGTGCTGCCGGCCGACGAGGGCGCGGGCCGCGTGGGGCGCCACGAGGCCCACGAAACCGATGGTGCCCGCGGCGGCGACGGCGGTGGCGCTGAGCAGGACGCTCAGCACGAGGAAGCCGAGGCGGCCCCGGCCGAGCGGCAGTCCGAGGAGCCGCGGGGTGTCCTCGTCGAGGGAGACGAGGTCGAGTTCGGTGCGGCGTGCGACGGCGACCGCCAGGCCCGCGGCCAGGGCGATGGCGAGGGGTGCCGTGTCGGGCAGGGTCCTGCCGTAGGTGGAGCCCGACAGCCAGGTGAGCGCCTTGGTGGCGTTGAACGGGTCGGTGAGGATGATGAGGAGGCTGACCAGGGCGGCCGTCGCCGTGTGGACGGCGAAGCCGACGAGGACGAGCCGGGTCTGCTGGAACCCGCCCCGCGCCGCGAGCCCGAACACGACGGCGGAGGCGGCCGCGGCGCCCGCGAACGCCGCACCGGCGACGCCCCACGACGAGGCGAGGGGGACGGTCGTGACGAGCAGGACCGCGCCGAGCGCCGCGCCGCCGGAGACGCCCATGATGCCGGGCTCGGCGAGGGGGTTGCGGGTGACGGCCTGGACGAGCGTGCCGGCCAGGGCGAGCGCCGCTCCCGCGAGGAGTGCGGCGGCTACGCGGGGCACACGGGTGTCGAGGATGAAGGACACGGTCTGGCCGGCCCGGCCGAGCGCCCAGTTGGTCACGTCGCCGAGGAGGAGTTTGGCGTCGCCCAGCAGGACGGCGGCGACGGCGGTGCCGGCGAGGACCGCCACGAGGGCGGCGGCGGTGGTGAGGAACACGGTCCGGCTGCGGATGCGCAGCCGGTCGGGGGCGATGCCGGTGGTGTCCCGGACCCGTACGGCCATGGCGACGACGAAGACGGCGCCGACGAGGCTGGTGACGACTCCGGTCGGCACGGCGACCGCGGTGTCGGCCGGTACGGCGGCCCGCAGGAGCACGTCGGCGCCGAGCACCAGCGCGGCCCCGACGAGGCCCGCGGCCGGGATGGCGACGCGGGTCCGGGCGAAGGCGCGGAAGCGGCGGGCGAGGGCCGGACGAGCGCCGGGGCGCACAGGCCGACGAAGCCGACGGGGCCGGCCAGGGTGACGGCGGCGGTCGACAGCAGGGCGGCGAGGACGACGGCCGTGACGCGGGTGGCGCGGACGGGTACGCCGAGCCCGCGGGCGGCGTCGTCGCCGAGGGCGAGGGCGTCCACCCGGCGGGCGAGGAGCAGCAGCCCGGCGAGGCCGGCGACGCCGATGGGCGCCATCTGCAGGACGCCGTCGAAGCCGTTCTGGGCGATGCTGCCCTGGTTCCAGTGGTAGACGCCTTCGGTCTGCTGGGGGAAGAGCAGCAGCAGCCCCTCGGTGACGGCGGTGAGGCCGAGGGTGAGGGCGCTGCCGGCGAGCACCAGCCGGACGGTGCCGGTGCCGAGGCCGGACAGGCCGAGCACCACGGCCGCGGCGGTGAGCCCGCCGGCGAAGGCGATGCCGGAGGAGGCCAGCAGCGGCAGTGACACGCCGGCGGCGGCGGCCAGCCCGAGGGCGGCGTACGAACCGGCGTTGACGGCGAGGGTGTCGGGTGAGGCGAGGACGTTGCGGCTGACGGCCTGGAGGGCGGCGCCCGCCATGCCGAGCACGATGCCGACGAGGAGCCCCGCGGCCATCCTCGGCAGCCGCGAGGCGATGACGACGGACGCGTCGGACGGGTCGGCCCGGCCGGTGAGGGCCTTCCAGACCTCGGGCGCGCCGGTGGACGCGGTGCCCTGGGTGATGTCGACGAGCGCGAGGCCCGTGACGAGGAGGAGCAGTACGGCCGTCACCGCGGCCGCGCCCGTCCGGGACGCGGCCGCCGACGGACGGGCGGCGGCGGGGGTCGCGGTGACGGCCATGGTCCTACTTCTTCGTCAGGGCGGCGACGACGGCGTCGATGTACTGGTTCATCGACTCGGGGCCGCCGAACATCCAGATGCCGTCGGGGAGGCGGTGGACGTTGCCCTTCTTCACGAACGGCAGCGAGGTCCACACCTTGTCGTCGGCGAGGACGCCGGTGAAGGGGTTGCTGGCCTTGTCGCCGTCGTTGCCGATGTAGGCGAAGTGGACGTCCTCGCTCAGCTTGGTGAGCCCCTCGACGTCGGTCGTGCCGAGCCCGTACGCCTCGTCGCCCTGGACGGACCAGTCGTTCTTCAGGCCGAGCTTCTCGTTGACCCCGCCGACGAGGGAGCCGCTGGTGAAGGGCCGGATGGAGACCTGGTTGGAGACGACGTAGCCGTCGGCGAAGGCGTAGGAGGCTCCGGCGAGTCCGGCGTCCGCGAGGGCCTTCTTCCCTTCGGCGATCTTCGCGTCGAACTGCTTCTTGAGCTTCTCCGCCTGCTCGGTGGTCCCGGTGGCCTGCGCGATGAGGTCCAGGTTCTCCGTCATCTGCCCGACCGGGTCGGAGGCGTCGGCGGCCTTCACCTCCAGGACGGGGGCGATCTCGCGCAGCTGCTTCACGGCGGCCGGGGGCAGATCGGTGGTGGCGACGACGAGGTCCGGCTTGAGGGCGGCGACCGTGTCCATGCTGGGTTCGCCGCGGGTGCCGATGTCCTTGGCGTCGTTCTTCAGCGGGACGGCGGTGTCCCAGGTGCGGTAGCCCTTGACGTCGGCGACGCCGGCGGGGTCGACGCCGAGGGAGATCAGGCTCTCCACGACGTTCCACTCGGTGGCGACGACCTTCTTGGCGGGGCCGTCGAGTTCGACCTTCGCGCCCGAGGCGTCGGTGAGGGTGATGCGCTCGGCCTTCTTGTCCGGCTTGGCGTCGGCGGCGGGCTCGGTCGTGCCGCAGGCGGTCAGGGTGAGGGCCGCGGCGGTGGCGGCCGCCGCGGTGAGGAGGAGGCGTCTCATGAGGGGGTGCTGAGCCTTTCACTTCGCGTGTGGTGCCGGCCGATCGCGCGGGTGCGCAGGCGTCCGGTGAGGGGGTCGGTGTCGACGTCGATGCGGATGCCGTACGTCTCGGTGAGGCGCTCCGCCGTCAGCACGTCCTCGGGGCGGCCGTCGGCGGCGATCCGTCCCGCGCGGAGCAGGACGATCCGGTCGCCGACGGCGGCGGCCTGGTCGAGGTCGTGCAGGACCGCGCCGACGGCGATGCCGTGGTCGTCGGCCAGGTCGCGCATGAGGTCGAGGAGTTCGACCTGGTAGCGCAGGTCCAGGTAGGTGGTGGGTTCGTCGAGGAGGAGCACGCCGGTCTCCTGGGCGAGGCAGCCGGCCAGCCAGACGCGTTGGAGCTGCCCTCCGGAGAGGTGCTCGACGCCGCGGTCGGCGAGCTCGGCGACCCCGGTCAGGGACAGCGCGCGGTCCACGGCCGCCGGACCGCCCGGATCGGTCCTGCCCCAGCGGCCCCGGTACGGGTAGCGGCCGAACTCGACCACGTCCCGCACCGTCAGTCCGCTCGGCGTGGGGCGGCCCTGCGTCAGCAGCGCCACCCGCCGGGAGAACTCACGGGGGCTCAGGGCGAGCCCGTCGGTGTCGCCGTCGATGACCAGCGCGGCGGCACGGGGCCGCTGCAACCGGGCCACCGTGCGCAGCAGCGTGGACTTGCCGCTGCCGTTCGGGCCCACGAGCACGGTCACCTGACCGGGCCGCAGCGTCAACGACGCGTCGTGGACGACGTCGACGCCGTCGTAGGCGACGGTGACACCCGTGGCCGAGAGTTCATGGCCGCGGGGGCGTTCGGCCGCGGACGTGTCTTCACCAACATGCACGTCGCAGAGGTTAGCCTAACCTAAGAAGGTAGGGAAAGGGGGGTCCCGCTGCGGAGCGCAAGGAGGCTTCAGGCCAAAGCGGCGCCCCGCCGCGGCCGGATGAGCGGACCCCTCCGGAGGCCCGCCGCGCCCGGCGGAGCGGTCACCGCCCGGGGGCCTGGCACCTCCCCCGGCGGTACCGCCGAGCATCGCCCAGCCCGCGCCGTGTACCCCGAACGGGCGTACGCACACACGCCGCTCACCCGTGGCGGGTGAGCCCCGCTCCGCGCCCCGCTCCACGCGGAGCGGTCGGGGCGCGGTCGGGGCGCCGTCGGGGCGCGGGCGCGGCGCCGTACGGGCCGGGGCGGCCGGCTGCGGAAGGCCGGCGCCCTCCTCCGAGCCGCCGGGACGGCGCCGGCCGGGTCGCCACGGTCCGGCGTCCGGGCGGTGACCCGCCGATTGCGGGCTCCCCGGACCGGGTGAAGCTCGGAGACGAGCGGCTCCCGCCGCTCTGCGCCTTCCCGAGGGAGGTGAGGGACGTCAGGCAGCATCCCGGCGAAGGGGATCACCGGAACCCCGCCGCAGCCCGCGCCCCGGACGGCCACCCGGTGCTCGCCGCCCGGTTCGCCGTACCGGCGGTCCCCGAGGTGTTCGTGCGCCGGCCCCGGCTCGCCGAGCGCCTGACCGCCGGCCTCCGCCACCCCCTCACCCTGGTCAGCGGACCGGCGGGGGCGGGCAAGACCCTGCTGGCCGCCGACTGGATCCGCAACCTGCCGCCGGGGACCGCCGCGTGGCTGACGGTGGAGCAGGAGGACAGCGTCCCCGGGGTCTTCTGGGCCTACGTCCTGCACGCGCTGCGGCACCACGGCATCCCCCCGCCCCCGCACCTCGGCGGCCCGGCCCGCCCCGGCGAGGTGGACCGCTCGCTGCTTGCCCGGCTCGCCGCCTGGCTGGACGGCCGCGACGCCCCGGTGGTCCTGGTGCTGGACGCGTTCGACCGGGTGGCCGACTGCACGGAACTGGCACAGGAGCTGGAGTTCCTGCTCCGACACGCCGGCCCGGGGCTGCACGTGGTGATCACCGGCCGTACGGAGCCGCTGCTGCCGCTGCACCGCTACCGGGCAGCCGGCGACCTCGTCGACATCCGCGGTGCCGACCTGGCGTTCCGCGCCGAGGAGACGGCGGAGCTGGCCGCCCGGCACGGACTCGCCCTGTCGGCGGGGTGCGCGGCCGTGCTCACCGAACGCACCGGCGGCTGGGCGGCGGGCGTGCGGCTGTGCACCCTGGCCGCGCAGCGGGAGGAGGACCCCGAGGGCTTCCTCAGGGACTTCGAACCCGGGCACAGCACGGTGGCCGACTTCCTGCTGGCCGAGGTCCTCGCCGCCCAGCCCGCCGAGACCCGGGACCTGCTCCTGCGGACCAGCGTCCTGGACGGGATCCACCCCGCACTCGCCGACGCCCTCACGGGCCGGGACGACGCCGCGCCGATCCTCGCGGAACTGCACCGCGCCAACGCGTTCGTCGCCCCCCTCGGGCACGACTGGTACCGCGTCCACCCGCTGTTCGCCGAGATCCTGCGCGTGCAGCTGCGGGTCCACCGCCCCGGCCTGGAACCCGAACTGCACCGCAGGGCCGCACGGTGGCTCTACGGAGCCGGCCTGCCGGACCAGGCCCTGCCGCACGCCGCGGCCGCGGGCGACTGGGAGCAGGCGGCCGCCGAGCTCGTCGCCCGGCCGGCCATCGGCAGGCTCCTCACCGGCCCCGACGCCGCACGCCTGGGCGACCTGTTCGCCGGCCTGCCGGAGGACGCCTCGGGGCCCGCCGTCGACCTGGTGCGGGCCGCCCGCGAGTTGGCCCGCCACGACGTCGACCGGGGCTCGCCCACCTGCGCCGCGCCGAGGAGGCGCTGCCCGACGACGGCACCCCGGAAGCCGCGGCGGTGCAGCTCAGCGGGGCGCTGCTGCGGGTGCTCGCCGCCAGGCTGGCGGGCTCGGCGGACATGGCGGAGGCAGCGGCCAAGGCCGCGGCGGACGCCCGGCAGGCCCTGCCCGCCGAACGCCTCGACGGCGCGCCGGAGTTGTGCGCGCTGCTGCTCACCGAGCTCGGCACGGCGCAGCTGTGGGCCGGGCGCTTCGACGCCGCCACGGCCGCGCTGTCCGCGGCCGCCGACGTGCCGGACGGGCCGCTGACGGCGATGCCCCGGCACGCGTCCCTCGGCCGCCTGGCGCTGATCGACCTGCTGCACGGACGGCCGGGTCCGGCCGAGTCGCGCGCGCGGGAGGCGGTCGCCGGAGCGGAGCGCGCGGGGTGCCGGCGGCCGCCTGCTCGGGCACGGCCGAGCTCGTGCTGTCCGCCGCCGCCCTCGACCGGGCGGACCTCCGCTCCGCGCGCGGGCACCTCGCCCGGGCGGCCGCCCGGCCCGCCGCGTCCCGCGATCCCGCCACGGCCGCCGAACTCGCGCTGCTGCGCTGCCGCGTGCTGCTCGCGGAGGGCGACGCGCGGGCGGCGCGCCGGGCCCTCGATGACGCGACGGCCGGCCCGCTGCCCGCCCCCGCGGACGCCCCGCCCTGGGTGGTGGACCGCGTCGCGGCGGTCCGGTCCGCCGTGCACCTGGCCGAAAACGACCCGGCGTCCGCGGTCGCGGTCTTCGCGCGGCGCGGGGCGCGCACCCCGGAGAGCCTGGCCGCCGAGGCCCGGGCGCACCTGGCCGCGGGCGGGGCCGACCGGGCCCTGCGCGTCCTGGACCGGCTGACCGGCGCCGGAAGCGCCGGGCCCGCCGCCGTCACGAGGGTGCTGCTGGCCCGCGCCCAGGCGCTCGACGCGACCGGGGACCCCGCCGGCGCTGAACGCCTGGTCCGCAAGGCCCTGTCGGCCGCCCGCCCGCACCTGCTGCGGGGGCCGTTCGCGGAGGCCGGGCCGTGGCCGCGGCGCTTCCTGGCGCACCGGCCGGCTCTCGTGCGGGGGCACGACTGGCTCCTCGGCCGCCCGCGGGGCGGGACGCCGGCCGCGCCCGCCGGGGAGCAGCCGCCGGCCCCCGCGCCGGAACGGCTGAGCACACGCGAACGGGAGGTGCTGGAACGGCTGGCGCAGCTCATGTCCACCGAGGACATCGCCGCCGACCTGCACCTGTCGGTCAACACGGTGAAGACGCACCTGAAGAGCGTCTACCGCAAGCTGGCCGCCACCCGGCGCGGCGAGGCCGTCCGCCGGGCCGGGAGCTGGGCCTGCTGTGACCCGGGCGCGCGCCGGCCGGCCCGCTGTCACCTCGCCGGGGTGATGTGGTGCCCCGGGCGCCGCCGCACCATGGGCACGACAGTCACGGACGGTCGTACGGCAGCGGAAGAGGCCCGTCTCTACGGGCTGCTGCTGCGGTGCCAGTCGCTCGGGTTGCGCGTGGGGGAACTGCGGCGGCTCCCGGAGCCCGGTACGGGCCGGTAGCCGCACGTCCGTGCCGCCGGGGATCCGGCGGGCGGCACGGACCCGCGGAGCGCCGGCTGCCCGCCCCGGCCGCGCAGAGGCACCGCGGCCGCGCGGACCGGGCCCGCCGAGCCGCCCCTTCGGGCGGACGCGCCGCTCACCGCGAGCCGCCTGCTCCCGCCGCCGCGCGCTCGCCGCAAGCGGCCTCCCCGCACCGGGGCGGCCGCCCCGGCCCGGGGAGCGGCCGCTTTCTGCGTGCGGAGGCCCGGCTGGCGTGTGCCGGCGTCCCGCGCGGCACGCGGCAGGCCGTCACTCCGTCCCGCGTCCGGTGAGCGTCTCCGGCCGCACCACGCAGAGGGCCCAGATGACGAACCCGTAGAGCGCGATCAGGGTCAGCGACCAGAACGGGTAGTACGGCAGGGACAGGAAGTTGGCGATGATCAGCAGCGCCGCGATGGCCACGCCGGTGTACCTCGCCCACGCGGCGGCCGTGAACAGGCCGATGCCGACGAGCACGGCGACGGCACCGAGCAGCAGGTGGATCCACCCCCAACCGGTCAGGTCGAACGCGAAGACGTAGTCGGGGGTCGAGACGAACACCTCGTCCTCGGCGATCGCCATGATGCCCCGCAGGACGTTGAGGATGCCGGAGACGACCAGCATCACCGCGGCGAACAGCGTCAGGCCGGCGACCGCGGCCGTCGTGCCCGCCGAGCGGCGGCGGGGCGTGGGGGTGTCGGTGGCGGCCATGGGCAGCCTCCCCGTTCTCACCGGGCTGCCCTGTGCAGCCGTGCAATGCGAGTGTCCGCCGCGCGCGGCGGCGCCGTCGTCACCCGGAGCGGGTGACGGCACGCCGTCCGGAGCGGGGCGGCGCGCCGCCCCGGTCGGTGGGGGCGGGGGCCGGGCATCCGTCCGGGACGGCGGGAACAGGGGCGGGGCGTCCGCTCCGGTCGGTGGGGGCGGGGGCCGGGCATCCGTCCGGCGTCCGGCGCACCGCGGGGCGCCGGCACGCCGGACGCCGAAGCGGGGCGGCGCCGCGGGTCCGGCCGCGGCCGGAGCCGCGCGGTGCGGGGTCCAAGGGCGCGCGTGCGTGCGTCACGCGGCCCTGGCGCTGAGGCGTCCGTCCGCCACCGCGTCGGCCAGCGCCCCGTGGTCGCGGGCGTTCTGGTCGGCGTACGCCTGGGCGAACTCCACGAGCGCCCGGTCGAAGCGGTCGCCGCGGCCGAGGTACGCACCGATGGCCACCGGGTCGCCCGAGCGGGCGTGGGCGCGGGCCAGGGTGGCGCCGCACAGCCGGCCGAACAGGGCCAGCGTGGCCGGGTCCATCGTCTCGGGCCGAGCGATGCCCTTCCAGTCCCACAGCTGCCGCACGTAGAAGTCGCGCCCGCGGCCGTCGATCCCGGGGACGCGCTGCCACCCGAGGAAGATGTCGCCGGCGGCCTGCATGAGCCGCTGCCCGGCGACGACGCGTTCGCCCTGGTTCACGTACGGGCTGGGACCGCAGGAGGCGGCGAGGACGGACTCGCCGGCCTCCTTGGCCTGGAGGACCAGCGGGTCACCGCCGTCGCGGCCCAGCAGCAGGACGATCCAGCAGCGGGTGCCGACGCTGCCGACGCCGACCACCTTGCGGGCCATGTCCACCACGTGGAACCGGCTCAGGAGGTGGCGCCGCTCCGACGACAGGCTGCGCCCGTAGCCGGTGACCAGGGTGCGCAGGCGCTCTTCCAGTGCCTCGCGTGCGACACCGCCCAGCAGTTCGTCGAGGGGGGTGATCAGCGGCGGGTCGGAGACGATGCGGGGCGCGCCGTCGACCAGGCGGGTCAGCTTCCCGGCGGCCTCCAGGCTCGTCCTGCCGCGGGCCTTCGCGGAGGCGCGGGAGACCCGCTGCCGGACGTCCCTGTCGAGCCGCTGGGAGAGCATCGCCTCGACCTGGTCGATGTCGTCCCGCGCGTACCACACGTCGAGGGTGCGCATGCCGGCGAACGCCCGCATGCGGTCGCGGTAGGAGCGTACGCAGGCGCGGACCGCGTCGTCGCACTGCGACCCCGTGAAGTCGTTGGCCCGGCCCGCGACGACCAGGCTCGCCGCCAGCCGTTTCACGTCCCATTCGAAGGGGCCGGGCAGAGTCTCGTCGAAGTCGTTGATGTCGAAGACGAGGTGGCGTTCGGGAGAGGCGAGGAGCCGGAAGTTCAGCAGGTGCGCGTCGCCGCACAGCTGCACCGTGAGCCCGGTGTGCGGGGCGGCTCCCAGGTCGGCGGCCATGACCGCGGCGGCGCCCCGGTAGAAGCGGAACGGCGATTCGAGCATCCGGCCGTACCGGACGGGCACCAGCTCGGGCACCCGCGCGGCGGACTGCCGCTCGATGATCCCGAGCGGGTCGCGCCGTCTCCCACCGGGTGCGAAGGCGGCGTGTGCGGAGCGCGGCAGACGGGCGCGGGCGGCCTTGCCGAGGGCCGCGCGCTCCGACGGTGAGAGAGGGGCGCTGTGCGACGTGGCCATGGACGGACCTCCTGGCCCCAGCGTCACGTGCGGCGATCCGGTGGGGATCACCCGGGACGGGTGAGGCGACCGGGGGCCGGTCACCCGGGCGCGTACGGCGGCCCACCGCCGGGGCGGCAGGCGCGCCGGGTCGGCGAACCGGGGCAGGGACGGCGAAGCCCGACGCGAGGCGCGGACGGCGCGGGGGCCCCGGGCTGCCCGGGGGCGCGAGCGGTCCGGACAGCGGACGGCAGGTGGGCGCGAGCGGTCCGGGACACGGGCGACGCGGGGTACGGGCGACGCGGGGCGCGAGCGGTCGGGACAGCGGGGCCCGGGTGCGGGCGGTGCGGAGCCTCGACGCGGCGCCGGGCCCCGGCGGCCCCGGGCTCGGGCGGCGCCGGGCCCGGGCGGCGCCGCAAGCAGCCCGCACAAGGAGCAGTCAGGTCACGGCCTGGACAGCGCGAGGCGTGGGCGGCGGATCGGGGCGCGCCGCGGGTTTTCGTCGCGGCGGCCTTTCGGTCCGCCCCCTGGGGGTACGCGTGCCGGGACGGCCGCCGAGGAGGTGGCCGCGGTGACGGCCGGTCGTCCGCGGGACCGGGGGACGGCGCGCGGGGACCGGGCGGCCGGCACCGTACGCCGCACCAGGGCGACCGGTACGGGAGCGCGCATTCCGTGCGGCCGCCCGACGACGCTACGAGGAGACGACGATGGTGCGTTCCGCTGCCCGTGGGCTGCTGGCCGGTGCGACCGGCACGGTGGCCCTCAATCTCGTCACGTACGGCGACATGGTGCTGCGGGGCAGGCCCTCCAGCAGCATGCCCGCCGAGACGGCCGACCGGCTCGCCGGGCAGGCCGGGATCGAGCTCGGCGACGGGGAGGAGAAGGCCGGCCGCGAAGAGGCCGCAGGCGCCCTGCTGGGGTACGTCGCCGGTCTCGGCACCGGACTGCTGTACGGCCTGCTGCGGGGCCGCGGCAGCAGGCCGGTGTGGCTCGCCGGGCCCCTGCTGGCCGCCGCGGCGATGGCGGCGAGCGACCTCCCGGCCACCGCCCTCGGGGTCACCGACCCCCGGGAGTGGAGCAGTACGGCGTGGCTGTCCGACGTCGTGCCGCACCTGGCCTACGGGTTCACCACCGCCTCCGTCTACGAGGCCCTCCGGTAGCCGCGCACCCGCCGTGCGGGTTGTCCGCCGGCCGCGCCGGCGGGACGGCGCCCGTGGCGCCCGCGCGGCGGGCGGGACGGGTCGGGCTCCGGGGCCATCCGCACCCGAGGGTGCCTGACCCGGTACGGTCCGCGGCCCTCCGGGCGGGCGGACGAGCGGACGGGCGAGCGGACGGGCGGGCGGGCCGAGGGCCGGCGACCGGTCCGCGGCACGGTTTGCGGCGCCCCGGACCGCGTTCAGCGCGAGGACCCCCGCTGCCCCAGGGCCGGGGCCAGCGTGTGGAGACGCAGGGCGAGCTGGATCTCCAGTGCGCGGTCGGGGGACTGCCAGTCCTCGCCCAGCAGATGGGCCACGCGTTCGAGGCGCTGCGCCACCGTGTTGACGTGGACGTGCAGCAGGTCCTTCGTGCGGGCCGGGCTCATGCCGCTGTCGAAGTACGCCTGGAGGGTGCGGACCAGGTCGGTGCCGCGGCGGCGGTCGTAGGCCGCGACCCGGCCGATCGTCCGCTCGACGAAGCCGTCGATGTCGCGGGTGTCGGCCAGCAGCAGTCCGAGGAAGCCCAGGTCGGCGGCGGCCGCGCCCTCCCCCGTGCGGCCCAGCAGGGTGAGGGCGTCCACGCAGCGGCGCGCCTCCGCGTACGCGCCGGCTATCGCGCCCGGGTGGTCCGCGGGGGCGCCGACGGGGACGAGCCGCCCACGGTGACCGGCTCGTGGAGGGCGCCGCCCAGGTGGCGGGCCGTCATGCGGGCCAGGTCGGCGGGGGTGTCGCCCGGGGTCAGCGGAAGGAGCAGGACCGTACCGCCGTCGCGGGCCGAGGCGAGGCCCTTCCTCGTGGCGGCCAGGTGGGTCGCGGCGGACCACAGGCGCTGCCGGTCGGCGCCGGTGCCGTCCTTGGCGGGCGTCCCGCCGCGGTCCTGGGGCGCTGCGGTCCGCCGGCCGAGCCGGGCCGCGAGGACGACCTGCGGGGCGTCGAAGTCCGCGCGCAGGCGCGCGGCGCGTTCCCTGAGGAGTCTGCGGTCGCGGTCCGGCGCGTCGATCAGGTCGTCCAGCAGCTCGCCCCTGACGCGCTGCTCGGCCTCGCCCGCGGAGCGGTCCGCGAGCAGGAGCAGGGACGTCACCATCGCCGCGCGCTCCAGGGTGCGCCGGTCGACCGGGTCGAGCTCCGCGTCGCCGTGCAGGACGAGCGCGCCGAACACCTCCCCGCCCGCCGACACGGCCGCCACCCAGGCGTCGCCGTCGCGGACGGCCCTGCCGTCGGCCGCCCCGGCGGGCGGCACGGCGTCGGTGAACGCGACGGCGCCCCTGAGGACGTGCGACACCGCGGTCGTGACGTCCTCCACGCCGCCGCCGCGCAGCACCAGTTCGGTGAGCCGGTCGTGGACCTCCGAGGCGCGTTCGATCACCGCGCTGCGGTCCCGGATGATGGCGTTGGCCCGTTCCAGTTCGGTCAGCGCGGTACGGGTCTCCGCCAGGAGGTTGGCCGTGTCGAGCGCGACCGCCGCGTGCGCCGCGAACGAGCCGAGCAGGGCGACCTGCTCCCGCTCGAAGACCCGCGCCCTGCGGTCCGCCGCGAAGAGCACGCCGATGACCTGGCTGCCGAGGGTGAGCGGCACGCCGAGGATGGCGACCAGTCCCTCGTCCCGTACGCCCGCGTCGATGGAGCGGGTGTGCCGGAACCGCTCGTCGTCGAAGTAGCTGTCCGTCACGTACGGCCGGGCTGTCTGGGCGACGAGTCCGCCGAGCCCCTCCCCCATGCCGAGGCGCAGCTGCTGGAAGCGCGCGGAGACGGACCCCTCGGTCACCCGCATGTACGTGTCGCCGCGCACCGGGTCGTTCAGGCTCAGGTAGGCGACCTCGGTGCGGAGCAGGGAGCGGGCGCGCTGCACGATGGCGCGCAGCACCGCGTCCAGGTCGCGCAGGCCCGCCAGGTCGTGGGCCGTTTCGAACAGCGCCGACAGCTCGGCCTCGCGGCGCCGTCTGCCCTCCAGTTCCGCCCGCACCCGCAGGGCGAGCCGCTTGGCCTGTTCGAGGTCCGCGAGCACTCCGGGTGCCGCCCCGCCGGCGCGGGCGCGGGCCACGGGCCGGTCGTACGCCTCCACGGCCGCGCCCTGTGCCAGCAGGTCGAGGTAGGAGGCGTACGGGGGTGCGGTGGCCGCGTCGGCCGTCTCGGGTTCTTCGGGCATGGCCACAGGGATACCGGCCCGGCCCGCTGTCTGACCAGGCCCGGGGGCGATCCGGCACGGACCCGCCGGGCCGGCGGCGGGCGGCGGCCGTCCTCCGCGGCGAGTGCGGGCACGCGACCGGGACGGCGGGCCGCCGCCGCGGGGCCGTGCTCCGGTGCCGGACGCGGCCTCCGGTGCCGGACGCGGCCTCCAGGGCGTACGCGTGCCGCACGCCCCGGTGCGTCAGAGGGCGGGCGGGGCGGCGAACCAGGTGGGCTCGCCGGCGCGGGCCTGCTTGATCCTGAACAGGTCGAGGTCGGACAGCGGCGGAAGGGCGTCGGCCGCGAACCAGCCCACGGCCGACGACTCGTCGTCGTTCACCCGGGCCCGCCCGCCCGTGGCCCGGCAGCGGAAGGTGATGTTCATGTACTGGCACCTGTCGCCGTTCGGGTAGACGACGGGCTCCGGTTCGGCCTCGACGAGCACCACGCGCTCCGCCTCGCACGCCACGGCGGTCTCCTCCAGAGCCTCCCGCACGGCCGCGGCGGCCGGCTGCTCCCCCGGCTCGGGGATGCCTCCGACGAGGGTCCACCGGCCGTCGTCGGACCGCTTCACCAGCAGGACCCGCTCGTCCGCGTCGAAGACGACGGCGGTGACCCCGGGCAGGAGGAGCAGGACGTCTCCCGCTTTGGCGCGAACTTCCTTGATGAAGTCAGGAGTTGCCATGCCGTCGACTGTAACCGGCGGACGCCGCCTCGGGATCGGGCGGCGCGGAGGGCCGGTCCGCCGCTCCTGACGCGGCCGGGGAGGCGGCTGCGGAGGAGCCGGTGGCGGGGGAGACAGCGGCCGAGTGCCCGTCGGCCGACTGGACGCAGGCGGTGGCGGTGGCGGTGGCGGTGGCGGAACTGGTCCCGTCAGCGGGGGCTGTCGCGGCGCCGGAACGGGTCCCGTCAGCGGGGGCGGTGGCGGGGCCGCGCCGGGCGCGCACCCCGGCCGCCGCGGCCCACGCCAGGCCGCCGAGCGCGAGCGCCGCCAGTGCGGCCTCCGGCAGCACGCCCATGCGGGTGGCGGGGGTGAGGGAGGAGCGCAGCGGCACCTCGGCGACGAGCGCGTCGGGGGTGAACAGCTCCGTCCGCTGCGCGATCCGGCCGTCCGGGAGGATGATCGCGCTCACCCCGCTGGTGACCGGGACCACGACCGTACGGCTGTGCTCGACGGCCCGCACACGGTCCATGGCGAGCTGCTGGTAGGTCATCTCGCTGCGGCCGAAGGTGGCGTTGTTGCTGGGCACGGCGATGAGCCGGGCCCCGTGGACGACCGTGTCGCGGACCGCCCAGTCGAAGGCGGCCTCGTAGCAGGTGGCGAGTCCGACGCGGGTCCCCGCCAGGTCGAACACGCCGACTTCGCTGCCGGGTCCGAAGTCGCGGCTCACTCGGTCGACGTCCTTGTTGAAGATCCGTACGAGGGACCGCAGCGGGATGTACTCGCCGAAGGGCTGGACGTGCCGCTTGTCGTACGTGGCGACGGGGCCGCGCCCCGGCTCCCACTGCACCAGGGTGTTGCGCAGGTGCCCGGTCTCGGGGGTGAGGACGGCGCCGACGACGGTGGGCACGCCGACGGCCCGCACGGCGCGGTCGATGACCTCGCGGGCGTCGGGGTTGCGGTAGGGGTCGAGGTCGGAGGAGTTCTCCGGCCACAGCACGAAGTCGGGCTTCTCGACCCTGCCCGCCCGGACGTCCGCGGCGAGCTGCTCGGTGCGCCGCGCGTGGTTGTCGAGGACCGCGCGGCGCTGCGCGTTGAAGTCCAGGCCCAGCCGGGGCACGTTGCCCTGCACGGCGGCCACCGTCGCCGTGCCGTCCTGCGCCGCGGTGGACACCAGGGGGCGGGCGGCGAAGGCGCCGAGGAGGGGCGTCAGGACGCAGAACGCGGCGACCGCGGCCCGGCCGCGGAGCCGTGTGCCGGAGGGCTCCGCTCCGTGCGCGCGGCGGGCCCGTACGACCCGGAGCGCCTCGTACAGGCCGAAGCCGCTCAGGGCGACGGCGAAGCCCAGCACGGGCGTGCCGCCGACGGCGGCCAGCGGCAGGAACACGCCGTCGGCCTGCCCGAAGGCGAGCTTGCCCCAGGGGAACCCGCCGAAGGGGACCCGGGCGCGCGCCGCCTCCCCGAGGACCCACACGGCGGCGGCGAACAGCGGCCATGCGGGGAGCCGGGTCACGGCGGCGATCCCGAGGCCCGCGGCGGCGACGAACAGGGACTCGGCGGCGACCAGTGCCAGCCACGGCCCCGGCCCCACCTCCTCCCCGGTCCACACCAGCAGCGGCAGCAGGAACCCGAGGCCCGCGAGCAGGCCGAGGCCGAAGCCGGCGCGCAGACGGCGGCCGTGCAGCGTCCAGCCGAGCAGGGCGAAGGCGGGAAGCGCGAGCCACCACAGGGGCCGGGGCGGGAAGCTGAGGTACAGCACGGCGCCGGACAGGGCCGCTGCCGCCGGGCGTACGAGCCCGCGCAGCAGCCGTCGCGCTCGTGCCTCCTCACGGGCGGGGGGCTCGGGCACGGCGTCGGGGGTGGCTGTGGCACTCACGTGGCGGAGTCTACGGCGCGCCGCTGTGCGGAGCGCGGCCGAACGGGTGGGGTCGGCGCCGTCGCGGCCGGGACCGGCCGCGGCGGGCACCGCGTGGCGCCCACCGCCCGGGGCACCGCCCCGGGCCGATGCGGCGGGCGACGGGCGACGGGCGGCGGGCGGCGGGCGGCGGCGGGAACGCGGCGTCCCGCCCCTGCGGCTGTCCGCCGGGCGTCCCGCGGCTGCCTCATGCTGGGGAGAGTGCCCAGCGGCCGCGTCCTGCGGCGTGCGCCGGGAAGCGACCGGGTGAGGCCCCGCGGGGGTCAGGCGACGGGGGCGGCCTGGCGCAGGGCGCGGCCCTCCGGGTAGGTCAGCGCGGCCGGCGGCAGCTCCGCGGGGCGGCCGCTGAGCAGCACGGTCAGCGCTCCGGTCCCGGGTGCCCGGGTGGCGGTGACGCGGCGCAGCGCCTGCGCCGCGACGGCGGGTGCGGAGCCGAGGAGGCCGACCTCGCGGCCGGTACGCGCGCGCAGGACCCGGCCGATGGCTTCGGCGACCAGTTCGTAGTGGGTGCAGCCGAGGACGACGGACTCGACCGCGGCCGGGGTGAGGGCGGCGGCCGCCTCGACGGCCGCGGCCACGGCCGCGGAGTCGGCGTGCTGGACGGCTTCGGCGAGCCCCGGGCACGGCACCTCGGCGACGTCGACGCCGGCCCCGAACTCGGCGATCAGCCGCCGCTGGTAGGGGCTGCCGGTGGTGGCGGGGGTGGCCCAGATGGCGACGGGCCCGCCCGCCGCGGCGGCCGGCTTGATGGCGGGCACGGTGCCGATGACGGGGATCCGGGGCTCCAGTTCGGCCCGCAGGGTCGGCAGGGCGTGGACCGAGGCGGTGTTGCAGGCCACGACGAGCGCGTCGGGGGCGTGGGCGGCGGCCGCGCGGGCCACGGTGAGGGCGCGCGCGGTGAGGTCCTCCGGTGTGCGGGGGCCCCAGGGCATGCCGTCCGGGTCCGAGGAGAGCACGAGATCGGCGTCCGGTCGCAGCCGGCGCACGGCGGCGGCCGCCGGAAGCAGGCCGATCCCGGAGTCCATCAGTGCGATCTTCACCCGGTCACCCTAGCCGACGCCCCTTCGACGTGCCGCGATGTGGGGCAGACTGCGACGAATGACCGTTCTTGCATGGATTGCCCTGGTTTCCTGTGCCGCTTGGGGGTGGCTTCTCGTGTGCCGGGGCTTCTTCTGGCGGACCGACCAGCGGCTGCCCGGCACCGGCGCGGCGGCGGAACCGGACCGGTGGCCGGACGTGACCGTGGTGGTGCCGGCGCGGGACGAGGCGGAGGTGCTGCCGCTGAGCCTGCCGTCGCTGCTCGCCCAGGACTACCCGGGCCGGGCGGACGTGGTGCTGGTGGACGACGGCAGCACGGACGGCACGGGGAGCACGGCCCGGGCGCTCGCGGAGCGGCAGGGCCCCGGGGCGCTGCCGCTGACCGTGGTGTCGCCGGGGCCGCCCGAGGCGGGCTGGACGGGCAAGCTGTGGGCCGTACGGCACGGGATCGCGGTGGCGCGCGGTGGCGGTGCGGCGGCGCAGGCCCCCGCGGGCGGGCGGCGGCCCCCGCTGCCCGCAGGTGTGCGCGAGCGGGGCGGCCCGGCGGAGTTCCTGCTGCTGACGGACGCCGACATCGCGCACGCACCGGACAGCCTGCGGCGCCTGGTCGCGGCGGCCGTGGCGCACGACCTGGACCTGGTGTCGCAGATGGCGCGGCTGCGGGTGGCGAACGCCTGGGAGCGGCTGGTCGTGCCGGCCTTCGTCTACTTCTTCGGCCAGCTCTACCCGTTCCGGTGGGTGAACCGGCCCGGGGTCGCACCGCGGCCGCGGCGGGCGGCTGCGTCCTGCTGCGGGCGGAGGCGGCCCGGCGGGCGGGGGTTCCGGACGCGATCCGGGGTGCGGTGATCGACGACGTGGCGCTGGCCGGGGCCGTGCGGCGGCACGGGGGCGGATCTGGCTGGGCCTCGCCGAGCGGGTGGACAGCGTCCGGCCGTACCCGCGGCTCGCGGACCTGTGGGACATGGTGGCGCGCAGCGCGTACGCGCAGTTGCGGCACAGCGTGCTGCTGCTGGCTGCCGCGGTGGCCGGGATCGCGTGCGTCTACCTCGCGCCGCCGCTCTGCCTGGCGGCGGGCCCGCCGGCGGCGACCGGGTGGCGGCGTGGGCGGGCGGCGCGGCCTGGGCGGTGATGGCGGGCACGTACGTGCCGATGCTCCGTCACTACCGGCAGCCGCTCTGGTCGGCGGTGCTGCTTCCCGTGACGGCGCTGCTGTACCTGTGCATGACGGTGGACTCGGCGGTGCGCCACCACCGGGGGCGGGGCGCCGCCTGGAAGGGCCGGACGTATCCGCGTCCGCAGGCGGCGCCGGACAGCTGAGCGGGCGCCGCTCACTTCCTCCCGGGGGTCCAGTCCATGCCCCAGCCGTAGGCGCGGTCGACCGTGCGCTGGGGGCTGACGCCGCGCTCCGGTACGAGGTAGCGGGCCTCGCGACGGACGACGAGGTCGCCTCCCCGGCCGGTGATCAGCGCGAGGGCGCAGACGGGGGAGGGCACGGTGCACTCGTCGAGGGAGAACGCGACGGGCGCGCCGTGCTGCGGGGTGAGGGTGACGGTGGCGTGCAGGTCGGCGAAGCTGCGGGCGCCCTCGTAGATGGTGACGAAGACGAGGATGCGGCGGAACCGCTGCCGGTGGTCGAGGTTGACGGTGAGGTTCTCGCCGGTCTCGACGGCTCCGGTGCGGTCGTCGCCGTCGAGGTGGATGTACGGCGGGTGGTGGAGGGAGCCGAAGGCGTTGCCGAGGGCCTGGACGACGCCCTTGCGGCCGTCGGCCAGTTCGTAGAGGGCGCACAGGTCGAGGTCGAGGTCGGCGTGGTGGGCGACGGCCCGGCCGCGCTGGGTGCTCCAGCCGCGGAACTGCTTGCGCACGCCCCAGTTGAGGTTCACCCGCAGCGCGCCGGCGGTGCCGCCCTGCTTGGCGAGGGAGACGGTGGGGGCGTCCTCCGTCAGGGTGATCTTGGTCAGCCGCACGGGGGCGGGCTGCGGAGCGGGGCCGGACGGGGTCCGGCGCGGCGGTCGGACGGCGGCGGGCGGTGGCGCGGGCACCGGAGGGGTGCGGCGCGGCGGCCGGTCGGCGGCCGGGCGCAGCACGGTGTCCGGGGGCGGGACGGCGGCGGACTCCCCGCCCTGCGGGGCCGCCGGCCACAGCGGTGCGGCGGCAGGCGCGGGGGCGGCGGCCCCGTGCCCGCCGCCGGGGAGCGCGGCTGCGGGGACGGCCGCGGGGATGGCTGGGGGCGCCGGTGCGGAGACGGCTGCGGGGGCGCGGGGGTGCCGGGCTCGGCGCGGCCGCGGGCTGCGGGCGCTGCGGCTCGTCCACCGTGATGCCGAAGTCCGTCGCGAGGCCCTCCGGTCCGCCGGCGTACCCCTGCCCCACGGCGCGGAACTTCCAGGCGCCCTGGCGCCGGTAGAGCTCGCCCAGGACGTACGCGGTCTCCACGGTCGCGCCCTGGCTCTCGAAGCGCGCCACCTCGGTGCCGTCCGCCGCGTCGACCACCCGGACGTGCAGCCCGGGTACGCGGCCGAAGGTGCCGCCGTCGGCGGAGGCCGCGAGGACGATGCGCTCCACGGCCGGTTCCACCCGGGGCAGATGGACCGTGAGGGTGTCCGTCACGGCGCCGCCCGAGGTGCGTTTCCCGTCATGGCGCACGGAGCCCGAGGGGTGCGCGGCCTGGTGGTAAAACACGAAGTCGGCGTCGGAGCGCACTTTTCCGGACACGAGCAGTAGCGCGGAGGCATCGACATCCGGCACCCCTTCACCGGAACGCCATCCCAATTCGATGCGAAGAGTCCGCGCCGGCACCGGAACATTGGCTCCCTTAAGCATGGACATGCCCACCCCCACCGCCCGTCGGCCGCCGCCGGTTTATGTAGCGGCCACGTTAATCCGGGCGGCACGGCCCTGCCCGGCAGACCCGTGGGTAACCCCTCCCAAGCTCGGGTTTTACGCGATCATCACCCTCCGACGCGACCGATTTCCCCATGTTCGGTCGCATTGGCGTTCCGCCGTCACAGGAAGCACGTCAAACAACCCGCTTATCGGCCTTCCACCCGACACATCGTGGGCTTAACTTAGGGCCATGACCTCCCCCCGTGCCTCGTACGGCGGTGCGTACTACAACGCGCCGCCGTTCCCGGACACCCCGATCTACGACTCTCTGGTCGCAGAGCGGGGCACGCCTCAGATCGCCCCGATCCGAGTGCCCTCCGCGTACGACACCGGCAGCACCTACATGCCGGCCTTGCCCGCGGCCCTCCCCGCCCTCCCGGCGGCCCCCTCCCCCCAGCAGGCGCCCTCCTACGGCGGCGGATACGGCTACCCCCAGCCGGCGACGCCGTATCCCGCGCCGCTCCAGCACGCGGCGGGTCCGCACATCCCGCAGCAGTCCGCGCCGCCGCGCGGATACGGCTACCCGGGCCCCCAGCAGCAGCAGCCGCGGCCGATGGCCACCGGCTACGACGCGATGCGCCCGGTCGGCCCGCCGCGTCCGGCCGCCCCCGCTCCCATGGCCGCGGCGCCGTACGAGGACCCGTACCGGCGGCCTTACCAGAACGGCGGGTACTGAGCGGCCGCGCACGGCGGCACGCGTCCCACGGAGGGCGGCAGCACGGCGGCACCCCGCGAGGTGCCGCCGTCCGTACGCGCCGGACGCACGGACGAGCAGGCCCGACGGGGCGGGGCGGCCTGCTGCTGATCCCGTGTCAACCGCCCTCCGGTGACCGTCCGGGGGCTCCTGGCAGGATGAGGCCATGCCCAGTCACGAGGTCATGCCCTCCTCCGTCCTGAGTTCCCTGCACGTCTACCCGGTCAAGGCCCTGCGGGGCTCTTCGCCCGCCCAGGCGGTCGTGGAGCCCTGGGGGCTGTCCGGCGACCGCCGCTGGGCGCTCGCCGACCCGTCCGGCCGGGCGGTGACCCAGCGTCAGCGCCCCCTCCTCGCCCTGGCCCGCGCCCAGGCGGAGCCCGGCGGCGGACTGCGCGTGTCCGCGCCCGGAAGGGAGGAGCTGACCGTCGCCGTGCCCGATGCGGCGTCTGCCGGCACCGTCGTCGTGGAGGTGTTCGGCTCGAAGGTCGACGCCGTGCCCGCGGGCGCGGAGGCCGACGCCTGGTTCAGCGGCCACATCGGCGCGGACGTGCAGCTGGTGTACATGGGCGACCCCGCGCGCGACCGCCCCGTCGACCCCGACTACGCCCGCCCGGGCGACACCGTCTCCTTCGCCGACGGCTACCCGCTGCTCGCCGCCGCCACGGCCTCCCTCGACGCCCTCAACACCCTCGTCGCACAGGGCGACCACGCCCACGAAGGCCCCCTCGGGATGGAGCGGTTCCGGCCCAACCTCGTCATCGGCGGCACCCGCGCCTGGGAGGAGGACCGGTGGGAGCGGATCGCCGTCGGAGAGGTCGTCTTCCGGGTCGTCAAGCCGTGCGGGCGCTGCGCGGTGACCACGGTCGACCCGCGGACCGCCGCGAAGGGCAAGGAGCCCCTGCACACCCTGAGCCGGCACCGCCGCGCGGGCGGCAAGGTCCTCTTCGGCCAGAACCTCATCCCGGAGACCACCGGCACGGTGCGGGTCGGCGACCCGGTGCGGGTGCTCGCCACCCGTGGCGGGCAGACCGCGGAAGACCCCGGCCCGGCCGTCGCATAGGCCTCCGCGACCTGGGCACCCGACCCCCGGAACCACGGTCGAACACGGATGACGGGAGAAGGGGGTGGGCGCCGTGTACGCGGCGGCCACGGGTCTGTGGCGCTGGCGCGGCAATCCGCTGCGCCGCACCACCGACCTGCTGGAGGCATGGACGGCACTGGCGGCCCTGGTGCTCATCTGCGTGGGCGCGCCCGTCGCGGGATGGCTGGTCGGCGTGTCCGCCGACGCGGCCCTCCAGGAGTCGGCGCGCCTCCAGCAGGAACGCCGCCTGCAGGTGGTCGCCGAGGTCCTGGGGCCCGCCGCGGCGCCCGAGCCGGGCTCGGTGCTCCCCTATCGGGTGTCCGCGGCGGAGCAGCAGCTGCGCGAGCCGGTCGACGCGCGCTGGGCGGCACCCGACGGCACGGAGCGCACCGGCGTCGTCACCGCGCCGCGGGATGCCGCCGAGCCGGGCGACACGCTGCCGGTGTGGGTGGACGGCGAAGGCGAGTTGACGCGTCGGCCGCTGACCGGGGACACCGCCCGCGAGCACGCCGCCCTGGCGGGTGCGGGGGCGGCCGCGGGCGCGGTGCTCGTCGTCGAGGAGGCCGGCGCCTGGTCCTCTGGCGGCTACGGCAGCACCGGTACGCCTGCCTCGACCGGGACTGGGCCGGCCGGGGCCCCGACTGGGGCCGCACCGGGGCCGGCGGCTGAGAGCCGCGCGAGCGGCCGGAGCGGGGCGACCGGGCTGCGGCCGAGGGTCCCGACCGTACCGGCGCGGGAGGAGGCCCGTCGTACCGGCGCGGGCGGAGGCCCGCGCGGGAGGACGCCCACCGTGCCGGCGCGGGAGGAGGCCCACCATGCCGGCGGGGGACGGCCTCCCGTACCGGCGCGCGGCAGAGCCGGTCATACCCGGCGCGGGCGTCGCTCCTGGCGGCGTGCGGCGCCCCTTGCCGGCGCGGCCGGCGCTGCGCGCGCGGGTGCGGTCGCGGTACGGGGCCGCGGCACCGATCCTCGCGGTGCGGGGAGCGTTCGGGCGGGCAGGGGCCGCGCGCCGGCACGGGCCCGCGCCGCGGGAAGCGGGCAACCGGGCGCCGTCGTGCGCGCTACGGTGGTGCGACGAGTCGGAGATCGGCGGCGCGCCGGGGTCGCACGCGGGCCGGGCGGGCGAGCGCACGAGGCGGGGGCAGAGCAGCACGATGGCACAGGGCACGGTCCAGGTGACGCACACGGGCACGTCGCGGTGGCGGCGCCGCACGGGCGAGTACCCCTCCCTCACCGCTGCCCTGGAGGCCGCGGGCGACGGGGACGTCCTCACCCTCGCCCCCGGCACCTACCGGGAGAACCTGGTGCTGCAGCGTGCGGTGACGCTGCGCGGCACGGACGGGGCCGTGGGGTCCGTGCGGATCGCGCCGGCGGACGGCGTGCCGCTGACGGTGCGGGCCTCCGCCACCGTGCGGGACCTGCACATCGAGGGCCAGGACGCGGCGGTGCCCGCGCTGCTCGTGGAGGACGGCACGCCGGAGCTGCTCGACCTGCGGATCGTCACGCGGTCCGCTGCGGGCGTGGAGGTGCGGGGCGCGGCCCGGCCGACCGTGCGGCGGGTCACCGTCGACAACCCGGCGGGTGTCGGCATCGCCGTCCTGGGCGGCGCGGGCGGCGTGTTCGAGGAGTGCGAGGTCGTCGCGGCGGGCCAGGAGGGCGTGGCGGTGACGGGCGGGGCCCATCCGCGCCTGGAGCGGTGCCGGGTCCACCACGCGTCCGGGGCGGGCCTGTCCGTCACCGGGGAGCACAGCGCCCTGGAGGGCCTCGGCTGCGAGGTGTACGAGATCCGGGGCAGCGGCGTGCGCGTCGCCGGCCGGGCGAGCGCGCACCTGAGCGACTCGTCGGTGCACCGCACCTCCGCGGACGGGGTCACCCTCGACACGGACGCCGTGCTGACGTTGTCGGACTGCGACATCCACGACGTGCCGGAGAACGCCGTCGACCTGCGGTCGCGGGCGGTGCTCACGCTGACCCGGTCCACGGTCCGCCGGTTCGGGCGCAACGGCCTGTCCGTATGGGACCCGGGGACGCGGGTGGACGCGAACGGGTGCGAGATCCACGACAGCACGGGCGACTACCCGGCGGTGTGGGTGAGCGACGGGGCGACGGCCGTGCTGGACTCCTGCCGGGTGCGGGAGGTGCCGGACGCGCTGTTCGTGCTGGACCGCGGTTCGCGCGTGGACGTGGTGGACAGCGACCTGTCGCAGGTGCGCAACACGGCCGTGTCGGTGAGCGACGGGGCGACCGCGCAGCTCGACGACTGCCGGGTGCGGGAGGCGTCGACCGGCGCCTGGTTCCGGGACCACGGCAGCGGCGGCACCCTCGCGTCCTGCGTCTTCGAGAACGTGCAGACGGGCGTCATCGTCAGCAAGGGCGCGGACCCGGTGGTCGAGCGCTGCACGGTCGCGTCCCCGGGCGAGGCCGGCTTCTACGTGTCCGCGGAGGGGCGCGGCACCTTCGACGGCTGCCGGGTCGCGGACAGCGGCGGGTACGGCTTCCACGTGCGGGACGGCTGCCGCACGACGCTGCGGCGGTGCCGCACGGAGCGCTGCGCCCGCGGCGGCTACGAGGTGGCGGGCGACGGCCCGGTCGTGGAGGACTGCACGGGCGACGAGAGTGCGACCGTGCCGGCCGCGGCCGCGCGGGTGGCGGTCGCGCCCCGGCCGGGTGCCACCGCCCCGCAGCCGGGCGCGGCGGTGGCGGTCGCGCCGCCCGCGCCGGCGGGGTGCCCGCGCAGCCGTCCGCGCCGGAGCGGGAGGCGGCAGCGGCACGGGACTCGCAGGACGTGCTCGCGGAACTCGACGCGCTGGTGGGCCTGGAGAGCGTCAAGCGGGAGGTGCGCACCCTCATCAACATGATCGAGGTGGGGCGCAGGCGGCAGGAGGCCGGGCTGAAGGCCGCGTCGGTCCGCCGCCACCTGGCCTTCACCGGCAACCCGGGCACCGGCAAGACGACGGTGGCGCGGCTGTACGGGGAGATCCTGGCGTCGCTGGGGGTGCTGGAGCGCGGGCACCTGGTGGAGGTGTCCCGGGTCGACCTGGTCGGCGAGCACATCGGGTCGACGGCGATCCGCACCCAGGAGGCGTTCGACCGGGCGCGCGGCGGGGTGCTGTTCATCGACGAGGCGTACGCCCTGTCGCCGGAGGACTCGGGGCGGGACTTCGGGCGCGAGGCGATCGACACCCTGGTCAAGCTGATGGAGGACCACCGGGACGCTGTGGTGGTCATCGTCGCCGGGTACACGGCCGAGATGGAGCGGTTCCTGACGGTGAACCCCGGGGTGGCGTCCCGCTTCTCACGGACCATCAGCTTTCCCGACTACGTGCCCGAGGAGCTGCTGCGGATCGTGCGGCAGCAGGCGGAGGATCACGAGTACCGGCTGGCCGAGGGCACGGCTGAGGCGCTGCTCACGTACTTCGAGGCGGTGCCGAAGGGCCCGGCGTTCGGCAACGGCCGTACCGCGCGGCAGACGTTCGAGTCGATGGTGGAGCGGCACGCGGGCCGGGTCGCCGTGCTCGCGAGCGCGAGCACGGACGACCTGAGCCTGCTCTATCCCGAGGACCTGCCGGAGGCGCCCTGACCGTCCCCGTCGTCCGGCCCGCCGCCGCGCTGGGTCGGCACCGCGGACAGGGCGTCGGCGGGCAGCGCGTCCGGCAGCGCGTCCGCGGGCAGCGGCAGCCGGTCGAGGAGGGCGGTGCGCTCCCGGGCGAACGCCGGGTCCGCCTGGTAGTCGGAGTGCCCGAGGATCGGTTCGGGCAGCGGGTGGTCGCCGGTGCGGCCGTACACGACGGGGTCGCGCAGGGCGGGGTGGTCGACCTCGCGCCTGGCGCCGTCGGCGGGCAGGCCGACGGGGCCCCCTATGGGGTCGGTGTGCCGCCACAGGTTGCGCCAGCAGTGCACCTCGCGGTGCAGGCCGGTGAGCGGCCCGCGGCCGAAGTAGGCGGGGAACCAGCGGCCGTACAGCCGCTCCAGCGGTGAGCCGTACGTGAGGAGGGCGACGCGCCGGCGGGTGGCGGCGGGCAGCTGCCACACGGCGGCGGCGGCCAGCACGCTGCCCTGCGAGTGGCCGGAGATGACGAGGCGCCCGCCGGTGCGGCCGGTCCAGGAGGCCATCCGCCAGGTGAGGTCGGGCACGGCCCGCTCGGCGTAGCAGGGCGGCGCGAACGGGTGGGCGGCGCGGGGCCAGAAGGTGCCGACGTCCCAGAGGATGCCGATGGTGCGGCGGGCGGACGCGTCGCGGTAGGCGCGGCGGCCCCAGGTGACGAACAGCAGGAAGCCGAGGCCGACGAGCCACGAGCCGAGGGACTGGGCGGCTTCGGCGGCGCCGTCGAGGACGGCGGGAGCCCCGTCGAAGGCGGTGCCCGGCACTTCGCCGGTCAGCCACGCGCCGGCCACGCCGACCGCGCCGAGGGTGAGCGTGGCCCCGGCCAGCAGCCCGGCGAGACCGGGGCGGCGTCGGTGAGCCGGGCGGCGGCCCGGACCCGGGCGATGGTCCGGGTGCGGACCGGGTCGGGGCGCTCGCCGGCGTACTCGGCCTCGACGACCGGCGCGAGCCGCAGGGCGGCGAGGGCGGTGCGGGCCGCCAGGTAGGCGACGGGCACGAGGAGGGTGAGCAGCACGGCCGGTATGGCGGCGGCCTGCCAGCTCAGCATGACGGGCGGCCCGGCCAGGGCTCCCCGCCGGGGCCCGGGTCGGCGGGCGCGGCGAGCCAGTCGGCGACGCGCTGGGCGACGCCGCCGGCCATGAGCCCGCCGAGGGCGCAGGCCAGCATCGCGACGGCCGGGCCCGCGAGGCCGTGGAGGGCGGTGCGGGGCGCGGGGGCGCGGCGGTACAGGCGCACGGCGACGGCCGCGAGGGCCAGCACCAGGCAGCCCTGGGCGAGGGCGACGACACCGAACGTGGCGTCCCCGGCAGGGAGCCCGCTGACGCCCAGTCGGGCCGCGACCAGGAGGCGTACCCGGCGGCGAGGACGAGCAGCACGGCGGCGGAGCCGGGCAGCCAGGTGATGAGGGTGCCGTCGAGGCGCTGGTCGAGGCGGCGTTCGCTGCGGCCGCGGCGGCACACCACGGCGGCGGCGGTGCACCCGCCGACGAGCAGGGCGCCCTCGACGCACCAGCCGAGGACGGCGAGCGGGGTGCTGTCGCCGCCGCGGTCGTGGCGGGCGGCGGCCCCGGCGACGGCCGCGGCGACGGTCAGCAGACCGGCGGCGGTGTGGGCGGCGCGCAGCCTCGCGACGAGGCGGCGGCCGTACCAGAAACCGGGGCGGCCCAGGGCGGGCCGGTCCGCGTGCGGCAGGAGGCCGCCGCCCGCCTCCTCGGCGTCGGGCCCGGCGTCGCCGCGGGGCGGGCGCTGGGACTCGTACGCGCTCCAGGTGCGGTGGGAGAGGTACCAGAGGAGGGCGACGAGCGCGGTCGGGACGACGGCGGCGGCGGTGAGGCGGCGGCCGGGCTGGGACCACCAGCCGCCCTCCGCGGCGGCGAGGAAGGACAGCCAGCCGCGGCCGTCGGTGCAGGCGGCGGTGCCCGCGCACTGCCACGCCACCAGGTCGAGGGCGACCTCGCAGGCGGCGGCGGTGAGGAGCACGGTGAGGGAGAGGGCGACGAGCCGGACGAGGACGCCGTAGAGCCGCACGGAGCCGCCGCGGCCGCCCGGGGCGGCGGGGCGCATCCAGTGGGCGAGGTTGACGACCATGAACGGCAGGAGCAGCAGCCACAGGGCGCGGGAGCCGTTGCCGGAGGTGAGGTTGGACCAGACGTACGCCTCGGGGACGGGGCCGTCGCGGAAGCGGTCGGGCCGGGTCTCGGCGTCCGCGTCGTCGGCGCGGCGGTACATGGCGGCGGTGGCGTCCCCGGTGACGCGGACGGTGCGGGGGTCGTCGAGCATGCCCTGCGGTGTGGCTCCGCCGACGCCGTGCACGAGGAGTTCGAGCGCGGCGGCGGGGCTCCTCGCCTCCGGTCCTGCGCCGGGTGCGGCTTCCGGTGCGGCTGGCGACACGGGCTTCCTTCCTGCGGAGTTGGCGAAAACGGTCACGGGGGGCGGCGGTTGCGGAACGGGGGTGCGCGGGCGACAGCGGGGTGGGTCTGTACGGGGGCGGTGCGACACGGCGAGTACAGCCGGTGCGGGACGGCGGTGCGGCAGGTGCGGCGGGTGCAGGGGTGTGCTGCGGGGCGTGCGGGCGGGGAGCGCGCGACGTGCCGTGGCCGGCGGCGCCGGGGCGGGCCGCCGCACGGCCCTCCCGTAGTCTCCCCGTCACCCCGCGAAGTGAAGCGCGTGGCAGGATGAGCAGGCTTGGCCAGCGGTGTTGCTGAAACGATCACGGAAGGAACGGCCCTGGGGTGAGCGACAACCAGAACCTCCTCGCGGAGCAGCGGCGCGCCCTGATCCTGGACGAGGTGCGGCGGCGCGGCGGCGCGCGGGTCAACGAGCTCACCCGCAGGCTGAACGTGTCCGACATGACGGTGCGTCGGGACCTGGACGCGCTGGCGCGCCAGGGCGTGATCGAGAAGGTGCACGGCGGTGCCGTGCCGGTCGCGGAGGCCGAGGCGCGGACGCACGAGCCGGGTTTCGAGGCGAAGTCGGCACTGGCGCCCGGAGCGAAGGAGGACATCGCGCGGGTCGCGGCGGCGATGGCGGCGCCGGGCAGCGCGGTGGCGCTGTCGGGCGGTACGACGACGTACGCGGTGGCGCGGCACCTGCTGGACGTGCCGGACCTGACGGTGGTGACGAACTCCGTGCGGGTGGCGGACGTGTTCCACGCCGCGAAGGGCGGTACGGCGACGGTGGTGCTGACGGGCGGGGTGCGGACGCCGTCGGACGCGCTGGTCGGGCCGGTCGCGGACCAGACGATCGCGACGCTCCACTTCGACCTGCTGTTCCTGGGGGTGCACGGGGTGTCGGTGGAGGCGGGTCTGTCGACGCCGAACCTGGCGGAGGCGGAGACGAACCGGCGGCTGATCCGGTCGGCGCGCCGGGTCGTCGTGGTCGCCGACCACACCAAGTGGGGCACGGTGGCGCTGGGTTCCTTCGCCCGGCTCGACGAGGTCGACACGCTGGTGACGGACGGGGGCGCGCCGGACGCGGTGCGCGCGGAGATGGCCGAGCACCTGCCCGGACTGGTGGTGGCGGGCGGCCGCGACCACGACGGCGACCGGGGGTGAGGCGGGGATGGGTGTCTTCCGTGTGGAGCGGGTGACCGCGCTGCCGCCGGAGGAGGCGTGGCGGCGGATCACCGACTGGCGGGCGCAGGCGGCCCAGGTGCCGCTGACCCGGCTGGCGTCGGTGAGTCCGGGGCCGGCCCGCGCGGGCACCCGCTTCACGATGCGGACGGGCGTGGGGCCCGTGGCGTTCGACGACCCGATGGCCGTGGTGCGCTGGGAGCCGCCGGCGGAGGGCGGCGGCACGCGGGGCGTGTGCCGGGTGGAGAAGTACGGCCGCGTGGTGGGCGGCTGGGCGGAGCTCACCGTGCGGGCCGAGGGGACCGGCTCCAGGGTGACGTGGGTGGAGGAGCTCCGGCCCCGGGGCGTTCCGCGGTGGTGCGACCCGCTGCTGGACGCGGGCGCCCGGCGGGTGTTCGCCCGCGCGCTGCGGCGGGTGCTCGGCGGACGGTGAGGCACGCCTCGGGAGGCGAGCGGGGCGGCGGGCACGCCCCGGGAGGCGAGCGGGGCGGCGGGCACGCCCCGGGAGGCGAGCGGCACGGCGGGCACGCCCCGGGAGGCGAGCGGCACGGCGGGCACGCCCCGGGAGGCGAGCGGCACGGCGGGCACGCCCCGGGCGCCTGGCGGGGCTCAGGTACTCCTCGGGAGGCGGGCGAGGGCGAGGCGCACCTCAGCGGCCGAGCAGGGCCGCGGCACGCCACCGGGCGCCGACCGCGCCGCCGGCGCCCGGTGGCGGCGCGTCACTCGGGCCAGGCGCCGGTGGCGAGGAACTCGTCGAGCGTGGCGCTGTACGGCTCGATGTCCAGGCCCTGTTCGGCCAGCCAGTCGTCCGAGTAGTACTTGTCCAGATAGCGCTCGCCCGGGTCGCAGATGAGGGTGACGACGCTGCCGGTCCGCCCCTGGGCCACCATCTCCGCCACGATCTTCAGGGCGCTCCACAGGCCGGTCCCGGTGGAGCCGCCCGCCTTGCGGCCGATGGCGTTCTCCAGGGCCCGCACGGCGGCGATGCTGGCCGCGTCGGGGACCTTCATCATCCGGTCGATGGCGCCGGGGACGAAGCTGGGCTCCATGCGGGGGCGGCCGATGCCCTCGATGCGGGAGCCGCAGTCGCTCGCCGCGTCCGGGTCGTGCCTGGTCCAGCCGTCGAAGAAGCAGGAGTTCTCCGGGTCGGGCACGCAGACCCGGGTGTCGTACTGCATGTAGTGCACGTAGCGGGCGATGGTGGCGGAGGTGCCGCCGGTGCCGGCCGTGGCGACGATCCAGGCGGGTTCCGGGTACCGCTCCAGGCGCAGCTGCTGGTAGACGGATTCGGCGATGTTGTTGTTGCCGCGCCAGTCGGTGGCCCGCTCCGCGTAGGTGAACTGGTCCATGTAGTGGCCGCCGGTCTCGGCGGCGAGGGCGGCGGCCTCCTCGTACATCTTGCGGGAGTCGTCGACGAAGTGGCACTGGCCGCCGTGGAATTCGATGAGGCGGATCTTCTCCGGGCTGGTGGTGCGCGGCATCACGGCGATGAACGGGACGCCGACGAGCTTGGCGAAGTACGCCTCGGAGACGGCGGTCGAGCCGCTCGACGCCTCGATGACGGGCTTTCCGGGGCGGATCCATCCGTTGCACAGGCCGTACAGGAAGAGCGAGCGGGCCAGCCGGTGCTTGAGGCTGCCGGTGGGGTGCGTGGACTCGTCCTTGAGGTACAGGTCGATGCCCCACGCCTCGGGCAGCGGGAAGCGCAGGAGGTGGGTGTCGGCCGACCTGTTCGCGTCGGCCTGCACCTTCCGTACGGCTTCTTTCAGCCAGGTGCGGTAGGCGGTGTCCGTGCGGTCCACGTCGATCGTCGCGACCGGGCCCGCGGGCCGCGCCGCGGATGCCGCTCCGGCCGCGGCGGTTCGGGGGGCCGGCTCGTGCCGGTGGTGGGTGGTGTTCACGCCCGGCGCTCCTCGCTTCTGGTCGTCCTCACGGTCCCCGTGCTCCTCATCCCGCTCTCCTGCCGCTCAGGGCCCTTGCTGCCGCAGGGGGCCTCGTCCCTGAACATACCTCCCCCACCTGGGCAAACAATGACTTTGATGACGCATAGGCTCTGCTTGCAGGGAGGGGCTGCCGGTGCTCTGGTGCGAACGCGGCGCGTTGTGCAGACTGGCCGCGGACAACCGGTGCGAAGGGGGCGGCGGACGTATGGCGGAACCCGACTTCAGTGCCACGGGCGTACGGATCGAACGCTGGCCGCGCTCCCTCACCAGGGCCGGCGAGGTCCGGATCGAGGACGGCCGGCTGGCTCTGCTGACCAGCTACGGCCGCGAGATCGACAGCGCTCCCGTGGGCACGGTCAGGGCGGGCCGCCCCTGGTTCGCGGCGCCCGGTTCCGCCGTCGCGACGCTGAACGGCACCCGGTACCGGCTGACACTGAACGGCCGCGACCGGGACCGCGCCGAGGACCGCTCCCGGGACGCCTTCCGGGAGGGGCTCTGCCGCCGCTTCCTGGAGGCCCTGCGCAGGGCGCGGGGCAACCGCGTCTGACGAGACGTCGGTTGCCGCGAGTTGCGGAGCGGTCACGTCTGGTCCACGCTGGATTGACATCACTCAGGGTGCATGGGCGGTAACGCTGTGATCCAGCCGCCGTACCGCGAGCCAGCCCACCACTGGATCCGATTCCGTCTTCTTCCGGACCTACTTCGGGGAGTCGCAGCCGTGATCAGCCAGGCAAGCAGCAGGCAGTGCACGGTAGAGCTCCAGGCCCTGCCGTGGCGGATCCGCCAGGTCCGCAGGATCGTGTCAGCGCACCTGCGCTACTGGAACCTGGACTGCCTGATCGACCGAGCAGCACTCGGCGTCACCGAGCTGCTGACCAACGTCCACCAGCACGCCCGACCGGACAAGGCGTGCACGGTCGAGATCTCCTTCTCGCTCGACCGCCTGACCGTCTCCGTCCACGACCACGATCCGCGTCTGCCCGTCCTCGACCGCTCTCCCGAGGCGCGGGACCCCCTCGCCACGTCGGGGCGCGGCCTCGCGCTGATCGAGGCGGTCAGCGAGAGCTGGGGGGCGCGACCGCAGGGGGACTCCGGGAAGGTCGTGTGGTTCACCCTCCCGGCGCCCTCGGGCGCCCCGGTGGACCTGCCACCGGTGTCCGGGCGCGCGGCGCCCGCGTCCTCCGCACGGCCGCGAGACCCGCGGCGCCGGCGCCCGAGTACGTGGCGGCGGCCCCCGCCCCGGTGCCGGTCCCCGGCTGATCCGCGGCCGCTCGGGCCCTCGGGCGCCAGACTGTACCTACTGGTATGTACAGTGGCGGCATGAGCGCATCGGAGCGGCTGGTCGAGGCCGCGCAGGACCTGCTGTGGGAGCGGGGGTACGTCGGGACGAGCCCGCGCGCCATCCAGCAGCGGGCCGGCGCGGGCCAGGGCAGCATGTACCACCACTTCGCGGGGAAGCCCGCCCTCGCCCAGGCCGCCATCCGGCGTTCCGCGCAGGAGCTCCGGGCGGCGGTCGAGGCGGTGCTGGGCGGCGGCGGCACGGCGTACGGGCGCATCGAGGCGTACCTGCTGCGGGAGCGCGACGTGCTGCGCGGCTGCCCGCTGGGCCGGTTGGCGATGGACCCGGACGTGGTCGCCGACGCCGCGCTGCGGGCACCGGTCGACGAGACGCTGGACTGGCTGCGGGACCGGCTCGCCGGCGTCGTCCAGGAGGGCGTCGACCGCGGCGAGTTCGCCCCGGGGCTCGACGCGCGGCACACCGCGGCGGCCGTCGCGGCGGTGGTGCAGGGCGGTTACGTGCTGGCCCGCGCGTCCGGCTCGGCGGCGGCGTTCGACACGGCGGTGCGCGGGCTGCTCGACCTGCTCGCCCCGGGGCGCGGCGCGGCGGCGGGCAGCCGGGGGGAGTACGCGCGGACGGGAGCCGCGGACGCGGCGGGCGACGAGGGGGACGCCTGACATGCAGGCGATGCAGTACGAGATCACTTTGCCGGCCGGCTACGACATGGGGATCATCCGTCACCGTGTGGCGACGCGCGGCCGCCTGCTGGACGACTTCCCGGGGCTCGGGCTGAAGGCGTACCTGATGCGGGAGCGCGGCCTGGCCGGCTCACCCGTGAACCAGTACGCGCCGTTCTACCTGTGGGCCTCGCCCGAGGGCATGAACGCGTTCCTGTGGGGCCCCGGCTTCCAGGGCATCGTGGACGACTTCGGGCGGCCCCGGGTGCTGCACTGGGCGGGCGCCGCGTACGGGGAGGGCCCGGCGGCCGGGTCGGTCCCCCGTACGGCGGTGCGGCGCCGGGAGCCGGTGCCCGCGGGGGTGCGGCCTGCCGAGGCGGTCGAGCGGGCGGCCGCCGCGCACGAGCGGCTCGCACGGGAGGACGGCGTGGTGGCGGCCGCGGTCGCCGTGGACCCGCATGCCTGGGAGCTGCTGACGTTCACCCTGCTGGCCGCCGGTTCGGCGCCGAAGGACGCGGCGGGCGACGTGTTCCAGGTGCTGCACCTGTCGCAGCCGGAGCGCTCCCGGCTGCGCCGGGGCCGCCACTGGTGACGGCGCGGTCCGGCCCGCCGGCGCACCGGACCGTGCGGCGCGCGGCCGCCTGTCGGCGCGGGCGCGCAAGCCCGTCGGTTCCCCAGCCTGCCGGCCCCGCAGCCGGGCCGGCTCGCCCGGCCTTCGCGCGGCTACACCCGCGACGCCGTGGCCAGGGCGCCGAGCGGGTCGTCCAGGACGGGCTGCCAGGCCAGTTCGGCCGCGCCCGCCAGGCTGTTGTGGGGCAGGGTGCAGCCGAGGATCGGCACGCCGCCGCTGCGGCCCCACAGGCTGCGGTCGGCGACCACGGCCCGCAGGCGCTCCGGGTCGGCGGCGAGGAGTTCGCGGTGCAGGCCGCCGAGGATGATGCGGTCCGGGTTCAGGATGTTGACCAGCCCCGCCAGTCCGAGGCCGAGCCGGTCGACGAGCTCTTCGACGGCGGCCCGGACCGACGGGTCGCGCGGCTCGTCGCGCAGCAGGTCGCGGGCCTGCTGGAGCAGCGACACCTCCGGGCCCGGGGTGCGGCCCGCCGCCGTGAGGAAGGCCAGGGGGTCCGTCTCGACGTCCAGGCAGCCGCGGCTGCCGCAGTGGCACGGCCGGCCCTCGGGGTGGACCGTGAGGTGGCCCACCTCCAGGGCGAGCCCGGAGCTGCCGGTGTGGAGCCGGCCGTCCAGGACGAGCGCTCCGCCGACGCCGCGGTGACCGGTGGCGACGCACAGCAGGTGCTGGGCGCCGCGCCCGGCACCGTGCCGGTGCTCGGCGAGGGCGGCGAGGTTCACGTCGTTGCCCGCGAAGGCGGGCCCTCGATGCCCGCGGCGCGTACGAGGTCCGCGAAGACCTGCCGGACGGGCGCCCCGGCGGCCAGGCGAGGTGCAGCGGGTTGAGGGCGGTGCCCTCGGGCTCGGCGACCGCGGACGGCACGGCCAGGCCCGCGCCGACGCAGCGGCGGCCGCTGTCGTGCAGCAGCCGCGCACCGGCGGCGACGACGGCCTCAAGCACCTGGGCCGGGTCGGCGGTGACCTCCACGCAGCCGGGCGCGGTCGCCACGATGCGTCCGCCGAGACCGACCAGCGCGGCGCGGAAGCCGTCGGCGTGGATCTGGGCGGCGAGGGCGACGGGGCCGTGCTCGTCCACGGTGAGCCGGTGGGAGGGGCGGCCCTGGGCTCCGGCCCCCGCACCGGGGCGGGCGTCGACGCGGATGAGGCCGAGGGCCTCCAGCTCGGCGGCGACGGCGCCGGCGGTGGCGCGGGTGACACCGAGCTCGGCGGTGAGCACGGCCCGCGTGGGCGCGCGGCCCGTGTGCACCAGTTCCAGGGCGGGGCCGAGGGCGCTGCGGCCCCTGTCCAGCCGTGTCCGGGTCGTCGTCGCCTTGCCGTTCATGCCGGTGAGTCTCCCATGATCCGGCGGGCCGGCCGCCCCGCTGCGCTGTTTCGCCGGTGCCTGGACGGGTACTGCGGGCAGCGGTGGCGGGGGACCGGACCGACGACGGCGGGGTGAGGGAGGCGCCATGTCACCCTCGGGCGGCGAAGAGCGGCGCGAGACCGTGCGGGAGCTGCTGGGCGCGCACGGCGAGACGTACGCCCGGCAGGCCGGGATCCGGCTGAGGGACACCCCGCAGCCGCTGTACCAGCTGCTGGTCCTGGCGCATCTGCTGTCCGCCCGGATCCGGGCGGACGTCGCTGTGGCGGCGGCGCGGGCGCTGTTCGACGCCGGTTTGAAGGACCCCCGGCGCATGCGGGACGCGAGCTGGCAGGAGCGGGTGGACGCGCTCGGCGCGGGCGGGTACCGGCGCTACGACGAGCGGACCTCCACGCAGTTGGGGCGGGCGGCGCAGCTCGTGCTGGACGCGTACGGGGGCGACCTGCGGCGGATGCACCGGGAGGCCGGCGACGATCCGGAGCGGCTGCGCGGGCTGCTCCGGGAGGTGCCCGGCATCGGCCCCGCCGGAGCGGACATCTTCCTGCGGGAGGCGCAGGGGGTGTGGCCGGAGCTGGCGCCCTACCTGGACGACCGGACGCTCGACGGGGCCCGGCGGCTGGGGCTGCCCGCGGACCGCGGCGAGCTGTCCGGTCTCGTGGACCGGGACGAGCTGCCCTCCCTGGCCGCCGCGCTGGTGCGCGCCGCGCTCGACCGGCACGTGGTGGAGGACGTGCGCGGAGGTCGGGAGGACGGCGGCGGGCAGCGGAGCAGGGGCGCGAGGAAGGCACGCACGGCCGGGCGGCCGGCGTGAAGGAGCCGGCGGCGGCGCCCGGCGATCGGGCGCCCGGACGACGAGCAGCCCGAGCGGAAGGAGGCGGCGACACGGCGAGGAGACCGGGAGACCAGAGCGTCGAGAGCCGAGGAGAGGCAGAAAGGGACAGCGCCGCACGGGCGCCCCGCCCGGCGGCACGCACGACACCCAGGGAGGATCCGGATGAGCACCCCCGACCGCGGCGACCTGCCGCTGCCCGACTACGACCATCTGCCCGCGGGCGCCCTTGAGCACCGCATCCGCTCCCTGCGCTCCGAGGAGGTCGCGCGGCTCCTGAAGTACGAGCACGAGCACGCCGACCGGCCGCCGGTCGTGCAGTTGCTCGCGGCGCGCAAGCGGCAGTTGGAGGAGGGCGCGCAGCCGTCCGGCGGCGATCCCGGGGCCTACCGGCCGGAGCAATCCCAGCGGGGCCGGGGCGGTTCGCCGGTGTCGCCGGCGACGTCGCCGCAGCCGTCGAGCCCGCCGCCGCACGGCACGCCCGACCAGCGGGGAAGCCGAAGGGCGACCGCACGGTCTGAGGCGTCCGCTCGCTGATTTGGAGCGGGGCGCGGGGATCCCTATCCTGAGTTTGTGCCGCTACTAAACAAACTCGGTTCCCCGCGCCCCGCCGCCGCGCCCCGCCAGGCCGCCCCCGACGCCGACCGGGGCCCCCGCGACCTGCGCGGGCTGCGCACCGCCCTGACCCTCTTCTTCGCCCTGGACGGCTTCCTCTTCGCCGGCTGGGTCGTCCGCATCCCCGCGATCAAGCAGCAGACCGGCGCGAGCGAGAGCGGCCTCGGTCTCGCCCTGCTCGGCGTGTCCGCGGGCGCGGTGGTCACCATGACGCTCACCGGCCGGCTCTGCCGGCGCTTCGGCAGCCACCCGGTGACGGTGGCCGCCGCGGTGCTGCTGTGCCTCGGCATCGCCCTGCCGCCGCTGACCCACTCGGTGGCGGCGCTCGGGCTGGTCCTCCTCGTCTTCGGGACGGCGTACGGAGCGGTCAACGTCGCCATGAACAGCGCCGCCGTCGACCTGGTGGCGGCCCTGCGCCGACCGGTGATGCCCGCCTTCCACGCCGCGTTCAGCCTGGGCGGCATGCTCGGCGCGGGCATCGGCGGGCTGGTCGCCGGCCACCTGTCCCCGGCCGCGCACCTCCTCGGCCTCACGGTCGCCGGCCTGCTGCTGACCGCCGTGGCCGGCCCGGCCCTGCTGCGGCACCCTCCCCGCCCGCCCGGAGGCCCCGGCGGGACCCGGGCGCGCCGGACGCGCACCCCTCGACCGCCGTTCGCGGCGGCTGGTCACCGTCTTCGGCGTGATCGCCCTGTGCACCGCGTACGGCGAGGGCGCGCTCGCCGACTGGGGCGCCCTGCACCTGACGCAGGAGCTGGGCGCCCACCCGGGCCTCGCGGCAGCCGGGTACTCCCTCTTCGCCCTCGCGATGACGGTCGGCCGGCTGTCCGGCACGGTGATGCTGGAGCGGCTCGGCCAGACCCGCACCCTCGTGGCGGGCGGCTCCGCGGCGGCCGCCGGCATGCTGCTGGGCACCCTGGCGCCGACGGTGTGGTCGGCGCTGCTGGGCTTCACGATCACGGGACTCGGCCTGGCCAACATCTTCCCGGTGGCCGTGGACCGCGCCGGCGCGCTCGCCGGTCCCACCGGCGTGGCGGCCGCCTCCACGCTGGGCTACGGCGGCATGCTGCTGGGCCCGCCGGTGATCGGCTTCCTCGCCGACTGGTACTCCCTTCCGGTGGCGCTGACGAGCGTGGCGGTGCTCGCGGCGGGCGCGGCCGCCATCGGCTACGCCACGCGGGGCGCGTCGGACGGCCGGCCGCAGCGCGGTTGAGAGCGGGGGCCCACTGGCAGAATTCCGGCATGGACACTGCCGAGCACATCAAGTACCTCACGCATGAGGGCCAGTTGCTGGCCGACGCCGCCGAACAGGCCGGGCCGGACGCCGAAGTCCCCACCTGCCCGGGCTGGCACGTGCGGGACCTGCTCCGGCACACCGGCATGGTGCACCGCTGGGCCACCGCCTTCGTCACCGAGGGGGACACCGCCTACCGGGCGGGTGCCGGGGAGCCCGACTTGGACGGCGACCCGCTGCTGGCGTGGTTCCGCGAGGGCCACGGTGCGCTGGTCGCGGCGCTGGCGCAGGCGCCGGAAGCCCTGGAGTGCTGGACGTTCCTGCCCGCGCCGTCGCCGCTGGCGTTCTGGGCCCGCCGCCAGGCGCACGAGACGACCGTGCACCGCGTCGACGCGGAGTCCGCGCTGGGGCTCGTGGCGGGCCGCTCCCCGGTGGACGCCCGGCTGGCCGCCGACGGAGTGGACGAGCTGCTGTGCGGCTTCCACGGCAGGGAGAAGAGCCGCGTCCGCACGGACCGTCCCGGTACCCTGCGGATCCGCGCGACGGACACGGGGGACGTCTGGACCGTACTCCTGTCGGCGCAGGCGCCGCGTACCGCCCGGGACGCCGAGGGCCCGGCGGACTGCGAGCTCAGCGGCCCCGCGGAGGCCCTGCACCTGACGTTGTGGAACCGCATCAGGCCGGGCTCCCCCGCCGTGACGCTCACCGGTGACGAGCGCCTGGCGCGGCTGTGGCGCGAGACGTCAGCGGTCACCTGGTGACGGCGGCCGGCGCTTCGGCGGCACGCGGCGGTACGGTCTCGGCGGACGCGGCGGCGGCACGCGGCCGCACGGCGGCAGCGCACGGGGACGGCAGGGGGACGGCACGGGGACGGCAGGGGGACGGCACGGGGACGGCAGGGGGACGGCACGGGGACGGCAGGGGGACGGCACGGGGCGGCAGGGGGACGGCACGGGGACGGCAGGGGGACGGCACGGGGCGGCAGGGGGTCAGGCATGAGGGACGGCGATGCACGGCAGGCCCGGCGGGACGCCGTCACCGTGGAGATCGGTTTCGCGGTGGTGACCGGGGCGCTGCTCGGCGGCGTGCTGTTCTGCCTCGTCGGCGCCCCGGTGCTGCTCTTCGACCTGGACGGCGGCACGGAGCGCACCCTCGTGGCGGGGGCGTGGGCCGCGGCCGCGGCGGGCTTCGCGGCCCGGGTGGCACGGGTCCTGTGGAGGTTCACCCAGGCGACCGCCGGTCCGCCCGCGGGGAGCCCGTCCGGGCCCCCGCCCCCGCGTCCGCTGGGCACGACCCGGGCGGAGCGGCCGGCACGCCGCAGGCCCCTCCTCCCGGAGGCCGCCGCCCCGCATCCGACGGGTGAGGCAGCGCGGGCCGGTCGGCGCCGCGTGCGGCCCGGCGCGGAGCGGAGCGGCCCGGTGGGGTGGCCCGGTGGGGTGGCCCGGTGCAGCGGCATGCAGCGCGCCGCGGTCGGGCTACTCCCCTGCCGCGCCCCCTCGGCCGCGGAGCGTCCCTCAGCGGGGTCCTGGACCGGGTGCTCCTCGTCCGGTACGGGCCGCTCCGCGGCCTGGCGGCGGTCCAGCGCGTCGACGGCGCGGCGGGCCAGAGCGCTGTCGCGCACCATCCCGCCCAGCGTCGAGGTGCCCCGCGTCACGTCGGTGAACGCCCGCCAGGCGGGCCGCCAGCCGGTGATGACGGCGTGCAGCAGTCCGGGGCGCCGTGCGAAGAAGCCGAGCATGCGCCGCCCCACGGCCATCTCGACGCCCAGCCCCGCCTTGATCGCGAACGCGTAGTTCAGGGCCTGCCTGCGCGCGTCCACCGCGTCGTGCGCCTCCGCGATCCGCACCGCCCACTCCCCCGCGAGGCGGCCGGAGCGCAGCGCGAAGGAGATGCCCTCACGCGTCCACGGTTCCAGGAGTCCCGCAGCGTCGCCGCAGACGACGACCCGGCCGCGGGAGAGCGGCGAGTCGTCGGTCCGGCAGCGCGTCAGGTGCCCGGACGACAGGGACGGTTCGAATCCGGCCAGACCGAGCCGGGCCACGAAGTCGTCCATGTACCGCTTGGTGGCGGCGCCTTCACCGCGGTGCGCGATCACGCCGACGGTGAGGGTGTCGCCCTTCGGGAACACCCAGCCGTAACTGCCGGGCAAGGGGCCCCAGTCGATGAGGATCCGGCCCGCCCAGTCCTCCGCCACGGGCGGCGGCACCGGGATCTCCGCCTCCAGTCCGAGGTCCACCTGGTCCAGCTTGACCCCGACGTGTGCTCCTATGCGGCTGGCGCTGCCGTCGGCGCCGACCACGGCCCGTGCCAGGACCGTCTCGCCGTCGGCGAGGACGACGGCGACCGTGCGCCGGTCGGGCACGGCGGCGCCGTGCTGCTCCACCCGGGCCACGGTGGCGCCGGTGCGCAGCTCGGCGCCGGCCTTCTGGGCGTGCTCCACCAGCCGGGCGTCGAAGTCCGGCCGGTTGACGAGGCCGAACAGCATGCGCTTGGCGCGGCGGGTGCGGGCGAACCGGCCGTTCAGGGAGAACGTCACCGCGTGCACCCGGTCCCGCAGCGGCAGTTCGAAGCCGGGCGGGAGCGCGTCGCGGGAGGGGCCGATGATGCCGCCGCCGCAGGTCTTGTAGCGGGGCAGCTCCGCCTTCTCCAGGAGCAGCACCCGGCGCCCGGTGACGGCCGCGGCGTAGGCCGCCGACGCGCCGGCGGGACCGGCGCCGACCACGACGACGTCCCACACCTCGGCGGGGCCGGGCGGCTCCTGCGCGGCCCCGACCGGATCGGCCGCGGGCGCCTCGGCGGGGCCGCCGCCGGGCAGCCCGCGCGGCTCCCCTGCGTCCGGTTCCCCGCCGTCCCGGTCCTCCGGGTGCGGCCGGCCGGAGTCGGGCGCGTCCCCGTCGCGGCCCTCCGGGTGGGGTTTCGCGGCGTGCGGCCGCTGCGGGGCGGATGCCACGGCCTCCGACGGCCCGGCGCCCGGCTCCGTCTCGTACGCCTCTTCCCCGGCCGCCTCGACGGCGCCCGGCTCACCGGGGACCGGCAGGACGGCGCCCCGGTCCTCGGCGCCTCCCCGGCCGGCGCCCCGCCCGTCGGCACCCTGCTCGTGGGCACCCTGCTCGTGGGCACCCGGCCGGCCGGCGTCCGCGTCCGGGGCGGTCCTCCGGTCACGCACGGTCGGCGCGGAGCCGTGGGCCGCGGAGCCGGGCGCCGGGTCGCCGGAGCGGGCGGAGCCCGGCCGCGCGGCGGCGCCGTCCACCGCGCCGTCCATCGCGCCGTCCACCGCGCCGTCCACCGCGCCGTCCACCGCGCCGTCCACCGCGCCGGCGGCCGGGGAAGGGGCTCCGGTGCCGGGGCCTCGGGCCCGGCCCCCGGCGGCCGCGCGGCCGCGCCCCGGGCGGTCGCGTTCTCGTCGTCTGTGCTCTCAGCCGCTGCGTTCTCGCTGCTCACGATGTGCTGCTGCTCCTGATCCCGATGATCCAGACCGTGTCCCAAGCTCTCGATCGCATCCTACGGCGCCGACCGCGAGCGTCCCTGTGGGAGGATCGAACCGGCGTTCGCGGCGCACCGGCAGCAACGCCGACCCCAGCAACACCCCGTGACACCGTCGCACCCACGAGGAGCGTGCCCATGACCGCCGCCGACCCGATGGTCGATCCGCTCGCCGAGCCCGTCGCCGCCACCGTGGCGTCGCTGATGCCCCGCGCCAGGGCGGAACTCACCGAGCTGGTGGCGTTCCGGTCGGTCGCCGATCCGGCCGTCTTCCCGCGCAGCGAGTGCGAGGCGGCCGCGGCCTGGGTGGCGGACGCCCTGCGTGCGGAGGGCTTCACGGACGTCGCCCTCCTCGACACCCCGGACGGCAGCCAGTCGGTGTACGGCCATCTGCCCGGCCCGGCCGGCGCGCCCACCGTCCTGCTGTACGCGCACTACGACGTGCAGCCGCCGCTGGACGTCGCGGCCTGGGACAGTCCGCCGTTCGAGCTGACGGAGCGGAACGGCCGCTGGTACGGGCGCGGAGCCGCCGACTGCAAGGGCGGGTTCATCATGCACCTGCTCGCGCTGCGCGCCCTGAAGGCGAACGGCGGGGTGCCGGTCGGCGTCAAGGTGATCGTGGAGGGCTCGGAGGAGCAGGGCACCGGTGGCCTGGAGCGGTACGTCGAGGAGCACCCCGAGCTGCTGACCGCCGACGCGATCGTGATCGGCGACACCGGGAACTTCCGGGCGGGCCTGCCGACGGTCACCTCGACGCTGCGCGGGATGACGATGCTGCGGGTCCAGGTGGACACGCTGGCGGGCAACCTGCACTCCGGGCAGTTCGGCGGCGCCGCGCCGGACGCGCTGGCCGCGCTCATCCGCGTACTGGACTCGCTGCGCGCGGAGGACGGTTCGACGACCGTCGACGGGCTGGCTGCGGACGCGGCCTGGGACGGACTCCAGTACGACGAGGAGGAGTTCCGCCGCGACGCGCGGGTCCTGGACGGTGTGGGTCTGATCGGCTCGGGCACGGTCGCGGACCGGCTGTGGGCACGGCCCGCCGTCACGGTCATCGGCATCGACTGCCCGCCGTGCGTCGGGGCCACCCCGTCCGTGCAGGCGTCCGCCCGCGCCCAGGTCAGCCTGCGGGTGCCGCCGGGGCAGGACGCGGCGGAGGCCACGAAGCTGCTCACGGCGCACCTCCAGGCGCACGCCCCGTGGGGCGCGCGGGTGACGGTGGAGCAGGTGGGGCAGGGCCAGCCCTTCCAGGCGGACGTGGCCAGCCCGGCGTACCGGGCGATGGGCGAGGCGCTGCGGGCGGCGTACCCGGGCCGGGAGATGCAGGCGGCGGGCATGGGCGGGTCGATCCCGCTGTGCAACACGCTGGCCGCGCTGTACCCGGAGGCGGAGATGCTGCTGATCGGGCTGAGCGAGCCGGAGGCCCAGATCCACGCGGTGAACGAGAGCGTGTCCCCGGACGAGTTGGAGCGCATGTCCGTGGCGGAGGCGCTGTTCCTGCTGCACTACGCGCGGTCGCGGCAGGACTGACGGACCCGGCCGCCCGCGGAGCGCCGCCTGCGGGCGCCCCGCGGGCGGCGCTCCGCAGACCGCCCGTCGCCGGCCGGGCCCGTCCGCCCGCGCGGGTCGGCACGGGGACGGGGCCGCCCCAGCGCGGCAGCCTCCGTGCGCCGGGCACGCGGCCGTCCGGCGCAGGCGCGGCTTCCCCGGGCTCGGCGGGGCCCGCACCGGACCCCCGGCGGCAGGGCGCTACACCGGGCCGACCGGAACGCCCGCTTCCAGGTTCAGCACCGTGCCGCGCTCGCGCGCCCTGAGCGCCCAGCGCAGCCGTTCGTACCGTACGGGCGGCAGCATCCCGGCCGCCTCCTCCTCGCTCGCGAAGCGCCAGCCGCGCAGCTCGGAGCCGGGCAGCAGCACCCGGTCGGCCTGGGCGCTGGTGAGGCGTCCGCCGTCGAAGAGGAGGCGCAGCCCGCCGTAGCGGGGCGGGGCCGGCGGCTCCCAGTCGACGACCAGGAGCCGGGGCACGGCCCCGAGTTCCAGGCCGGTCTCCTCCGCGACCTCCCGCATCGCCGCCCGGGCCGGGGCCTCCCCGCGCTCGACGACCCCGCCCGGGAACTCCCAACCCGGCTTGTAGGTCGGGTCCACCAGCAGCACGCGGTCCTGCTCGTCGAAGAGCAGCACGCCCGCGGCGAGCGTCTCGCCGGTCGGCTCGGGGGTCTGCACGATGCCGCAGACGCCGGCCGCGCCGGTGCGCACCGCGTCGGCGATGGCCTTGGCCGTGGCCTCGGGGGTGAGGGAGCCGTTGTCGACGGCGTAGGCGTCGGCCGCCAGCCAGCCGTCGAGAGCGGCGCGGTACGGCGCGATGCGGTCCTCGGCCCGCCGGCACGCGCGGCCGGTTCCCGCCGGGTCGCCCGGGTCGTCCCGGCGGGCGGCGATGCGGGCGCGCAGGATCGTTTCGTCTTGGGTGAGGACGATATGGCGGACGGTGATCCGGCGGGCGGCGAGGCCGCCGAAGATCTCGTCGCGGTACTCCTGGCGCAGCACCGTCATCGGCACCACGAGCACCCCGCCCACCTCGGCGAGCACGGCCGCCGCGGCGTCCACGACCAGGCGCCGCCAGATCGGCAGGTCCTGGACGTCGTCGACCGCGGCGAGCCGCTCCGGTGGCAGCAGTCCCGGCAGGGCGGCACCGACCAGTTCCGGGTCGTACAGCGTGCTGTTCGGGATCAGGTCGACCAGTTCGCGTGCGGCACTGGTCTTGCCGGCACCGAACGCACCGTTGATCCAGACGATCACGGTTCCCCCTCTTCCGTAGGCCCCGTCGGCCCCCTGTGGATTGCCCGCAACACCCTGCCACGGAAACCCGTCACGGCCGGGTGCGTGGCCGCAACGCTCCGGGCACCACCGCTTTGCGCACCGGGGGCGCGGACGCGTACGGCCGGTGCAGCCCCGTCTCGTTGGCCGAAACGCTGCTGCGGTGCGCGGCCGGCGCCGGCAGGGGCAGGAGGTCACCGGGGGGCGAGGACGATCCAGACCGGGCCGGGTGCGAAGGGGAGCGGTTCGCCGGATTCCCTGGTGAACGTGGTTCCGTCGGCGGCGGAGGGGCGGCTCCAGCGGGCGTCGTAGCTCTTCCCGTCCCGCAGGACGACGGCACTGCCCGAGCCGACGGTCTCCGTGTACGGGGTGACGTTCCCGCCACGGTCCTCGTAGGCGGACGGGCGGACGGTGACGTGCTGCACGACGACGGTGGGTGCGCCGACGCGCTCCCCGCCGGTGGTCCGCGCGGCGGTGCCGTCCATGCTGACGAGCCACCGCTTCTCGGCGGCGGACCAGGTGAATCCGTACTCCGCCGCCGGGAAGTCGACGGCGTACGACTCCGCGGAGCGGCCGCCTTCGGGGGCGCCGCCGAACCGGAATCCGATGTCCTGCGGCCGGTCGGCGCCGGGTGCGGCGGCGAGGGCCTTCCCGGGCACCACGTACAGGTTGTGCGGGGCCGGCCGGGAGGAGTCCCGGACGTACGCGGTCGGCGCGTCCTCCGGCGGCAGCGGCAGCAGCGGGGCGTCCTCGATGAGCGGCTTGAGTGCGCTCTGCACGCCGGAGTAGGCGAGCGCGGGCCGGCCGAACTGGCGCAGCAGCTCCACGTCCGACTCCCGGGCGCTGCGCACCGGCCCCACCCGGGGCGGGTCCTGCGACGAGTACACGGCGAGCAGCCGGGTCAGACCGCCCTCGACCTGTTCGACGTACACGAGGTCGGCGGCGTCCAGGCCGGTGTGGGGCCGTGCGGGCCGCACGTTGTCGATCTTCACGGCGAGGACCGGCCCGAGACGCCCGGGCAGCCCCGTGAACGGGGAGACCCCGGCTGGGGTCGTCGCCGTCTCGGGCGTGGCGGTGGGCGCGGCCGTGTCCTGCGGACTCGTGGGTGTACGGGACGGCTCGTCGGTCGTGGTGCACCCCGCGAGTCCCAGGACGAGCGCCATCACCAGGGCGGTCACCGCGGCGGTGACGAGCCCCAGTGGTCCGCGCGTACCCCGTGCAGCCATCCGAGTGACTCCCACGTCCAGTGCACCACGCACCCGCACACGTCGCACGGTGTGCGCCGCCGTGCCGGGAGGGGTGCACGGTGAAGCCCCGGCGCGGGTGGTCCGGGTGGCGGGCGTTGGCGGGGGTGGCGGAGATGGCAGGCGTGGCAGAGGTGACGGGCGCCGCAAAGGGTGGCGGAGGTTCGCGGAGGTGGCGGGCGCGGCAGGAGTTGGCGAGCGTGGCAGAGGTGACGGGCACAGCAGGGATTGGCGGAGGTGGCGGGCACGGCAGAGGTGACGCGCGGCAGGGGGCGGCCAGCCTGGCGGGGGTGGGCGGGCGCGGCAGGAGTTGGCGAGCGTGGCAGAGGTGACGGGCACAGCAGGGATTGGCGGAGGTGGCGGGCACGGCAGAGGTGACGCGCGGCAGGGGGCGGCCAGCCTGGCGGGGGTGGGCGGGCGCGGCAGGAGTTGGCGAGCGTGGCGGGCGGCGGCGGAGTACGACGGCCCGGCAGCCGGAGGACGCGGCGCGTGGAGCCGTGCCAGGGCCGCCGCCGCACCCGCCCGTCAGGGCCGGCACGCTCGCCGCCACCGCGGCACGCGGTCCGGGTCCGGCCCGCCTCGACGCCCCGCACCGAGCGGTCGGGGCCGCCGGTCGGGCGGCCGGCACCGCACAGCCGGTTCGGGGCCGGCCCGCGCGCCGCCTCACGGCGGCCCGCGCCGGCCGTGCGCCATGGCATCAGTCCGGACGGCGCCGCCGCAGCTCCCGCCACACGGCGGGCGGACACGGGCCCTGCGGGCGGTCCTTGAGGAAGTTGCGGTACGGCACGCGGCGAGGCGGAAGCCCGACCTCCACCCAGTGGCCCTTGCCGGACACGCGGTCCCAGTCGGCGTTGGGAAGCCAGACGAAGCCGGAGCGCCCGTCCTTGTTCTGCGACGTGATCTGGAGGACCTCGGCATACCCCCACCGGCGGCTCAGCACCACGCAGTAGTGCCGGGCGCACTCGTCGCGCTCGCGGAACGGCACCAGGGCCAGCCACACCTCCCCCGGCAGCGGTCTGCCCCGCTCCGACCGGCGTACGGCGACGCGGAAGGCGAACGCGGTGATCCCGGCGGCGAGGCTCTCCAGCGTCGCGCCCCGCGTCCAGTCGTCGGTTCCCACGGCGTGCCGCACCCAGAGCGCCACCGCCGTGGACACGGCCAGCAGCGCCGCCGCCCGGGCGAGGACCACCCACCAGCGGCCCGCTCTGCGGCGGCCGGCCGTCAGGGCCATGACCACGGCGGTGGCCGCGGCGAGTCCGACGGAGGCAGCCCACACCTCGGGCCCGGCCTGCTGCGGCGGAGTCTGCGCGGCCATCAGGTCGGTGACGGTGATCGGACTCACGAGGAGCTTGCCGACGAGGCCCACGATCAGCAGGACGAACAGGCAACCCCACACGGGCGGCCCCCTCCCTCAGTCCGTGGCCGCCTGCAGCTTCATGACCTGCTGGACCAGCACGGGCGTCGGGACCGGCACGTCGCCGCCCTTCCCCGAGGTGGCCACGAAGCGGAGCAGGTGGGGGCCTCGGCGGACGACGGTGTACGTCGAGGGGACGCCGCGGCCGGCGGTGTGGAAGGACACCGCCTCCTCTCCGATGTCGGGCGTGTCGCGCGGACTCACCGTGATGGTGCCGCGCCCGTCGCCGGTGTAGCCGTTCCCGCAGGCGCGCACGGCCCCCCGCAGCCCTTCCATGATCTTCCGCGCGTCCTCCTCGGCGAACTCGGCGAGGGTGATCTGCGTGCCCGTGCCCAGGTGTTCGCCCCGGGACGCCAGCGCATGGCGCCGCTCCAGGGCGCGCGGCGCCGGGGCGTACGTCTCGCGGCGCAGGTCGGCCACCGGCCGACAGGCGTCCGGCCGGATGGCGCCGGACGGCGTGTCGCGGACCTTTCCGGGGACGTCGGTGATCTGGAACTCCGCCAGGTCGCCGTTCGCCAGGACGACCGCCGCCAGGTCCGCGGTGCCTCCGCCCGCACCCGTGCTCGGCGGAGCTGCCCGCGTCGGCGGCGCGGTGTCATCCGGTGGTGCCGGATCGCCGGTCGCGGGGACGCCGTCGGCCGGGCGGACGGTCCGGCCGTCTCCCGCACGGTGTCCTCCGGGGCTTCGCCGGACGCGCCCGCGCATCCCGCCGCCAGCAGTGCCACCGCCATGGCCAGGGGCACAGGCGCCGCCACGCGCTGCCGTGCGGCAGCCGCCCTGCCGCGGTCTCGGTCGGTCATCGGTCGTCGCTCCCCCGGGTCCCCAGCGGCGTGCGCCGCCTGTGCGGCACCAGACGCTCCCACCCGGACCCCGGCGCAGGCATCCGTGAAACTACGCAAACACGTGAAGCCACCAGGGAGTTCACGGGGGCGCTATAGGTTGGGCCCCATGGGAGCTGCGGAGTCGTGGGCGGAGGCGGGCGCGCTGCCCGCCGAGCTGACGCCCTTCGTCGGCAGACGGGACGAGACGGACGCGGTCAGGCACCTGCTCTCCGCGTCCCGCCTGGTGACGGTGACGGGCGTGGGCGGGGTGGGCATGACGCGGTTGGCGTACCAGGTGGGCGCCGGGCTGCGCCGCGCCTTCCCCGACGGCGTCCGCCTGGTCGAACTCGCGAGCCTGCGCGACCCGGGGCTGCTGCCGGAGACGGTGGCCGCGGCGGTCGGCCTGCGCGGGCGGCGCACCCGTCTCACGCTCGACAGCGTCGCGGCGCACGTGCGGAAACGGCACATGCTGCTGGTCGTGGACAACTGCGAGCACCTGGCGGACGCGTGCGTGCCGGTGCTCGACGCGCTGCTGCGCGCGGCGCCGCGCCTGCGGGTGCTGGCGACCAGCCGGCACGTCCTCGGCATCACGGGCGAGCAGACGTTCTTCCTGGAGCCGATGCCAGGACCGCGCTGGGGCCGCGCAACGGCGCCGGGGACGGGTGCGGGTCCGGTTCCGCAACCGGCGCCGCACCCCGCGCAGGACGCGGCGGCCGGGCCTCCCCCGGCACGGCGAGCCCCCTGGGCCCCCGGACGTCGGCGCCTCCCCGACCGGACACCGCGCCACCCCCGGCAGCGGGCCCGCCCGCGCTCCCCGACCGGGCACGGCGCCGCCTCCCGAACCGGACGCGACCGAGCTCCGGAAGCCGTCCGCGGCGAAGCAGCAGGAGCGGCCCGCGGCGAAGCTCCGCGAACGGTCCGCCGGGACGCTCCAAGCGCCGGACGAGGCGCGGGCAGCGCCCCCGGGCGCGACAGCACCGGCCCCGCACGCGCCGGGGCACGGACGCCCCGCGGCGGCGCCGCACCGGCCCCCGGCCGGCGCAGGGGACGGCGAGGCGGCGCCGGCCGCCGCCCCTCGGCCGCTCCGGGGCACGACGGGCCTGCGCCGACCCGGCACGCGGCGGATTCCGGGCCTGCGCCGACCCTGCACTCGGCGGATTCCGGGCCTGCGCCGACCGGCTGCGGGGAGGCTTCCGGGCCCCCGCAAACCCGGCACGAGGCGCGGCCCGAGCGCGCCGCGACAGCACCGGCGCAGCCCGCCACGGCGGCGGCCCAGCGGTTGCGGGACCGGAGCGGGGAGCCGCCGCCCGCGGCCCCGGACAGCGGGCCTTGGCCGCACCCCTTCGGCGGCGGGGCGGCCACCGCCCCGCCGCCGCTGTCCGCCAAGGAGGCGCTGCGGTACGAGTCGGTCGTCCTCTTCGCCCAGCGGGCCGCCGCGGTCCTGCCCGGCTTCCGGGTCAGCGACGGCAACGCCGCGGCCGTGGCCGATCTGGTGCACCGCCTGGACGGCCTGCCGCTCGCGCTCGAACTGGCCGCCGCCCGCATGCGGACACTCACGCTGAGGGAGATCATCGAGCGGCTCGACGACCGGTTCGCCCTGCTCACCGGTGGCAGCCGCGCCGCGCTCCCCCGCCAGCGGGCCTTGCGGGAGCTGATGGACTGGAGCCACGACCTCTGCTCCGACCGGGAGCGCGTCCTGTGGGCGCGGGCGTCCGTCTTCGCCGGCGGTTTCGGCCTGGAGGCCGCCGAAGAGGTCTGCGCAGGGCCGGGGCTGCCCCGCCCCGCCGTGGTCGACGCGGTGCACGGCCTGGTGGAGAAGTCGGTCCTCGTGCGGCACGAGCAGCACGGCCGGGCCCGCTTCCGGATGCTGGAGACGGTCCGGGCGTACGGGCAGGAGCGGCTCGCCGAGACCGCCGAGACGGTCCGGCTGCGCCGGAACCACCGGGACCACTGCCTGGAGCTGGCGCGGCGGGCGGAGGGTGCCTGGTTCGGTCCCGAGCAGGTCGCCTGGTTCGCCCGGCTGCACGGCGAGCACGCCAACCTGCGGGCGGCGCTGGACTTCTGCCTGCGCACACCGGGCGAGGCGGCCGCCGGCCTGGCCCTGGCCTCGCTGCCGCGGCACTACTGGATCAGCCAGGGCGGCCTCGGCGAGGGGCGCCGCTGGCTGGCCCGCCTGCTGGAAGCGGGCCCGGGCCGGGGAGCCGCACACGTGACGGCGATGGGCGCGTACCTGTACCTGGGGCTGATGCAGGGCGCGGTCGTCGAGTCGGTGCCCGCGATCGACGCGTACGAGGCGGAGGCCGAACGGATCGGGGACGCCTCCGGCCTGGCGTGGGCGCTGCACCACCGGGCGCTGGCGGCCGCGTTCCGCGGGGATCTGGCCGTCGCCGCGGGCCTCCTGGGGGAGGCCGCGGCCCGCCACCGGGGCGGCGGCGACCTCGCCGGGGCCATGGAGTGCACCTTCAAGCACGCGATCGTGCTGACCATGCTGGGCCACACGGACCGCGCTCTCGCCCTGTGCCGGGAGTGCCGGACCGTCACCTCGGCGCACGGGGAGACGTGGATCAGGGCCGACGCGCTCTTCGCCGAGTCCCTCATCCGGTGGGAGACCGGGGACCGCGGGGCGGCCGCCCTGCTGGCACGGCAGGCGATCCGGCTGCTGCGGCCGCTCGGCGATCTGTGGGGCATCGCCCTGTGCGTGGAGATCCTGGCGTGGAGCGCCGCGTCCGACGGCGGGACGCGGCGGGCGGCTTGCCTGCTGGGCGTCCTGCGGTCCCTGTGGGAGGCCATCGGCGGCGCGCTGTTCGCCGCGCCGTTCATGGCGGTGTCGCACGAGCGGTGCGAGCGGGAGACGCGGGCGGCGCTGCCGGCAGCCGACTTCGAGCGGATGCTGCGCCACGGTGCGGGTCTCGGTTTCGACGAGGCGCTCGCGTACGTCTTGGAGGAGCCGTCGGCCCGGCTGCCGGACGCCGCGCGTGACACCCCGCCGCGCACCCCCGGGCACACGGCGCGGGCCACCGCCGCGGCCCCGGCCCCGCGCACCGGCGGGCGTACGGCCGGGTCCGCGGGGCCGTACTCCGGAACGGAGCTGACGCGGCGGGAGCGGGAGGTGGCGGACCTCGTCGCCGCCGGGCTGGGCAACCAGGAGATCGCGGCCCGGCTGGTCATCGCCCGCCGCACGGCGGAGAGCCACGTCGGGCGCGCCCTGGCGAAGCTGGGGCTGACCTCCAGGACCCAGCTGGCCGCCTGGGTGCACGAGCGGCGCGCGGCGGGGGCCCTGCCGGCACGTGAACGGGTGGCGGCACCGCGCGTACCCGTGCACACGGGTGAGGAGACCGTCCCCGTGCAGCCCGCCCCTGCCGGGCGACCCCCGTGCCCGCGGTGCGCCGCGCTACCGCCCCGCCGGATACCGGACCGGCCCACCGGGCGGCGGCCCCGCGTCAGCGGCCCGCGGCCCGGGCGCCGTGCGCGCCGCCGCGGCGGCGCCCAGGAGGCCCGCGTCCGTGCCGGTCACGGCCGGCGCCACCGTCAGCCCCGGACGAAGGAGAGCGCGGCGTAGTCCCGCAGGGCGCGCCGCAGCGGTGCGAACAGCACGTCGCCCGCGCCGCCACTCCCCGCCGACGACCGCGATGTCGACCTCCACCAGCGTGGCGGTGGCGGCGATGCCCGCCGCCAGGGCGCGGGCGGCCCGGTCGAAGGAGGCCCGCGCGGCGGGGTCGCCGAGACGGGCCGACGCGGCGACCGCCGCCGCCGTGGCGTCGCCGTCGGCTGCGGGGCGCCAGCCGTTCTCCAGGGCGCGTCGGGCGATGTTGGGGCCGCTGGCGATCCCTTCGAGGCAGCCGCGGCCCCCGCACGGGCAGGGGTCGCCGTCCAGGTCGACGCTCATGTGGCCGATGTGGCCGGCGTTGCCGGTGGGCCCCGGGTGGAGGCGCCCGCCGAGGACGAGACCGCCGCCGACTCCGGTGGAGACCACCAGGCACAGGGCGTTGTCATGGCCCCTGGCCGCGCCCTGCCAGTGCTCGGCCGCGGTCATGGCGACGCCGTCGCCGATCAGTGTGACCGGCAGGCCGCCCCCGGTGGCCGTCCGGACCCGGTCGACCAGCGGGTAGCCGCGCCAGGCGGGGACGTTGACCGGGCTGACCGTGCCGGCCGAGGCGTCCACCGGGCCGGCGCTGCCGATGCCGATGGCCTCCGCGCACCGCCACAGCGGGGAGGCGGCCAGGTCGGCGAGGACCGCTTCCACCGCGCCCATCACCGTGTCGGCTCCCTGCCGCGCGGGGGTGGGCCGCCGGCTCCGGGCCCGGAACCGGCCGGCGCCGTCCACGAGGGCGCCCGCGATCTTGGTGCCGCCGATGTCCAGTGCCGCCACGATCCGGTCGGGCCGGTGCCGCGTGTGCTGGGACAGCGCCTCGGTGTACATGGCCGTCGGATCCCCCGTAGTCGTTCGGTCGTAGCAGGTCGCGGCCCGTCTCCGCGCCCGCAGGGCCGGGCGCCTGGCCGTCACGCCGGTGGTGCGTGGCGGGCGCGGCGGTGGCGGCCCGCTTGCCCCCTGCCGTCCGGTGCGGCGGACGGCGGGTGCGGGACGCGGCGTACGGCGAGACACCTGCGGCCACGCCCCCTTCCCGGACGCCGGTCGTCCCGGGGCGCGTCGCCGCACGCACGGCCGGTCTGCCGCGCACTGCGGCGGACGGCGGGTCCGGCGCTCCTGACGTGCCGTCGGACCCGCCGGGGCGGGTTGGCCTCCCGTGCAGTGTGCAAGCTTTTGACAACGTTGTCCAGGGCCTATGCTCAACCGTCGTACGAGTCGTACGGCAAGCCGACCGGAACAGGACAGGACTGCGCACCGTGGCCGACAACGCCAGGACCGCCCGAAGCCCCGCCGCCGCCCGCTACGGCACCCGGCCCACCATGAAGGACGTGGCCGCCCGGGCGGGCGTGGGGCTGAAGACCGTGTCCCGGGTGGTGAACGGCGAGCCGGGCGTCACCGCGGACACCGAGCGCCGCGTCCAGGAGGCCATCGAGGCCCTGGGGTTCCGCAGGAACGACAGCGCGCGGGTGCTCCGCAAGGGCCGCACCGCGTCCGTCGGCCTGGTACTGGAGGATCTCGCCGACCCGTTCTACGGGCCCCTGAGCCGGGCCGTGGAGGAGGTCGCGCGCGCCCACGGCGCCCTGCTGATCAACGGGTCGAGCGCGGAGGACCCCGACCGCGAGCAGGAACTCGCCCTGGCCCTGTGCGCGCGGCGCGTGGACGGGCTGATCGTCATCCCCGCCGGGACGGACCACCGCTACCTGGAGCCCGAGATCCGGGCCGGGGTCGCCACCGTCTTCGTCGACCGGCCCGCGGGCCGGATCGAGGCCGACACCGTGCTGTCCGACAGCTTCGGCGGGGCCCGCGCGGGCGTCGCCCACCTCATCGCGCACGGCCACCGCAGGATCGGCTTCATCGGCGACCAGCCGCGCATCCACACCGCCGTGGAGCGGTTGCGCGGCTACCGGGCGGCCATGGAGGACGCCGGGCTGCCCGTGGACGACGCGTGGGTGTCGCTCGGCTCGACAGAACCGGCACGGGTACGGGAGGCGGTGGCGGCCATGCTGACCGGCCCCGCCGCGGTGACCGCGCTGTTCGCGGGCAACAACCGGGTGACCGTGACCGCCGTACGGGAGCTCGCCGCGCGGGGCCGGCCGGTCGCCCTGGTCGGCTTCGACGACATCGAACTGGCCGACCTGCTGGGGATCACGGTGATCGCGCAGGACGCCGCCGCACTGGGGCGCACGGCCGCGGAACGGCTCTTCCACCGACTGGACGGCGCGCAGGGGCCCGCCGCGCGGGTGGAGCTCCCCACGGTGCTGGTCCCCCGCGGGTCGGGCGAGATCCCGCCCCGAACGTAGGGCTGCGGGCGGCGGTTCGTCCCCGCCGCCGGGCTCCCGGACGCGGAGCCCGGCTCTGGGCCCTGCACCTTCCCTGCCCGTGCCGCCACCTGGCGCAGCGGTCCCGCGCGCACGTGCCGCGGCCGCGCCGGGTGGCCACCGCCGGGCGGAGGGCTGCGCGGGCGGGCGGCGCGTGCCGGACGGCGGACGGCTGCGCGGGCGGCGGCAGTGGCCGTGCGGAGTCGGTCGGCGGGGTGCCCGGATGCCGGGCGGGGCCGGGGTGCTCATGAGGGTCGGCGCGGGCCGTGCGGTCCGGTCGAGCGGGGGCCGGGCACCGGCTCGGGGTACGGGCCGCCCGGCCCCGTCTCCGGCACCGGCCCGGGGCGCGGGCCGGTCGGCTCCGCCGCGGACGCCGGCTCGGTGTGCGGACCGGTCCCGGGCCCCGCCCCGGAGTGCGGACCGGCGGGGCCGGCCGCGGGCTCGGGAGCCGCGGAACTCCTGGCCCCGCCCCCGGGGTCGCCGTCCGCTGGGTCGCCGCGGGTGGCCAGGAGGGACCAGGCGATGGACACGGTGAGGGTCACCACGATCACGCCCAGCGTCAGCGGGATCGGCAGCTTCCCCACCGGGGTCTCCGAAAGGATCAGCTTCACCCCGGCGAAGGCCAGCAGCACGGCCAGCCCGTAGTGCAGATAGGCGAACCGGCGCAGCAGCCCGGCCAGGCAGAAGTACAGACTCCGCAGCCCCAGGATGGCGAAGGCGTTGGCCGTCCACACCAGGAACGTGTTGGTGGTGATCGCCAGGATCGCAGCGACCGAGTCGACGGCGAAGACCAGGTCCGTGGCCTCGATCGCGACCAGCGCCACGAACAGCAGGGTGGCCACCCGCCGCCCGTCGATCCTCGTGAAGAACCGGTCGCCGTGGTACCTCGCGTCGGTGGGCACGATCCTCTTGACCAGGCGGACGACGGGGTTGCGGTCAGGGTCCACCTCCACGTCCTTGGAGACGGCCATCTTCCAGCCGGTCCAGATCAGGAACGCCCCGAACAGGTAGGCGCTCCAGAAGAACAGCTGCAGCAGTTCGGCGCCGACGAAGATGAACACCAGCCGGAAGAGCAGGGCGCCGACGACGCCCCAGAAGAGCACCTTGTGCCGGTAGGCGTCGGGGACGGCGAAGAAGGAGAAGACCAGCGCGAAGACGAAGACGTTGTCGACCGACAGCGCCTTCTCGATGAGATAGCCCGCGTAGTAGGTGGAGGACACTTCGGCGCCCTGCCAGACCAGCAGGACCAGGCCGAAGGCGAGGCCGATCGCGATCCACGCCCCGGACCACAGGGCGGCTTCCTTGAAGCCGATGACGTGGCTGTCGCGGTGGGCGATCAGGTCGACGGCGAGCATGACGGCGATGACGAGCGTGACGGCGGCCCACGCCCACAGCGGGACGGTGAACGACAGGGTACTCATGGCGGATCGGCTTCCTTCCTCGCGCTCGGGACGGCGGACGGGCGGGTGGGGAAGAGCGGCGGAGCCGGCCGGGCCAGCCGTGGAGCAGGGCCGGGCCGGGTCCGCCGCTTCAGCCGGGTGTCACGCCCCCGGCCCTGCCGGACGGCGGTCGTCCGGTGGCGCGGCCCTGTCGCCGGAGCGAGGTGCCGCAGGGCGGGGAGCGGCTGTGCGCGCGGAAGGAGCCACCGTCCCGAGGCCCCGGCGTTCGGGGCGGCCGACCGGCCCGGCCGGGAGGTGCCCGTCGGCCAGTGCCCACACGTGGCGCACCACCGCGGGCGGCAGGCCGGTCGCGTGGCTGCCGGCACGGGCCGGGGCGACGGCGTGGACGAAGGCGCCGCCCCGCCGCAGGGAGGCGTCGATCAGGCTCCGCGCGTCCAGACCGTCCGGTCCCCTGCGGGAGGCCACCACCAGAGGGGAGTAGTGGCGGGCCGCCAGGTCCAGCACCGCCCCGGCGGCCCCGGGCCCCGGCCGCCCGCCCGGCCCGTGAGGAGGCGGGTGGCGACAGGGATGCAGCCGACACCGTCGCGCCGCAGCCTGGCCAGTACCCGCGCCAGGTGCACGCCCGCGGGGGCGGTGTCCTCGCCGACCCCGGCGGACGGTCGCGGCCGGTCGGGCAGGGCCACGACGAGCAGCACGGGGACGCGTCGGGGGGCGGCCAGGCGGGCGGCGGCGTCCACCACCGCGAGGTCGTCGGGCCGATCGGTCACCAGTGCGGTGACCGGCTGCGGCAGGGACAGGGGCAGAGCCGGGGGGCTGGTGGCGGGGTGCGTCTCGGTCGCGGTCGGGGTGGCCATCGAAAGCCCCCTTTCAGAGGGGCCGGAGGAGCGGGGATGCGTCCAGCGTCACCCGACCGCACAAGCCACGTCAAGTTTTTCGCGAAATGTTTTTCGTCAATCATTTTTCGCTCAAAGTCGGCGGGAACGCGGTGTCCCGCCCGTGCGGCAGGGCAGACGCGGGCTCCTGCGGGCGGGGCGGGGCGGAGGCCGGCCCCTGCCCAGGAGGCGTGGCACGGTCCTCTGCGGAGGCACCACACCGCGTGGAGGCCGCCGAGCCCCGAGGACGCGAGCAGGGCAGGAAGGCCGCGCGGGCCAGGAGGACACGGCGGGGCGCCGCCAGGAGGCGGCGCCCCGTACACCCGCCAAGCGCCCTCGGCCCGCCGGACCCACTCCGACCGACCAGACCCACGCCAAGCACCCTCGGCCCACCAGACCCACGCCAAGCGACTCCGGCCCGCCGGACCCACTCGGGCCCCGGGCCCTACGCCGAGCCGCTCCGACCCATCAGACCTCCGCCGACCTGCCTACCCGAACCCCCACCCCCCGCTCCGCCCCACTCGCCCCCAGCCCACCGCACCCGCCGGCCCCACCCGACCCGACCGCCCTCGCACCCACCGCGCCCCCGACCCCGCACCGAACCACTCGCCCTCGGACCCGCCGTGCCCCCGGGTCCGGTGGAGGGAAGTCAGCAGACCGGCAGGCCGGGCACCGGCGCGTCGTTGTCGCCGCCCTGGAGGTAGACGTCGCTGACCCACACGTCGACATTGCCGCTGTCGTCGTCGGTCTTGGCCCACCAGACGTTCGTCCACTCCCCCGACGTCTCGCGGCGGCCGAGGTTGGCCTGGCACGAGAAGTAGTTCTTCCCGGCGTTGAGGACCCCTGCCTGGCGGCCGTCGCTCCAGTACGTCGTCGCGGTGCGCCACACCGTGCAGTCGTACTTGCCGTCCGCCCGGGGGAAGCACGCCGGCTCCTGGGGCGCGGCTCCCCCGCCGCTCGTGGCGGCCGGGGAGGCACCGGTCGCCGCGCCACCGCTCGTGGCGGTGGAGCCGCCGCCGGTGCTTCCCTTCCGCGCGGCGGAGCCCGTCCGGGACGGGGTGGCGGAAGGTGAGGCCGAGGCGCGGGACGGCGACGAGGAAGGCGACGGGGCGGCGGAGCGCGCCGCGCCGCTGCCGGAGGCCGCGGGCGACGGTTCGTCGCCGGGGGTGAGGGGCAGGGCCTCTCCGCCGTCCGGGCCCCCGACACCCCCTCCGCCCGCGGCGGCTCCGTCCCCGCCGCCGGCCGCGGAGGGCGCCCCGGCGGCCGCGGTCGGGTCACCGTTCGTCAGGAGGTACGTCGCCCCGCCCCCGGCCAGCACCACGGCGGCGACCGCGGCGGCGACGAGCGCCCGGGACGTGCCGCGGCGCCTGCGCGCCCCTTCCCTCACGGGAGCCGCGGGGCCTTCCGCCCGCTCGCGTACCCGGTGCCACCGGCCACGGTGCCACCGGCCACGGCACCGGACGGGAACCCGCCGGGCACCGCACCGCCAGGTCCACCGGGTGCCGTACCGCCCCCTTCCGGACCGCCGGCCGCCGCGCTGCCGCCCCCGGCGGGGTCGGACGGGAAAGCGCCCACCGGCCCGAAGGCGCCGGCAGCCGCCCCCGCTGCCGTACCGGCGAAGCCCGCGGCGCCCGGTCCCGTACCGCCGGGCACCGGCGGCCAGGACCCGCCGCCTGTCGGCGCGCCGCTCGGCGGCGGGAAGGGAGCGGGTCCGAAGCCGGCGGGTTCGTGCGCGGCGGGTCCGAAGCCGGCCGGTTCCTGAGCGGCGGGCTGCGGGGCCGCCGCCGCGGGGCGGTCCGGCGCGTGGGCCGCCTCGGGCGCGCCGCCCGGAGGGTCAGCGAAGTCGGCCAGGAGCCGGGCGGCCGTCCGGGCGTCCGGGCGCTGCGCCGGGTCCTTGTGCATGAGCTGCTGGAGGAGCGATCCCAGCGGGCCGGCGCGCCGGGGTTCCGGCAGCGGCTCCACCACGATCGCGGTGAGCGTCGACCAGGTGGACGTGCGGCGGAACGGCGAGGTGCCCTCCACCGCCGCGTAGAGGGTGGCGCCCAGGGCCCACACGTCGGAGGCGGGTCCCGGCCGGCCGCCCTGGGCCCGCTCGGGCGCCAGGTAGTCGAGGGAGCCGACGAGTTCGCCGCTGCGGGTGAGGTGGGCGGTGGACCCGTCGCCCGGGTCCTCCATGGCGGCGATGCCGAAATCGGTGAGGACGACCCGGCCCGCCCCGTCCAGCAGGATGTTCCCGGGCTTGACATCGCGGTGCAGGACACCGGCGTCATGGGCGGCGGCCAGCGCCTCCAGCACCTTGGCGCCCGTCCGGGCGGCCTCGCGCGGGTCCACGGTGCCGCGCTCGGCCAGGACGTCCGCGAGGGAGGGGCCGTCGACGAGTTCCATGACGATGACCGGTCGGCCCTCGTGCTCGGCGATGTCGTGCACCGAGACGACACCGGGGTGCCGGACGCGGGCCGCCGCCCGGGCCTCCCGCTGCATCCGCAGCGTCAGCTCGGCCAGCTCGGGCGCGGACGAGTCCGTGTACGTCCGCAGTTCCTTGACGGCCACGTCGCGGCCGAGGACCTCGTCCACGGCCTGCCAGACGACGCCCATCCCCCCGCGCCCCAGCTGCCGGACGGGGCGGTACCGCCCCGCGATCAATGCTGCGTGCTCCCCCGAAGACACCGCTGGCCCCGTTCCCTTGTACGTCGGTGTGATCAACGGGTACAGGGTACGGGGCGGTGGCGGCGGCCCCGGCGTCCGGCGGCTACGGGGCGGTGGCCGTCAGGTCGCCGCGCCGCGGGGCGGCGAAGCCGTCGAGGTCGGCGCGGGTGAGGCCGGTGTGGGCCGCCACCTCGGCGGTGTCGAGCGCCCCGCAGTCGATGCCGCGCAGCAGGTAGGAGCTCAGGGCCTTGGCGGTGGCCGGTTCGTCCATGACGTCACCGCCGGCCTGGTTGGCGTACGCGGCCAGGCGGGCGGCGGCCTGCGCGAAGCCCTCGCGGTAGAAGGCGAAGACGGCGGCGTACCGGGTGGGGAGGTGGCCGGGGTGCATGTCCCAGCCCTGGTAGTAGGCGCGGGCCAGGGCGCGGCGGGTGAGGCCGTAGTGCAGCCGCCAGGCGTCGTGGACCTGCTCGGTGGGCCCCACGGGCAGGACGTTCGTCGACCCGTCGGAGACCCGCACGCCGGTGCCGGCCGCCGCGACCTGCATGACGGCCTTGGCGTGGTCGGCGGCGGGGTGGTCGCTGGCCTGGTAGGCGGCGGACACGCCGAGGCAGGCGCTGTAGTCGAAGGTGCCGTAGTGGAGGCCGGTGGCGCGGCCTTCGGCGGCGTCGATCATGCGGGCGACGGTGGCGGTGCCGTCGGCGGCCAGGATGGCCTGGCTGGTCTCGATCTGGATCTCGAAGCCGATGCGGCCGGGCTCCAGGCCGCGGGCCTTCTCGAACTCCTCCAGCAGCCTCACCATCGCCGTGACCTGCTGCGGGTAGGTGACCTTGGGCAGGGTGAGGACGAGCCCGTCCGGCAGTCCCCCGGCCTCCATCAGGCCGGTGAGGAAGACGTCGAGGGTGCGGATGCCCCGGTCGCGTACGGCGGCCTCCATGCACTTCATGCGGATGCCCATGTACGGGGCGGCCGTGCCGTTCCGGTACGCCTCGGCGACCAGCCGGGCGGCGCGTGCGGCGTCGCGGTCCTCGTCGGCGTCGGTGCGGCCGCCGTAGCCGTCCTCGAAGTCGACCCGCAGGTCCTCGATGGGCTCCTGCTCCAGCTTGGCCCGTACGCGGGCGTGAACGGGCTCGGCGAGCTCGTCGGGCAGGCCGAGGACGGCGGCCAGGGCGGCGGCGTCGGGGGCGTGCTCGTCGAGTGCGGCGAGGGCGCGGTCGCCCCAGGAGCGGACGGTGTCGGCGGCGAAGGCGTCGCCGGGTACGTAGACGGTGTGGACGGGCTGCCGGGTGCCGGGGTCGCCGGGGTAGCGGCGGGCCAGCTCGGCGTCCACCGCGGCGAGGGAGGCGCTGACGCCCTCGCCGACCGCACCGGCGAGGCTGGTCGCCACCTGCTCCTGCCGGTCTTCGTACCGGTCCATGCCCGCACCCTCCATCAGCTCACTGTTTCCGTCTGCCGGAATCCTTCATCCGCATGGTGAAGTTATCCGGGGCGGCGGAGGTGCGTCAATGGTGACCGGCGCGACGAAGGGCGCGTCCGCGGCCGACGCCGGGGCGCAGCAGCGCAGGCCGCGCGCGTGCAGGTCGCCCGTCCACCGACCCGCGTCGGCCGGGCGACCGGCCGGGGACCGCCGCGCGCGGGCGGCCTGGCGGCGCCGGGCGCCTCGGCGTGCGGCGGGGCGAGGATCCGGTGGACGGCGGAGGCGGTCGGCCGGGGCGGCGCCCCTCTGCCGGACGCGGGTGCGCATCTGCCGCGCGGACAGGCCGCCCGCCACGCGGGGTGCGCCGCGCCCGGGCGGCCGGCCCGCACCGCCGGGAGGGCGGGCGTCCGCACAGGGTTCGTCCCTCGGACCCTCACCCCCTGATTGAGGCTTCTCCGGACATTCCGCCACCCCCACCAGCGGCGATGCGGGAAAAGTCCTACGTCGCTGGTGAATGAAACACTGGAAGGAGCCAGGCGCCCGGCATCGATGGTCCCGTGAGGAAGGACGGACACGTGAAGTTCCTGCTCGAAGTGACCGTGGACGACGAGGCATCGGCGGAGACGACCGCGAGGGAGCTGGGGAGGATCCTGCGCTACTGGGGCGGGAACCTGCACCACTACGCACTGGAGCCCGGCGACGGGTCTCCCGTCCACGACTCCGCGTACCGCGAGGTGGGCCGCTGGAGGCTCGTCGCGGACGGGGGACCCGCGGTGTGACGGCACGGCGAAGGCCCGGGGCCGCGCGGTGGTGGTCCACCGCGCGGCCCCGGGCCGTGTGCCTGGGCGCGCGATCAGCCCTTGCGGGACGTGACCTCTTCGGTCAGCTGCGGGACGACCTCGAAGAGGTCGCCGACCACGCCGTAGTCGACCAGCTCGAAGATCGGGGCCTCGGCGTCCTTGTTGATGGCCACGATGGTCTTCGAGGTCTGCATGCCGGCGCGGTGCTGGATCGCGCCGGAGATGCCGGCCGCGATGTACAGCTGCGGGGAGACCGACTTGCCGGTCTGGCCGACCTGGCTGGTGTGCGGGTACCAGCCGGCGTCCACGGCGGCGCGCGAGGCGCCGACGGCGGCACCGAGCGAGTCGGCCAGCGCCTCGATGATCGCGAAGTTCTCGGCGCCGTTGACGCCGCGGCCGCCGGAGACCACGATCGCGGCCTCGGTCAGCTCGGGGCGGCCGGTCGACTCGCGCGGGGTGCGGGAGACGACCTTGGTGCCGGTGGCCTGCTCGGAGAAGGAGACGGACAGGGCCTCGACGGCGCCTGCCGCGGCCGCGGGCTCCACGGGGGCCGAGTTCGGCTTGACCGTGATGACCGGGACGCCCTTGGAGACGCGGGACTTGGTGGTGAAGGCGGCGGCGAACACGGACTGCGTCGCGACCGGGCCCTCGTCGCCGGCCTCCAGGTCGATGGCGTCCGTGATGATGCCGGAGCCGATGCGGACCGCGAGGCGGGCGGCGATCTCCTTGCCCTCCGCGGAGGACGGCACGAGCACGGCGGCCGGGGACACCGACTCGTAGGCGGCCTGGAGCGCGTCCACCTTCGGGACGACGAGGTAGTCGGCGAACTCGGGCGCGTCGGCGGTGAGGACGCGGGTGGCGCCGTGCTCGCCGAGCGTGGCGGCGGTGGCCTCGGCGCCGGCGCCCAGGGCGACGGCGACCGGCTCGCCGATGCGGCGGGCGAGCGTCAGCAGCTCCAGGGTCGGCTTGCGGACGGCGCCGTCCGCGTGGTCGACGTAGACGAGAACTTCAGCCATGGGACTTCTTCTCTCCTGCTTGCGAGGGGTGAGGGGGCGGTGGGGGGCCGAAGCCTCAGATGAACTTCTGGCCGGCGAGGAACTCCGCGAGCTGCTTGCCGCCCTCGCCCTCGTCCTTGACGATCGTGCCGGCGGTGCGGGCCGGCCGCTCCACGGCCGAGTCGACCTTGGTCCAGGCGCCCTCGAGACCGACCGCGTCCGCCTCGATGTCGAGGTCGTCGAGGTCCAGGGACTCCACGGGCTTCTTCTTGGCGGCCATGATGCCCTTGAAGGACGGGTAGCGGGCCTCGCCCGACTGGTCCGTCACGGACACGACGGCCGGGAGGGACGCCTCCAGCTGCTCGGTCGCGGCGTCGCCGTCGCGGCGGCCCTTGACCACGCCGTCCTCGACGGAGACCTCGGAGAGCAGGGTGACCTGCGGGACGCCGAGGCGCTCGGCGAGCAGCGCCGGCAGGACGCCCATGACGCCGTCGGTGGAGGCCATGCCGCAGACGACCAGGTCGTAGCCGGTCTTCTCGATGGCCTTGGCGAGCACCAGGGAGGTGCCCATGACGTCGGTGCCGTGCAGGTCGTCGTCCTCGACGTGGACGGCCTTGTCGGCGCCCATCGACAGCGCCTTGCGCAGGGCGTCCTTGGCGTCCTCGGGACCGACGGTGAGCACGGTGATCTCCGCGTCGTCCGCCTCTTCCGCGATCTGCAGCGCCTGCTCGACCGCGTACTCGTCCAGCTCCGACAGCAGGCCGTCGACGTCGTCGCGGTCGACGGTCAGGTCATCGGCGAAGTGCCGGTCGCCGGTGGCGTCGGGCACGTACTTCACACAGACAACGATCCTCAAGCTCACGCCGGCTCTCCTACTGCATCGTCATTACTGGGCTGCCTTGTTGCACGCAGCATAGGCGCCTGATGGGGCGGTTTCCGCTCGGGGCGGCGGGCGCCCCGCAACGAAATATTACTCGTCAGTACACCGGGAGCCTTCCCGGTAAGCAAGCGCTTTGAACTGTGACCTTCGCAACGCTGAGTAACCAGGATCTCTCAGTCGCGCAGGGCGTTGAAACGCCCGTGGTGGTAGAGCAGGGGGCGGCCCCCGCCGGCGCCGGGGTCGCCCGCGACGACCTCGGCGACGACCAGCCGGTGGTCCCCCGCGGGCACGCGCCCGACCACCCGGCACACCAGCCAGGCCAGCGCGCCCTCCACGATCGGCACGCCCTCGGGGCCCGGGTGCCAGCGGGTCGGGGCGGCGAACCTGTCGGCGCCGCTGCGGGCGAAGGTCGCGGCCAGCTCCCGCTGGTGCTCGCCGAGTATGTGCACGCCGACGTACTCGGCCGCGGACACGGCGGGCCAGCACGACGACGCCGTACCGATGCCGAAGGAGACGAGCGGCGGCTCGGCGGACACGGAGGTCAGGGAGGTGGCGGTGAATCCGGCGGGTCGGCCGCCGTGCCCGGGACGGCCGGGGGCGGTGATCACGGCGACACCGGCGGCGTGCCGCCGGAAGGCGGAGCGCAGCAGCTCGGGGCCGGCGGCCGCGGGGGCGGGCTCCGTGTCGAGCGCGGGGGTGACCGTCATGGAGTTGTCCTTCTGCCGGTGCGAGGCGCGGTGGCGCGTGTGCGGGGTCCGTGGCTGCTCAGACACCCGGACAGAGCGCGCTCGCGCTGCGGGCGAGGTCGACGTGGACGCGCCCGAAGAGAAGGAGTTCGTACGGCACGGCCGCCAGCCTGGCGAGCGGCGGCCGACGGCGTCAAGGCCGCAGGGCGCAATGCGACGAGTGTCACGGCCGGTCGCGCCGCAGGTCACAGGACATGGCCGAGGGCGGCGATCACGTCGACCCGGCGCGGCCGGCCGGCCGCACGGCGCACGACGCGCCCGGCGGCGTCGAGGACGAGCACGGTCGGCGTACGGGTGATGCCGAGGGCGCGGACGAGCGCGAGGTGCCGTTCCGCGTCGATCTCGACGTGCGCGACGCCGTCGACCATCGCGGCGACCTCCGCGAGGGTGCGGCGGGTGGCGCGGCACGGCTGGCAGAAGGCGGTGGAGAACTGGACGAGCGTGGCCCGCCCGCCGAGCGGCGCGCCGAGGTCGCGCGCGTCCAGCACGGCCGTGCCCTCCTGCGGGCCGCCGCCGTCGTCCCGTGCGTCCGTGGCCACCGTCGTTTACCTCCTGCCGTTCCGCCTTGCCCCGACCCGCCACCCCGGCCCGCCATCCCCCGGCCCGTGGGCGCGTCCGGCACTCGTCACTCGTCGCGCCTGGCCTGCGTGCCGGCGCGGCGACCGCCGCGGGTGGGGCGCCGTCCGTCCGGGATGCCGGGAAGACCCAGCATGCGCCCGTGATCGGGGGGAACGTGACGAGCATCTCGCTGCGTTTGCCATCTTCCCAGGCCGCGCGGGCTGGCCTGCCCCCGGCCGCATGGGGCACGATCGGCCCATGCCGTTACCTACGGCGGCGTAACCTAGCCGGGAGCTCCCCGGGCTGTGGAAGAAGGGTCTTCTCCTCGATGGCAGAACTCGTCTATCGGCCGGTCATCGGCGCCGCGCTGACCATGTTCAAGGCGCTGGACCTCAAGATCGACGTGCAGGGATCGGAGAACATCCCGCGCAAGGGCGGGGCCGTGCTGGTGAGCAACCACATCGGCTACCTCGACTTCATCTTCGCGGGCCTCGCCGCCCGGCCCCAGAAGCGCCTGGTGCGCTTCATGGCGAAGGAGTCCGTCTTCCGCAACAAGGTGTCCGGCCCGCTGATGCGCGCCATGAAGCACATCCCGGTCGACCGGGCGCAGGGCGAGGCGGCCTACCGGCACGCGCTGGACGCCCTGCGGTCCGGCGAGATCATCGGGGTCTTCCCCGAGGCGACCATCTCGCAGTCGTTCACCCTGAAGGGCTTCAAGTCCGGTGCGGCCCGCCTCGCCCAGGAAGCGGGCGTCCCGCTGGTGCCCGTGGCCCTGTGGGGCACGCAGCGGCTGTGGACGAAGGGCCGCCCCCGCAACCTGAAGCGCAGCCACATCCCGGTGACGATCCGCGTGGGCGAGCCGGTGGAGGCCCCGGCCGACCAGTACGCGGGCGCCATCACCCGGCGGCTGCGCGAGCGCGTCCAGGAGCTGCTGGAGACGGCGCAGCGGGCGTACCCGGTGCGCACCAAGGACGCGGCGGACTCCTGGTGGATCCCGGCCCATCTGGGCGGCACGGCTCCGTCCCCGGCGGAGCTGCGCGAGGCGCAGTAACGCTTCGGCAGCGCCCGGCCGCCCCCGTCTGCGGCCGGGCGGTCAGGCGTCCGCGCCCTCCTCACCGTCCGAGAGGCCCTCGGGGAGGATGCGCCACAGGTGGTGCCGGTCGGCCGCGGTCCGCAGGGCCGTGAGGACGCGCGGGTGGGGCACGGCGTGGAGCTCCGGGTAGTCGGTCTCGCCGAGCTCCGGGCGTACGGGGAAGGCCAGGCACTCCCCGTCCAGGGAGAAGCGCGCCGTGACGCCGGGCTTGTTGCCTCGGCAGTCCTGCCGGTGCCAGGCGCCCTTGAGCCGGACGGCGACGAGGCCGTGCAGGGCGTGGCCGCCGTCGCCGGTCGCGAGCCGCTGGTAGCACAGGGCGGTGGGGATGTCCTCGGCCCGCAGCAGCGCGGCCAGGGCGTGGGACTTGGCGTAGCAGACCCCGGTCCCCGACTCCAGCACGTCGGAGGCGCGCCAGGTGACGCGCGGGTCGCCGCTGTCCGCGGAGTGGGGGACGGCGTCACGGACGTACTCGTATGCCAGTCGCGCATAGTCATACGAGTCCGCGGCGGGGCCCACCAGCCGGGCGGCCGTTTCGCGCACCACGGGATGATGGTGGTCGATCACGTCGTCCGCCGCGAGGTACGCGGACAGGTCGGGGTTCTGCTGGATCAGCTGCATGCTTGCCGAGCATAGGTAGGCGACTGACCGATCGTCAATGGACATTCGGTCAGCCGCATACTTATGCAGCCTTACGGGAGGGCCGGGTTGCCTCTGCGGGCTACCGGGCCATCTCCTCCTTCAGCGCCTGGACGAAGGCGTCGACGTCCTCCTCGGTCGTGTCGAAGGAGCACATCCAGCGCACGTCGCCGGCCGCCTCGTTCCAGAAGTAGAAGCGGAACCGCTTCTGGAGCCGCAGGCTCACCTCGCGGGGCAGCCGCGCGAAGACCGCGTTGGCCTGGACCGGGTAGAGGATCTCCACCCCGTCCACGGACCGCACGCCGTCGGCCAGGCGCTGCGCCATCGCGTTGGCGTGCCGGGCGCTGCGCAGCCACAGGTCCTTCGCGAGCAGCGCCTCGAACTGCACGGACACGAACCGCATCTTCGAGGCGAGCTGCATGGACATCTTGCGGAGGTGCTTCATGTGGCGGCCGGCCTCGGGGTTGAGGACGACGACCGCCTCACCGAAGAGCAGTCCGTTCTTCGTGCCGCCGAGCGTCACGACGTCCACGCCGACCGCGTTCGTGAACGCCCGCATCGGGACGTTCAGCGACGCGGCCGCGTTGGCCAGCCGCGCGCCGTCGACGTGGACCTTCATGCCGAGCCCGTGGGCGTGCTCCACGATGGCCCGGATCTCGTCCGGCGTGTAGACGGTGCCGAGCTCGGTGTTCTGGGCTATGGAGACGACCTGCGGCATGGCCCGGTGCTCGTCGTCCCAGCCGAACGCCTGCCGGTCGATCAGCTCGGGAGTGAGCTTGCCGTCGGGTGTGGGAACGGTGAGCAGCTTGAGGCCCGCCATGCGCTCCGGAGCGCCGCCCTCGTCCACGTTGATGTGCGCGGACTCGGCGCAGACGACCGCTCCCCAGCGGTCGGCGAGCGCCTGGAGCGCCGTGACGTTGGCACCGGTGCCGTTGAACACCGGGAACGCCTCGGCGGTGGGGCCGAAGTGGCTGTGCATCACCCGCTGGAGGTGCTCGGTGTACTCGTCCTCGCCGTAGGAGATCTGGTGACCTCCGTTGGCCAGGGCGAGGGCCGCGAGCACCTCGGGGTGGGCTCCGGCGTAGTTGTCGCTGGCGAAGCCCCGCACCGACGGGTCGTGGTGGCGACGGGCGTCGGTACGGGCCGGTGCGGACGGGATCATGCCGACCGGGGTCACGGCTTGGGGGTCAGCCACAGACGCTGTCCATTCACTTCCTGGGCGGGCTGCTGCCAGACGCCGGCGATGGCGTCGGCCAGGTCCTTGACGTCGGTGAAGCCCGCGAACTTCGCATTCGGGCGCTCGGCGCGCATGGCGTCGTGCACCAGTGCCTTGATCACCAGGATGGCAGCCGCGGCCTTCGGGCCCTCGTCGCCCCCCGCCTTGCGGAAGGAGTCGGCGAGGGCGAGGGTCCAGGCCTCGGCGGCGGCCTTGGACGCGGCGTAGGCGGCGTTGCCCTCGGTGGGCTTGGCCGCACCCGACTGGCTGACCAGCACATACCGGCCGCGGTCGCTGCGCTTGAGGGCCTCGTGGAAGGCGAGCGAGGTGTGCTGGACGGTGCGGATCAGCAGCTTCTCCAGCAGCGCCCAGTCGGCCAGGTCGGTCGAGGCGAAGTCGGAGCTGCCGCGCCAGCCGCCGACGAGGTGGACGACCCCGTCGACGCGGCCGAACTCCTGCTCGGTCTTGTCGGCCCACTCGCGGGTGGCGGCCGGGTCGAGGAGGTCGACCGTGTCGCCGGTCACGGTGGCGCCGCCGTGGGCGTAGCGGGCGGCGTCGACCGCCTCGGCCAGGCGCTCGGCGTCGGCGTCGGCGCCGACCACGGTCGCACCGGCCTCCGCGAGCCGGAGCAGGACGGCGCGCCCGGCGGGGCCCGCCGCTCCGGCGACCGCGATGACGGCGCCTTCCAGGGGGCCGCCGTTCCCGTTGACGTTCTCGGTCATGCTGCTCGTCTCCTCCGCACCCGTCGCGGGTGCCGTGTCGGTCGCCTCTGCCCTGCCTGCCTTCCCCGACGGATCGGGGCTCACGCGGCCGCCTTCTCGACGTCGGCGGCGGTGATCCCCTTGGTGGAGGCGATCACGGACTTCAGCTTCTTCGCGAGCGCCTCGAAGAACATGCTGAGCGGGAACTCGTCCGGAAGCACGTCGTCCACGAGCTTGCGCGGCGGCTGCGACACGTCGAGGGCGTCCGGGCCCTTGGCCCAGCGGGAGCCGGGGTGCGGGGCGAGGTAGGCGGAGACCAGGTCGTACGCGGCGAACCAGTGCACCAGCTTCGGGCGGTCGATGCCGTCGCGGTACAGCTGCTCGATCTCGCCGCAGAGCTGGTTGGTGACCTGGGGGGCGCGGTCCCAGTCGATGTGCAGGGTGTTGTCGGTCCAGCGCACCACGTCGTGCTTGTGGAGGTACGCGAAGAGCAGCTGGCCGCCGAGGCCGTCGTAGTTGCGCACGCGGTCGCCGGTGAGCGGGAAGCGGAACATGCGGTCGAACAGCACCGCGTACTGGACGTCCCGGCCGTGCGGGTTGCCCTCGGCCTCCAGCCGGACGGCCTCCTTGAACGCGGTGAGGTCGCAGCGCAGCTCCTCCAGGCCGTACATCCAGAACGGCTGGCGCTGCTTGATCATAAAGGGGTCGAACGGCAGGTCGCCGTGGCTGTGGGTGCGGTCGTGGATCATGTCCCACAGCACGAACGCCTGCTGGCAGCGCTGCTGGTCGCCGAGCATCTCCCGGATGTCCTGGGGCAGGTCGACGCCGAGCACGTCGACGGCCGCCTCGGTGACGCGGCGGAAACGCGCCGCCTCGCGGTCGCAGAAGATGCCGCCCCAGGTGAAGCGCTCGGGGACCTCGCGGACCGCGACCGTCTCGGGGAAGAGCACGGCCGAGTTGGTGTCGTACCCGGAGGTGAAGTCCTCGAAGGTGATGCCGCAGAACAGCGGGTTGTCGTAGCGGGTGGCCTCCAGCTCCGAGAGCCACTCCGGCCACACCATGCGCAGCACGACGGCTTCCAGGTTCCGGTCCGGGTTGCCGTTCTGCGTGTACATCGGGAAGACCACCAGGTGCTGGCGGCCGTCGACCCGCTCGGCGGCGGGGTGGAACTCCATCAGGGAGTCGAGGAAGTCCGGCACGGCGTAGCCGCTGTCGGCCCACTTGCGCAGGTCGGCGACCAGGGCGCGGTGGTACGCGGCGCCGTGCGGCAGCAGCGGGGAGAGCGCCTCCACGGCGGCGACGACCCGGGCGAGCGCGGCGTCGGCGTCCGCGCGGGCCGGGGCGCCCTCGGCGCCGAAGTCGACGGAGCCGTCGGCGGACTGCCAGACGCGGATCTCCTCCACGGCATTCTTGAGCTCCGTCCAGGCCGGGTGGTCGATCACCCGGGTCCCGGTGGCCACGGCACCACCGGCAACGTCCTGCACAAGAATTTCCGTCATTTCACTTCCTCCACGGGAGAACCTCGCGTTAAGGCACCGTATCCATGTGCGCGTTTCCACCACAAGGGGGTATGGCGAAAATTATCCTGCGCCACCCCTTGGTCACCGCCGATTTTCCTGTGCAGTACCCCCGAACCGCGCACTTAGGCCGCCTCATGTGCGGTAGTTCGACCCCGGCACAACAGAGCGCATCCGCTCGGCCACGCCACGGAACCGTGGGACCCGCCGGCATCGGCCACCGCGGGACTACGGGCGCCCACGGCCGGCCATGGCCCACCGGGGCAGCCCGGCCGCAGCCTGTCCGGGGCCCGCGCCCCGCCGCATCGCGACAGGGCCGGAGGCCCGGCGGAGCCCACCGGGGGCGACCGCGGCTGCCCGCCGGACCGGCGACCGGCGGGTCGGCGCGGCACCGCGGCCCGGGGCACCGGCACCGGCGCCGCCCCTCCGGCGGATGCACCGGTCGAGGCCCGCGCCGCGGACCCTCCGGCCCGGGTGCCCCGGCGCGGACCGCTGCCCGGAGCGGACGGCAGGGCCTCCCCGCCGCATCGCCTCCCCGCGACATCGCCTCCCCGCCGATCGCCTCCCCGCCGGATCGCCTCCCGGTCCGCGTGTCACCTGAGGGGAGCAAGGCGGCGCGCCGCACCCGCGCCCGAGGCGCGACCGCGCGGCGCCCGGCACCCCCGGACCCGGCGAAGCCGGTGCCCGTACGGCCGTACACCCTCCGTACGGGCGCCGGGCCCGCCTCGGGCACCCGGCGGCGACCGGCCGAGACGCCCCCGGCGGGATGGTCTGGCGTGTGTAAGCCGGGGCCGCCAGGGAACTCGCGCGCTGGATTTTGCCGTAAGCGGCATGAATCCTGGACGGACAGGGACGGATCGGCCTAACTGGGACGGACGGTACGGACATATGAGCAGTGGTTTCCTCGGACCGGAGGGCTTCGGCCCGGACCCGTTCAGCGAATTCCTGGCCCGCCTCTTCGGAGGTACGCAGGCCCCCTCCGCGGCCCGCCGCGGCCCCCGGTACATCGACATCGCCCGCATGATGAGCGAGCCGACGCGGCGCATGGTGGACGAGGCGGCCTCGTACGCGGCCGAGCACGGCAGCCCCGACCTGGAGACGGAGCACCTGCTGCGGGCCGCGCTGGAGACGGAGCCGATCCGCGACCTGGTCGTCCGGGCCGGCGCCGATCCGGACGCCCTGGCCGCGGAGATCGACCGCACCGCCGGCGAGGGGCCACCGCAGTCCCGCATCGCCGTCACCCCCGCCGTCAAGCGGGCGCTGCTGGACGCGCACGACCTGGCCCGGCACATCGGCGCCTCCTACATCGGGCCCGAGCACGTGCTCGCCGCGCTGGCCGCGAACCCGGACTCCGCCGCGGGCCGCATCCTGCGGGCCGCCAAGTTCGACCCCGGATCGGTGCCCTCCTCCGGGTCGGCGCCGCAGCGCGGGAAGAGCGGCGGGTCCGGCGGGTGGGAGAACACCGCGGCCGACCAGCGCCCGGCGCCGCAGCACGGCACACCGACCCTGGACAAGTTCGGGCGGGACCTCACCGACATGGCCCGCTCCGGGCGCATCGACCCGGTCATCGGCCGGGAGGAGGAGATCGAGCAGACAGTCGAGGTGCTGTCCCGGCGCGGCAAGAACAACCCCGTCCTGATCGGGGACGCGGGCGTCGGCAAGACCGCCGTCGTCGAGGGCCTCGCCCAGCGCATCGCCGACGGCGACGTGCCCGACTCCCTCCTCGGCCGCAGGGTGGTCGCCCTGGACATGACCGGCGTCGTCGCCGGGACCCGCTACCGCGGCGACTTCGAGGAGCGCATGACCGGGATCATCGACGAGGTGCGGGCACACTCCGACGAGCTCGTGGTGTTCATCGACGAACTCCACACGGTCGTCGGCGCGGGCGGCGGCGGAGGCGGCGGCGAGGGCGGCTCCATGGACGCGGGCAACATCCTGAAGCCCGCCCTGGCCCGCGGCGAGCTCCACGTCATCGGGGCGACCACCATGGAGGAGTACCGCCGCTACGTCGAGAAGGACGCGGCGCTCGCCCGCCGCTTCCAGCCGATCCTGGTGCCCGAACCCAGCACCGAGGACGCCCTGGAGATCCTGCGCGGGCTGCGCGACCGGTACGAGGCCCACCACCAGGTGCGGTACACGGAGGAGGCCCTGCTGGCGGCCGTGGAGCTCTCCGACCGGTACCTCACGGAGCGGTTCCTGCCCGACAAGGCGATCGACCTCGTCGACCAGGCCGGGGCCCGGGTGCGGCTGCGCGCCCACGCCCAGCCGACCGACGTGCGGGCCCTGGAGCGGCAGGTGGAGCAGCTCACCCGCGACAAGGACCAGGCGGTGGCGGCCGAGCAGTACGAACGGGCCACCGAGCTGCGCGACCGCATCCAGGAGGTGCAGACCCGGATCCGGGACAGCCGCGGCGAGCCGTCGGACGGGGACGCCCGCGACCGCGTCCTGGAGGTCACGTCCGAGGACATCGCCCAGGTCGTCAGCCGTCAGACCGGCATTCCCGTCAGCCGCCTCACGCAGGAGGAGAAGGACCGGCTGCTCGGCCTGGAGCAGCACCTGAAGGAACGCGTCATCGGGCAGGACGAGGCGGTGGCGGCCGTGTCCGAGGCGGTGCTGCGGTCCCGCGCCGGCCTCGCGGACCCGCGGCGGCCCATCGGCAGCTTCCTCTTCCTCGGACCCACCGGTGTCGGCAAGACGGAGCTGGCGCGGGCCCTCGCGGACGCGTTGTTCGGCAGCGACGAGCGGATGGTGCGGCTCGACATGAGCGAGTTCCAGGAGCGGCACACCGTGAGCCGGCTGGTCGGCGCACCCCCCGGGTACGTGGGTCACGAGGAGGCCGGGCAGCTCACGGAGGCGGTGCGCCGCCACCCGTACTCGCTGCTGCTGCTCGACGAGGTGGAGAAGGCCCACCCGGACGTCTTCAACGTGCTGCTGCAGGTGCTCGACGACGGCCGGCTCACCGACTCGCAGGGGCGGACCGTCGACTTCAAGAACACGGTCATCGTGATGACGAGCAACCTGGGCGCCGACGTCATCGGGTCCGGCCGGGGCGTGCTCGGCTTCGGATCCGCGGAGGCGGACGGGGACGAACAGGCCGCGCGGGACCGCGCGCTGCGACCGCTGCGCGAGCACTTCCGCCCCGAGTTCCTCAACCGCATCGACGAGATCGTGCTCTTCCACCGGCTGGAGGGCCGGCAGCTGCGGCAGATCACCGACCTGCTGCTGGACGAGACGCGGCGCCGGATGCGCGCCCAGCACGTGGCGGTCGAGTTCTCGCCGGACGCCGTCGACTGGCTGGCGCAGCGGGGCTACCAGCCGGAGTACGGCGCGCGGCCGCTGCGCCGGACCATCCAGCGGGAAGTGGACAACGAGCTGTCCCGGCTGCTGCTGGACGGCCGGCTGCGGGACGGCGGCCGGGTGAGCGTCGGGGTGGCCGGCGGCCGCCTGGACTTCCGTACGGAGTGATCCGCCGGCGTCAGCCCAGGTCGCCGAGGTCCTTCACGAGGAGCTCGAACCGCAGGTCGTCGCGGCGCGGCAGGCCGAAGCGCTCGTCGCCGTACGGGAACGGGGTCATCCGTCCCGTACGGCGGTAGCCGCGGCGCTCGTACCAGGCGATGAGCTCCTCGCGCACCGAGATCACCGTCATGTGCATCTCCCGCACGCCCCACTCGGCGCGGGCCCGCCGCTCGGCCTCCGCGAGGACGCGCCGCCCGAGGCCGCCGCCCTGGAGTCCGGGCCGCACCGCGAACATGCCGAAGTAGGTGGCGTCACCGCGGTGTTCGAGCTGGCAGCAGGCGACGATGCCGCCGTCGCGCTCCACGGTGAGCAGCCGGGAGCCCGGGGCGCTGATGACGGCGCGCACCCCCTCGGCGTCGGTGCGGCGGCCGTCCAGGATGTCGGCCTCCGTGGTCCAGCCTGCCCGGCTGGCGTCGCCGCGGTACGCCGACTCGATCAGGGCGACCAGGGCGGGCACGTCGGCCTCGACGGCGTCGCGGTAGGTCGGCTCACCGGTGCCCTGCAGTGCGGTGTCCATCGTGTGCGGTCTCCCCTCGGCTGTGCTGTCCCGGCGCCGAGCCTAACGCGCTCCCCCCGTACGCCCCTGCGCTCGCGTGCGCCCCGGGCCGTGGGGGCATCCCCTCGTGGGGCGCTACGGGGAGGGATGCTGCGGTGTCGGACTGGCTGCTGGTGGTGCTGTGCGCGGCGACCGGGGCGTACTGCCTGGTCCGGAGGGTGCGGATGCGGCGCGGCGGCGCACTGCGCGAGGGACGGGAGGCGGGTGGCGAGGCGGTGATGGCCTTCGGGATGGCGGCGATGGGGGTGCCCGCGGCGGTGCTGCCGCCTCCGGCGTGGATGTGGGTGGTATACGCGGCGGTGTTCGGCGCCGCGTCGGTGCGGGCGGCCTGGGCCGCGCGCCAAGGCCGGGGCCATCTGCACCATCTGGTGGGGTCGCTGGCGATGGTGTACATGGCGGTGCCGCTGCCGGGCGCGGGGGCGGCGGGCCACGCGGGGCACGCCGGGCACGCGGGGGCGGGCTGCCCCTGGTGACGGGCGCCCTGCTGGCGTACTACGCGGTGTGGGTGCTGCGCACGGGCGTGCGGCTCGCTCCGGCCGCGGCGGCCGTTCCGGTCGCCGGCGCCACGGCCGGGGGCCCGCGGGCCTCGCTGCCGGGGGCTCGGCGGGCGCCCCGGCGGCAGGACCTGCGGGCCCGGTCGCGGCACCTGCCGCCGACGCCGCTCCCCGGAGCGCGGAGGCCGCCCCCTGGGGCGCGGCGGTGGACGGCCCGTCGGGCGGGGCGGTGCTGGACGGACCGGAACTGGCGGCCGGGTGCCGGATGGTGATGGCGGTGGCCATGCTGGCCATGCTGGGGACGATGTGACCGCGCCGCCCGGGCCCCGGCGGGCGGCGCGGCGACATGGAGACGGGGTGTCCCGGCAGGGCGGCAAACCGTGGCGTGCGTCACTTCCCGCGCCGACCTGGTCCGGCCCGCGGGGGTCCCCTCTTAGGCTGGCGCCATGCTGCTTCCCCTCGCGCTGCTCACGTTCGGCGTCGTGGCCGCTGTGGCGGCTCCGCGCCTGCTGGCACGGGCCGACTGGCCGGAGCGGGAACCCATCGTGGCGTTGTGGGTGTGGCAGTGCGTCGTGGCGGCGGTGCTGCTGAGCTTCGCGCTGTCGATGACGTTCAGCGCGGCCGCCGCCTGGCAGGTGGTGCGGGGCCACGTCTTCGCCCCGGCGCCCGCCGCGGTCGTGGAGGCGTACGCGCTCGCGGACCACGCCCCGTGGTCGGGGGTGCTCGCAGTGCTGCTCGGGTGCGGGGGGCTGTGGACCGGGGCGATGCTGACCCGTGAGGTGCGCCGGACGCGGGCGCGGCGCCGCCGGCGGCGGGCCGAACTGCTCGTACGGGCCCCGCTGCTGCCGGGCGAGGAGCCGGGCGCGGGCCCGCTGGTGCTGCTGGAGGGCGACCGGGCGGGCGCCTGGTGGATGCCCGGTCCGACGCCCCGGCTGGTCATCACCACGGCGGCGCTGCGCCGCCTGAAGGGTCGTCAGCTCGACGCGGTGCTGGCGCACGAGGAGGGCCATGCCCGCGCCCGCCACGACTGGCTGCTGCACTGCGCCTCGGCGCTGGCGTCCGGCTTCCCCCGGGTGCCGGTGTTCGCCGCGTTCCGGGACGAGATGCACCGGCTGGTGGAGCTCGCGGCGGACGACTCGGCGTCCAAGCGGTTCGGGCGGCTGACCACCGCACTGGCGCTGGTGGGACTGAACGAGGACCGCGGGGTCTTCGGTCCCTGCCCGGTGCCGGACGCCGAGGTGCCGCGGCGGGTCCGCCGGCTGCTGTCGGGCGGTCCGCGGCTCACGCCCGGGCGGCGGCTGCGGTTGACCGCCGCTGCCGCGCTGGTGCCGGCGATGCCGCTGCTCGTGGCGCTGGCGCCGGGGCTCAGCGCGCTGCGCTGACGGCTCCCCCGCGTCCGGTGGTGTGTGTGGGCCGGGCGGGACGGTGGAAGATGCGTTCCATGGCGACGTCCACCAGGGAAGCAGCGGTCACCTCCGTCACGTACGTCCCGTCGCGCAGACCGCGCGTCGTCGCCTGGTGGAGCGGTGCCGGCGCCGTGGTGCTCCTCGCGCTGGTCGCGGCCGGATGGGAGCCGCTGACGGCGGCGGACCGGGCCGTGGCGGGCGCCACGCACTCCTCGGCGGTGGACAGCCCGGCGCTGGTGCGGATCAGCCGCGTGCTGACGGACTGGGTGTGGGACCCGTGGACGATGCGCGCCCTCGTCGCGGTCGCGGTCGTGGTCCTGTGGCGGCGCGGGGAGCGGTGGGTGGCGGGCCGCCTGGCCGCGGTGGCGGCGGTGGCCGCGGTGGCGCAGCAGGTGCTGAAGGCGGTGGTGGGGCGGGACCGGCCGCGGTGGCCGGATCCGGTGGACAGCGCCCACTTCGCGGCGTTCCCCTCGGGTCACGCGATGACGGCCGCGGTCACGTGCGGGCTGCTGTGGTGGGCGGCCGCGGTGGTGGGCGGCGGGCGCCCGGGGCCGCGGCGGGCGCCGCCCGGGTGCGGCAGGCGGCGGCCCGCGGCGCGGCACCGGCACGGAGGGCCGCGGTGGCGGGAGCGGCTCCGGTGCGGCGGGCCGCGGCTGCCGCGGCGTCGTCCCTGCGGCGGGCCGCGGGCCGGGTGTCGGCGCGGACGGTCGCGGTCGCGGGTGCGGTGTCGGCGCTCGGCGTGGGGCTGACACGGGTGTACCTGGGCGTGCACTGGCCGACGGACGTGGTGGGCGGCTGGCTGATGGGCGCCTGCCTGGCGGCGGCGGCCGCCGCCGTACCGGTGCGCCTCGCATCGGCGCCGGCCAGGCGGGCGGCCCGGCGGCTCTGAGCCCGCGGGCCCCGCGGCGGCACCGGGCACCGTCCGCCCCCGGCGCGAACCGGCGCTGCCGGGGCACGAACCGGCCCGCCCCGCCTGGTACGCAGCGCCGGAGGCACGACATCCCCACCGGACGCCGAAGAGGTGCGTAGGGGCTGCGGGCGGCGGCCGGTGCCGTCAGCGGTGCCGGCGGGGGCCTGCGCCCCGGGTGCGCGGCACGGGGAATGCGACCGCTTCGCGGACCCGTACGCGCCGCCGTCCGGGCACGGCGTGCAGAGGCCGGCAGCGGCTGTTCCGGGAGGCGTGCGCGGGGCTCGGCCGGGAGCCCCGTGTGCCGGTGAGGGGGCCGCGACCGGCGGGCGGACGGCGGGGCCGCCGCCGTGGCGTGCGCGGTGCGCTGCGCGGGCCGCCTGCCGGTGGGCGGCGGCCGGACGGGGTGCGCCGGTGCCCGACCTCGCGGCGTGGCGGCCCGCGGGCATGCGGACGCCATCCGACCGGACGATCCCCCGCGTCGCCCGGTCGGATGACACCGGCCGCACCGACATGCCGTGCGCGTCGGTGCGGACGCACTGAGTATATTGGCTGGGAGCCAGTCAACGCAGGAGTTAAGCATGTCCCCGCGGAGCGCATCGGTCAATGAAGAGCTCCGCCGACGGTCCCGGGAGCGGCTTCTGCAGGCCACGGTGGACCTGGTGGCGGAGCGCGGGTACGAGGCCACGACACTCGGCGACATCGCGGAGCGCGCCGGCACCGCCCGCGGTCTGGTCTCGTACTACTTCCCCGGCAAGCGGCAGCTCCTCCAGTCGGCGGTGCACCGGCTGATGCACCGGACGCTGGCGGCCGCGCTGGAGCGGGAACCCCGCACGGAGGACGGCCGGGAGCGGCTGGCCAGGGCCATCGACGCGGTGCTCGGCCTCGCCGTGGAGCAGCCCGTGCTGATGCGGACGCACATGGCGGGGATCCTCCAGGCGGAGGGCTTCGTGCAGTGCGAGGACCAGCAGCGGCTCGCGGCCCTGCTGCGCGACACCATGGAGCGGTACGGGTCGCACGACGTCGACACGGACTACCCGCTGCTGCGGGCCCTGCTGATGGGCGCGGTGTTCGCGGTGCTGCTGCCGGGGGCGCCGATGCCGTTCGCGCTGCTGCGGGCGGAGCTGTTCCAGCGGTACGGGCTGGAGTGGGAGCGGGGGTTCCCGCCGGGCGGCGGGCCGGGGGGCCGGCCGCCCGGCGGGACACCCGTCTGACGGTGCCGGGCGGGCGGGGCTGCGGCGGCAGGGGCGGGGCGCGTCGTCGACGGCCCGGCCTCCCGCCGCGCCTGCACTGCTCCCCGCGGGCGGACGGCGCTGCGCCAGGGGCACTCGTCAGCGGTCGAAGTCGTCGAAGTAGTCGGGCTGCGTCTGGACGTTGAGTTCGTGCATGCGGACGCGCTGCGCGGAATCCGTGCGCCGGTCCTCGATCTTGAGCACGTCGAGGCCCTTGCGGATGTCGTTGGAGTAGATGTGGCCGTTGTAGTAGTAGGCGGACCAGGACCCGCCGAGGCCGAGCGTGTCGGTGCTGAGCGGGCCGCGCTCGAAGTAGCCGATCTCCTTGGCGCGGGCGGGGTTCGTGAAGTCGATCACGGAGACGCCGCCCTGGTACCAGGCCTGCACCATGATGTCCCGGCCCTTGACCGGGATGAGCGAGCCGTTGTGCGCGACGCAGTTCTCGGTGTCGGCCTGGTGGCGGTCGATCTTGTAGTAGCCGCGGAAGACCAGCTTGCGCCGATCGCCCTTGCCCCTGATGTCGTAGAAGCCGTCGGCACCGCGGTGCGGGCCGACGCTCTCGTTGCAGGTGGCGCCGACGCCGCCGCCCAGCTCGTCGGTGAACATGACGCGGTTCGCCCGCTGGTTGAAGGTGGCGGAGTGCCAGAAGGCGAAGTTGGTGTTGTCCTGGACCTGGTCGATCACCCTGGGGCGCTCGGGGTCCTCGATGGAGAAGAGGATGCCGTCGCCCATGCAGGCGCCGGCCGCCAGGTCGCGGTGCGGCAGGACAGTGATGTCGTGGCAGCCGGTCGTCTTCGAGACGCCCGGGTTCGCGGGCGCGCCGGGGTTGCCGCCGCCGTCGGGGCCGTCGCCGGGGAAGAGCACGGGGAAGCCGACGACCGCGGCGCGTTCGGGGGCGGAGCGCGGCACCTTGATGACGGAGATGCCGTCGTGCGGCGGTTGGCAGTCGGGGAAGGCCGCGTTCGGGGAGTACGAGGCGACGTACACGTAGACGTTCGCGCGCTGCGGGAGGAGGGTGTGCGTGTGGGAGCCGCAGGCCGTCTCGACGGAGGCGACGTACCGCGGGTTGCGGATGTCGCTGATGTCGAAGACCTTGATGCCCTCCCAGGACGACTTCTCCGTCGCGGACTGGGGGGTGCTCTGGCAGGAGTCGTCGCTGCGGGACGAGTCGGTGGACAGGAACAGCAGGTCGCCGGAGACCGAGATGTCGTTCTGGCCGCCCGGGCACAGGACCTGGGTGACGGTCTCGGGGCGGGCGGGGTCGCTGATGTCGAAGATCTGGAAGCCGTCGTAGTTGCCGGCGAACAGGTACCTGCCCTGGAAGGCCAGGTCGGTGTTGATGCCCTTGACGGAGGTGAGCGGGATGTTGGCGACATGGCGGATGTTGTCGCTGTGGACGACCTCGTCCACGCCGGGGACGGAGCCGCTCGCGATGGCGGCCTCCGTGTCCGCCTGCCGGCGCTGTGATGCCTCCTGCCCGCCGGCCGGGCCGTCTCCGGGGTCGGGGACCGCCGCGGCGGGGCCCGCGGCGAGGAGGGCGGCGATCAGGCCCGCGGCGGCGGTGGCCACGAGCGGGCGTCTGCGCCGCTGCCGAGTGGTGCGCAACAGGGTCATGTGCGACCTCCCTTGTCGGACGTTCGCCGTCCAGGGGGTGAACGGCGCATCGACCAGGGCAGTATGAGCCTGAGCATGGACATCTCAACAGGGGTCGTCAGAGACACCGGGCGCCGGCCGGCGCCCGCCGTACGGAAGCACGCCGAGGACCGTTCCCTTCACCACCACCGACATGGGGGTCTTTCGTGTCGATCCGCAGGACGCACCGCCGCACCTCCGCCCCGGTCGCCGTGGCCGCCGCCGCGGCCCTCGCCCTGACGGGCGCCCTCGCCCTCGCCGCCTGCGACGGGGACTCCCCGCGCGGCGCCGGGGAACCGAGGGCCGCGGCCGGCGGGACGGGTGTGCTGGCACCGGGCAGACCCGGAGAGCCGGCCCGGACGCTGTCGCCCGAGGAAGCCGCCGCGGCGGTGCCCGAGGACACGCCGAACGCGGCGGATTTCTCGTACATGCGGATGATGGTGGTCCATCACCGCCAGGCACTCGTCATGACCGCGCTGGCCCCGGACCGGGCCGCGTCGCAGCAGGTGAAGAACCTGGCGGCGCGGATCGAGGCGGCGCAGGGGCCGGAGATCGCCGCGATGCAGGCATGGCTGGAAACGCACCGCGCGCACGAGGCCGGCGACGGGAGCGGCCCGTCCGCGGGTCCCCGCTCCCCCCACCCGCCGCACACCGCGCACCCGTCGGGTTCGCCTCACGGGGCCCACCCGTCGCATGCGCCTGATGCACCGCAGTCGGCCCACGCATCGCATCCGCCTCACGAAGGACGGTCGGCCCACCCATCGCACCCGGCGCCCGCATCGCCGGCGGCCCGGCCCGAGCATCTGTCACACCCGCCGCACCCGTCCGCGCCCGCATCCGGGGGCGCTCCCGGGCACGGCCCCGGGCGGGCCTCCGGCAGTCCCCGAGGCGAGGCGCCCGGGCACGACCACGGATCCATGCCGGGAATGGCCACGGACGCGCAGCTCAAAGAGCTGGAACGGGCGCGGGGCAAGGCCTTCGACAGGCTGTTCCTCCAGTTGCTGATCACTCACCACGAAGGCGCGGTCGTCATGGCGTCGGAGGTCCTGCGGGACGGCCGCAACACCGCCGTCCAGGAGATGGCCGGCGACGTGATCGCCCAGCAGACCGCGGAGATCCACCGGATGGGCGCGTTGTGACCGGGCGGCATCGGCGGGTCTCCCGCGGTGCCGGTCCCGGTGCGATGCTGGAACCCTCCGTGGAAGGAGCTCCGTCGTGCTGCGTGTCGCCGTGGTCGGTTCCGGCCCCAGCGGGGTCTACACCGCCCAGTCGCTGGTAGAGCAGACGGCCGTGCCGGGCGTCCGGGTGCACGTCCTGGACCGGCTGCCGTGCCCGTACGGCCTGGTGCGGTACGGGGTGGCGCCGGACCACGAGAAGATCAAGACGCTGCAGGGCAGCCTGCGGGCCGTGCTGGAGCACGAGCGGGTGACGTTCGTCGGCAACGTCCCGGTGGGCGGTGGGGCGCTGCCCCCGCACCGGCTGCTGGAGCTGTACCACGCGGTGGTGTACTGCGTGGGCGCGGCCCGGGACCGCAGGCTCGGCATCCCCGGCGAGGACCTGGCGGGCAGCGGTTCGGCGACCGACTTCGTCTCCTGGTACAGCGCCCACCCGGACGCGCCGGCCCTCCCCTTCGGCCTGGACGGGGTGCGGTCCGCCGTGGTGATCGGCGCGGGGAACGTCGCCGTCGACGTGACCCGCGTCCTGGCGCGCGACGCCGAGGAGCTGCGGCCCACCGACGTGCCCGCGGAGGTCCTGGCCGCGTTCGCGGCGAGCCGGGTGCGGGAGGTGCACATGGTGGCCCGCCGGGGGCCGTCGCAGGGCCGCTTCACCACCAAGGAGCTGCGGGAGCTCGGCACGCTGCCGGGGGCCCGGGTCGCGGTGGACCCGGCCGACCTCGCGCCGGACCCGGCGTACGCGGACCCCTCGGGGCTGCCCGCGGTGAACCGGCGGAACGTGGAGGTGATCCGCTCCTGGGCGGAAGCCGGGCCGTCCGGGGCCGCCGACCGGAGCCGCACGATCCGCCTCCGCTTCCACCTGCGCCCCGTGGAGGTCCTCGGCAGGGGCGGCCGGGTGGTGGGCGTCCGGTTCGAGCGGACCGTACCGGACGGGTCCGGCGGGGTGCGGGGCACCGGGGTGTTCGAGGACATCCCCGCCGACCTCGTGCTGCGCGCGGTGGGCTACCGCGGGGCGGCTCCGGAGGGGCTGCCGTTCGACCCGGTGCGGGGCACGGTGCCGCACGCCGCGGGACGGGGCACCGTCGCCCGGGGAGTACGTCGCGGGATGGATCAAGCGCGGGCCGTCCGGGGTGATCGGCACGAACCGGCCGTGCGCCAAGGAGACCGCCGGTTCCGTGCTGGCGGACGCGCACCTGCTGGTGCGCCGCGCGGTCGCCGGCGACCCGCTCGCCGCCCTGCGCTCGTGGGGCCTCGCCCCGGTCGAGTGGGAGGGGTGGCGGTCCATCGAGCAGGCCGAGGCGGAGCTGGGGCGCGCCCTGGGGCGCGGCCCGGTGAAGATCCCCGACTGGCCCGGCCTCCTGGCGGCAGCGCGCGCCTGACACGGTGTGCGGGCGCGGGAGCGGGCGCTTCGCCCGGACACAGCGGACACCGGGAGCGGCGGGGTGACGGAGGACGGGGGCCGCCAGGGGCGACGGACGACGGCGGCACGCGCGGCCCGGGCGGCGGCGACCGGTCCGGCCGGGGCCCTGGCGTACGGCGGGACAGGCGCACCGGAACCCGGGGGCGAGCTGCGGGCGCCCCGGGCCGGGGCCCTGACCGCGGGGTGTCGGGGTGGTCCAGGGCCGCGGCCCTGACGGCGCGGTGAGGGGCGGGCCCGGCCGGGCCCGGTGCGGGGGACGCGCCGGTGCATGGCTGCTGACCTGGGGCGCAGCGGCGTTCCGGGGTGGTGTCAGTGGGTGGGTGCAGACTGGCGGTTGTCCGCGACAACGGCGTCCTGGAGGTCGGGCCATGTCCGATGACGTACTGCTGACCGTAGGCACCCGCAAGGGTCTCTTCCTCGGCCGGAGGCGCGGTGGCGCCTGGGAGTTCGAGGGACCGCACTTCACGGCGCAGGCCGTGTACGCCATCGGGATCGACCTGCGGCGCAGCAGGCCGCGGCTCCTGGTCGGCGGGGACAGCGCGCACTGGGGGCCGTCGGTGTTCCACTCCGACGACCTGGGCGCCACCTGGACCGAGCCCGCCAGGCCCGCCATCCGGTTCCCGCAGGACACCGGCGCCTCACTGGAGCGCGTGTGGCAGCTCCACCCGGCGGGGCCCGCCGCGCCCGGGGTGGTGTACGCGGGGACGGAGCCGGCGGCGCTGTTCCGCTCGGACGACGAAGGGGAGACGTTCACGCTGGTCCGCCCGCTGTGGGAGCACCCCACCCGGTCGCAGTGGCACCCGGGCGGCGGCGGTGAGGCGCTCCACACGGTGGTCACCGACCCCCGGGACCCGGACGTGGTGACGGTGGCGGTGTCGGCGGCGGGGGTGTTCCGCACGGTGGACGGCGGCGCGAGCTGGGAGCCGTCGAACGACGGCGTGTCCGCGGTGTTCCTGCCGGACCGGCACCCGCGGTTCGGGCAGTGCGTGCACAAGATCGCGCAGGACGCCGGCGACCCCGACCGGCTGTACCTGCAGAACCACTGGGGGGTGTACCGCAGCGACGACCACGGCGTGCGGTGGACGGACATCGGGTCCGGGCTGCCGTCGGACTTCGGGTTCGCCGCGGTCGCGCACCCGCACCACTCGGGTGTGGCGTACCTCTTCCCGATCAGCGCCGACTCCGACCGGGTGCCCGCGGAGCGGCGGTGCCGGGTGTTCCGCACGCGGGACGCCGGCGGCAGTTGGGAGGCGCTGACGGCGGGGCTGCCGCAGGGCGATCACTACGGCACGGTGCTGCGGGACGCGATGTGCACCGACGGCGCCGATCCGGCGGGCATCTACTTCGGGAACCGGAACGGGGAGGTGTACGCGAGCGCGGACGACGGCGACACCTGGCAGCTGCTGGCGGAGCACCTGCCGGACGTGCTGTGCGTGCGGGCCGCGGTCGTCGGGTGAGCCCCGGGACCGCTGCCGCCGCGTCAGGGGAGGCGCCAGTCGACCGGCTCGGCTCCCTGGCGCATCAGGAGGTCGTTGGTGCGGCTGAACGGCCGGGAGCCGAAGAAGCCGCGGTCGGCGGACATCGGCGAGGGGTGGGCCGACTCGATCGCCGGGTAGGCGTCGAGGAACGGGCGCAGGTTGCGGGCGTCCCGCCCCCACAGGACCGCGACGAGCGGCTTGCCGCGCGCGGCGAGCGCCTTGATGGCCTGTTCGGTGACCTCCTCCCAGCCCTTCCCGCGGTGTGCGCCCGGCTTGCCGGGAGCGGTGGTGAGGACCCTGTTGAGGAGCAGCACGCCCTGCCGGGTCCAGGGCGTCAGGTCGCCGTTCGAGGGGCGGGGCAGCCCGAGGTCGGTGTGCAGCTCGCGGAAGATGTTCTGCAGGCTGCCGGGGAGGCGCTGCACGTCGGGCGCCACGGCGAAGCTGAGGCCGATCGGATGGCCCGGGGTCGGGTAGGGGTCCTGACCCACGATCAGGACGCGCACCTCGTCGAAGGGCTGCTGGAAGGCGCGCAGGATGTGCTCCCCGGCGGGCAGGTACGTACGGCCGGCCGCGATCTCCTCGCGCAGGAAGCCGCCCATGGCGGAGATGCGTCCCGCCACCGGGCGGAGCGCCTCCGCCCAGCCGGGCTCGACCAGTTGATCCAGGGGTTGTGCTGCCACGGCGCGTCACTCTACCGGTGCAAGGGGATCACTCCCAACCGGTCACGGGGCGGCGGTCAGCGGCCGCCCGGCCGCGGTGCCGGAGCAGGAAGCCGCAGGGGAGCGCGAGGAGGGGACGGACGTGGGAGGAGCGGATCCGGAGGGGCCGTGGCTGCTGGGTGTCGACTCGGGCGGCTCCGGGCTGCGGGTCGCCTTGGGGCGCGCCCCGGGGGCCCTGGCGCTCGGCTGGGCGGACGTGGAGGCCGTGGCGGTGCGGGAGTTCGGCGAGCCCGTGCCGACCGGGCCGGGAGGCATCGACGCGGACCGCCTGCTGGAGCGGGTGGTGCGGGCGGTGCGGGAGCTGTCGGCGGAGGCCGGGGGCGGGGCGACCGTCCTGCCGGTGGCCGCGGCGGTGGGGGCGGCCGGGATGGCGTCGCTCGGCGGTCGGCTGCGGGCCGTGCTGCCGCGCGCGTTGCGTACCGCGCTGGGCGTGCGGCGGCTGGCGCTCGCGTCGGACGCCGTCACCGCGTACGCCGGCGCCGCCGGGCAGCGGTCGGGCGCGGTGGTCGCCGCGGGCACCGGCATGGTGGCGCTGGGCACGGACCTGGCCCGCTGGCGGCGCGTCGATGGCTGGGGGCATCTGCTGGGCGACTGCGGCAGCGGGGCCTGGATCGGCCGCGCCGGTCTGGAGGCGGCGCTGCGCGCCCACGACGGGCGGCGGGGCGGTTCGGGAGCGCTGCTGCGGCGCGCCGAGGGGGTGTTCGGCCGGGCGGCCGGACTGCCCGGGGCGCTGTATCCGCGGCCGGACCGGCCCGCGGTGCTGGCGTCGTTCGCGCCGGAGGTGGCGCGGTGCGCCGCGGAGGACGGCGACCCGGTGGCGGCGGGCGTCCTGACGGAAGCGGCCCGGCACATCGCGGAGTCGGCCTCGGCCGCGCATCCGCCGGGCGGCGGGTGCGTCGCCCTGACGGGGGCCTGTTCAGGGTGGGTGAGCCGCTGCTCGGGCCGGTGCGCGCCGCGTTGGCGGGGCGGCTGCCGGGGGTGCCGGTGGTGGAGGGTGTGCGGGATCCGCTGTCGGGGGCGCTGCTGCTGGCCGGGGCGCTGGCCGCGGGCGCGCTGCTGCTGCCGCGGGAGGAGGGGTTGCTGGACACGTACGAAGACTGACCGGCGATTCGGACAAACGTACCCGGACAAACCGGGTGATAGGTCGCGTGATCGCCCCCTACCGAACGTCGGAGTGGGCGGAACCAGTAGCATGCGGCGCCATGAGCTCCCCCACTGGGCCCGCTTCCGGCCTGCCTGTACGAATGCCGCGACCCCGCCAGTCCGGGCGGCACCGTCGCCCCGAACCCCTGGCGGCGCCCGAGGGCGCGCCCGCACTCGTTCTCGCCGTCCCCGGTGAGCCCTCCGCCGCCGTGCGGGGCCTGGCGGACGAGCTGGTGAGCATCGCGCGCTCTGAGCTGCCCGGCCTGGACGCCGCGGTCGCGTTCCTGGACGGCCACGACGCGGAGTACGCCTCCCTGCCGGCCGTGCTGCAGGAGGCGCAGGCACTGCGGGTCGAGCGGTACGAGCTCGCGCAGGCCGCCGGCCGGGAGGTCGCCGCGCCCGAGGGGCCGGCCGCCGTCGTGGTGCCGCTGCTGGTGGGCCCCGAGCACGCGGTGATGGACCGGATACGGCAGGCGGTCGCCGACAGCGGTGTGCCGGCCGAAGTGACCGACATGCTGGGGCCGCACCCGCTGCTGGCCGAGGCCGTGCACGTGCGGCTCTCCGAGGCGGGTCTCGCCCGGGCCGACCGGGCGCGGCTGTTCACGGTGGCGACGGCCGCCGACGGCATCGTCCTGGCCACGGTGGGCGGTCAGGAGGCGGTGCAGGCCGCCGGGATCACCGGCATGCTGCTGGCCGCGCGGCTCGCGGTGCCGGTGATGGCCGCCGCGCTGGACGAGGACGGCTCGGTGACGGCGGTCGCGGAGCAGCTGCGGGGCGCGGGCTCCGCCCAGCTCGCGCTGGCGCCGTACCTGGTCGGCCCCGAGGCGCCCGCGGCGCTGCTGGACGACGCGGCGAAGGCCGCGGACTGCCCGGTGGCCGAGCCGCTCGGCGCGTACCCGGCGGTCGGCAAGCTGGTGCTGTCGCAGTACATGACTCTGCTGGGACTCTCCCCGCAGCAGGCGGGCGCACCCGTCCGCTGACAGCACACGAAGACCCCCGGCGGCCCGTACGGAACCTCTCCGTGCGGGCCGCACGCATGCCGGGCCGCGTGCGTGGCTGTACGCCCGGCGGGCTATCCGAGAACCACGCAGGTCGCCGCCGGCACGGAGACGGAGCCGGCCGGGGACGGGACGCCCGTGGCCGGGTCGATGTCGAACCAGGTGACGTCGCCGGACCGTTCGTTGGCCACGTACAGGCGACGGCCCCCGGGGTCGACGGTGAGGTCCCGGGGCCAGCGGCCGCCGCAGGGCACGTGGGCCACGGGGGTGAGCCGTTCGCCGTCGCCGTCCACGGCGAGGACCGCGAGGGTGTCGTCGCCGCGCACCGCCGCCCAGACGAACCTGCCGTCGGGGGCGACGGCCACGCCGGACGGGTAGGCCGCGCCGCTCTCCCCGGCGCCGGGCCGTACCGGCACCTCCCCCACCGGGACGAGGGTGCCGCCGCGCGGGTTCCAGCGGCACACGGTGAGTGTCGGCGTGAGCTCGGCGAGGACGTACACATGGCGCCCGGCCGGGTGGAAGGCCAGGTGGCGGGGGCCGCTGCCGGGCCGCAGCGGAGTCCCGCCGCGCGGTGTCAGCGCGCCCGTGGCGGGGTCGAGGGCGTGGACGCGGACGGAGTCGGTACCGAGGTCCACCGCCAGCAGCAGGCGCCCTCCGGGCGCCGGCACGACCTGGTGCGCGTGGGGGCCCGCCTGGCGCTCCGGGTCCGGGCCGCGGCCCTCGTGCTGCACCAGTCCCGACACGCCGCGCAGGGAGCCGCCGGGCCGCACGGAGAGGGCGCTGACGCTGCCGGAGCCGTAGTGCGCGGTCACCACGTGGCCGGAGGCGCAGGCGAGGTGGGTGGGGCCGGAGCCGCCCGAGGGGACGGGCGCGGACAGCAGGCGGGGTACCGGCCCGGAGGTGGTGTCGAACGCGGCGACCGCACCCTCCTCCGTCTCCGACACGGCATACAGCACCGTGCCCTGCGGGGCCAGGGCGAGGAACGACGGATCGGCGACCGCGTCGGTGGTGCCGGTGATCGCGAGGGCGCCGGTGGCGGGGTCGACGGAGGCGGCCGTGACTCCGCGCCCCCCGGCGTGGGTGAACGATCCGATGAAGGCGCGCCCCACCGGAGCGCCGCGCCCGGCCGGGCCGGGCCGCGCCTGCGTGGCGGGCGGTGCCGCCGCGGTGTCCCCGCCGGTCGCGTCCTGACGTCCCTCGTGACGCGTTGCCATCGCGCTGCCCCTCTCGTCGGCCGTGTGTGCGCTGCCTGCGCCCTGCCGCGGGGCAGACGCTAGCAGCTCAGGTCTAGACCAGCTGGGGGTGTGTCGGAAACCCGGGCGGCCGTGCCGTCCGCCGGGGGCTCAGGGGTGGGCCAGCGGCTGGAGGCGCACCGGGCGCTGGAGGGGGTCCTCCAGTCCGACGAGGGCCTGCTCCAGCGCCTTGAGGTGGCGCAGCGCAGGGTGCTCGGCCGCCTGCTCCGCCGCCGCGTCGGCCTCCCGCGGCACCGGCCGAGCGGCAGCGGGCTCCGGTCGGTCCGCGGCCGGGTCCGCGGCGGCGGCCGCCCCGGGCGCCCCGCCTCCGGTGGGAGCGGCCTGCGTGAGGGCCCGCACCGCGGCCTCCACACGCCAGCAGGCGACGGTGAGCCGCACGTCGTGCGAGGCGTCGGCGTCCGCGGCGACGAGCGCCAGGGCCCGCGCCTCGGCCGCGCAGGCGTCGAGGAGCTCCATGACCCGCAGGGCGCGCCGCTTGCGTACGCGCAGCGGGTTCAGGGGGTGGACCAGCGGGGCAAGCGAGAGCCGCACCCGGGCCAGCAGTGCCTCCAGGTCCCGGATGTGCGGGGTCGGGTCGGCCTGCTCGTCGCCCGCCAGGCGTGCGGCCGCCGCGGCGGCGGAGGCGTGCACGCTGTGCAGAGCGCGTCCTATCCAGCCGTTGGTCGTCGCGTCGGTGGTGATCGGCAGCACGAACAGCACCGCGAGCACCGCTCCCGCCATGCCGACGCCGGTCTCCAGCAGCCGCAGCGCCAGCAGCCCCGCGTCGAGCATCCCGAGCAGCCCGTAGAGCAGGCTGGCCATCACCGTCACCGCGAGCATCATCCACGTGTAGGAGACGGGCGCCGCGTAGAAGATGCCGAACACGCACGCCGCGATCAGGACGGCGCTGGGCACGGGCGCCCCGTGCAGCGGGACGGCGACGAGTGCGCCCGCGCCGATGCCGATGAGGGTGCCGAGGAAGCGCCGGAAGCCGCGGACCAGGGTCTCACCGCGGGACGTGGTGTTGACGAAGATCCACCAGGTGGCGCCCACCGCCCAGTACCAGCGCTCGTCCGACAGCATCTGGCCGACGAGCAGGGCGAAGCCTGCGCCGGCCGTGGCCTGGACGGCCTGGCGCGTGGTGACCCGGCGCAGGCCGGTGCCGTCGCCCGGGGCGGGGACGGTGGGCGGCGGCGGAAGGCGGCGCTCGTAGCACCAGGCGCCGAACCGTACGGCCGCGGCGGTGGCCAGCGACAGCAGGACGGCGGCGTACAGCTCCGGCAGCTGCGCGGGCACGGTGCCGAGGAACTGCGTCACGAAGTACGACATGAACGCGAAGACGCCGAGGGCGTGCCCGCGCGGCCCCCAGCGGCGGGCGTAGACGCCGGCGCCGGCGACGGCGAGGAAGGCCGCGTCGCGGGCTGCCGGGTGGTCGTGCAGCACGGCGGCGAGCGCCAGGACCGGCAGGCCGGCGGCCGGCAGCAGGGCGGTGGTGACGGCCTGGCCGCGCACGGTCGGGTCGGTCACGGTGAAGAGCGCGAGCAGCGCGGCGAGGCCGCCGGTGACCGCCGCGACGAGCGAGTGCCCGGCCAGTCCGCACAGGGCCACCGCGAGTCCGATGCCGAGGACCGCCCGGGTCGCGGCACGCAGCCGCAGCCGGCCCGGGTCGGGAGCCGCGAACACCCTCTTGAGCACCTACTACCGCCCCTTCGCATGAGTCCCCCCGGCGCCGTCCGGGCGCGGTCGCGCGCCGCGGCACGGGCCGTGGGAGACGTGGCATGAAAAAGGCGCCGCGGGATCCGCAGCGCCATCGACCCCTCCATAAGACCATCGAGTGACGCGATGGCTCAAGTCGACTCCGATTCACTGGACCATTGGCCCAGCCGTACGCCGTCGGCCCCTGCCGGGACGCGGCCAACGGACCAGTGGCCGGGGCCAGGGGCCGTTGCACCGCCGTTGGTACAGTCGGCGCATCGGAATGCCGACTTCCGGCACGGGCGCGCCGGGCCGGCCGCTGCGGAGGAGAGGACATCCGTTGCCGGTGGACGAGCTGGACACCCGGATCCTGCGGCTGCTCATCGAGCAGCCCCGTACCAGCGTGCGGGAGTACGCCCGCCTCCTGGGCATCGCCCGCGGCACCCTCCAGGCGCGGCTGGACCGGCTGGAGCGGGACGGGGTGATCACCGGGACGGGCCCCTTCCTCTCCCCCGCCGCCCTGGGCCATCCGGTGCTGGCGTTCGTGCACGTCGAGGTCACCCAAGGGCACCTGGACGAGGTCGGTGACGCGCTGGCCGCCGTGCCGGAGATCGTGGAGGCGTGGTCCATCACGGGCGGCGGCGACCTCCTGACCCGGGTGGTGGCCCGGGACAACGAGCACCTGGAGGACGTGATCCAGCAGCTCATCCAGTTGCCGGCGGTCGTCAGGACCCGCACCGAGGTCGCTCTGCGCGAGCGGGTCCCGTACCGGCTGCTGCCCCTGGTCGAGTCGGTCGGCCGCCGCCGAGCCGAACCGCGTCCCCGCTGAGGGCGCGTCGCAGCCCCGCGGAAGCGCGGAGGCGCGGAGGCGCGGAGGCGCGGAGGCGCGGAGGCGCAGACCTCGGCGGGCGAAGGAGCGGGCGGAGGAGCTGACCACAGAGGCACAGGCCGCGGAGGCGTCGGCGGCGATGACGGACCAGGCGTGGTGACGCGGTCGGCGGGCCGGACTCGCGCAGCCGATGGGCCGAACTCGGCGCCCGACCGGCGGACCGGACTCGGCCCGGCCGGGTGCGCGGACGCCCCCGGCCGGGCGTCGTCCGTACGGGGGCGCCGGGGCCGGGGGCGGCAGGCGGGGGCGCGCGCCGTCCGTGCCGGGGCGGCGGGTGCGCGCAGGGCGGGTCACTTCAGGTACGGCCCGTCCGTGCCGACCTTGCCGGGTGCGGCGTTGGCGCCGCCCAGGTCGAGGACGTAGACCCGGAGGTTTCCCTTGCCGGAGGCCGGGGCGGTGAGGGTGCCGTCGGTGACGGTGACGGCCCTGCCGGTGACGGCTTCCTTGTAGGTGCCGTTGAGGACGCCGGTGAAGGTGGCGCCGCTGCCGACGGAGACCAGGGCGTAGCTGTCGACGCCCGCGGCGGCGTCGGTGTAGCGCCGTTTGAAGGCCATGTCGCCGCTGACGCCCTCGGTGGAGTACTGGCCCATCTGGAGGGCGGGCACGGCCCGGCGGATCTGGTTGAGGCGCTGCACATGCGCCACCAGGGGTTGCTGGAGCGTGGTGGCCACGGGACCGTCGGCGCTGGAGACCTCCGAGAAGTCGCGGGCGGTGACCTCCCCGGCGATCCTGTCTCCGTAGTAGGCGCGGCCCGTGCCGGCCAGGGGGCACGTGGGGCCGCAGTCGATCTGCTTGCCTGCCTGGAACTCGGTTTCGGAGCCGTAGTAGAGGGTGGGGATGCCGCGGAAGGTCCACATCAGGGACATGTTCTCGGCCCAGGCGTCGGTGCCGCCGGCGTAGCGCTCCTTGGACTTGTTGGGCCCGTAGTCGTGGCTGTCGACGTAGACGACGTTGTAGGTGGCGTCGTTGACGGAGTCGTCGGAGTCCTTGCCGTTGTGGAACGCGTTGGACGCGTCGCCGAAGTTCATGTGCATGCGCATGTCGATGATGTGCATGCCGCTGAACCGGCTGCGGTCCGGGGTGCGGTAGGTGTTGCCGTCGAGGAAGGCGTTGGCGGAGGTGGGCTGGCCGGCGGGGCCCAGGGCCTGCTCGTGGGCGTACATCTCCAGCGCCGCCGCGGTGTCGTCCGCGGCGTACTCGCGGCGCTCCTTCCATGTGTAGAACTGCGCGGAGTGGTTCGCGGAGCCGCGGTTCCACTTGTCGTTGACGAAGGCGGCGACCTCGCCGAAGACGAAGAAGTCCCGTGCCTTCTGCGCGCCGGACCGCTGGGTGACGCGCTCCTGGATGGCGGGCAGGAAGCGGCGGTTCCAGGTGGTGCGCGGGATGTGCACGGCCGTGTCGACGCGGAAGCCGTCCACGCCCATGTCGATGTACTTGTTGTAGGCACCGATCAGGTACTGCTGGACGGCGGCGCTTTCGGTGTCGAAGTCGGCGAGGTCCTCGTGGATCCAGCAGGAACGCGCGTCCTCGCCCTCCCAGTTGCCCAGCCAGCACTGGTGGTAGAGGGCGGCGGGGAACATCTTGCCGGTGGGGTCGGGCCACTGGCAATTGTAGAGGGTGTATCCCTCGGCGCTGTACCTGCCGTTCGGCTTGCCCCAGTTCAGGCAGGTGTTGCCGGTGGGTTCGGCCGTCGACCACAGGTCGCCGTTGTAGTGGGACTTGCCGGACACGGGGTCGACGGTCAGGCCGTCGTATGCGAAGTCGCCGTTCGGCTGGTCGTAGTACCAGCTCCACTGGGTGTCGCGCACCCCGTACACGGTGGGGGTGAAGAGGCCCTTGGCGCCCCAGCGCGAGGAGTGGTTGTAGACCACGTCCTGGTAGATCTTCATGCCCTTGGCGTGGGCGGCGTTGATCAGGTCCTGGTAGGAGGCCCCGGCGGACTCCAGGCGCGGGTCGACTTCGTAGAAGTCCCAGCCGTGGTAGCCGTGGTAGTCGTAGTCGGAGCGGTTGAGGACGACGGGGGTGATCCACACGGCCGAGAAGCCGAGGGCCTTGACGTAGTCGAGCTTCTGGATCAGGCCCTTGAAGTCGCCGCGGAACATGGGGTCGTCGTGGGCGGCGTTGCCGGACTTCTGGTGCCGGCTGCCGCCGCGGTTGTTGGCGGGGTCGCCGTCGTTGAAGCGGGCCGTGAGGACGAAGTAGATCGGGTCCTTGCGAGGGTCGCCGCCCAGCGGGGTGCCTGGTTCGGCCGGGGGCGGTGCGTCCCCGGTGGTGGCGCACTCCGGCGCGCTCGCGGCGGACGTGTTGCCTGCCGCGTCCCGGGCCTGCACGGTCCAGCAGTAGGAGGTCCGCTCCTCCAGGCCGCTGGCGGACAGGACGGTGGAGGAGGTGCCGGCCAGCGACGTGCCGTGGCTGCCGCCGGTGCGGGTGACCTGGTAGCCGGTGACGCCGGTGTCGTCGGTGGACGCGTCCCACGACAGCACCGCGGAGGTGCCGGTGACCGAGGCGCTGAGACCGCCGGGTACGGAGGGGGCGGTGGTGTCCGGCTCGGCGGCCGCGCAGGGGTCGGCGGCGTCTGCGGTGACGGCGGTGTCCTTGACGGTGTGGCCGCCGGTGCCGAGTGTGTAGTCGGCGCCGTTGTGGTTGTCCCAGACGCCGTTGCCGTTGTTGAAGGCGGCCCGCCAGGTGGTGGCGGTGCCCAGGTCGACGGTCTTCTTCACCCAGCCGGTGCAGGCCGGTTCCATGCCCGTGCCCGGTACGGTCGTCCAGGAGCCGCCGGAGGGCGCCCAGTGCAGGTTGACGGTGGCCCAGCCGACGGTGCCGGTGGAGTACCAGACGGTCGCCGCGTTGCCTTCGGGCGGCTCGGTCGACCCGCAGGGGTCGCTGTGGGCGACCATGCCGTCCTTGACGGCGATCGTGCCGGTGCCGAGGGTGTAGTCGGCGCCGTTGTGGTTGTCCCAGACGCCGTTGCCGTTGTTGAAGGCGGCCCGCCAGGTGGTGGCGGTGCCGAGGTCGACGGTCAGCGTGACCCAGTCGGTGCAGGCCGCCGCCATCCGGGTGCCGGGCGCGGTGGTCCAGGGGCCGCCGGTCGGCGCCCAGTGCAGGAAGTAGGCCGGCCAGTCGCGCGTCGGCGTGTGGTAGTAGACGGTGGCAGAGGTGGGCTCCGTGTCCGCGCAGGGGTCGGTGGTGGTGACCGTGCCGCCGGCGACGGCGGAGGCGCCGCCGCCGAGCCGGTAGTCGGCGCCGTCGTTGTTGTCCCAGGTGCCGGCTCCGTTGGTGAAGGCCGCGGTCAGCGAGGTGGCGGCGCCCAGGTCGACGTCCTTGACGTACCAGCCGGTGCACGCAGCGGTCATGGGCTCGCCGGGTGCCGTGGTCCACGTGCCGCCCGCGGGGGCGTAGTGGATGTTCACCGAGGTCCAGGCGGTGTCGGGCCGGTAGTACACGACCGCGCTCGTCGCCGCGTGGGCGGTGACGGCGGGCAGCAGCGCGGCCAGCAGGCCGAGCAGGGCGGTGAGGAGGCCGAGACCGGCGGGCCACCGGGGTCCTGGGCGTCTGCGGGGCGGGGGTCGGTGCGGGAGGCTGCTCACGATGGCGGCTCCTGACGTGAGGGCCCGCGGTCGGCGACCGCGGCGGGGGCGGGTCGGGCGGGCAGGCCGCCCGGGGTGACAGCACGGCGGTCCCCGCGCCCTGCCGGCACCCCGCAGCTCCGGAGCAGTGGTGAGGCGTCCGGGCCCCGCCACGGGCACCGGTGCCGGCAACGGGCCGCCGGGGACTGCAAGTTGTTGCTGAATCTTGCGGCAAGGTAGTGCAGCGTTGCAGTGCCGTAAAGACTTCGCGCACGGATCCGTCGAGGCGACCGCCGAAGCGGGGCGGGGACGGCCGGGGGCGGCTGAGGAGGCGGGGGCGGATTACGGGCCGCGGGGTCGGCTGACGGGCGGGGCCTGGGCGGCGGCCGACACGACCGACGACGACAGCGAAGGGCGCGGCGGCGAGCGGGGAGTCGACGCAGGCCGCGTGCGCCGGCATGCCCCAGGGGCACGCGGGGCGATCCTTCTGCGGCTCCGTGCCCGATGCTGCCGCAGCCGTCAGAGCTGCGGCAACCGGTCCACCGCCGAGGGAGAGCGTCGCTCCTCAAGCCAGAAAAGATAGACGCGGAGGTGCGCAGCCAGGTCACCGTCGAGGTACGCGGCGTACTCCAGTGCCGCTGCGGCCACGCCTTGCCCGGCCTTCGCGTCGTCGGCCTCCCAGTCGGCTCGCCGGTCTGCCAGGTACTCCCTGATCCGCCCTCGGTCGCGCCACCACTCCCGGACCGCTTCCGGCGTCCAGTGGGTGTCGCCGTCACAGCCGTATCCGGAGAACACTTCGACTTCTGCTGCGTCGACCAGCTGCCGCAGTTCCTCCGGTGTCCGGGGCTGCCGGTACACGTACTCGGTGAAGTGGTCGGCTTCGTAGAGGACCAGCCCGGGGGCGTGGATGCGGCCCGTGCCGCAGTTGTCGGTCTCGGCTCCGTAGAACGGTCCTGGCACGTTGAGCCACTTCCGCTCCGACCACCGGCCCAGGAACGCTGCGCGCGCCTCGCCGAGCAGCGGCACCGGGTCGAAGTGGGGCTTCACGTCGAAAGGTCGGCCACGTGCCGCATCACGCACCGGACACGTCCTAGTAGTACCCCTTGGCCCCGTCGAGCAGCTCCCGCACGATGTCCGCGTGTCCCGCGTGGCGGCCGGTCTCCTCGATGAGGTGGATGAGCATCCAGCGCAGATTGGCTCCGGCCGAGCGGTATTCGGGGTGGCGGCCGACGTCGTCCAGGGAGGCCGCGGCGACGATCTCGTTGCTGCGGGCGCACTGGGCCTCGTACTGGGCGAGCAGTTCCTCCAGCGGGACACCGTCGGTGCGCCAGTCGGCGTCCTCGTCCGTCTCGTCGAAGGAAGGGTTCTGCGCCTTGTCGCCGCCGAGGAACAGCACCTCCAGCCAGGTGTGCTCGACCCACCGCATATGGCTGATCAGCCCGGCCATCGTCATCGCCGGGGAGGTCGGGATGACGGAGCGGTGCGCGTCCGCCTCGGTGAGGCCGGCGCACTTCCATCTCAGGATCTGCCGTTGGAGGTTCAGCCAGCCGATGAGCGCGGTGCGCTCGTCCGCCTGAAAGGGGGGACGTTCAAGTGAAGGTGCCATGTCTTCGGACGGTAGACGCCCTGGCGCGGGCTGTCGTCCGGTTTTCCGCTGGACGTGGCTGGGACTCCCGGTGCCACGGCCAAGCTGACGCGTCGTACGGCGCGCCCGGAGCGCCTGGCGGGCAGAGGGAGGGAGCCTGCACCGGAGGCAGCGCCCCCGAGGACTGCTCCGGCGGCTCACGCTCGGGCGGACGGCGAGGGCGGCGGCTGTCGCGGCGCCGAGGGAGACGTAGCCGCGCTTGTCGTAGCGGGTGACCAGGGCTCTGGGGTGCTTGAGGTGGTTGATCGCCCGTTCCACGCTGGCGCTTTGGGGCGGCTTGGCTGTCGCTCTTCTGGCTCCGCGCGCGGCCTGCCCTCACCGTCCGCGCCGGACCTGCTCGGGCCACGGCCGGCCAAGCACGGGCCGGGGTGCATCCGCTGACGCCCGTCCCTGCCCTCACGCTCCGACGGCAGGTGGCCCGGCCCGGCGCCTCACGCGTCACAGCCGGATACCGAAGGCGCCCCGATCAACCGGAGCCGATCGGGGCTGGGCCGTCTGCCGGCGGCCGAGGAAACATCGCCTGAACACGGCCGCCCCACTTGGCAGTTGCCGTGCAGTCGACTCGCCGGAAGCCGCCTCTGCCGCCACCGCTCCTGCTGTGCGGCCTCCTCAGACGTGCGCCACGAACGCCGTGAACCGCGCCCATCCCCCGCGCCCGACGGCGAAGTGGGGCAGCTCGACGTCTTTGGAGTCCCGCACGTGGACGGCCTGTTCGGTTACGGCGACCTCCACACAGCTGTCACCCTGGCTGCCGCTGTAGCTCGACTTGAACCAGGCAAGTTCCGTGGCGGTGCTCATAGTTCTCCTCGCAGTCGCTCCAGCAGGCCCCGCGAGTCCTGGGCGTTGAGGGCCTGCGAGCGAAGTGTGCCATAGCGCTGGTAGAGCAGGCTCACCTCTTTCGGGTCGGAAATCAGGCGGCCGTTCTGCTGCCCCTCCGAGTACCCGAGCCGCTGCCCCTTCGGCGTCTCCAGCAGTTGCACAGGACCATCGAGGCACGCGTGCATCCCGGCCTCGCAGGGCACGAGTTGGAGCGTCACGTTCCGCGGGGCGGTGAGCTCCAGGACGTGGTCGAACAGTGCGCGCATCTGCCCCGCGTCCCCGAACCGGCGCCGGAACACGTGCTCCTCGACGATGAAGCTGAAGGGCGTGGTGGGGCGCTCGAACAGCATCCGCTGCCGCTCCATGCGCCGCGCCATGTACTCCTCCAGCCGGTCGTCCGGCGCCACGGGCACGGTCCCCTCGAAGACGGCCCGCGCGTACCCCTCGGACTGCAGCAGCCCCGGCACGAGCCTGCACTCGTACGTGCAGAGGCTGTCCGCCGTCCTCTCCAGCCGCGCCCACTGGCGGAACCACGTCGCCAGCCCGGCCTCCCCGCGTGTCAGGTGCTTCACCGACCTCCGGAGCGCGCCCGTGTTGCCCAGCGCCTGCTCCGCCCGCTCCACGAAGACTCCGTCAGGCATACGGCGGCCCCGCTCCACGGACTCGACCGTGTGCTTGGAGAACCGGACGAGTTCACCGAACTGCGCCCGGCTGAGGCCCGCGTGCTCGCGCAGGGCCTGGACGACCGCGCCGAACGTGCGCAGGCTGTCGGACGGGTCGGGTTCCCGCGTCGCCCCCTCCCCCGCGTCCGCATCTCCCGCGCCGCCGAGGCCGCCGGCGTCCCGCGCCTGCCACAGGCCGCCCGCGTCCCCCGCGCCTCCCGGGCCGCCGGCCGCTCCCGCACCTCCCGCGCCCTCCGCGCCCCCCGGGCCGCCGGCGTCCTCCGCGCCCCCCGCCTGACCAGGACGTCCGCCGACGTCCCCCTCGACCCCTGCCATGTGCACCTCCGCGTGCTCACACGGGTGTTGACCCGCCGTCGGCCGCACGCGCGCGGCCGACGGGTCCAGCGTTGTGCGGAGACCGCCGTACTGTCCACTCAGAGTGTCCGTACGCTGACAGAGCGTACGGACCTGTGGCATGGCGAGCGTGGCGGAACTGCCGCCACCGTGGCCCCATGAACCAGCGCACTGCACCCCCTTCACCTGCCGCGTACGCGGTCAGCCGCCTGCTCCCCGCCACCCACCTCGGGGCTCGGCAGGCGAGGCTGGTGACGGTCCTCGAACTGCACGACTGGCGGTGCCCGCCGGACGTGTCGGAGCGCGCCGAGCGGATCGTCGCCGAACTCGCGGCCAACGCCGTGCTCCACGGACGCGTACGGGGCCGGGACTTCCGGCTGCGGCTGCGGCTCGACCCGTCGGCCGGGACGCTCCGCATCGAGGTGACCGACGCGCGCGGCGAGCGGGCGCCCGCTCCCGGGCGGGAGGCCGACGGCGGCGGCGAGGGAGGGCGCGGACTGCTCCTGGTGGACACGTTCGCAGACCACTGGGGAAGCACCTCGGCTCCGCCCGGCGGCAAGACGGTGTGGGCCGAGATCCACCTCGCCCCGGGCGGCGACCGGCCGCTCCGGGGCGCCGCCCTGGGGACCGCCGCCGACCGGGCGGCGGCGCGCACGCGGTGACCGGCCCGGCAGTCGGCGAGCCGGACGCGGCCCGGCGGCGTGCGGCACGCCCGGTCGCCACCCCTCCGTCGGGGACGTGAGGGTCAGGCCCCGCTCGCCTCTGCGGGGTCGCAGGTGCGCAGGCCCGTGACGTGGTTGCCGTCGGTGCCGTAACCGGCGAAGGTCGCCCACTCGCCGGGCTGGATGACGCGGCACGGGGCCCACTGGCCGTTCGTGTACTCGACGGTGACGGCGACGGTGTCGCCGCAGCCGTTGCGGACGTCGGTGTAGCGCCAGCTCTCGTAGTACTCCACGCACTCCGGAGCCGCGGACCCGGAGGCCGCCGCGGCGGAGGGAGCGGCCGCCAGGACGGTAAGGAGACCGGCCGCGGCCGCGGCGGCGAGGGCGGCGGGGTGCTGCGCTATGCGCTTGAGGCGGTTCATCATGCTCGGCATCCTCACCGCACGGCAAGTTCTTGCGCAAACCACTGCAAGAACTTTCAGCCATGCGCCACAGGAGGCGCTTAATCTCCAGGCCAATCGGGGTTGCAAGGAATGCAAGGGCGCATACGACCGTCGTTCGCCACGACGGGGAAAGCCCGCGCGGGCTGGGACGATGGCACGGGCGTCGCCCTCAGGTCCACCGGTGCCAGGCAGACGCACAGTGGCCGAGATCCGACTGCCCCGTCTCCTCCCGCTCGGCACATGCACCCCAACGGCCGCGTCCTCGCACGAGGTACATCCCCCTACGGCACACGTGAACCGCAGTGCCGATGGCCGGCCGATCGCGGGTCACCTGCCTGTACCGTTCCCCTCGTGGGTCACCTGCCTGTGCCGTTCCCGGGGCCGGCCTTTCAGGATCGGGTCATTCCGCCAGCACGATCGTGTGCGGGGCCGGCGTGAGCTGCGCCCGGTAGCGGCGGACGCCCCAGCTGCGGTGCTCCAGCTCCGCCGCGACCAGTACCTCGGCCGTGTTCGTACAGTCGGGCACGAGCTCCACCAGCGCGGCCACCGGGTGGTCCCCGACCAGCGGACATCCTTTGACTGGTCGGAACTCCCACTGCGGGTTCGACTGGGAGGCTCCGTGGCCCCGGACGATCCACTCCTCCCTCGCCGGCCCGGATCCCGGCGGCTTCTCCACCCCTACGTCCAGCACTCCCGTCGTGACCGTGAAGCTCACGCCGGTCCCGAGGCCGGGAACCGGCTGTGTACGCTCACCCGGGTCGATCAGGCGCGCGATCGGCTGCGCCTCGCGCTCGGGTGTGGACAGTGCGACACCCAGAGAGGCATGGCGGAACACCCCTCTGCTCTCCGGTGTCTCGGGACGAAACGAGCACACCATGAGCAGTTGCCGGAACTCCCGGTCGGGGGCGGCACTCACATAGGACAGCCAGCCGGCCGGCACGCCCGCATGGTCGGCGGGCAGGAGGTCCCAGCCGAAAGTGAGCCTGCCACGCAGCGGTGCGTCATCAGCTGGGCTGCCGAGCGTACGCTCCGGCACGAGTTCGACCTCGTGCAGCCGAATCTCGGTCATGGGGTTGCTCCCTTGTTCCTGCCATGGACAAAGACGAACGCTCCCCAATCACGGTACGGGGGATGCGCGACACGGGTGGCGAGTTGGGCACTGCGGAAGGCCTGCTCCGGATCGGTGCCGCGCGCGACTTCTTGATGCAGGTGGTGGTAGAAGTACGTGGCCGGTTCCGGGCGCACGGGCCACAGGCACCCGACGACGGCCTGAGCTCCGGCGGTGATCAGTGCCGAAGGGATGCCACGGACGTTGTCACCGCGGTCGAAGCGGCCGAGCGCCGACTCGCAGGCGGCGAGCGTGACAAGACGGAGCCCCCGCAGGTCGACATCCAGGAAGTCGTAGGCGAATACGCGGCCGTCGTCGTCGCCGTCCGGCGCGAGGTAGAGGCAGTGCATCCACGGCGCGTCCTCGTCCAGCGTCCCGTGTACGGCGATGTGGACGACGTCCGCCACGGACATCTCCGCGCGCAGCCGGTCGCGAGTGGCCGCACGACCGGTGAGGGCTTCGGTGCCTACCGCCTCGGCGACCTTCCGCGCATGCTCCTCCAGCGCCGGTTCGGCATGCAGACCGAAGGGAACACCCCCGGCAGCGGAGGCCAGTACCACGGTGCGGCCCTTGCGCGCGGGTACGTCGGCGGGTGCCAGGGCTTCGAGGCCGGCGATCGTGGTGACCGTCCAGTCGTCGGCGATCAGACGGCCGCCCCTGCGGCACAGCGGTAGGGGCAGGTAGTGCAGAGCGCCGTGCGGCCAGGCCAGGATGCGGTCCTTGCCCTGGGCGCGCCACTTGTCCCACAGCTCGCTGCCGCCGATCGGCAGGCCGGCCGACTCCAGCAGCCGACTGCCCTCCGGTGTCACGTCGCCGAACAGCGGGTCGCGTGCGATCTCCGTCCGGATCGCCTCGACGCGGTCCGCATCCGGGTGCCGGTCGCCGTTCCCGTCCGGGCCCTCGCCGAGGTGCACCACGAGCTCTCGGCCCTGCCGGGTGACCGCGAGCAGCACGGTCGCGCCGTTCACCGCCGTGGGCAGGAACCACGTCAACAGCACCGTTCGATCGTCGAGAAGATCATGCACCTTGGCCCAGAGGTGCTGGGCGTCGATGAGCGGCGTCGAACGCCGACGCAGCTCGTCGTCGATGAACGCCGAGATGCGCCACCGCAGATTCCGGGCGATCTGCGTGTCGTCGTGGCCGCCAGGACGATGGTCGGCGTCCACGGCGTTCAGCAGGTTCGGCAAGGCACCGCCTGCGGCAGTGGGCTCCTCCCGGTCACGCACCTTGCCGAGGAAGTGCTGGATGTGCGCGGGCAGGACCAGCGGGCCTTCGATGCGCCACCACGCGCCCAGTTCCGAACCCTTGCCCGCTTGGTGCAGGCCGAGTATCAGCCCCATCGGCAGCGTCTCGCTTTCCACGGTGAGCTGCCAGACCGCAGAGTGCACGAGGTCGCGCAGTATCGCGCCCAGTCCGGGCATGCCGGCGGTGTCGAAGTTCGGCGCATCCACGATGATCGCGTACAGCGCGTTCCTGAGTGCGTCGCCGCGGAGGTTGCCCAGCTGCTGCACGAGCGGCACCAGGCAGGCTTGGGCCAGTTCCTCGAAGCCGAGCGAGGCGTAGGAGAGCGCCGCGTACGTGTAGTAGCCCCACGGGAACGGGACAGGGCCGGCGACCTGCTCGCCCTGCTCCGCCGACTGGTAGTACAGATCGGCCGTGAGCAGCCGGACCTCTTCGCTCCGGTTGTCGCCCGCCTGGCGCAGGAGGGTGAGCCCCCACGCCGGCTGCCGCCGGTCGCGGGCGTGTGCGGCCGCATGCAGCAGAGCCGCAGATCGCTGCGCCGGTGTCCAGTACTCCTGTCCCCTGGTGGCCATCCGCAACCGAGCGGCAGCCAGCAGCGCGGCTTCCAGGTCGGCGGTATCGCTTCGCCCGTCGATCAGCCGAACCGCCAAGGCATCGGACTCCTCGAACACCGCGCGGTCGCACCGGTCCGCCACCAGCTGGACGCCCGCCTCGACGGCCTGGAACGACGCGGCCCGCCAGGCGGCCTCCCTCGCACAGGCGTCGGCGACCTCGGCGACCAGTCGCCAGTAGACGTACATGAACTCCACCAGGCCGCGGTGATCGAGGAACTCGTCCCGGAACAGCAGATCCACCATCGCCTCGGCGGACATCGCGCCGTGCTCCGCCAGGGCCTGCCGCGTCTCCTCCACTTCGCGCGCCCGTCGCTTCGCCTCGTCCAGCGACATGATCCGGTCGCACACGTACAGTGCCAGCTCCATGAGCACGCCGACCGGGTCGATGACGAAGGTGACCGTCGGCTCGCCGTCCGCCTGGCGGTCAGGCTCACCGAAGCGCACAACACCGGCACACACCTTCCCTCGCCGCGTTTCGAAGGCGAGTGCGCCGAGTGGATCGTCTGTGGCGGGCAGCACGTGGGACACGACCAGCATGACCGAGCCGGAAGCATCCGCCGCCTCCCACCACCCCGCCGGCGGTCCCACGTCCAGGTCGTGCACGAAGAGCGCGCCGTCGGGGTCCAGGACGGACAGCACGCCTTCCTCGTCCTGCGTGACACACCACCGGGGGGAGAGGGGGCCGCTGAACGGCAATGCGTCCAGTGAGGGGAGCACCGGGAGGCCCCGCGCGTACGCGCGGGCGAACAGGCTGCCTCCTGCCCCGCCACCAGTGGAGAACGGGCTGATGCCGGCCAGGCCGACGGCCAGGCCGGCATGACGGACACCCTCCACTTCGGCGAGGAACGCCCACCCGGTGACCTCGCGTGACAGTCGCATGCCATCCCCCTTCGCGCCGCCGGCCATCGACAGGTGCAACGGTGGCACAGACACCCGTCGAACCAGCCGGCCTTCGGGCACAGGAGGACGGCCCAAAGGCGGCAACGTGCACGCCGCGCCGTGTGCCCTCCCGTACACGTCTGCTGCATGCGTCGATCACGACCTCGCCCGCGAAGGCCGACGCCACCGCTGCGCCGACTCGCTTCCACGCAGGGCCCCTCGCCCGTACGGGCCGGAGGCACGTCCTCCCGCTGCCGCTCGGGCGAGGTCGCGGCGGCCTTGACCCGCGACAGCCGGCGAACGCCGCGCAGGCACGCTCCGCAGCCGTCGTACGGCCGCTCGGCCTCGTCCATGGTGGTACCGCGCGCCTCTCCCCCGTGTCGCCGGCGCGTCAGGAGATGTGGCGGACACACCCAGGACGATCTCCATCGGCCCGATCAGCCCAGGAAGCTCAACCGGACCTGGCGGCGGGGGTTGTCCTTGTTCGTGTCGACCAGGCACACCGACTGCCAGGTGCCCAGGGCCATACGGCCGCCGATCACGGGCAGGGTGGCGTGCGGCGGCACCAGGGCCGGCAGGACGTGGTCGCGGCCGTGGCCGGGGCTGCCGTGGCGGTGCTGCCAGCGGTCGTCGGCGGGGAGCAGCGTGTGCAGGGCGGCCAGCAGGTCGTCATCGCTGCCCGACCCCGTCTCCAGCAGGGCCACCCCGGCTGTCGCGTGCGGGGTGAAGACGTTGAGCAGGCCGTCGCGGCCGGCGGCCGCCTCCGCGAGGAAGGCGGCGCAGTCGTCGGTCAGGTCGTGGACGACCTCGTGGTGGCCGGTGGTGATGTCCAGTGTGCGGGTGGTGAAGGCGTCGCTCATGCCTCCATGGTGCCCGGTTCCCGCCGGGAAGATCCCTCCCGCGCTCCTGGTTGGTAGAAGCATGAACCATCTCTCGACGGGTGTGGAGGCGGCCGTGCCGGCGGCGGCTGTGGATGTGGACGCGGTGGTCGTCGGTGCCGGACAGGCCGGCCTGTCGGCCGCGTACCACCTGCGGAGGGCCGGCCTGGAGGCGGACCGGGACTTCGTCGTCCTCGACCACGCCCCCCGCCCCGGCGGCGCGTGGCAGTTCCGGTGGCCGTCGCTGACGTACGGCCGGGTGCACGGCATGCACGCGCTGCCGGGCATGGAGCTGACGGGCGCGGACGGCGACCGGCCGTCGGCCGAGGTCATCGGGGAGTACTTCGCCCGGTACGAGGACGCGTTCGGACTGCGGGTGCACCGCCCCGTGCACGTGGCGGCCGTACGGGAGGGCGACGGCGGGCGGCTGCGGGTCGAGACGTCGGAGGGCCCGTATGCGACCCGCACCCTGATCAACGCGACCGGGACGTGGGACCGGCCGTTCTGGCCGCGCTACCCCGGCCAGGAGACCTTCCGGGGACGCCAGCTGCACACCGCGCAGTACGCGGGGCCCGGGGAGTTCGCGGGGCTGCGGGTGGTCGTGGTCGGCGGCGGGGCGTCCGGCACGCAGCACCTGCTGGAGATCGCCGAGGTCGCTGCGGGCACGACGTGGGTGACGCGGCGGGAACCGGTGTGGCGGGAGGGGCCGTTCGGGCAGGACGAGGGGCGGGCCGCGGTCGCGCTGGTCGAGGAGCGGGTCCGGCGCGGCCTGCCGCCGCGCAGCGTGGTGAGCGTGACGGGTCTGCCCCTGAACGACGCGCTGCGGGAGGCGCGGGAGCGCGGGGTGCTGGACCGGCTGCCGATGTTCGACCGGGTGACCCCCTCCGGGGTGGCCTGGGACGACGGTCGGGCGGTGGCGGCGGACGCCATCCTGTGGGCGACCGGTTTCCGTGCGGCGCTGGACCACCTGGCGCCGCTGCGGCTGAGGGAGCCGGGCGGAGGCGTCCGCATGGACGGGACGCGGACGGTACGGGACGAGCGGATCCACCTGGTGGGCTACGGCCCGTCGGCCTCCACCATCGGCGCCAACCGGGCCGGCCGTGCCGCTGTCCGCCAGGTGACGGAGCTGCTGGCCCGCGTTCCGGCGGCCGCCTGAACCCTCGGCGTCCCGCCCGGCGGCCAGCCAGGGCCGCACGGGTGCGGCGCCGCGCCGCCCCGGCCGCGGCGGGGTTCGGGCGGCGGCATGCGGCGAACCGGCGGGCCGCCTGCCCGGCGGCCGGGCAAGGCCGTACGGGCGCGGCGGCGGGGGCGTTCGGAGGGCCGGCCGGGCCGCCTGCCCGGCGGCCACACGACCCGGCGCCCCCTCCCCACCGGGCCGCGCTGCCCGGCAAGGCCCGCAGGCACGCGGCCAAGCGGGCCGCGGGCCCCGATGCGTGAGGTCCCGCGCCCAGTAGGGCCCGCGCCCGGCAGGGACCGCAGCCCGGCAGGGACCGCGGCCCGGTCGGCCCAGAGCCCGCCAGGCCCGCAGCCCGGCAGACCCAGAGCCCGCCAAGCCCGCAGCCCGGCAGACCCACACCCCGACAAGGACCGCAGGCCCTCAGGCCCTCAGGCAGGCGGGCACGCGGGCAGGCGGGCTCCGATGCGCGAGGTTCCGCGCTCCGCGGGCGCGCCGCGGGGCGCGGGTCAGGAGGCGCTGCGGCGGTGCTGGTTGAACTCCTGCACGTTCTTCGTCTGCTCGGCGTAGCTGTCGGTGAAGCGGGTGTCGCCCGGTTTCACGGTGACGAAGTAGAGCCAGTCGCCCGGCGTGGGCTCGACGGCCGCGTGCATGGCGTCCTCACCCGGGTTGCCGATGGGGGTGGGCGGCAGGCCCGTCCTGGCGTAGGTGTTGTACGGGCTCTCGATGCGGGTGTCGGCGTGGCTCGTGTCCAGAGTGGAGCGGTTCAGGGCGTAGTTGAGCGTGGAGTCCATCTGGAGGGCCATGCCGAGGGCCAGGCGGTTGTGGATGACGCGGGCGACCTTGCCCATGTCCTCCGGGCTGTCGGCCTCCGCCTGGACGATGCTGGCGATGGCGACCGTCTCGTACAGTCCGCGGCCGCCGCGCCGCAGGCCCTCGGTGATGCGGTCGCCGGCGAAGCGCTCCCCGGCGGTCCTGACCATGTACCGCAGCAGGCTCTCCGGGGTGGTCGTGTCGTCGACGGGGTACGTCGCGGGGAAGAGGAAGCCCTCGGGGTTGCCCCCGGCCTCGGGCGGCAGGCGGTCGGCCAGGGCCGCGGCGGCGGCTTCCGTGGTGCCGGGCGGCGCGCCCAGGGACTCGTCGACGGCGGCGTACACCTGCGCGGCCCGCCACCCCTCCGGGATGACGAGGGTGCGGGTCTCCTTCGGGGGAGGCTCCACCGGTGGGGGGTCCCGCAGAAGCAGCAGCGGGAGCAGGACGCCGGTCGCGACCAGGGCGAACGCGCCGGTGAGCAGGACGATCCGGCCGCGGCGGGTCAGCCGCGGTCTGCGTCGGTGTCGGGGCGCGCGGGTGCGCCGCCAGAACTCGCGCCTCATGCCGGGCACAGTAGCCGGAACTACTCACAAAATCGGACATATCCTCGGCGCGGTCGGATTGCGGCACCCCACGGCGAACGCGCGAACGCACGAGCGGTTGTTCGCTGGAACGTGTGACCGTACGGGAATCCGCCCCGCACCGGCCCCGCGGCGGATGATGCTTACGGGGCGCAAGCGACGGGCTGCAGACCTCGGTTGCGCGGTCCCACACTGCACCACGTACAAGGAGAACGACGTCCCATGAACATCCTCACGGACCTGCTCGCCGGCTTCATGCACTTCGTGGGCTGGCTGGTCTGACCCTCGCTTCGCGCGGCGCCGTCGCTCCCCCGTCCCACGGGAGCGGCGGCGCCGCCGTCGTGTCGAGGTGCGTGTCGCCGCGGACGAGCGCGGCGTACCGGCCGCCCCGGGCCAGCAGGTCGGCGTGGCGGCCCCGCTCGACGATGCGGCCGCCGTCGAGGACGACGATCTGGTCGGCGTCCCGCACGGTGGAGAGCCGGTGGGCGATGGTGATCGTGGTCCGCCCCTCCGACAGTTCGTCGACGGCCTGCTGCACCGCGTGCTCGGTACGGGTGTCGAGGGCGCTGGTCGCCTCGTCCAGGATGAGGACCGGCGGGTCGCGCAGGATGGTCCTGGCGAGGGCGAGGCGCTGCTTCTCCCCGCCGGAGAAGCGGTAGCCGCGCTCCCCGACCAGGGTGTCGTAGCCGTCCGGGAGCGACGCGATGTGGTCGTGGATCTGGGCGGCCTTCGCCGCGGCCTCGATCTCCGCGTCGGTCGCGTCCGGTCTGGCGAAGCGGAGGTTGTCGGCGACGGAGGCGTGGAAGAGGTAGGTCTCCTGGGAGACGACGCCGACGGCGCGGGCGAGGCTGTCGAAGTCGAGGTCGCGTACGTCGACGCCGTCGAGCGTGACCCGGCCGCCCGTGACGTCGTACAGCCGGGGCACCAGGTAGCTCAGGGTGGACTTGCCCGAGCCGGTGGCGCCGACGACGGCGAGGCTGCTCCCCGCCGGCACGGTGATGTCGATGCCGTCGAGCGTCGGCACTCCCCGCTCGGGGCCGCCGCCGGCCCTGCCGTCCCGGTCGTAGTGGAAGGAGACGTTCTCGAAGCGGACCTCACCGCGGATCCGCTCCAGCCGCACGGGCCGCTCGGTCTCCGTGATGTCCACCGGCAGGTCGAGGTACTCGAAGATCCGCTGGAAGAGCGCCAGCGAGGTCTGGATCTGCACCCCCGTGGACAGCAGGCTGACGGCGGGGCGGAAGAGCCCCTGCTGGAGTGAGACGAAGGCGACGAGCGTGCCGATGGAGAGGGCCGGGCCGCCCGTCTGGAGGGCGAATCCGGCAGCCCAGTACAGCAGGGCGGGCATGGCGGCCATGACGATGCTGACCGAGGCCATGCGCCAGCGCCCGGCCATGGAGGCGCGGACCTCCAGGTCCACCAGGCGCTCGGACTCGACCTCGAAGGACCGCGTCAGCGAGTCCGCGCGGCCCATGGTGCGACCCAGCAGGATGCCGCTCACCGACAGCGACTCGGTGACGGTCGCGGCCATCGCGGCCATCTGCTTCTGCCGCTGGGTGGTGATCTTCTTGCGCTCGCGGCCCACGCGGCGGCTGATCCACACGAAGACCGGCAGGAGCAGCAGGGAGACGGCGGTGAGCCGCCAGTCCAGGGCCAGCATGGCGGCCACGGTGGCCACCACCGCCGTCAGGTTCGACACCAGGGACGTCGCCGTGGAGGTGACCGTGGCCTGCATGCCGCCGATGTCGTTGGCGATCCGGGACTGCACCTCGCCGGTGCGGGTGCGGGTGAAGAACGCCAGCGGCATCCGCTGGAGCTGCGCGTAGACGGCGGTGCGCAGGTCGTGCATGACCCGCTGGCCCACCGTCGTGGATATCAGCGTCTGGAGGACGCCGAACACGCTGGTGACCACCGCGATGAGGATCATGCCGAGGGCGAGCAGGCTCAGCAGGCCCGTACGGCCCTCGGGGATCGCCGTGTCCAGGATCTCGCGGAGCAGGAACGGCGAGGCCACCCCGACCAGCGAGGCGGCGCAGACGAGCAGGCCCACGACGGCCAGCCGCCCGCGGTACGGGCGGAAGAGCCGCAGGATGCGCCCGATCTGCGCCGGCGGCTGATCGGGATCCGGGGGCGGCGGGGTCCAGTCGGTCTCGGCGTGGATACGCATGGGCTCCTCAGGGTCGGCCGGCGGGGGACGCGGTGCGCGGGGCGGCCCGCGGACACCGCACGTCGGGGATGTCGACGAAGAGCATAGCTCACTGTTACCTAACTTCACAATGAACAAGGTCCTGATACGCTTCCGATTATGAACGCTCCCGACGCCGACGGCCTCCTGGCCGAACAGCTGCTGCGCCTGACCCGACGGCTCCACCGCAGCCAGAAGCGGCAGCTGGAATCCGCGGAGGTCAGCATCACGCCGGCCCAGTCCCGGCTGCTGCGCACCGTCGCCCACTACGAGGCACCGCCGCGGATGGCCGACCTCGCCGCCCGTCTGGAGGTCGTCCCCCGGGCGGTGACGAGCCTGGTCGACGGCCTGGAGGCGAGCGGCCGGGTGCGGCGCGTCCCGGACCCCGCCAACCGCCGCGTGGTGCGCATCGAGCTCACCGAGGAGGGCCGCGCCACGCTGAGGCAGCTGAGGAGCGCGCGCCGGGCCGCCGCAGAGGAGATCCTGGCTCCACTGACCGCCGAACAGCGCGAGCTGCTGGGCGGGCTGCTGGGCGCCCTGGTCGACGGAGTGCCGGAGCGGCCCTGCTGAGCCCGCCGCACGCCCCGCGCCACGTCGAGGGGAGTGCGCCATGCCGCTGCTGGAGCCGAAGCCGGACGCCCTCCGCCCCGGCGACCCCGGGCGGCGCCCGCTGCCCGACCGGCTGGCCGACCTGACCGCGCACGGCACACCCACGCCGCTGCGCGAGGAGCTCCAGGCGGTGCTGGGGCCGGAGAAGGTGCTGTGGCAGGTGTCGGACCTGGTGCGGTACGCGTCGGACGCCAGCCCGTACCGGTTCGTGCCGCAGGTGGTGCTCGTCCCCGAGGACGTCGACGAGGTGTCGGCCATCCTGTCGTTCGCGCACGGCAAGGGCCGCGAGGTCGTCTTCCGGGCCGCGGGGACCAGCCTCAACGGTCAGGCGCAGGGCGAGGACATGCTCGTCGACGTGCGCCGCCACTGGGAGGGCGTCGAGGTGCTCGACGGCGGCGCCCGCGTCCGCGTCCGCCCCGGCACCACGGTCGCCCGGGTCAACGCCGCCCTGGCCCGGCACGGCCGCGTCCTCGGCCCCGACCCGGCGAGCGCGGCGGCCTGCACGGTCGGCGGGGTCGTCGCCAACAACGCGTCCGGCATGACGGCGGGGACGACCCGCAACGCCTACCGCACGATGGCGTCCGTGACCGTCGTCCTGCCGTCCGGCACCGTCGTGGACACCGGCGACCCCGCCGCCGACGACGAACTGGCCCGTGCCGAGCCCAAGCTGTGCGAGGCGCTGCTCACCCTGAAGGCGGAGATCGAGGCCGATCCCGAGCTCACCGCCCGCGTCCGCGCCAAGCACCGCATCAAGAACACCAACGGCTACCGGCTCGACGCCTTCCTCGACGGCCGGACGCCCGCGGAGATCCTGCGCGGGCTGATCGTCGGCTCCCAGGGCACGCTGGGCTTCGTCGCCGAGGCGGTGTTCGACACGCTGCCGCTGGACCGGGCCGTGTCGACGGGGCTGCTGTTCTTCCCGTCCCTCGCGGCCGCCGCGGCCGCCGTGCCCCTCCTGGCCGGAACGGGCGCCCGCGCCGTGGAACTCATGGACGGCAACACCCTGCGCGCGTCCGTCCGCGTGGCCGGCGTGCCCGCCGACTGGGCGGAGCTGCCCCGGGAGTGCGCCGCGCTGCTCGTCGAGCTGCGGGCACCGGACGGGGCGGCCCTGGAGGCGCAGGAGTGGGCGGCCGCGGAAGTGCTGGACACCCTGCACCTCGTCGCGCCCGTCCCGTCGATCAGCAACGCCTTCACCCGCGACCCGGCCGCCATCGGCCGCCTGTGGACCGCCCGCAAGGCGTTCGTCACCGCTGTCGGAGGCTCCCGGCCGACCGGCACGACCCTCGTCACGGAGGACTTCGCCGTACCACCGGACCGCCTCGCAGAAGCCTGCGAGGCCCTGCTCGGCCTCCAGGCCGCGCACGGCTTCGACGCGGCGGTCGCCGGCCACGCCGCCCACGGCAACCTGCACTTCCTCCTCGCCTTCGACCCGGCGGACCCGGCGGACGTGGAGCGGTACGCGGCGTTCATGGAGGCGTTCTGCCGGATGACGGTGGAGCGGTTCGACGGCTCCCTCAAGGCCGAGCACGCCACCGGCCGGAACATCGCCCCGTTCCTGGAGCTGGAGTGGGGCGCGAAGGCGGCCGACCTGATGTGGCGGACCAAGCAGGCCCTCGACCCCGACGGGGTGCTGGCGCCCCGGATCGTGCTGGACCGCGACCCGCGCGGCCATCTGCGCGGCCTGAAGTCCGTGCCCGCCGTGGACCCGCTGACCGACCCGTGCATCGAGTGCGGCCTGTGCGAACCGGTCTGCCCCAGCCGCGACCTGACGACCACCCCGCGCCAGCGCATCGCGCTGCGCCGCGAGATGGCCCGGCAGCCCGCGGGCTCCCGCGTCGAGACCGCACTCGCCGGGACGTACGGCTACGAAGCCGTCGACACCTGCGCCACGGACGGCTCCTGCCAGGCCGCCTGCCCGGTCGGCATCGACACCGGGGCCCTGATGAAGCGGCTGCGGCACGCCCGCCACACACCGCGGGAGGAGCGGGCCGCGGCGCTCGCGGCACGCCGCTTCGGGGCCGCGGAGGCGGCGGCCCGCGCAGCCGTGGCAGCCGCGCACCGCACCGGACGGGTCGCGGGCGACGGGCTGCCGCGGGCCGTGACCGGCGCCCTGCGCCGGGTCGTACGGGCCGATCTCGTACCGGAGTGGCTGCCGGAACTGCCCGGCGCGGCCGCAGCCCTGCCGCCCACCCGCCGCGACCGGGCGGCCGCGGTGTACTACCCCGCCTGCGTCAACCGGATCTTCGGCGGGCCCGCCGGGCAGCGGGGCCCGTCCCTGCCGGAGGCCGTCACGGCCCTGTCCGAGCGGGCCGGGCTCCCCGTGTGGATCCCCGACGACGTCCGCGGCACCTGCTGCGCCGTCCTCTGGTCCTCCAAGGGGTACGAGGAGGCCGCCGCGCTGGCGGCCGACCGGATCGTGGAGGCCGCCTGGGGCTGGACCGAGGGCGGGCGGCTCCCGCTGGTCGTCGACGCGTCGTCGTGCGCCCTCGGCTTGGGGCGGGACGCGGCGCCGTACCTCAGCGACCGCAACCGGCAGCTGCACGGGGAGCTGACCGTGCTGGACGCGACGGTGTGGGCGGCGGACCGGCTGCTGCCGCTGCTGACCGTGCGGCGCCGGGTGCGGTCCGCCGTGGTGCACCCCACCTGCGCGGCCCGGCGGCTCGGGGCGGAGGACCGGCTGACCGCGCTGGCGCGGGCCTGCGCCGACGAGGTGGTCGTGCCGGACAGCGCCGGCTGCTGCGCCTTCGCGGGCGACCGCGGGCTGCTGCACCGGGAGTTGACGGAGGCCGCGACGGCCCGGGAGGCCGCGGAGGTCGCGGCCGGGGCCTTCGACGCGCACCTGTCGGCGAACCGCATGTGCGAGATCGGCATGGAGCACACGACGGGCCGCCCCTACCACTCGGTGCTGCTGGAACTGGAGCGGGCGACCCGCCCCTGACGGCCCGGAGGAGCCGGCGCACGGCCGGCACGGACACCTGCGGACGACCCGGGACACGGCCGGCACGGACACCTGCGGACGACCCGGGCGACCGGCCCGTGACCCGGAGGTGGGACGGACGGGGAGGGGCCAGGGCGCCGCGGCGGACGGGCCGGGGAAGCCCGGCGCGCGGAGTCGGTCGCCCGCGGCGGACGGCCGGGACGGGGCGGCGCGGGCGCGGGCGCGGGGCCATCCGGGTGCGGCCGCGTGCGGTCCTGGCGCGTTCTGTGGGGTCGGGAGCGAAAACCGTTTGCCCCGTGCCGGGCGGCGGCGCGAACCTGGCACGTCTTCGCCGCTCCACGACAAGCCTGGGACGTCATGCAGATCCGCCACCTTCCGTACGCCGACCCCGGCGAACCCGACGTCCGTTCGGGCACGCGGTTCCTCGTCTGGCTGGGCCGCAAGCAGTGGCAGGGGCAGCTCGCCGCCCTGTGGTGGGCGCTGGTGATGCAGCTCGGCATCGCGACGCTGCCGCTGGGCGTGGGCCTGGCCGTGCAGGCCGTCGTGGACGGCTCCGGAGCCGGGCTTGCCGCGGCCGGCGGGATCCTCGCCGCCCAGGGGGCGGCCATCGCGGCCGGGGACGCGCTGCTGCACCGCGCCGCGGTGGCCAACTGGATCGGCGCCGCCGTCCGGGTGCAGCAGTTGCTGGCCCGCAAGACGGCGGAGCTGGGTGCGGTGCTGACCCGGCGGGTGGCGGCGGGTGAGGTCGTCGCCGTCTCCACCGCGGACGTCGAGAAGATCGGCTGGTTCGTGGAGGTGCTGTCGCGGTTCGCGGCCGCCGCCCTGACGCTGCTGGCGGTCTGCGTGGGCCTCCTGCTGTACCAGCCGGAGCTGGGCCTGGTCGTCGCCCTCTGCGTGCCGGTGCTCGCGCTGGCCCCACTGCCGCTGCTGCCGCGCGCCACGCGGCGCGCCGACGCGCAGCGCGAGAAGGCGGGCCGCGCCACGGAACTGGCCTCCGACACCGTCGCCGGGCTGCGCGTGCTGCGCGGCATCGGCGGTGAGGAGCTGTTCCTCGGCCGCTACCGGCAGGCGTCGCAGGAGGTGCGGGCCGCCGCCGTGCGCAGTGCCCGGTCGTGGGCGCTGATCGCGGCCGTCCAGGTGGTGCTGCCGGGGCTCCTGCTGATCGGGGTCGTGGCGTACGGCGCGCCCCGGACGGCCGCTGAGCACCGTGCCCGGGTCGGTCGGGGCCGGTGCCGGGCCGGGTCGGGTCGGGTCGGGTCGGGTCGCGGCGGCGCTATGGGAGGACGTTGAGGGCGACGGCGCCGCCGAGACCGCCGAGGACCATGAAGAGCGGCATGAGGACCCGGACCTCCACCCAGGCGCCGGCCTTGAAGCGGAGCGCCTTGGGCGGCCCGATCGGGTGCCACCGCCGGCCGGCGATCGGGATCGGCCACAGGACCGGGCAGCCCGAGACGGTCAGCGCGTCGCCGATGTCGTGGACGAGGGCGCCCAGCACGATCGGCAGGCCGAGCCACAGGTACTCCTGCCCGGGCGCGTCGAACAGCCAGGCGGAGCCGTTGCCGGGCTGGTCCAGGAAACCCGCCAGGATCCACGCGCTGGTCGCGCCGAGGAGCCACACGAGGATGTCGCTGGAGACCCGGGCGGCTTTCCACAGCAGGCCCTCCACCGCGAGCACGAGGTGGACGAAGAGGATCGCGAGCACCGCCCACCGGCCGCCGGTGACGGCGAGCGCCGAGGCCCCGGCGCCGATGGCGACGGCCCAGACCCAGGTGTGGGTCAGCGTCCGGTGGCCGCCGCTCCTGCGCGGGTCCTTGGCCGTGCGGGTGGCCTTGTAGACGGCGTACGAGAGCTTGTCGACCACTTCGCACAGCCAGCGGGACACGGGGCCGAAGGCGCGGGAGATCGTCGCCGCCTTGTGGTCGAGGTCCGGGGCGAGGGCGGCACCTGCGCAGATGAGGGCCCCGACGACGAGCACAGGCCACGGCATGGGGTGGCCGGCGGCCGCGGCCGCGGCGCCCACCCCCAGCCAGGCTGCCGCGCCGGAGAGAGAGTGCGCCGGTCCCATCATGGTGTGTGCCCGCCCCAAGTGTTCGTGCCGTGTCGCCGAGTTGACGGGACAGGTTACCTCCCGTGATCTTCACGGCGGCGGCCGGTTCCCGGTTCGCGGGGCAAGGCAGGCAAGATGGAGGCGTGACCCTTATCGATCAGCTTCCGCAGACCGCCGATCCCGATGCCCTCTTCGAGGCCTTCTCGTCGTGGGCGGAGGGCCGCGGCATCAGCCTCTACCCGGCCCAGGAGGAGGCGCTGATCGAGGTCGTCTCCGGTGCCAACGTGATCCTGTCCACGCCCACCGGCTCCGGCAAGAGCCTGGTGGCGGCGGGCGCCCACTTCACCGCGCTGGCCAACGACCAGGTCACGTTCTACACGGCGCCGATCAAGGCGCTGGTGTCGGAGAAGTTCTTCGACCTGTGCAAGCTGTTCGGCACCGAGAACGTCGGCATGCTGACCGGTGACGCCTCCGTCAACGCCGACGCGCCCGTCATCTGCTGCACCGCGGAGGTGCTGGCGTCGATCGCGCTGCGCGACGGCAGGAACGCCGACATCGGCCAGGTCGTGATGGACGAGTTCCACTTCTACGCCGAGCCGGACCGCGGCTGGGCCTGGCAGATCCCCCTCCTCGAACTGCCGCAGGCGCAGTTCGTGCTGATGTCGGCGACGCTCGGCGACGTGTCGATGTTCGAGAAGGACCTGACGCGCCGCACCGGCCGCCCCACGGCGACGGTCCGCTCGGCCACCCGCCCGGTGCCGCTGTCGTACGAGTACCGCACCTCGCCCATCACGGACACGCTGACCGAGCTGCTCCAGACGAAGCAGGCGCCCGTCTACATCGTGCACTTCACGCAGGCGGCGGCCGTGGAGCGGGCGCAGTCCCTGATGAGCATCAACATGTGCACGCGGGAGGAGAAGGACCGGATCGCCGAACTCATCGGCAACTTCCGGTTCACCACCAAGTTCGGCAAGAACCTGTCCCGCTACGTCCGGCACGGCATCGGCGTGCACCACGCCGGCATGCTGCCCAAGTACCGGCGGCTGGTGGAGAAGCTGGCGCAGGCCGGGCTGCTCAAGGTGATCTGCGGCACGGACACCCTCGGCGTCGGCGTGAACGTGCCGATCCGCACGGTGCTGTTCACCGCGCTCACCAAGTACGACGGCAACCGGGTCCGCACGCTGCGGGCCCGGGAGTTCCACCAGATCGCGGGCCGCGCGGGCCGGGCGGGCTTCGACACCTCCGGTTTCGTGGTGGCGCAGGCCCCCGAGCACGTCATCGAGAACGAGAAGGCCCTCGCGAAGGCGGGCGACGACCCGAAGAAGCGGCGCAAGGTCGTCAGGAAGAAGGCGCCCGAGGGCTTCGTCAACTGGTCGCAGAACACCTTCGAGAAGCTGATCGCGTCGGATCCGGAGCCGCTGACCTCCCGGTTCCGGGTCACGCACACCATGCTGCTGTCGGTGATCGCCCGGCCCGGCAACGCCTTCGAGGCGATGCGCCGCCTCCTGGAGGACAACCACGAGCCGCGGAAGAACCAGCTCCGCCACATCCGCCGGGCCATCGCCATCTACCGCTCGCTGCTGGACGGCGGCGTGGTGGAGCGGCTCGACGAGCCGGACGCGGAGGGCCGCACGATCCGGCTCACCGTGGACCTCCAGCAGGACTTCGCGCTGAACCAGCCGCTGTCGACGTTCGCGCTGGCCGCGTTCGAGCTGCTGGACCCGGAGTCCCCGTCGTACGCGCTGGACATGGTGTCGGTGGTGGAGTCGACGCTGGACGACCCGCGGCAGATCCTGGCCGCCCAGCAGAACAAGGCGCGGGCCGCGGCGGTGGCCGCGATGAAGGCGGACGGCGTCGAGTACGAGGAGCGCATGGAGCGGCTCCAGGACGTGTCGTACCCGAAGCCGCTCGACGAGCTGCTGTGGCACGCGTACGGCACCTACCGGAAGTCCCACCCGTGGGTCGGCGACCACCCGGTGTCGCCGAAGTCGGTGATCCGGGACATGTACGAACGGGCCATGTCCTTCTCGGAGTTCGTGTCGTTCTACGAGCTGGCGCGCACGGAGGGCATCGTGCTGCGCTACCTGGCGAGCGCGTACAAGGCGCTCGACCACACCATCCCGGACGACCTGAAGACGGAGGACCTGGAGGACCTGATCGCCTGGCTGGGCGAGATGGTGCGCCAGGTCGACTCCAGCCTGCTGGACGAGTGGGAGCAGCTCGCCAACCCGGAGGTGGAGAGCGCCGAGGAGGCGCAGGAGAAGGCCGACCAGGTCAAGCCGGTCACGGCCAACGCCCGGGCCTTCCGGGTGCTGGTCCGCAACGCGATGTTCCGGCGGGTGGAGCTGGCTGCGCAGGACGACGTGGACGAGCTGGGCGAGCTGGACGCGGAGTCCGGCTGGGACGCCGACCGCTGGGCCGAGGCGATGGACGGGTACTGGGACGAGTACGAGGACCTGGGCACGGGTCCGGACGCGCGCGGCCCGAAGCTGCTGTCCATCGAGGAGGACGAGGAGCACGGGCTGTGGCGGGTGCGCCAGACGTTCGCCGACCCGAACGGCGACCACGACTGGGGCATCAGCGCGGAGGTCGACCTGGCGGCCTCGGACGAGGAGGGCCGCGCGGTGGTCCGTGTGACGGACGTGGGCCCGCTCTGAGGCACCCGGAACGGGCCGCGGTTCCCGCCGGCACGGACCACCGCGGCACACGGGCCGCCGCGGCACACGGACCGCCGCCGGCACCGGCCGCCGCGGCGCCAGGGCGCCCGCGCCACACGGACCGCCTCGGGACACGGGCCGCCTCGGGACACAGACCGCCTCGGCACGATGTCCGCAGCGACCGCTGACGCAGCCGGACGGCCGGTCCATGCCGCCGGCCGCGTCGGCCGCCCCGAGGGCGCGACACCGCGTCGAGCCGCGGGCGGCCGGCGCGGCTGCGGCTCCGCGCCGGCCGCCCTCAGCCCGAAGGCGCTGCTGCCTTCGGGCTGAGGGCGCGCGGTCCGCGCAGCACCACCGGAGGGCGAAGCCCCGGGTCAGGCTCATCAGGGCGTCGCCGCCCCCGCCTCCCCGTGACCGGCCTGGCGGCGGCCGCGCCGGTCCGGCGGGCCGAGCGGCTCAGGGCTCCCGCGGTGTCGCATCGCGCGGTCCGGCCGCCCGCCGCAGCCGGTCCGCGATGGCCAGGCCGATCCCGCGCGGCTCCGGCAACGACGCCACGACGACATCGCACCGGCGCCGGTCGAAGTGGCGCAGGAACTCGTACAGCCGGCGGGCGTACTCCTCGTCCGCGTGCGGGACCTCGACGACCACCTGCCCGGCAGGCGACGCGGAACGGGACGCGTACGCGGAAGGCAGCAGGACGCCGGGCCGGTGGCCCTTCTCCCGGAGCCGTTCCGCCTCGTCGACCACCCGGTCCGGTTCCACCAGGCAGACCCGGGCCCTCGGGGCGTAGTGCGAGGGGTGCTGGCCCGGAACCCGGACGGCGGCCTTGGCACCCACCCGCACCGGCACGCCCATGACCTTCGCGAGTTCCTCGCGTGCCACGCCGCCGGGACGCAGGATCACCGGCTCGTCCGTGAGGTCCAGGATGGTGGACTCGACACCGACCTCGCAGGGGCCGCCGTCCAGCACGTAGTCGACGTCGGCGCCCAGCCCCTCCACCACGTGGTCGGCCGTCGTGGGGCTCACATGGCCGAAGCGGTTGGCCGACGGCGCCGCGACACCCCCGCCGAAGGCGGTGAGCACGTCCAGGGCGGCCGGGTGGGCCGGCACCCGCAACGCGACGGTTTCCAGGCCGCCGGTGACCGCGTCGGGTACGCGCCGGCTCCGCCGGAGGACCAGGGTCAGCGGCCCCGGCCAGAAGCGCTCGGCGATACGGCGGGCAGGCTCCGGCACCTCCGCCGCCCAGTCGTCGAGCTGGTGCGCGCCGCCGATGTGCACGATGAGCGGATGGGTGGGCGGTCGCCCCTTCACCGCGAAGACGCGCTCCACCGCCCCCACGTTCTCGGCGTCCGCGCCGAGCCCGTACACGGTCTCCGTGGGGATGGCCACGAGGCCACCGGAACGCAGCGTCCGTACGGCCTGCTCCACTGCCGGGGACCCGCCGGACCAGCGCCCGGCGCTCATCGGGCGCTCCCCGCGACGGCTGCCCCGTACACCGCGGAAGGCACCGCTGGGCGCCGGACCACTCTGCGCACGGGCCGCCCGGCCCCGCCTGCCGAGAACGGCCGCGGGCCGCACGTCACGCTGCGGGAGGACGCCGCGTCCACCCTGCCGCCTACCGGGGAGGCCGGGGTGGTCGCTCTCCTCGACCCAGTACAAGCCACCTGTTGTCACCTTCCGCTCAGGACTGCCGCCCCCATTCTCCTGCATCACCCGCCGCCTTCTCCGACCGGCTGGTCGCCTTGCCGCCCGCTCGACCCGGGGCGGCTCGGAAGGGACGCCTTCCGCGGCCGCACCCGGCGCGCGTCGGCGCAGCACCCCAGGGGAGCCCCGGCCCGGCCGAGGACGGGGCTCCGGACGGGCCCCGGTGGTGCCGGGGTCACAGGCCCGGCAGCGGCTCCTGGTCGACCTCGTGGCGCCGCGGCCGGAGGTCGGGGCGCGCCGGGTGGAGTTTCGCGTCGCAGGACGGTCCGAGTCCGGTGCGGCGCGAGGTGCGGCCCGTGAGGGGCCGCCCGCACAGCCGGCACCGCATGGGGCGCAGCGCGGGGTCGGCGTCCGTCGGCAGGGCGTCGTCGTTCATGGCTCCTGTCTACCCGGTCGGGCCGGGCCGACCGCCTCCGCCCCGGCGCCGCGCGGGGGCGGTGGCTCAGCCGAAGTGGGCCGGGTCGGGGCCGAGCCGCCGGCCCTGGTCGAGGGACGCGAACGCCGCGAGGTCGTCGTCGTCCAGGGCGAAGCCGAAGACGTCGATGTTCTCCTCGATCCGCGAGGGGGTCACCGACTTGGGGATGACCACGTTGCCGAGCTGGAGGTGCCAGCGCAGCACCACCTGCGCCGGGGTGCGGCCGTGCTTGCGGGCGATGGCGCCGACCTGCGGGAGGTCCAGCAGGCCGCGGCCCTGGCCGAGCGGCGACCACGCCTCGGTGGCGATGCCGTGGCGGGCGTGGAAGGCGCGGCCCTCGGCCTGCGCGAGCTGCGGGTGCAGTTCGATCTGGTTGAGGACGGGCACCACGGACGTGGCGTCCAGGAGCCGCTCCAGGTGCTCGGGCAGGAAGTTCGACACGCCGATGGAGCGGGCGCGGCCGTCCGCGTGGATCTTCTCCATCGCCTTGTAGGTGTCGACGTAGGCGCCGCGGGACGGGACCGGCCAGTGGATCAGGTACAGGTCGACGTAGTCCAGGCCGAGCCGCTCCAGGGAGGCGTCGAAGGCGCGCAGCGTGGAGTCGTGGCCGTGGTCGCTGTTCCAGACCTTGGTGGTGACGAAGAGCTCCTCGCGGTCGATGCCGGAGGCGGCGATGGCCTGGCCGGTGCCGCGCTCGTTCTCGTAGACGGCGGCGGTGTCGATGCTGCGGTAGCCGGCCCGCAGGGCGGTGCCGACGGCCTCGGCGGCCTGGTCGTCCGGCACCTGCCAGACCCCGTAGCCGAGCTGGGGCATGGTGGCGCCGTTGTTGAGGGTGAGGGAGGGGACCGTGGTCACGTGGCGGCGATCCTTGCGTCGTCGTGGGCTGTCGCTGACACCCCGAACGGTACTCCGCGGCCCCGGGGACGGCCCGGAGTGCTCAGGCGACCGCGCTGAGGGTGTCCGCAGGCCGGCGGCGGGCGGCCCGCGCGGCGGGCAGCACCGCGAGGGCGGCGGCCCCCAGCACCGCGGCGGCCGACAGCGCCAGCAGGTACGGGACGGGCGGGCCGTGGGCGATGCCCGCACCGACGCCGCTGGTCCGGCCCTGGTGGTCGATGAGCCAGTGGGCCAGCGGCACGCCGAGCGCGGTCCCGGCGACGGCGGCGGCCAGGGCGGTGGCGGCGGCGGCGGTGACCGTGACAGCGGTGATCTGGCGGGGTGACAGGCCCATGGCCTTCAGCGCCAGCAGGTCCCGGCGGCTTTCCCGTACGGTGCCGCCGATGGCGGAGGACACCTCGGTCAGGCCGATCAGGGCGAGGACCGCGATGAGCCCGGCCACCACGCCGCGCAGCGAGGTGAGGCCGTCGGCGGGCCCGGCGACCTCGTGGAGGTCGAGCCGTCCCGCGGCCGCCTCGGCGAGTTCGGCGCGCACGGCGTGCGGGTCGGCGCCCGGCCGGATCCGTACGTGGTACAGCGCGGGCTGGAGCGCGGGGTCGTTCTCGCGGAGGGTGTCGAGCGACGTGGACACGACCCGGCCGCCGTTCTCCGGCTCGATGCTGCGGCCGACGAGGTGCAGCACCTGGGGGCGTCCGGCGACGGTGAGCCGCACCCAGTCCCCCACCTCGACGTCCAGCAGGTCGAGCAGGCCCTGCCCGGCGACAGCCTCGTCGGGTCCGTGCGCGGGGCGGCCCTCGACGACGGAGTACGGGTAGGGGTCCTGGCGGGTGCCGAGGCCGCGCAGCGCGATCGTGCCGGTCTGGCCGGGCACGAGGGCGGCGACCTCCAGCCCGCGGTGTGCCGCCACCACGTCGGGGCTGCGCTGGAGGAGGGCGCGGGCCTCGCGGTCGCCGACCCCTTCCGCGGGGCGCGCGGTGAGCGCTGCGGGCAGGCCCAGCCGCTCGGGCCGCGAGTCGAAGCGCTCGATGGTGGTCCAGGCGCCGAGCGCCACGGTGATCAGCAGGAGCGGCAGCCCGAGCCGGGCGACGGTGGCGGCGGCCCGCCCGCGGCGGCCGGGCCCGCCGCCGAAGGCGCGGTGCCAGCCGAGGACCAGGGCCGGCGGGACACCGGGCAGGGCGAGCGCCCGGCGGGACGCGCGGGACAGCCCCCGGCCGGCGGGCGGGGCGACCCCGTTGCCCGCCGGGACGGGCGGGACGCGGCGGCGCGCCACGCGGCGAGCCCGGTGGCGGCGCCGATGAGCAGCACGACCGCGCCGGGGACGCCGAGGAGCGCGGCGGTGTGCCCGGGCAGGCCCTGCCAGACGCCGACGGCGTCTCCGAGCCGCCCCGGCAGCCGCCCGCCGAGGGTCTGGACGAGCGCGGTGGCGAGCGCGGCGCCGAGGACCGCGTACGCCAGGTGCTGGACGAGGAAGGCGCGCACGACCTGGCCGGGGGTGAAGCCGACGGCCTTGAGGACGGAGATGTCCCGCAGGTGGCCGCGCACCCGGGTGCTGATGGCGCCGAAGACGGCGAGCGCGGCGGCGGCGAGCGCCCCGAGGCCGAAGAGGCCGAGGACCTGGCCGAGGAGCCGGGTGTCGCCCTGGGCTCCGTCGCGTGCCTCCTGCCACGGGGTGACGTCGGTGATGGCGCCCGCGCCGAGGGCGGTGACGGCGCGCTGCACGGCGTACGCGGTGTCGTCGGCGTCGGTGAGCCGCAGGCCGGTGACGCGGCCGGGCCGGCCGGGGGTGTCGCGCACGGCGGCGGGGGCGCCCAGACGGTGCCGGGGCGCTCGCCGGGCGTGTAGTGCGGCTCCGCGGTGTCGGCGATGCCGAGGACGGTGAGGGTGCGGCCGCCGGGCCCCGGGAGGGCCAGGCGGTCGCCGGGGCGGCGACCAGGGCGGCGGCGAGGCTGCCGTCGAGGACGACGCCGTCGGGCACGGCCGGGTCGAGCCAGCGTCCGGAGGTGAGCAGGGGGCGGCCGGTGGCGGGCGGGCCGCCGGGCTCGACCGCGCGCAGTTCGACCGCGGCGCGGGCGCCGCCGGCGGTGACGCTGGTGATGACGGTGTCGTACGGCCCCGCGGTGGCGGCGACGCCGTCGAGTGCGGCGAGCCGGGCCGGGTCGGCGGCGCGGGTGGTGTGCAGCCAGACGTGGGCGCCGTGGGACTGGGTGAAGATCCGCTGCCAGGGGTTGGTGGCGTAGCCGAAGAGGGCGGTGGCGAGCAGCAGGGACGCGACGATCCCCGCGGTGGCGGACACGAGGAAGAGCGCCTCCCCCCGGTGGTTCCGGGAGGTGGCGTGCGCCCAGCGCAGCATGGCCCGCACGGTCCTCAGTCCCTCAGCTCGACGACGCGGGCGGGGGTGGCTGCGGCGCCGGCGGCCGGGCCGGCGTCCAGGCGGGCGTCGTCGGTGATCCGGCCGTCGAAGAAGCTGATGACCCGGTCGGCGGCGCTGGCCAGCCGGGCGTCGTGGGTGACCAGGACGATGGTCTGGCCGCGCTGGTGGAAGCGGGACAGCAGCCGCATGACCTCGCGGGTGCCCTTGCTGTCGAGGCTGCCTGCGGGCTCGTCCGCGAGGAGCAGCCGCGGGTGGTTGACGAGGGCGCGGGCGAGGGCCACGCGCTGCTGCTCGCCGCCGGACAGCTCGCCGGGCATGCTGCGGGCCTTGGCGGTGAGGCCCAGCTCGGCGAGGAGTTCCTCGCGCTCTGCGCGTGCCTTCTTCGGGGCGGCCCCGGCGAGCAGGGCGGGGAGCTCGACGTTGTCGGCGACGGTGAGGTTCGAGACGAGGTTGAAGAACTGGAAGACGATGCCGATGCGGCGGCGCCGCTCGACGGCCCAGCGGGCCTCGCTGTAGGAGTCGGTGGACTCGCCGTCGAGGCGGAGGGTGCCGCCGTCCGGCCGCTGGAGCCCGCCGAGCAGGTGGAGGAGGGTGGACTTGCCCGCGCCGGAGGGGCCGGTGACGGCGACGAACTCGCCGTGGTGAACGGTCAGGTCGATGCCGCGGACGGCGTGGACGGGCCCGCCCTCGCCGCGGTGGGTCTTGGTGAGCCCCTCGGCCTCCAGCAGCGGGGCGGGAGCGGGGGATGCGGCGGTGCCGCCGGTGGCGCGGGCGCCCCTGTCGCCGGAGGCTCCGGAGGCTGAGGCGGGGGCGGAGCTGCCGGTCCCGCGGTGGGCTTCGGGGGCGGAGGCGGCGGCCTCGCCGGAGGCTCCGGCTGTGCCGGATATGCCGGGGTCGGCGGGGCCGGGCCGGTCCGTGGTGCTCATCGCCGCTGCTCCTCCAGCTCTTCCAGCTCCTCCTGGCAGCGCTCCAGCCAGTCCAGGTCGGCCTGCAGGTGCAGCATGGCGCCCTCGATGAGGAGGTGCGCCATCCGGTTGTCCCGGTTCTCGGTGGTGGCCAGCTTGGACAGGGTGCGCATGGTGTTGAGGTACTCGCGTCGCTGCTTGTTGATGAGGGTGATCTGGTCCGCGAGACCGGTACGGGGGGCGAGGGCGAGCTTCATGAAGAACTCGTCGCGGATCCGCGGCTCGTCCGCGGTCTCCTCGAACCAGGCGCGCAGCGCCTCCCGCCCGGCGGCGGTGAGACGGTAGATCTTCTTGTTGGGCCGGCTCGACTGGGCGACTTCCTCGCCCTCGATGAGTCCCGACTTCTCCAGCCGGCCGAGGGTCACGTAGATCTGGCCGACGTTGGGCTGAGGGTACGCGGCGCCCAGCAGTTGCTCAAGGTCCTGTTTGAGCTCGTACCCGTGGGCCGGCCCGCCGGCGAGGAGAGCGAGGAGCTGCATGCGCACTCGGGTGGCTCTCCTTCTGTCGCGATACGGGATCGATGTGCTCTGCGCCCTAGTATCGCCGAATGCCTAACAGGTATACATGCCCCTGACCTGACGACGCCGTCCGGTGCCAGTGCTCCAGGGAGGAACCTATGCGGTGGATGCGTGCCGCGGGTAGGGGGTTCCTTGCCGCGGTCCTGATCCTGACGGCCTCCGTGGCGTCGGCGGCCCCCGGCGGCGGGCGCGGCGAAGGACGCGGCCCGGTGACGCTGGCGACCGCCGGCGACCTGACCGGCTACCTGCGGCCGCTGCTGGACGACTGGAACGCGCGGCACCCGGGCGAGCAGGTCACGCTCGTGGAGCTGCCCGACTCGGCGGACGAGACCCGGGCCCAGATGGTCACCGACCTGCGGTCCGGCGAGGGCCGGTTCGACGTCCTCAACATCGATGTGGCGTGGACCTCCGAGTTCGCGGCGGCCGGGTGGATCGCGCCGCTGGAGGCGCGCCGCTTCCCGCTCGGCGCCCTGCTGCCGCCGGTCGTCGACACCGCCACGTACGGCGGGAAGCTGTACGCGGTCCCGTACGTGACCAACGCGGGCATGCTGTTCTACCGGTCCGACGTGCTGGCGGCGGAGGGCGAGCGGCCCCCGCGCACCTGGGCGGAGCTGGAGCGGCAGGCCGCGGCGCTCGCCCCGAGGCACGGGCTCGGCGGCTACGCGGGCCAGTTCCTGCCCTATGAGGGGCTGACGGTCAACACCGTGGAGGCCGTCTACTCGGCGGGCGGGGCGGTGCCGGGCACGGCCGGGGGCGGCGGCCGGACGGCCGGGGACGCGGCGGCCGCGCGGGCCGGGGTGGACTTCCTGGCGCGCGGTGTCCGCGACGGATGGATCCCGCGCGAGGCCCTGGCGTACACGGAGGAGGAGTCGCGCCGGGCGTTCCAGGACGGGAGGCTGCTCTTCCTGCGGAACTGGCCCTACGCCTGGGCGGCCGCGGCCGGGCCCGGTTCGCGGGTGGCCGGGCGCTTCGGAGCCGTACCGCTGCCGGGGGCCGACGGGCCGGGCACGAGCGTGCTGGGCGGGTCGAACCTGGCGGTGAGCGAACGGGCGCGGCACCCCGGGACCGCGGCGGAGCTGATCGCGTACCTGACGAGCGAGCCGGTGCAGCGGCGGGTCCTCACGGAGGGCGCCCTGCCGCCGGTGCGGGCCGCGCTGTACGAGGACGCCGAGCTGGTGCGGGCCTTCCCGTACCTGCCGGCGCTGCGGGAGAGCGTGCTGGCGGCCCGCCCGCGCCCGAAGAGCCCGCGGTACGGCCAGGTGAGCCTGGTGGTCCAGGCGGTGATGCACGACGTGCTGGCGCAGCGCCAGTCGCCCGAGGCGGCGGTACGGCGGATGACGGCGGAGCTGGAGGCGCTGGCAGCCCGCTGAGGCCCGGCGGCGCCGTCCCGGCGGTCACCTGACCCGCCGCCCCTCGGGACGCCTGGCGTCCCCGGGGTGCGGCAGCGCCTCGGAGCGCGGACGCGTCCTCGGGGCGCGGCGGCGCCTCGGAGCGCGGACGCGTCCTCGGGGCGCGGCGGCGGGACCGGCGGCGGGTGCCGGCGGAGGTCCGGCGGCGGTCCGGCGGAGGATGGAGCGGCTGCCGGTGCCGCGGGCGGCCACCGGCGGCCCGCGCCGCCCCGCGGGGTTCGGCAGCCGCGCCGCCCCGCGATGGTGCGGCCGCGGCGGCGCCCCGCACGGCGCGGCGGCTGCGGACGGGCGCCTGGCGTCGCGAGGGCCGTATGAGGCCCGTTCATGGCCGAGCCACCCCACCCCTATTTACCTGTTAGGCATGCCGGGCGCCTCCAGGCTGCCGGTTTCCGAGGGGACAAACCGGGTCATTTCCTGGTAACTCGCCAGTGTTTATTACATCGTCGTTGACTTCTGATGAACCCAGCTACCTAACATGCATGCATAACCGCTGCCCTTGCTCGGGCAGCGTGCACCCTTCACGCAGAAACAGGTCAACGGGTGATGCTCACAGCCCCGGCTGGCGACGGCCTCTCGCACCGCTCCACGCAGACGCACTCCTGGTGGCGCGACGCGGTGATCTACCAGGTGTACGTCCGCAGCTTCCTGGACAGCACCGGCGACGGGATCGGCGACCTCGCCGGTGTCCGCAGCGGCCTGCCGTACCTCAAGAAACTGGGCGTGGACGGCATCTGGCTCAGCCCCTTCTACCCCTCGCCGCAGCACGACCACGGCTACGACGTCGCCGACTACTGCGACGTGGACCCGGTCTACGGCGACCTCGACGAGTTCGGCCGGCTCGTCGCCGACGCGCACCGGCTGGGGATCCGGGTGCTGCTCGACATCGTCCCGAACCACTGCTCCAGCGAGCACCCGTGGTTCCGCGAGGCGCTCGCCGGCGGCCCCGGCAGCGACGCCCGCGGCCGGTTCCACTTCGCGGAGGGCCGGGGCCCGGGCGGCGACCTGCCGCCCAACAACTGGCACGCCATGTTCGGCGGCCCGGCCTGGAGCCGGGTCACCGAGCAGGACGGCACGCCCGGCCAGTGGTACCTGCACATGTTCACGCCCGAGCAGCCCGACCTGAACTGGCGCAACCCCGAGGTGCCCGCCCACTTCGAGGAGGTGCTCCGCTTCTGGCTCGACCGGGGGGTGGACGGCTTCCGGATCGACGTGGCCGCAGGGCTGTTCAAGCACCCGGACCTGCCCGACTCCGACGACCCGGAGGCCGACGCCCGCACCCGCGACTCCGTCAACCCGCTGGCCTGGAACCAGCCCGAGGTGCACGACGTGTGGCGCCGGTGGCGCACGGTGTGCGAGGAGTACACGGCGCGCGACGGCCGGGAACGGCTGCTGGTCGGCGAGGTGTCCGTGCCCACCGCCCGCGAGCACGCGCTGTACGTGCGCCCCGACGAGCTGCACCAGGCGTTCTTCTTCGACCTGCTCGGCGCCCCCTGGGACGCGGCCGCGTTCCGCGGGGTCATCGACGAGGCGCTGCGCGACATCGCCGGCACCGGTTCCAGCGTCACGTGGGTGCTCAACAACCACGACCAGGTGCGCACGGTGACCCGGTACGGCGAGTCCGGCACGGAGGGCAGCGGCCTCGGCGCCGCCCGCGCCCGCGCCGCCGCGCTGCTGATGCTGGCGCTGCCCGGCGCCGCGTACGTCTACCAGGGCGAGGAGCTCGGGCTGCCGGAGGTCGTGGACCTGCCGGACGAGGTCCTCACCGACCCGATCTTCCACCGCACCGGCAGCCGCGCCCGGATCCGCGACGGGTGCCGGGTCCCGCTCCCCTGGTCCGGGCACGCCTCGCCCTTCGGGTTCAGCGCCGGAGCGGAGGCGCGGCCCTGGCTGCCGCAGCCGTCCTGGTTCGCCGAGCACGCCACCGACCGGGCGCTCGCCGACACCCGCTCCTTCTGGCACCTGTACCGGGACGGGCTCCAGCTGCGGCGCGGCCTGCCGCAGCTGGGCGAGGGCCCCCTGCGCTGGCTGGAGGCGCCGCCGGACGTCCTCGCCTTCGAGCGGGGCGACGGCCTGGTGTGCGCCGTGAACTTCGGCACCGCGCCCGTGCCCGCCCCCGTCCCCGGATCGCCGCTGCTGGCCAGCGGGCCGTGCCCGCCCGGGGCGCTGCCCGGTGCCACCGCCGCCTGGTGGATCACCGACCGCACCACCAGTCCCCCGTCCGCCTCCCTGTCCGCGTAGGTCCCTCGCAAGTCCCTCGTAACTCCCCGCGAAAGGTACGAAGATGATGAGACGACGCTTCCTGAAGACGGCGTGCTGCTCGGCCCTCACCGCCGCGCTGGCCCTCGGCGCCACCGCGTGCGGCGGCGACCCGGTCGGCACCGCGAGCGGTGGCGAGAAGGCGCTGTCCGGGCAGACCCTCACCGTCGCCGGCGTCTGGTCGGGCACCGAGCAGAAGAACTTCCAGAAGGTGCTGGACGCCTTCACCGAGCAGACCGGGGCGAAGACCCGCTTCGTCTCCACGGGCGACAACGTGTCCACCGTCGTCGGCAGCAAGATCGAGGGCGGCAACGCCCCCGACGTGGTGATGGTCCCCCAGGTCGGCGTGCTCCAGCAGTTCGCGAAGAACAAGTGGCTCGCGCCGCTGTCGAAGTCCGCCGAGAAGACGGTCGACGCGAACTTCGCACCCGTCTGGAAGGGCTACGGCTCCGTGGACGGCACGCTGTACGGCCTCTACTTCAAGGCCGCGAACAAGTCGACCGTCTGGTACGACCCCGCGGCCCTGGACACCGCCGGTGTGAAGCCCCCGAAGACGTACGACGAGATGCTCACCGCGGCCCGCACCGTCGCCGACTCCGGCGTTCCTGCGTTCGCCGTGGCCGGCGAGGACGGCTGGACGCTCACCGACTGGTTCGAGAACGTCTACCTGTCGCAGGCCGGCCCCCAGAAGTACGACCAGCTCGCCAAGCACGAGATCCCGTGGACGGACCCGACGGTCGTCGAGGCCCTCAGGACCCTCGCCAGGCTGTTCTCCGACGACAAGCTGCTGGCCGGCGGCAGGAAGGGCGCGCTCGCCACCGACTTCCCCGGCTCCGTCGAGAAGGTCTTCGGCCCGAAGCAGGAGGCCGGGATGGTGTACGAGGGCGACTTCGTCGCCGGTGTCGCGAAGGACGAGTTCGGCCGGAAGATCGGCGAGGACGCGGACTTCTTCCCCTTCCCCGCGGTCGGCGGGGGCGAGGCGCCGGTGGTCAGCGGCGGTGACGCGGCGGTCGTCCTGAAGGACGGCAGGAACCAGAAGGCCGCCATGGCCCTCCTGGAGTTCCTGGCGACGCCCGAGGCCGCAGCCGTCTGGGCCGCCGAGGGCGGATTCATCTCCCCGAACAAGGCCCTGGACCTCGGGGCGTACGGCGACGCGACCCTGCGGGCCACCGCCAAGTCCCTGGTGGACGCCGGGGACACCGTCCGCTTCGACATGTCGGACCAGGCCCCGGCGGCGTTCGGCGGCACCAAGGGCGCGGGCGAGTGGAAGATCCTCCAGGACTTCCTGCGCGACCCGTCGAAGCCCGAGGCGACGGCGGCCGCGCTGGAGGCGGCCGCGGCCAAGGCCTACGGCTCCGCGAACCAGGGCTGAGGCGGCGCTCCCCCATGACCACAGTCACCCGTTCCCCCCGGCGCGGCACCGCGCCCGCGGAGGCGACCGCCCGGGCAGCCGCCCGGCGCGGCGCCGGCGCGGACCCGCGGCGCCGCGCCGGGCGGCGCCGGCGCGTCATCGCCGTCGCCTTCGTCCTGCCGGCGCTGCTGCTGCTCGGCGCGCTGGTGGTGTACCCGGTCCTCTTCTCGGTCGGCCGGAGCCTCTTCGACGCGTCCGGCACCCGCTTCGTGGGCGGCGGCAACTACGTCGAGATGTTCCGCGACCCGGCCACGCTGAGGGCCATCCGCAACAGCACGATCTGGGTCGTCGTGGCCCCCACCCTGCTGACCGGCCTCGGGCTGGTCCTGGCGGTGCTGGTGGAGAAGATCCGCTGGGCGGCGGCCTTCAAGGTGCTGCTGTTCCTGCCCATGGCGGTGTCGTTCCTGGCGGCGGGCATCATCTTCCGCCTCGCGTACGAGGAGGACCCGGACAAGGGCGTCCTGAACGCGGCGGTCGTGGGCGTCCACGACCTGGTCGAGGACGGCTCGCCGTACCCCGGCGCGCGGGCCCGCGAGGGCGAGTCCGTGCGGAAGGCCCCGGGCGGCGCCTACGAGACGGCCGCGGCCCTCTCGCCGGGCGCGGCGCCGGTGGCCCTGCCGCTGGTCGGCGTGAAGCCGCAGGACGTGCCCGCGGCGGCGCGCCCGGCGGCGCAGGCGGCCTCGGCCCCGGCGGCGGCCGGGGAACTGCGCGGCGTGGTGTACCTGGACTTCACCCCGGGCGGCGGGGGGCGCCCGGGCGAGGTGGACGCCGAGGAGTCCGGCCTGCCGGGCGTCGCCGTGGAAGCGGTGCGGGACGGCGCGGCGGTGGCGTCGGCGACGACGGCCGCGGACGGCTCCTTCGCCTTCACGGGCCTGGAGGCGTCCGGCGGTTACGCGCTGCGCCTGCCGGAAGCGAACTTCGCCGCGCCGTACACGGGGGTGTCCTGGCTGGGGCCCGCGCTGGTGACGCCCGCCATCATCGGGGCGTACCTGTGGATCTGGACCGGCTTCGCGATGGTGCTGATCGGTGCGGGCCTGTCGGCGCTGCCGCGGGACGCGCTGGAGGCGGCGCGGATGGACGGCGCGAACGAGTGGCAGATCTTCCGCCGGATCACGGTGCCCCTGCTGGCGCCGGTGCTGACGGTGGTCTTCGTCACGCTGGTCATCAACGTGATGAAGGTCTTCGACCTCATCTACATCATCGCGCCGGGGCCGGTGCAGCAGGACGCCACGGTGCTGGCCACGCAGATGTGGCTGGTGTCGTTCGGCGGCGGGAACGACCAGGGCCTGGGCAGTGCGCTGGGCGTGCTGCTCCTGCTGCTGGTGATCCCGGCGATGGTCTTCAACGTACGCCGCTTCCGCAGGAGCCAGTCATGAGCGCCGCAGCGACCGCCCCCGTGAGGACCACCGGACCCCGCCGGCTGCGCCGCTGGCTCGGCAACGGCGTGGTGCAGGCGTTCCTGCTGCTGGTGGGGCTGGTGTGGATCACCCCCGTGGCGGGGCTGCTGGTGTCGTCGCTGCGTTCGGCGGCGGACAGCTCGTCGAGCGGCTGGTGGACCGCGCTGGCGGACCCGGGCCAGTTGTCGTTCGCGAACTACGCGGCGCTGCTGGACAACGCGGGCATGACCGCGGCGTTCTGGAACACGGTCCTGATCTCGGTTCCGGCGACGGGGCTGGTCGTGGGCCTCGCGGCGCTGGCCGGCTACGCCTTCGCGTGGCTGGAGTTCCCGGGCCGGGACTGGCTGTTCCTGCTCGTGGTGGCCCTGCTGGTGGTGCCGGTGCAGGTCGGGCTGCTGCCGGTGGCGAAGCTCTTCGGGGCGGTGGGGCTGTTCGGCACGATCCCGGGCGTGGTCCTGTTCCACGTGGCGTACGGCCTGCCCTTCGCGATCTTCCTGCTGCGCAACTACTTCGCCGAGATACCGAAGGAGATGCTGGAGGCGGCGCGGATGGACGGCGGGGGCGAGTGGCGCATCTTCACGCGCCTCGTGCTGCCGGTCGGGCGCCCGGCGATCGCGAGCCTGGCCATCTTCCAGTTCCTGTGGGTGTGGAACGACATGCTGGTGGCACTGCTGTTCGCGGACTCGCAGTCGCAGCCGCTGACCGTGGAGCTCCAGTCGCAGGTGCGGCAGTTCGGCAGCAACATCGACGTGCTGGCCCCCGGTGCGTTCCTGTCGCTGGTGGTGCCGCTGGTGGTGTTCCTCGCGTTCCAGCGCCACTTCGTGCAGGGCGTGATGGCCGGCTCGGTGAAGTAGCCGCGGGGCGGGGCTTCCCCGTCCCCCGTGCTCAGCGCCTTCGCCGCGCCCCGGGCGGCGGATGCACACGGACGGCGCCCCGCTCGGGGGGCGCCGTCCAGGCGTGCCGGGGTGGCGGCGGCGCCGTCCAGGCGGGCCGGGGCGGCGGGGGCACCGCCCCGCGGGCCGGGCCGCGGGGCGGCGGTGACGCGTACGGGCTGCCGCGGGTCGCGCGGGTCGGCGGGACGCTTACGGGCTGCCCGCTCGACGCGGGACCGAAGGGCGCTCGAAGCCGCCTCGCGGGGCGCTTGAGGGGGCCTGGCCTGGGCGCTCGAAGGGGCCTGGCGCAGCGCGTGTGAATGGTCACGTTCGAGGGTAGGAGCGCGGAACGGCTGGTTCCGGCCAGTACGCTGAACGGCATGTCCCAGTCCCCCATGCACCACGACAGGCCCGACGCCGACGCCCTGAACGCCGCGATCCGCGAGCTCTGGGCACGTTCGGGCGGAACCCTGTCGGCGGACGGGCAGCGGATCTACCAGGCCCTGATCAAGGCATGGGCCGCCACCCAGCAGGGCGACATCGCGCCCGCCGCGTAACGACCCGCCGGAACGGGGCGCCCGCCCCGTTCCTCCCGCCCCGCCGACGACCCGGCCGGCCGCCGGATCCGCACGGGTCCCCCGTGCGACGCCGCGGCCGGCCTCTGACCGTCCCCCGTACGGGTACGCCGCCGGCCCGACCCGCCTAGATGAATGAGTCCGATGTCTTCAGTGGTCGTAGGCGATCAGTGATCGCTTGACGGGGGCGTTGGTGGCCCAGTTGTGCCAGATGCCGGCGGCGAGGGCGAGGAGTCGTTGGCCGGTGCGGGCGAAGACTCCGGCCGGGGTTCTGCCGCCGTGCTGTTCGAGGCTGAGCTGGCCCTTGAGGGTGTCGATGACGGCTTCGATCCACTGCCGGACCCGGGCGATCTTTCCGTGCCGGGCCGGTTCGTCCTCGCGGTCCGGCCGCACCAGATGAACCCCGAGCCGCTCGGAGCAGAACGCTTCGAACTCCTTCCCGGCGAAGCCCTTGTCGGCGAGGATCACCTGTCCTTGGCGGACGAGGTGGTGGTCGCGTTCGAGTAGCGCGGCCATCACCTCCCGTTCGCCGATCTTGGGGTTGGCCAGGCACCAGGTGACGGGCATGCCTTCGGCGGTGGTGACCAGGTAGAGGCGGAAGCCCCAGAAGAAGCGGGAGTGGCTGCGGCAGTAGCCGTACCCGCAGTGTCCGGCCAGGTCGGAGCGTTTGACGGTCTCGCGGGAGGCCGCGCAGGGCAGCGGGGTGGAGTCGATCAGCCGCAGGTCGTCGTTCCAGGTCGGCACCTGCCGGGCCAGTGCCTCGATCACGCGGCTGATCAGGGGGCCTGCGGCGTTGAGGCGCTTGTTGTAGGCGGACTGCTGGGGCAGGTAGCGGAACAGGTGGCCGAGGCGGGCGTGGGCGAAGCGGATCCAGTGCCGGGCCGAGGGAAAACCGAGCAGGACCTGGGCGACCGCCAGGCACAGCAGTTCGGCGTCCGTCAGTTTCGGGGGTCGCCCGATCCGGCGACAAGGCGCCACATGGTCGTCGATGAACACGTACAGTGCCGCCAGAAGGGCGTCCAGGTTTGTCTTCACACACTGACCAACGGGCGCCCTTCGCCATGGTCGCGACCAGCACGAACATCGGACTCATTCATCTAGCGGATGGCCACCCCCGACAGGGTGCGCGCGATGACGAGGCGCTGGATCTCGCTGGTGCCCTCGAAGATCGTGTAGATCGCGCTGTCCCGGTGCATGCGCTCGACCGGGTACTCCCGGGTGTAGCCGTTGCCGCCGAGTATCTGGACGGCCTGGGCGGTGACGTCCTTGGCCACCTCGCTGGCGTACAGCTTGGACATGGAGCCCTCGGCGTTCTCGAAGGGCCTGCCGGCGGTCGCCATCCAGGAGGCGCGCCAGACCAGCAGCCGCGCCGCGTCGATCCGGGTGCGCATGTCGGCGAGCTGGAAGGCGACGCCCTGGTTGTCGATGATCGGGCGGCCGAACTGCCTGCGGGTCTTCGCGTAGTCGAGGGCGACCTCGTACGCGGCGCGGGCGGTGCCCACGGCCATGGCGCCGACGGCGGGGCGGGACGCCTCGAACGTCGCCATGGCGGCGTTCTTCACGCGCTCCCCGCCCTCCTTCGCCTTCTCGCGGGCCCGGGCGAGCCGCTCGTCCAGCTTCTCCTTGCCGCCGAGCAGGCAGGAGCCGGGGACGCGGACGTCCTCCAGGACCACCTCGGCGGTGTGGGAGGCGCGGATGCCGTGCTTCTTGAACTTCTGGCCCTGCGAGAGCCCCGGGGTGCCCGGTGGGATGATGAAGGAGGCATGCCCCTTCGAGCCGAGGTCGGCGTCCACGACGGCCACCACCACGTGCACGTGGGCGATGCCGCCGTTCGTGGCCCAGGTCTTGGTGCCGTTGAGCACCCACTCGTCCTTGGCCTGGTCGTAGACGGCACGGGTGCGCATCGAGGCGACGTCGGAGCCCGCGTCGGGCTCGGAGGAGCAGAAGGCGGCCACCTTCACGTCGTCGGTGTCGCCGTACATCTGCGGGAGCCAGGTCCCGACCTGCTCCTCGGTGCCGTTGGCGAGGACGCCCACGGCGGCGAGGCCGGTGCCGACGATGGAGAGGGCGATGCCCGCGTCGCCCCAGAACAGCTCCTCCATGGTCATCGGGATGCCGAGGCCCGTGGGGTCGAAGAACTGCTGGGCGTAGAAGTCGAGCGAGTAGATGCCGACCTTCGCGGCCTCCTGGATGACCGGCCAGGGCGTCTCCTCCCGCTCGTCCCACTCGGCGGCCGCGGGCCTGATCACGTCCCTGGCGAAGCCGTGCAGCCAGTCCCGGACCTGCTTCTGGTCCTCGTTGAGCTCGAACGTGAACTCGGCCATGGTGTCCCTCCGGCGGGCATGAGCGTTACTTGCGGTAACCACAGTCTGTTACCGGCAGGTAAAAGCTGTCAACCGGCGTCGTGGCCGGAGGGGGTGTTACGTTGCGCTGGCCTGAAGGAACATGTGAAGGGCGGGGAGAGACGCTATGGACACCACCCACCGGACCGAGCAGCAGCGGTCGGCCGAGCAGCGGCGGCGCGAACTGCTGGAGGCGGCCGACCGCGTGGTCCTCCGCGACGGCCCGCAGGCCTCCATGAACGCCATCGCCGCCGAGGCCGGCATCACCAAGCCGATCCTCTACCGCCACTTCGGCGACAAGGGCGGCCTGTACAGCGCCCTGGCCAAGCGCCACACCGACGCCCTGCTCGCCGCGCTGCGCGCCGCCCTGGACGCCCCCTCGGAGCGGCGCCGGCGGGTGGAGGCCACCCTCGACACGTACCTCGCCGCGATCGAGGCGCGGCCCCAGGTGTACCGCTTCCTGATGCACCCCGGCGACGACACGGGCCTGGGCCGGCACTCGGCGCCGCTGCTGCGCCGCATGGGCGAGGAGCTGGCGGACGTCATCGCGGAGCGGATCGAGCTGGGCGACGGCGGAGAGGTGCTGGCCCGCGCGTGGGGCCACGGCATCGTCGGCATGATGCACGCCGCCGGGGACTGGTGGCTCGGCGAGCGGCCCTGCGCCCGCGCCGCACTCGTCTCCTCGCTGGCGGACCTGCTGTGGGGCCGGCTGGCCGCCGCCGACGACCGCAAGGACGGCCCGGGCTTCTGACCCGGGGCGGCACCCGCCCGTGACGGGACGGCCGGGCCCGGCACCCCGCACCCCTGCCCGCGGGCACCCGGATCCACGCCGGACGACGGCGCCGACGCCGACGCCCCGAACCCTCGACCGGGCGCCCCGCACGCCCCCCACCGGCCCCTTCGCTGAGCGGATCCGCCGTGCGGAAGGCCGACAGCGCGGTCACCCGCGGGACTTCACCCGTCCGCCACCGTCACAGCGGGGCCCATCCGATCCGACGCGCCGTCAAGCAGGCGCGTGGCAGCGGGCCGGGACCCTTCGGGCCGGACGTCCGGACGCCCGGGCGGCAGTGTCAGGCGACCGGGCCGCGGCCGCCCCAGGGTGTGCGGCGGGCGGCGCGCAGCAGGCGGGTGCGGCGCCAGCCGGTGAGGCGGTCGGGGTAGACGAGGCCGTCCACGTGGTCGCATTCATGCTGCAGGCAGCGGGCGAAGAAGCCGGTGCCCTCCACCCGCACGGGCTCGCCGCGGACGGTGACGCCCTCCACCACCGCGTGGTCGTGGCGCGCCGTCCCGGCCTCCAGGCCGGGCAGGGACAGGCAGCCCTCGGGGCCGCGGACCAGCGGGCCGTCGGCGGCGACCAGACGGGGGTTGACGACGTGGCCGAGGTGGCGGACGTCCTCGTCGTCGGGGCAGTCGTAGACGAAGACCCGCAGGCCGACCCCCACCTGGTTCGCCGCGAGCCCGACGCCGTTCGCGGCGTACATCGTGGCGAACATGTCCTCCACCAGCCCGGCCAGGGACGGGCCGAAGTCGGTGACGGGCTCGCAGGGGCTGTGCAGCACCGGAGCGCCGTGGAGGGTCATGGCCCGCACGGCGCCGGAACTGCCGGGGATCGGCCGGTTTCGCATGGCGTTCAGCCTACGGTCCCGGTCTGACCGGCGGGTTCGCAGGTGGCGGGGTTCGGGGCGGCGGCCGTCTCTCGATAGGCTGAGCCAGGACCCACGCTAGGAGGAACAAGGACGATGGCAGGCAACTCGGAGCCGCTGTCGCCGCGCGCCAAGCTGGCCGTGACGGCGGGCAAGGCCGCAGCGGCGGTGTCTCGCGCGGCGGGCCGCGGCAGCGGATCGGTGATCGGTGGCCGGGTGGCCCTCAAGCTGGACCCGGATCTTCTGGGGCGGCTCGCGCAGCACCTGGACGTCGTCCTGGTCTCGGCGACCAACGGCAAGACGACGACGACGCGCCTGATCGCCGAGGCCCTGCGCGCCAGCGGGCCCGTCGTCTCCAACGCGCTCGGCGCCAACATGCCCGCGGGCATCACCTCCGCCCTCGCCGGCGGCGGTGAGGCGAAGTACGGCGTCATCGAGGTCGACGAGAAGTACCTGGCCGGGGTGGCCCGGGACGTCACGCCCAAGGCGGTGGCGCTGCTGAACCTCTCCCGCGACCAGCTCGACCGCGCCGCCGAGACCCGGATGCTCGCCGAGAAGTGGCGGGAGGGACTGTCCGGCCAGAAGGCCGTGGTCATCGCCAACGCCGACGACCCGCTGGTCGTGTGGGCCGCCTCCTCGTGCGCGAACGTCGTGTGGGTGGCGGCCGGCCAGGAGTGGAAGGACGACGCCTGGTCCTGCCCCGCCTGCGGCGGTGTCATGCAGCGGCCCGGCGACGACTGGTTCTGCGGCGAGTGCGGTTTCCGCCGCCCCTCCCCCACGTGGGCGCTGAGCGGCGACCACGTGCTGGACCCGCACGGCCAGGCCTGGCCCATCCGCCTCCGGCTGCCCGGTCGCGCCAACAAGGCGAACGCCGCCACCTCCGCGGCCGTCGCCGCGGTCTTCGGGGTGCCGCCGCAGGTCGCCCTGGAGCGCATGTACGACGTGCAGGCGGTGGCCGGACGCTACGACGTGGTGTCCTTCCAGGGCCGCGACCTGCGGCTGCTGCTCGCCAAGAACCCGGCCGGCTGGCTGGAGACGTTCTCGCTCATCGACCCGCCGCCGACACCCGTCATCCTGTCCGTCAACGCCCGGGGCGCGGACGGCACGGACACCTCGTGGCTGTGGGACGTCGACTACCCGCGGCTGGCCGGTCATCCGATCTTCGTCCTCGGCGACCGCAGGCTCGACCTGGCCGTGCGCCTGGACGTCGCCGGTCTGGACTTCCGGGTCTGCGAGACCCTCGACGAGGCCGTGCAGCTCGCCCCGCCCGGCCGGATCGAGCTGATCGCCAACTACACGGCGTTCCAGGACGTGCGCCGCCGCGTCGGCAACTGACCACCCTCCGCGAAGGACGAAACGAGCATGAGCGACAGCAGCCTGCGCCTGGTGTGGGTCTACCCGGACCTGCTGAGCACGTACGGCGACCAGGGCAACGTGCTGGTCACCGAGCGCCGGGCCCGGCAGCGCGGCCTGGACGTGCAGCGCATCGACGTACGCAGCGACCAGGCCGTGCCGACCTCCGGCGACATCTACCTCATCGGCGGCGGCGAGGACCGGCCGCAGCGGCTGGCCGCCGAGCGGCTCCGCCGGGACTCCGGCCTGACCCGGGCCGCCGAGAACGGCGCGATCATCTTCTCCGTCTGCGCTGGCTACCAGATCCTCGGACACGAGTTCATCAACGACCTCGGGGAGCGGGAGCCCGGCCTGGGCCTCCTCGACGTCATCTCCACGCGCGGCGAGGGCGAGCGGTGCGTCGGCGACGTCCTCGCCGACATCGATCCGCGGCTGGGGCTCCCGCAGCTGACCGGGTTCGAGAACCACCAGGGCGTCACCCACCTCGGCCCGACCGCCCGCCCCTTCGCCCGGACCGTGTTCGGCAAGGGCAACGGCACCGGCGACGGCACCGAGGGCGCGTACAACGAGACCGTGTTCGGCACGTACATGCACGGCCCGGTCATGGCCCGCAACCCGCAGATCGCGGACCTGCTGCTGAAGCTGGCCCTGGACGTCAACGCGCTGCCGCCGGCCGACGAGCGGTGGTACGACGCGCTGCGCGCCGAGCGGATCGCGGCGGCGAGCCAGCCCGAGTGACCCCCGGCCGGCACCGGGCCGGCAGCGGCCCCGGGAGGGCCGGAAACCGCTCATCCGGGCGGCCGTGCGAACGTCTGTTGCGTACGGCCGCCTGCGGTTTTGTCGCTTTCTCTGAAGTCGTCCAAAGGTCGGACGTCAGGTTCGGTGGTTACCCCGTGTACCGGTAGGGTGGCGGCGATCCAGCCGGACGACGTGGTCCGGGAGTCCGCCCACGTTGCAAAGGTTTTTCGGGCTATGCGCATTGGTGTGCTCACGTCCGGGGGCGACTGCCCCGGCCTGAACGCCGTCATCCGCTCCGTCGTCCACCGCGCCGTCGTCGACCACGGCGACGAGGTCATCGGCTTCCACGACGGCTGGAGGGGCCTCCTGGAAGGCGACTACCGCAAGCTCGACCTCGACGCGGTCGGCGGCATCCTCGCGCAGGGCGGCACCATCCTCGGCTCGTCCCGCGTCCAGCCCGCCCACCTGGTGGACGGTGTGGAGCGCGCCAAGGGCCACGTCGCCGAGCTCGGCCTCGACGCGGTCATCCCGATCGGCGGCGAGGGCACCCTGAAGGCGGCCCGGCTGCTGTCCGACGCCGGACTGCCGATCGTCGGCGTCCCGAAGACCATCGACAACGACATCTCCGCGACCGACGTGACGTTCGGCTTCGACACGGCCGTCGGTGTCGCCACGGAGGCCCTGGACCGGCTGAAGACGACCGCGGAGTCCCACCAGCGGGTGCTCATCGTGGAGGTGATGGGCCGGCACACCGGGTGGATCGCCCTGCACTCCGGCATGGCGGCCGGCGCCCACGCCATCGTGGTGCCCGAGCGGCCCTTCGACCTCGACGAGCTCACCGCGCGCGTCGGTGCCCGGTTCGCGGCGGGCAAGCGGTTCGCGATCGTCGTGGCCGCCGAGGGCGCGAAGCCCCGGCCGGGCGGCATGGAGTTCGACGAGGGCGGCAAGGACATCTACGGCCACGAGCGCTTCGCCGGGATAGCGCGGCAGCTCTCCGTCGAGCTGGAGCGGCGCCTCGGCAAGGAGGCCCGCCCGGTGATCCTCGGCCACGTCCAGCGCGGCGGCACCCCGACCGCCTACGACCGGGTCCTGGCGACCCGCTTCGGCTGGCACGCGGTGGAGGGGGTGCACCGCGGCGAGTTCGGCATGCTGACGGCGCTGCGCGGCACGGAGATCGTGATGGTGCCGCTCGCGGAGGCCGTGGAGACGCTGAAGACGGTTCCCGAGGAGCGGTACGCCGAGGCCGAGACGGTCCTGTGACGCGTACGGCCGGCCCGTGACGCGGCCCGCCCGCCCCCGAACCGCCCCCGGTCGCCGACGCGGCCGGGGGCGGTTCTAGTCTGGTGCGGCAAGCGGACAACCCAGCACGAATCAGGAGCCGGCGGATGGATCACAGCGGGCACGGCATGACGGCGGACCTTCCGCCGTTCACGCTGGGGCGGGGCCTGGCGTTCTCCCCGGACGCGTTCTTCCTCGTCAGCTGCCTGGTGGCGCTCGCCCTCTACGGGTGGGCGGTCGTCCGGCTGCGGCGGCGCGGCGACGCCTGGCCGGTCGGCCGGACGGTGTTCTTCGCCCTCGGCGTGCTGAGCGTGGCGCTGGTCACCTGCACCGGCATGAACGACTACGGCATGGTCATGTTCAGCGTGCACATGGTGCAGCACATGGTGATCAGCATGCTGTCCCCCATCCTCGTGCTGCTGGGCGCGCCGGTGACGCTGGCGCTGCGGGCGCTGCCGGTGGCGGGCCGGGGCCGCGGCAAGGGGCCGCGGGAGTGGCTGCTGATGCTGCTGCACAGCCGGTACCTGCGGGTGATCACGCATCCGGCGTTCACGATCCCCATGTTCATCGCCAGCCTGTACGGCCTGTACTTCACCCCGCTGTTCGACTTCCTCATGGGGTCCAGGCCGGGGCACATCTTTATGATGGTGCACTTCCTGGCCGTGGGGTTGACGTTCTTCTGGCCGATCATGGGCGTGGACCCGGGGCCGCACCGCCCGGGGTACGTGATGCGGATGCTGGAGCTCTTCGCGGGCATGCCGTTCCACGCGTTCTTCGGGATCTCGCTGATGATGGCGTCGCAGCCGATGGTGAACACCTTCCTGAACGCCCCGGCGTCGCTGGGCGTGGACCCGCTGTCGGACCAGAACGCCGCCGGCGGCATCGCCTGGGCGTTCAGCGAGATCCCCTCGGTGGTGGTGCTGGTCGCGCTGCTGTTCCAGTGGTACCGCTCCGAGGAGCGGGCGGCGCGGCGCGCGGACCGGGCGGCCGACCGGGACGGCGACAAGGAGCTGGAGGCGTACAACGCGTACCTCGCCTCGCTCCAGGCCCGCGGCAGCAGCTAGCGTTCCGGCCCCGGTGGCGGGACCATGGCAGCGAGGCCCGCGGCCGTGAGGAGGACACGATGTCCGGTTCCACGAAGACCATGGGGGTGCTGACCATCGGGGCGCTGGTGCTGACGACCGCGTACACGGTGGCGCTCGGCAGCAACGGGTGGCTGTGGTTCGCCTGGCTGGTGCTGGGGCTGGCGACGCTGGGGATGCTCACGACGCGCGACACCTGAGCCGCCGGGGCCCGGGCCCGCGGAGCGGCGGGCCCGGGCCCCGGTGCGTCTCGGCGGGCGGTGTCCACCGCGACCACAAGCCGGGCGACCTCACCTACGGCTCACCGCGGCCGGACCCGCCGCCCCGCGCGGTGGCGCTGCCCGGGCCGCTGCCGCGGGTGAGGCCACCGGCGGGGTGCGGTTCCGGGGCGGCAGCGGTGCGGCGCGGCCCCGGATCCCGGGTCAGTGGCCGAAGGCCACGACGCCGTAGCCCTCGCGGGCGCGGGCCTGGCGCATCCAGTCCACGCAGGACTCCACCGCGGCCAGCACCTCGGGGTCGAGGCCGCCGCGCTTCTCCGGTGCGGCGGCCTCCCACTGGGCGAGGCCCTCGGCGCACTGGTCGGGGGTCCACTCGCCGTACGCCGGGAGGAAGTCGGGACGCGGCAGCGGCTCGGGCACCGAGCCGTACATGAAGTCGGTGACGGCCACCGCCGTGACGCTCGCCTCCCGCAGGCCCTCGTCGACGCGCTCCAGCCACCCGGAGCGGAACGGCGAGAAGTCGTTGTTGAACAGCCAGCGACCGTGGAACTCGCAGATCATCTGGTACGCGTAGCCGTACTGGAAGGCGTGGGCGGCGTCGAACGGGCCGCCGGCCACCACCGCGCGCAGCGCCTCGTACCGGCTCGGGGCCCCCTGGGCGAGTTCGTCGGCGAACCATTCGTCGGCGTGGGCCATCTGCTGCTTGAAGCGGCCGCCGATCATGCGGCGCAGCTTGTCGTCGCCGGATCCGATGGCGGCGCGGGCCTTGGCGATGTCGACGAGGTAGGGGCTCAGTGCGTAACTCATGATCGAACCCTAGACGGGGCCACTGACAACGGACTTCACGCCCGCCTCCGGGCCCCGGCGCGGACGGCTGCACCCCTCCCCCATTTCGTCAACTTGACGAGAACAGGGGCCCTGTTTATCGCCCTACCGACGAGAATCAGGGGGTCATCATGGCCGACGTCAGCAGGCGCCTCGGATGGCGCCACCTGCGCTCCGCGCCCACCGCGCACATCCGCCACCTCAGACGGGACCGGCTCGTCCACGACGGCCCGTGCCGCGGGCGGGGCGCGCCCGCCGGCACGGGGACAGGGGTCCCGCGCCCGGCGGGCGGGCGCCGCCGGGGCTCAGCGCAGGCGGCGCCAGAAGCCCAACCGGTGCTCCCGGCGGTAGTCGACCGGGCCGACGCGGTCGGGTGCCAGCGACTGGACGTACGGGATGCGGTCCGCCGGCCGGTGCGCGGGCCATGCGGCCAGGCCCGGCGCGTTGGGGTCGCCCGTGCGCGCGAAGGCCGCCCAGTAGGCGGTCATGGTCGCCGACAGGCGCCGCTGCGCCGGGGTGAAGCGGGGCTCCGCCTGGTCGTCCTCGAACAGGTACGGCCCGTCGGCGGCGTGGAAGGCGCCGAAGTCGAAGCGACCGGGCAGCGGCAGGTACATCGGGGCGTCCCGGTCGGCGAACTCGTAGGCGTACAGGGGCACGCGGCTGCCGAGCACCCTGTGCTGCGCCTCCGTGCCGCGGGCCCACATGCGGTCCGTGACCACGGTGGCCCAGGCGAGGCCCGGGGAGGGGAAGGAGCCGGTCGGGTAGGCCGCGCGGACGCGCCGGGCCTGCGGGCCGAACGCGGTGCGCAGCGACGTGCGGTAGTCGTCCTCCGTGAAGGGGCGCCCCACGGCGTCGTACAGCATGCCGACGAAGGTGCGGTGCTCGTCGCGCGTGGCGCCGGACAGGACGGGCACCCGGTGGAAGCGGCCGGCCCGCAGCGCGTCGGGCGGGAGCTCGGGAAGCGTCGCGTTGCCGACCGCGAACGCCTGGAAGGCGTTCATGATGTGCGGCACTTCGAGGATGCGCTTCACCGGCAGGGCGCGCAGGCACCGCAGCGAGCGGTCCGGGTCCGGGTCCCGGCAGCCGAGCGGCGCGGTCATCGCCTCGGTGGTCTCCTCCATCTCTCGGCCGGTGCGCCAGACGTACCACGGGTATCCGGGCACGCCCGGGCCCATCGCTCCCGCGGGCATGTCCATCATGCCCTCGCCGCTCGCGGTCACCGCCCGGTGGAACAGCCCGCGGGCGCCCGGCGACGTGAGGTGCCCGGCGATGGCCGACGCCCCGAACGACATCCCGGCGACGGTCACGTTGCCCGGGTCGCCGCCGAAAGCGGCGGCGTTGCGCTGCACCCAGCCCAGTGCGGCCTGCTGGTCGAGCAGCCCGAAGGTGCCGGAGCCGGGCAGGCCGGGGCGGGCGAAGCCGCCGAACACCCCGAGACGGTAGTTGACCGTCACCACGAGCAGGCCCCGCGCGGCCAGGCGGCGCCCGTCGAAGAAGGCGCCGCCGCCGATGGCGCCGTCCCCGTGGATCCACACCAGCACGGGAGCCGGCCGCCGCGCCGCGGCGGGCGGGGTGGTGACGTTCAGGACCAGGCAGTCCTCCTCCGTACTGGAGATCGGCGCGTACGGCGACGGCACCTGCGGGCACAGCGGTCCGGGCCTGCCCGCGTCGCGCACACCGTCCCACGGGCGTACGGGCCTGGGCGGGGCCCACCGGTACTGCCCGGTGGGCGGTCCCGCGTAGGGGATCCCGTAGTACACGTCGTGCGCCCCGGAGCGGACCCCGCGCACGAGCCCGGACTCGGTGCGGGCCGTCGGCGCGGCCGGCGGACCGCTGCCCGCGCCGGGTACCGCCGCTGCCGTGGCCGCCATGGCGCAGAGGGCGCCCACCGCCGCGGCAGCGCGCCGCAGCCTGGTCCCTGGAGGCATCGCCGTCCCCTTCCGGGCCGTTCGCCGCATGGATCGGCATGCCTTCCCCGGGCGCCCCGACGGCACCACCGAGACGGCCCTCCGGGTGTACGGGACCACCCGCACGGTGCTGCCGCGGCCGGCCGCCGGGTCCCGGCGCCGCGCGTCACCGCTCCCGCCGGCGGCGGGGCCGCCGGGCCGCCCGACACGGCGGGTGCGGCGCAGCAGGGCGGACCGCGCGGCCGTGGCACAGAATGAGCGGGCACCGCCCCACGGCGGTCGCCGGCCGGCCGGTGCGCGTCCGGCGGCGGACGGTCGCGGGGCAGTCCGGCGCCGCCCCTCGCCGCCCCTCCGCGCGTCGCGCGAGCGGGGTAGAAGGCACTCGGCAGGTCCGGTCCGGCGAGTAGGGAGACGACGGATGTTCTACTACGTGCTCAAGTACGTGCTGCTCGGCCCGCTGCTGCGGCTGCTGTGGCGGCCGCGGGTCGAGGGGCTGGAGCATGTGCCGGAGACCGGTGCGGCCATCGTGGCGGGGAACCACCTGTCGTTCTCGGACCACTTCCTGATGCCCGCGGTGCTCCCCCGGCGCATCACGTTCCTCGCGAAGCAGGAGTACTTCACCGGACCGGGCCTCAGCGGCCGGGCCACGGCGGCGTTCTTCCGCAGCGCCGGTCAGATCCCGGTGGACCGGTCCGGCAGGGACGCCGGGCGGGCCGCCATCCGGGAGGGGCTGGAGGTGCTGCGGCGGGGGGAGCTGCTGGGGATCTACCCGGAGGGCACCCGGTCGCACGACGGGCGGCTGTACAAGGGGAAGGTCGGCGTCGCGGTGATGGCGCTGACGGCGGGGGTCCCCGTCGTGCCGTGCGCCATGGTGGGCACCTTCGAGATCCAGCCGCCCGGGAAGGTGCTTCCGAAGGTCAGGCGGGTGTCGATCCGGTTCGGGGAGCCGCTGGACTTCTCGCGGTTCGCGGGCCTGGAGCACGAGAAGGCGGTGGTCCGGGCGGTGACGGACGAGATCATGTACCGGATCCTGGAGCTGTCGGGGCAGGAGTACGTGGACGCGTACGCGGCGGACGTGAAGGCCGCGGAGGATCGGCCCAGGGGCTGCTGAGCGCGGCCGCCGCCTCGTCGAGGACGCCGCGCAGCCGCCGGGCGTCGGCGGCCACCGCCGTCACCAGGGCGCCCGGCCCGGCCAGCGGCGTGAGGACCGCCGTGCCGCCGAGCAGCCCCGCCTCCACGGGCCGCTCGGCGAACTCGGGCCGCACGACGAGGAGTTGACCCACCGCCCGGTGCCCGCCCAGCACCGCACCCCCGTCCCAGCCCGCGGGCGCGCCGGACCCGAAGGCCAGTTCCTGGTCCAGCAGCGGCAGGCCCGCGCGGCGGACGGTGAGCCGGGTCGCGAGCGTCCCGGGCGGCTCCCCCGCGCGGCCGAGCACCTGCTCCTCGCGCAGGACGAGGCGGGCCCCCGGGGCCAGGTCGACGACGGTGCGCATCCGCAGGTCCGACCGGTGCGCCGCGATCAGCTGCTCCGGCAGCCAGCGCAGTTCGGCCCCCTCCCCCGCGGTGAGCCGTACGTCGTACCGGGCCGGGGCCCTGTCGGCGCCGGGGAGGGACACCGTCGCCGCCGCCGCGTCGACGAGCAGGCGCGCCCCGTCCCGTACGGTCACGTCGAGGCTCAGGTGGTCGCCGCCCAGGGGCGCGCTCATCGCGCCGACGACGGTGACCCGGGCGTACGGGCCGGTGGCGCGGGTGCGGCGCAGGGCGAGCGGTCCCGCGCTCTCCAGGACGGGGAGGGTGCCGTCCGCCTCGGCGACGATCCGGGCCGCGGCGCGGACGCTCACGCCGCGCCGGCCGGGGCGGTCCAGGCCGCCAGGCGCGCCCGCACCCAGTCGGCGACCGGGGCGACACCGTCCCGTGTGGTCAGGGAGGTGAAGACGACGGGCAGGTCGCCGCGCTGCTCCTTGGCGTCGCGGGCCATGCGCCCCAGGTCGGAGCCGGTGTACGGAGCGAGGTCGGTCTTGTTGACGACGAGCAGGTCGGCGGTGGTGACGCCGGGACCGCCCTTCCTCGGGATGTCGTCGCCGCCCGCGACGTCGATGACGAAGATCTGGGCGTCGACGAGGCCCTTGGAGAAGGTCGCGGTGAGGTTGTCGCCGCCGGACTCCACGAGGATCAGGTCGAGCGGGCCGACGGCCTCCTCCAGTTCCTCGACCGCTTCCAGGTTGGCGGATATGTCGTCGCGGATCGCGGTGTGCGGGCAGGCGCCCGTCTCGACGGCGGCGATCCGCTCGGGCGGCAGGACGGCGTGGCGCAGCAGGAACTCGGCGTCCTCGCGGGTGTAGATGTCGTTGGTGACGACGGCGAGGGAGAGCCGGTCGCGCAGGGTGCGGCAGAGCGCGGCGACGGTGGCGGTCTTGCCGGACCCGACGGGCCCGCCGAGGCCGATGCGCAGGGCGCGGCGGCGTCCGTCGGGGCGGAACGCGTCGGCGCTCACGGCGGCGGCGCCGTCCGGTCGGTGGCTGTGGTCGAGGTGCATGCAGGGCTCCCGGTAGGGGGTCAGGAGGCGAAAAGGCGCACCGGCCAGGCCGCGTGCTGCTCCGCCGTGATGTCCAGCAGGGGTGCGGAGGCCGCGGGCAGGGCGTCGACGCCCTCCGCGGCGGCCTCGGCCGCCCGCACGGCGACGGCGTCCATGTCGGGCGCCAGCCGGGCGAGGACGGCCGCGGCCTGGAAGGGGTCGAGGCTGAGCAGCCGCACGGCCGCGGTGGCGGGGCCGCTGACGGTCTCGTACGCGGCGCAGTGCGCGGCGTCCCGCGCTCCGAGTCCGGCGGCGCGGGCGGTAGCGCCGAGGACGACCGGCTGGTGGGCGCCGCGCGGGTACGCCCGGGCGAGGGCGTCCAGTGCGGGGCACGGCCAGGTGGCGCGGGCGGCCCGCAGCAGCTGCCTGCCGAGGCGGCGGGAGGCCGCGCGCAGCGCGGGCGAGGCGGTGCGGGCGTCGGCGGCCGCGTCGAGGTGCGCCGGGTCGTGCCCGAGGGCGGCGGCCGCGGCGAGCCCGGCGGCGGTGAGGCCGGCGGTGTGCAGGCGGCCGCGGCAGAAGCCCTCCAGGTCGGCGGCGTCCTTGAGGCGGCCGGCCCGGACGGCGGCCTCGGCTCCGCCGGAGTGGGCGTGCCCGCCGGCGGGGAAGCGCCCGTCGGCGAGCACGAGCAGTGCGGACCGGGTCATGCTGCTCCCTGCCGTTCAGAAGAGGAAATAGCGCTGCGCCATGGGGAGTTCCGCGGCGGGGGCGGGTTCGACGGGCTCGCCGTCGATGGTCACCGCGAAGCTGTCGGGGTCGACCCGCACGTGCGGGGTCGCGTCGTTCTCCCGCATGTCCGCCTTGGTGACGCCCCGCACGCTGCGGGCGGCCGTGAACCTCTTGCCCAGTCCGAGCCGTTCCGGCAGGCCGTCGTCGAGGGCGGCCTGCGCGGTGAAGTTGACGGAGTTGGCCGCGGGGGCGCGGCCGTGGGCGCCGAACATGGGGCGGGGCAGGACGGGTTGGGGCGTGGGGATGGAGGCGTTGGCGTCGCCCATCTGCGCGTACGCGATCTGGCCGCCCTTGATGACGAGGTGGGGCCGGACGCCGAAGAAGGCCGGTTCCCACAGCACCAGGTCGGCGAGTTTGCCGGGTTCGACGGAGCCGATCTCGTGGTCGAGGCCCTGCGCCGCGGCCGGGTTGATCGTGTACTTGGCGACGTACCGGCGGGCGCGGTGGTTGTCGGCGCGGCCGTCGCCGGGAAGGGCGCCGCGGCGCCGCTTCATGACGTGCGCGGTCTGCCAGGTCCGCAGGATCACCTCGCCGATGCGGCCCATGGCCTGCGAGTCGGAGGAGATGATCGAGATCGCTCCGAGGTCGTGCAGGATGTCCTCGGCGGCGATGGTGGTGGGGCGGATCCGGGACTCCGCGAAGGCGAGGTCCTCGGGGACGGCGGGGTTCAGGTGGTGGCAGACCATCAGCATGTCGAGGTGCTCGTCGACGGTGTTGACGGTGTGCGGCCGGGTCGGGTTGGTCGAGCTGGGCAGCACGTGCGGCTCGGAGACGACGGTGATGATGTCGGGTGCGTGGCCGCCGCCCGCGCCTTCGGTGTGGTACGCGTGGATGGTGCGGCCCGCGATGGCGGCGAGGGTGTCGCCGACGAACCCGGCTTCGTTGAGGGTGTCGGTGTGGATGGCGAGTTGGGCGCCGGTCCGCTCGCAGACGTCCAGGCAGGTGTCGATGGCGGCCGGGGTGGCGCCCCAGTCCTCGTGGATCTTGAACCCGAGGGCGCCGCCGCGGAGTTGGGCGTGCAGCGCTTCCCTGGACAGCGTGCTGCCCTTGCCGAGCAGGCCGATGTTGACGGGGAGGTCGTCCATCGCCTCCAGCATGCGGGCGAGGTGCCATCCGCCGGGGGTGACGGTGGTGGCCTTGGTGCCCTCGGCGGGTCCGGTGCCGCCGCCGACGAGAGTGGTGACGCCGGAGGCGAGGGCGGTGCCGGCCAGGGTGGGGGAGATGAAGTGGACGTGGGCGTCGACGGCTCCGGCGGTGAGGATCCTGCCGTTGCCCGCGATGACCTCCGTCTCGGGGCCGATGACCAGGTCGGGGTGGACGCCGTCCATGGTGTCGGGGTTGCCGGCCTTGCCGATGCCGGTGATGCGGCCGTCCCGGATGCCGATGTCGGCCTTGACAATCCCCCAGTGGTCGAGGACGACCGCGCCGGTGATGACGGTGTCGGGGGTGCCGTCGGCGCGGCCGGCGCGGGACTGGCCCATGGACTCGCGGATGACCTTGCCGCCGCCGAACACAGCCTCGTCACCCGCGCGTCCCGGTCCGCCGCAGCGGTCCTCCTCGATCTCGACGAGGAGGTCGGTGTCCGCGAGGCGGATGCGGTCGCCGGTGGTGGGGCCGAACAGGTCGGCGTGGACGGCGCGGTCCAGCAGCACGGGACGCGGCTCAGTCATCGAGGGGGCCTCCGGTCTCTCCGCGCAGCCCCGGGACGATCCGCGCACCGGCGAGCGGGACGAGGGAGACGTCGACGGGGACGCCGGGCTCGAAGCGCACGGCGGTGCCGGCGGCGATGTTCAGCCGGAGGCCGCGCGCGGCCTCCCGGTCGAAGCGCAGGCCGGGGTTGGCTTCGGCGAAGTGGTAGTGGGAGCCGACCTGGACGGGCCGGTCGGCGGTGTTGAGGACGGTGAGCCGGGTCACCGGGCGCCCTTCGTTGAGGGCCACGGGCTCGTCCGCGTACAGGATCTCTCCGGGGATCATCCGCGCGCCCTTCAGAGGATCGGGTCGTGGACGGTGACGAGCTTGGTGCCGTCGGGGAAGGTGGCCTCCACCTGGACGTCGTGGAGCATCTCGGGGATGCCCTCCATGACGTCGTCGCGGGTGAGCACCTTGCGTCCCGACGCCATGAGTTCGGCGACGGTGCGGCCGTCGCGGGCGCCTTCCAGGATGTGCGAGGTGATGAGCGCGACCGCTTCGGGGTGGTTGAGCCGCACACCGCGGGCGAGGCGCTTGCCGGCCACGTCGGCGGCCACGTGGACGAGCAGGCGTTCCTGCTCGTGGGGGCTCAGGTACACGTCTCACCTCACAGTTCCCGCCCGGCGGTCGCCCCGGGCGCAACGGGACACTATCCGGCTTCAACACCTTGTTGAGCTGCGAGGACGACTGTGTCGGAGAGATATTTCAAACTCTCGCAGAAGTTTTTCCGGGAGGTTAACCGGCGTTTTGCCGACCCATGGGAAGCGGGACGGCTTCCGGCTGGAGGCGGGGCAGCGGCCGGCGTTGACGGCGGGCCCGGCAGGGCGGCGGGGCGGGCGCGGTCGACGGGGGAAACCGCCGGGGGCACGGTCGGCGGGCCTGGCCGGCGGGGCCGGCCCGGTCGGCTGCGGGGCCTCGTCGGAAGGCCGTGGCGGTGACGTCCCGCGAAATCCCGGGGGAGCTTCGGCCGGCCGGGGGTACCCGTTCGGCCCCGTGGTCGGGACCGTCGGCGCATGGCACCGGCACTCGGCGGACGGGAACCTGGAGGCATTGTTCCCCTCACCTTTGGAGGCATGGTGGCCGGTCTTGTGGTCGTCGGCGCGGACGGGTCGCCGTCGAGTCTCGCCGCGGTGGAAGCGGCGGCGCGCGAGGCGGAGTTGCGCGGGGCGCGGCTGCGGGTGGTCCACGCGTTCCTGTGGCCTGCGATGCACGTGCCGCTGGGGCCGCCGGAGGGCGGGCTGCGGAACATGGTGGAGCACCTGGTCGCCGAGTCGGTGGACCGCGCCCGTTCGGTGGCGCCCGGCCTGGACGTCACCCACGCCGTGGTGACGGGCGAGCCGCTGTCCGTCCTGGAGGTGCAGTCGCGTGAGGCGGACCTTGTGGTCGTCGGCTCGCGGGGCGCGGGAGGGTTCGTCGGGCTGCTGGTGGGCTCCACGGCGGTCCATCTGGCGGCGCACGGGTCCTGCCCGCTGCTGGTGGTGCGGGAGGCGGGCGACCCGTCGGGGCCGGTCGTGCTGGGGGTCGACGGGTCCCCGGCGGGTGAGCGGGCGGTGGAGTTCGCCTTCCGCGAGGCGGCGCTGCACGGCACCGGCCTGGTGGCGCTGCACGCCTGGACGACGTGGAACGCGCCGCTGCCCGAGCCGCACGACGGGTCCGAGCCGTACGCGAACCCGCCGGGCGCGCTGGCCGACGGGGAGCAGCTCCTGGTGTCCGAGGCGCTCGCCGGCAGCAGGGCCCGGTATCCGGAGGTGGCGGTGGAGCAGAGGGCGGTGCGGGGCGCCACGCGGGAGGCGCTGATCGAGGCGAGCCGTTCCGCCCGCATGCTCGTGGTCGGTGCGCGGGGGCGCGGAGGTTTCGCGGGCCTGCTCCTGGGCTCGGTCAGCCAGGCCATGCTGCACCACGCGCACTGCCCGGTCGCGGTGGTACGGGGTGGGGACGCCCGCGCCTGACGGCGGCGGAGGTACGCGGCGGGCGGCGGCCGGTACCGGGGGCCGCGAGGCGCGGACGCACGCGGCGGGCGGCCGACCGGTACCGCTACCGCTACCGCGGAAGGGTGGCGTACGCGGCGGCCGGCCGGCACCGCCACCGCGGAACGCTGATGTACGCGACAGGCGGGCGGCCGGTACCGCCACCGCGGAAGACTGACGCACCCGACAGGCGGCGGGTGCCGCGGCTCCGTGGGAGCGCCGGTGCCGCGGCCGCACGAGAGCGCCGGTGCCGCGGGAGCGCCGCCGTGCGTGCCCGGCCCCGCGACCGGGCACGGGCGCAGGCTCGCGGGGCCGCGGGAGCCCCGCCGCCCGGGCCGAGGTGCCGGTGACCGGTGGACCCGCCGTGGGGTGCGGCGCGGGGACACGCGTACGCCGTCCCGTGCCCGCCGGGGTGGTTCACGGGGGCCCTTGCGCACCACCCGAGCCCGGGGGTCGGTGCGCGGGTCCGCGGCACGCTCCGGCCCGGGGCCCGCGGCCTCTCCGGCACCGTCCGCGGGGTCGCCGTCCGCTGGGTCGCCGCCGTCGCCGCGGGTGGCCAGGAGGGACCAGGCGATGGACACGGTGAGGGTCACCACGATCACGCCCAGCGTCAGCGGGATCGGCAGCTTCCCCACCGGGGTCTCCGACAGGATCAGCTTCACCCCGGCGAAGGCCAGCAGCACGGCCAGCCCGTAGTGCAGATAGGCGAACCGGCGCAGCAGCCCGGCCAGGCAGAAGTACAGACTCCGCAGGCCCAGGATGGCGAAGGCGTTGGCCGTCCACACCAGGAACGTGTTGGTGGTGATCGCCAGGACGGCGGCGACCGAGTCGACGGCGAAGACCAGGTCCGTGGCCTCGATCGCGACCAGCGCCACAAAGAGCAGCGTGGCCACCCGCCGCCCGTCGATCCTCGTGAAGAACCGGTCGCCGTGGTACCTCGCGTCGGTGGGCACGATCCTCTTGACCAGGCGGACGACGGGGTTGCGGTCAGGGTCCACCTCCACGTCCTTGGAGACGGCCATCTTCCAGCCGGTCCAGATCAGGAACGCCCCGAACAGGTAGGCGCTCCAGAAGAACACCTCAAGCAACCCGGCGCCGACGAAGATGAACACCAGCCGGGCGCCCAGCGCTCCGATGACCCCCCAGAAGAGCACCTTGTGCTGGTAGGCGTCGGGGACGGCGAAGAAGGAGAAGACCAGCGCGAAGACGAAGACGTTGTCGACCGACAGCGCCTTCTCGATCAGGTAGCCCGCGTAGTAGGTGGAGGACACCTCGGCGCCCTGCCAGACCAGCAGGACCAGGCCGAAGGCGAGACCGATCGCAATCCACGCCCCGGACCACAGGGCGGCTTCCTTGAAGCCGATGACGTGGCTGTCGCGGTGGGCGATCAGGTCGACGGCGAGCATGACGGCGATGACGAGCGTGACGGCGGCCCACGCCCACAGCGGGACGGAGAACGACACCTCGTTCATCGCGGTCTGCCTCGGGCCGGGTCGGGCGTGCCCGGGTCCACCGGTACGGAGGAGAGCCCGGCCGGCGACCGCGGGGCCACGGCGCCGCGCTCGCGGGCGCGCCGCCCCCTCGGAGAACCACCGGCGCGGCTGCAGGGCGAGGGCCACGCACAGTCCACCGACGGCCAGGGCGGCCAGGGCCGGCAGCCACCAGGAAGTCGGCGCTTCAAGCCCGTCCATCACCCGTTCCCCTCCTTCCCCTGGCTCTTCTCCTGCCGGCCGGCCGGCAGGCGCCGCGCACCGGGCGGCCGCACAGCGCGGGCCCCAGCGGGCGACGGGCGGCCCGCCCTGTGCCGCCGCAGACGGCGGCCGCGGCCCCGGAGGCGACGGCGCACCCGCACGGCCCGCCGACCGGGGCGCGGCCCTCGGCCAGGCTGCGTGCGGCGCCCGCGCCAGGTCCCGGCCGGAGGCCGTCGCCGACGGGGCGTGGTGCCGCGCGACCACCGCCGCCGCGGCCGCGCGCCTGCCGGAGACGACACGCGCAGGACGCGGCTCGGCGGGCAAGGGCCGGCCTTCGAGAGGACATCGAAACCCCTTCCAGGGCCGAGAGGACCGGGAGCGTCCATCGTCCCCGCACACCCAAACACCCGTCAAGCGTTATGCGAAACTTATTTCGCTAATGATTGTTCGCCTAATGGCATTGATCGGCTGAAGCCGACTTCGTACGATGAGGAAACATGAATCGGCCAACCTCCGCCCGCAGCGACCACTGGACCTTCCTGACCAACCACGCCCGCGTCCTGATCACTCTCGCCCGGGATCCCGGCTGCCGCTTGCGCGACGTCGCGGAGCTGATCGGCATCACCGAACGCGCCGTACAGCTCATCGTCGCCGACCTGGAAGCAGCCGGGTACCTCACCAGGACCCGGGTAGGCCGCCGGAACCAGTACACGATCGACCCGACCGTGGCACTGCGCCACCCCGCGGAGGCCGGCCATCCGGTCGGCGATCTCCTGGCCACGTTCCTGCACCGCGAGGACAGCCCCGCCCCCGAGCAGGAGCACGCAGCCTCCGAACCGACCGCCGGCTGACCCCCGGCGCACCCCCACCCGCCCCGGCGCCCCCGCCGGCACCCTTCCCCCGGGGCCCGCCGAACCGTGCCCACACGTCCGGACGAGCCGGACGGCGCGGGATGCCGGCGGATGGCACGGTGGCCTCATGGACGGCTACTGGTCGACCCTCCTGCTCCTCGCCGCGCTGATCGTGCTCAACGCGCTGTTCGCCGGAAGCGAGATCGCCCTGATCTCGCTGCGCGAGGCCCAGATCAGGCGTCTGGGCCGCAGCGGGAGAGCCTCCGCCGCCCGGCTGGTACGCCTCGTGGAGGACCCGAACCGGTTCCTGGCCACCATTCAGATCGGCATCACCCTGGCGGGCTTCCTCGCCTCCGCCACCGCGGCCGTCGCACTCGCCGAGCCGCTCGTGCCGGCCCTGGGCTTCGCCGGGCGGGCCGCAGAGCCGCTGGCGATCGGCCTCGTCACCCTCGTGCTCACCTTCGCGACCCTGGTCGCGGGCGAGCTCGCACCCAAACGCCTCGCCATGCAGTACGCCGAACGGTGGGCCCTGCTCGCGGCGACCCCGCTGGACGTGCTGGCCACCGCGTCCCGCCCGGTCGTGTGGGCGCTGAGCCGGACCACCAACGTCATCGTCCGGCTGTTCGGCGGCGACCCGCGGGAGACCGAGGCGCCGCCGAGCCCCGAGGAGCTGCGGGACATGGTCGTCGGCCACGGGGGGCTCACCGCCGAGCAGCGGACCATCATCTCCGGGGCCCTGGAGATCCACGAGCGGCCCCTGCGCGCCGTCCTGATCCCGCGGCGCCAGGTGTTCACCCTGCCCGACGGCATGCAGGCCGCCCGGGCACGCGTCGAGCTGGCCCGCTCCGGGCACTCGCGTGCCCCGGTCGTCCGGGCCGGCCACGTGGACGAGGTCGTCGGCATCGTCCACCTGCGCGACCTGATCACGGCCGACGACGGCTCCTCCGTCGCCACCCTCGCCCACGCCGTGCCCTTCTACTCCGACTTCATGAAGGTCTCCGAGGCGCTGCGGCGCCTGATGGCGGCCCGTCAGCAGTTCGCCGTGGTCGTGGACGAGCACGGCTCCGTCGGCGGCATCGTGACGGTCGAGGACCTGCTGGAGGAGATCGTCGGGGAGATCTACGACGAGACCGACCGCGACGTGTCGGCCGTGCGCACCCAGCGCGACGGGACGCTGCTGCTGCCGGGCAGTTTTCCCGTGCACGACCTCCCCGATCTGGGTGTCGACGTCGGCGACCTCGCCCACGGCCCGTACACGACCGTCGCGGGCCTCGTCCTGGCCCGGCTGGGGCACCTGCCGCAGCGGCCCGGGGAGAGCATCCGGCTCGGGGACTGGTCCGTCGAGATCACCGGCGTCGACCGGCATGCCATCACGACGGTCCGACTCAGGCCGCAGCCCCGCTGACCCGCCCGGCCGGAGCCGCCCGGCGGCTGCCCGCTGCCGGCAGCCACCGGGCGGCTCAGCGGTGGCCCGGTCGGTGCGGCCGGATGGCGCCGAGCCGTACGAGGGGCCGCGCAGAGGGCCGGCGCGCCCTGTTCAGCGGGCAGCCCGGCGGTCGGAGTCGTCCCGCTTCTCGGGGTGCGCGCGCAGCGAACCGGGGTGGGCCTTGGCGGTCGGGTCCTGGCGGGTCTTGATGAGGCTGGCCACGGTGACGACCGCGAGGACGCCGCCGATCACGGCGAGGCTGACCGGGGTGGGGATCTCGGGAACCGCCTCGTTCACGTCGATGTGCGCCCAGTGGAGGATGAGCTTGACACCGATGAACGCGAGGATCAGCGCGAGACCGGTGGACAGGTACACCAGCCGGTCGAGCAGCCCCTTGACCAGGAAGAACAGGGCGCGCAGGCCCAGCAGGGCAAAGGCGTTGGCGACGAAGACGATGTACGCCTCCTGGGTGACGCCGAACACCGCGGGGATGGAGTCGAGCGCGAAGAGCAGGTCGATGCTGCCGATGGCGAGGAGGACGATGAACAGCGGGGTGACCATCCGCCGTCCGTCGACGCGTGTGGTGAGCCTGCCGCCCACATACTCCGGGGTGACCGGCAGGAACCTGCGCGCGGCCCTCACCATGACGTTGTCGTCGATGTCGGGGTCCTCGTCGCGGTGCCGGAACAGCTGCACGGCCGTGTAGATCAGCAGCAGTCCGAACAGCAGGAACATGAACGAGAACAGGGCGAGCAGGGTGGCGCCCAGCGCGATGAAGATGGCCCTCATGACCAGGGCGAGCACGATGCCGAAGGTCAGCACCTTGTGCTGGTGCTCCTCCGGCACGGCGAAGGTGCTCATGATGATGACGAAGACGAAGAGGTTGTCGACGGACAGGCTCTTCTCGACGATGTAGCCCGCGAAGTACTCGGTGCCGTACTGGCCGCCGTACCGCAGGCCGAACCAGACGCCGAAGCCCACCGCGACGAGGATGTAGAACACCGACCACGCCGTGGCCTCACCGAAGCCGACCCGGTGCGGGCGTACGGCGGCCATGATCAGGTCGACGGCGAGCAGGGCGAGGATCAGGCCGATGGTGACGGCCCAGACGAGTGCGCTGATGTCCAGCACCTGTCCTCCATTCGGGTTCCGCGTCAGGTACCGGGGCCCGGTGGCTCCCGGCCTTGCGCTCGGTCTCGGTTCGCGGGGGGCTGAGTCGCGGGTCGGTAGTCGTTCCACGGCCGGTCGTGGCCCCGGTCGGCCGTGCTCTGCGGTCGGTCGTGGTCAGGTCGGGTCCCGGTCGGCCGTGCTCTGCTGTCGGTCGTGGTCAGGTCGGTCGTGGTCTGCTGTCGGTCGGTCCCGGTTTCCGGTCGGTCCCGGTTCCCGGTCGGTCCCGGTTCCCGGCGGTCGGGTTCACGGCGATCGGCGGTGTGCGGCCGGTGCCGGGCCCGGCCGGCCCGGCGGCCACTGAATGCGGTGCCGACCCCCGGGCGGTTCCCGGTTCACCCGTACGGTCCAGGTGGCCTGTCTGGAGTCCTCGTTCCTCGCGGTGCCGGTTTTCAGTCCTGTCCCCCGGTGCCGGCCCGGTCTCCCGGCGGGCCCCCGGCCGGCGGGGGCGCCGCGCCGGTGGCACCGGTCGGAGCGGTGAGCAGCAGCACCGCCCCCAGGACGGCCGAGACCGCGGATGCAGCAAGGATGCCGACCTTCGCCTGGCCGATCAACGCCGCGTCGGTGAAGGCGAGGTCGGTGATGAACAAGGAGACGGTGAAGCCGATACCCCCCAACGCGGCGGCACCGAGGATCTCCCGGCGGTGCATGTCCCCCGGCAGGGTCCCCCAGCCCAGCCGCCGCACCAGGTGGGCGACCCCTCCGATACCGACGATCTTGCCGGCGACGAGTCCGACCGCGACCGCCCAGGTGACGGACTGGCCGAAGGCGTCACCCAGCGCGCCGCCGCGGAGGTCCACGCCCGCGTTGGCCAGCGCGAAGACGGGGACGATGAGGAAGGCGCTGACCGGGTGCAGGGAGTGCACCAGATCGTTCAGGACCTCGCGGCCGCCGACGGGCCGGGCCGGGGTGAGCAGTCCGAGGGCGACCCCGGCGAGCGTGGCGTGCACCCCGGACTCCAGGGTGGCGAACCAGACGAGCACCCCCACGGGTACGTACGCCCAGGGCGAGCTCACGCCCGCCCGCCGCATGCCCGCGGCGACCAGCAGCCCGGCCACGGCGGCGGCCAGCCACCAGAGACCCACGCTCCCGGTGTAGAAGAGCGCGATGACGCCGATGGCGAGGATATCGTCGACGATGGCGACGCTGAGCAGGAAGAGCTTCGCGCCGGTGGAGGCGCGGCGGCCCAGCAGGGCCAGGATTCCCACGGCGAAGGCGATGTCGGTGGCCATCGGGATGCCCCAGCCGCGGCCCGCCTCCCCGCCTCCGGCGAGGGCCGCGTACAGCAGGGCGGGAAGCACGACGCCGCCGACGGCGGCCAGCGCGGGCAGGGCCGCGGCCCGGCGGTCGCGCAGTTCCCCCACGGCCAGTTCCCGCTTGATCTCCAGGCCGATGACGAAGAAGAAGAGGACCATCAGCCCGTCGTTGACCCAGTGCTGCAGATCGTGGGTGATGCTCGCGTCCCCGCCGCCGAGGGTGATCTTCTGCGCCCAGAACGCGGCGTACCCGTCGGCGGCGGGGCTGTTGGCCCACACGAGCGCCACGAGCGCGGCGAGGACGAGCACGAGGCCGCCCGCGCTCTCCGCGTGCAGGAACGCCCGCAGCGGGGAGAGGACCGCGAGCGTCGCACGCCTGATCGGACCGGTCACGCCTTCCGTCGCCTCCTGTCACGGTGGTCGCTGTTCGCCCGCGGGGCGGCGCACACGTTCGCTCCGACTTTCACAGAGATCCGTACGGGTCGCAGCCGCGACCCACCGGACGGCGGGTCCGACGTCGGCCGTTTCCCTCCGCAGGGGCGGGAGGGGCGGCCGGGGAGCCGTGCGGGGCTTCCCCGGCCGGGACGCGGCCGGGGAGGGGTTCGGGAGGCCCGGGTGCGGCCGGCCGGGGACGCGGCAGGCCCGGGACGCGGCAGGCCCGGGTGCGGCCCGTGGCGGTCAGGTGAACCACGCTCCCGTGGACAGCTCCGGGTCCGTGCCACGGGCGGTACGGGCCAGGGCCACGGCGCTGGAGACCAGTCCGACATGGCTGATCGCCTGGGGGAAGTTGCCGAGGAACGTCCCGTCGGACGGGTCGATCTGCTCCGGCAGCAGCCCCAGCCCGTTCGCGTGCGAGCACAGCCGTTCGAAGAGTTCGCCCGCCTCGTCGGTGCGCCCCTGCCCCAGGAGGTTGTCCACGAGCCAGAAGCTGCACAGCAGGAACGCTCCCTCCGGCTGGCGGTCGAGGCCGTCGGGTGAACGGTCCGGCAGGTAGCGGTACAGCAGTCCGCCGCCCGCCCCCAGCCGCTCCGCGACCGCCTTCACAGTGGCGGCCATCTTCGGGTGGTCGGCGGGCACCACGCGGCGCAGCGGCAGCGCGAGCAGCGACGCGTCGAGCGAGGTGCCGCCGCCGAGGTCCTCGGTGAGTGCGCGGACCCGGTCGTTCCAGGCGTGGTGCAGGATCCGCTCGGTCAGCTGCTCGGCCTGCCGTGCCCAGGAGTCGGCGTCGCCCGGCAGGTCCAGTCGGCGCGCGAGCCTGGCGGCCCGGTCGAGGGCCACCTGGCACATGGCCGCCGAGTAGGTGAAGGGCCGACCGGACGTGCGGACCTCCCAGATGCCGTGATCGGGGGTACGCCAGGCGTGTCCGGCCCGCTCGGCGAGCCCCGCCAGCCACTGCCACAGCCGCGGGTCGAAGGTGCCACCGGTCGCCGCCCGCTGGAAGGCGCAGTCGAGGATCTCCCCGTACACGTCGTGCTGGGTCTGCTCGACGGCCGCGTTCCCCCACCGCACCGGGGCGGAGCGGCGGTGGCCTTCGAGTTCCTCGTCCACGGACTCCGGGGCCGGTACGTTCCCGTCGATGTCGTACAGCACCCGCGGCTGGTGGTTGTGGCGTGCGGCGGCCAGGGCCCAGTCCAGGAAGCCCCCGGCCTCCTGCGGGAGCCCGATACGGCGCAGGGCGAACACGGTGTAGGCGGCGTCGCGGATCCAGGAGTAGCGGTAGTCCCAGTTCCGCGTGCCTCCGATGTGCTCGGGCAGCGAGGACGTGGGGGCGGCGATGATCGCCCCGTTCTCGACGTGGTCGAGGAGCTTCAGGGTCAGGGCCGACCGGCGCACGAGGTCGGGGCGCGGCACGCCCTCGACCACGAAGCCGGCCCAGCGCCGCCAGGCGCGCAGCGTGGCCTGGAGGCCGTCGTCCGCCGAGTCGTACGGGCTGGGTGAGGGATCCCAGCGCAGCCGGACCACCAGTTCCTGCCCCGCCTGGAGGGTCACTTCCGGGTCGGCGGGGGCCAGCGGAGGCGACGACCTCAGGTGCAGGGTGAGGTCCTGCCTGCGGCAGTCGAGCAGCCATGCGTCGCCGCTGCGCCGCACGTGGGCGCCGCCGCGCGGCTCCAGGTGGAGCCGGAGGGTGACCTCGCCGCGGGTGACCCGGGCGCGGCGGACGAGTTCCCCGGCGGCCGCCGGGGCGTCCTCCTCCAGCCTCGCGCCGGGGCGCAGGAGGAAGGCGTCCGTCACCTCGACGGCTCCGCTGTCCGTGCGCAGTTCCGTGACCAGGACGGCGGTGTCGTCGACGTAGCGCTGCCGGCTCTCCCGCACGTCCGCCGGGGAGAGCCGGAACGTGCCGCCGTGGCGCCGGTCGAGCAGCGAGCAGAACACGGGGTCCGCGTCGAACCGGGGGACGCACATGAAACTGATCTCCGTGTCCCGGCCGACCAGGGCGCTGCCGCGGCCGTCGCCGATCAGGCCGTGGTCCTCGATCGGCAGGTATCCCTCTTTCCGTGTGGGTGGTTGCCAGAGCGTCATGCGTCCGCAAGTACCCAGAACCGCGCACTTGATCGCTACGTCGGCACCGCGTCGTGCGACCGGTGCCCCGCGGGGGTCAGGCCGTGGACCCGAGCCGTGCCGTCCGCGGCCCGTGCGCTCCCGCTTGCAGCGGCGTCCGGGCAGGCGGCATGCACCTGTCGAGCCGGGCCGCGCCCCGGTTCAGATGCCGGGGCCGTACCCGGGGTCCGGGTGCTGGCGCGGGGTCCACCACTCGGTGAGGCCCCACACGCCGAGCGCGATCGCGGCCACGGCGGCGATCCCCGCGGCCCACGGGCGGCGCGTCCAGCGCAGGCCCAGCATCCAGGCCGCGAGCGGGACCGCCGCGCCGCCGAGCACGATGAGGGGCAGGTCGACGAAGACCACGCTGAGATCGCGGGCGTGGGCCTCGAAGCCGCCGTCGATGCTGAACGCGGCACGGGGCGTCCAGACGACCGCCCCGGTCGTCGCCCCCGCTGCCGTGAGCAGGCAGCCGGCCGTGTCCCTCGCCGCTCCGCCGGATCCGGCTGTCGGCGTCGTGCTTCCCGTTCCTCTGCTTCCTTTGCGTATGCCCATGCCCCTGCCGGACGCACGAGCGCTTCCTGTGGTTCCGGCGGGGCCGCGGCGGCCCGTCGGGGGCGGCTGCCCGAACCGCCGGCGCCCCGTCCGAGGGCATACGGGCTCGTCCCTGCTCGCCACCGTGACACCCCTGTGGCGAGCGGTCCGGGAAACGGCCGCCGGGCGCCGTGGCGTCGCCGAGCCGGGCGGCACCCTGGTGACGGCCTGCGGCCTCCGTGACCACCGTGGCGGCTGCCGCCGGGCCCCGGGCCGGGCGCGGCCGTACGCCCTACGCCGCAGGCAGCGGCAATCGGCTGACCCCGCGCTGGACGCCCCCGCGGCCCCAGCGGAGCAGGAGGGAGCGCGCGGCACGGCGTACCCCGCGCATGGCCGCAGCACCCGTGCCGGGCGTCGCGCCGGACCGCGCTGAGCGCCGGCTGCCGGAGCGAGCGCACCCGCCGACGGGGCACGACGAGGGACACGCGCCCGTGCGGGGCGCGCCGGCCGGGACGGGTTCGGCTGCCGCACGCGCGGCGCTCGGCAGCGGGCCCGAACCGGCGGTACTCACCGGGCACCACCTCGGCCGGGGCCGGCTGCGGGCCCCGGGCAGCACGCAGACCTGGACCTCCGCGCCCGGGAGCTGCTGCGTCAGCGGGAGCGGGTGGCGGGTCTCCTGGCGCGGCGCACAGGGCGGGAGGCCGCCCGGGTGCGGGCCGGTCTCGCGCGGGATGCGGGTGCTCGACGCGACCGGCGCACAGGCGCACGGCCTCGTGGACGAGGTGGTCCGCGGCCGGCGGGAGGCGGGCCGTTGACTCCCGCCCGGGCGTCGGAGCCGCCGCCCCTGCCCGCGCTGCCCCAGGCGGAGGGTGCCTGCGCGGGCGGCTGTCCGGACACCGTGGACCTCCTGGCCCGCCTCGGCCCCGCCCGCTGCGCGCACACATACGGCGCACCGCGTGCGGGCCGGGCGCTGGTCGGGCGGGCCGCCGTGCTGCGCGACGCGCTGCCCCCGATGCACGAGCGGGGCGGGCACGAGGTGCACGCCCCGACCCTGGCGCGTGCGCTGCGTGCGCTGGACGGTGAGCGGCGCACCGGCCGTGTGACGCTGCCTCAAGATCCCGTGCGCTGACCGGTTTCAGGCCCGTCCGTGCGACGGGCCCTCGCCCGTTCGGCCGACGCAAACGGACGAACTTCGTACGGCGCGACTTGCGGGCGCAGTGGACGCAGTCGACGGCGCACGGCCGCTCCGCCGCTGGTACGGGGCTCAGTAGCGCTACGCCACGGGCCCGTGCGGACGCCTTGTCCACCTGATCGGATCAGTCGTGACGAGGCTCACACCGCTCATTTCGCTCTCGGGATTCCGGCGGCCGGCGGGAAAGATCCGTCTCGACGACAAGCCCCCGCCACCCCGGCGGGGCGGTCCGGGCGGACGCCGAGTCCTGCCGCCGTCCGGACGCCAGGTCGACACCAGTGGATCGGCAGGAGTGGAGGACCCGAGCAGTACGGGACGACCGACCGCGCACCGCGGGGTCGCCAGTCCCTTGGGGTGAAGCCGCGTCAGCGGCCGGGCATCTTCGTCCTGTCCGAACCCGACAGGCAATCCTTCACAGGCGGACTGACGAAGGGTACTGCCGTGCCGACGCAGAATCAGGTCCCGTCCCCCCTCACCTCCGACTCCCCCGCAGCGCCGCCTCCCACCGGGGGTCCCGCGCAGCGCACCGGCGGCCACCACGCCGCCGGCCACACCTCCACCGCCGCCAGGATCGCCCGGGTCCTGTCCGCGCTCACCCTCGCCGCCGTGGGCGGGACGCTGCTGACGCCCGGAGCCGCACCGGAGGCGCAGGCCGCCCCGGCCGTGGCGCACAAGGCGCTGAACGTGGCCGCCTCCAAGAAGGGCTCCCCGTACCAGTGGGGAGCGGCGGGCCCGCACCGCTTCGACTGCTCGGGGCTGACGCTCCACTCGTACAAGCGGGCCGGCAAGAAGCTGCCCCGCACCGCGCAGGCGCAGTACAACAAGACGCGGCGGATCTCGAAGACCCACCGCCGCAAGGGTGACCTCGTGTTCTTCCACGGCCGCGGCGGTGTCTACCACGTGGGCATCTACGCCGGGAACAACAAGGTCTGGCACTCGCCGAAGCGCGGGTCGTGGGTGAAGCTGGACCGCATCTGGTCGCGGTCGGTCTCGTACGGCCGCGTGCGCTGACCCGCGGGCACGCCCGGTGCCCTGCCGTGCGGTACGGGGACTCCCGTGGGCAGCGTCCCGCGGGCGCCCCCGTACCGTCGGGCCGCGCCGCCGTGCCGGGTGCCGGGGGCGCCCTGCGTCGGCTACGGCACCGGTGCGGGCCAGGGCAGGGCGATCCACACTGTCTTGCCGCCCTCGTCGGTGGGGGTGACCGACAGGCGGCCGCCGCGCTCGGCGGCCAGCCACCGGATGATCACCATGCCGCGTCCGTTGTCCTGTTGGACGGCCGCCGGGAGCCGCTGCGGCCAGCGCGGATGGCTGTCGGTGACACCGATGCGCAGCCGTTCCTCGCGTTCCAGCCGTACGTCGACGGTGAAGGTGGGCGACTGGCCGAAGGTGTGCTGCACGGCGTTCGTGGCGAGTTCGGAGACGATCAGCCGGACGGCGTCGCCGATGTCGGCGCCTTCCGGCAGGCCCCAGTCGGCGAGGACGTCGCTGACGTATCTGCGGGCGGCGGACACCGAGGCCGGATCGCTCGGCAGGGTGACGGACGCTTCCTGGTGATCTGCCATGGCGACACTGTCCCTTTCCCGCCGGGGCCGGGTCTGCCACGCGACTGCGGGGGCTGGCGCGGTCGGCCTCGGACTGTGTGTTTCGCGTCGTCAGACTGCCACCGATGTCACCGTGACGAGGACCGATCCACCAAGATATGCAGATATCTGTCGCTCGATGCGGTGAACCCTGCCACGTGCGAACGGATTCCCCGGGCCCCGCGCCCGGAATCGGAGCGGCTCCGGCAGTGGCCGGATCCGTCAGCCGCACCGCAGGCGAACACGCCGCCCGGGGCCCGTACGACGCGCACCGGGGCAGCCGACCCCGCGGCCGCGGCAGCAGCCGCCCTCCGGGGCCGTACCACAGCCGCCGGCCCGCCCCGGCACGTCCGCCCCACCCGGTATGGACGTGCTGAGCGCTCGCTTGCGCGGAGGCGCGGCGGCATGGGCGCGGCGGCATCGGGGGCGCACGTCGGCCCCCGCGCGCCGGCGCCGGTCGCCTCAGTCGAGGACGTGCCGCAGGTAGGCGTGCGGGGCGGCGAGGTAGCGGCGCCAGTGGTCGACGAGTTCGAGTTCGTGCCAGGCCGCCCGGCGCATGCCGTGCTCGCCCACCTCCACGATGTCCGCGCCGGGCAGCGCGGTCAGCAGCGGGGAGTGGGTGGCGCACACGACCTGGCCGCCGTTGCGCACGAGCTGGTGGATGTGGCCGAGCAGTTCCAGGCAGGACGCGAAGGACAGCGCGGCTTCGGGCTCGTCCATCACGTACAGCCCCGGCGCCGCGAACTTGCTGCGGAAGGCGGCGAGGAACCCCTCGCCGTGGCTGACCGCGTCCGGCCCGACCCCTTCCCGTTCCAGTGCGTCGAGCGCTGTCTCGGCCCGCAGGAAGAACCCCTTGCGCGCGGACCAGCTGCCCAGCATGCGGCGGCCGCCCGGGGCCGCGTCGAAGCGGATCCGCTCGCCCAGGACCGACTTGGGGCGGTGACTGGCGTAGCGCCAGTCGTGCGAGCCGCCCCAGGAGTCCAGGCCGAACCCTTCCGCGAGCGCCTCCACGAGGGTGGACTTGCCCGAGCCGTTCTCCCCTACGAGGAAGGTGACCGGCGCGCTGAACCGCAGCCCGTCCGCCAGCAGCGCACGCACGGACGGTACCGACCAGGGCCACTCGTCCTCGTCGTAGTCGGCCACACGTACGTACGCGTGTTCGATGATCACTGGCTGATTCTCCCACACAGCGGGACGAACACGTCCGGTGCCGCTCGCCGGAAGCCCTCACCCTGGGCGGGCACACGGCCGCCGCCGCGTGGGCGCGGCGAGCGCCGGGCCGGCGGCCGCATGCCCGGGCCGCGCCGCTCCGGCGTCACCCACGCACGCGCAGGAATCCGCACGACCAGGGCGAGAGGGGTGGTCCGCGACGGTCGCGCATCACGCGACCGCCCTGCCTCACGCACCCGCAGGGAATCGAGCCGAGCCGCGGGCGGCCCGGCAGCAGCGGTACGCCGAGAGGGCCGCACGCCGAGAGAGGCGGCATTCCGCCACCGGCTCCGTGCCCGCCCCCGAACCCCGGGGGCTCCGACCGTCCGCCGTGGCGGGCGCGGCGTCCGCACGCGACCACGGGGTGCCGGCGGCCCCGTCGGGCCGCCGCTCCCCGGCGCCTCCCGCGGGCGGCCTACGACCAGGGCGAGGTACGCAGGACCGCGGCCACGGCCTCGTCGACCTGGCGTTCCGTCAGGTCCGCGCGGGCGGTGAGGCGGAGGCGCGAGATGCCGTCGGGGACGGACGGGGGGCGGAAGCAGCCGACCGCGAGGCCCTCGGCCCGGCAGTCCGCGGCCCAGCGCACCGCCTGCTCCGGAGCCGGGGCGTGGACGGAGACCACCGCCGCGTCGGGACGGGCCGCCGTCAGCCCGGCCGCGGTCAGGCGGCCGTGGAGTCCTGCCGCCACTGCGCGGGCCCGTGCGGCGCGCTCCGGTTCGCGGCGCAGCAGCCGCAGGGCGGCGAGTGCGGCGGCCGCCGCGGCCGGGGCGAGACCGGTGTCGAAGATGAACGTCCGGGCGGCGTTCACCAGGTGCTCGATGACGGCGGCGGGACCGAGCACCGCTCCGCCCTGGCTGCCGAGCGACTTGGACAGGGTGACAGTGGCGACGACATCCGGCGCACCGGACAGGCCGGACGCGTGGAGGGCGCCCCGCCCGCCCTCGCCCAGGACGCCGAGGCCGTGCGCGTCGTCGACGAGCAGGGCGGCGCCGTGCTCGCGGCACACCGCGTGGAGCGCGCCGAGCGGCGCCGCGTCGCCGTCGACGGAGAACACCGAGTCGGTGACGGCGAGGGCCGCCGCCCGGCGTGGGCGGCGAGGGTCTTGCGCACGGCCTCGGGGTCGGCGTGCGGGACGACGGCGGTCTCGGCCCGGGCGAGCCGGCAGCCGTCCACGAGGGAGGCGTGGTTGTCCGCGTCGGAGACGAGCAGGGAACCGCGGGCGCTCAGTGCGGTGACGGCGGCGAGGTTCGCGGCGTACCCGGACGAGAAGACGAGCGCGGCCTCGAAGCCGCAGAAGGCCGCGAGCTCCCGCTCCAGTTCGGCGTGCAGCTCCGTGGAGCCGGTGACCAGCCGGGAGCCGGTGGCGCCCGCGCCCCAGAGGCGGGCCGCGTCCGCGGCGGCGCCGGTCACCTCCGGGTGGTGCGCCAGGCCCAGGTAGTCGTTGCCCGCGAGGTCCAGCAGGCCGGTGTCGCCGGGGCGGGGCCGCAGGGTGCGCACGAGCCCGGCGGCGGCCCGTCGGCGTGCCTCCTCGGCGATCCACGCGAAGGCGCCCCCGCGCGGGTCCCCGGCCGCTTCCCGGCCCGGGGGGTCGAGCGGCCCGTGCGGTGCGCCCGGCTCCTGCGGCTGCTGCGGCATGCGCCCGGTCCCTTCCTGCGGCCTGCTGCCCCGGCATGGCGTCCGCGTGGCGGGTTTGTAGGCAGCGCACAGACCCTAGCGAATGACAGGCCCGGTCAGAGTGTGGTCATACACACACCCCATGCGGGCCCTGTTGTGGGTTTCCACCTTGGCCCGGGGGTACGGCATGGGTCAGGATCAGCGCCATGGACCTGTTGAACACGCTGGTGGACAAGGGGCTGCGGCGTGAGCTGCCGAGCCGCGATGAGGCGCTCGCCGTGCTGGCGACCTCCGACGACGAGCTGCTGGACGTGGTGGCCGCGGCCGGGAAGGTGCGGCGCCACTGGTTCGGGCGGCGGGTGAAGCTCAACTACCTGGTCAACCTGAAGTCCGGGCTGTGCCCCGAGGACTGCTCGTACTGCTCCCAGCGGCTGGGTTCCAAGGCGGACATCCTCAAGTACACCTGGCTGAAGCCGGAGGACGCCTCGAAGGCGGCCGCAGCGGGCGTCGCGGGCGGCGCCAAGCGGGTCTGCCTGGTGGCGAGCGGCCGGGGCCCCACGGACCGGGACATCGACCGCGTGTCGAAGACCATCGAGGCCATCAAGGAGGAGAACGAGGGCGTCGAGGTCTGCGCCTGCCTGGGCCTCCTCTCCGACGGCCAGGCGGAGCGGCTGCGCTCCGCGGGAGCCGACGCGTACAACCACAACCTGAACACGTCCGAGGGGACGTACGGGGACATCACGACCACCCACACCTACGCGGACCGGGTGGACACGGTCACCAAGGCGCACGCCGCCGGACTGTCCGCCTGCTCGGGTCTGATCGCGGGCATGGGGGAGACGGACGAGGACCTCGTCGATGTCGTGTTCGCCCTGCGCGAGCTGGACCCGGACTCCGTGCCGGTGAACTTCCTCATCCCGTTCGAGGGCACGCCCCTCGCCAAGGAGTGGAACCTGACGCCGCAGCGGGCGCTGCGCATCCTGGCGATGGTCCGGTTCGTCTGCCCCGACGTGGAGGTCCGGCTGGCCGGCGGCCGCGAGGTGCACCTGCGGTCCCTGCAGCCGCTGGCCCTGCACCTCGCCAACTCCATCTTCCTCGGCGACTACCTGACCAGCGAGGGCCAGGCGGGCAGGGCGGACCTGGACATGATCGCCGACGCCGGCTTCGAGGTGGAGGGCGCCGACACGACGACGCTGCCCGCGCACCGCGCTGACGCGGCGGGCGGCGGCTGCGGCTCCGGCGGCGGCTGCGGCTCGGGCTCCGGCGACGTGTGCGGCACGGCTCCGGAGGCGGCCGGCACCGACCCGGAGGACACCGGCACCGGGCAGGAGGCCACCGCGGGCACTGCGGCGCAGGCCGCGCCGGGCTCCGCGCGGACGGACCTGGTCGCGGTGCGCCGCCGCGGCGCGGGCACCGACCTCGCCCCCAATGCCTGAGCCGTCCTACGACCCGGCCCGGCTGATCGCGCTGGACCGGGAGCACGTGTGGCACCCGTACGGACCGATGCCCGGACGTGTCGACCCGCTCGTGGTGGCGTCGGCGTCCGGGGTGCGGCTGCGGCTGGCCGAGCCGGTCCACGACCGGACCGAACTCGTCGACGGCATGTCGTCGTGGTGGTCCGCCGTCCACGGCTACAACCACCCGGTGCTCAACGAGGCGGTGCGCGGCCAGCTGGACCGGATGAGCCACGTGATGTTCGGCGGGCTCACCCACGAGCCCGCCGTCCGGCTCGCCACCCGCCTGGTGGAGATCACCCCCGAGCCGCTGCGGCACGTGTTCCTCAGCGACTCCGGCTCGGTGTCCGTCGAGGTCGCCGTCAAGATGTGCCTCCAGTACTGGCGCTCCACCGGCCGTCCGGCGAAGCAGCGGCTGCTGACCTGGCGCGGCGGCTACCACGGGGACACCTGGCAGCCGATGTCGGTGTGCGACCCGGAGGGCGGGATGCACGAGCTGTGGCAGGGGGCGCTGCCCCGGCAGGTGTTCGCGCCCCCGCCGCCCGCGGCGTACGACGAGGGCTACGCGCAGGAGCTGCGCTCCCTGATCGCCCGGCACGCCGACGAGCTGGCCGCGGTCATCGTGGAGCCGGTCGTCCAGGGTGCGGGCGGCATGCGGTTCCACTCCCCCGCCTATCTGCGGGTGCTGCGGGAGGCGTGCGACGCCCACGGCGTGCTGCTGGTCTTCGACGAGATCGCGACCGGCTTCGGCCGCACGGGCACGCTGTTCGCCGCGGACCAGGCGGGCGTGTCCCCCGACGTGATGTGCCTGGGCAAGGCGCTGACCGGCGGCTACCTCTCCATGGCGGCGACCCTCTGCACGTCCCGGGTCGCCGAGGGCATCTCGCAGGGCGAGGTGCCGGTGCTGGCGCACGGCCCGACCTTCATGGGCAATCCGCTGGCGGCCGCCGTGGCCTGCGCCTCCGTGGAACTGCTGCTGGGCCGGGACTGGGCGGGCGAGGTCAAGCGGATCGAGACGGGACTGGCGGAGGGCCTGGCCGGCGCGCGGGAGGTGCCCGGCGTACGGGACGTCCGGGTGCTCGGCGCGATCGGAGTGGTCCAGCTCGACCACCCGGTCGACATGGCGGCGGCCACGGCGGCCGCCGTGCGGGAGGGCGTGTGGCTGCGCCCCTTCCGGGACCTGGTGTACGTCATGCCGCCGTATGTGACGGGCGACGACGACCTGGCGCTGATCTGCCGGGCCGTCCGCGCGGCGGCGAAGGAGGGCTGACATGGCACAGGCACAGGCACAGGCACACGGCATCATCGTGGTGACCGGCACCGGCACCGAGGTCGGCAAGACGGTCGTGACGGCGGCGCTCGCCGCGGTGGCGGCCGCGCAGGGCCGGTCGGTGGCGGTGCTGAAACCCGCGCAGACGGGCGTGGCCCCGGGCGAACCGGGCGACGCGGACGAGGTCGCGCGGCTGGCCGGGGACGGGGTCGTCGGCCGGGAACTCGCCCGCTATCCGGAACCGCTCGCCCCGGCGACGGCGGCCCGGCGCGCCGGGCTGGACCCGGTGCGGCCGCGGCAGGTGGCCAAGGCGGCGGAGAAGCTGGCCGCCGCACACGACCTGGTGCTGGTGGAGGGCGCCGGGGGGCTGCTGGTGCGGTGGGACGACGAAGGGAGCACCCTCGCGGACGCGGCACGGCTGCTGGGCGCGCCGGTGCTCGTGGTCGCCGCCGCCGGCCTGGGCACCCTCAACCTCGCCGCCCTCACCGGCGAGGCGCTGCGGGCGCGGGGCCTGGAGCAGTCGGGCGTGGTGGTCGGCAGCTGGCCGGCCGATCCGGGCCTGGCGGAGCGCTGCAATCTGACCGATCTGCCGGTCGTCGCACAGGCCCCGCTGCTGGGCGCGGTCCCGCAGGGCGCGGGCGCCCTCGCGCCTGCCTCCTTCCGCGCCGCCGCGCCCGCGTGGCTCGCGCCGGACCTGGGCGGCACCTGGAGCCCCGACGCACTGACGGCCTGAGCCCGGACCCGTCGCGGGGCCCCGTCGGCATACGCGGGGCGTGCGCAGCTCGCGTGCGACCGGCTGAAAGGAGCGCGCGGCCGGGCGGCAGGTCGTGCGGGGCTCGCGTGCCTGCCGGCTGAACGGAGCCCGCGGCGGGGCGGCAAGCGGCGCGCGGCTCGCGTGCCGGCTGGTCGGCTGGCCGGCCGGGCGGGCAGTGTCTGCGGCGGGGCCGGCAGGCGGTGCGGGCCCGGCAGAAGCTGCCAGCCGACCCGAAGAAGTCCACGGCGTGGGCGGCCGTCGGGGTGCTCGGCCCGGAGGCGCCGATCGGCCGGAAGGCGTCCTCAGCGGGAGAGGGCGTCCACAGCGGGAGGCGGTCCGCGGGCGAGCCCGGCCGTCGCTGACGCGTGCGTCCGGGCGGCGCTGCGGGCGCGGGCGCGGGGGTACGGGCAACGGCACGGGTGCCGGCAACGGCCGGGCGGCCCTGCGGGCGCGGGCGCGGGCCGCATAGGGTGCCCGCATGCGAGCCACCGTGAGCGAGATCGTGTTCGACTGCGCCGACCCCGCGGCGCTGGTGCGTTTCTGGGCCGGACTGCTCGGGGGCGACCCCGTGGACCGGAGCCCGGACTGGTCGTACGTGGAGCCGCCGGGTTTCGTCCGTGTGGCGTTCCAGCGGGTACCGGAGGGCAAGGCGGTGAAGAACCGGCTGCACCTGGACCTGTCCGCAGGGGACGTGGAAGCCGCCGCCGACGAGGCGGTGCGGCGCGGCGCGGTACGGGTCGGCGGACTCGTGCGCGACGAGCAGGGACCGTTCCAGGTGCTGCGGGACCCGGAAGGCAACGAGTTCTGCTTCGTGGGCGGCTGACCGGCCGGCGCGGCGGATACGGGGCACAATCCCCGTATCCGCCCATGTATCCGCCGTGTCTCCCGAGGAGGTCGCGATGACGGACCGCAGCGCCAGGGCCGCCCGTACGCGTGAGCCCGTCCACCACCCGCTGTTCGCCCGCTTCTACGCACGCGTGAGCGTGCTCGGCGAAACGAAGGCCGGGATCGGCGCGCACCGCAGGGAGTTGCTGGACGGGCTGTCGGGCCGCGTCGTCGAGGTGGGCGCGGGCAACGGCCTGAACTTCGCCCACTACCCGTCGACCGTCTCCGAGGTCGTCGCCATCGAACCGGAGCGGGTGCTGCGGCGGATGGCCGTGGAGGCGGGGCTGCGGGCGGACGTGCCGGTGGACGTGGTGCCGGGAGTGGCGGAGGCGCTCCCGGTGAAGAGCGAGGCGTTCGACGGGGCCGTCGTGTCGCTGGTGCTGTGCAGCGTGCGGGACGTGCGGCGGTCCCTCGCCGAGGTGCGGCGGGTGCTGCGCCCGGGCGGGGAACTGCGGTTCTACGAGCACGGCAGGGCCCCGGGGCACGTGATGGCGGCGGCTCAGCGGGTACTGGACGCCACGGTGTGGCCGCGCCTGTTCGGTGGCTGCCACACCGGCCGCGATCCGCTGGCGGCCGTGGAGGCGGCCGGCTTCGAGGTGGTGACCTACCGTCGGCTGCGGGTCCCCGGGCAGGGCGCGCTGCTGCCGACGTCGCCGCACGTACTGGGGGTGGCGCGGCGCCCGCTGTCCGACGGCTGACCGCCGCCCGCACCCACGGGCCGCCGCTCGCCCGCCGCCCGACGGCCGGCCGCATCCCCTCCGGCCGCCGGGCCGGTGGTGGGTGCTGCCTACAATCAGGCATGGATGCGCGGAGGATACGTTGACGTCGCCGGCCGCCCGCCTCGACGCCGGGGAGGACGCACCGGCCGGGGCCGCGGCCGCCCAGCGCCGGGTGCTGGCCGTGCTGGTCGCGGCCCAGGTACTGAGCGGCGCCGGTCTTGCAGCCGGTATCACGGTGGGGGCGCTGCTGGCGCAGGAGATGCTGGACTCGACCCGCCTGTCAGGGCTGCCGAGCGGCCTGTTCACCGCGGGCTCCGCGGTGGCCGCGGTGCTGGTGGGGCGGGTGTCGCAGCGCCACGGCAGGCGGCCGGGGCTCGCAGCCGGGTACGCCGCGGGTGCCGTGGGCAGCGCCGGCGTCATCGCGGCCGCCGTGGCGGACAGCGCCCCGCTGCTGTTCCTGTCGCTGTTCGTGTACGGCGCGGGCTCCGCCACCAACCTCCAGGCCCGCTATGCCGGGGCGGACCTGGCCGACCCCGGCACCGGGGCCGGGCCGTGAGCACCGTGCTGGTCGCCACGACGCTGGGCGGTGTGGTCGGTCCGAACCTGGCGGCTCCCACGGGTGCCGTCGCGCAGGCGCTGGGGGTGCCCCGCCTCGCGGGGCCGTTCCTGCTGGCGGGTGCCGCGTACGCGGCCGGGGCGCTGTTCCTCGCGGTGTGGCTGCGGCCCGACCCGCTGCTGCTCGCGCGGGAGATCGCGGCGTCGCCGCAGCAGCCGGCGGGCGCCGGGGCGAGCCGGGCGCGGTCGCCCCGCCCCGCCACGGCCTGCCGCTGGGCGCCGGCGTCATGGGCCTGGCCCAGCTGGTGATGGTGGCGATCATGACGATGACGCCGGTCCACATGCACGCCCACGGGCACACCACGGCGGCTTCGGGCTTGGTGATCTCCCTCCATGTGGCGGCGATGTTCCTGCCGTCCCCGCTGACCGGGTGGCTCGTCGACCGTGCGGGCCGGCTGTGGACGGCATGCGCGTCCGGCGTGGTCCTGCTGGCCGCGGGTGCGCTGGCGGCGGGTGCTCCGCCGACCTCGCTGCCGTTGCTCACGGCGGCCCTGGTGCTGCTGGGGCTCGGCTGGAACCTCGGGCTCATCAGCGGCACGGCGCTCATCACGGACAGCGTGGCGCTGGCGACCCGGGCCCGTACGCAGGGCATGGTCGACGTGGCCATCGCGGCCGCCGGGGCCGTGGGCGGCATGGCGTCCGGGTTCGTCGTGGCGGACGCCGGCTATCCGGTGCTCGCAGCGGTCGGCGGGGCGCTGGCCCTGACACTGCTCCCCGCGGTGGCCCTCCTCGGCCGGGCGCGCAGCGCGCCGCACGGACGGGGCTGAGGCAGTACGGGCGGCAGCGCGCCGGACCGGGGTGAACGGGCGGGGCGCGGGGCGCGGACGGCCGGGGCCGCCGCCCGTATGCCGCCGTCCGCTACCCGCCCCGGCGTTCGGCGGCCGCGTGCCACCAGGCGGGCGGTGACGGCCCGTCGGCGCGGGCGGCGGGCTGGTCGGGGTGGAGCCCGAGGCGCCGCAGGGCGTCCGGCAGGACCCGTACGTGCCACCAGCCGCGCCAGTGGCCGTCGGGCCCGGGGGCGCAGGCCAGGCCGAAGGACACCTCCTCGTCCGAGAAGGGCATCCAGTCGATGCCGCGCTCCCGCAGCCAAGCCCGCAGAGCGGCGCGGGGGCGGGCGGAGCCGGGGGCGTTCTCGTAGCCGAGGAGGGCGATCCAGTCGGTGTGCGGGTCGCGGTACGGATGGCTGGCCATGGCCGCCATGATGCCGCCACGCCCCAGGCTGCCGCCGCGGCTGCGGCCACGCCGGTGCGGGCGGGCGGCGCCGAGGTGCCGCCAGGGAGGGGCGGTCGCGAGAGGCCGGGGGCTGCGCACACGGTTCCGGGGTTCCGGGGGTGGGCGGGCTATGGCGACGTGCCGGCGGTGCGGGCGTGCGGCACCGGGTACGGGAGGGGCGGGCGGCCCCGGAGGCGGGGTGGGCGGGCTGCCCGTGCCGGGCGCGGGCCGCCCGCCCGCCCCGTGGGCTACAGCGTCCAGCGCTTCAGTTCCACGGCGATGGCCCGGACGTCGGCGCGGCCGTTCTTGACGAGCCGTGCGAGGTCGCGGACGCGCTCCGGTGACGTGGCCACCCGGAGTCCGGACGCGACGAGGTAGCCGTGCGCGACGGCGCAGGCGAACAGCGCGTTGGAGTGCTCCAGCGCCGGGACGTGCAGGAGCAGTTGGAGGAGGGCGGCGGCCCGGGTGTGGGGCTGGTCGTAGACGGCGATGTCGAAGATCTTGGCGTCGTGGCGGCTGACGGCGGCGACGAGGGCGCCCCAGTCGGCGACCTGGGGGTCGCCGGGCGTCTTCTGCTCCGCGACCATGAGCAGCCACGCGAGGTCGATGGTGGGGTTCATGCGTGCCGGCCGCGCTCCAGGCGGGCGCGGGCCGCGGGCCGGGGCGTACCCGTGCCGGGCCGGGGCGGCGGTGCGGCCGTCACCGGTCGGCCTCGGGGCGGGGCGCCGGTCCCCGGGTCGTGTCGCCGTGGAACTCCTCGGCGAACACCGCCTCGTACTGCTTCATGAAGTCGGCTGCCGCCTCCACGAAGGTGCGGCCGGTCTCACCGGCGTCGCGCTGGACGAGTTCCTCGATGTACCGGTTCACACTGACCCCCCGCTGCTGTGCCATACGGCGGGCGGTCTCGGCCGTGGCCTCGTCCACCCGCACGTTCAGCTGAGTCTTCGCCATCCCACCACGCTAGCGCCAACGCGCTAGCACAACAAGGGGTGGGAGGAAGCCGGCGGAAACCCGGTCGACGGGGCGTCCCGCCGGTGGTGGGATGCGGCGGTGAACGATCTTCGACTGCGTATACGGACCGCCTCCCCCGACGACCTGGACCGCGTCCTGGCGTTCTGGAGGACGGCCGCCGAAGGGACCAGCATCAGTGACGACCGTGACGGCGTCGGCAGGCTGGTGGCACACGATCCGGAGGCGCTGCTGCTCGCGGAGGACCTGGCCGACGGCACCCTGGTGGGCACGGTGATCGCCGGGTTCGACGGCTGGCGGTGCCACCTGTACCGGCTCGCGGTCCACCCGGACCGGCGGCGGCGCGGCATCGGGACCGCCCTGCTCGGCGCCGCCGAGGAGCGGTTCGTCCGGCTCGGGGGCCGCCGCGGGGACGCGATGGTCCTGGACGGGAACGAGCGGGCGCACCACGCCTGGCGGGCGGCGGGGTACACACCGCAGCACGAGTGGAGCCGCTGGGTCAGACCGCTGGCGGACTGAGCGCTGGGCCGACCGGCCGACGGACCGGCTGGTCGGCGGCGCACCCCTGACCGATCATGGGACGGAGGTGAACCGATGACGGAAGTGCTGCTGCTGCTCGTGGCGCTGCTGCTCGCCTTGGCGTGCGGCGGGTTCGTCGCGGCCGAGTTCTCCCTCACCACGGTGGAGCGCGGCGCCCTGGAGGAGGCCGCCGAGCGCGGTGAGCGGGGGGCGCTGGGTGCGCTCAAGGCCGTACGCTCCCTGACGTTCCAGCTCTCCGGCGCCCAGCTCGGCATCACCGTCACCAACCTGGTCGTCGGCATGCTGGCGGAGCCGTCCGTCGCCAGACTGCTGAGCGGTCCGATCCGCGGCCTCGGCCTGTCGGCGTCCGCGGCGTCGTCCCTGGCCCTGGTGGTCGGCACGGCGCTGTCGACGGTCGTGCTGATGGTGGTCGGCGAGCTCGTGCCGAAGAACTGGGCCATCTCGTCCCCGCTCGCCGTCGCCAAGGTGGTGGGTCCGCCGCAGCGGCTCTTCAGCACCGCGTTCAAGCCGCTGATCGGCCACCTCAACAACACCGCCAACCGCACGGTGCACAGGATGGGGCTGGAGCCCACCGAGGAGCTGGCGTCCGCGCGCAGCCCCCAGGAGCTGGTGGCGCTGGCCCGCCACTCGGCCAGGGAAGGGGCGCTGGAGGCGGACACGGCGGAGCTGTTCGTCCGCACCCTCAACCTGGCGGGACTCACCGCCGAGAACGTGATGACCCCGAGGGTGCAGGTGACCGCGCTGGAGGCGCGGGCCACCGCCGAGGACGTCGCCAACGCCACGCGGGCGACCGGCCTGTCCCGCTTCCCCGTGTACCGCGGCAGCCTCGACACGGTCATCGGCACGGCGCACATCAAGGACGTGCTCGCGGTCCCGGCCGGACTGCGCCCCCGCACGCCGGTCGTCGACCTGCTGCAGGAGCCGGTGCTGGTACCCGAGACGCTGACCGTGGACCGGCTGCTCGACCGGCTGTACGGCAGGGCGCCCATGGCCGTCGTCATCGACGAGTACGGCGGCACGGCCGGCGTCGTGACGATCGAGGACATCGTGGAGGAGGTCGTGGGCGAGGTCCGCGACGAGCACGACCCGCACGAGACCCCGGATCTGGTACGGGCGGGCGTGGACGCCGACGGGCGGTCCCTGTGGTCGGCCGACGGCTCCGCCCGCGCCGACCGGCTGCGCGCCATCGGGATGCGCATGCCGACCGGCCCGTACGAGACCCTGGCCGGACTGGTCGCGACGGAGCTGGGCCGGATCCCGGTCGTCGGCGACGGCGTCGACGTCGCCGGCTGGCGGCTGGAGGTCGTGGACGCCGCCGGCCACCGCGCCGCCCGTATCCTGCTGCACGCCCCGCCTCCGGACACATGCACCGACGCCGACAGCAACCGCGACAGCGACAGCGACAGCGACAGCGACAGCGACAGCGACAGCGACAGCGACAGCGACAGCGACAGCGACAGCGACAGCGACAGCGACAGCGACAACGGCAGCGGCAGCGACGCGGGGGGCTCCCGCGGGGGCGGCGGCGACGGGGAGGCGGGCCGGTGACCGCCGTACAGCTGCTGATCGGCTTCCTGACGCTGGTGCTGAACGCGTTCTTCGTCGGCGCCGAGTTCGCCCTCATCTCGGTGCGGCGCAGTCAGATCGAGCCGCAGGCCGAAGCCGGGAACCGGCGGGCCCGCAGCGTCCTGTGGGGCCTGGAGCACGTGTCGGCGCTGCTGGCGGCCGCGCAGCTCGGGATCACGCTGTCCACCCTGGTGCTCGGCATCGTCGCGGAGCCGGCCATCGCGCACCTGCTGGAGCCGCCCTTCGAGGCGCTGGGCGTGCCGCACCGGCTGGTGCACCCCATCGCGTTCGTGATCGCCCTGGCTGTGGCGACGTACCTGCACATGCTGCTGGGCGAGATGATCCCGAAGAACGTCGCCCTGGCGGAGCCGGTCCGTACGGCACTGCTGCTCGGCCCGCCGCTGGTGGCGGTGGCCCGGGCGCTCCGCCCGGTGATCTTCACGGTCAACGCGTTCGCCAACGGGCTGCTGCGGCTGCTCCGGGTGGAGACCAGGGACGCGGTCACGGCGACCTTCTCCGACGACGAGCTGGCCCGGATGGTGACCGACGCCGGGGACGCCGGGCTGCTGGACGACCGGGCCGCCGAGCGCCTGCACGACGCGCTGGAGCTGGGCCGCCGCCCGGTGCGGGACGTGGTGATGCCCGTGGAGCGCGTGGTGTACGCGCAGCGGGGCGTCTCGGCGGCGGAGCTGGAGGGCCTGGCGGCGCGGTCCGGGTTCTCCCGCTTCCCCGTGGTGGACCCGGACCGCCGCATCCTCGGCTACCTGCACGTGAAGGACGCGCTGGACATCGTGGCCCGCGAGCTGCCGCTGCCGGACTCGGCGCTGCGGCCGATCGCCCGGGTGCGCGCGGCGACCCCGCTGGACGACGTGCTGACCGCCATGCGCCGCAGCCGCACGCACCTGGCGGCCGTGCTGGACGAGGACGGGCGGATGGCGGGCCTGGTCACGATGGAGGACGTGCTGCGGGAACTGGTCGGCGGCGGCCCCCCGGCGGGCTGAGGCCCCGGGCCGGGCACACGACATACCGCGCGGTATGATCGCCTCGCCATGGAGACCACTGCCACCTACACGAGTTTCGTCGCGGTCGGCGACAGCTTCACCGAGGGCATGTCCGACCTGCTGCCGGACGGCTCCTACCGGGGCTGGGCCGATCTGCTTGCGGCCCGCCTCGCCGACCGCTCCCCCGGCTTCCGGTACGCCAACCTCGCCGTGCGCGGGAAGCTGATCGGGCAGATCGTCGACGAGCAGGTGGCCCCCGCCGCCGCGATGCGCGCCGACGTGGTGACCCTGGTGGGCGGCCTCAACGACACCCTGCGCCCCTCGTGCGACATGGGCCGGGTGCGGGCCCTGCTGGAGGAGGCGGTGGAGCGCCTCGCGCCGGCGTGCGGCCGCCTCGTCCTGATGCGCAGCCCCGGCCGCCGCGGCCCGGTCCTGGAGCGTTTCCGCCCCCGGATGGAGGCGCTCTTCTCGTACGTCGACGAGCTCGCCGCCCGGCACGGCGCCCTGGTCGTCGACCTGTACGGCGCCGAGGTGCTCGGCGATCCGCGGCTGTGGGACGTGGACCGGCTCCACCTGACCGCGGAGGGCCACCGGCGGGTCGCAGAAGCGGTGTGGCAGGCCCTCGGCCTGGCGCCGGAGGAGGACTGGCGGGCGCCGCTGGCCCCCGCGCTGCGGCCGCCGTGGCTGGAGCGGCGGGTGGGCGACCTGCGGTTCGCGCGCGAGCACCTGGGGCCGTGGATCGGGCGGCGGCTGACCGGCCGTTCGTCGGGGGACGGCCGCCCCGCGAAGCGCCCGGAGCTGCTGCCGTACGAGGCGCCCGCGTCCTGACAGCGGCCCGGCGGCGCCGCAGGCCCGGCCGGTGACCGGGCTCTCGTAGCAAGCCACAAGCAAGGGCGGCGCGCTGGCCTGCACGAACCGCCAGTAGAATCCGGTCACGTGACTGCCAAGCCCCGTATCCCCAATGTCCTCGCCGGCCGCTACGCCTCCGCCGAGCTCGCCGTCCTGTGGTCCCCCGAAGAAAAGGTGAGGCTGGAGCGGCGGCTGTGGCTCGCCGTGCTGCGCGCCCAGAAGGACCTCGGGATCGAGGTGCCGGACGCGGCGCTCGCCGACTACGAGCGCGTCCTCGACCAGGTCGACCTGGCGTCGATCGCCGAGCGGGAGAAGGTCACCCGGCACGACGTGAAGGCCCGGATCGAGGAGTTCAACGCCCTCGCCGGCCACGAGCAGGTCCACAAGGGCATGACCTCGCGCGACCTGACGGAGAACGTCGAGCAGCTCCAGGTGCGGCTGTCGCTGGAACTGGTGCGGGATCGCACGGTCGCGGTGCTGGCCCGGCTCGGCAGGCTGTCCGCCGAGTACGGCGAGCTGGTCATGGCGGGTCGCTCGCACAACGTGGCCGCGCAGGCCACGACCCTCGGCAAGCGCTTCGCCACCGCGGCGGACGAGCTGCTGGTGGCGTACGCCCGCCTGGAAGAGCTGCTGGGGCGCTACCCGCTGCGCGGCATCAAGGGCCCGGTGGGCACCGCTCAGGACATGCTGGATCTGCTGGGCGGCGACCCGGCGAAGCTCGCCGAACTGGAGGACCGGATCGCCGGCCACCTGGGCTTCGGGCACGCGTTCACCTCCGTCGGCCAGGTCTACCCACGCTCGCTGGACTACGAGGTCGTCACGACGCTGGTGCAGCTGGCCGCGGCACCGTCGTCGCTGGCGAAGACGATCCGCCTGATGGCCGGGCACGAGCTGGTCACCGAGGGCTTCAAGCCGGGCCAGGTCGGCTCGTCCGCGATGCCGCACAAGATGAACACCCGCTCGTGCGAGCGCGTCAACGGCCTCATGGTGGTCCTGCGCGGCTACGCGTCCATGACCGGTGAGCTGGCGGGCGACCAGTGGAACGAAGGCGACGTGTCCTGCTCCGTGGTGCGGCGCATCGCCCTGCCCGACGCGTTCTTCGCCTTCGACGGGCTCCTGGAGACCTTCCTGACCGTGCTCGACGAGTTCGGCGCGTTCCCCGCGGTCGTGGCCCGGGAGCTGGACCGCTACCTGCCGTTCCTGGCCACCACCAAGGTGCTGATGGCGTCGGTGCGGGCGGGCGTGGGCCGCGAGGAAGCACACGAGGCCATCAAGGAGAACGCGGTGGCGTCGGCGCTCGCGATGCGCGAGCAGGGCGCCGAGCGCAACGAACTGCTGGACAAGCTGGCGGCGGACGCCCGGATCCCGCTGGACCGGGCGGGCCTGGACGCGCTGATGGCCGACAAGCTGTCCTTCACCGGCGCGGCCGCCGACCAGGTGGGCGCGGTGGTCTCCCGGATCGAGGAATTGGTCAAGCAGCGCCCGCAGGCTGCCTCCTACACCCCGGGCGCCATCCTCTGACATGGCGTCACACGGGACCCCCCGCCGCTCCGGCGGGGACACGCCCCCGGCTGCTCGCGGCCTCCCCCGGGCGGAGCTCTCCTCGCCCGGGGCCGCCTCCCCGGTCCCCGACGTGGTCGCGAGCGGCCTGTCCGTGCTCTTCTGCGGCATCAACCCGAGCCTGATGTCCGCCGCCACGGGCCACCACTTCGCCCGGCCGGGCAACCGCTTCTGGCCCGTGCTGCACCTCGCCGGGTTCACCCCGCGGCAGCTGCGGCCGGCCGAGCAGGACGAGCTGCTCGCGTACGGGCTCGGGATCACGAACCTGGTGGCGCGGGCCACGGCCCGCGCCGACGAGCTGAGCGCCGCCGAGTTGCTCGACGGCGGCCGACTCCTCGCGGAGAAGGCGCAGCGGCTGCGCCCGCGCCGGCTCGCGGTCGTCGGCGTCACCGCGTACCGGACCGCCTTCGGCGAGAAGAAGGCGCGCATCGGTCCGCAGGAGCGGCGGATCGGCGGCACCCGGGTGTGGGTGCTTCCGAACCCCAGCGGGCTCAACGCGCACTGGACGGCGCAGACGATGGCCGAGGAGTACGCCCTACTGCGCGAGGCCGTCACGGAGGATCCGTCTCGGTGACGACGGCGAGGAGCTGGAAGGGCAGCTCCGCGTCCCACTGCGAGACGCCGAGCGCCGCCCAGCGGCCCTCCACCCGCCACAGGTGCAGGTCCGGTACGTGGTTGCTCAGAGCGGCCCACGGCTCCGGCACCTCCTCCCCCTCCATGGCGCGCTGGAACACCGACCACAGGCTGAACACCTGCGGCGCTCCCCAGCGGGCCGCGAGCAGTGCGCTGAGGGCGTCCCGCTCCGCCTCGTACTGCTCGGCGACCTGCTCCCATCGGCTCGCGTCCTCCCAGAAGTCCTCGCTGGTGGCGAGCTCCGCTATGTGGTAGCCCGGCCCGCTCTCGCCCACGTCGGATCTGCCTCGCTGGCCCGGGAAGGGCCGGAGGCGCAGCGCGTCGACGGTCGCGAGATGCCGTGCGGTGGTCATGCGTCCAGTAAAGCGGCCGCCACTGACAATTGGCGCTGCGTCAGGTCGCCGCCCCCGCGATGCGGGCCGGCCCGGGCGCGCGTCCGCCGTACGCGGGACCGGCGCCGGACCGGGCCGGGCACGCCGGGGCGTCACGGGAGGTACGCGGGGGCGGCAGGGCTGGGGGCAGAGGGGTACGCGGGGCGCGGCGGGGGTGGCGTCACGGGAGGTACGCGGGGGCCGGTCCGGTGGGTGGAGCGGGCGCGGATCGGCTGCCGCCGGGGTCGTACGCGGGGCCGGTGCGGAGCGCGGCGCGGGCATGGCCCGGCCGGCGCCGGGGTCGTACGCGGGGCCGGTGCGGGGCGCGGCGCGGGCGCGGCCCGGGTCGCCGCCGGGCAGGGCATTGAGTACGATCCGCCAGACACCCGACAGGCGACCCGCGGAACGGGGCACGAGCTGGGAGGACACACGGTGGGGCGGCTGACCGGCGGGGACCCGTCGCTGCTGCGGCGGATCAACTCCGCGGTGGTACTCCATGCGCTGCGGAACGGCGAGGCCCGCACGCTGACCGACCTCTCACGTCTCACGGGCCTCTCCCGCCCCACGGTCGAGGGGGTGACCGAGGGCCTCGTCGAGGCGGGCCTCGTGATGGAGGCGGCACCGGAGGAAGGCGAGGTGCGGCGCCAGGGGCGGCCCGCCCGCCGCTTCCGGTTCCGCGCCGAGGCGGGGCACCTGCTGGGTGTCGAGATCGGCCCGCACCGGGTGTCGGCGCTGCTGTCCGGGTTGGACGGGCGGATCATCGGCGCGGGCCAGCGGGCGGTCCCGGAGTCGGCTTCGGCGGACGAGCGGCTGGACCGGGTCCGTACCGTGGTCGCCGACGTGCTGCGCCGTACGGGCGTGCCCCGGGGCGGGCTGCGGGCGGTCGGCGTGGGCACGCCCGGCATCGTGGAGGCCGACGGGCGGGTGCGGCTGGGCACGGCGCTCCCCGGCTGGACGGGGCTTGCGCTGGGCGACCGGCTGCGGCGGTCGTTCCGCTGCCCGGTGCTGGTGGAGAACGACGCGAACGCGGCGGCCGTGGCGGAGCACTGGAAGGGTGCGGGCATCGACTCGGACGACCTCGTGTTCGTCCTGGCGGGGCTGAGCCCGGGGGCGGGTTCGCTGATCGGTGGGCGGCTGCACCGCGGTTTCGGCGGGGCGGCCGGGGAGATCGGGGCGCTGCACCTGCTGGGCCGGGGGGACGCTCCGGAGGCCCTGCTGTCGACGACGGACGAGCCGCTGCACCCGCTGGACGAGCAGGCGGTGGCAGAGGTGTTCGCCCGGGCGCGCACGGGGGACGAGGGGGCGCGGGCCGCGGTGGACCGGTTCACGGAGCGGCTGGTGCACGACGTGGCGGCCCTGGTGCTGGCACTCGATCCGGAGCTGGTCGTGGTCGGGGGCTGGGCGGCGGGCCTGGACGGCATCCTGCCGCCGCTGCGGGAGCAGTTGGCGCGTTTCTGCCTGCGGCCGCCGAGGGTGGAGCTGTCGCTGCTGGGCGAGGCGGCCGTGGCGACGGGTGCGCTGCGGCTCGCGCTCGACCACGTGGAGGAGCAGTTGTTCGCCGTGGAGGGGACGGTGACGGCCCGCCGCTGAGGGCTGCGGGCGTCAGGAGGCGATCTGCAGGTCGCCGACGTCCCCGAAGGTCAGCCGGCAGGTGTCGGCGCGGTAGGTGGCGACGGACACCGCGGCGGTGCGCCCGGCGGAGAAGTAGCGGGTCGTGACGACGAGGACGGGCGCGCCCGGCAGCCGGTCGAGCTCCTTGGCGTCGTCGGCGCGGGCGGAGCCCAGTTCGACGGCCCGGTCCTGGCCCTCCAGGGGAAGCCGCTGGAGTTCCCGCAGTACGCCCCGGGCGAGTGCCTCGCCGGTGGTGCTGCCGGACGTCACGAGGGCCGGTACGGACGCGGCGGGGACGTAGAGCTGCTCGGCGGCCACGGACTGGCCGTGGGTGGCCCGCAGCCTGCGGATGGCGTACACGGCCCGGGCGTCGTCGCCCTCGCAGTCCAGGAGGCCCGCGACGGCGGGGGGAGGCGCGGTGACGGAGCAGTCCACGGCCTGCCAGCTGTCGTCACCGGCCGCGGGCCAGTGGTGGCGGGCGGTGGAGACGTCCACGCCGACGCGCGGCGGAGCCACGGTGGTGCCGACGCCGCGGCGGCGCTGGAGGCGGCCTTCCAGTTCGAGCTGCTCCAGTGCCTGGCGGAGCGTGGCGCGGGCGACGCCGAAGCGCGCCGCGAGCTCACGTTCGTTGGGGAGGATCTGGCCGACTTCGAACTCGGAGTCGAGCGCCTCACTGATCACGGTCTTCAGGTGCCAGTACTTCGGCTCCGGCACCGACTCCAGCTGTGTGGTCCCCACCCTGATCCTCCGCGATCGCCGTACCCGGAACGACTTTCCGCGACGTTCTTTATTAAAGGTTCCTTCAGTAACCCTTGGACCATAGGCCCGGTGCCGGACTTGGTCAAGACCAATCGTCGGCCCTCCGCGCGACGGCGGGGCGCAATCCGGACAAGGGTCCCTTGAACTCCTGGCTACCAGCCGGTAATTCTTGGCGACGCGCAGGTGGGCGCGTCAGGCAGAGGGGCGGGCGGCATGTCCAAGGAGATCTCGTTCACGGTGGACGCCCCGGTGGGGCGGCGTGTCGTGTCCGTGCGGTACGAGCGCAGGGGCGCCGGGGACCCCCTGCTGCTCCTGCACGGCATCGGCCACCACTGGCAGGCCTGGGGGCCCGTGCTCGACCTGCTGGCCGCCGAGCGGGAGGTCGTCGCCGTCGACCTGCCCGGCTTCGGGGCGTCGTCGGCGCTGCCGGACGGCATGGCGTACGACCTGGACACGTTCGGTCCGGTGCTCGGCGGGCTCTGCACGGCACTGGGCGTCGAGAAGCCGCACGTGGCCGGAAACTCCCTGGGCGGGCTGCTGGCGCTGGAGTTGGGCCGCCTGGGGCTGGCCCGCTCGGTGACGGCCCTGTCGCCGGCCGGTTTCTGGTCCGAGGGCGAGCGTCGCTACGCCTTCGGGGTGCTGCGTGCGCTGCGCGCAGGCGCCCGGGCCCTTCCGGTGCCGGCCATCGAGCGGCTGTCCCGTTCGGCGGCGGGACGCGCCGCGCTCGCCGGCACGATCTACGCGCGGCCGGGGCGCCGGGCACCGCAGGCGGTGGCGGCGGAGACCCTGGCGCTGCGCGGGGCGTCCGGCTTCGAATCGGCGCTGTCCGCGAGTCGCGGCATGCTGTTCTCCGACGGGCTGCCTGCGGTCCCCGTGACGATCGCCTGGGGCTCGCGGGACCGCCTGCTGCTGCCCCGGCAGGGCGTGCGCGCCAAGCGCGTACTGCGCGGTGCCCGGCTGGTACGGCTTCCGGGGTGCGGGCACGTGCCGATGAACGACGACCCGGCGCTGGTCGCGCGGGTGATCCTCGACGGCAGCCGCTGACCGCGCGGGCCACCCGGCCGTGCGGCGGTCCACCCCGCCCCGCGCGGAGGCGGGGCGGGGCGGCGGGTCCGACAGCGCCGCGGCGCGGGAGGGGAGCCGGCGATGCGTCACGGAGGCGAAAGACCCGGCGAACGCGTCGCAGCCGGTGGGCGAACAGGCTCCGACCCAAACATCGCGATGAGGCCACAAACGGGCCAGATCCATGCTTAACCCATCAGTCACAAAGCGTTCGTGATCACGCAACACCACTGGACGACAGTGCTGCCATGACCCGGATCACTGACGCGAACGTCACTCCCGCGAAGCAGGCACGCCGCCACCACTGGCGGCGGGACGTCGTCGAACTCGCCGCGCTCTTCACAGCCGTGGCCGTCGCCGATGCGGTCGCGAACACCATCGCGCACGGGCCGGACGGCCCCTACCTGCTGATCGTCTCGGCGGTCGTGCTCGTGGCCACTGCCGCCTTCCACACGTGGTGGGCCCGCAGGCACAGTCACGCCCCTCCCGCCGCCGCCCCGGCGCACCCGGCGGCCCGCCCCGCCGAGGAGGGGCCCGACGCCGGCGGCGGCACCGTCCTGTGGCGCATGCGCACCACCGTACGGGACGAACCGGGCAGCCTGGCGGCCCTGTGCGGCGCTCTCGCCGCCCTGCGCATCGACATCCTGACCCTGCAGACGCACCCCCTGGCCGAAGGCACCGTCGACGAGTTCCTGCTGCGGGCCCCGGAGACGCTGGGAACCGGGCAGCTCACGCTCAGGGTCGCCGCGGCCGGCGGCACGCACACCTGGATCGAGCGGGCGGACGCCCACGACCTGGTGGACGCCCCGACGCGCGTCCTCGGCCTGGCGACCCGTACCGCCCTGGACACCGCCGAACTCCCGCTCGCGCTGCGCCGGCTGCTGGGCCGCTGCACCATCAGGTCGGTGCCCGCCGTCTCCCCCAGCGGCCGGCCCACCGGGCGTACCGCTCCGGTGGAAGGCGCCCTGGAGCAGGACGACACGGTGATGCTGCTGCGCGACCCGCACGGCGGGGTCATCACGGTGGAGCGGGCTTATCTCCCGTTCACCCCCACCGAGTTCGCCCGGGCCCGCGCCCTGGTGGAGCTCGACGCGCTGCTGGGGCCGCGGGTGCCGGCGGGCCAGGACGTGCTGACCCTGCCGGAAGGCGCCGAGATCACCGTGCGGCGCGCCGACCAGGGCGACCTCGCCGCCGCGCGCGCCATGCACGACCGGTGCTCCGAGCGGACCCTCGGCCTGCGCTACCACGGGCCGGTCGCGGACGCGGACCGCTACCTCGACCACCTCCTCAGCCCGCGCTTCGGGCGCACGCTGGCCGTGGAGACCGCTTCCGGCCGGCTCGTCGCCCTCGGTCACCTGCTGTGGGACGGGGACGAGACCGAGGTGGCGCTGCTCGTGGAGGACGACTGGCAGGGCAGGGGCATCGGCTCCGAGCTGCTGCGGAGGCTGGTCGGCCTCGCCGTCGAGGCAGGCTGCGACCAGGTGTACGCGGTGACCCAGGCGTCCAACACCGGGATGGTCGCCGCGATGCGCGGACTGAACCTTCCCCTCGACTACCAGATCGAGGAGGGAACCCTCGTGATCACCGCGCAGGTGCGGCCGCTGCGCGCCCGGCCCGGTGACGGCGCGGACACCGTGCGCGCGGACCGGGACACCGCCGCGGCCCCGGCCGGTGGGGCGGCGCGGCCGTCGACCCGGCCGTAGCCCATCGGCCGCCCGGCTGGGGACCGTCGCGATCCAGCCAAAAAACCGGTCGAACGGTACGCGTACCGCTCCGGCCGCCGGACGGGGTTCCGGACGGCTCCCGGGGCCGGGGTGCCTGTCCGCCGGGGCTCCGGCACGGGGCCCCCGCCCGCCGCCGCCCGGCATCCCGCCCGGCACCGGCGGACCCGCCCAGGGCCTGCACCTGCGAGGTTTTCCTGCCCAGAAGCGCAGCCGGACGCCCCGTCAGGCCGGCGGCCGGGCGCGGAGGGCGGGCCCCGCAGGCCGGGGCGGGCCGCGGGCGGCGCCGCACCGGCGGGAAAGGGGAAGGAACCACTCCCGTCCCGCAGGCCCCGCCAGCCCTCGGCGGCACGCGCTGGGGCCGCTCGTTTGTCAGCCGACTGTGATCGACTGAGGTGGCAGGAGGCCGCCGCGGCGTATCAGGATGGGGGCCATGCCAGACACCTCCAGCGCTCTTCCCCGCCAGGTCGCGGACGCCTACGTCGACGCGCTCGTCGAGCTCGACCCCGTCACGGGTACGTACCTGGGCGTCGAGGAGAGCCACTCGCTCCTGCCCGACTACTCCCCCGCGGGCCAGGAGGAACTGGCCGTACTGGCCCGCGAGACCCTGGTCCGGCTCGACGCGGCGGAGCGCCTGCCGGGCGCCGACTCCGACGTGGAGCGGCGCTGCGCGCGCCTCCTGCGGGAACGCCTCACCGCCGAACTCGCCGTACACGAGGCCGGGGAGGGCCTGCGGACCGTCAGCAACATCCGCTCGCCCGCCCACAGCCTGCGCATGGCCTTCACGGTCATGCCGACCGGTTCCCGCGACGACTGGTCGGCGGTCGCCGAGCGGCTGCGGGCCGTGCCCGCAGCCCTGGACGGCTACCGCGAGTCCCTCGCCCTCGGCCTGGAGCGCGATCTGCCGGGCGGTCCGCGCGCCACGGCGACGTTCGTCGAGCAGCTCACGGAGTGGTCGGGCGGCACCGACGGGAACGGGCGCGGCTGGTTCGAGGAGTTCGCCGCGGAGGGCCCCGCCGATCTGCGGACCGAGCTGGACACCGCTGCCCGCGGCGCCACCGCGGCGGTCGCGGAGCTGCGGGACTGGATGCGCGACGTGTACGCCCCGGCCGTGAAGGACGCCCCGGACACGGTGGGCCGCGAGCGGTACGCCCGCTGGTCGCGCTACCACAACGGCACCGACCTCGAACTGGACGAGGCCTACGCGTACGGCTGGGAGGAGTTCCACCGGCTCCTCGGCGAGATGCGCAAGGAGGCCGACAAGATCCTTCCCGGATCGGGGCCCTGGGAGGCGCTCGCCCACCTCGACACACACGGCAGGCACATCGAAGGCGCCGAGGAGACCCGGGCCTGGCTCCAGGACCTGATGGACGAGGCCATCGAGGCGCTCGACGGCACGCACTTCGAACTGGCCGACCGGGTCCGGAAAGTGGAGTCCCGGATCGCCCCGCCCGGCAGCGCGGCCGCACCGTACTACACGGGCCCGTCCGAGGACTTCTCGCGGCCGGGGCGGACGTGGCTGCCCGTCGAGGGCGAGGCCCGGTTCCCCGTGTACGACCTGGTGTCCACCTGGTACCACGAGGGTGTTCCCGGCCACCACCTGCAGATCGCGCAGTGGGTGCACGTCGCGGACCGGCTGTCGCGCTACCAGGCGACGGTGGGCCAGGTCAGCGCCAACTGCGAGGGCTGGGCGCTGTACGCCGAGCGGCTGATGGACGAACTGGGCTTCCTCCCGGACCCCGAGCGCCGGCTCGGCTACCTGGACGCGCAGATGATGCGCGCCTGCCGGGTCATCGTGGACATCGGCATGCACGTGGGGATGGAGATCCCGGCGCACTCGCCGTTCCACCCCGGCGAGCGGTGGACCCCGGCGCTGGCGCAGGAGTTCTACCAGCAGCACAGCAGCCGGCCGCCGGCGTACGTCGAGAGCGAGATGGTCCGCTACCTGTCGATGCCGGGGCAGGCGATCGGCTACAAGCTCGGCGAGCGTGCCTGGCTGCTGGGCCGCGAGAAGGCGCGGGCCGCGCACGGCGCCGCGTTCGACGCCAAGAAGTGGCACATGGCGGCGCTCTCGCAGGGCTCCCTCGGCCTGGACGACCTCGTCGACGAGCTGTCCAGGCTCTGACCGGCGGACCCCGCTCCCCCCTGCCGGGGGGCCGAGAGGCCCAGCCCGGCCCTGTCACAGGGGCCGGGCTCCGCGACCGGCCTCCCGGCCACCCGGCACGCCGCGGCTCTCCCGGCTCCCCGGCCGGCCGGGCCGCGCCCCGGCCGAGCGGTCGGCGGCGGCTGCGGGCGCCGAGGCCCGGGGGCCGTGTGCGGAGCCACCGGAGTGCGGCCAGACCCCGCACCCTCAGGGCCGGGCGCCGGACCGGCGCCGGCCCCGGTCCGGACGGCGGCGGCCGAGTCGGGGAGCCGGGCCACGGCAGGCCCCGCCGCCCAGCGGTCCGCGCAGGCCCGGCGCGGTCCGTGTCCCGGCCCCGGGTCCGCGGCTGGGCCGCAGGCCGCAGCAGGGGTACGGCTTCGGGTCAGCAGCCGCAGTCGTCAGCGCCGACCGGCGCGGTCAGGGGGTCGGCCTCCCGCCGCTGCGACCCCTCCCACGTCTCGTACGGGAAGCCCTCCCGGGCCCAGTACTCGAAGCCGCCGAGCATCTCCTTCACCTGGAAGCCGAGTCCGGCCAGCGCCCCGGCGGCTCGGAGCGCGCCGTTGCAGCCGGGCCCCCAGCAGTACGTGACCACGGGGACGGCCTTGTCGAGGAGGGCCTCGGCTCGCTCGGGGATCAGGGCGGTCGGCAGGTGCAGGGCGCCGGGGACGTGGCCCTGGTCCCACGCCTCGATGGAGCGGCAGTCCACCACGACGAATCCCGGGTCGCCGTCCGACGCGAGCGCGGCGGCGACATCGGACGCGTCCGTGTGGAAGGCGAGCGCGGCGGCGAAGTACGCGGCGGCAGCGGCGGCGGGTGCGGGCGGGACACGGAGGACCGGATTGTCGGCGAGGGCCGCGTCGGCGGCGCGAGTCGTTGTCGTCATGTCCAGAAATCTACGGTCCGTGATCATCCCGGTGAAGTGGCGATCCCCGGCGGTTCCCTTGCTTCGCCGGGAAATCCCCTGCTAAAAGTGTCCCATGACGGGATATTCACCGGACGCCACGGACTGGCGCATCCTGGCGGCCCTGCAGGAGCAGGGCCGGGCGAGCTTCACGGAGCTGGCGCGCTCCGTGTCCATGTCCGCCAGTGCCGTGACCGAGCGGGTGCGCAGGCTGGAGGAGGCCGGCGTGATCGCCGGGTACACCGCCGTCGTCGAACCTGCCCGGCTCGGCCTGCCGATCATGGCCTTCATCCGGCTGCGCTACCCGCACGCCAACTACAAGCCGTTCCACGACCTGCTGGACGTGACACCGGAGATCCTTGAGGCCCATCACGTCACGGGTGACGACTGCTTCGTGCTGAAGGTCGCCACACGGTCGATGAGCCACCTGGAGGAGGTGGCCGGCAAGGTGTCCTCCCTGGGTTCGGTGACGACGAGCGTCGTCTACTCCTCCCCGCTGCCGCGCCGCGCCGTCAGCCCCTGACCACGGCGACGCCCAGCCGCGCTGTCGCTCCCTGACCACCGCGACACGCAGCCCCGCCGCCACCCGCCGACCTCCGCGACGCACGGCCGCACCGTCACCGCCGACCTCCGCGACGCGCAGCCGCACCAACGACCCGGCGCGGCCCTTCACCACTTCCGGCTGCCGGGTGTGCGGCGGGGGCCTCTGCCGGCTCTGGCGGCAACCTGGCGTCAGGACCCGCAGGTGAGTGGACTACTGCTGTGGCCGCGCAGAGCCCGCGTGGCCTTCATCGGCCGGCCGACCGAGCGAGACACGCGAGCAGGCCGCCCGCCGGCCACGGCACAGCTGTGGCAGCATCCGCGGCCCGCCACGCGTCGATGCGGCCGCCGTCCGCCTCTCAGCCACTGGCAAAGCGGTCGAAACTGGTGATGTTGAGCGTGACACCCTGCACGGAGTCGAGGGTCGTGAAGTCCTCCCCGCGGGCCGTCTGGCCGGGCTGGACGTCGGTCACCAACTGGGTCCCGTTGTCGAGTCGGGTGCCGCTGGCGTCAACAGCTTCCCAATCCCAGAGGTAGTCGGACTTCTCGCTGCTGTTGTTCTTGATCGTCCAAACGATCCAGATGCGGGGGACCCCGAAGGGCGAGCGATCGTCCAACCGGAAGTCGAGGAGGTCTGCTCGCTCTCCCCGGGGTTCTCCCGTCGTCCCCGGCGAGGTCGTTTGCCGCGGCGCCCCTTCAGTGACCGTCTTGCTCGGCGCGGGCGTGACGCTCTCGTCGCCCTCATCCAGCGCGATCACCATCACCACCGCGGCCAGCGCGATCACCACGGTCAGAGCTCCGGCGCACCCCCACAGGCAGCCACGACCGCCCGACCTGCGAGGGGGCGGGCCCGGACGGGGTGGCCACGGTCCAGCAGCCGACGGGCCGTCGACCGACCTTCCCCACCGGCGGCCGGCCTCTGGCGGTTCGCCGGCTGGCATGTGCACCTCCTCGGCAGCGCCTGTCGCCACGATAGGTATCCGGGGAGAAGCGCGGCGAATTGAGTGCAGCCACTCAGGCGACGGTGCATCCGGCCTCCATGAGGCTGCGTTCCTGAGGAGTAGACACGGTTCCGCCAGTGCGTCGGCCATGTGCGGCCGCATCTCAGATCCCACGCGGACCGTGGAGCCGACACCTGCGTGGCCTGCCTGCCCCCTGCCGAGCGGACTGCTGACGATCAAGTACACCGCAGCCGGCGTGACCGGCCTTGAAGCGGCGTGTACGGGGCGGGCCGGTCTGCGGGAGCGGTGGCCCGAACGGTCGGGCCCGGTCCGACGGCGGCTATGGCGGTTGTGCCGGTCGACCGCACCCGCGGCGTCAGGGCACGCCGTGCCCGGCGTCTCACGAGCAGCTCAGGCGCCGACTCCCCTGGGCAGCACCACCGATCCCGTGCGGCCCTTCACCACCTCCAGCTGTGCCGGTATGCGGCGGCGCAGGTCGGGGACGTGGCTGACGATGCCGACGCTGCGGTCGCGTTCGCGCAGGCCGTCGAGGACGTCGAGGACCTCGTCCAGGGTGTGCTCGTCGAGGCTGCCGAAGCCCTCGTCGATGAACAGGGTGTCGAGCCGGACGCCCCCGGCCTCGTCCGTGACGACGTCGGCCAGGCCCAGCGCGAGGGCCAGGGACACGAAGAACGTCTCACCGCCGGACAGTGTGGCCGTGTCGCGTTCCGTGCCGGTCCAGGCGTCGATGACGTGCAGGCCCAGACCCGAGCGCTTGGTGCCGGCGCGGGCGTCGGAGTGGACGAGGGTGTAGCGGCCGGCCGACATGCGCTGCAGCCGCGCGGTGGCGGCCGCGGCGACCTGTTCCAGGCGCGCCGCGAGGACGTACGTCTCCAGGCGCATCCGACGCTGGTTCTCGGCCGACGTCCCGGCGGTGAGCGTGGCGAGTCTCGCCAGCCGGTCGTAGTGGTCGCGCAGCGGCCCGAGGCGCCGCACCTCGCGCTCCGCCTGGGCGGAGAGCCGGTCCAGTGCGGTGCACCGGTCGCGTTGGGCGGCGAGGGCGGAGGCCGCGGCGCGGACCGCGCGCTCGGCGGTCTCGTACGCGGCGCGGGCCGCTTCGGGGTCGGGAGGCGGGGAGAGCGCGGCGGCCCGTGCACCGGGCTCCGCCAGCCGGTCCGCCACGGCGGCGGACTCCGCCTGCCAGGCGTCCAGCCGGCGCTGCAGGTCGCGCTGCTGAGCGTCGTCGAGGACGGCGGCGGAGGCCGCGTCGGGGGTGGGGAAGCCGGAGCGGTACGCGGCGTCGGCGAGCCGGTCGTCGGCTTCCTTCAGCCGGCGTGCCGCCTCTTCCACGGCCCGTACGGCGTCGGCGGCCCGCGCGACCGCCTCGATCCGCCGTTCCAGGTCGGCCGACCGCTCCGCGACGGTGGTGGCGGCGGTTCCGAGGACGCGCGCCAGGTCGGTGTCCAGTACGGCCTGCTGCTGGTCGAGGGCTTCGCGGCGGGATGTGCCGGCCGCGAGGCTGACCTGCGCCTGCTGCCGGGCGGCGAGCCGGACGCCGTGCTCCTGCTCCGCCTGGCGGAGTTCCTCCCGCACGGCGTGGCCGGCCGAGGCCTGCGCGCGGGCCTCGGCGTGCTGCCGCTCCAACTCGCTGACGAGGGCGTGCAGTTCCGTCGCGGTTGGCCCGGCGGGCGTCGGGGCGTTCCCGGTGTGCTGCGCACCGACCGGTTCGGGGCCGGCCTGATCGGCGGTCCGGTCGGCGGCTTCGGCGGCCGCCGCGCCGTGCGTCTCGCGGAGGACGGCGAGATGCCGCTCGGCGTCCGCGCGTGCCGCGTCGGCGCGGGTGTGCCGTTCGTACGCCGCGTCCTCGGCCGCCCGGTCGACGTGCCCGTCCGCGGTGGCGGCGGGCGCCGGGTGGCTGGTGGATCCGCACACCGCGCAGGGTGCGCCGTCGGCCAGCTGGGCTGCGAGCTCCGCGGCGATGCCGCGCAGTCGGCGCTCACGCAGGTCCAGCCATGCCTCGTGCGCGCGGTTGGCCTCCTCACGTGCGGCGGCGAGGCGCTCTTCCGCGGCCTTGACGTCCTCGGCGAGGGCGTCGCGGCGGTGTGCGGCGGCGAGCCGGCGGCGGACCGGTTCCAGGCGGCCGGCGAGGTGCTCGGCGCGGGTCGCGGCGTCCTGCGCGGCCTCCACGCTCTCCTGCAGGTCTCGCCGTCTGGCCGGCCAGCCGGCCAGCCAGGCGTCGGCCTCCCGCAGGACTTCCTCGTCGGCGCGGGCCCTCCGGTCGAGTTCGGCGCGCTCCCGCACGAGCTCGGCCCGCCGCTGCTCCGCCAGTCGGCCTGACTCCAGGGCTGCGAGCTCCTGCTGGAGGGAGCGGTCGAGGGCGGTGAGGCGGTCGGCGCCGGCGTCGGCCAGCTCGCCGGGGAGGGCGGCCTTCGCGCGGGCGTGCGCCCTGTCGGCGGCGCGGTGGGCTTCCTCCGCCTCGGCGCGCAGGGCAAGCGGTGCGGCGACGCGCTCGGCCCGGCGGGCCTCTTCCAGCCGGGCCTGCCACCGGTCGTGCTCGCCGCGCCGGGCGTCGAGTTCTGCGGCGCGCCGGTGGGCTTCCTCGTAGCGCTGCCTGCGGGCGGCCCGCTCCTGTTCGCGTTCCAGGGCGCGGTGGGCGGCGGCCTGCCGGGACTCCGCGGCGAGCAGGGCCAGTTCGGCTGCGTCGCGGGCCTCCCGGGCCCCGGAGCGGGCGACGGCAGCCCAGGACAGCACGGCGTCCGCGAGGCCGGGGTCGCCAGGGGCGCCCTCGGGGGCGGGCCAGCCGTCGGCGGCTCCTCCGGCCGCCTGGGCCATGCGGTGCGCGACGGCGAGGAGCTGCCGGTCCCCCGCCTCGACCTGCTGCGCGGCGGCGCGCCGCTGCTCGGCGAGGCGCTCCTCGACGGCGGCGAAGCGGCGGGTGTCGAAGAGCCGCCCGAGGAGTCTGCCGCGGGCTTCGGCGTCGGCACGCAGGAACCGGGAGAAGTCGCCCTGCGGGAGCAGGACGACCTGGCAGAACTGCTCGCGGTTCATCCCGAGGAGTTGGCCGACCTCCTCGCCGATCTCCTGGTGCGAGCGGCTCAGCCCCTTCCACATACCGGTCCCGGGGTCGTACTCCTCCAGGAAGGACTGGGCCTTCTCGGTGGTGAAGCCGCCGCCGCGCTTCTTGGGGCGGGGCTGGGCGGGGCTGCGTGTGAGCCTCAGCCGGCGCCCTGCGACGGTCAGCTCGAGGACCACCTCGGTGGGCGTGCCCGCAGATGCGTGGTCGCTGCGCAGCGGGGCGCCGGGCGACTGGCGGGCGCCGGGTACGGAGCCGTAGAGGGCGAAGCAGACGGCGTCGAGTATGGAGGTCTTGCCGGCGCCGGTGGCTCCGTGGAGCAGGAACAGCCCGGCGGCGGAGAGCGCGTCGAAGTCGACGTCCTGGCGGCCGCCGAAGGGGCCGAAGGCGGTGACCTGCAGGCGGTGCAGTCTCATCGGGCCGCCTCCCGCGCGGGGTCCGCGGCCTCGCGGGCCGCGAAGTCGGTGCGTACGTCCGCGAAGGCGCCGTGCAGCGCGGCGCGTTCGCGGTCGTCGGCAGCCGATCCGCCGCGCACGTGGGCCACGAAGTCCTCGGCGATCTGGTGGTCGGTGCGTCCGCGGAGCCTGCGCGCGTAGGAGAGGTGCTGCCGGTCGTCCTCGCCGCCTTCGGGTGCGAAGACGAGGCTGAGGATGTGGGGGAAGCGCCGGGCGAGGCGGGCCATGGGCTCGGCGGGCCGCACGGCATCGGTGAGGGTGGCCTCCACCCAGGCGTCCTCGTGCCGGTCGAGGGCCGGATCGTCGAGGAGGTCGGCGAGGGTGCCGCGGACACGGGCCAGCGGGCGGGGCACGGGGCAGTCGATGCGCTCGGCGGCGATCTCCCCGGCGGGCCCGAGGTCGATGAGCCACATCGTCTTGCGGTGGCGCCACTCGGAGAAGGAGTAGGCGAGCGGAGAGCCCGAGTAGCGGACGCGCTCGGTCAGGGTCTGGCTGCCGTGCAGGTGGCCCAGGGCCACGTAGTCGACGCCGTCGAAGACGCCGGCGGGCACCGCGGCGACCCCGCCGACGGTGATGTCCCGTTCGCTGTCGCTGGGCTCGCCGCCGGCCACGAAGGCGTGGGCGAGCACGACCGAGCGGGTACCGGCCGGGCGGGTGGCCAGGTCGGCGCGGACGCGCTCCATGGCGGCGGTGAGCACCGCCTCGTGGGAGGACCTGCGGGCGCCGAGGCGCTGCCGCACGAGGGACGGCTCCAGATACGGCAGCCCGTAGAAGGCGACGTCGCCGTGCGGCGGGTCGGGCAGCACGACGGGCGTCCCGATGCCGTCGGGGTCGGTGCGCAGGTGGATGCCGGCGCGCTCCATGAGCCCGGAGCCGACGCCGAGGCGCCGCGCGGAGTCGTGGTTGCCGGAGATCATGACGGTGGGCACCCCGGCGTCGGCGAGGCGGTGCAGGGCGCGGTCGAAGAGCTCCACGGCGGCCAGCGGCGGGACGGCCCGGTCGTACACGTCCCCGGCGACGGCCACCGCGTCCACGTCGTGGTCGCGCACGGCGGCCACGAGGTGGTCGAGGAAGGCGGCCTGGGCGTCGAGGAGGCCGACGCGGTGGAACGACCGTCCCAGGTGCCAGTCCGACGTGTGCAGGAGTCTCATGATCGGTGAGGGTAGCGGGCGGGTCTGACAACGGTGGTCGGAACCGGTCGATCGGGCGCTCGCCGGGCGACCGTCCGGTCCGGCACTCATGCTTCGCCGTAGGCTTCGCCCCCGAGTTCGCAGGTGGCGGTCCCGGCGGTGGCGTCGGCAAGCCAGCCGCGGAAGGCGTCCACGTCCGCCTCGGGCAGGCCGATCTCGATCCGGACCGCGTCGCCGTAGCGCACGTCGCGGACGGTCCGACCGGTGGCGCGCAGCTCGTTCTGGAGCTTCCCGGCGCGCTGGTGGTCCACGGTCACGGTGGCCAGCCGGTAGCGGCGGCGGGTGACGGTGCCGAGCGCGTCGAGCGCTTCGCCGACCACCCCGCCGTACGCGCGGATCAGACCTCCCGCGCCGAGTTTGACGCCGCCGTAGTACCGCGTGACGACCGCCGCGACGTACCGCACGTCGCGGCGCAGGAGCATCTGGAGCATGGGGACGCCCGCGGTGCCGCCGGGTTCGCCGTCGTCGGACGCCTTCTGTACCGAAGCATCGGCTCCGACGACGTAGGCGTAGCAGTTGTGGGTGGCGGTCGGGTGCTCCTTGCGGATGCGGGCGACGAACTCCTGGGCCTCCCGCTCCGTCGCCGCGGGGGCGAGCGCGCAGATGAAGCGCGAGCGGGTGATCTCGGTCTCGTGCACGCCCTCGCGCGCCACCGTCAGGTACTGCTCCAGCATCCGGCCACCCTAAACCCGTGCGTTCTACGGCCCTCCCGCGGCGTCCGCCGCCGCCTGCTCGTCGAGGCGCCGGCGGGCCTCGTCCCAGGCGACCGGCAGGTCCTCGGCGGTCGCCTCCCAGAAGGTGAAGGTGGAGGCGCGCATGGCCGGGCGGAGGTCCCGCATGATGCCGCGGTGCGGCTCCGTGCGGGCGTAGGCGTGGAGGGCGTCGAGGTCCCGCCAGGCGGAGAGGGTGTGGAAGGTGCGCCGGAAGGGCTGCGCGACGAGGGAGGCGCCGTAGGCGCCGGGCGCCCGCTTCACCTGCCGCCAGGCGGCGAGCGACTTCCGGAGGAAGCCCGGCACGTCCCCGAGCGTGCGGACCTCGAAGCGGGAGGCCATGACGACGACCGGGGCGTTCGGCGGAGCGGGGTGCGGTGCGGTCCAGGGCAGTGCGGGCATGCCGGGGCTCCCTTGTATGGATAGTGGCACTATCTGTTTCTAGATAGTGCCACTATCCATACGTGGGGCCAAGCCCTTTCCGCCCCGTGCCGACGGCACCCGTCACCGGCGAGACGCGCCGACGCGTGCGTACGCGGGTGAGCGCACAAGGAATGCGCCACGGGAGGGGGTGGTTGGCCTGGACGGAAGATCAGAGACGAGGAACCGTGGCCGGGCGGCGCCCCGGCCGTACAGGAGGCGACCTATGTCGACGCGCGCAGAGAGGGGCGCCGGGACCGGCGACCGGGAGACGGTGCGCAGGATCCTCAAGGAGCTCGGGGACACCTGGGCCGTCGTGGGGTTGTCCGAGAACCGCGCCCGCGCGGCGTACGGCGTCGCACAGCTCCTCCAGACGCTCGGCAAGCGGATCGTGCCCGTGCACCCGAAGGCCGAGACCGTGCTCGGTGAGCAGGGGTACGCGTCGCTGGCCGACATCCCCTTCCCCGTGGACGTGGTGGACGTGTTCGTACGCAGCGAGCTGGCGGGCGCGGTGGCCGACGAGGCCGTGGCGAAGGGCGCCAAGGCCGTCTGGTTCCAGCTCGGCGTCGTGGACGACGACGCCTACGCGCGAACGCGGGCGGCGGGCCTGGACATGGTGATGGACCGCTTCCCCGCCATCGAGGTCAGGCATCTGGACTGAAGCGCCGCCGCCGGACCGAGGCGCCCCCGCACCGGCGGCCCGGAGCGGGCCCGGCGCCGGATGCCGCAGGCGCACCCCGTCCGGACGCCCGTGAGCCGGTCCCCGCCCGTCCCTCCCGCCTCCTGAAGCCCGTGGGCCGCAGCCCGTATCCCGGTGCCGCCCGCCGCGCCCCGGCACCCGTGCGCGCCCGTCCACTGCGGCGCGCCGCACGATCGGCCACAGCCGGCGAGCGCCCGACCGCCCTGGCGCCCGGTGCGGTCGGGCGCGGAGGCGGCCCCGGCGGGCCCGGTACGGTCGGCGGACCGCCGGTCAGGTCCGGGCCGCCCCAGGGGCCCGGTGCGGCCGGGCCTGCTGCTCCCAGGCGGCGAGCGCGGCCAGCTGGGCGGCCGTCACATGCTCGGGTATCGGCTCGGGGGCGGGTGTGCGCAGCGGCGGCTGCCAGCCGTTGAGGGCGTCCCAGCGCCGTACGACACGGGCCGGGGCCCCGGCCACCACCGCGTGGTCGGGCACCTCCCCCCGCACCACGGCTCCGGCCGCCACCACGACGTTGCGGCCGAGCCGCGCGCCGGGGAGGATCACCGCGCCGGTGCCGAGCCAGCAGCCGGGGCCGATCTCGACCGGGGCCGAGCGGGGCCACTGCCGGCCTATGGGCTCGTCCGGGTCGTCGTAGCTGTGGTTCGTCGAGGTGATGTAGACGTAGGGGCCGCAGAACGTGTCGGCACCGATCACGACCGGCGCGTCCGCGACGACGTGGCTGCCGCGCCCCAGGACGACGCCGTTGCCGAGCGTCACCACCGGATCGGGGCCCAGGTCCAGCCCGGGGAGCATCCCGGCGCTGAGCGTGACCTGCTCGCCGATGATGCAGCACTCCCCCAGCTCGATCCACTGCTCGCCGAACACGGCCCCCTGGGGGAAGGCCAGCTTCGTGCCCGCGCCGATGCGCCGGAACCGCAGCGGTCCCGGACGCTCCGCCGTCACCGCTCCGGTCTCCTGCACCCACCGCCAGCCGCGGTGCACCGCGCGGGACAGGGTGCGGCGGCGCCAGGCGGCGAGCTTCGCGGAGGAGAACACGTTTCTGTTCCTGGGCACCCGGACACCGTAATGGGCCCGATCATCGCTGGTCAGGCCACGGAGTTGTGATGTTCGCCCCACCGCAGGGGCGGCACGGCGGGTGGCATACGGTTCGGTCTGGCGCGACGAGGTGGCGCGAGCTCGAGGAGCTGAGGCCGACGATGACGGAACGACCGCTGATCGCCGCGGTGGGCGGCAAGGAGCCGCAGGTGGACGAGGGCGCCTACGCCGCGCCGACGTCCGTCGTGGTGGGCGAGGTGACGCTGGCCCGCGGTGCGAGCGTCTGGTACCACGCCGTGCTGCGCGCCGACTGCGGGCCGATCACCCTGGGCGAGAACAGCAACATCCAGGACAACTGCACCGTCCACGTGGACCCGGGATTCCCGGTCACGGTGGGCGCGGGGGTGTCCGTCGGCCACAACGCGGTCCTGCACGGCTGCACCGTCGAGGACGACGTGCTGGTCGGCATGGGGGCCACGGTCCTCAACGGCGCCCACATCGGTGCGGGCTCCCTGATCGCCGCGCAGGCTCTGGTCCCGCAGGGGATGCGGGTCCCGCCCGGGTCGCTGGTGGCGGGGGTGCCGGCCAGGGTCAAGCGGGAGCTGACCGAGGAGGAGCGCGAGGGCATCCGGCTGAACGCGGCGATGTACGGGGAGCTCGCCCGCGCCCACCGGGAGGCCCACGCCTCCTGAGGCGCACCCCGGGGCCCGCCGAGCGGGCGGACGCGCACTCCCCGGCACGCCCACGGCCGCACGGGCCGGACCTGCGGCACGGTGGGCCCCCGCGGCCGTACGCGGCCGACCGCCGGTCGCACGCCGCGGGCCCGCGGCCGCATGCGGCAGTCCGACGGACCGCCCGGCGCCCGGCGGCTGCCAGGGCCGGCGCCGCGAGCCGGCGCGGTCGGGTCAGTCGGTGCCGACGGCCGCGGGGACGCGCTCACCGCCCGAGGCGCTGCCGTCCGCGGCATCGCCCGAGGGAGCCGTGGCCCCGGGGGCGGGCGCTGCCGGCGACGGACTGCCGGCCGCTGGGACGGACACCGCCGCGGCAGGCTCCGCCTCCGCCGCGGCCGCGGCCTTCTTGGCCCGGTGCTTGAGCACCAGCACCGACGTGAGCCCGACCGCCACCGCCAGTACGAGGCCGAGCCAGGAGAACTGCTTCAGCCAGGCTTCGGCGACGACTCCGACCGAGTAGACGACGGCGGTCGTGCCGCCCGCCCACAGGATGCCGCCGAGGACGTTGGCGAGGAGGAACTTCCCGTACGGCATGCGGAGCACCCCGGCCAGCGGGCCCGCGAAGATCCGCAGCAGGGCGACGAAGCGGCCGAAGAAGACGGCCCACACGCCCCACCTCTCGAAGGACCGCTCGGCCATCGCGATGTTGGCCTCGCCGAAGTGCCTGGGGAACCTGGCGCCCAACCGGGCGAGCAGCGGACGCCCGCCCTTGCGGCCGATGGCGTAGCCGATCGAGTCGCCGATGATCGCCCCGGCCGTCGCGCAGGCGCCGAGCACATACGGGTTGATGTCGCCGTGCTGGGAGGCGAGGAGGGCGGAGCTGACCAGGACGATCTCTCCGGGCAGGGGGACCCCCAGGCTCTCCAGTCCGATCACCGCGCCCACCAGGACGTAGATGGTGAGCGGGGGGACGGTCTCCAGCCACTCCTGGACGTGCAACGCCGGTTCCTCCGTGTCTGTGTGCTGCGGGATGGGGTGAAGCCGATGTGGTCCATGCGGCGCGGGAGCCGCAGCCGGCCGTGCGCGCAAGGCAGGTCGGGAGGCCGCCCGGCCGCCGACGGCGCCGGGCGCGGCGCGTACCAGGGCCGGGACCATCAACATCCTGATCAGGATCACGATCAGGATCAGGATCACCGGGGAAGACGGGCGGAGGACCGCCGGGGTTGCCCGCACCGCCGAACGCACCTGCCCCCGTCACCGGCGGGAAGCGGTGGCGGGGGCAGGCGGGGCGCGTCGTGGCGCAGCCGGTCGGCGGAGGGTCCGGCCGAGGGGCGGACCCGGCGGGTGTCAGGAGGTCGGGCGCAGCGTCCAGGTGATGACCATCTCGCCCGTCACCGCGCCGTCCTCCCGGGTGATCGCGATGTTCACGGGGAACTCGGGGCGCTGCCCGGCGTCCAGTTCGGCGATGACCTCGTCCCGGGTGCGGCCCAGGGTGGCGGTGGCGGTGACGACGCCCATCGCCAGCTTCTTGTAGGCGATCTCGGCCTTGACGGCGAGCGGCACGGCCCGGCCCATCTGGTCGCCGAAGGCACCGATGACGATGGCGCCGCTGGCGGACTCGCCGAGAGTGAACATCGCGCCGGCGTGCGGGCCGCCGACGTGGTTGTGGAAGTCCTTCTGGTCGGGCAGGCGCAGCACCGCGCGGTCTGCGGTCGCCTCGACGACGTCCAGGTTCAGGGTCTTGGCCATGGGCACCGTGGCCAGCAGCATCTCGCCGATGTTCGGCAGCGTCTCGGACATGCGCCGAAGTTACCAGGCGGTAGCATCCGTGCGTAACCCTGTGCCGTACAGGTGACCGGGGGCGGCCGTGGCACGCGTCACCCCGCCCCTCTATGGTTACTGGCCATGTGGCCAGGACAGCAGCCGCCCGGGGGCGAGCAGAACCCGCAGGACCAGAACGCGCCGAATCCGTACCAGCAGCAGGGGTACCAGCAGCCGAACCCTTACCAGCAGCAGCCGGGGTACCAGCAGCCTGGCCACCCTCAGCAGCCGGGTTACGGCCAGCCGAACCCTTACCAGCAGCCCACCGTCCCGCAGTACGCCGTGCCCGGCCAGCCGCCCGCCGCGGCCGCGCCGCCGGCGTCCGGCAGCCGCAGGACGACGGTGGTCGTCGCGACCGTGTCCGCCCTGGCCGTCCTGACCACCGCCGGAGTCACCGGCTATGTGGTGCTGGGCGACGACGGGAAGGAGTCGGTCGCCAAGCCCGACGCCAAGCCCGCGGCGAGCGTCTCCGCTCCGGCGGCCGACCCGTCGCCCTCCGCCGTCGACAACCCCCGTGCGGGCAACGGCGCGGCACAGCCGACCATCCCCGGCTGGAAGGTCGTCTACAACCCCAAGTACGGCACGCTGTTCGACGTTCCGGCCGACTGGGAGGTCAGCGGCTCGGGCGTCATGCACATCGTGACGGACGAGAAGGAGGGCGGCGCCGCCGCCTTCAACGTCATGTCGGCACCGGCGTACTACAAGAGCGAATGGTGCTCGTACGACGCCGAGAAGGACGGCACACCCGACACATGGGGGCTGGCCTCGACCGGTACCAAGGGCGCCCAGGGCGCCAAGGACACCGGCAACGCCGCGCTGAACGAGGCCGGCACCTGGGCCTGGTCGCAGGCGCAGGACGAGCCCAAGGAGAAGGTCAAGCTCGGCAAGCCGGCCCCGTACACCACCAAGTCCGGACTCACGGGCCACGTGGCGACGGCGAAGACCGAGAACACCAAGCACGAGCACAAGTGCGACACGGAGACCAAGGCCATCGCGTTCTCCTTCAAGAACGCCAAGGGCGACTTCTCCACCTGGTGCCTCTACGGCCCGACGGGCGTCAAGGACGAGCTCCCGGAGGCCACGATCCAGAAGATCCTGAGCACCGTGCGCCTCGCTGACGAGCAGCCGAAGCAGTAGGCCGCCCGCTCGGACGGCCCGGGCGGGCGGCGGCCGAAGGCCGGAGCGGAGGGGACCGGCCGGGGTTCGCCGTCTGACGGGCAATCCGTTTGGCGGCGGGCCCCCGCACAGGCGATAGTCCGCATGTGAGACAGCCCGCCGCCCAGCGCAACTACCTGCTGCTGACCGCCTCCGCGGTCGTCACCAACCTCGGCACGCACGGAGCCCTCATCGCGGCGGCCTTCGCGGTGCTGGAGACCGGTGGCGACGCCGGGGACGTCGGCCTCGTGGCCGCCGCCCGGTTCCTGCCCCTGGTCCTCTTCCTCCTCATCGGGGGAGCCGTCGCCGACCGGCTGCCGCGGCACCGGGTCATGGTCGCTGCCAACGCCCTGAACTGCGTGTCGCAAGCGGCCTTCGCGGCCCTCGTGCTGTCCGGCGCCGCCGAGCTGTGGCACATGATGGTGCTGACCGCGCTGTGCGGCACCGGACAGGCCTTCTTCAACCCCGCGGCCGAGGGCATGCTGATGTCCAGCGTCACCGGGGAGCACGCGGCCCGGGCGTTCGCCCTGTTCCGGATGGCGATGAACGGCGCCACCATCGGCGGCGCCGCACTCGGCGGGGCGCTGATCGCCGCCTTCGGGCCCGGCTGGGTCCTCGCCATCGACGCGGCCGCCTTCGCCGTGGCGGGCGCGCTGCGCGCGTTCCTCGACGTGAGCCACATCCCGGAGCGGACGCCCGGCAGCGGTCTGCTGGCGGATCTGCGGGAGGGCTGGCGAGAGGTCGCGAGCCGCCCCTGGCTGTGGTCCATCGTGGCCCAGTTCTCCGTCGTCGTGGCCGTCGTCGGCGCCGCCGAGGCCGTGTACGGGCCGCTGGTCGCCCGGGACGCGCTGGGCGGGGCACGGCCCTGGGGCATCGCCCTGGCCGCCTTCGGCGCGGGCACCATCGGAGGCGCACTGCTGATGCTGCGCTGGAAGCCCCGGCGGATGCTGCTCGTCGGCACGCTGTGCGTGTTCCCGCTGGCGCTGCCGTCGGCGGCGCTGGCCGTGCCCCTCCAACTGCCGGGCCTGATGGCGGCGATGTTCGTGTGCGGGGTGACGCTGGAGGTGTTCGGCGTGGCCTGGATGACCACGCTGCACCAGGAGATACCCGAGGAGAAGATGTCCCGGGTCACCGCGTACGACTGGTTCGGCTCCACCGCCATGCTGCCGCTGTCCACCGCTCTCGCCGGTCCCGCGGAGGAGCTCTTCGGGCGCCCGCAGGCGCTGTGGGGCTGCGCGGCGCTGATCGTCCTGGTGACCGCGCTGGTCCTCCTCGTCCCCGATGTGCGGAACCTGACGCGGCGGACGAAGGAGGTCGCCGCGGGCGGAGCGGCTCCGGCCGCTGCCGTCTCAGCCGATGCCGAAGGCGCCGCCGGGCGGGACCGGTGACGCCACGGCGTCCGCGTCCCGGACCACGGGCGCGTCGCCCGTGAGGCGCGCCAGCGCTTCGCCCTCCTCCACGCGCGCGGGGAACGGGTCGCCGGCGGCGCGCCGTGCGAGCCGGGCCGTGTCCAGGGGGTGTGCGACGCCACCAGTACGACGTTGCCGAAGCGGCGGCCGCGCAGCACGGCGGGTTCGGCGATCAGTGCGAGCTCGGGGAAGACGGCTCCGAAGGTGGCCAGCTGCGAGCGGAGGAACGGGAAGGGCGCACCGTCCGCGAGGTTCGCCGCGTAGCAGCCGCCCGGCCGCAGCACCCGCTCCACGACGTGCGCGTACTCGACGGACGTCAGGTGCGCCGGCACCCGCGAGCCGCCGAAGACGTCCCCGACGACGAGGTCCGCCGAGCGCGCCGGCGCCGCCTCCAGCCAGGCCCGCGCGTCGGCGCCGTGCACGGTGATGCCCGAGGCGGCGGGCACGGGCAGGTGCTCCGCGACCAGGGCGAGCAGCCCCCGGTCCGCCTCCACCACCTCCTGCCGCGACCCCGGGCGGGTGGCTGCCGCGTAGCGCGGCAGGGTGAACGCACCGCCGCCGAGGTGCACGAGGTCCAGCGGCGCGGCCTCGGGGCCCGCGCAGTCGACGACGTGGGCGAGCCGACGCGCGTACTCGAACTCCAGGTGGGTCGGATCGTCCAGGTCGACGTACGACTGCGGGGCGCCGTCCACGGTCAGCAGCCAGGCCCGGTCCCGGTCGACGTCCGGCATGAGCTTGGCGGTGCCGCCGTCGACGGCGCGGAGGACGGGGAGGGGCTCGTTCACCGGGCCATTGTCCCGCCCCAGCCGCACCTCGCGGCACCTCGGCGCCGGTTGCCGACGCCGAGCGCGGGGGCCGCCGCCCCGGACCCGGAAGCGGGGATCCGGTCCGGCACGGCGGGGCCCCGGATCCCCACCGCCCGTACGGCACGGACCCCTCCCCCGGCTTCCCGCACAGGCGCCGCGGACACCGCCCGCACCACCCCGCCCGGACGCCGGGTTCCGTGGCCCCACCACCCGGACCGCCGGGCGAAGTCCTGAGCGGGGCGGCGGCTCCAGCGGATATGCGATGCGGGGCGGCGGCTCCAGCGGGGCGGCGGGCCGCGGCCGCAACACGGCGGCAGCCGCAGCGGCCGGCGAGTGCGGCGTGCGGCGTGCGGCATGCGGCGACTGCGACGGGCGGCGACTGCTACGGGGTGACCGGCGGCGACTGCTACGGGGTGGCGGGCGGCGACGGCGGCGGGGTGGCAGGCGACGCCCGCGATGGGCGCGGAAACGCCACGGCGCGGGAACGCCGAGGCGCGGAGCACCAGGACGCGGGAGCACCAGGACGCGGGAGCACCAGGACGCGGGAGCACCGGGAAGCGTCGTCCGTCACGGCGATCAACGGACCGCTTCGGTTACGCTCCCCGAATGCTCCCGCCCGCCACCCCGCGCCCGCCGGCCGGTCCCGCCCTGCGCTGCGCCCGGGTGCTCCTGTCCCCCCGGGCCCGGCTCGCCCTGCTCGTCCTGCTGCTGGCCTGCGGCGCCGCGGCGGTCCTGACGTACGAGCCGCAGCGCCTGCTGGCGGACGGCGGCTGGCCGCCGCAGACCGGGGTGCCGCGGCCGCGGTGCTGTTCGGCGTGGCGTACGGCCTGTGCACGGCGGCCTTCGTGCCGCGGCCGGTGCTGAACCTGGCGGCGGGCGCGCTCTTCGGTGCCCAGGCGGGGCTGGCGGCGGCCGTCGGCGGCACCGTCCTCGGCGCGGGCATCTCCTTCACGCTCGGCCGGGTCCTCGGCCAGGACGGGCTGCGGCCCCTGCTGCGCGGCCGGTTCCTGGAGCTGGCGGACGGGCAGCTCAGCCGGCACGGCTTCCGGTCGACGCTGGCGATCCGGCTGTTCCCCGGCGTGCCGTTCGCGGCGGCCAACTACTGCGCGGCGGTCTCCCGGATGGGGTACGCGCCGTTCCTGGTCGGCACGGGGATCGGCTGCGTGCCCAACACGGCGGCGTACGTGATCGCGGGCAGCCAGGCGGGCTCGCCGACCTCGCCGGCCTTCCTGATCTCCGCCGCGTTCATCGTGGTGAGCGTGGCCGCGGGTGCGGTGGTCGCCTGGCGCAAGCGGCACCGGCTCGCGCTCAGGGGCCCGGTGGGCGGCCCGGGTGGCGCGGCCGTGCCGGTCCGGCTGCCCGTACCGGCCCAGGTCAGGGCGATGGCGGTGGAGAGCGAGCCGGTGTGACACGGCTGCCCGACATCGGATGATCACCGTCCGTTCACCGTCGGGCGATACGCTGCACCGCATCCTTTGACCGCACACGTACATTTCGGGACGGCCCTGGCCCCATGAATTGGTTCGAATCGCTCATCCTCGGACTCGTCCAGGGGCTGACGGAGTTCCTCCCGATCTCCTCCAGCGCCCATCTGCGTCTCACGGCGGCCTTCGCGGGCTGGCAGGACCCGGGCGCCGCGTTCACGGCCGTCACGCAGATCGGCACGGAGACCGCCGTCCTCATCTACTTCCGCAAGGACATCAGCCGGATCCTGTCCGCCTGGTTCCGGTCCCTGACGGACAAGTCGATGCGCGCGGACCAGGACGCCCGGCTGGGCTGGCTGGTCATCGTCGGCTCGGTCCCGATCGGTGTGCTGGGCGTGACGCTCAAGGACCAGATCGAAGGGCCCTTCCGCGACCTGCGGCTCACCGCGACGATGCTGATCGTGCTCGGTGTCGTCCTGGGCGTGGCCGACCGGCTGGCGGCCCGCGCGCAGGAAGGCGGCCGGCACCGCGCCGCCGCGCCCCGCAAGACGCTGGCGGACCTGGGCGTCAAGGACGGCCTGGTGTTCGGCCTGTGCCAGGCGATGGCACTCGTCCCGGGCGTCTCCCGGTCCGGCGCGACGATCAGCGGCGGCCTGTTCATGAACTACACCCGCGAGTCCGCCGCCCGGTACTCCTTCCTCCTCGCCATCCCCGCCGTCATGGCGTCCGGGGTGTACGAGCTGAAGTCCGTGAGCGAGAGCCACGTGTCCTGGGGGCCGACGGTCTTCGCGACGGTCATCGCCTTCTGCGTGGGCTACGCCGTCATCGCCTGGTTCATGAAGTTCATCACCACCAAGAGCTTCATGCCCTTCGTGGTGTACCGGATAGGGCTCGGTCTGGTGCTGCTGGCGCTGATCTGGCTGGGTGTCCTCAGCCCGACCGCCGGGCAGGCCGCGGGCCACTGACGGCCTGCGGGCCACTGACGCAGGTGCCGGCCACTGGCGGAGGCGCTGCCCTCCGGCGAAGGCGCCGGCCGCCGACGGAGGTGCGGCCCCCTGACGGAGGTGCGGCCCGCTGACGGAGACGGTGCGGGCCGCCGGCGGGGGTACCGGCGGCCCGTGGTCCGGGGTTCTGCGACCCGGACACCTCCAGGAGAGCGTGCCGCACCGGAAGCGGGCGGCGCGAGAGCACGTGGCGCGCGGACGGAGGTGATTCCTCCGCACCCGCCCGGCCCCCGCGCGCCCCAGGGGCCCGGTCCGCACCCGCGCGGTCCGTCCGCACCCCGTGTGAACGCCGTACGGGCTGCGGTCCGCCTGCGCGGGGCGCACCCTGGAGGCATGGCCTGGCACGCGCCCGTCGTCGTCCACCGGCCGACCGCCGGGGGCGGGCGGCGGGTCACCGTGCGCGGGCAGATCGTGGGCCTGGCCCGCAACGACGCGGATCTGGTGGAGTTCCTGCGCCGTACGGGTCTCGACGACGCCGACATCGACCTGGACGACCCGCACCTGGTCGAGTGGCGGGGCGGGCGCGCGCATCAGTGGGAAGCGGCCTGACGGGTCCTGGCGTGTCGCACGGGGCGGACGGACACTGGGGTGATGACACAGCGAGTGGACCTGGCCACCGTGATGGACCGGCTGGCCATCGACGAGTTGATGACCGGCTACGCCCTCGCCGTGGACGACGCCGACTGGACGGCCTACGGGCGGCTGTTCACGCCTGACGCGCACGTCGACTACCGGGGTGCGGGCGGCATCGCGGGCCCCGTGGGCGAGGTCGCCTCCTGGCTCGCACGGTCGCTGCGGGACTTCCCCGTGCGCCAGCACCTCATCCTCAACCGCCTGGTGCGGCTGGAGGACCGCGACGGCTTCCCGGCGGACCGCGCCGAGGCGCGGGCGGAGTACCTGAACGCGGTGCCGCTCGGCGGATTCCTCGGCGGCGGCCGGTACCGCTTCGGGGTACGGCGCACCGAGCACGGCTGGCGCCTGCACGAGGTCGAGGTCCGTGAGCGGTGGCGCCGGGCGCCCGGCGCGCCGGTGCCGGACGCACCGGCGCCGGACTGACCGCCTCCGCCACACTGGACGGCGAGGAGGCGACGCGCATGCGGATGCGGGCGGCGGGATCCCGTCGTCGCGGTGGGGCCGGGGCGTCCTGGCCGTGCTCGCCGGGGCCGTGCCCGCGGCGGCGTTCCCCGAGCCGTCCCTGTGGTGGCTGGCCTATGTCGGCCTCGTGCCCTGGATGCTGCTGGTGCGTTCCGCGCGGGACGGGCGGCGGGCGGCGCTCGACGGCTGGCTGGGCGGGCTGGGCTTCACGCTGGCCGTGCACCACTGGCTGCTGCCGCACCTGCACGTCTTCACGGTGGTGGTGGCGGCGCTGCTGGGGCTGCTGTGGGCGCCGTGGGGGTGGCTGGTGCACCGGTTCCTGCACGGCGTGCCGGGCGGTGGCCGCGCGGTGGCGGGGCTGGCCGTGGTGCCGTCGGCGTGGCTGCTGGTCGAGCTGGTCAGGTCGTGGGAAGCACTGGGTGGCCCGTGGGGGCTCCTGGGGGCGAGTCAGTGGCAGGTCCCGGCGGCGCTGAGGGTGGCTTCGGTGGGCGGGGTGTGGCTGGTGACGCTGCTGGTGGTGGCGGTCAACACGGCGGTCACCCTCCTGGTGGCGGCGGCGTCCGCGCCTGCCGCCGCCGATGCGGCGGCACCCCGGCCCGTCAGGGCCGGGAGCGGGGCCCACCCGGCCGCGCCGCACGAGGCCCGGGCCCCGTCGCCGTACGGGAACGGGAAGCGCCCGCTCGCGCCGGAGCCCGCCACCCGGGCGGCAGAGCCCTCAGTACCCGTGCCAGAACCCACCGCCCCCGCCGCGGAACCCGCAGTACCCCCGGCGGAACCCACCGACCCCGTGGCGGAACCCACAGCACCCCCGGCGGAACCCACCGCCCCCGTGGCGGAGCCCGCCGCACGGACGCCCGAGCCTCCCGGCCATCGCCCTGCGACGCCGCCGCGCCGCCCGGCCGTCCCCGGCGCGGGGCCCGCGGCCGCACGCCGCCACGGCGGTTCCCGGGTGCGGCCGGCCGCCGCTGCCGGGGCCGCGCTGGCGGCCTGTGCGGTAGCCGTGGCAGGGGTGTGGGTCCGCTACGAGGAGCCGGCGGCGAGCGCGCGGCTGCGGGTCGCGGTGGTCCAGCCGGGGGTGTTCGACGGGCCGGACGGCGCCGAGCGGCGGTTCGCGCGCGGTGAGGAGCTGACGCGGGCCCTGGCCGGGCGGGACGTGGACCTGGTGGTGTGGGGCGAGAGCAGCGTGGGCGCCGACCTGGCGGCCCGGCCCGACCTGTCCGACCGGCTGGCCGCGCTGTCCCGGGAGCTCGGGGCGGAGATCCTGGTCAACGTCGACGCGCGTCGCTCGGACCTGCCGGGCATCTACAAGAGCAGCGTCCTGGTGGACGCCGGGGGCCCGACCGGCGACCGGTACGACAAGATGCGGCTCGTGCCCTTCGGCGAGTACGTGCCGGCGCGGTCGCTGCTGGGCTGGGCCACGTCGGTGGGCCGCGCCGCGGAGGAGGACCGCAGGCGCGGCGAGCGTCCGGTCGTGATGCCCCTCGGCGCGGAGGCCCCCGGGGACGCGCGGCTCGGGCCGCTGGTCTGCTTCGAGACGGCGTTCCCCGACATGAGCCGCCGGCTCGTCCGGGACGGCGCGGACGTGCTGGTCGCCCAGTCGGCGACATCGACCTTCCAGGGCACCTGGGCGCCCGAGCAGCACGCCTCCCTCGGGGCGCTGCGGGCGGCGGAGACCGCCCGTCCGATGGTGCACGCGACGCTCACCGGGGTCACTGCGGTGTACGGGCCGGACGGGGCGCGGATCGGTGTGCCGCTCGGTACGGAGCGGAGCGCCGCCGCCGTGTACGAGGTGCCGCTCACGGAGGCCGGCACCCCGTACGTCCGGTTCGGGGACTGGCCGGTGAAGGCGGCGGCCGCGGTCCTGGCGGGGGCGGCGGGTGCGGCGGCGGTGCGCGAGCTCAGGCGCCGCTCCGCTCCAGGGAGTCCCGTACGACCCGCTCGCACAGCTCGTGGGTCAGCAGGGCGTCGCGGGCACTGAGCGTCCTGCCCGCCCGTACGGCGTCCAGGAACGCCAGGACGGCCTGCTCGATGCCGCGCTGCCGCGCCACCGGCACCCAGTCGCCGCGCCGCCGCACCGTGGGCTGGCCCTTGTGGTCCACGACCTCCGCGAGGTTGAGCACCTGGCGCTTGGTGTCCCGGCCGGACACCTCGAGGACCTCCTCCGCGGAGCCGCTCATCCGGTTCATGACGCCGAGGGCGGTGAAGCCGTCGCCGGACAGCTGCAGCACGACGTGGTGCATGAGGCCGTCCCGCATCCGGGCGCGGACGGTCGTGTGCTCGACGGGGCCCGGGAGCAGGAAGCGCAGGGTGTCGACGACGTGGATGAAGTCGTCGAGGACAAGGGTGCGGGGGTCCTCGGGGAGGCCCACGCGGTTCTTCTGCAGCAGGATCAGGTCCCGCGGGTGGTCGGCGCACTGCGCGTAGGCGGGGGCGAAGCGCCGGTTGAAGCCGACGGCCAGGCTGGTGCCGCGGCGTTCGGCGAGCTCCACGAGGCGCCGGGAGTCGGCGAGTTCGTAGGCGAGGGGCTTGTCGACGTACGTCGGGACTCCCGCGTCGAGCAGCCGGGTGACGATGTCGGGGTGCGCGTCGGTCGGCGCGTGCACGAACGCGGCGTCGAGCGGCCCCGCGGCCAGCAGCCCGTCCAGTTCCCTGTGGCGGCGGTCGGCAGGCACGTGGTGGGCGTCGGCGACCCGGGCCAGCGTCGCGGGCGTGCGGGTCTGCAGGTGCAGTTCCACGTCGGGGCGGGTGGTGAGGACCGGCAGATAGGCCTTCTGCGCGATGTCGCCGAGGCCGATGCAGGCCACCTTCACGGGTGTTCTCCTCTCGCCGTGCTCCGTGCAGCATACGGCGGTGCCCGGTTCCGGTGATCGGCTGGTGCCGGGCCGCGGTGCCCGGCCGGTGCCGTCCCCTATATCCGCTGGTGCATCCGCGCTTCGCGGCACGAAGATGCCGGTATGACGACTGACACACGCATCGATCCCCCCGCGCTCGGCGGCGAACGCCCGACGCTGGAAGCCTTCTTGGACTACCACCGCGAGACCCTCGCCATGAAGTGCCGCGGCCTGGACGGGAACCAGCTGCGGCAGGTGTCCGTCCCGCCGTCCGGCCTGTCGCTGCTGGGGCTGGTGCGGCACATGGCGGAGGTGGAGCGCTGGTGGTTCGCCTCGGTCCTGGCCGGGGAGGAGGCGGCCGCGGTCTACTCCACGGAGGAGGACCGCGACGCGGACTTCCATCCCACGGAGGAGGACACGTGGGAGGAGGCGTACGCGACGTGGCAGGCCGAGATCGCACGGGCCCGGGTGCTCGCGGCCGCGGCCGACTCCCTTGACGAACCGTCCCGGGGGCGCAGCCGCGGCCAGGCGTTCACCCTGCGCTGGATCTACATCCACATGATCGAGGAGTACGCGCGCCACAACGGCCACGCGGACCTGCTGCGGGAGCGGATCGACGGGGCAACCGGCGAGTGAGGCGGTCACCCGTGCGTGCCGTAACCGCGGGTAGCGGTATGTGCGGCGGGCGTCTGCCCCGCACAGTGGCGGGGTGCGAGGAACGAGGCGGACCCGCGTCCGGGTGCTGGTGGGCGTGGCCTTGGCGGTGACGGTGGCGGCCGTCTCGGGGTGTGTGTCGGTGCCGGCGCAGCGGTCGGGCCCCGCCCACCTCCCGGCGGCGGCCGAGGATCCCGTACGGGGCGCGTGGGAGGCAGGGCCTGCGGTGTCGGAGGCGCCGCCCCGCGAGGTACTGGAGAGCACGGGTCCGGCCGCTTCGGGAGAGCCCGCCGGGGTGCCGCAGCGCCCCCGTGCGGCTGCCGCGGGGGCGGCGGCGGACACCGCCCGCGGGCAGGCCGGGGCCCGGTCGCCGGAGCGGCGCGCCCGGTCGGCGGCGCCGCTCTCCGCCGGCAGGTCCGCGCCCAAGGCCCCGCAGCGCCGCGGCGGCGCCCGCCTCGTCCCCGCCGTGCCGCGCACACCGGGGTCCCGCCGGTGCCGCGGCTGCCTGTGCGCCCGCCCGCTTCCGTCGCCGTGCCGGACGTGTGCGCGCTGTCGGAGGAGTACGGGGCGTGGGGCCGCGGCAGCCAGGGGGCCCGGGCCTGCCGCCAGGCGTCCCGCCGCTGACGCGGCGCCGTCAGGTGCCGTTCAGGTGCCGCTCCAGCCGGGCGATGGCGGCGCGGACGCCGTCGCCGTACCCGTCGTCGCCGAGGGCCGCCGCGGAGTCCCGCGCACGGTCGACGTGGTCGCGCGCGTCGTCGGGCCGGCCGAGCTTCACGTAGTCGGCGGCGAGGTTGACGTGGAGCGAGGGGTACAGCGCTCGCAGGGCGGCGGCGCGGTCGCGCCGGCCGGGCCGCTCGTCGTCCGGCGCCCGGGCCGCCGTCAGGGCCCGCAGGTCCCAGGCGAGCTCGGAGCCGGGGTCGTCCTGCGCGTCGGCCATGTAGTGCGCGAGGGTGCACAGGAGCAGCGGGTCACCGTCCTGCCCGATCCGCGCCCACAACGCGTGGAAGCGGTTGCGGGCCTCCTCGCGGTCTCCCGCGTGGAGCAGCATCGTGGCCTGCCCGATGCTGGTCATGACGGCGTCGTCGGACGCGCTCTGCCGCTGCTCCGCCACGTGCTCTCCCTGCTCGCCGGTCCTCCGCTCCGACGACGCTAACCGGCCCCGCGCGGATCCGCCGTCATGCGCCCCGTACCGTCGTCCGCCCGGCGGTGTCGTACAGCCGGTGCGGGCCGCGGGCCACCCGGCCAGCCGGGGTGCACTGCGCCCGTCCGCCGGGCGGTGGCAGCCGGAGGCTTCGCGGGCCGACGCGGGACCGCCGAGGGCCGGTGCGGTGGGCTCCCGGTGACGACGGAGCTGCCGCACGCGGTCGTCGTGGGGACTCCCGCGGCCGGTGGCGCCGGTGGCCGGCCCGGCCGGGCCGTTCCCGGCACGTCGGACGGAAATGCCGGGCAGGGATGTCGGGCGGGCCCGGCGCCCCGGGCACGCGGCCCTGCACACTGGCGCGCGGCCGGCCCGACGGCGTGCGGCGCCGACTGCTCCCCGCCCGGCGGAGGACTGCGGCCGCCGGTGCGGGTGCGGCCGCCGGTGTGGGGTGCAGCGGCCGGTGCGGGTGCGGCCGCCGGTGCGGGCACGGCCGCCGGTACGGGCACGGCGCTGCCGCACCGGGCGGTGGGGGTCGGCGCCGCCGGGTGGTGCGGCGGCGCCGGGGTGGTCCGGCGGTCAGCCCAGGTCGGGGATGCGCCAGTCGATCGGCTCGTGCCCCTGCTCGGCGATGGCCTTGTCGATCTGGGTGAAGGGGCGGGAGCCGAAGAACTTCTTCGCGGACAGCGGCGACGGGTGGGCGCCCTTGACCACGATGTGCCGGGTCTCGTCGATGAGCCGCAGCTTCTTCTGGGCGTAGTTGCCCCACAGGACGAACACCGCCGGGTCGGGCCTGGAGGCGACGGCGCTGATCACGGCGTCCGTGAACGTCTCCCAGCCCTTGCCCTTGTGGGAGTTCGCCTCGCCCGCCCGGACGGTGAGCACGGCGTTCAGGAGCAGGACGCCCTGCTCGGCCCACGGCATGAGGTAGCCGTTGTCCGGGATCGGGTGCCCGAGCTCCTCATGCATCTCCTTGTAGATGTTGCGCAGCGACGGCGGGGTCTTGACGCCCGGCCGGACGGAGAAGCACAGGCCGTGGCCCTGGCCCTCCCCGTGGTACGGGTCCTGGCCGAGGACCAGGACCTTGACCTTGTCGTACGGGGTGGCCTCAAGCGCGGCGAACACCTCGTCGTGCGGCGGGTAGACCGGCCCCTTGGCCCGCTCCTCGGCGACGAACTCGGTGAGCAGCTTGAAGTACGGCTTGTGCAGCTCGTCGCCGAGGACGCCGCGCCAGGACTCGGGCAGCGAAGCGGTGTCGGTCACGTCAACAACCTCCGGTGTGGGATCGCTTGTGCACCTCAGAACCTACCTGCGGCCACTGACAACGACCCCCGCACCGTCTCCTACCAGCTGGTCCTGCGGTGCAGCTCCCAGACCTGCATGACGGTCTGCGGGTCGAGGGCCCGCTCGGCGCCGCCGATCTCCTGGCTGGTCGCGACGTACTGCTTGCCCTGCCAGAGCGGCAGCAGCCGCACGTCCTTGACGAGGATCTCCTGCGCCTTCTCGAACTGGGTGGTCACCGCACCGCGGTCGGACTTGCGGCGGGACTCCGGCAGGAGCTGCTCGGTGATCTCGGGCGACTCGTACGGGTCGGCGTGCACGTTCTCCTTGCCGACGAACGGCGCGATGAAGTTGTCCGGGTCCGGGAAGTCGGGGAACCAGCCGCGGCCGAAGACCTGGTAGGCGCCCTTCTGGTAGGCCGGCTGGAACTCCTTCCACGGCTTGCCCTCCAGGGTCACCTCGAAGAGCCCGCTGGCCTCCAGCTGCCGCTTGATCTCCGCGAACTCGGCCGCGGTGGAGGAACCGTAGCGGTCCGTGGTGTAGCCGAAGGTCAGCTTCACCGGCTTGGTGATGTCGGCCTCGGCCAGCAGTTCGCGCGCCTTGTCGACGTCGGGGTCCCCGTACTGGTCGAAGAACTTCGTCGTGTGGCCGACGATGCCCTTGGGGACCATCGAGTACAGCGGTTCGGCGGTGCCCTGGTAGACCTTGGCGACGAGTGCCTCGCGGTCGATGAGCTGGGCGATGGCCCGGCGGACGGCCACCTTGCCGGTCATCTCGTCGTCGCCGTCGAAGACGAGGTACTGGATGGCGGCGCCGGTGGTCTCGACGAGCTGGAGGCCCTCGTTCTCGGGCTTCTTCTCCCTCAGGTCGACGATCTCCTCGGCGGTGAGGCCGCGGTAGGTGGTGTCGATCTCCTTCTTCTTCAGCGCGGCGACCATGGCTTCGGACTCGCTGAAGTAGCGGATGGTGACGGCGGTGTTCTTGCGGTCGGCGAACCCCTTGTAGGTGGGGTTCTTGACCAGCTCGGCCTCGACGTCCGGGGTGTACTTCTCCAGGTTGTACGGGCCGGAGCCGACGACCTTGCCGTCCTGGCGGAGCCGGTCCGCCGGGTACGAGGCGGGTTCGACGATCGACATGGCAGGCGTGGCCAGCACGAACGGGAAGGTGGCGTCGGACTTCTTCAGCTTGAAGGTCACGATACGGTCGCCGGTGGTCTCGACGGTGTCGAGGGAGCCGAGCAGTCCGTTGGGGCCGCCTTCCACGTTGATCGCGCGGATGCGGTCGATGGAGTGCTTCACTGCCCGGGCGTCGAGCTTGCTGCCCGTCGAGAACTGCAGGCCGTCACGGAGCTCGCACTCGTAGACCTTGCTCGCGGTGTCCTTGAACTTGCAGTCCGCGGCGTCCGGCTGCGGCACCGTGCTTCCCGTGGGGAAACTCATCAGCGTCTGGAAGACGTTCCGGTACAGCTCCCAGGAGCTGTCCCAGGCGGCAGCAGGGTCGAGAGTGGTCGGAGAACTGGTGGTTCCCACGACGATCTTCTGCTCCGCCTCGGCTTTCTCATCGCCGAAGAGACCGCATCCCGCCAGCAGGGATATGGACGCAAGGGCTGCAGCAGATGCCTGCAGGCTGGTCCGGTTGAACACGTGCACACGCTCCTCGTTCAGCCATGGTCGGCCGACCATACCGCAGCGCCCCACCAGGTCAATGCGAGGGACCGGTGGGGCACTTGAGTGCATATCTCGGCCAATCAGGCGTAATCCACCTCAGCCGACTCCGGCATTGAGGAAAATTCCCCCTTCGATCGCCAGGGTTTGCCCGGTGATCCAGTCCGATTGGTCGGATGTAAGGAATGCGGCGGCCCCTCCGATATCGGCGGGCACACCGAGCCTCCCCAGCGGATAGGCGGCGGCAGCCTCCGCTTCACGGCCTTCGTAGAGCGCCTGCGCGAATTTCGTTTTCACGACACCCGGGGCAATGGCGTTCACTCGGACAATCGGCGCGAATTCATGGGCGAGCTGCTGCGTCAGATTGATCATCGCGGCCTTGCTCATCCCGTACGCACCGACAAAGGGCGAGGCGGACAGGCCGGCGATGGACGCGATGTTCACGATGGCGCCGCCGTGCTCCTGCTGCCACGCCTTCCAGGTCCGCTGGGCGAAGCCGAGCGCCGAGATGACGTTGGTCTCGAAGACCTTGCGCGCCACGCCCAGGTCCAGATCCGCCATGGGCCCGAAGACCGGGTTCGTCCCGGCGTTGTTGACCAGGTAGTCGACACGCCCGAAGGCCTCCATGGTGCGCTCGACGGCGGCCGCCTGGTGGGCCTCGTCGTGCGCCTTGCCGGCCACGTACACGACCCGGTCGGCGCCGAGCCGCTCCACGGCCTCCTTGAGGGCGTCCTCGCCCCGCCCGGTGATGCACACCCGGTCGCCGCGCGCCACGAGCGCCTCGGCGATCCCGTACCCGATGCCCCGGCTCGCGCCCGTGACGAGGGCGACCCGTCCGGTCGGCTCGGGGCGTTCTCCTGCGGTCATGTGCTGCTCTCCTCTTCCCGGTCGTCCTCTGCGCCCGCTCAGTCGAGCGGTCCGCCCGCCACGTACAGGACCTGCCCGGAGACGAAGCCCGCGTCGTCGCCGGTGAAGAAGGCGATGGCGTGGGCGACGTCCTCCGGGCGGCCGACCCGCTGGACGGGGATCTGGGTGGCGGCCGCGGCCATGAAGTCCTCGAAGCCCATGCCGACGCGTGCGGCGGTCTGGGCGGTCATGTCGGTCGCGATGAACCCGGGCGCGACGGCGTTGGCAGTGATGCCGAACTTGCCGAGCTCCTTGGCGAGGGTCTTCGTGAAGCCCTGGAGCCCGGCCTTCACCGCGGAGTAGTTGGCCTGGCCGCGGTTGCCGAGCGCGGAGGACGAGGAGAGGCACACGATGCGGCCGAAGCCCGCGTCGACCATGTGCTTCTGGCACGCCTTGGACATCAGGAACGCGCCCTTGAGGTGCACGTTCATCACGGTGTCCCAGTCGGACTCGGTCATCTTGAAGAGGAGGTTGTCCCGCAGGACGCCCGCGTTGTTGACGAGGATGGTCGGCGCGCCGAGCTCGCCGGCCACCCGGGCGACGGCGGCCTCCACCTGGGCGCTGTCGGAGACGTCGCAGCCGACGGCGAGGGCGGTCCCGCCGGCCGCCGTGACGGCGTCGACGGTGTCCTTGCAGGCGGCCTCGTCCAGGTCGAGCACGGCGACGGCGCGCCCCTCGGCCGCGAGCCGTACGGCGGTGGCGGCGCCGATGCCGCGCGCGGCCCCGGTCACCACGGCGACGCGCTGCTGGGTGGTGGACATGCTGGTTCTCCTCGCCCTTGAGTCCCTCGGCCGCGCGCCGACCCCTTCCCAGGGCGATGAGCGACCGCTTAGTACCTTCAGCAGGACGAGACGCTAGAAGCCCTGGCACCCGGTGTCAACGGCCCGTGCCCCGGGTGCCGGGGATCACGTGTGCGGCGTACGGAGGCCGGGGGACCCCTCAGCGGACCAGGACGTCCAGCAGCCGTTCGACCTCGGCCTCGGGGTCGGCCGTCAGCCCGGTGTGGACCGGCCCGGGCTGGACCACCGTGGAGCGCGGCGCGACCAGCCAGCGGAACCGCCGCCCGGCGTCGTCGCTCGCCGCCTGCCCGGCGTCGTCACCGCCCCGGCACACCCCTTCCACGGCGTGCAGGGCGGCCCGTACGCCCGCCAGGTCGGCGCCCGGGTCGAGCGCGGCGAGCTTCCGCTCGTCGAGGTGGGTGCGCGCGGCGACGAAGGACCGGGCGCGGCAGTAGACCACGACGCCGGCGTTGAAGCACTCCCCGCGCTCCACGCGCGGCACCACGCGCAGCACCGCGTATTCGAAGACGTCCCGCTCGCTCACTTGCCGCTGTCCTTCGTGCCGTGGGTGGGGTGGGGCCAGGGGGCCAGGTGGTCGGTGAGCCAGCCGGGCGCCCGGGAGGGCCTGCGGCCGGTCCGCTCGCCGATGGTGACGCGCTCGTGGATGGTCGCTGCGCGCGGCAGCAGCACCTCCGCGTACGCGCGCCGGACGGCGTCAGCGGAGGCGAAGCCGGGCTCGCCCGCCAGCCACTCGTCCGGGACGTCGGCGGCGACCTCCGCGAGGAGTTCCCCGGTGACCCGCGGGGCGAGTTCGGCCGCCGCGGCGGCGATGTCCGGGCCGAAGCCGGCGAGCACGTGGTCGGACGCGTCGTACGGCTTGGCGGCGGACGCCTGCGCGCCGGGCCAGTTGTGGTGCCAGATCATCGTGGCACCGTGGTCGATGAGCCAGGGCTCGCCGTGCCAGACCAGCATGTTCGGGTTGCGCCAGGACCGGTCGACGTTGTTGATGAGGGCGTCGAACCAGACGACACGACCGGCCTCGACGGGGTCCATCACGTACGCGAGCGGGTCGAAGCCGATCGACCCGGGCAGGTAGTCCATACCGAGGTTCAGCCCGCCGCTCGCCTTCAGGAGTTCCTGCACCTCCTGGTCGGGCTCGCCCAGGCCGATGACGGGGTCGAGCCGGATGGTGACCAGCTCCGGGACGCGCAGCCCGAGCCGGCGGCCCAGTTGTCCGCAGATCACCTCGGCCACCAGCGTCTTGCGGCCCTGCCCGGCCCCGGTGAACTTCATGACGTACGTGCCGAGATCGTCGGCCTCGACGATCCCGGGAAGCGAGCCGCCCTCACGCAGGGGCGTGACATAGCGGGTCGCTACGACCTCTTCCAACACTTTCCCAGGCCACCCATCTCTTCAGCCTTACCGTCCACGGACAACTCCCCTGGGGCGTAGAGGCAGGAATCATCGGTCCACGGCGCTGGGGTGAATCAGGGAAGTTTCTGGCCGGCGAGCCGGCCGCCCCGCTCCCCGAGCAGACCGTCGATGAGGGCGCGCCCCTTGCTGCCGGCTTCCGGCATGAAGTGAGCATAGTAACCGAGGGTGATCGACGGCGGGGCGTGTCCGAGCCCATGGAATCAGGGCCACGACGGACTCTCCGGCTTCCCGCGCCTGCACTTGGCGCCGGACGGGCAGCAGGCCGCGTTCGCAGTCGGTGCCCTCCGGACTGAGGGCGAAGACCTCGCCCTGGCGGAGTCCGCACCCCAGGCGGGCTACGACGGCGATCCTGTTCCGCTCGCTGACGGCATCGCGGACTCGCCGTACCGTAGGCATCGGCCACGCCTCGCGCAGCCTGGCGCCCAGCGGGCCCCGATGTCCTCGGCCGGCGTGACGGGCCCGTCACGCGGGTCGACGAACGCGCCTCGCTCCTCGTCCGTGGCTGCCCGGCGACGCCACGCCTTGGCGTCCTCCAGGTCCCGGGGAGCCGCACGCGGCCGAACCGGCCCGGGCACCGGCTCGCACCTCCACGTCCTGTGGCTGATCGCACAGAAGCGGGTCTGGCGGGGCGGCGGCCTGTTCTGCGATGCTTCCGTCCGTCAAGCGACGGCGGAACGAGGAAGCCGGTGAGATTCCGGCACGGTACCGCCACTGTGTAGGGAGAGCGACTCCGCCCATGGCCACCGCCCCGTCCGGGGTGGGAAGGCCGGAGAAGCTGTGATCCCGAGTCAGGAGACTCACGCCGTCGCACCTCGATGTACGGGGCGGATTTCCCCAGGAGAGGCGGTGGCACTCGTGTGCCTGCGTTTGTGCGGCGGCAGCCCCGTGCTGCCCGTGTTTCGACCGAACCCGCCTGCCCGGCCTGACTCACAGGCCCGCTCCCCCAGGTTCTGACGACCCCAGCGGGTTCCTTCCCGTACGCCGCATCCGCGCACCCGAATGCCGGTACGCGCTGCTCACGCATGCCACCAGGAGTTACCTTGTCCGTACGATCCGTCCTGCCCGGCCGCCGTCAGGCCGCCGCGGCGGCCTTCCTCGCCGTCGCCCTCACACTCACCGCGTGCGGCGGCGACGCCGGCACCACAGCCGATCCCAAGGCCCGGGCCGAGAGCGAGGGGTGCATCGAGGACTTCGACCCGGCCAAGGACTACTTCCCGGTCAAGTCGACGGTGAAGCACGCCGAGAACTTCACGCTCCGGTACGAGAAGAGCTACCAGGTCCTCACCGTCAAGGAGCCCTTCCCCCAGGGGAAGCCCGAGTCGTACGTGCTGGTCAAGTGCGGTGCTCCCAAGCCGAAGCTGACCGGTGAACTGGCGTCCGCACAGCAGGTCACCGTGCCTGTCAAGAGCCTGTACTCCGCCTCGACGACCCACCTGCCGCTGCTGACCGAGACCGGCACCCTGGACGTGCTGACCGGCGTCGCGAGCGCCACGGCCATCTCCTCCGCCCAGGTGCTCGAGCGGGTGAAGGCGGGCAAGGTCACCGAGTACGCCAAGGACCGGACCCTCAACGCCGAGACGGTCATCGGCGCCAAGCCCGACGTGCTGATGACCCAGGGCACCGACGACCCGCAGTACCCGAAGCTGCGTCAGGCGGGCATCGCCGTGGTCGCCAACGCCGAGTGGCTGGAGGCCAGTCCGCTCGGCCGCGCCGAGTGGGTCAAGGCGATGGCCGCGCTCACCGGAGCGGAGAAGCGGGCCGGCGAGGTGTTCGACACCATCGAGGGCGACTACCGGAAGGTCGCCGAGAAGGGCGCGCAGGCAGCCGCGGCGGGCAAGCCCGTCGAGGTCCTGCCCGGCACCATGTACCAGGGCACGTGGTCCATGCCCGCCGGCGGCAGCTACGCCGCCCGGCTGATCAAGGACGCGGGCGGCACCTACCCGTGGGCCGACAAGGCGGGCACCGGCAACGTACAGCTGAACTTCGAGGCCGTGTACGCCAAGGGCGGCCAGGCCCGGATCTGGATCGCCGACCAGCAGTGGAAGTCCACCGCCGACGCGGTGAAGGCAGACAGCCGGTACGGGCAGTTGAGGGCCGTGTCCGACGGCGCCGTCTGGACGAACACCAAGGCCCTCGGCCCCGGCGGCGGCAACGACTACTTCGAGCGGGGGGTGCTGCGCCCGGATCTGGTCCTCGCCGACCTGTTCGCGCTGATGCACCCGGACCAGGCCAAGGGGCACACCTTCACCTTCTACCAGCCGGTGCCCAAGGCGTGACGATCCATCAGACCGCTGTGCCGGCACCGGCCGCGGGCACCCCGCGGCCGGTGCGGCGGCGCCTCGTCGTCGTTCTCGCCCTTACGGCCGGTACCGCTCTGCTGTTCGTCCTCGCCATCGCCACAGGCTCCCATCCCGTCCCGGTCGCGGAGGTGGTACGGATCCTGTTCGGCCACGCCGCCGAGGACCCGCGGTGGACCGTCATCGTCGAGCAGGTGCGGCTGCCGCGCGCGCTGACCGCCGCCGCCGTCGGCGCCGCGCTCGCGGTGGCCGGCGTGCAGATGCAGACCCTGTTCCGCAACGCGCTGGCCGACCCGTTCTCCCTCGGGGTGAGCTCGGGCGCCAGCATGGGCGTCGCCGCCGTGGTGGTCGGCACCGGCGGGGTCGCCGGCAGCTTCACCGGGGACCTGGCCGGCCTCGGGCGCGTGGGCGTCGTCATCGCGGCCTCGCTCGGCGCCGCCGCCGTGCTGGCCCTCGTGCTGCTGCTCTCGCGATGGGTGCGGTCGGCCGTCACTCTCCTCGTCGTCGGCGTCATGATCGGCTCGGCGGCCACCGCCGTGGTCGGCGTGATGCTCGTCTACGCCCGGCCCGAGCGCGCCCAGCAGTTCGTCATGTGGGGCCTGGGCAGTTTCGGCGCCACGACCTGGCCCGACCTCCACGTCATGCTGCCCGTCGTCGGCGCCGGCCTGCTCACCGCGCTGCTGACCGCCAAACGCCTCAACGCCCTGCTGCTCGGCGAGGACTACGCCCGCACCATGGGCCTGAACGTGCGGCGCAGCCGCGACCTCGCGCTGTTCGCCACGTCGCTGCTGGCGGGGGCGGCCACCGCGTTCTGCGGGCCGATCGCCTTCCTCGGCCTGGCCGTCCCGCATCTGACGCGGGTGGCGCTGGGGACTTCGGACCACCGGGCGCTCATCCCGGCGTCGATGCTCGCCGGGGCGTTCCTGGCGCTCGCGTGTGCGCTGCTGAGCCAGCCGCCCGGCACGGACGCCGTGCTGCCGCTCAACGCCATCACCTCGCTGTTCGGCGCGCCCGTCGTCATCGCGTTCCTGATCCGCAGCCGCCGCGGCGTACAAGGAGTGGCCTCGTGACCGACACCCTGACCGAGGCCCGCACGGACACGGCCGACGGGCCGGGCCGCTTCGGCGGCCTGGTCGCGCAGGGGCTCGCCGTCGGCTACCGCACCCGGTCTCCGCGACGCGGGCGCGGAGCGGAGCGGGCCGTGCTCGCCGGGCTCGACCTCGAAGCGCGCGCCGGCGAGCTGACCGTCCTGCTCGGCCCCAACGGCGCGGGCAAGTCCACGCTGCTGCGGACCCTGTGCGGGCTCCTTCCGCCGCTCGACGGCCGGATCCGGATCGGCGGCGCCGAGCTCGCGCGGACGTCGCCGACCGCGCTCGCCCGGCGCCTGGCGGTCGTCCTGACCGACCGGGTGGACCCCGGGCTGCTGTCCGTGCGGGAACTGACCGGGCTCGGCCGGCACCCGCACACCGGGTTCACCGGCCGCCTCACCATGGTCGACCACGCGGCCGTCGAGTGGTCGCTGAAGGCGGTGGGCGCGGAGCATCTGGCGGACCGCCCGGCCGCGGAGCTCTCCGACGGCGAACGCCAGCGCGTCCTGACCGCGCGCGCTCTCGCCCAGGAACCCGAGGTCGTCCTCCTCGACGAGCCGACCGCCTTCCTCGACGTCCCTTCGCGAGTGGCGCTCACCGTGCTGCTGCGCGACCTGGCCCGGGACAAGGGCCTGACCGTGGTGGTCAGTACGCACGATCTGGAGCTGGCCCTGCGGGTGGCCGACGCCGTCTGGCTGGTCGACCGCTCATCCCGCGTCCACACCGGCGCACCCGAGGACCTGATCCGCAGCGGCGCCGTCGCCGCCGCCTTCGACGCCGACCACCTCGCCTTCGACCCGGCGTCCGGCACCTTCGGCCTGCGCCGCACCGCGCGCGCCTCCGTCACGGTGGACGCGCCGGCCGACGTGCTCCCGCTCCTCGAACGCGCCCTCGCCCGGGAAGGGCTGGCTGTCGCCGACCAGAGTGCTCCGCCTGCCGAGGGGAAGGTGAGCTGGGACGGCGCGGGCCGGCTCACCCTCACCGGACCGGACGGACGGGGCATACCCGTCCAGGGCTTCCACGAACTCACGCGGACGGTGCGGACATGGTGACGCCGGCTCTCGCCCCCGACGCCCTGGTCCGGGTCTCCGCGATCGGCCCCTACTTCGCCCTGGCCACCGGCCACCGCCCCGACACCGAGGGCTTCCGGCCGCTGACCGACCTGTACGCGGACCGGGACGCGCTGCAGCAGTGCGTACGGGCCGTCGCCGGGCGGCTCGGCACCGACCAGCCCAGGGTGGCCGCGTCCACCCTGCACCTGGGCACCGCCTCCCGGCTCTGGTCGATCGCCCTGGCCTGTGCCACGCTCACCGGTCGCATCCCGGACCTGGCGCCCGACCGGCTGTGGTGGCGCCTGCCCGCCTCCGGCCCGCTCGACCTGTGGCTCCCCGACCTGAGAGAGGTCGACCAGGAACCGCTCCCGGCCCTGCTCCACACCGTCGCCGTCCGGAACCTGGCCCCCTGGGCCGACGCCGTACGGCACGTGTCGGGTGTCTCCCCGCACACCCTGCGGGGCAACGCCGCCTCGGCGCTGATCGGAGCCCACCGCGTCCTGCTGGCCAGGGCGCCGGCCCCCTTCCTCCCTGTCGTACCGCTCGTCCGCGCGCTGCTGGACCGGCCGCCGCTGGCGGGCACCGGCACGTGCCGCGCCACTCCTCCCGGACCGCTCGCCTTCCGACGCCGCAGCTGCTGCCTGTACTACCGCGTGCCGGGCGCGGGCACCTGCGGCGACTGCGTCCTCGACCCCAAGGAGAAGTCCGCATGACCACCACCGAGCCGACCGTCGTCGAGACCCCCGGCGGCGGCACCCAGCACATCTGGCCCCTCCCGGTCGACGAGGCCACCCTTCTCGACCTCGTCACCACCGTCTTCACCGACCACTGGCAGCACATCCATTTCGGGCCCATCATCGAAGGCGCCGCCTGGGAGGTCGGCGCCCCGGGCGCCCCTACCGCCATCACCATGAACGACGGCTACGCCACCATCGACTTCGGCGCCTGGCACTTCCACCTGTGCATCGGCGAGCACACCGCCTCCGGCCCCGAACTCGGCCGCATCCGGCGCTGCTCCCGGGCCGAGCTCTACCGCAGTATCGGCTCCGACGGCTCCCCCGTCAGCTGGGGGATCCGTCTGTTCAACGGCCGCGACGAGCAGATGATGACCGTCCTGCTGCCCAACCCCTTCCTCACCGACCGCCAGGGCCTCCTCGACACGCCCGACTTCACCCGCCTCGCCGCCTGGGACGCCCTCCGCGACCGCTTCCTGGGCCTCGCCCCCGACCCTCTCGACCGCACGGGCAAGGGGTTCCGGCACAGCGGCTGACGGGCCCGCCCGACCTGGAAGGGCCACCCCGCCACGCCCTGCCCGCGCACGCGCTCTGCCTGGGCAGGCGGCACCAGGCGCGGCAGGAGCATTCCTGCGACGGGACGTCGCGGCAGCCGCAGCGCCGTTCACGGACGCCGTGCGGCGCGCACCGCGCCGGTGGGTGGCGGCAGCAGCGCCACCGCGAGTGCGGGAACGGCAGCGAGGGCCAGCCAGGGGACCGCGGGCGGGAGCCCCACGTCGAGGAGGGCGCCGGTGGCCGAGCTGCCGGCGAGGACGATGAGGCCGGACACGGACGAAAGCGCCCCGGTGTAGAGGCCGAGCCGTCCCTCCTCGGCGAGGTCGGGCACCCAGGCCCGGGCGGCGGGCACGACCAGCATCTGGCCGAGGGTGAGCAGGACGACGTACCCCGCGGCGGGCAGCAGTCCGGCGAGTCCCGTCCACTCCGCCGGACGCGCGGCGGCCACGACCGTGAACCCCGCGGCGATCAGGAGCAGTCCGGCGGCCATGGAGCGGCGCAGGTCGAGTCGGTCGCCCGCCCAGCGGGTCACCGGGAGCTGGGCGCACACGACCAGCAGGGAAGAGAGGGCGAACAGCCACGACAGGGACGCCTGGGAGCCGGTGGCCCGCTCCACCTCGTCAGGAAGAGCGAGGTAGAGCTGGTTGTAGGCGAGCAGGTAGGCGCCGTACGCGCAGCACAGGGCGAGGAAGCGGCGGTTGCGCAGCAGCACGAGGGCCCCGCCGCCTTCCCGTGTGCGGACCCTGCCGGGGATGTGCTGCGGCATCAGCCGCGCGTGGCCGGCGAGGACGAGGACGAACACCGCGGCACCGGCCAGGCACGCGGTGCGGAAGTCCGCCATCAGCAGCAGACCGCCGAGGAGCGGGCCGACGAAGGCGCCCGCCTGGCCGGCGGCGCTGAACAGCGCCAGCACCCGGGTACGCGCGCCGTGGCCCGCCTCCTCCCAGAGGACGGCCTGCCGGGCCGCCTCCGACTCCACCGCCGGGGAGAACAGGGCGGCGGCGAAGCCGATCAGCAGCACCGCGCCGATCACGGACCAGGTCTCCTCCGCGAGTCCGAGCCAGGCGAACCCGGCGATCCGCAGACCGCAGCCGGTCAGGACGAGCGGGCGGACGCCGTAGCGATCGACAAGCCATCCGCCGACCACGAACAGGCCCTGCTGGCTGAAGGTCCGCAGGCCGAGCACGAAGCCGACCATCCAGCCGGCCATGCCGATCGCGGTGCCCAGGTGCTCGGCGAGGAACGGCAGGACGGCGAAGAAGCCGATGTTGAAGGCCAGTTGGGTCAGGATCAGCAGGCGCAGCAAGGGTGGGAGGTGCTTCCAGGTGCGCTCGCGGGGGCGTTTCGGGGCCGGGGCGGCTCGACGTATCCGGAGGCGGGAGAGGAGGTCGGTCATCGTGTTCCCTCAGTCCGCGGGCGCTGTCAGGACGGATGTACGCGGTGGCTCCGGCACGCTCGGCGCCGGCTCCGCGGTGGGTTCCGGAAGCTTCGCCGGGTGCACCGGCGCCCGCCCCGTCGGCAGGGGGAGGCGTCTGCCTCCTCCAGCCTTCGGCCTGGGTTCCCCTCGTCTCGCCGCGTTCGCCGCCGTGACCGCGAGCGCGCCCAGGAGGGCGAGGACGGCGGCCGGGGCGAGGACGGCCCAGGGAGCGCGTTCGACGTACGGCTGGTTCTCGGCGAGCAGCAGGCCCCACTCGGGCGACGGCGGCTGGGAGCCCAGGCCGAGGAAGCCAAGGGCGGCCAACGCCAGGGCGATGCCGGGAAGGCGCAGCAGGGCGTGGCGGATGACGGGCGGCAGGACGGCCGGCAGCAGTCCGCGGGTGAGGACGTACCAGGAACTGGCACCGAGGGCGCGGGTGGCGGTCAGGTAGGTGGCGGCGCGCTCCTGTTGCAGCAGTGCAGAGGTGTGGGTGGCCAGCGGCGACCAGGCGACGGCGGCGACGGCGAGCGCGGGGGTCCACGGGCCGCTGCCGGCGACACCGGTGACAAGGAGACCGGCCAACACGGGGGGTATCGCGTTGACGGAGTCGACCACGGGCCCGGACAGTCGGGCGAGCAGCCCCAGCAGCACACCGGTGAGGAGAGCGGCGGCGCTCACCGCGAGGGCGGTGCCGAGGGTCGTGAGGGCGCCGTGCGCGATGCGGGCCAGGATGTCCCGGCCGAGCGCGTCGGTGCCGAAGGGGTGGGCTGGAGACGGGGCCTGGAGGCGGGCTCCGGGGTGCAGGGCGAGCGGGTCGCGGGGCAGGCCGACGACGAGGAGGGCGGCGAGCAGCGCCCCGTACAGCAGGGGCTGCGTACGTGACGCGGCCGCCGCGGCGCGGTGGGGGAGACCAGGGCGCCGTCGCGCAGGGCGGGGCCGAGCAGCAGCCGGGCCGAGGACCGCGCCAGAGCACCGGCGGCCGCCGCGAGCAGCACCAGGCTGAGCGTACCGGTCTGCAGGACGGGCAGGTCCTGGGCGAGTGCCGCGCGCAAGGTGAGCCGGCCCAGGCCCGGTATGTCGAAGATCTGCTCGACGGCGACCGAGCCGCCGGTCAGGCCGACGACGAACAGCCCGAGGTTGGGCAGGAGCCCTGGTACGCAGCCGCGCAGGGCGAGCCAGGCCACGGAGCGCGGCGGGATGCCCCGGCCGACGGCGGCCCTTGCCCACGGCGCGGCGAACGCACCGGGCAGCAGATCGTCCAGCATCCGCCCGAGCAGCGCTCCGGCGGGCAGCCCGAGGGCGAGCGAGGGCAGCACCATCCATTGCGGGCCGTACCAGCCGAGGGCGGGGAGCCAGCCCCACCGCACACCGATCACCGAGGCGAGTACGGCGGCGATGAGGAACTCCGGAAGCGCGGCCAGGACCGCCGTCGCGCTGCCGCCGGCGGTGCGCTCGCCGAGCCGGCGCCGTGCACCGAGCCGCAGGGTACGGGCGCACACCGCGGCGGCCGTGGCCGCGGCGACCGCGAGGGCGCCGGCCATCAGGAGGAGCGAGACACCGAGGGCCTCGGCCACGGAGGGCAGGACGTCGGTGCCGGAGATCCAGGACCGACCCGCGTCCCCGCGCGTCAGACCGACGAGCCAGCGTGCGAGCAGCGGCAGTGGCCCCTCTTCCAGGCCGAGTTCGGCGCGGACGGCGGCCAGTGCCTCGGGGGTGGGGTCCTGTTCGGCCGACCGGGCCTTGAGCACGGTCAGGGCGGGGTCGGTACGCGACAGCCACGGCAGCAGGCCGATCCCGCACACCAGAGCGGCGGCCAGGGCGGTCCGCCACAGCAGTGCGGGCCCGCCGCCCCGCACGAGGGCGCGCACAGCGGTCAGAGCGGCCGCGCCGCCCCGGGCGCGGCCGGATATGCCGTTCAGCGCCGGGTCCCCGTTCCGAGGAACTGCCGCTCGTACGGGTCGGACAGCGTGCCCTGCACGGAGGTGCCGATGCCGGTCGCGGTCTTCTGGTGGACGAGCGGTACGACCGCGTCGGTGCCGAGGACGGCCGCCTCTGCCTTCAGGGCCGCCTCCTGCCGCTTGGCGGGGTCGGCCACGGCCTGGGCGTCCGCGACGGCCCGGTCGATCCCCTTGTCGCAGAGCAGCGACAGGTTGTAGGTCCCGTCGCAGGTGAAGTCGCTGCCGAGGACGGTGACGGGGTCGCCGGTGTCGAGCATCATGTTGCGGGAGGCGACGGCGGCGTCGAATTTCCCGGCGAGCAGGTCGCTTTCGAGGCGCGCGTAGTCGCGGACCTCCAGCTTCACCCTGAAGCCGGCCTTCTCCAGCTGCTGCTGCAGGACCTGGGCGGTCTCGGCGAGCTCGGGTCGGCCGGTGTAGGTGGCGAGGGTGATGCTCCGCGCGCTGGGGTCGGTGGCTCCGGCGCGTCCGGTGGGCTGGAGCCGCTTGCTCGCGGCCCAGTTCAGGGCGGGGCCGTAGAGGCCCTGTGCCGCCTCGGCGTGGCCTTCGTAGACGTCCTTGGCGATGACGGAGGTGTCGATCGCCTCGCGGGCTGCGGCGCGCAGCCCCGCGTCGGCGAAAACGCCGGACCTGGTGTTCAGGTAGAGGCTGGTGTTGCGGGCGGTGGTCGTCTCGCGGACCACGCCCTTGTCAAGGGACGCGAGCTGTGCCACGGGGAGTGCTTCGGCGATGTCCGCCTGGCCGGTGCGCAGGGCGTTGGCGCGGGCCGTGCCGTCGGCGACGAACGTGGCGTCGACGCCCGGAGCCTGGGCGCGACCGCCCCAGTAGTCGTCGAAGCGGTCCAGCGTGGCTGCCGTGTCGCCGGTGATCCTGGTGAGGGCGAAGGGGCCGGTGGCGGTGCCGACCGGGTTCACGGCGCCCTTCTTCCCGTAGGCCTTCGGGGCGAACACCGCGAGGCTGGGGTTGGACAGGCGCAGGGGCAGGGCCGGGTCGGCCGTGCCGGTTCCGATGCGCACCTGGTCGTCGCCCACCGCCGCGGCGGTCAGCTCCACACCGGCGAGGGCGGTGGGGGCGGGCTCCGCCTCGGCGGCGTGTGTGAGGGCGGAGGCCACCGCCTGTGCGGTGAGCTCGGTGCCGTCCTGGAACTTCGCCTCGCGCAGGGTGAACAGCCAACTGCGGCCGCCCGGGTCGCTCGTCCACGACTCGGCGAGCGCGGGGACCGCGGTGCCGTTGGCGTCCAGCCGGGTCAGGCCCTCGGAGACGCCCAGCTTGGACAGGTGGAAGGCGTCCTGGCTGTACGGGGAGAAGTTCCGGGTGGGGGTGAAGGCGAGCGCCACGCGCAGTCGGCCCCCGTCGCCGGAGCCCGTGGGGTCGGCGGGCGAGCTGTCGGCGCCGGAGGCGAAACAGCCGGCGAGAAGCGGGGTCAGGAGCAGGCCGGCTATCAGGCGGCGGGGGGTTGTCATGGCTGGCGCTCGTGTCTTCCGGTGGTGTCGATCAAGGGGCGGCCAGAGTACATGAAAATCGTTTCCATTTAAACCAAGGGGATCTCGAAGTGCAGGATCCCCTGCCCGCCGCCCGCCTCCTCGGCTCGCTCGTCGCACACCAGCCGCCCCAGCGACCGCCACAGGGCCTCCGCCCCCGGAGACGCCGGATCGGTGTGCAGATAGACCGACCGGTAGCCCGCGTCGGCCTTCGCGAACGCCACCAGTTCGGCGACCAGGCGCCGGGCGAGCCCGCGCCGCCGGTGCTCGGGGCGCACGTACACCCGCCGCAGCTGGGCGGTCTCGCCCGAGGGGTAGCGCTCGGCCAGGCGGCGCGGGTTGGGCGGGTGCTCGGGACCGCGACCGTCCAGCGCGGCCGTGGCGGCCACCGTCCCGCTCCGCTCGTCGACGGCCACCAGGAGGGTGTGCCGGCGCGGGGTCAGGTAGAAGCGTTCCGGGTCGATGATGTCGGCGTGCCATCGGGGCACGTAACCCGTCCCGAAGTCCCGGTAGACGGCGTCCAGCATCACGGCCCGGGCTCCGTCGATGTCGTCCGGCGCCGCGGTTCTGATGCAATATTCAATCACTTGCACATCCTATGCAGGTAGGCGGACCTTCCGGCAGGACGCTTCGGAGGCTTCCGCACGGATCGTCGGCCGGAGCGCGGCGCGGCCGTCCGGTCTGCGCTACGGCGAACGGCGCCCGGTCACTCCGAGGGGGCCCGCGACCGGATACGGGACGGAGGGTCCTGGTGCGCTGGTCGCTGCGGAGGGGACGACCGAGGGGCGGGGCGGCGCGCCGGGGCAGTCTCGGCGTTCGCAGACGCGGCAGCCCATGCCGATCGGGGTGGCGGCGGACGCGTTGGCGGGGTCGAGGCCGTCGGAGGACACCAGCCGGTGGGCGTGGCGCAGCTGCGCAGCCGAGGCCGATGGCGAAGGCCTTCCCGGGTGCGCCCCGGCCGCCGCCGTGGCGGGTGACGGTGCGGACTGTTCACAGGTACCGCTGCCCCGACACGTCCGGCCACCGGACCGTACGGCACCGGTTGCGGCACTCCGCGAAGCCCGGCGCCGGCCCTCCTTCCGCGTGGGCCCGGCCACGGGGAAGCGGTCTGTCGCGGCCGGGCGCGGAAGGGGTGGAGATCAGCGGTTGAAGGTCAGCCGCGGCGCCGCGTTGCGGGCGAGGGTGTGGGCCTGGTCCGGCCACCAGGTGCCGGCGGGGGGATCGACGATGCCGTACTCGGGGTCGATCGTGCCGCCGGTGTTGCGGGTGCAGCTGCCGTCGGACTCGCCGGGGATCTTGATCCAGAGGTAGGCGTCGACGAGCGGGACGCCGGTGTCGGCGGTCGGGCGGGGGCCGAGGCCGCGGCCGGGCGCGTTGCACCAGATCTCCGGGTCGCCGGTGTACTTGCCGGGCTCCGGGGCCCAGGCGCCCAGACCGTTGCGGCTGGTGTCGATGACGAAGTGGTGCAGCGCACTGTCCGGCGGGGTGCCCACGTTCTGATCGAACCAGGCGTCGGTCCAGCGCCAGGTGGCGGGGTCGGCGGAGTCGACGGCGTTGCCGGGGGGTGCCGTCGTTGGGCGCGGCGGGCGAGTGGTACTGGGTGGCGCACCAATCCGTGCGGCCGCGGGCGTGCTCGGGCCCTTCGGTGGCGAACCACATGCACATGGCTATCCAGGTGCCGTAGCGCGCGTTGTGATCGGTGGGGTGGGTGTTGGACACGTTGAGGGCGAAGCCGTCGCTGTCCTGCACACCGGCGTCGAGCAGTCGCTGGGCCATCGCGCCGACGGGCCGCCACAGGACATTGCCCGCGTCGAGGTAGACCGCGGTGCGGGCCTTGGCCTTGATGGTCTTCACCGCGTAGGCGAGGTCGGCGATGCGGGCAGCCGTGAGTTCGCCGGTCGGGTCCACGTCCCGTCCGCAGTCACTGGGGAGAAGGGCCAGGCCGTCGGGCTCGACCACGACGACGGCCCTGCTGTCGCCGATGCCGGCGGCGAAGGCGTCGATCCACTGCCGGTAGGCGGCGGAGGACGCGGCACCGCCGCTGGAGTACTGGGTGCAGTCCCGGCCCGGCACGTTGTAGGCGACCAGCACGGGGGTCCGGTTCACCACCCGCGCCTGGCGGACGAGGCTTCTCACCTTGGCCTGAACCTCGCGGGGCGTGCCTTCGGTGAACCACTCGGCCTGCGGCCAGCTCGCGAGCTTGGCCATGTTGACCGCGTTCGCGATGTCGCCGTTCCTCAGATCGGTGAGCGCCTGCCTGGCGGCCTTGCTGTGCGGGTCCACGTAGAACTTCGTCGCCGGGGTGAGGGTGTCCCCGGCCGGTGCGGCCTGTGCCTGCGCCTGGCCCTGTGTCGCGGTGAGGGCGGCACAGGCCGCGAGCACCGCGAGGGCGGTGGTCGCACGGCGCCATAGGCTGCGTGACTTCATGAAGGCTCCTGGTCGAGGGGTGATGGGGACGAGAAGGGACGAGAAGGGCCCTGCGGCCCGGTCGCGGGGCGGCGGACACCGAGCCACAGGAGTCGGAGGTCAGTAGCCGTAGATCATCTTGTAGGCGACCTCGGGGAGGAACTGCCCGGCCGTGGAGCCGGTTCCGACGCCGCAGTTGCCGTCGGACTCGCCGGGGGCCTTGATCCACAGCAGCATCTCGGCGCCGCCTCCCATCCGGGTGGGCGTGCCGATGCGGCGGCCGGCCGCGTTGCACCACTCGCCGTTGGAGCCCTTGCCGTTGCGGCTGGTGTCGACGACGAACGGCTTGGTGTAGCCGTAGCGGGCGGCCAGTTCGCTGTTGACGGCGTTGCCGTAGGCGGTGTTCTGGGCGGTGGTGTAGTGGTTCGAGATGTTGAGGGAGAAGCCGTGGGCTTGGCGCAGGCCCGCCTCGTGGAGGCGCTGGGCCATCGTCGCCGCGCCTACCCAGCCGGGGTTGCCGGCGTCCAGATAGACCCAGGTGTTCGGTGCCTGACGGTTGAACTCGGCGAGGGCTCCGCCGAGCATGCCCTGGCGTTCGCGGATCTGGGCCTGGTTCAGGCACCCGTAGTCCGCGAGGGAGTCCGGTTCGAGGAGGACGACGGCCGGGCGGTCGGCGATTCCGCCGGCGAACTGGGCGATCCAGGTCGCGTAGGCGGACGGGGAGGCGGCACCGCCCCCGGAGTGCCCGCCGCAGGAGTCACGGAGATAAATGTTGTACGCCACCAGGATGGGGAGTTTGTCCGAGTGGTCGGCCGCTCCGACGTACGCACCCGTGGCGGTGCCGATGGTCCCGCTCCAGGCACCGAACCACCGGGCCATGGGCGTGTTGGCCACGGAGGCGTTGATGGCGGGCGCCCGGCCGTCACCGGGGTGGGCGGCGACCCACTGCTTCGCACTGGAGTTCGGGTCCACGTAGAACCCGCTGGTCATGGCGGTCGGGTCCGCCGCGTGGGCGGACGGGGCGGCGGTGAGCGCCAACGGCAGCGCGATGACGGCTGCCGCGAGGGCACGGATGCTGCGGCGCATGGCGGTACCTCGATTCCTGACGAGGGAGCGCCGCACGTTCTCGTCCCGAGCGGGCGGCGCACTGAGGTAGTGCGGGGGTACGGCACCCCTGAGAGTGGAAGCGCTCCCACTGGAAGCGATCCCAGCATGCACTTCGGCGCCCTGGGGTGTGGCCGGTATCGTGTGATGCCCTGTTCAACCTGTCAAGTGGGCGCGCTTGACCGGCACTTCACATCGCTGCGGGAAGGCTTTACAGTCGGGGAACTGGAAGCGCTCCCAGTCTTCCATGTGCTCTGGATGGACAGGAGAGGCGGATCATGGCCGAAGGCGTGTCACGCCGGCAGTCGACACTCGAAGAGGTGGCCGAACTGGCGGGCGTCTCACGGTCGGTGGCCTCCCGTGCCCTCAACAACGCCCCGCACGTCAGCCGCGCCAAGCGCGAGGCGGTCGAACGGGCCGTCCGTCAGCTCAGTTACGTGCCCAATCCGACCGCCCGCGCGCTGGCGACCCGCCAGACCGGCGCGGCCGCCCTGGTCGTGTCCGGGGAGGATCCCTCGATCTTCGCGGATCCGTTCTTCGCCCAGGTGATCGTGGGGGCTTCGGCCGCCCTGGAGGACGCGGATCTGCATCTCATGCTCTGCCTGGCAGCCTCCGACCGGGGCCGCAGGCGCGTGGAGCAGCTCCTGCGGTCCAAGGGCGCCGACGGTGTGATGCTGATGGCGCTGCGCGAGGACGACCCGCTGTCCCGCATGGCCGAGGAGGCGGAGATGCCCGTGGTGTTCGGCGGCCGCCCGGTCGGCTTGAACCCCCGCTGGTACGTGGACGTCGACAACGTCGGCGGAGCCCGCGCGGCGACCGAGTACCTGATCGCGGCCGGCCGGACCAGGGTGGCCACGATCTGCGGGCGTCTGGACACCGAGGTCGGGCGAGCCCGGTACCGCGGCTACCAGGACGCCATGCTGGCGGCGGGGCTCGAACCGTACCCCTCGGAGGGCGGCGACTTCACCGAGCCCAGCGGTGCCGCTGCCATGGCCGCGCTCCTCGCGAACCATCCCGACCTGGACGGGGTGTTCGCCGCCAGTGACAACATGGGGGCCGGGGCGCTGCGCACACTGCGCAAGGCCGGCCGCCTGGTCCCCTCCGATGTCGCCGTGATCGGCTTCGACGACCTGGACGTGTCCCGGATCGCCGACCCGCCGCTCACCACCGTGCACCAGCCCATAGAGGGTCTCGGCCGGGAGATGGCGCGGATGCTCGTCGCACTCGTCGACGGCCAGGACCCCACCCCTCTGATCCTCCCCACGCGTCTGGTCATCCGCGCCAGCGCCTGACGAGCCGGCCTCGCCGCCCACCCCGCGGCGAGGTCCCCTCAACCCTTCTTTGGGAGCGCTCCCAGGGTTTCCTCCGCGCCGACCGCCGACGAGGCGAGGCTCTGCCCGGCGCACCCCTCCCTCCCACCCTGACGCATCGAGGAGATGCCATGTCCCGCTCGTCCGTGCCGCCCACCCGTACCCGCCGCTCCCCGGTCCTCGCCCCGGCGGCCCTGGCCCTCGCGCTCGCCCTCACCGGCTGCTCGTCCCCCGGAGGCGGCTCCGCCTCCGCAGACGGGAAGATCACCCTGACCGTCGGCACCTTCGGGACCTTCGGATACAAGGAGGCCGGCCTGTACGACGCGTACATGGAGCAGCACCCCGAGATCGTCATCAAGGAGAACCCGACGACCGTGGAGGGCAACTACTGGACCGCGCTGCAGACCCGGCTGTCCGGCGGCGGACTCGACGACGTCCAGGCACTGGAGGTCGGCCGCATCTCCCTGGCCACGTCCGAGGACCTCGCCGACGCCTTCGCCGACCTGTCCGACGCCCCCGGCGTCGAGAAGGAGAACTACCTTCCCTGGAAGTGGGAGCAGGCCACCACCGAGGACGGCAGGACGATCGGGCTGGGCACCGATGTCGGCCCGATGGCCATCTGCTACCGCCAGGACCTGTTCAAGGCCGCGGGCCTGCCCTCCGACCCCGAGGCGGTCGGCAGGCTCTGGGCCGGCGACTGGGCGAAGTTCGTCGAGACGGGCAAGCGGTACCAGGCCAAGGCCCCCCGCGGCACCTACTTCATGGACAGCGCCACCGGGCTCTTCAACGCCGTCGTCTCCAGCAGCCCCGTCCAGTACTACAAGGACGGCGAGCTCGCCTACAAGGAATCGGTCGGCGTCAGGACCGCCTGGGACCTGGCCGTCGAGGCCGTCCAGGGGAAGACCAGCCAGGGCCTGAAGATGTTCGACACCCCCTGGCAGACCGCGTTCTCCAAGTCCACCTTCGCCACCACCGTCTGCCCCTCCTGGCAGCAGGCCAACATCCAGCAGTTCTCCGGCCCGTCCAACAAGGGCAAGTGGAACATCGCCCAGCCCCCCGCCGCAGGCAACTGGGGCGGCTCCTTCCTCGCCGTGCCGGCCTCCGGCAAGCACGTCGACGAGGCCAAGAAGCTCGTCGCCTGGCTCACCGCACCCGAGCAGCAGGCGAAGGTCTTCCAGAAGGTCGGCAACATCCCCGCCAACCAGGCCGCCCACGACCTGCCCGGCGTCGTCGACTACAAGAACCCCTACATCGGCCCCGACGCGGCCACCGGACGGATCTTCTCCACCGCCGCCCAAGCCATCAAACCCGCCGAGACCGGTCCCCGCGCCGGCGACCTGACCGGGGCGTTCGGCACCGGCGTCCAGCTCATGGAACAGAACGGCAAGAGCCCGGAAGAGGCCTGGAACGCCACCGTGCGCCAGATCGACAGCACCGTCCGGTAACGCTCCCGCCTCGCCCCGTGCCTCTCCCCGGCCGCCGTCGCAGGGAAGGGGGCCGGTCCACCGGGACCGGCCGAGGGGGCCGGCCCACCGGGAAGCCGGCCACGGAGGCCGGACCGCCCGAGAGCCGGCCGCCCCTCCCCCTCCCTTCCCGACGACACCGGCCGTGACCACCGAAGGAACCCGCCCGTGGCCTCCACGACCGCACCGAGCCGCACCGGCCCCGCCGACCGGCAGGACACCCCACCGCCCACCCCACGCGCCGCGGGCCCCTCGGCCTGGCGCAGCCGCCTTCACCGCTGGGACACCAAGGGCACCCCGTACGCCCTCGTCGCGCCCTTCTTCCTCGTCTTCGCCGCCTTCGGCCTCTTCCCGCTGCTCTACACCGGTTGGCTGTCCTTCCACCGGGTCAGCCTCTACAACGTCGACCGCGCCGAATGGGTCGGCCTGCGCAACTACGCGGACCTGTTCACCGGCCAGGTCAGCCACTACTTCTGGAACGCCCTCCTCAACACCTTCACCCTGGGGGTCCTGTCCACCGTCCCCCAGCTGCTGATGGCACTGGGTCTCGCCCACCTCCTCAACTACCGCCTCCGCGCCCGCGGATTCCTGCGCACGGCTCTCCTCGCCCCGTACGCGACCTCCGTCGCCGCGGCCACCCTCGTCTTCGCCCTCATCTTCAGCCCGGAGGGCGGCATGGCCAACTGGCTCCTCGGCCTGTTCGGGGCCGGACCCGTGCACTGGGAAGCCGGCCGCTGGAGCTCGCAGTTCGCGATCTCCGTGATCGTCACCTGGCGCTGGACCGGCTACAACGCCCTGATCTACCTCGCCGCCATGCAGGCCGTGCCGCGCGAACTGTACGAGGCCGCCGCCCTGGACGGCGCCAACCGCTGGCAGCAGTTCCTGCACGTCACGGTCCCCGCCCTGCGCCCCACGATCCTCTTCACGGTGATCGTCTCGACCATCGGCGCCACCCAGCTCTTCGGCGAGCCCTACCTGTTCGGCGGCCAGAGCGGCCATCAGGGCGGCACCGACCACCAGTACGAAACCCTGGGGATCCTCATGTACGACCAGGGCTTCCACTCCAGCATGCTCGGGCGCGCCAGCGCGGTCGCCTGGATCATGTTCGGCCTGCTGCTGCTCATCGGGCTCGTCAACGCGCTGATCACCCGCCGCCTGCGCGCCTCCCAGTGACGTGGAGTACGACATGACCACCACCACACCCCTGTCCGACCGCCCTCGCCGGACGGCGGCGCGACCGCCCGCCCGCGCCGGCCGGCCGGCGGCCAGCACCGGGCCGGGCCGCTCGCCCGCATCGTCCTCGGACTCGCGGCCCTGGCCTCGCTGTTCCCGCTGTACTGGACGCTGGTCGCGGCGTCCACCGACAGCCACGCGGTCGTCTCCAGCCCACCTCCGATACTGCCCGGCGGCAACCTCTTCGAGAACCTCACCTACGTCTGGCACAACGCCGGCGGGCGCGGCATGGGCGTCGCGCTGCTCAACTCCACGCTCGTCGCCGCGACCGTCACCGCCAGCACGGTGACCTTCTCCGTCCTCGCCGGCTTCGCCTTCGCCAAACTCCGGTTCCGGGGGAAGAAGGTCATGCTCGGCCTGGTCCTGTCCACCCTCGCCGTGCCCGCCCAGCTCAGCGTCGTACCGCTGTTCATCCTCACCAGGCACCTGGGACTGGGGAATCACCTCGGGGCGCTGATCCTGCCTGTCCTGGTCACCGCCTTCGGTGTCTTCTTCATGCGCCAGTTCCTCGCGCAGGCCCTGCCCACCGAACTCCTGGAAGCCGCCCGCGTCGACGGCGCCAACTCGCTGCGTGTCATCTGGCACGTCGTCTTCCCGGTCGCCCGCCCGGCGATGGCGGTCCTCGGCATGCTCACCTTCGTCCAGTCCTGGAACGACTTCCTGTGGCCGATCATCGTGATGAACGGCTCCACCAACCCCACCGTCCAGGTCGCCCTCGCCGGACTGGGAACCGGCTGGTCGACCGACTGGTCCGTGATCACGGCCGGAGCGCTCCTGGGCACCCTGCCCCTGCTCCTGGTCTTCGTGCTCTTCGGCCGTCACATCGTCGGCGGCATCACCCAAGGCGCCGTCAAGGGCTGACCCGCTCCTTCTCTCCGTATCCCAACCCCTCTGCCAACACGGAGGCCCCGTCATGCCCGCAACCCCGCCAACGCCCCCGTCACCGCGCCCGCGTCCGTCGACGGACTGCGCTTCCCGCCCGGCTTCCTCCGGGGCGCGGCCACCGCCGCCCACCCGATCGAGGGCGCCGTCGCCGAGGACGGCCGCACCCCCTCCCTCTGGGACGCCTTCTCCCGCGCCCCCGGCAAGGCCCGGCGCTACTGCTCCGACCGGTGCGCCACCCGCACCGGTGCGGCCGCGCACCGGGCGCGCCGGCGCCAGGTGGAGCAGGGCGTCATGCCGCGGGTCTGACGCCCCGAGTGCAAGGGTGCTCCTTGAGAGCGCGCGTTCGGTTCCGCTGACGGTCCACGCCGGTCGTCAGCCCTGGCCGGTGGGACGCAGCTCGCGTTCGAGGGCAGCCAGGGCGAACGCGTGCGGGGAGGCGTCCTGCCAGCGGGCGCGTCCGAACATCACGTCCTCGGAGAGACCGCTCAACATGGCCACAGCCCGGATGACGAACCCGGGAAGGTCCACGGCGGCGAAGTGTCCCAGGTCCCGGCCCTCACGGACGATGGCCTCCAGACGCTCGTCCCAGCCGTCCAGCAGCTCGGTGAGGATCTGCCGGCCTGCTTCATCGTGGCGCTGTGCCAGCACCTGCGTCCACAGCGCGTAGCGCTCGTCGCCCTGATGGCTCGGCAGGTAGAAGCGTACGAAGAGGTCCAGCTTCTCGGCGGGGGACGCGGCCCGCTCGACGGCCTTCCGGAACCGGGCCCAGAGGTCCGCCTGGCTCCATGCGAGGACTTCGAGCAGGAGCCGGTCCTTCTTGCCGAAGTGGTAGAGGATGTGCCCGGTGCTCATGCCGGCCCGCTCGGCGATGTCCGTCATCCGCAGGGCCGCCGTGCCCTTCTCGGCGATGACGCTGATGGCGGCCCGCATGGCCCGCTCCCGCGCCTCGTCCCCGCTGGGCTGACGCTTCCTGTCGATCGGGACCCGGGCCGCGGGTCGAGAGGCGGTGCCCCCGGTCCCGACGCTCCCCGCACCGGTCACGCCCCCCGGCGGGGGGACGCGGTCGGGCAGCGCGGGCCCGGTCTCTGTCGACGCCATGAGCTCACTCCAGGTCCGGAATCAAGGCTCCCAGTTTAGGTTCCCTGAATCTAGACTCTTAGTCTAGATTGAAAATCTAGCCAGTGCGCTGGGGTGTGTGCCGACCGGTTGTGCCCGGTCGCCCCGACTGGCCAGCGGCCCGCCTGCCCCATCAACCCCGGGAGACACCCTCATGACGCGCGGATTCGATGTCGTGGAGACCTGTATCGCCGACCTGCGCGCAGCGCTGGAGAAGGGCGAGACGACCGCGGTGGAGCTGCTCGACGCCTACCTCGCGCGGATCGAGGCGTACGACCGGCCCGGTACCCCCACCGCTCTGAACGCGATGGTCGTGATGAACCCGCGCGCCCGGGAGGAGGCGGAGGCGTCCGACGCCCGCCGCGCGCGCGGCGAGACGCTGGGCCCGCTGGACGGCATCCCGTACACCGCCAAGGACAGCTACCTCGCGAAGGGGCTGACGGCCGCATCCGGCTCCCCGGCGTTCGCGCACCTCGTCGCCCAGCGCGACGCCTTCGCCATCGAGCGGCTGCGCGCCGGCGGCGCGGTGCTCATCGGCCTGACCAACATGCCGCCGATGGCGAACGGCGGCATGCAGCGCGGCCTCTACGGGCGCGCGGAGAGCCCGTACAGTGCCGACTGGCTCACCAGCGCCTACGGCTCGGGCTCCTCCAACGGCTCCGGCACGGCGACGGCGGCGTCCTTCGGCGCGTTCGGCCTCGGCGAGGAGACCTGGTCCTCAGGCCGGGCCCCCGCCTCGAACAACGCGCTGTGCGCCTACACCCCGAGCCGCGGCGTGATCTCGGTCCGCGGCAACTGGCCCCTCGTACCGACCATGGACGTCGTGGTCCCGCACACCCGCACCATGGCCGACCTGCTCGAAGTGCTCGACGTCATCGTCGCCGACGACCCGCACACGCGCGGGGACCTGTGGCGCGCGCAGCCGTGGGTGGCACTGCCCCCGGCGTCGCAGGTGCGCCCCGCCTCCTACCCGGCCCTCGCACCCGCCGACACCGAGGCCGCGTCCGACGCGCTCGCCGGCAAGCGCGTCGGCGTGCCCCGGATGTACATCAACGCCGACCCCGACGCCGGAACGAACCCCGACGGAGGCATCGGCGGCCAGACCGGGCAGCGCATCGACACGCATCCCTCGGTGATCGCCCTGTGGGAAGCCGCCCGCCGTGACCTGGAGGCCGCCGGAGCCGAGGTGGTCGAGGTCGACTTCCCCGTGGTCTCCCGCTACGAGTCCGACCGCCCCGGAGCGCCCTCGCTGCTCACCCGCGGACTGGTCAGCCGCGAGTACCTGACATTCGAGATCGAGGACCTGTCCGCCTGGGCCTGGGACGACTTCCTGCGCGCCAACGGCGACCCGGCGCTCTCCACCCTGGCCGACGTCGACGGCGACCGCATATGGCCCAAGCAGGAGGGCGAGCTGCCCGACCGGTACGACGGCTTCGACGACACGATCAGCGACTACCCCCGCTTCGTGCGCGAGCGCCCGTACGCCTCCCTCGCCGACATGCCGCTCCTGGAGCAGGGGCTGCGGGGCCTTGAGGAGACGCGGCGCGTCGACCTGGAGCTGTGGATGGACGGGCTGGGCCTGGACGCGGTGGTCTTCCCCGCGGTGGCCGACGTGGGCCCCGCGGACATGGACGTGAACGTGGCCTCCGCCGACCTCGGCTGGCGCAACGGCGTCTGGGTCGCCAACGGCAACCTGGTCCCCCGCCACCTCGGCATCCCGACGGTGACCGTGCCCATGGGCACCATGGCGGACACCGGCATGCCCGTCGGGCTGACCTTCGCGGGCCGCGCCTACGACGACAACGCCCTCCTGGCCCTCGCGGCGGCCTTCGAGAAGACCGACAGCCGGCGCACGGTGCCACCGCGCACCCCGCGCCTGCCGGCGCAGTGACCTGACGGAGGCACCCGGGCTGATCGAACAGCCGACAGCAGAAGCGGGCAGCCGGCCGCACCAGGGGGAGGGCGTCGGCATGCGGCCACGCCCTCCCCGCGCTCGGATCAGCGGGCGCCGATCACGCGGGGCAGTTCCGCCAGGGTTTCGGTGAGGCGGTCGGCTGCCCCGCCGCCCTGCGCCAGCTGCGGGGAGCCGCCGCCACGTCCGCCGAGAAGCTGCCTGACCAGCGAGGCAGCGTTCAGGCCCGCCTCGCGGGCGGCGTCGTTCAGCGCGACGACGACCACGCCGGCTCCTGTACCGATGCCGACGGCGCCGGGAGTGCCGGCGGGCAGGCGGTCACGGACGGCGGCGGCCAGGGCCCGGGCCTCATCCGCTGCGCCCTCGGCGGTGGCGGTGACGACCTGAACGCCGTCCACGTCGACCGCGCCCCCGACGAGTTCGGCGGCGCGGGTGGTGGTGGCCTGCTGCTTGAGGCGGGCGTTCTCGCGGTCGGCGGCCTTGAGGCGGTCGAGGAGGCCGGCGATCTTCTCGGGGAGTTCGGCGCGGGGCGCGCCGAGCTGTTCGGCGATGCGGGCGACGAGGTCGCGTTCGCGGGCGAGGTAGCCGAAGCCCTCGATGCCGACGGCGGCCTCCAGACGCCGCATGCCCGCGCCGACCGATGACTCCGAGGTCAGGGCGACCGTGCCGATCTGGGAGGCGTGCTCGACGTGCGTCCCGCCGCACAGCTCGCGCGACCAGGCGCCGCCGATCTCGACGACCCGGACCTTCTCCCCGTACGTCTCGTCGAACAGGGCGAGCGCGCCGATCTCCTTGGCCTCGGGCAGCGTCATCCAGCGCACGCCGACCGGCAGGTCGCGGCGCAGGGCGCGGTTGGCGGCCTCCTCCACCTCGGAGCGGACGGCGGGGGTGAGGGCGCCGCGCCAGGGGAAGTCGAGGCGGAGGTAGCCGGGCCGGTTGTAGGAGCCGGACTGGAGGGCGGTCGGGCCGAGGATCTCGCGCAGGGCGGCGTGCAGGACGTGGGTGCCGGAGTGGGCCTGGCGGGCGCCGAGCCGCCACTCGGCGTCGACGGCCGCGTGGACGGTGTCGCCGGTGGCCAGTTCACCGGCGGTGATGCGGACCTGGTGGACGACGAGGCCGGGCAGCGGGCGCTGGACGTCGATGACCTCGGCCTCCGCGGAGGCGGCGGAGAGGAGCCCGGCGTCGCTGTCCTGGCCGCCGGACTCGGCGTAGAAGGGGGTGCGGTCCAGGACGACGGAGGCGATGTCCCCGGTCCGGGCGACCGGCACCGGTCCTTCGGCGCCGATCAGGGCGAGGACGCGGGACTCGGTGGTGAGGGCCTCCCAGGCGCGCCAGTCGGTCGGCCCGTGCGCGTCCAGAACGGTGCGCAGGGCTGCGGTGTCGGTGGCGCCGCCGGACTTGCGGGCCCGGGCGTCGGCGCGGGCGCGCTCGCGCTGGGCGTTCATCAGGGCGGTGAAGCCGTCCCGGTCGACCTCGACGCCCTGTTCGGCGGCCATCTCCAGGGTGAGGTCGATGGGGAAGCCGTAGGTGTCGTGGAGGAGGAACGCCTGCGCGCCGGGCAGCGAGCGGCCGCCGTCCTCCTTGACCTTGGCGACGGCGGTGTCGAGGACGGTGGTGCCCTGTTTGAGGGTGGCGCGGAAGGCGTCCTCCTCGCCGTACGCCTGATCCGAGATGCGGGCGAAGGACTCCGCTACCTCCGGGTAGGAGGGGGCCATGCAGTCGCGGGCGGCGGGCAGCAGCTCCGGCAGAGCCCGGTCGTGGAAACCGAGCTGGCGCATGGCGCGGACGGAGCGGCGCAGGATGCGGCGCAGCACATAGCCGCGGCCCTCGTTGCCGGGGGCGGTGCCGTCGGCGAGGAGCATCAGCGCGGTGCGGACGTGGTCGGCGACCACGCGAAGCCGCACGTCGGCCTGGGCGTCGGCGCCGTACCGTACGCCGGCGAGTTCGGCGGCGCGGTCGAGGACCGGGCGGGTCTCGTCGGTCTCGTAGAGGTTGTCGACGCCCTGCAGGAGGGTGGCCATCCGCTCCAGGCCCATGCCGGTGTCGATGTTGCGGCGCGGCAGCTCGCCGAGGATCGGGTAGCCGGACTTGCCGGGGCCTTCGCCGCGCTCGTACTGCATGAAGACGAGGTTCCAGAACTCCATGTACCGGTCCTCGTCGACCGCCGGGCCGCCCTCGCGGCCGAGGGCCGGGCCGCGGTCGTAGTACAGCTCCGAGCACGGGCCACAGGGCCCGGGGACGCCCATGGACCAGAAGTTGTCCTCGTCGCCCCGCTCGACGATCCGCGCGTCCGGCAGGCCGGCGACCGCGCGCCAGATGCCGCGCGATTCGGCGTCCGAGTGGTGGACGGTCACCCAGATCCTCTCGGGGTCGAGCCCGTACCCGCCCTCTGCCTGCGGCTTGGTGGACAGGTCCCAGGCGAAGGCGATGGCCTCCTCCTTGAAGTAGTCCCCGAAGGAGAAGTTGCCGTTCATCTGGAAGAACGAGCCGTGCCGGGTGGTCTTGCCGACCTCCTCGACGTCCAGGGTCCGCACGCACTTCTGCACGCTCGTCGCCCTCCCCCACGAAGGCGCGGCCTCGCCGGTGAAGTACGGCTTGAACGGCACCATCCCCGCGTTGACGAACAGCAGGGTCGGGTCGGGGGTGGGCAGCGGCGCGCTGGGGACGACGGTGTGGCCGCGGGCGGCGAAGTAGTCCAGGAAGCGCTGGCGGATGTCGGCGGTACGCAAGGTTCTCACTGCTCCGGTCGAAGGGATGCGAGCCCACGGGGCTCGAAGGGGCGAGGGGCGGCTGTGCGGGCCGGATGCCGGGGGCCGAGGAAGGCGGCATGGCCGGCTCCCCCGGGCGCGGGATGGGTGACCTGGGTCCAGCCCTCCCGCTCGTAGAAGGAGAGGGCTTCGTGAGCGGCGACCGAGGTCAGCAGCCAGCAGCGGCCGTCGGCCCGGTCCTCGGTCACCGCCGCCAGCAGTAGCCGCCCCAGGCCGACGCCGCGCGCATGCCGGGCGACTGCCAGCTCGTCCACCTCGCGGGCCCCGCACAACCACTCGGCTGTCCACGGCCCGCCGAGGGCGGCGGATACGCCTGGGTGACAGCGGTCTGCCGGGAACGGGTCAGGGGTCGTCCAGGCGGTCGCCCAGCCCAGGACGGTGCCCCCGTCGAGTGCGAGGGCGGCGGTGAAACCCGGCCGGTGCACGTCGTCCGCCAGCCGCTCCAGGTAGGCGTCGGCCCGCTCGGGCCCCTCGCCCCAGGGCGGGCCGCCGAACGCGTCCGCGTACACCGCCCGGACGCCTTCCGCGTACACCGGCAGCTGCTCGCCGGAGACCGCCCGGACGACGACGGCCATCAGGTCACTCCCGCGGCCGGGGCGGCGACCGGGGTCAGGGAGGCGTACTCCAGCGGCGCGGACGGGTCGATGGAGACGTCCAGCGGGGCGGGCTCGGCACCGGAGCGGACGAGGAGGTCGCCCACCGCCGCGATCATGGCGCCGTTGTCCGTGCACAGCGTCATCGGCGGCACCCGCAGCTCCACGCCGGCGGCGGCGCACCGACGCTCGGTGAGGGCGCGGACGCGGGAGTTGGCCGCCACGCCGCCGACCACGATCAGCGTCTTGACGTCGTACGCCGTGCAGGCGGCGAGCGCCTTGCGGCTCAGCACGTCGGCGACGGCTTCCTGGAGCGCGGCGGCACCGTCGGCGACGGGCACGTCGATGCCCTGGAGGCGGTGCTTCTCGACCCAGCGGGCTGCGGCGGTCTTGAGGCCGGAGAAGGAGAAGGCGTACGGGTCGTCACCGCCCCGGGTCAGCGGACGCGGGAAGTCCACGGCCCGCGGGTCGCCGTCCCGGGCGGCCCGGTCGATCGCGGGCCCGCCCGGATACGGCAGGCCGAGGATGCGGGCGACCTTGTCGAAGCACTCGCCCGCCGCATCGTCCAGAGTGTCCCCGAGATGCAGGATCGGGTCGCGCACCAGGTCCCGCACGAGGAGAAGGGAGGTGTGGCCGCCGGAGACGATCAGCACCACACAGGGGGCGGGCAGGGGTCCGTGCTCCAGTGTGTCGGCGGCGACGTGCCCGGCCAGGTGGTGCACCCCGTACAGCGGCACCCCGGCCGCGTAGGCGAGGCCCTTCGCCCCGGCCAGGCCGACCTGCAGGGCGCCCGACAGCCCCGGTCCGGTGGTGACGGCGACCGCGTCGATCTGCCCCAGCCTCAGCCCCGCCTGGTCAAGCGCCCCGATGACGACCGGGTTGAACGACTGGAGGTGAGCCCGGGCCGCGATCTCCGGCACCACACCGCCGAAGAGGGCGTGCTCGTCCATGCTCGACGCCACCACGTGCGCGAGAAGCTTCCCGTCCCGCACGATCCCCGCGCCGGTCTCGTCGCATGACGACTCGATTCCAAGGACGACCGGTCCACCCACTGCACCACTCCTTTTGCACTGCCATCGCACTTGCAATATATGTGCAATAAGAGCGCAGCGCGTCGCCCCCGGCAGTACGCCGGGACGCGGCCGGCGCGCGCGGCCACGGGGTGGACACCGCAGGCGCCCATACGACCGGGTCCCACAGCGACGCTCCGGGCCTCACCACCGATCCCCGGAGCGGCGATCAACACCTCCGCGACATCGCCCGCCACCCTCCCGCTCGACCGCATCCGCCCCCGCCGGCACGCCGACTCCGAGGACATCGTCGTCGTCTCCGCTCCCGCGCCCTCCAGGATCACGGCCTCCTGGCCGGCCACCGCAGCAACCACGACACCGTGACCACCGGCATCCTCGAAGTCACGGTGGGAGACCTGCTGCTCCGCGACGAACCCGCGGACCGCCTCGCGCACGAGGGCATCCCCCTGCACGAACCGACCGGTACGGGGGCGCGGCGACGCCGAACGCTGCGCGCCCCTACGGCCGGCTCACTGCCGTCGGCCGGTCGGCCGCCGAGAGCCGGCGCGCCCCCGGCTTCAGCCCCCTGCGGCAGGAGCGGGGACGCCGCCTGGAGCGCCCGTGCCGGCGGCGACGAGCGCCGTGGCGTTTGGCCCGGTCGCCGACCGGTAACCCGTCGGGTCCCCCGGTGCGGCAGGAGCCCGGGAGGAACAGGCGCGGCATCAGCGGAAGGTCGAGGGCGTCATGAAGGTATCCGACCACATCCTCCAGCGGTTGCGTGAATGGGGCGTGGACCACGTGTTCTCCTATGCGGGCGACGGCATCAACGGTCTGCTGGCGGCATGGGGACGCGCCGGCAACCAGCCGAGGTTCGTCCAGTCCCGGCATGAGGAGATGTCGGCCTTCCAGGCTGTGGGCTACGCGAAGTTCTCCGGCAAGGTGGGCGTGTGCGCGGCGACCTCCGGCCCCGGTGCGATCCACCTGCTCAACGGCCTGTACGACGCGAAGCTCGACCATGTCCCCGTGGTCGCACTGGTCGGGCAGACCAACCGCAGCGCGATGGGCGGCTCGTACCAGCAGGAAGTCGATCTGCAGAGCCTGTACAAGGACGTGGCCTCGGACTTCTGCGAGACGGCGATGGTGCCCGAGCAGCTTCCGAATCTGATCGACCGGGCGATACGCACGGCGTACGCCAAGCGGACCGTCACGGCCGTCATCATCCCCGCTGACGTGCAGGATCTGGACTACAGCCCGCCGTCGCACGCCTTCAAGATGGTGCCCTCCAGCATGGGGCTCAGCCACTACGCCCCGGTGCCCGCCGACACGGACATCAAGCAGGCCGCCGATGTCCTCAACGCCGGTGAGAAGGTGGCCGTCCTCATCGGGCAGGGCGCCCGAAGCGCCCGTGCCGAAGTGGAGGAGCTCGCGGACATCCTCGGCGCCGGTGTGGCCAAGGCGCTGCTGGGCAAGGACGTCCTCCCCGACGATCTGCCCTACGTCACCGGAGCCATCGGCCTGCTCGGCACCCGCCCCTCGTACGAGCTGATGCGGGACTGCGACACCCTGCTCATGATCGGCTCCAGCTTCCCTTACACGCAGTTCATGCCGGAGCTGGACCAGGCCCGGGCGGTGCAGATCGACATCGATCCGCACATGATCGGCTTGCGGTACCCCTTCGAGGTGAACCTCGTGGGCGACGCGCGCGAGACACTGCGCCGGCTGCTGCCGCACCTGCGCCGCAAGGAGGACAGGGCCTGGCGCGAGAAGATCGAGAAGGATGTGGCGCGCTGGTGGGAGGTCATGCAGCGCCGCGCCGCCGTCGACGCCGACCCGATCAACCCGGAGTACGTGGTGCACGCCCTCGACGGCAGGCTTCCCGATGACGCCGTCATCACCGCCGACTCCGGTTCGGCCGCCAACTGGTACGCCCGTCACCTGCGGCTGCGCGGTCGGATGCGTGGCTCCTTGTCAGGCACGCTGGCCACCATGGGGCCGGGGGTCCCCTATGCGATCGGTGCGAAGTTCGCCCACCCGGACCGTCCGGCCATCGCCCTCGTCGGTGACGGTGCCATGCAGATGAACGGCATGATGGAGATGGTCACGGCCGCCAAGTACTGGCCGCAGTGGTCCGACCCGCGGCTCGTCGTGGCCGTCCTCAACAACCACGACCTCAACCAGGTCACCTGGGAGATGCGGGCGATGGAGGGCGCGCCCCAGTTCGAGGAGTCGCAGGCGATCCCCGACCTGCCGTATGCGGAGATCGCGCAGCGCATCGGGCTGGAGGGGGTCCGGGTGGAGAAGCCCGAGCAGGTCGAGGCGGCCTGGGACCGGGCGCTGTCGGCCGACCGCCCCTTCGTCATCGACTTCCGCACCGACCCGGCTGTGCCGCCCATCCCGCCGCACGCGGACCTGGATCAGATCGAGGCCGCCGCCGCGGCGATTCTCCGGGGCGACAGCGACCGCGGTTCCATGATCAGGCAGGGCGTCAAGGCGAAGGTGCAGGAGATGCTGCCCGGTACCCGGCACCGGGAGGACCGGCCCGGCGCCGGCCCCGACGACAGCGCCGGCGGGAAACCCTGAGTTCGGGTGCGTGGCGGGCCTCGGCCCGCACTCCGGGCCGTGCTCGGCGGGCTGCCGGTGCAGACCGTCCGGCATGATGCCCGGTTCGGCGACGCACCGCCGCCGCTCGGCGTCCACCGGCACCGGCCGGTTGCAGTACTTGTGCCAGTCCACGACGACGGCGGTGTTGCAGCGCTCCCCGGCCAGGCTGGTGCCCCCGCCCCGGGACAGCAGGGGCACGTCGTGCTCCGGGCACACCGCCACGGACCATGGACCTCCCGCCCCAGGACGTCATCACCAAGGGCAACGTCACCGTCCGGGCCAGCGCGTCACCTCGCGTGGAAGCCGCGCACTCTCGCCGCCGCCCCACCGTCGCAGCCGGCTCCGCCGGCCTCCGCGGATGACGGGAACTGCCGGCCGGAACACGGCCATCCCGGCCGGCGGGTCACAGATCCACGGGTGCGGCTTCCTGTCCGTCCTCCCCCTTGGAACCCGGGGCCGGTGACACCAGACTCTCCTTCATGACAGCCCACATCGAAGAGCGCTGGGAGCCCGTCCACGGCGCCCCCTACCGTCCGGTCCCCTACCGCCCGGAGCGGATGGAGCCCGCCGAGTCCCTCGCGCGCTCGGCGGAGCTGCGCGACCGGATGCGGCAGCGGCGCACGGTCCGCCGGTTCTCGTCGGACCCCGTGCCGGAGCAGGTCGTACGGGACGCCATCGCCTGCGCGGCCACGGCTCCGTCCGGTGCCCACCAGCAGCCCTGGACCTTCGTCCTGGTCCGCGACCAGGAGATCCGCGGGCGCATCCGCGAGGCGGCCGAGCGTGAGGAGCGGATCTCCTACGACGGCAGACTCGGCGAGGAGTGGCTGGCCGCCCTGCGTCCGCTGGGCACGGACGCGGTGAAGACGCACCTCACGGACGCCCCGGCGCTGATCGTGGTGTTCCAGCAGCGGTACTGGCTGGCTGAGGACGGCGAGCGGCGGAAGCACTACTACGTGGACGAGTCCGTGGGCATCGCGGTCGGCATGCTGCTGACCGCCCTGCACCTGTCGGGCCTGGCCGCACTGGTCCACACGCCGAGCCCGATGCGCTTCCTCTCCGAGGTGCTGCGGCGGCCCGAGAACGAGAAGGCGTTCGCGGTGATCCCGGTGGGTTACCCGGCGGAGGACTGCCAGGTGCCGGACCTGAAACGGAAGTCGCTGGACCAGGTGATGGTGGAGGTCTGACGGAGCCCCCGGCGGCCCCGACCCTCCCCGCGGGGAACGGCCCCGCCCGGCCTGCGGCTCCGGCGTGTCCGCGACTCGGCGCGGACTGCGGCCTCAGCTCGTCTGCGGCTTCAGCTCGTTGCGGCCGGGACTCGGTGCCTCACGGCGGGCGTGCTTCCGCAGTGCCGAGCGAACGCCGCCGCCGTGCGCCTTGCGTATCAGTCGCACGGTCGCGGCAGTCGCTCCCGGTAGCACCGCCGCGGCCGCGCCGCGGCGCCTGCGCCGGTCACCCCCGCGCGGATCAGCCGGCCTTCCGCTGGGCGCGGGCCGCGCGCCGGCGCAGGGTGCGGCGTTCGGCCTCGTCGGCGCCGCCCCAGATCCCGTGGTCCTGCCCGGTGTCCAGGGCCCAGCGCAGGCACTCGCTGCGGACGGGGCAGCGGTGGCAGATCCGCTTGGCCTCCTCCGCCTGCATCAGGGCGGGAACCCCCGTGCCCAGGGGGAAGAACAGGTCCGGGTCCTCCTCACGGCACACGGCCGCCAGTCGCCAGTCCTCCACGGTGGACCTCCTCACTCGTCAGTCGGTGTACGGCTTCAGGACAGGACCGCACTGTGTGCGCCTGACCGTCTCCACCGCATTGAAACGGCCCCGTTCACGCTTCGGACGGGATCGGGCGAAATCGCCCCGCCGGCACCGTCCGTGCGCTACGGGCGGTGTCTGGGGGCGGTGGAGCGGCACCGCCGGGACCACCGAACGCGCCGCGGCGATCGGCGACTCGACGACTCGACGACTCGACGACTCGACGACTCGACGACGTGCGGGAGACGCCTCCGACACGCGGGAGGTTTCGAATCGGCGGGAGCGCGCAGGCGTTGAGAAACCCCGATTGTCCAGTTTGCCGCACAACGGTGAAGGAGAAATCTCATGGGCGTCATCGCGTGGATCCTCATCGGTCTTCTCGCCGGGCTGATCGCCAAGTCCCTCATGCCGGGTCGCGACCCGGGCGGCGTCATCCTCACGATGCTCCTCGGTATCGCCGGCGGTCTGCTCGGCGGCTGGCTCGGCAAGGTGCTCTTCGGCGTCGACTCCATCGACGGGTTCTTCGACCTGTCGACCTGGGTGGCCGCCATCGCGGGTTCGGTGATCCTGCTCGCGCTCTACCGGCTGTTCAGCGGCCGCACCTCCGCCGGCCGGCACGGCTGAAGCGCCCGCCGACGGCCGCCGACCGCCTGCTGCGCACCGCTGCGGCGCCCGGTCCGCTCACCCCAGTGACCGGTACGCCTCCCCTGACGGACCGTACGCACGACCGCCGCCCACGGGTGGGCCCCGGGCGCGCCCCGGGGCCCGGCCCGTACGGCGACCGGTACGCGTACGCACGAGACGGCAACCCGGAGCCGACCATGACGAACACCTCGGACATCCTGCGCCTGGCCTGCGAGGAGCTCACCCGGCTCACCGGGTGCCCCGCCGAGACCGTCTCCTCGTTCGAACGCGCGGACGGCAGATGGCGGTTGACCGTGGAGGTCCTGGAGCTTCCCCGGGTCCCCGACACCGTCAGCCTCCTCGCCACGTACGACGTGGAGATCGACGGCGAAGGACAGCTCACGTCCTACCGGCGCATCCGGCGCTACGAACGCGGACGGGCGGACGAACACGTCCGCTGACCACTCCCAGGAGGGATACGCACATGACCGTCGCCACACGCACTGGTCCCGCCGGCGCCGTCGGCACCGGCGGGTCCGGCGGCACGAGCGGGCTCTACGACGTCCTCGAACTGGTCCTGGACCGGGGGCTCGTCATCGACGCCTTCGTCCGGGTCTCGCTCGTCGGCATCGAGATCCTCAAGATCGACGTACGCGTGGTCGTCGCCAGCGTCGACACCTACCTCCGGTTCGCGGAGGCATGCAACCGCCTCGACCTGGAGGCCGGCCCCCGCAAGGACCCGGGTCTGCCCGAACTGGTCGACGACATCACGGAGTCCGGGGCCCAGAGCAAGGCCAAGGGCGCGCTGCAGGGGGCGGCGCAGTCCCTGTCCGAGAGCCTGGGCGGCAGCCGGTCGTCGTCGTCGCGGCGCAAGGAGGAGGAGAAGAAGTGACCACGTACGTCTACGGGATCGCCCGGGGCACCCACCCGGGGCTTCCGGAGCGGGCGGACGGCATCGGGGACCCGCCGCGTCCCGTGCGCGTCCTCGACGGGGGCGCCCTCGCCGCGCTGGTCAGCGACGCCCCGGAGGACCTGCGGCCCAAGCGGCGCGACCTGCTCGCGCACCAGGGCGTCCTCGCCGGTGCGGCGTCCGGGGGGACCGTGCTGCCGATGCGGTTCGGTTGCGTCGCGGAGGACGACGAGGCGGTCATCGCCGCCCTGCGCGACCGCGAGGAACACCATCTGGAGCGGCTCCGCGCCCTGGACGGCAAGGCGGAGTTCAACGTGAAGGCGGCGCACGACGAGGATGCGGTGCTGCACCAGGTCCTCGCCGAGGACGCGGACCTGCGGGAGCTCGGACGGCGCAACCAGGAGGCGGGCGGCGGCACCTACGAGGAACGGCTGGCGCTCGGCGAACGCGTCACGGCCGCCGTGCAGCAGCGCGCCGAGCGCGACGCGGTGCTGGTGCGCGAGGCGCTGGAGACGGCTGCCGTCGGGTGCCGCCCCGGCCCCGAGGGTACGGGCGGCCTCGCGAACCTCTCCTTCCTCGTGGACCGCGCGGGCGCCGAGGCCTTCACAGCCGCCACGGAGTCGTTCCGCGAGCAGCACCGGCACGTCGTCCTGCGGGTGACCGGCCCGCTGCCGCCGTACAGCTTCGTGGACTGAGCGGACGAGCCCGGCGGCGCCCCCGCGGCGCGGCGATGCGGCCGCCGCGGGAACGGCAGCAGCCGCCGTGCGACGGAGCGGCGGTCGGAGACGGAGACACAGAGGAAGCCGCGGCGGGCAGAGCGGCGGTCGGAGACGGAGACACGGAAGGAGCAGCGGATGGGACTGCTGGGAGAACTGCTGCTGCTGCCCGCCGCGCCGCTGCGCGGCACCGCCTGGGTGCTGCGGCAGGTGGCCGCCGAGGCGGAGCGGCAGTACTACGACCCGGCGGTCGTGCACCGCGAACTCGGCGCCCTCGCCGCCCGGCTGGAGGCCGGCGAGATCGACGAGGCGGAGTTCGACCGCCGGGAGGACGAACTGCTCGCACGACTGGAGAAGGGCGGTCGGCAGCTGTGACGACTCCCGGACGGCTCCCCTACCCGTACGCCCACGAACGCGGTGGGACGGACCTCGCCGACATCCTCGAACGCGCCCTCGACAAGGGCGTGGTCATCGCGGGCGACATCAAGATCAACCTGCTCGACATCGAACTGCTGACGATCCGGCTACGCCTCGTCGTCGCCTCCGTGGACCGCGCGAAGGAGATGGGGATCGACTGGTGGGAGAGCGACCCCTCGCTCTCCTCGCACGCCCGCAGGGGCGAACTGGCCCGGGAGAACGAGGAGCTGCGACGCCGGCTCGCCGAACTGGAGGAGCGCACCGTATGACCACCGCCCCCGAAGCGTCCCTGCGGTACGTGTACGCCGTGTGCCGCCCCTTCGACGGGCTCCTGCCCGAGGGGGCCCACGGGATCACCGGCGAGCCGCCCCGCCTGGTCCACCACGGCGGACTGGCCGCCGTGGTGGACGCCGTGCCCGCCGAGGACTTCGGCGAAGCCCCCCTGCGCGACCTGCTGGGCGACCTGGACCGGCTGGCCGCGCTCGCCCGCTCCCACGAGGCCGTGATGGCCGCCCTCACCACCGTCACCTCGCCCCTGCCGCTGCGGCTCGCCACGGTGTGCCGGGACGACAGCGGGGTGCGCCGGCTGCTGGAGCAGGGCCATGACCGGTTCGTCAGCGCCCTGGAACGGCTCGACGGCCGGGTCGAGTGGGGTGTGAAGGCCTACGTGCCGCAGGACCCGCCGGCCGCCCGGTGCCCGGCGGTCGCCCCGCACCGCGGACGGCGGCCCCGGCCGGGCAGGGGCCCGAGCCGGCGCCCCGTGCGGAGGAACCGGCATCGCGGGGAGCGGCCTCCGCGGGAGCGGCCTCCGAGGCGGCGACCTTCGCGGAGGCGGGGGCGCCGGGCGCGGAGGGTGGTGGACGGGCGTTCCTGCGGCGGCGGTTGCGGGAGCGGCGAGGGCGCGAGGAGGGCCTGCGGCGTGCCGAGGAGACGTGCCGCCGACTGCATGACGTCTTCTCCGCGTACGCCGAGGAGAGCGCCGTCCACCCGCCGCAGGACCCGCGCCTGTCCGGTGTCACCGGGGAGGCGAACGTCCTGAACGCCGCCTACCTCGTCGCCCGGGAGCACTGCGAGGGCTTCCTCGCCCTCGTGGACCGGGCGCGGGCCGAGCACGGCGGCGTCCGCGTGGAGGTGACCGGCCCCTGGGCGCCGTACTCCTTCGCCGGGACCACGGAGGACGCCGCATGACCGGCCGCACCGCCGATCCCGTCGACAGCGCCCTGGGCCGGCGCAGGATCGCCCTCGTCGACCTGCTGGACCGGCTCCTCGCGGGAGGGGTCGTCCTGACCGGGGAACTCACCCTCGCCATCGCCGACGTCGACCTCGTCCGCGTGGACCTGAGGGCGCTGATCAGCTCGGTGAGCACCAGGGTCCCCGCCCCGTGGGGGCCGCCGGCATGACCGCACCGCGCCGCCGTCTCGACATGGACCCGGACACCGTCGAGCAAGACCTTGCCCGGCTCGTGCTCACCGTCGTCGAGCTGCTGCGCCGGCTGATGGAGGGTCAGGCGCTGCGCCGCGTGGAGAGCGGGGACCTCACGGAGGAGCAGGAGGAGCGGATCGGCCTGACGCTCATGCTGCTGGAGGACCGGATGGAGGTGCTGCGCTCGCGGTTCGGGCTGGAGCCCGAGGACCTCAACATCGACCTGGGACCGCTCGGACCGCTCCTCTGACCCGCCGCCTTCGGCAGCCACCGGGGTCGAGATGCCCTGCCCCCGCGCCACTGACACCGGCGGCCACTGACGCCCCACACACTGGCCCCCCACACTGGCACCCCCCACGCGGATGCCGGCGGCCCCCTGACACCGGCATCCACCTGCATCGGCAGCCGCTTGAGGCCGTCATCCGCTCCCGTCGGGAGCCACCGGGGGTGTCGCCGAGGTGTCACTGAGGTCCTCACGCAGCGAGGTCGGCGTCCAGCGAGCCCCGGCCCTCCGGGGTCGGTGCTCCAGGGCCGGACGTCACCGGGCCGGGACCCCACCGGCGGACTCCGCTGGGCCGGACCTCACCGCAGCGGATTCCGTTGGCCGGTGCGGATTCCTTCGGCCGGTGCGGATTCCGTTGGGGCGGACGCCTCCCCGTTCGGAGCCTGCGGTCGCGGCAGATCCGTGCGGGTCCCGTGACCGGCGCGCGCCGATGGGCGGTCCTGCGAACCGGCTCCGCTCGCAGCGGCGCCCCCTGCACCGGAGCGGGGGGGAGCACCGGTTCAGGGGGCGCCGGTCGGGCCGGACCGCCGAGGCGTCAGGAGACCAGAAGCGAGTCGTCCTCCGGCCGTGCCCCGGGCAGCCGGTGCCGGGCGGCCACGAGCGCCGCGTCCACGTCCCGCGTGCCTGTGGAGACGCACAGCGTGTAGGCGACGTCGGCCAGCCGCTGCCGCACCCTTGGGCCGCCGTTCTCCGCGTCGAGCGCGCGGAGCGCCTCGTACTCGTCGATCAGCTTGGCCAGTACCGCCGGATGTGCCATCAGCACAGGCTCTCTCCTTCCACCGAACCGAGGGGTCGTACGCCGTGCTCCGCTACCCGGCTTCCGCCCCGGCACACCAGCCCCACGCGATCCTGCGCGGCCGCGGTCCGCCCGGGGCCGGCGGAGCCCGCGCGCCCTCGCCGTGAAGGGAGCGGCGGCACCGCCTCGGGGCGGCTCCGAACGCCGGCGTTTCGCCCCATCGGGCCAGCGGGGCCGGTCCCGGATGGCGCAGTCCGGCGAACTGCGCACTAGTTGGATGCAGGTGCCCTGATGGGCACGGCACGAGTCCCCATGGTGGACGCCTACGGGATGTTCCACGATCGGAGCCAGAGACATGACCCCGGACCCTTTCACCCATCCCGCGACCGACGACATAGAACGGACCGCAGGGGCCTCCCTGACGGTGGATCCCGGGCCCGCAGTCCCCTCGCATCCGGCTCCCCACGCGCCCCGCCCCCAGGAGGCACCGCCCGTGGCCGCGGCCCCCGCCGGTCCCGCACGTCCCGACGCGCCCCCGCGGCCCGCGGCGGACGGGAGCGGGATCGCGCGGAAGCAGGAGGCCCCACTTCCCCCGCGTACGGCACCGCACACGCCCTCCACCGCGCCGGACCCGGCCGGCGCCGCACACCACGACGCCTCTCCGGCCCACGTCAGGGCCGCACACCGCGACGCCGCCGCCCCGCCCCAGGTCAGGGCCGCACACCCCGATGCCGCCCCGGCCCCCACCAGGGCCGCGCAGCCCGGCACCGCCCCGGCCCCGGTCGGCGCCGCACACCACGGCACCGCCCCGCGCACCCCGACACCACGCCGCGGCCCCCGGCCGAGCAGTTGGCTCCCGTCAGGGAGCACCGGCCCGAGGCCGTTTCCGGACCCGCGGAGCGGCAGCTCGCCGAGCCCCGGCGGCCGCGGGCGGGCACGGAACCGGCCGCTCAGCCGACGCCGAGGGCGCGACCCGCGCCGACGGCACGTCCGGCACCGGCGGAGGCGCGTCGGACGCCGGCGACGAGGCGATCCACACCCTGCTGTGGACGGCGGCCACCGAACGCCCCGTGCAGGAGGTCGCCGTGCTGGTCGCCCGGCTCAACGAGACGGGACAGGTGTCCAGGCCCGCTGACGAGGCGCTGCGCGCCGCCGCCGTCTCCCGGCCTCTCGACGAGGTACGGCAGTTGGTCTCCCTGCTCACCGAGTCGGGTTACGACCTGCGCCAGGCGGAGACGACGCTGCGTGCCGCGGCCGTGGGCAGGCCCATCGAGGACGTCGTGGCGCTGGTGAACATCATCGGCACCGACGCAAGCCACTGGCGCTGCACCGGCGGTGGCGAGCAGGAGCGTACGGGCGGGCAGGAGCAGAAGGAGCGGGCGCAGCCCGAGCAGGCCGCCGTGCCGGTCCTCTCGGGCTCCGGGAAGCCCCGGCGCGGGCTCACCCGGTGGATGAGACCGCCGCAGGACGGTGCCCCGGGTGAGGGCAACGGCAGTCCGAGCGCCTCCTCGGCGCTGCGGTCGATGGTGCGGTGGCCCGCGGCGGTCGCGCTGGCGGCCTGCGGCCTCGTCCATCTGCCCGCGGAGGTCGCAGGGCTGCGTTCGGAGGGGTCCTCCGTGACGTCGGCCTTCCTGCTGACCGTGCTGTGCCTGGCGTGCGCCGCCTGGCTCGTGGGGCGGAACACCTTCATGGCGTGGACCGCGGCCGCGGCGGTCGGCACCGGTGTGCTGGTCCTCCACGTGCTGGCGGGGTTCCGCCCCGTCGCCCTGCTCGACGGCAGTCTCAGCGCGGCGTCCGCGTGGGCCACGGGGCTGGCGCTGCTGAGCGGGGTGGTCGTGGTCGGCCTCGCCGGCTCGGTACTGATGCGCGGCGTCAGGGAGGCCGGAGTCACGGGCGCCACCTGATCGGCACCGGCCGCTCGGCCGGCAGGCCGGTTGCGGCCAGTCCGCCGCTGCGGCACACCGCGTGCGGGAAGCGGTCGCCTCTCCGGAGCGGCCGCTTCCCGCACGTCGCACGGACCGTGCAATGCCGTACCTCGGCGCGTGTTTTCGCAGGTGCGGGTCGCCGGAGCGGACGAGGGCGTGCGCGGTGGTGACCGTGCCGCCTGACGAAAACGACATGCATAACGCGCCGCAGCCGGGTACCCGGAGCGAGGTGGAATGCGCGGCGTGACGCCGCGCTGCCGCAACCGAGCGAGAAGTCGAGGAGTCACTGATGAGCACGGCCAAGGAAGCCATCGAGGTCGAGGTCCCCCTCCATACCGCCTACAACCAGTGGACTCAGTTCGAGGAGTTCCCCCAGTTCATGGAAGGCGTCGAGGAGGTCGTCCAGCTGGACGACCGCCACAACCACTGGACCACGAAGATCGGCGGTGTGCGGCGCGAGTTCGACACCGAGATCGTCGACCAGCTTCCGGACGAGCGGATCACCTGGCGGACGGTCGGCGGCGACACCCGCCAGAAGGGCACGGTCAGCTTCCACCGCGTGGACGACACGCACACCCGCGTGGAACTGGTCATGGACGTCGAGGCGAGCGGCGTCGCGGAGAAGGCGGCGAGCCTGACGGGCACGATCGACCGCCGTGTGAAGGGTGACATGCGCCGCTTCAAGGAGTACATCGAGAACCGGGGCGCCGCGTCGGGGTCCTGGCGTGGCCGGATCAAGCCCGGCGACTGAACGCCCGCGCCCCCGTGCCCGGCGCGGAAGAACCGCTGGAGACCGCTGGAGACCGACTGCGCGCACCCCTTCGTACGGCCTGAAGGACCGCAGAAGGCCGACGGAGGCCACCGGAGCCCGTGGCCCGCGATCCGCCCCCGGCCCACCGACGAACGGTGGGCCGGGGGCGGCTTCGTGTCACGGCACGGCACGCCGAGGTCACCGGGCACCGAAGCTCCGGGCCCGCGGTGCGTACGCCCACGCGCGACCCTGCCCGCCCATGATGCGGCCGTGCAGGGCCACAAGCGGTTGCGCGCGGCCGTGTACCGGCCCGCCCGCGCAGCCTGACGGGGTGTCATTCTGCATGGATGACCCAGACACCCGTTCCTCCCTCGCCTTCCCCTGCCCACCTCCCGCCTTCCTCGACGGCCCTGGCCGACCCGGGGTTTCCCCGCGTGTTCGCCCGCAGCCGCCGCTTCTCCCTCGGCGTTCCCGGCCGGTTCACGGTCTCACCCGACGGCGCCCGGGTGCTGTTCGTCCGCACACGTTCCGGCACCGATCCGGTGGGCTGCCTGTGGGTGTACGAGAACGGCGGGGAGCGGCTGCTGGTCGACCCCGGGACGCTGGCCGGCGGAGGCGCGGACGGCGAGGAGTTGCCGGAGGAGGAGCGTGTCCGCCGGGAGCGCGCGCGGGACATGGCGTCCGGCATCGTCGCCTACGCCACCGACCGGGACGCCGGCCTCGCGGTGTTCGCACCGGCCGGGGTCCTCTGGGCGGTGCGGACGGACGGCGGCGTCCCGTGGCGCATCCCCACCGCGGGCCCCGCGGTGGATCCCCGCCCCTCTCCGGACGGCTCGCGCGTGGCGTACGTGTCCGGGGGCACCGTGCGGGTGGTCGGCACCGACGGTGCGGGGGACGCGGCCCTCGCGGTGCCGGAGTCGGAGGATGTCACGTACGGTCTGGCGGACCACGTCTCGGCGGAGTCGATAGGGCGTACGCGCGCGTACTGGTGGTCTCCCGACAGCCGCGCCCTCCTGGTGCTGCGCGTCGACCAGGCGCGGGTGAGCCGCTGGTACCTCGCGGATCCGGCCGATCCCGCCCGGCCGCCGCGGGTGCTGCGCTATCCGGCGGCGGGCACGGCGAATCCCGAGGTGACGGCTCACGTCGTGGCACTGGACGGACGGCGCACCCCGGTGCGCCTCCCCGCGGAGGCGGAGCCGGAGGGCCACCCGGAGGGCGAGTGGACGGATCCCCGGTTCGAGTACGTCACGGCGGCCGGCTGGGACGGGCACGGCCCGTACGTGGAGGTGCAGACCCGGGACCAGCGCACCGCCCTGACGGTGGCGGTCGATCCGGGCACGGGCGCGACGCGCCCCCTGCACAGCCGCCGGGACGCGGCGTGGGTGCCCCTCCTGCCCGGCACGCCCGCCAGGACCGCCGCGGGGTCGCTCGTGGTGCCCGAGGTGCACGGCGACACGTACGGGCTGCGGGTGGGTGCCGCGGCGGTCTCGCCGCCGGGCGTGCAGGTGCGGGAGGTCCTCGGTGCGGTGGGTGAGCGGGTGTTCTTCACGGCGAGCGAGGACCCGGAGGAGACGCATCTGTGGACGTACGCGCCTGGTGAGGGCTTCCGCCGGGTGACCCGCGAGCCGGGCGTGCACACGGCGGCGGTCGGCGGTGCCGCCGTGGTGCTGTCGTCCACCACCTGCGCGGGCCGCACGGTGACGGTGGTGGGCGGCGGCGACCGGACCGCGGACCGGAGCCGGACCACGGAACCCGACCAGAGGACAGGACACGACCAGAGGCCAGTGCACGGCCAGAGGACAGCGCACGGCCAGAGGACAGTGCTCGGCCAGGGGACGGCGCACGGCCAGAGGTCAGGTCATGGCCGGAAGAGCGGTCATGGCGAGAGGACAGTTCCCGACTGGACGACAGCGCCCGACAGCACCACCCGGCGGGACGGAAGCCCGCAGCGCGACGCGGGGCCCGCGGACCCCGGCCGCCCGGCGGGCCGGATCGCCGTCCTCGCGGAGGACCCGCCCTGCCCCCGCGGCCCGTCCATCTGTCCTCGGGGGCGCGGGACCTGCGCAGCCACCTGTATCTGCCGTCCTGGTACGTCGCCGGGTCGGGCGGACCGCTGCCCGTGCTGCTCAGCCCGTACGCGGGGCCGGGGCTGCAGCTGGCCGTCCGGGCGTACGGCTGGCCCAGCACGGTGGCGCAGTGGTTCGCCGAGCAGGGCTTCGCGGTGCTCGTCACGGACGGGCGCGGTACGCCCGGGCGGGGCAGGGCCTGGCAGACGGCCGTGCGCGGCGACCGGCTGGGGCCCGCGCTGGAGGACCAGGTCGAGGCGCTCCACGCGGTGGCGGAGCGGTATCCGGGACTGGACCTGGGCCGGGTCGGCATCAGGGGCTGGTCGTACGGCGGCTACCTCGCCGTCGGGGCGGTGCTGCACCGGCCCGACGTCTTCCACGCCGCGGTCGCCGGCGCGGCGCCGGCGGACCGGCGGCTGTACGACACGCACTGGGAGGAGCGCTTCCTCGGCCACCCGGAGGTGACGCCGGAGGCGTACGCGCGCTCGTCGCTCGTGGCCGGGGCGCACCGGCTGAGGCGACCGCTGATGCTGGTGCACGGGCTTGCGGACGACAACGTGGTGGTGGCCCACACCTTGCGGCTGTCGTCGGCGCTGCTGGCGGCGGGGCGACCGCACACGGTGCTGCCGCTGCCGGGAGCGACGCACCGGGTGACGCGGGAGGAGGTGGTGAGCGGGCAGCTGGCGCTGGAGGTGGAGTTCCTGAAAAGGTCCCTCGGCGCGTGAACGCCCCGGAAGTCCGCTCCGTACCCCAGGGTGACGGCTGAAGGACTCAGCACAGGGAGCGGAAGGGGTCGGTGCATGGCCGCAAGGAGCGGGGCAGTACAGGGACCGGGCGGGCCGGTGGGCCGCCGTGCGGTCGTCACGGCGGCGGGGACCGCGGGGCTCGTCGCCGTCCTGGCGGCGTGCGGGGGCGCGGACGGCACCGGATCCGGCACGGCGGGCGCGGGCAGCGGTCCCGGTGCGGACGCCGGTTCGGGTGGTGCCCCGGCGGACGCGTCCGGCGGCACCGGCGCCGGGTCGGGAGGCGGCGGCAAGGTGCTCGCGAAGACGGGTGACATCCCGGAGGGCGGCGGCAAGGTGTTCGCCGACCAGGGTGTGGTCGTCACCCAGCCGGCGTCGGGCGAGTTCAAGGCGTTCTCCGCCATGTGCACGCATCAGGGCTGCGCGGTGAAGGACATCAGCGACGGGGTGATCAACTGCCCCTGCCACGGCAGCAAGTTCGACGCCGCGGACGGGAGCGTCAAGGCCGGTCCCGCCACGACCCCCCTGGCGCCCGCGTCGATCACGGTGGAGGGTGAGTCCATCATGCTGGCGTGAGGGGACGGGCGCCGTGTGGCGCCCGCTACTGCTCCGGCTGGTCGGCGGCCGGGACCCGGTGGGCGCTCCGAGGGTCGGGGCGCCCACCGTCGTGCGTGCGTGCGCCCCGCTCGCCGGTCGGCGGCGCGGACGGTGAGCGGGGCGCCGCACGGCACTGGAACACCCCTGCCGGTCGCGCCTCGAACGGCCCGACGGCCCTCTGGGTGCCGGAGCGGGCGGCGGTCAGTCGGGCGTGCCCGGGTCGGCCGAGCCGGAGGCGCGACCGGCCGAGCCCGCATCCGAGTCCCCCGGGACCGAGGCACGATGGACCGAGCCCGCATCCGAGTCCCCCGAGCCCACGGCCTGTGCGGCGTCACGCAGCGCCTGCACCGTGGCCCGGACCGAGGGACGCCGGTCGGCGTCGGCGCGCCACACGGCGTAGATGTGCCGTCGCATCTGCTGCCGTACAGGTACGAGGACGACGCCGTCGGGCACGGGCCCGCGGCCGAGCCGAGGTGTGACGCACACGCCCAGCCCGGCCTGGATGAGGGCGAGCTGCGTGTGGTGCTCGCCCGCGAAGTGGGCGATGCGCGGTTCGATGCCCTGGGAGCGCAGGGTGAAGACGAGCCACTCGTAGCAGAACTCGCCCTCGGGCCAGGAGACCCAGTCGTCGTCCGCGAAGTCCTCCAGGTCCACGGCGTCGCGCCGAGCATGGCGGTGGGTGGCGGGCATCGCCACGTCGGCGGCGTCGTCGAGGAGGTTGGCGTGGTTCAGCCCCGCGGGCACGGGCAGCCGCTTGTTGCTCCAGTCGAGGACGACGGCCAGGTCCGCGTCGCCGCGCAGGACGGCTCGGACGCTCTCCTCGGGTTCCAGCTCGCTGCTGCGGACCCGCAGGTCCGGGTGGGCGCCGCGAAGAGCGGTGACGGTGTGGGGGAACAGACCGCGAGCGGCCGTCGGGAAGCCCGCCAGGCGGACCTCGCCGACCACCTGACCGCGCTGGGCCTCGATGTCCGCCTGGGCGAGCTCGACCTGCGAAAGGATCCGGGCGGCGTGGACGGCGAGGAGCTGTCCCGCGTCGGTGAGCCGCACGCCGCGCCCGTTCTTGGCGACGAGCTGCTGGCCCACTTCCCGCTCCAGTTTGGACAGCTGCTGTGAGACGGCGGAGGTCGTGACGTGCAGCCCTTCGGCGGCGCCGCTGACCGAGCCGTGGCGGGCGAGGGCGTCGAGCGTGCGCAGGCGCTCCAGGTTCAACATGTAAGTCATACTAACCAAAGCCCTTGAGGAAAACTCACTTGTCCTAAGAGATCGTTGCGGTCATCGTGGTCCCATGCCGACCACGCCCCGCCCTCGCCCGCCCCTGCCCGCCTCCCGTACCGCCTCCGCGCGGACGCCCCACGCGCGGCCCGCCTCCCCGCGGACCGCTTTCCCCCCGACCGCCCACAAGCGGACGGCCACGGCTCGGACTGCCTCTTCTCAGGCTGCTTCCGGCCGGACGCCCAACTCCGGCCCGGGTGGCGACCGGGGGCCGCGGCTGCCGCGCGTGGACTGGCGTGTCCGGTTCGCGGCGCTGGCGCTGGTCTGGGGCTTCAGCTTCCTGCTCATCAAGGTGGGCACGCAGGGGTACGCGCCGTTCCACGTCACCTTCGGGAGGCTGCTGTTCGGTACGGCGGTGCTGGCCGCGGCCATGGCGGTGCGGCGGACGGGGCTGCCGCGCGGCGCCCGCACGTGGGGGCATCTGGCGGTGGCGGCGTTCTTCCTCAACGCCCTGCCGTTCTCGCTGTTCGCGTACGCCGAGCTGACGATCCCGTCGACGCTCGCGGGGATCTGCAACGCCACCTCGCCGCTGTGGGGCATGGTCCTGTCGCTGGTCGCGCTCTCGGAGGACCGCCCCACTCGGAGGCGTGTGGCGGGGCTCGGGGTCGGCTTCCTGGGCGTGCTGACCGTGCTCGGGGCCTGGCAGGGGTTCGCGGGGGTCGACGCGGCGGGGACGGCCATGGCGCTGGGTGCGTCCCTGAGCTACCCGGTCGGCTGGATCTACGTGCGCCGGACCCTGGCCGGCCGCAGCGAGTCGCACCTGTCGCTGACCGGAGCGCAGTTGATGCTGGCGACGGCGCAGGTGGCCGTCGCGACCGCACTGTCCAGCGGCGTTCCCACGGCGTTCCCGGTGGTTCCGCTGCTGGCGGTGGCCGCGCTGGGCGTGCTGGGCACGGGGGTCGCGATGCTGGTCCAGTACGGGATCGTCGCCGAAGTCGGCCCCACGACCGGTCAGATGGTCACGTACTTCGTCCCGGTCATCGCCACGGCGGCCGGCGTGACCCTGCTCGACGAGCCCCTCGCGTGGAACACCCCTGTCGGAGCCCTCATCGTGCTGGCCGGCGCGGCCCTCACCCAGAGCCGCGGCACCACCCGCCGCGTGACGGGCCCGATCGGCCCGGCACCCGCCGTCCCCGCTCCCGGCACACAGGCCCCGCACACACCGGATCCCGGCATATCCGCGTCCGGCTCCACCACCACCGCCGTACCGCCCGCCCCCTCGGGTGCCGTCGCCGTGCCGCCCGCCACCGCGGGCACTTCAGCCACCCCGCCATCGGCCCCCGACGGCGACGGCACCGGCTCCGGCGCGCTCGCCCCCTCCCCCACCGGCCGCGGCGCGCGTCAGCCGTAGCTGCGGACCGCCACCGGCCCCGCCGCCGCCGCGACCGCCTCCGCCAGCTGCTCGACGTCGGCCGGCGTCAGCGAGGAGACGGTGAGCCGCACCGCGGGGCCGGACACCACGCGGAACCGGGCTCCTGGGGCGACCGCCCAACCGGCGTGCAGCAGCCGGGCGACCACGCCCGTCTCGTCGGCGACCGGCACCCACACGTTCATCCCGCTGCGCCCGTGCGCCGCGACCCCTCGTGCCTCCAGGGCCCGGATCAGGGCGTCGCGCCGCTCGCCGTACGCCCGCGCGAGCGCGGCCCGGTCGACGGAGCCGGAGCGCCACAGGTGGACCACGGCCCGCTGGAGCAGCCGACTCACCCACCCGGGTCCCAGCTGCTGGCGTCCGGTGACCCGGTCGACGGTGACCTCGTCACCGGTGAAGGCCGCCACGCGGAAGTCGGGACCACAGGCCTTGGCCACGGACCGGACGAACGCCCAGTGGCGGGTGGAGCCGGCCAGCGGATGGACGGGGAGGTCGACGAAGCCGTGCCCGTGGTCGTCCTCCACGAGCAGGACCTCCGGGTACGCGGCCAGGACGGCGCGCAGTTCGGCGGCGCGGGCAGCGCCGACCGCGGCGCCGGTGGGGTTCTGCGCCCGGTCGGTCACGATGAGGGCCCGCGCGCCGTCACGCAGGGCGCGTTCCACCTCGCCGGGCAGGGGGCCGTCGTCGTCGAGCCGTACGGGCACGACCCGGAGCCCGAGCGCCGGCACGAGGTCGAGCACGCTGCCCCACCCGGGGTCCTCGACCGCCACGGCGTCACCGGGCCGCAGATGGGCGCCGAGCACGCGCTCGATGACGTCCAGCGAGCCCGACGCGACGGCGACGGGACCGGCCGGCACCCCGTCGGCGTCCAACGCGGCCCGCACGAGGTCCGCGAACTCCTCGTCCACGGCCGACAGCCCGTACAACCCGGGTGCCGCGTCGTACTCGCGCGCGGCGGCCGCCAGGGCGTCGGAGAGCCGCGGGAGGAGCGTCGGGTCCGGATTGCCCTCGCCGATGTCCCGCACCCCGGCGGGCGCCTCGATCCGGAGGGTGCCCCGGGCGGTGGTGGCCGGTCGCGGCCGCACGCGGGTGCCCCTGCGCCCGGCGGTCTCGATGACGCCCCGCTCGCGCAGGGTGCGGTAGGCGGCAGCGACGGTATGGGGATTGACGCCCAGTTCCCTCGCCAACTCCCTCATGGGCGGCAGGTGTTGGCCCGGCGCGAGCGCACCCGAGCCGACGCCGCGCTCCACGCTGGCCGCAATCTCCGATGCACGGGACCCTTCGATCCGATAATCTCCTAGCACAATCAAGATTATGCACTAGCACAATAGGGGATGTCATGTCGGAAGCAGTACCGCCCTCCTCCTCCGCCTCCGCCGCCTCCGTCGGCACCGCCGCCGCGGGACGGTACGAGCCGACGGACCGCACCGTCCCGGCGCGCGCCCGTGAGCGGGCGTCGTACGACAGGGAGCTGGTCCACGCGATACTCGACGAGGCGTACGTCTGCCACCTGGGGTACGTGCGCGACGGCGCCCCGGTCGTCCTGCCGACCCTGTACGGCCGGGTGGGCGACCGCCTCTACGTCCACGGTTCGACCGGGTCGCGGCCGCTGCGGATGGCGGGCGGACGCAGCGAGGACGCGCCGGGGCTGGCCGTCTGCCTGACGGTGACCCATGTCGACGGGCTGGTGCTGGCCCGCTCCGCCTTCCACCACTCGGTGAACTACCGCTCCGTCATGGTCCACGGCACCGCGCACCAGGTCACCGACCCCGAGGAGAAGCGGATCGCGCTGGATGCCCTCGTCGACCACGTGGTGCCGGGCAGGTCCCGGGACTCGCGCCCGGCCGACGCCAAGGAGCTCGCGGCGACCGCGGTCCTGCGCCTGGACCTTGCCGAAGTGTCCGCCAAGGTGCGCACCGGAGACGCCAACGACGAGCCCGAGGACCTGGGTCTGCCTCACTGGGCGGGCGTCGTTCCGGTCGCGGTGCACCACGGCACGCCTGTCGCGAACCACGACCTGCGGCCGTCCGTGCCGCTCCCCGGCTACCTCGCCGCACCGCGCTGAGCCGGGCGACGGGCTGCACGAGCGCGAGCGCCCCGGGCGTCACCAGCGACGCGCCGGTCAGCAGGTGACGCACGTGAGGCACCCGGCTACGGGGGGGACCGGCGCGACAGCGAGTCGACGGGCCCGGATACCGGCCCACCGGCCAGGCGGCGGGTGGGCCGGTCCCGACCACCGCCCACTGCCGTCCGGCCCGACCACCGGCCACCGGCCTCCGGTCACCTGGCCCGGCCACCGCCCACCGGCCGCTCAGCCCGATCGCTGCCGACCGGTCCGGCGGACCGCCCGGCCCCGCCAACGACCACCCGCCCGGCGGCAGATGGAACGGTTCCGGACACCGGCCGCCCAGCGCGGCGGCAGGGCGACCCGAGGCAAGGCGACCGGGCCGGGCACCGGTTTCCGCGCGCCGCTATGCGGCGACCGCCTCCGCGCTCCTGCGCCGTACCACCGCGAGCCTGGTCTCGGCGAACGCGAGGCCGGAGACGGCCGCGAGCAGCAGCAGCGTCCCGGCGACGGTGGCGGCCGTCAGCCGCTCACCCAGCAGGGTGACCGCGATGACCGCCGCGCTCACCGGCTCCAGCAGCATGATCACCGACACGGTCGCGGCCCGCACCACGGCGGCACCCGCGAAGTACAGCGCGTAGGCGAGCGCGGTCGGCACGGCCGCCACGTACGCCAGCAGCGCCGCCACCTCCACGTACTGCGCCGTGTACGGCAGCAGCCCCTCCGCCAGGGCGAGCGGCAGCAGCCCGACCGCGCCGATGGCGAACGCCCACGTGCTGGTGGCCAGGGCGTCGCCGCCGCCCCCGTCCCGGCCCAGCCACCGGGTGATCAGCGTGACCGCGGCGTACGCGGCGGCCGACAGCAGGGCCAGGGCCACCCCGGCCGGCCGTACGGAGCCCGAGCCGCCGCCGAGGACCAGCACGACCAGCCCGGCGAGCGCCCCGGCGACCGCTGTCACGCCGCCGGCCCCGAGGCGCTCCCCCATGGTCAGGCGTGCCCCGAGCGCGATGAGGACCGGCCCGGCGCCCAGGGTGACGACCGTGCCGACGGCCAGTCCCGTCGCCTCGACGGCCGCGAAGTACGCGCTCTGGAACACGGTGAGGCCGACGCCGGTACCGACGATGCGCAGCGCCCTGCGCCGACGCGGTTCGGTGCGGGCGGCGCCGTCCCGCGCCGCTTCCGCATCCGCGGCTCGGCCCCTCGCGGCGGCGCGGCCGCGGCGGCGCAGCGCGAGGACACCGGACATGAGCAGGAGTCCGCCGACGCAGCGCCAGAAGGACAGCGCGAGCGGGCCGATGTCGCTGATCCGGTACACCAGCGAGGCGGCGGCCCCGGCGGTGCCCCAGGCGATCCCGGCGACGATCAGGTAGAGCAGCGCCCGCCCGACGGAGGCCGGAGCGGTCCCGCGGGCGGCGGAGTCCGCAGCGCCCGTGCGGACGGCCCGGAGCTCACCGGCTTCGGGCGCGGCAGTACGAAGGGAGTGGTTCGACACGTGACTTCTCCTGGAGGAGACGAGGGAAAGGCCGCTGGAGCGCGCGTGGGCGCGCCTGGTTCCGCGTACGGGCAGCGGCGTTCCGCTCGGGGCGCAGCCCGAGCCGGGTCCTCTTCAGGAGTGCGGCGCCGCCCGCCTCAGGCGGCGGGCGGCGGAAGTACGGTCGCGTGCATGCCCGGCACTCTACGGCGCGCCCTGTCCCGCGGACAACCGCCCCTCGCCCTGCACGGGGGCCTGCCCGCCCGGGCGAGCGGCGTCGGCGGGCGACCCGGCCACGGGCCCCGACGGTGCCGTGGGCTTGGGCGACTGGGCGATGAAGGCACCGACCAGGACGAGGACACCGCCCGCGATCTGCGGTGCGGACAGGTGCTCGCCGAGCAGCACCCACGCGAGCACCGTGGCGACGACCGCCTCCAGGCAGGCCACCACTCCGGCCACCTGCGGGGAGAGCTTCCGTACGGAGATGATGCCGGTGACGTAGGCCAGGACGGTCGCGATCAGCACGATCCAGGCGAGCAGCGCCCAGGCGGGCACGCTGGAGCCGGCCACCGCGGCGGCGCCGAGCAGCACCTCGGCGTCCATGCCCCAGGGCCGTGCGACGACGGTGAGGACGACGGCGCCGATGAGCAGCCCGTACGCGATGACGCCGAGCGGGTCCGCGGGTTCGGTCCCGTCACCGCCGTGGTCGGCGAGGATGAAGTAGCCGGCCTGGCAGAAGGCCGCGCACAGGGCGAGGACGAGGCCGACGACGTCGAAGCCGAGCCCGGCCCAGACCTCCACGACGCACGCGAGGCCGCCGACGGCGAGGACCACGCCGAGCGCTGCGGCCCGGGTCACGGGGCGCCGCTGGACGAACCGGACCCAGCCGAGGACGAGCGCCGGGCCGAGGTACTCGATGAGGAGGGCGACCCCGACGGGGATACGGGACAGCGCGGCGAAGTAGAACGCCTGCACGCCGGCCACGGCGAACAGCCCGAATCCGGCCAGCAGTGCGGGCCTGCGGCGCAGCAGGTCGCGGTGGCGCCAGGCCACGGGCAGCATGACCAGTGCCGCGCCCGCCACCCTGAGCCACACCACGTGCAGCGGGTCGAGGCCCGCCTCGATGAGCGGCTTCGCCGCGACACCTGATCCACCGAACGCGAACGCCGAGGCCAGGGCGAGTCCCAGGCCGACGTTCCTCACCTGAGCCGTCTGCATCGGCACATGATGGCAGGCAGCAGTCAGGAGCGTAAAGGCAGTGACACCTGTTGAGACGGCGGCCGCCGCAGCGCCTCTTCCCGGTCCGGAACAGCAGCCGCCGCAGCGGGCCCAGCGTCAGGCGCCGCCTCCCCGCGAGGCGCCGGGAACGGCGTCGGAACGGGCGCCGCGCACGGAGCCCCGTCGGCCGGCCAGGCGCAAGCGACCCCCGCCCGCCGCAGCACGTCGACGGCCCGGCACGCCGGGTCGGAGGTCATCGCGGCGAGCAGGTCGAGCGCGTCGGCCCGGGCGGCGCCGCGCGCCCCGGCCCGCCGGAGGGCGCGCCTGGCCGCGGCCGCCGCGGCGGGCGACCACCCGGACCAGCCGGTCGCGCAGTCGTCCTCGGGTGACGTCAGGCCCGCCTCCTCCGCCGACTCCTGCCAGCGCAGGCCGTAGCCGATGCTGCGCTGCACGAGGTAGCCGAGCACGCGGGCCGTCTGCGCCCCGTCGCCGATGGCGGCCCGTACGTCGGGCACCGACTCCAGCAGGGAGTGGAGGAGATGGGCCGTGTCGATCTGGTGATCCCCGGCACGCGCCGCCCGGCGCCTCGCACCGGAGACGGCGGCGGCCAACTCGGCGGTGAAGCCGGGGTGGTCCCCGGCATGGCGGCCGCCCGGCGGGCCGGGGGCCGCTCCCGGCGCTTTCGGGGTGGAGCTGTGCACACTTCCACCTCATCAGCCGCGGCGGCCCGGTGTCGTCGCCGCGGGGAACCATGTGCGCGTCCCACGCAGGTCGGGCGCCACCGCTGTCCTCTCCTCCTCAAGGAGGAGACCGAGTGCCGCTGCTCGCGGGGCGCGCGCCGACCCGCTGCGCGCCCCGGAGGCAACCACGGCGGCCGGGGCGTTCGTCTCGCCCGTTGTGTTCTGGATGGTCTCCCTGCTCGCCCTCGACGGCCGGCAGTACGTCTACCGGGTGTACGCCCCGGACGACGCACGGCCGGGCGACCTGTTCTGGGCGGCCTTCCACTGCCACGACGAGGAGCAGCGCCCGCGGGCCTCGGACGCCTTCGACTCGGCCGAGATCTGGCGGGCGGTGTGCTGACCCGCCGGCCCCCGCCCCGGCAGCCCGGGACGCCCCACCGCCACGCCCCACCGCCCTGCCCCACCGCCATGCCCCACCGCCCTGCCTCACCGCCACGCCCCACCGCCCTGCCCCGGCGGCCCGGGACGCCCCACCGCCATGCCCCGCCGGCCCTCGGCGGCCCGGGACGCACCGCCATCACCTGGCGCCCCCTGAGCCGCCCGCCCCCGGTCCCCCGCATCCGTGAGCAGTCGACGCCTGCACGGCCGCGCCCCCGCCCGCCCCGACCGCCGACAGGGCCGCGCCCCGCCCGCCCCGACTGCCGTCATGGCGGGCGAGGGGCCTGGATCCATCCGCGCGCCCCGTCCAGTGGTGCCGGCCTCCCCCGCCGACCGGTCCAGTCGCCGCGGATTGGCCTTGGCCGCATCTGCCGCGGCGCCTCTACGGTCGGTCCATGCGTATCCGAATCGTCGACGCCTTCACCGACCGCCCCTTCTCCGGCAACCCCGCCGGAGTGCTGCTCCTCGACTCCTTCCCCGACGACGGCTGGCTGCAGCGGGTCGCCGCGGAGGTCAACCTCTCCGAAACCGCCTTCGCGCACCCGCTGCCGGAGGGCGGCGACGCCGACTGGGCGCTGCGCTGGTTCACCCCGGTCGCCGAGGTCGACATGTGCGGCCACGCCACCCTCGCGACCGCACACGTCCTGCGGACCACCGGCCAGGGCGCGGGCACGGTGCGGTTCGCCGCGCGCTGCGGGATCCTCACCACCGAGGACGGCGGTGACGGCGCGATCACGATGGACTTCCCCACGTCGTCCCTGACCCCCGTGGAGACCCCGCGCGGGCTCGCCGAGGCGCTCGGCGCGGAGGTCCTGTCCGTGCACGACACCTCGGAGCACGTGGGCGACCTGCTCGTGGAGCTGCGCGACGAGGCGGCCGTGCGGTCCCTGGCACCCGACCTGGCCGCGCTGGCCGCCCTGTCGAAACGGGGCGTCATCGCCACGGCGCCCGCGGCGGACCCGGCGGGCGGCCACGACTTCGCGTCCCGGTGCTTCTTCCCCCGGCTGGGCATCGACGAGGACCCGGTCACGGGCAGCGCGCACACGGCGCTGGCACCCTTCTGGGCGCGGCGGTTCGGCCGGACGGAGCTGACGGGCCTTCAGGGCGGGTCCCGCACCGGTGTGGTGCGGACCGCGCTGCGCGGCGAGCGCACCCTGCTCACCGGGCACGCCGTGACGGTCCTGGACGGCGCCCTGCTCGCCTGACCCCGAGCCCGCCACCGGCCCGCGAGGGGCCGATCGACCGCCCGCCGCCCCGAGGGCCGCAGGTCCGCCGCCTGCGCCGCAGGGACGGCGGGCCCACTCCACCCCCACCTCGGGATTTCGGGGCCCCTGCCCCGCACGACGTGGATCGCAGGGCCGCTGCCGCCACCCGGGAATGCGGCGCTCCCCGCACCGCGAGCAACTGCGCTCCCGACCGCCTCACGCCGCCGACCGCGAGCCCGCGGTGCCGCCGCCTGCCGTACGGGTACAGCAGGCGGCGGGACACCGGCGGCCGGGCGGCCCCGTCACGCGGTGGGCAGCCAGCCCACCTTCCCGGCGAGCAGCCCGTACCCGACGAAGGCCACGATGTCGAGCAGCGCGTGCGCCACCACCAGCGGCCCGACGCGCCCCCAGCGCCGGTACAGCCACACGAAGACCACGCCCATCACCACATTGCCGACGAAGCCTCCGATGCCCTGGTAGAGGTGGTACGAACCGCGGAGCACCGAGCTCGCCACCAGCGACGCCGTCGGCGACCACCCCAACTGGTCGAGCCTGCGCAGCAGGTAGCCGACGACGATGACCTCCTCCACCACGGAGTTCTGGAGCGCGGAGAGGACGAGCACGGGGTACTTCCACCACACCTCCGGCAGGTTCTCCGGCACGACGGTGAGGTTGAAGCCGCCGGCCCGGACGATCAGGTAGAAGGCCAGCCCGGCGCTCCCGATACCGGCCGCGACCAGCGCACCCCGCCAGAGGTCCTGCCACGGGGCCCGCCGGTCGAAGCCGATGGTCCGCAGCCCCGCGCCCTCGCGCAGCAGCAGGTGCGCCACCAGCACGACGGGAACCAGCGCGGTGGCGATGCCGAAGAGCTGCAAGGCCAGGTCGAGCCAGGGGCGGCCCGGAGCGAACGAGCTGTTGAGCCGGGCCGCCTGTTCGCCGAGGCCTTCCGGCTTGGTCAGTGCTCCGACGAAGCGGATGAGGGAGAGCACCGCGCTGGCGCCGAGCGACAGCGCGAGCACGATGAGGGTCTCCGTCCGCAGGGTCCGGCGCGCCGGCTCCTCGACCGTGTCCGTGAATCCCGGTGCCCCGCCGGTCCGTTCCTTGCGTCCTGCCCGCACGCCGCGCCGCCTTCCGTCCGTGATCTCGCGCCGTCCAGCTTGCCCGACGCGGCGCCGGGAGGGGGCCGCGGGGCGCGGACGAACTCCGGCGCGGACGAACTCCGGCCCGGACGCGCACCGCCCACGCAGGCGCACGGGGGTCACGGCCGCGGTGGCGATGCGGCCCCAGTCGCCCGCGCACCCCGCCGCCGGCCCCGCCCGACACGTACGGAGCCGCCGGCGTGCGCCGACCGCAGACGGATCGCGCCCCAGCCGTCCGGGCAGCCCTGCGGCACGCCGGACCGGCGGGCACCAGCGAGCACCGACAGGCACCGACAGGCACCGACAGGCACCGACAGGCACCGACAGGCACCGACAGGCACCGACAGGCACCGACAGGCACCGCGAGAAACACCTGCCGTGCCGCGAAGACACGGCGGCCGGCGGACCCTCCTGCGGCCGGCGGCAGGTCAGCGCGAGCGCTGCGGGCGGGGCCCGGGGCAGCTCACCGGCCAGGTGTGCACCGGCTCGCCCCGCAGCGACAGCTCCTGGTAGCGCCGCGCGGTCGCCGCCAGCGCGGCGTCCCGCTCCAGTCCCGCCTCGACGGCCCGGTGGAAGGTCTCCACCTGCCACGAGGCGCCGTTCACCCGTCGGCGGCACCGCTCCTCGATCACACCGAGGGTGCGGTCCCGGTCGGCCGGCTCGACACCCCAGGCGTCCAGCCCGGCGGCGGCCAGCGGCAGGAGCTCGTCGCGGACCAGCTTGACCGCGGGGACGGCGCTCACCCCGCTGCCGCGCCCGGGACGCGGCCACCGCAGTTCGGCGTCCAGGCCGTGGCGGCAGGCCGCATCGAAGTTGGCCGCCGCGTCGCTGAACGGCATGCGCTTCCACACCGGTCGGCTGTCCTCGGCGAGCGCCCGCACAAGCCCGTAGTAGAAGGCGGCGTTGGCGATCACGTCGTCGACGGTCGGCCCTGCGGGGAGCACCCTGTTCTCCACCCGCAGGTGCGGCACGCCGTCCACGACTCCGTACACCGGCCGGTTCCAGCGGTAGACGGTGCCGTTGTGCAGGACCAGCTCGTGCAGGGCGGGGGTGCCCCCGTCGTCCAGCACCCGCAGCGGGTCCTGCTCGTCGCACAGCGGCAGCAGCGCGGGGAAGTACCGCAGGTTCTCCTCGAACAGCTCGTACGCCGACTCCACCCAGCGCTCGCCGAACCAGGTCCGGGGCCGCACGCCCTGCGACTTCAGCTCCGGCGGCCGGGTGTCGGTGGCCTGCTCGAAGAGCGGCGGCCGGGACTCCCGCCACACCTCGCGGCCGAAGAGGAAGGGGGCGTTCGCCCCGACGGCTATCTGCACGGCGGCCACGGCCTGGGCCGCGTTCCACACATCGGCGAAGCGGCCCGGCGTGACCTGCAGATGCAGTTGTACGGAGGTGCAGGCGGCCTCCGGCGTGATGGAGGCCGCCGTGCAGCTGAGCCGCTCCACGCCGTCGATCTCCAGGGAGAAGTCCTCGCCGCGCGCCATGAGGATCTGGTCGTTGAGCAGCAGGTACCGGTCGCCGGACGAGATGTTGGCGAGGTCCACGTCCTGCCGGGTGAGGGTCGGCAGTATGCCGATCATGACGATTCCCGCGCCCAGTTCCTCGGCCTTGCGGTGCGCGTAGCCGATCCCCGTGCGGAGTTCCTCGGCGAGCTGCGAGAAAACATGGCCGCCGAGCCGGTGCGGCGCCACGTTCAATTCCACGTTGAACATCCCGAGCTCCGTCTGGAAATCCCGGCTCGCGATCCGCTCAAGCACCGCGCCATTCATCATCCGGGGCAGCCCGTCGGGCCCGGCCAGATTGAGTTCGATCTCGATGCCCATGAGATTGCGCGGCCGGTCGAAACGACGCTCGGCGAGCAGCCGCTCCAGCGCCTCCAGGCACTGCCGCAGCTTCCGGCGGTACGACTGCCGATCCGCCAGGTCAAACGCCGCCGCCACGACCTTCTCCCCCATCGAAGGGTCCCTCCTCGCGTGGGTGGCACGCGGCACCGGCGCTCGCGTCCGGGACGATGATGCCCCGTCGGGCCGATCCGTAACGCCCGTGCGGGCCGCCCTTTGCCACTAGGCTGGCGCCGACGCCCTCCGGCACATTCCGGAGGCATGGATCTGCTAGCACATCACCTCCGGCGGCATGGTGAAAAACGCCGACGAGATCCAGCCGTCCGCGCCGCGAATGACCGGCCTGGTAGCAGCACCGAAACGTGGGGCGAATAGCCGGAAATACCCCTGAAACACGGGCGTGAACAAGGCGCGCTAGCGTCTTGACCGGATTATCGGCATCGACTAGCGGAAACCTGCCGTGAACATGTGTCGTATAAACTCCGCGCAGAGGCCGAGAATCGGCGCCGGGCGTGGCGCCCCGGGCGCCTCCTCCGCCCCGCTGCTGACAGCGTCGTCCGCACCCACCCGCGCATTCCCGTCTGTCTCGAGTGAGAGGCGACCCACCATGCCGCTCCATGTCTCCCAGCCCCCTGCTGCTGCTTTGCACGCCGTCCTCACCGCGTTGGGATCGCCGGCGGCCCGTGAGGCCGGCACCCCCGCCCTGCGGTCCGTCCCGGGTCCGCTGAGCGCCGACGCCCCCCTGCCGGTCCACGTGCTGGCCACCGCCCCGGCCGGGGCGGCGCCGAGCACCCGACTCGTCGGGTGGCGCTTCCTGATCCGCGGCGGCGAACTGTCCCTGGCCGCGGCGGACGTGGCGCCCGCGGCGGACGGCTGGGCCTTCTCGCACTTCTGCGAGGGGCCGTACGTCGCCTCGACCGAGCGGGCCCTGCGCCAGGCGGAGGGGTCGCAGGCCCCCTGGCAGGCCCGGCTGCTGTCGGTGCCCGACCTGTACATGCTCACGCTCTGGCTGCACGGCAACACGGAAGCGGACCCCTCCGCGGGGTCGCCGGCTCCCGAGGACATGCTGATCCCCCTGGCGCCGGCGCCGCCCGGGATCGCCGCCCACCGCCCGCACCGGGTGGCCGACCTCCTGCCGCGGCTGGCCGTACGGCTCGCACCGCCCCCGCTCCTCGGTTCCACGGCCTGAGCATCAGCGCGGCCGCACGCGGGAACGACCGGCACAACCGGGCACCGGCAGGCCGTGAAGACCCGTCGGGCCCCGAGGCCGCCCCGGTTCCCTGCCCAGGGCGGCCCGTCACAGCGGTGCCCCGCGTCCGCCCGGACGCGGGGCACCGGCGCGTTCCGGCCCTGGGCCAAGCGGACTAGTTCACTGCGGCCACTGCGAACCACCCGAAGGGGTGGGGGGTTTGCGTTGAACCATCCGTGCGGGTGACACGTCCTTCAGCTGTAGGACGAGCTGTCGCGAAATCCCTGCGGAAACACGCCCGTGGGGCAACACTGGGAACGGACCAACCGAAAGACGGGGGGCGGCCATGAACACCGCGTCGAGCCGCAGGACAGACTCCACACCGCAGCGAAAGAACCCTCCCATGTGCCAGCACCAGCCACTCTGCCCGACCGCTGACTCCGCCGACCGGGAAGCCGCCCGGGTCGTGGCGCACCATCCCGAGCAGGGCTGGAGCCTGCTGTGCAACGGCGTCCTCCTCTTCGAGGACACCGGCGAGCTGCTGCCGGACGGCCAGATCATCGCGCCGCACCGGCCGCTGACGGCGACCCGGGTGACCACGGCCGCGTAGGCGTACGGCCGGGAGGCCGCCATGGCGAGGGGCCGGTCCGGAGGTGACACCTCCGGACCGGCCCCTGTGCGTCCGCGGCGGCCGACCGGTCACCGCTCAGGGCCGGACAGCAGATCCGTACGAAGGCCCGGCCGCGACGGCCCTCCTGCGCACGCAGGCCCGGCCGCGACGGCCGCTCTGTCCGCCCGCAACCCGGCCGGACGCTTCGCCCGGCCGGGCACCGCGATCAGCCGTCGTACTCGTCCAGCGGCGGGCAGGAGCAGACCAGGTTGCGGTCGCCGAAGGCCCCGTCGATGCGGCGGACCGGCGGCCAGTACTTGTCCGCGGCCGCGACACCGGCCGGGAAGACGGCCTCCTCGCGGGTGTACGCGTGGTCCCAGGCACCGCCGAGCGCGGCCGCCGTGTGGGGGGCGTTGCGGAGCGGGTTGTCCTCGGCGGGCCACTCGCCGGTGGCGACCTTCTCGATCTCGGCACGGATCGCGATCATCGTGTCGCAGAACCGGTCGAGCTCCGTGAGGTCCTCGCTCTCGGTCGGCTCGATCATCAGGGTGCCGGCCACCGGGAAGGACATGGTGGGCGCGTGGAAGCCGTAGTCGATCAGGCGCTTGGCGATGTCGTCCACGCTGACGCCGGTCGCCTTCGACAGCGGGCGCAGGTCGATGATGCACTCGTGGGCGACGAGGCCGCCCGGCCCCGTGTAGAGCACCGGGTAGTGCGGCTCCAGGCGCTTGGCGACGTAGTTGGCGGCCAGGACGGCGACCTGGGTGGCGCGCTTGAGGCCCTCGCCGCCCATGAGCCGGACGTATGCCCAGGAGATCGGCAGGATGCCCGCCGAACCCCACGGGGCGGCCGAGATCGGGCCGACGCCGGTCTCCGGGCCGGCGGCCGGCTGCAGCGGGTGGTTCGGCAGGTACGGGGCGAGGTGCTCGCGGACCGCGACCGGGCCGACACCGGGGCCGCCGCCGCCGTGCGGGATGCAGAACGTCTTGTGCAGGTTCAGGTGCGAGACGTCGCCGCCGAACTTGCCCGGCTTGGCGAGGCCGACCAGCGCGTTGAGGTTGGCGCCGTCCACGTACACCTGGCCGCCGGCCTCGTGGACCTGGGCGCAGATGTCGGCGACGTGCTCCTCGAAGACGCCGTGCGTCGACGGGTACGTGATCATCAGCACGGCGAGTTCGTCACGGTGCTTCTCGATCTTGGCACGGAGGTCCTCGACGTCGACCTCGCCGTCGTCGGCGGTCCTGACGACGACGACCTTCATACCGGCCATGACGGCCGACGCGGCGTTGGTGCCGTGCGCCGACGAGGGGATCAGGCAGACCGTGCGCTGCTCGTCGCCGTTGGCGCGGTGGTAGGCGCGGACCGCGAGGAGGCCGGCCAGCTCGCCCTGCGAACCGGCGTTGGGCTGGATCGACACCTTGTCGTAGCCGGTGACCTCGGCGAGGCGCTCCTCCAGCTCGCGGATCAGCGTCAGGTAGCCCTCGGCCTGCTCGGCGGGCGCGAAGGGGTGCATCTGCCCGAACTCGGCCCAGGTCACCGGCTCCATCTCGGTGGTCGCGTTGAGCTTCATCGTGCAGGAACCGAGCGGGATCATGCCGCGGTCCAGGGCGTAGTCCCGGTCGGCGAGCTTGCGCAGGTAGCGCAGCATCGCCGTCTCGGACCGGTGCGCGTGGAAGACCGGGTGGGTGAGGTAGGTGTCGCCGCGCAGCAGCCCCGCGGGCAGCGCGTCCTCGGTGGCGGCGTCCAGCGCGTCGATGTCGCCGGACACGCCGAAGGCGGCCCACACGGCGGCGATCTGCGGGCGGCCGGTGGTCTCGTCGCAGGAGGCGGAGACGTGGTCGGCGTCCACGAGGTGCAGGTTGACGCCGCCCTCGCGGGCCGCGGCGACGACGTCGGCGGCCTTGCCCGGCACGCGCGCGGTGACGGTGTCGAAGAAGGCGTCGTGCAGCAGCTCGACACCGCCGGCGCGCAGTCCGGCGGCGAGGATCGCGGCGTACCGGTGGGTGCGCTGCGCGATCTCCTTGAGCCCCTCGGGGCCGTGGTACACGGCGTACATGCCGGCCATGACGGCGAGCAGCACCTGGGCGGTGCAGATGTTGCTGGTGGCCTTCTCGCGGCGGATGTGCTGCTCGCGCGTCTGCAGGGCCAGGCGGTACGCCTTGTTCCCGTCGGCGTCGACGGAGACGCCGACGAGTCGGCCCGGCAGGCTGCGGGCGAAGGCGTCGCGGACGGCCATGTAGCCGGCGTGCGGGCCGCCGAAGCCCATCGGGACGCCGAAGCGCTGCGTGGTGCCGACGGCGATGTCGGCGCCGAGCTCGCCGGGGGAGGTGAGCAGGGTCAGCGCGAGCAGGTCGGCGGCGACGGTGACGACGGCGCCGAGCTCGTGGGCGGCGTCGATGAGCGGCTTGATGTCCCGCACGGCGCCCGAGGCGCCCGGGTACTGCAGCAGCACGCCGAAGACCCCGCGTTCGGCGGCCTCGGCGGGGATGCCGTCGCTGAGGTCGGCGACGACGACCTCGACACCGGTCGGCTCGGCGCGGGTCTCGATGACGGCGATGGTCTGCGGCAGGGCGTCGGCGTCGACCAGGAAGACGCCCTTCTTCACCTTGCCGACGCGCCGGGACAGCGCCATGGCTTCCGCGGCGGCCGTGCCCTCGTCGAGCAGCGACGCACCGGAGGTGGGCAGTCCGGTCAGGTCGGCGACGACGGTCTGGAAGTTCAGGAGCGCCTCGAGGCGGCCCTGCGAGATCTCCGGCTGGTACGGGGTGTAGGCGGTGTACCAGGCCGGGTTCTCCATGACGTTGCGGAGGATGACCGGCGGCGTGAAGGTGCCGTGGTAACCGAGGCCGATCATCGGGGCGAGGACCTGGTTGCGGTCCGCGAGGGAGCGCAGTTCGGCGAGGACCTCGGCCTCGCTGCGGGCCTCGGGCAGGCCGAGGGCCTCGGCGCTCTTGATGACGTCCGGCACCGCGGCCGCCGTGAGCTCGTCGAGCGAGCCGTAGCCGACCTGCGCGAGCATCTTGGCGCGGGCCTCGGCGTCGGGCCCGATGTGGCGCTGCTCGAAGGGGGTTCCTCGCTCCAGCCGGGAGAGCGGAATGCGGTTGGCGGTCATGTACGGGGGCCTCCTGGTCGTAGCGACCTGCGAGGGGCACCGCGGCGCGGGTGCCCGGACGGCCTCCCCCTCTGTCATCTCAACCTGAGAGCTTCGCCGCGACCCGCCCTGCGGGGCGGGACGGCTTTCACCGTCGGTGAGAGCGGGTGCCGTCCGACGCCCGCCCTGCTTTCCAGAGTGACCTCGTCCGTGCGGTACAGGGGCCTGAGAGATTCCGGGGAGGATTTGCTCCTTCGGCGCCCCCGAAGGACCGGTTTCGGTCTTTCCGGAGGACTCTCCCGCACAGGGTCAGCAGCCATTGCCAGCCTACCAGCGGTGTTCCCGGCCGATCCCTCGAGTGGCCGACGTCACGGTTGTGCATTTTCGTAGTATTTGAGGACCAGTTGCGACCGGCTGGAGGGCCCGTGCAGACCGATATCGATCCTCGCACGCTGATTGGGCGCAAGGCATACGACCGGGACGGCCACAAGATCGGCACGGTGGACGAGGTGTACCTGGACGACGCGACCGGCGAACCGGAGTGGGCGGCGGTCCGTACCGGCCTGTTCGGCCGCGACGCCTTCGTACCCCTGGAGCCCAGCCGGGTGGTGGACCAGGCCCTGCACGTGCCGTACGAGCGCTCCCTCATCAAGGACGCGCCGGACTTCGGCGTCGGGCGCCACCTGTCGCCCGAGCAGGAGCTCCAGCTCTACCGCCACTACGGGCTCGACCTGCCCGGCTCCACGGGCCCTTCCGCGGACAGGGACTTCGGCAGCGTCGCCGACGGCGGCGACTGACCGCCCCCGGGCACCAGCGGCAGAGGTTCCGAGGGCCGCAGTTCGGGATCGTCCGTCCGGAACGTCCGTACGCGTCCCGGCGCGGAGCCCGGTTGCTCGAAACGCACCGTGACCCGCCCCACTCCGCTGCCCTGCACCCATCCCGCTCCGTACCGGTCATGCCGCACGTCCTGCCCCGGCGTCCACCGCCGCTCCCCCGCACTGTCCCGTACGCCCCCTCCCGTGTCGGCGGGCCCACCGCCGGCCCCGGCTCCGCCCGCTCCGGCACGCTCCGTGATGACGGTGGAGCCGCCCGGGCCCGCTCCGGCGCCCGCGCCGGCAGAACGGCCCGGCCCGGCACCCTCCCGTGTCGGCGGGTCCCCCGCCGCCCCCGCCGACCCCGGCCGCACCACCCGAGGGCACCACCGCAGAAGGCCCACCCGCACCGAACCCACCGGCTCCCGGGCCTGCTGCTCCGGTACCGCCCGCCGGCCGGGCTCCCGCGTCCCCGCCGCGCGCCTCGCGGCCTCCGCCCGCCGCCGAAGGGCCCGCCCCGGCGGCCCCCGCACCGGCGCCGCGTTCCTCCACCGGCTCCGCAGCGGCACCCGGGTCCGGGCCGGGGAAGGCAGGACCGCGCCCCGGCTCCCCGCTTCCCCCGTGCACAGCGCGCATCTCCCCCGGCCCGCTTCCGCCGGGCCCCCGCCCGTCCTCCCCCGCCTCCGGTGGCACCCCGCCCGCGTGCAGTTCCCGTGCGGGACCGTCCGGCTCCCCTGCCGCGCCGCCCGCCCCGGGAAGCCCCGCGGAGGCGGGACGCCCAGCGTCGGAGCCCTGCTCCCACCCCGCCGTGCCACCTCCTCCGTACGCCTTCCGGTTCGGCCCTCTGGCTGCCACGGCGCCCCCGGTCCGGCGCTCCCGAGCCGCCGTCCCGGGCCACGGCACGCCCAGCCGCCCCACCGCCCCACGTCCCCCGCCGCCCCGAGCTGCCTCCACCTCCTCCCCTCGGCCACTGCGGCCGGGAGCATCCCAGGACTCCTCCGCCGCAGCCGCGGCCTCTCCGGCCCCGCCCGCCGCACCCCTGGTCTCTCCGGCCCCGCCCGCCGCAGCCCGGGCGGCCTCCTCGGCCGCGGCCTGGGCGAACAGGTCCTCCTGCGTGTAGTCCGCCAGCCCGGACACGCCGACACCGAGCAGCCGGACCCCGCCGGTCGTGTCGACCGCGTCCAGCAGCCGCGCGGCCGCCTCCCGGACGACGGCCGGGTCGTCCGTGGGACCGCGCAGGGTCTCGGACCGCGTCAGGGTCGAGAAGTCGTACCGACGGACCTTCAACACGACGGTGCGCCCCGACCGGCCGGCCGCCCTCAGCCGGCCCACGCACCGCTCGGCAAGCCGCTCGACTTCCCACCGCACCCGGGCCCGGTCGTGCAGATCCACATCGAAGGTGTCCTCCACGGACACCGACTTCGCGTCCCGCTCCCCCACCACGGGCCGGTCGTCCTGCCCCAGCGCCATCGCGTGCAGCGCCGCGCCGTGGGCCCGGCCGAGCAGCCGGACGAGCTCGTCCTCTCCCGCCTCCGCCAGGTGGGCCACCGTCGTCATCCCGGCCCGCCTCAGATGCTCCTCCGTCGCGGGGCCCACCCCGGGCAGCGTCCGCACCCCCATGGGGGCGAGCAGCTCCCGCTCCGTGCCCGGTTCGATCAGCACCAGGCCGTCCGGCTTGGCCTGCTCCGAAGCGATCTTCGCCAGCATCTTGGAGCCGGCGAGCCCCACCGAGGCGGTCAGCCCCGTGGCCGCGACGATGTCCCGGCGCAACCGCTCCCCGACGGCCCGCGCCGCCCCCGCGTCGCACGCGGACCCCCCGGCCTCCAGATCCACGAAGGCCTCGTCCAGACTGAGCGGCTCCACCAGCGGCGACAGCCTGCCCAGCAGCTCCATGACTCGCATGCTCACCTCGCGGTACAGCGCGAAGCGGGGCGTCAGATAGGCGGCGTTCGGCGCCAACCGCCTCGCCTGCCCCATCGGCATGGCGGAGCGCACCCCGAACCGCCGCGCCTCGTACGACGCCGTGGCCACGACCCCGCGCGGCCCGAGCCCGCCCACGACCACGGGCTTACCGCGCAGGCTCGGCTTCGCCGCCTGTTCGACGGCGGCGAAGAACGCATCCATGTCCAGATGCAGGATCGTCGGCGCTGCTCTCACACCATCGATGCTGCCGCACCCCACTGACAACGGCCCCGCACACCCGTACGAGCCTCGCGGAGGGAGCGCCGCCGCGGGCCCCTCAGACCGCCCTGTCGCGTCTGCGGCGCGCCAGCTCGTCGGTGGGGTTGTTGCCGATCAGCGTCTCGCCGGTGTCGACCCGCTCGCCGTGCAGCTGCGACAGCGCCGCCTCCACATCGCGCCACACCACGCCCACCGCGATGCCGAAGATGCCCTGGCCGCCTTGGAGGAGGTCGACGACCTCGTCGGGCGAAGAGCACTCGTACACCGTGGCACCGTCGCTCATCAGCGTCATGCGCTCCAGGTCCCGCAGGCCCCGGCCGCGCAGGTGCTGCACGGCCGCCCGGATGTTCTGCAGCGCGACACCGGTGTCCAGGAACCTCTTGACGATCTTCAGGACGACGACGTCCCGGAAGCTGTAGAGCCGCTGCGTGCCCGACCCGTACGCGGGCCGCACGCTCGGCTCGACGAGCCCCGTACGGGCCCAGTAGTCGAGCTGGCGGTACGTGATGCCGGCCGCCGCGCAGGCCGTGGGGCCGCGGTATCCGACGAGGTCGGTGGCCGGGTCGGGCGTCTCCTCTGAAAGCGGATAGGGTGCGCCACCTGCCGGGCTCCGCCCGGGGAGCGCTCCCGCCGTACCGTCGCCGCTGCTCATCACGCCGACCCTCCGTCCTTGACCTGCCACATCGACGGTAGGCAGTCCCCAGGGGTGCGTCAACGATCGCCACACTCGCCACGCCGAGTGATAATCACCCTGAGAGTGGTTTGGCGTGTCCTGATACCGGGAAACGCTACTCGAATGCGCTGAACGCGCCGACCGTGCGCCCTCCGCTACCCGCGCCCCCCACGTCTGCGGGGACCGGGCGGCACCTCACTGGTTGCTGGAGCCGAAGTCCTCGGGGGAGATCTGGTCGAGGAACTCGCGGAACTTCTCCACCTCGTCCTCCTGCTCGTCCGGGATGGCGATCCCCGCGTCGTCCAGTACACCGTCACTGCCGAAGATCGGCGTTCCGGTGCGGAGCGCCAGCGCTATGGCGTCGGACGGCCGGGCGCTCACCTCCACGCCGCTGGCGAACACCAGCTCCGCGTAGAAGACGCCTTCCCTGAGGTCGGTGATGCGGACCTCGGTGAGCTCCTGGCCCACGGCCTCCAGCACGTCCTTGAACAGGTCATGGGTGAGCGGCCGTGCAGGCGTCATGCCCTGCTGGGCGAAGGCGATCGCCGTGGCCTCACCGGGACCGATCCAGATGGGGAGGTACCGGTCGCCTCCCACTTCGCGCAGGAGCACGATCGGCTGGTTGGACGGCATTTCCACCCGGACACCGACAACATCGAGCTCGTTCACACAGCAACCCTAGGACGACCCGGACCGGTTTGGGTAGTCGGGGCCGTCCCCCAGGTCACGGAAACCGGACGCCGAGGGCCGTTCTGACCAGGGCGGCGTGCAGCCGCACCGACAGCGCGGCCAGTTCCCGGGCGGTCGCCTCGGCGTGCGCCCGGGTCTGCGGGTTGCGGTGCCGGCGCAGCGGTGCCACGACCTGCTCGACGAGCCCGGCCTCACGGTCGGCCGCGGCCTTCATGGCCCGCAGGTGCCGCGGTTCGAGTCCGTACCGCCCCAGCTCTGCGACGAGCTTCGCAACGGTGACCGCCTCGGCGTCGAAGCCCCCGTCGGGGAGCTCGGCGACCAGGCCGTACGACTCCCAGACGGCGAGCTCCTCCTCGTCCGCCTCCACGGCGGCGAGGAGCTCGGCGCGGCCGATCCTCGCCGCCGTGGGACGTGACTGCTCCGCCTCCCACGGGGGAACACCCTCCTGGCGCTCACCGGGCGGCCCCTGCCCCTGGGCGGGCAGCTGGACCTGCTCACCGCGCGCGAGGGCGTCCAGGTGCCCCCTGATCACCTTCAGAGGCAGGTAGTGGTCCCGCTGCATGCGCAGGATGAGAGCGAGCCGCTCCACGTCCCGCGGGCTGAACTTGCGGTACCCGGACGCCGTCCGCTGCGGTTCGACGAGCCCCTCCGCCTCCAGGAACCGGATCTTGGAGATGGTGACCTCGGGGAACTCCTCGCGCAGCTGGTTGAGCACCGTACCGATGCTCACCAGCCGATCGCCCGCGTCGGCGGCGCCGTTCCCGGCACCGCCTGTCGGTGTTCGCAGCATGGACCTTCCTAGGGGGGTCCCCCCGAACGGGTCCGGGGGGAGGGTCAGACTCCTGGCTGGCCGGCGAAGAAGACCAGGCGGTACTTGCCGATCTGCACCTCGTCGCCGTTGTGGAGGACGACCTGGTCGATCGGCTCCCGGTTGACGTAGGTGCCGTTGAGGCTGCCGACGTCGGCGACGGTGAAGCTGCCGTCCGCGGCCCTGCGGAACTCCACGTGGCGACGGGACACGGTCACGTCGTCCAGGAAGATGTCGCTCTGCGGATGGCGGCCCGCGGTCGTGAGCTCGCCATCGAGGAGGAAGCGGCTGCCGACGTTCGGACCGCGCCGGACCACGAGCAGCGCCGACCCCTGAGGCAGCGCCTCCACGGCGGCCTGCGCCTCATGCGACAGCATCGGCAGGGGCGTCTGGCCGGTCGCCTCGGCGTCGTACGCCTCAAGCCCCGAGATCGAGATCGTGGAGGTGGTCTCCGAGGCGCGCTCCGCGGGCGCGCCGCCGCGCAGGGGCGCACCGCAGTTGGAGCAGAACCGACTCGCCTCGGCGTTGCGGTGGCCGCATCGCGCACAGACCGGCATGGACGTGCCCTCCTGCCGCGGCTGACCCGCGTGGACGCTGGTCGCGTACGGATCGGAGGAACCCCCTCCAGCCGTACCCGGGGCTGCTGATTCCCCGAAACCTATGCGGCCGGGACCAGCAGGGTCAACAGAAGACGCGCCCTGCTCGTCGGCAATGCCACCACCCGGCCCAGCGACCTCGTCGCGGAAGAGCGGACGCTCGCCGCCCTGCTGCCCCTCCTCGCTCTGGCCGTGCCGCGGTGCGCGGTGCTTGGCCTTGTCGCCCTCACGCGCGCTCTTCCCGAACAACTTCCCAAACAACTTCACGGGCGATTCCCCTTGAACGAAACAGACCCGCCCGTGGGGCAGGACGAACCCTGAACGAACACACCTGCCGACCCGGACACCTGCACAACGTCCGTATCCACCAGACAGTTTCCACCACGCACCACGACAGTGGTGCGGCGACCCCCCGCGACCTCTCGACCGGGGCGGCCACTTCCGGATCCGGCCGGGCCCACGACCCGGCACGCCGCGGCCTCCCGTGACCCCGGCTGCACCCGGCGTCGCCACGGCACCGCGGTCACGGGAGCATCCCCCACGTTTCGCCTCCCCTGTCCGGCCCGGCCACTCGGGCATTCCCCCGCCGTACGACCCCCATGCACCTGTCGCCTCACGGTGATGACGACCGAGCGTAGTCAGGCCGCTCCGCCGGTCGCAAGGCATCCACGACGATCTTCTCCGACCGCGTCACCGTGGCCGTGGCCTGCTCCTTCTCCAGACTCTGCACGATGCCGCCCGGGATGTTCAGGGCGGGCTCCAGGTCCTGCGGTTTGCCGATGACCTTGAAACGGTACGGCGCGCGGACAGCGCGCCCGTCCACCTCGACGGCCCCGGCCTCCCCGGTGAAGTAGCTGCCGGCCACCACCCGGACGTCGTTGACCTGGATGGCCTCCGCTCCGGCCGCCCGCAGCTCCTGGATCGTGTCGAGCAGCTTGTCCGGTTCGACGGCCCGCAGGGGGTCGTCGATGTCCAGGGTGATGCCCGGCCCCTCGGCGGCCACGGTACCGGCCAGCACACCGAGCTGACGCTCCCTCTCCTCGGTCTGCCTGCGGGCCTCTTCCGCCTGGTCGGAGCTGTTCTCCAACTCCCGGCGCTGGGCGTCCAGCCGGGTGCGCTCGTCCTCCAGCCGCTCGGTCCGGTCGTCGAGCTCGTCCAGGATGCGCACCAGGTCCTCCTGGCGGGCGCCGCGCAGCGCTCCGTCGTCGCTGGTGGAGCGCACCTGGATGGCCAGGCCGAGGCCCAGCCCGAAGAGCAGCAGGGCGACGACGAGCTGCGCGCGGGTCACCCGGGGCGGCCACAGCCCTGCGACGAGCCGCTGCCTGCCGGTCTTCTCGGGGGCCTCCGGAGGCTGCGGCGCTGCGGGTGGTGTCTCGTGGTTGCTCATCGGTCTCACGCCCGAAACACATGGCGCCGGATGGCGGCCGCGTTGGAGAAGATGCGGATACCGAGGACGACGACCACACCGGTGGAGAGCTGCGAGCCCACGCCGAGCTGGTCGCCGAGGAACACGATCAGGGCGGCCACGACCACGTTCGACAGGAACGAGACCACGAAGACCTTGTCGACGAAGATCCCGTCGAGCATGGCCCTGAGCCCACCGAAGACCGCGTCCAGCGCGGCGACCACGGCGATGGGCAGATAGGGCTCGACCACTGCGGGGACCTCGGGCCGGATCAACAGTCCGACCACGACTCCCGCGACGAGGCCCAGTACGGCGATCACGATATGCCCTTCCCTGTGTCGGCCGTGCCCTGGCCGTCGCCGCTGCCGGCTCCGGTGGTCCTCGGCTGTGCTGTACGTACGATCAGACTGGCCGCCGCCGGCAGGCTCACCCGCTCCTGGGCCACGATGCTGCTGCTGATGCCGAAGTTCTCCTCCAGCGCGTGCAGGTAGCGGCCGTCGGCGCTGTCCTGGAACCGGGTGCTCAGCCGCTTCCCGTCCCCCACCGCCAGCACCGTGTACGGGGGCACCAGCGGCTTGTTGTCGACCAGTATGGCGTCGCCCGCCGCCCTGATCGCGGACAGGGCCGTCAGCCGCTGCCCGTTGATCGCCACGGCCTCGGCTCCCGACTGCCACAGCCCGTTGACGATCCGCTGCATGTCGCGGTCCTGGACCCGGCCGGTGTCGGTGAAGCTGCTGCTCTCGCGCGGGCCGTCGCCGCCCTGGTCGGCGCCCTTCGCGTCGTCGACGACGAGCTTGACGCCGGGCCCCTCGACCGCGGTGGCACCGGACAGGAGTCCTGCCAGCTCCCCCTGGTCCCCGCCGTGCTCCCGCAGCGCCTCGCGCTGACGGCCTGCGACGTCGTCGCGCAGTTCCTCGACGGCGCCTTCCAGGTCCTCCACGGCGGTGGTCTCCGCCTGGATCCTGTCGATCAGCTCTTCGCGGTCCTTGGCCACGACGGGCGCGGATATCCATGTCTGCGCGGCACCGAGGGTGACCACGGCCGCGGTCAGCGCCAGTCCGGCCGCCAGCCCCAGCTTGGCCCGCAGGGTGCGGGGCAGCCGCCCGCCGTCGGCGGCGCGGCGGGCGGACGCCTCGGCGTAGCCCTCATCGAGCGCGTGGTCGATGACGTTCGTCAGCAGCGACATGGACGCGTCGGGGCGCGGAGGCGGGGAGCCGGTGCTCCGAACGGGGGGCTGCTGGGACATGCCGCACATCGTCGCATGTCGGGGCGGCTACCGCCGAATGGCCCCACCGGTGTGCCGGGCAGCCGTCGAAACGGCTGCCCGGCACACCGGTCAGGGCATCACGATCCGCTTCAGCGACCTGCGCTGTCGACCACCGCCGCCCACTCGTCGAGCAGGGCCTGCGCGGACGTGTCGTCGGGCCCCTCGGCCCACAGATGGGTGACAGCTTCCGCCGGGTCCGGCAGCACCAGCACCCACCGCCCGTCGGCCTCCACGACCCGCACACCGTCGGTCGTGTCGACGTGCCGGTCGCCGGCCGCCTCCACCACCCTCCGCATGACCAGGCCCTTCACCGCCCACGGCGTGGCCAGGTCCCGCCGCAGGACGTGCGCACGCGGGATGCGGGCGTCGATCTGGCTGAGGGTGAGCTGGGTGCGCGCCACGAGACCGATGAGCCGCACGAACGCGGCCGTCCCGTCGAAGACGCTGCTGAACTCGGGAACGATGAAGCCGCCGCGGCCGTCTCCACCGAAGATGGTGGACTCCTCGCGCCCGACCCGGGTCAGGTCGTCCGGGGACGTCGTCGTCCAGTCGACCTGCGTGCCGTGGTACGCGGCGACCTGCTCGGCGATCCGGGTGGTGGTGACCGGCAGGGCCACCCGCCCGCTGCGCCGCTCCGCCGCGACGAGGTCCAGCATGACCAGGAGCGCGCGGTCGTCCTCGATGATCCGGCCCCGCTCGTCCACGAGGGAGAGCCGCTCACCGACCGTGTCGAACCGCACGCCGAACGCGGCGCGTGCGGACGCCACGATCTCCCCGAGCCGTACGAGTCCGGCGCGGCGCGACTCGGCGGACTCGGTGGGGCGGGACTCGTCCAGACCGGGGTTGATGGTGAGCGAGTCCACGCCGAGCCGGCCGAGGAGGCTGGGCAGGACGAGCCCGGCGCTGCCGTTCGAGGCGTCCACGACGACCTTCAGGCCGGCCTCGGAGATGCCGGTCGTGTCGACCCTCCGCAGGAGGGCGCCCGTGTACTGGTCGAACACGCTGGACGGGAAGCTGAGGTCGCCGATCTCACCGGGGAAGGCCCGCCGGTACTCCTGGCGGGCGTAGACCCGGTCCAGCTTGCGCTGTCCCGCCTGCGAGAGGTCGGCGCCACGCTCGTCGAAGAACATGATGTCCAGCGAGTCCGGTACCCCGGGCGTGGTGCGGATCATGATGCCGCCGGCGCTGCCCCGTGCGGTCTGCTGGCGGGCGACGGGCAGGGGGACGTTCTCCAGGTCCCGTACGTCGATGGCGCTGGCCTGGAGCGCCGAGATCACGGCGCGTTTGAGGGCCCGGGCACCGCGGGAGTGGTCACGGGCGGTGGTGACCGTCGCGCCCTTCTTCAGCGTGGTGGCGTACGCGCCTGCGAGGCGTACGGCGAGTTCCGGTGTGATCTCGACGTTGAGGATCCCGGAGACGCCGCGGGCGCCGAAGAGGTGGGCCTGGCCGCGTGACTCCCAGATGACGGAGGTGTTGACGAACGCGCCCGCTTCGACGGTCTTGAACGGGTAGACCCGCACGTTCCCCTGCACGATCGATTCCTCGCCGACGAGGCACTCGTCGCCGATGACGGCGCCGTCCTCGATCCGCGCGGCCCGCATGATGTCGGTGTTCTTGCCGATCACGCAGCCGCGGAGGTTGCTGTGCGGCCCGATGTAGACGTTGTCGTGGACGACCGCCTTGTGCAGAAAGGCGCCGCTCTTGACGACCACGTTGGAGCCGATGACGGTGTGCTCGCGGATCTCGACGTCGGCTTCGACCTTGGCGTAGTCCCCGATGTACACCGGCCCGCGCAGGACCGCGTCCGGGTGCACCTCGGCTCCTTCGGCGACCCAGACCCCGGGGGAGATCTCGAATCCGTCGAGCTCGACGTCCACCTTCCCTTCGAGGACGTCCGCCTGGGCCTTCACATAGCTCTCGTGGGTGCCGACGTCCTCCCAGTAGCCCTCGGCGACGTAGCCGTATACGGGCTTTCCTTCCTTCATCAACTGGGGGAAGACGTCTCCGGACCAGTCGACGGGTACGTCAGCCTCGACGTAGTCGAAGACTTCCGGCTCCATCACGTAGATGCCGGTGTTCACGGTGTCGGAGAACACCTGGCCCCAGGTCGGCTTTTCGAGGAAGCGCTCCACCTTGCCTTCGTCATCGACGATGGTGATGCCGAATTCCAGCGGGTTCGGCACTCGGGTCAGGCACACCGTGACGAGGGCGCCCTTCTCCTTGTGGAAGGCGATGAGGTCGCTCAGGTCGAAATCGGTGAGCGCGTCGCCCGAGATGACGAGGAAGGTGTCGTCCTTGAGCGCGTCTTCGGCGTTCTTGACGCTGCCGGCGGTGCCGAGTGGCTTCTCCTCGTGGGCATAGGTGAGCTCCATTCCGAGTTCTTCGCCGTCACCGAAGTAGTTCTTTACCAGCGAGGCGAGGAACTGCACGGTAACAACGGTCTCGGTGAGTCCATGCCGCTTGAGCAGCCGCAGCACGTGCTCCATGATCGGTCGGTTGGCGACCGGCAGCAGCGGCTTGGGCATGCTCGACGTCATGGGGCGAAGTCGGGTGCCTTCGCCTCCGGCCATCACGACGGCCTTCATGTCGGAAGCGTCCTCCTTGCAGAGATGACGATCTAGCCGACCTCACCTGTCCGAATCCTTGCGCTCATACGTCGCACCGGCGCCGGCATTACTGCCGGGCGCCGGGACAGACAGGCTCAATCGGCTGCGGTATCCGCTTTGACTAGTCGGCGGACCTGGATCACGTAGAGGATCCCTGCCCACCAGTAGAGACTTGTACCCCATCCGGCGAAGGCCCACCCGAAAATTTCAGCGAGTGACGCGAGCCACGTCTCACCACTGCTGAGGAGGAGCAGCGGGAACGCATACATCAGGTTGAAGGTCGCTGCCTTGCCCAGGAAGTTCACCTGGGGTGGTGGATATCCGTGGCGCCGGAGGATTCCCACCATCACCAGGAGTACCAGGTCGCGGGCCAGCAGCAGGCCGGTGAGCCACAGCGGCAGGACGCCCCGCCAGGTGAGCCCGATGAGCGTGGAAAGGATGTAGAGCCGGTCGGCCGCCGGGTCGAGGAGACGGCCGAGGCTGCTGATCTGGTTCCAGCGGCGGGCGAGTTTGCCGTCGAGGTAGTCGCTGACGCCACTGAGCGCCAGGACCAGCAGCGCCCACCCGTCGCTGTTGGGCCCTCCGAACTCGGGGCGGAGGATGAGCCACAGGAAGAGCGGGACGCCGGCGAGCCGGGCCATGCTCAGGACGTTGGGGATGGTGAGGACCCGGTCCGTTTGGACACGGGTCTCCTGGACCTCCACCCGGGGGCCTCCTGTGGGGAAAGTATCGACGCTGCCCCCTGACCTTACCGTCATGTCCGAGGCGGGCATGCAAGGGGTCCGCCGCAGCCCCTGAGAGCGAGGATACGGCGCCTGAAATGCAGGAAGCCCCGCACCATAAGGTGCGGGGCTCCCCCACAAATTGTTCGGCGGCGTCCTACTCTCCCACAGGGTCCCCCCTGCAGTACCATCGGCGCTGAAAGGCTTAGCTTCCGGGTTCGGAATGTAACCGGGCGTTTCCCTAACGCTATGACCACCGAAACACTATGAAGATAACAACTCAACCGGCAAAGGGAGTTCGTTACTTCAGAACTAACACAGTGGACGCGAGCAACTGAGGACAAGCCCTCGGCCTATTAGTACCGGTCAACTCCACACCTCACGGTGCTTCCATATCCGGCCTATCAACCCAGTCGTCTACTGGGAGCCTTACCCCATCAAGTGGGTGGGAATACTCATCTCGAAGCAGGCTTCCCGCTTAGATGCTTTCAGCGGTTATCCCTCCCGAACGTAGCCAACCAGCCATGCCCTTGGCAGAACAACTGGCACACCAGAGGTTCGTCCGTCCCGGTCCTCTCGTACTAGGGACAGCCCTTCTCAATATTCCTACGCGCACAGCGGATAGGGACCGAACTGTCTCACGACGTTCTAAACCCAGCTCGCGTACCGCTTTAATGGGCGAACAGCCCAACCCTTGGGACCGACTCCAGCCCCAGGATGCGACGAGCCGACATCGAGGTGCCAAACCATCCCGTCGATATGGACTCTTGGGGAAGATCAGCCTGTTATCCCCGGGGTACCTTTTATCCGTTGAGCGACGGCGCTTCCACAAGCCACCGCCGGATCACTAGTCCCGACTTTCGTCCCTGCTCGACCCGTCGGTCTCACAGTCAAGCTCCCTTGTGCACTTACACTCAACACCTGATTGCCAACCAGGCTGAGGGAACCTTTGGGCGCCTCCGTTACCCTTTAGGAGGCAACCGCCCCAGTTAAACTACCCATCAGACACTGTCCCTGATCCGGATCACGGACCCAGGTTAGACATCCAGCACGACCAGAGTGGTATTTCAAGGACGACTCCACCTGAACTGGCGTCCAAGCTTCACAGTCTCCCACCTATCCTACACAAGCCGAACCGAACACCAATATCAAACTGTAGTAAAGGTCCCGGGGTCTTTCCGTCCTGCTGCGCGAAACGAGCATCTTTACTCGTAGTGCAATTTCACCGGGCCTATGGTTGAGACAGTCGAGAAGTCGTTACGCCATTCGTGCAGGTCGGAACTTACCCGACAAGGAATTTCGCTACCTTAGGATGGTTATAGTTACCACCGCCGTTTACTGGCGCTTAAGTTCTCAGCTTCGCCCCACCGAAATGGAGCTAACCGGTCCCCTTAACGTTCCAGCACCGGGCAGGCGTCAGTCCGTATACATCGCCTTACGGCTTCGCACGGACCTGTGTTTTTAGTAAACAGTCGCTTCTCGCTGGTCTCTGCGGCCACACCCAGCTCCGGCAGCACGTGCCATCACCAGACATGGCCCCCCTTCTCCCGAAGTTACGGGGGCATTTTGCCGAGTTCCTTAACCATAGTTCACCCGAACGCCTCGGTATTCTCTACCTGACCACCTGAGTCGGTTTAGGGTACGGGCCGCCATGAAACTCGCTAGAGGCTTTTCTCGACAGCATAGGATCATCCACTTCGCCACAATCGGCTCGGCATCAGGTCTCACCCTTACATGAGGGACGGATTTACCTACCCCTCGGGCTACACCCTTACCCCGGGACAACCACCGCCCGGGCTGGACTACCTTCCTGCGTCACCCCATCACTCACCTACTACCAGTCCGGTTCACCGGCTCCACCACTCCGACCTCGTCCGAAGACTCAGCCGGCGGCTTCACGGGCTTAGCATCGCTGGATTCAGCGTTGGCGCTTCAAAGCGGGTACCGGAATATCAACCGGTTGTCCATCGACTACGCCTGTCGGCCTCGCCTTAGGTCCCGACTTACCCTGGGCAGATCAGCTTGACCCAGGAACCCTTAGTCAATCGGCGCACACGTTTCCCACGTGTGTATCGCTACTCATGCCTGCATTCTCACTCGTGAACCGTCCACAACTACCTTCCGGTGCTGCTTCACCCGGCACACGACGCTCCCCTACCCATCACAGCGGGCGTTGGCCCTCATGCTGCAATGACACGACTTCGGCGGTACGCTTGAGCCCCGCTACATTGTCGGCGCGGAATCACTTGACCAGTGAGCTATTACGCACTCTTTCAAGGGTGGCTGCTTCTAAGCCAACCTCCTGGTTGTCTCTGCGACTCCACATCCTTTCCCACTTAGCGTACGCTTAGGGGCCTTAGTCGATGCTCTGGGCTGTTTCCCTCTCGACCATGGAGCTTATCCCCCACAGTCTCACTGCCGCGCTCTCACTTACCGGCATTCGGAGTTTGGCTAAGGTCAGTAACCCGGTAGGGCCCATCGCCTATCCAGTGCTCTACCTCCGGCAAGAAACACACGACGCTGCACCTAAATGCATTTCGGGGAGAACCAGCTATCACGGAGTTTGATTGGCCTTTCACCCCTAACCACAGGTCATCCCCCAGGTTTTCAACCCTGGTGGGTTCGGTCCTCCACGAAGTCTTACCTCCGCTTCAACCTGCCCATGGCTAGATCACTCCGCTTCGGGTCTTGAGCGTGCTACTCAACCGCCCTATTCGGACTCGCTTTCGCTACGGCTACCCCACACGGGTTAACCTCGCAACACACCGCAAACTCGCAGGCTCATTCTTCAAAAGGCACGCAGTCACGACGCAAGGACAAGTCCCTGCGCGACGCTCCCACGGCTTGTAGGCACACGGTTTCAGGTACTATTTCACTCCGCTCCCGCGGTACTTTTCACCATTCCCTCACGGTACTATCCGCTATCGGTCACCAGGGAATATTTAGGCTTAGCGGGTGGTCCCGCCAGATTCACACGGGATTTCTCGGGCCCCGTGCTACTTGGGTGTCTCTCAAGCAAGCCGCTGATGTTTCAGCTACGGGGGTCTTACCCTCTACGCCGGACCTTTCGCATGTCCTTCGCCTACATCAACGGTTTCTGACTCGCCCTGTTGCCGGCAGACAACAGAAGAGAGATCCCACAACCCCGCATGCGCAACCCCTGCCGGGTATCACACACATACGGTTTGGCCTCATCCAGTTTCGCTCGCCACTACTCCCGGAATCACGGTTGTTTTCTCTTCCTGCGGGTACTGAGATGTTTCACTTCCCCGCGTTCCCTCCACACTGCCTATGTGTTCAGCAGCGGGTGACAGCCCATGACGACTGCCGGGTTTCCCCATTCGGACACCCCCGGATCACAGCTCGGTTGACAGCTCCCCGGGGCCTATCGCGGCCTCCCACGTCCTTCATCGGTTCCTGGTGCCAAGGCATCCACCGTGCGCCCTTAAAAACTTGGCCACAGATGCTCGCGTCCACTGTGCAGTTCTCAAGCAACGACCAGCCACCCATCACCCCGCCACAAAGCAGCGAGTTCACTGGGGCCGGCGCATGAAGGGCAAGCAACGCTCGCACCCTCAGACACCCAACAGCGCGCCCGACCCGGCCACGTCCGAAGATCACACGTTCCACGCCCCTGACGAGGCAGTACTAGCGGTCTTCGACCCATGCACCAGGCCGAATAGTCAACGTTCCACCCATGAGCAACCAGCATCAGACACTCGCTGATGTACTGGCCCCTGACCGGGCAATGCCCGGTGAGAAGTGCTCCTTAGAAAGGAGGTGATCCAGCCGCACCTTCCGGTACGGCTACCTTGTTACGACTTCGTCCCAATCGCCAGTCCCACCTTCGACAGCTCCCTCCCACAAGGGGTTGGGCCACCGGCTTCGGGTGTTACCGACTTTCGTGACGTGACGGGCGGTGTGTACAAGGCCCGGGAACGTATTCACCGCAGCAATGCTGATCTGCGATTACTAGCGACTCCGACTTCATGGGGTCGAGTTGCAGACCCCAATCCGAACTGAGACCGGCTTTTTGAGATTCGCTCCACCTCACGGTATCGCAGCTCTTTGTACCGGCCATTGTAGCACGTGTGCAGCCCAAGACATAAGGGGCATGATGACTTGACGTCGTCCCCACCTTCCTCCGAGTTGACCCCGGCGGTCTCCCGTGAGTCCCCAGCACCACAAGGGCCTGCTGGCAACACGGGACAAGGGTTGCGCTCGTTGCGGGACTTAACCCAACATCTCACGACACGAGCTGACGACAGCCATGCACCACCTGTACACCGACCACAAGGGGCACCTATCTCTAGATGTTTCCGGTGTATGTCAAGCCTTGGTAAGGTTCTTCGCGTTGCGTCGAATTAAGCCACATGCTCCGCCGCTTGTGCGGGCCCCCGTCAATTCCTTTGAGTTTTAGCCTTGCGGCCGTACTCCCCAGGCGGGGAACTTAATGCGTTAGCTGCGGCACGGACGACGTGGAATGTCGCCCACACCTAGTTCCCAACGTTTACGGCGTGGACTACCAGGGTATCTAATCCTGTTCGCTCCCCACGCTTTCGCTCCTCAGCGTCAGTATCGGCCCAGAGATCCGCCTTCGCCACCGGTGTTCCTCCTGATATCTGCGCATTTCACCGCTACACCAGGAATTCCGATCTCCCCTACCGAACTCTAGCCTGCCCGTATCGACTGCAGACCCGGGGTTAAGCCCCGGGCTTTCACAACCGACGTGACAGGCCGCCTACGAGCTCTTTACGCCCAATAATTCCGGACAACGCTTGCGCCCTACGTATTACCGCGGCTGCTGGCACGTAGTTAGCCGGCGCTTCTTCTGCAGGTACCGTCACTTTCGCTTCTTCCCTGCTGAAAGAGGTTTACAACCCGAAGGCCGTCATCCCTCACGCGGCGTCGCTGCATCAGGCTTTCGCCCATTGTGCAATATTCCCCACTGCTGCCTCCCGTAGGAGTCTGGGCCGTGTCTCAGTCCCAGTGTGGCCGGTCGCCCTCTCAGGCCGGCTACCCGTCGTCGCCTTGGTGAGCCGTTACCTCACCAACAAGCTGATAGGCCGCGGGCTCATCCTGCACCGCCGGAGCTTTCCACCACCATCAGATGCCTGAAGTGGTCGTATCCGGTATTAGACCCCGTTTCCAGGGCTTGTCCCAGAGTGCAGGGCAGATTGCCCACGTGTTACTCACCCGTTCGCCACTAATCCCCACCGAAGTGGTTCATCGTTCGACTTGCATGTGTTAAGCACGCCGCCAGCGTTCGTCCTGAGCCAGGATCAAACTCTCCGTGAATGCTTCCCGGTGATCCGGGTCAACACTCGCGTTGAGCGGAACCAGGAGAGGAATAATCTCCCGGTTCACAGCGTCCTCGCTGTGTTTTTCAAAGGAACCTCGTCTCCAAGAGACGGGGTTATCAACATATCTGGCGTTGACTTTTGGCACGCTGTTGAGTTCTCAAGGAACGGACGCTTCCTTCGTACTCACCCTCTCGGGCTTTCCTCCGGGCGCTTCCCTTCGGTGTTTCCAGCTTAGCAGATCCGTTTTCCGTTTCCGCCACCCGCTGGAGGGGGTTGGTTTTCCGGAAGTTCTTCGCTTTCGCGCTTTCCCTTTCCGGCCCGACGACCTTACCAGGGTTTCGGACCCCCTCCGACCACCCCACCGAGGACACGTACACACAGTGGTGTAGACCAGTAGTGGTGTAGACCAGTTAGGATCTCGCCCTGTCAGGCGGTCGCTGCCGGCCCTCCGCTCAGAGTCGCGTCGGGCGCCAGGCAGGGCAACGACACTACCCCGCAGCGGTAGTTGAGGCAAATCGTTCCGGCGAACGCGAGGGCTGCCAATCGGTATCTCTCATGCGGAACCCGGACTTTTCATGACATACGCTCTGAACAGTACGCCGTCCGGGACAGGCAGTGACGGCGCCACACCATCTCCGCCCTCTGGGAGGCCCTCCATGACCACCGTGACGTCGCCGCTCGCCGGACGCGCCATCGGACTCGCCGCCGTTCCCGACCCGGTCTTCTCCGGGGCCATGGTCGGCCCGGGCACCGCCATCGACCCCGTGCGCGAGCGGTCCACCGCGGTGGCCCCCGTCGACGGTGTCGTCGTCTCCCTGCACCCGCACGCCTTCGTCGTCGTCGACAGCCAGGGCCACGGTGTGCTGGTGCACCTGGGCATCGACACCGTCCAGCTCAACGGCGAGGGCTTCGAGCTGCTCGTCGACAAGGGCGACACCGTCGCACGCGGCCAGGAGATCGTGCGCTGGGACCCGGCCGCCGTCGAGGCCGCGGGCAAGTCCCCGATCTGCCCGGTGGTGGCGCTGGAGGCGACGGCGGACGCGCTGTCCGAGCTGCGTGAGGACAGCGACCTCAAGACCGGCGACACGCTCTTCGCCTGGCAGTGACCTCGCACCCCGGCGCCGTCCGAGCGGCGGCGCCGACGGGGTGGTTCATATCGCGGCGGACGGGACAGGGCCGCCGCCCGACGGGAGACGGTGAACGGTGACGATGGAGACAACGCTGCGCGGCGTCGGTGTCAGCCACGGAGTGGCGATCGGCGAGGTACGGCACATGGGCACGGCGGTGCTGGAGCCCCCGGCCAAGCAGATCCCGGCCGAGGAGGCCGAGCGGGAGCAGGGGCGCGCCCGGCAGGCCGTGGAGGCCGTGGCGGCCGACCTGATAGCGCGGGGCAACCTCGCCGGCGGTGAGGCGCAGCACGTGCTGGAGGCCCAGGCCATGATGGCGCAGGACCCCGAGCTGATGGCCGACGTGGAGCGGCGGATCGCGGTGGGGTCGACGGCCGAGCGGGCGGTGTACGACGCGTTCGCGGCGTACCGGGCGCTGCTGGCGGGTGCCGGCGAGTACCTGGCCGGCCGGGTCGCGGACCTGGACGACGTGCGGAACCGGATCGTGGCGCGGCTGCTCGGCGTGCCGATGCCGGGAGTGCCGGACAGCGACGAGCCGTACGTGCTGATCGCGCGTGATCTCGCGCCGGCCGACACGGCGCTGCTCGACCCGTCCCTGGTGCTCGGGTTCGTGACGGAGGAGGGCGGGCCGACCAGTCACAGCGCGATCCTGGCGCGGGCGCTGGGGGTGCCGGCCGTGGTGGCGCTGCCGGGGGCGTGCGAGCTGGCCGAAGGCGTCGTGGTGGCGGTGGACGGCAGCACGGGCGAGGTGCTCGTCGAGCCGAGTGCCGAGAAGCGGGCGGCGATGGAGCAGGCCGCTGCGGAGCGCAGGGCAGCGCTGGCGGCGTCCACCGGTCCCGGCGCCACCTCGGACGGCCACAAGGTGCCGCTGCTGGCGAACGTCGGCGGTCCCGCGGACGTGCCGGCGGCCGTCGAGGCGGGGGCCGAGGGCGTCGGCCTCTTCCGTACCGAGTTCCTGTTCCTGGACGACAGCAAGAAGGCGCCGTCCGAGGAGAAGCAGGTCGAGGCGTACCGGAAGGTGCTGGAGGCGTTCCCGGAGGGCCGGGTCGTCGTGCGGGTGCTGGACGCGGGCGCGGACAAGCCGCTGGACTTCCTGACGCCTGCCGACGAGCCGAACCCTGCGCTGGGTGTGCGGGGTCTGCGGACGCTGCTGGACCACCCGGAGGTGCTGCGGACGCAGCTGAGGGCGCTGTCGAAGGCCGCCGAGGGCCTGCCGGTGTACCTGGAGGTCATGGCGCCGATGGTGGCGGACCGGGCGGACGCGCGGGCGTTCGCCGACGCGTGCCGCGAGGCGGGGCTGCGGGCGAAGTTCGGCGCCATGGTGGAGATCCCGTCCGCCGCGCTGCGGGCGCGCTCGATCCTGCAGGAGGTCGAGTTCCTGTCGCTGGGCACGAACGACCTGGCGCAGTACACGTTCGCCGCGGACCGGCAGGTGGGGGCGGTGTCGCGGCTGCAGGACCCATGGCAGCCGGCGCTGCTCGATCTCGTCGCGCTGGCGGCCGAGGCGGCCCGTGCCGAGGGCAAGAGCTGCGGGGTGTGCGGCGAGGCTGCGTCCGATCCGCTGCTGGCGTGCGTGCTGACGGGTCTGGGGGTGACCTCCCTGTCGATGGGTGCGGCGTCGATTCCGTACGTGCGGGCGGCGCTGGCGACGTACACGCTGGCGCAGTGCGAGCGTGCGGCCGCGGCGGCGCGTGCGGCCGAGTCGGCGGAGGAGGCGCGGCTCGCTGCGCAGGCGGTGCTGTCCGGTGAGTGAGCCGCTGCGGCCGTGACGTGTCCGGTCGCGGTGGGGGGCCTTCCCGTTGTGGGGCGGGAAGGCCCCCCTTTTTGCGCGTGCCGGGGTCAGCCGTGGGCGGGGCGGCCGTCGTCGGGGGCCAGGTCGAAGCCCGGCCGGTAGGTGACGCCCGGTTCGGGCGGGAGGGGTTCTCCGGTGTCGGCGTCGGTGCAGTAGGCGTCGAAGACCTCCGCTTCGGTGAGGGGGACGAGGCGGCCGCGGTCGAGGCGCCAGCCGTGAAGGCGGTCGGGGGATCCGGGGGCCGTGGTGCGCAGGACGAGTCCTCCGGGTGACCGGCGGGCCAGGCCGGCGGCGAGGACGGTGAGGAACTCGGTGGCGTCGGCGGAGTCGAGTGAGGTCGGGGGCGCGGCGCCGCGGGTCGTGTGGAGGGCGGCCAGGAGGTGGTCGTCGCCGGCGGGGAGGCTGCAGACCAGGTGGTGGCGGCCGGGACCGGCGCGGTCGAGCAGGCGGAGGACGGCGCGGGTGGCCTGGTCGTAGGCGGCGCGGCCGATGTCCTGGCCGCACTCGGCGCACGGCCCGGCACCGGCGAGGAGTGCCGTCGCGTAGGCGCGGGTGGCGTGGCGGGCGGCGGTGTCGACCAGCGCGGGGACGAGCTCGTCGAGGGACTGGCCGGTGTAGGTGACGCGGGCGCCGGTGGCGGCGATCTCGGCGGTGTACCGGCTGCGGCTGGCGGACGTGTCGGGGTCGAGGCCCGCCTCGGCGCAGTAGGCGGCGTAGTCCGCGGGGTCGAAGAGGGCGACGGTGGTGTGGCCGCCGCTGGTGGCGAGGGTCCGCAGGAGGCGCTCGGTCTCGCGGAGGTAGGTGGTGTGGTCGTCGAAGGTGAAGGAGCGGTAGCGGCGCATGGCCGCGAAGTCGTGGGCGTCGGCGAGGAGGCCGACGGTGCTGGGCACTTCGCGGCGCAGGGCGCGGCGGAGGGTGGTGCTTCCGGTCCTGGTCGTGTCTGCCATGGGTCCCCCTGGTGATCAGCAGGTGATCGATGCTCACTCAGCGTAACCAGGGGGACTGACAACGGGGCCGGGCGTCAGGCGCCGGTGGTGCGGCGGGTGCGGGCGAGCTCCTCGTAGAAGTGGAGGAGTGAGACGTCGTCGACGGAGCCGGGGTTGACGGCCTTGTCGAGGGCGGTGCCCTGGAGGAGGCGCTTGACGGGGACTTCGAGGCGCTTTCCGGTGAGGGTGTGGGGGATGGCGGGGACCTGGATGACGGTGTCGGGGACGTGGCGGGGGGAGAGCTCGCTGCGGATGGTCCGCCTGATGCGGTCGATCAGCTGCTCGTCGAGGGTGGCGCCCTCGGCGAGGTGGACGAACAGCGGCATCCAGTAGCCGCCGCCGGGTTCCTCCAGGCCGATCACGAGGGATTCCTTGATCTCGGGGAGGCGCTCGACGGCTTCGTAGATGTCGGCGCTGCCCATGCGGACGCCCTGGCGGTTGAGGGTGGAGTCGGAGCGGCCGTGGATGACGACGGAGCCGTGGTCGGTGAGGGTGATCCAGTCGCCGTGGCGCCAGACGCCGGGGTACGTCTCGAAGTAGCTGTCGCGGTAGCGGCTGCCGTCGGGGTCGTTCCAGAAGCCGATCGGCATGGACGGCATGGGGTTGGTGACGACGAGCTCGCCGACCTCGCCGACGAGGGGCTTGCCCTGGGGGTCCCATGCCTGGAGGTCGGTGCCGAGGCAGGCGGCCTGGAGTTCCCCGATGTGGACGGGGAGGGTGGGGACGGCTCCGGCGAAGCAGCTGCACACGTCGGTGCCGCCGCTGACGGAGGCGATCCACAGGTCGTGTCCGGCGTCGGCGAACTCGTCGTGGAGCCAGCGGAAGCCGTCGGGCGGCAGGGGGGAGCCGGTGGTGGCGACGCAGGCGACCCGGGACAGGTCGTGGTCGCGGGCGGGGTGGACGCCGGCTTTGCGGCAGGCCATGACGTAGGCGGCGGAGGTGCCGAAGAGGGTGGCTCCGGTGCGTTCCGCGATGCGCCACTGGGCGCCGGTGTCGGGGTGGCCGGGGCTTCCGTCGTACAGGACGACGGTGGTTCCGGTGAGGAGGCCGGAGACGAGGAAGTTCCACATCATCCAGCCGGTGGAGGTGTACCAGAAGAACCGGTCCTCGGGGCCGAGGTCGCAGTGCAGGCCGATCTGCTTGAAGTGCTCCAGCAGGATGCCGCCCTGGGACTGGACGATGGCCTTGGGCAGGCCGGTGGTGCCGGAGGAGTAGAGGATCCACAGCGGGTGGTCGAAGGGGACCTGCTCGTAGACCGGCGCGGTGTCGCCGGCGGTGAGGTCGGACCATTCCAGGGCGCCGTCGGGGGCCTGGGTGCCGAGGAGCGGGATGTGGACGACGGCGCGGAGGGTGGGCAGGTCGCGGCGGAGTTCGGCCACGGTGTCGCGGCGGTCGTGCTCCTTGCCGCCGTAGCGGTAGCCGTCGACGGTGAACAGGACGACGGGTTCGACCTGCTGGAAGCGGTCGAGGACGCTGCGGGCGCCGAAGTCGGGGGCGCAGGAGGTCCAGACCGCGCCGACGGCGGCGGTGGCGAGCAGGGCGGTGACGGCTTCGGGGATGTTGGGGAGGTAGCCGCTGACCCGGTCGCCGGGGCGTACGCCGAGGGCGCGCAGCTGCGCGGCGAGGGCGCCGACCTGGCGGCGCAGCTCCGTCCAGCTGACGGGGCGGATCTCCTGGGTCTCGTCGACGTGGAGCAGAGCGGGTGCGTCGGGGCGCTGGTCGGCGGCGCGCAGGGCGTGCTCGGCGTAGTTGAGGGAGGCGCCGGGGAACCACTGGGCGCCGGGCATGGCGCGGTCGCCGAGGACGCGTTCGTACGGGGTGCTGAAGCGGACGTCGAACCACTCGGCGACGGCGCGCCAGAAGGCGTCGAGGTGGTCGACGGACCAGCGGTGCAGTGCGGGGTACCCGCCGTCGGCGGGGGCGCCGTGCCGCTCGGCGGCCCAGGCCTGGAAGCGGGTGACCGCGGCGGAGGCGATGCGGTCCTGGTCCGGCTGCCACAGCGGGCCGGACGGGTCGGAGTGCGCGGTCGCTGACGTCGTCGTCATCGGAGGTTGCTCCCTGGCTGTACGCGGATGGCGTGCGTCCCGCGCACGGGCTGGGGTGTGCGCGTGACGCGGCTGACAGGACGATGCCATGTGATCGTTGTTCGCACCAGGGTTCTCCCCCCATGGCCGGGCGGCCGGGCATGGGGCGCCGCCACGGGTGAACGGCTGTTGAACGGCTCCCCCGGGCGGCTTCCGCAGTGGCAGGGTGAGCGGCATGGACGGTCGTGAGCTGGTGCGTTCGGTATGGGTGTTCGGCAGGGTGCGGGGGCTGCGGGCGATGCGCTCGGTGTGGCGGCAGCGGCGTGCCGACGCGGTGGGGCTGCCGCCGCGGGGGCGGGAGCGGGCGCGGGTGCCGGGGCGGGTGGTGGGTGCGGAGCCGGTGCCGGGGGTGGCCTGGTGCGGTTCGAGCGGGCGGAGCTGCGGGTGCGGGTGAGTGGCGGGGGACGGTGTTCTGGGGCTGGGACGGGGCGGGGCCGCTGCCGTCGTACGGGCTGGCGGGTGAGGTGCCCGAGCCGGACGGCCGGGCGGTGCTGGAGCCGGACACGGACGGCGGCTGGCGGGTGGTGGCGGAGCGGGTCACGGTGGGGATCTCGCGGAACGGGGCGGTGGAGGTGTGCACGCCGGGCGGCGTGGTGCTGCGCCGGGAGCTGCCGCCGCGCTGGTGGGAGCCGGAGGGCGGGGGTCCGGCGCGGTGGGTGCAGCGTTCGGAGGTGCCGGCGGACGCGCGGTTCTTCGGGCTCGGGGGGCGGGCTTCGGGGCCGCGGCTGCGGGACGGGACGTACGGGTTGTGGAACACCGACCCGCGGGGGCGGATCGGGCCGGAGACGGACCCGATGTACATCACCATGCCGGTGCAGTGGGTGGTGGCGGACGGCGGGACGCACCTGGCCTTCTACGACAGCACGTGGGACGGGCAGGTGGCGCTGCGGGAGGGCGCCGAGGGCGCGGGCTCGGGGCTGGACCGGCCGGGGGTGAGCGAGGTCCGGATGAGCGGGGGTCCGCTGCGGTGCTGGGTGGTGGTGGGGTCCCCGGCGCGGGTCCTGCACTGCTGGACGCAGTTGACGGGGGCTCCGGCGGTGCCGCCGTCGTGGGCGCTGGGGCCGCAGCACGCGCGGTGGGGGTTCGGCAGCGCCGAGGAGGTGCGCCGGGTGGTGGCGGGGTACGGGGAGCGGGATTTGCCGCTGTCGGTGCTGCACCTGGACATCGACCACTATGACGGGCACCGGGTGTTCACGGTGGACGGGCGGAACTTCCCGGATCTGCCGGGGCTGGCCGCGGAGCTGCGGGGGCGCGGGGTGCGGCTGGTGTCGATCGTGGACCCCGCAGTGAAGGCGGAGCCGGGCGGGGCGGTGTACGAGGCGGGCCGCCGGGTCGGGGAGGGCGGGGCGTACGTGCGGGACGCGCGGGGCCGGGTGGTGCGGGGGGTGGTGTGGCCGGGTGAGTGCGTGTATCCGGACTTCACCGATCCGGCGGTGCGGGAGTGGTGGGGAGGGCTGTACGAGGAGCGGTTGGGGCAGGGCTTCTCCGGTGTGTGGCACGACATGAACGAGCCGGTGTCGTTCGCGCCGTTCGGGGACATGACGCTGCCCCGGTCGGCGCGGCACTCCCTGGAGGGGCGGGGCGGGGACCACCGCGAGGCGCACAACGTGTACGGGCTGTCGATGGCGCGCGCGGGGTACGAGGGCCTGGTGCGGCTGCGGCCCGGCGAGCGGCCGTTCCTGTTCTCCCGGTCCGGGTGGGTGGGCATGCAGCGGTACGGCGGGACGTGGTCGGGTGACGTGGCGACGCAGTGGCCGGGGCTGCGGGCGTCCCTGGCTCTGGTGCTGGGGCTGGGGTTGTGCGGGGTGCCGTACTCGGGGCCTGACGTGGGGGGTTTCGACGGGCACCCGTCGGCGGAGCTGTATCTGCGGTGGTTCCAGCTGGGGGCGTGGCTGCCGTTGTTCCGTACGCATGCGGCGATCGACGCGGGGCGGCGGGAGCCGTGGGAGTTCGGTCCGAAGGTGCTGGAGTACGCGCGGGCGGCGCTGGAGGAGCGGGAGCGGTTGCGGCCGTACTTCGTGACGCTGTCGTGGCTGGCCCGGTCGACGGGTGCGCCGTATGTGCGGCCGCTGTGGTGGAGCGCTCCGGAGGAGCGGGAACTGCGGGACTGCGAGGACGCGTTCCTGCTGGGGGACGCTCTGCTGGTGGCGCCGGTGCTGACGCGGGGTACGGACCGGCGGGCGGTGCGGCTGCCGCGCGGCCGGTGGTACGAGACGGTGACGGGCCGGGTGCACGAGGGGCCGGGGCAGGTGCTGCTGGAGGCGCCGCTGTCGCGGATCCCGGTGCTGGCACGGGCGGGGTCGGTGGTGCCGGTGCGGAGTGAGGACGGCGGCGCGGTGGAGTTGGAGGTGTGGGCGCCGGCCCCGGGCCGGACGGGGGGCGGTGTGGTCGTCCGGGATCCCGGTGACGGGTGGGGGCCGGTGGAGGTGGAGCGGTATGTGACGCGGTGGGTGAAGGGTGAGGTCAGGGTGGAGCGGATGACGGAAGAGGGGGCGGTGGCGGTGGAGGAGGGGGTGCGGGTGCGGGGCGGCTGATCGACTGACCGCCGGGAGGGCGCGGCTGCCGGGCTGCGGTGGCGTGCGGCGGCTCGGGCGCCGGGTGGTGGGGGCCGGGGCGGGGTCCGGGTCCGGTGGTCGCCGTGCTGCCGGTCGTTGAGGCTGCCCCCGTGGCGGGGGGATTGGCGGACCCGGCGCGGCGGCGTGTGCGGGGGCCGGGCGCGGTGGCGTGTGCGGGGGCCGGGCGTGGTGGTGACATGGGCGGGACCCGGGCACGGTGGCGTGTGCGAAGCCGGGCGCGGTGGCGTGTGCGGGGGCCGGGCGCGGTGGCGTGTGCGCCGGGTCTCCTCCGCCGGCAGGAGCCGCCGGAGGGGTACGGCGGTGTCAGCTGCCGGTCGGCGACGGTGCGGGCGCGTAGACACCGGCGAACCACCTGCGGGCCGCTTCCGTGTGCAGCGGGAAGCACAGGGGCGCGGCGCTGCGCAGGAGGTGGTAGCCGGTCGTCTCCGCCGTGGGCCGGGGCTGCGGGAGGTCGGTGGCGGGCCGTTCGGGCAGGAGGCCGAAGAGGAGCAGGTGTCCGCCGGGCGAGCTCAGGGCGTCGGCGAGGCGCACGTCGCGGGCGTCGGCCTCGATGCCGGTCTCCTCGTACAGCTCGCGTGCCACGGCGTGCCGCCAGTCCTCGGCGTGGTCGACGAAACCGCCGGGGAGGGCGGTGCCGCCCCGCTGGGGCTCGATGGTGCGGGTGACGACGACGAGACCGGTGCCGTGCCGGTCCGAGACCGGGAGGAGGGCGACGGCGACGGGCAGCGGGTTGCGGTAGGCGACGGCGCCGCAGGCGGGGCAGGTGCGGGGCCAGTCCGCGGCGGGGTCGGGGTGGGCGGTGCCGCAGTCGACGCAATGGGTGGTCTTCACGGGGGTGACTGTAGTGGCGGGACCGCCGGGGGTAGGGGGTGTGCATGACACGACGTCAGGGTGCCGTCGCGACGGCGGTGCGTGAGGCGGTGGCCGCGCTGGCGGCGGTGCGCGGGGCGGTGGCCGCGCTGGCGGCGGGGGCGGCCCTCGCCGTGGCCTGCGGTGCGGGGGCGCCCGCTGCGCAGGCACGGCCGGAGCGGCGGCGCCGCCGCAGTTCGTGACCCTGCGGTCGGTGGACCCGACGGTCCTCCAGGACATGCGCTACACGACGGAGCACAACTTCGTGGGCCGGCCGGTGGAGGGCTACCGGCAGCCGGTGTGCCTGCTCACACGGCCCGCCGCGGAAGCGCTGGGCCGCGCGCAGGCGGGGCTGCTGCGGCGGGGCTACGCGCTGAAGGTGTACGACTGCTACCGGCCGCAGCGGGCCGTCGACCACTTCGTGCGGTGGGCGGAGGACCTCGCGGACGAGCGGACGAAGGCGGAGTTCTACCCGCGGGTGGAGAAGGCGCGGCTGTTCGCCGACGGGTACATCGCGGCGCGGTCCGGGCACAGCCGGGGCTCGACCGTCGACGTGACGCTGGTGCGGCTGCCGTACGTGCCCGCCCGGCCGTACGCACCGGGTCGACCGGCGGTGGACTGCGCGGCACCGCCAGGGCAGCGGGTCCCGGACGGATCGGTCGACATGGGTACCGCGTTCGACTGCTTCGACCCGCTGTCGCGCACCGACGACCCGCGGATCCAGGGGGAAGCGCGGGCCCACCGGGACCTGCTGCGGGCGGCCCTCTCCGCGCAGGGGTTCGTGAACCTGCCGGAGGAGTGGTGGCACTTCACGTACCGGCCGGAGCCGTTCCCCGACACGTACTTCGACTTCCCGGTGGCCCGCCGGTCGGTGCTGCGGTGACCGGGGCGGCGCGGGCCGGTGAACGGCGCCCCGGGGCGGCGCGGGTCAGGTGACCGGCTCCGCGGCGGGGGGCGCGGTGAAGGTCAGGGCGTGCTGGACGAGGGTGACCAGCACCTCCTTGACCGACGCGCGGTCCCGGGCGTCGCACAGGAGGAGCGGCACGTCCGCGTCGAGGTCCAGCGCCGCCCGCACCGTCTCGGGCGGGTAGCGGTCGGCGCCTTCGAAGCAGTTGACGCCGACGAGGAAGGGGAGGCGGCGGCGCTCGAAGTAGTCGATCGCGGCGAAGGAGTCCCCGAGGCGGCGGGTGTCCGCGAGGACGACCGCGCCCAGCGCCCCCTGCGCGAGCTCGTCCCACAGGAACCAGAACCGGTCCTGGCCGGGGGTTCCGAAGAGGTACAGCACGAGGTCGTCCCGGAGGGTGATCCGGCCGAAGTCCATGGCGACCGTGGTCGTCGACTTGGCCTCGACGCCGTCCAGGTCGTCGACGGGCCGGCTCGCCTCGGTCAGGTGCTCCTCGGTGCGCAGCGGCCGGATCTCGCTCACCGCCCCGACCAGGGTGGTCTTGCCCACCCCGAACCCTCCCGCGACCAGGATCTTCAGGGTCACCGGGTCGACCGGCGGCGGACCCATGCGGCTAGAGCGCCCGAAGGCCATTGATCACCTCACGCAGAATGCTCGCATCCGGCAGTTCCGCCGGAGGTACAGGACGGGTCACGTGGACGAGCTCCTCGTCGAGGAGGTCGCCGACCAGCACCCGGACGACCCCGACGGGCAGGTCCATGTCGGCGGCGAGCTCGGCGATGGAGCGGGGGCAGTCGACGCACCGCTCGACGATCTCCACGTGCTCCGGGGACAGTGCCCGGTCGCGGCCGGGGTCGTCCGCCGCGGGCTCGGGGACGACGACCGCGATCAGGTCGAGGCGGTGCCGGGTGCAGCTGCCGGTGCGGCCGCGGGTCATCGTGTACGGGCGGACCACCGGTCCGGCGTCGTCGTCGAACCAGTGGTGGACGTCACCGCGGTGGCGGCCCGGGCCGAGCTGCCCCGGCTGTCCTCCCGCTGCGTCGTTCACGGCACCCCGCCTCACCCGCCGGCGGGCAGTCCGCCGCGGGGGGCGGTGCCGAGGTGCGCACCGACGCGCTTGACCATGAGCGTCATCTCGTACGCCACGAGGCCGACGTCGGAGTCGGCGTCGGCGAGGACCGCGAGGCAGCTGCCGTCACCGGCGGCGGTCACGAACAGGAAGGCCTCCTCCAGTTCGACGACGGTCTGGCGGACCTGGCCGGCGTCGAAGTGGCGGCCGACGCCCTTGGCGAGGCTGTGGAAGCCGGAGGCGACGGCCGCCATGTGCTCGCTGTCCTCGCGGCTGAGGTCCTTGGAGGCCCCGGTCGGCAGGCCGTCGCTGGAGAGGACCAGGGCCTTGCGGACGGAGCCGACCCGCTCGACGAGTTCGTCGAGGAGCCAGTTCAGCTCGCCGGGTGAGTTGGGTACTGCGGCGTTCGGTGCGGTCATCGACCGTTCCCCTCCGGTGTCGTTCCTGGTGCGTCCTCGCGGCGGGCCCGCTGCCAGCCGCGCTGCATCGCGCTCATGCGGAGGCGTACTTCTTCCGCGTCGCGATCGGTGTCGTGCCCCGTGGCGGGGGTCGGGCGGGCCGGCGCGGCGGGGCGCGGGGCGTCGGCGCGCTCGGCGGGGTCGCGCAGCTGGGGGACCAGGCTCGCCTGGCGGACGCGGCGGGGCAGGCCGCGGAGCGTCAGGGTGGCCTCGCCCGGCTCCGGCTCACTCGTGGCGGGTGCGCCGGGGGCGGGGCCGACGGGCTCGGGACCGGTCCCGGTGGGTGGCGGCTCGGCGGGCGGGTGGGTGTCGCGGGGCGCCGTCCGGGCGCTGTCCCCCTCGGGGGAGGCGGGGCGGTCACCGCGGTCCCGGCGGCCGCGCCGTGTGGGGAGCGGCTTGAGGGCCGGGAGTGGCACGGCAGCCTGGCCCGGGCGCCGGAGCGGCTCCTGCGCCTGCGCCGGCTCGGCGGGCGGCCGGGCCGCGTCGTCCGCGTACGGCTCCGCCGCCGGACGCTGCTCGGCGTGCGCGTGCGGCCCGTGCGCCTGCGGCTGCGGACCGGCGCCCTGCGGGGCCGGGTCGGCATCCGGCAGCCCGGTCCGCGGGATCTGGGGCAGGTCCAGGCGGCGGCCGTGCCGGGCGATGAGCATGGGCTGCTTGCGGCGGCGGGGCAGCGGTACGGGGGCGGCCAGGCGGTCCGCGCCGGCTTCCGCTGCTCCGGGCGCCGCGCCGTCGCCGCTCCGGTGCCGCTCGGACTCCGCCGGGCGCAGGGCGGGGCGCGGCCGGAAGGGACCCGGGGCTCGCCGGCGGCCTGACCGTGGCCGCGGCCTCCGGGGAGGGTGCCGTCCCAGTCGTCTTCCAGCTCGCCGAGCAGGCCGAGGGGCGCACGCGGTTCCACCGGTTCGCCGAGTTCGACGGGGCCGTCCAGGACGGCGGCCTCCAGGGCCTTCCTGCGGTCGGGGCCGTTGCGGCCGGTGTCGTCCCGGCGGTCCTTGCCGGGGCGGTCCTGGGCGGCGCGGTCCAGGCGGAAGCCGGCGCCCTCGGTCGCCGGGGCCTCGGTGAGGAGGGCCGCCGGGATGAACACGACGGCGGTGGTCCCCCCGTACGGCGAGGGCTGCAGCGAGACGCGGACGTTCTGGCGGCGGGCGAGGCGGCTGACGACGAACAGGCCGAGCCGGTCGGTGTCGGACAGCTCGAACTCGGGTGTCTCGGCCAGCCGGAGGTTGGCGTCGAGCAGGTCCTCGGCCGGCATGCCGAGGCCGCGGTCGTGGATCTCCAGGGTGAAGCCGTTCGCCACCCGCTCGCCGACGACCTGCACGGCGGTGTGCGGGGGCGAGAAGACCGTGGCGTTCTCCAGCAGTTCCGCGACGAGGTGCGTGAGGTCGGCGACGGCGGGCCCGCTGACGCCGATGCGCGGCAGGCGGCGCACCTCGATGCGCTCGTAGTCCTCGACCTCGCCGACGGCTGCCCGTACGACGTCCATGAGCTGGACGGGCCTGCGCCACTGGCGTGAGGGCGCGGCGCCGGACAGGATCACCAGGCCCTCGGCGTGGCGGCGCATCCGGGTGGTGAGGTGGTCGAGGCGGAAGAGGTCGGCGAGCTCCTCCGTGTCCTCGGTGCGCCGTTCCATGGCGTCGAGGAGGGTGAGCTGGCGGTGCAGGAGGACCTGGTTGCGGCGGGCGAGGTTGACGAAGACCTCGGAGATGCCGCGGCGCATGTCGGCCTGCTTGACGGCGGCTTCGACGGCGGCGCGCTGGAGGGTGTTGAGGGCCTTGCCGACCTGGCCCATCTCGTCCCTGTCGAACTCCAGGCGCGGGACCTCGGTCTCGACGTCCACGTGTTCACCGGCCGCGAGGCGGCGCATGACGCTGGGCAGCCGCACCCCGGACAGGTCCTGGGCCTCCTTGCGGAGCCTGGTGAGGTCGCGGACCAGGCCGCGGCCGATGCGCACGGACACGACGATCGAGGCCAGGAGGGCGAGGGAGCCGAGGATGCCGGCGGCACCGGCCTGGAGCAGGATGCCGTGCGCGGCGGGTTCGACGCGTTCCCGGTAGCGGGCGCCGGCCTGGGTGTTCTCGGCGGCGAGCCCGCTGAGGACGGCGTTCGCGGCCTGCTCCCAGCGCACGGTGTCGACGACGCGCGCGGGGTCGCCGGTGGGGCCGGCGGTGATGACGGACTCCTCGGCCTCGCGCAGGGGCTGGGTCACGGGTTCGCGCCAGAAGAGCTGGAAGACCTCGCGCTCGGCGGTCGGCAGGATCTCCAGGTTCACCTCGTACAGCTGCTCGCGGCGTGCGACGAGGTCGGAGAGGAGGCGGACCTCCTCCGCGGTGAGGCGGTTGCTGATGAGGGAGGACACCATCAGGGCGTCCTCGCGGGCGACCATCTCGCGGGCGCGGGCGAGGCCGACCAGCGCGCGGGCCTGCTTGTCCATCTCGACGTCGTCGAGCGTGTGGAGGTGGACGAGGAAGGTGTAGCAGGGGTCGATGAGCCGGTTGTAGAACTCCAGCGCCTGGATGCGGCCGACGGCACGGGTGTCGACGGAGCGGCGCAGGGTGTCCAGGCCGTCCAGCGCCTCCATGAGGGAGGCGAGCCGCCCGGCGGCGGCCCCCTCCATGGTGTCGGCGACCCGGGGGTCGCGGGCGTCGGCGCGCAGCGCGTCCAGGGCGCGGTCCGTGGCGGCGCGGTGGCGGCGCAGGGTCTCGTGGGCGTCGGCGGTGCGGGGGTCGGCGAGGTAGACCAGGCTCTGCCGGCGCTCCTGCTGGATGACCCGGACAGTGCCCTCCAGGGGGTGTCCGACCTTTTCGAGGACGTGGCCGACGTCGAGGAGGCGGCCGGCCTCGCGGCTGGTCAGGTAGGTCGCGAAACCCCAGAGGGCGGTGAGGGAGACGAGGGGCACGAGCAGCAGCGCCACGATCTTCCTGCGGATCGACTTCCCGCGAAAGCGCATGGCCTCCCCCAGCTCGCACCCGCCTCCGCCGCTCGTTGGCACGCTCCGGGTGTACACATCAACGCATCAGCAAACTTGCGCGAGCCTACTACTGACGGTCAGGCAACCCGAAGGTGCCTGCGTGTCTTTGTGGGACGGGGAGCAGGGCGTTGTTCTGGGGTTGTCCCGGTATCCGGGGAGTTGGCGGGCAGGGCTGTGGCGGAGACCACCTGGCCGGATCCCGCGGGAGCGGGGACAGCTCGGAGCGCTGGGGCCGGTGTTCCGGGAATCTTCCTGTCCGGTCATACGTCTTCTTGTACGGGGGCAGTGGGATCTGTCGGCGTAAATCAGCTCAAGACGGGCAGCCACTTACTCCTGAGGAGAGTCCGGTGGGGAGTGAGGCGTGATGAACAGGGGGCGGCGTGAGCTGTGGGTCGAGGAGCCGGTGGGGCGGCGCAGGCTGCCCGACCCGGTCCGCTCGGCGGCGGTACGGGCGGTGCTGGTCATCTCCCTGACGCTGATTCAGGCCATGATGGCCTGTCTGCTGGCACTGGCCGGCTCGTGGCTGGCGTTCCCGGTCATGCTGGCCGCGGTGGGCAGCACGGTGGCGGCCACCTGGGCGGCGCTGGACGTGTGGGTGACGCGGCAGGTGTGGAAGCAGCGGTACGGCGTGGTCTCGGAGCCCAGCAGCACGGCGCGGCAGCTCCGCAGGGAGCGCCGCAGGGAGCGGCGTGCCGCGCGTGAGGCGGCGCGGATACGGCCGCGGTCTCCGCAAGGCGGGCATGCGGGGGCCGGTGAGCTGTCCCAGGTGTGAGTGGACTGGGCCCGGCCCGGGTGGGGCGCGTGCCCGCCGGGGCGGGTGCGCCCGCCCGGGCCGGCGCTCCCCGGCGCAACCGGCCGCGGAGCGCCGCGGCCGGTGCCCGGCGGAGGGCCCGCGTCAGGAGGCGGGCTGGGGCGGCGGGTCTGCCGGGGTGCGCCGGAACATGCGGGTCGCGGTGATCTCGCCGTGGATCTGCTCGCCTTCCGGGCGGGGCTGCGGCAGGCCCGGGCGCAGGTGCTCCTCGACGCTGATGTACTTCAGGCCCGCCCGCAGGTCGGCGTCGTTCCGCAGCCGGATGACCAGCGGGAACTCGGCGAGCGCGGTGGTGTCGAAGAGGCCCGTCGTGTAGAGGAGCTGGACGCCCAGCGCATCGGACACGGCGCGCTGGAGTTCCAGCAGGTACGTGGCGTTGGCGCGGCCGATCGGGTTGTCCAGGAACAGGGTGCCGGCGTGGCGGTGCTTGTCGCGGCCGCGGTCGTTGCTGCGGAGCGCGGCCATCGTGCAGTAGAGCGCGATGGCCGCCGTCAGCAGCTGGCCGCCGGAGAACACGTCGCCCATCTGGCCGACCGGCACCCGCTCGGCGCGCAGGACCGCGTCCGGCTTGAGGATCTCCACGGCGACCCCCTTGGGCTGGAGTGCGGCGTGGACGCCCCGCAGCAGCAGCGACATGCCGTCGCGGCGCAGGTCGGAGTTCTTCTTGACGGCGGCGCGGGTGGCCTCGTCGATGACCTCGCCGAGCCGTTCGACGAGCGTGGCCTGGTCGGGCTCCTCGAAGCGGATGCGCAGGAACTCCTGCCCGGACCACTCGCCGAGGCCCTCGGGCAGCCGGGAGAGCCGCTGGGCCGAGCGGAGGGTGGTGAGCGCGGACTCGACCAGGCCGCGCAGCCGGTCGATGATCGAGTCGCGGTTGCGTTCGAGCTGGGCCAGCTCGTCGGTGAGGACGCGCAGGCGCGGCGCGAACGCCTCCGCCCACTTCGCGGCGTGCTCCGGCAAGGCGGCGGCGGGCAGTTCGCGGATCTGCTGCCGCGCCGGGGTGCGGACCTGCTCGTAGCGGGTGGAGTTGGCGTGCCGTACGAGGACGTCGCAGGCGTCCCGTACGGCGGACTCCGCGGCGGACAGGTCGGCGGCGCAGCCGCGCAGGGAGCGGCGGGCCTCCGCGGCGGCCTTGCGGGCGTCGTCGAGGGAGTCGGGGTACGGGGCGGGCTGCTGCTCGTCGTCGTCGGCGTGCTCGCGCAGCAGGTCCCGCAGCAGCGCGGCCAGTTCGTCGAAGCCGCCCGCGGACTCCTCCGCGGTGCGGTGGGAGCGCAGCAGCCGGGTGTGGGCGTCCCGTGCGGCTTCCAGCGCGTCGGTGCGGGCGGCGAGTTCGCCGGTGGCGGTGCGCAGCAGCGTCTGGGCCTGCTCCGCGTCGGCGGGCACCAGGTCCTCCGGCAGCTCGGTGTGCGCGTCGCCGTCGACCGGGGCGAGGCGCTCGGCCTCGCCGCGCAGCCGGCCGAGTTTCTCGCTGGCCTCGGAGGTGCGCGACTCCAGCAGCTGCACCAGGGACTCGGCGCGGGCGGCGGCGGCCTGGCGGGACGGCCCGTCGGCGCCGTCGGGGCTCTCCAGGAGCTGGGCGGCCCGGGTGCGGACCTTGTTGGTGAGCCGGTCGAGCTCGGCGTGCGCGGCGCTCTCGTCGCTCTCCGCGCGGGCCTGCTCGGCGCGCAGGTCGGCGCCGACGCCGACCTTCTCGTACAGCTGGGACGCGGCGCGGTACGCCTCGCGCAGCGCGGGGGGAGGGGCGCGGGACGCCGCCGTCGAGGAGGGCGGTGCCGTCGGGCTTGTCCTCGGGGAGGTCCTCGTGGGCACCGGCGATCTCGGAGCGCTCGGCGCGCAGGGCGCGGGCGGTGCGGTGGGCGTCGTCGGCGGCGCGCTGGGCGGCGCGGCGGTCCTCGTCTGCGGCGCGGGCCCGCTCCAGGCAGGTCTGGGCGGTGGCCTCCGCTTCGGCGGTCTCGTCGGCCAGTTCCCGCAGGCGGACCTGCCAGGTGGCGCGGTCGCGCAGCCGGGAGGCGAGGCCGGCGAGGGCGTCGGCGGCGCGGCGGGCGCGCTGCGCGGCCTCCTGCCGCTCCTCCCGTACGCGGGCGGTCTCGGCGGCGGCCTCGTCGGCCTCGGCCCGTACGGTGCGGGCGTCGGCGAGGGCCGCCGCGGCGGCTTCCGCGGCCTCCCGTGCGGAGGCGGCCCCGGCGGCGAGTTCGCTGAGCATGCCGGGCGGGCAGTCGGCGCGCCACGACCCGATGCGGGCGGCCAGGGAGCGGTCGCCGGCGAGGCGGGCGGCGAGGGCGCGGATCTCCTCGTCGCGGGCGGCGGCGCGGGCGCGCAGGGCCTGCCGTTCCTCGTCGGCGGCGTGCTCGTCGTGCATGGCCGGGTTCGGCGGGATGAGGAACACGTCGCCGCTGTCGTCGGCGGACTGCGGGACGGGGGCGAGGAGGGCGGCGGCGGTGCCGACGGCGACGGCTGAGCGCGGCAGCAGGGCGGCGCCGGACAGCACCTCGCGGGCCCGCGTGTATGAGAGGGGGTCGGTGACGACGACGCCGTCGACGAGTTCGGGGCGCGCGGCGAGGACGGCGGCGTGGTCGGCCGGGTCGACGGACTGGGCGAGGTAGCGCCAGCCGGGGAGCGCGGGGATGCCGTGCTCGCCGAGGAACTCGACGGTGGCGAGCACGTCGGGGCCGGGCGGGAGGAGTCCGCCGTCGCCGAGTGCGCCGAGGATGCGGGCGTCGTCGGCCGCGGCGGTGCGCAGGTCGAAGAGCTTGCGTTCGGCGGCGGTGACGGTCTGGTCGAGGAGGTCGCGCAGTTCGTCGGCGTACTGGTCGAGCTCCTCGGCCGTGAGGGGGCCCTCGGCGGCACGCGGTGCGGGCTGCGGGGCGGGGGCTGCGGGTCCGCCGGGGTCGCCGGTGCTCTGGCGGGGGAACCGGGGGTGCGGGCGGCGGCCGGCAGGCTGAGCAGCTCGGCGAGCCGTTCCCCGGCGGCGATGGCCGCGGCGGCGCGCCGTTCGGCCTGGTAGGCGGCCTGGGCGGCGTCCGCGGCGTCGGCGGCGCGGGCAGCGGCGAGTTCGGCGCGGGACTCGTCCGCGGCGGCCTCCCGGGCGCGGTCCGCGGCGAGGCGGGCGGCCTCCCGGGCGGTGTCCCAGGCCGCGACGGCGGTCCTCTCCGCGTCGCTGGCGGCCAGGGCGGCGCGGGCCGGGTCGGCGTCGGGCGCGGTGTCGTCGAGCCAGCCGCCCGTACGGCCTCGGCGGTCTCCTGTTCGACCTCGGCGAGGCGCTGGCGCAGGTGGCCGGCCTCGCTGCGGGTGCGCTGCGCCTCGGTGGCGGCGGCGGTGGCGTCGCGGTGGGCGGCGTCGGCGGCCTCCTGGAGGGCGGCCGAGCGCTCCTCCTCCTCTTCTGCGTGGCGCTCGCCCTCCTCGGCGGCGGCCTGGAGGGCGCGGACCAGGTCGCCCGCGGCCTTGGCGCGGGCGGCCAGGGCCGGTGCGGCGTCCCGCTCGGCCTCGCGGATGGCGGCGGCCACGCGGGTGGAGCGGTCGGCTGCGGCGCGGTGGCGCAGGACGACCTCGGTGGCCTGCCAGGCGGCGTGCAGGGTGCGGGCGTCGATGAGCTCGCGGCGCAGGGCGGCGGCGTCCTTCTCGGCGGCGGCGAGGGCGAGGGAGGCGTGCCGGTAGGCGAGTTCGGCGGCGATGCGGGAGCTGTGGGCGCGGGCCTGCTCGGCTCCGGTGACGGCGTGGGCGGCGGTGCTGACCTGCTCGGCGAGTTCGGAGGCACGGCCGCGCTCCTGTGCGGCCCTGGCGGCGAGGCGGCGGGCGAGGGTGCGGGTGCGGCGTTCGGCTGCCGCGTGGACGTCGCGGGTGCGGGAGCGGCTCGCGGACGCCTCGACGATCCGGCCGAGGAGGTCGACGGAGCCGGCCGTGAAGTCGCGTTCGGCGGTGAGTTCGGCGCGGCGGCCGAGCTTGCTGCCGAAGCCGCTGACGAGGTCGGCGAGGCCGTCGGTGTCGCGGGTGTCGGTGACGGCGCGCAGCAGCAGGTCGGTGAAGTCGGAGTCCTTCTTGACCGCGAAGAGGCCCGCGGCCTCGCCTTCGTCGGCGTTCATCTCCCGCTGGTAGCGGAAGAGTTCGGGGTCGAGGCCGAGGTCGCCGAGGTGTTCGTTCCAGCGGTCGTGGACCTCCTCCCAGTACACCTCCAGGTGCGGGTACGCCTTGCCCGCCTCGGTGAGGGCGTCGCGGAAGCCCTTCATGGTGCGGCGGCGGCCCTGGGCGCCGGAGGCGCCTTCGGCGGTGGGGCGCACGGCGGTGGCCTCGGCGACGGGCAGGCTGTCGAGGCTGAGGCCGGGGCCCGGGCGGAAGGAGTACCAGGCTTCGGCGAACTTGCGGGGGTCGTTGGAGACTTGGCGGCCGCGCCACTCGCTGACCTTGCCGACGACGACGAGCTCGCCGGTGAGGGTGTGCTGCCACTCCAGGGCGACGTGGCCGCAGTCGTCGGCCAGGAGGAACTTGCGGAGCACGCCGGAGCTGGCGCCGCCGAGGGTGTTGCGGTGGCCGGGCAGCATCACGGAGAAGATCAGCTTCAGGAGGACGGACTTGCCGCCGCCGTTCTCCAGGAACAGCACTCCGGCGGGCGCGGGGCGGCGGGGCGGGCCGACCGGCTCGTCCTCGAAGAACTCCGCCTGGGCGGGGGCGGGGTGGGGCACGGGCGCGCCCACTCCGCGCAGGTCCAGCACGGTGTCGGCATAGCGGGCACCGGCGGGTCCGATGGAGTAGAGGCGGACCCGGGACAGCTCGTACATGGCGGCGGACTCTCGTGGTGGCGTGCGGTGGCGGTGGGGCGGACGGGGGCGGGTGCGGGTGCGGCGGGCTCAGCCGTGGAACGGGAGGCCGGCGTCGGCGACCAGGTCCAGGTCGTCGCCGTCGGGCGGCGGGACGAGCGTGGCGGAGCCGTCCGAGACGGGGACGACGCCCAGGTCGAGGAGTTCGGCCATGGCGGCGTTGCCCGCCATGTCGCGGACCTGGAGCTGGTAGCGGGCGGTGGTGCGGTACGTGCCGCCCGCCTCGTCGCCGGTGCGCTGCAGGAAGCCGGAGTCGGTGAGGAAGGCCATGGCCTTCCCGATGATGCCGGTGGTGGATCCGGCGAGGCGGCGGGCGTCCTTGGTGGCGCCGGTGGCGCTGCGCCGGGTGTAGACGCGCCAGGCGGCTTCGAGGCCGGGGGCGCCGGTGGCGGGGTCGGTGTTCTCACCGGACTGCTCGGCGCGTTCTTCGAGGCGCCGGCAGGCCTGCCGTACGAACGCGTCGACGCCGTGGACGGAGACGCGGCCGATGTACGTGTCGTCGGCGAGGTCCTCGGGGCGCGGGAAGGCCAGGGCGGCGACGGCGAGGTGGGCGAGGCCGTGCAGGAAGCGGTCGGCGGAGTCGGCGGAGGCGCGGCGGGCGTAGTCGCCCATGCGGACGGCGAAGACGGAGTCCTCGTCGGCGGTGACGGCCATGCCGGCGCGCGGGGAGACCTCCAGGACGACGAGCCCGAGGCCGGTGGCGACGGCGTCGGCGAGCCGGGCGAACGCGGGGTCGTCGCGGTAGCGGCGCAGCAGTTCGGCGTACTCGGCGTCGCGGGCGGGCAGCAGCCTGGGCTGGAGCCCGAAGGAGACCAGGCGGGCCGCGTCGGCGGCGTCGGCCGGGGTGACGGCGGCGTGGGCGGTGCCGGGCGCGGCGGGTTCGGGCGCGCGGGTGTCGGCGTCCGGATCGCTCCACGCGTCGGGTTCTGCGTGGTGGTCGCTCACGGCGGGGGCTCCTTGGTGCGGTGCGGTGCGGGTACGGGGTGGGGCTCAGGGGGCGGCGGTGACCGCAGCGGCGCGCGGGCGGTGGCGCCGGGCTCGTGCGGTCCGCCGCGCGGGTATGGCCCGTGCGGGCCGCCCGGGGCGGGGGCCGCGGCCGGTCACGCGGTGTCCGTCCGGGCGGCGGCCATCCCGGCGGCGTCGAGGAGGGCGGTGCCGACGATGAGGTCGGCGCCGCCGAACTCGGGGTCGTCGAGCGGCGTGCCGTCGTCGACGGCGAACAGCAGGCGCTGCTCGCCCTGCCGGTAGGCGGTGCCGACCGGGGGGCTCGCGGCGTGCACCGCGAGGAGGGCCACGAGGTACGGCAGGTCGGGGTCGCGGCGGCGGGCGTCGGCGAGGAGCCCGGAGAGGCGGCGCGGGGCGTCGTGCTCCAGGTCGAGGAGTTCCATGGCCATGGTGAGCTGCGCCTCGCTGAACCGGCTGTCGTCGGGTGTGGCGATCAGGTCCGGCTTGGGCATCTCGGCGCCGAGGTGCTCGCGCTCCTGCGGCGGGGTGAGGAGCAGGTCGACGAGGTCGCCGAGGCGGACGGCCCCGGGGCTGCGCAGTCCCGTGCCGCGGGCGAAGTAGGCGTCGGTGACGCGGACGGCCTGTTCCCTGGGCAGCGGCAGCAGCGGGGCGAGGAGCTGGCCGTGCAGGTCGAGGCCGGTGCGGGCGGCGGGCCGGGCGAAGGCCTGCCGGTCCTGCTCCGCGCGGAACAGCGGTCCGGCCTCCAGGAGGCGGGACTGGAGCTGGGTGTGGCGGCGGATGCAGTCCTTGACGATGTCGACGAGTTCGGCGGCGCGCCGCTTGTGCTCGGGGTCCTCCGCCTCGTCGCGCGCCTTGCGGATGTTGGTGAGGATCGCGTTCTCGTGCCGGTAGCGGTCGGCGACGTGGGCGAGGGCCTCGTCGATCATGTCGGGGACGGCGCTGAGCCAGTCGACGACCCGGACGTTGCGCCGGGTGGCCTCCAGGGTCCTGCGGAGCGTTTCCGCGTACTGCACGGTGCGGTAGCGGGCCTGCTCGGCGGCGAGCTGCGCGTCCGCCAGCCGGCCGCGGCTGATGAGGACCTCCAGCTTGACCTCGGCGGCGATCTGGGCACTGGTGACGTCCGTGTCGAGGGCGCCGACGAGGACGTTCACGGCTTCGTCCGTGGTGCGGAGGTAGACCGCGCCGCCGTAGCCGGGGACCTCCTCGATGAGCTTGAAGTCGTAGTCGCGGCGGACGTAGACGCCGTCGGCGCCGAACGTGCCGTACACGGCGCGGAAGCCGCGGTCGACGCTGCCGACGTTGATCAGGTTCTCCAGCACCCAGCGGGCGACCCGCTCGTGCTCGGCGGCGGGTCGCCGGGGTGCCTGCGCGGCGACGCGGGGCAGCAGCCGGGCGACGATCTGCTCGTGGTCGGCGCCGGTGTCGAAGTCCATGTTGAGCGTGACGAGGTCGATCGCCGCGAGGGCGACCTCCGCCATGGCGTAGACCGAGTACTCCCCCGCCAGGTTCGCCTTGCGGGCGTCCAGGTCGTGCAGCGGAGCGGTGCAGGCGAGGGCGCGCAGGCGGCGCGCCAGCCCTTCGTCGGCGGCCGGGCCCTGCGCGGGCCTCGGCCCCGCGCTGAGCTGGGGCGCAGCGGCTTCCGTCGGTTCCGTCGGGGCAGGCGAAGTCACGGTGGACAGAGTAGGTCCTCGGACTGACAGCGGTCGAAACGGCGGACCTCCGGGGACACTGATCCTTTACGGTGGCGGGCACCGCGCGGTGGTGCGCCGGGCGGCAGGGCCGGTGGCGGGAGCGGAGCGGGAAGGTCTGCGTGGACATGCACACGAACAGGGACGGCGGGTACGGCGTGTTCCGCGGGGGCGCCGGTCCGCGCGGCGGCGGGCAGGCGCCGGGCGGCGAGGGGTACGCGGGCCTGCGCGGGAGCCGGGGCGGGGACCGGAACCGGGGTGCGCGCGGTGAGGCCCGGACCGTGCGCCTCGACGGGGGCGCGGGCGGTGTCGGAGGTGCGGGCCTGCGCGGGGGCCCGGACGTGCCCGCGGGCGGGGCCGGTGACTCGGGCGGCGTGCCGGGATCCGCGCGCCCGGACGCGGGCGCGGGTGGCGGTGGCGGTGGCGACCGCGGCGCGGGCACCCCGCCCGGGGCGGTGCCCCGGCACGGGGACAGGCTCCGGCACGAGGGCACGGACGCGGGCCCGGGCGGGGCGGGCGTGTCGATCGACCTGAACGCCGACCTCGGCGAGGGCTTCGGGCGCTGGCGGCTGACCGACGACGAGGCGCTGCTGTCCGTGGTGACCAGCGCCAACGTGGCGTGCGGCTTCCACGCGGGCGACGCCGTCACCATGCGGCGGGTCTGCTCCCTCGCCGCGGAGCGCGGCGTGCGGATCGGCGCGCAGGTGTCGTACCGGGACCTCGCCGGTTTCGGGCGGCGCGCGATGGACGTGCCGCCGGACGAGCTGGCCGCCGAGGTGGCGTACCAGATCGGCGCGCTGGAGGTCTTCGCGCGGGCGGCCGGCGCCCGCGTCGCGTACGTCAAGCCGCACGGCGCGCTGTACCACCGCGTGGTGCGGGACGAGGAGCAGGCGGCGGCGGTGGTCGAGGGGGTGCTGCTCGCCGGGGCGCGGCTTCCCCTGCTGGGGCTGCCGGGGTCGCTGCTGCACCGGCTGGCCGGGGAGGCGGGGCTGCCGGTCGTCACGGAGGCGTTCGGGGACCGGGCGTACGCCGCGGACGGCACCCTCGTGCCGCGCGGGCGGGACGGGGCCGTGCTGCACGATCCGGCCGAGGTGGTGCGGCGGTCGGTGTCGATGGCGCTGACGGGTACGGTCACGTCGCACTCCGGCCGCCCGGTGGCCGTGCGGGCGCGTTCGCTGTGCCTGCACGGCGACACGCCGGGGTCGGTGGAGCTGGCGCGGCGGGTCCGGGCGGGCCTGGAGGAGGCGGGTGTCCGGGTGGAGCCGTTCGCGTGAGGGTGCTGGAGGTGGGCGAGCGGGCGCTGCTCGTGGAGTTCCCCGACGGTGCGGCGGCCTGGGCGTTCCACGCCGAGGTGCTGCGCCGGAGGGCGGCCGGTTCGCTGCCGCCCGTACGGGACGTGGTGCCCGGGGCGCGGACGGTGCTGCTGGACGGGGTGGACGATCCGCGTGCGCTGGCGGCCCAGGTGGTGCGGTGGACCCCGGAGCCGCTCCACGCGCGCGTGGAGCCGCTGGTCGAGCTGCCGGTGCGGTACGACGGGCCGGACCTGGCGGAGGTCGCCGCACTGTGGGGGGTGGCGCCGGAAGAGGTCGGGCGGATCCACGCGGGGCTGGAGCACCGGGTGGCGTTCTGCGGGTTCGCCCCCGGCTTCGGCTATCTGACGGGCCTGCCGGAGCGGTACCAGGTGCCGCGGCGGGCCACGCCCCGGACTTCCGTGCCTGCCGGGTCGGTGGCCGTGGCCGGCCCGTACACGGGTGTCTACCCGCGGTCGTCACCCGGTGGCTGGCGGCTGATCGGGGCGACCGACGCGGTGCTGTGGGACCCGGGCCGGGATCCCGTGGCGCTGCTGTCGCCGGGGGTGCGGGTGCGGTTCGTGGTGGTGCCGTGAGGGAGGCGACGTGACGGAGCGGGCTTTCACGGTGGTGCGGGGCGGCGCCCTGACCACCGTGCAGGACCAGGGCCGGCCGGGCCACGCCCACCTGGGCGTGCCGCGGTCGGGTGCGCTGGATCCGGGGGCCGCCGCGCTGGTGAACCGCCTGGTGGGCAATCCGGAAGGCGCGGCGGTGCTGGAGACGACGCTCGACGGGTGCGCGGTGCGGCCGCACCGCGCCGTGGCCATGGCGGTCGGCGGCGCGCCGTGCCCGGTCGCGGTCGACGGGCGGCCCGCCGCGTGGGGGCGGCGGTGCGGGTTCCGGCGGGCGCCGTGCTGGACGTGGGGCGGGCCGTGCGCGGCGTGCGGTCGTACGTGGCGTTCGCGGGGGCGTGGCGGTGGAGCCGGTGCTCGGCAGCCGGTCGGCGGACCTGCTGGCGGGGCTGGGCCCCGAGCCGCTGGCGGCGGGGGCGGTCCTGCCCTTGGGCCCGGGTCCGCTGCCGCTCGCGACCGGGTGCGACGCGGTGCCGTGGCCGGGTGTCCCGGGGGAGCTGGTGCTGCGGGTGCGGCTCGGTCCTCGGGACGGATGGTTCACGGAGCGGGCGCTGCGCGTGTTCACCACGGGTGCGTACCGGGTGTCCTCTGCGTCCAACCGGATCGGGCTGCGTACGGAGGGCCCGCCGCTGGAGCGGGCCGTGACGGCGGAGCTGCCGAGTGAGGGCATGGTGCGCGGTGCGGTGCAGGTCCCGCCGGACGGCCGCCCGGTGGTGTTCCTCGCCGACCATCCGACGACCGGGGGGTATCCGGTCGTGGCCGTGGTGCGGGAGGCGGACCTCGCGGCGGCGGCGCAGGCGGCGCCCGGCTCGACGGTGCGGTTCGTGCGGGGGTGAGCGGCTCCGGCGCCGACGCGCTCCGGTCACCCCGGCGACACGGTCGCGGACGGCCTCGGAGCGGAGGCGGCGGGGCCGGCGCCCCGGTGTCCCGTCGTCCCTGCCGTGCTCCCTTGCCCCCGTGCGTGCAGGCGGTGGCCGTGGTGGTCGCCCTTCCGGTGTCGGTTCGGCGTGCCGGAGAGGCGGCCGGATCCGCGGCGGGCTCCGCGGCCCGGCCGAGGCCTGCCGGGTCCGTGCGGGGCACGTCCGCCGGGGGCGGGTACGCGGGGAACGGGTCCGCGGGGACGGGTACACCGGGGGCGGGCACGCGGGGAACGGGTACCCCCGGGGGCGGGTCCAGCGAGCGGGGGTCGCCCGGGTGCAGGCCTGACGAGAGCACGCCCACCGAGTGCGGGCCCGCCGGGTACGGGCCCGCCGAGCGCTGGTCCAGCGAGCACGGGTCGCCCCAGTGCAGGCCCGGCGAGAGCACGCCCGCCGAATGCAGGCCCGCCGAGCGCGGGTGCAGGGAGCACGGGTCGCCCCAGTGCAAGCCCGGCGAGAGCACGCCCACCGAATGCAGGCCGACCAGGTACGAGCCCGCCGAGCGCGGGTCCGCCGGGGGCAGCGCGGCGAGTGCGGCTGCGGCTTCGCGCCGGGCGCGGGCGTCGAGGCGGGCGCCGGTGCCCCGCGCCCAGGCCGCCGTCTCGGCCCCGGCCAGTACGAGCAGCTGCGGCAGCAGGTCGCGGAACCGCCGTGCCACCCAGGCGGTCCCCGCGGTCGCCATCCACCGCAGGGTGTCCGCGCGGGTGGGCGGCGGCTGGTCCGGTACGCAGCCGGGAGCGGGACCGTGCGCCAGCCCCCGGTCGGCCGGCAGCGCGTGGAACCGCGCGGCCACGACGCGGTGGCCGCGCTCCCCGGGGTGGAGCCGGTCGGCGCTCCACAGGCTCCGGTCCTTCACCCACTCGGCGTCCGCGAGGTGCACGTGGACGGTGTCGTGGCGGGCGGACAGGGCGTGCACGACGGTGTTGACGGCGCGCTGGCGCCGGGCCAGGGGGCGGGCCAGCGGGGGTGGCAGCCGGAGCATGCGCCCCGGGTCGGGCAGACAGGCCGTCAGGAGCACCGTGCCGCCGCGGGCCAGTCGGCCCAGAGCACGGTCGAGGTCGGCGGCCACCTGGGCGATGTCGAAGGAGGCCCGCAGGGTGTCGTTGAGCCCCACGACGACGGCGGCCAGATCGGGCCCGTAGGCGAGGGCGCGCGGTACCTGCTCCACGGCCACGTCCCGTACGAGCGCGCCGCTGACCGCGAGGTTGCGGAACTCGGCGGTGCGCGGCGCGTCCTCCGGCGACAGGGCCCCGGCGAGGAGCGCCGCCCAGCCGCGCAGGCCGGCTGCGACGGGGTCGCCGACGCCCGCGGTGAGGGAGTCACCCAGCGCGGCGAACCGCAGGGGGCGGGCGGGATCCGCGGGCCGGGCGGAGGCGCGGTTCTCCCCGGCTCGCCGGACGCCGCCCGCGCCGCCGGCGAGGGGGGCGGGAGGGCGCGGCCTGCGCCGGGGACGGCCGCGGCCGCGGGGTCGGCGAGCAGTCGGGCGGGGACGGCAGGGTCTGCCGGTGGAGGCGAAGCCGGGGGTGCGGGGGCGGCGTCCCCGCGTCGGGGGCGGTCACGGGGCTTCCCCGGTTCTGGGGGCCGGGGCCTGCCCGCCGCTGCCTCCCGCCAGGACCGCAGGCCCCGGGCCGCCCGGCGCGGCCGCGGGCGGCCCGGGGCGTACCGCGCGCCGCCGTCGGGCGGAGCCTGCGGGACGGCGCCGTGAGGGACGCCGTACGCCGCGGCCGGTGCGGTCTCGGGCGGGACGCCGTGCGCAGCACCGTGCACGCCCCCACGTGCCGCGTCATACACGCCACGCTGCGGGCCGTCGTGCGCCGCGTCATACGCGCCACCCTGCGGGCCGTCGTGCGCCGCGTCGTGCGCCGTGAGGAAGGCGGCGACCGCGCGGTCCCACGAGAAGAGCTCCGCCCGGGCCCTGGCCGCGGCGCGGCGCACCCGCTCCGGACGGGACAGTACGGCCTGGACGGCGGCGGCGAACGCCTCCGGCGTGTCGCGGGCGGCGACACCGGCCCCGGCGACGACCTCCGGCAGCGCGGAGGAGGCACTGACGACGACGGGCGTGCCGCAGGCCAGGGCCTCCAGCGCGGACAGTCCGAAGGTCTCGGCCGGCCCCGGTGCCAGGCACACGTCCGCAGCCGCCTGGAGCCCGGCGAGGGTCTGCCGGGCCCGTATGTGCCCGACGAAGTCCACAGGCAGCCGCAGCTCCCGGGCCCTGCGCTCCAGTGAGCGGCGCAGGGGGCCGTCGCCGGCCACGACGAGGGCCGCGCGCACGCCCCGGTGCCGCAGCACCGCCAGGGTGTCCAGGGCCATGCCGGGACGCTTCTCGACCGACAGCCGGGAGCAGAGCAGCAGGAGCACGTCCGCCCCCCGCGCGTAGTGCGCCCGCAGGGCGTCGTCGCGCTGGTCGGGTCGGCGTCGGCGCAGGTCGACGCCGAGCGGTGCCCGCACGACGTTCCGCGCGCCGATCCGGAGGAACTCCCGCTCCGCCCACCGCGTGGTGCACACGATCCTGCTGTACGCCCAGGCGCTGCGCCGGTTGAGCCGGTCCGCGAGGCCGGCCGCGGGGCCCGGCGGCACGCCCCAGGCGCGCAGCACGCCGTCGGCGGTCTCGTGGGACACCATGACGGCCGGGACGCGGGCGCGGCGTGCCCACTCCCCCGTCCAGCGCAGGGTGGTGCGGTCGCAGACCTCAAGGCGGTCGGGGGCCAGTTCCCCGAGCAGCCGGCTCAGCGCCCGGCGTCCGGCGAGGACGCGGTAGCCGCCGGTCCCGGGCAGTTCGGGTCCGGGGAGGGTGATGACCCGGCCCTGCGGGGTGTCCTCGTCCGCGGCCTCGGCGCCGGGGACGACGAGGACGGGCTCGTGGCCCGCTGCCGCGTAGCCCCGGCCGAGCTCGTCGAGGGCGGTGCGCAGCCCGCCGGACGCCGGGGCGACGAAGTTGGCGAGCCGCACGATCCGCAGCCCGCGGGCCCCGCCTGCGGCGGCCGCGCCGCTCCCGCCGAACGCAGGGAACGGCATGACCGGACCGTACGCACGGGTCACGGCGCCCTCGTCGAGCCCGTCCCCCGGGCCGGACACGGCGCCGGGGCCGGACACGGCACCGGCGGCGCCGACCGCACCGCGCGGGTCGGAAGCACCCCGTCCGCCGGCTGCGCCGCGCACGTCGGTGGCCTGGTGACCGCTGCCGGCACGGCGGTGCGTACCGCCCGTCCCCGCGCGCCGCCGCCTCCCGGCCGTCGCCCGCCCCGCGTGCTTCCACGGCACGGGCACCGGCACCGGTCCCGCCGCCCCCCTCACCGGTCCCGCCGCGCCCGCTGCTGCCGTACGCGGCGCTCATGCCGCCACCGCCCGCTGCGCCCGGCTGTCCAGCACCTCCGCGTAGTGGTCGAGCAGCCGGTCGCCGACCGCCTGCCACGTACGCCCCTCCACGGCGGCCCGCCCGGCACCGCCGTAGTCCGTGCGGCGGGCGGGGTCCGCGGCCAGCCCGGCGACGGCCGCGCACAGGGCGTCCGGGTCGTGGGGCGGGACGAGCAGGCCGGTCACGCCATGCCGTACGAGGTCCAGCGGGCCGCCCGCGGCCGGGGCCACCACGGGGAGCCCGCAGGCCATGGCCTCCTGCACGGTCTGGCAGAACGTCTCGTAGGGCCCGGTGTGGGCGAACACGTCGAACGACGCGAAGATCGTGGCCAGTTCGTCCCCCGTACGCCGGCCGAGGAAGACCGCGCCGGGCAGGGCGGTCCGCAGGCCGGGCTCGCTGGGCCCGTCGCCGACGACCACGACGCGTACGCCGGGCAGGCCGCACACTCCTGCCAGCAGTTCCACGTGCTTCTCGGGCGCGAGCCGCCCGACGTACCCCACGAGCAGTTCGCCCCGGGGCGCGAGGGTGCGGCGCAGTGCCTCGTCCCGCCGACCGGGCCGGAAGCGGTCGGTGTCGACGCCGCGCGGCCACAGGTGGACCCGCGGCACGCCGTGGGCGGCGAGGTCTCGGGCGGCCGCGGTGGACGGGGCGAGGGTCCGGTCCGCGGCGGCGTGCACCGCCCGCATGCGCCGCCACGCGGCCGCCTCCCCGCGCCCAGGTAGGCGCGGGCGTAGCCGCCGAGGTCGGTCTGGTAGACGGCGACGGCGGGCAGCCCGAGGCGGCGGCGGCCGCCATGCCCCGCACCCCCAGCACGAAGGGGCGGCGAGGTGGACGAGGTCGGCCCGGTGGGCGGCGATCGCGGCGCCGGCGCGCCTGCTGGGCAGCGCCACCCGGACCTGCGGGTAGCCGGGCAGCGGCAGTGCCGGGACGCGCACGACGGGGCAGGGCGCCGGTTCCGTGTCGCCCGTCTCGGGGCCGGCGGGGGCGATCACGAGGGGCTCGTGGCCGCGGGTGGCGAGGTGCCGGGCGGTCTGGAGGGCGCAGTGGGCCACGCCGTTGACGTCGGGAGGGAAGGACTCGGTGACGATGACGACACGCATAGGGGTGTTGTCGCCGCGCCGGGCGAGGGGCCGCCGACTTGGATCTGTCGCCGCGGGGAACGCGCCATGAGCGTTTGGGCCCGGCCCGGTCCCGGGTGCCGGCCGCGGACGACCCGCTCCTCCCGCCCGGCCTGAACCCCGGACCGCACCGGCGGCGAACCGCCCCAGAACCCGGACCACACCGAGGAACCCGGCCCAAACCAAGGGACCCTGACCACACCGGGCACCCGGACCACACCGAGGGACCCGGGCCACCCCAAGGACCTCTACCACCCCTCGACCGGGCCCGCCCCGTCGACCCGGACCACGCAACCCATCGGGACCTCCAGGCCCCTCAGCCCCCTCAGGCACGGACGCCTCTCAGGCCCCTCAGACCCGAACGCCCCGCCCCGCCCCGCCCTGACCGCTCACGCCTCCCGGCCCCCGAGGCCCCGGCCAACCCCAACCACCCCGACCACCCCGACCACCCGGACCACCCCGACCACCCCAACGCTCCACGGACCGCTGACGCCCCGCGAACTGCTCAGACACCGACAGGGCTCGGACAGGCCCGACAGGGCACGCACAGGCCCCGGGTGCCGCACCGGTAAACGGGAACGCGGGGAGTCACCGGCGGCGCCGCCCCGAACGCGGTGCCGCCGCCGGCCGTCAGCGCGTCGGCGCGTCCGGTCCGATCCTGCTGCGGACCGCGGTCTGCACCTCGTCCTCCTCCGCCGGATCGCTGGCGAGGCGGCGCAGGCGCTCGGCGACGCGGAGGTCTCCCGTCTCGGCGTGCAGCGCGGCGACCTCCCGGGTGGTCTCTTCGCAGTCCCACAGGCATTCGACGGCGAAACCGGTCCGGAAGGAGGGGTCCGTCGCGGCGAGCGCGCGGGCGGTGCGGCCGCGCAGCTCCGAGGAGGCGGTCTCGCGGTAGACGTGGCGCAGCACGGGCGCCGCGCAGGCGATGCCGAGGCGCCCGGCGCCGTCGACGAGCGGGAAGAGGAGGCGGCGTCCGGCCCGTCGCCGCGGACGGCCCTGCGGAGGGCTCCCAGGACGAGAGGGGCGTCCTGGACGCCGCCGCGTGCGGCGAGCACGGCCCCGGCGGAACTGCCGAGGGCGTCGGGGCGGTGCACCCACCCGCGGGCGCGGTCGACGGCGTCTTCCCCGCACATCCGCTCGAAGGCGCTGACGGCGGCGTCGGCGACGAGGGGCGAGGTGCTGCTCGCGGCGGCCTCGATCAGGTCGAGTACGGCCGGGTCGCGCGCCTCGGCGAGGTAGTGGAGGGCGGCGCTGCGGGCGCCGTCGGGGCCGCTGCGGGCGGCCTCCAGGATGAGGGGCCGGTCGTCGGGTCCCGCGACCGCGGTGAGGCAGCGGGCGGCGGGCGCGTGCAGCAGCGCACCGCGCTCCTCCAGGCCCTGCTGGGCCCAGTCGAACACGGCCTGGACGCTCCAGCCGGGACGCGGCCCGGTGGGGCGCATCTGGCGCTGCCAGCGGTCGAAGGAGCCCTGCTCGCCCGCGGCGCGCACCCGGGCGCCGACGGCTTCGCGCGGGTCGTCGGCCCACAGCCGCCACGGCCGGGGCTCGTAGGCGTCGCGCACGGCGGCGGCCAGGGCGGCGTCGCCCTCGGGGTGGCCGGGAACCGCGCCAGGACGGGGTCGGCGAGGCGGCGCAGCGCGGCGTCGTCGTCGCGCAGGGCGAGCTCGTCGAGGGCCCAGGCCCAGTTCGCGCCGGTCGTGACGTAGCGGCGCAGCAGCAGGAGCGCGTCGAGCCGGCCGTACGCGGCGAGGTGGCCGAGGACGGCGAGGGCGAGACCGGTGCGCGACTCCTCGGTGTCGACGTGGTCGTCGGGGCCGAAGAGGTGCTCTTCGACCGCCTCCAGCCCGCCGTGCAGGTCGAGGTAGAGGCGGGCGTAGTAAAGGGAGCGGTTCTCGACCTGCCAGTCGCGGCGGGGGTCGTTGAGGACGCAGTGGTCGAGGGCAGCGAGGGCTTCGGCGCGCGGGGCGGCGAGCGCGTGCAGCGTGCCGTCGCCGCGCCCCCTCTGGAGCAGGCCGAGCAGGGTGCCGCTCGGCGCTATGACTGGTTCGAACATGGGAGATGCCTCACATCAAGCTGTCGACGTGGCCGGGCCGCCGGTTCGCGGGGACGTCCGGGGTGGGGTGGCCGGCTAGGCCGCGCAGCAACATGTGGAGCCGCCCGTCGTCTGCCGCTTGGTGTCAGCCATCGTTCCTGCCTCTGCCTTCTTCCTCGTGAGGCCCCCGGTGGGCCCCGTCGTCGTCATGATGACCCAGCGTTTTCCCCGCCGCGACCACATTTACGGTGCTGTGTGCACCGGGGGGCCATGCCCTGTTCGGGGCCGGTTCACCGCGCCGCGAACAGCTCCAGGAGGTCTGTCTTCCCAAACATGCGGGCGGTATCCACGGCTGACGGAGTGCCGGCTTCCGGATCGGCGCCGCCGGCGAGGAGGGCGCGCACCACGGCGTCCTCGCCCTTGAACACGGCGCCCGCGACGGGGGTCTGGCCGCGGTCGTTGGGGCGGTTCGGGTCGGCGCCGCGGGCCAGCAGGGCGGTGACGGCCTCGGCGTGGCCGTGGTAGGCGGCGAGCATGACGAGCGTGTCGCCCTGCTCGTTGGCGAGGTCGGCCGGGGCTCCCGCGTCGACGTAGGCGGCGAGCGACGCCGCGTCCCCCGAGCGTGCGAGGTCGAAGATCTTCGACGCGAGGGCGACGACCTCGGGGTCCGGTGTCTCTTCACTCATCTGCGGCCACCTTCCTGGCTCGTGTGCTGCTTCCGGGGCTCGCGCGGCGGGCCAGGCCCGAGTCAGCCGAGGTCAGCCGTACGAGTGAACCGACAGGGTACTGCCCGCCGCGGGGGCCGAGGGGCGCCCCGCGGTGTACGCCGGTCAAGTGAAAACACTGACTTTTCACCCTTTTGCACCTTTTGCGGCATAGATGCTTGCGGTGAGCCTGGAATGACTCATGGTGACTGTCCCTTCAACCAGGAGAACCGCTCATGATCCTCTCGATCTCAGGCGTGGTGCTGCTCGCGATCATCGTCTTCCTCTTCTTCAAGAGGGACGGGCTCAAGGCGTCCCACGCCATCGTCTGCGCCCTCTTCGGCTTCTACCTCGCGGGCACCGCCATCGCCCCGAGCATCACGGCGGGCGGCCAGAGCCTCGCCAGCCTGCTGGGCGGCATCAACTTCTGACGCCGGCCCGCAGCACCGGCCCTCCCCTCCCTTCCACGAACCCACCAGGACCCCCAGGAGACGACGTGGCCCGGCGACCACTCCCCCGCATCCTCACCAGCGGCAGCGTTCCGATCGCTCGCGGCCGAGAGATCGTGCGCACGGCGGCCGACAACGCCACGGACGTCCTCCATCCGCTGATCACCATCGGCCGGGGCCTGCGGAAGCTCGCGGCGGCCGGGCGCGCGAAGTGGGCGGACACCCCCAAGGAGCGGCGCGGTCCCACGCTGCTCGTGGCCGCCGCGTGCGTCCTGGCCGTACTGCTCATGCCGTACGGGCCCCTGCTGGCCCTCATGGCGGTGATGGCCGCGGCCGCGTGGAAGGGGCGGGAGCGCCCCGTGGTGAAGACGGGTCCGGACGAGGCCGAGGCGGAACGGCTGAAGGCGCTGTACGAGGCGCTGGTGCCGTACTTCTCGGTGCCCGAGGACCCGAGTCCGCTGTACGCGCACGGCGGTGCGTGGACGGCGGTCTTCAGTGACGTCGCCTTCGACGGCGACGGCCGGCCCACCCGGTTGCAGATCGCGTACCCGGCGTACTTCCCCGACGGCGATCCCGGCTCGCGGGCCCGGATCGAGCAGCTGCTCGCCGCCAAGTCGGGGCGCGACCGCGAGTACCGCTTCGACTGGGACGAGGAGGGCAACCGGCTGGCGGTGCGGGTGCTGCCGGCGCTGCCCGCGTCCATCGTGGCGCAGCGGTTCGTGACGGTGCCCGGTGAGACGGTGCTCGGCTTCACCGACGAGGACGCCGTCCAGCGCACCGTCCCGGTGCGGGACGGCGACGGGTCGCGGGACGCGCCGCCTGTGGTGTGGCGTACGGGGCCGCGCTCGACGGAGCCGCACCTGCTGGCGGTGGGCCAGCCCGGCAGCGGCACCAGCACGCTGCTGCGGTCGGTGGCGCTGCAGGCCCTCCAGCACGCGGGGGACGTGCTGGTGGTGGAGGGCTGCGGTACGGGTGAGTACGCGTGCCTCGCCGGGCGGCACGGGGTCGTGGGCGTCGAGTGCGGGCTGCCGGGGGCGCTGTCGGCCCTGGAGTGGGCGGCCCACGAGACGGAGCGGCGGCTGGCGGCCGCGCACCGGGCCCGCGAGGCGGGCGAGCCGGTGCCGGCGGAGGTGCGGCGCCCGCTGTGGATCCTGCTGGACCGGCCGAGCGCGCTCGGCGACCTGGCGGCGTCCGAAGGCCGGCAGGACCCGCAGGAGCTGCTCGCCGTGCCGCTGCGGCACGGCCGGGCCGCGAACGTCACAGTCGTGTTGGCGGAGCAGTTCGACACGGTCGACGCGCTGAGCGACACGGTCCGCTCGCAGACCAGGGCGCGGGTGGCCCTCGGCCACGCCGCCCCCCACCAGCTCGCGGCCGTGCTGGGCGCACCGCCGCACACCACGCCCCCGCCGTACGTGCCCCCGGGGCGTGGCTACGCCCGGCTCGGCACGGGCCCTGTGCTGCGGCTCCAGGTGCCGGCCACCCCCGACCCCCACGACGACGCCACGGTGGACTCCCACCGCCGTGCGGTCCTCGACCTGCTTCCGGAACGGCACACCGAGGGGCGGCTGCACGTGCTCCCGCCGTCCGACCCCCTGGCCCCGGCTTCCCCGGTCCACGGGTCCCCCACGAGCCCCCGCCTGTGAGGTGCCGCTCCACGCGGCCCCCGCTCCCCAGGCCCCTGCCTACGGAGCTCCCGCGCAGGAAGGCGAGGTGCACCCGGCCCCCGCCGAGGAGATCCCGGCCCACCCGGCATCCGCCCGTGGGGTGCCACTCCACCCGGCCCCCGCCCCCCAGGCGCCGGCCTACGGGGTTCCGGCCGATCACGTGTCGGCCCACGCGCCCGCCGCGGACGAGGTCCCGGCTCACGCGGCCCCCGTGTACGAGGTTCCGGCCACCGCCCATGAACTGCCGGCCTACGCCGCCCCCGCCTACGAGGCCGCGGCCGCCACCCACGGCCTCCCGGTCCACCCGGCTCCCGACCGCGGAGGCCCGGCAACCGCCCACGGCCTGCCGACCCACCCGGCCCCCGCCGACGCGGTCCCCGCCCACCCGGCCCCCGTCCACGCGAGCCCGGCACCCACCGGCCCCGCACCCGCCGATCCCTCGCCCCCGCACCCGTCCCCGTCGGCCCCGCCGAGCCGGCCGGGGGCGCCAGGGCGGCGGTGCCTGCGGAAGCCGTGCCGATGCCGGAGCGCCTCCCGCGCCCTGAACCCGGCGGGCAAGCAGGCACGACGACCGGACCTCAGCGGAGCCGCGTCGGTGAAGCTCGACGGGGTGCCCGGCGGCCACGCGGCGGCAGCCGGTGACAAGCCCGCGCACCCGGACGCCTCATCCCACGCGCCCCCGCGCCGGGCGCACGGCCGCCGCCGCACCCGCACGGGGCCTCCGTACCCGACGGAACCCTCGCCCGGACCGGCGACCGGCCGCCCGGGCGAACACCCCACCCGGACCGGCGTCCGTACCCAGGCGCACGCCCCGCGCCCGACCTGCGGCCGCCCGGCGGCGGCCGCCCCGTACGCGTCAGGCCACGAAGGTGCGGGGCTCATGGGCCACCGCCCCCGCGCCGTTGCCCGCCCGCACCATGTGCGCGGCGGCCGCCAGCCGGGCGGCGGCCTCGTCCGCGACGGGCCCGCTCACGGTGAACGGCAGCCGCACATACCCCTCGAACGCGCCGTCCACGCCGAAGCGCGGACCGGACGGGACGCGCACCCCGGCCCGCTCCCCCGCCTCGGCCAGCCGGGACCCCGACAGTCCGCCCGTGCGCACCCACAGCGTGAGCCCGCCGTGCGGCACCTCGAACTCCCAGTCGGGCAGCTCCCGCCGGACGGCCGTGACCAGGGCGTCCCGGTTCTCCCGGGCCTGCACCCTGCGGAAGGCGACCGCCTCGGACCAGCCGCCGGTGCGCATCAGCCGCGCCACGGCCAACTGCTCCAGCACGGGCGTGCCCAGGTCGGCGTACGCCCGCGCGGCGACCAGGGAACGGATCACGTCGGGCGCGGCCCGCACCCAGCCGATCCGCATGCCGGCCCAAAACGCCTTGCTCGCGGAGCCCACCGTCAGCACGGTGCTGCCCGCCGGGTCGAAGGAGCACACCGGGCGCGGCATCCGCAGGTCCGCCTCCAGGTACAGCTCCGACATGGTCTCGTCGACCACCAGGACCGTGCCCGCCGAGCGGGCGGCCTCCACGAGCGAGCGCCGCTGGTCGTCGTCGGCGAGCGCGCCCGTCGGGTTGTGGAAGTCGGCGACGACGTAGGCGAGCCGCGGCGCCGCGTCCCGGAGCACCTGCCGCCAGCGGGGCAGGTCCCATCCGTCGAGGCCCGGCGCCATGGCGACCGGGACGAGCCGTGCCCCGGCCTCGCGCATGAGCTGGAGGATGTTCGCGTACGAGGGCGACTCGACGGCGATGCGCTCGCCGCGCCCGGCGAAGAGGTGGCAGATGGCGTCGATGGCGCCCATCGCGCCCGTGGTCACCATGATCTGCTCGGGCATCGTCGGGATGCCGCGCTCGGTGTAGCGTTCGGCGATCAACTGCCGCAGCACGGGCAGGCCCGCCGGGTAGTCGCCGTGCGTGTGGGCGTAGGGCGCGAGTTCGTCGAGGGCGCCCCGGAACCCCCGGGTGAGCCAGGGCTCGGGCGCGGGGAGGGCGGCGCAACCGAGGTCGATCATGGAGCCGAGGGCCTCGGGAGGCAGGGGTTCCAGGCCGCGGGCGGGCAGCGGGTTGCCCGCGGGCACGCTGGTCCAGCTGCCCGCGCCGCGCCGTGACTCCAGGAAGCCTTCGCCGCGCAGCGCCTCGTACGCGGCGGCGACCGTGGTCCGGCTGACGGACAGGGCGAGGGCCAGCTCCCGCTCGGCGGGGAGCCGTGCGGCGACCGGGACCCTGCCCTCCAGGACCAGCAGCCGGATCCCGTCGGCGAGGGCCCGGTAGGCCGGGGGCTTGCGCGTCCCGGGGCCGGCGGGCCGCGGCTGCTGGGCGGTGAGCTGCCGGGCCAACTGCGCGGCACCCACTGCTGAAGTCCACTCAGCCATGAAATCAGTCCACCTTCCTCGGATTGGCCATAGCTGCACCCCGATCCCCCGCCACAGAGTGACACAAGCCAGTCCACTACTGCCATTCAGGGGGGCACATCAATGTCCGGCATCGCCACCTCCGTCCGCGGAGGGCGTCTCTCCCGCCGCCTTCTCCAGCTCTACGGAGGGCTCGTGCTGTACGGGGCGAGTTCGGCGCTCCTCGTCCGCAGCGGCCTCGGCCTGGAGCCGTGGAACGTGCTGCACCAGGGCCTGTCGGAGCAGACGGGCCTGTCCATGGGACTGGTGCTGACCCTCGTGGGCGCCGGGGTCCTGCTGCTGTGGATCCCGCTGCGGCAGCGCCCGGGGCTCGGCACGGTCTCGAACGTCCTCGTCATCGGCGCGGCCATGGACGCGACCCTGGCGGCGCTGCCCGACGCCGAGGGCCTGCCGCTGCGGATCGCCGCCATGACCGGCGGCATCGTGCTGAACGGCCTCGCCACCGGCCTCTACATCGCGGCGCGGTTCGGTCCGGGACCGCGCGACGGGCTGATGACCGGGCTGCACCGGGTCTCCGGGCTCTCGATCCGGCTCGTGCGGACCCTCCTGGAGGTCGCGGTGGTCGCGACGGGGTTCGCCCTCGGCGGCTCCCTCGGTGTCGGCACCGTGCTGTACGCGCTGTCGATCGGCCCGCTGGCCCAGTTCTTCCTGCGCCGCTTCGCCGTCCCCGGTGCCGGCGGCGGCAGCACCGTGGTCGCCTCCGGGCCACCCGGGCAGGCCATACTGCGGCGGTGACTCTGCTACCGCATCCGCGTTCGAAGCCGCATCCGTACCTCGACCACCCCTCCCCCATCCCGTTCGCCCACCGGGGCGGGACGGCCGACGGGCTGGAGAACACCGCGGCCGCCTTCCGCCGGGCGGCCGACGCCGGCTACCGCTACTTCGAGACCGACGTCCACACCACGGCCGACGGCCGGCTGGTGGCCTTCCACGACGCGACCCTGGACCGGGTGACCGACGCCCGGGGCCGGATCGCGCGGCTGCCGTGGAGCGTGGTGCGGCAGGCGCGGGTGGCGGGCCGCGAGCCGCTCCCGCTCTTCGAGGAGCTGCTGGAGGAGTTCCCGCAGGCCCGCTGGAACGTGGACCTGAAGGCCGAATCGGCCCTGGCGCCGCTGGTGGGGCTCATCCGCAGGACGAACGCCTGGGACCGGGTGTGCGTGGGTTCCTTCAACGAGGCCCGGGTCGCGCGGGCGCGCCGCCTGGCCGGGGAGCGGCTGGCCACGTCGTACGGGGTGCGGGGCGTGCTGGCGCTGCGGCTGCGCGCCTACGGGATCCCGGCCGCGCTGCGCGCGGGCGCGGTGGCGGCCCAGGTGCCGGAGGTCCAGAGCGGTATACGGGTGGTGGACCGGCGGTTCGTCCGGGAGGCGCACGCGCGGGGCCTGCAGGTGCACGTGTGGACGGTGAACGATCCCGAGCGCATGACCTCTCTCCTGGACCTGGGGGTGGATGGCATCATGACCGATCATCTGGAGACGCTGCGTACGGTGCTCACCGGCCGGGGGGCGTGGCTCTGACACGAGGGGGGCGCGGGTGACCGCCGAGACCACCGACCGGGGGCCGGACGCGTCCGGCCCGCCGGCCGAGGACCGCCGGTACGAGCAACGCGGCTGGTACTTCTACGACTTCGCGTGCTCGGTCTACTCCACGAGCGTGCTGACGGTGTTCCTCGGCCCGTACCTCACGTCGGTCGCGAGGGCCGCGGCCGACGCCGACGGCTTCGTGCACCCCTTCGGCATCCCGGTGCGGGCGGGCTCGCTCTTCGCCTACTCGGTGTCCCTCTCGATCGTCCTCGCGGTGCTGGTGATGCCGCTCGCCGGTGCGGCCGCCGACCGGACCGGGCGCAAGAAGCCGCTGCTGGCCGCGGCCGCCTACGTGGGGGCCGCCGCGACGGCGGGCATGTTCTTCCTGGACGGCGACCGCTATCTGCTGGGCGCCTTCCTGCTGATCACGGCGAACGCCTCGCTGGCCGTGTCGATGGTGCTGTACAACGCGTACCTGCCGCAGATCGCGGAGCCGGACGAGCGCGACGCGGTGTCGTCGCGCGGCTGGGCCTTCGGGTACGCGTCCGGCGCGTTCGTCCTCGTCCTGAACCTGGTCCTGTACGGCGGGCACGAGTCCTTCGGCCTGTCGGAGGGGGACGCGGTGCGGATCTGCCTGGCGTCGGCCGGGGTGTGGTGGGGCGCGTTCACCCTCGTGCCGCTGCGGCGGCTGCGGGACCGCAGGGTGCCGCAGGGCCGAGCGGAGCCGGTCGGGTCCGGGTGGCGGCAGCTGGTGTCGACGCTCAAGGACATGCGGCGCCACCCGCTGACGCTGTCGTTCCTGCTCGCGTACCTCGTCTACAACGACGGCATCCAGACGGTGATCTCCCAGGCGTCGATCTACGGGTCGGAGGAGCTCGGGCTGGAGCAGACGACGCTCATCGTGGCGGTCCTGCTGGTGCAGGTCCTCGCGGTGGCCGGGGCCCTGGGGATGGGGCGGCTGGCACAGGCGTACGGCGCGAAGCGCACGATCCTCGGCTCGCTCGCGGTGTGGACGCTGATCCTGGTGGCCGGGTACTTCCTGCCCGCCGGGGCGCCGGTGTGGTTCTTCCTGCTGGCGTCCGCGATCGGCCTGGTGCTCGGCGGCAGCCAGGCGCTGTCGCGGTCGCTGTTCTCCCACCTGGTGCCGCGCGGCAAGGAGGCGGAGTACTTCTCGGCGTACGAGATGAGCGACCGGGGCCTGAGCTGGCCGGGCCCCTTGGTCTTCGGCCTGGCCTACCAGCTGACCGGGAGCTACCGGGACGCGATCGTCTCCCTGGTGGCGTTCTTCGCGCTGGGCTTCGTACTCCTCGCGCGGGTACCGGTGCGGCGGGCGGTGGCGGCTGCCGGAAATCCCGTACCCTCCCGAATCTGATCAATTCCGGCCGCTGAGTCCGCACAGGCGGGCCTGTTTTAGACGTGGAAGCGAAAGGGCTGTAGTGTACGCGTTTGGCCTGCCAGGAGGACCGTTACTGCGGGGTCACGCGACCAAAACGCTGGGTGACATCTTCTGTCAGATGTGACAAAACGGGCATTGGTGGGTACAAAAAGGGGCGGCACGACGGGCGACGCATTACCCACATCGGGAATCTTTACCGCCGACCGGACGTTGACCGGATGACGACGACAGCGACACCTGTCCTGTGGGCGACAAGCCCGGGAGGCACGATTCATGAGTGAGCGAGCTCTTCGCGGCACGCGCCTCGTGGTGACCAGCTACGAGACCGACCGCGGCATCGATCTGGCCCCGCGCCAGGCGGTGGAGTACGCATGCGAGAAGGGGCATCGGTTCGAGATGCCGTTCTCGGTCGAGGCGGAGATCCCGCCGGAGTGGGAGTGCAAGGTCTGCGGAAGCCAGGCGCTCCTGGTGGACGGGGACGGCCCCGAAGAGAAGAAGGCGAAGCCCGCGCGAACGCACTGGGACATGCTCATGGAGCGGCGCACGCGCGAGGAGCTGGAGGAGGTGCTGGCCGAACGGCTGGCCGTCCTGCGCTCCGGCGCCATGAACATCGCCGTGCACCCGCGCGACAGCAGGAAGTCCGCGTGACCGGGTAGCAGCGGCCACGCCACGACGCCGCGGGGGCGGTACGCAGCACGCGTACCGCCCCCGCGGCGTTTCCGTACGCGCGGGCAACCCGCCGCGGGCAGCCGCCTGACCGACCTTCCCGCGGTCGGCCGCGGGCGGCTCCACACGCTCTTCGGGCACCGGCCCCCGACTACCGGCCCCGCCCGCACCCCCGGCCGCGGGGTCAGCCCGCCCGCCGGACCGGCCCGCCGGCCGCGGGACCTGCGCGCGGCACCGTCCTCGGGCACCGGGCGGCGGGGCCGGGCCGCAGCGGCCCGTCCGGCCAGGGGCTCAGGCGCCCCGCGCCGGGCCGCGGCCCGGTCGCCCCCGCAGACCGGCCGCCCCCGGGCGCGGCGGCGCCGAAGCCGTCAGGGGTTCAGCGGGGTGCGGGGGGACTGGTCCCCCCGGGGAGGCTCGTCGTCGCGGATGACCTCGCCCTGGACGACCTTGCCGTCCGGGCGGTGGATCCGCGCCTGCCGCAGGGCGTCGCCCACCCGGCGGTCCAGCGCCCGTTCCGCGTAGCCGCCGACCGCCCCGCGCACCGCCGGGACCAGCAGCAGCAGACCGACCGCGTCCGAGATGAGGCCCGGCAGCATCAGCAGCACGCCGGCCAGCATCAGGAAGCCGTTGCCGCGGGCCCGCCGGTCGGCCGTCGGCACCGCGCCGTCCACCGGGCGCTGGAGGGTCTCGGACAGTACGGCGAAGGCCCGCCGCCCCGCCCGCTTCACGACGGCGCCGCCGAGCACCGCGGTGCCGAGCAGCAGGGCGAGCACGGTGAGGCCGCCGGCCTCACGGGCCACCAGGATCAGCAGCCAGATCTCCAGCACCAGCCAGGCGGCCACGCCGAGCGGGGCGAACGTGCGGACACGGGAGCGTGTGCGGGTGGAAGGGGTCGGTGCACCGGTCGTCATGCCCCCAGTGTGCCTGGCGCCGCGGCAAGGCCGCGTAAGACGGTCAGGACCGGGGTCTGCGGTGGCCGAGCAGCTGCGCGGCCCGCCCGCCGACGCCCCACGCGGTGACCCGCCAGAGCGCCTCGACCACGATGTCGCGGCTCATCTTGGAGTCGCCGTGCTCGCGCTCCACGAAGGTGATGGGCACCTCGATGACGTGGAAGCCCGCGGCCACCGCCCGCCGCGCCAGGTCCACCTGGAAGCAGTAGCCCTGGGAGGCCACGTCCTCCAGCCCGATGCCCTCCAGGGTCTCCCTGCGGAAGGCGCGGAAGCCGCCCGTGACGTCGCGGATCGGCACGCCCAGCAGCAGCCGCGAGTACGTGGAGCCGCCGCGGGAGAGGAACTCGCGGGACTTCGGCCAGTTCACCACGCGCCCGCCGGGGATCCAGCGGGAGCCGAGCACCAGGTCGGCGCTCTTCAGGGCCGTCAGCAGGCGCGGCAGCTCCTCCGGCTGGTGGGAGCCGTCGGCGTCCATCTCGACGAGGACGCCGTAGCCGTGCTCCATGCCCCAGCGGAAGCCGGCGAGGTACGCGGCGCCGAGGCCCTCCTTGCCCTTCCGGTGCAGGACGTGGACCTGGTCGTCCTCGGCGGCGAGCTCGTCGGCGAGCTTGCCCGTGCCGTCCGGGCTGTTGTCGTCGGCGATGAGGACCTCCGCGTCGGGCACGGCGGCCCGCACCCGCGAGACGATCGGCTTGATGTTCTCCGCCTCGTTGTAGGTCGGGATGATCACCAAGGCTGTACCGAGCGGGCCGTACCGCCTCTGGCCACCGTCGTTCACTACTGCCCCTTACGTCCTGTACGCAGGTCCCCACCATAGCGAGCAGCAGCGGCGCACGATCAGCAGAGGGGCCTTCCGGGGGGGCGGGGGGCCGTTCTGGGGCCCGGTGTCCTTCGGGCCGACCTGGGGCCCGCTGGCTGCGGGTCGTCCGAGAGCCGTTGTCTACTGAACCTCCGGGCCCCACCCGGGTCGCACCCGCCCCGGCCCGTCGCGGGCGGGGGGACCTCCTGCCGGGCGGCCCTCCCCCGCCGCTCGGCGCGGGCGCTGAACCTGGCTCCCAGCGGTGGTGCGCCGGTGCGGCACACCACCCCGCGATCCAGCGGCGCCCGGCGGCTGTGAGCAGGGCCTGCACGTTCGGAGGTCCGTGGTGGACCCGGCCGAACCTACCGGCCGCCGACCGCTCTCTGTCAACACCCGCCCCACCTGCGGCGATTGGAGGAACGCCCAGGTCAGCGACGAAGATCCGCAGGTAAGCGGGGAACCTCCGCGGGAGCGGCCCGTCCGGCGGCCTCCCCCGCCGGACGCCGAAGTCACTCGTTCGGTCGGACGAACACGGTCCGGCCGCCGACCACGGTGCGCAGACACACCGGCAGCGGCGCGTCGGGGCCCAGGTCGGGGAGTCCGGGAGTGCCCGAGCGCGGGTCGGTGGACCAGCGGGCCACCCGGTCGTCGGGGGCCTGCACCACCAGCTCGCCGGTGCGCCAGATCGCGAAGTCGGCGGGTGCCCCGGGCACGAGGACACCGGCGTCGTCGCGGCCGGTGGCCCGCCAGCCGCCCCGGGTGTGGGCGGTGAATGCGGCCCGTACGGACACCCGGTGCTCGGGGGTGCGGTGGAAGGCGGCGGCGCGGACGGTGCCCCAGGGGTCCAGCGGGGTGACGGGGCTGTCCGAGCCGAAGGCGAGCGGCACACCGGCCCGCAGCAGGGCCGCGTACGGGTTCAGGGTGCGGGCCCGCTCGACGCCGAGGCGCTGGGCGTACATGCCGTCGTCGCCGCCCCACGCCGCGTCGAAGGCGGGCTGCACGGAGGCGGTGAGGCCGAGTTCGGCGAACGCGGCGACGGTCTCGGGGGTGAGCATCTCGGCGTGTTCGACGCGGTGCCGGGCGGCGCGGATGCGGTGCAGGCCGACCGTCTCGGCGGCGGCCCGCACGCCGTCCACCACGGTGCCGACCGCGGCGTCGCCGATGGCGTGGAAGCCGGCTTGGAGCCCCGCCCTGGTGCAGGCGGTGACGTGGGCGGCGACGGCGGCGGCGTCGAGGTGCGCGGTCCCGGTGGCACCGGGGGCGTCGGCGTAGGGCTCGTGGAGGCAGGCCGTGTGGGAGCCGAGGGAGCCGTCGACGAAGAGGTCCCCGGCCGCGCCGAGGGCGCCGAGGGCGCGGATCCGCCGCGCGTCCTCCTCCCCGCCACGGGTTCCGCCCAGTAGCCGACCACCCGGGGCGGGCTCCTCGCCCGCGGCGAGCGCGAGCAGGGCGGTGAAGTCGGCCTCGTCGGAGATGTCGGGGCCGGCGCACTCGTGGACGGTGCCGATGCCGAGGGACGCGGCGTGCCGGAGCGCGGCCCGCTGCGCCTCGGTGCGCTGGGCGGGCGTGAGGGAGGCGTGCGCGGCGGCCCGTACGGCGTGGTGGGCGGCGCCGGTGAGGGGCGCGTCGGGGTGGTATCCGGCGAGGTCGGTGACGCCGGGCACGAGGTCGAGGAGGGCGGTGGTGGCGATGGCCGAATGCACGTCGACGCGGGGCAGGTAGAGGGGGCGCCCCCCGGTGGCCTCGTCGAGTTCGGCGCGGGTGGGGGGCCGCCCCTCGGGCCAGCGCGCCGCGTCCCAGCCGTGGCCGAGCAGGACCCGGTCGGCGGTGCGGGCGGACGCGAAGCGCCTTACGAGCGCGAGGGCCTCGACGAGGGTGGCGGCGCCCGACAGGTCGAGACCGGTGAGGGCGAGGCCGGTGGCGGTGGTGTGCACGTGGGCGTCCGTGAAGGCGGGGGTCACCAGGGCGCCTTCGAGGTCGATCACCTCGTCCGCGCCGGAGGCGAAGGCGTCGGCGGCGCCCTCGGACCCGACCCAGGCGACATGTCCCCGCTCGACGACCATCGCGGTGGCGAAGGGGTCGGCGGGGCTGTGGACGTCTCCACCGCGCAGCAGCACGGTCCGGTGTTCACGCTCGGTCATGACGTCAGCGTAGACACCGCCGCGGGCCGCCCGGCCGCCGAGGTCCGCCCCGGGTCAGACGCGCGGCGGCCGGGCCTCGTAGGGCGTGGACAGGACCACCGTCGTCCGGGTGGAGACGCCGGACTGGGAGCGGATCCGGGTGAGGAGGTGCTCCAGTTCGAGCGGGGTGGCGACCCGCACCTTGAGGATGTAGTTCTCGTCGCCGGCCACGCTGTGGCACGCCTCGATCTCCGGGATGTCGGCGAGGCGGTCGGCGATGTCGTCGGGGGCGCTGGGGTCGAAGGGTTTCACCGAGATGAAGGCGGTGAGGGGAAGCCCCACGGCCTCGGGGTCGACGACGGCCGCGTACCCGCGGATGACGCCGCGCTGTTCGAGGCGGCGGACGCGCTGATGCACGGCCGAGGTGGACAGGCCGGTGGCCTTGCCCAGGTCGGTGTAGCTCATGCGCCCGTCCTTGACGAGCAACTCGACGATCTGACGATCCAGCTCCTCCATGCGGTCAACCTATGGCCCCGGGCACCCTTCGGGACAGTCGGCGGCACACCGTACGGGCACCTGCGAGCGGCATGTGACGAACGCCACACATCCATGGTCATCCGGGATCGAGACCGGATGGTTACCTGCCGAGCCCGCGGGGAATTGCTTGCTGTGGTCGCGGCCGCATGCCTGGTCGGCCCACCCGAGGGGGAGATTCTCCATGCAGGAGCCTGTTGATTCGGTCGAGACGGAAGAGCTCGACACCTACGACGCCTTCGACATGGTCCGGGTGGTCTGCCCGGACTGCGCACAGTCGATCGCGCTGCTCGCGGACGAGGACGCCCTCCCCGAGCACGCGCTGTGCCCGACGCCGTGGAACCCGTTCGTCCTGTCGGTCTGCGCCGGTTCAGGCCGGCCCGCCTCCGACGCCTACGCGCCCGACGAGGCGCCGGAGGCGGTGGAGCAGGAGTTCGGCGTGCTGCTGACGCTCCCTCAGGAGCTCGACTGGCGCACCCAGCCGTTCTCGCACGTGGGCGGCCCCGGCTCGCGCCCGATCAAGGTGCCGCAGATGCGCCGGGCCCCCGAGCTGCGCCGGGCCGCCTGAGCCGCGCCCACCGCACGTCGCATCCGCGGGGCCGCAGCGCCCCGCAGATGCCGCTCGTCCCGCGGTACTCGGCCGCGTGCGGCCTCGGCCCCGCCGCCGTCCCACCGGGCCCTGCACCGCCGTGCAGGGCCCTTCTTCCGCCCGCAGCGCCGGGCCTCCTGCCTGGGTCGCAGCCGCCGGGCCGCACGGGCCTGCGCAAGCCGGCACGCCCCCACCGCGTCCTCCCCCGGCCAGGGACCGCGCCCGAGCCCGCCGGCTCCGCTTCCGCCCACAGCGCCGCGTCCCGGCAGGATCCCGCGCCTGAGCCCGCCGGCTCCGCCGGGCGGTAGTTCACGAACTTCCAGCCATGATCGCCTGACCTGCATATACGCCAGAATCAGCCCTCTGACCTGCGGTAATCACTTTCGGTGATTGCCGCAGGTTTTCATGTTTTTCTGGGGTCGTGTGCCCTCGCTGTGCCCTCGCCCCGACTGGTGACGCGGGTCGCTCGGTGTCGGGGCGGCGTAGGGCGGGAACGTTCATCTGAGGCCGGGCGTCGGGTGTGCCCCTGCCTCGCGTCTGTTCCGTTCGCCCCGGGCGCCCGGGCGTCGGGATCTACCATCGGAGTACAGCAGCCTGCAAACGCACTGGGGTGATCGTGAGCAACTGGGCCGACCTTACGAACGGGCAGCGCATCAAGCACCTACGGGGCTCCGATCTGACGCAGCAGGGACTTGCGGAAGCAGCAGGGGTTTCCCTCGCCCTGGTGCAGAAAGCCGAGCAGGACCGCGGCGAGTTGTCGGTTGGTTCGCTCCTCAAATTCGCTCACGCACTGAACACGGACGTATCCGTGATCCTGGGGCAGCAGGCACCGCGCCGGGGCATGGACCAGGGCGACCGCGCCGCCCTGCGACAACTGTCCGACGCCGTACACGAGAGTGCCCTCGGTGAGTGGGAAGGCATCGACGACCCGAGTGCCGTCGAGGACTTGAGCGAGGCCCGCGACCGTGCGTGGGCCGCCTACTGGGCGAGCGACACGGCGAAGGTGAGTAGCTACGCCGCCAAAGTCCTCATGGAAGGACAGGTCAGGTACGCGAGCGCTACCGGTAGCGAGCGCGAGCAGTTGGGCTCGATCCTGGCGAGCACGTACCGGGTGGCCGCGTCCTGCTCGAACGGATTCGGGCAACGCGACCTTGCGTTGAGCGCGCTCACGTCGGCGAAGCACCTAGCGAGGGACGTCGACGACCCCGTGATGACAGCGCTGCTTGAGTCCACGCTGTCATGGATCTACCTGCGCGGCGCCAGGCTGCCGCGGGCCGTCTCCGTGGCCGAGCGGGCGGCGCTGGCGATCGAGCCGTCGTTCAGCAACGGGTCACGCCCCCAGTTGCTCGCGTACGGGCGCCTGATGATCTCTGCGGCCGTGGCAGCGTCGCGGCGCGAGGACGAAAGCGCCGCCGATGACTACATGTCGCAGGCCCACGCTGCGGCAGCAAGGCTCGGACGAGACGAGAAGCTGTACGGAACCAGCTTCGGCCCAACGGCGGCGAAGACCGAGGCAGTTGGAATCCATGTCGCGCTGAAGAACTACGGGCGCGCGCTGAAGCTTGCCAGCCACCCCGATATGAAGAAGCTGCCGAAGTCGATGTCGAAGGTTGCCCGCAACCGATACAAGCTCGACGTTGCCCTCGCGCAGTGCGCGGCCGGCCTTTACGACCAGGCCGGAGATACGCTGATCGAGGTAGCGCTCGATGCTCCGGAGTGGGTCAAGCATCAGGCGTTGCCGGGCGTCATCGGCAAGCGCCTTGCGAAAGTGTCCACGGCGCGTGTGCGGAACATCAGCGAACTCATCGGCATGCCCTTGATCGCGTGAGTCCTACGGAGCGTAGGAGTGCGGGGCCGGTGAGTGTGTCCGGTCGTACGCCTCGTCGCTTCACCGTGGGTGATCGGGTGGGCACGATTGATGCATGGTCAGCGTCGAGAGCGGACAAAGGCAGGGGCGGGCGAAAGCCCGCCGAACCGAAGGCAACCTGAGACGACGACAGGCACTCGCGGACGCGGCGGCGGGCATCAGGCCGGGTGAGGCCGACGTGCCGGCCGAGGCCGCGAAAGTCGAGCGGTTCCGCTGCGTGATCTACCTGTGCGGTGCTCCCAACACGAACATCACGGCACCGCGCCACGAGTGCACGGAGTACGCCGAGGCGTTCGGGTGGGAGATCACGGACGTGATCGAGGAGCGCGCGGGGCTGCTGTCGCCGCATGGGCGTGACGGGCTGGGACGGGCCGTCGATCACATCAAGCGTGGTGAGGCCGGGGCGGTGCTGACGGCATGGCGCTCGATGATCTCTTCCGTCCCGCAGGAGTACGACGAGGTGGCGCGCGAGATCGAGAAGGCCGGAGGGTTCCTGCACGTCAAGGACTGGGCGCACAGCGAGCGCAGGGCCGCGCGGTGATTCGTCGCAGGTTCCGCTACGTCCCGTTCACCATCGAGCAGGACCAGACGGCAGAACCGGAGTACGAGGCCCGGTGCGTGTCCGGTGACGAAACCGAGTGCGGGGCGGAGTCCGGCACGCACAGCGGCCCGGGGCCTGTCGAGGAATGGCAGCGCAGGCACACGCAGGAGACCGGACACCGACGCTATCGCCGGAGCTTCGCCGACTACGCCGTGATGCGGCCCCCGGCAGAACTCGCCGAACTCGCGCAGGCGGACGGGGGCACGGCGTGATGTTCGCCCCAGCCGTTGCGCGCCCGTGGCGTGATGCCTGGCCGCTCGTCGCGCAGACGGACGACGGGAACCACTGGGTGACGGGCGCCTGTTGGCTGTACTGCCGACGCGAGGGCGTACGCGTCCTGTGGGTCGGCTCGGTGACGACCCCGGGCGCAACGGGTGACCTATACGCGTGCGGCCCATGCATCGCGGAGCTTGACCACATAGTGCGTGTCCAGTCGCACGACCGGGACCGAGCCGCGGACCGCGTCGCACAGTCACCCACGCTCACCGTGCCCGCGCACACGCCCCCGCCGCGCCCCTGGCCCGCGGGCGCCACTGGGGGCCGTCACCGACTGCCCCGCCGTTGAAGACTCCGCCCCCTGCTGGGGACGACCCGTTCACAGGTTCTCCCACACCACCCCCCGGCAGGGGGCGGGCACCACCCCCGCCCCGGTTGGATCATCCGCCCGCACCCCTTGGACAGGTCGAGCGCCTGCCGGGGCGGGTCCAGCACGACACCACCGTAGGAAGCGACCAAGGAGGAGACCTTGCAGACGAGACTTGCAAGCAGGGAGACCACCGCGCCGACCCCGTGGGGGCTGCGCCGTATGGCGCCGCTGCGCAACGGTTCCCCCTCGTCGTGGCAGTACGCGGGCCTCGACCCGGCCACGCAGACCGGCCGATGGATCGGCGAGGACGGAGCGATGACGCCGGCCGAACTGGGCAAGCACGGCACGAGCGTGAACACCTACCCGCCCACGCAGGTCAGCAAGGACGGCAAGCAGGACCCCGACTCCGGCCACGACGCGACGCAGGACTAAGGAGGGAGCGTCATGGACGGACGCCCGGTGCTGGTCTGCACAGAGTTGGAGGACGCAACCGCCGATCTGGTCATCGCCAAGTTGAACCGGCGCCGGGTGCCCGTCCTCCGGTTCGACCCGGGGCGCGACTTCCCCGCGCCTGCGATGCTCGCCGCGCGTCTCGGCGCAGGCGGCTGGGAAGGGCGGCTGACAGTCGGGGAGCGCACGGCCGATCTGTCTGCCGTACGTGCCCTGTACCACCGTCGGCCGAGCCCCTACCCGACGAGTAGCAACGAGCAGGCGGCCAGATTCGCCGCCCAGGAGAACCGGCGCGGCCTGGGCGGCGTGTTGGGTGCACTGTCGGGGTGCCTGTACCTGAGCCACCCGCACGCCATCGCACGGGCCGAGTACAAGCCCGCGCAGCTCGACACGGCGACACGAGTGGGACTCACGATCCCGGCCACGCTGATCACCAATGATCCGGTGGAGGCCAAGGCGTTCTGTGCCGCACAGCCGACGATCTACAAGCCCTTGCACGCGGGGGCGTACGAGGTCGAGGGCGAGCCCGCCGGCATCTGGGCCGCCCCGGTCGAGGTAGGGGAGATCGACGGCGGGGTGAGCCACAGCGCCCACCTGTTTCAGGCTCAGGTGCCGAAGGTGGCCGACGTGCGCACGGTGGTCGTCGGCGAGCAGGTGTTCAGCGCCCGCATCACGGCGCCGCCCGGGGTCGTCGACTGGCGAGCCGAGTACCAGAGCCTCGCCTACGAGCCGATCACCTGTCCGGACGGGATACGCAGGGCACTGCTGCGGTTCCTCGCCGACTTCGGCCTGAACTTCGGCGCCTTCGACTTCGCGGTGACCGCGGACGGTGCATGGTGGTTTCTGGAGTGCAACCCCAACGGCCAATGGGCGTGGCTCGAAGACGCGGCCGGACTGCCGATCACACACGCAATCGCAGACCTGTTGGAGAACGGAGCGAGCCAGCATGACTGACCCCCTGCCGTCGGAACACCTCCGGGCCGACCTAGCGCGGCGCCTGGCCAAGTCGGGCGCCCTGCACAGCCCGGAATGGGAAGCGGCCGTCATGGCCGTACCCCGTGAGGCGTTCCTCGCGCGCGGATGGTTCGAGTACGAGGACGGCGGCTGGTACCGCCCGGCGACGGGAAGCGCAGCGGCCGGACTCGCGCGCATCTACGAAGACGACACCCTCGTGACGCAGGTGGCGGGCAGCGTCTTTCCCGACCAGGTCGAGGGACGTATCGCCGCGGCCCCGTCCTCGTCGTCCACCCTGCCGAGTCTCGTCGTGCGGATGCTCGAAGACCTGCGGGCGACCGAGGAAACGCGCGTACTGGAGATCGGCACGGGCACGGGCTACTCAACCGCGCTCCTGTGCCATGTCGTCGGCGAAGACAACGTGACCACGGTCGAGGTGGACGCGGAAGTGTCCGCGCGCGCCGGAATGGCCCTCGCGGGCGCCGGGTACTGGCCTACGCGCGTGGTCGGCGACGGCCTCGCGGGCTACAAGGAGGGCAGCCCGTATGACCGGGTGATCGCCACGTGCAGCGTGCGCACCGTGCCCGGCGACTGGCTCGCACAGACCCGGCCCGGTGGTGAGGTCCTGGTCACGGTCGGCGGATGGATGCACGCATCCGAACTCGTCCGGCTGACGGTCGCCGACGACGGCACGGCCAGCGGCCCGGTCCTCGGCGGACAGGTCTCGTTCATGCTGGCCCGCCCCCACCTTCCGCCCCCGCTGGGCATCCTGCCGAACCTCAGCGAGGGCGACGCAGCGCCCGCGGAGCTGGGCGCGGATGTGCTCGACGACTGGACCGCCCGGTTCGTCGCACAGTTTGCCGCACCGCGCGCACAGCGGCTCACACTGGAACGCGACGGCCGGACGGAACACGTTGTGATCGACGTGGACGCCGAGACGTGGGCGGTCGTCTTCCTGGACGGCGGACGGTGGATGGTCCGGCAGGGCGGCGCGGCGCGTCTGTGGGACGAGATCACCGAGCGTGTCACGCACTGGCAGGCGGACGGGCGCCCGTCGGCCGACCGCATGCGGCTGCACGTCGGCCCCGACGGGCAACGCCTCACCTGGGCGTAACCGCGGGCTGACAGCCTCCATGCCGCCCCGCCCGTCCGTCGTTCCCCCGTGGCGGACGGGCGGGGCTTCCTTACGCGCTCGGGGCGGACTCTTCCGGCGCCTGCTCGGGCTTCTGGTCAGCCACGTACGTACCGCGCCCCGACACCGCGTACACGAGTCCTTCCTCGGTGAGTACGGCGATGGCGCGGCGGACGGTCGGGCGGGATAGGCCGTACGCGTCGGCGAGGGCGTTCTCGCTGGGCATGGCGCGGTTGGGTTTCCAGTCGCCGCGCTTGACCCGTGCGCGCAAGATCCCCGCGAGCTGCTGAAACGGCGCCTCTGGCGCGTCGCGCTCTACCTGGTCATCCGGCCCGTACTTCATGGGCCGAAGGTATCCGGCCGACGGCACCCTGGCACTCCCTGACAGGCTCATGCAGCACCTTACAGGCTTTTACAGGTGGGTCTAAGGTCGGCCCACAAGAAAGCCCCGGCAACGACGGGCAAGGTCGTCACCGGGGCGGAGCCGATCAGCTGTAAGGAGCTGACGAACGTGGCCGACCTTATCGCGCGCGCCCTCGCGTGCCTGTGCTCGCTGCTGTTCCCCGCTCGCGGGCAGCACCGCGCCACCCCCGCCCCGCGCCGGAACCGACGGCGCCCGCCCCGACGGCGCAGCCCTGGCGAACGTTGCCGGAACACAAGAGCCCGTACGCCCGCGAGGTGGCCGAACGGCGCCCCTTCGTGGACACGATCAGTCCCGTACGCCCGTACGTGCTCGCGGAGCCTCGCAAGCGGCCGGACAGTCCGGAGCGGCGGGCGCAGGCGGAACGGCGCTGGGCACTGGAAATGGCGGAACGCGGTATCGACGTGGGGCCGACCGTGATTCGCGGCGTGCACGTTGGGGCCGGTACCCGCACGGTCCGGGTGGCGGTGGGAGCGTGAGCGCCGCTGTCTGCTGCCGCTGCGAGCGGCTGACCCTCGCCCCCGTCGCAGTGCGCTACGTCGAACGGGCAAGCGGCCCCGGGTGGACGCTGAACGCCTGCCCCGACTGCGCGCCCCTGCTCGCCCCCGGTCCCCTGCCCGTGGAGATCGCCCCGCCACGGCGCGGCTGAATCTGTGCCGACTCACTGCCCCGCCCGGATCGTTCCGGGCGGGGCTTCGTCGTCCCCGGGGCGCGGCGGTGCGTGCTGCCGGTCGCCTATGCGGCGGACATCGGGGCGGCCCGCTGGTCGGCGAGGCGGGCGGCGACGGCGGAGCGCAGGGCGTCGCCCGCGTCGGCGGTGCCGTCGACTTCGCGGCGGAGTCCGGCGAGGGTTTCGCGTAGGCCGGGTTCGAGGGCGTCGAGGTTGAGGCGGGCGCGCAGTGCGGCGCCCTGCTCGGCGGGCAGGCGGTCGGCGAGGGCGCGCTCGACCGTGTGCACGACGCGCGCCGGGTCGGGCTCGGTGAACTCGGCGGCGGCCATGCCCTGTGGCTTGGTCTGCTGGGCGGCGAGGTAGGTCGGCAGTTCTGCGCGAACTGGCGGACTATTGCCATCGGCGGTGACCCGGCGCACGCCTTCGCGTTGGCCAGGTATGAGCACGCCGTACGCGCCCTCCACCGCATACCAGGCGCCTTCGCCCCGCTCGACGAGCGGCCGTCTCCGGGCCGGCCCGGCGGTCGCGGCGCCGTCGGCGGACACGGGGCGAGAAGAATCGCTTCCGCGCCACCCCGACCCGCCGATCTACCGGGAGTTGCTGCGGCACTGGTCGAGCTGCGGCCGGACCGTGCCGGGCCGTCGCGACCAGGAGTGGAGCCTGCTCACTGCGGCGCCGGCCTGGCTGTCGCGCCCGGTGGACGTCAGGCCCGGCTCTCCGGGCCGAGCAGGTGGCGACCGATGACCACGCGCTGGATCTGGTTGGTGCCCTCGACGATCTGGAGCACCTTCGCCTCGCGCATGTAGCGCTCGACGGGGAAGTCGGCCGTGTAGCCGTACCCGCCGAGGACCTGGACGGCGTCGGTGGTGACCTTCATGGCCGCGTCCGTGCAGAACAGCTTGGCCATCGCGGCCTGCCGCGCGTACGGCTGCCCGGCGTCCCGCAGCCGGGCGGCGGTCAGGTACAGGGCGCGCCCGGCCTCGATCTGGGTGGCCATGTCGGCGAGCATGAAGCGCAGCCCCTGGAAGTCGCCGATGGGACGCCCGAACTGCCGGCGGTCCAGGGCGTAGGCGGTCGCCGCGTCGAGCGCGGCCTGGGCGACGCCGACGGCGCAGGCGGCGATGCCGAGGCGGCCGCCGTCCAGGGCGGACAGCGCGATGGAGAAGCCCTGCCCCTCCTCGCCGATGCGGCGGGAGTCGGGGACGCGGACGCCGTCGAAGTGCAGCTGGGCGGTGGGCGAGCCCTTCATGCCCATCTTCTTCTCCGGCGCCGCGGCCGTCAGCCCCTCGGCGTCCCCGGGCACCAGGAAGGCGGTGACGCCGCGGGGGCCCTCGGCGCCGGTGCGGGCCATGACCGTGTAGAAGTCGGCGATCCCGCCGTGGGTGATCCACGCCTTGGTGCCGGTGATGACCCAGTCGCCGCCGTCGCGGACGGCCTTCGTGCGCAGGGACGCGGCGTCCGAGCCGGACGCGGGCTCGGACAGGCAGTACCCGCCGAGCAGGCCGCCGCCCAGCATCGCCGGCAGGTGCTCGGCCTGCTGGTCCTTCGTGCCGTAGCCGGCCAGGGCGTGGCAGGCGAGGCTGTGCACGCTGACGCCGAGGCCGACGGTGAGGCGGGCGGCGGCGAGCTCCTCCAGGACCTGGAGGTAGACCTCGTAGGGCTGGTCGCCGCCGCCGTGGGCGGAGTCGTACGGCAGGCCGAGCAGGCCCGCGTCGGAGAGCAGCGAGAAGGTCTCGCGGGGGAAGCGGCCCGCGTCCTCCTCCTCGGCGGCCTTGGGCGCGACCTCCCCCTGGACGATGTCGCGGACCAGGGCGATCAGGTCCCTGGCCTCCTCGGTGGGCAGCTGGCGTTCCACCGGCTGCGGGGCGCGGTCGGGCATAGCGGCGCTCTCCTCCCTTGTCGGGCGCTGCGGCGGGCCCGCCCGAGGGTTGAGGCGGCGCCGCCGTGTCTCACTACAGCGCCGATGCTGCCTGTCCGGATCACGGAAAGCGGCAGATCAGCGGCTGTGGCGGCATGAGTATGCCCGATCGGGTGGCGTACGTCGATAACGATCGTTCACCTCGCCCGGACCGGCGGTGGCGGCAGGGGCGTCAGAGCAGTCCGAGCCGGGTGACGAGGACCGCCACGGCCACGACGAGGACCCAGCCGAGCACCCGCTCGACCAGCTCCGGGCCGTCGTCGCGGGGACCGCCGGTGCGGGCGCGGGGGGTGGAGAGGGAGGCGGCGGCTGCGGTCATGGGTCTCTCGCTCTGCTGTTCCTGAGGCGTACGGGTGCGGCTGGTGTCCCCCCGGAACACCTTGCCAGCAGGCGGGCGCCGCGCGGGAGAGACGTTGCTCACGCCCGGCGCCCGTGCCGTGTGCCGTGTGCCGTCAGCGGACCCCGACCGACGCGAGGGCGCGGAGCTGGGCGGCCGTGGCGTCGTCGGGCCAGTACAGGTAGCAGACGCCGCCGGTGCCGGACACCACGGCGCCCGCGGCGTTGCGGCGCCTGGTCCGCAGCCAGACGTTCTCGAACTCGCGGCGCGGGTAGACGCGGCGGACCCGGGCGTTGTCCGGGGCGGCCGGGTCGTTCGCGACGACGTCGCCGTCCGCCGTGAAGCCGGTCACGGTCATCAGGTGGCCGGCGGTGCCGTAGCCGGCGCCGGGCAGCTCGTGCGCGAGGAACGACTGCGACGTGATGACCGGGATGCCCGCCTCGACCAGAGCTTCCGCGTCGGCGAGGGAGCCGAGCCGGGTGACGACCCCGTTGAGGCCCTCGTACGTCGCGGCGTACGCGGCGTTGAAGGGCCAGTTGCCGCAGCCCGCGTACTGGTGGTCGTAGGTGGCGCGGGCGGCGTGGCAGACCTGGGGGTCGGTGTACTCCGGCCGCACCCATGCCAGTTGGGCGGCCGTGGGGCGGCGGCCCCAGTACTCGACGACCATCTGCGAGGAGGTGGGGCTGCACCACGCCTCTCCCCCGTTGTCGTACTCCGGGTACCGCCCGGCGTGCACGTTCTGCGAGTAGCGCGGCACCGGCAGCTCGCGGACGGCGCGCGCCGGGGCCGGGGGCACAGTGAAGCGGTCCGGGAGGGCGGACGCCAGGGCGCCGAGCCGCCGCACGGTCGGGGTGCGGCCGGTGCCGGGCGCCCGGTGGAGGGTGAGCCGCAGCCGGTACGACTCCGCCCGCGGTCCGCCCGCCGGGTCCTTGACGGCCAGGGTGTCGGTCCACACGCTGCTGCGGCCGTCGCCCTGCCCGTCGACGGAGGTGCGCCGGATGTCGGCGTCGCCGGCCGCCCAGCGGCCCATCACGTACCACGGCGAGTCGGTGCCGTCCGGGTAGCGGCAGCAGAGCTCGACGGTGATCCAGGTGCCGGCGGGGGTGTCGGCGTTCCAGGAGACGACGACCTCGGTGGCCGGCCGGGCCGGGGTGTGCCGGGGCGAGGTCCAGGTGGCGTACTCCCAGTCGGCGGTGCGCCCGGTGTGCGGGTCGGTGTACGGGGCCGTGCCGGCCGGGGCGTCGAGCACCAGACCGGGGCGGCAGCCTGCGGTGGCCGTCCGCACGCCGCGGCCGCTGCCGGAGGCCCAGTCTGCGGCGGAGGTCCAGAAGCGGTTGTCGAGGGGCGCCGCGGGGGCGGCCCCGGGGGGGCGCGGGCCCCCGCCCCGGGGAAGGGGCGGCGCCCCGCGGGGACGCGGGCAGGCCGGCTGCGCCGGCGGCGGCGAGGGCGGCTGCCGCGAGGACGCTGCGGCGGGAGGCGGGACGGGGAGTCGGACGGGTCATACGGAACCCCCGGGGGTGGCGGGCGGCTGCGGACGGCGGGCGGCTGCGGCGGGACGCGCCGCGCGGTGCCGCCCCGGCCACTGTCGCCTCGCGCCCGGGCCGGGGCCCGCAGCCACGCCGGACGGGCCGCCGGGGCGGGCTCGGTAGGGTGGCGGCATGACCCGGCCCGTACATCTGAGCGACCTTCGCACGCGGGCGGAGGAGCTGCGCGCGCTGGCCCCGTCCTGCGGGCCCGTGCGGCTGGTCGCGGTGGACGGGCACGCGGGGTCGGGAAGTCCACGTTCGCCGCGCGGCTCGCCGAGGCGCTCGGCGGGGCGCCGGTCCTCCACCTCGACGACCTCGCGAGCCACGAGGCGCTGTTCGGCTGGACCGGGCGGCTGCGCACGGAGGTACTCGATCCGCTGAGCCGGGGCGAGGCGGCGGCGTATCACCCGTACGACTGGATCTCGCGCCGCTTCGGACCGCCCAGGCTGCTGGCGCCCGCGCCGGTCGTCCTGGTGGAGGGGGTGGGCGCCGGCCGCCGCGCCCTGCGCCCGCGGCTGGCCCGGCTGCTGTGGATGGACCGGGGGCCCGAGGAGTCCTGGCGGCGCGGCCGACGGCGGGACGGGCCCGCGCAGGCCGCGTTCTGGGACGGATGGACAGTGGCGGAGACCCGCCATTTCGCCCACGACCCCTCCCTCCCCTACGCCGACGCCCTGGTACGGGAGTGCCAGGAGGGATACACGTGGCTGCCGAGGCGCCCTGCCGCCGCCGATCCGGAGCCGCACCCTCACGGACCGTGACGCCTCCGGGGCACCCGACCGAACAGTCGGAATCCGGCCGCGCAGACTGCCTCAACTTCACTTGACCGGGGGGCCGGACAGGTCTTACGTTCTCAATGTGCGGCTTTTCGGAGCCGCCGCAGACGCGAAGCCCCCGGTTGTTCCCCCGTGATCGGGGGCTTCGTTCTGCCCTCACCCTCCCCCGCGGGTACGCGTGAGCCCCCTTGCGCTCACCCTGTGTCACCATCGCTCCTGCGCCCGCGGACGCCCCCTGAGCGCTCGGTGCGCCCTTCGTCGCACACTCGCTGCGCAGGTACGATGCACCCCGGTGCGGTCAAGACCCGTCCATGTGAAGGGCGATGGGGGAAGCTTCCGGCGGGCGTCCGCCCGGCGGCAACGGGGACACGGTTTTGTGGGGGACCCGATGGACTTCGGCACGCAGGGCACACAGGCCCCGGCCGACCTCGCCTGGATGCGCGGCGTCGACGCCTACACCATGGGGGCGTATCCGCAGGCCGAGGACGAGTTCCGTACGGCCGTGCGGATCGATCCCGGCATGGCCGACGCCTGGCTGGGGCTGCACGCCCTGCGGGTCGACACCACCACGGCGCTGCTGCGGATGTACCACCACCGGGACCGCTTCGGCGAGCAGCGCGCCCGGCACCGGCGGACCCTCAACTCCTGGTACTGGCTCGGCTGGTGGGTGCAGCCGGTGCTGGAGAGCCCGCGCGACCTCCTGCTCGCGCACGCCTCGCACTGGCTGGACGGCCGCCACGTCCCCGAGCTGGACCGGGCCCTCGCCGAGCTGCCGCCCGTCGACACGGACCCGCAGGTCCGGTTCCTGCACGCCTGCCGGGCGTACCTGGTCAAGGACTGGGAGCAGCTCGTGCGGCACACCGAGCCGCTCGTGGACGACGCGCTGCTGGGCATCGAGGCGGGGCTGTTCGGCGGTATGGCCCGGGTCCGGCTGGAGATGTACGGGCAGGCGGAGCCGCTGCTGTCGGCGGCGCTGATGCGCTGCCGCAGCGAGCAGCCGCAGCGCAAGGAGCTGCGCTACTGGCTGGCGCGGGCGCACGAGGGCACCGGGCGCACGGCGGCGGCGCTGCCGCTGTACCGGGCGGTGCACCGGGTCGACCCGGCGTTCATGGACACGGCGGCGCGGCTGGCGGCCATCGCGGAGTACGACGGCTTCGACGGGTCCCCCGAGGAGATGGGCGACCTGGCCGCGGTGTCCCTCGCGAACGCGGGGGCGGACGCGGCCGGCGCGGACCTGCTGGACGGCGGCGCCGACGGGCAGGACGGCCCCGGGCCCGCCGGGGAGGCCGTGTCCCCGGGAGGCTCGGGGGCGGCGGCCGGGCCGGGCGGGCCCGGTGGCCCGCCCGTACCGCCCGCCTCGGGCCCGCCGGGCGCCGTGCGGGACAAGGACGGCGGCGCCGGGGCGGGGCGCGTGGTGCCGCCGCCGTTCCCGGCGAGCGCCACGGATCCGGCGCTGCTCGCGCAGGCGCTGTCCGAGCTGGAGCGCATGGTGGGCCTCGAACCGGTCAAGCGCCAGGTGAAGGCGTTGTCGGCGCAGTTGGAGATGGCGCGGCTGCGCGCCGACCAGGGTCTGCCGGTGCAGCCGCCGAAACGTCACTTTGTCTTCTCCGGTCCCTCCGGCACCGGGAAGACCACGGTCGCGCGGATCCTCGGGCGGGTGTTCTACGCCCTGGGGCTGCTGGGCGGCGACCATCTGGTCGAGGCGCAACGGGCCGATCTGGTGGGCGAGTTCCTCGGGCAGACCGCGGTCAAGGCGAACGAGCTGATCGACTCCGCACTGGGCGGGGTGCTCTTCGTCGACGAGGCGTACGCCCTGTCCAACTCCGGCTACAGCAAGGGCGACGCGTACGGGGACGAGGCGCTCCAGGTCCTGCTGAAGCGGGCCGAGGACAACCGCGACCACCTCGTGGTGATCCTCGCCGGGTACCCGGAGGGCATGGACCGGCTGCTGGCGGCCAACCCGGGCCTGTCGTCCCGATTCACCACGCGGGTGGACTTCCCGTCGTACCGGCCGCTGGAGCTCACCGCGATCGGCAGGGTGCTGGCGGCCGCCAACGGCGACGTGTGGGACGAGGAGGCGCTCGACGAACTGCGGTCGATCAGCGGGCACGTAGTGGACCAGGGCTGGATCGACGAGCTGGGCAACGGCCGGTTCCTGCGGACGCTGTACGAGAAGTCCTGCGCGTACCGGGACCTGCGCCTCTCCGGCTACGCGGGCACGCCGACGCGGGAGGACCTCGCGACGCTGCGGCTCCCCGACCTGATGCAGGCGTACGGCGAGGTCCTGTCGGGGCGCGGTCCCAGCACCCGCCGCTCCCCGGGGCCGGGCGCCCAGGAGCCGCCGCCGCCCGCGTACTGACCGTCCGGGGGCGCTCCGCGCCGTGCGGGAGCCGCGCGCCCTCCCCGGACGGCGCGGCCCGGCTGCCGTCGCGTGCGGGCCCCGATCCGCCTGCCGACCGGCCTTCCGGCCCGGCCGCCTCAGTCCGCCCCGCCCTGCCGGGGTCCGCCGTCCCGGGGGTCCTCGCCGCGCCTCCGCAGGACCGCGCGCGCCCGGTCGCCGGCCTCGGGGTCGTCGTGTGCCCCGTGCAGCACCGCCGAGGGGATGCCCGCGTCGTCCAGGCGGTCCAGGAGGCCCGGGCTGTCGGCGGGAACGGCGGCGAGCAGCTCGCGCCAGCCGGGGTCGCCGCCGTGGGAGGCGGCCCAGCGGGCGAGTTCCGTGACGGCGGCGGTCGGCGGCCAGGGCTCCACCGCTGCCACCAGGGTCCGGGCGTCCCAGGCGAGCACCTCCTCCCGGTCGGGGGCGGCGACATGGCCCGTGTGCAGGACGTGACGCATCACAGCGGCCCCCAAAGGGGTGAGTCCGAAGGCGTCCCCGGTGCGGAAGACGCAGCCGGTGCGGGCGAGCCGGTCGACGGTGAAGGCCAGCGCACGGGCGTGCCGGTCCACTTCGGCGCGTTCCTCTTCGCTCACCGCGGGCGCGTGGAGCAGCTCGGCGAGCGCGCCGGCGGACGGGGTGGCGTACGGGCCGGGAGGCGCGGGCGGCACCGGCACGGGGCTGTACTCCAGTTCCTGGGACATCGGCCAGCCGGCCGCGTCGGCCGCCCTGCGGGCCACGGAGTCGGGGGTGCAGCCCCGGTCGTAGCAGGCGTAGAGCACGTGCACCGCGTCGATGAACTCGTCCGGCGCCGGGGCGCCCTCGGCGGACGCGCTGTGCTCCGCGGCCAGGGCGAGGATGTCGGCGGCGAGTTCGACGACCTCCTCGGGGGTGCCCGAGGCCCACACCGGTTCGGCGTGGCCCGGGAAGCCGCACCGCTCCGCGAGCGGCCGGAGCTCGTCGTCGTCCGCGGCGCCCGTGGCGAGGGCGGCGGGCAGCGGCGCGGCGTGCAGCAGGCCGAGCAGCTCGCCGGGCTCGGGCAGGGCGGGCGGCGGGGGCAGGGGCACGCCGGAGTCGCCGGTGTAGTCGAGGTGCTGGTCGAGCAAACCGTCCGCGAGGGCCAGGTGCGGCACCGTCTCGGGGCCGGGCGCGAGCCGGGCGTACGGGCCGGCCAGGGCGGCGGTGAGCCCCGCGGCGGTCCAGCGGTCGAGCAGCGCGTCGGCGACGCGGTCCAGCTCCTCGGCGAGGGCCTGCTCCGGGTCCCCTGAGGACAGCGCGTCCCGGGTGGCGGGCGGTAGCAGGGGGCCGGACGGGGAGGGGTCCTCGACATCGCGCGCGAAGGCGGCGAGGAGGCGCTCGGTCAGCGCGGTCCGGACCTCGAAGGTCCGCCGGGCGAGGTCGGTGCGCTGGAGCGGCGGCGGCGGAAAAGGCCGGGAGGCGTGCGGCAGCGCGTCCAGGGCGGCCAGCCGTTCCCGTACGGCGCCGGGGTCTGCGGTGTCCACCCCGTCGGCCCGCAGCAGGGACGCGTACCAGCGGTGCCAGGTCAGCGCCCACGGGTCCGCGCATGCCTGGCGCACGTCGGGGAGCAGGGCCGTCGCGGCGGCGAGGAGCCGGTCGCGGCGCTTGCCGTTCAGGCGGCCCGCGGCGCGCACCCGGTCGGCGAGCGCGGCGACCACGGCGGGGACCGCGTCGAGCTCCGCGGGGGCGAGGTCGGCGAAGGCGGGCAGGTCGTCCCGGAGCACCTCGGTGACCAGCGGGGGTGTCGGCTCGGGCAGCCCGCTCCTGCGGTCCGCACCGCGCAGCGCGAGCAGGGTGAGGAGCGCGTCCGCGGTGCGCGGGGGCAGGTCCGCGCCCTGCTCCTGTCGCGCCCAGGAAAGGAGGTCCTCAAGTCCGACGTCGAGTGCAGCGCTTCGGTTCACCGGGGGAGCCTATGAGCGGGCGGTCCCGATGGCGCGGCACGTCCGGGGGTCATGCTCCGATCGGGTGAAGCCGGGCCGTCCGATGGCGGCGGCCCGGGCGGGGCTCCTTACGGGCGGTCCACGCGGGGGCGCGGGGGCGCGGGCGCGGCGCCGCGCGCAACCGGGCCTGGCGGCCACCGGACCTCCTGCAGGACCGCGAAGACACAACGGTCCGCCGGCCGGGGCGCCGGCGGACCGAGGGGGTGCGGCCTGGGGCTGAGGTCGCGGTCGACGAGGCTGCGCGCCCTCCGTGAAAGCGATGGCGTGGTCAACGCCTACTGGCGAAAGCTGCGCGGCGCCGTCCCCACGGTCCTGCCCTCCGCCGGTGCCGGGCAGTGCCCGGCGGTCCGGTGCGTGCCCGGCGGTCCGGTCGCTACGTGCCGGGGCCGGTCAGTGCCCGTCGGTGCCGGTGCCCCGGGATTCGGCCAGGGCGCGCAGGGCCTGGGCGTCGCGGATGGCCTGTGCCTTCCCGATGCCGGGCTGGATGCCGAGCGCGGGCAGGCTGGTGCCGTCGCTGAGGTCGAGGAACACCCAGGGGTCGCCGACCCGCAGGTTGACGCGCAGGATCTCCGCCCAGGAGAGGCGGCGGGTCCGGGTCAGGTTGACGACGGTGACGCCGTCCTCGTCCGCGACGACCTTGGGTCGGCTGAGCAGGATGAGCACGCCGTAGAAGAGCGCGGCGGTGAACACGAAACTGACCCGCTCCGCCGAGCTCAACCGTTCCAGCGTCAGGGCGACGATCGTGATGACGGCGAACATGACCGCCCCTACGGCCAGCAGGACGGCGCGGGTGCGCCGCGGCCGGAAGGTGACGGGGAGGGCGGGCGGTACGGGGGCTGCGTCAGACATGGGCCATGGGGCTTTCCGGCTCAGAGGCGGCAGGCGTGGATCGCCGTCGTGAGGATGGCGCGGGCTCCCAGCGCGTACAGGTCGTCCATGATGCGCTGGGCGTCCTTGGCGGGGACCATCGCCCGGACGGCGACCCAGCCCTCGTTGTGGAGGGGGGAGATGGTCGGCGACTCCAGGCCGGGGGTCAGGGCGACGGCCTGCTCCAGGTGCTCCGCACGGCAGTCGTAGTCCATCATCACGTAGCTGCGGGCCACCAGCACGCCCTGGAGGCGGCGCAGGAAGCGCTCCACCTCGGGGTCCTGGGCGGGGGCGCCGGTGCGGCGGACCACCACGGCCTCGGAGGTGAGGATCGGCTCGCCGACCACCTCCAGGCCGGCGTTGCGCAGCGAGGTGCCGGTCTCGACGACGTCCGCGATGACCTGGGCGACACCGAGCTGGATGGCGGTCTCGACGGCGCCGTCGAGGTGGACGACGGAGGCGTCGATGCCGTGGTCGGCGAGGTGCTTGGCGACGATGCCCTCGTACGAGGTGGCGATGGTCATGCCGGAGAAGTCGGCGGGGCCGCTCGCGGTGCCGGGCCGGGTGGCGTAGCGGAACGTCGACCGGGCGAAGCCGAGCTCCAGGATCTCCTCGGCGTTGGCGCCGGAGTCCAGCAGCAGGTCGCGGCCGGTGATGCCGATGTCGAGCTTGCCGGAGGCGACGTAGATGGCGATGTCCCGGGGGCGGAGGTAGAAGAACTCGACCTCGTTGCCCGGGTCGACCAGCACGAGCTCCTTGGACTCCTTGCGCTGCTTGTAGCCGGCCTCATGGAGCATCGCCGACGCAGGTCCGGAGAGAGAACCCTTGTTGGGGACGGCGATGCGCAGCATGGGGCGGGCTTCCTTTGCTCGGAGTGCGGCGGTGGGTGCGGGTGGTGCGGTGCGGCGGACGGGACGGCTCAGAGGTGGGCGTAGACGTCGTCGAGGGTGATCCCGCGCGCGACCATCATCACCTGGACGTGGTACAGCAGCTGGGAGATCTCCTCGGCGGCGGCTTCCTTGCCTTCGTACTCGGCGGCCATCCACACTTCGGCGGCCTCCTCGACGACCTTCTTGCCGATGGCGTGCACCCCCTTGTCCACCAGTTCGGCGGTGCGGGAGGTGGCGGGGTCGCCGGTCCTGGCCTTGAGCTCCAGCTCTGCGAAGAGCTCTTCGAAGGTTTTGTTCGCCATGATGGTCCTAAGCCTACGGGGTGTGCGGAGCGGAACGTGCAGCGCGTCCGGCCGGTGGGACGGGCCGCCCTGGGTCCCGGGCCCCGCGCGCGGGGTCCGCGGGCCCGGCAAGGGGACCCGCGGGCGCAGGGCCCGGTCCGGACCTGCGGGCTCCTTGGCGAGGCGGTGCCTGCGGGCGCCCTGGCCAGGCAGGGCCTGCGGGTTCCGAGGAGGGGCGGGCCCGGGTCCGCCCGGGCTGAAGCCCGGACGCGCAGGATCCGCCCCTACGGGGCCCTGTCGCCACCGGGTCCCGTCGCGACCGGTGTCTGCCCGCTTCCGGGGTGCGTGGTCACCGGGGCCCGCCGGCCTTGCGGCGCCCGCCCGCCGTCCGGGCCGTCAGCGCCAGGGTTCGCTGACCGTGCGCAGCGTCAGGGCGGTGGCGACGGCGGCGGTCACCGCTTCGTGGCCCTTGTCCTCGTTCGAGCCCTCGATGCCGGCGCGGTCGAGGGCCTGCTCCTCGGTGTCGCAGGTCAGGACGCCGAAGCCGACGGGGACGCCGGTGTCGACGGAGACCTGGACGAGGCCCTGGGTGACGCCCTGGCACACGTAGTCGAAGTGCGGGGTGCCGCCGCGGATGACGACGCCGAGGGCGACGACCGCGTCGTAGCCGCGGCCGGCGAGGACCTTGGCGACCACGGGCAGCTCGAAGCTGCCGGGCACGCGCAGGACGGTGGGCTCGTCGATGCCGAGCTCGTGCAGGGCGCGCAGGGCGCCGCCGACCAGGCCGTCCATGACCTTCTCGTGCCACTGGGCCGCGATGACGGCGACGCGGAGGTCGCCGGCGTTCTTCACGGTCACTTCGGGTGCGCCCTTGCCGCTCACGTTGCTCCTCGGTGCTGTACGGGTGGGTGGGTGGGATGGTTCGGGGTCACTGGGCCGCGCAGGTGGGCACGCCGGCCGGCTCGTCGAGCCAGGGCAGGTCGTGTCCCATGCGGTCCCGCTTGGTGCGCAGGTAGCGCACGTTGTGCTCGCCGGCCTGGACGGGCATGGGCTCTCGGCCGGTCACGGCGATGCCGTGGCGGGTGAGCGCGTCCGTCTTGTCCGGGTTGTTGGTGAGCAGCCGGACGCTGCGGACCCCCAGGTCGGTGAGCATCCGCGCGCCGGCGGCGTAGTCGCGGGCGTCGGCGGGCAGGCCCAGCTCCAGGTTGGCGTCGAGGGTGTCGCGGCCCTGCTCCTGGAGTTCGTACGCGCGGAGCTTGGGCAGCAGGCCGATGCCGCGGCCCTCGTGGCCGCGCAGGTAGACGACGACGCCGCGGCCGGCCTGGGTGATCCGGTCCATGGCGGCGCGCAGCTGCGGCCCGCAGTCGCAGCGCAGGGAGTGGAAGACGTCGCCGGTGAGGCACTCGGAGTGGACGCGGACCAGCACGTCGTCGCCGTCGCCGAGGTCGCCGTGGACGAGGGCGACGTGCTCGACGCCGTCGGCGGTGGAGCGGTAGCCGTAGGCGGTGAAGGCGCCGTGCGCGGTGGGGAGGGTGACCTCGGCCTCGCGGCGTACGACGGCGGTCTCGGCGGCCCGGTCGGCGGGGGCCTCGGGGCCGGCGTCGGCGATGCCGGCGGGGGCGGTCGGGTCCGTGTCGGCGGGGAGGGCGGCCGGGGCCTCGGTGGCCCGGCGGTGGGCGATGAGGTCCTCGATGGAGACGATCGTCAGCCCGTGCTTGCGGGCGAACGGGACGAGCTCGGGCAGCCGCAGCATGACGCCGTCCTCGCCCGCGATCTCGACGATGGCGCCGGCGGGGCGCAGTCCGGCGAGGCGGGCGAGGTCGACGGCGGCCTCGGTGTGGCCGGGGCGGACGAGGACGCCGCCGCTGCGGGCCCGCAGCGGAAAGATGTGGCCGGGGCGGACGAAGTCGGACGGCTGGGCGGTGCCGTCGGCGAGGAGCCGGAGGGTGGCCGCGCGGTCGGCGGCGGAGATCCCGGTGGTGACGCCGTGGGCGGGGCCCGCGTCGACGGAGACGGTGAAGGCGGTCTTCATCGACTCGGTGTTGTCGTCGACCATCTGCGGCAGTTCGAGGCGGTCGAGCTCGTCGCCCTCCATGGGGGCGCAGATGAGGCCGCGGCACTCGCTCATCATGAACGCCACGATCTCGGGGGTGATCTTCTCGGCGGCGATGACGAGGTCGCCCTCGTTCTCGCGGTCCTCGTCGTCGACGACCACCACGGGCCGGCCGGCGGCGATGTCGCGGACGGCCTGCTCGACGGAGTCGAGGGTGAGGTCCTCGGCGTCCCAGTCGGGGAGCGCGGCGAGCTGGGGTGCGGTGGTCATGCGGGGGCTCCTTCCAGGGCGGGCTGCCGGGAGCGCAGCCACCAGTCGCGCATGCCCCACAGGACGAGCGCGCCGTAGAGGACGTAGACGAATCCGGAGAAGGCGAGGCCGCTGCTGAAGGCGAGGGGGACGCCGACCACGTCGACGAGGAGCCACGCGAACCAGAACTCGACAAGGCCGCGGGCCTGGGCGACCATCGCGACGAGGGTGCCGACGAAGATGTAGGCGTCGGCCCACGGGCTCCAGGAGAGCGACGGGTAGAGGGTGAAGAGCCCCCCGACGGCGAGGGTGCCGAGGGCGGCGCCGCCGGCGAGCAGCGCGCGCTCCTTCCCGGTGGCGAACCGGACGGCGAGGGAGCCGTCCTGGGCCTGCTGCTTGCCGAGGGTCCACTGGCGCCAGCCCCAGGCGGCGACGGCGATGACCAGGAGCTGCTTGCCGACGCCGCCGCTGAGCTGGGCCGAGGCGTAGGCCGCGACGAGGACGAGGCCGGAGAGCAGCTGGGCGGGCCAGGTCCAGATCGAGCGGCGCCAGCCGAGGGCGAGGGCGGCGAGGCCGATCACGTTGCCGATCATGTCGGACCACTTGATGGCCTGCCCGAAGGCGGTGAAGGCGACGGAGTTGAGGGTGTTCACCGGGTGTCTCCCGGTGCGCGGTCGCCGAGGAGGCGCTCGACGTACTTGGCGATGACGTCGACCTCCAGGTTCACCGGGTCGCCGGGCTGCTTGGTGCCGAGGGTGGTGAGGGCGAGGGTGGTGGGGATGAGGCTGATGGTGAAGTGGTCGGGTCCGGCCTCGACGACGGTGAGGCTGACCCCGTCGACGGTGATCGAGCCCTTCTCGACGACGTAGCGGGAGAGTTCCGCCGGGAGGGAGATCTTGACGATCTCCCAGTTCTCGGAGGGGGTGCGGGCGAGGATGGTGCCGGTGCCGTCGACGTGGCCCTGGACGATGTGCCCGCCGAAGCGGCCGTCGGCGACCATGGGCCGCTCCAGGTTGACGCGGGAGCCGACGGCGAGGGCGCCGAGGCCGGAGCGCTTGAGGGTCTCGGCCATCACGTCGGCGGTGAACTCGTCGCCCTCGTGGTCGACCACGGTGAGGCAGACGCCGTTGACGGCGATGGAGTCGCCGTGCTTGGCGCCCTGGGTGACGACGGGGCCGCGCAGGCGGAAGCGGGAGGAGTCGCCGAGGTCCTCGACGGCGGTGACCTCACCCAGTTCTTCGACGATTCCGGTGAACACTCAGCGCTCCTTGGGGGTGGCGGCGGGAGGGGCGGGGACGGCCGTGACGCGCAGGTCGGGGCCGATGCGGACGGTCTCGGTGACGTGCAGCCGCAGCGCGTCGGCGATGGTGGTGACGCCGGCGTCGCCGAGGGCGGCGGGGCCGGCGCCGAGGAGCGCGGGCGCGAGGTAGCCGACGACCTCGTCGACGGCTCCGGCGGCGGCGAAGGCCCCGGCGAGGGTGGCGCCGCCTTCGAGGAGGACGGACCGTACCTCGCGCTCGTGGAGGGCGGCGAGGAGGGCCGGGACGTGCAGGCCGCGTCCGCTCGCCGCTCTCGGGAGCCGTACGACGTCGACCCCGGCGAGGTGGTCGGTGGCGGCGTCCTCGGCGACGGCGATCAGGGTGGGTGCGGCGTCGTCCAGGACGCGGGCGCCGGGCCGGACGGCGGTGGCCTCGGTGTCGACGACGACGCGCAGGGGCTGGACCGCGCCTTCGATGCCGCGTACGGCGAGGTGCGGGTCGTCGGTGCGGGCGGTGCCCGAGCCGACGAGGACGGCGTCGGACTCGGCGCGCAACCGGTGGACGTCCGCGCGGGCCGCGGCCGAGGTGATCCAGCGGCTGGTGCCGTCGGCGGCGGCGGTGCGGCCGTCGAGGGTGGCGGCGTACTTCCAGCGGACCCGGGGCCGGTGCAGGCGCACGGCGGTGAGCCAGGCGGCGTTGCCCGCCTCCGCCTCGTCGGCGAGGAGGCCGCCCTCGACCTGCACCCCGGCGGCCCGCAGGGTGTCGGCGCCGCCGCGGGCCTGCGGGTTCGGGTCGGCGACGGCGTACACCACGCGGGTGACGCCGGCCTCGACGAGCGCTTGGGCGCAGGGGCCGGTGCGGCCGGTGTGGTTGCAGGGTTCGAGCGTGACGTACGCGGTGCCGCCGCGGGCCAGGACGCCGCCCGGCGCAGGGCGTTCACCTCGGCGTGCGGGCCGCCGGCGCGTTCGTGGTACCCGGCGCCGACCTCGTGTCCCGAGGCGTCCAGGACGACGCAGCCGACGACGGGGTTGGGGCGCGTGGAGCCGAGTCCGCGGGCGGCGAGCGCGATGGCTCGGCGCATGGCGTTCACGTCGGCTTCTGTGGCCACCGGGTCCTCCTGCCTCCTCGGGCACGGACTCCGGGGCCTGCCGTCGGTGGCGACGGCAGAGAGCGGGAACGGCGCCGCCGGCAGGGTGCGCCGACACCGCGTCGCACCGGTCTCCGGGGTGCCCGGTGACCGGCAGACGGCCGGTGAGGCCCCTGGGGGCTCCGCCCGCCGCGCACTGCCTCCCATCCGGACTTTCACCGTCGGTCCAGGAGTTTCACCTGGTCAACCGGCCACTGGATGCGGCCGGGTCGCGGACTGTAACCGCCGGTTCGGAATTACACCGACCCCGGAGTGCGCTGCTGCTGATACAGGCCCCAGTGTGCCATGGCGCCACGCCGGGCACGCGGGTGATCCACTGTGGGGTGACTCACAGCGCGCCAGGGGAATGAGCGCCGGCCCGGCGCCGCACCGGTGGCTCCGCCGGGGAGGCCGCCGCCCCGGCTCCCCGCGAGCGGTCCGGCTCTGCGGCGAACGGGCGGGCCGGCTTCGTCCACGGGAACGGGTTCCGCCACAACATCCGTGAAACCGCGCCGGCCGGGCCCGTGCCCGCCCCTGGACGCCGCTGGTCTACTGGTCTGCTGGTCTGCTGGTCTGCTGGTCTGTCAGGGGCGTCGGTCTCGGATACCGGGGTCGGTTCGACTCCACGGGAGTCGGGCCGGAACCCGTTCTCATGGGCGGGGCCACGGTCACGCGGTCACCACCGTCGTGGTCACGTCGACAGGGATCGAGAGCGAGTTGGCGACATAGCAGGCGCGGTGGGCTTGTTCGGCCAGCTCCCGGACCTCGGCCTCGTCGGTCCCGGCGGCCACGGTGACGGTGACGGCCAGGCGGATCGCCCCGAGGCGGGCGGGCGCGGCCGTCAGGTCGAGGTGGCTGGCCGCGTGGTCGTCGTAGGACAGCACGCTGATGCCGCTGCGGGCGGCGGCGCCCAGGAAGGACAGCATCTGGCAGGAGGAGGCGGCGATGACGACAAGCTGTTCCGGGTTGAGCCGCTCAGGGCTGCCCCGGAACGCCGGGTCAGCACTCAGCGCCACTTCCGCGGCGGCGGGTGGCGCGGTGGCGACGTGGTCGCGGGAGTAGGAGCGGATCCCGGCTGCGGTGGAACCGTCCCAGTGCAGGTGGGCGGCGTAGGCATGGGCAGTCATGGACGGGACGGTAGGCCCGGGACGTTTCGGCGGTCACCGAAGCATCGGCGCCCTACCCTCGTGGCCATGAGCAGGGACCGGGACTTCACCACGCTGGGCAGAGCGCTGTCCGCTCCGGCACGTTCGGTGTTCTTGAACCTGCTGATGGACGGCACCGTGCGTCCCGCGGGCGAGCTGGCCCGGGCGGCGGGGGTGAGTGCCTCGACGGCCTCGGAGCACCTGGGGGTGCTGGTCGACTCGGGCGTGGTGGTCTGCCGGCCCCGCGGGCGGCGCCGCTACTACGCGCTGGCCGGCGCGGAGGTCGCCACCGCGCTGGAGGCGCTGGGGGCGCTCGCGGACGCGGCTCCGGTCACGGGGTACCGGCGCAGCCGCCAGGCCGAGCACCTGGCAGAGGCCCGGTTCTGCTACGACCACCTCGCCGGCCGCCTGGGCGTGGCGCTGGCGGACGCCTGGGTGCGCGCCGGGTGGCTCTCCGGCCGTGACACGTTCGCTCCCACCGATGCCGGTGTGGCCGGACTGGGGGAGATCGGAGTGGACGTCGACGGCGCTCTGCAGGCCCGGCGTGCCACGACACGGGCGTGCCCGGACTGGACCGAACGGCGGCCGCACCTGGCCGGCGCGCTCGGCGCCGCGGTGGGGAAGCGGTTCCTGGACGCTGGGTGGGTGACGCGGCGCCCGTCCGGGCGCGGTCTGGACGTCACCGAAGCCGGCCACGCGGTCGTGCGGGGAGTCTGGGGCATCGACTTCTCCGATGCGACCCGATCGAGCGGCTGAGCGGGCTTCGCCGAGGAGGCGCCGGCACCGGGTGGCCCAGCCTGCTCCGAGGAGCCCGTGCCCCGCGTGGGTGCGGAACGGCCGTCCCGCACCGACCGCCGCCGAGTCCGGGACACGATCGACCCGGCCGGTCGGCGTGGGGGCGTGAGCGGCGAACGGTGTGAGCGGCGTGGAGGGCGTGAGCGGCGAACGGCATGGGCGGCGTGGACGGCGTGAGCGGCGAACGGCATGGGCGAGCCTGGACCGCGCCGAGGTCCCGCCTTCGGCGGCCCCGCCGCCCCGGGCCTGCACCCCTGCCGGCTCGGACCCGCGGGGGCCCTGCCGGCTGCGGGTCCGCCTCGGACGGCCCCCGGCCCGCACGCTCATCCGCCCGCCGGCCCGGGCGGACGCCGGTGACCCGATCGACCCCCGTCGCGACCGTGGACCCCGCGCAGGCAGGGCGACGCGGTCCCCGACGTCCCGGGTGACCGCGGCAGCGCTCCGCGGAGCGCGGGCCGCCGGCAGGGACCGCCTCCGGGCGCCGACCCGTTCCCGCCACGCGCGCAGCCGGCGGAAGGCGCGCCCGGCGCCCCGGCAGGGCCGCGCGTCACGAGCAGTGCACCCGCCCGCTCCCAGAGCCCGCCACCGTGTAGTGCCCCGGAGCGGTCTCGTGCGGCGTCCAGTAGATGACCTTGAAGTCGCCCGATCGGATCCCGGTCTGCCGCTCCTTCGCCGTGGTGGCCCACTGCCAGGCCCAGTGGGTGAAGCCCCAGGAGTCCTTCCACGTGGCCATGCCGTGGTAGTAGCCGTTCTCCAAGCCGGGGTCGGCGTGGCGGTGGTAGAGGCCGTACCAGTCGCGGGTGTGCTCCCACGTGCCCTCGTACCCGAAGGCGACATAGCCGCCGTCGCACCTGACATAGGGGTAGGCGTAGTACTCGTCGGCGTGTGCGGGGGCGGACGGGCTTCCGGCGGATGTCCCCGCAGGGGGCGCGGCCGCTGCGACGGGCGCCTGTGTGGCGCCGAGCAGGGCGAGGACCGCGAGGGTGACACCGAGGGCCTTGCGCATGCGTGTTCCTTTCGAGTGCCGGCGCCGCCTGCCTTTCCGTGCAGGCGCGTGGACGCCACCCGGTTGGTGCCCCGGCCCCGTTCAAGCATGTGGGCATGGCGATTCCCCGCCAGACAGTCCCCGCGACACCGGGCGGCCGGGCGACCGGTCCGGCATCCGCGATCACGGCCGCAGCGAACAAACTCCCCTATTGGTCCAGACCTATTGACGCTTTGGTCTAGTCCTCTTAATGTCGGCGTCATCTCTCCGCGGAGCCGGCCCACGGTGTGCGCACATCCGGGCCGGGCACGACCAACCCCCTGCCAGAAGCCGCACGTTGTGTGAAGCCCGACTCCCCAGGAGGAGCCGACCGTGCTGTCAACCCCCCGTGCGAGAGCCTCGCTGCTCGCATCCGGCGCAGCCGTCGCCGGACTGCTGCTGACCTCGCTCTCCGGTGGCGTCTCGCACGCCGCCGACCACGAGTCCTGCCGCCCCGACGGCCTGTACACGACGCCCGGCGTCGACGTCCCGTACTGCTCGGTCTACGACGCCGAGGGCCGCGAGAAGATGGGCGCCGACCACCAGCGGCGCGTCATCGGCTACTTCACCGGCTGGCGGACCGGCAAGGACGGCACCCCCGCCTACCTCGCCAAGGACATCCCGTGGGACAAGATCACCCACATCAACTACGCCTTCGCCCACGTCGGCGGTGACAACAGGATCTCCGTCGGCTCCGACGGCCCGAACAACGCCGCCACCGGGATGACCTGGCCCGGCGTGCCCGGTGCCGAGATGGACCCGGCACTGCCCTACAAGGGCCACTTCAACCTGCTGAACAAGTTCAAGAAGCAGCACCCCGACGTCAAGACGCTGATCTCGGTCGGCGGCTGGGCGGAGACCGGCGGCTACTTCGACGACAGCGGCAAGCGCGTCGCGTCCGGCGGCTTCTACACGATGGCCACCAACGCCGACGGCTCGGTCAACCAGGCCGGCATCGACACGTTCTCGGACTCGGCGGTCGACTTCATCCGGAAGTACGGCTTCAACGGCGTCGACATCGACTACGAGTACTCGACCACGATGAAGGACGCCGGCAACCCGCTGGACTGGCACATCTCCAACCCGCGCCGCGCCGGCCTGGTGCAGGGCTACTCCGCGCTGATGAAGACCCTGCGCGAGAAGCTCGACCGCGCGGGCGCCGCCGACGGCCGCCACTACATGCTGACCGTGGCCGCCCCGTCGTCCGGCTACCTGCTGCGCGGCATGGAGACGTACCAGCAGCAGAAGTACCTCGACTACGTCAACATCATGTCGTACGACCTGCACGGCGCCTGGAACGAGTACGTGGGGCCGAACGCCTCGCTCTTCGACGACGGCAAGGACGCCGAACTGGCCGCCGCCGGCGTCTACGGCGCCCAGCAGTACGGCGGCATCGGCTACCTCAACACCGACTGGGCCTACCACTACTTCCGCGGCTCGATGCCGGCCGGCCGCATCAACATCGGCCTGCCCTACTACACGCGCGGCTTCAAGAACGTGCAGGGCGGCACCGACGGACTGTGGGGCAAGGCCGCCACGACGGACTGCCCGGCGGGCTCCGGCCTGACCAAGTGCGGTGACGGCGCCGTCGGCATCGACAACCTCTGGCACGACAAGGACGACAACGGCAAGGAGTCCCCCGCGGGCTCCAACCCGATGTGGCACGCCAAGAACCTGGAGAAGGGCGTCGTCGGCGACTACCTCACCAGCTACGGCTTCCCCGCGGACACCCGGCTGACCGGCACCTACGACCGCAAGTACAGCTCCACGCTGGTCGCCCCGTGGCTGTGGAACGCCGAGAAGAAGGTCTTCCTGTCCACCGAGGACGAGCAGTCCGTCGCCGCCAAGGCCGACTACGTGGTGGACCGCGGCATCGGCGGCACGATGGTCTGGGAGCTGGCGGGCGACTACCAGTGGAACGCCGCCAAGGGCCAGTACGAGCCCGGCTCCACGCTCACCGGCCTGATGTACGACAAGTTCAAGTCCGCGGCGCCGTACGGAGCGACGGTCTCGAACAAGGCCCTGCCGACGAAGGCCGTCGACATCGACGTCCGGTTCGGCGAGTTCAAACTCGGCGACTCCAACTACCCGATCACGCCGAAGCTGAAGATCACCAACAACACGAAGACGGCACTGCCGGGCGGCACCGAGTTCCAGTTCGACTACGCGACCTCGGCCCCCGCCAACGCCTCCGACCAGTCCGGCTTCGGCGCCAAGGTGATCAGCAGCGACCACACGGGCAACAACATCGGCGGCCTGAAGGGCGACTTCCACCGCGTCTCGCTGAAGCTGCCGGCCTGGCAGTCGCTGGCCCCGGGCGCCTCGGTGGACCTGTCCTTCAACTACTACCTGCCGTTCTCCACGCCGTCGAACTGGACGGTGCAGATCGACGGCACCACCTACGCCCTCGCGGGCGGCCTGGCGCGCGGCACGACCGTGGTCGAGCCGGGCACCGGCACGGACCCGTCGCCGAGCCCGGACCCGACCAACCCGTCGCCCACCCCCACCCCGACCCCCGGTGTCTGCACCGAGCCGGCCTGGGACCGGGCGGCCGCCTACACCGGCGGCACGGAGGTCTCGCACAGCGGCCGCACGTGGAAGGCGAAGTGGTGGACGCAGGGCGAGGAGCCCGGCACGACCGGCGAGTGGGGCGTCTGGCAGGACCTCGGCACCTGCGGATGACGCGCGCGGACCACACCTGACGCCCGTCAGCTGACGGAGCGTCGAGAACGGGACCCGGTGGCGGCGAACGGCCCTTGCCCGCCACCGGGTCTCCCCTGTCCGCGCCCGCCTCCCCGGCGGGCGCGTTCCCGACGCGGCGCCGTGCCCGAGCGCGGCGCCGATCCTGAGCGCGGCGCGGGGCCTGAGCGCGGTGCCTGAGCGCGGCGCGAGGCCGAGCGCGGCGCGGTACCTGAGCGCGGTGCCGGGCGGGGTGTCCTCCGGCGGCACCTGGGCGCGGCCGCCCCCGGGACGGATGGCACGCTGGTGCCGTGACCGGTGCGACTGAGACGACCGACGAGTTCGAGAGCCACCGCCCCCGCATGTTCGGGCTGGCCTACCGCATGCTGGGCCAGGCCGAGGAGGCCGAGGACGTCGTGCAGGACGCGTTCCTGCGGTGGAGCGGCGCCGACCGGGCCGCCGTCGAGCGGCCCGGGGCGTGGCTGGCCAAGGTGGTCACGAACCTGTGCCTGAACCGGCTCACCTCCGCGCGCGCCCGGCGCGAGCAGTACCCGGGCCCGTGGCTGCCGGAGCCCGTGGCCACCGGCGACGGCACGCTCGGCCCGCTGGAGTCGGCCGAGCAGCGGGACACGGTGTCGACCGCGCTGCTGATGCTGCTGGAGCGGCTGACGCCGACGGAGCGGGCGGTGTACGTGCTGCGGGAGGCCTTCGCGTACAGCCACCGTGAGATCGCCGGGGTGCTGGACGTCAGCGAGGCCAACAGCCGCCAGCTGTACCGCAGGGCGGCCGCGCGGGTCGCCGAGCAGGAGACCCGGCGGACGGGCGCGGCGGACGAGCAGCGGCTGCGGGAGCTCGTGGAGGCCTTCGTCGCGGCGGCCCGCGAGGGCGACATGGCGGGCCTGGAGAAGCTGCTGGCCGCGGACGTGACCTTCTGGAGCGACGGCGGCGGCGTCGTCACGGCGGCCCGGCGGCCGATCGAGGGCCGGGACAAGGTGCTGCGCTTCCTCTTGGGGACGCCGATGCAGGCCATGGCGGTGCTGCGGCTCACGGTCGCGGAGCTCAACGGCGTACCGGCACTGGTGGCCTGGGCGGGCGACACGGTGGCCGCGGCGGCGGTGCTCGACGTGCGGGACGGGGCGGTCACCGCCGTGCGCTCGGTGCTCAACCCGGAGAAACTGACGTACCTGGGGCGCCAGCTGTCACATCCGGGGGCACCCGCCGGTTCATAGCGGCAGGGGGGCGCCCACCGGGGGCGCCCGGACAGGAGAGGGGCGCGGGCCATGGGCACGATCCTGGTGACCGGCGGCACGGGCACACTGGGGCGCCACGTCGCGGAGCTGCTGCGGACGGACGGCCGCGAGGTGCGGGTGCTGAGCCGCCGCTCGTCGCCGTACGCGGTGGACCTGCGGAACGGCAAGGGCCTCGACGCGGCGCTGGCGGGCGTGGACACGGTCGTGCACTGCGCGAGTTCGCCGCGCGGCGGCGACGACACGGCGGCACGGCACCTGATCGACGGCGCGCGGCGGGCCGGCGTGGGCCACGTCGCCTACATCTCGATCGTCGGCGTGGACCGGGTGCCGCTCGGCTACTACCGGACGAAGCTGGCCGTGGAGCGGCTGCTGGAGGGCTCCGGGCTGGGGTGGACGGTGCTGCGGACGACCCAGTTCCACGACCTGGTGCTGAAGGTGCTGGAGGCGTGCGCGAAACCTCCGGTGATGGCCGTTCCCGCAGGCGTCCCGGACCAGCCGATCGAGGTGACGGAGGTCGCCGCCCGGCTGGCCGAGCTCGCCGCGGGCCCACCGGCGGGCCGCGTGCCCGACATGGCCGGCCCTCAGGTGCGCCGCCTGGAGGACCTGGCCCGGTCCTACCTGCGGGCGGCCGGACGGCGCCGCCCCGTGCTGCCCGTTCCGCTGGCGGGCCGCACCTACCGCGCGTTCCGCGCCGGCGGCCATCTGGCGCCGGACCGGGCGGTGGGCCGCACGACCTTCGAGGACTTCCTGGCCCGGCACGTGCGCCCGGGCACGCGGTAGGCGCGGCGGCGGAGCGGCGGCGGGGCTGCCGCGCTGGGGCGCGCCCGCGCGCCCGAGCACCCGCGCCCGCCCACCCGGCAGCAGCCGACCCGGCCGGGAGGCGCCGCACGTGGTGCCGGAGAAAGCCGGAGGAAGCCCGCACCGGGGACGCGCGAAGGCAGGCGCGGGGAAGCGCGAGCCTCGAAGCGGCGGCTCGTGGAAGCGGGGATCTTCCGGGGGCCGGTGTGCACGGGCAGACGGGGCGCGCCGATGGGCGGCCCGGCGGGGCGGGACCGCGGGCACACGCGAGCGGGCACGCCCGTCACGTCCCCGCACCGGCGGCGGAGCGCCGAAGAGGTCGTCCTGGGCGGCGTCGCGGGCGGTGAGGAGGGCGCCGCGGAGTACCGCTCCCCCACCGAGGCAGCCGGCCCGCACCTCCGTACGGAGCGGGGACAGCGACGCCAGCCGGGCCTCGACCCGCGCGGCCAGCTCGGGCCCTCCCGCGTGGCCGGTCTCGCCGCCGAGCACGACGCAGCCGGGGTCGAGTACGGCGCTGACGGCGGCCGCGCCGAGCGCGATGCGCTCGGCCAGGGCGTCCAGGAAGCCGCCCGCCGGACGGCGCAGCGCGGCGCGGACCAGGGCCGCGCCCACCGGTTCGCCCTCCCCGCCCTGGGCGGCGGGGGCGTCGGCTTCGAGGCCGTACCCGCTCGCGAGGGTGCAGATCGCCGCGGACCCGGCGAGGGCGTGGAAACCGCCGGCGCAGTCCGACGCCGACGGCAGGCCGCCCGTGCCGGGCACTGGGAGGAAGCCGATCTCCCCCGCGCCGCCGGACGCGCCGCGGCGCAGGGAGCCGTCCAGGACGACGGCCGCGCCGACACCGTGCCCGAGCCACAGCAGCACGAACGTGTCACGGTCCCGGGCCGCGCCCTCGCGGGCCTCCGCGACCGCGGCGAGGTTCGTCTCGTTCTCGACCAGCACGGGCGCCGCAGCCGCTCGCGCAGGACGGCCACCAGGCGGCGGTGCCAGGCGGGCAGGCCCGCGGAGTCGCGCAGGACGCCGGCGGCGTCGATCAGGCCGGGCGCGCCGACGCCGACGGTGTGCAGCCGCGTCGCGCCCGCCGCGGCCACGGCTCCCTCCAGCAGCGCGGCGGCCCGCTCCACGGCCGGGGCCGTGTCCAGGTCCCCGCCGATGGGCGCGGACGCCTCGGCGAGCGTGGCGCCCAGCAGGTCCGTGACGGCGACCGACACGCTGCGCAGCCGTACGTCGAGGGCGGCGAGGTGGGCGCGGCCGGCGACGATCCCGTACACGCGGGCGTTCGGGCCGCGCCGCTCGGCGCCGGTCTCGCCGACGACCTCCACCAGTCCGGCGCGCCGGAGTCGTTCGAGGAGGTCGGCGACGGTGGGGCGGGACAGCCCCGTGAGCTGCTTCAACCGGCCCGCGGTCAACGGCCCTTCCTCCTGGAGCAGTCGCAGGGCGAGCCGGTCGTTGATGGCCCGGGCGGTGCTGGGGGAGGCGGGGGCGGTGGGCATGCGGCCGATCCTTTCAGATCTATCTTTCAGGAAGCCTTCCTGTTAACTTACTCGACGTACGTCGGGGACGATGGGCGGGGAGGGTCCTGTGCCGTTCGGCAAGGAGCGGGTGAGGCGGGCGCGGTTCGCGGTGGCCGCGGTGTTCTGCGTGCACGGCGCCGTGACGGGCAGTTTCGCGACGCGCATCCCGTGGATCCAGGAGCACGCGGGCGTGAGCGCCGGGCAGCTGGGGCTGGCGCTGGCGTTCCCGGCGCTCGGGGCGTCCCTGGCGATGCCGCTGGCCGCGGCGGTCAGCCACCGCTTCGGTGCCCGGTCGGCCCTGCGCGGCCTGCTCGCCCTGTGGACCCTGTCGCTCGCCCTGCCGTCCCTCGCGCCCGGATTGTGGACCCTGTGCGCCGCGCTCCTGGTCTACGGCGCGACCGCGGGCATGTCGGACGTGGCGATGAACGCCCTGGGCGTGGAGGTCGAGAACCGGCTCGGCCGGTCCATCATGTCCGGGCTGCACGGCATGTGGAGCGTGGGCGCCCTGATCGGCTCGGCCGCCGGCACGCTGGCCGCGCACCTGGGCGGTGACGCGCGGCTGCACCACCTGCTGGCCGCGGTGGTACTCACCGCCCTGGGCCTGGCGGCCTGCCAGGGCGTACTGGACGTGCGCAGCGCCCCGGACGAGGAACCGCCGCCGCGGTTCACGCTGCCGCCGCGGTCCGCCCTGGTGATCGGGGCGGTCGGCTTCTGCGGGGTGTTCGCGGAGGGCGCGAGCCTGGACTGGTCGGCGGTCTACCTGAAGGAGCAGCTCGGCACGTCTGCCGGGCTCGCGGCGGCCTCCACGACGGCGTTCGCGCTGACGATGGCGGTGGCGCGACTGGTGGGCGACCGGGTCGTGGACCGGTTCGGCGCGGTGCGGACGGTACGGGTCGGCGGCGTGGCGGCCACGGCGGGCGGGGTGCTCGTGGTGACGGCGCCCCACCCCGCGACCGCACTGGCGGGGTTCGGCCTGCTGGGCCTCGGGGTGGCCGTGGTCGTCCCGCTCGCCTTCGCGGCGGCGGCCCGCAGCGGCCCGAACCCGAGCCAGGCCATCGCCGGCGTCGCCACCATCACGTACACGTCCGGGCTGATCGCCCCGTCGCTGATCGGCGGGCTCGCCGACCTGACGTCCCTGGTCGTGTCCTTCGGCGTCGTCACGCTGCTGTGCGCCGGACTGGTGGCGGGTGCGGGGGTGCTCGGCACCGGGAACCGGCCCGCCCGCCTCACCCGCCAGGCCGCGGCGGGCGGGCGAGGCGACCGCAGGAAGAGCTGAGCCGCAGCCCTGAGCCTGAAGGCTGGAGCCGGAAGCCGGAAGCTGCATGCCGGAAGCCGGGAACCGGGAGCCGCGGGGCGGTGGGGGCGCGCCGAGGTATCCGGGGACAGCGGTAGTGGTCCGTTCCTGTCACGGATCAGATGACACCTCGATCCCGGGCGGCCGCGATCGGTCGGATGCGGTCCGGTCAGTGGCCCCTCTTCACCGCCCGCACCCGGACCGAGTCGATCGGGACCGCGACCAGTCCGGCTCGCCCCGCGCTCGCTCACGTACGCCGAGGCTGCGCCGCGGCGAACGGATGGCGATCGCGTTGACGTGGTCGCCTCGTCGCCGCCCTCGCGATTTGAAGCCGCTTCGACCCCCGACGCCTTCATCGCTCGTCTCCCAGCCGCTCCGCGCACGGTGGCCGGCGAGGAGCGCTCGCGCTGGTCACTCCGTGGGGCGAAGCAACCGATCGCCTCGCGTCGCCGCCAGTGCCACCGCGAGCGACACGGCTACCAGCGCCAGGAGTTCGCTGCCGTTGAGCAGGGGGTCCGCCACGGACGGGAGGCTGGTCCAGATGAACGCCGTCCACTGCGCCTCGTTGGTCAGGTGAAGCCAACCCGCCAGCCACGCATGCGGCAGGAACGGTACGAGGCCCCAGACGGTGGCGAGAGGTGCGAGGGCGATCACCGGACCCACGCTGCCCAGGACCGTGCCCACGACGCTCCGCGTGAGCACCGCGGCCAGCAAGGCCAGCGCCACGAAAAGCATCTGTGCCAGTAGTGCGCGCAGGAGGGTGCCGACCGCCGCGCCCCACGAGGGACTGAACGCCGTGGCGTCGGGCCCGGCCCAGGCGTGCAACGCCCTACCGGAAACGAGCAGCACCAGCCACAGGATGAGGATGAACCCCAGTCCCAGGCCCAGACTGCAAGCCGCCTTCCGTGCCAGTAGGGCGCGTCTGCGCGGTTGTGTCAGCAGCAGACTCGCCCATGTCCCCGCCTCGTACTCGGCGCCGAACAACGCTGCCACGACGCCCGCCACCAACACGAGCCCGGCCCCCGTCCCGCCATGCAGACCGGCGGCCATCAGGGCACCTTCCGGCGTGGACACCCAGAGCGCGGGGTGCTCCCCGTCCATGGTTCGCAGCGCCTCGCGGTAGCCCAGGGTCGTGGCGACCACCGACATTCCGATGGCGGTCAAACATGCGACCAGAGCCGCCGGATGGACGGCCTTGCGCAGATCTCCGACCGTTCTCCAGACGAAGGCCGTCATGCGGTTGCGCTCCGGTGCTGGGCGGCCCGTACGCCGAGCGCGAGTCCGGTCCCGAGCAGTGCGAGCGTGGGCAGGCAGCGCACCACCAAGGGGATGTCGCTGCCCGACGCGGGTCCCCATACGACGTTCCAAACAGCGAACGCCGCCTGGAAGTCCATCGTGTCGGCCAGGACGCCGCCTGGCAGCCAGGCCCATACGTCCTTCGTTCCTGCGCCGAGGGCGAGTACGCCGATAGCCGCGCCGCCCCAGAAAAGGGTGCCCATACGGCTCCGGACGCAGGCGGACAGCGTGACCGCGCCGACACTGGCGAGACCGGTGACGAGTACGGCGCCCCCCACCAGTAGCGCCACGCGGAAAAGATCGTCACCGGGGGCCGGATAGAAGTCCGATAGATTGTGCTGTTGCCGGCCGATCGCCAGGTTGAATGCCAGCACGATCAGGCCGGCCGTGAGCATCTGGAGCACGACGACGAGCCATACGACCATACTCTTGACCAGTATGTGCCGCCCCATACGAGGTTCGGCGAGCAACAGGTTCCGGGAGGTGTTGCTGTCGAACTCCGAGCCCATCAGCAGTCCGGCGAGAGCCAGAATCACCACGAACCCGGGAAACGAGGCGAACGCCTCGGCGGCCCATCCGGCGGAACCCGGGATCGTCTGCCCCAGCGCCGCTCGTTCTGCGGTGTATTCCGAGGTCGTGAACAATTCCTCGGCCGCTTCGATGTTACCGGCGAGCATCCTGCTGCAGTAGTCCCGCCCCAGCGCGGGGTTGAGTTCCATGCAATCCGCGAATCCATGGTCCTGGTGACGCGAAAGATTTGACTCGGCGGCCGCGAACTGCTCACTCCCGAATCCCTGTGCCCATATAGCCGTCGTCACGCAACCCGTCGCCATGACGGCGAAGAGAAGCAGAGTCAGGGGTCGAAGGAGTACCTTCCCGGCTTCTGCCCGCAACTGGTAGCGCATCACCAGGTCCCCCGTCGGCCACTGATCTCGAAGAACCATTCTTCAAGCGACGCCGAACCACCGCCGACCGCCCCCGTCAGGCCTATCTCGTCCAGCGTCCCGTCAGCGACGACCACTCCGCGGTTCATGACCACGACCCGATCGCACAGCCGCTGGACCTCATCCAACTGGTGGCTCGAAACGAGCACGGCTGTACCGCGGTCACGCTCCTCGCGGATCAGCTCCCTGACCATGACAACCGCATGGGGGTCCAGCGCGTTGGTCGGCTCGTCAAGGACCAGAACGTCCGGATCGCGCATGAGTGCCGCCGCCAGGGCCAGCCTCTGCCGCATTCCCTGCGAGTACGCCCTGATCCGCTTCCGGCGCTCGTTCTCCAAACCCACACGCCGAAGAGCCTTCGACGCGGCTCCCCGGTCCGGCAACCCCGACGAATACAGCAAACTTCGCAGTTGCGCCGGTCCGGTCATCCACCGGTAGAAGGCGGGGGTGTCCAGTGCCGCGCCGAGCCGCCTGGCTGTCGGCAACGCCAGCGGAGGCCGATGCCCGAGGATCTCCACAGAGCCGCTGGTGGGCCTCACCAGCCCACAGAGCATGCGCATCAACGTGGTCTTCCCGGCCCCGTTCGCGCCGAGCAGCCCTACCACTTCTCCGCGCCGCAGCTCCAGACTGACACCGGACACAACGGCCCGCCCGTCGTATTCCTTCGTGACGGAACGGCAGGCCAGTGCCGCCTGCCGCTCGCTTTCACGCCCGAGCAAGGTCACGCGCGATAATCCTTATCGGGAGTAATAGGTACGGCCCGTGAGGTCCACTGGGCACTGGGCGTTCGGCGTGCTCAGGCATCCCCCTGGGGTTTCGCTGAGGTCCCAGTGATACTGACGATTCGCCCCGGTCCCCCACAGCACCCGCTGATCAGTCCGGGAACACTCCAGCCTTGCGGTCTGAACGGTGACGTCCGGATAGATACCGGGCTCCTCCCTACGCAATCGATAGGTCACGTAGCCACCGCGCGCACCTCCGCTCCTCGTACAAAAGGTCTGATCCATGGTGCTCCCTCCTTCCGAGTACCAGGATTGAGAGACGCTGCCCACCGAGAACTTGTGCGCACTCCAATCGAACGAATATGTCACCGCAGATGCCGACCCAGCCCCTGCCGCAATCAGAACACTAGCCGTCACGCCGCCCAGCGCGGCCCGCGCAAGCTTCTCGCGCATGCCCCCCCTTGCCGAATCTCCACAATATCCACTGCTGAGAGCAAGGTGATCACACCATTTCTCGAACGAGCAAGCGACCACCGCAAGGCCTCGCGCTTTTCAGACAGATTATGGCTGGATTCATCCTGAAACTTCGTTCGCAGGCCGCGGTGCACTAGCGAAGCAGCGCCACCGTCCCCGCGCGAAGCCGAGATTGCCGGCCAGGGCCGCAGGACGGCTCCAGAAGCACCATCGGCCGGCCGTTCACCGCGGCGTCGCGGCGGACCGCGACGGCCTCCCGGTACCGGCGCAGATGCCGCCGACCGCACCGAGCCGGAAGGCCCGCGCCCGTTTCACGCGCCCGGCACGCGTGCCACCGGCATCACGGGGCAGACACACCCGGGCCCTGCCGCCGGGCGACTTGTCCGGCGGCAGGGCCCGGGAGCACTCACTGCCAGGCCGCACCGCCGCGGTAGACCCGGTGATCGGAGATGCGCCGCTCGCCGCCGTAGAGGCTGTCGCCTTCGACGGCCCTGAAGTCGGCGGCGCTGAGGAAGATGTAGTCGATTTTCTTCAGCGCCGGAGGACTCGCCGCGGAGCTGAAGGTGATCTCCCCGCTGCGGCCCCGGACGGCCCCCGCGGGCCAGGAGGCGGAGTAGGCCGTGTCCGACTCGTCGGCCTCCTGGAAGATTCCTTCGCCACCGCTGTGGCTGTAGAACTTGTCCATGACGGGGTCCAGGGGCTCCGCGTTGAAGTCCCCCATCAGCACCACCGGTTTCGTGGCGTGCCACCCGGCGGCCAGGGAAGCCAGGTTCGTCGCCTGCAACGCCCGCTGCTCCGCGGAGGCGGCGGTGAGATGCACGGAACACGCCTTCACGGGGCGCGAGCCGAGGGCGGTGTCGGCGCAGAGCAGGAGGTTGGGATGCGTCGCGGTGCCGAGGTTGTGAATTTCCCGGGGAGCGGCGATGGGCTGCTTGGAGAAGATCGCCATGCCGAAGCCGTTGCCCACGGAGTCGTCGTGGTCGTCACACTGCCCGCCGGTGCCGCTGCTGGCGTACGTCGCGTGGTACCCCCGGGCGACCAGGGCCGCGCGGATGCCGCGGTACTGGCTGTAGCAGGCCTCGTTCAGGGTGACGATGTCCGGGTTGTAGTTGCCGACCGATTCGACGATCTGGGCCGCCCGCACGGAGACTTCCCCGCGGGAATCCGTACCGGGCAGGTAGTTGTGCGGCGCGTCGGGCTTCCAGCAGACGTTGCCGCACATGTTGAGGTGCCAGAACCTCAGTTCCGTGCTGGCCTCGGCCTCGGGGCTGTTGACCCCCAGCTGGGCTGTGAGTGCCAGCGCGCCGAAGGCGGCGACGAGATAGCGGAGACGGCGTCTTGTTCGTGTCATCGTGGTCATCCCTCCGAAGCATGCGGTCCCGACATTCTCTGCCCTACGGCGAAGTCGCCACTGCCGTTCGGAAGTCGAACCCATGGAGATTGGGGGAAACGACCCGCCGTCGGACAGGCGGCCCGCGCCGCGTGCCGCGAACGCCGGGGGTACCGCTGGCCCGGGTGTCCTGCCGGACGGCCGGAACGGCCGCGGAGCCGGAACGGCCGCGGAGCCGGAACGGCCGCGGAGCCGGCCGGGGTGTTCATCGAACACCTCGACCGGCTCCGCGGGTCCGCAGGAAGGGCCGCCGGGGGCGGGACCGCCGGGCTCAGTCCTCCGGCAGTTCCACCGGCGCGATCTCGTCGAAGAGGTCGCCCGGGCCGGGGTTGGACGGGTCGGTCGCGCCGCCCAGCTGGTGCATGACGCCCCACACCGCGTTCAGCGCGGTCTGCACGGCGCCCTCGGCCCAGCCCGCCGTCCACGAGATGTCGTCGCCGGCGAGGAAGATGCCGCGCTTGTCCTCGGGCAGCCGGTCCTGCATGAAGTGGGTGTACAGGCGGCGCTGGTAACGGTAGTGACCCGGCAGGTTCGCCTTGAACGCGCCCATGAAGTAAGGCTCGTTCTCCCAGGACACGGTCACCGGGTTCCCGATGATGTGCTTCCGGATGTCGACCTTCGGGTAGATCTCGCCGAGGGACTTCAGCATGACCTCCATCCGCTCGTTCGCGGACAGCGGCAGCCACTTCAGGCTGTCGTCGCACCACGTGTACGAGAGGCAGATGACGGCCGGCTTGTCGGGCCCGTTGTCGAGCAGGTACGTGCCGCGGGTCATGCGGTCCGTCAGCGTCATCGACATGACGTCCCGCCCGGTGTCCTCGTCCTTGTCCAGCCAGAACGGCCGGTCGACCGGGACGAAGAGCTTGCTCGACTCCATGTAGTGGGTGCGCTCGATCGCGGTCCAGTGGTCGATCGGGAAGAGCGAGTCATCGCAGTCGATCTTGGACAGCAGCATCCAGGACTGGGCGGTGAAGATCACCGCCTCGTACGTGCGGATGTCGCCGTTCGCGTCGGTGACCGTGACGCGGTTGCCGGCCGTGCGGTGCAGCCGGGTCACGGCGGGCTTCGGCTCGCCGCCGTGCAGGGACTTCAGCGAGGTGCCGAGCGGCCAGTGGACGATCTTCTCCGGCTCGCGCTCCCACAGCCGCAGCGGGAGCTGCTGGCTGCCGCCGACGATGCCGCGGTGGTGGTCGTCGGCCTCGGTGTAGACGACGCGGAGGATCTCCAGGATGGAGTTCGGGAAGTCGGTGTCCCAGCCGCCGGTGCCGAAGCCGACCTGCCCGAAGATCTCGCGGTGCCGGAAGGACTTGAACGCCTCAGACTCGCAGAGGAAGCCGTAGAACGTCTGGTTGTCGAGCTTCTCGACGAGCTTCGCCCAGATCTCGCGGATCTTCGGCACGTCCCGCTCGCGCAGGGCGCGGTTCATGTCGGAGAAGTCCGCGCCCTCCTCCAGGCAGGCGTTCCAGGCGGTTGCGACGTCGCGGTAGACCTGCGGCAGGTCGTCGACGGTCTCCGCGTAGTGGGTCTCGCCCTTCAGGTCGATCACCGTGGAGGGGGTGGACTCGGCCAGCGGGTTCGGGAAGGGCTTGGTCTCCAGGCCCACCAGGTCGATGTAGTACTGGAGCGCGGTGGAGGAGGGCGGGAACCGCATGGCGCCGAGCTCGCAGTTCAGCTCCGCCGCGTCACCCGCGGCGTCGCAGCCCTCGAAGCCGACGGTCCGCAGCCGGCCGCCGAGCTGGTCGGCCTCGTACACGACCGGCTTCAGGCCCATCTTCATCAGCTCGTACGCGGCGACGATGCCGGACAGCCCGCCGCCGATGACGGCGACCTCGGTGCCGTGCTCGGTCGCGGGTATCTGGCCGAGGCCGGCGGGGTGGGCGAGGAAGTCGTCGTACGCGTAGGGGAAGTCCGGCCCGAACATGGTGATCGGCGGCTGCTGCGCGTCGGCGTGCTGGACGGCGTTGGGCACCGTGGACGTCATGGGGTACGGACTCCTTGCGCGGATGAAGAACGGGGGGTGCTGAGCGGTCAGGCTCAGGAGAGGGACGTGTACAGGGCGGGGCGGCGGTCGCGGAGGTAGGGGTTGGCCTCGCGCGAGGCCCGCAGCAGCTCCGGGTCGACGTCGCCGACGACCAGCTCCTCGCCGTGGCCCGCGCGGGCCCGGGCGGTGCCGTCGGGACCCGCGAGCGCGGACAGGCCGACGAACTCGAAGCCGCCCTCCGGTCCGGTGCGGTTGGCGTACGCGATGTAGAGCTGGTTCTCGAAGGCGCGCACCGGCACCACGGACCGGGCGACGACCTGCGCGGGGTGCATGAGGGCGGTGGGGACCAGCAGCAGGTCCGTGCCGGCGAGCGCGTGGGCGCGGACGTTCTCCGGGAACTCCACGTCGTAGCAGATCATCAGGCCGATCCGGAGGCCGCCGAGCTCGGCCTGGACGACGGGCCGGTCGCCGGGGGTGAACCAGGCGAGCTCGAAGTCGCCGTAGAGGTGCGTCTTGCGGTAGGAGGCCAGACGGGTGCCGTCGGGGCCGATGAGCTGGGCCGCGTTGTACACGGTGTCCCCGTCCCGCTCGGGGTAGCCGTAGGCCACGGCGACCCCGTGCCGCTCGGCGATGTCCGCGACCGCGTCGGCTGCCTCGCCGTCGGCGGGCTCGGCGAGGCGGTGGACGTCGGCGTCGATGGCGTAGCCGGTCAGGAACATCTCGGGGGCGACCAGCAGCCCGGCACCGTTGGCGGCCGCGCGGGCGGCGGCCTCGTCGAGGGCCTTGAGGTTGGCGGCCACGTCACCGAGCTGTCCTGAGCTCTGGAGCAGGGCGGTGCGCAGCGGCGGCATGGGCAGGACCTCGTCAGTGCGGAAGGGGACGGGGGAGATGCCAAAAAGGTACGGTTCGCCGTTCATTCCGGACAAGGCGTGACCGTTGCGGACCGACCATCGATCCGTTGCGGGGATCCGCACCCGGCCGGTGATTCGTTGCGCCGCCGCTGGTCGGGGCGGCGGAAGGAGGGTCCGGCACCCCGACGGCGACCCCCGCGGGGGCTGCCGGGAGGCGGCGCTGAACGGCTCCGGGGAGGCGGCCGCCACCGCGCGGCGGGGTGCGAAACGACGGCGTACGACCGTACGGGGCTCCCTACGCGGACGGGGTACGACCGACCGTGCCGGGACACATGACCGGGACGGAGTACGGGCCGGGCGGCAGGCGCGGGACGCGAACGGCGCGGCGGGAGCCGCAGGGGTTGGGGGGACGGGCTGGGCGGCAGGCGCCGCGGGACTTCGAGGACACGGCCCGGACAGCAGGCGACGGGCCCGGCGGGACTTCAGGGGGACACGGGGCCCGTCGGCAATTGCGGCGGGTCGGCCCTCTCCGGGGGTACGGCCCGCGCGACCGGCGCGGCGGGAGCCGCAGGGCTTCCGGGGCACGGCCCCGCCAGCGGGCGGCGGGCGCAGCAGGGCCCCGCGGGCGGGCCGGGCCGCGCAGTCCCGGGCCCGCGGCCGGCGGCGGGGCTTCCGCCACCGGCCGTACGCGACGGGCTATGCGGGCGAGCCGGAGGAGAACCGCCGCAGCAGCGGCGACAGCACCAGCACCGACTTCGTGCGCTCGACGAAGGGCTCTCCCGCGATGCGCTCCAGCACGCGCTCGAAGTGGCGCATGTCGGAGGCGAAGACCTGGACGATCGCGTCCGCCTCTCCCGTCACGGTGGACGCGGACGCGATCTCCGGGTAGCGCTCGAGACCGCGCTGGATGGTCTCGGGCGAGGTGTTGCTCCGTGCGTAGATCTCGATGAACCCCTCGGTCTCCCAGCCGAGCGCCGCCGGGTCCACCCGTACGGTGAAGCCGGTGATGGCGCCCTCGGTCCGGAGCCGGTCCACGCGCCGCTTGACCGCGGGCGCGGACAGTCCGACGAGTGAGCCGATGTCGGCGTAGGAGCGTCGGGCGTCCTCCGCGAGGGCGTGGACGATGCGTTCGTCGAGGTCGTTCAGTCGCACGGGCGGTGGGTCACTTCTCTGCAGGGGTGGCCAGTCTGGAGCGGCGCATGCCGTACAGGAAGTAGAACACGAGGCCCACTGCCATCCAGAGACCGAAGGCGATCCACGTCGCCATGCCGAGCTCCGTCATGTTGAAGACGCAGAAGCCGAAGCCGAGCACCGGGAACAGCCAGCCGAACGGCACCTTGAAGGTCCGCTCCATGTCGGGGCGGGTGTAGCGGAGCACGATGACCGCGATGTTGACCAGGCCGAAGGCGAAGAGGGTACCGATGCTGGTGGCGTCGATGAGGTGGCCCAGCGGGATGAGGCCGGCCAGGACGGCGCAGAACACGGACACGATGATCGTGCCGAGGCGCGGCGTGCCGGTCTTCGCGTCGACCTTGCCGAACGCCTTGGGGACGAGGCCGTCGCGGGACATCGCGAACAGGATACGGGTCTGGCCGTAGAGCACGGCGAGGACGACGCTCGCGATGGAGATGACGGCGCCGGCGGCGAGCAGCGTGCCGAAGAACGTCTGGCCGCTCACGTCGTTCATGATCGCCGCGAGGGATGCCTCGGAGCCCTCGAACTTCGTCCAGTTCCAGGCACCGACGGCGACACCGGCGACCAGCACGTACAGCACCGTCACGATGAGCAGCGACAGCATGATGGCGCGCGGCAGGTCGCGCTTGGGGTTCTTCGCCTCCTCGCCGGCCGTGGAGGCGGCGTCGAAGCCGATGTACGAGAAGAAGAGCATCGCGCCGGCGCCGGTGACGCCCGCCATGCCGAGCGGCATGAAGTCGGCGTAGTTGCCGGACTTGAAGCCCATGAAGCCGACGGCGCAGAACAGGGCCAGCGCGCCGATCTTGACAACGACCATGATCGTGTTGATGCGGGCGGACTCGCGGGCGCCACCGAGCAGGAACACCATGGCCAGCAGGACCACGAGCACCGCGGGAACGTCGATGATGCCGCCGTCGGTGGGCGCCGAGGAGAACACCTCGGGGATGGTGACGCCGATGGTGCCGTTGAGCAGCTCGTTGAGGTAGTCACCCCAGCCGACGGCCACGGCGGCGACCGACACGCCGTACTCCAGGATCAGGCACCAGCCGCAGACCCACGCGACGAGTTCGCCCATCGTTGCGTATGCGTACGAGTACGAGGAGCCGGAGACGGGGATCGAGCCGGCCAGCTCGGCGTACGACAGGGCCGAGAAGAGCGCCGTGAGGCCGGCGATGACGAAGGAGATCGTCACGGCAGGTCCCGCGACGGGGACGGCCTCGCCGAGGACGACGAAGATGCCGGTGCCGAGGGTGGCACCGATGCTGATCATCGTGAGCTGCCACATGGTCAGCGAGCGGCGGAGGGAACCGCCCTCACCCTGGCCGCCCTCGTTGACCAGCGCTTCCACCGGCTTGCGTCGCCCGAGAGCGGCGAGCGGGGAGGCCGCGGGGGGCTTGGGGGCGGATGGCTCGGTGGCCGGTGGGGCTGCGCCGTGGTCGAGCACTGCGTGGCTCCTTCATCGCTGCGGGGGTCGGGACAACGGCGACCGACGGCGGTGCGGGCAGCGGGGAACAGCCCACGGAAGAGCCCAGGGGAAGGGGGGACCGCCGAGCAGGCGGTCACCGCCACTCCAGGTACGAGCCCAGAGCCTAAGCCCCGGAGCATCGCAGTCGTAATGCATCGTTGTTGCGTATCAGCGGATGATCATTGCACACTTCGGGCGCAGACGGGAAAACATTGCGCGCTGCCGCACGAAACCGCACATTGGGGTGCTGAGCGGCGAAATCGTCGCCCCCCGGCGAGCGGCGGTGAAACAGCCGCCGCGTGCCGCACGGGCACCGGTAGCGGCGCCCCTCAGGCGGCCGCGTCACGGCCCCGCGTCCCCGTCCCCGCCCCACGGCCCCACGGCCCCCGGACGGGCCGGCCACGCGGCCTCTGCCACCGCCACGCGGCGGCAGGCTCCCCGGCAGCCGCGGCGGACTCGCGGGCGGCCTCAGCCGGGCTCGCGGGCAGCCAAGGCACCGCGAGGGCGGCCGGATGCGGTGCGCCCAGGCCCCACCCAGACGGGGCCCGCGGGATCGCTGCGTCCAGGCCCCAAGCAGCCGGGGCCGCCCGCAGCGATCCAGGCACGGCCGGCCCCCAGGCCCCAGACATCCGGGCATCCGGGCATCCGGGCCCCCGGGCACCAGACATCCAGCCCCCAGGCCCCCGGGCGCACAGCAGCAAGGAGCCGCCCCCGTCACGTGCACGGGGGCGGCTCCTGGGGTGGGGCTGCGGCGGGGTGCCGCGCGGTCAGCTCCAGCTGGCGTGCAGCGGCTTGCCCTCGGCGTAGCCCGCGGCGCTCTGGACACCGACGATGGCCTTCTCGGCGAACTCCTCCAGCGACCCGGCGCCGGCGTAGGTGCAGGAGGAGCGGACGCCCGCGATGATCGAGTCGATGAGGTCCTCGACACCCGGACGCGTCGGGTCCAGGTACATCCGGGAGGTGGAGATGCCCTCCTCGAACAGGCCCTTGCGGGCGCGGTCGTAGGCCGACTCCTCGCTGGTGCGGTTGCGCACGGCACGCGCGGACGCCATGCCGAAGGACTCCTTGTACAGGCGGCCGTCGGCGTCCTGCTGGAGGTCGCCGGGCGACTCGTACGTGCCGGCGAACCAGGAGCCGATCATCACGTTGGACGCGCCGGCGGCGAGGGCCATGGCCACGTCGCGGGGGTGGCGGACGCCGCCGTCGGCCCACACGTGCTTGCCGTGCTTCTTCGCCTCGGCGGCGCACTCCAGGACCGCGGAGAACTGGGGGCGGCCCACACCGGTCATCATGCGGGTGGTGCACATGGCGCCCGGGCCGACACCGACCTTGATGATGTCGGCGCCCGCCTCGATGAGGTCGCGGACGCCCTCGGCGGAGACGATGTTGCCCGCGACGATCGGCACCTGCGGGTCGAGGCCGCGCACGACCCTGATCGCGTTGATCATCGACTCCTGGTGGCCGTGCGCGGTGTCGATGACGAGCGCGTCCGCGCCCGCGTCCAGCAGCTGCTTGGCCTTGCCCGCAACGTCGCCGTTGATGCCGACGGCGGCGGCGATGCGCAGCCGGCCCCGGTCGTCGACGGCCGGGCTGTAGAGGGTGGCGCGCAGGGCGCCCTTGCGGGTCAGGATGCCCGCGAGGCGGCCGTCCGCGTCGACCGCCGGGGCGTAGCGGCGGTTGTGGTGGTCGAGGGTGTTGAAGGCCTCGCGCGGGTCGATGTCGGCATCCAGGAGCAGCAGGTCCTTGGACATGACCTCGGAGAGCTGGGTGAAGCGGTCCACGCCGGTGAGGTCGGCGTCGGTGACGACGCCGACGGGCCTCTGCTCGCCGTCGACGACGACGCCGGCGTTGTGCGCGCGCTTGGGGAGCAGCGACAGGGCGTCCGCGACGGTCTGGTGGGGCTCCAGCACGATCGGCGTGTCGAGGACGTGGTGACGGCTCTTGACCCAGGTGATGACGTCGGTGACGACGTCGATCGGGATGTCCTGGGGGATGACGACGAGGCCGCCTCGGCGGGCGACGGTCTCGGCCATCCGGCGGCCCGCGATGGCGGTCATGTTGGCGACGACCAGCGGGATGGTGGTGCCGGTGCCGTCGGGGCTGGCCAGGTCCACGCCCTGCCGGGAGCCGACGGCCGAGCGGCTCGGCACCATGAACACATCGTCGTACGTGAGGTCGTACGGCGGCTTCAGGTCATTGAGGAAACGCACGTGCTGAACATCCCAGTCGTTCGGAGGCGGCCCCCGGGCGTCTCAGCCAGGGGGAAAAGCACGTACTTCATTGTCCCATGCCGACGGGCGTTCGAACCCCGGACGGAACCTCCAGGTCACAGCGGGTGACCTGGTACGTTCCTCCAAGCCCACCGAGCGGGGGCCGTAGGAGGCTCAGGCCTTGTCCGGGTCGAAGCGCTCCAGGGCGGGCCGGGGGCCGGGCTGCGACTCGGTGAGCAGGTGGTCGGCGGCGACGGTGTCCGTGACGACGCTGGTGACGAGCCCGGAGCGCAGGACGGCGCCGATGGCCGCGGCCTTGCGGCGACCGCCCGCGATGGCGACGACCTCGGGGATGCGGCGCAGCCGGTCGGCCTCGACGGTGATGCACCGCTCGCCCAGGTCGCGTCCGACGCGGCGGCCCGACGCGTCGAACAGGTGGGCGGACATCTCGGCGGCGACACCGAGGGAGGCGTAGTGGGCGCGCTCCTCGTCGGAGAGCATGTCGTGGACGGTGGAGATGCCGGGCTCCCAGGAGCCGATGGACACCGCGGCGACCGTCACCTTGTCGAAGTACTCGAAGGCGCGGGCGATGCCGGTCTGCTCCCGCAGCGCGGCGGCGGTGGCCGGGTCGGGCAGCAGCATGGGCGCGTAGATGGGGTGCGCCTCGCCTCCGGAGACCTGGGCGGCGCGGCGGACGGCCTCCACGGAGCCGCGCTCGGCGGTGCCCGCGTCGTACACGCCGGTCAGCTGGACGACGGTGCAGGGCGGCAGCCGGTCGAGTGCGGCGGCCATGTGGATGGTGGACCGGCCCCAGGCCAGGCCGAGGACGTCGCCTTCGGCCACCAGCTCGCCGAGCAGGTCGGCCGCGACCTCCCCGAGGTTCTCGGGGTCGGGCGACTCGTCCTCGCCCTCGGCGGGCGACTCGACGACGACGGCGTGGCGCAGGCCGTAGCGGGCGCGCAGCGCGTCGGAACGCTCCGCGTCCAGTTCCGCGGGAACCCGGATCTCGATGCGTACGAGGTCCCGCTCCAGGGCGGTCTCCAGGACCCGGGCCACCTTGAAGCGGCTGACGCCGAACTCCTCGGCGATCTGGATCTTGGACTTGCCCTCCAGGTAGAAGCGCCGGGCCATGGCCGCCGCCTGCACCAGCTCCGCGGGTCCCATCCGCAGGGCTGGACGTCCCGCCGACATTGCAGACACCGCGTTCTCCTCACTGCTGTTCACACTCCGGATCGCCCATACTCGCAGATCCGACGGCCGTTGATCAGTCCTGTTGGTTTGCGTTCATCTGCCGGTGACCAACCGGTGGCCCGGCGTGTTCAGTGGCCGCAGGCCCAGGCCGCTCCGGCAATGGTCCGGCGGGCCTGCTCCCGCAGCTCGCGCACGGCGGCGCCGGGGTCGTCGGCACCGTACACGGCGGATCCCGCGACGAAGACGTCCGCGCCCGCCTCGGCGCACCGTTCGATGGTCGAGGCGGAGACACCGCCGTCCACCTGGAGCCACAGTTCGAGGCCGTGCTTGGCGATCAGCTCACGGGTGCGGCGGATCTTGGGCAGCATGATGTCGAGGAACGCCTGCCCGCCGAAGCCGGGTTCAACCGTCATGATCAGCACCATGTCCAGCTCGGGGAGCAGGTCCTCGAAGGGTTCGATGGGGGTGGCCGGCTTGAGGGCCATGGAGGCGCGGGCGCCCTTGGCCCGGATCTCGCGCGCGAGCCGTACGGGGGCGGCCGCGGCCTCCACGTGGAAGGTGACGGAGCCGGCGCCCGCCTCCACGTACTGGGGGGCCCAGCGGTCCGGGTCCTCGATCATGAGGTGGCAGTCCAGCGGGGTGTCCGTCGCCCTGCTGAGCGACTCGACGACCGGCACGCCGAGGGTCAGGTTGGGCACGAAGTGGTTGTCCATGACGTCGACGTGGAGCCAGTCGGCCCCCGCGACGGCACCGGCCTCCTCGGCGAGCCGGGCGAAGTCGGCGGACAGGATGCTGGGATTGATCTGGGCCATGAGCCAAGCCTGCCATGTCCGGCGGCGCCTGATGGACCCGATCCCGTACGCGGACGGGACCAGGCCGGGACGGACCTCCGCTTTCCCGGCATTTCGCCGAGCGGTGCCCCGCCGGTCCCCTCCCCGCCTCGTCCTTCCGGGGCGTCCTGCACGGGTACGGCCCCCGGTCCGCCGGGCGGCCCGTCGTGGCGGCTCCCGGCCGTCGCGGCGAGGTGTGCCGCTGCGGTGGCGCCGGGCGGCACGCCCCGCCTTTCGGCGTCCGCCGCGCCCCCGCCCGCTTCCGCGCCGCCCGGTCGTGTCACGCCGTACGGCGCAGCAGCGCCAGGTACATCGCGTCCGTGCCGTGCCGATGCGGCCACAGCTGCACGTCGGGGCCGTCACCGAGGTCGGGGACGCCAGGCAGCAGGGGGCGGGCGTCGATCCACTCGGCCTGCAGCCCCTGCGCCGTCCCCCGGCCCTTCAGGACGTCGTCCACGACCGCGCGGGTCTCCGCCAGGTGCGGCGAGCAGGTCGCGTATCCGACGACCCCGCCGACCCGCGCCGCCCGCAGCGCCTCGGTGAGCAGGGAGCGCTGGAGCGGGGCGAACCCCTCCAGATCCTCGGGGCGCCGCCGCCACCGGGCCTCGGGGCGGCGGCGCAGGGCGCCGAGGCCCGAGCACGGCACGTCCACCAGGACCCGGTCGAAGGAACCGGGCCGCCACGGCGGGCGCGTGCCGTCGGCGGCGATCACCTGGTACGGGCCGGGGTTGCCGGCCAGGGCCCGCTCGACGAGCCCGGCGCGGTGGGGCTGCTTCTCGGAGGCGAGCAGGGCGGCGCCGCGCTCCGCGGCGAGCGCGCCCAGGAGGGCCGCCTTGCCGCCGGGTCCGGCGCACCCGTCCAGCCAGCGCGTGTCGGGGCCGTCCAGCGGCGCACCGGCCAGGGCGATGGCCACGAGCTGGCTGCCCTCGTCCTGGACGCCCGCCCGTCCTTCCCGCACGGCGTCGAGCGCGCCGGGCTCCCCGCCCTCGGCGAGCCGCACGGCGTACGGCGACCAGCGCCCCGGCAGCGCGGCGTCCCCGCCCAGCACGCCCACGAGCTCCTCGGTCGTGGACCGGCCGGGCCGGGCGACCAGGGTGACCTCGGGCCGCTCGTTGTCGGCGGCGAGCAGGTCCTCGATGCCGGCGCGGCCGCCGCCCAGCGCGTCCCACAGGGCGGAGACCACCCACCGCGGGTGGGAGTGCACGACGGCGAGGTGGTCCTCGGGGTCCTCGTCGTACGGCGGGGCGACCCGCTCCAGCCAGCCGTCCAGGTCGTCCTGCGCGATCCTGCGGAGCACGGCGTTGACGAACTTGGCGCGCCCGTCGCCCAGCACCACCCGGGCCAGCTCGACGGTCGCCGAGACGGCGGCGTGCGTGGGGATGCGCGTCCCCAGCAGTTGGTGCGCGCCGAGGGACAGCACGTCCAGGACCGGCGGGTCCACCTCGCGCAGCGGCCGGTCGACGCAGGCGGCGATGACCGCGTCGTACGTCCCCTGGCGGCGCAGCGTCCCGTACACCAGCTCGGTCGCGAGCGCGGCGTCCCGCGCCTCGAAACCGTCCTGCTCCCGCGCCTTGCGCAGCAGCGGGGGCAGGACGAGGTTGGCGTAGGCGTCGCGCTCGTCCACGGCGCGCAGCGCCTCGAAGGCGAGGACCCGCACGGGGTCCTTCTTGGGGCGCCGGTACGGCTTGGAGGGACGGCGACGGGCGGCCTGCTCGCTCAAAAGGTGCTCCGCGATTCGTTTCGGTAGAACCGTTCCAGCGTAATCCCGGCGGTGCACCCGCCGAGCGGCCGGGCCTGAGGGCCCGCGCCGCAGGGTCCGGGAGGCCCTGCGGTACGCGGCGCCTCGGGGCGGCGGGAGGTGGGCGCGACGCCCCGCGAAGGCACCGAGCGCATCGCCCGGGCGCATCAGCCGGACGGGCTCGCCCGTGCCCGAGGCATCGTCCCCGGCCACACCGTGCCCAGCCGCACCGTGCCCGGCCGCACCCTGCCCGGCCACACCGTGCCCGAGGCGTCGTCTCCGGCCACACCGTGCCCAGCCGCACCCTGCCCGGCCACACCGTGCCCGGCCACACCGTGCCCGAGGCGTGGTGCCCGGCCGCACCGTGACTGAAGCACAGCGCCGGCCGTCCGGCGGCTCCGCCGAAGGCCCGTGGACCCGAGGCCCGGCGCCCCCACGCGGTCCGGACGCGCCGCGGGCCGTCCGGCCCTGCCACGTGCGCCCGCGCCGCGGGGTCCTCCGGGGTGGCCGCCCCTGTCGCGGGGCGGCGGCGCGGCGTCAGGCGCCCAGCCGCTCCCCGCCGCGATGCGCACCCCGCGCGCCCAGTCGGCGCCGTTCATCGGCTTCTTGCCCTGGGCCTGGACCCAGAGCAGCTCCACCGCGTGGGAGCCCGTCCCGACGTGCACGGCCTTCTTGCCGGCGGCGATCTCGCCGGGCGCCAGGTCGTCTCGGTCGGGCACCGGACGCACCTGGACCAGCTTGAGGCGCTCGCCGCGGAACGACGTCCACGCGCCGGGCGCGGGCGTGCAGCCGCGCACGACCCGGTCGACCCGCAGCGCGGGAGCCGCCCAGTCCACGCGGGCGTCCTCCACCGTGATCTTCGGGGCGAGGGTGACGCCCTCCTCCGGCTGCGGGACCGCCTTGAGGGTGCCGTCCTCGATCCCGTCCATCGTGGCGGCGAGCAGCCCGGCGCCCGCGAAGGCCAGCCGCGTCAGGAGGTCGCCGCTGGTGTCGGTGGGGCGGACCTCCTCGGTGATCACCCCGTAGACGGGGCCCGAGTCCAGCCCTTCCTCGATGAGGAAGGTGGAGGCCCCGGTGACCTCGTCGCCGGCCATGAGCGCGTGCTGCACGGGCGCGGCACCGCGCCACGCGGGCAGCAGCGAGAAGTGCAGGTTGACCCAGCCCCGGGCGGGGATGTCCAGGGCCGCCTTGGGCAGCAGCGCCCCGTACGCGACGACCGGGCAGCAGTCAGGTGCGATCTCCCGGAGGCGGGCGAGGAACGCCTCGTCGCGGGGCCTGGCCGGCTTGAGCACCTCGATCCCGGCCTCCTCGGCCCGCTCGGCCACCGGGCTGGCGACCAGTCGGCGGCCGCGCCCGGCCGGCGCGTCGGGCCGGGTGACGACGGCGGCGACCTCGTGGCGGTCCGAGGCGATCAGGGCGTCCAGGGCGGGCACGGCGACCTCGGGGGTGCCTGCGAAGACGAGCTTCAAAGGGGGTTACCTCACTTGTGGCCACGGCAGGGCGGGCGGTTGGGCAGCACACCAGTCTAGGGGTGCGGGTGCACCGGGGGGCGTACGTATATCCGTGCGCCCTGCGCATATGCGGATACGCCCCGGGTGCGTGACCCTGGGACGGGTGGCGCGTTGTCAAGAGAGATTGACCGAATCGGGCCGCCCTCGGATGCGGCCCGCCCCTTTTCAACGCCGGTTCGAGAGGCTTGTCAATGGCCGACCACGCAACCCATGACGCCCAAGCCCGGGCAAGCCTGCACCTGTTGGTGCGGGACATCGAGCGGGTCCGCCGGCAGGTGGACGCCCTGCGCACGCTCACCGCGCAGTTGGGCAACGTCTACCGCCCGCGTCGCTCCGGCCCGTCGACGGGCTTCGTCGTCTACGGCAGGGCCCCCGCTCCCACCGTGCGGCTCGCGCAGGAGCTGCGGGACAGTGTCGAGACCCTGGTGACCGCCGCGGTGGACTTCGACCGCTCGCTGGGCTTCTCGTGGGACGCGGTGGGCTCGGCTCTGGGCGTCACCAAGCAGGCGGTGCACCGCCGGTACGGCTCGCGCCGGGCGGCGGCCCAGCAGGCGGCGGCCGCCGCGGACCACGGGGCGGAGCCCGGCGGCACGCGGCCGATGCCGGTGGCGTCGGTTCCGGCGGCGCGTTCGATGCCGCCCCAGCCGACGGCGGGGGCCTCGGCGGCGCTGCGCGACAAGCCCCTGCGGGACGAGGTCCGCCCCGGGGTCCTTCCCGGACCGCGGGGCAGCTGACCCGCCCGCCGGTCCGCCCCCGGGCGGCAGGGAGTCCGGTGCGGCCGCGGTCGGCACGGGCCAAGCCGCCCGCGGCCGCGCAGAGACCCCCGCTTCCCGTACGGGGCCGGTCACGGCCCACCCGCTGCCCGTGGCCGCGCAGCCCCCGCAGGCCCTGCCCCCTCGACACAGCCCCAGGCGGCCTGTACCGCCGGTCCCGGCGGACCGGCGGTACAGGTGCGTGCGGCGTCCCCCGGGGTGAGGAGGCGCACCCCCACCGGGCCTGTCAGGCCTCCGGCGGGCTCAGCCGATGTCCAGCGGGTCGATGCGCACCCGCACCGGCCCGCCCTGCTCGCTGCGGCGGGCGGCCAGCCGGGCCGCCTGAGCCTCCTTGAGAGCGGCCGCCAGGGCCTGTCCGCTGCCCGGCGGGACCCGTATCAGCGCGCGCTCCCAGCGCTCCCCGGCGGCAGGGCGCCCGGTCGGCGCGGCCCGCCCGCCGTCTCGATCCGCAGGGGCACCGGCCCCAGCACCTCGGCGTCCGCGGGCAGGTCGACTCCCGCCAGGAAGCCCGCGACGGACTCGGGCGCCCCCACCACGGACGCCATGCGCGAGACCGGTGGAAAGCCCAGCTCGGCCCGCTCCGCCAGCTCCCGCTGGGCGTGCCCCACCGGATCCCACCGCACGAGCGCCTGCACCGGCCGCAGGGTCGGCTCCGTGACCACCACGACCGTGCCGCCCTCGCTCTGCCCCCGCACGAGCGACGCCGCGTCCATCCAGCGCCGCAGCGCGTCCTCCGCGGCCCGCAGGTCGGGGCGGCCCAGCAGGGCCCAGCCGTCCAGCAGCAGGGCGGCCGCGTACCCGCCGTCGGCGACGGGCTCGGCGCCGGGGGTGCACACCACCAGGGCGGGCCGGTCCGGCACGGACTCCAGGATGTGGTCGCGCCCCGACGTCCGTACCGGTACCGCGGGGAAGGCCCGGCCCAGCTCCTCCGCGGTGCGGCGGGCGCCCACCACGGTGGCCCGCAGCCGGGCGGACCCGCAGGCGGCGCAGCGCCAGTCGGACTCGTCCCGCCCGCACCACGTGCACCGCAGCGCCCGCTGCTCCGGCGCTTCCAGGGGTCCTGCGCAGTGCGTGCACCGGGCGGGCTCGCGGCACCGCTCGCACGCCAGCCGCGGTACGTAGCCGCGCCGCGGCACCTGTACGAGGACCGGGCCCGACTTCAGTCCCTCCCGCACCGTCTGCCAGGCCAGCGTCGGCAGGCGGGCGGCGCGTGCGGCCTCGTCCCGCGCCAGTTCGGCGTCGCCCACGGTCCGGACGAGCGGAGCGGCGGCCCGTACCTGCTCTCGGGGGCGAGCAGGGGCCTGGCCCAGCCGCTCTCGACGAGCTGCGCCGCCTCCACGGTCGTGGTGACCCCGCCGCCAGGAAGGCGCACCGGTCGTGCGCGGCGCGCAGCAGCAGCACGTCGCGGGCGTGCGGCTGCGGGGCGTGCGGTTCGCTGTGGGCGGTGTCCCCGTCGTCCCAGACCGCGACCAGCCCCAGGTCACGCACCGGCGCGAACATGGCCGCGCGGGTGCCGACCGCCGCGTGGACGGCGCCTCGGCGGACGGCGAGCCACTGCCCGTAGCGCTTCTCCGGTCCGGCTTCGGCGGTGAGCAGCGCGTGCCGCCCCTCCCCCAGCAACGCGGTCAGCGCCGCGTCCACACGGGCGGCGGCCCGTCCGTCGGGGACGACGACCAGGGCCCCGCGCCCGGAGGCGAGGGTCGCGGCGACGGCGCGGGCGATCTCGTCCGCCCAGGAGGGGCCGGGCAGCGCGTTCCAGACGGCGCGGGGCGCATCCCCGCGGGCGAGGGCCTCCAGGAAGGCCGGTCCGTACGCGTACCGCTCCCACGGGCCGGGGGCGGGTGCGGGCGGCGGCGGCAGCGGCCGGGGGGACGGCTTGGCCTCGGCGCGGGCGCTGCGCGGCGGCACGGCGAGCTGGAGCACGTCGGCGAGGCTCCCGGCGTACCGGTCGGCCACCGCGCGGGCGAGCCCCAGCGAGCTCGGGGCCGAGGACGGGCTCGGGTGACACGACGTCGGCGAGCGCGGCGAGGGGCCCGTGGTAGTCGCTGTCCGCGCGCCGCTCGACGAGGAACCCGTCGATGAGCCGCCCGCCCTCACGGCGCCCGCCGCGGACCCGGCCCGCACCGGCCCCGAACCTGACGCGCACCCGCACCCCGGGCTGCGCGGCGGCGTCGAGCTCGGCGGGCACGGCGTAGTCGAAGAACTGGTCGAGGTGCAGGACGCCCTTGTTGACCACGACCCGGGCGACCGGCAGCTCCGGAGCCAGGGCCGCGCCGCGCCAGGTCCGCGGCTTGGCCTTCGGCGCCTTGGCCTTCCGCACGGTCTCCCGGATGAGCGCGAGCTGCTCGGGCGGCCGCCCTTCCGGCTGCTGCCCTTCCTGCTCCCCGTCCGTCCTGCTCACAGCCCCATGCCTACCAGACCGCACTGACAAACACCCCGCCCCAAGCCGAGGTCGGCGGGGGCGGCGCGCGCCTCCCCCTGCACCCGGGGCCCGTGCACGCCTCCCCTGAACGCCGGAGCCCCGGCGCCGTACGGGACGGTGCCGGGGCTTCGGGGGTGCGTGGCCTACAGCCCGGCCGCCTGGCGGAGGGCGTCGACGCGGTCGGTGCGCTCCCAGGTGAAGTCGGGCAGCTCGCGGCCGAAGTGGCCGTAGGCCGCGGTCTGGGCGTAGATCGGGCGCAGCAGGTCGAGGTCGCGGATGATCGCGGCCGGGCGCAGGTCGAAGACCTGGGAGATGGCCTGCTCGATCTTCTCGGCCTCGATCTTGGCCGTGCCGAAGGTCTCGACGAAGAGGCCGACGGGCTCGGCCTTGCCGATGGCGTAGGCGACCTGGACCTCGCAGCGGGAGGCGAGGCCGGCGGCGACGACGTTCTTGGCGACCCAGCGCATGGCGTAGGCGGCCGAGCGGTCGACCTTGGACGGGTCCTTGCCGGAGAAGGCACCGCCGCCGTGGCGGGACATGCCGCCGTACGTGTCGATGATGATCTTGCGGCCGGTGAGGCCGGCGTCGCCCATCGGACCGCCGATCTCGAAGCGCCCGGTCGGGTTGACCAGCAGGCGGTAGCCCTCGGTGTCGAGCTTGATGCCGTCGTCCAGGAGCTGCTTGAGGACGTGCTCGACGACGAACTCGCGGATGTCGGGCGCGAGCAGCGAGTCCAGGTCGATGTCCGAGGCGTGCTGCGAGGACACCACGACCGTGTCGAGGCGCACCGCCTTGTCGCCGTCGTACTCGATGGTGACCTGCGTCTTGCCGTCCGGGCGCAGGTAGGGGATCGTGCCGTTCTTGCGGACCTCGGTCAGCCGCTTCGACAGGCGGTGCGCGACGTGGATCGGCAGCGGCATCAGCTCCGGCGTCTCGTCCGACGCATAGCCGAACATCAGGCCCTGATCGCCCGCGCCCTGCCGGTCCAGCTCGTCCTCGTCGCCCTCGACCCGGTTCTCGTACGCGGTGTCCACACCCTGCGCGATGTCCGGGGACTGCGAGCCGATCGAGACGGACACACCGCAGGACGCGCCGTCGAAGCCCTTCTTCGAGGAGTCGTAACCGATCTCCAGGATCTTCTCGCGCACCAGCGTGGGAATGTCCGCCCACGCCTTGGTGGTGACCTCGCCGGCCACATGCACCAGGCCGGTGGTGATCAGCGTCTCCACGGCGACACGGGAGGTCGGGTCCTCCCGGAGCAGCGCGTCGAGGATCGTGTCGCTGATCTGGTCAGCGATCTTGTCGGGGTGACCTTCGGTCACGGACTCCGAAGTGAAGAGGCGACGGGACACAACGCTCCCTGGGTTTGCAGCGGCTGCTGGCTGATCATTGACGGACCGGCAGGGGGCTGCGCCCCGCGTCGTTCCGTGAACAGTTTATCGGTCGGGCCCGGCCATTGGACCAGGTGTCTCGCACGTCGGGCGGTTGCCGGGCGGATGTTCGGCCATATCGCAGGGCCCTGCGGCCGATGATCCCCCGGCGCGAAAGGGGTGAACGCCCGGATCCGGGCGCTGGAGGCGCGCTGTGCGCACCGGGTGAGAGATACGTCCCATTCGGCGGCACCCCGGCCCCGCGGGCGGGCCGCGACCCGCGCGCGAGCGGACCGCGAGCCGGAGCCCGGCCGGCCCGAGCGACCCCCGCGCCTGGGCCTGCCCTCGGCGGCCCGGGCCAGTCTCCCCGTACGGCACGGGGCAGGGCGCCGCCGCCACGCCCGGCACAGGCGCAGGCGCGCCCCGGCGCCCGGCGGCACCCCGTACGGCAGGGGCGGGCAGCTCCGTACGGGCAGGGGGCAGACCGTCCCGTACGCCATGGGGCCGGGCGCGGCGCCCCGTGGGGCCGGCCGCGCGCCGGGCCGCCGCCGCACGACCCGCCGCCCCGCGAGCCGAGCCGGGCCCGCAGCGAACCGGGTCAGCCGACGGGCCGGCCGCCAAGCGGGGCGGCGACCCGGACGCGGGGGCTCGGAGGCTCCTGGCGCTCCTGGCGCTCCCGGGCCACCGGGCCACCGGGCCACCGGGCCACCGGGTCACCGGGTCACCGGGTCACCGGGTCACCGGGTCACCGGGTCACCGGGTCACCGGGTCACCGGGTCACCGGGTCACCGGGTCACCGGGCCACCGGGCGAGTGTCACGCTGCGGCGACCGCCACCGTCCTGCGCAGCAGAGGTGCGGCGCGGCGCTCAGCCGAGGCGGGAGGCCACAAGGTCCCACACGGTGTCGGCGAGGGCTTCCTTCGGTCCGTACGGGACGGGGGTCTCCGTGCCGTCCGCGCCCAGCACCACGGCCTCGTTCTCCTCCGAGCCGAAGGTCTTGCGCTCGCCGACCTCGTTGACGACGAGCAGGTCGCAGCCCTTGCGGCGGAGCTTGGCGCGGCCGTTGGCCAGCACGTCGTCGGTCTCCGCGGCGAAGCCGACGACCACCTGGTCCGGGCGGGCCCGGTCCGCGGAGATCTCGGCGAGGATGTCGGGGTTGCGCACCAGGGCGACCGGGGCGGGCTCCTGGCCCTCCTTCTTCTTGATCTTGCCCTCGGCGTACGCGGCGGGGCGGAAGTCCGCGACGGCCGCGGCCATGACCACCGCGTCGGCGTCCGCCGCCGCCTTCAGGACCGCCTCGCGGAGCTGGACGGCCGTGCCGACGTGCACGACGTCGACGCCCGCCGGGTCGGCGATGCCGGTGTTGGCCTCGACGAGGGTGACGCGGGCGCCGCGGGCCGCCGCCGTGCGGGCCAGGGCGTAGCCCTGCTTGCCGGAGGAGCGGTTGCCCAGGTAGCGGACCGGGTCCAGGGGCTCGCGGGTGCCGCCCGCGGTCACCACGACATGGCGGCCGGCGAGGTCGGGCCCCGCGGTGCCGCGGGCCAGGACGCGGCGGCAGACCTCGAAGATCTCGGCGGGGTCGGGCAGCCGCCCCTTGCCCGTGTCGACGCCGGTGAGGCGGCCGACGGCCGGCTCGATGACCAGTGCGCCGCGGCGGCGCAGCACCGCCACGTTGTCCTGCGTGGCCGGGTGCTCCCACATCTCGGTGTGCATGGCCGGGGCGAAGACCACCGGGCAGCGGGCGGTGAGCAGCGTGTTGGTGAGGAGGTCGTCGGCGAGGCCGTGCGCGGCCTTGGCGAGCATGTCGGCGGTGGCGGGGGCGACGACGACGAGGTCGGCGTGCTGACCGATCCGGACGTGCGGGACCTCGTGCACCGCGTCCCAGACCTCGGTGGAGACCGGGTTGCCGGACAGCGCCGACCAGGTGGGGGCGCCCACGAACTTCAGGGCCGACGCGGTGGGCACGACCCGTACGTCGTGGCCCGACTCGGTCAGCCGGCGCAGCAGCTCGCAGGCCTTGTACGCGGCGATGCCCCCGCTGACTCCGAGGACGACCCTGGGCTTGGACTGGGACTCGGGCACTGGACTTGCGCCTCCCGCTCTGACGGAAACGACTGGTAGACACGCCTCAGGCCCGGCGGACACCCCGCCGGGCCTGTGATGATGCTGGGGAGCGCTTACTGCGCCGGGCCCTCGACGGCCTCGGAGGTCAGCAGCCCCGCGTTGATCTCCCGCAGGGCGATCGACAGCGGCTTCTCGTGGACGTGGGTGTCCACCAGCGGGCCGACGTACTCCAGCAGGCCCTCACCGAGCTGCGAGTAGTACGCGTTGATCTGACGCGCACGCTTGGCCGCGTAGATCACGAGGCTGTACTTGGAGTCCGTGGCCTCAAGCAGCTCGTCGATCGGCGGGTTGATGATGCCCTCGGGCGCGGTGATGGAAGAGGACACGCTCTACCTTCCGAAAAAGTGGACAGAAGAAATCAGACAACGTCCATCAAGGCTAGCAGCTCACGCGCCACGTCCTCGACGGAGGTGTTGACCAGCGTCACGTCGAACTCCGACTCGGCCGCCAGCTCGATCTTGGCGGTTTCCAGGCGTCGCTCGATGACCTCGGGGGACTCGGTGCCGCGTCCGGTGAGCCTGCGGACCAGCTCGTCCCAGCTCGGCGGGGCCAGGAAGACGAGCTGCGCGTCCGGCATGGAGTCGCGCACCAGGCGCGCTCCCTGGAGGTCGATCTCCAGCAGGACGGGCTCGCCGCGCTCCAGGCGCTCCTGCACGGCGCCGCGGGGCGTGCCGTAGCGGTTGCCGGCGAACTCGGCCCACTCCAGCAGCTCGCCGTTGGCGACGAGCTTGTCGAACTCGTCGTCCGTGACGAAGTAGTACTGGACGCCGTCCTGCTCGCCCGGGCGGGGCTTGCGGGTGGTGGCCGACACGGAGAGCCAGACGTCCGGGTGGACCTTGCGCATATGGGCGACGACCGTGCTCTTGCCGACGCCGGAGGGGCCGGAGAGCACGGTCAGCCGCGGACGGGCGTCCGGGGGCTCGGGGGTGGTCCCCCGGGATGTTGCTGCCATGGGGCGATTATTCCAGCTTCCCGGAGCGCCCCGGACGCCAGGTGTCGGCCGTCAGGCGCCGGAGCCGCCGAACTCCCGCTCCAGGGACGCGATCTGGTTGGAGCCGAGGCCGCGCACACGGCGGCTCTCGGAGATGCCGAGCCGCTCCATGATCTGCTTGGCGCGGACCTTGCCCACGCCCGGCAGGGACTCCAGGAGGGCGGAGACCTTCATCTTGCCGATGACCTCGTTCTCCTGGCCCTGCTTGATGACCTCGTGGAGGGAGGCGCCGGAGTGCTTGAGTCGATTCTTGACCTCGGCCCGCTCCCGGCGAGCCGCGGCGGCCTTTTCGAGCGCGGCTGCGCGCTGTTCAGGGGTAAGGGGCGGAAGAGCCACGCCTACGTCACCTCGGATGTCGAACTGTCGGATACGGACCGGTGAGGAACCTATGCGGCCCACACCAAGGGAGCAACGAGCAACGCAGGGACCGTCGCGAACGCTGACTCTCGTCGGAGACTAGCGGCCATGGCCGCCGGAGTCAGCGAGAACGAAGGAAAAGTCCTGGTCAGGATCGAGCTTGCCAGACAAACGGGACATAGCGCACCCGTTTGGGTGGGGATTGCGTCAACACCCGTCACCGCCCGTTCCGGCGGCGTCACAGCAGGCCAGGAGCGGGGCCCCGTAGCGGCGCACCGGCGGGCACGTGAAGTGCGTCACATCCGGGGCCGGGGTCCCGCTCCCGTGAGGGCTCAGGCCGAGGCGACCGCGGCGCGGACCTCGTCCGCGTAGCGCTGCGCCGCGTCGCGCAGGGACGCCGGGTCCGGGCCGCGGCCGAGCACCGCCCTGCTCACGTTGGGGACGACGTTGCGCACGGCGGCGCCGAACACCGCGGGCAGGTCGGCGGGGGTGGCGCCCTGCGCGCCGATGCCCGGGGCGAGCAGCGGCCCGTTGACGTCCAGCTCGAAGGAGGACAGGTCGCCGAGAGTGGCGCCGACGACCGCGCCGAAGGACCCCATGGGGGCCTCCCCCGCGTTCTCGGCGGCCAGGTGGGCCAGCATCGTGGCGGCGACCGTGCGCCCGTCGGCGCGCACCGCGCGCTGGACCTCGGCGCCCTCCGGGTTGGACGTCAGGGCCAGGACGAAGAGTCCGGCGCCGCTCTCCCGCGCCAGGTCCACGGCCGGGGCCAGCGACCCGTAGCCGAGGTACGGCGAGACGGTCAGCGCGTCCGAGAACAGCGGCGAGTCCTCGCGCAGGTACGTCTCCGCGTAGGCGGCCATGGTGGAGCCGATGTCGCCGCGCTTGGCGTCCATGACGACGAGCGCGCCCGCCTCGCGCAGCTCGGTGACCGCCTGCTCCAGGACCGCGACGCCCCGGGAGCCGAAGCGCTCGAAGAACGCGCTCTGCGGCTTGAAGACGGCCACGGTACCGGCCAGCGCCTCCACGACCGTGCGGGTGAAGGCCGTCAGGCCCCGCACGTCGTCGGTGAGGCCCCAGGCGGACAGCAGGGACGCGTGCGGGTCGATGCCGACGCAGAGCGGACCGCGCTCGTCCATGGCGCGGCGCAGGCGGGCGCCGAAGGGTTCGGGGCGGCTCATGCGGCGGCCTTCCGGGTGTCGGCGCCGACGGCTTCGGCGAGGGTGGCGTACGGGGAGTCCTGGAGGCGCGCGGCGAGTCCGCGGTGGATCGCGCGGGCGTAGCCGGGGCCCTCGTAGACGAAGGCGCTGTAGCCCTGGACGAGCGTGGCGCCGGCCAGGATGCGCTGCCAGGCGTCGTCGGCGTTCTCGATGCCGCCCACGCCGACCAGCACCAGCCGGTCCCCGACGCGGGTGTAAAGGCGGCGCAGCACTTCCAGCGAGCGGGCCTTCAGCGGCGCTCCGGACAGGCCGCCGGTCTCGCCGACGACAGCCGGGTCGGACAGCAGGCCGAGCCCCTCGCGGGCGATCGTGGTGTTCGTGGCGATGATGCCGTCCAGGCCGAGTTCCACGGCCAGGTCGGCGACCGCGTCGATGTCGTCGTCGGCGAGGTCGGGGGCGATCTTCACCAGCAGCGGGACGCGCCGCCCGGTGACCGCGCGGTCGGCGGCCTCGCGGACCGCGGTCAGCAGCGGGCGCAGGTGCTCCACCGCCTGGAGGTTGCGCAGCCCGGGGGTGTTGGGCGACGACACGTTCACCACGAGGTAGTCCGCGTGCGGGGCGAGCCGCTCCGTCGACTTCACGTAGTCGCCGGCGGCCTCGGCCTCCGGCACGATCTTGGTCTTGCCGATGTTGACGCCGAGGACGGTGCGGAACACCGGGCGGCGCCCCTCCAGGCGCCGGGCCACGGCGGCCGAGCCCTCGTTGTTGAAGCCCATGCGGTTGATGAGGGCCCGGTCCGGTACGAGGCGGAAGAGGCGCTTCTTGGGGTTGCCGGGCTGCGGCTCGCCGGTGACCGTGCCGATCTCGACGTGGTCGAAGCCCAGCATGGCCAGTCCGTCGACGGCGACGGCGTTCTTGTCGAAGCCCGCGGCGAGCCCGAAGGGGCTGTGGAAGCGCAGGCCCAGGGCCTCCGTCCGCAGCTCCTTGCGGCGCGGGGCGAACCAGGCCGCGACGAAGGTGCGCAGGACGGGGACGCGGGCGGTGAGGCGGATCCAGCGGACGGCCGCGTGGTGGGCCCGCTCGGGGTCCATCCACCGGAAGACGAGCCGGAAGAACAGTGCGTACATCGAAGTGGTGTCCTCATGAGGAGGGGGACACCGGGTTCCGGTGTCCCCCTCGGGTCGGGCTGCTAGTCGCGGGCCGCGTTCAGGTGTTCCGCGTGCTCCTGCAGGGAGCGGACTCCGACGCCCTCGTGGCTGAGGGCGTCGATGCCCTGGACGGCCGCGGCGAGTGCCTGGACCGTGGTGAGGCAGGGGACGCCGCGGGACACGGCGGCGGTGCGGATCTCGTAGCCGTCGAGGCGGCCGCCCGTGCCGTACGGGGTGTTGACGATGAGGTCCACCTCGCCCGCGTGGATGAGCTGGACGATGGTCTTCTCGCCGTTCGGGCCCTCGCCCTCGGACTGCTTGCGCACGATGGTCGCGTTGATGCCGTTGCGCTTGAGGACCTCCGCCGTGCCGGAGGTGGCGAGCAGCTCGAAGCCGTGGGCGGCGAGCTCGCGCGCCGGCAGGATCATCGAGCGCTTGTCGCGGTTGGCGACGGAGATGAACGCGCGGCCCTTGGTGGGCAGCGGCCCGTAGGCGCCGGCCTGCGACTTCGCGTACGCGGTGCCGAAGACGGCGTCGATGCCCATGACCTCGCCGGTGGAGCGCATCTCCGGGCCGAGGACGGTGTCGACGCCGCGGCCGTGGATGTCGCGGAACCGCGACCACGGCATGACGGCCTCCTTGACGGAGATCGGCGCGTCCATCGGCAGCTCGCCGCCGTCGCCGTTCCTCGGCAGCAGGCCCTCCTCGCGCAGCTCCGCGATGGTCGCGCCCAGCGAGATGCGGGCGGCGGCCTTCGCGAGCGGCACGGCGGTGGCCTTGGAGGTGAAGGGCACCGTGCGGGAGGCGCGCGGGTTGGCCTCCAGGACGTACAGGATGTCCCCGGCCATGGCGAACTGGATGTTGATCAGGCCGCGCACGCCGACGCCCTTGGCGATGGCCTCGGTGGAGGCGCGCAGCCGCTTGATGTCGAAGCCGCCGAGGGTGATCGGGGGCAGGGCGCAGGCCGAGTCGCCGGAGTGGATGCCGGCTTCCTCGATGTGCTCCATGACACCGCCGAGGTACAGCTCGTGCCCGTCGTAGAGGGCGTCGACGTCGATCTCGATGGCGTCGTCGAGGAACCGGTCGACGAGGACGGGGCGGGTCGGGGAGATCTCGGTGGACTCGGCGATGTACGCCTCCAGCCGGGCCTCCTCGTACACGATCTCCATGCCGCGGCCGCCGAGCACGTACGACGGGCGGACGAGGACCGGGTAGCCGATCTCGTCGGCGATGGCCTTGGCCTCGGCGAAGGTGGTGGCCGTGCCGTGCTTGGGGGCCGGCAGTCCGGCCTCCTTCAGGACGCGGCCGAAGGCGCCGCGGTCCTCGGCGGCGTGGATGGCCTCCGGGGAGGTGCCGACGATCGGCACGCCGTTGTCCTTCAGCGCCTGCGCGAGGCCCAGCGGGGTCTGGCCGCCGAGCTGGACGACGACGCCGGCGACGGGGCCGGCCTGCTGCTCGGCGTGGACGATCTCCAGGACGTCCTCCAGGGTGAGCGGCTCGAAGTAGAGCCGGTCGGAGGTGTCGTAGTCGGTGGAGACGGTCTCGGGGTTGCAGTTGACCATCACGGTCTCGTACCCGGCGTCGGCCAGCGCGAAGGAGGCGTGGACGCAGGAGTAGTCGAACTCGATGCCCTGCCCGATGCGGTTCGGGCCGGAGCCGAGGATGATCACGGCGGGCTTGTCGCGCGGTGCCACCTCGGTCTCCTCGTCGTACGAGGAGTAGAAGTACGGCGTCTTCGCGGCGAACTCGGCGGCGCAGGTGTCGACCGTCTTGTAGACGGGGCGGACGCCGAGGGCCTGGCGGACCTCGCGCACGACGTCCTCGCGCAGGCCGCGGATCTCCGCGATCTGCTGGTCGGAGAAGCCGTGGCGCTTGGCGTCGGCGAGCAGCTCGGGGCCGAGCTTGTCGACGGCGGCGATCTCGTCGGCGAGCTCCTTGATGAGGAAGAGCTGGTCGACGAACCACGGGTCGATCTTCGTGGCGTCGAAGACCTCCTCCGGGGTGGCGCCGGCGCGGATGGCCTGCATGACCGTGTTGATCCGGCCGTCGGTGGGCCGGACGGCCTCGCGCAGCAGCTCGGCCTTGTCGCCCGGCTCGCCGGTGAAGGCGAACTGGCTGCCCTTCTTCTCCAGGGAGCGCAGCGCCTTCTGGAGGGCCTCGGTGAAGTTGCGGCCGATGGCCATCGCCTCGCCGACCGACTTCATGGTGGTGGTGAGGGTGGAGTCCGCGGACGGGAACTTCTCGAAGGCGAAGCGGGGCACCTTGACCACGACGTAGTCGAGCGTGGGCTCGAAGGACGCCGGGGTCTCGCGGGTGATGTCGTTGGGGATCTCGTCGAGCGTGTAGCCGACGGCCAGCTTCGCGGCGATCTTGGCGATGGGGAAGCCGGTGGCCTTCGACGCCAGGGCGGAGGAGCGGGAGACGCGCGGGTTCATCTCGATGACGATGACCCGGCCGTCCTCGGGGTTGACGGCGAACTGGATGTTGCAGCCGCCGGTGTCGACGCCGACCTCGCGGATGACGGCGATGCCGATGTCGCGCAGCACCTGGTACTCGCGGTCGGTGAGGGTCATCGACGGGGCGACGGTGATGGAGTCGCCGGTGTGGACGCCCATGGGGTCGAAGTTCTCGATGGAGCAGACGACCACGACGTTGTCGTGCTTGTCGCGCATCAGCTCCAGCTCGTACTCCTTCCAGCCGAGGATGGACTCCTCCAGGAGCACCTCGGTGGTCGGGGACAGGGCCAGGCCCTGGCCGGCGATGCGGCGCAGTTCGTCCTCGTCGTGGGCGAAGCCGGAGCCGGCGCCGCCCATGGTGAAGGAGGGGCGGACGACGACGGGGTAGCCGCCGAGCTCCTCGACGCCCCGCAGGACGTCGTCCATGGAGTGGCAGATCACCGAGCGGGCGGACTCGCCGTGGCCGATCTTGGCCTTGACGGCCTCGACGACCATCTTGAACTGGTCGCGGTCCTCGCCCTTGTGGATGGCCTCGACGTTGGCGCCGATGAGTTCGACGCCGTACTTGTCGAGGACGCCGTTCTCGTGGAGGGAGATCGCGGTGTTGAGCGCGGTCTGGCCGCCGAGGGTGGGCAGGAGCGCGTCGGGGCGCTCCTTGGCGATGATCTTCTCGACGAACTCGGGGGTGATCGGCTCGACGTACGTGGCGTCGGCGATCTCCGGGTCGGTCATGATCGTCGCGGGGTTGGAGTTGACGAGGATGACCCGCAGGCCCTCGGCCTTGAGGACGCGGCACGCCTGGGTGCCGGAGTAGTCGAATTCGGCGGCCTGGCCGATGACGATCGGGCCGGAGCCGATGACCAGGACGGACTGGATATCGGTGCGCTTAGGCACGCTCGGCCTCCATCAGGGAAACGAAGCGGTCGAACAGGTACGCGGCGTCGTGCGGGCCGGCGGCCGCCTCGGGGTGGTACTGGACGCTGAAGGCCGGCTGGTCGAGGAGCCGGAGGCCCTCCACCACGTCGTCGTTGAGGCAGACGTGGGAGACCTCGGCGCGGCCGTAGGGGGTCTCGGACACCGTGTCGAGCGGGGCGTCGACGGCGAAGCCGTGGTTGTGCGCGGTGACCTCCACCTTGCCGGTGGTCCGGTCCTGCACGGGCTGGTTGATGCCGCGGTGGCCGTACTTCAGCTTGTAGGTGCCGAAGCCGAGGGCGCGGCCGAGGATCTGGTTGCCGAAGCAGATGCCGAACAGCGGCGTCCTGCGCTCCAGCACGGCCCGCATGACGGAGACCGGGTGGTCGGCGGTGGCGGGGTCGCCGGGGCCGTTGGAGAAGAACACCCCGTCGGGGTTGACGGCGTAGACGTCGTCGGCGGTGGCGGTGGCGGGCAGCACGTGCACCTCGATGCCGCGCTCGGCCATCCGCTGCGGGGTCATGCCCTTGATGCCGAGGTCGATCGCGGCGACGGTGAACTTCTTCTCGCCGATCGCGGGGACGACGTACGGCTCGGAGGTGGCGACCTGGGCGGACAGGGCGGCGCCCTTCATCTGGGGCTGCGCCTGCACCTTGGCGAGCATCTCGTCGTCGCCGAGGACGGCGTCGCCGGAGAAGATGCCGACCCGCATCGCACCGCGCTCGCGCAGGTGGCGGGTGAGGGCGCGGGTGTCGACGCCGCTGATGCCGACGACGCCCTGCCGCTCCAGCTCCTCGTCGAGGGAGCGCGTGGCGCGCCAGTTGGAGGGGGTGCGGGCGGGGTCGCGGACCACGTAGCCGGAGACCCAGATGCGGGCCGACTCGGGGTCCTCGTCGTTGACGCCGGTGTTGCCCACGTGCGGGGCGGTCATGACGACGACCTGGCGGTGGTACGAGGGGTCGGTCAGGGTCTCCTGGTAGCCGGTCATGCCGGTGGAGAAGACGGCCTCACCGAAGGTCTCCCCCACGGCCCCGTAGGCGCGGCCGCGGAAGGCGCGGCCGTCCTCCAGGACGAGTACGGCGGGGGTCCTGGTCCCCCTAGAGGAGGTCGTCATCGTGCGGCGCCTTCCGTGTCGTTCTTGCTGTGCTTGTCGGTCATGGAGTCGAGGGCCTCGACCCAGTCGGTGTGCTCGGCGGCCCGGTCGGAGCGGAAGCCGGAGTCGATCAGCTGTCCTCCGTGCTCCCAGGTGACGACCAGCAGGCCGCCCTCGGCGAGGACCTTGCCCGCGATGCCCTTGTCGAGCCGGGCCCCGCGCAGCCGGTCGGCGGGGACGAAGAAGTCGTCCGCCCCGGGCCGTACGACGTGCAGGCCGGCGTCGGTGAGCGTGAGCTCGGCGCGGCTGCGGGTGCCGAGCCCGTGGGCCACGATCCGGTCGAGCCACTGCCCGGCGGTGGTGGACCCGTGGTAGCGGCCGCTCATGCTCAGTCTGGCCTCGCCGGGGGTTTCCGGCATGCCCGGCAGCTCCGGGAGGGCGGACTGGAGGCTGCCGCGCCACTTCCAGCCCTGGCACATCAGCCAGTACACGAGGGCGATGAAGAGCAGCAGTCCCGCGACCCAGCCGAGCCGGGCGGCCCAGTCGGTCACCTCCGCCGAGCGGGGTTCGTCGGCGGCGAGCAGGAGGAGAGTGGTGGTCACGCGAGCTTCCCGTCCATGAGCGTGGCGCGGCCCCGCAGGAAGGTGTGGGTGACGCGGCCCGGCAGCTCACGCCCCTCGTAGGGGGTGTTGCGGCTGCGGGACGCGAAGCCCGCGGGGTCCACGGTCCCACGGTATGCCGGATCGACCAGCGTCAGGTTGGCGGGCTCACCTGCCGAGACGGGGCGTCCGTGGCCGGTGGCGCCGCCGATCCTGGCGGGGCTGGAGGACATGCGGTCGGCGACGCCGGCCCAGTCCAGCAGCCCGGTCTCGACCATCGTGTGCTGGACGACGGACAGCGCGGTCTCCAGGCCGACCATGCCCATGGCGGCGGCGGCCCACTCGCAGTCCTTGTCCTCGTGCGGGTGCGGGGCGTGGTCGGTGGCCACGATGTCGATGGTGCCGTCGGCGAGGGCCTCGCGCAGCGCCATGACGTCGCGCTCGGTGCGCAGCGGCGGGTTCACCTTGTAGACCGGGTTGTACGTCCGGACCAGCTCGTCCGTGAGGAGGAGGTGGTGCGGGGTGACCTCGGCGGTGACGTCGATGCCGCGGGACTTCGCCCAGCGGACGATCTCGACGGAGCCGGCGGTCGACAGGTGGCAGATGTGGACGCGGGAGCCGACGTGCTCGGCGAGCAGCACGTCCCGGGCGATGATCGACTCCTCGGCGACGGCGGGCCAGCCGCCGAGGCCGAGCTCGGCTGAGACGACGCCCTCGTTCATCTGGGCGCCCTCGGTGAGGCGGGGCTCCTGGGCGTGCTGGGCGATGACGCCGCCGAAGGCCTTCACGTACTCCAGGGCGCGGCGCATGATCTGGGCGTCGTCGACGCACTTGCCGTCGTCGGAGAAGACGGTGACGCCGGCGGCGGACTCGTGCATGGCGCCGAGCTCGGCGAGCTTCCTGCCCTCCAGGCCGACGGTGACGGCGCCGATGGGCTGGACGTCGCAGTAGCCGTGCTCGCGGCCGAGGCGGTAGACCTGCTCGACGACGCCGGCTGTGTCGGCGACGGGGAAGGTGTTGGCCATGGCGAACACGGCGGTGTAGCCGCCGGAGGCGGCGGCGCGGGTGCCGGTGAGGACCGTCTCGGAGTCCTCGCGGCCCGGCTCGCGCAGGTGGGTGTGCAGGTCGACGAGGCCGGGCAGCAGGATCAGGCCCTCCGCCTCGACGACGGTGGCGCCCTCCGCGTCGAGGCCGGTCCCCACCTGGGCGATGGTCTCGCCGTCGACGAGGACGTCCCGGGCGTCGCCGCCGAGGACCTTCGCACCACGGATCAGGGTCTTGCTCATGGGTCGTACGTCTCCTCGGTACGGGGCCGGCTAGGCGGACGGGGTGGTGACGGCGGGCTCGTTGCCGCCGAGCAGCAGGTAGAGGACGGCCATGCGGACGGACACGCCGTTGGCGACCTGCTCGACGACGGTGCAGCGCGGGGAGTCGGCGACCTCGGCGGTGATCTCCATGCCGCGGACCATGGGGCCGGGGTGCATGACGACGGCGTGCTCCGGCATCCGCGCCATGCGGTCGGCGTCGAGGCCGTAGCGGCGGGAGTACTCGCGCTCGGTGGGGAAGAACGCCGCGTTCATGCGCTCGCGCTGGACGCGCAGCATCATCACGGCGTCCGACTTCGGCAGGACGGCGTCGAGGTCGTACGAGACCTCGCAGGGCCAGGCGTCGACGCCGACGGGGACGAGGGTGGGCGGGGCGACGAGGGTGACCTCGGCGCCGAGCGTGTGCAGCAGGGCGACGTTGGAGCGGGCGACCCGGCTGTGCAGGACGTCGCCGACGAGGGTGATGCGCTTGCCGGAGAGGTCCTGGCCGAGCCCGGCGTCGGGTCCGACGAGGCGGCGGCGCATGGTGAACGCGTCGAGGAGGGCCTGCGTGGGGTGCTGGTGGGTGCCGTCGCCGGCGTTGATGACGGGTGCGTCGATCCAGCCGGAGGTGGCGAGCCGGTAGGGCGCGCCGGACGCGCTGTGCCGGATGACGACGGCGTCGACACCCATGGCCTCCAGGGTCTGCGCGGTGTCCTTGAGGGACTCGCCCTTGGAGACGCTGGAGCCCTTGGCCGCGAAGTTGATGACGTCCGCGGAGAGCCGCTTCTCGGCCGCTTCGAAGGAGATGCGGGTGCGGGTGGAGTCCTCGAAGAAGAGGTTGCAGATGGTCCGGCCGCGCAGGGTGGGGAGCTTCTTGATCGGCCGGTCGGCGACCCGGGCCATCTCCTCGGCGGTGTCGAGGATGAGGACGGCGTCGTCGCGGGTGAGGTCGGCGGCCGAGATGAGGTGGCGCTTCATCAGGGGGTCTCTCTGGGTGTGGAGGGCGCTCGGTTCCGTGGGCCGGTCGTGGCAGGGCCGGGTGGCCGCGGTGGTGCCGTCCCGGTCCGGCGCGTGCGGGGGCGCTGTCCTGTGCGGGAGGGCGTGGGCGGTCGGGGCGGGCGTGCGGCCGGGTGCCGGTGCGGCACGGGGCTGCTGCCGGTCGGCCGACCGGGGTCGGCGGGGCCGGTGCGGGCGCGCGGGTGGGGCGCGCCGCCGCGGCTAGTTCCGCCGGGCGCGGCGGGTTCGCGCAGCCCGAGCAGCACGGCGTCGCGGCCGTCCTCCTCGGTCAGCTGGACCTTGACGGTCTCCCGCAGCGAGGTGGGCAGGTTCTTGCCGACGTAGTCGGCGCGGATGGGCAGCTCCCGGTGGCCGCGGTCGACGAGGACGGCGAGCTGGACGGCGCGGGGGCGGCCGATGCCGCCGAGGGCGTCGAGGGCGGCGCGGATGGTGCGGCCGGAGAAGAGCACGTCGTCGACGAGGACGACGAGGCGGCCGTCGACGCCGTCGCCGGGGATGTCCGTGCGGGCCAGCGCCCGCGCGGGGCGCATCCGCAGGTCGTCGCGGTACATGGTGATGTCGAGCGAGCCGACCGGGACCGGGCGGCCGGTGATCTGCTCCAGCTTCCCGGCGAGGCGCCGGGCCAGGAAGACCCCCCGGGTGGGGATGCCGAGGAGGACCACGTCGTCGGCGCCCTTGGCGCGCTCGACGATCTCGTGGGCGATGCGGGTCAGCACACGGGCGATGTCGGGGCCCTCGAGAACGGGGCGGGCGGCATCGGCCTGCTGGATGGTGTCCATACGGAAAGGACCTCCTTCTCCGCCTCACGGGACGGACCTTAAAGGACGTCTGGGTTTGCGTCGTCCACCGTACCAGGCCCCGGAAGGAGGTCGGCACGGACCGTTCGGCTTGACGGGCGCAGGTAACGCTGCGTAACCTCACAGTGAGTTACGAACCCGCGGCGGAGCCGCCACGTTGTCACAGTGTCCAGGGAGCTCTATGTCCAGCGAATACGCCAAACAGCTCGGGGCCAAGCTCCGTGCGATCCGCACCCAGCAGGGCCTCTCGCTCCACGGTGTGGAGGAGAAGTCCCAGGGCCGCTGGAAGGCCGTCGTGGTCGGTTCGTACGAGCGCGGCGACCGTGCCGTGACCGTGCAGCGCCTCGCCGAGCTGGCCGACTTCTACGGGGTCCCGGTGCAGGAGCTGCTGCCGGGCACCACGCCGGGCGGCGCCGCGGAGCCGCCGCCGAAGCTCGTCCTGGACCTGGAGCGCCTGGCCCACGTGCCCGCCGAGAAGGCCGGTCCGCTGCAGCGCTACGCGGCGACGATCCAGTCGCAGCGCGGCGACTACAACGGCAAGGTGCTGTCGATCCGCCAGGACGACCTGCGCACCCTCGCGGTCATCTACGACCAGTCGCCGTCGGTCCTGACCGAGCAGCTGATCAGCTGGGGCGTGCTGGACGCGGACGCGCGCCGCGCGGTCGCCCACGAGGAGAGCTGAGACCTCTCGGTCCCTGCCCCGCACCAGCAGAAACGTTGCCGCCGGAGGGTGGTCCCGGAAGGTTCCGGGGCCACCCTCCGGTGTTTCCCTCGAGGACGCGGGACGCTGAGCCGCTGGGCTGGGGTGGGCTGGGCTGGGCTGCCGGGTGTGCCCGCGTGCCGCCCACCACTGCGCCCCCGGCCTGGCGCCCTCGGCCCGCTGTTCCAAGCCGGCTGCGCTGCCTGGGGCCTGCCTCAGCGCGCCTTGGGCAGGCGGCGGGCGGTGTGGCCGTTCGGCGTGACGCACATGAGCGGCGAGGACGGGCACACCACAGCCCGGACGGGCAACCAATGGCGGCGGCCTGCGGACCTGCGCCCACGGGCCCGCGGCGAGCGGCGGGCGGTCGGGAGCCCGTACGGCACGATGTGAGCCTGGCGGGCCCTCGGCGGGCGGGCGGTGTCCTGTGGGGCGTGGCCCAGGGGCAGCCTCCCTGTGGGGCCGGGCGAGGCGGCAGCCGAGGCGGTCTCGGCGCTACGCGGGCCCAGGGGGCGGCGGGCGCCCGGCGGGGCGGGGGCCGGCCCCAGGGGGCGGGGGCCGGCCCCAGGGGGCGGGGGCCGGCCCCAGGCGCCCCACAGGCAGCAGTGTGCACGGCGGCCCTCCAACGCCCTGCGCGGCCCTCCAACGCCCTGCGGACGCGCCCGTCCGCCGGAACCACGTGACCGCGCGGACAGACACCACCGACGCACCCCTTCAGCGCACCGGCACGGGCACCACGCCCACGGACGCGCCCGCCTGCCGGAACCGCGTGGCCCCGGACCGGTGGCGCCTCCTCACGCGCAGGCGGCGGCCTGGCGCGAGAAGAAGCCGTACGGTACGCCGAAGGGCCCGCTGACGCGGGCCCTTCGGGCGGGTGCGGGCCGGGCGCGGCGGTCAGTCGCGGCGGATGCCGGGCTTCAGGTCCTTGAACCGGGCCAGGAGTCCGTTCACGAAGGACGGCGACTCGTCCGTCGAGAACTCCTTCGCGAGCTGCACCGCCTCGTCGATCGCCACGGCGTCCGGCACCGTGTCGACCCAGACCAGCTCGTACGTGCCGAGGCGCAGGATGTTGCGGTCGACGACCGGCATGCGGTCCAGCGTCCAGCCCACCGCGTAGGTGGCGATGAGCTCGTCGATGCGCCGGGCCTGCTGGGCGTACCCCTCGACCAGCTCCATCGTGTACTCGTTGACCGGCGGCTGCCGGTCGTCGGACCGCGCGTGCCGGATCCAGTCCGCGAGGACCTCCTGCGCGGAGGCCCCGCGCTGGTCGGCCTCGAAGAGGATCTGGAAGGCGCGCTTGCGGGCCTTGTTGCGGGCAGCCACGGTTAGCTGTTCACCCGGCCGAGGTAGTCGCTCGTGCGGGTGTCGACCTTGATCTTCTCACCGGTGGTGATGAAGAGGGGGACCTGGATCTGGTGGCCGGTCTCCAGGATGGCGGGCTTGGTGCCACCGGTGGAGCGGTCGCCCTGGACGCCCGGCTCCGTCTCCTTGATGACGAGCTCGACGGCGGCCGGGAGCTCGACGTACAGCACCTCGCCCTCGTGGGTGGCGACGGTGGCGGTGAAGCCCTCGATGAGGAAGTTGGCGGCGTCGCCGACGGCGGCGCGGGCGACGTGCAGCTGGTCGTAGGTCTGCATGTCCATGAAGACGAAGTAGTCGCCGTCCATGTACGAGAACTGCATGTCACGGCGGTCGACGGTGGCCGTCTCGACCTTGACACCGGCGTTGAAGGTCTTGTCGACGATCTTGCCGGAGAGCACGTTCTTGAGCTTGGTGCGCACGAAGGCCGGGCCCTTGCCGGGCTTGACGTGCTGGAACTCGACGACGGACCAGAGCTGGTCGTTGTCGAGCTTGAGCACCATGCCGTTCTTGAGGTCGTTCGTGGTGGCCACGGTTGCGGAATCTCCTGGACTGACGCTGTGGACGACCGAGGAAAGGGTGACTCGTGCGGCGCGCCGGCTACAGCGCGAGCAGCTCCTTGGTCGTGATGGTGAGTAGCTCGGGTCCGCCGTCCGCCTCCTGGCGCACGACGAGCGTGTCATCGATCCGGACCCCGCCCCGTCCCGGGAGGTGGACCCCTGGTTCGACGGTGACCGGCACGCAAGCGTCCAGTTTACCCATGGCGGACGGGGAGAGCTGCGGGTCCTCCTCGATTTCCAGCCCCACCCCGTGCCCGAGGGAGTGCGCCAGCCCCTCCCCGTACCCGGCCCCGTCCAGGATCTGCCGGGCTGCGCGGTCCACGTCGCGGCAGGCGGCGCCGGGTGCGAGCGCCTCCCGGGCGGCCCGCTGCGCGGTGAAGACGAGGTCGTACAGCTCGATCTGCCAGTCGGCGGGAGCGGAGCCGATGACGAACGTGCGGCCGATCTCGCAGCGGTAGCCGCGGTAGTTGGCGCCGAGGCACACGGAGAGGAAGTCGCCTTCCTCGACGCGCCGGTCCGAGGGCCGGTGGCCGCCGCGGCCGGAGTTCGGGCCGGTGGCGACGGAGGTGGGGAAGGCCGGGCCGTCGGCGCCGTGGTCGACGAGGCGGCGCTCCAGCTCCAGCGCGAGGTGCCGTTCGGTGCGGCCGACGAGGATCGACTCCAGCAGCTCCCCGAGGGCCTGGTCGGCGATCTCCGCGGCGATCCGGAGGCAGGTGATCTCCTCGTCGTCCTTGACGATCCGCTCCTGCTCGATGGCGGTGCCGAGGTCGGCGAGGCGCAGGCCGTCCGCGACGGAGCCGAGGGCCCGGTACCGGGCGACGCTCAGGTGGTGCTCCTCGACGGCCAGCACGTCGGCTCCGCTGCCGGCGGCGAGGTCGGCCGCGGCCACGGCGGCGTCCCCGTCGGCCTGCGGCAGCACGGTGACGCGCAGCGCCTCGTCCACGCGGCCTTCGGCGGGGTCCCCCACGGGCGGCCGCGGGCACAGGAGCACGTCCTGCTCCGCGCTTCCCGCGCGGAGCAGCAGGACGGCGCCGAGCGGGGCCCCTCCGGCGAGATAGCGGACGTTGGCGGGGCGGGAGACGAGCACCGCCGCGGATCCGCCGGCCGCGCAGCGCTCACGGAGCCTTTCGCGGCGGGGCGCATACACCTCGGACATGCCCCGAGCCTACGAGCCCTCCGGCGACCCGGCAGGTCGTGCGCGTCCGACCGGGTCCCCGCGCCGGGATACGGCACCGGTGCCGGCGGCCTCCGCCCACACGCGGCGGCCCGGGACGCGGGCCGAGAGCAGGCACGTGGGCCCCGGCGCATGGCGGGCGGACGCGCGGCGGACCGGCGCATGGCGGACGAACGCCTGGGCGGACGGGCGCATGGCGGCCCGGCACATGGCGGACAGGCGCATAGCCGGCCGGCGCGTGACGGACGAACGCGTGGGCGGACAAGCGCATGGCGGACAAACGCGTGGGCCCCGGCGCGTGGCGGACAGCGCGTTGCGGGCGGACGCGCGGCGGACCGGCGCGTGGCGGACAGCGCCTTGCGGGCGGACACGTGGCGGAGCGGCGCATGCGGCCCGGAGCACGGCGGACAGGCGTGTGGCCGGCCGGCGTATGGCGGACAGGCCTGTGAACGGAGGACGCGGGCCGGTAGGCCGGGGGCCTCGCGGGCTACCAGTTCGGGGGGCTGGCGACGGCCCGGCCGAGGATCTCGTCGAGGACGCGGGCGGTGGTCTCCACGTCGTACGTGGAGTTGTCGATGATCGGCAGGCCCGAGGCGTGCCAGCCCGCCATGCGGCCGTGGATGCCGGCGACCTCCTCGTCCGACAGGCGGCGGTTGCCGGTACGCCGGGCGTTGCGCTCCAGGACGACCTCCAGCCCGGGGAGCAGCACCACGGGCAGCAGGCCGGGCCCCACATGGCGCTTCCAGCCGCCGAGCCCGACCACCGGGCGGTCGGGGAAGACGGCGTCGTCGAGGATGCAGGAGATGCCGTTGGCGAGGAAGTTGCGGGCGGCGAAGCCGCAGGTGCGGCGGGCCAGGCGGTACTGCGCCTCGGAGCGGTCGTTCCAGCCGTCCTGCGGGTCGGCGAAGCCGGCGCACACCCATTCGCGCACGTCGTCGAGGCTGATGTGCGCCGTGGGCACCCGGCGGCGCTGCGCCCAGTGGCGGGCGACCGTCGTCTTGCCGGCGCCGGCCGGGCCGATGAGGAGGACGGCGAGGGTGGCGGTGCCCGTGCCGGGACCGCCGCCGCTCCGGACCGGGGGCGCGGTGGGCGCCGCGACGGGACCGCCCGGCGGAAGCCGGACGTGCCCGGTGGCGTCGGGGCCGGCGGGCGCCGGAGGCGGCGCGGACGGCAGGTGCGGGACGGGGCCGGAGCCCGGGGGCGGGGTCCAGCCGGGCGGCGCCGGCGGGTGGGCGGCCGCGTGGGTCGGCGGATGGGCCGGGGGCGGGGGCGTGCCGGGCCTGTGCGCCTGCTGCGTCCACCCCGCCGCTGCGTGCTGCATCCGGTGCCACTCCGTCTCGTCCGACTGACGCTGTTCGTGCGGCCATTCGGGTCCGCCGTTACCAAACCGTACCCTCCCGCACCGGAAGACGGGCAACGGTGCGGGAGGGTTCCTGGTAAGACGTGGCCGGTTTGTCAGTCCGTCAGTTCCTCGGCGAGTGCGCGCAGCGCCAGCCGGTAGGAGCCGATGCCGAAGCCGGCGATGGTGGCGGTGGCGACCGCGGCGACGACCGAGGTGTGCCGGAACTCCTCGCGGGCGTACGGGTTCGAGATGTGCACCTCGATCAGGGGTGCGGTGCGCTGCGCCGCCGCGTCCCGCATCGCGTACGAGTAGTGGGTGAACGCGCCGGGGTTGAGGACGACGGGGACCGATCCGTCCGCCGCCTCGTGCAGCCAGCGCACCAGCTCGCCCTCGTCGTTGGTCTCGCGGACCTCCACGTCGAAGCCGAGCTTCTCGCCGAGGGCGCGGCAGGTCTCCACGAGGCCGGTGTAGGAGGTGGCGCCGTACACGTCCGGCTCGCGTGAGCCGAGGCGGCCCAGGTTCGGGCCGTTGAGGACGAGCACGCGGCGGCTCACGCGGAGACCTCCCCGTACGCGGCGAGCAGGACCGCCGGGTCCGGGCCCTCCAGGACCGCGGGCTTGCCCAGGCCGTCGAGGACGATGAAGCGCAGCAGGTCGCCGCGGGACTTCTTGTCCACCTTCATGGTCTCCAGCAGCTTGGGCCACTGGTCGCCGCGGTAGGTGAGCGGGAGTCCGACGGCCTGGAGGACCGTGCGGTGCCGGTCGGCGGTCGCGTCGTCGAGCCGGCCGGCGAGCCGGCCGAGCTCGGCGGCGAACACCATGCCCACGGACACGGCGGCGCCGTGGCGCCACTTGTACCGCTCGTTCTTCTCGATGGCGTGGGCGAGGGTGTGCCCGTAGTTGAGGATCTCGCGGAGCCCGGACTCCTTGAGGTCGGAGGACACCACGTCGGCCTTCACCCGGATCGACCGCTCGATCAGCTCGGCGGTGTGCGGCCCGGCCGGGGTGCGGGCGCCCTCCGGGTCGGCCTCGACGAGGTCGAGGATCGCCGGGTCCGCGATGAACCCGGCCTTGATGACCTCGGCGAGGCCGCTGACGTAGTCGTGCACGGGCAGCGAGTCCAGCGCGGCCAGGTCGCACAGGACGCCGGCGGGCGGGTGGAAGGCGCCGACGAGGTTCTTGCCCTCGGCGGTGTTGATGCCGGTCTTGCCGCCCACGGCGGCGTCCACCATGGCGAGCACCGTGGTCGGTACGGCGATCCAGCGCACCCCGCGCAGCCAGGTCGCGGCGACGAACCCGGCGAGGTCCGTGGTGGCCCCGCCGCCGACGCCGACGATCACGTCGGTGCGGGTGAAGCCGGTCTGCCCGAGCGCCTTCCAGCAGTAGGCGGCGACCTCGACGGTCTTGGCCTCCTCGGCGTTCGGCACCTGGATGGCGACGGCCTCGTAGCCCTGCTCGGCGAGGTCGGCGCGCAGCGCCTCGCCGGTCTCGGCGAGCGCCTCGGGGTGGATGACGGCCACCCGCTTGGCCCGGTCGCCGATCAGCCCGCCCAGTTCTCCGAGCAGCTGCCGGCCGACGAGCACGTCGTACGGCTCCGAGCCGGCGCTGCCGCCGACGTGGATCCGGGTCACTTCGGTCATTGGTCCTTCAACTCCAGGGCGTCGACGATCGCGTCCGCGACCTCGTCCGGGGTCTTGTCGTCGGTGGCGACGACGACGCGCGCGACTTCGGTGTACAGGTGGCGGCGGGCCTCCATGAGCTCCCGCCACTGGCGGCGCGGGTTCACGGCGAGCAGCGGCCGGGCGGCGCCGAGCCCGACGCGCCGCACCGCCTCCTCCACGTCCATCGACAGGTAGACGACCGGCAGCCCGGCGAGGAGAGCGCGGGTGCCCTCGTCGAGGACGGCGCCGCCGCCGAGGGCGAGGACGCCGGTGTGCTCCGCGAGCGCCGCGCGGACGGCCGCCCGCTCCAGCTCCCGGAAGTACGGTTCGCCCTCGTCGACGAAGATGTCGGAGATCTCCCGGCCCTGGGCCGCGACGATGTCGGCGTCCGTGTCCCGGTACGCCACGCCGAGCCGCTCGGCGAGCAGCGCGCCCACCGTGGACTTGCCGGAGCCCATCGGGCCGACCAGGACGATCAGCGGCCCGCTGCTCACCGGATGGTCAGGTGGTCGAGGTAGGACCGCACGTTGCGGCGGGTCTCGGCCACGCTGTCGCCGCCGAACTTCTCGGCGACGGCGTCCGCGAGGACCAGGGCGACCATCGCCTCGGCGACGATGCCGGCGGCGGGCACGGCGCACACGTCGGAGCGCTGGTGGTGCGCGGCGGTCGGCTCGCCGGTGGTCACGTCGACGGTCCTGAGGGCGCGCGGCACGGTCGCGATGGGCTTCATCGCGGCACGGACGCGGAGCAGCTCGCCGGTGGAGAGGCCGCCCTCGGTACCGCCGGAGCGGCCGGAGGTGCGGCGGATGCCGTCGTCGGTGGGGACGATCTCGTCGTGCGCCTTCGATCCCGGCACGCGTGCCAGGTCGAAGCCGTCGCCGACCTCCACGCCCTTGATCGCCTGGATGCCCATGAGGGCGGCGGCGAGGCGGGCGTCGAGGCGCCGGTCCCAGTGCACGTGCGAGCCGAGCCCGACGGGCACGCCGTAGGCCAGGACCTCCACGACGCCGCCGAGGGTGTCGCCGTCCTTGTGGGCCTGGTCGATCTCGGCGACCATCGCCTTCGACGCGTCGGCGTCGAGGCAGCGCACGGGGTCCGCGTCGAGCCGCTCCACGTCGGCGGGCGTCGGGTAGACGCCGTAGGGCGCCTTGGCCGCGGCCAGCTCCACGACGTGGGAGACGATCTCGATCCCGGCGGTCTCCTTCAGGTACGACCGCGCCACCGCGCCGAGCGCGACCCGCGCGGCGGTCTCCCGGGCGGAGGCCCGCTCCAGGATGGGCCGCGCCTCGTCGAAGCCGTACTTCTGCATGCCCGCCAGGTCGGCGTGGCCCGGGCGGGGCCGGGTCAGCGGGGCGTTGCGGGCCAGCTCGGCGAGCTCCGCCGGGTCGACCGGGTCGGCGGCCATGACCTGCTCCCACTTGGGCCACTCGGTGTTGCCGACCATGACCGCGACCGGCGAGCCGAGGGTGAGCCCGTGGCGGACACCGCCCAGGAACGTGACCTCGTCGCGCTCGAACTTCATCCGGGCACCGCGGCCATAGCCCAGGCGCCGCCTGGCCAGGTGGTCCGCCACCATCTCCGTGGTGATCGGGACGCCGGCGGGAAGACCCTCCAGCGTCGCCACCAGCGCGGGGCCATGCGACTCCCCCGCCGTCAGCCAGCGCAACCTGCTCAACGGTGCTCCTTGATTACCTGGACCGTGCGAAGTACTCGCCCCCGATCCTCCCACGACTTGCGCCCGGGACCGCGCCCGCGTCCGCTGTGCGGACGCTCCGGCGGTCACGGGCGGCGTCGGGTCCGGTGCCGCGCCCGTACGGAAGGCACCGCGGTGGGGCGTCGGCGGGTACGGCCCCGGCTAGCGCGTCGCGAGGGCTTCCTCGCCGGCCGCGCGCATGGCGGCGAGCGGGGCAGGGGCGCGGCCGGTCATCTGCTCGACCTGGAGGACGGCCTGGTGGACGAGGAGGTCGAGGCCGCCGACGACCCGGCCGCCGCCTTCCGCCCAGGCGGCCGCGAGCGGCGTGGGCCACGGGTCGTACAGCACGTCGAAGAGGGTTCCGGCGCGCTCCGGTACGTACGGGGCGAGGGCGTCGGTGGTGCCCGCCGGGGTCGTCGCGATGACGAGCGGCACGTCGAAGGCGTGCACCGCCTCCTCCCAGGGGGCGGTGTGCACCTCGACGCCGAGACGCTCGCCCCAGCCGCGCATCTCCGCCGCCCGCGCCTCGCTCCGTACGAACGCGGTGACCGGGCCCGTGCAGATCCGGGCCAGCGCGGCGAGGGCGGAGGAGGCGGTGGCGCCCGCGCCGAGGACGGCGGCGGCCTCCACCTTGTCGACGCCCCCCTCGCGCAGGGCGGCGACCATGCCGGGGATATCCGTGTTGTCGCCTACCCGGCGGCCGTCGTCGGTGACCACGACGGTGTTGACCGCCTCGACGGAGCGGGCGGTCTCGCTGACCCCGTCGAGCAGCGGGATCACCGCGCGCTTGAGCGGCATGGTGAGGGACAGCCCCGCCCAGGAGGCGTCCAGCACCGACGCGAAGAAGTCGGGCAGCGCCGCCTCGTCCACCTCGAACCGGTCGTACGTCCAGTCCGCCAGGCCCAGCTCGGCGTAGGCGGCGCGGTGCAGCACCGGGGAGAGGGAGTGCGCGATGGGCGAGCCGAGGACGGCGGCGCGCCGGGGCTCAGTTGTCCAGGTTCTCATTGAGCTTGGCCTTCAGCTTCAAGAAGTCGTCGTGCGTCCTCGCGAACTCGGTCTTGTGGGCCCCGTCGGTCGCCACGAAGTACATCCAGCCCTCCGAGGTGGGATTGACGGCGGCCTCCAGCGCCTCACGGCCCGGGTTGCCGATCGGACCCGGGGTGAGCCCCTTCCGGGTGTACGTGTTGTACGGGTCCTTGTTGTTGTTGATCTCGGCCTCGCTGATCTTGATCTCGCTCTGGCCCATGAGGTAGTTGAAGGCCGAGTCGAACTGGAGCAGCTGGTTGGTCTCGGTGTTGGTGGGCTTGAGGCGGTTGTAGACGACCTCGCTCATCTTGCGGAAGTCGTCCTCCGTCTTGCCCTCCGCCTGCACCAGGCTCGCGACCGTGAGCAGCTCCCACGGGCCCTTCAGCTTCAAGGCGGCGGCCTTGGCCTCCATGTCGTACTTCGCGTACTCGCTGTTCGCCCGGGCCACCATCTTCTTGAGGACGTCCTCGGGCTTGCCGCCCTTCGGGGCCGGGTAGTCCGCCGGGTAGAGGAAGCCCTCCAGCGGGTCCTTCACGTCGGGGTGGCCCTTGGCCCAGTCAGGCAGGCCGAGTTCGCCGGCCTTCTCCTTGGCGACCTTCGCCGTGGTGCCCTCGTCGATCTCCAGCTTCTTGTCGATCATCTTGTAGATGCCGGCGTTGCGCTTGCCCTCGGGGATGATGAGGACGTTGCGGCTCTCCGCGCTGAGCATCGCCTCGACGGCCGCCGCGCCCGACATCTCCTTCTTCAGGGCGTAGAAGCCGGGCTGGATGAACCGCCCCTTGGGGTGCTTGTCCTGCGCGGTGGTGAACGCCTCGATGCTCTTGACGACACCGGCCTTGAGCAGGATCTCGCCGATCTGGGCGCCGCCCGCGCCGGCGGGGACCTCGATCTGGACGGGCTGGCCGCTGCCCGTGCCCGAGTAGTCCGGCGCAGCGCCGAACTGCCCCTGGTAGAACTGGTAGCCGAAGTAGCCGACGCCGCCCAGGCCGCCCACGAGGACGGCGGCGACGAAGAGGCAGGCCACGCCGTTGCGGCTCTTGCGCTTCTTGGAGCCGGCGGACCTCCCGCCGCGGCCGCGCCCGCGGCCCCGGCGGCCGGGAGCCGCCCCGTCGCCGGTGCCTTCGTCCTCGTCGTCGCGGCCGTCGGGCGCGTCGCGGTCCGGGCGGCGGTCGTCGTCCTCGTCCGCGGGTCCGTCGAAGAACGGGTGCCGCTCCTCCTCGGGGACCTGTGCCTGCCAGTCGTCGGCAGCGGGTTCGGGCTCCGCCCGCCGCTGGCCCGGGGGCTGCGGCGGGGGGTACGCCTCGGGGGTGCTGTACAGGTCGGCGCCCTGCGCGCCGTACGGGTCGGGGTGCGGGGGCTGCGCCCCGTAGTAGGGCATGGATGCCTGCTGGCCGGTGCCGGTGTCCCAGTGGCCGGTGCCGTACTGCTGCCCCTGCTGCCCCTCTTGCGGCGTCTGGCCGGTGGCGTATCCCTGGCCGCCGTACTGGTCGCCGCCGTAGCCCTGCTGCTGGTAGGGGTCGTGGGGGGCGGCGTCGTAGGGGTACTGCTGCGGTGACGTCTGCTGCTGGTGGTGCGGGTCGTTGCCGGGCTGGTGATGCGTGCCCCAGTCCTGGTCCCCGTACAGGGGGTCCTGGGGGTGCCAGGGCTGGTGCCCGGGCGTGCCGCCATACTCAGTCATCGATCCCCAAACAGCCGCGAGGCTTCCGGGACGTCCGCCTCTACGTTGTGCGGCAGCTGTTCGAACGCCACCGCATTGCGCGGAACGTTACCGTATCGCGATCAGATGACCACTTCGACGCCCTCGCCGGGCGGATTACCTGATACCCGTTCGGACTCAAGAGCGTTCTGCAGGATGATCACAGCGGCTGCCTGGTCGATGACCGAGCGGCCCTTCCTGGACTTCACCCCGGAGGCGCGCAGTCCGTGGCTCGCGGACACCGTGGTCATGCGCTCGTCGACCAGGCGCACCGGCACCGGGGCGATGCCCCGGGCCAGTTCCTGCGAGAACGCGCGGACCTTGGCGGCCGCCGGACCCTCGCCCCCGTTGAGGGAGCGGGGGAGGCCGACGACGACTTCCAGCGGCTCGTACTCCTCCACGAGCTGCTTCAGCCGCCGGTGGGCGGCCGGGACGTCACGCCCCGGCACGGTCTCCACCGGGGTGGCCAGGACCCCGTCGGGGTCGCACGAGGCGACCCCGATGCGGGCGTCCCCCACGTCGATCGCCAGTCGGCGCCCGCGTCGCATGGCAGTCATCCGGGTCAGGCCGTCTCGGCGACCAGGCGCTCGACGGCGGCGATGGCCTCGCCGACGGCCTCCGGGTTCTGGCCGCCGCCCTGCGCGACGTCCGGCTTGCCGCCGCCGCCGCCGCCGAGGGTCTTGGCGGCGGTGCGGACCAGGTCGCCGGCCTTGAGGCCGCGCTCGCGGGCGGCCTCGTTGGTGGCGATCACGGTCAGCGGGCGGCCGCCCGCGGTGGTGAACAGGGCGACGACGGCCGGGCGGCTCGCCGGGATCCGGCCGCGCACGTCGAGGACCAGCCTGCGCAGGTCGTCGGCGCCGGTGCCGTCCGGCACCTGACCGGTGACGAGGGAGACGCCGTGCACGTCGCGGGCGGAGTCCGCGAGGCCGGCGGCGGCCTGGAGGACCTTCTCCGCGCGGAACTTCTCGATCTCCTTCTCGGCGTCCTTCAGCTTGCCGAGCATGGCGGAGATCTTCTCCGGCAGCTCCTCCGGGCGGCCCTTGACCAGCTCCTGGAGCTGGGCGACGACCGTGTGCTCGCGAGCGAGGAAGTGGTACGCGTCGACGCCGACGAGGGCCTCGATACGGCGCACGCCGGAGCCGATGGAGGACTCGCCGAGCAGCTTCACCAGGCCGAGCTGGGCGGTGTTGTGCACGTGGGTGCCACCGCACAGCTCCTTGGAGAAGTCGCCGATGGTGACGACGCGGACCCGCTCGCCGTACTTCTCGCCGAACTCGGCGATGGCGCCCTGCCGCTTGGCCTCGTCGATCGGCATGACCTCGGCGTGCACGTCGAGCTCGCGGGCCAGCACTTCGTTGATCTTCTGCTCGACGTCGGTGAGGACCGTGCCGGGCACGGCGGACGGGGAGCCGAAGTCGAAGCGGAAGCGGCCCGGGGAGTTCTCGGAGCCGGCCTGGGCGGCCGTGGGGCCGAGGGCGTCGCGCAGCGCCTGGTGGGTGAGGTGGGTGGCGCTGTGGGAGCGGGCGATGGCGCGGCGGCGCCGGACGTCGATGGTGGCGTAGGCGGTGGCGCCGACGGTGACCTCGCCGACCTGGACGGAACCCTTGTGCACGGACACGCCCGGGACCGGCTGCTGGACGTCGCGGACCTGGATGACGGCGCCGCTGTGCAGCTTGATGCGGCCCTGGTCGGCGAGCTGGCCGCCGCCCTCGGCGTAGAAGGGGGTGCGGTCGAGGACCACCTCGACGTCGTCACCCTCGGAGGCGGCCGGGGAGGGCACGCCGTTGACGAGGAGGCCGACGACGGTGGTCTCGCCCTCGGTGCTGGTGTAGCCGGTGAACTCGGTGGCGCCGGAGGAGTCGGCGATCTCGCGGTACGCGGTGACGTCGGCGTGGCCGGTCTTCTTGGCCTGGGCGTCGGCCTTGGCGCGCTCGCGCTGCTCCTTCATGAGGCGGCGGAAGCCGTCCTCGTCCACGGTGAGGCCCTGCTCGGCGGCCATCTCCAGGGTGAGGTCGATGGGGAAGCCCCAGGTGTCGTGGAGCAGGAACGCCTTGTCGCCGGCGAGGACGGTGGAGCCGGCCTGCCTGGCCTCGGCGACAGCGCCGTCCAGGACGTTCGTCCCGGCGTTGAGGGTCTTGAGGAAGCGGGCCTCCTCGGCCAGGGCGACGGCCTCGATGCGCTCGCGGTCGGTCGCCAGCTCCGGGTACTGCTCGCCCATGGTCGTGATGACGGTGTCGACGAGCTCGCCGACGACCGGGCCGGTGGCGCCGAGCAGCCGCATGTTGCGGATGGCGCGGCGCATGATGCGGCGCAGCACGTAGCCGCGGCCCTCGTTGCCCGGGGTGACGCCGTCACCGATGAGCATCACGGAGGTGCGCATGTGGTCGGCGACCACGCGCAGGGACACGTCGGAGTCGTCGGCCCGGCCGTAGTCGACGCCGGTGAGCCCGGTGGCCTTGTCGATGACGACCTTCAGGGTGTCGGTCTCGTACATGTTCCGTACGCCCTGGAGGATCATCGCCAGGCGCTCCATGCCGAGGCCCGTGTCGATGTTCTTGCTCGGCAGGTCTCCGAGGATCTCGAAGTCGTCCTTGCCGGTGCCCTGGCCGCGCTCGTACTGCATGAAGACCAGGTTCCAGATCTCCACGTACCGCTCGTCGTTGACGGCGGGGCCGCCCTCGGCGCCGAACTCGGGGCCCCGGTCGTAGTTGATCTCGGAGCAGGGGCCGCAGGGGCCGGGCACGCCCATGGACCAGAAGTTGTCCTTCTTGCCGAGGCGCTGGATGCGCTCGGCGGGCACGCCGACGACGTCGCGCCAGATCTGCTCGGCCTCGTCGTCGTCCTGGTAGACGGTGATCCAGAGCTTCTCCGGCTCCAGGCCGTAGCCGCCGTGCTCGACCGGGCTGGTCAGCAGCTCCCAGGCGAGCTTGATGGCGCCTTCCTTGAAGTAGTCGCCGAAGGAGAAGTTGCCGCACATCTGGAAGAACGTGCCGTGCCGGGTGGTCTTGCCGACCTCTTCGATGTCGGGCGTGCGCACGCACTTCTGCACGCTGGCGGCGCGCGCGAACGGCGGCTTGACCTCACCGAGGAAGTAGGGCTTGAAGGGCACCATGCCCGCGGGGACGAGGAGGAGAGTCGGGTCGTCCGCGATGAGCGACGCCGAAGGCACGACGGTGTGCCCGCGCTCCTCGAAGAAGCTCAGCCAGCGGCGGCGGATTTCAGCCGACTCCATCAGTGGTCCTCATTCCGGTCGTACGGGTGGGTGGGGTGGGTGCGGTCTCGGTGGGCGGGGGCGGGGGCGGCGCCCCGTGCGGGGCCGAGGGCCGACCGGCGCGGGGCGGGCAGGGCGTCGGCGGGTGCGTCGATCCCCAGTGCCTGCTCCAGCTCGGCCTCGCGCTGCAGCATGCCCGCGCGGACGTCGAGCGCGAAGTCCTTGAGCCGGTGGCCCGCCTCGACGGCCTTGTCGGCGGCCTGGGCGGCGAGGCTCTCGGGGGTCAGCTGCCTGAGCTTGCGGTGCGCCTTGTTGGTGGCCCACACGCCGGCTGCCGCGCCGGCGGTGAACCAGAACGCTCGGCGGAACATGTGTCGCGTCAGCCCTTCCGGTTGCGGCCGCGCGCCTTGGGCACGGTGCGGCCGACGATGACGGTGCGCCGCGCCGCGGGCGCCGGTCGGTCGGGCCTCTCGGTGCGGTCCCCCGCGTCGCGGCTCATGGCCCGGCGTACGCCGTAGCCGAACGCCGCGACCTTCACGAGCGGGCCGCCGAGGGTGGAGGCCACGGTCGTGGAGAGGGCGGAGGCGTTGGAGGCGACCTCCTGGACGTCCGAGGCGATGGCGTCGACGCGGTCGAGCTGGGTCTGCGCGGAGCGGAGCGTCGCGGAGGCGTCGGCCAGCAGGGGCACCGCCTGCTCGGTCACGTCCGCCACGAGACGGGTGGTCGCCTTGAGCGTCTGGGCCAGCCTCACCAGCACCACGGCCAGGAAGGAGACCAGGATCGCCCAGAAGACGGCCACCAGGATCCCGGCAACCTCTCCACCGGTCACTGTGCACCGCTCTCTGCTCGTCGAAGTCCGTTGGTTCGCGTGTATCTCGGTCACTGAAGGTCGTTCTCCGAGCCTATCGCGCCCGTGGTGGCGCCCCGTACCGGATTGCGGGCCGCGCCGGGAAGGCGGGAGACGGGGTTTGTACGGAGAGCAGCGCGATCGGTACGCTCCGTGTCTCATGCGACGGAGCAATCTGCCTGCCGAGTTGAACCGGTTCGTCGGGCGTGACGCGGAACGCGGTGAGTTGGACCAGCTGCTGGCGGACTTCCGCCTGGTGACGGTGGTGGGGGTGGGCGGGGTCGGCAAGACCCGGCTGGTGGTGCAGGCGGCCCGGGAGGCGCAGAAACGCTACTGCGACGGTGTGCACCTCGTGGAGCTGGCGGGGCTGCGCGATCCGGAGCTGGTGGATCACGCGCTGGCGGAGGCGCTGGGGCCGGCCGACCAGACGAGCCGTCCACCGCGGGAGGTGCTGGCGGACCATCTGGCGGGGCGCAGGGTGCTGCTGGTGCTGGACGGCTTCGAGCACCTGGTGGACGCGTGCGCCGCCGTGGTGCGGCGGCTGCTGCTGAGCGCGCCGGGGCTGACGGTGCTCGCGGCGGGGCGGCGGCCGCTGCGGGTGGACGGCGAGGCGGTGCTGGCTCTGGCGCCGATGCCGGACGGGGACGCGGTGCGGCTGTTCACGGACCGCGCACGGGCGGTGTGCCCCGGGTTCGAGGCCGGCGACCCCGACCCCGTGCGGGAGCTGTGCCGGCGCCTGGACGGGATCCCGCTGGCTCTGGAACTGGCGGCGGGCCGGCTGCCCGCGCTGTCGGTGGAGCAGGTGCTGGAGCGGCTCGACGACCGGTTCCGGCTGCTGACCCGGGGTAGCCGGGGTGCGGCGGCACGGCACCGGACGCTGCGCACGGCCATCGGGTGGAGCCATGAGCTGTGCACCCCGGAGGAGCGGCTGCTGTGGGCCCGCCTGTCGGTCTTCGCGGGCCCCTTCGACCTGGAGGCGGTGGAGTACGTGTGCACGGGCCCCGAGCTGCCGCCGGAGCGGGTGCTCGACGTGCTGGACGAGCTGATCGCCCAGTCGGTGGTGCTGCGTGACGGCACGGGCCCGGCGGGGTTGCGCTACCGCATGCTGGACACGGTCGCCGCCTACGGGGCGGAGTGGCTGTCCGCGCTGGGCGACACGCCCCGGCTGCGGCGGCGCCACCGCGACTGGTACATGGGGCTGGCCACGTGGTGCGAGCTGGAGTGGTTCAGCCCCCGGCAGGCGGAGGTGGCGGCGTGCGCGGAGAGTGCGCTGCCGAACCTGCGGGCGGCGCTGGAGCTGTGCCTGGAGGTGCCGGGCGAGGCGCACCTGGCGCAGCACCTGGCGGGGACGCTGTGGTTCTACTGGGTGGGCTGCGGGCGGCTCTCGGAGGGGCGGCACTGGCTGGACCGGGCGGTGGCGCTGGAGTCCGGCAACGAGGACGCGCGGCTGAAGGCCCTGTGGGTGCTGGGGTACGTGGCGATCCTGCAGGGCGACGGGACGGCGGCGGTGGGTGCCCTGCACGAGTGCGGGGAGCGGGCGGAGCGCGTCGGCCACGCGCTGGCCCAGGCGTACACCACGCACCGGAAGGGGTGCCTGGCGCTGCTGTCGGACGACATGCAGGGGGCGCAGGAGCTGCTGGGACGGGCGCTCGCGGCGTACCGGAAGCTGGGCGAGCTGAACAGCCAGGTGCTCATGGGCCAGGTGGAGTTGGCGATCACCAAGGTGTTCCAGGGGGACCTGGAGGCCGCGGTCGCGCTGTGCGGCGAGGTGCGGGAGGTGTGCGAGGAGCGCGGCGAGCGGTGGACGCGGGCGTACGCCCTGTACGTGCTGGCGTACGCGGCGTGGACGCGGGGCGACCCGGTCGCGGCGCGGGAGCTGCTCGACGAGTGCGTGGTGATCGACCACGCGTTCCACGACCTGGTGGGCCTGGTGCTGGCCGTGGAGCTGCTGGCGCTGGTCACCGCGGGCGAGGGCGACCCGGTGGAGGCGGCGGTGCTCCAGGGTGCGGCCGGCCGGATGTGGGAGTCGGTGGGGCCGCCGCTGTTCGGTTCGGCGTATTTCAGCGCGCCGCGGCGGCTGTGCGAGCAGCGGGTGCGGGAGGCGCTGGGGCAGGAGGCGTTCCTGGCGTACGTCGCGGAGGGCAGGGCGCTGGAGCTGGACGCGGCGGTGGAGCGGGCGCTGTCGGGGCGTCCGCGCCCGGCGGCGCCCGCGGCGGAGCGGGTGCGCGGCGGGCGCGGCCTGCTGCCGCAGACGCGGAAGCCCGCCGACTCCCCCACCGTGAAGGGCGGGGAGCCGACGGGCTGAACGCACGCCGGGGCGCTGCGGGCGGCGCGCCCGGTCCCGCGGGGGCCGGGCGCGCCGGGTTCGCGGTACGGGTACCGCGCCCGGGTCAGCGGGCGTAGTACTCGACGACGAGCTGCTCGTCGCAGACGACCGGGATCTCCTTGCGGTTCGGCTCGCGGTCGAGGCGGAAGGCCAGGGCCTTCAGGTTGACCTGCAGGTAGCGCGGGGTCTCGCCGTCGGGGGCGAAGCCACCCTCGCGGGCGACCTGGAACAGGGTCTTGCTGCGCGAGCGCTCGCGGACCATCACGACGTCGTCCGGGCGGACGCGGAAGGACGGCTTGTCGACCTTCTGGCCGTTGACCTGGATGTGGCCGTGGACGACCATCTGGCGGGCCTGGTAGATGGTGCGGGCGATGCCCGAGCGCAGGACCAGGGCGTCGAGGCGGCGCTCCAGCTCGACCACCAGGGCCTCGCCCGTCTTGCCCTCGGCCTTCTTGGCGCGGTCGTAGGCGCGGGCCATCTGGCGCTCGCTGATGTCGTACTGGGCGCGCAGGCGCTGCTTCTCCAGCAGACGGACCTTGTAGTCCGAGTTCTGCTTGCGTCCGCGGCCGTGCTCGCCCGGCGGGTACGGACGGGCCTCGAAGTACTTGACGGCCTTCGGCGTCAGCGCGATGCCGAGCGCACGGGACTTCTTGACCTTGGGACGCGACTGGTTAGGCACGTTCTCCAGACCTCCGAAATAGGTTAGGTTAGGCTCACCTTACTCAAGGAGATCGCATGTCTCGCCCTGGGAACACCACACGCATCACGGACGGCAGCACGAAGAACGATGCCTCTCAGCAGGGCATCGACGTGACGGAGGTCCGATCAGCTCATGGTCAGCCGCGTCCCAGCGGGCCAGAAACCGCCCGGATGCCGTCAGCAGCCGAGCGCACACGAACTCTCGTACAGGGTACATGCTCCGCGGCGCTGCTCGTCCCGGGGCCCGCGGCGCCCGGCCCGGACCAGCAGCTTCCCGACCCGCTCCCGCTCCACCTCCAGCCCGACGCCCGCGCGGTGGGCCCGGACGGCGAGGTCCTGCTGCTGTACCCGGCGGACTCCCCGGCCGTACGGGCCGCCACCCACGCCCAGGACGACGAGCTGCCCGCCGTGCTGGAGCTCACGGACGTGGCACCGGTCGCCGTCCCCCACCGTATCCGCGCCCGCGCCTGGGTGCGCGGCTGGCTCACCACCGTGCCCGGCTTGGCCGAACCCGGCCACATGATGCTGCGCCTGGAGGTCGGCGAGGTGTACGTCGACGACCTGTGGGGAGCCGGACCCGTCGACCCGGAGGACTTCGCCCGCGCCGCACCCGACCCGCTCAGGCAGCACGAGACGGAGCTGCTCCAGCACCTGGCGGCCGCCCACGGCGACCGGATGGCGACGCTGGCCTCCCTGCTGGGGGACCGCGCCGGCCACGGGGACGCGGCGGTGCGGAGCACGGTGCCGCTGGCCCTGGACCGCTTCGGGCTGCGGGTGCGCTGCCGGGACGCCGCGGCGCGCTCCTTCGACGCGCGCTTCGACTTCCCCGAGCCGGTGAGGGACGTGCACGGGCTGCGGCGCGCCATGCACCGGCTCTTCGGCGAGGCCGCCGCCGCCCACGACGCGAGGACGCCCGCCGGCGGGGAGGCGGAAGGCGGGCCGGGGCAGCGCGCCTGAGCCCTGCCCCCGCGGCGCGGCCGCGCACCTCAGGCGCCGCTCTCGCCGCGCAGCCGCTCGCGCACCTTCTCCACCACGTCGGCGTACCGCGCCTCGGCGCCGTAGCGGGTCGGCCGGTAGTACCGCCGGTCCTGGATCGCGTCGGGTGCGTACTGCTGGGCGGCGATCCCGCCCGGCACGTCGTGCGGGTACACGTACCCCTGGGCGTGGCCCAGCGAGGCCGCGCCCTTGTAGTGGCCGTCTCGCAGGTGGGCGGGGACCGGCCCGGCCAGCCCTTCCCGCACGTCCGCCCGGGCCGCCTGGATCGCGAGCGTCGCCGCGTTCGACTTCGGGGCCAGCGCGAGGGCGATCGTGGCGTGGCTGAGGGTGAGCGCCGCCTCGGGGAAGCCGATCATCGCCACCGCCTGCGCCGCCGCGACCGCCAGCGGCAGCGCCGTCGGGTCGGCGAGCCCGATGTCCTCGCTCGCCGAGATCATCAGCCGGCGCGCGATGAACCGCGGGTCCTCGCCCGCCTCGATCATCCGCGCCAGGTAGTGCAGGGCCGCGTCCGCGTCGGAGCCGCGGATCGACTTGATCAGGGCGCTCGCCACGTCGTAGTGCTGGTCGCCGTCCCGGTCGTAGGCCACCGCCGCCCGGTCCACCGCCGCCTCCAGCGTCGCCAGGCTGATCTCCTGCTCACCGAGGGCGAGCGCGGCCCCCGCCGCGGCCTCCAGCGCCGTCAGCGCCCGCCGCGCGTCCCCGCCCGCGACCCGCAGCAGGTGCGCCTCGGCGTCCTCGGGCAGCGTGACGGCGCCGCCCAGCCCGCGCTCCTCGGTCAGGGCCCGGTGCAGCAGTCCGCGCAGGTCGTCGTCGGTGAGCGGCTCCAGGGTGAGCAGCAGGGAGCGGGACAGCAGCGGCGAGATCACCGAGAAGTACGGGTTCTCGGTGGTCGCGGCGATCAGGGTGACCCAGCGGTTCTCCACGGCGGGCAGCAGCGAGTCCTGCTGCGCCTTGCTGAACCGGTGGATCTCGTCCAGGAACAGGACGGTCTCCTTGCCGAAGCCGCCCGCCGCGCGCCGGGCCCCGTCGATCACGGCCCGGACCTCCTTGACGCCCGCGGTGATCGCGGACAGCTCCACGAACCGCTTGTCGGTGGCCTTGGACACCACGTATGCGAGCGTCGTCTTGCCGATGCCGGGCGGGCCCCACAGGATCACGGACGAGGAGCCCGCCGGTCCCCGGCCGCCCTCGCCGACCAGCCGCCGCAGCGGCGACCCCGGCTTCAGCAGGTGCCGCTGGCCGACCACCTCGTCGAGGGTGCGCGGGCGCATCCGGACGGCCAGGGGGCTGCTCGACGGGTCCTTCTCCTGGCGTTCCTCTGCTGCGGCGGTGAAAAGATCGGGCTCCACGCCATGAAGCCTAAGCGAGCCCGCCGACAGTCCCGCCCGGCCGGCCGCCGCCCCGGCGGGCTCCCGGGGTCAGCTCGTCCAGAGCAGGTCCCACCAGCGGGTCAGGATCAGCATGACGATGATCCCGATGTGCAGGACGGGCACGACCCACGTGAACTCGTCGAAGAAGCGCCGCAGCCACCCCGGCGCGGGCAGCACGCCCTTGCGCACGTTGAACGAGGTGACGTACCAGAACATCACGATCGTCGCGGCCCAGGCGAGGCAGCACCACAGGCACAGCGAGTTGATGACGTACAGGGACTGCTGCATCAGCCAGGTGCAGAAGCCCACACCGAAGAGCATGCCGCCGTTGAGGCCGAGCCAGTACCAGCGGCGGTAGCGGGCGCCCGCGAGCAGCCCGGCGCCGATCGCGACGACCATGCCGTACGTGACCAGGCCGAGCATCGGGTTCGGGAAGCCGAAGACCGAGGCCTGCTCGCTCTTCATGATGTTCCCGCACGACACGATCGGGTTGAGGCTGCAGCCGGGGACGAAGTCCGGGTCCTCCAGCAGCTTGAACTTGTCGAGCGTGATGATCCACGCGGCGAGCAGCCCCGCGGCACCGGTGACGACGAGCATCCAGGAGAACGCCCTGCTCGCACCGAGCGCGCGCGAGTCCGGGGACACGGTGTCTGCAACTGCTTTCGTCATCACGGCCGTTCCGTCGATGGGTCTGCTGCGGGGCGTCGGGGCGCCGTGGTCATTGTGCCGGACGCGGCACGGCGTGCGCCGTTCGATGCGGATAAAGAGCGGCCGGAAACAGCCGCCGAGGGCGGGCGCCCGCACGGCGCCCGCCCTCGTGCGCCCGGGAGCGCGGTGACGGCGGGCGGCTCAGGCCAGCTTCCCGCGCAGCGTGTCCGTGAGCGCGTCCAGCGCGACCGCCTCCTGCTCGCCGGACTCCATGTCCTTGAGCTGGACCACGCCTTCCGCGAGGTCGCGCTCGCCCGCGATCACCGTGAAGCGGGCGCCCGAGCGGTGCGCCGCCTTCATGCCGGCCTTCATGCTCTTGCCGCCGTACGCCATGTCCGTGGCGACACCGGCCTTGCGCAACTCGGTGACCAGCGCGAACACCCGCCGCTTGGCGTCCTCTCCGAGTGCCACGGCGAACACGTCGGTTGCGGCCGGGATGTCCAGGACGACGCCCTCGGCCTCCAGCGCCAGGACCGTGCGGTCCACGCCGAGGGCCCAGCCGACGGACGGCAGCGCCGGGCCGCCGATCATCTCGGACAGGCCGTCGTAGCGGCCGCCGCCGCCGACCGCGGACTGCGAGCCGAGGCCGTCGTGGACGAACTCGAACGTCGTGCGCGTGTAGTAGTCCAGGCCCCGCACCAGCTTCGGGTCGTCCTCGAAGGCCACGCCCGCCGCCGCCAGCAGCTCGCGCACCTCCTCGTGGTACGCCTTGCACGCGTCGCACAGGTAGTCGCGCAGCAGCGGCGCGCCGACCAGCTGCTTCTGCACCTCGGCCCGCTTGTCGTCGAGGACCCGCAGCGGGTTGATGTCGATGCGGCGCCGGGTGTCCTCGTCGAGGTCGAGGCCGCGCAGGAAGTCCTGGAGGGCCGCCCGGTAGACGGGGCGGCACTCCTGGTCGCCCAGCGAGTTGAGCAGGATGCGGAACTCGCGCAGGCCCAGCGAGCGGTACGCCTGGTCGGCCAGGATGATCAGCTCGGCGTCCAGGGCCGGGTCCTCGGCGCCGATCGCCTCGGCGCCCACCTGGGAGAAGTGGCGGTAGCGGCCCTTCTGCGGGCGCTCGTAGCGGTAGTACGAGCCGGAGTACCAGAGCTTGACGGGCAGGTTGCCGGCCTTGTGGAGGCTGGCCTCCAGCGCGGCGCGCAGCACGGAGGCGGTGCCTTCGGGGCGCAGGGCCAGCTGGTCGCCGCCCTTCGTCTCGAAGGCGTACATCTCCTTGGTCACGATGTCGGTGGACTCGCCCACGCCCCGCGCGAACAGCTCGACGTTCTCGAAGCCGGGCGTCTCGACGTAGCCGTAGCCGGACCTCCGCAGCGGCGCGGCGATGGCCTCGCGCACGGCCAGGAACGTGGCGGAATCGGGGGGCAGAAGGTCGTACGTGCCCTTGGGGGCCTTGAAGGTGCTCACGGAAGTCTCTCGTCACATTCCTCGTCGGGGAGCCTGGGCGCTCCCGAGGCCGGCGGCCACCTGCCGCAGATAGGGGTTGGTGGCGCGCTCGTGGCCGATGGTCGTCTGGGGGCCGTGGCCGGACAGGACCACGGTCGAGTCGTCGAGCGGCAGGACCACGCGGCCCAGCGAGTCGAGCATCTCGGCCATGTCACCGCCCGGCAGGTCGGTGCGTCCGATGGAGCCGGCGAAGAGCAGGTCGCCCGAGAAGAAGACCGGCGGGATGTCCGCGGCCTCGGGCAGCCCGAAGGTCACCGACCCCTTGGTATGGCCGGGCGCGTGCGCGACGGTGAGCTCCAGCCCCGCCAGCTCCAGGCGGGCGCCGTCGGTGAGCTCGTGGACGTCGTCCGGCTCCCCCACGGTCAGCTCCCCCATGAGCGGCATGCCGATGGACCGGCCCAGGGCTTTCTCCGGGTCGCTCATCATGTAGCGGTCGGCCGGGTGGATCCAGGCGGGCACGTCGTGGGCCCCGCAGACCGGGACGACGGAGGCGACGTGGTCGATGTGGCCGTGCGTGAGCACGACGGCGACCGGCTTGAGCCGATGCTTCCTGAGCGTCTCCTCGACTCCCTGCGCGGCCTGGTGGCCCGGATCGATGATCACGCACTCCTCACCGGCGGCGGGGGCGACCAGGTAGCAGTTGGTCCCCCAGGCCCCGGCGGGGAACCCGGCAATAAGCACGATCGTCCTCAGAATGTCGTCGGCGGGTCGGCCTTCGGAAGAAATGCAGCAGATCAGAGCCTACCGGCGCTGCTCATTCCCCGGCCAACCCGTATACGGTACGGGCACACCAGCCCCAGCCCTGCACATCAGACGTACGAGGAGACAGACCCGGTGGTCAGCAGCGATCAGCGACGGCGGCAGGCCGCGAGGAAGAGGTACGAGCGCCAGCAGCAGCGACGCAGGGAGGCCCAGCAGAAGGCCAGGCGTCGCAACGCGGTGATCGCGGGCGCCCTGACCGTCGTCCTCGCCGCGAGCGCGGGCGCGTACGCGTCGGGGGTGCTGGGCGGCGGCAAGGAGGACAAGGCGGCGGCCGGTGCGAGCGGGGAGCCCACGCCGAGCGCTCCGGAGAAGTCGCCGGAGCCGTCGATGGCCATCGACACGAAGGCCGCCTACACCATGGCGCTGAAGACGAACCACGGCGACATCACCATCGCGATGGACGCCGCCAAGGCGCCGCGCACGGTGAACTCCTTCTCGTACCTCGCCGGCAGGAAGTTCTTCGACGACACGACCTGCCACCGCCTCACGACCAAGCCGGCGAGCATCTTCGTCCTCCAGTGCGGCGACCCGGAGGGCACGGGCTACGGCAACCCGGGCTACGAGCTGCCCGACGAGAACCTGGACTCCCTGGGCAAGGCCGGCGCCGACGGCATGGTCACGTACAAGGCCGGCACGGTGGCCATGGCCAACAGCGGGCCGAACACGGCGGGCAGCCAGTTCTTCCTCGTGTACGAGGACAGCAAGCTGCCTCCGGGCTTCACGCCCTTCGGCACCATGGACGAGGCGGGGCTGAAGGCCGTGCGGAAGGTCGCCGAGGGCGGCGCCGAGGGCAGCGCCGGCGACGGCGCCCCGAAGAAGCCGGTCACGATCGAGCAGGCGACCGTGACCAGGAAATGACCTGCGTCTCCCGCGTCCCCCGGTGAAGACCGGGGAACACGGGGGGCCGGGGGAATTGTGTGCCGACGAGTGCGGACAGCCGGGCGGCGGTTCGCCTAGATTGGCGTTGTGCAGCGCGTACGGGGGCCTGTGGGACCCGGTGCGTGCGCCGTGGAGGACGGGCGAGGCCCGTCCGGGACAACCGTGGACGATGCCCAGGGGGGATTCCCCTCATCGGCATCATGTGGAGGAGGCGCTGTGAGCAGCGACCCGTGGGGCCGCGTCGACGAGACGGGCACCGTGTACGTGCGTACCGCCGACGGCGAGAAGGTCGTCGGATCGTGGCAGGCGGGCACCCCCGAGGAGGCCCTGGCCTACTTCGAGCGCAAGTACGAGGGCTTGGTGGTCGAGATCGGCCTCCTCGAACGGCGGGTGAAGACCACCGACCTGTCCGCGAAGGACGCGATGGCGGCGATCGAGCACCTGCGCACGCAGGTGGACGAGCACCACGCGGTCGGTGACCTCGACGCGCTCGCCAAGCGGCTCGACCGGCTCGTCGAGCGGGTGGAGGCGCGCCGCGAGGAGCGCAAGGCGAAGAAGGCCCAGCAGACGGAGGAGGCGCGGCGCGCCAAGGAGGAACTGGTCGCGGAGGCCGAGCAGCTCGCGCAGAGCGAGCAGTGGCGCGCGGCCGGTGAGCGGCTGCGGGCGCTGGTGGACACCTGGAAGGGCCTGCCGCGGCTGGACCGGAAGTCCGACGACGAGCTGTGGCACCGGTTCTCGCACGCCCGGTCGGCGTTCTCCAAGCGCCGCAAGGCGCACTTCGCGGCGCTGGACTCCCAGCGTGAGGACGCCCGGCGGGTCAAGGAGCGGCTGGCCGCGGAGGCCGAGGCGCTGCAGGACTCCACCGACTGGGGGGCGACGGCCGCCCGCTACCGCGAGCTGATGGCGGAGTGGAAGGCCGCGGGCCGTGCACAGCGCGAGCACGAGGACGCCCTGTGGAACCGCTTCCGCGGTGCGCAGGACGTGTTCTTCGCGGCGCGCGGTGCCGTGTTCGCCGAGCGGGACGCGGAGCAGGCGGAGAACCTCAAGCTGAAGGAGGAGCTCGCCGCCGAGGCCGAGAAGCTGGTGCCGGTGTCGGACCTGAAGGCGGCGCGGGCCGCGTTCCGGGAGATCAACGAGCGCTGGGAGGCCATCGGCCACGTGCCGCGCGACGCCCGGTCGAAGGTCGAGGGCCGGATGCACGCAGTGGAGCGGGCGCTGCAGGAGGCCGAGGAGACCGAGTGGCGCCGCACCAACCCGGAGGCCCGGGCGCGGGCCGCGGGTCTGACGGGGCAGCTCCAGGACGCCGTGGACAAGCTGCGGGCGCAGGTCGACGCGGCGCGTGCGGCCGGCAACGACGCGAAGGCCGACAAGCTGGCGCGTGAGCTGGAGGGCCGGCAGGCGCTGCTGGACCAGGCCCTGAAGGGTCTGCGGGAGTTCGGCGGCTGAAGCCGCGCCGGGGACGGGCGCCGCCGCAGCCCCCGGTGCTCGGCGTGCGACGGGCGGGTCGGACGTGTCGTCCGGCCCGCCCGTCGCCGTCAGGGCCTGCGGGCGGACGTCACGCGGTACACGTCGTAGACGCCTTCCACGCCCCGGACCGCCTTCAGGACGTGGCCCAGGTGCTTGGGGTCGCCCATCTCGAAGGTGAAGCGGGAGGTGGCCACCCGGTCGCGGGACGTCTGGACGGCCGCCGACAGGATGTTGACGTGCTGGTCGGACAGGACGCGGGTGACGTCCGACAGCAGCCGGGAGCGGTCCAGCGCCTCCACCTGGATGGCGACGAGGAACACCGACGACTGGGTGGGGGCCCACTCGACGTCGAGCATCCGCTCGGGCTGCTGCGCGAGGGAGTCGACGTTGACGCAGTCGGCGCGGTGCACCGACACGCCGCTGCCGCGGGTGACGAAGCCGATGATGGGGTCGCCGGGCACGGGGGTGCAGCAGCGGGCCAGCTTCACCCACACGTCGTCGACGCCCTTGACGACGACGCCCGGGTCGGCCTTGGAGCGGCGCTTGCCGCGGCCGCGGGCCGGGGGCGCCGTCTCCGCGATGTCCTCGGTGGCGGCTTCCTCCCCGCCCAGCGCCTGCACGAGCTTCTGGACGATGGACTGGGCCGTGACGTGGCCCTCGCCGATCGCCGCGTACAGCGAGGAGATGTCGCTGTAGCGCATCTCGTGGGCGAGGGTGACCAGGGAGTCGCCGGTGAGGATGCGCTGGATCGGCAGGTTCTGCTTGCGCATCGCGCGGGCTATGGCGTCCTTGCCCTGCTCGATGGCCTCGTCGCGGCGCTCCTTGGAGAACCAGGCGCGGATCTTGTTGCGGGCCCGGGGTGACTTGACGAAGCCGAGCCAGTCGCGGGACGGGCCGGCGCCGGCGGCCTTGGAGGTGAAGACCTCCACCAGGTCGCCGTTGTCGAGCGTGGACTCCAGCGGCACCAGGCGGCCGTTGACCCTGGCCCCTATGGTGCGGTGGCCGACCTCGGTGTGGACGGCGTACGCGAAGTCGACCGGGGTGGCCCCGGCGGGCAGGGCGATGACGTCGCCCTTGGGGGTGAAGACGAAGACCTCGTTGCGGGACAGGTCGAAGCGGAGGGACTCCAGGAACTCGCCCGGGTCCTCGGTCTCCTTCTGCCAGTCGAGCAGCTGCCGCAGCCACGCCATGTCGTTGACGGCGGCCGCGTCCTTGCCCCTTCCGCTGCCGGCCCGCGGGGTGTCGGTGCGGACCTTGGAGGCGCCGGCGACGGCGTCCTGCTTGTACTTCCAGTGCGCGGCGATGCCGTACTCGGCGCGGCGGTGCATGTCGAAGGTGCGGATCTGCAGTTCGACGGGCTTGCCGCCGGGGCCGATGACCGTCGTGTGGAGCGACTGGTACATGTTGAACTTCGGCATCGCGATGTAGTCCTTGAACCGGCCGGGGACCGGGTTCCATCGCGCGTGGATGGTGCCGAGGGCGGCGTAGCAGTCGCGGACGGTGTCGACGAGGACGCGGATGCCGACCAGGTCGTAGATCTCCGCGAAGTCCCGGCCGCGGACAATCATCTTCTGGTAGACGCTGTAGTAGTGCTTGGGGCGGCCGGTGACGGTGGCCTTGATCCGGGCGGCCCGCAGGTCGGCCTGCACCTCGTCGGTGACGATGGCGAGGTACTCGTCGCGCTTGGGGGCGCGCTCGGCGACGAGCCGCACGATCTCGTCGTACATCTTGGGGTAGAGGATCGCGAAGGCGAGGTCCTCCAGCTCCCACTTGATGGTGTTCATGCCCAGGCGGTGGGCGAGCGGCGCGTAGATCTCCAGGGTCTCGCGGGCCTTCTGCTCCTGCTTCTCCCGCTTGAGGTAGCGCATGGTGCGCATGTTGTGCAGGCGGTCCGCGAGCTTGATGACGAGGACCCGGGGGTCCTTGGCCATGGCGACGACCATCTTGCGGACGGTCTCCGCCTGCGCGGCCTCGCCGAACTTGACCTTGTCGAGCTTGGTGACCCCGTCGACGAGGAGCGCGACCTGGTCGCCGAAGTCGCGGCGCAGGTCCTCCAGGCCGTATTCGGTGTCCTCGACGGTGTCGTGCAGGAGCCCGGCCATGAGCGTGGCGGGGTCCATGCCGAGCTCGGCGAGGATCGTGGTGACGGCGAGGGGGTGCGTGATGTACGGGTCGCCGCTCTTGCGCTTCTGTCCGCGGTGCCAGCGCTCGGCGACCTGGTAGGCGTGCTCGATCTGGCGGAGCGTGGCCGTCTCGATCTTCGGGTCGTTGCTGCGGACTATGCGCAGCAGCGGTTCGAGGACCGGGTTGTACGTCGTGGAGCGCTGCACGCCGAGGCGGGCCAGGCGGGCGCGGACGCGGCTGGAGGAGCCGCTGGTGCGGCTCGGCGCGGTCGGCGCGGGCTTGGCGGGCGGTGCGGGCTTGGGGGCCGGGGCGCCCGGCTTGGCCGTGGGCCCGGGGGCGGAGCGCGCGGTGCGGGGCGCGGCCGCGGGCGGGGTGCCGTCTGCGCCCCTGTCCGGTGGCGTGGCGGAGGTCGCCGCGGCTTTCTGTGCCTGGTCGGCCCGCTGGTCGGGGGTCGCGGCGGAGAGTGGCTTGACCTCGTCTGGCAAGGGCGCTCCTCGTGCGGGTCCGGGTCCCCCGGTGAGTCCCGGAAATCCCATGGTATCGACCCCGGGCGCCCCTCTCGCCCCGGGCGGGCCCCCCGACAACACGGGACGGGCACCCGGGGGTACCCGGATGCCCGTCCCGTGGGCGTCTGCCGTGTCCGCGGCCGCGGCGGCGTCAGACGGTGATCAGCGCCTCCAGCGGGGCTCCGCGCAGTGCGGGCTCCAGCCGGCTGCGGCCGGCGAGGAAGCCGAGCTCCATCAGGACGGCGACGCCGGCGACGTCGGCGCCGGCCCGGCGGATGAGCTCCAGCGACGCTTCCGCGGTGCCGCCGGTGGCGAGGACGTCGTCGATGACGAGGACGCGGTCGCCCGCGGCCAGGTCCTCGGCGTGGACCTCGATCTCGGCGGTGCCGTACTCCAGCTCGTACGCCTGCCGGAGCGTGGCGCCCGGAAGCTTGCCCGCCTTGCGGACGGGCACGAACCCGACCTGGGCGGTGACGGCCACGGGGGCGGCGAGGATGAACCCGCGCGCCTCCAGGCCGACGATCTTCGTGGCGCCGTACCGGGTGCACAGCTCGGCGAAGGCACCGGTGAGCGCGGCGAAGGCGACCGGGTCCGCGAGCAGCGGCGTGATGTCCTTGAACACCACGCCGGGCTTGGGGTGGTCGGGGACGTCGCGGATCCGGCTGAGCAGCAGGTCGCGGGTGGCGGTCGTCATCCCCTGCTCCCGGTGGGGCGTCCGCCGCGGCGGGCGCGCTGGCCGGCGAGCGCGGTGGCGGCGCCCTCGGGCAGGTCGGCGGCACCCGGCTCGTCGCCGTCCTTGGCCGCGCCCGCGGCCCGCTTGGCGAGGACGCGCTTGCGCAGGGCCTTGATCTGCGGGTCGCGTTCCTTGAAGTCCGCGACCAGAGGCGTGGCGATGAAGATCGACGAGTACGCGCCCGCGGCGAGGCCGACGAACAGCGACAGCGAGATGTCGTTCAGCATGCCCGCGCCGAGGAAGCCGCCGCCGATGAAGAGCAGGCCGGCCACCGGCAGCAGCGCCACGACGGTGGTGTTGATGGAGCGGACCAGGGTGCCGTTGAGGCTCCGGTTCGCCATCTCGCTGTAGGTGAAGCGGGTCTGCTTGGTGATGTCCTTCGACCCCTCCTTGAGACCGTCGAAGACGACGACGGTGTCGTAGAGGGAGTAGCCGAGGATGGTCAGCAGACCGATCACGGTGCCGGGGGTGACCTCGAACCCGACGAGGGAGTACACGCCGACCGTGATGGTGAGGTCGTGGACGAGGGCGATGAGGGCGGCGAGCGCCATGCGCCACTCGAAGGCGATCGCGAGGTAGATCACCACGAGGATCATGAAGACCGCGAGGCCGGTCCACGCCTTGTTGGCGATCTGCGCGCCCCAGCTGGGACCGACCAGCTCGGCGGTGATGCTCTCCTCGGAGACGCCGAGGCCGTCGGCGATCTCGCCCTTGATGTCGTTGGCCCGCTGGGTGTCCAGGTCGGCGACCTGGATGCGCATGGTGCCGTTGCCGAGCTTCTGGACGATGCTGCCGTGCCCGGCGGCCTCCTCCGTGATGTCCTGCGCCTGGGCGACGGAGACCGGGGTGGCGGGGGTCGTGAAGACCGCGCCGCCCCGGAACTCGATGCCCATGTTCAGGCCGCGCACGCCGAGGGCGACGATGGCGGTGATGGTGATCAGGATCGAGACCCCGTACCACAGCTTGCGCTTGGCGACGAAGTCGTAGCCGACCTCACCGCGGTAGAGACGGGCGCCGAGATTTCCGAGTCGCGACATCTCACGCCTCCTTCGGTTCGGTCAGGGCGGACGCGGGGCGGCGGGTGCGCCGCAGCGGCGGCTGCGCGCCGAGCCGCTTCGGGTCGAGGCCGGACCAGGGGTGCTGTCCGCCGAAGAACTTGCCGCGGGCCAGGAGCGTCATGAGCGGCTTGGTGAAGAAGAACACCACGACGACGTCCAGGGCCGTGGTCAGGCCGAGGGTGAAGGCGAAGCCCTGCACCTTGCCGACGGTGACGACGAACAGCACCGCGGCGGCCAGGAACGACACGAAGTCGGAGACCAGGATCGTGCGCCGGGCACGCGGCCAGGCCCGCTCGACGGCCGGTCGCAGGGTGCGGCCCTCGCGGATCTCGTCGCGGATGCGCTCGAAGTACACGATGAACGAGTCCGCGGTGATACCGATGGCGACGATGGCGCCGCAGACCGCGGGCAGGTTCAGCGCGAAGCCGATGGCCGGGCCGAGCAGCGACATGATCGTGTAGGTGAGGACCGCGGACACGCCCAGGGAGGCGATGGCGACCAGCGCCAGGCCCCGGTAGTAGACCAGCAGGTAGATGATGACCAGCGCGAGGCCGATGGCGCCCGCGATGAGGCCGGCGCGCAGCTGCTCGCTGCCGAGCGCGGGCGTCACGGTGTCGACGGACTGCTCGTGGAAGGTGAGGGGCAGGGCGCCGTAGGACAGGATGTTGCCGAGGTCCTGGGCGCTCTTCTGGTTGAAGCTGCCGGAGATCTCCGCCTGGCCGCCGGTGATCGCCTGGTCCACGGACGGCGCGGAGACCACCTCGCCGTCGAGGACGATGGCGAACCGGTTGTTCGGGTCGGCCTGGCCGGCCAGCTTGCTCGTGGTGTCGGCGAACTTCTTGCTGCCGGAGCCGGTGAACTCCAGCTGGACGATCCACTGGCCGCGGGTGGGGTCGAGGACGCCCTGGGCGTCGTCGACGTCCTTGCCGTCCACCTCGGCCGGGCCGAGGATGTACTTCTCCCACAGGCCCTGCGGGTTCTCGCCGCAGGCCACGATCGGCTCTTCGGGCTTCACGTTCTTGCTCACCGCGACGCGCTGCTTCTCGTCGGTGCACTTCAGCTCGGTGAACCGGGCCTGGAGGGCGGCGTCAGCGGTGGGGTCGGCGCTCGGGGAGACCGCGGGCGCGGGCAGCTGGGGCGCCGACGCGCTGGGGGCCGGGGCGCCGGGGGCGTCCGCGGACGCCCCGGGGCTGGGGGCCTTCGCCAGGGCGTCGGTGACCGCGCGGCCCTGAGTGGTGGCGCCGGCCGAGGGCGCGGCGGACTCGTCCTTCTGCGCGTCCTTGTCGGGCGCGGAGGCGGACGGGGAACCGCTCGCGGACGGGCTGGGAGAACCGCTGGCGGAGGGGCTGGGAGAACCGCTGGGAGAACCGCTGCCGGAGGGCTGGGGTGCCTCGGGCTCGCTCAGGGCGACCGCCAGGACGGGGCGGAAGAACAGCTGCGCTGTGGTGCCCACCTGCTGGCGCGCCTGCTCCTGGTCCGTCCCCTTGGGGATGTTCACGATGATGTTCTCGCGGCCCTGGGTCTGGACCTCGGCCTCCTGAACACCCAGACCATTGACACGGCGCTCGATGATGCCGACCGCCGTGGCCATGTTGGTCTCGTTGACGGCGCTTTCCTTGCCGGGCTCGGCCTCCGCCTTCAGCGTGATCGTCGTACCGCCGGCCAGGTCGATGCCCAGCCGCGGCGTGGTGTGACCGGACCAGAACATGCCGCCGGTCAGCGCGACCATCGCGATCAGGATCAGGACCAGGACACGCCCTGGCCTTCCCTGGCCCCCCGACGGCCTTCTGCCCTTCTTCGGTGCTGCCACCTTGTCGTTTCTCCCTGTCCAACCGCCCCGCGCCGGTGTGCGCGGGGCGGCCACGAAGTGTGTGTGGGGACCTGCCCCCGCAGCTGCAGATGTGGACGCGGTCAGGGGACCCGGGGCGCGGTGGCGCCCCGGGTCCCCCGTCCACGCCTACTTCGCGTCGGTCCCGCCGTCGCCCTTGCCGTCCTTGCGCGCGGCGTCGGCCTCGTCGGCGTCCGCCTTCTTCGTCAGGTCCGGCTTGGCGTCGTCCTCGGCCCGGCCGGCGTCGGAGGACTCGATCAGCGAGGAGGCGTCGTCCGGCACGGCGGGCAGGTCGTCGCTGCCCAGGTCACCGCTGGTGGCCGAGTCCGTCTCGCCGTGGACGATGCGGTTGTACTCCTCGTCGTCGAGGACGGCGCCGATCGCGTTCTTCGCGTAGACGGCGTGGACGCCGGGGGCGACCTCGAGGAGGACCGTGTCGTCGCCGACCTCCTTGACGGTGGCGTACATCCCCCCGATGGTCCGCACACCGGTTCCGGGCTGCATGCTGTTGCGCATCTGCGCCGCCTGCTGCTGCTTCTTCTTCGCAGAGCGGGTCATCAGGAACATGGCCCCGATCAGCACGATGAAGGGGAGAAGGGTGACGAGATTGTCCACGGGACAGATTTCCTTCGCACGACCGCGCTGGCGAGCGGCCTGGTCTACGGGGGTGGGCACGCCGACCTGAAAGGGCGGCATCGGCGGAGTCTAGGCGAGTCCGCATGGATGGAACAACGCCCAGCATCGCACCACGGTTCCCGACCGGGCGAGCGTCCGCGCCGTCACATGAAGGTCACGCTGCTGTCACCGCTCCCCGGGCGTGCCTGCCGTCACCCGCCGAACAGTCCCTGCTGGCCGCCGGGCGCCTGGCCCTGCGGAGGCACGAGTCCCAGGTGGGCCCAGGCGGCGGGGGTGGCGACGCGGCCCCTGGGCGTGCGGGCCAGCAGCCCCTCCCGTACGAGGAAGGGCTCGGCGACCTCCTCGACCGTCTCGCGCTCCTCCCCCACGGCCACGGCCAGGGTGGACAGGCCGACGGGCCCCCCGCCGAACAGCTTGAGCAGGGCCTCCAGCACCGCGCGGTCGAGCCGGTCGAGGCCGCGTCCGTCGACCTCGTACACGGCGAGGGCGGTCGCGGCGACCTCGCGGGTGATCACTCCGTCGGCCCTGACCTGCGCGTAGTCGCGGACGCGGCGCAGCAGCCGGTTCGCGATGCGGGGGGTGCCGCGGGAGCGCCCGGCGATCTCGGCGGCGCCCTCGGCGCCGATCTCGACGTCGAGGAGCCGGGCGGAGCGGTGGATCACCCGCTCCAGCTCGGCAGGGGAATAGAACTCCATGTGGGCGGTGAAGCCGAAGCGGTCGCGCAGCGGCGGCGGCAGCAGGCCGGCCCGCGTGGTGGCGCCGACCAGGGTGAAGGGCGGCAGTTCGAGGGGGATGGCGGTGGCGCCGGGCCCCTTGCCGACGATGACGTCGACGCGGAAGTCCTCCATCGCCATGTACAGCATCTCCTCGGCGGGCCGGGACATGCGGTGGATCTCGTCGAGGAACAGCACCTCGCCCTCCTGGAGGGAGGAGAGGATCGCGGCGAGGTCGCCGGCGTGCTGGATGGCGGGACCGGAGGTGATGCGGATGGGGGCGCCCATCTCCGCGGCGATGATCATGGAGAGGGTGGTCTTGCCGAGGCCGGGGGCGCCGGAGAGCAGCACGTGGTCGGCGGTGGCGCCGCGGGCGCGGGCGGCCTTGAGGACGAGGTCGAGCTGCTCGCGCACCTTCTCCTGGCCGATGAACTCGTCCAGGTCCTTGGGGCGCAGCGCGGCCTCGACGGCCTGGTCCTCGCGGTCGGCGACCGAGCCCACCAGCCGGTCGGCGGCGGGGCCGGCGGACCGCTCGGCGGCGGTCGTGCCGCTCGTGTCGTCCCAGTTCACGGGTGTTCTCCTCGCAGTGGCGGGCCGGGGTCGTGCGGGGGCGGGCGGCTCAGCGGGCCCGGTTGAGGGTCTGCAGCGCCGCTGAGGAGCCGGCCGACCTGCGGTGCGCCGCCGCCGCCTCGGCCTGCGGGGCCACCGCGGTGACGGCTTCCTCCGCCTCGCGGGGCGCGTAGCCGAGGCCGACCAGGGCGGCGTGCAGCTGGTCGCGCCAGGGGGGCGGCGCGGCGGCGACCGCCGCGGTCCCTGCGGCTGCGGGGGTGCCGAGGGGGGTGCCGAGCCGGTCCTTCAGCTCCAGCAGGAGTTTCTGCGCGCCCTTCTTGCCGATGCCGGGCACGGCGGTCAGTGCCTTCTCGTCGCCTGACGCGACCGCGGCGCGCAGGGCGTCCGGGCTGTGCACGGCGAGCATGGCCTGGGCGAGGCGCGGGCCCACACCGCTGGCGGTCTGGAGGAGCTCGAAGACCTGCCGCTCGTCGTCGTCCGCGAAGCCGTACAGGGTGAGGGAGTCCTCGCGGACCACCAGCGAGGTGTGCAGCACGGCCTGCTGACCGATCGTCAGGCGGGCGAGGGTGTTCGGGGTGCACTGGACGGCCATGCCGACGCCGCCGACCTCGACCACGGCGGTGGTGGGGGCGAGGGCAGCGACCTGGCCCGTCACGAAGGCGATCATGCGGTGCGGCCTTTCAGAGCTCGGTGCGCGGCGACCGCCTGCTGGAGGCGGTTCTGTGCGGGGGCGCGCCAGATGTGGCAGATGGCGAGGGCGAGGGCGTCGGCGGCGTCGGCCGGCTTCGGTGGCGCGTCGAGCCGCAGCAGCCGGGTCACCATCGCCCCGACCTGGGCCTTGTCGGCGCGGCCTGTGCCGGTGACGGCGGCCTTGACCTCGCTGGGGGTGTGCAGGGCGACGGGGATGCCGCGGCGGGCGGCGCACAGCATGGCGACCGCGCTGGCCTGGGCGGTGCCCATCACCGTACGGACGTTGTGCTGGCTGAAGACGCGCTCCACGGCGACCCGTTCGGGCCGGTGGGCGTCGAGCCACTCCTCGATGCCCCGTTCGACGGCGATGAGGCGGTCGGGGGTCTCGGCGTCGGCGGAGGTGCGGACCACTCCGACGCCGAGCATGGTCAGCGGCCGTCCTGCGACGCCCTCGACGACGCCGATCCCGCAGCGGGTCAGCCCCGGGTCCACCCCCAGCACACGCACGTCAGCCTCCCTGGTCCTTCTGTTCGTGCAGGCTATCGGGTGCCACTGACAACGCGGCGGGCCGACGGGGTGTGTTCCCGTCGGCCCGCCGCGTCGCGCCGGCGGCCGTGTCCGGCCGGCCGGCCCTGCTGCCTCAGTGTCGCCGGCGCCGTGGCGCCGCCCGCCCGGCGGTGCCGGACGTCGTGCTCCGCGACCTCAGTCGATGGCCGCCATGACCTCGTCGGTCACGTCGAAGTTCGCGAAGACGTTCTGCACGTCGTCGCTGTCCTCCAGCGCGTCGATGAGCTTGAAGATCTTCTTCGCGCCTTCCTCGTCCAGCTGGACCTGCATGGTCGGGACGAAGCTGGAGTCCGCCGAGTCGTAGTCGATCCCGGCCTCCTGGAGGGCGGTGCGGACCGCGACCAGGTCGGTGGCCTCGCTGATCACCTCGAAGTTCTCACCGAGGTCGTTGACCTCCTCGGCACCCGCGTCGAGGACCGCGCCCAGCACGTCGTCCTCGGTCAGCTCGCCCTTGGGGACGATCACGACGCCCTTGCGGTTGAACAGGTACGACACGGAGCCCGGGTCGGCCATGGAGCCGCCGTTGCGGGTCATGGCGACGCGGACGTCCGAGGCGGCGCGGTTGCGGTTGTCGGTGAGGCACTCGATGAGCACCGCGACGCCGTTCGGGCCGTAGCCCTCGTACATGATCGTCTCGTAGTCCACGCCGCCGGCCTCCAGGCCGCCGCCGCGCTTGACCGCGGAGTCGATGTTCTTGTTCGGGACGGACTGCTTCTTCGCCTTCTGGATGGCGTCGAAGAGCGTGGGGTTGCCCTCGGGGTCGGCGCCGCCGGTGCGGGCCGCGACCTCGATGTTCTTGATCAGCTTCGCGAAGAGCTTGCCGCGCTTGGCGTCGATCACGGCCTTCTTGTGCTTCGTCGTAGCCCATTTAGAGTGGCCGGACATCTGCCTGTCTCCTTCGCGTAACCAAATTCAGAACGAACCCCAGAGATCCTACCGGGATCTGCTCAGAGGGCGGCGCGCACCATGTCGACGAACAGCGCGTGCACCCGGTGGTCGCCGGTCAGTTCGGGATGGAACGACGTGGCGAGGGCGTTGCCCTGGCGGACGGCGACGATGTGGCCGTCGTACTCGGCGACGACCTCGGCCGCGGCACCGACCGACTCGACCCACGGGGCGCGGATGAAGACGCCCTCCACCGGACCGCCCTCGATGCCGGCGACGTCCACGCCCGCCTCGAAGGACTCGTTCTGCCGGCCGAACGCGTTGCGCCGGACGATCATGTCGATGCCGCCGAAGGTCTCCTGGCCCGAGCGCGGGTCGAGGATCTTGTCGGCGAGCATGATCAGGCCGGCGCAGGTGCCGTACACGGGCATGCCGGCCGCGATGCGCGCGCGCAGGGGCCCGGCCATGCCGAAGAGGTCGGCCAGCTTGGAGATGGTGGTGGACTCGCCGCCGGGGATGACGAGGCCGTCGACCTGGGCGAGTTCCTCGGGGCGCCGGACCGGCCTGGCCACGGCGTCCGCCGCGGCCAGGGCGATCAGGTGCTCCCGTACGTCGCCCTGGAGGGCCAGGACGCCGATCACGGGGGTGGTGCTCATCGGTGCTTACCAGCCCCGGTTCGCGTAGCGCTCGGCCTCGGGCAGGGTGTCGCAGTTGATGCCGACCATGGCCTCGCCGAGGTTGCGGGACGCGTCCGCGATGATCTTCGGGTCGTCGTAGAAGGTGGTGGCCTTCACGATGGCGGCGGCGCGCTTGGCCGGGTCGCCGGACTTGAAGATGCCGGAGCCGACGAAGACGCCCTCGGCGCCCAGCTGGCGCATCAGCGCGGCGTCGGCCGGGGTGGCCACACCGCCGGCGGAGAACAGGACGACCGGGAGCTTGCCGAGCTCGGCGACCTCCTTGACGAGCTCGTACGGGGCGCGCAGCTCCTTGGCGGCGGCGTACAGCTCGTTGTTGTCGAAGCCGCGCAGCTTGGCGATCTCGTTCTTGATCTGGCGCAGGTGGCGGACGGCCTCGACGACGTTGCCGGTGCCGGCCTCGCCCTTGGAGCGGATCATGGCCGCGCCCTCGGCGATGCGGCGCAGGGCCTCGCCCAGGTTGGTGGCGCCGCAGACGAAGGGGGTGGTGAACGCCCACTTGTCGGAGTGGTTGACCTCGTCGGCCGGGGTGAGCACCTCGGACTCGTCGATGTAGTCGACACCCAGGGACTGCAGGACCTGCGCCTCGACGAAGTGGCCGATGCGGGACTTGGCCATGACCGGGATGGAGACGGCGTTGATGATGCCCTCGATCATGTCCGGGTCGGACATGCGGGCGACGCCGCCGTCCTTGCGGATGTCGGCGGGCACGCGCTCCAGGGCCATGACGGCGACGGCGCCGGCGTCCTCGGCGATCTTGGCCTGCTCCGGCGTGACGACGTCCATGATCACGCCGCCCTTGAGCTGCTCGGCCATGCCGCGCTTGACGCGCGCGGTGCCAGTCGCCGGGGACTCGGTGGACTGCGGGGTGGTGGGCGTGGTGGACACGGAGGACCTCACTCGGAAAACGGGGCGGGGTCCCGGCGGTTCGGGGCCCCAGACAACACACCGAGCAAACAGCGCCGGACCAGTCCACATCAAGGGCCAATGGTGAGACGGTGGCTCGTTTTGCGGAAAACACCAGGTGGGGCCGGCACCGGCATCCGCCGCGGCCGCCGGCCCCGCACCCGCACCGACCGGGGCCCTCGCCCGACCGGGGCCACCGGCCGCCCCGGGAAGCGGACCGCACGCGACACCGCCTGTACGGGCCGCTGCCCGCCGCGCGGAGCAGCCACGCCTGGCGGGCGGCGACCGCCCGCCGGCAAGGGACCGAGGCGGAGGCTGAGCGCCGGGCAGAGGGGGGCGGCGGCGGCCTGCGGGGGCCGGGTAGAGGGGGCGACAGCGGCCCGCGGGGGCCGAGCAAGGGTGTGGCGCGGCAGCCACCCGCAAGCACCGGGCACAGGAGGCAGCAGCCACCCCGACGGCCGGGCGGAGGAAGCGGAGGCACCCCGAGGGCCCAGCGGAGGGCACGCCGGGCACCCGCAAGCACCGGGCAGAGGAGGCGGAGGCCAGCGGCCCTCTTGCAGGACCAAAGATGACGGGGTGCGCCGGTCGCCCGCGGACGGCAAACGGAGGGGGCGGCTGACCGCAGGTACGGGGCCGCAGCAGACGCGGGGGCCGTGAAGAGAAGCGGCGACCGCATCCCCGGGGCCAGGCCGGGAAGAGGGCAGGGCCCGGAAGAGGAGCGGCGACCGCATCCCCGGGGCCAGACCGGGGCAGGGCCCGGAAGAGGAGCGGCCGCATCCCCGGGGGCGGCCGAGAGCAGGGGGCGGCTCACCGCGCCCCGGCGGATCAGCCCTGGGCGGCGCGGTCGGCGAGGGCGGACGGCGGCTCATCGTCCATCTCGAACGCCAGGGGGAACGGCGCGTGCCCCGCCAGCCGGAACCAGCGCACCTTCCGGTGCCTGCGCAGCGCCCGCGCCGCGCGCACCGCGTCGTTGTGGAAGCGCCGCGCCATGGGCACCCGGCGGACCGCGGCGGCCAGCTCGCCGGCCGCCTCCTCGCCGCCCGGGACGCGCCGGACGGCCTCCACCTGCTCCGGCTCGCCGAAGACCGCGCGCAGCGCCTGGCTGAGCTCGCTCTCGGCGACCTCCCGCTGCTCCTCCTCGGCCTGCCGCGCGGCGTGCGCGGCCTGGTACAGCACGATCGACGCCGCCGGGTCCAGCATCCCGGAGGTGGCCACCTCCTGCGCCACCGACGCCCGCCGCAGCAGCTGCGCGTCGAGCGCGGCCCGGGCGGCGTCGAGCCGGGCGTGCAGGCGGTCGAGGCGGCCCGCGGTCCAGCTCAGGTACAGGCCGATCGCGACGAGGGCGACGGCGATCCAGATCAGGGTGGTCCACACGGACCGACAGGCTACCGGTGCCCCGGCGCGCGCCCTTCCCGCGCGGGGCGTTCACCCGCGGGTCGGCATCCGCAGAGCGCCCCGCCCTCCGGGTGGGGGCGCGCCGCCCAGGCGGCGGCCCGTGCCCCGGAGGCGGCCGACCGGTCGCTCGGGACGCCGCGAGGGCGGAGACCGGGGCAGGTGGCCGGCCAGGCGGATGGCCGACGGGACAGGTGGCCGGACCGGAGCAGGGAAGCCAGAGCATCAGGGAAGGGGGAGAGCAGGCAAGGCGACCGCGGGGAGAGCCGCAGCCGCCGCCCGTCACTCCCGTACGAGCCCCCAGCGGGCCCGGAGCCCGGTCGTGCGCTCGTCCGCGGCGACCGACGCCGCCCCGTCCGTCACCGTCTCGTACACCGCGAGGACGTCCGCCCCCACCGTGGACCAGTCGAAGCGCCGCACGTGCGCGCTGCCCCGGGTGCGCAGTTCCTCGCGCCGGGCCGGGTCGCCCAGCAGCCGGACCGCGGCGTCCGCGAGCGCGTCCGCGTCCTCGTTGGCGAACAGCTCGCCCGCGGCGCCCCCGTCCAGGACCTGCGCGAACGCGTCCAGATCGCTGGCCAGCACCGGTGCGCCCGCCGACAGGGCCTCCACCAGGATGATCCCGAAGCTCTCGCCGCCCGTGTTCGGCGCCACGTACACGTCGACGCTGCGCAGCAGCCGCGCCTTGTCCTCGTCGCTGACCATGCCGAGGAACTCGACCCGGTCGCGGAACTCCGGCGGCAGCGTCGCCACCGCTTCCTTCTCGTCGCCGCGCCCCGCCACCAGCAGCCGCGCCTCGGGGCGGGCCGCGAAGATCTTCGGCAGGGCCCGCATGAGCACGGGCAGGCCCTTGCGGGGTTCGTCGATCCGGCCGATGAAGCCGAGCGTGCCGCCCTGCCACGCCTCCTTCGACTCGGCCCGCGCGAAGAAGTCCACGTCCACGCCGTTCGGGATGACCACCGCGTCCCCGCCGAGGTGCTCGACCAGCGTGCGCCGGGCGTACTCGCTCACCGCGATCCGCGCGCTGATCTTCTCCAGCGCGGGCTGGAGGATCGGGTACGCCGCGATCATCGCCCGCGACCTGGGGTTCGAGGTGTGGAACGTCGCCACGATGGGTCCCTCGGCCGCCCAGCACGCGAGCAGCCCCAGCGACGGGGACATCGGCTCATGGATGTGGATCACGTCGAACGTGCCCTCGTGCAGCCACCGCCGCACCCGCGCCGCCGACAGGAACCCGAAGTTCAGCCGCGCCACCGACCCGTTGTACGGCACCGGCACCGCGCGCCCCGCCGACACCGCGTACGGCGGCAGTGGCGTCTCGTCGTCCGCCGGGGCCAGCACCGACACCTCGTGCCCCCGCCGGATCAGGTCCTCGGCCAGGTCGCGGATGTGGTACTGGACGCCGCCCGGCACGTCCCACGCGTACGGGCAGACGATGCCGATCCTCACGGCTGCCGCCCCTCCGTGCGCCGCGGCGCCTTCGCCGGGTCGAGATCCGCGAGCCACAGCCGCTGCAGCATGTGCCAGTCCTCCGGGTGGTCGGCGATTCCGCCGGCGAACGCGTCCGCCAGCGCCTGCGTCATGACAGACGTCTTCTCCGCCCGGCTGCCTGACTGCGGCACCTCGACCGGCGGGTGCACGCGGCCCCGCATCACCGGCGGTTCGTCGTACCACAGCGTGACCGGCAGCAGCAGCGCCCCGGTCTGCTGGGCCAGCAGCGCCGGCCCGGCGGGCATCCGCGCCCGCTCCCCGAAGAAGTCGACCTCCACACCGGACGCCGACAGGTCCCGGTCCGCGACCAGGCACACCAGCCCGCCCGAACGCAGCCGCCGCGCCAGCGTCCCGAAGGCCGCACCGCCGGTGTGCGGCAGCACCTCCATGCCGAGGGACTCCCGGTACGCCACGAACCGGTCGTACAGGGACTCCGGCTTCAGCCGCTCGGCGACCGTCGTGAACGGCACCCCGAGGGCGCGGGTGGCCCACACGCCCGCCAGATCCCAGTTCGCCAGGTGGGGAAGGGCCAGCACGACCCCGCGCCCGGATTCCAGGCCGTCCGTCAGGTGGTGGAGGTCCTTGGGTTCGAAGGACTCCGCCACCCGCTCCCGGCTCCACGCCGGCAGCCGGAACGACTCCATCCAGTAGCGCATGTACGAGCGCATGCCGGCCCGCGACAGCTCTGCGAGCCGCGCCGGCCCGGCGTCCGGCACCACCCGCGCCAGATTGGCCTCAAGCCGCAGCACGCCCGGGCCGCGCCGCTTCCACGCCGTGTCGGCGATCCGCCGCCCGAGGCCCGCGGCGACCGGCTCGGGCAGCTTCTTCACCGCGCCCCAGCCCAGTCCGTACAACCCGTCCGTCAACCGCTCGCTCACCCGGCTCATGACGTGGCCTCGCTCCCCCTCTGCGTCCCTCCATTGTCCGCGGCGTCCGCCTCCGCCGCCTCACGCCGTACCGTGACCATCCGCTGCCCCAACGTCACCAGGCTGCCCGCGGCCACCAGCCACAGCGCGACGGGCAGCAGCACGTCGACACCCGGGACCCCGAAGGCGTGCAGGCCCGCCAGGCCCGCCGCGACCAGCGACACGACCAGCCGCTCGGCCCGCTCCACCAGCCCGTTCACCGCCACCGGCAGCCCGATGGACTCACCGCGCGCCTTCGTGTACGAGACCACCTGCCCGCTCGCCAGGCAGAAGATCGACACCGCGCACAGCACGTCGTCGTTCCCGCCGCCCGCGTACCACAGCGCGAACCCGCCGAAGATCGCACCGTCCGCGACCCGGTCCAGCGTCGAGTCGAGGAAGGCGCCCCAGCGGCTGGACACCCCCGCCTGCCGCGCCATGTTCCCGTCCACGAGGTCCGAGAACACGAACAGCGTGATCACGATCGTGCCCCAGAAGAACTCCCCCCGCGGGAAGAACACCAGCGCCCCCGCCACGACACCCGCCGTACCGACGAGCGTCACCGCGTCGGGACTCACCCCACGGCGGAGCAGAAACGCGGCGAACGGTGTGAGAACACGCGTGAAGAATGCACGCGCGTACTTGTTCAGCATGGCCTTCCCGAGGGTCCGGAGGTGCCGGGCGGCCCCCACGGCCACCGGCTGGCCCATCGTAGCCACGCGCCACGCCGCGGCACCCCCGGGCACCCGCACGACACCCCGGCCGGACGCGCCGCCGCCCAGGGCACCGGGAGGTGTCCGCCGTATGGACGCGGACCCGACACAGTGGAAAGCTCGAAGGACGACCGCGGGCACCGCCGGAGCTGCCCGACCGGGCCGGACCCGCGCCCGCCGCGCCAAGGACCGCACCCGCACCGCTCCCCCGCGCCCGCGCCCCCCACCTCACCGTCCAGCAGCGATCGGGAGGAAGAACCATGGGCGACAAGGCGAACACCAACCCCGGGGCCGCCGGCAGGGCTCTGACGGCCGACCAGCCCTCATCCCTCAGGAACGTGGTGCTGGTCGGCCACAGCGGCTCCGGCAAGACCACCCTCGTCGAGGCGCTCGCCCTCACCGCCGGCGCCGTCAACCGCGCCGGCCGCGTCGAGGACGGCACCAGCCTCTCCGACCACGACGACATCGAGCACCGCCAGCAGCGCTCCGTCCAGCTCTCCCTGGTACCCCTCACCTGGGACGACTGCAAGATCAACCTCCTGGACGCCCCCGGCTACGCCGACTTCGTCGGGGAGCTCCGCGCCGGACTGCGCGCCGCCGACGCCGCGCTGTTCGTGGTCTCCGCCGCCCAGGAAGCCGACGCCGTCGCCGGCTCCACCCGCCTCATCTGGGAGGAGTGCGCCGCCGTCGGCATGCCCCGGGCCATCGTCGTGACCCATCTCGACACCGCCCGCACCGACTTCGAGCAGCTCACCGGCATCTGCGCGGAGATCTTCGGCGGCGACGACCCCGACGCCGTACTGCCCCTCTACCTGCCCGTCCTCGGCCCCGAGGCCGCCGACGGACACGCGCCGGCCACCGGGCTCGTCGGGCTCCTCACCCAGAAGATCTTCGACTACTCCACCGGGGAACGGCAGGAGAACCCCCCGGACGAGGCCCAGATCCCCCTGATCCGGGAGGCGCGCAACCGCCTCATCGAAGGGATCATCGCCGAGAGCGAGGACGAGTCCCTCATGGACCGCTACCTCGGCGGTGAGGACATCGACCTGAAGACCCTCGTCGACGACCTGGAGAAGGCCGTGGCCCGCGGCACCTTCCACCCGGTGCTCGCCGCCGCCCCCGCCGCCCCGGGCAGGCCCCACGGACTCGGCACCGTCGAGCTCCTCGACCTCATCGTCCGCGGCTTCCCCACCCCCCTCGAACGCCCCGTCCCCGAGGTCACCACCCCCGACGGCAGGCCGCGCCCCGCCCTCACCTGCGACCCCGCGGGCCCCCTGGCCGCGGAGGTCGTCAAGACGGCCTCCGACCCGTACGTCGGCCGCATCTCGCTGGTCCGCGTCTTCTCCGGCACCCTGCGCCCCGACGACACCGTCCACGTGTCCGGGCACGGACTCACCGACCGCGGCCACGAGGACCACGACGTCGACGAGCGCATCGGCGCCCTCTTCGCGCCCTTCGGCAAGCAGCAGCGCCCCCTCGCCCAGTGCATCGCGGGCGACCTCGCCTGCGTCGCCAAGCTCACCCGCGCCGAGACCGGCGACACCCTGTCCGCCAAGGACGACCCGCTCCTCATGGAGCCCTGGACCATGCCCGACCCGCTGCTCCCCGTCGCCATCAGGGCCCACAGCAAGGCCGACGAGGACAAGCTCTCCCAGGGGCTCGCCCGCCTCGCCGCCGAGGACCCGACCATGCGGCTCGAACAGAACCAGGACACCCGGCAGGTCGTGCTGTGGTGCCTCGGCGAAGCGCACGTGGAAGTCGCCCTCGAACGGCTCCGCAGCCGCTACGGCGTCCACGTCGACACCGTCCCCCACAAGGTGGCCCTCCGCGAGACCTTCGGCGGCAGGGCCTCGGCGCGCGGCCGCCACGTGAAGCAGTCCGGCGGCCACGGCCAGTACGCCATCTGCGAGATCGAGGTCGAACCCCTCCCCCAGGGCTCCGGCATCGAGTTCGTCGACAAGGTCGTCGGCGGCGCCGTCCCCCGCCAGTTCATCCCGTCCGTCGAGAAGGGCGTACGCGCCCAGGCCGCCCGCGGCGTCACCGCCGGCTACCCCCTCGTCGACGTCCGGGTCACCCTCGTCGACGGCAAGGCCCACTCCGTGGACTCCTCGGACGCCGCCTTCCAGACCGCCGGCGCGCTGGCCCTGCGCGAAGCCGCCGCCGACACCCCGATCCGCCTGCTGGAACCCGTCGCCGAAGTGCAGGTCCTCGTCCCCGACGAGTACGTGGGACCGATCATGAGCGACCTGTCCGGGCGCCGCGGCCGCGTCGTCGGCACCGAGCAGGCCGCCCCCGGCAGGACGCTGGTCCGCGCGGACGTCCCCGAGGCGGAGATCGACCGGTACGCCATCGACCTGCGCTCCCTGTCCCACGGCACCGGCCGCTTCCACCGCGCCTACGTGCGCCACGAGGCCATGCCCCCGCACCTCGCCGAGAAGGTCCGCGCCGAAGCCGCCTCCTGACCGCCGGACCGCGCCCACCGGTCGTACCGCTCGGACAGGGCGGTACGGCCGGCCGCGCAGGGGGCGGTACGACCGGCTGTGCCGCATCTGCCGGGAAGCGCCCTGCCGCGCGGCCCCCGTCCCCGATAGGCTGGAGCGCCCAGCTCACCAGGTGTGCGCCGCCGCCGAGTTGGGAAGGCCGCAAGGCGGAGCACGGCAGGCAAGAGCAGCGGTGGCGGCACAGGCGTCGATGGGGGCGGCAGTGACAATGGACGGTTTCGGCCCCGGGGCACAGGTCCCGCTCCAGGGCTCGGCAGCGCAGACGGTGGCCACCAACGCCCTGGCCTCCGCCGCGTACCGCGACAGCCCGGTCGAGGACATCCTCAAGGCCAACAACGACTGGTACGCATCCACCGTCAAGAAGGGCAAGTTCAGCCTCTTCGAGCCGAACCTCGGGGAGGCGTTCTGCCGTGCCGTGACCGTCCGCATGCTCGGCGGCGGACGCGCACCCCTCATCCAGTCCTTCGGCACCGAGCCGCAGCCCGTCGTCGAGCACTGCCTCGCCGCGAACCGCATCCGCAAGCAGCGCGACACCCGCCTCACCCTCATCACCCTGCTGTGCGGCGTCGTCTTCCTTCCCGGACTCCTCCTGTGGCTGGTCGTCTTCCAGCTCCGCCGCAGCATGTCCGGCGCGGACGGCAAGAAGGCCGGCGCACTCAGCACCGCCCTCCTGATCGGCGCCGGCATCCTGGCCGTGCTCGTCCTCCTCAAGCTGCCCGTGACCGGCTTCTGGTCGCTCTACCTGCGCGCCATGATCATCGCCCCGGTGATCGGCTGGTACCTCGCCAAGCACGTCTGCGAGAAGACCGCCAAGGACCTGCGCGCCCGCTGGGACGGCCTCCTCAGCGGAGGCGGCGTCGCCGCGAAGATCCCCGAGGCGGTGCCCCGCAACCCCGGCGAGACGGCCGCCGAGGAACTCCGCCGGAACCTGGAGAAGCTCACCGCGGAGCAGAAGTCCAACGTCGTCTTCTACGCCGGCCCCCGAGGCATACTCGGCATGGGCACCCGCTGGGGCGGCTGGCACCTCGCCGAGGAACTCAAGCCCCGCGACGGCAAGGAGATCCACGCCTTCCGGACCTGGGACGTCATACGCCCCATCCACGACCAGCTGAAGCTCCTGGAACGCGGCTCCCTCAAGAGCGGCTTCCCGGTCCCCTCGGTGAACCACTGGATCGTGGTCCCCGTGGGCGACGGGGCGAAGGAGGTCTCCCGGCCCGACGGCGAGGACGTCGTCGCCTTCCAGGTCAAGCCGCACGAGATCCAGCGGATCTGCAACGAGAACCAGTTCGGCAAGGGCAACCGCCACTACCTCGGCGTCCAGTTCGTGCTGTGGGACGGCCAGCTCGTCCTGACGATGCTGGTCACCGTCACGGCCCTGCTGCACACCCTGCGCATCGAGGTCTCCGGCCACGCCCTCGGCCCGGTGCACGGCCTCTTCCTCGGCAAGCCGGCGGGCAAGACGAAGTCGGTGCCGAAGACGTTCCGCTTCTGGGAGACCAAGGAGGTCAAGCTGCCCCTGATCGAGACGAACGAGGTGGTCCGCCTGGCCGTGCGCGCCCCGCTGACCTGGTTCCCCCCGGTCCTCGACTTCCTCGGCGGCAAGCTGGTGCTGCCCGAGCCCTTCGGTCTGCGCCACGTGTGGGCGGAGGCCCCGTGGAAGCACCGGTTCATGGCCGACGACGCCATCCGCGCGGCCACGCCGGTGATGCGCGCGGTCCACGCGGCGACCGTGAAGATGCTGGAGGAGCACGGCGTGGACACCAGCTCCATGGCGGGCAGCAGCTTCGCGGCGGACCCCGCACCGAAGAAGGCGGACGTGTACGACGCGTGAGGCGGGGGCGCGGCAGCGCCGGCGGGACTGCGAGGGGCGTTCTTCACCGCCCCTTCCGCCTGCCGGCACCCGGCCCGCCCCGCGGGTGGACGGCGCTGCCCGGCAGGCACTCCTCAGGCGGCGGGCCACGCCTCCGCGAGCATCCGCCGGGTGTCGGCGAGGAGCTGGGGCAGGACCTTGGTGTGGCCCACGACCGGCATGAAGTTGGTGTCGCCGCCCCAGCGCGGCACGATGTGCTGGTGCAGGTGGGCGGCGATGCCGGCGCCGGCCGCGTCGCCCTGGTTCATCCCGAGGTTGAAGCCGTGCGCGCCGGACGCGGCGCGCAGCGCCTTCATGGCCCGCTTGGTGAACTCGGCCAGCTCGGCGGTCTCGGGCCCGTCGAGCTCGGTGTAGTCGGCGACGTGCCGGAACGGGACGATCATGAGGTGCCCGCCGTTGTACGGGTACAGGTTCAGCACGGCGTAGACGCTCTCGCCCCGGGCGACGATCAGCCCGTCCTCGTCGGACTTGGCCGGGATCGAGCAGAACGGGCAGCCGTCGTCGGCGCCCGAGCCGGTGGGCTTGTTCTCGCCCTGGATGTAGGCCATCCGGTGGGGCGTCCACAGGCGCTGGAACGCGTCCGGCGTCCCCACTCCGATCTGCTGCTCCGGCTCATTCGTCATGCGGATCAGCATATGGGCTGCGGGGGTCCGCGAATGCGCCGAGGGGGCGGTACCCGGCCGGGTACCGCCCCCTCGGTCCTGCCGCAGGTCAGACCTGCACGCGGCGTTCGACGACGTCGGCCAGCTTGGCCAGGGCCTCGTCCTTCGGAATGCCGTTCTCCTGCGAACCGTCGCGGTACCGGAAGGAGACCGTGCCCGCGCTCATGTCGTCGTCACCGACGATGATCATGAACGGGACCTTCAGCTTCTGGTGGTTCCTGATCTTCTTCTGCATCCGGTCCGAGGAGGCGTCCACCTCGACCCGCAGGCCCTTGCGCTTGGCCTCGGCGGCGAACTCCTGGAGGTACGCGACGTGCGCGTCGCCGACCGGGATACCGACCGCCTGGACCGGGGCCAGCCACGGGGGCATGGCGCCTGCGTAGTGCTCCAGCAGGACGGCGAAGAAACGCTCGATGGAGCCGAACAGTGCACGGTGGATCATGACCGGGCGCTGCTTGGTGCCGTCGGCTGCCGTGTACTCCAGGTCGAAACGGGCCGGGAGGTTGAAGTCGAGCTGGATGGTCGACATCTGCCAGGTCCTGCCAATGGCATCCTTCGCCTGGACGGAGATCTTCGGGCCGTAGAAAGCCGCGCCGCCCGGGTCGGGGGTGAGGGGCAGGCCCTGCTTCTCGGCGACCTTGCGCAGGGTCTCGGTGGCCTCTTCCCAGACCTCGTCGCTGCCGACGAACTTGCTCTCGTCCTTGGTGGACAGCTCCAGGTAGAAGTCGGTCAGACCGTAGTCGCGCAGCAGGTTCAGGACGAAGGTGAGCGTCTTGTCGAGCTCCTCCGCCATCTGCTCGCGGGTGCAGTAGATGTGCGCGTCGTCCTGCGTGAAGCCGCGGGCGCGGGTCAGTCCGTGCACGACGCCCGACTTCTCGTACCGGTACACCGTCCCGAACTCGAAGAGCCGCAGCGGCAGCTCGCGGTACGAGCGGCCCCGCGCGTCGAAGATCAGGTTGTGCATCGGGCAGTTCATGGGCTTGAGGTAGTAGTCCACGCCCTCATCGAGCTGCATGGGCGGGTACATGCCGTCGGCGTACCAGTCCAGGTGGCCCGAGGTCTCGAAAAGCTTCCCCTTGGTGGCGTGCGGGGTGTAGACAAACTCGTACCCGGCCTCTTCGTGCTTGGCCCGCGAGTAGTCCTCCATGACCCGGCGGATGATGCCGCCCCTGGGGTGGAAGACCGCGAGGCCGGAGCCGATCTGCTCGGGGATGGAGAAGAGGTCCAGCTCGCTGCCGAGCTTGCGGTGGTCGCGCTTCTCGGCCTCGGCGAGGAAGTCCAGGTGCGCCTTCAGCTCGTCCTTGGACGGCCAGGCGGTGCCGTAGATCCGCTGGAGCATGGGGTTCTTCTCGCTGCCACGCCAGTACGCGGCGGCGTTCCGCATCAGCTTGAACGCCGGGATGTTGCGGGTGGTGGGCAGGTGCGGGCCCCGGCACAGGTCCTTCCAGCACAGCTCGCCGGTCTTCGCGTCCAGGTTGTCGTAGATGGTCAGCTCGCCGGCGCCCACCTCGACGTCCGCGCCGTCCTCGCTGGAGGCGGAGCCCTTGAGGCCGATGAGCTCCAGCTTGTACGGCTCGTTCGCCAGCTCCTCGCGGGCGGCCTCGTCCGTGACGACGCGGCGGGAGAAGCGCTGGCCGCGCTTCTGGATGGCCTGCATCTGCTTCTCGATGGCCTTGAGGTCCTCGGGCGTGAACGGCTTGTCCACGTCGAAGTCGTAGTAGAAGCCGTCCTTGACCGGCGGGCCGATGCCCAGCTTGGCCTCGGGGAAGAGCTCCTGCACGGCCTGGGCCATGACATGCGCGGTGGAGTGGCGCAGGATGGCGAGGCCGTCCTCGGAGGAGATCTCGACGCCCTCGACGGTCTCGCCGTCCGCGAGCTCGTACGCGAGGTCCTTCAGCTCGCCGTCCACGCGGGCCGCGACGACGGTGCGCTCCCCGGCGAAGAGGTCGGCGGCCGTAGTGCCCGTCGTCACCACGCGCTCTTCCCGCTCGGAATCGCGTTGGATGATCACACGGACGTCTGACACCGGTCTCTCCTGACTGAAGGGGGCAGCGCGGCCACTTCCGATGGCGCGCGCGATACGTCCTGGCATGGTACCGAGCCGCACTCCCCCTCCGCGAAACCGTTTGTCCCCGGCCCCTCAGTCCTCCTCGTGCGCCTTGAGCAGCCGCTCCCGCTCCGCCTCGTCGACCTGCACCGGCTCGGCCCCGCGGGCGCCCGTGAGGTGGCGGAAGCCGCTGCGGCTCTCCAGGCGGCCCGCGACCCGCAGGGGCAGCCCGGCGAGGTGGGCGCGGACGGCGGTGCGGTAGCCGTCCTCGTCGAGGGTGACGCGCAGGTGGGAGACGTCGGCGCCGGTCAGGACGCGGAGGCGGACGGTGCCGGGCCCGTGCGGGGCGGCGCGGCGGAGCCGCACGACGGTGCCGGTGACCCGTACCGGTACGGCGGGCTCGTCGCTCAGGTACCGCACGGAGGCGCGGCGCAGGGCGGGGAGGTCTCCGGGGGTGAACTCGACGGGCTCGGGGCGGGCGGCGCAGCCGCCGGGCGGGCCGGCCGCGGGGGCCCAGGCGAGGGTGACGGCGGCGCCCTGGGTGCGGTGGACGAGGGTGATGAGCGCTTCGGTGAGCTCGCGGCCGGCGCCCGCGGCGACGGCGGTGTCGAAGGCGTCGGGCCGGCCGGTGGCGCGCTCGTAGTCGACGGCGTCGCGGGTGGCGTGGAGGGCGTGGTGCAGGCGCTCGGTGAGGGGGCGGCCGGGGTCGACGGGGACGAAGGCGGTGAGGGCGCGGGCGGCGGGTGCGGTGCCGACGAGGACGGGTTCGAGAAGGCGCCGGGCGCTGCGGCGGTGGCGGGCGCCGTGGTGGCGCGCCGGGCCGTGGACGGCGAGGGCGGCGGCGAGGAGGAGCCGGCGGGCGGCGGTGCGCAGGTGCGTGTCGGCGGTCCACGGGGCGGTGTCGGCGGTGGCCCAGGGGCCGGTGCCGCGGGGGGCGGGGTGGGTGGTGTCGCGGGTCCAGCGGATCTCGTCGGTGGGGGCGGTGAGGCCGGTGAGGATGTCGCGGGCAGTGGGGTCGGGGCAGCGGACCAGGGCGGCGACGGCTTCGGCGAGGAGGTCACCGGAGTCGGGGAAGGCGCGTCCGGCGGGCACGAGGAGGCTGACAGGTCCGGCGATGTGGCCCGGCGGCGGCGTCCAGCGGGTGCAGGGGCCGGTGCGGCTGCCGTGCGGCTGCCAGCCGTGGCGGTGGAGGAGGGCGGTGAGGACGCCCGGGTCGATGTCGGCGGGTGCGGTGGGCCGGTGGTGCATCAGGGTCTCCCTCCCGCCCCGACCCGGGCCATGATCGCGCAGAGGGCCCGGTCGTCGAAGATCCGGGTGGTGGGGATGCGGACGGTGGTGCGGTGCCGTCCGGTGGCGGGGTGGCCGGCGAGGTTGGTCCAGTAGCAGCAGTGGCGCAGGTCGAGCCGGTCGTGGTGGGCGCGGAGCCAGTCGTCCTGGGTGCGGGGGACGAGCATGACGACGAGGATCTTGTGGACGGCGACGGGTGTGCGGGCCAGTTTGGCGAGGTGGGCGTTGTCGAGGGTGAACGAGAAGGCGGGGCCGGGGGGTTGGGGTGGTATCTGGTAGGTGGCCTTGAGCTGGATCTTGATGGTGACCTCGTCGTCCACGGTGTGGCCGGGGGCGCTGTGGCTGACGTGCCAGTCGATGCCGTTGTCGGGGAAGGGTTGGGAGAGCGTGCAGCCGGCTGCGGCCGCGACGGCGTGGAGGTAGCCCACCTGGAGGGTCTCCATGCAGGCGGTGGGGGCGAGCGCGCCGCGCGCGAACGGGGCGTGGGGGCCGGTGGGGCGGGTGCGGCCGGCGGGGTGCGGCCGGTTGCCGTGGTGGGCGGGACGTGGGGGGTGGCGGGGTGTTCCCGGGCTCGGGAGCCTCCCGGGTCTGCGGGGTCGGGGTACGCCGCGAGCGCCATGGCTCTTCGTGCCTTCCGGGCTGGCCGAGCGTCAGGTGCGTTGTCTTTCACGGTTGTTGTGACCGGACGGCGTACGGGGCAAACGGTCCGGGTATCACCGGTTCGGCAGGGGATCGGTCCATCTGCCGGTGATGTGCGAGGAGTTCGGGCTATGGCGCACTGGTACGAGGGTCCTCTGGCCGCGTTCGACACGGAGACGACGGGTGTGGACGTCGAGCGGGACCGGATCGTCTCGGCGGCGGTGGTGGTGCAGGACGCGCCGGGCGGACGGCTGCGGGCGACGCGGTGGCTGGTGAACCCGGGTGTCCCGGTGCCCGCCGCGGCGACGGAGGTGCACGGCCTGACGGACGGCCATCTGCAGCGGTTCGGGCGGTGGCCGGCGCCGGTGATGGAGGAGATAGCGCGGCTGCTGGTGGAGCAGTGCGCGGCGGGGCGGCCGCTGGTGGTGATGAACGCGCCGTTCGATCTGACGCTGCTGGACCGGGAGTTGCGGCGGCACCGGGCGTCGTCGCTGGCGCGGTACCTGCAGAACGTGTCGCTGTGCGTGCTGGATCCGCGGGTGCTGGACAAGCACCTGGACCGGTACCGCAAGGGGCGCCGCACGCTGACGGACCTGTGCGCGCACTACGAGGTGGTGCTGGACGGGGCCCATGACGCGGCGCAGGACGCCGCGGCCGCGCTGGAGGTCGTACGGGCGGTGGGGCGGCGGTTCACCGAGCGGCTCGCGGAGCTGTCGGTGGCGGAGCTGCACGCCCGGCAGGCGGTCTGGCACGCGGCGCAGGCGCGGGGGCTGCAGGCGTGGTTCGCGCGGAACGGCTCGGAGGAGGCGGTGGATCCGGCATGGCCGCTGCGGCCCGAGCAGTCGGCGGCGGCCGCGTGATCGCGTGCCGGTGCCGGTAGTCCGCGCGGTACGGGCCGGGAACGGCGGAAGGCCGACCCGCTGCAACGAGGGCCGGCCTTCCGGTCGGTGGGCGATACTGGGATCGAACCAGTGACCTCTTCGGTGTGAACGAAGCGCTCTCCCGCTGAGCTAATCGCCCGGGAACGCAGTGAACCATACAGGTCCCGGGCGGCTTCGATCAAACCGCGCGGAGGCGGGCGGCGAGGCCCCGCCGGCCGGCGCGCATCATCCAGGCGTGGTTGGCCCGGAAGACGAGCCGCCCGGGGAGCGCCAGACGGCGGAGCAGGGGGGGCGCGGGCGTGGACGTCCTGTTCGTAGACGGCGCGGGTGCGGTTTCCGCGGCGGGGGGTGAGCGTCCAGCGGGCCCGGCCTTCGAGGTCGCCGGTGAGGGCTGCTTCGAGGATGCGCGCCTGGCCCTCGACGCGGCGCTCGACCAGGGTCAGGTGCACGGTGAGGGTGTAGGGCAGGAGGGAGCGGACGCGGGCGGTGGCGGTGTCGCCGTGGACGGCCACGTCGCGGACGGAGGGCCACCACCGGGGGTAGTCCCCGGGGACGGCGAGGACGGCGCGGACGGTGTCGGGCGCGGCGGGGAGGGTCCAGACGGTGCGGAAGCGGTAGTGGCTCCAGTCCATGCGTCGAGTCTGCGCCGGGCGAGGCGTACTCACCCGGAACTGAGTAGCCGCGCGCATGTCGTACGGCCGTGACGGGGCCCACACTGCCTGGCATGGACAGCCTTCCTTCACCGGCCCAGGAGCTGGTGCTCATCGATCGCGAACTGGCCCGCCTGGACGCCCGCCGCTCCTGGCTGCTGGCGCGCCGCACGTGGCTGCTGGGTGTGCTGCGCGCGGAGGGCGCGCAGGCTCCGGGCGCCCCGGGCTGGGGCGGTGCCGCGGCGGCCGGTGCGGCGGCGTGGGGCGGCCGGGCGGTGAGGCGTCGGCGCGGGGGTGCGCACGCTGCTGCTGACGCTGGGCGGGACGCTGCTGGCGGTCGCGGCGCTGGCGTTCACGCTGGTGAGCTGGGGGCGCTGGGGATCGGCGGCCGCACGGCGGTGCTGAGCGTGGTGACGGTGGTGGCGCTCGGTGTCCCGGTGCTGCTGGTGCGGCGCGGCCTGGCGGCGACGGCGGAGGCGGTGGCGGCGCTGGCGCTGGTGCTGACGGTGCTGGACGCCCTGGCGCTGTACCTCGTCGCGGAGCCGTGGGCGTGGGGCGCTGCGGGCTACACGGCGGTGGCGGCGGCGCTGCTGAGCGCCCTGTGGGCCGGGTACGGGCGGGCGGTGCGGGGGCTGCGGGCACCGCTGCCGGCGGCGGTCGTCCTGGGACAGCTGCCGCCGGTACTGGCGGTGGTGGCCTTCGGCGGCGACGGCCAGGCGGTCGCGTGGGCGCTGCTGGCGACGGGCGCGGCCGATGCGCTGCTGGCGCTGCGGGTGCGCTCGGCGGCGGTGGGTGCGACCGCGTGGACGGCGGCCGGGGTGACCTCCGGGTGCGCGCTGCTGACGGCTGTCGAGGCGTCGCTGCGCGGGGCGTGGAGCCCGCCGTGCTGCTGCTGGCGGGTGCCGTGCTGGGTGTCGCGGTCGCGTGGCGGGTCGCGGGTGCCGGGGCGGTGGCGTGCGCGGTGGTGGCGGCGTCGGCGTGGACAGCCGCGGGGGCGGGCTGCTGCGCGCGGTGGTGCCCGCCGCGTGGGTGTGGACCGGGTACGTGGTGTGCGCGGCGCTGCCGGCGGTCGCGGCGGCCGCGGGGCGGCGGCGCGGAGGGTGCCGCAGGGGGTGCGGCGCGGGCTCGTGTGGGCGTCGGCCGGGCTGATGGGGGCGGGTCTGCTGGTGGCCGTTCCGCCGCTGCTGCTGGTGCAGGCGGCGCGGGTGCCGGAGGTCTGGTCGGGTGCGGTGCCGGCGGGACCTGCCGCGGTGGGTCCGCTCGCGGTGTGGCCGGCGGTGGTGGCGGTGGCGCTGGTGGCCGGGGTGCTGGCGTGGGGAGCCGCGGTGCCCGCCGGGGCCGGTGGTCCGGGCGTGCGGGTGGCGGCGCGGTGCGGGGCGCTGGGCCTGGGCGCGCTGGTGGTCTTCGCGCTGCCGGTGGCGGCGGGGCTGCCGTACGGGGTGGTGCTGGCGGTGCAGGTGCTGGTGGTGGCGGCGCTGCTGAGTGCGGCGGTGCGGCCGGCCCCGGTGGTCGCGGGCCTGGGCGGGGCGGCGGACGCGGCGGTGCCGGCGGCCGGGTTCGGCTGCGCGGTGGCGGCGGCGTCGGCGGTGGCGGTGCTGGGGCTGGCGACGGAGGCGGCGACGCTGGCGGTGCTGGGCTCGCTGGCGGTGCTGTTCGCGGGGGCCGCCGCGGTGGGCGGGGCGCGGCGCCGGCTGCGGGCTGCGTCGGCGTGCGGGGCGGTGGCGGCGGCTGCCGGTTTCGTGGGCGCCGCGGGGTTCGCCGCGGGGTGGCGGCGCACGCGGTGGCGGTGGCGCTGCTGGTGGTGCCCGGGGGGACGGCGGCCCTCGGGGCCCGGCTGCGGCGTGACGCGGCGGGCGCGCCGGTGGAGTGGGCCGGTGCGGCGGTGGGTGCCGTGGCGGTGGCCCTGTCGGCGGGGCGGCCGGGGGTGCTGGCCCTGGTGCTGGGCCTGTCGGGGGTGATCGCGGCGGGTACGGCCGTGCGTCCGGAGCGGCGGCGGGTGGCAGGTCCGGTGGCGGCCGTGCTGTTCGTGGCCGCGGGGTGGCTGCGGCTCGCGCTGTGGGAGGTGGCGGTTCCGGAGGCGTACGCGCTGCCGGTGGCGGTGCCGGCGCTGGTGGTGGGCGCGCTGCGGAGGCGGCGGGGCGCCGGGGCGGGCTCGTGGGTCGCGTACGGGCCGGGGCTTGGCGCGGGTCTGGTGCCGAGTCTGTGCGCGGTCTGGGGTGACGCGGGCTGGCTGCGGCCGCTGCTGCTGGGCTCGGTGGCGCTGGCGGTCACGCTGGTGGGGGCGCGGCGGCGGCTGCAGGCGCCGCTGGTGCTCGGCGGTGGGGTGATGGTGCTGGTGGCGCTGCACGAGTTGGCGCCGTACGTGGCGCAGGTGGTGGGCGTGCTGCCGCGGTGGCTGCCGCCGGCGCTCGCGGGGCTGCTGCTGCTGGTGGTGGGCGCGACGTACGAGCGGCGGCTGCGTGAGCTGCGGCGCCTGCGCGACGTGGTGGGGCGCATGGGGTGAGGCCGGGCGGGGCGGCGTCCCGGGCCGGCCCGCCGGGATGCCGAAGGCCCCGGAGACGGTGGGTCTCCGGGGCCTTCGGGCCGGGTGGTGGGCGATACTGGGATCGAACCAGTGACCTCTTCGGTGTGAACGAAGCGCTCTCCCGCTGAGCTAATCGCCCGGGCGCACCGCAAACATTACCGCATGTCAGCGGGTGCTCGGGACCGTGCGGCGGCCGGGGCGGGTCAGCGGGGGATCGTCCACGGCATGACGAATCCGAACTTCCACAGGTACACCGCGACCAGGACGCCGCTGATGGCGAGCCCGACCGCGGTGATGATCATGTTCCGGCGGCGGACCCGGGGGTCCAGGGCGCGCTGGGCGGCTTCGGTGACCTTGCGCTTGGTCCAGCGCAGGACGAGCTGGGCCCAGATGAACTCGGTGGCCCACAGGGCCATGCCGGCGAAGATCACGACCCAGCCGGGTCCGGGCAGCGGCAGCAGGACGACGCCGAAGGCGACGACGGCGAGACCGATGAGGAAGACCCCGACCTGCCAGGTGAGGTGGAGCGGCCGGTTCGCCTTGATGAAGGCGGGCGCGCGCGAGCCGAGCGGCCGCTCCCCGGACGGGGCTGCCGCCGTTCCGGGGGCGCCGCCGTCACCGGGGGCGGTCGGCCCGGCGGCCCGGTCACGGCCGGTCGGGTCTGTCGGGTGGTCGGCCGGTCCGGGAGGCCGGTGGGTCGCTCCGCCGGTTCCGTCCCCCGTCGCGGCGGCGTCGGCCGCGGCCGGCGCGACCCTCTTCCGCTCGTCACTCTCCGCGTGCATGGCGCCCAACCTACCGGATGCGAGGCGGCCCGCGCTTTACCTGAAAGGGCCCATAACCGCTGGTAACACACCGCCAAACGAGGTACCCCAAGCCGCACAAAAAGGTCAGAGGGGTTTACAACGGCACCGTAGGTGGGATGTCGATTTCGCCGACGTGCGAATCCCCGAGCGCACACTGAGCGAAAGGCCATGGCGCTTATGAACACCACGGTCAGCTGCGAGCTGCACCTGCGCCTCGTTGTATCGAGCGAGTCGTCCCTGCCTGTCCCGGCGGGCCTGCGGTATGACACGGCCGACCCGTATGCCGTGCACGCCACCTTCCACACCGGCGCCGAGGAGACCGTCGAGTGGGTCTTCGCCCGCGACCTCCTCGCCGAGGGCCTGCACCGGCCCACCGGCACGGGCGACGTCCGCGTGTGGCCTTCCCGCAGCCACGGTCAGGGCGTCGTCTGCATCGCTCTGAGCTCGCCCGAGGGCGAGGCGCTGCTGGAGGCCCCGGCGCGGGCTCTGGAGTCGTTCCTGAAGCGGACCGACGCAGCGGTGCCGCCCGGCACCGAACACCGCCACTTCGACCTGGACACGGAGCTCTCCCACATCCTGGCCGAGAGCTGACCGGGTCCTGAAGCGACACGGCGCCGTCCGACTCGGGGCGACGGCGCCGGGGCGCCCTCCCGCGGCCGCGAGGCGGCGGGAGGGGCCCGACAGCGCACGTGGGGCGCCTCCACCGGTTCGCCGGTGGCGGCGCCCCACGTGCGTTCCCGCACGCTTCCGGGCCCCGCCCGGGGCGGACCGCACACCGCACGCCCCGACCGCCGCCGCCCGGCTCACCGTCCGCCCCGGAGGGGGAGCCGCTAGAGTCTGCGGGATCGGTGGGCGCCCGCCCATCGGGAGGCCAGGGAGTGAATCGTGCTGATCCCCCACGACACCCGCACCGCCCTCGACACGGTCGTAGACCTGATGAACACCGCGCCGGAGGGCGGGCGCGGCGAGGGACTCGACGACGTGACGGCGCTCTACGCGTTCGTGGAAGGCCACCGGATCAGCGACGTCGGCGACCTCGGCGAGCGGGACCTGCAGGCGGTACGGGACGTGCGGCGCAGGTTCACGGAGGTGTTCGCGGCGCAGGACGCCCGGACGGCCGCCGGACTGATCAACCAGCTGGTGGCCGCCGCCGGGACGACGCCGCAGCTGACCGACCACGACGGCTACGACTGGCACGTGCACTACTTCGCGCCGGGCGCCTCGGTGGCCGACCACCTGGCCGCCGACTGCGGGATGGCGCTGGCGTTCATCCTGGTCGCGGGCGAGCGGGAGCGGCTGCGCCGCTGCGAGGCGCCGGACTGCGGGCGGGCCTTCGTGGACCTGTCCCGCAACCGCTCCCGCCGCTACTGCGACAGCCGCACGTGCGGCAACCGGCTGCACGTCGCCGCGTACCGGGCGCGCCGCAAGGAGGCGGCGGGCGGCGGCTGACCGGCACCGCCGCGCCGGCGGCCCCGAGACGGGCGGGCGGCCGTGCGGGCGCGGCGGTCACAGCAGGAACAGGTCGTGGACCGAGGCCATCAGCAGGAGAAGGCCGATCACCGACAGGAAGATCATGAGCGGTGGCTGGGACAGCGCGAACAGGCAGCCGCGCGGTTCTTCGGTGGGGGCGGGGGTCTGCTCCCGCGAGGTATCGAGCATCTCGGGGCCGATGATGGCGCAGCGGCCGTCCGCGCACTGCGCCAACAGCCCCCATAAATAGGGCAGTTCCCGGCATTCTGCTGGCGAGCGCCCTGCCGGCGCCTCCCACCGCCACCCTTCGCGCCACCCCTCCCCCGCCCGGCGGGCTCAGATGCCGTGCTTCTTCAGGATCTCCTCGATCTCGCTGAAGTCGTCCGCGGGCGCCGCCGGCTTCCGCGCCCCGCGCCGACCGGGCCCCAGCGCCGGCCCGGCCGCGGGCGGCGCGACGGCGTCCCGCCCGGCCCCGGCGGCACGCCCCTGCTGCTCCCGGCGCGCGGCGCCCGCGCCCCTGCGCCGCTCGACCGCCCGCGTCGCCGCGAAGAGCAGCCACGCCGTGCCGAGCACACCGAACCCGGCCCACGCCACGGGACTGAACGCCGTGCCGGCCAGCCACTCGACGGTGCCGGTCATCACCAGGCCGAGCGGCACCAGCGCGTAGGCCGCGATACGGGCGGCCGCGAGGAAGCGTTTGCGGTACGCGGTGATCGCGGCGATGCCCAGTCCCGCCGCGGACACCGCCGTGCAGATGGTCTCGGCAAGCATCCGGTCCTCCAGCCGTGGGCGTCGCGTCCCCTCCATCGTGCATCGGCCGACCGTGCGATGGCCATGACGGGCGGCCCGTCCCGCGCCGATCTCCGGGGGATCTCGGGGGCGCCCTCCTCCTGAGGTCCCGGTTGGGGCGGACGCGGACGGGCTGGAAGACTGAGGCCCATGAGCGACTCCACCCCCGACTCCCCCCACGGCTCCTCCGGCACCACCGGCACCACCGCCCGGAGCGCCGGCCCCGTCGTCGTCGACGTCTGGTGCGAGCTCCAGTGCCCGGACTGCCGGACGGCGCTGGAGGACCTGCGCGCCCTGCGGGAACACTACGGCGACCGGATCGACCTGCGGCTGCGCCACTTCCCCCTGGAGAAGCACCGGTACGCGTACGCGGCGGCGCAGGCCGCCGAGGAGGCCGCGGCGCAGGGCAAGGGCTGGCCGTACGTGGAGGAGGTCCTCTCGCGGGTGGCGGAGCTCGACGCGGAGGGCGAGCCGTTCCTGATCCGGGTGGCCGAGGAACTCGGCCTGGACGGGGAGGAGTTCGACACCGCGCTGATCGACGGGCGGCACCTGCTGGCCGTCGACGCCGACCAGGCCGAGGGCAGGGCCCTGGGCGTCACGGGCACGCCGACGTACCTGGTCGGCGGGGAGCGGCTGGACGGCGGCCGCAGCCAGGAGGGGCTGCGGGCCCGCGTCGAGGAGATCACCGACCGGCTGCTGGCGGGCTGACCCCGCACTCCGGCCGCTGCCCCGCGCTCACCGCCTGCTGCCTGTCGCCTGCCGCCTGCCCCGCGCGCGTCTGCCGCGCCGCGTCAGAGGAGGCGCTTGTCGAGGTGGAACTCGGCGGGGCGGTAGCCGAGCGACTCGTACAGGTGCAGCGCCGGCGTGTTGTCGGTGAAGACGTGCAGACCGAGCCGGTCTGCGCCGTGCTCCTCCCGGGCGATCCACTCGGCGTGGCTCATCAGGGCGCGGCCGTAGCCCCGCCCGCGGGCCTCCTCCGCGACGCGGACGTCCCAGACGTACGTGAGGCGCCCGGCGGGATCGCCGGCGTCGCGCAGTCCGGCCCACAGCCATCCGGCGGTCCTGCCGTCCGGGTCCTCGGCCACGCGGAACGCGGTGCCCGCGGTCCCGAGGCCGTGCGGCAGCAGGGCCTCGTGGTCGGCCCGGGACTTGGCCCTGGCGGCCTCCTCGGGGAAGCCGCGCTCGCTCCACGTCCGCGCGTAGGCGTCCTCCGCGGCCGCCCGCCACCCCCGGTACTCCTCCTCTGTCATGGGCCGCATCGCAGACCCATAGGCCGGTGCCGGTCCCGGTGGCAGGTCCTTGACCAGGGAGCGGCTGCGCTCCGTGTACCCGAGGGTCCGCGCCAGGTGCAGGGCGACGGCGGCGCCGGCCGGTACGGCCACGCGCACGAGTTCGCAGCGCCAGCCGCGCAGCACCTCCTCGGCGGCGAGGGCGGCGACCGTGGCGCGGCCGCGCCGGCGGTCGGCGTCGTCGATGCGCAGACCGCTGAGGGTGCCGACGCGGCGCCCGAAGCCGGGGTCGGTCCCGATGCCGACGGCCCCCACGGGGCGGCTGTTGACGCACACCTCGTACGCGCGGAAGCGGGTGCCGTCGGCGGACTCCTGAAGCGGCCCGGTCGGCCGCAGGGTGGTGGTCATCACCGGAGTTCTACCCGCCTGGTGCCGGGGCGGGAACCGGATTTCCGCCGCCGTGCGCCGGTGTCGCGCACGGCGCCCGGGTCAGAGGGCTGCCGCGCGCTCGGCGAAGATCCGCATGGCCTTCGCGGTCACCGGCCCGGGGGCGCCCGGCAGCTCCCGGTCGTCGACGCGGTGCACGCCCTGGACGTCGCGGAGCGTGGAGGTCAGGAAGATCTCGTCGGCGTCGCGCAGGACGTCCATCGGCAGGTCGGTCTCCTGGGCGCCGGTCCACTCGACGGCCAGGTGGCGGGTGATGCCGGCGAGGCAGCCGGAGGCGAGCGGCGGGGTGTGGATGCGGCCGTCGAGCACCACGAAGACGTTGGAGCCGGTGCCCTCGCACAGCCGGCCCGCGGTGTTGGCGAAGAGCGCTTCGGAGGCGCCCTGCTCGTGCGCCCGGGCGAGGGCGACGACGTTCTCCGCGTACGAGGTGGTCTTCAGGCCCGCCAGCGCACCGCGCTCGTTGCGGGTCCAGGGGACGGTGACGACGGCGGTGCTGTCCGGGCGGGGGGCGGTCTCCCCGAGGGCGACCACGAGGGTCGGCCCGGCGTCGCCGCGGTCGGAGCCGAGCGGGGAGAGCCCGCCGGTGTAGGTGACGCGCAGCCGGCCGAGCGGCATCGGGTTGGCCGCCAGGACGGCGGCGCAGGCCCGGCGCACCTCGTCCAGGTCGGGGTCGGGCAGGCCGAGGCCGCGGGCGGAGCGGACCAGGCGGTCGAGGTGGAGGTCGAGGGCGAAGGGCCGGCCGTCGACCGCCTTCATCGTCTCGAAGACGCCGTCGCCCACGGTCAGCCCGTGGTCGAGGACGGAGACCCTCGCGGCGTCCGCGTCGCGCAGCTCGCCGTTCACCCACAGCTTCATCTCAGTTGGCCCTTCCGCTCGGCTCGTACACGCCCGACGCTACCGCGAGGAGGCGGCTCGCCTTCAGTTCGGTCTCCTCCCACTCCCGCTCGGGATCGGAGCCCCAGGTGATGCCGGCGCCGGTGCCGAAGCGGAGGAGGCCGGCGGGGCGGTCGAGCCAGAAGGTGCGTATGCCGACGGCCAGCTCACCGGTGCGCCGGTCGGCGTCCACCCAGCCGACGCCTCCGCAGTACGGCCCGCGGGGGGCGGTCTCCAGTGCCTCGATGATCCGCAGGGCGCTGGACTTGGGGGCGCCGGTGACGGAGCCGGGCGGGAACGTGGCGCGCAGCAGCCCGGCCCAGCCCTCCCCCGGCGCGAGCCGGCCGCGCACGGTGGAGACGAGGTGCACGAGCCCGGGGTGGGGTTCGACGGCGCAGAGCTCGGGGACGGTGACGGAGCCGGTGGCGCAGACGCGGCCCAGGTCGTTGCGGACCAGGTCGACGATCATCACGTTCTCGGCGTGGTCCTTGGGCAGCAGGTCCTCGGCGGTCCTGCCGGTGCCCTTGATCGGGCCTGACTCGACCGTCCGGTCCTCGCGGCGCAGGTACAGCTCGGGGGAGGCGGTCGCGATCTCCACGCCGTGCGCCGGCAGCCGAATCGTTCCTGCGTACGGGGCCGGGTTGCCCCGCGCGAGGAGGGCCGTCAGGGCGTCCACGTCGGCCGTGGCGAGCGCGCCGGGCGGCAGGGGCGCGGACAGGACGCGGCACAGGTTGGCCTGGTAGACCTCCCCGGCAGCGATGTGCTCGCGGATGCGGCGGACCCCGCGGGTGTACGCCTCGCGGTCGAGGGAGGTCGTCCAGTCGCCGGCGGCGGGGCCGCGCCACCGGCCGGGGACGGGGGCGGGCACCGGGTCGGGCCGCACGTCGCCGAAGCGGGCGCAGGTCAGGCGGCCTTCGAAGTCGGCGGCGACGGCCCAGAAGCCGGAGGACTCCAGGGCCTCCGGGTCGCTGGTGACGTCCCGCAGGTCGGTTGCGACGAGGCCGCCGAAGCGCGCCAGGGGAGCGAGGTCGTGCACGGATGCGAGTGTAGGCCCGTGCGGGGGCGCCGGCCCCGTGCAGGGCTGCCGCCCGGGCGCGCGAGCACCGGGCGGCGGAGGCGGCGCCGTGCTCCTCGGCAAGGCCGTCGGGCCGCGACCGCGGGGAAGCGGCGCGGCGCGCGGGCCGGCCTCCCCATGGTCCCGCAGGACTTCCCCTTCGCGGCGGCGCTCCCCGCCCCACCCCGCCGTCCGCGGGCCGCGGACCAGGGCCGACGGGTGCGCCGGCTCACCGCCGGCACCGCGCCGGGGCGTCGCCGCCCACGGGTCCGGCCGGGCGGGCCGCGGAGGGGCGCGGCGGCCCGGAGCGCAGCACGCTGCGGAAACGCGTTTTTGTACTGGCCCCGGAATCCGCTAGAGTTCAACACGTCGCCGGGACGCGGAAGCGGACCGGAAAGCGACAGGCGGACGTGGCTCAGTTGGTAGAGCATCACCTTGCCAAGGTGAGGGTCGCGAGTTCGAATCTCGTCGTCCGCTCGAAGTGGGGGATCTTCCCGAGACCCCCTGCGCTCCTGGTGGAGTGGCCGAGAGGCGAGGCAACGGCCTGCAAAGCCGTCTACACGGGTTCAAATCCCGTCTCCACCTCCAAGGACGATTAGCTCAGCGGGAGAGCGCTTCCCTGACACGGAAGAGGTCACTGGTTCAATCCCAGTATCGTCCACTGAAACCGCTGGTAGCAGCGGCTTCCCGCGCGATTAGCTCAGCGGGAGAGCGCTTCCCTGACACGGAAGAGGTCACTGGTTCAATCCCAGTATCGCGCACGCAGTGCCCATGTCGGCGTACGGTACGTGACGCCGGATGGCCCGTGAGGACGATTAGCTCAGCGGGAGAGCGCTTCCCTGACACGGAAGAGGTCACTGGTTCAATCCCAGTATCGTCCACCGCACAGGAACCCCCGGTCGCCGTCTGCGACCGGGGGTTCTGTCGTGTACGCGCCGGGGTGTGCGGTCCGCCTGGCCGCGTGGAACGCGGGATGCGGGCAGTCCGCCGGAGCCGCCCGGGTGCGGCGCGCGGTGCGCGCGGAACGGGAAGTAGGACGGCCGGTCAGCTCCCCAGCTGACCGGCCGCCACTGCCGTCCGCCGCACCCCCGTCCCCACGGGGTTGGCCGGATGTCCCCGACCCGGGCCGCTCTCCCGGGCCCGGGGCGCCGCTCAGCGCCCCAGCATCACGCCCACGGACGACGCATGTGCCAGCACCGCGTCCCAGCCGCCGAAGACGACGACCAGGAGCGTGGCTGCGGGAAGGACCATGGCCGTGGCCACCAGGGGGTGCCGCCGGCCCGTCGGGCCGACGCCGAGCGTCGCGAGCGACGCCCACCGCCCCTCTGCGCGGACCATCGTCCGCGGTGCCGTGTCCGCCATGGCCCCTCCCGTCGTGTGTCGGGCGGTGGGTGCGTGACCTCGGGGGACGAGTGCCGCACCCACCGCTTGCCTCAACACTAGGCAGGCGGGGGGCGCCGGGCGTCATGCCCGCGTACCGATTGCCTGGCCTCCTCCAGGAGGACGCCACCGGGCGCCGCGTACTCCCCTGGTTGGACACCCGCGACCGGTCACTGGGGGTCTTCCCCGAGGGGTCGACCCCGGGGCCCGGGGCGACCGGCCGCGTGGTGATCTCCCTCACGTGCCGCATCCCCGGCTCCCCCGCGGGCCGGTCGGGACGGCCGCCCGGCCGCGGCCTCCCCGGAGGGCACGCCAAGATCCCTTAGCGGCAAGGGCTTTGGGGTTCCGGCGGTAACAGGGGCCGCTGGTGCGGCCGTTGCTGAGTGCGCCTCAGGAGGGGGAGCCAGCACTGACAATCGACCGGCGAGAGGGCGCGGCCTATGAGCGCGGCGGGGCCCGGATACGTAAGCTGGGCGGCATCAGGTGGACCGCGGCAGCGGGGTGGGGACTCCCCCACGGCAGGTAGGGGACGGACATGGCGATGATGCGGCTCCGGCGCGAGGACCCGCGTGTCGTCGGCTCGTTCAGGCTGCACCGGCGGCTCGGCGCGGGCGGGATGGGCGTCGTCTACCTCGGCTCCGACCGGCGCGGCCAGCGGGTCGCGCTGAAGGTGATCCGGCCGGACCTCGCCGAGGACCAGGAGTTCCGTTCGCGCTTCGCCCGCGAGGTGTCCGCCGCGCGGCGGATCCGCGGCGGCTGCACGGCGCGGCTGGTGGCGGCCGACCTGGAGGCCGACCGGCCCTGGTTCGCGACGCAGTACGTGCCGGGGCCCTCGCTGCACGACAAGATCGCCGAGGAGGGGCCGCTGTGCGCGGCGGACGTCGCCGCGATCGGGGCCGCGCTCGCCGAGGGCCTGGTCGCCGTCCACGAGGCGGGCGTCGTCCACCGGGACCTCAAGCCGTCGAACATCCTGCTCTCCCCCAAGGGGCCGCGGATCATCGACTTCGGCATCGCCTGGGCGACCGGGGCTTCCACGCTCACCCACGTCGGCACCGCCGTGGGCTCGCCGGGCTTCCTCGCCCCCGAGCAGGTGCGGGGCGCCGCGGTCACCCCGGCAACGGACGTGTTCTCGCTCGGCGCCACCCTCGCGTACGCCGGCATGGGGGACTCCCCGTTCGGCCACGGGAGCTCCGAGGTGCTGCTCTACCGGGTCGTCCACGAGGAACCGCACCTCCAGGGCGTGCCGGACGCGCTGTCCCCGCTGCTGCGGGCCTGTCTGGCGAAGGAGCCCGAGGAGCGCCCCAGCACGCTGCAGCTCGCGCTGCGGCTCAAGGAGATCGCCGCGCGGGAGGCGCAGGGCCTCCCCGAGGGCGGCGGCCGCGGCCACGCCGTCCGGGCGGAGCGGGCGACCGCGGGGCAGCGGACCGGGCACGACGGCGGGCACACGGGCGGCCGCGAGCGGGCGCAGGTGCGGCCGACCGAGCGCTACACGGAGCGGACCGCGGAGCGGTCGGGAGAGCGTGCGGAGAGCCGCACCGACGGGCGCGCGGAAGGCCGCGGCGCCCTGCGGCGGGCGCAGCGCACCCCGGCGCCGGGCCCCGGTGCGGCCCCGGGCCCGCAGACCGGTGGCGGCCGCTCCGGCCGCGGCGCCTCGACCGGGTCGCGGGCGGGTGCGCGGACCGGGTCGCGCAGGCCCGGCCACGGTACCGGTACGGGCACCTCCCCCGGCCTGCTCAGGCCCGCGAACCCGCGGCTGCTGCGGCAGCGGCTGTTCGTCTTCGTCGTGGTGACGCTGATCGTGCTGCTGGGCATCGCGGCGGCGCAGGCTCTGCAGGGCTGAGCCGCGCGGAGCGGGTCGTACGGCCCGAAGGGGCCGCACCCCGGCGGGGCGGGACGGTGGGTGGGTCCTTCACACCGGCGCCGGGGCCGGCCTGTCCGTCGGCGCGGGTGGCCGCGGCGCGTTCCGTCCCTCACCGCGCGCCGGGCGCGCCTGCGCGGTGCCGGTGAGGAGCGGGGAAGGGGTCAGGCCTGCGGGCGGCCCGCCGTGACCGCGTAGAAGGCCACGGCAGCGGCCGCACCGACGTTGAGCGAGTCCACCCCGTGGGCCATCGGGATCCGGACCCAGGTGTCCGCCGCCCGCAGGGCCCGCGCGGTGAGACCGGAGCCCTCCGCGCCGAGCATCAGCGCCACCCGGTCGAGCCGGTGCGGGGCCGCCTCGTCCATGGTGGTCGCCCTGGCGTCCGGGGTCAGCGCGAGGAGCCGGAAGCCCGCCTCCCGCACCGCGTCCAGATCCCGGGGCCAGTCGTCGAGACGGGCGTACGGGACGGAGAACACCGCACCCATGGACACCTTCACCGAGCGCCGGTACAGCGGGTCTGCGCAGTCCGGCGACAGCAGCACGGCGTCCATGCCGAGCGCGGCGGCACTGCGGAAGATCGCACCGATGTTGGTGTGGTCGTTGACCGACTCCATCACGGCGACCCGGCGTGCCGTACGGAGCAGCTCGCCGGCCTCCGGCAGCGGCTCGCGCCGCATCGAGGCGAGGGCGCCGCGGTGCACGTGGTAGCCGGTGACCTGCTCGGCGAGCGCGGGCGTCACCACGTACACCGGCGTGTCGGCGGCGTCGATGACATCGCTCAGGGCGTCCACCCACTTGGCCGACAGGAGCATCGAGCGCATGCCGTACCCGGCCTGGAGGGCGCGGCGGATCACCTTCTCCCCCTCGGCGATGAACAGCCCCTCCGCGGGCTCCCGCCTGCGGCGCAGTTCGACGTCGGTCAGACCGGTGTAGTCGTGGAGGCGCGGGTCCGCGGGGTCCTCGACGGTGATCACTTCTGCCATGCGGACGCTTCCTACTCGGTGCCGGCGTGCTTGTGCGGGCCCTCGCCGACGACGTCGCCGATCACGATGACGGCCGGCGGGCGGACGTCCTGCGCCCTGACCGCCTCCGCCACCGTCGCCAGCGTGGCGTCCACCCGCCGCTGGGCGGCGGTGGTGCCCTCCTGCACCAGGGCGAGCGGGGTGTCCGGGTCCTTGCCGTGGGCGACGAGCGCCTCCGCGATCTTCCCGATCTTGTCGACGCCCATGAGGATCACGAGCGTGCCCCGCAGCTTCGCCAGGGACGCCCAGTCGACGAGGGAGCGCGGGTCGTCCGGGGCGACGTGCCCGCTGACCACGGTGAACTCGTGCGCCACCCCGCGGTGCGTGACGGGGATGCCGGCGGCGCCGGGCACGGAGATGGAGCTGGAGATGCCGGGGACGACCGTGCAGGGGATGCCGGCCTCGGCGAGCGCCTGCGCCTCCTCCATGCCGCGGCCGAAGACGAACGGGTCGCCGCCCTTGAGGCGGACCACCGACCTGCCCTGCTTGGCGTGCTCGATCAGGGCGTTGTTGATGGCCTCCTGGGCCATGAAGCGGCCGTACGGGATCTTCGCCGCGTCGATGACCTGCACGTGCGGCGGGAGCTCGTCCAGCAGGTCCCGCGGGCCGAGGCGGTCCGCGATCACGACGTCCGCCTCGGCGAGCAGGCGCCGGCCGCGGACGGTGATGAGGTCGGGGTCCCCCGGGCCGCCGCCGACGAGCGCGACGAACGGCTCACGGGCACGGTGCTGGGGCGCGACGAGGGTGCCGTCCCGCAGGCCCTCCACGATCGCGTCGCGGACCGCGGCCGACCGGCGCGGGTCGGTGCCGGTCACGACCGCGACGGTGACGCCTTCGATGCGGCCGGTCGCGGGGGTCCAGGCCGTCGCGGCCTCGGCGTCGTCGGCGCGTACGCACCAGATCCTGGCGGCCTCGGCCTCGGCGGAGGCGCGGTCGTTGGCCTCCTTGTCGGGCGTGGCGACGAGGACGTACCAGGCGCCTGCGAGGTCGCCCTCCTCATAGCGGCGGCGCTCCCAGCGGATCTCGCCGGCCTCGGCCATGGCCTCCACGGAGGCGGTGGCCGACGGCGAGACGAGGGTGATGTCGCCGCCCGCCGCGATCAGGGCGGGCAGGCGGCGCTGGGCGACCTGGCCGCCGCCGATGACGACGACCCGGCGCCCGGAGAGGCGGAGTCCGACGGGGTAGGCGGGCTGCTCGGCTGTACCGGCCATTGCGGTGTGGTCTCCTCGGCAGTCGGGCGGGCCACTGCGGCGGTGAAGTGGCTGGTGAGGCGGGGGGCAGCGAGTGTCCGTGCGCTGCCGCCTACGATACGGGGCCCTTCCGCGCCCGCCCCGTCCGGGCGGCGGTGACCTCGGCGACAGGCCCGCCCCCGGCGGGTGGCGGTGACGGCGGTAACGGGCTCGCCCCGGGGCGGCGGTGACCGAGGCGGCGGGCCCGCCGTCACCGGCCGCGCTCTCGGGGCTCCTGGCCGAGACGGCCGGGGTGAGGGGGCGGCGGCCGCGCTGCGGTCGCGGACTCGGCGGCAGGCGAGCGTTTCGGGACGTGGCGCTGCGCCGGGGCTCCTGAACCGCGGTCCTGACCTCACGTGAGGGGCTGTGGCGGTGAGGGCGTGGTCCCTGCGACGGCCTTGGGGGCTGCGGGTGGGGTGGGGTCCCCGCCGCCGGTGGGGTGGTCGGCTCGGCGGGCGTTCCCGGGTGCGGGACGGGACGATCGGCCCTGCGGGACGGGGACGGGCGCGCCCTGCATGGCGGGGTGCTGCTCGCCGTACGCGGGGCGGCCGCCCGCCGCGAGGCCGGTGGGCCCGCCGGCGCGGCGGTCCGGCGCGGGGCAGGCTCCGCTCCGGCCGTGAGCCGGGGTCCCGCGCCGCCGCCACCGGTCGGGCAGGGGCCTTGCCCGCGGGGCGTACCCCCGCCCGATGGGGGCGGGGGTACGCCTCGGCTACTTCTCCGTGACGCCCGCCGAGTCGAACGTCGCCACCTCGTGCATCGCCCGCGCCGCGCTCTGGACCAGCGGGAGCGCCAGCAGCGCGCCCGTGCCCTCGCCGAGGCGCAGGTCCAGGTCGACGAGGGGACGCAGGCCCAGCTTGTTGAGCGCGGCCACATGGCCGGGCTCGGCGCTGCGGTGGCCCGCGATGCACGCGGCCAGCGACTCGGGGGCGATGGCGCGGGCCACCAGGGCGGCCGCGCCGGCGCTGACGCCGTCGAGGACGACCGGGGTGCGCAGGGACGCCCCGCCCAGGATGAAGCCGACCAGCGCCGCGTGTTCGAGGCCGCCGACCGCCGCGAGGACGCCGATCGGGTCGGCCGGGTCCGGCTGGTGGAGGTCCAGGGCGCGGCGGACGACGTCGACCTTGCGGGCGTGCATCTCGTCGTTGATGCCGGTGCCGCGGCCGGTCACCTCCGCCGGGTCGGCGCCGGTGTAGACGGAGATCAGCGCGGCGGACGCGGTGGTGTTCGCGATGCCCATCTCACCGGTCAGCACGGCCTTGTTGCCGGCGGCCACGAGGTCGCGGGCCGTCTCGATGCCGACCTCGATCGCGGAGAGCACCTCTTCGCGGGTGAGGGCCGGCCCGGTCGTGAAGTCGGCGGTGCCCGGCCGCACCTTGCGCGGCAGGAGCCCCGGCGTCGCCGGGAGGTCCACGGCCACGCCGACGTCGACGACGCAGACCTCCGCGCCGACCTGGTTGGCGAAGGCGTTGCAGACCGCGCCACCGCCGAGGAAGTTGGCGACCATCTGGCCCGTGACCTCCTGCGGCCAGGCGGTCACGCCCTGGGCGTGGACCCCGTGGTCGCCCGCGAAGATGGCCACGGCGGCGGGCTCCGGGATGGGCGGCGGGCAGGTGCGGGACAGCCCCGCGAGCTGCGCGGAGATGATCTCCAGCATGCCCAGTGCGCCCGCCGGCTTGGTCATCCGCTTCTGGCGCTCCCACGCCTCGCCGAGGGCCTTGGCGTCCAGGGGGCGGATGTTCGCCACGGTCTCCTGGAGGAGGTCGTGCGGCTCCTCGCCGGGCAGCGCGCGGCGGCCGTACGTCTCCTCGTGGACGACCCACGACAGCGGGCGGCGCTTGGACCAGCCCGCCTGCATCAGCTCCGGCTCGTCCGGGAACTCGTCGACGTATCCGACGCAGAGGTACGCGACCACTTCGAGGTGGTCGGGCAGGCCCAGCGCGCGGACCATCTCCCGCTCGTCGAAGAAGCTCACCCAGCCGACGCCCAGGCCCTCGGCGCGGGCGGCGAGCCAGAGGTTCTCGACGGCGAGCGCCGAGGAGTACGGGGCCATCTGCGGCTGCGTGTGGCGGCCGAGGGTGTGCCGACCGCCGCGGGTCGGGTCGGCGGTGACGACGATGTTGACGGGCGTGTCGAGGATGGCCTCGATCTTCAGTTCCTTGAACTGCTTGGCGCGGCCCTTGGGCAGCGACTTGGCGTACGCCTCGCGCTGCCGCTGCGCCAGCTCGTGCATCGTGCGCCGGGTCTCGGCGGAGCGGATGACGACGAAGTCCCACGGCTGCGAGTGTCCGACGGACGGGGCGGTGTGAGCCGCTTCCAGGACGCGGAGGAGGACCTCGTGGGGGATGGGGTCGCTGCGGAAGCCGTTGCGGATGTCCCGGCGCTCCCGCATCACGCGCAGGATGGCCTCCCGCTCCGCGTCGGCGTAGGCGGGTGCGGGGGGTGCGGTGGGGGCGCCCTGGGCCGGCTCGGCGGGGCCTCCGCCTGCGGCCTCGGCGGCCGCTGCCGGCTCGGCGGAGGGCTGCGCGCCGCCCGCGGACTCTCCCGTGGCGGGCTCCGCGGTGTCCGCCGTGTCCACGGCCGGGGCGGCGGGCTGCTGGGCCTCCTCCGGGGCCGGCGCCGCAGCAGCGGGCTGGGCCTCCTCGGCGGCCGGTCGGCCGGGCAGGGTGGCCTCGGCGGGCGCGGCAGCGGCGGGTGCAGCGGCTTCGGCGGGCGCGGCAGCGGGGGTGCAGCGGCTTCGGCGGGCGCGGCAGCGGCGGCTTCGACGGGCGCGGGAGCTTCGGCGGGCGCGGCAGCGGCGGACGCGGCGGCTTCGACGGGCGCGGCAGCAGCGGGTGCGGCGGCGGCTTCGGCGGGCGCGGGAGCTTCGGCGGGCGCGGGGGCCTCCGCGGGGGCGTCGGCGGGCTCCGGCAGCGTCGGCTGCGGCGCCTCGGCTGCCTCCTGGGGCTGCTCGGCCGTCGCCCCGGTCTCCGGGGCCTCAGGCGCGGGCGGGACGGCTACGGGCTCGGCTGCCGCGAGGGCGGAGGCCTCCTCCGGGGCGGCGCCGTCGCGGGGGGCGGCACGGCGGGCGCCGGCTCCTGGGCCGCGGTGGGCTCCACGGCAGGCTCCACGGCCTGCGGCTCGGCGGTCGGCTGCGGGGTCGGCTCGGCGGCCGGCGCGGGCTCGGTCGCGGCGGCCTCCGTCTCGGCGGGAACCACCGGTGCGGCCTGGTGCTCGGTGGCCTCGGGTCCGGCGGGCCCGGGCTGCGGGGCCGTCGGCTCTGCCGCCGGTTCGGCCGCCGACGCCTCGGTGGGCGCGGCCTGCTCCGGCGGTGCGGCGACCGCCTCGGGGCCGCCGGCGCCTCGACGGGGGCCACGGGCTCCGCGGCGGCTTCCGGGGCCTCGGGCGCCGTCGGCTGCACCGGGACGGACGCCTGGTCCTGGGGCTCCTGGGGCTGAGCGGCGTCCGGCGCGGGCGCGGCGGCCGGTGCGGGTGCCAGGTGCGGAGGCACCGGGAGGGAGCCGTCGACGGGGACGAACTGCCCCGTGGCGTCCGGGCCGACCGTTTCTGCTGGGGCCGCGGCCACCGCGTGGGGGTACGGGGACGGGTGTGACTCAGGGGGCGACGGCACCTGGGACCAGGGCTCCGCACCCTGCGGCGGGATGTCCGCGAACTGCGGCTGGGGCTGGGCGGGCGCGTCGAGGTATTCGGGTCCGCTCGCCGCCTGGCCCTGCTGGGCGGACGCGGGGTCCTGCAGGGCGGCGGCCTGCGGCCGGCCCTGCAAGGAGGACGGCTCAGGGAACTGGCCCTGCGGCTGGGGCTGGACCTGGGTCTGCGCCTGGGTCTGCACCTGGACGTGTGCCTGGGTCTGGGGCGCGGCCTGCGGCTGGGTCTGGAGGTGCGGCATGGTGGCCGGCCCCCGGTCGGCGAGGGAGCGCACCACGCCGGCCGTCGGCTCAGGCATGGGCGGGCCCATGTGGAGCGGGCGGCGGGGCTGCGGCGGTACGGCCGCGGCGGCCGGGGCGGGGGCGGGATGCGGACGGCTCCGAGGTCGACGGAGCCCGAGTCGCGTCCGCCCGCCTCGTGGGCGCCGGTCTCGTGGGCGTCGCTCAGGTCGTACGCGCCGGAGGGCGCCCCGTGCTGCGCCGCGTGGTGCGGCGGCACGGGCGCCGCGTGCGGGGCTGCGGCCTCCTCCGGCGCGTATCCCTGGGGCGGCACGGCCGCCTCGGCGGGGGCCGGGGTCCGGGCGGCAGCGGCGGCCTGCTCGGCGGGAGCGCCGTCGGCGGTGTGCGGCAACGGGACGGCCACGGGCGGGGACGGGGCCACGCCCGGCTGCGGTTCCGTCCAGGCGCCCTGGGCGCCCGGCATCAGCAGCAGGTCGTCGTCGTCCGCGGTGCCTTCGGCAGGATCGAGGAAGGCGTACGCACCCGGAGCGGGCATACCCGGCTGCTCCACCAGACCGTCGTTCTCCGGCAGTCCTTCGGCCGGGACCTGGCCGGTGTCAGTCATGCGTACCCCTCGCCCATCGGTTGTGCTCCTTCAGAGTTCCGCCCGTCAACACGTAACGAGCGGGCGCGCCGCGCGGCACGAACAGCACGCGGACGTGCAGCATTCTCGCCGTGTTCGGCCGTCGTGGCAGCGGGCCCGCGCCACGATCGGCTGTGGACTGCGCCACGTCGCGCACCCCCCGGTCGCGTTGTCCCCCATGGTGCCCCAAAAAGGGGCCCTTCTCCGGATATTGAATGAGGGTCCTCCAGGGTGCTGGAGGGAACCGCCCCATGTCCGGCTGCGGTGGAACGGTCGGCCAGCCTACCTGCCCTTCCGTAGCGGCGGGGTCACGGGGCGGGTTTGCGGGGCGCGGGGGCTCAGGGCCGGTGCGCGGCGATGAGGAAGGCGACCGCGCGGTGGCGATCGGACCAGGCGCCCGGGTCGAGGTGCACGGATTGGAGGAGGGCGCATTCGACGGTGTACCCGCCGTCGGTGAGGGCGGTCGCCACGGCCTCCGCCTGGTCGCGGGTGGCGGCGTGGGCGACGATGCGCTCGGGCCGCCGGTCGGCGCAGGCGGCAGTGACGGCCGCTCCCCCGCCCCCGATCCGTACGACGTCGGGTTCGGGCAGCCGCTCCAGGACGTGCGGGGCGCGCCCGTGCACGGTCTGGAGCTGGACGCCGAAGCGGCGGGCTGCGGCGTCGGTGCGGGCGCAGGCGGCGGGGTCGGCGTCGACGGCGATGACGGCCGCGCCGAAGCGGGCCGCTTCCACGGCGAAGGCGCCGTCGCCGCAGCCGATGTCCCACACGAGGTCGCCGGTGCGGGGCCCGAGGCGGGCGAGCTGGGCGGCCCGGAGCTCGGTCCCGCCGCCGGCGTCCGTCCCGGCGCGGCCGGCGGCGGGGGCCGGGTCGGCGGTGCCGGTGCCCGTGCCGGCGGCGCCGCCGGGCGCCGGGGGTCGGCGTCGTACGCCTGCGGCGGCAGGGCCCAGCCGCGTACGGAATCGTGCGGGGCGCCGCCCATGAGCCAGCTGCCGCTGCGGTCGGCGGCCGCGCCGGTGGTGTGTCCGCCGATGACGAGGACGACGTTCGGATCGCGCCAGGCGTGGTCGGCGACCTTGTCGGAGGTGAGGACGGAGACCTGCTCGCGTGCGGTGCCGAGCGCCTCGCAGATGACGAAGGTGCGGTGCACCCCGTCGAGGAGGAGGGCGAGTTCGGCGGGTCCGGCGCCGGGCGAGGTGAGGACGGCGACCTTGGGGTGGGCGCGGCAGACGTTCACGGCGCGGCGGAGCGTACGGGTGTGGGCGGCGACGATCCGGGCGTCGTCCCACGGCATGCCGGCGCGGGCGAAGGCGGCGGCGACGGAGGAGACGGCGGGGACGACCTCGACCTCCAGCCCGTGGCGGGGGTCGCGCAGGGTGCGGACCACGCCGAAGAAGCCGGGGTCGCCGTCGGCGAGGACCACGGCCGTGCCGCGGTGGCCGGCGATGCGGCGGGCGGCGAGGTCGACGCTGCCGAGGCGGACCCGCTCCGCCGAGTCGGGGACGTCCGGGAGGACGAGGTGGTGGGCGGCCCCCGCGACCAGGGTGGCGGCCGAGAGGGCGGACCGCGCGGCCGCGGTGAGGGGCGAGCCGTCCCATCCGATCACCGTGACCCGGTCGGCCATGGTCGTCTGTCTCCCTGGGGCTGTCGTGGCAGGTCGTGGCAGGGGCGAGGGTACCCGGAACGGGAGGGCCCGGGGGGTCTGCGGCGCGCTGCCGCCGTCACCGCCAGTCGGTTCCGGTGGGCAGGTGGGAGGAGGGGCTGAGCCGGCCGGTGCCGGTGTCGGCGGAGCCTTCCAGGTCCTCGGGGAGCAGGCTCCAGATGATCAGGTCGGTCCTGGTCTCCGTCCAGCGGCCGTCCGGGGCCTGGACGCGCGCTATCCCGGCGTTGCGCAGCACGCCCTCGCTGATGCAGCCGAGTTTCTGGGCGACCTGCTGGGAGGCGGTGTTGTCGGCGGCGGTGCGCAGCTCCAGGCGTTCGAAGCGCTGGTCCTCGAACAGCCAGCGGGCGAGCCCGTGCAGGGACTCGGTGGCGTATCCCTCGCCGCGGGCCCAGCGCGCGGTCACGTAGGCCACGGTGGCGGAGCGGGTCCGCCAGTCGACCTGGCGGAGGTGGACGGTGCCGACGAGGCGCTGGGTGAGGAACTCGGTGACGGCGAGGACGAGGCCGCGCCCGGAGGCGCGCTCCGCAGGAGCGATCCTGCGCACCCACTGCTCGGCGTGGGCGGTGGTGTACGGCTGGGGCGCGGACGTCCAGGCGGTGACGAGCTCGTCGTTCATCATCTCGGTGTGGGCCGGGATGTCGTCGGCGTCGTAGGGGCGCAGCACCAACCGTTCCGTGCTGATGGAGATGTCCGGAAAGGTGGGGGTCATGTGCAGCTCCATGCCGGTGGCCGAGGACTGTTCCGTGGACGGGCGACGACCGCTGGTGATGGTCGTGGACGGACAGCATGCAGCATCAGCGGGCCGCCGTGCATGGTGAGGCGGGGCGGGCCCCGCGCACCGGGTGGTGCGCGGGGCCCTCCGCGGGGCCGCCGTGACGTGACGGCCGCTCAGGTGGGGTCAACCGGCCTGGGCCGCGGCGGGGATGACGGACCCTTCGTAGGTGTCCTCGATGTACTTCTTCACCTCGGGGGAGGTGAGGAGTTCGGCGAGCTTCTTGATCCGCGGGTCGTCCTCGTTGCCGTTCTTCACGGCGAGGAAGTTGGCGTACGGGTTGCCGTCGGCCTTCTCCAGGGCGAGGGCGTCCTTCGCCGGGTTGAGGTCGGCCTCGATGGCGTAGTTGCCGTTGATGACGGCGGCGTCGACCTCGTTCAGGGCGCGGGGCACGGTGGCGGCCTCCAGCTCCTTGAACTCCAGGCCCTTCTTGTCGGTGATGTCGGCGAGGGTGGCGCCGGCGCCGACGCCGTCCTTCAGGGTGATGAGGCCGTTGTCGGCGAGGAGCTTGAGGGCGCGGCCCCCGTTGGTGGTGTCGTTGGGGACGGCGACGGTCTGGCCGGCCTTCAGGTCCTTGAGGGCCTTCAGCTTGCCGGAGTAGAGGCCGAGCGGCTCCAGGTGGACGTCGGCGACGGGCACGATGTCGGTGCCGTTCTTCTGGTTGAAGTCGTCCAGGTACGGCTTGTGCTGGAAGTAGTTGGCGTCGACCTGTCCCTGGTCCGTGGCGGTGTTCGGCAGGACGTAGTCGGTGAACTCCTTGATCTCCAGCGTGAGCCCGGCCTTCCGGGCGAGGTGGTCCTTGACGTACGTGAGGATGTCGGCGTGCGGCGTCGGGGACGCGGCGACGACGAGCGGCTTGGCCGCGTCGGGCGTGCCGGAGCCGTCCTTGGCGGAGGACGGGTCGGAGGCGGTGCCGCAGGCGGTCAGGCCGAGGGCGAGGACGGTGATGCCGGCGAAGGCGGCGATGGTCTTGGTGTTGCTGCGCACGAAGAGTGCCTCTTTCTGGTGTGGTGTCCGCCCGGACAAGGAGTGCGGGCTTCTGTGGTCGCGCCGCCCGGGGTGCGGGGGCGCGCCGGTTCTCGGGGGTGGGCCGGGTTCGGCGGCGCACCGGGGTGCCGGCCGCGCCGCTTCGGCGGCGCACCGGGCGGCGGGTGCGCCGGGTTCAGCGGCGCACCGGGGCCGGGAGCGCGCCGGTGGCGGCGGCGCCCGGGGCCGGGAGTGCGGAGGGTGCGGCGGTGCCGGGGGCCGGGTGGAGGCCGGGGTCATGACGCGGTGCGGCCGCGGCGGGCGAGGAGCCGTACGACGCCGTCGCCGAGGAGTTGGACGGCGCTGACGACCGCGACCAGGATCACGACGGTGACCAGCATGAAGGTGGTGTCGAAGCGCTGGTAGCCGTAGGTGACGGCCTTGGAGCCGAGGCCTTCGCCGCCGACCGCGCCGGCCATCGCGGAGTAGCCGATGAGGACGATGACGGTGGTGGTGACGGCGGAGACGAGCGACGGCAGGGCCTGCGGCAGCAGGACCTTGCGGACGATGGTGGGGACGGAGCCGCCCATGGACTGCACGGCTTCGACGAGGCCGTGGTCGACCTCGCGGATCGCGGTCTCGACGAGGCGCGCGAAGAACGGGATGGCGCCGACGGCGAGCGGGACGATCATCGCGGTGGGCCCGATGAAGGTGCCGACGACGAAGGTCGTGAAGGGGATCAGCGCAATCAGCAGGATGATGAACGGCAGTGAGCGGCCGATGTTCACGATCACGCCGACGGTCTTGTTGACGGCGGTGTTCCTGAGCAGTCCGCCCTTGTCGGTGAGGACGAGGAGGATGCCGAGCGGCAGTCCGCCGAGGACGGAGACGACGGTGGCCCACAGCACCATGTAGAGGGTGTCGAGGGTGCCCTGGACGAGCAGGGGCTGCATCTCGGACCAGGTCACTGGGCACCTTCCTTGGCCAGGGCGGAGGTGACGATCGCGGTGGCGCCGGAGCCCGGGGAGTCGACGGGGTCGACCTGGAGGCCCTGTTCGCGCAGGAAGCCGACGGGGACGACGTTGTCCTCGTAGCGGCCGGGGAGTTCGATGCGCATGCGGCCGATCTGATTGCCGCCGACGGTGTCCATGGCGGCGCCGAGGATCGAGATGTCGATGTTGTACGTACGGGCGAGCTGGGAGATGACGGGCCGGGTGGCCGTCGCGCCGTGGAAGGTCACGTCGACGACCGTGCGGTCGGGCCCGGTGGCCCGGCCGCTGACCGGGAACAGTTCGCGGGCGAGTTCGGAGCCCGGGGTCGCGAGGAGTTCGGCCACCGTGCCGGACTCGACGACGCGGCCCTGCTTCATGAGGGCGGCGGAGTCGCAGACGGTCTTGACGACGTCCATCTCGTGCGTGATGAGCAGCACGGTGAGGCCGAGCTGCCGGTTGAGGTCGCGCAGGAGCTGGAGGATGGAGCGGGTGGTCTCCGGGTCGAGGGCGCTGGTGGCCTCGTCGGAGAGCAGCACCTTGGGGTTGCCCGCGAGGGCGCGGGCGATGCCGACGCGCTGCTTCTGGCCGCCGGAGAGCTGCCCGGGGTAGGCCCTGGCCTTGTCGGCGAGGCCGACGAGGTCGAGGAGTTCGAGGGCGCGGCGGGCGCGGTCGGCGCCGGACGTGCCGAGGATCTCCAGGGGCAGTTCCACGTTGTCCTGGACGGTGCGCGAGGACAGCAGGTTGAAGTGCTGGAAGACCATGCCGATGCGGCTGCGGGCCCGGCGCAGTTCCCGGCCGGCGCGGCGGCCGCGGCCGGCGAGGGCGGTGAGGTCGGTGCCGTCGACCGTCACGGTGCCGGAGGTCGGGCGTTCCAGGAGGTTGACGCAGCGGATGAGGGAGGACTTGCCGGCGCCGCTCCGGCCGAGGACGCCGAACACCTCGCCTTCGCGGACGTGCAGGTCGACGCCGTCCAGAGCGGTGACCTGGCGGCCGCGCGACTCGTAGACCTTGGTCAGGCCCTTGGTGGTGATCACAGGGGTGTTTCCGTCACTGTCGAGTGCACGGCGCGGTGTCCGCCGGGCACGGGGCATTCGTCGATCCGGTTCGGTTTCCGACACGCGGCGCGGGGCTGCCGTGGGCAGGCTGGTGCGCGGGGCGGGCGCGGTCCGGCGGTCTGGCGCACGGACGCGGGCTCGGGTGTCGCGGTCGGTCTCGCTTCGGGGCGCGAGGCTCGGTCGGGGGCCCTCAGAAGGCGCACATTCGACACATACAACGAGCACCGGGCGTCATCATCGCCTCGGTCGCAAGGGTGCGGCTGCTCGTCGTGGTCATGGCTGCCATTCAAGCAGAGGCCGCCGCGAACCGATCACCGGTGTCCGCATATCGGACGCCCCGCGGGCACGATACGGACGGTTCACCCTGGCCGGGTCGAACCGGGCCGCGCCTCCATCCCGCTTCTGGCCTGCGGCGACGGGGGCTCGGCAGGGCGGTCCGCGGGCCCGCGGGTGGACCGCCGCTGTGGTCAAGACCACTCGGGGAATCCGTCCGGCCCGAGGGCTCGGGCCGACGTCCGGTGGGGCCCGCGCGTCCGCTGCCGGCGCCTCCGGGGCGTCCAGGAGGAAGCAGGCCAGGTGAGGCGCGGCCCGGGTCAGGTGCGGACCCGGATGACATGAGGCCGCGTGAGGCTGAGGCCGGGTGAGACGGAGGCCGGGTGAGCGAGGCCAGGTGACGCGGGGACCGGGTGAAACGGAGGCCGGGGTCGGCGAGGGCCACGTGAGGCAGAAGCCGAGTGAGCGAGGGCCAGATGAGGCGGAGACCGCGTGAGACGGGGACCGAGTAAGACGGGCACCAGAAGCGAGGGCCAGGCGAGGCGGGGGCCGGGGTCGGCGCCGGCGGGTTCTCGGGGCGTAATAGTCTCGAGTCCATGCTCACAGCCCTCACGGTCGCGGTGTCCGTGGCCGCGCTCCTGCTGGCCGCGTGGTGCGGCTTCGCCGCCTACCGGGACCAGCCGACGAAGGACTGGCACTTCCTCGGCATGGCCGTGGTGACGGTGCTGGCGCTGGCCCAGCTGGTGGTCGGCGTGGTGAGGCTGGCGGGCGGCGGCGAGCCCGAGGAGGGCACGGCGATCTTCGTGGCGTACCTGCTGGGCGCGTTCTTCGCGGTGCCGGCGGCGGGCTTCATGTCGCTGGTGGAGCGCAGCCGCTGGGGCTCGGCGACGGCCGCCGCCGGGGCGCTGGTGCTGGCGGTGCTGGAGGTGCGCCTCCACGACATCTGGTGGGAGGGCTGATGGCGGGCACGTCCCTGGTGAAGGGCCCGGGCATGCTGCTGGTGTGGCTGTACGGGGTGATGTCGGTCGGCGCCGTGTCGCGGTCCGTGTACCAGATCGCCGTCGACTTCGACCGCGCCCCGCTGGCGTACACGCTCTCGGCGGTCGCGGCGGTGGTGTACGTCTTCATCACGTACACGCTGGTACGGGGCGGCGAGACGGCCCGCAGGGCGGCTCTGGTGTGCTGCGCCGCCGAGCTGGCGGGAGTGCTGACGGTGGGGACGTGGACCCTGCTGGACCCGCATGCCTTCCCCGACACGACGGTGTGGTCGGAGTTCGGTTACGGATACGTGTTCATCCCGGTGCTGCTGCCCGTCACGGGCATGTGGTGGCTGCGCAGGTCCCGCACCGCCGCGGCGCGTGCCGCGGCCTGACCGTCGCGCGCCGCGCTCGCCGACCGGTCGCCGCCGGCGACCGGCACACCGCCGGGCGGCGCGGGCACTGCCGCGGGCGGGGCCTCTAGGCGGCCTTCTCCAGCGTGACGAGCGTGAGCCGCGGGCCGGCCTGCTCCCTGGCCACGGTCTCGTAGCCCTTCTTGCGGTACAGGTTCAGGTTGCCCTCGCTGCGGTGGCCGGTGAGGAGCCGGAAGCGCTTGGCGACGGCGCCGTCGGCGGGGGCGGTGGCGAAGTGCTGCTCGATGGCGTCGAGCAGGCGGCCGCCGAGTCCGTGGCGGCGCATCCGCGGGTGCACGATGAGCTTGCCGATCCGGGCCGTGCCGGCGTCGTCGACCTCGCCGCGCACGGAGGCGACGACCTCGTCCCCGAGGCGGGCGACGAGGGCGTGGCCGCGCCGGAGCTCGGCCCTCAGCTCGTCGAGCGTCTGGGTCAGGGGCTCGATGGTGTAGTCGCCGTACAGTTCGGCCTCGCTCTGGTAGCAGAGGTACTGCAGCTTGAGGATCTGCTCGGCGTCCTGCGCGCTCGCCGCTGTGATGGTCACGCTCATGCCCATGTGTGCATGCCTCCGGCTCACCTGATTCGCCCTGTCGGTCGAACGCACCTTTCCCAACCGTCCGGTGCGGCAACCTCTGCCGCGAGCATTCTGCGCAGGCATCCCAGGCAACGGGAACGCATCGGTCCCAAACTCCCCTGTGAGATACCCAACTTTCCTGCGATTTCGCGGTAGGTGAGGTCGTTCGGCGACAACATCGCAGCCAGCAGTCGCCGGCATCCGACGGGTGAGCGGCGTACCGCGGCGCGCAGGGCCCGCTGCCGCTCGGCGGCGAGTGCGGCGCGTTCGGGGCGGCGTCGTGCGCGGGCTGGTGGCGGCCGTCGGGCGCCGGCTCGTCCTCGGGACCGTAGGGCAGCTCCCGTACGGCGGTGCGGCGGGCCCGGCGGGCCTCGGCGCGCACGGCGCGGCGCAGCCAGTCGGCGGGGCGCTCCGGCAGTCCGGGGCCCGCGTGGCACTCCAGCAGGCGCAGCCAGACGGCCTGCTGGAGGTCGTGGGAGTCGACGCCCGCGGCCGGGGCCTCGGCGTCGGACTCGGCGGTGAGCAGCGGGGCGAGGGCGCCGACCAGTCCGGTGAGTTCGGGGGCGGCCGACCGGTGGCCTGCTGGTTCGCGGGAGGTCATGCCGGACACGACACGCGGCGGGGCGCGGACGGTTGCCGCGTACGCGCCCAATCCCCCGATGGGGCTGCCGCGGGGCGTGCGGCTGACGTCCTCCGCTGGTCGGGGCGGCGCGGAAAAGGGGCCCCGCGTGCGCCCGCCGCGGATTCGGCCGCCACCGCCGGTCGGGGGCGGCGCCGGGGCGAAGGCAGGCGCGCACCGGGTGGTGCGGCGCCCGCCCCGCGGCGTGCCACGAGCACGTCCGCCCCCGCCCGCCGCGGGAGGCCCGGGGCGTGGCGGGGCCGTCCCGCAGCGTGGCGTGGGTGCTACCCGCGGCGGTCCCGGTGGTCGGCGGCAGCCAGCAGTGCGGTGTCCGGCTGGTCGGTGAAGATGCCGTCGATGCCGGTGGCGAAGTACGCCCGGTACGCGCCGAAGACGTCGCCGTATGCGTCCGGGTCCGTCCCGCGCCGGAAGTCGGCGGGCAGGAAGCGGTTCTCGTTGCGCAAGGTGTACGGGTGGAGGACCAGCCCGCGGGCGTGGGCGTCGCGGACGAGGGTGGTGGCCTCGCCCAGGCGGCCCTCGGCGTCGCGGGGCACGACCAGGTCCAGGAGCGGGCCGATGCCCTGCGCATAGGAGGCGATCCAGTCCAGGCCCTCGGGTGTGACGAGGTCCGCGACGGTACGCGGGTCGCCTGCCTCGACGAAGTCCCAGGGCCGGTCGTCGGGCGTCCAGAGCAGCACCACGCGGGGCGTGCCGACCAGCCGCGCCATGCGCTCCATGCTGCTGGGCTCGAAGGACTGGAGGAACGTCGGGGAGTCGGCGCGGTGGCGGCCGTACCGGCGGAGCAGCCGGGCCAGCCGCTCCTCCAGGCCCAGGCCGAGCTTGCGGAAGTAGGTGGGGTGCTTGGTCTCGACGTGCAGCCACACCGGACGGCCCCGGCGGCGGCCCTCCTTCTCGGCCCAGCGCAGCACCTCGTCGAAGGTCGGCACGGTCCACCGGCCGTCGTAGAGGGTGTTGTGCGGCCGCGTGCCCGGGATGCGCTCCTTGGCGCGGAGGGTCTTCAGCTCGGCGAGCGTGAAGTCCTCCGTGAACCAGCCGGTGAGCGCCTGCCCGTCGACGGTCTTGGTGGTGCGGCGCGAGGCGAACTCGGGGTGGTCCGCGACGTCCGTCGTGCCCGTGATGTCGTTCTCGTGGCGGCACACCAGGTGCCCGTCCTTCGTGGGCACGAGGTCCTGCTCGATGACGTCGGCACCCATGTCGAGGGCCAGCTGGTAGGAGCCCATGGTGTGTTCCGGGCGGTAGCCGCTGGCGCCGCGGTGGGCGATGACCGCGGGAGCGGGCAGCCGCCGGTGGGCCGGGTGCCGCCCGGCGGGGGCTCCGTGCCCTGCGGCGTCCGCGGATCCGGCGGCGGTGCGGGCGGCCGCGGCCGCCGTGCCGGCCGCCGCCCCGCCCGCCGAGAGCGCGGCCGTCCCCAGCACTGCTGCTCCGAGGACGTTCCGGCGGCCCCAACTCCTGCGCGCACCCGTTGTCATGAAGGCTCCCTGCGTGAGCGTGTCGGCGGCAGCGCGCCTGTTCGCCTGTTCGGCGGACGGCCCGTTCCGCTGTTCGGCTGTCGATCGGTTGAGCGCAGCCGATGCTAGGCGGCTACGCCTTCCGTACGGGAGACCCTGGACGAACGCGTGGAAAACACAGGTCAACACTGCGTATCGACTCGGTGAACCCGACGTGCGCGCGGACCTGACTCGCGAGTATCGTCCTCACCTGCACAGACCCAAGACCACACCGGAACACCGGAGGACTCGTTGTCCCGCTTCGCGCTCATCAAGGCAGTGCTCGGCCCGGTCATGCGGCTGATGTTCCGGCCACAGGTGGAGGGCGCCGAGAACATCCCCGCGTCGGGGCCGGTGATCCTGGCGGGCAACCACCTCACCTTCATCGACTCGATGATCCTCCCCCTCGTCGTGGACCGCCAGGTGTGCTTCATCGGCAAGAACGAGTACGTCACCGGCAAGGGCCTCAAGGGGCGTCTCATGGCGTGGTTCTTCACCGGGGTCGGCATGATCCCGGTGGACCGGGACGGCGCCGGCGCCGCGGTGGCGGCGCTGCACACCGGCCGCCGGGTGCTGGAGGAAGGCCGTATCTTCGGCATCTACCCGGAGGGCACCCGCTCCCCCGACGGCCGGCTCTACCGCGGCCGCACCGGCATCGCTCGGCTCACGCTGATGACGGGTGCGCCCGTGGTGCCGTTCGCGCTGATCGGCACGGACAAGCTGCAGCCGGGCGGCGCGGGGCTGCCGCGGCCGGGCCGGGTGACGGTGCGGTTCGGCGAGCCGATGGAGTTCTCCCGCTACGACGGCATGGACCGCGACCGCTATGTGCTGCGCGCGGTGACGGACTCGGTGATGGCCGAGGTCATGCAGCTGTCCGGGCAGGAGTACGTGGACATGTACGCCACCAAGGCGAAGGCCGCGTAGCCGCGCGGTCGCGAAGGCAGGCAGGAGGGCCGCACCCCGTCCGTGGGGTGCGGCCCTCCGCGCGTACGGTCCGGCCCGGCCGCGGCTGTCCGATCTGGGAGCGGCGCCCGCGCCCGGGGCGTGGCCGGCCTGCCGGGGGCGCGTGCGGCCCGGCAGGGACGCGGGGACCGCCGAGGGGCCACGTACGGCCCGACCGAGACACCGCACGCCCGCCGAAAGGCCACCTACCGCCCGACCGAGACACTGCACGCCCACCAAAGAGCCACCTACCGCCCGACCGGGACACCGCACGCCGCCGAAGGGGCGCATACGGCCCGGCCGGGACACGGAGACCCCGCCGAAGGGGACGTACGGCCCGGCCGGGGCGTGTCGATCTCGGCCGGGGTGCGTACGGTGCGGCAACGGTCGCCTGCCGTCCGCCTGCGGACGCGGCCGGGCCGCCCCGGGCGCGGGGGCGTCACGGGTGTTCGGCCGCGCCGCCCTCCAGCCGCTGGCCGCGCAGCAGGAACCAGGCCGCCACGGCCGTGGCCAGGAGGACGGCCGCCCCGACGCCGGCCGCGATGTGCAGGCCCGACACGAAGGCGTCCTGGGCCGCGGTGACGAGCGCGCCGGCGGAACGTTCCGGTAGGGCCGCCGCCGCCTCCACCGCGCCGCCCAGCGACTCGTGCGCCGCCGCCGCGACCGGCTCGGGCACGCCGTGGGGCGTGGGAAAGTCCCGGTAGACGCCGGTCACGATGGAGCCCAGCACTGCGATGCCGAGGGCCGCGCCCAGCTCGTACGCGGTCTCCGACACGGCGGAGGCGGCGCCCGCCTGCTCCTTGGGGACGCTGGACAGGATGACGTCGGCGGTGACGGTGAAGGCGAGCCCCGCGCCGATGCCGACGACGAGCAGGGAGGCACCCAGCAGCGGGTAGCCCGTCTCGCGGCCGAGGGCCGTCAGGGCGGCCAGCGCGAGGCCGACCGCGGCGAGACCGCCGGACACGGCGGACCGTACGGAGAACCGCCGGGCCACGAAGCCCGCGACGAGTCCGGCACCGATCGCGCCGAGCGCGGCGGGCAGCTCCGCGAGGCCGGCCTGCAGGGGGCTGCGGCCCTGGACGAGCTGGAGGAACTGGGACAGGAAGAAGATCAGTCCCGCAAGGCCCAGGATCGTCAGCAGGTCGGCGAGGACGGCGGCCGAGAAACCGCGGTGCTGGAACAACCGCATGTCCAGCAGCGGCGCGTCGAGCCTGAGCTGCCTGCGCACGAACCAGGCCAGCCCCGCGGCGCCGACGACCCCGGCCACCGCGGCGTCCAGGTGCAGTCCGTGCGCGGCCGTCTCCTTCACCGCGTACACGACGCCGATCATGCCGACGAGGGAACCGGCGACGCTCGGCAGGTCCCAGGGGCCGGGCGCGGGGTTCTTCGACTCGGGGATCAGCCGGAGGCCGACGACGACGAGGACGGCCATCACCGGCAGGTTGATGAGGAAGACCGAGCCCCACCAGAAGTGCTCCAGCAGGGCGCCGCCGACGAGCGGGCCGACGGCCGCGCCCGCCGACGCCGTGGCAGCCCAGATGCCGATGGCGAGGCTGCGCTCGCGCGGGTCGTGGAAGAGGTTGCGGATGAGCGCCAGCGTCGACGGCATGAGGGTCGCGCCCGCGACGCCGAGCAGGGCCCGGGCGACGATCATCATCTCGGGGCTGGTGGCGTACGCGTTCAGCACGGACACCGCGCCGAACGCGGTCGCGCCGACGAGGAGCAGCTTCTTGCGCCCGATGCGGTCGCCCAGGCTTCCCATCGAGACCAGCAGACCGGCGATCACGAAGGAGTAGACGTCGCCGATCCACAGCAGCTGGGTGCCGGACGGCTTGAGGTCCTCGCTCAGGAACGGGGTCGCGAGGCCGAGGACGGTGGCGTCGACGGCGACGAGGAGGACGGCGAAGACGAGGACGGCGAGCGCGAGCCACCGCCCCGGCCGCCGGGCGGTCGCCTCGCCGCCCTCGGCGTGCTCTACGGTTCGGGTGCCGGTCACTGGTCCACACTCCTGCGTCGTGCTCCGCCGAGCAGCAGCTCGACGATCATGTACTGGAAGTCCTTGGCGGCGACCCGGCCGTCCTGCACGGCCCAGGCGCAGGTGCCGACGAGCCCGTAGAGCGCCTCGGTGAGCCAGGCGGGCGTCAGGTCGATCCGGAACTCGCCGCGTTCCTGGCCGCGCCGGAACAGCGCGGAGACCCGCGCGTCGAGCCGGGCCCAGCCTTCGTTGACCTGGTCGCCCTCGAACAGCTGGTTCTCGGTGACGAGGAACGACAGCAGTCCGGCGACGGGCTCCACCCCGGCGACCAGCCGCCGCAGCGCGTCCTCCGCGCCGCCCTCGTCGAGCGCGGCCGCGTCGAGCGCCGCCTCGAACTCCTGGATGCCGAGCTCCTCCAGCGCCCTGACCAGCGCGTCCCGCCCGGCGAAGTGCCGGTGCAGGGTGGCGCGCCCGATGCCCGCGGCGCGTGCGACCTCGTCCATGGTGGCGGTCGACTTGCGGGAGAGCAGGGCGGCGGCGGTGCGGAGCACCTGGTCACGGTCAACACTCATGAGACAACCATACCCCTATTGAGACAGCAATGTCTCACCTGAAAGGTGATCGACTCACTGTTTGGGTCGGAAGGGAGCAGGTGCGCATGCCGGAGAAACCCTTGCTGCTGCTGGACGTCGACGGACCGCTGAACCCCTACGCGGCGCAGGCGCAGCGCCGCCCCGCGGGATACGGGACGCATCGCATGCGGCCCGAGGGGTGGAGCACCGGACGGCCGCTGCGGGTGTGGCTGAACCCGGACCACGGCACGGAGCTGCGCGCGCTGGCCGAGGCGTACGAACTGGTGTGGGCGACCACATGGAAGGGCGAGGCCAACACGTGGATAGGCCCGCGGTTGGGGCTGCCCGGGCTGCCCTTCGTCGACTGGCCGGCGATGCACGGCCGGGCGCCCGCCGGGACCTTCTGGAAGACGCAGTACCTACTGGAGTACGCGGCCGGGCGACCCTTCGCCTGGGTGGACGACGACATCACGGTGTACGACAGGGAGTACGTCGGGCAGCGGCACCTGGCCGCCGCGCTGCTCCTCCGCGTCGATCCCCGGATCGGGCTGGCCCGGCAGGACTTCGACGCGCTGCACGCGTGGGCGGCGGCGCTGTAGCGGCTGGGGCGCCCCGCGCAGGAGGCGCATGCGGCCGCGTCCGGACCGTGGCGCGGGCGGTCCGCCCGTGCGCGCGTGAGGCCATGGGCGCCGGCGGAGGAGGGCCGGTGCGCCGGGACGCCGGCGGCACCGGCCGGGTGCCGGAACCGGGGAGGCGGCGGTGCCCGCAGTGCTGCTGCACCACGGGCACCACCGCCTTCGTCCGCGCGGGAGGCGCTACTTCTTCCTGGCGTCGGCCCAGGCCCGCTGGATCACCAGGTCGGCCTTGACCTCGGCGAGCTGCACGGCGACGGCGGAAGGCGCCGTACCGCCGCGGCCGCTGCGCGCGGCGAGGGCGCCGGGCACGTTGAGGACGGTGCGCACCTCGGGCGTGAGGTGCTCGGAGATCTTGGCGAACTGCTCGTCGGTGAGCTGGTCCAGCTCGATACCCTGCGCCTCGCACTCCTTGACGCACTCGCCGGCGACCTCGTGCGCCACGCGGAACGGCACCCCCTGCTTGACCAGCCACTCGGCGATGTCCGTGGCCAGGGAGAAGCCCGCGGGGGCCAGCTCCTCCATGCGCTCGCGGTTCACCGTGAGGGTCGCCATCATGCCGGTGAAGGCGGGCAGCAGGACCTCCAGCTGGTCGCAGGAGTCGAAGACCGGCTCCTTGTCCTCCTGGAGGTCGCGGTTGTACGCGAGCGGCAGCGCCTTCAGAGTGGCGAGCAGGCCGGTGAGGTTGCCGATCAGGCGGCCCGACTTGCCGCGGGCGAGCTCCGCGATGTCCGGGTTCTTCTTCTGCGGCATGATCGACGAGCCGGTCGAGAAGGCGTCATGGAGCGTCACGAAGGAGAACTCCTTCGTGTTCCAGATGATGACCTCCTCCGCGATCCGCGACAGGTTCACACCGATCATCGCGGTGATGAAGGCGAACTCGGCGACGAAGTCGCGGGACGCCGTGCCGTCGATGGAGTTGCCGGAGCTGCCGTTCTCGAAGCCCAGGTCCTGGGCGACCGCCTCCGGGTCGAGGCCGAGCGAGGACCCGGCCAGGGCGCCGGAGCCGTACGGGGAGACCGCGGTGCGCTTGTCCCACTGGCGCAGCCGCTCGGCGTCCCGGGACAGCGACTGGACGTGGGCGAGCACGTGGTGCGCGAAGAGCACCGGCTGGGCGTGCTGGAGGTGGGTGCGGCCCGGCATGGCGACATCCGGGTGCGCCTCGGCGAGACCCACGAGGGCGCCCTGGAGGTCAGCGAGCAGTCCGCCGAGGATGCGGGCGTGGTCCCGCAGGTACATACGGAAGAGCGTCGCCACCTGGTCGTTGCGGGACCGGCCGGCGCGCAGCTTGCCGCCGAGGTCGGGCCCCAGGCGCTCCAGCAGGCCGCGCTCCAGGGCGGTGTGCACGTCCTCGTCCGCGATCGTGCCGGTGAAGGCGCCGGACGCCACGTCGGCCTCCAGGGCGTCGAGCCCGGCCAGCATGCGGGTGAGCTCGTCCTCGGCCAGGAGCCCCGCCTTGTGCAGCACGCGGGCGTGGGCGCGCGAGCCGGCGATGTCGTACGGCGCGAGCCGCCAGTCGAAGTGGACCGAGGCGGAGAGTTTCGCCAGCGCGTCGGCCGGGCCGTCGGCGAACCGGCCGCCCCAGAGCCGGACGTCACCGTTGTTGCTGCTCACTGCGGGAAGCTCCTTGGAGGTGCGGCCGCCTCCCCGCCGCGGAAGGAGGCGGGGAGGCGGAGGCCGGGTGGGTGGTGCGCCAGTCGGGTGCGTGCCGGGCGGCCGGTCAAGGCCGCGCGGACCGGCGGTGCCGCCGTGCGGCGGTCCCCGACTGCCGGTCTGGGACGCCGGTGCCCGCCGCCGCTGCACGGGCGCCCCGGTTGCCCGGGTGGGCGGGGACGGCTCGCTCGGCCACGGAGTCTCCTTCGGCACACCAGCAATGAGCATAACTATGCAGAGGTCCGTATGTTTTGTCAACGCATCCCGAGAGCGGGACACCTGTCCGACAGGCGGAACTCCGTGCGCACGACACAGGTCGACCAGCAGAATCAACGGCATGGGACAGCGATACGACACCATCGACGGCCGCATACGGACGTTCATCGAGCAGCAGCCCGTCTTCTTCACGGCCACCGCCCCGCTCTCCGGCGACGGGCATGTCAACCTCTCCCCCAAGGGCCGCAAGGGCACCCTCGCCGTACTGGACGAGCGGACTCTCGCCTACCTGGACTTCGGCGGCAGCGGCGCCGAGACCATCGCCCACCTGCGGGAGGAGGGCAACGGCCGGATCACGCTCATGTGGTGCGCCTTCGACGGCCCGCCCAAGATCCTGCGCGTGCACGGCACCGGGGAACCCGTCTTCCGCGACGACCCGCGCTGGGCCGGCCTCATCCGGCACTTCGGGGAGGCCGACGGCCCCAGCGCCCGCGCCGTCGTGGTGGTCCGGGCCCGCAGGATCAGCGACACCTGCGGCTTCGCCGTGCCGTTCATGGACTACCAGGAGGAACGCACCCAGCACGCCGAGTACTTCGGGCGCAAGACGGACGAGCAGTTCAGGGCGTACTGCGAGAAGAAGGAGCACGTGGGCCACAGCCTGGACGGGCTGCCGGCCCTGCCGCTGCCGGTGCCGCCCCGGACGGACGTGCCCGAGGCGCGCTGAGGCGCCGCCGCGCATACGGTCGGGCCCATGCGCCGCCGCCACGCCCTCGCCACCGCCGCCCTGCTCCTCCTTCCCACCGCGGGCCTCTCCCCGCCCACGCCGCGCCCCCGGGCGGCAGCTCATCACGGCCGAGGCCCCGCACGCCGGGGCGACCAGCGGCACGGTGAGCTGGTGGGAGCGGCGCGGCGGGTGGGGCCGGTGGGTCCGCGTCGGCTCGGCACCGGCGCGCTTCGGATCGGGCGGCCTGGTGGCGGGCGAGCAGCGTGAGCAGGGCACGTCGACGACCCCGACGGGGGTGTACGGGCTCCCGTACGCGTTCGGCATCGAGCCTGCTCCGCGCGGCACGTCCTACCCGTACCGCCGGGTGCGCGCGGACTCGTGGTGGTGCCAGGACAACGCGTCGGCGTCGTACAACCGCTGGGTGGAGCCGCTGCCGGCCGACTGCCGGGCGGACGAGGCCGAACACCTCGTCACCTACACGGAGCAGTACGCCTACGGGCTGGTCGTCGCCTTCAACTACGACCGCCCGGTGCGGGGGCGGGGGGCCGGCATCTTCCTGCACGTCCACGGCAAGGGCGCCACGGCGGGCTGCGTGTCGGTGCCGAGGGAGGCGATGGTACGGATCCTGCGGTGGGTGCGGAAGGACGAGCGCCCCCGCATCGAGATCCGCACGGCGCAGCGGGAGAGGTGACGGGGCGTCCGATGCGGCGCGGGGTCAGACCCGGACGCGCCCCTTGGACGTGCCCGGGTAGCGGCTGACGGGCCGCCGCCCACTGGGCGCACCAAGGGGCCCGGCCGACGAGCTGCCACCCCGCCCCGGCGCTCCCGGGGTCCCGGCTGACGGGCTGCCGCCCCATCCGGCGCACGGCGGGTGCCCGGCTGGCGAACCGCCGCCCCATCCCGCGCACGGCGGGTGCCCGGCTGACGGGCTGCCGCCGCTCCCCCCGGCCGCGGGGCCTGCCGGTGCGGTGAAGGCTCCTTGCGCCGCGGGCGGGACGCCGGTGTCCCGCCGCGCCGCCGCCGCGTCCCCTTGCGGGCGGCGCCTCAGCGGTCCCGTTCGGCGAGGCGCAGGAGGTGGTCGGCCAGGGCCTGGCCGCCCTCGGGCTCGCGGGAGATGAGCAGGAGGGTGTCGTCGCCGGCGATGGTGCCGAGGATGTCGTGCAGCTCGGCCTGGTCGATGGCGGAGGCCAGGAACTGGGCGGCGCCCGGCGGCGTGCGCAGGACCACCAGGTTCGCCGACGCCTCGGCGGAGATGAGGAGTTCGCCCGAGAGGCGCCGCATGCGCTCCTCCTTGGCAGACTCGCCGAGCGGCGCCTGCGGGGTGCGGAAACCGCCCTCGCTGGGCACCGCGTAGATGAGTTCGCCGCCGGTGTTGCGGATCTTCACCGCGCCGAGTTCGTCGAGGTCGCGCGAGAGCGTCGCCTGGGTGACGCTCAGCCCGTCGTCCGCGAGGAGCTTCGCCAGCTGGCTCTGGGAGCGCACCGGCTGCCGGTTGAGGATGTCCACGATCCGGCGGTGGCGTGCCGTGCGGGTGTGGGGCACGGCGGGTCCGCCCTGCCCGTTGGACCCGCCCTGCCCGTAGTCGTGCGCCTCGGTCATCGCTGTGTCATTCTCCGGCTCGTGTCTCCCCGTGGGCGTGGTCCAGGGCGCCCGGCAGTGCCTGGAGGAAGGCGTCCACGTCGTCGTCACCGATGATCAGCGGGGGCATGATCCGTACGACGTCGGGGGCCGGTGCGTTCACCAGGAGGCCGGCGTCCTGAGCCGCCTGCTGCACCTGTGCGGCGAGCGGCTCCGTGAGCACGATACCCAGCAGCAGTCCGGCGCCGCGGACGTGGGAGACCAACGGGTGGCCGAGGGCCTCGACGCCTTCGCGGAGCCGCTCCCCGAGACGCTTCACGCGGTCGAGGGCGCCGTCCGCGGCCAGCGTGTCCAGCACGGCCAGCCCGGCGGCGCACGCCACCGGGTTGCCGCCGAAGGTGGTGCCGTGGTGTCCGGGCTTCAGCAGGTCGGCCGCCTCCCCGAAAGCGAGGAGCGCGCCGAGCGGAAGACCGCCGCCCAGGCCCTTGGCGAGGGTGACGACGTCCGGCTCGACCCCTTCGGCCTGGTGCGCGAACCAGTGGCCGCAGCGCCCGACTCCGGTCTGGACCTCGTCGAGCACGAGGAGCGTGCCGGTGGCCCGGGTGATCTCCCTGACGGACCGCAGGTAGCCCTCGGAGTGCGGCACGACCACGCCGTTCTCGCCCTGGACGGGCTCGACGATGACAAAGGCGGTGTCGGTGGTGACGGCGGCGCGCAGCGCTTCGGCGTCCCCGTACGGGACGTGGGTGACGTCCCCGGGCAGCGGCAGGAACGGCTGCTGCTTGGCGGGCTGGCCGGTCAGGGCCAGCGCGCCCATCGTGCGGCCGTGGAAGCCTCCGTCGGTGGCCACCATGTGCGTGCGGCCCGTCAGCCGGCCGAGCTTGAAGGCGGCTTCGTTGGCCTCGGCGCCCGAGTTGCAGAAGAAGACCCGGCCGGGGCGGCCCGCGAGCTGCAGCAGGCGCTCGGCGAGGGCGACGGGAGGCGGCGCGATGAACAGGTTGGAGACGTGGGAGAGCGACGCGATCTGCTCGGAGACCGCCCGCACGACCGCGGGATGGGCGTGGCCCAGGGCGTTCACGGCGATGCCGCCGACGAAGTCGAGGTACCGCTTGCCGTCGGCGTCCCACACGTACGCCCCGGCACCGCGGACCAGGGGCAGGCGGGGCGTGCCGTAGTTGTCCGCCATGGCGGACTGCCAGCGCCGGGTGAGTTCCTCGTTCGCGCTCACGGGGTGACCCCTTCGGTGTCGGGCACGACCATCGTGCCGATGCCCTCGTCGGTGAAGATCTCCAGCAGGATGGAGTGCTGGACGCGGCCGTCGATGACGCGGGCGGTGTGCACGCCGTTGCGTACGGCGTGCAGGCAGCCCTCCATCTTGGGGACCATGCCGCTGGACAGCTCGGGGAGAAGCTTTTCGAGTTCGGTGGCGGTGAGGCGGCTGATGACCTCGTCGCTGTTCGGCCAGTCCTCGTAGAGGCCCTCGACGTCGGTGAGGACCATCAGGGTCTCGGCGCCCAGTGCCGCGGCGAGCGCCGCGGCCGCCGTGTCGGCGTTGACGTTGTAGACGTGCCCGTCGTCCTGCGAGCGGGCGATCGACGAGACGACCGGGATGCGGCCGTCGGCGAGGAGCGCCTCGATCGCGCCGGTGTCGAGCGCGGTGATCTCGCCGACCCGGCCGATGTCGACCTGCTCGCCGTCGATGCGCGGCCGGTGCCGGGTGGCGGTGATCGTGTGGGCGTCCTCGCCGGTGAGGCCGACGGCCAGCGGGCCGTGCTGGTTGAGCAGCCCGACGAGTTCGCGCTGCACCTGGCCGGCGAGGACCATCCGTACGACGTCCATCGCGTCCTCGGTGGTGACGCGGAGGCCCGCCTTGAACTCGCTGACGATGCCGTGCCGGTCGAGGGCGGCGCTGATCTGCGGGCCGCCGCCGTGGACCACGACGGGCCTCAGGCCGGCGTGCCGCAGGAACACGACGTCCTGCGCGAAAGCGGCCTTCAGTTCGTCGTCGACCATGGCGTTGCCGCCGAACTTGATGACGACGGTCTTGCCGTGGTGGCGGGTGAGCCAGGGCAGCGCCTCGATGAGGATCTGGGCCTTGGGGAGCGCGGTGTGCTTCCGCGTGGCGTGGGTCATGACGAGTAGGCGCTGTTCTCGTGGACGTAGTCGGCGGTCAGGTCGTTGGTCCAGATGACGGCGGAGGCGTCCCCCGCGGCGAGGTCGGCGGTGATGCGCACCTCGCGGTAGCGCATGTCGACGAGGTCGCGGTCCTCTCCGACGGAGCCGTTCCGGCAGACCCAGACGCCGTTGATGGCGACGTTCAGCCGGTCGGGCTCGAAGGCGGCGGAGGTGGTGCCGATCGCGGACAGCACCCGGCCCCAGTTGGGGTCCTCGCCGTGGATGGCGCACTTGAGGAGGTTGTTGCGGGCGATGGACCGGCCCACCTCGACGGCGTCGTCCTCGGTGGCGGCGTTGACCACCTCCACCTTGATCTCCTTGCTGGCGCCCTCGGCGTCACCGATGAGCCGGCGGCCCAGGTCGTCGCACACCTCGCGCACCGCCTCGGCGAAGTCGTCGTACGCGGGCGTGGTGCCGGAGGCGCCGGAGGCGAGCAGCAGCACGGTGTCGTTGGTGGACATGCAGCCGTCGGAGTCGACCCGGTCGAAGGTGACGCGGGTGGCGCCGCGCAGCGCCCTGTCGAGGTCCGGCGCGGCGACGTCCGCGTCGGTGGTGAGGACGACCAGCATGGTGGCGAGGCCGGGGGCGAGCATGCCGGCGCCCTTCGCCATGCCTCCGACGGTCCAGCCGTCCCGGGAGGCGACGGCCGTCTTGTGGACGGTGTCGGTGGTCTTGATGGCGATGGCGGCCTTCTCGCCGCCGTGCTCGGACAGTTCGGCGGCGGCCTTCTCCACGCCCGGGAGGAGCTTGTCCATGGGGAGCAGCACCCCGATGAGGCCGGTGGAGCAGACGGCGACCTCGCCGGCGCCGACGTCCAGCACCTCGGCGGCCTTCTCGGCGGTGGCGTGGGTGTCCTGGAAGCCCCGGGGGCCGGTGCAGGCGTTGGCACCGCCCGAGTTGAGGACGACGGCGGACAGCTCGCCGCTCTTCAAGACCTGCTCGGACCACTGGACGGGAGCGGCCTTCACGCGGTTGGAGGTGAAGACGCCCGCGGCGGCGCGGCGCGGACCGGTGTTGACCACGAGGGCCAGGTCCGGGTTGCCGTTCTCCTTGATTCCGGCGGCGATGCCCGCCGCCGTGAACCCCTTGGCTGCCGTGACGCTCACTGTCCTTCTCCGTTCGCTTCTCCGCCCGCGCAGCGCGCCGGTGCGGGCATCGTCGTCGTCTGCAGGCCGGTGGCTGCGTGTGCGAGGCTCACGGGGCGACTCCGATCGTGGAGAGTCCCGTGTCCTCGGGGAGCCCGAGGGCGATGTTCATGCTCTGCACCGCGCCCCCGGCGGTGCCCTTCGTCAGGTTGTCGATGGCGCTGACCGCGATCACCCGCCCGGCGGCCTCGTCGTATGCGACCTGGACGTGGACGGCGTTGGAGCCGTACACCGAGGCGGTCGCGGGCCACTGCCCCTCCGGCAGGAGGTGCACGAACACCTCGTCGCCGTACGCCTTCTCGTACGCGGCCCGCACGTCCGCCGCGCCGACGCCCGGCTTCGCCTTGGCGCTGCACGTGGCGAGGATGCCGCGGGCCATGGGGGCGAGGACGGGCGTGAAGGACACGGCGACCGGCTCACCGGCCGCGTCGCCCAGGTTCTGGGCCATCTCCGGGGTGTGCCGGTGGCCGCCGCCGACACCGTACGGGGACATGGAGCCCATGACCTCGGAGCCGAGCAGGTGCGGCTTCGGGGCCTTGCCCGCGCCGGAGGTGCCGCTCGCGGCGACGATCACGGCGTCCGGCTCGACGAGCCCGTGGGCGTACGCCGGGAAAAGGGCGAGCGACACCGCGGTGGGGTAGCAGCCGGGCACCGCGACGCGCTTGGACCCCTCCAGCGCGCCGCGGGCACCCGGCAGCTCGGGGAGGCCGTAGGGCCAGGTCCCGGCGTGCGGGGAGCCGTAGAACCGCTCCCAGGCTGCCGCGTCCCGGAGCCGGAAGTCGGCGCCCATGTCGATGACCAGGACGTCGCCGCCGAGCTGCTCGGCGACGGCCGCGGACTGCCCGTGCGGCAGGGCGAGGAAGACCACGTCGTGCCCGGCGAGGACCTCGGCGGTGGTCGGCTCCAGCACCCGGTCGGCCAGCGGGACCAGGTGCGGCTGGAGCGATCCCAGCTTCTGCCCCGCGTTGGAGTTGCCGGTGAGCGCGCCGACCTCGACACCGGGATGGGCGAGCAGCAGCCGGAGCACTTCTCCGCCCGCGTACCCGCTCGCTCCTGCCACTGCCACGCGTACCGTCATCGGACCTCCCAATCGATGGCATGACTATACGCATGACCGCAGTTTTATGCAATGAGGGGTGCGGTGTTCGTGATCTTGCGGTGGTGCGCGTCGGTGAGCGGGTTCCCAAGCCGGCCCGTGAGCGGTGCAGCCGGCCCGAGTGAGTGCCCCGGACCGGCCCGCGAGGGCTCAGCCGCGAGCTGCCGAGCCCTCGGACCCTGCCGGCGTGCCGTCGCGCGTGGCTTCCCAGCGCGGCCGACCGAACCGCTCATGCGCCGGCTGGAGCACTCAGCCCCCAGCGCGGCCGGCGCGCTGCGGTCGGGAGGCGCTCCGCGAGCGGACGCCGAGCCGGAGCCGACGGACCGGCGGTGCGGCCGGAGGGTGAGCGCCGCGGTACAGCGACCGCGTACGGAAGCCACGCAGGCGGGGTTCCGGCTTCCCTGGCCGGGGCACGGCGGCGCTGGCGGGCATTGGGGGCACCGCGCCGTCTCCGGGCCCCGAAGCGGCGGTCTCCCGGGGGCCGCAGCGGCCTGGAGGGCAGCCGGTCCGCTCCCGGGAAGGCACCGGCGGGGTGGAGAGTCCCGGCGGGTCCGGTCAGGTCAGCAGCAGGGCCAGGCCGGCAGCCAGCGCCGTGGCCGCGAGGGCCGCGAGCAGGACGAGGGTGCGCGTGCCCGCGCCGCGCAGGCGGAGGGCGAGGGCCAGCGGGCCGAAAGGCGCGGGCTTGCGGCGGTCCGAGTCGGTCATGTCGGTCTCCTTGTCGTGGATGCCGGGGCGCCGGGTCGCCCCCGGACGTGTGTCAGTCGGTGTCCTGCCGTAGGGCATCCCGCAGGCGCAGGAGCTCCCGGCGCCGTGACCCCGCCCGCCGCAGCAGCACCGCCGCCGCGGTGACGAGGCAGGCGCCGGCCATCCCCGCCGCCAGCGTCTGTGCCGCACCTGAGCGGGCCGCGGCCAGCGCCGTCCCGGCCCCGCACGTCACCACCGCCACGGCGAGGGCCAGGCGGGCGCCGATCACGCGGTCGCGGGCGAAGAGCGGGCGGCGCCTGGTGAGCACCCATCCCGCGAACGCCGCCCACGCCAGTCCGACGGCGATCAGCCCGGCGAAGGCGGCCTGGGTGCGGACGGGCAAGGGGCGGGGTTCGGTGGCCCAGAGCACCGTCAGCAGCGCCGCCCCCGCGCCTCCCGCCAGCCCCACGGCGACGTGCCGCATGCGGGAGCGCAGCGACACCTCCGCGGCGAGGAGGCGGTCCAGCTGCGCCGGGACCCGCCCGCCGGCCGTGTCGTCCCTGTCGTTCACGCCTCGTACCCCCTCTCGGCGAGGACGCTGCGCAGCATGCGGCGCGCGCGGTGCAGTCTGCTCTTGACCGTGCCGGTCGGGACGCCGAGCACCTCGGCGCAGCCCCCCAGCGACAGGTCCTGCAGGTGGAAGAGGATCAGCACTTCACGCTCCAGGGGCGGCAGCTCGCCGAGTCCGGCCTCGATCTCCATCGCGGTGAGCACGTCGCCGAGCCGGTCGTCGCCGTCGACGACGAGCGGGGTCGCGTCCACACTCGTCTCGGGGGCCCTGTACGCCTGCCTCAGCTGGTCGGTGACCGTGCGCCGGGCGATGGTGAACAGCCACGGGGCGAACCGGTCAGGCTGCCGCAGCCGCGGCAGTCCCCGCATCACGGCGACCCACGCCTCCTGCGCCAGGTCGTCCGCGAGGTGCGGAGAGCCGGTCATGCCGCGCACGTACCGCCACAGAGGGGCGTGCCATACGTTCACCAGCTCGCGGAAAGCCTCCCGCTCACCGAGCTGGCAGCGCACCACCAGCAGCTCGTCGCGCCGCCTGTCGCCGGTCACCACACCTCCTCGCCGTGCCGCGTGTCACCGGGACAGTCGGCCGCCCGGGCGGAAAGGTTCACCGGCCCCGGCGGAACGCGGCCGTTCGGGCCGACCTCCACGATGCCGCAGGGCCCCGCCTCCGCGGCACCGCGAGGCGCAGGGACGGCAGGGAGCAGCGCCGCGGATCGGGGACGTGGGCACACGGACCACGTCCGCCGGACGTCCGCTGGTACGGCTGCCCCGACGTCCGGCGGTGCGGCCGCCGCGCTCCCGGCGGTTGGGCCGTCCCTCCGGCCCAGCGGACCGGCGCGGCTGACGGGGTGTCGCGGCGGGGCGCAGGTGAGCCGCTAGGATCCGGCTTTCCGCCTGCTGTAGCCCACCGCGTCCTTACGGGAGGAACCGTGGCACCGCCCCCGTCCCCGTCCCCGCCGTCCGGCCCCGCGTCAACTCCCGGGGTACTCGCCCGCATGCCGGAGCTGGTCCGGGCGATGGCACCCGAGCGGGGCGGCGTCCTGTGGAAGCTGGCGGCCGAGGGCAGGCAGCTCGACGCGAACGTGGTGCGGCTGGCCCCGGGGGCGGAGGTGGCGTCGCACGTCGAGCCGGACCTCGACGTGCTCGTGTACGTGGTGAACGGCAACGGGCGGCTGGACCTCCCGGACGGGTCCCGCCCGTTGGACGGCGGCTGCGTGGTGTGGCTGCCGTGCGGTGCGCGCCGCTCCCTGGCGGCGGGGCCGCACGGCATGGACTATGTGACGGTGCACCGCCGCCGCCCCGGGATGGCCATCGGCCGCGGACCGGCCGCGGGCGGCGAGTCCGCGGTACCGCGGGCAGCCGAGCGGGCGGGCGGTGAGCCCGCGTGGGTCCTGGACCGGGTGTGCGCCGAATGCGGCCGGCTGGCGCCGGACACGCCCGGTGTCCGGTTCTGCGGGTACTGCGGCAGCCGCCTCTAACCAGGAGTGACCCGCCGGACCACAGGGCTGACCCGCCGGAGCAGGGAGCGGTCGGCTCGTCGGGGGGCACCGCGCACGGCAAGGCGTACCCCGTACGCGGCGGTCGCGGTACGAGGAGCGGGGCCGGACGGGCTGCGGGGCGGTGAGCGCGGGGGCGGCTGCCCGCGGCAGGGGCGGCGGGGCGGCCGCAGGGCCTTTCGTCCCGATCCCGCGCGGTATCGGCGGGGCGGCCGCAGGGCCTTTCGTCCCGATCCCGCGCGGCATCGGCGGGGCGGCCGCAGGGCGTTCCGTCCCGGTCCCGCGCGGCACGCGGGTCAGGCGCCGCGGTGGCCCCGCCCGGCGGGGCGGCGGGGGCGGTCCTGCCGCCGTGGCGGGGCGGTCGCGGACTGCCGCGGCGTGCCCTGCGGGTTCTTCACGGCGCGCAGCACCACGAACTTCGGGTCGCTGGCGACCACGTCGCAGTTGCCGAAGAGGCGCTTGAGGGTGATGTGGTAGCCGAGGTGGCGGTTGCCGACGACGCGGAGCTCGCCGCCCGGCTTCAGGGCCCGGCGGGCGCCCAGGAACATCCGTCGGGCGGTGGCGTCGGTGAGGGCCTGGTGGCTGTGGAACGGCGGGTTGCCCAGGACCACGTCGACGGAGCCGTCCGGGAGGTCCGCCATGCCGTCGCCGACGGTGAAGCGGGCCTTCGCGGAGGCCGGTGCGCTCGCTCGGAAGGTCTCCTCCGCGGAGGCGACGGCCTGGTACGACTCGTCGGTGAAGACGACTTCGGCAGCCGGGTCGGCGACGGCCACGGCGAGGCCGACGACGCCGTTGCCGCAGCCCAGGTCCACCACCCGGGCCGGGCCGAGGTCGCGCGGGAGGTGCTGCAGGAACAGGCGGGTGCCGATGTCGAGGCGGTCGGCGCAGAAGACGCCCGCGTGGTTGACCACGGTCCGGCCGCCGACGCGCGGGGCGTCCTCGGGCAGCGCGTACGTGTGCGGCCACGGGTTGGCGGGGCGTGCCAGGGCCGGGTCGGGGGTGCTGAGGACGAGCCTGGCCTTGCGGACGGCGAGTGAGGTGCGGGTGGGCCCGACGAGGCGTTCGAAGAGGGCGAGGGTGGAGGTGTGGATCTCCTTCACCATGCCGGTGCCGATGACGGTGCTTCCCGCGTGGAGGGCGGGCGCGAGCCGGTGCAGCTGGTCCTCCAGGAGCGCGAGGCTCTTGGGGACGCGGACCAGGAGGACGTCGACGCGGTCCGGCGGGGTGTCGCGGGTGGTGAGCAGCTCGACGGCGGGGGCGTCGGCGAGGCCCGCGCGGGCCAGGTTCGTGCGGGTGGCCTCGCGGCCCAGGTGGGAGTCGGTGATCTGGACGAGGCGCCCGGCGGGGTCCGCGTCCGCCGCCCCGGCCCGGCGGCCCGCCAGGGCCGTGGTGAGGGCGCCCCAGCGGTCACCGACCACGGCGACGGTCCCGGTGAGCGCGGGGGCGCCGGGCTCGGCGAGCTGCCGCAGCAGGTACGCGTCGGCCGCGTCCCAGGCGCGCAGCGGGTCGCGGGGGTGCTCGGGGTGGCGGGTGAGCACGTACTCGCCCCAGGGCGTGGTCAGACCGTTCATCGTGCTGTCAGGCTAGCCGGTGCGGCGGCGGCGCCCGTCACTGCGCCCCGAGGGTCATCCAGCGGTCGGGGGCCTCCAGGGGGCGGAAGCCGATCCTCTCGTAGAGCCCGTGGGCGTCCTCCGTGGCGAGCATGATCCGCTTGAGCCCGCAGGGCGCGAGGTGGTCGCGGACCGCCTCGACGAGGGCGGTGCCCAGGCCCCGGCCGCGTGCCTCGCGGGCGACGTAGACGTCGCAGAGCCAGGCGAAGGTGGCGCCGTCGGTGACGACCCGGGCGTAGGCGGCCATGGTGCCGGTCGCGGTGTCGTAGGCGCCGAAGTTGAGCGAGCCGTCGATGGCCCGGTCCTGGGTCGCGCGGGTGCGGCCGAGCGCCCAGTAGGCGTCGGTCGACAGCCAGTGGTGGACGCGCTCGCGATCCAGCCGGGCAGGGTCGGTCGAGATCTCGAACGGTCCGAAAGCAGTTGCCTCCTTCATGATCGAACGTTCGCACGGGAAGGGCTGTCTGTCAGTGGCGGGTGACACGATCGAGACATGAACGCGACTGCTGCCGACTACCGCTGGCTCGACCACCACTGCCCGGAGCTGGTCCGGGCGTGCTGTGTGACGATCGTGCACGCGGTCACGCCCGAGCAGGTGCTGGAGCGTCTGCGGGCCCGCCCGGAGGGCCGGGTGACGGGCATATCGGCGCTGGTGGACGCGTCGGAGGAGGCGTGGCGTGCCTACGGGGGCGACCGGCACTTCGTGGGGCTGCGCATGGTGGACGGGTGGACGGTGATGGTCGAGCCGAACGGGTTCCTCGGCAGCCTGGAGGAGATGGCGGCGCCCCTGTCCCGGGGCACCGAACTGGTCACCCACTTCCGCAACGTGACCGCGGTGGACCAGTTCAGCCGCTACTCGGACGGCAGGCTGCGGCTGCGTTTCGAGCCGCTGTTCCCGTGCGCCGGGGGCGGCGCCGAGGCGGAGTCGGCGGTGGCGCTGATGCGGGAGGTGGGCTTCGACCTGGAGCGGGAGGGCGGGAGCCTGAGCGCCACGACGGAGGCGGCGTTCGCCCTGGCCGAGCGGATGACCGGCGTGCGGCTGACGCCGGAGCTGCTGGACGCGGCGGACTTCCTGTGCGGCTCGGTGCCGGGCGTCTGACCGCGGGGGGCTCGCGGGGGCACTCGCGCGGCAGCCCTCAGGTGACATCGAGCACACTTCGGGACGTAGACTCCCCATAGCCCCCAAAGGGAAATCCAGTGCGAGGAGGTCACTCCCGATGGAAGCGTCCAAAGGCGACAGGCTGCTGGTGCACGGCAGGGTGGTCGGTCAGCACGACCGCACGGCCGAGATCGTGGAGGTGCTCGGCGAGAACGGCCACCCTCCCTACCGCGTGCGTTTCGACGACGACGGGCACGAGGCCGTGATGTCCCCGGGTCCCGACGCCGTCGTACGGCACAAGGGGCAGTTCTAGGAGGCTCCGCGGAGCGGCGGCCGGACCGGTGCCGGGTAGTGGTCGGCGACGACCCTGGCCATCGCCCCGATCCGGTCCTCCACCACGTCGCGGGCGCCGAAGAAGGCGTGGCCGAGGACTTCTTCGTGGTCGCGGGCCAGGGTGAGGTGCCGGGACAGCTCGGCGGGGTCCTGCCAGGCCGCGCCCTGCGCGGGGTCACCGGCGCGGTAGAGCGCCTCCCCCACGTACAGCTGGACGCCCGTGCCGCGGACGGCCTGGCTCCACCACGGGACGAGCGCGGCGTAGTCGGCGGCGCTGTTGCCGATGTGCCAGTACAGCTGCGGCACGACGTAGTCGATCCAGCGCTTCTTGATCCAGGTGTAGGTGTCGGCGTGCAGGTCGTCGTACGTCTGCAGGGCGCGGGTGTCGGAGCCGCGCGGGTCGGTCGACTTGTTGCGCCAGACGCCGAAGGGGCTGATGCCGAAGCGGACGTCCGGCTTGGTCTTCTTGATGCGCTCGGACATCTCGCGGACGAGCAGGTCGATGTTGTCGCGCCGCCAGGCCGCCCGGTCGGGGAAGTCCCCGCCGTGCGCCGCGTACGCCGCGTCGTCGTCGAAGACCTGCCCGGCCAGCGGGTAGGGGTAGAAGTAGTCGTCGAAGTGGACGGCGTCGACGTCGTACGAGCGCACCGCGTCCAGCATCGCGTCCTCGACGAACCGGCGGACCTCCGGCAACCCGGGGTTGTAGTACAGCTTCCCGCCGTACGGCACCGCCCAGTGCGGGTTGCGGCGCACCGGGTGCGAGGCGGCCAGCCGCGACCGGTCGGCGTGCATGGCGACCCGGTACGGGTTGAACCACGCGTGCAGTTCCAGGCCCCGCTCATGGGCCTCCGCCACGGCGGTGCCCAGCGGGTCCCAGCCCGGGTCCCTGCCCTGCGTGCCGGTCAGGCACTCCGCCCACGGCTCGTACGGTGACGGCCACAGGGCGTCGGCGCAGGGGCGGACCTGGAGCATCACCGCGTTCAGGCGGCAGGCGACGGCCTCGTCGAGGAGGGCCCGCAGCTCGTCACGCTGCGTGGCGGCCGGCAGACCGGGCCGGGACGGCCAGTCGCGGTTGGTGACCGTGGCGAGCCACATGCCGCGGAACTCGTGCGTTCGCCTGCCGCCGCGGCCCTTGCCGTCCTGCCGGTGCCCGCCGTCCCCGTCGCCGCCGTGCCGCCCGCCGCGTCCCCCTCCGGCGGCGCCCGCCAGGTCGCCGCCGACCATGAGGGTGGCGGCCAGCCCCGCCGCGCCCGCGATGAGACCGCGCCGCCTGAGGTGAGGGTGGCTGCTGCGCCCGTTCGTCATGCCGTTGCCGTCCCTGCCGTGGTTCGTGCCGTCATGGCTGCCGTCGTGCCGTCTGCCAGTGTCGCGGGTCGCGCCGGGTTTGTGATGCTCTGCGGCATGTGGCGTGTGTCGCGCCGCGCCGCCCGCCCCTCCCGGGTCCGTACGAACGGAGTAACGTCAGGGGGTCGAGGCGGGCGCGTCGGAACCATACGAGGGCCCGCCACCGCCGGATTCAGCGAAAGGCACGAGGTGACGGACTCAATGGCCGACATTGCACGCGTCGGAGTGGTGGGCTGCGGTCAGATGGGCGCAGGCATCGCGGAGGTGTGCGCCCGCAGCGGCCTCGATGTCATGGTGGCCGAGACCACAGGGGAGGCGCTGGAGATCGGCCGTACCCGGCTGCAGAACTCGCTCGTCAAGGCCGCGCAGCGCGGCAAGATCAGTGACGAGGAGCGGGACGCGACCCTCGACCGCCTGAGCTTCACGACCGACCTCGGCGAGTTCGCCGACCGTGATCTGGTCATCGAGGCGGTCGTCGAGAACGAGCAGGTCAAGACGGAGATCTTCCAGGTCCTGGACCAGGTGGTGACCCGGCAGGACGCGATCCTGGCGTCGAACACCTCCTCCATCCCGCTGGTGAAGCTGGCCGTGGCGACCTCCCGGCCCGACCAGGTCATCGGCATCCACTTCTTCAACCCGGCGCCCGTGCAGCGGCTCGTCGAGCTGATCCCGGCGCTGACGACGTCCGAGACCACTCTGGAGCGGGCGCAGGTCTTCGCCGAGAAGATGCTCGGCAAGCACGCGATCCGCGCCCAGGACCGCTCGGGCTTCGTCGTGAACGCGCTGCTGGTCCCCTACCTCCTCTCCGCCATCCGCATGTTCGAGTCCGGCATCGCGAGCCGCGAGGACATCGACAACGGCATGGAGTTCGGCTGCGCCCACCCGATGGGCCCGCTGAAGCTGTCCGACCTGATCGGCCTGGACACGATCGCCTCCATCGCCGACTCCATGTACGGCGAGTACAAGGAGCCGCTGTACGCCGCTCCCCCGCTGCTGCAGCGCATGGTCGACGCGGGGCGCCTGGGCCGCAAGACCGGCTCCGGCTTCTACACCTACTCCTGAGGGCCGGGCTCCGAAGGACCCGCACTGCTGAGCACCCCCGTACTCCTGAGGGCCGTACTGGTGAGGGCCGTGCGGGTGGGCTGGTGAGGGCCGTACGCGTGAGCACTCCCGTACGCCTGAGGACCGCGTACTCCTGAGGCCCCGCCGCCGGGCGCCCCCGCCAGGGCCCAGGGCCCCGTGTCCCGTGTCCCGCCGTCCGGCGGACGATCCGCCCCCGGCGACCGCCGGGGGCGCTTCCGTACCCGGTGGGCGCCCCCTGCGCGCGCCGTTCGGCGCTGTGGAGGCGGGAAGACTGCCGTGCCCCGGCAGTGTGCCCGCCCGCCGCGCGTGACAGGGTGGAAGGGCACGTCAGGGGAACAGCACAACCGAGCAAGATAAGGGGGCAGGGTGTCGCGGACCCAGAACGTACGCAGGATCGCGCAGGCGCTGGCCGAGGGCGGCGATCCGCGGTCGGTCGCCGAGGCGGAGGCGCGCAGGCGCCTCGGCGCGTCCGGGAGCGGCGGCGCGGGGGCGGCGGCCTCCGGCACCGGATCCCCGTCCGGACAGCGGCAGGAGCCGCAGGACGAGGGCATGGACCCGGCGGACTTCCCGGCGGCCCGGGAGCAGGGCGGCAGCACCGCCACGATGATGACGCAGAAGACGTTGCCGCTCGACGAGGCCGGTCAGGCACTCAACCGCAGTGAGCAGCAGCGGGCCGACGGCCAGCCCACGCACGTCATCTGCCCGATGGTGATGCCGAAGGGCCGGTCGTTCCTGAGCATGCTGCCCGTGGGGCTGCTGCTGGTGGTCGGTGTGGTCGGCGCGTCCGCCGTGGCCGCGACGGGCGGCGGGGTGCTGGCGCACCCGCTGTTCGGCTGGCACTACTGGCTGATCTCCGTGCTCGCCGTGTGCTTCGTGTGGGCGCGGCAGGGCATGGTGATGGTCCCGGACGGCTGCCAGGCCCTGATCACCCGCTTCGGCAAGCTGGAGAAGGTCGTCGGGCCGGGCCGGGTGATCCTGATCAGCCCGTGGAAGCGGGTGTCGTACATCCTCAACACCACCCGGGAGTACCCCTTCAACGCCCCGGTGCGGGAGGCGCCGACGAAGGGCGGGGTGAAGGCGTCCATCGACCTGTTCATCCAGTTCCGGATCAACGACCCGACCGAGTTCGTGTACACGCTGGGGGCCGTGCGCGGTTTCGAGGAGAAGCTGGCCAACGCCGTCAGCGAGACGATCCGGGCGCTGATCTACGAGCAGGAGGCCGCGGGTATCTACGACATGGTCGGCGAGGACACCGGCCGGCTGCTGGAGGCGCTGAACCAGCAGTTCCAGCCCGCGGTGGAGCTGACCAACGCCAACATCATCCACGCCGAGCCGTCGGACCAGGGCTACCGGATGGACCTGGCGGCCCCGGAGATGGTGCGGGTGGCGAAGGAGGCGTACACCCACGAGTACGCGCTCCAGCTGCGCAAGGAGCAGGACGAGGGCGACCTCGCCAAGGAGCTCGCGAGCCGGCAGGAGACGCTGTCGGCGATCCAGGCGGACATCGCCAGCTACCAGGCGCAGATGGACACCGCCGTCGAACGCGAGACCAACCGGGCGCAGGCGCTGGCCCGCCAGCGCTACGTGCAGGCCGAGTCCGAGGCGAAGGCGAACGCGGCGCTGCTGGAGGCGCAGGCGCTGGACATCCGGGCGATGACGGCCGCCGAGGCGCCGGAGATCCTGGAGTACCGCTACCAGCAGCGGGTGCTGGACACCCTGGAGCAGGTGGCGGACCACCTGCCGCAGCTCGTGCGGATCGGCGGGTCCGGCGATCCGTCGGAGGCGGCGGGCGTGGACTTCCTGCTGCTGGCCCGCGAGCTGATCGGGGAGCGCGGCGCGGAGCTGTTCACACCGGACGACATGGCGGCCATGCGGGCCCGGCTCGCCGAGGTGGCGGAGCGGATCGCGGAGCGCACCCCGGAGATCCACGCCCTGCTGGAGGCGGAGCGGCCGACGGTCCCCGCCGTGCAGGGTGAGGCCGCGGCCGCGGACGGCGCGCGGGCGGGCTTCGCGACCGGGGACGGCTCCCCGGCGGGAGAGGCGCAGGAGCAGGACGAGGAGGCGGGGCTGTGAGCGCGGCACGCACGAGCAACCGGTCGGTCATCGCGGAGGCCGTCGCCCCGTGGAGCGACATCGCGCAGCTGCTGCGGGGCGGTGAGGCGGGCACGCTGATCCCGGTCATCATCCCGCGCTCCCGCCGCCGCCTGTGGTGGATGCTGCCGCTGTGGGTGGGCGTGTTCACCCTGCTCACCGGTGTGATGCTGTCGGTGGAGGCCGGCGGCTCCGGGACGGTGGGCGAGCTGGCGTACGGGGTGCTGGCGGGGGTCGCGTACACCGTGGGGGCGCTGCTGCTGGTGGTCGGCGGACTGTGGTGGTGGCGCTCGTCGATCGTGGAGATCGAGCAGGGCACCCACGGCATCCTGACCCACTACGGCGCCTACACCCGCACGCTGGAGGCCGGGCGCCACTACCTGTGGCACCCGTGGGCGCGGGTCGAGTTCGTGGTGGACACGGCGACGGAGATCCCGTACTCGGCGCCTGTCATGGCCTGCCCGACGCAGGAGAACGTACCCCTGCGCTCCATCGAGTTCTTCCTGAAGTTCCGCATCACGGACGCCCTGCTGTTCGTGCGGACCATCGGCGCGGGCAACTTCGACCTGGTGCTGTCGGCCGCCGTGCAGGACGCCATCCGCCAGCGGGCCCGCAGGATGCGCACCGAGCGGGCCTACGACCTGCGGGGCTCGGACGTCGCGGACATGCAGGACCTGCTGAACCGCCAGCTGTCCCGGTACGGGGTGCGGATCACCGGCTGCAACATCCCGGACGTGCAGCTGCCCACCCAGTACCAGCAGCACCTGGCGACCCGGGAGCGGGTCGCGAAGGAGCGCACGGCGTACGACCAGGAGTGGGGGCTGATCCGCAAGCGCCGGATCGACAGCCTGCAGATGGACATCGAGCGGGCGAAGAAGGTGCGGGACGCGCGCATCGTCGAGGTGAAGGCGGCGCTGAACCGGGCGCGGGAGGCGGTGGCGCAGCTGCTGGAGGAGCAGGAGACCGATGCGCAGAAGGTGCGGTTCGAGATCGAGACGCGCGGCCGCAGCGGCCTGATCGCGGCGGAGAACGAGGCGCGGGCGCAGCGGGCACTGGCCCAGGCGTACCGGGACAACCGGGCGGTGCTCCAGTACGAGTTGGCGCTGCGCCGGCTGGAGGTGGGCGCGGAGCTCGCGACGAACGCGCCGCAGCCGGTGGTGGTCCGTACCGACGGGCCGGGCGGCGGTGACACGTCGGCGCTGTCGACGCTGCTGACGGCGCAGTTGCTGCCGAAGACCGCTCCGCTGCTGCCCCGCGTCGAGGGCGCGGCGCGCTCCGAAGGGGCGGGGCACGGCGACTGACCCGACGCCTGACTGCCGGTGACCGGTGGGCCGTGAGGCCGTGAGGCCGTGAGGCCGTGAGGCCGACGGGCCGGTCGGTCGGTCGGGAGGCCGGTCGGGAGGCCGGTCGGTCGGCCGGGTGCCCGGCGGGCGCCGGCGGGTGGGCGCAGGAGGGGGCGGGCCCGGGGTCCGCCCCCTCCGCCGTGCTCAGCCGAGCCGCAGGTGGTGCAGCATCAGCAGCCCGGCTGCCATGTTGGCGGCGGGGACCTCGCCCCGGGCGATCATGTCGGGGACGAGTTTGAGCGGTATCCAGGCGCGGCGGGTGGACTCGAAGGCGTCCCGGGGCTCGCCGACGCAGACGGCCTCCTCCGTCCAGTAGAGGTGGTGGCGTGCGTCGGTGAGGCCGTTGGACGGCTCGACGGTGAGCAGGTGGCGGAGCGGGCCGGGGCGCCAGCCCGTCTCCTCCTCCATCTCCCGCGCCGCCGCGGCCTCGGGTGTCTCGCCGTCCTCGACGACGCCCGCGGCGAGCTCCCATCCCCAGGTGTCCGTGATGAAGCGGTGCCGCCAGAGCAGCAGGACCTCGTCGGCCTCGTTGACGACGGTGGCGACGGCGACGGGGCGCAGCCGGATGAGGAAGTGGTCGAGCCGGCGGCCGTCGGGAAGGGCCACATCCGCCAGGTTGACCTTGAACCAGCGGTTCTCATACACAGTTTTTTCGCTTAGGTTCGTCCACTGCACTGTTCTGCCACCTTCCGGCTTGTAGGTGGCAATATCGCAGCAGGTGGCCTCTCAGAGAGGAACGCGCAGCGCCGCGTCGATCAACTCTGCTGCCCTTCCCGCGTCGCCGCAGCCGCTCGCCGCCAGCCGCTCCCGCACCTCCCGGAGCCGGTCGCGGAGCCGCCGCGACTCCATTCCGCGGGCCCGCTCCGCCATCTCGGCCGCCGTGCACGCGGCCAGCTCCGCCTCACCCTGCCGGAGTTGGATCTGGCTGAGGATGGCCAGCCGGTGCACCCGGCCCCGGTCGTGCGCCGGGGTCCGCACCGCGGCGGCGGCGTTCTCCCGCGCTCCGGCGAGATCACCCAGACTGAGCAGGGCCTCGGCTACCTGGACGTTGACGAGTCCGGGCTGCACGTATCCGGTCTCGTCCGGCTCGCGGCCCGGGCGGATCCGCTCGGCCGCCGCCTCCGCCTGCCGGATGCAGCGCACGGCCGCGGCGCCGTCGCCGAGGTGGGCGTACGCCTTGGCCTGCATGGCGTGCAGGTCGGCGGCGAGCGCCGGGGTGATCTGCCGGTCCGCCGCCCGCAGCGCGGCCTCCGCGAACGCCACGGCCTGCCGGAACTCACCGGTGAACAGCGACTGGTTGACCAGCAGCGCGATCACGTACGCACCGAGTCCCCGGTCCCCGCTGGCCTTCGCCAGCCGCAGCGCCTGGTGGAAGTAGCGCTGGGCCAGTCCGTGCGCGTCGGAGTCGTACGCGCAGATGCCGGCGACCGCCACCAGGCCGCCCGCCGCCCGGTGCAACTGCCGCCCCAGCGCGTCGTTGTAGGAGCCGCGCAGCAGCGGCGCGGCCGCCATGGTGAGGAAGCCGACGATCCGGCTGCGGGTGGCGACCCCGCCGGCCTTGCGGTACATCTGCTCGTAGTGGGCCCGGGCCGCCCTCAGCATCTCTATGTCGTCCGGGGTGACGCGCGTGTGGCCGTCCCGCGACACGTCGGCGTCCTCCGGCGGGTTCTCCCACTCCCAGACGGGCATCACGGCCGGGGTGCCGGTCACCGCGGGCGCGCCCAGCAGGTGGGGGCGCTGCTGCTCGTCGGACCGCCACAGAGCGGTGGCGCGCTCCACGAACCCGGCCAGCGGTGTGCCGTGCGCCACGGCGAAGTCGCCCGCCACACCGAACCCGATGTCGTCCAGGGTGACCGGGCGGCGCAGCCGCGCGCCGAGCACCTCGCAGATCAGGTCCGGCACCTGGCCGCGGGGCCGCTGGCCCTTCAACCAGCGCGCCACGGCGGTGTGTTCGTACCGCAGGGCGAGACCTCTGGACCTGCCGGCCTGGTTCACGCGGGCGGCCAGGCCCGCGTGTGACATGCCCGCCTCGTCCAGCAGCGCGTCGAGCAGGGTGTTGGGCTGCATGGATGCCCTCCGGTGCCGTGCCTCGGGTGCGCCCAGCGTAGTGGAGCGGGCGCGTGCGGGAACCGCCTGTGGACAACCCGGGGGCGTGGGCGGTCGACGTTTCGCACGGGGTGTGAACGCAGCACCCGTGCCCGCGCCGCGTGCGCGCTACCGCCGCGTGGTGGGGCGCGGTTGACTGGTGGCCTCTCAGGAGGCGGCAGGGTCGCCGGCTCCCCCTCGTACAGTACGGCGGCCCGCCGGAGCGCCGTCCGTCCCACCGACCTGCCCGACACACCGAGGTGGGACGGGCGGCACCGGCCGCACCGTCCGGTCCAGCCGCTATCGAGAGGAGGGTGCGGGCCGTCGGCGGCGCAGTCCCGGCTCAGGGGACTGCGCCGGCACCCGCGTGCACGGGGGGCGCAGCCGGTCGTTGCGTACGGCGACGAGGGCCGCGTCGTCCTGAAGGCGTCCCCCTCCATGGGCGAGCAGGGCGCGGTGCACGTGCTGGACGAGTGCGGCGGGTGTCTGCGGCGCCGCCCGTACGGCCGCTGCCAGGACGTCCTCCAGCGGGAAGAACCTCCCCGCCGTGTCCCGGGCCTCCGCGGCCCCGTCGGTGTACAGGAACAGCGACTCGTCGGCCAGCAGCCGCGCGCAGCGCCGCACGGGCAGCGTCTCCGGCAGCGGGAACGCGCCCAGCGGGGGCAGCGGATCACCGACGCCCAGGGGCTCCACGCTCTGGCAGCCGAGCCGGTAGGGCCGGGGATGGCCGCAGTTGAGGATGAGGAGTTCGCCGCTGCGGCGGATGTCGAGCAGCAGGACGGTCACGAACTCCTCGGGCGCCTCGGCGCCGCCGTCCCCCGGCCGCTCCCCCACGTACCGCTGCAGTGCCCTGTCGAGGCGGCGCAGCACCCCGCCCAGCCCCGGCTCCTCGTGGGCCGCCTCACGGAAGCTGCCGAGCACGGCCGCGACGGCGCCGAGGGCGGAGAGCCCGTGGCCGCGCACGTCCCCGATGATGATCCGCACCCCGTACGGTGTGGTCACCGCCTCGTAGAGGTCGCCGCCCACGGACGCGCCCCGGACGGCGGAGATCTGCGCGGCGGCGACCGACAGCCCGTCGAGGCAGGGCGGCAGGGGGCGCAGCAGGACCTGCTGGGCGGCCTGGGCGACGGCCTGCAGCTGGCGCAGTTCCCGGTACAGGCTGCGGCAGGCGCCCAGGACCAGGATGGTGCCGACGGCGAAGAAGACGGCGCTGGTGGCGGCCCGGGTGGCGAGGTCGTCGCGCTGCGCCAGGGGGCAGGTCAGCTTCCAGGCGATGGCGGTGAGCCCCCACAGCATGGGCAGGGCGAGCGGGGCGAGTCTGCGCGCCCGGGGCCACCAGGGCCTTCTACGGATCATGCGGACCGCCCTTCTTCAGGCCCCATGGTCGCGGTCGGGTCGATTCTGCCGAGCCTCCCGGGACACGCGGGAACATCCACCGGACATCTCACCCGGATGAGTGATATGTCCGGTAGGGGGTCGGGCCCGCCGGGCGCGGCCGCCGCGAGCCGGGCCCGCGGCCGGGGCGCCCCGGGGCTCCTGAGCCGGCCATGCGGAGGGGGACGCCCCTGGGGCGCGGAGGCAGCCAGGCCGATGCCGACCGCACATGCCAGGTCTGAAGGACGCCCCCGGGGATGCGACGGCAGCCGCAGGAAGCGGCGGGCCCGGCGATGCCGGGGCGACCATGGAGAGCACCCCCGGCGACGCCGAGCCGGCACGCGGAGGGGGGCGCCCTCGGCAACACCAGGCCGACCACGCGGAAAAGAGCACCCCCGGCAACACCAGGGTGGCCACGCGGACGCGGCGTGTGCCCGGCGATGCCAGGGCGGTCCCTACGGAAGAGGGCGCCCCGGGCGATGCCGAGCCGGTCGTGCGGACGCAGCGCGCCCGGCGGTGCCGGGCGGTCCCTACGGAGGAGAGCGCCCCGGCGGTGCAGGGCCGGTCCGTACGGGAGGGCGCGCCCCCGGGATGCCGGACCGGCCATGTGGAAGGGGCGCGCCCGGTGGTCCCGGACGCGCCCCTTTCCATGCCGTGGGCGTCAGGCGCCGCGCAGCACCGCGCCGGTCCGCTCGGCGGCCAGCGCCACCGCGGCGTCGCGGGCGGCCGTGGCCTCCTCGACGGTCAGCGTGCGGTCCGCGGCGCGGAACCGCAGGGCGTACGCCAGGGACTTCTTGCCCGCGCCGATCTGCTCACCGGTGAAGGTGTCGAACAGCCGGATGGACTCCAGCAGTTCGCCCGCGCCCTCGCGGAGCACCCGCTCCACGTCGGCGGCCGGCACGGCGGTGTCGACCACGAGGGCGACGTCCTGCGTGGCGACCGGGAAGGAGGAGATCCGCGGCGCCTTGACGGCACCGGCGGAGGCCCGCTCGACGAGGTCGAGGTTCATCTCCATGGCGCAGGTGCGGGCCGGCAGGCCGAGCGCCTTGACCACGCGCGGGTGCAGCTCGCCCGCGTGGCCCACGACCTGCTCGGTGCCGTCGGCCACGACGGCCAGCTCGGCGCAGCGGCCCGGATGCCACGGCCCGTACTGGCCCTGGCGGACGAGCAGCTCGGCTCCGGCCTCGCGGGCCACGAGCCGGGCGGCCTCGACCGCGTCGGCCCAGTCGGCGGGGCGGCCCTCGCCCCACCAGCCGGCCTGCTCGCGCGCCCCGGCGAGGACGACGGCGACGTGCCGCGGCTGCTGCGGCAGCACCGCGTTCAGTCCCTCCAGCTCCGCGTCGGACGGGCGGCGCTCCACGGTGAGCCGCACCGCGACGCCCGACTCCGCGGGGGTGCGGAAGACCAGACCGGTCTCGAAGAGCGCCAGGTCGTGGCTGCCGCGGCCGTCGTTGCGGCGCAGGGCGCCGAGGAGGCCCGGCAGCAGCGTGGATCGCAGCGCCGGCTCCTCGTCGGAGAGCGGGTTGACGAGCGTGACGAGCCGGCGGGACGGGTCGTCCGCCGGGATGTCGAGCTGGTCGAGGGCCTGCTCGCCGATGAACGGGTAGTTCAGCGCCTCGACGTAGCCGGCTCCGGCCAGGACGCGGCCCACCCGGCGGTGGGTGCGCTGGCGCTCGGTGAGGCCGCGGCCCGCCGGGGGCTTCGGCAGCGTGGAGGGCAGGTTCTCGTAGCCCTCCAGCCGGATGACCTCCTCCGCGAGGTCGTTCGGCTCGTTCAGGTCGGGCCGCCAGGACGGGACGGTGACGACGAGTTCGTCCTGCCCGTAGACGTCGCAGCCGACTTCCTGGAGGCGGCGGACGACGGTCTCGCGGCCGTAGTGCACGCCGGCGACCCGGTCGGGGTGGTCGGCGTGCATCGCGATCGTGCGCGGGGCGCTCGGCGCGATGACCTCGGTCACGCCCGCCTCGGCGGTGCCGCCCGCGAGGAGGACCAGCAGGTCGACGGTGCGCTGCGCGGCAGCGGCGGCGGCCTGCGGGTCGACGCCGCGCTCGAAGCGGCGGGACGCCTCGGAGGACAGCTTGTGGCGGCGGGCCGTGCGGGCGATGGAGATGGCGTCGAAGTGCGCCGCCTCGATGACCACCTCGGTGGTGCCCTGGACCTGGCCGGTCGACCCAGGGGAATCAGGCACAGCGGCGTCGGCGATCTCGGTGTTGGCGCCGCCCATGACGCCCGCGATGCCGATGGGCCCGCGGTTGTCGGTGATGACCAGGTCGGCCGGGTCGAGGACCCGGGCGGTGCCGTCGAGGGTGGTGATCTTCTCGCCGGGCTCGGCGCGGCGCACCCCGATCGGGCCGTCGAGGCGGCCGCGGTCGTAGGCGTGCAGCGGCTGGCCCAGCTCCAGCATCACGTAGTTGGTGATGTCGACGGCGAGCGAGATCGGGCGCATGCCGGCCTTCTGGAGGCGGCGCTGCAGCCAGATCGGGGAGCGCGCCTCGGGGTCGATGCCGACGACGGTGCGCGCGGTGAAGCGGGAGCAGCCGACCGGGTCGGCGACCTGGACCGGGTAGCCGTACGAGTTGGGCGCGGGCACGTCGAGCAGCGCCGGGTCGCGCAGCGGCAGCCCGTACGCGATGGCGGCCTCGCGGGCGACGCCGCGCATCGACAGGCAGTAGCCGCGGTCGGGGGTGACGGCGATGTCGAGGACCTCGTCGTACAGCTCAAGCAGCGCGGTCGCGTCGGTGCCGACCTCGTGCTCCGGCGGCAGGACGATGATGCCCTTGGTGCCGTCGTCGCCCATGCCCAGCTCGTCGCTGGAGCAGATCATGCCGCGGGAGACCCGGCCGTAGGTCTTGCGCTCGGCGATGCGGAAGTCGCCGGGCAGCACGGCGCCGGGGAGGGCGACGACGACCTTGTCGCCCTCCGCGAAGTTGCGGGCGCCGCAGATGATCTCCTGCGGCTCGCCGGTGCCGTTGGCCTGGCCCACGTCGACGGTGCAGAAGCGGATCGGCTTCTTGAACTCGGTGAGCTCCTCGATGGTGAGCACCCGGCCCACGACGAGGGGGCCGGTCAGGCCGGCGCCGAGCTGCTCGACGGTCTCGACCTCCAGACCCGCCGACACCAGTTTGGCCTGTACGTCGCGGCCGGTCTCCGTCGCCGGCAGGTCGACGTACTCCCGCAGCCACGAAAGCGGGACCCGCATCAGATCTCCATCCCGAACGGCCGGGTGAACCGGACGTCACCCTCGACCATGTCTCGCATGTCTTCGACGTTGTGGCGGAACATCAGCATCCGCTCGATGCCGAACCCGAAGGCGAAGCCGCTGTACTTCTCCGGGTCGACACCGCAGGCGACGAGCACCTTGGGGTTGACCATGCCGCAGCCGCCGAGCTCGATCCAGCCCTCGCTGCCGCAGGTGCGGCAGGGCCGGTCCGGGTTGCCGACGGACCCGCCGCGGCACACGTAGCAGAGCATGTCCATCTCGGCGGACGGCTCGGTGAAGGGGAAGAAGTTCGGGCGCAGCCGGGTCTTCATGTCCGGGCCGAAGAGCGCCTGGACCATGTGGTCGAGGGTGCCCTTGAGGTCGGCCATGGTGAGGCCCTCGTCGACGGCGAGCAGCTCGATCTGGTGGAAGACCGGGGTGTGCGTGGCGTCGAGCTCGTCGGTGCGGTACACGCGGCCGGGGCACACGACGTAGACGGGCGGCTCGCGGTCGACGAGCACCCGCGCCTGCACCGGCGAGGTGTGGGTGCGCAGCACGATGCCGGACCCGTCGCCCCGGGTCCCTTCGGGGCCCCGTACGAAGAACGTGTCCTGCATCTGGCGTGCCGGGTGGTCCGGGACGAAGTTGAGGGCGTCGAAGTTGAACCACTCCGCCTCGACCTCGGGGCCCTCCGCGACCTCGTAGCCCATGGAGACGAAGACGTCCGCGACGCGCTCCATGAGGGTGGTCAGCGGGTGGCGTGCGCCGGCCGGGGTGCGGTCGTAGGGGAGGGTGACGTCCACCGCCTCCTCGACCAGCACGCGTGCGTCCCGCTCCGCCTCCAGCTCGGCCTGGCGGGCGGCCAGCGCCTTGGCGACGGCGCCGCGGGCCTGGCCGACGCGTTTGCCGGCCTCCGCCTTGGCGTGCGGCGGCAGTGCGCCGATCTCCCGGTTGGCGAGCGCGAGCGGCGAGGTGCCGCCCGTGTGCGCCACCTTCGCATGGGCGAGCGCGTCGAGGTCGCCTGCGGCGGCGAACGCGGCGAGCGCCTCGTCCCGCATGCGCTCGATCTCTTCCGGTTTCAGTGCCTCGACCTCGACTGGGTCGTACGACTTGTTGGGTGCCGACATGTCTTCCCGTGCTTCCGAATGGGCTGGCTGGGGCCCCCGCTCGACGACCGAGGACGCAAAGGTGCCAAAGGTCGAGTCTAACGGGGTGGTGCGGGCCTGGCTGAGCCCGTGGGGGGCGGGGCGGTGGTCGTCCCGCAGTGTGGACGGTGTACGGCGAGCTGCTAGAAGCCCTGGGTGACGTACGCCGGTGCCCCCACGGGCAGCGTAAATCGGAACTCCGCGCCGCCGGACGGGCCGCGGCCGACGGTGATCGTGCCGCCGTGCGCCTCGACGATGCCCTTGACGATGTACAGGCCGAGACCGGTGCCGCCGCGCGTGCTGCCGCGCCAGAACCGGGTGAAGACGCGGCCCATGGACTCCTCGGGGATGCCGGGGCCTTCGTCGCTCACGGTGACCGCCGTTCCTTTCTCGTCGTCGTCGGGGCCGGTGGGGGCCACTTCGATAGTGACGGTTCCCTCGCCGTGGCGCACCGCGTTTTCGAGAAGGTTGCCGAGGACCTGGTCGACCTTGTCGGGGTCGGCCCACAGGTCGGGCAGCGGGCGGCGGACGCGGACGAAGAAGCGGTCGGGGGACTGTCCGCGCGCCGTGTGCCCCTGGATGTGGCGGCCGACGGCGGCGGCGAGGTCCACGGGCTGGCGGCGGACCTCCAGGCGGCCGGAGTCGATGCGGGAGATGTCGAGCAGTTCGGTGATCAGCCGGGTGACCCGGTTGGCGTCGGCGTCGACGGTCTCCAGCATCAGCCGCTTCTGGTCGTCGGTGAAGCGGTCCCACTTGGCCAGCAGCGTGGCGGTGAAGCCCTTGACGGAGGTCAGCGGGGAGCGCAGTTCGTGCGCCACGGTCGCGATCAGCTCGGCGTGGCTGCGCTCGGTGCGGCGCCGGGCCTCGGTGCCGCGCAGGGTGACGACGACGCGGCTGACCGGGCCGAGGGGCCGGGCCCGCACGTACCGGGCGGCGACGAGCACCTCGCGGCCGCCCGGCAGCAGCAGGTTCCGCTCGGGCTGGCCGGTGCGGATGGCGAGGCCGCCGTACGGGTCGGTGAGCGCCCACCAGCGGCGGCCCTTCAGGTCCTCCAGCGGCAGCGCCTCCTCCAGGGGCGCGCCGAGGGCCCGGGCGCCGGGCAGGGAGGTGAGGCGGGAGGCCTGGCGGTTGAAGCAGACGATCCGCCCGTGGGCGTCGGCGACGACCAGTCCGTCGGGCAGCTCGTCGGGGTCGCCGTGGGGCGTGCCGGGTCCGGCGTCCCGGGCGCGGGGCGCGTGCGGCGCGTCGGCGTCCTCTAAAGCGGCCCGGCGCTCCGCGTGCCTGCCCGTACCGAGCGTCATCCCCGTACCCCACCCCTCAGTGCTGCGCGACGGGCCCCCGAGCCCGCCACCCTACTAGGTGGAGGTGACGGAGCGGCACCCTCCGGCAGCGCGCTGCGCACGGGCGGATGCGTAGAGGCATACGGCGGCGGCCGTCGCGAGGTTCAGGCTCTCGGCCTTCCCGTGGATCGGCACGCGGACGACGGCGTCGGCGAGGGCCCGGGTCTCCTCGGGCAGGCCCCATGCCTCGTTGCCGAAGATCCAGGCGGTGGGCCCGCCCATGCTGCCGGCGTCGAGTTCGGCGTCGAGGTCGTCCTGTCCGGCGCCGTCGGCGGCGAGCACCCGTGCTCCGGCGTCCCGGAGGCCGGCGACGGCCTGCCGGACGGGGACGCCCACGGCGACGGGCAGGTGGAAGAGGGATCCGACGGAGGCCCGTACGGATTTGGGGTTGTAGAGGTCGACGGAGGCGTCGGTGAGGACGACGGCGTCGGCGCCCGCCGCGTCGGCGCAGCGCAGCACGGTGCCGGCGTTCCCGGGGTCGCGTACGTGAGCGAGGACGGCGACGAGCCGGGGCCGGGCGGCGAGGATGTCGTCGAACGGGGAGTCGAGGAACCGGCAGACGCCGACGAGGCCCTGCGGGGTGACGGTCTGCGAGAGCTCGGCGATGACCGCGTCGGAGGCGTGGTGGACGCGGGCGCCGGTGGCGCGGGCCGCGTCGACGATGTCGGCGTGCCGGGCGGCGGCCTCGGTGGTGGTGAAGAGTTCGAGCAGCGTCGGCGCACCGTCGGGGCCGCGGTGGGCGGCGGCCTCCCGGACGGCCTGCGGGCCCTCGGCGAGGAAGCGGCGCTCCTTGCCCCGGAAGGCGCGCTTGGCGAGCCGCCGTGCGGCGACGACGCGCGGGGAACGCGGGGAGATCAGCTCGGGGGTGCCCATGGTGCTCGGCGGCTCTCTTCTCGTACGGACACGTCGTGCGGTGCCCCCGTGCGGCGGGCGGCGCGGCGTGCGCGGGACAACGCGCCGGACCCGCAGGCGCACGGCCTGCGGGTCCGGTCGGAAGGAACGGTGGCCTGGGGGATCAGGCGGCGGCCTTCGGGGCGTTGACGTCGCTCGGGAGGGCCTTCTGGGCGACCTCGACGAGGGCGGCGAACGCGTTGGCGTCGTTGACCGCGAGCTCGGCCAGGATCTTGCGGTCGACCTCGATGTTCGCGGCCTTCAGACCCTGGATGAAGCGGTTGTAGGTGATGCCGTTGGCGCGGGCGGCGGCGTTGATGCGCTGGATCCACAGCTGACGGAAGTCGCCCTTGCGCTTCTTGCGGTCGTTGTAGTTGTAGACCAGCGAGTGGGTGACCTGCTCCTTGGCCTTGCGGTACAGGCGGGAGCGCTGGCCGCGGTAGCCGCTGGCCTGCTCCAGGATCGCACGGCGCTTCTTGTGGGCGTTCACTGCGCGCTTGACGCGTGCCACTTGTTAACTCCTTGTAGCGGGGCCGTGGGGGTGCTCACACGGCCCGGAAACGATTGGGTCCCGGCTTTTCGCGGGTGGGGATCAGACGACGACAGGGCTCAGATGCCCAGCATCTTCTTGATCTTGGCGCTGTCACCCGGGGCCATCTCGGCGTTGCCAGTGAGGCGGCGCGTCAGCTTGGACGACTTGTGCTCGAGCAGGTGGCGCTTGCCGGCACGCTCACGGAGCACCTTGCCGGAGCCGGTGATCTTGAAGCGCTTCTTGGCACCGCTGTGCGTCTTGTTCTTCGGCATAGCGCCGTTATCTCCTCGTCAGTGGCGCTCCCAGCCGGTCCGGGGACCGGCACGCGGGAGCGTCAGATGGATCGGTTTCGCGTCCTGGGCGGGTGCCCGGGACGCCGCCTTGCGGCTATTCGGCGGGCTGCTCCGCCTGAGCGGGCTGCTCCGCCTGAGCGGGCTGCTCCGCCTGGACGGGCTCCTCCGCCTGGGCGGACTGGCCCTGGCGCTCCGCCTTGCGGGCGGCCTGCGCCTCGCGGGCCTCGGCCATGGCCTCGGTCTTCTTCTTGTGCGGACCGAGGACCATGATCATGTTGCGGCCGTCCTGCTTCGGGTTCGACTCCACGAAGCCGAGCTCCTGGACGTCCTCGGCGAGCCGCTGGAGCAGTCGGTAGCCCAGCTCGGGGCGGGACTGCTCACGACCACGGAACATGATCGTGATCTTGACCTTGTCGCCCTGCTTGAGGAACCGGACGACGTGACCCTTCTTGGTGTCGTAGTCGTGCGGGTCGATCTTCGGCCGGAGCTTCATCTCCTTGATGACCGTGTGCGCCTGGTTCTTGCGCGCCTCACGGGCCTTCATGGCCGACTCGTACTTGAACTTCCCGTAGTCCATGAGCTTGCACACCGGCGGACGGGCGTTCGCCGCGACCTCGACCAGGTCCAGGTCGTACTCCTGGGCAAGCTCCAGGGCCTTGGCAAGCGGGACGATCCCGACCTGCTCGCCGCTGGGACCGACAAGTCGCACCTCGGGAACACGAATCCGCTCGTTGATGCGGGGCTCGGCGCTGATGGATCCTCCTCGGTAGCACCACGCGACCGCCTGGCGGACGGACGCGTAACGTCTGTTTCCTCAGACCAACCGCGCCGGCGCATGAAAAATGCCCCGGACGGGACACAGGCGGGGCTCCTGGGATTACCGGAGCACCGCACGGGCCAACCGCGGGGCGCTGTCTTCGGGCGACTCCATCGTCCGTACGGAACGATGGGCGCCGCCTGACCGGTGACCCGCCGCCCCTCGGGGCGGTCAGGTGGGAGTTCGGAGCCTCCACTTGTGGGCCGGAGCGCAGTGGTTCCGGCCGGTCGTCACTCCAGGCTAGCAGCTTCTCCGGGGCGGGCCCAATCGGGCGGGCGCGGCCCTGCCTGCGCGGACCGCCTATCGTGGGGGCATGAGTGACGCCACGCCGAGCCCGGCCTCCCCCGACTTCAACGACATGACCCGCGACATCGCGGAGGTCCCGGCAGTCGAGGTGATCGTCACGGTCGCGGTCAACCTGATGAGCGCGGCCGCGGTGAAGCTCGGGCTCACCGAGGACGGCGACAAGTACAAGGACCTGGACGAGGCCCGCAAGCTCGTGCACGCCCTGGCAGGCCTGCTCGACGCGGGCACCACGGAGATCAGCTCGTTCCACGCGGCGCCGCTGCGGGACGGCCTGAAGTCGCTGCAGCTGGCGTTCCGCGAGGCGTCGATCGTTCCGGACGAGCCGGGCCAGGGGCCGGGCGAGAAGTACACGGGGCCCGTGTACGGCTGAGCGGCGGCGCGGCCGCTCGCGCCTCTCCCGCCCGGTGCGTTCGCTCCCGTGCCCGCCGGGCCGGTGCGGCCTCCTCCCCCTTACTCCTCCGTCCGCCCCTTCTCCCTGACGTACACGGGCTCGCCCGGAACGGTGGCCTCCGCCGGCAGCAGTGCCAGGTCCAGACCCCGCACCAGGCGGGCCCTCAGCGTGTCGTCTCCCGCCAGCGCCTCGGCGACGCGGCGGGCGGCCGGCGCGGGCGGGGTGCCGGGCTCCAGGACGAGGGCGAGGGTGCCGTCCGCGCCGCCGCCGCGGACGAGGACGGCGCGCAGCACGGCCGGCTCGGCGGCCACCGCGGCCCGTACGGCCTGGGCGACGGCCGGGTCGGTGAGCGGGTCGGTGCCGGCGCGGCCCTCGGCCAGGGCCAGCAGGGCGCGCCCGGTGATCTCGAACGGGACGGGCCCCGCCATGTCGAGCACGAGGGTGTCGGCCTTCTCGTGGGCGACGGCCTGCAGCGCCTGGTGCAGCGGCACGGCGACGGGGCGGGCGGCCGGGTCCCAGCGGCTCAGGGCGTCGGTGGAGGTGAACGCGGGCAGCGCCCGGCGGTCTCCGGCGACGAGCGTGGGCACGGCCATGTCGCTGGTCTTCTCGCGGCGCAGGCCGTTCGCGTCCACCTCGGCCTCGCCGAGGACGGCGACGACGGGGACGAGCAGCCGGGCCTTCTGGAGGGCCTCCAGCACGCGGGGTTCGGCGGTGCGGTCCGCGGCCCAGGCCGCGAGGGCCTCGCTGAGCCGGGGGTCGGCGGAGCCGTCGTCGTCGGAGAAACCGGGGTCCGGGATGTTCTTGAGCGCCACGTGCCGAGCCTATCCGGGCCCGTGCGGCGCGCCGCACGCCGGTGGCGGGGCCGGGCGGCCCGCAGACCGGGCCCCGGCAGCGGGCGGCGGCTCGGCTCGCGGCGGCTGGAGGGGCGGAGGCCGCCTGACAGCGGAGGCATCTGACGGGGAGGCCGTCTGACAGCGGAGGCATCAGAGAGGGGGCCGTCTGACAGCACAGGCCGTCCGATGGGGGCGTCTGGGGGGCGTCCGATGGCGGGGGCCGTCTGCCGCGGGCTCAGCGGGGGCGGCGGCCGGTGCTCCAGAGGACGGCGGAGACGGTGACGAGCAGGAGCCCGGCGCCGCCCACGGACAGGGGCAGCAGGTCCGCGGGGGTCTCCTCCTCGGCGGGCTCCGGCCGGGGTCCGGGGCCGAAGTAGAGGCCGCGGTAGCCGGTGGAGGCCGCCTTGGGGTCGGCGGGGCGGTGCTCCGAGGCGGCGGCGATCGCGGCGGCCGGGTCGACCATCCCGTACCCCTTGGCGTCGCTGCGGCCGCCGTCGGGGCGGTCGCGTGCGGTGTCGATGAGGAGCTTCCTGACCTGCGCGGGACCGAGGTCGGGGTGGGCGGAGCGGACGAGCGCGACGGCGCCGGAGACGAAGGCCGCGGCGGCGCTGGTGCCCCATCCCTCGTAGTACTTGCGGTCGGGGTCCGCGATGACCACTTCCTTGCCGGGCGCGCTCACGGTGGCGTACCAGCGGCGGGTGGAGAAGGAGGCGCGGGCGCCGTACCGGTCGACCGCGGTGACGGCGATCACCCCGGGATAGGCGGCCGGGTACGAAACGCGGTCGCCCTTCTCCCCGCCGTTGCCCGCGGAGGCGACGACGACGGCGCCCTTGGACAGGGCGTACTGGACGGCCGCGTCCTCGGCGGGCTCGGGGTGGGCGGACTCGCTGTCGTCGCCGAGTGAGAGGTTGATCACGTCGGCGCCCTGGTCGGCGGCCCAGCGGATGCCGTCCGCGAGGGCGTTGCCGCGGGTGTGCCGGGCGCGGGCGCGGGCTTTGTCGCTGCCTTCGAGGATGACGCGGACGGGCAGGATCTTCGCTTCGGGCGCGACGCCGATGACCCCGTCGCCGTTGCCGTATCCGTGCCCGTGGGCGGCGATGATGCCGGCCATGGCGGTGCCGTGCCGGGCCCAGGCGCGGTCGCCGCGCCCGGCGCCGAAGCCGATGAGGTCCTTGCCGGGCAGGACGTTCCCGGCGAGGTCGGGGTGGGTGTCGTCGACGCCGGTGTCGAGGACGGCGACGGTCACGCCCGCGCCGCGGGTGGTCTGCCAGGCCCGTTCGGTGTTGAGGGCCTCGATGCCCCACTGCTGGGCGCGGATGCCGTCGGCGTGGGCGGGGGCGGCCGGGAGGACGGCGAAGACCGTGGCGGTCAGCGCGGCGAGGACGGTACGGGCGGCCCGCTTGCGGCGCGGGGAGCCGGGGGCCCGGGGCCGGAGAGCGCGGGTGCCACCGCGGCGGCGCGCGCGGGCGTCGGCGTCTGCCTCGGCGGCGGGACGGGCTGCGGCGGTGGGGGCGCCCGCGCGGGCGGCGAGGGGGCTGGTCGGGCGGCGGGGCGCATCAGCGGGCCTCCTTCGTCGCCTCGGGGGTCGCCCGGGGTCCCTCGACGGCTTCGGCGACGGCGCGGCGCAGCCCGTCCTCGACGCGGGCGGCGACGCCGGCCGCGTCATGGCCCAGACCGGCCTGGGCGGCGACGCTGGTCTGGCCTTTGGCCGTGGCTTCGCGGGCGGGGCGGGGATCGGTGACGGGCCGGCCGTCGGCGAAGCCGGAGACGGCGTAGACGACCACGGGGACCTCGGTGAGGACGTCGATGTGCCAGCTGGCCCGCTGGGCGTCGCCGAAACCGGCCGCGGCCGTCCCGGGCGCGGGGAGGGCCGGCGGTATGAGCTCGGGACGCCGGTCCAGGCCGCCTTCGGTGAAGCGGTCGTGGAGCGCGGTCATCCCGGCGGTGTCGGTGTCCGTGAAGACCATGCCGACGGTGGTCACGCTGGAGGCCGTGGCGTCGGTGTACGTGGCGCGCAGGACCCGCAGGCAGCCGGCGGGCCGCAGGGCCTCGGCGAGGCCTGGCCGCAGGGCGTCGGCGCAGGCGGCGTCCGGGGCGACGGCGATCCGGGCCCAGGTGCGGTCGGCCCCTCCGGGCCCCGCGCCGTCACCTTCGAGAGTGCGCGGGAAGAGGGTGTCGACGGGTGTGCTGTGCCAGAGGGCCGGGGTCTCGGTGTAGGGCGTGCGGACGGCTCGGGCGTCCGGGTCGCGGGTGAGCCACGCCCCGGCGGCGGCCCCGGCGACGAGCCCCAGGCCGAGCAGCAGGCAGCCGACGGCCGCGACGGTGCGGCCCGTGGAGCGGGCGCGGACGGGCCGCAGCGGTGTGGTCGTCTCCGCGGCCGCCTCCGGAGGCGCCGCCCAGGGCCCTGCGCTGCCGGCCAGGCCGTACCTCCCGGTGGCGGGGTACGCGGGCGGCCCGGCGGCGTACGGACGCGGCGGCGCCCACGGCGAGGCCCCGGCCCCTGGCGGGGCACGGACGCGGCCTGCGGGTCGTACGGGGCCGGCCGGCCAGCCGGGGGTGCGCCCCCGTGGACGATGTGCCCGCGGACGATGTGCCCGCGGACGATGTGCCGGTGGACGATGTGCCGGCGGGCGCGGGGGCCTGGCGCGGGGGCGGGGCCGGCTGCCGCCGTGGAAGGGCCCGCCGGGGGCGGGGGCGGCGAGGAGTCTGCTTCCCGGTACGGGGCCTCGTGCCGGCGGGCCGCCGAGGGGGCGCGGTCCGGGTGCGGGGGTATGGCCGGCCCCGCCGGGGCCGTGTCGCAGCCGGCCGCAGCCGGCACTCCGAGGACGGGCCTGCGCCGCGGAGCCGGCGGCGGTGCCGACTCGGCGTGCGGTGCCCGCTCGGATGCCTGCGGGGCGGACGGAAGGCCCGGGGCGGTCTCCACGGAGGGCGGCGGAAGGACCGGGGCGTGGGGCGCAGGCGGCGGCGGGACCTGGGCCGGGGCGGTACCCGTCGCCGGGAGCTCACGGGACGGAGCCGGTACGCGACCGGGCACGGGCAGGTCACCGGACGAGGCAGGTCCGGGACGGCTCGGCGGCAGGCCACCGGTCGAGCCGCCGGCGGGGCGGCTCGACGGCCGGCCGCCGGACAAGGCGCAAGCGGCACCGGTCGTCGGCACGTCACGGGAAGGAACCGGTACGCGACCGGGCGCGGGTAGCTCGCGGGACGAGGCCGGTCCGGATGCGCTCGCCGGCAGGTCGCCGGACGGAGCGGGCACGGGGCCGGGCGCCGGCAGGTCGCGGGAGGGGGAGGGCACGGGGCCGGGCGCCGGCAGGTCCCGTATGGCGCGGAGGCGGGTCGTGGTCTCCGCGGGCGCCTCGGGCTGCTGCGGGCGGGGTGTCCCGGTGCTCATCCGCCCCCCATCGTCGTCGTACCGGAACGCCGCCGGGGCAGCCCGGTTTGCCGGCGTGTAGGCGTCACTCTAAAGGCTGCGGCCGTCGTCGCGGCAACGCGTCCGCAGGCCCGGACGGTTCTGACCGGAACGTCCCCTCCTCACCCCCTACCCCGTGGTAGCCGCTTCTGGCACGCTCGGCGCATGACTCCCCGCGCAGCCGACCGGGCCCGCTACGACCGGGCCACCGCCCATCTCGACGCCCCGCTCGCCCTCGTGGACCTGGAGGCGTTCGACGCCAACGCCGACGACCTGCTGCGCCGGGCCGCGGGCAAACCGATCCGGGTCGCGTCCAAGTCGGTGCGCTGCCGGGCCCTGCTGGAACGGGTGCTGGCGCGCCCGGGGTTCGCGGGTGTGATGGCCTTCACGCTGGACGAGTCGCTGTGGCTGGCCCGCTGCGGAGTGGACGACGTGCTCCTCGCCTACCCGTCGGCGGACCGCGCCGGCTACGCGGAGTTGGCCTCGGACGCCAAGCTGGCGCGCGCCGTGACCGTGATGGTGGACGACCCGGCGCAGCTCGACCTCATCGACCGGGCGCGCGGGGACGGGCGCGAGGAGGTGCGGGTCTGCCTCGAACTGGACACGTCGCTGCGGCTGTTCGGCGGGCGGCTGCGGATCGGCGCGCGCCGCTCCCCCCTCCGGGAGCCGGCGCACCTCGCCGAACTGGCCCGGTCGGTGCAGCGCCGGCCGGGGTTCCGTCTCGTGGGGCTGATGGCGTACGAGGGGCATGTGGCGGGTGTGGGGGACGCGGTGGCGGGGCGTCCGCTGCGGTCCCGCGGGGTGCGGCTGATGCAGGCGGTGGCGCGGCGGGAGGTCGCGGAGCGGCGTGCGGCGGTGGTGGCGGCGGTCCGGTCGGTGGAGCCCGACCTGGAGTTCGTCAACGGCGGCGGCACCGGCAGCGTGCAGTACACGGTCGCGGAGGACGCGGTGACGGAGGTCGCCGCGGGGTCGGGGCTGTACGTGCCGCGGCTGTTCGACGACTTCTCGTCGTTCGCGGGCCGCCCGGCGGCGCTGTTCGCGCTCCCCGTGGTGCGCCGGCCCGGGGTGGGCGTGGTGACGGTGCTGGGCGGCGGGTACCCGGCGTCGGGTGCGGCGGGGCAGGACCGGCTGCCCGTGCCGTACCTGCCGGAGGGGCTGCGCTACGACCCGCTGGAGGGGGCCGGCGAGGTGCAGACGCCGCTGCTGGGCTCGGCCGCCGACGACCTGCTCATCGGGGACAAGGTGTGGTTCCGCCATGCCAAGGCGGGCGAGTTGTGCGAACGGTTCGAGCGGCTGCACCTGGTGGAGGGCGACCGGGTGACCGGGACGGTGCCCACGTACCGGGGCGAGGGGCGTACGTTCCTCTAGCCCGCCCCCGGCCCGCGCCGCCCCCGGTGCCCGCGCCGCCGACCCCCGGCCCGCGCCCTGCCGCCCTCGCACCCCGTCCGGCGGGGTTCAGCCCTCCTGTCCGGGGGCGATGCTGCTGCCGACGCCGCCGCCCGTGGCGCTGCCGATCGGGCGGATGCCCCGGGTGATCTCGTCCATGAGCGACAGCTTCGGCATGCCCTCGCCGGCGGTGAAGGCGAAGCGCACGACGACGGGGGCGCCGTCGCCGGTCGGCGAGGGGAAGACCAGCGACTGGACGTAGCCGCCCTGGCCCTTGCCGGTCGCGACCTGCCAGCGCACCAGGTATCCGGTGCGGCCCGCGGCGACGGCCTGGCGCTGGTCGACCACCTTGTGGGAGGTGATGCCGCCGTACGGCGAGACGCCCAGGCCGTCCTCGCCGAAAGCCTCCTCGGCGGCCCTGGCGATGTCGTCCTGGGCCATCTCCTGGGGGGTGCCCTGGCCGCTGGTCACCGTGCGGGAGCTGACCGTGCCGTAGCGGCAGAACCGGCCGCCCTCGGGGCAGCGGAAGGAGTCGACGGTGGCCATGGTGGCGGCCTGGTACGCACCGTACTGGGGGACCTCCCAGCCGTCCGGGAGGGGCATGGTGATGCCGTTGAGCTGGTCGACGAACGCGGTGGGAGCGTCAGCCCCGACCGGGTCGGAGGGCTTCACCGAGGGGGTGCCGGAGCCGCTCGGCGACGGCGCCGGGGAGGTGGTGCCGGGGCCCGCCGCCCCACCGGCGTCCGGTTCGCCGCCGGAGGGGCGCAGCACCAGGAAGGCGGTGACGGCGACCGCCGCCGCGGCCACGGCAGCGGCGGCGGCCAGGGCGGTGCGCCGGCCGCGCCGCGGCGGGGCGGCGGCCGCCGGGGCCCGGCCGGGTGCGCGCCGCCCGGCGGGCGGGTGTGTGCGGTCCACGCGGTGCCGTCCCACCAGCGTTCGACGGTGGGGGCGGCGGGGTCCGGGTACCAGCCGGGCGGCGTCGTCATGCTCATGCGGTCAGCGTAACGAGCGCTCAGAGCGGGGTGACGTACGCACCCGCGATTCCGCCGTCGACGAGGAAGTCGGTGGCGTTGACGAAGGAGGAGTCGTCGCTCGCCAGGAACGCCACGGCCGCCGCGATCTCCTCGGCCCGCGCGAACCGCCCCAGCGGGATGTGGACGAGGCGGCGGGCGGCCCGCTCCGGGTCCTTCGCGAACAGCTCCCGCAGCAGCGGGGTGTCGACGGGTCCGGGGCACAGGGCGTTGACGCGGATCCCTTCGCGGGCGAACTGCACGCCGAGCTCCCGGGACATGGCGAGGACGCCTCCCTTGGACGCGGTGTACGAGATCTGGCTGGTCGCCGCGCCCATGCGGGCCACGAAGGAGGCCGTGTTGATGATGGAGCCCCTTCCCTGGCGGCGCATGTAGGGGATGGCGGCCTTGCAGCAGAGGTAGACGGACGTGAGGTTGACCTCCTGGACGCGCTTCCACGCGTCGAGGCCGGTGTCCAGGATGGAGTCGTCGTCGGGCGGGGAGATGCCGGCGTTGTTGAAGGCGACGTCGACGCTGCCGTACGTGTCGTAGGCGGCCTTGAAGAGGGCCTCCACCTCCTCGGGGTCGGTGACGTCGACGCGTACGAAGAGGCCCCCGACCTCGTCTGCGGCGGCCTTGCCGGCCTTCTCGTCGATGTCGCCGCACACGACGCGGGCGCCTTCGGAGGCGAGGCGGCGGGCGGTGGCCAGGCCGATGCCGCTGCCGGCGCCGGTGACGACGGCGGTGCGGCCGACGAGGCGGCGGCAGATGCTCTCGGTGGCGTGCTCGTGGTCGGTCATGCGCTGCGTCAGCCTTCCGTGGGGTGCGTACTGATGAAGACGTTCTTGGTCTCGGTGAAGGCGGTGAGGGCGTCGGGGCCGAGCTCGCGGCCGATGCCGGACTGCTTGTAGCCGCCGAAGGGGGTCCAGTAGCGGACGCTGGAGTGCGAGTTGACGGACAGGTTGCCCGCCTGGACCGCCTGGGCGACGCGCAGGGCGCGGCCGACGTCGCGGGTCCACAGGGAGCCGGAGAGGCCGTAGTCGGTGGCGTTGGCGAGGCGTACGGCGTCGGCCTCGTCGTCGAAGGGCAGGACGACGGCGACGGGCCCGAAGATCTCCTCGGTGGCGGCGGGCGCGTCGGGGGCGAGGCCGGTGAGGACGGTCGGCGGGTACCAGAACCCGGGGCCGTCGGGGGCGCTGCCGCGCACGGCGGTGCCCGCGCCGTCCTCGGGGACGTACGAGCGGACGCGGTCGAGCTGGGAACGGGAGATGAGGGGGCCCATCTCGGTCCGCTCGTCGGCGGGGTCGCCGACGACGACCTTCTCGACCGCGGGGGCGAGGAGTTCGAGGAAGCGGTCGTGGACGCTGCGCTGCACGAGGATGCGGGTGCGGGCGCAGCAGTCCTGGCCGCTGTTGTCGAGGAAGGACATGGGCGCGGCGAGGGCGGCGGCCTCGATGTCGGCGTCGGCGAAGACGATGTTGGGGCTCTTGCCGCCGAGTTCCAGCGTGACCCGCTTCGTCCGGGCGGCGCAGGCCGCCATGATGCCCCTGCCGACACGGGTGGAGCCGGTGAAGACGATCTTCGCCACGCCGGGGTGCTCGACGAGCGCGGCGCCCGCGACCGGCCCGCGGCCGGGCAGCACCTGGAAGAGGTGCTCGGGCAGACCTGCGTCGAGGGCCAGCTCGGCGAGGCGCAGCGCGGTGAGGGGGGTGGTCTCGGCGGGTTTGAGGACGACGGCGTTGCCGGCGGCGAGGGCGGGCGCGGTGCCCCAGGCGGCGATCGGCATGGGGAAGTTCCAGGGGGCGATGACGCCCACCACGCCGAGCGGTTCGAGGAAGGTGACGTCGACGCCGCCGGGTACGGGGATCTGTCGGCCGGTCAGCCGCTCCACTCCCCCGGCGGCGTAGTCGAGCAGGTCGCGGACGTTCCCGGCCTCCCAGCGGGCGTTGCCGAGGGTGTGCCCGGCTTCGCGGACCTCCAGCAGGGCCAGTTCCTCCAGGTGCCCGTCGACGGCGGCGGCGAACCGGCGCAGCAGCCTGGCCCGGTCGCCCGGCGCGAGGGCGGCCCAGGTGCGCTGGGCCGCGGCGGCGCGGCGGACGGCGGCGTCCACGTCGGCGGCGGTCGCGGCGGGGACGGTCGCGACGGGTTCCTCGGTGGCGGGGTTGAGGACCTGGAGCTCGTCGGGTGTGTCGGTCATGGGTCCGTCCTCACGGGTGGTCACAGGCGTTCGAAGGAGCGGCGCAGCTCCCAGTCGGTGACGGCGGCGTCGAAGGCGTCGAGTTCGACGCGGGCCATGTTGCGGTAGTGGGCGACGACCTCGTCTCCGAAGGCGGCCTTGGCGAGGGTGCTGTTCTCCCACAGCTCGGCGGCCTCGCGCAGGGTGGTGGGGACGTGTTCGCGGGCGTCCTCGTACGCGTTGCCCGCGCAGGGCTCGGGCAGGTCGAGCTGCTGCTCGATGCCGTGCAGGCCGGCGGCGACGAGGCCGGCGACGGCGAGGTACGGGTTGACGTCCCCGCCGGGCAGGCGGTTCTCGAAGCGGGTGGAGGGGCCGTGGCCGACGACCCGCAGGGCGCAGGTGCGGTTGTCGTGGCCCCAGGCCACGGCGGTGGGGGCGAAGGAGCCCGGCTGGAAGCGCTTGTACGAGTTGATGTTGGGCGCGTAGAGCAGGGAGAACTCGCGCAGGGCCGCGAGCTGTCCGGCGAGGAAGTGCCGCATCAGGGGGGACAGGGCGGCGGGGGTGCCGGCCGGGCCGTCGCCGGCCAGGGCGTTGCGGCCGTCGGCGTCCTGGAGGGAGAGGTGGATGTGGCAGGAGTTGCCCTCGCGTTCGTTGTACTTCGCCATGAAGGTGAGGGAGACGCCTTCCTGGGCGGCGATCTCCTTGGCGCCCGTCTTGTAGACGGCGTGCTGGTCGCAGGTGGTGAGGGCGTCGGTGTAGCGGAAGGCGATCTCGTGCTGGCCGGGGTTGCACTCGCCCTTGGCGGACTCGACGGTGAGGCCGGCGCCCGCCATGTCGTTGCGCAGCCTCCGCAGCAGGGGCTCGACCCGGCCGGTGCCGAGGATCGAGTAGTCGACGTTGTACCGGTTGGCGGGGGTGAGCCCGCGGTAGTCGGCGTCCCAGGCCTGCTCGTAGCTGTCGGTGAAGACGATGAACTCCAGCTCGGTGCCGACGTGGGCGGTGTAGCCGTGGGCGGCGAGGCGGTCGAGCTGGCGGCGCAGGATGTGGCGGGGGGAAGCGGTGACGGGGGCGCCGTCGTGCCAGGTGAGGTCGGCGAGGAGCAGTGCGGTGCCGGGGTGCCAGGGGATGCGGCGGAGGGTGGCCGGGTCGGGGCGCAGGGCGAAGTCCCCGTAGCCGGTGGACCAGGAGGACATGGCGTAGCCGTCGACGGTGTTCATGTCGGGGTCGACGGCGAGGAGGTAGTTGCATCCCTCGGTGCCGTGCTCCAGGACCTCGTCGAGGAAGAAGCGGGCGGCGAAGCGCTTGCCCTGGAGGCGGCCCTGCATGTCGGGGAAGGCCAGGACGACGGTGTCGACGGTGCCGCCGGCCACGAGGGCGTGCAGTTCCTCGACGGAGAGGGGCGGGGTGCGGTCCGCCTGGGGGTGTACGGCCTTGCTGCGGTCTGCCACGGGGTGGATCCTCCTTGGGTCAGCCGGGAGCCATAAGGTATGGGTGAGAACCATTGCTTGGGAAGAGGAGGGGGCCCGATGATCGAAGAGGCGCCCGATCGGGGGCAGGCCGCCGATCCGTTGACGCCCGTGCTGCGGCCGGTGCGGGCGGGCAACGGCTTCGAGGAGGCGCTGGCCCAGATCCTCCAGGTGGTACGGCTCGGCCTGGTGCCGGCGGGCGGGCGGCTGCCCGCCGAGCGGGAGCTCGCGGAGCGCCTCGGCGTCAGCCGGGTGACGCTGCGCGAGGTGCTGAAGGTGCTCCAGGAGCAGGGGCTCGTGGAGAGCCGGCGCGGCCGGTACGGCGGGACGTTCGTGCTGCGCCGCGAACGGGAGCCGGGCGAGCAGGAGCTGCGGCGCCGGATCGCGGCGGTGGACCTGGAGGACACGCTGCGGTTCCGGGAGGTGCTGGAGACCGGCGCGGCAGGGCTGTGCGCGGCGCAAGGGCTGACCGGCGGGGAGGCGCGGCGGCTGCGGGCGGCCCTGCGGGCCACGCACGACGCGCCCCTGGAGGACTACCGGCGGCGGGACACGCTGCTGCACCTGGCGCTCGCCGAGCTGTCGGGCTCGCCGACGCTGACCGCGCAGTACGCCGCGGTGCGGGCGACGGTGAACGACCTGCTGGACGGCATCCCCCTGCTGGTGCGGAACCTGGAGCACGCCCAGCACCAGCACGACGCGCTGGTCGAAGCGGTGCTGGAGGGCGACGCGGAGGCCGCCCGGGAGGTGGCGCGGGAGCACTGCGCGGGGACGGCGGCGCTGCTGCGGGGCTTTCTGGCGTGACCCCGCGGGAGCGGACGCGGGCGGGGGCGGCGCCGCCGCTGCGGGGCGCCCTGGCGCGACCGCGGGGAACCGGGCGCGAGCGGGCGCGCCGGGTGAAAGTCGCGCACGGGTCTTGCGCAGCGGTGCGGGCCACCGCAAAGGTATGGGGCCATTCCATTGGGTCGGCCCCTGGGGCGCTCCCGTGGCCGGTCCGTGCGGCCGGCGCGGCGGCGCGGGGCCGGCCCGCTGGGCCGTCGACGGGGGTTCGATCCGAGCCGGAGGCTGACGCTGCCATGACGCTGGAAGACACCGAGGGCACGACCACGGGCGGGCCGCGTCCGCAGGACGACTACCTGAAGCGCCGCACCCTGCGGCAGGGCAGCGCGGGCTGGCTGCTGCTGACCGGGCTCGGCGTGGGGTACGTCGTGTCCGGGGACTACTCCGGCTGGAACATCGGCCTCGCGGAGGGCGGCTTCGGCGGCCTGGCGATCGCGACGCTGCTGATGGGCACGATGTACGCGTGCCTGGTGTTCTCGCTGGCCGAGCTGTCGGCGATCCTGCCCGCGGCGGGCGGCGGCTACGGCTTCGCCCGCCGGGCGCTCGGCCCGTGGGGCGGCTTCCTCACCGGCACGGCGATCCTCATCGAATACGTCCTGGCGCCCGCCGCGATCTCCCTCTTCATCGGCGACTACGTCGAGTCGCTCGGCTTGTTCGGGCTCACCGCGGGGTGGCCGGTCGGCCTCGTCTGCTTCGCCGTCTTCATCGGCATCCACCTGTGGGGCGTGGGCGAGGCGCTGCGCTTCAGCCTGGTCGTGACGGCGGTGGCGGTGGCGGCCCTGCTGATCTTCGCGGTGGGCGCGTTCACGGAGTTCCGGGCGGCGGGGCTCGACGACATCCCGGTGGACCCGGAGGCCTTCGGTGCGAGCTCCTGGCTGCCGTACGGGCTGCTGGGCATCTGGGCGGCGTTCCCGTTCGGCATGTGGTTCTTCCTGGGGGTGGAGGGTGTGCCGCTGGCCGCCGAGGAGGCCAAGGACCCGGTCAGGTCGATGCCGAAGGCGATGTCCCTGTCGATGGGCGTGCTGGTGCTGCTGGCCGTGGTGACGTTCCTGGCGGCGACGGGCGTGCGCGGCTCGGCCGCGCTCCAGGACGCGGGCAATCCGCTGGTGGTGGCCCTGGAGGGGGACGGCGGGCCGACGGCGCTGAGCCGCTTCGTCAACTACGCGGGTCTCGCGGGCCTGGTGGCGTCGTTCTTCTCGCTCATCTACGCGGGCTCGCGCCAGCTGTTCGCGCTGTCCCGGGCCGGCTACCTGCCGCGCTTCCTGTCCCTGACGAGCCGCCGGAAGGCGCCGTACCTGGGCCTGCTCATCCCCGGCGCGATCGGCTTCTCGCTGGCCGCGTGGACGGGGGACGGCGCCCGGATGCTGAACGTGGCGGTGTTCGGCGCCACCATCTCGTACGCGCTGATGGCGCTGTCCCACATCGTGCTGCGGCGCCGCGAACCGCACCTGGAGCGGCCCTACCGCACCCCGGGCGGGGTGCTGACGTCGTCGGTCGCCTTCGTCCTGGCGCTGGCGGCCCTGGTGGCGACGTTCCTGGTGGACGAGGACGCCGCCTTCGCGGCACTCGGCGTCTACGCGATCGCGGTGGCGTACTTCGCGTTCTACAGTCGGCACCGCCTGGTGGCGAGCGCCCCCGAGGAGGAGTTCGCGGCGCTGGCGGCCGCCGAGGCGGAGCTGGACCGCAGCGGAGAGGGGTAAGGGGTGGCCAGGCCACTGATCGGTGTGACGACGTATCTCGCCCCGGCGGCGTGGGGTGTGTGGGACATGCCGGCGGCGCTGCTGCCCGCGGCCTACCCCCGGCTGGTGCAGGCCGCGGGCGGCCTCGCCGCGATGCTGCCGCCGGACCCGTCGCCGTCGGCCGCGGCCGCGGCGGTGGCCCGGCTGGACGGGCTCGTCGTCGCGGGCGGCCCCGACGTGGAGCCGGTGCGGTACGGGGCGCGGCCCGACCCGCGTACGGGACCTCCGGACCGGGCGCGGGACGCCTGGGAGCTGGCCCTGATCGAGGCCGCGCTGGCGGCGGGCACGCCGCTGCTCGGCGTGTGCCGGGGCATGCAGCTGCTGAACGTGGCGCTCGGCGGGACGCTGGTGCAGCACCTGGACGGTCATGTGGAGCGCGTCGGCTGCTTCGGCCGGCACACCGTCAAGCCGGTGCCCGGCACCCGCTACGGCGCGCTGGTGCCCGAGGCGGCGGAGGTCCCCACCTACCACCACCAGGCGGTGGACCGCCTGGGCCGGGGTCTGCGGCCCTCGGCGTACGCGGAGGACGGCACGGTGGAGGCCGTGGAGGCGGCCGGGGACGCCTGGGTCCTGGGCGTCCAGTGGCACCCGGAGATGGGCGAGGACCTCCGGGTGATGGAGGGACTGGTGCGGGCGGCCGCGGGCGCCGGGTGACGGCGGGGGCGCGGTGCCGCCGTGCCGCCGCACGGGGGTGACGGCGGGGGCGCGGTGCCGCCGTGCCGCCGCACGGGGGTGACGGCGGGGGCGCGGTGCCGCCGTACCGCCGCACGAGGGTGACGCCGGGGGCGCGGTGCCGCCATGCCCCCCGCGCGTGGCGGCCTGCCGTCCCCGCACCCGGCCCCGCCCGCCGGAGCCGCACCCGCCCGCCGCGCGGTCACCCTCCGGCCCTGGCACCCGCGCGCGCCGCGCCGGACGCAGAAGGCCGGGCTACGCGCGCGTTGGCGCGGGGCCCGCGCCCCCGGGGGCGTCCCCCAGCCGCTCGACCCGCACGGCTACGCGCGCGTCGCGCGGCTCGCACGGCACACCAGCCCGCGGCTCACGCCGAACCGCGCCCTCCACGCACGCGGCGCACGTCCGCGCCCCGGAACGTCCCCAGCCGCTCGACCCGCACAGCTACGCGCGCGTCGCGCGGGACAGGGACAGCAGGTCGCGTGCCGGTCCGGTGGGGCGGGTGCCGCGGGGCCACACCGCCCGCAGGGCGCGGCGCAGGTCGACGCCCTCGACCGGGACCTCCGCGAGCCGGCGCGACGTCAGCTCCTCCGTGACGGCCAGTTCGCTGAGGACAGCCGGACCGGCCCCGCTCACGGCCGCCGCCTTGACGGCCGTGGTGGACGCCAGCTCCATGAGCGGCGCGGCGAGGCCGCCGTGCCCGGCGAGGGCCGAGTCCAGGACCTGGCGGGTCCCTGAGCCGTACTCGCGCAGCACCAGGGGTGTCGTCGCCAGTTCGGCGGGCGTGACGGGGACGCGGCGCCGCGCCCACCGGTGCCCCGGGGCCGCGACGACGAGGAGCCTGTCGTGGGCCACCACCGCGCCCTGCAGACCCTGCGGGACGGCCAGCCCCTCCACGTACCCGAGGTCGGCCTCGCCGTCCAGGAGGAGGGCCGCGACCGCCGCCGAGTTCCCGGCCCGGAGGGACACGGCGGTGTCCGTGCGCTCGGCGCGCAGCGCGATCAGCCAGCCCGGCAGCAGGTACTCGGCGATGGTCATCGACGCGGCCACCCGCAGCCGCGAGTCCCTGCGGTCGCGCAGGGCCTGCGCTCCGGCGTCGAACGCCTCGGCCGCCTCCACCACCCGCCGCGCCCAGTCGGTGACGAGCGCGCCTGCGTCGGTGAGCCGTGAGCCGCGCGGCGAGCGGTCGACGAGGGCGACGCCGAGCTGCCGCTCCATGGAGCGGATGCGGCTGCTGGCGGCGGGCTGGGTGATGCCCAGCTCGCGCGCGGCCCGGCCGAGGCTGCCGTGCCGGGCGACGGCGAGCAGGAGTTCCAGGGCACCCAGGTCGGGCACGCGATGCGACAGGCTCATAACCTCAGCTTATGGGGCCATAGGGAAAAGGTCCCTGGTCGGGCGGGACACGGGCCGCGAAGCTCGATGCCATGGCAGCAACCGTCCTCCCCGGCCCCCGCCCGCAGCCCTCGCCCGCCGAGTCCCCCGGGGACCCCTCCGGCGCCGGTGCCGGGCCGGGACGGGACACCCCCTCCTGTCCCGGCGGGCCCCCGGGAGCAGGCACCGGCCCGCACCTCCACCCGCGGCCTGGGGACTCCCCGCGAGCTTGCCCGGCGCCGGCGGACGGGCCGCTCGGGGCCGCCGCTTCCGGCACGTGCGGCACCTGGGACCGAACTGGTACGCGGTCGTCATGGGCACGGGGATCGTCGGTAGCGCGGGCGCCGGGCTGCCGCTCGGGCTGCCCGGCCTGCGGACGGTGTGCGCGGCGATGTGGGCGCTGTCCCTGGTGCTGCTGGCCGCCCTGCTGGCGGCCAGGGCGCTGCACTGGGCGTACCACCGTGACCGGGCGCGCGAGCACCTGCGGGACCCGGGCACGGCGCCGTTCCACGGCTGCACGGCGATGGCGCTGGTCTCCGCGGGCGGCGGCACGCTGCTGGTGGGGCGGGACTGGATCGGCGCGGACGCGGCCCTGGCGCTGGGCGCGGCGCTCTTCGCGGCGGGGACGGCGGCGGGTCTGGTGGCGGCGGTGGCGGTGCCGTACCTGATGGTCGTACGGCACCGGGTGGAGGAGGCGTCGCCGGTGTGGCTGCTGCCGCTGGTCGCGCCGATGGTGTCGGCCGCGGTCGGCCCGCTCCTCGCCGTGCGCCTGCCGCCGGGGCAGGCGCGGGCGACGCTGCTGGCGGGGTGCCTGGCCCTGTTCGGGATGAGTCTGCTGGCGGCGCTCCTGGTGCTGCCGCTGGTGTTCGGCCGGTTGGTGCTGGGCGGGCCTCCCGCGGCGGCGCTGACGCCTGCGCTGCTGCTGGTGCTGGGTCCGCTGGGGCAGTCGGCGACGGCGGTGAACGCGTTCGCGGACGCGGTGCCCCGCCTGCCGTACGGCGGGGTGCTCGCGGCCGTGTTCGGGCTGCCGGTCCTGGGGTTCGCGCTGCTGTGGCTGGCCTGGAGCGGGGCCCTGGTGCTGCGGGCACACCGCCGCGGCATGGGTTTCGCCATGACGTGGTGGGCGTTCACGTTCCCGGTGGGGACGTGTGTGACGGGTCTGGAGGGGCTGGCGCGTCACACGGGTCTGGAGGCGCTGCGGTGGGCCGCGGTGGCGCTGTTCGCCGTGCTGGCGGCCGGGTGGCTGGCGGCGGCCTCGGGGACGGTGCGGGGCTGGTCAGCGGAGCGCTGCTCGCAGCGCCCGGCGCAGCACCGCGGGCGCCTCGGCGAGGGACGGCCCGTACCAGGTGAGGTGGCGGCCGTCGACGAGGGCGGCGGGCAGCCCGGGGAACGCCTCGGGCCCGTCGCCGGCGGTGAAGCGGTACGGCTCGTCGGGCAGGACGACCAGATCGGCACCGGCGGCCCGCAGCTCGTCGAGCGGGACGCGCGGGTAGCGGTCGGGATGGCGGCGTACGCGTTGGCCACACCCAGCCGCGCGAGCAGGTCGCCGGCGAAGGTGTCGCGGCCGAGCACCATCCAGGGCCGCCGCCAGACCGGGACCACGGCGCGGCGCGGCGGGCCGTCGGGGCGCACGTCGGCCCAGGCCGCCTCCGCGTCGTCCAGCCAGCGCGGCCGCCCGGTGACACCGCAGGCGGCCAGGACGCGGGCGAGCTCGCGCAGCGCCTGGTCCAGGGTCCGCACCTCGGTGACCAGCACCTCGATCCCGGCGGCCCGCAGCGCGGCGAGGTCGGGGGCGCGGTTCTCCTCCTCGTTGGCGAGGACGAGGTCGGGGCGCAGGGCGGCGATCGCGGTGGTGTCCGGGTTCTTCGTGCCGCCGACCCGGGCGGCACCGCCCAGGTCGGCGGGGTGGGTGCACCAGTCGGTGACGCCGACGAGGAGGCCGGGCGCGGTGACGGCGACCGCCTCGGTGAGGGACGGCACCAGGGAGACGACGCGCGGCGCGGTCACGGCGCCGACGCCTCCATGTGCGGGGCCACGGCGACGACGAGCAGCCGGGTCTCCGGCGCGGAGGCGCGCCAGCGGTGCCGCACGCCGCCGGACAGGTGCATGGTGTCGCCGCGCTCCAGCCGGTAGGCGCGGCCCTCGGCCTCGACCTCCACGGTGCCGTCAGCGACGTACAGCAGGGCGTCGTTGCGCAGGACGATCTCCCGTCCCGCGTCGTGCTCGCCGGTGAACTCGTCGGCGTGCAGTTGGTGCTCACCGCGCACCAGGGGGCGCACGCCGGGGGGCGCGGCAGGGTCGGCGGCGCCGGAGGCGGCGCGGACGACATCGACGGTGCGGGCGGTGTCGGCGGCGTCGAGGAGCTCCACGGCAGTGGTCTTCAGCGCCTCGGCGATGCACTCCAGGGACCGGGTGCTCGGGCGGGCCCGCTCGTTCTCGATCTGGCTGAGAAAAGGCACGGACAGGCCGCTGCGCTCCGCGACCGCGGCGAGGGTGAGCGACAGCGCGCGGCGCCTCCTGCGGACGGCCGCGCCCACACGGGGCGATTCCTTGTCGTCGTGCATGATTCCCTCCCTTCCCTCGCTCACCGATCCACCTTACGCAGCCGGAGTACCGCCGAGTAGCGCAATCGGCCGAAGCGGCCGGGCGGGGCCGGTGTCAGTGGTGTGCGGCATGATGCGGAGTGTGACGCGACGCCTGATGCTGCTGGACACCGCCTCCCTGTACTTCCGGGCCTACTTCGGGGTCCCCGACACCGTGCGGGCCCCGGACGGCACACCCGTGAACGCCGTGCGGGGGCTGCTGGACTTCATCGCCCGGCTCGTGCAGGACCACCGGCCGGACGAGCTGGTGGCCTGCATGGACGCCGACTGGCGCCCCGAGTGGCGGGTCGCGCTGATCCCCTCGTACAAGGCGCACCGGGTGGCCGTGGAGACACCCGCCGGGGAGGCCGACGAGGAGGAGGTGCCGGACACCCTGTCCCCGCAGGTGCCGGTGATCGAGGCGGTGCTGGACGCGCTGGGCATCGCACGGGTCGGCGTCGCCGGGTACGAGGCGGACGACGTGATCGGGACCCTCGCCACGCGGTCGGCGGGCCCGGTGGACATCGTCACCGGCGACCGGGACCTGTACCAGCTGGTGGACGACGCACGCGGCGTGCGGGTGCTGTACCCCCTGAAGGGCGTGGGGACGCTCCAGGTAGCGGACGGGGAGTGGCTGCGGGAGAAGTACGGCGTGGACGGCCCCGGTTACGCGGACCTGGCGCTGCTGCGCGGCGACCCGAGCGACGGGCTGCCGGGCGTGCCCGGCATCGGGGAGAAGACGGCGGCGAAGCTCCTGGCGGCCTTCGGCGACCTCGCGGGGATCATGGCGGCGCTGGACGACCCCCGGTCGAAGCTGACACCCGGCCAGCGCAAGCGGCTGGAGGAGGCGCGGGACTACGTGGCGGTGGCGCCGCGGGTGGTGCGGGTCGCGAGCGACGTCCCGCTGCCGGAGTTCGACCCCGGGCTGCCCCGCGAGCCGAAGGACCCGGTGGCGCTGGAGGAGCTGGCGCACCGCTGGGGGCTCGGCGGCTCACTGGACCGGCTGCTGACGGCGCTCCCCCGGTGAAGATGTTAGCTTAGGTATACCTAAGTCGCAGTCGAGGACGGGGAGAGCTCCGTGGCGTCCGAAACACCGGCCGAACCGGCCCGCAAGGCACCCGCGGTGCACGAGGCCCGGGTGCTGCGCACCGAGCGGATCGCTCCGCACATGGTGAGGATCGTCGTCGGCGGCGACGGCCTGGCCGCGTTCGCCACGTCCGGGTACACGGACCACTACGTGAAGCTGCTCTTCCCGCCGCGGGGCGTGACCTACCCCGAGCCCTTCGACCTGGAGCGGATCCGGGCGGAACTGCCCCGCGACCAGTGGCCGGCCCAGCGCACCTACACCGTGCGCGCCTGGGACGCGGCGCAGCGGGAGCTCACCCTGGACTTCGTGGTGCACGGCGACGAGGGCCTCGCCGGCCCCTGGGCGGCGCGCGCCGAGGCCGGCGACACCGTCCGGCTCCTCGGGCCTGGCGGCGGCTACGCCCCGGACCCGGACGCGGACTGGCACCTGCTGGCCGGCGACGAGAGCGCGCTGCCGGCCATCGCGGCCGCCCTGGAGCAGCTGCCGGAGGACGCCGTGGCGCACGCGTTCATCGAGGTGGCGGAACCGGACGACGAGCTGAAGATCGCCGCCCCCGCGGGCGCGCACGTCCAGTGGCTGCCGCGGCGCGGCGCACCGGTCGGCGAACCGCTGATCGCCGCGGTCCGCGCCCTGGACTTCCCGGCGGGCAGCGTCCACGCCTTCGTCCACGGCGAGGCCGGCGCCGTGAAGGAGCTGCGCCGCCACCTCCGCCGGGACCGCGGCGTCCCGCTCGACCGGCTGTCGATCTCGGGCTACTGGCGCCTGGGCAAGACGGACGAGGCGTGGCGCGCGGTGAAGCGCGAGTGGAACGCCCGGATCGAACGCGAACAGGAAGCCGCGTAGCCCCTGCGGGGGGGCGTCGCCCTCACCCGCGCCCCCGCCCACCGCTGCCGACGACGGCCTCCCCCGCTTGGCGGCGCCCACCGGCAGCCCCGTCCCCTACGCGGGCGCCGGGGGCGGAAGGCACCGCCGAGAGTGCCGACGTCGTCCCCCGTCCCCTCACGCGGGCGCCGGGGGCACCGGCCCCGCACCGTACCGGCGGGCCGAGGCGTCGGCCTGGGCCAGATGGCGCAGGGACGACAGGACCACGTCCCCGAGGACGGTGCCGACGACGGCGGCCTCCACCACGTCCTCACGGCTCGGCTCTCCCGCCACGTAGGCGATGTCCACCGCGGCGACGCGCTCGGCGGCCTCCGCGTAGGCGTCCAGGTTGTGTGCGGCGAACCGGGCATGCCCGAGCCGGCGCATCGCCGCCAGGGCGGCGGCCAGGGACCGCACCGCGGAGGCGGACTCCTCGACCCGCCACCCCCTGCGCCGCATCAGCTCCACCACCTCCTCCCGCGCCTCCGCCCCTTCCTCGTCCTGCTCCGCCCCGGGCTTCGGCGCCATGTGGTCGTGCGCCGCCCCCAGCACCTCGTGCACGGACCGCGACGGGTCCTCCACCGCCTCCAGGACGCCCCGCACGGCCGACACCGAGCAGCCGCCGACGTCGATGAGCGCCCGGACGAGCCGCAGCCTGCGCACGTGCGACTCGTCGTAGCCGGCCTGGTTGGGGCTGCTCAACCGCCCGGCGTGCAGCAGTCCCTCCCGTACGTAGTACTTGATCGTCGGCACCGGCACACCGGTCCGCCGGCTCAGCTCACCCACGCGCACGCCGCCGCGCACCCCCTCCTGCCACGTCCGCCCCTTTTCCGGGCGACACCACCACGGACAGTCCCGCTATCGGACAACGGTAAGCGCCGCTCCCCGTCCTCCGCCCGGCCCGCCGGACGGGCCCGCCCCGGAACCGCGAGCCGCTCCCCTCCGGCCGGGCCCACGGGCACCGCTCCGCGGCGGCGAGGGCGTCGCCGAGGCCGTGGAGGGGTGTCGCCGGCGACGGTCGGCCCGTACGCGGTGAACGGCCCGGAGGCGCGTCCCGGGTTCGCCGGGCAGCGCGCCGGGCGCAGAGGCCCCCGCCCCGCGGGCTGTCCCTGTCGGCCCGCGGACCTGCCCGCATCCCCGTATGCGCCCCGGCGCGTTGCCGCCCCTCTTCCGCGCCCGCCGTGCTTCCGCCCACAGGCGACAGCCCGCCGCCCCCGGCACAGGGGCGGCGAGGGGTCCGCCGCCCGGCCCGCGGCCGGGCCGTGCATCCCCGCCGCCGGGGACGTGCGGCCCTGGCCCCGAGACGGCGGCGGAGTGACCGTGGACGTACGCGCAGGGCGGAGCCGCCGCTGCCATCCGCCCGGATGGGAGGCCGCCGTGCCCCTCGACACCTGGCTCCGGCCGCGCACCACGGCCTCGCCGCCCACGAGGTCGTGCTGCCCATGGAGACCGACCCGCAGCGCGGCCTCTCCCGGGGAGGAGGCGGCGCTGCGGGGCGACCCCACCGAGGGCGCCCTCCTCGTCGCCGCACGCAAGGCGGGCCTCCCCCACTCCGTGCGAAACGACCACCCGCGCCTACCGGCCTTCGAACCCAAGGAACCCGGGATCATGACCCGCGCTCCGCGCGACCCGGCGAGGCCCCTGCTCACCGGCACACCGGTCGTGCGCGTGCTGCTGGTCTCCGCTCTGCTGGTGGCGGGCAGCTGGTGGGTGCTCTCCTGGGAGCAGGGCATGGGCTCCGATCTGGCGGAGGCCCGCACCGCGGCCGTGAACCTGTTCGTGGCCGTCGAACTGGTCCACCTCTTCAGCTGCCGGTCCCTGCGCCGCCCGGTGCGGCGCATCGGCTGGTTCAGCAACCCGTGGGTGGTCGGCGGCGTCCTCGTCCAGGTCGCGGGCCAACTGGCCCTGACCTACCTGCCGGTGATGAACCGGCTGTTCCCCACCGCTCCGCTGGGCGCGGACTCCTGGCTGCGGATCGCGGGCGTCGCGGCCCTCACCTCGGCAGCCGTCGCGGCACACAAGTACCCGCAGCGCGCGCCGATGTGACGGAGCGCCAGGCGGGGTCGGCGCAGCGCCCCCACGCGCCGGCAGCGGAAGGGTGCGGCCAACGGGTGCGCGGCACCGAGCGGATACCGAGGCCACCCGGTCGCCTGCCGAGCCGCCGGCCACGCCCGGCCACCCGACCGCCGCCGACCACCGGGCCGCAAGCCGGAGGCGTTCCGCGGGCGGCCCCGACATGCCCGCGGGCCCCGCGCACTCGGTCGCAGGCGATCAGCCGACCACCCCAGGAGCCCGACGGCCATGCCGCAAGCCCGCGTCGGCCTGCGGGCGTCAGCCGCCCGCAGGCGGCGCGTCAGCCCACCGAGCTGTACGCGACCACGCCGCGCAGCAGCCCGTCGACGGCCTTGCGCGCGTTCTTCGCGACCGTGCCGCCGTCCGCGGGGGCGGCCGCCGCGATCTGGCCCAGGACGTCGATGACCTGCTTGCACCAGCGGACGAAGTCGCCCGCCGGCATCTCCGCCTCCCGCAGCACCTCGTCCAGGCCCTTGCCGGACGCCCACTGGTGAGCGGCCCAGGCGAAGCCGAGGTCCGGCTCGCGCTGGCCGACGCCCTCCGCCTGGTTGATGCGGAACTCCTCTTCCAGCCCGTCCAACCGGCCCCAGATCCGCACCATCTCGCCCAGCGCCGTCTTCGCCTTGCCGGACGGCACCTTGGGGACGACCGCGTCGTCCGACTGCCGCGCCTCGTACACCAGCGCCGACGCGCAGGCCGCCAGCTCGGCCGGGCCGAGGCCCTCCCAGACGCCCGCCCGCAGGCACTCGCTGGCCAGCAGGTCCAGCTCGCCGTAGAGCCGGGCCAACCGCTTGCCGTGCTCGGTGACCTCGTCGTCCCGCAGGTAGTCGAGCTCCGTCAGCAGCGCGACGATCCGGTCGAAGGTACGGGCGATGGTGTTCGTCCGCCCCTCGATGCGCCGCTCCAGCTGCCGCGTGTCCCGCTGCAGCCGGTGGTAGCGCTCCGCCCAGCGGGCGTGGTCCTCGCGCTCGTCGCACCCGTGGCAGGGGTGCGCGCGCAGCTCCTTGCGCAGCCGGGCGATCTCCCGGTCGTCGACGGCCTCGGACCGGCGCTTGCGCTGCCGCTCGGGCGCCAGGTGGCCGGCCTTCGTGCGCAGCGCCGACGCCAGGTCGCGGCGGGACTGCGGGGAGCGCGGGTTGAAGGAGCGCGGGATGCGCATCCGCTCGACCGGCTCCACCGGTACCGGGAAGTCGATCGGCGCCAGCCGCTTGACCTGCCGCTCCGCCGTGAGCACCAGCGGCCGCGGCCCGTCGTGGTAGTCCAGCCCGCGGTGGCCGTTGGACCGCCCGCCGGGCAGGCCGGGGTCCAGGACCAGCGCGAGCCCGGCGAACTTGCCGGTCGGCACGTGGATGACGTCACCGGGCTTGAGCCGCTCCAGGGCAGTGGCCGCCGCGGCCCGCCGCTGTGCGACGCCCTGCTTGGCGAGCTCGTTCTCCCGGTCCTTCAGCTCGCGGCGCAGCCGCGCGTACTCCTCGAAGTCCCCGAGGTGGCAGGTCATGCCCTCCCGGTAGCCCTCCAGGCCCTCCTCGTTGCGCTGCACCTGCCGGGAGATGCCGACGACCGACCGGTCGGCCTGGAACTGGGCGAAGGAGGTCTCCAGCAGCTCCCGCGAACGGTGCCGGCCGAACTGGTCGACGAGGTTGACCGCCATGTTGTACGACGGCTTGAAGCTGGAGCGCAGCGGGTAGGTGCGGGTCCCGGCCAGTCCGGCCAGGTGCCCGGGGTCCATGCCGCGCTGCCACAGCACGACGGCGTGGCCCTCGACGTCGATGCCGCGCCGCCCGGCGCGCCCGGTGAGCTGCGTGTACTCACCGGGGGTGATGTCGGCGTGCTGCTCGCCGTTCCACTTGACGAGCTTCTCCAGCACCACGGACCTGGCGGGCATGTTGATGCCGAGCGCCAGGGTCTCGGTGGCGAAGACCGCCTTGACCAGGCCGCGGACGAAGAGCTCCTCCACGACCTCCTTGAAGGTCGGCAGCATGCCGGCGTGGTGCGCGGCGATGCCCCGCTCCAGGCCCTCCAGCCACTCGTAGTAGCCGAGGACGTGCAGGTCCTCGGTCGGGATGGAGGCGGTGCGCTCCTCGACGATCTCGCGGACCCGGTGGCGGGCCTCCTCGTCGTTCAGCCGCAGCCCGGCGTAGAGGCACTGCTGGACGGCGGACTCGCAGCCGGCGCGGCTGAAGATGAAGGTGATGGCGGGCAGCAGGCCCTCGGCGTCGAGCCGCTCGATGACCTCGGCGCGCCCCGGTGTCCAGATCCGGGACCGCTGGCGGCGCTCCCGCTCCCGGTCCGCCTCGCGGACCATCTTCCCCCGGCGCCGGTCGCGCGGGTTGTACGTGCGGGAGTTCTCCATCCGGGCGAGGCGGACCAGGTCGGGGTTGACCTCGCGCCGTGCGGCGCCGCGGCCGCCGTGGTCGGTCTCCTCCTCGAAGAGGTCGTAGATCCGCCGCCCGGCCAGGACGTGCTGCCACAGCGGCACGGGCCGGGTCTCGGAGACGATCACCTCGGTGTCGCCGCGGACGGTGTCGAGCCAGTCGCCGAACTCCTCGGCGTTGGAGACGGTCGCGGAGAGCGACACCAGCGTCACCGACTCGGGCAGGTGGATGATCACCTCTTCCCAGACCGCGCCGCGGAACCGGTCGGAGAGGTAGTGGACCTCGTCCATCACCACGTAGCCGAGGCCGCCGAGCGCCTGGGAGCCGGCGTACAGCATGTTGCGCAGGACCTCGGTGGTCATCACGATCACCGGCGCGTCGGAGTTGACGCTGTTGTCGCCGGTGAGCAGGCCGACCTTGCCGGGGCCGTAGCGCTTGACGAGGTCGTTGTACTTCTGGTTCGACAGCGCCTTGATGGGCGTGGTGTAGAAGCACTTGCGGCCCTGCGCGAGGGCGAGGTGCACGGCGAACTCGCCGACGATGGTCTTGCCCGAGCCCGTCGGCGCGGCGACGAGCACGCCTTTGCCGTCCTCCAGGGCGCGGCATGCCTCGATCTGGAACGGGTCCAGTTCGAAGTCGTAGAGATCACGGAAGGCGTGGAGCGCGGTGGCCTGCTCGGCGGCCCTGCGCCGTGCGGCCGCGTACGCTTCCGCTGGTGTGAGGTCGTCTGTCATCGTGCTATCGAGCCTACCCGGCAGCACTGACACTCAGCTTGGCGTTTGTTCGGCCTCGGTCGGCCGCCTCCGCCGGCGCCGTGCCGCACGGCGGAGGGGCCTGCCCGGTGTCGCGTCAGGTGGCGTCGTCGTAGCCGTGGGGGCGGTTGTCCTGCGCGGTGTCACCGGTGGACTGGTGCGGCAGCTGGGGCGCGACCCTCTCGGTGGGTTCCAGTGCCGACGGGGTGAGGTCGAGCTCGGATGCCTCGTCGTCGGCGAGCTCGGGACCGCGGCGGGTGTCGCGGCGCCGGTCGTTGAGGATCGAGAAGGCGACCGCGGCGAAGTAGAGGCCCGTCATGGGGACGGCGAGGACGAACATCGACAGCGGGTCGGTGGGCGTCACCATGGCGGAGAACACGGCGATGCCCATGACCATGCCGCGCCACCAGCTGAGCATGCGGCGGCCGCTCAGCACGCCGCCTGCGTTCAGCAGGGCCAGCAGCACGGGGAGCTGGAACGCCAGGCCGAAGGCCAGGGTCAGCTTGATGTTCATGCTGACCATGTCGTCGAGGGTGATCTGGTTGACCGATCCCTCGATGCTGAAGGAGAGCAGGATGAGCACGGCCTGCGGCAGCAGCCAGTAGGCGAGCAGGGCCCCCAGGGCGAAGAGGGGGGTGCCGACCGCCACCGTCGTCAGGGCGTACTTCTTCTCCTTCCTGTGCAGCCCGGGCGCGATGAAGGCCCAGAGCTGGTAGAGCCAGACCGGAGCCGCGACGAGCAGCGACGCCATGATCGCCACCTTGATGTAGGTGGCGAACGCGGAGGTCAGTCCGGGCTGGACGAGGTAGGCGCACTTGCCCGGCTCCCGCTGTGCCTGCTCAAGGCTGACGCACCTGGGCACCGGATCACTGACGAACGTCGAGATGTCCTTGGCGAAGAACAGCATGACGATCATGATCGGTACGATCGCAAGAAGGGACTTCACGAGCCGGTTGCGCAGTTCGCGCAGATGCTCGACGAGGGGCATGCGCCCCTCGGGATCCCTGACCTTCTTGTCCTTCTTGCGGGCGGACTTGAGCAACCCACGTCCCTTGTCTCGTCGAAGGCAGCCGCACACCGGGCGAGCTGTCAGCGTTTCCTGTGATGAACCCCCGCGGTGAACGGGGGCGCGTCAGCCCTGCGTGGTGCGCTTCGGCTCTTCGACGGGGCGGGCGGAGGCGACGTCACCGGGGGCGGCCTGAATGGTCCTCGGCGCGGCGGTCTGCTCCGCGGTGCCGCCGCTGTGCTGGGTGTCGCCGGCGGAGGCGCCGTCCTTCTTCATCGCCGCGGCCTCGCTCTTCAGGATGCGGGCCGACTTGCCCAGGGAACGGGCGGCCTCGGGCAGCTTCTTGGCGCCGAAGAGCAGCACGATGAGCCCCACGATGATGAGGAGCTGCCAGATGCCTACGTTCTGAAACCCCATGACTGCCTACCTTCTGACCGAGGTCGTCTGAACCGGGAGGTGCGGGTGCAGGCCAGGGGAACCGCCCGCACGAATCCTCATCGTAACCCTCGTGGGTAAACACCCGGCAATGCCCCGGAATACCTCCGGGGCCGCTGCGCAAGGCCCGTACCTGCACGTTCGGGGTGGTGAACGGCCCGGTCAGCGCCGGGGCAGGGCCTCACCGGCGCGGGCCAGGCCGGTCGCCGCACGCTCCAGCTCGTCGGCGGCGCAGCCGATCCGCTCTGTGGCGTGCGTCACTTGGCGGCCGAGGCGCTGGGCCTCGATGAACACCCGGATCCCGAGGACGCCGAGGACGGCGGTCCCCAGGAACCCGAGGGCGACGGCGAGCATGGGCCAGAGCATGCGGGAGAGCGTATCCCGTCTCAGACGGTGGAGTGGAGCCGCAGCGTCCGCACCCCGCCGCCGGTGAGCAGCTCGATGATCCGCTCCCCCGCCGGCTTGCGGACGGCCGAGCCGCACTCCGGGCAGGTGAAGGTGTAGAAGGTGGTGCGGTGGCTGGCGCCGATGGCCAGCCTCAGCGACCCGGCGGACAGTTCGAAGCGGGCGCGGCACTCGGGACAGGCCGCCTTGAAGAGGACCGGGTCGCGCGGTGCGGGGACGCCGGACAGCAGCGGCGCGTCCGCCCTCTCTCCCATGTCGCCCATGGCTCTGCTCTCCCCCGTCTCCGTCGCCTGCCTGTACGTCACGCCGCCGGCTCGTCGTACGCGGCGAGCGCCTCCCGCGCCGCCTGCCGGGCGCTCTCGGCGAGACCGGCCGGCGACACGATCCGCCCGTCGCGGCCCAGCCGCAGGGCCAGCCGCCGCAGCGACGCCGGGTCCGGGGTGCGCAGGGTGATCCGCAGCCCGCCGCCGGACAGCTCCTCCGCCTTGTCGTGCGGGTAGTACTCGGCGACCCAGCGGCCGCCCGGCCCGACCTCGACCACGACCTCCGGGTCGTCGGCCGACGGCTGGACCAGGCCCTCGGACAGGTCGCGCAGCTCGATCTCCGGAGGAGCCGACGCCTCGTCGAGGATGCGGATCTCGGCCACCCGGTCGAGGCGGAAGGTGCGCCGTGCCTCCGACAGGCGGCACCACGCCTCCATGTAGGTGTGGCCCACGGCGAACAGCCGGATCGGGTCGACCTCGCGCTCGGTCAGCTCGTCCCGCGCCGGCGAGTAGTAGCGCAGCCACAGCCTGCGCCGCTCGGAGATGGCCCGGTCGACCTCGGCGAACACCCCGCCCTCCGACTCGAAGGTCACCGACAGCCGGGAACTGGCGCCGGCGGCCTCGCCCGCCGCGGCCTCCAGCTTGGCGGTGGCCCGCAGCAGGGCTTCGCGGTCGCCCTCGCGCAGCCCCGGCAGGGTGGCCACGGCGCGGGCGGCGACCAGCAGCGCGGTGGCCTCGTCGGCGGCCAGGCGCAGCGGCTCGGCCACGTCGTCGGGGTTGTGCCACCAGATCTGCTCGCCGTCCGTGTCGATGTCGAGCAGGTCACCGCCGCGGAAGCTGGTGCCGCACATCGGCAGGACGTCGAGGTCGGCGACCAGCTCGGCCTCAGTGATGCCGAAGGCGCGGGCGACGTCCCCGACGTGCGCGCCGGGGCGTTCCCGCAGGTAGGTCACCAGGGAGAGCATCCTCCTGGTCTGGTCGATCGCGTTCGGCGCCATCGCTCGCTCGTCCGTCCGTTCCCTCAGCAGTCCCAGCAGCACCGGCCGTGCCGGCAGTCAGTCCGTACGCATCCGTACGCGGTCCGTCGGTGGGCCGTTCAGCGGCTCTCGGCCACGGCCCGCAGGCGGGCCACCACGTCGGCCCGCAGGTCGGCCGGCTCCTCGACGACGACGTCGGGCCCGAACTCGACGAGCCACGCGTCGAGGCCGTGCCCGTACGGGATCTCCAACACGTCCCAGCCGTCGCCCCGGTCCCGCACGGACAGGGCGCGGGCGCGCAGCGGGTAGCCGCAGCCGCCGCGCAGCCGGATCCGCGCCGTACGCGTCGCGCTCTCGCCCGCCCAGCGCTCCACGGTCTCCCGCACGGTGGACACGTCCGGCACCGGAGCCGTGAACCTGCCCGCCCGGGAGCGGACCTTGCCGGTGATGCGGGACAGGCGGAAGACCCGCCCGGCACCGCGGTCCCGGTCCCAGCCCGCCAGGTACCAGTGACCGCGCCAGCACTCCAGCGTCCACGGCTCGACCTGACGGGTCTCGGCGCGCGCGGAGTTGGACTTGCGGTAGTCGAAAACCACCGGCCGCCGGTCGCGGCAGGCCAGCATCAGCGGTTCGAACGCGGCCTCGCGGACGGGGATGCGCGGCTCCAGGGCGCCCGCGCGGTCCTCGTACGGCTCGTCCGCCTCGGGCATCCCGGCGGCGCGCAGCTTCTGCAGGGCGCCGCTGGCGGCGCCGGCGAGCCGGGCCTGCTGCCACACCTTGGCGGCCAGGCCGAGGGCGGCGGCCTCCTCGGCGTCGGCGGACGGGCGGCAGCCGGTTGGAGTCGCGGCGGGCCAGGTAGCCGATCTCCCCGTCGAGGTTCTCCACCGTCTCGATGACAAGGCCCAGTTCCCGCAGGTCGTCCTTGTCCCGCTCGAACATGCGGTTGAACGCGTCCTCGCTCGGCTGCGCCGCGCCGTCACCGGCCCCCGCCGCCCGGCCCGGCCCGAAGGCCGCTGCCCGGCCCGGCCCGAAGGCCGCTGCCCGGCCCGGCCCGAAGGCCTCGACGTATGCCTCGATGGAGTCGCGCAGCTCACGCTTGCTGAGCGGTCGCCGGGTGCCCAGCAGGCACAGCGCGAGATTCATCAGCCGCTCGGCCTTGGCAATGGCCATCGACGCCCAGCACCTCTTCGTATGGAGTCACTATCGCGAGTCACTATCGCCCGATGACCGTACCGCCCCGGGGTGTCCTGGCAAAAGTCGCGCCCGCGCCCTCGAACACGTGGCGCGGCAGGCGGGCCGGAACGCGCCGAGGGCCCGCGCCGGGGGGCGCGGGCCCTCGGGGGGCGTACGGATCAGGCCGCGACGAGGTCGCAGACGAAGATCAGCGTCTCGCCGGGGCCGATCTTGGCGCCGGCGCCGCGGTCGCCGTAGGCCAGGTGCGGCGGGATGATCAGCTGGCGTCGGCCGCCGACCTTCATGCCCTGCACGCCGTTGTCCCAGCCCGGGATGACCTGGCCGACACCGAGCTGGAACTGCAGCGGGGTGCCGCGGTTCCAGGAGGCGTCGAACTCCTCACCGGTGGAGAAGGACACACCCACGTAGTGGACCTTCACCACGGAGCCCGCCTGGGCCTCCGGGCCGTCGCCGACCCAGATGTCCTTGATCTCCAGATCGGCCGGCGGCTCGCCACCCGGGAAGTCGACCTCGGGCTTGTCGATGCTCACGAAAATGCTCCTGTTGATCGCCAAAGTGCGTAACCCGCACAGTCTTACATCTTCGCGAGGATGTCGAGCGTGAAGACCAGCGTGGAGTTCGCCGGGATCTGCCCGGAGCCCTGGTCGCCGTAGCCCAGCTCGGGCGGCACCACCAGCATCACGCGGCTGCCGACCTTCTTGCCGGCGAGACCGTCCTGCCAGCCCTTGATGAGCTGCTGCAGCGGGAACTGCGCGAGCTGGCCGCGCGAGTAGGTGGAGTCGAACTCCTTGCCGCCGTCCCACAGGACGCCCTTGTACTGGAGCAGCAGCGTGTCCTCCAGCTTCACCTCCTCGCCGTCGCCCTCCAGGACGTACTGCGAGACGAGCTCCTTCGGCGCCGCTCCCTTCGGCACGGTGATCTCGGGCGCCTTGCCGTCGGTGCCGGTGCCGACCTTCGGCAGCTTCGCGTCGGTCTGCGGCACCTCCTCGCCCTTGGCCGAGCTCTTGCCGTTGAAGGAGCCCTGCACGTCGATCACGAAGACCATCGTGTCGGTGCCCTTGATGTCGCCGCGGCCCTCCTCGCCGTAGCCGAGGGCCGGCGGCACGGCCATCTCGACACGGCTGCCGACCTTCTTCCCGGCCAGGCCGACCCGCCAGCCGTCGATGACCGAGCCCTGCTGCAGCTGGATGAGCAGCGGCGCCTTGCGGTCGTACGAGTTGTCGAACACCTTCGCGGTGTCCCAGATCTGGCCCAGGTAGTGGGCCTGGACGTAGTCGCCCTCCGCGAGCGCGGCGCCCGAACCGGGCAGGACCGTCCTGACCGCCAGATCGCCCGACGGCTTCCCCGCCCCCTTGGCGACCGTCGGCTTCTCACCGAACTTCGTCCCCGCGGTGATCTCCGGCAGCGGGCCGTCCACGACCTTCGCACCCGCCGTCGGAGACGCGTCGGGCGACGGGCTGCCGCCGGACTCGACCTTGTCGGAACTGCCGTCCCCGCATCCGGCGAGCGCGAGCAGGCCGGCGGGCACGGCGAGAAGAACGGAGCGACGGCGCACGGGTAGCCTCGTATCTGGTCGTGGGATCGATCTTGCGGTTGACGTGCGCGCCACTCTACGGCGTCCGCGACGCGTCACACGAGCAACGTACGCGCCTCCCGTCGCGTTCCGCTCGACCCGGGACACCCTCCCGCCCCGCCGCCGGGGCGGCTCCCGGCCCGCCGCCGGGGCGGACGCACCGCGGGCCCCGCACCGCGCGAACGGTGCGGGGCCCGCGGGCCGGCGGTCCGCCGCCGACCGGGTCACATCCCGGCGATGAGCTTCTCCACGCGGTCGTCCACCGCACGGAACGGGTCCTTGCACAGCACCGTGCGCTGCGCCTGGTCGTTCAGCTTCAGGTGCACCCAGTCGACGGTGAAGTCCCGGCGCTGCTCCTGGGCCCGCCTGATGAAGTCGCCCCGCAGCCGCGCCCGGGTCGTCTGCGGCGGCACGGACTTGCCCTCGAAGATCTTCAGGTCGTTACAGACCCGCGCCGCCTGCCCCTTCTTCTCCAGCAGGTAGTACAGCCCGCGGCGGCGGTGGATGTCGTGGTAGGCGAGGTCTATCTGCGCGATCCTCGGGTGCGACATGGTCATGTTGTGCTTGGCGCGGTAGCGCTCCAGCAGCTTGTACTTCATGACCCAGTCGATCTCCGTGCCGATGCGGTCCAGGTCCTCCGTCTCGATGGCCTCCAGAGTGCGCTCCCACAGCTCCAGCACCTGGGCGACGACGCCCGTGCGGATCCCGCGCCGGTCGACGAAGTCGGCCGCCTTCTCGAAGTACTCCCGCTGCACCTCCAGCGCGGACGCCTCCCGGCCGCTGGCCAGGCGCACCTTCCGCTGACCCGTGATGTCGTGGCTGACCTCGCGGATCGCCCGGATCGGGTTCTCCAGCGTGAGGTCGCGCATGACGGTGCCCGCCTCGATCATCCGCAGGACGAGGTCGGTGGCGCCGACCTTCAGCAGCATGGTCGTCTCGGACATGTTCGAGTCGCCGACGATGACGTGGAGGCGGCGGTACCGCTCCGCGTCGGCGTGCGGCTCGTCCCGGGTGTTGATGATCGGCCGGGAGCGGGTGGTCGCCGAGCTGACGCCCTCCCAGATGTGCTCAGCGCGCTGGCTGACGCAGTAGACGGCGCCCCGCGGCGTCTGCAGCACCTTTCCCGCCCCGCACAGCAACTGCCGCGTGACGAGAAACGGGATCAGGATGTCCGCGAGCCGCGAGAACTCGCCGTGCCGCGCGACGAGATAGTTCTCATGGCAACCATAGGAGTTGCCCGCCGAGTCGGTGTTGTTCTTGAACAGGTAGACGTCGCCCGCGATTCCCTCCTCGTGCAGGCGGCGTTCGGCGTCCACGAGCAGACCTTCCAGAATGCGCTCGCCGGCCTTGTCATGCGTGACCAGCTCCACCACGTTGTCGCATTCCGGCGTCGCGTATTCCGGATGCGACCCCACATCGAGGTAGAGCCGGGCGCCGTTGCGCAGAAACACGTTGCTGCTGCGGCCCCATGACACGACACGGCGGAAGAGGTAGCGCGCCACTTCGTCCGGCGACAGCCGGCGCTGTCCCCTGAACGTGCACGTGACGCCGTACTCGTTCTCCAGCCCGAAAATGCGGCGGTCCATGACTGAACATTACGCCTCAGGGCCGTACCTGAAACCGGGTTCGGCAGGACCGTTTCACTCGATTCCCGAAACAGGCACCCGCTGCTCCGCCCGGGCGGCGGCACCGGGACCCCGCGGCTTGCCCCCGGACGCGTCGGCGGCCGGCCTCCTGCCCACCCCTCGAAGCGTCCGGCGGTCGGCCCGCGCCCGCCCTCGAAGGGGCCCGGCGCCCCCTCCGGCTCATCCCTCGACGGGTGCGGCGGCCGGATCCGCGGAGGGCGCGGCGCCCTTCCGCTCGGCCCGGACCCCCGGGCCGCCGTCCGGCCCGGCGGGCGGGGCCTCCGCACGAACGACGGCGGCCGCGCCCGCGGCGGCCGGCGGCGCCGGCACCCGCGAGGTCGCCGCCAGCACGGCCAGCGCGGCCGCCCCGCCCGCCACCGCCACCGCGAACCCCGCCGGAACACCCACCAGCTCCACCGCCGGACCCGCCGCCGCGGTACCCACCGAGGCTCCGACGCCGAACGTCGTCACCAGCCACGAGAACGCCTCCGTCACGGTCCCCCGCGGAGCGTGCCGGTCCACCACGAGGAACGCGCAGGCGATGGCCGGCGCCAGGAACACCCCGGCCACCGCCGACAGCACCGCCATCGCCACCGGTCCGGGCGTCAGCAGCAGCGGCACGTACCCCAGCGCCAGCAGCCCCGCCAGCACCCGCAGCCGCGCCTCCGGCGCACCCGCCCACGGCCGCGCCCCGTACACCAGACCGCCGACCAGCGCTCCCAGGCCCAGCGCGGCCATCAGCACCCCGTACGTGCCTTCGCCGCCGTTCCCGTTCTCGGCGTACGCCAGCGCCGCCACCGTGATGGAGCCCAGCGCCAGTCCCACGAAGAAGAACGCGGCCAGCAGCGCCAGCAGACCGGGCGACCGCAGCGCGCCCAGCCAGTGGGCCTCCCGCGGCTCCGACCGCCAGGCCCGCGACGGCGCCGACACGACCACCGACAGGGCGCCCAGCAGCCCCAGCGCGTTGATCACCAGCAGCGCGGCGGCGGGCGACCACAGCCACACCAGCAGCGTCACCAGCAGCGGTCCGACCGTGTACATGACCTCCTGGGCCACCGCGTCCAGCGCGTACGCCCGGTGCACCCGGTCCTCCCGGCCCAGCACGCTCGGCCACAGCGCCCGCAGACCGCCTTCCAGCGGCGGGGTGAACAGGCCCGCCACGACCACCGCCGCGAACGCGAGCGGCAGGGAGGCGACCCCGACCGCCGCCAGTGCGGCCATGCCCAGCGCCGACACCGCGGCCGCCGGGAGCTGCACGCGCGGCTGCCCGTGCAGGTCCACCGCCCGGCCGAGCACCGGCTGGCCCACGGCCGTCGCCAGGCCGTACACCGCCGCCAGCACCCCCGCCAGGGTGTAGCTGCCGCCCTCCGCCCGGGTGAACAGCACGATCGCGATGTGCCCCGTGCCGTTGGGCAGCCGCCCCACCAGCGTGCCGGCGAGCAGCCGCGCGGCATGGGGGGCCCTGAGTATGTCGGCGTACCCGCCCGCGCCTGCCGCGCCCATGTCCGGCCCTGCCCCTCTCCTCGGCTCCGTACCGGGGTTTTACGTATAACGTCGTGGTGCGTCATACGTACCATGTCCGCAGTCCCGCGGTCCAGCCGCACGACACGCACCCCAGCGACCACCACGGCGAGGAGACCGACGTGAAGGCCACGGAACCCCCCGGCGCGGCCCGGCCCACCAGCCGCGACGTGGCCCGCGCCGCCGGCGTCTCCCAGGCCACCGTCTCCCTCGTCCTCGGCGGGAAGCACCGCGGCCGGGTCTCCGAGCGCACCGCCGAGCTCGTCCGCCGCACCGCCGCCGACCTCGGCTACCGCCCGAACCTCGCGGCCCGCACCCTGCGGCTCGGCCGCACCCGCACCGCCCTGCTCGTCGTCCCCGCCCTCACCAACGAGTTCTTCGCCCGCGTCTACAGCGGCGCCGCCGCCGTCGCCGCCCGCCACGACTTCGGCGTCGTCCTCTACCCCTCCCCCGAGGGCACAGGACCGGCCAGGGACCCCTTCGCCTCGGCACGCGCCGCCCTCGACGGCGTCATCGCCTCCTCCATGGCCGCCGACGCCCTCGCCGCCATCCGCGGCACCGCACTGCCCCTCGTGATGCTCGACAGCGACCCCGCCGACCCCGGACCCGCCGCCCGGGTGAACCTCGACGTCGCCGACGGGATGCGGCAGGTCACCGACCACCTGCTGGCCCTCGGCCACCGCCGCTTCCTGCACCTGGCGTCGGCCGTCCCGTCCTGGACCTTCCACGTCCGCGCCCGGGCCCTGGCCGCCTGCCTGAACGGCCACCCGGGCGTCCTGCTGCGCACCGCGGCCAGCCCGCTGGACGTGGCCGCCGCGCGGACCGCCACCGAACGGGCCCTCACCGCACCCGGCCCCCGGCCCACCGCCCTGATCTGCGACGACGACCTGATCGCCGCCGGCGCCTGCAAGGCCGCGCGGCGCCTCGGCCTGCGCGTCCCCGAGGACGTGTCGGTCACCGGCTTCGACGACCTCGCCCTCGCCACCGCGGTCGAACCCGAGCTCACCACCGTGCGGCTGCCCGCCGAGCGCATCGGGGAACGCGGCATGGAAGCCCTCCTCGCCGTCCTGGAGGACCGCCCCGCCGAGGCCGGGGACCTGCCGGTCACCCTCATGGTCCGCGGCTCCACGGCGCCGCCTCCCGCCGCCCCCTGAGCACACGCGCGCCCCGGCCCGCCCGACAGGCGAACCGGGGCACGAACGACCCGCGGACTACAGCTTGGCGACACCGGGACCCGCGGGCCCCTCACCCTCCGCCTCGTCGGAGTCGGCGTCCGTCGGCGTGCTCGCCGGCTCCTCCGCCGCCAGCAGCCGGGCCAGCTGCCGCCCGACGATCCGCTTGAACTTGCGGGACTGCGGCCGCGTGCGGTCCAGCACCGCGACCTCCAGCCGCTCCGCCGGAATCTCCCGCTCACTGCCGCTGTTGTCCCGCGACAGCGCCTGCACCGCCAGCTTCAGCGCCTCGGCCAGCGACATGCCGTCGCGGTGCCGCTGGTCCAGGAAGCTGCCGATCTGCTCGGCGCTCCCGCCGACCGCCACCGAACCGTGCTCGTCGACGATCGACCCGTCGTGCGGCAGGCGGTAGATCTGGTCGCCTTCCGGCGCCTCACCCACCTCCGCGACGACCAGCTCCACCTCGTACGGCTTCTCCCCCGCGCTGGAGAAGATCGTGCCCAGCGTCTGCGCGTACACGTTCGCGAGGCCGCGGGCCGTGACGTCGCCCCGGTCGTAGGTGTAGCCGCGCAGGTCGGCGTAGCGGACACCGCCGATGCGCAGGTTCTCGTACTCGTTGTACTTGCCGGCGGCCGCGAAACCGATCCGGTCGTAGATCTCGCTGAACTTGTGCAGCGCGCGGGACGGGTTCTCGCCGACGAAGACGATGCCGTCGGCATACTGCATCACGACGAGGCTGCGGCCCCGGGCGATGCCCTTGCGGGCGTATTCCGCCCGGTCGGCCATGGCCTGCTGGGGTGAGACATAGAACGGCGTCGACACCGGCTATCCGTCCCTTTCTGTCAGTGGCGGGTACATCAGAGCAGCGCGGCGCGCGGGCCGTCCGGGTGCTCCAGGCGGCGTTCCAGGACCGACCGGGCCACCTCGGCGGACTCCTCCTCCGTGAGCCGCCGGTAGCCCTCGTCGCCGATCACGCTGACGATGGGGAAGATCCTGCGGGCCACATCCGGGCCGCCCGTCGCGGAGTCGTCGTCCGCCGCGTCGTACAGCGCCTGCACCACCAGGGTGACGGCCTGCTGCTCGGTGAGGTCCTCGCGGTACAGCTTCTTCATGGAGCCGCGCGCGAAGAGCGAGCCCGAGCCCGTGGCGGCGTACCCCTGCTGCTCCTCCGAGCGGCCGCCGGTGACGTCGTACGAGAAGATCCGGCCCCGCTCGCGGTCCAGGTCCCACCCGGCGAACAGCGGGATCACCGCCAGGCCCTGCAGGGCCATGCCCAGGTTGCTGCGGATCATGGTGGACAGGCGGTTCGCCTTGCCCTCCAGGGAGAGCTGGGTGCCCTCGACCTTCTCGAAGTGCTCCAGCTCCAGCTGGAACAGCTTCACCATCTCCACGGCGAGGCCGGCCGTGCCGGCGATGCCGACCGCCGAGTACTCGTCCGCCGGGAACACCTTCTCGATGTCCCGCTGCGCGATCATGTTGCCCATGGTGGCCCGCCGGTCACCGGCCAGCACGACGCCCCCCGGGAACGTGACGGCGACGATCGTCGTCCCGTGCGGCACCTCGATCGCTCCCTGCACGGGCGGCAGCACCCGCCGCCCCGGCAGCAGCTCGGGCGAGTGCTCGCCCAGGAAGTCCATGAAGGACGAGGACCCGGGCGTCAGGAAGGCAGCCGGCAGACGCCCTGTGGTTCGAGTGTTGGCTTCCACAAGTTTCCTTCCACGTAGTCGGCCGCCCGCCTCATGGCGTCCGGTCGGTCCTTGAACTGCCCCAGTGCCGCGTTGCAGCTGAAGCACAGCACGCCACGGACCCTACCGGTCTCGTGACAATGATCCACATGCTCGGGCGGGGCGGACAAGCAGATCACGCAGACCCCGCCCTGCGCCTCGATCATCGCGTCGAGCTCGGCCTCGGTGATGCCGTACTTGCGCTGGAAGTAGCTCTGGCGGTTCCTCCGGGCACGGCAGTCCCGGCAGTAGCTCGCCCATCCGTCGGAGGAGCTCTTGTTGCGCTCCCACTCCGAGTGCGGCTTCACCTCGGCGCACTGCGGGCACCTCTTGCAGCCCCGGGGGGTGGGCACCCTGATCCGTACGGTCAGCCCCCTGGATTCCTGGCGCTGCCGGTAGTGCTCGGCCTGGCAGGCGCGGCAGTACGCCTGAAGTCCGTCACGCATGGACCTGTTGTTCGCGAAGGCTGCCCGCGGCTTCGATCCACCACACCGCGAGCAGCGCTTCACTTCTTCCGCTTGCTCTGCCACTTTCCCCCCGGATCGACTCAGCTTCGATTCAAAGGAAGCTGAGCCAGCGTGCCTTTACTCTCCACCCTTTTGCACGAAGGACCTCACGAAGTCCTCGGCGTTCTCCTCGAGGACGTCGTCGATCTCGTCGAGGACGGAGTCCACGTCGTCGCTGAGCTTCTCGTGACGCTCCTTGAGGTCCTCCGAAGCCTGCGCCTCGGGCGCCTGCTCCTCGACCTCCTCGGTGGAGCGTGTGGCCTTCTGCTGGCCGCCGCCGGTGTCCTTGGTCGCCATTTCCCTCACCCCGCTTGGATATGCCCGCTTGGTCAGGTGTCTCAAGATCAGACCCTACTAGCCGGGTCCGACATCGGCCCTGTCTTTCTGAACGTCGGGGGGCCACCTTCATGATTCCCTGCGGCGGCCCCCGGGAAGCCTGTCTCAGCCGCCGGAAAGGACCCGCACCAGCTCCTCGGCGCTGCGGCAGCGGTCCAGCAGGTCCTTCACGTGCGCCTTCGTACCGCGCAGCGGCTCCAGCGTCGGCACCCGCTGGAGGGAGTCGCGGCCGGGGAGGTCGAAGATCACCGAGTCCCAGGAGGCCGCGGCGACGTCGTCGGCGTACTGCTCCAGGCAGCGGCCGCGGAAGTAGGCCCTGGTGTCCTCAGGGGGCTGCTTCTCGGCCCTCTCGACGTCGTCCTCGGTCAGGAGCCGCTTCATCTTGCCCCGGGCCACCAGGCGGTTGTACAGGCCCTTCTCGGGGCGCACGTCGGCGTACTGGAGGTCCACCAGGTGCAGGCGGGCCGCGTCCCAGTCGAGCGCGTCGCGGCGCCGGTAGCCCTCCATGAGCTCCCGCTTGGCGACCCAGTCCAGCTCGCCGGAGAGGCTCATGGGGTCGTTCTCCAGGCGGTTCAGGGTGTCCTCCCAGCGGGAGAGGACGTCCTTGGTCTGCTCGTCCGCGTCGGTGCCGAAGCGGTCCTCCACGTACTTGCGGGCGAGCTCGTAGTACTCCATCTGGAGCTGCACCGCGGTGAGTGTCCGGCCGCTGCGCAGGGTGATCAGCCGCTGGAGGCCGGGGTCGTGCGACACCTGGTGGAGGGTCCGTACGGGCTGGTCGACCGCCAGGTCCACGGTGATGAAGCCGTCCTCGATCATCGAGAGGACCAGGGAGGTGGTGCCCAGCTTCAGATACGTCGAGATCTCGGAGAGGTTGGCGTCGCCGATGATCACGTGGAGGCGGCGGTACTTCTCGGCGTCGGCGTGCGGCTCGTCGCGGGTGTTGATGATGGGCCGCTTGAGTGTCGTCTCCAGCCCGACCTCGACCTCGAAGTAGTCGGCGCGCTGGCTGATCTGGAAGCCGTGCTCCTGGCCGTCCTGGCCGATGCCGACGCGGCCGGCGCCGGTGACGACCTGGCGGGAGACGAAGAACGGCGTCAGGTGCCGCACGATGTCGGAGAAGGGCGTCTCCCGCTTCATCAGGTAGTTCTCGTGCGTGCCGTAGGAGGCGCCCTTGTTGTCGGTGTTGTTCTTGTAGAGGTGGATGGGCTGGGCGCCGGGGAGCTGGGCGGCCCGTTCGGCGGCCTCGGCCATGATCCGCTCGCCGGCCTTGTCCCAGAGGACGGCGTCGCGCGGATTGGTGACCTCGGGGGCGCTGTACTCCGGATGGGCGTGGTCCACGTAGAGCCGGGCGCCGTTGGTCAGGATGACGTTGGCGAGGCCGATGTCCTCGTCGGTGAGCTGGCTGGCGTCGGCGGCTTCGCGGGCGAGGTCGAAGCCGCGGGCGTCACGCAGCGGGTTCTCCTCCTCGAAGTCCCAGCGGGCGCGGCGCGCCCGGTGCATCGCCGCCGCGTAGGCGTTGACGATCTGGGACGAGGTGAGCATGGCATTGGCGTTCGGGTGCCCTGGGACGGAGATTCCGTACTCCGTCTCGATGCCCATTACTCGCCGTACGGTCATGCGGCCCTCCTTGCCCGGCGGCGTTCCGTCGGTGGGAACGGCGCTCCGGTACCGGTTCCCCGATGCCTGTGCGGTGCCCGACCCCGCACGCGCGCATCGGCGGTACGGAAGAGCCTAGAGCGCCTTTGCGCTGGGGGGGAGATCGATTGGGTCATTGGTCGGTCGGGTGTGTACGTGACCGAGCCGCGGGGAAAGCAGGCGGCTGCGGATGCCGTGCCCCGTGGGGCGCCGGGACATCCGCAGCCGCGCTGCGTTTCGCAGGTGGTGTCGCTGGTTCTTTTACAGGTACTGGCCGGTGTTCGCCACCGTGTCGATGGAGCGGCCGGTGTCCGCGCCCTGCTTTCCGGTGACGAGGGTGCGGATGAAGACGATCCGCTCGCCCTTCTTTCCGGAGATGCGGGCCCAGTCGTCGGGGTTCGTGGTGTTCGGCAGGTCCTCGTTCTCCTTGAACTCGTCCACGCAGGCCTGGAGGAGGTGGGAGACGCGGATGCCTTTCTGGTTGTGGTCGAGATAGGCCTTGATGGCCATTTTCTTGGCCCGGTCCACGATGTTCTGGATCATGGCGCCGGAGTTGAAGTCCTTGAAGTACAGGACTTCCTTGTCGCCGTTGGCGTAGGTGACCTCGAGGAAGCGGTTCTCCTCGGACTCGGCGTACATCTGCTCGACCACGGACTGGATCATGGCCTCGGCGGCGGCGTCCTTGTCGCCGCTGTGCTCGGCCAGGTCGTCGGCGTGGAGGGGCAGGGTCGGGGTGAGGTACTTGGCGAAGATGTCCCGGGCGGCCTCGGCGTCCGGGCGCTCGATCTTGATCTTGACGTCGAGGCGGCCGGGGCGCAGGATCGCCGGGTCGATCATGTCCTCGCGGTTGGAGGCGCCGATGACGATGACGTTCTCCAGGCCCTCGACGCCGTCGATCTCGGCGAGGAGCTGCGGGACGATGGTGTTCTCGACGTCGGAGCTGACGCCGGAGCCGCGGGTGCGGAAGAGGGACTCCATCTCGTCGAAGAAGACGATGACGGGGGTGCCCTCGCTCGCCTTCTCGCGGGCCCGCTGGAAGACGAGGCGGATGTGCCGCTCGGTCTCGCCGACGTACTTGTTGAGGAGCTCGGGGCCCTTGATGTTGAGGAAGTAGCTCTTCCCCGCGGGCTGGCCGGTGACCTCGGCGACCTTCTTGGCGAGCGAGTTCGCGACGGCCTTGGCGATGAGGGTCTTGCCGCAGCCGGGCGGCCCGTAGAGCAGGATGCCCTTGGGCGGGCGCAGCTCGTGCTCCTGGAACAGGTCGGGGTAGAGGTACGGGAGCTCGACGGCGTCGCGGATCAGCTCGATCTGGTTGCCCAGGCCACCGATCTTGTTGTAGTCGACGTCCGGTACCTCTTCGAGGACGAGTTCCTCGACCTCGCTCTTGGGGACGACTTCGTAGACGTAACCGGAGCGGGGTTCGAGGAGCAGGGCGTCGCCGGGCCGGATCGTGGCGTCCAGCAGGGGCTCGGCGAGCCGTACGACTCGTTCCTCGTCGGTGTGGCCGATGACCAGGGCGCGCTCGCCGTCCTCCAGGATCTCCTTGAGGGTGACGATGTCGCCGGCGCGCTCGAACTCCATGGCCTCGACCACGTTGAGCGCTTCGTTGAGCATGACCTCCTGGCCGCGCTTCAGCTCGTCGAGGTCCACGCTCGGGCTGACGTTCACGCGGAGTTTACGGCCTCCGGTGAAGATGTCGCAGGTGCCGTCGTCGTTGGCCTGGAGGAAGACGCCGAAGCCGGCGGGCGGCTGTGCGAGCCGGTCGACTTCTTCCTTGAGGGCCACGATCTGGTCGCGGGCTTCACGGAGCGTGTTGGCGAGCCGCTCGTTCTGTGCGGACACGCCGGCCAGGTTGGTCTGCAGCTCGACGATCCGCTCTTCGAGAATCCTCGTGTGCCGCGGAGAGTCGGCGAGCTTGCGTCGCAGGACGGCGATTTCCTGCTCTAGATAGGCGACCTGTCCGGCAGGGTCGTCAGACCCCCGCCCCGGCCGGATGCCGCGGTTGATGTCGTCGTCGTGGGCTGCCACGGTCCTCACCTCCTCCAAGGGGAGCTGGACGCTTCCAGACCCTACCTGCGTGGGTGGTGATTGAAACCCCTAGATCACAAAGACTCCGGGGGTGTGTCCGATCTTCACCCTTGCGCTCTCCCTCGTGTCAAGGGAATACCCACCCTTCAACATCGAAAAGCGGCCGGTTGTATCGTCGTCAGTGGCCAACACCCGTCAGACGGGGCCCGACTTGTCTGACGACGGTTCACGCGACGCAGGAAACGGCAGGCATATGACCGCGCAGCACGAGGCTCCTTCCATGGCTCCCGGAGAGGCTCTGGAGGTCTGGATCGACCAGGACCTGTGCACGGGGGACGGGATCTGCGCGCAGTACGCGCCGGAGGTGTTCGAGCTGGACATCGACGGTCTGGCGTACGTGAAGGGCGCGGAGGACGAGCTGTTGCAGGCTCCGGGGGCGACGGCTCCGGTTCCGCTTCCGCTGCTTCAGGACGTGGTGGACTCGGCCCGGGAGTGCCCGGGCGAGTGCATCCATGTGCGTCGCGTTTCGGACAGTGTCGAGGTGTACGGTCCGGACGCGGAGTGACGGTTCACTGACCTTCTGTGCCGGTGGTCGTCCGCAGGAACGTCCCTCCCGCCCATCGCCAGTTGGCGGTTTCCTTGCGGTCGGGGCAGCAGCGGGGGATGTCCGGGGCGGAGTAGCCGAGCAGGGTCGCGGTGATCGTCCCGTCGCGCAGGGCGAGCCCGGTGGCGGTGAGGCCCTGGGCGGGTTCGACGAGGGTGGCGACGATGCGGGGGGCGGTGTCGCCGCGGCCGCGGGTGAGGACGTACAGGCCGTGGGGCGGGGTGCCTGAGCCGGCCTGGCAGTGCGCGGCGGCGACGGTCTCGGGCCGGCCGTCGCCGTCGAGGTCGCCGGTGGCGGTCCTCGCGACGGCGGTGGGGGCGCCGGCGCAGTCGAGCGGATAGGTGACGGCCCGTGCGTCGGGGGCCGGGGCGGGCGCGGGTGCGGGGGCGGCGCCGCCGGGGCCGGTGGCCGTCGCGGCGCGGGGTTGCAGCAGGCCGGCGAGGGCGATGACGCCGGCCATGGCGGCGGCGGTGGCGAGCCAGTGCACGGGGCGGGCGCGGGTGTGCGCGAGGCCGGGGGTGTGCGCGAGGTCCGGGAGGGCGGAAGGCTGCACGCGGGGTGTCTCCTGTGACGGTGCGTGGAGGGGTGGGCTGCATCGTGCCATACGTCACAGGGGGAGGGAACCAGGGGGTGGCGCCGCCCTCCTGCCGGGTGGTCGGCGGGCCGGTGACGGTGCTCGGCGGGCGGTGCCGGGTGGTCGGCGGTCCCGTGCAGGGCGGTCGGCGGCCGGTCGCCAACGCGTCGACGCCGCCGCCGGGTTCCCGTGTGGAGGGTGGGAACCGGGCGGCGGCGCGGTGGCGTTGCCGTGGTGACGGGGATGCGGATCCTGTGCGCGGCCGCGGTCGGCCTCAGCCCTTGTTGGGGCCTTCGTAGTCCTCGCCGTACGCGCCCTTGGCGGGGCGGCGGCGGCGCATGGGCGGTTCGACCCCGTCGGCGAGGCGGCGGGCGGTGACGAGGAAGCCGGTGTGCCCGATCATGCGGTGGTCGGGCCGGACGGCGAGTCCCTCGACGTGCCAGTTGCGGATCATGCTCTCCCAGGGCTGCGGCTCGGCGTAGCAGCCGATCTCGCGGATGGACTCCACGGTGCGCGCGAGCTGGGTGGTGGTGGCGACGTAGCAGCAGAGGATGCCGCCGGGCACGAGGGCCTTGGAGGCGGCCTCCAGGCACTCCCAGGGGGCGAGCATGTCCAGGATGACGCGGTCGACGTCGGTGTCGCTGAGGTTGTCCTGGAGGTCGCCCACGGTGAGCTGCCAGGCCGGGTGCGGCCCGCCGAAGTAGCGTTCGACGTTCGCCTTGGCGATCTCCGCGAAGTCCTCGCGGCGCTCGTACGAGTGCAGCATGCCGCTGTCGCCGATGGCGCGCAGCAGGAAGGAGCTCAGCGAGCCGGAGCCGACGCCGGCCTCGACGACCCGGGCGCCGGGGAAGATGTCGGCGAAGGCGAGGATCTGCCCCGCGTCCTTCGGGTAGACGACGGCGGCCCCGCGGGGCATGGACAGGACGTAGTCGGGGAGCAGGGGGCGCAGCGCGAGGTACGCGACGTTTCCCGTGGTACGGACGACACTGCCCTCGGGGGCGCCGATCAGCTCGTCGTGGGGGAAGGAACCCTTGTGGGTGTGGAAGTTCTTCCCGGCTTCGAGCGTGAACGTGTAGTGGCGTCCCTTGGGGTCGGTGAGCTGGACCTGGTCCCCGACCTTGAAGGGCCCGCGACGGCGGGCGGCACCGGTCGGTTCGGACATGTGACCAGGGTACCGGGCCGCGGGGGCTCCCTCGGCCGGGGGCGGGGTGGCGGCCGTCAGGGGGTGGCGGGGCGGGCCATGGCGCGGACGAAGGCGCGTTCGACGTCGGCGGTGGACAGGACGCCGTAGATCTCGCCGGTGTCCTCGACGACGAGGTACTCGGTGGCGGGGGTCTCGCGGAGCTTGTCCAGCAGGGCCTCGCCGGCGAGTTCGGCGGGGACCTTCATGGCCTCGGTGAGGTCCTGGGCGAGTCCGCTGACGGCGACCCAGGGGCGGCGGTGCTGCGGGATGCCGACGATGGCGGCCTCCCGGACGAGGGCGGTGGGCCTGCCCTGGCCGTCGACGACGACGAGGGCGCGGGCGCCGGCGTCGTTGGCGCGGCGGAGTGCTTCGGAGAGCGGGGTGTCGGAGCGGACGGGGACCGCGCGGCGGGTGAGGGCGCGGGCGCGCAGCTCGGGGAGGTGCTCGCGCAGCCGTGCCATGCGGAGGCTGTTGCCGGCTCCGGTCCAGATGATCGCGGCGAGGATGGCGGCGAGGAGCGCGTCCATCAGGGTGTCCATGCCGCTGACCTGGTCGCTGGGGTAGCCGAGGGCGCCGGTGTGGGTGAGGAGGGGCAGGCCGATGAGGACGGTGACCGCGAGGGCGCGGCCGACCCAGGCGGCGGCGACGGTGCCGGTCATGGGTTTGCCGCTGAGTTTCCAGACGACGGCGCGGAGCATGCGGCCGCCGTCGAGCGGGAGGCCGGGCAGCAGGTTGAAGGCGGCGACGATGAGGTTGGAGATCATCAGGCCGGCGAGGAGGACGCCGGGGACGGTGCCCGGTTCGACGGCCGTCATCCCGGCGTAGAAGGCGCCGGCGAGGAGGAGGGAGAGCAGGGGGCCGACGAAGGCGAGGACGAACTCGCGGCCGGGGGTCTCGGACTCCTTCTCGATCTCGGAGACGCCGCCGAAGAACTGGAGCCGGATGCGGCGGACGGGCAGTTTGAAGCGGAGGGCGGCGACGGTGTGGGCGAGCTCGTGGACGAGGACGGAGCCGTAGAAGGCGACGGCGAAGAAGAGGGAGACGAGGTAGCGGGCGGCGCCGAGCTCGGGCAGGACGCGGTCGAGCTGGTTGCCGAAGACCCAGGTGATGAGGGCGGCGACGAGGAACCAGCTGGGGGCGACGTAGATGGGCACTCCGAAGGCGCGGCCCATGAGGATGCCGCCGCCGGGCTCGCCGCGGCGCGGGCCCGGGGTGTCGCGCGTGGTGCCTGCCGTGTCGGACTGCGGGGGCTTGCGGCCGCCGCTTTCGTCGTCCTGGTTCACGGGTTCCCTTCGATGTGGAGCGTGAGGGTGTTTCCTGCTCGATCATGCAGTGCGGGAGGGTCTGCCGTCGATGGTATGTCGCTCGCTGTCAGTGGCGGGCCGTAGGGTCTGGGGCATGACCACGAGCCCGCAGCCTTTTCCGACGAGCCCGGAGGCGCCGGAGCCGAGCCCTCAGGCGCCTGCTGCGGCTGCGCAGCCGGGGCCCCCGGCGCAGCGGCCGCAGGAGCCGTCGGGGCCGCGGCCGCCGTCGTCGCTTTCGCCCTCGCGGGCGAGTGACTTCATGCGGTGTCCGCTGCTGTACCGGTTCCGGGTGATCGACAGGCTGCCGGAGAAGCCGAGCGAGGCGGCCACGCGGGGCACGCTGGTGCACGCGGTGCTGGAGCGGCTCTTCGACGCACCCGCGGCGGAGCGTACGGCTCCGCGGGCGCGGGCGCTGGTGCCGCGGCAGTGGGACCGGCTGCTGGAGTCGCGGCCGGAGCTGGCGGAGCTGTTCGCGGACGACCCGGACGGGGAGCGGCTGGGGCAGTGGCTGCGGGAGGCCGAGGGGCTGGTGGAGCGCTGGTTCGCGCTGGAGGACCCGACGTGCCTGGAGCCGGCCGAGCGGGAGCTGTCCGTGGAGGCGGAGCTGGACTCGGGGCTGCGGCTGCGCGGGGTGATCGACCGGGTGGACGTGGCGCCGACGGGCGAGGTGCGGATCGTCGACTACAAGACGGGCCGGGCGCCGCGGCCGGAGTACGCGGACGAGGCGTGGTTCCAGATGGTGTTCTACGCGCTGGTGGTGCGGCGGCTGAAGGGTGTGGTGCCGCGTCGGCTGCAGCTGGTGTACCTGGGCAGTGGTGACGTGATCACGTACGACCCGGTGGAGGCGGACCTGCGGCGGGTGGAGCGCAGGCTGCTGGCGCTGTGGGAGGCGATCGGGCGGGCGACGGAGACGGGTGACTGGCGGCCGCGGCGGACGAGGCTGTGCGGGTGGTGCGACCACCAGGCCCTGTGCCCGGAGTTCGGCGGCACTCCCCCGGTGTACCCGCTGCTCGCGGGTGGTGGCGGGTCCTGAGGCGCGGTGGGTGGGCGCGGGCGGGTCGGGGCAGAATGGGGCGGGTCCAGTGATCTGTTAAGGGAGTTTTCCGTGGCTATCCGCGTCCTGCTGGTCGATGACCAGCCACTGCTGCGTACCGGGTTCCGGATGATTCTGGAGGCCGAGCAGGACCTCGCGGTGGTCGGTGAGGCCGGGGACGGCCTCCAGGCCCTCGACCAGGTCCGGGCGTTGCAGCCGGACGTGGTGCTGATGGACATCCGGATGCCCAGGATGGACGGTGTGGAGGCGACGCGCCAGATCACCGGTCCGGGGCGGGACGGGCCGGCGAAGGTGCTGGTGCTGACCACGTTCGACCTGGACGAGTACGTGGTGGAGGCGTTGAAGGCGGGTGCGAGCGGCTTCCTGCTGAAGGACGCGCCGGCGCAGGAGCTGGTGCAGGCGATCCGGGTGGTGGCGGCGGGCGAGGCGATGCTCGCGCCGAGCATCACGCGCCGTTTGCTCGACAAGTACGCGGGGCACCTGCCGTCGGGCGAGGAGCCGGTGCCGGACGCGCTGAACACCTTGACGGACCGTGAGGTGGAGGTGCTGAAGCTGGTGGCGCGGGGCTTGTCGAACGCGGAGATCGCGGCGGACCTGTTCGTGTCGGAGACGACGGTGAAGACCCACGTGGGGCATGTGCTGACCAAGCTGGGGCTGCGGGACCGGGTGCAGGCGGCGGTGTACGCGTACGAGAGCGGCCTGGTGCGCCCGGGGGCGCAGTAGTCCGGCGGGGGTGGCGGCGGCGGCCGCCCTGGGACGGGTCCCGGGGCGGCCGCCGTGTCGTGTGCGCGGTGGGCCGGGGTCAGCCCTTCTTGATCTCCCAGAAGCGGAAGACGGTCGACGCGTCGAGGGTCCACTCCAGGCCGGAGACGGTGTTGTAGGCGACGGCGTACTGCTTGGCCTGCCAGAGCGGCAGGATGGGCAGGTCGTCGGCGACGAGGTTCTGCAGCGTGCCGTACGCCTCCTGGGCGGTGGTGCGGTCGGCGGCGGCCGCGGTGTCCGGGATGATCTTGTCGGTGATCTTCTTGTTCTCGTAGTGGTTGCCGAGGACGTTGCCGTCACCGAAGAAGGGCTGCGTGAAGTTGTCGGGGTCCGGGTAGTCCGGGACCCAGCCCTTGACGTAGACGCCGCACTTGCCGGCGGCGATGTCCTTCTCGTACTGCTCGTAGTCGACGGACTTGACGTCGGCTTCGAAGAGGCCGCTGTCGTTGAGCTGCTTGGCGATGGCCTCGATCTGCTGGTCCGTGCCCGGGCCGAAGCGGTTGGGCGTGGAGTACAGGGTCAGCTTGACCTTGCCGTCCTCGAAGCCGGCGTCGGCCAGGGCCTTCTTGGCCTTGGCGGGCTGCGGCTGGTCGCCGTACTTGTCGAAGAAGGCGGTGTTGTGGCCGAGGATGCCGGCGGGGACGATCGAGTAGAGCGGGGTGGCGGTGGACTGGTAGACGTCGGTGACCAGGGCGTCGCGGTCGATGAGGTAGGCGATGGCCTGGCGGACGCCGAGCTTGCCGGCGACCGGGTCCTTCATGTTGAAGACCAGGTGCTGGACCTCGGCGCTGGAGCCCTCCTGGACCTCGATGCCCTTCTGGCCGGCGGTCGGGGAGCCGTTGAGGTTCTTGATGTCGGCGGCGGCGAGGCCGCGGTAGGCGACGTCGACGTCGCCGTTGAGGAGACCGTCGGCGAGGGCCTTGCGGTCGCCCTGGTAGAGCTTCAGCATGACGCCGCTGTTGCGGACCTTCGCGTTGCCCTGGTAGCCGCCGTTGACGGAGAACACGGCCTCGGTGGCGCTGAACGAGTCCAGCTTGTACGGGCCGGAGCCGACGGCCTTGCCGTCGGTGCGCAGGGCGTCGGCCGGGTACTCGCGGTGGTCGACGATGGAGCCGGCACCGGAGGCGATCTTGCTGGGGAAGGTGGCGTCGGGGACCTTCAGGGTGAAGACGACGGTCTTCTCGTCCGGGGTGTCGATGCGGTCGATGGTCGACAGCAGCGGGCCGGGGCCGTTCGGGTCGCCGATCTTCAGGGCGCGCTCGAAGGAGAACTTGACGTCCTCGGCGGTGAGCGGGTTGCCGTTGCTGAACTTCAGGCCCTCGCGCAGGGTGCAGCGGTAGACGGTGCTGGCGCCCTTGTCGAAGTCGCAGCTCTCGGCTGCCTCCGGCTGGGGCTCGGTCCCGCCGTTGGGGAAGCTCAGCAGGGACTGGAAGACGTTGTTGAACAGCAGCCAGGAACCGGGGTCGTAGCCGGCCGCCGGGTCGGTGGCCATGACCTCGTCGGACATGCCGATGACGACCCTGCCCTCGCCGCCCGCGGCAGCGCCGTCGTCGGTGCCGCAGCCGCTCAGGGCGGCGGCGGCGAGCCCCGCGGCGAGCGGGGCCGTCAGCCACTTGTTGTGTGCCTTCACTGGAACCTTGCCTCTGGATCTCTCGGACGGCCGGGCTGGGGGTGCGGCCCGGGGGTACAGCAGGGGTCAGGCGGTTCCTCGGCCGAGCTCCCAGAGCTGCAGGTCCGAGGAGGTGTTGAGCGCCCATTCGACGCCGTTGAGGGTGTCGCGGGAGGCGACGTACTGCTTGCCCTGCCACAGCGGGAGCACCGGCACGTCGCGGGCGACGATGTCCTGGAGCCGGCGGAAGGTGCCGGCGGCGGCGGTGCGGTCGGCTTCGCGGCGGGACGCGGGGATGAGCTGGTCGCGGGCCTCGGCGCTGGCGTAGGGCGTGTTGAGGAAGTTGTCGCCATCGAGGAACGGGGCGATGTAGTTGTCGGGGTCGGGGAAGTCGGGGAACCAACCGAGGCCGTACACCGCGTAGTCGCCGCGCTTCTGGGCGGCGCGGAAGGCGGACCACTCGGTTCCCTCCACGGTGACGTCGAAGAGGCCGCTCTTGTTCAGCTGGTCGCGCAGGGCCGCGAACTCCTCGGCCGTCGCGGTCCCGTAGTGGTCGGTGGTGTAGTGCAGGGTGAGCTCGACCGGGGTGTCGATGCCGGCGTCGCCGAGGATGCCCGCGGCCTTGTCGCGGCTCGGTTCGCCGTAGCGGTCGAAGAACGAGTTGGCGTGGGTGGCGATCGTCGACGGGATCAGCGAGTACAGGGGCTGGGCCGTGGGGCCGTACACCCGCGCGGCGATCTCGTTGCGGTCGACGAGGGACGCCATGGCCTGGCGGACCGCCTTGTCCTTGACGGCCGGCGCCTCGGTGTTGAAGGCGAGGTAGCGGATCTCCAGTCCCGGGACCTCGGTGAGCTTGATGCCTTCGGCGGGCTTGCGGTCGAGCTCCTCGATCTGCTGCGGCGTCATCGTGCGCGTCATCATGTCGATGGCGCCGTCGCCGAGGGCCTTCGCCATGGCGCCCGGGTCGGGGAAGGAGCGCAGTTCGACGGTGTCGTTGCGGACCTCGACACCGCCCTTGTAGCGCGGGTTCCTGCTGAACACGACGCTGCTGACGCGGCCGTCGCGCACGACGGGCTCCATGGTGTAGGGCCCGGAGCCGTCGACCTGGAAGCCCTCGCGGAGGGAGTCGTGCGCGTACTTGTCGCTGCTGACGATGCCCGCGACGGGCGTCGACAGCTTGTACGGGAACGTGGCGTCGGGGGTGCGGAGGTGGAAGACGACCTCGCGGTAGCCCCTGGTCTCGATGGTGCCGATGGTGGACAGCAGACCGGCGGCGCCGTTGTCGGACTTGATGGCCAGGACGCGTTCGAGGGAGAACTTGACGTCCTGGGCGGTGACGGGCCTGCCGTCGGCGAAGACGAGGTCCTCGCGCAGGAAGCAGCGGTAGCGCTGGCTGGCGCGGTCGGTGAACTGGCACTCGGAGGCCGCGTCGGGGACGGGGCGGCCACCGCCGCGCGGGACGCGCATGAGGGTCTGGACGGTCTGGCGCAGGACGTTCCAGATGCCGGAGTCGTAGGCGTAGGCCGGGTCGAAGGGTGCGGGAGCGTCCTGTGTGGCGGTGAACCGGTCGGTCGTGCCGACGACGATGGCGCCCGGTCTGGCGGCTCCCCTCGTGTCGCTCCCGCAGGCGGCGAGGAGGGGCGCGAGGAGGCCGACCGCGGCGGCGAGCGCCAGGGTCTTGCGGTTCATGGGGGACGTACTCCTGGATCCGGCACGGAGGTGAAGCGGTGTGCGGAGCCCGCGCCGCGGGCGCCCTGTGGGGCTGGGACGACCGGGCTCGGCGGCGGACGGTCGACCCCGTGTTCCCGGTGGCATTGTCGCGGTCCGGAAGACGGGGAATGTGCGGCGAAGTGCTCGCCAGAAGATTAGTGGCAGCGCCACTCATCCCGGACCGGGGTGAAGTTGAAAGGTCATCAGAAAGCGATCGCAGGCGGTGCCCGTACGGCTGCGTAGCGGAGGAATGTTTCGTACACCGCTTCACCAATGCGGACACAAGGACGCGGCCGAAGCGGCCCGTACCGGGCATGCCGACCCTTGCGGACAGGGCGCGGGGACCACCGTGCGTGAGCAACGTCACGTTCGATGCTTTTCCGTACGGTCACGGAAAATACACGCTGAGCAGTCGTGGGGTTTTCCGCTATTCAATGCGCCACGCTCGGTATGCGGATCAGTCCGTTCTCGTGATCAGCGAACGGAGAAAGTCGAGATCGACTTCTTCCAGGGAGCGGACGACGGCGCGGCCGTCGGCGGGGGCGATCGGTGCGAGCGAGGGAACGGCGACGACCCGGCACCCCGCGGCCTCGGCGGCGGCCACACCGGTCGGAGTGTCCTCGACGACGGCGCAGCGGGCCGGGTCCGCGCCCACGCTGCGGGCCGCCAGCAGGTACGGATCGGGGTGGGGCTTGGTGCGGGGCACCTCGTCGCCTGCCACGGTGACGGTGAAGTGGTCGGGGCCGAGGGACTGCAGGACGCGGTCGATGATGCGGCGGTGCGAGGCGGACACCAGGGCGGTGGGGACGGCGTGGGCGGTGAGCTGGGTGAGCAGCCGGCGGGCACCGGGCATGAGCGGCACGCCGCCGTCGATGCGCTCCTCGAACCGGTCGTTGAGGAGGGTGGTGAGTTCGGGGAGGCTGATGTCGGCCCCGGTGGCCTCGATGAGGTAGCCGGCGCTGCGGGTCATGGGGCCGCCGACGACGATGTCGCGCCAGGATTCGTCCAGCCGGTGGCCGAGGTCCGCGAAGACCGCGACCTCCACGTCCCACCAGAAGCCCTCGGTGTCGACGAGGGTGCCGTCCATGTCGAGGAACACGGCCTGCAGAGCCGAACCGCCGGCGGTACGGACGGGGGACGCGGGGACGGTGCTGGTCATCCGGCACACCTCCAAGAGGGACGAGAAGGCCGGTCGCGGGCCCCCGGGGAGCCGTGGCGCGCTCCCCGCGGGACGGATGCGACCGGCCTGCGCTGGATCGACCAGTGTACGTCGGCGTACGCCGGGGCGCGGCCGCTGCGACTGCGGCGTGGCGCCGCGCCACCACGGAGCGCGATCCCCCGCGGGGCGCGGCCCGGGTCGGCGGGAGGGCGCACGGCGTGCGCGGCCGGGCCATGTGCGGCGGGAGGCGGTCGGAGCCGTGCGGGGGTGTGGCACGCCCTGACCGGGCGGGAGGTGCTCGCCGCATGGGCGCCCCACCGGGCAGCCGCCACCGGCGGCAAGGCGGGCGCCGCGGGACCGCGGCTCGCCCGCACCGGCCGCCGCGGCACCGCCCCGCCCCTGTGCCGAGGGCGGGGCGGCCGGCGCTCCGGAGGGCCGCCGGGGGTCAGCGGGCGTTGAAGTACTTGGCCTCCGGGTGGTGGATCACGATGGCGTCCGTGGACTGCTCGGGGTGCAGCTGGAACTCCTCCGACAGGTGCACGCCGATGCGCTCGGGCTCCAGCAGGCTCGCGATCTTGGCGCGGTCCTCCAGGTCGGGGCAGGCTCCGTAGCCGAGCGAGAAGCGGGCGCCCCGGTACTTGAGGGAGAACATGTCCTCGATCGCGTCCGGGTCCTCCCCGCCGAAGCCGAGCTCGGCGCGGACGCGGGCGTGCCAGTACTCGGCGAGGGCCTCCGCGAGCTGGACGGACAGGCCGTGCAGCTCCAGGTAGTCGCGGTAGGCGTCGGCCTCGAACAGCTCGGCCGTGGCCTCGCCGATCCGGGAGCCCACCGTGACGACCTGGAGGCCGACCACGTCGGTCTCGCCGGACTCCTCCGGGCGGAAGAAGTCCGCCAGGCAGAGCCGGCGGCCGCGGCGCTGGCGCGGGAAGGTGAACCGGGTGCGTTCGTTGCCGCGCTCGTCCAGGATGATCAGGTCGTCGCCCTTGGACACGCACGGGAAGTAGCCGTGGACGACGGCGGCTTCCAGCAGGTTGTCGGTGTGGAGGCGGTCCAGCCAGCCGCGGAGGCGGGGCCGGCCCTCGGTCTCGACGAGCTCCTCGTACGTGGGGCCCTCCCCGGCGCGGGACTGCTTCAGGCCCCACTGGCCCTTGAACAGGGCGCCCTCGTCGAGCCAGGAGGCGTACTCCTTGAGCTGGATGCCCTTCACGACGCGGGTGCCCCAGAACGGCGGCTCGGGGATCGGGTTGTCGGTGGCCACGTCGGAGCGGACGGCGCCGTCCTGCGGGGCCTCCTCCGGTACGGGTGCGGCCGCGGCGCGCACGCGGCGCGGGCGGAGCTCGGGCAGCGCCGCGCCGGGCACGCCGCGCTTGACGGCGACGAGGGCGTCCATGAGGCGCAGGCCCTCGAAAGCGTCGCGGGCGTAGCGCACCTCGCCTTCGTACACCTCGTGCAGGTCCTGTTCGACGTAGGCGCGGGTGAGGGCGGCGCCGCCGAGGATCACGGGGTACTTGGCGGCCAGGTCGCGCTGGTTGAGCTCCTCCAGGTTCTCCTTCATCACGACGGTCGACTTGACGAGGAGTCCGGACATGCCGATGACGTCGGCCCGGTGCTCCTCGGCCGCCTCGACGATGGCGGAGACGGGCTGCTTGATGCCCAGGTTGACGACGTTGTAGCCGTTGTTGGAGAGGATGATGTCGACGAGGTTCTTGCCGATGTCGTGGACGTCGCCGCGCACGGTGGCCAGCACGATGGTGCCCTTGCCGGCGCCGTCGTCGGTCTTCTCCATGTGCGGTTCGAGGTGGGCGACGGCCGTCTTCATCACCTCGGCCGACTGGAGGACGAACGGCAGCTGCATCCGGCCGGATCCGAACAGCTCGCCGACGACCTTCATGCCGTCGAGGAGGGTCTCGTTGACGATGTCGAGTGCCTTGCGGGTCGTCAGGGCATCGTCGAGGTCGGCTTCCAGGCCGTTGCGCTCGCCGTCGATGATGCGGCGCTTGAGGCGCTCCTCCAGCGGCAGGGCCGCCAGCTCCTCGGCCTTGCCGGCCTTCAGGGACTTGGCGGTGGCGCCCTCGAAGAGCTCCATGAGCTTCTGCAGCGGGTCGTAGCCCTCGGAGCGCCGGTCGTAGATGAGGTCGAGGGCGGTGGTGACCTGCTCGTCGTCGAAGCGGGCGATCGGCAGGATCTTCGACGCGTGCACGATGGCGGAGTCGAGGCCCGCCTTGACGCACTCGTCGAGGAAGACGGAGTTCAGCAGGATGCGGGCGGCGGGATTGAGGCCGAAGGAGATGTTCGACAGGCCCAGCGTCGTCTGCACCTTCGGGTGGCGGCGCTTGAGCTCGCGGATCCCCTCGATCGTGGCGATGCCGTCCTTGCGGGACTCCTCCTGGCCGGTGCAGATGGTGAAGGTGAGGCAGTCGACGAGGATGTCCTCCTCGTGGATGCCCCAGTTCCCGGTCAGGTCGGCGATGAGGCGCTCGGCGATCTCGACCTTCTTCTCCGCCGTGCGGGCCTGGCCCTCCTCGTCGATGGTGAGGGCGATCAGCGCGGCGCCGTGCTCCTGGGCCAGCCGGGTGACCTTCGCGAAGCGGGAGTCGGGTCCGTCGCCGTCCTCGTAGTTCACGGAGTTGATCACGGCACGGCCGCCGAGCTTCTGCAGCCCGGCCCGGATGACGTCGACCTCGGTGGAGTCCAGCACGATCGGCAGGGTGGAGGCGGTGGCGAAGCGGCCGGCCAGCTCCTCCATGTCGGCGACGCCGTCCCGCCCGACGTAGTCGACGCACAGGTCGAGCATGTGGGCGCCCTCGCGGATCTGCTCGCGGGCCATCTCCACGCAGTCGTCCCAGCGCCCGTCGAGCATGGCCTCGCGGAACTTCTTCGACCCGTTGGCGTTGGTCCGCTCGCCGATGGCGAGGTACGAGGTGTCCTGGCGGAAGGGCACCGTCTGGTAGAGGGAGGCCGCGCCGGGCTCCGGGCGCGGGTCGCGCTCCGGCGGGGTCAGGCCGCGCACGCGCTCCACGACCTGCCGCAGGTGCTCGGGCGTGGTGCCGCAGCAGCCGCCGACGAGGGAGAGCCCGTACTCGCGGACGAAGGTCTCCTGAGCGTCGGCGAGCTCGGGGGCGGTGAGCGGGTAGTGGGCGCCGCTCTTGCCGAGGACGGGCAGGCCCGCGTTCGGCATGCAGGACAGGGCGACGCGGGAGTGGCGGGCGAGGTAGCGCAGGTGCTCGCTCATCTCGGCGGGGCCGGTGGCGCAGTTCAGGCCGATCATGTCGATGCCGAGGGGCTCCAGCGCGGTGAGCGCGGCGCCGATCTCGGAGCCGAGGAGCATCGTGCCGGTGGTCTCGACGGTGACGGAGACGATCAGCGGCACGCTGTAGCCGGCCACGTCCATGGCGCGGCGGGCGGCGATCACGGACGCCTTGGTCTGGAGCAGGTCCTGCGTGGTCTCGACGATGAGCGCGTCGGCGCCGCCGGCGAGGAGGCCCTCGGCGTTCTGCTGGTAGGCGTCGCGGATGGCGGCGTACGTGGTGTGGCCGAGGGTCGGCAGCTTGGTGCCGGGGCCGACGGAGCCGAGCACCCAGCGCTGCTGCCCGGTGGCGGCGGTGAACTCGTCGGCGACCTCGCGGGCGATGCGGGCGCCCGCCTCGGACAGCTCGACGACGCGGTCCGCCGCGTCGTACTCGCCCAGCGCGGTGAGGTTGGCCCCGAAGGTGTTGGTCTCGACGCAGTCGACGCCGACGGAGAAGTACGCCTCGTGGACGGAGCGCACGATGTCGGGGCGGGTGACGCTGAGGATCTCGTTGCACCCCTCCAACTGCTGGAAGTCGTCCAGCGTCGGCTCCTGCGCCTGGAGCATCGTGCCCATCGCACCGTCGGCGACGACCACGCGCGTCGCGAGGGCCTCGCGGAGGGCGGCGGCTCGGGCGGCGCTGTCGGCCGGGGCTGCGGGCGCGGTGGACGAGGTCGGCAACGAGGCCATGGAGGTGCTCCCTGAGGTGCGACGGCTGTCGGCTTTGCGCCACCGGGCGGGAGGCGCACGTCGTCAGCGTAACCGTCCCGCCCCCGGGGTGGACATCTCGTTCCACGTGGCGGACGGCATGCTTGGCGGGACGTCGAAGTCCGGCCAAGACCATCGGGGGCTGTCCGACATGTGGCCGGGGGTCGACAAAGGCCGATAGTGTTCAGCATTGTCGAACCATGGAGTGAAGGAGCAGGCCGGGGATGGCGAAGAACATCCAGTCGCTTGAACGAGCGGCGGCGATGCTGCGACTGCTCGCGGGTGGAGAGCGTCGGCTGGGCCTCTCCGACATCGCGTCCTCGCTGGGCCTGGCGAAGGGCACGGCGCACGGCATTCTGCGGACCCTCCAGTCGGAGGGCTTCGTCGAGCAGGACGCCGCGTCCGGGCGCTACCAGCTCGGTGCGGAACTGCTGCGCCTCGGCAACAGCTATCTGGACGTGCACGAGCTGCGGGCCCGGGCGCTGGTGTGGACGGACGACCTCGCCAGGTCCAGCGGGGAGAGCGTCCACCTGGGCGTGCTGCACCAGCACGGGGTGCTCGTCATCCACCACGTCTTCCGGCCGGACGACAGCCGCCAGGTGCTGGAGGTGGGGGCCATGCAGCCGCTGCACTCCACGGCCCTGGGGAAGGTGCTGTCGGCGTACGACCCCGTGGCGCACAGCGAGGCGGTGGAGGTGGACCGCAAGGCGTTCACCCCGCGCACGGTCACGGCGCTCGACGACTTCGAGGAACTGCTGGACCTGACCCGGGCGCGCGGCTGGGCCGCCGACGTGGAGGAGACCTGGGAAGGCGTGGCGTCGGTGGCAGCGCCCATCCACGACCGGCGGAGGATGCCGGTGGGCGCGGTGGCGATCACGGGCGCGGTGGAACGGGTCTGCGACGCCGGGGAGCTGCGGTCGGAGCTGGTGGCGGCGGTACGGGAGTGCGCGCGGGCGGTCTCCCGCGACCTGGGCGCCGGGCGCTTCTAGCAGCGGCTTACGGCGCCGCCTCCGCCTACGGCACGGGCAGGGATGCGGGCGGCGTCGGCCCGGAGCCCCTGGCTCTGGGCCCCTGACTCTGGGCCCCTGGCTCTGGGCCCTGACTCTGGGCCCTGGCCCGGGGCCTTGGTTCTGGGGCGCTGGCTCCGGGCCCCGGCTCTGGGATCCCGGCTCTGAGGCCCTGGCTCTGGGGCCGTGGCTCTGGGGCGCTGTCGGGTCGATGTGTGGCTCGGGCGGGCGCCGGCAGGACAGGCACGGGTGGAGGCAGGCGCGGGCCTGGGCGGGCGCCCGTCGGGGGCAGCCACGGGCGGGGCAGCGCGAGGCCGGGCGCCCGTCGGGGCCAGGCAGGCACGGAGCCGGGCGGGCACGGTCAGGGCCGCGGGCCGGGCGAGCACGGACAGAGGCAGACGCGGGGCCAGGCAGGCGCCGGGCAGGCACCGGGCGGGCACCGGGCGGGCACCAGGCGGGTCGCTCACTGGGGCTCGGGGCGTACCGCCTGACGGTGACGGCACGCGTTGCCGTCGAGCCGACGAGCCCCGCAGTACCGCCGCCCGGCCGCCCCGCCCCCGCAGCAGCACGCAGGGCCTCCGAGGCGGGCGGCCGCCCCCGCAGCCGCCGTAACCCCCGGCCCGCTCAGCAGCGCCGCAGGTGCGGCTCACCGGCCCGCCGCGGAGCGGCCATCGCCCCGCCCGTCCGCCCGCCGGGCGGTCGCCACCGCCGAGGCGAGGGCCGCGGCGGACGGCATCCGCTCCCCCGGTCGGCCCGAAGTGCGGCCGCGAGGGCAGCGAAGGCCCAGGTCAGAGCCGGTGCACACGGAGGGCGACGGTAACGATCGGGTCTACGCGCCTCGAACTCTTGACGCAGAATTCACGCCAGGGCAAAACTGCCGTCCATCGGTCGGCATTGTCGAACACCTACCGGGATTACACGCTAGAGTGTGACAGCGCCAGGAGGCCGGTTACTGCCCTCACCCCGAGGGCGACGAACCACCGGAGGGACCCGGGGTTCGCCTTTCCCTGGACGAAGGACAAAGGAGTCGCGGGTGTCCAGCTCCGACATCTTCTTGGGCGAGATCATCGGTACCGCCCTGCTCATCCTCCTCGGCGGAGGCGTCGTGGCCGCCGTCGTGCTGAAGCGCTCCAAGGCGCACGGCGCCGGCTGGGTCGCCATCACCCTCGGGTGGGGCTTCGCGGTCATGACCGCCGTCTACACCACCGGTTCCCTCTCCGGTGCGCACCTGAACCCGGCGGTCACGCTGGGCATCGCGATCAAGTCAGGCGAGTGGAACGACGTCCCGGTGTACGTCGCCGGCCAGCTCCTGGGCGCGATGATCGGCGCCGCCCTCATGGTCGTCGCGTACTACGGGCACTTCCAGTCGCACCTGCGGGACCCGGAGATCATCTCCAAGCCCGTCGCCGACGCCATCGAGGGCCCCGGTCCGGTCCTCGGCATCTTCTCCACCGGCCCGGAGATCCGCAACACCTGGCAGAACCTCGCCACCGAGATCATCGGCACCACCGTGCTCGTCCTGGCCGTGCTCACCCAGGGCCTCAACGAGAGCGGCAAGGGCCTCGGGCCCCTGGGCGGCCTGATCGTGTCGTTCGTGGTCGTCTCCATCGGCCTCTCGCTCGGCGGTCCGACCGGTTACGCCATCAACCCCGCGCGCGACCTCGGTCCCCGCATCGTCCACGCACTGCTCCCCCTGCCCAACAAGGGCGGCTCCGACTGGGGCTACTCGTGGATCCCCGTGGCCGGCCCGCTGATCGGCGCGGCCGTCGCCGGGGGTATCTACAACCTCGTGTTCGCCTGAAACCAGCCGGTACACCACCCGACCCTTCACCGACCTTGAGGAGCACACCCCCTATGACCGCCACCACCTCGCACGGCTCCGGTCCGTTCATCGCGGCCATCGACCAGGGCACCACCTCCAGCCGCTGCATCGTCTTCGACCGCGACGGGCGCATCGTCTCCGTCGACCAGAAGGAGCACGAGCAGATCTTCCCGAAGCCGGGCTGGGTCGAGCACGACGCCAAGGAGATCTGGACGAACGTCCAGGAGGTCGTCGCCGGGGCCATCGAGAAGGCCGGCATCACCGCCGCCGACGTCAAGGCGATCGGCATCACCAACCAGCGCGAGACCACGCTGCTGTGGGACAGGAACACCGGTGAGCCGGTCCACAACGCGATCGTCTGGCAGGACACCCGCACCGACGGCCTGTGCAGGGAGCTCGGCCGCAACGTCGGCCAGGACCGCTTCCGCCGCGAGACGGGCCTGCCGCTGGCGTCCTACTTCGCCGGCCCGAAGGCCCGCTGGCTGCTCGACAACATCGAGGGCCTGCGCGAGCGCGCCGAACGCGGCGAGATCCTCTTCGGCACCATGGACTCCTGGGTCATCTGGAACCTGACCGGCGGCGTCGACGGCGGCCGGCACGTCACGGACGTCACCAACGCCTCCCGCACCATGCTGATGAACCTCCACACCATGGAGTGGGACGACAAGATCCTCCAGTCCATGGAGGTCCCGGCGGAGATCCTCCCCGAGATCCGCTCCTCCGCCGAGGTGTACGGCACGGTCAAGGGCGGCGTCCTGGACGGCGTGCCGGTGGCCTCCGCGCTCGGCGACCAGCAGGCGGCGCTGTTCGGGCAGACCTGCTTCGCGGAGGGCGAGGCGAAGTCCACGTACGGCACCGGAACGTTCATGCTGATGAACACCGGCGACAAGATCATCAACTCGTACAGCGGGCTGCTCACCACGGTCGGCTACCAGATCGGCGACGCTAAGCCGGTCTACGCCCTCGAGGGCTCCATCGCCGTCACCGGCTCGCTCGTCCAGTGGATGCGCGACCAGATGGGCCTGATCAGCACCGCGGCCGAGATCGAGACCCTGGCACTGTCGGTGGAGGACAACGGCGGCACGTACTTCGTGCCGGCCTTCTCGGGCCTCTTCGCCCCGTACTGGCGCTCCGACGCCCGCGGCGTGATCGCCGGCCTCACCCGCTACGTCACCAAGGCGCACATCGCCCGCGCCGTCCTCGAGGCGACCGCCTGGCAGACCCGCGAGATCACCGACGCCATGACCAAGGACTCCGGCGTCGAGCTGTCCGCGCTGAAGGTCGACGGCGGCATGACCTCCAACAACCTGCTGATGCAGACCCTCGCCGACTTCCTGGACGCACCGGTCGTGCGCCCGATGGTCGCCGAGACCACCTGCCTCGGCGCGGCCTACGCCGCCGGCCTGGCCGTCGGCTTCTGGCCCGACACCGACGCGCTGCGCGCCAACTGGCGCCGCGCCGCCGAGTGGACCCCGCGCATGGACGCGGAGACCCGCGAACGCGAGTACAAGAGCTGGCTCAAGGCCGTCGAGCGGACCATGGGCTGGATCGAGGACGAGGAGTAATTCGACATGACCACCCTGCAGAGCGTCCCCGCCCTCGGGACGCACCCGGCTGCCGGTTCCCTGCCGAGCCGCGCCGAGACCCGGGAGCAGCTGTCCAAGGCGACCTACGACCTCCTGGTCATCGGCGGCGGCATCCTCGGCATCTCCACCGCCTGGCACGCCGCCCAGTCCGGGCTGCGGGTGGCCCTGGTGGACGCCGGCGACTTCGCCGGCGCCACCTCCTCCGCCTCCTCCAAGCTGCTCCACGGCGGTCTGCGCTACCTGCAGACCGGCGCGGTGAAGCTGGTCGCGGAGAACCACTTCGAGCGCCGTGCGGTCTCCCGCCAGGTCGCCCCGCACCTGTCGAACCCGCTCACCTTCTACCTACCGGTGTACAAGGGCGGACCGCACGGCGCCGCGAAGCTCGGCGCGGGCGTCTTCGCGTACTCGGCGCTGTCCGCCTTCGGTGACGGCGTCGGCCACCTGCTCAGCCCCGCCAAGGCCGCGCAGGACGTGCCGGAGCTGCGCACCGACAACCTGAAGGCCGTGGCCGTCTACGGCGACGACCAGATGAACGACGCCCGCATGGCACTGATGACGGTCCGCGCGGCCGTCGACGCGGGCGCCACGGTCCTCAACCACGCGGCCGTCACCGGACTGCGGTTCACCGGCGGCCGGGTGACCGGCGCGGAGCTGAAGGACACCACCGACGGCACCGAGTTCGGGGTCGACGCCCGGCTGGTGCTCAACGCCACCGGCCCGTGGGTGGACCACCTGCGCCGCATGGAGGACCCGAACGCGGCCCCCTCCATCCGCCTGTCCAAGGGCGCCCACCTGGTACTGAAGCGGACCTCCCCGTGGAAGGCCGCGCTGGCCACCCCGATCGACAAGTACCGCATCACCTTCGCCCTCCCCTGGGAGGACATGCTCCTGCTCGGCACCACCGACGAGGAGTACGAGGGCGACCCGGCCGATGTCGCCGTCAACGAGAAGGACATCGCCCAGATCCTGGACGAGGCCGCCTTCTCCATCCGCGACCAGCAGCTCGGGCGCGACCTCATCACCTACGCCTTCGCCGGCCTGCGGGTGCTGCCCGGCGGGCCCGGCGACACCGCCAAGGCGAAGCGCGAGACGGTCGTCACCGAGGGCCGCGGCGGCATGCTGTCGATCGCCGGCGGCAAGTGGACGACCTTCCGCCACATCGGCCGCACCATCATGAACAAGCTGGCGACGCTGCCCGGGCGGCCGCTGGCGGAGGACATGACGCCGATCGCCAGCCTGCCGAAGAAGATGCCGCTGCCGGGCATAGCCAACCCGGACGCGGTCGCCCACCGGCTGCTCGTCGACGGGGGCACGCCGGGGCCGCGCATGGCCGCCGACACCGCCCGCCACCTCGCCACCCACTACGGCTCGCTCTCCTTCGACATCGCGCGCATGGCGTACGAGCGTCCGGAGCTGGGCGAGCGCATCCACCCCGACGCCCCGGAGATCTGGGCGCAGGTCGCCTACGCGCGGGACCTGGAGTGGGCCGAGACCGCGGACGACGTGCTGCGGCGCCGTACGACCCTGACGATCCGGGGTCTGGCGACGGACGGGATCCGCGCGAAGGTCGAGGCCATGCTCGCCGACCGGCAGTCCTGAGCCTCCCCGCGCTCCGGACGCGGTCCTGAGCAGGGAGGACGCGCGCTCAGGGCGCGGTCAGGGCGCGGTCAGGGAGGGCGGCCCCGTGGCGGGACCGCCCTCTTGTACGCTCACACATCGGATGTCTGAGAGGCGCTGGGGGACCGCGATGGCCGTGACCGACGAGGCGATCGACAGAATCAAGGAGATGATCGTCTCCGGCGCCCTGCGCCCCGGCGACCGCCTCCCGAAGGAGAGCGAACTGGCCGCCGAGCTGGGGCTGTCCCGCAACTCGCTGCGCGAGGCGGTGCGGGCGCTGTCGCTCATCCGCATCCTGGACGTGCGGCAGGGCGACGGCACGTACGTCACCAGTCTCGACCCGCAGGTGCTGCTGGAGGCGCTGAGCTTCGTCGTCGACTTCCACCGCGACGACACGGTCCTGGAGTTCCTCGCGGTGCGGCGCATCCTGGAGCCGGCCGCGACGGCCATGGCGGCGCACCGCATCGCGGAACCGGAACTGGACTCCCTGGAGGCGTCGTTGGACGCGCTCGGCGACGCGCCGCCGGTAGAGGAGCTGGTCGCGGCGGACCTGGACTTCCACCGGCGGATCGGCGCCGCGTCCGGCAACCAGGTGCTGTGCTCGCTGCTGGACGGACTGTCCGGCCCCGCCACCCGGGCCCGGGTCTGGCGGGGGCTCACCCAGGAGGACGCGGTGGACCGCACCCTGTACGAGCACCGGGCGATCCTGGCGGCGCTGCGCGACCGCGACGCCGAGGCCGCCCGGTCGTGGGCGACGGTGCACATCGCCAGCGTGGAGCAGTGGCTGCGGTCGGTCCTCTGAGCCGCAGGGGTCGGGCCGTCTGACGGATGGTGACGGCTCCGGGTGTGCGTACGGCTCCACGGCGGTGCGCGGCCACGCGGACGCACCCGACGCCGCGGCCCCGCGGCGGAAGCCGGCACGGGCGGTCCCGGGGCGTCCTGCGGGCGGCCGTGGGACGTCCTGCGGGCCGCCGGGGGTGGCCGCGGTGCCGGCGGCCGGCGCCCGCCAGGAGGATCCTGGCCGAGGGCGCCTCAAGCCCCTGGGCCGGACATCGGACCTCTCACCGGCCATCCGATGTATGGCGTCGGACCGGTGGAGAAGTTCCCCGGCATGCACGTTTGGGCCTCGGAGATCCCGGTAGGGAGATCGGAGGTGTCAGGGGGCGTTCCGGAGATCCGGCGGACGTAGTCGCGGACGGCCGATACAGCACCCGGACGTGTACAGGGACTGCGGGCAGCGGCCTGTGACGCCGTAAGGTTGGTTCGTACGCACGGAACTTCGGAAGGAGGCCTGGGTGATCGAGCTCGAAGGGGTTCCCGAGCTGATCGACCCGGTCATGGTGGCCGCGTTCGAGGGCTGGAACGACGCCGGCGACGCCGCCTCCACCGCGATCGCGCACCTGGAGCGGGAGTGGAAGGGGGAGGTGTTCGCGGCGCTCGACGCCGAGGACTACTACGACTTCCAGGTCAACCGGCCCACGGTGTGGCTGGACGGCGGGGTGCGCAAGATCACCTGGCCTACCACCCGGCTCTCCGTGGTGCGCGTGGGCGGTGACAAGCCGCGGGATCTGGTGCTCGTCCGCGGGATCGAGCCGTCCATGCGGTGGCGCTCGTTCTGCAACGAGCTGCTGGGCTTCGCCCACGAACTGGGCGTGGAGATGGTGGTCATCCTGGGCGCGCTGCTCGGCGACACCCCGCACACGCGGCCGGTGCCGGTGAGCGGGGTGACGTCCGACCCGGACCTGGCGCGGCGGCTGAACCTGGAGGAGACGCGGTACGAGGGCCCCACGGGCATCGTCGGCATCCTCCAGGAGGCGTGCACGCACGCGGGCGTCCCGGCGGTGAGCCTGTGGGCGGCGGTGCCGCACTACGTGTCGCAGCCGCCCAACCCCAAGGCGACGCTGGCGCTGCTGAACCGCCTGGAGGACCTGATCGACCTCCGCATCCCGCTGGGGGAGCTCGCGGAGGACGCCCGGGCGTGGCAGGTGGGCGTGGACCAGCTGGCCTCCGAGGACAGCGAGGTCGCCGAGTACGTCCAGACGCTGGAGGAGGCACGGGACACCGCCGAGCTGCCGGAGGCGTCCGGCGAGGCCATCGCCAGGGAGTTCGAGCGCTATCTGCGGCGGCGTGACGGCGGTACGGCACCGGGCGCGCCCGGCATCGCCCCGGGGGGCGCGGGAAGTGCCGGCCCGAGCCAGACCCGCCCGCCCAGACCGCCCAAACGGGAGGACCCTTCCGACGGCGGCGGCGACGCCGAAGCCGAGGACGGCTGAGGCGGCTGAGGCGGCTGACGTGCCGCCAGGCTCCGCGCGCGGCCGCGGAGTTCGGGACCGGGCCCCGCTGACGCGTGGAGGGCGGGGCGGTTTCCGCTGCCGCGTGCGGCGCGGAGCCGCTGCCGCCGCGTGCAGGACCGGGCTCCCGGCCGTGTCCTGGCGGGCCCGCTGCCGGTACGGCGGAGCGGCCGCCTCCCGGTGACGTACCCGGAGGCGGCCGCTCCGCTGCGGTGGTGCTTTCCGTCTCCCTACAGGGCCACGCCCATCAGCGCGTCGACGGTCCGCGACACGAGGCCGGGTGCGCTGTCGTCCGTGCCGCCCTCGGTGCGCTGGAGTTCCACCCAGCGGTCCACGGCGGCCAGGGCGCGGGGGGTGTCCAGGTCGTCGGCGAGCGCGTCGCGGACCTCTTCGAGCAGGGCGTCGGCGGGCGGGCCGTCGGGCCGCGACACGGCGGCGCGCCAGCGGCCGAGCCGGTCCACGGCGTCCTGCAGCACTCCGTCGGTCCACTCCCAGTCGGCCCGGTAGTGGTGGGCCAGCAGGGTGAGCCGGATGGCGGCCGGGTCGACGCCCTCGCGGCGCAGCGCCGACACGAAGACGAGGTTGCCCTTGGACTTGGACATCTTCTCGCCGTGCAGGGCGACCATCCCGGCGTGGACGTACGTCTTGGCGAACGGGTGCTCGCCGGTCAGCGCGTGTGCGTGGGAGGCACCCATCTCGTGGTGCGGGAAGATCAGGTCGGAGCCGCCGCCCTGGACGTCGAAGCCCATGCCGAGGTGGTCCAGCGCGATGGCGACGCACTCGATGTGCCAGCCCGGTCGTCCGGGGCCGAGGGAGCCTCCGTCCCAGCTGGGCTCCCCGTCGCGGGCCGCCAGCCACAGGACGGGGTCCAGCGGGTTCTTCTTGCCCGGCCGGTCCGGGTCGCCGCCGCGCTCGGCGGACAGCCGCCGCATGAGGGCCGCGTCGTAGTGGGACACCTCGCCGAAGTGCCGGTCGGACTCGACGGAGAAGTAGACGTCGCCGTCGAGTTCGTAGGCGGCGCCCATGTCGCGCAGCCGCTCCACGACGGGGACGATGCCGGGGATGGCCTCGACGGCGCCGATGTACTGCTGCGGGGGGAGCATCCGCAGGGCCGTCATGTCCTCGCGGAACAGGGTGGTTTCGCGCTGGGCGAGCGCCGTCCAGTCGATGTCGTCCCGGACGGCCCGCTCCAGGAGCGGGTCGTCGATGTCGGTGACGTTCTGCACGTAGTGGACCTGCCGCTTGGTGTCGAGCCACACGCGCTGCACGAGGTCGAACGCGTTGTAGGTCGCCGCGTGACCCATGTGGGTCGCGTCGTACGGCGTGATGCCGCAGACGTATATACGGGCGACGGGACCGGGGTCGAGGGTTACTCGACTGCCGGTCGCGGTGTCGTGGATCCGGAGGTCGCGGCCCGTGCCGGGCAGGGCGGGGACCTCAGAAGCGGGCCAGGCATGCATGCTTCGAGCGTAACCGGACGGGTGTTCCGGATACGAACCGGTGGCAAGATCCCGTCCGGATCGGCTCTCTTGCACGCGGCCGCGATGTGTGCATGCCGTACCCCTCGCCCGGCCGTCGCCTGTCGCCCCGTACCGGGCCCGTGCCGCCTCGCTGCCCGCGGGCGACCGCTCGGCGGCCCGGGAAGGAAGGGCGGGGGCCCGCCGTGCGGCGCCACCCGCGCGGGGGAAAGGTTTCCGTCACACGGGGGGCCACGGAATGGGCGGCCAGGCGCCCGAGGGGTGGGGGTGCCGGGCGGTCCCTGCCAGTTCGCGTACGCGGGCCCGCAGCGCGTCCAGCTCGGCGGCCGTCAGCAGCGCCGACAGGCGGGACTCCAGCGGCTCGCCGGGCGCCAGCCCCTCCCCCAGTGCCTCCAGCACGGGCAGCACCTCGTCCGGCAGGGGCTCGCCCGCCCAGCCCCACAGCAGGGTCCGCAGCTTGTCGTCCACGTGGAAGGTGACCCCGTGGTCGATGGCGTACAGCCGCCCGCCGGGCGCCGGCAGCAGGTGCCCGCCCTTGCGGTCGCCGTTGTTGATGACCGCGTCGAGGACGGCCAGCCGGCGCAGCCGTGCGTCGTCGGCGTGGACGAGCAGCGCGGCCCGCCCGTCACCGGTCTCGGCCGGCCCGACGGCCTTCCAGCCGGGGCCCGCCGTCCCGCCCTCGACGAGGGCGAGCAGCGGCGGCGGCGAGGGGTCGGGCTCGATCCACAGCTGCACCATCCCGGGGCCGTACGGACCGTCCCGCAGGACGGTCGGCGGGACCAGGTCCCAGCCGGTCGCCTCGGAGACGGCGTACGCCGCGACCTCGCGCTCGGCGAGCGTCCCGTCGGGGAAGTCCCACAGGGGCTGCTCGCCCGCGACCGGCTTGTAGACGCAGTCCGCCCGCTCGCCGCCGTGCGCGACCGTGCAGAACAGCACCGCGTTGGACGCCTCCCGCACCTGCCCGCGCACGGTCAGCTCGCCCTCCGCGAGGAGGTCGAGCGCCGTCAGGCCCCGCGGCGGTATCCGTTCTGGCGCGGACATACGTGTCCTTCCGGGTCGAGGGGCAGGCTGCACAGCGGGCACGGCGGGCGGCCCGCGTTGACGACCTCCAGGGCCCGCTTGGCGAAGGACCTGGCCTGGACGCCGGTGAGCCGGACGCGAAGCATCGGGGGGCCGTTCTCCTCGTCCTGGAGGAGCCGCTCCTCCGCCTCCGCGAGGTCCTCCTCGGACTCCACGTCGAGCTCCACCAGGGCCTGGGCCTCGACGATCAGGCGCTGCTCCTCGCCGTCCCAGGCGAGGGCCATGGTGCCGACGCGGAACTCCTCCTCGACCGGGGTGTCCAGGGGCGCGGTGTCGGCGACGTCGGCGGGTGCGACGGCCGGCACCGGGGCGTTCCCGCCGGTGCGCCGCACGACCTCGTCCAGCAGTTCGTCCATGCGCTCCGCCAGCGCGGCGACCTGGGCCTTCTCCAGGGCGACGCTGGTGACGCGCCCTCCGGCGGACGCCTGCAGGAAGAAGGTACGGCGGCCAGGCAGCCCGACCGTACCGGCCACGAAGCGCTCCGGCGGGTCATAGAGGAACACCTGACGGGACACGTTCCCTCTCCCTTGGCTGTGTGCACTGCTTGTGTGGATCCGACGCCCTCGGGGCGGCGGAGCACCTTGGCTGCGGTGCCATCCACCCTACTGTGCTGGGCGATCACGGGGCGCCCGTGCCGCCCCCCACCGTGGCCGCACCGCCGCTCCCGTCGCCGCCCCGCGGGGCGAGGTCGCCGAGGTCGCCGGTGTCGCCGAGGCGCAGCAGGAAGGGCCGCAGCCGCGTGTACCGGATGGCGGTGACCGAGCAGGGCTCGACGTGCACCCGCTGGAACAGGTCCAGGTGGAGTCCGAGGGCGTCCGCGACCAGTGACTTGATGATGTCGCCGTGCGAGCACACCAGGTAGGCCGCGTCCTCGCCGTGCTCGGCCTCGATGCGGGCGGTCCAGTCCCGTACGGCGTCGACGGCGCGGGCCTGCATGGCGCGCATCGACTCGCCGCCGGGGAAGGCCGCGGCGGAGGGGTGCTGCTGGACGGTGTCCATGAGGGGTTCGTCGGCGAGCTCGGCGAGCTTGCGTCCCGCCCAGTCGCCGTAGTCGCACTCGTTGACCCGGTCGTCCGTGTGGAGGGGCAGGCCGGGGCGGGCGTCGAGCAGCGGGCGGAGGGTCTCCCGGCAGCGCTGGAGGGGGCTGGTGACGGCCGCCGCGAGCGGGATGCCGGCCAGCCGGCCGGGGAGTGCGGCGGCCTGGGCGGCGCCGTGCCCGTCGAGTGCCACGCCGGGGGTGCGGCCCGCGAGAAGCCCTGCGGTGTTGGCCGTGGAGCGTCCGTGCCGTACGAGGATCAACGTCGCCATGGGGGCCAGCCTAGGCGGTGTGGGGCGCGGGTGTGCACCGCCGGGGGTGCGGGGAAGAATACGCGCCGTGATCGTGGACTGTGCCATCTACCGGAACGGGCGCCGCCGGCAGGGACCCGCCGATGTCGTCGCGGCGCTTGAGGAGGCCAGGGGCGCGGTGGACGCGTTCCTCTGGATCGGGTTGCACGAGCCGACGGAAGGCGAGTTCGACCGGGTCGCGGAGGAGTTCGGGCTGCACCCGCTGGCGGTCGAGGACGCGCTCAAGGCGCACCAGCGGCCGAAGCTGGAGGTGTACGAGGACTCGCTGTTCCTGGTGCTGAAGCCGGTGGTGTACGAACCGGAGGCGGACGCGGTGTCGGCGAGCGAGCTGATGGTGTTCGTGGGGGACTCGTTCGTCGTGACCGTCCGGCACGGGGAGGGGGCGCCGCTGGGCGAGGTGCGGCGGCGGCTGGAGCAGCAGCCCGAGATCCTGCGCAAGGGTCCGACGTCGGTGCTGTACGCGGTGAGCGACGCCGTGGTCGACCACTACATCGAGGTGGCCGGGGAACTCCAGGTGGACCTGGAGGAGCTCGAAGCGGAGGTGTTCCGGCCGAGCGGCACGGACGCGAAGAACACGGCGTCGCGGATCTACACGTTCAAGCGGCAGGTTCTGGAGTTCCGCCGGGCGACGGGCCCGCTGGGGGCGCCGATGGAGCGCCTGGCCGGGGCGGGGGTGCCGTACGTGAGCGAGGAGGCGCAGCCGTTCTTCCGGGACGTGAGCGACCACCTGACCCGGGCGACGGAGCAGGTGGAGGGACTGGACCGGCTGCTTTCGGACATTCTGTCGGCGCACCTGGCGCAGATGGGGGTGCGGCAGAACGACGACATGCGGAAGATCTCCGCGTGGGCGGCGATGGCCGCGGTGCCCACGATGGTCGCGGGTATCTACGGGATGAACTTCGCGCACATGCCGGAGCTCGACTGGGTGGGGTCGTATCCGCTGGTCCTCGTGCTGATGGCGGTCGCCGTGGTGGGGCTGTACCGGCTGTTCAAGCGGCGCGGCTGGATGTAGCGGGGGCGCCTGGCCCCTCGGGGCGGCGCCTGCGGGACCCGCACGGCGGTGGCGGGCGCGGCGGGTCCGTCGAGGGCGCCGCGGCGCCCCGGCAGGGCGAGGCGGGCCATGCGGCGCCACCCGCCGGCCCGCTCGGCCGGAGTCGTCGTTGCCGTGGATCTCCTGGAACAGGCTGCGGGCCGGGAGCATCGCCGCCACCTCCGCGTCCGTGTGCCGGGGCGGGTCTCGGCCGAGTCACGTGCCCTTGGGGAGGTGGGGCAACGCCCCGGGGGCGTGGCTGCGCCGTACGGAGCAGCGGGGGCGGGGCGCTGGTGTGAACAGGGGAACGGAGGTACGCGCGCCCTCCGGCCGGTGGGGCGTAACCGGGCGGGCATGTGGGGCGTTGTGCTGCGTGACGGCCGTGGCGGGGATGACCCCGAGCCCCCACCACGGCCGCAGACGTGTCCGCAGGGCCCGGGAGGGCCTGTGCGGCGGTGGCCGCGCAGAGCGCGCGCGGGGGCGCTCAGTCGACGAGGCCGGCGCGCTCCAGCGCCTGGGTGCCGGCGCGGAGGGCGGCGATCCGCTCGTCGAGGGTGAAGCCCGCCGGGGCGAGGGTGAGGGTGGTGACGCCGGCCGCCGCGTACGCCTGCATGCGGTCGGCGATGCGCTCGACGGGACCCAGCAGCGTGGTGTCGTCGACGAGCTGCTGCGGCACGGCGGCCGCGGCGCCCTGCCGGTCCCCGGACAGGTACCTGTCCTGGATCTCGGCGGCCTCCTTCTCGTACCCCATGCGCTGGGCGAGGCGGTTGTAGAAGTTCTGCTTCCTGCTGCCCATGCCGCCCACGTAGAGCGCGGTGTAGGGGCGGAAGGTGTCGGCGAGCGCGGTGACGTCGTCGCCCAGGGCCAGCGGGACCGTCGGGCAGACGTCGAAGCCCTCCATGGTGAGCCCGGCCTTCTCCCGGCCCGCGCGCAGGTGCCGCACCGCGGTCTCCTCCAGGTGCGCGGCGGACGGGAAGATGAGCAGGGCCCCGTCGGCGATCTCGCCCGTCTGCTCCAGGTTCTTCGGGCCGATGGCCGCGATGTAGAGCGGGATGCGCTCCCGCACGGGGTGGACGGTCAGTTTGATGGGCTTGCCGGGCCCGCCGGGCAGCGGCAGGGTCCAGTGCTCCCCCTCGTGGGTGAGGCGCTCGCGGGACATGGCCCTGCGGACGATCTCGACGTACTCGCGGGTCCGGCCGAGCGGCTTGTCGAAGGTGACGCCGTACCAGCCTTCCGAGACCTGCGGCCCGGACACTCCCAGTCCGAGGCGGAAGCGCCCGCCGGAGAGCGAGTCCAGGGTGGCGGCGGTCATCGCCGTCATCGCGGGCTGCCGGGCCGGGATCTGCATGATCGCCGATCCGACGTCGATGCTCTCGGTCTGCGCGGCGACCCAGGACAGCACGGTGGGCGCGTCCGAGCCGTACGCCTCGGCGGCCCAGCACACGTCGTAGCCGAGGCGGTCCGCTTCCTGCGCGACGGCGAGGTTGTCGCGGTCCATCCCCGCGCCCCAGTAGCCGAGGTTGATGCCGAGCCGCATAGCCGGTCCCCTTAATGCGATCCGTTGGAGTGGGCGATCCGTTGGAGCAAAAGCCGTTTACTGATCAGTAATGTGCCGGTGCTGCGGACTCTAGCGCGCGTGCCGCCGATCCGGCAGAGGACCGGCCGGACCGTGCCGCTCGGCGCCGTCGTCCACAGGCTCTGCGGCGCACGGGGCCCCGGCCAGTAATCTCGCGACCATGGAGCAGAGGCATCTCGGCCGTACCGGCCTGCGCGTGTCCCGGATCGGCCTGGGCACGCTGTCGTGGGGACGGGACACGGACGAGCACGAGGCCGCGGAGCTGGTGAAGGTGTTCTGGGACGCCGGCGGGACGCTCGTCGACACCGCTGACGTGTACGGCGGCGGGGAGGCGGAGTACCTCCTCGGGCAGTTGCTGGAGCGGCTGGTGCCGCGGCGTGACCTGGTGATCGCGACGAAGGCGGGCAGTGTGCCCGACCCCGACCCGGACCGCCGCTTCGACGGCTCGCGGGGCCATCTGCTGTCCGCGCTGGACGCGTCGCTGGCCCGGTTGGGTACGGACTACGTGGACCTGTGGCAGGTGCACGCCTTCGATTCCCGCACCCCCCTGGAGGAGACGCTCCAGGCCCTGGACATCGCGGTGACCACGGGTCGCGCCCGGTACGTGGGGGTGGCGAACTTCTGCGGCTGGCAGCTGGCGAAGGCGGCGACGTGGCAGCTCGCCGCGCCGGGCACGCGGGCCAGGCTCGCCGGGACGCAGATGGAGTACTCGCTGCTGCAGCGGGGCGTGGAGCGCGAGGTGCTGCCCGCCGCCCTCGACCTCGGGGTGGGGCTGCTGCCGTCGTCGCCGCTGGGGCGGGGCGTGCTGACCGGGAAGTACCGGCACGGGGTCCCCGCGGACTCCCGGGGCGCCTCGGGGCACCTGGCGCCGTTCGTGGAGCCGTACCTGGACGGGGCGGCGCAGCGCATCGTGGAGGCGGTGGCCACGGCCGCGGACGGGCTGGCGGTGACGCCGGCGCAGGTGGCGCTGGCGTGGGTGCGGGACCGCCCCGGCGTGGCGGCACCGGTGGTGGGCGCGCGCACGGCGCAGCAGCTCAGAGCCGCCTTGTCAGTGGAGGGCCTTACGCTTCCTGACGAGATCCGCCGGGCGCTCGACGACGTGTCGGCACCGGTGCACCGCTATCCCGACCAGGACTGGAGCACGCTGTGACCGCGCTTCCCCGGGGGAGACCCCCGGTACCCCCTCCGCCGCCGACGAGGACGCGGCCAGGCCGCCGCGGCCGGCCCCGACGGGCCCGGCCCCGACGCCGCGGACGCCGGCGTCCCGGAGGGTGCCACCGCGGACGGGGGCACGGACGGCGGCGCTGGGGAGGGCGGCGCCCTGGAGGGAACCGCCGCGAGCGAGGACACCCCCGACGAGGACACCCCCGACGGGGGCACCGCCGGCGCAGGCGTCCCGGAAGGAGCCGCCGCGGACGGTGCCGCGGAGGGCGGGGGCGCGGGCAGTGGTGGCGCGGGCGCCGCGGGACCGGCCGGCGCCGGGGGCCGACGGGTCCCGCGGCGGGGAGCGGCCGGCAGGGCGGCGACGAGGCGGCCGCGGAAGGGGCCGCCGGCGCGGAGCACGCTGCGGCGGAGGACGTTGCGGCGGAGCTGTCCGAGGCCGAAGCCGAGCTGGCGGCGCAGCGGGAGCTGCGGGAGCGGATCGAGCGGCGCAAGGCGGAGAAGGCCGGGCCCGTCGAGAGCGGCGCCAAGCTCCAGGGCGTCGCCGCGCAGCTGCTGGCGGCCGTACGGGCCGTGGAGAGCGGCGAGCAGCCGGCCGCGGCGTTCTACGAGTCACCCGTGCCGCCGGCTCCGCCGCGCAGGCCCGCCGCCGTGGAGGCGGCGCCCGCCGCTCCCCGCCTGGAGCGCCCGGCCGGGCCGCGGCCTGCGCCTGCGGAGGCGGTGGCGCAGGTGCGGGCCGTCCTGGCCTCGGGCGGCGCCCCGGAGGCGCTGGCCGAGCAGGTGGCGGCGGTGCTCGGGGAGTCCGCGGCCGCGTCGCTGCGGGAGGACCCGTGGCGGCTGCTGGCGGTGCCGGGCGTGCTGCCGGAGCAGGCGGACGGCTTCGCGCGGGCACTCCTCGGTGCCGGGTGCGCACCGGACGACGGGCGGCGGACGGACGCACTGGTCGCGTGGGTGCTCCAGCGGGCCGCGCTCCAGGGGCACACGGCCCTGGACGCGGCACGGGTGCGCACCGCCCTGGCAGGGCTCGGGGTGCAGGACCCGGAGGAGGCGGTGCGCCACGCGGTGGCGGAGGGTGTCGTCCTCGTCTTCCACGACGGGGCGGAGGACCACGACGGGGCGGAGGACCACGGCGGGACGGAGGACGCCGAGGCGGAAGCGGAGGCGCCGGCGGAGTCCGTTCCGGTGCTGGTGGGGCTCGACCGGTACGCGCTGGCGGAGGAGAGCCTTGCCGACGGCCTGGCCCGGCTGGCCCGCAGCGGCCCGGACGCGCGGTGGGCGGCGGTGCCGCCCTCGGAGCTGGCCCGTGCGGTGGCCGGGCACGGGCTGGTGGCGCACACGGGCGGCGAGGCGGCGCGGGCCGAGCCGGTGGCGCTGGCCGCGGCGGCGGAGGGTCTGGGGCTGCGGGCGGCGGTGGCCGTGCACACGGAGAACGGTCGGCGCAGGCTGGGCACCGACGTGCCGGCGGTGACCGTGGAGGCGCTGCTGTCCGGGTCGGCCGGTCCCGGCCGGGACGCGGACGGGGCCCCGGCCCTCGATCTGCTGGTGGTGCTGGACGCCCCGCTGCTGGACGTGGAGGCGGCGGCCGTGCTGGTGGAGTCGGTGCCGGACGGCTGCCGGCTGGTGCTGAGCGGCGATCCCGGGGTGCTCCCGTCGGCGGGCGCCGGCCGGGTGTTCGCCGACCTGCTGGCCGCTCGGCTGTGCCCGCAGGTGGCGTCCCGGACGCCGGACCCGGGGCCGCTCGGTGAGCTGGTGTCGGGGATCGGGATCGGTGAGCTGCACCAGGTGGAGGCCCCGCACAAGGAGGTCGTGATCGTCCCGGTACGGGACGCCGGCGAGGCCGTGCACCGCACGGTGCAGCTCGTCGCCGACTCGGTGCCCCGCGCGCTGGGCGTGCCGTCCACGCAGACGCAGGTGGTCACGGTGGGGCACGGCGGCTCGGCGGGCACCCGCGCGCTGAACGCCGCGCTGAAGCAGCGGCTGAACCCGGGCCCCGGCAGGTTCGCGGGGTTCGACCCGGGCGACCGGGTCGCCTACGCGGCGGTCCCGGGCCGCACGCGGATGGGGCGGGTCGTGTCCGCGGACGCGGAGGGCCTGCGCCTGGAGTGCGAGGGCGGCGAGGTCGTGGTGGCGAAGGAGCGGGTGCAGGCGGTGCTGCGGCACGGGTGGGCGCTCACCGCGCACCAGGCGGCGGGGATGCGCTGGCCGGCGGCCGTGGTCGTGCTGCCGGGGGACGCGGCGCAGGGACTGGACCGCGCCTGGGTCTACACCGCGTTCAGCCGGGGCGAGCGGCACCTGTCCGTGGTGCACGGCGTGGACCAGGCGCTGCCCCGCGCGGTCGCCCAGCCGCCCGCGCAGACCCGCACCACCCGGTTGCGGACGCTGCTGGAGGGCCTGGCCGCCCCGGACGGGGAGGACCCCGCCGGGTGACGGCCGCCCGCCAGGTGGCGGTGTGCGGTGCCCGGCGGCCCCGCCGCGGGCGCGCCGAGTACGCCGGCCGCCTCGGCGGGGGCTGCCGGCGTGCCCGCACGGGGTCAGCGGCCGGTGCGGCCCTGGGGCGGCAGGTCCTCCTCGTACAGCTCGTCCTCGTCGAAGACGGCGCTGACGTCGAAGCGGCAGACGACTCTGCCGGCGTCGGCCTGGTCGAAGGGGTTGCTCAGCCACTCCCCCGGCTCGGGCAGCTCGTCGGCGGCCGCCACCCACAGGGTGGAGTCGCCCTCCTCAAGGCCGAACTCCCGGTGCCGGGAGGCGATCTCGTCGGGTTCGAACTCGCCGAAGAGGACGCCGAGCGCCGCGTGGACACTGGTGCCGACCACTGCGGCCACGCCTGTCGCCTCGTCCTCGTCCTCCCGCTCGATGTCGGCGATGCGCTGCGCCTGCGCCAGCAGCCGCTGCGGCTCCGCCACCGCGTAGTCGCGGCGGATCAGCACGCTGACCGCGTTGGGGTCCTCGGGGCCCGTGTAGGGCGGCAGGGTGTCCTCCACGCCCGGGATCTCGAAGGGGGTGACCTCGTCGTAGCGGTCGTAGAGCCGCTCGTCGTACGCCTCGGCGGCGGCGGCCAGCTCGTTGAACGCGGCGAAGACCGCAGGGTCGTCGTCCCCGGTGCGGTTCTCCACCGCGGCCAGGTGACGGTCCAGTGCGGCTTTGACCGCCTCGGCGGCGGCACGTACCTCGGCAGCGGTGGGCTGCGCAGCATCAGACATACAGCAGACGCTATCCGTACCTGGCCCCTGCCCGCACAATAGATGCGATGCCGGAATACGAATTCGTCGATGTGTACGTGCCGCGCGGCGTCTCCCGCAAGGAGGCCACGCGGCTGCTGACCGAGCGCGCGGAGTACGGTCACTGGGAGTTGGACCGGCTGAGCCTGCACCGGGACGGGAGCCGCCGCGTGCGGCTGCGCCGGAGGATCATCCGCCAGGTGCGCGCCACCTGGTGACCGCCGGACACGGAGGAGCGGGCCCCGCGACTGCGGGGCCCGCTCCCTGGTGTGCGCGGGCGGGTGTGCCTGCGTTACGAGGACTGCCGGGTGCGGCGGTAGAGGACCGTGCCGCCGAGCAGCGCGGCGGCACCGGCGCCCGCCAGCAGTTCGACGGGGACCCCGGCGCCGGTCTGGGCCAGCTCGTCCAGGCCCTTGGGGGCGCCGCCGCTCTGGGTGTCCGGGCCGTTCGGCTCGATCGGGGAGCCGGGCTCGCCCTGGTTGCCGGAGCCGTCGCCGCCGGAGCCGTTGTCGTCGGAGCCACCGTCACCACCGGGGTTGCCGGGCTCACCCGGCTTGTCGGGGTTACCGGGGTTGCCGGGCTCACCGGGGTTGCCGGGCTCTCCCGGGTTACCGGGCTCACCGGGGTTGCCCGGCTCTCCCGGGTTACCGGGCTCACCCGGGTTGCCCGGCTCACCCGGGTTGCCCGGCTCACCCGGGTTGCCGGGCTCTCCCGGGTTACCGGGCTCTCCCGGGTTGCCCGGCTCACCGGGGTAGTCCGGGGTCTGCGAGCCGTTGGCGCACTCGTTGCCGAACGACGGGTTGAGGGCGCCCACCACGTCGACGCTGTTGCCGCACGCGTTCACCGGCACGCTGACCGGTGCCTGCACGTTGTTGCCGGACGCCACGCCCGGCGAGTTGCTGGTCGAGCCGCTCGCGTGGGCGCCGCTCGACGTGTTGGCGCACTTGTTCCCGAACGCCGGGTTCATCGCCCCGACGACGTTCACGGTGTTGCCGCACGCGTTCACCGGCACGCTGACCGGGGCCTGGACCGAGTTGCCGGACGCGACGCCCGGGGAGTTGGACGCGACCGAGTCGGCTCCCGCTCCGCCGGTCGCCTGGGCGTATCCGCCACCGAGGGCGAGCACGCCGCCCGCCGCGGCAACAATGGTCAGCCCCTTGCGCGTGACCTGTCGCATAGATCTGTATTCCTTGCCTTCTAGGCTCCCGATGCCTCCGAGCACCTCACGCGGAGGCCGAATGCCCACCGGCCCCGGAGCGCATGGCGCGCGCTCCGAGGCCGGCCGGGCTCAGACCCTCATGGGTCGAGACTCAACGCCAGGCGACTACTCAGCCGTTGACGCAGGTGTTACCGAAGGCGGGGTTCAGCAGACCGATCACGTTGATCGTGTTGCCGCACACGTTGACCGGGATGTGGACCGGAACCTGGACCACGTTGCCCGACAGGACACCCGGGGAACCGACGGCCGCGCCCTGCGCGCCCGCGTCAGCGACGGCCAGGCCCGCGCCGGCCAGCACCAGACCACCAGTGGCAGCCGCAGTCGCGACGACCTTCTTGATCATTATTCCTCCTTGTTGGCAGTGCGGTCCCAGCCGCGGACCGCATCACCCCTAACGACAGGAGGGAGGCCGGGCTACGAGGTGGCGGCTCCGTTCACCCTTTTCGGTCAGATGTGTACACGCAGACGATTATGGGAGAGTCGTTTCACCCGACTTTCAGCCGGGACTTCCACCGTTTTCGGCCGGAAGAGCCCAGTACGGCCCTCCGGGGACGCCCGGCGCACCCGGAGGGCGGTCGGATCGTCAGCACGCGTCGATGAACCGGTCCAGGACCCGGACGCCGAACTTCAGGCCGTCGACGGGCACCCGCTCGTCCACGCCGTGGAACATCCCCGCGAAGTCGAGCTCCGGCGGCAGCTGGAGCGGCGCGAACCCGAAGCAGCGGATGCCGAGGTCGTCGAAGGACTTCGCGTCGGTGCCGCCGGAGAGCATGTACGGCACGGCGCGGGCGATCGGGTCCTCGGCGCGCAGCGACGCCTGCATGGCGTCCACCAGCGCGCCGTCGAAGCTGGTCTCCAGCGCCTTGTCCGCGTGCACGTCCTCCCGCCGCACCCGGGGGCCGAGCAGCCGGTCGACCTCGGTGAGGAACTCGTCCTCGTACCCGGGCAGGAACCGCCCGTCGACGTGCGCCACCGCCTGGCCGGGGATGACGTTCACCTTGTACCCGGCGCCGAGCATGGTGGGTGCGGCGGAGTTGCGGAGCGTGGCGCCGACCATCTTCGCGATGCCGCCCAGCTTCGCCAGGGTGGCCTCCATGTCCTCCGGGTCCAGCGGCGTGCCCAGCGCGTCGGACAGCTCGTCGAGGAAGGACCGCACGGTCTTGGTGACCCGCACCGGCCACGGGTGGCGCCCGAGCCGCGCCACGGCCTCGCACAGCTCGGTGACGGCGTTGTCGGTGTTGGTCATGGAGCCGTGGCCCGCGGTGCCGTCGACGGTGAGCCGCATCCAGTGCATGCCCTTCTGCGCCGTCTCGATCAGGTACAGCCGGAGCTGCTCGTTGACGGTGAAGGAGAAGCCGCCGACCTCGCCGATCGCCTCGGTGACCCCCTCGAAGAGCTCCGGGTGCCGGTCGACGAGGTACCGGGCGCCGTACGTGCCGCCGGCCTCCTCGTCGGCGAGGAAGGCGAGGACGATGTCGCGGGGCGGCTTGCGGCCGCTGCGGAGCCGGTCGCGGACGACCGCGAGGGTCATGGCGTCCATGTCCTTCATGTCGACGGCGCCGCGCCCCCACACGCAGCCGTCGGCGATCTCCCCGCCGAACGGGTCCCGGGTCCAGTCGGCGGCGTCGGCGGGGACGACGTCGAGGTGGCCGTGGATGAGGAGGGCGGGCCGCGACGGGTCCTCCCCCGCGATGCGGGCGACGGTGGAGGCGCGGCCCTGGTGGGACTCGAAGATCCTGGGTTCGAGTCCCACCTCGGAGAGCTTCTCCGCGACGTACTCGGCGGCGGCCCGCTCGCCGGGGCCGGAGTGGTCGCCGTAGTTGCTGGTGTCGATGCGGATCAGCTCGCTGCAGAGGTCCGCGACCTCACTCTCGGCGGCCGTGGTGGTCCTGGCCGGGTTCGACTCGCTCACGCTGGTTCCTCCCGCGTCGGTGGCGCTCGGGTCGGGCTGCTGCCCTGCGCCATCCTCCCCCCGACGGGGTGCGGCGCCCAAGGTCCGCCCCGCAGCGGGGGGCGTGATCGGGCACGCCGAATGTTTGCTATGGTTTTCCACGTCGGAACGGCCGCAGGCCGCGAGACAGACACCTTGTCCGGGTGGCGGAATGGCAGACGCGCTAGCTTGAGGTGCTAGTGCCCTTTATCGGGCGTGGGGGTTCAAGTCCCCCCTCGGACACCACTGAAGACCCCAGTTCACCTGGGGTCTTTCTGCTGTTGCGGCGGCCGCGCGGGGTGCGAGAGGGCGATGAAGAAGAGTCTGGATCCGCTGGAGCCCAAGGCCGACAAGGCGACCGTACGGCGGCACAACCTGAGCCTGGTGCTGCGGGCGGTGCACGACGAGGGCGAGACGACGCGGGCGGCGGTCGCGGCGCGGGTGGGGCTGACGCGGGCGGCGGTGTCGTCGCTGGTGGAGCAGCTGCTCGCGGGCGGGTTCCTGACCGAGTCGGGCAAGACCTTCAGCGGGCACGCCGGGCGTCCGGGCACTGCCCTGCGGATGGCGCGCACGGGGCCCGCGGGCCTCGGCGTGGAGGTGAGCATCGACTACGTGTCGGTGTGCGTGGTGGACCTGGCCGGTACGGACCGGGTGCGGCTCACCGAGCACCTGGACAACCGGAACGTGCCGCCGGGCGAGGTGCTGGCGCGGGCCGCGCGGATCGCGGCGCGGACCCTGGAGTCGGCAGCCGAGCAGGACCTGCGTCCGGCGGGTGCGCGGCTGGCGCTGCCCGGCCTGGTGTCGGACGGCCGGGTGCGGCAGGCACCCAACCTCGGCTGGGAGCGGGTGCCCGCCGAGGAAGCTGTTCGCCGGGGCGCTCCGCGCCGCGCGTCCGGGACTGCCCGCGCTGCCGACGGGGTCCGACAACGAGGCGAATGCGGCCGCGCTGGCCCAGCTGTGGTTCGGCGAGGGCGAGGGCGGCACGGGCGGTGCGCGCAGCTTCCTCTACCTGTCCGGCGAGATCGGCGTGGGGGCGCCGTCGTCGTCGACGGCGAGCTGCTGCGCGGGGCGCACGGCTTCGCCGGGGAGATCGGGCACGTGGTGGCGGACGCGGCGGGCCCGGAGTGCCGCTGCGGTTCGCGGGGCTGCCTGGAGCAGTACGCGGGGCAGGCGGCGCTGCTGCGCGGCGCGGGCCTCGACGGGGACGCGGGGGCGCCGGGCGTGGCCGAGCTGGAGCGGCGGGCGGCGGCGGGGGACGCGCGGGCGCTCGCGGCGCTGGAGCGGGCGGGGCGGATGCTGGGGCTGGTGCTGTCGGGGGCGGTGAACCTGCTGGACCCCGAGGCGGTGGTGCTGGGCGGGGTCTTCCGGGGCCTCATGCCGTGGCTCGGCCGGGCGGCGGACGAGGAACTCGCCCGGCGCGTGGTGTCGGGCCTGTGGTCCGCGGGCGGCGGCGGCTGCGGGCGTCGTCCCCGTCGGGCGACGCGGCCCGGGGCGCCGCGGCCCTCGTCGTACGGGACGTCATCGCGGACCCGGTGCAGTACGCGGAGCAGTCCTCCGCCGCGGAGGGCGCCGGGCCCCGGGCCTGACCGGCGGTCGCCGGCCGACGCGCACGGGCCCGCCTGGGGCGCCGCAGCCCGAAGTCCCGGGCCGTGCCGGGGCGCCGCAGCCCGAAGTCCCGGGCCGTGCCGGGGCGACGCGGCCCGAAGTCCCGGGCCACCGTGGAGCCGTGGCCGGAAGTCCCGGGCCGTGCCGGGGAGCCGCGGCCGGAAGTCCCGGGCGCCCCTCCGGCGGCCCCGGTGTACGGGGGCGGCCGGAGGGCCCGGTCGGCGTGCCGGGTGCGGGTCCGCGGGCGCGGCGGGCCGGTACTGCCGGCACGGTACTGCCGGCACGGTCCGCGCGGCGCGGTACTGCCGGCGCCGTACGGCCGGTGCGGTCGGTGCAGGACACGGCCGCGCCCCTGCGGGAGGGGTCGCCCGCACCGGCGGATGGCGGTTCACGGCTCGTGGTGGAGGGGGCGGCGGCAACCGCACCCGGCGTTCCCGCGTGGGCCCGTGCCGGGATGCCGGGGCTGCCCCGGTGGCCCGGCACCGGCCGGGCCGCCGTGCCGCCGCGGGCCGGGCACGGGCGGCGGCGGTCAGCGGGTGGCGAGGAGGTGTTCCAGCGCGAGCTGGTCGAGGCGTTCGAAGGCCATGGAGCGGCGGGCGGCGGCCTCCACATCGAAGGTCTCGTAGGCCGACGGGTCCGCGAGCAGGGAGGCGAGGCCGTCCTCGGCCGTGGGCCGGGCCAGTTCGGGGAGGCGGGACGCGGCCAGGGCCTCGCGCACCTCCGGATCGGCGCGGAAGGCGGCGGCGCGCTCCCGCAGGACGAGGTAGTTGCGCATGCAGTTCCTCGCGGACTCCCACACGCCGTCGGCGCCGTCGGTGCGGACCGGCTTGAAGTCGAAGTGGCGGGGGCCGTCGTAGCCGGCCGTCTCCAGCAGGTCGACGAGCCAGAAGGCCTGGCGGAGGTCGCCCGCGCCGAAGCGCAGGTCCTGGTCGTACTTGATGCCGGACTGGCCGTTCAGGTCGATGTGGAAGAGCTTGCCCGCCCACAGGGCCTGGGCGATGCCGTGCGGGAAGTTCAGGCCGGCCATCTGCTCGTGCCCCACCTCGGGGTTGAGGCCGACGATGTCGGGGCGTTCCAGGCGCTCGATGAAGGCCAGGGCGTGGCCGATGGTGGGGAGCAGGATGTCGCCGCGCGGCTCGTTCGGCTTGGGTTCGATGGCGAAGCGCAGGGGGTGGCCCTGCTCGGTGACGTACTCGCCGAGCAGGTCGAACGCCTCCTTCAGGCGGTCGAGGGCAGTCCGGACGTCCTTGGCGGCGCCCGACTCCGCGCCCTCGCGGCCGCCCCAGACGACGAACACGCGGGCGCCGAGTTCGGCGGCGAGGTCGATGGCGCGCAGGGTCTTGCGCAGGGCGTAGCGGCGGACGTCGCGGTCGTTCGCGGTGAAGGCGCCGTCCTTGAAGACGGGGTGGGTGAAGAGGTTGGTGGTGGCCATGGGCACGGCCATGCCGGTGCGGTCGAGTGCGGCGCGGAAGCGCTTGACGGCCGCCTCGCGCGCGGTGTCGGAGGAGCCGAAGGGCACGAGGTCGTCGTCGTGGAAGGTGACGCCGTGGGCGCCGAGGCCGGCGAGCCGCTCGACGGCCTCGACGGGGTCGAGGGCCGGGCGGGTGGGCGCGCCGAAGGGGTCGCCGCCCTGCCAGCCGACGGTCCACAGGCCGAAGGTGAACCGGTCCTCGGGGGTGGGGGTGAAGCGTTCCGGCATGGTGGTGGTCCCTCCCTGGGTAGGTATTTGTTTGCTTTGATTACTAATAGCCGAAGCGGGCGCTCCAGCCAAGAGGACACCCGTCGGCGGACCCTGGTGGCGGCGGATTTGTTGTGTGTACGATCAAAAGAATGGACCCCGTAGTCATCGGCGTGGACAGCTCCACGCAGTCCACCAAGGCGGCCGTCGTCGACGCCGCCACCGGCCGGCTCCTGGCCGTCGGCCGCGCCGCGCACACCGTGAGCGGGCAGGGCGGCGCCCGGGAGAGCGACCCCGAGCAGTGGTGGACCGCGCTCGCCGGCGCCGTGGCCGCCGGGCTCGCGGAGTCCGGCGCGCGGCCCGCCTCGGTCGCCGGGATCGCGGTGGCCGGGCAGCAGCACGGGCTCGTCGCCCTGGACACGGCGGGCCGGCCGCTGCGGCCCGCGATGCTGTGGAACGACACCCGCGCGGCGCCGCAGGCCGCCGCCCTGACGGAGGAACTCGGCGGCAGCCGGGCCTGGCTGGAGCGGACCGGCTCCGTGCCGGTCGCCTCCATGACGGCCGCGAAGTGGCGGTGGCTGCGCGAGCACGAGCCCAGGACCGCCGAGGCCGCGGCCGCCGTGCGGCTGCCGCACGACTTCCTCACCGAGCGGCTGGCGGGAACCGCCGCCACCGACCCGGGTGACGCGTCCGGGACCTGCTGGTACTCCACGGCGACGGGCGCGTACGACAGCGGTCTGCTCGACCTCCTCGGGCTGGACGCCTCCCTGCTGCCGCAGGTCGCGCCGACCGGTGCGGCCCGCGTGGGGCCTGACCGCCGCGGCGGCGGAGGCGCTGGGACTGCCCGCAGGCGCCGCCGTGGCGGCCGGGACCGGCGACAACATGGCGGCGGCCGTCGGACTCGGGCTCGGCGCGTCCGGGCTGCTGGACCACCCGGTGGTGTCCCTCGGCACCTCCGGCACCGTGTTCGCGGCGACCCGCACCCGGCCCGCCGCCGCCGCGCTCGCCGGGTTCGCCGCCACCGACCGCCCCGGCACGTTCCTGCCGCTCGGCTGCACCCTCAACTGCACGCTGGCGGTCGACAAGGTGGCCGCCCTGCTCGGCCTCGACCGGGACGACGCGCAGCCGGGCGGCGAGACCGTCCTGCTGCCGTACCTGGACGGGGAGCGCACCCCCGACCTGCCGGGCGCGGCCGGGCTGCTCACGGGCCTGCGGCACGCCACCACGCCGCAGCAAGCTTCCTCGGCGCCGCCTACGAAGGCGCGGTGTTCACGCTGCTGCGCGCCCTCAGGGAGCTGCCGGGCGCGGCGGCAGCGGCGACGGGCCGCTGCGCCTGGTCGGCGGCGGCGCCCGGGGCCGTACGTGGGTGGAGACCGTGCGGCGGCTGTCCGGCGGCCGGTCGTCCTCCCCGCAGCACCGAACTCGTCGCCCTCGGCGCCGCCGCCCTGGCCGCGGGGGCGGCCACCGGCGGCGATCCGGTGGCCATCGCGACCGCCTGGGGCGCGGGCGGCGGTGAGACACTGCCGCCCGTCCGCCGGGACCACGCGGCGTCGGCCCGGATCGCGGCCGTGCTGGACCGCGCCGCTCCCGCCCTCCTCACCCCGCAGGGACACCGATGAAGTTCACCGACGGTTTCTGGCTGATGCGCGACGGCGTGCGCGCCTCGTACGCGACCGAGGTGCGCGACGTGCACGTCAGCGACGACCACCTCACCGCCTACGCGGCGGTCAGGCGCGTCGAGCACCGCGGGCACACGCTGAACTCGCCCCTGCTGACGGTGGAGTGCTTCTCCCCCGCCGAGGGCGTCATCGGCGTCCGCACCACCCACCACGCCGGGCGGGCCCCGCGCGGTCCCGACTTCGCCCTGACCGGCGCCGACGCGAGGGCGGGCGGCTTCGCCAGGACCCGCCGCGACGGCCCGGTCACCGAGCTGACCAGCGGCCCGCTCACCGTGCGCCTGGACCGGTCGAAGCCGTGGGGCCTGGACTTCCTGGACGCGGACGGGCGGCGGCTGACCGGGGTCGGCGGCAAGGGCACCGCGTTCGCGGTGGACGCCGACGGCGGGCACCACATGGTGGCGCAGCTGTCCCTGGCGGTCGGTGAGCAGGTCTACGGCCTCGGCGAGCGCTTCACACCGTTCGTGAGGAACGGGCAGACGGTCGACATCTGGCAGGCCGACGGCGGCACCAGCAGCGAGCAGGCGTACAAGAACGTCCCCTTCCACCTGTCGTCGCGCGGCTACGGCGTCTTCGTCAACCACCCGGGCCGGGTGTCGTACGAGATCGGCACCGAGTCGGTGGGGCAGGTCCAGTTCAGCGTCGAGGACCAGTCGCTGGAGTACTACGTGGTGGCCGGGCCCACCCCGAAGGAGGTGCTGGCCCGGTACACGGCGCTGACGGGCCGCCCGGCGCTGCCCCCGGCGTGGTCGTTCGGCCTGTGGCTGACCACGTCCTTCTGCACGCCGTACGACGAGGAGACCGTCGCGTCCTTCGTCGACGGCATGGCGGAGCGGGACATCCCGCTGTCGGTGTTCCACTTCGACTGCTTCTGGATGCGCGAGTACCAGTGGTCGGACTTCCAGTGGGACCCGGAGACCTTCCCCGACCCGGAGGGCATGCTGGCCCGGCTGAAGGAGCGGGGCCTGCGGATCAGCATGTGGATCAACCCCTACATCGCGCAGAAGTCCGCGCTCTTCGCGGAGGGCGCGGCGCTCGGGTACCTGGTGCAGCGCCCCGGCGGCGACATCTGGCAGTGGGACCTGTGGCAGGCCGGGATGGCGCTGGTGGACTTCACCAACCCCGACGCGCGGGCCTGGTTCCGCGGCAAGCTCAAGGCGCTGCTGGACCAGGGCGTCGACTGCTTCAAGACGGACTTCGGGGAGCGGATCCCGACGGACGCGGTGTGGTGGGACGGCTCCGACCCGGAGCGCATGCACAACTACTACACGCACCTGTACAACCAGTGCGTCTTCGAGCTGCTGGAGGAGGAGCGGGGGCGGGGCGAGGCCGTCCTGTTCGCCCGGTCGGCCACCGCGGGCGGGCAGCAGTTCCCGGTGCACTGGGGCGGGGACTGCTTCGCGTCGTTCGAGGCGATGGCGGAGTCGCTGCGGGGCGGGCTGTCGCTGAGCCTGTCGGGCTTCGGTTTCTGGAGCCACGACATCGGCGGCTTCGAGGGCACGCCGGAGCCGGACGTCTTCAAGCGGTGGCTGGCCTTCGGGCTGCTGTCCTCGCACAGCAGGCTGCACGGCAACATGTCGTACCGGGTGCCGTGGGAGTTCGGCGACGAGGCCGTCGAGGTGGCCCGGCAGTTCACCGAGCTGAAGCACCGGCTGATGCCGTACCTGTACGGGGCCGCCGTCGAGGCGCACCGGACGGGGGTGCCGCTGATGCGGCCGATGCTGCTGGAGTTCCCCGACGACCCGGGGTGCCGGACGCTGGACCGGCAGTACATGCTGGGGCCCGACCTGCTGGTGGCGCCGGTCTTCTCGGCGGACGGCGAGGTGGAGTTCTACGTGCCGGCGGGCACCTGGACGCACCTGCTGACCGGGGAGCGGGTGACCGGGCCGGGCTGGCGCACGGAGCGGCACGGCTTCGACAGCCTCCCGCTGTACGTGCGGCCGGGCGCGGTGCTGCCGCTGGGGGCGGACGACCAGCGACCGGACGGCGACTGGCTGGGGAACCTGACGCTGCTGGTCCAGCCGGACGCGGACGGGGCGTCGGTGGCGGTACCGGACGGCCGCGGGGAGCCGGCGGCGGAGTTCCGCGTGGCCCGGGACCCGGCCGGCGGTCTGCGGGTCGCGGCGCTCGGCACCGACCGGCCGTTCCGGGTGCGGGTGCCCGGGCTGGGCGGCGCGCGGGGCACGGGCGAGGTGGTGGTGCGGCGGAGCTGAGGCGGCGGGGCGCCGCCCGGCGCGGGGCGGGGCGGTGCCCGCGGCGGTGGGCGCCGCCCCGGTGCCGGCCTGGGCCCCCTCCCGTCCGGCGGGTGCCCTTCCGTCCGGCGGGTGCCCTGCCGGCGTCGGGACGGCTCGCTCGGGCTGCCCGGCCGGGGGTTAGGTTGGGGTGGTGGGTCGTCGTGGAATGAGGGCGCCGGTGGCGCCGCTGGGGCAGCGGGACGGGGTGGACCCCGTGCGGGTGCGGCTGCCGGCCGATCCGGAGGGCCGGTGGCCGACCGTGCGGGACCACCTGGTGGAGCGGTACGGCGCCGCCATCGGGGTCGAGCGGGTCGACGCGATGCTCGCCGAAGGGGCGTTCGTCGGCGGCGACGGGCGGCACGTGGCCGCGGACGAGCCGTACCGGTCCGGGCGGCACGTGTGGTTCCACCGCGAGCTGCCCGCGGAGGAGCCCGTGCCGTTCCCGGTCGGCGTCGTCCACCGGGACGAGCGGGTCCTGGTCGCCGACAAGCCGCACTTCCTCGCCACCACGCCGAGGGGGCGGCACATCACCGAGACCGCCGTCGCGCGGCTCCGGCGCGAGCTGGGCCTTCCGGAGCTCCAGCCCGCGCACCGGCTGGACCGGCTGACCGCGGGCCTCGTGCTGTTCGTCGTACGGGCCGAGGACCGGGGGGCGTACCAGACGCTGTTCCGCGACCGGCGGGTGCGCAAGGAGTACGAGGCCGTCGCGCCCCACGCCCCCGGCCTCGACCTGCCCGCCACCGTGCGCAGCCACATCGTCAAGGATCGGGGGCGGGTGGACGCGTACGAGGTCGAGGGCGCCGAGCCGAACAGCGAGAGCCGCGTCGAACTGGTCGAGCAGTGCGGCGGGCTCGCGCGGTACCGGCTGGTGCCGCAGACCGGGCGCACCCACCAGCTGCGGGTGCACATGAACCGGCTGGGCGTGCCGATCCTGCACGATCCGCTGTACCCCGTCGTACGGGACGACGGGCCGGAGGACTTCACCCGGCCGCTGCAACTGCTGGCGCGGGCGCTGGAGTTCACCGACCCGTTCACCGGGGCGCCGGTGCGGTTCGAGAGCCGGCTGCGGCTCGGGCCCCTCGGCTGAGACCCTCGTCCGCCCTGCGGGGGCGTCGGTCCGGGCAAGGAGGCGGCGGGGCTCGCGGGCCCGGCCGTGTACGGGCGGGGTGCCCGGGCGGGCCCGGGGGTGCGGCAGCGGGTTCGGGCAGCTTCGGGCGGGTCGGGAGGGGCGGGGCTTGAAGGCGTGGCGCCGCATGGGCTTGAGTGGAGCCGGTGGGCGGCGGCGCCCACGCGTCGACATCCGAGCAGCCCGTGGAGCCTGTATGCGCACACCCCTCGTCGTGGCGGTGATGGGGGTCTCCGGCACCGGCAAGAGCACCGTCGGCCCCCTGGTCGCGGACCGGCTGGGCGTCCCCTTCGCGGAAGGCGACGACCTCCACCCCCCGGCCAACGTCGCCAAGATGACCGCCGGCGTCCCGCTGGAGGACGCCGACCGGTGGCCGTGGCTGGACGCGATCGGCCGGTGGGCGCGCGGCCGGGCCGGCCTCGGCGGTGTGGTGAGCAGCTCGGCGCTCAAGCGGTCCTACCGGGACCGGCTGCGGGAGGCGCACCCTGAGCTGGTCTTCCTGCACCTGACCGGCGACCGGGCGCTGATCGAGGGCCGGATGGCCGCGCGCCGGGGCCACTTCATGCCGGCCGCGCTGCTGGACTCCCAGTACGCGGCGCTCCAGCCGCTCGGCGAGGACGAGGCCGGGGTCGCCGTCGACGTGTCCGGCACCCCTGAGGAGACCGCGAACCGGGCGGTCGCCGCGCTGCGCGCCCTCACCTGACGGTCCGTACGCATCCGCTGCCCTCGGCCCGGCGGGGTGCCGCGGCCTCACCGGCCCGGCGCCGGGGCTGCGGGTCCGCGGCGGGGACGACCGCCGGGCACCGGAGGCCGGCATCCGGTGCCCGCCGCCGCCCGGCGCGGGCGCCCGACCGCCGGGCGCCGCGGAAACCCCGGGGCGTCCGGCGGGGGGCGCGTGGCACACTTCCCGGCATGTCCGACGCACCTGCACTGCCCCCGTACGAACTGGCCTTCCCCGGCCCCCTGCGCGACCGCCTGGTGGCGGCCGTGCTGACGGGGCGGAAGACCGCCACGACCGGGCTGCTCGCCGCATACGAGGCGGAGGGGGAGCCGCTGCCCGCGTCCGGCGACCGGTCGGCGCTGCTGGACTCGGACGGGCGTCCGGTGGCGGTGGTGGAGGTCACCGGCATACGGGTGCTGCCGCTCGGCGAGGTGGACCTGCGGCACGCCGTCGACGAGGGCGAGGGCCACCGGTCCGTCGCCGAGTGGCGGGCCGCCCACGAGCGGTTCTGGCACGGCGCGGAGCTGCGGGAGGCGCTGGGCGACCCGGACTTCACCGTCGACGACACGACCGGCGTGGTGGCCGAGCGGTTCCGCGTCGTGGAGGTACTGGATCCGGTCGCCGCGGCGGTCGCGGGCGAACTGGCCCTGCTGGAGCCGTCCGTGCGGGCGTCCCGCGCGGAGTCGGAACGGCTGCTCGACCCGGAGTTCACTGAGGTCGGCGCCTCCGGGCGGTGGTGGACGCGTGCCGCGATGCTGGACGCGCTCACGGACATGGACGACGTCGCGGCGCTGGACGGGCAGGGCGCCCCCTGCGTGCCGGCCGGTGTGCGGGGCGTCCTGCTGGCCCCGGACATCGTGCACCTGACGTACGAGCTCGCCTTCGGAGGCCGCCACGTGCGGCGCAGCTCCGTGTGGCGCAGGCAGCCGGACGCGGTCCTGTGGCGGCTCTACTACCACCAGGGGACGCCGGTGCCGCCGGAGCACCGGTGAACGCCGCGGCAGGTGACCGGGTGCCGCTGCGGCTGCCGCGCCCGTGAGGGCCGTTCAGGGGCTCCCGCGCCCGTGAGGGCCGTTCAGGCGACGGCGCGGGCGGCGGCCCGGCCCGCCGTGCGGCCGGAGAAGAGGCAGCCGCCGAGGAAGGTGCCCTCCAGGGAGCGGTAGCCGTGGACCCCGCCGCCGCCGAAGCCGGCGGCCTCACCGGCCGCGTACACGCCGGGCAGCGGCTCGCCGTCCGGGGTCAGCACCCGGGACGACAGGTCGGTCTCCAGACCGCCCAGCGACTTGCGGGTGAGGATGCGGAGGCGCACCGCGACGAGCGGGCCCGCCTCCGGGTCGAGGAGGCGGTGCGGGGCCACCGTGCGGATGAGCCGGTCGCCGAGGTAGCCGCGGGCGCCCCGGATGGCGGTGACCTGGAGGTCCTTGGTGAAGGGGTGGGCGGTCTCCCGGTCCCGGGCGACGATCTCGCGGCGCAACTCGGCCTCGTCGATGAGCGGCTCGTCCGTGAGCGCGTTCATGCCGCGCACCAGGGCCGCGAGGTCCGGCTCGACGACGAAGTCGGCGCCCTTGTCCATGAAGGCCCGCACGGGCGCGGGCACGTCGGTGCGGGCGCGGGCGAGGACGCCGCGGACGGACTTGCCGGTGAGGTCGGGGTTCTGCTCCGACCCGGAGAGCGCGAACTCCTTGCCGATGATCCGCTGGTTGAGGACGAACCAGGTGTGCTCGTGGCCGGACCTCATGATGTGTTCGAGGGTGCCGAGCGTGTCGAAGCCGGGGAACAGCGGGACCGGCAGGCGGCGGCCGCGGGCGTCGAGCCAGAGGCTGGACGGTCCGGGCAGGATGCGGATGCCGTGCCGGGGCCACAGCGGGCTGTGGTTGGCGATGCCCTCGGTGTAGTGCCACATGCGGTCGCGGTTGACGTGGTGGGCGCCCGCCTCCTCGGCGATGCCGAGCATGAGGCCGTCGACGTGCGCGGGGACGCCGGACAGCAGCCGCCGGGGCGGCGTGCCGAGCCGCTCGGGCCACTGGGCGCGGACCAGGTCGTGGTTGCCGCCGATGCCGCCGGAGGCGATGACCACCGCCTGGGCGCGGTACGCGAACCGGCCGGTGGTGTCGCGGCTGCTCGCGGTGCCGCGTGCGGCGGCGGACGGGGCGAGCACCTCGCCGCTGACGGTGTCGACGGCGCCCGCGGTGCGGCTGAGGCCGGTCACGCGGTGACGGAACCGCAGCTGCACGAGGCCGCGGGCGGCTCCCGCCCGGACCCGCCGCTCGAACGGGGCGACGAGGCCCGGACCCGTCCCCCACGTGATGTGGAAGCGGGGCACGGAGTTGCCGTGGCCGGTGGCGTCGTACCCGCCGCGCTCGGCCCAGCCGACGACGGGGAAGAAGCGCACGCCCTGGCCGCGCAGCCAGGCGCGCTTCTCCCCGGCCGCGAAGTCGACGTACGCCTCCGCCCACCTGCGGGGCCACCGGTCCTCGGGGCGGTCGAAGCCGGCCGTGCCCAGCCAGTCCTGCAGGGCGAGCTCGCGGCTGTCGCGGATCCGCAGCCTGCGCTGCTCGGGCGAGTCGACGAGGAAGAGCCCGCCGAAGGACCAGTGGGCCTGGCCGCCGAGGGACTGCTCGGGCTCCTGGTCGAGCAGGATGACGCTGCGCCCGGCGTCGACGAGTTCCGCGGTGGCGGCCAGACCGGCGAGTCCCGCCCCGATCACGATCACATCAGCGTCGTACGCCATGGGGGATCCGTCCTTCCGGGGCCGGGACGCGGGGTGCGCGGAGTGCTCCGATCTTCTGTACCGGGCAGTAGCGCGTCAACCTCCCGGACCGCTCCTCGTCGGCGGGCGGCCCGTTCCCCCCGCGTCCGCGCACGGCGGCCGGCCGCCCGGCGGGAGCGCCGGGCGGCCGGTGGTGAAGCGGGCCGGTCAGTGCCTGAACGTGTCCTTGGCCTTCTCGGCCGCCTGCTTGGCGTCGCCCTTCGCCTGCTCGGCGCGCCCCTTCGCTTCCAGGCTCTCGTTGCCGACAGCCCGGCCCGCGGCCTCCTTGGCCTTGCCCTTCGCGGTCGTGCCGATGTTCTTGGCCTTCTTGCCGGCGGCCATGTTCCACACCTCCTGGTCGGTGTGCCGACCGGCGGCCCGATGAACCGCCGGGAGCACCATGCGTACCGGGCGGGTTCCCGCGCAGCCCGCGGCCATGCGTCGGGACGCGACGGCCGGGGGGCGTGCCGCTCGGGGCGCACGGCGGGAGCGGCGTGCCGGGCGGACCCGCACCCGGTGCCGGGTCCTCGGCACGGTCGCTTGCCTGCCGTCTGCCCGCCCTCAGCAGCCTGTCCTCAGTAGCCTGTGCTCCCGGCTGGTCCGACGCGGGAAGGGCAGGGACGGAGATGGGGAAAGCGTCCGCGGACGAGGTGCTCGACGTCGTCGACGAGCACGACGAGGTGGTGGGGCGGCTGCCCCGGGGCGAGGTGTACGCGCGCGGGCTGCGGCACCGCTGCGTGTTCGTCCTGGCCCGGGACGCCGAGGACCGCGTGTTCGTGCACCGGCGGACCGCGACGAAGCTGGTCTTCCCTTCGCTGTACGACATGTTCGTGGGCGGTGTGGTGGGCGCGGGGGAGTCGTACGACGGCGCGGCGCTGCGGGAGGCCGAGGAGGAGCTCGGCGTGCGGGGGCTGCCGCGCCCCGTGCCGGTGCTGAAGTTCCTGTACGACGACGGGCCGGGCGGGCGGGGCTCGTGGTGGTCGTGGGTGTACGAGGTGCGCTGCACCCTGCCGGTCGCCCCGCAGGAGTCGGAGGTGGCCTGGCACGCCTTCCTGCCGGAGGCGGAGCTCGCGGAGCGCCTCCCCGCGTGGCAGTGGGTGCCGGACGGCCTGGCGGCGTGGCAGCGCCTGCGGGAGGCCCGCCGGGGTGACCGGGCGGCCCCCGGGGGCCTCGGCGGCGGCGCGGCCGGCCGGGTGCGGGGCCGGGCGGCCGCCCGATGCGCGGCCGGCTGCTGCGGGCAGGCCCGCCCGGTCAGAGGGTGCCGTCCACGAGCCGTACGGCGGGCTGCTGCGCGTACCGCCGGGGCGGGCCCACCCGGCGGAGCGGGCGGGCGACGGTCCGGGGGCGTCGGCGGGTGCCTCCGCCTCGGGGTCCCGGAGCAGGGCAAGCAGCAGCAGAAGGCGCTCGGCGGGATCGGTGAGGCCGTCAGCGGGACCGGCTCCGGCCGGTACGGCCTCCGCGAGGGCGGCCGGTTCACACCAGGGCAGGCCGCGCCCCGGGGCGGTGGCGTGGTCGCGAGCGAGCCAGTCGAGGGCGGGCCGGCCGGTGTGCCGGAGGAAGCAGTCGACGCCTGGGCCGTCCGGGCTGTTGCGGTAGACGACGGCCGCTGCACCGCCTTCGTCGCACGGGACGCGCAGCACGGGCCAGTCCCGCTCGTCCCCCAGCCGCTCCCACACCGCGTCCAGGTCCGCGCCGTCGAGCCCGTACGGCCCGAGGAGCGATCCCTGCGGGCCGGTCAGCGGCAGGCGGAGGTGCAGGCACCAGAACTCGGGGCGGGCCGCCAGGTCTTCCGCGGCGGTCAGCCGGGCCTCCCCGGCGGACAGCGCGCGGGACTCCGCCTCGTAGCCGGGCAGCAGGAGGGTGCGGGGTGTCATTCCCGCAGGCTGGGGGGCGGCGCCGGCGGGACGCGGTTAGGGTGCGGGTGTGAGTGGCATCGGACGGAGTCTGCGGGACGTGCGGTTGTGGTTCGCGCCGCAGCGGGTCCGGGAGGAGGGCGAGACGCCCGACTACCGTTTCTCGCTCGCCAACGAGCGGACCTTCCTCGCGTGGCTGCGCACCGGGCTCGCCCTGGTCGGCGGCGGCTTCGCCGTGGACCAGTTCCTCCCCGACCTGCGGTGGGGGGTCCGGGTGGGCCTGGCGCTGACGCTGATCGGCGCGGGGGTGCTGTGCACGGTACGCGCGGTGAACCACTGGATCCGCTGCGAGCGGGCCATGCGGCGCGGGGAGGACCTGCCGGTCAGCCGGTTCCCGGCACTGCTGGGGGCGGCGGTGGCGCTGGTGGCGGCCGCGATGGTGCTGGTGGTGCTGTTCGGGTGGGCCGGGTGACCGGGGGGCTCGGGCTCCGCGACCCGGGGCTGCAGCCGGAGCGGACGCGCCTGGCGTGGCGGCGTACGACGCTGTCGTCCACCGTCGTGGCCGTGCTGGCGGCGCGTCAGGCACTGCACGACGGGGCGACGTCGGCCGGCCTGCTGGGGGCGTGGCTCTCGCTGCTGGTGTGGGCGGCGCTCCTGGGCGTGGCGCACCGCAGGATCCGCGCGCTGGGGTCCGTGCGCCCCGAGGCCCTGAGCCCCCGGGCGGCCTCCGCGGCGGTGGGCTGCACCCTGGCGCTGGCGGCGTTCGCGGTGGCCGTGGTGGTGTGAGCCGCGGCGGCGGTCCGCGCCCTCGCTGCCGCACCCGGCCGCCGGGGCGGCTGCTGCCGTACAGGGGCGGCTGCTGCCGGGGCGGCTCTCCCGGTCCCGCCTGCCGGACACCGCCGCGCCGCGAACCCCCCACCGTGCACCGCCGCGCCGGGCGGTGCCGTGCCCGGCCGCGGTCGGGCGCGGCTTCAGTCGGCCCGGTCCACCGTGACCACGACCTTGCCCTGCAGGCCGCCCTCCTGGTTGGCCCGCTGGGCGTCTGCGGCCTCCTCCAGGGGGAAGGTCCTGGCCACGTGGACCGACAGGACGCCCTCCTCGGCGAGCGCCGCCAGCGCGGCGAGGTCCTCGGCGTCGGGGCGGACGAAGACGTACCGGCCGCCCAGGCCGACCACGTCGCCGTCCGCGATCGACGCCAGGCGCCCTTCGGGGGCCAGGACGTTCGCGGAGTCCTTGAGGCTCTGGCCGCCGAGCGTGTCGAAGGCCGCCTGCACGCCGTGCGGCGCCAGCTCGCGGACCCGGGAGACGAACCGGTCCCCGTACACGACGGGCCGAGCGCCCAGCTCCTGCACGCGCTCCACGCCGCTCTCCCGTACCGCGCCGATCACGTCGGCGCCCAGGTGGCGGGCGAGCTGGACGGCCATGGCGCCGACGCCGCCCGCGGCGGCGTGCACGAGCAGGGTCTCGCCCTCCCGGAGGCGCAGGGCACGGGTGATGACCTGGTACGCGGTGAGGCCGACGAGCGGCAGCGCCGCCGCCTCCTCGAAGCTGAGCCCGCGCGGCTTGCGGGCCAGGGTCCGCACGGGGGCGGCGACGTACTCGGCGAAGGTGCCGTGGCACAGGACGTCCTCGCGGACGTACCCCATGACCTCGTCGCCGACGGCGAACTCGGGGACGGACACGCCCGGCTGGACGACGACACCGGACACGTCCCAGCCGGGGACGACGGGGAAGACCGTGTCGAGGACGGTGTCCATGTAGCCGGCCTGGCACTTCCAGTCCACCGGGTTGACGGCCGCCGCGCGCACCTTGACCAGGACCTTGTCGGGGCCGACCTTGGGGTCGGGCAGCTCGCCGAACTCCAGGACCTCCGGTCCGCCGTAGCGGCGGTAGTGGATCGCCTTCATGGAACCGACCCTGCGGCGCTCCCGGGGCGCCCGCAACCCAAGGTGATCAATCGGACAAATAGGATTACTCTGGTGGCGTCAGCCGACTCGCCAGGACGAAAGGCTCCGCCATGACGGTCCTGCACAAGGAACACGTGGGGCACGCGCACGAACACGGCCCGGCGTGCGGTCACCAGTCCGTCGTACACGGGGACCACATCGACTACGCCCACGACGGGCACCTGCACCGCGAGCACTCGGGACACTGGGACGAGTGCGAACCGGGCGAGCACATCGCCCACAGCGGGCACGCGCACGAGCACGGGGACAACTGCGGGCACCCCGCCGTGGCCCACGGCGACCACGTCGACTACGTCCACGACGGCCACCGGCACGCCGCCCACGACGGCCACTGGGACGACCACTAGCACCGCGCCCGCCCGCCGGGCCTCACCCGGCCCGCCTTCCGGGCCTGCGGCGCCACGGGGAGGGCGGCCCGGAAGCCGCCGGGCCCGCCGGCCCGCGCGTTGACCACTCGGCGCTCCCTGACGGGCGCCGAGTGCCGCACCCGGCCCTTCCGCGCCACGGCCCGGCGGGCGGAGCGCGGGCCTCGGAGCGGCAGCCGGCCCCGGCGGACACCCTCCGGCGGAAGGCGGCACGCGCCGGGACGAGGCGCGACGTCTGACACAGCTTCCCCCTAGACGGCATACCGACTGGTCGGTCATCATGCGTCGGGGGCGCCGCCCGCGGCGCCCCGGCCCGATCGACGCGACCGTCCGGAGGTACGCCCATGAGCCTCGCCCCGCCGCCAGGACTCGACCCCGAGCAGTTGCGCGGGCTGCTGGACCGGGAGCGGCCGGGGCTGGTGAGGGGGCCGCTGCGCGGCCGGCTCATCGAGGGCGGCCGGTCGAACCTCACGTACGCGGTCACGGACGGCACCTCCCGCTGGGTGGTGCGGCGGCCGCCGCTCGGGCACGTGCTGGCCACCGCGCACGACATGCGGCGCGAGCACCGGGTGATCAGCGCCCTGCGCGACACCCCCGTGCCCGTGCCGGCCGCGCTGCTGCTGTGCGAGGACGAGACCGTCCTCGGCGCGCCCTTCTACGTCATGGAGCACGTGGACGGCACGCCCTACCGCACCGCGGACCAGCTGGCCGCGCTGGGGCCCGCCCGCACCCGGGGGGCCGTGCTGAACCTGCTGGACACGCTCGTCGACCTGCACGCCGTCGACCCGGACGCGGTCGGCCTCGGCGACTTCGGCCGGCCCGACGGCTTCCTGGACCGGCAACTGCGCCGCTGGGGCAAGCAGCTGGCCGCCTCCCGGGGCAGGGACCTGGCGGGCATCGACGAACTGCACGCCTCCCTCGGCCGGTCGCTCCCCGCATCCCCGTACGCCACCGTCGTCCACGGCGACTACCGCCTCGACAACGCCCTCATCGGGGAGGACGACACCCTGCGGGCGGTCCTCGACTGGGAGATGTCCACGCTGGGCGACCCGCTGACCGACCTCGGGCTGCTGGTCATGTACAGCACGCCGCTGGACCTGCCGGGCCCGCCCGTCAGCACCACGGCCGCGGCCCCCGGCCACCCCTCCCCCGGCGAGCTGGTGGAGCGCTACGCCGTCCGCTCCGGGCGCGACACCTCCGCGATCGCCTGGTACACCGCGTTCGCCCGGTTCAAGCTCGCCGTGATCCTGGAGGGCATCCACTACCGCTACACCCTCGGCCGGACGGTCGGCGCCGGCTTCGACCGCATCGGGGAGCTGGTCCCCGTCTTCATCGAGCACGGGCTCACCACCCTGCAGGAAGGCTGATCCGGACATGGACTTCGCGTTCGACGCCCGCACCGAGGAGCTGCGGGCACGCCTGCTCGCCTTCCTGGACGCGTACGTGTACCCGGCGGAGCCGGTCGCCGAGGAGCAGCGGGCCGCGCTCGCCTCGCCCTGGGACACCCCGCCGGTGGTGGAGGAACTGAAGGCGGAGGCCCGCAGGCAGGGCCTGTGGAACCTCTTCCTCCCCGACGAGGAGTACGGCGCCGGGCTGACCAACCTCCAGTACGCGCCGCTCGCCGAGCTCACCGGCCGCTCACCCCAGCTCGCCCCCACCGCCCTCAACTGCGCCGCGCCCGACACCGGGAACATGGAGGTGCTGGCCCAGTTCGGGAGCGAGGAGCAGCGCAAGCGCTGGCTGGAGCCGCTGCTGCGCGGGGAGATCCGGTCGGCGTTCGCGATGACGGAGCCGGACGTCGCCTCCTCCGACGCGACGAACATCGAGACCCGCATCGAGCGGGACGGCGACGAGTACGTCGTCACCGGGCGGAAGTGGTACATCTCCGGTGCCATGAACCCGGACTGCCGGGTGTTCATCGTCATGGGGAAGACCGACCCGGACGGAGACATCCGGCGGCAGCAGTCCATGGTGCTCGTCCCGCGGGACGCCCCGGGCGTCGAGGTGCGCCGCGCGATGCGGGTGTACGGCTACGAGGACCACCACCACGGCGGGCACGCCGAGGTGGTGTTCGACGGCGTGCGGGTGCCCGTCGCGAACCTGGTGGGCGAGGAGGGCGGCGGCTTCGCCATCGCGCAGGCCAGGCTGGGTCCCGGCCGCATCCACCACTGCATGCGCCTCATCGGGATGGCGGAGCGCGCCGTCGAGCTGATGTGCCGCCGGGCGGTGTCCCGTACGGCCTTCGGCAGGCCGCTCGCCGCGCAGGGGCAGGTCCAGGCGTGGATCGCGGACGCCCGCGTGGCGATCGAGCAGCTGCGGCTGCTGGTGCTGAAGACCGCGTGGCTCATGGACACCGTGGGCAACAAGGGCGCGCACACGGAGATCCAGGCCATCAAGATCGCCACCCCGAGGACGGTGGTGGACATCCTGGACCGGGCGGTGCAGCTGCACGGCGCGGGCGGGGTGAGCCAGGACTTCCCGCTGGCGGAGCTGTGGGCGGCGGCACGGACCCTGCAACTCGCCGACGGCCCCGACGAGGTCCACCAGCGGTCCCTGGCCCGGCGGGAGCTGAAGGCGTACGGGTGAGCCGCGCGGCCGGGCGCCGGGAGGCCGCCCGGCCGGGGCACCCGGTGCGCCTCGGGGGCCGAGCCGGTCGCGGTGCCGTGCGGGCGCACGCTCGCGTGCGGCGGGCGGGGCTCCGGCGCGGCCGCCGGGGGCGCGTGCGGGGGCGCTCCCGCGGCGGTTACGGCCGGAGGGCCCGCAGCAGGAGGTCGGCCAGGTGGTCGGCGACCTGCTGCGGGCTCAGCGGCCCGTCCGGTCGGTACCACGTGGACAGGTGGTGGACCGAGCCGAAGTGGTAGTCGACCACCAGGTCCGCGGGCGTGGCGGAGGAGAAGACGCCGCTGCGCTGCCCCTCCTCGACCAGGGCGCGGAACCTCTCGTGGTAGCGGCGGCGCTCGGCCCGCACCTGCCGGTTCTTCTCAGGGCTCAGGTGGTGCATGGAGCGGAAGAAGATCGCCGCGTCGTCGAGGTTGTCGATGGTGGTGACGACCACGTCCGCGGCGGCGTCGCGCAGCCGCTGCTCCACGGGCGCGTCCGCGCCGGCGAAGGCGTCGAGACGCTCCTGCTGGAGGCGCAGCACGCGCGCGTACACCTCCTGGAGGAGGTCCTCCTTCGACCCGAAGTAGTGGTAGAGGGCGCCCTTCGTGACCCCGGCGGCCTCGACGATCTCCTGGACGGAGGTGCGGTCGTAGCCCTGCTCCGCGAAGAGCCGGGTGGCGGCGGCCAGCAGCCTGCCGGGGACGGGTGTGGTGCCGCTCCCGTCCGTCGTCCTGGCCATCGCCGCCACCTCTTCCTCATGTTCGTGCCGCCTGGTCGTCGACCGATCTTCCCATTCGTCCGGCGCGGCTCACGCCATGGCGTCCTCCCAGGCGCGCTGGATGCCGTTCATGCCGCCGAGCCAGCGCTCCGGGTCGCCCGCGCGGGCACGGTAGTAGTCGGCGACCTCGGGGTGGGGCAGGATCAGGAACCGGTCCTCCTCGATGCCCCGGAAGAGCGCGTCCGCGACGTCCTCGGGCTCGATCGCGGTGGGGGCGAGGACGAGCTTGCCCGCCGAGCCCGCGGCCGTCAGCATGTCGGTGCGCACGCCCTGGGGGCAGACGGCGTGGACCTTCAGCCCGCGGTGGCGGTAGGTGAGGGACAGCCATTCGGCGAAGGCGTACGCGGCGTGCTTGGAGGCGCTGTAGGGCGCGGCGCCGACCATGGTGAGCAGCCCGGCGGCCGACACCGTGGAGACGAACCGGCCTGCGCCGCGCTCCAGCCAGTCGGGCAGCAGGGCGCGGGCGGCGCGGACGTGGGCCATGACGTTGACGTCCCACGCGGCGGACCAGACCGCCTCGTCGGCGAAGGCGTCGCCCGGCGCGGCGAGTCCGGCGTTGGCGCACCACACGTCGACGGTGCCGCCGAGCGCCTCGCGGGCCGCGTCGACGACGGCGGAGGCGTCGCCGGGGACGGCGACGGCGCCGATCTCCGCGGCGACGGCCCGGGCCCGCTCCGCGTCCAGGTCGTTGACCGCGACGCGGCAGCCCTCGGCGGCGAACCGGCGGGCGAGCGCGGCGCCGATGCCGCCGCCCGCGCCGGTGACGACGACTCCCTGACCTCGTACGCCGCCCATCGGCGCACCACCTCTCGACGGATCCGGTACCGCGGACGGGCGACAGACTAACCAGTCGGTATGCCATGGCGGAAGGGGTCGGCCGCCTAGCGTGCAGGATCATGGATCCCACACTGAGGCTGCCGGACCCGAGCCGGCGCGGGGTGCTGGCCGGTGCGGCGGCGGCCGTCTGCACGGGCGGGGGCGCGGCGTGCGCGTCCGCTCGGGAGCCGCGGCCGAAGGACCCGCACCCCACAGGCACGGCGGCCACGGGGACGCGGGGGACGGCGCCGCCGAGCCCGGACGCCGGCGGCGTGACGACCGGGTTCGACCGGCTCGCGGCCGACGGCTACCGGCTGCTGACCGGGCAGCGGGTCGGGGTCGTCACGAACCCGACCGGCGTGGCCTCCGGCGACCTGCGGCACATCGTGGACGTGATGCACGCCGACGAGCGGGTGGACCTGGTGGCGGTGTTCGGCCCCGAGCACGGCTTCCGGGGCACGGCGCAGGCGGGCGGTTCGGAGGGCAGGACCGACGACCCGGCGACGGGGCTGCCGGTGTACGACACGTACGGGAAGAGCGGCCGGGCGCTGGCCGACGTGTTCACCGAGGCCGGTGCGGACACGGTGGTCTTCGACATCCAGGACGTGGGGACCCGCTTCTACACGTACGTCTGGACCCTGTACGACTCCATGGCCGCGGCGGCGCTGGCGGGCAGCCGGGTCGTGGTGCTGGACCGGCCGAACCCGGTCGGCGGCAGGGCGGCGCGGGGGCCGGTGCTGGAGCGGGCGTTCGCGTCGTTCGTCGGCCGGGAGCCGGTGGCGCTGGCGCACGGGATGACGGCGGGGGAGCTGGCGCGGCTGTTCGCCGGCGAGTTCCTGCGGCGCCCCGTGGACCTGGAGGTCGTACGGATGGCGGGGTGGCGGCGCGGCGACCTCTTCGACACGACGGGCCTGCCGTGGGTGCCGCCCAGTCCGAACATGCCGACGCCGGACACCGCGCTGGTGTACGCGGGGACGGGCCTGTTCGAGGGGACGAACCTGTCGGAGGGGCGGGGCACGACCCGGCCGTTCGAACTGCTGGGCGCGGAGGGCCTCGACGCACGGCGGTGGGCCGAGGCGGCGAACGCGCTGGAGCTGCCGGGGGTGCGGTTCCGCGAGGCGTACTTCGCCCCGGTCTTCTCGAAGTTCGCGGGCCGCACGGTCGGCGGTGTGCAGGTCCACGTGGTGGACCGCGAGGTGTTCGACCCGGTGCGGACCGGGGTGGGGCTGCTGGTGACGGCCCGCCGGGTGTGGGACGGGTTCGCCTGGCGGCCCGACCGGTGGATCGACAAGCTGACGGGCTCCACGGCGGTGCGCACGCTCGTCGACGCGGGCGCGGACACCGGCGAGGTCACGGCGGCCTGGCAGCGGGACCTGGCGGCCTTCCGCGCCGTACGGCTCCGCTACCTCCTGTACCGGTGAGGCGGCGGGCCCAGAGGGGAGCCGGCCCGGCGGGCGGGGCGGGCAAGGGCAGCTGAGGCAGCCCGGCGGCGCACGGTACGCGGTACGCGGTACGCGGCGGTGGAACTCCCCTGCCGCGGCAGCCGGATGCGCTGTCCGCCGGCGCGCGGCAGGGGAACTCCCGTGCGGCAGGCGGAACTCCCGTGCGGCAGGCGGCTGCCGGTCCCGCGCCCGCCGGCGCCGAACACCTCCCGGGCCGCTTCCGTATCAGTGGTGGGACGTACCGGTGATGGGGTCCATCCGATTTTCGATGGAGCCGAATGCGGGCACCCGTACGTCCATTCAGCGACGCCGGAGGACCAGCGACGGAGGTGGCGGAGCGATGGCCGGATTCCGAAGTCTCGCAAGACAGGTACGCGATCCGGGGTGCGATCCGGCACTGCGGCGCTATGCGCTGCGCAAGTGCCTGGAGCGGTTCGCCCCGTACGGGCACCGGGCGACCTGGCACCACCTGTGCGGCAGGCACGGGTTCGGGCCCGACGACCGGGACGCCGATCCGGCGCGGCTGGTGGCCGCGCTGGAGGAGTTGGAGGACGCGCGGGCGGTGTGGCTCGCGTACGAGCGGCGGGTCGCGGAGCGCCGCAGGAGGGAGAAGCACCTGGGACTGCGGCGCCCGTCGGCGGTCGACGACTGGCACCGCCGCACCTGGGGCGGCAACGGGGTGGCGCCGTGCGCGGACCCGAAAGTGCATCCGCAGGCGCCGCTCGGCGAGGTGCTGCGCCGGCTCATCACGGCGCTGGAGGCGGGCCCCGGCAGGCGGTGCCCGGTGTGCGGCGGGGCCCGCTTCGGATGGCGCCCCGGCGCCTCCGGCCTGCCCGGCTGCGGACCGCTGTGCGCGCGGTGCGGGGTGGTGGTGCCCGTACAGGCGCTGGCGGACGAGGTGCTGGCGACGGCGCGGCGGCAGCCCGCGTCGGGCGCCGGCGCACTGCGGGGGCTCGCGGCCGCGGGCTGACGCCGCGGGGGCCGGGAGGTCGGGCGGCCGGGCGGCGGGCCGGGAGGCCCGCGCGTCGACGGCGGCGGACGGCCCTGCGGGTCCGGCGGCCGGGAGGGCCGCCCGCACGGCCGCGTCCCCCGCGCCGGGCCGCGGGTGACCGGCCGTCAGGCCGTACAGCGGCCGGACGATGCCACCCGCCCCGGCGCGGCGCCCGGCGCGGACAGGGCCCGGCACGGGCGCCGGTACGCGGCTGCGAGAGGGCATCGTGCCGTCCGGCGGCCCTCCCCACCGCCCGTGCGGACCGGTGCGGCTACTCCCCCGCCCGGGGGTTCCCCTCCTCGCCGGGCCTGCGGCGGCGCTCGCCCAGGAGCCGGGACCCGGTGATGGCGTCCCCTATGGCGTCATCCGGGTTGGACAGCGCGCAGCTCTTCAGGGACAGGCAGCCGCAGCCGATGCACTGGCTGAGCTGGTCGCGGAGGAGGCTGAGCTGCTCGATACGGGCGTCCAGTTCGCCGCGCCACCGCTCGGAGAGCCGAGCCCAGTCCTCCGGCGTGGGGGTGCGCCCCTCGGGGAGCTGCGCCAGCGCCTCGCCGATGGCGGCCAGCGGGATGCCGACGCGCTGGGCGGCGCGCACGAAGGCGACGCGGCGCAGCGCGTCACGGGTGTAGCGGCGCTGGTTGCCGCTGGTGCGGCGGCTGGTGATGAGGCCCTTCGACTCGTAGAAGTGCAGGGCCGAGACGGCGGCTCCGCTGCGGGCGGAGAGCTGGCCGACGGTGAGCTCGTGGATCTTCTGCGGGATCTGCGCCATCCCGTGGAGCCTACTGGTCCGTTGACAGGCGCGGCGCACCCCCAGCATGCTGAGCAAGCGCTTAGACAGTCGACGAGCAGGAGAGCAGGGAGCAGGCATGGCAGAGCCCAGGGTGTTCACGTCCGCCGACGAGCTGCGGGCCGCGGTCGGGGAGGAGCTCGGCCCGAGCGACTGGCTGGAGGTGGACCAGAAGCGGATCGACCTGTTCGCCGAGGCGACCGGCGACCACCAGTGGATCCACGTGGACCCGGAGCGGGCCGCGGCGGGGCCGTTCGGCACGACGATCGCCCACGGCTATCTGACGCTGTCCCTCCTGCCCGTGCTGGTCCCGCAGCTGCTGCGCGTGGAAGGCGTCACGATGGGCCTCAACTACGGGGCCAACAAGGTCCGCTTCCCGGCTCCGGTGCCCGTGGGGTCGCGGCTGCGGGCGACCGCCGTCCTGAAGGAGGTCGTGGACGTGCCGGGCGGCGGGGTGCAGCTGACGGCCGCCGTCACCGTGGAGCGGGAGGGCGGCACGAAGCCGGTGTGCGTGGCGGAGCCGGTGTACCGGTACGCCTTCTGACACCGGGACGGCGCCCCCCGGCCGGCGGGCACCGGGCACCGGGCACCGGGCACCGGGCACCGGGCACCGGGTGGAGAACGGCGACCCGCGGCCCGGGGGATCGGAGCCCGTCGCCCGGGGGCATCGGAGGCCGCGGCCCGGGGGCCCGCGACCGGGGCCGCCCGGGAGGCGGCGGCGCCGCTACGCGGTCCCGGACCCGTCCGCGCCCACCATGCGCAGGACCAGCCCTGCGTAGAGGTCCCCGACCTCCTCCGGGCTGCGGCGGCCCTTCACGTTGAACCAGCGGGCCACGTCGATGCAGAGCGACAGGACGGCGAGGGCGGTGCCGGGCACGTCCGCCACGTCGAACTCGCCCGCGGCGACGCCCTCGTCGATGATGCGCCGCACCGCCGCGTCGCTCCTGCGGCGCAGCGCGACGATCTCGTCGCGGTGCTCGGGCCGCAGGGCGTCGAGCTCGTACTGCACGACGCGCGCCGTGGCGTGCCGGCCGGCGTGCCAGCGGACGAAGGACCGCACGGCGCGGGACAGCCGCTCGGCGGCCGTGCCGGGGCTGCCGGCGGCGCCCTCCAGGATCTCCAGCGCCTTGGTGTGGCCGATGCTGCTGATCCGGTGGAGGAGCTCTTCCTTCGTCTTGTAGTGGATGTAGAGCGCCGCGGGGCTCATGCCGGCGCGGCCCGCGATGTCCCGGGTGGTCGTGGCGTGGTAGCCGCGCTCCGCGAACGCGTCGACGGCGGCCACGAGCAGCCGCCGCGCCGCGTCCGGCGCGACCTCGCCCCAGGCCGCGTCGTCGGTGCCGGCCTTCTCCTCCGCCGTACTCATCGTTCGCTCGCCCCTTCCGTACCCGAGGCGACCACCATACCCCGCCGGTGAGCAAGCGCTTAGGGCATTGGGGGGCGGACCGGTCCCTTCCGGCCTCCGGGCGCCCCGCTCAGAAGGCGGACACTCCGGTGAGCGCACGGCCGATGATCAGCTTCTGGATCTGGCTCGTGCCTTCGTAGAGGGTCATCACGCGGGCGTCCCGCAGGAGCTTGCCGACCGGGTACTCGTCGATGTAGCCATAGCCGCCGAAGACCTGGAGGGCGTTGTTCGCGCAGCGCACCGCGGCCTCCGAGGCGAAGAGCTTGGCCTGGGAGGCCGCGGTGGCGAAGTCCCGCCCCCGGTCGACGAGGTCGGCGACCCGCCAGGTCAGCATCCGGGCGGCCTCGACGTCCACCGCAATGTCGCTCAGAAGCTCCTGGACGAGCTGGTACGACGCGATGGGCCTGCCGAACTGCTCGCGCTGCCCCGCGTACCCCACCGCGGCGTCGAGCGCGGCCTGGGCGATGCCGACACAGCCCGCGGCAACGGACATCCGCCCCTTGGCGAGGGCGGACATGGCGACGGCGAACCCCTTGCCCTCCGCCCCGAGGAGGGCGCCCGCCGGCACCCGGACGTCCTGGAGGACCAGTTCCGCGGTGGCCTGGCCGCGCAGGCCGAGCTTGCCGTGGACGGGTCGCCGGCTGAGGCCCGGAGCGCCGGCGGGGACGAGGAACGCGGAGATCCCGCGGTGGCCGGGGGCCTCGTTCGTGCGGGCGAAGAGCAGCACGACGTCGGCCCAGGTGCCGTTGGTGATGAACATCTTGGAGCCGTTGACCACCCAGTCGCCGCCCGGCTCCCGGACCGCCCGGGTGGCCAGGCCCGCGGCGTCGGAGCCGGTGCCGGGCTCGGTGAGCCCGAAGCAGCCGAGCAGCTCGCCCGAGGCCAGCCCCGGCAGCCAGCGCCGCTTCTGCTCCTCGTCGCCCCAGGCGGCGATCGTCTTGGCGACCAGCCCGAGCGAGACGGAGACGATCCCGCGCACGGCGGAGTCCCCGCGCCCCAGCTCCTCGGTGACCAGGCAGTACGCCAGGTGGTCGCCGCCCGAGCCGCCGTACTGCTCGGGGAGGGTGAGGCCGAGGAAGCCGAGCGCGCCGAGCTTCTGCACGATCGCCCGGTCGACGCTCTCGGCGCGGTCCCACGCGGCGGCGTACGGCACCACCTCGCGGCGGACGAAGTCCTCGGCGAGCCGCCGGACGTCCTGCTGCTCCCGGCTCAGCTCCAGGTCCACGGGGGCTCCCCTCATTAACTACCACTGCTAGTTTTTGTCGGCAGCCCTACTATGTGCCGCATGGCCCGACCGCGCAAGCCCCTGCTCAGCCGTGAACGCATCGTCGCGGCGGCGGCCGCCCTGGTGGACGCGGAGGGCCTGGAGGCGGTGTCGACCCGGCGGCTCGCCGCCGAACTCGGGGTCAGCGGGCCCTCGCTGTACAACCACTTCCGCACGAAGGACGAGATCCTGGAGGCGGTCGCGGACGCGGTGAGCGCGCAGGTCGACCTGTCGATGTTCGACGCGGGCGACCCGCGCGACTGGCGCACGGCGCTGCACGACTGGGCGGTGTCCTACCGGGCCGCCCTCACCGCGCACCCGAACATCGTGCCGGTGCTGGCCCGCGGCCCGGGCCGCCGCCCCGCGGGCCTGCGGGTGGCGGACGCGGTGTTCGGCGCGATGGTGCGGGCGGGCTGGCCGCCCGCCATGGCCACCCACATCGGCGCCCTGATGCGGTACTTCGTCACCGGCTCCGCGCTGGGCTCCTTCGCCCTGGGCTTCGTCGACGACGCGGCGGCGTACGACCCGGCCGACTACCCGCACCTCGGGCAGGCGCACCTACTCGCCGAGCACCAGGAGCGCGTCGACGAGGGCGCGTTCGAGACGGGGCTGCGGGCGCTGCTCGACGGGCTGGCGGTGCGGTACGAGGCCGTCGTACGGGCGTGAACCGCAAGCCGCACCGCCCCGTGCCCGGGGATCGGGGCGCGGGGGGCGCGTACGCGGGGGGCGCGTACGCGGGGCGGACGGACCCGCGCAGGGCGGGAGCGTCGGGCCGTGCGTGCCAGGCGGGCAGGCGGGCAGGCGGGCAGGCGGGCAGGCGGGCAGGCGGGCAGGCGGGCAGGCGGGCAGGCGGGCAGGCGGGCAGGCGGGCAGGGTCAGAAGACCACCAGGGCGCGCCCTCCCTTGCCGGCGAGCATGTTGTCGAACGCCGCCGGGATGCCGTCCAGGGCGATCCGGTCGGTGACCAGGGCCGACAGGTCGAGCCGGCCGGCGCGGACGTGCTCGGCGAGCACCGGCAGGTCGGCGGCCGGGTCGGCGTTCCCGTACACGCAGCCGGTCAGGGAGCGGCCCCAGTGGAAGATCTCCAGGGCGTGGAAGGACACCTGCTGGTCCTTGCCGCCGATGCCGACGACCGTGGTGCGCCCGCCGCGGCGGGTGGAGTCCCAGGCGGTGCGGATGGTGACGGCCCGGCCGACGCACTCGACGGCCGCGTCCGCGCCGCGCCCGCCGGTCAGCGCGCGGATCTCCCTGGCGGTGGTGGCGGAGGCGACGACGAAGTCCGTGGCTCCGGCGGCCCGGGCGAGGGCCTCCTTCTCCGGTGACACGTCGACGGCGACGATCGGCCCCGCGCCGGCGATCCGCGCCGCCTGGAGGGCCGACAGCCCGACCCCGCCGACCCCGAACACCGCCACGGACTCCCCCCGGCGAACCCGCGCCGCGTGGTGGACGGCGCCGTAACCGGTGAGGACGGCGCAGCCGAGCAGGGCCGCGTCGGCGAGCGGCACCCCCTCGGGCACAGGCAGCACGCAGGCCGCGGCGACGACGGTCTCCTCGGCGAACGCGCCGACGTTGAGGCCCGGGTGGAGCTCGGTACCGTCCTCGGTGACGGCGTGCACCCGCCCGGTGCCGCTCAGCGCCTCGGTGCACAGCCACACCTCCCCGATCCCGCAGTGGTGGCAGGACCCGCAGGACGGCGCCCAGTTGAGGACCACGCCGTCGCCGGGTGCGACGTGCGTGACGCCCTCCCCCACGGCGACGACCGTGCCCGCGCCCTCGTGGCCGAGGACGGCGGGCACGGGCACGCGCATGGTGCCGTCCGAGAGGGACAGGTCGGAGTGGCACACCCCGGCGGCGGCGAGGCGGACCCGGACCTGACCGGGCCCCGGCTCGGGCAGGTGGATGCCGGTGATCTCCAGCGGAGACCCGACGGACGGCAGGACGGCGGCGCGGACGACCACGATCTGTTTCTCCCGGCTCGGACGGCGGCTGGACGGCGGGCTCAGAACTGGAGGGACTTGGTGTGCAGGTACTCGGTCAGGCCGTGCTCGCCGAGCTCGCGGCCGATGCCGGACTGCTTGTGGCCGCCGAAGGGGGCCAGCGCGTTGAAGCGGCCGCCGTTGACGTCCACCTGCCCGGCCTCCATACGGCGGGCGAAGGCGGCGGCCGCGGCCGGCTCGCCCCACACGGCGCCCGCGAGGCCGTAGACCGTGCCGTTGGCGATGCGCAGCGCGTCCTCCTCGTCCTCGTACCGGAGGAACGCGACGACGGGCCCGAAGATCTCCTCCTGGGCGATGGCCATCTCCGGTGTGACGTCGGCGAAGAGGGTCGGGCTGACGTAGTAGCCGCGGGTCAGCGGCGGGGTGGGGCCGCCGGCCACCAGGCGGGCGCCCTCCGCGAGGCCCTTCTCGATGTAGCCGACGACCCGGTCGCGCTGGTCCGCGCTGACGAGGGGGCCGATGCGCTCGCCGGGCACATAGTCGGCGACGGCCTCGGCGGCGAGGGCGACGGCCTCGTCGTACTGGTCCCGGTGGACGAGGACCCGGGTCAGGGCGCTGCACCGCTGCCCGGAGTTGGACAGGGCGTTGGCCAGGGTCGCCTTCACGGCGGGGGCGAGGTCGGCGCCGGGCAGCAGGACGCTCGCGGACTTGCCGCCGAGCTCCAGGGCGACGCGCTTGACGGCGCCGCCGGCGAGGGCGCCGATCCGGCGGCCGACGGCCGTGGAGCCGGTGAAGGACACCATGTCCACCCCGGGGTGCTCGACAAGGGCCTGCCCGGCGACCGGGCCGAGGCCGCAGACCATGTTGAACACCCCCGCCGGGAAGCCCGCTTCGTGCACGACCTCCGCGAACAGCCGGGCGGTGAGCGGGGTGTTCTCGGCGGGCTTGAGGACGACCGCGCAGCCGGCGGCAAGCGCGGGGGCCACCTTGGCGACGATCTGGTGCAGGGGGTAGTTCCAGGGGGTGATCGCGCCGACCACGCCCACCGGCTCCATCAGCACGGTGGAATTGCCCACCCGCGTCTCGAAGGGGTAGGAGGCGACCAGTTCGGCGTACGAGCCGGCGACCGCGATCGGCAGCTGCGTGTGCACGGCCTGGGCGAGCTTCGGCGGGGCCCCCAGCTCGCTGGTGACGGTCGCGGCGATCTCGTCGGCCCGGGACGCCATCGCGTCGCGCAGCGCGGCGAGCCGGGCCGCGCGCTCGGCGGGCGGGGTGGCGGCCCAGCCGGGGAAGGCCGCGCGGGCGGCCCGCACGGCCGCGTCCACGTCCTGTGCCGACCCGGCGCCGACCCGGGCGACGACCTCCTCGGTCGCCGGGTTGACCACCGCGAGGGGCTCCGCCGCACCGGCGGACCGCCACGCCCCGTCCACGTAGACGCCGTCGAGGACCTTCATCCGCTGCTCCCTTGTACTCCCGCCCGGCCCGAGCGGTGGCTCGGCTGCTGCCCACCAAACTAGCGGCGGTAGTTTTCGGGCGCCAGAGCCGGAAGGCGCCGGCGTCAGAAGCCGACGCGGACCCGGTCGTCGACTCGGGCGACGGACTCCTGGCCGAACTGCAGCCGGTACGCCTCCCTGATCCGCTCGATCTTCGGGCTGCTCTCGCGCGCCTGCGCCGAGGGGTAGAGCAGCACCAGCTCGTACGACCGCTCGCGCACCACCGTGCCGTCCGCGCCGCGCCACTGGCCGCGCCCCTCCTGCACGGTCAGTCCGTCGGGGAAGCGGGGGGTGACCTCGCGGTCGACGAAGGCCGTGAACTCCCGGTCGGTCACGGCGGGTCCGCCGTCGGGCCGCTCGGTGCCGAAGAGCAGGCGCGTCTCGGCGAACGGCTCCGCACCGGCCGGGGCGGCGGCCACCGGGGGCGGTGCGGCATCGCCGAAGCCAGCAGAGGCGGCCGGGGCCGCGACCGCGAGCAGGGCGGCGGCGGCCGCGGCGGCGGCGAGGCGGCCCCGGCGCGGCGACGCGGCGCGCGCGGGCGAGGGCGAGGGCGCGGGCGCGGGCGATGGCGCGGGCGAGGGCGCGGCTGCCGTGGGGCCGGAGGGAGCCGAAGCGGCCGGGGCGGGCCCGGATGGCGCAGGGGGCGGGACGAGCGGCATGCGGGATCTTCTCCTCTGCGGTGGGGGTGCCGCACGCGCGGCGCACGGGGCGCGGCGGGCTCGGTCGACCGCCGGCCGCAGGGGCGGGGGCAGTCGCCGGGGAGGGGGCGGCAGTGCAACCGCGGGTGAGCGGGTCCGAAAACGGCCGGAAACAGCCGGCGGGCCCGCGCTCCCGTGGGGCGCGGGCACGCGCCGGGTCCGTGCCGTCAGGCCTTGCGTGCGGCGCCCGCGGGCAGCACGTCCGTGAGGTGGGCGAACACGACGACGTTGGCGGCGTAGCCCTTCTTCCGGTCGAACGCGCCCCCGCAGGTGAGCACACGCAGCTCGGGGCGGTCGGCCGGGCCGTACACCTCCTTGTCGGGGAAGCGGTTCTTGTCGTACGTCCGCACCCGGTCGACCGTGAACACGGCGGTGAGGCCGTCCTCGCGGGTGACGCGGACGGTGTTGCCGGGTTTCAGGACGTTCAGGTTCAGGAAGACGGCGGGTCCGGTCTTGGTGTCGCGGTGCCCGACCGCGATGGCGGTGCCCTTCTCGCCGGGCGTGGGCCCGTCCTTGTACCAGCCGACCAGCCGGGGGTTGTCGACCGGCGGCGAGTACAGCCGGCCCGACCGGTCGAGGCCGAGGCCGATGACGGGCGCCTCGATGGTGATGGCGGGGATGGCGAGGCGCTTGGCAGGGGAAGGCGGAAGGGGCGCGGGGGGCGCCTTGGGCGCCTTCTTCGGCGGCGGCTGCGGCGGCGGCGGTTTCGGCTTGGGGGTCGCCGCCGCCGCGGGTGCGGACTGCCGCGCGGGGGTGGGCGCGGCGCCGCCCGGCCGGGTCCCGCTGCCGGACCGGGTGTCCGCCTCGGCCGGGACGGGCGGCTCAGGCGCCGGGCCGGTCCGGGGCGCGGCGCCGGGCTCCGCCGCCTGGCTCGCGGCGGGCCCGGCGGCCAGGGCGGGCCCGGACGGCTCGCCGTCCTGGGCCCACCACATCCCGCCGGCGACCAGCGCCCACGCCAGCACCAGGGTCCTGGTGAGGCGGATGAGGCGCCGCTGCCGACGGTTGAACCGTGCGGTCCAGGGCCTACGCCGTGCCATGGGCGCGCCGGCGACGGCGGACGAGGACCACCGCGGCCGTCCCCGCGAGGCCGGCCGCGAGCGCGGAGCCCACACCGAACGCCGTGGAACCGTCGCCGCCGGTCTCCGCCATGCCGCCGCCGCCCGCGCCGACGCCGCCGTGCGGGTGCTTGTAGTGGTCGTCCTTGCCGTAGTCCTTCTCGTGGTCCTTGCCCTGGTCCTTCCCGTGGTCCTTGCCGTTGCCGTTCTGGCCGCCGTTGCCGTCGCGGTCGCAGTCGACGCGGAAGACCTTGTGCTTGGCCGGCGGCAGCGGGGTGCCGGGGATGGTCCAGGTGACCTTGTACATGCCGTCCGGCAGGGTCAGCTCGTCCGTCACGCCGGTACCGGCGGTGAGGGTCATGGTGTCGCTGAGGACGGGGTCGCCGGCGCGCATCGGCTGGTGGTCGATCCTCCAGGTGACGTTCTGGAGGGCGTCGAAGTTGAAGGCCGCGAGGTAGAAGAGGCACCCCACCCGGGGTTCGTTGCGCTGGTCGGTGGCCGACGTGGTGTTGCGGTGCACCTTGATGTCACCGTTCTCGCCGGGCACCTGGGCCTGGGCGGCGGGAGCGGAGCCGAACGCGACGCCCGCGAGGGCGAGACCGGCGACGGCGGTGCGCAGGAGTGGTCGGGCTGCGGTCATGAAAGGGGCCTCCGTGAGAAGGTCGGATGGATCAGCCTTATCAGCTGATAATCCGACTATCAGTCAATTCACGGACATCTCCGGCTCCTGCGACGGCGTGCCGCGCGTGTTCCCCCGGTCGGCCCACTACTCCGGGGACACCTCCACCGGGAAGCCGTTGAGGACGGCCGTGCCGGACAGCGGGTCGAGGCGGGAGCCGTCGAGCAGCTGGTTGACGTTGGCGCCCGGCCGGGCCGAGGCCACCGCGAGACGGGTGCCCGGCCGGTCGTGGCCCCAGCCGTGCGGGAGGCTGACCACTCCGGGCCGTACGGCGTCGGTCACGTCGACCGGCACCACCAGCTCGCCGCCCTCGCCCTTGACGCGGGCACGGCCGCCGTCGGCCACGCCGAGGCGTGCCGCGTCGTCGGGGTGCACCTGGAGGGTGCAGGTGTTGCTGCCGCGGTTGAGGGCGGGCACGTTGTGCATCCAGCTGTTGTTGGAGCGCAGGTGCCGGCGGCCCACCAGCACCAGCGGCGCGGGGCCCGCCGCCAGGGCGGCACGCAGCCGGGGCAGGTCGGCCGCGAGGGGCGCGGGCAGCAGCTCGACCCGGCCGCTGCGGGTCTTCAGCGGCCCGGGCAGCCGGGGCCGCAGGGGGCCGAGGTCGATGCCGTGCGGGGAGGCCAGCAGGTCGTCGAGCGTCAGCCCGTACGGGCCGAGGCGCAGCATCAGGTCGAGCCGCCGCTCGGCGGGGGTGCGGCCGGCGAGCCGCGCCGCGAAGGCGGCGGGGTCCTGGCCGTGGGCGGCGAGTGCGGCTCCGTCACGGCCCGCGCCAGGGCGCGGTCGACCGCCAGGGCGTCCACGGCGCCGGGGCCCGCGGTGCCGTGCAGGCCGGACACGGCCAGCACGAGCCGGGCGTGGATCTCGCATTCGTCCATCCGCCCCTCCTCCAGGGGGATGGCGGCGGGCGTGTAGCGCGCCTGGTTGCGGACGGCGAAGCCGTTGAACGCGAAGTCGAAGTGGGCGCTCTGGGAGGGCGGCGGCGGGGGCAGGACGACGTCGGCGTGGCGGGTGGTCTCGTTCAGGTACGGGTCCACCGCGACCATGAAGTCCAGTCCGCCGCCGAGGGCGCGGTCCAGGCGGTCGCCGTCGGGAGCGGACAGGACGGGGTTGGCGGCGATGGTGACGAGCGCGCGGATGCGGCCCTCGCCGGGGGTGTCGATCTCCTCCGCCAGTGCGGCGAGGGGCAGTTCGCCCTTGGCTTCGGGGTGGCCGCTCACCCGGCTCGCCCAGCGGCCGAGGGCGAACCCCTTGCCGGGGCCCGCGGGGCGGGGCGCGGGCGCCGTGGCGGAGAGGGGGAAGAGGGCCCCGCCGGGCCGGTCGAGGTTGCCGGTGAGGACGTTCAGGACGTCCACCAGCCAGTTGGTGAGCGTGCCGTACGCGACGGTGCTCCCGCCCACGCGCGCGTAGCCGGCCGCGGAGGGCGCGGCGGCCAGCTCGCGCGCCATGGCCCGGATGGTGCCGGGAGCCACGTCGCAGGCGGCGGCCACGGCCTCTGGGGTGAAGTCCCGTACCGCCTCCTCCACGTCGGCGACGCCCTCGACATGCGGGGCGAGCGGCCCGAGGTCGGTGAGGCCTTCGGTGAACAGCACCTGGGCGAGGGCGGCCAGCAGCAGGGCGTCGGTGCCGGGCCGGATCGGCACGTGCCGGTCGGCGAGGCGGGCGGTGCGGGTGCGGCGCGGGTCGACGACCGTGAGGGTGCCGCCGCGCGCCCGGAGCGCCTTGAGGCGGCCGGGGAAGTCGGGGGCGGTGCACAGGCTGCCGTTGGAGTCCAGCGGGTTGGCGCCGAGCATCAGCAGGTGGGCGGTGCGGTCGAGGTCGGGGACGGGGATGGCGAAGGGGTCGCCGAAGAGCAGGCCGCTGGAGACGTGCTTCGGCATCTGGTCGACGGTGGAGGCGGTGAAGAGGCTCCGGGTCCGCAGGGCCCCGAGGAGGAGCGGCGGGTAGAGGGCTCCGGCCATGGTGTGCACGTTGGGGTTGCCGAGCACGACACCGACGGAGTCCGGGCCGTGGGCCGCGGCGACCGCGGGGACGGCGCGGGCCACGGCGTCGAACGCCTCGTCCCAGTCGGCTTCCCGCAGGCTGCCGTTCTTCCGTACGAGCGGTGCCCGCAGCCGGTCGGGGTCCGCGTCGAGCTCGCCGAACGACGCCCCCTTGGGGCAGACGAACCCGCGGCTGAAGACGTCGTCGCGGTCGCCGCGGGCCTGCGTGACGCGGGTGCCGGCGATGGTCAGCGTGAGCCCGCAGGTGGCTTCGCAGAGCGGGCAGATGCGGGGTGCGGTGCGGGTGGCGGCGGTGTCGCTCGGCATGGGTCTCCCCGGGTCGGCCTGTGGAGTGGGCGGGAACCGCGGCGCCGAGCATACCGACCGGTAGGCATGCTGGCGAGGGGCCGCGGGGCGGAGACTCCGCGCGGGCGGCGCGGTGGAGTCGGGGCGGGGACCACCCCTGGGCCCCGGGCCGGCCAGAGGGCGCGGGAGGGCGCTCCGGGGCGCGGCGCAGGGGGTGCGGCGGCGGACACCAGAGCCCGCCTGCCCGAGGGGCAGCCCGCAGGAGGCCGGTGCGGGACCGACGCGGAGAAGCAGCGCCGTCCGGGATCACCACCGGGCCGCACGGACGCACGCACCGGCGCCCCCTCTCCCCCGGCCCTTGCGGCACGGCTCCGCGACCGCCGGACGCCCACAGGGATCCGCACGCCCTCGGCAGCGGGACGACGCAGCACCAGCAGGCACCCGGAGACGAGGCCGAGCCGCACGGACACGACACGCACCACAGCGCAACCCTTCCGGCACCGCCCGCGACCACCCACAGCCCCAGGGGCCCGCATGACCCGGCGACCGGAAACGACGCAGCACCAGCAGGCACCCCACAGACAAGGCCGAGCCGCACGGACACGACGCGCACCACAGCGCAGCCGCTCCGGCAGGGTTCGCGACCGCGCCACTCCGGGAGCGCGCCACCCCGCGACCGCGCCACTCCGCAGCCGCACGGCTCCGCGACCGCGCCACCCCGGGACCGCGCCACTCCGCAGCCGCACGGCTCCGCGGCCGCACGGCTCCTGCGGCAGCAGCCGTCCGGCGGGTTCCGCGGTCGCGGACGCCTCCGGCCGCCCCGTGCAGCCCGCCCCCGGGGCGTCCGCCCGGCGGAACCCTTCCGGGGCTTCGGGCGTCCCATCGCCACTCGCACGGACCGCTTCCCGTTGACGGCGGGCCCCACGGAATCCTACGGTCTCCCATAGGATTCCATGAGCAGCAGGAGCGTGCCATGACCATGGGCGGCGTCGCCGGATCGGCGAACGAGCGAACCATCAAGATCGCCGACAGCCTGGAGTACCTCTCCGGCTTCGGCAACGAGCACCAGTCGGAGGCCGTCCCCGGCGCCCTCCCCCAGGGCCGCAACTCCCCGCAGCGCGCCCCCCTGGGGCTGTACGCGGAGCAGCTCAGCGGCAGCGCCTTCACCGAGCCCCGGGCCGGCAACCGACGGTCGTGGCTGTACCGGATCCGCCCCTCGGCGGCGCACCCGCCGTTCACCCGCGCCGACAACGGCGCCCTGCGCTCGGCCCCCTTCACCGAGACCGTCCCCGACCCCAACCGGCTGCGCTGGAACCCCCTGCCGGACCCGGCGCCCGGCACCGACTGGCTCGCCGGCCTGTGGACCCTCGGCGGCAACGGCGACGCCGCCCAGCGCACCGGCATGGCCGTGCACCTCTACCACGCGAACGCCTCCATGGAGCGGGTCTTCAGCGACGCCGACGGCGAGCTGCTGATCGTCCCGGAGCGGGGCGGGCTGCTGCTGCGCACCGAGCTCGGCCTGCTCACCGCCCGCCCCGGCGACGTGGCGCTGGTCCCGCGCGGTGTCCGCTTCCGCGTCGAGCTGCTGGACGCCACCGCCCGCGGGTACGTGTGCGAGAACTACGGGCAGCCCTTCCAGCTCCCGGACCTCGGGCCCATCGGCGCCAACGGGCTCGCCAACCCCCGGGACTTCCGCGCGCCCGTCGCCGCCTACGAGGACGTCGAGGGACCCGTCGAGGTCGTCAGCAAGTACTGCGGGAACCTGTGGCGGGCCGTGTACGGGCACTCCCCGCTCGACGTCGTCGCCTGGCACGGGACTCATGTGCCGTACGTGTACGACCTGCGCACGTTCAACGTCATCGGCACCATCAGCTACGACCACCCGGACCCGTCGATCTTCACGGTGCTGACCTCGCCGTCCGACACCCCGGGCCTCGCGAACGTCGACTTCGTGGTGTTCGCGCCGCGCTGGCTGGTCGGCGAGGACACCTTCCGCCCGCCCTACTTCCACCGCAACGTGATGAGCGAGTACATGGGCCTCATCGAGGGCGCGTACGACGCGAAGGCGGAGGGCTTCGTGCCCGGCGGCGGCTCGCTGCACAACATGATGTCGGCGCACGGCCCGGACCGGGAGACCTTCGACAAGGCGAGCGCCGCCGAGCTGAGGCCGCAGAAGGTCGACGACGGCCTGGCCTTCATGTTCGAGACCCGCTGGCCGGTGACGGCGACGGCCCTGGCCGCGAACGCCGACCACCTGCAGCGGGGGTACGACGACGTGTGGCAGGGTCTTGAGCGCCACTTCCGCTCATAGCACCGCGTCAGCGCAGTACGGAGATGCCGTGTCCGCCTTCGCCCCCGACTCGCTGGTCCTGAACCGCAAGCTGCCGCTCTGGTACCAGGTGTCCCAGTCCCTGCGCGCGTCGATACTCGGGCGCTCCCCGGACGCCTCCCTGCGCCTGCCCACGGAGGAGCAGCTCGCGGCCCACTACGGGGTCAGCGTGCTGACCATGCGGCAGGCCCTCAAGGAGCTGGAGGAGGAGGGCCTGATCAGCAGGCACCGGCGGCGCGGCACCTTCATCGAACCGGGTGCGCGGCGCAGCGCCCCCCGGCGGCTGCTGGGCTCGATCGACGCGATCGTGGCCCAGCAGTCGGGCGAGCGGACCACGATCCTCGGGCACGGCCCCGTCAGGGTGGCCGGCGACCTCGCCGAGCACTTCCCGGACGCCTCCGAGGTCGTCGCGTACCGGCGGCTGCGCCGTGACGCGGACACGGGCGAGCCGACGAACTGGGCGGAGAACGCCGTACGGCCCGAGCTGGCCGCCGCCATCGACCTGGCCGACCTGGAGCGCTGGCCCATGACGAAGGTGCTGCGGGACACGGTCGGGGTGCGCATCAGCCGCATCACGGACACGGTGGAGGCCAGGCTCGCCGACCCGGAGACCGCGGAGCTGCTCCAGGTGCCGCTGCTGTCGCCGATCCTGCACTACACCGGCGTCACCTACGGCGAGGACGGCCGGGTCGTGGACGTGGCCCGGATCCGCTACCGGGGCGACCGGTTCTCCTTCACGGTGACGGTCGAAGCCGACTGAGCGCGGTCACTACCATGCGGCCCGTGACCGATGAGACGCCGCTGCTGGACGACCTGATGCCCTGGTCCGTGGCGCCGCTGACGCTGGGGCGCGACTGGGTGGTCGCCCCGGACGCCCGCACGCTGCGCACCCGCTGGGACACGCTGGTCGCGGCCGGGGGCGCGCGGCGCGAGGAGCTGTTCCGCCCGAGCCGGTCCAGGAGCCCGCACCGCGCGGTGGCCGCGCTGCCGGGGCAGCGGACCGGCACGGTCCGCTTCGCTCGGGAAACGGGGCCCTGCCCGGAGCCCGTGCGGGTGGCGTGCGGGCCCTTCGACGAGCAGTGGCTGCTGCCCGACCACCGGCTCATCGACGCGGCGCGGCCCGAGCTGTGGCGGGTCGCGGACGGCCACCAGCTGTTCGCCGTCGAGCAGGGCCGCGTGCCCCTGCCGCAGGGCCGGGCGGAGGCGGCGGGCCCCGCGCTGCTGGTGACGGCCGCGCTGCCGGACGGCCGCCCCGCCGCGGGCCGGCCCGGCCGGATCCGGCCCTCTACCGCCGCCCCGGCGGCCGCGAGCCGAACGTCGCCCCGGGCCTGCCGGAGCTGCTGGCGGCGCGGTACGGGGTGCCCGTGTCCGCCGCGGACCTGCTGGCGTGGGCGGTGGCGGCCGCACGGCCCTCGCCCGCCGGGTGCGCGGTGCCGCTGCCGGCCGACCCGCGGGTGTGGGCGGCGGGCGTGGCGCTGGGCCGACGGCTCACGGACGTGCAGCTGCGCGGCGCGCGGGGCGGGGAGCGGCCGCGGCTGCCCGGGGGCCGCCGCCCCTACGTGCGGGCCGCGCTGCCGCCGCACCCGGACACCCTCGCGTACGACGCCGAGGAGGAGGCGCTGCTGGTGGGCGGCACCGGCCGGATCGCGCCGGTGCCGGTGGAGGCGTGGGACTTCCACGTGTCGGGGGTCCGCGTGCTGCCGCTGTGGTTCGAGCGCCGCACGGCGCCGGCGGAGCCCGGCACGCTGGAGGCGGTCCGCCCGCCGTCGTGGCCCCGGGAGTGGACGTCGGAGCTGCTGGAGCTGGTCACGGTGCTGGCGCTGCTGGGCGGGCTGGCGGCCGAGCGGGCGGCGCTGCTCGCGGACCCGCAGGAGCCGCGCCTCGGCCTGGGGGACCTGAGGGCCGCCGGGGTGCTGCCGCCGCCCGCCGCCGCCCGCGGGCCCGCGTCGGTCCTGGACCTCCCCGAGGAGGGGCCGGAGGGCCAGTTCGCGCTGCTGTAGGGCGGCCTCGGGAGCATCGGGGCAGCCGTCGGCGGCGGGATCGGTCTAGGCTGGCCCGACACGAGGTCACGACGGAGTACGGAGGTGGGAGGGTGCACGTCACCGGACCGTCCCCCGGCCGCGTCCTGGCCCGGCTCCTGCCGGCGCTGCTCTGCGCGCTCTGCGCGTTCCTCGTGCCGCCCGCGAGCGCCCCCGCCGCCCGCCGGCCGCCGTCGCGGCCCCCGCCCCGGCGCCCGACACCCGCGCGGCCGCCGCGGAGGCCGAGCAACGCCCCGCCGCCGACCGGCCCGTACGGACCGCGGCGCCGCCCACGGTCACCGCCGCGACCCCCTCCCGGTGCCCGACACCCGCGTGGCCGCCGCGGAGGCCGTGGAACTGCCCGTGGTCGTCGAGCAGTCCGTACGGCTCCCGGCGCCGCCGCCCGCGGCGCCCCCGCCCGTCCGGGACGCGGACCAGGCCCCCGGACGCGGGCGGGTCGAGGCGGACGCGCTCCGCGAGCGCGCGCCGCCCGGCCTCCCGTACGACCCCACCGCCCCGCGGGGCCCGCCCTCCACCCGGCACAGCTGACGCCGTTACACCGCGCCGCCGCCCGGGCCGCCGGCCTGCCCGCCGCCCGGCCGAGGCCGTGCCGACGGGAACCCGCGGAGCTCACGACGCCCCCGGCTGCCGCCGGGAGGGCCCGGAGCCGATCCGCCGTATCCCGCGAGCACGGTCCGGCGCGCGCGTACCCAGCTCGTCCGCCCCGCACGGCCCGCCGCCCCGGCCGCGGCCGTGCACCGCCCGTGGAGATCCCATGCCATCGTCCCCGTCGTCCGCCGCCGTGCTCCGGCGCGCGCTCCTCGCCCTCGCCGTCGTCGGGCTCGCCCTCTGGACCGTCCTCACCACCTCGCCGCGCCTCGGCCTCGACCTGCGCGGCGGCACCCGGATCGTCCTGGAGACGCAGGACGCCCCCGGGGTCCGCGCCGACGCCGAGGCCACCGACCGCACCCTCGAAGTGCTCCGCAAGCGGGTCGACGGACTCGGCGTCGCCGAGCCGTCGCTCGCCCGCTCCGGCGAGAACCGGATCATCGTCGAACTCCCCGGCCTGCGCGACCCGCGCGAGGCCGCCGAGGTCATCGGCCGCACCGCCCAGCTCACCATCCACGCCGTCACCGGCGCGGCCGGCGGACCGGAGAAGCCGCCCGCCGCCGACGGCACCCGGGTCCTCCCCGACCCCGACGCCGCCCCGGGCTCCCCCCGCTTCCTCGTGCTCGCCGCCCCCGCCCTCACCGGTGACGGGGTCAAGAGCGCCGACGCCGTCCTCGACACCACCAGCGGAGCCGGCTGGACCGTCGACCTCGCCTTCCGCGACGACGCCGCCGACGACTGGGCCCGCCTCACCGGCGAGGCCGCCTGCGCCCCGCCCGGCGACCCCTCCCGGCGGGTCGCGATCGTCCTCGACGGACGGATCGTCTCCGCCCCCGCCATGCAGTCCGGCGTGGCCTGCGGCAGCGGCATCGTCGGCGGCGCCACCCAGATCACCGGCGGCTTCTCCGCCCAGGAGGCCCGCGACCTCGCCGCTCTCGTCGAGGGCGGCGCACTGCCCGTCCCCGTCACCACGATCGAGCAGAGCACCGTCGGCCCGACCCTCGGCGCCGAGGCCATCCGCGCCAGCGCCCTCGCCGCCGTCATCGGCCTCGCCTGCACCGGTGTCTTCGTCATCGCCGTCTACCGGCTCCTCGGCCTCCTCGCCACCGTCGCCCTGCTCCTCTACGGACTGATCTCGTACGCGGCCGTCGTCGCGCTCGGCGCCACCCTCACCCTCCCCGGCCTCGCCGGCTTCGTCCTCGCGGTCGGCATCGCCGTCGACGCCAACGTCCTCGTCTTCGAACGGGCCAGGGAGGAGTACGCGGCCCTCGGCCGCGCCGCCGCCACTCGCGATCCGCGCCGCCCGCTCGCCGCCGCCTTCGGCAAGGCGTGGAGCGCCGTCGCCGACTCCAACATCACCACCCTCCTCGCCGCCGGCCTCCTCTTCGCCTTCGCCACCGGCCCCGTGAAGGGCTTCGGCGTGACCCTCGCCATCGGGGTCCTCGCCTCGATGGTCACCGCCATGGTCATCACCCGGCTGCTCGCCGACCTGGCCCTCGCCCTGCCCGCCGTACGCCGCAGGCCCCGGCTGACCGGCATGGCGGGCCTCGGGCGGCTCCGCACCCGGCTGAGCCGGAAGGCACCCCGGCTGATGGCCCACCGGCGCCGCTGGTTCACCGTCAGCACCGCGCTGCTCCTTCTCGCCCTCGCCGGTCTCGGAGCGCGGGGGGTCGAACTGGGCGTCGAGTTCACCGGCGGCCGGGACGTCCAGTACACCGCCACCCGCGCGGTGGACGCGGACGCGGCCCGCGCGGCGGTCGCCGCGGCGGGCTTCCCCGACGCCGTCGTCCAGACCACCGGCGACGGGGACCGGGACGTCACCGTCCGGGTGGGGGAGACCGGCGACGCGGCGCAGGCCCGCATCACCGAGGCCCTCACGGAGACCGCCGGTCCCGTCACCGTCGAGCGCGACGACCTGATCGGCCCGAGCCTCGGCGGCGAACTGCGCACCCATGCGCTCATCGCGCTCGGACTCGCCGTCACCGCCCAGCTCGCCTACCTCTCCCTCCGCTTCCGCTGGACGTACGCCGTGGCGGCCGTCGCCGCGATGGCCCAGGACGTGCTGCTCGTCGTCGGCCTCTTCGCCTGGCTCGGCAAGCCCGTGGACAGCGTGTTCCTGGCCGCGCTGCTGACCGTCGTCGGCTACTCGGTCAACGACTCGGTCGTCGTCCTCGACCGCCTGCGCGAACTGCGCCGCAAGGGCGGCCGGCTGCCGCTCGCGGAGCTCGCCGACCGGGCGGTGGCCCAGACCCTGCCCCGGACGGTCAACACCGGTATGGGCGCCCTCTTCGTCCTGGCCGCCCTCGCCGTCCTCGGCGGGGACACCCTCACGGACTTCTCGGTGGCGCTCGTCGCCGGCGTCGTCCTGGGCATGGCCTCGACCGTCTTCACCGCCCTCCCGCTGACGGTCGCCCTGGAGACCCGCTCCCCGGCCCCGCCCCGCCCCGCCAAGGCCAAGACCGCCGATTCCACGGGCGCGGTCGTCTGAGGGACCCCGCGCCGGCGAACCGGGTGGCGCACGCACACCGCCAGGGGCGTGGGCGCGGTCAGCGACGCGTCCGTACCGCTGTCCCCCGAGGCCGCCGGGGGGCGGGTGGTGACAAGGAGGCCCGGCACACGGTAGGTACGGCTGTCATGAGCACCTTTCCGCAGTCTCCAGGCAACCAGCCGCTCCCCCTCGACGGGATCACCGTGGTCGCCGTCGAGCAGGCCGTCTCCGCGCCGTTCGCGACCCGGCAGCTCGCCGACCTGGGCGCCCGCGTGATCAAGGTCGAGCGCCCGGACGGCGGCGACTTCGCCCGCGGCTACGACACGGCGGCGCGCGGTCTCGCCTCGCACTTCGTGTGGTGCAACCGCGGCAAGGAGTCCCTGGCGGTCGACCTGAAGGACCCGCGTGGCCGCGCGCTCGTACGGCGGCTGGTCGCCGGGGCGGACGTGTTCGTACAGAATCTGGCGCAGGGCGCCGCCGCCCGTCTCGGGCTCGACGCCGCGACACTGTGCGCGGCGGACCCACGCCTGATCGCCGTCGACATATCCGGCTACGGTGCGGAAGGCCCCTACGCGCACAAGCGGGCCTACGACATGCTCGTGCAGTGCGAGGCCGGCCTGGTGTCCGTGACGGGGACGCCGGACCAGCCGGTGAAGGCGGGCGTCCCGGCGGCCGACATCGCGGCCGCGATGTACGCGTTCTCGGGGGTGCTGGCCGCCCTGCTGCGGCGGTCGGCGACGGGTCTCGGCGGGCCGGTGGAGGTCTCCATGCTGGAGTCGCTGGCCGAGTGGATGGGCCACCCCCTGCACCATGGGATGCACGGCGGGCAGGCCCCGCCCCGCACCGGTGTGGCGCACGCCGTCATCGCCCCGTACGACGCGTACGGGACGGCGGACGGCGGGCAGGTGCTGCTGTCGGTGCAGAACGACCGCGAGTGGCGCCGTCTGGCCGAACAGGTGCTGAAGCGACCGGAGTTGGGGGACGACCCGGACTTCGCGACGAACCGGGCGCGGGTCGCGCACCGGGAGCGCACCGACGCGGTGGTGGCCGAGGCGCTGGCCCGCCTGGGGACGGCCGAGGCCGTCGGGCTCCTGGAGGCGGCCGGCATCGCCTGCGCCCGCCTGAACTCGGTGGCCGACGTGGCAGCGCACCCGCAGCTGGCGGCGCGCGACCGGTGGCGCGAGGTCCCGTCACCGGTGGGCCCGCTGCGCGCCCTGCTGCCCCCGGTCACCTTCCCCGGCGGCCCCGAGGCGCGCATGGGCGCGGTGCCGGGGCTCGGGGAGCACACGGACGCGCTGCTCGGTGAGCTGGGCGTACCGGAGCCGGAGCGGGAGGCGCTGCGCCGGGAAGGCGTCATCGCCTGAATCCGGCACGGGGCCGGAGGACGACGGGTGGCCGCGGGTCGCGGTGCCGGGCGGATGCGGTGGTGCCGGGCCGAAGGGGACGGGGACCGGAGCGGGCGGCGGTGCCGTGGACTGCGGGGGCCGGGGAGGAGACGGGCGGCGGAGGGGAGGCCGGGGGCGATGAGCGGTGGGGTCGCCCCCTGGGTCTCGGAACGCGGGACCCGGGGGTCGGGGTGCGCCGTGTGCGCGCCCTCCGGCCGGCCTGCCCCGCGCCGCTAGCCGTGACTGCCGAAGAGCGAGCGGCGCAGACGGCGCAGCGGCGCGAAGAGCGACACGCGGACGCCCTTGCCCCGGTGGTCGCGCACGACGTCGCGGTTCGTCAGTTCGCGCATGAGGGACGTGGCCTCCGCAGCGTCGCGCTGCGGGATGGCGGGCCCCCCGAGGACCGCGAGATGGCGGTCCAGCCGCGAACTGGTCGCGCTGCTCTTGCAGGTGATCGCAGGCACACGTGGCCTGCTGCGCATCGTTATCTGTTCCATGTCACTCCCCACCCGTACAAGGGCACCCGGCCCGGGCCACGTTAAGCCTATCGTCCCCGCATCGCAGCCGTGTATCCCGGTATCGGGATTCACCGCACACATACGAGGGTTGACAGTTACTCTCCGAATATGTCTGATTCCAGGGTGAGTTGGACACTCTCCTCGTAGCCGGATCGTGGTCGGCGGCGGACGCGAAGGGGGACCCGCGGTGAGCGAAGGACCGGGAGCGGCACGGCTGGTGGCGGGGCGTTACCGACTGCTCGGTCCGCTGGGCGAAGGCGGGATGGGCGTGGTGTGGCGCGCCCGCGACGAGGTGCTGGGCCGCGAGGTCGCGGTGAAGGAGGTGCGGGCCCCGGCCGGCCTCGGCGCGGCGGACGTGCGGCGGCTGTACGCCCGACTGGAGCGGGAGGCGTGGGCCACCGCGCGGATCGCCCAGCGCAACGTGGTGACGGTGCACGACGTGGCCGCGGAGGACGGCCGCCCGTGGATCGTCATGGAGCTGGTGCGGGGACTCACCCTGGCCGATGCGCTCCAGGCGGAGGGCCCGCTGCCGCCGCGCCGCGCCGCCCGGATCGGGGCGGAGGTGCTGGCCGCGCTGCGCGCCGCGCACGCGGCGGGCGTGCTGCACCGGGACGTCAAGCCCGGCAACGTGATGCTGGGCAACGACGGCCGGGTCGTGCTGACCGACTTCGGCATAGCCCTGGTGGCGGGGTCCCCGCAGCTCACGGTGACGGGCGAGCTCGTGGGGTCGCCGGAGTACCTGGCGCCCGAGCGGGCCATGGGGCGGGCGACGGGGCCCGCCTCGGACCTGTGGTCGCTGGGGGTGCTGCTGTACGCCGCGGTGGAGGGCGGGACGCCGTTCCGGCGCGACACGGTGCTGGGCACGCTGCGGGCGGTGGTGGACGACCCGGCGCCGCCGCCGCGGTGTGCGGGGCCGCTCGCGGAGGTCGTCGAGGGGCTGCTGCGCAAGGACCCGGACGAGCGGCTGGCGCCCGAAGCGGCGGCCGGGCTCCTGGAAGCCGCCGCCGCGGGGACCGCCGCCCGCCCGGCGCCCGCTCCCCGGGCAGCACCGGACCCACCCTCCCGTACGTCCCCGGGCCCGTGCCCGACGGCCTCCCGGAGGACGCGGAGGCGCCCGGCGGCGCGGACGGCGGCGGACCTGACAGCGGGCCGGGCACCGGCACGGGCGGCGGCCTACGCGGCGGCGCGGGCGGAGGCGGTACGGGGACGCGCGGTGCGGGAGGGTGGGCCGAGCAGGGCGGCACGGACGGCGGGGCCGGGCTCGGCAGCGGTGCCGGCCGGGGGAGCGGCTGCGGCGGTCAGAGCGGTGCCGGCATGGGCGGCGGGACCGGCACGCACGGCCGGAGGGCGTCCGGCCGCACGGGCGGGCGGACGCGGCCCGGCGGCGCGGCGGACGGGAGCGGCACCGACCCCGCCGGCGGCGGCATCCGCCCCGGCGGGGTGGACGGCGGGGCGACGGGGGCCCGGGGCGGGAACGGCGTACGGGGCCCGGGAGGCGGCGCCTCGGGGCCCGGACCCCGCGGTGGAGGCGGCGGAGCGGGCCACCGGGGGCAGGGGGCTCCGGGCCCCGTGCAGGCGGCGGGGAGCAGCGGCGGTGGGACCGGCGGGTGGCCGTACCGGCGGCCGCCGGGGCGGTCCTCGTGCTGGTACTGGCCGTCCTGGTGTCCCCGTGGACGGATCGCGGTGCCGCCGACGGCGGAGGGCAGGCGGACGGGCCGGCGCCCTCCGCGGCCCCGGCGGGCAACGGTTCGGCCACACCGCCCGCGGGGACGGCCGGGGCCTCCGGGGCCGCCACGGGCACCGGTGCGGCCACCGCTCCCGCCGCGGGCACCGGCGGCGGGGTGGGCGGGGAGGCTCGGCCGGGGGTACCGACGGCGGCGGGACCGGGGGCTCCCCGGTCCGGCGGCGCGGCCGGTGGACGTGGCCCTGCGGACCGTACGGGACGCGTACCACGGGGAGTGCCCGCCGTCCGCGGAGCAGGCCCCGCACTTCACGGCCGCGGTCACGGTGGGCCGCGGCCCCGCGTCGCTGGTCTACCGCTGGGTGGCGGAGAGCGGCGAGGGGGCGCGCACTGGCGGACCGTGCACGTGGGCTCCGCGCACGGCGAGCGGGCGCGGGTGCAGGTCGCCCACACGGAGCGGACGCACCGGGAGGGCGGTACGCACCGGGACCGGATACGGCTGGAGGTGCGCAGCCCCTCGCACGTCCACTCCGATTGGGCCGGGTTCACGGTGACCTGCCGGGCGGGCGGCACGGCGGCGGGCGCGGCCACCGGCGCCACCGCGACGGGCGGCGGCGCCGCGGACGGCGGCACGACCGGCGGCGGCACGACCGGTGGCTGGGCGACCGATGGCGGCACGACCGGCGGGCCGGGCAGCGGGACGGCCGACGGCGGGACGACCAACGGGGCGGGCAGCGGGAGCACGGGCGGGGACGCGTCGTCCGCCGGGGAGGCGCGTCCGGCGCGAGCGGCTCGGACGGGGGCACCGGGCAGTCCGGCGACCTGTACGGCGGCGGCACCGCCGGCGGTTCGGACGGCGGTGCGGCGAGCGGAGGCGAGGGCGGGTCGTCGGGAGCCGGGGCCCCCGACGACCCGCCGGAGGAGCTATCGGGCGGTCCGGTCGCCGGCGCGGCCGGTGCCTCGTAGGGCACCGCCGCCCCGGCGCCGTACGCCGGTCCTTACGCGGCGTTGCGGAACACCGGCAGGTAGCCGCCGGACTGGCCGGTGGCGGTGGGGTGGTAGGACTCGCCGATGTTCAGCCAGTTGACGCTGTGCAGCCAGGACGCGCCGGAGCAGATCTCGTGCCCGGTGAAGGCCGGGACGACGTCCGCGAAGGTGAAGCCGTGGTCGGCGGCCCGCTTGGCGAGGGCGGCGTTGAGGTGGTCGGCGCCGCCGTTGATGGCGCGCCGCTCGTTCTCGGTGAGGCCCGCGACGCAGGTGCCGTTCAGCTTGTAGAAGCGGGGGTAGCCGAGGACGACGACGTGGGCGGAGGGGGCCTTGGAGCGGATGGCGGAGTAGGTGGTGTCGAGCCGGCCGGGGAGGGTCGTGTCGACGTAGTTCTTGGCCTCGTTGACCCGGGCGATGCAGGTGGCCTCCGAATTCAGGACGCAGGTGGTCATCACGTCGGCGAACCCGGCGTCGTTGCCGCCCACGGTGAGGGAGACGAGGTCGGTGCCGCTGTTGAGCGGGCCGAGCTGGTTGGCCGTCACGTCGGTGGTGCGGGCGCCCGAGCAGGCGGTGAACGCGAACGAGGACGGGGCGTTGGCCGCCGCCCACAGGGCGGGGTACGCGCGCTGGGTGCGCTTGCAGGAGCCGCTGGAGCTGTCGTAGTTGCCGGCGCCGACGCCGGACGAGTAGGAGTCGCCGAGCGCCACGTAGTCGACCGCGGCGGCGGAGGAGTCCGCGTGCGCGGCGCCGGCCCCGGTGAGGGCGAGGGCGGCGCCGAGGAGGAGCGAGGACAGGAGCGCTGCTGTGCGGGAGGTCTTCATGGGGGGTCCCTTCGGCAGGATGCGGCCTCACCTGTCGTAGCGCGCCGCCGTGTCCATGCCAATACACATGACACGTGTCCGCACCGAATTCACTCCGTTGGGGGCACGCGGCCCACCGCGGGCCACCCGCCGGGAGCCCCTTTCGCCCCGACTCTCCGCTTCACGTACGGAATGCACGGCACACCCGTGCGTCACACGGGGCGACAAGTGCCGTCGGCTGCCGCACCGTTCGTACGACGGCGAAGAGGCCGCCGAGAGCGGCTGTCGCCGGCTTCCGCCCCCACAGGACGCCCGACGAGCGCCGGCGCCTGGTCGCCGCCGTGCGGTCGGGCGGTTCCACGCGGCCGGCCGGGCGCTCACCAGCCGGGGACGCCGCGGTGTGCCGCACCCGCGCGTCGGGCGCGCTGCCGCGGGCCCGGACCACCGGGTGGCAAAAACCGGTGCGGTGGCGGCGGGTGTGCCGGATCATGGGCGCATGCCAGCCAATCCTCAGGACGCCCTGCCGATCAGGCTCACCGTCGACGACAACGACTCGCCCTCGGACGTGCTGGACGCGCTGTTCCTCGGCCGCTTCACGACCGGGGAGCAGCCGTACGCGCGCAGCCGCTCGATCGACCGCGTCAAGTCCGGTGCATCGCTCCTCCCGTCAGGCGCCACGGTGCTGCGCGCGACCCACGGTGACAGCCGCAACGCGGTGCTCGCCGAGGGGGACGGCTGGACCCTGCTGGTGTCCCGCTGGAACCGGGGCGCGGACATCACCGTCACGGCGGTCGACGAGGACCTGGCCCTCCGGATCCTGGCGGCGGCCACCGACGGCGCCGTGGACGAGCCGGAACCCCAACCGGACGACGTGGCCATGGGCTTCTGGTACCTGTCGCCGCGGCGCGGCCCGCACCGCACGACCCGGCAGATCTCGGCGGGGACGTGGGAGGAGGTGCGGCACAACTACACGGCGCCGGTGGCACACGCGCTGGACCGGCTGATGGAGACCACGCCGGACGACATCGCGGGCCGCCTGCTGCTCCTGCACGGCCCGCCCGGCACCGGCAAGACGTCGGCGCTGCGCACCCTGGCACGGGCGTGGCGCGACTGGTGCCAGGTGGACTGCGTGCTGGACCCCGAGCGGCTGTTCTCGGACATCGGCTATCTGATGGACATCGCGATCGGCGAGGAGGAGGAGTCCGGAAAGGGCCGGTGGAGACTGCTGCTGCTGGAGGACTGCGACGAGCTGATCCGCGGCGAGGCGAAGGAGGCGGCCGGCCAGGCGCTGTCCCGTCTGCTGAACCTGACGGACGGGCTGCTCGGACAGGGCCGCAACGTCCTCGTCGGTGTCACCACCAACGAGGACCTGGAGCGGCTGCACCCGGCGGTGGTGCGGCCCGGGCGGTGCCTGGCACGGGTGGAGGTGGGGCCGCTGGACCGCGCGGAGGCGGTGGCCTGGCTGGGCAGCGAGGAGGGCGTCGGCCCCGACGGGGCGACGCTCGCGGAGCTGTACGCCCTGCGCCGCGGGGTGTCCCCGCTGTCCCTGCCGGAGCCCCGCCGGACCGCCGGCGGCCTGTACCTGTAGGGGCCGCCCGCACCACCGACGGCCGGTGGCTGCGGAGACGGCCCGCACCGCCCACGGCCGGTAGCGGTGAGCAGCGCGCCCGGCGGCCCGTCCCGCGGACACCGACCCGCGCCGGACGGCGGTGCCCGTGGCGGCGACGCGGGACGGCGGTGCCCGTGGCGGCAGCGCGGACGGTGCGCGGCGGCGCGGGACGGCGGCGCCCGTGGCGGCACAACGGCGGTGCCCGTGGCGGCGGCACGGGACGGTGTGCGGCGGCGGCAGGTTGCGGCGCGGGAGTGGGCCCCAGCGCCGGGGCCGGCGGGCGCGTCCGGCGCGGCGGCCGTCAGGCCCCGTACGTCGCGCGGAGCGCCTCCGTGATCGCGGACTGCGCCTGGGCGCGGGTGAGGCCCAGCCGGTCCGCCTCGGCGGCGTACGCGGCGGCCGCGGCTGCCGCGCGGCGCTCCGCGGCGTCCCCCGCCGCGGCGACGAACGTGCCGGCCCGGCCCCGGGTCTCCACCACCCCGTCCGCCTCCAGCACGCGGTAGGCCTTCGCCACCGTGTTCACCGCCAGGCCCAGTTCCTGGGCCAGGGCCCGCACGGTGGGGAGCTTGCCGCCGACGGGCAGCCGACCGGTGCGGGCCTGTTCGGCGATCTGGGCGCGGAGCTGTTCGAACGGCGCGGTCGCCGAGTCCGGGTCAAGGGCGATCTTCAGGTTCACGTACCCGATTCTCCCGCAACCGGCCAAAATGGCGGGCGCCGCTCGGCCGTCTCCCGTAGCGTGCCCCGCCATGACTGTGATCGTGCGGGACGCACGCCCCGAGGACCTGCCACGCGTCGTCGAAGTGCGGCGGGCGGTGCTGCCGTTCCTCGTGGAGACACCCGAGTCGCTGCACGCACAGGTGCGGAACGCGCCCGCGGCGCGGCGGCACCGGCTGCTGGTCGCCGAGCGGGACGGGGAGGTCGTCGGGGCGTCGCACGCGGGCATCGCCCACGACAGCCCCGAGCCCGGCAGGGCGTTCGCCTCGCCGATGGTGCACCCGGCGCACCGGGGACGGGGCGCGGGCGGTCTGCTGCTGCGGGTGGCGGAGGACCACCTGGCCGCGGAGGGCGCCGCGGTCCTGCACGCCTGGGTGCTGGACCAGCCGGAGCACCGGGCGTTCGCCGAGCGGCGCGGCTACCGCCGGGGCCGCTCGTCGCGCTTCCAGCGGCTCGACCTGGCGGGGGCCGACCTGCCGGAGCCGCCGGAGGAGCTGCCGCCGGGTGTCGCGCTGGGCACTACGGCGGACTTCGCGGCCGACCCGCGGCCGCTGTTCGAGGCGGACGCGGAGGCGACGGCGGACGAACCGTCGGACGTGCCCGAGGAGTTCGACGACTACGAGGAGTGGCTGCGGCACACGTGGCGCAATCCGCTTCTGGACCGCGCGCTGTCCACTGTGGCCGTGGTCGACGGCCGGGTCGCGGCCTTCACCGCCGCCCACACCGACGGGCGGGGGCGCTACCTGTCGGGGATGACCGGCACACTGCGGGCGTACCGCGGCCGGGGGCTGGCGAAGCTGGTGAAGGCGGACTCGCTGCGCCGTGCCCGCGCGGCGGGCTGCACGGAGGCGTTCACCTGCAACGACGACGGCAACGGCCCGATGCTGGCCGTCAACTCCCGGTTCGGCTACGAGCCTTGCGGGGCGGAGGTGCGGTATGGCCGGGCACTCGGCTGAGGTGGAGGTGGTCCTCGTCAAGGCGGGCCGCGTCAAGATCCGCTACCCGGCGGAGCTGCTCTCCGACGACGGTGCGGTGGTGACGGTCCGCGCCGCGTGGGCGGGCGGCGGGGTCCGGGACTTCGGGTTCGTGCGGTTCGAGCCGGGTGACGTGTTCACGGAGCACTACCGGCGGGACCGCTGGTACTCGGTGAAGGAGGTGCGGGCCGCGGACGGGACGCTGAAGGGCTGGTACTGCGACATCACCCGGCCGGCGGCGGTGACCGCGGGCGAGGTGGTCGTGGAGGACCTGGACCTCGACCTGTGGGTCTCGGCGGACCGGAGCCTGGTGCTGCGCCTGGACGAGGACGAGTTCGAGGCGAGCGGCCTCGCGGACCGCGACCCGCAGGCCGCCGCCCGGGCGCGGGAGGCGCTGGACGCGCTGGAAAGGACGGCCCGCAGCGGCGGCGACCTGCGGTAGGGGTCCGGCGGCGCCGGCCGGGGCCGGCCCCGGGATGCCGGCGGTGGGCTCCCCGGGGAGCCGTGGGGGAGCCGCACAGCACGGCACGAGGCGGACCGCGGCGACGGGAGGCACCGCTGCGCAGGGACGGACGGCGCCCGCGCCGCGTGCCGCTTCCTGAGCGGGCTCTTAGCGTCGCCTTAAGCGGATCATAAGGATCGCCTCCCGGCGCTCCATGCGGGTCAAGTGGCGGATTCGAGAGGCTAGTTTGCTGATCACCGGGGCGCGGTGGCGGTGGTCCCCGGCGCTGTCGGGGGGCCGCGCCGGGCATCCCGTCCGCCCCGGTCGTCCGCCCCGGGCCGTCCCCCGGGGGCCGGGTCCCCACCCCCCACATCCGCTTCGCCGAAGGAGATCCCCATGCCCGAACTCCGCAACGGGGCCGCCGCGCTCGCGTGCGCCGCCGTGCCGCTCCTGCTGGTCGCGACCGCCTCCCCCGCCGCCGCGCACGGTTCGATGACCGACCCGGTCAGCCGGGTGGCCGCGTGCCACGCCGAAGGGCCGGAGAGCCCGAAGTCCGACGCCTGCAAGGCGGCGGTCGCGGCGAGCGGCACCCAGGCGTTCTACGACTGGAACGAGGTCAACATCGGCGACGCCGCCGGACGCCACCGGCAGCTCATCCCGGACGGGAAGCTGTGCAGCGCGGGCCGCGACAAGTACCAGGGGCTCGACCTGCCGCGCGCGGACTGGCCGGCCAGCCCTCTCAAGGCGGGCAGCCACACCTTCCGGTACAAGGCGACCGCGCCGCACCGGGGTTCGTTCGCGCTGTACCTGACCAAGGCGGGGTACGACCCGTCCAAGCCGCTGACCTGGGCGGACCTGGAGGACAAGCCGTTCGCCACGGCCACCGACCCGAAGCTGGAGAACGGGGCGTACGTCATCGAGGGCACGGTCCCGGAGCGGTCCGGGCGCCACCTGCTCTACTCGGTGTGGCAGCGCTCGGACTCCCCCGAGGCCTTCTACACCTGCTCCGACGTGGTCTTCGGCGGTGCGGCGGAGCCGGGTCCCGCGGCGTCCGCACCGACGGACGAGCAGATCGCGGAGAACGCCGACAAGTCGACGGTCAGCCACGGCGGGCACGGCGGCGACGAGCCCGGGGAGCACGAGGGGCACGGGAAGGCCGGGGGCCAGGGCGGGGGCGAGGAGCCGGGCGGGCAGGCACCGGAGGCGGGCAACGCGCCCGAGCCCAAGAGCGCCGGGACGGCGCCCTCCCCCGTGGCGAGCGCGGCGGGGGCCGCCTCCGAGGCGGCTGCCCCGGCCGGCGGCCCCGCCCCGCCGGACAGAACCTGGCCGAGACCGGCGGCTCGGACGCGACCGCGTACGTCGCCGTCGGCGGTGCCGTGGTGCTGGCGGCGGGCGCGGCCCTGGTGTTCGGCGCGGCCCGCCGCCGCAACTCCGCCTGAGCAGGCACGGCCCGGGTCGTCACGGCCCGGGCCGTGCCGCGCTAGCCGAGCACGGACGCGCAGGTCGTCGGGGTGGCGCGCGCCGGGTCCAGGGCGTTCGCCACCTCGTGGAAGGTGATGCGGTCCATCAGGCCGATGGCCAGGTGCTCGGAGAAGTCCAGGGCGCACTTGTCCTGGATGCGGACGTTGGTGACGTTCGGCCCGCTGAGGTAGCCGGAGGTGTAGGGCGTGACCACCTGGTCGTACTTGGTGACGATGACGTGGTAGCGGACGCCCGGCACGGTGTCGCCGCCCTCGTTGAGCTTCTGCATGAAGGGCGAGCCGGCGATCTGGTCGGTCAGGGCGGGGGTCTTCTCGGTGAGCCACCGCTCTGCGCCCGGGAAGAACGGCAGCAGTCTGGTCAGGCCCGACAGGGTCGTGCCGTGGTTGTCGGGCGCGATGCCGACGAGGGCGTTCACGTGGTCGGCGCCGCCGAGGAACTTGAGGTAGTAGCGGGGCATCATGCCGCCCTGCGAGTGCCCGACGATGTCGACCTCGGCGGCGCCGGTGGCGTCGAGGACCCGGTCGACGTACGCGTCGAGCTGCTCGGCGGACTTGTCGATGGGGCCGAGGCCGTGGAAGAACGGCACGCCGGGCAGCTGGCCGTAGTCGAGGGAGAAGACGCAGTAGCCGCGGTGCACCAGGTAGGGCGCGAGGCCGAGCCAGTTGTCGACGGAGTTGCCGAGGGTGCCGTGGACGAGGACGACGGGGCGCGGGTGGGCGGCGGACGGGCGGCAGGTGTAGTCGTTCCAGCCCGAGGACGGCCCGGCCGCCGCCTGGGCGGTACCGGTCGGGAGCAGGGTGGCGGCGAGCGCCAGCAGCAGGACGACGAGGGCTCTGGACGCGCGGTGGGCGCGTGATCGTATGCGTGGGGGCAGCATCGAGTAGTCTCCTTGCGGCTCAAGGAATGGGCGATGGCGGTACGCCCCAGCGGCCCGGACCACTGATGAAGGGGGATGTCGGCGCGGCGGGGCAGGCCGCGCTTCAGGCCAAGTTACGTACGGGTAGCGCCAGGTGGGAAGTTACGCGTCGGTAAAATGTGCTGCGCTCGCTCCGGCCTCTGCTAGCGGGTGTCGTTCGCGCGGCGCGGGCCGGGTGGCGTGCGGTGCGTCCTCCGGTCCGGGGACGGGGTGCTTGATCCGCGGCGTCCTCGCCGGGAGCGGCGGTCGCGGCGTGAGCGGTGCGCCGTGCCGCCCAGGCGGTCCGGCCGGGTCCGGGGCGACTGCCCCTGCGGGCGGGAAACGCGGGGGTGTTCGAGGTCATCCGTGGCGCGTCGCCCCACCGGCCGGGGGCGAGGAGGGCCGAGGGGCGGTAGCCGCCTTCGCCCACGCGTGGACCTTGCAGGGCAGGCCGCCCCGGGACCGTCCGAGCCCTTCCCCCTGCGCGTCCCGCACCCGCCGACCGCCCGGCGGACGGCGAACGGCGGACGGCGGGCCGGGTGCGTCGGCAGGGACGCCGGGTGCGGTGGAGGTACGCCGGGGCGGTGGTGCCGGGGCCGCAGCCGTCCGAGGGCTCAGGCCCTCGGAGCGTACGGACCCCAGCGCGCGGACCCTGCGGTGCGCCGCGCCCGGCAATGGCGGCGGCCGCCCGCCCGCCCGGCGGATGCGCGGCGTCCGGCACGGGCCGCGCCGCGACCGCGGCCCGTGCGGCGCCGACTATGCGCCATAGTCAGCGAGTTCGGAGCAGATGCGTACCCGGTCTGCGCTTAGAGTGCCCGCACAAGGGTGCCCGGGGACGCGGTCGGCGCCGTCGGGCACCGCCCGGCACAGGACACCCCCGGTCCGCGTACGGGGCGGAGCCGCGGCATCGCCCGGGGGCACCGGAACCCATCGTCCGATGAGGAGTGCACCATGACCTTGCGCGAGTCGGTCCGCCGGCGGTTACCCGTACTGGCCGTCGCGCTGGCCGCCGTCGCGGCCACCGCCATGGGCGGCGCCCCCGCTGCGCAGGCCGCCGGGCCCGCGGAGCTCCGCCTCGTCCCGCCCGGCGCCGACTACCGGGCCGGGCTCCAGCGGCAGGTCGACCACTGGAACCTGAACCGGCTGTCGGCCGCCGCGCTCAACGGCGACGGATCCGAAGCATCCGCTCCGGCGGCCGGATGGGACGACACCGCCCGCCCCTGGACCGGGGGCGGGAAGATCACCCGGACGGCGGGCAAGCTGGTGATGCGGATGCGCAACGCCGACGGCGCGAGCGCCACCGACGGCCTCGCGGCCTGCACCGCCACGGTGGTCAAGAGCCGGAACAAGAGCGTCGTGGTCACCGCGGCCCACTGCCTGCGCGTCAACTGGGGCCTGAACACCCCGCTGGACCTCAACCAGGTCGCGACGAACGCGCTGTTCATCCCCGGCTTCCGGGGCGAGAACCTGCCACGCGTCGCGCCGGGCACCGACCTGGACCAGGGCCCCGCGATCGGCCCCGACGTGGCGCCCTACGGCGTGTGGGCGGTGACCCGCGCGTGGTGGACCGAGGGCTGGGCGGCCCAGGCCAACCACCTCAACAACAACGACATGGCCGCGATGGTCGTGGACAACCCGGCCGACGACCGACCGGTCGAAGAGGTCGTGGGCGGGGGCCAGCCGATCGGCTTCCACCAGGCCCGCAAGACGCCCCGTACCAACTTCGGCTACCCCGTCGCCAACTTCAAGAGCCACAGCGGCCCCAACTTCTCCGGCACCGGCGCAGCCGTGATCGACGGGGCCCCGAACGCCAACAACGTCCCCGCAGCGCAGCAGCGCATCTACGACGGGCGCTCCCTGCTGTTCAGCCAGGGACCGTCCTGGATCAACCGCGAGTGGTGGCGGGAGACCAACAGCGACCTGATGAAGACGCAGTTCAGCCCCGGCTCCAGCGGCGGCCCCTGGTTCAAGGACTTCGACCCGGCCACCGGTGAGGGCATCCTGGCGGGCGTCACGTCGCACTTCGCCCAGTCCGCCAGCGGCGGACTCGACCTGATCGCCGAAGCCGAGTCCCGCGCCCCCAGCCCCTACATGGCCGGGACCCACTTCGGCGACCAGGAGAAGGCGGCCTTCGAGGCGGCCCAGTCCGTCACCCCCGGAGTCTGACGGTCACCGCCGCCGGCGCCGTCGGCCCCCTCCTGCACGGGTCCCGACGGCGACGCAGCAAGCAGCACCAGGCCCGCAGCAGCCGCACACCACCCCATCCGCCCCGCCGGCGGGGCGAAGGCGGTGGCCGTACTAGGCCGCGAGTGACCCCGGCTTGATCGCGTCAGGGCCGAACCGCGCCCGGGCCCGGTCCGCGACCTCCTCCAGCTTCCTGGCCTTCTCGTCGGCCGGGTCGAACGACAGCTGGTGGGCGGCCTGTTCGGCCGGCAGGAGCCCTTCGGCGCGCAGGGTGACGCCGCGCACCCGGGCCCGCTGGAGGGCGAGCCCGTCGTGCAGGGCGTACACGGCCGCGGTGAGGGCCGCGGAGTGCGCGGTCGGTTCGCGCAGGGTGCGGGTCCTGGTGGTGGCGGACCGGTCGGCGTACCGCACGGTGAGCGTCAGCGCGCGGCACACCTGGGCCTCGGACCGCATGCGGGCGCCCAGTTCCTGCGCCAGGGAGAGCAGTGCGCGGCGCTGCCGGTCCCGGTCGAGCTCGTCGCGCGGGAAGGACCGTTCCGCGGCGACCGAGCGGGCCGCGGCGTCCGGGACGACCTGCGTGCGGTCGACGCCCCGCGCCCGCTCCCACAGGTCGCGCCCCGCGCGGGCGCCGAGGATCCGCTGCAGCACGGCGAGCGGGGTGTCCGCGACCCGGCCCGCCGTGTCGAGCCCGTAGGCGACCAGGGTGCGGGCGGTGCTCCTGCCGACGCCGTCGAGCGCGCCCACCGGCTGGTCGCGCAGGAACTCCTCCGGGTCGTCGACCACCAGGGTCGTGCCGGGCCGCGCCCGCCGCGCCGCCATGCGGGCCAGCAGGGGGTTGGGCCCGGCGCCGATGGCGCAGTCCACGCCGTACAGGGCGAGCGCCCGGACCCGGATGACGGCGGCCAGTTCGGCGGGCCCCCGCCCGAAGTACCGTACGGCGCCGCGCAGGTCGGCGAGTGCCGCGTCCGGCGGGTCGGCCTGCACGAGCGGGGTGAACGCGCCCAGGAGCCCGAGGAGGTGCGGCAGCAGCGCCTCCGCCCCGGCGGGCCCGCCGTCTTCGCGTGCCTGCTCCGTCCGGAAGCGCACGGAGAGGACCATGCCGCTCATCCCGCGCTCCCCTGGCTCTGGTGCCACAGCTTGCGCCCGGGTGCCGCGCCCGCCCCGCCCGCCGGGCGCAGGTCGGCCCAGGGGTGCATCGCGTACCCGGTGGGCATGGTGATCCGGCGGTCGTCGCCGTTCGGCCGTGCGGTGGTGCCGGGGCCGGGCTCGGCCAGCCGGGCGGCGACCGCGTCGAGCCCGCCTTCCCGGCGCAGTTCGACGAGTTCGGCCAGGTTCCAGGCGGCCGACCCGACCACGCTGAGGCTGCGCGGGCCGCGCCGCTGCACGGTGCCGCGGACCAGCAGCAGCCAGGAGTGGAAGACGGTGTGGGCGCACCGCTCGTGGCTGTCGTCGAAGAAGGCGAGGTCGACCAGGCCGGTGCCGTCGTCGAGGGTGGTGAAGACGACGCGTTTGCCGGAGCGGATGGGCGGGGTCTGGGTGGCGGCCTTGGCTCCCGCGACCAGCACGGTCCGGCCGTTCGCCGTCGCCCGGAGCTGCCGTGCCGTGACGACGCCGAGCTCCTCCAGGAAGGCGTGGTGGTCGGTCATCAGGTTGCGGGAGGCGTCCATGGACAGCACGCCGAGCTCGGCGCTGAGCCGTTCGGCGTCGGTCAGGTCGGGGAGGCCGAGGGGGGCGGACCTGCGGCCGCCGGCGAGCGGCAGCTGGTCGCCGTACGAGCCGGCGCCGCGCTGGACGCGGTGCAGTTCGGCGAGGTGGAGCAGCAGGTCGCGGCGGTTGGCGCCGAACGCGTCGAGGCCGCCGACCTGGGCGAGCCGTTCGGCGACGGGCCGGCTCGGGCGGGCCCGCTCCCAGAAGTCGAGCAGGGAGGCGTAGGGCTGCCCCGCCTCGATGCGGGCGGCTTCGGCCTCGCTGATGCCGTGGACGTCGGCCAGGGCGAGCCGCAGCCCCCACATCCGGGAGGAAAGGGGTGAAGCGGATGCCCCCTCAGACACCAGTTCGATACGGTGTGCGGCTCCCGACCGGTTCACGTCCACCGGCAGCACCGGCACCCCCTGGCGCCGCGCGTCCGCCAGCAGCAGCCGCTTCGGGTACATGCCCGGGTCGTGCGTGAGCAGCCCGGCGTAGAAGGCGGCCGGGTGGTGCGCCTTCAGCCAGGCCGACTGGTAGGTCGGCACGGCGAACGCCACCGCGTGCGCCTTGCAGAAGCCGTACGAGCCGAACGCCTCCACGATCTCCCAGGTGCGCGCGACCACGTCGTCCGCGTACCCCTTGCGCTGCGCCTGCCGCGCGAACCACGCCTTGATGCGCCCCTGCGACTCCGGGTCGGACAGCCCGCGCCGCACCGCGTCGGCCTCCTCCCGTCCGCAGCCGGTCATGATGTCGAGGATCTTGATGATCTGCTCGTGGAACACCACGACCCCGTACGTCTCGCGCAGCGCCTCCTCCAGGTCCGGATGCGGGTAGCGGACGGGGGCGCGGCCGTGGCGGGCGGCGATGAACGGGCGGACCATGTCGGCGGCCACGGGACCGGGCCGGAAGAGGGAGATGTCCACGACCAGGTCGTGGAAGGTGGCCGGCTGGAGCCGCCCGACCAGGTCGCGCTGGCCCGGCGACTCGATCTGGAAGCAGCCGAGCGTCTCGGCGGACCGGATGAGCCGGTACGTCGCCGGGTCGCCCGGCCTGACCTGCGCCGGGTCGTCGAGGTCGATCCGCTCCCCCGTCGTGCGGGCGATCTCCGCGACGGCGTGGGCCATCGCGGACTGCATGCGCACCCCGAGGACGTCGAGCTTGAGCAGGCCGAGCGCCTCCACGTCGTCCTTGTCGAACTGCGCCATGGGGAAGCCTTCGCCGCTGGTGGGCACCACGGGGGTGCGGGAGAGCAGGGAGGCGTCGGAGAGGAGCACCCCGCACGGGTGCATGGCGACGCCGCGCGGCAGCGCGTCCAGCGCCTCGACCAGCTCCCACAGCCTGCCGTACCGCTCCCGCTCGCCGGCGAGCTCCCGCAGCTCGGGCAGCTCGTCCAGGGCGGCGCGGGCGTCCCGGGCGCGGATGTGCGGGAACGACTTGGCGATCCGGTCGATGTCGGCCGGGTCCATGGACAGGGCGGCGCCCACGTCCCGTACGGCGTGGCGGACCCGGTAGGTCTCGGGCATGGCGACGGCGGCGACCCGCTCGGGACCGAAGCGGTCCAGGATCGCGCGGTAGACCTCCAGGCGGCGGGCGGACTCCACGTCGATGTCGATGTCGGGCAGGGCGGGCCGCCGCACCGACAGGAACCGCTCCATCAGCAGGTCCTGCTCGACGGGGTCGGCGTGGGCAATGCCGAGCAGGTGGTTGACGAGGGAGCCGGCGCCGGAGCCGCGCGCGGCGACCCTGATGCCCATGCCCCGGATGTCGTCGACGACCTGGGCGACGGTGAGGAAGTACGTGGCGAAGCCCAGCCGCTCGACGGTGCGCAGCTCGTCGTCCAGCCTGGCCCAGTACTCCCGCTTCCCGTCGAGGCCGCGCAGCACCATGCCGGCAGCGCAGCGGGAGCGCAGCACGCGCTCGGCGGTGCGGCGGCCGGCGCCGACGAGGTGCGGCTCGGGGAAGTGGACGGTGCCGATGCCGAGGTCGTCCTCGGGGTCGACCAGGCAGGCGGCGGCGGTCTCCTCGGTGAGGGCGAGCAGCCGGTGGGCGGTGTCGCGGCGCTGCCCCGCGGCCTCGGCGACCCGCTCGGCGACGGCGGCCATGGCGGCGGGGTCCTTGAGCCACCGCTCGCCGCCGTCCAGGCCCTTGGCCGGGTCGATGGGGACGAGGCGGCGGGCCGCGTCCAGGACGTCGGCGACCGGCCCCTGGCCGGGGTCGGCGTACCGCACGGCGTTGCTCAGGACGGGGCGTACACCCTGGTCGGCGGCGAACCCGAGGGTGCGGGCGGCGTGCCGCAGCGAGCCGGGGCCGGTGCCGGTGCGGCCGTGGTGGACGACCTCCAGGCGCAGTGCGCCGCCGTACCGCTCGCGCCAGGGGGCGAGGAGCCGGGCGGCGCGGTCGGGGCGGCCCTCGGCCAGGGCGCGGCCGACGTCGGAGGCGGGTCCGAGCAGGACGGTCAGGTCCTCGCCGTGGTTGTCGTCCCAGGGCAGCAGGGCGGGCGCACCGGCCTGGCGGCCGGGCCGGTCGGCGTGGGCGGCGCCGACCATCCGGCACAGGGCGGCCCAGCCGCGCCGGGAGCGGGCGAGGTAGACGGCGCGGGGCGCCGACTCGTCGACGAAGGCGCCGCCGCGCACGGGGGTGCGGCGGCGTTCGGTGGGCCGGGTGCCCGCCTCGGGCCGCGGCCCGAGGGCGAGGTCGGCGCCGAACAGGGGGCGGACGCCTTCCCGTGCGCACGCCTGGGCGAACCTGACCGCCCCCGCGACGGTGTCGCGGTCGGTCAGGGCGACGGCGTCCATGCCCCGCTCGGCGACGCGCGCCGCCAGCGCCTCCGGGTGCGAGGCCCCGTAGCGCAGGGAGAAGCCGGAGACGGTGTGCAGATGCGTGAACGGCGGCACCCGCACCTCCTGAGTCGATCCGAACCTCACCACCCCCCTGCTCCCCACCATAGACCAAGTTCGAACGGATGTACGACTCCGTTGCGCATGGCCCGGCCGCGCGGCCCCGCTCCCCCGCCCTCAGCCATTCGGACCCCTCCCACCTGCACAAACGGGGTGCACCCCGGAGCGTGGCACCATGACGTTCGCTTCCGAACTCCGTGGTGCCGTCACGCCCCGGGCCGCGCTGCTGGTCCTCGGCGTCCTGGCGCTCCAGCTGCTGTTCATCGCGTCCTACGTGGGCGCCCTGCACGACCCGAAGCCGAAGGACGTGCCGTTCGGTGTCGCGGCCCCGGGAGCGGCCGCCGAGCAGGCCGCCGCGCGGCTGGAGCGGCTGCCCGGCGACCCGCTGGACCCGCGCACCCTGAGCGACGCGGCGGAGGCCAGGTCCCAGGTCGCGCACCGGAAGGTCTACGGCGCGCTGGTCGTCGACCCGGCGGGCACCACCGACACCCTGCTGGTCGCCTCCGGCGGCGGCAAGGCCATGGCCACCACCCTGGAGCAGATCGTCACCCGGGCGGAACGGGCCCAGGGGCGCACCGTGCGGACCGTGGACCTGGCCCCGGCCTCCCGCCAGGACTTCAACGGCCTGACCTCGTTCTACCTGGTGGTGGGGTGGTGCGTGGGCGGCTACCTGCTGGCGTCCGCCCTGGCGGTCAGCGCCGGCGCGCGGCCCGCCAACGTCCCGCGCGCGGTCATCCGGCTGGCCGTCCTCGCGCTCTCGGCGGTCCTCGGCGGGCTGGGCGGCGCCCTCCTCGTCGACCCGGTCCTGGACGCCCTGCCCGGGAGCCTGGCCGCCCTGTGGGGCCTCGGCGCACTGGTGGTGTTCGCGGTCGGGGCGGCCACCCTGGCGCTCCAGTCGCTCACCGGCATCGTCGGGATCGGGCTGGCCGTGCTGCTGATCGTGATCGCCGGCAACCCGAGCGCGGGCGGCGTCTTCCCCGGGCCGATGCTGCCGGACTTCTGGCAGGCGATCGGCCCCGCCCTGCCGCCGGGCGCGGGCACGTGGGCGGCCCGCTCCCTCGCCTACTTCGACGGGAACGCGGTCTCGGGGTCCCTCCAGGTGCTGGCGATCTGGGCGGTCGTGGGCACGGTGGTGACCCTGGTCGTGTCGTCGGTGCGGCGGCCCGGCATCCCCGGCAGGGCGGTCGGCTCGTGACCCGCCCCCCGGCGGCCGCGCCCGGCGGGCCGCCCGCACCCACCCGCCGACGTGACTGAGGGGCGGGGCCCGTACGGTGGTCCACCGTACGGGCCCCGCCCCTGACGCCTCCGGGGCGCCTTCCTGCCCCCCGCCCCGTAGCAGGAGTGAGCGTCGGGGCCGGGTGCCGGGTGCGTCCCCGGGGTCAGCCGATGGCCGCGCCGTACGCCGCAAGGGCCTCGGTGACGGGCTGGAAGAACGTCACACCGCCGGAGGTGCAGTCGCCGCTGCCTCCGGAGGTGAGGCCGACGGCCTGGTCGCCGGAGAAGAGGGAGCCGCCGCTGTCGCCGGGCTCGGCGCAGACGGTGGTCTGGATGAGCCCCTCCACGATCTGGCCGTTGCCGTAGTTGACGGTCGCGTCGAGGCCGGTGACGACGCCGTCGTGGACCTGGGTGGTGGAGCCGCTGCGGACCACCTGCATGCCCACGGCGGCCTCGGCGGCGCCGGTGATCCGCTGCCCGGTGCCGTTGTAGAGGTTGACGGCGCTGGGGCGTGCGACGTCCCGGTCGTAGCGGACGAGGGCGAAGTCGTCGCCGGGGAACCGGGAGTCGACCATCGTGCCGACGGGTGCGCGGCCCCCGCTCTCGGACCACCGGCTGCCGGCGGCGCCGCAGTGGCCTGCGGTGAGGAAGTGGGGCTGCCCGTTCCTGAGCACGTTGAAGCCCAGGGAGCAGCGGCTGCCGCCGGTGAGGATGGCGTCGCCGCCCGCGCCGAACGGGGTGAACACGCCCTCGGCGCGCTTGACCTCCGCCTTGGAACCGAGCTCGGCGACGACTCCGGTGAGCTTCTTCCAGGCCGCGCCCTTGACGGTGCTGTCGGCGGTGACCACGACCTTGTTGGTGCGCGGGTCGACGGCCCACGAGGTGCCGGGCATGGTGGCCCGCTCCTTCAGGGTGCCGCGGGCGCCCTTCAGTTCGGCGAGGGAGTACTCGACCATCCGGGCCTGGCCGCCGGCGCGGCGCACGGCCTGGGCGGCGTCCTCGTCGACCACGTTCACGACGAGGGTGCGGGACGCACTGTCGTACCAGGCGCCCGCGGTGTCCGCGTCACCGAGCCGCTCGCCGAGTGACGAGGCGAGCTTTCCGGCCGCGCCCGCGGTGAGGGTCCGCGCCTCGAACCGCGGGGCGTCCTCACTGGCGTTCGCAGTCTGGAACGTGATCGCCGCGCCCAGCAGAGCCACCACGGCTCCGCCCGCGGCGGCCGCACGGCGCGTGGATATGCGTCGGTGCTTCAACATCGACCTCCTGTGGGGGCCGTGCCCGGGCGCGTGGGGTGCCCTGGCACGGAGGATGGATCGCCCACTATTCCGAGGCCAACGGGGCGCACACAAGGTCGACTTCAGGACGGGCGCACGAGGCGCACCGGGCGTCCGCCGGGAAGGGGGCTACCCCTGGTCACCGCTGTTCGGTTCCGACTGCGAACACTCGGCGCAGTGGCCGGGTGTGCGGCGCGTGAGGACTAGTCCTGTCTTGTTTCCACCGCCCCTGTCGGAGTCACCAAGTGACTGGGCGTCACCTTGGCAGACCCGTGCGCGTCCCGTGGGCCGATCCGCTGCCCCGTCCCCTGCGGCCGGGGCAGCGGCCTCCGCGGCTGCCGGCCGCGCGCCCGGGGGCAGCGGGCGTTCCTGCGGGGCGGCTGCCGCCGCGGCCCGCGACGAGGGGCGGGCTCGACTCCCGGCCACCGGCGGGCCCCGCCCCGCGCAGGCCGGGACGGGGCCGCCCGCTGCCCGCGCGGACGGCCCGCCGTGGCCGCCGGCCTGCGCCCGTCAGCCCGCGAGCACCTGGCGCTCCCCCGCGGCGACGGCGACGGGGAGGGTGTTGCCCGGCGGCGGGAAGGGGCAGATGAAGTGGGCGGCGAAGGCGCACGGCGGCAGCAGCGCGCGGTTGAAGTCGACGGTCACGGAGCCGTCGGCGGCGGGCGGCGCGGGCCGCAGGAAGCGGAAGCGGTAGCTGGCCTGGCCGCTGGTGGCGTCGGCGAAGACCGCCCACAGGGCGCCGTCGTCCTCCTCGGCGACCTGGAGGGTGTGCCCGGCGCCCTCCAGGGTGAAGGCCAGCTCGCCGGACAGGTGCAGTCCGCGCTCCCGCCCGTCGGCGTTCTCCACCCGGATCGCCCGCACCTCCCCGTACGGCCGGTAGCGCCCCGGCACGGCCCAGCGCGGGTCGTACGGGGTGGCCTCGATGCCCGTGAAGACGTGGCGGGCCGGGGCGTCCGGGTCGAAGTCGCGGACCGCCCACTGCCCCTCACGGCTCATCACGACGAGCCGCCGCCCCCCGCAGGCGACCCGGGACCGGTCGACGGGCACGCGGTCGGCGGTGAGGCGGACCTCGCCCGTGAACGGCGCGCCGTCGAGGGAGAGGCCGTCCTCGGGGGCGGCGCTCAGCAGCACCGCGCCGCCGTCGGCCCGCCACCTGCCGGGCACGGCGGGCAGGCGGCCGTCGGGGTGGTCGGCGAGCCAGTGGGTGCCGGTCAGGGAGAGCGGGCCGTGGGGCTCCGCGACCCGGGTGACGCGTTCCCCGTGCCAGCTCTCCCAGTCGCTCCGCGGGTCGCCGTCAGTGACTGAACTCCTCATATCGGACACCGTACGGGGTCAGCATCCGTCGCAGGGGCAGCAGCAGCAGTCGCCGCAGCCCTCGCAGCACCCGCAGTCGCAGTCCCGGCAGCAGCCCTCCCTCTTCTGCCGGGACCAGGGCCCCTCGTACTCCTCGGCGCAGCACAGTCGGCACGTGCAGCACAGGAAGGCGAAGGCCGCGCAGCCCGCCAGGAAACCGCGCGGCGGTTTGCGCAGGGGCGGGTGCTGGTCGCCGCCGAAGCCGGGCGGCGTGCCGTAGCCGGGGGCGTGCCGACGCCGGTCGGCGTGCCGGGCGCGCCGTGGCCGCCCTGGTGGGCGCAGGCCGCCGTGCCGAAGGCCCGGTCCACCGAGCGGTGCAGCTCGTGGGCGAGCAGCCGGTGGGCGAGCCGGCCGTCGGCGAAGTCGACGTCCCGGAGGGCGAGGCGGATGCCGTGGACGGCGTCGTCGGCGAGCCGCCGGGCCTCGGTGAGCGGGGTCCCGGTGGCCGCCAGCGGGTTCCACACGCCCGCCGCCCGGTCGGCCTCCCGGTCCTCGACGGCGTCGAGCAGGTGGGCGAGGCGGCCGAAGAGGCGGCCGGCCTCGGCGAGCGGCGCCGCGTTGTGCGGCTTGCCGGCGAGCACGGCGGTGTGGGCGAACGCGGCGGCGGTGGCCGTCTCGGTGGGCTCGGTGACGGTCAGCAGCGGAGTGCCGGGGCCCGCGAGCGCCTCGACGGCGGACTGCCGTCCCACCGCGTCCAGCAGGACGGCGGTGTCGAGGCCGAGTTCCCGGCCGGCGCGGGATCCGGCGCGGTCCCAGCGGCGGGCCACCCCGCGGGCCGCGGCGGCGAGGGGGCGGCGGGCGAGCAGCCCGTCCCCGTCGGCCACGTGGTCGCGCACCTTCGCGGAGGCGAGGACCAGGGAGACGGCCGCGGCGAGCCGGGCGCCCTCGCCGCGCGCGACGGGCGCGGTGCGCATCGCACGCAGCGGGCAGGGGCCCGCGGTGCGCCGGGCGCCGGCGGCGGGCCCGGTCTGAGCCTCCGTCAGCACCGAGACGATGAGCCCGTCGTAGTTGGTGGCGACCCGGGCCAGCTGGCCGTGGTCGGCGCGCAGGGCCAGGCAGAGCCCGCACAGGTGCGCCATCCACTCCGCTTTGAGTCCGCCGGCGAGCCGGTGCGTGCAGGGTCGGACGATGCCGAACATAGGCGTTCCCCCCGTGTGTGTGCCGTGTTCGGAGGGGCATGGTAGCCGGGTGTCCGTTCACCCGTACGTCCGTACGCTCACCCGTACGGTCCGAATGTCATATTTGAGTGACAATCAGGGGGCTTCATGCCCCCTGTACAGGAAGAACTCTGACGGACCGCCATACGCACTGCACCAGTCCCGTCACGAATCGCTCGCGCGGCGACTATCCACTTGGCGCGCAATCCGCATCATGGACGACCATAGAGGTAACGGGACCACGAGAGACCGTGTTGAAAGGAGGCGTCCATGGGATCGGTGCGCAGGGCGAGTGCATGGCTCGGACTCGTCGAGGACAACGACGAGCGCTACTACGACGACGAGTACGCCGAGGGTGCTGACAGCGGCGACGCCTGGGTGACCGACCCGCGGGTGCGGGTCGCCTCCGAGACCGCGCAGGAGGAGGGCCGCCGGATCGCCACGGTGTCCCCGGACGGCTTCCGCGACGCCCGGGCGATCGGCGAGCTGTTCCGCGACGGCGTCCCGGTCATCGTGAACCTGACCGCCATGGAGCCCGACGACGCCAAGCGCGTCGTCGACTTCGCCGCCGGGCTGACCTTCGGGCTGCGCGGCTCGATCGAGCGGGTGGCCACCCGGGTCTTCCTGCTGACCCCCGCGGACACGCGGATCATCACCGGGGAGCCGGGGGGCCGCTCCGACGACGGCTTCTTCAACCAGAGCTGAGGTCCCGCCAGAGCCGGAGCCGCCGTCCTGCGGCCCGGCGGCGGCCCGCTCCCCGGCGGCAGGGCCCGGTCCGGCGGCCGCCCCGCCGGCGGCCGGAGCCCGGCGCGCCGGCACCGCCCCGCCCGGCTCACCCCCGGAAGGCGTCCAGGCCGGTGAGCGCCTTGCCCAGCACCAGCTGGTGCATCTCGACGGTGCCCTCGTAGGTGAGCACCGACTCCAGGTTGGTGGCGTGCCGCATCACGGGGTACTCCAGCGAGATCCCGTTCGCGCCGAGGATCGTCCGCGCGGTGCGGCAGATCTCGATCGCCTCCCGCACGTTGTTCAGCTTGCCGAAGCTGACCTGCTCGGGGCGCAGCCGCCCCGCGTCCATCCTGCGCCCCAGGTGGTGGGCGAGCAGGATGCCCTTGTGCAGCTCGACCGCCATGTCGGCCAGCTTCGCCTGGGTGAGCTGGAAGCCGCCGATGGGGCGGCCGAACTGCTCGCGGCCCTTGGCGTAGTCGACCGCGGCCTCGAAGGAGGCGCGGGCCGCGCCCATGGCGCCCCACACGATGCCGTAGCGGGCGTGCGAGAGGCAGCTCAGCGGACCCTTCAGGCCGGTCACGCCCGGCAGCACCGCGTCGGCGGGCAGCCGGACGTCGTCCATGACCAGCTCGCTGGTGACACTGGCCCGCAGGGACCACTTGTGCCTGATCTCCGGGGCGGAGAACCCCGGTGCGTCGGTCGGCACGGCGAAGCCGCGCAGGCCCTCGTCGGTCTGCGCCCAGACGACGGCGACCCCGGCGACGGAGCCGTTGGTGATCCACATCTTGCGGCCGTTGAGGACCCAGTCCGCGCCGTCCTTCTTCGCGTAGGTGCGCAGGGAGGCGGGGTCGGAGCCGTGGTCGGGCTCGGTGAGGCCGAAGCAGCCGATGGTCTCGCCCGCCGCCATGGAGGGCAGCCAGCGCTGCTTCTGCTCCTCGGAGCCGTACTTCCAGATCGCGTACATGGCGAGCGAGCCCTGGACGGAGACCAGGGAGCGGATGCCGGAGTCCGCCGCCTCCAACTCCAGGCAGGCGAGCCCGTACTGGACGGCGCTCGCGCCGGCGCAGCCGTAGCCCTGGAGGGACATGCCGAGCGCGCCGAGCGCGCCCAGCTCGCGGGCCAGCTCCCGGATGCCGGGCAGCTCCCCCTTCTCGTACCACTCCGCGATGTGCGGCAGGACCCGGTCCGCGGCCCAGGAGCGCACGGTGTCGCGGACGGCGAGGTCCTCGGCGTCGAGCAGGTCGTCGAGGCCCAGGGGGTCCCCCGGGTCGAACGGCGGGAGCTTCGCGGGCTGGGCGGGTGCGGTCATACGGACCTCCGGCGGCTGGCCGAGCGGGACAACGGGCAGCTGAAACTATCGGTGATAGTCACGGCCGCGCGCTGACGTTACGGGTCAGTGTGCCGCGCGTCCAGATCCGGCCGCCTCCGCGGGGGCGCGGCGTGCCGGGACGCGGCCCGCCTGGCGCGACTCGCACGGCGCGTCCGCGCGGCGGTCCCCGTCCGTGTCCGGCTTCCCGCGGCCGCCCGGGAGCGCCGCGCCCGCCTCGGTCGCCTCCGCGCCGTGGCCGCCGGCCGCCGGGGCGGCGTCCTCCGGTACGGCGTCCGCCGGGTCCGCGTGCGCTTCCATGGCGCGCGGCAGCCGCAGCGCCATGAGGGCGCCCGCGAGCAGCAGCACGGCGCTGACCACCAGGGTGACGTGCAGTCCGTGGACGAAGGCGTGGCGCGCGGCCGTCTGCAGGGCCTCGCCGGCCTCGCCGCCGAGCCGGGCGGCCACCTGGTACGCCTCGCCCAGCGAGTTGGCCGCGGCGGCGGCGGCCTCGTCGGGCACGCCGGGCACGCCGGTCAGCCCGGGGGCGTAAGCGGCGTTCATGACGCTGCCGAGCAGCGCGATGCCCATGCCGGCGCCGAGCTGGTAGGAGGTCTCGCCGATGGCGGCGGCGCCGCCCGCGCACTCCGCGGGGGCCTCGCTGAGCATCGACTCGTACGCGCCGAAGAGGGTGGTCTGGAGGCCGAAGCCGAGCAGGACGAAGCCGACGGTGAGCAGCAGCGGGCGGTCGTCGTGGCTCATGAGGACCAGCAGGAGCACGGCGCCGGCGGTGAGGGTGAAGCCGAAGCCGACCATCCGGCGCGGGCCCAGCCGGTTGAGGACGGCCGAGCCGGCCGCGCCCGCGGCCATCGCGGCGAAGGTGAGCGGCAGCAGCCTGAGGCCGGTCTCGACGGGGCTCAGGCCGAGGATCAGTTGGAGGTATTGGACGGCGATGAGCTGCAGGCCCACGAGGGCGAGCATCGCCAGCACGATGCAGCCCACGGAGGTGGTGAAGGCGGCGCGGGAGAACATCCGCATGTCGATGAGGGGGTGTTCGCGGCGCCGCTGCCGCCGGACGAAGAGCACCAGCAGGGCCGCGCCGATCAGCAGCGGGCCGAGCGCGGCGGGGCCTGGCAGGTCGCCGCCGACCCCGGCGCGCTTGACGCCGAGGACGATGCCGAGGACGCCCCCTGCGGCCATCAGGGCGCCGAGCACGTCCCAGGGGCCGTCGCCGCTGCCCCGCGACTCGGGCAGCAGCCACCGCCCGACCGGCAGGATGACCGCCATCAGCGGGATGTTGATGAGGAAGACCGAGCCCCACCAGAAGTGCTCGACGAGGAAGCCGCCGAGGACCGGCCCGGTGGCGGCGCCCACCGCGGCCACGGCGGTCCAGATGCCGATGGCCGTGGCCCGTTCGCGCCGGTCCGGGAAGACCGCCCGGAGGAGGGACAGCGTGGCCGGCATGATCATCGCCCCGCCGACGCCGAGCAGGGCGCGCGCGGCGATCAGCACGGCGGGCGTGTCGGCCATCGCGGCCATCGCGGACGCCACGCCGAAGAGCGCGTAGCCGGCGAGCAGGACGCGCCGTCTGCCGATCCGGTCGCCCAGCGTGCCGAACAGGATCAGCAGCGAGGCGCAGACCAGCGGGTAGGCGTCGACGATCCACAGCAGCCCGGTGGCGCTGGGGCGCAGGTCCTCCGTGACCGCGGGCACCGCCACGTGCAGGACGGTCGCGTCCAGCGCGACGAGCAGCAGGCTCACGCAGAGGACGACCAGGACGACCCAGCGGTTGACACCGCCACCGGCGACACGCGGACGCGCTCCGGCAGTGGTCGTTCCGGACATATACGTAACCTCCCGTGGAACCCTCGCGCTCGGCGGGCGCCCTGCCGGGAGGGGACGTTCCCGGGGCGGCCGGCATCGACGGCGAGCGAAACGTCAGCCTACGTGAAGCCGGGCGGGTGGCGCGTGGCCCATCTCTCACCGAAACGGACCGGCGGGTGTGGCGTACGCCACGCGCGAGCGGGCGCCGCGCCGGGCCCGCGGCGCGCCGCGACACGCGCGCCGGAGCGCCCGGCCGGGCGGTGCGACACGCCGCGGACCGGCGCCGGCCCGCGGGGCATACCGGCGCCAATTTCCCCGCGCACGCCTGCGCGCACATTTTCCCGCACCCCGGCCGCCGCCTTACGGAAGGAGCCTTTGCGGTATTACCGGCGGCCGCCGGGACGTTTTATGGAAGACATCCGATAAACAGGCGCCGAGACCCACTCCACATCACATCGTCATCACAAAGAGACCTGATCGACCGGGGCTGACACTCACTCCCTGTAACGTCGATTGGGTGCGTACCGACATCTTTGCCCGGCTCGACCGGGAGCCGGAACCGCCGAAGATTGAGATCCCGCGGATGAGCCGCACCCGTCTCGCCCTCTTCGGCGGGACGGCCGTGTTCTACGCGGCCATCGTCGTGGCCGTCCTGGCCTCGACGTGGCTGGTGCTCGCCGACTGGAAGGTCATGCTGTTCCGGCCGTACCAGCAGTGGCCGGTGCTGCACGCTCCGCTGGACTACTTCGTGGTTCTCGGCCAGCGCGGTCCGACGTCCCTGATGGTGGCGGGCTGGCTCGGCTGGCGCTGCTGGCGCATGCACACGCTGCGCCCCCTGCTGGTGCTGGGCACGGCGCTGCTGCTGCTGAACGTGACGGTCGGCTCGGTCAAGCTCGGCCTGGGCCGGCTGGGACCGCACTACGCGACGCAGATCGGCTCCGCCGAGATGTTCGCGGGCGGGGATATATTCCCTTCGGGCCACACCGCCAACGCCGTCGTGACCTGGGGCATTCTCGCCTATCTGGCCACGACTCCCTCGGCGCGCCGCTGGTTGTCGGCGCTGTCCGCCGTGGTGGCCCTCGGGGTCGGCCTGACCACGGTCTACCTCGGTACGCACTGGCTGAGCGACGTCCTGCTGGGCTGGGCCGCCGGCCTCCTGATCCTGCTGGGGCTGCCCTGGTGCGAGCCGCTGATCGCCCGCGCCGAGGTCCGCGTGCTGGCGGCCCGCGACCGGATCCGCGAGCGCCTCGCGGACCGGCGGCCCGCTCCCGCCCTGGCCCCGCCGCGCCGGCCCCCGTGGCCGCTCCGGCCGCCGTGCGGCAGCCGGAGCCCCGTCCGGTGCCGGTCGCGGCCGTGCCCGAGCGGGCGGCCGGCCCGGCGGCGCCCGCGGAGCCGGCGGCCGGGCCGGTCGGTGCGGCGCCTGGCGCCGGCACGGGCGGCGGACGCCCCGGAAGCATGCGTACGACGCTGTCGCAGCCCCGCGTCCACGCGGCCGTGCGGTCGGAGCGGACACCGGTCACGCCCGGCGGCAGCCGCAGACCGCCCCGCTCACGGCCGCTGACGAGCGGCTGACACGCGCGACCGCCACGCGGAACGCGGCAGGGCCCCGGCCGGACGGCCGGGGCCCTGCCGCCGTCAGCCCACCCAGCAGCGCACGACGAGGTGGTCGCGGACCTCGAAGTTGATCCTGCCGGCGACGTACTCCAGCGTGATGACGGCGCCCGGTGGCAGCGCCCTGACAGTCGTCCAGCCGCGGGAGCGGGCCTGCCGCTCCGCCGTCCGCTCGTCGAGTCCGACGTACGCCTCCGGCGTGTCGGCGGGCTGTTCCCCTGATGGTGTCGGTATCGATCCCATGCCGCTCACCGTACGCATCCGTACACCAGTCCCGCCATCCCGCGGTCGGGAGCGTGTCACATCTCTGTCACAAAGGCGCGCGCTCCCGGCCGGGTGAATCGGCGGGGTTCTCCTGCGTTTTCCGCAGGCGCGCGGACGGGTCATTCGAAGGGCCGCCGCAATTCCCCCGTACGGATTCGACAGTGCCTTCGGGTCACAGCCGGTTCACCGGCTCTCCGCACCATTCCCACATATCCGGAGGGTGTGCGCGCACAGCCCGCCGCGAGCCCGGCATACCACGTGAAGCCGGTGCGCCCGCCGGGGCGCGGAAGCGATTCGGCACCGGCCCAGCGCCGCGAAAGCCCGGCGGTAGCCGCGCGGAGCAGCCACGCGGCGCCCCCGCCTTCCGCGTCCCGCACCGGCGGAACGAGGACACCCCCGCACCGGGCGGAGGCGAGGGCCCGGGTGCAGGGAACGGAGAGCACGGGCCGTGCAGCGATACGGGCCGTGCGGTGGGCGGCGGCCCGGAGCGGCGTCGGCCCGTAGCACTGCCCCGCCTCCGGGCGGCGGCCCGTCGCACTGCCCCGCCTCCACGTACGGGGCTACGGCCCGTCGTGCTGCTCCCCCTCGGCGCACCGGGCGGCACCGGCCGGCACCTGACCGGCGTGCGGCGGCGCGGCAGCGCGGGGCGGCGGGGCCGGGCGCCTCGCAGAGCCCGCCGGTGCGTACCGGTCCGCGGTGCACGGGCGGCGGGCGCGGTCAGGGCGCGACGCGGACGCAGAGGTCGTTGTCAGCGCTGTAGCAGGGCGCCGCCCGGTATCCGTCGCCCCGGTACTCGGGGTAGACGAACACGTTCCTGCGGTCCCAGACGTCGTCCAGGATGCGGGCGACCCGGACCGCGTCGGCGTCCTCGGCGGGGCGCAGCCACAGCTGCCACAGCCGCGGGCTGTCGACGGGCCCTTCGGCGAGCGGCGCGTACGGCACGGTGAAGGCGAACACGCCGCCCTCGCCGTCGACGGGCAGGCGGTGGCTGCGACCGCCGTGCCGGGCCTCCGCGGCCGCGCCGGCTTCCAGGCGCGCCCCGTACAGGGTGCCGGTCACCCGGCAGGCGCCGGGCGCGAAGCTCACGTCGCCGGCCTCGGCGTGCGGGTCGCGCAACCAGGCGCGGACGGCGAGCCGGCCGTCGGCGGTGGGGTAGGGGATGCGGCTGGTGACAGGGGCGTCCGGCTCGTGGACCTGCTCGACCAGGGCCCGCACGTCGCGGATGCCGGGCTCTACGGCCCGCCTGCCGATGTAGGCGTCCCAGCGGCCCTCGGCCAGCTCGACGGTGCTCGGCAGGACCGCGCGGAAGCGGCCCTCGTCCGCGGGGGTGAGCGGCAGCCGGGTCTCCTCCGGGGGGGCGGAGCCGTGCAGCCGCAGCACGAAGGCGGGTTCGGTGGCGTCGGCGTCCGCGATGTCGAACGTGATGCCGCCGGCGGAGTCCGCGACGCAGTCGGCGCGCGGGGCGCCGTGGTGCGCTGCCCGGTGCCCGGTCATGCGGGCTTCCCCTTTCTCAGGGCGTCGGCGGCCCGGTAGCGGACGCCGTAGGCCGCGTCGAGGACGGCGCCGCGGGCGCGGTGCAGCAGGTCGCGGGTCCGGCCCCGGCCGCGTTCGGCGCGGGGTCCGCGCTCCACCAGCTCCGTGAGGAGCGCTTCGTGGCGCCGCGCGATGCGGTCCGGGTCGAAACGCCGGGACGCGGCGAGCGCGGCCTGCCCCGCGCGGCGCCGCAGGTCGTCGTCCTGGATGAGGGTCAGCAGCGCCTCGGCGATGGCGTCGGCGTCGCCGACCGGCACGAGGCGCCCGTCCACGCCGTCCTCGATGATCTCGCGGGGGCCGTGCGGGCAGTCGGTGGAGACCACCGGCAGGCCGCAGCGCATGGCCTCCACGATGGTCATGCCGAAGGACTCCAGACGGGACGTGACGGCGGCGACGGACCCCTTGACCCACTCGGGTTCGAGGGGATGGGCGGGGCCCATGAGGTGGACGTGGTTGTGCAGTCCGCGCTCCTCGATGAGGGCGCGCAGGGCGTTCTTCTCGTTGCCGGTGGCGTCGCCGGCGCCGTAGATCCGCAGCCGCCAGTCGGGGCGGGCCGCGACGACCTTGGCGAACGCCTCGATGAGGAGGTCGTAGCGCTTCACCCGGGTGAGCCGGCCGGCGGCGACGACCACCTTGGCGGTGGAGTCGGCGGGCGGCACGGTCGGGGCGGGCACGCTGTTGGGCACGGACTCGATGCGGACGCCGGGCAGCCTCAGGCCCGTGCGGTAGGCGCGGGCGTCGGCCTCGGTGACGGTGGTCACGGCGTCCAGCAGCGGATAGCGGAAGCCTATTTCCCGGCGCAGCCGGTAGCCGTGGCTGCCGAGGGTGAGGTGCTCCTGGCCGACGCGGACGGTGCCGCGCCGGGTCTGGCGGGCGATGTGCACGTTCAGCCCGGGGCGGGTGCCGATGACGACGTCGGCGTCCACGGACCGCAGGTGCGCCGCGATCCGGGCGTCGGTGAGCCGGCTGTACTGCCGCCAGCGGCTGTCGCCCTGCGGGAACACCTTGGCGGGTTTCGTGTAGTCGGGGTGGTCGCCGTCGTACGTCGGGCTGTCCCTGCGGAGGTCGACGAGGTGCTTCATGGTGACGCCCGTCGGCGCGCCGAGGGTGGGTTCCTCGCGGTGCCGGAAGACGGAGACGATCTCGACGTCGTGGCGCCGGGCGAGCTCCTCGGCGAGGTTGAAGGTGGTACGGATCGTGCCCCCGATGCCGTACGCGTTGTGGAGCAGAAAGGAAATACGCATCGCGTTGCCGCGTCCCCCTGGTGAATGATCGGTCAGGTACGGACTGTACTGGTCGGTCATGTCCACACATGGACACAGGTGGGCGCTTGTGGTCATGGCCGGTAGCCCAGTTGGGGGACGGTCGCGCAGTTCTCGGTCATCTCGCCCTGCGTGACCCAGCCGCTGCCGTCGCGCCAGCGCGCCACCGACAGGCAGGCCCGGCGGGTGGCCGGGGGCTCCGCCAGATGGCGGAAGCGGACCGGCAGCAGGAGCCCGTCGGCCGTGTAGGGCTCGTCGCGTTCGAGGAAGCGCTCGACGCAGTCGCGCGTCAGGTCCCCCGCACCGCCGTCCAGGCAGGAGCGGGCCGCGTCGGTGAACCACATGGCCGCGGCCCAGCCCTCCAGCTGCCACTGGGAGCGCAGGGAGGTGTCCTCCCGATAGGTGTCCATGGCCTCGCGGAACGCGCGTACGGCCGGGTGCGAGGGGTCGTCGTGGTTGCGGCTGGAGCCGGTGGCCCACAGGGCGTTGCGGCAGCGGGGGGCGTCGGCGTAGTCGCGGGGGACCGCCGAGTTCCAGTTCTGCACGTTGGTGACCTTCGCCGTGACGGTGGCGCCGACGGCGTCCATCGCCTCGCACAGGCGGGCGTTGCCGTGGCTGTCGAGTGCGTCGAAGACGACGTCGGCGCCCTGGGCGCGCAGATCGGCGGCGACAGCCCGCCAGTTGGGGAGCGCGAAGTCGACGGTCTCGCGCACGACCCGGTAGCCCTCGGTCTCCAGTCCCCGGGCGATGAGCCCGGCGTACGCGGCGGAGGCGCTCTGGTTGTACGCGACGACGCCGGCGGTGCGCGCCCCGAGCCGCTCCTTGAAGTAGCGGTACACCTCGGTGCCGCCGTAGAGGACGCCGTCCCAGCCGGGCGCCGCGCCGGTGCGGGGCGCGGAGCTGCCGTAGATGCCGTACAGGTGCGGGTAGGTGGCGTACGCCGGGGTGATCGGCTGGCCGCCGATGTCGGGCACCCCGGCCGCGGACACGCGGCGGGCGGCGGCGTAGTCGAGGGACGTGGTGGCGACGAGGGCGAAGACGCCGCGCTCCCGGACCAGTTCCGTGAAGCAGGCGTGGTTGCCCACGCCGCTGCCGCCGTCGTCGCAGGTGAGGACTTCGACGGGGCGGCCGTCGAGGCCGCCGCGCGCGTTGAGGTCGGCGAAGTAGGCGAGGGCGCCCTCGCGCGGGCCGACGAACGCCTCGCCGCCGACGGGGCTGGTGGCACTCGTGATGACGCCGACCCTGACGGGCGCGCGGGAGGCGTCTCGGCGGGGCCCGAAGTCGCTCTCCGGCAGGCGGCTGCCGCAGGCGGCCACGAGCAGCAGCGGGAGCAGCGCCGCGACCGCCAGGGCGGCGCGCACCGCCGCGGCGCGTCCCGGCCCGGCCCCCGTGCCGCGCGGCGCCGCGCGGGGGTCGGCCGGGGCGCGAGGAGGCTCCAACGGAGTGTCAGCAGCCCGGTACGGCCGTGGCGTCGCCGCTGAGCTTCACCAGCGCGCACAGCGTCTGCTGCGAGACCTTCCAGACGTCGTCCTGGTACACGGCGGTGCCCCTCGCGTCGGGCAGCGGGGTCTGCTCGCCGACCCTCAGGTCGTAGGTGACCTCCGCGCGGGTGTCCGACACGAAGGCGATGTCGGTGATCTCGACGGAGGTGTCCCGGGCCTGCGGGTTCGCGGCGAACCCGAGGAGCACGGGGCGCAGCTGCTCCCCGTTCTCCAGCACCGCCACCTTGTCGTCCACGCTGGTCTCCGGCGCGAAGAACGTCTGCCAGTTCTCCTCGATCTCCTCGCGGGCGGCCTCGGCGTCGGCGGGCGCAGCGCCCGTCGGGGTGCCGTCGGGCCGCGCCGTGGTGGGGGCGATCTCCGTGGGGGTGATGCCCGGCGCCTCGTCGCCGTCGTCGCCGCACGCCGCGGTGAGCGGCGCCAGGAGGAGGATCGCCGCGGCCGCCAGCGCTGCGGTGCGCGGATGCCTGCCGGGACTGTTGTGGACCATCTGGCTCACCACCGGGGTCGAAGGACGCGGACAGAGTGCGTTCCCCGGCATAGTGCAAGGAATCTGGACATGTCGCCAGCGCAGTGCCGTGAAGGGGTTCGGATGCCGCGACGGTTGTGGTGGGCCGGGATCACCGCTCTGGCGGGAGGCGTGGTGCTGTGCGTCTTCGGCTGGTACGGGGTGTCGGGCGAGCGGTTCGCGGAGCGCCAACTGCCGTACCTCGCGTCCGGCACGGTGCCGGGGGCGGCCCTGGTGGTGGCGGGCTCGGTGTGGCTCGCGGCCCTGTGGTCGGCCGCGGGCGCGCCCGCCGGGGAGCGGCAGCCGGAGGAGGCCCCGCCGGAGCCCGGGGGCCCTTCCGCCCGTCGTCGCAGGAGCCGCCGGTGCGCGTGCCGGGCGGCACGCTGGCCCACCGCCCGGACTGCCCGCTGGTGGCCGGCAAACCGGACGTGGCGCCGGCCGCGGGGGCGGACCTCGACCCGTGCCCGGTCTGCGAGCCGGACGGGGGCGGTGGACCGGCGGGAGGCCGAACGGGCGACACGCGCGGCGGGGAACGTGCGGGCGGGCACCAGGGCGGCAGGCCCGCACAGGACCGGCGGGCCACCGCGGACGGCGCCGGGCCGAGCCACCGGGACGACGGTGAGGAAGGCGGCGCCGGGGGCGGACACGGCAGCCACGACGCCGGTGGGGAACACGGGAACAGCGGCAGACACGGCAACCGGGACGCCGGCGAGGGGCGCGGCAACGGCGGCGGACACGGCGGCCAAGACACCGGTGGGGAACACGGGAACAGCGGCAGACACGGCAACCGGGACGCCGGCGAAGGGCGCGGCAACGGCGGCGGACACGGCAACCGGGACGACGGCGAGAGACGCGGGAACGGCGGCGGGCCGTGAGCTCGCTGACGTACCAACTGGTCCTCGCCGGGCTCGCCGTCGGCAGCGCGGCCGCCCTCACCGGCGTCGGGCTCATCGTCACGTACCGCGCGACGGGCGTGCTCAACCTGGCGCACGGCGCCGTCGCGATGGTCTGCGCGTACGTGCTGCGCCAGTTCGCGGTGGAGTGGGGCTGGCCGCTGTGGGCGGCGGCGGGCACGACCCTGCTGGTCGTGGCTCCCGCCATCGGGCTGGCCCTGGACCGGGTGGTGTTCCGGCCCGCGGCCGTGCGGGGAGCCGACCCGGCGCGCACGCTGGTCGCGTCGATCGGCGTGTTCGTCCTGCTGGTGGGCGGGGCGGTACTGGTGTGGGGCGGCGGGGCGCGGGCGGACGCGCCGGTGCTGCTGGGCGACGCCCCGTGGGCGCAGCTCGCGGTGGCCCTGGCGCTGGCGTGCGCGGTGGGTGGGGTCACGCGGTGGACGCGGCTGGGGCGGGAGCTGCGGGCGGTGGTGGACAACCGGGACCTGGCCGCGCTGGACGGCGTCGACACGAACCGGGTCGCGGCGACGGGGTGGGTGTTCGGCTCCTTCACGGCGGGGCTGACGGGCGTGCTGCTGGCCCCGTACGTCCGGCTCGACCCGTACGGGCTGCCGCTGCTGGTGCTGGAGGTGATCGCGGTCGCGGTGGCCGCGCGGATGCGGAGCCTGCCGGTGGCGGTGGGCGTGGCGCTGGCCATCGGGGTGGGCCAGGCGCAGCTGACGCGCTTCCATCCGACGGGGTGGGCGGGCCCGCTGGTGCAGGCGGTCGGGGCGAACCTGTTCGTGGTGGCGCTGCTGGTGGTCGCCCTGGCGGCGCCCGCGGTCCGGGCGGGGCCGCGGGACGTGCCGGCGCGGGACGCGACCGCGGGGGCGCGGGCGACGCCGGGCGTGTGGGCGGTGGTGGCGGTGCTGCTCGTGCTGCCGCTGGGCCTCGCGGGTGTCGACCTGCGGACGTCGGTGCAGGTCCCCGCCCTGGCGGTGATCCTGCTTTCGCTGGTCGTGGTGACGGGGCGGGCGGGGCAGATCTCGCTGGGCCAGGGGGCGTACGCGGGCCTGGGCGCGCTCTTCACGGCCCTGCTGGCGGCGGGCCGCGTCCCGGGCGTGCCGAGGATGCCGGAACTGGCGGCGCTGCTGGTGGCGGTGGCGCTGGTGGCGCCGCTGGGGCTGCTGACGGGCTGGCCGGCGATCCGCCGCCGGGGCCTCGCGCTGGCACTGGTGACGCTCGCGGTGGGCGTGGCGGTGAGCCGGTTCGTGCTGGCGCAGCCCTATGCGACGGCGGGCCTGACCGTGGTGCGCCCGGCGGCGTTCACGACGGACCGCCGCTACTACGTCCTGGAGCTGGTGCTGCTGGCGGCCGTGCTGGCGGCGGTGGCGGCGCTGCGGCGGGGCCGCACGGGCCGGGCGCTGGCGGCGCTGCGGGACCACGAGGCGGGCGCGGCCGCCGCGGGCGTCCCGGTGCCGTCCTGGAAACTGCTCGCGTTCGTGGCGGGGGCGGCGCTGGCCGCGCTGGGCGGCGGCCTGCTGGCGATGGGGGTGCGGGCCTTCGACCCGGCCGCGTTCGACCCGGTCCGGGCTTTGCTGTGGTTCGCGGCGGTCCTGGTGCTGGGGGCGGACAGCCTGCTGGCGCCGCTGGTCGCGGCGGCGCTGCTGGTGGGGCTGGACGCGGGCGCCGGGGGCGGCGCGGCGGCCGCGGTGATCGGCCTGCTGGCCGCCCTGTCGGCCCGGATCCCGCCACCGGCCTCCCTCCTCCCGGCTACGGCCGGGCGCCGCCCGGCGGTGGCGGTCCCCCCGCACGCCGCCCGCGCCGCCCCGGGAGCCGTACGGCGCCGCTTCCGGCTGGGCGGTACGGGTGACGGAAGCACGGGCGAAGGCAGCACGGGCCGGGGCGGGAACACAGACCCGGGCGGTACCGGCCGCGGCGCCACGGACCGAGGCGGGAAAGACCGAGACGGCAGCACGGGCCGGGGCGGCACGCGCCGAGACACCACCGGCAACGACCGTACGGGCGGAGGCACCACCAGCGACGACGGTGCGGGCGGAGGCACCACGAGCACCGACCGTACGGCCGGAGGCGGTACCGGCGAAGGCGGCAGCACGCGCCAGAGTGGTACGCACCGAGACGCGACCGGGCGGGGCGGTACGCGCCGAAACACCCCCGGCGACGACGGTGCGGGCGGGGGCACCACCAGCACCGACCGTACGGGCGGAGGCACCACCAGCGCCGACCGTACGGGCCGCGGCGGCAGCACCGGCCGCGGTGAGGCGGGCCGGGGCGGGGCGGCCCCCGCGGCTTCCGCTGGTCGCGCCACCCGGCGGCCGCAGGGGACGGGCGGCGGCGACGGGGCCGGGCGGGAACCGGCCGACGGGGCCGCGCCGGCCGTCCGGTTGCGGGCGCACGGCCTCACCGTGCGGTACGCCGGGTCCACCGCCCTCGACGGCGTCGACCTCGCCGTGCCCGGCGGGCAGGTCACCGCGCTCGTGGGCCCGAACGGGGCGGGGAAGAGCACCCTGTTCCACTGCCTCGCGGGCACGGTGCGGCCCGTGTCCGGGCGGGTCACGCTCGACGGCGCCGACATCACCCGCCGTCCGGCCCACGCCCGGACCCGGCTCGGGGTGGCCCGCACCTTCCAGGAACCGGCCGTCTTCCCGTCGCTGAGCGTGGAGGACAACGTCCGGGTCGGCGCGGAGCAGGGCCGCGTCCGCGGCGCGCCCGAAGCCGCCACCGAGCAGGCGCTGCGCCTCCTGGGGCTGGACGGCCCGCTCCGCACCCGGCGGGCAGCCGGGCTGTCCACCGGCGCGCTGCGCCGCACGGAGCTGGCCCGCGCGCTCGCCGGGCGGCCGCACACCCTGCTCCTCGACGAACCCGCCGCCGGTCTCGACGCGGCGGAGACCGCCGCGCTGGCCCGCGTCCTGACGGCGCTGGCCGCCGACGGGCTGGCCGTCCTGGTCGTCGAGCACGATCCCGACCTCGTCGCCGGGATCGCGCACACCGTCCATGTGATGGACGCCGGAAGGATCGTGACGTGACATGAGCGCCGAGATGGAACTGCGCGGCGTACGGGTCCGCTACGGCCCGCTTGAGGCCCTGCACGGCATCGACCTGCTCGTGCCCTCCGGCACCGTCACCGTCCTGCTGGGCCGCAACGGAGCCGGCCGCACGACCCTGCTGCGCACCCTTGCGGGCGCGCTGCGGCCGGCCGGCGGGCGGGTGCTGTGGCGCGGTGCCGACGTCACCCGGCTCCCCGCGTACGAGCGGGCCCGCCGCGGCCTGCGCCTGGTGCCGGACCTGCGCGCCGTGTACGCGGACCTCACCGTCGCCGACAACCTCGTGCTCGCGGCCGGGCCGCCCGGCGACCCGGCGCCCGCGCTCACGGCCTACCCCGAGCTGTGGCCGCTGCTCCCCGCCGGGCGGGCACCCTCTCCGGCGGCGAGCAGCGCATGCTCGCGCTCAGCCGGCTCGTGCTGCCGCCCCCGGCGGCGGCCCCTGCGGGTCGTCCTCGTGGACGAGCCCGCGCTGGGCCTCTCCCCGCCGCGACCGCACGCACCTACGCCCTGCTGGCCGACCTGCGCACGGCCGGCACGGCCGTGGTCGTCGCCGAGCAGCGCGTCCCGCCGGGCCTGCCGCGCGGCACGCTGGTCCACGAACTGCGCCGCGGCGCCCTCGCCTTCAGCGGCGAGCCGGCGGAACTCCTCCCGCCCGGGGCGCCGCCGCCCCGCCCGTGACCGCGGCGGCGGGGATGCCCGCGGGTCGCCGTCGCCGTACCGTCGGGCGCACGGCGAGGGGCGCACCGGCCGGGCCGGTGCGCCCCTGCTGCGGGACGGCTCAGCAGCGGCCGTCGAACCACCTGTTCGAGCTGCCCTTGTCGTTCATGTCGCTGTCCCACGTGGCGCCCCAGCCTGCGTCCAGGCACAGGGACCTGCCCTGGTAGTCGGCGTGCTCGTAGACGCGCACGCTGGAGAAGCTGCCGGGGTGCCCGTTGTTGTACCAGGACGAGCCGTGGTCGTTCATGTACGCCATCGGGGTCTTCGTCCAGTTGGCGTTGGAGTGCTCGAAGCGGGCGACGCCCCAGCCGCCGAGCTGGAAGTCGGTGTCCTTCCAGACGCAGAGGAAGCCCTTCCAGCAGTCCGTGGGGACGCCGCGCTGGCTGCCGTTGTACCAGGACGTCTGGGCGTGGGCCGGCGCCGCGAACGCCCCCACGGCGGCCGCCGCGGTGAGCAGTCCGGTGGCCCAGCGGAGGGACTTGCGCATGAGTGTGCTCCTTCGGAGATCGGTGAGATCGATGAGATCGGTGAGATCGGTGGAACCGCCGCGACCGACGAGTCGGCGCGTCGATGGATCGGTGGGCCGGTGGGCCGGTGGGCCGGTGGGCGAGTGGATCGGTGGATCGGTGGATCGGTTCGTCGGTAAATGGTTGGGAGGTGGATCGGCGGGTCGCTGGGCGGGGCCGGAGGGGGAGCGGGGGCGCGGCGGGAGGTCCGCCGGGCCGCGCGGCCGGCGGACGGGCGCATCGGCGGGCCCGCGGCTGACGGCCGCGCGGTCGCCGTCCCGCAGCTCGGGCGCGGTCAGCTCCGGGCGGGGCGCGCCGGCCCTCCAGCGCACGGGCGACCGCCCGGGTGTAGAAGGCCGCCTCCTCGCGGAAGCGGCCCGCGACCGCCGCCCTGATGTGGTCCTCCTCGGTCCGGGCGCCCGCTTGCGCCAGCCCCGCGGCGCGGTTGCAGCGCGCGTCCGCGACCGCCGTGCGGCGCTCCTCGTCCGCGCCCGCGTCCCGTACGCCCAGCCGCGCCTCGGCCGGGGTGCCGTACCGGAAACCGGCCTTCCGCATGCAGGACCGCCAGGCGTCCAGTGCCCGGGTCCAGCGCGGATCGCGCTCCCGCTCCGCGGCTGTGAGGGTGCGCAGATGGGACACGACCGCCTTGGCCCGCGTCCATGTGCGCAGATCGCCGTAGAGGGCTCCCCGTGCCTCGGAGAGGCAGCCGTCCGCGCTGGTGAACAGCGTGCCGAGGTCCGGCAGCCGGATCGTGACGGCGTCCCGCCGGGTGCCGAGCAGCGCGGTGTCGTAGGCCTCGCGCCGGTCCGGCGGCAGGGACGCCGCGTACCGGTTGTTGGGGTCGCCGCGCCGCGCGCGTTCCTCGGCGCGGCGCTCGGCCGCGTCCCGGGCCCGGAAGGCGGCGAACCCGTAGCCCTCCGCGCGGGCCCGCGCCTCGTCGCCGCTGCCGTACGGGTCGGCCGGCGGTGCGTCGCCGGTGCCGCCGAGCGGGGTCGCGGTGTACGTGAAGCCCTGCCCGCGCATGCACGCCGCGACCAGCCGCTGCTCGGCGAGGTGGAGCCGCTCCTGCTCCTGCCGCGTCGGCGTCGGCACTGCGGGCGGTGGCGTGCGGGGCGCGGCGGCCGGGGGCGGGCCCGGGGCCGTCGCCGCCGGTGGGGCGGCGGGGCCCCGGGGGCCGGCGCACCCGGCCGCTGCCAGCGCGAGGAGCGCCAGGGCCGCGTACCGTGCGCCGGCGCGGGTCGTGCTGCCGTTCACGGTGCGTCCCGTCCCGTCAGCAGGGGCGGCTGACGCCGCCGGTCTCGTCGCCCTTGAGGAAGATCGCGCTGACGTAGCCGACGCCGCCGGCCCGCAGCGGGAGCTGCACCCACTTGTCGTTGGAGTAGCCCTCGGCGTTGACGAGTTGGCCCTTCGTCCAGCAGTTCGCCGGGTACGACTGGTTCGCGTGCACGGAGCTGACGACGTCGCAGGACGTGGAGGCGCAGGAGCGGACGTTGGCGGTGGTCCAGGCCGTCACGCTCGTGCCGCCCCCGCCGCCCCCGCCGCTCCCGGGGGTGCACGGCAGGCCGACTCCCCGGTCCCGCAGGTACGGCACGGGGTCGATGCCGCGGACCGCCGTGGACGTCGACGTGCGGACCCGCAGGTGCAGGTGCACGCCGGTCGAGTCGCCCTCCGAGCCCATGAGCGCGATGCGCTGCCCGGCCGCCACGCGCTGCCCGACGGCGACGTCCCGGTGGTACATGTGCCCGTACTCGGTGACCGTCCCGTCCCCGTGGCGGATCCGGATCCACTGCCCGTAGCCCTGCGCGGGGCCGGAGTTGATGACCTCGCCCGCGGCCACCGCGTAGATCGGCGTGCCCTTGGCGTTGGCGATGTCCACGCCGTCATGGCTGCCGCTGTAGCCCTGGGTCACCCGGCCCGCGGCGGGGCAGGCGCCGGTGGCGGCGGCCGCGGCCGTGGGCGCGGCCGCCGCGGTGCCGGCCTGCGCAGCGCGGCGGGGGCGGTCTGGCCGGGCGCCGCGGCGACGAGCGGCATCAGCAGGGCCGCGGACGCCGTGAGGCGGCGCGAAGCCCGTTGCGGGACAGACGAAGACGCACGAGTGCTCCCTCTCCGGTGGGTCGGTGCCGCCGCCGGGTCGCCCCGGCGGCACCGCCTCGTCGGGCGGTGGTCCGGAACGTATCGGGGCGGGAGCGGCCCCGGGCATCCGTAACGTTACGGAGGGACGCCCCCGGGCCGCCCGCGATAGGGATGGCCGGTACGGCGGGCCCGCGCAGCCGGGCCCGCCTGCCCTGCCGTCCACCCTCCGGGAGCGAACCCACGTGGAACACCGACCCCAGGCCCGTACCCAGGCACCGGCCCGGCCCGGCGCCCTGCCGCCCGCGGGCGGCGGCGCACGTGCCCGCAGGCCCGTCGCCACCGCCGTCCTCGCCTTCCTCGCCGCGCTCGCGGGACTCCTCCTGCCGGCCGCCGCCCCCGCCGCCGCGGCCCCTTCCGCGGCCGCGGCACGGCCGGACTTCCGGCTGCCGTTCCCGTGCGGACAGACCTGGCAGCTCCAGACGTACCGGGGCCATGCGCCCGACGACAAGAAACTCGACATGTACCGGGTCGGCGGCGCCACCCTGGGAGCCACTGTGGTGGCGTCGGCGGCCGGCACGGTCACCGAGTTCTTCGAGCCCGGCGGCCTGGAGATCAACCACGGCGGCGGCTGGTTCACCGTCTACCTGCACATGGACCGCATCGACGTGCGCCTCGGCCAGCGGGTCGCCTCCGGCGCGCCCCTGGGCCGCCTCGGCCTGAAGGGCACGACCGCCGCCCACCTCCACTACGAGCAGTTGTACGACCGCAACGGCGACAACGACGGTGAGACGGACGAGATGGTGCACCCGGTCATCCAGGGCACCGAGTACCGGCTCTCGCCTGACAGCGCCTTCCCCCGCGTCACCAGCACCAACGCCTGCGGAGGCGGCGGGAACCCGGCTCCGGGGAAGTACTGGGTGGACACCTTCGCCGACGCGACGGGCTACGCGTCCGCCGACTGCGTGGGCGACTCCCGCCCCGAGTGCGCCCCGCAGGGCACCCTGCTGAAGGGCACCCACTACGTGCTGTGCAAGAAGTGGGGCGACGAGGTCCGGGTCGGCTCCGACCACAACCACTGGTGGCTGCTGACCGACCTCGACCGGGTCGCCCCGGGCGGCAAGGGCCGGGCGTACGTCTCCGCGTACTACCTCAAGCGGTGGGGCGACGACGAGGCGAAGGACAACGACGGCCGCGACATCCCGCTCTGCTGACGGCCCGCCGGCACGGTTCAGCGCCGGGCGGTCGCGGCGCGCGTGTCCGGCGGGCAGTCCGGGACGGCGGGCCGGTCCTTGGTCCGCACGGCGGCAGCCACGCTTCGCCCCCGCCGGCCGGGAGCCGCACCCGGTACCAGGCCACCGAGCGGGCCCCCGCCTCGTCGGTGATCGACTCCCCCTGCGGGAACCGGCACGACGCGGCCAGCACGTCCCCGTGCCACACGCGGGTCGGCACGACGTTGTCGAGCGTGTACGCCTTCGCCGGGTCGATGGCCAGGCCGAGGCTGCACAGGCGGTCCCGGTCGGTGCGGCCCCGGCAGTGCGCCTCGGCGTTGTACACCCGTACGGAAGCGGGCGCGGCGGACGGCGGGGCGGCCGGGGCGCCGCCGCCACCCCGCTCCGAGGCCCCGTCCTGGCCGTACGCGAGCCAGCCGCCCAGGGCGCCGCACACCGCGAAGGCCCCCGCGCCGCCGCCGCGAGCGCCCGCCGCCGGGAGCGCGCCGCGGGGCGGGGGCGGCGCGCCTCCTCCGCCCGGATGCGGGCCAGCAGCGCGTCGGCCGGGTGCGCCCGGCGCGCTTCGTGCGTCGGGGCGAGGCAGTCGGCGGCCAGCTCCCGCCAGAACGGCGGCACGGCCGGGTCGAGCCGCAGGGCGGCCCGGCCTTCGGCGTACTCCTGCACGGCCGCCGCCCGCGCCGCGGGCGTCGCGCCGGGGAAGGGCGAGGCCCCGCCGGTGAACACCTGGTGCACCAGGATGCCGAAGGCCCACACGTCCGCGGTCGGCCGCACCCGGATGCCGCGTTCGGCGAGCGGCGCCCGCCACCGCTCCGGCGGCAGGCAGTCGGGCGTGCCGACCGGCGCGGTGTAGCCGTGGGTGCCGTCCAGCTCCACCGCGAGGCCGAAGTCGGACAGCCGTGCCGAACCGCCGCGGGTGATGAGGACGTTGCCGGGCTTGAGGTCGCCGTGCACCCAGCCCATGGAGTGCAGCTGGGCGAGCCCCTCGCAGACCTCGGCCAGCAGCCGCGCCGCCTCCTCCTCCGTCCGCTCGTGCGGCAGGACCTCGGCGAGGCTGGCCGCCTCCCGCTCCATGACCAGCACCACGGCGCCGTCGAGCTCGGGGCGTCCGGGGTCGTGGACGACGACGGAGTCCAGCATCCGCACCAGCCTCGGGTGGCGCACCAGCCGCCCCAGCTCGGCCTCGCGGCGCGCGCTGTCCACCAGGTCCCGCGCCTGGCGGGGCGCGAGTCCGGCCGTCGGGAGGAACTTCAGCGCGACCTCGTCCCGCCCGCCGTCCGACGGCTGCTCCGGCCCGCCCCGCGCCACCCCGTCGGGCGCGCGCGGGGCCGTCCTGCCGGGTCGGCCCCGTGCCGCCGTGCCCGGCCCGTCCGTCCGCCGGCCGGCCGCCCCGCCGCCGCCCCGCCGTCCGGCACGTCCGCCGGTGCGCGGCCCCCGGCGGGGTCGACGGCCCGTGCCGCGTACACCGTGCCCCAACCGCCCTGGCCCAGGAGTTCCGTGACCTCCCAGCCGGCCACGCGGTAGCCGCGCGGGACCGCCCCCGCCGGGCCGCCCGGCGTCATCCCGCCACCCCCGGCAGGAGGTGCCCCCGGTGGCGGGCGGGCAGCAGCGGCAGGTGGTCCTCCCGCACCAGGCCGAAGCGCAGCGCCACCCCTGCCACGGCCTCCCGCTTCCCGGTGCGGCGTGCCGCCGCGTCCGGGAGGCGGACCCGCAGCTTCTCCTCGGCGAGGTAGTCCAGGTGGGCGGTGACCGCGCGGGCGGTCAGGCCGCCGTGCACCGGATGGTCCCTGAGCCGCTCCACGATCTGCGGGGTGGTCGGCACGGCGACCGAGGACTCGTCCCGCAGCCGCGGTTCGCACAGGGCGACGAGCACCAGGAAGTAGGCCGCCGTCTCGTCCAGCGAGTACGCGGTGAGCGTCCGCGTGCCCGGGCCGCCGCCCCCCGGGCCGCCCGCGTCGAGGTACACGTGGTCGGGGGCGAACACCTGGAAGGCCACCGCGGGTCCGCGGGCGGGCAGCACCACCCGCGCGAACTCGAACGGGATCGGCGCGCCCACGCGCCGCGGCGGCACCCGCAGGTACTCCCCGGCGCCCTCCGGGTTCTCGACGAGGTAGCCGTGGGTGGTGCTGTGGTTGGTGAGTTGCCAGTGGTCGTCGGTCGCCCGGATCTCCCCGGCGAGCCGCGACACGGCCGGGTCGTCGAACCGCAGGTCCACCCCGTCGCCGTCCCCCGTGCACCCGCCGCGGCCGAACCGGGCCACCTGCCCCGGCCCCAGCCGCAGCGTCACGTTCCCGCCCCCCGCGCCCGGGTGCCCTGCGCCTCCCCCGGACGGTACGTGGATCACCACGCCGCTCATGTGTCCTCCGTCTCTTTCGGGACGCGCGCGGAGGTGGTCAGCCCGGCGCCGCGTCGTACGCCCCCACCTCATATCAGTCCGCGGGGCGCCGTGTGGTTGCAGCAGCCGCACCACCACTCTCCACGGTGGCGGAACCGCCGGCTCCGCCAGGGGACGCGGACGGCTCCGGCGGCCCTGAGGACTCCGGGGACTCGGACTCCGGGGACTCCGGGGACTCCGGGGACTCCGGGGACACGGACGGCGCCGGCGGCGCCGGCGGTTCCGGCGACGCGGTCGCGCCGGTGCCCTGACCGCCCCCGCCCGGCTCGGGGAGGCGGAGCAGCATCCCGGGCCGCAGCCGGTCCGGGTCGTCGCCCAGCACCTCGCGGTTCGCCTCGTACAGGGCTGCCGCGCCGCCCCGCACCCCGAAGCGCCGGGCGACCGAGCTGAGGGTGTCGCCCGGCCGCACGGTGTGGTGGCGGCCCGACAGCCCGTACCTCTCGGAGCACTCGGGCCAGGCCCGCCAGCCCTGCCACCGCAGCACCTCCTGCGCCACCGCGATCTGCTCCTCCCGCGTGGCCAGATGGGCGCGGGGGGCGTGGTCGAGGCCGCCGTACGCCTCCCACGTGGACTGCCGGAACTGGAGGCCGCCGAAGTAGCCGTTGCCGGTGTCGGCGTCCCAGCGGCCGCTGCTCTCGCAGAGGGCGACGCACCCCCAGGGCCAGTCGTCCGGGCAGTCCCGGTGCGTGCCCGTGCCGACCAGGAAGTGGGGGTGGCCGTGGTTCCGCTCGGGCCCGGGCGCCGGCGGCGGGGCGGCCCGCGCCGCGCCGGCCTGCGGCGTGTGGGCTCGCGGTGGTGCGGCGGCGGGGCAGGCCAGCAGCGCGGCGGCGAGCAGCGCGCCCAGCAGCGGCAGCGGCGACGGCACGTGCGGCATCGGCCCACGCTAGGCGCCCGGCCCGGCCCGGCCCGCCAGGCCGGGCGGCGTGCCGCGCCCGCACCCCGCCCGCACCACCCGACCGGTGCAGCCCCATTCGGTTCCCCCGGGCGCGTGACCCCGGCCGCGGCTTGCCCGTTGAACCGGCATGAGGCGTGCCGGGACCGGCCCGGCGCGCCACCGCACGCACCAACGAGTCCGAGGAGCCACCCGTGCCGCGCATGCTCGACGTCAGCGAGGACGTACGCGCCGAGATCGGTGACGAAGAAGCCGACCGGCTGCTCGCCGGCGAGAACGCCCCGGGCAGCTACGACTGCACTTCCTGCCGCACCCCGGGCGACTCCGAGCAGGAACGCACCAGCACCGTGCTGTTCGTCGGCGAGGAGACCGCCGTCCTCGCCTTCGCCCACGCCACCTGCATCCCCTCCCAGGTCGTCCGGGTCTCCGAGGAGCAGCTGCAGGGGGCGGTCCGCTCCATCACCGGCGACGCGCAGCCGCCGGCGCCCGCCGGCGCCCCCGCCCCGGCGCAGTTCCCCGACGGCGCCGAGCAGGCGGTCCTCGGGGTGACCAGCGGCCTGGTGCTCCTCGACGGCGAGCTGCACCCGGCGCTCGTCGTGGAGCCGACCGTGCCGATCGCCCGCCCGGGCTCCGCGGGGACGGGTGACGAGTTCCTGCCGCTCCTGATCGAGCAGGGCTTCGTGCCGGTGTCCGACCTGAACCAGAAGCCGGCCGGGCTCGCCGGCTGGTCGGTGCTGCTGGCCATGGGGCAGCTCCACGCGATCCTCCAGCCCGGCAGCGCCGGGGGGAGCCCGGTCGCGTGGTGGCAGGCGCACCAGCCGCTCCAGGTCACCGAGGGCTGGCGGGCCGCGGCGAACAAGTCGCACACGGTCCTGGTGTTCGCGGCGCCCGTGGGCTCCATCGGCCAGCAGCCGCGTGAGGACCTGCTGCGCGACGCGCTGGAGAAGGCCGCCGCCAACGGACGGCTGGTCGCCGCGGCCATGCCGCTGGCCGGAACCTCCTGATGGACGGGCTGCGCCCCGCCATACGGCCCGCCGTCGCCCCGGCCGGGGCCCCGTACACGGCGTACGGGGCCCCGTCCGGGGCGTACGGATCCGTGTACGGATCCCCCCACGGGTCCCCGTCCGGATCGCCGTACGGATCCCCGTGCGAGCCGCATCCGACGGGGACCGGGGTCGTTGGCACCTACGTGCAGCACTCATACGAGCCGTCCCGCCAGCCGTACCAGCACATTCCGGCCATGCGCCCGGCGGCGCAGCCGGGGTCCGGCGCGCCGAGCGGCTCCCCGGGGTTCTCGGCGACGCCGATCTACGACGCGCTGTACTCCGAGTACCGCCGGTCCTTCCGGGCGCTGCCGGGCGACCGCAGCGACGAGGAGGACCTGCGCTTCCGGGGCTTCGCCTCGCTGGTGCCGCGCCACAGCGGCACCTCGGGGCTCCCCCCGTACGGGCACGGGCATCCCGCCCCGTACGGCGGCTACGCGGCGCTGCCGCCGGCACCGCGCAGAGGGCTGTGACGCGGAAGGGGCCGGGGTGAGGACCTCCTCACCCCGGCCCCTTCCGCATGGGCCGCGGACCCCTACTTCTTCTTGCCGCGCTTCTCGCGGACGCGCACCGAGATGTGGATCGGGGTGCCTTCGAAGCCGAACTCCTCGCGCAGCCGCCGCTCCACGAACCGGCGGTAGCCGTGCTCCAGGAAGCCGGACGAGAACAGCACGAACCGGGGCGGCTTGGTGCCGGCCTGCGTGCCGAACAGGATGCGCGGCTGCTTGCCGCCGCGGATCGGGTGCGGGTGGGCGGAGACCAGCTCGCCGAGGAAGGCGTTCAGGCGCCCGGTCGGGACCCGGGTCTCCCAGCCCGCGAGGGCGGTCTCGATCGCCGGGACGAGCTTGTCCAGGTGGCGGCCGGTGCGGGCGGAGACGTTCACCCGGGGCGCCCAGGCGACCTGCTGCATCTCCGTCTCGATCTCGCGCTCCAGGTAGTAGCGGCGCTCCTCGTCGATGTCGTCCCACTTGTTGTACGCGATGACCAGGGCGCGCCCGGCCTCGACGGCCATGGTGATGATGCGCTGGTCCTGGACGCTGATCGACTCGGACGTGTCGATGAGGACGACGGCGACCTCGGCCTTCTCGACGGCGGCCGCCGTCCGCAGCGAGGCGTAGTAGTCGGCGCCCTCCTGGAGGTGGACGCGCTTGCGGATGCCGGCCGTGTCGACGAACTTCCACGTGGTGCCGCCGAGTTCGATGAGCTCGTCGACGGGGTCGCGGGTGGTGCCGGCGAGCTCGTTGACGACGACGCGCTCCTCGCCGGCGAGCTTGTTCAGCAGCGACGACTTGCCGACGTTGGGCCGGCCGATCAGCGCGATGCGGCGCGGGCCGCCGGGCGCCGAGCCGAAGGTCTGGGCGGGCGCCTCCGGCAGGGCCTTCAGCACCTCGTCGAGCAGGTCGCCGGTACCGCGGCCGTGCAGGGCGGACACGGGGAACGGCTCGCCGAGGCCCAGGGACCACAGCATGGCGGCGTCGGCCTCGCCCGACGGGCCGTCCACCTTGTTGGCCGCGAGGACGACGGGCTTCCCGGCGCGGCGGAGCAGCTTGACGACCGCCTCGTCGGTGTCGGTGGGGCCGACGGTCGCGTCGACGACGAAGACGACCGCGTCGGCGGCCTCGATGGCGTACTCGGCCTGGGCGGCGACGGAGGCGTCGATGCCCAGGACGTCCTGCTCCCAGCCGCCGGTGTCGACGACCTTGAAGCGGCGCCCGGCCCACTCGGCCTCGTACGTGACGCGGTCGCGGGTGACGCCGGGGCGGTCCTCGACGACCGCCTCGCGGCGGCCGATGATGCGGTTCACCAGGGTCGACTTGCCGACGTTCGGGCGGCCGACGACGGCGAGGACGGGGAGCGGGCCGTGGCCGGCCTCCTCGATCGCGCCCTCGACCTCCTCGATGTCGAAGCCCTCTTCGGCGGCGAGCTCCATGAACTCCGTGTACTCGGCGTCGCCAAGTGCCCCGTGGTCGTGCTGGTCGTTCATGAAGTCCGTTCCTCGTGCGTTCGTGGTGGTCGGTGGGCCCCCGTGCGGGCGGGCCCACTACTGTGAGTGTCGCTCAGCGCCCGGTGAGGCGCCTGGCGTTTTCCAGATGGGCGGCGAGCCGCTCCTGGATGCGTACGGTGGCCTCGTCGAGCGCCTTGCGGGTGCGCCGGCCGCTTCCGTCGGCGGCCTGGAAGGCGTCGCCGAAGACGACGTCGACCCGGCCGCGCAGCGGCGGCAGCGCCTTGACCAGCCGTCCCTGCCGTTCGCTGCTCCCCAGGACGGCCACGGGGACGATCGGCGCCCCGGACCGTACGGCGAAGTAGGCGAGGCCCGCGCGGAGCGAGGCGAAGTCGCCCTCTCCCCGGGTGCCCTCGGGGAAGATCCCGAGGGCGCCTCCTGCCGCCAGGACGTCGAGGGCGCCGGTGATCGCGGTGCGGTCGGCCGCGGAGCGGTCCACCTTGATCTGGCCGATGCCCTCCAGGAACCGGCCGAGCGGTCCGACGAACGCCTCCTGCTTGATCAGGAAGTGCACGGGGCGCGGCGCGGTGCCCATCAGCATGGGGCCGTCGAGGTTGTGGGCGTGGTTGACGGCGAAGATGACGGGGCCGGCGGCCGGGACGCGCCAGGCCCCCAGGACGCGCGGCTTCCACAGGCCGTACATCAGGCCGATGCCGATGCGCCGTCCGGTGGCGGCCCCCTTCGCGGACGGCGGGGTCACCGGGCGGCCGTCCGCTTCTCCTCCACGAGGGTGACGACGCACTCGACGACCTGCTGGAGCGTCAGCTCGGTGGTGTCGACCTCGACGGCGTCGCCGGCCTTGGCCAGCGGGGAGGTCTTGCGGGTGGAGTCGGCGGCGTCCCGCTTGATGAGGGCTTCCTTGGTGGCGGAGACGTCGGCGCCCTTCAGCTCACCGGCGCGGCGGGCGGCGCGGGCCTCCGGGGAGGCGGTGAGGAAGATCTTCAGGTCGGCGTCGGGGAGGACGGTCGTGCCGATGTCGCGGCCCTCCACGACGATGCCCTGCGGGGCCGCGGCCGCGATGGAGCGCTGCAGCTCGGTGATCCGGGTGCGGATCTCCGGGACCGCGCTGACCGCGCTGACCTTGGCGGTGACCTCGGGGGTGCGGATCGGGCCTGAGGCGTCCACGCCGTCGACGGTGATGGTCGGGTGGGACGGGTCGGTGCCGGAGACGATGGCGGGCTTCCCCGCGGCGTCGGCGACGGCGGCCGGGTCGGCGGTGTCGATCCCGTTGGTGATCATCCACCAGGTGATCGCGCGGTACTGCGCGCCGGTGTCCAGGTAGCTCAGCCCCAGCTTGGCGGCCACGGCCTTGGAGGTGCTCGACTTGCCCGTGCCGGAGGGGCCATCGATGGCGACGATCACGGATTCCACGGTGTCGGACACCTTCCTGGTGAAGCGGGAGACGGGTCGGCCGGTTGCCGGGCACCCGCCACAAGGTTACCGAGTGCCCGCACCCCCCTTCCGCCACGGGCCGCCGGGCCCGGCCGCCGCCCGGCGGGCGGGCACGGCGGGCGGCGTGTGGCGGGCGGCGCGTGGCGGGCGGGCACGGCGGGCGGCGCGTGGCGGGGCACACCCCGCGGCACCACTCGCCCGCGGCACCCTGGCGGTCCCGGGGCGCACCGGCCGGGGGCGCACCGGCTTGGGGGCGCCGCCTGCGGCCACACCCTCCCGGGCCGCACCGGCCGGGACTGCACCGCTCGGGGCCGCCCGGCCCTGGCCCGTACCGCCTGCGGCCGCCCAGCTCCGGTTCCCGCTGCCCCGCCCGCACCCGGCCTGGGCCCCGCCGCCGGGTGCGCACCGCCGCCCCGCCCTGGAACCGCACCGGCCCGCCCCTGCCGGCGTGCCCGCGTTCCGGCGGGGCCGCGGGCGCGCGGCGGCTCGTACCGGCGGGGCCGCGTCCTACTGGCGCAGGGCCCAGCCCCGCTCCCGCAGGGCCGCGGACAGCGCGGGCGCCGCCGGCGGGGCGACCATGAGCTGCACCACGCCGGCGGGGCCGCGGGCGCGCGGCGGCTCGTACCGGCGGGGCCGCGTCCTACTGGCGCAGGGCCCAGCCCCGCTCCCGCAGGGCCGCGGACAGCGCGGGCGCCGCCGGCGGGGCGACCATGAGCTGCACCACGCCGGCCTGCTGGCCCGTGGCGTGCTCGATGCGCACGTCCTCGATGTTGACGCCCGCCCGGCCCGCGTCCGCGAAGATCCGGGCCAGCTCCCCCGGCTGGTCGCTGATGAGCACCGCGACCGTCTCGTACGCCGCGGGAGCCGTGCCGTGCTTGCCGGGCACGCGCGCCCGGCCGCTGTTGCCCCGGCGCAGGACGTCCTCGACGCCGGTCACGCCCTGGCGGCGCTTGTCCTCGTCGGCCGCCTCCAGGGCGCGCAGCGCCCGTACCGTCTCGTCCAGGTCGGCGGCGAGCGCGGACAGCACGTCCGCGACCGGCCCCGGGTTCGCGGACAGGATGTCGACCCACATCCGCGGGTCGGACGCGGCGATGCGGGTCACGTCGCGGATGCCCTGCCCGCAGAGCCGCACGGCGGTCTCCTCCGCGTCCTCCAGGCGGGCCGCCACCATCGACGACACCAGCTGCGGAGTGTGGGACACGAGCGCCACCGCCCGGTCGTGGGCGTCGGCGTCCATGACGACGGGCACGGCCCGGCACAGGGCGACCAGTTCGAGCGCCAGGTTCAGGACCTCGGTGTCCGTCTCCCGGGTGGGGGTGAGCACCCACGGCCGGCCTTCGAAGAGGTCGCCGCTGCCGGCCATCGGCCCGGACTGCTCCTTGCCCGCCATGGGGTGCGAGCCGATGTACGCGGACAGGTCGAGGCCCATCGCCGCCAGCTCCCGCTGGGGGCCGCCCTTCACGCTGGCCACGTCCAGGTAGCCGCGGGCGGTCCCGGCGCGCATGGCGCCGGCGAGGGCGGACGCCACGTGCGCGGGCGGCACGGCGACCACGGCGAGGTCGACACGGCCGTCCGGCGGGGTGTCGGTGCCGGCGCCGCGCGCCGCCGCGGTCCTGGCCAGCGCCGGGTCGTGGTCGACGAGGTGCACGGCGACGCCGCGCTCGGTGAGGGCGAGCGCGACGGACGTGCCGATCAGTCCGGTTCCGATGACGACGGCGGTTCTCACTGGGCGATGTCCTTGCGCAGGGCGGCCGCGGCACCGAGGTAGACGTGCGCGACCGCGGTCTTGGGCAGATCGGTCTCCACGTGCGCCAGGACCCGTACGACGCGGGGCATGGCGCCGGCGACGTCCAGTTCGGCGGCGCACAGCAGCGGCACGTCCACGAGGCCGAGGCGGCGCGCCGCGACGGCGGGGAAGTCGCTGCGCAGGTCGGGCGTCGCGGTGAACCAGACGCTGATCAGGTCGTCGGCGGTGAGCCCGTTGCGTGCGAGCAGCGCGGTGAGCAGGGCGCCGACCTGCTCGTGCATGTGCTCGGCCTCGTCCCGCTCCAGTTGTACGGCCCCTCGGACCGCTCGTACCGCCACGCCCCGCTCCTTGCCTCCGCCACCCTGGTCCCGTCGCGTTCAGCCTAGTCGGCGACACTGCGGGGATGCTCTTCCACGTCGTCCCCCTGCCGGAGTGGGCCGCGGACCCCGCGGGCCCCTACCGTCCGCCGTCCCTCGCCGCCGAGGGCTTCGTGCACTGCTCGGCCGACGAGGCGGCGGCCCTCGCCGTCGCGGACGCCCGCTACCGGGACGTGCCCGGCCCGCTGCTGGTGCTCTGCGTCGACGAGGCGCGGCTGTCGGCGCCGGTGCGGTGGGCGGGGCCCTACCCGCACGTCCACGGGCCCGTCGAGCGGTCCGCCGTCACCGGGGTGCGCCGGGTGCGCAGGGGCCCGGCCGGGGAGGCCCTGGGCCTCGACCCGTGGGGTTAGGCCCCCCGGCCGGCGGCGGGCAGGCAGGGCGGGAAGACACGGCCGCGCCCCCGGCATGGCTGCTTCCACGCGGCGGCGGTCCCGCACCAGGATGGGGGCATGTGCGCTTCTGCTCCCGTACCCGAATCCGCCGCCCCGCCCGCGCCCCGGCGCCGTACCGTCCTCGTCTGCGCCGTCACGGCCCCCGCCGCCGCTCTGGCGACCGGATGCGGGGGCGGCGACGGCTCCCCGTCCGGCACGGAGCTGGCGGCGACCTCCGACATCCCGGTGGGCGGCGGGAAGATCTTCGCCGAGGAGAAGGTCGTGGTGACCCAGCCGGTGGCGGGCGAGTTCAGGGCGTTCTCCGCGGTCTGCACCCACCAGGGCTGCACGGTCGGCTCGGTGACCAACGGGCTGATCAACTGCCCGTGCCACGCCAGCCGGTTCCGGGTGACCGACGCCTCGGTGGCGTCGGGTCCCGCCCCGCGTCCGCTGCCGCCGCGGGAGATCAGCGTCTCGGACGGCACGATCCGGCTCGCCTGACCGGACGCGCCGGCCACCCGCATAGGCTCGCCCCATGACCTGGGACGAGATCACGCCGGAAGCCCTGGTCCGCGACCACACGGTCTACTCCTGTGTCATGGGGTCGCGGGCCTTCGGGCTGGCCACGGAGGACAGCGACACCGACCGCCGCGGGGTGTTCCTGGCCCCCACGCCGCTGCAGTGGCGGTTCGCCAAGCCGCCCGCGCACGTCGAAGGGCCGGCCGCGGAGCAGTTCAGCTGGGAGCTGGAGCGCTTCTGCGAGCTCGCGCTGCGGGCCAACCCGAACATCCTGGAGGTGCTGCACTCCCCGCTCGTCGAGTACGCCGACGGCACCGGCCGCGAACTGCTCGCCCTGCGCGGCGCCTTCCTGTCCCGGCAGGCCCATGCGACCTTCGCCCGGTACGCGTACGCGCAGCGCCGCAAGCTCGACGCGGCCGTGCGGCAGCACGGCGCCCCGCGCTGGAAGCACGCCATGCACCTGCTGCGGCTCCTGGCGAGCTGCCGTGACCTGCTGCGCACGGGCGAGCTGGTCATCGACGTGGGCGACGACCGGGAGGCGCTGCTCGCGGTGAAGCGGGGCGAGGTCGGCTGGCCCGAGGTGGAGTCCCGGATGGCCCGGCTGGCGGAGGAGGCGGAGGCGGCGCTGCCGGGTTCGCCGCTGCCCGCGGAGCCGGACCGGGCCCGGGTGGAGGACTTCCTGTTCCGTACGCGGCTGCGGTCAGCCCTGGAGGCCGGACAGCCGGGCCCGTACGACGAGGTCGTGGAGGGCGTCGTGGGCCCCCGCCGGGGTGTCGGGTAGCGCGGAGGCGTCCTGCGCCGCGTCGAGCACGGCGTGCAGGGCCGCCACGTCTGCGGCGGCCCGCTCGGGGGTCATGCCGGTGAGCGGTCCGTGCTCGGCGTCCGCCTTGGCGGCGATGAGTCCGGGCAGGTGGCCGGGTGCCTCGTCGACCGAGTCGAGGAGGCTCGGCAGGTGGGCGAGGACCTCCCCCGTGCGCATCAGGTGGATGCCGGTGAGCAGCACCCGGAACGTGTAGAGCAGCGGCTTCAGCTCGCCGTTCGCCTCGAACAGCCGCCACTGGGTGCGGGCGAAGCCTCGGTAGTGGTGGGCGTGGTGGCGGGTGAGCACCCGCGGGGCGAGGGCGGCGAGTTCGGCGTGCAGGTCCGTCGTGCGGGCCACCAGCGGCGACAGCAGCTGCTCCAGCACGTAGCCGTTGCGGCGCAGCATCAGCCGGACGAACTTCCGCAGGTCGTGGGTGACGAGGTCCATCTCGACGCCGTCCCGCGTCCACATGCGGCTGCGTGTCTCCTCGGGCTCCCGCAGTCCGACCAGGGCCTCCACGGGCAGCAGGTGGACGCCGCGCAGGTCCACGTCCGAGTCGCGGGACGGGAAGCCGTACAGGTGGGCGCCGGAGACGGTGGCGAACACCACGGGATCGGGCTGCTCGGCGACGACGGAGGTCAGGTCGAGGGTCCCTATGGTTGCGGTCACGGGATCAAGCATCCCAGAGCGCGCCCAGGGCGAGCAGGTCGCCGTGGTACTCGACGCGGTCGGCCCACTCCCGGGGCCAGGCGTCCGCGCCCAGGTGGGCGCCCGCGAACGCGCCCGCGAGGCAGGCGATCGAGTCGGAGTCGCCGCTGCTGCAGGCGGCCCGGCGCAGCGCGGTGACCGGTTCCTCGGGGAAGAGCAGGAAGCACAGCAGGCCCGCGGCGAGGGCCTCCTCGGCGATCCAGCCCTCGCCGGCGAGCAGGCAGGGGTCGGTCTCCGGGTCGGCGGTGCGCAGGGCGGACTCCAGGCGCTCCAGCATGGCGAGGCACTCGTCCCAGCCGCGCCGGGCGAAGTGCAGCGGCGACGGGTCGTGGGACCGGGTCCACAGGTCGCCGAGCCACGTCTCGTGGTAGCGGGAGCGGTTCTCGTACGCGTAGGACCGGAGCTGCCCGACGAGGCCGAGCGGTTCGGTGCCCTGCGCCAGCAGGTGCACGGCGCGGGCCGTCAGGTCGGAGGCGGCGAGGGCGGTGGGGTGCCCGTGGGTGAGGGCGGCCTGCAGTTGGGCGGCGCCCGCCCGCTGCTCCTCGGTCAGCCCGGGGACGAGCCCGACGGGCGCGACGCGCATGTTGGCCCCGCAGCCCTTGGAGCCGGCCTGGGAGGCGTCCTGCCAGGTGCGGCCGTCGTCCGCCAGCAGCGCGCAGGCGGCGAGGCAGGTGCGGCCGGGGGCGCGGTTGTTCTCGGGCGACCGGGCCCAGCGCACGAACTCCTCGCGCGCGGGGCCGGCCAGCCGCTGCGGGGTGAGGGGGCCGCCGCCCAGGGCGGTGCGGAGGGCGCGGCCGAGGGCGAGGGTCATCTGGGTGTCGTCGGTGACGATCGCGGGCCGGGGCAGCTCCATGCCGCGCCAGGGACCGCACTTGGCGAGGATGGACGGCACGTCGTTGAACTCGGTCGGGAAGCCCAGCGCGTCGCCGAGCGCGAGCCCGACGAGGGAGCCGGTGGCGGCCTGCTTGGTGGCGGTCCTGGCGGTGGTCATACGTCCCGTCCTTCCGGTCGGAGGAGTGGCGGGTGGAGGGCGGTCGCGCCCCCCGCCCGGTAGAGGGCGGCCGGTTTGCCCCGGCCGCCGGTGAGGCGCGGCGGCCCCTCCACGGGCCGGACGAAGCCGGGGGTGGCGAGGACCTTGCGCCGGAAGTTGGGGCGGTCGAGCTCCACGCCCCAGACCGTCTCGTACACGCGGCGCAGCTCGCCGAGGGTGAACTCGGGCGGGCAGAAGGCGGTGGCGAGGCAGGTGTACTCGAGTCTGGCGCCGACGCGGTCGCGGGCGTCGGCGAGGATCACGTCGTGGTCGAACGCCAGCGGCCCGTGGGTGCCGTAGGGCAGCCAGGCGGCGTCGGCGGCGTCACCGCCGCCGCGCGGCTCGGGCAGGTCGGGGCCGAGCGCGGTGTACGCGACGGAGACGACGCGCATCCGCGGGTCGCGGTCGGGGTCGCTGTAGGTGCGCAGCTGCTCCAGGTGGAGGTGGGCCGCGGTGGCCTCGGAGAGGCCGGTCTCCTCGGCCAGTTCGCGGCGGGCCGCCCGGTCGGCGGACTCGCGGGGCAGCACGAAGCCGCCGGGCAGTGCCCAGCGGTCCTTGTACGGCTCCTCGCCGCGCCGCACGAGCAGCACCTGCAACCGGTCGGCGCGCAGGGTGAACACGGCGAGGTCGACAGTGACCGCGAACGGCGCGAAGGCGCGCGGGTCGTATCCGTCGGGGGCCTGGGCGTTCATCCGGCTGCTCCGTGGGTGCGGGTGGCGGGCGGGGCGGGGGCGCGGGCCCCGCGGGCCTGGTCCACCCCCGTCGGTCCAGGCCCGCGGGATCCGCGACCCCCGCGACTCTTTAAGAGTCACCTTGACTATAAAGAGGGTCGGTCGTGTCCCGCAAGGGGTCGGTCGTGTCCCGCAAGGGTGGTCCGGGAACGCGGGAAGCCCGCAGCCGGGAGGGGCTGCGGGCTTCCCGCGTGTGCTGCTGTGCCGCCGCCGGGACCGCCGGCGACCGGCCGGGCCTACAGGTCGACTTCCTTCATCAGCATGCCGACCTCGGTGTTCGTCAGGCGTCGCAGCCAGCCCGACTTCTGGTCGCCGAGGGCGATCGGGCCGAACGCGGTCCGCACGAGCTTGTCGACGGGGAACCCGGACTCGGCGAGCATCCGGCGCACGATGTGCTTGCGGCCCTCGTGCAGGGAGATCTCGACGAGGTAGTTCTTGCCGGTCTGCTCGACGACCCGGAAGCTGTCCGCCCGGGCGTAGCCGTCCTCCAGCTGGACGCCTTCCTTCAGCCGCTTGCCGAGGTCCCGCGGGATCGGGCCCTGGATGGCGGCCAGGTAGGTCTTGCGCACGCCGTACCGGGGGTGCGTGAGGCGGTGGGACAGCTCCCCGTGGTTGGTGAGCAGGATGATGCCCTCGGTCTCGGTGTCCAGCCGGCCCACGTGGAACAGGCGGGTCTCCCGGTTGGTGACGTAGTCGCCGAGGCACTGGCGGCCGTCGGGGTCCTCCATCGTGGAGACGACGCCGGCCGGCTTGTTGAGGGCGAAGAACTGGTGGGACTGCGTCGCGACGGTCAGCCCGTCGACCTTGATCTCGTCCTTGTCCGGGTCGACCCGCAGGCCCTGCTCGACCACGATCGAGCCGTTGACCTCGACGCGGGCCTCCTCGATGAGCTCCTCGCAGGCACGCCGGGAGCCGTAGCCCGCGCGGGCCAGCACCTTCTGCAGGCGCTCGCCGTCCTGCTCCTGGGCCGGCTTCTGCGGCCGGTTCGCGTACCGCTCGCGGTTGCGCTCCTCCACCCGGGCGTCGTACTCGCGGGGACGCGCCGGGGCGGTGCGCCCGCCGCGGCCCCGCTGCGGCTCCTGGGGCTTCTTCGGGCCGCCCTTGGCGCCGCCGCGGGCCTCCGCGCCGCGCCCCTTGCGGGCGCCGCCCTGGCCCTCGCCGGAACCGCCCACGTCGTAGCGGCGCTCCTCCGGGCGGGGGCGGCCCGCGCGCTGCTGCTTCTCGTCGCGCTTCTGCCCGGCCTTCGGCCGGGAGGTGCCCCCGCCGGCGCTCCGGTTGCCGCGCCCGCTGCTGTTCCTGCCGCTGCTTCGCATCAAAGTTCCGTCTTGTCGTCTACGTCTGCGTCCTCGGAGTCCGGCTCAGGTGCGTCCGGATCGAACGACGGAACGGCTTCCAGGCTCTCGGCTTCCACCGCGTCCGCCTCCGGGAGGAAGGGCGCGAGCTCGGGGAGCTCGTCCAGGCCGCGCAGGCCCATCCGCTCCAGGAAGTAGTTCGTCGTCCTGTACAGGATCGCACCTGTCCCGGGTTCCGCGCCCGCCTCCTCCACCAGACCGCGCTGGAGGAGGGTCCGCATGACGCCGTCGCAGTTCACTCCGCGTACGGCGGAGACGCGGGAGCGGCTGACCGGCTGGCGGTACGCGACCACGGCGAGGGTCTCCAGGGCGGCCTGGGTGAGCCGGGCCTGCTGCCCGTCGAGGACGAAGCTCTCGACCGCGGAGGCGTAGGCGGGCCGCGTGTAGTAGCGCCAGCCTCCCGCGACGGCCCGCAGTTCGAAGCCGCGCCCTTCCCTGTCGTACTCGCCGGCCAGCTCGCGCAGGGCGTCGGCGACCTCGCGGGGGGTGCGCTGGAGCACTCTGGCGAGGTGCTGCTCGGTCGCGGGCTCGTCGACCACCATGAGCACGGCCTCCAGGGCCGGCTTCAGCTCGGTCACTGCTCCTCCTCCGCGGTGCGGTCGAACTCGTCGGTGACGGTCGGGTCGGCGTCCCCGCCGGTCCAGCGCACGGTGAGCTCACCGAGCGGGTCGGCCTGCTCCAGGGCCACGGTCCTGTCCCGGTACAGCTCCAGCAGGGCGAGGAAGCGCGCGACGACGGTGAGGGTGTCGCCGGCGCCTTCGGCGAGCTCCCGGAAGGTGGCCTCGCCGCGCTCGCGCAGCAGCGCCACCACGATCCCGGCCTGCTCGCGGACGCTGACGAGCGGGGCGTGGATGTGTTCGACGTGGACCTGCGGCGGGGGCTTGGGCTGCATCGCCTTGACGGCGAGGCGGGCGAAGCCCTCGGGGCCGATGCTGATGACGACGTCCGGCAGCAGCTCGGCGTGGTGCGGCTCCAGACCGACGGTCCGCGGGTGGCGCCTGCCCTCGCTGTCGAGCCGCTCGCCGAACAGCCCGGCGATCCGCTTGTACGCCCGGTACTGGAGGAGCCGGGCGAACAGCAGGTCCCGGGCCTCCAGCAGGGCGAGGTCGCCCTCGTCCTCCACCTCGGCGGCGGGCAGCAGCCGGGCCGCCTTGAGGTCGAGGAGCGTGGCGGCGACCACCAGGAACTCGGTGGTCTGGTCGAGGTCCCCGTCGGGCCCCAGCGCCCGCATGTGCGCCATGAAGTCGTCGGTCACCCGGGAGAGGGCGACCTCGGTGACGTCCATCTTGTGCTTGGCGATCAGCTGGAGCAGCAGGTCGAAGGGCCCTTCGAAGTTCCGCAGCCGCACGGTGAAGCGCGTGTCCCCGGCGTCCTTGGCGGGCTCCTCGCGGCCGACGGGCCCCACCGGGCCCGACACGGCGGCGGAGAGCGCGTCCGGCTCCCGGCAGGCGACCGCGCCCCCCGCCCCCTCCGGAGGCCCCTCCAGGCCCGCAACCGGGCCGGGAACGGCCGCGGGCGCCTCGGCACGCCCCTGGAGCCCCGCAGGGGCGGGCACCGGCACGGGAACCCCGGAGACGGCCGGGACGGCCCCGCATCACGGTCGGCGGCCCGGGCGTCTCCCGCATCAGCTGCGGCGGCCGGGGCGGCCGCAGGCGGAGGGGCGGGCTCGGCGGGGCCCGGGACGCCCTCCGATCCCGGGAGCTGCGGCCCGGCAGGCGCCACCGGGGCGCCGGGCGCGGCGGGGCGCTCGGCGGGGGCGGTGGGGCGGCGGCACCCGGGCCGGGGCCCAGGGTGCGGCGGCGGGGACGGGCGGGGTGGTTCGGGGGCATCGTGCGGCGTCCTGTGCGGGGGCGGGCCGGGCCCGTCAGGCTATCGGGCCCGCGCGCGTCAGCGGCCGCGCAGGCGCCGCACCAGGATGCTCGCGTCGCCGCGGGACTCCAGGTCCGCCAGGACCACGGCGACCGCCTCGCGGACGATGCGCCCGCGGTCCACGGCCAGGCCGTGCTCGCCGCGCAGCACCAGCCGCGCGTGCTCCAGGTCCATCAGCTCCTCGGCGGAGACGTAGACCGTGATCTTCTCGTCGTGCCGTTCGCGCCCGCTGGGGCGGCGGCTCGCGGCGCGGCGTCCCCGGCGCGCCGCCGCGGACTGGGCGGGCGGTCCGGGTGCCGCGGACTTGGCCGCCTTGGCGGCCGCCCGTGCCACCGGCCCCCTGTCCCGTGCGGCCTCGCCCTCCGCCGTGCGGCTGCGCGACGGCGCGGCTGCGGCGTCGTCGCCGTCGGCCGGGCCGTGCTCCTCCCCGGCGTCGGCGGGCGCGGAGCCCGCGGCGGGGCGGCCCGCCGGGTCGCTCTCGCCCGCCTGGGCGGGCACCCGCCCCTCCCCGGAGTCGTGCCGCCCCCTGTGCCGGGCCGGTGCCGGAACCGGCCGCCTGGCCGCCCGGGCCGCTGCCCTGGCGGCGGGGCGAGGACGCCTGCAGCGCCATCCCCCCGGTCGTACGGAAAAGCTCGTCGGCACCGGGCAGACTCACTCGGCGTGACACCGGGCGAGCACCTCCCTGGCGAGCTGGCGGTAGGCGGCCGCGCCGACCGAGTTCGAGGCGTACGTGGTGATGGGCTCGCCCGCCACGGTGGTCTCCGGGAAGCGCACGGTCCGGCCGATCACCGTGTGGTAGACGTGGTCGTCGAATGCCTCGACGACCCGGGCCAGCACCTCGCGGCTGTGCACCGTGCGGGAGTCGTACATCGTGGCGAGGATGCCGTCGAGCTCCAGCTCCGGGTTCAGCCGCTCCTGGACCTTCTCGATCGTCTCGGTCAGCAGCGCCACCCCGCGCAGGGCGAAGAACTCGCACTCCAGCGGCACTATCACCTTGTGGGCGGCCGTCAGCGCGTTGACGGTGAGCAGGCCCAGCGACGGCTGGCAGTCGATCACGATGTAGTCGTAGTCCGGCAGCAGCGGCTTCAGGGCCCGCTGCAGCGTCGACTCGCGCGCGACCTCGCTCACCAGCTGGACCTCGGCGGCCGACAGGTCGATGTTGCTCGGCAGCAGGTCCATGTTGGGCACCGCGGTCTTGAGCAGGACCTCGTCCGCCGACATGCCCCGCTCCATGAGCAGGTTGTAGACGGTGAGGTCCAGTTCCATCGGGTTGACGCCCAGACCGACCGACAGGGCGCCCTGCGGGTCGAAGTCGACGAGCAGCACCCGTCGTCCGTACTCCGCGAGCGCGGCGCCCAGGTTGATGGTCGACGTGGTCTTGCCCACGCCGCCCTTCTGGTTGCACATCGCGATGATCTTCGCGGGGCCGTGCTCGGTGAGGGGCCCCGGGATCGGGAAGTACGGCAGGGGCCGTCCGGTGGGGCCGATCCGCTCGCGGCGCTGCCGGGCAGCGTCGGGTGCGAGGGTGGCCGCGTACTCCGGATCGGGCTCGTACTCGGCGTCGGGGTCGTAGAAGTGACCCTCGGGCAGCTCGTCGTAGGCGGCGAAGTGCGTGGACCCGTGGCCACTTTCGTCGCCGGCCATGGCGTTCACGTGTTGGCCGTCCATCGTCTTCATCGTGTGGGCTGTCGTCATGTGCTGGTGGGTCGCGAAGGTGCGGACAGCGACGGAGCCGACGGCACCGATCCCGGCCGGCGGACCGGCGTGGCCCGCCCCCGGCGCTCCCGGATACGCATCCCCCGGAGTAAATGTCGACTCATTCACAAGTCGTCTTACCTCCTTGGATGTGACCAGGAAACTTGTCGATAGGTCAGCGTGGCACCATGCCGACGGTTGGCGACTCTATGGCGTGTCACCGCTCCGCAGCAACACAATCGGCCGGACGCGGCGTGATGTGTCGGCAACCGAACGCCTTCCTGTCAAGGGTGCATGGCCGTCGATCCTTGTATTTCGCGGGTGCGCGAATCGGTTAAAGGGTTACGTTCACGGCGACTTGCCGGTAGCTCCGGTGGTTTCCGGACGCACGTCCGGCCGGACCTTGTTCGACAAGGTCCGGCCGGATGCGTGACGTTGACGACGTCCGTTGACCTCCGCGCCGCGGTGAGCGGACGGTGAGCGGAGGCTGACGGACCGTCGAACGGCGGGGATACGGGAAGGCGTCAGCCGAGGAGCGAGCCGAGCTCGGCGTGGTCGAGGCCGTGGGCCTCGGCGACCTCCTTGTAGACCACCTTGCCGTCGTGGGTGTTGAGGCCCTTGGCCAGCGCGGGGTCGCGGCGCAGCGCCTCCACCCAGCCGTTGTTGGCCAGCGACACGATGTACGGCAGCGTGGCGTTGGTGAGCGCGTAGGTGGAGGTGTTCGGGACCGCGCCGGGCATGTTCGCCACGCAGTAGAAGACGGAGTCGTGGACCCGGAAGGTCGGCTCCGCGTGGGTGGTCGGACGGGAGTCCTCGAAGCAGCCGCCCTGGTCGATCGCGATGTCGACAAGGACACTTCCGGGCTTCATCTTGGCGACGAGCTCGTTGGTGACCAGCTTCGGGGCCTTGGCGCCCGGGATCAGGACGGCGCCGATGACGAGGTCGGCCTCGACGACGGCCTTCTCCAGCTCGAAGGAGTTGGACACGACGGTCTGGACCTTGGTGCCGAAGACCTTGTCCGCCTCGCGCAGCTTGTTGATGTCGCGGTCGAGCAGCGTCACGTGAAAGCCCATGCCGACGGCGATCTGCGTGGCGTTCCAGCCGGAGACGCCGCCGCCGATGACCACGGCCTTGCCGGCGTGGGTGCCGGGCACGCCGCCGGGCAGCACGCCGCGGCCGCCGGCCGAGCGCATCAGGTGGTAGGCGCCGACCTGCGGGGCCAGCCGCCCGCGACCTCGGACATCGGGGCGAGCAGCGGCAGCGCGCGGTTCGGCAGCTCGACCGTCTCGTACGCGATGGCGGTGGTGCCGGACTCCAGGAGGGCGTCGGTGCACTCGCGGGAGGCGGCCAGGTGCAGGTAGGTGAAGAGGGTCTGGTCCTTGCGGAGGCGGTGGTACTCCTCCGCGATGGGCTCCTTGACCTTCAGCAGCAGGTCGGCGGTCGCCCACACCTCGTCGGCGGTGGGGAGGATGCGCGCACCTGCGGCGACGTACTCGCCGTCCGTGATCGAGGAGCCCGCGCCGGCGTTCTGCTCGATGACGACCTCGTGGCCGTTGCGGACGAGCTCGTGCACACCGGCGGGCGTGATGGCCACGCGGAACTCGTTGTTCTTGACCTCGCGGGGGATGCCGACCTTCACGTCGATCACGGTCCTTGAATCAGGGGGTGGAGAAGGGCAAACCGCTCTACAGCGGTAGATACCCGGATGCAGTATGGCGCACCGGGGCACACCGCGATTAACTGCGGCTCAGCCAGTCTAATGAAGGACTTCCCCGTGTCTAGCCTTGCAAAGCACTAATTTTTCTGAGAACCACTACGGATTTCGTAGGTGGACCTGGGGGTGTCGGCAGGGGTGCCGTGACCTGCGGCGCCGTCCTGGCCGACAGCCGCGGGCGCACCGGGGCGCGGGGCCAGCAGGCGGTCGGCGGCGACGCGGTGCAGCCGGGCCGCGACCGGGTCGCCCAGCCGCTCCAGGGTGTCCGCGAGCCGCAGCCGCAGCGCCGCGTGCAGCCGTACGTCCCCGGCGCGCCGCGCGCCCTCCGCGGCCTCCTCGCAGGTGCGCGCCGAGTCCTCGGGGCGGCCCGCGTACTCCTGGACCCGGGCGGCCTCGCTGAGCGCCCGGGCGTGGCCCGCCGCGTCACCCAGCCGACGGTGACCGGCCGCCGCGGCACGCCAGTTGCGCAGTGCCTCGCCGTAGCGCCCGGCGTAGGTGTGGACGGTGCCGAGCCTGCCGTAGAGCCTCGCCTGGTCGGCCCGCTCGTCGCGCGCCAGCCGCTGCGCCAGGGCCCGCCCGTACCAGTCGGCGGCGCGCTGCCAGTCGCCCAGTTCCTGGTACGCGCCGCCCACGGATTCCATGGCGCGGCCGGTGGCGTACGGGTCCTTCGCCAGGCGCCCGGCGTCCAGCGCGGCCCGGTAGCGGGCCAGCGCGTCCCTGGTGCGGCCGGTGCGGGCGTCCAGGTCGGCGAGGTTCAGCAGCGCGGCGGCGCGCTCGCGGTGCAGGCCGCGCCGCTCGGCCACGTCCAGGACCAGCCGGTGCAGCCCGTACAGCTCGGGTGCGGCGGACTCGGCGCCCCGGTGCGCAGTGAGGGCCCGGACGAGTGCGGCGACCAACCGGCGGGCCAGGGTGTCGAGCTCCCCGTCGGCGACGGCCAGGCGGGCGGCCGCGAGCAGCGCGGGCTGCCGGGTCCGCAGCCACTCGGCGGCCGCGGCGCGGTGCGGGAAGCGCAGGTTGCGGGGCAGCCCGGCGAGGCGGCGGCGGGCGGGGACCCGTCGGGCTCGGCGACCGCCCGGCAGGACTGCAGGAGCCGCACGGTGCGCTCCAGCATGCGGGCCCGTGCGAGCTGCACCTCGGAGTCGCGGTCCTCGGCGGCCAGCCGCTGCGCCGTCAGCGGCATCAGGCAGCCCGGCACCTCGTACTGGCCGTGGTCCGCCTCCCGGGCGAAGCCGAGGGCGACGAGCCCGTCCAGCAGCGAGCCCGCGGTGGACACGGAGCACCCGGCGAGGGCGGAGAGGACCTGGGCGTCGGCGAGCCCCAGCGGGGCGAGCGACAGCAGGCGCAGGGCACGGGCCTGGGCCGCGGGCAGCGCCTCGTAGGCCAGGCGGAAGGTGCGGGCGAGCGGCCGCGTCGAGGCGGGCTCGCCGGGCAGCGCGCGCAGGCGCTTGACCAGGTCGGCCACCGACGCGGTGGGCCGGGCGGCGAGCCAGCCGCCGGCGAGCAGCAGGGCGGCGGGCTGCCCCGCGCACAGCTCGACGAGCGCCTCGGCGGCCTGCGGGTCGACGGTGATGCGCACGGAGCCGGCGTACCGCTCCAGCAGCTCGACGGCGCTCCTGACGTCGAGCCCGCCCACCGTGCAGGGCCGCACGTCGGGAATGCCGGTGAGCGGCCCCCGGGCGACTGCCACGACCAGGCAGCGGGGGTTGTCGGGCAGCAGGGCGTCGACCTGCTCGGCGTCGGCGGCGTCGTCGAGGAGCAGCAGCGTGCGCCGCTCCTTGAGGGCGTCCCGCAGCAGGCCGCTCAGCTCGTCGCCGTCCGCGCCGGGCGGCGCGGCCACTCCGAGGCAGTCCAGCAGGTGCCGGGCCGCCCGCTCGACGGGCACGGGGTCGCCCCCGGCTCGGCGAGCCGTGCCCGCAGCACACCGTCGCGGTACCCGCGTCCGAGGTCCCGCACCAGCGCCTCGGCCAGCGCGGTGCGCCCGGACCCGGGCCTCCCGGCGATGAGCAGCACCCGGGCGCGCGGCGCCTTGCGTCCGGCGATCGTGTCGAGTCCGGCGCGGGAGATGTCGGCCCGCAGTGTCCTGAGCTCGCGCTCCCGCCCGAGAAGCAGCCGACCGAGCACGGCGCCCGCGGGGGCCGTGGACGGCGGTGTCCGCTCGGCGCGCTCCCGCCCCGGCGCCTCGGAGCCGACCCCCGGCCCGGCGACCGCGAACGGTCGCAGGCGCCCAGCCCCGGCCGCTCCGGACCAACCCGGCGGTCCGGCACCCCCGGGCCTTGCGTATGCGCCGGGCCCGACGCGACCGACCCGTCGCGGTGGCCGCGCACCGGCGCTTCCGAGTCCTTCGCGCGGCCGACCGCCTCCGGGCCTTGCGCAGGGGCCGGGTCCGGCTCGGCCCGTCCGTCCCGGCCGCACCGCGCCGGCGCCTCCGGGCCCTCCGGGCGGCCCGGCGCCGCGCTGTCCGCGGGGCCGTGCTGCGGGGCGTCGACCCCGCGACGCGCTCGCGTCGCGTCCTCTCCGAGGCCGCGACGCGGCGCCTCGGGCCCAGGGTCATCCACGGGGTCCCGGTCCGACGATCCTGATCCGTCCCGCGCGCCCCGCCCGGGCGTTCCCGAGCCGGGCCCCTCCCCGCGGTGCCCCGCGCCTGCGCGGCCTCCGGCGCGTCGGGCGTGTCCGTGCCGCCGGGCGAGGCCGCCCGGGTCCGGGCGGCTTCCTGCGCGGCGCCCGGGTCTGCGGCGCCCTGCTCCCCGTCGCGGGCCTGTCCGGCGTCGACCGCGCCGTCAGCACCGCTCGGTGCCGCGGCGGCCCCCGCGCGGCTCCGGCCCGATACGGTTCCGCGGCGTCCGGCCGGCCGGCGGTTGCCGCGCGGTCGGGGAGGGAGGTCGGGGCGGGGACGGCCCGGCGGTCCTCGGGGCGGCCGTGGCTCGGGGCTGCGGCGTCGTCCGGCTCTCCGCCGCGGCGGTCCGGGGTGGCGGCCGGGGCGGGGACCGCCCCACGTCCACGCGTGCGCCCCTCCGGGGCGGCCGCAGCGGGCGCCGGGGAGCCCGCCGCGTGCCGGGCGCGGGGCTCGCCGTCCGCCGGAGCCGTACCGGCACCGCCCCCGGTCGGCGTCTGCGGCCGGTCGGGGAGGGCGGGCTCCGCGTGCCCGGTCCGGGCGGTGCCGGACGAGGCGGGGCCGGCCGTCCGGGGCCGCTCGGTGTCGCCGATGTTCACCGCCTGATCCGTCACGGGCCACGCTCCCGTCCGTCTGCGCACAAGCCGATCCCGCCGGGTCTCCGCACGGGTGGTCCGAGCGTAGTTGAGCCGCCGGGGGTTCCGTGCGGAGCAGCGCCCGCACATCGCCCGATCGGATCAGCCGATCGTCACACCGGGAGGCCGGGGCGGTGGCTCGACGGTGGCGGCGCGGCGGGGAGCCCGCGCCGGCACGGCGGGCGCGGAGCCGGGCCGTCCGTCACGGCGGGTGTCCGGCTCCGGCCCCTCATGCCTCGAACAGGCTCCGGCCCCTCACGCCTCGAACGGGCGGGCCGGCCAGGGTGCGTCGGCAGGGCGGAGCGCTTCGACGCCGTCCCCCGTACGGGCGGCCAGCAGGGAGAGGACACCCACCACCAGGCAGGTGTTGTGCAGGTCCCCCGCGAGGACGCCGCGGGCCAGGTCGGCCAGCGGGACGCGGGCCAGCTCCATGTCGGCCTCCTCCTCGGAGACCTCGAAGCGGTCGCCGTCCGCCGCGGACAGCCCCCGCGCCAGGAAGATCCGTACGGCCTCGTCGCAGCCGCCCGGCGTGGTGTAGAGGTCCGTGAGGACGTTCCACTCCTCCGCCTTCACGTGCGCTTCCTCGTACAGCTCGCGCTGGGCCGCCCGCAGCGGGTTCTCGCCGGGCACGTCCAGCAGTCCGGCCGGGATCTCCCACAGCTTCTGCCGCACGGGGTGGCGGTACTGGCGCAGCACGACGACCCGGTCCTGCTCGTCCAGGGCGAGGACGGCCACCGAGCCGGGGTGGACCTGGTAGTCGCGGCTCGCGACGGAGCCGTCCGGCATGACCACGTCGTCGGTGCGGACACTCGTCTTGTTGCCCCGGAACGGCGTGGCGGTCGCGGTGACCTGCCACTCCTCCGGCGTGTCCTTGATGGCCATGCGCCTTCCCTCTTCCTCGTCCCTCGTCGTCCCGCGTACGGAAAAACCGGGGCGCGGGCGGCGGGCCCGCACCCCGGTCAACCGTATACGCAGCGACTACTCGGCTGCCCCGGCCGCCTGCCGGCGCTCGACGGCGGCCTTGACCAGGCCCGCGAAGAGGGGGTGCGGGCGGGTCGGGCGGGACTTCAGCTCCGGGTGGGCCTGGGTCGCGACGAGGTAGGGGTGGACGTCGCGCGGGTACTCGACGTACTCCACGAGCTTGTTGTCCGGGGACGTGCCGGAGAAGAGGATGCCGGCCTTCTTCTCCAGCTCGGCGCGGTAGGCGTTGTTCACCTCGTAGCGGTGGCGGTGGCGCTCCTCGACGTACGGCTGGTCGCCGTACGCCTCGCGGACGACGGAGCCCTCGGCGAGCTTCGCCGGGTAGAGGCCGAGCCGCATGGTGCCGCCCAGGTCGCCGGCGCCCTCGACGTAGGCGAGCTGCTCCTCCATCGTGGAGATGACGGGGTGCGCCGTCGCGGGGTCGAACTCGGTGGAGTTGGCGTCCTCGATGCCGGCGAGGTTCCGCGCGGCCTCGATGACGATGCACTGGAGGCCGAGGCACAGGCCGAGCAGCGGGATCCTGTTCTCTCGCGCGTACTGGATCGCGCCGACCTTGCCGTTGACGCCGCGCTCGCCGAAGCCGCCGGGGATGACGATCGCGTCGACGTCGCCGAGCTGCTGGGCGGCGCCCGCGGGGGTCTTGCAGTCGTCGGAGGTGACCCACTTGACCTTGACGCGGGCCTTGTTCGCGAAGCCGCCGGCGCGCATGGCCTCGGTGACCGACAGGTAGGCGTCGGGCAGGTCGATGTACTTGCCGACGAGGGCGACGGTGACCTCGTGCGCCGGGTTGTGGACGCGGTCCAGCAGGTCGTCCCAGGTGGTCCAGTCGACGTCGCGGAAGGGCAGGTCGAGCTTGCGCACGACGTACGCGTCGAGGCCCTCGGTGTGCAGCACCTTCGGGATGTCGTAGATCGACTTGGCGTCGATGGCGGCGACGACGGCCGCCTCGTCGACGTCGCACATCAGGGAGATCTTGCGCTTGATGGCGGTGGGCACGTCGCGGTCGGCGCGCAGCACGATCGCGTCCGGCTGGATGCCGATGTTGCGCAGGGCGGCGACGGAGTGCTGGGTCGGCTTGGTCTTCAGCTCGCCGGAGGGGCCGATGTACGGCAGCAGCGAGATGTGCACGACGAAGACGTTGTCGCGGCCGACCTCGTGGCGGACCTGGCGGACGGTCTCCAGGAACGGCAGCGACTCGATGTCGCCGACGGTGCCGCCGACCTCGGTGATGACGACGTCGACGTCGTCGGTCGCCATGCGGCGGATGCGGTGCTTGATCTCGTTGGTGATGTGCGGGATGACCTGGACCGTGTCGCCGAGGTACTCGCCGCGCCGCTCCTTGGCGATGACCGTGGAGTAGACCTGGCCGGTGGTGACGTTGGCGGAGCCGTCGAGGTCGACGTCGAGGAACCGCTCGTAGTGGCCGATGTCCAGGTCGGTCTCGGCGCCGTCGTCGGTGACGAACACCTCACCGTGCTGGAACGGGTTCATGGTGCCGGGGTCGACGTTCAGGTACGGGTCGAGCTTCTGCATGGTGACCCGCAGGCCCCGCGCCTTGAGGAGCGCACCCAGGCTGGAGGCCGTGAGGCCCTTGCCGAGGGAACTGGCGACACCCCCGGTGACGAAGATGTGCTTGGTCGTCGTGGCTGTGCTGCGAGAAGCAGCGGGCGGCATGGCCAAGAGGGGGCTCCCGTGGTCGCAATCTGGAGGTGCGTACCGGCGTCCGATCCGGAAACCTGGAGGGTGAGTCCGAGGGCTTCCGGGGGTGCCGTCGCTGCGGTATCGGGGGCCGCCGATCGGTTCTGCGGCGCCCACCGGTCCACGGGCTACCAGGGTATCAGCGACCACGGGTGACCGCGTTCCGGCCACGCTGACCACATAATCCAGCCAATGTTTGGACACGTTCGGAACAGTTCGGGCTTGTGCGGAACAGGTGAGCGTGACGTGCCGCGCATACATTCGCACAGCGGGGTACCGGCTCACCCGTTCGGCGCATCCCGACTACCAGGAAGATCACACAGACGCCCCGGGGAGGTCGTATTCTGCTCGGACACCCGTTGCCGAGTCAGGCCCGCGCACGGCACCACCCCGCCCGTCACCCGGGACCCCCTCGCGTCAACGATCCTTGACCCTGACCCCACCAGCTAAGCGCCCCGCGGGGCGAACGTGGCCGTTCGACTGGAGATTGCACGTGGCCGGGCGCATCGAGGACTACGCACTCATCGGAGACATGCAGACCGCCGCCCTGGTCTGCCGCGACGGCACGGCGGACTGGCTGTGCCTGCCCCGCTTCGATTCGCACGCCGTCTTCGCAGGAATCCTCGGGACCGAGGAGCACGGTTTCTGGCGGATCGGACCGCAGCACCCGGAGGGCACCGAGCCCCCGGCTGCCGACCGGCGCCGCTACCGGGGCGACTCCCTCATCCTCGAATCGGAGTGGGACACCGACCGCGGCACCGTCCGCATCACCGACTTCATGCCGCCCCGCGACGGCGCACCCCAGCTGGTGCGCATCGTCGAGGGCGTCAGCGGACGGGTGAAGATGCGGTCGGCGCTCCGGATGCGCTTCTCGTACGGCCGGATCGTGCCGTGGGTGCACAAGGTCGACAACCGCACGGTGGCCGTCGCGGGCCCCGACTCGGTGTGGCTGGACACGGCCTGCGAGACGTACGGCGAGGACCTCACCACGTACGCGGACTTCACCGTCTCCCCCGGCGAGCGGATCGCGTTCACCATCAGCTGGCAGCCCTCCCACCACCCGCAGCCGCCGCTGCCCGACCCCGAGGCCGCGCTGGAGGCCACCGCGGCGTTCTGGAGCGAGTGGGTCGACCACTGCACCTACCGCGGCCCCTACCGCGAGTCCGTGGTCCGCTCGCTGATCACCCTCAAGGCGCTCACGTACGCCCCGACCGGCGGCATCGTCGCCGCGCCGACGACCTCCCTCCCGGAGGACATCGGCGGCGTGCGGAACTGGGACTACCGCTACACCTGGCTGCGGGACGCGGCGATCACCCTCTCCTCGCTGCTGCGCACCGGCTACCGCGAGGAGGCCCGCGCCTGGCGCGAGTGGCTGCTGCGGGCGGTCGCGGGCGACCCCGAGAACCTGCAGATCATGTACGGCATCGCCGGTGAGCGGGAGCTCGGCGAGGCGGAGCTCGACTGGCTGCCCGGCTACGAGAACTCGGCCCCGGTCCGGGTCGGCAACGGCGCCGCCGCGCAGCTCCAGCTCGACGTGTACGGCGAGGTCACCGAGGCCCTGCACCTGGCCCACATGACCGGCCTGGCCCGCAACGACTACGCCTCCCTCCTCCAGCTGAAGCTGATCCACTACCTGGAGAAGCACTGGATGGAGCCCGACGAGGGCATCTGGGAGGTGCGCGGGCCGCGCCGCCACTTCGTGCACTCCAAGGTGATGGCGTGGGTCGCCGTCGACCGCACCATCAAGCTCGTCGAGTCCGGCGACGCCGACGGCCCGCTGGAACGCTGGCGGGAGCTGCGCGACGAGATCCACCGCGACGTGTGCGAGAAGGGCTACGACCCGGAGCGCAACACCTTCACGCAGTCGTACGGCTCCCAGGAGCTCGACGCGGCGCTGCTGCTCATCCCGCAGATGGGGTTCCTGCCGCCGGACGACAAGCGGGTCATCGGCACCATCGAGGCCATCCAGCGGGAGCTGTCGACCTCGGACGGCTTCATCCTGCGCTACCCGACCCAGGGCACCGACGAGGGCGTGGACGGCCTGCCCGGCGACGAGGGGGCGTTCCTCGCCTGCTCGTTCTGGATGGCCGACGACCTGGCGATGATCGGCCGCGTCGACGAGGCCCGGCAGCTCTTCGAGAAGCTGCTGGCCCTGCGCAACGACCTCGGGCTGCTCGCCGAGGAGTGGGACCCCCGGCTGCAGCGCCAGGTCGGCAACTTCCCGCAGGCCTTCAGCCACGTGCCGCTGATCGACACGGCCCTGCGGCTGACGGCGTCCGGCGCGTACGGCGGCTAGCCGCGCCGCCGCGGCCGCAAGTCGGCCCGCGGCGGCGCGGCACCGGCCGGCCGCCGGCCCCGGCCCCGTACTTGCCGGGGCCGCGCCGCGGAGGGGGCGGCCCCGGCGTGCCGCACCTCCGCCCGGCCCGCCGCCGCACGCCGCCGGGTGACGTACGCCACACGCCGCGACCGGCGGCCAACAGGCCTGCGCACAGCGCGAGTTGCCGCGGTGGAGGGGCACCGTCACCTCCGGGTGGTGCCGCGGCGCGGCGGGCGCGGGGTAGCGTCCGCGTCCATGGAGGAACAGGGCGGTATCACCGTACGGCGGGCGCTGGAGCTCCCCGCGCTGCGCGGCGGGCTGCCGGAGGTCGTCACGGGCGCGGATCGGCTGCACAGAACGGTCCGCTGGGTGCACGCGGGCGAGGCGCCGAACATCGCGTCGCTGCTGAAGGGCGGCGAACTGCTGCTGACCACGGGCCTGGCGATCGGCGCGCGCCCCGCCGAGCAGCGGACGTTCGTGCGGCGGCTGGCGGAGCGCGGCATCGCCGCGCTGGTGGTGGAGCTCGGCCCGCGCTTCTCCCAGCTCCCCGTGCCGCTGGTGGAGGCGGCCCGCGCGGCGGGTCTTCCGCTGGTGCAGCTGCACCGCGAGGTGCCGTTCGTCGCGGTCACGGAGGAGGTCCACACCGAGATCGTCAACGGGCACTACGCGCTGCTGCGGCAGGCCGAGGAGGTGCACCGGCAGTGCACGGAGGCCCTGCTGTCGGGCGGCGGCATACCGCGGGTGCTGCGGATCCTGAGCGGCTTCGCGGCGAACCCGGTGTTCCTGGAGACGGCGGACGGGCAGCTGCTGTACGCGGCCGACGGCGGTTCCGGCCCGGCGCGCCCGGACCCGCTGCAGGTGTGGGAGGGCCTGCGCGGCCAGCGCGGGCCCGGGGACCGGCTGCCGGCCGGATCCCTGGTCGTGGACGTCCCGGGCGGAGCCGCCGAGGGCGGTACGGGCCCGGTGCGGGCCCGGCTGGTGCTGACGGCGGTGTCCGGCGAGCTGCTGCCGGTGCACCGGATGGCGGCCGAGCGGGCTGCGGGCGTCCTGGCGGTCGTCCTCATGCAGGCCCGGCAGGAGGAGGAACTGGCGGCGCGGGGCCGCGGCGACTTCCTGACGGACCTCGCGGAAGGCCGGGTCGCCGAAGAGGACGCGCAGGCCCAGGCCCGGGTGCTCGGCTTCCGCCCCGGTGACGGGCCGCTGCTGCCCGCCGTGATGCGGGTGACGGCCGCCGAGCACTCCCCGCGGGGAGCTGGGCCCTGCTGGCCCGGGCGGTCGTGGAGGAGCTGGCCGCGGTGGGCGTCCCGGCGCTGGTGGGCGTGCGCCCCGTGGAGGGCAGGGTGCCGCTGCTGCTGGGGCTGCGCGCCGAGAGCGAGCGCACGGCGGTGGCGGACCGCGTGGCGGCGGCGCTGCGGGCGGGGGCAGAGCGGGCCGGTCTGGCCAAGGCGGGCGGTCAGGCGCCCATCGTGGTGGTGGGTGTCGCGGGCGGCTGGGCGTCGGCGTCCGCGGGCCTGCGGCACGCGGCCGAGACGGCGGCTGCGGCGCAGGGCCTGCCGCCGTGCGCCTGGCACGACGCGCGGCGGCTGGACATCGACCTGCTGCTGTGGCGGCTGCACCGGCACGACGAGGCGGGCCTCGCCGCGTTCGTCGACCGGGCGATCGGGCCCGTGCGGGCGCACGACGCGACGTCCCGGCCGCCGCTGCTGCCCACCTTGGAGGCGTACCTGGCGCATGCGGGGCGCAAGGCGGAGACGGCACGCGAACTGCACCTGAACCGCCAGACCCTGTACAACCGGCTGGCCCGCATCACCGAGCTGCTGGGCACCGACCTCGACGACCCGCAGACGGTGCTGGCCCTCTCCCTGGCGCTGCGCGCCCGCCGCCCACCCCCTGACACCGCAGCGGACACCCGCGGTCCGGCCCCTGGGCACCCCCGCCGCAACGGCCGCGCAGCGGCCCCTGTGCCCGGCCGCGGTCCCCCGCCGCACAGTCACGCAGCAGCCCCCGCGCCCGACCCCGGTCCCCCGCAGCACAGTCACGCAGCGGCCCCAGTGCCCGGCCGCGGTCCCCCAGCAGCACCGCCCGGCCGCCACAGGCCCCGCCCCGCCGCGCGTCCCGGTGCCTGCCGGTCCCGGACGGCTGCCCCGCCCGGTGCCGCGGCGCGGTACGCCCTCCGTCCGAGCGCCGTACCGCGTACCCGCAGCCGGGCGGTCCCCTGCCGGAAGCCCCGTCAGAACCCGCGGGGGCACAGTTCGTCGTACACGCTCAGCACCTGCGCGATCGTGTCGTCCTCCGTCGGCCAGGTCCGTGCCTGCCGCCGCCCGGCCTCCGCGAGCTCCGTCCGCCGCGCCGGGTCCCCGAGCAGCCCGGACACCGCCTCCGCGAGCGCCACCGCGTCGCCGTACGGCACGAGTTCCGCCGCGTCGCCCACGAGTTCCGGCACCCCGCCGACCGCGGTGGCCACCAGCGGCACGCCCTGCCGCAGGGCCTCCTGGGCGAGCGGTGACCGCGCCTCCCAGCGGCTCGGCAGCACCGCGAGGTCCGCGGCCGCCAGCAGGACCCCGGCGTCGTCCCGGTCGCCGAGGAGCCGCACCGGCAGCTCCTCCCGGTCGATCCGCTGCTGCAGCGCCGCACGCCGCTGCCCCTCACCGACGACGGCGACCAGCGGTACGGGGTCGTGGCCGAGCCACCGGCGGGAGGCGTCCAGCAGCGTGCCGTAGCCGCGGTGCGGCTCCAGGGCACCGACCGAGACGACCAGCGGACGGTCCACCGCGCCCAGTTCGGCGCGCGCCTTCTCCTCCTCGGCGTCGCCGGGGCGGCGTCGCCGGCGGCGCCCCGGCCGCCGGGCAGCCCCGGCACCGAGACCGGCCCGAGCCGCGCGTCCCGGGCGCCCCGCCTGCGCGCCCGGTCGACCAGCTCCGACGATGTGCCGAGCACGACGGCCGCCGCGCGCACGGCCTTGCGCTCCATGAACCGCAGCCACTGGGCCCGGGCCGCCCCTTGGGCGTACGCCCGGGTGTGCCAGGTGACGACGAGCGGCACGCGCTGCGTCGGCAGTGCCAGCGAGGCCCGCACCGCCGCGTTGAGTCCGTGGGCGTGCACGAGGTCCGCGTCCGCGCAGGCACCCCGCAGGGCGCCGACCGCCAGGGGATCGCTGCGTCGCGGCACGGGCACGAAGTCGGCGCCGGCGCCGTGGAAGTCGTACTCCTGGCCGAGTTCGGCGGGGGCGCACACGGTCACCCGTACGCCCCTCGCCACCAGCCCGGCGGCCAGTGACCTCACATGAGCGCTGCTGCCCGCGCTGCCGCCGCCCAGGACTTGGACCGTACGCAGCTGTGTCACGCGCCCAAGGATGCCAGCCCGTACGCACGTTCCGGCACCGCCGAAGCGGTCGGTACGGTTACGTTACCGCCACATCCCGCTACTTTCCGCTGTCCCGAGGCGTCCACCCGCCACCCGGGTTCACCCACACGGGTGATCCTGCGAGGCGGCTGACGGCGTCGCCTCCGGCAGCGGCGGCGACCAGCGCGGCGGCGGACACGACGAGGCCGCGCCGCCCCTGGCGGGCGGCGACGGCGGCCCCGAGCGCCGCGCCCAGCGCGTGCGCCCCCATGTCGCCGAGCATCGCGCGCTCCGCCACGTCGTCGGCGAGCACGGCGGCCGCGGCCCCCATGGGCGCCGCGGCGAGCGGGGCGCCCCGCAGCACACCCGGAGCCCCGGCCGCCAGCACGGCGAACACGGCCCGCCCCGGCCGGACGTCCAGCAGGTTGACGAGATGGGCGGTGCCCGCGACCACCACCCCGGCGAGCAGCGCGTCCGACGGCCGCCGCTTCAGCAGGGCGCCCGCCGCCAGCCCGGCGGCGCCCACCCCGAGCAGTTTCACGACGCCGCTGGTGACCTCCCCGTCGCGCAGGGCGGACAAGTGGGCGCGGAAACCGCGCCGGTGGTCGCCGTTGACATCGTCGTAGCGCCCGCACACCGCTCCTGCGGCCGCCGCGAGCGCCGCCGCCGCGCCGGCCCGGCCGGACACGGCGGCGGCACCCAGGACCGTGCCCGCCGCCGCTGCCGCGCCGCCTCCAACCGCACCGTGCGGCCCGCGTGGTTGACGCGCCGCCACCCCTCGGGGGCGCCGCGGCGGCCCCACAGCCCGTACACCGCGCGGGCGGCGCCGGCGGCGGCGCAGAACGCGACGGCTGACCTCGTGTGACCACTCTTCACGGGGCAAGCCTACGAAGCCTGCGGGGCGGGCCTGCGCTCAGACTTCCGCGCGTGCGGTGGCCAGCAGTTCCTCCGCGTGGGCCCGCGCCGTCTCGGAGTCCTCCTGGCCGGCCAGCATCCGCGACAGCTCGCGCACCCGGTCCTCGCCCTCCAGCACGGTCACACCGGACCGGGTGACGGACCCGTCGTTCGTCTTCTCGACGAGAAGCTGCCGGTCCGCGAAGGCCGCGACCTGCGGCAGGTGGGTGACGACCACGACCTGCGCCGTCCTGGCGAGCTTGGCGAGCCGCCGCCCGATCTCCACCGCCGCCTTGCCGCCGACACCCGCGTCGACCTCGTCGAACAGGTACGTCGGCACCGGGTCCGTACCGGCGAAGACCACTTCCACGGCGAGCATGACGCGCGACAGCTCACCGCCCGACGCGCCCTTGGCGATGGGCCGCGGCGGGGCGCCCGGGTGCGGGGCGAGCAGCAGCTCCACCTCGTCGGCCCCGGCCGGCCCGTACGCGACGGTCCTGCCGCCCACCTCGATGCCGTCCGGGTCCTCGGTCTGCCGCACGGCGAAGGAGACCCGGGCGTGGGGCATGGCGAGCGAGGCGAGCTCCGCGGTGACGGCGTCCGCGAACCGCGCCGCCGCTTCCGTACGGGCGTCCGTCAGGCGCTGCGCCAGCTCGGAGAGCTCCGCGCGCAGCGCGTCCCGCTCGTCGGTCAGCCCGCCGATCCGGTCGTCGTCGCCCTCCAGCTCGGTGAGGCGCGCGGCGCTCTCCTCCGCCCACTTGAGGACGGCGCCGACGTCCTCCCCGTACTTGCGGGTGAGCCCGTTCAGCGCGGACCTGCGCTCCTCCACGGCCGCCAGGCGGCGCGGGTCGGCGTCCAGGTCGCCGGCGTACCCGGCGAGGTCCCCCGCCACGTCGGCCAGCAGGATCGACACCTCGCCGAGGCGGTCGGCAAGGGACGCCAGCGCCGGATCGTGGGACCGTACGGCCTCCAGGGCGCGGCCGGCGCCGGCCACGAGGGTCGTCGCGTCGACGCTCTCGGGGTCCTCCGGGTCGCCGGCGAGCGCCCGGTGCGCGAGCGCCGCCGCGGAGGCCAGCGCCTCGGCGTGGCCCAGCCGCTCGGCCTCCGCGGCCAGCTCGGCGTCCTCGCCGGCCCGCGGTGCGACGGCCTCGATCTCCGCGAGTCCGAAGCGCAGCAGGTCGGCCTCCTGCGCCCGCTCGCGGGCCCGGGTGGTGAGCTCCTCCAGCTGCGCGGAGACGGCCCGCAGCCGCCGGTAGGCGTCGGTGTACGCGGCGAGGGGCGCGGAGACCGCCTCGCCCGCGTACCGGTCGAGCGCGCCGCGCTGCCGGGCGGGCTTCAGCAGCCCCTGCTGGTCGGTCTGGCCGTGGACGGCGACGAGCTCGTCCGACAGCTCGCCGAGCAGCCCCACCGGCACGGAGCGCCCGCCGAGGTGGGCCCGCGAGCGGCCTTCCGCGGACACGGTGCGGCTGATGAGCAGGGCGCCGTCGTCCAGCTCGGCCCCCGCCTCCTGGGCCCGCAGGGCGACGGGCGACCCGGGCCGCACGGTGACGCGCCCCTCGACGACCGCCGACGGGGCCCCGATCCGCACCAGGGCGGGGTCGGCGCGCCCGCCGAGCAGCAGCCCGAGGCTGGTCACGACCATGGTCTTGCCCGCGCCCGTCTCACCGGTCACGGCGGTGAAGCCGGGCGACAGCTCGACCACCGCGTCCTCGATGACTCCGAGCGACCGTATCCGCATCTCCTCCAACACGACCCCGACCATACGAGGTTTTGCGGGTCCGATGCGACGCCGCCCCGGCCCGGACCGCGAACGCCAGCCGTTCGGGACGGCGGCGGGCGCGGCGGCGTCACCTCGCGGCCGCCTGCTCGTTGACCCGCGTGGCGCTCCCCGGCGGCCCGGGTCCCGGCGGTCCGGCCGGGCGGGGTCAGTGCGGTGCGCCGCGCCAACCCGACACGGGCAGCGCGAACTTCGCGACCAGCCGGTCCGAGAACGACGCGTGGTGCAGCCGCGCCAGCCGCACCGGCACCGAGCCGCGCCGCACCTCCACCCGGGCGCCCGCGGGCAGGGTGACGGTGCGCCGCCCGTCGCACCACAGCACCCCGTCGGGCGTGTGCGGCTCCACCTCCACCGTCAGCACCGAGTCGGGTGTGGTCACCAGCGGCTTGGCGAACAGCGCGTGCGCGCCGATCGGCACCATCAGCAGCGCCTCGACCTCGGGCCAGATCACCGGTCCTCCGGCCGAGAACGCGTACGCGGTGGAGCCCGTCGGGGTGGCGCAGATGACGCCGTCGCAGCCGAACCCGGTCACGGGCCGCCCGTCGATCGCCAGGACGACCTCCAGCATCCGCTCCGGGGCGACCTTCTGCACCGCGGCCTCGTTCAGCGCCCAGTTCGTGTGGAGCACGTCGCCGTTGTCGTACACGGCGACGTCCAGTGTCATCCGCTCCTCGACCTCGTACGCCCGGGTCACGACCCGGTCCACGACCTTGTCGAGGTCGTCGCGCTCCGCCTCGGCGAGGAAGCCGACCCGCCCCAGGTTGACGCCCAGCATCGGCACGCCGGAGGCGCGCGCGAACTCGGCGCCGCGCAGCAGCGTCCCGTCGCCGCCCAGCACGATCAGCAGCTCGCACCCGTCGAGCACCCCGGGGGTGGCCTCCGGCACGGTCTCCACGGCGGGCGGCAGCGGCAGGTCCGCGGCCTCCGCGGCCAGGACCCGTACGCCGATGCCGCTGCGCAGCAGGCCGAGGACGACGAGTTCGGCGCTGCGGACGGCGGCGGGCCGCCCCGTGTGCGCGAGCAGGAAGACGGTACGCGCCGGGGCGCCCGCCCCGGCCTCCGCCGCGGTCCCGGCCGCCACGGCCCCGGCTGACTTCGGTGTCGTGCTCAACGAGGTCCCTCCGCCACCGCCCGGTCGACGTCCGCCGGGTCCAGTGCGGGCGCGCCCGCCCGCAGCCACAGAAAGTACTCGACGTTCCCGGAGGGCCCGGGCAGCGGGCTCGCGGTCACGCCCAGCACGCCGAGTCCCCGTTCCGCCGCCTGCCGCGCCACGTTGCGCACCGCCTCCGCGCGCAGTTCGGGGCTCCGCACCACGCCGCCGCTGCCGAGGCGCTCCTTGCCCACTTCGAACTGCGGCTTCACCATGAGCACGAGGTCGGCGCCGGGGCCGGTCACGCCCGCGAGCGCGGGCAGGACGAGGCCGAGCGGGATGAAGGACAGGTCGCCCACCACGAGGTCCACCGGTTCCCCCCCGATCACGTCGAGCGTCAGTTCCCGCACGTTCGTACGGTCCTTGACGGTGACGCGTTCATCGCTCTGGAGGGACCAGGCGAGCTGGCCGTAGCCGACGTCGACGGCGACGACGTGCGCGGCGCCGGCCCGCAGCAGCACGTCGGTGAACCCGCCCGTGGAGGCCCCGGCGTCGAGCGCCCGGCGCCCCTCGACCTCCAGTCCGCGCGGGACGAACGCGGCGAGGGCGCCGGCGAGTTTGTGGCCGCCGCGCGAGACGTAGTCGGGGTCCGCGTCGTCCTGGGCGACCACGATGGCGGCGGCGGTCTCGACCTGGGTGGCGGGCTTGGTCGCGGTGGTGCCGCCGACCGTCACCCTGCCCGCCGCGATGAGCTGGCTCGCGTGTTCGCGTGAGCGGGCCAGCTTGCGGCGTACCAGCTCGGCGTCCAGACGGCGGCGTGCGGCTCCTGCCACGTTCGGTTCAGCTCCTGAGGTCGTTCGGCGGTCCCGGGTGGGGGTGCGGCGCGTCCAGTGCGGTCAGCGTGTCGCGCAGTCCCCGGTGCACATCCTCGTACACCTCCAGGTGTCCCTCCGCCGGGAGGTGGTCGACACTGCCGAGCCGCTCCAGCGCGGCGTCGACCTGCGGGTGACCCGTCGGTGCCCTGTCGACTCCCGGCGGCACGGGCGCGTCGGCGGCCTCCGCACGCGCGGGCCCGACCTGCCCGGTGGCCACCGCCTGCGGGAGCCCGTCGGCCTCGGCCGGCTGCCGCGCGGCCGTGCCGGGGGTGGTGGTGTCGTCCATGCCCCGACGCTACCGCGAACCCCGGGCCCGCGGCCGGTCGCCCCGGCGGCGCCGGAGGGGTGTGCCGGTCGCCGCCGGGGGCGCCGCGAGGGGTGTGCCGGTCGCCGCCGGGGGCGGGGCCCCGGTGCGGCGCCGGGGCGCCTCAGGCGCCGGCTGCGGCGGCCGCCACCGCGCGGGCCCGCCGCGCCGCGGGCACCACCAGGGGCGTGCCGGTCTCGGGGTCGTCAATGACCTGGCAGCGGAGCCCGAAGACCCGCTGCACCAGCTCGGCCGTGACGATCTCGGCCGGCGGGCCCTGTGCGACGACCTCACCGCCCCGTACGGCGATCAGATGGGTGGCGTACCGCGCCGCGTGGTTGAGGTCGTGCAGGACGGCGACGAGTGTGCGGCCCTGCTGCTCGTTGAGGTCGGCGCACAGGTCGAGCACGTCGATCTGGTGCTGGATGTCGAGGTACGTCGTCGGCTCGTCGAGCAGCAGCAGCGGTGTCTGCTGGGCGAGCGCCATGGCGATCCACACGCGCTGCCGCTGACCGCCGGACAGCTCGTCGACGTACCGGTCGCCGAGGTCGCCGATCCCGGTGGCGTCCATCGACTCCTGGACGATCCGCTCGTCGTCCGGTGACCACTGGCGCAGCAGCCCCTGGTGCGGGTAGCGGCCGCGGGCGACGAGGTCGGCGACGGTGATGCCGTCGGGCGCGATCGACGACTGCGGCAGCAGGCCGAGGGTGCGGGCGACCTTCCGGGCGGGCAGCGAGTGGATGGACTGCCCGTCCAGCAGGATCCGGCCCTTCGCGGGCTTCAGCATCCGCGCCAGGGCGCGCAGCAGCGTGGACTTGCCGCAGCCGTTGGGTCCGACGATCACCGTGAAGGAGTGGTCGGGTATCTCCACGGACAGGTCGGCGGCGATGGTCCGCTGCTCGTAGGCGAGGGTGACGGACTGCGCGCTCAGCCGCTGGCCGCCCTGGGGCTGTGTCTGCATGGCGGGGCTCCTGGTGCTCCTGGCGTTCGGTACGTACGGGTCCGGCGGCGGTGTCATATCCGCCCGGCCCTGCGCTCGGCGACCAGGAGCCACAGCAGGTAGCCGCCCCCGACGATGCCGGTGACGACGCCCACGGGCAGCCGGCGCTCGCCGAACGCGTGGGTGGCGACGAGGTCCGCGATGAGCAGCAGCGCGGAGCCCGTGAGGGCGGACACGCCGAGGTTCGGTCCGGGCGAGCGGGTCAGCCGCCGGGCGAGCTGCGGGGCGCTGAGGGCGACGAAGGCGATGGGGCCGGCCGCGGAGGTCGCGGCGGCGACCAGCAGCACGGCGGCGACCAGCAGCACCACCCGTACGCGCTGCACCGGCACGCCGAGCGCGAAGGCCGCGTCGTCGCCCATCTCCAGCATGCGCAGCGGCCTGCCGTAGGCGAGGACCAGCGGGAGCAGCACGGCGCCGGCGGCGAGCAGCGGCCAGAACTCCTTCCAGTCGCGGCCTTCCAGGGATCCGGTCATCCACGCGATGGCGCGGGTGGCCTCGACGAGGTTCGCCTTGGTGATCAGGTAGTGGATGACGGCCGTGAGCACGGCCGTGAGCCCGATGCCGATCAGGACGATGCGGAAGCCGTGCACGCCCCGCTGCCACGCGAAGAGGTACATGGCGGCACCGGTCGCGAGGCCGCCGGCGAGCCCGCCCGCCGCGACCGCGCCGGAGTCGCCGCCGAGGACGACGATCACCAGGAGGGCACCGACGATGGAGCCGTGGCTGATGCCCAGCATGTCGGGGCTGCCGAGCGGGTTGCGGGTGATGGTCTGGAAGACCGCGCCGCCGACCGCGAGCCCGGCCCCGACGAGGATCGCCACGAGGGCCCTCGGCAGCCGCATGTCCATGACGACGAGTTCCTGGACCGCCGTGCCGTCGCCGAGCAGGGTGGCGACGACCTCGCCCGGCGTGAGGGGGAAGTCGCCGCTGCCGATGAGGACGACGGCCGCCGCCAGGGTCAGCGCGGCGAGCGCGAGCCCGACGGCGAGCACGCGCGGCTCGACGCGGACGGACAGCCCGCCGCGCGTGCGGACCGCCCGGACGGTCCGCGTGCGGGCGGGGGCCGTCGGGGTGCCGGGGGACGGGGAGCGGGGCGGAGAGGTGACGGTCACAGCTTGGCCATCCTCTTGCGGCGTACGAGGTGGATGAAGACGGGTCCGCCGATGACCGCGGTGACGATGCCGACCTGGAGTTCGGACGGGCGGACGACGACCCGCCCGACGACGTCGGCGCCCAGCAGCAGCACCGGCGCGAGCACCGCGGCGTACGCGAGGATCCACCGCACGTCGGGGCCGGTGAGCGCGCGCACGAGGTACGGCACCATCAGGCCGACGAAGACGATCGGCCCGCACGCGGCGGTGGCGGCGCCGCACAGCAGGGTGACGGTGAGCATGGCGAGCACCCGGGTGCGGGTGAGGTCGGCGCCCAGGGAGCGGGCGGTGTCGTCGCCCATCTCCATCGCGTTCAGCGGCCGGGCGATGAGCGCCGCGAGCAGCGCGCCGACTCCGATGAACGGCGCGACCGAGGCCACGAGCTCCATGCCGGCCCCGGAGAGCGCGCCCACGGTCCAGAAGCGCAGCCGGTCGAGCGCGGCGGAGTCCAGCAGCTGCACGGCGTTGACGTAGCCGTACAGCGCGGCGGTCGTCGCGGTTCCCGCGAGGGCGAGCCGCACCGGTGTGGCGCTGCGCCCGCCGCCGAGCACGTACACGAGGACGGACACCGCGGCCGCCCCGGCGAACGCGAACCAGACGAAGCCCATGAAGGACGTCGCCCCGAGGAAGCCGGTCGCGGTCACGACGGCGGCCGCCGCGCCGGCGTTCACCCCCATGAGGCCGGGTTCGGCGAGCGGGTTGCGGGTGAGGGCCTGCATGACCGCGCCGGACACGCCCAGGGCGAGCCCGGCGAGCAGGCCCATGAGGGTGCGCGGCAGCCGGACGTCGGCGATGAGGACGTCGTTGCCGGTGCCGGAGTTGTGGAACACGCCGTGCCAGACGTCCGCCAGGGGCAGCGGTTTGGCGCCCACCGCGATGCTCGCGGCGCAGACCAGCAGCAGGACTCCGAGGGACAGCAGCAGCCCGGCGACCCGCAGGGCGGTGCGCCTGCGGTTCCGCACGGCGGCCTGCGGGACCGCGCTCGCTTCGGGAGGACTCTCGACCAACACCCGGTTAGGTTAGCCTACCCTCCGTCAAATGATCGGGGGGCGTCGGCTGAGCGGCGGGCCGCCCCTGGGCCGCCCACCCCGGCCGCCGAGCCCGCCAGGCCCGCCAGGCACCACGAACCGGCCCCGAGACAGCCGGGCGGCCCGCTCCTGGCCACCCCCGCAGCCAAGGCGCGCCCCGGCCGCCCACTGCACAGCGCCACCACGCCAACCGGCCTGCCCGGCCCGCCAGGCACCGCGGACCGGCCCCGAGGCAGCCCCGGGCACCGGCCACCCGCCGTCACTCCGTGCGCCAACCCCGCTCGGCCCGGCCGCCCGGCACCCGGTGACGACCGCGCCCGGCCCCGCCACCGTCCGCCGGGGTACGGCCCGCGGGGCCAGGGACTCCGCCGGGTACGCGGCGGCGACGCACTACCAGCCCGCCCGGGCCAGCGCCTTGTCCGCGGACAGGCCGCACGCCTCCGCGCCCGCCCGGGTCCAGGCCGCCGCGCACAGGGCCCGCAGCCCGTCCAGCGGTGCGCCGTCCCCTTCCAGCACCAGGGCGTCCCCGCCCCCGGACACCGACGCCGACCAGCCGCCGCACGTGAAGCCCGGCCCCTCGGCAGCCACCTCGGGCTGCCCGGTCAGCAGGCCCCGCAGGTCCGCGTCCACGTAGGTCGGCCGGTGCTCCGGCACCGCCGCCAGCAGCGCCGCCGGATCGGTCACGCCGGTGAGCACCAGCAGGGAGTCGACCCCGCCGTTGAAGGCGCCCTCGATGTCGGTGTCCAGCCGGTCCCCCACCACCAGCGGCCGCTGCGCTCCGGTCCGCAGCACCGTCTCCCGGTGCATCGGCGGCAGCGGCTTCCCGGCGACGCTCGGCTGGGCGGCGCCCCCCGTCGCGATCCGGACGACCTCCACGGCCGCCCCGTTCCCGGGTCCGATGCCTCGCGCCCCCGGAATCGTCAGGTCCGTGTTGGACGCGAACCACGGCACCCCGCGCGCCACCGCGTACGCCGCCTCCGCGAACCGCCCCCACGGCAGGTCGGGGCCGCCGTACCCCTGCACCACGGCCGCCGGGTCGTCGTCCGCGGACTCCACGGGCACCAGCCCCCGCTCGCGCAGCGCGACCCGCAGGCCCTCCCCGCCGACGACCAGCACCCGCGACCCCGGCGGCACCTGCTCCGCGATCAGGCGGGCCACCGCCTGCGCGGAGGTGACCACGTCCCCGGCGGAGGCCGGGACCCCCAGCTCCGTCAGGTGCGCGGCGACCGCCTCGGGGGTGCGCAGCGCGTTGTTGGTGACGTACGCGAGGTGCATCCCCCCGGCCCGCGCCGCCTCCAGCGCCTCCACCGCGTACGGCACGGCCTCAGGCCCGGAGTAGACCACCCCGTCCAGGTCCAGCAGCGCCGTGTCGTACGCCTCACTGAGCACCCGCGTGCTCGCATCCGGCCGGCTCCGCCACTGCCCCATCACCCTGCACTCCTCGCGTCGCGCCGTCTTTTTGCCCAGACGATTCCTTCACCCGATCATCGCTCATCCCTTCGGGCACCTACGATGCAAGGATGATGACGAGAGGTCCTGCGGCCCATGGCGGTCTGCGCCTGAAACCCTTCCATGGACTGCGGTACGTCCCCGAACAGGTCGGCAGTCTCGCCGCGGTGACCTCACCGCCGTACGACGTGGTGGTACGGCCCGACGGGCTGCACCACCTGGAGTCGTCGGACCCGCACAACATCGTCCGCCTCATCCTGCCGCAGGCCCCCACCGCGGAGGCGCGATCCCGCCGCGCGGCCGACACGCTCGCCGACTGGCTGGCGTCGGGCGTCCTCGCCCCGGACGAGGAACAGGCCCTCTACGTGTACGAGCAGCGCAGGGGCGAGCTGCTGCAGCGCGGGGTGATCGGCGCCCTGGAGCTGTCCGTACCCGCCGAGGGCGTGGTGCTGCCGCACGAGGACGTGATGCCGGAGGTCGTGGAGGAGCGGGCCGCCCTCATGCGGACCCTCGGAGCCCACCTGGAGCCGCTGCTGCTCACCTACCGCGGGGACGGCGGAGCCACCGGGGCGTCGGCCGTCATCGAGCGGACGATCAAGGGCGCCCCGCTGCTGGCCACGACCACCGAGGACGGGTTCAGCCACCGCCTGTGGGCGGTGACGGACCCCGGCGAGCTGGCGGCCGCCACCGACGACCTGAGCCGCCACCAGGCGCTGATAGCCGACGGGCACCACCGCTGGGCGACGTACCTGCGCCTTCGGGAGGAGCAGTCGGGACCCGGCCCCTGGAACTACGGCCTCGTCCTCCTCATCGACACGGCGGAGTACCCGCTCCAGGTCCGCGCCATCCACCGCCTCCTGTACGGCCTGCCGGTGGCCGACGCCGCGGCGGCCCTCGACGGGGCGTTCCGGGTGCGGAGGTTGGAAGGCGCCTCGCTCACGTCGGCCCTGGAGGTGCTGGCCGACGCCGCGGGGGGCGGCGGGAACGCCTTCGTCCTCGCCGGCGACGGGGGTTTCCACCTCGTCGACCGCCCCGACCCGGAGCTGCTCGCCCGCACGGTCCCGGCGGGGCGCCCGGAGCCCTGGCGCACGCTGGACGCCACCGTCCTGCACGCCACGATGCTCGACCACCTGTGGCACGTCCCCGACTCGCCCGAGCACATCGCGTACATCCACGACGCGGAGGCGGCCGTGGAGCAGGCGGAGCGCCGGGGCGGTACGGCCGTCCTGATGCACCCAGTGCGGGAGGAGGTCGTACGGGACCTGGCGCGCCGGGGCGTGACCATGCCCCGCAAGTCGACGTCGTTCGGCCCGAAGCCCGCGACCGGTCTGGTGCTGCGCAGCCTCACCCTGGACTGAACGCCGAAAGGGCGGCACCCCCGGGGTGGGGGTGCCGCCCTTCCTTGCGTCGCGGCGCACTCAGCCGGCGTCCGGCTCAGCGGATGTCCCGCTCAGCGGCCTTCGCCGTCGGCGCGGTCCTCGGGGCGGGCGTCCTCAGCGGCCGCGTCGCCGCTGTCCTGGTCGCCGCCGTCAACGAGCGCGTCGTTTCCGGCGCTCTCGTCGGCCCCGTCGGCCCCGTCGGCCCCGTCGGCCCCGTCGGCCCCGTCGGCCCCGTCGGCCCCGTCGGCCTCGTCGGCCTCGTCGTTCTCATCCACCTCGTCGACCTGATCGAACGCGTCGACCTCGTCGAGCTCGGCGGTCTCGTCGAACGCGTCCGTGAACTCGATGCCGTCGAGCTCGGCCAGCCGGTCCGACGCGTCGGTCGACCCGTCCTTGTCCGACTCCAGGGCCTTGGCGAACCACTCGCGGGCCTCGTCCTCCCGGCCGGCCGCCAGGAGCGCGTCCGCGTAGGCGTACCGCAGCCGCGCGGTCCACGGCTGGACGGAGTGGGAGGCGAGCTCCGGCGACTGGAGGGTCACGATCGCGGCGTCCAGCTGGCCCATGTCCCGCCGGGCTCCGGCGGCCACGAGCCGCATCTCGACCTGACCGGCCCTGTCCAGCTTGTGGACCTCCGGCGCGCCTGCCATGTCCAGCGCCTTCTCGGGGCGTCCGAGCCCGCGCTCGCAGTCCGCCATGACGGGCCACAGCTCGACGCCACCGGTCATCCGCCGTGCCGCCCGGAACTCGGCGAGCGCCTCCGCGTACTTCTGCGTGGCGTACGCCGCGAAGCCGGCGGCCTCCCGTACGGCGGCCACACGCGAGGCCAGCCGCAGCGCGACCCGCGAGTAGCCGTAGGCGCCCTCCGGGTCCTCGTCGATGAGCCGGGCGACCATCACCAGGTTCTTGGCGACATCCTCTGCGAGGGTCTTCGGCAGGCTCATCAGCTCCTGCCGCACGTCCTTGTCGATCTCGTCGCCGGTGACGTCCTCGGGGATGGGCAGCCGCTTGACGGGCTCACGGTCGTGCGTGCGCTCCCCCTCCGCACGCCGGAAGCCACCGCGGTCGCGGTCGCCCCGCTCGCCCCGGCCGCCGCGGAAGCCGCCGCGGTCCCGGTCGCCGCGGAAACCGCCCCGCTCGTCGTCCCGACGGGGCCCGCGCGGCCGGTCGTCACGCCCACGGAAGCCCCCGCCACGGCGGTCGTCCCTCCGGTCGTCACGACGGTCGTCCCGCCCGCGGAACCCACCGCGGTCGTCGCGCCGGTCGTCACGCCCACGGAACCCACCACGATCGTCGCGCCGGTCGTCACGGCGGTCGTCGCGGCGCGGTGCACGGTCGTCGCGGCGGTCGTCACGGCGGTCGTCGCGACGCGGTGCACGGTCGTCGCGGGGAAGGTGCCGCCCTGGTCGCGCCGATCGTCCCGTCCGCGGTACCCGCCGCGGTCGTCGCGCCGGTCGTCACGGCGGTCGTCACGGCGGTCGTCACGCCCGCGGAAGCCGCCGCGCTCATCACGACGGTCGTCGCGCCCACGGAACCCACCACGATCGTCACGCCGGTCGTCACGCCGGTCGTCGCGCCCACGGAACCCACCGCGGTCGTCCCGCCGGTCGTCGCGGCGCGGTGCACGGTCGTCGCGGGGGAAGGTGCCGCCCTGGTCGCGCCGGTCGTCCCGTCCGCGGTACCCGCCGCGCTCAGCACGACGGTCGTCGCGCCCACGGAACCCACCACGATCGTCACGGCGGTCGTCGCGGCGCGGTGCACGGTCGTCACGCCGGTCGTCGCGAGACCACGTCGGCCGGTCGCCGGCACCCCGGAAACCGCCGCGGTCCCGGTCACGGGAGTCACGGTCGCGGACGTTCCTGTCCCGGTCGCGGTCGTCGGTCCGGCGGAACCCCGGACGGTCGTCACGGCGCTCGTCCCGACGGTCGTCACGGCGGTCATCGCCGCGGAAGCCGCCGCCTCGGCGGTCGTCGTCACGGCGGAAGCCGCCACCCTGGTAACCGCCACGGTCACGGTCGCGGACGTCGCGGTCACGGTCGTCCCGCCGGAAGGGCGGCCTTTCACCGCGCCGGTCATCACGGCGGTCGTCGCGCCGGTCGTCACGGCGGAAGCTGCCGCCTCGGCGGTCGTCGTCGCGGCGGAAGCCGCCCCGCTCGCGGTCACGGTCGCCGCGGTAGCCGCCCCGATCGCCTCCGTCCCTACGACGCGGCTCACGCTCCGGACGGTCGTCGGAGGAGTTGGTGGACATCGGTGTGGCTCCTGTCTGCGGGGTACCGCATGTCATTCTCGCGCAGTCGACGTGCCACCGCGCTTCGAGCAAAGACAACAACAAAAAAGGACCCTTGGTCCCAGCATGCACGCTGGGACCAAGGGTCCATGAAAGATTGTTCGGCGGCGTCCTACTCTCCCACAGGGTCCCCCCTGCAGTACCATCGGCGCTGAAAGGCTTAGCTTCCGGGTTCGGAATGTAACCGGGCGTTTCCCTAACGCTATGACCACCGAAACCCTAAAGGCCATCCCGCGGAGCGGGTGCTGGCAAGGGCAGCGAACAAGCACACTATTCACTTGAACAATGGTGATGTGGTGTGCCGGTGCGACTGTTCGCAACCCGGGAACCACACAGTGGACGCGAGCAACTGAGGACAAGCCCTCGGCCTATTAGTACCGGTCAACTCCACACCTCACGGTGCTTCCATATCCGGCCTATCAACCCAGTCGTCTACTGGGAGCCTTACCCCATCAAGTGGGTGGGAATACTCATCTCGAAGCAGGCTTCCCGCTTAGATGCTTTCAGCGGTTATCCCTCCCGAACGTAGCCAACCAGCCATGCCCTTGGCAGAACAACTGGCACACCAGAGGTTCGTCCGTCCCGGTCCTCTCGTACTAGGGACAGCCCTTCTCAATATTCCTACGCGCACAGCGGATAGGGACCGAACTGTCTCACGACGTTCTAAACCCAGCTCGCGTACCGCTTTAATGGGCGAACAGCCCAACCCTTGGGACCGACTCCAGCCCCAGGATGCGACGAGCCGACATCGAGGTGCCAAACCATCCCGTCGATATGGACTCTTGGGGAAGATCAGCCTGTTATCCCCGGGGTACCTTTTATCCGTTGAGCGACGGCGCTTCCACAAGCCACCGCCGGATCACTAGTCCCGACTTTCGTCCCTGCTCGACCCGTCGGTCTCACAGTCAAGCTCCCTTGTGCACTTACACTCAACACCTGATTGCCAACCAGGCTGAGGGAACCTTTGGGCGCCTCCGTTACCCTTTAGGAGGCAACCGCCCCAGTTAAACTACCCATCAGACACTGTCCCTGATCCGGATCACGGACCCAGGTTAGACATCCAGCACGACCAGAGTGGTATTTCAAGGACGACTCCACCTGAACTGGCGTCCAAGCTTCACAGTCTCCCACCTATCCTACACAAGCCGAACCGAACACCAATATCAAACTGTAGTAAAGGTCCCGGGGTCTTTCCGTCCTGCTGCGCGAAACGAGCATCTTTACTCGTAGTGCAATTTCACCGGGCCTATGGTTGAGACAGTCGAGAAGTCGTTACGCCATTCGTGCAGGTCGGAACTTACCCGACAAGGAATTTCGCTACCTTAGGATGGTTATAGTTACCACCGCCGTTTACTGGCGCTTAAGTTCTCAGCTTCGCCCCACCGAAATGGAGCTAACCGGTCCCCTTAACGTTCCAGCACCGGGCAGGCGTCAGTCCGTATACATCGCCTTACGGCTTCGCACGGACCTGTGTTTTTAGTAAACAGTCGCTTCTCGCTGGTCTCTGCGGCCACACCCAGCTCCGGCAGCACGTGCCATCACCAGACATGGCCCCCCTTCTCCCGAAGTTACGGGGGCATTTTGCCGAGTTCCTTAACCATAGTTCACCCGAACGCCTCGGTATTCTCTACCTGACCACCTGAGTCGGTTTAGGGTACGGGCCGCCATGAAACTCGCTAGAGGCTTTTCTCGACAGCATAGGATCATCCACTTCGCCACAATCGGCTCGGCATCAGGTCTCACCCTTACATGAGGGACGGATTTACCTACCCCTCGGGCTACACCCTTACCCCGGGACAACCACCGCCCGGGCTGGACTACCTTCCTGCGTCACCCCATCACTCACCTACTACCAGTCCGGTTCACCGGCTCCACCACTCCGACCTCGTCCGAAGACTCAGCCGGCGGCTTCACGGGCTTAGCATCGCTGGATTCAGCGTTGGCGCTTCAAAGCGGGTACCGGAATATCAACCGGTTGTCCATCGACTACGCCTGTCGGCCTCGCCTTAGGTCCCGACTTACCCTGGGCAGATCAGCTTGACCCAGGAACCCTTAGTCAATCGGCGCACACGTTTCCCACGTGTGTATCGCTACTCATGCCTGCATTCTCACTCGTGAACCGTCCACAACTACCTTCCGGTGCTGCTTCACCCGGCACACGACGCTCCCCTACCCATCACAGCGGGCGTTGGCCCTCATGCTGCAATGACACGACTTCGGCGGTACGCTTGAGCCCCGCTACATTGTCGGCGCGGAATCACTTGACCAGTGAGCTATTACGCACTCTTTCAAGGGTGGCTGCTTCTAAGCCAACCTCCTGGTTGTCTCTGCGACTCCACATCCTTTCCCACTTAGCGTACGCTTAGGGGCCTTAGTCGATGCTCTGGGCTGTTTCCCTCTCGACCATGGAGCTTATCCCCCACAGTCTCACTGCCGCGCTCTCACTTACCGGCATTCGGAGTTTGGCTAAGGTCAGTAACCCGGTAGGGCCCATCGCCTATCCAGTGCTCTACCTCCGGCAAGAAACACACGACGCTGCACCTAAATGCATTTCGGGGAGAACCAGCTATCACGGAGTTTGATTGGCCTTTCACCCCTAACCACAGGTCATCCCCCAGGTTTTCAACCCTGGTGGGTTCGGTCCTCCACGAAGTCTTACCTCCGCTTCAACCTGCCCATGGCTAGATCACTCCGCTTCGGGTCTTGAGCGTGCTACTCAACCGCCCTATTCGGACTCGCTTTCGCTACGGCTACCCCACACGGGTTAACCTCGCAACACACCGCAAACTCGCAGGCTCATTCTTCAAAAGGCACGCAGTCACGACGCAAGGACAAGTCCCTGCGCGACGCTCCCACGGCTTGTAGGCACACGGTTTCAGGTACTATTTCACTCCGCTCCCGCGGTACTTTTCACCATTCCCTCACGGTACTATCCGCTATCGGTCACCAGGGAATATTTAGGCTTAGCGGGTGGTCCCGCCAGATTCACACGGGATTTCTCGGGCCCCGTGCTACTTGGGTGTCTCTCAAGCAAGCCGCTGATGTTTCAGCTACGGGGGTCTTACCCTCTACGCCGGACCTTTCGCATGTCCTTCGCCTACATCAACGGTTTCTGACTCGCCCTGTTGCCGGCAGACAACAGAAGAGAGATCCCACAACCCCGCATGCGCAACCCCTGCCGGGTATCACACACATACGGTTTGGCCTCATCCAGTTTCGCTCGCCACTACTCCCGGAATCACGGTTGTTTTCTCTTCCTGCGGGTACTGAGATGTTTCACTTCCCCGCGTTCCCTCCACACTGCCTATGTGTTCAGCAGCGGGTGACAGCCCATGACGACTGCCGGGTTTCCCCATTCGGACACCCCCGGATCACAGCTCGGTTGACAGCTCCCCGGGGCCTATCGCGGCCTCCCACGTCCTTCATCGGTTCCTGGTGCCAAGGCATCCACCGTGCGCCCTTAAAAACTTGGCCACAGATGCTCGCGTCCACTGTGCAGTTCTCAAGCAACGACCAGCCACCCATCACCCCGCCACAAAGCAGCGAGTTCACTGGGGCCGGCGCATGAAGGGCAAGCAACGCTCGCACCCTCAGACACCCAACAGCGCGCCCGACCCGGCCACGTCCGAAGATCACACGTTCCACGCCCCTGACGAGGCAGTACTAGCGGTCTTCGACCCATGCACCAGGCCGAATAGTCAACGTTCCACCCATGAGCAACCAGCATCAGACACTCGCTGATGTACTGGCCCCTGACCGGGCAATGCCCGGTGAGAAGTGCTCCTTAGAAAGGAGGTGATCCAGCCGCACCTTCCGGTACGGCTACCTTGTTACGACTTCGTCCCAATCGCCAGTCCCACCTTCGACAGCTCCCTCCCACAAGGGGTTGGGCCACCGGCTTCGGGTGTTACCGACTTTCGTGACGTGACGGGCGGTGTGTACAAGGCCCGGGAACGTATTCACCGCAGCAATGCTGATCTGCGATTACTAGCGACTCCGACTTCATGGGGTCGAGTTGCAGACCCCAATCCGAACTGAGACCGGCTTTTTGAGATTCGCTCCACCTCACGGTATCGCAGCTCTTTGTACCGGCCATTGTAGCACGTGTGCAGCCCAAGACATAAGGGGCATGATGACTTGACGTCGTCCCCACCTTCCTCCGAGTTGACCCCGGCGGTCTCCCGTGAGTCCCCAGCACCACAAGGGCCTGCTGGCAACACGGGACAAGGGTTGCGCTCGTTGCGGGACTTAACCCAACATCTCACGACACGAGCTGACGACAGCCATGCACCACCTGTACACCGACCACAAGGGGGCACCTATCTCTAGATGTTTCCGGTGTATGTCAAGCCTTGGTAAGGTTCTTCGCGTTGCGTCGAATTAAGCCACATGCTCCGCCGCTTGTGCGGGCCCCCGTCAATTCCTTTGAGTTTTAGCCTTGCGGCCGTACTCCCCAGGCGGGGAACTTAATGCGTTAGCTGCGGCACGGACGACGTGGAATGTCGCCCACACCTAGTTCCCAACGTTTACGGCGTGGACTACCAGGGTATCTAATCCTGTTCGCTCCCCACGCTTTCGCTCCTCAGCGTCAGTATCGGCCCAGAGATCCGCCTTCGCCACCGGTGTTCCTCCTGATATCTGCGCATTTCACCGCTACACCAGGAATTCCGATCTCCCCTACCGAACTCTAGCCTGCCCGTATCGACTGCAGACCCGGGGTTAAGCCCCGGGCTTTCACAACCGACGTGACAGGCCGCCTACGAGCTCTTTACGCCCAATAATTCCGGACAACGCTTGCGCCCTACGTATTACCGCGGCTGCTGGCACGTAGTTAGCCGGCGCTTCTTCTGCAGGTACCGTCACTTTCGCTTCTTCCCTGCTGAAAGAGGTTTACAACCCGAAGGCCGTCATCCCTCACGCGGCGTCGCTGCATCAGGCTTTCGCCCATTGTGCAATATTCCCCACTGCTGCCTCCCGTAGGAGTCTGGGCCGTGTCTCAGTCCCAGTGTGGCCGGTCGCCCTCTCAGGCCGGCTACCCGTCGTCGCCTTGGTGAGCCGTTACCTCACCAACAAGCTGATAGGCCGCGGGCTCATCCTGCACCGCCGGAGCTTTCCACCACCATCAGATGCCTGAAGTGGTCGTATCCGGTATTAGACCCCGTTTCCAGGGCTTGTCCCAGAGTGCAGGGCAGATTGCCCACGTGTTACTCACCCGTTCGCCACTAATCCCCACCGAAGTGGTTCATCGTTCGACTTGCATGTGTTAAGCACGCCGCCAGCGTTCGTCCTGAGCCAGGATCAAACTCTCCGTGAATGCTTCCCGGTGATCCGGGTCAACACTCGCGTTGAGCGGAACCGGGAGAGGAATAGTCTCCCGGTTCACAGCGTCCTCGCTGTGTTTTTCAAAGGAACCTCGTCTCCAAGAGACGGGGTTATCAACATATCTGGCGTTGACTTTTGGCACGCTGTTGAGTTCTCAAGGAACGGACGCTTCCTTCGTACTCACCCTCTCGGGCTTTCCTCCGGGCGCTTCCCTTCGGTGTTTCCAACCTTACCAGATCCTTTTCCCGTTCCGTTTCCGGTTCGGATTTCGTTTCCGGTGGCCGTTGGAGGGCCTTTGCCTTTCGGCGCCCCGCCACTTTAGCGGATTTCCCTTGGGGCTCCTAATCGAGGCCCGGTCCACGCCCGGCGTACGTTTCCGGCGCACCGGAAACGACCCCGTTCGAGGGGGAGATTGCTTGATGGTGGGGTTGGCCGCTCCGGGGTGCTGATACAGCGTCCCCCGGCTCTTGCGGCTCGGTCGAGCTTAGGCGGTCCGCCGTCCGGCGTCAAGCCTTCCTCTTGCGGGGCGTGTGGGCCCGGTACGGGCTGACCGTCGGGTCGCCGTCGATCCAGAAGCGCCAGGGGTGCACGGCGCCCGCACCTCCCACCCCGGTGCGGGGTCCGCTGCGCACGGAGGCGGGCGCGGCGGGGGTGCCGGCCAGGACGGACAGGGGGGAGGCGGGGCCCGCGCAGGCGTCCGCGCCGTCCAGGCTGCGGTCGACGTCCAGGGCGGTGGCGAGACGCGCGGGGCCCTTGGCCAGCTCGCGGTCGTACTTCGCCGAGGTGCGGCGGTGCCGGGCCAGGTCGTGGCCGACCCGGATCTCCCCCGCGCGCAGCAGGACGCCGGCGGCGGTGCCCTCGGCGCCGCAGACCAGGTTCAGGCAGTGCCACATCCCGTACGTGAAGTACACGTACACGTGTCCCGGCGGGCCGAACATCACGGCGTTGCGTGCGGTACGGCCCCGGTAGGCGTGGGAGCCGGGGTCGGCTTCGCCGGCGTATGCCTCCACTTCCGTGAGGCGGAGCTCGATGGGGCCGTCGTCCGTCATCCGTACCAGGGTCCGGCCCAGCAGATCGGGGGCGACGTCCAGCACGGGGCGGTCGAAGAAGTCCCGGGGCAGCGGCGTACGGTCGGGGCTCTCGATCATGTTGGACGAGCGTACTGGCGCCGGGCGCGGAAACGGCTACGGTCTGCGGAACCGGCTACGGTCTACCCTCCCCGCGTGCGTACCCGCACGCGGGGAAGAGCCGACACGTACTACTAGGAGTGGACATGGGCTTCAAGAAGCTGCTCGCGAGCCTGGGAGCGGGCGGTGGGAACGTCGAGACGGTCCTGACCGAGCCGAACGTGGTGCCCGGCGGCGTCGTTCAGGGCGAGGTGCGGATCGAGGGCGGTTCCGTCGACCAGGAGATCCAGCACCTGTCCATGGGGCTCCAGGCCCGCGTCGAGGTCGAGGGCGGGGACCAGGAGGTGAAGCGGGACATCGAGTTCACCAAGGTGCAGCTCGGCGGCGCCTTCACGCTGCGGGCCGAGGCGGTGCACGTGCTGCCGTTCAGCCTGGAGATCCCGTGGGAGACGCCGGTGACGAGCATCGCCGGGCAGCAGCTGCGCGGGATGGAGATCGGGGTGACGACGGAGCTGGCCATCGCGCGCGCCGTGGACTCCACCGACCTGGACCCGGTCCACGTGCACCCCCTGCCGGCGCAGCAGGCCATCCTCGACGCGTTCATCCAGCTGGGCTTCCGCTTCAAGAACGCCGACATGGAGCAGGGGCACATCCGGGGGACGCGGCAGAAGCTCCCCTTCTACCAGGAGATCGAGTTCCTGGCGCCGGCGCAGTACCGCGGGCTGAACGAGGTCGAGGTGTCGTTCGTCGCCGACGAGCGGGAGATGGACGTCGTGCTGGAGATGGACAAGAAGGGCGGGATGTTCACCGAGGGCAGCGACTCGTTCCGGGCGTTCGTGGTGCAGCACGCGGGCTTCCAGAACACGGACTGGCCGGCGTACCTGCACCAGTGGCTCGCCGACGTCGGCGGCAAGCGCAACTGGTTCTAGGCTCGGGGGCGTCGGGCTTCACAGCGAATCGGAGGTTGTTACGTGGCCGAGGCGAAGAGGGCTCCGCTCCCTCATGACTTCCACCCGCCCGTGCCGTCGTTCACCGTGGTGAGCGACGATGTCGCGCCGGGTGCGACGCTGGCGGACGCGCAGGTGTACGCAGAGGGGAACACCTCGCCGCACCTGCGGTGGGAGGGGTTCCCGGCGGAGACGAAGAGTTTCGCCGTGACCTGCTTCGATCCGGACGCGCCGACCGGCAGCGGGTTCTGGCACTGGGTGCTGTTCGACATCCCGGCGTCGGTGACGGAGCTGCCCGCGGGCGCCGGCGGCGGGAAGTTCGAGGGGCTGCCCGAGGGCGCGGTGCACGTCCGCAACGACTACGGGTCGAAGGACTTCGGTGGTGCGGCGCCGCCGCCGGGGGACGGACCGCACCGGTACGTGTTCACGGTGTACGCCGTGGACCAGGAGAAGCTGGGGCCGGACGACGACGCGTCGCCGGCCGTGGTCGGCTTCAACCTGCGGTTCCACACGCTGGCGCGTGCGCAGCTGGTCGGTGAGTACGAGAACCCCGCGGCAAGCTGAGAGTTCGCCTGCTGTTCGCCCGCCCCTGGTCTGGCAGAGAGCGGGGGCGGGCACCTTTTTATTGCGTTGTCCTGCCCCATGCGCAAGGCCAGAGTTGAGCCAGAGCCCGCCAGGGGGTGGGCGGCACTCTGGAGGTGGGCACCCATGCGGGACACGCTGGTACTGAACGCGAGCTTCGAGCCGTTGTCGACGGTGTCGCTGAGCCGTGCGGTGGTGCTCGTCCTCCAGGACAAGGCCGTCGTGGAGCAGGCGCACCCGGAGCTGCGGGTGCGTGCCGCGGCGGTGGAGCTTCCGGTGCCCCGGGTGATCAGGTTGTGCCGGTACGTGCGGGTGCCGTTCCGAAGACAGGCCCCGTGGTCGCGGAGGGGTGTGCTGGTGCGGGACCAGCACCGGTGCGCGTACTGCGGTGGGCGGGCGACGACGGTGGACCACGTGGTGCCCCGGTCGCAGGGCGGTGCGGACAGTTGGCTGAACACGGTGGCGTCGTGCGCGCAGGACAACCACCGCAAGGCGGACCGTACTCCTGAGGAGGCGGGAATGCCGTTGCTGCGGCAGCCGTTCGTGCCCACGCCGGCGGACGCGATGCTGCTGGCGCTGCGGGCCGCCGACCGGGACGGGCTGCCGGAGTGGCTCGGCCGGGTGCAGGCGGCCTGAGAGTGCCCTGGCCCGCCCCGACGCGGTGTCGGGGCGGGTGCGCTGTCAGCGGGTGGTCAGTTGGACGATGGCGGCGCTGCCGACGGCGACGATGACCACGCGCAGGACGGTCGGGGGCAGGCGGCGGCCGATGCGGGCGCCGAGCTGGCCGCCGATGGTGGAGCCGGCGGCGATGAGGGCGACGGCCGTCCAGTCGAACTCGGCGGCGAAGACGAAGAACAGGGCGGCGACGCTGTTGACGACGGCGGCCAGGACGTTCTTGACGGCGTTGAGGCGCTGGAGGCTGTCGTCGAGCAGGATGCCCATGAGGGAGAGGTAGACGATCCCCTGGGCCGCGGTGAAGTAGCCGCCGTAGACGCTGGCGAGGAGCAGGCCGGCGAAGAGCATCGGGCCGCCGTGGGCGGGCAGTTCGGTCCTGCCCGTGCGGTCGCGGCGGGCCTGTACGGCCCGGGTGATGCGCGGTTGGAGGACGACGAGGACGAGGGCGAGCGTGACCAGGACGGGCACGATCGTCTCGAAGGCGGTGGCCGGCAGCTGGGTGAGCAGGAAGGCTCCGGCGAGCCCGCCGATGGCCGCGGCGATGCTGAGGCGCAGGATGCGGCTGCGCTGGCCGGTGAGTTCGGCGCGGTAGCCGATGGCGCCGCTGATGGAGCCGGGGATCAGGCCGAGGGCGTTGGACACGGTGGCGGTGACCGGGGGGACGCCGGTGGCGAGCAGGACGGGGAAGGTGATGAGGGTGCCTGATCCGACGATGGTGTTGATGGTGCCGGCGCCGATGCCCGCGGCGAAGACGGCGAGCATCTCCCAGGTGGTCATGTGTACGCCCCCGTGCGTGGTCGGTGGTGGGTGCACCGATCATGCACGAGGGCGGGGCGGCCGGTCGACGGGGGGCCGGGGGTGGGACGCGGGCCGGTCAGTCGACGCTGGGTTCCTCGCGGCGCTGCTCCTTGATGTGGAAGCCGGAGGTGCCGTTGCCCATGTTGCCGAAGGCGCCGGAGAGGCCCTTGAGGGCGTCGCCGATCTCGCTGGGCACGATCCAGAGCTTGTTGGCGTCGCCTTCGGCGATCTTCGGAAGCATCTGGAGGTACTGGTAGGACAGCAGCTTCTGGTCGGGGTCGCCCGCGTGGATGGCTTCGAAGACGGTGCGCACGGCCTGGGCCTCGCCCTCGGCGCGGAGAGCGGCGGCGCGGGCCTCGCCCTCGGCGCGGAGGATGGCGGACTGCTTCTCGCCCTCCGCGGTGAGGATGGCGGACTGCCGGATGCCCTCGGCGGTGAGGATGGCCGCGCGCTTGTCGCGGTCGGCGCGCATCTGCTTCTCCATCGAGTCCTGGATGGAGGTGGGCGGTTCGATGGCCTTGAGTTCGACGCGGTTGACGCGGATGCCCCACTTGCCGGTGGCCTCGTCGAGGACGCCGCGGAGGGCGGCGTTGATCTCCTCGCGGGAGGTCAGGGTGCGCTCCAGGTCCATGCCGCCGATGATGTTGCGGAGTGTGGTGACGGTGAGCTGCTCGATCGCCTGGATGTAGCTGGCGACCTCGTAGGTGGCGGCGCGGGCGTCGGTGACCTGGTAGTAGATGACGGTGTCGATGTTGACGACCAGGTTGTCCTGGGTGATCACCGGCTGGGGCGGGAAGGGGACGACCTGTTCCCGCAGGTCGATCCGGTTGCGGATCGTGTCGATGAACGGGACGACGATGTTGAGGCCCGCGTTGAGCGTGCGGGTGTAGCGGCCGAACCGCTCGACGATGGCGGCGCTGGCCTGTGGGATGACCTGGATCGTCTTGATCAGGGCGATGAAGACAAGCACCACCAGGATGACCAGGACGATGATGACGGATGGCATCGTGTTCCCCGTGCCCTTCGCTGCCGGTTGGTTTCGATGATCGATTTTTCCAGACGGCGGGCCGCCGTGCGCGGTGGTTCGGTCGTTTGACCGCTGTGCGTCACATGACGACGGCCGTGGCCCCGTCGATCTCGACCACGTCGACCTGTTCGCCGGGTTCGAAGACCTGGTCGGCGGCGAAGGAGCGGGCGGACCAGACCTCGCCGGCCAGTTTGATGCGCCCGCCGTCGCCGTGGACCCTTTCCAGCACGGTGGCCTGACGGCCCTTCAGGGCGTCGACGCCGCTGGCGTGCTCCGGTCGGCCCGCGCGGTGCCGTGCGGCGATGGGCCGTACGACGGCGAGCAGGGCGACGGAGACGACGACGAAGACGATGATCTGGGCCGGTACGCCGAAGCCGAGTCCTGCGGTGACGGCTCCTGCGACGGCTCCGATGGAGAACATGGCGAATTCCGGCATCGCGGTGAGGACGAGGGGAATGCCCAGTCCGACCGCGGCGATCAGCCACCACACCCATGCGTCGATGTCCACGTCGTCATGGTAAGTGCGGTGGCGCGGCGGGGACCAGGGTGCGAAGGGCCCGGTGGTTCCGGGCCCTTCGGTGCGCGGGGGCGGCGTCTGCCTGCGGCGGCGAAGCGGCGGCGGAAGCGGCGTCAGCCGAGGGGCAGGCCCTGGGCGGTGTAGCGGTCGCCCATGCGCTCGACGACCAGGGGCAGGCCGAAGCAGCGGGACAGGTTGCGGGAGGTGAGATCGGTCTCCAGCGGGCCCGCGGCCAGCACCTTGCCCTGACGGATCATCAGAACGTGGGTGAATCCGGGCGGGATCTCCTCCACGTGGTGGGTGACCATGATCATGGAGGGTGCGTACGCGTCGCGGGCGAGGCGTCCGAGCCGGCGGACGAGGTCCTCGCGGCCGCCGAGGTCGAGGCCGGCGGCGGGCTCGTCGAGGAGGAGCAGTTCGGGGTCGGTCATCAGGGCGCGCGCGATGAGGGTGCGCTTGCGCTCGCCTTCGGAGAGGGTGCCGAAGTTCCGGTCGAGGAAGCCGGACATGCCGAGGCGGTCGAGGAAGGCGCGGGCGCGTTCCTCGTCGACGGTGTCGTACTCCTCCTGCCAGCCGGCCGTCATGCCGTACGCGGCGGTCAGGACGGTCTGGAGGACGGTCTGGCGCTTGGGCAGCTTCTCGGCCATGGCGATGCCGGCCATGCTGACGCGGGGGCGCAGGTCGAAGACGTCGACCTTGCCGAGCTGCTCGCCGAGGATGCGGGCGGTGCCGCGGGTGGGGAAGACGTAGGTGGAGGCCACGTTGAGGAGCGTGGTCTTGCCGGCGCCGTTGGGGCCGAGGATGGCCCAGCGCTCGCCCTCCTTGACCGACCAGGAGACCTCGTCCACCAGAGCGCGTCCGTCGCGGACCACGGATACGTCCACCAGCTCCAGTACATCGCTCATGAGCGCGTTGTCTCCCCTTGCGGTCGAGTCTTCGTCGTCGTTGCCCGTGCCCGGTCGCTGCGGCGTCGCGCAGCGCTGTGCGGTGGGTGCGGGTTCCCAGGGAAAACCTACGCCACCCATGACCGGGGCCGTACGCGGAGGTGCCTGGTACCTAGGGTGGGGGCATGCTTTCGGAACCACGATCAGGACGGTTGGCCGCATGGGGGAACGCCCTGCTGGCCGGGTTGGTGTCGCCCGACGAGGCGGTGGTCGCGGTCGTCGGGGACGACGCGGTGCACCGGGTGGAGGGCGTGCCGGGGGAGGCGGGGCCGGTCGGGCTCACGCTGGCGCTGGGGCGGCTGCGGTCGCTGGGGGTCGCGGGGTGGCGGGTGGCGCTGCCGGCGCCGGGGCACCCGCTGGGGTTGAGCGGGCCTCCGGAGTTCAACGCGCGGGCGCTGGAGGCTCAGGAGGCGGTCGTCGGGTACGGGGCGGGGTTCGGCCTCGTACCGGAGGTGACCGAGGCGGGGCCGGCCGGGGACCTGCACGTGGAGGTGGTGTGGCACTGCCTGCCGGTGCGGGAGGCGCCGCCGGCGGACGTGCCGTCGCTCGGTGAGGCGGAGCGGGAGCTGGCGGAGGCGCTGCGGGAGGCGACGGTGGTGCTGACGCGGCTGAACGTGGCGGGGTCGGGGCCGGTGGCGGAGGCCGCGCTGGACGCCTACCGGGCGCGGGCGCACGCGGGGCGGGAGCTGCTGGCGCCGGGGTATCCGGGGCGCGCGGTGCGGGTGCTGGAGCTGGCGCAGCGGGTGGGGCTGCTGATGCGGTTGGCGTTCGAGGGCGGCCACGGGGGCGCGGTGAGCGCGTCGGAGATGGCGGCGCGGGCGGCGGCCCTGCACCCGGTGGAGCGGGTGGCGCGGCGGGCGCAGGTGGCTGCGTTCAACGCGTACGTGGAGGAGCTGGAGCGCGGGCGCTCCTGAGCGCCGGGGCGGCGGGGTCAGGGGGCGGGTGTTCGGCGGCCGGGCTCGGCCGGGCGGCGTGCGGTACGCGGGCGGACCGGGCGCCGGTCGGCGGCGGGTGGGGGCGGCGTGCGGACTTCGGGGAGGGGCGGGTGGGGGCGGAGGGGGCAGCCGGGCTGTGCCGTGGCGCTCCGGCGCCGCGAGGCGGCCGAGCTGATCGCCGAGGCGGACAGGGGTGCGCCCCCCAGGTGGGGCCTGGGGGGCGCGGGGTCCTGCGGGGAGCCGTCAGTGGTTGACGGAGGCGTTCCCGTAGGCCGGGTTCAGGGCGCCGATGACGGTCGCGGTGTTGCCGCTGACGTTCACCGGGACGTTCACGGGGGCCTGGATCAGGTTGCCGGAGCCCACGCCCGGGGAGGTGACGGCCGCACCGTCGGCGTGCGCACCACCGGTGGCGGAAGCGGCACCTGCGGCGGCGGCCACCAGCCCACCGGCGACCATGGTGACAGCAGCGGCCTTCTTCAGGTTCTTCACTGGAAAATTCCTCCTAGCCATCACTGCGGCAATCGCCGCAGCGTCGCCATGGAGAACGGCCGCCCTCCCCCGAGGTTGCGCCGTCCGGGTGACATCCACCCGACGGTATGAATCTTCGATGGCACGACAACCCTCTCGTCCTACCGTCGTGTGGTGCCGGTGCGCCTCCCCGGTGTCCGTGTTTCAGCTGGTGAGGCCGTGGCGTACGGCCCAGAGCGCGGCCTGCGTGCGGTCCGCGAGGTCCAGCTTCATCAGGATGTTCGACACGTGGGTCTTGACGGTCTTCTCGGACAGGACGAGGGCGCGGGCGATCTCCCGGTTGGAGCGCCCGTCCGCGATCAGGCCGAGGACCTCGCGCTCCCGCTCCGTCAGGGAGCTTCCGCGCCCGCCGGCCCCGCTGCCGTTCTCCTCCTGGGCGAGCAGGGCCCCGGCCACCTCCGGCTGCAGGAGGACGTGGCCCGCGTGGACCGAGCGGATCGCCCCGGCGAGCGCGTCGGGGTCGATGTCCTTGTAGACGTACCCGGCGGCGCCCGCGCGCAGGGCGGGGACGACGGTGCGCTGCTCGGTGAAGCTGGTGACGACGAGCACGCGGGCCGGGTTGCCGCGCTCCCGCAGGTTCCTCAGGGCCTCGATGCCGTCGGTGCCGGGCATCTTCACGTCCATGAGGACGACGTCGGGGCGCAGCTCCTCGGCGCGGGCGACGCCGTCGGCTCCGTCGGCGGCCTCACCGACCACTTCTATGTCGTCCTGGACCTCCAGGAACGTGCGCAGTCCGCGGCGGACGACCTGGTGGTCGTCGACCAGCAGGACCCGGATGACCGTGTCAGCCACCGGGGACCTCCATTTCGATCGTGGTGCCCTCGCCGGGCGCCGCGTGGACGGTGAGTCTGCCGCCGACCCCTCCGGCGCGGTCCCGCATGGAGACCAGGCCGAGGTGGCGTCCCGCCCGGTGGACGGCGCCCGGGTCGAAGCCGCGGCCGTCGTCGGTGACGGTGAGCAGCGCGCCGTGCCCCAGGCGGGTGAGCCGTACGGCGACGTGCTCGGCCCCGGAGTGGCGCAGCGCGTTGTGGAGGGCCTCCTGCGCGACGCGCAGCACCGCCTCCTCCTGGGCGGCGGGCAGGGCCCGCAGCACCCCGGCGTGGAAGGTGACGCGCGCGGTGTGGGCGCGGTCGAGGACCTGGACGTGGCTGCGGAGGGTGTGGACGAGGCCGTCCTCGTCGAGTGCGGCGGGGCGCAGCTCGACGACGGCGGCGCGGAGCTCGTCCGCGGCCTCGGCGGCGAGGGCGGCGATCTGCTGGAGCTCGCCCTTGGCGCGGGCGGGGTCCCGGTCGACGAGCCGGGTGGCGGCCTGGGCGGTGAGGCGGAGGGAGAAGAGCTTCTGGCTGACGGCGTCGTGCAGCTCGTGGGCCAGGCGGGAGCGCTCCTCGGCGATGGTGAGCTCGCGGCTGCGCTCGTACAGGCGGGCGTTGGTCAGGGCGATGGCGGCGTGCTGGGCGAGGATGCCGAGCAGTTCCTCGTCCTGGGCGGTGAAGCCGCAGCCACCGTCGGGTGCGGGGCTGCGCTTGTTGGCGAGGAACAGGGCGGCGATGGTCTCGTCGCCGTCCCGCACGGGCAGGCCGAGGAAGTCGGACATGTCGGGGTGGGCGGAGGGCCAGCCCTCGAAGCGGGGGTCGTCGCGGACGTCGGCGAGGCGCTCGGGCTTCTCGTTGTGGAGCATCGCCGCGAGGATGCCGTGCTGGCGGGGCAGCGGGCCGATGGCGCGCCACTGCTCCTCGCTGACCCCGTCGACGACGAACTGGGCGAAGCCCCCGTGGTCGTCGGGGACGCCGAGGGCGGCGTATTCGGCGTCGAGGAGCTCGCGCGCGGAGACGACGATCGTCTTGAGGACGTCGCGGACCTCCAGCTGTCTGCTCATCTCCAGCAGGGCGGTGCTCACGGCGGCGAGGCCCGAGCGCGGTCGGTCGGTCATGCGTTCACGTTACCCACGGGGGGTGACCGTCCGTATCCGCCTGTGGACGGCGGAGGATGCGTCGCAGGTCCTAGGCCCGCGCCGCCCGTGCGGCGGGCCGTGGAGCCGTCCCCGTGCCGGACACGGGAGGGCCCTTCACCGTGTGCATTGCGGTGGCAACGCATGGTGAGACCGTTACGCGGCCGATGTGAGCCCGCGCATAGGACCCAGGTCACTTACGAAGGGGGCTAGTAGCCGCCGTAAGGACGGGATCAAGGCTGGTGGGGCGGGTGGGTCGACCGTCCCTTCGGACTCGCGGGAGGGCGCTGATCCACTACCCGGGGTCGTACGTCACAGCTTTGCCAGCCGATTTTGCCGCCGCTAAGAATTGCCGACGTTGCCCGCCAGCAGGCGCCGCGCCGCCCGGCGTGCGACTTCCGCGATTCGAAGAGGTACGACCGCATGTCCCCGTCCAGCATCCCCGGCCTCAGCCGTCTCAAGAAGAACCACAAGCTGTCCCTGGCCGGCGTCGCCGCCGTGGGCGCCGCCGCCGTCACCTTCTCGCTGGTGCCCGCCGAGGCCTCCGAGGCCGAGGTCCGCGAGGTGGCCGCCGCTCCGGCCGCCTGGAACGGCTACGCCATCGCCGAGCTGCAGCAGAGCGTCGAGGGCCAGCAGTCCACGATCGAGCTGAAGGCCGCCGCCGAGGCCAAGGCGAAGGCCGAGGCCGCCGCCAAGGCCAAGGCGGAAGCCGCGGCCGCCAAGGCCAAGGCCGAGGCGGAAGCCGCCGCCAAGGCGAAGGCGGCCGCCAAGGCCAAGGCCGCCGCCGAGGCCAAGGCCAAGGCGAAGGCGGAGGCCGAGGCCAAGAAGCGGGCCGCCGCCAAGGCCGCCGCCAGCCGCGCCGCCGCCCGCAAGCCGGTCTACGCGAACAACCTCGACGGCTGGATCCGCGAGGCCATGGACATCATGAAGAAGCAGGGCATCCCGGGCAGCTACCACGGGCTGCACCGCAACATCATGCGGGAGTCCAGCGGCAACCCGAGCGCGATCAACAACTGGGACATCAACGCCCAGAACGGTGTCCCGTCGATCGGTCTGCTCCAGGTCATCAAGCCGACCTTCGACCACTACCACTGCCCGGGCACCAAGAAGAGCCAGTACGACCCGGTCGCCAACATCTGCGCCGCCGCGAACTACGCCGCGGACCGGTACGGCTCGATCGACAACGTCAACGGCCCCTACTGACCGGCGGCCTCCCCGGGATCCTCCTGACACGCCGAAGGGCGGCACCCCGTGCGGGGTGCCGCCCTCGGTGTCGTCGCGGCGGACGCCGCGGTGTGCGCGCTACTTGCGCATGACCTCGGGCTCGTGGCGCCTCAGCAGCCGCGCGACCAGCACGCCCAGCACCGCGGACATGACCAGCAGCACCGTGACGTTCAGGCCCCACTGGCCCGCGCTGTGCTCCCACAGCGGGTCCAGGTCGGTGGGGTTCTTCGGGTCCCACGGCACCATCAGGTGCGACAGGTCCAGCGTCGTGGCGGCGCCGGCGAGGCCCCAGCGGGACGGCATGAGCCAGGCGAACTGCTCCAGGCCCGGCGAGCTGTACACCTGGAACAGGATGCCGGTGAACACGACCTGCACGATCGCGAACATGACCAGCAGCGGCATGGTCTTCTCGGCGGTCTTGACCAGCGAGGAGATGACGAGGCCCACCATCATCGAGGTGATGCCCAGGGCGGTGACGACGATGCACAGCTCGACGGCCGGCGGCATGAGCAGTCCCTCGGCGGGCATCTCGCGCGGGATGAAGCCGATGGCGCAGATGATGACGCCCTGGAGGGCGGTGATGACGCCCAGGACGATCACCTTGGACATCAGGTACGCGGAGCGGGACAGGCCGGTGGCCCGCTCCCGTTCGTAGATGACCCGTTCCTTGATCAGTTCCCGTACCGAGTTCGCGGCGCCCGAGAAGCACATGCCGACCGCGAGGATCAGCATGATCGTGCCCGCGGCGCCGTTGAACCGGGAGGGCGGGGTGGGCGGCGCGAGCCCGAACTTGGCGGGGATGACGACGGAGACGGCGCCGAGGACCGCAGGCAGGATCACCATCAGCGCCAGGAAGCCCCGGTCGGAGGCGATCACGGACACGTAGCGGCGGATCAGCGTCCAGAGCTGGGCGCCCCAGCTCTGCGGCTTGGGCGGCCGGGCTGCGGACTGCACCGGCATCTGGACCGGCTGCGCGGCGACGGCGTCGATGTCGGCGGCGTACAGCTGGTAGTGCTGCGAGCCCTTCCAGCGGCCGGCCCAGTCGTAGTCGCGGTAGTTCTCGAACGCGGAGAAGACGTCGGCCCACGTCTCGTAGCCGAAGAAGTTCAGTGCCTCGTCCGGCGGGCCGAAGTACGCCACGGAACCGCCGGGGGCCATGACGAGCAGCTTGTCGCAGAGCCCGAGCTCGGCGACGGAGTGGGTGACGACGAGGACCGTGCGGCCGTCGTCGGCGAGCCCGCGCAGCAGCTGCATGACGTCGCGGTCCATGCCCGGGTCGAGGCCGGAGGTCGGCTCGTCCAGGAAGATCAGCGACGGCTTGGTCAGCAGCTCCAGGGCCACGGAGACGCGCTTGCGCTGGCCGCCGGAGAGGGAGGTGACCTTCTTCTCCTTGTGGATGTCCAGCTTGAGCTCGCGCAGCACCTCGTCGATGCGGGCCTCGCGCTCGGCCTCGGCGGTGTCGCCGGGGAAGCGCAGCTTGGCCGCGTAGCGCAGCGCCTTCTGGACGGTCAGCTCCTTGTGGAGGATGTCGTCCTGCGGCACCAGGCCGATCCGCTGGCGGAGCTCGGCGAACTGCTTGTACAGGCTGCGGTTGTCGTAGAGCACGTCGCCCTGGTCGGCGGGGCGGTAGCCGGTGAGCGCCTTGAGGAGCGTCGACTTCCCGGAGCCGGACGGGCCGATGACGCCGATGAGCGACTTCTCCGGGACGCCGAAGGAGACGTCCTTGAGAATCTGCTTGCCGCCGTCGACGGTGACGGTGAGGTGGCGGGCGGAGAAGGAGACGTCGCCCGTGTCGACGAACTCCTCCAGCCGGTCGCCGACGATGCGGAACGTCGAGTGGCCGACACCGACGATGTCGTTGGGGCCGATGACGACGGTGCCGGACTTGGCGATCGGCTGGCCGTTGACGTACGTGCCGTTGTGCGAGCCCAGGTCCCGCAGCTCGAAGCGGCCGTCGGGGTGCGCGGTGAACTCGGCGTGGTGCCGGGAGACCTGGAGGTCGGAGACGACCAGTTCGTTCTCCAGGGCGCGGCCGATGCGCATGACGCGGCCCAGCGCGAGCTGGTGGAAGGTGGTCGGGCTCCGGTCGCCGTGCACCGGCGCGGCACCCGCACCGGCGGGCGCCGCCTGCTGGTGCGGGATCTGCGCCTGGTGGTGCGGCTGGGCGGCCTGCGGCTGCTGATGCACCTGGTGCTGGTGCTGCTGCGGCGCCGGCGCCTGGTGCGGCTGCCCGCCGGGCCATCCCGGCTGCGCGGCCGGGGCGTGCCCCTGGGCGGCGGCCTGGGCGTTGTACGCGCCGGGCGCGGCCGCGGCGGCCTGGGAAGCGGTGAAATCCAGCCGCGGCCCGTCGGTGGCGTTGCCGAGGTGCACGGCGCCGCCCGGGGCGACCTCCAGCTGGTGGAGGCGCTGGCCCTGGGCGTAGGTGCCGTTGGTGGAGCCGTGGTCCTCGATGACCCAACTCCGGCCGTTCCAGCTCAGTGTGGCGTGCCGCCAGGAGACCCTGGCGTCGTCGATGACCACGTCCCCCTGCGGGTCGCGCCCCAGTGTGTACGACCTGGACGGATCAAGGGTCCAGGTCCTTCCGTTCAGTTGCAGTACGAGTTCCGGCACTCCATGCCCCACTACTTGTCCCCCGATGCACCCCCGTCGCTGTCGCGGAGGTCTAGGGATGGCGAACATCGAGGAGGAACTATTTCAGGACCGGGTCCTGATCCGAAAGTCGGGCTGTGTGAAGACCGCGGGCAGACCTCCGCGGGCACCCCCGCGGCGGCCGCCGGGCGCGGCCTTCGCCTGTGCCGGTTGCGGGCGTCCGCCCCTGCCGGGTGCTTCCCCGTACGGGCCTGGGCGGCTCGTGCACGCACCGGAAGGCCGCCCGTGCGTCGCGGCCGCCGTCCTGCTCGACCGGTCCGGCCCGTGCGTGCCCTGACGTCCGTCGCGGCGCGGCCGGCGCCGGACGGGGGCCGGGCCGCGCGCACCCCCGGAGGCCGGCATGGCACGGCCACCGCCACCCCCGACCGGGCCACCGCCACCCCCGACCGGGCGGCCGCCGCCCCGAGCGGGCCGGCTCGGCGCCGCCGCCGGACACGGGCAGGCTCATGCACGTACCCGGGGGCGGCCGGCGCGGCTGCCGGGGTGTGCGGAGGCTCTCCGGGCCGAGGAGGCGCGGGCGCTCCGCCCGTGGGGCGGGTGTGTCCGCTGGGCGGGACGGGGGCGATGGGGCGGGGGCGGGGCCGATACGGTGGAAGCACCATGAGCGCATCACCGACCTCCGACGTCCCCACCCTTCTCGTCAAGATCTTCGGGAAGGACCGCCCCGGCATCACCGCCGGGCTCTTCGACACCCTTGCCGCGTTCGCCGTCGATGTCGTGGACATCGAGCAGGTCGTCACCCGCGGCCGCATCGTCCTGTGCGCGCTGGTCACCGAGCCGGCCGCGGGCGCTGAGGGTGAGCTGCGGGCCACCGTGCACAGCTGGGCCGAGTCCCTGAAGCTCCAGGCCGAGATCATCTCGGGCACCGGCGACAACCGGCCCCGCGGCCACGGGCGCTCCCACGTGACGGTGCTGGGCCACCCGCTGACCGCGGAGAACACCGCCGCCATAGCGGCCACCATCACCAAGGCGGGCGCCAACATCGACCGCATCTTCCGGCTGGCGAAGTACCCGGTCACGGCGGTCGAGTTCGCGGTGTCCGGTGTCGAGACCGAGCCGCTGCGGACCGCCCTCGCCACCGAGGCGCACGAGATCGGCGTGGACGTCGCCGTGGTCGCCGCCGGCCTGCACCGGCGGGCGCAGCGGCTGGTCGTCATGGACGTCGACTCCACGCTCATCCAGGACGAGGTCATCGAGCTGTTCGCGGCGCACGCGGGCTGCGAGGACAAGGTCGCGGAGGTCACCGCGGCGGCGATGCGCGGCGAGCTGGACTTCGAGCAGTCCCTGCACGCGCGTGTGGCGCTGCTGGCGGGGCTCGACGCGTCGGTGGTCGACAAGGTGCGGGCGGAGGTGCGGCTGACGCCGGGTGCCCGCACCCTCATCCGTACGCTGAAGCGGCTCGGCTACCAGGTGGGTGTGGTGTCCGGCGGGTTCACGCAGGTCACGGACGACCTGAAGGTGCGGCTCGGGCTGGACTTCGCCTCGGCGAACACGCTGGAGATCGTGGACGGCAAGCTGACGGGGCGGGTCACCGGGGAGATCGTGGACCGGGCGGGCAAGGCGCGGCTGCTGCGCCGCTTCGCCTCGGAGGCGGGTGTGCCGCTCGCCCAGACGGTCGCGATCGGCGACGGCGCCAACGACCTGGACATGCTGAACACCGCCGGGCTCGGGGTCGCCTTCAACGCGAAGCCCGTGGTCCGGCAGGCGGCGCACACCGCGGTGAACGTGCCGTTCCTCGACACCGTGCTCTATCTGCTCGGCGTCACGCGCGAGGAGGTCGAGGCGGCGGACACCGAGGCCGACTGACCTTTGCGGCGGTCACCGCGAGCGGCGGGGCCCGGGCACCCTTCCCCGGCGGGGCGGGTGCCCGGGCCTCGTCATGACGGCACCGGGCGGCGGGCGGGCGTCACATGTGCGGCGCCCAGTAGGCGGTGAGCCTGCCCACGCCGTGCTCCACGGACTTCCAGGAGCCGTCGAACGCGACGACCGCGATCGCGGAGGTGGGGAAGCCGCCCCGGTTCATCCGCGCGAGCAGGTCGTCCTCGGCCTCTCCGGACAGGGCGTCGGCGAGTGCGTGCACGCCGGGGTTGTGGCCCACCAGCAGGAGGTCCCGGACCTCGTCGGACTGCTCGTTGAGCACGGCGATGAGCTCGCCGAGGGATGCCTCGTAGATCCGCTCGTCGTACACGGTCCTGGGGCGCTCCGGCAGCTCGGGCACCACGAGCTTCCAGGTCTCCCGGGTGCGGACGGCGGTCGAGCACAGGGTCAGGTCGGGGGTGATGCCGGTCCCGGCGAGCCAGCGGCCGGCCACGGGCGCGTCCTTGCGGCCGCGGTCGGCGAGCGGTCGCTCGTGGTCGGAGTCCTGGGACCATTCGGCCTTCGCGTGCCGGAGGAGCACGATCCTGCGGGGTGTGTCGACGCTCATGACCCCAGCTTCGCATGAAACGGACCTTGTGGCGCAGGGTGTTTGAGGGGTCCCTGGACGCGTACGAAGGTCTGCTGGAGGTGTTCGAGGATGCGGCCGACCGCCGGGGTGCGTCCCGGCGACGCCTGTGCCTGACCGGGCCCTGCGACGAGCAGGAGGAGCGCGGTGAAGGCCACCGCGGGCAGGGTCAGCGCCCACCACGGCAGGCGGACCGCCTGCGTGCCCGTGGTGCGGGTGCGGACCGTACCGGACCCCTCCGTCGTCATGGCGGCCTCCGTCGTCGTCGCGGGATCGTGGCTTCGGGATGCCCTCACGCTACGGAGCGGCCGGGGCCCGGCCCATCAGGTGGGACACCCACTCGACCCTGACCCGCGCCCCCTAGAAGACTGCTGAAAATGTTGGGTTCTGGCCTCGCCGCGTCAGCGGCGGGGCCAGACTCGTCTTGTGGTGCAAGGGGAGTGGGTTGGGGAGACGATCGGGCCGGATGTGTGGGAGACCTGCCGGGAGTTGATCCCGGCTGGGAGTGTCTTCGCGTTCCTGGCCGAGCATCGTGGGCAGCTGTTTCCCGCGGTGATGTTCGAGGACATGTATCCGTCGGCGAACGGCCGTCCGTCGATGCCTCCGCAGGTCCTGGCCGCGGCGATCACGCTGCAGGCCCTGCATGGGATGTCGGACTTCGAGACGGTCCAGGAATTACGCTGTGACCTGCGGTGGAAGGCCGCGTGCGGGCTCGGCTTGCACGATATGGCGTTCGATCCTTCGCTGCTGGCCTACTTCCGCCGTCGTCTGGCCCGCTCGGCTTGCCCGAACCGGGTCTTCGAGGCGGTGCGCGAGGTCGTGAAGGCCACCGGCGTGCTGAAGGGAAAGCACCGGCGGGCACTGGACTCCACCGTCCTCGATGACGCGGTGGCCACCCAGGACACCGTCACCCAGCTGATCTCCGCCGTGCGGGCGGTGATCCGTGAGGTCCCCGGCGCCGGACCTGCCGCGGCCGTGCAGTGCACCGCCCACGACTACAGCGACCCTGGCAAACCGAGGATCGCCTGGAACGACCGGCAGGCCAGGGCGGACCTGGTGGACGCCCTCGTCGGTGACGCACTGCGGCTGCTGGGCCACCTGCCCGAACAGGAACTCGGCGAGAAGGCCGCGAACGCGGCCGGCCTGCTGGCCCTGGTCGCAGGCCAGGACGTCGAACCGGCCCAGGAGTCCGACGGCCGTGACGGACGCTGGCGCATCACCCGGGGGACCGCACCCGACCGCGTGGTTTCCACGGTTGATCCCGAGGCCCGGCACATCCACAAGAACCGGACCCGCCACCAGGAGGGCTTCCGTGCGCATGCCGCGTTCGAGCCCGAGGCGGGACTGTTCACCGAGGTCGCTCTCACCGCCGGCAGCGGAGCCGGCAACCACGAGGCCGCCGTCGCCCAAGACCTCCTCGCCGACGAGGACCAGGACCTGACCGTCCTCGGTGACACCGCCTACGGAACCGGCGAACTCCGCGAAGCCCTCGAAGCCGACGGCCACACCCTCGTGATCAAGCCCCCGCCCCTGCGGCAGGCCATCCCCGGCGGCTTCACGACCGACGACTTCCACGTCGACACCCAGGCCGGCCACGTCACCTGCCCGGCCGGCCACACCAAAGCCCTCGGCCGCCCCCTCTCGGGCGGCAACCGCCAGGCCCAGTTCAAAAAACTCTGCCTCGATTGCCCTTTGCGCGAACGCTGCACCAGGTCCAAGACCGGACGCGTCTTCAGCGTCCATCCCCAGTACGACCTCCTCAAAACCGCCCGGGACCAGGCCGCCACCAGCCAGGAATGGCAGGACGAGTACCGCCGCTGGCGACCACCCGTCGAACGCGCCATCGCCTGGCTCGTCGCCAAAGGCAACCGCCGCGTCCCCTACCGAGGCGTCCTCAAGAACAACACCTGGCTCCACAACCGGGCAGCCGCCCTCAACCTCCGCCGCCTCATCAACCTCGGACTCACCCACACCGGCACCACCTGGACCCTCACCCCCACCACCACATAGACCAAAGGGCCGCCCGGCCTACGGCCGGACAGCCCCCCAACAAGATCTTCATCGGCCTTCTAGGGGTAGGGCCGCGCCCGCCGCGCGGCACGCCGGGGAGGCAGCGCGGACCGCGCCGGCGCACGGCGACGGAGGCAGGTGGCGCGCCGCTCACGAGGCGGGCCGCTCACGAGGCGCGCCGCACGCGCCCACCGCCCCACCGCCCCACCGCCCCGCAGGTCACACGGTCGGCCGCGCAGGCCGCCCTCCCCGCCGGTCACCGGGCGGTGCGAGGTCCCACGGCCGCGCCCGCCGCGCGGCCGCCGGGGTCAGGAGGGTGCCGCGAAGGTGGCGATGACGGAGATGACCGCGCCGATGGCGAGCATGGCGCCGAAGACGGCGAGGAGCTTCTTCTGGCCGTTCTTGGGGTTCGGGTCGAGCACAGGCTGCATGGCACCAGTCTCGCATCTCAGCTCTCGTCCTCGACCGTCCGGTCCCGCCCTGCGAGGATGCCCGCGGCCATCTGCGGCAGGAGCAGCCCCATCATCAGCAGCAGGGGCACGTCCCAGCCGCCGCTGTGCTGGTAGAGGGCACCGACCAGGAGGGGGCCGGGCACGGAGACGAGGTAGCCGACGCTCTGGGCGAACGCGGAGAGCCGCACCACGCCCGGGCCGCTCCGCGCCCGCATTCCGATCATGGTGAGGGCCAGCGGGAAGGCGCAGTTGGAGAGGCCGAGGAGCAGCACCCACAGCCACGCCCCGGCCGCGGGCGCGGCGTACAGGCCGGCGTAGCCGACGAGGCCGCTCAGGCCGAGCAGGACGACGAGGGGGCCCTGCTGCCGCATCCGGCCGGCCACCCGGGGGATGACGAAGGCGAGCGGGACGCCCATGGCCATGGTGACGGCCAGCAGCAGGCCGGCGGTGCCCGCGGGGACCCCGGCGTCGCGGAAGATCTGCGGCAACCAGCCCATGGTGATGTACGCGCCGGTGGCCTGGAGGCCGAAGAAGCAGGCGAGGGCCCAGGCGGTGCGGCTGCGGGCGATCCGCGGTCCCGTGGCGGCCCGCGGGGCGGGGCGTCCGGTCCCCGGCCCCGGTCGGTGCCGGGGGCCGCGGGCGGCCGCCGCGGGCGCGTACGACGGCGGTCCACGGCAGCACGGCGAGGACGGCGAGGACCGCCCACAGGCCGAGGCCGGTGCGCCAGCCGCCGCCCAGGGCGGTGGTCAGCGGGACGGTGGCGGCGGCCGCGAGGGATGTGCCGAGGGCGAGGGCCATGGAGTAGAGGCCGGTCATGGTGCCGACGCGGTCGGGGAAGTACCGCTTGACGATGACGGGCATCAGGACGTTGCTGAGGGCGATGCCCATGAGGGCGAGGGCGCTGGCCGCGAGGAACCCGGCGGTGCCGCCCGCGAAGGGCCGTACGAGGAGGCCGGCCGCGATGGCGGCCATGCCGGCCCAGACCACGGCGGCGGGCCCGAAGCGGCGGGCCAGCCGGGGTGCCGCGATGCCGAACAGGGCGAAGCACAGCGGCGGCACGGCCGTCAGCAGGCCGGCGGCGCTGCCGCTCATGTGGAGGCCGGTGCGGACCTCTTCGAGGAGGGCGCCGAGGCTGGTGATGGCGGGCCGGAGGTTGAGCGCGGCGAGGACGAGTCCGACGACGAGGAGGCGGCGGAGCCACCGGGGAACCGGGGGCTGCTCCTCCTGGCGGGGGGATGCGGGGGATGCTGGGGGCGTGAGGGTGCGGGTCTGGAGGTCGTCGGACATAACACCATCATAGAATCATGGGATGATTGGTTGTCCAATCGTGAACGACGTCGCGGCAAGGCCGACGAGGAGAGGACCAGGACAGGCATGGCGCTCAGCTCCCCCCGCCGATCGGGGCTGTCGGACCAGGTGATCGCGCAGTTGCGGAACCAGATCACCTCGGGCGAGTGGCCGGTCGGCTCGCGCATCCCCACCGAGCCGGAGCTCGTCGAGCAGCTGGGCGTGGCCCGCAACACGGTCCGCGAGGCGGTGCGCGCGCTCGCGCACAACGGGCTGCTGGACATCCGCCAGGGGTCCGGCACCTACGTGGTGGCGACCAGCGAGCTCGCCGGGGTGATGCACCGCCGCTTCGCCGGCGCGGACCCGCGGCACGTGGCGGAGGTCCGCTCGACGCTGGAGTCCACGGCCGCGCGGCTGGCCGCGCAGCGCCGCACGGAGCGGGACGTGCAGCAGCTCGACACGCTGCTGGCCCGGCGGGAGGAGGCGTGGGCGACGGGCGACGCCGAGCTGTTCGTGTCGGCGGACTCGACGTTCCACCTGGCGGTGGTCGCCGCGTCGCACAACGAGGTGCTCGGCGAGCTCTACGCCGACCTCGGCCACCTGCTGCGGGACTGGCTGCGCGAGGACGTGGGCCGGGAGCTGCGCCCTGAGCACCACATGGACCACGCGCGGCTGGTGGAGGCGATCCGGGCGGGCGACGCGCAGACCGCGGCGGCGGAGGCGGCGGGCTACCCCTTCATGTGCCTGCGGGACCCGCGGCCGGCCGGTGGGTGAGCCAGACCGCGCGGACCTCCTTCCAGCACCGCTCGGTGAGCTGCACGTGGGCGGTGGGCGCCACGTCCACCGGGGCGCTGTCCACGTCGAGGTCCCACCACCGGGCGCACTCGACGTGCAGTTGGACGCGGTCGGTGCGGGGATAGGGGTTGTGGCAGTACGCGGTGACGCGTGAGCCCTCGACGGTGGTGCCGCAGCGGGCGGTCTGCTCCTCGGCCGCGGGGCCGCCGTCGCGCGAGGCGGTCCGGGAGGCTGCGGCGGGGGCGGTTTCCGCCGGTTCGGCCGCGGCCGAACCGGCGGGCAGCAGGGCGGCGAGCGCCGCGAGAAGCGCGGCGGCACGGCGCGGGACGCGGTGTTCGGGCGGCACGGCGGCACCTCCTCCCCGTCGGCCGGGAAGGCGGGCCACCCGGCTCGACCAGTGTGCCGCAGACGCACGCGGGCCGCGCGCCGTCCGGGTGACGGTCACGCGGCCTCGTGCGGGAAACGGCAGGTCAGGCACCCATGATGTGGACGCCGCCGTCGACGTGGATGATCTCGCCGGTGGTCTTCGGGAAGAAGTCCGACAGCAGGGCGACGACGCCGCGGCCGGCCGGCTCCGGGTCGGCCATGTCCCAGGCGAGCGGGGAGCGCTCGTCCCAGACCTTCGCGAGCTCGCCGAAGCCCGGGATGGACTTGGCGGCCATCGAGCCGATCGGGCCGGCGGAGACGAGGTTGCAGCGGACGTTGTGCTTGCCGAGGTCGCGGGCCAGGTAGCGGCTGGTGGCCTCGAGGGCGGCCTTGGCCGGGCCCATCCAGTCGTACTGCGGCCAGGCGAACTGCGCGTCGAAGGTGAGGCCGACGACCGAGCCGCCCTGCTCCATGAGCGGCAGGCAGGCCATGGTCAGCGACTTCAGCGAGAACGCCGAGACGTGCATCGCGGTCGACACCGACTCGAACGGCGTGTGGAGGAAGTTGCCGCCGAGGGCGTCCTGCGGCGCGAAGCCGATGGAGTGGACGACGCCGTCGAGGCCGCCGAGCTCCTTGCGCACGGTCTCCTCGACCCGGGCCAGGTGCTCGTCGTCGGTGACGTCGAGCTCGAAGACCGTGGCGGGCTTGGGAAGCTTCTTGGCGATGCGCTCGGTGAGGGTGGGGCGCGGGAAGGCGGTGAGGATGACCTCGGCGCCCTGCTCCTGGGCCACCTTCGCGGTGTGGAAGGCGATGGAGGACTCCATCAGCACACCGGTGATCAGGATGCGCTTGCCGTCGAGAATTCCGCTCATGTTGCTCAGTGACCCATGCCCAATCCGCCGTCAACCGGGATGACGGCTCCAGTGATGTACGAGGCGTCGTCGGAGGCGAGGAAGCGCACCGCGGCGGCGATCTCCTCCGGCTGCGCGTAGCGGCCGAGCGGCACCTGGGAGACGATGCCGGACCGCTGCTCGTCGGTGAGCACCTTGGTCATGTCGGTGTCGACGAAGCCGGGCGCGACGACGTTGAAGGTGATGTTGCGGGATCCGAGTTCCCGGGCGAGGGAGCGGGCGAAGCCCACCAGTCCGGCCTTGGAGGCGGCGTAGTTCGCCTGGCCCGCCGAGCCGAGCAGGCCGACGACGGACGAGATCAGCACGACGCGGCCCTTCTTGGCGCGCAGCATGCCGCGGTTGGCCCGCTTGACCACGCGGAAGGTGCCCGTGAGGTTGGTGTCCAGGACGGCAGTGAAGTCGTCCTCGGTCATCCGCATGAGCAGCTGGTCCTTGGTGACACCGGCGTTGGCGACGAGGACCTCCACGGGGCCGTGCTTCTCCTCGATCTCCTTGTAGGCGGCCTCCACCTGCTCGGAGTCGGTGATGTCACAGCGCACGGCCAGGCAGCCCAGCTCGGTCAGCTCGGCCGGCGGCTCGCCCGACCGGTAGGTGTACGCGACCTTGTCGCCTGCTGCGGCGAAAGCGCGGGCGATGGCGAGGCCGATGCCCCGGTTTCCTCCGGTGACGAGAACCGAGCGGCTCATCCGATCACCCTTTCCCTAGCTGTGTGTTTCTCCCGAGAACCTATCGGTCCGCCCCCGCGTCCGGGGACTCGGCCCCTGACAGTGGCGTACGGAACTCGCTGTCGGGTCCCTACAGAAAACACTGGGCAGAGGGACGGTCGACCGGCGATGATCGGTCCCGACCGGTCGTTCAGGACGTCCACACGACAGGAGACACTGGTGCCACATTCCATCGACGAAGCGTTCACGGCGCTGCCGCTGCGGGCGCTCGCCGACGCGGCGCTGGCGCGGGCGCGGGCGCTCGGCGCGGAACACGCCGACTTCCGGTTCGAGCGGGTGCGCAGCGCGTCGTGGCGGCTGCGGGACGCCCGGCCGGCGGGCTCCTCGGACACCACCGACCTCGGGTACGCGGTGCGGGTGGTGCACGGCGGGGCCTGGGGCTTCGCGTCGGGCGTGGACCTGTCGATGGACGCGGCGGCGAAGGTCGCGTCGCAGGCGGTGGCCATGGCGAAGCTGTCGGCGCAGGTGATCGCGGCGGCGGGCAGCGGGGAGAGGGTGGAGCTGGCGGACGAGCCGGTGCACGGGGAGCGGACGTGGGTCTCCTCGTACGGCGTCGACCCGTTCACCGTGCCGGACGCGGAGAAGACCGGGCTGCTGGCGGACTGGAGCGCGCGGCTGCTGCGGGCCGGCGGGGTGGCGCACGTGGACGCCACGCTGACGGCCGTCCACGAGAACAAGTTCTACGCCGACACGGCGGGCACCGTCACCACGCAGCAGCGGGTGCGGATCCAGCCGCAGCTGACGGCGGTGGCGGTGGACGCGGCGGGCGGCGGGTTCGAGTCGATGCGGACGCTGGCGCCGCCGGCGGGGCGCGGCTGGGAGTACCTGACGGGCACCGGCTGGGACTGGGACGCGGAGCTGGAGCGGATCCCGGAGCTGCTGGCCGAGAAGATGAAGGCGCCGAGCGTCGAGGCGGGGACGTACGACCTGGTCGTGGACCCGTCCAACCTGTGGCTGACGATCCACGAGTCGGTCGGGCACGCCACCGAGCTGGACCGGGCGCTCGGCTACGAGGCGGCGTACGCGGGCACGTCGTTCGCTACCTTCGACCAGCTGGGGAAGCTGCGGTACGGCTCGCCGGCGATGAACGTGACCGGTGACCGCACCGCCGAGCACGGGCTCGCCACCGTCGGCTACGACGACGAGGGCGTGGAGGCGCAGTCCTGGGACCTGGTGAAGGACGGGGTGCTGGTCGGCTACCAGACGGACCGGCGGATCGCGCGGCTCACCGGGCTCGGGCGGTCCAACGGCTGCGCGTTCGCGGACTCGCCGTCGCACGTGCCGGTGCAGCGGATGGCGAACGTGTCGCTGCTGCCCGAGCCGGGCGGGCTGTCCACGGAGGACCTGATCGGCGGCGTCGAGCGGGGCATCTACGTGGTCGGCGACCGGTCCTGGTCCATCGACATGCAGCGGTACAACTTCCAGTTCACCGGCCAGCGGTTCTTCCGCATCGAGAACGGGCGGCTGGCGGGCCAGCTGCGGGACGTCGCGTACCAGGCGACGACGACGGACTTCTGGGGCTCGCTGGAGAAGGTGGGCGGCCCGCAGACGTACGTCCTGGGCGGCGCCTTCAACTGCGGCAAGGCCCAGCCGGGCCAGGTGGCCGCGGTGTCGCACGGCTGCCCGTCCGCCCTCTTCCGCGGCGTGAACATCCTCAACACGAACCAGGAGGCCGGCAGGTGAGCCGCCGCACCGTACCCGCGGCCCCCCGCCGGGGGCCCGGGGGCCGCGCCCCGCAGACGCCCCGCCCGCACACGAACCAGGAGGCCGGCCGATGAGCCCCGTGAGCAGCAAGCCGTACGAGATCGTCGAGCGGGCGCTGGAACTGTCCAGGGCCGACGGGTGCGTCGTCATCGCGGACGAGCGGTCGTCCGCGAACCTGCGGTGGGCGGGGAACGCGCTGACCACGAACGGGGTCACCCGGGGCCGGACGCTCACCGTCGTCGCGACCGTCGACGGGGCCGAGGGCACGGCGTCCGGGGTGGTGTCCCGGTCGGCGGTGACCGCCGAGGAGCTGGAGCCGCTGGTGCGGGCCGCGGAGGAGGCCGCCCGGTCGGCGGGCCCGGCGGAGGACGCCGGTCCGCTGGTCGCGGGGGTGCCGGAGTCACCGGACTTCGGGGAGGCCCCGGCCGAGACGTCGCCGGAGGTGTTCGCGGGCTTCGCGCCCGCGCTGGGCGAGGCGTTCGGGCGGGCCGGGGCGGGCGGCCGGGAGCTGTACGGGTTCGCGTACCACGAGCTGACCAGCACGTACGTCGGTACGTCCACGGGGCTGCGGCTGCGGCACGACCAGCCGAACGGGACGCTGGAGCTGAACGGCAAGTCCCCGGACCGCACGCGGTCGGCGTGGGTGGGGCGGGCCACCCGGGACTTCGGTGACGTGGACCCGCTGGCCCTCGACGAGGAGCTGGCGCAGCGGCTCGCCTGGGCGGAGCGGCGGATCGAGCTGCCGGCCGGGCGGTACGAGACGCTGCTGCCGCCCACCGCGGTGGCGGACCTGCTGATCTACCAGCAGTGGTCGGCGGCGGCCCGCGACGCGGCGGAGGGCCGCACGGTCTTCTCGAAGCCGGGCGGCGGGACCCGCGTCGGGGAGAACCTCGCCACGCTGCCGCTGACGCTGCGCAGCGACCCCGCGGAGCCGGGCCTGGAGTCGGCGCCCTTCGTGATCGCGCACGCGTCGGGCGACGACGCGTCGGTGTTCGACAACGGGCTGCCGCTGGCGCCGGTGGACTGGATCCGCGAGGGGCGGCTGGAGCACCTGGTCACGACCCGGCACAGCGCCGGCCTGACCGGGCTGCCGGTGGCTCCGGGCGCGGGGAACCTGATCCTGGAGGGCGGCGCGGACCGGTCGCTGGAGGAGATGGTGGCCTCGACCCGGCGGGGCCTGCTGGTGACCTGCCTGTGGTACATCCGCGAGGTGGATCCGGCGACGCTGCTGCTGACGGGGCTCACCCGGGACGGGGTGTACCTCGTCGAGGACGGCGCGGTGGTCGGCGAGGTCAACAACTTCCGGTTCAACGAGTCGCCGGTGGAGCTGCTGCGGCGGGCCTCGGAGGCCGGCCGCACGGAGCGGACGCTGCCCCGGGAGTGGAGCGACTGGTTCACGCGCACCGCGATGCCTCCGCTGCGGGTGCCGGACTTCAACATGAGCTCCGTCAGCCAGGGCGTGTGACCCGTCCGGGGAGGGCCGTGCGCCGAGGGGCGGGCGGGCGCCGTCGGGCGGCCGGGGCCGTGCGGGCACGACCTAGACTGGCGGGCGACAGACGACATCAGGAGGAACGAGAACCGTGACGGACATCGTCGACGAGTTGAAGTGGCGCGGGCTGTGGGCCCAGTCCACCGACGAGGAGGCCCTGCGCAAGGCGCTCGCGGACGGTCCCGTCACGTTCTATTGCGGCTTCGACCCGACGGCGCCGAGCCTGCACGTGGGCCATCTCGTGCAGGTGCTGACCATGCGGCGGCTCCAGCTCGCCGGGCACCGGCCGCTGGCGCTGGTCGGCGGGGCCACCGGGCAGATCGGCGACCCGAAGCCGACCGCGGAGCGGACGCTGAACTCGCCGGAGACGGTCGCCGCCTGGGTGGAGCGGGTCCGCTCGCAGATCGAGCCGTTCCTGCTCTTCGAGGGCGCCAACGCCGCCACGATGGTCAACAACCTGGACTGGACCGGCGGGATGTCCGCCATCGAGTTCCTGCGGGACGTCGGCAAGCACTTCCGCGTCAACAAGATGCTGACGAAGGACTCGGTGGCCCGGCGGCTGGAGTCGGAGCAGGGCATCAGCTACACCGAGTTCTCGTACCAGCTGCTCCAGGGCATGGACTTCCTTGAGCTGTACCGCCGCCACGGCTGCGTCCTGCAGCAGGGCGGCAGCGACCAGTGGGGCAACCTCACCGCGGGCCTGGACCTGATCCACCGGCTGGAGCCGGGCGCGGAGGTGCACGCGCTGGCGACGCCGCTGATGACGAAGGCGGACGGCACCAAGTTCGGCAAGACCGAGGGCGGCGCCGTCTGGCTGGACCCGGAGATGACCACCCCGTACGCGTTCTACCAGTTCTGGCTGAACGTGGACGACCGGGACGTCTCCCGCTACCTGCGGATCCTCAGCTTCCGGAGCCGTGAGGAGCTGGCGGAGCTGGAGCGCGTCACGCAGGAGCGTCCGCAGGCGCGGGCCGCGCAGCGGGCGCTGGCGGAGGAGCTGACGACGCTGGTGCACGGCGCCGAGCAGTGCGCCGCCGTGATCGCCGCGTCGAAGGCGCTGTTCGGGCAGGGCGAGCTGGCGGAGCTGGACGCGGCGACGCTGGCCGCGGCCCTGTCGGAGCTGCCGCGCGCCGAGGTGGCGGAGCTCGGCCCGGTCGTGGACCTGTTCGCCGAGGTCGGCCTCGTGCCCAGCAAGTCGGCGGCGCGGCGCACCGTGAAGGAGGGCGGTGCCTACGTGAACAACGCGAAGGTGACCGCCGAGGACGCCGTGGTGGAGCCCTCGGACCTGCTGCACGGGCGGTGGCTGGTGCTGCGCCGCGGCAAGAGGAACCTGGCGGCGATCGAGCTCGCGGCCGGCTGAGCCGCGCCCGCATGCACACGGCGGCCCGGGAACGTGCGGCGTTCCCGGGCCGCCGTCTCTGCGGGGGCCGTCAGGCCCGCTCGCGGCCTCTGCCGCGTACGGCCATGTAGATCATGTCGCCGACGCCGACGATCACGACGGCGGCGATGACCTGGAGGGCGTGTCTGCCCCAGTCGATGCCGGCCGTCTCCTCGATGCCGAAGCCGCGGGCCAGCGCGTTGCCGACGACGCCGCCGATGATGCCGAAGATCGTGATCAGCCACAGGGGGCTGTGCTGCTTGCCCGGCAGGATCGCCTTCGCCAGCAGGCCCAGCACGAATCCGACGATGATCGCCCACAACCAGCCCACAGCTGCCTCCTCGGGTACGCCTCTCGCACATGCGGACTCTGACAGTGTCGGCCCGGACGCGGAGCGCCGCATGTCGAGGCGTCCGAGCGGCTGCGGCACCCCCGGGATCCGGAGCCGCCGGGTCCGGCGTACGGTGGGGGGAGAGTGAGGGTCGGTCGCCGAGTCGGTGGTGGAACGCGATGCGGAAGCGCAGCAAGTCCGAGGTCTTCCGGATCACCGGAGCCCGGCAGGGCCTTGAGGACGACGTGCGGGCCCGGCAGCGGCGCTATGTGATCTCGATGTCGGTGCGCACCTTGTCGTTCGTGCTGGCGGCGTGCCTGTGGAACGTCTCGCGGTACGTGGCCGTGGTGGCGCTGGTGCTGGGCATGGTCCTGCCGTACATCGCCGTGGTGATCGCCAACGCGGGGCGGGAGAGCAGCCCGGGGCTGCCGTCGACGTTCGTGGCGACGCCGCCGGTGGAGCGGGCGGAGATCGGACCGGCTCCGGAGCGGGCCGCCGGCACCGCGCCGCCGGAGCCCGGCCGGGGGCCGGAAGCGGAACCGGAAGCGGAGGACAGACCCGTCTCCGGGGCCGGTACGAAGCTCAAGAAAAGCTCAGAGCAATAGCGACGATCCGGTGCACCGCGGCGGGCCCCGCGTGACATACTGCGTACGCGCTCCGTATCCCCCGTCGGAGCGACGGACCGACGCCGGGCAGCTCCCCCCGTGGCTGCCCGGCGTCGCCTTTGTCCGGGCCGGTGCCGCGGCCGGCCGTACCGGGAGTGGCGTGCCGGGACGGGTGCCGCGGGCCCGGGACGTGGACGTGTCGACCTGGGACGTGTGTGGTGAACGACGAGACCGGCCTTCCGATCTGCTCCGCGAAGGGCTGCCGTGGCGCGGCCGTGTGGGTGCTGGCGTGGAACAACCCGAAACTGCACACCCCCGAGCGCCGCAAGACCTGGCTGGCCTGCGACGAGCACCGTGAGCACCTGTCGCAGTTCCTCGGCGTCCGGGGGTTCCTGAAGGACGTGGTGACGCTCGCCGCGTGGGAGTCGTCAGCCGCCGATCGCTGACATCGGGCGGTCGGGCTGCAGGAACGACGGGTCGTCGAGACCGGAGCCCGCCTTCTTGCCCCACATCGCCTTGCGCCAGATGTCGGCGACCTCCCCGTCGCCCGCGTCGGAGCGCAGGGTGGCGCGCAGGTCGGTCTCCTCGCGGGCGAACAGGCAGGTGCGTATCTGCCCGTCGGCGGTGAGCCGGGTGCGGTCGCAGGCCCGGCAGAAGGGCCGGGTGACGGAGGCAATGACGCCGACGCGGTGCGGGCCGCCGTCGACGAGCCAGCGCTCGGCGGGGGCGGAGCCGCGCTCCTCGCCCGCCTCCTCCTCCGGGGCGAGGGTGAAGCGGGTGCGCAGGGACGCCAGGATGTCCTCGGCGGTGATCATGCCGTCGCGCTTCCAGCCGTGCTGGGCGTCCAGCGGCATCTGCTCGATGAAGCGCAGTTCGTAGTCGTGGGCGACGGCCCAGGCGAGCAGGTCGGGGGCCTCGTCGTCGTTGAGGCCGGGCATGAGCACCGAGTTGACCTTGACGGGGGTGAGTCCGGCTTCCCGGGCGGCGGCCAGGCCCTCCAGCACGTCGTGGTGGCGGTCGCGGCGGGTGAGGGTCTTGAAGACGTCGGGGCGCAGGGTGTCGAGGGAGACGTTGACCCGGTCGAGTCCGGCGTCCCTGAGGGCGGCGGCGGTGCGCTTGAGGCCGATGCCGTTGGTCGTGAGGGACATCTTGGGGCGGGGGGTCAGCGCGGCGCACCGCTCGACGATCCCCACGAGGCCGGGGCGCAGGAGCGGCTCGCCGCCGGTGAAGCGGACCTCGGTGACGCCGAGGTCGGTGACGGCTATGCGGATCAGCCGGACGATCTCGTCGTCGGTGAGGAGGTCCGGCTTCGCCAGCCACTGCAGGCCCTCCTCGGGCATGCAGTACGTGCAGCGCAGGTTGCACCGGTCCGTGAGCGAGACCCTCAGGTCCGTGGCCACGCGGCCGTAGGTGTCGATGAGCACGTGCACGCCTCCCCCGGTATACCGGTTCGCATCCGTGTTGCCCTTGCGGCGTCACCGGGGCGACGGGTGTCGCTCCGGTCACAGCCCTTTCCTTGAGCCTACGCGACGCAGGTGACGACATCAGTGGCCTTTTGAACCAGGAAGCGGGGCGGCCGCGTCGTAGCTCCCTACGACGCGGCCGCCCCGCGGTCACTTGCGGTGTTCGGGTCAGTGCGCTCCGACACCGGTGAGCGACTTGACCTCCAGTTCCGCGTACTTGCCCTCGTCGGGCTTCTCCCTGCCCAGGACGGAGCCGAGCCAGCCGAGCAGGAAACCCAGCGGGATGGAGATGATCCCGGGGTTCGACAGCGGGAACCAGGCGAAGTCCACGCCGGGGAACATCGAGGACGCCTGGCCGGAGACGACCGGGGAGAACATCACGAGGAACACGGACGCGAAGAGGCCGCCGTAGATCGACCAGAGCGCGCCGGAGGTGGTGAACCGCTTCCAGAACAGGCTGTAGAGGATGGTCGGCAGGTTCGCGGAGGCGGCCACCGCGAAGGCGAGGGCGACGAGCCCGGCGACGTTGAGGTCGCGGGCCAGGGCGCCCAGGGCGATGGACACGATGCCGATGAAGACGGTCGCCCAGCGGGCGGCCCGCACCTCCTCCTGCTCCGTGGCCTGGCCCCGGCGGATGACGTTGGCGTAGATGTCGTGGGCGAACGACGACGACGAGGCCAGGGTGAGTCCGGCGACGACGGCGAGGATGGTCGCGAAGGCGACGGCCGAGATGACGGCGAGGAGGATGGCCCCGCCCGCCGAGTCCGCGCCGCCGACGTGCAGGGCGAGCAGCGGCGCGGCGGTGTTGCCCGCCGGGTTGGACGCCTTGACCGCGTCCGGGCCGACGATGGCGGCGGCGCCGAAGCCCAGGGCGATGGTCATCAGGTAGAAGGCGCCGATGATGCCGATGGCCCAGTTGACGGACTTGCGGGCGGCCTTGGCGGTGGGGACGGTGTAGAAGCGGATGAGGATGTGCGGCAGCCCGGCGGTGCCGAGGACGAGGGCGATGCCGAGGGAGAGGAAGTCCAGCTTGGAGACGGCGTCCACGCCGTACTTGAGGCCGGGCTCCAGGAAGGCGGCGCCCTGCCCGCTGTTCTCCGCGGCCTTGCCGAGCAGCTCGGACACGTTGAAGTCGTACTTCAGCAGCACCAGGAACGTGATGAGCAGGGTGCCCGCGATGAGCAGGACGGCCTTGACCATCTGGACCCAGGTGGTGCCCTTCATGCCGCCGATCGTGACGTAGAGGATCATGAGGATGCCGACCAGGGCGACGATGAGGATCTTGCCGGTGTCGCTGCTGATGCCCAGCAGCAGTGACACGAGGACGCCGGCGCCCGCCATCTGCGCCAGCAGGTAGAAGATCGACACGACGATGGTGGACGTGCCGGCGGCGGTGCGGACGGGCCGCTGCCGCATCCGGTAGGCGAGGACGTCGCCCATGGTGAAGCGGCCGGAGTTGCGCAGCGGCTCGGCGACCAGGAGCGGTGCGGTGCGCAGGCAGCGCGGCCCGGGGCGGGGCGCGCGGCAGGCCCGGCAGACGGGAAGCAAGGGCAGGGACGGCGGCCTAAGGTGGCGGCCATGACCACCACCCGATACGCCGCGCTGCTGCGCGGGGTCAACGTCGGCGGGGCCAGGAAGGTCCCCATGGCCGAACTGCGCACCGTACTCACCGGTCTCGGCCACCAGGACGTGCGGACCTACCTCCAGTCCGGCAACGCCGTGTTCAGTACGGGCTCCGATGCTCGCGAGGAGGACCTCGCCGCAGACCTCGAAGCGGCCCTGGAGGAGCGTTTCGGGTTCCACACCGACTGCCTCGTCCGCAGCGGCCCCTCCCTGCGGGCCGTGGTGGACGCGTGCCCCTTCCCCGCCGCCGACCTGGAACCCAGGCAGCTCCACGTCACGTACTTCTCCGCCCCCGTCACCCCCGAGCGTTTCGCCTCCGTCGACCGGACCGCCTTCCTCCCCGAGGACTTCCGCCTCGGCGTACGCGAGGTGTACCTCTACGCCCCGGACGGGCTCGGCCGCTCCAAGCTCGCCGACGCCCTGGCCCGCCCGGCGCTCCTCAAGGGCGTCACCGCCACCACGCGCAACTGGAACACCGTCGTGAAACTCGCCGAGATGGCCGGGACGCAGGCCCCCTGACCGTCCCCCGTCCCAGGTCCGTCCCCGCCCCCGGCCCCCGAACCGACCCCGCACCGGGCCCCCGAACCCCCGCCTCCCGGCGCCCCGTCCCCGCCCCGGGGGCCCCGCATCTCCGCGCCCGCCCCGTGCGCCCACCGGGGCGTCCCGCCGGTGGACGGGCAGGCGCAGACTCAGCGGCAGTTCCGGCTCAGACCGCGGCCGAAGGCCCTGGCGGCCGTCAGGTCTGGCGCACCGGCTCGTACGCGTCGGCGTCCAGCCCGAACGTCCAGGCCACGCCCTCCTTCGCGGTCCGGGTCCCCGGCGGCACCCGCAGCCAGTACGTGCGGTACGTCCCGTCCGGCTCGGGTGTGGAGTTGACCACCTCTACCATCACCACGTCCTCGTCGCCCTCCAGCGGTATCCGCCACAGCACCCCCGCCGCGTCGCGGCCCACCGGGGTCGCCCCCGACTCCCGCAGGTAGCGCTCGTAGCCGTAGTGCTCCAGCATCACCCGGCGCAGCTCGGCGTTCTCCTCGTCCCTGATCCGCTCCGGTGTGAGCGACGCGAGCTCCGCGAGGAACGCGCCGGGCACCGGCATCCCCCGCCACGCGTGGAGGCGGAAGCCGTCCGGATAGGCCAGCGCCGGACCGTCGCCCCGGTCGAGTCGGCCCGCTTCGTCCCGGTGCAGCTCCACCGGCCGCTCGCAGACCACGGCCAGCCGCTCGTACGGCCACCACCAGCCCGCCGCGCCCGCCACCGCGGCCAGCCCCTCCAGGGGCGTGCCCCCGACCGGATCGAAGGCGCACAGCCACGGCGCGTCGTGCTGCCCCAGCACCGCGTCGAGCAGCAGCAGCCGTACCGCCGCCTCCTGGCCGGGCTCCTCGGCGACCTCCTCCACCAGGCCCGCGCGGACGCGGTCCACCAGCGCCTGCACCGGCTCCCAGAGCCGCGCCCCCGTCGCGTTCCAGTGCTCGCTCCAGCCGCGCGGCCCGAGCCGCTCGTGCAGCAGGGCCCGCTGGGCCGCCCACGGCGCGCTGCGCACCGCGTCGCGCACGCTGCGCCCGCGCGCCTCCGGCGCCGACTCCGGCCCGCCGGGGCCCAGCAACCGCAACGCCTCCCGCGGCGATCCCGCCCACACGATCCGCTGCGGCTCCGCGAGCCCCGCGCTGCGGTAGGCGAGGCGCACACCGGCCTCGGCCACCTCCCGGTCGGCACCGCCCGTGGCGGCCGCGACCGCCCTCCAGTCCGTCTGACCCGTCATCTCCAACCCTTCCCCACCTCGTCTTCGCCCCTGCGCGCCCGCCGTCGGTCCGCGGCACCTCGTGTCCGCGTCGGTCCGCCGTCAGTCCGCGACGATCCGCACCGAGCCCGGTACGTACTCCCGCTGCCGCACCACCCGGTACCAGCCCTTCGGCAGCGGGATCGGCGCGTGCTCCTCGTGCACCACCCGCCCGCCGTCCGGCAGGTGCAGCACCATCGGCCCGAACGGCCCCGGCTCCCGCACCAGCCGGCCCGGGCCGACCACGGCATGCGCGTGCCCCGTCACCTCTCCCAGCGCCAGCACCATCCGCCCCCGCGGGTCCCGCGGCACCTCCGGCGCGTCCGCCACGTGCGGCGGCACCGCCGACTCCGCGACCGGAACGATCAGCACATCCCCCTGCCGGTACACACCCGTCCCCTTCCTCCGACCGGCGCCCACCGCGCCGAGCTGTCCTTCGACCGTAGAGGGCGGGACTGACAACGCCGTCCCGCCCGCCCCGGCCACGGGCGCTGTCAGTGCGGCCTGTTACAACTTGCAGCACCACCGGACAGCGAGTCGCGAGGAGCGCGCGGACATGCACACTGAGGGACACCTGACGGAGTCGTACGGACTCCCCGTCTTCGACTTCCCCCGGCCGGGGGAGGAGCGCGCCGCCGTGCTGCCCGAGGCCGACGCCGTCGCCTGGCGGATCGGCGCCGACGCCTACGACAGCGAGGAGAGCTGGCCGGAGGCGTTCGCCCGGTTCGCCCGGGCCGTCGACACGGCCCGTGTCCGGTCCCTCGTCGTCGGAGCGTGGGAGGAGGCGTACGAGGACGGTCCCGAACCGGTCATCGCCGCGCTGCTGGAGGCGCGGTCGAAGCTGCCCGCCCTGCGGGCGCTGTTCCTCGGCGACATGGACTCGGAGGAGTGCGAGATCTCCTGGATCAACCAGGGCGACGTCAGCCCCCTCCTCGACGGCTTCCCGGAGCTGGAGGAGTTCGGCGTGCGCGGCGGCACGGGCCTCGTCTTCCCCGCCCTGACGCACCGGCGGCTCAGGTCCCTGACCATCCAGACCGGCGGGATGCCGGCCGACGCGGTCAGGGGCGTCGCGGCCAGCGACCTGCCGGCCCTGGAGCGCCTGGAGCTGTGGCTGGGCACGGCCAACTACGGCGCTGACAGCGGACCGGCGGACGTGGCGCCCTTCCTGGACGGCACCCGGCTGCCGCGCCTGCGCAGCCTCGGCCTGTGCAACAGCGACTACGAGGACGAGATAGCCGCCGCCGCGGCGTCCGCGCCGATCGTCGCCCGGCTGGAGACGCTGGACCTCTCCATGGGCGTCCTCACCGACGAGGGCGGCACCGCTCTCCTCGCGGGCCAGCCCCTCACCCACCTCAAGCGGCTCGACCTCAGCCACAACTACCTGAGCGCACCGCTGAAGGAGCGCTTCAAGGAGGTCCTCGGTCGGGCCGGTGTGAGCCTCGACCTGGACAGCGAACACGCCGACGAGGACGAGTGGGACGGACGGGTCTGGCGGTATGTCGCGGTCGGCGAATAGGCAGGGCGGCCCCCGCTTCGCGGTCGTCGGCAACCCCGAGAACCGCCGCGTCGCCCTGTTCGCCGCGGCCGTGCGGGCGGCAGGTCTGCCCGCCCCCCGCGTCGTGCCCTGGCTGGACGTGCTGCGCGGCGGCGGAGCCGCCTTCGCCGCGGACGAGACGGTGCGCCTCGACTCACCCGGCGAGAACGCCGAGGTGGACCGGATCCTCCGGGACACGGACGACCCCACGCGTGTCGAGGGCGGCGCCCGCTGGTACGCCCGGTTCACCGCCGCCGTCCGCACCCTGACCGGGGGCGTACGGCTCGACGACCCCGGCGAGCTCGCCGTGCTCTTCGACAAACGGCTCTGCCACGCCGCCCTGGCCGGGGCCGGCGTACCGGTCCCGGAGTCGCCGACCTCCGCGGGCCGCACCCCCGTGCGCGGCTGGGACGACGTACGCGCCCTGCTGGACGCGCACGCCATGCCGCGGGCCTTCCTGAAGCCCGCGCACGGATCCTCCGCCTCCGGGATCGTCGCCCTGGAGACGGCCGGACACGGCCGGATCCGCGCCACCACCAGCGTGGAAACCGCCGGCGGCGCACTCCACAACTCCCTGCGGATACGCCGCAGCACCAGCGAACCGGAGATCGCCGCCCTCGTCGACGCGCTCGCCCCCGACGGGCTGCACATCGAGCGGTGGTGGCCCAAGGCGTCCCTCGGCGCGGGCCGCGTCGCGGACCTGCGGGTCCTCGTGGTGGCGGGCCGCGCCACCCACGCCGTCGTCCGCACCAGCCGCGCCCCGATGACCAACCTCCACCTCGGCGGCGCACGCGGCGACCTGTCCGCCGCCGCCGACGCGATGGGCCCCCGCTGGGCCGACGCACTCGACGTCTGCGAACGCGCGGCGGCCTGCTTCCCCGGCACGCTGTGCGTGGGCGTCGACCTCCTGCCGGCCACCGGCTGGCGCCGCTTCGCCGTCGGCGAGGTCAACGCCTTCGGCGACCTGCTGCCCGGCCTCACCGGCCTCCCCGGCAGCGGCGCCGAGGGCCTCGGCACCCACGCCGCCCAAGTCGCCGCAGTGCAGCGGCGGTACGCACCGCACCACACCCCGAGGAACCACCGTGCCGGCACCTGACCCCGACGACCTGCCCGACATGAACCGCGTCGTCGGACGCGACGACCTCCTGCTCGTCACCCTCGACACCCTGCGCTACGACGTGGCCGCCGAACTGGCCGCCGCGGGCCGCATCCCCCACCTGGCCCGGCACCTGCCCGGCGGCACCTGGGAGAAGCGCCACGCACCCGGCAGCTTCACCTACGCCTCGCACCAGGCGATGTTCGCCGGGTTCCTGCCCACCCCGGCCGCGCCGGGCCCGCACCCCCGGCTCTTCGCGGCGCGCTTCGCCGGCAGCGAGACCACCGCCAGGCGCACCTACGTCTTCGACACGCCGGACCTCGTGTCCGGGCTCGCCGCCGCCGGCTACCACACCGTGTGCATCGGCGGGGTCGGCTTCTTCAACAAGCAGGGCGCGCTCGGCGACGTCCTGCCGGGACTGTTCCGGGAGAGCCACTGGGAGCCTGCCTTCGGCGTGGCGTCACCCACCTCCTTCGAGGCGCAGGTGGCGCGGGCCGAGGAGGTCGCCGCCCGGGTCCCCCGCGACCGGCGGCTGTTCCTCTTCGTCAACGTGTCCGCGCTGCACCAGCCCAACTGGTTCCACCTGCCGGGCGCGACGCCCGAAGCCGGCGACAGCCGGGCCACCCACGCCGCCGCACTGGAGTACGTCGACCGGCACATCGGCCGCCTCTTCACCGCCATGAGCTCCCGCCGCCGCTGCTTCGCCATCGTCTGCTCCGACCACGGCACCGCCTACGGCGACGACGGATACACCGGCCACCGCCTCGGCCACGAAGCCGTGTGGACCGTGCCGTACGCCCACTTCCCCCTGGAGCCGACCGCATGAACACCCCCCGGCCCTACCAGAGCTACGTCTACGCCTACCCCCACAAGACCGCCTACCGGGCCTTCCCCCCGGCGGACCGGCCCGCCCTGCGGGACCTGTGGCGCGGCGAACGCAAGGACGCCCTGTCGCTCTACCTGCACATACCGTTCTGCGAGGTCCGCTGCGGCTTCTGCAACCTGTTCACCCGCATCGGCGCACCCGACGGGCTCACCGGCCGCTACCTCGACGCGCTCGACCGGCAGGCCGCCGCCGTGCGCGACGCCCTCGGCGACGACCCCGCCGAGCCCGTACGGTTCGCGAACGCCGCGTTCGGCGGCGGCACCCCCACCTACCTCACCGCCGACGAGCTGGACCGCCTCTGCGACATCGCGGAGAAGCGCATGGGCGCCGACCTGCGGGCCGTCCCCCTCTCGGTGGAGGTCTCGCCCGCGACGGCGACCGCCGACCGGCTGGCCGTCCTCGCGCAGCGCGGCGCCACCCGGCTCAGCATCGGCGTGCAGAGCTTCGTCGACGACGAGGCCCGCGCCGCCGTACGCCCGCAGCGCCGCGCCGACGTCGAGGCCGCGCTCGGCCGCATCCGCGACACCGCCGTCCCCGTCCTCAACATCGACCTGATCTACGGCATCGACGGCCAGACCCCGGCCACCTGGCGCACCTCCCTCGACGCCGCCCTCGCGTGGCGGCCGGAGGAGCTGTACCTGTACCCCCTGTACGTCCGGCCGCTCACCGGCCTTGCCCGCCGCACCGCCCACTCCGACCGCGACTGGGACGCGCAGCGCCTCGCCCTCTACCGGCAGGGCCGCGACCACCTCCTCGCCCACGGCTACGAGCAGGTGTCGATGCGGATGTTCCGGCGGGCCGGCGCGCCCCCGCAGGGCCCCGACGACCACGCCTGCCAGACCGACGGCATGATCGGACTCGGCTGCGGAGCCCGCTCCTACACGTCCGCGCTGCACTACTCCTTCGACTACGCCGTCGACATGCGCGAGATACGGGGCATCATCGACGACTACACCGCCACCGAGGACTTCACCCGGGCCGTCAACGGCCGGGACGTCGACGGCGACGAGGCCCGCCGGCGCCACCTCCTGCAGTCCCTGCTCCAGGCCCGGGGCATGCCGTCGGCCGACTACCGGGACCGCTTCGGCTCCGCGCCGCACGACGACTTCCCCGCCGAACTCGCCGCGTTCGCCGCCCGCGGCTGGCTCGACCGCACCGCACCCGACGGACTGCTGCGGCTCTCCCCGGAGGGGCTCGCGCACTCCGACGCCCTCGGCCCCGAGCTGTTCTCGCCGGCCGTCCGGGCCGCGATGGCCGCATACGAACCGAAGTAGCCGACGCCCATGGACCTCACGATCCTCTACCGCGGGCCCCTCTCGTCCTGCGACTACGACTGCCCCTACTGCCCCTTCGCCAAGCGCCGCGACACCCCCGACCGACTGCGCGCCGACCGCGCCGCGCTCACCCGCTTCACCACCTGGGCGCGGCAGCAGACCGGGGACCGGCTCTCCGTCCTCTTCACCCCCTGGGGAGAGGGGCTCGTCCGCTCCTGGTACCGGCAGGCACTCGTCGAGCTGTCCCACACCCCGCACGTCCGGCGGGTCGCCATCCAGACCAATCTGAGCTGCCGCACCGACTGGCTGGCGGACGCCGACCCGGACACCATCGCCCTGTGGTGCACGTACCACCCCGGCCAGACGCCCTACGACCGGTTCCTGGCCAAGGCCCGCGACCTCGCCGACCGGTCCGTCCGCTTCAGCGTCGGCACCGTCGGCCTGCCCCAGCACCTGGAGCACGCCCGCCGCCTGCGCGCCGACCTGCCCCGACACGTCTACCTGTGGGTCAACGCCGCCGAGGGCCGCACCTACACCGACGCCGAGGCCGCCGAGTGGACCGCCCTCGATCCGCTCTTCCCCTACAGCCGCCACCCGCACCGCTCGGCGGGCCTGCCGTGCCGCACCGGCGAGTCCGTGATCTCCGTGGACGGGGACGGCGCGGTCCGCCGCTGCCACTTCGTCCCCGCCGAGCTCGGCAACCTCTACGACGGCTCCTACCGCAGCGCCCTCGCCCCGCGCCCCTGCCCGCTCGCCCGGTGCGACTGCCACATCGGCTACGTCCACCTGGAGACGCTGCCGCTCTACGACGTCTTCGCGGGAGGCGTCCTGGAACGGATCCCCGCCGCCCACCCCGCCGCCCCCGTGACAGGAGCCCCATGACCGTCGACGAGCTGCTGGCAGAGGCCCGCCGCGCCGCCCGCGGCGGCGACTGGACCGCCGCGGCAGACGCCTACGTCCGGGCCGCGGTAGAAGGCAGCCGCGAAGGAGCCGACGGCGCCGTCGCCGTGGCACCCCGGCTGCGGGACCTCGCCGACGGGGGCCGAGCCGACGCGGCCGCGCTGCTCGCCGGGATCCTGCTGGAGTACTGCGAAGACGCGGCGCTGCCGACCGCCGCGGAATACGCGCGCCGGGCGGCCGACGCGGGCGACCCGGCCGGCCTGCGCACCTACGGCTACCTCCTCCTCGAAGGCCGGGGCGTCGCCCCGGACCGCGCGCGTGCGGCCGGTCTGCTGCGCGCGGCCGCCGACGCGGGCGACGCCTACGCCGCCTTCAACCTGGCGCAGCTCATCCTCGGTGACGGTGCCGGCGACACCGCTCCCGACAGAGACCGCGCCGCCGCCCGCGCCGAGGCCCTGCGGCTGCTGGAGGGCGCGGCGCTGCACGGGGTCGTCCCCGCCGGTGCGGTGCTCGGCGACCGGCTGTCGGACGAGGACCGCGACGACGAGGCGCTGCACTGGTACCTGCGGGCCGCCGAGCAGGGCCACACAGGGGCGATGTACGCCGCGGCGTGCCGGTACCGGGACGGACTCGGCACGGCTCCCGACGCCGTGCAGGCGATCCGCTGGTACTTCGCGATGTGCGCGCACGGCGACGGCGACGGCATCCACGACGCCATCGCCATGGCCAGGCACGGGCTGGTCAGCGCCGACGGGATCCGCGAGGCCGGCGCCCTGGCGGGCGACCCGTCGTCCGCCGAGGCCCTCATCGACGTCGTCTTCGGACCGGATGCCGCGGCCTGAACCGCCGCACCGGGTCCGGGACCGGGACGGGTCGCCCCGCAGGGGCCGCTGACGCGTTGCAGGGGCCGCCCGGCACACGGCCGGGGCGGCACCGGAGGCAAGGCGGGGCGGGTCGGCTGTGCGCCGGGGCCCCGGGCGCCTGCGCGGTCGGCGCGGGGGCCGCCGGCGCCGGGGCCCTTCGAGTGGCCACCGTGGCGGCGCGCCGGGCGCCAGGGCACGCATGAGCCCTCCGGCCGGAGACCGAGCGTCCTGCCTCACCGGCCCGGGACCCGCTGTCGCGGCCGCCCGGGTGAGGCAAGGGCCCAGGCGCGCTTCCGGCACCGCAGGAGTCAGGCACCGGTGGGCACTCCTCCCCGGGCCCTCCCGCCCGCTCGCGCAGCCGCACGCCGTGGCGCTCCCGCCGCAGGCCGGCCACGCTCGCGGGCGGCACCCCTAGACCGCCGCCGCCCACCGCCGGGCCGGTGCGGCGGCGCCGTCGTACCGGACCAGCAGCAGCCGGGCCAGTTCCGGGCACGGGCCGAGGACGTCCGCCAGGACGTCGGCGTCCGCCGCGCCCGCCGCGATGCGGTCCGGGAGGCGGCCGGGGGCGATGACGTACGGGGCGACCGCCACGCGCCGCACGCCGTCGGCCCGCAGGGCCCGTACGGCGTCCTCCGTGCGGGGGGACACCGCGGAGGCGAACGCGGGCCGCACGGCGCACCAACCGGCGCGCCGCAGCTCCCGCGCCGTTTCCGCGATCACCGCGTTCGCCTCCGGGTCGGTGGAGCCCGCGGAGGCCAGCACGAGGCCGGTCGCGGGCTTGTCGGCGGGCGTCAGGCCCGCCTCGTACAGGCGGCGTTCCACCGCCTGGAGCAGCAGGGGCGACGGGCCGAGCACCTCCGCCTGGCGGACGCGCAGGCCCGCGGGCGCCTCGCGGAGCACCGCCGGGATGTCGGCCTTCGCGTGGAACGCCCGGGTCAGCAGCAGCGGCAGCGCCACCACGTCCCGTACGCCCTGCGCGGCCAGGGACTCCAGGACCGCAGGGACCGACGGGAGAGTGAAGTCGAGGAACGCCGTCTCGACGCGCAGGCCCGGCCGCAGACCGGCGGCCGCCCGCGCCAGGGCGTGGACGGTCGCGGCGTGCCGCGGGTCGCGGCTGCCGTGGGCGACGATCAGCAGCACGGGAGGGGTCATGGGCTCAGCTCCTGCCCAGCAGGCCGCGGCGGCGCAGCACCCGGCGTTCCAGCGGGCTGAAGACCAGCAGGTCGACGGCGATACCGACGAGCAGGATGAGCAGGATCGCCAGGAAGATCCCGGGCATGTCGGCGTTGTTGCGGCCGTTGTCCAGCAGCTGGCCGAGGCCGAGGCCGAGGTCCGGGGAGGACGCGATGATCTCGGCGGCCATGAGCGACCGCCACGAGAAGGCCCAGCCCTGCTTGAGGCCCGCCAGGTAGCCCGGCAGCGCGGCGGGCATGACGACGTGCCAGGCGCCGCGCAGGCCGGTGGCGCCCAGGGTGCGGCCGGCGCGCAGGAACAGCGGCGGCACCTGGTCGACGCCCGCCACCAGGCCGTTCGCGATCGACGGCACGGCGCCCAGCAGGATCACCGCGAACATCATCCGGTCGTTCAGGCCCAGCCACAGGACCGCCGGCGGCACCCAGGCCACCGAGGGGAGGGACTGCAGGCCGGAGAGGATCGGGCCGATGGCCGCCCGGACGGGCCTGACCCGGGCCACGAGCAGGCCCAGCGGCGTGCCGATCGCCAGGGCCAGCACGAAACCCAACAGCGCCCGGGACACACTGGTCCACATGACGCCGAACAGCGTCCCCTGCAGCCACATCTCGGCCAGGCTGTCCCACACCGCGGACGGCGACGGCAGCTTGTAGGCGTCGGTGACCTCGGCCCAGACCAGGCCCTGCCAGACCGCGAGGACCAGCGCCACCGCCACCACGGGCGGCAGCACCTTGCTCACCAGCGTCTGGCGCAGCGGGGTCCTGCGGGTCTCCACCGCCTCCAAGGCGTCGAGTCCCGCTTCCAGGTCCTCCAGGTCGTCCGCCCGGCCGCCCGCGTCCTTCCTCGTGTCAGTGCTGGCCATGTCGGCGGATCTCCCCCCGCAGTTGTTCCGTGATCTCCAGGGACAGCTCCGCCACCGCGGCGTCCTCGATGCGGCGCGGCTGCGGGATGCCGACGGTCCACTCCCGGGCGATGCGGCCCGGCCGGGACGACAGCAGCACCACGCGCTGCGCCAGCCGCACGGCCTCCCGTACGTTGTGGGTGACGAACAGCACCGACAGGCCCGTCTCCTGCCAGATCCGGGTCAGCTCGCCGTGCAGCACGTCCCGGGTGATCGCGTCGAGCGCGGCGAACGGCTCGTCCATCAGCAGCAGCCGGCTGTCCTGCGCGAGCGCGCGGGCCATGGCGACCCGCTGGCGCATGCCGCCGGACAGCTCGTGCACGCGCTTGCCGTGGGCGCCGCCCAGCCGTACCAGCTCCAGCAGCCGCTCGGCCTCGCCGCGCCGCTCCGCCTTGGGCACGCCCCGCAGCTTCAGCGCCAGCTCGATGTTCTTCCCGGCGGTCAGCCACGGGAAGAGCGCGTGCTCCTGGAACATCAGCGCCGGGCGGCCGTCGGTGGCGAGGGTGCCCGAGGACGGCCGGTCGAGGCCGGCCACGAGGTTCAGCAGCGTCGACTTGCCGCAGCCGGAGGCCCCGAGCAGGGTGACGAACTCGCCCGGGGCGACATCGAGGCTGATGTCGTCCAGGACGAGCTGCTGCCCCGCGGGCCCGGCGAATGACTTCGACACGTGCTCCAGCCGAGCGGCGTACTCGACCGCGGTGCGGTCCTCGGCCCGGGCCGTCGTGAGCGTGATGGCCATGGTCGTCACCTCCTGGGGTGTGCGGTCTCGTACGGTCAGCGGACGCCGAGGCCGGCGTCGGAGGCCGCGGGCTTGCCGGCGGCCGTGAGGGTCCTGTTGAGCGGTCTCAGGTCGTAGATGCCGCTCAGGTCGGGCCTGTCCAGCAGGCCCGCCGCCACCGCGTGGTCGGCCTGGGCCCGCAGGGTGGCGGCCAGCGGGTCGTCGAGGAAGCGGACGGACGCGAAGGCCGGGTCGAGCACCTCCGCCGGCAGCGGCTTGCCCGACATCTTCTGCAGCTGCGCGTTCACCGACTGCTTCGCCCGGTCGCGGTCGGCGTTGATCCACGCGTTGGCCTGCGCCGCGCCGCGCAGTACCGCCTCCACGACGTCCGGATGGGCGTCGAGGAAGCGCTGGGACACCGCGATGGCGGTGATCAGGAACTGCTCGTCCGGCCACAGCGACGCTTCGTCCAGCAGCACCCTGGCCCCCTCGGCGACCAGCTTCGACGCGGTCGGCTCCGGCACCCACGCCCCGTCGACGGCGCCGGACCGGTACGCGTCGGGGGCGATCTTGTTGTCGGTGCGGACCACCGACACGTCGCCCTTGCCGCTCTGCGGGTCCACCTGCCAGCCCTGCTGCGCGAGCCAGTGCAGCAGCGCCACGTCCTGGGTGTTGCCGTACTGCGGTGACGCGATCCGCTTGCCCTTGACGTCCGCGACCGTGCGGATGCGCTCCGGGTCGACCACCAGCTTCACCCCGCCGGAGGCCGCGCCGCCCACGATCCGCAGGTTGGTGCCGCCCGACCGGACGTAGCCGTTGACGGCGGGCGACGGGCCGACGAAGGCGATGTCCACCGAGCCGCCGTTGAGCGCCTCGATCGCGGACGGGCCCGCGCCGAACACGGCCGTGGTCAGCCGGGTGCCGCGCAGCTCCTTCTGGAAGAAGCCCTCCCGGTCGCCCACCAGCGCCGTGCCGTGCGTGAGGTTCGCGAAGTACCCGACGCGCACCGCGTCCGCCGACAGCTTCGGCCCCTGCGGGGCGACCTTCGGCGCGTCCCGCACCGCCTGCGAGCCGTAGCCGAGGCACGACGTCAGGGCCAGCAGCAGCGGCAGGACCACCGCGGCGGCGACGGCGCGGCGCTGCGGGGGAGCGGGGCGGGAGGCAGGGGGCACGGGAGGGGTTCCTCTCGTCGGCCCGGGCCTACGTCCCGTACGGGGTCGGGGGCGGCGCCGGGCGGTCGGCGTGGGGTCGTCGTCGGGGGCCGGGCAGGGCCGGCCGGCCGGGGGTCATCGGGCACATCGCGCGACGCCTCCGGTTCCGGAGCCGACGCAGCCGGAGCCGACGCGGCCGCCTTCCTTGGCGAAGGTCGCGTACACGTCGGCGCAGGCCGGCCGGCGGCCCATCAGAAGTCCCAGCCCTCGTCGTCGACCACGGCGGCCGCCGTCTTCCCGGTGGCGAAGGACTCGCCGGCCATGCCGGCCGCCAGCGTGGTGCCGTCGGCGGGGTCGATGAGCAGGAAGGAGCCGGTGCGGCGCGAGTCGGCGTACGCGTCGAGCGCCAGCGGCTCGGCCGTACGGACCTTCACGGTGCCGATGTCGTTGGCGACGAGCTGCCCGGGGGCGGCGTGCTGGGAGAGGTCGTCCAGGGTGAGCCGGGACGGGATCTCCTTGACGATCGCCTTGACCGTGCGCGTGGTGTGCTTCAGCAGCACCCGCTGCCCGACGCTCAGCGGCTGGTCGGCGACGTGGCAGACGGTCGCCTCGACGTCCTGGGTGGTCGCGGGCGCGTCGCCCTGCGGCACGATCAGGTCGCCCCGGGAGATGTCGATGTCGTCCTCCAGCAGGAGGGTGACGGACTGGGGGGTCCACGCCACGTCGACCGGCTCGCCGAGCAGGTCGATGCCGCTGATCCGCGAGGTGCGGCCCGACGGGAGGACGGTGACCTCCTGGCCCACGCGGAACGTTCCGGCGGCGATCTGGCCGGCGTAGCCGCGGTAGTCGGGGTGCTCGGCGGTCTGCGGGCGGATCACGTACTGGACCGGCAGGCGGGCGTGGCAGGACGTCAGGTCGTGGCTGACCGGGACCGTCTCCAGGTGCTCCAGCACCGTCGGGCCGCCGTACCAGTCCATGTGCGCGGACGGCTCCACCACGTTGTCGCCGGCGAGCGCCGAGATCGGGATCGCGGTGATCTCCGGGACGCCGAGCTCGCTCGCGTACGCCGTGAACTCCTCGGCGATACGGGCGAAGACGGGCTCCTCGTAGCCGACCAGGTCCATCTTGTTGACGGCGAGGACGACGTGCGGGACCCGCAGCAGGGCGGCGATGGCGGCGTGCCGGCGGGTCTGCTCCACGACGCCGTTGCGGGCGTCGACGAGGATCACGGTCAGCTCGGCCGTGGAGGCACCGGTGACCATGTTGCGGGTGTACTGCACGTGGCCCGGGGTGTCGGCGAGGATGAACCGGCGCCGGGCCGTGGCGAAGTAGCGGTACGCCACGTCGATCGTGATGCCCTGCTCGCGCTCGGCCCGCAGGCCGTCGGTGAGCAGCGCCAGGTCGGGGGCCTCCTGGCCGCGGCTGCGCGAGGCGTGCTCGACGGCCTCCAGCTGGTCGGCGAGCACCGACTTGGAGTCGTGCAGCAGCCGGCCGACCAGGGTCGACTTGCCGTCGTCGACGGAACCGGCGGTGGCGAAGCGCAGCAGGGTGGTGGCCGACAGCCGCTCGGCGGCCGCGGTGGTGGTGCTGGTCATGTCTAGAAGTACCCTTCGCGCTTGCGGTCTTCCATCGCCGCCTCGGACAGCTTGTCGTCGGCGCGGGTGGCGCCCCGCTCGGTCAGCCGGGACGCGGCGATCTCGGCGATCACGGCGTCGAGCGTGGTGGCGTCGGAGTCGACTGCGCCGGTGCAGGACATGTCGCCGACCGTGCGGTAGCGGATCATCCGCTTCTCGACGGTCTCGCCGTCCTTCGGGCCGCCCCACTCGCCGGCCGTCAGCCACATGCCGCCCCGGGCGAACACCTCGCGCTCGTGCGCGAAGTAGATCTCCGGCAGCTCGATGCCCTCGCGGGCGATGTACTGCCACACGTCCAGCTCGGTCCAGTTCGACAGCGGGAACACCCGCACGTGCTCACCGGGCGCGTGCCGGCCGTTGTAGAGCTGCCACAGCTCGGGCCGCTGGCGGCGCGGGTCCCACTGCGAGAACTCGTCGCGGAGGCTGAACACGCGCTCCTTGGCGCGGGCCTTCTCCTCGTCGCGCCGCCCGCCGCCGAAGACGGCGTCGAAGCGGTGCTGCTGGATCGCCTCGGTGAGCGGCACGGTCTGCAGCGGGTTGCGGGTGCCGTCGGGGCGCTCCCTGAGCACGCCGCGGTCGATGTAGTCCTGCACCGACGCCACGTGCAGGCGCAGCCCGTGCGCCGCCACCGTCCGGTCGCGGTACTCGATGACCTCGGGGAAGTTGTGCCCGGTGTCGACGTGCAGCAGCGAGAAGGGGACCGCGGCGGGCGCGAACGCCTTCAGCGCCAGGTGCAGCATGACGATCGAGTCCTTGCCGCCGGAGAACAGGACCACCGGCCGCTCGAACTCGCCCGCCACCTCGCGGAAGATGTGGACGGCCTCGGACTCCAGCGCGTCCAGGTGCGACAGCGCGAACGGGCTGTCGGTCCCCGACGGGACGGTGTTGCTGACGGTGGTCGTCACGCCAGACCCCTCTCGGTGAGCAGCGTGTGCAGCGCCTCGGCGGACTCCTGCACCGTCTGGTGGTGGGACTCGATCCGCAGGTCGGGGCTCTCCGGCTCCTCGTACGGGTCGTCGACGCCGGTCAGCCCGCTGAGCTCGCCGGCCGCCTGCTTGGCGTACAGGCCCTTCACGTCGCGTACGGAGCACACCTCGACCGGGGTCGCGACGTGCACCTCCACGTACGGGGTGCCCTCCCGCTGGTGGCGCTTGCGCACCGCCTCGCGGCTGTCGGCGTACGGGGCGATGACGGGCACGAGGACCTTCACGCCGTGGGAGGCGAGGAGCTCGGCGACGAAGCCGATGCGCTGCACGTTGGTGTGCCGGTCCTCGCGGCTGAAGCCGAGGCCCGCGGAGAGGAACTCGCGGATCTCGTCGCCGTCGAGGACCTCCACGCGGTGGCCCTCGTCGCGCAGCCGCCCGGCCAGCTCGTACGCGATGGTGGTCTTGCCGGCGCTCGGCAGACCCGTGAGCCAGATGGTGGCCCCGGTGGTCCCGGCCGCAGTCACGTGCTTCTCCTGCCCGTCCTGTGAGATCTGTCCGTACGTCATCCGTGCAGCCCGCATTCCGTCTTGGCGCGGCCCGCCCAGCGGCCGGCGCGGGCGTCCTCGCCCACCGCCGTCCGGCGGGTGCACGGGGCGCAGCCGACGGAGGCGTAGCCGTCCGTCAGCAGCGGGTTGGTGAGGACGCCGTGCTCGGCCACGTACGCGTCGACGTCGTCCTGCGTCCAGCGGGCGATCGGCGACACCTTGACCTTGCGGCGCCTGGCGTCCCAGCCGACGACGGGCGTGCCCGCCCGGGTGGGGGACTCGTCGCGGCGCAGCCCGGTCGCCCAGGCGTCGTAGGCGCCGAGGCCCTCCTCCAGCGGCTTCACCTTGCGCAGCGCGCAGCACAGGTCCGGGTCCCGGTCGTGCAGCGCCGGACCGTACTGCGCGTCCTGCTCGGCGACGGTCTGGCGCGGGGTCAGCGTGATGACGTTGACGTCCATCACCGCGGCCACCGCGTCGCGGGTGCCGATGGTCTCCTCGAAGTGGTAGCCGGTGTCCAGGAACACCACGTCCACCCCCGGGAAGGCCCGGGACGCGAGGTGGGCGACGACCGCGTCCTCCATGGAGGAGGTGACGCAGAAGCGCTTGCCGAAGGTGTCGGCGGCCCACGTCAGGATGTCCAGCGCCGGGGCGTCCTCCAGTTCGCGGCCCGCCTGCTCGGCGAGTGCCCGCAGCCGGTCCTCCGTGGCGGTCTCCGTCATGTCCGGTCGCCCCCTCCGCTGCTGTCGTGGCGCTGGAGGCCCCGGGCCAGCAGGCCCAGGAACTTCAGCTGGAAGGCGCGGTTGCAGGCCGCGCACTCCCACGCGCCGTGCCCGGTCTCGTGCGGCCTGAGGTCCTCGTCGCCGCAGTACGGGCAGTGGAAGGGCGCCGCGCGCTCGCTCATCGCGTCTCCTCCTTCGCCGCTGCGCCGGTGCGGCGCACCTGTGCGGGTTCCGTGTTCCGCGGTCCGGTGGCCTTCGTCGCGCCGCTCATGACAGGGACTCCTCGGAGGCCCGCGCCACCCAGGCGGCGAACCGCTCGCCGTCCTCGCGCTCCGCCTGGAAGCGGGTGAGGACGCGCTCGACGTAGTCGGGGAGCTCGGCGGAGGTGACCTTCAGGCCGCGCACCTTGCGCCCGAAGCCGGCCTCCAGGCCGAGGGCGCCGCCCAGGTGCACCTGGAAGCCCTCGACCTGCCGGCCCTCGTCGTCGAGGACGAGCTGGCCCTTGAGGCCGATGTCGGCGACCTGGATGCGGGCGCACGCGTTGGGGCAGCCGTTGACGTTGATGGTGATCGGCTGGTCGAAGTCCGGCATGCGGCGCTCCAGTTCGTCGATCAGGGACGCGCCGCGCGCCTTGGTCTCGACGATGGCCAGCTTGCAGAACTCGATGCCGGTGCAGGCCATGGTGCCGCGCCGGAACGGTGACGGCGCAACCCGCAGGTCCAGGGCCTCCAGGGCGGCGGACAGCGACTCGACCCGGTCCTCTTCGACGTCGAGCACGATCATCTTCTGCTCGACGGTGGTGCGGACCCGGCCGGAGCCGTGAGCCTCGGCCACCTCGGCGATCTTGGTGAGGGTGGCGCCGTCGACCCGGCCGACGCGCGGCGCGAAGCCGACGTAGTAGCGGCCGTCCTTCTGGCGGTGCACGCCGACGTGGTCGCGCCACTCGGCGACGGGCCGGGCGGGTGCGGGGCCGTCGACCAGCTTGCGCTTGAGGTAGTCGTCCTCCAGCACCTGGCGGAACTTCTCGGCACCCCAGTCGGCGACCAGGAACTTGAGGCGGGCGCGGTTGCGCAGCCGCCGGTAGCCGTGGTCGCGGAAGATCGAGATGACACCGGTGTAGACGTCGGGGACCTCGTCGAGCGGCACCCAGGCGCCGAGCCGGACACCGATCTTCGGGTTGGTGGACAGGCCGCCGCCGACCCACACGTCGAAGCCGGGGCCGTGCTCGGGGTGCTCGACGCCCACGAAGGCGATGTCGTTGATCTCGTGGGCCACGTCGAGGAGCGGCGAGCCGGAGATCGCGGACTTGAACTTGCGGGGCAGGTTGGAGAAGTCCTTGTTGCCGATGATGCGGCGCTGGATCTCCTCGATGGCGGGCGTGCCGTCGATGATCTCGTCCTCGGCGATGCCGGCGACCGGCGAGCCGATGATGACGCGCGGGGTGTCGCCGCACGCCTCGGTGGTGGACAGCCCGACCTCTTCCAGCCGGCGCCAGATCTCCGGGACGTCCTCGATGCGGATCCAGTGGTACTGGACGTTCTGCCGGTCGGTGATGTCGGCGGTGCCGCGGGCGAACTCCTGCGAGATCTCGCCGATCACCCGGAGCTGGCGCGTGGTCAGGCGGCCGCCGTCGATGCGGACGCGCAGCATGAAGTACTCGTCGTCCAGCTCCTCCGGCTCCAGGACGGCCGTCTTGCCGCCGTCGATGCCGGGCTTGCGCTGGGTGTAGAGGCCCCACCAGCGCATCCGGCCGCGCAGGTCGTTGGGGTCGATGGAGTCGAAACCGGTCTTCGCGTAGATCGTCTCAATACGTGTCCGCACATTGAGACCATCGTCGTCCTTCTTGAACTGCTCATTGCCGTTGAGGGGAGTGAAGTGTCCCCTCGCCCACTGGCCCTCGCCACGGTGGCGCCCCGGCTTGCGGCGGGGCGTGGCGGGTGTGGGCTTTTCGGGGGTGGCGGCCATGGCTATACGTCCTTCGGGACTGCAGGAGGGCGGCTCTGACCTGCGCAATGTCGCGCAAGGCAGGGCCTTGCGCGACATTGCGCGGGAAAGTCGGGGAAGTCTTCTGATCGCGGCGGAGCTGGGCGTGCGGGTTCGCTCAGAGCGCCGGACACATGGCGCTGGACATGCGGCCGAGGTCGACGTGCCGCCGACTCACCAAGGCAATTCCAGCTTCAGACATGACGGAAGCGTGTCACGGGAGATTGGACTCAGTCCACCTTCGTCCGGGATGTGGACAGAGGTGTCCCGCATTGTGGACAAGTGTGGTCGGGGTCACGCGCCGGCGCGGCTCGCGGCGGGGCCGCCGGACCGGTCGCCGGCGCCCGGCCACGCTCCGGGCGCCTCGGTCTCGGGCCGCTCGGCCGTCTGCGTGTCGTACAGCCGGAAGCCCCGCCGCAGGTAGTTGTCCATGGCGTGCTCGCCGTCCAGCGAGCAGGTGTTCAGCACCACCCGCTTCGTCGGCGTCCGCCCCGGCCAGCGGCCGGCCAGGTCCCAGGCCCGCGCCGTGCCGTACGACAGCAGGTGCCCGCCGATGCCGCGGCCCCGGAACGCCGGGAGCAGCCCGAAGTAGACGATCTCGACAGCGCCCCCGTCCCCGACCCCGTCCCCGTCCTCGGCGTCGTGCGCCCTCAGCTCCACGTACCCCGCCGGCGTCCCCTGCTCGTACGCCACCCACGTCTCCGTACCGGGACGCTCAAGGATCTCCCGCCACTGCGCGTACGTCAGCCCCAGCCGGTCCACCCAGTGCAGGTCGCCGCCGACCGCCGTGTAGAGGAATCTGCTGAACTCCGGCGAGGGCACCCCCGCCCGCTCGATCCGCAGGTCACCGCCGGGCGCGGGGGAGGGGCGCAGATCCTCGGGCGAGGTCTGCTCCAGGTACCAGGTCGTCACGGTGATGCTCATGGGGTCAGCGAACCACGCCGCATCGGCCGTGGCCAAAGCCTGACGGTGGCGGCACCGGGGCTGCGTGTCACAGAGTGGGACGCCGTCTCACGCTCCGCGCGCCGCCACCACCGCCGGCGCCGTGGAGTGCGGCAGGAGGTCCCGCGCCTCCTGCGGCCCCACCACCTCCACCTCCACGTCGTCCCTGAACCGGTAAGGGCGGTGTGCCAGCACACCCCCCAGAGTGCGCCGCACCCGCGACATCTCCGCCCGCACCGTCACCGTCCTGGTCCGGTCCCCGAACACGTCGGCGGCGAGCTGCGCCGCCGTCCGCCCGTCCCGGTGCACCGCCAGCACGTACAGCAGCTCCGCGTGGCGCGGGCTCAGCTCCCGCGTCCAGCCGCCCGCCGTCCCCGACACCCGCACCGTCCAGCACCGCGCCCGGCTCAGGTCCAGCACCACCCGCGTCGCCGCAGCATCCGCCGCCCCGGCCTCCCCGCCGTCCACCACCCTGAGCAGCCAGCCGCCCGGCAGCGGCTCCACCGCGCACTCGCCGAGCGACGGCAGCCACACCCGGCCGCCCGGCCCGACGGACTCCGGCAGCGGCAGCCGGTCCTGCGCCGCCGTGCCCGTCACCGCCGCGGTCCACCCGTGCAGGTCCACCGCCACGGCCCGGCCGCCCACCCGGTGCAGCAGCGGCGCCGCGACCGCCCGGAGCCGCGCCAGCTCCGACAGGTGCCGATTGCGCAGCTCCGCCTCCGCCAGTCGGGCCACCGACCCCACCAGCAGCAGGGTCGCCGGATGCACCGTCGCCACCGGCCCGCTCAGGTCGAGCACCCCCATGAGCCGACCGTCCCTGGGGTCCGTGATCGGCGCCCCCGCACAGGTCCACGGGTGGTGGGTCGCCACGAAGTGCTCCGCCGAGTGCACCTGCACCGGGCGGCGCGCCACCAGCGCCGTCCCCACCCCGTTGGTGCCGACGGTCGACTCCCGCCAGTCGGCGCCCGGCTCGAAGCCGTGCCCGTCCGCCATCCGCAGCACCGAGGAGTGCCCCTCCCGCCACAGCACCCGGCCCTCGGCGTCCGCCACGACCATGATGTGCCGCACCGGATCCGCCACCGAGCCGGGCAGCTGCATCAGGCCCTCCCGCAGCACCGGCAGGACGTGCAGCAGCGGCGACGCCGCCCGGCGCGCCTCCAGCTCCGCCGCCGGCAGCAGGTCGGAGCGGCGGTCCCGGTCCGGGTCCACGCCCTCGCGCAGCATCCGCTGCCAGGACGCCTGGATGTCGGCGCGCGGCGTCAGCGGGGCCCTGCGGCCGCGCAGCGCCGCGTCCCGGATGCCCTTCAGGAGCCGTGTCGCCTCGCGGGGGTCCATCGCGGCGAGGCGCGTCATCTCCACTGTGGCGTTCCGCATGGGCCCTCCCCGCCCCGCGCACCGTTGCTGGTCCGCGTCATCATCCCCCGCGCCCCCGGGGCCCGCGGCGCCGGGTGCAACCTCTTGCAACTCTCCCGCGGGCCCGTCCGCTTGTACGACAGTGGGGCCGTACCGGATTCCGCGCGGTCCGCCGCGCGGCTCCCGGTGCGCGACGGGATGGTGCCGTGTCGGCGCAGCACCATCCCAGCCGCTCTCCGGGCGCGGGCCGCCACTCCACGGCCCGCGCCCTCCGCACGCCCGGCCTCCCGCGCCCGCCCTGCGCGCACCTCTCCCCACACGGAACGCTCCGAGCGGCGCCCTGATGCAGCAGCGGCACCCCGTAGGGACGGCACCCCGTAGGGACGCGGCACCGGTGTGGACGCGGCGCCGCAAGCGCCGCTGTCGGGGTGCCCCTGTGCACTGATGCCGCAAGCGCCACTGCCCGCAGCCCCGGCCCCCCCGTCCGCACCCTGTCCGTCCGCACCCTGTCCGTCCGCACCCTGTCCGTCCGCACCCTGTCCGTCCGCACCCTGTCCGTCCGCACCCCCCGTCCGTACGCACGGGTCAGCGCCCCCACGGATCCCCGCGCGCCCCAGTGTCCTGGCCCGCGGCTCGCCGCGGCGGTTCCGGGGGCTACACGACGGCCCGCGCCCGCTCCACGACCGCCCCGAGGCCCAGGGTGTGCGGCAGCGTCCCGAACGCCGCCCCCCAGTCCCCGCCGAGCCGCGAGCCGCAGAACGCGTCCGCGACCTCGGGCGGTGCGAACCGCACCAGCAGCGAGCCCTGCAGCACCAGCGCCATGCGCTCCACCAGCCGCCGCGCCCGGGCCTCCAGGCCCTCCAGGTCGGCCAGTTCCGTCAGCAGCCCCTTGACGGCCGCGTCCAGCCGGTGGTCCGCGCCCCGGGCCAGCCCGACCTCCGTCAGGTACGCGTCCAGCGCCCGCGGCTCCCGCTGCAGCGCCCGCAGCACATCCAGGGCCTGGACGTTGCCGGAGCCCTCCCAGATGGAGTTGAGCGGCGCCTCACGCAGCAGCCGGGGCATCCCGGACTCCTCCACGTAGCCGTTGCCGCCCAGGCACTCCAGCGCCTCCGCCGCCGTCGGCGTGCACCGCTTCGTCACCCAGTACTTGGCGGCGGGCACGGCGAGGCGCAGCAGCGCCCGCTCGCCCTCCGCGTCCCGGCCGCCCGCCTCCACCGCGTCGTACGCCGCCGCGAGCCGCATCCCGAGGACGGTCGCCGCCTCGGACTCCAGCGCCAGGTCAGCCAGGACGTTGCGCATCAGCGGCTTGTCCACGAGGAGTCCGCCGAAGGCACTGCGGTACGAGGTGTGGTGCACGGCCTGCGCCACCGCCTGCCGCATCAGCGCCGCCGACCCCAGCACGCAGTCCAGCCGGGTCGCCGCCACCATCTCGATGATGGTGCGGACCCCGCGGCCCTCCTCGCCCACCCGGCGCGCCCACGTCCCGTCGAACTCGACCTCGCCGGAGGCGTTGGACCGGTTCCCCAGCTTGTCCTTGAGCCGCTGGATGCGGAACACGTTCCGGGTGCCGTCCTCCAGCACCCGCGGCACCAGGAAGCACGTCAGCCCCTCGGCCGCCTGCGCCAGCACCAGGAACCCGTCGGACATCGGCGCGGAGCAGAACCACTTGTGCCCCGTCAGCGCGTATTCGCCCTCCGCCGCCAGCGGGGCCGCCGCCGTCGTGTTGGCCCGCACGTCGCTGCCGCCCTGCTTTTCGGTCATGCCCATGCCGAAGAGCACGCCGGTCTTCTGCGCGGCCGGGCGCAGCTCCTCCCCCTCGTACACCCGCGAGGTCAGCTTCGGCTCCCAGAAGGCCGCCGGCTCCGGGTCCGCGCGGAGGGCCGGCACGGCCGCGTGGGTCATCGACAGCGGGCAGCCGTGCCCCGCCTCGGCCTGCGTCCACACGAGGAAGCCCGCCGCGCGCCGCACGTGGCCGCCCGGGGTCGACCAGGCGGCGGTCAGCCCGGCGCTGACCGCGTGGCCCAGCAGGCGGTGCCAGGCGGGGTGGAAGTCCACCTCGTCGATCCGGTGGCCGTAGCGGTCGTGGGTGCGCAGTTTCGGCGGGTTCTCGTTGGCGAGGGCGCCCCAGCTGAGGGCGTGGACGGAGCCGGCGCTGGTGCCGAGCGTGGACAGCTCCGTCCGGGCCTCCTCGTGGAGTCCGGGAGGAAGATGACGTTCCACGGCCTCGGCGAGGGCCCGGTCGGCGGTGAAGACGTCGTACCCGACCAGCGGCGGAGGCTGGTTGGTCACGGTGTGGGTGGTGGCTGCCATGCGGATACGGTAAGGAGGTGCAGGCAGCAAAGGAAACACCCGAGTCGGCCAGGGGAGCGGCCGTATCCGGCGGCCCCGCCGGGGCCTCCTCCGCGGACCCCGGTGCCCCGGGGGGACACGGCGCCCAGGACGGGTCCTCGGGCCTGCTCCACCGGGCGAGGGTCCTCTACCGCAACGTCTCCAAGCGGAAGTTGGCCTGGCTCCTCCTCAAGGACACCGTCAACTCGTGCATCGAGTACCGCATCCTGGGCCTCGCCGCGGAGGCCGCGTTCTTCACCCTGCTCTCCCTGCCGCCCCTGATGCTCGGCCTGCTGGGCCTCCTCGGCTACATCGACGAGTGGACCGACACCACCACCGTCGCGTCCATCGAGAGGAACATCCTCGCCGCCGTCGGCACGGTCCTGTCCGACCGCGGTGTCAACGAGATCGCCCGCCCGCTCATCGAGGACGTCACCCGCGCCGGCCGGCCCGACGTGATCTCGATCGGTTTCGCCATCGCGCTGTGGTCCGGGTCCCGCGCCGTGAACGTCTTCATCGACACCATCACCGTCATGTACGGCCTGGACGGGCACCGCGGCATCGTCGCGACCCGGCTGCTCGCCTTCCTCCTCTACATCGTCGCCCTGCTGATCGGCGCGGTCGTGCTGCCGCTCGCCGTGGTCGGCCCCGACCGGGTGGTGGAGCTGGTGCCCTGGGGGACGGAGGTCGTCGCCGTCCTGTACTGGCCGGTCGTCATCCTTCTGTCCATCGCGTTCCTGACGACCCTGTACCACGTGTCCGTCCCGGTGCGGTCGCCCTGGGTGGAGGACGTGCCGGGCGCCCTGGTCGCCCTCGCCATGTGGGTGCTGGGCAGCTTCCTGCTGCGCATCTACCTGACCGGCACGGTCGAGGGCCCCACCATCTACGGGTCGCTGGCCGCGCCCATCGCCGTCCTGCTGTGGATCGGCATCTCGGCGTTCGCCGTGCTGGTCGGCGCCGCCGTCAACGCCGCCATCGACCGGGTCTGGCCCTCCGTCACCACCGCCGCCGCGCGCGCCGAGACCGAGCGCGCCCGCGCGGCCGAGGCCGCCGCGCTGGTGGCCCGCGCCCGCGGGACGGCGCCGGAGGCGGACCCCGACGACCCCGACATGCCCGCGGAGTTCCCGGAGCGGTGGTCCCGGTTCCTGCCGCCCGACGACGTGAAGAGCCGCTTCCAGTGGGAGAGGAACGACCGGGCCGAGCAGAAGCCGGCCGAGAAGAAGCCGCCGGCGAAGAAGCCGCCGGAGAAGAAGCCCCCGCGGAGCACGCCGCCCGAGAAGCCCCGCGCGGACGGGCGGCCCCGGAAGGGCCGCCCGCGGCGCGCCGCCCGGACGACCCCGGTCCGGCGGGGAGGAGCCGCAGGAGCGGGCGGCGGAGAAGAAGAGGGGCAGGCACCGCAAGGACGGGAGCCACCACTGAGCGCAGACGGAGCTCGGCCGGTGCACGGCCGGCCCGCCGGCCGGCCGACGCGGACCGCCACCGCGCTGACCGCTCGTGCCGCCGCCCGCAGGCCGGCTCCCGCGGCCCGGCGCGGCGCTGACCGCCCGTACCGTCGCGCGGGCGGCCTGCGCAGGGCTGACGGCCCGTAGGGCCGGGGCGTGCAGCCGGAGGCCCGGGCCCGCGCCGGCTCACTGCGCGGGCGGCTCGCCCCGGTGGCCGGCTCACGGCGCCGGCGGCTCCGCCGCGCCCGTGCCCTCCGGGGCGGCCGATCCGGTCGCGTCCGCGTAGAGCTGCACGCCCCGGCCGTCCGGGTCCAGCACGACGGCGTACCGCTGCCCCCACACCGCGTCCCAGGGGGCGAGGTGGCCGCGGTGGCCGGCCGCGAGCAGCGCGTCGTAGGTCGCGTCGACCTCCGCGGGGCTCGCGCAGCGGAAGGCGAGCGCGACCGCGTCGCCGCCGCTCGGCCGGGTCCACCCCGGGTCGTACGAGCGGACGGTGTCCTCGGTGTCCCACATGACGCGCATGCCGCCGGGCAGCGCGGCCTCCGCGTGCGGGGCGGTGTCGGCGGAGGCGGGGATGTCCAGGCCGAGGAGGCGGTAGAAGGCGAGGGTGGCGGCCATGTCGGAGACGACCAGGCCGAGGGCGTCGAAGCGCGGGGTCGGTGTCATGGCCGCAGCCTAGGCGCCCGTCCCCGCCGGCCCTGTCAGGGTCGGACATGAGCGAACGTAAGACTTCCGTCATCCGGGTGAAGCCCCTGCGGGGGCGTTCTTCGCGTTGAATGGCCTCCACGACAGCGATAGGCGAGGAGGCGGTGGCGATGGCCGGCGTACGGAAGCTGGTGACCCGACCGGTGGCGGTGGGGGTGGCGGTGGTCGCCCTGGTGGCGCTCGGCTTCGGGCTGTACTGGTTCCAGCCGTGGAAGCTGGCCACGGACGAGACGGTCGACGAGGCGCTGCCCGGCGCGGTCGTCACCGCCCCGGCGGACTCCGGCGCCCCCGCTGCCGCCGCCCCGTCGCAGGAGCCGTCCGCGCAGGCCCCCGCGTCGCCGTCGCCCGACGCGGGCCCGCAGACGCTCGCCACGGGCACCTTTGTCACGCACGAGCACGGCACCACCGGCACGGTCAGCGTCCTGCGGCTGCCCGACGGCTCCCAGGTCCTCCGCCTGGAGGACCTCGACACCAGCAACGGCCCGGACCTGAAGGTGTGGGTGACCGACGCCCCCGTGATCGAGGGCAAGGCCGGCTGGGGCGTCTTCGACGACGGCGCGTACGTCGACCTCGGCAAGCTCAAGGGCAACAAGGGCGACCAGAACTACGCGCTGCCCGCCGGCTTCGACCTGGCCGCGTACGGCAGCGTCAGCATCTGGTGCGACCGGTTCGACGTGTCCTTCGGCGCGGCCGAGCTGAAGAAGGCGTGACGCACCGCCGCAGGTCCGGGGCCTGACATACGTATACCGGGCATACAAGGCGTATAGCTGCATATGTGTTGATAAGGTGTGCGTGCTGCCGTTCCGCCCCACGCACATCGCCCCGGAGGTGCGGTCATGCCCACCCGTCGCACCCCCTTGCCCGGCGTCGGCGCGCAGTACGACTTCACCACCGAGGAGGGCCGCAGGCTCTCCGTGGTCGTCCACCGCGACGGTCGCCGCTTCCTCGGCTTCTACCGGGACGACGACCCCGACACCTGCGAGGCGGCGGTGGCCCTCACGCCCGAGGACGCCGCCGCCCTCGCCCAGCTCATCGACCCCGTCCCGGTGGACGGCATCCGCACCGACGGGCTCGACCTCGTCACCGAGCACATCCAGGTCACCAGCCGCTCCCCGTACGGGGGGCGGCTGCTCGGCGACACCCGTGCCCGCACCCGCACCGGCGCCTCCGTCGTCGCCGTCCTGCGCCGGACGAGCGCCCACCCGTCACCCGGACCCGACTTCCGGCTCGCCATCGGCGACACGCTGGTCGTCGTCGGCACCCGCGAGGGCGTGGACGCGCTCGACGCGATCATCGGCGGTGAGTGACCGTGCACGACACGGCCGCCCTCCTCATCGAACTGGGCGCGGTCATCCTCGCCCTCGGCCTTGCCGGCCGGTTCGCCGAACGCCTCGGGCTCTCCCCGATCCCCCTCTACCTGCTGGCAGGGCTCGCCTTCGGCGACGGCGGCATCCTGCCGCTCGACGCCACGGCGGATTTCGTCGCCGTCGGCGCCGAGATCGGGGTGATCCTGCTGCTGCTCCTGCTCGGCCTGGAGTACAGCGCCTCCGAACTCGTCACCAGCCTGCGCACCCAGTACCCCTCCGGCCTCGTCGACTTCGTCCTCAACGCCACCCCCGGCGCGGCCGCCGCCCTGCTGCTGGGCTGGGGGCCGGTCGCCGCCTTCGCCCTCGCCGGCGTCACCTGGGTGTCCTCCTCCGGCGTCATCGCGAAGGTCCTCACCGACCTCGGCCGCCTCGGCAACCGCGAGACACCCGTCGTCCTCGGCATCCTCGTCATGGAGGACCTGCTGATGGCCGTGTACCTGCCGGTGCTCACCGTCCTCCTCGCGGGCGTGAGCCTCGCCGGCGGCAGCGTCACCCTGCTGATCTCCCTCGGCACGGTCGGCGTCGTCCTCTACCTGGCCCTGCGCCACGGCCGCCACATCAGCCGGGCGGTGTCCTCCGACAACCCCGAGATGCTGCTCCTCGTCGTCCTCGGCCTGACCGTGCTCGTCGCCGGCCTCGCCCAGCGGCTCCAGGTGTCCGCCGCCGTCGGCGCGTTCCTCGTCGGCATCGCCCTGTCCGGCGAGGTGGCGGAGGGCGCCCGCAAGATCCTCGCCCCGCTGCGGGACCTGTTCGCCGCGGTGTTCTTCCTCTTCTTCGGCCTCTCCACGGCCCCCGGCGCCATCCCCCCGGTGCTGCTGCCCGCACTCCTGCTGGCGTTCGTCACCGCCCTCACCAAGGTCTACACCGGCTGGTACGCGGCCGGCCGCGCCCTCGTGGGCCGCCGCGGCCGGTTCCGGGCGGGCGGCGCGCTCGTCGCCCGCGGCGAGTTCTCCATCGTCATCGCGGGGCTCGCCGTCGGCACGGAGCCGAGGATCGGCCCGTTCGCCACGGCGTACGTGCTGATCCTCGTCATGCTCGGACCGTTCACCGCACGGTGGACGCAGCCCGCCCTGTACGGGCTGCGCGACCTGCTGGGCCGCCGCCCGCGGCGGCGCCGGAAGCCGTCCCCGGGCACGGGGAGCGCACCGAGGCCCCGGACACCTCCACCGCGGGGTGACCCGGCCCCTCAGGCGCGCACCGCCACCAGGACGCAGCTTCGGCCCGTACTGCCACACGGGCCCCGCCGCGGCGAACCCCGCCGTGCGGAGGAGCTCCACGTGCCGGCGGAGCGTCAACCCGTTGTCGCCGCCGGCGCCGGCCCCCGCCGGGCCCGCTCCGCGAGCGGGCCGGCCAGCTCCGGCGCCCTGGTGGCCGCCGCCCACCAGCCGCGCCAGTCCTCGTGCGCGTCCGCCCCGTGCCGCTCGGCGTGGCGGCGGCCCACGACGGCCGCGAGCCGCGCCACCGCCGGGTCCTCCTGGAACAGGTGGTCGCCGTTGACCAGCACCCCGCCCGGCCGCAGGCTCTCCCGGAGCTGCCCGTACACGGCGAGCAGCGCCGGCTCCGGCAGGTAGTGCAGCGCCGTCGCCGACACCACCGCGTCCAGCGGCCGGTCCAGCCCGAGCGCCGACAGCCAGCCGGGCTCCCCGATCGTGGCGTCCGCGAACCGCACGAGCGAGCCGTGGTGGGCCCGCCCCAGCGCGAGGAGCAGCGGGTCGGTGTCCACCCCGACGACCTCGGCCCGCGGGATGCGCCCCGCGAGGCGGGCGGCGAGCGAGCCGGGGCCGCAGCCGAGGTCCGCCAGCAGCGGACGCCCGACCGCGGCCGTCGCGGTCTCCACGACGTCGGCGATCACCGTGAATCGGGCCTCGCGGTCGCACGCGTACCTCTCCTGCTGGAGGTCCCACCTGCGGATCCACTCACCCGCGCGTTCGGCGGTCAGCTCGTGCGCCACCATGGTCGTCGTTCCGGACATCTTCCCCTCGTGCTCCCTTGCCGTTGGTGCTCCGTCGTGCCGTCAGGCCGTGTCCAGGCCCTCCAGCACCCCGAGGAGCCGGTCGATCTCCTCGGGCGTGTTGTAGACGTGCAGGCTGACCCGCACCGAACTGTCCGCCTCCCCGGCCCGCGCCTGGCACAGCCCGTCCGCCCGCACCAGCAGCCCGTGCGCGGCGAGGATGAACCCCAGGTCGTTGGCGCTGATCCCGTGGTGCCGGAAGGTGACCAGGCCCTGCCTGCGCTGCACCGAGGACGCCGCGGACAGGCTGAGCGGGCAGCCCAGCACCTCGTACGAGCCGAGTCGGCTCAGCCCGTCCGTGAGCCGCACGCCCAGGCCGACCGTCCACTCGTCGATCCGGGCCACGCCCGCCGCGTCCAGCCAGTCCAGCGCGGCCCGCAGGCTGAGGATGCCGGTGGTGTTGGGCGTGCCCTGCCAGCCGCCGGGCCGGTAGGGGACACCGCGCCGCCCGCGCGCCCAGACCACGCCCGTGCCCGGCAGGCCCATCGCCTTGTGCCCGGAGAACACCGCGAAGTCCACGTCCAGGGCGGCGAGGTCCACCGGCAGGTGACCGACGCTCTGCGCGGCGTCCAGGCAGATCGGGACGTCCGGCCCGACCACCTCCCGCACCCGGTGGACGTTCATGTCGGCGCCGTACACGTGGTGCACGTGCGTGGCCGCCACGAACCGGGTGCGCTCCCCGACCAGCCCGGCCAGCGCCTCCAGGTCGTAGTCCCGGGACTCCTGCTGGTACGGCATGGGGTGCACGGTGATCCGCACCCCCCGCTCGGCGAGCAGGTCTCGCGCCTCCAGCCACGGCAGGTGGTTGGCCTCGTGGTCGGCGAACGGCACCACGATCTCGTCGCCGTCCGCGAGCCACCGCACCAGCCAGTCCCGGGCCACGCTGCGCAGTCCCTCGGACGCCCCGCTGGTGAACCACACGGCGGACCGGTCGGGATCCGGGTCGCCCAGGAACGCCTTGACCCGCTCCCGGGTCTCCTCGATCAGCGCGGTGGTGCGGTTCGCCCAGGTGTAGGTGCCGCGCCCGGCGTTGGCGTTGCAGCCCGTCAGGTATGCCTGGACGGCGTCGAGGACCGCCTTCGGCTTCTGCGCGGTGGCCGCGCTGTCCAGGTACGCGAGATTGGGGTTGCCGGTCACGATCGGGAACTGCTCGCGCAGCGGCCGCTGCCACTCCCGCAGCCCGGCCGAGGGCCCCGCCGCGGAGCCGGCCGCCGCGGGGCGCGTGTCGGATGTCGTCATCGTCCGCCCCCTCTCAGTCCCGCACCATCGGCGCACCCGCGTCCCGCCAGGCGATGATCCCGCCGGACAGGCTGCGCACGTTCCGGTGGCCCATCCGGGTCAGCAGCGCCGCGTACGCCACCGACTGCTCGCCCACCGGGCAGACCAGCAGCACCGGCTGGGACCGGCCGAACGGCAGTCCGCCGTGCAGGAGTTCCGCGAACAGCTCGTCCACGATGTTCACCGACCCCTCGATGTGCAGGGCCGCGAACGCGAAACCGCCCCGCAGGTCGACGACGACGGGCCGCTCCGCCGCGATCCACGAGCGGGCCTCCTCGACGCCGATGACGTGCACCGCGTCGAGTTCCTCCGGGGTCAGCGTGGCGGGGGAGTTGGGCCGCGGGGGCCGCCGCAGCAGCTCGGGCCTGCGCTGCCGCACGTAGCTCATGTAGCTCTCGACCCGGTCGCAGACGATGAACACCGCCGTCCGCCGCCGCCCGTCCTCCCGCGGCCCGCACGCGGCGTCCAGCGCCCGCAGGTGGCGTACGGCCCCGAAGTACGCGGCGCCACCGGTCGGCCCGGCGAGGATGCCGCAGCGCCGCACCAGCGTGAGCATCCCGTCGATGGCCTCGTCGGCGGTCACCGACTCCACCGTGTCGTAGGTGGCGGGGTCGAAGAGGCCGACCTCGTGGACCTCGTCGATGTTCCGGATGCCGGGGATGAAGTCCGACTTGTGGGCGACGAGCCCGATGACCGAGGTGTCCGGGTCGTGGGCGCGCAGCGCGCGGGCCGTGCCGGTGGAGGAGCCGGCCGTGCCCACCGCGGCGACGAACCAGTCGGGGGCCGTGCCGCCCAGGTCCTTGATGATCTCCGGGCCGGTGCCGGAGGCGTGCGCCTCGGCGTTGGCCGGGTTGTAGTACTGGTCGGTGTGCAGGTACTGCCCGTCGTCCGCGGTGAGCATCCCGTGGATGCGGGTCAGCGGGTCCTCGGTCGCCGTCGGGTCGAGGCACTCCGCCTGGCCGGGCAGCTCCTCGATCTCCGCGCCGAGCAGCAGCAGCAGGTCCTTGATCTCGGGGACCTTCATGCGGTTGGTGACGCTCTTGAAAGGCAGCCCGTGCATCCCCGCGATGACGGCGAGCGCCTTCGCGGTGTTGCCGCTGGACAGCTCGACGACCGTGCGGCCCTGCTCCTGCGCCTGCGCGAGGTGCGGGCGGGCCATCCGCCACGCGGCCCGGTCCTTGACCGAGCCGAACGGGTTGAGCAGCTCCAGTTTGGCGTACAGGTCGATGTGGGCGAGCCCGTGGACCTCCGGTGCGATCCGGACGAGGGGCGTGTCGCCGATGGCGTCGGTGATGTGGTCGTACCTCATACGGCGTCCCCCAGGTCGTCGCCCGCGGTGAGGTGGGGCCAGTACTGCTCGTCGAGGCACCAGCGCCAGGCCCCGCCCGGGCCCTCGTACACGGCGGCCTTCCGGGCGACGGGCTGCATCATGGCGTGGTCGGCCGTGAAGTCCATGAAGTACCCGGCGGTGTTGACGAACGCCAGCAGGTCGCCGGGGCGCGGCGCCCGGGGCAGGTACACGGCGCGGCGGCTGATCAGGTCGGACTCCAGGCACAGGTTGCCGAGGAGGTAGGCGCCGACGGGTCCGCCGCCGCCCTCCTCGCGCCGCGGCACGAGCACCGGGTCGACCAGCAGCCCGTGGTCCTCCAGGCCGATGTCCCTGGCGTTCGCGGCGAGCCGCACGAGGTGCTCTCCCGCCGCGGTCACCCGGACCTCCAGCACCTCGGCGAGGGTGAGGCCGCACTGGTCGGTCAGGGCGCGGCCGGGCTCGGTGTGCAGGTCGTACAGGTTCTCCAGGAGCAGGGTGGCCAGCGGCCGGCCCAGCGCGGGCGCTGCCTGCCCGAGCAGCTCGTCCAGGTAGCGCGGACCCGCCACCGGCCGGTGCCCCGGGTAGACACCGAGGGCTCCGCGCAGCGTGCCGTTCTCCCCGCGCAGCCCGTAGCCGTGCCCCTCCCAGGTGATCGGCTCGCGCTTGCCGAGCAGCGCGCGGGTCAGCTCCGTGGTGTACGCCTCCCACTGGGCGCCGTCCGCGAGGTAGTCGACGCCGAAGCCGCCGCCGATGTCGACGGCGCGGGGGCGCAGCCCGCGGCGGCGGCACTCGTCCAGGACCCGCACGGACCCTTCGAGTGCGACGGCCTTCTCGGTGAGGGCCATCGTGTCCAGGTGGAAGGAGACGCCCGTCAACTCGACGCTGTCGCGGTGCTTCTCGGCCAGGTCCAGCAGGGCGTCGGCCTCGTCGGCGGGGATGCCGAAGCGGCTGCGCCGGGTGAGGGTGCGGGTGCCGGGCGAGGAGAAGCCGGAGAGCCGCGGCATCACGGACGCACGGGGCAGCCCGTGGCGCTCGACGAGTGCGGCGAGCGCGGTGAGTTCGCCGGCGGAGTCCACGCAGACGGTGGTGCCGGTGCGGGCGGCCAGCCACAGGAAGGCGGGTTCCTTCGGGCCGGTCGCGGTGATCCGGTCGGGGGTGAAGCCGCAGCCCAGGGCGTGCTGGAGCTCGCCGAGGGACGCCACGTCGACGCCGACGGCCGCCGCCCCGGCGGTGCCCCCGCCGGCCGGGGCGAGCGCCGCCAGCCGGCGGACGAGGGCGCTGGAGCGGTTGGCCTTGTGGGCGAACGCGATCCGCCCGGCGAGCCGGTGCCGGGCGTACACGTCCTGGAAGCGGCGGACGTTGTCCGCGATCTGGTCGGGCAGCACCACGTTCAGCGGCGAGCCCAGGGCGGCCGTCAGGGAGTGGAGGAAGGAGGGGGAGTCCAGCAGCGCCGCCGCCCGTGACTCCAGTCGTGGTGCGAGATACAGCGGTTCGCTCATGCGGGTGTGGTCCTGGTCCTCTCGGAGGGACGGGAGGTCGTCTCGCGGCCGAGTGTGACGGGGCGGTGGACGCAGCACGAGCATGCCATCAACTGACAATGGTTGTCATAAGCACTCCGCTGACGGCCCCTCGGATTCATACAATCGGAATGTGTAGGTCCGCAGTCGGCCGCGGCCAGCTCCGTTCAAGCGCCCCCGCGTGGACACCCGGGCTCATGGGCCCGCTGCGCACCCCCGCCTCATACGGAACGCGTACGCACTGCCGGGACGTACACCGCCCTGCGACGCCCCCGTTTACGGCGTGGAGGGGGAGGCGGCATACGTCATTTGCCGTAGGCGATATGGGGAGCGAGGCGGCCTTGAAAATTCGTTGGCGCCGCCGTCGGTTCCCTGGCTAGCGTGTCGGCGACAACGGACGACCCCTGGGTGCGCCCCTGCGGCGCCGCCTGTGACGACACGGGAGGTGAGGACCTTGGTGACTGTCGCGGTTCCGGGCCCGACCCGGCTTCAGAAGAACACCGATCCCACTTCCGCGGTCTCCGGCTGACACTCCGACACCGTACGCAGCACACGTACGCGGGCGCCGCCGCGCGCCCTCCCACCGGGGACCGCCCTCCCGAAGGGCCATCCCTCTCTTGACTGCTTCTCCTCTCTCCCCCTACGGCTGGGACGCCGAGTGGGAGGCCGAGTTCACCTCCCGCGCCGCACGCGGGCTCGTCCCCGGCCGCGTCGTACGGGTCGACCGCGGCCAGTGCGACCTCGCCACCGAGGCCGGTCCGGTCCGCGCCGACACCGCCCTCGTGACCCCGCCCGACCCGCTGCGGGTCCTCTGCACCGGCGACTGGGCCGCCGTCGACCCGGAGGGCGGCAGCCCCCGCTACGTACGGGAGTACCTGCCGCGCCGCACCGCCTTCGTGCGGTCCACGTCGTCCAAGCGGTCCGAAGGGCAGATCCTCGCCGCGAACGTGGACCACGCGATCGTCGCGGTGTCCCTGGCCGCCGAACTCGACCTCGCCCGGGTCGAACGCTTCCTCGCGCTGGCCTGGGAGTCCGGCGCCCAACCCCTCGTCGTGCTCACCAAGGCCGACCTCGTGCCGGACCCCGTCGGCCTGTCCTACCTCGTACGGGACGTGGAGGCGACCGCCCCGGGGGTGCCGGTGCTGCCGGTCAGCGCCGTCACCGGAGACGGCGTCGACGTGGTGCGCGCCGTCGTCGCGGGCGGCACCAGCGTGCTGCTCGGCGTCTCCGGCGCCGGCAAGTCCACCCTCGCCAACACCCTGATCGGCGAGGACGCCATGGAGGTCCGGGCGACCCGGGAGGTCGACGGCAAGGGCCGTCACACGACCACCACCCGCAACCTGTTCCTGCTCCCCGGCGGCGGGGTCCTCATCGACACACCCGGTCTGCGCGGGGTGGGCCTCTGGGACGCAGGGACCGGCGTCGGCCAGGTCTTCGCCGAGATCGAGGAACTGGCCGGGCGGTGCCGCTTCCACGACTGCGCCCACCAGGCGGAGCCGGGCTGCGCGGTGCTCGCCGCCGTCGACGGCGGGACGCTGCCGCAGCGGCGCCTGGAGAGCTACCGCAAGCTGCTGCGGGAGAACCAGTACATCGTGGCCAAGACCGACGCCCGCATGCGGGCCGAGATGCGCCGCGAGTGGAAGCGCCGCGGCGCCGAGGGCCGCGCCGCCATGGAGGCCAAGCGGGGCGGCGGCCCCCGCCTCCGCTGACGGCACCCCGCCGAACCCCGGGGCGGATGCGTTCCGGGGATGGGCGGGGAGGGCCGCCGGGGGCCGTGGCCGGGGGCCGGTGCCGTGGCCGTGGCGGCGACTGGGGAGAGGGCCTGCCTGGTGTGCGGTGGCCGGGGGCCCGTGCCGTGGCCGGGGGCCGGGGAGAGGGCCTGCCCGGTGTGCGGTGGCCGGTGGCCGGGGCCGGGGGCCGGTAGCCGATGCATGGTGGCTGGTGCCGGTCGATTCGGCGACCTCGCGGGCCCGCTCCCGCTGGGCCCGCTCCTCGCGGGCCGCCCCGGGTCAGCCGCGGCGCGGCCGCGGCAGCCGGCGCCCGGTGCTGGTGCCACGGGCAGGTGGCGGGCGGCGCCTTGGCGGCGGCGGGTTAGCGGGCGGCGGGCTGTGGGCCGGTGGGCTGTGGGTCGGTGGGTCGGTGGGTCGGCGGGTGGCGGGTGGCGGGTGGCGGGCGGCAGGTCGGCGGGCGGCGGGCGGCGGGCTGCTCCCGTGTCCTGCCGGCCGGTGGCGGGGCGGAGCAGGCCGTCCTTCTCGTCGAGCGTCGCGGGTCACCGCAGGTCTTCCTATGGCGTGGGCCGCCGTCCCCTTGCTTACGCCGAGGGGCGCCGTCCCCCTTCCCGCGCCGCGGCGCACCGCGCCTCACCCCCTGCCGCCGGGCACCTGGTGCTTTGCGGCGCCGTCCCGGTCAGCGCGTGACCCAGCCCCGCTCGTACGCCTGCCAGCCCAGTTGCAGCCGCGTCGTCACACCCGCCAGCTCCATCAGCCCCTTCACCCGCCGCTGCACCGTCCGCAGGCCGAGATCCAGCTGCTTCGCCACGCTGGCGTCCGTCATGCCCGCCAACAGCAGCGAAAGGACCTGCAGATCCGTCGCGTCCGGGCCCGACCCGCCCGCCTCGGCCGGCTCCCCGCCGCCGCCGAGCCGCAGCGGCACCGCCTCCCGCCACACCGCCTCGAACAGGCCCATCAGCGACTCCAGCAGCCCGCTCGCGTGCACCACCAGGGCCGCGGGCTCCGCCCCCCGCCCCGTGAGGGGGACCATCGCCATGGACCGGTCCGCCACGACCAGCTTCGTCGGGACCCTGTCCACCACCCGCACCTGCTCACCGCGGCCCAGCGCCGCCCCCAGCTCGGCCACCCCGCCGGGCAGCTCCGTCACCTCACGCTCGACCACCACCCGGTACGCCACGCCCCGCACCGCGGCCCGCTCCTCGGCGTCGTTCTCCGCGCCCGCCACCACGGCGGGCCGCCCCGTGACGAGGGCGCACACCTCCTCCGCCGCACCCAACTGGAGCTGCAGGAACCGGTGCGCCACGGCGCTCCCCCCGGTCACCACCTCCACCAGATCGTGCACCTCCGGCTCCGCCGCCTCCGCCCGGTACTCCCTCGCCAGCAGCGCAGCCGCCAGTTCCGCCTGCTCCAGCTCGTGCCGCTGCTGGGTGAGCAGCGCCCCGAGGGCCACCCCGGGCGGCGCCGCCACCCACCGCCCCTGCCGGTACGACGAGCGGGCCGCGAGACCCTGCGCCTCCAACCGCCGGAGCGTGCGCTCCGTCTCCGGCTCCGGAAGCCCCAGCCGGTGCGCGAGGTCAGCGACCCCCGCCGCGCCCAGCGCCACCAGCGCCCGGTACGCCGCCTCCCCGCGCTCGTCGAGCCCTATCGCCCCCAGCAACCTGAACCGCCCCTCCACTCGATGCCTCGGCGCCGCCGTGGCGGAAAGCGGCCACGGCGCAAACCCGCCGCACCCATCATCCCCACACCACCCGCCCCTCTGCCAGGGTGGCGCCACGGCCGCCCCGGCAGCCCCGCCCTCCGCCGGCGGTGCACGGCGGCGGACCGCTCCCCGACCGTGGCCGCGCCCCAGGGTGTCGCGCTGCGCGACTCCGCGCGCGACGAGCGCCGGCCACGCGGGCCCGCCGGGCGGGACGGAACCCTCCACAGGGGGGAGGGCGCCCGGCGGGCCCTTGCACGATGACCACTTTTTCCCGAAGCCCCGGTGCCGGGCACCCCCCGCGGGGGACAATGCAGGGCATGAGTCCACAGGGGGACAGGCACTCCGCCGGCGCCGACGACTGGTGGGACAAGCTGTACGACGACACCGCCCCGGACACGGCCCCGGCCGCGACGGGCGACACCCTTGACGACCGCTTCGACTCCGCCTCCGGCACCTTCGCCCCAGGCCACGCCCCGCCGCCCTACCGGCCGCCCTCGCCCTGGGAGGCCGCGCCGCCCCCGGGCCCCCGCACCTTCCCCGGCGGGTCGCACCCGCCGGCCGTGGAGCAGGCCCCGCCGGAGGGTCCCGCGCCCCGGCCCCGGGGCGTCCCCGGGGCCCGCCCGGGCGGCGCGCCGCCCCGGTCTGCCGGTGAAGGTTCCGCAGCCCCCGAGGGCCCGGCACCCCGGCGCGACCCCCGCGCCGTACCCCGGCCGGACACCGGCCCCGGCGGCGACAGCCGCACGACGGCACCGGACCGTGCCGGCACGGGCGCTGACACCCCTTCCGGCACGGACTCCGAGCCCCGCCCCGCCACGGGGCCCGCCTCCCACTCCCGCACGGGGCCTGACCCCCGCTCAGGTGCCGACTCCGAGGCCGCCGCGCCGGCGGCCTCCGCCCCCGGCCCGGTCTCCGGCTTCGATCCCGGGCCCGCACCCGGCACCGCCTCCGGCTTCGAGCCCGGCCCCGGCCCCGTGCCGCAGCGGCAGTCCGGTGGCCGCACCCTGCCCCGCATGCGCTTCGCCAAGGCCCTCCGCCCCGACGACGGGTCCACCCGGAGCCCCGTACCCGCCGCACCCGCCGAGGACGCGGTGCCGCCGCGCCGGGCGTCGTACGTCGGGGACGGGCCGCCCACCTACGAGGCGGAGCCGACGGCGCTGCCGCAGGCCTGGCCGCACGAACTGGACGAGGCCGCGCCGGACACCGTGCTGGAGGGCGCCCGCTACGGCGCCTTCACCCTGCGGGCCGCGTCCGTGCGCGGTGACTCCGCGCGGTACCGCGGCGAGTCCCGGCGGGACGCCCTGCTGGCAGCCCGGTTCGGCACCGGGGACGGCGCCCTGGTGCTGGTCGCCGTCGCCACCGGTGCCCGCGCCGTCGACGGCGCGCACGTCGCGGCCCGGGACGCCTGCCGGTGGATCGGCGAGGCCGTCGGCCGCAGCCACGCCCGCCTCGCCGACGACATCCGCGCCGGACGCCGCGAGGACCTCAAGTCCGGGCTGCACCGGCTCACCGACCGGGCCTACGGCAGGCTCCGCGCCCGCGCCGCCGAACTCGGCTTCCCCCACGACGCCTACACCGCGGACCTGCGCTGCCTGCTGCTGCCCGCCGACGCCGACTGCCGCAACCGCATCTTCTTCGGCGTGGGGCCCGGCGGGCTGTTCCGGCTGCGCGGCGGTGCCTGGCAGGACCTGGAGCCGCCCGCCCCGGAACCCGGCGCCGTGACCGGGGCACCCGTCGTCGGCTACGGCTCGCCGCCGCCCGGCGCCGACACGGCCGCGACGGGGAATCCGGCCGCCGCCGGGGACCCGGCCGCGACCCGCAGCGGAGCGGCCGGTGCGGAGCAGGTGCAGGACGCGCCCCTGCCGGAGACCGACGGGCGCACCATGCGACTCGGTGTCACACCGCACCCCGGCGCCCCCTACATCGAGGGCCCCCTGCCGCCGCCCGCCGTGCCGTTCCGCTTCCGCGCCTCCATCGCCCGGCCGGGGACACCCTGCTCCTGGCGAGCGCCGGCCTGGCGGAGCCGCTGCGCTGCGAGCCCGCACTCGCGGCCGAGCTGGCCACCCGCTGGGCGCCTGCCGGACCGGGGCGGGAACCGCCCGGCCTCGCCGCGTTCCTCGCCGACACCCAACTGCGGGTGAAGGGGTACGCCGACGACCGCACGGCGGTCGCCGTCTGGGAGGCGTGACCCCGCGCGCGGCGCGCACGGGTCCGACCACGGCCCGGCGCACCGCCCACGACCTGCCATGACGGCAAGCTCCGGCGCCGGGCCGCCCGCGCGCCGCGCGGGCCGGCGACCGAGGCCCGCCACCTTGACACCCTGCCGTGCCCCACTGCTCCCCTCCGTGCGCCTGCTCGTCGGTGGTTCGCAGGCGTGACCCGGGTGAGGCAAGGGCATGGATCCCGTGAGCCTGTTCGAGGGAAAGGTCCAGTGACGTGGTGGGGGCTATGAGTGGGCGTCAGGCAGAGGCAGTCGGACCCATGGCGGACGGGCGTGACCGGGGCGGGGTCCGGATGACGGGGGCGATACGCCTCCGCCGGGATGTGAGGGCGGGGGACCTCACGGCCGTCGCCGGGGTGCGGCGCGCACTGCGCGAGTTAGTCCGCACCCGCATACCGGCCGACACCGCGGACGTGGCGGAGCTGCTCGTCAGCGAGCTGGTGACCAACGCGCTCCTCCACACCGGCCACGGGGCGGTGGTGACGGCGACCCTGGGCCCCAGCGCCCTGCGGGTGGAGGTGCGGGACTTCGTCCCCGAGCTGCCCGATCCGTATGTACCGGTCCCCGACGAGGGCACCCACGGCAGAGGGCTGCTGCTGGTCCAGGCGCTGGCCGACGCGTGGGGCGTGCACACGCAGGGCGTCGGCAAGGTGGTCTGGTTCGAGCTGTCGGATGTGAAGCCCCCGGCCTGAGCGGACACCGAAGGGCCCGCCCTGCCCGGAGGCTGACGGACCCTTCGAGTGGTGACGCGGCGGAGCTCAGCCGAACTGCTGCTCCAGACTCTTCAGCTTCTCCTCCAAGGAATCGAGTCGGGGAATGGCCTGGGTGTCGTCCTCCGCGGTGAGGTCGACCGTGCGGGGCTCAGGTCCCTTCACGGCCTGCAGGGAGGGCCGGGAGCGGTGCGGCAGCTGTCCCTGCTCTGCTATGGCGGGCTCCGCGACGGCAGCCGACGCGGAGCCCGTGGCGGAGTTCAGGTTCTGCACGTCCACCTGCCGGCCGCCGCGCCCGAGGTTCCAGGAGCGGTGCTGGCGGTTGAAGGCCCGGAGCCTGGCCCGGTCCAGCTTCTGCTGCTCGCGCCGCTGCCGGCGCAGCTGCTGCTTCTCCCGCTTGTCCTCGCGGACCTCCTCCACGGCCTCGTCCAGGGTCCGTACGCCTTCGAGGAGCATCAGCGACCAGGCCGCGAAGGTCTCCCTGGGCGCCCGCAGCCACCGCACGATGCGGATCTGCGGCAGCGGCCGCGGCACGAGGCCCTGCTCGCGCAGCGCCGCCCGGCGGGTCTGCTTGAGTGCCCGGTCGAACAGCACGGCCGCCGACAGCGACATGCCCGCGAAGAACTGCGGGGCTCCGTCGTGTCCGATGCCGCGCGGGGCGTGCACCCAGTTGAACCAGGCGGCCGCCCCGGCGAACAGCCACACCAGCAGCCGGGAGCCGAGCGCGGCGTCGCCGTGGCTGGCCTCGCGGACGGCGAGGACCGAGCAGAACATGGCGGCCCCGTCCAGCCCGAACGGCACCAGGTACTCCCAGCCGCCGGACAGGTTGAGGTTCTGCCGGCCGAAGCCGACCAGGCCGTGGAACGACAGGGCGGCGGCGACCGCCGCGCAGCAGAAGAGCAGCAGATAGGAGGCGATGCCGTAGACGGCTTCCTTGCGGCGGCGGCGTTCCTCGCTGCGTTCCCACGAGTCGTCGGCCGCGGCCTTGTCAGCGGCGCGCTTGCCGCGCGCGAGCACCGCCACCGCCGCCACGGCCCCCGCGAGCATCACACCGCCGGGGAGCAGCCAGTCCAGCGATATGTCGGTCAGTCTCATGCGGTGTCCCTCGCATCGCAGTAAAGCGTTCGGTGCGCCATCTTGGCCGACTCACGCGGTGCGTCACGGGGTTTCGAGGTAAGAGAACGCCATTGGGGCGACAGGGCATACAAATAGGTGCGATCGGGTCGAACTTGCTTCCGTAGGGCGGGGGTTGCGTTCGATTGAACCCACTCGGGAGGGTGGTGTGCCCACGGGGGAGCCCGCCTCCTGTGAAGGGCCGGGACAGCCCGAAGAGGGCCCGGAAGGGCCGAGGGGGCGGAGGAAGGCGGCGGGGCGGGGTCAGCCGGCGGCGGACGCGGTGAGTTTGCGCACCCGGTCGGCGTCGCAGGTCCTGGGGCAGGTCACGCAGGTGTCCTCGGGCCGCAGGGTGTAGAAGAGGCAGCAGCTCGCCCGGTCGCGGGTCGCCAGAGAGCGCCCGTCGGGTGCCGTGAGCTCCCGGAACCCCGCCGTCCCGACGTACGGCTTCGCCGTGCCCGGCAGCAGCAGTTCGAGCTCGGCCATGGCCCGCGGCTCCTCGTCGAGCAGGCCCGCGACGTACCAGAGGCCCTCGACGACCTCGTCCGTCGCCATCCCCCACAGGGCCCGGCTGCCGCGCCGCATCCGGGGCCGGAAACCGTCGAGGACCGGCCCGAGGTGCTCGGCGACCGCCGCCCGCACCTCGGCGCGCAGCGCCTCCTCGTCCGGCACGACGCGGGCGCCGGGCAGAGCGGCGGCGGGGTCGCCGGGAAGGCACGCGAACTCCCGCACCCGCACGGACATCCGGCCCATCGCGCGCTGGAAGGCGACACCGTCGACGGGCACCCGCGGCACGCGGCGGTGCAGGAACCAGGGCACCGTCACCAGCAGGCAGGCGGGCCAGGCGTACCGGTGCAGACCGAAGCTGGCCACCACGTCGGGGCGGGCCTGCCGTCCGTAGTCGCGCAGCACCTGCGCGGCGTCCCAGGACAGGAAGGCGTCCAGAGCGTGGCCGCCCGCCGCGAGCTCGTCCGCGCGGACCCAGCCGCCGCCGCTCGGGAGCTCCTCGCCCTGGCCGGGCTCATGCACGCGCAGGCCGGGGAAGACCGCCGACAGCCGGGCGTACGAGGCGGCGACGGGGGACGTGAAGGGGGCGGGCAGCAGTGCGGTGACGGACATGCAGGGACCACCGATTCACGATCGTTTTCAGGTAAGCCTTACCTTACCCGATCTGATCGATGTGTGGACGGCGACCCTCTGCGCCTATCGTGCACACGGGCCCTCTCCACCGCGAGCCGGGCCGGTACGCCAGCACCAGGAGGACCCGAGTGGAGCAGGGCAGCGGACGCGAGGCCGCGGCACCGGAGGCCGCCCCGGCCCGCGCCCACGCAGACGAGCCGTCCGGGCCCGAGGAGCACTCCTCCGGCGCGGACGGCGCGGCTCTGAAGCCTGCGGGCCCTGGCGCTGACGGTGCGGCTGCGGTGCCTGTGGTGCCTGCGGTGCCTGCGGTGCCTGCGGGCCTCGGGTCGAGCAGTGGCGGTACGGCTCCGACCGCCGAGGGCCCTGGGCGGCCCGTTGTCGATGGGACTCGGGTGCTTGAGCCGCTTGGGCGGAATGGTGCTGTGGGGACTCCGGCACCGGAGCCTTTTCAGCGGAAGGCTGCGGGTGCGACTCCGGCGCCGAAGCCCTTTGGGCGGAAGGGTGCGGGTGTGACTCCTGCGCCTGAGCCTCCTGAGCCTCCTGGGCGGATCGGTGCGGGTGGGGCTCGGGCGCTTGAGGACCCGCGCCTGGGCATGAGGGATGCGGCCGCGACGGCTGGGGGCACTGCCTCCGGTACCGGCGACGGTGCGGAGACGACCGCTGAGGCCCCGGGCTCAGGGGCGGATCGTGCGCCCCGGACGGCCGGGCCGTCAGCCCCTGACGCCGGCGCCCCTGCGGTCCTGACCCCCGAGGACCCGGGCCCCGGTGCTGAGGCCGCGCTGCCGACGGCTGGAGGGACCTCCTCCGCCGGCGCAGGTGCGACGACCGACCCGGGCCGCGGGGTGGTGCCGGCGGCTCGCACGGCCGGTGACCCGGCGCCCGTCACGGCGGGAGGCGGCGTACCGGCACCGGAGGGCGCGCTTCCGCCCGCGGCGCATGCTGCCGTGGTGCCCGAGGGAAGGGACCCCGGTGTGCCGCGAGCGGCCTCGGCGCCCGAGATCCCGTGCCCCCGCCCCTCCCGCGCCCTGGTGCAGCGGCACTCGGTGCGGGGCCAGGTGCTCCAGGCCCTGCGCGACGCACTCGTCGGCGGCGACCTCGCACCGGGCGAGGTGTACTCCGCCCCCGCCCTGGGGGCGCGGCTCGGCGTGTCCGCCACCCCCGTGCGGGAGGCGATGATGCAGCTGGCCCTGGAGGGCGCCGTCGAGGTCGTACCGAACCGCGGCTTCCGCGTCATCGAGCGCACCCGGCGGGAGCTCGCCGAGCTGGCCGAGGTCCGCGCCCTGCTGGAGGTGCCCGTCATGCTGCGGCTGGCCCGCACCGTGCCGGCCGCCCGCTGGGCCGAGCTGCGCCCGCTCGCCGAGGCCACCGCCGCCGCCGCGGTCCGGGGCGGCCTCGCCGGGTACGGGGAGGCGGACCGCGCCTTCCACCGCGCCCTGCTGGGCCTCGCGGGCAACGAACAGCTCGTCGCCGTCGCCGACGACCTGCACCGCCGCTCCCAGTGGCCCCTGGTCAGCCAGCCCGTCACCCGGCGTGCCGACCTCCTGGCCGACGCCGCCGAGCACGGAGCGCTGCTGGACGCCCTGGAGGCAGGGGACCTGGACGTCGTCGAGTCGCTCGTCAGGGAGCACTTCACGGGCGCCGCGTACTGAGCCGGAGGAGGACACGTGCGTGCTGCCGTGTGGACGGCCGCCAACCAGCTCGGCGTGGCCGCCGGCACCCCCGCCGAACTGCTCACCGCCCTGCTGGTGGCGCCCCGCCGCGCCGCCCGCGTCGAACTGCCGGGCGACGACCCCGGCACCGCCGCGCTCGCCCGCGACCTGCGGGCGCTCGGCCGCCTCGACGTCACCCTCCACCCGCCGTCCGCGCCGCCCGCCGGGACCCCGGCGCTTCCGGACCTGTCCGACCCGGAGGGGTCTGCGCCGCCGACCCGCTGCGGGTCACCCGCGCCTACGAAGTGTCGCGGGGCGACCATGGCGGCCTGCGCGCCGCGTGGCTGCGTTGCGGGCAGGCCCTCATAAGGCCCGGGCAGACCCCCGCGGGGCGCGCGCTCGCGCTGCGCGCCGCCCTGCCGGACGACGCCGACCCGCGGCTGGAACCCGTCCTCGGCAGGCTGTCCGCCGGCACTCCGTGGGAGGCGGTGCGGACCCGGCGCGCCCATGCCGGCGCGCTCGCGACCCGCGGCGGCCGACTGGCCGTGTCGGAGGACCCGCGGACCAAAGCGCTCGCGTACCTGCCGGACGGCACCGGCCTGCGCCTCGACGAGCGCGGCCGACTGCACCACACCGCCGGGCACGGCCCCGCCGCGCGCCTGGCCCTGGCCGTGGCCGCCACCCTCGCCACGCACCCGGCGACAGCCCTGGCCGCCGCGGCCGACGCCACGCTGGGCCCGACGATCGTCACCGGTGACCGCATGGGCTCCGTGCACGCCTTCAGCCTCGGCGGCGTGCGCCAGGCCGCGCCGCACTCCGGCCGGGTGACCGCCCTGACCGCGTACGGTTCCCGCGTCTACAGCGGCGGAGCCGACGGCACCGTACGGCTGCGGGGCGCCGCGGCCCCGGTGGCGCGGCGCCCGTACCCGGTGGTCGCGCTGCACGCGGGCCCCGGAGGGCTGGCGGTGGCGTGGGCGGACGGCCTCGTGGAGCTGCACGGCGAGGACGGCGGGGTCCACCCCTTCCGCCCGGGCCCGCCGGTCCGCGCGGTGGCCCTGCAGGAGCGGAGCGTGTACGAGACAGGCGAGGACGGGAAGGCCGAGCACGGGCAGGGCGAGCACGCGGAGGAGCGGCCCGGGGAGGGGGAGCGCAGGCAGGGCGAGCACGCGGAGGAGCGGCACAGGGAGGGGGAGCGCAGGCAGGGCGAGCGCGTCAAGGACCGGTACGGGAGGCACCGGCACGAGAAGGGGGAGCACGCGCACGGCGAGCAGGAGAGTGGCGGGCACAGGGCGGGTGCCGTGCTCACCGTCGCCACCCCCGACACCCTGGTCACCCTGTTCAGTCGGTGAACGGCCTCCCGGTCATGCAGTGACCGGTCACCCTGTTCAGTCGGTGAACGGCCACCCGGTCCTGCGGTGACCGGCCACCCTGCTCAGCCGGCGAACGGTCACCCCGGTCCTCATCCGGTGCACGCGGCCCGCGGGCGGCACCCGCGCGTCACGGACGTTCCTCCTCCCGCGCCGCACGCGTCCGCGACCGGTTCTCCTTGCGGAGCGCCTCCGCCAGCTCGGCCTTGGACATGCGGGAGCGCCCGTCGATCCCCATGCGCCTGGCCATGGCGTACAGGTGCTCCTTCGTGGCGTTCTCGTCGACCCCTTCCCCGCTGCGGGCCGGCTTGTCGCGCGGCGTCGCGGCGCGCGGATCGGACGGCCCCTTCCTGCCCTTCTCCTTGGCCTGCCAGCGGTCGCCGACCTTCTCGTACGAGTGCTTCAACGCGCTGAACGCGACCCGGTGCGCCCGCTCTCCCTCGCCGTACTGGTCGACGGCGGAGTCGTGCGCCTTGATCCAGGTCCGCTGGGCCTTCTTCGAGGACCGCTCCAGCGTCGACGGCAGCTCCTCACGCCCGGGCATGCGCCTCACCTCCGGAAGAAACGGGTGCCTGGGACGGGACGCCGGACGTGTGCCCCGCCCCGCGGGGCCGAAACGGTCCTACGCCGAGCTCAGCCCCTCCAGCAGGTACGCCACTTCGAGACCCGCTTCGAGGTACCCCACGAACCTCTCGTTGTGCAGGGCCCACGGCGAGCGGCGGCGCCGCACCAGTTCGATGGCGCGGGGCGCGCCGGCACCGGTCAGCTCGCACACGGCGCGGGCGGCGACCAGGCCGGAGCGGTTGTACCCGGCGAAGCAGCGGACGAGGGTGCGGTGGCCGGCCCGTACGGCCGCGGCGGTCAGCGCCGCGGCGTCCAGCACCGCGTCGATCTCGGCGGGGGTCAGCGGGCCGTCCGGGATCTCCCGCACCTCGTGCCGTACACCGGGGTGCGGCCCGTGCCCCGGCTGCGTGTACAGGCTGACGACGAGGGCGAACTCCCGGTCCACCACAGCAGGCCGCAGATGGCCGAAACCGTCCGCCCAGACATGGCCGCCCATCCAGAGCCCCGGCAGGATCTCGTCCCAGGCGCTCTGCGGAGCGGGGACCTCGCGGTCCGGCCGACCGGGTGTACGCATGCTCGCCCTCCCAGCTCATCGTCGCTCCACCCGGGCGGCCCCGCCACCGCCGGCGCGGCGGCGGGCTCAGACCGCGGGCCGCGGGCTGAGCTGGGCCGCCAGCCAGGTCGGGACGCCGCCGAGGAGTCGGAAGAGGCGGCGGGCCTCCGTCCGCAGCCGTGTCGCCTCCGGCTCCGGCTCGGTGTCCGCCAGCGCGGCGAGCGCCGGCGCGGTCCCGACCAGGTAGCCGAGCTCCTCCCGGATCCTCAGGGACTCGGCGAAGCCGTGCCGGGCCTCCGCCACCTCGCCGTCATCCAGCGCCAGCGCGGCCAGGTGCCGCCACGTGAACGACAGCAGCAGCGCGTCGTCCTGGGCCGTGGCGCCGGCGTGCGCCCTGCGGTACGCGGCCCGGGCCGCCTGCGGCGCGTCCGACAGGTACTGCGCGAGCAGCCCGCGCCGGAAGTCCAGCAGCGGCCGCCCCGGTGCCGAGGGTCCCAGCAGCGCCGCGGCCCGGCCGAGCGCGGCCCGCGCCTCGTCCGCACGGTCGCGGACGCCGTGCAGGGTGGCTGCATAAGCCAGGTAGCCGCGTTCGCAGGCGGCGGCGCCCCGCTCCTCGTCCTCCTGCGCGACCGCTTCGGCGGCGCGCAGCGCGTCCTCGGCGTCCGCCCAGCCGCGCTCGGTGTAGAGGCACCGCTCGATCAGCAGGGCGGCCCGCTCGACGGCGACGGACGGCCGGTCCGCGGTGGGGGCGAGGAGCGCGGCCGCGTCGGTCCAACAGCCGCGCGAGCGCAGCCGCCATACCGCGGTCCGGAGCGGATCGTCGCCTTGGGTCGTTCCGGATCCAGACATGGCGGGATGCGCCACATTGCCCTCCCCTAGCGCGCCGTCGAGCTGTGTGAGTCCGGACGCATCTCAGCACGAATCGGTTCAAGGAACCAGAGGGCCGCGTGAATTGATTCACAATCAAGCGTCCCGGGTGGCGGTGGGGAGGGCCGGGTCGTGCGGGCGGGTGCTACTCGCCGGTGTGCGCCCGGACGCCGAGGCCGCCGATGCGGACCGCGCCCGCCCCGGCGTCGTTGTGCCGGGCCGCCCAGTTCTCCAGCGCGTGGCGGCAGGCGTGGTCGAGGTGGCGCAGGCCGGACAGGTCCAGCTCGATCAGCCGGTCCTGGGGCAGGGCTTCCAGCGCCTCCATGAGGCGGGGCAGACGCAGGAACGTGGCGTTGCCGACCACGGTGACGACCAGCCGACCCCCGCTGCCTCCGCCGCCCGCGGGGCCGCCGGTGTCCTCACGCGGACCCGGCTGCTTCGGTATGGCCGCGCCCGTCGCCCGATCCGGCTCTGTCGGCTGATCCGGCTCGGTCAGGAGGTCCGGGTCGGTCCGCAGGGCGGTGTCCGTCCGCGCGCCGGTGCCCCGGCCCGCGCCGGCGTGCCCGTGGGCGCCGGAGTCCCGGCGCACGCCGCTGTCCAGGCGGGCGGCGGTGCCCTCCCGTAGGCCGGTGCCCTCGCGCACGGCGGTGTCCTCGCGTACGCCGGTGTCCTCGCGTACGTCGACGTGGACGTGCGAGGTGTCCCACGCCGTCTTCACCACGGCCACCAGCAGTCCCAGCAGCACACCCTCGAACAGGTTCGTCGTCACCACGGCCACCGCCGTCACCGCGAGGACGACGGCCTCGCCCCGGTGGTCCCGCCACAGCGGCCCCCACTCGCGTACGGGCACCAGCTTGCAGCCCGCGTGCACCAGCACACCCGCCAGCGCGGCCAGCGGCACCGTGCCGATCACGGCCGGGAGCAGCGCCGCGAACAGCAGCAGCCACAACCCGTGCAGCACCCGGGACAGGGCGGTGCGGGCGCCCGCCTGCACGTTGGCGGCGCTGCGGACTATGACGGCCGTCATGGGCAGCGCCCCGAGCGCGCCGCACACGGTGTTGCCGACGCCCTGGGCGACCAGCTCCTTGTCGTAGTGGGTGCGGGGGCCGTTGTGCATCCGGTCCACCGCGGCCGCGCTGAACAGGCTCTCGGCGGAGGCGATGAGCGCGAACGCCAGCACCGTGCCGAGCACGGCCGGGGCGAGCAGGCCGGCGAACTCCTCGGCGCCCGGCGGGCGCAGGGCGCCGAGCAGGCCCTGCACCTCCACCTTGGCCACCGGCAGCCCGGCGAACCAGGTCACGGCGGTGGCGAGGGCCACCGCGGCGAGCGCGCCCGGCACGACCCGGGGCAGGCGTCCGGGCAGCCGCGGCCACAGCACGAGGACGGCGACGGTGCCGGCGCCCACGGCGAAGGCGGTGGGAGAGACCACGGCGGTGACCATGTCCCCGGTGAGCCCGGGGAGGCCGGCTATTTTCTGCAGGCCCCCTGACGGGGCGGTGGCGTCCGCCAGCGCGTAGAGCTGGCCGAGGACGATGACCAGGCCGATGCCGGCGAGCATGCCCTGCACGACGGCCAGGGAGATGGCCCGGAACCAGCGGCCGAACCGCAGGGCGCCCATCGCGACCTGGAGCAGTCCGGCCGCCAGGACGATCGCGCCGAGCATGGCGGCGCCGAAGGCGGTGACGGCGTCGTACACGAGTACGGTCAGGCCGGCGGCGGGGCCGCTGACCTGGAGTCGGCTGCCCGGGAGGGCGCCGACGAGCAGGCCGCCGACGATGCCGGTGACCAGGCCCAGTTCGGCGGGGACGCCGGAGGCCACGGCCACGCCGATGCACAGCGGGACGGCGACCAGGAAGACGACGAGGGAAGCGAGGAGGTCCTGCCGCAGCACGGCAGGATCCTTGAGGGCACGGAGCACGGTGGGTTCCTCGGAGCACGGGACCGGTGGGGGGAAGACGCCGGGCGGCGGGGCGCCCGGCGGGGCGCGGGGGCGGGCTCAGGGGCGCGCCGCGCGGGCGCGCGGTCTTCTTCGGCCGGTCCGGGCCGTCATGCCGAGGTGCAGAGGAGAGAGCCGCGAAGCGAGGGCGCGGCGGGGGGCGCAGGGGCGCTGCGCGGGCACCGGTGATCCGGTGGGGGCGGTCCGCGCGAGCTGCACGGGCGCTGTGGGGGAGGGGGAGAGGGCGGGTAAGCGAAGGTTCCGGTGGGGGTCCACGAGTGGCCTGCCTCCTGCGCGCAACGCATGCGGCGCGGTGTGGTCGGGTCAGTCTGCAGAGCGCGCCGCAGCACGGCGGCACGGGCGGCTACGCCACCCGCGACCACGCTCACTTCCGCACTTTACCGTCCCATTACCTTCGTCGGCAGAGCGTGATCGCGCCAAGCGGAGCGCACGGCCGAGGCCGGTTCACGCCCCTGCCGGGCGGCTGGTGCCTTGATCGTCGTCTGTGGTCGCCCTCCGCCGCTGCGTCCCGCGGGCGGCCCGTTCGGAAGCCCGTATGGTGCCCGCGCGCATCACCGACCGGTCGCCGCGGCATTCGGCCAGGCCCGATGCATTCGTGCCATTCGCAGGCGACCCGCCTCCCGACCCACCTGCGCGCCGCTACACATGAGCGCTGGGGCGGTGAGCTGCCGCCCCGCCAGTGATGGCCGGTCGGTGGGGAGGTCCGGACGGTTGCTGACCATCAATGTGGCCGTGCTGCTCGCAGTCATCGTCTTCTTCCGGCTGCGGCGCCGTACGCAGGCTCGCAGCCGGGCCGAGGAGAGGACCACAGCCATCGTCATCCTGACTCTGGGCGTCCTGCTTGCCCCCACCGCGATCGGCCAGGGCATCCTGAACGTCGTGGGACAGCTCGCAGGCGGCGTCACACAGGCCGGCCGATGAGCTCCCGCGGAGGCAAGCGGAGGACACCGGCACCCGGGCGCCGGCCGACCCGGAGGCGTACCCGTGGACCGAGCCGCCGTCGGCGGGCGGACGACCGGCTGGTCGGCTCCCTGCTCGCCGCGACCGCGGTTGTCGCTCTGGTGGTGGCTGTCGTCGACTGGCTCCTGGTCCACTGGTGGGTCCTCGTCTTCTTCGCCACGCTCTCAGCGCTGGTCGGCGGCGGCTGGATCCACCACAAGCGACAGCGAGCACGGTGGGAAGCGGTCCGGGCCCGGGGGCTGCGGTACGCCCTGCCCCACCTCGACGCCCTGCACCACTCACGGTTCGAGGAGGCGGTGCGCGACCTCATGCGCCGCGACGGCTGCCGGGACGCGGTCCGGGTCGGAGGCGGCGGTGACCTGGGTGCGGATGTGAAGGCCACCGACCCCTACGGCCGCCGCTGGGTGATCCAGTGCAAGCACCGGCGCAAGGGGCTCGCAGGCTCCGCGGTGGGGACCCCTGACCTGCAGGTGCTCAACGGCACCGCGCGCCCGGTCCACGGCGCCGACGTCGCGGTCATCGTGACCAACGGCCGTGCCACCGGACCCGCCGTGGACTTCGCCGAGCAGCAGCACCTGCACATCGTCGACCGCCACACCCTGGGGGTGTGGGCGTCCGGCTCGCGCCCCCTGTGGGAGCTGCTCCGGGCCGTTCCGCCGCCCCGCCGCCCCAGCTCGCTGTCCTGAACACGCACGGGATGGCGCCCTGTCGGCAACCGGAGCACCCGGTCCGCCGGTCGCGGCTCGGCCAGGTGCCCGTGTGCAATCCTTCTCCGCCGTGACGCGTGGCATCCCGAGTCGATCACCACCGGACGCCGGGTGCGGCGCGACCGCGCCCGGTCGGGAGCGTACCGGCAGAGGTCACTGCGCCGGGGTTTCGGCGACCGCCGGACGGAGCCGCGTCCGCGTCCGTCCCGATTGCCCGCACGACCCCATAGCGCCGCCACGAAGAGCACCCAGACCAGCCGCCGTTGCGGTGGGACGCGACCGCCGCGCCGCCTCCCCCGATCCTCACGACATGCGCAGCCCTCACGACATGCGCAGCGCCAGGAAGAAGTCCAGCTTGTCCTCCAGGCGGGACAGGTCGCGGCCCGTCAGCTGCTCGATGCGGCCGACGCGGTACCGCAGGGTGTTCACGTGCAGGTGCAGCCGTGTGGCGCAGCGGGTCCAGGAGCCGTCGCAGTCCAGGAACGCCTCCAGGGTCGGGATCAGCTCCGCCCGGTGCCGCCGGTCGTAGTCGCGCAGGGGGTCCAGCAGGCGGGCCGTGAACGCGCGGCGCACGTCGTCCGGCACGAACGGGAGCAGCAGCACGTGGGACGCCAGCTCGTGGTGGCCGGCCGCGCACACCCGGCCGGGACGGGCCGCCGCCACGCGGCGGGCGTGCCGGGCCTCCTCCAAGGCGCCGCGCAGGCCTCCGCCGAGTGCACCGCCGCGCTGACGCCCAGGGTGAGCCGCCCGTCCTCGCCGAGGCCCGCGGACAGCGGCACCCGCACGGCCGCCAGCAGCCGGTCCGCGTGCAGTCCGGGCCCGCCGTCCACCGCCGGGTCCGCGGCGGGCTCGCCGCCGTCCGCTGCCGGTTCGGTGACGGACGGGGGCAGGGCCGGCAGGGGGACGAGCGCGATGGCCTCGTCGCCGGTGTGCGCGACCGCGATCCGGTCCGCCGACTCCGGGCCCGTCGTCGCCGGGTCGACCAGCACCTCCTCCAGCAGGGACTGCGCCACCGGCCCGGGTTCCACCGCCGCGCCGTCCTCGCCCCATTCGACCCGCGCCACGATGACCTGCCAGTGCGGTGCCGTGCCGAGACCCGGCAGCAGCACCGGCGCCGCCACCCGCAGCCGCGCCGCGATCTCCGCGGGGCCGCGCCCGTCTGCACCAGCTCCAGGACCTCCTGGGCCAGTCGGCGCCGCACCGCGCGGGCCGCGTCGCGCCGGTCCCGCTCCACGGCGATGAGCTGGGTGACGCCCTGCAGCAGGTCCAGCCGGGCCGCCGGCCAGTCGCCCGCGTCCGCCTCCACGGCCAGCAGCCAGTCCGACAGCACCGTCTCGCGCACGTCCCTGACCGCCGGCGCGGCGCCGCGCCCGGTGTTGCGGATCGGGAAGAGCGAGTACGTGGTCCCGCCCACCGCGGCCCGGTGCGGTCCGCGCCGCCCCATGCGGGTCGCGGCCAGGTGCTCCCCGGCGAGCAGCGCCCCGAGCTGCGCGGGCAGGTCCGTGCCCGCGCCGGCGATCTGCCGGCCCGTCGGCGACAGCACCCAGGCCCGCAGGTCGAGGTCGGAGCCGAGCAGGTCGAGGACGACCTCGGGGCCGCCGCCGGCCGGGCCGGACGTCATCAGCCTCCTGTGGCGATCGACGACGGCCGCCAGGTCCCCGGCGCGCTCGCCGGACACCTGTCGTACGACATGCTCCGTAATGGTTGCGAATGCAACGGACTCGTTCACGGCGAACAGCGGCAGGCGATGGCGCAAACACGCCTCGACGAGATCCTCGGGGACCGGCCCCAGCTCCGCCTCGCCCGCGGCGAGGCCCGCCACCCCGGCCGCCGACAGGATCCGTACGAACGGCTCGGAGTCCGCGGGGCCGCGCCGCCAGGCCAGACCGGTGAGCACCAGCTCGCCGCCGGACAGGTAGCGGCTGGGGTCCCGCAGGTCCGTCGTCATGACGCCGCGCACGGTGCGGTCCAGCTCGTCCTCGCCGCCGAGGAGCCGCAGGCCCAGCGCGTCGGTCTCCAGCAGTGCGCGCAGCCGCATGTCGTCGCCGCCGATCCTTCTCGTGGGTGTTCGTGGGTGTGAGGGTGTTCCGAGGGGGGCACGGGGCCCCTGGGTGCCCGGGAGGTGTCCGGTTGTCGCCGGTGCCCCGTGGCTTGGTGTTTCCGGGGGGAAACGGAGAGGTTGCCGATCCTCGCCTTTCGTTCGAATCTACAAGATGGCCCGCCCTGCCAGCCAACTCCTTCATGGTTTCGGTGACTGCACCGGGTGGAGCACCGCTGGGTGTACTGGGGCCACAACGCGTTAACACCAGATGAACACCCCGTCCAGGGCCGGCCGTCCCCGACCCCCGGCGAGAAGCCCCGATCGCATCGATCACACCGCCCCGATCCCACCGCCCCACGGGCGCCCCGTACGTCCCGCCCCGGACGTACCAGGCCGCCGGGGGAGGCGGGGGAGACCCGGAGCGGCGGGATCACGTCATCAGAATGAAGAGAGCCACTCATGGACTTCCTTCGCCCCGCAAGCTGGGAGGAGGCGCTGGCCGCCAAGGCCGAGCACCCCACGGCTGTGCCCATCGCGGGTGGCACCGATGTCATGGTCGAGATCAACTTCGACCACCGGCGGCCCGAGTACCTCCTGGACCTGAACCGCATCGAGCTGCTCCGTGACTGGGAGGTCGGCGAGGAGAACGTCCGGCTGGGCGCCTCCGTCCCGTACACCCGGATCATGGAGCACCTGCGCGCCGAACTGCCCGGCCTCGCGCTCGCCTCCCACACCGTGGCCTCGCCGCAGATCCGCAACCGCGGCGGTGTCGGCGGCAACCTCGGCACCGCGTCCCCCGCCGGCGACGCCCACCCGGCCCTGCTGGCCGCGGGCGCCGAGGTGGAGGTCGAGTCGGTCCGCGGCAGCCGCTTCATCCCGATCGACGAGTTCTACACCGGCGTCAAGCGCAACGCCCTGCAGCCCGACGAGCTGATCAAGACCGTCCACATCAAGAAGGCCGGCGGCCCGCAGCAGTACTCCAAGGTGGGTACCCGCAACGCCATGGTCATCGCCGTCTGCGCCTTCGGCATCGCCCTCCACCCGGAGACCCGCACCGTGCGCACCGGGATCGGCTCCGCCGCGCCCACCCCCATCCGGGCGAAGGAGGCCGAGGAGTTCCTGAACGCCGCGCTGGAGGAGGGCGGCTTCTGGGACAACGGCAAGATCATCACCCCGTCCGTCGCCAAGCAGTTCGCGGACCTCGCCTCCGCCGCCTGCAACCCCATCGACGACGTGCGCGGCACCGCCAGGTACCGCCGCCACGCCGTCGGCATCATGGCCCGGCGCACCCTCGGTTGGACCTGGGAGCAGTACCGCGGCAGTGCCCGCACGCTTGAAGGAGCTGCATGACCATGCGCGTCAACTTCACGGTCAACGGACGCCCCCAGCAGGCCGACGACGTCTGGGAGGGCGAGTCCCTCCTCTACGTCCTGCGTGAGCGGCTGGGCCTGCCCGGCTCCAAGAACGCCTGCGAGCAGGGCGAGTGCGGCTCCTGCACGGTCCGCCTCGACGGTGTGCCGGTGTGCTCCTGCCTGGTCGCCGCAGGCCAGGTCGAGGGCTGCGACGTCGTCACCGTCGAGGGCCTCGCCGACTACGCCAGGCAGCGCGCCGAGGGCGGCTGCGCCTCCGGCGCCTGCGGGTCCTCCGGCACGTCCCTCGACGAGGCCAAGGGCTGGTCCGCCAAGGGCACCGACTCCCAGACCGGCGAGGGCACCGAGCTGTCGCCGATCCAGCAGGCCTTCATCGACGCGGGCGCCGTCCAGTGCGGCTTCTGCACCCCCGGCCTGCTCGTCGCCGCCGACGAGATGCTGGAGCGCAACCCGTCCCCGACCGACGAGGACATCCGCGAAGCGCTCTCCGGCAACCTCTGCCGCTGCACCGGTTACGAGAAGATCCTGGACGCCGTCCGCCTCGCGGCCGCCCGCCAGGAACGCCAGGGGCTCCAGGAAGGGACGGTCTGACCATGAGCAGCACGAGCAGCATCCGGGCCGCCGCGGCTCCGGCCGGCACGCCCACCAAGGTCACCCAGGGCGCCCAGGGCACCAAGGGCGGCATCGGCGAGTCCACGCTCCGCCCCGACGGCACCCTCAAGGTCACCGGCGAGTTCGCGTACTCCTCGGACATGTGGCACGAGGACATGCTGTGGGGCCAGATCCTCCGCTCGCCCGTGGCCCACGCCGAGATCGTCTCCATCGACGTCTCGGAGGCCCTCGCCCAGGCCGGCGTGTACGCGGTCCTCACCTACGACGACCTGCCGACCGACGTGAAGAACTACGGCCTGGAGATCCAGGACACCCCGGTCCTCGCCCACGGCCGCGTACGCCACCACGGCGAGCCGGTCGCCCTCGTCGCCGCCGACCACCCGGAGACCGCCCGCCGCGCGGCCGCCAAGATCAAGGTCGACTACCGCGAGCTGCCCGTCGTCACCGACGAGGCGTCCGCCCTCGCCGAGGACGCCCCGCTCCTCCACCCGGGCCGCGACGACCACCACGCCGGGCACGTCCCGCACCCGAACGTCGTGCACCGCCAGCCCATCGTCCGCGGCGACGTCGAGGAGGCCCGCAAGCGGGCCGACGTGATCGTCGAGGGCGAGTACACCTTCGGCATGCAGGACCAGGCGTTCCTCGGCCCCGAGTCCGGCCTCGCCGTGCCCTGCGAGGACGGCGGCGTCGACCTGTACGTCGCCACCCAGTGGCTCCACTCGGACCTCCGCCAGATCGCCCCCGTCCTCGGCCTGCCCGAGGAGAAGGTCCGCATGACGCTCTCCGGCGTCGGCGGCGCCTTCGGCGGCCGCGAGGACCTCTCCATGCAGATCCACGCCTGCCTGCTCGCCCTGCGCACCGGCAAGCCCGTGAAGATGGTCTACAACCGCTTCGAGTCCTTCTTCGGGCACGTCCACCGCCACCCGGCGAAGCTCTACTACGAGCACGGCGCCACCAGGGACGGCAAGCTCACCCACATGAAGTGCCGGATCGTGCTGGACGGCGGCGCCTACGCCTCCGCCTCCCCGGCCGTCGTCGGCAACGCCTCCTCGCTGTCCGTCGGCCCGTACGTCGTCGACGACGTCGACATCGAGGCCATCGCCCTCTACACCAACAACCCGCCCTGCGGCGCCATGCGCGGCTTCGGCGCGGTCCAGGCGTGCTTCGCCTACGAGGCGCAGATGGACAAGCTGGCGGCGAAGCTCGGCATGGACCCCGTCGAGTTCCGGCAGCTCAACGCCATGGAGCAGGGCACGATCATGCCGACTGGGCAGCCGGTCGACTCCCCGGCCCCGGTCGCCGAGCTGCTGCGCCGCATCAAGGCCCGGCCGCTGCCGCCCGAGCGCCAGTGGGAGACCACCGAGGGCGCCGACGTGCGCGCCCTGCCCGGCGGCCTGTCCAACACCACCCACGGCGAGGGCGTCGTCCGCGGCGTCGGCTACGCGGTCGGCATCAAGAACGTCGGCTTCTCCGAGGGCTTCGACGACTACTCCACCGCCAAGGTGCGCATGGAGGTCATCAACGGCGAGGCCGTCGCCACCGTCCACACCGCGATGGCGGAGGTCGGCCAGGGCGGCGTCACCGTGCACGCGCAGATCGCCCGCACGGAGCTGGGCGTCACCCAGGTGACCATCCACCCGGCCGACACCCAGGTCGGCTCCGCCGGCTCCACCTCCGCCTCCCGGCAGACGTACGTCACCGGCGGCGCCGTCAAGAACTCCTGCGAGCTCGTCCGCGAGAAGGTCCTGGAGATGGGCCGCCGCAGGTTCGGCACCTACCACCCGGCCTGGGCCACCGCCGAACTCCTCCTGGAGGGCGGCAAGGTCGTCACCGACGGCGGGGAGGTCCTCGCCGACCTCGTCGACGTCCTCGGCGACGAGGCCGTGGAGATCGAGGCCGAGTGGCGCCACCGCCCCACCGAGGCGTTCGACCTGCGCACCGGCCAGGGCAACGGCCACGTCCAGTACTCCTTCGCCGCCCACCGCGCGGTCGTGGAGGTGGACACCGAGCTCGGCCTGGTCAAGGTCATCGAGCTGGCCTGCGCCCAGGACGTCGGCAAGGCCCTCAACCCGCTGTCCGTCGTCGGCCAGATCCAGGGCGGCACCACCCAGGGCCTGGGTGTGGCGGTCATGGAGGAGATCGTCGTCGACCCGAAGACCGCGAAGGTGAAGAACCCCTCCTTCACGGACTACCTCATCCCCACCATCCTCGACACGCCGACCATCCCGGTCGACGTGCTGGAACTCGCCGACGACCACGCCCCCTACGGGCTGCGCGGCATCGGCGAGGCCCCCACCCTGTCGTCCACCCCGGCCGTCCTCGCGGCGATCCGCAACGCGACCGGGCTGGCACTCGACCGTACGCCGGTGCGCCCGGAGCACCTCACCGGTACGGCGTGACGGCGCGCCGGGGGGACCCGTCCCCCCGGCCCCACGAACCCTCCGGGCGGAGCGTGCCTCACAGGAACGTCACAGGTCCGCGCCCGCCCCGCCCGGAGCCACCCCCCGCAACCCCCCCCCACCGTTCGTCTCGGGCCGTCCCCCGGGTCGTGCAGCCAAGCAGCATCCCAAATCCCGCACTCAGACCCGGACAGGCGTCCCCGCGGGTGCCCCTTTGAACCTTGGGAGTCAGGCACCATGACCCAGTCGTCAGTGGAGCCCAGAACCGTCTCGGACGACGCGGGCCAAGGCCCGCGCATCCCCGCCGGACGGTCCTGGCTCGACCGGTACTTTCACATCAGTCACAGAGGATCCACGGTCGCGCGCGAGGTGCGCGGCGGCGTCACGACCTTCATGGCCATGGCGTACATCCTCCTGCTCAACCCGCTGCTCCTCGGCGGCGAGGACGTGCTCGGGAACAAGCTGAGCCAGCCCGCCCTGATCACCGCCACCGCCCTGGCCGCAGCGGTCACCACCCTGGCGATGGGTCTCATCGGCAAGGTCCCGCTCGCCCTGGCGGCGGGCCTCAGCGTCGCGGGCGTCGTCTCCACCCAGGTCGCGCCCAGCATGACCTGGCCGCAGGCCATGGGCATGTGCGTCATCTACGGCGCGGTGATCTGCCTGCTGGTGGTCACCGGCGTCCGCGAGTTCATCATGAACGCGATACCCCTGGCGATGAAGCACGGCATCACCATCGGCATCGGCCTGTTCATCGCCATGATCGGTTTCGTCAACGCCGGCTTCGTCGGCAAGAGCGAGGGCGGCGGCCCGGTCACCCTCGGCGTGAACGGCTCGCTCACCGGCTGGCCCGTCGTCCTCTTCGTCGTCACCCTGCTGCTGATCTTCATGCTGCAGGCCCGGAAGGTGCCCGGAGCGATCCTCCTCGGCATCGTCGTCGGCACGGTCATCTCCGTCACCGCCACCGCCGCCGGCTGGATCTCCGAGGACGAGTGGGGCGGCAGCGCGCCGATCCTGCACGGCAGCGTCGTCTCGATGCCGGACTTCTCACTCTTCGGCCAGGTCGAGTTCGGCGGCTGGGAGCAGCTCGGCTACGCCGCCGTCGCCATGGTGGTCTTCACCCTGGTGCTGGCCGGCTTCTTCGACGCGATGGCCACCATCATCGCCGTCGGCCAGGAGGCCAAGCTCGCCGACCACGCCGGCAAGATGCCGGGCCTCAACAAGGCCCTCTTCATCGACGGCGCGGGCGGCGCGATCGGCGGCGTCACGAGCGCCTCCGGCCAGACCGTCTTCATCGAGTCCGCCACCGGCGTCGGCGAAGGCGCCCGCACGGGCCTCTCCGCCTCGGTCACCGGCCTGTTCTTCGCCGCGTGCCTGTTCTTCACCCCGCTCACCCAGCTCGTCCCCGGCCAGGTCGCCTCCGCCGCCCTCGTCGTGATCGGCGCGATGATGCTGCAGAACGCCCGCCACGTCGACTGGGGCGACTGGTCGGTCGCCGTACCGGTCTTCCTCACGGTCGTCCTGATGCCGTTCACCTACACCATCACCACGGGTGTCGGCGCCGGAGTCATCGCCTTCTGCGCCATCAAGGCGGCGCAGGGCAAGTGGCGGGAACCGAGCATCCTCATGTGGATCCTCTCGGCGGTCTTCGTCTTCTACTTCGCCACCGGCACAGGACACTGACCCGCCCCTGACCGCCGCCCCCCTCCACCCTTCCGCTCCCGAGACCCGAGGAGGCCGACATGCTGGACATCGCCGAAGAGCTCGCCCAGTGGGCCGAGCAGGGGCGCGACTTCGCCGTCGCCACCGTCGTCGCCGTCAGCGGCAGCGCACCCCGCCAGCCGGGTGCCGCGCTCGCCGTCGACGCCGCCGGCACGGCCGTCGGCTCGGTCTCGGGCGGATGCGTGGAGGGGGCGGTGTACGAACTGTGCCGGCAGGCCCTCGAGGACGGCGAGACCATCCTCGAACGCTTCGGCTACAGCGACGAGGACGCCTTCGCCGTCGGCCTCACCTGCGGCGGCGTCATCGACGTCCTCGTCACCCCCGTCCGCGGCGGGGTCTACCCCGCCGCCCTGGCGACGGCCGCCGCGGGCAGCGCGGCGGCCCTCGCCAGGGTCGCGGACGGCCCGCGCGAGCTGATGGGCACCGCGCTGCTGGTGCGCCCCGACGGCTCGTACGAGGGCGGCCTCGGCGGCCACCCGGAGCTGGACCGCACCGCCGCCGCCGAGGCCCGCGCGCTGCTCGACGCGGGCCGGACCGGAACGGTCGCCATCGGTGCGGACGGCTCGCGCTGCGGGCGGCCCCTGACGCTCCTGGTCGAGTCCAGCGTGCCGCCGCCCCGCATGATCGTCTTCGGCGCCATCGACTTCGCCTCGGCCCTGGTCAGGGTCGGCGCGTTCCTCGGCTACCGGGTCACGGTGTGCGACGCCCGCCCGGTGTTCGCCACCGCCGCGCGCTTCCCGGAAGCCGACGAGGTCGTGGTGGGCTGGCCCCACGAGTACCTCGACTCCACGGACGTCGACTCCCGTACGGTGCTGTGCGTGCTGACGCACGACGCCAAGTTCGACGTGCCGCTCCTCCAGCGCGCCCTGCGCCTCCCGGTCGCCTACGTGGGCGCGATGGGCTCCCGCCGCACCCACCAGGACCGCAACCGCCGGCTGCGGGAGGTCGGCGTCACCGAACTGGAACTGGCGCGGCTCCGCTCGCCCATCGGCCTGGACCTCGGCGCCCGCACCCCGGAGGAGACCGCGATCTCCATCGCCGCCGAGATCGTCGCCCACCGCCGCGGCGGCAGCGGCGTCTCGCTCACCGGCGCGCACACCCCCATCCACCACGACGGCCCCGACGCCCCGGCGGGCCGCATCGACTCCGTGGCGTGACACCACCCGGCGGCGCCGGGCCGCCGAACCCCTGAAGGCCGGCCGCCCCCGCGCCCCCGCCCCCGGCTGACCGGACGGGGCTGGGACAGCGGCCCCTCTGAGGGCCGGACGTGCTGCGTGGCTGCGCCGCTGCAAGCCCCGCGGCCCGGCCGCCCGCGCCACCGCGCTGCCGGCCTCGGCTGCCGGCGCCCCCGGCCGCCCCGCGCCGCCCTCGGTTGCTGGTGCCCTCGGCTGCTCGCGCCGCCCTCGGCTGGCGCCTGTGGCTGTCCCCGCGCTGCCGTCCTTGGCTGCCGGCGCCTTCGGTTGCTGGTGCCATCCGTTGTCCCCGAGCCGCCGCCCTCGGCTGCTCGCGCCGCCGCCCCAGTTGCCCGCCTGCCGCCACCCCGCGGCCGTACGGCTCAGGCCCGCAGCCGCGTCGTGCGCCCTGCGGAGTGCCCGTCGAGGGCCCCGCCGCGGCTGCCGGAGGGCGTCCGTTCCGTTCGGGCTCTTGACGTGTACGCGGCTGTGGCGGAAGGCTCCTGGGAGCGCTCCCAGTAGTCGTTGCCGGAGGTCCCGCCATGCGTATCCGCACGCACCTGCGCAGCCGTGTGCCCACCCGTGTCCGCCGAAGAGCGGCCGGCGCCCTGCTCGCTCTGCCGCTCGCCCTCGCCGCCGCCCTGCCGCCCGCCCCCGCGGCCGCGGGGAGCGGTGCGCACGACACCGCCCGCCTCCACACCCCGGCGCCCAACCCGGGCGCCGTGGAGCAGATCCGCGACCTGGCCCGGGAGGGGAGGTACCAGGACGCCGTCGGGATCCTCCGCATGGTGCGCACCCCCCAGGCCGTCTGGCTGACCGGAGAGTCGCCCGGCGAGGCGGCCGGCGCCGCCCGGGACGTCGTCCGCGCCGCGGCCCGCAAGGGCGCCCTGCCGGTGCTGGCGCTCTACAACGTCCCCGGCCGGGACTGCGCCAACTACTCCGGCGGCGGGGCCTCGAACACGGCCGAGTACCAGGCCTGGATCGACGCCGTCGCCCGCGGCATCGGCGGCCACCGGGCCCTGGTCGTCCTCGAACCCGACTCGCTCGCCCTGATGCCCTCCGACTGCGGCCAGGACGACGCCGAGGGCACCCTCACGGCGGCCCGCTTCAAGGAGATCCGGTACGCCGTCGACGTCCTCGGACGGCTGCCGCGCACCAAGGTGTACCTGGACGCGGGACACCCCGGCTGGCACAGCGTCCGCAGCATCGTCCCGCGCCTCGCGGAGGGCGGCGTCGACGGGGCGGCCGGCTTCTTCCTGAACGTCTCGAACTACCAGACCGACGCCGCCAACGTCCGCTACGGCACACTGATCTCCGCCTGCCTCGCCCACGCGGCGGGCGGCGGCGACCCCGCGCACTGCCCGGACCAGTGGACGCCGCAGGAGGAGGCCGACGCCTGGGTCGCGGCGAACGCGCCCGCCGACCCGCGCGCGATGAAGCACTTCGTGACCGACTCCAGCCGCAACGGCCGCGGGCCCTGGACGGCGCCCGCGGGGCGTACCCGGACGCCCAGGAGTGGTGCAACCCGCCGGACCGCGGCCTCGGCGCCCGGCCGACCACCCGCACCGGCGAGCCCCTGCACGACGCCCGCCTGTGGATCAAGATCCCGGGGGAGTCGGACGGCCTGTGCCTGCGCGGCACCCCCGGCCCCGAGGACCCCGCCCGCGGCACCGTCGACCCCCGGCGGGCGACTGGTTCCGCAGCAGGCCCTCGAACTCGTACGGTTCGCCGGCCCGCCCATCGTCTGAGCCGTCCGCAGGGGAGGGAGAGCGGGGCGGGGCCGCCGGGACGCCGGTGGCCCCGCCCCGCCGCCGGGCCGCCCCGAAGACCCGTACGATTCCGGCCCCGCTGCCGCTCCGGCGTCGGTGGGGCAGGGGCTGCGCCGCACGGCGGAGGCGCCAGGGAGGAGTGAGCCGGGCCGGCCGCGGCATGTTTGGAGCCGGTCCGGCGGGAACTCGCCAGATCCCGCCGACGGCCTTCCTGGACGGTGCGCACGACCGCGGCACCAGGGATGATGGTGCGTCCAGCACGACCGCACCAGCGTTCAGCACGTCCGGCAGTTCCGTCAGTTGTCCCTCTCAGGATGCGATCGGAAAGGCGGGTTCCTTTGCGCAGTGTCGGAGTGGAGGAGGAACTCCTCCTCGTGGACCCGCGGACGGGAGAGCCCCGCGCACTCTCCACAGCGGTACTGGCCGTAGCGGCCAGACGGAACGAGGGCAGGGCACACGCCTTCACGAAGGAGTTGCAGGGCCACCAGCTGGAGTTCGGGACACACCCCCAGACCGCCATGGCCGAACTGGCCGCCGACATCGAGCGCTGCCGCGCGGAGGCCGCCGCCTTCGCCGCGGAGGCGGGCGCGGCCGTCGTCGCGCTGGCGACCTCGCCGCTGCCCGTGCGGCCCGCGCTCACCGAGGACAAGCGCTACCAGTGGATCGAGGAGCACTTCGGCCTCACTGCGCGCGAACAGCTCACCTGCGGCTGCCACGTCCACGTGTCCGTCGCCTCGGACGAGGAGGGCGTCGGCGTCCTCGACCGCGTCCGGCCCTGGCTCCCGGTGCTGCTGGCGCTCAGCGTCAACTCGCCGTTCTGGCAGGGGGACGACAGCGGGTACGCCAGCTACCGCAGCCGCGTCTGGAACCGCTGGCCCTCGGCCGGACCGGTGGAGCTCTTCGGCTCCGCGGACGGCTACCACCAGCAGGTGCGCGACCTCCTGTCGACCGGGGTCCTCCAGGACGAAGGGATGATCTACTTCGACGCCCGGCTGTCGAGCCGCTACCCGACCGTGGAGATCCGCGCCGCGGACGTGTGCCTCGACGCCTCCACCACCGTGCTCGTGGCCACGCTCGTGCGCGCGCTCGTCGACACCGCCGCCCGCGAGTGGCGCGAGGGCCGGCCCCCTGCCCGGCACGGCATCGGACTGCTGCGGGCCGCGTCCTGGCGGGCCGGGCGGTCCGGCCTCGACGACGAGCTCATCCATCCGGCCACCATGCGCCCGGCCCCCGCGGAACGGGTCGTCCAGGCGCTCTTCCACCACGTGGAGGCCGCCCTCGACGACAACGGCGACCTCGCCCACGCCCGCAAGGCGCTGGACGACCTCATGAGCGGCGGTACCGGCGCCCACGTCCAGCGGCGGCTGCTGCGCCGGCACGGGGACCTGGGCGCGGTCGTCGCGGAGTGCGTGCGGCGCACGCAGGAAGGGGTGCGCTGACCCGGGACGTACGCAGCCGGGGCCGCGCCCCGGCACGTGCCCGCGCGCCGCGGCGACCGGCCGCGCGGGCACTCCCGCGCCGGGTCCTCCAGGCGGGCGGACGCCCCGTGCAGGGGGCAGTGGGATATGCCACAGCATGGCCGGACGGCTCCCCGGGCAGGCGTACGGCCGCGCGGACCGCGGCCCCGGCCGCCCCGCGCCCCAGCATTCCCGAATTTCCTCCAGGAGTCCCGCATGTCCCCGCAGACCCCTCACCGTTCCGGTTCGCCCATCTACGACCAGGTGGTCGAGGAGCTGGGCGACGTCCTGAACGAGGTCCGCGCCCTGGCCGAGCGCACCCGTGAGCAGGCCGACCGCGCCCTGAGCTGGGACCTCCCGGGCAGGCCGCGGGAACTCACCGAGACCTCCTGAGCGCCGGCCCCCGCCGGGCGGCCTCCGACGGGCGCCCGCGTCGCCCGGTTGCCGGGTGCCCGGGGTGCCGGGAGGTGTGACCTGGCTCAGGCTGGATACGCGAGCAGGGCGAACCGACGGCGGACCGAGCAGCACACGGGAGCCAGCCATGGGAACCGAAGAGACGATGGGCGACCAGGTCTACCAGCCCGACACCACCGACGACCGGGAGGTCAGGGAGGACCACGGCATCCTGGACGAGGAGGACACCCTCATGGACCGGGCCGCCGGCCCGTACGAGGAGGGCTACTCCCCGCCGGAGCGGCCGCTGGGCGTCGGGCACCACGGCACCACCGCGCGTGAGCAGCGGGAAGGGGAGTCGCTCGACCAGCGGCTCGCCGAGGAGGAACCCGACACCACCCAGCCGCCCACCGGACCGGAGGCGCTCCCGGACGGGATCGGCGACCTCCCGGGCGGCATGGGCGAGCCGTACGACGACCAGGTCGGCCGGCGGCGCTCCGGACGGCTGGTCGCCCCCGACGAGGGCGTCCGCGAGGACACCGAGAAGGACGTGGTCGGCCGGGACGTCGGCGTCAACGGCGGCGCCGCCTCCGCGGAGGAGGCCGCCATGCACGAGGTGCCCGCGGACGGCGAGGACGAGGCGCTCTGAGCCGCCGGGCGCCGACGCCCCGCCCGCGGCCGAGCCCCCGCCGCGCCCCGCCCCGACCCCCAGGAAGGCCCCGCACCGTGCAGCCGAGCACCCCGCACCCGCAGGAACCCGCGGTGGCCGACCCGGACCCGTACCGGTCCGCCGTCGCCCTCACCGTCAACGGCAGCGCCCGCGCCCTCACCGTCGACCACCGCACCACCCTCCTCGACCTGCTGCGCGAGCAGCTCGGGCTGACCGGCGCCAAGAAGGGCTGCGACCACGGCCAGTGCGGGGCCTGCACCGTCCTCGTCGACGGGCGCCGCGCCAACAGCTGCCTCCTCCTGGCCGTCGCCCAGGACGGGCGGCACGTCACCACCGTGGAGGGGCTCGCCGCACCCGACGGCGCGCTGCACCCGCTCCAGCGGGCGTTCCTCGACCGCGACGCCTTCCAGTGCGGCTACTGCACGCCCGGGCAGCTCTGCTCCGCCGCCGGCGTGCTCTCCGAGGCCGCCGCGGGCCACCCCTCGCACGCCACCCCCGCCGACGCGCCGCCCGCGCAGGGCGCCGTCACCCTGACGCCCGACGAGATCCGGGAGCGGATGAGCGGCAACCTGTGCCGCTGCGGCGTCTACCCCCACATCGTGCAAGCCGTCGAGGACGTGGCGCGGTGAAGCCCTTCGCGTACGTCCGCGCCCGCAGCGTCGAGGAGGCCACCGCCGCCCACGGCGGCCGGACCGGCGCCCGCTACCTCGCGGGCGGCACCAACCTCGTCGACCTGATGAAGCTCGGCGTCGAGCAGCCCGACCTCCTCGTCGACGTCGGCCGGCTGCCGCTGGACGACGTGCAGGAGACCGGCGACGGCGGGCTGCGGATCGGCGCCGCCGTGCGGGGCAGCGACCTCGCCGCCCACCCCCTGGTCCGCGCCCGCTACCCCGCCGTGTCACGGGCCCTGCTCGCCGGCGCCTCCGGCCAGCTGCGCAACACCGCCACCCTCGGCGGGAACCTCCTGCAGCGCACCCGCTGCCCGTACTTCCAGGACCTGTCCAAGCCCTGCAACAAGCGCTCACCCGGAAGCGGCTGCGGCGCACGGGACGGCGTCCACCGCGACCACGCCGTGCTCGGGCACTCCGCGCACTGCATCGCCACCCACCCCTCCGACGTCGCCGTGGCGCTCGCCGCCTGCGACGCCGACGTGGAACTGCGCGGCCCCGGCGGGACGGCCCGCAGCGTGCCCGCGGCGGACTTCCACCGGCTGCCCGGTGACCACCCGGAGCGCGACACCGTCATCGAGCCCGGCGAACTCGTCACCGGCGTGCTGCTGCCCGGGGCCGTCGCCGGGCGGGCGTCGGCGTTCCGCAAGGTCCGCGACCGCGCCTCGTACGCCTTCGCCCTCGTCTCCGCCGCCGCCGTCCTCGACCTCGACGAGCACGGGGCCGTGCGGCACGTGGCCCTCGCCTTCGGGGGCTCGCCCACCGGCCGTGGCGGGCCCGCCGCGCCGAGGCCGCCCTGCTCGGCGCCGCCCCGACCGCCGACGCCGTCGACCGGGCCCTCGCCGACGAACTGGCCGCCGCCGAGCCGCTCCGCGACAACGCCTGCAAACCCGCCCTCGCGCGGCGCCTCGGCGCGGCCGTCCTCGCCGACCTCGCCGGCACCCGCCGCCCCCGCCCCTGAGAGGACCGCCATGGCCGACCAGCCGCCGCGCCGCACCGTCCTCGGCGCGCCCGCCGAGCGCCTGGAAGGCCGGGCCAAGGTCACCGGCGCCGCCCGCTACGCCGCCGAGCACACCCCGCCTGGCTGCGCCTACGCCTGGCCCGTGGCCGCCGGGGTCACCTGCGGCAGGCTCACCTCCGTCGACACCGCCGACGCGCTGGCCCTGCCGGGGGTCCTCACCGTCCTCACCCCGTTCGACGCGCCCCGCTTCGCCGTCCCGCCCGACGACCCCGCCCTCGACGTCCTCCAGTACGACACCGTCCCGCACCGCGGCTGGTACGTCGCCCTCGCGGTCGCCGACACCCTGGAGGACGCGCGCGCCGCCGCTGCCGCCGTCCGCGTCACCTGCGCCGACCACGGCGACGAACCGGAGCCGCACGACGTCGTCCTCGCCGAGGACCACCCCGAGACGTACACACCGGACGAGGTCAACGGCGGCCACCCCGCCCACCGCCGGCGCGGCGACGCGGCCGCCGCCTTCGCCGCCGCGCCGGTGCGCGTCGACACCCGCCACCGGCTGCCGCCCCTGCACAACCACCCCATGGAGCCGCACGCGGCCACCGCCCACTTCGCCGGCGGCCGACTCACCGTCTACGACTCCTGCCAGGGCACCGGCACCGTGCGGGCGGTGCTCGCCGCGCTGTTCGGGCTGCCCGAGGACCGGGTCACCGTCGTCGCCGAGCACGTCGGCGGCGGCTTCGGCAGCAAGGGAACCACCCGCCCCCACGCCGTCCTCGCCGCCATGGCCGCCATCCGCACCGGCCGCCCCGTCAAACTCGCCCTGCCCCGGCGGCACCTGCCGACCGTGACCGGCCACCGCGCGCCCACCCTGCACCGGCTGCGCCTCGGCGCGGAACGCGACGGCACCCTCGTCTCACTCAGCCACGAGGTCCTCACCCACACCTCCCGCATCAGCGAGTTCGTCGAACAGGCCGCCGTCCCCTCCCGCGTCATGTACGGCTCGCCGCACAGCCTCACCACCCACCGCGTCGTCCCCCTCGACGTGCCCACCCCCTCCTGGATGCGCGCCCCCGGCGAGACCCCCGGCATGTACGCCCTGGAATCCGCCGTGGACGAGCTCGCGGACGCCCTCGGCATGGACCCCGTCGAGCTGCGCGTGCGCAACGAGCCCGCCGTCGAGCCGGACAGCGGCCGCCCCTTCAGCAGCCGCCACCTCGTCGACTGCCTGCGCGAGGGCGCCCGCCGCTTCGGCTGGCACCACCGCGACCCGCGCCCCGCCGCCCGCCGCGAGGGCGACCTGCTCATCGGCACCGGCGTCGCCGCCGCCACCTACCCCGCGTACGTCTCCCCGTCGGCCGCGTCCGTCACCGCCCACCCCGACGGCACCCGCACCGTCCGGACCAACGCCACCGACATCGGCACCGGCGCCCGCACCGTCCTCGCGCAGATCGCCGCCGAGGTGCTGGGCGTGCCGCTGGACGCCGTGCGCATCGAGATCGGCAGCACCCGGCTGCCCCGCGCCCCGCTCGCCGGCGGCTCCTCCGGCACCGCCTCCTGGGGCTGGGCCGTCCACAAGGCCGCCACCGGACTCGCCGCGCTCCTCGCCGCCCACGACGGCCCGCTCCCCGACGAGGGCCTCACCGCCACCGCCGACACCGGCGCCGAGGCCCGCCGCACGCCCCCGTACGCACGGCACGCCTTCGGCGCCCAGTTCGCCGAGGTGCAGGTCGACACCGTCACCGGCGAGGTCCGCGCCCGCCGCATGCTCGGCGTGTTCGCCGCCGGGCGGATCCTGAACCCGCGCACCGCGCGCTCCCAGTTGACCGGCGGCATGGTCATGGGCCTCGGGATGGCCCTGACGGAGCACAGCACCATGGACGCCGCCCACGGCGACTTCGCCGAGAGCGACCTGGCCTCCTACCACGTGCCCACCCACGCGGACGTGCCCGCCGACCTCCAGGCCCACTGGATCGACGAGGACGACGGACTCCTCAACCCCATGGGCAGCAAGGGCATCGGCGAGCTCGGCATCGTCGGCGCGGCCGCCGCGCTCGGCAACGCCGTCCGGCACGCCACCGGCATCCGCTTCCACGAACTGCCCCTCACGCCCGACCGGGTGCTGCCCGCCCTGGAGGCCGCGGCCCGCGCCCCCGGCGCAGGGCTCGGCGGCTGAGCCCGCGCAGCGGGGCGGGCCCGCCCGCACGGCCGGGACCGGGGTCCGGCGCCGCGGGCGGCTCCAGGCGGGCCCCGCCCGCACGGACGGGAGCGGGGTCCGGCGCCGCGGGCCGACCGGCGGGGCGTCCCCGCGGCCCACGTGCACAATAGGGGCGAGATCGAACAGAACTACGCACACGCCGGAGTGAGCACGCCCGTGGCCCCGACCGCCTTCCTGCCCGTCCTCGAACAGATCGCGGCCGACATCGCCGCCACCCCGGGCCGGGGCCGCCCCGCCGACTACATCCCGGCACTCGCCGCCGTCGACCCCCGCCGTTTCGGCATGGCCGTCGCCGAACTCGACGGCACCGTCTACGGCGTCGGCGACTGGCGGACCCCGTTCTCCACGCAGTCCATCACCAAGGCGTTCACCCTCGCCCTCGCCCTCTCCCTGGAGGGCGAGGCACTGTGGGAGCACGTCGGGCGCGAACCCTCCGGCAACCCCTTCAACTCCCTCGTGCAGCTGGAGTACGAGAACGGCATCCCCCGCAACCCCTTCATCAACGCCGGCGCCCTCGTCGTCACCGACCGCCTCCAGAGCCTCACCGGCGACGCCGCCGGCACCCTGCGCGCCTTCCTGCGCGCCGAAAGCGGCAACCCGGACCTGGACTTCGACCGGCAGGTCGCCTCCTCCGAAGCCGCCCACGGCGACCGCAACGCGGCCCTGGCCTACTTCATGGCCTCCTACCGCAACATCGCCAACCCGGTGCCGGACCTGCTGGACCAGTACTTCCGGCAGTGCTCGCTGGAGGCGTCCTGCGCCGACCTCGCCCTGGCCGCGTCCTTCCTGGCCCGGCACGGCATCCGCGCCGACGGCTCCTCGCTGCTCACCCGCAGCCAGGCCAAGCAGGTCAACGCCGTGATGCTGACCTGCGGCACCTACGACGCCGCGGGCGACTTCGCCTACCGCGTCGGGCTGCCCGGCAAGAGCGGCGTCGGCGGCGGCATCATCGCCGTCGTCCCCGGCCGCTGCACCCTGTGCGTGTGGAGCCCGGGCCTCGACGAGCGCGGCAACTCCGTCGCGGGCGTCGCCGCCCTCGACCGCTTCACCACCCTGACGGGGCTGTCGGTGTTCTGACCCCGGGACCCGCCGCCCCGGTGGGTCCCGCTGCCGCGGTGGGTCCCGCTGCCGCGGTGGGTCCCACTGCCGTGGCGGGTTTCGCTGCCGCGGTGGGTTTCGCTGCCGCGGTGGGTCCTGCTGCCGTGGCGGGTTTAGCTGTCGCGGTGGGTCCTGCTGCCGCCGGGCGCCTGCCGCTGCGGCCCTCTGCCGGCGCCCGGATGTCCTGCCGCCGTCAGGCCCGTTGCTCCTCCGGCTCCCTGCCGCCGGACGCCCTGCCCCGTCGCGCCGACCGCCCGTCCCACCGCCGCCGCGCCCGCCGTCCCGACCGCACCCGGCGCACCATCCACACCGCCCCCACCGCACCACCCCCGACGGCTCCCGCCGCCACACCCGCCGCGTGGGCCGCGCGTGTCCCCGTGCGGACGGCGCGCCGAGCGGCGACGCTGGACACCTGCGGCGAGCGCGAACAGGAGGCCCCATGAGCACACCGGAGAACCCGACCGGCCCCCTGTGCCTGGTGACAGGTGCCAGCGGCTACATCGGCGGGCGGCTGGTGCCGGAGCTGCTGGAGGCCGGCTACCGCGTCCGCTGCCTGGCCCGCTCCCCGGAGAAGCTCCGCGACCACCCGTGGGCGGGCCGCGTCGAGGTGGTGCGCGGCGACGTCACCGACGAGCGGTCCCTCGGCGAGGCGCTGCGCGGCGCCGACATCGCGTACTACCTCGTCCACGCCCTCGGCACCGGCCGCCGCTTCGAGGACACCGACCGCCGGGCCGCCCGCCTCTTCGGGCAGGCCGCCCGCGAGGGCGGCGTCCGCCGCATCGTCTACCTCGGCGGCCTCACCCCCGCGGGCGTCCCCGAGGAGCGGCTCTCCCCGCACCTGCGGTCCCGGGCCGAGGTGGGCAGGATCCTCCTCGGCTCCGGCGTCCCCACCGCCGTGCTGCGCGCCGCCGTGATCCTCGGCTCCGGCTCGGCGTCGTTCGAGATGCTGCGGTACCTGACGGAGCGGCTGCCCGTCATGGTCGCGCCCCGCTGGGTCCGCACCCGCATCCAGCCGGTCGCCGTCCGGGACGTCCTGCGGTACCTCGTCGGCAGCGCCGAACTCCCGCCGGACGTCAACCGCACCTTCGACATCGGCGGCCCCGACGTCCTCACCTACCGCGGCCTGATGCAGCGGTACGCCGCCGTCGCCGGGCTGCCGCGGCGGCTGATCGTGCCCGTGCCCGTCCTGACCCTGCGGCTGTCCAGCCTGTGGATCGGCCTCGTCACCCCCGTGCCGGCCGGGATCGCCCGGCCCCTCGCCGACTCGCTGCGCCACGAGGTCGTCTGCCGGGAACACGACCTCGCCCGGTACGTCCCCGACCCGCCCGGCCACCCCCTCGGCTGCGACCAGGCCCTGGAACTCGCCCTGCGGCAGGTCCGCGAGGCGCGCGTCGCCACCCGCTGGTCGAACGCCGCCGTCCCCGGAGCCCCCAGCGACCCGCTGCCCACGGACCCCGACTGGGCCGGCGGCACCCTCTACACCGACGAGCGGGAGCGGACCGTCGACGCCACCCCGCAGCAGCTGTGGCGGGTCATCGAGGGCATCGGCGGCGACAACGGCTGGTACTCCTTCCCGCTCGCCTGGGCGGTGCGCGGCTGGCTGGACCGCCTCTTCGGCGGCGTGGGGCTGCGGCGCGGCCGCCGCGACGCCCACCGGCTGCGCGTCGGCGACTCCCTGGACTTCTGGCGCGTCGAGGAGATCGACCCCGGCCGGCTGCTGCGGCTGCGCGCCGAGATGCGCCTGCCCGGCCTGGCGTGGCTGGAGATGTACGCCGAGCAGGACGGCCGGGGGCGCACCCGCTACCGCCAGCGCGCCCTGTTCCACCCGCACGGGCTGCTCGGGCACGCGTACTGGTGGGGCGTCTCCCCCTTCCACGCGACCGTGTTCGGCGGCATGGCCCGCAACATCACCCGCGCCGCCACCGGGCACGCCCCCGGGGCCGCCCCCTGACGGGCACGGCCTTCGGCGCGCCCCGGCGCGCGGACCCGCCCGGCGGTCGGCCGGGCGGACCCGCCCAGTGCAGGCAGCCCGCGGGCCGCCCGGCACCTCAGCGGGCGCGGTTGCCCCGGCGCAGCTGCCACACGAAGTACGGCGTGCCGATCAGCGCCGCCAGCAGCCCCGACGGGATCTCCGCCGGGGCGATCGCGGTCCGGCCCACCGTGTCCGCTGCGATCATCAGCGCCGCCCCCAGCAGCCCCGCCGCCGGCAGCAGACGGTGCGCCCGCGACCCCACCAGCATGCGCGCCGCGTGCGGCGCCACCAGGCCGACGAACGCCACCGTGCCCACCACCGCCACCGCGGCCGCCGCCATCGCCACCGCCAGCAGCAGCACCGCCAGCCGGGCCCGCTCCAAGGGGAGGCCCAGCGTCCGGGGCGTGTCCTCGCCGAGCGCCAGCAGGTCGAGGCGGCGGAACGCCACCAGCAGCAGCGGCACCCCGACCGCCGCCGCCACCGCCAGCACCGCCAGATCCGTGGTGTCCCGCGCGTACGTCGACCCCGACAGCCACGTCAGCGCCTGCGCCACCTGGAAACGGGCCCCCGTCACCAGGTAGTTCGTCGCCGCCGTCGTCAGCGCGAACGTGCCGATGCCGACCAGGACGAGGCGCTCCGGCGCCACCGACCCGCGGCGCAGCGACAGCCCGTACGTCAGCGCGAACGCCGCCGTGCCGCCCAGCAGCGCCGCGAACGGCAGCGCCGCGTACGGCACCGACGGAAGCGCCACCAGCACCAGCGCCGCACCGAAGCCGGCACCGCCGCTCACCCCCATCACCGTCAGGTCCGCCAGCGGGTTGCGCGACACCGTCTGCACGATGCCGCCCGCCACCGCGAGCAGCGCCCCGGCGAGCGCCGCCACCAGCAGCCGCGGCAGCCGGTACTCCAGCACCACCCCGCGCAGCAGCTCGTCACCGCCGCCCACCAGGAACCGCGGCAGCTGCCCGGGCGGCACCCCGATGTCGCCGAGCGCCAGACCCGCCGCCAGCAGGGCGCACACCAGCGCCGCGCCGCCCGCCAGCAGCGGCGGGTACGGCAGCCGCCGCCCCCGCCGCCCCGGCATGACCGTGCCCGGGGCGGCCGGCTCCGAGGGCAGCCGCCGCGCCAGCCACAGGAACAGCGGCGCCCCGAAGAGCGCCGTCACCACGCCCGCGGGCACTTCGTTGCCGGTCGGCGACGTCACCCGGGCCAGCAGGTCCGCGGCCAGCAGCAGCGCCGCGCCCCACAGGGCCGCGCCCGGCAGCAGCGCGGCATGCCGCCGCACCCCCGCCAGCCGCACGAGGTGGGGCGCCGCCAGCCCGACGAAGCCGATCGGGCCGGTCACCGACACCGCGCACGCCGTCAGCAGCACCGACAGCACCACGGCCGTCAGCCGCACCCGGCCCACGTCGACCCCGAGGGCACGGGCCGTGTCGTCGCCGGTGGCGAGGATGTCCAGGGTGCGGGCCATCAGCAGCCCGCCCAGCAGCCCCGCCGCCAGCAGCGGCAGGACGGCCAGCGAGCGGGCGCTGTCGGCCACCGCGAGCGAGCCGTGCCCCCAGAAGAAGACCGCGCCGGTCTCCTCCTGGAAGAGCACCACCAGCACCGCCGTCACGCTCGTCAGCGCCAGCATCACCGACATCCCGGCCAGCACCAGGTGCGCGGGGCGGCCCCGTGCGCCGCCCGCCACCGTATACACGAGCGCCGCCGCGAGCAGCCCCCCGGCGAACGCCACCGCGCCGCGCGGCACGTCGCCCAGCGAGAAGCCGGTGACCGCGGTGACCGTCACCGCCAGGTACCCGCCCGCGGTCACACCGAGGGTGTCCGGCGACGCCATCGCGTTGCGCACCGACGACTGGAGCAGGCATCCGGCGACGGCCAGCGCCGCGCCCGCCACCAGCCCGGCCAGGGTGCGCGGCAGCCGACCGCCCAGCAGCACCGAGCGGGCGTCGGCGTCGTCCCCGCCCGCCAGCAGCCCGAGCAGGTCGGTGAGGCCGACGTCGCTGCGGCCGTGCCCGAGGTGGGCGCTCGCCACGAGCAGCAGGACGAGCACCCCGCCGAGCAGGACCAGGGCCGGGCCGCCCGGGAGGCGCCGCGGCCCCCCGGTGCGGCCCTTCACTCCGCCGCGGGCGGCGGATGTCCCGCCGTCCGCGGGACGGGTCGCGACGCCCGTCATGACGTGAGCGCGTCCGCGATCTCGTCGGCGACCAGCGCGGTGGAGAACGGCCCGCCGAAGAACCACGTCCCCGGGTCGAGGGCGTGCACCCGCCCGCCCTTCGCGAAGTCCAGGTTCCGCCACAGCGCGTTCTTCGGCAGGGCCGTCGCGAACACGTCGTCGTCCTTCGCCGCCACGTACAGCAGGCTCGACTTCTCGACCGGCTTCAGGCCCTCGATGTCGACCTTGCTCATGCCGTACGCGTCGGCCTTCCCGGCCCAGGCGTTGCGCAGCCCCAGCTGCGGCAGCAGCCCGCCCGGGATGGTGGAGTCGGTGAGCACCTCCACGACCGCGGCGCCGTCCGTGGTGTAGCCGCGGGCGACGGTCACCTCGGCGCCGTCGCGCTGCGCGTCGGCGAGCCGCTTCCGGGCCGCCGCGATCTTGCCGTCGAGCTCCTTGAGGGCGGCGCCGGCGGCCTCCTGCCGGCCGACGGCGGTGCCGATCTTCTCCAGCGTCGACCGCATCTCCTGGTACTCGCCCTCGGCCGAGTACGGATCGAACATCAGGGTCGGCGCGATGTCGTCGAGCTGGTCGTAGTTGGCCTCGGAGCGCACCTTGGAGGTGATGATCAGGTCGGGCTTCAGCGCCTTCACGGTCTCCAGGCTGGGCGCCTGCCGGGTGCCGACGTCCTTGACGGACGGCGCGAGGCGCGGGCCGCCGGTGACCCACTGGTCGTAGCCCTTGATGTCGGCGACCCCGGCCGGGGACACCCCGAGGGCGAGCAGGTCCTCGGCGTAGGTCCACTCCAGGGCGACGACCCGGGTGGCGGGCTCCTCCAGGGTGGTGGTGCCCTTCAGGTGGGTGACGGTGAGCGGGCCGGAGGCCGCCTCCTTCCCGCCGGGGGCCTTCCGGGGGGCGCCGCCCCCCGCCTCCTCGGCGGCGGACCCGCAGCCGGCGGCGGTGACGGCGAGCGCCGCGGCGGCGAACAGGGCGGTGAGGGCACGGGCGGCCCTGGGTGGGGTACGCATGGGCTGGGGCTCCTTCGTCCGGTGGTGCGTCGTACGGGGGCGGGTGGTGCTCACGGGGCCGCGGCGGCCGCCGACGGCTCTCGCCAGGTCGGCAGGCAGGTCGGCACCCCGGTGCGGGGGTCCCGGGTGACGGTGGTGTCGATCCGGAAGGCCGTGCGGACGGTGTCCTCCGTCAGCGCCTCCCCGGGCGGGCCGGTCGCCACGATCCGGCCGTCCGCCAGCACGACCATCGCGTCGGAGAACGCGGCGGCCTGGTTCAGGTCGTGCAGCACCACCGCCACGGTGATGCCGTGCTCGTCGGCCAGCCGCCGCACCAGCCGCAGCACCTCGATCTGGTAGCGGATGTCGAGGTACGTGGTGGGCTCGTCGAGCAGCAGCAGCCCGGTGCGCTGGGCCAGGGCCATCGCGATCCACGCCCGCTGCCGCTCGCCCCCGGACAGCCGGTCCAGGGTCCGCTCGGCCAGCGGCCGCAGGTTGGTGGCGTCCAGCGCCCACGCGACGGCCTCCCGGTCGCCGTCGCCGCTCCCGCGGGCCAGCAGCCCCTGGTGCGGGTGGCGCCCGTAGGCGACGAGCTCCTCCACGGTCACCCCGGCGGGCACGATCGGGGCCTGCGTCAGGAAGCTCAGCTTCCTGGCCAGTTCCCGCGGCCGGTACGAGCCGAGGGCCCGGCCGTCCAGCACGATCTGCCCGGCGTCGGGGGTGTGCAGCCGCGCCAGCGCCCGCAGCAGCGTCGACTTGCCGGAGCCGTTGGGGCCGACGAGCGCCGTCACCTCCCCGGGCGCGAGCGCCACGCTGATGCCGCGGGCGACGGGCGCACCGCCGTGCCCGAGGGTGAGGTCCGAGGCACTGATCCCGACGCTCATGACAGCGGGTTGGGGACGGTGCCGTTGGGCCGCAGCGCGTGGCGTAGGGCCCGGTCGACATAGCGGGTGACGACGAGCCGGTCGGTGTTGAACGGGTAGCGCGGGAACTCGGCGGCGAGCATGTCGTACTCCGCGAAGCGGTCCTTCCGGTCCGGGAACCGCTTCTGGTACGACACGACCGCCTGCCGCACCAGCCGCCAGAACCGCTTCTCGTCCACGCCCAACTGCGCGGCGGCGAGCGGCGCCAGGTAGCGGAAGTGGCCCAGCAGGAGCTGGTCCACGACATGCTGGCGGATCACCACCGGGTTCTTGCGGGGCAGCACGTGGTCGTGGCCGTCGGGCTCCGGGCCCCGCTCCGGCACGGGCGTGTGCGACACGGACACGTCGTCGACGAAGTCCTTCAGGAACAGCCGGCGCGGCACCTCCTGCTCGTCGTAGCCGATGAGGGTGTTCTGGCCGTGCGGGTTGAAGGTGATGCCGTACGTGTACATCACGTGCAGCACCGGGTGCATGACCGTCTCGAACAGCCGCGACAGCCACTCCTCGGCGCCCAGCCCTGACGCCCGGGCCAGCTCCGCCGCGAACGACGTGCCGCGCTCGTCGACGTGCAGCAGCGAGGCGAAGGTGCGCACCCGCTCGCCCTCGTCGCGCCGCGACGACACCGACTCCCGCCAGATGCAGCCCAGCGTCTCCAGGTGCTGGTAGGGCATGTCCGGCACCCGGTCCAGGTAGGGGTGGCGGACCGTCACCGACGCGACCTCGCCCAGGAACACCGTCCGCAGTTCGTCGCGCAGCAGCGGGTCCTTCTCCAGCAGCCCCTTCAGCCACTGCGTGGTGAGCGGCGCACCCTGCGTGCAGTGCGGCGGGATGCCGCGCCAGATCAGCGTGTTGACGATCTTCAGGGGCAGTTTGACGTCGTAGCGGCCGCGCTCCGACACGTTCGTCATCGTCCGCACGGACTGCTGCGGCAGGTAGCTGTCAGGGCTCTCGCCGAGCGGCACGATCCGCCGCTGGGCCACCTCCCCGGCGAACAGCACCTGCACCGCGTGGTCCCACTGCCACGGGTGCACGGGCATCCACACGTACGCGTCCGGGTCGCCGCCCGCGGCGGCGATCCGCTCCCGGAACGCGGCCGCGGTGCGGTCGTCCAGCTCGTGCCGGACGACGGCGTGCTCGCTGAGGCCCGGGGTGCCCCGGAACTCGGCGAGGCCGCGGTGCACGGCGACCCACTGCAGGGCCACGGTCCGCTCCGACTCCGGGGCGTAGGCCCGCACGTCGGTCGCGGAGAAGCCGATGCGGCCCTTGTTGGCGACCAGCGTGGGGTGGCCCGTCATGGCGCACTCCAGCTCGGCGTGGTCCAGCAGCCGCAGCTCGGCGGCCGTGCGCCCGCCGTGCTCGATCCGCGCCGCGTCGACCGCGAGGGTCGCGGACAGCTCCGTGAGGTACATGCCGAGGGTCGGCGCGTCGGTGCCTATCGTCCCGGCGCAGTCGACGAGGAACCGCTGCACGTCCCACGCCGGGGTCTCGATCTCGTTGCCGAGCAGCCCGGCCGCGCCCCGCGTCACGGAGTCCGCGTCCACCCGCCACGAGCCGAGGGCGCCCCGCGCGGCGGCGAAGACGTAGGACACCCCGCTGTCGAGGTCGACCCGGTAGCGCCCCGGCTGCTCCAGCTCCCGGGGCGTGATCAACTCCTCGAACGCGAACTCGGAGAGGGTCTTGGCGAGCAGCCTGCGGTTGGCCTCGCGCCAGGACTCGGGGGACACGTCGGCGAGGTCGGGGACGGGGTGGCCGTCAGTCATGCGGAGGACACCTTCCTGTGGGTGGGATGGGGTGGTGTTCCTGTGGAGGGATGGAGAGATGGAGGGACGGGGTGGAGGGATGGGGTGGAGGTGGAGGGGGCGGGGCCCTTCCCGGCCCGTATACCGCTCGGGTACGCGGCCCGTATGCCGCTCGGGCACGCCGCTCGGGCCCGCCGCGCGCCCACCGCGTGGTGCGCGCGGCGGCGCCGTCCCGGAGGAGCGCGCGGCGCCCCGGCGGCGCCCGTCACGCGGCGTCCTCCTCCGCGGCCTGCCCGGCGCGGACGACGGCCGCGAGCAGCCCGTCCACGTCGCCGGCCGTGGCCTGCGGGTTCAGCAGCGTCAACTTCAGGCGGACGGTGCCGGGCCCGCCGTCCCCGGCCGCGTCGGTACGGCCCACCAGCGCCGTGCCCGCGCGCAGCAGCCGGCGGCGCAGCGCCCCGTTCACGCGGTCGGACGCGGCCGGGTCCCGGGTGACGTACCGGAACACGACCGTGGACAGCGTCGCCCCGGCGGTGAGCGCCAGCCGCGGATGCGCCGTGACGGCCGCCTCCGCGTGCCGGGCCAGGTCGTGGCAGGCGTCCAGCATGGCCCCGACGCCGTCCGTGCCGAGGGCGAGGAACGTGGCGGCGACCTTCAGGGCGTCGGCGCGGCGGGTGGTCTGCAGCGACAGGCCCAGCAGCCCGTCGTAGCCCGCCTCCCCGTCGTCGTCCGGGTTGAGGTACGCCACCCGCCGGCCGGTGGTCGCGGTGAAGTCGGCGGCGTCCCGGGCCAGCAGGACGCTGGCGGACGCGGGCTGCCAGGCCGTCTTGTGCAGGTCGAGCGTGACGGTGTCGGCCTCCTCGATGCCGTCCAGCAGCGGCCGCAGCCGCCGCGAGAACAGGGCGCCGCAGCCGTACGCCGCGTCGACGTGCAGCCGCACGCCGTGCTCGCGTGCCACGGCCGCGACCTCCGGCAGCGGGTCGACGGAGCCGTAGTCGGTGGTGCCCGCGGTCGCGACGACGGCGACCGGCAGGTGCGTTCCGCGGTCCGCCGCGCGCAGCACGGCGTCCAGTGCCTCCGGCCGCATCCGGTGCCGGTCGTCGGTCGGCACGGTCCGCACCGCCTCCTCGCCGAGCCCGAGGACGGCGCAGGCGCGGGCCACGGAGAAGTGCGCCAGTTCCGAGCAGAACACCAGCGGCGCGCTGCCGAGCCCGGCCAGTCCCGCGGCGCGCACGTCGCGCAGCTTCGCGGCGGCGGCGTCGCGGGCTATGAGCAGGGCCTGCAGGTTGGACGCGCTGCCGCCGGAGGTGAACACCCCGCCGCCGTCCTGGCCGTAGCCGGCGAGCCGGGCGAGGCCGCGGACCAGCCGCCGCTCGATCTCCACGGCGTACGGGCCGGAGTCCCAGGTGTCGACGGACGCGTTGAAGACCCCGGCGAGCGCGTCGGCGGCCGCGGCGACGGCCAGCGACGGCGGCTGGAGGTGGGCGGCGGCCCTCGGGTCGGAGAGGTCCACGGTCGTCTCGGCGCAGGCACGGGCCAGCGCCAGCACGGCCTCCCGGCCGCCGCCGGTGCGCGGGACCGGCCCGTCGGGGAACTGCTCGTCCACCAGGCACGTCAGCTCCTCCGGGCTCAGCGGGGGCAGCGGGCCGCCGCGGCGGCGCAGCCCGGCGGCCGCCTCCCGGGCGAGTTCCCCGACCAGCCGGCCGACTTCGACGAGGCCGGCGGGGGCGGCGGCGAGCAGATCGGGTTCGAGCAGCGGTGACGGGGCGTTCGCGGACGTGCGGGTCGCCGCGTGGCGCGCGGCCCGACCGGACAGGGCACTACCGGGCATCGTCATGGCAGGTCATTCCTGTTGGCCCTCGGGGAGGGGCGGGCAGGGGCAGGGGTGGTTCGTGCGGGGCTCCGGGTGTCAGCCCCGGCCGGGCGGCGCCGCCGCGGCACCGGGGACCGCCGCGGCGCGCCGGCCGGGGAGCAGGGGAGCGGCGGCCGTGTCCGGCAGGGCGGGCGCGGCAGTCCCGGGCATCCGTGTGCCGGGATCGTCCGCGGCCGGCGCGGCACGTGCGGAGCCGGACGCGGCGCCGTCGGGACGTCCGGCGCCCGGTGCCGGGGCGGGCGGTGCCGGGGCGGCGGGGGCGGCGTGGGCGGCGGAGGGGCCGGTGCCCGGTCCGGTGGGGCGGCCGCCGCACCGGGCGGCATGGGAAGGACGGGCACGGGGTTGTGCGCCGCGGCCGACCGGTCGGCCGCCGGCCCCGGCGGCACGGAGCCGGCGGGCGGGGCCGGGTCAGGGGCAGCGGCGGGCCTCGCGGCGGGTCCTGCCGGCGGCGGGGCCCCGACGGGGGATACGGGCACCACGGGGCCGCCGGCGGGCTCCGCGGCCGGCGCGGGTCCGACGGGCGCCGGACCCGCGGCCGGACCCGGTGGTGCGGGGGCCGCCGCCGCGCCGGGCGGTGCCGTGCCGCCGGGTGCGGGCGCCGGGGCGTCCGCGCGGGTCAGCACCGCCAGGGCGGCCAGCAGCGCGGCCGAGGCCAGCAGCGGTGCCCACAGGGCCGCCGCGGCCGCCGCGGTGGCGACCAGCGGGGCCAGCACCAGGCCCGCCGTCTGCGCCATGGCGACGACGCTGTACGCCGCCCCCGACGCGCTCGCCGCGATCACCCGCTCGTCCACCGCCACCTGGCTCAGGGCGAGCCCCGCGCCGAAGCAGGCGCGCCCCCGCCAGCGTGCCCGGGGACACCGCGGCCGCCTGCACGGCCAGCCCGGCGGCGGCCAGCAGCAGCCCGTACGGGAGCAGCCGAGCGCCCAGTCGCAGCCGCAGCCGCCCGACCAGCGGCAGCAGCGCCAGCACCGCCGCGTGCGGCAGCACGAACAGCACCGTCGCCGTGCCCGCGGACCCGCCGGCGCCCGTCGCGTACTCCGTGAAGTACGGCCGCGCCGCGTACACCGCGACCGTCGTCAGCAGCACGTACCCGGCGAGCCGCAGGACCCGCCGGTCCTCCCGGCCCGCACCGCCGCGCGGCGCGGCGTGCGGCGCGGCGTGCGGCGGGGCTCCGGGCGCCGCAGCACCCGCACGCAGGCCGCAAGCAGCGCCGCCTCCAGCAGCACCAGCAGCGGCAGCGCCGTGCGGGGGTCGGGTACGGACACCACCGCGCCGCCCAGCAGCGTCGCCGCGACCGCCGAGGCGTGCAGCACGGCCACGTACTGCACCACCCCCGGCAGCACCCCGCGCGGATGGCTCCGCGCGAGCCCGGGGTACGCCAGCAGGACCACCGCTTTCGCGGCCGCCAGCAGCACCGACACGGCCGTGAACGCCGCGTAGGACGGCGCCAGCACCAGGCCGCCCGCCAGCAGCACGGCAGCCGACTGGCCCGCCGTGACCAGCGCGGGCAGCGGGACCCGGTGGGTGGCCCGGCCCCACAGCGGCAGCGCGGCGACCGCGGCGAGCTGGCACACCACCAGGAACAGCCCGGTCGCCGCCAGCTCCTCCACCCCGTAGGCGGCCCGGAACAGGGCGGGGTAGAAAGGGGCCAGCGCCGACTGGGTCACCATGTGCAGCCCCGCCGCCGCGAGCAGCACCGGCCGCCCGCGCGCCACCGCCATCCCGGCCCCCGTCATCCCGCTGCCCCCCGTCATCCGGTGCCCCGCCCCGTCACGCCGTGCGCTCGCGGACCATGAACGCCGCCTGCTTGACCGGCAGGTCGAGCAGGCCGGCCGGCCGGAACCCGGCCCGTTCGAACACCCTCACCGAGCGGGCGTTGCGCACGTCCGGCTCCGCCACCACCCGCTGCGCGTACGGATCGGTGCGCAGCTGCCAGTCCGTCACCGCCCGCAGCAGCGCCGCGCCCAGCCCCCTGCCCCGGTACGCGGACGGCCCCAGCAGCAGGTGCACGCCGGCGTCCCGGGGGCGGGCGTCGTAGTGGTGGCGCAGCGGGTCCAGGTCGGCGCGGTACAGCTCCCAGTAGCTCATCGGCACGCCGTCGACACAGCCGATCCACGGCGTGGAGTGGGCGCTCGCCACCTGCTCCCGCAGATACGCGGCGATCCGCTCGGCGGGCTGCGCCAGCTCCCAGTACGCCGCCACCTCGGGGTCGTTCATCCAGGTGTGGACCAGCCCGGCGTCCGCGCCGGGGTCGACGGGCCGCAGCGCGAACAGCCCCGCGTCGAGCCGCGTCTCGGCCACCGTGGGCGGTGCGCCCGTCACTTGCGCACCTCCGCGATCGGGTTGGGCAGGTCCACGTACACGGACTGGGCCTCCAGCGGGCCCGTCAGCTCGTCCATGCCGTGCACCCGGGTCAGCAGGTTCGCCTTGCAGCGCAGCACCGGCTCGTCCCGCAGCAGCGCGGCGAGGCGCAGCCGGTCGCCGTGCTCGGCGGCGAGCCCGGCGAGGAAGGCGTCCGCGCGGCGCAGCAGCGCCTCCTCGTCCGCGAGCCCCTGCGAGCCGAGCGCGCCGGCCAGGCCGAGGAGGTTGTTGATGCCGACGTAGTAGGCCAGCCGCTCGTCGATGACCTCGTCCGCCACGTACGTCCCCAGGTCCCGGCCGATGCCGGGCACCCAGCCGTACAGCGCCTCGCTGCGGGCGGGGGAGAAGTAGTAGCCCTGGTTGTCGCGGTAGCGGCCGCCGACCGGCCGGCCGTCGGCGTCGAGGACGACGAGCGTGTTCTGCTGGTGCGCCTCCAGGCCCAGGCCGTACGTCGCGTACAGCCACAGCACCGGGGCGACGACCTGCTCGGCGTACTGGGCGAACCACTCCTCGCCGACCTCCGCGGGCGGCCGCCCGGTCGCCTCGGCGAGGCCGTGCACCAGCCGGGCGAGCTGCGACCGGCCGTCGGGCAGGTCGGGGCGCGGGGCGACCAGCCCCGCCACGCACACGGCCTGCTCCGCGGCGCCCGCGGGGAACGGGTTGGCGCGCACCACGACGTCCAGGCCGGTGGACTCGCGGTGGCCTTCGGGTGCGTCGACCGCCAGCCACGCCGGATCCCGCACCACCGCGAAACCGGGGTGGGCGGCGTGCAGCGCGCGGGCGAGCCCGGCGGTCAGCAGCCGGTCCACGGCCAGGCCCCGGTGCGCTCGGACCGCATGTTCTCGCGGCGGGAGTTGGTGATGCGCAGGCCCAGCGAGAACTTGAGCATCACCGGCGCGTCCGCCCGGTACAGCGTCCGCACGGAGGACGTCGGCGACCAGTCGGGGCCCGCGGGCCCCAGGTCGCGCAGCAGCCCCGCGTCGAGCAGCGCCCGCACCGGCGGCCGGTGCACCACGTCCTGCGCCTGCCACGGGTGCGCGGGCACCAGGACCGTGCCGGCCGGGGGCCGCAGGCCGCCCGCGAAGGACGCCAGCAGGTCCTGCGCCGACCGGTCGAGGGAGGAGTCGGCCTGGACGACGGACGGGTCCGCGGCGAACCAGTGCAGCGGGAAGGCGCCGCGTGCCTCGGGGGAGTAGCGTGCCGCCTCGGCCTCCGTCAGGCCCTCGCGGCTCTTCGGTGTCGGATGCAGCGGATGGCCCGTGATCAGCGCCTGCTCCGCGGCGAGGAACGCCGTCGTGCCGTCCGGGTCCCGCGGGGCGGCGGACCTGTCCCGCACGAACGCGGCGGTCCGGCGCACCGAGTCGCCGACCCGCCCGGTGAGGTCGGTGACGCACTCGGTGTCCCCGTCGGCGGCCTCCGTGCCGAGCAGCGCGGCCAGCGCGGTGGCGGGCAGCGGCGTGCCGGAGCGCAGCCGCGCCGGTCCGAAGCGGTGCCAGCCGACGGGCGACCAGTACAGGACGGGGACGTCGACGCCCGTACCGGACGAGGGGAACTCCAGGCGCAGCACGCCGTCGTCGGGGCGCTCCACCCCGGTCTCCCGCACCCAGCAGCGCAGGAGGCTTTCGGTGGCGGCGCGGTCGGCGACGGCGAGGGGCGGTTCCTGGGTCTGGGTCATGCGGCCTTCCTTCGTGTACTCGTGTCCGCGTGCGTCGGGGGCGGTCGTTCAGCGGCGCGTGTCCGCCAGGCCGAACGTGGTGAAGGCGGTGCGGCTGGGCAGCGGGTAGGGGGAGCGGCCGGTGAGCGCGTTGAGGATGACCGCGGAGCGCCAGGCGGCGAGCCCGAGGTCCGGGGTGCCCACGCCGTGCGTGTGCCGCTCGGCGTTCTGCACGAACACCGCGCCGCCGACCTTCTCGTCGAGGGCGAGCCGCTGGTCCCGGTCGACCAGCGGGCGGCCCTCCGGGTCGCGGGCGACGTACTCGCCCAGCGGTTCCAGCAGCGCGTCGACGGGCCGCTCCGCGTACCCGGTGGCGAGGACGACGGCGTCGGTGCGCAGGCTTGCCGCGGAGCCCTCCTCGGTGTGCCGCAGCGCGAGGTCGATGCGCCCGTCGCGGCGGGCGGCGCCGGTCACCGCGACGCCGGGGGTGAGGACGACGTCGGGCCAGCCGCCGGGCAGCACCCGCCGGTACAGCTCGTCGTGGATGTCGGCGAGGGTGTCGGCGCTGACGCCCTTGTAGAGCTGCCACTGCCCGGGCAGCAGCCGGTCCCGTGCGTCCTGCGGCAGCGCGTGGAAGTAGCGCGTGTAGTCGGGGGTGAAGTGCTCCAGGCCCAGCTTGCTGTACTCCATGGGCGCGAACGCGGGGGTGCGCGCCAGCCAGGCCAGGCCCTCCCGGCCGCGGGGGCGGGCCCGCAGCAGGTCGAGCAGCACCTCGGCGCCCGACTGCCCGGCGCCGACCACGGTGACGTGCTCCGCGGCCAGCAGCCGCTCCCGATGGGCGAGGTAGTCGGCGGAGTGCAGCACCGGCACGTCCGGGTCGCCGGCCAGCGGGCGCAGCGGCTCGGGCACGTGGGGGGCGGTGCCGACGCCCAGGGCGAGGTGGCGGGCGAGGATCGTGCCGCGGCCGGCGGGTGCGCCGTCGCCGTCGAGGCGGGTGTAGGCGACCTCGAACGCCTGGCGGGACTCGTCCCAGTGGACGGTGTCGGCGCGGTGGCCGAAGCGGCAGGACGGCAGCCGCTCGCTGACCCAGCGGCAGTAGGCGTCGTACTCGGCGCGCGGGATGTGGAAGCGCTCCGCGAAGTAGAACGGGAACAGCCGTTCCTGGGACCGGATGTAGTTCAGGAAGGACCAGCGGCTGGTGGGGTCCACCAGGCTCACCAGATCGGCGAGGAACGGCACTTGGAGGGTCGCGCCGTCTATCAGTAGTCCCGGGTGCCAGCGGAAGGCGGTGCGCTGCTCCAGGAAGACGGCGTCCAGCCCGGGAACGCCGTCGGCGAGCGCGGCGAGCGACAGGTTGAACGGGCCGATGCCCACGCCGAGCAGGTCGACGGGCGCCGGGGTGCCGGCGCCGCCGTCCCCCGTGCCGTCGGCGTCGTCCGCGGAGTGGTGGTTCATCGTGTTCCTTCCGGTGGGTGGTGCGGCGTGCGGGTGCCCGGCGCCGTGGCGGCTGCCGCCGCGGCGCCGGCTACCAGGTCGAGGAGGCCCGCGAGGTCGGCGCCGGCGGCCGCGGGTGCAGCAGCGTGGCTTTGAGCCACAGCCGCCGGCGCCCGTCGGCGTCGTCCGCGGCGGCCCGTCCGACGACGGCCCTGCCCTCGCCCAGCAGGCGGCGGCGGACCTCCGCCACCAGGGCGTCGCCCTGCTCCGGCGGCAGGTCGTCGGCGGCGCGGGGGCGGAACAGGACGGTGCTGATGCCGATGGGTCCCGGGCGGCGGCGCAGCGCCGGATGCGCGTCGACGCGTCCCGCGAGTTCCTCCGCGGCGGCCACGCAGTGCTCGACGAGCGCGCCGAGCCCGGTGCGCCCGAGGGCCCGCAGGGTGGCGGCGATCTTCAGGACGTCGGGCCTGCGGGTGGTGCGCAGGGACCGGCCCAGCAGGTCGGGCAGCCCGGCCTCGGTGTCGTCGTCGGCGTTGAGGTAGTCGGCGCGCAGCTCCAGCGGGGCCAGCAGTGCGGAGTCGGGGACGGCGAGCAGGCCCGCGGCGACCGGCTGCCAGCCCAGCTTGTGCAGGTCGAAGGTGACGGACACGGCGTCCGCCAGCCCGTCGAGCCGGGGCGCGAGCCGCTCGCTGAAGAGCAGCGGCCCCCCGTACGCGGCGTCGACGTGCAGCTCGGCGCCGTACCGGCGTGCCGTGGCGGCGATGGCGGGCAGCGGGTCGATGAGCCCCTCGTCGGTGGTGCCCGCGGTGGCGACGACGAGGGCCGGGCCGTCCGCGCAGGCGAGCGCCGCCGGCAGGGCACCGGGGTCCAGCCGCCCGTCCCGGCACGGCACGGTGACGGGGTCGGCGAGGCCCAGGACCCAGGCGGCGCGCCGCACGCTGTGGTGGGCGTTGGTGCCGCAGACCACGCGCAGCCCGGGTGCTCCGGAGGCCCGGGCCCGCTCCCTGGCGAGCAGCAGGGCGACGAGGTTGGACTCGGTGCCGCCGCTGGTGACCAAGGCGTCGGGCGCGGCCCGCCCGGGGTGCACGAGGGCGGCGAGGGCGCGGGTCACCTCCTGCTCCAGGGCGGTGGCGGCGGGCGCCTGGTCCCAGGAGTCCATCGACGGGTTGAGCGCGGCGGCGGCCAGGTCGGCGGCGGCGGCCACCGCCAGGGGCGGGCAGTGCAGGTGCGCCGCGCACCAGGGGTCGGCCGGGTCGGCGGCTCCCTCGGCGACGGCCCGCACCAGGGTGCGCAGCGCCTCCTCGGCCCCGGTGCCGTGCTCCGGCAGCACCGCCCCGCCCGGGTCCCGCGTGTCCGTGTCCGCTGCCAGCGCCCGGCGTAACCGCCGCGCCACCTCCTCGGGTCCGCCCGCGGGCAGCGGCCCGCCGCGGGCCTGCGCGCCCTCGGCCAGCGCGTCCAGCACGACCGCGGTGAGCTTCCCGAGGGCGTCGGCCCCGTGCACCCCGCCGGCCAGCGCCGGGGCGCCGGCCACCGGGGCTGTGTCGCTCCGGTGCGCGGTCACAGGACGTCCTCCAGGGCCCTCGCGAGGCGCTCCACGACCGAGTCGGCCTGCTCGTCGCTGAGGACCAGCGGGGGCAGCAGCCGCAGGACGGTGTCGTCGCGGCCGCCCAGTTCCAGCAGCAGGCCGCGTTCCCGGCAGGCGGTGCGCAGCGCGCGGGCCAGCGCCGGGTGGCCCGGGAGGACCCCGTCGCGGTCGGGGGCGGCGTCCGGGTCGACCAGCTCCACGCCGATCATCAGGCCCCGGCCGCGGACCTCCCCGAAGACCGGCCGGCGGGCGGCGATCTCCCGCAGGCCCCGGCGCAGCCGTTCGCCCAGTTTCAGCGCTCTCTCCGCGAGCTGCTCCTCGGCGACGGTCCGCAGGGTGATCTCGCCGGCGACCATGGCCAGGGTGTTGCCGCGGAAGGTGCCGGTGTGGTGGCCCGGCAGCCAGGTGTCGAGTTCGGGGCGGTACGCGATGAGCGCGAGGGGCAGGCCGCCGCCGACGGCCTTGGAGGTGACCAGGACGTCCGGGGTGACGCCGGCGCGTTCGCAGGCCCAGTACCGGCCGGTGCGGCCGACACCCGTCTGCACCTCGTCGAGGACGAGCACGATGCCGTGGTCGGCGGTGATCCGGCGGATCTCGCGCAGCCAGCGGTCCGGGCCCTCGACGACCCCGCCCTCCCCTTGGACCACTTCCAGGATCACCGCCGCGGGCAGCCCCACCCCGCTGCTCGGGTCCGTGACGAGGCTCTCCAGCAGCCGCGCCGACAGCTCGCCGGACCGCTCGGCGCTGCCGGTGCCGAAGGGGCAGCGCATCCCGTACGGGTAGGGGAGCCGGGTCACCGGCACGCCGTCCGCGCCGACCGCCCCGCTCATCCGCGGCGGCCCCGACACGGCCGAGGCGCCCAGGGTCATCCCGTGGTACGCGCCGGTGAAGGCGACGATCCCGCGCCGGCCCGTGGCGTGCTGGGCCAGTTTGAGCGCGGCCTCCACCGCGTCGGTGCCGGCCGGGCTGCAGAAGTGCAGCCGCGCCGCGTCGCGGAGCCCGCCGGGCAGCCTGCGGAGTAACTCCGCGCTGAAGGAGTCCTTCTGAGGGGTGATCATGTCGAGCGTGTGCAGGGGCGCTCCGGAGGAGAGGACCGCTTGGAGGGCCGCGACCGTGGGCGGGTGGTTGTGCCCCAGGGCGAGGGTGCCGGCACCGGACAGGCAGTCGAGGTACGTGCGCCCGTCGGCTCCGGTGACGACCGCCCCGGAGGCGTGGACGGGGGCGACGGGGAGGGTGCTGGCGTAGGTACGGGCGGAGGACTCGCGACGCTTCTGGCGTTCGAGCAGCTCGGCGCGCAGCGCACCGTTCGGCATGGCGGATGCCCTTCGGTCGTGTTGCGGAGGGTCGCGCACTAGCGCACGGAAGGTTAGGTTAGCCTAACCTGCGCTGAGATCAAGTGGCTGAGCCGCGGCACTCCAACGTCAGGGGGTGAATACCCCTCCACGCGCCCCCTGTTGCGCCCCTCGGTGCCCGATGTGGTGCGTGAGCGCAGGCCTGTTGACGGTGTGACAGGTGCGGTCGGCCGCCTGGCCGGGACAAGCCCGACGGCCGGGTTGGTATGAGCTGTCTCCCGGGGCAAGACCCGTCGCCCGGGGCAAGACCCCTCGCCCGGGGCAAGACCCGTCGTCCAGGCCGGGCCCCTCGCCCGGGCCTAGCCTCTCGTCCGGGCCGAGTCCGTCGTCCGGGCCGAGCCAATCTGCCGGGCTCAGTCCGACAGGTCGAGCGTCATCGCGCGGCCCGGCTCGATCGACACCGAACGCCCCGGCAGCACGATGTCGATCGACGCCACCCCCGAGTCCGGCACCGACACGTGCAGGCTCCCCGGACGCATCCGCAGCCGCACCCCCCAGTGCCCGTGGAACCGCAGCGCGAAGTCGTACTCCGACAGTTCCGGCAGCGGCACCGGGTCGAGGCGCAGCACCCCGTCCCGCGTGTCCAGCCCCGTCAGCCCGCGCTGCACCAGGTCCAGCGTGCCCGCCATCGCACCCAGGTGGACCCCCTCGCCGGTGGTCCCGCCGTGCAGGTCCGCGATGTCCGACTCCAGCGTCTCCTGGCAGAACGCCCACGCCTCCGACCTGCGTACCCGCGCCAGCACCCAGCCGTGCACCAGACCGCTCAGCGTCGAGCCGTGGCTGGTGCGCCGCAGGTAGTAGTCGACGGTCCGCCACCACGTCTCGTCGTCCAGCTCGTGCCCCAGGCGCCGCATCAGCCCCCGCAGCTCGGCGGGCGAGAACAGGTAGCCGAGCATCAGCACGTCGGCCTGCTTGGAGGCCTGGTAGCGGTTGACGGAGTCGCCCTCCGCCTCCAGGATCCGGTCGAGGCGCCGGATGTCGCCGTACTTCCGCCGCAGCGCGTCCCAGTCCAGCTCCGCCAGCTCGCCGTAGCCGTGGAACTGGCTGATCACCCCCGAGTGGAACGGCACGTACAGCCCGCGTGACACGTCCTCCCACAGGGCCAGCTCGCCGTCGCGCAGCCCGATCCGCTCCACCAGCTCTCGGCGCCGCGGCTCCGGCAGCCCTTCCAGCAGCTCCAGGGCCCGCGCCAGCACCCAGGCCGCCGTCACGTTCGTGTAGGCGTTGTCGTCCAGCCCCGGGCGCTGCGCCCCCGGGTAGGCGTCGTGGTACTCGTCGGGGCCCATCACGCCCCGGATCCGGTACCGGTCGAAGACCTCGTCGTACGCCGCGGAGTCCGCCCAGAACCGGGCGATCTCCAGCAGCATCTCCGCGCCCTTGGTGTGCAGGAACTCGTCGTCCCCCGACGCCTCCCAGTAGCGCCACACGTTGTACGCGATGGCCGAGTTCACGTGGTGCTGGAGGTGCGAGTGGTCCGGCAGCCAGCGCCCCGACCTCGGGTTCAGATGCAGCTGCTGGGTCTCCTCCCGCCCGTCGCTGCCGCTCTGCCACGGGTACAGCGCCCCCGCCCGGCCCGCGTCCTGCGCCGAGAACCGCGCCCGCTCCAGCCGCCGGTGGCGGTAGGTCAGCAGCGCCCGGGACACCTCGGGGAAGTGCAGGTTCAGGTACGGCAGCACGAAGAGCTCGTCCCAGAACACGTGCCCCCGGTACGCCTCCCCGTGCAGGCCCCGCGCCGGTACGCCCACGTCCAGGTCCGCGGTGTTCGGCGACAGGGTCTGCAGCACGTGGAACAGGTGCAGCCGCAGGATGCGGCCCGCCTCGTCCGGCACCTCCAGCTCGGCACGGCGCCACAACTGCTGCCAGCGCGCCCGGTGCGAGGCCAGCAGTCCGTCGAACCCCGCCGCACGGCCGACCCGGTCCACCGCCGCGTGCAGCGGATCCGAGATCGCCGGGTCCCGGGAGGTGTGCAGCGCCACGACCTTGTCGACGGTGACGGTGGCCCCCGGCAGCATCCGCAGCCGGAACCGCTGCGTCACCCGCCGGTCGCCGTGGCGCACCGCCCGCTCCGACAGCTCGACGGCCGCCTCCTCCTGCACGGTGGTGCGGGCCGCCATCCCGATCCGGATCCCGGACGCCGACGTACGGCACCCCAGCCACACCCGGTGCCCGGCCGCCTCACCGGTCTCCACGTGCTCCAGGTGCCGCGAGGACAGCTGCCGGTAGCGGGCCACGCCCGTGTTGGCGACCGAGCCGTCCAGTTCCGCCTCCACCTCCAGCACGCCGGCCCAGTTCTCCGCCGTGAACTCGGTCCGCAGCGCCGCCAGGTGCATGTCCCCCATATGGACCAGTCGCTGCTGGCGCACCGCCAGCCGCCGCCCGCCGTCGTCCTCGTACCGGGTGCGCCGCTCCAGGGTGCCGCCGCGCAGGTCCAGGGAGAGCGCGTGGTCGGTCAGGAAGTCGTGCGCGGGCGTCAGCCACGGCCCCGGCTCCGGCCACCCGCCCCCGGCGGCCCCGGGTTCGTGCCCGTCGACCACCCGGTAGCGCACCGGCAGCCAGTTGGGCAGGTTCACCATGTCCTCGTTCTCGACCCGGCGGCCCGCCACCTCCGACACCAGCCGGTTGTAGCAGCCCGCCGCGTAGGTGCCCGGGTAGTGGACGCCGTCGGCCGCGCACTCCGGGATCGCGCCGCGCGTCGCGAAGTAGCCGTTTCCGAGCGTGCACAGCGACTCCCGCAGGCTCTCCCACTCGCCCGCGTAGCCCTCGAACTCCCACGTCCAGCCGTTCATCCGGCCCACCCCTCACCCGTTCGGCCGACCCCGTCCGCGCGCGCCCCGGCCCACCCCTCACCCGTTCGGCCGACCCCGTCGGCGCGCGCCCCGGCCCACCCCTCACCCGTTCGGCCGACCCCGTCGGCGCGCGCCCCGGCCGCCCCCGCCCGCCCGGCCCCTGCCCCGCTCCCGCACCCCTCCGCGGCAGCGGCCGCGTCTCCGCCCGCGCCCCCGTCCTCGCCCGCGCCCCCGGTCTCGTCCCCGGTCTCGTCCCCGGTCTCGTCCTCGGCTTCGTCCTCGGCCTCGTCGTCCAGCAGCTCCGCCAGGTCCCGTACGACCACGTCCGCGCCGTGCCGGGCGAGCGCGGCCGCCGTGCCGGGCCCGGCCGCCCGGTCCACACCCACCACCAGGCCGAACCCCCCGCGCCGCCCTGCCTCCACCCCCGCCAGGGCGTCCTCGACCACCGCGCACCGCCCCGGCGGCTCGCCCAGCCGGCGGGCCGCCTCCAGGAACAGCGCAGGGTCCGGCTTGCCGGGCAGCCCCAGCCGCGCCGCCTCCGCCCCGTCCACGACCGTGTCGAAGAGGTCCCGTACACCTGCCCGTTCCAGCAGCTCCCGGGCGTGCCGCGACGCGGACGCGGCCGCCAGCGGCACCCCGGCGCCCCGCAGCGCGCGCAGCAGCCGCACCGTGCCCGGGTAGGCGTCGACGCCGTCCTCCCGCAGCCGCCGGGTGAACCGCTCCTCCTTGTCGGCCGCCACCGCCGCCACGGCCGGCCCGTCCGCGTCCAGCCCCGCGCCGCGAGGAACGCCGCAGCCCCGTCCAGCCGCGACCGGCCGTCCACATGGCGCAGGTAGTCGCCGACCGGGTCGAACGGAGGCTGCGGGGCGCCCGGCAGCCCCGCCAGATAGGCGTCGAACGCCTCCTGCCACGCCGCGGCGTGCAGCCGCGTCGAGTCCGTGACGACACCGTCCGTGTCGCACACGACGGCACGCACGGCCCGCAGCACGGGAACCACCGGGCTGCGAGCCGTGCGTGCCGTCATGGGGCGTCTCCTCCCGTCGTCCGCCGTGCGCGGCCCGGCGGACCGGGCGGCTCCACAGCGGCGTACGCAACGCGTGCACCGTCCATCATGGCGGCGGCGCGCCTCCGCCGCCGCCCGGGAGCCCGCCGCGCGGGCAGGGCCCCCGTCCAGTGAAGCAGCGTCCGCCGCGCCCCGCGCGGGCCGTTCGGCCCCCTCCCGCCCCCGCGCGGGAGGAAGACCCCGGCGCCCCGCCGGGCGCGGTCCCGGCCGGCGCGCCGGCACCGCGGCTCAGCCCGCGGCGACCCGCTCCCGGGCTGCCGCGAGGGCCGTGTCGAGGGCCCGGTCCGCCGCCGTCTCCACATCGGGCGCCACGCCCGTGCCCTCCCAGTTCGTGCCGGTCACCGTGCTCACCGTCCGGGCCCTGGGCACCGTCACCGTGATGTGGGCGGTCACCGGGTGACGCACCGTGGGGTGGGCGCCCCCGCGGGTCCGCTCGCCCACCACGACCGCCCGCCCGTGCGCCTGCAGGGTGTACGCCACGTCCTCGCCGCCCGAGAAGGTGGTCCCGCTGGTCAGCACGTACACCGGCCGGTCCAGGTAGCGCGGCCCCGGCAGGTGCGCCGCGGTCCAGTACTGGCGGGTCGCGCCCGTCGGGCGGTCGTGGATGTCGTTCAGGTGCACCTGGTCGTCCGGGAAGAAGTAGCTGCACCACGTCGCCGCGCCCTCCGGGGAGCCGCCCCGGCACTGCCGCAGGTCCAGCACCAGGGCGCGGGTGCCCGACGCCAGCGTCATGGCCGCCCCGATGTGCGCGGCGCCCTCTCCGGCGTCGGCGATCCGCGTGACCGTCACCACGCCGACGTTCCCCTCCAGATGGGCGAACCCCCGCACCCCCTGGTTCTCGCCGCGGGTGACCGCGAGGAAGGCGGCCCGGCCCTCGTCCTCGTCGGCCGGCGCCGTCGACTGCGGCGCGTCGCTCCACAGCAGCCGCAGGTGCCGGTCCGGGCAGGCCTTCTGCAGGTCGGCGGTGACGGCCTCGCAGAACTCCGGCCCGTCCAGCCCCTCGTAGGCCCCGGAGGCCAGGCCGCCCTTCAGGGCGGCGGTGATTCCGGGGACGCGGTCGGGGAAGACGTATCCCGACGAGATCCGCTCCAGCGCCGCTTCGATGATCGTTCGGTAGTCAGACACGACCGTCGATCCTATGTTCGGCCCGCTGCGCGGTGCCACGGCTTTCCCGCCGTGCCGGCGGGGCCGTCCCGGGTTACCGTGCCGTCAGGTCAGTTCCGCGGCGTACCCGCACCCGGCGTACCCGACCCCAAGGACACCCCCATGACCCAGCAGCCACGCGAGCAGTGGGCCTCGCGCACCGGATTCCTGCTGGCCGCGATCGGCTCGGCCATCGGACTCGGCAACATCTGGCGCTTCCCCGCCGTCGCCTACGAGAACGGCGGCGGCGCCTTCCTCCTGCCGTACCTGGTCGCACTCCTCACCGCCGGCATCCCGCTGCTGATCATGGAGTACGCGATCGGCCGCAAGTACCGCATGTCCCCGCCGGCGGCGCTGCGCGCCATGGCCCGCCCCGCCGAAGTGCTCGGCTGGTGGCAGGTCGCGGTGAGCTTCGTGATCGCCACCTACTACGCGCTCATCCTCGCCTGGGCCGTCCGGTACGTGGGGTTCTCCGTCGGCCGCCAGTGGGGCGCCGACCCCGAGGACTTCCTCTTCGGCTCCTTCCTCCAGGTGGCCGCAGCGCCGGGCGCCCCCTCCGGCTACGTCCCCGGCGTGCTGTGGCCGCTCATCGCCGTGTGGGCCGTGGTCCTCGTCATCCTCGCCTTCGGCATCCGGCGCGGCATCGAACGGGCCAACAAGGTCTTCATCCCCCTGCTCGTCGTCTTCTTCGCCGCCCTCGTGGTCCGCTCCCTGACGCTCGACGGCGCGAGCCGGGGCCTCGACGCGCTGTTCTCCCCCGACTGGTCCCAGCTCGGCAGCGGCACCGTGTGGGTCGCCGCGTACGGACAGATCTTCTTCTCGCTGTCCATCGGCTTCGGCATCATGGTCACCTACGCCTCGTACCTGCGCCGCCGCGCCGACCTCACCGGCTCCGCGATGGTCGCCGGCTTCGCCAACAGCTCCTTCGAGATCCTCGCCGGCATCGGGGTCTTCGCGACCCTGGGATTCATGGCCGCCAACGCCGGAGTCCCCGTCGGCGAGGTCGCCAGCTCCGGCCTCGGCCTCGCGTTCGTCGCCTTCCCGGCCGTCATCAACGAGATGCCGCTCGGCAGCCTCTTCGGCGTCGTCTTCTTCGTGTCGCTGGTGATCGCCGGCCTGTCGTCGCTGATCTCGATCGTGCAGGTCGTCGTCTCCGCCGTGCAGGACCGCACCGGGCTGGGCCGCATGCCCGCCGTGTTCGGCGTCGGCGGCCTCGTCGCCCTCGTGTCGATCCTGCTGTACCCGACCGACAGCGGGCTCTACCTGCTCGACTCCGCCGACCACTTCATCAACCAGTACGGCATCGCCCTCGCCGCACTGATCTCCCTCATCGTCATCGCCTGGGTGCTGCGCGCCCTGCCGATGCTCCAGGCGAACGCGGACGAGACCTCCGCCATCCGCCTCGGCCACTGGTGGCGGATCTGCCTCGGCGTCATCACGCCGCTGGTCCTCGGCTGGATGATGGTCGACAGCCTGCGCGCCGAGTTCGACGAGAACTACGAGGGCTACTCGACCGGGTTCCTGCTCGCCACGGGCTGGAGCGTCGCCGCCGGCGCCCTCGTCGTCGGGATCCTCCTCACCCTCGTCCACTGGAGGAAGGGCGGCGAGGACATCGACCTCGACATGGAAGCCACCGCCGACCGGAAGGAGACGTGATGTCCACAGGCGCCGTCATCATGATGATCGTGGCCATGGCGATCGTCTGGGGCGGTCTCGTCGCCGCCATCCTGCGGCTGCGGGCGCACCCCGACGAGCCGGAGCCGTGGCCGCAGGGCGTCGAGAAGGCGGAGTGACGCGGCCGGGCCGGCTCCCGCGGGGGAACCGGCCCGGCGTACGGCGGTCGCCACGGGCTCAGTCCAGCGCGGCCGCCACGATCCTGGCCGCCTCCGCGACCAGCGGGTCGTCGGGCCGCGCGGCCTGCTCCGGCTTCGTCGTCAGGACCGCCAGCACGACGGGCGGACGGCCGGGAGGCCAGGTGACCCCCGCGTCGTTGTTGGTGCCGTAGGCCCCGCCGCCCGTCTTGTCGCCCAGCACCCAGTCCGCCGGCAGGCCCTTGCGGAAGCGCTCGGTGCTGGTCGTGTTGCCGAGCAGCCACCCCGTCAGCCGCTCCCGGTCCCGCGGCTCCAGCAGCCCGCCGAGGACCAGCCGGCCGTACGTCCGGGCGATGGCGTACGGCGTGGTCGTGTCGGTCTCCCGCCACGGCTCGGCGGAGTTCAGCTCAGGCTCCCACCGGTCCAGCCGGGTCACCCCGTCACCCGCTGACCGGCAGAACCGCGTGACGGCGGTGGGCCCGCCCAGCTCCCGCAGCAGCAGGTTCGCCGCGGTGTTGTCGCTGTGGCGGATGGCGGCGTCGCACAGCTCCTCCACGGTCATCCCCGCACCGACGCGGTCCTTGGTGATCGGGGACCAGCCGGTCTCCAGGTCCTCCGCGCCGTAGGGGATCCGCCGGGCCAGGAACTCCCCGTCCCGGTCCAGGTCCCGCAGCACGGCGGCCGCGGCGAGCGGCTTGAACAGCGAGCACATCGGGAAGCGCTCGCCCTGCCGGTACGCCACCACCCGGCGCGTACCGGTGTCGTAGGCGAACACGCCCAGCCGCGCGCCGTGCTCCCGCTCCAGCCCCCGCAGCCGCCGACGGCGCGGGGCGCGCGGGCGGCGGCCTGCGCGGTGCCGGACGGGACCGCGGCGGCGGTCAGCGCGGCGGCGGCTCCCGCGGTCAGTAACGCGCGGCGGCCGGGACGTGCACGATCACGGACGAGATCCACGGTGTGTGCCTCTCTGTCGACGGGCGGACACCCGCCAAGACGTCCCAGCCGCCACGCTGGTTGCATCCTGCACCGGTGGTACCGGGGCGCGCTGTCGCCCTACTTCTCCTGTTCCGGGAAGTGGCAGGCGACCTGGCGCTGCTCGCCCGCCGCGAGGGCCCGCAGCGGCGGTGCCTCCGCCCGGCACAGCGGCTGCGCCTTCGGGCAGCGCGGGTGGAACGTGCAGCCCGGCGGGGAGCGGCCGGGCTCGGGGGTCGCCCGGCAGCGTGATCCGCCGCCGGGCCCTCTCCGCCGCCGGATCGGGCAGCGGCACGGCGGACAGCAGCGCCCGCGTGTACGGGTGCGCGGGCGCCCCGTACACCCGCTCCCTGGCGCCGATCTCCACGATGCGGCCCAGGTACATCACCGCGACCCGGTCGCAGACCCGCCGTACGACGGACAGGTCGTGCGCGATGAACAGGTACGCCAGTCCCAGTTCGCGCTGGAGCCGCTCCATCAGGTTGACGATCTGCGCCTGCACGGACACGTCCAGCGCGGACACCGGCTCGTCGGCCACCACGAGCCGGGGCCCGGTCGCCAGGGCCCGGGCGATGCCGATGCGCTGGGCCTGGCCCCCGGAGAACTCGTGCGGGTAGCGGTCGAGGTGCTCGGGGATCAGTCCCACCAGCTCCATCAGCTCCGCGGCCCGCGCCCGCGCCGCGGCGGCGGAAGCGCCCTGCACCAGCAGCGGGTCGGAGATGATCCCGGCCACCGTCTGGCGGGGGTTCAGGGAGGAGTGCGGGTCCTGGAACACCATCTGGAGGTCCTTGCGCAGCGGCTTCAGCTCCCGCTGCGACAGCCGCCCGATGTCCCGCCCGCGGAAGGTGACGGTGCCGCCGGTCGGCTCCAGCAGCCGCACGACCACCCGCCCGGTGGTCGACTTGCCGCACCCGGACTCGCCGACGAGCCCGAGCGTCTCCCCGGCGCCCAGCGTGAAGCTCACCCCGTCCACGGCCCGTACGGGCGCGGCCCGGCCGCGTCGCCCCCGGCCGGGGAACGCCACGGTCAAGTCCTCGACGGAGAGCAGCGGTTGCGACGTGTCGGTGGTCATGAGGCGACGCCTTCGTATGCGGGGAAGTGGCAGGCGGCCGGATGCCCGGCCGGGCCCGAGAGGACCGGCCGCAGCGTCGTGCAGCGCGCCCGGGGGCGTCCTCCGGGAGGGTGGCCGGCCGCGGGCAGCGCGGGGCGAACGCGCAGCCGGGGGACGGGTCGAGCAGGGACGGCGGACTGCCGGGGATGGCCCGCAGCGGCTCGTCGTCGGTGTCGTCGAGCCGGGGCAGCGAGTCCAGCAGGGCCCGGGTGTACGGGTGCGCGGGCGCCGCGAACAGCACGTCCACGGGCGCCTGCTCGACGGCCCGCCCGCCGTACATCACCAGCACGTCGTGCGCCACGCGGGCCACCACCCCCAGATCGTGCGTGATCATGACGACGGCCAGTCCGCGCTCCTCCTGGATCCGGGCCAGCAGCTCCAGGATCTGCGCCTGCACGGTGACGTCCAGCGCGGTGGTCGGCTCGTCCGCGATGAGCAGCTCCGGCTCGCAGGCGAGCGCCATGGCGATCATCACGCGCTGGCGCATGCCGCCGGAGAACTGGTGCGGATACTCCCCGGCCCGCCGCCGCGGCTCCGGGATGCCGACCTCCGCGAGCGCCTCCACGGCCCGCTCCCGCGCGGCGGCGCGCCGGGACCGGAAGTGCACCCGGTGGTGCTCGGCGATCTGCTCGCCGACGGTGTAGTACGGGTGGAGGCTCGACAGCGGGTCCTGGAAGACCATGGCCATGCGCCGCCCGCGCAGCCGGTTCAGCTCGCGCTCCGGCAGGCCGACCAGTTCCCGTCCGCCGAGCGCGACGGAGCCGCTCACCTCGGCGCCGGTGTGCAGGCCCATCACCGCCAGGGAGGTCACGGACTTCCCGGAGCCCGACTCGCCGACGATGCCGAGGGTGCGGCCCCTCGGCACGTCGAAGCTGAGGCCGTCCACGGCCCGCACGGGGCCCTGCCGGGTGGGGAAGGAGACGGAGAGGTCCCGCACGGACAGCAGCGGATCGAGGGTGGCGCCCATCAGTACCTCACTCGCGGGTCGACGACGGCGTACAGCAGGTCGACGGCCAGGTTGGCCACGACGATGAAGGCGGCGGCGAGCAGCGTCACCCCGAGGATGACGGGCTGGTCCCCGGTGGACAGGGCGCCGTAGAACAGCCGCCCCACGCCGGGCAGTCCGAAGATGGACTCGGTGATGACGGCTCCGGCGAGCAGTCCGCCCAGGTCCATGCCGAACAGGGTGAGGATCGGCGTCATCCCGGCCCGCAGCCCGTGCTTGACCACGACCGTCCGGTACGGCAGCCCCTTCGCGCGGGCCGTGCGGATGTACGGCTCCGCCATGGTCTCGATCATCGAACTGCGGCTCTGCCGGGCGTACATGGCGGCGTAGAGGACCGCCAGCGCCAGCCACGGCAGCAGCAGGCTCGACGCCCAGCCGGCCGGGTCGTCCGTCAGGGGCGCGTACTCCGGGTAGGGCAGCAGCCCCGTGACCCGGATCAGCCCGTAGATGAGCAGCACGGACGTGAAGTACACGGGCAGCGACGCCGCAGCCACCGCCCCGACCATCAGCGCCCGGTCGGTGAGGGTGTCCTTGCGCAGCGCCGCGGTGACCCCGGCGGACAGGCCGAGCAGCAGCCACAGCGCGGCGGCTCCCGCGGCCAGCGACGCGGAGACCGGCAGCCGGTCCGCCAGCAGGTCCCACACGGCCTCGCTGTTCTCGTACGAGTAGCCCAGGCAGGGGAACTCGCAGCGCAGCGCGTAGGCGCCGGAGCCCGTGGTGCGGCCGGTGAAGACACCGGTGACGAAGTCGGCGAACTGCCGCCAGAGCGGCTGGTCGAGGCCCATGTGGGCGCGGATCGCGGCGAGCCGCTCCGCGCTGCACGCCTTGCCGCAGGCGGCGGCGGCCGGGTCGGAGGGCAGCACGTAGAAGATGGTGAAGGTGACGGCGGCGATGGCGACGAGGACGCCGGCCACCGCGAGCAGCCGCCGCGCGAGGTAGGCGATCACTTGCCGGCTCCTCTCGGGTCCAGGACGTCCCGCAGCGCGTCGCCGAGCAGGGTGAAGGCGAGCACCGTCAGGAACAGGCACGTGCTCGGGATGGCGAAGTACATGGGGTCCGTGTCGTAGTAGGCGACGGCCTCGGCGATCATCTGCCCCCAGGAGGGGGTGGGCGGGCGCACGCCGACGCCCAGGTAGCTGAGGGCCGCCTCGGTGGCGATCATCCCGGGGATGACGAGGGTGGTGTACGCGATGACGGGCCCGGCGACGCCGGGGAGGATCTCCCGGGTGAGGATCCGCCAGGGGCCCGCCCCGCCCACCCGGGCCGCCGCGACGTACTCGCGGTGCTTGAGCGACAGGGTCTGCCCGCGCACGACGCGGGCGATGCCGGGCCAGCCGAACAGGCCGATGACGGCGGTCATCAGCAGGATCCGGTCGACGTCCCGCGCCACCGACATCATCGCGATCATGAAGATGAGGGACGGGAACGACATCGTCAGATCCATCAGCCGGGACAGCACGGCGTCGGTGCGGCCGCCGAAGTAGCCCGCCGCGATCCCGGCGGCGGTGCCGGCGGCCACGACGATGGCGGTGGCCGCGAAGGCGATCAGCAGCGACACGCGGGCACCGTGCACGACCCGGGCGAAGAGGTCGCGTCCGGTGACGGGTTCGACGCCGAGCCAGTGCTCGGCCGAGATGCCGCCGAGCGGCCCGATCGGCAGCCCGCCCAGGTACGGGTCGACGGCGGACTTGTCGAACTCGTCGGGGCCCCAGCCGCCCAGCGCGCTGAGCAGCGGGGCGGCGGCGGCCATGGCCGCGAAGAGCACGACGACGCCGAGGGAGACCTTCACGGAGGCGCGGCCGCGCAGTTCGGCCCGGGCCAGCTGCCAGGGGCTGCGGGCCCCCGGGGCCGCGGCGGTCGCGGCCGCCGCCGGGGGCACGGACGTCCCGGCTGTCCCGGGCGTCCGGGGCGCCGCGGACGGGTCGGATGCCCCGGACGTGGCGGGTGGCACGGGCGCGCCGGGAGCCCCTGGCACCTCGGGCGGCACGGGCGGGTCGGAAGCCCCGGATGTCCCGGCTGTCCCGGGCGTGCTGGGTGCCCCGGGTGTCTTGGGTATCCCGGTTGCCCCGGGCGTCCGGGGCGCCGCGGACGGGTCGGATGCCCCGGGCGTGGCGGGTGGCACGGGCGTGTCGGGAGCCCCTGGCACCTCGGGCGGCACGGGCGGGTCGGAAGCCCCGGATGTCCCGGCTGTCCCGGGCGTTCGGGGTGCCGTGAATGCCCCGGGCGTCTCGGGTGCCCCAGGTGCCCCAGGTGCCCCAGGTGTGTCGGGTGTCCTGGACGGTTCGGGTGCCCCGGGCGTTGCGGGGGAGGAGGTGGTCATGTCGGCCCGGTCCCTCAGCTGCCGCTCTTCGACGGGTCCTTGAGACCGACCGTCGCGTAGTCGATCTGACCGCCGAAGGACGTGTGGCCGAAGGCGCCCGCGACATTGGTGCCGACAAGCAGCGGCATGCGCTCGCTGACCGCCGGGACGACCGGGGCCTTCCGCAGGATCTCCCCGTCGAGCTCCTGCCACGCCTTGGCGGCCTGCTCGGCGTCGGTCAGCGCGGCGATCTCGTCCATCCGCTGCATGGTCGGCTCGTCCCGGAAGAGGGAGTGGTTGCCGGAGTTGCCCTTCTCCTTGACGTACCGGCCGTCGAAGACGAACGGCAGGAACGTCGACCCCGACGGGTAGTCGGGGCACCAGCCGGTGTACACGAGGTCGGTGCGGTTCTTCGTGTCGCCGATGGTGTCGTAGAACGCGGACGGGTCGACGGTCTCGATGGTGACCTTGATCCCGGCGCGCCCCAGGGACTGCTGGACGGCCTCGCCGACGGCCTTGTCCCCCGTGGACACCGTCACGCTGGTGGCGAACCCGTCGGCCCTGCCCGCCTCCTTGAGCAGCGCCTTGGCCTTCTGCGGGTCGCCGGTGGCCGGGATGCCGAGCACGTCGGGCTGCTTGCCGCCGTCGAAGAGCGAGCCGGGCATCGCCGCGGTGGCGACCTCGTTGAGGGCGGGGCCGCCGGCCGCGGTCAGCAGCGCCTCGCGGTCCAGGGCGTACTGCACGGCCCGGCGCACCCGCACGTCGTCGAAGGGCGCGCGGCCGGTGTGCATCTGGAGCATGTCGACGCAGTTGCTGGACTCGGCCAGCAGCCGCTTCAGCACCTCGGGTCTGGTGAGCACCTTCGGCGTGCTCTCGGGGCGCAGCCTGCTCCACGGCACGGCCGAGGCGTCGGCGCCGGAGGAGGCGATGAGGCGGTCGTCGACCTGACCGCCCTTCAGGCCCATGACGACCTCGATCCGGTCGGGGTACGCCTTGCGCACCTCGTCCGTGGCCGGGTCCCAGTGCGGGTTGCGGACCAGGACGAGCTTCTTGTCCCTGGCGTACGACTCGATCTTGTACGGGCCCGACGAGAAGGGCCGGTTGTCGTACTGCGGGCCCTTGTCCCGCGCCTTGGGGACGGGCGCGAAGGTGGGCAGCACCGTCGCGTAGGGGAACTCCGCGAAGGGCTTGCGCAGTTCGAAGACGATGGTCCGGTCGTCGGGTGTCCTGACGGAGTCCAGGTGCCTGCCTCCGGCGGGCCCCTGGTAGCCCTCGGCGCCGGCGAGGTAGCGGGCGGCGTAGTCGGGTCCGCCGGGCAGGTCCGGGGAGAAGGACCGCTCCACGTTGTACTTGACGTCCTGCGCGGTGACGGGGGTGCCGTCCTCGTACTTGAGCCCCTCCTTGAGCCGGAAGGTCCATGTCCTGGCCCCGTTGGAGGGCGTGCCGAGGTCCTCCGCCAGGTCGGGCACCAGCTCCCCGCCCCCGGCACCCGGCGCGGCCCGGTACGTGACGAGGGTGCGGTACAGGAGCCGTGTGCCGAAGTCCATGTCACCCATGACCCAGTTGCGGGCCGGGTCGAGGTGCGTGAAGTCCTGGTTGGACAGCACGGTGAGGGTCCCGCCCTTCTGCGGGGTGCCGCCGACGACCGCACCGGCGTTGGCCGTCGCGGGGTTGGCGGCGCCGCCCCTGCCGCGGTCGGCGCCGGACGGCGCGCCGCCGGTGCAGGCGGACGCGCCGGCGGTGAGGGACGCCGCGAGCGCGGCGGCGGCGAGGGCGGTACGGGTGCGGGTGCGCATCTGGGTCACTCCGTGGCAGTGGGAACAGCCGCACGGCGATGTACAACCGGGGCTGGAATGTGACCGGTAACATAGTAATGTGAAATTGCACTGACGGGACGTCGGACGACACCTGAGACAGACTGGCCGCCGACACACCCCACCGGAAGGGCTGCCGCGCCAGCCGAAAGGGACCCGATGAACCCGGCCTACGCCACCGCCGACCACACCTTCACCGTCCCCCTCGACCACGCCGACCCCGACGGCCCCGCCATCGAGGTCTTCGCCCGCGAGGTCGCCGACCCCGCCCGCGCCGGCGAGCGCCTCCCCTGGCTGCTGTTCCTCCAGGGCGGCCCGGGCGGCAAGTCCCCCCGGCCCAGCGCCGGTTCACCCGGCTGGCTGGCCCGCGCGGTGAAGACCCACCGGGTGCTCCTGCTCGACCAGCGCGGCACCGGCCGCTCCACCCCGGTCACCGCCCGGGCCGCGTCCCGCTTCCCCTCGGCCGCCGCGCTCGCCGCCCACCTGTCCCACTTCCGCGCCGACGCGATCGTCGACGACGCCGAGCTCATACGCCGCCGGCTCTGCGGCGACGAGCCGTGGGAGACGCTGGGTCAGAGCTACGGCGGCTTCCTCACCCTCACCTACCTCTCCCGGGCCCCGCAGGGACTGCGGGCCTGCTACGTCACCGGCGGCCTGCCGGGCCTCACCGCCACCGCCCAAGAGGTCTACGCCCGCACCTACCCCCGTGTGCGGGACCGCGTCCACGCCCACTACGCCCGCTACCCCGCCGACGCACCCCTCCTGCGGAAGATCGCCGACCTCCTGGACGCCGAGGACGTCCGCCTCCCCGACGGCGACCGCCTCACCACCCGCCGCCTGCGCACCCTCGGACTCGCCCTCGGCATGGGCGACGGCTTCGAACGCCTCCACTGGCTCCTGGACGAGGCGTTCGACCCCGCGGGCGGCCTCAGCGACACCTTCCTCCACCAGGTCGCGGCCCTCACCGGCTTCACCGGCAACCCCCTCTACGGCGTACTCCAGGAGTCCCTGTACGGCCAGGGGGCCGGCCCCACCGGCTGGGCGGCCCACCGCGCGCTCGCCGCGCACCCCGAGTTTGCGGAGGACGCCGATCCGCTGCTGCTCACCGGCGAGATGATGTACCCCTGGATGTTCCGTGACATCGCGGGCCTGCGCCCCTTCGCGGGCGCCGCCGACCTGCTGGCGGAGCGCGCCGACTGGCCGCCGCTGTACGACCCCGCCCGCCTGGCCGCGAACGAGGTCCCGCTGGCCGCGCTCGTCTACCACGACGACATGTACGTGGACGCCGGGCTCTCCCTCGCCACGGCCCGGTCCGTGGGGGCGGCGCGCGTCTGGGTCACCAACGAGTGGGAGCACGACGGTGTGCACGTCTCCGGCGGCCGGGTCCTGTCCCGGCTGATGGACATGGCGGTGGGGCGGGCGTAGCCCGGCGCTCCGGGCCGGGGCGGTCGCCGTCGCCGACGGGCCGGGCGGCCGGGACGCCCGGGCGCGCGGAAGGCGCCAGGGCCGGTGGTGGGTCCGGTGGACAGGGCCCGCCACCGGTGGCGGGCCAGGGCCCGCGTCCCGGGCCCTCGGCCCCAGCGCGGGACCCGAGCCCGAGCCCGTACGGGCCCCCGTGCGGTCAGGTGCCGTCAGTGCCGCGGGTCCGCCGCCGTGCCGGCCCCCACGCCGCGCGGGGCCGCGGGTCCCGGCCCGTACCTGCTCCGTGCCCGTACGGGCCAGCGGGTCCCGCCCCGTACCGGCCTCCGAGCCGTCGGTGCCGTCAGTGCCGCGGGTCCGCCCCCGTACCGGCCCCCGCGCCTCGCGGGCCGCGGGTCACGCCCGTGCCGCCCCTGCGCCTCGCGGGGCCGCGGGTCCGGCCGGGTGCCACCCCTGTGCCGTTCCGGTCCGCGCCCCGCCGGCGGCTCAGTCCGTGCCGAACTCCATGGCGGCGCGGTCCAGCAGCTCGTCCTCGTCCGACGCCTCGCCCCGGGATGCGATGGCCTCGGCGCCGCCCTCCGGCATGCTGCCGATCAGTCCGGTCGCGGCCGCCTGGGCGGCGCCGATCGCCGGGTTCGCGGTGCCGATCAGGCCCAGACCCGCGTACTGCTCCAGCTTGGCCCGCGAGTCGGCGATGTCGAGATTGCGCATCGTGAGCTGGCCGATCCGGTCCGACGGGCCGAACGCGGAGTCCTCGGTGCGCTCCATCGACAGCTTGTCGGGGTGGTAGCTGAACGCGGGGCCCGTGGTGTCGAGGATCGAGTAGTCCTCACCGCGCCGCAGCCGCAGCGTCACCTCACCGGTGACGGCCGCGCCGACCCAGCGCTGCAGCGACTCGCGCACCATCAGCGCCTGCGGGTCCAGCCACCGGCCCTCGTACATGAGCCGGCCGAGGCGGCGCCCCTCGTTGTGGTACTGCGCGAGGGTGTCCTCGTTGTGGATCGCGTTGACCAGCCGCTCGTAGGCCGCGTGCAGCAGGGCCATGCCGGGCGCCTCGTAGATGCCGCGGCTCTTGGCCTCGATGATCCGGTTCTCGATCTGGTCCGACATGCCCAGGCCGTGCCGGCCGCCGATGGCGTTGGCCTCCATCACCAGGTCGACGGCGGAGCCGAACTCCTTGCCGTTGATCGTCACCGGGCGGCCCTGGTCGAAGCCGATCGTGACGTCCTCGGGGGCGATCTCGACCTCCGGGTCCCAGAACCGCACGCCCATGATCGGCTCCACGGTCTCCACGCCGGTGTCCAGGTGCTCCAGGGTCTTCGCCTCGTGGGTGGCGCCCCAGATGTTGGCGTCGGTGGAGTACGCCTTCTCCGTGCTGTCCCGGTAGGGGAGGCCGTGGGCGAGGAGCCACTCCGACATCTCCTTGCGGCCCCCCAGCTCGGTCACGAAGTCCGCGTCCAGCCACGGCTTGTAGATCCGCAGGTGCGGGTTGGCGAGCAGCCCGTACCGGTAGAACCGCTCGATGTCGTTGCCCTTGAAGGTCGAGCCGTCGCCCCAGATCTGCACGTCGTCCTCAAGCATCGCCCGGACCAGCAGGGTGCCCGTGACGGCGCGGCCGAGCGGCGTGGTGTTGAAGTACGCCCGCCCGCCCGAACGGATGTGGAACGCACCGCACGCGAGCGCGGCCAGGCCCTCCTCGACCAGCGCGGCCCGGCAGTCGACCAGGCGCGCGACCTCGGCGCCGTAGGTCTTCGCGCGGCCGGGCACCGAGGCGATGTCGGGTTCGTCGTACTGGCCGATGTCGGCGGTGTACGTGCAGGGGACGGCGCCCTTGTCGCGCATCCACGCGACGGCGACCGAGGTGTCGAGGCCGCCGGAGAAGGCGATGCCGACGCGCTCGCCGGCGGGCAGGGAGGTGAGGACCTTGGACATGTGAAAAGTATGCATGCTGCAGCATGTCTATGCAAAGAGGGGTGGTCGGAGGGCCGGGCGGCGGGGCCGCGGGGGGCTCGGAGCCGTGTCGCCCCGCCCGCGGCCGGGCCGCCCGGCTCAGGCGCTCGCCTTCAGCCCGACCAGCGTCCGCTGCGGCACCCGCGGGGACGACCACGGGGAGTCCTCCGCGGGCTCCGGGCTGAGCAGCCGCACCTGGAGCTCCTTCAGCTCCCTCGACGGTTCGAGGCCCAGCTCGTCGGCCAGCAGCCGCCGCAGGTTCTGGTACGCCTGGAGGGCCTCCGCCCGCCGGCCCGAGGAGCCGAGAGCCGAGATCAGCCGACTGTGGAACCACTCGTTGAGGGGGTAGTCGGTGATCAGCCGGCGCAGCTCCGGAATGGACTCCCGGTGCAGCCCCAGCCGGTCCGCCGCCTCGATGCGGATCTCGTACGCCCGCAGCCGCAGCTCCTCCAGGTGCACGATGTGCCCGCTGAGCACGTCACCCGCCGGGAAGTTCGACAGCGCGGGCCCGCGCCACAGGCCCAGCGCCTGCCGGGCCGTCCGCAGGGCCGCCACGGCGTCCCCGTCGGCCAGCTCGTCGCGCGCCTGCGCCACCAGCCGCTCGAAGACCCTGATGTCGACCTCGTCGTCGTCCACCTGGATGGAGTAGCCCGGCGGGCTGGTGACGATCAGCGAGCGGCCGGGCGCCGCGAGCTCCTCGTTCACGAACATCCGGCGCGCGTGGTACACGTACGTCTGCAGCGTCGTGACCGCGCTGCGCGGCGGACGCTCCCCCCACAGCTCCTGGATGAGGCTGTCCGCCGTGACGATCTCGTTCGGCCGGGTCAGCAGCAGAGCCAGCGTCTGGCAGACCTTCGGGGTGGCGGGACGGTACGTCCTGCCGTCCTCGGTGGCGATCTCGAACGGGCCCATGAGTTTGAAGTACATGCGGAATCGACTCCTCTTCAGAACGGCAGACCGGTCGCGCGGCGCGTCCGTCACGGTCCCGATGAGTCCCTCGTCCACGACCCGGCCCCCCTTCGTGTCTCTCCGGTGGGGCGCCTTACGGGAAAGGCGCCTCACCGGACCCCGCCGTCCAGCCTCCCCGGGCACCCGGTGCGGATCAACGCCCCGGAGTTCAGGGTTCGATCAGATTCCACAGGTGCCGGTCCGCTCCGTCCCAGGCGCGTCAAGTCGGCGTCAAGCGCGCTTCAAGCGGCCTTTGGTAACCGGTCCCTCCCGTCCGTTCTACCGCCGCGCGCCACGTGGCCCACTGGAGTCGGAGTCGTGCCCCTCGCGGACAGGATCCGTCCGCGCCGACCAGTAGCGTGCGCGCATGGCCGGCAACAGCCGCTCCGGCGCCCTGCCCGTGCTCTCCCCGCCCGCCCTCAACCGCGCCACCCTCGCCCGCCGGCTCCTGCTGCACCGCACCCCCATGGCAGCCGCGTCGTCCGGTCCGCGTACCGCAACCGCCCCTGGAAGGGGAACCAGTCGCTGCGGCCTTCCTCGTCGACGGCTTCCTGCCGGCACCTGGCATCCACCCGGCAGCCCGCCGGTGCGTACGGCCTACGGCAGCAGCCCCTCCCGGCGGGCCGCCACCACCGCCTCCCCCCGCGTGTGCGCGCCCAGCTTCCGCATGGCCGAGCGCAGATACGCCTTCACCGTCTCCGTGCGCACCCCCAGCCGCACCGCGGCATCCGCGTTCGTGGCGCCCGTCGCCACCGCCGCCAGGACGTCCAGCTCCCGGGGCGCCAGCACCACCCGGGGCGGGCCGCCCGCCGCGGGCCGCGCGGCCGCCGCGAGCCGGCCGCAGACCGCCAGCAGCTCCGCCCGCAGGGCCGGGTCGGTGATGCGCGGCGCCAGCGCCCGCAGCTCCCCGTGCGCCGACCGCACCGCCTCCCAGGCCCCGCCGCCCCGGCGGCCCCGATGGGCAGCCCGCCGCCCGCGAGCCCGCCGCCCGCGAGGCCGCCGTCCTCGGCCGGACCCGCATCCACCGGCCCACCCGGCGGCGCCGCCCACCGCGCCGCCGCCGCACGCAGCCGCCCCGCCTCGTCCCGCACCACCAGCGCCTGCTCCAGGTCCCGGGCCGCCGCCACCGCGGCGTCCAGCACCCGGTCGCCCAGCGGCTCCGGCCGCCGCAGCGCCCCGTACAGCACCGCCCGCACCCGGCGCCGCACCACCACCGGCACGGCGAGCACCGACCTCAGGCCCTCCGCCGCCACCGGCGCGTCGTACTCGTGGCTGATGTGCCGCGCCTCCGGGTAGTCCGTCACCGCGCACGGCCGGGCCAGCGCGACCGACCGGCCGCCCAGGCCGCCGCCGGGGCGGATCGCCAGCCCGCGCAGCGCCTCCGACGACGTACCGCTCAGCTCCGCGATGCGCAGCAGGGCCCGGGCCGGTCCGCCGTCGCCCAGCAGCCCCCGAAGGCCACCGGCAGCCCCGTGGCCCGGCGCATCCGCAGCAGGGCGGCCCGCAGCTCCGCCGCCTCGCCCGACGGCCCCGCGCCCTGCCCGCCCACTCCGTACCGGTCCGCCACGTCCGCCGCTCCCCGCTCCCGCCCCTCGAACGCCCTCGTCCGCCACACCGGCGCCCGGCGCGCCACCCCCGTCCGGGGGTAGTGAGATCTGCGTCACTGATTACACGATGGCGCGAGCACGTCCCGCAACGAGCGCGCACAAGGAGGACGCAGATGTCGGAACGCGGTACGACCGCGCGGTTCCGGGCCGCCCGGGACTTCCTGCTGCGGCACCGGGAGGACTACGACGCGGCGTACCGGGGCTTCTCCTGGCCGCGGTTCACGCACTTCAACTGGGCCGAGGACTGGTTCGACGCCCTCGCCGCTGGCAACGGCGCCACCGCGCTGCACCTCGTCGAGGAGGACGGCCGCGAGACCCGCGTCTCCTTCGACGCGATGGCAGCCCGCTCCCGGCGCGTCGCCACCTGGCTGCGCGACCAGGGGGTACGGGCCGGCGACCGGATGATCGTGATGCTCGGCAACCAGCCCGAGCTGTGGGAGACCGCACTCGCCGCGATGCGGCTGCGCGCCGTCGTCATCCCCGCCACCCCGCTGCTCGGCCCCGCCGACCTGCGGGACCGCGTCGAGCGCGGCCGGGCCCGGCACGTCGTCGTCCGCGCCGCCGACACCGCCAAGTTCGACGGCGTCCCCGGCGACTACACCCGCATCGCCGTCGGCGGGGCGCAGGCCCCCTGGCGCCCCTACGAGGAGGCGTACGGCGCCGACGACCGGTTCGTCCCCGACGGACCCACCCGCGCCGACGACCCGCTCCTGCTCTACTTCACCTCCGGGACCACCGCCCGCCCCAAACTCGTGGAGCACACCCACACCTCGTACCCCGTCGGCCACCTGGCCACCATGTACTGGACCGGCCTCAGGCCCGGCGACGTCCACCTCAACATCTCCTCGCCCGGCTGGGCCAAGCACGCCTGGTCGAACCTCTTCGCGCCCTGGAACGCCGAGGCCACCGTCTTCGTCCACTCCTACACGCGCTTCGACCCCGCCCGCCTCATGGCCGAGATGGACCGGCACGGCGTCACGAGCTTCTGCGCCCCGCCCACCGTCTGGCGCATGCTCATCCAGGCCGACCTGACCGCGCTGCGCACCCCGCCCCGCGAGGTCCTCGCGGCCGGCGAGCCCCTCAACCCCGAGGTCATCGCCGCCGTGCGGCGCGCCTGGGGCGTCACCATCCGGGACGGCTTCGGCCAGACCGAGACGGCCGTCCAGATCGCCAACACGCCCGGACAGCCCCTGAAACCCGGCTCCATGGGCCGCCCGAGCCCCGGGTTCCGCGTGGAGCTGCTCGACCCGGTGACCGGGCGGCCCGGTGCGGAGGAGGGCGAGATCGCCCTCGACCTGTCGGCCCGCCCGGTGGGCGTGATGACCGGCTACCACGGCGACCCGGAGCGCACCGCCGTGTCGATGGCGGACGGCTACTACCGGACCGGCGACATCGGCCGCCGGGACGACGAGGGATACGTCTTCTTCGTCGGCCGGAACGACGACGTCTTCAAAGCCAGCGACTACAAGATCAGCCCGTTCGAGCTGGAAAGCGCCCTCCTGGAGCACGAGGCGGTCGCCGAGGCCGCCGTCGTGCCCGCGCCCGACCCCGTGCGGCTGTCCGTGCCCAAGGCGTACGTCGTCCTCGCCGACGGCTGGGAGCCGGGCCCCGGCACCGCCAAGGCGCTGTTCGCGCACGCGCGGGCGGTCCTCGCGCCGTACCAGCGGATCCGCCGCATCGAGTTCGCCGACCTGCCCAAGACCGTCTCCGGCAAGATCCGCCGCGTCGAGCTGCGCGAGCGGACCGCCGCCGGATCGTCCGCCGAGTACCGCGAGGAGGAGCTGTGACCGGTCAGCTGCCGTACGCCCACGGACACCGCGAGGACGCAGCGGTGGCCGGGCAGCCGTCGGGCGGCCACGAGTACTGCGAGGAGGCAGCGGCGGCCGGGCAGCTGTCGTACGCCCACGGGACGGGTGGCACGCCCCTGCTCGGCGACACCGTCGGCGCGGACCTCGCCCGCACCGTGGCGCGGTTCCCCGACCGGGAGGCCCTCGTCGACGTGCCGTCCGGCCGCCGCTGGACGTACGCCGCGTTCGGCGCCGCCGTGGACGAGCTGGCCCGCGCCCTGCTGGCCTCCGGCATCGCCAAAGGCGACCGGGTCGGCATCTGGGCGGTCAACTGCCCGGAGTGGGTGCTGCTCCAGTACGCCACGGCCCGCGTCGGCGCCGTCCTGGTGAACGTCAACCCGGCCTACCGCGCACACGAGTTGGCGTACGTCCTCGACCAGGCGGGCGTCTCGCTGCTCGTCGCGTCCCTGGCCCACAAGTCCACCGACTACCGGGCTCTCGTGGAGCAGGTGCGCGGGGAGTGCCCGGCGCTGCGGGAGGTGTTCCACATCGGCGACGGGAGCTGGGGCGCGCTCACCGCCCGGGCGGCGGACGCCACCGCGGAGGACCTGGCCGCGCGGGAGGCGGAGCTGTCCTGCGACGACCCCGTCAACATCCAGTACACCTCCGGCACCACCGGCTTCCCGAAGGGCGCCACCCTCTCCCACCACAACATCCTCAACAACGGCTATTTCGTGGGGGAGACCCTCGGCTACGGCCCGGACGACCGGATCTGCCTGCCGGTGCCCTTCTACCACTGCTTCGGCATGGTCATGGGAAACCTCGCCGCCACCTCGCACGGCGCCTGCGTCGTGCTCCCCGCCCCGTCCTTCGACCCGGCCGCGACGCTGCGCGCCGTCGAGCAGGAGCGCTGCACCTCCCTGTACGGGGTGCCGACGATGTTCATCGCCGAACTGAACCTGCCGGACTTCGGCTCGTACGACCTGACGTCCCTGCGCACCGGGATCATGGCGGGCTCGTCGTGCCCGGTGGAGGTGATGAAGCGGGTGGTCGCCGAGATGCACATGGCGGAGGTGTCCATCTGCTACGGCATGACGGAGACCTCCCCCGTCTCCACCCAGACCCGCCGCGGAGACGACCTGGAACGCCGCACCGGGACCGTCGGCCGCGTCCTGCCGCACGTCGAGGTCAAGGTCGTGGACCCGGTGCGCGGGACGACGCTGCCGCGCGGGGAGGCGGGCGAGCTGTGCACCCGCGGCTACGGCGTGATGCTGGGCTACTGGAACGAGCCGGAGCGGACGGCGGAGGCCGTCGACGCGGGCCGGTGGATGCACACCGGGGACCTGGCGGTGATGCGGGAGGACGGGTACGTCCAGATCGTCGGACGGATCAAGGACATGATCATCCGGGGTGGCGAGAACGTGTACCCCCGGGAGATCGAGGAGTTCCTCCACGGCCACCCGAAGATCGCGGACGTGCAGGTCGTCGGGGTGCCGGACGAGCGGTACGGCGAGGAGGTGCTGGCCTGCGTCGTCCCGCGCGACCCGGCCGACCCGCCGACGCGCGAGGAACTGGCGGACTTCTGCCGCGGCAGGCTGGCGCACTACAAGGTCCCGCGCCGCGTCGAGGTCATGGACGCCTTCCCGATGACGGTCAGCGGAAAGGTGCGGAAGGTGGAGCTGCGCGAGCGGTACGGCACGCCGCGGACGGCATAGCGGCCGGTGCGCTCCCGCTCTCCGAGCCGCCTCCGAGCAGCGGCGGGGCGTACCGCCACGACCGGACGGCGGCAAGCGGCCGACGCGGCCCGGGGCGGCCGGGCGCGGTGGGGGTCTCATGCGGCGCGCCGGCGAGGAAGCGGCCGGGCGCCCCTGCCGCGGCGACCGGCCGGGCGGAGGCGGGGGTGCGGCGCCTCGCCCGGGCTTGCGGGCCCGGCGCACCGCGGAGGAGCGGTCACGGGGGCGGCGGCCGCGCCGGTCGCGCGCCGCGGCGGCCGGGCGGGCCGCGTGGGGCGCCTCACCGGGCCTGCGGCAGGGGGCGTCGCATGCAGACGCGGGGCCAGTGGTCCAGGCCGTGCGCCGCCTCCGCCCGTCGGATGGCCCGCAGCCCCGCGGTGAGCTCCGTGTCGTCGAGGGCGCGGAAGCCGAGCCGGACGTAGTACGGGGCGTTCCACGGCACGTCCCGGAACGTCGTCAGGGTCAGGGCCGGGAGGCGCAGCGCGGCGGCGCGCTCCGCGAGGTCCTCGATGAGGGCGCGCCCCAGGCCGCGGCGGGCCGCGTCCGGGTGGACGGACACCTGCTCGATGTGGGCGGCGCCGTCCACCTCGTCCCACACGAGGTACGCGACGGGGCGCCCGTCCCGGCCCGCCGCGACCCGCGCCCGGCCGGCGGCGCGGTAGCGCTCCAGGTCCTCCGGCGGGGGCGGGTCGTCGTCCGCGACGGCGGCCATGCCGAGCGCGCGGAACGGCTCCCCGGCCGCCCGTTCGAGGTCCTGGAGGCGCGGCAGGTCCTCCGGCAGGGCCGGGCGGATGCGGATGTCCACGGCAGGCCTCATGCCCCGAGCGCGACGAGCTCGCGGCCCGGGGTGTTCACCGGCTGCGGCGCGCCCGCGAGGTCCATCACGAAAAGAGGCAGGCCGACGCTTTCTGCCCGGGCCCGGGCCTGCGCCTCGTAGCCGGCGAGGGAGAAGCAGACCGCCGTCGACGCGGCGGCGAGGCCCTCCAGCCACAGGCACTCCACGGCCCGCAGGGCGACCGGCCGGGTCGTCGGGTCGACCTGGGCCATCAGCCCCGGCGCGCGCAGTTCCACGGCGGGCGCCGGCAGGGAGGGGCGGCGCTCCTCGGGTTGCGCCACGTCCCGGAAGCCGAGCCACCGCAGGTACAGCGCGGCCGCCGTCACCACGTCGCGTGCCGTGCGGATGGTGACGGGGTGGAACGGCGGGCGCTCGGCGGCGGGCTGCGGGGGCGGCGCGGCGGCACGCACCGGGGACGTGCCGGTGGCGGAGGCGGTCGTCGACTCGGGGGCCGGAGCGGAACGGGCGCGAGGCGGCGCCGTCGCCGCCGTGACGGGCCGCACAGGGATGCGCAGCACGGTCCCGCAGGGGCAGCCCAGCTCGGGCTGCGGCCACTGGGTCTGCTGCCCGCAGGCCGCGCAGCGGACCGTCACCCACTCGTCGTTCCAGGTCCGGTGGGTGATCGGCTCGGCGGGCGCGCCCCGCATGAGGGGCGGGGTGACGGGGGCTCCGCAGGCGCAGGGGTAGTGGGTCGGTGTGTACGGGTGCGTGCGGCGGCAGACCGGGCAGCGCACCGGCACGTTGTCTCCCACGTCGGATCGGCCTCTCTCTCGGCTGTCCCTGACCACGGGCCCCCGGATCCGCGGAAGGCCCCGGCTCCTCGCACGCGGCCGCCCGGTCGGCGGCCCCTCCCGTGCCCTGCACGGGCCGTGTCGGGGCCCGCTGCCGGTTCCCGTTCCCCGGCGTGATCCATCGTCCCCCACCGGCCGGGGGCGGGGGGAGGCATTCGGCCGCATTCGGCCATCCCTTGACGGGCTCCGGGACCCGCCCCTACATTGCTTCCGTATAACAGAAACAGACTTCCGTATAGCGGAAGTGACACACGGATCGCAGCTCTCAGGTCGGCGCGACAGAGCCCGCATCCGCCAGGCCGAAGCAGGAGCATCCATGCCTCGAATGACCGCCGCCCGAGCGGCAGTTGAGATCCTCAAGCGCGAAGGCGTCACCAACGCGTTCGGTGTGCCGGGCGCGGCGATCAACCCCTTCTACAAGGCCCTCAAGGAGGGCGGCGGCATCGCCCACACCCTCGCCCGCCACGTCGAGGGCGCCTCGCACATGGCCGAGGGCTACACCCGCGCCAAGGCGGGGAACATCGGCGTGTGCATCGGCACCTCCGGCCCCGCCGGCACGGACATGATCACCGGTCTGTACTCCGCCATCGCCGACTCGATCCCGATCCTCTGCATCACCGGCCAGGCGCCGGTCTCGAAGCTCCACAAGGAGGACTTCCAGGCCGTCGACATCGCCTCCATCGCGGGACCGGTCACCAAGGCGGCCACGACCGTCCTGGAGGCCGCCCAGGTCCCCGGCGTCTTCCAGCAGGCCTTCCACCTGATGCGCTCCGGCCGCCCCGGCCCGGTCCTCATCGACCTGCCGATCGACGTGCAGCAGACCGAGATCGAGTTCGACCCGGAGACCTACGAGCCGCTGCCGGCCTACAAGCCGCAGGCGACCCGCGCCCAGGCCGAGAAGGCCATCGGGCTGCTGCTGGAGTCCGAGCGCCCGCTGATCGTCGCCGGCGGCGGCATCATCAACGCCGACGCCTCGGACCTGCTCGTCGAGTTCGCCGAGCTCACCGGCGTCCCGGTCATCTCCACCCTGATGGGCTGGGGCACCATCCCCGACGACCACGAGCTGAGCGCGGGCATGGTCGGCGTCCAGACCTCGCACCGCTACGGCAACGCGACCTTCCTGGAGTCCGACTTCGTCCTCGGCATCGGCAACCGCTGGGCGAACCGCCACACCGGCTACAACCTGGACGCCTACACCAAGGGCCGGAAGTTCGTCCACGTCGACATCGAGCCCACCCAGCTCGGCAAGATCTTCGCCCCGGACTACGGCATCGCCTCCGACGCCCGGGCCGCGCTGGAACTCTTCATCGAGGTCGCCAAGGAGCTCAAGGCGGCGGGACGGCTGCCCGACTTCGGCGCGTGGGCCGCCTCCGCCCAGGAGCGCAAGGCCACGCTGCAGCGGCGCACGCACTTCGACAACATCCCGATCAAGCCGCAGCGCGTCTACGAGGAGATGAACAGGGCGTTCGGCCCGGAGACCCGCTACGTCACCACGATCGGCCTCTCCCAGATCGCCGCCGCCCAGTTCCTCCACGTCTACCGGCCGCGCCACTGGGTCAACTGTGGCCAGGCCGGGCCGCTCGGCTGGACGATCCCGGCCGCCATCGGCGCCGCCACCGCGGACCCGGACACCCCCGTCGTCGCGCTGTCCGGCGACTACGACTTCCAGTTCATGATCGAGGAGCTGGCGGTCGCCGCCCAGCACAAGGTCCCCTACGTCCACGTCCTGGTGAACAACGCGTACCTCGGACTGATCCGCCAGGCGCAGATCGGCCTGGACATCAACTTCCAGGTCAACCTGGAGTTCGAGAACATCAACACCCCGGAGCTGGGCGTCTACGGCGTCGACCACGTCAAGGTCGCCGAGGGCCTCGGCGTCAAGGCGATCCGCGTCGAGGACCCGGAGAAGCTGGGCGAGGCCTTCGAGGAGGCCAAGAAGCTGGCCCAGGAGTTCCAGGTCCCGGTCGTCGTCGAGGCGATCCTGGAGCGCGTCACCAACATCTCCATGAGCAAGACGGTCGACATGAGCGACGTCACCGAGTTCGAGGAGCTCGCCACCGAGCCGGGCCACGCCCCCACGGCGATCCGCCCGCTCGCCTGATCCACCCGCAGGGGAGCAGCAGCGGCCCCCGCCCCGGACACCACCGGGGCGGGGGCCGCTGCGCGTCCCCGGACCCGCGGACGGCCGCACGGCGGAGGACCCGGAGGCCCGGTCATGCGCGTGCCCGCGGGCGGTCATGCGCGGCGGCTGGGCGGGTAGCCGTCAGGTATGGCAGACATCGTCGACGCGGGAGAGCTGCTGCGCCGCCTGAGGGTCGCCCGGGACTGGGCCCAGGCCGAGGAGGAGCACGCTTCGGACGAGGTGGCGGAGACGGCTTTCCGTGCCATCCGGATGGTCCTGGACAAGCTCGTCGACCCGACGCGGCCGGTCAGCCACTGAGTCTTCCCCCACCTGCTTCGGTAGTCGTAGTGGGGGACAGCGTGGCGAAGCCCCTGGTAGATGGGTTTTCGACCAAGAGAACCCGCGCCACCAGAGGCTCCACGTGCTTGTCCCCCCGTCGGGCGCCGACGTGTCCGGCTCCGCACTCCGCTTCCTCACGCAGCAGCTGCGGCGCGACCGCCGCGCGATCGGCTCCCGGTGGCGGAGCCTCAGCCGTATGCCACCGACTGCGCACGAGAGAATGCAGTGCTGAGCTGCGTAGATTGCCTGACCCTGGCAATGATCTTCAGCGTGAGCTCATGCCACGATGCCTCCCGACGTGACGGAAAGCGGCCGGTCGCGGCCCGGGAGCAGGGGGCATGGGGATGACGGAACGGACACCAGGGGCGGCCCGCGCGGGGAGACCTCAGCTGCTCGTGGTGTTCGGTCTCCTGCTCGTGCTGGTCGCGGGCGTGCTGTTCGTCGTCGTATCGGACGTGCTGGCAGACCAGCGCGCATACGTCGCTGCGCCCGCTTGTCCGGGCGGCACGCGCGGGGACTCGTGCACAACGACGGTTCCGGCGACCGTTGTCGGCAGGGAAGACGTGTCCAGCGGCAGGAGAGTCCACCGCTGGCTCCGGCTGACCGAGCAGGGCTCGCACGTCGTGCAGCGGGTGCGGATGGCCGGACGCTCGCCGGTGTACGGCGCAGTGAGCGCCGGTGACGAGGTGGAGGTGACCTACTGGCGGGGTGAGATCCACACCGTGCGGTTCGGCGCCGCTGCCCAGGTGTCCTGGGCGTCGCCGGCCAACGCATGGCGATTTCCGATGGGCTTCGCTCTCATGCTGCTGCCCTGGGGGCTCAGCATGCTCTGGGCCGGCTGGTGGTTCCCCCGCCGCTCCGCCGCCGCAGCGTCCATGGCTCCCTGGCAGGTCTCCGTGGGGTTCGCGGGAGGTGCCACCCTGGGCTGTGTCGGCTTTGTAGCGAGCATGACCGCAGGCGGCGCACCGGACGCGCTCTTGGTCACGGCAGTCGGCATGGTGCCGTCCGCGATCGTGGGCGGCCTGTTCGCGTGGTGGCTGCTGCGGCGCGAGAAGCACGCGGCGGACACCAGCGGCATCCTTCCGGTTCTGCCCACGGAGAGACGGTGCGTGGACGCGGCCGTATACGGAGACGTCTCCTACAGCGTGGACGGCTTCGACCACCTGGTGGTGGGAGACGGGCCGTTGTCGGCCACACCTGACCCCGCCGGGCGCGTCGCCCGGAGGGCACTGCCGGAGACGCTGACCGTGCAACGCCTCCGATCCCTGCGGCCCCAGGACCCAGCCGGCTGGTACAGCGTCTACGGACACGACGGTGTCGTCATCGAATGCCGGGACGGAGACCACACAGTCCTCATCGCGACCAGGCGGCGTCACGCACCGGTGATCCTCGGCGCCCTGCACGCGGCGTGCCGGTAGGCGTCCGGTCGCGCGCCAGAGGCGGAGAAGCCGGGGACGACCACCGGTTCGCCCTGGATCGGCCGGTCGCAGTGCACGCAGTACGGCCTCCCGCCCGGGGTCATGCCTGTGCCCCTCTGTGGCAGGAGCAGGTGCAGCGGATCGAGAACAGCGGCCGCTCACCCGGGCGCGGCCGGTCGGTGGCGTACACGTCCTGCGGGTGGCACTGGCCGTGCTCGCCGAGCTCGCACTCACCGGTCCGGCCGGCCCGCTCGGCGTCCACCCGCACCTGCTCCAGCGTCCGCGCGGTCACCGGCTGCTCCTGGCGGTGCGGCAGTCGCGGCAGGCGCGGGGTGCCCACACGACCCGGACGCCGGGCGCGGCCCGGTGGCGGTGCCGCCGAGGGACACCGCGGTCCCTGGTCGGAGTTCCGTGCCGCAGAACGCGCAGTCCAGGCCGTACCGCTGGAGGCCGGTGAGCGTCTCATAGGCGGGGAGCGGCACGGCGGCCGTGGGGGCGGTCATCCGCCGTACCTCGCGGTGTGGCAGCGCACGCAGACCCGCAGCGGGAACCGGCGCGGCAGCGGCCGTGCGGTGGCAGCGGTCAGTTCCACGGCGCAGTCGGCGCACTGCCGACCGCGGCGCTGCCGTTCGGTCAGCGGGGTCTGCGGTGGCCCGGCCAGGGCCGGCGCGGCGAGCCACGTGGCGGGCGGGCCCGAGGGCGGCGGCACGGTCATCGGGCCGCCGCCTTCCGCATGCGGCGGCAGGTCGGGCAGGCGCACGGCGGGAACGCGCTGCCGAAGGGCGGCAGCCGCTCCTCGTCCCCGCGGATCTCGCGCTTCTTCCGGATCAGGGTGGTGGTGCCGTCGGGCTGCACCCGGTACACCGTCATCGTCATCACGGGCCACCCCCCCCGTCAGTGTCAGTACGTGGTGGGTCTGATATAGACGGTAGGAGCGGCCCGTGCGGGCAGAGGGTAGGAATCCGTACCCCTGCCCTGAGGCGGCGTCAGGCCGCGAGCATGCCCACCTTCACCGCCAGATCCGACGCACGACGGCGCCGGGCAGCAACCCGGGACTCCGCTTCCTCCAGGATGATGCGCCGGGCATAGCCGTTGTAGCGGATCGTCTCCGGCGCCGCCTCGTGCGCCTGGGCCAGCGTCGCGATCGCCACGTCCGGCTGACCGTCGAGCTGGTACCCGCGCGCCTCCTCGATCCGGTGCCGCGCCCGCCGCGGACGGGACGGGATCGTCGCGGCGTCCGCCCGTGCCGCCTGCCGCACGGACTCCGGGCCCGCGTGCAGCTCGACCGCCACCGTCACCGCGTGCGCGCCCATGACGGCCCGGGAGAACGACGTCACCGGGTGGAAGTAGTCGTCGGGGAGCCGCTCGGCCATCTCCCGCGCGGTGTCCCAGTACCGCCAGGCCGTGCCGGTCTCGCCCCGCCGCGCCGCTGTGTACCCCGCCTCGAACCGGAGGGCCCCGGCGATGGCCAGTACGTCGTCGGTGGCGTCGGGCAGCAGCGGTTCCAGGAAGGCCAGGGTGTCCCGGTTCACGGCGTCGGCGGCGTCGAGGTGGCTCGCCCCGGAGTCCCGGTGCGCCTGCGTCATGAGCCACGCGGACACGCCGATCGTGTGGGGGTCCTCGGACTGCTGTGCGGCGACCATGCTGCGCTCGGCCACCCGCCACAGGAGGCTGCTGTCGGGCTGGTACGCCACGAAGAACTGGCAGAGGCTGTACACCTCCGCGAGGACGGACTGCGCCGCCCGCCAGCCCGCGGGGTGCTCGGCCTGCCGTACGGCGAGCTGCGCGTCGCGGATCAGGTCCGGCAGGAGCGCGCCGATCACCTCTCGGTGGTGCGCTGCGGAGTGCCGGGCCGCCCACGCGCGGGACAGCCGGGCACGTAGGTGCTCGGTCGGCGGGGCCTGGTGGGTCGTCGTCAGCGGGTAGGCGTCGACGGCTGCGCGCACGGCAGCCAGCCGCGGATGGCCGGGGCCGATGAAGAGGTCGACGTGCATGTCGGGGCGGCCCGTCAGGTCGGCGAGATCGCGGACGCGCAGGGCCTCCGCGACGCGCAGGACGGTGTCGATGCCGGGGGCGTGGATCTGGCCCTTCTCGACCTTCTTCACCCACTCGGGGGAGCGGCCGAGCAGGCCGGCGAGCACGACCCTGCTCATGCCGCGGCGTTCGCGGAGGATCTGCATCCTCTGCCCGAAGGCCATCGGGTCGGTGTACGGGTCCGGGGTGGCATCAGATGACACGGCCTTGCCCTTCTCTGTGCAGCTCGTCGCTCACAGGGTAGGGGGCAAGGCCGTGTCGCCGTAGTGCTCTTGGGCATGACGAAACCGCCCCCGACACCCCCGCGAAGGGGAAGGCAGAGGGCGGCGAGTCGTACCGGTCAGCGTCCGGCCGATGCGTACGGCGCCGGCCCCGGCGCCGCCGTACCCGTCGCCGCAGCGAGCGACGGCAGCGGCCACCGGCAAGGCTTCGGCGTCGGCATCCGGGGCCTGGCGGTGCCGTCCTTCCGAGGGCGGTCCGCGGAGGGGCGGCAGGGCAGAGCTGCGGCACCGCGTTCCCGCCGTGTTCCCGCGTAGGGGCCGGGCGGCGCACACCGCCCGGACAGCAGAGCGCGGAGTCCGGACCGTAAACGGACTCCGCGCTCTGGCTCTGTGCGGAGGGGAAGCCTCCGCGGGAGCGGGGTGAGTGGAAGCCGTCCGGCGGTGCGAGGCTGGCGCGACAGGACGTTCGCGCCGCCGGACGGGGTCATGGGGGGAGGTGGACGAGTGGGGGACCGCGGCGGTGACGCGGGGTTCCGGTGTCCTCCTTCGGGTCTGGAGGGCTGCCGGTGCCCCTTCACCACCGCACTGGCGCGTACACCGCCGCGGTTCCCGGCTGTCCGTACCCGCGGCCACCCCTCATCCGGGCCACGGGTCGGACCGCGTACGGCGGCCGACCTCCCGTCAACCGCCGCACGCCGTCTGGTGAGGCGTCAGTCCTCGCGCAGGGCGCGGACCGCCTCCTCCACGCGCTTGCCGTACTCGGGGTCGGCGGCGTGGAAGTGGGCGAGGTTCTTCTCGATGACGTCCTCGCGGGACACCTGCGCCAGGCTGCCCGCGATGTTGGCCACCAGGCGGCCGCGCTCCTCCGCCGACATCAGCCGGTAGAGCTCGCCGGCCTGGAAGAAGTCGTCGTCCTTGACGTGCTCCGGGGTGGCGTGGGTGCCGGTGTAGCCGGAGACGGCGAGGGCGGCGGACAGCGCCTGGTCCGTCTGGGACGGGCCCGCGTACGAGTTCGGCTCGTAGTTCTTGTCGTGGCGGGAGCCGTTGCGGGTGGCCATGAAGCCGTCGCGGCCGTAGTTGTCGGCCGCGGTCGCCTTCGGGGCGTTCACCGGCAGCTGGGTGTGGTTGACGCCCAGGCGGTAGCGGTGGGCGTCGGCGTAGGCGAACAGGCGGCCCTGGAGCATCTTGTCCGGCGACGGGCCGATGCCCGGCACGAAGTTGTTCGGGGAGAACGCGGCCTGCTCGACCTCCGCGAACACGTTGTCCGGGTTGCGGTCCAGGACCAGCCGGCCGACCCGCTGCAGCGGGTAGTCCGCGTGCGGCCACACCTTGGTCAGGTCGAACGGGTTGAAGCGGTAGTCCGCCGCCTCCGCCGCCGGCATGATCTGCACGTACAGCGTCCACGACGGGTTCACGCCCCGCTCGATGGCCTGGAGCAGGTCCGTCTGGTGCGAGTTGGCGTCCGTGCCGACGACCTCGGCGGCCTGCTCGGAGGACAGGCAGCGGATGCCCTGGTTCGTCTTGAAGTGGTACTTGACGAAGAAGCCCTCGCCGTCGGCGTTCGTCCACAGGTAGGTGTGGGAGCCGTAGCCGTTCATGTGGCGGTACGAGGCGGGGATGCCGCGGTCGCCGAACAGCCAGGTGATCTGGTGGGTGGCCTCCGGGGCGTGCGCCCAGAAGTCCCAGACGTTGTCCGGCTCCTGCTTGCCCGTGAAGGGGTCGCGCTTCTGCGAGTGGATGAAGTCGGGGAACTTCAGCGGGTCCTTGATGAAGAACACCGGGGTGTTGTTGCCGACGAGGTCGTAGTTGCCCTCCTCGGTGTAGAACTTCACCGCGAAGCCGCGCGGGTCGCGGACCGCGTCCGCGCCGCCGAGGGAGTCCGCGACGGTGGAGAAGCGCAGGAACAGCTCGGTGCGCTTGCCGACCTCGGAGAGGAACGCCGCCTTCGTGTACGCGGTGACGTCGTCCGTCACCTCGAAGTAGCCGTAGGCGCCGGAGCCGCGGGCGTGGACGACGCGCTCGGGGATGCGCTCCCGGTTGAAGCGGGCCAGCTTCTCGATCAGGTGCTGGTCCTGGATGAGGAGCGGGCCACCGACACCGGCGGTGGCGGAGTTCTGGTTGTCGGCGACCGGTGCGCCTGACTCGGTCGTAAGCACGCGCTTCGACATCGTGACCTGGTGACCTTCCGTGCGGGAGCTGCTGGCGGTGCTGGGAGCGTAAGGACGCCCCGAAGGCGACGTCAACAGTTTGTTGAAAGTGGAGGTGGGGATTCCGGACGGCGCCGGCGCCTGGGCGCGACAGGACAGGTGTCAGCGCCGACGCCGCCGGAAGCCCGGCCCGAGCCGGGCCCGCGTCAGGTGCGGGGGACCGGATCGGGAGCAGAGGGGGCCGGGGCCGGGCCCCGAGGGGCCCGGGGCGGGCCCGGGGGTCAGACCTGGGCGCCGGAGAGGCGCTCGACGGCCCGCAGCAGGGCGGAGTGGTCCAGGCCGCCGTCGCCCTGGGCGCGCAGGGAGGCGACCAGCTGGGCGACCACGGAGCCGACCGGCAGGGCCGCGCCGACGTTGCGGGCGGCGTCGGTGACGATGCCCATGTCCTTGTGGTGCAGGTCGATGCGGAAGCCCGGCGCGAAGTCGCGGGCCAGGAAGTTGTCCTTCTTGCGGGTCAGCACGGTGGAGCCGGCCAGGCCGCCGTTCAGCACGTCCAGGGCAGCCTTCAGGTCCACGCCGGACTTCTCCAGGAAGACCACGGCTTCGGCGCAGGCCTGGATGTTGACCGCCACGATCAGCTGGTTGGCGGCCTTGACGGTCTGGCCGGAGCCGTGCGGACCGCACAGCACGATGGTCTTGCCGAGCACCTCGAAGATCGGCTTCGCCTCGTCGAAGTCGGCCTGCCCGCCGCCGACCATGATGGACAGCACGGCCTCGATGGCGCCGGCCTCGCCGCCGGACACGGGGGCGTCCAGCACTCGGACGCCCTTCTCGGCGGCGGCCTTCGCCAGGTCCACCGAGGTCTGCGGGGTGATCGACGACATGTCGATGAGCAGGGCGCCCTGCCGGACGTTCTCCAGGATGCCGTCGGGGCCGTACGCGATGGCCTCGACCTGCGGGGACGCGGGCACCATCGTGATGACGACGTCGGCGTCGCGGACCGCCTCGGCGATCGAGGAGGCGGCGGTGCCGCCGGCCTTGGCGAGCCGGTCCAGCTTCTCCTGCTCCAGCGTGTAGCCGGTGACCGCGTAGCCGGCCTTGAGCAGGTTCTCGGACATGGGGGAGCCCATGATGCCGAGACCGATCCAGGCGACCTTGGGCAGGGGGGTGGTGCTCATGAGGGTTACCTCTTTCGAAAAGCTCGCGGGGTGAGTCAGTGGGCGGCGCGCAGCTCGCGCGGCAGCCAGTCGAAGCTCTCGGCGCTCGGGCGGTCGCCGGCCTTGTACTCCAGGCCGGTCCAGCCGTCGTAGCCGCGCTCGCGCAGCCGCAGCAGCAGGGCCGAGAGGTCGAGGTCGCCGGTGCCCGGCGCACCGCGGCCCGGGTTGTCGGCGATCTGGACGTGCCCGGTCTTCTCCGCGTACGCGTCGATCACGGCTTCCAGGTCCTCGCCGTTCATCGCCAGGTGGTAGAGGTCCAGCAGGAACCGGGCGTTGCCGAGGCCCGTGGCCTCGTTGACCCGGTCGACGACCTGGACCGCGGCCGGGGCGCTGACCAGCGGGTAGTGCGGCGACTCCGGCGCGTTGAGCGCCTCCACCAGCAGGATCGCCCCGATCCGGTCGGCGGCGCGGGCCGCCAGGACCAGGTTCTCCAGGGCGAGCGCGTCCTGCTCGGCCGGGTCGGCGCCGTCCACGCGGTTGCCGTACAGCGCGTTCAGTGCCTTGCAGCCGACCGAGGCGGCGAAGTCGGCCGCCACGTCGATGTTGGCGCGGAAGCGCTCCGACTCCTCACCGGGCACGGAGAGGGCGCCGCGGTCCGGCCCTGGCAGCCGGCCGGCGTAGAAGTTCAGCCCCACCAGCTGCGTACCGGCGTCGTCCAGCGCCTTCTTCAGGGCGTCGAGCTCGCTCCGGGCGGGCGTGGGCGTCTCGATCCAGGGCCACCACAGCTCCACCGCGGTGAAGCCGGCCGCCGCGGCGGCGGCGGGGCGCTCCAGCAGCGGAAGCTCGGTGAAGAGGATCGACAGGTTCACATCGAAGCGCTGGGCCTTGCCTGCGTCTTCCGAAAAGCGGGCCATGAGGGGCGGCGCTCCTTCCGTATTGCGGAAGTTCATTTCTGCGTGATGGAAGAGTGCAAGTGAAGCGGGTCCCTTGTCAAGGCCCACCCGAGGGGTGGACGGCCTCGCGCGCGGAGATACCGTGAGCTCATGGAACGATTGAGGGTCGAGTTCACGACAGAACCGTTCGACCTCGACGAGGCACCGGCCCACGCCGTCGTGGCCCGCGAGGTCATCCAGGGCGCCGCACTGGACGCCGTCGACGTCGGACCGTTCGGCAACACGGCGGAAGGCGGCGCCGACGCGGTGCTCGCCGCCGTCGACACCCTGCTGCGCCGCGCCCTGGAGGCCGGGGCGACCCGGGTCTCGCTCCAGGTCAACGTGATCGGGGAGGCCCGCCCATGAGCGCCGCCGACCACGTGTCCGCCGACCACCCGCTGGTCGCCGCGGTGAAGCCGCTGGTCGACGCCATGGGCGGGCGGATGCTGCTGCCCGGGCAGGCCGGCCCCGACGACGTGGTGCTCGCGTGGGAGGGCGAGGACGTCCTCGCCGTACGCCTGCCGCAGCTCGCCGACTCCCTGGACCACATCCTCGCCGCCCTGGAGCGGCGCCACGGCATGCCGCTGTCGGACCTGGACCGCAAGAGCAAGCAGGAGATCGTGCGGAGCCTGGAGGCCCGCGGCGCCTTCTCGGTGCGGCACGGCGTGGAGACCGTGGCCGGCGCCCTCGGCGTCAGTCGGTTCACCGTCTACAACTACCTGAACAGGGAGAACGCGGCGAAGGGCACGTAGGGGCTCAAGGGAGCCTCCAGCGCGGTCGGCGAGACTGCTCCGCGCGGGTGCCCGGCCGCCGTCCGGCCGGTGCCGGGCCGGGTGCCCGGGTGGTCCCGGGCCGGGTCACGGGTTGCCCGGAGCCGGGATTCCCAGCCGGTCCCCGACCGGTTCCCGGGTGGTCCGCGACCGGTGTGCGGACGGTTTCCTGGCGGTGTCCGAGAGGCAACGTACGTGTCACACAGATTTTTCAACAAAGTGTTGACGTACTTCGCCGCAGGGCGTTAGCTATCCGCAGCCCGTCCGAAGCACAGCGAAAAACAGCCACGGAGGCTCCCCGTGACTTCGAGTACCTCACCGGGCATCGCCCGGTTCAACACCTCCGCGGACAGCGACGCGCTCGCCGCCCTGCACGAGGTGTGCGCCAGCTCGGCATGGGGGAGCAGGCTGCTCGCCCAGCGCCCGTACGCCACCGCCGACGACCTCCTGCGCGCCAGCGACGCCGCCATGGCGGAGCTCACCGCCGAGGACCTCGCCGAGGCGATGGCCGGGCACCCGCCGATCGGCCGCCCGAAGCCCGGCGACCCGACCTCGGCCCGCGAGCAGAGCGGGATGGCCGGCGCCTCCGAGGACCTCAAGGCGGAGATGCTCGAACTGAACCTGGCGTACCAGGAGAGGTTCGGCCACGTCTTCCTCATCTGCGCCACCGGCAGGACCGGCGAGCAGATGCGCGACGCCGTACGCGAGCGGATCGGCAACACGCCCGAGCAGGAGCGCGAGATCGTCCGCACCGAACTGGGCAGGATCAACCGTATCCGCCTGACCCGGCTCGTGGAGCGACTGGAGGAAGAACCCGCATGAGTACAGCAAGCACCGCCTCGGTGTCCACGCACATCCTGGACACCAGCCGCGGCCGCCCCGCCGAGGGCGTCGCCGTCTCGCTCGCGGCCCGTGCCGGCCGCGACGCGCAGTGGGTGGCGCTCGGCGGCTCGGCGACCGACGCGGACGGGCGCTGCAAGGACCTCCCGGCCCTGCCGGAAGGCACGACCCACGTACGTCTCGACTTCGACACCGAGACGTACTTCGTCAAGAAGCAAGCCGAGGCACAGCAGGACGCCCCCGCGACACGGGACAGCGGCGTGTTCTTCCCCGAGGTGGCGATCACCTTCGCCGTCATGGCGGGCGAGCACTACCACGTACCGCTGCTGCTCAACCCGTTCGGCTACTCCGTTTACCGAGGGAGCTAGCGAAGACCATGCCCACGATTCTCGGCCAGAACCAGTACGGCAAGTCTGAGAACCGCGTCGTGAAGATCACGCGGGACGGCGCCACCCACCACATCAAGGACCTCAACGTCTCCGTCGCCCTCTCCGGCGACATGGACGACGTCCACTACTCCGGCTCGAACGCCAACGTCCTCCCCACCGACACCACCAAGAACACGGTGTACGCGTTCGCCAAGGAGTACGGCATCGAGTCCGCCGAGCAGTTCGGCATCCACCTCGCCCGGCACTTCGTGACCAGCCAGGAGCCCATCCACCAGGCCCGCATCCGCATCGAGGAGTACGCCTGGGAGCGCATCGCCACGTCCGACGCCAACTCCAAGTTCATCGGCGCCGACGAGGTCAAGCACTCCTTCGTACGCAAGGGCCAGGAGACCCGCGTCACCGAGATCACCTACGACGGTGAGAAGTGGCAGGTCATATCCGGCCTCAAGGACCTCGTCGTCATGAACTCCACCAACTCGGAGTTCTGGGGCTACGTGAAGGACAAGTACACCACCCTCCAGGAGGCGTACGACCGGATCCTCGCCACCCAGGTCTCCGGCCGCTGGCGGTTCAACTGGACCGACGACGAGCAGCGCATGCCCCACTGGGAGAAGTCCTACGAGCAGGTCAAGAAGCACATGCTCCAGGCCTTCGCGGAGACCTACTCCCTGTCGCTCCAGCAGACGCTGTACCAGATGGGCGCGCGGATCATCAACAACCGCTCGGAGATCGACGAGGTCCGCTTCTCGCTCCCGAACAAGCACCACTTCCTCGTGGACCTGGAGCCCTTCGGCCTCAAGAACGACAACGAGGTCTACTTCGCCGCCGACCGCCCCTACGGGCTCATCGAGGCGACGATCCTCCGGGACGGCGCCGAGGCGCACATCCCGGTGGACATGACCAACCTGTGACCGAGGCCCCCTGACCCGGTCGGCCGTCCGCGCCGCCTCGGCGGGTCGGGGCGGACGGCCGACCGCCCCTTGACAACATTCTCTCGGCACCCGCAGCCACCCGGCCGCGGCACTCAACAACCCCAGGGTCCTGCCGTGCCCTCACCTCCCCCGCCTCCCGGCCCCGGCCGGGCGGGGGACCCCCCGGTTCGACAAGAAGGACGCACCGCCATGGCACCTTCGGCAGCAGCCCAGCGCATCGTGATCGAGAACTGCGCGATCGCGACCGTCGACGCCCAGGACACCGAGTACGCCTCGGGCCACGTCGTCATCGCGGACAACAGGATCGAGTCGGTCGGCGCGGGCCGGGCCCCCGCGGGCCTCGAGAACGTGGTCCGGCGCATCGACGCCTCCGGCCACCTCGCCACCCCGGGCCTGATCAACACGCACCACCACTTCTACCAGTGGATCACCCGCGGCCTCGCCACCGACCACAACCTCTTCAACTGGCTCGTCGCCCTCTACCCCACCTGGGCGCGGATCGACGAGGAGATGGTCCACGCGGCCGCCCAGGGCTCCCTCGCGATGATGGCCCGCGGCGGCGTGACCACCGCCATGGACCACCACTACGTCTTCCCGCACGGCTCCGGCGACCTCTCCGGCGCCATCATCCGGGCCGCCCGCGACATGGGTGTCCGCTTCACCCTGGCCCGCGGCTCCATGGACCGCAGCGCCAAGGACGGCGGCCTGCCGCCGGACTTCGCCGTCGAGACCCTCGAAGGCGCCCTCGCCGCCACCGAGGAGACCGTCAGGAAGCACCACGACGCCTCCTTCGACGCGATGACCCAGGTCGCCGTGGCGCCCTGCTCGCCCTTCTCCGTCTCCACCGAACTCCTCAGGCAGGGCGCGGAACTCGCCCGCCGCCTCGGCGTGCGCATGCACACCCACGGCTCGGAGACCGTGGAGGAGGAGAAGTTCTGCCACGAACTCTTCGGCATGGGCCCCACCGACTACTTCGAGTCCACCGGCTGGCTCGGCGAGGACGTGTGGATGGCGCACTGCGTCCACATGAACGACTCCGACATCGAGGCGTTCGCCCGTACCAGGACCGGTGTCGCCCACTGCCCGTCGTCCAACGCCCGCCTCGCCGCCGGCATCGCCCGCGTCCCCGACATGCTCGCCGCCGGCGTGCCCGTCGGCCTCGGCGTCGACGGCACCGCCTCCAACGAGTCCGGTGAGCTCCACACCGAGCTGCGCAACGCCCTGCTGATCAACCGGCTCGGCGCCCACCGCGAAGCCGCCCTCAACGCCCGCCAGGCCCTGCGCCTCGGCACGTACGGCGGTGCCCAGGTCCTCGGCCGCGCCGACCAGACCGGTTCGCTGGAGCCCGGCAAGCTCGCCGACCTCGTGCTGTGGAAGCTGGACACCCTCGCCCACGCCTCCATCGCCGACCCGGTCACCGCACTCGTCTTCGGCGCGGCCGCCCCGGTCACCGCGTCGTTCGTCGACGGCCGCCAGATCGTCGAGGACGGCAGGCTGCTGACCGCCGACGAGGACGCCATCGCCCGCTCCACCCGCGACGAGGCGCAGCGCCTCGCCCGTATCGCCGCCCAGGGCTGAGCCCGGAAGCGATCCGCAGCAGACCAGCCGAGGGGGACGGCCCTCGGCCGGTCCGCCGCTGCCCCGGACAGGGGCCGCGGCACGCCGGACCGGGGGGTGTCCGTACCGAGAGGTACGGCCACCCCCCGGAACGGTAAGGGGCCCGCACGCACCCCGCCCTCCGCGCCCCCTCTCCCGCACCCGCGGACCCCTCGCACCCCCCCACCGACCTCCCGCATCACCAGCAGCACCTCCCTGAAACCCGCGTCGCCGCCGACGCGTTTAACCGACCGGAGGAACCGCCGTGGCCGCCACGCCAAGGTCCGACAACGATGCAGGCACCCCACCCGCCACCGACCGCAGACACCCGGTCGACGAGAAGCTGCCGCCCCTGAAGATGCTCACCAGCGGCCTGCAGCACGTGGCCGCCATGTACGCGGGGGTGGTGGCGCCGCCCCTGATCGTCGGAGCGGCCGTCGGGCTCTCCGCGGCCGAACTCACCTTCCTCACCGGCGCCAGCCTCTTCACCGCCGGTCTCGCCACCTTCCTCCAGACGCTGGGCGTGTGGAAGATCGGCGCCCGGCTGCCGTTCGTCAACGGCGTCACGTTCGCCGGAGTGGCCCCCATGCTGGCCATCGTCGACACGACGGAGGACAAGGCCGACGCGCTCCCCGTCATCTTCGGCGCCATCATCGTCGCGGGCCTGCTCGGCTTCGTCGCGGCACCCTGGTTCAGCCGGCTGGTGCGCTTCTTCCCGCCCGTCGTCACCGGCACCGTCATCACCCTCATCGGCGTCTCGCTCCTGCCGGTCGCCTTCGGATGGGCCCAGGGCCCGAACCCGGCGGCCGACGACTACGGCTCGACCACCTACCTCGCCCTCGCCGCGGCGACCCTGCTGATCGTCCTCCTCCTGCGCCGCTTCACCCGCGGCTTCGTCAAGCAGATCGCGGTCCTCATCGGACTGGTCCTCGGCACCCTCCTGGCGATCCCCTTCGGTGCCGCGGACTTCACCGCCGTGGCCGAGGCCCCCCTCGTCGGCTTCCCGACCCCGTTCCACTTCGGCGCCCCGCAGTTCGCGGCCGCCGCGATCATCTCCATGTGCGTGGTCATGGTCGTCTCCATGACGGAGTCGACCGCCGACATGCTCGCCCTCGGCGAGATCGTCGACAAGCCCGCCGACGAGAAGACCATCGCCGCCGGCCTGCGCGCCGACACCCTGGGCTCCGCCCTCAGCCCCCTCTTCAACGGCTTCATGTGCAGCGCCTTCGCCCAGAACGTCGGGCTCGTCGCCATGACCCGGATCCGCAGCCGCTTCGTGGTGGCGGCCGGCGGCGGGCTGCTGGTCCTGATGGGCCTCTGCCCGGTCGCCGCCGCCCTCATCGCGGTCGTCCCCCGCCCCGTGCTGGGCGGCGCCGGCGTCGTGCTCTTCGGCTCGGTGGCCGCCAGCGGCATCCAGACGCTCGTCAAGGCCGGCCTCGACAAGGACAACAACGTCCTGATCGTCGCCGTCTCCCTCGCCGTCGGCATCATCCCCATCACGGCGCCGGAGTTCTACCACGCCTTCCCGGAGACCGCGAAGATCATCCTGGACTCCGGCATCTCCACCGGCTGCGTCGCCGCCGTCCTGCTCAACCTCGTCTTCAACCACCTCGGCGGCGCCCGCAGCCGCGAGGCCGCCGACGTCACCTCGCCCATGGAACCGACCGCCACCGTCCACTGAAGCACCCCGCCCCCAGGGGCACACCGCCTACCGAAGCGACCGCGCCGGCCCGGGGAGTGGCTTTCACACCCCGGGCCACGCCATGAGGTTGCCGAACAGCTCGGCCTGCTCCACGGCGTCGTCCAGGGCGTGGTGGGTGTGCCGCCGGGACGGCAGCAGCTCCCTCGGCATCGTCCGCTTCGCGACCGCCCGCAGCGGCTGCCGGGCCTTGGCCGCGTACAGCGTCTTCATGTCCAGGCAGCCCGCGTGCTCGAACGGGCTGCTCCCGGTGAAACGCATCAGGTACCAGTACAGGAACATCCAGTCGTACGCCGCGGGGTAGCCGCACATCACCGGCTGCGCGCCCCGGCTCACCTCCCCCACCCACTGCGCGAACTCCCGCAGCGCAGCCGCCGGTTCGGCGCCCTCGGCACACAGCCGCTCCCGGTCCAGCCCGCTCACCGCCAGCGCTTCCGCGACGTACTCCCCGCTGATGGGGCGCAGCTCCCGGTAGAACGTGTCCGCCTCCGGGTCGGCCGGCGTGTACCCGTCGGCGTCCTGCCGTCCGGCGACGGCGGCACCGAGGCTGAGCATCGAGTACGGCCCCGGGATCGGCCCGTCGACCTCGATGTCGACGGAGATGTACAGACTGGGGCGGGAGCGATACGCGGCCATGGCCCGGAGCATGCCACGCCGCCGCTGCGTCCTCCCACCGGATTACCGGCGCCACGGCGCGGCCCCGTTCCCCTGTTGCCGGAGCCGGAGCCGGAGCCGGAGCCGGAGCCGGAGCCGGAGCCGGAGGCGGAGGCGTCGTGGGGCCGGGGTGGGGCCGGAGCCGCGGTGGGGCTTCGGCGCCGCCCCCGGTTCACCGCCCCCGGTTCACCGCCCCCGGCTCGCCGCCCCCGGCTCACCGCCGGCCGCCGGGGTCCCGGAGCCGCCTGGCGCATTCCTCCGCCAGCCAGGGGTACGCCTGCGCGATGGCCCGGTACACCCGGTGCCGCAGCAGCCGCTCCGCCTCCGCCCGCCCGGTCGCCGCGCCGAGCCCGTCCAGCAGTGCGTCGTACGACCGCAGGGCCTGCCGCAGGTACCTCACCTGCCACCGCACGAGCCCGCCGGCGCCCTGCTCGGCCTCCCCGGCCACCTGCCGCCGGTAGAGCACCGCCCGCCGCTCCAACTCCGCGCGCGGCAGCATCGGCACCCGGATGGGCTGCACGCGGAGCGTCGCCAGCACCGCCTGCCGCCGCCGCTGAGCCGTCAACCGGGGAGCCGTCGACGCCCGCACCCGCTCCGCCGCCTCCACCCGGGCGAGTTGGTACAGCAGCACCGGGACCCGCGACGCCTGCCGCAGTCCCCACCCCCGCACGTCCGGCCCACCGAGCAGCTCCCGCACCATCCCGTCGCTCCACCCCCGCCGCCGCAAACCCTCCAACGACACGAACACCGCACGATCCGTCACAGCGACTCCCCTTCTCGCTACAGAGAGTGACGAATCCAGTGAAGCGCACCCCACTGACAACCACCTCGCGGAGCGCGACACGCTGCGGACCTCGCGCCCGCGGCGTTGCCTGAGCACTGCCGCTGCCGCTGCCGCTGCCGCTGCGGATGACGCCGCCATGCCGCGGTGGCGGGCACGGCAGCGCTCCCCGGCGCCGGTGCGGCGCCGGGGAGCGGGCGGTCGTCAGCGGGCTCGGCTGCTGTGCGGTCAGCCGGGCCGGGTCAGTCGCGCAGCTGCTCGTACGCGGGCAGCGTGAGGAAGTCCTCGTAGTCCTCGTCCAGGGCCACCTTCAGCAGCAGGTCGTGCGCCTCCTGCCACCTGCCGGCCGTGAAGGCCTCGTCGCCGAGTTCGGCGCGGATCGCGGCGAGTTCCTCCGCGGCGACCCTGCGGGCGAGGTCGGGTGTGGCCCGTTCGCCGTTCTCGAAGACGACGCCCGCGTTGATCCACTGCCAGATCTGGGAGCGGGAGATCTCCGCCGTGGCGGCGTCCTCCATGAGGTTGAAGATGGCGACCGCCCCGAGGCCGCGCAGCCATGCCTCGATGTAGCGGATGCCGACCTGGACGGCGTTGACCAGGCCCTCGTACGTCGGCTTCGCGGCGAGGGAGTCGATCGCGATCAGGTCGCCCGGGGCCACGGACACGTCCTCGCGCAGGCGGTCCTTCTGGTTCGGCCGGTCGCCGAGGACCGCGTCGAAGGACGCCTTCGCGATCGGGACCAGGTCGGGGTGGGCCACCCAGGAGCCGTCGAAGCCGTCGGCGGCCTCGCGGTCCTTGTCCGCCTTGACCTTCTCGAAGGCGGTCCTGTTGACCTCGGGGTCCTTGCGGGACGGGATGAAGGCCGCCATGCCGCCGATGGCGTGCGCGCCGCGCTTGTGGCAGGTGCGGACGAGGAGTTCGGTGTACGCGCGCATGAACGGGGCCGTCATCGTCACCGCGTTGCGGTCCGGGAGGACGAACTTGGCGCCGCCGTCGCGGAAGTTCTTCACGATGGAGAAGAGGTAGTCCCAGCGGCCCGCGTTGAGCCCGGAGGCGTGGTCGCGGAGTTCGTAGAGGATCTCCTCCATCTCGTAGGCCGCTGTGATCGTCTCGATGAGGACCGTGGCGCGGACGGTGCCCTGCGGGATGCCGACGTAGTCCTGCGCGAAGACGAAGACGTCGTTCCAGAGGCGCGCCTCAAGGTGCGACTCCGTCTTCGGGAGGTAGAAGTACGGGCCCTTGCCGAGGTCGAGCAGGCGCTTCGCGTTGTGGAAGAAGTACAGGCCGAAGTCGACCAGTGCGCCGGGGACGGGGCGGCCGTCGAAGGTGAGGTGGCGCTCCTCCAGGTGCCAGCCGCGGGGGCGCATCACGACCGTCGCCAGCTCGGCGGCGGGCTTGAGGGCGTACGACTTGCCGGTGCGGGCGTCGGTGAAGTCGATCCGGCGCTCGTACGCGTCGATCAGGTTGAGCTGGCCGAGGACGACGTTGTGCCAGGTCGGCGCGGACGCGTCCTCGAAGTCGGCGAGCCAGACCTTCGCGCCCGAGTTCAGGGCGTTGATGGTCATCTTGCGGTCGGTGGGGCCGGTGATCTCCACGCGGCGGTCGTCCAGCGCGGGCGGCGCCGGGGCGACCCGCCAGCTGTCGTCCTCGCGGATCCCAGCGGTCTCCGGGAGGAAGTCGAGCGTGCTGGTGCGGGCGATCTCGGCGCGGCGCTCGGCGCGGCGGGCCAGGAGCTCGTCACGCCGGGGCGTGAACCGCCGGTGCAGCTCCGCCACGAAGGCCAGGGCGGCGTCGGTGAGGACCTCCTCCTGCCGGGGCAGGGGCTCTGCTTCGACGATGGCCAGCGGAGACGGCGCTGGTGCGGACATGAGCGGTCACTTCCTTCAGCGGGCTTGCGGTGGCGTGGTGCCTTCGGCCTCCGGACCCACGGGGATGGCACTGAGTGCCGCATGGGTCCGGAACGCGGCGAGGGGCGTCCGGGACGATCCAATGCTTCTGAGCAGTGGATAGTAGTTTCCTTATGGTGGAAGTTCAATGGTTTGTTGATGTCGAGATTCTTCGACTCGACACAACGTGGCTCTCGGTGCCGTGCCCTTCACCGCCCGTTCCCGACCCGTCACTCCAGCAGCCCCAGGTCCGCTTCCGTGTCGATGTCGTACGGCCGGGCCACATCGCCGCACGGCACGAGGTCGATCTCGTGCTCGTGCGCCCGCAGATACGTCCGCGCCCCCCGGTCGCCCTGCGCGCCCGCCGCCACCTCCGCCCACCGGTCCGACCCGAGCAGCACGGGGTGGCCCCGCTCCCCGGCGTACGAGGCCGCCGCCAGGGAATCCGCGCCCCGGTACGCCGCCGCCACCCGCGCGATCGCCGCCGCGCCGATGCCGGGCTGGTCCACCAGCGACACCAGCGCCGCGCCGGCCCCGGTCCCCGCCAGCGACTCCAGTCCCGCCCGCAGCGACGAACCCATGCCCTGCTCCCATGCGGGGTTGTCCACGAGCACGCAACCGGGCAGCGCGGCCCGTTCCCGTACGGTGTCCGCCGCGGCGCCCAGCACCACGTGGACCACCCCGCAGCCCGCCTCCCGCAGCGCCGCCACCGCGTGCTCCACCAGGAGCCGGCCGCGATGCTCCAGCAGCGCCTTCGGACGGCCGCCCAGCCGCCGCCCGCCGCCCGCCGCGAGGAGCAGGCCGGCGATCAGCGGGGCCTCCCCGGCGGCGGCAGGGCTGCCTGCGGCGGCCGCGGCCGCGGCGACGGGGTCTGTCGGGTCGGCGGGGTCGGCGGCGGTGGAGCGGGCGGCAGGGTGAGTGGTGGTGCCGACGGGACGAGCGGGGCGGGTGCGGCCGCCGGAGCCGGTGTGTGTGCCGCTGCCAGGGGTGGGGGGTGCGTCGTCCGGGACCGACATGGCGGGGGTGTCGCGCGTGCTGCCGGCGCAGGGGGTGAGGGATGCCCCGCCCGCGCCACCCGTTTCCGAAGTGGCGGACATGCCGCGCGTGTCGCCCGTGGCTGAAGTGGCGGAGGCGCCGTGCGTGTCACCGATGCCTGGAGTGGCGGAGGTGCTGTGCGTGCCGTGCGTGCCGTGCGTGACGGAGGTGCTGTGCGTGCCGTGCGTGCCGTGCGTGGCTGAAGCGGGCGTCGCGGCCTGCGCGTCGCCCGTGCCGCCGGTGCGGGCACCTGCGGTGCCGGGTGCGGCCGCCGTACCGGAAGTGCTGCCCGTGCCGGAAGTCTCCGCCGTTCCCGGCGCCCCCGCCGTGTCGGCCGTGCCGGTTGTTCTCGGATGGTCCATGAGGAGTGCATACCGCACACGTAGGCGCATGGAGGGCGACCACCACCCATGGATAGGGTGCGGATCCGGCACCGTGGTGCCGTCGGCGTACGCCCTGTACGCGTCAAGTCATCTTCAGGAGACATGGATTGATGAGTGGTGGACCACACCATGGGGGAACCGTCTTCCAGCCGCTGGAGGAGGATGACCCGCGTTCCGTCGCCGGCTACCGGCTGGCCGCCAGGCTCGGTGCCGGTGGTATGGGCAAGGTCTATCTGTCCTACACCCCCGGCGGCCGCCCCGTCGCCATCAAGGTGATCCGGCCGGACTTCGCCCAGGACGCCGAGTTCCGGCGCCGCTTCGCCCGCGAGGTCCAGGCCGCACAGCGCGTCCAGGGCCTCTACACCGCCCCGGTGATCGACGCGGACACCGACGCCCGCGAGCCGTGGCTCGCCACCGCCTACGTGCCCGGGCCCTCGCTCGCCGACGCCGTCCACAAGCACGGGCCGCTGCCCGTCGACACCGTCCTGCTGCTGGTCGCCGGGATCGCCGAGGCCCTCCAGGTCATCCACAGCGCCGGGATCGTCCACCGCGACCTCAAGCCGGGCAACGTGCTGCTCGCGTCCGACGGGCCCCGCGTCATCGACTTCGGCATCGCCCGCGCCGCCGACGCCACCTCGCTCACCAGCAGCGGTGTCACCATCGGCACGCCGTCCTTCATGGCGCCCGAGCAGGCCGCAGGCAGCACGGTCACCGCCGCGACGGACATCTTCGCGCTGGGCCAGGTCGCCGCGTTCGCCGCGACGGCCAGCCCCGCCTTCGGTGAGGGCACGTCACATGGCGTGCTGTACCGGATCGTCCACGAGGAGCCCCAGCTCGAAGGACTGCCCGAGCAGTTGCGGGACCTGGTGACCCGCTGCCTCGCCAAGGCGCCGGAGGAGCGCCCCTCGGTGGCCGAGGTGTTGACCCTGTGCCAGAGCGCGAGCGACCTGACCGCGCTGCGGCGGCCCGAGGAGTGGCTGCCCGGTGCCGTCGCCGCGGACATCACGACCCGCGCGGCAGCGCCGCACCCGCCGCGTCCACGACGCCGCCGCCTCCGGCCCAGCCCCCGGCGGGCGCGGCGCCCGCGGCACCGTCCACCGCGCCGGAGACGCCGACCCCTCCCGCCGCCCCGCCGGCCTCACCCGGCACTCCGCCCCCTGGCCAGGGCCCCGCCCCGGCCGCGCCCACCCATCCCGCGACCGCCCACGCGGCGCCTTCCACGCCGCCGCCGGGATTCGGCCCGCCGCCCGCGGCCGGGTACGCGCCGACCCCGCCGCCCACCGCCGGGTACGCCCCGACCCCGCCGCCGGGCCACGTCCAGCAGCAGGCCGCCGCGCCGCACCCGTACACCCACCCCGTCGTCGGGGGCGCGGGCTTCGGGCAGCCGGGACCCGCCGCGCCCGCGCCCGCACCGGCGCCGAAGCGGAAGTCCCGGGCCGGGCTCATCGCGGTGGCGGCGATCGTGGCCTTCGCCGTGGCGGGTGGCGTGACCGCGTACTACTTCCTCGGCCAGCAGAAGGACAAGGGCAGCCAGTCCCAAGGCGACACCGCGAAGCGCGGGGCAGCCAGTAGCCCGTCCCCGGCGGAGACCGGAGGCGCATCCGGCAGTGACGCCCCGAAGAACGTCGAGGCAGGTGGCGACGAGCCCGGTGGCGACGAGCCCGGTGGTGCGACGCCCTCGCGGAGCACCGGCGGCGGCCCGGTGACGCCGCCGACCCCTGTCGACTACCGGGGCATCGACCTCACCAGGGGGTACGAGATCGCTCTCGCCGACGACCCGGTGAAGCCCAAGGGCGACGGTGGCGACCTTGAGTACACCCTCTCCGGTCTCACCGTCGAGAGCACCGGGGGACGGCTCATCCTCCTGCGCAACGGCCAGCCGGGCACCTTGGAGACATGTGTGAACGAGACCCGGTACGCCACTCTGATCGAGAGGGCCCAGATGAGCAAGGGAACCCGGGTCTGCTTCCAGAACGGTGCCGGGGACGTCTCCCTCATCACCGTGAAGGCGTTCTCGCCCGCCAGCGACCCCAGCGAGTACATCTCGTTCGACCTGACGGTGTGGCGGGGCGGCATGGACGTCGAGCAGTCGAACTGACGGGGATGGCGGGTCGCGGTGCGGAGCCGCGGGGGTGTGCGCCTGGGCGCCGCGCTCCCGCGGCTGCGTCGCGAACGCGCCGGGTCGCGGACCGAGTCGGCCCACCGGGCCGACCCACCGAGCCGACCCACCGGGCCGTCGCGTCGGAGGAGCGGGGCGCGCTCGCCGCGATGGCTGCGGACGGGCCGCCGCCGGAGGCGCGGCGGTTGCGGGGGCGCTGCTGGTGGCGGCGGGGGCCATCGGGCCGGTGAGTGCGTTGTGCGTGTGGGGGCTCGGGGAAGTGCGGCAGCGATCGACCGGTTCCGCACCCCGAGTCCCTGAGGCACCGAGGCCCTCAGGCCGCCCAGGGCCCGAGGCCCTGAGGCCGCCCAGGCCCCGAAGCCCCGAGGCCGCCCAGGGCCCGAGTCCCCGAGGCCCCGAGGCCGCTGGGACCCCTGAGGCCGGCCAGGGCCCCGAGCTCCGCGTAACGGCCCCGGCACGGGCTGCCTGGCTCAGCGGCGGATGAGGTGGTGGGCTCGGGCCTTCGCCACCGCGGCCGTGCGCGACTCGACGCCGAGCTTGGCGAAGACGTGCACCAGGTGGGACTTCACCGTGGCCTGGCTGAGGAACAGCCGCTTGCTGATCTGCTGGTTGGACAGGCCCTCGCCCACCAGTTCCAGGACCTCCAGCTCCCGCTTGGTCAGCGTCTCGCCGGGCGTGCGCATGCGGTGCATCAACCGGTGTGCGACGGCGGGCGCCAGCGCCGACCGGCCAGCCGCCGCGGTGCGCACCGCCGCCGCCAGCTCCTCCGGCGGCGCGTCCTTCAGCAGGTAGCCGCTCGCCCCCGCCTCCACCGCCGCCAGGATGTCCGCGTCCGTGTCGTACGTCGTGAGCACGAGGACCCTCGGCGCCCCGGGCCCCCGCGCCGCGATCGCGGCCGTCGCCTCCGAGCCGTGCATGCTCCCGCCCGCACCGAACTGCAGGTCCATCAGCACCACGTCCACGCCGCCGGCGGCGGCCCGTTCCACCGCGGCCTCCGCGGTCGCGGCCTCCGCCACCACCGTGAAGTCGTGTTCCGTGTCGAGCACGGCACGCAGCCCGGCCCGTACGACGGGGTGGTCGTCGGCGAGGAGCAGCCGGATGGACGGTGCCGTCGTCATGCGGCGACCTCCGCAGAAGGCAGTGGCAGGGTGACGGCCACGGCGGTGCCCTGGCCCGGCGCCGACTCGACGGCGAACGTACCGCCCAGCGACTCGGCGCGGGCCCGCATCGCCGGCAGTCCGAAGCCGCCGCCGTCGGCCGACAGGCCGGGGGAGGGGCCGCCGGGCGGCGGGACGAAGCCCGTACCGTCGTCGACCACGTCGAGCGTGACCGAGTCGTCCATGAACGTCAGCGTGATCTCGGCGCGGCCCGCCGCCGCGTGCCGCACCGTGTTCGCCAGGGCGGACTGCGCGATGCGGAGCAGGGCCACCTCGTACGGGGTGGGCAGCGGCACCGGCGTACCGGAGACAGTGCAGCGCACGGACGGGCCGTGGACGCCGGTCGACTGCTCGGACAGCCTCCTGAGCGCCGCCGCCAGCGACCCGTGCTGCTCCAGGTCCGGCGGTGTCAGGGCGCGGACGAAGCGCCGGGCCTCCGCGAGGTTGTCCTGCGCCGCCCGCCGGGCGTGCTCGATGTGCCCCGCGGCCGGCGAGTCCTGCGGCAGGGCGCGCTGCGCCGCCCGCAGCAGCAGCTGGATCGACGACAGGCCCTGCGCCAGCGTGTCGTGGATCTCCCGGGCCAGCCGCTCCCGCTCCGCCAGCGTCCCCGCGTGCCGCTCCGCCGCGGCCAGCTCCGCGCGCGTCGAGATCAGCTCCTCGATCAGCCGGCGCCGCCGCTCGCTCTCCCGGTACAGCGCCTGGTAGCCCAGCACCGTCGCCACCGCCACCGCGGCCCCCAGGAGCGGACCCATCACCACCCCCGGGTTGAGGCGCGCCCCGTGCCCGACGTACGCGGCGATGGCCGCGCCCGCCGTCGACGCCACCGCCGGCAGCGCCCACCGCACCGGCAGCAGATGCAGCTGCAGGAAGTACAGCGGGAAGGCCACCCAGAGCGCGTCCGGGGTCAGCGCCAGCAGCACCAGCCACGCCGCGCACAGGGCCCCCAGCCACACCGCGGCCGCCGCGGGCGACCGCCGTACGGTACGGATCATCGGGCCCGCCGCGTACACCCCGCCCGTCAGGGCGGCCGCCGCCGTCACGGCGGTCGCGTGCGCCGCAGGCCCCTCCGCCAGGGCCCGCAGCGCCGCCTGCGCGAGCAGGCCCGCCATCAGCAGATGGAGGCAGACGCGCAGCACGCGCAGGGCGGGGGTGAGGGCACGTGGATCCATGGCCCGTCCAGCGTAGGCGGACGGCGGGGCTCCGCCCTCAACCGAAAGTTCGATGCCGCGCCCATCCGTGGCGCGATGCCGCACGGGCGGCGGGCCACCAGGCTGGTCGGCATGTTCGTGGCATGGAGAGATCTGCGATTCGCCAAGGGGCGGTTCGCGCTGATGGGCACGGTGATCGTGTTGATCACGCTGCTCGTGGGGTTGCTGTCGGGGCTGACGGCCGGGCTGGCGCGGGAGAACATCTCCGCGATCACCGGGCTGCCCGCCGACCGGCTGGCGTTCGCGGCGCCCCCTTCGGGGCGGGAGGTGTCGTTCGGTTCGTCGACGGTGCCGGAAGCCGCCTGGCGCACATGGGCCCGGCAGCCCGGGGTCACGACTGCGGAACCGGTCGGCGTCACCACCCTGAACGCCGCGGCGGCCGCCCCCGGGGGCCGTACGGCCGCCGTGTCCGTCTTCGGCACCCGGCCCGGCGCCGGGATCGCACCCGACAGCGCGCGGTTCGGCCCGGGGCGGGTCGTCGTGTCGCACTCGGCGGCCGAGGAACTCGGGGTGGCCGCGGGGACCGGGTTCGGCTCGGCACCGCCGGCCGGGAGGCGTCGGTGGCGGCGGTCGCGGGCGACGCGTCATACGCCCACACCCCGGTGGTGTGGGCCGCCCTGGAGGACTGGCAGGCGCTCGCCCGCACCGGGGCGGCGCCGGCGGGGCCGCAGGCCACCGTCGTCGTCCTGCGCGGCGGCGAGGGCGTCGACTACGCGGACGGCGACCGGGCCGCGGGCACGGAGAGCCGCACCGTGGACGGGGCGCTGGAGGCCATAGCGTCGTACCAGGCGGAGAACGGCTCGCTGCAGCTGATGCGCGGCTTCCTGTTCGTGATCTCGGCCCTGGTCACCGGCGCGTTCTTCACCGTGTGGACGATCCAGCGGAGCGGCGACGTGGCGGTGCTGAAGGCGCTGGGCGCCTCCACGCCGTACCTGCTGAAGGACGCGCTCGGGCAGGCCGTGGTGATGCTGGCGGCGGGCACCCTGCTCGGCACGGGCCTGGCCGCCGGTATCGGGGCCCTCGTCAGCGACGGCAGCGTGCCGTTCGTGCTGGAGCCGCTGACCGTGCTCGGCCCGGCTGCCGTGATGATCGCTCTGGGTGCGGTCGGTGCGGCCCTGTCCATCCGGCGGATCACCGCCGTCGACCCCCTGACCGCGCTCGGGAGCGCCCGATGACCTTGCTGCTCGACGAGGTGACGCTGACGTACGCGGACGGGGACGGGCGGCTGACCGCGCTCGACGCGGTCGGCCTGGAGGTGCCGGCCGGGACCCTGACGGCGGTCGTCGGACCGTCGGGCTCGGGCAAGTCGAGCCTGCTGGCGGTGGCGGCGACCCTGGTGACACCGGACAGCGGCCGGGTCGTGGTCGACGGGGTCGACACCGGGCGGCTGGACCGGGCGGGCCGGGCGGCGCTGCGCCGCGACCGGGTCGGGATCGTCTTCCAGCAGCCGAACCTGCTGCCGTCGCTGACGGCCCTGGAACAGCTGCTGGTGATGGCCCACCTGGCGGGCGCCTCGCGCGGCACCCGGGTGCGCGCACGGGCCCGGGCGCTGGACCTGCTGGACGCGGTCGGCCTCGCCCCGCAGGCCGGACGGCGGCCGCACCAGCTGTCGGGCGGGCAGCGGCAGCGGGTCAACATCGCGCGGGCGTTGATGAACGACCCTGCCGTCCTGCTCGTCGACGAACCGACGAGCGCCCTGGACCACGAGCGGGGGGCGGCGGTGCTGGACCTGCTGGCGTCCCTGACCCGCAGCCGCGGCACGGCGACAGTGCTGGTCACCCACGACCGGACGCATCTGGACCACGCGGACCGGCTGGTCACCATCCGCGACGGCCGGGCCTGCTGAGCCCCGCGGGGCGGTGCGGTGCGGCCGACCCGCCGTCGCGTGCCCCGGCCCTGCGGCCCGGGGCGTAGCGGGTCCGGCGGCTCGCTGGGCGCGTGGTGCCAGCGGCGTGCCACGGGCGCCGCAGGCGGCGGCCCAGGGGCGCTGCGGTGTCGGCGGCCCGGTGGCGTCCCTGGGGCGGGGCTGCGGCGCCCCTCGTGCGGGGGCTGCGGGGTGTTCCGGGACAGAGAGGTCGGTTGTCCCGCCTCCGGCGCGGATCACCGCGCCCATGAGCGGGACATGCGCTTCGGCACGGCACGGAAGCCGGCCCGCGTCGGCCCGGCAGCGAGGGCGGCAGACCGGCCGGGCTCCTGGCCGGCCTGCCGCCGGACGGCGGATGCCGCCCGACGGGCCACAGGAGCGGCCAAGCGCTCCGGAGCCCCCGACTCCCCCGACTCCCGGCTTCCGGCTCCCGACTCACCCCGGCCGGGGGGCGCGGCAAGGGGCGGGCGCAGCACGGTCGAAGCGTGGCCGGGCCGAGGGAAGCCGGGGCCGGCGGTGCCTGACAGGCCGGAGGCCGGAGGCATGCGCGCCCGTACCGCTCCGGAAGGCCGGGGCGCACCCCGGCCGGTACCGTCACAGGTGTGGAGGCAGAGCCGGCTTCAGGGCTGCCGCGTCCGGGCCTACCGGATTCGGGGTCGCCGCGTGCGGGGCTGCCGGGTCCAGGGCTGCCGGGTTCGGGGCTGCCGGGTTCAGGGCTGCGGAGCCGCCGTGCTCGTGAGGGCCTGCGAGAGGTCCTGCGCCACCTCCTGGAGGATCGGCACGATCCGGTCGGTGGCGGCCTCGGTGACCCGCCCCGCGGGTCCGGAGATGGAGATCGCCGCCGGGGTGGGGGAGTCGGGGACCGACACGGCGAGGCAGCGGACCCCTATCTCCTGCTCGTTGTCGTCGACCGCGTAGCCCGTCGTGCGGACCTGCTCCAGCGCGGCCAGGAAGCCGTCGGGCGTGGTGATGGTCTTCTCGGTCGCCGCCGGCATGCCCGTACGGGCGAGCAGGGCCCGGACCTCCTCGGGAGAGGTGTGAGCCAGCAGCGCCTTGCCCACGCCCGTGGAGTGCGGCAGCACCCGCCGGCCGACCTCGGTGAACATGCGCATGGAGTGCTTCGACGGCACCTGGGCGACGTAGACGATCTCGTCGCCGTCGAGCAGCGCCATGTTCGCCGTCTCGCCGGTCTCCTCCACCAGGCGGGCCAGGTAGGGCCGGGCCCAGGTGCCGAGCAGCCGGGACGCGGACTCGCCGAGGCGGATCAGGCGCGGCCCGAGGGCGTAGCGCCGGTTCGCCTGCTGGCGGACGTAGCCGCATGCGACCAGGGTGCGCATCAGCCGGTGGATGGTGGGCAGCGGCAGGCCGCTGCTCGACGAGAGCTCGCTCAGCCCGACCTCGCCCCCGGCGTCGGCCATCCGCTCCAGGAGGTCGAAGGCACGCTCAAGGGACTGGACGCCGCCGCCTCCCGCAGCGGGCTTGGCGGCGTCGGTGGCGCTGGCGCTGGACGTCGGCACGTCAACGGTCCTTTCGAGGCGGATGGACAAGGCAGCAGCCTACCGGGCCCGCCGGGGCGGCACAGCGCCCGCGTCGGGGAATCGATGCCGGTCAGGGGCTGTTTGTCCGGGTGTCCCCCGTGATCCCGGGGCGGGCGTCGGCCCTCCCGCTGTGCGGAGCTACGTTCTTCATGTCGGAATTCTAATTCCACTTCGTGGAAACCTCCAAGCGGAGTCTCTCCTTTCGGGCGACCCTTGACGACGCGGGACACCCCGGTGAACACTCCTTCAACAGTTCGTTGAAGTCTGCTGGAACGGATGGGCATGACGGAGATTCGGGGAGTGGGGAGGGCATGAGCATGGACGTACAGGTGAACCTGGTGGTGCGCTCGACGCGCGTCGTGACACCGGAGGGGACGCGCGCCGCGTCCATCGCCGTGTCCGGCGAGGCCATCGCCGCGGTCCTGCCGTACGACGCGGAGGTCCCCGCGGGAGCCAGGGTCGAGGACGTCGGCGACGACGTCGTCCTCCCCGGCCTGGTGGACACCCACGTCCACGTGAACGACCCGGGCCGCACCGAGTGGGAGGGCTTCTGGACCGCCACCCGCGCCGCCGCGGCCGGCGGCATCACGACGCTGATCGACATGCCGCTCAACTCCCTGCCGCCCACCACCACGGTCGAGCACCTGCGGGTGAAGCAGGACGTCGCCCGCGGCAAGGCGCACATCGACGTCGGTTTCTGGGGCGGCGCCCTGCCCGACAACGTCAAGGACCTGCGGCCCCTGCACGACGCCGGCGTCTACGGCTTCAAGTGCTTCCTGTCGCCCTCCGGCGTGGACGAGTTCCCGCCGCTCGACCAGGAGCAGCTCGCCACCTCCCTCGCCGAGATCGCCGGCTTCGACGGGCTGATGATCGTCCACGCGGAGGACCCGCACCACCTCGCCGCCGCGCCGCAGAAGAGCTCGGCGAAGTACGCCGACTTCCTCGCCTCCCGGCCCCGCGACGCCGAGAACACCGCCATCGAGAACCTCATCGCGCAGGCGCGCCGCCTCGACGCCCGCGTCCACGTCCTGCACCTGTCCTCCAGCGACGCCCTGCCGCTCATCGCCGCGGCCCGCGCCGAGGGCGTCCGGGTCACGGCCGAGACCTGCCCGCACTTCCTGACCCTCACCGCGGAGGAAGTGCCCGACGGCGCCACCGAGTTCAAGTGCTGCCCGCCCATCCGCGAGGCCGCCAACCAGGACGCGCTGTGGCAGGGGCTCGCCGACGGCACGATCGACTGCATCGTCTCCGACCACTCCCCGTCCACCGCCGACCTGAAGACCCCCGACTTCTCCACCGCCTGGGGCGGCATCTCCTCCCTCCAGCTGGGGCTGCCCGCCATCTGGACGGAGGCGCGCCGCCGCGGCCACAGCCTGGACGACGTGGCCCGCTGGATGTCCACCGCCCCCGCCGCCCTCGCGGGGCTGCACAGCAAGGGCGCCATCGAAGCCGGCCGCGACGCCGACTTCGCCGTCCTCGCCCCCGACGAGACCTTCACCGTCGACCCGGCCGCGCTCCACCACCGCAACCGGGTCACCGCCTACGCGGGCCGCACCCTGTACGGCGTCGTCACCTCCACCTGGCTGCGCGGCGTACGCATCGCCGACCGCGGCATCCCCGCGGAGCGCAGCGGGCGACTGCTCGAAAGGAACAAGTGAATCCCGTGACCGACACGACCGGCATACCCAGCTTCACCGGTGACGCCAGCCCGTACGGCGGCGGTGACCCGTACGCCGACTACCGCACCGCCGACTTCCCCTTCACCGGGCTCGCCGACCTCGCCGACCGCCGCCTCGGCGCGGGCGTCGTCGCCGCCAACGACGAGTTCTTCGCCGAGCGCGAGAACCTCCTCAAGCCCGAGGCCGCCGAGTTCGACCCCGAGCACTTCGGCCACAAGGGCAAGGTCATGGACGGCTGGGAGACCCGGCGCCGCCGCGGCGTCTCCGCCGAGCAGCCCCACCCCGCCGCCGAGGACCACGACTGGGCCCTCGTCCGGCTCGGCGCCCCCGGAGTCATCCGCGGCATCGTCGTCGACACCGCCCACTTCCGCGGCAACTACCCGCAGGCCGTGTCCGTCGAAGGCGCCTCCGTGCCGGGCTCCCCGTCGCCCGAGGAACTCCTCGGCCCCGACGTGGAGTGGACCACCCTCGTGCCGCGCACCGCCATCGGCGGCCACGCGGCGAACGGCTTCGCCGTCGACGTGGAGCGGCGTTTCACGCACCTGCGCGTCAACCAGCACCCCGACGGCGGCATCGCCCGCCTCCGCGTGTACGGCGAGGTCGCCCCCGACCCGTCGTGGCTGGGCGCGCTCGGCACCTTCGACGTGGCCGCCCTGGAGAACGGCGGCAGCGTCGAGGACGCCTCCGACCGCTTCTACTCCCCGGCAACCAACACCATCCAGCCGGGCCGCTCCCGCAAGATGGACGACGGCTGGGAGACCCGGCGCCGCCGCGACCGCGGCAACGACTGGATCCGCTACCGGCTGGCCGAGCAGGCCGAGATCCGCGCCGTCGAGATCGACACCGCCTACCTCAAGGGCAACAGCGCCGGCTGGGCCGCGCTGTCCGTCCGCGACGGCGAGGACGGGGAGTGGACCGAGTTCCTGCCCCGTACGCGCCTCCAGCCCGACACCAACCACCGGTTCGTCCTCCCCGAACCGGCCGTCGGCACCCACGTCCGCATCGACATCTACCCCGACGGAGGCATCTCGCGCCTCCGCCTCTTCGGCTCCCTGACGGAGGAGGGCGCCAAGCGCCTCACCGCCCGCCACCAGGAGCTCGGGGGCTGACCGGCCCCCGCCATCCGGGCAGCACGACACCTGCCCGCCCCGCGGCGGGGCGCCCCGGCCCGACAGCACCGGAGCGCCCCGCCCCTGCCCCGCACCCGACCGGACGAGCCCGGCCCTGCGGCGGCGCAGCGAGCCCGCGCGTTGCGGCCAACGCCCCACCCCGCCAGGCTCCCACCGCATCCGGCCAGATGAGCCCGCCCCCGCACCCGGCCTGACGAGCCCGCCCCTGCGGTGGCGCAGCGAGCCCGCGCGTTGCGGCCAACGCCCCACCCCGCCAGGCTCCGCCCCGCGCCCCGCCAGACGCGTCCCGCCCCGCGTCCGGCCAGTGGAGCCCGCCCGGCATCCGGCCTGACGAGCCCGCCCGCACCCGGTCGGATCACGCGAGCCCGCCCCCGCGGCGGGACGCGTCGCCGAGCTGCCGTGCGCCGCAGGCCGTGCCGGGTGCCGCTGCTCCGGTGGGGGGACCGGGGCGCCGTGTCGGGGCGCACCGGTGAGTTTCCCCGGCCCGCGCGGTCTGAGGTGGTGGAGACCCTCACCGACGACCCGGAAGGCACCCGCCATGGCCGAGCTCACCCTCACCTCCTTCCTCACCCTCGACGGCGTCGTGCAGGCCCCCGGCGGCCCCGACGAGGACCGCAGCGGCGGCTTCGACCGCGGCGGCTGGCTGGCGCCCTTCGCCGACGAGGACATGGGCGACTTCCTGAACGAGCTGTTCGACCGCGCCGACGCCTTCCTCCTCGGCCGCCGCACCTACGAGATCTTCGCCTCGTACTGGCCCCACTTCACCGACCCGGACGACCCGATCGCGAGCCGCCTCAACAACCTGCCCAAGCACGTCGTCACGCGCACCCTGGACAGCGTCGACTGGCACAACTCGCGCATCCTCCCCGGAGAGGACCTGACCGACGCCGTCCGGCGGCTCAAGCAGGAGCCCGGCCGGGAGATCCAAGTGCACGGCAGCGGCCGGCTCGCCCGGCACCTGATCGCCCACGGGCTCGTCGACGCCTGCAACCTCCTCGTCGCCCCCGTCTTCCTCGGTGCGGGCCGCCGCCTCTTCCCCGAGGCCGGCACCCCCACCTCCTTCGCCCTCACCGGGCACCGCACCACCCGCTCCGGAGTGGCCATCCACACCTACCGCCCCACCGGCCCCGCCCGGTTCGGCACGGTGGGCGCCGACGCATGACGTCAGGCCCTCGCCCGGCCGTACCGGTCGCCGGCTATCGCCATCCCGAGCCCCATCGCCGCCACCACCACGTTCGCGGCGATCTCGTACCCCCGCAGGAAGGGCACGCCCTCCGTCAGGAAACGCGTCAGGGCGAGAAACCTGAACTCCCCGTCCGTCAGCTCCCGGACGACCCCGCACACCCCCGACAGCAGCAGCAGTGTGCCGAGGACCTCCACCAGCTTCTTCATGCACTGATCGTCCCTCCCGCCGGCCCCCGCCCGCTTCCGTCTTCCGGACAGGCACCCGGTCCGTAAGTATCGAGCCGGGCGACTTTGGTAGCGGGCCGCGCCGCAGAACCGTCAACCCCTCCCTGACCTGCGTAGATTGGGAGACATGACGCGTGCGGAGTACCCCTGGCTGCTGCCCTCCGACCTGGCCGGCGCCGCCGGACTCCCCGATCCCGCCGACCCGGCGGCCGGGCCGGCGGCGCCGGCCGGCCCCGCCGCCGTACCGTGCGGGACTGGATCGTCGACACGGTCGCCTTCGTCCTGGCCGTGCTCGTCGGCGTCGTCGCCGTCACGGCCGTGGAACGGGCCGCCGACCCCAGGCCGCTGCTGCTCGCCGACGCCGTCGTCGGGGCCGCGGCCTGCCTCTCCCTCTGGGCCCGCCGCCACTGGCCCTTCGCCGTGCCCGTCGCCATCTCCGTGGTCGGCTCCATCGCCCCGTCGAGCGGCGGCGCGCTCCTCGTCGCCGTGTTCGGCGCCGCCGTGCGCGTGCCGTTCCCGAGACTCGCCGTCGTCGGCGGCGCCGCTCTGGCAGGCAGCGTGGTGCAGGGCTTCATATGGCCGGACCCCGAGTTCCCGCCGCTGGTCAACCTCGTCGCCAGCCTCCTCCTGCTGCTCCTGGTCATCGGTTGGGGCATGCTCGTACGGGCCCGCCGCCAACTCGTCGCCGCCCTCCGCGAACGGGCCCGCCGCGCCGAGGCCGAGGCCGGGCTGCGCGCGCAGCAGGCCCAGCGCGCCGCCCGCGAGGCCATCGCCCGCGAGATGCACGACGTGCTCGCCCACCGCCTGACGCTCCTCAGCGTCCACGCAGGCGCCCTGGAGTTCCGCCCGGACGCGCCCCCCGCCGAAGTGGCCCGAGCCGCCGGCGTCATCCGCGACAGCGCCCACGAGGCGCTCCAAGACCTGCGCCAGATCATCGGCGTCCTCCGCGCCCCGGGAGAGGCGGACGACGGGCACGGCGACCGCCCGCAGCCCACCCTCGCCACACTCGACTCCCTCATAGCCGAGTCCCGCAACGCGGGAATGGCGGTCACCTTCGACAACCGTACGGGGGACCCCGCCACCGTCCCCGCGGCCACCGGCCGCACCGTCTACCGCATCGTGCAGGAAGCCCTCACCAACGCCCGCAAGCACGCACCCGGCACCGCCGTGACCGTCACCCTCGGCGGCCGGCCCGGCACCGACCCCTGGGCCGCCCCGGAACGCCTCCCGGACCAGGACCGCGGCCTGACCGTCGAGGTACGCAACCCCGCCCCCGACGGTCCCGTGCCGGACGTTCCCGGCTCCGGCCAGGGCCTCATCGGCCTGACCGAACGCGCAGCGCTCCTCGGCGGCCACCTGACCCACGGGCCCGAACCCGAGGGCGGGTTCGCCGTCCGGGCCTGGCTACCGTGGCCCTCATGACCATCCGTACCATCCGGCTGATCGTCGTGGACGACGACCCGCTGGTCCGCGCGGGCCTCGCCCTGATGCTCGGCGGCGCAGACGACATCGAGATCGTCGGTGAGGCCGCCGACGGCGCGGCCGTGCCCGCTCTCGTGGACCGGCTGGCCCCCGACGTCGTCCTCATGGACATCCGCATGCCCGGCGTCGACGGCCTCACCGCCACGGAGCGGCTGCGGGCCCGGCCCGCCGCCCCCGACGTCATCGTCCTCACCACCTTCCACGCCGACGAGCAGGTGCTGCGGGCGCTGCGGGCCGGCGCGGCCGGGTTCGTCCTCAAGGACACCCCGCCCGCCCAGATCGTCGACGCCGTACGGAAGGTGGCCGCGGGTGACCCCGTGCTGTCCCCGGCCGTCACCCGCCAGCTGATGACCCATGTCGCCGCGGCAGCCCCGCCGTGCCCGGCACCGCCGCCGGGGACACGACCCGGCGCGACGGCGCCGCCACCCGGCTCGCGGCGCTCGCCGAACGGGAGCGCGAGGTCGCCCTCGCCGTCGGCCAGGGCCGCTCCAACGCCGAGATCGCCACCGCCCTCTACATGAGCGTCCCCACGGTGAAGGCCCACGTCTCCCGCATCCTCGGCAAGCTCGGCCTCAACAACCGCGTCCAGATCGCCCTGCTGGTGCACGACGCCGGCCTCCTGGAGGAAGAGGGACCGCTCTAGAGAGGGACGGCGAGGAGCGCCGCCCCGCGGCGCCGGGCGGGCGGCGTCCGCCGCCTGCCTGCGCATGGCAGGCGCGGGCCACCGCCGAGGAGCCCCGGCGGCCTGCCCGGTGACGACGGACCCGCCTGCCCGGGAACGACGGCCTGCCCGTCAAGTGCCGGTAGCCGGAAGGCACTTCGAGGACACGACCTAGGCTGGGGTGATGACCGTCATCGACCTGGCAGAGTTCGGACCGGACTTCAACGCCGACCCCTATCCCTTCTACGCCCGGATGCGCGCCCGGGGCCCAGTCCACGAGGTACGCGACGGGGGTGGCAACCGGTTCTGGCTGATCGTCGGGCACACCGAGGCCAAAGCCGCCCTCACCGACCCCCGGTTGTCCAAGTCCGCCGCGACCATCGGCGCGACCATGCTCGACGAGGAGGTCATCGGCCGCCACATGCTGGGGCTGGACCCGCCGGACCACACCCGTCTGCGCCGCCTCATCGCCCGCGAGTTCACCGCGCGGCGCGTGGACGCGCTCCGGCCCCGGATCCAGGACGTCACCGACGGCCTGCTCGACGCCATGGCGGCCGAGCCCGACCGGCGCGCCGACCTCGTCGGCGCGTTCGCCTTCCCGCTGCCGATCACCGTCATCTGCGAACTGCTCGGGGTGCCCACCGCCGACCGGGACCGGTTCCGCGACTGGTCCAACGAAGTCGTCGCCCCCACCGGGCCCGACACGGAGAAGGCCGCCGTGCACGGCCTGGCCGCGTACCTGGACGCGCTCATCGAGGACAAGCGGCGCTCAGCAGCCGACGACCTGCTGTCGGCGCTGCTGCGCACCAGTGACGAGGACGGCGACCGGCTCTCCGCCAGCGAACTGCGCGCCATGGCCTACCTGCTGCTCATCGCCGGCCATGAGACGACCGTCAACCTCGTCTCCAACGGCGTCCGGGCCCTGCTCGCGCACCCGGAGCAACTGGAGGCCCTGCGCGGCGACTTCGGGCTGCTGGACGGGGCGATCGAGGAGATGCTGCGGTACGACGGGCCGGTGGAGACCGCCACCTTCCGCTTCACCCGCGAGCCGGTGCCCCTCGGCGGCACCGTCATCCCGGCAGGCAGCTCGGTGCTGGTCAGCCTCGCGGCGGGCGACCGGGACCCCGGAAAGTACGCGGAACCCGACCGCTTCGACATCCGCCGCGACCCGGCGGGGCACCTCGCCTTCGGGCACGGCATCCACTTCTGCCTGGGCGCCCCCCTGGCCCGGCTGGAAGCACGGATCGCCCTCCGCTCGCTCCTGGAGCGCTTCCCCGGCCTGGCGCTCGACCCCGACCCCTCCGGGGCGCCGCTCGACTGGCTGCCCGGCCTCCTCATGAGGGGCGTACGCCGGCTCCCCGTCAGGTGGTGAAGCAGCGATGACCGATCCCACGACCGACCCCGCCCTGGAACTCGCCCGCAAGGTGCTCGACGGCCAGCCCTTCAGCCGGCTCCTCGGCGCCCGGGTCACCGCCTTCCGGGAGGGGGCGGCGACGCTGGAGCTCGACATCCGGGAGGAACTGCACCAGCAGAACGGCTTCGTCCACGGCGGCGTCCTGTCGTACGCGGCGGACAACGCGATCACCTTCGCCGCCGGGACCGCCCTCGGGCCCGCCGTGCTGACGTCCGGGTTCTCGATCCAGTACGTACGCCCCGCCACGGGGCGCACCCTCGCGGCCCGCGCCACCGTGGTCCACGCCGGACGCCGCCAGGCAGTGGTGCGCTGCGACCTGGTGACCCGGGACGAAGGCGGCGCCGAGACGCTGTGCGCCGTCGCCCAGGGCACGGTGCTGGCGGCCGCCCCGGCGCCCGCGCCCGCAACCGCCCCGGGGCACGGCGCCGGAGCCGCGCCCGGGAGCTGAGCAGGCGGCGCAGCCGGGAGCTGAGCAGCGGCGCAGCCGAGGACCACCGCGGGCGCACCGCTCATGCAGGCGGTGCGAGCCCGGCGATCTCCTCCAGCCGCACCGGCCGGTGCTCCCGGCGCGACCGCTCGCACGCCTCCGCGACCCGCAGCGCCTCCAGGGCCTCGCGCCCGTCGCACGGGTTGCCGCGCTCGCCGCGCACGATCCGTACGAAGGCGTCCAGCTCCGCCTGGTACGCGGAGGCGAACCGCTCCAGGAAGCCGGGCCAGGGGCGGGTGGCGGGGGGCGGGCCCTTGGGCTCGGTCGACGTGATCGGGGTGCGGTCGTCGAGGCCCACCCCGAGCTGGTCGCGTTCCCCGGCCAGCTCCATGCGCACGTCGTAGCCGGCGCCGTTGCAGCGGGTCGCCGTCGATGTGACGAGCGTGCCGTCGTCCAGGGTGAGCAGGGCGGCCGCGGTGTCCACGTCCCCGGCCTCCCGGAACACCGGAGGCCCCGCGTCCGAGCCCACGGCGTAGACCTCCGTCACCTCGCGGCCCGTCACCCACCGCACCATGTCGAAGTCGTGCACCAGGCAGTCCCGGTAGAGCCCGCCGGAGACCGGCAGGTACGCGGCCGGCGGCGGCGCCGCGTCGGACGTCAGGGTCCGTACGGTGTGCAGCCGCCCCAGGCGTCCCGCCCGCACCGCCTCGCGGGCCGTGGCGTACCCGGCGTCGAACCGGCGCATGAAGCCGATCTGCAGCGGCGTACCGGCCTGCGCGACCGCGTGCAGGGCGCGCAGCGTGCTGTCCAGGTCGGGGGCGATCGGCTTCTCGCAGAAGGCGGGCAGGCCGGCGCGCGCCGCGCGGATGATCAGCTCGGCGTGCGCGGAGGTGGCGGAGGTGATGACCACCGCGTCCACGCCCCAGGAGAACACCTCGTCGACGCTGGGCGCGGCCGTGGCGCCGATGGCCCGTGCGACCTCCGCGGCCCGTTCGTGGTCCACGTCGGTGACGAGCAGCCCGCCCACGTGCGCGTGCCCGGCCAGCACCTTCGCATGAAAGGTGCCGATACGCCCGGTTCCGATCAATCCGATACGCATGTCCCCAAGTGCTCACGCTCGGGATGCCGTGTCAAGCATCGCATCCGACATTTGTCCGGACAATGTGACTTCACGACTTCCCGTCATCATTTCCCGCGGTTACGCTCGCCCCGTGGCCAAGCAGACCCGAGACGCGACCGGACCCGCCGTCGAGCTGCCGCTCGGCGTGGACCGCACCAGCCCCGTGCCGCTCTACTACCAGCTCTCCCAGCAGTTGGAAGCGGCCATCGAGAACGGGACCCTCACTCCGGGCAGCCTCCTCGGCAACGAGATCGACCTCGCCCACCGCCTCGGCCTGTCCCGCCCCACCGTGCGCCAGGCCATCCAGGCCCTCGTCGACAAGGGCCTCCTCGTCCGGCGCCGAGGCGTCGGCACCCAGGTCGTCCACAGCCAGGTGAAACGCCCCCTCGAACTCAGCAGCCTCTACGACGACCTGGAGGCCGCCGGGCAGCGTCCCGCCACCCGGCTCCTGGCCCAGCGCACCGAACCCGCGAGCGCCGAGGTCGCCGCCGCCCTCGCCGTCCCGGAGGGTGCCGACGTCCTGTACGTGGAACGGCTCCGCAGTGCTCACGGCGAGCCCATGGCGCTGCTCCGCAACCACCTGCCCGCGGGGCTGCTCGGCCTCGACGGCGGGCGGCTGGAGGCCACCGGCCTCTACCGGCTGATGCGCGGTGCGGGCATCACCCTCCACAGCGCCCGCCAGGCCGTCGGCGCCCGCGCCGCCCTGGACGCGGAGGCCGAGCTGCTCGGCGAGCCCGCGGGCGCGCCCGTCCTGACGATGGAGCGCACCACGTACGACGACACCGGGCGCCCCGTCGAGTTCGGCTCCCACATCTACCGGGCCTCCCGCTACGCCTTCGAGTTCCGACTCCTCGTGCGCGGCTAGGTCCTACCGCCTCCCCGCAGCCGCCTGCGCGGCGTGCCCCACGGCCGCAGGCCCGGCTCGCAGGACCGGGCCGAAGCCGACCCTCACCGTGGGCGACGAGACCGGGCGGGCCCGCCGCGTGCAGCGGGGCCGCCGCAGGGCCCGCCGGGCTCCGGCCGCACCGCGACCGGCCCGTGGAGGAGGGTGGCGGGCCCTTTCTGCCCCGCCCTTCCAGCGGGGCCGTGCTGCGCGACGGGTAAACGAACGGGGCGGCAGCGCAAGGCTCCTGCCGGCCTGTCTGGGTTCCTGCGCGGCTGCGGGTGTGACCGTTTCCTGTACGACCCGTGGCCCGCCACCACGCGGGTGTGCCGTGCCCGGAGCGCTCGGGGCACGGCACACCTCGGCGGGGTTCCGGTGGCGTCAGGTGCGCTGACCGGACTTCGCCAGGCCCTTGTCGGCGGCCATGGGGCCGGCGCCCGGCACCGGCACGCTGCGGGCGGCGACCTCCTCACCCGGCTGCGGGCTCGCGGGAGTCCACACGACGGGGTCCGAGCAGTCCAGCAGGTCCGGTTCGCCCCGGTCGACCTCGCAACTCGTCTCGTAGACCTCGCCCTCGGTGGTGACCACCTCGACGATGACCTCGTTCATGGTCTCCGCGATGGAGATGCCGCAGGGGTTCTCCGGGTAGCCCACGGCGCCGTCGGTGAGGTCGTACCAGGTGTACGCGGGCTCGTTCGGGTTCGGCGCGTTGAAGTCGTAGACACCGGCGTACGCGGTCCCGTCCGGGGTCAGGACGGCCTTGTACTTGACCTCCTGCTCGTCCCAGGACGTGGCGACGGACACGCACGGCCCGACGGGGCCCGTGGCACCCGTCGCACCTGTGGCGCCGGTCGGGCCGGTCGGTCCCGTGGCGCCGGTGGCGCCCGTCGGGCCCGTGGGGCCGGTGGCGCCGCCGCCCGGGCCGGCAGGACCGGTCGGGCCCGTGGCGCCGGTGGCGCCCGTGGGACCGGTCGGACCCGTGGGCCCGGTGGGGCCGGTCGGCCCGGTGGCCCCCTTGCACTTGTCCTTGTCGTGGCCGTGGTCACCGCCCGCGGCCGGGGAACCGGCCAGCGGCCCGTACAGGTCCTCGTCGGGGCCGCCGTTCTCGTGGGGCCGGCACTTGTCGCCGGTCGCCGGTACCGCGGCCGCCTGCGACGGGGACACGCCCGTCTGCGTCGCCAGTGCGGTGCCGCTGAAGCCCAGCAGGACGAGTGCCACCGAAGCCATGGCCCCGCCGGCCAGCCACGTGCCCCTGGAGGGGAGGGGGCCGAGGGGGGAGGGGGTCCTGTTCTCAGGACTCATGGGATGTGCTCCTCGTGGAAGCGAATGGAGTGGGTGCGGAGGCTTCAGGCCTCCATACGCATGAATGTGATCGAACGTGCACACACACGACGGACAAATCGTTCGATTCGTCAGATCGGATGACCGGAAGTGCGTCAGGGGGAGCAGCCTCCGGGAGCGGCCGCTCCGGGAGCGGGCCTCGCCTGCTTCGTCTCGGCTGTTCGGAGGATTCCGGCCGCAGCGGAGGGCGTCCGAGGGCCTGTCCGGAGCGGCGCTGGCATCGTGAGGGGCCTGGAACCCCGCTTCCGGAAGGGCACCGTCATGCAGGCACCCCCCACCCCGAGCCTCGCGTTCCCGCCCCGGCAGCCGGCCGCACCCGAAGAGGCGGAACCGGCGGCGCCGCGCGGCAGCGGCCCCGGCATCACCTGGTGGATGTGGTCCCTGGCGGGGGCCCTCTTCCTCGCGTACACGACGCTGTCGCTCCGGCTCCACCAGCGGATGCTGACGAACGCCTTCGACCTGGCCATCTTCGAACAGGTCGTGCAGTCCTACGCCGCCGGACACCTGCCGGTCTCCGAGGTGAAGGGACCGGACTTCCCCGTACTGGGGGACCACTTCCATCCCGTCCTGGCCCTGATCGCGCCCCTCTACCGGCTCTGGCCCTCACCCGTGGTGCTGCTCGTCGTCCAGGCCGCCCTGATCGCCGGGAGCGTCCTCCCCCTGACGCTGTGGGCCCGCCGGGCCCTCGGCACGGGCCCGGCCGCCGTCATCGGCGGCTGCTACGGCCTGTCCTGGGGGATCGCGAGCGGTGTCGCCGCCGACTTCCACGAGGTCGCCTTCGCGGTCCCCCTCCTCGCGTGCTCCCTGAGCGCCCTCGGCAGCGACCGGCTGACGGCCGCGGCGTGCTGGGCCCTGCCCCTGGTGCTGGTGAAGGAGGACCTCGGGCTCACGGTGGCCGTGATCGGCCTCCTGATCGCGGCCCGCGGCCGGCGCCGCCTCGGGTACGCCACAGCCGCGGCCGGCCTGGCCGGCACGGCCCTCGCCATGCTGGTCATCCTCCCGGCCTTCCACCCCGCGGGGTCGTACGCCTACACGCACTGGGTGGCGGGCAGCGGTGCCGGCGGGGCGGCGGACCTGCTGCACAAGGTCACGATCGGCATGATCACCCCGGAGGCCAAGGCCACCACCCTGCTCCTCGTGCTGGCGCCGACCCTGTTCCTGGCCCTGCGGTCGCCGCTGCTGTGGGTGGCGCTGCCGACCCTCCTGTGGCGCTTCGCCTCCGACCTGTCCACCCACTGGGGCACCGGCTACCACTACTCGCTGGTGCTGATGCCGGTCGTCTTCGCCGCCTTCGTCGACGCCCTGGCCCGGCGCCGCCCCGACCGCGGCAGCCTCCGCCGCCACCTCGCCGGCTGCGCCGCGGTCACCCTCCTGCTGCTGCCGAGCTACCCGCTCTGGTGGCTCGTGCAGCCGGAGACCTGGCGGCACGACCCGCGCGTCGCCACGGCGCACCGCCTGATGGACCGGATCCCCGACGGGGTCACGGTGCAGGCGTCCAACCAGCTCGTGCCGCAGCTCGCGGACCGGACCAGCGTCAGTCTGTACGGCTGGGCGGACAGCCGCCCCGACCCCGAGTGGATCATGGTGGACACGCGGGTACCGCAGCACCGCCGCTGGCCCCAGGACTTCTTCGCGGAGCGGAAATCACTGCAGCAGGCCCGGCAGCAGGGCTACCGCACCGTCGCCGAGCAGGACGGCTTCGTCCTGCTCAGCCGCTCCCGCTGACCACGCGCCCCGCCTCGCCTGCGCCCCGGCTCCCCTCCACCCAGCCTCCCTCCGCCCCGCCTGTCCCTGCGCCCCGCCTCTCCCGGCCGTCCGTCCCGCACGGGCGGCCCTTCCTCGGGGTACGCGGGGGGCGGGGGAGCGGCCGCCGCCGCGGGACGACCGCCTTGCTCACGGGGCGGTACGGCGGGGGCCGGGGCGCCGGCTCCGTACGGATCCGGACGCCGTACGGGTCCGCAGGCCGTATGGAGCCGGGCGCGGTACGGTCCGGGTGTTGCCGCGCCGTCGACGGACTTGAACAGCGCCATGCCGTAAGGCTGTTCCGTGTCGGCCGGATTGTCGGCGGGAAAGGAGCACCGGGGTCCTTGCGCGTCCCTTTCCCGCAAGCCGCCCCTATTCCGGATGTGGTGGCGATCCCGGTGGCACGGACTTTGCCGGTGGCGGCCCCTGCGTAAATCCGTTGAGGGTGCGAACTGCGCGGCGGACGGATTCCCCGATCCCCGTCCGGCCCGTTTCCCCGCACGCGCCGGCCCGCTCGCAGAGATCATCTCGCTGGGAAAGGCCCAGGGTTCCCCGGAGGCAGTGGCCGAAGCGGGGGGAATATCCCGGAGTGACTGTTTGCCTTCCAATCGTGATCCTCAATTTCCGCTCAAACGGGATGGCAATTCCCGCGCCCCGCGCCTAGCGTCCTCGGCGACCCGAACGGGGCAGAGGCGAGAGCGGCAGATGGGCGGAGCGTCAGTGGCGAAGAGCGCGGTGGTTGCCGCGGCGACTGACGGCCCGTCGGCGCCACCGGGCGGGCATGGAGGCTGTCGGCCCGCGTCCCGCAGGACATCGGGCTGATCGCAGCCGCGGCGAGGTGGAGGTCCGGAGATCCGGGCCGGGGCGGGCCATCTCGCGGCGCGCGGTCGGCGCCCCGGAAGCCGACCGGTCCGGGCGCGCCACCGCACGACGGCGGAGCACCCCCTTTCTCTCCGGACCTCTGTCACCGACCCCTCTGCATCCACGACTTGAGAGATTCCCGCATGAAGCTGCCCAAGGCCTCAGCCGCCGCCTCCGCCGTCGTCCTCGCGCTGACCCTCACCGCGTGCGGCGAGGAGAGGGCCGACGACGCACGGTCGATCGCCCCGGAGACGCCCCGATACGAGGTCGCGCAGGATGTCGAGCTGGACTCCCCGACGCTCGCCAAGGCCAAAGAGCGCGGCCGGCTGATCATCGGCTCGAAGGCCGACCAGCCGTACCTCAGCTACGAGGACCCGGCCACCAAGCAGCGTTCCGGCTTCGACATCGAGATCGCCCGGATGATCGCCGCGGACCTCGGCTTCGGCGAGGACCGGATCGAGTGGAAGACGGTCCAGACCGGCGTCCGCGAGGAGGCCATCGTCCAAGGACAGGTCGACTACTACGTCGGCACGTACACCATCAACGACCAGCGCAAGGAGCTCGTCGGCTTCGCCGGGCCGTACTACAGAGCCGGTGCGGACCTCCTCGTCCGGAAGGACGAGGAGAGCATCACAGGCCCCACCGCGCTGGACGGCAGGAAGGTCTGCTCCATCGTCGGGTCCACCGCGCTGCAGGAGATCAAGAAGCCCAAGTACGGTGCGCAGACCACGGAGCTGTCCAAGTACTCCGACTGCGTGCAGCAGCTCCTGGACGGCCACGTCGACGCCGTCACGACGGACGACGCGATCCTCAAGAGCTACGCGGCTTCCGACCCCGACAAGCTCAAGGTGATCGGCAGGGCCTTCACCTACGAGCCGTACGGCATCGGCATGGCCAAGGACGACAGGCCGCTCCGCGAGTTCGTCAACGACTCGCTGGAGCGGCGCTGGAAGGACGGCACCTACCGCAGGATCTACGACGCCACGCTCGGCCTGTCGGGCTCTCCCTACGACGAGCCGCCGGCCGTCGAGCGCTACTGAGCCGGACCGCGAGGCCGCCCCGCGCCGGCCTCGGCGCGGCCTCGCTCGGGGCGGGTGCGGGGCGTGGTCCCCGGCCCTGCGGCGGCGCGGTCCCGCTCCCGTCCGGACACCGGCCACGTCCACCGCGCACCGGCCGCGCTCGGGGCGGGTGCGGGGCGGTACCGCTCGCAGCGGTGCGGTGGCCTGCGGCCTCCGGTCCCGTGGCGCCGCGGCCCGGTCTCCCCGCCCCGGTGCCGCTCTCGTCCGTCCGGCCCGCGCCGCCCGGCGGGACGCGTGGGCCGGGCCCCAGGCGCGGGCAGTGCGGAGAACCCGTCCGCACCGGGATCGGCCGCCCGACACACGCGGCAGGTCTGCCGCAGCGTGCTTGTAGCGGCCCGGCCGACTGGATAGCGTCCCACGCGACGGTCTGCGCCATCGGAACGGTTGGGATGGGCCCGGTGAAACCAACAGTCTGCCTGAACATGATCGTCAAGAACGAGGCGCCCGTGATCCGCCGCTGCCTCGCCTCCGTACGGCCCCTGGTCGACACGTGGACCATCGTCGACACCGGGTCCACCGACGGCACACAGGACGTCATCCGGGAAGCCCTCGCCGATCTGCCGGGCACCCTGTACGAGCGGCCCTGGAAGGGCTACGACGGGAGCCGCACCGAGGCGATCGAGCTGGCCCGCGACCGCGCCGACTACCTCTTCTTCATCGACGCGGACGACGTCCTGGAGACCGAACCGGACTTCACCGCGCCCGACCTCTCCCACGACGCCTACCGGGTCACGCTGCACGACACGGGCATCGTCCACTGGCGGCCCGCCCTCGTGTCGACGCGGCTGCCCTGGCGCTACGTCGGGGTCCTGCACGAGTACATCGACTGCGGAGGCCCGTACACCCTGGGCACCCTCGAAGGGGCCCACATCCGCTCCGTCGGCGGCGGTGCGCGGCTGCGGGGCGAGGGGCTGCGGCAGAAGTACCTCCGCGACGCCGCGATCCTGGAGGAGGGCCTCGCCCGGGAGCCCGGCAACGCCCGCTACGTCTTCTACCTGGCCCAGAGCTGGCGGGACGCGGGCGAGCCGGAGAAGTCGCTCGCCGCGTACGACCGCCGGGCGGCCATGGGCGGCTGGGAGGAGGAGGTCTTCTGCTCCCGCCTCTACGCCGCACGCCTCGCCGCCGCCCTGGAACGGCCCGAGGCCGAGGTCGTGGACCGCTACCTCCGCGCCCACGAGAGCCGCCCCGCCCGCGCCGAGGCCCTCGGCGACCTCGCCCGCCACTGCCGCCTCAACGGGCCCCGCTGGCCGCTGGCCCACCTCGTCGCCCGGCAGGCGGCCCGCACGCCGTTTCCGGCGGACATCCTCTTCGTCGAGCACGAGTGGTACGCGTGGCGGGCCCTCGACGAGCTCGCCGTGGCGGCCTACTGGGTGGGGGAGTACGACGAGGCGCGGGAGTGCTGCGAGCGCCTCCTCGACGGCGACGCCCTGCCCGCGGACCACCGCGACCGCGTGCGGCGCAACCTGGAGTTCGCCTGGCGGGGAGCGGGAGCGCCGGGACTCGTCGACGCGTGACCGCCGACGCCCCGACGCCCCTGCACGCCACCCGCCGCCTCTCCCCGCCGCTCGTCGCTCGTCGCTCGTCGCTCGCCGGGCAGCCCGGCAGCCCGGCCGCCCGCCCGTCGCCCCTCCCCGCCGCCCGCCGCCCGCCTGGCCGATCTCCTCCCTTCCGACCGCCGGTCGGCGCTCCTCCTCCACGCCCGCCGGTCCGGCGTACTTCCCCGCCGCCCGCCGGGCCGGGCGGCGGCCGGCGCCCCCGTCTCCGGGCGCCGATCCGCCATGACCGATACTTGACCCGGCCGGGAGCGGACAAAAGCCCCTTCCCGGCCTCGGTACGGCAGCAGGACGGACAAGCGGGAGGCGGGCCATCGTGGCAAGGGCGCGGACGACAGGTCGGGCGGGTGCACGCGGGGCGGCCGCCGTGCTGGCGGTGGTGCTCGGCCTGATCGCGGCCACCGGCTGCAGCGCCACCGGCGGCAAGCGCGCCGAGGACGCGCGCAAGGCCGCCGCGGCCGCACAGAACGGCCGCCCCGCCGTGGACACCCCCCGCTGGACCATCGCCATGGTGACGCACTCCGGCGACGGCGACACGTTCTGGGACATCGTCCAGAAGGGCGCCCGCCAGGCCGCGGCCAAGGACAACGTCGACTTCCTCTACGCCCACAGCGACCAGGGCCAGGAGCAGGCCCAGCTCGTCGACGCGTACGTCGCGAAGAAGGTCGACGGGCTGATCGTCACCCTCGCCAAGCCGGAGGCGCTCAAGGCGTCCGTCGCCCGCGCGGTCGCCGCCGGCATCCCCGTCGTCACCGTGAACTCCGGCTCCGAGCAGTCCGCCGCCTTCGGCGCCCTCACCCACATCGGGCAGGACGAGACCGTCGCCGGCCGGGCCGTCGGCGACGCGCTCGACGAGCGGGGCCGCAAGAAGGCGCTGTGCGTCCTGCACGAGCAGGGCAACGTCGGCCACGAGCAGCGCTGCGACGGCATCCGCGAGACCTTCGACGGCGAGCTGCAGAACCTGTACGTCGACGGCACCAACATGCCCGACGTCACGGCGTCCATCGAGGCCAAGCTCCAGACCGACCCGGCCCTGGACGCCGTCGTCACCCTCGGCGCGCCCTACGCCGACGCCGCCGCCCAGGCCAAGCGCACGGCCGGAGCGAAGGCGGAGATCGCCACCTTCGACCTCAACGCCAAGGTCGCCGCCGCCCTCGGCAGCGGCACCCTCGCCTTCGCCGTCGACCAGCAGCCGTACCTCCAGGGCTACGAGGCCGTGGACCTGCTGTGGCTCCACCGCTACAACGCCCATGTCCTCGGCGGCGGCCGCCCCGTCCTCACCGGCCCGCAGATCGTCACGGAGAAGGACGCGGCCGCACTGGCCGAGTACACCGAGCGAGGCACCCGATGACCGCCACCGCCCCGCCCCGGCCCCAGGGCCCCGGCCCCGCCGAGCAGCTGCCTGCCGCGCCGCCCGCGAGGCGGCTCGCCCGCAGGCTGCTCACCCGGCCCGAGCTCGGCTCCGTCGTCGGTGCCCTCGCCGTCTTCCTCTTCTTCGCCGTCGCCGCCGACGGCTTCCTCACCGCCGCCGGCCTCGGCACCGTCCTGTACGCCGCGTCCACGATCGGCATCATGGCCGTCCCCGTCGCCCTCCTCATGATCGGCGGCGAGTTCGACCTGTCGGCCGGCGTCCTGGTCACCACGGCGGCGCTGACCTCGTCGATGGTCAGCTACCAGCTGACCGCGAACGTCTGGGTCGGCGTCGGCGTGTCCCTGCTGGCGGCCCTCGCCGTCGGGCTGTTCAACGGTTTCCTGCTGACCCGCACCCGGCTGCCCAGCTTCATCGTCACCCTCGGCACGTTCCTGATGCTGACCGGCCTCAACCTCGGCGTCACCAAGCTCGTCAGCGGCACCGTCTCCACCAAGACCATCGCCGACATGGAGGGCTTCCCCTCGGCCCGCGCCGTGTTCGCCTCCGAGCTGACCCTCGGCGGCGCCACCCTCAAGGTCACCATCCTGTGGTGGCTCGGCCTCGTCGCCGCCGCCACCTGGATCCTGCTGCGCACCCGCTTCGGCAACTGGGTCTTCGCCGTCGGCGGCGGCGCCGACGCCGCCCGCGCCGTCGGCGTCCCCGTACGGCGCACGAAGATCCTCCTCTACGCGGGTGTCGCCTTCGGCGCCTGGATCGCCGGCCAGCACCTGCTGTTCTCGTTCGACGCCGTCCAGTCCGGGGAGGGCGTCGGCAACGAACTGATCTACATCATCGCCGCCGTCATCGGGGGCTGCCTGATCACCGGCGGATACGGGTCCGCCGTCGGCTCCGCCGTGGGCGCCCTCATCTTCGGCATGACCGGCAAGGGCATCGTGTACGCCGAGTGGAACCCCGACTGGTTCACCTTCTTCCTCGGAGCGATGCTGCTCCTCGCGACCCTGCTCAACGCCTGGGTCCGCAAGCGCGCGGAGGCCACCCCGTGACGACCGCGACCACCCCCGCACCGCTCGTCGCACTCGACGGCGTCAGCAAGCACTACGGCACCGTCCGCGCGCTGGAGGACGTCTCCCTCCAGGTCCACGCCGGGCAGATCACCTGCGTCCTCGGGGACAACGGCGCCGGCAAGTCCACCCTCATCAAGATCATCGCCGGGCTGCACGCCCACGACGCGGGAACCCTGCGCATCGACGGCGAGGAGACCGTGCTGTCCTCCCCGCGCGACGCCCTCGACCGCGGCATCGCCACCGTCTACCAGGACCTCGCCGTCGTCCCCCTCATGCCGGTGTGGCGGAACTTCTTCCTCGGCTCCGAGCCCACCACCGGCAAGGGCCCCTTCCGGCGGCTCGACACCGCCCGCATGCGCGCCACCACCCGCGCCGAACTGCTCCGCATGGGCATCGACCTGCGGGACGTGGACCAGCCCATCGGCACCCTGTCCGGAGGCGAGCGGCAGTGCGTCGCCATCGCCCGGGCCATCCACTTCGGCGCCAAGGTCATCGTCCTGGACGAGCCCACCGCCGCCCTCGGCGTCAAGCAGTCCGGCGTCGTCCTGAAGTACGTGGCCGCCGCCCGGGACGCCGGCCTCGGCGTGGTGCTCATCACCCACAACCCGCACCACGCCCACCTCGTCGGCGACCGCTTCGTCCTCCTCCAGCGCGGCCGCATGGCGGCGAGCCACGCCAGGGGCTCCGTGACCCTCGACGAGCTCACCCGCCGGATGGCCGGGGGCAGCGAACTCGACGACCTGCGCCACGAACTGGAGCGGCCCACCGGAGCCTGAGCCGCCAGGGCCCCCGCCCGCCGACCGACCCGCACCCGCCGGCCCCCGCCCGCCGACCGACCCGCACCCGCCGGCCCCCGCCCGCCTTCCGGCCCGCGCCCGCCGCCGGGCGCGGCCCGCCGCCCCCGTACCGAAGGCGCGGGCCGCCGCGCCCGCCCGCCGCCACGGCCCGGCGGCCCGCGCGCACCGCCGCCCGGGACCGCGCACCTGGCAGAATCGGGGCGGCGGGCGCCGTCCGCCGCCGGACCGCCCCGGCCCGGCCCACCACCGCAAGGCGACAGGACCTCGTGAGCACCCACCGCGACCTCAGCCACCGCGGCAGCGCCCGCGGCACCGTCCTGCGCACCGTGGGCACCCGCGAACGCCGCTCCCACCTGAGCGCCCCCCGCGTGCCCACCGTCGGCATCGACATCGGCGGGACGAAGGTCATGGCCGGCGTCGTCGACGCGGACGGCGCCATCCTGGAGAAGGTCCGCACCGAGACCCCCGACAAGTCCAAGAGCCCCAAGGTCGTCGAGGACACCATCGTCGAGCTCGTCCTGGACCTGTCCGACCGGCACGACGTGCACGCCGTCGGCATCGGAGCGGCCGGCTGGGTCGACGCCGACCGCAGCACCGTCCTCTTCGCCCCGCACCTGGCCTGGCGCAACGAACCCCTGCGCGACAACCTCCAGAGCAGGCTCGCCGTCCCCGTCATGGTCGACAACGACGCCAACACCGCCGCCTGGGCGGAGTGGCGCTTCGGCGCGGGCCGCGGCGAGGACCACCTCGTCATGATCACCCTCGGTACCGGGATCGGCGGCGCCATCCTGGAGGACGGCCGCGTCAAGCGCGGCAAGTACGGGGTCGCCGGCGAGTTCGGCCACATGCAGGTCGTCCCCGGGGGCCACCGCTGCCCGTGCGGCAACCGCGGCTGCTGGGAGCAGTACAGCTCGGGCAACGCCCTCGTACGGGAGGCCCGCGAACTCGCCGCCGCCGACTCGCCGGTCGCCCACGGCATCATCGAACGCGTCAAGGGCCAGGTCCCCGACATCACCGGCCCCCTGATCACCGAGCTGGCCCGCGAGGGCGACGCCATGTGCGTCGAACTGCTCCAGGACATCGGCCAGTGGCTCGGCGTCGGCATCGCCAACCTCGCCGCCGCACTCGACCCGTCCTGCTTCGTCATCGGCGGAGGCGTCAGCGCCGCCGACGACCTCCTCATCGGACCCGCCCGGGACGCCTTCCGCCGCCACCTCACCGGCCGCGGCTACCGCCCCGAGGCCCGTATCGCCAAGGCGCAGCTCGGCCCCGAGGCCGGCATGGTCGGCGCCGCCGACCTCGCCCGGCTCGTCGCCCGCCGCTTCCGCCGCGCCAACCGCCGCCGCGTCGAGCGGTACGAGCGGTACGAGCGCTACGCACAGGCGTTCCGCGGCGGCGCGGGGGGCCTCACCGGCCGCACCGTCCGCGACAGGAACACCGCCACCGGCGGCACCGCCCGCCCCGCCAAGGAACCCGAGGCATGACGACGACCCCCACCGACGTCACCCCGACCGCCCCCGCCGCCCCGAACGGCCCGGAGGAGCGGCGCGCCAGGATGCGGCACCGCAGACTCGCCGCCCTGGTCATCGCGCTGCTCGTCACCGCGTCCACCACGTACTACCTGATCTCCGCCGAGCAGAGCCGCTCCAGCGGCCGCGACAAGCAGGCCGAGTCCTCGGCGGTGGGCCTGCAGGACAGCTGGCCGTCCAAGATGAAGCGCCGCATCTACGAGGTGCCGATCCCCGGCGGGTCCACGGACGTCGCCTACTTCGAGACCAGCAACTGGAAGACCAGCCGGCTGTACGTGCAGTTCACCACCAACTCGACGGGCCTCGACCGGTACCTCGAACGCTCCGGCACCGAGCGCGCCGCCCTGGAGCACGGCCGGGTCACCGTCGGCGAACGGGACGCGGACACCGTCGGCTGGGACTTCGCCGCCGACCGCGACTGGGCCGCCACCACCGTCCCCAACGCCGACCCGCGGCCCACCCGGGACATCACCGTCGACCTCACCGACCCGGCCGTCCCCCGCGTGTACGTGGTCTCCACCACGACCCCGTAGCCGCCGGGCGCCACCCGGCGGCCGGCGCCCGGCCCGCGTCACTACCCTGGGCCCGTGACCGAGGTGACCGAGACGACGACCCCCACGCGCGGCCCCGACGCGGCCGGCCCCGCCGCCCGGAAGACGCCGCGGCGCCGCGGACCGCGCCGCCGTCCGCCCCGCAGTCCCCCGCCGGGCCGCCCCCGCCGAGCCGTCCCGGCGCCGCCCCAGGACGCTGCAGCACCGCAGCGACGGCCCCGAGGACGCCCCCGTCCTCGTCCTCGGCCCGTCCCTCGGGACCACGTGGCACATGTGGGACCGCCAGCTGCCCGGCCTCACCGCCCGCTGGCGGGTCGTCCGCTTCGACCTCCCCGGACACGGCGGCGCCCCCGCGGAGCCCGCCTGCTCCGTCGCCGAGCTCACCGACCGGCTCCTCGCCACCCTCGACGGACTCGGCGTCCAGCGCTTCGGCTACGCGGGCACGGCCCTCGGCGGAGCCGTCGGCGCCGACCTCGCGCTGCGCGCTCCGCACCGGCTCGCCGCCCTCACCCTGATCGCGGCCTCACCCCGCTTCGGCACCGCCGACGAGTACCGCCAGCGCGCGGTCGCCGTCCGCGCGGGCGGCCTCGAACCCCTCGCCGCCGGCGCGCCCGAGCGGTGGTTCACCCCGGGCTTCGCCGCCGCCCAGCCGGCGATCGCGGACTGGGCCGTCCAGATGGTCCGCACCACCGACCCGGGCTGCTACATCGCCGCCTGCGAGGCCCTCGCCGCGTTCGACGTCCGTGCCGACCTCGCCAGGATCGGCGTGCCCACGCTGGTCCTCGTCGGCTCCGAGGACCGGGTCGCCGGCCCCGCCGAGGCCCGCACCCTCGTCGCCGGCATCCCCGACGCCCGGCTCGCCCTGGTGCCGGGCGCCTCGCACCTCGCCCCCATCGAGCAGCCCGCCGCCGTCACCGACCTGCTCGTCCGGCACTTCTCCGGCGCCCTGCAGGACACCCTCGCCGCCCTCCCCTCGCCGCCGCAGCCCCCGCGCCGCCCTTCACCCCCGGGCCCGCACCCGCACCGGCCGCCCCGGCGCAGCCGCCCGCCCCCGTGCCCCGCATCGAGGCAGACCCGTACGAGGCCGGTCTGCGGACCCGCCGCGAGGTCCTCGGCGACGCGTACGTGGACGGCCTCCTCGCCGCCGCCGACGACTTCACCCGGGACTTCCAGGACCTCGCCACCCGCTACGCCTGGGGCGGGGTGTGGACCCGCGACGGGCTCGACCGGCGCACCCGCAGCTGCGTCACCCTCGCCGCGCTGGCCGCCCGCGGCCACACCGACGAGCTCGCCGCCCACACCCGCGCCGCCCTCCGCAACGGCCTCACCCCGGCCGAGATCCGCGAGGTCCTGCTCCACACCGCCGTCTACTGCGGGCTGCCCGCCGCGAACGCGGCGTTCCGCGTCGCCCACCAGGTGATCAAGGAGGAGACGGCGCCCAGGCCATGACGGCGGGACATCGCGAAGAACCGCGTACGGAAGGCAGGATGGGCCCATGAAGCTGACCAAGAAGTCCCACGCCTGCGTCCGCCTGGAGAAGGACGGGCGGACCCTCGTCATCGACCCGGGCGGGTTCAGCGAGGAGGACGCCGCCCTCGGCGCCGACGCGGTCCTCATCACCCACGAGCACCCCGACCACTTCGAGGAGGGCCGCCTCCGGGCCGCTCTGGAGGCCGCCCCCGGCGCCGAGGTGTGGACGCTGCGCAGCGTCGCCGAGCGGATCTCCGCCGCCTTCCCCGGCCGCGTGCACACCGTGGGCGAGGGCGACACGTTCACCGCCGCCGGGTTCGACGTGGAGGTGCACGGCCAGTTGCACGCCGTCATCCACCCGGACCTGCCGCGCATCACCAACGTCGGCTATCTCGTGGACGGGTCCGTCTTCCACCCCGGTGACGCCCTCACCGTGCCCGGGCGGCCCGTCGAGACGCTGATGCTGCCCGTGATGGCGCCCTGGAGCAAGATCTCCGAGGTCATCGACTACGTCAGGGAGGTCAAGCCGCAGCGCACCATCGACGTCCACGACGCCCTGCTCACCCCGCTCGCCCGGCCGATCTACGACACCCACCTGGGCAACCTGAGCGGCGCCGAGCACCGGCGGCTGACCCCCGGCGCGTACACCGAGCTCTGACCCCGCGGCGGCGGGCGGCGGCCGTTGTCGGACCCCGCCGTTAGGCTTGCCGTCATGCGCATCGCCACCTGGAACGTCAATTCGATCACCGCCCGGCTCCCGCGGCTGCTGGCCTGGCTGGAGAGCAGCGGCACGGACGTGCTGTGCGTCCAGGAGACCAAGTGCACCGCCGAGCAGTTCCCCACCGCCGAGCTGCGGGAGCTGGGGTACGAGTCGGTGGTGAACGCCACCGGGCGGTGGAACGGCGTGGCCCTGGTGTCCCGGGTCGGCCTGGAGGACGTGGTCACCGGCCTGCCCGGAGGGCCGGACTACGACGGGGCGCAGGAGCCGCGGGCCGTCTCCGCGACCTGCGGTCCCGTCCGCCTCTGGTCCGTGTACGTGCCGAACGGCCGCGAGGTCGCCCACGAGCACTACGCGTACAAGCTGCGGTGGCTGGAGGCCCTGCAGGGCGCCGTCGCGGGGGACGCGGCCGGTGCCCGCCCCTTCGCCGTGCTCGGCGACTTCAACATCGCGCCCACCGACGACGACGTCTGGGACCGGTCGTTCTTCGAGGGCTCCACGCACGTCACCGCGCCCGAGCGGGCCGCGCTGGAGGGGCTGCGGGGCGTCGGCCTGAGCGATGTCGTGCCCCGCCCGCTCAAGTACGACCGCCCCTTCACGTACTGGGACTACCGCCAGCTGTGCTTCCCCAAGAACCGGGGCATGCGCATCGACCTCGTCTACGGCAACAAGGCGTTCGCGGCCGCCGTGCAGGACAGCTACGTGGACCGCGAGGAGCGCAAGGGCAAGGGCGCCTCCGACCACGCCCCGGTCGTCGTCGACCTGGACGTGTAGCGGACCGCGCCGCAGGGCGCGCAGGCGGACCGGAGCGCCGCCGCGCGCGCCCTGTCGTGCCCGCGGCGGCACCGGTGCCACCCTGGGCCGTATGAACTTCCCTTTCCTGGCCGCCTGGCGCAAGCGGCGCGGCGGCGGGCGGCACGCGACACTCGCCACCGCCTTCGAAGAGGACCCGGAGGGGGTCGCCGGCCTGCTGTCCGAGTGCTCCCTGCTGCGCGCCCGGGCGGCGGCCGCCGGAGTGCGCCTCGACGACAGCCCGCGCTCCCTGGAGGCCCTGGACCAACTGCTGCCACGCTGGCGCGAGGACCCCGAGGAGCTTCCGTGGGTGGGCAACGACGCGGGCCTGTACCTCGGCACGGTGATCGTGCGCACGGTCCCCGGGGCGGTGTGGGACGTGCTGCCCGCCGGGCGGCCCGTGGTGCGGCTGGTGTCGGGGCGGGAGCTGGACGTGGTCGCGGCGGGCCTGGACTGGGCGGTCACCGGCTCGCCGGAGCTGTCCCAGCGGTACGGCGAGGCCGCCGAAGGGTGACAGCCGCGACCCGTATGAGCGGTTCGCCCAGTTCACCCCCTTACGCAGCTTTTTGGGTAAATAGCGCTATTCCTGAGCCGTGCGTGTCGAGCTGTGGAGCGTCCCGGCGGCGCGCATAGTGTGCGCTGACCTCGAAACCTGCCCGGCCGAGGCCGAGGATCACTGCTCGCGCAGCGGCACCGACACGTACGAGGGGTCGGTGGGCGGCGAGGAGAAGGTCAGCCGCGCGCCGGTCGGGTTGTGGTCGATGTACAACGGGTCGACGCCGTCGAGCACCAGCGCCAGCCGGTGCCCGGCCGGCACGTCGTACGCGGTGGAGAACAGCTCCAGGTCCACGGTGAACGGCTCGCCCGGGGTGCGGCCGTGGAAGGTGTGGGGTGCGTTGCTCACCAGCCTGCCGAAACCGAGGGGGCCGACGTCGTAGAGGTACGCCACGAAGGTGCCGCTGCTGTCGGCGCTGGTGACGGTCGTGTGGAGGGTCGCGGTGCCGCGCACCTGCCGGGTGGTGCGGAACCGCTCGGACTGCCACACGGCGGCACGGGAGCGGGGGAGCAGCGGCACCGACACCGTGGGCGGCACGCGGAGGAACTGGTCGAGGGCGTTCGACAGCAGCGCGGTGCCGCCGTTGGCGCCCGAGTCGGCGTTCGCGTGGATGCGCTGCTCGCCGCCGAGGGGGATCCGGTGCCGGCGCTCGCCGACCGACCGCCAGTCGGGGTAGCCCTCGTAGGGGCCTCCGCTGCGGGACTTCAGCCGGACGGGCTGCTCGCGGTCGATGCCGTTGTCCGCGCCCTTCAGGTGGTGGTCGAACCAGCGCCGCGTGCTGGTCCACACGTCGTTCGGCAGGCCGAGCAGGCCGCCGGCCTCGGCGGTGGCGTGGTCGCCGGGGCGCAGTTCCAGCCGCTTGGGCCCGGCCAGTTTCTCGTAGAAGGAGGCGTACTGGTTGGGCGGGAAGACCGTGTCCCCCCAGGCGTTGCCCATCAGGATCGCGGGCCGGTGGGTGTTGAGCCGGTCCAGGTAGGTGGCGGGGGAGCGCTTGCGGCCCCAGTCGATCATCTCCTGCTCCCGGGACAGGTCCGAGGAGAGGAAGTCGTGCAGCACCTGGCGGAGCTCCGGACCCGGGCGTCCGGTGAGGTAGCCGGTGCCGCCCAGCAGGGCGGCCGCCTGGAGGTGCTGGGTGCGGCCGCTGTAGATGGAGTCGATGAGGTCGGCCCAGCCGCTGAGCGCCGCCACGGCCTTGATCCTCGGGTCGTGGGCGGCGGCCATGAGGCTGATGCCGGCGCCGTACGAGACGCCCGCCATGCCGATGCGCTCCGGGTCGGCGGGGGTGTGGGCCAGGGCCCAGTCGAGGACCGCGGAGGCGTCCGCCACGTCGGCGGGTCCGGCGACCTCGATGTGGCCGCCGGACTGCCAGAACCCCCGGGAGTTGTACGTGAGGACCACGTAGCCGGAGTCGGCGAGCTTGCGGGCCTGGGCGAGGTACTCGATCTGCGGGGTGGCCCAGCTGGTGGGGAGCACGACGAGCGGGAAGCGCCGGGTGCCGTCCGCGTGGGCGGGGGCGACGACGTTGGCCTTGAGTACCACCCCGCCGTGGCCGGTGATGTCGACGAACCGTATACCGGCCGCGGCCGCCGGTGCGGCGGCCGTCCGTGCGGGCTGCGCCGCCGCGGCGGCGGACCCGAGGGCCGTGCCGGCCGCCAGGGCGGCCGAGACCGCGCCGATGGCCGCGGTGCGCAGGGCGTTACGCGAAAGACCCACGGGTCACTCCTCACGTCGTCGCGTGATGGTTGAAAGTGAACCGAAGGTAACCGCAGCGGCTTACCGGAGGTAACTCCCCGGTAAGTTACGCGATGGTAACAATCGCGGCGGGCCCGGCGGCCGGATTCACCGCAGGGCGCTCTTCGCCTGCCACTGCTCCCACGACAGGTTCCACTCGCCGTAGCCGTTGTTCAGGGCCTGGGTGCCCTTGGCGTCGTCCCCCTCGATCTCGAACGGGTCGCCCACCTGCACCTGCCCGTACACCCACCGGGCGTCGGCGTCGGTCATGCCGATGCAGCCGGAGCTCCTGTTCGCGCTGCCCATGTACCGGGCGTTCCAGGGCGCCGCGTGCGCGTACATCCCGGACCAGGTCAGCCGCATCGAGTAGTCGACCATCTTGTCGTACGCGTCGCCGAGGCCGACCGTCTCGGAGTTCATGTTGATGGTGCCCTCCTTCGACATCAGGACGGTCCGGCCCCGCCACGACGCCTTCTCCCCGCCGGGCGTCCCGGCCGACATGGGGATCTCCTTGACGGTCTGCCCGTCACGCACGAGCGTGAGCCGGTGGCCGTCGAGGTCGACCTTCACGACCTGGTTCCTGCCGACGGCGAAACCGGTGACGTAGTCGCGGACGAACCAGCCGCCGTCCGGACCGGAGTCCACCCCGTTCAGCTCGGCGTTCAACGTGACCTTCGTACCCGGCTTCCAGTACTCGCGGGGCCGCCAGTCGACGCGGTCCTTGCCGGACCAGTCCTGCATCCAGCCCCAGGAGCCCTCCGTGCCGTTCGACGTGGTCACCTTCAGCGCCTTCTCGACCGCCGCCTTGTTCTTCACCGGGTGGTCGAAGACGATCGACAGCGGCTGGGCGATGCCGACCGTGGTGTTCTTGCCGGGGGCGAGGGTCAGCTTGTTCACCTTCTGCGCCGCGGCGGTCGCGAACTCCGCCTTCGCGGTGCCCCCGCCGGCATCGCGCGCCTCCACCGTGTAGCCGGTGCCCGGCGCGGCGCCGCGCGCGGACGTCCAGCTCCTCCCGTCGGCGGCCACCTCGCCGGCGAGCACGGCGCCCTGCGAGTCGGTCACGGTGACCTGCTTGAGGGTGCCCTCGGCCAGCGACACCTTCACGGGGCTGCCGGGCGCGGCCTCCTTGCCCGTCAGGTTCACGGCGATGCGGGTCTCGGGCTTGGCCTTGCCGTCCTGGCCGGCTCCTGCGGCGCCGCCGCCGGAGGGGCCGCTGCCGCCCGAGCACGCCGTCAGGGCCGCGGCGAGGACCGCGGTGCCGGCGAGGGCGCCGGCGCGGAGCGCGGTGCGGGGACGTATGCGGGCGCGACTGAGGGCGCGGGTGCGGCTCAACGGACAACCTCCGGTGTGTTCCTTCGTCTCTGGGAGAGAGGGCGAACAGCGGGGGCGGGTTGCGGAGAAACCGAAGAATTTCCGACGTGTCGGTCTGGGGCTGGCACGACCTCGACTCCCTGCTGAACACCAAGAACATCGACAACCAGAGCCGCGCCTCGCTGGGCGGCACCGTCCTCAAGGCCGGCAACCGCCACCAGCTGGCGGAGGCCATGGCGGAGGTCCGGGCGGCCAAGCACGCCGCCGACGCCGAAGCCGCGGACGGCACCAAGGTGTACGCGGCGGTGGGCGCCAAGAAGGGCCGCCAGTCCGTCGACTTCGGGGACGGCACGTCGGCCGACGTCAGCGCCATCGACGACGCGGACGTCGTGTACAAGGGCAAGGACGGCAAGGTCCATGTCGTGGAGGTCAAGAACACGGCCAACGCCACCACGCAGGCGTCCATGCCGGCCCAGGCCGAACGGCTCGCGGACTGGGCCGCGCAGGACGGGGCGAACCCGCCTCGGGCCGCCCGCTACGAGATCCAGACCCAGCAGGGCTGGGACAGGATTTTCGACGGCTTCCAGCGGGACAAGAAGACCGGCACGACCCCGCCCGGCACACCCGCGCAGACCTTCGCGGACAACGGACTCACCGCCCGCGTCGCCGGCCAGGACATCACCCCGTCGCAGCTGACGGCCATGAACGACGCGTGGAACGCCAAGTCCGACGCCGAGAAGCAGGCAGCCCGCGACTCCGGCAAGATGAAGGACCCGAAGACCGCGATGGAATACCTGGGGGTCTCGTGACCGAGGAGAAAGCCCTGGAACTGAGGCCGACGGACCCTGTTCCGGGCGAGACGCCGCTGCTGCCCGAGGTGGTGCGGGCGTACCCGTTCTCCTGGGGCGACGGCTTCGCATGGCCGCCGGAGACGGAGGAGAGCGACCGGTCACTCGGCTACGCCCGTGCCGTCTTGGAGGCCTGTCTGCCGCAGGAGCCGCCGGCCGGGCCGGAGCCGCCGGGCGAGCGGGGGAACGCGTTCGAGGACGAGTACGGAGGCTGGCCCGAGTGGTCGGCGGTGCGCCGAGTGCTGCGCGGCCGCATCTCGTACGCGAGCGAAGTGACCCGCGCGTCCATGGAACGCGCCGAGGCCGAGTGCGCGGCGCTGGGCCTGGACACGACCGCGTTCACCGAGCGGTGGGTGCTGCGGATCAAGGGCTGGATCGCCGAGGAGACCCTTTACTGGTGCGGCCTCATGGTCGACGACGAACAGGCCCTCGCCCCGTGGCTGCCGGAGCTCGCGGAGCGCTACGCCCGACGGGGGTTCGCCGCGCGGGAGGCCGTGGTCGCCCTCCTGTGCACCAAGGCGCTCCCGGAGAGCCAGGACGCCCTCCTCCGGCTCCGGGACTGCCCGACGCTGGACGAGGAGACACGCGAGCGCGTCGCGTACTGGTACGAAAAGGAGTACGAGGGACCGCGGGGCTAGGTGGTGGGGCTCTGGGCCGCGACCGGCTCGGTCGGGGCCGGGATCGGGGCCGGGGTCGTGGCATTGCGGGTGATGTCGGCGGACAGTTCGACGACGTCCGGGCCGTACGCCTCCGAGTTCACCACCTTCAGGAGGAGGACGAACGGCTCCCGCTTGTACGTGCGGGCCAGCTTCTCGTGGTGGCGGACCAGGTAGCGGGTGGCGGCCTGGTTGGTGATGGAGCTCTGGCCGCAGATGAGGAAGACCGGGCGTTCGCCCTCGCCCGCGGTGAGCCGGGCCAGCAGCACGTACTCGCTGGTCTTGGGCTCCTGCCGGTACTCGTCCGGGCCGATGTGGAAGACCACCCTGCGCGGCTCGGCCTCGAAGTCCACCCGCACACCGGGGAGCAGGGTGCGGAGGTGCGCCTGCGTGCGCTGGTTCGAGTACGGGCCGCCCAGGCAGAACTCCGTGCGCTCCCCGAAGCCCTGCTGCGCCTGGTCGTGGCGGACGATGCGGGCGTGCGCGTCGCAGTCCCGTATCAGCGCGGACAGCTCCAGCAGCGCGAACACGTCGTTGCGGTGCACGCCGTCGCCGTCCGCCTCCCGGTTCACCACCAGCAGGCACTCGGAGTTCCCCGGCAGGCCGAAGAACGCCTGCTTGCGCCGGAGCCTCCTGCGCCACAGCGCCGTGCGCGCCAGCCAGCCCAGCGAGGCGCTCACTCCGGCGGCCGCCACGCCCAGCACGATGTCCCGCAGGTTCTCGTCCATGAGGGCGCATGCTAGCGGGGACACGCGCCGGTGTTCGAGGGGGTCCTGGCCCCCGGAGCCGGCCGAAGTTACCGTGTGCGGACGGCCGTTGACTGGAGGTATGCGGTGCTGCGTCGGTCCCGTCGGTTCCTCGTCCGGTACGCCTCCCTCGTCGCCGTCTCCGCGACGGCGCTGACCACCGGGGCGGCGCCGCCTCCGGCCCCCGCCCCGCCCCCGCCCGCCAAGACACCCGTCGCCGTCGGCCACGGCGGGGCCGTGGCCAGTGTGGACGCCGACGCCTCGGCCGCCGGCATCGCCGTGCTCAAGGCCGGCGGCAACGCCGTGGACGCCGCCGTCGCGACCGCGGCCGCGCTCGGCGTCACCGAGCCGTACTCCGCGGGCATCGGCGGTGGCGGCTACCTCGTCCACTACGACGCCCGCACGCGCACCGTCCACACCATCGACGGGCGCGAGACCGCACCCGCGTCGGCGACCGCGACCCTGTTCCTCGACGGCGCAGGCGCGCCCCTGCCGTTCGGCGAGGCCGCGACCAGCGGACTCGCCGTCGGCGTGCCCGGGACTCCCGCGACCTGGGACGCGGCCCTGGACGCCTGGGGCACGAAGTCCCTGCGCGAGCTGCTGAAACCGGCCGAGCGGCTGGCCCGCGAGGGCTTCGTCGTCGACGAGACGTTCCGCGCGCAGACCCGGGCCAACGAGGACCGGTTCCGCGACTTCCCCGCCAGCGCCGCACTGTTCCTGCCCGGCGGCGCGCTCCCCGAGGCCGGCTCGGTCCTGCGGAACCCCGACCTCGCCCGCACGTACGCCAAGCTCGGCCGCCAGGGCAGCACCCGCGCCATGTACCGGGGCGACCTGGCGCGCGACATCGTCCGCACGGTGCGCAACCCCCCGGTACGGGAGGGCGCCGGACGCACCGTACGGGCCGGGGACCTGACGGCACGCGACCTCGCCGCGTACGAGACGGTGCGGCGGCGGCCCGCGAAGGTGTCGTACCGCGGGCTCGACGTGTACGGCATGGCGCCCTCCTCGTCGGGCGGGACGACGGTGGGCGAGGCCCTGAACATCCTGGAGGGCACGGACCTGCGACCCGCCGCCGCCCCCGAGGACGCGTACCTGCACCGGTTCGTCGAGGCCAGCCGGATCGCGTTCGCGGACCGCGGCCGGTGGGTCGGGGACCCGGCGCACGAGGACGTGCCGCTGGAGGGGCTGCTGTCGCAGCGGTTCGCGGACGCCCGGGCCTGCCTCATCAAGGACGACACCGCCCTCACCAGCCCCCTGCCCCCGGGCGACCCGCACGACGCCGCCCCCGGCTGCGAGCCGTCCGGGAAGGCGGTCCCCACCCCGTACGAGGGCGAGAGCACCACGCACCTGACGACCGCCGACCGGTGGGGCAACGTCGTCGCCTACACCCTGACCATCGAGCAGACCGGCGGCAGCGCCATCACCGTGCCGGGCCGCGGCTTCCTGCTCAACAACGAGCTCACCGACTTCTCCTTCGCCCCCGCCGACCCCGCCGTCCACGACCCGAACCTGCCCGGCCCGGGCAAGCGCCCCCGCTCCTCGATGGCCCCCACGATCGTGCTGGACCGCCACGACCGCCCGGTCCTCGCCCTGGGCTCCCCGGGCGGCGCGACCATCATCACGACCGTGCTGCAGACCCTGACCGGGGTCCTCGACCGGGGGCTCCCGCTGGTGGACGCCATCGCCGCGCCCCGGGCCAGCCAGCGCAACCAGGAACGCACCGACATCGAGCCCGGACTCGCCGGACAGCACCGGGCCCGGCTGGCCGAGCGCGGCCACGCCTTCCGCGAGGTCCCCGAGATCGGCGCGGCGACGGGCGTGCAGCGCCTCCCCGGCGGCCGCTGGCTGGCGGCCGCCGAGAAGGTGCGGCGCGGCGGCGGCTCCGCCATGGTCGTCCGCCCCGCGAGCTGACCCGGGAGCGAAGCCTCCGGTTCGCAAACTCCCCGTAGCGGCGCCGTAACACGACTCGGGTCGAATGCGGTGCGTGGCAGGGTCGCCGTCGAAGCGTGCAGGGGCGTGGGTGTGCCGATGACCGAGCAGCAAGCCGGCCGGGCTTCCGTGGAGTTCGCACACTGGCTGGGGGAGCTGACCGCGCTGATCGACCCCGGGAGCGGGTGGTACGGCGTCTTCCTGGCGCGGGACCCGGACGGCATGCGGGCCTGCCTGTCCGGGGACGAACTGCCGCCCTGGGACGTCGTGGAGGCGCTCCTCGGGGACTTCGCGGAGCTGCGCGGCGAGGAGCCCGGCCGGGCGCAGACCGCCCGGGCCCGCCGGCTCCACGCGTCCGCCGCCGCAGAGCGCGACGCCCGGCCCGGCGCGCGCCGCGCGCTCCTCGACCGGCTGCAGGCGGCCCTGCGGGAGCAGGCCCGCGCCGCCGAACGCGCCCGGGAGCTCACCGCGCGGGCCGGCACCGCACCCGACGGGGCGGGGCGGCTCGCGCACGACCTGGCGTGGCTGCGCGACGACCACGCCCGCGCCACCGCCCGGGCCGCCGAACTGCGGGCCCGGCTCGCGGCCCTCCCGCAGGACGCCGGACCGCGCCCCGCGCCCGTACGGCCCGAGCCGACCGCCCCCGCGGAGAGCGGGGCCGCAAGCGGCGCAGGCCCCGCGGTGCCCGGTACGCCTGGCTGGACGAGTCCGGCGGGGACGGCGGGCCCGTGACCGCTCCCCCGAGGCCGGGCCCGCCGTCCCCGCGGGGGCCGCGCCGACCGGCGCCCGCTTCGGCGGCGGGGGCGCGGACGACGGGCCGCCCCGCCCGCCCTGCCCGAGGCGGGACCCGTCGCCGCCGGTGACCGGGCCGCGGTCGCCCGCGCCGTGTCCGCGCTCCTCGGCCTGCGGGCCGGAGGCCGCGGCGGCGAGGCGCACGCGCTGCTGTGCGAGGCCGCCCGCTGGCCCGCCGTACGGCTGCCGCTGCTCGCCGCGGGCTGCACCGCGCCGGGCTGGCCGCCGACTGGGCGACCCTGCTGTGGGAGGCGGTGTCCCTGCCGACCGCGCACCTGGCCGACGTCGCCGCGGCGCTCGCCGCCGCCGGCCGGGAGGACGACGCCCGGCAGCTCCTGCGGCAGGGCGTGACCCGGCCGGGCGAGGACGTCGCGGCGGCCGTGACCGGGCAGCGCGCCTCGCGGTGGGGCGCCCGTGCCCTCGTCGAGGTCTTCGTCGCGGTGCGGTCGCCGGAGGACACCGCCCGGTTCGCCGCCTGCGCCCCGCACCGGCTGGTGCCCGAGGTGCTCCGGGCCGTGCGGACGGCGGCCCCGGCGCGCGAGGCGGCGGTCGTGCACGCCCTGCGCGTGGCGGGCCTCGTCGTCACCTGAGGTGCCGACGGGCGCGAACCGTCGCGGCACGGCCTCGGTGTGACCGCTATGGACCAGTCGGGTGCGAAAAATGATCGACTTCAGTGGGCGACAGCGGCGGTCTTGCCCCGGGATGTGACGGGGCTTACGTTCTCCTCCTACGCATCGCTCTACGTGCGTAGAGGCTCTCTGACGCCGTGCCGAAGGAGCAGCTCATGTCCCAGCCCGCCCAGACCGTGCGCGCCGCGCTCGTCCAGGCCACCTGGACCGGCGACACCGACTCGATGATCGCCAAACACGAGGCCCACGCCCGCGCGGCCGCCCGCCAGGGCGCCCGGGTCATCGGCTTCCAAGAGGTGTTCAACGCCCCCTACTTCTGCCAGGTGCAGGACACCGAGCACTACCGCTGGGCCGAGCCCGTTCCCGACGGGCCCACGGTCCGCCGCATGCAGGACCTGGCCCGCGAGACCGGCATGGTGATCGTCGTCCCCGTCTTCGAGGTCGAGGACTCCGGCTTCTACTACAATACCGCCGCCGTCATCGACGCCGACGGCAGCTACCTCGGCAAGTACCGCAAGCACCACATCCCGCAGGTCAAGGGGTTCTGGGAGAAGTTCTACTTCCGGCCCGGCAACCTCGGCTGGCCCGTGTTCGACACGGCCGTCGGCAGGGTCGGCGTCTACATCTGCTACGACCGGCACTTCCCCGAGGGCTGGCGGCAACTCGGCCTCAACGGCGCCCAGCTCGTCTACAACCCCTCGGCCACCCACCGCGGCCTCTCCTCCTACCTGTGGCAGCTGGAGCAGCCCGCGGCCGCCGTCGCCAACGAGTACTTCGTCGCCGCCATCAACCGCGTCGGCCAGGAGGAGTACGGCGACAACGACTTCTACGGCACCAGCTACTTCGTCGACCCCCGCGGCCGGATCGTCGGCGACACCGCCTCCGACAAGGAGGAGGAACTGGTCGTCCGCGACCTCGACTTCAGGCTCATCGACGAGGTCAGGCAGCAGTGGGCGTTCTACCGCGACCGGCGCCCCGACGCGTACGAAGGACTGGTGGAGCCGTGAACGACGACCTCCTCGCCCGCCGCAGGACCGTGCTGCCCGACTGGCTCGCCCTCTACTACGACCGCCCGATCGAGATCACCCGCGGCGAGGGCCGCCACGTCTGGGACGCCGACGGCCACCGCTACCTCGACTTCTTCGGCGGCATCCTCACCACCATGACCGCCCACGCCCTGCCCGAGGTCACCCGGGCCGTCAGCGAGCAGGCCGGCCGCATCATCCACTCCTCCACCCTCTACCTGAACCGCCCGATGGTCGACCTGGCCGAGCGGATCGCCGCCCTCTCCGGCATCCCCGACGCCCGGGTCTTCTTCACCACCTCCGGCACCGAGGCCAACGACACCGCGCTCCTCCTCGCCACCGCGTACCGCCGCTCCAACCAGATCCTGGCGATGCGCAACAGCTACCACGGCCGGTCCTTCTCCAGCGTCTCCGTCACCGGCAACCGCACCTGGACCACCAGCACCCTGTCCGCGCTGCGCACCCTCTACGTGCACGGTGCCGTCCGCACCCGCGGCCCCTTCGCCCGGCTCTCCGACGCCGACTTCACCGCAGCCTGCGTCGCCGACCTGGAGGACCTGATCGGCCACACCGGGGACATCGCCGCCCTCATCGCCGAACCCGTCCAGGGCGTCGGCGGCTTCACCGCACCGCCCGACGGGCTCTACGCGGCGTTCCGGGAGGTCCTCGACCGGCACGGCATCCTGTGGATCAGCGACGAGGTGCAGACCGGCTGGGGCCGCACCGGCGAGCACTTCTGGGGCTGGCAGGCGCACGCCGCCGGCGGCCCGCCCGACATGCTCACCTTCGCCAAGGGCATCGCCAACGGCATGTCCGTCGGCGGCGTCGTCGCCCGCGCCGAGGTGATGAACTGCCTGGACGCCCAGTCCATCTCCACCTTCGGCGGCTCCCCCGTCACCATGGCCGCGGGCCTCGCCAACCTGTCGTACCTCCTCGAACACGACCTCCAGGGCAACGCCCGCCGCGTCGGCGGCCTCCTCCTGGAGCGGCTGCGCGCCATCTGCGCCGCAGTCCCCCTCGTCCGGGAGGTGCGGGGCCGCGGCCTGATGATCGGCGTCGAACTCGCCGACCCCGACACCGGCGCCGCCGCCCCCCAAGCCGCCGCGGCCGTCCTCGAAGCCGCCCGCGACCGCGGCCTGCTCATCGGCAAGGGCGGCGGCCACGACACCAGCGTCCTGCGCATCACACCGCCGCTCAGCCTCAACGTCGCAGAGGCCGAGGAGGGCGCCGCCCTCTTCGCACAGGCCCTGCACTCCGTCCGGTGAGCCCGGTACCCGTCCGCGTCCACGGCAAGCAAGGGGGCCGACCCGCACCATGAGCACCCGCATTCTCGTCCGAGGCGGCCTCGTCGTCACCGCCGCCGAGGAGACCCACGCCGACGTCCTCATCGAGGACGGCCGCATCGCCGCGCTCGCCGCGCACGGCAGCAGCGCGGCGGAGACCTGGGCCGACGGCGCCGACCGCGTCCTCGACGCCACGGGCAGGTACGTCATCCCGGGCGGCGTCGACGCCCACACCCACATGGAACTGCCCTTCGGCGGCACGTTCGCGTCCGACGACTTCGAGACAGGCACCCGCGCCGCCGCCTGGGGCGGCACCACCACCATCGTCGACTTCGCCGTCCAGACCGTCGGCCACACCCTGCGCGAAGGACTGGACGCCTGGCACGCCAAGGCCGACGGCAAGTGCACGATCGACTACGCCTTCCACATGATCCTCTCCGACGTCGACGACTCGTCGCTGAAGGAGATGGACCTCCTCGTCCAGGAGGGCGTGACCAGCTTCAAGCTCTTCATGGCGTACCCGGGGGTCTTCTACAGCGACGACGGCCGCATCCTGCGCGCCATGCAGCGGTCCTCCCTCAACGGCGGGCTGATCATGATGCACGCCGAGAACGGCATCGCCATCGACGTCCTCGTCGAACAGGCCCTGGCACGGGGCGAGACCGACCCCCGCCACCACGGAGAGGTGCGCAAGGTCCTGCTGGAGGCCGAGGCCACGCACCGGGCCATCCAGCTCGCCCGGGTCGCCGGAGCCCCGCTGTACGTGGTGCACGTGTCGGCGGAGGAGGCCGTCGCGGAGCTGGCCGCCGCACGCGACAAGGGCCTGCCGGTGTTCGGGGAGACCTGCCCGCAGTACCTGTTCCTGTCCACCGACAACCTCGCCGAGCCCGGTTTCGAGGGCGCCAAGTACGTGTGCAGCACGCCGCTGCGGCCGCGCGAGCACCAGGCGGCGCTGTGGCGGGGCCTGCGCACCAACGACCTCCAGGTGGTGTCCACCGACCACTGCCCGTTCTGCTTCAAGGGCCAGAAGGAACTGGGCCGCGGCGACTTCTCCAAGATCCCCAACGGGCTGCCGGGCGTGGAGAACCGCATGGACCTGCTGCACCAGGCGGTGGTGGACGGCCACATCAGCCGCCGCCGCTGGATCGAGATCGCCTGCGCGACCCCGGCCCGCATGTTCGGGCTCTACCCGAAGAAGGGCACCATCGCCCCGGGCGCGGACGCGGACCTCGTCATCTACGACCCGCACGCCCGGCAGACCCTGTCCGCCGCCACCCACCACATGAACGTCGACTACTCGGCGTACGAGGGCAGGACCGTCACCGGACAGGTCGAGACCGTCCTCTCCCGCGGCCGGGTCGTCATCGACCGCCGCACCTACACCGGCCGCCCCGGACACGGCGTCTACACCCCGCGTTCCACCTGCCAGTACCTGGACTGAGGAAACCCCATGGACTTCGGACTCGTCCTGCAGACCGACCCCCCGGCCTCCCAGGTGGTCAGCCTGATGAAGCGCGCGGAGCGCAACGGCTTCCGCTACGGCTGGACGTTCGACTCCGCCGTGCTGTGGCAGGAGCCGTTCGTCATCTACAGCCAGATCCTCGCCCACACCACGAAGCTGCACGTCGGCCCGATGGTCACCAACCCCGGAACCCGCACCTGGGAGGTCACCGCCTCCACCTTCGCCACACTCAACGACATGTACGGCAACCGCACCGTGTGCGGCATCGGCCGCGGCGACTCGGCGATGCGGGTCGCCGGCCGGAAACCCGACACCCTGGCCCGCCTCGGCGAGGCCATCGGCGTGATCCGCGACCTGGCGGAGGGCCGAGAGGCCGAGGTGGACGGCCGGCCCGTCCGCATCCCGTGGATCCGCGACGGCCGCCTGCCGGTGTGGATGGCCGCGTACGGCCCCAAGGCCCTCGCCCTGGCCGGGCGGAAGGCCGACGGGTTCATCCTCCAACTCGCCGACCCGTTCCTGACGGAGTGGATGGTCAAGGCCGTCCGCCGGGCCGCCGCCGACGCCGGCCGCGACCCCGCGTCGGTCACCGTCTGCGTCGCCGCGCCCGCGTACGTCACCGCCGACGACTCGCCGGCCGCCCTGGCCCACGCCCGCGACCAGTGCCGCTGGTTCGGCGGCATGGTCGGCAACCACGTCGCCGACCTCGTGGCCCGCTACGGCGAGCACTCCGACCTGGTCCCGGAGGCCCTCACGGCGTACATCAAGGACCGGCAGGGCTACGACTACAGCCACCACGGCCGCGCCGGGAACCCCTCCACCGACTTCGTCCCCGACGAGATCGTCGACCGCTTCTGCCTCCTCGGCCCCGCCGAGGCCCACCGCGACAAGCTGCGCCGCCTCCAGGACCTGGGCGTCGACCAGTTCGCGGTGTACGCCATGCACGACCACCGCGAGGGCACCATCGACGCGTACGGCTCGGACGTCATCCCGGTGGTCGGCTGAACACCGCCGCCTCGGGCTGCTGCGTCAGCACGTTCCCCTGCGGGTGCGCCTGCCCTCTGCCGCTCCGCGGTGTTCGCGCGGCGCGTGCTGCCGCTCCCCGACGTACGGGCCTCGACCCGCACAGCGGACGGTGGGGAGCCCCGGCGTGGCCGCATGACGGCCTCGCCGCGGGCCCGCCACACCGGCGGGCACACGACTGCGGTACAGGGCGGGCCGGCCGCCCGCGCAGCAGATCGCCGTCGGCCGGGAGCGGTGGGAGGAGGTGGCAGGCCGTTCCTGTACGACTGCGGCATGACCCGCACGGCACACGACCAGGGGACGTGGAGCGATACCGGCGGCCGCCGCCCCGCTGCAGTGCGCGCCGCCCCTCAGGCCGCCCGGCTCCGGCGTGCCGAGCCGGAAAGGGCGGTGGCCTGCCTGCCTGGGCGCGGGCAGGCGGTGAAGCGTGACTTTGGTGAGGACGCAGGGCTCGCCCCACCCCCCGGCGCGGCTGGGCGCACTGATAGAACCCCGTCATGACATACCGGTTCATCGCCCGTGTCGTCACGACCGAGATCGACCCCGACGGGTACTTCACCGAAGCCGCTCTTGCCGAGGGTGAGGACGGAAGCGGTTTCCTCATGATGTTCATGGCAGGAGAAGAAGACCCCGATGAGCAGGAGGCCGCCCTCGGGATGGACACGCACTGCCTGGTCACGGCCGGACAGGGCACCGCGTACGGCTGTGTTCGGGAAGCCGTCCTGACGGGCAACGTCCTCCGCATCGTGCTTGACCCCGAAGCGCTGGGAGATCTGCGGCTGACCGACCCCGAGGTCGAGGCCGTCCTCGAGGCACCGGCCGAGGACGTCAGGCGGTTTCGCGAAGTCCTCGCTCAGGTGCTCGGGTACGGGCGGGTGGACGCGGTGCCCAGCCGGGTCGGTATCTGACGCGCGGTCTGCGGAGGCATCCACGGCTGACAGCCCTGCCGATCGGCGGGACCACCGTCGCCCGCCGCCCCGTAGGGCCATCCGGGAAGGGCCGGGGCGCCTGCGCCCTCATCACCGTTCCCCTCGCCCCGCCCGATTCGTCCACGGCATCGACGCGCTTCGACACCTGTGCGGAGGCGGGAACCACGAGACGGGATCAGGGTCGGGGTGTTCATGAAGCTCGACCGCACCCGCACGGGGCGACTGGGGAAGAGGCCGAGCACTGGCGTATGTTCGCGCCTGTGACACGTACCGTGAGATCCCGACGGCCGGCCCGGTGAGCGGCTGGTGGAAGTATCTGGATGAGCGGACCCGGCGGGAGGTCGATGCCGACGTGCTGCGCGACCGCCGGCTGCCGGCGGTCAGATCCGTCCGGGAGGCGTTGCGCCCGCTGGGGGTGGGCCTGCACGAAGCGGAGGGGGTGGTCCGCGCGCGGTACGAGGCCCTGGGCGACCGCGTACAGCACACGCCGCCGGATCCGCTGGACCTCCCCTCGCTCGCCGCCCGCGCCGCGGCTCTGCCGGGCCGTGTGGCGGCGGTGGAGGCGCTGTGGGACGGGGACACGGTGCACGACTGGTTCGTGCTCCTGGTCGCGGTCCTGGACTCCCCGGAAGGGGAGGGCCACCTGGCGACTGTCCACCGCCGGTCCGACGGCCCTCCCCTGGGTGTCACGGCCACCGAGGCCGGGCAGGCGCTGGCCGACCACCTTTGCGTGCCCTTCCACTTTGCGTCTCCGGACCTCCCTGATGACGACGCCCCGCGCTGGAGGACGACCCGACGGTCGGTGGAGGACCCGTGACCGGGGGCGTGGAGCGGGGAGCGGGAGGAGGGCCCGCCGCGAGGCCCACTGCGGGGACACCGCGTGAGAGGGCATGCCGGCACGGCGGTGCCCGCCGGGCGGCGGCACCCGGCGGGCGCGGGTGGCGTCAGGCGCCCGCCCTCCGCTTGTTCCACACGTCGAAGCCGACCGCCGCGAGCAGCACGAGGCCCTTGATCACCTGCTGCCAGTCGGTGCCCACGCCGACGAGGTTCATGCCGTTGTTGAGCACGCCGAGGACCAGACCGCCGATGATGGCCCCCAGGACGGTCCCGACGCCCCCGCTCATCGACGCTCCGCCGATGAACGCGGCGGCGATGGCCTCCAGTTCGAAGGTCACCCCGGCCTTCGGGGAGGCCGCGTTGAAGCGGGCCGCGAAGACGAGACCGGCGAGGGCCGCGAGCATGCCCATGTTGAGGAACACCGCGAAGGTCACCTTCCTGTCCTTGACGCCGGACAGTTTCGCGGCGGGCAGGTTCCCTCCGATCGCGTACACGTGGCGGCCGATCACCGCGTTGCGCATCACGTAGCCGAAGCCGACCAGCAGCGCGGCCAGGATCAGCAGGACCACGGGCGCGCCCTTGTAGCTGGCGAGCAGCAGGCTGGTGACCAGGACGGCGGCGACCAGCGCCGTCACCTTGAGCGCGAACAGGCCCGCGGGGAGCGTCTCCAGGGCGAACTCCCGCTGGCGACGGCGGTCCCGCACCTCCTGGAACACCACGTAGGCGATCAGCCCCAGGCCGAGGAGCAGGGTGAGATTGTGGTAGTTCGTCTGCGGGCCGACCTCGGGCAGGAACCCGTTGGCGACCTGCTGGAGCCCTTCCGGGAAGGGGCCGAGTGTCTGGCCCTTGAGGAAGATCTCCGTGAGCCCGCGGAACAGCAGCATCCCGGCGAGGGTCACGATGAACGACGGTATGCCGACGTACGCGATGAAGAATCCCTGGAGCGCGCCCGCGACGGCGCCGAGGAGCAGGGTGAGGAGCACCGCGACGGGCCAGGAGACCCGGTGCTCGACCATGAGCACCGCCCCGACGCCGCCCACCAGGGCCATGAGGGAGCCCACCGACAGGTCGATGTGCCCGGAGATGATGACGATCATCATGCCGATGGCCAGGATGAGGATGTAGCTGTTCTGCAGCACCAGGTTGGAGACGTTGCGCGGTAGCAGGAGGTCGCCGCCCGTCCAGACCTGGAACAGGAGCACGATCAGGCCGAGCGCGAAGAGCATCCCGTACTGGCGCATGTTCCGCCGGACGCCGTCCAGGAGGACCCGGCCCACCGGTGTCCCGGTGGACGGGGGTCCGCTGTCCCCGGGCGCCGGGGCGTTCGTCCTCGTGCCGACTTCGGTGCTCATGCCTGGTGCCCTTCGCTGGAGGCGGGGTCTGCGCTGACCGCCGGTGGTGCGGGGGTGTCCTGTGTCATGTGCCGCATCAGCACTTCCTGGGTGGCGTCCTCGCGGGAGACCTCGCCGGTCAGCCGTCCGGCGGCCATGGTGTAGACGCGATCGCACATGCCGAGCAGTTCGGGCAGCTCGGAGGAGATGAGGAGGATCGCCTTGCCCTCGGAGGCGAGCCGGTCGATGACGGTGTAGATCTCGTACTTGGCCCCGACGTCGACTCCGCGCGTGGGCTCGTCGAGGATGAGGACGTCCGGTCCGGCGAGGATCCACTTGCTGAGGACGACCTTCTGCTGGTTGCCGCCGGAGAGCCGGCCGACCGGTTCGAGGACGTTCGGGGCCTTGATGTTCATGGTCCGCCGGTACTGTTCGGCCACCTTGCGCTCCTCGTGCCCGTCCACGATGCCGCGGCGGGCGAGGGTGCCGAGGGACGCGAGGGAGATGTTCCGGCTCACGGAGTCCCCGAGGTCGAGCCCGTAGTGCTTGCGGTCCTCCGTGACGTACGCGATGCCGTGGGCGACCGCCTCGGGGACCGTACGGGTCCGTACCTCGCGGCCGTCCCTGAGCACGGCGCCCCGCTCGTAGCGGCCGTAGGAGCGGCCGAAGACGCTCATGGCGAGCTCGGTCCGGCCGGCCCCCATGAGTCCCGCGACGCCGACGATCTCGCCGCGGCGGACCCGGAGCGAGACGCCGTCGACGGCCTTGCGGCCGCGGTCGACCGGGTGGCGCACGGTCCAGTCCCGGATCTCCAGGGCGGGTTCGGCGTCGGTCGGGCCCTCGTACGGCGTGCGGTCGGGGAAGCGGCTGTCGAGGTCCCGTCCCACCATGCCGCGGATGATGCGCTCTTCGCTGGTGGCCGGGTCCCCGACGTCGAGGGTCTCGATGGTCCGCCCGTCGCGCAGGATGGTGACGGAGTCCGCGATCCGGGCGATCTCGTTCAGCTTGTGCGAGATGATGATCATGGTGACGCCCTGGCTCTTCAGCTCCCGCATCAGCCGCAGCAGCTTCGCGCTGTCCTCGTCGTTGAGCGCCGCCGTGGGCTCGTCGAGGATCAGCAGCCGGACGTCCTTCGCCAGCGCCTTCGCGATCTCCACGAGCTGCTGCTTGCCGACCCCGAGGTCACCGACCCGGGTGCCCGGGTGTTCGTCCAGACCGACCCGCCTGAGCAGGGCGGAGGCGCGGCGCAGCGCCTCGTGCCAGTCGATGATCCCGCGCCGGGCCGGCTCGTTGCCGAGGAAGACGTTCTCGGCGATCGAGAGATGGGGGACGAGCGCGAGTTCCTGGTGGATGATGACGATGCCGCGCTGCTCGCTGGCCCTGATGTCCTTGAAGCGGCACGGCTCGCCGTCGAGGAGGATCTCGCCCTCGTAGGTCCCGTGCGGGTGGACGCCGGACAGGACCTTCATGAGGGTCGACTTCCCGGCACCGTTCTCTCCGCACAGGGCGTGCACTTCGCCGCGCCGCACGGAGAGGGTCACCTCGGAGAGCGCCCTGACCCCGGGGAAGGTCTTGACGATGGACCGCATTTCGAGGACGGGGCCGCCCTGGGACGTGACCGGGATCCCGGGGGAGTGCGGCGGGGCGGGGGTGCCGGGGGAGTGCGGCGGGGCGGGGGTGCCGGGGGAGTGCGGCGTGGCGGGGGTGCCGGGGGAGTGCGGCGCGGCGGGGGTCACCGCAGCTCGCCGGCGTCGATGTAGCCGGAGTCGACCAGCACCTGCCGGTAGTTCGACTTGTCGACGCTGACCGGGTCGAGCAGGTAGGCCGGGACCACCTTCCTGCCGTTGTCGTAGGTGGTCTCGTCGTTGGTCTCGGGCTTCTCGCCGGCGAGGACGGCGGTCACCATGTCCGCGGCGACCTGCGCGAGTGCGCGGGTGTCCTTGTAGACGGTCTGCGTCTGCTCGCCTGCGATGATCGACTTCACGGAGGCGACCTCCGCGTCCTGGCCGGTGACGATGGGCAGCGGCTTGTCCGCACTGCCGTAGTCGTCGGACTTCAGGGCGGACAGGATGCCGATGGAGATGCCGTCGTACGGGGACAGCACGGCGTCGACGCGGGCCGTGGAGTACGAGGAGGTCAGCAGGTCGTCCATGCGCTTCTGCGCCGTCCCGCCGTCCCAGCGCAGCGTGGTCACCTGGTTGAGCCGGGTCTGCTGGGAGCGAACGACCAGCTGCTTGGTGTCGAGGTAGGGCTTCAGCACCTTCATCGCGCCGTTGAAGAAGTACTTGGTGTTGTTGTCGTCGTTGGATCCGGCGAACAGCTCGATGTTGAAGGGGCCCTTCTTCGCGCCGCTCTCCAGTCCCAGCTTCTCGACGATGTACGAGGCTTGGAGCTCGCCGACCTTCGCGTTGTCGAAGGACGCGTAGTAGTCGACGTGGGGCGAGCCCAGGATGAGCCGGTCGTAGGCGATGACCGGGATGCGGGCGTCCGCGGCCTGCTGGAGGACGTTGGACAGGGCCTCGCCGTTGATGGCGGCCACGACGAGGGCGTCGACGCCCTGGGTGATCATGTTCTCGATCTGCGCGACCTGCTGGTCGGGGTCGTCCTCGCCGTACTGCAGGGTCGTGGAGAAGCCGGCCTTCTCCAGGCTCGCGGTCATGTTGCGGCCGTCGGCGATCCACCGCTCGGAGGACTTGGTGGGCATGGCGATGCCGATGGTGAGGTCCTGCTTGTCCTTCGAGTCCTGGCTGCCCCCCTCGCTGTCCTGTCCGCAGGCGGTCAGAAGCAGGGCGCAGCTGGTGGTCACGGCCAGGAGGGCGGATACGGATCGGAACTTCTTCATGGGCGTTACCTGGCAATCCCGTCGTCGAGGGCGGCTCCGGCCGGGACGGCCTCAGCGGCGGCGCGTGTCCCCGCACCACCGGGACGGCACCGCTCCGGCTGGGTGGCCGGGGCGTCCGCACCCCGGTCGAGCTAGATTGTTAGCGCTCACAACAGCGTGATACAAGAGGCGCTAAGGTTTTTCTCGCATCGATACGCAGCCGTGAGCAGGGAGAGGGAAGGCAAACGTGGCGCATCCCGCGGAAGGCGTCCGCCCCCCGACGATGGCCGACGTCGCACGGGAGGCCGGGGTCTCCCACCAGACCGTCTCCCGCGTGCTGAGCGGTCACCCGAACGTGCGCGCGGCCACCCGCGAGCAGGTCACCCTGGCCATCGACCGGCTCGGCTACCGCCGCAACTCCGCCGCGCGCGCCCTCGTGACGCGCCGCACGAGGACGCTGGGCGTCATCGCCGTCAACACCGCCCTCTACGGCCCCGCCAGCACCCTGACCGGCCTTGAGGAGGCCGCCCGCGAGGAGGGCTACCTCGTCTCGACCGTCAGCCTGCGCTCGGGAGGGGGGCAGGGGCAGGGGCTCAAGGACGCCATCGACCACCTCGCGGCCTGGGGCGTGGAGGGGGTCGTCGCCATCACCCCGCAGCGCTCCCACGTGCAGGCGCTCGCCGAACTGGACGCGCCCTTCCCCGTGGTCACCGTGGAGGGAGGCCACCAGTTCGACCTGCCCGGGGTCTCCCTCGACCAGGAACGCGGCGCCCGCATGGTCACCGAGCACCTGCTCGCCGCCGGGCACGCCAACGTCTGGCACGTGGCGGGGCCCGACGACTGGCTGGAGAGCGAGGCCCGGACGGCGGGATGGCGCGCCGTCCTGGAGGAGAGCGGCATCCGCCCGCCGCGCGTGCTGACGGGGGACTGGAGCCCGCTGTCCGGCTACCGTGCGGGGCAGGAACTCGCGGGCCTCGCCCTGAGCCGCCGGGGGGCCACGCCCGTCACGGCCGTCTTCGTCGCGAACGACCAGATGGCCCTCGGCGTCCTGCGGGCGCTGCGCGAGGGCGGCATCCGCACCCCCGCGCAGGTGGCCGTCGCCGGCTTCGACGACATCCCGGAGGCCGAGTACTTCCCTCCGCCGCTGACGACGGTCCGCCAGGACTTCGCCGCCATCGGGCGCCGCAGCATCGGGCTGCTGGTGGACCATATCGAGGGACGCGCCCGGAAGGCCGAGCACCTCCTGGTCGAACCGCAGCTCATCATGCGCGCGAGCACCCGCCCCCCGTACGAGCCCTGACGCATGCCGGGCGGCTCGCGCCGCCGCCGCCCGGCCCCCGGGCGGGAGACCTCCTGCGGGAGGCCTCCGGTCGGTCGCGCGTCGCGGTGCGGCGTGCGTGCGACGGTGCGGGCGGGGGTGAGTGCGGGGGCGCCGGCGGGTGCGGGTGGGTGCGGGGGCGCTGGTCCGGGTGGTGCTGGGGCGTTGGTCGTCGGCTCGCTCGTGGTCTGGCGGTGTGCGGTTGCCGGTTCGCCCGCGCCGGTGTTGGGTCCGGGCGGCGTTGGATTCGGCAGCGTTGGGTGCGGCTGGCGCTGGTCGGGGTGGCGTTGGGTGCGGGTGGTGCTGGGTCGTTGGTTGTCGGCTCGCTCGTGGCCTGGCGGTGTGCGGTTTCCGGTTCGCCCGCGCCGGTGTCGGTCTGCCGGTCGTCGGGGTGCGTGACCGGCTTCCCCCGCGTGCAGAGTGAGCGCTCACTCTGCACGCCCCCTTTTCCTCGTGTGCCGGACAGAACCGCTCTCGGTCTTGCCCCACAGGATTGTTAGCGTTAACAATCTGAGTGCTCCTCCGGCCCTGCCCATCACGAGAGAGACCCACTGTGACCGCACCCGCCCTTCCCGACCCCGCGGACCGCCACCACCCCGGGGCCTGCACCATCGGAGTCGACTTCGGCACCCTCTCCGGGCGTGCCGTCGTGGTCAGGGTCCGGGACGGCGCCGAACTCGGTTCGGCGGTCCACGAGTACCGCCACGCCGTCATCGACGACCGCCTGCCCTCCGCGGGAGCCCTGCTGCCGCCCGACTGGGCCCTGCAGCACCCCGAGGACTGGCGCGACGTCCTGCGCACCGCCGTTCCGGCGGCACTCGCCGACGCCGGAGTCGATCCGGCCCGCGTCATCGGCATCGCCACCGACTTCACCGCCTGCACGGTGCTGCCGACCACCGCGGACGGGACCCCGCTCGCCCTGACCCCCGAGTGGGCCGACCGCCCCCACGCCTGGCCCAAACTGTGGAAGCACCACGCGGCCCAGGCCCAGGCCGACCGCATCAACACCCTCGCCCACGCCCGCGGCGAGAAGTGGATCGCGCGGTACGGCGGCAGGATCTCCGCCGAGTGGCAGTACGCGAAGGCCCTGCAGGTCCTGGAGGAGGACCCCGCCGTGTACGCCGCCTGCGCCCGCTGGATCGAGGCGGCCGACTGGATCGTCTGGCAGCTGACCGGCACCGAGTCCCGCAACGCCTGCACCGCCGGCTACAAGGGCATCCACCAGGACGGGGCCTACCCGTCGCCCGCCTTCCTCGCCCGGCTCCACCCGGACTTCGCCGACTTCGCCGCCACCCGCCTGGAGCACCCGCTGTCCCCGCTGGGCTCCCGCGTCGGCGCCCTGAGCGGCCGGGCCGCGCACTGGACCGGACTGCCCGAAGGCATCGCCGTCGCCGCCGGCAACGTCGACGCCCACGTCGCCGCACCCGCCGCGGGCGCCGTGGAGAACGGCCGGATGCTCGCCATCATGGGGACCTCCACCTGCCACGTCCTCAACGGCGCCGCACTCGCCGAGATACCCGGCATCTGCGGGGTCGTCGACGGCGGCATCGTCGAGGGCGCCTACGGCTACGAGGCCGGCCAGAGCGCGGTCGGCGACATCTTCGCCTGGTGGCTCCGCCAGGGCGTCCCGGACCACTACCGCGCCGAGGCCGAGGCCACGGGCGAGGACCTGCACGCGCTCCTGACCCGCAAAGCCGCCGACCAGCCGGTCGGCGCGCACGGTCTGGTCGCCCTGGACTGGATGAACGGCAACCGCTCCCCCCTGGTCGACCACCACCTCTCCGGGGTCATCGCCGGTCTGACCCTCGGCACCCGCCCCGAGGACGTCTACCGCGCCCTCCTCGAATCCACCGCCTACGGCACCCGCGTGATCGTCGAGAGCTTCGAGAGCGGCGGCATCCCCGTCGAGGAGTTCATCGTCACCGGGGGGCTGAAGAAGAACGCCCTGCTGATGCAGATCCACGCCGACGTGCTGCGCCGCCCCGTCTCCGTCGGCGCCTCCGACCAGGGGCCGGCGCTCGGCTCGGCGATCCACGCCGCCGTCGCCGCGGGCGCCTATCCCGACGTCCGCTCCGCCGCCTCCGCCATGGGCAGCGTCCAGCGCCACGCGTACGTGCCCGACCCCGTACGGGCGGACGCCTACGACGCGCTCTTCGGCGAGTACCGCGCCCTGCACGAGCACTTCGGCACCGGCACGGACCTCCTCCTGCACCGGCTGCGGCGGATCCGCAACGCCGCACGCGCGGCCACGGCCGGCTGACCGGCCGCAACGCCGCACGCGCGGCCACGCCGGCTGACCGGGGCGCCCCTTCGCGCCGCTCCGCCTCCCGGCCTGCCTCGCCCCGACCCGTCCGCCCCAGCACCTGCGAGGAGCACCATCGACATGACGCCCGCCCCTTCCGACCGCGAGATCTGGTTCCTCACCGGGAGCCAGGCGCTCTACGGCGACGACACCCTGGCCCAGGTCGCCGACCAGTCCCGCGCGATCTGCGACACCCTCGCCGGCCGGACCGAGATGCCCGTCCGCCCGGTGTGGAAGCCGGTCCTCACCGACGCGGCCGCCATCCGCAGGGTCTGCCTGGAGGCCAACGCCGAGGACCGCTGCATCGGCCTGATCGCATGGATGCACACCTTCTCCCCGGCCAAGATGTGGATCGCCGGCCTCGACGCCCTGAGCAAGCCCCTGCTGCACCTGCACACCCAGGCCAACCGCCGGCTCCCGTGGTCCACCATCGACATGGACTTCATGAACCTGAACCAGGCCGCGCACGGCGACCGCGAGTTCGGCTTCGTCCAGACCCGCCTGGGCGTCCCCCGCAAGACGGTGGCCGGCCACGTCTCCACCCCCGGTGTGGTCGACCGCATCGCCGGCTGGGCCCGCGCCGCCGTCGGCCGGTCCGAACTCACCACCCTCAGACTCGCCCGGTTCGGCGACAACATGCGCGACGTCGCCGTCACCGAGGGCGACAAGGTCGAGGCGCAGCTGCGGTTCGGCGTCTCCGTCAACACCTACGGCGTCAACGACCTCGTCGCCGCGGTCGACGCCGCCCCCGACGACGCCGTCGCCGCCCTCCTGGAGGAGTACCAGGACCTCTACACCCTCGCCCCCGAACTGCGGCCCGGCGGTGAGCGCCACGACTCCCTGCGCTACGCCGCCCGCATCGAAGCCGGTCTGCGGGCCTTCCTCACGGAAGGCGGCTTCCGCGCCTTCACCACCAACTTCGAGGACCTCGGCGGGCTGCGCCAGCTGCCCGGCCTCGCCGTCCAGCGCCTGATGGCGGACGGCTACGGCTTCGGCGGCGAAGGGGACTGGAAGACCGCCGCCCTGCTGCGCACGCTCAAGGCGATGGCCCACGGACTGCCCGGCGGCACCTCCTTCATGGAGGACTACACCTACGACCTCACACCCGGCCGGGAACTCGTCCTCGGCGCCCACATGCTGGAGGTCTGCCCCTCCCTCACGACGGCGGCGCCCGCCTGCGAGATCCACCCCCTCGCCATCGGCGGCCGCGAGGATCCCGTACGCCTCGTCTTCGACGCGGATCCCGGCCCGGCGGTCGTCGTCGGCCTCGCCGACATGGGGGACCGCTTCCGCCTCGTCGCCAACCGCATCGACGTGGTCGCCCCGCCCGAGCCGCTTCCCCGGCTCCCCGTCGCCCGGGCCGTCTGGCGGCCCCGCCCCGACCTGCGCACCTCCACCGAGGCGTGGCTGACGGCCGGAGCGCCCCACCACACCGTCCTGACCACCGCTCTCGGCGGCGAGGAGCTCGACGACCTCGCCGAGATGCTGCGGACCGAACTCGCCGTCGTCGACGAGCGCACCACCGTCCGGCACTTCACGCGCGAACTGCGCTGGAACCAGGCGTACCACCGTCTGGCCCAGAGCCTGTGAGCACCCCCGCCACCTCCACCCCGACCAGGACGGAGCCCACGTGAGCACCACCGTTTCCCGGGAACTGCGCCGAGAGGTCCTGGAGGCGAACCTCCGCATCCCCGAAGCCGGCCTGGCCACCCTCACCTGGGGCAACGTGAGCGGGGTGGACCGACGCGCCGGCGTCTTCGTCATCAAGCCGTCGGGTGTGGCCTACGACGCACTGAGCGAGGACGACCTGGTCGTCGTCTCGCTGTCGGACGGGAGCGTCGTGGAAGGCCGTCTGCGGCCGTCCACCGACACGGAGACGCACCGGAGCCTCTACCTGGCCTTCCCCTCCATCGGCGGCGTGACCCACACGCACTCCACCCACGCCGTCGCCTTCGCCCAGGCCCGGCGTCCGATCCCGGTGCTCGGTACGACCCACGCGGACACCTTCAACGGTCCCGTCCCGGTCACCGCGCCGCTCACCCCCGAGCAGTGCGCCGCGGACTACGAGTACCACACCGGTCAGGTCATCGTGGACCTGCTGGAGGGCGACGACACCCGGGCCAGGGAGGTCCCCGGCGCCCTCGTCGCCCACCACGGGCCCTTCACGTGGGGGGCCGACGCCACCGGCTCCCTGGAGCACGCCGTCATCTGCGAGGCGGTGGCCGAGATGGCCCTGCACACCATCGCCCTCGGCACGGTGGAACCGCCGCAGCACGTCCTGGACCGCCACTTCACCCGCAAGCACGGTCCGGGCGCCTACTACGGCAACCCGGCCTCCGCCTGACCGCACCGGCCCGGCGGCGGCGTGTGCCGGGCGGGACGCCGCGCTCCGACGCACCCGGAAGACGACGCGCCCCCGGCGGCGCCGCACCCGCCCCTGCGCGTGAGCCGACGGGTGCGGGTGCCGGGGGCGGTCAGGGAGCCGGGATCCTCCCGGCTCCCCTCGTCCGCCGCGGCGTCAGGTGCGGGTCCAGCGCTGGTTGCCGCCGTTCCAGCAGGAGTAGAGCTGGATCAGGGTGCCGTTGGCCGTGCCGTTGGCAGCGGCGTCGAGGCAGAGACCGGACTGCACGCCGACGATGGACCCGTCGGCGTCGAGGCGCCACTTCTGGTTGTCGCCACCCCAGCAGCTGTGGATCTGGACCTTGGCGCCGTTGCCGGTGCCGGCGGCGTCCAGGCACTTGTCGCCGTAGACCCTGAGCTCGCCTGCGGCGGTGTGGGTCCATTGCTGGTGGGGGCGGCCGTTGCAGTCCCACAGCTGGAGCTGGGTGCCGTCGGCCGTGCTCGCCCCCGGCACGTCCAGGCAGCGGCCCGAGGCGACTCCCTTGATCTGTCCGGAGCCGGGCGGCGGCGTGGGCGCGGGGGAGGCGGCGTTGAGCGCGTCCAGGACGGCGGCGTAGGCGGGCTTCTTGCTGCCGTCGCCGTTGAACAGCAGCGGTGTGTGCTCCGCTCGCCACGAGTCGGTGTCGCGCACCCCCCAGACGGTGATGCCGACGCAGCGCGACACGGCCAGGCAGTCGTTGGCCACCTGGGCGTAGGTGGCGGGTGAGGCGCCCTGGATGTCGAGTTCGGTGACGGCCACGTCGACGCCGAGGGCGGCGAAGCTCTGCAGGGTGGTGCGGAAGTTGCCGTGGTAGGGGTTGCCGGTGTTGAAGTGCGACTGGAAGCCGACGCAGTCGATGGGCACGCCGCGCTGCTTGAAGTCGCGGACCATGGCGTACACGGCCTGCGTCTTGGCCCAGGTCCAGTTCTCGATGTTGTAGTCGTTGTAGCAGAGCTTGGCGGCCGGGTCGGCGGCGCGTGCGGTGCGGAAGGCGACCTCGATCCAGTCGTTGCCGGTGCGCTGCAGGTTGGAGTCGCGCCGGGCTCCTGTGCCGTCCGCGAACGCTTCGTTGACGACGTCCCACTCGACGATCCTGCCCTTGTAGTGGGCCATCACGCCGTTGATGTGGCCGACCATGGCCTGGCGCAGCGCGCTGCCGCTGAGGCGCTGCATCCAGCCGGGCTGCTGGGAGTGCCAGGCCAGGGTGTGGCCGCGTACCTGCTTGCCGTTCTGCACCGCCCAGTTGTGGACGCGGTCGCCGGCCGTGAAGTCGAACCGCCCTTGCTGGGGTTGGGTGGCGTCGATCTTCATCTCGTTCTCGGCCGTCACCGAGGTGAACTCGCGCGCCGCGATCGTCGTGTACGTCGAGTCGCTGAGCCTCCCCGAGGCGATGGCGGTGCCGAAGTAGCGGCCGCTCTGCGCGGCGGCGCTGCCGAGCGTGCTCTCGGCGGCGTGTGAGGCCGGCGGCGCCGCCAGTACGGTGGCGGAGCCGAGGACGCCGACGATCAGCGCCGCCCACAGGCCGCTGATTCTCCGGCGGGCGGTGGACGGGAAGACGGTGGGTGAACGCATCACGGGACCTCCAGGAGTGGATCGCGGAAGGGTCGGAGTGACGGCGGCCATGACAAGCTCCCCATAGGCGGCCATTTACCGCCCCACTGATGGCCACGGGATTCCCCGAGTACGGCCAGATTTCTCCCCGCTCGCCCCGACAAGTCCTGCTCGGCGACGCTTGAGCGGGTGAAGAACAGCAGGGAGATCATGGAAATCCTTGAGGCTTACGACCTCACGGGGAGTTACCGCGCTGCGGCCGAGCTGGCCGGGTGCGACCACCACACGGTGGCCCGTTATGTGAAGATGCGGGCCGCCGGCCAGAACCCTGGCCAGCACCGTCACCGGGCGAGGGCGATCGACGACTATCTGCCGAAGATCGAAGAGCTGGTGGTCCGCTCGCAGGGCAAGGTCCGTGCGGACGTGGTGCACAAGCGGATCACCGCGATGGGCTTCACGGGCGGGGAACGCACCACCCGCCGCACCGTCGCCGAGGCGAAAGCCCAGTTCAGGGCCGGTCGGCGGCGGATCTATCGGCCGTGGGTGACCGAGCCGGGGCTCTGGCTTCAGTACGACTTCGGCGACGGCCCGGTCATCGGCGGCCGCAAGACCACGCTGTTCTGCGCATGGCTGGCCTGGTCCCGTTTCCGGGTCGTCATCCCGATCTGGGACAAGACGCTGCCGACGATCACCGCGGCTCTGGACGCCACGTTCCGCCGGATCGGCGGGGTCCCGGCGTTCGTGCTGACGGACAACGAGAAGACGGTCACCACCGACCACGTTGCCGGGATCGCCGTCCGCAATCCGGAGATCGTCGAGGTCGCCCGCCACTACGGCACGACCATACGAACGTGTCTGCCGGCCGACCCCGAGACCAAGGGCGGATCGGAGTCGACCGTGAAGATCGCGAAGGCCGATCTCGTCCCGAAGGACGTGAACCTCCGCGAGAACTACAAGAGCTTCGGAGAGCTCGAAGCGGCCTGCCGGGCCTTCTGCGACGAGGTCAACTCCCGCACTCACCGGGCGACTCGGAGCAAGCCCGCCGACCGGATCGCCGAGGAACGCCAGCGGCTGCACCCTCTGCCGCGCGAGCCGTTCACCGCGACCTTCGGCACCACCCGCCGGGTCACCTGGGAATCGACGATCTCGGTCGAAGCGGTCCGCTACTCGGTCCCGCACGAGCTGATCGACACCCGCGTCTGGGCCCGTTTCCACGGCGACGAGCTGATCGTCACCGCCGCCGTCGACGAGGACGGATCGGCTCGCGAGGTCGCCCGCCACCGCCGCGGCGAGCCCGGCAGCCCGGTCCTGGACGACGGCCACTATCCGCCGCGCGAGGACAAGGAAGCCGACCGCACCCCGCGGGCCACCTCCGCCGAGGAGGCTGCGTTTCTCCAGCTCGGTCCGGGTGCTGCGAGCTGGCTGGTCGAGGCCGGGGCGGCCGGGGTCCGCCGGATCAAGGCGAAGATGGCCGAGGCAGTCGCGCTCTCGAAGCTCTACTCGATAGCGGAAGTCGACCGCGCGCTCGGCACCGCCGCGGTCACGGCCCGCTTCGCGGACAAGGACCTCATGTCGATCCTCGACTACCAGGCCGTCCACGGGATCACCGAGCCGGTCCGCTGCAGCGAGAACCACTCGCTGCAGCCCGGCACCTCCGCCTGGTCCGCCCTCGGCGCCGCCGCCCCGAGCACCTCTGATCTTTCCGAGTACGACGAAAGCGACCAGCTCTGATGGCCACCCCTCTTCGCACCGTTCACGGCACCAACGGCGACCCGCTCGCCGAGGCCATCGAACTCACCCGCAGGCTCAAACTCCCGCACATCCGCAGGTCGTTGACCGACATCATCCCCACCGCGAAGGCCCAACGCTGGGATCCCGCCGAGGTCGTCCGCGTCCTGCTGGCCGAGGAAGCCGCAGGCCGCGACCGCGCCAACCTCCACACGCGCCGCAAGCGGGCAGGCTTCCCCACCGGCAAGACCTTCGGGGACTGGCACGAGAACAAGTCCTCCATCCCCAGGGCCACCCAGGACGCGCTCAAGAGCCTGGAGTGGGTCGGCCGCCGCGAGAACTTCTGCATCTGCGGACCGTCGGGGACGGGAAAGTCGCACTTCACCGAGGCACTCGGACAGACCGCGGTCGAGGCCGGCCTGACCGTCGCCTGGTTCACTATCGAGGACCTCGGAGCCCTGGTCCGCCGCCACCGCGCGGACGACTCCATCGCCCGGGCCCTCGCGAAGATCGTCCGCTCGGACCTGATCATCGTCGACGACATCGGCCTGCTGCCCGTCTCCGAGGACGCCGCCGAGGGCTTCTACCGCCTGGTCGACGCTGCCTACGAACGACGCTCGATCGCTGTCTCCAGCAACCTCCACCCGTCCGGATTCGACGAGATCATGCCCAAGACCCTCGCCACCGCGACCGTCGACCGACTCCTCCACCATGCCCACGTCACCGTCACTCAGGGTGACTCGTTCCGCTTCACCGAGGCCACCACCGGAAAGGGAGTCAAGCCCTTCAGCTGATCCACACCGACCCGAGGGCGGGGAGATATCTGGCCGCCACCGGGGAAGTTCCACTGGCCGTCAGTGGGGAGAACTACTGGCCGCCTCTGGGGAGAACTACATGGCCGTTGACATCGGAGTGCGGTAGTGGGGTGCGGGTGCGGCGTCACGCCGTGGACGGAGGCCGCCGGCGCCGCTGACGCGCCGTCGGTTCAGACCGGTCGGGGATACGCGAGGTCGAACCAGGCGAACCGTGCCCGGCCGGTGGACGGCCGGCTGTCGGACGTGGCGTACAGGCCGAGCTGGACACTGGTGAACAGAGGGGTGAGGAAAGTGGCTTCGACGGTGGCCAGGTCCTGCCAGGCCCCGTCCGGAGCGGCGTAGGCGAAGGTGTGGCGGAAACCGCGGATGCGGACCCCCAGGCGCACGGGGCCCGGAGGGGCGGCGACGCGGGCCAGGACGTCGGACCCGCGCTGGACGCGGAGTCCTTCTGCGGAGCGCAGGAGGAGGACATGGGTGTCGTCGTCGATGACGACGGCGAGGCCGGCCTGTTCGCCGGGTCCCGCGGGGGTGAAGTGCAGTTCGGTGGAGACGTCGCAGTCGGGCTGCTCCTGGGGGCGCACCAGGAGGGACGGGGTGGTGCGTTCGCCGAGGCGTTCGGGGCGGAGCCGCAGGTGGAGCCCGTCGCCGGTGGTCCAGAACGGTGTGCGCGGGGTGCGCAGCGTGCTCCAGTCGGGGGAGAGGGCGGCGAAGTCGTCGTGGAGGGGGCGGCGACGGCCGGTGTGGGGGACGGGCGAGAAGACCGGCCGGCCGTCGTCCCAGGAGACCCGGCTGAGGAACGTCTCACGGCCGATGGCGGAGCCCGGGCGGACACCCAGCAGGACGGCCCGCCAGCCGCCGGACGGGGTGCGGACGAGGTCGGCGTGCCCGGTGCACGTGACCGGGCCCGTGGACGGAGGCAGCACCGGGTTGCCGGGGGCGCCGCTGTACGGGCCCGTCACGCGGTCGGCGCGGGCGGCCACCACGCTGTGGTCCACGTCGGTGCCGCCCTCCGCGGTGAGCAGGAGGTAGCCGCCGTCGACCCGGTACAGGTGGGGGGCCTCCGACCAGCGGGCTCCCGGGTGGCTTCCCGACCACAGGACGTACTCGGGTCCTGTGAGCCGCCGCTCGCGCGGAAGGTACTCGCGCATCCAGATCTCGGTGCGCCCGGCGGCCTCGTCCAGGACGCGGGCGGCGGTGAACCAGGCCCGGCCGTCCCCGCCGTCCTGCCGCTCGTCGAAGAACAGCGACGGGTCGAAGCCCTCGCCCTCCAGCCAGTGCGGCTCCGACCACGGGCCGGCCGGGTCGGTCGCCGTGACGACGAAGTGGCCGGGGCCGTCCATCAGCGTGCAGACGAGATGGAACTCCGCGTCATGGTGACGGATCGTCGGGGCGAACAGGCCGCGTGAGGGCCCGCACCCGTCGAGGTCGAGCTGGGACGGCCGGTCGAGGGCGGAGCCGAGGCGCCGCCAGTCCGCCAGGTCGCGGCTGTGGAACACGGGCAGGCCCGGGAACCACTCGAAGCTGGACGTCACCAGGTAGTAGTCCGCTCCCACCCGGCACACGGACGGGTCGGGACGGAACCCGGGCAGCACGGGATCACCGAACGACGTGTTCACGGGACCGGGACGATCTCGACCGGCACGGACAGGACGCGGTCGGCCGCCGGGTGGCGCACGGGGCCGTACAGGGTGAAGGACCCCTGCAGCGGAAGGTCGCCGCTGGACCGTCCGACGGCCACGCCGATCTCTCCGGGCTCCACCCGTCTGCGCAGGTCGAGCCCGGTGAACGAGGTCCGGTCCGCATGGACGGAGAAGGTGACCCGGGCGGCCGCGCCCGGCTGCAGCTCGACCCTGCCGAATCCGGCGAGCCACCGCTCCGGCCGGACCACGGACGCCTCGGGGTCCGAGAGGTACAGCTGGACGACCTCCGTCCCGGGCACCTCCCCGACGTTGCGGACGGTGACCGAGACGGCGACGAGGCCGTCCGTCGGGGCGAGGGGGTCCACCGCGAGGTCGGAACACGTGAAGCTGGTCCAGCTCAGCCCGTGTCCGAAGGGGAACAGGGGCGTCGGGTCCACCGAGCTCCAGTCGGTGCGTCCGCCGAGCCTGGAACGCAGGTAGGTCCCGGGCTGGCCGCCGGCGCGGCGGGGCAGGGAGACGGGGAGCCGCCCGGAGGGTTCCGCGGCCCCGCTGATGATCCGGGCCAGTGCCGCCCCGCCCTCCTGGCCGGGCAGGAACGCCTGGAGCACGGCGGAGGCGCGTTCGGCCAGCGAACCGAGCGCGTAGGGCCGCCCGGAGACGAGGACCAGGACGGTCGGCACTCCGGAGTCGAGGACGGCCGAGGCGAGGGCGGCCTGGTCACCCGGCAGGTCGAGGGTCTCGGCGTCGCAGCCCTCTCCCGAGGTGCCCCGGCCGAACATGCCGGACCGGTCCCCGAGCACCAGCACGTGCACGTCCGGCTCGTCCGCGGTGACCGTGAACCCGGCGTCGGCGAGCGCCTCGCCGAGCGTCGGGACCTCCGGTCCCGGGCCGCCGGGCAGGGCCACGTGGTTGGGGAAGGAGTAGCAGCCCAGGAACGCCTGGGGGTCGTCAGCGTACGGCCCGCTGACCGCGACGCGGCACGGCCGCAGCGGCAGGGTGCCGTCGTTGGAGAGCAGCACGGTGGACCGTTCGGCCAGGAACCTCGCCAGCGCCCGGTTCTCCGGCGGGTCCAGGTCGACCGGCTCCGGCTTGACGGGTTCCCAGTCGGGGTCGAGCAGGCCCAGTTGGGCCTTCTGGAGCAGGACCCGCTGCGCCGCGCGGTCGACGAGCGCTTCGGGAACGCGTCCCGCGCGCACGAGTCCGGTCAGCGGCTCGCCGTAGCAGCGGGCCGTGGGCAGCTCGACGTCGATCCCGGCGGTCAGGGCCAGCGCGCCGGCCGCGCCGCGCGACCCGGCGACGCCGTGCCGGGTCTCCAGGAAGGAGACGGCGTAGTAGTCGGCGACGACGACACCGCCGAAGCCGAGCTCGCCCCTGAGCAGCCCGGTCAGCAGCGTTTCGTCGGCGGCCGCGGGGACGCCGTCCACGTCGGTGTAGCTGTTCATCACCGACCGGGCGCCCCCCTCACGCAGCGCCCGTACGAACGGCTCGACCAGGATGTCGGCGAACTCCCGCGGCCCCGCGGCGGCGGGGGCCATGTTCCGGCCGCCGCGCGACGCCGAGTATCCGGCGAAGTGCTTGAGCGTCGCCACGATGCCGGCGCCTTCCAGGCCCTGCACGTAGGCGGTGCCGATCGCTCCGACGAGATACGGGTCCTCGCCGATGCACTCCTCGGTCCTGCCCCAGCGGTAGTCCCGGACCACGTCCAGCACCGGCGCCAGCCCCTGGTGGACACCGACCCGCCGCATCCCGGCGCCGATGGCGGCCGCCATCCGGCGCACGAGCCCGGGATCGAAGGACGCACCCCAGGCCAGGGGCCCGGGGAAGACCGTCGCGCCGAGCGTCATGAACCCGGTCAGGCACTCCTCGTGAGCCAGGGCGGGGATCCCGAACCGGCCGGCTCCGGTCACCCGCTGCTGGAGCGAGGCGAGCCGCTCCATGCCGGCTTCCGCGGTGACCGGGGCGGTGCCGAACACCCTCGTGAGCTGGCCGAGTCCGTGGACGACGAGGTCGTCCAAGCGGGGCGCGGGCTCGCCGGAGTCGTCCTCCATCGGCGCGACAGGTGCTCCCGGACGCGAGGGCAGCGCCCAGAACCCGGTGAGTTGCCCCGCCTTCTCCTCCAGCGTCATCCGGTCCAGCAGATCGGCGACGCGCACGGGCGCGGGCAGGAGGGGGTCGCGCCATGGCTCGTTCACGGGGTACTCCTAGGGACGAGGCGGGGCGGTGGAAAGCCGGACCTTGAGCTCGGTCGAGAGCTCCATCCGGGGGCTGACCAGGGGCTGGTCCTCCAGAAGCTGGAACAGGGTGCGGGCGGCGACCCGGCCCATCTCCTCCAGCGGCTGGCGCACCGTCGTCAGCGGCGGTGACAGCCACGCGCACATCGGCAGGTCGTCGAAGCCGACCACGCTGAGGTCCTGCGGGATCCTCAGCCCGGCCCGCCGGGCGGCTTCGTAGACGCCCATCGCCTGCTGGTCGCTGCCGGCGAAGACGGCCGTCGGCGGCTCGGGCAGGGCCAGCAGCTCCCGGGCGCACCGGAACCCGCCCTCGTGCTGGAAGTCCCCGAACCGGATCAGGCCGCGGTCGACCTCGATGCCGGCCCGCTCCAAGGCGGTGCGGTACCCGTCGATGCGGGCCCGGCTGCAGAGCATCTCCTTCCGCCCTCCGATGGCGGCGATCCGGCGGTGCCCCAGCTCCAGCAGGTGCTCGGTCGCGGCGAGCCCGCCGGCCCAGTTGGTCGCTCCGACGCTGGGCACGCCGTTGCCCGGCAGGTCGATCGGGTCGATGACGACCAGCGCCACCCCGGCCCGTTCCACCTGGGCGCGCTGGGCGGGGGTGACCGAGGCGGTGACGAGGATGACGCCGTCGCTGTGGTGCAGGACCGGCAGCGCCGCCCAACTCGACGGCGTGGCCTCGCCCGGCGGGACGAGCGACACGACGGTGCCGACGCTCCGCCGGGCGCACTCGGCCTCGACGCCGCGCAGGATCTCCACCGCCCACGCGCTGTCCAGGCCACCGATGATCAGGTCGACGAGACCGGACCTGCGGGCCCTGCCCTGCCGGCCGGGCGGGAGGTAGTTGTGCGTGCGCAGCAGGCCCTCGATCCGTTCGCGTGTCGAGGGAGCGACATCGGAGCGCCCGTTGATCACCTTCGACACGGTGGCCTGGGAAACCCCGGCTTTCGCGGCGATCACGGCCAGGGTCGGGCGCTGCTCGGTCAACTTCTCTCCTCTGTGCGGATGTCCGCGGCCGACGACATGTATCGCAAACTTTCGATGAGTTTCCGGTTGTCCCGACGCGCTGTCAAGGCTCTCAACAACCGTGATTTCGAAGAGAGATGAGTGCGAGGTCTTGACCGGCAAGCCCTGCGTTCCTAGTTTGTGGCAGCGCGGAATTCGAGAGTATTTCGAAAAGTTTTCGGGCACGAACCGGCATTCCCCACCCCGGAGGTCCCATGGCCAGCACCCTCCCGAGCCGACGAAGTCTCCTGGCGCTCTCGGGCCTGACCGCCCTGTCCGCCACCATGACCGCGGCCTGCGGAACCAGCGGATCCGGAGCCGGGAAGACGGCCGACGGCAAGGTGTCCTTCGCGTGGTGGAACATCGCCACGACGGAACCGGGCAGGTCCCTCTTCCCGCGGATCTCCGCGGCGTTCACCACCGCCCACCCGGAGATCGTGATCCACACGACCTCGCTGGAGAACGAAGCGTTCAAGTCGAAGCTGACCGCAGCCACCTCCTCGGGCAAGCTCCCCGACGTCTTCCAGACCTGGGGCGGCGGCGTGCTGCAGCAGCAGGCCGACGCGGGGCTGATCGAGGACCTCACTGACGTGTTCGGCTGGTCGTCCGAGCTCACCCCGGTCTCGCTGCAGCCCTACCGGTTCGGCGGCCGGACCTACGCGGTGCCCTACGACATCGGCATGGTCGGCTTCTGGTACAACAAGAAGCTCTTCGCCAAGGCGGGCATCACCACCCCGCCGGCCACCTGGGCCGAACTCCTGGACGACGTCAGGAAGCTCAAGGCGGCGGGCGTCACCCCGATCGCCCTCGCGGGCAAGGAGAAGTGGCCGGGCCACTTCTACTGGGCCTACCTCGCGATGCGCGTCGCCGGCCTCCCCGCACTGCGGCAGGCCGCCGCCGCCAAGGACTTCACCGGCGCCGGGTTCGTCCGGGCAGGCGCCCACCTCAAGGAGCTGGTCGACCTCCGGCCGTTCCAGGAGGCCTTCCTGGGAGCCGGCTACGCCACCCCCGGCGGCCAGGCGGCGACCATGGGCAACGGGCTGGCCGCCATGGAGCTGATGGGGCAGTGGGGGCCGTCGGTGCAGAAGGACGCAGGCGCCGACCTCGGAGCGGACCTGGGCTTCTTCCCCTTCCCGACGGTCGACGGCGGTGCGGGCCGGGCCACCGAGGTGTTCGGCGGCGGCGGCGGCTTCGCGCTGCGCAGGGGCGCCCCCAAGGAGGCGCTGGACTTCCTGAGGTTCTTCGTCCTGGAGAACCAGTCCGAGCTGCTGGCCTCCGACGGCTACCTGCCGGTGGTCAGGGGCGCGGAGCGGCAGCTGACCGACGCGAACCGGCGGGTGGTGGCCGACAGCCTGGTCAAGGCGACGGGCTTCCAGCTCTTCCTCGACCAGGCGTACCCGCCGGCGGTCGGCCAGGAGGTCAACGACAGCGTCGCCGACCTCATCGCCGGCAAGAAGACGCCGCAGCAGGTCACCGCCTCCATCACCGAGGCTGCGAAGGGTGCCTAGCCCCGTGTCCGCCCTGACGGAAGAGCGGACGGAACGCGCCGCGCCGGTGCCCGCCCCCGCGCCGGTCCGATCGCTCCTGCGCGGGTGGGGGGACTGGGCGTCGGTCGCCTGGTTCCTCGTCCCGGCCCTGGTCCTCTTCCTCGTCTTCGTCCTCGCCCCGATCGCCGTCGCCGTCCACACCGGATTCTTCCGGTGGGGCGGGATCGGACCCGTGGACGACTTCGTGGGCTTCGCGAACTACACCAGGCTGTTCGGCGACCGGGTCTTCCTCGGCGATCTGGGGCGCGGACTGTACCTGATCGTCCTGTCGGTCGCGGTGCAGCTGCCGTTCGCCCTCCTCACCGCGGTCCTGCTCAACCAGAGGCTGCGCGGCCGGGCCGTCTACCGCATGCTGTTCTTCGCGCCGTACGTCCTCTCCGAGGTGGTCACGGCCGTCCTCTTCACGATGATCTTCCTGCCCGGCGCCGGCATGGCAGACCACCTCGTGGGCCTTCTGGGCCTGGAGGGGCTGCAGGGCAGGTGGCTCGCCGATCCCTCGACGGTCATGCCGACCCTGTTCGTCGTCATGGTGTGGAAGTACTTCGGCTTCCACATGATGCTCTTCCTCGCCGGCCTGCAGAGCATCCCGACCGAGGTCCTGGAGGCCGCCTCCCTCGACGGCGCGGGCGCCTGGCGGCGCTTCCGGCACGTGACGCTGCCGCTGCTCGGGCCGACGATCCGGATCAGCGTCTTCCTGTCGGTCGTCGGGTGCATCCAGCTCTTCGACCTCGTCTGGGTCATGACCGCGGGCGGGCCCAACCACTCCTCCGAGACGATGGCGATCGCGATGTTCCAGTTCGGGTTCAAGCGGTACCAGGTCGGCTACGCCAGCGCGATCAGCGTGGTGCTGTTCATGATCAGCCTGGTCTTCTCCCTCCTCTACCAGCGGTACGTGCTCCGCCGCGACCTGAGCGGGGCCGTCACCTCGGGAGGCGGCCGGTGAACGCCCGCCGCACCGCACGCGGACTCACGCTGCACGCCGTGGTCCTGCTGATCGCCGCGTTCGTCGCCGTGCCGCTGGTCTACGCGGTGATCTCGGGGTTCAAGAGCACCGGCGAGCTGACGACGAACCCGTTCGGGCTGCCGGAGCGGTGGAAGACCGGCAACTACACCGGCATCCTCGGCGACGGAACGTTCTGGCGGCAGACGGCCAACAGCGCCGTCATCGCCCTCGGCACGACGCTCTGCACGGTGGCGGCCGCCGCGATGGCCGCGTTCGTGCTGGCCCGGTACGCCTTCCGGGGAAGGGAGCTGTTCTACACGCTGTTCACGATCGGCTTGATGTTCCCGTTCGCGGTGGCCGTCCTGCCGCTCTTCCTCATGCTGCGCACCGTCGGCCTGCTCGACAACCCGCTCGGGGTGATCCTCCCCCAGGCGGCCTTCGGACTCCCGATGACGATCGTCATCCTGCGCGGCTTCTTCCGGACCATCCCGGCGGAGATCGAGGAGGCGGCCGTCGTGGACGGCTGCGGCAAGTTCCGCTTCTTCTGGCAGATCCTGCTGCCGATGGCGCGTCCGGCGCTGGGCACGGTCTCGGTGCTGGCGGTCGTGGCGAGCTGGAACAACTTCTTCCTGCCGCTGCTGGTGTTCAACGACCCCGCGTGGCAGACGATCCCGGTCGGGGTCCAGCAGTTCCAGGGCCAGTACGCGACCGACTACGCGCTCGTCCTCGCCTACACCGTGCTCGCCATGGTCCCTGCCCTCGCCTTCTACGCCGTCGCCGAGCGCCAGATGATCGGCGGCCTCACCGCGGGCGCCACCAAGGGCTGACCCGTACGGCGCGACCACCCCCGGGGAGGCCCTGTGACCCGCCTGGCGGCGTTCCCGTCCGTCACATTGTTAGCGCTCACATTGCGCACCGCCGGCCGCTCCGGCCGGCGGTGGTGAAGCCATGACGCCGGCCCGCGGCCAGGCGCCGCGACCGGCGGCACCGCAGGACCGCTCCCCGGCGTGTACGGCGCCGCCCCCGTCCTCCCGGCGCGGCCGCCCCGCGGCCCGTCCGGGTCCCCGCACCCTCCACCCCCAAGGAGATCCTCTGATGAGATTCCGCCGCCCACCCCTGATCCTGGGCCTCGTCCTCACCGTCCTGTCGTCCCTGCTGCTCGGGGCCGCACTCCTCGCCGCCCCGCCCGCCGCCGCGGCGACCGTCGACACCAGCGCCTGGTACGTGCTGGTCAACCGCAACAGCGGCAAGGCCCTGGACGTCCACAACCTGGCGACCGGCGACGGCGCCCGCATCACCCAGTGGACCAGGAACGACCAGCACCAGCAGCAGTGGCAGTTCACCCCCTCCGGCGACGGCCACTACCGCCTCACGTCCCGCCACTCCGGCAAGGTGCTGGACGTCCACAACCACTCCACCGCCAACGGCGGCCCGGTCGTCCAGTGGACCGACAGGAACGGCGCCAACCAGCAGTGGCGGGCGGTCGACAGCCCGGACGGCCACGTGAGGCTCATCGCGCGCCACAGCGGCAAGGCCCTCGAAGTGCAGGGGGGCTCCACCGCGGACGGCGCGAACATCGTCCAGTACGACGACTGGGGCGGCGCCAACCAGCAGTGGCGGCTCGTCCGGGTCTCCGGCGGCAGCCCCGGCACGTGCGCGCTTCCGTCGACGTACCGCTGGACGTCGACGGGCGCGCTGGCGCAGCCCAAGCCGGGATGGGCCTCGCTCAAGGACTTCACCGTCGCCCCCTACAACGGGAAGCACCTCGTCTACGCGACCACGCACGGCGCGGCGGGCACCGGAGTGGGCTGGCGTTCGGTGAACTTCACCCCGTTCGCCGACTGGCCGCAGATGGCCTCGGCCGGCCAGAACACGATGTCGACTTCCGCCGTCGCGCCCACGCTGTTCCACTTCGCGCCGAAGAACCTCTGGGTACTCGCCTACCAGTGGGGCAGGACCGCCTTCTCCTACCGGACGTCGACCGACCCCGCCGACCCGAACGGCTGGTCGCCTGAGCGGGAGCTCTTCTCCGGGAGCATCGCCGACTCCGGAACGGGACCCATCGACCAGACGCTCATCGGCGACGGCACGCACATGTACCTGTTCTTCGCCGGCGACAACGGCAGGATCTACCGGGCGAGCATGCCGATCGCGAACTTCCCGGGCAGCTTCGGCACGGCCTCGACGGTGGTCATGAGCGACACGAAGAACAACCTGTTCGAAGCCCCGCAGGTGTACAAGCTCCAGGGCCAGGACCGCTACCTCATGATCGTCGAGGCGATCGGGGCGCAGGGCCGCTACTTCCGCTCCTTCACGGCCACCAGCCTGAACGGCGACTGGACACCCCAGGCCGCGACCGAGAGCAACCCCTTCGCCGGCAAGGCCAACAGCGGCGCCACCTGGACCGACGACATCAGCCACGGCGAACTGGTCCGCACCAGCGCCGACCAGACCTTCACGGTCGACCCCTGCAACCTGCGGTTCCTCTACCAGGGACGCGACCCCCGCTCCGGCGGCGACTACGGCCAGTGGCCCTACCGCCCGGGACTGCTGACGCTGCGGCGCTGACGGTGTGACACCGCCCCGGCTCCGGTGCGGAGCCGGGGCGTGGCGGGCCCGGTACGCGGGCCGAGCCCGCCACGGACGGCTGCCTCCCGGGCCGGACACCCCCGCCCAGGGCGAGCGGTCGCCCGCCGGCCCGGTCAGCCGACGGGGCCCGCCAGGTCCGGGCCGGTCAGCCGGTCCGGGTCGGACAGGATGTCGATCGCGGCGATCCCGCCGCCGGCGACGGTGCAGCCCCTCACGGGGAACAGCTCGCCGCCGACGGTGTCGACCGGGCCGGCACCGCCGTTGGCCAGCGCCGCATGGGGGCCGCGGTGGTGGCCATGCGCCGGAGGGCCGCCGGCTGCGCGGCCGCGGCCCCGGCACCCCGGAGGGCGCTGCCGCCCGAAGGCGACCGGAGCCCGCTCGCGACCGCGCCGGTCGCCGCCACCCCGCGTGTTCCGCCGCTGCGGGCAGGACGCCGAGTCCGGCGCCGGCGGCCGGCCGTCCGCCGCGCACCGCCGGCCGGGCCGCCGGTCCCGGCAGCCGGGCCGCGGCCGCGCCGGACCCGTCGCTGCGCGTCCCGCCGCAGCAGCCGGGCGGGGGTCCCGGACCTCGGACGCGCTCCGCGGACGCGGCGCCTACCGGAAGGAGGCGTCCGCCTCGGCCGGTGCGGCGGCCGCGTGCGGCTCGTCCGGGAGGAACGTCACCTGCGGGGCGCCCGTGCGCGGATGGACGGCGACCTCGGCCGCCACGCCGTACACCTCGGACAGCAGCCGGGGCGTCAGCACGTCGGCGGGTGCGCCCGAGGCGGTGACCCTGCCGTCGCGCAGCACGTAGAGGCGGTCGCAGTAGTACGCGGCCAGGTTGAGGTCGTGCAGGGCGACCAGGACCGTGGCGGGCAGTCGCCGCAGGGCGCCGAGCACGTCCAACTGGTGGCGCACGTCGAGGTGGTTGGTCGGTTCGTCCAGGACGAGGAGCGACGGCTGCTGGGCCAGCGCGCGGGCGATGAGCACGCGCTGGCGCTCGCCTCCGGACAGCCGGTCGAAGGGGCGGTCGGCCAGTGCGGTGGCGTCCACCGCCGCGAGCGCCGCGCCGATCAGTCCGGCGTCCTCGGGGGTGTCCCCGTCGAGCAGCCGCTTGTGCGGTGTCCGGCCCATCGCGACGACCTCGCGCACCGACAGGTCGAACGCGGCGCCGGACTCCTGCACCACGGCCGCCACGGTGCGGGCCAGTCGGCGCACGGGCAGGGCCCAGGCGTCGGCGCCGTCGACGGTGACCCGCCCGGTCTCGGGGCGCAGGATGCGGTAGACGGCCCGCAGCAGGCTGGACTTGCCGCTGCCGTTCGGTCCGACCAGGCCGACGACCTCGCCGGGGCGGGCGGTGAGCGAGACGTCCTCCACCAGGCGCTGCGCACCCGCGGTGAGGGAGACGCCGTCGATGACGAGTTCGGTGGCGGTCATGCCCCTCCTCGGTCGTCGGTCCGCCGGGCGTCGCGGCGCATCAGCCACAGGAAGAACGGGCCGCCGCACAGCGCCGTGAGCACGCCGACGGGTATCTCCAGGGGAGCGGCGACGACACGCGCGGCGATGTCGGCCCAGATGAGGAAGACCGCGCCGCCCAGCGCGGCCGTCGGCAGGACGCGGCGGTGGTCGCCGCCGACGAGGAGCCGCACGATGTGCGGAAGCATCAGCCCGACGAACCCGATGGGTCCGCACGCCGCGACGATGACGCCGGTGACGAGGGAGAGCAGCACGAACATGCGGGCGCGGAAGCGGGCCACGTCCAGCCCCATCGTGGTCGCGGCCTCCTCGCCGGCCAGCAGCAGGTTCAGGTTCCGCGCGTGCACCATCAGGACCCCGATGCCCAGGAGCAGGGCGGCGCCGGGCAGCCACAGCGTGTCCCAGTTCACGCCGCCGAGGCCGCCGAGGGTCCAGGCGAGGACCGTACGGGCCTCGTTGCCCCGGTCGGTGGTGAGCAGCAGCAGGTCCAGCACGGCGGTGAGGACCGCGGCGATGGCCACACCGGAGAGGACCAGCCTCCCCGACGTGATCCGCCCCCGGTGCGGGCCGTGGCGTAGACGAGCAGCAGCGCCCCCAGCGCGCCCGCGAACGCCGCCACCGGCAGCGACACCGGCCCGAGCAGGGTCACCCCGAACACGATCACCACGACGGCGCCCAGGGACGCGCCGGAGGAGACGCCGAGCAGGTAGGGCTCGGCCAGCGGGTTGCGGATCAGCGCCTGCAGGGCGGTGCCCACCACGGCGAGCCCCGCGCCGGCCACCGCGCCGAGCAGCACGCGGGGCGCCCGCACGTCCAGCACGATGGTCTCCCGCGCCCCGGACCAGTCCGGCTCCGCCCACGACGCGCCCAGCGCGTGCGTCACGATGCCCCACACCTGCCCGGGCGGCACGTGCACGGAGCCGATGGCCAGTCCGGCCGTGGCGGACACCACCAGCAGGGCGGCCAGGGAGACGAGGGTGACGGTGAGGCCCGCCGGGCCCGCCCGTCCGTCGCCCCGCCGCCCCGGTGGCGCGGTCTGCTCGGTGGGGGGATCGGCGCGGACGGCTGAGGCCGTCACGCGAACTTCTCGGGATGGATGCCGCGGGCCAGGTCCTCCACCGCGTAGGCGGACCGCACGCCGACCAGCGTGGCCGTCAGCGGCAGCACGACGAACCGCTCGTTCCTGATGGCGGGGACGTCCTTGAGCGCGGGCTGGGCGAGCAGGAACTTCTTCTTCTGCTCGACGCTCCCGGAGCCGGCGTAGTCGTAGATCGCGATGACCTCCGGCTTGCGTGCCACGACCTGCTCCCAGGAGACGTCGCCGAAGACCTCGTCCAGGTCGGCGAAGACGTTCTTTCCGCCGGCCAGCCTGATCAGTTCGGTGCCGAGGCTCTTGCCGCCCGCGGTGAAGGCCGACTTGTCGCCGCTGTCGTACACGAAGACGGGCACCGCGGGTGCGCCCTTGACGGCGGCGGCGGCCGCGCCCACCTCCGCCTGGAGGTCGGCGACCAGCTTGTCCGCCCGGTCGGGCACGCCGAAGATCCGGCCGACGGTGCGGACCTCGTCGTAGGTGTCCTGCATCGTCACCTGCTTCTTGCCGCAGTACTCGCGGTTCAGGTGGGTGTCGATGCCGGCGTCGGCGAACGCCTTGCGGGAGCGGCCCTCCTTCTCGTCGAAGGCGCTGCCGTAGCCGCCGTAGACGAGGTCCGGTTCCGCGTCCAGGACGGTCTCGAAGGACGGCTCCCGCTCGGCCAGTTCGGGGATGGCGGCGAAATCCTTCTCCAGTTCGGGCAGCACGGCCGAGTCGGGGAAGGCGGTGCCCACCATGCGGTCCTTCAGGCCCAGCGCCAGCATGAGCTCCGCCGGGTGCTGGTGGATGGTGACCACCCGGGAGGGCGGCTTGTCGTACGTGGTCTTCACACCGCAGTTGTCGATGGTGACGGGGAAGCCCGCCGCCGAGGGCGCCGCGGCCTTCGGGTCCGCGGGGGCGTCCTTCGCCGCGCCGCAGCCGGCGGTCAGCAGGGCTGCCGACAGGGCGACGGCCGCGGCCGCGGCGCGCAGGGCACGGTGCCGGCGGGCAGGGGTGAACAGCGGGGGGCGGTTGTGCACGTGAAGCCTCCTGGGGAGTCCGCGCTCCTCGGATCGGGCCCGCGACAGGCCAGTGTCCTGACTCCCGGATCGACGCTCCGCCCCCTGGCCTTCCCGCGCGGCGCGCAGTGGCGTACGAAGGGGTGCACTCCCCGGTCACAGTGGCGGGACCGTGCCGGACTCGCACCGGCTTCCTGATCTCCCGTCGCGGTGATGACCCGCTGATCCTACGGTCTGCCCGGTCGGCGTCAAAAGGGCGTGCGCCGCCCCCCGGCGCGCCCCCCGGCCGTCAGTGCCCGCGGACGGCCCTCAGGATCAGCCGCTCGGCGTTCCCGTCGTAGGGGCGGCCGTCGAAGCCGCCGAAGACCTCCACCCGGCCGAACCCCGCGTCCTGCGCCATCCGCCGCAGTTCGACCGCGCTGTACACGAACCACACCAGGGTGGCCCGCGTCACCCGGTCGCCCCGGACCAGGACCCAGTCGCTGCGCAGCCGGGCCCAGTCGTCCAGCACGGTGTCGGTCTGCACCAGCAGGTCGTCGCCGCGCTGCACCACCTTCGGCGGGGTCACCTTCCGGGCCAGCAGCTCCTTGCCCGCGAGGTCCAGCACGAGCGTGCCGCCCGGCGCCAGGCAGCGGTACATGGTGCGCATCACCCGGGCGTTGTCCGCGGGGTCCTCGAAGTAGCCGAAGGAGGTGAACAGGTTGAGGACGGCGTCGAAGGAGTCCGGTGCCTCGTACGCGCGTGCGTCGGACCGCACGTACGTGACCTGCGCGCCCGCGTCGGCCGTCCGCTTGCGGGCCCGGTCCAGCATGGCCGGGCTCAGGTCCACTCCCGTCACGCGGTGGCCGCGCAGGGCCAGCGGAACGGTGAACACCCCGGGTCCGCAGCACAGGTCCAGCACCCGCGAGCCGGGGGCGAAGGACAGCAGGGGAGAGGTGTCCAGCAGCTCCGCGGCGTGCGTGTGGCGCTGCTCGGAGAAGAGGAAGTCGTGGAACCCGGTCCAGAAGTCATCGTCCTGGAACCCGCCCGTCCGTGTCATGAGGTGTCCGTGCTCCTTCGTCGTCGGTTGGCGGAGGGAGGTGTTCCGCTCCGCGGTCGCGCAGGGCCAGCAGCAGCGGAGGCAGCAGCAGGCACTGCGCCGCCGCCAGCAGCCAGAACCAGCCGGTGTCCCCGGCCCGTTCGCCGAAGCCGTACAGCTGGCCGCCGAGCAGCCCGCTCGCGCAGGCGCCGAGCCCCGCGGCCAGCCGCTGCCGGCCGAAGACCACGGCGTCCGAGCGGGAGCTGCGGCGCAGCGCCTCCAGGTCGTTCTTCAGGAAAAGCACGATGTCGCCCAGTGTGAGCAGCGCCGCGCCTGCCAGCAGCGCCGGACGGGTGCCGACCGCCAGGACCGCCAGCCCGGCCGCCAGCCCGGCGAAACCGACCGTGAGGGCCGTCGCGTACGGCATGCGCTCGATCAGGCCGGAGGCGAGCGGCTGGACGACGATGACCAGCGCGAAGCAGAGCAGCAGCACCAGGCTGTAGAAGGTGCCGGACGCCCGCTCGACGGCGTACACCGCCAGGTAGTGCTGGAAGTGGAAGTAGAGGTAGAACGCCAGCGCGTTCGCGGCGAACGGCAGGGCCGCCACCCCGGCGAGCAGGCCCCGCCCGGCCGTCTCACCGCCCGGCTGCCGCCCCCTCGCGCCCACCGCGGGAAGCCGCGCGTGGCCCGCGGTGACCAGTACGAACAGCGCGGTCACCACCGTGAACAGCCAGCCGGGCGAGGACAGCACGAACGGCCCCGCGACCAGCGGCCCCACCGCCATACCCGCGTTCAGGGCGGCGTTCCCCGCCGACAGGAACGCCGGGCGCCGCTCGTCCGCCACCCCGTGCACGAGGTACGCCTTGTTCGCGGGCAGGTACAGCGCGGCCCCGCAGCACGTCAGGATCAGCGCCCCCACGGCCAGCGGCGGCCAGCGCAGGGCCAGCAGGAAGCCGGCGAACCCGGCCGTGCGGACGAGCAGCGCCCACAGCATCGTCCGGCGCAACCCGATCCGGTCCGCCAGGGCCCCGCCCGCGACCCCGCCGGAGAACTGCACGAGGGACGCGGCGGCCAGCACCACGCCCACCGTGCCGAGCCCCATCCCGAGCCGCTCGTGCAGGAACACCGACATGAACGGCAGCACCATGAAACTGCCGAGCGGGATCAGGAACGAACTGAGCAGCAGGAAGCGCAGCGGGCCGTCGAGCGAGGACAGCGCCGCCCGCAGACCCGCCCCGCCCGGGGAGCGATCAGCCACCGGACTCCCCGCCGCCGGCGGCATCCGGCAGCGGGACCGGCTCGGTGAGCACCGTCAGCGCGTTGGCGGCGGCGACCGCGCGGTGCGTGGCGAGCTCCGCGGTCTCCGCCTCCGCGTAGACGATCCCCGCGTACCCGCGGCTGTCGGCCAGGTGCTCGACCCGGTCACCGACGGACCTGACCGGGTACCAGGCCGGCGACCCCGGCATGTCCGCCAGCCGGTCCAGCCCGGCGACACCGGTGAACACCCCGGGCGCGGCCGGGTAGCCCAGCACGAAGGCGACCGCCGGACCGCCGGGCAGCTCGGCGTCCATCAACCGGGGGCGGCGGCCGAGCGCCGCCTCGACCACCGCCTCGTACACGTTCGCGCCGAGCGCCCGGCACATGCCCTCGCCGACCAGGGCGCCCCCGATCCTGGGGTTGACCTCCACCACCTCCGGGCCGCCCGCCGTCAGCACGAACTCCACGTGCGCGAAACGGTCGGTGTAGCCGATCACCGCGAGCACCTCGCCCAGCCACCGCTCCAGCGCGGCCCGCCGCGCCTCGGGGAAGGCCACGGGGAACGCCGTGATCTCCTCCCGGAAGTACGGCTCCGGCGACATCAGCCGGCTGGAGACGCCCAGCAGCCGCGTGCGGCCCGCCCACGTGAGGGTCTCGGCGCTGTACACCGGCCCGCTGAAGTACGGCTCCGCGAACAGCCGCCCCCTCAGCTCCCGCCCGGCCGCCTCGCGCAGCGCCGCCTCCAGCTCCGGTTCGTCGCGGACCAGCCAGACGTTCTGGCTGCCCGTGCCCGCCGTGTCCTTCAGGACGGCGGGCAGCCCGACCTCCTTGAGCAGCACCTCCCGCAGCTCCGCCCCCGGCGCCTCCACGGCCCGCCCGCGCGACAGCCCCGCCTCGTGCAGGCGGCCGCGCACAGCCGCCTTGTCGCGGGTGAGCCGCAGGACGGCCGGGTCGAGCCCGGGCAGGCCCAGGCGCTCCGTGAGCGCGGCGCCGACCGCCGTCCACGTGTCGGTGGAGCTGATCAGGCCGCGCAGGCCGGGCATCCGGCGCAGCAGCTCCGCCACACCGTCCACGTCGAAGGTGTCGGTCTCCACGACGTCGAGGGCGTCCGCCGGGAGCCGCTCCAGCTCGTAGGCGTAGAAGGAGCGGTCGCAGGTGAGCAGCGTCAGCCGCTCCCCGAGCGCGTCGGCGGCCCGCACCAGGTGCCCCAGGCCGAAGGTGAGTGACTCCAGGGAGGCGACGCTCATGCCGCCCGCTCCTTTCCTCGTGCCGGGCCGGCGGTGCGCCGCCAGGCCATCGTGGACCAGGGCATGGACATCTCCTCGGGTGCGGTGATCTCGACCGGTTTCAGGGCGGCCGGGTCCGGGGCTTCCGCGTGCCGGGCGAAGACGCGCTCGACGTAGCGGTGCCCGGTGTCGGCGCCGATGACCAGGTGCAGCCGGTCCGGGTGGCGGCGCGCCTCGTGCGCGGCGGCCAGGTACGCGGCGCCGGTGGACAGCCCGGCGAAGACGGCGTGGTCCCGCAGCAGCGCGACCGTGCCGGCCATGGCGTGGGTGAAGTCCAGCCAGTGCACGGCGTCGTAGAGATGGTGGCGGACGTTGTCGAAGACGATGGACGACCCGATGCCGGCGATGATCGCCTCCGGGTCGTGGTGGTCCTCGCTGCCGAAGGTCACGCTGCCGAAGGGCTGCACGCCGACCAGCCGCACCGACGGGTCCGCCGAGCGCAGCCGCTCCACGACGCCGCCGGTCGAGGCTCCCGAACCGACCCCCCCGACGACGGTCAGCGGGGCCCCGGGGAACGCCGCCGCGATCCGGTCGGCGACCTCGTGGTAGCCGAGGTAGTGCACGGCGTCGTGGTATTGGCGCATCCAGTGCCAGTCGGGGTGGTCGGCGAGGAGCTCCTCGACGCGCCGCACCCGCAGCTCCTGGTCGAGTTTGAGGTCCTTCGAGGGCCTGACCTGCTCGACGGTGGCGCCGAGGACTTCCAACTGGGCCCGTGTGGTGGTGTCCACGGTCGTGGACGCGACGATGTGGCAGCGCATGCCGTGGCGGTGGCAGGCCAGCGCCAGCGCGTAGGCGTAGATACCGCTGGAGCTGTCCACCAGGGTCTGCCCCGGCCGGATCGTGCCCCGCTCCAGCAGGTGGCGGACGGCGGCGAGCGCCGAGTAGACCTTCATCGACTCGAACCGGATCAGGACGAGGCCGTCGGTGAGCCGGACGAGGTCGGGCACCTTCAGCGCGTCGGCGATGTGGGGGTGGATCACCCGTAGCCTCCTTGGGCGAAGGAACACTGGTGGCCGAGCGAGTGGAAGAACGCGGACAGCTCCGACTTGAGGGCCGCGTCGAGGCGGCCGGGGAAGAGGTAGCCGATCAGGCAGCCCGTGTGGGCGACGAACACACCGTCGGCGCCGAACCGCTCGCGGTGCGCGAGCATGCTGCCGAACGCCGCCTTGGGCAGCACGTCCTGCGACAGGGCGGCGCTGGCGGTGGCCGCCCGCGCCACGGCGGCCGGGTCGCCCGACGCGAAGCCCTTCAGCAGGTCGGTCAGGCACCGCTCGTACTCCTCCCCGCGCCGCCGGTAGTGCGCCAGCAGCAGGTCGGTGACGGCGGCGGTGTCCACCGTGCCGGGCTCGGTGACGTAGGCGGTGTGGAAGCCGAGGTCCGTGCCGAGCCGCCGGACCACGCGGTGCCGGCCGCTGAGGTACAGGGCGAACTCGTCGAGGAACACGCTGTCGGCCCGCTCCACCTCCGCCAGGACGCCGATGACCACGTCCGTGTCGTACGGCAGGGCGAAGAGCCGGAACAGGCAGCGCAGCGTCGCCACCATGTCGGCGGTGGAGCTCGCCATCCCCACGCCCACCCGCAGGTCGGAGTGGGCGCTCCAGCGGCCGGGCGGCAGCGTGAGCCCGTAGTGCTCCAGGAAGAGCCGGGCCGCCGCCGCCGACTTCTCCCCGGGCGGCAGCGGTTGGGGCGCACCCGGCCCCGGGGTGAAGTGCACCCAGGAGTGGCGGTCCACGGGGAAGGACACCACGGCGATGTCCGGCTCGGCGCCCGCCCGCAGCGGGCCCTGGTACAGCTCGCCCAGGGTGCCGTGGCACACCCCGGACACCGTGGGCCCCGGCGGCCGCCGCGCCCCGCGGGCGGTTTCTGCCGACGTCAGCACCGGCCGGTCCGGTCCGCCGCGGCGCGGGCCGGCCGGCATCCGGCGCGGACGGCGGGCACTCGCGTGGTCACGGGCATGTCCTCCTCCTGGTCCCGAGCCCCGAGGGCGACCGGGCAGGAGGCGCGGCGGGTGCCGTGCAGCCGTCCGTACCGCCGACCCAGTCCTCGAGGCCACCGCGTGCAGCCCGCTGCCAGGAGCGGGCGCAGTGGCAGGTCTTCGGACTCGCGGGCCCACCCGCCGGAGGACCCGGCAGGCACCTACCGGCCGTCGCTTCCCCGGCCCCCGGACGGGGCCCAGTGCTGGTGACGGCTTTCGTTCCCACTCACCGCTGCGGGACAGTCCCGGATTCCCACCGGGTTCCCTCTTGCGTCGCGCCGCCCGGAGGCGTGACCGGACGGGAGGCGCGAACCGACTGCTGGCCTCAGCGTAGGGCGGCTCGCGCCGCCGCGGCAGGGTCCCGCCGCCGGATGTCCGGATGCGAGCGGTACGCGGGCGGGGCGCCGGGCCCGCGCCGGACACGGCCGGCAGCCCTCCGGCGCTCGGCCGGGAGGACGCAGCCGCGCCGGGTCCGCGCGGGCCCCGGCCGACACGTCGGCCACTCTGGCCGGATGCTGCCTGGGACGTCCCGGGCGTCCCGTCCACACTGGTGGCCGACGCGGCAGCCGCACACCGCCCATGGTGTCCCGCGCACAGGAAGGCACGGGATGCTGCCGGACACGACCCCCGAGGACGACGGCGCGACCGCGCGGCCCGCCCCTGAGCGGCGCCCGGACGGCCGCGCCGCCCTGGGCGCCGACCTGCGGGCCGCACTGCCCGACGCCGGTGCGGCGGTCGCCGTGACGGCGGCCGTCTTCGCGCTCCTCTACGCCCGCATGGCGTCCGGTGACTCGGCGACGGCCGCCGTCATGCCGTTCATGGGCGACCCGGGCACCTACTGGATGTACCTGCTCAGCCAGGCGTTCGGCTGGTCCGGCCTGCTGTGGGCCTGGGGCACCGTCATGCTCGGACTGCTGCTGTCGGGGCCGCGCCCCGCCCGGCTGCCGGCCGGCCGCCGGCTCCTCGAACGCTGGCACCGCACCACGAGCCTGACCGCGATGGCCCTGATGTGCGCCCACGCCCTGATGTTCGCGGCCGAACTCGTACGGTACGACGATCAGCCGGCGTGGACCGCGCGGCTGTGGGCGGGCTTCGCGGACACCTTCGTGCCCGGCTGGTACGACTCCGGCACCGGCCGGATCGCCATCCCCCTCGGGCAGGCAGCGCTCTATCTGGCCGTCCCGCTCGGCCTGCTGTTCTACGTCCGGCACCGCATCGGGGCGAACACCTGGCGCCGGCTGCACCGCTTCGTGATCGTCGTGTACGTGCTGAGCGTGTGGCACACCCTGCTGTACGGCACCAACGTCTGGTACGGCGAATGGCCCCGCACGGTGCTGTGGCTGCTGCAGCTCCCCGTCGCGGCGCTGCTGCTGGTCCGGCTGCTGCGCCCCGCCCGCCGGGCCGAGCGGCTGGGCCCGCCGCGGGCGGGCGCGGCCCTGCCCGGCTGGGCGGTACGGGCCGCGGGCCGGGTGGCCGCGGGGGCGGTCGTCGCGGCCCTGGCCGTCGTGGCGGTGTCCGGCCGGGACGGCGGCCGGGACCGCCCCGCCGAGCCGCCCCCGGCGAGCCCGCACGCCCACGAACCCGGATGACCCGCGGACCGGCGGCCGCCCGCCCGGCCGCGGCGCACCGATGCGCGCAGCGGGTGCGCGACGATGGCGCAGAGCGGCACTGCCGCCCGACGGCGGACGAACATATGATCGTCCGTCATGTCCAACGAAACGGCTCATACGGCCGCGGCCGACCTCGGACTCGCGGAGCAGGCAAGGGAGTTACGCGAAGGCGGCGTGACCGCGACGGACCTCGTGCGGGCCTGCCTCGACCGGGTGGAGGCGACCCGCAGCACCCTCAACGCCTTCCGCTGCGTGCGGGCGGAAGAGGCCCTCGCCGAGGCGCGGGAGGCCGACCGGCGGCTCGCGGCCGGCGAGACGGCACCGCTCCTCGGCGTGCCCGTCGCCGTCAAGGACGACACCGACGTGGCAGGGCTGCCGACCCGCTTCGGCACCGCCGGGGCCGTACCGCCCGCCCGCGCCGACGGGGAAGCCGTGCGCAGGCTGCGCGCCGCGGGCGCCGTCATCGTCGGCAAGACCAACTCCTGCGAGTTCGGCCAGTGGGCGTTCACCGAAGGCCCGGCCTTCGGCGCCACCCGCAACCCGTGGAACCTCCGCCACACCCCCGGCGGCTCCTCCGGCGGGTCCGCCGCGGCCGTCGCCGCCCGGCTGGTACCGGCCGCCCTCGGCTCCGACGGCGCGGGCTCCATCCGCATCCCCGCCGCCTGGACCGGCCTGGTCGGCATCAAACCGCAGCGGGGCCGGGTCTCCGTCCACCCGTACGACGACTGCTTCGAGGGCCTGACCGTCAACGGCCCGCTGGCGCGCACGGTCGCCGACGCCGCCCTGCTGCTCGACGCGGTCTCCGGGGCGCACCCCCGCGAGGGCCTGCGGCTGCCCGCCGTCGACGCCTCGGCCGCCGCACGCCGCGACCCCGGCCGGCTCCGGATCGCGCTCGCCTGGAAGCCGCCCTTCACCGCCACGCCCGCGCCCCTCCACCCCGACATACACCGCGCCGTCACCGGCCTCGCCGAGACCCTGGCCCGGCTCGGCCACACGGTGGAGGAGGCCAGGCCCCGCTACGGCCTCATCGGCCTCGGCTTCCTGCCCCGCGCCACCGCCGGAGTCGCCGCCTACGCCGACCGGCACCCCGAGCCGGCGCTGCTCGACCCCCGCACCCGGGGCACCGCCCGCACCGGCCGCCGCCTCGGCGGCCCGCTGCTGCGGGCGGCCCGCGCCCGCGAGACCGGCCAGCACCGCAGGGTCGGCTCTTTCTTCGCCTCGTACGACGTCGTCCTCACCCCCACCACGGCGTCCCCGCCGCCCCGCGTCGGCCTCTTCGACACGATGAGCGCCTGGCGCACCGACACCACCATGGCCGCCGCCTGCCCCTACACCTGGCCCTGGAACGTCCTCGGCTGGCCCGCCGTCAACGTCCCCGCCGGCTTCACCGGATCCGGTCTGCCGGTGGGCGCCCAGCTGCTCGGGCCGGGCGGCGGCGAGGAGCGGCTGGTCTCGCTCGCCGCCCAGCTGGAGGGCGAGCTGCGCTGGCAGGAGCGGCGGCCGCACGGCCTGGAGGCGCTGTGGTCCTCCCGGACGCCGTGACCGGGGCCCGCTCGACGGGCCGCGGCGGGCGGTGGGCCGCCGGGCACACGGCATGATGTGATGGGCATATGATCGATCAGCTGCTGGACGACGCCTTCCTCACCGCCGCCGAGGACGCGGTCCGTGCCGCGGCCGCCGCCGAGGTCATGCCGCGCTGGCGGCAGCTCGCCGCGCACGAGGTCACCGAGAAGAGCGGCCCCCACGACCTGGTGACCGTCGCCGACCGCGCCGCGGAGGAACACCTGACGGCGTCCCTCACCGCCCTGCTCCCGGGCTCCGTGGTGGTGGGGGAGGAGGCCGTGCACGCCGACCCCCGCGTGTACGAGGCGGTGCGCGGCGACGCGTACGTGTGGATCGTCGACCCCGTGGACGGCACCCGCCAGTTCGTCCACGGCGACCCGGGCTTCTGCACCCTCGTGGCGCTGGCCCGGCACGGGGAGCTGCTGGCCTCCTGGACCTTCGCCCCCGCCAGGGACGAGATGGCCGTCGCGGTGCGCGGCCGGGGCGCCCGGCTGAACGGCGCCGAACTGCACGCGGGCGCGCCGCGGCCGGACGCCGCCCTGCGGGTGGCCACGTCCCACCCCGACTACACGACCCCCGACCAGAAGCGGGCCCTGCTGGGCCTGGCCGCCTCGGGGTCGACGCGCGGCCCTGCGGCTCGGCCGGGCTCGCGTACCTCGCGGTGGCCCGCGGCGAGCTGGACGCGCTGGCCTTCTCGTGGGAGTACGCCTGGGACCACGCCGCGGGCCTGCTGCTGCTCACGGAGGCGGGCGGCGCCCACGTCACGGTCGGCGGCCGCCCGTTCAGCATCACCGGCGGCAACGTGCTGCCCTTCGCGGCGGCCCGGGACGCCGCGACGGCGCAGCGGGTACGCGGGCTGATGGCGGCGCAGTAGGGCGCCGCGGACCCGCCCGCCGCGGCCTGCCGCCCGCTGCTGCCCCTGCCGAACCCGCCGCGCCTGCGGCCCGGGTCGGTGCGGGCGGCGGACCCACGGGCCGCGCAGAGCCGGCGCGCTGTGCCGGGAGGCTGCCCGGGGCGGGCCCGCATGGCGGGGACCGCATGGCGGGGGGACCGCATGGCGGGGGAGGCGGACCAGCATGGCGGCGGTCCCGCATGGCCGGGGAGGCGGATCACCATGGCGGGCGCGGGCCTGCACGGCGGGGACGGACCGGCACGGCGGCGGACCTGCACGGCGGGGGCGGACCGGCACGGCGGCGGTCCCGCATGGCGGGGGAGGGGCGGACCTGCACGGCGGCGGACCTGCACGGCGGGGAAGGTGCGGCCCCGCACGGCGGGGGAGGCGGACCTGCACGGCGGGGGCGGGCCTGCACGGCGGGGGCGGGCCTGCACGGCGGCGGACCTGCATGGCGGCGCCGGACCTGTACGGCGGGAGAGACGGACCGGCACGGCGGCGGTCCCGCATGGCGGGGGAGGGGCGGACCTGCACGGCGGCGGACCTGCATGGCGGGGAAGGTGCGGCCCCGCACGGCGGGGAGGCGGGCCCGCGGGCGGTGCCCGCGACGGCTTCTGCGCCGCGCCCGGCCGCCGGGAGTCGCGGCCTGCTCTCCGCCGGTTCCCGGGCCGGTCCTCCCGCCGTACGGCCCGTGGCCGGCGCCCGCCGTTCCGCAGCCGGCGGCCGGCAACTGCCGTCCGGGCGCCACTGTTCGGGCCCCGCGGCATATCCTGGCGCTCTTGGCGTGGTCGGCCGGGAGGCCGACGAGGATGGGCGAAGGAGGGGCGAGGTGACGTCGATGCTGGACGCCGTCGTCGTGGGCGCGGGCCCCAACGGACTGACCGCCGCCGCGGAGCTGGCCCGCCGGGGGTTCTCGGTGGCCGTCTTCGAGGCCAAGGACACCGTCGGCGGCGGTGCCCGCACCGAGGAGCTCACGCTTCCCGGCTTCCGCCACGACCCCTGCTCGGCCGTGCACCCGCTCGGCGCCGGCTCCCCGGCGTTCAAGGGGATGCCCCTGGACCGGTACGGCCTGGAGTGGCTGCACGCGCCGCTCCCGATGGCGCACCCCTTCGACGACGGCACGGCGGCCGTGCTGGCCCGCTCCGTCGCCGAGACCGCCGCGTCGTTCGGACCGCGCGACGCCGGCGCGTACCGCCGGCTTGTCGCCCCGTACATCGGCAAGTGGGACACGCTCGCCCGGGACTTCATGTCGCTGCCCGCCACCGCCCTGCCCCGCGACCCCGTCCTGCTCGCCCGCTTCGGCCTCACCGGCCTGCCGCCGTCCACGTGGCTGATGCGCCGCTTCCGCGACGACCGGGCGCGCGCCCTCTTCGCGGGCCTCGTCGCCCATGTCATCGCGCCGCTCGGCGGGCTCGCGACCGGCGCGATCGGGCTCGTCTTCGCCCTCGCCGCGCACGCGGGCGGCTGGCCGCTGCCGCGCGGCGGCTCCCAGGCCGTCTCGGACGCCCTCGCCGCGTACGTCCGCGCACTCGGCGGCACCCTCCACACCGGCTACGAGGTGAAGCGCCTCGACGACCTGCCGCCCGCCCGCGCGTACGTCTTCGACACCTCCCCGACCGCCCTCGCCCGGATCGCCGGCCTCGGCGGCCTCTATGACGGCTACCGCTACGGCGCCGCCGCCTTCAAGATCGACTACGCCCTGGCGGGCCCCGTCCCCTGGACCGCCGAGGAGCCGCGCCGCGCCGGCACCGTCCAGATCGGGCCCAGCAGCCGCGAGATCGGCACCGCCCTGCGGCAGGCGTCCGGGGGCACCGCCCCTCAGGTGCCGTTCCTCATCACCGCCCAACCGAGCCTGGTCGACCCGTCCCGCGCACCCGAGGGCAAGCACGTCTTCTGGGCGTACGGGCACGTCCCCCACGGCTGGGAAGGCGACCTCACCGACGCGATCGAGCGCCAGCTCGAACGCTTCGCCCCCGGCTTCCGCGACCTCGTCCTGGCCCGCGCGACCGCGGGCCCGCCCGAGCTCGCCGCCCGGAACGCCAACTACGTGGGCGGCGACATCGCCTGCGGCGCCGCCAGCGGCCTCCAACTGCTGCTCCGGCCCCGCGTGACGCTGCGCCCGTACAGCACGCCGCACCCGGCGGTCTTCCTGTGCTCCTCGGCCACGCCGCCCGGCCCCGGTGTCCACGGCATGTCCGGCCACAACGCCGCCAAGGCGGTCTGGCGCCACCTCCGCAGCACCATCTGACCCGTCCGACCGGCACCCCAGGAGGGCTCCGATGACCGAGCAGACCCCTGTCGTGCGCCTCGTCCAGGGCGACATCACCCGGCAGCACGTGGACGCCGTCGTCAACGCCGCCAACTCCTCCCTCCTCGGCGGCGGGGGCGTCGACGGCGCCATCCACCGCGCGGGCGGTCCCGACATCCTCGCGGACTGCCGCGCCCTGCGTGCCTCCCACTACGGCCGCGGACTGCCCACCGGCCAGGCCGTCGCCACCACCGCGGGCCGCCTCCCGGCCCGCTGGGTGATCCACACGGTCGGCCCGGTGTACGCACCGGACGAGGACCGCTCCGCGCTCCTGGCCTCCTGCTACCGCGAGTCCCTGAAGGTCGCCGACGAGCTCGGCGCCCGCACGGTCGCGTTCCCCGCCGTCTCGACCGGCGTCTACGGATGGCCGATGGACGACGGGGCGCGCATCGCCGTCGAGACCGTGCGCGGCACACCGACCCGGGTCGAGGAAGTCACCTTCGTCCTCTTCGACACGCGGGCCTACGACACGTTCGCCGCCCGGCTGGACGGCTAGCGCTCCGTCCACCGCCCGTACCAGCCGCGGCGCCCCCGCGCAGGACTGCGGGGCGCGGGCCGACTCCCCCCGCGCGCTCCGGCGCACGGCCGGGACGGCGCTGCCGCACGGCGCCCCGGGGCCCCGCCTGCTGCACGCGGCGCGCGTCGGGGCCACCACCTCGTCACACTCGCCGGGAGGCGCCGTCCGGGCGGAAGCCGTTTCACGCGCCGGGCCCTCCGCTGCCCTCCGCCCGCCGGCCGGCGGGCCCCGCCTGGCCGCCGCCGGACGGCGCGATGAGGGCCAGACCCACCTCCGGGCGGTACGTCTTGCGCAGGGTCGCCGGGCTGGTCCGCAGCACGACCTCCAGGGTGGGCCACACCCGTGCCTCCAGCAGGTGGCCGCCGCGGGTGGAGCCGTCCGCCAGGCCGAGCACCGTGTGCACGTGGGCCGCCGGTCCGTCCTCCCCTTCGGCGACGTCCCCGACCAGTGACAGGACCTCGCTCTGCTCATCGACGGGAATCCTGCGGTAGTCCCGGGCGTCCCGGTCGTACCAGCCCACCACGGCGGTCTCGAAGGCCCCCACGGCGGTGATCTGCGCGGCCCGCACCTCCCGTTCCGCGGCGAAGCCGTTCAGGCAGGCGACAGGGTCCTCGCCGGGCTCCAGGACGAGCAGGTAGGCGTCGCCGGGGCGGCCCTCTTCCAGTTGCTGCCATCGCATGGGCAGCGGGTACCCGGCCGGCCGCCCGTCATCCCGGCCGCGGGGGAGGCGGCGGGGCCGCAGCTTGCTCGTCGGCGTTACCGGCCGCCCGTGCGCCAGTGCCTTCGGCCGCCGCCTCCAGCCCTCCCGCGCACCGGCGCCGGTGGTGCTCCCGGCTGCCCGCGTACCCGCGCCCCCGGCGCCCTCGCGGCGGCGAACGGCCGCGCCCGGTGCCGCAGTCTTCCGGGGGCGGCGGACCCGTGGGCCTCCGCCCCGGCGAGCCGCCGCGCCCGCCTTCCCGGATCCGGTACGGCCTTCCCGGATCCGGGAAGGCAAGAGGACCGCGCGTCAGAACGCCCGCCGCCGCCACGACGCGGAGGCCGCCAGGCGGGCCGCCGCGCGGCTGACGTCGGCGCTCGCCACCAGGCCGACCAGCCGCCCGTCCTCGACGACCATCGCCCGGTGGGCGGAGTTCGTCTCCAGGGCGTCCAGCAGGCCCCCGAGCGGCTCGTCCGGGCCGACCGCGGGAACGGCGTCGAACGGCAGCATCACCGACGCCACGGTGACGTCCCGGCCCTCCTCCGGGACCCGCTCGACGGCGGTCCGCTCCAGCAGTCCCACCGGCTGCCGGTCCGCGTCCACGACGGGCAGGGCGCTGTCCCCGAACCGGAGACGGGGTTCGGCCAGGAGGCCGCCCACCGTCAGGGAGTCGGGCACGGCCGCCGGCACCGGGCTCATCACCTGGCGCACCGGAACGGCGGCCAGCACGTCCCGTCCGCCGCTGCCCGGCACCTCGCCGGTCGCCATGGCGACGACGAACCAGCCGAGGACGACCAGCCAGAACCCGGCGAGCAGGATCCCCGCGATGACCAGGGACAGCCCGAGCCCGATCAGCGCCCAGCCCACCGCCACCCCGGCGCCGCTCGCCACGGCGGTGGCGTGCAGCGGGTCGCCCGTCCTGCGCCACAAGGAGGCCCGCAGCAGCCGTCCGCCGTCGAGCGGGGCGGCGGCAGCGCCGTGAACCCGGCCAGGAGCGCGTTGACGGCGGACATCCAGGCCAGGGACTCGACCGGCAGCCCGGCGCCGCCCCAGGCGGCCACCGCCCAGGCCGCGAGCCCGAAGGCGACCGCCAGCCCCAGGCTCACCAGCGGACCGGCGGCGGCGATGCGCCGCTCGGCGGCCGGCGACCCGACCTCCCCGCAGCCGGGCGACCCCGCCCAGCAGCCACAAAGTGACGTCGTCCACCGCCGCCCCGCCCCGGCGGGCCGCCACCGCGTGTCCCAGCCCGTGGGCCAGCAGCGACAGCAGGAGCGCCGCGGCGCAGCCCGCGACGGCCAGTCCGTACGCCCACGCCGGCCGCCCTGGGTAGGCGTCCGTGAACCTGCGGGCCAGTCCCAGCGCCAGCACGGCCACGATCACCGCGACACTCCAGTGCGCGCCGACCCGGGCCCCCGCGAGCCGCCCCGCAGAGAGGGTCGCCTTCATTCCGCCTCCGCCTCCGCCGCCCGGGCGGCTGCCCGCACCTCGGCGACCGCCCCACCGCCGAGGGCACGCCCGCCCCGGTGTGTCATGACGCCGGTACGCGCAGGACGCCGTCGTCGTAGTCGACGGTGATCCACCCGAACTCGCTCAGCACGTCCGACCCGAGCAGCCCCCTGATGCCCCCTCCGCCGCGCGGCGGGTCCAGGTCGATGACGGTGACCTCGCCCGGATCGAGCACGACCTCGCCGGCCTGCCACTCGTCCACCTCGGCCACCGGCACCCTGCCCGTCCCCAGCACTCCGCTCACCTGGCGCTCTTCGCCGGTGAACCGCAGTCCGGCCTCGTCGGCGACGTCGTCGTCCACCACGCTCGCGGACGCCCCGGTGTCCAGCGCGAACATGTACGGGCCTTCGCCGCCGATGGTCACCGGGACGAAGGCCAGCGTCCGCCCGCCCTGGTCCACCACGCGCAGCGGCACCTCCCGGGACTCCCCGGGCGAGTCGACCGGGCCCGGCTCCTCGGTCTGCTCGTACACGACGCACCCGGCCAGCAGGACCGCCATGAGCAGGGCGGCCGCCGACCTGCGCGGCACGGACCGCCTTCCGGCGCGTGCAGCCCCGTCCTCTCGGTCCATGCCGCCCGGGGTTCCCCCGAACGGGCCCGGCAAACGCCCGCGGGCCCGCCCGCCACTGCACTCCGCCGCACCCGCACCCGCCGGGACGGGACGCCGCCGACCGGGGCTGTCCGCGGGCCGCGGCCCCGGACCCCCACGGCCGGGGCGCGCGTCGGCCGGTGGAGTTCCGGGCCCGCACGTCCCCGGGCGGGCCCGGGACCGCCGTGTGCCGTGCCTCCGCCCTCCGGGCCCTCCCGCCAGGCCCTCACGTCAGGACCGTGCGACGGTCCTCACGGCCGGCGTCCGCCCGGCGGCGTCTCCAGCAGGACCACCTCCAGGGTGCGCGGGCCGTGGACGCCCTCCACCCGGTCCAGTTCGATGTCGCTCGTCGCGGAAGGCCCCGAGATCCACGTCAGCGGGCGGCGCGGATCGAGCCGCGCCAGCGCCTGCGGCACCGATCCGACCACCTGGTCCGGCACCCGTACGACGCAGACGTGGTGGTCCGGCACCAGCGTGATGCGGCGCCGCCCCTGGTCAGGACCGCCGTCGAGGACCACGGTGCCGGTCTCCGCGACCGCCAGCGCGCAGCCCGTGACGACGCTGTCCACAGCGTCCAGCTCACGCGGCGTGCTCGCCGCCCGGTCGTGCACCCGCGTCGCGTCCACGGCCGCCGTCCACCAGGGCGGAAGCCCGGGCGGTACCAGCACCGACAGCGCCCCGCGCGCGGCGAGCAGCCGCATCAGCAGCAGCGGCAGCCCGTCCTCGGCCACGCGGTGCACGACCGCCCGGTAGTCCGCCAGGTTCCCGGCCAGCAGGTCCACCGTCTGGGCGGGTGTCCGCTCCCCGTGGACCTCCCGGTAGGCGCGCCGTACCGGCACGTCCGCCGGGCGCTCCGCGCGCGGCACGTCCGCGAGGGCGCGGCGCACCCGCGCCAGCACCCGCTCCCTGCTGCCGTAGGCGCCGCCGCCGTGCCCGGCGCTCATCGCGTGCCCCCTTCGCGGGTGCGCTGCCACCAGAGGCGGAAGGACTCCTCCGGGACCTCCGGGAGCGTCCGCGTGTCCGTCCACGCCCGGCCGGGCCCCGGCAGCCGGCCGGGGTGCAGCCGCCGGGTCCGGGCCGCCAGCCGCTGCCCCGCGCGCAGCACCGCCGGGCGGTCCAGGGCCCACCGCGCGGCCCGCATCGCCGCCCGCTCGGCGGCGTGCCCCTTCGCGGGCCGCAGGGTGACCCGCACCCCGTTCCGGACGGCTTCCCCGCCCTCCACCACCCGCTCCCGCAGGTGGACCAGCACGTCCGGGATGTCGATGGCGACCGGGCACACCTCGTAGCAGGCCCCGCACAGCGTCGAGGCGTACGGCAGGGACGCGTCGACGGCGCTGCCCGTGCCGCGCAGTTGCGGGGTGAGGATCGCGCCGATCGGCCCCGGGTAGACGGAGCCGTAGGCGTGGCCGCCGGCCCGCTCGTACACGGGGCACACGTTCAGGCACGCCGAGCAGCGGATGCAGCGCAGGGCCTGCCGCCCCACCTCGTCCGCCAGCGTGTCCGTCCGCCCGTTGTCGAGCAGCACGAGGTGGAACTCCCGCGGCCCGTCCCCGTCCTCGGGCACCCCCGTCCACATGCTCGTGTACGGGTTCATGCGCTCCGCCGTCGACGACCGGGGGAGGAGCTGGAGGAACACCTCCAGGTCGCGCCAGGTCGGCACGACCTTCTCGATGCCGACCACGGAGATCAGCGTCTCCGGGAGCGTCAGGCACATCCGCCCGTTGCCCTCGGACTCCACGACCACGAGCGTGCCGGTCTCCGCCACCATGAAGTTGGCGCCCGACACCCCGACCCGGGCCCGCAGGAACTTCTCCCGCAGGTGCAGCCGGGCCGCTTCCGCGAGCTCGGCCGGCGCGTCCGTGAGGCCCTCCGGGGCGGGGCGGCCCCACCGCCCCATCTCCCGTGCGAACAGCTCGCGGATCTCGCCGCGGTTGCGGTGGATCGCCGGGACGAGGAGGTGGGACGGCCGGTCCTCGCCCAACTGCACGATCAGCTCGGCGAGATCCGTCTCGTACGCCCTGATGCCCGCCGCTTCGAGGGCTTCGTTCAGTCCGGTCTCCTGCGTGGCCATCGACTTGACCTTGACGACCTCGCGTTCACCGGTCGCCTGCACCAGGCCCGTCACGATGCGGTTCGCCTCCGCGGCGTCGGCGGCCCAGTGGACGGTGCCGCCCGCGGCCGTCACGGCGTCCTCCAGCTGCATCAGGTAGTGATCGAGGTGGCGCAGGGTCCGGTCCTTCACCGCCTTGGCGGCGGCGCGCAGCTCCGCCCAGTCGGACAGCTCCGCGACGGCCCGGGCCCGCTTGGCGCGGATGGTGTGCGTGGCGTGCCGCAGGTTCCCGCGCAGGGTCGTGTCCCGCACGGCGGTCGCGGCCGCCCGCGGGAAGGCGGGCATGCCGAGGTAGGTGCTGTCGCCTGCTCCGCTGCTCATACGAACGGCTCCTCCTCGGTCGACGCCAGGATCTCCGCCAGGTGCACCACCCGCACCGCCGCTCCCTGCCGCTCCAGGGTTCCCCCGAGGTGCATCAGGCAGGAGTTGTCGACGGCGCAGAGCACCCCGGCGCCGGTGGCGCGGACGGCGCGCGCCTTGTCGGCGCCCATCGCGGCGGACACGGCGGCGTTCTTCACGGCGAAGGTGCCGCCGAAGCCGCAGCACTCCTCGGCTCCCGGCAGCTCCCGCAGCTCCAGGCCCCGGACGCGGGAGAGCAGCCGGCGCGGCCGGTCCCCGAGGCCGAGGGCCCGCAGCCCGTGGCAGGTCGGGTGGTAGGTCACGGTGTGCGGGAAGGAGGCGCCGACGTCCGTCACCCCGAGCACGTCGACCAGGAACTCGGTCAGTTCGTACGTTCGCGCCGCGCCCCGTGCGGCCGCCGCGGCGAGCGCGCCGCCCCGCCCTTCGGCCGCAGCCCGCGCGCCGATGCGGGGGTAGGCGTCCCGCACCATGGCGGCGCACGAACCGGACGGGGTGACGACGTGGTCGTAGGGGGCGAAGGCCGCGTCGAAGCGCCGTAGCAGCGGTTCGGCCTCGCGGCGGTAGCCGGTGTTGTACTGCGGCTGGCCGCAGCAGCTCTGCGCCAGGGGGAAGTCGACGGCCACCCCGAGGCGTTCGAGGAGCCGGACGACGGCCCGGCCGGTGCGGGGGTACAGGGTGTCGTTGACGCAGGTGACGAAGAGGGCGACGCGCATGTGCAGTCCTCCTCCGCTGGGGCGGGCGGGTCGGGGCAGCGCAGGGGGCGGCGCGGCCACCTGACGGATCGTAGTGCCGCGCGGGCCCGGGCGGGCCGGCCCGCCGACGCCTTACGGCCACCACTGCGCCCCCGGGCGGTCCCGCCCGCCGCCTCCCGCCGTGCCCTTCACCGGCCGCCCACATGCCACTGACCCCGCGGGCGCCCGGCGACCCCGTGCCGCTGTGCCGTTGTGCCTCCCTGGTGCCCCGGCCCGGCGGCGCGGCGGCGCGGCTCCGGGGGCCCGCAGGGAGCCGCGGCGGGCCGTCAGGGTTCCGTACGGCCGACTCGGCAGGGGCTCAGCAGCCGGTCCACGAGGTCGTGCCAGCCCGCTTCGACGCGCTCCAACGGCATGCCGCGCCGGGTGACCAGGTGGTCCACCAGGGCGACGTCGAGGAAACCGGCCAGGGTGTGCGCGGCGAGCTGCGGATCCGCGTCGGTGCCCGCCTGGCGCAGCAGCGCGGCGAGGTGGCTGACGCGCAGGACGCGCGCGGGCGCCAGCTCCCGGCGGGGCGCCTCCGGCTGCGCGGCCAGGTAGAGGTCCAGATGGGCCCGCTCGTGGCGCATGGCGGCGGGCCCGAAGGCGTGGAGCCGCTCGCGGGCGGGCGCGCCCGGGCCCAGGGGGCGGGGCCGGCCATGAAGGCCGCCTGGAAACGCTGCTCCTGGTGGTCCAGCAGGGCCAGCAGCAGTCCTGCCCGGTCCCCGAACCGGCGGAAGACGGTGCCCTTGCCGACCTGCGCGGCGCAGGCGACGGCCTCCATGGTCAGGTTCGCCGCCCCCGCTCCGCAGCCAGCCGGGCGGCGGCCTCCAGCAGCCGCGCGCGGTTGCGGGCGGCGTCCGCGCGCAGCGGTGGTGCGGCGCCGACCGGGGAGAGGGACAGCTCGGTGCGCCCGGCGGAGGGGGACGTGCTCATGGGACCAGCGTACCCAGCCCGGGAATGAAAGTGGACCGCGGTCCGGTTAGGTGGTACAACTGTGTCAGGAAAACGGACCACGGTCCGCTTAGCCGTCCTCTTGCATCCACGGGAGTCACCATGTCCGCTCGCATCGTCGCCCTCGTCGGCAGCCTCCGCGCCGGCTCCACCAACCGGCAGCTGGCCGAGGCGGCCGTCGGCATCGCCCCCGAGGGCGTCACCGTCGAGCTGTTCGAAGGCCTCGCCGAGGTGCCGTTCTACAACGAGGACATCGACGTCGAGTCGAGCCTGCCCGAGGCCGCGGCGCGGCTCCGCGCGGCCGTGTCCGACGCCGCCGGCCTGCTGCTGGTCGTCCCCGAGTACAACGGCACCATGCCCGCCGTGCTGAAGAACGCGATCGACTGGCTGTCCCGCCCCTACGGCAGCGGCGCCATCAAGGACAAGCCGGTCGCCGTGATCGGCACCGCCTTCGGCCAGTACGGCGGCGAGTGGGCCCAGACGGAGGCCCGCAAGGCCGCCGGTGTGGCCGGCGGTGTGGTGGTCGAGGACGTGAAGCTCGCCATACCCGGCTCCCTGACCCGCTTCGCGGACACCCACCCGTCGGAGGACGCCGAGGTCATCACGGGCCTGTCCGCGGTCCTCGCCTCCCTCGCCGCGGCGGCCACCGCCCCCGCCAAGGCCTGACGCCCGGCCCCGCGTTCCGTGCCCCCGCCCCCGGCGGGGGCACGCGCGCGCCACGCCCCGGCAACGGCCGCGGTGCCGTCCGGCCGCTGAAGTACCGACGCCGCGCGCCCGGCCCCGTCGCTCCACCGGCCCCCTCCCGCACGCAGCCGCACGCGAAGGCGGCTCCGCACCCGTGGGCGCGCCCAGCCCCGCACCGCCCGGCGGCCTCCCCCACGCGGCGCCACCCCGACTGCGCCACGCCCCGCCCTGATGCGCTCCCGCCCCAGTGGCCCCCGACTCCTTGCACACGCGGCCGCCACCCCTCCAAGGCGGCTCCGCGCCCGGGAGCGCGCCCAGCCCCGCACCGCCCGGCGGCCGACCCTCCGGCACCCGGCACCCGGCACCCGGCACCCGGCACACCGGCCTTCCGCCGGAGCAACGCCACAGCATTCCGTCGAGCCGCAGGCAGGGGAAGGCTCATGTCGGATTTCCGCCAGCGCCAGGGGCCGCGCGTCGCGGATGCTGGACAGCATGCACACCGACACCGAGCGCTGCGTGCGGGCCGTCCGCTCGAAGGACGCCCGCTTCGATGGCTGGTTCTTCACCGCCGTCCTCACCACCCGCATCTACTGCCGCCCCAGCTGCCCGGTCGTGCCGCCCAAGCCGCAGAACATGGTGTTCTACCCCAGCGCGGCCGCCTGCCAGCAGGCCGGCTTCCGGGCCTGCAAACGCTGCCGGCCCGACACCAGCCCCGGCTCCCCGGAGTGGAACGCGCGCGCCGACACCGTCGCCCGCGCCATGCGCCTCATCAGGGACGGTGTCGTCGACCGGGAGGGCGTGCCCGGTCTCGCCGCCCGGCTCGGCTACTCGACCCGGCAGATCGAACGCCAGCTGCGCGCCGAACTCGGCGCGGGCCCCCTGGCCCTGGCGCGAGCCCAGCGAGCCCAGACCGCCCGCGTCCTCATCGAGACCACCGACCTGCCGTTCGCGGACGTCGCCTTCGCCGCAGGCTTCTCCTCGGTGCGTACCTTCAACGAGACCGTACGGGAGGTCTTCGCGCTCGCCCCCGGCGAACTGCGCGGCCGCGCCGCCCGCAGCGCGGGTCCCGCCGGCCGGGCCACCGCACCCGGGGCCATCAGCCTCCGCCTCCCGTACCGCAGGCCGCTGCACCCGTCCAACCTCTTCGGCCACCTCGCGGCGACGGCCGTCCCCGGCGTGGAGGAGTGGCTGCCGCGCGGCCTCGACAGCGCGGACGGCGTACCGACCGGCTCCTACCGGCGCACCCTCCGCCTCCCGTACGGGCACGGCATCGCCACCCTCGCCCCGCGCGACGGCCACATCGCCTGCCGCCTCACCCTCACCGACCTCCGCGACCTCACCCACGCCATCAGCCGCTGCCGCTGGCTCCTCGACCTGGACGCCGACCCCGTCGCCGTCGACGAGCAGCTGCGCACCGACCCGATGCTCGCGCCCCTCGTCGACGCCGCGCCCGGCCGCCGGGTGCCCCGGACCGTCGACCCCGCCGAGTTCGCCGTCCGGGCCGTGCTCGGCCAGCAGGTCTCCACCGCTGCCGCCCGCACCCACGCCGGGCGCCTCGCCGCCGCCCACGGCACCCCCGTCGACGACCCCGAGGGCGGCTTGACCCGCCTGTTCCCCACGCCCGAGGCGCTGGCCGGGCTCGACCCCGGCACCCTGGCACTGCCGCGGTCCCGCCGTGCCACACTGACCAGGCTCGCCGCCGCCCTCGCCGACGGCACCGTCACCCTCGGCCCGGACAGCGACTGGGACGAGGCCCGCGCCCGCCTCCGCGCGCTCCCCGGCTTCGGCCCCTGGACCGTCGAGGCCGTCGCCATGCGGGGCCTCGGCGACCCGGACGCCTTCCTCCCCACCGACCTCGGGGTGCGCAAGGCGGCAGCGGCCCTGGGGCTGCCCGGCACGCCCGCCGCGCTCACCGCCCGCGCAGCCGCCTGGCGGCCCTGGCGCGCCTACGCCGTGCAGTACCTGTGGGCCACCGACAGCCACCCGATCAACCACCTGCCCGACTGAGGGAGCACGCCCATGACGCACCGCAGCCACACCGTCGTCGACAGCCCGTACGGCCCGCTCACCCTCGTCGCCACCGACGGCGTCCTCAGCGGGCTGTACATGACGGACCAGCGCCACCGGCCGCCGGAGGAGGCCTTCGGCGCGCCCGACCCCCGCCCGTTCACCGAGGCCGCCCGCCAGCTCGACTCCTACTTCCGCCGCGACCTCACGTCCTTCGACCTGCCCCTCCACCTGCACGGCACCCCGTTCCAGCGCGCCGTGTGGCAGCGGCTGCTGACCATCCCGTACGGCGAGACCCGCAGCTACGGGGAGCTCGCGGAGCAGCTCGGCAACCCGGCCGCCTCCCGCGCCGTCGGCCTCGCCAACGGCCGCAACCCCGTGGGGATCATCGTCCCCTGCCACCGCGTCGTCGGCGCCGACGGCGCCCTCACCGGCTACGGCGGCGGCCTGGACCGCAAGCGCCGCCTGCTGGCCTTCGAAAGCAGCGCCCGAAGCGCACCCCAGGCCCTGTTCTAGGAGGGCGCGAGCCGGTCCAGCAGCGTCGGGAGGGCAGTCCTGATGGGTTCGCGCACGACCTCGGCGGCCAGCGCGTCGTAGGGGGTGGGCTCGGCGTTCACGACCACGAGCCGCGCCCCGTGCTCCGCGGCGATCCCGGCCAGCGACGCCGCAGGCTGCACCCGCAGCGACGAGCCCACCGCGACGAACACCTCGGCCGCCTTCGCGATCCCCACCGCCCGATGCAGCACGTCCGGGTCCAGCCGCTGCCCGAACATCACCGTGGCCGACTTCAGGATGCCGCCGCACGCCGTGCACGCCGGATCGGCATCGCCGGCACGCACCCGTTCCAGCGCGTCGCCCATCGAGGACCGCGCCTGGCACGCCGTGCACACGACGGCCCGCGCGGTGCCGTGGAGTTCCAGCACCTTGTGCGGCGGCATCCCGCCCGCCTGGTGCAGCCCGTCCACATTCTGGGTCAGGACCCGCACGGCGAACCCGGGCGTGCGGTCGAGCGCGGCGATGGCCCGGTGCGCCGCGTTCGGCTCGGCCCGCAGGACCGGTCCGTCCAGGCGTATCCGCCAGGCGCGCCGCCGGACCTCCGGGTCGCTCATGTACGCGTCGTACGCGACGAGCTTCTCCGCCGCCGGATCCTTCCGCCACACCCCGTTCGGCCCCCGGTAGTCCGGGATCCCGGAGTCCGTCGAGATGCCCGCCCCGCTGAGGAACGCCACCATCGTCATGCTTCCGAGCCTAGGCACCCCGCACCGCGGCGGGCGAACGGGCAGGCGAACGGGTACCCGTCCCGCCGGATCGCCGGTAGAGTCCGGGCATGGCTCGGGTGAACATCGGCGTGGACGCCGAACTCGTCGTGGAGGTCATGGTGTTGGCGGGGGTCGGCAACCCGCAGGACGCCGTGGAGCTGGTGCTGCGCGACTACATCAAGCGGGGGCACCGCACCGAGGCCCGCACCGCCTCCCCCGACGAGGACCTCCGCGTCCGCGAGCCCCGGTCCGACGGCCACGCCGGCTGACGCCCGGCCCCGTCGTCAGCGCTCCGGGCGGCCGTCGACCAGCTCCGCGGGGCCGGTGCCCGCTGCCAGGGCGTCCAGCGCGGCCCGCACCCGCGGGCCCAGCGCCCCGGGGAGGTACGCAGCGGCCTCCTCCGGCTCCACCAGCTTCCAGGACAGCAGCTCCGACTCCTGCAGCCGGATCGCCCGGAACTGCTCCCCGTCCAGCACCCCGCCGTCGTACACGTACGCCACCAGCGGCGGACGACCCGGGCCGCGCACCCAGTCCACGGCGAGCAGCGCACCCGGCTCCACGGCCAGGCCGATCTCCTCGCGCGTCTCCCGGCGCGCGGCCTCCCGCGGCGTCTCGCCGCCGTCCGACTCCACCGTGCCGCCCGGAAGGGCCCAGCCCTCGCGGTAGTTCGGCTCCACGAGGAGGATCCGCCCGTCGGCGTCCCGGAACAGGCAGGCGGCGCCGGCCAGCACCTTCGGCAGCCCGGCGATGTACGCGGTGTAGTCGGGCGACGTCATCCGGCCAGCCTACCGGCCGGCATCGTCCCCCGGGGGCTCGTCGCCGCCCTGCCCCGTACGGGTGCGCGCGGCCCGGCGCAGCCGGTGGTGCCGGGTCCCCGACTGCTCCGTCACCGCGTCCCCGACCATCGTCCGCACCACGTCGCTCAGCCCGTGCAGGCCGTGGTGCCGCGCCGGACCGGCCCCCGGGTCGTCGCGCAGCTCCTTCACCAGCGCCCAGCACAGCAGCAGCATCACCACCACGAACGGCAGCGCCACCAGGATCGTCGCCGTCTGGAGCGAGTCGAGACCGCCCACCACCAGGAGCACCGCCGCCACCGACGCCATCAGCACGCCCCACACCACGACCAGCCAGGTCGGCGGGTGCAGCGCGCCGCGGCTGGTGAGGGAGCCCATCACGAGGGACGCCGAGTCGGCGCTCGTCACGAAGTACGTCATCACCAGCACCATCGCCACGAACGACGTGACCGTCCCGATCGGCAGTGCGTCCAGCATCGCGAACAGCGACGCCTCCGCCCCGTCCTGCACCGCCGCCGCCAGGTCGGCCTGCCCCGTCGACTGCAGGCGCAGCGCCGAGCCGCCCATCACCGAGAACCAGACGACCGTGGCGCCGCTGGGCACCAGCAGCACCCCGATCAGGAACTCCCGGATCGTGCGGCCGTGCGAGATCCGGGCGATGAACGTGCCCACGAACGGCGCCCACGACAGCCACCACGCCCAGTAGAAGATCGTCCACGCCCCCAGCCACTCCGGGTCGGAGAACGCCCCGGTACGGGTCGCCATCGGCAGCAGGTTCTGCAGGTAGCCCCCGATCGACGCGGGGATCGAGTCCAGCACGTACACCGTCGGCCCCACCAGGAACACGAACACCATCAGCAGGGCCGCCAGGACGATGTTCAGCGTCGACAGCCACTTCACGCCCCGGTGCAGCCCGGAGAACGCCGACACCACGAACGCCGCGGACAGCGACGCGATGACGATCAGCTCCGTCGTCAGGTCGGGCGTCACCCCGGCGGTGATGTCGAGTCCCTCCGCGACCTGCAGCGCACCCAGGCCGAGGCTGGTCGCCGTGCCGAAGACCGTGGCGAACACCGCGAGCAGGTCGATGGCCCTGCCCTGCCAGGACACCGCCCTGCGCGCCCCGATCAGCGGCACGAACGCCGCGCTCAGCCGGTTGCCGCGCCCCTTGCGGAAGCCCGCGTAGGCCAGCGCGAGACCGGCCACCCCGTAGATCGCCCACGGGGTGAGGGTCCAGTGGAAGAACGAGTGCTCCATCGCCGCCCGGGCCGCCTCGCCCGACTCGGCGCGGGCGCCGCTGGCCGGCGGGGGGTTCAGGTAGTGCGTCAGCGGCTCCCCGACTCCGTAGAACATCAGGCCGATGCCCATGCCCGCGCTGAACATCATCGCGATCCACGCCAGGTTCCCGAACTCCGGCTCCGAGTCGTCCCGGCCCAGCCGGATCCGCCCGAACCTGCTGAAGGCGATGACCAGGCACAGCACCAGGAAGACGTCCGCGGCGACCACGAAGAGCCACCCGAAGGTGTCCAGCACCCAGCCCAGTCCGGTGGACGACGCCTCGTCGAAGGACTCCTTGCCCAGCCAGGCCCACAGCACCACGGCGGCGACGGCGCCCACGCCGATGCCGACGACCTTGCGGTCGGGGCGGGCCTCCACCGGATGGCTCGCCGGTCCACCGGGAGCCGGGGTCTCCGGAGGGGTTCGATCGAACGGTTCCGTACTCATGAGGCACCACTATGGTGCGAAAACTCGTCTTATCGGGGGGTGGCACGCCGTCTGGCGGTATGGATAGGGTCACTCCTGGCGCGACTGCCTGTTCGATAGCAAGGGATGCAAGAGTGACGGACGGAGCAGTTACTGGAGCCGCACCGCGCGCACCGCACGTGCTGGTGGCGGCTGACAAGTTCAAAGGGTCGCTCACGGCCGTCCAGGTGGCCGAGCGGGTGCGGGCCGGTCTCTGCGCCGGCGCCCCGGGCGTGGAGGTCGAGACCCTGCCGGTCGCCGACGGCGGCGACGGCACGGTGGCGGCGGCCGTGGCCGCCGGGTTCGAACGGCGTGAGGTCCGCGTGACCGGCCCGCTCGGCGAGCCCGTGACGGCGGCGTTCGCGCTGCGCGACGGCACCGCCGTCGTGGAGATGGCCGAGGCCTCCGGCCTGCAGCTGCTGCCGGAGGGCGTCTTCGCGCCGCTCACCGCCACCACCTACGGGTCGGGCGAGCTGCTGCGGGCCGCGCTCGACGCCGGAGCCCGCAGGCTCGTCTTCGGTGTCGGCGGCAGCGCCACCACCGACGGCGGCGCCGGCATGCTCGCGGCGCTCGGCGCGCGGTTCCTCGACGCGGACGGGCAGCCCGTCGGCCCCGGCGGCGCCGCGCTGGCCGACCTGGCGAGCGCCGACCTGTCGGGCCTGGACCCGCGGCTGGCCGACGCGGAGGTCGTCCTGGCCAGCGACGTCGACAACCCCCTGACCGGGCCCAAGGGCGCACCCGCGGTGTTCGCCCCGCAGAAGGGCGCCACCCCGGAGGACGTGGCGGTGCTGGACGCCGCCCTCGTCCACTACGTGAAGGTCCTGGAGCAGGCCGTCGGACCGCGCGCGGCCGAAGCCGCCGTCTCACCCGGCGCGGGCGGCGCGGGCGGCATCGGCTACGGCGCCCTCGTGGGGCTGGACGCGGGCTTCCGCCCCGGCATCGAGCTGATGCTCGACATCCTGGGCTTCCACGCGGCACTGGAACGCGCCACCCTCGTGATCACCGGCGAGGGCTCCCTCGACGAGCAGACCCTGCACGGCAAGGCCCCGGCGGGCGTCGCGGCCGCGGCGCGGGCGGCGGGCGTCGAGGTCGTGGCGGTCTGCGGCCGCCTCGCGCTCCCGCCCGAGGCCCTGGGGCGCGCCGGGATCCGCCGGGCCTACCCGCTGCTGGCGCGGGAGCCCGATCCGGCGACGTGCATGGCGCAGGCCGGCCCCCTGCTGGAACTGGTGGCCGCCGACCTCGCCCGGGACTTCCTGGCCTGACGGTCCGCCCCGGCGGGGCCGCCGCGTGCGGGTACACCCCGGCCCGCCCGGGCGGGTCCCGCCGCGGGGCCCCGTCCGCGCGTCACCACACTGTGCGGACCCGCCCGCGCGGCGGCACACCCTACGGGCCCCGCCCTGCCCGTCGGCTCGCTGAGCGGACCCCGGCCGTGTGCCGGCGCGCCCCGCCCTGTACGCCTGCCCCCGCCCCGTACGCCTGCTCCACTCCACGGGCCCGCCCCGCCCCGTACGCGCCCCGCCCCACACGCCCGCCCTGCCAGCCCCCGCCCCGTACGCCCGCCCCATCCCACGGGCCCGCCCCCGCCCCACCCACGCGCCCCGCCTCACAGGCCCGCCCCATCCCCACACGCCCGCCCCGCCCTACGCACCCCGCCCCACACGCCCGTGTCCACCGGCGTCCCGCCGCCGCGTCGATCGGGCAGGGCGGTGGCGTTCCGGGCGTGTGACCGGGGCGTAACACGGCGGTGCCATGATCCCGGCATGTATCCGGAGACCGTGACCATCGAAGCGCTCACCGCCGAGCGAATCCGTGCCGCCGAGGGGGAGCTGGCGGCCCTCCTCCAGGACGCTGTGCACGACGGCGCCTCCGTCGGCTTCCTGCCGCCGCTCGGCGCGGCCGAGGCCGCCGCCTGGTGGCGCGGCGCCGCAGAGGAGTCCGAGCGGGGCGCACGCACCGTGTGGGGCGCCCACGGGGCCGAGGGGCGGGTCCTGGGCGTCGTGTCGCTCGTACGGGCCGCCTCCGCGAACCAGCGGCACCGCGGCGACATATCCAAGCTGCTGGTCCACACCTCCGCCCGGGGGCGCGGCCTCGGCAGGCGGCTGCTCGCGACCGCCGAGGCGGCCGCCGCCGGCACGGGGCTCCGGCTGCTCGTCCTCGACACGGAGACCGGCAGCGCCGCCGAGGGCCTGTACCGCTCCGCCGGGTGGACCAGGGCCGGGGTCATCCCCGGGTACGCGGAGGGGCCGGGCGGCACGCTGCTGGCCACCACGTACTACTACAAGGCCCTGGGCTGAGCCGGCCCGCCCGGGAAGGGGCGGGACACACGGAGGGGCCCGGGTGCGTCCTGCACCCGGGCCCCTCGGCCGTACACCGTCCGCCGCTACGGCAGCTGCGCCGCCCGCGCGGCCTCGCGGCTCTCGCGCCGGTTGTCGCGGAACGTGTTCACCCGCCGCGCCGTCGCGAACAGCGGGATCACCGCCCCCAGCACCACCTGGAGCGCGCAGCCCGTCTGCAGCAGCAGGTGGCCGCCGGGCGCGTCGAACGCCCAGGCCGCCAGCAGGCCCATCGCACCGACGATCCAGCTGAGCATCGCCACCGCGAGGACACCGCGCGGCTTCGGGTACTCGACCCGGCTCACCATCAGCCACGCCGTGCCGACGATCGCCAGCAGGGTGGGGATGAACGGCAGCTCCAGCAGGACGATGGAGACCACCGTCAACGCCCCGAAGGGGCTCGGCATGCCCTGGAACATGCCGTCCTTCATGGTCACGACCGAGAACCTGGCCAAGCGCATGACCACGGCCAGCAGCACCACGATCGCCGCCACCGCGGAGACCCGCTGGTGCGCGTCGTCCGCGACCATCCCGTACACGAGCACGAAGTACGCCGGCGCCAGACCGAAGCTGATCAGGTCCGACAGGTTGTCGAGCTCGGCGCCCATGGGGGAGGACCGCAGCTTGCGCGCCACGAGACCGTCGAAGAGGTCGAAGATCGCGGCGCACAGCATGAGGATCACGGCGGTCGCGGCGGAGTGCCGCGCCATGCCGGTCTCCTCGCTGCCCGTGAGGTGCGGGATGAGGATGCCGGTGGTGGTGAAGTACACCGCCATGAACCCGCACGTGGCGTTACCGAGCGTGAGGGTGTCCGCTATCGACAGACGGAGCGACAGCGGCATCTCCTCCTGCTCGTCCGCCGTCTCCGCCTCGGCCTCCGCCACCCACTTGGCCTGGGTGCCAGGGTCAATCACGGTCAATGCGAGTCACCCCCGCGGTCGTGGCCTGCCCCACCTCGACGGCGACCTCGACACCCTCCGGCAGGTAGATGTCGACGCGCGAGCCGAAGCGGATCAGGCCGATACGGTCACCTTGCTCGACCTTGGCGCCCTGCGCCAGGTACGGCACGATGCGACGGGCGACCGCGCCGGCGATCTGCACCATCTCGATGTCGCCGAGCTCCGTGTCGAAGTGCCAGACGACGCGCTCGTTGTTCTCGCTCTCCTTGTTGAACGCCGGCACGAACCCGCCCGGGACGTGCTCCACCGACGTCACCGTGCCCGCCATGGGCGCGCGGTTGACGTGGACATTCAGCGGGCTCATGAAGATGGCGACGCGGGTGCGCCCGTCCTTCCACGGCATGATGCTCTGCACGACGCCGTCGGCGGGGGAGATGACCCTGCCCTGAGCGATCTCGCGCTCGGGGTCGCGGAAGAACCACAGCATGCCGGCCGCCAGGGCGGTGGCCGGCACGGCGAGGGCCGCGGCGCGCTTGGAGCGGCGGGCACGGGCCAGGCTGACCGCCGCCGTGGCGACGGTCGGCAGGAGCCACGGCGATGCTCCGCGAGCGATGCGGACGGGACCGCGAGATGCAGAGTGTGGGCTGTGGGGCATGGATGACCTTCGTAGCGGATGATGCCGCGCTCGGTACCGGGGGGACGGCGGCTTTTCAGCGATGCTATCGGTTGCGGGCCGCAACTGGGCAAGCCAGAAGCCGAGTCGAGGGCCGGAAGAAGATGACTGGATGTGATCTTCTTCGCGGCATTTTCCCCTCGAATGCTCCACAAACCCGACAATCAGCCCTGGACTCGATACTCTTCGAGCAGGCGCCGACCGATGATCATCTTCTGGATCTCGGCCGTACCCTCACCGATGAGCAGCATCGGCGCCTCGCGGTAGAGGCGCTCGATCTCGTACTCCTTGGAGAAGCCGTAGCCGCCGTGGATGCGGAAGGCGTCCTCCACGACCTCCTTGCAGTACTCGGAGGCGAGGTACTTCGCCATCCCTGCTTCGAGGTCGTTTCGTTCCCCGGAGTCCTTTTTGCGAGCTGCGTTCACCATCATCGCATGAGCGGCCTCGACCTTGGTAGCCATCTCCGCCAGCTTGAACTGGATCGCCTGGTGCTGGGCGATCGGCTTGCCGAAGGTGTGGCGCTGCTGGGCGTACCCGACACCAAGCTCGAAGGCACGCTGCGCGACACCGCAGCCACGGGCGGCGACGTTGACCCGGCCGACCTCGACGCCGTCCATCATCTGGTAGAAGCCGCGGCCGGTGACCCCGCCCAGCACGCGATTGGCCGGAATCCGCAGGCCGTCCATGATGAGCTCGGTGGTGTCGACCCCCTTGTAGCCCATCTTGTCGATCTTGCCGGGGATGGTCAGACCGGGGCGGACCTCGCCGAAACCGGGCTCCTTCTCGACCAGGAACGTCGTCATCGACCGGTGCGGCGCCGTGCCCTCGGGGTGACCCTCGTCACTCCGGACGAGGACGGCGACCAGCGTGGACGTGCCGCCGTTCGTCAGCCACATCTTCTGGCCGTTCAGGACGTACTCGTCGCCGTCCTTCACCGCCTTCGACGTGATGGCCGACACGTCCGAGCCCAGCCCCGGCTCCGACATCGAGAACGCGCCGCGCACCTCGCCGGCCGCCATCCGCGGCAGGAAGGTGTCCTTCTGCTCCTGCGTGCCGTGCTGCTTGAGCATGTACGCCACGATGAAGTGGGTGTTGATGATGCCCGAGACGGACATCCAGCCGCGGGCGATCTCCTCCACGCACAGCGCGTACGTGAGCAGCGACTCGCCCAGACCCCCGTACTCCTCGGGGATCATCAGGCCGAACAGGCCCAGCTCCTTCAGCCCGTCGACGATCTCCTGCGGGTACTCGTCGCGGTGCTCCAGCTCCGTCGCGACCGGGATGATCTCCTTGTCGACGAACTCCCGGACCGTCGAGACGATCTCCTGCTGGACCTCCGTGAGACCGGGGGTCTGCGCGAGTCGGGCCATGGCTACTTCTCCTGCGCCTTCAGTTCCGGGCGGCCGGGCTGCTCGCCGCCGCGCTCCTTGATGTACTCGGCCGTCGGGACCATCACCTTGCGGCGGAAGACGCACACGAGCGTGCCGTCCTGCTTGTAGCCCTTGGTCTCGACGTAGACGATGCCGCGGTCGCTCTTCGACCGGGACGGCGTCTTGTCGAGGACGGTCGTCTCGCCGTAGATCGTGTCGCCGTGGAAGGTCGGCGCGATGTGGCGCAGCGACTCGATCTCCAGGTTGGCGATGGCCTTGCCCGAGACGTCCGGCACGGACATGCCGAGCAGCAGCGAGTAGACGTAGTTGCCGACGACGACGTTCTTCTTGAAGTCCGTCGTGTTCTCGGCGTAGTTCACGTCCATGTGCAGCGGGTGGTGGTTCATCGTCAGCAGGCAGAAGAGGTGGTCGTCGTACTCGGTGACCGTCTTCCCGGGCCAGTGCTTGTAGACCGCGCCGACCTCGAACTCCTCGTAGGTGCGTCCGAACTGCATCTGCCTCACGCCTCCGGGGCTTCGAACTTCGAGGTGCGCCGCAGACCGGCGGCCCGGCCCTTGCCGGCGATCACCAGGGCCATCTTGCGGCTCGCCTCGTCGATCATCTCGTCGCCGAGCATCGCGGAGCCCTTCTTGCCGCCCGCCTCGGACGTGCACCACTCGTACGCGTCCAAGATCAGCTCCGCGTGGTCGTAGTCCTCCTGGGAGGGCGAGAAGACCTCGTTGGCGGCGTCGACCTGGCCCGGGTGCAGCACCCACTTGCCGTCGAAGCCGAGCGCGGCGGCGCGGCCGGCGACCGCGCGGAAGCCGTCCACGTTCTTGATCTGCAGGTAGGGGCCGTCGATGGCCTGCAGGTCGTTGGCGCGGGCCGCCATGAGGATCTTCATCAGGATGTAGTGGTAGGCGTCCGCCGGGTAGCCCGGCGGCTGCTCGCCCACGACCAGCGACTTCATGTTGATCGACGCCATGAAGTCGGCCGGGCCGAAGATGATCGTCTCGATCCGCGGGGACGCCTGCGCGATCGCGTTGACGTTGTTCAGGCCCTGCGCGTTCTCGATCTGCGCCTCGATGCCGATCCGGCCGACCTCGAAGCCCATCGTCTTCTCGATCTGGGTCAGCAGCAGGTCGAGCGCCACGACCTGCTCGGCGTTCTGCACCTTCGGCAGCATGATGCAGTCGAGGTTCTGGCCGGCGCCCTCGACGACCGTGACGACGTCCCGGTACGTCCAGTGGGTCGTCCAGTCGTTGACCCGCACGACCCGGGTCTTGCCCGTCCAGTCGCCCTCGTTCAGGAACTTCACGATGGTGTGGCGTGCCTCGGGCTTGGCGAGCGGCGCGCAGGCGTCCTCCAGGTCGAGGAACACCTGGTCGGCGGGCAGGCCCTGGGCCTTCTCCAGGAACCGCGGGTTCGAGCCGGGCACGGCCAGGCAGGAGCGGCGCGGACGCAGCCGGTTCACCGGGGACGGGACCGTCGTCTCGGTCATGCGGGGACCTCCGTGGTGTCGAGAGGGTTGAGCTTGTTGGCTTGACGGATCTCGTCGACGATACGACCGATGATCTCCGTGATCCCGAAGTCCTTCGGGGTGAAGACGGCGGCCACACCCGCCCGCCTCAGTTCTGCGGCGTCCGCGTTCGGGATGATCCCGCCGACGACGACCGGGATGTCGGCGGCGCCGGCCTCCCGCAGCCGGTGCAGCACGTCGGGCACCAGCTCGGCGTGCGACCCCGACAGGATGGACAGGCCCACGCAGTGCACGTCCTCCGCGAGCGCGGCGTCCACGATCTGCTCGGGGGTGAGCCGGATGCCCTGGTAGACCACCTCGAACCCGGCGTCGCGGGCCCGTACGGCGATCTGCTCGGCGCCGTTCGAGTGCCCGTCCAGGCCCGGCTTGCCCACCAGCAGCCGCAGCCGCCCCGCGCCCAGCTCGTCGGCCGTCCGGGCGACCTTGTCCCGGACGACCGCGAGCGGGGTGCCCGCCTCGGCCGCGACGGCGACCGGGGCGGACGAGACGCCCGTGGGCGCGCGGAACTCGCCGAAGACGTCCCGCAGCGCCCACGCCCACTCCCCGGTGGTCACCCCCGCACGGGCGCACTCCAGGGTCGCGGCGAACAGGTTCCCGTCCCCTGCGGCCGTCGCCTTGAGGGCGGCGAGGGCCTCCTGGGCGCGGGTCTCGTCCCGGTTGTCGCGCCACTCGTGGAGCGCCGCGACGACCCGGGCCTCGTTCGCCGGGTCCACGGTCTGGATCGCGGTGTCCAGATCCGCGGTCAGCGGGTTGGGCTCGGTGGACTCGAAGCAGTTCACACCGACGATCTTCTCCTCGCCGGCCTCGATCCGGGCGCGCCGCTCCGCGTGCGACGCGACCAGCTGCGACTTGAGGTAGCCCGACTCGACGGCGGCCATCGCGCCGCCCATCTCCTGGATCCGCCGGATCTCCTCCAGGCACTCCGCGACGAGGGCGTCCACCTTGGCCTCGATCACGTGCGAACCGGCGAAGATGTCGTCGTACTCCAGCAGGTCGCTCTCGTGCGCCAGCACCTGCTGGATGCGCAGCGACCACTGCTGGTCCCACGGCCGGGGCAGGCCGAGGGCCTCGTTCCACGCCGGGAGCTGCACGGCGCGGGCGCGGGCGTCCTTCGACAGCGTCACCGCCAGCATCTCCAGGACGATGCGCTGCACGTTGTTCTCCGGCTGCGCCTCGGTCAGCCCCAGCGAGTTGACCTGCACGCCGTAGCGGAACCGGCGCTGCTTGGGGTTCTCGATCCCGTACCGCTCTCGGGTGATCTTGTCCCAGATGCGCCCGAAGGCGCGCATCTTGCACATCTCCTCGACGAAGCGGACGCCCGCGTTCACGAAGAACGAGATCCGGGCGACCACGTCGCCCCTGCGGTCCTCGGGGACCTGCCCCGAGGCGAACACCGCGTCCAGGACCGCGATGGCCGTGGACATGGCGTACGAGATCTCCTGGACCGGGGTGGCCCCCGCCTCCTGCAGGTGGTAGCTGCAGATGTTGATCGGGTTCCACTTCGGGATGTGGTTCACCGTGTAGGTGATCATGTCGGTGGTGAGGCGCAGGGACGGACCCGGCGGGAAGACGTGCGTCCCGCGCGACAGGTACTCCTTGACGATGTCGTTCTGCGTCGTCCCCTGGAGCCTGGAGATGTCCGCGCCCTGCTCCTCGGCCACCACCTGGTAGAGCGCCAGCAGCCACATGGCGGTGGCGTTGATGGTCATGGACGTGTTCATCTGCTCCAGGGGGATGTCCTGGAACAGCCGCCGCATGTCACCGAGGTGCGAGACCGGCACGCCGACCCGGCCGACCTCGCCGCGGGCCAGCACGTGGTCCGGGTCGTACCCCGTCTGCGTGGGCAGGTCGAACGCGACCGAGAGGCCCGTCTGGCCCTTGGCGAGGTTCCGCCGGTACAGCTCGTTGGACGCCTCGGCGGTCGAGTGGCCGGCGTACGTCCGCATGAGCCACGGCCGGTCCTTCTGACGCTCACTCATCGATGGACCCTCAGATGTTCCGGAAGCGGTTGATGGCGGCGAGGTGCTTCGCGCGCATCTCCTGGTCGCGCACGCCCAGACCCTCCTCCGGGGCCAGGCACAGGACGCCGACCTTGCCCTGGTGGACGTTGCGGTGCACGTCGTGGGCGGCCTGGCCGGTGTCCTCCAGGGAGTACACCTTCGACAGCGTCGGGTGGATCTTGCCCTTGGCGATCAGGCGGTTGGCCTCCCACGCCTCGCGGTAGTTCGCGAAGTGCGAGCCGATGATCCGCTTCAGCGACATCCACAGGTAGCGGTTGTCGTACTCGTGCATGTAGCCCGAGGTCGAGGCGCAGGTGGTGATGGTGCCGCCCTTGCGGGTGACGTAGACGGAGGCGCCGAAGGTCTCGCGGCCCGGGTGCTCGAAGACGATGTCGATGTCCTCGCCGCCGGTGAGCTCGCGGATGCGCTTGCCGAAGCGCTTCCACTCCTTCGGGTCCTGCGTCTGCTCGTCCTTCCAGAACTTGTAGCCCTCGGCGGTGCGGTCGATGATCGCCTCGGCGCCCATGGAGCGGCAGATCTCCGCCTTCTGCGGGCTGGAGACGACGCAGATCGGGTTGGCGCCGCCGGCGAGGGCGAACTGGGTGGCGTAGGAGCCGAGGCCGCCCGAGGCGCCCCAGATCAGGACGTTGTCGCCCTGCTTCATCCCGGCGCCGTTGCGGGAGACCAGCTGGCGGTACGCGGTGGAGTTCACCAGGCCCGGCGCCGCCGCCTCCTCCCAGCTGAGGTGGTCCGGCTTCGGCATCAGCTGGTTCGACTTCACCAGGGCGATCTCGGCGAGGCCGCCGAAGTTGGTCTCGAAGCCCCAGATGCGCTGCTCCGGGTCGAGCATCGTGTCGTTGTGGCCCTCGGAGGACTCCAGCTCGACGGACAGGCAGTGCGCGACGACCTCGTCGCCGGGCCGCCAGGCGTTGACGCCCGGGCCGGTGCGCAGCACGACGCCCGCGAGGTCGGAGCCGATGATGTGGTAGGGCAGGTCGTGGCGCTTGGCCAGGTCGGACGTGCGGCCGTAGCGCTCCAGGAAGCCGAAGGTCGACAGCGGCTCGAAGATCGACGTCCACACCGAGTTGTAGTTGACCGAGCTGGCCATCACGGCGACGAGGGCCTCGCCCGGGCCGAGCTCGGGCAGCGGGACGTTGTCGAGGTGGAGCGACTTGCGGGGGTCCTTGTCGCGGGTGGCGAGGCCGGCGAACATCTCGGTCTCGTCCTTGTGCACGGTGATCGCGCGGTACGACTCGGGGAGCGGCAGGTTGGCGAAGTCGGCGGACGTCGAGTCCGGCGACTGGATCGCGTCCAGGATTTCCTTCACGGTGGTGCCTCCGGCGAAGAGCAGGCGTCTGCGAAGACGCTGGGAGAACGTCGAGGTGCTGCAGCTGTGGAGGTGTGCCGTCGGTTCGGCCGGGTGGTGCTTGGCGGCGCGGGGTGGTGCGCGGAAGTGCCTGTGACGCAGGCGTCCGGACGCGCGGCCCCGGGAGGGGCTGCGGGGACAACCGGCGTGCGGGGGATCCCTGCACTCCGGCCGCCCGGACAACATCAACGTATGGCACGCCGTGCCAGGTGACAAGACACTGCGTGCCAACAATTTCTCTCAACTGCGACCGGTCGCCCTCGAATGAGCGATGATCGATCGTTCGTCCTGGTCCAACACCGCTGACCTGCACAAACGCACAGAGGCGGCCGCTCCCCGCCAGGGGGAGCGGCCGCCTCTGTGACCTAGATCGCGAACCGGCCGGGGGCCTCAGCCGCGCGGCCGCCGATCGCGGACGGCGTCCGCGCGGACGGGCAGCACCGCGGCGTCAACGCTCACCGGCGCCCGCGGCGCCGCGCCGCCGGACCGCGAGGAGCGTCGCCGCACCGGCGGCGGTCAGGGCCGCCGCGGCTCCGCCGAGCACCAGGGCACCGTCCGCACCCGTGCGGGCCAGCGCACCCGGATCGCCCTGGGCCGCCGGGCCGCCGCCGACGGCACCGCGGCGGACGGCGAGGCCGAAGCGGTCGGCGCCGCGCTCGCCGACGGGCTGCCGCTCGGGCTCGGCTCCGCACCGCCCGCCGCGGACGCGGACACGGTCAGGAACGCCACCCGCGCCCGCTGCTCGGCGTCGTACGGGCTCTCGGCGGCACGAACACCACGCCCCGCGCCGCGTCGAGGACCCGCGCCGCCTTCAGCGTGAAGCCGAACAGCCGCTTGCCGCCCGGCTCCAGCGCCGCGTCGTCCGTGCAGCGGTAGACCGCGCCGGACGGCACCGGCGCCACGTCGCCCGGCCGGTCGCCGAAGGACGGCTTGCCGCCCTTCCCGCCGTCCGGCCAGGTCGTCGGCGCGCACCGCTCGTCGGGCCGCACGACCTCCACACCCCGCGGGACCTCGACCAGGACGCCAGGACGGGCCAGCGGCGCCCGCCCCCGGTTCTCCACGCCGACCTCGGCGCTGAACTCCTCCCCGGCCGCCGTCCGGGCGCTCGCCCCGACGGCCGCACCGTCCGCGGCCGCCGCGCTGCGCACCGCCAGGACGTTCCGCGCCCACGTGATCTCTGTCGACCGGCCGCGGCACCCGCGGCGGCACCGGCGACGTGCGCGGCGCCAGCGCCAGGGGCGCGGAGCCGCCCTTGACACCCGTGCGCTCCACCGCGGTTGTCGTGGCGTACACCTCGATGCGGCCGGACTCGGCCAGGCCCGCCATGGCGACCTGGAGCTCCGGGGCGACGGTGTAGGTGCGGCCCGGCTCCAGGACGGTGTCGATCTCGCAGGCCATGCCGATCCGCGCGGAGCCCGGCTTCGCGGGGTCCGCGGTGCGGTACCAGCAGTTGCCGTGGTCGCCGGGCAGGGTCACGGTCCGGTCCCCGTCGAAGCCGTCGGCGACCACGGTGACCCGGTCGAGGGGCCGCGCCCCGATGTTCGTGATGTCGAACGAGAAGCCGGCCGTGCCGCCCGGCGCCACGTCGAGCTGCGGCGGGTCGGGGAAGCCCCCGTCGGCCACGGCGTCCCGGTCCTCGATGCGGACCTCCGTCTCGGCGGGCCGCTCGGTGGCCGCCCGCGCGTTGTCCGCGCGGACGGTGGCCCTGACGACGCCGCGGTCGCCGGCGGCGGTGCCGAGCCGCGGCCGCACCAGGAACGGCAGTACCGCGCCCGGGTCGTGGGCCTCGTCGGGCACGGTCACGGGGCAGACCGCCTCCACCTCGGTGACCCGGCACGACGCCGGGAAGCGGAACTCGGCCACGTCCTCGGCGCCGCTGGTGTCCACGATCAGCTCGGCACCGGTCACCGGACGGCCGTCCGGCCGCAGCCCCGACACCGTGTACTGGTACGTGGTGAAGTGCGCCTCGGTGAGCGCACCCGCCGGCCGGGGCAGCGGGCCGGCGCCGTGGCTGCCGATGTTCAGCACCGCCGGCGGCTCCGGATCGGGTTCGGCCTGCGCGGGCATGGCGGCCGCGGCCGCCAGCCCCGACAGGAGCACGGCCAGCGCTGCGCCGCCCCCGGCGGCACGGCGTACCGGCCCGGGCTGGTAATGCGTCATGGAGGAAGACCACACCTCTCGACAGGAACGGTTCGGTGAGCGGAGGCGCAGGGCGTCACCCTGTGTGCTCCGCCCCGCGTTCCGCTGGTTGGACTCCTGCCGGGGCCGGAGGGTTGCACGGGAATCCGATCACCCGTCCGGCGCGGGTCCGCGCCCGTGGCTCAGGCGTCGGCGCCGTGGCCGAGGGCCCGCGTGATGGTGCGCATGACCTGGTCGAGCGGCGCGTCGGTGCGGGCCACCGCCACCAGGACGCCGCCTTCGTCGGAGGCGGTCACCGCCGGGCCCTCCGCGCCCTGCACCGGAGCGGTCCGGCCGGCGCCGATGCCCGAGCCGAAGGTCCGGCGCACGATCGCGAACGCGTGGTCGAGCTGGGTCTCCACGTCCCCCTTGCCGCCGGCCCGCAGCCAGCGGCGCAGCACGTGGTTGTGCGCGGTGACCACCGCGGACGCCGCGACCTCCGCCAGCAGCGGGTCGTCGTTGCCGTCGTGGTGGTCCCGCTCGTCGAAGTGGCTCAGGAGGTAGCGGGTGAACAGCCGCTCGTAGCGGGCCACCGAGGCGATCTCGCGCTCCCGCAGCGTGGGCACCTCGCGGGTGAGGCGGTAGCGGGCGACGGACACCGCCGGGGAGGCGGCGTACATCTTCATGACCTCCTTGATGCCCCGGCACACCGTGTCCAGCGGGTGCTCGTGCGCCGGCGCGGCGTTGAGCACCGCCTCGGCCCGCATCAGCGTGTCGTCGTGGTCCGGGAAGATCGCCTCTTCCTTGGAGCGGAAGTGCCGGAAGAAGGTCCGGCGGGCGACGCCCGCCGCCGCGGCGATCTCGTCGACCGTCGTGGCCTCGTACCCCTTGGTGGCGAACAGCTCCATGGCCGCCGCGGCCAGTTCCCGGCGCATCTTCAGCCGCTGGGCGGCGGCGCGGCTGCCCGCGGCGGTCTCCTGGGTGTCGGGTGCGGCGGCGGTGGCACGGGGTGACTTCGCGGGCTGGGGCATGCCCCGAACGTACTGCATCCGGGCAGGTGGACGCGTCGGCGGGGGAGGGCCGCCCGAGCGTTCGAGCAGCCCGCCCCACGTCCCGTACGCGCCGCGCGGTCCGGCGGCGCCGCGCGGGCGGGGCGCCGCCGCCCCTCCGCGGCGGCGGCTGCGGGGCCGGGCCCACCGGAGACCTCCGGAGAGCCGGCCCCGTGCTCCGGGCCCCGCGCGGCGGCCGTACCTCGCCGGTCAGCGCCGGGCATACTCGCGGAAGCCGCGGCCCGTCTTGCGGCCCAGGCAGCCCGCCGCGACCAGGTGCTCCAGCAGCGGCGCGGGCGCCAGGCCCGGCTCGCGGAACTCGCGGTGCAGGACCCGCTCGATGGCCAGCGACACGTCCAGCCCGACGACGTCCAGCAGTTCGAACGGCCCCATCGGGTAGCCGCCGCCCAGCCGCATCGCCGCGTCGATGTCGTCGAGGGAGGCGTAGTGCTCCTGCACCATCTTGATCGCGTTGTTCAGGTACGGGAAGAGCAGCGCGTTCACGATGAAGCCGGCGCGGTCCCCGCAGTCCACCGGGTGCTTGCGGATCCTCGTGGTGACGGCGCGGACCGTGGCGTGCACGTCGTCGCCGGTGAGGACGGTGCGGACGATCTCGACCAGCTTCATCGCCGGCGCCGGGTTGAAGAAGTGCATGCCGATCACGTCCTGCGGGCGCGAGGTCGCGCGGGCGCAGGCGATGACAGGCAGGGAGGAGGTGGTGGTGGCGAGGACGGCACCCGGCTTGCACACCTTGTCCAGGGTGGCGAAGAGCTGCCGCTTGACCTCCAGGTCCTCCGCGACCGCCTCCACCGCCAGGTCGACGTCCGCGAAGGCGTCCAGCGACCCGGCGGGGGAGATCCGCGCCAGCGTCGCGTCCCGGGCGTCGGCCGTCATCCGGCCCTTGTCGACGGACCGGGCCAGCGACTTGGCGATCCTGGCCTTCGCCGCCTCCGCCTTCTCCGGCGAGCGGGCCGCCAGCACCACGTCGTAGCCGGCCTTCGCGAACACCTCCGCGATGCCCGATGCCATCGTGCCGGACCCGGCGACGCCCACGGACGACACCTGGCGCCCGCCGTCCGGGCCCTCGCCGCCGCCCCGCGGGGTCAGCGCGTCCGGCACGACCGTGCCGCTGCCCGGCGCCTCGTACGTGTAGAAGCCGCGTCCCGCCTTCCGGCCGGTCAGCCCGGCCTCGCTGAGCTGCTTGAGGATCGGCGCCGGCGCGTGCAGCCGGTCCTGCGACTCGGCGTACATCGCCTCCAGGACCGTGCGGGCCGTGTCGACGCCGATCAGGTCGAGCAGCGCCAGCGGCCCCATCGGCAGGCCGCAGCCCAGCCGCATCGCCGCGTCGATGTCCTCACGCGACGCGTACCGGGACTCGTACATCGCGGCGGCCTGGTTGAGGTAGCCGAACAGCAGGCCGTCCGCGACGAAACCGGGCCGGTCGCCGACGGCGACGGGCTCCTTGCCGAGGGCGATCGCCAGGTCCGTGACCGCGGCCACGGCCTGCGGCGCGGTCAGCACGGACGACACGATCTCGACCAGCTTCATCGCCGGCGCCGGGTTGAAGAAGTGCATCCCCAGCACCCGTTCCGGGTGCGCCGAGTCGGCGGCCAGCCGGGTCACCGACAGCGCGTTGGTACCCGTCGCGATGATCGCCCCGGGCCGCAGGACCCCGTCCAGCGCGCTGATCACCTGCTGCTTCAGCTCGTACGACTCGGGGACCACCTCGATGACCAGGTCGGCGTCGGCCGCGGCCTGGAGGTCGGTGAACGTCCGGAACCGGGCGAGGATGTCGCGCCGCTCCTCCTCGCTGATCCGCTCCCGGGCCACGGACCGTGCCGTGGCGGCCTCCAGGGCGGCGACCGCGCCGCGGGCGGCGGTCTCACTGGTGTCGATGCCGATGACCTCGCGGCCGGCGCGGGCCAGGACCTCGGCGATACCGCCGCCCATGGTGCCGAGGCCGACGACGGCGATGGTGGAGAGAGGGGTGTCCATCACGGGACTCCAGGGATGAGTGACGACTGGTGATGAGGAGGGCGCGCGGACGCCGCAGCTCGCACACGCGCAGGCGTGGCGGAAGAGGGGCGGCAGGACCGCGCGCGACGGGCGCTGAGCACACGCGTCGCACGGTGGAAGGGCCGACGGACTCTGTCCCGGAGTCGCATCGTGAAAAGGTGCTGAACCGACTGGCACGCGGGCGGCTGCGTCACCAGGCCGCCCGAGGGCGCGGGGTGGAACCCCGCTGTGCGGGGAGTGTGCCCCGCTCACCTGAGATTAACTCGCGGGTAATGAGCGCGCCAGTCCCCGTGCGCTGTGATCTGGATCGCGGTGGCCGCGTCTCGCTACGCTCCCGCCATGGACGCGGACGAGGCCGAGTGGGGTTCGCTGACGGACCGGTTGGCGGACGAGGCCGGCGCGGCCGGGGACACCGACGCATACGAGCGGCTCGCCGCGACCGGCGACCCGGAGGACCTGGCCGACGTGCTCACCGCCCCTGGCCGGCCGCTGTGGGCGCGGGAGCTCGCGGCGTTCCGGCTCGGCCTCGGCGGCGACCGGCGGGCCTTCGAAGCGCTGGTGCTGCTGCTCAACCACCGGGACGCGGAGCGCTGCGTGTCCGCGGCGTACGCCCTCGTCCGGCTGGGGGACCCGCGCACCGCGCGGGCGGCCGCCGCCCTGGCCACCAACGAACTGCGGGTCGCCTACGCCCTGGCCCCGGTCCGCCTGCTGGCGGCGCTGCGGGCCCCGGAGGCGGTGCCCGCGCTGATCACGGCCCTCGGGCGGCGCCTCGCCCCCGGCGACCCGCACTGGCGGGTGGGCGTGGCCTGCGCCGAGGGCCTGGGGGCCCTCGCCGACCCGCGGGCCCGGCCGGTGCTGGAGGCGGCCGCGCCGCACCCCCGCATCGGCGCCGCGGCGCGAGCCGCCCTGGGCAACCTGCCGGTCTGACCTGGCCGGGCCGCCCGCCACGGCGGTACGGGCGGCCCCGCCCCGGCCCGCCGCAGGAGCACCCGGGCACGCGGCGCCGCGGGACCGGGCGGGCGCGATGGATGCGGAAGAGTGCGGCGGGGCGGGACCGCGCGAGGCGGCCGACCCGCCGCGAAGGGGCTGGAAGCAGTACGACGGGGCCGGAGCGGCGGCTGCCCCGCCGCAGCACCGTGCGGTGCGCCGGCCGCGCCGCGCGGGCGTCAGAAGCGGGCGAACAGGGGAGTGACGCCCCGGCCGGGACCGGCCGCGGCGCCGGGCGCCCCGGGAGCCGCCGCGGAGCGGGGCTTCGCCTCGGGCCGCGGGTCCGGGCGGCCGCGCACACCGCGTCGGCCTCCGCCCCCTCCGCGGCCCGCGGGAGCTCCCCGCTCTCCAGGTACCGGACCAGGTGCCGGTCCACGCAGGCGTTGCCGCGCAGGCTGACGCCGTGGTTGCCGCCGCCCTGCTCCACCACGAGCCGCGCACCCGCCATCAGACGGCGCAGGGCGACCGCTCCCTCGTACGGTGTGGCCGCGTCCTCCGTCGCCTGCACCAGCAGCACCGGCGGCACCGCGTCGTTGGCCACGTCCACCGGTGTGCGCGAGGCGGCCGGCCAGAACGCGCACGGCGCGTTGTACCAGGCGTTGTTCCAGGTCGAGAACGGCGCCTTCGCGTGCGTCGCCCAGGTGTCCCGGTGCCAGGTGCCCCACGTCCTGGGCCAGCGGGCGTCGCGGCACTCCACGGCCGTGTACACCGAGTAGCCGTTTCCGATGGCCTCGTCCGGCCCCGCCACCGCCTCGTACGCCGCGACCAGCGGGGCTGCGTCCGCGTCGTTCACGTACGCGGAGAAGGCCGCGGCCAGGGTGGGCCAGAAGCCGTTGTGGTAGCCGCCCGGCAGGTACGTGTCCTCCAGCTCCGCGGCGCCGACCTTGCCGCCCGCGGGCTCCTCCCGCAGCGCGTCCCGCATCGCGTACCAGCGGGCCTCCACCTCCGCCGGGTCCGTGCCGAGCCCGTACACCCCGTCGTGCCGGGCCACCCACGCCGCGAACGCCTTGTGGCGGGCGTCGAACGCGTGGTCCTGCGCCAGGTTCGCGTCGTACCAGACGTCCCCCGGGTGGACGACCGAGTCCAGGACGGCCCGCCGCACCCGGTGCGGGAACAGCTTCGCGTACACGGCCCCGAGGTACGTGCCGTACGAGTAGCCGAGGTAGGTGATGCGGGGGGCGCCGAGGGCGGCGCGGATCGCGTCCATGTCGCGGGCGGCGCTGACCGTGTCGAGGTGCGGCAGCATCGCCCCGTGCCGGTCGCCGCACGCCCGGGCGAAGGCGGCGGCGCGGGCCGTGCCCTTCCGCTCCTCCGCCGCGTCGCGCGGCACCGACGCGTGCCGCACCGGCGCGAAGTGGCCGGGCAGGCAGTCCAGTGCTGGCCTGCTGCGGCCCACCCCGCGCGGGTCGAACCCGATCACGTCGTACTGCGCGGCCAGTGCGGGCGGCAGCGTCGCCGCCACGTACCCGGCCAGGGTGCGGCCGCTCGCCCCGGGGCCGCCCGGGTTCACGAGGAGCGGCCCCTGCGAGGTGGCCGCGGTGTGCGGGATCCGGGACAGGGCGAGGGTGATCCGCTCGCCGTCCGGGTCGTCGTGGTCGAGCGGCACCGGCAGCGAGGCGCACTCCAGCTTCGGGAACTGCTTCGTGCCGCACTTCTCCCAGGCCAGGCGGGGAGGTTCGGCGGTCGGCGGTGCGGCGCTCGTCGGGGCCGCGGTGACCGCGCCCGCGATGAGCGCGCCCGCGGCGATCAGGACTCCTGCGCGTTTCTGCATCCGGTCAGTCTCGACGCGCGGGCCCGCCGATCCGCGGCGGACGGCGCGCGGACGCCAGGAGTTGACCCGAACGGGGGTCGGCCCGGCGCGCCGTGTCGACGATGCCCGGCGGGCACTGCCGCGGATCGTCCTGGCCGCGCGGTCCGGCGGTGCGCCGCGGCGGTCCGGCCCGGCGGACCGGCTCGGTCAGCCGCCGCGGCTCATCGCGCGACGGGCGGCCGGGGCCGCCGCGCGGACCGCCGCCGTGTCACAACAGGCTGAGCTGTGTGGCCTCCTGTGCGGGCGGCGCGGGGGCCGGCGGCCGCCGCCCCCGTCGCCCTCCCGCCCGGGGCGTGCGGCACCGCGCCGGGCGGTGGGGCCGATGCCGTACTCGGCGGCCAGTTCGTGGACCTGGCGGGTGACCCGGCGCTGGTACCAGGTCGGCGCGTAGGCCCCGGAGGCGTACAACCGCTCGTAGCGGCCCACCAGTTCGGGATGGTGCCGGTGCAGCCACGCCATGAACCACTCCCGCGCCCCGGGCCGCAGGTGCAGCACCAGCGGTGTGACGGAGGTGGCGCCGGACGCGGCGACGGCCCGCACCGTGGCCCGCAGTTGCTCGGGCCGGTCGCCCAGGAAGGGCACGACGGGCGCCATGAGGACGCCGCAGCCGATGCCGTGCTCCGTCAGCGTCCGCACGACGTCGAGGCGCCGCTCCGGCGGGGGCGTGCCCGGCTCGACGGTCCGCCACAGGTCCCGGTCCGTGAAGCCGACGGACACCGAGATGCCGACGTCCGTCACTTCCGCCGCCTGCCGGAGCAGGTCGAGGTCGCGGAGGATGAGCGTGCCCTTGGTGAGGATCGAGAAGGGGTTGGCGCGGTCGCGCAGCGCCTCGATGATGCCCGGCATCAGCCGGTAGCGGCCCTCCGCCCGCTGGTAGCAGTCCACGTTCGTGCCCATGGCGATGTGGGCGCCCTGCCAGCTCGGCGACGCGACCTGGCGCCGCAGCAGCTCCGGCGCGTTGGTCTTCACCACGATCTGCGTGTCGAAGCCGATGCCCGTGTCCAGGTCGAGATATGCGTGCGTCCTGCGGGCGAAGCAGTAGACGCAGGCGTGGGAGCAGCCGCGGTACGGGTTGACGGTCCACTCGAACGGCATGCGGGAGGCGCCCGGCACCCGGTTGAGGATCGAGCGGGAGCGGACCTCGTGGAAGGTGATGCCCCGGAACTCGGGCGTGTCGAACGTACGGGTCCGCACCGCGGCCGCGCCGAACAGCGCGGCGTCACCGGACGGGGCGGGGGAGTCGTCCGCCAGGTTGTCCCACCGCATGGCGCCCTCCTCGGCGGTCTCGGGAGGCCGCGGCCGTGTCCGCGCCTCATCACGGACGCCACAATAGAACACATGTTCCCATGATCGCCTCCGTGCGGATTTGGGTCCGCCTCCCCCCAGGTGGTTGGCTGGTGCCCCCTGACGGACGACTGCTGGAGGACATGGCAATGGCGCAGGTCGAGGCCACGACGGAGCGGGTCATCGCGGCGGACGCGGAGACGGTGTTCGACGCCCTGGCCGACTACAAGGACACCCGCGCGAAGCTCCTGCCCGAGCACTTCAGCGAGTACGAGGTGCGCCAGGGCGGCGACGGCGAGGGCACCCTCGTCCACTGGAAGCTGCAGGCCACCAGCAAGCGCGTCCGGGACTGCCTGCTGGACGTCACCGAGCCCACCGACGGGCAGCTCGTGGAGAAGGACCGCAACTCCTCCATGGTCACCACGTGGATCGTCACGCCCGCCGGGGAGGGCCGCTCCAAGGCCGTCGTCACCACCGTGTGGAACGGCGCCGGCGGCATCGGCGGCTTCTTCGAGCGCACCTTCGCGCCCAAGGGCCTCGCCCGCATCCACGACGCGATCCTGGCGAACCTCGCCGCCGAAGTGGAGAACCGGCAGGGGGAGTGACCCCGGTCCACCCGCCCGCCGGATCCCCCGTCCGGGTGGTTCCTGCATCCGCCCGTCCGGCGTGCCCGGCGCGCCGGACGGGCGTCCCGCTCCCCGCCGCCCCCGGCGAACGGCCTGCTGAGGCCCCGCCGGGGCGCGCGGTGCGCCTCCGCCGCGCCGACGTGCGCCTCCTCGCCCCACTGCGCACCACTTGATCCCCGTACGCGCCTGATGCGAACAATGGCCGCGCGCACGTGGGCGCCGCGGCGCCGCGGACGACGGACGAGGGGAGCAGGCCCGTGGGTGGGACGACGCTGGCGAAGGACGACCGGGGACCCGACACCCCGCCCGGCGGAACGCGCCGGGCGACCGACGGCTCCGCCGCCTCCCGCGGCACCTCGGCACCCGGCGGCGAGGGCGCCGGCCCCGCCGCCCCGCCGCTCTCCGGCCCCGCCGCCCCGCGGTCCGCACCCGGCCCCGGGCGGGTCCGCTCCGTCCTGGCCGGTACCGGACTCGCCCTCGGGCTGCTGCTCGCCGCCCTCCAGCAACTCGCCCCGGCCGCCGCCCTCCCGGCCATCGCCGCGGACCTGCCCGGACACGCGGGCCACCCCGGGCACACCTCCTGGGCCGTCACCGCCTACCTCCTCACCGCCACGGCCTCCCTGCCCCTCCACGGCAAGCTCGGCGACCTCCACGGCCGCAAGGGCATGGTCCTGCTGGCCCTCGCCCTGTTCACCGCCGGCACCGCGCTCTGCGGCTGGGCCCGGACACTCGACGAGCTCGTCGCCTTCCGCGCCGTCCAAGGGCTCGGCGCCGGCGGCCTGCTGACGGGAGTGCAGGCCCTCGCCGCCGAAACCACCCCGGCCCGCAGCCGGACCCGCCTCACGGGGCTGCTCGCCGCGGTGTTCGCCACCGGCTCCGTCGCCGGCCTGCTCCTGGGCGGCCACCTCGCCGCCCCGGCCTCCTGGCGCTGGGGCTTCCACCTCACCGTCCCGTGCGCGCTCACCGCCCTCGTCCTGCTCGCCGCCGCGCTCAGGACCCGGCCGGCGGCCGGCCAGTCCGCCCGGCGGGCCCGTCCCGACATCCTGGGCGCGCTGCTGCTCACCACCGCCACCAGCTGCGCCGTCCTCCTCCTCGCCTGGGGCGGCAGCCAGCACGACTGGTCCTCCCGCACGGTCCTGGGCCTGGCCTGCGGCGCCGTCGGCACCGGCCTGCTCTACCTCGTCGCCGCCTACTGGGCGCCCGAGCCGGTCATGCCGCTGCGCCTCCTGCGTGACCCCGCCCTCCTCGTCTCCGGCCTCGTCGCCGCGGCCTTCGGCGCCGCCCTGTTCGGCACCGCCGCGTTCCTGCCCGCCTTCCTCCAGCACGCCGCCGGCCCGGGCACCGGGGCCCTGCGCACGGGGCTGCTCCTCCTGCCCTTCCTTGCCTCGCTGGCGGCCGGCTGCCTGATCGCCGGCCACCTCCTCGCCCGCACCGGCCGCCCCAGCGCGTACGCGGTGACCGGCGGGGCCGTCGCCCTCGTCGCCATGTGGCTGCTCACCCAACTCCGGCCCGACACGCCGCGGCTCGACCACAGCGTCTGGCAGGCCCTCCTCGGCATCGGCATCGGACTGGTGCTGCCCGCCCTCTCCGTGACGGTGCAGCACGCCGCCCCGGCAGCCGACCTCGGCGCCGCCACCGGCGCCCACGTCCTCTTCCGGCAGCTCGGCGCCTGCGCGGGCGCCACCCTGCTGGGCACCCTCGTCACCGGGCGGCACGACCGGCCCGGCGCCCTCGGGGAGGGGGCCGCCGCCTACACCCGGGTGTACGCCGAGGCCGCGCCGCGCGCCCTGCTGCACCTGCTGCCGGTGCTGGCCGCCGGACTGCTCCTCGCCTTCTTCCTCAAGGACAGGCCGCCGGTGCCCGGCCCCCGCGCCGAGGAGGGCGCCGTGCCCCCGGCGCGGACACCGCGTCCCGTCCCGCCCCCGGCCCGGCCCCCGCCCTCGGCTCCGCGCCGGTCACGGGCCCCGCCACCGGAGCCGTGCCGAGGACAGGCCGCGTGCCGGCTGCCGCAGCGGCCTCCTCCGAGCGCCGCGCCCTCCCGGTCACGGCCGCCCCGCTGCCGCGACCTCCCCGGCACCCGCCGAGGCGGGCCGCACCGGCGGGCCCGCAGCAGGCCCGGTGGCGGACGCGCCCGACGCGGCGGAGCGCCTCACCGCACCCGTGCGGCGACCCGCGCCCGAGCAGGAGGCCGAGCCGCCGGGCGCGGCCGCGACCGGAGCCCTGGCGGCGGCGACCGCGGGGCTCGCAGCCGACCCGGCGGCCGCGCACGCGCCGGAGGACACGGCGGCGACCGGGACCGCCCGGCGCCGGCCCGCCGGGACGCCCACGCAGGGGAGGGGACCGGAGCGGCAGGCGCCGAAGCGCCGGGGCCCACGTACCCGAGCCCGCCGGCCGCGGAGCCCGGTCCCGCGCGCCGGCACCCCCTCGCCGTCGAAGCCGACCCGGACTTCGTACCGCTGAGCCCCCTCGCCGTCGAAGCCGACCCGGACTCCGTACCGCTGCACCCCCTCGCCGTCGAAGCCGACCCCGTACCGCTGAACCCCCAGGCCGCAGGGCCCGGGTCGGTGCCGCTTCGCTCGGCCGCAGGGCCGGACACCGTGCCGCAGCACCGCTTCCCCGCAGGGGCGGAGGCCGCGCACCGCTCGGCCTCTGGAGCCGGTGGCGCGTCCTCTCCCGCCCCCCCGCCCCCCTCGGCCGCCGGGACCGCTCCCGTGCCGGGGAGGGGGCACCGGGGCGGGGCGCCGCTCCGTGGCACCGTCCGCCACCACGACGGCTCCGGTGTCCCCGGTGCCGCGCTCACGCTCGTCGACGCGGGCGGCGGGCAGGCCGCCGTACGGCGAGCGGCCCCGACGGGCACTACACGCTCACTGCGCCCGCCCCCGGTCCGTACGTCCTGATCGCCTCCGCCGACGGGCACCAGCCGCAGGCACTCACGGTCACTGTCGGCGAACCGGTCGCAGGGCCCGCCGCCTACGACATCGTGCTGGGCGGCGCGGGCCGCCTCTCCGGCACCGTCACCACCGCTGACGGCACCCCGGTGGCCGACGCGGCCGTCACCCTCACCGACGGGCGCGGCGACGTCGTCGCCTCCGCCCGCACCGGCCCCGGCGGCGGGTACCGCCTCACCGACCTCGTGGCCGGTGCGTACACCCTCGTCGCCGGCGCGCCCGCGCTGCGGCCCACCGCCCTGCCGGTGAGCGTGCGCGCCGACCGCGAGACCCGGCAGGACGTCGAGCTGGCCGGCGGGGCGGTGCTCCGCGGCACGGTGCGCGCCCCCGGCGGCCGGCCCGTGGAGGCGGCGCGCGTGACCCTCCTGGACGCGGCCGGGAACGTCGTCGACACCCTCACCACCGGCCCCGACGGCATCTTCCGCTTCGTGGACCTGAGCGGCGGCGCGTACACCGTCATCGCCTCCGGCTACCCCCCGAGCGCCACGGCGCTGCAGGTGGCGGGCGGCGGCCGCACCGAACGTGACGTCCACCTCGACCACCGGGACTGAGGACCGGTCAGTTCCGCACACGCCGCCGGGGATTGTCCTGATGGCCCGCGCGTGGCAGCCGTGCGGCCGTACGGTGGTGTGCGGACAGCCGCGCCGGACCAGCGCGGCAGGGAAGGAGCCAGCCAGTCATGGACAGCGGCGCACCGCAGCAGCAGCCGGGGTGGACCCCCGAAGCGGGCCGCGTTCCCCTCGCCGTGGTCGTGGTCGACCGCGACGGGAAGGTGTCGCACTGGTCCACCGGCGCACGCCGCCTCTTCGGCCCCGACCGGAGCGAGGCCGTGGGCCGGCCCGCCGGCGAACTGCTGCCCGTCTCCGGCGTGCTCGACGGGGAACAGGACGACGCGTACGGGGCATGGCGGTCGACCGGCCTCGCGGCCGCCCCCGGGCGGCACCGCGTCCCGCCCGCCGTGCCGCACGCGCGCCCGGCCCCCGACCGCGCCCCCGGGCCCGACCGCACCCGCGGGGCCGATGGCGCAGCCGACCGCGTGTCCCGGCCCGGACCCGTGCCGGGGTCCGACGGCTGGTACGGCGGCGCCCCGGAGGACGAGCCGTGCCCGGTGTCGGGGCGCGCCCGCCTCCCCGGGCCCGCCGGGGAGCCCGCACGGACGTGCTGTGGTGGGCGTACCCGCTGGTCGGCCCGGGACCCGGGCGGCTCCTCGTGCTCGCCGCCGACGCCGCCCGCTACGGGAACGGCCAGGAGGTCGCGCCCGGCTTCGCCCTCCACACCGAGTTCGACGGCTCCGACGAACTGGCCGCCCGGCTGCCCGAGATCCTGCCCAGCATGAGCGTCGGCGAGGCCACCCGCATCGTCGACCAGGTCCTCGAACTCGGCTACCCGGTGCTGGAGTTCAGCCACCGCGACCGCATCCCCGTGACACCCGACTGGGGCGTTCCCCGGCGCCCCGGGCGCCGCCCGCACCGCCCCGCCTCCCCCGGCGAGGGGAGCGCCGCGCACAGGGCGGCCGCCGGCGCGGAGGCCGCTGGCGACCTGGAGTACGCCGCCGTGCGGGAACGGCTGGAGTTCCTCAACGAGGTCAGCTCCCGCATCGGCTCGTCCCTCGACCTCGGCCGGACCATCCAGGAGGTCAGCGCGGCCGTCGTCCCGCGCTTCACCGACGTCGCCGGCACCTATCTGCGGGAGCAGGTCGTCGCGGGCGAGGGGTTCCCCGACGGACCGCCCGACGCCACCACGATGTGGCACCGCGTCGCCGTGGAGCACGTCGACGAACCGGGCCGCTGGGACGACGTGGTCCCCGTCGGGGAGGCCATGCCGTTCCCCGTCCACACCCCGTTCTTCCAGTGCATGACCACGGGCGAGCCCGTCCTCGTCCCCCGGATCAGCGAGCAGGCCGGCACCGAGATCGCCGCCCGGTTCGAGAAGCGGGACATCAGGCCCCTCATCACCGGCCGCTCCATGCTCGTCGTGCCGCTCAAGGCACGCACCGTCGTCCTCGGCTTCATGATCCTGCTGCGCCACCCGGGGCGCGCGCCCTTCGACGACATGGACCGCGTCACCGGTGCCGAACTCGCCGCCAGGGCCGGGCTGGTGCTGGACAACGCGCGCATGTACACCCACCAGGAGAACGTCGCCGAGACCCTCCAGGACGCCATGCTGCCGAAGGTCCCGGCCCGCCTGCCCGGCTGCGACACCGCCACCCGCTACCTGCCCGGCACGCTCCTCGGCCGGGTCGGCGGCGACTGGTTCGACACCATCAAGCTGTCCGGCGCCCGCACCGCCCTCGTCGTCGGCGACGTCATGGGGCACGGCATCCACTCGGCCGCCATGATGGGCCAGCTCCGCACCGCCGTGCAGACGATGGCCGGGCTCGACGTGCCGCCCGCGCAGCTGCTGCGCAAGCTCGACGACCTCGCCCAGCGGCTCGGCGAGCACTACCTCGCCACCTGCCTGTACGCGGTGTACGACCCGGTGGCCGGGGAACTGGAACTCGCCAACGCCGGGCATGTGCCGCCGGTGCTGGTCCGTGCCGCCGACGGACGTGGCGAGCTGCTCGACCTGCCCCCGGGTGCGCCCGTCGGCGTCGGCGGGGTGCCCTTCGAGGCCGTGCGCGTAGCCGTGCAGCCCGGTGACCGGCTGGTGATGTGCACGGACGGGCTGGTGGAGATGCGCGGCGAGGACATCGGCGCGGGCCTGGCCACGCTGTGCGAGTCCGCCGCCCATCCGGCGGCCTCCATGGACGACGCCTGCGACACCGTCATCCGCGCCCTGGCCCGCCGCGGCGGCCGCAAGGACGACGTCGCCCTGCTGATGGCGCGGCTGAACGGCGTCCCGGCGGCCGACGTCGCCCGCTGGCGGCTCGACGCCGAGCCCCGGTCCGTGCGGAAGGTCCGCGCCCTGGTCAGGGACCAGCTCTCCGACTGGCGGCTCGACCCGCTCGCGGACACGCTGCAGCTGCTGGTCAGCGAGCTCGTCACCAACGCCCTGCGGCACTCGGGCAGCCGCCGCCCCGTCGACGTGCGGCTGGTGCGGACCGACGCGCTGATGTGCGAGGTCACCGACGGCGGCCGCACCCTGCCCGCCCTGCGGGACGCCGGCCCGGACGCCGAGGCGGGGCGCGGCCTGCACGTGCTGAACGCACTGGCGCAGGAGTGGGGCGCCGGACGCGCCGGGGAGGGCACCGCGGTGTGGTTCGAACTGCCCCTGCCGAGGAAAGGAACGTCAGGAACCTGACAGCAGCCTGACAGCGTGTGGGGAGCAGCAGATGAGCGTGACGGACGACAGCCGGAACCGCAGCCGCCACCGGGACGCCTGGGAGGGGTTCTGGCGGGCGGCGCCCACCGGGCCCGGCGCGGTCTTCTGGGACGCGGAACCCGCCCGTACGGCCGCCCCGCACCTGGAGCTCCTCACACCGCACCTCACCGAGCCGGCGCTGCCGCTGGTCGACCTCGGCTGCGGCAACGGCACCCAGACCCGGTACCTGGCGGGGAGACTCCCCGGTCCGGTCGTCGGCGTGGACGTGTCGGCCGCCGCCCTTGAGCTGGCGCGCGCCCAGGACCCCGAGGGGGCCGCCCGGTACCGCCGGCTGGACGCCGCGGACACCGGCGCGGCCGCCGACCTGCACGCGGAACTCGGCGACAGCAACGTCTACATGCGCGGAGTCCTGCACCAGACCCCGCCCCACGACCGCGACGCCCTGGCCGAGAGCGTCGCCACGCTGCTCGGGCGGCGGGGCCGCGCCTTCGTCGTGGAGCCGGGCGAGGCCGCGGGGAAGGCGCTGGGGGCGCTCATGCGGGACCCGGCGGGGCCGCCCGCGAAGCTGCGGCCCGTCTCCGAGCACGGCATCGTGCCGGGCGCGGTGGCCGACGCGGACGTGCCGGAGCACTTCCGGGCCGCCGGGCTCGACGTGCTGGCGTCCGGCGGGGCGCCCCTCGCCACCACGGAGGTCCGTGCTGACGGCACGCCGATCGAGCTGCCGTCCCTGTGGCTGGTGGTGGGCCGGGCGGGCCGCGCCTGAGCGACGGTCCGGCGCCTCCGGCCGTCCCTCGGGCACACGCCCCGGTCCCCGCCGCCCCCTGTGCGGGGCGCTGCGGGGACCGGGGGACAGGGCGGGACGGCGCGGGCCGCCCGCAGGCCGGCGGGGCGGCCCGCAGGCCGCCCCGCCCGGATGGCCGGAGCTCAGCTGCTGCTCTTGCCGCGGCCCGTGATCGCGTCGCGCAGCCGGTCGACGAGGCCGGCGCCCGGAGCGAGAAGCTTGTTGGCCGGCGGCTTGTCCGGCGCCGCCGGGTGCGGCCTCGTGGGGGCCGTCTTCTTGGCGTGGCGCACCTTGTCGCCCAGCCGGTCGAGTTCCTCCTGCGGGCACACCGAGCGCAGCCGGGGCAGCAGGTTGTTCTCCTCGTCCTCCACGTGCTCCCGGATCTCGCTCATGAGCTGGGTGATCAGCGCGTCGAACCGGGCGTCACCGGCCTCGCAGCCCTCCAGCTCCTTCATGACGCGTTCCGCGGAGGCATGGTCCTCCAGTTCCTTGTCGGCGAGTGCGTCGCCGTTCGGCAGGTGCTTCCGCACCGCCGGGTACAGGTACTCCTCCTCGGCGATGGAGTGCCGTACGAGTTCGATGGTCACCTTGTCCGAGAGTTCCTTGCGCCGCTCGTCCCCGTGCGGCAGCCCTTCTATGCGGGTGAACATCTCCTCCACCTCGCGGTGGTCACTGATCAGTTCGGCGATCACGTCTCCGCCGTGGCCCATGACTCACTCCTCCGTGGTCGGGGGTAGCTGACTGCTACGTGGCGAATGCCACCTAATGGGAGAGATATGCGGCATACCCTCGTGCGGGCGCGGCGGCGTACCGTGCCGGTGTGCATCCGGCTCTCTCACCCCTGGTCGCGGCCACCACGCGGTGGCTGACCCGCGCCTACCCGCCCGGCGGGGGCGCCCTCCAGCGAGCCCTGGCGGAGGGCCAGGCCCGCCAGGCGGTCACGCTGGCCGCCGTGCTCCGCTATCCGACGGAGCTGGACGCCGGGCTCGTCGCCCTGACCGGCGCGGGCGGCACCGGCCGCCTCGACTGGATCACCGGCGCCGACACCCCCGCCGACCCCGCCGCGGACCCCTCCGGCGAGGACGCGCGGGACGACGACCTGCGGCGGGACGGGCACGAGGAGCCCCCGGACGCCTGGCGCACCTGGGTCGACGAGGCCGTGGCGAGCTGGGCGGCCTGCCTGCTCGGCGACCCCGAGCTGGCCGCGGCGGCGGCCGGGGCCGCCGGCGCGGGAGCGGGCGCCCCCGACGCGTACCGGCGCCTGCTCGCGCCCGGCGAGCACGACCGGAGGGCGGCCGCGCTCCTGCGCCACCCCGACCTGCTCGCCCCGGTCGCGGACCTGCACCGCGCCGAAGCTGCTCGACCTCCTCGCGCCGTCGTCCGGCCGCCCGGGCTGAGGACCGGCCCGGCGCCGCCGCCGGCACGGCACTCCGGGGACGCCGGTGCGGCCGGCCGGCCGGTCCGCCGGGTCACGCCGGTGTCAGCGTCGTCACCAGGACGTCCCGGTACGCCGGGGCGGTCCCGTCGACCGGGTGGACCGCGCTGACCTCGTGCAGGACGCACCGGTCGTCACCGAGCAGCAGCGTGCCCGGCTCGGCGAGCGTCGCCGTCAGCAGCTCCGTCCCGTCGGGGCGGAAGACCGCGCTCTCGCCGCCCGCCGCGTTCCGCCGGGAGACCAGCAGCGACGACACGAGCGTCACCCCGTCGCGGTGGCGGCCCTCCGGTGTGGGCCGGCCGTCCGACCCGCCGTCCGCCACCACCCGGAACGGGTGCACGTGCACCGTCCACTCGGCGGGCCCGTCCAGGCAGCCGGCCACCTCGTCCAGCAGCCGTACGACCGCCCGGAACACCGGGTCCGCCGTGAAGTCGCCGGTCAGCGGAGCGAAGTGCCGGTCCGTGTCGGCGTAGAGGGCATTGCTCCGCTCGGGCTGGAGGAACCCGTCGTGCGGCCGCGGCACGAGCTCGCCGGTCCCCGGCTCCAGGGAGAAGCGGCCGTAGCGGCGCAGCCGCCGCGTGCCGCCCTCGGCGGCGTACGGGTCGGGGCGCAGCTCGTCCCAGTGGGCGGCGAACCCGTCCCAGCCGCGGCTGTCCGCGCGCGTGTACGCCAGAACGTCGGCGGGCGGCATGACGTACACCCGCTCCGAGACGAGGGCGCGACGCGCGGCCTCGATCGCTGTGTCCGTGTCCCGGTGCATGCGGCCCCGGGTACCCGCCTCCGGCCGCGTCAGGCACCGACCGCTTCCGTGGCGCAGGGGGAGGAGCGCGCAGGGCGCGGTCCCGCCGGGAGGGCCCGGCGGGACCGGCTCCCGCACGCAGCGGTCCGCCGGGCCGGTGCGGAGGGCCGCTGTGGAGGGCTCAGACGCCGACCGGCTCCAGCACCGCCGCGATCCCCCGCGCCAGCTGCGGCACGCGGTCCGCGGGGAGGCCCGCGATGTTGATGCGCCCCGAGGAGGTGCCGTAGACCGCGTGGTCGCGGCGCAGCGCCGCCATCTGGCCGGGACCCAGCGGCAGCCCGGCGAACATGCCCTTCTGCCGGGCCAGGGGCGCGGCGGCGGCGCCGTGGCCCAGCGCCTCCAGCGCGGCCACCAGCGCGGCGCGGTTCGCGGCGATCCGGGACCGCATCGCGTCCAGCTCGGCCCGCCACGAGGCGCGCAGCGCCGGGTCCTGGAGGACGGCCGCCACGATCGCGGCGCCGTGCTCGGGCGGCATCGAGTACAGGGTCCGGGCCGCGTTCTGCAGAGCCGTCTCCACGTGCCGCAGCGCCGGCCCGGAGGAGCCCAGCACGATCGCGCAGCCGGTGCGGTCCGCGTACAGGCCGAAGTTCTTGGAGCAGCTCACGGCGACCAGCAGCTCCGGCAGCCGCTCCGCCAGCATCCGGACCGCCCACAGGTCGGCCTCCAGGCCGTCGCCCAGCCCGTGGTAGGCGAGGTCCACGAACGGCACCCAGCCCGCGTGCGCCGCCAGGGCCGCCAGCGCCTCCCACTGCTCCCGCGTCGGGTCGACGCCCGTGGGGTTGTGGCAGCAGCCCTGGACGAGCACCACGTCGTCGCGGCCCGCCAGGGCCAGGTCGGTGAGCAGGCCGTCGGGGTCGGTCCACCGGTACGGGCGCACGGCCAGGCCCGCGGCCTCCAGGATCGGGCGGTGGTTCACGTAGGCGGGGTCGCTCACCCACACCGTCGTACCGGGCCGGGTCTGGCGCACCAGGTCGGCGAGGAGCCGCAGCGCGCCGGTGCCCGCCACGGTCTGCACCGCGGTGGACCGCGCGACGAGGGCCTCGTCGCCGAGGACGGTCTCCAGCATCGCCTGGTTGAAGGCCGTGTTCCCGGACAGGCCCCGGTACTCCTTCGACGGGGAGCGCTCCGCGAGCCGTATCTCGGCGTCCCGCACCGCCCGCATCACCGGCGTGACGCCGGACTGGTCGCGGTAGACGCCGAGGACGAGGTTCAGCCGCTCGGGGCGCGGGTCGGCGCCGTACTCGGCCGTCAGGTCCCACAGCGGATCGGCGGGCGGGGCGGGCAGCAGCTCAAGCATCGCGGGAGACCTCCGGAGCAGGGGTACGGGCAGGGGGAGTGGTACGGGGGGAGCGGGCCGTCTCGGGACGGCCGGGGGTACGCGGCGTGCGGCCGCCAGGCGCGCGGCCCGCCCCGCTGCGGGCGGCGGGGCCACCGGAGGCGGCCGGGCCGTCCTGTGCCGCGCGGGCGCGGGGGCTGCGGTTGGCCAGGACCACCCCGGCCGTGATCAGGGGCACGCCGATCAGCACGGGCAGGGTCGGCCGCTCACCCAGCAGGGGGATCGCCAGCACCACTACGGCCACGGGGCTGAGGCTGCCGACGACGGAGGCGCGCTCGGCGCCCAGCCGGCGGATCGCGAACGCGTACAGCAGGCCGGCGCACAGTCCCACGCCCAGCCCCTGCACCACCAGGAACAGCGCGATGTCGCCGCCCGCCGCCCGCGCCAGCCCCGTGGGCAGCACCCCGGCCGCCACCAGCACGCCGATCACCGCGAACGACGGCAGGCACAGCAGGCCGATCGACCCCACCGGGTCGAGGTCCACCTCGCGCAGCCCCACCGTGTAGAGCGCCCACAGCCCGCTGGCCACCAGCAGCGTTCCGGAGCCGAGCATCACGTCCGCATCGAACGGCACCGCGTACCGCCACACCAGCGCCACGACGCCCGCGGCGATCAGCAGCAGCCCCGCCGACTGCGTGCCGCGGGGCAGGCCCCGGCCGCGTGCCACCATCAGCGCGGACACGAACAGCGGCACCATGCCCGGGACGATCGCCCCGACGAACGACGCCGACGTCAGCGAGCCACCGAACATCGCGGCGAGGAAGAACGGCACGCCCGCGCCGCACACGATCTTCGCCGCGGGGCCGGGCCGTACCGCGGCCAGGGCGCGCCTGCGCCGCCACAGCGCGGGCGCCAGCACCACCAGCGGCACGCCGAAGCGCAGCAGCGCCGCGTCGGCCGGGAGCAGCGTCGACGCGGCCAGCGCCCGCGCGCTGAGCGCGAACGCCGCCCAGACCGACACGGTCAGCAGCAGCGCCGCCATGCCCACCGCCTGCGGCGACGGTCGCACGCGGGTCACGCGAGCCCCCCGCCCGGCGACGGCCGGCGTCGCCATGTCCGTCGCGACACACGGCCTCCCTACGATCGGGTCATCCGCCCGTCACCTTGCGGGCGCCGCAAGACTAGGGCGTAAGCCGAGGCAGCCGATTGCTTGTTCTGCCTCCCGCTCCTATGTTTGGGGCAGAATCTGCCAAGAAGCAGCCGGGAGGACTCATGGACGACACCGACCTGCAGATCATCCGCGAGTTGCAGGCCGACGGGCGGCTCTCCAACCAGGACCTCGCCGACCGCGTCCGGCTCTCGCCCTCGCCGTGCCTGCGCCGGGTCCGCCGACTGGAGGAGTCCGGCCTCATCCGCGGCTACACGGCGATGGTCGACCAGGTCGCCTTCGGGCTGCCCATCACCGTCTTCGTCCGGATCCGCCTGGAGCGCCACACGGCCGAGGCCGTCGCCGTCTTCGAAGAGCACGTCGGCCTCATCGAGCACATCCAGGACTGCTACCTGATGGCAGGGAGCAGCGACTACCTGCTGCGCATCGTCATCGAGAGCCTGGAGGCGTACGAGCACCTCGTGCGCCACCGCATCCACGCCATCCCCGGCATCGCGTCCATCGAGTCGAGCTTCGCCTTCGGCAGCGTCAAGCAGACCCGCACCTACCCGAGGCCGAAGCCCTCCCGCTGAGCCCTCCCGCTGAGCCTCCGCGCGCCGAAGCCCTTCCCCGGTGCGGTCCCGGGTGCCGCGGCCGTGCGCACGGCACCCGAGGCCCCGCCAGGCGACCCGTCCGCCGAGCCGCCGTGCCTCCCCGGACCCCCGCGGCCGCGTCAGGGCCGCCCGGCCGCCCGGCCGTCCACCGGGCCACGCGGCCGAAGCCCGCAGGCCGCGCCGCGCTGACGCGCCGTCGGCGCGGCGGCAGCCTGGTACGGCCACCGGCCAGCCCGTAACGTGTGGGCATGAAGATCCTCGTCAGCGCCGACATGGAGGGCGCCACCGGCGTCACCTGGCCCGCGGACGTCCTGCCCGGCACCCCCCAGTGGGAGCGCTGCCGCGCCCTGTTCACCTCCGACGTCAACGCGGCCGTGCTCGGCTTCTTCGACGGAGGCGCCGACGAGGTCCTCGTCAACGAGGCACACTGGACCATGCGCAACCTGCTGCTGGAGCGCCTCGACGAGCGCGCCCAGATGCTGACCGGACGCCACAAGTCGCTCTCCATGGTGGAGGGCGTGCAGCGCGGCGACGTCGACGGCGTGGCCTTCGTCGGCTACCACACGGGTGCCGGGAGCGAGGGCGTCCTCGCCCACACCTACCTCGCGAACTCCATCACGGGCGTCTGGCTCAACGGCGTCCGCGCCGGCGAGGGATACCTGAACGCCCACGTCGTCGCCGAGTACGGTGTCCCCGTCGTCCTCGTCACCGGCGACGACCTGACCTGCCGTGACGCCGACGGCTACGCCCCCCAGGCGCGCAAGGTCGCGGTGAAGGACCACGTGTCGCGGTACGCCGCGGTGTGCCGCACGCCCGCCCGGACGGCCGCGGACATCCGTGCCGCGGCGAAGGACGCCACGCGTCTCGCCGTACGGTACGAACCGGTGCGGGGCGGACCGTACACCGTGGAGCTGGAGTTCGACGCCGAGCACCTCGCCGCGGCCGCCACCGTCGTGCCCGGGGCGGCCGTCAGCGGCGAGCGGCGCGTCGCCTACACCAGCACGACGATGTACGAGGCCATCCGCACCTTCAAGGCCGTCACCACGATCGTCTCGGCAGCAGTGGAGGAGCAGTATGGCTGAGCCCGTCACCCGGGGCCCGCAGGCGACCGGCCCGGACCCGCAGGGCGCGGACGCCCCCGGCCCGCAGGCACCCGGCCCGGACGCGCAGGCGTTCGACGAGGTCGTCGCGTTCACGTCGGACCTGATCCGGATCGACACCACCAACCGCGGCGGCGGCGACTGCCGCGAGCGGCCCGCCGCCGAGTACGTCGCCGAGCGCCTCGCGGCGGCAGGAATCGAGCCCGTCCTGCTGGAGCGCACCCCGGGCCGCACGAACGTCGTCGCCCGCATCCCCGGGACGGACCCCTCAGCCGACGCGCTCCTCGTCCACGGCCACCTCGACGTCGTCCCCGCCGAGCCCGCCGACTGGAGCGTCCACCCCTTCTCCGGCGAGGTCCGCGACGGCGAGGTGTGGGGCCGCGGCGCGGTCGACATGAAGAACATGGACGCCATGGTCCTCGCCGTCGTCCGCGACTGGGCCCGCCGCGGCGTCCGCCCCCGCCGCGACATCGTCCTCGCCTACACCGCCGACGAGGAGGACAGCGCCGCCGACGGCGCCGGCTTCCTCGCGGACCGGCACGCCGAGCTGTTCGAGGGCTGCACCGAGGGCATCAGCGAGTCCGGCGCGTACACCGTCCACGCCGACCCGCACCTCGCCGTCTACCCGATCGGCGCCGGCGAGCGCGGCACCGCCTGGCTGCGGCTCACCGCCCGCGGCCGCGCCGGGCACGGCTCCAAAGTCAACCGGGAGAACGCCGTCAGCCGGCTCGCCGCGGCCGTCGCCCGCATCGGCGACCACTCCTGGCCCGTGCGGCTCACCCCCACCGTCCGCGCCGCCCTCACCGAACTCGCCGCGCTCCACGGCATCGAGCCCCCGGACCTCGACGACCCCGCCGTCGACGTCGACCTGCTGGCCGGCAAGCTCGGTGCGGCCTCCGCCCTCGTGGAAGCCACCCTCCGCAACAGCGCCAACCCGACCATGCTCGACGCCGGCTACAAGGTCAACGTCATCCCCGGCACCGCGTGCGCCCACGTCGACGGGCGCATGCTGCCCGGCGCCGAGGCCGAGTTCGCCGCCACCCTCGACGAACTCACCGGACCCGACGTCGACTGGGAGTTCGTGCACCGCGAGATCCCCCTCCAGGCGCCCGTCGACGGCCCCACCTACGCCAAACTGCGGGCCGCCCTCGAACGGTTCGACCCGGACGCCCACGTCGTGCCGTTCTGCATCTCCGGCGGCACCGACGCCAAGCAGTTCGCCCGCCTGGGCATCACCGGCTACGGCTTCACCCCGCTGAAGCTGCCCTACGGATTCGACTACCAGGCGCTGTTCCACGGGGTGGACGAACGCGTCCCGGTCGACGCGCTGCACTTCGGCGTCCGCGTCCTCGACCACTACCTCCAGTCCGCCTGACCACCACCCGACCAACCGACCGCACAGCCCACAGGGGGGAGTCGTCCATGGTGCCCACGGGGGCCTACGGAACCTGGCCGTCACCGATCGGCGCGAGGCTCGCCGCCGCCCACGGCGGACATCCCGAGTTCGTCGGCATCGTCGGCGACGAGGTGTGGTGGACGGCGCCGCGCCCCGCCGAGGACGGCCGCCGCACCCTCGTCCGCCGCACCCCGGACGGCACCGAGCGGACCGTGCTGCCCGCACCGTGGAACGTCCGCAGCCGCGTCGTCGAATACGGCGGCCGCCCCTGGACCGGGACCGCCCGGCAGGACGGCGGCGGCCCCCTCGTGGTCTTCAGCCACTTCCCCGACCAGCGGCTCTACGCGTACGAACCCGACGGCGACGCACCGCCCCGCCCCCTCACCCCCGTCTCGGACACCGGCGGCGGACTGCGCTGGGCCGACCCCGTCCTGCACCCCGCAGGCCGCGAGGTGTGGTGCGTCCTGGAGGAGCACACCGGCGCCGGGCCCGGCGACGTGCGCCGCGTCATCGCCGCCGTACCGCTCGACGGCTCCGCCGCGCACGACCGGTCCGCGATACGGGAACTCACCGACGACCGGCACCGGTTCACCACCGGGCCCCGGCTCTCCCCCGACGGGCGGCACGCCGCCTGGCTCGCCTGGGACCACCCGCTCATGCCGTGGGACGGCACCCTGCTGATGACCGGCGAAGTCCCCGCGGACACAGGGCCCTTCACCGGCGTGCACCCCGTCGCCGGGGCAGTCGACGAATCCGTCTGCCAGGTGGAGTGGGCCCCCGACGGCTCCCTGCTCTACGCCTCCGACCGCGGCGGCTGGTGGGAGCTCCACCGCCTGCCGCCCGGCGGCACCGACGCGGTGCCCCTGTGCCCGGGCCGCGAGGAGGAGTTCGGCGGCCCCCTCTGGCGGATCGGCCTCACCTGGTTCACCCCCCTGGACAGCGGACTCGTCGCCGTCGTCCACGGCCGCGGCGCCAACGCCCTCGGCATCCTCGACCCCGAGACCGGCGAACTCGTCGACGCCGCCGGGCCCTGGACCGCCTGGGAAGCCACCCTGGCCGCCCACGGCAGCCGCGTCGTCGGCGTCGCCGCAAGCCCGCGCAGCGCCTACGAGGTCGTGGAACTCGACACCGGCACGGGCCGCGCCCGCGTCATCGGCTCACCCCACGAGGACCCCGTCGACCCCGCCTACTACCCCGAACCCCAGATCCGCACCTTCACCGGGCCCGACAACCGCGAGGTCCACGCCCACATCTACCCCCCGCACAACCCCGACCGCGTCGCCCCCGACGACGAACTCCCGCCGTACGTCGTGTGGGTGCACGGCGGCCCCACCAGCCACGCCCCGCTGGTCCTCGACCTGGAGATCGCCTACTTCACCTCCCGCGGCATCGGCGTCGCCGAGGTCAACTACGGCGGCTCCACCGGCTACGGCCGCGCCTACCGCGAGCGGCTGCGCGAGCAGTGGGGCGTCGTCGACGTCGAGGACTGCGCCGCCGTCGCGGAGGCCCTCGCCGCCGAAGGCACCGCCGACCCCCGCCGCCTCGCCATCCGCGGCGGCAGCGCCGGCGGCTGGACCGCGGCCGCCTCCCTCGCCACCACCGGCGTCTACGCCTGCGGCACCATCAAGTACCCCGTGGTCGACCTCACCGGCTGGAGCGACGGCGAGACCCACGACTTCGAGTCGCACTACCTGGACTCCCTCGTCGGCCCCCGCGCCGAGGTGCCCGCCCGCTACCGCGACCGCTCGCCCCTCACCCACGCCGACCGGATCGCCGCCCCCTTCCTGCTCCTCCAGGGACTCGACGACGTCATCTGCCGGCCCAGCCAGGCCGAGCGCCTCCTCGCAAGGGTCGCGGGGCGCGACGTGCCGCACGCCTACCTCGCCTTCGAGGGCGAGGGCCACGGCTTCCGCCGCGCCGACACCGTCGTCCGCGCCCTGGAGGCCGAACTGTCCCTGTACGTCCAGACGTTCGGCGTCCACCGGACGGACGTGCCGCTGCTGGAGCTGAAGAAGTGACCCCTGCCGAGCCCCTCGCCCCGCTGGTCCGCCCCGCCCGGCTGCGGCCCGGCGCCCGCGTCGCCGTCGTCTCCCCGAGCGGGCCCGTCGCCGAGGAGCGGCTGCAGACCGGGCTGGACATCCTGCGCGGCTGGGACCTCGACGCCACCGCCCTGCCGCACGCCGTCGACCGCCACCCCCGGGCCCGGTACCTGGCGGGCACCGACGAGGACCGGGCCCGGGACCTCCAGGCGGCCTGGTGCGACCCGGACGTCGACGCGGTGATCTGCGCCCGCGGCGGCTACGGCGCCCAGCGGATGGTCGAACTGCTCGACTGGGACGCGATGCGCGCCGCCGGGCCCAAGGTCTTCGTCGGGTTCAGCGACGCCACCGCCCTGCACGAGGCGTTCGCCCTGCGCCTCGGGCTCGCCACCCTGCACGGGCCGATGACCGGCGCGGTCGGCTTCCTGAAGGACGCGGACACCCAGGAGTCCCTGCGCGCCGCGCTGTTCGACCCGGAGTCCGTACGGGTGCTGGGCGGCCCGGCCGCGCGCCCGCTGGTCCCGGGGCGTGCCCGGGGCGTCACCGCGGGCGGCTGCCTCTCCCTCCTGACCTCCGGCCTCGGCACGCCCGACGGGCGCACGACACTGCGGGGCGGACTGCTGCTGCTGGAGGACGTGGGGGAGGAGCCGTACCGCGTCGACCGCATGCTCACCCAGCTCGGCCGCGCCGGGCTGCTGGAGGGGCTGGCGGGCGTCGCGCTCGGCTCCTGGGAGGACTGCGGGCCGTACGGGGAGCTGCGGCCGGTGCTGCTCGACCGGCTCGGCGGGCTGGGCGTGCCCGTCGTGGAGCACCTGGGCTTCGGCCACGGCAGCCCGGCGCTGACGGTCCCGCTGGGCGTGGCGGCGGAGCTGGACGCCGACGCGGGCACCCTGACCCTGGAGCAGGGCGCACTGCGCTGACGCCGGGGCGCGCGCGGTTCCGCTTGCCGGGCGCCGTACGGCACGCCGGGCCCGGAGGACGCGCGCGGGTCCTGGCGGACCCGGCCCGGCGCACGGGCCTGACGCGCACCCGGTGCGCCGCGGCCCGTGTCGGCGGGGCCGCCGCGCCCTGCGGGGCCGCGCCGCACGCTCGAAGGCAGCCGAGTGCCGTCCGCCGCCGGTGCCCCGCCGGGTGGCGGCGCCGGGTGGCGCCGCGTCGTCAGCGTCCGGCGCGGAGAGCCGCGTAGCCGGGGCGCACGATCTCCTCGATGATCCGCTGCCGCTCCGGCAGCGGGAGGAACGCGGCCTCCACCGCGGCGACCGTGAACTCCTCGAACACCTCGGGGCCGTAGCCGAAGGCGTCGACCATGTGCTGGAACTCCGCGCTCATGGTGGTGCCCGACACCAGGCGGTTGTCGGTGTTCAGGGTGATGCGGAAGCCGAGGCGGCGCAGCTCGTCGATCGGGTGCGAGGCGTAGTCCTTCGCGGCACCCGTCTGGAGGTTGGAGGTCGGGCAGACCTCCAGGGCGATCCGGTTGTCGCGGACGTACGCGGCCAGGTGCCCCAGGGTGCCGTCCTCGGCGATGTCGTCGGTGATCCTGACCCCGTGCCCGATCCGCTCGGCACCGCACACCTGCACGGCCTCGTGGACGGACTCGGCGCCCACGGCCTCGCCCGCGTGGATCGTGAAGTGGCAGTTGTGCCGCTTGAGGTGCTGGAAGGCCGACAGGTGGCGGGCGGGCGGGTTGCCGATCTCGCCGCCCGCGATGTCGAAGCCCGCGACCCCGCGGTCGCGGTGGGCGACGGTGAGCTCGGCTATCTCCAGGGACCGGTCGGTGTGGCGCATGCCGGTGAGCAGCGCGCGGACCGTGATCCGCCCACCCGTGCGCCGCTCGCCCTCGCGGAGCCCCTCGTTGACGGCGTCGACGACCTCGTCCAGGCTCAGCCCGGCCGCCTGGTGCTGCTCCGGCGCATACCGCACCTCGGCGTACACGACGCCGTCGGCGGCCAGGTCCTCGGCGCACTCGGCGGCGACGCGGTACAGGGCGTCGCGGGTCTGCATGACGGCGCAGGTGTGCGCGAAGGTCTCCAGGTACCGCTCCAGCGACCCGGAGTCCGCGGCGTCGCGGAACCACGTGCCCAGGGCGGCCGGGTCCTCGGTGGGCAGCCCGGTGTACCCGCAGGCCCGGGCCAGCTCGATGATCGTGGCGGGGCGCAGACCGCCGTCGAGGTGGTCGTGCAGCACGGCCTTCGGGGCGCGGCGGATCCAGTCGGCGGCGAGGTTGTCAGACAAGTCCATGCGGGGAGTGTAGGGCACGTGGTGCGGGCCCCGGTCCGTGGCGCAGGGGGCGCCTCTCGCCGCTGCCCGCCGCCGCTGCCGGTGCCCGCCGTCTCCGGCAGCGGCGCCCCCACGCCTCATCAGCGGCGCCCTCGTCGCCTCCGACAGGGCGCTCTCGTCCCCTCCGGCAGTAGTGCCCCGCCGATTCCGGCAGCAGAGCCCCGCCGCCTCCGGCAGCAGCCCCCCGCTGCCTCCCGGCAGTAGTGCCCTGCTGTCTCCGGCAGCAGCGCCCCGGAGCCGCCCGGTCAGTCGGACTGGAGCACCGGGAGGGCCGGGGCGCCGGTGGGCAGCATGTGCTTGGCGGCCAGCACCGGTGTCTCGCCGGTCCGCACCACCTGCGTGACCAGCACCGCGGGCGTCTCCGCGGCCCGCCCCAGCTGCTGCCCCCGCCGCTGCCCCAGCAGCGTCGCCGTCACCGTGCAGTGGCCCGTCAGCGGCACGTCCCGGGACGCCCCGGACAGCACGGCGAGCATGGACCCGCGGGGCGCCGCCGCGAGGGCGGCCGCGAACGCCGGGTGCGCCTGCGCCAGGACGGCGTCCGGAGCCGCCCACTCCTGGCTCAGCACCCCCGCGGCCCCCTCCGCCACCAGCAGCGACTCCCAGAACCGCAGCTCGGCCCCGGCAGGGGCCAGCAGGTGCTGGGTGGTGAAGTCCGTCGGTTCCTCCACCGTCCGCAGCAGGGCGCGGACCGCGACGGGCGCGCCCGGGGCCAGCAGCTCCTCCAAGGGGCGCAGGTGCTCGAACCCGCGCCGCGGCGGGCGGTCGTTGACGGTACGGCCCACTCCGCGCCGCACCGTCAGCAGGCCGTCCTCCTGGAGCAGCAGCAGCGCCTCCCGCAGGGCCGGGCGGCTCACCCCCAGCTCGACGGCGAGCCGCGGCTCGGACGGCAGCGTCGAACCGGGCGGGTAGACACCGGCGTGGATGGCGTCCGCGATCCGCTCGTACAGCACCACGACCGGTCGCCGCCGCTCCGCACTGACCACCGCTGCTCCTCCTCGGCTCACCTGTCGGCAGGACATGCGCACCGTAGTCGGCGCCTCCCGGCGCGGCAATCCGCGCTCACTGGGCCGGCAGCGGGGGTGCCGGACCGAGGGCCTTGACGTTTTACGCGCGTAGATCGGAAAGTGGTGCAGGGTTACTTGTCTGACAAGAGCCCGTCGCAGGTAAGCGCTCGACATCCAAGGCAAAGGGGCCGACATGTCCACCACGCCCGACCGGACCCGTCCGTCCGGGGCACCATCCGATCTCGCGGGGCGCGGCCCCCTGCTGTTCGCCCTGGTCATGGCCGTCCTCGGCTACCAGATCAACGCGACGATGCTGAGCCCCGCGCTCCCGGACGTCATCGAGCGCCTGGGCACCACCACCGGAGCGGCGGGGCTGTCGCAGACCCTGTTCTTCCTCATGGCGGCCATCGGTCAGGTCACCCTGGCCCGGCTGAGCGACCAGCGCGGCCGCAAGCCGATGATGCTCGTCTGCGCGGGCGTGCTGATCGCGGGCAACCTGCTGTGCGTGTTCGCCCCGAACATCGAGGTCTTCATCGCGGGCCGGGTCCTGCAGGGCGTCTCCGCCGCGATGTTCACCCTCGCCTTCCTCACCCTCAACCAGATGCTGACCCCGGCCGGGTTCGGCAAGGCGGCCGGCATCATCACCGCCGTCAACGGCGGCCTCGCCGGCGTCGACGCCGTCGCGGGCGGCCAGATCGCCGACACCATCGGCTTCCGCGGCATCTTCGTCTGCTCCACCGTGATCGCCGTCCTCGGCCTCCTGGGCATCCGCCGCCACGTGCCGGACCTGCCGCCCACCACCGACCCCGGCGCCCGCTTCGACTCGCGCGGCATCACCGCTCTGGCCCTCGGCCTCACCGGTGTCCTCGTCGGCCTCGCCCAGGGCGCCACCTGGGGCTGGACCTCGCTGCTCACCCTGGGCTTCCTGCTGGGCGGCCTCGCCGCGCTCGGCTTCTTCGTGGTCTCGCAGCGCACCGCCCCCAACCCCGTCATCGACATCGACGTACTCGCCTCGCGGCGCGCCTGGCCGCTGCTCCTGACGACCGTCTGCACCCTCGGCGGGGCCTTCGGAGCCATCGCCCTGACCATCCCGCTGTTCTCCCAGGACGCGCGGGTGGGCCTCGGGCTGTCGGCGGTGACGTCCGCGCTGCTGTTCCTCACGCCGATCCAGCTCATCGGCGTCGTGTCCGCCCCGCTCACCGGGCGCCTCGGTCCGCGCGTCGGCTGGCGGAGGATCGTGGTCGCGGGGGCCGCCGCCAACTTCGTGATCTTCGCCGTGGCGACGGTCTTCCTGCACCACGAGTGGGTCCTGGTGGCCGCCCTGGCCGCGCTCGGTGTGACGTACGGCGGCTTCATGCTCACCGGCCTGAACGGGCTGGCCGTCACGACCGCGCCGAAGGACAAGCCCGGGTCGCTGTCCGGCCTCAACGGCGCCTGCTTCGGCATCGGCGCGTCCCTGGGCATCGCCCTCGCCTCCGCGATGATCACCGCGGGCAGCGACGCCCAGGGCGTCACCGAGGCCGGCTACCGCAACGCCATGGCCGTCGCCCTGGTGCTGCTCGGCATCGGCGTCGTCAGCTCGCTGCTGATCCGGCGCCCCGAGGCGGACGGCACCGCCGGCCAGGCGGACGACCGGCCCCTCGTCGTCGCCCACCACTGAGCCGCCGGACGGGTGCCGGGGCGGCTCCCCGCCCCGGCACCCCGGGCCCTCATGCGGACGGCCGCCGGTCCGCGTACTCGAACACCGCGCCGTCCGGGTGCACCGCGATCAGGTTGCGGCCCACCGGCGTCGCCACCGGGCCCGCGAGCACCCTGGCCCCGCCCTCGGTCAGCGCCTTGTGCGCCGCGTCCACATCGGCCACGGCGATGGTCGCCGTCACCTTCCGCAGCACCTCCAGCTCCGCTTCCGGTCCGCTCATCAGCAGGAAGCAGCCGACGGCCGCCACGCGGACGCCGCCGCGTTCGAAGCGCAGGGCCTCGCTGCCGGTGAGCCCCTCGTAGAAGGCCACCGAAGGGTCGAGGTCGTCGACGTAGATGCGCAGTGTGGTGCCGAGGATCTCCATGCCGCCACAGGGTAGTTGGGGCCGCCCACCCTGGGCAGGGCGCCCCGCGGCCGGAACGCGCCGCCCGGCGCCCCCGCCCGCGCCGCCCTCCAGCGCCGCCCGGCGCCTCCGCCCGCGCCGCCCTCCGCTACCGGCGGCGGCCCGGCGGCCCGGTCCGCCGCCGGTAGCGGAGGTCCCGTACCGGGCCCGTGCGCCCTATGCCCGGCACAGCAGTTCGCCGTGCGGCACCAGGAACCAGCCGTCCGGGCTGCGCCCCCACTCCCGCCACCCTCGGCGACGGCCGCCAGCTCCTCCGGTGCCGCGTGGCCGCGGTCCACCGCCAGCCGCGCGTACGCCGACCGCGTCGTACGGTCCGCCCACAGCCCGCTCCACCAGGCGCGCTCCGCCGGGGTGGCGTAGCACCACGCGGAGGCCCCGGGGGTGATGTCCGTGAAGCCCGCGGCCCGCGCCCACGACAGCAGCCGGCGGCCCGCGTCCGGCTCCCCGCCGCCGGACCTGGCCACCCGCCGGTACAGCGCCCGCCAGGTGTCCAGCGCCGGCACCTCGGGAAACCACGTGAACGCGGCGTAGTCGCTGTCCCGTACGGCGACGACCCCGCCGGGGCGACACACCCGGCGCATCTCCCGCAGCGCGCCCACCGGGTCGCCGACGTGCTGGAGCACCTGGTGGGCGTGCACCACGTCGAACGAGTCGTCGGGGAAGCCCAGCCCGTTGACGTCCGCCACGGCGAAGTCGACGTTGTCCAGCCCGCGTTCCGCGCTCACCTCGCGCGCCTGCGCGAGGACGCCGGCGGCCGCGTCCACCGCCGTGACGCGTCCGCCCGGCGCGACGAGCGCGGCCAGGTCCGCCGTGATCGTGCCGGGACCGCACCCCACGTCCAGGACGTCGAGCCCGGCGCGCAGCTCGCCCAGCAGGTACGCCGCGGAGTTCTCCGCCGTGCGCCACCGGTGGGACCGCAGGACCGACTCGTGGTGGCCGTGCGTGTAGACGGCGTCCGTCATCGCCCGCCCCTTCCCGTCGTTGCCGACACTCATGCCGGTGCCCCCGCCGGGCGGCGGAACCGGCCCCTGCGGCCACCGTACGCCCGCTGGCCGTATGGCGAGACGACCGTCTCGTCATACGGATGGGCGGCCTGGCGGGCACCGTGATGCCCGCGTTACCCGCGGGCGCCTCCGGGTACCCGCCGCCGCATGGAGAACAAGTCCCCGCGCTTCCGCGTCCCGCTCCGGGTGCCGGCCGCGGCGCTGGGCGGCGCGCTCGCCGCCGCGGCGGTCGCCCTGGTGCGCCGCCGCGCCGCCGCCAAGGCGACGGGGGCCCCGACACGGGCCCGCCGACCCGCCCCGGTCCGGGGCCCGTGCCCGTGGACGCACCCCTCGGACAGGACGAGCCCGGGGACGGCGACGAGGTACGCGTCGTCGCCCCCGGTACCCCGCCCGCCGCACCGCCGCCGCCACCGGTGCCCCGCCACCCGAGCCGCCGCCCGCCGCTCCCGCGCCCGACGTGCCGCCCGCGGCCCCCAGCCGCCGGCGGACCCGGAAGGGCCGCACCACCGCGCCTGAGGGCGGGCCGCGCCGCGACGAACCGGCACGGCGCCACCCGGCCCTCCGTCAACCACCGTCCCGTCACCGGAGGTCCAGTGACCAGCCCGACGCGGCGCCGGCCGCGCATCCTGATCGTCGGAGCCGGATTCGCCGGCTACCACACCGCCCGGGAAGTCTCCCGACTGCTGCGCGGCCGCGTCGAGACCGCCCTGCTGAACCCGACCGACTACTTCCTCTACCTGCCGCTGCTGCCCCAGGTGGCGGCGGGCGTCCTCGAACCGCGCCGGGTCACCGTGTCACTGCCCGGCACCCTGCGCCACGTGCGGCTCGTCCTCGGCCAGGCCGACAGCGTGGACCTGGACGCGCGCACCGTCCACTGCACCGACCCCGAGGGCACCCCCCGCACCCTCCGCTACGACCGGCTCGTCCTCGCCGCCGGCAGCGTCAGCAAACTGCTGCCCATCCCCGGCGTGGCCGAGCACGCCACCGGTTTCCGGGGCCTGCCCGAGGCGCTCTACCTCCGCGACCACATCACCCGGCAGGTGGAGCTCGCCGCCACCGAGAGCGACCCGGCCGCGGCCGCCGCCCGCTGCACCTTCGTGGTCGTCGGCGCCGGCTACACCGGCACCGAGGTCGCCGCCCACGGAGCCATGTTCACCGACGCCCTCGTCCGCTCCCAGCCCGCCCGCCCCGGCGGCCTGAACCCGCGCTGGGTCCTCGTCGACGTCGCCGACAGCGTCCTTCCCGGGCTCGACGAACGCCTCGCCGCCACCGCCGACCGCGTGCTGCGCGGGCGCGGGGTGGAGATCCGCACCGGCACCTCCGTGCAGGAGTCCACCGCCGACGGGGTACGGCTCTCCGACGGCGACTTCCTGCCGACGCGGAGCCTCGTCTGGTGCGTCGGCGTTCGCCCCGACCCCCTTGTCGCCGACCTCGGACTGCCCCTCGAACAGGGCCGCCTCGTCGTCACCCCCGAGCTGTCCGTGCCCGGCCGCCCCGAGGTCTTCGCCTGCGGCGACGCCGCCGCCGTCCCCGACCTCGCCCACCCGGGCGCGCTCACGGCCATGACCGCGCAGCACGCCTCCCGGCAGGGCAAGACCGCCGCCCGCAACCTCGCCGCCTCCCTCGGTGTCGGAACGGCCGTCCCCTACCGGCACGACTCCCTCGGCTTCGCCGTCGACCTCGGCGGTGTCAAAGCCGCCGCCAACCCTCTCGGCGTCCCGCTGTCAGGACCGGTCGCCGGAGCCGTCACGCGCGGCTACCACCTGGCCGCCATGCCCGGGAACCGCGTCAGGGTCGCCGCCGACTGGCTCCTCGACGCGGCCCTGCGCCGCCAGGCGGTCCAGCTCGGGCTGATCAGCTCCTGGCAGGTCCCCCTCGACACCGACACACCCGAGCTGGCCCGCACCCCCGGCGGCAGCGACGGCACCGGCACCAGGAAGGACTGACACCCATGCCGTACGAGGAACTCGCCGAGCTCGCCCAGCAGCTGCGGGCCGACGCGGTCCGCGCCGCCGACGCGGCCGGCTCCGGCCACCCCACCTCCGCCATGTCCGCCGCGGACCTCGCGGCGGTGCTCCTCGCCCGACACCTCCGCTACGACTTCGACCGCCCCGACCACCCCGGCAACGACCGGCTGGTCCTCTCCAAGGGCCACGCCTCGCCCCTCCTGTACGCGATGTACCACGCCGCCGGCGCCGTCGACGAGGACGAACTGCTCGGCTACCGCACCCTCGGCAGCCGCCTCGAAGGCCACCCCACCCCCCGCCTGCCCTGGGTGGACGTCGCCACCGGCTCCCTCGGCCAGGGACTGCCCGTCGCCGTCGGCATGGCCCTCGCAGGACAGCGCCTCGACCGCCTCCCGTACCAGGTGTACGTCCTGTCCGGCGACAGCGAGATGGCCGAGGGCTCCGTGTGGGAGGCCGTCGAGCACGCCGCCGACAGCCACCTCGACAACCTCACCCTCATCCTGGACGTCAACCGGCTCGGCCAGCGCGGCCCCACCCGGCACGGCCACGACCTCGACGCCTACGCCCGCCGGCTGCACGCCTTCGGCTGGCACGTCGCCGAGATCGACGGCCACGACCACCAGGCGGTCGACTCGGCCCTGGCGGAGGCCCGCAGCACCACCCGGCAGCCCACCGCGATCCTCGCCCGCACCCGCAAGGGACGCGGGGTCGCCGCCGTCGAGGACCGCGAGGGCAAGCACGGCAAGCCGCTGCCCGACGCCCAGGACGCCCTCGCCGAACTCGGCGGTGTCCGCCGCGGCCGCGTCACCGTCCGGCGACCGCCCGAGCCGCCCGAGACGGCCGCACCCGACGAGCGGCGCACCCCCGACCTGCCGCGCTACGACCCGGGCGACAGCGTCGCGACCCGCAACGCCTACGGCGAGGCCCTCGCCGCCCTCGGCTCGGCCCGCTCCCGCGTCGTCGCCCTGGACGCCGAGGTGAGCGACTCCACCCGCGCCGAGTTCTTCGCGAAGGCCCACCCCGAGCGCTTCGTCGAGTGCTACATCGCCGAGCAGCAGCTTGTGGCCGCGGCCGTCGGCCTCGCCGCCCGCGGCTACATCCCGTACGCGTCGACGTTCGCCGCCTTCCTCACCCGCGCCCACGACTTCCTCCGCATGGCCGCCGTCAGCCGCGCCGGCATCAACGTGTGCGGTTCCCACGCGGGTGTCTCCATCGGCCCGGACGGCCCCTCCCAGATGGGCCTGGAGGACCTCGCCATGATGCGGTCCGTGCACGGCAGCACCGTCCTCTACCCGTGCGACGCCAACCAGACCGCCCGGCTCGTCGCCGCCATGGCGGACCTCGACGGCGTCCGCTACCTGCGCACCACGCGCGGCGCCACCCCCGTCCTCTACGGCCCCGACGAGGAGTTCCCCGTCGGCGGCAGCAAGGTGCTGCGCCGCCACGACCACGACCAGGTCACCATCGTGGCGGCGGGCATCACCGTCCACGAGGCGCTGAAGGCGGCGGACCGGCTGGAGGCCGAGGACGGCATCCGGGCCCGGGTCATCGACCTGTACTCGGTCAAGCCCGTGGACGCGGACACCCTCGACGACGCCGCCGGCCAGACCGGCTGCGTCCTCACCGTGGAGGACCACCACCCCGAAGGCGGCCTGGGCGACGCGGTCGCCGAGGTGTTCGCCGACGGCCGCCAGGCCCCGCGCACGGCCCGCCTCGCCGTCCGGAACATGCCCGCCTCGGCCACCCCCGAGGAGCAGCTCCACGCCGCCGGCATCGACGCGGACGCCATCGCCTCGGCGGTGCGGCTGCTGGTGGAGCGTGTGGTCGCGCACTGAGGCACGGCCCGCAGCGGGCCGCGCCGCACCGCCGCGACGACGAGCCGCCCCGGATCCCTGCGGATCCGGGGCGGCCCGTGTTCTTGCGCCCGTCCTACCACCGGTACCAGCGCGAGCGGCCGCCACCGGACGCGCTCGTGAAGAAGAAGCCGAGCAGCCAGATCACCAGCACCGCCACGGCGAACCACCACAGGATCTCCCACGCGAAACCCGCACCGAACAGGATCAGGATCAGCAGCAGGACCAGAAGAATCGGAACCATGATGCACCTCCACTGTCCGGGTGCCCGGTCGTCGCCGTCGTAACCAGCAGGGGCGGGAGATGGCGGTGGGACCGGAGCAGCCGGCGGGTACGGCGATGGCGCAGATACAGGAGCGGCCGGAGGGGCTCGCGATGCCGGGGTCCGCAGGGGCGGAAGGGCTCGCGACGCCGGGACCGGAGGGGGCGGGCAGGCATCGGAACCGCCGGCCCCTCCGGGCAGCAACAGGACGCCCCGGTGCCGCGGCCCCGGAAGGGCTGCGGCACCGGGACGTCCCCGATCCCCGGTCGGGGCCGGCGGCTCACATCGTCGCTGCCTCGGTCTCCTTCTCGCTGTACGGCCAGCGCAGGAGCGCACCCAGCCCGCCGACCGGCAGGTCGTCCTCCAGCTCGGGCCGCACCCGCAGGACCTCCGCCCCGGCGCTGACCGCGGCCCGCAGCAGCGCGTCGTCGGCGCGGGCCGGCACCGGGTCCGTGTCGCCCAGGTACTGGCTCTCCGAGCGGCGCACAGCCAGCTGGTCCGGCTCCGCGCCCACCCACACCTGGCGGTGTGCGTCCGGGCCCTCGCTGCGGATGAGCAGCTCCATGATCCGGTGCTCCCGGGCCGCCTCCACCAGCGCGGGCAGTCCCTCGGCCGCCGCCGCCCCGGCGGCCTTGCCGCCCTCCGGGGCCCGCACCGACCGGAACCGGTCCAGTTCGGCCTCCTCGTTGCGCCGCAGGAGCCGCTGCCGCGCCTCCCGCACGTCCTCGTCCAGCCGCACCCGGGAGGCGCCCGCGGCACGTCCGCCGTGCTCGGTCTCGACGGTCACCGACCGGCACTCGCCGGGCAGCCGGTCGTAGACCGAGCGCCGCTCCCGCGAATCGCCCGCCAGGACGACGAGGTCCGCGCCGGTGTCCGCCACGCACTCGGCGATGGCGTCCGCGACCTCGGCGGCGTTCTGCTCCCAGGTGTTCTCCACCCCGAGCTGCCAGTGCCGCACGTTCCAGGTGTTCTGCGAGGTGCGGTGGATCGGCCACTCGCGGCCGGTCACCGTGCGCAGCCGCATCTCCCCGACGGGGGAGCGCAGCTCCAGGTCCGCGCCGGTCCGGTCGATGTATGCCACGAGGCAGACGGGCTCCCGCGCGGCGAGGTCGAGGAGCGGACCGATACGGGGCAGCGAGGACCAGTAGACCTGCGACGGGGCGTTGGGCCGCACCGACAGCGACGGGTCGAGGACGACCTCGCCGTGCGCCGCGAACACCGCACGGCCGGCCTCACCCGGCGGGCGCGGCCAGGCCGACAGCGCCTCGTGCACGGCCTGCACGGTCGCCTCGTCGGCGCCCTGCGCGGCCAGGTCGTCACAGGCGTTGCGCGCCTGGAGCTCCATGCGCCAGCGTGCGGACTCGTCCATCCGCGAGGTGTCGAGATACACGGTGGCCCAGGGGCCCGGACGGTCGTACAGACTGGTCAGATAGGCGAGCTGCATGGCTCCCTCCCGTCAGGCGGTCGTGTCCGTCGCCGACGGGTACCCCTGCGGCCGCCGCGCACACTGCCGGTCTGCTGTCGCGCGCGGGCCGCGCCGGGCGCACAGTGGAACCGCCCGCTTCGCTACCTCCGGAGGTGACGCCGGATGCCCGGCAGCCCGCTCCTCGCCCGCCACGCGGAAGCCCTCGACCTGTTCTCCTCCCACGTCCACGCGATCCGCGCCGACCAGTGGGACGCCCCGACACCGTGCACCGAGTGGACGGTGCGGGACCTGGTGAACCACCTCACGGGCGAACAGCTCTGGACCGTTCCCCTGGTGCGGGACGGCAGCACGATCGCCGAGGTCGGCGACGCCTACGACGGCGACCTGCTGGGGGAGGACCCGGTCGCGACCTGGGACGAGGCCGCGGCGGCCGCCCGCGGCGTGCTGCGGGAGCCGGGTGCGCTGGACCGCACGGTCCACCTGTCGTACGGCGACGTGCCGGCCGCGGCGTACTGCGCGCAGATGACGGCCGACGCGGTCGTCCACGCGTGGGACCTCGCACGCGGCATCGGCGCGGACGACACGATCCCGGCCCCGCTCGTCGACTTCGCGCTCCAGGAGTACGGCCCGCACGCCGAGGAGTTCGCCGCCGGCGGCCTCTTCGCACCGGCCCTCCCCGCGCCGCCCGACGCCGACGCCCAGACGAAGCTGCTCGCCCTGCTGGGCCGCGCGGCCTGACCGGCGGCACGGGCCCCGGACCGGTGCGTCTCCGGCTGTGGGCGGCAGGGTGGTCGGCCCTGGGCGGCAGGGGTCCCGGACCGGTGCGCCCCCGGCTGTGGGTGGCAGGGTGGTCGGCCCTGGGCGGCAGGGGTCCCGGACCGGTGCGCCCCCGGATGTGGGTGGCAGGGTGGTCGGCCCCGGACGGCAGGGTCCCGCCGTACCGCACGCCCCGGTCGGCCGGGCGCTCGCCCACCCGCCGCGCCCGCCCCCGCACCCGCGTCGCAGGGCACATGCCCCGCACCCGAGCAGGAGCCGCCGCATGGCGAAGGACCCGCCGCGGGATGCCGCAGCGGGTCCTTCGGGCGTCCTCGGCGGGTCCTCGGGCGTCTCCGCGCCCGGCGGCGCGCCGCTCAGGCCGCCCGCGCCGGGCGCTCGGCGTGGAACTCGGACAGGAGCGTCGAGCAGAAGGCGTCCAGGTCCGCCGGCTTGCGGCTGGTCACCAGGCGGTTCGGGCCCGCGTGGCACACCTGCACCCGCTCGTCCACCCAGGTGCCGCCGGCGTTGCGGATGTCCGTCCGCAGGCTCGGCCACGACGTCAGCTCCCGCCCGCGCACCACATCCGCCTCCACCAGCGTCCACGGCGCGTGGCAGATGGCCGCGACCGGCTTGCCCGCGTCGAAGAAGGCCCGCACGAACGCCACGGCCTGCTCGTCCATCCGCAGGAAGTCGGGGTTGGCCACGCCGCCGGGCAGCACCAGCGCGTCGTAGTCGCCGGCCGCGGTCTCGTCGACGGTCCGGTCCACCGGGAAGGTGTCACCCTTGTCGAGGTGCTGGAACGCCTGGATCCGGCCCGGCTTCGTCGAGACCAGGACGGGTGTGTCACCGCCGTCGGCCACGGCCTGCCACGGTTCGGTGAGTTCGACCTGCTCGACGCCTTCGGGCGCCACCAGGAATGCGATACGCACGATAGTGCTCCTCAGTCAGTCGTCTTCGCTGTCGGGTGCCGCGCGGCTGATGTCCGCCAGCACGGACCCCGGTTCCTGGGAGACCGCCAGGTCGCCCAGGCTCACCACGCCCAGCGGCCGGCCGTCCGCGACCACCGGCAGCCGGCGCACGGCGTGCCGCCGCATGAGGTCGGCGGCGGTGGAGACCGCGTCGTCGGGGGACACGCACACCGGGTCGGGGGTGCACACGGCGCGGGCGTCCACGGTCAGCGGGTCGGCGCCCTCGGCGACGGCCCGGACGGTGATGTCGCGGTCGGTGAGGACCCCGACGAGCAGGTCCCCGTCGGCCACCAGCACATCGCCGATGTCCTGGGTCCGCATCAGCCGTGCCGCCTCGACGAGCGAGGCGTCGGGGCGCACGACGGCGACCCCCGTGGTCATGACCTCTCTGACCAGGTGAGCCATGGCTGCCGGTCTCCTCCCTTCCCCCGTGCCGTGCCGGTCGGGACGTCACCCGCGGTGCAGGGCCTTGGCGACCTCCTGCACGCTGCGGTAGGTGTGGTCATCGGGCAGGGTCTCCACCCGTTCCCGCAGCGGGTCCGGCGCGTGCCGCTCGCGCAGGACGCGCAGCAGGTCGCCCCGGTGCGCGGGGAACGGCGTCCTGGCCAGATGCCTGGCGAGTTCCAGACGCAGCGCCTCGAACGTGTCGGACGGGACACGGCCGCCCATCGCCAGCTCCGGGTCGTCGTCGGCCATGGGCTCCGGGTCGTGCCACTCCTCCACTCGGGTCGGGTGGCCGGACCGCAGCAGCCCCTGGAGCTGGTGCTTCATCTCGTCGTCGTGATGGCGGCTGAGCCGATCGCTGCCTCGCTGCATGGCGCCCTCCACGGTGCCGCGTGTGTCGGTCGCCGGGCGGGTACCCGGCGGCGCCGCCGCGAATCCCGCGCGCCGAGGGCCTGGTTTGAGCCCGTCGGCGCAGGGGACTCGCTGCTGCGGTTCCCGGCGGTTCGGCGCGGACCCGGAAGGGTCCGGACGGGAGGACGGGTCGATGGATCTCATCTCCGTACTGTTTCCGTTGCTGCTGCCACCGGCGATGCTGGGCGCGGTGATGGCGATGGCGCGTTACGAGGACCTGGTCCTGCCCTACCCGGAAGAGCCCCGCGACCCGGAGGACCCGCTGCTCGACCCCGACGCGGACGACCCGCAGCCGCCCGTGCCGCTCCCGCTGGGCGAGGCCCCGGCCCGCCCCGGACCGCACGGCCAGGCCGACGCCGCGTAGCGCCGCGCTCCGTATCACCCGTACGGCGGTACTCCCGCTCCTTGTCCTCTTCCGCCCCGAACCCCCTCCCACCTGTGGTTCTGCCGCATCGACGCCCCCGCGGGCCGGTCGCCGCACACCTGGCGGCAGGCCGCGGGGGCGATTCGCGCGGACAGTGGAATCAGGTGTTTGCCACCGCTGACCCAGGGCAGGCGAACCTCGTGCTTCGGACCGGAGGCACGACCGGGAGAGCGGCCCACCGCCCCGGACGTACGTGCCCGGCAACGGTCCCGTGGCGATCCCCGGGGTGACAGCCAACCATCAGCGCCGTTCGAGGAGCTGGACACACCATGCGAACCCTCGCCCCCACGAAGCATCCGCACGACGACGCACCCGACACGGCCGAGGCGTTCCGGCGGCTGGCGGCCCTGCCGCCGGGCCCCGAGCGGGACGCCGTACGCCAGGACATCGTGCGTGCCTGGCTGCCCATGGCGGACCGGCTCGCAGGCCGGTTCCGCAACCGCGGCGAGGCGCTGGAGGACCTGAAGCAGGTCGCCGCGCTCGGCCTCGTCAAGGCGGTGGACCGGTACGACCCCGAGCGCGGCGCCGCGTTCGAGAGTTTCGCCGTACCCACGATCACCGGCGAGATCAAACGCCATTTCCGCGACCACATGTGGACCCTGCACGTGCCCCGCCGGGTCCAGGACCTCCGCGGCCGGGTGCGCCTCGCGTACCGGGAGCTGTCGCACTCGGTGGGCGGGCGCACCCCGACCGTCGCCGAGATAGCCAAGAAGGCCGGGATGACCGAGGAGGAGGCCGTCGCCGGCCTCGAAGCCCTCGACAGCTTCACCGCCCTGTCCCTGGACGCCGAACTGCCGGGCACCGAGGACGGCTACACCCTCGTGGACGCGCTCGGCGGGCCCGACCCCGCACTGGACGTCGTGGTGGACCGCGAGGCGGTCAAGCCGCGGTTGCAGAGCCTGCCCGAGCGCGAGCAGAGAATCCTGTACATGCGGTTCTTCCGCGACATGACGCAGAGCAGCATCGCCGAGGACCTGGGCATCTCCCAGATGCACGTCAGCCGGCTGATAAGCCGCTGCTGCACCAGGCTGCGCGAGGACATCATGCGGGACGCCGCCTGACGACCGCGGCAAGCGGCGTACGCGGGTCACGCATCGTGAAACCGGCGAAACGTCCGTAAGGCCCCCTCAAGGAACCAGGGCCCTCCGGGAGCGGGTCCCGTCGACGGACGGCGCCGCACGGAGCAGCAGATCCTGAGCAGATCCTGAGGGGACAGGTCCCCGAGGAACGGAATTCCTCCAGGACCGCGGACGGCGGGCCGGACCACGCGGAGGCGGCGACATGCAGCACACCACCCCCGGAGCCGGGGACCCCGCCGCCCGCTCGACGGGTCGGCGGGCTCCGCGGGTGCCCCGTCGGCGGCCCCGGCCGCAGCGCGGCCCCCGCGCCGGGCGGGGCCGCGGCGCGCCCCCGCGCCGCGGCGGGGCACCGCGAGCCCCCGAGCGGTTCGGGCACGGGCAGGTGCGGTACGCCCCGGCCGCCCCCGGCAGCGGGCTGCCAGTGGTCGGCGAACTCGTCGCGGTGCTGGCCGCCGCGGCCGACCGCTCCGAGCCCGAACCGCCCGGCGGCGGGGCCGTCCTGCGGGAGGCCGCCTGCGGCTACTGGTGGCGGCGCGGGCTGCGCTGCCACCCGGAGGACCTGGCGGCGGCCCCCGGCGCCGGACCCCTCCTCGCCGCCGTACTCGCCGCGCACGGCGGGGACGTGCTCATGCCCCGCCCCTGCCCCCTCGGCTGGACCCCGCAGGCCAGGCTGCTGGGCCGCAGCGCCTACCACGTGCCCACGCCCGCCGAGTGCGGCGGCGTCCCCGACTCGTACGCCCTCCTGGAGACCGTGCGCAGGGTGCGGGCCGAGGGCGGCCACCCGGCGGTGCTGCTGCTGTGCGTCGCCGACGACCCCACGGGCACCGTCGCCCCGCCGGAGCTGGTGCGCGAGGCGTGCGAGGCGGCCGTCGCGGAGGGGCTGCACATCGTCAGCGACGAGACCTGGCGCGACACCCTGCACAGGCCCCACGACACCGTGCTGGTCAGCCCCGGGGAGATGTGCCCCGGCGACGTGACCGTGCTGAGCGACCTGTCCGGCGCGGTCGCGCCCGCCTCGTGGCCCGCCGCCGTCGCCCGCTTCCCCCGGGCGCCGCCGCGTCCGCGGCGCACCGGGCCCGCGTCCTCGACGTGCTCACCGCCCTCGGCGCGCGGCTGCCCGGCCCACTGGCCGCGGCCGTCGCCCACGCCCTCGACGAGCCGGCACCGGTGACCGCGCAGGCCGCCGCCGCGGCCGCCCTGCACGGCAGACTGGCCGCCGCCGTGCACCGCGCCGTGCACGGCGCCGGAGCACTGGCCCTGCCCCCGGAAGCCGGCCGGCACCTGTACGCCGACCTCGACCCGCTGCGTGAACGCCTCGCCGAGCGGGGCGTCACGGACTCCATCGCGCTGGAGGAGTACCTGAGCGAACGGCTCGGCACGCCCGTGCCCGGCGGTCACCGCTTCGGTGACGAACCGGGCGCCCTGCGCGCCCGGTTGGCGACCCTCCCGCTGCTCGGCACGACACCGGGGAGCGCGCGGAGGCGGCGGCCGCCGACGACCCGCTGCACGTCCCGCACGTGGCCCGGGCCCTCGACCGCCTGACCGCCACCCTCCGCGACCTGCCCGCCGACCCCCGAGCCGGTGAACACCCCGTGCGCCCGCGCCCCCGGGACCGGACCCTGCGGGCCCTCTGCCATGAGCCCCGGCGCCCGTACGCCCTGCGGGGCGTGAGCAGCGTCCGCACGCGACGGACGCGACCGGCCCCCCGTCTCAGCCCACCGGCGTACCCGGCCGCTTCCGCAGCCGCCGCCACACCACCGGCGCCCCGCTGATCAGCAGCGTCAGCGCCACCACCGCCACGACCCCCTGCCACGGCTGCGGGAACAGCGACCCGCCGGCCACCCCGATCAGCTGGTACGTCGCCGCCCACACGAGGCACGCCGGGATGTCCCCGACCAGGAACCGCCGCAGCGGCATCCGCGCCAGCAGGCACGCCAGCATCACCGGGATCCGCCCCGCCGGCACCAGCCGGGACAGCACCAGCACCGGCACCCGGTGGTCCCGCAGCCGCGTCCGCGCCCACGCCAGGCGCTCCGGCGCCGCCCTCGCCTGGAGCGCGTCCAGCCACGCCGAGCCGTTGCGGGACCGCACCCCGCGCTGCCCCAGCGCGTACAGCGCCGCGTCCCCGACCAGCGCCGCGCACGCCGCCACCGCGAACACCAGCAGCAGCGCGAACGGCGCCGTCTGGTGGAACGCCACCACCGCCGCCGAGCTGACGATCGCCCCGGTCGGCACCACCGGCACCAGCGCGCCCAGGGCGACCAGCAGGAACAGCGACGGGTAGGCGACCGCCCGCTGCGTCTCCTCCGGCGGCAGCCGGTTCATCACGTCGGCGAGCAGCCCGGCCGCCGCCACGCCGGTCACCGGGCCGCCTCGGGCCGCACCCGTTCCCCGTGCGCCGGCAGGTGCACCGCGACCTCGGGCGCCGCCCGCGCCGCGAGCCGCGCGAACTCGCTGCCCGGCGCGTGGAACTCGTGCGGCCGCACCGCGTCCATGCCGATCGGCCAGTACGTCCCGTAGTGCACCGGCACCGCGGCCCGCGGCCCCAGGGCGGCCAGCGCCCGCGCCGCCCGCCCCGCGTCCAGGTGGTCGTGGCCCAGGAAAGGCCCCCAGCCGCCCACCGGCAGCAGCGCCACGTCGATCTCGCCCACCGCCGCCGCCATCCCGTCGAACAGGCCCGTGTCCCCGGCGAAGTACGTACGGGCCGCGCCCTCCACCACGTACCCCAGGGCGGGGAGCGGTGCGGCCCCACCGGCAGCCGCCGCCCGTCGTGCGCCGCCGGCACCGCCCGCACCGCCACCGGGCCCGCCTTCACCTCGTCGCCCCACCCCAGCTCGGCCAGCCGCACCCCGCGCGGCCCCTCGGCCAGCCGCCGCAGCGCCGGCACCGCGCGCGGCGCCCCCGCGGCACGACGACCAGCGTGCCCGGCGCGAGCCGCGCCAGCGACGGAAGGTGCAGGTGGTCGGCGTGCAGATGGGAGATCAGCACCACGTCCGCGCGGGCCGCTTCGGGCGGCGGCAGGGCCCCGCGCCGCCGCCGCAGGTGGGCCAGCCGACGCGTGAACAGCGGGTCCGTCAGCACCCGCACACCGGAGTCCTCCACCGTGCAGGTGGCGTGCCCCCACCAGGTGACCTCCATCAGGCGCCCTTCCGTCCGCGGCTGCTGCCTACGAGCGTAGGGCCACGTCTCCTCGGACGGCGGCCGGCGGAGTAGGGTCGGGCCATGCAGGACGTACGCGTGGCGGCGATCGCCAGCCTGACGCCGCTGGAGGAGCTCGACTCCGACCCCTTCCTGGTGGACACCCGCAGCCAGCACGCCATGTGCGCCCGATGGGCGGCCGGCAGGGGATACGTGGTCATCCGGGAGCTGCTGTTCTACGGGCTGCCGCCGGACCACCGGATGCTCTGGGCCGACGTCGACGCGGGGGACGTCGATGTCTTCGTCGCCCCCAACGAGCGGGTGCTGGCACGGGCCGTGACCTGCGCGCGGGCGTTCTCGGCGGAGTGCGAGCGGCGCGGGGTGCGCCTGGAGACGGCCGGCCTGGAGGAGCCCGCGTACGACGCGGTGACGAAGGCGCGGGTCCACCGGCGGCTGTCGATGCCCACTGCCGGGTACGACGGCTGCTGAACCCCGCACCCCGAGCCCCGCACCCCGAGCCCCGCACCCCGAGCCCCTTGCCGACCTGCCTCACCGGCCCCGCCTTACCGGCCCCGCCTTGCCGACCCGCCCCGCCGACCCGCCTCACCGGCCCCGCCCGGCGCACGGCCGGGGCCCCGCCCTGCCCGGCCCGGAGCCCGTGCCGAGCTGATCTCCCGGCGCGCGGCCGGACCCTCCCCGCCGCAGCCTGTGCCACGCTGGATCTCCCGGTGGAAACCGGGGCGAAGCAGCCGACCCGGGCGGTCGGCGCCGGCAGCGGGCGGAGGGCGGACCGCGTGGGCGGAGGACACGGGCGCGCAGGGCACTGGAGGACGGTCGGCGGCGCCGTCCTGCGGGTCGTCGTCGTGTGGGTGGTGTCCACCCTCACCCTGCTGGCCCTCGCCGGCATCCTCCCCGACGTGCAGCTCCAGTCCGACGACGGCGACAGCATCACCCGCACGGCCCTGACCGCCGCCTGGGGCGCGGGCGCCTTCGGCCTGCTGAGCGCGCTCGTGTGGCCGCTCGTCGTGCGGGCGTTCCTGCTCGTGCCCGCCCTGGTGCTCGGCCTGCTGGTCTTCTTCCTCAACGGCTCCCTGCTGCTGGTCGCCCTCTGGCTGATCCCCGACGGGCGCGGCGAGGCCGACCCGGACAACGCCGTGGTGGTGGCGGCCGTCATGTCCGCCGTCGCGTCCGCCACCTCCACCGCCCTCGCCGTCCGGGACGACACGGCCTACCGGCGGCGGCTGTACCGGCTCGCCGGCCGCAGCCACACCCGGGCAGGAGACGCCGCCGCCCGGCCCCCCGGCACGGTCTTCCTGCAGATCGACGGCGTCGGCCACGACACGCTGCGGTCGGCGATGGCGTCCGGCGCCATGCCCACCGTCGCCGCCTGGGCCGGCACCACCCACCGGCTCGCCCCGTGGCGCACCGACTGGTCCAGCCAGACCGGCGCCAGCCAGCTCGCGCTGCTGCACGGCACGAACCACGACGTCCCCGCCTTCCGCTGGTACGAGAAGGACACCGGGCGGCTCATGGTCAGCAACCGGCCCGCCAGCGCCGGCGAGTTGCAGCGCCGCGCCGCCGCCCGCACCGGCTACCCCGGCCTGCTCGCGGGCGGCGGCGCCAGCCGGGGCAACCTCTTCACCGGAGGCGCCGACCAGCTCGCCCTGGTCCTGTCGGTCACGGCCCGGCGCGGTCTCGGCAGCCGCTCACGCGCCGGCTACTTCGCGTACTTCCGCGACCCCGCCAACGCCACCCGCACCGCCGTCTCCTACCTCGCCGAGGTCGGCCGCGAGGTCGTCCAGGCGCTCGCCGCCCGGCTGCGCGGCGACCGGCCCCGGGTGCCGCGCGGCGGTCTCTACCCCTTCGTGCGGGCCTTCGCCACGGTCGTCGAACGGGACGTCGTGCTCGCCGCCGTCATGGGCGACGTGCTGGCCGGGCGCCCCGCCGTGTACGCCGACTTCGTGGCGTACGACGAGGTGGCCCACCACTCCGGTCCGCACAGCCGGGACGCGCTGAAAGTGCTGGAGCGGATCGACCGCTGCGTCGCGCTCGTCGCGAAGGCGGTCGAGCACGCGCCGCGCCCGTACCGGATCGTGCTCCTCTCCGACCACGGGCAGAGCTTCGGGGAGACGTTCGAGTCCGCGTACGGGCTCACGCTGCGCGACCTCGTCAGGGTCTGCTGCGGTCTGCCCGTCCCGCGCCGCGTGCGGCACAGCCCGAGCGGCGCCGAGGCCCGCGGGGCCCTGCGCACCGCCCTGCACCGGCCGGAGGAGGGCTTCGAGGCGCCGCCCGGCGAGCGTCCGGCGCGCGGTGCGGGGCCGATCGTGCTGGCCTCGGGCAACCTCGGACTGATCTCCTTCCCCGACGTGCCGCACCGGATGTCCCGCGAGGAGATCGACCGCCGCTACCCCGCGCTGCTGCCCACCCTGGCCGAGCACCCCGGGATCGGCTTCCTGCTGGTGCGCAGCGAGGAGCACGGGTCGGTGGTGCTCGGGCCGGGCGGCTTCGCGGAGCCCGTCGACCGCGTCACCGACACCTCGGGGCCGCTCGCCGCCTTCGGCCCGGGCACCGCCGACGCCGTCCGGCGCACCGACTCCTTCCCCCACGCCGCGGACATCATGGTCAACTCGATGTACGACCCTGCGTCCGGGCGCGTGCACGCCTTCGAGGCGCAGATCGGCTCCCACGGCGGACTCGGCGGCGAGCAGGCGCGGCCCTTCCTGCTGTGGCCTTCCGAGCTCACCCCCCCGACGGCCGACGGCGGGCCGCTGAACGGGGCGGAGGCGGTGCACCGGGTACTGCGCCGCTGGCTGGAGGAGTCCCACGCCGGAGAACCGCCCGCGGCGGGCTCCCGGGGCGAGGAGCCGCCCGCGGTGGAGCGCCGTGCCGAGGAGCCGTCCACGGCGGAGGCCGGCGCCGGACGGCCCCCCGCTGTCGAACGCATGAAGGAATCCCGTCTCGACGTGCGAGACGGTGAAGGTTTTCCTGTGGCGGACGGCCTCACGCGGGATAAAAACAGTTGATTTGGTGGGGCGTTCTCCGTAGCTCACCATGGTCTCGTTTGTACGGAGAAAGGCGCACCACCCCTCATGACCACGGTCACCCCCCGCCACGACATCACCGGAGCAGCACCCGCCCCCGAGGGGCCGGCGCCCGCCGGCGGCGAAGGCCCGGGCGGTGACGGGCGGCACGCCCGACGCTTCGGGCTCCCCGTCGCCACCGCCCTGGTCATGGGCAACATCATCGGCGGGGGCATCTTCCTGCTGCCCGCCTCGGTCGCCCCGTACGGCACCATCAGCCTGGTCGCGTTCGGCATCCTGACCGCCGGAGCGATCGCCCTCGCCCTGGTCTTCGGGCGGCTGGCCGAGCGCCACCCGCGCACCGGCGGCCCGTACGTCTACGCCCGCGAGGCGTTCGGCGACTTCGCCGGCTTCCTCGCCGCCTGGTCGTACTGGATCACCGCCTGGGTGTCGAACGCCGCCCTCGCCGTGGCCGCCGTCGGCTACCTCGGCGTGCTGCTGCCGCTGCACGGGTCGGTGGCCGCGACGCTCGCGGCGGCGCTGTGCCTCCAGTGGCTGCCGGCGCTCGCCAACCTCGCCGGGACCCGGTACGTCGGTGCGGTCCAACTGGTCTCCACGGTCCTGAAGTTCGTGCCGCTGCTGCTGGTGGCCCTGGGCGGGCTGTTCTTCTTCGACCCGGCGAACCTGGGCCCGTTCCAGGCCGGCGGAGACGGCGCGCTCGGCGCGGTGTCGGCGTCCGCCGCGATCCTGCTCTTCAGCTACCTGGGCGTCGAGTCCGCCGCCGTCAGCGCGGGGGAGGTGCGCGACCCGCGCCGCAACGTCGGGCGGGCCACCGTCCTGGGCACCCTCGGCGCGGCCGTCCTTTACCTGCTGGGCACGCTCGCGGTGTTCGGCACCGTCGCCCAGGACCGGCTCGTGGACTCCTCGGCACCCTTCTCCGACGCTCGGCGCCCTCAACGGCTGGACCCTGCTCAGCGCCCAGACCCCGTACGCGGCGGCCCGCGACGGGCTGTTCGGCGGTCGGGGGCGGGGCCATCGGCGGCAGGGCCATCGGGGGTAAGGCGGTCGGGGGCAGGGTCCGCTGCGGGGCGGTCGGGGCCCTCGGCAGCCGCTTCCACGAGCGGCTCGAACGCCTCGGACGTCTCGGAGGCCTCAGACGCCTCAGACGCCTCAGACGCCTCCGGGTCCGCCGCGTGCGCGGGTCCGGCGGGTTCCGGGGCCGGGGCGGTGCTCGTCGCGGCGGCCAGGGCGTCGGCGAGCGCGCCCAGCTCGACATGGACGACGACCACGGGCTTGGCCGGCGCCGTCGCGGACGCCGCGCGCAGCGCCTCCGCCAGCACCTCCCCCTCGGCCTGCGGCTCGGTCGAGCCCTGCTCGCCCACCCACGGGATGGCGGTGACGACCACCGCGTCGCAGTTCTCGTCGTGCAGGGCCGCCGCGAGCGCGGCACGGAAGTCGTCGGGGGTGGCGGAGGTGGTGAGGTCGCGCGGGCGCAGCGGCCGCAGCCCCTCCGCGAGGCACGCGTCGTACGTGAGGAGGCCGAGCGACTCCGAGTTCCCCAGGATCGCGATCCGGGGGCCGGCCGGCAGCGGCTGCCCCGCGAGGAGGAGCCCGACGTCGACGAGTTCGGTGACCGTGTCGACGCGGATGACGCCCGCCTGGCGCAGCAGTTCGGAGACCGTGGCGTGCGGGACGCGGGTGGCGGGCACGGCGTGGCCGGGAGGCGCGCTGCCGCTGTGGCGTCCGCCCTGGACGGCCACCACGGGCTTGGCCACGGCGGTGCGGCGGGCCAGCCGGGTGAACTTGCGGGGATTGCCGATCGACTCCAGGTAGAGCAGGACGACGTCGGTGCCGGGGTCCTCGTACCAGTACTGGAGTATGTCGTTGCCGGAGACGTCGGCGCGGTTCCCCGCGGACACGAACGAGGACACCCCGGCGCCCCGGCGGTGCAGTCCGGCGAGCAGGGCGATGGCGATGGCGCCGGACTGGGTGAAGAGGCCGATCCGTCCGGTCGTCGGCAACTGGGGCGCGAGGGAGGCGTTGAGCCGGACGTCGTCGGCGGTGTTCAGGATGCCGAACGCGTTGGGGCCGATGACGCGCATGCCGTACGAGCGCGCCTGCCGCACCAGGGCGCGCTGCCGCTCGCGTCCGGCGGGGCCGCTCTCGGCGTATCCGGCGGAGAGGACGACGAGGCCGCGGACGCCGTGGTCGCCGCACTCGGCGACCACGGACGGCACATGGGCGGCGGGTACGGCGACGACGGCCAGGTCGACGGGCTCGGCGATGCCGGTGACGGAGCGGTACGCGGGAACGCCGTCCATGGTCGCCGGCGCGTCCTGGAGCGCGCGGTTCACGGCGTACAGGCGGCCGGTGTAGCCGGACTCCAGGATGTTGCGCAGGACGGTGCGGCCGACGCCGCCGGGGGTGCGGCCCGCCCCGATGACGGCGACCGAGCCGGGCGCGAGGAGCCGCTGCACCGAGCGGGCCTCGGCGCGCTGCTCGCGGGCCCGCTGGACGGCGAGGGCCCGGTCGGTGGGCTCCAGGTCGAGGTGGAGGCGGACGGCGCCGTCCTCGAAGCTGCGCTTCTGGGTGTACCCGGCGTCCGTGAACACCTTGATCATCTTGGTGTTCGCGGGGAGCACCTCCGCGGCGAACCGGCGGATGCCCCGCTCGCGCGCGCAGGCGGCGATGTGCTCCAGCAGGGCGGAGGCGACGCCGCGGCCCTGGTGGGCGTCCTGGACGAGGAACGCGACCTCCGCCTCGTCGGCCGGGGCTCCGGCGGGGCGGCCGTGCGCGTCGATGCGGTCGTAGCGGACGGTGCCGATGAACTCGCCGCCGATGGTGGCGGCGAGGCCCACCCGGTCCACGTAGTCGTGGTGGGTGAAGTGGTGGACGTCCTTCGCGGAGAGCCGGGGGTAGGGCGCGAAGAACCGGTAGTACTTCGACTCGTCCGAGACCTGCTCGTAGAAGCTGACCAGGCGCTCCGCGTCGTCCGTGGTGATCGGCCGGATGCGGGCGGTGCCTCCGTCGCGGAGGACGACGTCGGCCTCCCAGTGGTCGGGATAGGCGTGGACCGGCTGCGGGGCCGGTGGTTCCGACTGATCGGAAGGGTTCCGCATGGGCCAAGCGTACGGCGCTCGTACGGATGGCGGAGCGGTTCGCGGGCCCCGGCGGGCGCAGCGGGGCCGGTCGCCGTACGACACGGGCCGGAAGGCCGTGCGGCGCGGGGGCCGGACGGCCCGGCGCGGGACACTGTGCCGACGGGCCGCTTCGAGCACCGCGCACCCCGTGGCACACTGGTCTAGACAACCCCTAGCACCTGAAGGGCAACACCATGGCTGAGCGCCGCGTCAACGTCGGCTGGGCCGAGGGCCTGCACGCCCGCCCCGCCTCCATCTTCGTCCGTGCCGCCACGGCGTCCGGCGTCCCGGTGACCATCGCCAAGGCTGGCGGCGCTCCGGTCAACGCGGCGTCGATGCTCGCGGTGCTGGGTCTGGGCGCGCAGGGCGGCGAGGAGATCGTGCTCGCGTCCGACGCCGAGGGCGCGGAGGCGGCCCTGGACCGCCTGGCGAAGCTGGTCGCCGAGGGTCTTGAGGAACTCCCCGAGACCGTCTGACCTCGCGGCGCCGCCACCGGCGCCCGCACCGGCCACGAAGCCGCGCCGCCCCCTGGGGGTGGCGCGGCTTCGCGCATCACGCCATGGCCGTGCGCCTACCGCCCGTGCGGGCGTACGACGCTGGTGCACCGCCGCATGCGGGGCGTACGGCCCTGCCCGCGCCGCCGCAATCGGCCGCCCCTCACTCCCCCGCCACCGCCTTCAGACACTCCGCGCCCCGCGCCACCGTCTTCACGTCCCGCACCCCCGCCCTCGGCGCCCTGCACCACCGTCTTCACGTCCCGCACCCCCGCCCTCGGCGCCCTGCACCTGCGCCTTCAGGCACCGCACCGCCGCATCCGGGCGTGCCCACGCCCCCGCACCACCGCATGCGGGGACACCGCTTCCTGCGCACCTTCCATTCCCGCGCACCCTTCCCGGCCCCCCACGTGCCGGCACACGGAAATCAGCGTGCCGAAACGCGGAAATCAGACTGCCCCGCTTTTGCCCGCACGCATGACTGCGGGGAATTACGGGCAGCCGGATAAAGCGGCCAGACCTTTCCGCTCCCCCTTGTATACGGCGCAGCCGTTAATTCCGGGATCCCGCGGTGTTGACGGGATGTTGCGAAACCCTCACACGGTCGGGCCGGCGCAGCCGGTGCACCCCGCGCCAGCGCTCGGCGTGCTGGGTGGTGAGCGCGCGGGCCCGCTCCGCGTCGCCGCGGGCCACCGCGTCGACGATGGCGCCGTGCTCGGCCCAGACGTCGGCCGGCCGGGACGGCTGGTCGACCGCGTACATCCAGGTGATCTTCTGCCTGAGCTGGGTGAGCAGTGCCGTCAGCCCGGGGCTCGCCGCGGCCTGGGCGAGCGTCTCGTGGAACCACACGTCGAGAGACCGCAGGTCGTCGCCCTGGCCGTGGCGGGCGCGCTGCTGGCCGAGCCGTACGAGCCCGCGCAGCACCTTGAGGTGGGCGTCGGTGCGGCGCTGGGCCGCTCGGGCCGCGCCGAGGGGCTCCAGGAGCGCACGCATCTCCAGCAGGTCGGCAGCCTCTTGCTCGCTCGGCTCCGCGACGAACGCACCGACGTGCCGGCGGGAGGTGACGAAGCCCTCGGACTCCAGGGTGCGCAGCGCCTCGCGGACCGGGACACGGGACACTCCGTAGCGGCGCGCCAACTGCTCCTCGGCGAGGCGGCTGCCGCGCGGCAGGACACCGGAGACGATGTCCGTGCGGATCGCCGTGCATACCGAGTGCGCCGGAATGCGCATACCGGACCTCCGAATCGCTCCGCCCACTGTTTATCCGCGCGAAACCCACAAGTCGGCCGCTGCTTGGCGTGACTCTATGGCAAAGGCGCTGTTTTTCCGATGCCCCGTCGTATTCCATGGCGACTTTTCGGCCGAACACCGACGTGAACCGAACACGGACGGCACTCAGGAGGCGTGCGGCCGGGCTCGGGCCCCGGACCCGGCGGCGCGGATGCACCCGGCTGAGGGAGGGGAGAAGGCCGGTTGCGGGGGCGGAGGAGTGGAGGAAGCTCCGCCCGCGAGGCGAGGGTGAAGGGCAGGCCGAGGCCCCGGCCGCGGGGGCCGAAGGAGGAACTCCGGCCCGGGTGGGTGGGGCCGGCGGCTGCCGACCGGGTACGACGGAGGCCCCGGCTGCTGGTGAGCCGGGGCCCTTCCTCGTACCGCTGAGGGGACGGCGTCAGACGCGGACGCCTCGGGCCCGCAGGTAGGCCACGGGGTCGATGTCGGAGCCGTAGTCCGCGCCCGTGCGTGCCTCGAAGTGGAGGTGGGGCCCGGTCGAGTTGCCGGTCGAGCCGGAGACGCCGATCTGCTGGCCGGGCGCGACGGTCTGGCCGACGGCCACGGTGACGGAGGCGAGGTGGCCGTACTGCGTGTAGGTGCCGTCGTGCATGCGGATCACGACGTTGTTGCCGTAGGCGCCGCCCCAGCCGGCCTCCACGACGGTGCCGAGGCCCACGGAGACGACGGTGGAGCCGTACGGGGCGTGGAAGTCGACGCCGGAGTGGCTGCCGGAGGACCACAGGGAGCCGCCGGCCCGGTACGCGGTGGAGACGTACGAGCCGGCGACGGGCAGCTGGAAGGAGTGCAGGCGCCTGCGCTCCTCCTCGCGGTCGGCGCGTTCCTTGGCCGCGCGGGCCTGCTTGAACCGGGCCTCGGCCTGGCGCTTGGCCTCCTGCTCCGCCCGCGCCTGGCGCTCGGCGGCGGTGGCGGCCTCCTCCTGCACGGCGGCCTGCTCCCGGACCTCCTCGGCCAGACCGTGGCCGGTGATCGTCTTGGTGGGCCCGGTGCTGTCGAGGGCCTCCAGGGTCCCGGTGAGCGCGGCCTCCCGGCCGGCGGCGGACGCCGGGGAGGTGAGGGTACCGATGACGCCGGTGGTGGCGAGGGCGGCGACGCCTGCGGCGTGCGCGCTCCTGCGGGTCATCCGGCTGGGGGCACGGTGCTTCCCGGTGGCACGGGTGAACGCCATGAAGTGGGGTGGTCCTTTCCTTCCCTCTCGCCTACCGGGTTAGCTGACGGGTTCGGAGCAGGAAGGTCTCCTACGACCCCCTCCGCACGGTGGCGAAGGCGGCCGATTCACCCCAGGGGACGTGGTGGGTCCCCGGCTCCCCAGGCTCGCGCCCGACGGGGATTCGGCGATCGCTGTCCGGTGCCGCGGGTGCGGCGGGTGCAGCGGGCGGACAGCGACGAAGACGCTATGCGGCGGATCTTTCAATCACCAAACGGACACGGATTTTTGTAGCGCACGCCACAGGGCAGACACCCAGGCTCCCCACCAAAACGGACAGGGGCGGGGGCAATCGGAACCCCGACGTCCCAAGTGGACGCCGGGGTTCCGGGGCGCGGTGCCCCGAAGGGGCGACAGACCGTCAATCAGCCGGAGACGACCGTCACTTCTCCGATGCCGAGCGCTTCGACCGGCTCCCTGATGACCGCGGCGTCCCCGACGAGGACGGTGACGAGCCGGTCCGGCGGGAAGGCGCTGACCACCGCCGCGGTGGCCTCCACGGTGCCGGTCTCGGCCAGCCTGCGGTACAGCTCCGCCTGGAAGTCGTCCGGCAGGTGCTGCTCCACCTGGTCGGCCAGCGTCCCCGCGACGGCCGCCGCCGTCTCGTACCGCAGCGGGGCGACGCCCACGAGGTTGTGGACGGCCGCGTCCCGCTCCGCGTCCGTGAGGCCCTCCTCGGCGAGGGTGCGCAGCACCTTCCAGAGGTCGTCGAGGGCGGGGCCGGTGTGCGGCGTGTCGACGGAGCCGTTGATCGCCAGCAGCGCCGCGCCCGTGCCCTCCGCGGTGGAGCGCAGCACCTGCCCGAAGGCCCGCACGCCGTACGTGTAGCCCTTCTCCTCGCGCAGGACGCGGTCGAGCCGCGAGGTGAGGGTGCCGCCCAGGCAGTACGTGCCGACGACCTGCGCGGGCCACACGCGGTCGTGCCGGTCGGGGCCGACCCGGCCGATGAGCAGCTGGGTCTGCACCGCGCCCGGCCGGTCCACGATGACGACGCGTCCCCGGTCGTCCGCGGTCACCGGCGGGGCCGTGCGCGGCTTCGCGGCGGTGCCGGTCCAGGTGCCGAGCGACTCCGCGAGGACGGCGTCCAGGTCGATGCCCGTCAGGTCGCCCACGACCACGGCGGTGGCCGACGCGGGCCGCACGTGGGCCTCGTAGAAGGCGCGGACGGCGGCCGCGTCGATCCGTGCGACGGTCTCCTCGGTGCCCTGGCGCGGCCGGGACATGCGGGACGCCGCGGGGAACAGCTCGGCGTACAGCTGCTTGGCTGCGCGGCGGGCCGGGTTGGCCGTCTCGTGCGGGATCTCGTCCAGGCGGTTGCGGACGAGGCGCTCGACCTCGCTGTCCGCGAAGGCCGGGGCCCGCAGCGCCTCGGCCAGCAGGCCCAGGGCCTTCGGCAGCCGGGAGGCGGGGACCTCCAGGGAGACCCGGACGCCGGGGTGGTCGGCGTGCGCGTCCAGGGTGGCCCCGCAGCGCTCCAGCTCGGCGGCGAACTCCTCGGCCGTGTGCTTGTCGGTGCCTTCGGAGAGGGCGCGCGCCATGATCGTGGCGACGCCGTCGAGCCCTTCGGGCTCGGCGTCGAGCGGGGCGTCCAGGTCGATCTCGACGGCGACGACCTGCTGGCCGGGGCGGTGGCAGCGCAGCACCGTCAGGCCGTTGTCGAGGGTTCCGCGCTCGGGGGCGGGGAACGCCCACGGGCGGGGCGTGCCGCCGGCGGGCTGCGGGTGGAAGTCCATGCTGGTCAGAGACACGGCAGCGTCGCTCACTGGTCCGTACCCTCTTCCTGGTCGTCGCTGTCGGTCGGCTGGCCGTCGGCGGCCTTGTCCACGGGCTCGTAGACGAGCACGGCGCGGTTGTCGGGACGCAGCCGCTCGGAGGCGACCGCCTGCACCTCCTCGGCGGTGACCTCCAGGACCCGCTGGACCGCCGTGAGGGCGAGCTGCGGGTCGCCGAACAGCACCGCGTACCGGCACAGTTCGTCCGCGCGGCCGGCGACGGTGCCGAGCCGGTCCAGCCATTCCCGCTCCAGCTGGGCCTGGGCGCGTTCCATCTCCTCGGCCGTGGGGCCCTCGGCGGCGAACCGGGCCAGCTCCTCGTCGACGGCGGCCTCGATGGCGGGCACCTCGACGCCCGCGGACGCCTTCACGTCCAGCCAGCCGAGCGACGGCGCGCCGGCGAGCCGCAGGAGGCCGAAGCCGGCCGCGACGGCCGTGCGGTCCCGGCGGACGAGCCGGTTGTGGAGGCGGGAGGACTCCCCGCCGCCGAGGATGGTGAGCGCCACGTCGGCGGCGTCGCACGCGCGCGTGCCGTCCTGCGGGAGGCGGTAGGCGGCCATCAGGGCGCGGGAGGGGACGTCCTCCTCGACGACGTGGCGGAGCTGCTCGCCGATGGTGTCGGGGAGCGTGCCGTCGCGGGGCTCGGGCTTCCCGTCGTGCCCGGGGATGGAGCCGAAGTACTTCTCGATCCACGCGAGCGTCTGCTCCGGGTCGATGTCGCCCACCACGGACAGGACCGCGTTGTTCGGCGCGTAGTAGGTGCGGAAGAAGTTCCGGGCGTCTTCCAGGGTGGCGGCGTCCAGGTCGGCCATGGAGCCGATGGGCGTGTGGTGGTAGGGGTGCCCGTCCGGGTACGCGAGCGCGGTGAGCCGCTCGAAGGCGGTGCCGTAGGGCACGTTGTCGTACCGCTGGCGGCGCTCGTTCTTGACGACGTCCCGCTGGTTCTCCATGGACTCGTCGTCGAGGGCGGCCAGGAGGGAGCCCATCCGGTCCGCCTCCAGCCACAGCGCGAGCTCCAGCTGGTGGGCGGGCATGGTCTCGAAGTAGTTGGTGCGCTCGAAGCTGGTGGTGCCGTTGAGGGAGCCGCCGGCGCCCTGCACCAGCTCGAAGTGGCCGTTGCCCTCGACCTGCTTGGAGCCCTGGAACATCAGGTGCTCGAAGAGGTGGGCGAGGCCGGTGCGGCCCTTGACCTCGTGGCGGGAGCCGACGTCGTACCAGAGGCACACCGCGGCGACCGGGGTCAGGTGGTCCTCGGAGAGCACCACGCGCAGACCGTTGGCCAGCCGGTGCTCGGTCGCTTTCAGGCCTCCGGAGCCGGCCGGGGCTGTGGCCGTGTGACCCTTGGGCATGTACGTCCCTTCGATCGCGTCTGGGAAACCCTGGGTACGTCGGGAAGACGTCCGGGGAAAGTCCTGCCACTGTATGCAAGCGCACCGGTGCTCCGGGAAGTTCCCGGAGGTACTCCGCGTCCCTCTTCCGGGTCGCGGTCGGCCGTGTCAGTGGGACGGTCCACAATGGTCCGCGTCAGATCAACCTTGTTGGTGAAGGAGCCGCAGCAGCGATGGCCCGCCGCAGCACGAAGACCACGCCGCCCGACGATTTCGAGGAGCGGATCCTCGACATCGACGTCGTCGACGAGATGCAGGGCTCCTTCCTCGAGTACGCGTACTCGGTGATCTACTCCCGGGCCCTGCCGGACGCCCGGGACGGCCTGAAGCCCGTGCACCGGCGCATCGTGTACCAGATGAACGAGATGGGGCTGCGGCCGGACCGCGGCTTCGTGAAGTGCGCCCGCGTCGTCGGCGAGGTGATGGGCAAGCTCCACCCGCACGGCGACGCGTCGATCTACGACGCGCTGGTGCGCATGGCGCAGCCGTTCTCGATGCGGCTGCCGCTGGTGGACGGCCACGGCAACTTCGGCTCGCTGGGCAACGACGACCCGCCGGCCGCCATGCGGTACACGGAGTGCCGCGCGGCGGACGCGGCGAGCCTGATGACGGAGTCGATCGACGAGAACACCGTCGACTTCGCCCCGAACTACGACGGGCAGGAGCGCGAGCCGGCCGCCCTGCCGGCCGCGTTCCCGAACCTGCTGGTCAACGGCGCGTCCGGAATCGCGGTCGGCATGGCGACGAACATGCCGCCGCACAACCTCGGCGAGGTGATCGCCGCCGCCCGGCACCTGATCAGGCACCCGGGCGCGGACCTGGAGACCCTGATGCGGTTCGTGCCGGGGCCCGACCTGCCGACGGGCGGGCGGATCGTCGGTCTGAACGGCATCAAGGACGCGTACGACTCCGGCCGCGGCACCTTCAAGATCCGCGCCACGGCGACCGTGGAGAACGTCACCCCGCGCCGCAAGGGCATCGTGGTGACCGAGCTGCCGTTCACGGTCGGCCCGGAGAAGGTCATCGCCAAGATCAAGGACCTGGTCGGCGCGAAGAAGCTCCAGGGCATCGCGGACGTCAAGGACCTCACGGACCGGGAGCACGGGCTGCGCCTGGTCATCGAGATCAAGAACGGTTTCGTGCCCGAGGCGGTGCTGGAGCAGCTGTACAAGCTGACGCCGATGGAGGAGTCCTTCGGCATCAACAACGTGGCGCTGGTGGACGGGCAGCCGGTCACGCTCGGCCTGAAGGAGCTGCTGGAGGTCTACCTCGACCACCGCTTCGAGGTGGTGCGGCGGCGCAGCGAGTTCCGCCGGGGCAAGAAGCAGGACCGGCTGCACCTGGTCGAGGGCCTGCTGGTGGCGCTCGTCGACATCGACGAGGTGATCCGGCTGATCCGGTCGAGTGAGAACTCGGCGGAGGCCAAGCAGCGCCTGATGGAGCGGTTCGGGCTGAGCGAGGTGCAGACGCAGTACATCCTCGACACGCCGCTGCGCCGGCTCACCAAGTTCGACCGGCTGGAGCTCGAGGCGGAGCGGGACCGGCTGGCCGACGAGATCGAGCAGCTGACGCGGATCCTGGACTCGGACGCGGAGCTGCGGAAGCTGGTGTCGTCCGAGCTGGCCGCGGTGGCGAAGAAGTTCGGCACGCCGCGGCGCACGGTGCTGCTGGAGTCGGCGGGCGCCGCGGCCCCCACGATGCCGCTGGAGGTCGAGGACTCCCCGTGCCGGGTGCTGCTGTCGTCGACGGGCCTGCTGGCCCGTACGGCCTCGGGCGAACCGCTGCCTGAGGCCGCCGGCCGGCGGGTCAAGCACGACGTGATCGTGTCGGCCGTGGCGGCGACGGTGCGGGGCGCGGTGGGCGCGGTGACGTCCGCCGGCCGGCTGCTGCGCGTCTCCGTGGTCGATCTGCCGCAGCTGCCGGACACGGCGGCGGCGCCGAACCTGGCGGGCGGGGCGCCGCTGTCGGAGTTCCTGACGCTGGAGAAGGACGAGACGGTCGTCTGCCTGACGACGCTGGACGAGGCGTCGCCCGGGCTGGCGCTGGGCACCCTGCAGGGCGTGGTGAAGCGGGTGGCGCCGGACTACCCCGCCAACAAGGACGAGTTGGAGGTCATGACCCTGAAGGAGGGCGACCGGATCGTCGGGGGCGCGGAGCTGCGGACCGGCGAGGAGGACCTGGTCTTCATCACCTCGGACGCGCAGCTGCTGCGCTACCCGGCGTCGCAGGTGCGGCCGCAGGGCCGCGCCGCGGGCGGTATGGCGGGAGTGAAGCTGGCGGCGGGGGCACAGGTGCTGTCGTTCACCGCCGTGGACCCGGCGGCCGACGCGGTGGTGTTCACCGTCGCGGGTGCGACGGGCCAGCTGGACGCGTCGGTCGGTACGTCGGCGAAGGTGACGCCGTTCGACCAGTTCCCGCGCAAGGGGCGGGCCACGGGCGGCGTGCGCTGCCAGCGGTTCCTGAAGGGCGAGGACGTGCTGGTGTTCGCCTGGGCGGGTGAGGCTCCGGCGCGCGCGGCGCAGAAGAACGGCGCCCCGGTGGAGCTGCCGGACCCGGACCCGCGCCGGGACGGCTCGGGCGTGCCGCTGGTGAAGCCGGTGGCGGTGGTCGCCGGCCCGGTGTCGTAGCGGCGGTTCTCAGGGGGCGTCCTCCGGTACGTCCGGCTCATCATCGCCAGGGTCCGGTACGTAGCGGAGGACGCCCCACATGCTGTGCGGGTCGGGGACGTCGTGCGGTCCTGCGACCGTGCAGCCGTCGAGGGCCTTGCGCAGCGCCTCCCCGTCGGTGCCGGATCCGATGAGCACCAGTTGGGTGAGGCGCGGCTCGCCGGGCGGCCAGGGCTGCGGGGAGAACCGCAGGAACCGGCCGACGGCGTGCAGGCCGTAGCGGTTGGCGGGGTCGGCGCTGCCGAAGTCGACGAAGCCCTTGACGCGGTAGAGCCCGTCGGGCCGGGAGTCCAGGAACTCCATGAGGCGGCGGGGGTGCAGGGGCGCCTCGGCGGTGAAGGACACCGTGTCGTAGGCCGCGTGCGGGTGCCGGGCGTGGTCGTGGGCTGCGTCGTATGCCTCGGCGTACAGGTCCTCGAAGGAGAGCTGGCGTCCGCCGACCAGCTCGTCCTCGGTCCTGGCGGCGCGGTCGAAGAGCAGCTCGGGGTCGATCCGCCCGTACGCCGCGTCGACGACCGCGGCAGGCCCGGCGAGTTCGGCGACGGCGTCGCGGACCCGCGCCAGTTCGCGGGCCGGGACGCGGTCGGCCTTGTTGACGACGACGAGGTCCGCGAGCGCCAGGTGCCGGTCGCTCTCGGGGTGGCGGGCGCGGGTGGCGTCGAACTCGGCGGCGTCGACGACCTGCACGAGGCCGCCGTACACGATCCGCTCGTTGTCGCTGGCGAGCACCATCCTGACCAGTTCCTGCGGCTCGGCGAGGCCGCTGGCCTCGATGACGATCACGTCGATGCCGGAGGCGGGCCGGGTGAGGACCTCCAGATAGGTGTCGAGTTCGCTCGCGTCGACGGCGCAGCACAGGCAGCCGTTGCCGAGGGAGACCGTGGAGCCGACCTGCCCCGCGACGGTCATGGCGTCGATCTCGATGGAGCCGAAGTCGTTGACCATGACCCCGATGCGGGTGCCGCGCGCGGTGCGCAGCAGGTGGTTGAGCAGGGTCGTCTTGCCGGATCCGAGGAAGCCCGCGAGGACGACGACGGGGATCTGCTGCGGGCGCTGCTGCAGGCTCAAGAGGCACCTTCCTGTCGATGGCCGCCTCTCAGGATAGGCAGGGCGCCCCCACGTCCGCGGACCGCAGCGCGCCCGCACGTCCGCGGACCGCAGCGCGCCCGCACGTCCGCGGAACGCAGGGCGGCCGTGCGGGCCGCCGTGCGCGACCGGGCCGGGCACCGCCGCGCTTGCCGGGGGCGGCGACCGGGGCCCGGGGCGACCGGCGCGCGGCGACCAGGGCGCGACCGGGGGCCGGGTGCGCGCCCGCGGGGCTGCCCGGCCGGGCCGTCTTCGCGGTCCGTGCGGGTTCGCGGGGTGGGACGGGAGGGGCGGCGGCGGGCCGGGCCGTCAGACGGCTCCGGCGCCGGTGAGGGCGCGGACCTCCGTCTCCGCGTGCTTCGCGGCGTCCGGCGGCTCGTGGGACGTGACGGTGCCGAGCCATCCCGCGAGGAAGCCGAGCGGGATGGAGACCACGCCCGGGTTCTGCAGCGGGAAGACGTGGAAGTCCACGCCGGGGAACAGGGCGCCGGGACTGCCGGAGACCACCGGCGACAGCGCCACCAGCAGCACGGCGGGCACGAGTCCGCCGTACACGGACCACACCGCCCCGCGCACGGTGAACCGGCGCCAGAACAGCGTGTACAGCAGGACGGGCAGGTTCGCCGAGGCGGCCACCGCGAAGGCCAGACCGACGAGGAACGCCACGTTCAGGTCCTGCGCGAGCAGCCCGAGCCCGATGGCGGCCGCGCCGATCACGACGGACGCCACCCGGGCGACGGCGACCTCGCTGTACGGAGCCCCTCCCCAGCGCCGGGCGAGCGACGCGTACAGGTCGTGCGCCACCGAGGTGGACGAGGCCAGGGTGATGCCGGCGACGACGGCGAGGATCGTCGCGAACGCCACGGCGGCGACGACCCCGAACAGCACCGCGCCGCCGGTGGAGCCCGCTCCCCCGCCGAGGTGCAGGGCGAGCAGGGGCACCGCGGTGTTGCCCGCGGCGTTGGAGTCCCGTACGGCGTCGCTGCCGAGGAGGGCCGCGGCGCCGAAGCCGAGCACGATCGTCATCAGGTAGAAGCTGCCGATGAGGCCGATCGACCAGACGGTGGAGCGGCGGGCGGAGCGCGCCGTCGGCACGGTGTAGAAGCGGGCGAGGATGTGCGGCAGCCCGGCGGTGCCGAGGACGAGGGCGAGGCCGAGGCTGATGAAGTCCAGCCGCGCGGTCCAGTCGGTGCCGTACGCGAGGCCGGGGGCGAGGAAGTCCCGGCCGTGGCCGCTGCGGTCGGCCGCTGTGGTGAGCAGCGCGTCGATGTCGCCGTGGAAGCGCAGCAGGACGAGCCCGGTGAGGGTGAGCGCGCCCGCCATGAGCAGCACGGCTTTGACGATCTGGATCCAGGTGGTGGCGCGCATCCCTCCCAGCGACACGTAGACGATCATCAGGGCGCCCACTCCGACGACGGTCCACGAGCGTGCGGCCCCGCTCGTCCCGCCGAGGAGGAGCGCCACGAGGCTGCCCGCGCCGACCATCTGGGCGACCAGGTAGAGAACGGACACGGCCACCGCGGAAGTTCCCACGGCGGTGCGGATCCTCGGCTCCCCCATGCGGGCGGCGATGACGTCGGCGAGAGTGAAGCGGCCGCAGTTGCGCACGAGTTCCGCGACGAGCAGCAGGACGACAAGCCAGGCCACGAGGAAGCCGACGGAGTACAGCATCCCGTCGTAGCCGTAGAGGGCGATGAGCCCGGAGATCCCGAGGAAGGACGCGGCGGACATGTAGTCGCCTGCGATGGCGAAACCGTTCTCCATCGGGGAGAAGAGGCGTCCTCCGGCGTAGAACTCCTCGGCGGTGCCCCGCCGCCGGCGGCCGGCCCAGGTGGTGATGGCGAGCGTCACCGCGACGAAGGCGCTGAACAGCACCAGGGCCAGGGTCTGGTGGTCGCCGGTCACCGCTGGGCCTCCCGGGTCAGCTGCTGGGTGTCCCAGCGGAGGTCGAGCGCGGCGCGGTCGCGGTGCACGCGGGCGTGCCGGGCGTAGGCCCAGGTGAGGGCGAAGGTGGTCAGGAACTGCGCGAGGCAGGCGACCATCGCCACGTTCACCGCGCCCGCCACGGGTCGGGCCATCACGCCGGGGGCGACCGTGGCGGCGACGACATAGGCGAGGTACCACCCGAGGAAGGCCACGGTGGCCGGCAGGACGAACCGCCGGTAGCGGCTGCGGACTTCCTGGAAGGCGGGGCTGCGCTGCACGTCGAGGTAGATCTCGGCCGTGCTGCGGGGCCGCGCCGCGGGGTCGGGTTCCGGCCGCTGCCTCGGGGCGGCGGCCGGAACCGTCCCGGTCTGCTCGCCCCACCCGGACGCCAGCGCGTCGTACCAAGGGTCCTCGATCCGCGTCGCGGCGGTGTCGAGTCCTTCCCACTTGTCCACCGGTCAACTCTCCTTGTCAGCGAACCGTTTCGGCCGCGTTGCCCAAGGATGGGCAGAACGGGAAGATCTCGGACTCTTCTCTCCGCGCACTTCACCCCATCAGGTGATAGCGGACCGGGGGTGGAGGAGAACGGGCCGAGGAAGGGGGCTCGGCAGGGCACGGGCCGCGCCGGAACGGCACGGCGGACGACGGGATCGGGGGTGGCGAGGGCGCGGAAACCGGAGGAGCCCGCCGCCGGAAGGGCTCCGGTCGGCGGGCTCGCACCCGGGCGGCGATGCCTCAGGCGTCGATGCGGGAGCGGTCGAGGGTCGCCGCGGAGCTGGTGATGAACTCCTTGCGGGGCGCCACCTCGTTGCCCATGAGCAGGTCGAACACCTGCTCCGCCGCCTCCAGGTCACCGATGTTGATACGGCGCAGGGTGCGGTGGCGCGGGTCCATGGTGGTCTCGGCCAGCTGGTCGGCGTCCATCTCGCCGAGGCCCTTGTAGCGCTGGATGGAGTCCTTGTAGCGGACCCCCTTGCGCTGGAACTCCAGGAGCGTCTGGCGCAGCTCGCTGTCGGAGTACGTGTACACGTACTTGTCCTGGCCCTTCTTGGGCTGGACGAGTTCGATGCGGTGCAGCGGCGGTACGGCGGCGAAGACCCGCCCGGCCTCCACCATGGGCCGCATGTAGCGCTGGAAGAGCGTGAGGAGCAGGCAGCGGATGTGGGCGCCGTCGACGTCGGCGTCCACGAGCAGCACGATCTTGCCGTAGCGGGCGGCGTCGAGGTCGAAGGTACGGCCGGATCCGGCCCCTATGACCTGGATGATCGCGCCGCACTCGGCGTTCTTCAGCATGTCCGAGACGGACGACTTCTGGACGTTGAGGATCTTGCCGCGGATGGGCAGCAGCGCCTGGAACTCGCTGTTGCGGGCGAGCTTGGCGGTGCCGAGCGCGGAGTCGCCCTCGACGATGAACAGCTCGCTGCGCTCGACGTCGTCGCTGCGGCAGTCCGCGAGCTTCGCGGGCAGGGAGGAGGTCTCCAGCGCGGTCTTGCGGCGCTGGGCCTCCTTGTGCTGGCGGGCCGCGATCCGGGTGCGGGCGGCGGCGACGATCTTCTCCAGGACCGCGCGGGCCTGGGCCTTGGCATCGCGCTTGGTGGAGGTCAGGAATGCCTTGAGCTCCTTGGCGACGACGTTGGCCACGATCCGGTTGGCGGCGGAGGTGCCGAGCACCTCCTTGGTCTGGCCCTCGAACTGCGGCTCGGCGAGCCGCACGGTCACGACGGCGGTCAGGCCCTCCAGGGCGTCGTCCTTGACGACGTCGTCCTCGGCGACCCGCAGCAGCTTGCTGGACCGCAGCACCTCGTTGACGGTCTTGGTGACGGCGCGCTCGAAGCCGGTGACGTGGGTGCCGCCCTTGGGAGTGGCGATGATGTTCACGAAGGAGCGGACCGTGGTGTCGTAGCCGGTGCCCCAGCGCAGGGCGACGTCGACGCCGAGCTCACGGGTGACCTCGGTCGGCGTCATGTGGCCGCGCTCGTCGAGGACGGGCACGGTCTCCTTGAAGGTGCCCTGCCCGGTGAGGCGCAGCACGTCGCAGACCGGCTTGTCCTGGCCGAGGTACTCGCAGAACTCGCTGATGCCGCCGTCGAAGCGGAAGATCTCCTGGCTCTTGCCGATGCCGTCGAGGTCGCGGTCGTCGCGGACGACGATGGTGAGGCCGGGCACCAGGAAGGCCGTCTGCCGGGCCCGCTGGTGCAGGGTCTCCAGGGACAGCTTGGCGTCCTTGAGAAAGATCTGGCGGTCCGCCCAGTAGCGCACGCGTGTGCCGGTGCGGGTCTTGGGGACGCGCTTGGCCTTGCGCAGGCCACCCGTGGGGTCGAAGGGCGCGTCGGGGCCGGACTCGGTGAAGATCCCGGGCACGCCCCGGCGGAAGCTGATCGCGTGCGTGTGGCCGCCGCGGTCGACCTCGACGTCGAGGCGGGACGAGAGGGCGTTCACGACGGAGGCGCCGACGCCGTGCAGGCCGCCGGAGGCGGCGTACGAGCCGCCGCCGAACTTGCCGCCGGCGTGCAGCTTGGTCATGACGACCTCGACACCGGAGAGGCCCGTCTTCGGCTCGACGTCGACGGGGATGCCCCGCCCGTTGTCCCTGACCTCCACCGACCCGTCGTCGTGCAGGACGACCTCGATGTGGTCGCAGTAGCCGCCCAGGGCCTCGTCGACGGAGTTGTCGATGATCTCCCAGATGCAGTGCATCAGGCCCCTGCTGTCGGTGGACCCGATGTACATGCCGGGGCGCTTGCGGACCGCCTCAAGGCCCTCAAGTACGAGCAGGTGCCGCGCGGTGTAGTTGGAACCGTCACGGTCTGCTGTCAGCAGCGCACTGGACGGAACGGACGTTTCGGCGGTCACGCGGTTCGCTCCTCGCTGAATTTGAGTTCTGGCCCCGTGGGGTAAGGCTCGGCGTCTGTCGCCGGTCCGAGCGTACAGAGCCCTGGTAGAGCCGTTGTCACGCCACCCTCGCGTAGGCTCATGCTAGTCCAGCGTCGCATGGGTGTTCGATCCCTCGTGCGGGTGACGTGGACATCACGTTCCCTTCCAGGCATGAACCATTTAGGCTCCGGGCACGTCCTCATGCACAACCGGCAACCCGGCCGGGAGGACGTACGAGACAAGCAACGCGAAACCCGTAACGCACAGCGAGACAGCAATACGGCTCATTCGCCGCCAACCGGCAGCAGACGGCCAGAGTCCCCTCCTTGGAAAAAGTTTCGAGGAAAAGCCGCGAGCGGGAACGTTTTCGGCCTGGTTGGATGTTGACCCTGGTACGACAGCTCGTCGAGCTAGAGAAGAGGCGACGTGACTACTGTTCTGACCCCCGCGAGCCCGCTGACGGCCGCCGACCGCTGCGACCGCTGCGGCGCCCAGGCATATCTGCGCGTCGTGCTGACCAGCGGTGGCGAACTGCTCTTCTGCGCCCACCACGGCCGCAAGTTCGAGCCGGAGCTGAAGAAGATCGCCGCGGAGATACAGGATGAGACGGACCGGCTCACCACCGTGCCGGCCGACGCACCCACCGAGGACCGCTGACACGCGCATCCACGACGAGCCAGCAGCCGGTCAAGGACCGGCCGACGGGCGGCCGCCCCCTGACCGGGGAACGCCGCCCGTCCTCGTATCCGCACATCTGACCCACCCGGCCGATCACACCCCGCGCCTAGGCGGTAACGCACCGGAGTGACGGCCCACCGCGCCGCTCCCGCGGCGTGGCCCGGCAGCGCGCCCTGGCGCCTACCTGCGCGCCCCCGCACACGCTCCTGTGCCACCGCCCTCTCGGAGAGCGCTCGTCGGGGCCCGTACGGCCCGCGACGCCGCCGGGAGCGGTCGCCGCTGACGAGGGGGACACCCTCGCACGCGCGCAACCCGGCCGCGCGCCCACCGTGGCGCGCCGGGGCCGCCTCCCGGAACGGCAGGCGGCCCGCATGCACACCTCAGCCCTGGGGCAGCACCGTCGCGGCGCGGGTGTAGACGCCCGGGTTGTCCGCCCTGCCGCAGCCGCTGCCCCACGACACCAGGCCGATGAGCCGCCCCCGCGCCACCAACGGCCCGCCGCTGTCGCCCTGGCAGGCGTCCCGTCCGCCCTGCGGGTCACCCGCGCACAGCATCGTGTCCGCGAGGTAGCGCACAGCCGCCCGCCCACCCGGGTACGCCCGCTCACACGCCGCGTCCGGCAACACACCCACCGTGGCGACGCGGAGCCCGTACGCGTACGTCCCGACCCCTGTGGTGTCGCCCCAGCCGTAGACCCGCGCCTCCGTGCCCGGCTCGTACGCGGGGTCCCCTACCGGTGCGACGGGCAGCACGTGCGCGGCGGGAAGCGGCTCGGCCAGAGTGAGGACGGCCGCGTCACCCGCGTTGGTGGCCGGGTCGTAGGCGGGATTGACGACGACCTCCTTGACGGCGATCTCGCGGCCGCCGCTACCCCGCAGTTCGGTGCGGCCCGCGATGACCTTGAGGTCGCGGATACTGGCGGGGTCCACGCCGAGCACCTCCTCCTGGAGGCAGTGCGCCGCGGTGGCCACCTTGGCGGGCGCGATGACCACACCCCCGCAGAACTGCCCCGCCCTGATACGGCCGAACCGGTCACGGCTGGCCAGCGCCACCACCCAGGGGGCTTCCGAGGTGGTCGCCGCCTGCCCTCCGACCACGACACCGTCGGCGGCCGCGGGCGCGGGGGCCACCAGGGGGACGAACGCCGCCGCGGCGGCCAGGAAGGCGGCCGCGGCCCGCTTCCGGCCGAGTGGATGACGCGCGTACGGCCGGCGAGCACGACGCACACACAACGAACGGGGCACACGAGGCATACGGGCTCCTGACTCCCTGAAGCATGTCGTGCACTCAGAGTCAGGCAGGATGCGGTGCGGCGCACCCCGCGCAACGCCGGGGGGCCCGGCTCCCTTTCGGAAACCGGGCCCCGGCGGTGCCGACGTTCGCGCTGCGGTCAGTCCAGGTAGTCCCGCAGCACCTGCGAACGGGACGGGTGGCGCAGCTTCGACATGGTCTTCGACTCGATCTGGCGGATCCGCTCGCGGGTCACGCCGTACACCTTGCCGATCTCGTCCAGCGTCTTCGGCTGGCCGTCGGTGAGGCCGAAGCGCATGGACACGACGCCCGCCTCACGCTCGGAGAGGGTGTCGAGCACCGAGTGCAGCTGCTCCTGGAGGAGGGTGAAGCTGACGGCGTCGGCGGGCACGACCGCCTCGGAGTCCTCGATCAGGTCGCCGAACTCGCTGTCGCCGTCCTCACCGAGCGGGGTGTGCAGGGAGATGGGCTCCCGGCCGTACTTCTGGACCTCGATGACCTTCTCCGGGGTCATGTCGAGTTCCTTGGCCAGCTCCTCCGGGGTGGGCTCGCGGCCCAGGTCCTGGAGCATCTGGCGCTGGACGCGCGCGAGCTTGTTGATGACCTCGACCATGTGCACCGGGATGCGGATGGTGCGGGCCTGGTCGGCCATGGCGCGGGTGATCGCCTGACGGATCCACCAGGTGGCGTACGTGGAGAACTTGTAGCCCTTGGTGTAGTCGAACTTCTCGACGGCGCGGATCAGGCCGAGGTTGCCTTCCTGGATCAGGTCCAGGAAGAGCATGCCGCGGCCGGTGTAGCGCTTGGCGAGGGAGACGACCAGGCGGAGGTTGGCCTCCAGCAGGTGGTTCTTGGCGCGGCGGCCGTCCTCGGCGATGATCTCCAGCTCGCGCTTGAGCTTCGGCGCCAGCTTGTCGGCGTTCGCGAGCTTGTCCTCGGCGAACAGGCCGGCCTCGATGCGCTTGGCGAGCTCGACCTCCTGCTCGGCGTTGAGCAGGGGGACCTTGCCGATCTGCTTGAGGTAGTCCTTGACCGGGTCGGCCGTGGCGCCGGCGACGGCGACCTGCTGGGCAGGAGCGTCGTCCTCGTCCTCGTCGGACAGCACGAAGCCCTTGGCCTCGCCCTCGGTCTCCTCTTCCTCGCCCTTGCCGGGCTGCACCTCTTCGAGGAGCTCGTCGGCGTCGAGGAGTTCCTCACCGTCCTTCTTCGCGGCCGTCTTCTTGGCCGTCGTCTTCTTCGCCGCCGCCTTCTTGGCGACGGTCTTCTTCGCCGCCGTCTTCTTCGCGGCGGCCTTCTTGGCGGGCGCGGCACCGGCCTCGTCGGCCGGGGTGTCCTCGCCCTGGGCCGCCGTGGCCGCCGTGTCGGGCGACGCGGCCGGCTTGGCCGCGGTCTTCCTGGCGGTGACGGTCTTCGTGGCGGTGCGCTTTGCCGGGCTCTTCGCTGCGACGCTCTTGCGGGCGCGCTTCGGCGACTCCGCTGCACTGACCATCAGCGTCACACCCTCTTCCTCGAGGATCTGATTGAGGCTGCGCAGAACATTCTTCCACTGGGTTGGCGGAATCTGGTCAGCCTCGAAGGCCCGACGCACGTCATCGCCCGCGATCTGCCCCGCAGCCTTTCCCCGCTCGATGAGCGCCATCACAGACTTGGACTCGGCGATCTCCGGCGGGAGCGTACGCGATGTGCTGGCCGACACGAACAACCTCTCGGAACGATGGGAAACGGCTTCCGGCCCCGCCCGGGAACGGGCCGGAGCCGACGACCGCCGGCGGGGGATGGCCGACGACGCGGGCTGAACCTCGGAGGTGGACAGCGCCGTCTGCGGCGGCTGTATTCCCTCCTCGGCTGTCACCTCTTAGGTCATCGCCGTGCTCCGCGGAGCGTTACGCCCGTTCCGCGTGGCCCGAGTCACATCCCGAGGCGAGAGAAAGCGACCCAATGCGACAAACGCGCCGCAATCGGACCACCGGACCCCGGGGTTCCCGCACCCGCCGGGACCGGCACGGCCGCGGGCCGACGCGGGCGGGCACCCCGGGGATCCGGCAACACACCGTCGTACGGCGCCGGAGCACCCTCGGTGCGGTCACGGTACGCGGTTCAGTGCTCACGCGGAGCGGGCACGACCCGTTCCACGTCGGGCTGGACGATGAGGAGCTGGCGCATGGCGCCTTCCGCGGCCTGCCCGTCCCCGGCGGCCAGGGCCTCCACGATCCTGGCGTGGTGGGTCACGCACGCCTCCCCGGGCCGGTCGCAGCTGATCGCGGGGGCGCCGGAGACCTGGAGGGCCGCGGAGACGATGCCGGAGAGGTGCTCCAGCATGCGGTTGCCGGCGAGCTGGATGACGAGGGAGTGGAACTCGGCGTCGGCGCGGGAGAACGTGAGGGCGTCGCCCTGCCCGAGGGCGTGGCCCATGATCTCGACCATGTCGGCGAGGCGGCGCTGCAGGTCCTCGCGCCCGTGCCCGGCGGCCAGGCGGGCGGCCAGGGGCTCGATGGTCCAGCGCAGCTCGGCGAGCTCGCGGCGCTGGTCGTCGCGCTGGGGGCCGAAGGCCCGCCACTCGATGATGTCGGGGTCGAGGAGGTTCCAGTCCCCGACCGGGCGGACCCGGGTGCCGACGTTGGGACGGGCGCTGACGAGGCCCTTGGCCTCCAGGACCCGCAGCGACTCGCGGACGACGGTGCGGGACACCTCGAAGCGCTGGCCGATCTCCTCGGGGACCAGGGGCCGGTCGGCTCCGAGGTCCCCGGAGACGATCATCTGGCCGAGCTGCTGGACGAGTTGGCCGTGGAGTCCGCGGCCGCGGCTGGCGCCGGTGCGGCGGCCCATCCGGCCCAACTCCGTTTCTGCGGCGTCCCACGCGGGGGCGGGGGCGCGCTCGGGGGCGGGCGCCTCCGCGTAGGGGTAGCGGTCCAGTCCGCCCGGGCCGGCGAGGGGGGCCTCGGCGGGGCGGGCGGCGGTCATCATGGTGTGCGCAAGGGTACTCACGCCTCCTTTGTCGGCGCGGGTTCCGGGCCCCTTGAGGTCTTTGGTGAAAAGCACACGAAAGGGTGATCGGTGCTCGTTGCCCAATTGACGCCTTATCGGAAGGAAGCGGGCAATTTCCAAGGCGTCTCGACCGATTGAAAAGGATCGGTCGGCGCCTGAACGCAAGCGATCAGCTTCCGGCCCCGCGCCATAGCCGGGGGAACAGAAACGCGCAGAGGAGCGCCGCCAGGGACAAGGTCAGGGCCGCGGCGACGGGTTGGGCGAGAACGCGCGCGGCGCCCTCCAGCCAGCGGTCGGCCTCCTGCGGCCAGCGGGCCCACGCGAACTCCCGCAGCCGTGCCGGCAGCCCCGCGACCGGGCGGGCGGGAGGCCCGGCGAGCACCCGCTCCACGAGCGGGGCGACGACGGGGACGGACAGGACCGCCGCCACCCCCGCGGCCGTCGCACGGAACGCCCCCGCCGCCAGCAGTCCGACCCAGCCGCACCCCACCAGCAGCCCCGCCCACGCCGCGCACAGGCCGGGCCAGTTCGCCGGCACGGGGATGAGCGCACCGCCGTACACCAGCCGCAGGACCTCCAGGTCGACGACGATCACCGCCACCGCCAGCAGCAGCGCGAGGGCGGCCGTGACGGCGAGCTTGGCCGCCAGCAGCCCGATGCGGCGGGGCGCCGCCCCGAGGGCGTGCTGCAGGACCGGGTAGCGGAACTCGTGCCCGTACGAGAAGGCGCCCAGGAGCCCCGCGGCGAGCGCGGCGGGCGGCAGCGGCAGCAGGGCGGCCAGGCGGCCAGGACGTCGTGGAGGGGGCACTGCCCCTCCACGCCGACAGCACGGCCGCCACCGCCGAGACGGCGAGCGCAGAGGCGATGGTCAGCGGCGTGGAGGGCACGCCGAAGATCCGCCGCACCTCATACCGCAGCGGCCGCAGCGGCCCGCGCCGCGGCCCCGCCCCGCACCGCGCCACCGCGCCCACCGCACTCCGGGCGGTGGGGTGGCGCGGGGTGGTGCGGCCGGGCGGTGGGCACGCGGGGTCCGCGGACGGGGGCGTGGGGATGCCGGTTGCGGTGACGCAGGGCACATCGGCTCTGCGGGCATGCGCTCGGCGGCCGCGGCGTTCGGCGCGGCGGCTGCCTCCGCGGCGGGCGGCGGGGTGGAGGTCGCGGACTCCGGGAGCCGGGTGAGGGGCGTGGTGCCCAGTCCGCGAGTGGTCGCCCCCGGCCTCTGGGCCACCGAGGGCCGCCGCGGGGCCGGGGTGAGCCCGCCGCGCCGGTTCGCCGCGGAGGCGGGCGCCGTGTCCGCTTCCGACCGCGTGCCATCGCGGCGGGCGGCTTCGCCGTGCGGCACCTGTGCGACGGCCGCCGGGGCGGGGCCGGTCTCGTCGGCGAGGCGGTGCAGGAGGATCCCGTGCCGGAACGCCACCTCCCCCACGTCGGCGCAGCTGCCCCCGTACACGTGGAGCAGGTTGCCGGCCTCGGTGACGACCTCCAGGGCGCGGCGGGCGGCCCGGGCCTCCCGGCCGAGCAGTGCGGCGAGGCGGGCGGCGTGCGGGGTGTGGACGGCGACGCGGGGGCGCAACCGGGTGGCGGCGAAGGACCGCACGTCCTGGTCTGCGACCAGCCGCCCCGCGCTGACAGCGACGACGCGGTCAGCGATGCGCGCGGCCTCCCGGGGGTCGGAGGTGGTGAACAGGACGGTGCCCCCGTGGGCGGCGTGGGCCCGCAGCACTCCGCTCAGCCAGCCGGCCTCGCGCGGGGAGAGCCCGGCGGCGGGTTCGTCGAGGAGGAGGGTGTGGGGGTCGCCCAACAGGGCAGCGGCGATGCCGAGTCGGCGTTCCATCCCGAGGGAGAGGGTGCCGAGCCGCTGGTCGCGGAGTTCGGCGAGGCCCACCACGTCGAGGAGTTCGTCCGCGCGCTCGGCGGGGACTCCGGTGGCCGCGCAGAGCATCCGGAGCTGACCGCGGGCGGTGCGGGCCGGGTGGCCGGGCACGTCGCCGAGGAGGACGCCGACCTCGCGGAGCGGGTGGGCGATCCGGTGCAGGGGGCGGCCGCGGAAGTACGTGACGCCCCGGCCGCGTTCCAGGCCGAGCATCAGCCGCAGGGCTGTGGTCTTGCCCGCGCCGGGCGCGCCGAAGAGGGCGGTGACGCGGCCCGGCCGCGCCTCGAAGGTGAGGTCGTGCACGGCGGGCGGCCGGTTGCGGCGGGGGATGCTGGTAAGTCCGATGGCCTGGAGCATCGCTTCTCTCGCGGTAGATGAGACCGCTCGGCGGCAGGGCGGGTACCGCAGCACGATAACGCCACATTTCGGACTTTTTGCGCAGCGCGTCGGAAGCTCGGTCGGCGTCGGCGCACGGCCGGACGGCCGGAGGAAGGAGCCCGCGGCGGCCCGCGCCGACCGCCGTCACACCTCCGGGCGCAGCATCGGAGGGTTGAGGAGGGTCGCGCCGCCGGCGCGGAACAGCTGGGCGGGGCGCCCGCCCTGCCGTGTCGTGGTGCCCCCCGTGGGCACCAGGAAGCCAGGCGTGCCGGTGACCTTGCGGTGGAAGTTCCGCGGGTCGAGGGCGACGCCCCAGACCGCTTCGTACACCCGCCGCAGCTCTCCCACGGTGAACTCCGCCGGGCAGAACGCGGTGGCCAGCGAGGAGTACTCGATCTTGGACCGCGCCCGCTCCACACCGTCGGCCAGGATGCGCGCGTGGTCGAAGGCGAGCTGCCCCGCCTCCTCGCCGTTCCTGTCGGCACCGCTGTCGGGGCTGAGCAGCTCCTCCACAGCGGCCCAGCGGACACTGTTGGCGTCGCCGCCGGGCCGGGGCGCCGGCAGGTCGGGGGCGAGGGCGAGGTGGGCGACGCTGACCACGCGCATGCGGGGGTCGCGCCGGGGGTCGCCGTAGGTGGCGAGCTGCTCCAGGTGGGCCCCGGCTCCGGGCGCGGGTTCCGGATCGCCCGGCTCATGCACGCACAGCCCCGTCTCCTCGGCCAGCTCGCGGGCGGCGGCCGCGTCCAGGTCCTCGTCGGGCCGTACGAAGCCCCCGGGCAGCGCCCAGCGGCCCTGGAACGGCGGTTCCCCCCGTCGCACGACCAGCGCGCACAGGGCGTCACGGCGGACCGTGAGCACGACCAGGTCGACGGTCACAGCGAAGGGCGGGAAGGCCGAGGGGTCGTAGGGGGGCATGCCGCGATCATAGTCGTCTTCCTGACGATAAACACGCCCCCGGCGATCTTCCCGCGACACTGCGCGCACTGTGGTCACACCCCCAACTGGAGTCCGGCGGCCGCCTCCTCCACCATGCCGAGGCCCAGCCTGCTCACGCGCACGGCGAACGATTCCCCCGCAATGCGCAGCCCGGCGAGCCTGATCGCCCCCAGCGGAGCGCAGCGTACCGGCTGGAGGGCCACCGTGCGGGCCGGAGCGTCCGGCCGGATGCCCGCCAGCGCCACCAGCACGTGGACGGCGGCGGCCGCCGCGACGGCGGCCGGGCGGCAGGCGGACGGGTGCGGCACGGGCGCGCCTCCCGCGGTGCGCTGCTCCCCCGCGTACATCTCGGGGAGCCGGTACGCGAAGGCCTCGGCGGCGTCCAGCAGTCCTCGCAGCAGTCCGGCGGCCTCCTTCTCGTATCCCGCGGCTGCGAGCCCGGCGACGGCGACAGCGGTCTCATGGACCCGGACGGCTCCGGCGCGGTGCCCGAACGGGTTGTACGCGGCCTCCTTGGCGGCCAGCCCCCGCAGACCCCAGCCGCTGTCGCAGGAGGGGCTACCCAGCAGCCTCGCGAGCTGTTCCGTCTGGACCTTGTCCAACAGTCCGTCGGCCGGCCGCCCTCCGCCCAGCAGACCGGTGTCCAGCAGATGGGCCGCTCCACCGCCGAGCACCGGCACGGGCCGTCCGTCCGCGGTGAGCGCCGCCGCGGGCCGTCCGCCTGCGGGGTCGTCGCACCAGAAGTCCGCACCGAACCGGAGGCGCAGCGCCCGCGCCCAGTCCCGCCAGTCTTCGGCACCGGGCCGGTTGCACGCCTCCAGCAGGTCGGCGCCGAGCAGCGCCGCGCGGTGGGCGTGGGCCTGGGTCTCGGCGCGGCTGACCCCGGCGCCGGGCCCCGGCTCGGCGACGAACCCGTCCTCGCCGGCCGCGCCCCTCAGCCAGCTCAGGCAGCGCTCCGCAGTGGGCAGCAGCTCGGACAGGTCCTGCTCGGGGAGCCCCCACAACCGGGCCTCCGCGAGCACGGCGGGGAACGCCAGGGTCGCCTCGATGCCGGTGCACGCCGGCGGAAGGCAGGGCCCGGCGTCTCTCAGAGGCCCGGCCAGCCGCCCCTCCGATGCGCCCGCGCCGGTCTGCACGGCCCGAGCGGCGCTGCGCAGCGTGCCCGCCGCGAGCTGCGTCCCCAGGGGGAGCAGCATGCGCGCGGCCCACAGCGCCTCGGCGGGGGCCGGGCCGCAGCGCCACGGCACCCCGGCGGCGAGGTGGAGGTCCCCGGGTGTGCCGGGTCCCGCACCAGGAGGGCCCGCAGGTCGTCGAGGCAGGCCCGCAGCAACGGCTCCACGCGCGGGTCGTCGCCCTCGGCGACGCCCTCCAGAAGGGTCTGCCCCCACTGCGTGCGACCGGCCGGGCCGCCCGGCCCGTGTGGACGCCGAGCTCGATGGTGCGGCGCGCCCCGGGGCCGAGCCCCAGTTCCCAACGCAGTACCCCCGCGGAGGCCAGGGCGTCCTTCGGCGGCGGGTCGGCGGTGACGACGGTCTGCGCGCCGTCCGGTGCGGACCAGCGGAGTCCGGTGCCGTGGACGGAGGCGCGCAGCTCGGGACCCGCCCGGCCGGCCGCCACCGCACCGAGCGCGGCCAGGTCCGTCCCGAGGGCCAGCTCGACGGGAAGGCGCAGGGGGCGGCCCGTGGCGTTGCCGAACGTGATCCGCTCAGTTCCGTCCGCGTCCCTGGTGCGCTCGACGGTGACACCGGGGTCGGGCCCGGGGTCAGCGGGGGTGCGGACCACGCCGAGGAAGCGCACCCGGTCGGAGCCTGCCATGCGCCCCTGGAGGCTGAGCGGTTCCAGATCGAACACCCTGAGCCGACTGCGGGACAGCAGCCGGCGGCCCGACTGGTAGACCCCTTCGAGTGCGCGGCCGACGAGCTGGCCGTCCTCGGCGGAGAGGGCCATGTACGGGAGGGCGACGCAGACGAGGGAACCGTGCACGGATGGCGGTTCCCCGGCGCGAGCCGCCGGGAGCGGCACCCGGCCGGGGGCGGTCTGCCATCCACTTGGCGGGCGGGCCGCGACCACGCCGGGGCCGGGGCCGGGGCCGGGGCCGGCGGGAACGCCGGGCGGCACGGCCGGGGCACTGGGGGGACGGCCCGCGGACGCGCCGGCGGGACGGGTGGAGGGTGCGCGGACAGTGCGGTCCATGAGTCGTCTGCTGAGCCTTCTGTGCGCTCCGGACAGCCGCTGGAGGTACGGCGGCACGGGTCGGTCGACTCCGCCACAGACGTGAACGCCTCACGGCGCGCCCTGGTCACGCCCGCGCCCCCCGACCCGGGTCTCCCGGTGCCGCGTCGCCCCGGCCGCCCGCACCGCTTCCCTTCCGCGCCTGGGGCCGCGGGCTCTTCCCGGGGCCACCCGGAGCAGCGCCGCAGGGACCGCTCCGCACCTCGGCTTCAGCCGCGGCTCCGGCTCCGGCCACGGCCCCGACCGGGGCTCCGGTGCCGGTCGAGGGCGGGGTCGAGGGTGCGGTCCCTGCCGCGCTCGCCGTGCCGGTGTCCGGCCGCCCGGAGGCCCGGGGCGGGCTCGTCGCGGCCCGGCCGGTGCTGTCTGCCGGGCACGCGCCCGCGGGACCGGAGGGCCGGGCGGCTGCCGGGGTGGCGACGGCGTGCGGCGGGGCGGTGCGTCGCGGCTCCGCCCGGGACGGGCCCGGCCCCGGCCGCGCGCTGCCGGTGGGCCCGGGAGCGCCGGAGCCTCCGGCCGAGGCAGCCCGCGCCATGCGGGCGACCCGGGACGTGCGGGCGCGCGCCCTGCGCCGTGCGGCCGCGCCGGGCAGGCGCCCGCCGGGCCGCGCGGCACCGGGCGGGGTGCCAGCCGCGTCCCTGGCGGCGCGCTCGCCCCGAAGGCACTGTCGCAGCGACTCCGGGTCCACCTGCTCGTTGCACGCCTGGTGCAGGAGCCTGGCGAAGACGTACTCCGGGTCCGCCTCCAGGGCCAGCCCGAGCGCCACGCGCGCGGTGGGCTCGTCGCCCGTGGACCACGCCACCCAGCCGGCCAGCGAGAGGGGGGCCGCGGCATGCTCGCTGTAGGCACCGACGCAGCGCCGGGCCAGCGCCCGCCACAGCCGCAGTGCGGGCGCGGCGTCCGCACCTTCCATCCATTCGGCGGCCCGGTCCCTGGTCAGGCGGTCCTGGAGCCCGACGATCAGTGCTGCCGCCTCCTCGTGCGTGAGGAGCCGGTCGTCCGCGGAGTCGGCGTCCGCCGGGACCGGGGCCTCGGGCAGCTCCGCGAGACGCCGGATGAGCCGTCCCGCCCTCCGGATCGTCTCCTCGCGCACCCGCTCGCAGCCCTCGGCGCCCACCATCCGGTGCAGGAGCGCCGCACTCGCCGCGTCGAGCGCCCGGAGCTGCTCCGCCACGGCCCCGGTGCTCCAGGGCCGCAGACGCGACTCCATGTCGCGCAGCGAGCCCCGGAGGTGGATCCCCGCGTACGCGGCTGCCGCCGCCATCACCGACGTGCCGGGGGCGGCCAGCGCCCTCCCGCCCGACGGGCAGCAGTCGCTGTCGGGGCAGCAGTAGGACCAGAACCGGCCGCCGGAGATGCACAGCGCCTCGTACACCGGCACGTCGAGGGCGCCGCAGGCGGTGCGGAGCTTCTGGGCCAGGGGCCGCAGCCGCTCCATGACGCGCCGGCCGGTCTCCCCTTCACCGGGGTCCTGGCAGAGGAAGACCACGATGCCGTCGGGCTTCGCGCCCCTGCGCTCACTGCCGTCCACCAGGCACTCGGCGAGCTGCTCCGCGACGGGCGCCCACTCGCGTGAGGAGCGGGGGATGCCCAGCCTGAGCCGCCCGCCGAACCTGCCGCGCTCACCGTGCAGGGCCAGCAGCACCACGCTGTCGGTGGGGTGGAATCCGAACATGTACGGCAGAGCGTCGGCCAGCTCCGCGGGGCCCCGCAGGGTGAGTTGCGGCCCCTGTGCGAACAGGCTGCGGTCGGGCCCCTCCGCTTCCTGCCCGGCTCGGTCCGGCGGGCTCACCGGGCCCGCGGCGCCGCGGCCGTCACCCGCCCCGCCCGGCACGTCCGTCACCGCTGCCGTGCCGCGGTCGCCGGCCGGCCTGCCCGGAGTGCTCGCCGCGCCCTGTCCCGTCCCGCCCCGCATACCCGTCGCCTCCACCGTGCCGCAGTCGTCAGCCGTCCCTTCTCCGTCCGCCGGGGCGGTGTCGTCGGGACCCGTGATGTCGTCGTGTCGCTCGTTCATGGCATGACGGTCCCGCGTCCCCGACCGGCCGTCGACCCCTGTGGAAAACCCCTGCGGCCGCGGTGTGTCCGCTGTCCACAGGGCTTGACAGCGGACGGACGGGGGGTGGCCCGCGGCCCTGCGACCGGTCCGTTCGCCCGTTGTCAGTCCCGTGCTGTTCCATGTGAGGCATGGACCACACGCAGCAGGGAGATCTCCGCGCGACCGCCGATGCCGTGCTCGCCCGCCTGGTCGGTGACGCCACCGGCGCGGCCAGGCTGCGCGAGGACCAGTGGCGGGCGATCGAGGCGCTGGTCGCGCACGGCAGACGGGCCCTGGTGGTGCAGCGCACCGGTTGGGGCAAGTCGGCGGTGTACTTCGTCGCCACGGCGCTGCTGCGGGCGGCGGGCGCGGGCCCGACCGTCATCGTCTCGCCGCTGCTCGCGCTCATGCGCAACCAGGTGGAGTCGGCTGTCAGGGCCGGGATCCACGCACGGACGATCAACTCGTCGAACCCGGAGGAGTGGGAGGAGATCCAGGAGGAGATCGCAGGCGGCCGGGTCGACGTCCTGCTGGTGTCACCGGAGCGGCTCAACTCGCTGGGCTTCCGGGAGGAGGTGCTGCCCCGGCTCGCCGCGGCGGCCGGGCTGCTGGTGGTGGACGAGGCGCACTGCATCTCCGACTGGGGCCACGACTTCCGGCCCGACTACCGCCGGCTGCGCAGCATGCTGGCGGAGCTTCCCGCCGGTGTGCCGGTCCTCGCGACCACGGCGACGGCCAACGCGCGCGTGACGGCGGACGTCGCCGAGCAGCTCGGCACGGGCGCGGGCACCGACACACTGGTGCTGCGCGGCCCCCTCGACCGGGAAAGCCTCAGCCTGGGCGTGATCCGGCTGCCCGACGCGGCGCACCGCCTGGCCTGGCTCGCCGACCACCTCGGTGAGCTGCCGGGATCCGGGATCATCTACACCCTGACGGTCGCGGCGGCCGAGGAAGTCGCCGCCTACCTGCGCCAGTGCGGGCACACGGTCGCGTCGTACACGGGCCGGACGGAGGACGCGGACCGGCGCCAGGCCGAGGAGGACCTGCTGGCGAACCGCGTCAAGGCGCTGGTCGCCACCTCGGCGCTGGGCATGGGGTTCGACAAGCCGGACCTGGGGTTCGTCGTGCACGTCGGTTCCCCCTCTTCCCCCATCGCGTACTACCAGCAGGTGGGCCGGGCCGGGCGAGGGGTGGAGCACGCCGAGGTGCTGCTGCTGCCGGGCCCGGAGGACGAGGCCATCTGGCAGTACTTCGCGTCTGTCGCCTTCCCTCCCGAGGAGCAGGTGCGGCGCACCCTGGACGTGCTGGCGGGCGCCGGCCGGCCCCTGTCGCTGCCGGCCCTGGAGCCCCTGGTCGAGCTTCGGCGCACCCGACTGGAGACCATGCTCAAGGTCCTCGACGTGGACGGTGCGGTGCGCCGGGTCAAGGGCGGCTGGACCAGCACCGGACGCCCGTGGTCGTACGACGCGGAGCGGTACGAGCGGGTGGCGCGGCAGCGCGCCGCCGAACAGCAGGCGATGCGGGACTACGTCGCGGCGGCGGGGTGCCGCATGGAGTTCCTGCGGCGGCAGTTGGACGACGCGGAGGCGGCCCCGTGCGGCCGCTGCGACAACTGCGCGGGGCCCCGCTTCGACCCGAAGGTGTCGGCGGCCGCCCTGGACCTGGCGCGCGGTGAGCTGCGCAGGCCGGGTGTGGAGGTGGAGCCGCGGCGGATGTGGCCTACCGGGCTCGCGGCGGTCGGTGTGGACCTCAAGGGCCGCATCCCCGCCGGGGAGCAGGCGTTCGCCGGGCGGGCGCTGGGGCGGCTTTCGGACATCGGCTGGGGCAACCGGCTGCGGCCGCTGCTGGCGGAGCAGGCGGCGGACGGACCGGTGCCGGACGACGTGCTGGACGCGGTGGTGCAGGTGCTGGCCGACTGGGCGAAGGGGCCGGGCGGTTGGGCATCGGGCGCACCGGACGCGCCGCCCCGGCCCGCCGGGGTCGTGACCGTGCCGTCGCGCGGCCGCCCCGAGTTGGTGGGGTCGCTCGGCGCGCGGATCGCCGACGTGGGCCGGATGCCGCTGCTGGGTTCTCTCGCCTACGTACCGGAGGAGGCCGGTACGCGTGTCTCGCGGACGAACAGCGCGCAGCGGCTGTGCGGTCTGCACCGGGCCCTGACCGTGCCGCCCGCGCTCGCCGAGCGCCTGGTGGCGGCCGGTGGTCCGGTGCTGCTGGTCGACGACTTCGCGGACAGCGGCTGGACACTGGCGGTGGCTGCGCGGCTGCTGCGCCGGGAAGGCGCGCGCGGTGTGTTTCCCCTGGTCCTCGCGGTCACGGGCTGAGACCGGCGGTAACGAAATTCACCACGTCGGAATTGGGTCCCATACCATCCCATTCCCGTCAGGGGCCCCAATTGCTCGTTGCCGCCCGCCCGTGGCGCCCGCAAGAATTGGATTGAGCCCCCTACACGGCCATTCGCGGTCCGACAGGGCCGTGTGGCGGCGCGCCCCCACCCGTCCCTGCCCGCTCTGTGGGCGCGTATGCGAAGGGAGGACCGTGACCTTCGGATTCGCTCCGTCCGCAGCCGCTTCGTTGACCACGCCGACCGCCTCCGCCAACCGGCTCGCGCGCATTCTTGAACCGGACGAGTGGGCGGCCGCCGAAATTCCCTTGCTGCGCAATCCCCGTGAGGTGGTCACCGGATTGCACGCCCGGCATCGACCGACGCCGGGAACCGTCGTCGTCGCCGTGCTCGACCACGAGGAACGGCTGGCGGCCAGTGCCTCGTTCAGGCCCCTGCCCGCCGCAGCCGACGGGTGGGAGTTCCGCAACGCACTGCTCGCCCACCTTCGCCGGGTCGTCCCCCATGACCTGCGGCGGCGCGTCCCCGTCCGTACCGCCCTGCTGCTCCGCTGCCGGGAGGGCGACGAGCGGTGGACGGCTGAGGACGGCGCGTGGCTGTGGGGGCTGCGGGACGCCTGTACCCTGCACGGCCTGCGCTGCGGTGCGTACATCACGCTGACGCAGGGCGGCTGGCAGGTGCTGGGTGACGGGCGCGGGGGGCGGCACCCGCACTCCGCCTCGCCCGCCGGCGACCTGGCCGACGCCCTTGCGGGAGGGGACCAGGAGGCGCTGCGCAGTGCGGGCGGCGCCACCGGGCCCCTGCGGCGCACTGCCGCGCGCTGAGGCACGACCGCGGCCGCGGCGGCACCCGGCGTAGGCGCGGACGCCTTACCCACGGCGTCCGCACCGTGGCGCAGTCACCGTCACGCCGGCGCAGCCGCAGCCAAGCCGCGTGCTCGGCATGCGCCCATCGGCATGCGCCGTGCGGCATGGCGGCCCCCTGGCAAGGAAGGCGCGCGGCAACCGGCGTGCAGCCGCCCGCACCACAGGCATGGTGCGGTGCGGGCAAGCCCGCCGTCGCCCCGGCCGAACCGCTCAGCTGCCGGCACGGCGTGAACCACCGCACGCCGGCCGCCCGGCCGCGGCGGCGCACGCCGCACGAACCGACCGCAGCGCACGCGCCCCGCACCACCCCGGCACGGGCTCGGCACGCCCTGCGGGCCGCACGGCACGGCGTACCGCCGCCGCCCGCCGCGCCTGCGGGCGAGGTGCCGTCAGACGCCAGCGGCCAGCACGGCGTTGATGCGCTGGGGGTCGCCGCACACGATCAGCAGCGTGCCGGCGCGGTTGAGGGCCGCCGGCAGGGCGCGGGCCGCGGCGGTCTCGTCGCCGCCGTTGACCGCGACGACGACCACGGGCCGGTTCGAGGCGCGCTCCACGGCGGAGGCGTCCGCGAAGAAGACGTCCTCGCGGGCGTCGTGCTGCGCCCAGTACGACGCTTCGCCGAAGGACAGCTCGTGCGCGGCCCATGGGTGCTGCTCGCCCGTCGTGAGGACCAGGATGTCGCCGGGTGCACGGCCGCTCTCCAGCAGGAGGTCGACCGCCTCCTCCGCGGCGTCCACGGCGCCGTCCACCGGGGCGGGAACCAACTGGATCTGGGGTCGGGACGGTTGGGTACCGGAACGATTCTCCGTCGCCGGCTTCGGCCTCGCGGGCCCGGGAGCCGGGCTGCCCGGCCGGGGCGAGGCCGCGGAACGCGGTCCGGGTACGGGACGGGGTCCGGGTACGGGACGTGGGGTCGGCGCGGGGCGGCCGGCGGCCGGCGTGGCGCGGGGACCCTGGGCACTCTCGTGAATCTGAGGCTCCTCGGGGATGAGAGGCATAAATGCATATGTATCAAACGCCGCTGCGGAAGGCACCGGCGGGTCGTGCGCCCGGTCGCGGCCCGCCGACCGGGACCTGGCGGAGAGTCAGCGGTCAGAACTCGAAGCCGAGCTGGCCCCCGCTCTCCAGAGCGGCCGCGTCAGCGGAGACGCGGACCTTCTTGAGGTGCCGCCACTGCGGCAGCGCGTCCAGGTAGGCCCAGGACAGCCGGTGGAGCGGGGTGGGACCCTGCTCCGCCAGCGCGGCCTTGTGCGTGGGCGACGGGTAGCCCGCGTTGGCGCCGAACCCGAAGGGCACGTACACGGAGGACTGCTCCTCCAGCGCGGCCATGTAGGCGTCCCGCCGCACCTTCGCGATCACGGAGGCAGCGGCCACCGCGACGCAGGACTGGTCGCCCTTGACCACCGTGCGCACCCGCCAGGGGCCGCCGAGGTAGTCGTGCTTGCCGTCGAGGATCACCGCGTCCGGCCGCACCGGCAGGGCGTCGAGCGCACGGACGGCCGCGAGCCGCAGCGCCGCCGTCATCCCGAGTTCGTCGATCTCCTCGGGGGACGCCGAACCCAGGGCGTGGGCGGTGACCCACTGTTCGAGCTCCGCGGCCAGTTCGCCGCGCCGCTTGGCGGTGAGGAGCTTGGAGTCGGTGAGTCCGGTCGGCGGTCGGCGCAGTCCGGTGACGGCCGCGCACACCGTGACGGGTCCCGCCCACGCCCCGCGTCCGACTTCGTCGACTCCGGCGATGACTTTGGCGCCGGTGGTCGCCCGGATCGAGCGCTCGACGGTGTGGGTGGGGGGTTCGTACGGCATGGCGACTGACAGGTTACGCCGCCCGTCCCCGGCCGCAACACCCGGATGGCGTTTCCGCGCCGTACCGGTGCCGTGCCGCGTGGCCGGTACCGCTCCGGTGCCGTGCCGCGTGGCCGGTACCGCTGCGGACCGGCCGCCGCACGGAAAGCGGGGCGACGGCGGCGGGACGGCCTTCACCACCGCCGCACGCCACCATCGTAGGCCCGTCGCGCCACGGACGGACCGGGGCGCCGGGGTCAGTACGCCGGCCCGGCCGGGAGCCAGCCCGGCAGCGCCTCGGTCCGGTCCCGCCAGGCCTCCGGCGGCGCCCCGGCCGGAGCGGACGCGACGACCCCGCCGACGATGGCGCAGGTCGTGTCCATGTCCCCGCCCACCTGCGCCGTGGTCCAGAAGCCCTGCTCGTAGTCGCCCAGGGCCCGGGCAGCCGACCACAGGGCGAACGGCACGGTGTCGTGCGCACTGGTGCGCCTCCCGCACCCGAGGACGGCGGCGACGGTCTGCGGGTCGCCGTAGTCCAGCATGTCCCGTGCGCGCCGCAGCCCGGCACCGACGGCGCTGCGCGGTACGAGGGCGATCACCGCGTCCAGGAAGTCCGTGGCCTTGGGCGGGCCGCCGGGGGCGGCGGCCAGAGCCGCCGCGGCCGCCACCGCCATGCAGCCGACGACGGCCTCACGGTGCTGGTGCGTGGTGTACGAGGAGATCTCCGCCTGGTGGGTGGCCTGCTCGGGATCGTCGGCGTACCAGGCGCCGAGCGGCGCGATACGCATGGCGGCGCCGTTGCCCCAGGAGCCCTGTCCCTGGAACAGACCGGCGGCGATCTCCCGCCAGTCGCCGCCCTCGCGGATCAGCCGCAGCATCCTGTCGACGGCGGACCCGTAGCCGCGGTCGACATCGTGGTGCTCGGCGAAGGAGCGGGCGAGGGAGTCCTGGTCGATGCGGCCGTGTGCGGCGAGGACGGCGACGACGGAGCAGGCCATCTCCGTGTCGTCGGTCCACTGCCAGGTGCCGGGGGGCAGCTCGCGGCGCTTCAGCAGGGGGTAGTGGGCGGGCACGAAGAACTGGGAGCCCAGAGCGTCGCCCACGGCCAGCCCCCGCAGGCTGGCCAGGGCGCGCCGGAAGCGCTGGGCGGAAGCGGAGTCAGCGGTCATCGCCCGGCCACTCTATCCGGTGGGAGGGCACCGGCCAGGGTGACGCCGTGCACACCGGCGCCGCCGGAGCGACCACCGTCGGGCGGAGCCCGCACGAACCGCACCCGGGACCCCTGCCCCTCTGCTCCTGCCCCTGCCCCTGCCCCTGCCCCTGCCCCTGCGGACTGGACCTCGCTGCTGCCGTGCGGGCCGCGTTCCCGTCCCGGCGGCCTGCCGCCCCGGCTCCTGCCGTCCCGCTGCCTGCGCCCCGTTCCCTCGGATCCGGCCCGCCCCTTCGGATCCGGAGCTTCCGGTTCCACGACAGCTCTCCGTCCCAGTGACTCTCCGCCGCAGCGACTCTCCGCCGCAGCGACTCACCGCTCCGGCGACTCACCGCTCCGGCAGCTCTCCGTGCCGGCGGCCCTCAGACGGTCCAGGCCGCGTCGAGGTCCACGACGTCCCCCGCCAGTGCCACCACGTCGACGGCGAGCTGGGCGCGCAGCGCGAGCCGTTCCACCCGCTCGGTGCGGTACTTGCCGTGCTCGGCGGCGGAGCGCCACATGGAGAGGACGACGAACTCGTTCCCGGGAGCTTCGCCGAAGAGGCCGCGCAGCATGCCGGGTGATCCGGCCATGGCCGGGTTCCACACCTTCTCCTGCATGAGGGCGTAGTGCTCGACCCGGTCCTCCCGGATCCGGCTGTGTGCGACGCGCACGACGTCAGCGTCGGTGAACCGCGGTTCGAAGCCCGTCTTCACGTCGAAGCGGTGGTCGAACAACCGCACCTGCATGTCCGTGTACGTGCCGGTCTGCGCGGCGGCCAGCCGGTCGTGGGAGCGGGCCATGAAGGAGTCGTAGAAGGCCCGGCTCTCCCAGAAGGAGAACACGTGCGCCACACCGGGGCGCAGCCGGCTCCATCCGCCGCCCTGCCCGCGGAACCCCGGCTCCCCCGGCAACCCCGCCCATTTCCGCTGCCCCCTCTCGAACCCCCGGCGGTCCACGACGGTGCAGCGCATCCACTTGACCAGCACCGCGCCATCGTACGGCGCGCGGAGCCGCCGGGTCCCGGCCATGGCGGACCCCGCCCCCGCGCGCGGAGGCGTACCGCGAGCGGTGTGGCGAGCGTGGCGGCAGTCGTCGAACCGGATCCGGGAACGAGGGGCGCCCGCGTGCCCGATGGCGCCGATCAGGGGTGGCCGGGCGGCGGCCACCGCACGGCGTGCCGCACTGACGCTCCGTGACACCATGGGCAAGGAGACAAGTGCGGGCGGCAGTTGGCCGTGCCGCACGGACCGGCAGCAGAGAGGGGGAGCCGATGAGCAACCTCAACAAGGGGATCGCCAAGGCCGAGGTGGACCTCAAGTGGGACCCGAACACGGGCGGCGGGCCCGTGCACGACCTGGACATCATCGCCGCGGTGTACCGGGCGGAGGACCCGTACGGGGAGCCCGCCTACCTGGTGCACTTCGACAGCCGCTCACCGGACGGCACGATCACGCTGAGCCGGGACAGCCGGACGGGGCAGGGCCTGGGCGTCGACGAGTCGATGGTCCTGGAGCTTGACCGGCTGTCCGACGCCTACGGGCGCGTGATGGTGGGGGTCGCCGTCCAGCAGAGCGGCGGCCCGGTCGTCTTCGGGCAGGTGGCGCGCACGCGGCTGGTGATGAGGGAGGGCTACGAGGAGCTGATGGCGGTCGACTTCAGCGGCCTGCGGGACGCCACGGCGGCGACCGTCGTGGAGTTCACGCGCGAGGGCGGCGGCCCCTGGCGGATGCGCCCCCTCGTGCGCGGCTTCGACGGCGACCCGCAGTCCTTCGTCCGCGACATGGGCGCCCGCGTGCCCTGACCTTGTCGTTCAAACGTCCGGCGTCGGACGACAAGCTGAGCCTGCGTGCCGCGAGCACCGTGGCGGGGCCGTACGGGACGGCCCGTACCAGCGGCGCCTCAGGGCCCGCCGGGGGCGTTCCGGTGCCCGGGACACCCGCGACGGCATGACGAAGGGGACCGGCGGTCGGCCGGTCCCCTTCGTCAGCGGCGGTCCGGGAGCGCGTCAGCCACTACGGGCGACGCGTCCCGCGCCCGGTGTCAGCTGCAGCCGCTGGTGGAGCCGCAGCCCTCGCAGATGTAGCAGGAGCCGGCGCGCTGCATCTTCGTGCCGCAGGAGAAGCACAGCGGGGCGTCGGCCTGGATGCCGAGCTGCATCTCGACGAGCTCCGCGGAGGTGTGCGCCTGCTGCGGGGCCGGGGCCTCGGCCTTCGCCGCCGGGGCGGCCGGCTTCGGGACCTCTGTGGCCCGCGGGGCGGACTGGGCGAGGCCCTCCACGTCGACGTCCTCGTCGACGGGCTCGTACGAACCGGTCTCCAGGTGGCGCTGGCGCTCCTCGGCGGAGTGGATGCCGAGCGCCGAGCGGGTCTCGAAGGGCAGGAAGTCCAGCGCCAGGCGGCGGAAGATGTAGTCGACGATCGACTGGGCCATCCGCACGTCCGGGTCGTCGGTCATACCGGCCGGCTCGAACCGCATGTTGGTGAACTTCGAGACGTACGTCTCCAGGGGCACGCCGTACTGGAGGCCGACGGAGACCGCGATGGAGAAGGCGTCCATCATGCCCGCGAGGGTGGAGCCCTGCTTGGACATCTTGAGGAAGACCTCGCCGAGGCCGTCGTCCGGGTAGGAGTTGGCGGTCATGTAGCCCTCGGCGCCGCCCACCGTGAAGGAGGTGGTGATGCCGGGACGGCCCTTGGGCAGGCGCTTGCGGACCGGGCGGTACTCGACGACCTTCTCGACCTTGGCGGGCACCACCGCCGCCTCGGGCTCGGCCTGCTTCTCCTCCTCCTTCTTCTTGGCGGAGAGGGGCTGGCCGACCTTGCAGTTGTCGCGGTAGATCGCCAGGGCCTTGATGCCCAGCTTCCACGCCTCGAAGTAGATCTCCTCGACCTCTTCGACGGTCGCCGACTCCGGCATGTTGACCGTCTTGGAGATGGCGCCGGAGATCCACGGCTGGATGGCCGCCATCATGCGGACGTGGCCCATCGGGGAGATGGCCCGCTCGCCCATGGCGCAGTCGAAGACCTCGTAGTGCTCCTGCTTCAGGCCGGGGGCGTCGATCACGTTGCCGTGCTCGGCGATGTGGGCGACGATCGCCTCGATCTGCTCCTCCTGGTAGCCCAGGCGGCGCAGGGCCTGCGGGACGGTGCCGTTGACGATCTGCATCGAGCCGCCGCCGACCAGCTTCTTGAACTTGACCAGCGCCAGGTCCGGCTCGACACCGGTGGTGTCGCAGGACATGGCGAGGCCGATGGTGCCGGTGGGGGCGAGCACGGACGCCTGCGAGTTGCGGAAGCCGTTCTTCTCGCCGAGGCGCAGCACGTCCTGCCACGCCTCGGTGGCGGCGGCCCAGACCGGGGTGTCCAGGTCGTCCATGCGGAGGGCGGTGCCGTTGGCGTCGGCGTGCTGCTTCATGACGCGCTGGTGCGCCTCGGCGTTGCGAGCGTAGCCGTCGTACGGGCCGACGACGGCGGCCAGCTCGGCGGAGCGCCGGTAGGCGGTGCCGGTCATCAGGGAGGTGATGGCACCGGCCAGGGCGCGGCCGCCGTCGGAGTCGTACGCGTGGCCCGTCGCCATCAGCAGGGCGCCGAGGTTGGCGTAGCCGATGCCGAGCTGGCGGAAGGCGCGGGTGTTCTCGCCGATCTTCTGGGTCGGGAAGTCCGCGAAGCAGATGGAGATGTCCATCGCCGTGATGACCAGCTCGACGACCTTCTGGAAGCGCTCGGCGTCGAAGGACTGGTTGCCCTTACTGTCGTCCTTGAGGAACTTCATCAGGTTCAGCGAGGCCAGGTTGCACGAGGTGTTGTCCAGGTGCATGTACTCGCTGCACGGGTTCGAACCGTTGATGCGGCCGGACTCGGGGCAGGTGTGCCAGTGGTTGATGGTGTCGTCGTACTGGATGCCGGGGTCGGCGCAGGCCCAGGCGGCCTCGGCCATCTTGCGGAAGAGCGACTTGGCGTCGATCTCCTCGATGACCTCGCCGGTCATGCGGGCGCGCAGGCCGAACCGGCCGCCGGTCTCCACGGCCTTCATGAACTCGTCGTTCACCCGGACCGAGTTGTTGGCGTTCTGGTACTGGACGGACGTGATGTCGTCGCCGCCCAGGTCCATGTCGAAGCCCGCGTCGCGCAGCGCGCGGATCTTCTCCTCTTCCTTGACCTTGGTCTCGATGAAGTCCTCGACGTCCGGGTGGTCGACGTCCAGGATGACCATCTTGGCGGCGCGGCGGGTGGCACCGCCGGACTTGATCGTTCCTGCGGAGGCGTCGGCGCCGCGCATGAAGGAGACCGGGCCGGAGGCGTTGCCGCCGGAGGACAGCAGCTCCTTGGAGGAGCGGATGCGGGAGAGGTTCAGGCCGGCACCGGAGCCGCCCTTGAAGATCATGCCCTCTTCCTTGTACCAGTCGAGGATCGATTCCATGGAGTCGTCGACGGACAGGATGAAGCAGGCGGAGACCTGCTGGGGCTGCGGCGTGCCGACGTTGAACCACACCGGCGAGTTGAAGCTGAAGATCTGGTGCAGGAGGGCGTAGGCGAGCTCGTGCTCGAAGATCTCGGCGTCGGCGGGGGACGCGAAGTAGCCGTGGTCCTCGCCGGCCTTGCGGTACGTCTTGACGATGCGGTCGATGAGCTGCTTGAGGCCCGTCTCGCGCTGGGGCGTGCCGACGGCGCCCCGGAAGTACTTGCTGGTGACGATGTTGACCGCGTTCACCGACCAGAAGTCGGGGAACTCGACGCCACGCTGCTCGAAGTTCACCGAGCCGTCGCGCCAGTTGGTCATGACGACGTCACGGCGCTCCCAGACGACCTCGTCGTACGGGTGCACGCCGGGGGTCGTGTGGACGCGCTCGATACGCATGCCCTTGCTCGCCTTCGTCCCCTTGGAGCGTGAGCCTCGCGCCGGGCCGCTCGCCGTCTCTGTCATGCCGCCTCCCATATATGGGCAAAAACACCCTGATGTGCCCAGATCTTCCCAAGGCACGGTCTCTGTCTGTTGTGATGAGCGCCTGACCAGGCGCCCATCACAGGTCTTGTGGCCGCCGCGACGCGGCCTGTCGTCGGCCGGTCCCGCAGCGGGGCGGCCGGTCAGCCGGTCAGTCGGCGGCGCCCGCGGGCGCCGGGACCTCCTGGGCCCCGCCCGCGCCGCGCTCCCCCGGCGCGGGCCCCCGCTCGCGCAGCTCCGCGATGGCGGCCTCGAAGTCGTCAAGCGTGTCGAACGCCCGGTAGACGGACGCGAACCGCAGGTAGGCGACCAGGTCGAGCTCCCGAAGCGGGCCGAGTATGGCCAGCCCCACGTCGTGAGTGGTGAGCTCCGCGCTGCCGGTGGCACGCACGGCCTCCTCGACCCGCTGACCGAGCTGGGCGAGGGCGTCCTCGGTGACCGGCCGGCCCTGGCACGCCTTGCGGACGCCGTTGATGACCTTGGTCCGGCTGAAGGGCTCGGTCACTCCGCTGCGCTTCACGACCATGAGCGAGCAGGTCTCCACCGTGGTGAACCGGCGGGAGCAGTCGGGGCACTGGCGGCGGCGTCTGATGGACGTGCCGTCGTCGGTGGTGCGACTGTCGACGACGCGGCTGTCGGGGTGCCTGCAGAAGGGGCAGTGCATGGATCCCAACCCTCCTTCACAAGCACGACTGAACAGCCCGGCAACCCCTCGCGGGCCTCCCGAAGCAGCCACCAGCATAGGCGATCGCCGCGCTCCCGACCGACGGGGGCACCACAACTTGTGGGCGGCGCGCCCCATGCAACCACTACATGTGGTGTCTGGCCGCTCATTCACCGTGTAGCGCGTGTCGCGCTGAGCAACCGGCGCGAGGCGCGGCACGAGCCTACGGCACGGCGGTCTCGCGGCCGCTTCCCGCACGGGCGGGCAACCGGCGAAAGGGTGCGCGGGAGCGGCGGGCCGGCACTCCGCGCGCCCCCGGCGACCCGGAATCCCGGCAGGGAGGCTACCGTAATGGCCGGAATTCGCTCACCGGACGACGGCGGGCGAAAACGCCCCCGGGCCCGATCGGCGAGCGGGCGCGACGGAGCCGGCGGAGAGGCTCGCACATACACCTCTCCTCACGCACACGTAAGCGTTTCCGGCTTTTTTCACTCGAACGTGTGTTTGGCGCAACCTTTCGAAAGCAACTACCGTTGTGCCAGCCAGGGAGACCATTCGAGAGGGGCCGACGTGACCACCACAGCAGACAGTGCCACCATCACCGCCCAGGACCGCTCCCAGGGCCGATTCGACCCGGTACACGCCATGAACGTGAAAAAGGCGAACGAGGTGACCGCGACACCCGAGCCGCCCAAGCCGGCGCGCGCGCTGCCCGGTCGACCTCCCGGCATCCGAGCCGACAGCTCGGGGCTCACCGACCGGCAGCGCCGGGTCATCGAGGTGATCAGGGACTCCGTGCAGCGCAGGGGCTACCCACCGTCGATGCGCGAGATCGGCCAGGCCGTCGGCCTCTCCAGCACCTCCTCCGTGGCACACCAGCTGATGGCACTGGAGCGCAAGGGCTTCCTGCGCCGCGACCCGCACCGCCCGCGTGCGTACGAGGTCCGCGGTTCCGACCAGCCGAGCACACAGCCCGCGGACACCTCCGGCAAGCCCGCCGCCTCCTACGTGCCGCTGGTCGGCCGGATCGCCGCCGGTGGGCCGATCCTGGCGGAGGAGTCCGTCGAGGACGTCTTCCCGCTGCCCCGGCAGCTCGTCGGCGACGGTGAGCTGTTCGTCCTCAAGGTCGTCGGCGACTCGATGATCGAAGCCGCCATCTGCGACGGAGACTGGGTGACGGTGCGCCGTCAGCCGGTCGCGGAGAACGGCGACATCGTGGCGGCCATGCTCGACGGCGAGGCCACGGTGAAGCGCTTCAAGCGGGAGGACGGCCATGTGTGGCTGCTTCCGCACAACGCCGCCTATCAGCCGATCCCTGGCGACGAGGCCACCATCCTCGGCAAGGTTGTGGCGGTTCTGCGGCGGGTGTGACCCATCCGTCGGCTCCGACCAGCCCCGGGACCTCTGCGCCGGTCCCGGGGCTGCTTTCTGCCCACCCGCCCTATGCCTGCACGGCTCCGCCGAGCGTGCACGGGAGACAACCGGCTCCCACCGCGGCCCACCCCCGACGTGCCGGGCACATGCCCCGCAGCCGCCCCGACGTGCCGCGCACACGCCCCGCGGTACACCGGGCGGCGCCACGCCCGGCGGTACACCTGACGGTGCCCGCACAAGCCCCGCGGCCCATGCGACGCACACCGCACCATGCGCGGCTTGAGCGATGCCGTCCGTACGAGGGCACGGCCGGCGTATGCGGCCCCCGACACCCCCGCAGGGAGCCGCGGACCGCGGGACGCGCCCCACAGTGGCGCCAGGACGAAGCCCGGACCAGGCGCCGCGGCCCCGCGGCCTACGCGGGGGCGGCCTTCGCCGCGGCGTCGATCGCGGCCAGCGAGCGGCGGACCTGGTTGCGGTCCGTCGTGTACCAGAAGTCCGGCATGGACGTACGGAGAAACCCTCCGTAGCGGGCGTTCGCCAGCCGCGGGTCGAGGACCGCGACCACCCCCCGGTCGCCCGTCGCCCGCACCAGGCGGCCGGCCCCCTGCGCCATCAGCAGTGCCGCATGGGTCGCGGCCACCGCCATGAAGCCGTTGCCGCCCGCCTCCTCCACGGCCTTCTGCCGGGCGCTCATCAGCGGATCGTCGGGGCGGGGGAACGGGATCCGGTCCATGACGACCAGCTGGCAGTTCGGCCCCGGCACGTCCACGCCCTGCCACAGCGACAGCGTCCCGAAGAGGCACGTCCCGGGGTCGGCCGCGAAAGTCTTGATCAGCTCCCCGAGGGTGTCCTCGCCCTGCAGCAGGATCGGCCGGCCCAGCCTGCCCCGGAGCTCCTCCGCCGCGGCCTGCGCCGCGCGCATGGAGGAGAAGAGCCCGAGCGTACGGCCGCCGGCGGCCTCCACCAGCTCGGCCAGTTCGTCGAGCATGTCGGACCGCCCGGCCTCCCGTCCCGGGGTCGCCAGGTGCCGGGCGACGTAGAGGATGCCCTGCTTGCGGTAATCGAACGGGGAGCCGACGTCGAGGCCCTTCCACACGGGCAGGTCGTCGCCCTCCACGCCCTCCGGTGCGAGCCCGAGGGAGGCGCCCACGCCGTTGAAGTCGCCGCCGAGCTTCAGCGTGGCCGAGGCCAGGACCACCGAGCGGTCGGTGAAGAGCTTCTCCCGCAGCAGGCCGGACACCGACATCGGGGCGACCCGCAGGGACGCTCCGAAGCGGTCGTGCCGCTCGTACCAGACCACGTCGTACTCATTGCCGCCCAGGATGCGCTCCGCGACGGCGTGCACGTTCTCCACGGAGGCGAGGGCCTGCTTCCGGACGGCGTCCTCGTCCTGCACGGACCGGTCGCGGGTGGCGCCGAGCGCCGACACCACGTTCCGCCCGGCGTCCCGCAGCGCCATCAGCGCGTACGCGAGGTCCTCCGGGATCTCCTCCAGCCTCCCCGGCAGGGCCAGCTCCATCAGCCGCTCGAAGCCCTCCGCGGCAGTCTGCAGCTGGTCGGCCGCCTTCTCGTCCACCAGCTTGGCGGCGCGCCGCACCGCCCGGTTGACCTGTCCCGGCGTGAGCTCGCCCGTGGCGACGCCCGTCACCCGCGACACCAGCTCGTGCGCCTCGTCGACGATCAGCACCTCGTGCTGCGGCAGCACGGGGGCGCCCTCGATGGCGTCGATGGCGAGCAGCGCGTGGTTGGTGACGACGACCTCCGCCAGCTTGGCCCGCTCACGGGCGGCCTCCGCGAAGCACTCGGCGCCGTACGCGCACTTGGTGGCGCCCAGGCACTCCCGGGAGGTGACGGAGACCTGCGACCAGGCACGATCGGAGACCCCCGGTGTCAGGTCGTCCCGGTCACCGGTCTCCGTCTCGTCGGCCCAGTCCCGCAGCCGCAGCAGGTCCTTGCCGAGCTTGCTGGCGGGGGCGGCCGCCTCGAAGGGGTCGAAGAGCCCGTCCTCCTCTTCCTGCGGGACGCCCTCGTGGACCCGGTGCAGGCACAGGTAGTTCGACCGGCCCTTCAGCATCGCGAACTCGGGCCTGCGGCGCAGTAGCGGGTGCAGGGCCTCGACCGTGCGCGGCAGGTCCCGCTCCACGAGCTGCCGCTGCAGGGCCAGGGTCGCGGTGGCCACCACCACGCGGTCGCCGTGGGCCAGGGCGGGCACGAGGTACCCCAGGGACTTGCCCGTACCGGTGCCGGCCTGGACGAGCAGGTGCGAGCCGTCGTCGATGGCCTGGCCGACGGCCTCGGCCATGGTGACCTGGCCGGGCCTCTCCTTACCGCCGACGGCGGTGACGGCGGCGTGGAGGAGATCGCGGAGGGATGGCTTCGTCATAACCCGTCCACCCTACGGGGCGGCGCTGACAGTCGGATCACGCGTGCCCGGCCGCGGCCGCTGCCCGGCCGGATCCCGCGCGGTCCACCGCGGCGAGGGCTTCGGCGAAGCGTTCGAGCACGGCGTCCGCCTGCTCCCCGGTGAGCGTGAGCGGCGGCAGCAGCCGTACGGCTCCCGGCGTGCGGGCATCCGCGTCCACGATCAGCCCGCGCTGGAGGCACTCCTGCCGCACGGCCACCGCGAGCGCCGGCGCCGAGGGGCCGGAGAGTCCGAGGCCGATCATGAGTCCGCGCCCGTGCACCCCCGCACCCAGGGGAGCGCGCCGGTGTCCGCGCGCAACTGTGCGAGCATCCGTGCGCCCAGTGCCGCCGCGTGGCCGGCGAGCCGGTTCCGGCGGACGTACGCCAGGGTGGCGGCGCCGGCCGCCATGGCGAGCTGGTTGCCCTGGGACGGGCCGACCGGGCGGTCGAGCGCCGCGCGGTAGACGATCACCGCGAGGGGCAGCGAGCCGCCGATGGCTTTGGCCATGACCATCACGTCCGGGACCACACCGCTGTGCTCGACTGCCCAGAAGGCGCCGGTGCGGCCGACGCCGGTGTGGGTCTCGTCCGCGATCAGCGGGACGGAGCCGCTCCGCGTCGCCGCGCGCATCCCACGCAGCCAGTCGTCCGGTGCCGGGAGCACCCCGTCCTCGTACCGCACCGTCTCCACGAGCACTCCCGCGGCCGCGGTCAGGTCCTCCCGGCCGCCGTCGCCGACCGGATGCCGGTCGGCTCGGGGGAACGGGAGCCGCGTGAGGTCCGGTGCCGGGCGGGCGGGATCGGGCCCGCCGCCCGTGTAGGCGAGGATCTCCGTACGTCCGGTGGCGGCGCGGGCGAGTGCGAGCGCGGCGCCGACGGCGTCCGGAGCGGCCGGGCCGCAGAACCGGATGCGGGCGTCGCGTGCGAACTCCTCGGGCAGCGTGGCGAACAGCTCGGTGGTGAAGGCGTCCCTGACCGGCGACGCGAGGTCGGGCGCGTGGAGCGGCGCTTCGGAGTCGATCACGCGCTTGACGGCCTCCAGCACGACCGGGTGGTTGTGCCCCAGGACCAGCGTCCCGGCGCCCGAGGCGCAGTCCAGGTAGCGCCGCCCGTCCGCGCATTCGATCGTCAGCCCGCGGGCGCGTACGGGGACGACGGGCAGCGAGCGGGCGTACGTACGCGCCGCGGGTTCCCGAAGCCACTGGCGCCGGAGGACGCCCTCCGTCCTGGCGGTGGCGGTGGGCGGTGCGAGTGGAGCTGTCTCGATGGCGGCCACGTCCTTCGGTCCTCCCGGTGTACCCGTGCGTCCCCCGCAGGGGGTAACGACCGGGGCACCGGCGGATCACGGCCGTGGCGAAGGTCCTCACGGCACGGAACCGCGCCCCTGCCGCATGCCGTCCCCCACTGCACCGGCATAGTGGGGGCCGCACGCCGGCGCGTCCGCGTGTCCGGCACGCGCCCGAACACACCTGCTCCGGTACGTCCTTGACATGAAGTCCCAGGGGGATCAGACACATGCGCACGATTCGTCCGCTGTTCGCCACGGCTGCCGTCGCGGCGGTGCTGGCGCTGACGGCCACCGGCTGCGGCCCGAGCGAGGACGTGGCGGGCGGCACGCCCACCGCCTCCGCCGGCACGGCCGCCACGCCCGACGGGAAGATCACGATCCCGGACGACCTGAAGGACCGGCTCAAGGAGCACGGGATCGACCTCGACAGGTGGCGCGGCGGCGAGTGGCGGAACTGGGACAAGGACACGTGGCTGCGTGAGGCGAAGGACTTCGTCAACCCGATCATCGAGGACCTCTGGGACCCGGACCGCATGCGGGAGGCGGAGGAGCCCGGCAAGGAGCCCGTGGAGGAGGGCGAGCTGCCCGGCGGCGAGGGCGTGACCGATCCGACTCCGAAGCGGGTGGAGGCGGCACCGGTCAGGACTCCGTACCACGCGAGCGTCCCGGAGGCCGGCAAGCTGCTGTTCGACGGGCCGAAGGGTTCGATGGTGTGCTCGGCCACGGTGGTGAAGGACCCGGCGAACCCCGGCAAGTCGAACCTCGTGTGGACGGCCGGCCACTGCGTCCACGCGGGCAAGGACGGCGGCTGGTACCGGAACATCGCCTTCGTGCCCTCGTACAACGACAGCGGCATGTCCACCGCCCAGCTGGAGAAGGCGAAGCGCGAGGACGTCGCGCCGCACGGGGTGTGGTGGGCCGACTGGGCGCAGACGTCGGAGCAGTGGATCGCCGAGGGCGGCCCGGTGGGCGGCCAGGGGGCGCCGTACGACTTCGCAGTGATCCACGTGACGCCCGAGAAGGGCGGCGGGGGCAGGTCGCTGGAGGAGACGGTGGGCTCCGCGCTGCCGGTCGACTTCGCGGCGCCGGCCGCGGCGCAGATCGCGAGCATGGAGGCCACCGGCTACCCGGCGGCGCCGCCGTACGACGGCCAGAAGCTCTACCAGTGCGCGGGCAAGCCGGGCCGGCTGTCCGTGAAGGCCGGTCAGCCCACGATGCACCGCATCGGGTGCAGCATGACCGCCGGGTCGTCGGGCGGCGGCTGGGTGCACACCGGCAAGGACGGCAAGCCCGCGCTGGTGTCGAACACCTCCATCGGTCCGGTGACGTCCGGCTGGCTCGCCGGGCCGCGGCTCGGCAAGGAGGCCGAGGGCGTCTACACGGCGGTCAGCGAGCGCTTCGCACGCCGCTGACCCGGCCGGCTGCGGCGAGGCCGCCCGGGAGGGTTGGCGCCACGACGAGGGGAGGGCCCCCGGCCGTTCGGCCGGGGGCCCTCCCCTCGTGTGTTCGTGCTGCGGCGCCGCGCAGGGGCCGTCAGGCCGCCGCGGGAACGAACGGCGCGAGAAGCCCCGCCAGTTCCTCGTGGACCCGAGCCTTGAGGAGCGTGCCCTCCGGGGTGTGCTCCTCGGACAGCACCTCGCCGTCGGCGTGGATGCGGGAGACCAGCTCGCCCCGCGTGTACGGCACGAGCGCCTGGATCTCCACCTCCGGCCGGGGCAGTTCGGCGTCGATCAGGGCGAGCAGCTCGTCCAGGCCCTGGCCGGTGCGGGCCGACACCGCGATGGCGTGCTTCTCGACCCGGAGCAGCCGCTGGAGCACCAGCGGATCTGCGGCGTCCGCCTTGTTGACGACCACGATCTCGGGCACGTTCACCGCGCCCACGTCGCGGATCACCTCGCGGACGGCCGCGAGCTGCTCCTCGGGCGCCGGGTGCGAGCCGTCGACCACGTGCAGGACGAGGTCGGCGTCCCCCACCTCCTCCATGGTGGAGCGGAACGCCTCCACCAGGTGGTGCGGCAGGTGCCTGACGAAGCCGACCGTGTCGGCCAGGGTGTAGAGGCGGCCGCTCGGCGTCTCGGCCCGGCGCACGGTCGGGTCGAGGGTGGCGAACAGCGCGTTCTCCACCAGCACTCCCGCGCCGGTGAGCCGGTTCAGCAGCGACGACTTGCCCGCGTTGGTGTAGCCGGCGATCGCGACGGACGGCACCCTGTTGCGCCGCCGCTCCTGCCGCTTGATGTCGCGGCCGGTCTTCATGTCCGCGATCTCCCGGCGCAGCTTCGCCATCTTCTCGCGGATCCGCCGCCGGTCCGTCTCGATCTTGGTCTCACCGGGGCCGCGGGTGGCCATGCCGCCGCCCGACGAGCCGGAGCCGCCACCGCCCATCTGGCGGGACAGCGACTGACCCCAGCCGCGCAGCCGCGGCAGCATGTACTGCATCTGCGCCAGCGAGACCTGCGCCTTGCCCTCGCGGGACTTGGCGTGCTGGGCGAAGATGTCGAGGATCAGGGCGGTACGGTCGACCACCTTCACCTTGACGACGTCTTCGAGGTGGATGAGCTGGCCGGGGCTGAGCTCACCGTCGCACACGACGGTGTCGGCGCCGGTCTCCAGGACGATGTCCCGCAGCTCCTCGGCCTTGCCGGAGCCGATGTAGGTGGCCGGGTCCGGCTTGTCGCGGCGCTGGATGACTCCGTCGAGGACGACCGCGCCGGCCGTCTCGGCAAGGGCGGCCAGCTCGGCGAGCGAGTTGTCCGCGTCCTGGACCGTGCCCGTGGTCCAGACGCCGACGAGCACCACGCGTTCGAGGCGCAGCTGCCGGTACTCGACCTCGGTGACGTCCTGGAGTTCGGTGGAGAGGCCCGCCACCCGGCGCAGAGCGGCACGGTCCGCGCGGTCCAGCTGGTCGCCGTCCCGCTCTCCGTCGATCTCGTGGCTCCAGGCGACGTCCTCTTCCATCAGGGCGTCGGCCCGAAGGCTCTCCGTGCGGCTCTGCTCGCTGAGGCGCTGCGCGTCCTGGGAAAAGGAAGAAGAGGAGGTCATTGGATCCTTACGTCGAAGAAAAATCGGATGTGACAGTGACAACGCCCGAGCGTGCCGGAAGATTCCCCGCCCGCCGGCGGCGCTGCTGACACCTCGATGGTCCCACGGCCCGGTGCTGACCGTCACCCTGGTTTCGCCGCCCCGCCCCGGGTCGCGGGCACCGGGCCGGGTGTGCCCGGTGCCCAGGCGGCCGGTGCTCAGGCCGCCGGTGCTCAGGCGGCCGGTGCTCAGGCGGCCGGTGCTCAGGCCGCCGTCCCGGCCGGGCCGGCGGCCGGGCTCTTCACCGGGTCCGCACTGCGCCAGTCCGGGTGTCCGGGCATGGGCGGGGTCTTCTCGCCGTACAGCCATCCGTGCAGGAACGGCGTGAGGTCGCGGCCCGCGACCTCGGAGGCCAGGCGGACGAAGTCGGACGTGCCCGCGACGCCGTGCACGTGCTCCGCCACCCAGCGCCGCTCAAGCTGCCGGAAGGCGTCGTCGCCGATCTCCTGGCGCAGCGCGTAGAGGATCAGTGCGCTGCCGTCGTAGACGACCGGCCGGAAGAGGCTGATCTTGTGCCCGGGCGCGGGGGGCCTGGGTGCGGCCGGAGGTCCGCCCGCCGCCCGCCAGCGGTCGGACGCGGAGTACGCGTCGCGCATGCGCCGCTCCAGCGGATAGTGGCCGGCCTGGTCGGCCCACAGGGCCTCGTACCAGGTCGCGTGGCCTTCGTTCAGCCACAGGTCCGACCAGGTGCGGGGGGTGACGCTGTTGCCGAACCAGTGGTGCGCCAGCTCGTGCACCATGATCCCCTCGACGTACCAGGCGGGCAGCTTGGGGTGGGTGAACAGGCGCCTCTCGAAGAGGGAGAGGGTCTGCGTCTCCAGCTCGAAGCCGGTGCTGGCGTCGGCGACGAGCACGCCGTACGTCTCGAAGGGGTAGCGGCCGACGTGCTGCTCCATCCACTCCATGTGTCCGGGCGTCTTGCGCAGCCAGGGCTCCATGCGCTCGCGGTCGCGGACCGGGACGACGTCCCGCAGGGGCAGTCCGTGCGGTCCCGTGCGGTGGACGACGGCGGAGCGGCCGATGGAGACCTGGGCGAGCTCCGTGGCCATGGGGTGCATGCCCCGGTACACCCAGGTGGCGTGCTGCCCGGAGACGGAGCGGCCCAGGGAGGTGCCGTTCGCGACGGCCGTGAGGTCCTTGGGGACGGTCACGCGGAAGGTGAAGTACGCCTTGTCGGCCGGGTGGTCGTTGCAGGGGAAGACGCGGTGGGCGGCGTCCGCCTGGTTGGCCATGGCGAGTCCGTCGGAGGTGCGGAGCCAGCCGCCGACGGCCTTGGGGGCGGCCGGATCGCTGGTGTGGCGTACGGCGATGCGCATCCGCGTGCCCGCCGGGACCGGCTGCTCGGGGGTGACGACCAGGTCCTCCCCGGTGCGGGCGTGGGCGGCGGGGCGGCCGTTGACCCGGACGTCGCGGACGGTGCCGTGCGCGAAGTCGAGGTTCACCATGGGCAGGTCCTGGGTGGCCAGGGCGTCGATCTTGGTGAGGGCGTCCAGCGGTTTGGTGTTGTCGCCGCTGTAGGCGAAGGCGATGTCGTACGCGCGGACGTCGTACCCGGGGTTGCCGAGGTGGGGGAAGAGCGGGTCGCCGATGCCCAGGGGCTGGGGCGGGGGTACTGCGGCGGCGAGGAGGCCGGTGGACGCGGCGGCGAGGAGCACGGCGCGCAGTCGGCGGGAGGTGAGGCGCATGCACCACCGCTTACCAGCGCGTCGGCCGCGGACCCGGGCGGCACGCACCGGGGCCACCCGAACGAGCGGGGCGGGGCCCTTCCGGCGCGGGCGGCGGCGGTGGCGGCGGGACCCGGTGGGGGGAGCGCCGGGGGCGGATCAGCAGGCAGGGGCGGATCCGCAGGGTGCGGCGGGGGTGCGGCCGACGGCGCGGAGGGAGTGCGGCCGACGGCGGCGCCCGGCCGGGGCGAGGCCGAAGAGCCGGGGTGCGGCCGAAGAGCCGGGGTGCGGCCCGCGGGGGCGCCCGGCGGGGCGGCCGGCGGGGCGGGGCGTCAGCGGGGTGGGGCGGGGTGCTGGGCGCGGCTGACGTCGTAGACGCCGGGCACGTCGCGCATCGCGCGCATGAGGGCGGGCAGCTCGGCGGCGTCGGGGAGGTGAAGGGTGTAGGTGTGGCGGACCCGCTGCTCGGTGGGGGGCTCGACGGTGGCGGACACGATCTCCGCGCCCGCGGTCGCGATGGCCTCGGTGAGGTCGGCGAGCAGCCGGGGGCGGCCGAACGATTCGGCGACCAGGGTGACGCGGCAGGCGGCCTCGCCGCCCCAGCGGACGGCGACGGGGGCGCGGCCGAGGTTCCGCATGCGGTGTACGGCGGGGCATTCGGCGCGGTGGACGGTGACGGCGCCGCCGCGTACGGCGAAGCCCGTGACGGTGTCGGGCGGCACCGGCGTGCAGCAGCCGGCGAGTCGGACGGCGGAGTGCGGGGCGTCGACGACGGCGTTGGCGGTGCGTCGGCGGTCGGCGACGACGGAGGCGGCCGGGCGGGGCCCGGCGGCGGGCACGGCCGCGGCGGCCTGCGGGGGTGCGCGGTGAGCCAGCGGTTGATGGCGATGCGCGCGGTGGGGGTGCGGGCGTGCTCCAGCCAGTCGGGGGAAGGACCCGACCCGGCGTCCTCGGCGAGCAGGGGCTGCACGGTGTCCCCGTCGCGCAGGACGGTCCCGAGGGTGGCGAGTCGGCCGTTGACGCGGGCGCCGACGCAGGCGTGGGCGGCGGCGCCGTGCTGCTCGTAGGCGGCGTCGAGGCAGGTGGCGCCGGCGGGCAGGGCGAGGGTGCCGCCGTCGGGGCGGAAGACGGTGATCTCGGTGTCCTGGGCGAGGTCGGCGCGCAGGGAGGTCCAGAAGGTGTCGGGGTCGGGGGCGAAGCGCTGCCAGTCGAGCAGCCGGGACAGCCAGCCGGGCCGTGTCGGGTCGACGCGCTCGCCGTCCCTGGCGTCCTGGGGATCGTCGGTGTCGTACGGGTTGCCCAGGGCGATGACGCCGGCCTCCGCGACCTTGTGCATCTGGTGGGTGCGGATGAGGATCTCGGCGACGGCGCCTTCCGCGGTGACGACGGCGGTGTGCAGGGACTGGTACAGGTTGAACTTGGGCGCGGCGATGAAGTCCTTGAACTCGGAGACCACCGGCGTGAAGCAGGTGTGGAGCTCCCCGAGGACGGCGTAGCAGTCGGCGTCCTCCGCGACGAGGACGAGGAGGCGGCCGAAGTCGGTGCCGCGCAGTTCCCCGCGTTTGAGGCTGATGCGGTGCACGGACACGAAGTGGCGGGGCCGGACGAGGACGTCGGCGGTGATGCCGGCGTCCCGCAGGACGGTGCGCACGGCGTCGGCGACGCCACCGAGGGCGTCCCCTTCGGCGGCGCTCGCGGCGATGCGGGCGCGGGTGCGCTCGTATGCGACGGGGTGGAGGATGGCGAAGACCAGGTCTTCCAGCTCCGTCTTGAGGGCCTGGACGCCGAGGCGTTCGGCGAGGGGGATGAGCACGTCGCGGGTGACCTTGGCGATGCGGGCCTGCTTCTCGGGGCGCATCACGCCGAGGGTGCGCATGTTGTGCAGCCGGTCGGCGAGTTTGATCGACATGACGCGCACGTCGTTGCCGGTGGCGAGCAGCATCTTGCGGAAGGTCTCGGGCTCTGCCGCGGTGCCGTAGTCCACCTTCTCCAGTTTGGTGACGCCGTCCACGAGGTACGCCACCTCGTCGCCGAACAGCTCCCGCACCTGCTCCAGGGTGACGTCGGTGTCCTCGACCGTGTCGTGGAGGAGGGAGGCGGTGAGGGTGGTGGTCTCCGCGCCGAGTTCGGCGAGGATGAGGGTGACGGCGAGCGGATGCGTGATGTAGGGCTCGCCGCTCTTGCGGAACTGCCCGCGGTGGGAGAGCTCGGCGAGGGCGTACGCCCGGTGCAGGAGGGTCAGGTCCGCGTCCGGGTGGTGGGCGCGGTGGGCTTCGGCGACGTGGCCGAGGGCGTCGGGCAGCCGGTCGCGGCCGGTGGGGCCGAGGAGGGCGGCGCGGCCGAGTCTGCGCAGGTCGATTCTGGGGCGCCCGCGCCTGCGGCTGGGGACGGCGGGGGCACTGGGGTTGGTGGCCTCTGCGCTCATGGGGCACCTCCGGCGGCGTCGACCGGCGGTGGGCGGGCAAGGCGTGCACGCCCGGCCGGTGCTTGATGTTACCGAGCCCACCACGCGGCGCTGTCCCGCTCTCGCCCAGCGTGAAGGGGATCACCCATTCGAGCGAGGTTTTCGGCGGTGTGGTTTCGCTGTGTGACAGGTGGGGGCGCGGTGTGCCGCTTACGCGGGGGTGCCCAGCCAGGAGGGCTCGACGGTGCCCTCGGCGACGATGACGGCGGGCCCGGTCATCTCGATCTCGCCGTCGGGGTGCTCGGTGATGGTGAGGGTGCCGCCGAGGACGTCGACGGTGTACGTGACCGGGGTGCCGGTCTCGGCGGGGTCGACGCCGTCGCGGCGGGCCGCGGCGACGGCGACGGCGCAGGCGCCGGTGCCGCAGGATCGGGTCTCGGCGGCGCCGCGCTCGTGGACGCGCATGGCCACGTGGCGGGGGCCGCGGTCGGTGACGAACTCGATGTTGACGCCGTCCGGGTAGACGTCCTCCGGGCTGTACGGCGGCTCGGCGGACAGGTCGCCGGCGTGGGAGAGGTCCTCGACGAAGGCGACGGCGTGCGGGTTGCCCATGTTGACGTTGCGGGCGGGCCAGCTGCGGCCGTCGACGGTGACGGTGACCCCGTCGGGGGGCAGCACCGCGCGGCCCATGGAGACGGTCACGTCGCCGTTCTTGGCGAGGTGGACCTGCTTGACGCCGCCGCGGGTGGCCACGGCGACATCGCCCGCGGTGACGTGCCCGGCGTGCTCCAGGTACCGGGCGAAGACCCGTACGCCGTTGCCGCACATCTCCGCGACGGAGCCGTCGGCGTTGCGGTAGTCCATGAACCACTCGGCCTCGTCGGCCATGTGCCGCGCCTCGGGGTGCGCGGCGGACCGCACCACGTGCAGCACCCCGTCGCCGCCGATGCCGGCCCGGCGGTCGCAGAGCCGGGCGACGAGGGCCGCGGACAGCTCGGTGGCGTTGTCCGGGTCGGGCACGATCACGAAGTCGTTCTCCGTGCCGTGGCCCTTGAGGAACGCGAGGCGGGGGGTGGCGGCGATGGGTGCGGTGCTCACGCGTCCCATCGTACGGGGAGGGTACGACGGCGGGCCTGCCCGTCCGGCGGCTGGACCGGGGCGTCGGTACGCGGTGGAACGGGCCGTTGCCACCGGTCGGCGGGACAGCGGCGGGAAGCAGACGGCGGGCGGATCCGGCCCGGGACGGCACGCCGCGCACGCGGGGCAGCTGTGCGGGCCGCACGCGGGCTGCGGGGCGGCGGGCGCGCCGGGTACGGGATGCGGAGCAGAGGTCGCGCCGCGCGCAGTAGGCCGGTCGGCGGACGCGGGGCGGGCTCGCAGGGCAGCGGGGCAGCTGTGCGGGCCGCACGCGGGCTGCGGGTCAGCGGAGGCGGGCCACGCGCCAGACGGCGAGGGTCACGAGGACGGTCACCACGGCGACGTACAGGGCTATGACCCGCCAGTCCGGGCGCTCGTCGGAGCCGCGGGCCGGGAGGCCGGGCCACGTGTAGCCGACGCGGCGGGCGGCCATCATGCCCCAGCCGGCCGCGCAGCCGCTCAGCAGCAGGCCCAGCATGGCGAGGACGGCGCCCCCGTCGCCCGAACCGAACGCGAGCGGGAAGGCGAACATCAGGGAACCCAGGGCGCCGAGACCGACGATGGGCGCCAATTGCCACACCCTGAGCCGCCCCTGCGGGCGCAGTTCGACCTCGACCTCGTCGGGGGTGGTCTCCTGCGTGCCGTCCTCGTTGAGCTCGGGGCCGTCCGGGCTCAGCTGCGGGGCCCGGTGCACGCGGGACACCGCGGAGACCTCGGGCGTGTCCGCCACTCCGAAACCTCCCGATGTGCCGGGTGCCGCTGACGCCTCGGGCGCGTCGGCCCCTGCGGCGGGCTCCGGCGGCGCCGCCGCCTCCGCCGCCTCACGCGGCTCCGACGCCTCGGAGCCCTCCGACCGCGCAGGCGTGTCCGACGCCTCGTGCGCGTGCTCCTCGGACGTGGTCACGCTGTCCGGTGTGTCCCGCCGTTCTCTGTCGCGAGGGCCGGCCTCCATCGCCACGCGCCCTCCCAACGTCGGATTCACTGGTCGATCGATGCTCGATGATGGCATGACCACGGGCGTCGATCTGACGGCCGGAGCGTCCCGATGCCATCACGTGATCAGGCTGTAACCGCTCGTTCGACCAACGTGAGGGCACGGTCCGGGAGTTCCCCTCGGTCCGCGGCGCCTCCGCTGAGCCACCGGACCCGCGGGTCGCGGCGGAACCAGGAGTCCTGGCGGCGGGCGAAGCGCTTGGTCGCGCGGACGGTCTCGTCGCGGGCCTCCTGCTCGCTGCACTCCCCCGCCAGCGCGGCGAGGACCTGCTGGTAGCCGAGCGCCCGGGAAGCGGTGCGGCCCTCGCGCAGCCCGCGGGCCTCCAGGGCGCGGACCTCGTCGACGAGGCCGTCCTCCCACATGCGGTCCACGCGCGCGGCGATGCGGGCGTCCAGTTCCGGCCGCTCGACGTCGACGCCGATCTGCACCGTCTCGTACACCGGGTCCGGGCCGGGGAGGTTCGCGGTGAAGGGCCGGCCGGTGATCTCGATGACCTCCAGGGCGCGGACGATGCGGCGGCCGTTGCTCGGCAGGATCGCGCGCGCCGCGTCCGGGTCGAGGCCGGCGAGCCGGGCGTGCAGGACGCCGGAGCCCCGCTCGGCCAGTTCGGCCTCCAGTCCGGCCCGTACGCCGGGGTCGGTGCCGGGGAACTCCAGGGCGTCGATGGCCCCGCGTACGTAGAGGCCGGACCCGCCGACGAGCACGGGGGTGCGCCCCTCGGCGAGGAGCCGGTCGATCTCCGCCCTGGCGAGCCGCTGGTACTCGGCGACGCTCGCGGTCTCGGTGACGTCCCAGATGTCCAGCAGGCGGTGCGGGACGCCGCCGCGCTCCTCGCCGGTCAACTTGGCGGTGCCGATGTCCATCCCCCGGTACAGCTGCATGGAGTCGGCGTTGACGACCTCGCCGCCGAGCCGCTGGGCCAGGTGGACTCCCAGGTCGGACTTTCCTGCGGCGGTGGGGCCGACGACGGCGATGACGCGCGGGGCGGGGGTTGCGGTGCTCACCGGCCCAGTCTCCCAAACCTCGCGGCATTACCCGAACGAGCGACGTGACACCACGAGGGGCTTGTCGTTGCCAGTTGCGAGGTTCCGACCGCCGGTTCTCGGACCGGCCCCACCGGGCGCAGCAAGGGGACGCTCCGGCCAGCGCGGGATTTCGCCCACACGAGTACGCTATGGAGTAGATATGGGCGTTTTTGGATGGTTTCGCCGGAAGGATGAGAAGGGCGAGCAGTCGGCCGCGGCCGGTGACGCGGCCGGGGCGGCGGCGGACACCGCGGAACCCGCGCCGACGGACGGCGGGGACGGGGCGGCGGCGACCGCCGGGGCGACGGGCGAGGACGCGCAGGCCCAGCCGGAGCCCGTCTCGGGTGCACTTGAGGAGCGTGCGGAGCCCGCGACGTCCGCCGGCACCGGGGACGAGGCCGCGGCCTGCGGTGAGTCCTCATCGGCCGAGCGGTCGGAGGCCGTGTCCACCGCGGCTGAGTCCGCGGGTATCCCCAAGCAGCAGTCCGCCGAGAAGGCGGCGGACAGCGAAGCCGGAGACAGCGCCCGCAGGTAGACCCGCGCGGTGACCTCCCGCAGGTCGTTTCGAGGAAGGTGGGCCATGGGCATCGTGGATTCGCTGAAGGCCAGGATGGGTCCGGCCAAGGAGAAGGTCGCCGGGTTCGCCCGGCAGCACGGCGACCGGATCGACCACGGCATCGACAAGGCCGCGCAGGCCGTCGACCGGAAGACCAAGGGCAAGTACAGCGACAAGATCGAGTCAGGCACCGGCAAGGCCAGGCACGCGCTGGACCGGCTGTCCCACCGCAACGACGGCAGCACGCCACCGCAGCCGCCGCCCGCCGCCTGAACCGGGCCTGCCGACGACGGCGGGCGGCCGTGGAGCACCTGGCTCCGCGGCCGCCCGCCGTGGTCGTTCCCGCCCTCCGAGCCGCCCCGACCGAGCCGTGCCCGGTTCACGACCAGGCGGCCACCAGGTAGCCGACGCCGTAGGGCGCGTCGTCGTACAGGAGCCGGCCGGCCAGGTCCGCCTGCCCGGCCGCCCCGGCCAGCACCTGCCAGGGGGCGCGGCCGGCCGCCTTCAGTACGGACGCCAGTCCGGCGTCGAGCGCCGCCAGCGCGGCCGTGTCCGCCGCGGCCAGCGCGCGCGCCGCGTCCGCGTCGAATCCGGCGGCCCGCTCGTCGAGGTAGCCGGGGGCCTTGACCGTGCGGCAGGCGCTGCCGTCGCCCATGACCAGCAGCGCGACGCGCGGGGCGCGGGCGGCGACCTCCCGGCCCCGTGCGGCGCAGAGTTCCGGGGCGAGCCGCTCGTCCACTCCCAGCCCTTCCACGGGCGCGTCCGACCAGTCGGCGCGCCCGAGGAGCCATGCGCCGACGGCGAGGGAGTCGGGCAGGGGCGGGCCGGCGACGGGACCGGCCGGCGGCTGCGCGGGCTCCACGGCCGTCCCGCCGGGGCCGAGCATGACGTCCAGGTCCACGCCGAAGCCCTGGAAACCGCCCGCGGTGCCTTCCGGGTACGTCACCGCGCCTCCGGCGCCCTCCTCGGCGGCGGCCCGTGGATCCGTGCCGACCACGACGAGCCGGTCGGGTCGCGAGGCGGCCAGCACCCCGAGGGCGTCCAGGCAGGCGACGCGCGCGTCGTCCAGCTCGGGCGCGGCGCCCGCGGCGACCTCGGGAACGAGCAGGGGCGGGCAGGGGCACACGGCGGCGGCGACAAGCATGATCCGCAGCGTAGCCAACGCGGTCGGCGCCTCCCCGCCCGATGGGCCGAACGGCCCGCGGAAGAAGCGGCCCCTCACCACGGGAGCAGGGCTGGGGGCAGGCGGGGTGGGCAGGCTCCTGAGGCGGGTGAACGGCCCAGCCGGGGCCCGGCTCCCGGTGAGTCCGGTCGCGGGGCCGGGTCAGTTGACGGCGCAGCCGGAGGCCGCCGGCGGGAGCGGGGCCGGGATGCCGACCTGGGGCAGGCCGAGCATGACGCCCGCAGGCTTGGCCACCTCCGCCGCGTTCCGCTTCTCCCAGGCGTCGCCCGCGCGGGTCCGGCGGACACCGGCCACGGGGCCCTCGGCCAGCAGGTGGTGCGGCGCCGCGTACGTGATCCCGACGGTCACGACGTCGCCGGGGCGCACTTCCTGGTCGGGCTTCGTGAAGTGCACCAGGCGGTTGTCCGCGGCGCGGCCGGACAGGCGCTGCGTGGCGTCGTCCTTGCGGCCCTCGCCCTCCGCGACCATCACCTCGACGGTCCGGCCGACCTGCTTCTTGTTCTCCTCCCAGGAGATCTCCTCCTGGAGGGCGACCAGCCGCTCGTAGCGCGCCTGCACGACCGCCTTCGGGATCTGGTCGTCCATCTCGGCGGCCGGGGTGCCGGGGCGCTTGGAGTACTGGAAGGTGAAGGCCTGGGCGAACCGCGCCTCGCGGACCACGTGCAGGGTCTGCTCGAAGTCCTCTTCGGTCTCGCCGGGGAAGCCCACGATGATGTCCGTGGAGATCGCCGCGTCCGGGATGGACTCCCGCACCTTCCGGATGATGCCGAGGAAGCGCTCCTGGCGGTACGAGCGGCGCATCGCCTTCAGGACCGTGTCCGAGCCGGACTGGAGCGGCATGTGCAGCTGCGGCATCACGTTCGGCGTCTCGGCCATCGCCGCGATGACGTCGTCGGTGAAGTCCCGGGGGTGCGGGGAGGTGAAGCGGACCCGCTCCAGGCCCTCGATCCGGCCGCACGCCCGCAGGAGCTTGCTGAACGCCTCGCGGTCGCCGATGTCGGAGCCGTACGCGTTGACGTTCTGGCCGAGCAGGGTGATCTCGGAGACGCCCTCGCCGACGAGGGCTTCGATCTCGGCGAGGATGTCGCCGGGACGGCGGTCCTTCTCCTTGCCGCGCAGGGCGGGCACGATGCAGAAGGTGCAGGTGTTGTTGCACCCGACGGAGATCGACACCCAGGCCGCGTACGCCGACTCGCGGCGGGTGGGAAGGGTGGACGGGAACGCCTCCAGGGACTCGGCGATCTCGACCTGCGCCTCCTCCTGCACCCGGGCGCGCTCCAGCAGGACCGGCAGCTTGCCGATGTTGTGCGTGCCGAAGACGACGTCCACCCACGGCGCCTTCTTCACGATGGTGTCGCGGTCCTTCTGCGCCAGGCAGCCGCCGACGGCGATCTGCATCCCCGGCTTGCGGGCCTTCACCGGCGCGAGGCGGCCCAGGTTGCCGTACAGCTTGTTGTCGGCGTTCTCACGGACCGCGCAGGTGTTGAAGACGACGACGTCGGCCTCGCCCTCGGCGTCCTCCGGAGCCCGTACGTATCCGGCCTCCTCCAGCAGGCCGGAGAGGCGCTCGGAGTCGTGGACGTTCATCTGGCACCCGTAGGTGCGTACTGCGTAGGTTCGTGTGACGTCCACTGCCTGGCTCCGGTCGCTGCTGGTCATGGGACAAGGGTAGGCGGTCGCACCGACACCCCCGGACCCGAGCAGCACCCTACCTGTGGCGTGCGTCACAGGCAGGGTGCGGGGGGTCGTGGGCCGGGCCCGCGTGACCCCGCCGAGGTTCCCCTACGGCGGGCCGACTGGCAGGATCGCGCCATGCCTGCCGTCCCTCACCCCCTCCATCGGCTTGCCCGCGTCGGCCGCCGCCGGGCCTTCCAGGTCCCCGCCGTGCTGCTGGTGGTGCTGGCCGTGCTCCTGTGGTGGTGGGTGCCGGACCGCGAGCCGCGGCCCGAGGGGCGGATCACCTTCAGCACCGGGGTGCCGTCGGGCGTCTACCAGCGGTACGGGGAGCTGCTGCAGGAGGCGCTGCGGCGGAACCTGCCCGATGTGGCGACGGGACTCAGCGACAGCGAGGGGTCCCAGCAGAACCTGGCCCGCCTGGCCTCCGGCGAGGCGGACTTCACCATCGCCACGGCCGACGCCGTCGCCACGTACCTGTCCGAGGGCCGCCCGGGCGCCTCCCGGCTGCGGGGCTGCGCCCGGCTGTACGACGACTACGTGCAGCTCGTCGTGCCGAAGGACTCGCCGGTGCGGTCCACGCGGGAGCTGCGGGGCCTGCGCGTGGGCGTCGGCCAGGAGGGGTCCGGGGTGCGGCTCCTGGCGGACCGGCTGCTGCTCGCCGCCGGGCTGGACCCGGCCGTCGACGTGCAGTCCGTCTCCGCCGGGATCGACACGATGCCGGCGCTGATGGAGCAGCAGCGGCTGGACGCGTTCTTCTGGTCGGGCGGCCTGCCGACGAACGCGGTGCTGCGGCTCTCCGAGCGCTACCCGGTGCGACTGGTGCCGCTGGAGGAGGACGTGATCGAGGCGGCCCGCAGGAGCGGCGGACCGAGCCGCCACTTCCGTACGGCCACGATCCCGGCCGACGCGTACCCCGCCGCACAGGGCGGCGAGCCCGTGGAGACGGTGGCGGTGCCGAACCTGCTGGTCACCACGGAGGAGATGGACCCCGCCCTCGCCGAGGGCGTCACGCGGACCGTGATACGGAGCCGGGACCGGATCGGCCACGAGGTGCACCCGGCGCAGCTGGTGGACCTGCGCACCGCGATCTACACCGATCCGCTGCCGCTGCACGAGGGGGCGCGGCGCTACTACCGCTCGGTGAAGCCGTGAACCTTCCGTCTCCGGCCGGGCCCGTTCGCGCGGTCCGCGGAGCCCGGTACGCCTGCCGCGGCCGCGGCCGCCGCTGAACCGGCCGCGCGCCGAGGGCGCAGCCCGCGATGCCCGAGGCGCCCCCGCCGGCGTTCCAGGTCTCCCCGAGGGCCCGGCACGGCACAGGCGCCGAGGACCCGGCACAGGCGCCGCCGGGGCGTGCGCCTTGCGGGGCGGTGGCAGGTGGCCGCCGGATCCCGGCGCCGGACCGCCTCAGGCGGCCGTCAGGTCCCGGCGCCGGTCCGCGGCAGGCAGCCGTCAGCCGCCGGCGCCGGACGGCCGTCAGATCCTGGCGGGGGCCGCGGGCGTCTCGGCCGGTGCGGTGCGGGGCACGGCGACGGTCACGCGCAGCCCGCGCGGCTCGTTGTGCGCGTACGTCATCGAGCCGCCGCCCGCGGCCAGCAGGGTGCGGCATATGGAGAGGCCCAGTCCGGAGCCCTTGACGTTCTGGTGCCGGCCGCTGCGCCAGAAGCGGTCGCCGATCCGTTCGAGCTCCTCGTCGGTGAGGCCCGGACCGTGGTCGGCGACGACGATGGTGGACGTGTCACCGCGCGCCGCGACCGCGACGGTGACCTCCTCCCCCTCCGGGGTGAACTTCAGCGCGTTGTCGATGACCGCGTCCAGAGCGCTGGACAGGGCCACCGGATCGGCCCAGGCGGTGACGGCCGAGGCGCCGCAGCCGGTGAGGCGGACGCCCTTCTCCTCCGCGAGCGGGCGCCATGCGGCCACCCTCTCGGCGGCCAGTCGCCCGATGTCGGTCAGCTGCAGGTCGGCGGAGGCGTGTTCGGCGAGGGCCAGGTCCAGCAGGTCGTCCAGGACCTGCGCAAGGCGCTTCCCCTCGGTCCGGACGGACGCGATCTCCTCGTTGCCCTCGGGCAGTTCCAGCGCGAGGAGTTCGATGCGCAGCAGCAGGGCGGCGAGCGGGTTGCGCAGTTGGTGGGAGGCGTCCGCCACGAAGGCGCGCTGCTGCTCCAGGACCTCTTCGACGTGGTCGGCCATCTCGTTGAACGACCTTGCCAGCCGCCGGAGTTCGGGCGGGCCCCCGGCGGGGGCGACCCGTGAGTTGAGCCGTCCGGTGGCGATGCCGTGGGTGGCCGCGTCCAGGACGCGCACCGGCTTCAGCACCCAGCCGGTGAGGCGGAAGGCCGCGCCGACGGCGAGCAGCATGGCGGCGCACTCCCCCGCCGCCAGCAGCAGCCAGCCGTGCAGGATGCGGGAGCGCAGCGGCCCCGTGGGCGAGTCGGTGACCACGACGGCGACGACGTCCCCGTCCCGTACGACGGGTGAGGCGACGGACAGCCGCGCGTCGGGTTGCCAGGGCCACACCTGGGGCGGGTCGTGGAAGCGGCGGCCGAGGAGGGCCTCGCCGAACGCACGGCGCACCTCTCCCTCGGCCGGTATGCGCCAGCCGTGCGGGGCGGCGACCATGGCGTTGCCGTCGCGGTCGAAGACGCCGGCCTCGATGCCGTACACCTCGTGGTACCGGTTGAGTTCGGCCTGGAGGGTCGCGCGGCGCTCGCCGGTGCCGGGGCCGGTCTCGTTGACGTACTGGGCGAGGGCCGCGAAGCGGGCGGTGTCGTCGATGCGGTCGACGACGACGCCCTGCTGGTGGGCCGCGGCCAGGCTGCCGGCGAGCGGGAAGCCGAGGGCGAGCAGGACACCGGCCATCAGGACGATGAGCAGCGGGAGGAGACGCGTACGCACGGGTCGCTGGTCGTTTCGTTGTCTGGGGTCCGGTGTGGGGGCCGGTGGCGGCACGGGTGTCCGCCGGTCCGGCTGCTGCCACCCTACGGGGCGACCAGCCGGTAGCCCACGCCGCGCACGGTCTCGATGAGCGCGGGCGTGCCCAGCTTGGCACGCAGGGAGGCGACATGGACCTCCAGGGTGCGGCCGGTGCCCTCCCAGCTGGTGCGCCAGACCTCGCTGATGATCTGCTCCCGGCGGAAGACCACCCCCGGCCGCTGGGCGAGCAGCGCCAGCAGGTCGAACTCCTTGCGGGTGAGCTGGACGACCGCGCCCTGCACGCTGACCCGGCGGGTCGGCAGCTCCACCTCGACGGCGCCGAGCCGGAGCGGCGCGGCGGCGCCCCCGGGCAGGGGCGTGGATCCGGTGTCCTCAGGGTCCGTGCCGCCGGCGGCGCGCCGGCTGACGGCGTGGATCCGGGCGAGCAGCTCCCCCGTGTCGTACGGCTTGACGACGTAGTCGTCCGCGCCGAGGTTGAGTCCGTGGATGCGGGAGCGGACGTCGCTGCGCGCGGTGACCATGATCACGGGGGTGCTGGTGAGCTTCCGCAGCTTGCCGCAGACCTGGTAGCCGTCCTGGTCCGGGAGGCCGAGGTCGAGCAGGACGACGCCGAACGGCGCCCGCCCTGCGTCCCCGGTCGGCAGGACCGCCTTCAGGGCCTCCTCGCCGTTCCTGGCGTGCGTCACCGCGAAGCCGTGGCGGGTGAGGATCGCGGTCAGGGCCGCGGCGACGTGGTCGTCGTCCTCGACAAGCAGCAGTCTCATCTGGCCCCCTCCGAAGGTGGATCGCGTTCGCGTACAGCGCCCGGCACGGGCCGGTGCCGCCCGGCCCCTGCCGCCCCCTACCGCCCGGCGGGGTCCGTGCGGCTCCGCACCGCCGAGCCGGCGGTGCGGGCGTGTCCGTACCGCTGCGGGGCGGGTCCGTCCGGTTCCGTACCGCTCGTCGGCTGCGCGGTGGCGGCGGGCGGCACGCGCGTGGTCAGGGTGCGTGGCGCCGGCCGCGGTCGGTGCGGGGAGGTGCTGCGGGGCATGGCTGTACCCAGGCATGAACCCCGATGCCGGGGCTCCCAGTCAAGGGGCGCTCCGCCGCGTCGCGGAATCCGTTATGCAGCCGGTACGCGGGGCCGTTTCGGCACACTTCCCCCTGCACGCGGAGTGTCCGGTTGCAGCCGGATCGTTATGCTCAATTTCCGCTCAGATGTGATGACGCTGCTGGCGGGCCGTGCTTAATGTCCTCTGCAACCCGAGCAGGACGGAAGCGAGAGGCCGATGAGCGGAGTGTCAGTGACCAAGGGCGCGGAGGGCACCGCAGCCACGGCCGGCGACCTGGTGGTGCTGAGCAATGTCAACAAGCACTTCGGCGCGCTGCACGTGCTGCAGGACATCGACCTGACCATCGCCCGGGGCGAGGTCGTGGTGGTGATCGGGCCCTCCGGGTCCGGCAAGTCCACCCTGTGCCGCACCATCAACCGGCTGGAGACGATCGACTCGGGAACGATCACGATCGACGGCAAGCCGCTGCCCGACGAGGGCAGGGAGCTGGCCAGGCTCCGGGCCGATGTCGGCATGGTCTTCCAGTCGTTCAACCTGTTCGCCCACAAGACGGTCCTGGAGAACGTCATGCTGGGCCAGGTGAAGGTCCGCAAGACGGACAAGAAGGCGGCCGAGGAGAAGGGACGGGCCCTGCTGGACCGCGTGGGCGTCGGCACCCAGGCCGACAAGTACCCCGCGCAGCTCTCCGGCGGCCAGCAGCAGCGCGTCGCCATCGCGCGGGCGCTGGCGATGGACCCGAAGGTGATGCTCTTCGACGAGCCGACGTCGGCGCTCGACCCGGAGATGATCAACGAGGTCCTGGAGGTCATGCAGCAGCTCGCCAGCGAGGGCATGACGATGGTCGTCGTGACCCACGAGATGGGCTTCGCCCGCTCGGCCGCCAACCGCGTGGTCTTCATGGCCGACGGCCGCATCGTCGAAGAGGCGGCGCCCGACCAGTTCTTCAGCAACCCGCGCAGCGACCGCGCGAAGGACTTCCTGTCGAAGATCCTGCACCACTGAGGGAAGGCCCTCCACCACTGAGCGGCGCCGGCAAGCCCGTCCCGGGCGTCGGCACCGCACCGGTCACCCCCATCACGCCGGTCACCCCCACCCGAGGCCCCGGACACCGGACCACGGCCGATCCACGACACAAGGGATGTTCACCATGCAGCTCCGCAAGACCAGTGCGGCCCTCGCCGCGGTGCTGACCCTCTCGCTCACGGCGACCGCCTGTGGCTCCGGCAGCGGCTCCGACGGCGGCTCCGACGGCGACAAGATCACCATCGGCATCAAGTTCGACCAGCCCGGATGGGGCCTGAAGACCCCGGACGGCAAGTACACCGGCTTCGACGTCGACGTCGCCACGTACGTCGCGAAGGAGCTGGGCTACGACGCCGACCAGATCGAGTGGAAGCAGGCGCCGAGCGCCGAGCGCGAGAACCTGATCAAGAACGGCGACGTCAAGTTCATCGCCGCGACCTACACGATCAACGAGAAGCGCAAGGCGGTCGTCGACTTCGCCGGCCCGTACTTCCTGGCTCACCAGGACCTGCTCGTCCGTGCCGATGAGGCCTCGGTCACCAAGGCCGAGGACCTCAACAGCAAGAAGCTCTGCTCGGTCAAGGGCTCGACCTCGGCACAGAACGTCAAGGAGAAGCTGGCGCCGGACGCGCAGCTGAAGCAGTACGGCGGCTACTCCGAGTGCCTGACCGGACTGGAGAACAAGGCCGTCGACGCACTCACCACAGACGACTCCATCCTGGCCGGCTACGCGGCGCAGAAGGAGCACACGGGCAAGTTCAAGCTCGCTGGTCTGAAGTTGAGCGACGAGCCCTACGGTATCGGCCTGAAGAAGGGCGACGCCGAGCTCCGCGGCAAGATCAACGCGGCGCTGGAGAAGATGAAGTCGGACGGCTCCTGGACCAAGTTCGTCGAGAAGAACCTCGGCCCGGCCAACTACAAGGCCGAGCCCGCTCCGGCGATCACCGAGAAGTGAGCTGAGGCCGCGGCTCATACAGCGGCGGACGAGCAGAACCAGCAGCCAGGGTAAGACGCCGCCGGCCCCTGCCGGGCCGGCGGCGTCCCCCACGATCCGACCAGGGGAGAGCGCGGGTCAACGTGTTCGACTTTCTAGACAATCCGCAGTACGACCTGCTCGGAGCCTTCTGGGTGACGGTCCAGCTGACCTTCTACTCAGCGATCGGGTCCCTGATCTGGGGAACGCTGCTGGCAGGGATGCGCGTGAGCCCTATCCCGCTGATGCGGAGCTTCGGCACCCTTTACGTCAACGTGGTCCGCAACACGCCGTTGACGATCATCATCGTGGCGTGTTCTCTCGCGCTGAACCAGACGCTCGGCGCCACTCTGTGGGGCGGGACCTTCGAGGAGATCGACTTTCGGCTGGCCGTTCTCGGGTTGGTCGCCTACACCGGCACCTTCGTGTGCGAAGCCCTTCGCTCAGGCATCAACACGGTTCCGGTGGGACAGGCGGAGGCGGCCCGCGCCCTGGGACTCAGCTTTCTCCAGGTGCTGAGCATCGTCGTACTGCCGCAGGCATTCCGCGCGGTGGTCGCCCCGCTGGCGAACGTTCTGATCGCCTTGACGAAGAACACCACGGTCGCGGCCGCCATCGGTGTCGCGGAGGCGGCCCTGCTGATGAGTGCAATGATCGAGAACGAGGCCCAGGCTCTGTTCGCCGTCTTCGGTGTCTTCGCCTTCGGATTCGTCGTTCTCACCCTTCCCACCGGCCTGCTTCTGGGCTGGACGGCCAAGCGCGTGGCGGTGAAGCGATGAGCTCCGTTCTGTACGACACTCCCGGCCCGAAGGCCAAGCAGCGGAACGTCATCTACACGGTGCTGTTCGTCGCCGCACTGGCTTCGGCGGCCTGGTGGGCCCTGTCGGTTATGGCTGACAAGGGGCAGCTGGCAGCGGAGAAGTGGAGTCCGTTCCTTACAGACCCCCGAGTGTGGACCACCTACCTGCTGCCCGGGCTCGGCGAGACGCTGAAGGCCGCAGCGTTCGCCCTGATAATGGCCCTGCCACTGGGAGCACTCCTGGGTATCGCCCGACTTTCCGATCACGCCTGGGTACGGGTGCCGGTGGGCGCGGCCGTGGAGTTCTTCCGCGCCATCCCGGTCCTGTTGATGATGATCTTTGCGAACGCGCTGTTCGCACAGTTCACCACCGTCAGCTCGGAAGTGCGGCCGCTGTACGCGGTCGTCACGGGCCTGGTGCTGTACAACGCATCCGTCATCGCGGAGATCGTCCGGGCGGGCATCCTGTCCCTGCCCTCTGGCCAGACCGACGCCGCCAAGGGAATCGGCATGCGCAAGGGGCAGATCATGAGATATGTGCTGCTGCCGCAGGCCGTGACGGCGATGCTGCCCGCGCTGGTCAGCCAGTTGGTCGTCATCGTCAAGGACACGGCGCTCGGCGGCGCGGTCCTGGGCCTTCCCGAACTCCTCTACCAAGTGCGCCCCATCACGGCGAACTATGGTGCCAATACGATCGCCGCGTTCACCGTGGTCGCCGTCATCTTCATCGTGGTGAACACGGCGCTCACCCAGTTCGCGAGCTGGCTGGAAGGCGCGCTCCGGCGCGGGAAGAGGACCGCCGGCGCGACCGTCGACATCACCGAGGTCGACACCGACATGGGCGGCGGCGTCGCCGCGGAGGTGGCCGAGGACGAGCGCGGGGGCCGGGGCGGGCGCACCTGAGGCGCACCCGGCGCAGGACGCGTGGGCACGGAGGAGCGGCGGCCGGACGGTCGCCGCTCCTCCGTGCGTACGCGCGCCGCTGCCCTGTCACTTGACGCAAGCACGGGCAGTGGGTTGCATACGTTCTGTGATCACATATCGGACCACAGCCGCCCTTCGCCGTCCGCTCCGACCGGCTCCAGGAGTCACGCCGTGGATCCGGTGATCATCGTCGGCGCCGGCCCGGTCGGGCTCGCGCTCGGCCTGGCGCTCGGCGCCCAGGAGGTCCCGTCGGTCGTGCTCGACGAGGGCGACGGCCAGGACGAGCACCGCCCGGCCCGCACGGCGGTGCTGCGCCCCGACACGGTGGCGTTCGTGGAGGGCCTGGGCTGCGCGCCGGCCGTACGGGACGCGGGGGCCCGCTGGGCGGCCTGGCGGTCGCTGCGGCGCAGGCAGTCGCTGCGCAGGGAGCCGTTCGCGGAGGCGGGCGGACCCGCCTCGGACGGCGGCTCCCCGGCCGGCGGCTTCCCGGCCGGCGGCTACCAGAGCGCCGAGGAACCGGCCGTCCCGGGCTCCGGGCACCCGGAGCCCCCCGAGTCGCCGCTGCACATCGCCCAGCACCTGCTCACAGGGGCGCTGCGCGACGCGATCGCCTCGGCCCCGGCCGGTGCGTTCGTCCGGCTGGTCACGGGCAGCCGGCTCGACGCCCTCGAACAGGACGCCTTCGGGGTCACCGCGCACGTACGCGGGTCCCGGACCGCCCGGTGGCGCGGTTCCTATCTGGTGGGGTGCGACGGGGCGCGGTCGACGGTACGGAAGCTGCTGGACGTCCGTTTCCCTGGGCGTACGGCGGTGGAACGCCACGCCGTGGCCGTGCTCCGCACCGAACTCCCCTGGCCCGCCGAGAGCGTGCTGCACCGTCAGCCGCCGTGGCGCGGCGTCGGCGAGGAGCTGACGGCGCGTCCGCTGCCGGACGACGCCTGGCGGCTGGACTGGCTGCTGCCGCCGCGCGGGGAGCTCGTCACCCCGGACGCCCTGGTGTGGCGGATCAGGGAGACCCTGTCCGGCTGGTGCGGGGGCACGGCACCGGCCGACCTGCTCCCTGCGGGGGCACGGCGACACGGCGTACGACCTGCTCGACACGGGCGTCCACACCGTGCACCACCGGCTCGCCCGGCGCTGGCGCGTCGAGCGGGCGTTCCTCGCGGGGGACGCCGCGCACCTGGTGGGCGCCGTGGGGACGCAGGGGCTCGACGAGGGGCTGCGGGACGTGCGGAACCTGTCGTGGAAACTGGCGCAGGTCTGGCACGGCGGTCCGTCGGACGTGCTGCTGGACAGCTACCAGGCGGAGCGGCGCACCGCTGTGGCCGCCCGGCTGCGGGCCGCGGACCAGGCGCTTCCCGCGCTGCGCGGCGGAGGCGGGCTGCGCACCTACCTGCGGACGGGTCTGGGGGCCATGAGGGCCTGCTGGCCGACGGGCACCTGGGGCGGGGCCCCTCGGGGCGCCCCCGCGTACCCGCTGTCGCCGCTCGCGCCGTCCCCCGACGAGGCGCACGTGGACGTGGGGACGCAACCGGGCGCCCTGGTCGCGGACGTGCCGGTGACCTCACCGGACGGCACGGCAGGGCGGCTGCGCGACCGGCTCGGCAGGGGCCTGCTGGTGGTGCTGGTCGCGCCGGGTACGGGTGTGTGGGACCGGCGGCACTGGGTCAGGGCCGGTGTGATGCCCCGCCTGGCGGAGGCGGTACGGGCCCTGCCGATGCGGGCCGAGCTGCTGGTGACGGAGGCGTATCCCGGGGCGCCGGCTCATGCCGTCCTGCTGGTGCGGCCCGACGGGCACCTGGCGGCCGCGCTGGGCGGCGTGCGGGTACCGGCGCTGCATGCCGCCGCCGCGGCGGTATGCGGAGGCACCCCGCGCCCGAGCCGCCCGGACACCGACGCGCCGGCCGCAGGCCCTGGAGGAGGGAAACCCGAGGGCACGAGCCGACGGGGCACGGGCCGGCCGGGCCGAAAGCTCGATGACACGGGGGGACCGCGGGGAGCGGGGCCGGTGCATGCAGGGCCGGTGGATTCAGGGCCGGTGGATTCAGGGCCGGTGGATGCGGGGCCGGTGGATGCGGGGCCGGTGCGTGTCGATTCGGCGGTTGCGGACCCGTACCCCGTGGCGGGATCTGCCGGAACACTGCGGGCCGTGGCAGACGGTCTGTAAGCGGTTCGCCCGCTGGGAAGCGGACGGTACCCGGGCCCGCCCACTGGAGCAGGCCCGGATCCGCGATGACTCTGTCGGGGCCCGGAGGGGCCGGTGCGGGTCGAGTCCGCGATCAACCGAGCCCACCAGCACCCGGCCGGAGCCGGCCCGAAGGGACGACGGCGGGCGCACGGGAAGAGCCGGCACGCGAGGCGGCCGGCCAGGCCCGGGCCGGCCCCGCCGGCCTTGCGGCGGCGGACGACGAGCATGGTGCCGGCCCGAAACCACCGGAGCGAAGCAGCCGTCCCGCGGGGCCGAGTCGATGCCGCAGGGCGGTGAGCGGGACGCTGATCCGCTCCCCCAGCCTGGCGGCCGGCGCCTGCGCCTCGGCCGTCAGCGTGCTGAGGAGGAGGGGCCTGTGGGGCTGATGACGAGGGCTTGCGGGGCTGATGGCGAGGGGCCTGTGGGGGCTGAGGAACCGATGGCGTGCCAGGGAAGAGAAGTCGGGCCAAGGCATCCGACCCGCACCGCGCAGCTCCCGGTGTCCGGCCCTCCGGCTGCCCGAGCGGCCTACCGCAGCAGCGCCCTGGCCGTCCGGCGCGGTTCACCGATCGACGGGCCGGGGATACGTGACGCAGCCGTTCTTGATCACCGTCTCACGTGCCCCCTCGCCGACTTTGCGGGAGCAGCCCCCGTGGTGCCGCCCGTGGTGCCGAGGCCGCGGCGGTCACCTGACCGCCGCGCCCGCGCACTGCCCGGTCAGAAGGGGTCGGCGTGCAGGTCGTCGACCTCTTCGCCTTCTTCCTCCAGGGCCTGTCTGACCACCCGCAGGGCCAGCCCCTCGGGGTAGCCCTTGCGGGCGAGCATGCCGGCGAGGCGCCGCAGCCGGCGGTCCCGTTCCAGCCCCCGGGTGGAGCGGAGCTTGCGGTCCACCAGGGCGCGGGCGGTCGCCTCCTCCTGCTCGGGGTCCAGCCGGGCCACGGCCTCGTCGATCAGCGCCGAGTCGACGCCCTTGGTACGCAGTTCCCGGGCCAGGGCGCGGCGCGCCAGACCGCGGCCGTGGTGCCGGGAGTCGACCCAGGCCCCGGCGAAGGCCGCGTCGTCGATGAGGCCGACGTCCTCGAAGCGCGAGAGCACGTCCTCGGCGACGTCGTCGGGGATGCCCCGCTGGTGCAGGGCGTCCGCGAGCTGCTTGCGGGTGCGGGGCATCCCGGTGAGCAGGCGCAGGCAGACGGCCCGCGCCCGCTCGGCCGGGTCCTGGGGCGGCGGCTCCTTGCCGGCCCTCGACGGGTCGGAGCCGCCGCCCGGCCATTCGCTGCGCCGGGCCATGGGCTAGCCCTTGGCCGCGGCGGCCTTGGTCGCCTTGACGGGCTTGGCGGCCGGTGCCGGGACCGCCTTCGCCGCGTCGGTACCCGCCGCGGGCGCCGGGACCGTGCCCACCGGGTCCGTGCCGGGTTCGGCCGCGGGAGCGTCGGGGCGGACGCCCACGCCCAGCTTCTCCTTGATCTTCTTCTCGATCTCGTTGGCGAGGTCGGGGTTGTCCTTGAGGAAGTTGCGGGCGTTCTCCTTGCCCTGGCCGAGCTGGTCGCCCTCGTACGTGTACCAGGCGCCGGCCTTGCGGATGAAGCCGTGCTCCACGCCCATGTCGATGAGGCCGCCCTCGCGGCTGATGCCCTCGCCGTAGAGGATGTCGAACTCGGCCTGCTTGAACGGCGGCGCGACCTTGTTCTTGACGACCTTGCAGCGGGTGCGGTTGCCGACCGCCTCCGTGCCGTCCTTGAGGGTCTCGATACGGCGGATGTCGATCCGCACCGAGGCGTAGAACTTCAGCGCGCGGCCACCGGTCGTGGTCTCCGGCGAGCCGAACATGACGCCGATCTTCTCGCGGAGCTGGTTGATGAAGATCGCCGTGGTCTTGGACTGGTTCAGGGCGCTGGTGATCTTCCGGAGGGCCTGGCTCATGAGCCGGGCCTGGAGGCCGACGTGCGAGTCGCCCATCTCGCCCTCGATCTCGGCCTTGGGCACGAGCGCGGCGACCGAGTCGATGACGATCAGGTCGAGGGCGCCGGAGCGGACGAGCATGTCGACGATCTCCAGGGCCTGCTCGCCGTTGTCCGGCTGGGACAGGATCAGGTTGTCGACGTCGACGCCGAGCTTCCGGGCGTACTCGGGGTCGAGGGCGTGCTCGGCGTCGACGAACGCGACCTGGCCGCCGGCCTTCTGCGCGTTGGCCACGGCGTGCAGGGTCAGGGTCGTCTTACCCGAGGACTCGGGGCCGTAGATCTCCACGACGCGGCCGCGCGGCAGACCGCCGACGCCGAGGGCGACGTCGAGGGCCGTCGAGCCGGTCGGGATGATCTCGATGGGCTCCCTCGTCCGCTCGCCCATGCGCATCACGGCGCCCTTGCCGAATTGCCGTTCAATCTGTGCGAGCGCGGCGTCGAGCGCCTTCTCGCGGTCGCTTGCTGCCATGGGTTCCACCCGGGTTGCTTGAGTCGATCGCTTCACGTCAAAGACGCTAACCCCTGCCACTGACAATGCGCCTCGACGTGCCTCCGACCTGTGGATAACTCCGGAGCGTCACGACCTGTCACGGGTGCCGCGAGGCCGCTGCGCGAGCCCGGGGTCCAGGCCGTCCACCTCATAAGAATGGATGTTCGATTTTAGTGTCAAGCAGGGCGCGCCGGGGTGGGGCCCATCCGTCGCGGGGGCTGCGGCCAGGGGATCAGGTGCCGCCGCCGCGCCCGCGGTCCGGTGCCGGAGCCGGGCCCTCCGCTGCCGCCGTGCCCGCGGCAGCCGCGCCGGGGCCGGGGCTGCCGGCAGCAGGGCCCACGGTACTGCGGCCTCCTGCGGTGCTGCGGCCGTCGGCGGCAAGGGCGGCGGCGTTCGCGCGCAGGGCGCGCTGGAGCCGGGCCAGGACCATCTCGCCGTGTCGGCGGTGGCCGTGCACCCGCGGGTCCTCCGTCACGTCGTACCGCTTCACGTACGCCCCCAGGAACGCCTGCAGCGTGGCGACGGCCGGAATGGCGATCAGCGCGCCCACGGCTCCGAGCAGTGCGGTGCCGGCGACGACCGAGCCGAAGGCGACGGCGGGGTGGATGTCCACCGTCTTCGCGGTGAGCTTGGGCTGCAGGACGTAGTTCTCGAACTGCTGGTACACGACGACGAAGCCCAGGACCCACAGGGCGTACCAGGGGTTGACCGTGAACGCGAGCAGCATGGGCAGCGCACCGGCCATGTACGTGCCGATGGTCGGGATGAACTGGGACACCAGGCCCACCCAGACGGCCAGCGCCGGGGCGTACGGCACATCGAGGAACTGCAGCAGCACGTAGTGCGCGACGCCTGAGATCAGCGCCATGAGGCCGCGCGAGTAGAGGTAGCCGCCGGTCTTGTCCACGGCGATCTCCCAGGCCCGCAGCACCTCGGCCTGCCGGTGCGGCGGCAGGACGGAGCACAGGGCGCGGCGCAGCCGGGGCCCGTCGGCAGCGAAGTAGAACGAGAACAGGAAGATCGTCAGAAGCCGGAAGAGTCCGCCGAGGACCGTGGCCGAGACGTCCAGGACTCCGCTCGCGCTGTTCTCGACGTAATCCCGCAGCCAGTCGGAGCGCAGCAGCCCCTGCTGGACCTCGACGCGGGAGAGTTCCGTGTGGAAGGTGTGGTTGATCCAGGCGATGACGGAGTCGATGTACTTCGGGAACTCCTCGACCATGTCCACGATCTGGGTCGCGAGCATGGACCCGAGCAGCACGACGAAGCCGACGCTGCTGATGAGCACCACGAGGAAGACCAGGAAGGTGGCCAGCCCCCTGCGCATCCCGCGGGCGGCCATCCACCCGACCGCCGGCTCGACGGCGAGGGCCAGGAAGAAGGCGATCAGGATGTTGATCAGCAGCCCGATGACCTGGTGGAAGGCCCAGCTCCCGAGCTGGAAGCAGGCGTAGAGCGCCAGCGCGAGGACTATGGCCCGCGGCAGCCACCTCGGCATGCGCGCGGGCACACCGGGGCCCGCGGCCCCCGCCCCGCCCGGGGGCACGGAGGGCCCGGCGCCTGTCGGCGCCCCGGACGACGGGTCGGACGCCGCCTGCCCTGCCTGCGGCTCGGGCGCCGGTGCGGCGCCGGGCGCGGTCTGCGGTCCGGAGGGGTCGCCAGGTCGGTCCCGGCCGCCGGAGCAGCCGGCCCCGGGCCCGCTGCGGCCGCCCCGTCCCCGGCCCGGGCGGCGCCCCCTCCACCGGCTTGCGGGGCGCCTGGTCCACCGGTCTGCGCGGTACGGGAGCCGCCCTCCGGCGCGGCGGCGTCGGGCACACCGGCGGAGGCCGCCGGTCCGGGGCGGCCCTCCGGGCCCCGCACCGTCTGCCCGGACGCGGTCGGCACGGGTGCGGGCGGCGGGGTGTCCGGGGTGCCGGACGCCCCGCCCGCCGGCGCGCCGCTCCCTGGCTCGCCGGTCGTTCCGGAGTCTTCGGTGGTCGTCTTCGGGGTCTCGTCAGTCGGGGCCACGAGCCAAGTGTGGCGTACGCCCGTGACACCCCCGTCCCGAACGGTGCGGAGACCGCCCCGCCGCCGGGCGGCGGGGCCGACGGCGGCCGAGCACGGGTGGACACGGACAGGCGCGGGGAGCACGCACGGGGGCAGCGGGCACGTACAGCCGCGGTGAGCACGCCTGGGGCGGTGAGCACGCACAGCCGCCGTGGGCACGCATGGGGGCCGTGGGCACGCACGGGGGCGGTGGCCGCTTCACCGAGGGGAGCCGGAGCCTGCCGGCGAGGAACGGACGCCGCTCCCGCCCGGTACCGTCAGCCTCACCGAGGACCAGCCGACGCCCCGCCGGGCGCCGTCACCACCAGCGAGGACCGCCCGTCGCCGGCCGGAGACCGGCGGCCTCCGCCTTGGTCACGCGCCGGAGACCGTCACGCGCCGGACGCCGTCAGCGCTTGTCGGCGGGTACGTCGACGGCCGCGCACACGGCCCGCCACACGTCCTTGGCCTCCCAGCCCGCCTCCAGCGCCCCGTACACGGTCCGACCCCCCAGTTCGGACATCACGTGGTCGCGGGCGAAGCTCTCCGCGTACACCGCACCGAAGTGCTCTGCCATCCGCTCCCAGAAAATCGTCAACCGCATGGACCCAGTATCCCGCCCCTGAGGGTGCAGCCGGGGCCCTCCGGCTTCCCGAAAGGCCTTTCCGCCCTACGGTCGGGCGCATGGGTCCGCACATGGCTGGAGCTCCTCCCCTCGCCCCGACTCCCCTCGCACGTGCCGAGCAGTTCGTCTGGCTGTCGGCGCGCGTCCTCGAACAAAGGAGGTTCGCCTACCACTTCCTGGGCGGTGACGCGGAGGCCGTGGAGGCCGCCCTCGCCGCCTACGCCAACGAGGACGGCGGCTACGGGCACGCCCTGGAACCGGATGTGCGGGGGCCTGCGAGCCAGCCCCTGCACACCGCGCACGCGCTGCGCGTCCTGGACTCGATCGGCCGCTGCGGCGGGACGCAGGCCGAGCGCGTCTGCCGGTACCTGACGGAGGCCTCCACCCGGGACGGCGCCCTGCCAGTGGTCCACCCCTCCGCTCGCGGCTACCCGGTGGCGCCGTTCGTGGCGGTCGTCGACGCCCCTCCCCCAGCCTCGAACGGCCTCGGCCGGGGGGACCCCCGCAGCTCCCTGCTGGCCACCGGCCCCGTGGTGGGGCTGCTGCACCGCAACCGGGTGTGGCACGCGTGGCTGTTCCGCGCCACCGACTTCTGCTGGGCGGCCGTGGACGCGATCGGGCAGGGGATGCGGCCCACGCACCCGTACGAGGTCGAAGCCGCCGTCGCCTTCCTGGACGGCGTGCCGGACCGGGCGCGGGCCGAGGCGGCGGCCGACCGGTTGGGCCGCCTCGTACGGGAGCGGCGCCTGGTGGTGCTGGAGCCCGCGAAGGCGGCGCGGCAGCCGGTGGCGCCCGGCTATGCCCCGGGGGAGCACCACTTCGCGTACGACTACGCGCGTGTGCCGGAGTCGCTGGCCCGGCGCTGGTTCACGGACGAGGAGATGGCGCTGGCCCTGGACCACCTGGCGGCGGCGCAGCAGGAGGACGGCGGCTGGCCGATCACCTGGCGCCGGTGGGCGCCCGGCCCGGCCTTGGAGGCCCGCCCCCTGGTGACGCTGGAAGCGCTGCGCACCCTGCGCGCCCACGGCCGCCCCTGCGCTGACCGGGCTCCCCAGGCGGCCGGTCAGCCGCCGAGGGCGCGGACGCCTGCCGTCACCGCCACCGCGGCGGCGACCACCACGAGGAACGGCGCCCTCAGCAGCAGCGCCACCGCGGCCGCCCCCAGCCCGGCCGCGCGGGCGTCGACGACGAGCGTGCCGCCCGTGCTGAAGGTCTGCTGGGCGATCAGCGCGGCCAGCAGGGCGACCGGCAGCAGTGCGGCGAGCCGCCGTACCAGGGGTCGTTCCAGAGCGTGGGCGGGCACCAGGAGGCCGCCGAGCTTGAGCAGGTAGCAGCCGGCGGCGGTGAGGCCGACGGCCAGCCAGATGGACGTCGTCGCGGTCATCGCGGGCCGTCCTTCCCGGTCCGGCGGCCCCGGGCCCAGAGCACGGCGGGCGCGGTGAGGGCCGCGGCGAGCACCGGCACGCCCGCGGGGAGCACCGGCAGCAGGCCGAGGCCCACGACCACGGCGAGGCCGGCCACGGCGCGCTCGGTGGCGGTGCGGAGCATCGGGGCGAGCAGGGCGAGGAACGCCGCCGGCCCCGCGGCGTCCAGGCCCCACGCGCCGGTGTCGCCGAGGGCCTCGGCCCCCAGGCCGCCGAGGAGGGTGGTGAGGTTCCACAGGACGTAGAGGGTGAGGCCGGTCACGGTGAAGCCGAGCCGGGCGGTGCGCCGGTCCGGCTGTGCCAGGGCGACCGCCGTCGTCTCGTCGATGACCCAGTGCGCGGCGACGGGGCGGACGGCCCGCGGCAGGGCGAGGAGCTGGGAGAGGCGCAGCCCGTAGAAGGCGTTGCGGGTGCCGAGGAAGAAGGCGCCCGCGGCGGCGGTGAAGGGGTTGCCTCCTGCGGCGAGTGCGCCGACGAGTGCGAACTGCGAGGCGCCCGTGAAGACGAGCAGGCTGAGCAGGCACGTCTGGAGCAGGTCGAGCCCCGCGCCGACGGAGGTCATGCCGAAGGCGAAGCCGGAGAGGCCGACGGCCAGACCGACGCCGAGGGAGTCCCGTATGACGGCCGCGTCGGACGGGCTCGCGGCGGGGATGCCGGGCGGGGCGCCCGCCGCCGGCCCCGGGGGCCCGGTGTGCCCGGCGCCCGCCGGGGGCTCGGCGCAGGTGCGGGGCCGGGCGGGCGCGGCCGGCCGCTGGGCTCGGGGGGTTCCTGGTGGTGCTGTCTGTTCTGCCACGCCGGGGACGCTACGGGCGGCGCACCGTTCCGGTCTTGTACGTTCTTGCGCGCTCCCGCTGGTACGCACCGGGTGGAACGCCCACGATCCGGGTGAAGTGCCGGTTGAGGTGCGGCTGGTCGGTGAAGCCCACGGTGACGGCGGCCTCGGCGGGGGCCGTCCCGGTGTCGAGGAGACGGCGGGCGGCGCGGACGCGCGCGTCGGTGAGCCACGTGTGGGGCGGCATCCCGTAGGCCGCCTTGAAGGCGCGCAGCAGCGCGAAGGGGCTGCTGCCGAGCTCGCGGGCGAGCTGCTCCAGGGACGGCGGGTCGGTCATGCGCTCCAGGAGCACGTCCCGCGCGGCGGCGGCCGCACGGGCGCCGGCGGCCGACGGGGCGCGGGCGGGCTGCGTCCGGCCGTGCCGCCGCAGGAGCCGTGCGACGACGATGCGCAGCAGGCTGTCGGCGGCCAGCGCGTTGCCCTCCTCCGCGGCGCGGTGGACGGCGCGCACCAGCCGGGCGCTGTCTTCGTCGGTGACGATCGCCTCCTTGAAGCCGACCGTGCCGCGCAGGGTCGTCTCCTCCTGCGCGATGCCGGCGACGAGCTCGCTGGAGGGGTAGAGCGTGGCGTACGCCCAGCCTTCGGGGACCCCGGCGTGGGCGGAGTGCGGGACCTCCGGGTTGATCATGACGACGGTGCCCGGGTGGGCCTGGATGGTGCCGTGCGGCAGGACCACGTCCTCGATTCCGCGGCGGACCGCTCCGAGGACGAAGCCCTCGTGGGCGTGGCGGGTGAAGGAGTGGCGTATGTAGCGGGCGCGCAGCAGGTCGAGGCCGGGCACGCCGGGGTAGTGCCAGTGCCGTGCCCACTCCGCGGTGTCCGCCGACGTGCCCGCGTGGGCCTCCGCCGCCGTGTCGGGGGCATCCGCCGCAGCGTCGGGGGCGGCGGCGCCCTGCGGTGCCGCGGCGGGCCGCGCCCGCACCACCGTCGGTGCCGCGGTTCGCGCGGGGACCCGCGCCTGCGCCGCCACCGGAGCCGCAGCTTCCGCATACGCCTGCACCGCCCCCGGAGCCCCAGCCTCCGCCGCCCCCGGGGCCGCGGTTCCCGCATGCGCCTCCGCCGTCGTCCGCCGCCTCTCCGACTTGCTCGCCATGCACCCATTCTGCGCCCGCGGCACCCGCGCTGACCTGCGTGTCCGCTGCGCGGACCGCCGTGGGGCAACGCGGGGACAGCCCAGCAGGGCGTCAGTCAGTGCCCCAGCCACGCCCACCGGAACCCGCGTATCGGCATCAATGTCAGTGCCGGGGTGCACGATGGGTGGCATGGCCGGGACCGCACTCGACGACTTCTCCCCCGCGACACGCAACTGGTTCACGGGGGCGTTCCGCGCGCCCACCGCCGCCCAGGAGGGCGCGTGGCGGGCCATCGGGGCGGGTTCCGACGTGCTGGTGGTGGCTCCGACCGGGTCGGGCAAGACGCTGGCGGCGTTCCTGTCCGCACTGGACCGCCTGGCGTCGTCGCCGGCCCCGGCGGATGCGAAAAAGCGCTGCCGGGTGCTGTACGTGTCGCCGCTGAAGGCGCTCGCCGTGGACGTGGAGCGCAATCTGCGCAGTCCCCTGACGGGCATCCGGCAGGAGTCGGTGCGGCTGGGCCTGCCGGAGCCCGAGGTGCGGGTCGGGATCCGCTCCGGGGACACCCCGGCCGCCGAGCGCCGCTCGCTGGCCGCCCGGCCGCCGGACATCCTGATCACCACCCCCGAGTCGCTGTTCCTGATGCTCACCTCGGCCGCCAGGGAGGCGCTCTCGGGTGTGGAGACGGTGATCCTCGACGAGGTGCACGCCGTCGCCGGTACGAAGCGGGGCGCCCACCTGGCGCTGTCCCTGGAACGGCTCGACGAGCTGCTTGTGCGGCCGGCGCGCCGCATCGGCCTGTCGGCGACGGTCCGGCCGGTGGACGAGGTGGCCAGGTTCCTCTCGCCGCGGCGGAGGGTGGAAGTGGTGCAGCCGCCGTCCGGCAAGGAGTTCGACCTGTCGGTCGTGGTGCCCGTGGAGGACATGGGCGAGCTGGGGGGCTCGCCCGCCGCGGACGCGGCGGGGGCCGACGGCGGCGACAGGCCGTCGATCTGGCCGCACGTGGAGGAGCGGATCGCGGATCTCGTCCAGGACCACCGGTCGACGATCGTGTTCGCCAACTCGCGGCGCCTCGCGGAGCGACTCTGCAACCGGCTGAACGAAATCGCGTACGAGCGGGCCACCGGCGAGACCCTCCCCGAGGACGCCCCGCCGGCCGAGATCATGGCGCAGTCAGGCGCGGGCAAGGGGGCTCCGCCGCTGCTGGCCAGGGCGCACCACGGCTCGGTCTCCAAGGAGCAGCGGGCCCTGGTCGAGGAGGACCTGAAGGCGGGGCGCCTGCCGGCCGTGGTGGCGACGTCGAGCCTGGAGCTCGGCATCGACATGGGCGCGGTCGACCTGGTCGTACAGGTGGAGTCGCCGCCGTCGGTGGCGTCTGGACTCCAGCGGGTGGGCCGGGCCGGGCACCAGGTGGGGGCGGTGTCCCGCGGCGTGGTGTTCCCCAAGTACCGGGGCGACCTGGTGCAGGCGGCCGTGGTGACCGAGCGGATGAGGCAGGGCGCCATCGAGTCGCTGCGCGTGCCCGCCAATCCGCTGGACGTGCTGGCGCAGCAGCTGGTCGCCATGGTGTCGATGGACACCTGGCAGTACGACGACCTGCTGGCCCTGGTGCGGCGGGCGGCGCCGTTCGCGTCGCTGCCGGAGTCGGCGTTCACCGCGGTGCTGGACATGCTGGCCGGGCGCTACCCGTCGGACGCGTTCGCCGAGCTGCGGCCGCGCGTCGTGTGGGACCGGGTCACTGGGGCGGTCACGGGGCGCCCCGGTGCCCAGCGGCTCGCCGTCACGTCGGGTGGCACGATCCCGGACCGCGGCCTGTTCGGGGTGTTCCTGGCGGGCGCCGACCCGAAGAAGGGCGGGGGCCGGGTCGGAGAGCTCGACGAGGAGATGGTGTACGAGTCCCGGGTGGGCGACGTGTTCACTCTGGGCACGTCGTCCTGGCGGATCGAGGACATCACGCGCGACCGCGTGCTGGTGTCGCCCGCTCCCGGGGTGCCGGGGCGGCTGCCTTTCTGGAAGGGCGACCAGCTGGGCCGCCCGCTCGAACTGGGCCGGGCGGTGGGCGCGTTCCTCCGGGAGGTGGGGTCGCTGTCGCCGGACGACGCGCGGCTGCGGCTCGTCTCGGCGGGACTGGACGCGTGGGCGGCCGGCAACGTCCTCGCGTACCTGGACGAGCAGCGCCGGGCCTGCGGGCACGTGCCGGACGACCGGACGATCCTGGTGGAGCGGTTCCGCGACGAGCTGGGCGACTGGCGGGTGGTGGTGCACTCCCCGTTCGGGGCGCAGGTGCACGCCCCGTGGGCGCTGGCGCTCGGCGCCCGCCTCGCGGAGCGGTACGGCATGGACGCGCAGGTCATGCACGCCGACGACGGGATCGTGCTGCGGCTGCCCGATGCCGACCTGATGGGCCTCGACCTGCTGGACCAGGAGCCGGCCGGTCCTGCGGGGCCGGAGTTCGACAGCGAGCAGGCTCCGGTCGGAGCCGCCGACGTGCTCTTCGACAAGGGCGAGGTCGACGGTGTCGTCACCGAGCAGGTGGGCGGCTCCGCGCTGTTCGCGTCTCGGTTCCGGGAGTGCGCGGCGCGCGCGCTGCTGCTGCCGCGCCGCAGTCCGGGAAGGCGGACCCCGCTGTGGCAGCAGCGGCAGCGGGCGGCGCAGCTGCTCCAGGTGGCGAGCGAGTTCGGCTCGTTCCCGATCGTCCTGGAGGCGGTCCGCGAGTGCCTGCAGGACGTCTTCGACGTGCCCGGCCTGCAGGAGCTGATGGGCGACATCGAGGCCCGCCGCGTCCGGTTGGTCGAGGTCACCACCCCGGAGCCGTCGCCGTTCGCCCGCTCCCTGCTCTTCGGTTACGTCGCGCAGTTCCTGTACGAGGGGGATTCGCCGCTCGCGGAGCGGCGGGCGGCAGCACTGTCGCTGGACTCGCGGTTGCTGGCCGAGCTGCTGGGCCAGGCGGAGCTGCGGGAGCTGCTGGACCCGGAGGTGCTGGCCGAGCTGGAGCGGGAGCTCCAGTGGCGCACCGAGGACCGGCGGGTGAAGGACGCCGAGGGCGTGGCGGACGCGCTGCGCGTGCTGGGGCCGCTCACCGACGGGGAGCTGGCCGAGCGGGGCGCCGACCCGGCCTGGGCGGCGGAGCTGGCAGCCGCCCGCCGGGCCATCAGGGTCCGGATCGGCGGGGCCGACCACTGGGCGGCCGTCGAGGACGCGGGGCGGCTCCGCGACGCTCTCGGCACCGCCTTGCCGGTGGGTGTCCCCGAGGCGTTCACCGAGCCGGTGAAGGACCCCCTGGGCGACCTGCTGGCGCGGTACGCGCGCACCCGCGGCCCCTTCACGTCCGCGGAGGCGGCGACCCGGTTCGGCCTCGGCACGGCGGTCGCGGAGGGTGCCCTGCACCGGCTCGCCGCGGGCGGCCGTGTGGTGCAGGGCGAGTTCCACCCGTCGGGCATGGGCCAGGAGTGGTGCGACGCGGCGGTCCTGCGCCGGCTGCGGCGGCGCTCACTGGCCGCGCTCCGCCAGGAGCTGGAGCCGGTGCCGCCGGCGGCGCTGGCCACGTTCCTGCCGCAGTGGCAGCACATGGGCGCGGGGCGCCTGCGGGGCGTCGACGGTCTCGCCCGGGCGATCGAGCAGCTTCAGGGCGCCCCCGTCCCGGCGTCCGCGCTGGAAAGGTTGGTGCTGCCGTCCCGCGTGCGGGACTACACGCCCGCCCTGCTCGACGAGCTCACCACGACCGGTGAGGTCCTGTGGGCCGGTGCCGGCGCACTGCCCGGCAAGGACGGCTGGATCTCCCTCTACCTGGCGGACGCCGCCCCCCTGCTGCTGCCCGCACCGCACCCCCTGGAGCCGACCGCCCTGCACGAGTCGGTGCTGTCGGCCCTGTCCGGCGGCTTCGGCTTGTTCTTCCGGCAGATCGCCGACCAGGTGCGGGCCACCACCCACCCGGACGTGACGGATCCCCAGCTCGCCGACGCCCTGTGGGACCTCGCGTGGAGCGGCCGCCTCACCAACGACACCCTCGCCCCGCTGCGGTCCGTCCTCGGCTCGGGCCGCACCGCGGGATCGACGGCCCACCGGGCCAGGCGGCAGGTCCCGCGCGGCCGGTACGGCACGCTGACGGCGACCGCGCTGGGGGCGGCGTACGGATCGGCCCGCACGCCCGGCCGCACCGCCTCCCGCTCGGGGCCGCCGACGGTGTCGGGCCGTTGGGCCCTGCTGCCGCCGCCCGAGCCGGACGCCACCCACCGCGCCCACGCCTTGGCCCGCACGCTGCTGGACCGGCACGGGGTGGTGACCCGGGGCGCGGTGGCGGCTGAGGGCGTCGAGGGCGGTTTCTCGGCGACGTACCGCGTGCTGTCCGCGTTCGAGGACAGCGGTCAGGCCCGCCGCGGCTACGTGGTGGAGGGCCTGGGCGCGGCCCAGTTCGCCATGGACGGCGCCGTGGACCGGCTGCGCGCGGCCGCCACGGCGCGGGAGCGGGGTGACGGCGCGGCGCCGCAGGCTGTCGTGCTGGCCGCCGCCGACCCCGCCAACGCGTACGGCGCCGCACTGCCCTGGCCCGACCCTCCCACGGAGGCGGGCCACAAGCCGGGGCGCAAGGCCGGCTCCCTGGTCGTGCTGGTGGACGGGGAGCTGACGGTCTATATGGAGCGCGGCGGCAAGACGCTGCTGTGCTGGCCCGCCGACCCCGACTCACCCGCCCTCCGGGCCGCCGCCGTGGCACTGGCCGAAGCCGCCCGCGCGGGCGCCCTCGGCACGGTGACGGTCGAACGGGTCAACGGCGCCTCGGCCCTCACCTCACCCCTGGCCCGTCCGCTGGAGGCAGCCGGTTTCCACGCCACCCCCAGGGGCCTCCGCCTCCGCGCGTAGGCTCCCGGCACCCGCTGCCACGCGTGCCCGCCCTCAGCCCGTACGGCCGCGGCTGTTGACCTCAAGTCGACTTGAGGCATCAAGGTGGTCCGCATGAACAACGAGACCGCAGACATCAAGGCCGTCGAAGCAGACCTCGAGGCCATCGCAGAGGTCGTGGCCACCGTCCAGCGCACTCAGCGCGAGAAGGACGCCGAGGGATTCCTCGAGCTCTTCCATCCCGACGCCCTGTGGACGACCGCGCACGGCAAGGTCCTCATCGGCTTCGACGCGATCGCCGAGTTCACCCGCGCCGTTCTCCCGCAAGCGACCTGGGACGGGGAGGTCACCTACGAGGCGGTGCACATCCAGTTCCTGCGGCCGGACGTGGCGGCCGTCAAGGTCCGGCAGGTCTACCACGCGGCGACGGGCGACACGGAAGGAGCCCCGCTGTACGTCATGACCAAGCAGCAGGACGGGGCCTGGCTGCTGCACGCCTGCCAGAACACCGAGGTACGGGTCGGCTGAGGCGCCTCAAGCCGTCCGCCCGGAGCCACCGCCCCGGGGGACTCCTCCCCTCGGCGCGGGTGTCGCGCATCATGGACGCATGCCCGAAGGAGACACGGTGTGGCTGACGGCGCGGCGGCTGCACGAGGCACTGGCAGGACGGGTCCTGACCCGGTCGGACCTGAGGGTGCCCCGGCTGGCGACGGTGGACCTGACGGGCCGGGCCGTCCTCGACGTCACCCCGCGGGGCAAGCACCTGCTCACCCGCGTGGACGGCGGGCTCACCCTGCACTCCCACCTCCGCATGGACGGCTCGTGGCAGGTGTACGCCCCGGACGAGCGCTGGCGCGGAGGGCCCGCGCACCAGATCCGCGCCATCCTGGGCACGGAGGCACACACGGCCGTCGGCTACCGCCTGCCGGTGCTGGACCTGCTGCGGACGGCCGACGAGGCCACCGTCGTGGGGCACCTCGGCCCCGACCTCCTCGGCCCGGACTGGGACCTGGACGAGGCCGTGCGGCGGCTGTGCGCGGACCCGGCACGTCCGCTCGGTGAAGCCCTGCTCGACCAGCGCAACGCGGCCGGCATCGGCAACGTCTACAAGTGCGAGCTGGCGTTCCTGGCCCGGGTCAGTCCCTGGCTGCCGGTCGGCGACCTCCCGCAGGACGTCCCCGCCCGGCTCCTGGCCACGGCGCACCGGCTCCTCGACGTGAACAAGGACCGCTTCGAGCGCCGCACCACCCCGCCGGGCAGCCGCCCCGACCGGCCCCTGTACGTGTACGGCCGCGGCGGCCGGCCCTGCTACCGCTGCGGGGCCCGGGTCCGCCGGCACGGCGCCCAGGACCTGCCCGACGACCGCATCACGTACTGGTGTCCTGGCTGCCAGGCCGGCCCGGACCCGGCTCCGCCGGGTCCACCGCGGGGGCGGGACCCCGTCCCCGCCCCCTGACGGCACGGACCACGTCCCACACCACGCTCCGCACCACCTCGGGAAACGAGTCCCGCACCAGGGCCAGCCACCGGGCGCGCCGCCCCACCGCCCTCCCGCGCGGCCCAGGCGCCGCCGCCACGTGGACGGGCAGCAGGCTGAGCCCCCAGCCGCCGGTGGCGGCCGCGCACTCGACCAGGCCCGCCTGTTCGGGCACCAGTGCCAGCCGCAGCACAGCCCACCACCACAGTCCGCCCAGTACGAGCGCCGGCACCAGCGCCGGCAGCGGGACTCGTCGCCCTACCATGGCCGCCTCCTCCGGTCGACGCTAGACCGGGGCGATCACCGGGCGGCAGGGCGCACCGGTGCGGCCCACGGCGCATCCGGTGCCCCTCGCCGCGCCCGTACCGCAGCCGCCCCGCGGCTCGTCCCGGCGACGGCCCCGGCCCCGCGGACGCACGTCAGACGCTCTCCGCCTGGAACATCCACGCGTGCTTCTCCAGATCCGCGGTCAGCCCGATCAGCAGGTCCTGGGTGACGGGATCCGGCTCCTCGGTGGCGCCGATGCGCTCCCGCATCCGGCTGATGACCGCGCCGAGCGCGTCCACCATGATCTGCACGACGTCGGCGTCCTTGATCCAGCCTTCCGGTACGCGCCCGATGGCGCTGCCGGAGGCGATCGTGGCAGCCCGGCCGTCGGGGTTGACGCCAAGGGCCGCAGCGCGTTCCGCGACGGTGTCGGAGTGCTGGCGGGCCGTGGCCACGACCTCGTCGAGTTGCAGGTGGATGGAGCGGAACCGCGGTCCGATCACGTTCCAGTGCACCTGCTTGGAGGCGAGGGCGAGGTCGACGAGGTCGACCAGTGCTCCCTGGAGCGCTTCACCGACGATCTTCAGGTCAGCGTCAGGAATCGGGCTCTTGACGACGGACATCCGAAACCTCCCTTTCCGCGGGCATGGCCCACAGTGACAGTCCACCGTGACATATGCCACACAAAACGGGCATTCACCCTAAAGCGAAAGCCCCGGTCCGGCACCGAGTACCCGACCGGGGCTACACCCCAAACGTCGATCGACGAACGCCGCCGAAATCAGGCAGCGACGACGTCCACCGCTTCCGCAGGCGCTTTGATGGTGACCCGCTCCGTCGGCACACCAGCCACCGACGTCACGGACACAGAGTTGAGCATCGGGCGCACCGGCGACGGCACCGGCTCGCTGGCCGCTGCCGATTCCGCCAGCTCCGCCAGCGACAGCTCGTCACTGACCTCTCGCATGAGCTCGGACATCCGTACGTCCAACGCGTCGCAGATCGCGGAGAGCAGTTCGGAGGAAGCCTCCTTCTGCCCCCGCTCCACCTCGGAAAGATAGCCGAGCGATACTCGGGCGGACGAGGAGACTTCGCGCAGAGTACGGCCCTGGCGCTGGCGCTGCCGACGCAGCACGTCACCCAGCAGGCGACGGAGCAGAATCATCGGTGGCTCCCTCCTCGGACCGCGTAGCCGCATCCTTCACGCCCCACCGTACCGCCTCGCGCTGCGGCCGTGCGGGGAGCGATGACGTGTTCACTCAGGGCTGCAAACATCAATTCCCCCCGTTCTGTTCCGTATCCTTTGCCCGCGCATTATCCGAGAGTTCGCTCGCGAGCAGATCGAGCACGCTCCGCACACTCTCTCTACGGATTTCCGCGCGGCTCCCGTTCAACCGCAGCGCGGCCACCTTCCCTGCCGCCGCGCCGCCCTCCGCACCCGCCGGCCCGGGGCGGCAGACGGCGACGTACACCGT
>NZ_JAJPUI010000010.1 GCF_021390935.1 Streptomyces sp. CC228A
ACGATGATCGGGCACCTCGCGCTCCCGGCCGGTGTCGACCGCCGGCCCGCAGTGCTGCTCGGACCAGAGGGCGTGGGGCTCAGCGACGTCGAGCGCCGCCGGGCCGATGCTCTCGCCGAGCTGGGATATGTAGCGCTGGCCTTCGACCTTCACGGCGGGCGCTATTTGAGTGACCCCGAGGAGATGCTGGCCCGTTGCATGCCACTGCTCGCTGATCCCGACCGGATGCGGCGCATCGGCCACGCGGCACTCGACGAGTTGCGCACCGAGCCCCGGACCGACCCCGACCGGATCGCCGCCATCGGCTACGGCACCGGGGGCGCCATCGCGCTGGAACTCGGGCGAGGCGGCGTCAACCTGCGCGCGATCGGGACAGTCAACGCAACTACCACGGGCCGACCGGGCGAGGCAGCGCGCATCCGCTGCCCGGTGTGGGCCGGGGTCGGATCGGAAGACCCGATCATGCCGCCCGCGCAACGAAACGCGTTCACCGCTGAGATGCAGGCCGCGGGCGTCGACTGGCGCCTGGTGGTCTATGGCGGCGCCTTGCACGCCTTCCACCACCCACCGGTCGACCACCCCGTGGTCCCCGGTGTCGGCTACCACCCACAGCACGCGCAGCGAGCCTGGCGCGACGTCGTCGACCTGCTCGCCGAGTGCTTGTCGTGACGGAGGACCTGGGGGCATGCCTCAAACATGCTGGCGCCAGGACTGGTCAGCGTCGCGCACTGGCAGTCTCCTCCCCCTTGCGATCGTTCTACTTCGATGCCTGCGGCTTCGCAGAAACGGCGGCAGGGTTGATCGCCTTGTGCCCTTGGGCCTCCCGGCCCTGGGGATGTGTCCGGAGGGCCGGGAGGGAAGATCTTCAGCTGGTGATCTGCTCTTCGGCTCGGGCCCGGGTGCTGGCGAGGCGGTAGGAGTCGGTGCCGGTTTCGATGAGCGTGCCGTTGAAGGTGAGACGGTCAACGATGGCCGCGCAGAGGCGCGGATCAGTAAAGGTCTTGGTCCAGCCGCCGAAGGACTCGTTGGAGGCGATGGCGACGCTGTTCTTCTCCTCCCGCTCGGTCAGCACCTGGAAGAGGAGTTCGGCGCCGTGGCGGTCGAGTTCCATGTAGCCGAGTTCGTCGATGCAGAGGAGATCGACGCGGCCGTAGCGGGCGATAGTGTTGTTGAGCTGCTTCTCGTCGGCGGCCTCGACCAGCTCGTTGACCAGCTTCGTGGCCGGCGTGTAGCGGACTCGGTAGCCCTTCATGGCGGCCTCGGTGCCCAGGGCGATGAGCATATGGGACTTGCCGGTGCCGGAGTCCCCGATCAGGCAGAGCGGCTGGCTCTTCCTGATCCACTCGCAGCTGGCGAGGGTGTGGACGGTGGCCGCGTCGATGTTCGGGTTGGCGTCGAAGTCGAAGGCCCGCAGGGACTTCTCCCGCGGGAAGCCCGCTGCTTTGATCCGTCGTTCCGAGCGGCGGCGGGCCCGGTCATCGCACTCGGTCATCAGCAATTCGGCGAGGAAGTCGCGGTAGGTCATCTGGTCCTTGACCGCCCGGTCGACGATGTCGTTGAACTCGTTACGGATCGAGGGCAGCCGCAGCAAACGACAGGCGGTGTCGATCGCGGCGTCGGCGGCCTGCTCGGTCAAGCCTCGCTGGCGGGGCAGGGTCACTGGGCTTCTCCCTCACGGTGTCCGCTGCCGCTGGTGCGGCGGCGTCGGAGCAGTTGGTCATAGGGGGTCACCGACGGCAGTGGTCTGGTGTCCGGTGGGAGGTGCGCGAGCCGCCACTCGTGCAGTGACGTGACAGTGGCCGGCATCTGCCCAGGAATCGCCGGGATGGATGCGCCGATGGTTGGCTCGTCCTCCGTCTGGGCGGCTTTGCGGGCCTCCAGGGCGACCGCGTCGGCGGTCAGGGCGCCGGCCCGCAGTGCGGTGGCCAGGCCCGCGACCACGTGCTCGTGGGCGAGGTGACGGTTCAGCAGCAGGACCTCGATCAACGCCCGGGTGCCGTCCCGCTCGCCGTGAACCTTGCGGGCCTGGCCCCACCAGGCGTCGTGGAATATGGCCACCCACCTCCGCGCCCAAGTCCCCGCAGCCGCGGTGGACTGCCCGCACTGCCGCCTGCCCGCGGTACCCGGCGCGCCCGGCTGGTACCGGTGCGGGTCGTGCCGATGGGAGATCGACGAAGCGTCCCAGCAGGTGTACGCCGACCTCGTCGCCCACCTGGACGCCGGCCCGGACACGTTCTTCGCCGAAGTGCAGGTCCGTACGGCGCACCTCCGCGCCCTCGAACCCGCCTGGACGTGACCCCGACTGCCCCGGCCGGCATCCATCCCCCCGGCCGACCGGGGCCCTACCGCACCAGATCCACGAGGCCTCCCGCAGGGAGGGCGTGAAGGCTCCCACCCGGCCGCGGTCACGGCGGATCACGGCGGGGCGGGACACGGCAGCCCCGACCGGACACGTACGGTCGGGCCTTCCCCGGGCGACGACCCACCTCGCGACACACGCGCCGAGCGGACGTTTCTCACACGTTGGCGGTCGTCACGGTGAGCATCCCGGCACAATACGACAGAAGCTCCTCCCCCCATCCCTCCGCATAGAAGTACGATCCCCCGCATGAATATTCGCCCTGTGCCGTTCGACCACCCCGACGCCCTCAAGCTCAACGACCAAGTCCAGCTGGAGTACGCCGAGCGGTACGACGGGGAAGGGGACGTGACGCACCTGGAAGCGGACCACTTCCAGCCGCCCCGCGGGCTGTACCTGATCGCGTACGACGACCGGGAGCGGCCCGTCGCCACCGGCGGGTGGCGCGCGCAGGACGAGAACGACGAGGGGTACTCCGACGGCGACGCCGAGCTGAAGCGGATGTACGTGATACCCGAGGCGCGGGGCCTGGGCATAGCCAGGCGGATTCTGGCCCTTCTGGAGGAGGACGCCCGCGCGGCGGGCCGCCTCCGGATGGTGCTGGAGACCGGGACCATGCAGCCGGAGGCCATCGCCCTGTACGAGTCGAGCGGATACGAGCCGTGCACGAAGTTCGGCTACTACCGCACGTACGAATCCAGCCGCTGCTTCGCGAAACCGCTCATCGGCCGGTAAAGCGACTCGTGACGCGCTCCTGACATTTCCGGGGGCGCGTGGCACGCTGCCTCTCGCACCACGCATCCCGGTACCGCGATCCGCACCGCATCCCTTCGTTCCCCCCACCCCCCTGCCCGGGCGCCCCCACGGCCCCGGGCACGGCAGAAGGAGACATGTGTGAGACGCCATCGTTCCTCCGCGGCCACCCTGCTCGGCGCCGCAGCCCTGCTCGCGGGCGCGCTGGCCGCCGCCCCGGCGAGTGCCGCCCCCTCCCCCGACACCTCCGGCGCCACCGCCGCTGCCGCCACCCACGCGATCACCGCGGAGGAGCAGCGCGACGCCGCCGCCTTCTGGACCGCCGAGCGCATGCGCGGCGCCGCCCCCTGGACCTGAAGCTGACGCCCGGGCAGCTGAAGCAGCTGAAGACCCCGGAGCCCGGCGGGGCGACCACCACCGTCGCCCCGACCGCCGCCGCGGACACCGCGGCCGGCGCGGCCGGCGCCGCAGGGCCGCTCGCCTTCCCGCAGGCCGGCGGCTCGTGGAGCTCGGGCGGGGCCGTCGTGAAGACCTCGGGCCGGGTGTTCTTCACCTTCGACGGACGCACGGCCTCCTGCTCAGGGAACGCGGTGACCAGCCAGAACCAGTCCACCGTCATCACCGCCGGGCACTGCGTGAAGTACCAGGGCAGCTGGCACACCAACTGGGTGTTCGTCCCCGCCTACGCCGACGGCAACGCCCCCTACGGGCAGTGGACCGCGACCAAGACGCTGACCACCCCCCAGTGGGAGTCCGGAGAGGACATCAACCACGACGTCGGCGCGGCCGTCGTCGCCCCGCTGAACGGCCGGAAGCTCACCGACGTCACCGGCGCCCAGGGCCTCCAGTTCAACGGCGGCTACAACAAGCCGATGTACGCCTTCGGCTTCCCGGCCGCGTCCCCGTACGACGGCTCGAAGCTCGTCTACTGCAGCGGCAACTCGTCGAAGGACTTCCTGCTCAGCCAGGACCACAGCCTCGGCTGCAACATGACCGGCGGCTCCAGCGGCGGCCCCTGGTTCACCGGCTTCAGCGAGGCGAGCGGCACCGGCCTGCAGGTGTCGGTGAACAGCTTCGGCTACGCCTTCCTGCCCAACCGCATGTTCGGCCCGTACTTCGGCAACGAGGCCCAGGCGCTCTACAGCAAGGCGCAGACCTCCTAGCGCCCGCGGCCGGGGCCGGGGCGGATCCCGAGCCCCGGCCGCCGCGCACGCTCACGCGGCGCCCGCGCCCCACAGGGGGCCGGGCGCCGCCGGCTGCGTCCCGGCCGCGTGCGCGGCACCCTCCCCGCCCGGCCCGTCGATCAGCCACCGCTGCTCGGACGCCGCCTCCCGGAGCCGTACGACGAGGTCCGAGCCCGGCTCGGCCGTGACCGCCGCCAGGGCCAGCGCCGCGTCCCCGCGCGGGACCACCGCGCCCCGCACGGTCACGTCGTACCGCACCTCCGGGCCCGTCCGGCAGACGGCCAGCGCCACGCTCCCGTCCGGCCGGCCGGAGTCGGCGCACAGTTCCGGCGCGGCCGCACTGCGCAGCAGCCCGTCCGGTTCGTGCAGCCACGTCTGGGTCACCGCCCCCGTGCACGCGGCGAGCGTCAGGGCGGCCCCGTCCCCCGCGCCGCCTCGCACGTCCACGCACAGGACACCGCCGTGCGGGGCGGCGGTGCGCAGCCGGGTCCGCAGCGCGGCGCCGTCCTCGGGGTGACCGGCCGGTGCCGGCGGCGGCGCGGCGGTCGCCGTGGGCGGCGCCTGCGGGCCTGCGGCCCGGTCGCCGCCGTCCGCCGCGGGCCACAGCCCGGAGACCGCCGCCGCCAGCAGCAGGGCGCTGAGGCCGAAGCCGAGGCCGGTGAGCAGCGTCCCGCCGTCCGGCCGCCGCAGGGCGGGGTGCGCGAGGCGGCGCCGTACCGCCCGGGCGTGGCGGCCCGCCCGGCGCAGCCGCTCCCGGTGGGCACCCGTCCCGGGCGGGCTTCCGGCGGCGGCGCGCAGGCGGCCGGGGCGGGTCTCCAGGTAGCGTTCCGCGCCGCCGCCCAGCACCGCCTCGGCGAGGAGCAGCGGCAGCCGCCCGTCCGCCTGCCGCAGCTGGTCGGCGCTGCGGCGGCAGAACGCGCAGCGGGCGAGGTGGCGCCGGATGTCGGGGATGAGCGGCCCGGTCCGGCGCAGCGAGAGGTCCAGCAGCCTGCCGAAGTGGCGGCACTCCCGGTCGGGCGCGAGCGCCTGGTGCGCGTCGGCGCAGCCCGCGCGCAGCAGCGTGCGGGCCTCGTCGAGCCGCCACCCGGCCTCGCGCGGGTCGAGGGCGAGGAGGGCGGCGGGGACGGACAGCCCTTCGGCCTCCACCTCCCTGTGCCACAGCAGGACCTGAGCGTCCTCGGGCAGGGCGTGGAAGGCGAGGGCGACGAGCCGCCGGCTCTCGGCGGGCTCGGCGGGCGCGCGGACGCCCGGCAGGGCGGCGGCGACGCGGCCCGGCCGCGCCCACTCCGCCAGGACCCGGCGGGCCTCCACCAGGAGTCGCGGGCGCAGGGCGGCGGGCGCGGGAGGTCCCGCGGGCGGCTCGGGCCGCTCCGGGGGCGCGGAGGCCAGCCGGGCGAACACCGCGGCGGCGGCCATGCCCGCCGTCCGCCCGGACGGCGTGAAGAGCGCGGTGTAGGCGTGCAGGGCCTGCCAGTGCCGGGCGAGGAGCAGGGCCGCGGCGCCGGAGGCGGGGTCGGGATCGGGGTCGGCGGGGGCGAGGGCGGGATCGGCGGGGGCGCCGAGGGAGGTGCCGGGGGCTGTACCGTGCAGGACTTCGAGGAGGCGTGCGTCGGAGTCCCCGGTGGGAGCCGAGGTGTGCTGGTGCATGGCGGTTCTTCCGTCCGGGCCGAGTGTGGCGGTGGGAGGGTGCACCGATGGGGGCCAACACGCCGGCGGGGGCAGCCTGGTGGGCTGCGAGGGGCCTCACTTTTCCATAACCGCCCCTGACGGAACAAGAGTTCCGCATACCGGCAGGAGAGGCGCTCCCCCGGCTCTCCCTGGCGCACGGGCGGTACGAGCGGCACCTGCCGCCTACGCACCACGCCCGGCTCCGGGATTCCTGGCGCGGGCCGGACGAGCGGCCCCCACCGGCCACGCACGCCGGGACCCGGGCTCCCTGGCGCACGGGCGGCACGAGCGGCCCTCACCGGCCACGCACGCCGACACCCGGGCCCCGGCCCTGGCAGCACGAGCCCCCGGTGCCACGGGGGTGGGGCGACCGGGGGCTCGGGGCCCGCCGCACTCGCGGGCCTGGGCCCGGCACGGTCGGGCCCGGGGACGGCCGGGCCCCGTGGAGGGTGCGGGCCCGGCCGGGTTTCGTGGCTCAGCCGGCGGTGCGGGCGGCCGAGGCGGGGCCGGCGGTCCCCTCAGCGCACGCGGGGGCGGCCCCTCCCGCGGTGGCCGCGGCGCCTCCGGCAACGGAGACGGCGGCGCACTCGTCAGCGACGGAGACGGCGGAGACAGCGGCGCACCCGTCAGCGGCGGAGACGGCGGAGACGGCGGCGCGCCCGTCAGCGGCGGCAGCCGCGCGGGCAGCGGCGTGCGGGCGGGCGAGGTTGTCGGGGTGGAGCACCTCGCGCAGCCGCTCCTCCGTCAGCAGCCCCTTGACCAGGACGAGTTCGCGGACCCCGCGCCCGGTCTCCAGCGCCTCCTTCGCCACGGCGGTGGCCTGCTCGTAGCCGATGTACGGGTTGAGCGCGGTCACCAGGCCGATGGAGTGGTCGACGAGCCGGGCCAGGTGGTCCCGGTTCGCGGTGATGCCGCGGACGCACCGCTCCGCGAGGGTGAGGCAGCCGGCCCGCAGGTGGGTGAGGCTCTTGAGGAGGCTGTGGGCGATGACCGGTTCGAAGGCGTTGAGCTGGAGCTGGCCCGCCTCGGCCGCCATGGTGACGGCCATGTCGTTCCCGATGACCTCGTACGCGATCTGGTTGACCACCTCGGGCACGACCGGGTTGACCTTGCCGGGCATGATGCTCGAACCGGCCTGCACCGGCGGCAGGTCGATCTCACCGAAGCCGGCGCGCGGCCCGCACGACAGCAGCCGCAGGTCGTTGCAGGTCTTGGAGAGCTTCACGGCGATCCGCTTCAGCACTCCGGAGAGCTGCACGAACGCCCCGGCGTCCTGGGTGGCCTCCACGAGGTCGTCGGCCACCACGAGCGGCAGCCCGGTGATCTCCCGCAGGTGGCGGGAGGCCAGCGCGGCGTACCGGGGGTGGGCGTTGAGCCCGGTGCCGATGGCCGTACCGCCCAGGTTGATCTCCCGGATGAGGGCGCACGCCTCCCCGAGCCGCTTGCGGTCCTCCTCGACCATGACGGCGTACGTGGCGAACTCCTGGCCCAGCGTCATGGGGACGGCGTCCTGGAGCTGTGTGCGGCCCATCTTCAGGACGTCGGCGAACTCCTCCGCCTTCGCGGCGAAGGCGTCCCGCAGGACCGCCATGGCGTCGAGCAGCCGGCGGGCGGTGAAGTCCAGGGCGATCTTGACGGCGGTCGGGTAGACGTCGTTGGTGCTCTGGCCGAGGTTGACGTCCTCCAGCGGGTGCAGGTGCCGGTAGTCGCCCTTGGCGTGGCCGAGTAGTTCCAGGGCGCGGTTGGCGACGACCTCGTTGGCGTTCATGTTGGTGGACGTGCCAGCGCCGCCCTGGATGACGTCGACGACGAACGCGTCGTGCAGCCCGCCGCCGCGGATCTCCTCGCAGGCCGCGACCACGGCGTCCGCCTTGCGCGCGTCGAGCAGGCCGAGGTCGCGGTGGGCGAGCGCGGCGGCCTGCTTGACGCAGGCGAGGGCCGTGACGAGGTCCGGGTAGGCGGAGATGGGGGTGCCGGTGATCGGGAAGTTCTCCACGGCCCGCAGGGTGTGGATGCCGTAGTACGCGTCGGCGGGGACGTCCCGGTCGCCGAGCAGGTCGTGCTCGCTGCGGAAGGCGGGGGCCGCGGCGGGACCGGAGGCGCAGGCGGGGGCCGGTTCGGGAGCGCGGCCGGCGGGGACCGTGGCAGCGGCGGGGCCGGGCTCCGTGGCTCCGGAGGAGCCGACCGGCGAGGGGGCGACCGGCGAGGGGGCGACCGGCGAGGGGGCGACCGGCGAGGGGGCGGAGGAGTCGAGGGCGGAGGGACCGGACGTGGCGGCGGTGGGGCGGGGGCTCGTGCCCATGGCGGTGGGGCTCTCTCGTGCGCGGGAGGGTAGGGGCGGTGCGGGGAGCGGCAGAAGCGGCGGCCGGGGGCGTGCGGAGCGCCGTACCGGCAGCCGGTTCTCGGCAGGGGAGGGAACTCGGCGGACGACCGAACTCGGCAGGGGAAGGAGCTCGGCGGACGACCGAACTCGGCAGGGGACGAACCCCCGGAGGGGACGGCACCCGGGAGGGGGACGGGCGGGGTCAGGCCCCGCCCAGGGCGGCGGGGCGGGGCTCGGCGTTCAGGCCCGCACCAGCCCGCCGGGGCCCCGGGCGCCGAGGGCCTCCGAGGCCATGGCGGGCTCGGCGGACTTCCCGAACTCCGCGGACTCCGCGGGCTTCCCGGGCTCCGCGGACTTCCCGGACTTCCCGGACTCCGCGGGCTCCGCGGGCTCCTCGGCGGGCGTTTGCAGGGCGTGCCGCAGGACCCGCTCCCGTTCGGCGGGCCCGGTGGCCGCGAGGAGCGCGCTCAGCACGGCGATCCTGGCCTGCCCGGCGCGCAGGGTGCCGGTCGGCACGGCGCCCGCGGCGACGAGGTCGACGGCGCCGCCGTGGGTGTAGATCTCGGTGACGGGCCCGGAGGGGACCCGCGTGGTGAGGGCGACCAGCACACCGCGGGCCCGGGCGGCGGCGACGGCGTCGACGATCTCGGGGGTGGCGTTGCCGGCGCCGGTCGCGACCAGGACGACGCCCTGCGCCCCGGCGTCCACGGCGGCGTTCAGCAGCAGGGCGTCGCCGTCGGCGTGGTGCATGACCATGTCCACCCGGGGCAGCGGGGAGGACACGTCCGGCAGCGGCAGCGCGGCGGGCCGCCGGGGGTGGCGCAGGACGGAGACCTTCCCGAAGCCGATGGTGCCGATCCGGGGGCCGGACGGGTCGGCGAAGGCGTCGGCGGCGACGGTCTGCGTCTTCACCGTGCCGCGGGCGGCGTGCGCCTTGCCGTCGAAGGCGACGAGCACGCCGAGACCGCGGGTGCGGGCGGCGGTGAGCAGGGCGTCGTGGAGGTTGCGGGGCCCGTCGCCGTCCTCCGCGTCGAGCGGCAGCTGGGCACCGGTGAACACGACGGGGCGCGGGTCGTCGTGGTGGAGGTCCACCAGGAACGCGGACTCCTCCAGCGTGTCGGTGCCGTGCGTGACGACGACGCCGTCGACGCCCGGGTCCTTGAGCACCTCGTGCACGGTGCGCAGCAGGGTGAGCTGGTGCGCGGTGGTGAGCCGCGGGCTGTTGACGCTGAAGAGGTCGACGACCTCGATGGTGACGCCCTCCGGTACGGCGGCGGTCGCCATGACCTCCTGCCCGTCGGCGTCGGCGGCGAAGCCGGAGCCCTGCCAGCGGCTGGCTATGGTGCCGCCGGTGCTGATGACGACGATCCGTGCCACGGTGTCCGCCTCTCCCTCGCTCAGAACACTGAGCGCAAGGATAGGAAAATCTGTGCGCAATGTGATCGCCAGTTCGCTCGGCCCAGCGGGCTCACGTGGCGGATAATTGCGCCATGGACGCGATCGACCGGGCAATCTTGCGTGAGCTTCAGAACGATGGGCGGCTCACCAACCAGGAGCTGGCCCAGCGGGTCGGGCTCACCCCCTCCCCCTGTATGCGCCGGGTGCGGCAGTTGGAGGAGGACGGGGTGATCCGCGGCTACCGCGCGGTGATCGACCCGGAGGCCGTGGACCGCGGCTTCGAGGTGCTGGTGTCCATCGAGGTCAGACGGGACCGCGAGGTGGTGGAGTCGTTCGAGGCCGCCCTCCAGGACATCCCGGACGTCATCGAGGCGTACCGCCTGTTCGGCAGCCCCGGCTGCCTGCTGCGGATCGCCGTGGCCGACCTGCGCGCGTACGAGCGCCTCTGGATCGAGAAGCTGACCGCCCTCGCCGGGGTGACGGAGGTCAACTCGCAGATCATCATGAAACGCATCAAGGAGCCCCGGGGCCTACCCGTGGACGGCTGACCCCGCGGGCTCGGCGCGGTCGAGCCGGTCCAGCACGGCTTGTTCCGCCGGGGTGAGGGGCGGTCCGGCCAGCGGCGGCAGGGCGGGGCCCGCCAGGGCGGCCAGCAGCAGGGACGGCCGCAGGAGGCGGGTGGCGTCCGCGGTGAGGTTGGTGACGTCGGCCATGGCCGTGGTGACGCGGTACGAACCGGTGGCGGCCCGCGTCAGGCGGCGGGCGTAGCCGGTGACCAGGTGGTCGGCGAGGGTGGGCCGCTTGCCGCGTACGTCGGGGAACCATATGTCCTGCGCGGTGCTGAGCGCCCACGCCGCCTCGACCCAGCGCGCGGCGGCCCGCTGCACGCGCCGGGCGAGCCCGGGGCGGCGAGGCCGGCGGCGCGCGCCTCGTCCGCGAGGGAGCGGGCGCCGAGCGCGGCGACGGACATCCCCTGCCCGTACACCGGGTTGAAGGTGGCGACGGCGTCGCCGAGGACGACGAGGCCGTCCGGCCACAGCCGGCTCTTCTCGAAGCGGCGGCGGCCGTTGCGGGTGCTGCGGCTGAGGGTGACGCCGGTGAGCGGCTCCGCACCGGAGACGAGCCGGCCGACGACGGGGTGGCGCAGGTCGAGCGCGTACCGGAGGAAGCCGTCGGGGTCGGCGGGCGGTTCGGCGCCGCGGGTGCCGCACAGGCTGACCATCCAGCGGCCGCCCTCGATGGGGACGACGGTGCCGCACGTGCCGGGGCGGCCGCCGTAGGGGTCGGCGTGCACGGTGGTGAGCGGGAACCCTTCGGCGCCTTCGGGGACGCGGTAGATGCGGGACGCGTTGACGAGCCCGGAGTCCACGACGTCTTCCGGGACGCCGGTGATGCCGAGGGCGTCGAGCCAGTGCACGGCGCGTGAGCCGCGGCCACTGGCGTCGACGACGAGGTCGGCGTGCAGGTCCTCCTCCGGGCCGCCGTCCGGTGCGACGCGCACCCCGGTGACGCGCCGGGCGGTGCCGAGGAGCCGTACGGCCTGCGTGCGGGCGCGCAGGGTGACGCCGGCGCGCGCGAGGACGGCGGCGCGGACGGTGTGGTCGATCAGGTCGCGGCTGCACGTGGTGAGGCGGTGGCCGTCGTGGCGCCAGCGGCGCAGCCAGCCGTCGGACGTGAACAGCACCATGCCGGACGTCATGGAGATGTGGTGCGCCCCGGCGGCGAGCAGCTGCCCGTGCGCCCCGGGGACGAGTTCCTCCATGGCGCGGGCCCCGCCGGGCAGCAGGATGTGGGCGTGCCGCCCCTGCGGGAGGCCCTTGCGGGGCCGGGGCTCGTCCGGCAGCGTGTCGCGGTCGAGCACGGTCACGGTGTCGGCGACCGGTGCCAGGGCGGCGGCGGCGAGCATGCCGGCCAGCCCTGCTCCGATGACGACTGCGCTACGGGGCATGGTGCGTCCTGTCCTGGGGGGTGCGGGCGGGGGCGTCGAGGGTGCGGGGCCCCTCGGAGGCGGCGGTGGGGAGGCTGAGGGACCCCTCGGAGGCGGCGGCGTCGAGGGTGCGGGGCCCCTCGCGGGCGGCAGTGGGAAGGCTGAGGGACCCCTCGGGGTTGGCAGTGGGGAGGCTGAGGGTCCCCTCGCGGGCGGCGGTGGCGACGGGCGAGGTGGCGAGAGCCCGCGCCAGTTCCACCAGGGCGCTGGGGTCAGCCGCCTCGGTGGCGTACAGCTGGTACGGGCTCGGGGTCTCCTGCGGCGGCGCGCCGTTGCGGGCGCGGCGGGCGGCGTCGGCGAGCATCGCGGCCTCCGCGACCACGCGGGCGTCGTGCTCCCCGAGGCCCTGGGCGAGGGCGGTGGTCCTGGCGGCGAGGCGGACACCGTCGTCGAGGTGCGGGGCGAGGACGAGCAGGCCGTCGTGGATGGACACCTCGCGCTGGTGCAGCCGCTCCTGCGGGGAGTGCCACCACGCGGTCGGCGGTTTGGGGGCGGTCGCGAGGGCGCTGACCTCACCCCACAGCGGGGCGAGCCTGCGGTGGTCGCGCAGCGCGGTGGCGACGGCGGCGACGGCCGGGCCGACGCGCGGCAGGATGAAGCCGACGGCGCAGGTCAGCGCGCCGAGCGAGGCCAGGGGCGGCGCCACGAAGGTGGACAGGAAGTCCCAGTCGTAGCCGTGCCAGCGGGCGCCCACGGCAACGTACTTGGTGGCCTGGAAGCCGACCACGTCCAGCAGGCAGCCCACGGCGATCAGCCGCAGCCCCGTGCGCAGGACGCCGCTCACCTCCCGCTGCCAGGACCAGCACCAGGCCAGCAGCACCAGCTCGGAGACGCTGTGGCCGAGCAGGTACAGCAGGATCATCTCCCGCATGTACGGGGTGTTCGCGTAGTGGGTGTCGAGGTCGGAGAGCCGCTCCACGGGTGCGTCGGCGCACGCGAAGAGGACGACGATCGCGGCGATCAGCAGCCCGTAGGCGGCGACGCAGGCGCGGGCGGTGCGCCGGATGCGTTCCACGGGCCCGCCCCGCCAGTGCAGCAGCACCACCATCAGCGAGCAGCTCATCGCCGACAGCACGGAGTAGGTGAGGGGCGCGCCGAAGTTGGGGATGCCGGTGGCGTCGTTGACGGCGGCGATGGTGTGGGGCGCGGCGAGGATGAACGTCAGGGCGCTGAGCAGGATCGCCGTGCAGACGGACCGGATCAGCGGATCGCGCAGCGCGGTGCGGGGACGGCGCAGCTTCACCGCCATGGCCAGCAGCAGCATGGCCGCGGCCAGGTAGACCACGAGGCTCATGCGGCTCCGCCCTCCACCACGGTCCCGGCGACGGTGGCGGTACGGGCGGCGGCGACGAGCGGCGAGGTGTGCAGGGCCCGCGCGATCTGCACCAGCGCGGCGGGCACGGGCGCGCCGGCCGGGCCGCCCGGCGGCAGGGGTCCCGCGGCCGGGGCGTCCCAGGACGCGGTCATCGCCGGCGGGGAGTCCCAGAGCAGGGGCGCTGCGGGCGGCGGATCCGGCGGCAGGGGCCCTGCGGCGGGGGTGGACGGCGGCTCGCTGACGGCGGGGGTGGACGGCGGCTCGCTGACGGCGGCGGGGCCGCCTGGCAGCGCGGCGCGGACGGCCGCGGCGGCATTTCCAGACGCGGTACTGCTGTGGCCCGGCTCCGGCAAGCCCCGCCGGTCGCCGCCGGCGGGGGCGCCCGCTGACGTGCCGCGGACGGCCGCAGCGGCAGGGTCTCCAGACGCGGTACTGCTGTGGCCCGGCTCCAGGAAGCCCCGCGGGTCGCCGCCGGCGGGGGCGCCCGCTGACGTGCCGCGGACGGCCGCGGCGGGGGCGGTCGGCGTCGGGGGCGCCGCGGCCGCGCCGAGGTGGAGTGACACGGCGGGCCAGGCGGCGGGGGCCGGCCGCGCGAGGCAGGCCGGGGTTCCCCCCGGCGCAGCGGACGCCCCCGGTCCGTACCGCCCCGCGACTCCGTGCCGCCCGCCGCCTCCCCCGCACGCCCCGCGCTTCCCGGTCCTGCGGGGTCGGTCAGCGGGGTGCGGGCCGCCGCGGCGATGACGGCGGCCCAGGCGGTGGCCTCGGCCCGCGCCCGGTCGCCGGTGGCGCGCAGGGCGGCCTGGTAGGTGTGCTCGTGCAGGGCCCGGTCGAAGAGCGGCGCCAAGTGCGCGAGGGCGTTGTGGATGCTGCTCTCCCGGCACACCAGGAGGGCGGCGGGCGACAGCCCGCACGAGCCGGGCGCCCGCAGCGCGCGGCGGGCCAGCACGGGCGCCAGTTCGCGCTCCAGCGGACCGAGCCGCCGGTAGGTGCGCCAGTCGCGGGCGCCCTCCGCCAGCCGCGGACCCACCAGCGGGATGACGTATCCCACGGCGGACAGCACGGCGGCGACGGCGATGGCCCGCGGGGCGACCGTCGTACTGAGCTCCGCCCAGTCCCGGCCCGACCAGCGCGCCACCACGGCCGCCAGCTTGGCCAGCGCGAACGCCGCGATCCCCGCCGAACCCGCCGTCAGCAGCCGCAGCCCGGCCAGCACCCAGCCGCGCACCTCCCGGGCCCACCGCCGGCACAGGACGCAGGTGGCCGCGGCCGCGGTGAGCAGCCCCGCCAGGTACAGCAGCACCATCTCGCGGATGAACGGCGTGGCGGCGTAGTACGTGTCGAGGTCGGCGCGGCGCTCCACGGGGGCGTCCCCGAGCACGAACAGCACCACGATGGCCGCGACGAGCAGCGCGTACCCGCCGATCCAGCGGCGGGTGGCGGTCCGCACGCCCGGACCGCCCCGCCAGTGCACGAGCAGCACCAGGCAGGACGCGCTGAAAGCGGTGATGACCGAGTACGTGAGGGGGGCGGCGAGGTTGGGGACGCCGCTGAGCCGGTTGACCGCGGCGATCGTCGACGGCGCGCCCAGCAGGAAGGAGGCGGCGCCCAGCACGAACACGGCGGTGATGGCGAGCACCATGGGTTCGCGCCGGTGCCGCAGCAGGTCGGGGGCCTTCACGGCGAGCCCGAGGCACAGCGCGGCGGCGCCGACGTACTGGCTGAGTCCCTGCACGGTCAGATCCGCGGCCCGCGGTACCCCAGCGCCGTCCCGATGCGTCCGGCGATCCCGTCGTCGTGCCCGGCGGAGTGCCCGGGGCCGGAGCAGGGCGAGCCGTGCAGCCAACTGCGCAGGCGGCGCCCCATGAAGAGGCCGAACCGCTCGGCCTCCTGCTCGGTGTGCAGGCTGAAGTCGGTGCGGGCGGCGATGCTGACGGCGGCGGCCGCGGCCTGCCGCGGGTCGTCGTCGCCGGTCAGCAGGCGGGAGGCGACGGCGGCGCCGCCGACGTGGAGACCGCAGTCGCCCTTCAGCATGTGCCAGACCTCGTGGAAGAAGATCACGAGCTGGTGCATGGGGGCGGCCCGCTTCTCCACGACGATGATGTCGTGCGTCTTCAGCTCCAGCCACAGTCCGCTGGCCGTGTGGGGCGGGAAGACCTCCTCGCAGAGGACGACGCGGCGGCCCCGGATCTCGGCCACGGCCGCCACCAGGGCCGCGAACAGCTCCTCGCGGGTGGTGGGAGGGCACAGCCGCATGCGACCGGCGATGTCGTCGGCGAGCCGCCGCATCTCCTTGCTCTTGCTCACCCTTCCCCCCGGAAGCGACGTCATGGTGTGGGCACCGGCAAATATGCCAAGTCGGACGCGCGTTGAGCCACAACTTCCCGCAGCGCAGCAGGAACCTGAGGGGTACGCGAAAGCGACGCAGCAGGACAACGCAGACGGCGCACCGCGCCCCGGAAGGCCGGTATTCCCCTTGCGCTGCCGGGAGCTCGGGCGCTCGGCGGCGGCGTGCGGGGCTGCGCGCGCGGGCCGAGGGGTCGCAGCCGTTCCGGGCGGGGCCCGATGGGCAGCCGTACCGGCGTGGAGGTCCCGATGGGCAGCCGTACCGGCGCGGAGGTCCCGGTCGCCACCCGACACGGACGGGATGAGGCGGCTGCACGGGACCCGCGTACGCACGGGCACGGGCACGGGCACGGGCACGGACCGCACCGGGCCGCGGGCACGGGCACGAGCCGCACCGGGGCGCCGCGACACCGACCCGGGCACGAGAACGGCCCACACCGGAGCACCGCGACACCAACCCGGGCCGCGGGCACGAGCCGCACCCGGGCACCGCGACACCAACCCGGGCCGCGGGCACGAGCCGCACCCGGGCACCGCGACACCAACCCGGGCACGGGCACGGCCCACACCGGAGCACCGCGACACCAACCCGGGCACGGGCACAAGCCGCGCCGGGGCGCCGGGGCGCGGTGCGGTCTCAGCCGTTCTCGGGCCGCCGGGGTTCCGGGAGGTCCGCGCCGTCGCCGCTCCCGCCGTTCTTGGCGACGATCACCTCGGCCATCTGCGCCAGCGCAGCCAACTGACGGGGCGTCATCTCATGGGCGCGGGACGCGAGGCTGACCAGACCGCTCTCCCGCAGTCGGCCCAGCGGGTCGGCCCTGGCCTCCAGTTCCTGCACCACGGGCTGCAGCGCGTGGCACAGCGCCTCGGCCTCGTCGGCAGTGAAGAAGCCCGCGGGCAGCCCGAAGAACCGCCGCAGCCGGTCGGCGTGCTCCAGCTTCGGCAGACTGCTCCTGTGCCACTCGGTCAGCGACTGGCGGCTCACCCCGGCGACCTTCGCCATCTCGTCCAGGGAGTACCGCTTGCCGTCGGGCCTGCGGCGGGTCTCGCGGACGAACTCCAGCCGCTGCCGCACCCGGTCGGCCAGCGGCACCTCGGGGACGCGGCGGCCCGCGAGCAGGTCGGCGACGATGCCGGCGGGGACACCGGTGCGGTACGACAGGTCGCCGACGTCCAGTACGTCGGGGAGGCGGCCCGGCCGGCCGGTCAGCTCCGAGATGCGTGCGAGCACGTCGGCGAGGGGAGCGTGGGCGTCTGTCACCGGGAGGTCTCCCTCGGCACTTCGTCTGATCACTGGCTGAGTGCTGACGCGAGGGTAACCGCTCCTGCCATCCCGGACCAGATGGCCAACCAAGCCTGCCCCTTTAGGCAGGAATAGTTGACACATCTGAGCGCTGGGTAGCAGGATCAACGCGCAACGCAATGATCCGGTCGCAGACCGGTCCGCGGGGGTGCCGCTCACGGGGGTGGCGGCACCCCGCGCGTCCGCGGCCCGGCGGCTCCGCCGCACCCCCCCCCGTGCACATGCTCGCGCTCCGCCCGCCCCTGAGGCACCGCCCGCCCGCCGGTACGTCCCGTCCTCAAGCCCCGGGAGAGCCCGATGGCCACCGTCCTCGCCGCCGTGCCCGCGACCCGCACCGTGGCCGCGGTCGTCGCCCCGCTCCCGGACGACACCGGGTACGCCACCGCCCTCAGCAGGCAGGGGGCGCTCGCCATAGCCGTCACCCCGGCGCCGTCCGCCACGGCCCACCCGGCGCCCCGCCTCCCCGAAGGCCCGTACACGGCCACGGTCGTGCACACCGGCGACCCGCAGCGCACCGCGACCCGGCTGCGCACGCTGGGCGTCCGGGCCGTCGTCGCCGGCAGCGCCGCGGGCATCGCCCTGGCCGACGAGCTCACCCACCGCCTGCGACTGCCCGGCGCCGACCCGCACACCTCGCGGTTACGCCGGGACCGAGGCGTCCAGGCCCACGCCCTCGCCGCGGCGGGCATCCCCACCGCCGCCTTCCTCCGCACCGCCCGCCTGGACGAGGCCCTCACCCGGGCCGACGAACTGCGGCTGCCGGCATACGAACTGGCCCCGGCCGCCGCGGACGCCCCGGCGGCGCCCGTGGTGTGCCGCGGCCGGGAGGAGCTCCGCGCCGCCTGGGCGGACCTGCGGCACAGCGCCTTCGCGCACTGCGGCGACCCGCACCTGGTCCTGGCCCTGCACGTGCCGGGCCCCCGCTACGTGGTGAACACCCTCACCCGTACCGACCCCGCGACCGGCCCCCGGCACATCGTCACGGACGTCTGGCGGGAGACGCTGACCCCCGAAGGGCGCCCGGACCGCACTGACCTGATGCCCCGCCGGCACACCCTGGCCCGCGTGCTGTCGCTGCGCGTCCTGCGGACCCTCGACGTCCTCGGCATCACGCAGGGCCCCGCCACGACCCGCCTCGCCTACAGCCGCCGCACCGGCCCCCTGCACCTCGCCTGCCTGGCCGTCGCCCACAGCACGCCCGCCGACGAGGCCCTGCACGCGGCGACCGGCCGCCACCGCTTCCTCGACGCGCTGGACACGGTGATCCGCCCGCGCCCCTCCCTGCGGCCGGAGCTCGTCCCCACCGGCCACCACATCGTGCGGGTCCACCGCCACCCCACCCCGGAGGCGGACGCCCGCCTCCTGCACGCCCTTCCGCACCTGCCGACCGTGGTCCGCGTCACCGACCACGCCTCCGCGGCGGGCGCCGCCACGGGCGAGATCGTCCTGAGCGGCCCTGCCCCCGTGGTCGAGGCCGACTACCACGCCCTCCGCACCCAGGAAGCCCCCTGACGGCGGCACCCGCGGCACCACGCATCGGGACCCGACGGGCCCCGCCCGGACCCGGCCCCGGGGCCCCGCCCGACCCGGTCCCGCCCTCACACGCCCTGCAGGCCCCCGGCAGATCCTCGCCCCCTCAGGCGCCCCCCGGCGAAACCCGTACGGACCGCCGCTCCGCCCGCCACGGGAGCGGCCACCGGCACGACCCCACCGCCCGCTCTCCGCGTACGCCGGGCGCCACGGGGTATCAGGCGCGTGGCGCGGGGGCGCCGCAGCGGAGCGAAGGGGGCGCGGGATGGGCGACGTGCACGGACCTCACCCGCACGGCGGCGCGGCGGAACCCGCCGGCCGGGACACCCCCCACGACCCGCCCGGCCCCCTCCCCACCGGCACGGCACTCCCCACGCCGCCGCGCCCCCGCCGCTCCCCCTCCCCCGGCCCCGGCCTTCGAAGACGGAGCCCGAGACGACGGTCTCACCGCCCTGTTCGGTCCGTCCGCCGCCGAAGCACTGCACGCCCACTGGGCCGGGCGCGGTGTCACCGTACGGGCCCAGGCCGAGCCGTGGCGGCACTCCGGGCACAGCGGCGCACGCCTGGGCCTGGCCGTCCTCGGCCACCCTGACCGGTCGGACGAGCGGATCGTCGTCAAGCTGCTGCCCGCCGGGCCCGACACCACCGAGGCCGACCGCCACGACCGGGCGCGGGCCGCCGCTCCCGGCTTCACCGACGCCCACGTGGTCGCCCAGGCGTACCCGCCGCACGATCTGCCCGACGGCCGCCGGCTGATGTTCCAGCGGCTGCCGCCGGCGGCCGACGAGGTCATGCCGCTGGGCGCCGCCCTGAACGGTGAACTGGCCGAGCCCTGCGCGCGGTTGACCGCGTCGCTGTTCACCTCCTGGAACCCCGACCGCGCACTGCGGCGCACCACCGTCGGGGAGTTCGTCGCCGGGGAGCTGCGGTCGGCCATGGAGCCGGGCCGCTCGGCCCGCGCCTGGGCGCACGGCGTCCTCATGGCCGGGGCCGACGCGGGCCCGTGGATCCGCGACGAGGAGGAGCCGCACCTCATCCTGCCCAACCCGGCCCTGCTGACCGCGCCCGGCAACCCGGCCGGCGCGCTGCCCCTCGACTGCTTCGTCGGCCGCGCCCACGGCGACCTGCACCTGGAGAACGTCCTGGTGGCTCGGCGCGACGGGAGACCGGTGGCGGGACGGCACTGGCTGATCGACCTGGCGCACTACGAGGAGGACGTGCCGCTCAGCCGTGACGTCGCGTCGCTGGTGCTCGCCCTGATGCGGCGGCGCGTCACCGACCTGCCGGCGGACGCGGCCGGCGAGGCGGGCGCCCTCCTCTCCGTCGTCGTCGACCCGGCGCGCCCGGTCGGCCCGGGCATCGGTGCCGGCGTGGTCGACGCGGTACGGGCCGTCGACGAGGTGTGCCGGCAGAGCCTGCCCGGCGACCGGGAGGTGTGGCGCGCCCAGTACCTGTGGTCGGTCGTCGCCGAGGCCCTGGTGCACACCTCGTACGAGGCGGCCGGGGAAAGGGTGCGCTGGTGGTACTCCCGGCTCGCCGCCCACGCCGCCCGCGCCGCCCTCGACGAGGCCCGCCGGCGGACCCCGGAAGCCGCCCTCCCTCGGCGCCGCCCGCCGCGGTGATCCCGCTGGTCGGGCCACGGGCGGCGGCGGCACGCCGGGGCCGCCCGGCACCGGCGCGCGTGCTGCGCAGCCGGGCGGAGGTCGCGGCGGCGGTGCGCGGGCGGCTCCTGCTGCCGGACGAGCTGCCGTTCTTCAGGAAGGCGCCCGCCCCCGCCCCGGACGTGCTCGCCCCGGCGCCGGCGGGCGACCGCCTGCCCTTGCGGGTGGTGCTGCTCGGCGCGCCGGGGACCGGCAAGTCCCGGTGGTGCCTGGAGGCCGCGGCCAGGGCCGAGGAGGCCGGCTCCCCGTGTACTTCCTGGGCGGGATCGACGGCGGTTCGGCCGAACTGCTGCCGGTGTCGACGGAGGAGGTCGTCGCGGAGCTGGCGGCCGCGCTCCACGGCGTGCCGGGCAGGGGGCCCGGGGACCTGCCTGACGGCATGGCTGACGGCGTGCTGGGCGGGGCGCCCGGCCACGTGCCCGACGGCCTGCCCTTCGGCGCGCGGGGCGGGCCTTCCGGCGGGGCGGCCACGGCGGCGGGGGCGGCACCCGCAGAGACCGCATGGGGCACGCCGGCCGCGTCCGACCACGGGGCCGTGGGCCCCCGCCCGCGGGGGCCCGTCCGGCGCCCCTGCCGTGCCCGACGCGTCCGGTGCCGCACTCGCGGCGCCCGCATCCGGCGGCGTGCGGGCGGGGGCCGCGACCCGTACGGCGCTGCTGGTCATCGACGGGCTCGACCGCTTCCCGGGGCTGGACCTGCCCGCACTGCACGACGCCCTCGTCGAGTCGGCGTACCGGGGCAGGCCGGTGGCCCTGCTCGCCACCTCGCGGCACGGCGCGCACTGGACCGCGCAGCTGCGCCGGGGGGCCGCCACGCTGCTGCCCACGGAGATGCACCTGCCGTCCGCACCGGAGTACCGGCGGCCCCTGCTGCGCTCGGTGCTGCGCCGGTCCGCGCCGCACACGGTACGGGCCCTCGGCGCGAGCACTGTCCTGGCCGCACTGCACAACGATCCGGAGGCGCCCCTCCCGCCGGGCGTCGCCGCGATGTGGTCCCGGATCCTCGAACACCTCACCGCCGCCTCGCCCGCCGCGCGCTCCTCCCGCTCGTCCCGCTCCACCCGGGCCGGTGGCACCTCACCCGGCCCCCGCGGCGGCGCCCGCCCCGTGCGCGACGGCCGTCCCGCACGAGGACACCGTGCCGTAGGCGACGGCAGCACCACAGGAGAGGACGGCGAAGACCACACCCCAGGCCGGCACCGCGAAGACCGCACCCCACGCCAGGACCGCCCCGCACGCGCACACGGCGGCGCCCGGAGCACGCGTCGCCCCCGCAGCGGCCAAGCAGCCCACGACCCCGGCCCCCGCACCCCGCCGAACCCGCCGTCGCACCACCGGCGACCGCCCCGCTTCCCGCGGCAGCGGCCCCACCGCTGCCCGAGTCGCTGCCCGAAGCCCTGCACCAGGTGCTCCTGGGCGCGGCGAGCGATGCGGAGACGGCCGGCAGGCTGGTCCTGCTGCCCGCGGCGGCCGTCCTGGCCGCGGCTCCACTGCCGGCCGACCGGCTCGCCGCCGTCGCCGCCAGGGCGCTGTCCGGCACGGCGCGGGCCCTGCACCGCACCGCGCCCCGCACCGGTGAGGACGTGGTGCGGTGCCTGCGCGACACCGGCCTGCTGCACCTCGACCCGACGTCCGCGGGCTCCGCCACCTGCGGGGTCCTGGTGGTGTCGCACCCGCCGCCTGCGACGCGTTCCTGGAGTACACCACCCGCTGCGGCACCGAGGGCCCCGGGCTCGACGTGGTCCTGGACGCCGCGTCGGGGACGTCGGCGCGTTCGCCCACACGGCCGCCTCGGTGACCCGCTGGTACCCGCTCGCCCCGGCGGCGGTCCGCAGGGGGTTCGACCGGCAGGCGGGCCGGTGGCTGGCCGGGCACGCCGAGGCGCTGGGCAGCACCCTGGCCACGGCCGACCCCGGCGGGGCCGGCGCCCTGGAGTTCCTGCTGTACACCCGGCCGTGGCACCAGCTCACGTACGTGCACTGGAGCCCGCTGGCGGGCCCCTGGTTCGAGCGGCCCTCGGCGTCGCGCGTCGACCCGCTGCTGCTGGCCCGCGCGCTGTACGAGGACCGCAACGAAGAGCGCCTGCGAATCATCGACCTGGCCTTCGCGTGGCTGGAGCGCCACGCGCGCGAGCCGGTCGCCGCCCCGGTCCTGCGCTGGCTGCTGCGCCGCACGAGACCCGCGACGCCGTACGGGACCGCGCGCTCGCGCTGGCCGACGCGTTCCTGCGGGCCAACCCCCACGTACGGCCCAACCACGTGCTCGCGGCGGCCCTCGTCCAGCACGCCGACGACCCGTCCCGTACCGGCCCGCTGGCCCGGCGGGCCCTGGCCGAGCTGCGCGAGGACCCCGGGGCGGAGACCAACGCGCCGCTGCTCGCCGCGCTGCTCTCGCGGCGCGACACCGAGGAGCGGGCCCTGGCCGAGGCCCTGGAGGCGGGCCGGGCGCACCTGGCGCGCCACCCCCTCGCACCGTCCTCGAACGAGGTGCTGAAGTGGCTCCTGGTACGCCCGGAGCCGTCCGCCGCCGACCACCGCGCGGCGATGGCCGCGGCGGACGCCTGGCTGGCGGAGAACGCCACGCACCCGCACGCCGCCCATGTCCTGTCCGGTGTCCTGCTGGACCGGCGGGGCACCGAGGCGCGCCGCCGCACGGCGGCCGCGCTGTCCGTGGACTGGCTGGAGCTCAACTGGCGCCGGCGCCCCGCCATCTGGGTCCTCACCGACCTGATGAACGCCCAGAAGCGGTACGCGGACGACCTCGGGCAGCCGCTGCTGCCCGCCGAGCTCCTGCCCCGCCTCGCCGCGGTGACGGGCAACTGGCTCGCCCAGTGGGAGCGTGAGGCGGTCGCCGTCGACACCGCCGCCAAGGTGCTGCGCCTGACCCAGCGGACCAGCGGGGGCCGCGACCTGGCCCGGGCCGTACTGTCCTGGGCGCAGAGGAACTCCGGTCAGAGCAGGGCGTATCCCGCTCTGAACGCCGTGCTCGCCGCGTCGGGACCGGGGCTGCCGCTCGGGGCGGAGGCCGTGGGACCCTCGATGAGGTGGCTGCGCGGCCACCACCGGCGGGAGAGCGCGACCCTGGTGCTCCAGGAGCTGCTGCGGCTGGAGGACCTGAAGGGCGACGAGGCGCGGGCGGCGTACACGTACGCCCTCGGCTGGCTCGACCTGCACCGCGGCGGGCACCCGACCGACACCCACGTCGCCCGGTGGCTGCTGCTGGCGTTCAAACGGCAGGCGCCGCGCCCCGAGCAGCTCGCGGCCGCCGTCGACCACGTCGTCGCGCTGCTGGACAGGCTCGCGGCGACCCCCCGCATCCCGGTGTCCTCCCTGCACGTCCACCTGCCGATGCTGCGGGCCGCGCTGGAGCAGCGGCCGGACCCGGAGCGCACCGCCCGCCTGCTCCAGCACGCCCGGCGGCTGCTGGCCGACAGCGACCTGAGCGGGCAGCGCGGCATGCTGCTCCAGTCGCTGCTGGGCCCCCGCGACCTGCCCGCCGGGTTCGCGGCGGAGGTCGTCGCGTACGCGCTGCGCTGGCTGGCGGTGCTGGCGGGCACGGAGCAGGCGGGCTACGCCCTGAAAGGGCTCGTCCGCCGCAGGGAGATCGTCGCGGGCTCCGACGAGCACGTCCGCATGTGCGCCGCCACGCGGGTCTGGCTCGCCGCCCACCCCGAGCACCCGGAGACCGGCAGCCTCGCAGGGCTGCTGCTCGGAAGGGACGACACCGACCCCGTGACCCGGCGGGCGGCGGTGCAGGCCGGCACCGCGTGGCTGTCGACCGGGCCCGCCGCCGACAAGGCCGCGCCCGTCCTCGCCCGGCTGCTGCCGCTGACGTCTCCGGAGGACCGCCGGGCCGTCGACTTCGCGCTGCGGGTACTGCGGGAGGGCACGCACTGGCGGCGGGCCATCCTGGTCCTGAGCGGTCTGCTGCGCTGCCGGACGCTCACGGCCGGGCAGAGCGCCGGGGTCCGCGAGCAGGCCCTGACGCTGGTGGCCGACCATCTGTACGAGCGGGAGACGGGCCTGCTCCTCCAGCACCTGCTCGAACGGGACGACCTGGACGAGCCCGAGGAGCGTACGGCGATGGAGCACGCCCGCGGCTGGTGGCACCACCACCACGAGCTGGCCTCCGCCCCGTACCTCGCCGAGGCGATGGTGCGCCGCCCCCGGTACCTGAGGCAGCGGTTCGGCCACCGCAGTTGGGAGGAGCGGATGATGGACGATCTGGTGGACTGGCTGGGGGCGGCGCCGCTGGGCATCCCGAACGAGGGCCGCGGCTCCCTGCCCACCGCGGTGCGGCTGGTCAAGGACCGGCGGCCGGCGGCCGGGCAGAAGGGCGAGATCGCCGTACGCACCGACCGGTGGCTGGCGGCGCGCCCGGACGACCCGCGGGGACCGGAACTGGCCCGGCGGGTGACGGCCCTCGTCGACGAGGCGAACCGCGCCGACCCGTTCGGCGCGGGCGTCCCCGTCGACCCGGACGTCCTCGACCGCCTCCGCGCAGCGGCGAACGCCGCACCGCCCCAGCCCGCCGCCGAGGACCCGACCCCCGACCCACCCTCGACGCCGGCCGAGGCGGCCCCGCCCGACACCCTGGGGACGCCCGGCACACCGCACCCGCCCGAGGCGGCCACCCGACCCCACGGGCCGCGCACGCCGCCCGGCGAGGCAGCCCCGTCCGACTGAACAACCGCGCCCGACAAGGCGGTTCCGCCCGGTGGCTCACACCCGGCGCCTCGGGACCCCCTCCAGCGAGCCGGCGCCCGACAGCGCGCCGGCAGCCCCGGCCCCGGGCTGAGGGCGGGTGGCCGCCGAGGGGCGGCTACACGCCGGTGCGCCGGTGCAGGTCGGCGAGATCCGCGGCGAAGTCGGCGCGGTCGGTGCCGTGGAACCGGTCGAAGAACCAGTCGGGCACCCGCACATGGGCGAGCCTGGTCTGCAGCAGCACGTCCTGGACCTGCCGGGACAGCTCCAGCAGCTCGGAGTGGCGGGCCGTCGGCGACCCGTCCGCGACGTACGCGTCGATCCGCTCGGACAGTTCGCGGTGCGCACGCTCCCGGGACGCCGCCGTGTCGCGCTGCGCGCGGTACGTGTCGACGCCGAGCAGCAGCAGACCGAGCGACGGCACGAACCACGTCGTCAGCACGTCGGTGACGCTCATCCTCGCCGACACCCCCACGACCAGGCCCGCCAGGCACCAGGCGACCAGGGCCCACTGGATGGCGATCCCGTAGCGGCGGCGCACCCGCGTACCCCAACCGAGGTTCTGCAACTGGCAGGCGAGCACGTCCAGCGGGCGGGGCAGGGCGTCGATCTCGTAGTAGTCGCGCAGCCGCGCCTCGTCCCCGCGGTAGCGGCGGGCGAGCCGGCTGACCTCGTGCGCCTCCGGCGGGTCCCCGGCGATGGCGCGGTTCCACGGCAGGCCGAACAGCTCGGTGTCGACGACTTCCTGGATCACCGCGGCCCTGCGGTAGGCGCCCTTGGACCACTCCGCCGCCCACAGCGCGTACACCAGGGCCCACAGCATGCCGAGCAGGCTGACGGCGGTGTTCACGGACGGCACCAGGAGGGCCAGCACCGCCCCGCCGGCCAGCACCGCGGACACGGTGAGATGCAGGGCCGCGAGGAGCTGCGCCTGCCGATGGGAGGCGGCCGCGGCACGCAGCAGCCGGATCGTCCCCGGTTCGTTCTGACGGCTCGGTATGTCGGACGTCGGCATCCCCACGCGGTCCCCCTGCCCTGAGCGCCCGCCTCCCGCCCCGCCGACGGGAGACCTCCCCTCCCTTTGTGTCCGCCCGCCCCCCGCCCTACTCCTGCGCCTGTCCCCGCGCGCCCCCGCTCCTGCCCCCGGCCGGGCGCTCCCCGCGGCCGCGTCCAGGCGCCAACCGCACCCGGAGGCCATGAACGAGGGCTACTCCTGTGCCGTCTGCCGGGCGGTCGAGATCTGCCGCCACCGCTCCATGCCCTCCCGGAGGGACTCCCCCATGACGTGGAGGAACTCGGCCGAGGTGCCGAAGCGGGCGCCGGCCGGGGTCGCGGCTCCCAGGATCTCGGCCCCGCGCCGCGCTGCGGCCGTCAGGACGTCGTTCATCTGCACCGCTGCCAGGGTGGAGCGGAGCCAGATCTCGTCGTCGAGGACATAGCGTTCGCGGCGCCCGCCGGGGGTCCGCTCCCGCCTGAGCAGCCCCTGCTGTTCGAGGAAGGCGACGGCGTGCGAGACGGACGCCGGACTGACGCGAAGGCGCTGGACCAGGTCGGCGGCGGTGAGGGTGCCGGAGTCGGTGACGTACAGGCAGACCAGCACCTTGGCCGCCATCCGGGGCAGCCCCTGCTGTTCGAGGAGGGTGGTGAAGGACTCCGCGAAGTCCCGGACCGCCTGAGGGTCGCGCCCGTGATCGCCGTCCGGGGCCGGCCATGCCGCGGGCTGTGCCCGCCTGGATCGGCGCGCGCGATGCCGTGTGGCCTCCTGGGCCCGTTCCGCCCGGTAGTCGTCGGGTCCGCCGTTGCGGGTGACCTCCCGCATGACGGTCGAGGCGGGACGTTCCAGACGCCGGGCGATCTCCGCGTATCCGAGTCCCTCGGCCAGCCCCGCGGCGATGCGCTGCCGGTCCTCACTGGTGAGCCTGCCTCCCGGCATCGGTACCCCTCTCCCCTCTGTCGGCATGCGCGCAGCGGCGTCCGCACGCGAGCGGCGCCGCCCGCCGACCCTGCCGCGCAGTATGCATCGACCCACACCTCATTGCAAAGCCCGCCATGGCCTCCCTTCTCACTCCAGCGGCGCCTCATTGCAACGCCCGAACGCGAGTACCCCTATAGAAGCGGCAGTTCAGCGCTTCCTCCACCGTTTACACTTCTCTGAACGCAACGTAACTTCACACGTGTTCAGAAGTTCCCGAACGCCCACGGCCAAGGAGGCCCATGATGGGAAAGAGCAACAGCGGCTTCTCCGCAGCGGGACTGCGCAGGGTGCGCGACGTGCTGGAGCGGCATGTCGAGTCCGGGCGCATTCCGGGGGCCGTCGCCCTGTTCAGTCGGGGCGGCGAGACGCACGTCGAAACGCTCGGGACCATGCGCCATGACGGCGGCGAGCCGATGCGCAGGGACACGATCTTCCGGATGGCCTCGACGACCAAGCCCGTCGCTGTCGCCGCGGCGATGATCCTGCTCGACGAGTGCAGGCTGCGCTTGGACGACCTGGTGGAGACGTGGCTGCCGGAACTCGCCGACCGTCGGGTGCTGAAGCGGATCGACGGTCCGCTGGACGACACCGTGCCGGCGCGGCGGCCGATCACCGTACGGGACGTGCTGACCTCCACCTTCGGACTCGGCATGGACAGGACGGCGTTGGGCACGCCCCTCATGAACGCGCTCTTCGAGCAGGGGCTCACGCCCGACCTGCCGGAGCCGATGCCCGAGCCGGACGAGTGGATACGCCGCCTCGGCGCGCTGCCGCTGATGCACCAGCCCGGAGAGCGCTGGCAGTACCACATCAGCGACGACCTGCTCGGCGTGCTCGTGGCCAGGGTCACGGGCCAGCCGCTGGAGTCGTTCCTGCGCGAACGCCTCTTCGGCCCCCTGGGCATGAGGGACACCGGCTTCCACGTGCCCGTCGGCAAGATGGACCGGCTGCCGCCCCTCTACGCCCCCGACCCGCGCACCGGCGAGTTCCTCGTGTGGGACGAGGCCGAGGGGGGACGCCACAGCGCGCCTCCGGCGTTCCAGGGCGGCGGCTTCGGCCTCTCCTCCACCGCTGACGACTACCACGCCTACTTCCGGATGCTGCTGAACCAGGGGATGCACGGGACGGAACGCATCCTGTCCCGGCCCGCCGTCCAGCTGATGACCACCAACCGCCTCACGCCCGAGCAGCAGGCCGCCCGAACCGCCATGGCCCGCGACAGCGTCCACGTGTCCTTCGGCCAAGGGCAGCACGGCGGCTGGGGCTTCGGAATGGCGGTGCGCACCTACCGCGGCGACCCATCGGACAGTTCGGCTGGGACGGCGGAAGCGGCACCTCGGTCCACGCCGACCCGGAGAACCAGCTCACCGGAATCCTGCTCACCCAGGTCGGGATGTCCGTCCCCGACCCGGCGCGGCTGATCCACGACTTCTGGACCACGCTCTACCAGGCGGTAGACAACTGACACCGCTCCAACCCGGTCGACGGCAGGGGCACACCACCAGGTCCCTCACCCTGACCGCCAAGGAACTTGACTACACGCCGGTGCGGACGGATCCCGACCAGGCACGCACGAAAGCGAAGGAGGTCGCCGCCGCCTGCTGGAGATGACCGCGATCAAGGGCAAGGTCACCGAGCCGGGCCCGAGTGTCTCGCGCTGCGGCGAGTACGGCGACGATCTGTTCTCCACGTCGCACCCCTGGTCGGTGTACGGCCTGACCGACGACCAGGTGGACACCGGCATGCAGAACCTGCGCAAGGCGCTCGGCGACAACGGCTGGAAGATCACCAAAGACGGCAAGGCCCACAGCGCGGGCCGGGACCCCGAGATCCACGCCGAGAACAGGACCGAGCAGTTCGCCTTCCACGTGACCGCTCACAAGGGCGGGGGCAACCAGACCATGCTCAACTTCAAGGTCGTCTCGGCGTGCTTCCGCGCGGAATCGGCTTCCGCCCTCGACGGCGAGTACTGACCCGCGCACCCGCACGCACGCCTTCTTCAGCCGGCAGCAGACCACCGGGACCGAAGCGACCGACACCCTTCACGCGGCCAGCGAGCTCGCCGCCCCTCCGGCAGGACCGCCCGACAGGGCCGGCCTGCCTCCACCCGCGCCTCCGAAGAACCGCGAGAACCGCATGACCGCCTGAGCCATCGCCACCGGAATCCGGGGCCACGCGCGTCCGCCGACGGCCCCGGAACACTCCACGCACCCGAGCCGCCCCGAGACCCCGGGCCGACGGCCGCCCGGTACCCGCCGCCGCCGACCTCGTGCGGACGCACCTCGCACAAACCCCGAGAACGCGACATCCCGCCCGATCAATCAGATCGGACGGGATCTCGCGAACTCTTCCTGAACGGACTCAAAAACAGTCGTCTGTCGGGTGTTCACGAGCGCTCGCCACCTGTGATGCCGTGCCGCTCTGAAGATCCTTCCCCGTGCGCCGAGTGACCGTTCCCCGGCAGCAGGCGTCAGCGTGCCGTTCGCCCCGTCGTGTTGTCTCGCCACTCCCGGCCGATCGATCGCATCAAGGCCGGGTACACCCCCAGGTACCGGAAAGGCTTGATGGCGAGCATGTACAGGGAGCCGAGGCGGCCGTTGGGCTTCACCAGGACGGCCATCTGGCCGCGATAGCCGCCTTCCCCGTCCGAGACCCAGCCGATGTGCATGACCCCATGCATGGTCTTGTTGGCGTACTCGGCGGCCCACTCGTCATGCGTCTGGAAGACCGACGTGAAGGGCGCCGCGCTGAGATCGGGGCCCCGCGGGCCCTCGCGCAGATCGTCCGGCAGCCGGTCACGCAGCGTCGCCACCCGGCCGCCGACGCCCGAGTCCGGCTTGTCCCAGCCGAGCAGCGCGCCGAGCTTCCAGCGCACCGCGAAAAGGAAGCGGCCCACGGGGTTGCCGCCGTCCGGACCGCCCTTGCCGTCCGCGATCTGCTGGACCAGGTGGTGCAGGTCGTCCGGGCCGCCCGGCGTCGGCAGCGCCCACACATCCTCAAGCCGGAAGTCGCCGGCTATCTCGTGGATCCGCCAGGGACGCGACGTGTGGTCGGTTGGGGGAAGGCGCAGTTCGCTCATGGGCTGACCCCTGTCTATACGGCGACGTATAGATCGAGCATAGACCCGCCTATACGGCTCCGTATACTTGGCGGGGCAATGTGAGGGGAGACACGGTATGGGCGCGATCCGTACGCCGCGGGACAAGTGGATCGAGGAGGGGCTGCGGGCACTGGCCGTCGGCGGCCCGGAGGCCGTCCGGGTCGAGGCCCTTGCCCAGGCGCTCGGCGTCAGCAAAGGCGGCTTCTACGGCTACTTCCGCAACCGCGCCGCCCTCCTGGAGGAGATGCTCGAAACCTGGGAGCGCGGGGTCACCGAGGATGTCATCGAACGGATCGAGCACGACGGAGGCGACGCCCGCGAGCGGCTCGGGCGTCTCTTCGACTTCGTGGGGTCCGGCGAGGCTCCCGTGACCAGCGCCGGGGTCGAGCTCGCGATCCGCGACTGGGCCCGGCGCGACGAAGGCGCCGCACGTTGCCTCCGCCGTGCCGACAACCGGCGCATGGACTACCTGCGCGAGCTCTACGGGGCCTTCTGTCCTGATGAGGACGATGTCGAGGCCCGCTGCCTGATCACCTTCTCACTGCGCATCGGCGACCCCCTCATCGCAGCCGACGACGGCCCGCGCAGCCGCACGGAAGTCCTCGCCGCGGTCAGGAAGCGGTTGCTGGGCTGAGCGGAACAAGCCCAGACCCCAACCAGCCCTGCTTTTACCGCAACTTCAGCGGCGGGTGGTGTCGGGCCGTCCGCCGTCCACGGGAGGCCTACCGGCCCGAGCGGGCGAAGATCGAGGGCCTCAACGGCAGGACCGAGAGCCACGGCATCGACATCTCCGACCCCACCAAGCGACTGGCCCGGGGACGGGGCGCGCACACCGTCCTGCTCGCGCTGATGATCTGCAGTATCACTGACAGCAGACCACCGGAGCCCGAGCCACCTCCCGTACCGGCCCGTTCGGACAACACCTCGCACAGACCCCGGAAACGCGAGATCCCGCCCGATCAATCAGATCGGACGGGATCTCGTGAACTCTTCCTGAGCGAACTCAAGAACCGTCGTCTGTGGGGTGTTCACGAGTACGCCCGACCAGGCGGGACAGAGGCGGTTGAAGCTCGCTTGCCCATTAGCCGAAGACCGCTTCCCACTGACGGGGCGGCCGCTCGATATGGAGTGGAGGCGGGGCGGCCACGCAAGGCAGAGTGGGACGGTGAGTGAACTGTGGGCACATACCCTGACGTGGGCGGATGTGGATCCGGCTCAGCATCCGTTCGAGATGGACGACGATGCGGCGGAGAAGTTGGCGAGCCTTGTCGCGCCCTTGCTGCCCAACGCTGAGGTGGCTCGCGAGGATCGCTGGCGTTCGCTGGATCCCGTCACCGAGTTCCTGGCGGGCCGGTACGGCCGATGGGCCTGCGGATGGAACTGGTCCGTCGGCGAGGGTGACGTCGACGGAGGCGTGGTCGAGGTGTGGTGCTGTTCATCCGACTCCCTGACAACCCCGGATGCGACTGCCCCGCTGGTTGTCGAGGCTCTTCAGGAATGGCGTGGTTGGCTGGAGGACTTGGCGGAGCGGTTCGCGGCCCTGGCCCCACCGGATGGCACGCCGGTGTCTTCGGCGGACCTCTGGCACTGGGAGCGGGCGTGCACGCGCCTGGTCACCGTGGTGGCCGACCGCACCCAGGCCGAGAGCGGGTGGTACGGGCACTGCATGCAAGTCCTCCGATGGTTCCTCGCCTACAACGGCATCGACGAGGGCCAGGCCCAGGAGATCGTCGAGAACGCGGTCGGCGGCCGGTTCGGCAGTTGGATCGCACCTGACGTTCCGGTGGTCGACGCAGTGAGTTCGCGGTTCGCCAGAGGCGTGGGTGGCATCCGATGACCTCCCGGCCCGGCCGGCCGAAGGACAGCCTTGCCGACTGGCTGCTCCTCCGGCCGGAGATCTCCTGGCCATCCTGGCGCGGCGCATCCCCTGTCTCTGGAGCACCAGCCAGCGGCGGCTTCCGAAACTTCTTCATGGCAACGCGAGGCGAACGTGACAGCGAAGGAACGGCGCAGGTCCTGACCGCCCTCGACATGGCCTTCACCGACGCTGAGCAAGGCAGGCCGCTGACCTTCGCCCTCATGGCGAAGTGGCAGCGGGCTGTGCTGGGCCACGACCGGGTCGGCTTCCGCACGATGCCGGCCTTCGCGAAGGGCGGACGGGAGCGCTACGGTCTTGCACCCGACACGCAGGCGCTGTTCGAGCACTGTCTGTCCGAGAGCCTTCAACCGGATCTGCCCCTCCCGTCACGTGCTGCCCGGACCTACCTCGACAGCCTCTTCTTCCATCCGTTCGAGGACGGCAACGCCCGCGCGGCCATGCTGGCGCTGGCCTTCGTCCTGGCCCGCGAAGGCGTCCTCCTCGACCAGATTCACCCGCTGCAGACCACCCGCTGGGCCGACGACGCCGAAGGCGCGACCGATCTGGCGGTGCTGCTCGGAATCCTGATCACTGCTGCGGAGCGGCGTCCGTCCCGCGGAAGGCAGTCGTAAACGAACGCGACGTCCTGCTCAACGAGCTCGCACAGGGGCTGCGCCCGATGTCAGAGGGCGTCGAACGGTTCCACGGCCTCGGCCAGGGAGAGCAGCCCGAGGTGCTGCCGCTTCTGCGCCATCACTGCATCAAGGCGCGCGCAGTCACCGAGGACGCACCCGAGAGCATCCGCCGCGCCGGGCTGCGACCGACGCATACGCCCGCAGTGCTGATCTCACGAGGCCGGATCGACGAGCAGCTGGGAAAAATCGCCGGTCTCACGCCTCTGGACGAACGCCGCAAGGCGTTCCGGCTGCTGCTCGCGGTGCTCACGATCGCCGACGCGCGACGGCGCGAGCGCTTCTGCTGCGGCGGCTGCAGTCACTGGCGGCACAGGCTGTCCGTCGCCTGACACCCCAGCACCACACTCTGAAGGCCAGTTCCCCGTCGACGGGTCCCGCGATGATGGCGGGGAACCTGCGCGCCCAGTCCCCGGCCCCACGACGCGACTCGCTCACGGACGGGCCGCGCAGACCATCCTGCTCGCGCTGATGATCTGCAGCACCAACCTGCACGTCCTCTTCAGCCGGCACCAGACCACCGGAGCCCGAGCACCCACGACCGCTCATGAAGTCGCCCCCATTCCCGGGCCTGCCGCACGGCCACCCGACGCGGCCGGCCTGCCCCCACCCAAGGGGCCCGGAGATCGGCACGCCCACCTGCGACCTCAGCACGACAAGCGGGGATCACGCATGCCCGTCGGCTGCCCAGAACGCCCCAGGCACCCGGACCACCCCGAAACTTCAGGCCGACGACCACCAGGCAACAGGCCCTGCACCGAACCCGCTCGGACAACACCTCGCACAGGCCCCGGAAACGCCGAAATCCCGCCCGATCAATCAGATCGGACGGGACCTCGTGAACTCTTCCTGAGCGAACTCAAGAACAGTCGTGTCTGTGGACCTGAGGGGATTCGAACCCCTGACCCCCTCGATGCGAACGAGGTGCGCTACCGGACTGCGCCACAGGCCCTTGCGACGTGTGAAACCTTAGCACCCCGATCAGCGTGCCCGGAAATCCGTTGGGCGGGCGGGCGCGGAGAGGTGGATCACTCCGGTCACTCGTTGGCGGCGCGGGGGCGGTCGTCGTCGGCGTACTGGTCGAAGAGGGGGGTGCGGCTGCGGTCGCGGGGGCGGCGCGGGGGTGTTGCGGACGGGTGGGGGTTCTTGCGGGTGGCCGGGGGCGGGGTGGGTTCCGCCGGGGAGGAGCGGGCGGCGCTCCAGGTCTCCGGGTCGGTCACGTCGACGCCGCCCGTGGCGCGGGGGGCGACGGGGGCAGTGACGTAGGTGGGGAGCGGTACCGGGACGGGGTCCCAGCTGTCGCCGCGCACGGGGCCGCGGTCGCGCTGCTGGTCCACCCACTCCGCGTGGTCGGTCTGCTCGACCAGGGCGCGCCGGTCGGCCTCCGCCGGGGAGACCGGCGGGGCGGGCTCGCCCGCGGGGGCGGGGGCGGCCTCGTCGTGCGGGGGCTGCGGGCGGCGGGGCGCCCGGTTGTCGCGCAGCCGCTGCGCGGCGGCCTCGGCGCGGCGCCGGTCCATGACGTACACGAAGCGGCGGCGCTCCTGGCGGCGGAGGTAGGCGATGTACGCGCTGAGGAGGACGGCGGGGATGCCGGGGGCCCAGAGGAAGGCGAGGCCGCCGACGGCGGCGACGACCGCACCGAGGGTGAACGCGAGGAAGAGGACCACGGTGGTGCGGCGGCGGCGTGCCAGCACGCGGGAGCGGCGGGCACGCTCGGCGGCGGTGCGGGACGCCTTGGGGGTCCTGGCGGGCGACGGGCGGGCGGGCCGGTGCGGCTCGGGCGCGGGGGCCGCCGCCTTGGGGGCGGGCGGCTCCAGGCGGGCTTCCGTGTGGTCCGGGGGCGCGGCGAAGGCCCGGACGTCGACCGAGTCGAGCTGCTCGGTCAGGGCGTCCGGGTCCGCGTCGGGTTCCCGCCACTCCTCGTCGGTGCCGCGGGCGCGCAGCTCCTTGGCGTACCGGCGTTCCATCCCCGCCCGTCCGGACAGGAGCCGGATGGCGGTGCTGAAGCGTTCCGTCGGTCGAGCCTCGTTCAGCTCGTCCTGCCTGCGGAGCCACATCGGCACCAGGTAGGCGGCCCAGGCTCCGACGATGACTGCGTAGATGAGGCCGCTGCTGCTCACGCCTCACACGGTAGAGGTCTTCGCGTGAGCCCATCGGCCAATTGGGCCGGTGTGTCGCACGATCTGGCTGATATCACTGACATTTTTTGTGATTGTTCGGATCGATTGTGCTCAACGACCGACTTTATTCGAATACACGTTTTATTTTGCCGGGTGTTGCCGGCGCGCCGTGTGCCAGCGGCGCAGCAGGCCCTCCGGTACTTCCTCCGCCGTCAGCGCGAACACCAGGTGGTCCCGCCACGCTCCGTCGATGTGCAGGTAGCGGGGGCGCAGCCCCTCCTCGCGGAAACCGAGCTTCTCCACGACCCTGCGGCTCGGCACGTTCTCGGGCCGGATGCACACCTCGATGCGGTGCAGGCCCAGTGTGCGGAAGCAGTGGTCGACGGCCAGGGCCACCGCCGTCGGCATGACACCGCGCCCGGCGACGTCCCGGTCCACCCAGTAGCCGACGTGCCCCGAGCACATCGAGCCCCAGGTGATCCCGGCCACGGTGAGCTGGCCGGCCAGCCGCCCCCGGTACTCGATGACGAAGGGCAGCATGCGGCCCGCGTTCGCCTCCGCGCGCAGGTGGCGGACCATCTGGCGGTACGTGGGCCGCTGCACCGGCGGGGCGCCCGGCGGGGGCGGCGGGACGGTGGCCTCCCAGGGGCGCAGCCAGTCGCGGTTGCGCTGGTTGACCTCGCGCCACTCCTTCTGGTCGCGCGCCCTTATGGGGCGCAGGACCACGTCGCCGTCCGCCAGGGTGGCCGGCCAGGCCGGGTTCATGACGCCGCCGGCCTCGGATGGTCGCCGCCGCGGAGCTGGTCCACCGCGTGGACCAGCAGCTTGTCCAGGACGGCGAGGCCGTCGCGCACCCCTCCGGTGGAGCCGGGCAGGTTCACGATCAGGGTGCCGCGTGCGACGCCGGCGAGGCCGCGGGACAGCGCGGCCGTCGGGACCTTGCCGCGGCCGTGCGCCCGGATGGCCTCGGGGATGCCCGGGATCTCGTGGTCGAGGACGCGGCGGGTCGCCTCGGGGGTGGCGTCCGTCGGGGAGATGCCGGTGCCGCCGGTGGTGAGGATGACGTCGTAGCCGGCGTCGACACCGGCGCGCAGGGCCGCCTCCACGGGGTCGCCGTCGGGCACGACCTGCGGGCCGTCGACGGCGAAGCCCAGCGCCCGCAGGCCCTCGGCGAGGATCGGGCCGCCCTTGTCCTCGTACACCCCCGCCGCGGCCCGGTTGGAGGCGGTGACGACCAGCGCGCTGTAGGGCGCGGTCAGCGCGCCGCCGAGGGCGCCGCCGTCCGCCGCGCTCACGACCGGCTCCAGTCCCCGGACTTGCCGCCCGTCTTCTCCTCCACCCGCACGTCGGTGATCACGGCTGCCTTGTCGACGGCCTTCACCATGTCGACGACCGTCAGCGCCGCGACGGACACCGCCGTGAGGGCCTCCATCTCGACGCCCGTGCGGTCGGTGGTCTTCACCGTGGCGCTGATCTCCACCGCGTCGTCCGCCACCGCCAGGTCCAGCTTCACCCCGGACACCGCGAGCGGGTGGCACAGCGGGATGAGGTCGGGGGTGCGCTTGGCGCCCATGATCCCGGCGATGCGGGCCGTGGCCAGCGCGTCGCCCTTCGGCACGCCCTCGCCCCGCAGCAGCTCCACCACGCGCGGGGAGACCAGGACGCGGCCCGTGGCCCGCGCGGTGCGTGCGGTGACGTCCTTGGCGGAGACGTCCACCATGCGGGCGGCCCCCGCCTCGTCGATGTGGGTCAGACTGCCTTGCGTACTCACTGCACTCCGCCTCGCGATTCTGGCGCCGGTTCGTCTTTGTCGGCACGGCGGCAGACACCGTACCGCCACGGGCGCCGTACACGGCCGGGTGGTTCAGCGGATGAGCACCACCTCCAGCTCCGCGCCGGGCTCCACGAGCGTGGTGTCCTCCGGTACGACGAGCAGCGCGTCGGCGTGCGCCAGGGCGGCGACCAGGTGGGAGCCCGCACCGCCCACAGGAGTGACGGTACCCGCCTCCGCGTCGTACGTCCCGCGCAGGAACTGCCGCTTGCCGGCCGGCGAGGTGAGCGGCTTGTCCGCGGACAGGGCGGCACGCGCGCGTGGGCGGTGCACGTCCTTGAGGCCCATGAGGGTGCGGATCGCGGGCCGGACGAACAGCTCGAACGACACGTACGAGGACACCGGGTTCCCCGGCAGGGCGAGGAGCGGGATGTGGTCGGGGCCGACCGTGCCGAAACCCTGCGGCTTGCCGGGCTGCATGGCGAGCCGGCGGAACTCGACGCCGCTGCCGCCGCCCTCGGCGCCGTCGGGTGCCGACAGCGCCTCCTTCACCACGTCGTACGCGCCGACGCTGACGCCGCCGGTGGTGACCAGGAGGTCCGCGCGGACGAGCTGGTCCTCGATGGCGGCGCGCAGGCCGTCCGCGTCGTCGGTGACGGCGCCGACCCGGTAGGCGAGGGCCCCGGCGTCGCGGGCGGCGGCGCTCAGGGCGTAGCTGTTGGAGTCGTAGATCTGGCCAGGCCCGAGCGCCTCGCCCGGCTGGACGAGCTCGCTGCCGGTCGACATGACGACCACGCGGGGGCGGGGCCGCACCCGGACCGTGCCGCGGCCGATGGCGGCGAGCAGGCCGATCTGCGCCGGGCCGAGGACCGTACCGGCCGCCAGCGCGGGCTCGCCGGCCTGGACGTCGCTGCCGCGCGCCCGCACGTGGGCGCGGGCCTCGACGGGGCGGTGGACGCGGACCTCGCCGCTCGCCCCCTCGGGGTCGGCGCTCGCGGCGCGCATCGTGGTGGCCGCACCGCCGCCGGCGCCGCCGTCGGTCCACTCGACCGGGACGACCGCCTCCGCGCCGGGCGGCAGCGGCGCCCCGGTCATGATGCGGGCGGCCTGCCCGGGGCCGACCTCGGGGAGTTCGCCGCTGCCCGCGGCGACGTCGCCGATGACGGTGAGCACGGCCGGGTACTCCTCGCCTGCGCCCGCGACGTCGGCGACGCGCACCGCGTACCCGTCCATGGAGCTGTTGTCGAAGGGGGGCAGGGCGACGGGCACCGTGACGTCGTCGACGAGGACGCAGCCCTGCGCGTCGGGCAGCTGCAGCTCGATGGGGTCGAGCGGGCGGATCGAGCCGAGGATGTCGTCCAGGTGCTCGTCCACCGACCAGGTCGTACGCACAGTGCTGCTCACGGGGCCTACATCTCCTCGGTGACGTAACGGCGGAGCCAGGACCGGAACTCCGGTCCCAGATCATCACGTTCGCACGCGAGTCTGACAATCGCCCGGAGATAGTCTCCGCGGTCCCCGGTGTCGTAGCGGCGGCCCTTGAAGACCACGCCGTGGACGGGGCCGCCCCGGGAGCTGTCCGTGGCGAGCTTGTGCAGGGCGTCGGTGATCTGGATCTCGCCGCCGCGGCCCGGCTCCGTCTCGCGCAGTATCCCGAAGACGGCCGGGTCCAGGACGTACCGGCCGATGATGGCGTAGTTGCTGGGGGCGTCGGCCGCGTCCGGCTTCTCGACCAGGTCGGTCACCCGCACCACGTCGGCGTCGTTGGTGGGCGCCACCGCCGCGCAGCCGTAGAGGTGGATCTGCGACGGGTCGACCTCCATGAGGGCGATGACGCTGCCGCCCTGCTGCTCCTGGACCTCCATCATGCGGGCCAGCAGGGGGTCTCGCGGGTCGATCAGGTCGTCGCCGAGGAGCACCGCGAAGGGCTGGTCGCCGACGTGCGGGGCGGCGCACAGCACGGCGTGGCCGAGACCCCGCGGGTCGCCCTGGCGGACGTAGTGCATCGTGGCCAGGCCGTTGGACTCCTTGACCTTGTCCAGCCGCTCCAGGTCGCCCTTCCTGAACAGGGCCTCTTCGAGCTCGTAGTTGCGGTCGAAGTGGTCCTCCAGGGGCCGCTTGTTGCGCCCCGTGATCATCAGGACGTCGTGCAGACCGGCCCCCACCGCCTCCTCCACCACGTACTGGATGGCGGGCTTGTCCACGACGGGGAGCATCTCCTTGGGAGTGGCCTTCGTGGCGGGGAGGAACCGGGTGCCGAGACCCGCGGCCGGGATGACAGCCTTGGTGATCCTGGAGTGCGACTGAGTCATGCGGAGCACCATAGCCGGTGCCTATGGGAGGAAGATGATCCTTCGGTTAACTTCCTCCTCATATAGACGTATACGGGGCGTTCTGCGGCGCACGTTGGCCGCCGGACGCCCGCGGGTCGGAGGGACGTGGACAGAGTGAGTGGTGGGTCCGAAGCGGGCGGGGGCGGCGGCCGCCGCGGAGATGCCGGCCTCGGCGCGGGCGCGGGCTCCTCCGCCGAGGGAGGCGCGGAGTCGGCGGCCGGCGCGGACCCGGGCGCCGAGGCGGGGGCGGGCCGGGAGGCGCCCGCGGGGCAGGCGGGGGCCGGAGCCCCGGCATCGGCGCCGGAGCCGGAGCCGGTGCCGGAGCAGGCGGGGGCAGGGCCGCGGAACAGGCCGCACCCGACAAGGCGGCGCTGCGGAGCCGGCTGCTGGCCGCGCGGACCCTGCTGACCGCGGAGGACGTCCGGCAGGCCGCCGGGGCGCTGGCGGACGAGGCGCTGCGGCTGCCCGAACTCGCCGCGGCGGGCACGGTCGCGGCGTACGTCTCGGTGGGCCGCGAACCGGGCACCAGGGACCTGATCGAGGCGCTACGCGCGCGTGGCATCCGGGTGCTGCTGCCGGTGCTGCTGCCCGACAACGACCTGGACTGGGCCGTCCACGAGGGTGCGGACCGGCTGGTGCGGGCCAGGTTCGGCCTGCTGGAGCCCGCGGGGCCCCGGCTGGGCCCGGACGCCGTCCTGGAGGCGGACGCGGTGCTGCTGCCGGGGCTCGCCGTGGACGGGCGCGGCATGCGGCTGGGGCGGGGCGGCGGCTCGTACGACCGCGTGCTGGCCCGCCTCGCGCGCGCAGGCGCGGACCCGGCGCTCGTGGTGCTCCTCTACGCGCACGAGGTGGTCGCACGGGTCCCGGAGGAACCGCACGACCACCCCGTCCGTGCCGTGGTGACGCCCGAGGGCGTCCGCCGCTTCGCGGCGCCCTGAGGGGCCGCCTCGGCGTCGGGCGCTCCCATGGCGCCCGGTGGCCCGGTCAGGGCTTCAGTACCAGGTGGTCGACCTTCGCCCGGTCCACCGCCGGGGCGCTGTACGGCCAGTCGAGCAGCTCGCCCCTGGCCCACAGGTCCGTCTGGTCGGTGTAGTGCGGGTGGTAGGCGTGGCCCGAGGCGCCGGTGAGGTTGATCCACCGGGACTTGTCCCAGTCGCCGACGTTGACGACCATCCGCATCGACGGCACCCAGACGACGTCGTAGCCGCCCGCCGCGTTCCAGCCGGTGGCGTTGACCGCCGCCTCACCGCCGCTGAGGTTCCACGGCCCCCGGTTGAGCAGCTGCTTCACGACGGCGGGCCCCTCCGTGCCGAGGGTCTGGTTCCGCAGGTTCAGCTGGTGCAGGCGCCCCCAGCTCCAGGTGGAGATGTCCTTGCCCAGCTTCGCCGTCAGCTCCCAGCGGGCGTCGTCCATGGCGCGGGCCAGCAGCTCGTCGCGGGTTGCGGTGGCCGGGTCGAGACGGGTCGCCGGGGTGTGCCACCAGGCGTTCTCCTCGTCCTTGAGGAGGGGGCGGACCACCTCGTACCAGCGGTCCCCGCCGTCCGGCTGCGCCTTGTCCGGAGCCCGCTTGCCGCACTCCCGTACCAGCTTGTCGCGCTGGTCCTCCGGAACGGTCGGGTCGACCGGCTTCACGTTGAGGCAGTCGCCCTCGACGCGGAGCTCCTTGGGGAGCTTGTCGCCGAACGCCAGCATGAGGACGTTGCGCCAGACCGCGTTGAAGTAGGCCGCGGCCGCCGAGTCGCTCTCCTGGGTGTAGTCCCAGCCCTCCAGCAGCTGCTGCGCCTCACGGACGTACGGGTCGGAGACGTCGATCTTCAGCAGGTACGGCGTCAGCATCTTGGCGATCTCGCTGCTGTTGTCCGTCTGCATGGTGCGCATGTCGTCCGTGGAGATCTTGCCGCCGTCCTTGATCTTCGACTCGATGAGGTCGTTGATCCGCTGGCTGCGGGAGCCGTAGCCCCAGTCCTCGGTCAGCAGGTGCGGGTAGGAGGCGCCGACGACGGCCTGGTTGGCGGTGGTGATGTAGCCGCGCTTCGGGTTCAGCTCGTAGGGCAGCTCCTCGAAGGGGACGTACTCCTTCTTCCAGTCGTACGCCGGGTCCCAGCCGGGCGCCGGGTAGCGGCCGTCGTGGCCCTCGGCGCGGACGGGCACCCGGCCCGGGGCCTGGTAGCCGATGTTGCCCTCGGTGTCGGCGTAGACGAGGTTCTGCGCGGGCACGTCGAAGTCGCGGGCCGCGTCGCGGAACTCCTTGAAGTCCTTGGCGCGGTTCAGCTTGAACAGGGCCTCCATGGAGGTGCCCGGGTCCAGCGCGGTCCAGCGCAGTGCCACGGCGTATCCGTCGCCGCGGTCGGGCGCGCCGTTGGTGACGGGCGCCTCCTGGCCGACCTTCTCCTGCTCGTCGCTGCGGTCGGAGATGAGGGGGCCGTTGTTGGTGGTGCGCACGGTGATGGTGCGGCTGCTGCCGCCCGCGACCTTGATGACCTCTTCACGGGTCTCGAACGGCACTTCCTTGCTGCCGCGCAGGTAGCCGCGGTCGGTGACCTTCTCCAGGTACAGGTCGGTGACGTCGGTGCCGAGGTTCGTCATGCCCCAGGCGATGTCCTGGTTGTGGCCGATGACGACGCCCGGCATGCCGGCGAAGCTGTAGCCGGCGACGTCGTAGCCGCAGGTGGCGGAGACGGGCCGGCAGTGCAGGCCCATCTGGTACCAGACCGACGGCAGCTGGGGGGCGAGGTGCGGGTCGTTGGCGAGCAGCGGCTTGCCGGTGGTCGTGTACTCGCCGGACACGACCCAGGAGTTCGAGCCGATGCCGTTGCCGTTCGGTCCGAGCAGCGCCGGGATGTCGTCCAGCGCCTCCGAAAGGCCGGAGAGCTGCGCCTGGAGGCCGCTCCGGGCGGCGGTGGAGCCCTGCCCGCCCGCGGAGCCCTGGAGGCCGTTGGCGCCGCCCTGAGCGCCGCCCTGGAAGCCGGCGCCGGCACCCGTGCCGTTGCCTGTCCCGGCACCCGTGCCGCTGCCAGTACCCGTGCCGCTGCCCGTACCCGTACCCGTACCCGTACCACTGCCGGAGTCCGCGTCGGAGTCCGCTCCCTCGACCTCGAAGTCCTCGACGATCGGGCGGTGCAGGTCGTACGGGTACTCGGGGTAGAGCTGCTCGACCTGCTCGGGGCTGAGGCGGTCGAGCATCAGCGAGCGGTCGATCTCGTCCTCCATGTTGCCGCGGAGGTCCCACGCCATGGCCTTGAGCCAGGCGACCGAGTCGACCGGCGTCCACGGCTCGATCGTGTAGTCGTGCGCGAAGGCGAGGGCGGAGTACTCGACGGAGACGTCCCGCGGCTGCTTGTCCTCCAGGTAGGCGTTGACGCCGTCCGCGTACGCCTGGAGGTTCTTCTTCGTCTCCTCGGAGAGCTTGGTGTCGTACTCCTCCTTCGCGACCCGGTGCCAGCCGAGGGTGCGCAGGAAGGCGTCGGTGTCGACGAGCCCGTCACCGAGCAGCTCGGAGAGGCGGCCCGCGGTCATGTGCCGGCGCACGTCCATCTCCCAGAACCGGTCCTGCGCCTGGACGTACCCCTGGGCGCGGAACAGGTCCTCGTCGGTGGAGGCGTAGATCTGCGGGACGCCGTACGCGTCGCGCTTGACGTCCACGGGGCCCGCGAGTCCCGCGAGCCGGAGGGTGCCGGTCGTCTGCGGGAACGGCGCACGCACCGTGCTGACGCCCCAGTAGGCGCCGTACCCGACGCCCGCGACGAGCGCCAGCACCAGGGCGATCACGAGCAAGCGGGCACGTCGCCCCTTCTTCTTGGTGGAAGAGACGGTGGTGTTGGCGGGCATCGCTGTCCTTCGAGGCGCAGGCTTGGTCCTGGAGTGCTGGAGCAACCATAGGCGCAGCCGTCGCACGGCCCGGACGCGGAGTCAGGGAGGAGCTGTGAAGGAGCCCCTGGTACGGCGGCCCCCGGAGCCCGGAAGGCGCATCAAGGACGCGTTAAAGATTAGGTAAGGTAACGAAGTACCCCGAAGGCTGGGCAGCTGAAGTTCCCCGGAACGTTCACCTAAGCCCGACTTGTCCGCCTATGCGCGTACAGGTGCCTCACGCCGCACATGTGCACCAGCGCGTAGACATACACGTACGCGCAGCACACAGAACCCATAACGCGGAACGCAGCACGCGGAACGCAGCACGCGGAACGCAGAACCCGAGACACGGGACACAGAACACAGAGCACAGCACGACCTGCACAGCACGTACAGCACGTACAGCACGTACAGCACCGGGAAGGATCGGCCCCTGACTGTCCACCAGCTCAACGCACTCCTGCTCATCGGCTCCATCGTCCTGCTCGTCGCCGTCGTCGCGGTGCGCATCTCCAGCCGCAGCGGGCTCCCCAGCCTGCTCCTGTACCTGGGGATCGGCATCGCCATCGGCCAGGACGGCATCGGCAACGTCGCCTTCGACAACGCCGAGCTGACCCAGGTCATCGGCTACGGCGCCCTCGTCGTGATCCTCGCCGAGGGCGGCCTGGGCACGAAGTGGAAGGAGATCAGACCCGCGCTGCCCGCGGCGGCCGTCCTGTCGACCTGCGGCATCGCGGTGAGCGTGGGCGTCACCGCGGCCGCGGCGCACTATCTGGTCGGCCTCGAATGGCGCCAGGCCCTGCTGATCGGGGCGGTCGTGTCCTCCACCGACGCCGCCGCCGTGTTCTCCGTGCTGCGCAAAGTGCCCCTCCCCAGGCGCGTGACGGGCACCTTGGAGGCCGAGTCGGGGTTCAACGACGCGCCCGTGGTCATCCTGGTCGTGGCCTTCTCCACCACGGGACCCGTCGACAGCTGGTACGTCCTGGTCGGGAAGATCGCCCTGGAGCTCGCCATCGGCGCCGCCGTCGGACTGGCCGTGGGCTTCCTCGGCTCGTACGGGCTCAAGCGCGTCGCCCTGCCGGCCTCCGGCCTGTACCCGATCGCCGTCATGGCCATCGCCGTCACCGCGTACGCCGGGTGCGCCCTGGCCCACGGCAGCGGCTTCCTCGCCGTCTACCTGGCCGCCGTGGTGCTCGGCAACGCCCGGCTGCCGCACCAGCCCGCGACGCGCGGCTTCGCGGAGGGGCTCGGGTGGATCGCGCAGATCGGCATGTTCGTCCTGCTCGGCCTGCTGGTGACGCCCCACGAGCTGTTCGAGGACTTCTGGCCCGCCGTGATCATCGGCCTGGTGCTGACGGTGGTCGCCCGTCCGCTGTCGGTCCTGCTCAGCCTGCTGCCGTTCCGGATCCCGTGGCAGGAGCAGGTGCTGATGTCCTGGGCGGGGCTGCGCGGGGCGGTGCCCATCATCCTGGCGACCATCCCCATGGTGACCGGCATCGAGGGCAGCAGGAAGGTCTTCAACATCGTCTTCGTGCTGGTGGTCGTCTACACGCTGATCCAGGCGCCGACCCTGCCGTGGCTGGCCAAGGTGCTGCGGCTCGGCGAGGGCGACGAGGCCACGGACCTGGGTGTCGAGTCCGCGCCCCTGGAGCGGCTGCGCGGCCATCTGCTGTCGCTGTCCGTCCCCGACCGTTCCCGGATGCACGGCGTGGAGGTCGCGGAGCTGCGGCTGCCCCCGGGCGCGGCCGTCACCCTGGTCGTACGGGACGGCAGGAGCTTCGTCCCATCGCCCACGACCGTGCTGCGGCGCGGCGACGAGCTGCTGGTCGTGGCGACGGACCCGGTGCGGGACGCGGCGGAGCGGCGTCTGCACGCGGTCGGCCGGGGCGGCAAGCTGGCGGGCTGGCTCGGCACGGACGGGCCCCCGTGAAGCGCCGGGGGCTGGACGCCGGATGCGGGCAGGGAATGCCGTCGCGGCGGGACGCGTAGTGCGGTGGTGCGGGCGGGGTGTGGCCGCAGGACCGGCCGATCTCGCACGGGACGGGACCCCGTCCTTACGCGCGCAGGGCGCCGCTCCCCGCCGCTTCCTTCCCGCCTCTACGCACGCGCAGGGGCCGCATTCCCAGGTCCGCCGGGGCCCGGGTCGTGCATTTCACAGGCACCACTCCGGCGCCTCCCTGTAGCATGAAGGCACACTGATCGACCAACTCTGCCTGACGCAGGGCTGGCGCGACCGTATGGCGGCCGGGTCCGCCCACCTCTGACGAGGGCCCCGGTATCTACCGCGCTTCCGCGCAAGAGGACAGCCCTCGGCGACTCCCGGCACCCCGGTGAGCGCTACCAGGCGGCAGAAAGGCACGGGCCGTGGCATCCACGGTCACCTCCGACGCTGCGAAGCGTCCCGGATACGGGCAGCTCCTTCGTACGCCCGGCGCCTGGACGTTCCTGCTGCCCGGATTCGCCGCGCGGCAGCCGTTCGCCATGCTCACCATCGGCATCGTCCTGCTGGTGCAGCACACCACCGGTTCGTACGGCAGCGCGGGGCCGTCGCCGCCGTCACCGGCGTCTCCATGGCGCTGTTCGCCCCGCAGAGCGGCAAGCTCGCCGACCGGTTCGGGCAGCGCGCCGTCCTCCTCCCCGGCGTGCTGGTGCACACCGCGTCCGGCGCGGTCCTGACGGCGCTGGCCCTGACGGGCGCGCCCCTGTGGGCGCTGTTCGCCGCCGCCGTGCCGACGGGCGCCTCCGTGCCGCAGGTCGGCCCCATGGTGCGGGCCCGCTGGGCGGCGAAGCTGGAGGGCTCGCCCCTGATGTCCACGGCGGCGGCGTTCGAGTCCGTCACGGACGAGTTCACGTTCGTCGTCGGCCCGGTCCTCGCGACCGCCCTGTGCACCGGCGTCCACCCGGCGGCCGGCCTCGCCGCGGAAGCGGCCCTGACCCTGGTGGGCGGTCTGCTGTTCGCCGCCCAGAAGGGCACCCAGCCCGCACACGACCGGATCACCGCGGGCCACGGCCGGCGGCGCGGCGGCACGTCGGCGCTGTCCGTGCCGGGTGTCCGCGTCCTGGTGGTGGCCTTCCTCGGCATCGGTACCGTCTTCGGCGGCATGCAGGTCTCGCTGACCGCCTTCACCGAGGAGATCGGCGACCCCGGCGCCAACGGCCTGATGTACGGGCTGTTCGCGGCGGGCAACATGCTGGCCGGCATCGCGGTCGGCGCCATCGCCTGGAAGACCGGGCCGCGCCGGCGCCTGGTCCTCGGCTACACGGCGCTGACCGCCGCCACGTCCGTGCTGTGGGCGGCCCACTCCGTGGTGCTGCTGGGCGCGGTCGGCCTGGTCGTGGGCCTGTGCATCGCGCCCGCGCTGATCACCGGCTTCACGCTCGTGGAGTCCCTGGTGCCGGCGGGCGCCCGCACGGAGGCGTTCACCTGGCTGACCGGCGCCGTCGCACTCGGCCAGGCTGCCGCGGTGACCGTGGCGGGGCGTCTGGCGGACGCGTACGGGTCGAGCGCCGGGTTCCTGGTGCCGCTGGGCGGCACGGCCCTGGCCCTGCTCACGGTGGTGGCGCTGCGGTCCCGGCTGGAGGCGCACCCTCCGGGCCGCACCATCGCGCGTGGCATCGGTCACCGCGTGCCGGTGACGGTGGACTGACGCGAGGGAATGCGTCACTATTGATGCTCGTTAGCACTCATCGAGTGAGAGTGCCAGGAGGAAGACAAGTGCCGACCTACCAGTACCAGTGCACCGAGTGCGGCGAGGGCCTCGAGGCGGTGCAGAAGTTCACCGATGACGCCCTGACCGAGTGCCCGAGCTGCCAGGGACGCCTGAAGAAGGTGTTCTCCGCGGTCGGCATCGTCTTCAAGGGCTCCGGCTTCTACCGCAACGACAGCCGCGGCTCCTCGTCGAGCAGCTCGCCGGCGTCCTCGTCGAAGCCGGCTGCCGCCTCCTCGTCGACGTCTGCGTCGGCTTCGTCGTCCGGCTCGTCCGACGCGAAGTCCACCACGTCGTCGAGCACCAGCAGCTCCGCCGCCTGACACGGCTCACCCCAGGGCCCTGCCGTTCCCCACGGCGGGGCCTTCGGTGTGCCCGGGGCAGGGCGGCGACCGGGGCCGTGGCGGCGGCCCATGGACGGGCGGACCTGCCGGCACGGCCGAAACCCCGTCTAGGGTGAGCGGCATGGCGACGAACGCAGAGATCGGCGTGATCGGCGGCTCCGGCTTCTACTCCTTCCTGGAGGACGTGACCGAGCTCCGGGTCAGCACCCCGTACGGCAGCCCCAGCGACTCCCTGTTCCTCGGGGAGGTGGCCGGGCGCCGCGTGGCCTTCCTGCCCCGGCACGGGCGCGCCCACCGGCTGCCGCCGCACCGGATCAACTACCGCGCGAACCTGTGGGCGCTGCGGTCGGTCGGGGTGCGCCAGGTGCTCGGGCCGTGCGCGGTCGGCGGACTGCGCGAGGAGTACGGGCCGGGCACGCTGCTGGTGCCGGACCAGCTGGTGGACCGTACGAAGTCGCGCACGCAGACGTACTTCGACGGGGAGCCGCTGCCGGACGGCACGGTGCCGAACGTGGTGCACACGACGTTCGCCGACCCGTACTGCCCCGAGGGCCGCAAGGTGGCGCTGGCGGCAGCGCACGGGCAGGGCTGGGCAGCGGTCGACGGCGGCACGATGGTGGTCGTCGAAGGCCCGCGCTTCTCGACCCGCGCCGAGTCGCGGTGGCACGCGGCGATGGGGTGGTCGGTCGTCGGCATGACGGGCCACCCGGAGGCCGTCCTGGCCCGTGAGCTGGGCCTCTGCTACACGTCGATGGCGCTGGTCACCGACCTGGACGCGGGCGCCGAGACCGGCGAGGGCGTCTCGCACACCGAGGTGCTGCGGGTGTTCGGGGAGAACGTGGAGCGGCTGCGGACCGTGCTGTTCCACGCGGTGGCGGCGCTGCCGGAGAATGACGCGCGGGCGTGCCTGTGCACGCATGCGCACGACGGCTGGGACCTGGGCATCGAGCTTCCCTGACGAGCAGCCTTACCGGCGGGCGCGGGTCCTCCTTGCGGCGGGTGGGTCCTGCTGCCGGCGGGCGGGGCCCTGCTGCCGGCGGGCGGGGGCCCTGCTGCCGGCAGGTCGGGCCTTCTCCAGGCAGTGGGTCCTGCTGCCGGCAGGTGGGTCCTCCTCCCGGCGGGCAGGCCTTCTCCAGACGGTAGGCCCTCCAGGCGGTAGGCCCTTCCCCCGGCGGGCGGGTCCTCCTTGCGGCGGGTGGGTCCTGCGCCGGTAGGTCGGGCCTTCTCCAGGCGGTGGGTCCTGCTGCCGGCGGGTGAGTGGTTCACGGGGCGTCTGGGCTTGCCTCCTGGCGGACGGGCTTCTCCTCCTGGCATGTGGCCTCCCTCTGGCGAGTGAGGGACTTGTCCACAGCCGGCGGCCTGTCCACAGGCCCCAGCGGGCGGCGCGCGATCGCGGGATGGTGGGGAGGCCGCCGGCGAAGAGCCCGGCGGCCGGCCTCCAGACCAGGCGGTGAGAGCCATGTCGTCCTGCCCGCACGTCCCCGCATCTGCGGCCCCGCACCCGCTCCTGCCCGCGATCCCGCACTCCCCTCCGCCCGCTTTCGTCCCCGCGTCCGGGCTCCCGCAGTCGCTGCCGGCCGCGTCCCCGCACATCTCCCCGCCCGGGACCCCGCACTCCCCTTTGCCCGGCTTCGTCCCCGCGCCCGGGACGGTCCCGCAGTTCCCCCCGCTGCGGATCCGGGGCGGCCGGTACCGAGCGCACTGGTCGGCGCGGCGGCGGCGACGGGCGCTGGCGGCCGGGCTCGCGATGACGGCCGCCGCCCTGGCGGCGTCGGGCTTCCGCGGCTCCCCGAGCCCCGTGGAGGCGCCCGCGGCTGTCCCGCGGCCGGTCGCCGCGAGACCCTCGTGTCGGCGCCGGTGCGCATCGCGGACCCGGAGGCCGTACGGCTCCTGAAGGCGGGAGACCGGGTGGACGTGATCGCCGCGCCGCTGCCCGCGGGAGCACCGGCGGGCGGGGGCCCGCGGCCCGGGTGGTGGCGTCGGCCGCCCGCGTGGTCCGGGTGCCGGGCACGGAAGCGGCCGCCGAACCGGGCGCCGGCCACGGCGAGGGCGGTGCGCTGGTGGTGCTGTCCGTGCCGCGGGCGACGGCCGCGGAACTCGCGGCGGCGGGAGCGACGTCCCGCCTGGCGGTGGCCTTGTGCTGACTCGTACGCGCGCGCTGTCGCGTCACCGGTCCGTGTGTACCGATTGGACGGCTGTCCGCGGGACGCGGCCTAATGGCTGCGCCAACTGCACCCGCGTCGACGAAAGGCACCTCAGTGAGCCAGGAGAACAGGACAAGCCTGCTGGAAGGCTTCAAGGCGTTCCTCATGCGGGGGAACGTGATCGATCTGGCCGTGGCGGTGGTCATCGGCGCGGCGTTCACGAACATCGTGAACTCGATCGTGAAAGGCGTCATCAGTCCCCTCGTGGGCGCCTTCGGCTCGAAGAACCTGGACGGCTACCAGCTCTGCCTGAAGGGGCCGTGCGTGGTGGAGGGCGGCGAGGTCAGCACCGGTGTCGCCATCCTGTGGGGCTCCGTGCTGAGCGCGACGCTGAGCTTCCTGATCACGGCCGCGGTCGTCTACTTCCTGATGGTGCTGCCGATGGCCAAGTACCTGGCCCGGAAGGCCGCACGGAACAAGGAGGCGGAGAGCGTCAAGGAGACCCTGGAGGTCACCGAGCTGGAGGTGCTCAAGGAGATCCGCGACCACCTGGTCCACCAGCGCGGCGACAGCGCCACCGCGGCGAGCAGCCGGCGCTGACGCGGACCCGTGGGGGCCGGGCCCCGCCCGCGCCCCGGCCCCCATCGACCCCCACCGGTTCCGACCCGCACACGGCCGCGAGCCGCGAGCCCACGGGAGCACCGAGGGGGCGCGCGCCACGGGGGCGTGGAGCGCAGAGAGTGCAGGCGCCACGGGGTGCGGCCACAAGGGGGTGCACGCCACGGGCGGGGTACGAGCCACAGGAGCATGCGGCCGCGGGGGGTGCGGCCGCCAGGGGATGCGGGCCACAGGGAGTGCAGGCCCCAAGGGGGAGCGGCCGCCGGGGAGTGGAGGCCGCGAGGGGCGCAGCCGTCGTGGGGGCCCCAGGGGGCGGTCAGAGGTGGTGCGGGTCAGAGGTGGTGCGGGGGCTTCTCGTCGAGGAAGCGGGCCAGGTCGTCAGCGGAGGTGTGCGTCCGGTCGCCCCACCCGCGGTCCGTGTCGTCCGCGGACTGCTGCTCCAGCGGGTCGTCGAAGACGAGCGCCGGCGGCCGGGTCTCGGGCGCGGACCGTTCCGCCGAGGGGCGGGCATCGGAGCCGGGGGCAGTACTCATGCGTCCAGCCTACGGGGCCTGAGGCCGCGGCCGGGCGGCTGCTCCACGGCCGTGGGGCCGCGGGAGCCGAAGACCGCACTCGCCCGGGCCACCTGGTCGGGTTCGGTGCGGGGGTGTCGTGGAGGGTGAAGGCTTGCCCAGGGCCCGCCGCTTCGGCTCGGCCGGCTTGTGGAAGGGCAGCACGTCGACCCGGGTGACGTTGCCGAGCCCGGCGGCGAAGTCCGCGACGCCCCTCGATGCCGGCGGGGCGTCCGTGAGGCCCGGGCGAGCACGAAGCGGACGTGGGCCTCCTTGTCCGGGCGGGCCAGGCGGGGCAGACGGGGCAGGCGGGCCCGGCGTCAGGCGAAGCCGAGCCCCGCTTGTGAAAGCGTTCACACGTCGGCGGCGGCGTCGGGACCTGCTGGCGCGTCTCATCCGGTGCACGGGCCTGCCGTCTGCTCTGCTGTGACGCATGACACACCCGTTTGTGAGTGCACGGCCGGTGCGGCCGCTGGTGTCGCGCGACCGCGACGAGGAGCACCGCTCCGCGACGCCCCTGGAGCTGTTCTTCGACCTGTGCTTCGTCGTGGCGGTCGCCCAGGCGGTCGCCGGGCTGGTGCACGCGGTCGCCGAAGGGCACGCGGCCGAGGGGCTCGTGGAGTACGTCATGGTCTTCTTCGCCGTGTGGTGGGCGTGGATGAACTTCACGTGGTTCGCCTCGGCGTACGACAACGACGACGCGCTGTACCGGTTGGTGACGCTGGTGCAGATCGCGGGCGTGCTGCTGCTGGCCGCCGGGGTGTCCCGGGCGTTCGACGAGGGCGACTGGCTGATGGTGTACCTGGGGTACGTGGTGATGCGGCTGGGGCTGGTCTTCCAGTGGCTGCGCGTGGCCCGCGACGCCTCGGACGCCGCCGAGCGGGCGATGGCGCTGCGGTACGCGGGCGGGGTGCTGGCCTGCCAGGCGGGGTGGAGCGCCCTGGTGCTGGGGCCCGCGTGGGCCGCGCCGGGGGTGTTCCTGGTGATGGCGGCGGCCGAGCTGTCCGTGCCGCTCTACGCCGAGCGGCGTTCCGCGTCGAGCTGGCACGCGCACCACATCGCCGAGCGGTACGGGCTGTTCACCATCATCGTGCTGGGCGAGACCATCGCGGCGGCGACCGTCGCCGTGCAGTCGGGTGTGGCGGAGAACGACGCGCTCGACGAGCTGGCGCCGATCGCGGCGGGCGGGCTGCTGCTGGTGTTCTCCGCGTGGTGGATCTACTTCGTGGTGCCCGCCCACGCGCGCCTCCGGTCGAACCGGGAGGGTTTCCTCTGGGGCTACGGGCACTACCTGGTCTTCGCGTCGGCGGCCGCGATCGGCGCCGGCCTGGAGGTGTCGGTGGAGCACGCCGTGGGCGCGGCCCACCTCTCGGGCCTCGCGGCGGCGGCCGCCGTGACGCTGCCGTCCGCGCTGTACCTGCTGCTGGTGTGGCTGCTGCACGCCCGCTACTTCAAGGCGGGTCTGGCGCGGCAACTGGTGCTGCCGTGCGCGGCGCTGGGCGTACTGCTGTGCACCTTCGCCGGGCACTGGGCCGTCCTCGCGGCCGGGTTCGTCGCTGCGGCCGCGGTGGCTGCCGGGGTGGTGCTGGCGGCCCGGGAGGCGGACCGGCAGGACGGCGCGGGGGCCCGGGAGGGCGCGGCGGCGTGATCCCGCGGTGCCCGCTGCCGGACGGGGGCGCCGCGTGCTAGGCATGCGGCATGGATGCCAAGGACGGGACCCCGGCCGGGGTCGGCGCGCCCGGGGACGGGCTGACGGATGTGGCGGGGCTGCGGGTGGGGCACGCGCGTGTGCCGGGCGGCTCCGCCTTGAGCGGGACGACGGTGGTCCTCGCGCCTGGGGGCGGCGCCGTGGCCGCCGTGGACGTGCGGGGCGGCGGCCCCGGCACCCGCGAGACGGACGCCCTGGACCCGCGGAACCTGGTGCAGAAGGTCGACGCGGTGGTTTTGACGGGCGGCAGCGCGTACGGGCTGGACGCCGCGGCCGGGGTCATGGCGTGGCTGGAGGAGCGGGGGCGCGGGGTGCGGGTGGGGCCCGAGCCCACGCACGTGGTGCCCGTGGTGCCGGCGGCCTGCCTGTTCGATCTCGGCCGGGGCGGCGAGTGGCGGGCGCGCCCCGACGGGGCGACCGGCCGGGCCGCGGTGTCGGCGGCCGCGGCGGCGGAGCCGGGGTCGCCGGTGGAGTGCGGGTGCGTGGGCGCGGGGACGGGCGCGGTGGTCGGCGGGCTGCGCGGCGGCGTCGGCACGGCGAGCACGGTGCTGGAGGGTTCCGGGGTGACGGTGGCCGCGCTGGTCGTCGCGAACGGCGTCGGGTCGCCGCTCGATCCGGTGACGGGCGTGCTGTACGGCGCGTACGGCGACCCGCACTTCGCTGCGGAGGGCGCGCGCGGCGGCGGACCCGCGTACCCGGACCCGGCGGTGCACGCGGCGGCGATGCTGCGGCTGGCGGAGGCGCGGGAGCGCAGCGGGATGCCGCCGATGAACACCACACTGGTCGTCGTGGGCACGGACGCGGAGCTGACGCGGGCGCAGGCCCAGAAGGTGGCCGGGACGGCGCACGACGGCATCGCGCGCGCCGTGCGACCGGTGCACCTGCTGAACGACGGCGACACCGTGTTCACCCTCGCGACCGGCGCACGCCCGCTCACCGGGGGCGCGCGCCGCGTGCGGAGGGCCCCGCGCCGGAGACCGGGGAGCAGGGGGCCGTGGCCGCGGCGGCGGACCGGGGCGGACCGCCGGCGGGGAGCGGTGACCCGCTGGCGCTGAACGCGGTGCTCGCGGCGAGCGCCGAGGTCGTGTCCCGGGCCATCGTCCGGGCGGTCCTGGCCGCGGAGGACCTGCGGGGCCCGGGGGGAGACTTTCCGTCATACCGGGGCCTGTACGGGCCGCTGCCGGGTATGAACTGGCGTACGGGTGCAGAGCGTTGAAGGAATCGGGGCGGGGGCGCGCGGGAACCGGCCACGTGCGCCGTACGTTTCACGGAACCCGGACGCGTTGTCGTACCGAGGCACTACCTTGAGCAAGCACCGAGTAACACGCGGCGACGGCCCTGGAGACCCATCTTGAACGATCCGATCGATCGGAACGATCCGTACGAGACCACGGAGCAGCACGTCGAGCGGCTCCTGGGTCGGGCGCTCAACTCCTTCGACCTGCCCGACGCTTTGGTCGAGCGGCTCCGTACGGCGCTGGCGCACGCCAGTGCGCTGCACGCCTCGCACCACAGTGCGGCGCTCCACCGCACGACGTACCGCCACACGTTCCTGCTGGCCGACGGGGCGTCGCTGACGCTGTGGGAGCTGGTGCACCACACGGGCGCGGACGGCCGCGACCACCACGAGCTGTACGCCGACAAGACGGAGGTGCGGCTGGCCGCCGTCCGGTTGTCGGAGGCGTTCGGCCTGCCCGAGGCCGTGGGGCTCGGAGACCCGCTGGACGACGACCTCGACGCGGACCTGGAGCTGCTGAGCGCACTGCTGGTGCGCCCGCCGGAGCCCGCGCCGCGGGTGTACGTGCCGGACGACTCGGCGGACCACGCCCGCCGGGTGCTGCGCCGCGCGGAGAACCGGAACCGGCCGGGCGACGCGGTGGCGGCGCGGCTGCGCGGCGCGTTCGCGCACCACATCCAGCAGGTCTTCGGGCGGCAGTGCAGTGTGGCGGGGAGGGACGCGGGCTTCTCCCTGTACGAGCACGCGTTCCTGCTGCTCGACGGCACCGAGATGAGCGTCTGGGAGGTCGAGCACACGGCGACGCCGGACGGGCGCCACATGTGCGAGGTGTACGAGGACGAGCGCACCGCGCGTGCCGCGATGGAGCTGCGGGCGTCGCGGGTGCGCTGACCGCCACCCGGGTGAGCCCCGCGACGGCGGGGCCCCGCACCGCGGGCGCGGTGCTTTTCGACCGGCGGCCCCGCCGGGAACTGACGCCCGGCGGGGCCGTCACCACGGGGCCGTCACCACGGGGCCGTCACCCCGGGGCCGTCACCACGGGGCCGTCACCACGGGGCGCCCGCCGTCACCCCGCCGGGGCGGCCTCCCGGCCCGCGGACCGCTCCGCGGGCACGGTGCCCGCCGCGGCGCTGTTCCCGACCCCGCCGACGGCGGCCGCCGCACCCGCCGCCTCCGCCTCGGTGTGCAGCCGCGGCTTCGCGGGGAGCGCGCACATCAGCAGGAACACCGCGCCGAGCACCGCGGCCACCCACCCGAGCGCTCCCTCGAACGCCGCCACGACGGCGGGGCCCGCGCCGCCCGGCACGAACACCACGGACACCAGGCCGAGCCCCAGCGCGTTGCCCATCTGCATCACGGAGTTGATGAGCCCGGACGCCGAACCGGCGTGTTCCCGCGGCACCTCCGACAGCACCGCGTCCGTCAGCGGCGCCACGATCAGGCCCATGCCGGCCCCCATCACCACCAGAGGCAGCGCCATCTGCCAGGACGTGATGCCCATGCCGTACCGGTCGGACTCCCACACGTACAGTCCGATGCCCGCCATCATCGTCAGCGCGCCGGCCTGGAGGACCTTGCGCCCGAAGCGCGGCACCAGCTTCTGCACGGAGATCCCCGCGGCGACGGATACCGCGACCGAGAACGGCACCCCGGTCAGTCCGGCCCGCAGCACGCTCCAGCCGAGCCCGATCTGCATGTACAGCGTCCAGACCAGGAAGAAGATGCCGAGGCTGACACCGAAGACGAGTTGGACGGCGACACCCGCCGCGAAGCTCCTCACCCGGAACAGGGACAGCTCGACGAGCGGCGAACCGTCACGGCGCGCCTTGCGCTTCTCGTACGCGACGAAGCCCGCGAACACCGGCAGCGCGGCCGCCATCGCGGCGAAGCACCACAGGGGCCAGTCCAGTTCGGCGCCCCGGGTCAGCGGGTACATCAGGAGCAGCATCGCGGCGACCGCGACGACGACACCGGGCAGGTCGAGGCGCAGCGCCTTCGGGGCCCGGGACTCGGTGATGAACGCCCGGCCGAGGAGCAGCGCGGCGATGCCGACGGGCAGGTTGATGAGGAAGATCGGCCGCCAGCCGAGGCCGAACAGGTCCCACTGGGTGAGCAGCGCCCCGAGCAGCGGTCCCGACACCGCGCCGAGACCGACGACCGCGCCGAAGAGGCCGAAGACCCTGCCGCGCTCGTGCGCCGGGAACGTCGCGTGCACGAGGGACAGGACCTGCGGCACCATCAGCGCGGCGGTGCCGCCCTGCAGGATGCGGGCGGCGACCAGTATCTCCTGGGACGCGGCGAACCCGCAGAGCGCGGACGCCAGCGTGAACCCCGCGACGCCGATGAGGAACAGGCGCTTGCGGCCGTGGATGTCGCCGAGGCGGCCGCCGGTGATGAGGCCCGCGGCGAAGGCGAGGGCGTATCCGGCGGTGATCCACTGGATGGCGCCGAAGCCGGCGCCCAGGTCCCGCTGGATCGCCGGGATGGCGATGTTGACGATCGTGACGTCGACCAGGTCCATGAACGCCGCGGTCATGACGATCGCCAGGGCGAACCAGCGCCGCCGGTCCGGTACGGCGCCCGCAGCGTCCGGGCCCGCGGCCCCGCCGGGGCGCGGGGCCGGGTCGGGGTGCCGGGGCGGGGCCGGGTGCGGGTTCCGGTCGGTGGCGGGTTCGGGGTGGCGGCCCGGGTGCTCGTTCCCGCGCGGGGAGGTCCGCGTGGAGGTCCGCGGTGAGGTCTCGGCGGTCATGCGGCAGACGCTAGGACGGCACTAGGACAGTTTGTGTCCTCATGGTGCGTCATGGTGGAGGCATGACGGACACACCGGCACGTCTTCTGCGGCTCCTGTCCCTGCTCCAGACGCCGCGCGAATGGCCAGGCCCTGAGCTGGCCGAGCGGCTCGACGTCAGTCCCCGCACGATCCGGCGCGACATCGACCGGCTGCGCGAACTCGGCTACCCGGTGGAGGCGTCCAAGGGCGCCGTCGGCGGGTACCGCCTGGTCGCCGGTACGGCGATGCCGCCCCTGGTCCTGGACGACGACGAGGCCGTCGCCATCGCGGTGGGCCTGCGGGCGGGCGCGGGCCACGCCGTCGAGGGGGTGGAGGAGGCATCCGTACGGGCCCTGGCCAAGCTGGAGCAGGTCCTGCCGTCCCGGCTGCGGCACCGGGTGTCGACGCTGCAGAGCGCGACCCTGCCGCTGACGCGCGGCGACGGCGCGACGGTCGACGCGCGCGTGCTGACCACGCTGGCGGGCGCGGTCACCGGGCAGGAGCGGGTGCGCTTCGCGTACCGGGCGGGGGACGGCGCCGAGTCGCGGCGGCAGGTGGAGCCGTACCGGCTGGTGTCCACCGGCTACCGCTGGTACCTGGTGGCGTACGACCTGGAACGGGAGGACTGGCGCACGTTCCGCGTCGACCGCGTCGGCGACCCCTTCCCGACCGGGGCCCGTTTCACCCCGCGGGAGCTGCCGACAGGGGACGCGGCGACGCTGCTGGAGCGGTCGCTGCGGCGGCGCCGGGAAGAAGTGGAGCTGGACGTCACGTTCGCGGCGCCGGCCGAGCGGGTGGCGGCGCGCCTCCCGCCGCATCTGGCGCCGGTCGCAACCGGCGAGGGGACATGCCGGCTGACGGCCCGGGTCGCCGAGTCCGTGGAATGGCTCGCGGTGCGGCTGGCCCTGACGGGCTGCGACTTCACGCTCCACGGCCCGGACGCGCTGGTGGCGCACGTGGCGGAGCTGGGGGCGCGCCTGTCGCAGGCGGGAGAACGGGCGCCGACCCGGCGCGGCGGCCTGCGGGGTGACTGGGGGCGGGTGGATGGCGGGGGCCGGTGAGTGAAGGCGGCCGGGCTCCGGCGGGCGCGGCGGCTCGGGGCGGCGGTCGGGCCGGTGCCCGGAGCCCGGTGGGCGGGCGCCGGCCCGGGGTCGTGGCGACCGGGCCGGCTGCCGGAGCCCGGCGAGTGCGGCGGCCGGGTGAGGGACGCCGACCCGGCCTGACGGCGGGCGGGCGGACACGGTGCCTGGTGTGACGGCGGCCGGACAGGCGGGAGAACGCGGTGCGCCGGCTTGGCGTGACGGCGGTCCCGGGTGGCGGCGGCCCGGGGCGCGAAGCGGCCCGGGAGGCCGGCAGGCCAAGGGGGCGGCCCGGGAAAGCGGGAGGTCCGGGGCGGCGGCGGGCTCGTGGGTGGTAGGCCGCAGCGCCCTGCCGGGGGGGGTGGGCAGAGCGCTGCGGGTGGGCCACCGCCCCACCCCAGGGGGGGGATCCGGGCAGGGCGGTGGGTCTGGGGCCCGGCCCTCGCGGGCCGGGCGGGGGTCAGGCCGCGGCGTCGAAGCCCGTGTCGCGGGCCAGGCGCTTCAGCTCCAGCAGGGCGTGCTTCTCGATCTGGCGGATGCGCTCGCGGGTCAGCCCGTGCTGCTTGCCGACCTCGGTGAGGGTCCGCTCGCGGCCGTCCTCGATGCCGTACCGCATCCGGATGATGGAGGCGGTCCGGTGGTCGAGCCGGTCGATCAGGTCGTCCAGTTCCTCACTGCGCAGCAGGGTGAGCACCGACTGCTCGGGCGACACCGCCGAGGTGTCCTCCAGCAGGTCGCCGAACTGGGTCTCCCCCGCGTCGTCCACCGACATGTTCAGCGACACCGGGTCGCGCGCCCAGTCCAGCACGTCGCTGACCCGCTCCGGGGTCGACCCCAGGTCGGCGGCGATCTCCGCGGGCTCCGGCTCGCGGCCGTGCTCGCGGTTGAACTCGCGCTGCACCCGCCGGATCCGGCCCAGCTCCTCCACGAGGTGCACGGGCAGCCGGATCGTGCGCGACTGGTCCGCTATGGACCGGGTGATGGCCTGGCGGATCCACCACGTCGCATACGTGGAGAACTTGAAGCCCTTGGTGTAGTCGAACTTCTCCACCGCGCGCACCAGGCCGGCGTTGCCCTCCTGGATCAGGTCCAGCAGGGGCAGGCCGCTGCGCGGGTAGCGACGGGCGACCGCGACCACGAGCCGCAGGTTCGAGCGGATGAAGACGTCCTTGGCGCGCTCCCCCTCGGCTGCCAGAAGCTCCAGCTCCTCGCGGGTGGCACCGCCCGCGGGCGCGTCGATCTCGCCGTCCAGGATCTGCCGGGCGTACACCCCGGCCTCGATGATCTGGGACAGCTCGACCTCCCTGGCGGCGTCGAGCAGCGGAGTCCGCGCGATCTCGTCGAGGTACATGCCGACCAGGTCGCGGTCGGCGATCTCCCCGCGAACGCTGTCTGCCCGCTGCGTCCCGGTGGTGGAGGACTGGTCACGGACGACGGCACGGGTTGCCATGCGAGCTCCCTTGGCTGAGTAGGTCGCGACACCCTGACGGGTGCCCTGCATCCGTGGGAAACAACGACTGGAAACCGGACAGAATTCCCACGCGGCACATCCTTTTTTGTGATCATGCAGTACCCTGTCCGGCCGCAGCCGCCGCCGAACGATGATCGATCGGTTGGACGCGCAGGTGGGAGCGTGTGCAGCAGGCCCCGCGACTGCCCGTGTGCGGCCTTCCCGCTTGGCCGGATCTCCCTGGCCGTCCCCCTTGCGGTCGGTCCGCCGGGGCATGCGCGCGGGGGTCCGGCACGGCGACGCGGCACCGGTCGGCGGACGGCCCCCGTCGGCTGACGCGGCACCCGTCGGCTGACGCGGCACCCGGTCGGCCGAGGCGGACGGTGACCCCCGCACGGCCGCCCACCGCCCTGGCCGCCTCGGCCTCCCCCGCCGCTGCGGCTGCCCCTCCAGGCCCGCTCCCGCCGGGGCCCTGCGCGGCTCCTTTCCCGCCCTTGAAGACGACGGGCACTGCCGCAGGGTTGCCCCGCTGCGGAGCCCGTCGCAGCGCAACCGTCGCAGCGGGCCGCAAGGCGCGGTGGAGGGCGGCCGCGGGGCGCCGTGGGTGTGCCGTGGGTGTGCCGCGCGGAAGGCGTGGCGGGTGACTCCTGTGGGACGGGGCTGGGGGACGCGGGCGGGCGGCTCACCCGTTCGGGTTCGGCCGCCCTGGGACCGTCGGCCTAGGTCCGCACCGTCCGGCCGGATCCGCCCCCGGCCCGATGCCCGGGACCGCGCGGCACCCCTAAGGTCCCGGGCATGGACACCAAGGGCACAGGCGACGACACGACCGGCATCCTCGACGAAGCGCTGGAGCGGCTGCACGCGTCCGGCCCCGAGCGGGACGACTGGCTCTCCAACCACGCCCCCATGGCCGTCGAGGCGCTGGTGCGGCACGGCCACGCGCCACGCGTCCACCGCTGGCTGGACGCCTACCGGGACCGGCTGGAGGACATGCCCGCCCCCTCCGTGCGGGTGACGGCCGACACCTGGCGGGAGGCGCTCGGCGACCCCGCGCGGATCACGGACTGGACGCGCTTCTTCGAGGCGGAGACCGAGGAGCGGCCCTGGCGGGACGTCCTCGCGGAGTGGTGGCCGCGGCTGCTGCCCGGGATCGCGGGCGGCGCCACCCACCCGGTGATCCGGGTCGGGCACGCGGTACGGACCCTGCTGGCCGGGGAGGCCACGGCGCCCCGCCGCGCCGAGCTCGCCCACGCGCTCGGCTACTGGGCGGCGCGCCACGCGCCGCTGCCCCCGCTCGGGACCCTGGCCGCCGCGCCGACCGCGGCCGCCGCGCTGGACGCCGTACCGGCCGCCGCGGTGCAGGACGGCGGGATCCGGGAGCGGCTCGCCCGGCTGACGGCGTTCCCGCAGTGGGGCTCGGCCGCCGGGCCCGACGAGGCACGCGACCGGCTCGCCGAACTGGTGACGGCCGCCACGCACCGGTACGCCGCCCACGCGCACGGTTCGCCGGTCATGCTGGTCCACGCGGCGACCGCGCCGAACGCCGTGCTGCGCACCCTGCCGGCGCTGCCCCGGGAGCTGTGGGTGCCCAGCCTGGGCGCCGCGTGGGCCGCGTCCGCGGCGGTCACGGCGGCGTACCGGCCGCGCGAGCCCGTTCCGTATGAGACGGGCCCGCTGCACGCGGGGGAGGTGCTGGAGCGGGCGGCCGTGCACGGCGACGAGCACGTGATCAAGTTCGCCGACACCGCGCTGGACGTCGGTGACGCCGCCGCGCTGACCGCAGCGGTCCGGGCGGTCGAGCTCATCGATCCCCTGGAGGGGTGAGCCCTGCGGGCGGCCGACGACGGCTGGAAGGACCGCGGGGCGGCGGCCGGGTGGACCGCGGGGCGGCCTGTGAGGGCCGGATGGACCGTGTCCGCCGGCGGCGGCAGCGGTCGACGGCGCGGCGCTCAGCCGAACTGGACCGAGCGTTTCGCCATGCCCATCCAGAACCCGTCGATCACGCTGCGGGCCGAGTCCAGGTCGCCCGCGGCGTCCGCCGCGCCGAGCGCCACGAACAGCGGCGCGAAGTGCTCCGTACGGGGATGGGCGAGCCTTCCGGCCGGGGACTTGTGCGCGAAGTCGAGCAGCGCGTCCACGTCCCCGGCGGCCAGCGCCCTGCCGCCCCAGTCGTCGAAGTCGGACGACCAGCCCGGCACCCCGCCGGCGTGGCGCAGGGCGGCCAGGTTGTGGGTGAAGAAGCCGCTGCCGACGATGAGCACGCCCTCGTCGCGCAGCGGCGCGAGCCTGCGGCCGACCTCCATGAGCCTGCGCGGGTCCAGGGTGGGCAGGGAGATCTGGAGCACCGGCACGTCGGCGTCCGGGTACATCTCGACCAGCGGGACGTACGCCCCGTGGTCCAGCCCGCGGTCCGGGACGTCCTGCACGGGCGTACCGGGGCCGTGCAGCAGCTTGCGGACGGCGTCGGCCGGTCCGGGTGCGCCGGGCGCGGGGTAGCGGACGCAGTAGTAGTGCTCGGGGAACCCCCAGAAGTCGTGGACGAGGGGGACGGTCCTGGTGGCGCCGAGGGCCAGCGGGGCCTCCTCCCAGTGGGCGGAGACCATCAGGATCGCGTCCGGCCGCGGGAGCGCGGCGGCCCAGGCGGCGAGTTCGCCGGGCCAGACGGGGTCGTCGGCCAGCGGCGGCGCGCCGTGCGAGAGGTAGAGCGCCGGCAGGCGCCCCTCGGTGGTGCGGGTGTCGTTCATGGCGCATCCAGAATGGTGAGCTTGCAGGCTCTCGGGGCCAGGCTAACTCGCTTTAGTTGAAGCTTCAAGAACAAGTAGGGTGGATACATGAACGCTGCCTCCGCCGACCGCGAGGGCGGTGCCGAGCCGCGCTGGCTGACCGACCGCGAGCAGGACGTCTGGCGCTCGTACCGGCACGCCACCACCCTGCTCGAGGACCACCTCGACCGCCAGCTCCAGCGCGACGCCGGAATGCCGCACATCTACTACGGGCTGCTGGTCCAGCTCTCGCAGGCCCCGCGCCGGCGCATGCGGATGACGCAGCTGGCCAAGGACGCCAAGATCACCCGCTCGCGCCTGTCCCACGCGATCGCCCGGCTGGAGAAGAACGGCTGGGTCCGCCGCGAGGACTGCCCCTCCGACAAGCGCGGCCAGAACGCCTACCTGACGGACGAGGGGTACGAGGTGCTCAAGCGCAGCGCCCCCGGTCACGTCGCCGCCGTCCGACAGGCCCTCTTCGACCGGCTCACCCCCGAGCAGACCGAGCAGCTCGGCGAGATCATGCGCGCGATGGCCGACGGGCTCCAGCAGCCCGACGCCAACACGGACCTGCCCTGGCTCCGCTGACCCCGAGCAGGTCCGCCGTCACCGCAGCAGGCGCGGCCCCCGCACGGCCGTCCTCACCCCCGCCCTCGGGGGCGGCAGTTCCGCTTCGATGGGACGGCACGGTCTCACTGGCGGCCGGAGCGCCCGGCGGGAGGGCGGGGCGGGCCGCGAGGGCGGCCGTACCGCCCGGTGGGGCAGGGGCGATCGGCCTACGGGAAAGGCAGCACCACCCGGTGGGGGCTGGGCCTCTTGGCCGCCGGTGGGGTGATACCGCTGAACGGGCCTACGCGGCCCTCCCGCGGGGGCGGCCGTACCGCTCGCCGGCCCCAGCACGCCCTTCCCGCGAGCGGCCCGACGGCCCCCGCCGGCCGGGGCCGTCGGGGGCCGTCGGGGCGGCCGTACCGTTCCACGACCGACGCGGTTCTCCCGGGTTGCCGCGGTTCCCACGATCGGGCCACCCGGCGCGCGCCCGCACACCGCCCGGCACAGGCTGAGCCCACGGAGCGCAGCCCGGAACCGGCCGGCTGCCGCCGAGCCAAGGGCGTGTGGGCATGCAGCAGCAGACCCGCCGGCGACGGCGAATACGAGGCAGACGACAGGGCGCGCGAGGCGGTCCGCCCCCGGGCGCGCGGGAGGCGCGCGGGACCCGCGGCATACGCCGTTCGGCCGCCCTCGGCACCGCCGCCACCCTGGCCATCGCCGCCCTCGCCTCCGGCAGCGTCGGCCTCGGCGGTCCCGTCCCCGCCACCGCGGGACCCGCCGCCGACACCGAGGCCGCCGCCACGGCGGGGCCCGGGCCCCGGGCCGACGCGCAGTCCCTCGCGCCGTGCCGGATCCGGACGACGTCCGGCGTGCAGATGTCGGAGGGCCTGCCGACGCCTCCCGGCTACAGCCGCTCGACCGGCGTCATCCGGGCCCTCACCCTGATGATCGACTTCCCGGACGCACCCGGTGAGGGCCTCGCCATGAGGCGGTACGCGGAGTTCTTCCCGCAGACCTCGGACTGGTTCCGCACCAGCTCCTACGGCAGGCTCCACTACGTGCCCGAGACGCCCGTGCCGGACTGGCTGCGGATGCCCCGCCCCTTCCGCGCGTACGGGATCGCGCGCGGCGCCCCCTACGAGCCCGGCTACCGGCAGCTCGTCGAGGACATCGTGGCCGCGTCCGACGACCGGGTGGACTTCAGCGCGTACGACCTGGTGAACGTCCTCGTCACGCCGAACGCGGGCCCTTCCGCGCTGGACACGGTGCTGTCGGTGACCTTCTCCGGCAACAGCGACGCACCGGAGGCGGACGGGGTGGCCCTCGCGAACACGTCGTTCGTGTACAGCCGCCAGGACGACGGCTCGGGATCGTTCCACGAGACCGGCTACCGGGTGCTGCCCCACGAGAACGGCCACGTCTTCGGCCTGCCCGACCTGTACACCAGCGAGGGCGGCGCCGCGGTGGGGCACTGGGACATCATGTCCGAGGACTGGGGCGCCAACAACGACCTGCTGGGCTGGCACAAGTGGAAGCTGGGCTGGCTCGACCCCGGCCAGGTGCGGTGCGCGGCGGCGAGCGGCACCCGCGACTACACGCTGACACCGCTGGGCCGCAACGACGGCGGACCGAAGCTGGCGCTCGTCCCGCTCGACCGGCGGTCCGGGTACGTGGTGGAGGTGCGCACGCCGGAAGGCAACGACGAGGCCGTGTGCGAGCCGGGCGTGCTCATCTACCGGGTGCGGTCCGACGTGGACACCGGGCAGGGGCCCGTCAGGGTCCTGGACAGCGAGCCGGACAGCGGCGGCTGCACCCGGCGGCCGAACGTCCACGCGGAGCTGTCCGACGCGCCCTACCGGCCGGGCGAGTCGTTCGTCGACCGGAAGGCGGGGATCCGCATCTCGGTACTGGCACGCAAGGGAGACGGCACGCACCGGGTGCGCGTCACCCGCGAGTGAGCGCCTCCAGGACCTCCTCGCGCAGCCGGTCCTTCAGGACCTTGCCGGCCGCGTTCCGGGGCAGCGGCGCGTCCCGTACGAGGATGTGCGCGGGCACCTTGAACGGCGCGAGGCCCGCTCGGAGCCGGTCCCGCAGCGCGTCCGCGGTGAGCCCCGCCCCGGTGGTACCGGGTGCCTCCGTGGCGCCGGGTGCCTCCGTGGTGCCGGGTGCCTCCGTGGTGCCGGGCGTCCCGGGGGCCGGGGGCCGTCTCCGCGCCCGCCGGGGGCCGGGGAGGCGGGAGCGTCCGCGGAGGAGTGGGCGGCGGGTGCCGCCGGGACGCGGGGGCGTACGACGGCGGCGACCTCCTCGCCGAGCACGGGGTGCGGGACGCCCAGGACGGCCGCGTCGGCGACGGCGGGGTCCGCGAACAGGGCGGCCTCCACCTCGACGCAGTACACGTTCTCGCCGCCCCGGATGACGACGTCCTTGATCCGGTCGACGACGGACACCCGCCCGTCCTCGCGGACCAGGGCCAGGTCGCCGGTGCGGAACCAGCCGTCGCCGGTGAACGCCTCCGCGGTGGCCCGCTCGTCCCGCCAGTAGCCGCGCACCAGGCTCTGGCCGCGCAGCCACAGCTCGCCGACCTCTCCGGTCGGCAGGGGGCGCCCCCCGGGTCCGGCGATCCGCGTCTCGGTGACGGGCGTGGGGCGGCCCACGCTGTCGGGGCGGCGGCGGTAGGCGTCGCCGTAGTGGGCGAGGACGCCGCCGCACGTCTCGGTGAGGCCGTAGCCGTTGCGCGGCTCGATGCGCTCGCCGTACGCCGCGGTCAGCCGCCGTACGAGCGAGGGCGGTGCGGGGGCCCCTCCGGTGTTGAGGTTGGTGAGGCTCGGGAGGCGGTGGCCGCGGGCCTCCGCCGCGTCGAGGAGCTGGAGAGCGGTGGCCGGGACACCCGCGTAGTGCGTGGCGCCGTAGCGGTCGATCAGGTCCAGGGCGGTGTCCGGGTCCCACTTGCGCATCGTCACGAGGGTCCCGCCGGCGGCCATGATCCCGTAGAGGGAGGTGAAGGCGGCCGCGTGGAAGAAGGGGAACGTCGTCAGCGACACGGGCACGCGGCCCCTGCCCGGGTGGTCACCGCGTTCCATGGCGGCCGCGGCGGCCTGGAACCGCGGGTTGACCGCCGCGGCGGCCTGGGCGAGCTGCGTGGCGACGGCCCCCTTGGGGCGGCCGGTGGTGCCGGAGGTGTACGTGATCGTGGCGTCGTCCTCGGGCCGCACGGTGACGCGGGGCGCGGCGCCCGACGGGTCCGGAGCCCCGCCGCCGTACGCCCCGGTCCCCGGCGAGCCATGCGGACCGCGCCCCTCGGACCCCCGCGAGCCGTGGGGACCGTGCGGGCCGTGCAGGCCCTGCGGGCCGTGCGGGCCGGATGAGCGGTGCGGGCCGTGGGCCCCCGGCCCCTCCGGACTGCGCGGACCATTGGGGCCGTGGGGGCCGTACTCCCCCGGTCCCGGCGGGCCGTACGGGCCGTACTCGCCCGTCCCGTACGGCTCGAACCCGTGCGGCTCGAACCCGTACGTCCCGAACCCCCGCTGCGGGTCCCCGTGGAAGACGATCCCGGGCACGCCCCGGCGCCGCGCCCACGGGGCGAGCCGCTCGGCCCGCTCGCCGTCCACGAGCAGGATGCCCGGCTCGCAGTCGTCCAGGGCGTACGCGCACTCCGCCGCCGTCCACCAGGCGTTCAGCGGTACGGCGACGAGTCCGGCGAGCTGCGCCGCCCAGAACGCGACCTGCCACTCCGGGCTGTTGCGTCCGGCGATCACCGCCCGGTCGCCCGGCCGCAGACCGTACGCGCCGGACAGCCGGCGCGCCAGGCCCGCCGCGGCCGCGTGGAAGGCGGCGTAGCTGTACGCCGTCCCGTCGTCCGCGACCAGGAACGTCCGCGTCCCGAAGCCCCGGGTGGCTTCCAGGACCTCCGGCAGCGTGCGGGGACCTCGGACGTACCGCAGCCGCCCGTCCTCTCCGCGGACGGTGGCGAACGGCGCCCCAGGCGCGCTCAGCGCGGCGACGCCGCCGGCGCCGGCGGCCACACCGGTCTCCGCCGAGGGGGTCTCCGCCGCGGGGGTCTCCGCTGCGGGGGTCTCCGCTGCGGGGGTCTCGGCCGCGGGGGTCTCGGCCGCGGGGCCGGGCTGCGCGTGGGTGGCGGTGGGTCCGCCGGGCGAGGCGGCGGGGGCCGGCTGGTCCGGGCGGCGGTACGACATGCTCGGAAGCTACCGCAGCCACCGGCATGGGGCCGTGGCCCCCGTCACCGCTCCCCACCCGTCCCGGGCGTCCGCTCCGCCCGTCCCGGGCATCCGCCCGAACGGCGCCCGCTCCGCCCGGCCCGGCGGCGTCCGGCCGTCAGTCGGCGGCCCAGGCTATGTAGCCGTCGGGCCGGACCAGCAGGGTCGTGCCCCGGCCGGCGCGGGCCCAGGTCGCGTGGACGACCTCCCCGGCCACAGCCGAGGCGGGAGCGCACCGCGCGGCGGCCGCCGCCGCGCCCGGCGGGTGCACCAGGACGAACGCGCCCTTCCTGAGGAGTTCGTAGAGGCGGCCCTCCTCCAGGGCCAGGTCCGGCGCGCGCCGCCCTGTGAGGCGGTGGGCGCCGCGTGGGGCGCGGTAGCGGATGCCGACGCCGCTGATCTGGCCGACGGCCCTGTCCGACACCGGCCGGGCGGCGCCGAGCAGACCGGTGACGGCGGCACGCAGGGCGCGCTGCGCCGGGGTGTCCGCCATGGCGAGGCGCAGGATGCCGCCGCTGCTGCGCAGCACGGCCCTGCCGACCGGGTGGCGCTCCGCGTGGTAGCTGTCCAGCAGCGCCTCGGGGTCCGGGGCGTGGCCGCGCAGCACGGCGGCCAGCTTCCACGAGAGGTTGGCCGCGTCCTGCAGCCCCGTGTTCATGCCCTGCCCGCCCGCGGGCGAGTGGATGTGGGCGGCGTCGCCCGCGAGGAAGACCCGCCCGGCGCGGTACGCCGGCACCTGCCGTTCGTCGCTGTGGAAACGGGAGAGCCAGCGCGGGTCGTGCATGCCGTAGTCGGTGCCGTGGGCCCGGCGCAGGATGCCGCGGACCTCCTCCAGCCCGACCGGTTCGCTGTCGGGCGCCTCCCGGTCGCGGTCCCAGCCCATCACCCGGTACCAGCCGTCGCCGAAAGGCGCCACGAACGCGAAGGCGCCGTCTGCGGCCTGCACGGCGACCAGGTCTTCCGGCTCCCGCGTGAACCGCACGTCGGCGAGGACCATCGAGCGGATCACCGCTTCGCCCGGGAAGGGCAGCCCCAGCAGCCCCCGCACGGTGCTGCGCAGCCCGTCCGCTCCGACGAGGTACCGGACCCTCAGCACGGACGCGCCGCCGCCGGGTGCGTCGAGCTCCGCCGTGACCCCCTCGGCGTCCTGGCGCAGGTGCCGCAGGGCCGTCTCGTACCGGAAGTCGACGCCGGCCTCCGCCGCGCGCCGCCGCAGCACGCGCTCCACCTCGTACTGGGGTGTGACGAGCAGGTACGGGAAGCGGGACCGCAGCCCGGAGAAGTCGAGCCGGGCGCGCCCGAAGAGGCGCAGCCGGGTGAGGCGGCTGCCCGTGTCGACCAGTTCGTCGGCCACGCCCCGGGCGTCGAGCGCTTCGAGGGTGCGGGCGTGGACACCGAAGGCGCGCGTGAGGTTGCCGGTGCCGGCGGGTCGGCGCTCGACGAGTGTCACCCGCAGGCCGGCCGCGGCGAGGTCTCCGGCGAGCAGCAGCCCCGTCGGGCCCGCGCCCACCACGGCGACATCCGCCTCCGTGCCACCGCCGCCCCTGTGCGCCCCCTCCTGCGGACCGGTGTCCGCGCCTGTGCCCGTGTCCGTGTCGGTGCCCGTGTGCAGCGTCCGGTTCATGCCGCCCTCCCATGGCAGACGAGCGTCAACAGTCGTTGGCCAACGCCTGTTGGTCAACGCTTGTTGGCAAGTCTGCTCCCGCCGCGGCTGGCTTGTCAACAGGTGTTGGCCTACATTCGTTGGCATGATGACGGAAGTCCCAGCCCTCGCGCCCGGAACCCCCGGCCAGGGTCCGTACGCCCCGGAGCCCCCGACCCCCGGCCAGGGTCCGCACGCCCCGGAGCCCCCGGCCCCGGGCGGCACCGCGCCGGAGGCCCCGCGCCGCTCGGACGCCACGCGTGCCGCGATCCTGGCGGCCGCCCGGGAGCGCTTCGCCGCCGACGGCTACGAGCGCGCCACCATCCGCGCCATCGCCCGTGACGCGGGCATCGACCCGTCGATGGTGATGCGCTACTACGGCAACAAGGAGCGGCTCTTCACCGCCGCGTCCGAGATCGACCTGCGCCTGCCGCGGCTGGGCGCGCTGCCCGTCCAGCACGTGGGAGCGGCCCTCGTCGGCCACTTCCTCGACCGCTGGGAGGCCGACGACGTGCTCACCGCAGTGCTCCGCGGCGGCATCACCAACCCGGCGGGGGCGGAGCGCATGCACGCGATCTTCCGGGAGCAGCTCGGCCCGCTGGTCGCCGGCCTGTGCCCGGACCCGGCCGAGGCACCCCGGCGCGCCGCGCTCGTCGCCTCGCAGATCCTGGGCATGGCCCTCGTCCGCTACGTCGTGAAACTGCCGCCCGCCGCCGACCTGACGCGGGACGAGATCGTCGCGTGGCTCGCCCCGACCGTGCAGCGCTACCTCACCGCGGAGCGGCCGTAGGACCCGGCACGCGCGGGCATCCCGCGCCCGCAGGGCCTGCGGCGGGCGCAGGCTGCACGGCGGGCGCAGGGTCCCCGGGGCGTCCGCGGGCCCGGGCGCCCGCGGGTCCTCGGCGACACAGGACACGGCCGCCACAGGGCCCGGCGGCCAAGGACGCGGCCGCCGCGGGCCGAGTGACCGCATAACAGGGCGATTTCGGGACCCGCGGCCGCCGCAACCGGAACGGAACAAACCACTTCCCCGGTTTTCCATCCGGCTTCGAGTGGCGTGGCCCACTGTTGCACGGTGACAGAAGATCGGCCGTGCCCTCACGCAGCGTCCGTGGCACAGGCCGTCGGGGAGTCGAGACCGGGGGGTCCAGGACCGTGGAGCAACGGCTGCCGAGCGCCGCGGCGCAGCGCGAGGAGACGCGCCGCGCGGAGGCGTTCGCCGCGTACGTACTGCCCGAGGTGGAGGTGCTGCTGAGGGTCGCGATGACGCTGACCTCCCAGCAGGCCGACGCCGAGGACCTGGTCCAGGAGACCCTGCTGCGCGCCTACAAGGCGGTGGACAGGTTCGACGGGCGGCACCCGCGCGCCTGGCTGCTGACCATCATGCGGCGGGCCGAGATCAACCGGCACCGGCGCAGAAGACCGCACCTGCTGGACCGGGAAGGCGACCTGGAGCGCCTGACGGCGGCCTCCGGGGACACGGAGCCGTCGCCGGAGTCCCTGGTGGTCGGCGACCTGTTCGACGAGGTCGTGGACGCGGCGATGGACGCCCTGCCGCCCGCGCACCAGCAGGTCTTACGGCTCGTCGACATCGACGGCCTGTCCTACGCGGAGACCGCCCGGCTGCTGGGCGTACCGGAGGGGACCGTGATGAGCAGACTGCACCGGGCGCGCAAGCGGATCCGCGTGCGCCTGGCGGCCGCCGGGCTCGTACCGGGGCGGGGCGGGCGGTGAGGTCCATGCGTACCGTGCGGGTGCTGCGGGCGGTACGGATGCTGCTGCGGCGCGCCGGGCCCGACCGGCCGATGGACTGCGCTCAGGTGGGCCGCGTGCTGCAGGCGCACCTGGACGGCGAGACCGGCGGGGGCACCGCGCAGCGCGTGGCCGCGCACCTGGAGCAGTGCCGCCACTGCGGCCTGGAGGCGCGGACGTACCAGGCGATCAAAGGGGCCCTGACCCGGCGCCGGGAGCCCGACCCGGACGCGCTGCGACGGCTGCGGCATTTCGGGGAGTCGCTGCTGCGGCCCGACGAGGGCTGAGCCCGGCGACGCCCTCCCTGCGGGGCTTGCGTACGGCCGCCCGCCCCCTGCGCGGGGCGTGCCGGAGGGCCGCGCTCGCCGACCCGGTGCACCGCACCCCGGCCGAGACCGCGGCCCGCGGAAGCCGGGGGCGCCGCGCCAGCGGAGACCCGCGGCCCGCCGGAAGCCGAGGCTCCGGTCGGGACCGGGGCTCCGCACCGCCGGGACGCCGGCCACTTCGGGAGGCCCGCCACACCGGCACCGGCCCCACCGGGTGGAATGGGCGGAATGCGTGACATGGCGAGCGGGTTTCCGGCATATGAAGACGCTGCTTTGCCGGCGGACTCCCGGCATATGGTCCCAGTGCCGTGAAAGGCTGCTCCACTTGCGGCTGCGGAGATCGGTGGGGCCGTACGCGGACGGGGAGCTCACCGGCGCCGCGCGGGCACGGGTCGCCGAGCACATCGCCCGCTGCTGGGTGTGCAGCGGCACCCTGGAGACCCTGCGCCTCGTCAAGTCCTCGCTGCGCCGCGGCCCGCAGCGCGCACCCGCCTCCTCGCCGCCGCCCGCCTCCACCGCTACGCGCACCGGCTGGCCGGCGATCCCTCCGCGCCGGCGCCACCCGTGGGCAGCGGCCCCGGCACACCGGGCGGGGGGCGGGCGAAGTCAAGCCGCCCACCGGTCTCCTGACCCCTTACCCCCGTACCCCCTTTGAACCGGTGGACCCGGTGGACCCGGTGGACCTGGTGGACCCGGTGGAGCCGGTGGAGCCGGTGGACCCGGTGGGAGGGGGCAGCGGCAGGCGGCCGCGCGGTGGTCAGCAGCAGGCGGCCGCGCCCTGACCCGGCGCCGAGGACGCACCGGCCGCCGTCGCGGGGCCGCACGGAAACGGGCCGAAGTGGGTGGACTTGTCCCCTGTGACGGTGAAGTGGGGCGCGTAGCGGGTCGCGGAGAGCATGTCCGCCGTGTTCCCGCAGACCAGCAGGGGCTTCCCGGTCGGGAAGTGGTGGTGGTCGTCGAGGTCGAAGGCGTGCGGGTGCTCCGGCAGGGTCCCCCGGTAGACCGCCACCTGCCCGTAGTCCTCGCAGAGGTCCTCCAGCGGCAACTTGAAGGCGCGCACCGTGCGCGAGGTGAACGTGGCGAAACCGATCTCCCGCGCCACCTCGGGGTCGGTCAGCTCCACCGGCGACTCCGCCACCGTACGGGCGTCCGCGCAGCCGGCCCGGTCCAGCACGCGGCGGAAGTCCTCGGTGTAGAGGGCGCCGGCGAGGCACTCCCCCACCAGGACGGGGTTGTCCAGCAGGCCGGCGGGCAGCCGGCGGTCGGCGAAGATGTCGGAGACGTACATCTCGCCGCCTTCCCTGAGCACCCGGAAGATCTCGGCGAGGACCCGCGGCTTGTCCGGGGACAGGTTGAGCACGCAGTTGGAGACGACCAGGTCCACGGACCCGTCCTCGATGCCGGCGGCGGCGAGGTCCTCGATGTAGCCCTGGCGGAACTCCACGTTCGCGTAGCCGAACTCCTCGGCGTGCCAGTCGGCGTGGCGGCGGGCCACGGCCAGCTGCTCGTCCGTCATGTCGACGCCGATCACCCGGCCCGTCGGCCCGACCAGCTGGGCCAGGACGTACACGTCGCGGCCGCTGCCGCAGCCGAGGTCCAGGACCGTGGCGCCCTCCAGGGCCGGGGGGATGGGGGAACCGCAGCCGTAGTAGCGGTCCTTGACCTCCTCGTGTACGCGATTGAGGGCGGCGGCGATGTGCGGCGGAGGAGCGGTCGCCGTGCAGCAGGCGGTGGTCTTCAGGTCGGCGGAGGACGCCAGCACCTTGCCGTAGTAGTCCTTGACGGCCTCTGCCACCTGCGACGGCCCGGGCTGCCCGGGCTGCTCGGACTGCTGGGACTGCTGGGACTGGCCTGGCTGCTGGGTCACTTCGGTCGTCATGCCTCTTCCTCACGTCGTCAGTCGCCCGCGCCCGTACGCACCGAGCGGGCCGTGCGTCGGGAACCCGGCGACCCGCCGCCCACCTTCCCGCCGCCCGCCCTTCCTGCCCTTGCCTTCCCGTCCCCGCCTTCCGGGTCTCCCGGCCCGGCCCGTGACTCCGCCGCCATCCGCCGCGACGCCTCACCCGAGCCGTCGGGCCGTGGAGCGGTGGAGCCGTCGAGCTGTCGAGCTGTCGAGCCGTGGAGCGGTGGGGCCGTGGGGCCGTGGGCGCCGCAGTGCCGAATGGACTGGAGAAGACCTGGTCAACGCCCCCGCTGCTCGACGGTCTTCGCGCCCTCCCTCTTCGCCGCCCTCCCGTAGCGGCGGGCAGCCCAGCCGCCGCCGACGCTCAGCACCACCAAGGCGCCGATGGCCGCCCACAGCATCGGGGAGCCGGGCTGACGCAGGGCGCCGCCCAGGCCGACCAGGGTGAGCGTGCCCGGCACGATGCCGAGCGCGGTGGCCGTCACGAACGGCAGGAAGCGCACCCCGGACACGCCCGCACCATAGTTGACGAGGTTGAAGGGGAACAGCGGCACCAGCCGCATGACCAGTACGGCCAGGAAGCCGCGCCGTGCGAGGAAGTCGTCCAGCCGGGCCAGCCGCCCCGTTCCCGCGTACCGTTCGACGGCCGGGCGGCCCAGCCGGCGGCCGATACCGAACGACAGGGACGCGCCGGCGGTCGCCCCCACCAGGACGGCCGCCGCGCCCACCGGCACGCCGAACAGCGCGCCCGCGGTCGCGGACAGCACCGCGCCGGGCAGCAGCCCGGTCACCGCCAGCGCGTAGCACAGGGCGAAGACGAAGGGGGCCCAGGCGCCGAGTGCGTCGACCCGTTCGCCGACGCCGGCCAGCAGCCGGGCCCCGTCCAGGGCGGCCCACGCCGCCAGGCCGCCGAGCAGCACGGCGAACGCCAGCAGCCGCAGCAGGGGGCCCCGCGGCCGCCCCGCCCCGCCGCGCCGGGCTCGGCCCGCGACGGTGCCGTCGGCGCCGGTGCTTCCGGCACCGGTGCGGGGGCCGTGCCGTCGCCGGTCGTGCCATCGGTGCCGGTGCCCGTGTCCGGGGCGTGCGGGTCGTGCGGGGCATGGGGTGCGTGGGGGTCGTGGGGGTCGGCGCTGCGCGGGCTGCCGGTGCCGCCGGTGTCGGTGTCCGTGCCGGTTCCAGGGATCATGCGGGTCCGTCCTCACGGCTGCGGGCGGCGCCCGGCCGGGGCGCGGTGCCTGGTGGTGTGTGGGGCCAGTCGGGGCGCGGTGCCAGGTGGTGGGTGGGCCGGTCGGGGCGCGGGGCCCGTAGGTCGGTGGGCCGGTCGGTGTGGTGCCGGGTGCGGTACGGGGCCGGGCGGACCGCGGGGCGTTCAGCGGTGACGGGTGCGGGCGCCGGCCGTCACGGTGCGGTGGGTACGGCGACGACCCGCCGCAGCGGGAGTTCCAGTCGGCGCCCGGGGCGCGCCCAGGCGGCGAGGGCGCGTCCGGCCGACGCGGTGCGCTCCGGCGGGACGCCGGGCAGGTACAGCCCCTCGACCAGCAGCGACACCGCGGCGGGCGTCTCCAGGGCGAGGCGGAACACCCGGCGCTCGTCGGAGCGGACCGTGAAGCCCGCCCCGCGCAGGACCCCGGCCAGTCCGTCCCGTGCCTGCGGGTTCGGCCACGGCTGGCGGACGGCGCGCAGCGCGCCCATCACCCGCGCCCATCCGAGCAGCCCGCGCGGGGACAGCCCGGAGCCGGACGGCACCAGCGCGGCCAGCACCCCGCCGGGGCGCAGCACCCGCCGTGCCTCGCTCAGCACCCGCGGCAGGGGCGTGAGCACCGGGAGGCACATCGCGGCGCACACCGCTCCCGCTGTGGCCGCGCCGAAGGGCAGGGCGTCGGCCCCGGCCCGGACCAGCGGGCCCCGGCCGCGCCGGGCGGCCTCCGCGAGCTCCCCCGCGGAGAGGTCCACTCCGACCCAGTCGGCACCGGCCAGTTCCGCGCGGGTGGGTGCCGATCCGCACGCCAGGTCCAGCACGGGGCCCGGCACGGTCCGCAGGGGCTCGGCCAGCCACGCGTACGGGGACGTCTCGGCCAGCCCGAGCAGCCGCTCGGTGATGCCGGGACGCGCGTCGTGGTAGGCGCTCACGTACCGGCGCCAGGACCGTTCGTCCATCACGGCCGCCTCCTTCCGTCCTGACCGCGTCGGGAACCCGGCCACCCTGCCTCATGCCGGGTTCCCGACCCGTGCTACCCCGCGCCGGGAACCCGGCCGGTGCACCCGGTCATTCCCGCCGGGGCCCTCGTTCCCGTCCCTGCCCCCGTTCCCTCCACGCCCTCCACCCCGTCCCTGCCCCCGTTCCCTCCACGCCCGCGTTCCCGTTCCTGCCCCGTACGTCTCCCGCGGCCCGGCCGCAGCATGCACCGCCCGCACGCGAGGAACCCGGCCACACACGGCACAGAAGGCGCGCGAGGCCACAGAGGGCACGCGAGGGCGCCGAAGGCACGCGGGCACGGGAGGCAGGCGTGGAAAGGGGGGCACACGAGGAAGGGGGGATGGGAAGAGGAGGAGAAGGGAAGGCGCCACGGGGCATGGCGGGTTTCCGACGCAGCAGGGAGCCGGAGAGCAGGACACAGCACCACCGAGCGGGCCCAAGCGGCGGAATGAGGGAATCCACCCATGAGCAGTGCACGCGCGTACGACCTCGTGGTCATCGGGGGCGGCAGCGCCGGCCTGACGGCCGCCCGCACCGCGGGCCGTTTCGGCGCCCGCACCCTGCTGGTGGAGCGCGACCGGCTGGGCGGCGACTGCCTGTGGACCGGCTGCGTGCCCAGCAAGGCGCTGCTGCACGTGGCCGCCGAGGTGCACGCGGCCCGCGGGGTCGACCGCTACGGGCTCGCCGCGCCCGCCGGCCCCGCCGACCTGGCCGCCGTGATGCGGGACGTCAAGGGCGCCATCGCGGCCATCGAGCCGCACGACTCGCCCGAGGCCCTGCGGCCGTTCGGCGTGGAGGTGGCGTACGGCCCGGCCGTCTTCACCGGCCCCCGCACGCTGTCGGTCGGCGAGCGGCGGGTCTCCTTCCGGTACGCGCTGGTCGCGACCGGTTCCGCGCCCGCCCTCGCCCCGGTGCCGGGTCTCGCCGAGGCCGCGCCGCTGACCAGTGACTCCGTGTGGGACCTGGAGCGGCTGCCGGAGCGGCTCGCGGTGCTGGGCGGCGGCCCCATCGGCTGCGAGCTGGCGCAGGCCCTCGGCCGGCTCGGGTCCCGGGTGACGCTCGTCGAGGCGCAGGACCGGCTGCTGCCCCGCGAGGAACCCGACGCCTCCCGGGTCGTACGGGAACGGCTGGAGGCCGAGGGGGTGACCGTCCTGACCGGGTACCAGGTGGAGAAGGTCGCCGACGGCGCCCTGCACGGCCCCGGCGGCGAGACCGTCCCGTACGACGCGCTCCTCGCGGTCACCGGGCGCCGCCCCCGCACGGACGGCCTGGACCCGGCGGCGGCCGGGGTGGAGGTGGACGGCCGCGGCCACATCCGCGTCGACGACCGGCTGCGCACCACCAACCCCCGGGTGTTCGCGGCCGGGGACGTGACCGGCACGTCGGCGTTCACGCACCTGGGCGGCGTCCAGGGCGGCACCGCCGCCACCAACGCGCTGCTCGGGCCGGTGCGCCGCATCGACCACCGGGCGGTCCCGTGGGTGACGTACACCGACCCGGAGGTGGCCCGCGTCGGGCTGACCGCCGACGAGGGCCGCGCGGCGCACGGCGACCGGGTGCGGGTCCGCACGCTGCGGCACGACCGCGTGGACCGGGCCGTCGCCGACGGCCGCACCGAGGGCTTCACCACCCTGGTGCTCGACCCGCGGGGCCGCGTCGTCGGAGCGACCGTGGTGGCACCGCGCGCCGGGGAGACCATCGCGCACCTGGCGACCGCGGTAAGGCTCGGCTGGACGGCGTCGCGGTACGCGGGGACCGTCCACCCGTACCCGACGTACGCCGACGGGCCGTGGCACGCCGCGATCCTCGACGTGCACCAGCGGCTGGCCCGGCACAGCCGGGTCATCGGCGGCCTCGTCGGGCTGCGGCGGCGGGTGCGCCCGTGACCGGGGAGGTCCGCCCTCCGCGGGGGCGGCCGGGCCCGCCCGGACGGGGACGCGCCCGGCGGACGCGTACGGGCGCGGGCCCTCGGCGGACGCGTACGGGCGCGGGGCGCGCGGCGCCCGCATCAGTAGCAGGCACGGCACAAGGGGAGGAACCCACATGCGCATCGGTGTCATCACCGGCTCGGGCAGCTATGCCTGGCCCCACCTGGACGACGCGTCCGACGAGACGGTCGGCACGGAGTACGGCGACGTGCCCGTCACCCGGGGGCGGCTCAAGGGGACCGAGATCGTGCAGCTGTCCCGGCACGGCGCACAGCACCACCGCCTGTCCCACCAGGTCGACCACAAGGCCAACCTCGCGGCCCTGCGCGCCTGTTCCGTGGACGGCGTGATCTCGCTGACGGTGTGCGGGGCGGCTGACGCGGGCGCCGCGCCCGGCTCGCTCGTGGTCTTCGACGACCTGTACTTCCCGTCGAACAGGCTGCCCGACGGCTCGCCGTGCACGTGGTTCACGGCGCCCGGCGAGGCCGGCCGGGGGCACTGGATCTTCGACAGGCCCTTCAGCGAGCCGCTGCGGCGCGCCCTGCTCGCCGGCGCGGAGGGCCTCGGCGTGCCCGTCCTGGCGGGCGGGGTGTACGGGCACGTCGACGGGCCCCGGTTCAACACGCGCAGCGAGATCGCGGCACTGGCGGCCGCCGGGGTCACGGCGGTCAGCCAGACCGCGGGCCCGGAAGTCGTCCTGGCGGGGGAGGCGGAACTCCCCCTGGCCCTCGTCGGCTTCGTCACCGACTACGCCAACGGCGTGGCCCCCGAACCGGAGCCGGTGGAAGCGCTGCTGGAGCGCATGGCCGCCAGCAAGGGCGTCTTCGCGGAGCTCGTGGGGCGGGCGGTGTCGGGGCTGGAGGCGGTGGAACCGGCCGGATTCGTCTACCGGTTCGGGTCATGAGCGGCCCGCACCGCGAGAAGTCCGGAAACGGCTCGGGGCCCGCGCCCGCGGCCCCGCTGCCGACCGTGTCGATCGTCGTGCCGGTGCTGAACGAGGAGGACACGATCGTGGCGGCGGTGCGCCGGCTGCGGCGCGACTTCCCCGGCTGCGAGCTCGTCGTGGTCGACGGCGGGTCCACGGACGCGACCGCGGAACTGGCCGCGCCGCACGCCACCCTCGTACGCAGCGAGCGGGGCAGGGCCCGGCAGATGAACGCCGGCGCCCGGCACTGCACCGGGGACGTGCTCTGGTTCGTCCACGTCGACACGGAGATCGCGCCCGCCGCGCTGGACCAGATCCGCACGGCGATGTCCGACCCGCGGGTGGTGGGCGGCGGGCTGACCCTGCGCTTCGACCGCCGCAGCCCTGGCCTGGACTACCTCGCGTACACGTCCAACGCGCGCGCCCGGCACCTGCGGCACATCTTCGGCGACCAGGCCATGTTCGTCCGGCGCGGCGTCTTCGACGAGCTCGGCGGCTTCCCGGACCTGGCCATCATGGAGGACCTGGAGATGTCCCGCCGCCTCGACCGGCGCGGCCGGCTGGCGCTGCTGCCCGCCACGTCCACGGCGTCGGCGCGGCGCCTCGTCGCGCACGGCGTGTGGCGGATGACCGTGTTCATGCAGTACCTGAAGGTGCTGTACTTCGCGGGCGTCGACCCGGAACGCATCGGCCGGCGCTACGCGGCGGGCCCGCCCCGCCTCCTGCGGCGCCGCCCGCCACGCCGCCCGGACGGCGGGCGGAACCGGCGCCTCCCACGTGCCGTGCCGGCGGACCGGCCGCGGCCCTGACCCCGTGCCGGCGGACCGGCCGCGGCTCTGCCGCCGCGGCGGCGGACGGCTGCGGCACTGCTCCCGTGGCGGCGGGCGGCCGCGGTTCGACGGCCGCCCGGGCTCGCGCGTACGGCCGCCGGCTCCGGTCCGCGGCCCGGACGGCGATGCGGGCCCCGGCCCACGGGCGCCGCGGGCTCGGGTCCCGCCGCCCCCGCGCCGCCCCGGTCCGCCCCGCGCCGCGCCTCCGTCCTCCGCACTCCTCCGTCCATGGCCCGCCTCAGCCCGCACCGCGGCCTGACCGCACCGCCACAGGTCGCGGCCGGGCCGGCACCGCCCCCCAGCCCGTCCGGCACCGCCCCCCCAACCCGTCCGGCACCGCCCCCGACCCGTCCGGCACCACCACCGGAACACGCCCCTTCCGTACACCCTTTGGAGACAGCTCATGCGGATCGCAGTATGCGGCGGCCCCTACGGCAACCCGTACGCCCTCCGGGCCTTCGTGGACGACGCCCGCGCCCGCGGCGCCCAGCGCCTCTACTGCCTGGGCGACCTGGGCGGCTTCGGCGCGGAGGTGGACGCCCTGTGGCCGATCCTCACCGGCGCCGACGTCACCTGCGTGGCGGGCAACTACGACGTGGCCGTCGCCCGCGGCGACACGGACTGCGGCTGCGGCTACCGCGACCCGAAGGACAACGAGTTCGCCCAGCTCATCTACGACCACACGCTGGCCACCACCAGCCGCGACTTCGCCGCCTGGATGGGGGCGCTGCCCACCGAGCGCCGGGAGACCCTCGGCGGGGTCGACGTGCACATGGTGCACGGGTCCACCCTCGCCCTGAACGACTTCTGGTGGGAGTCGCTGCCGGAGGAGCAGCACCGGCTGCGGGCGGCGGCCTCCGGCGCCGGCGTCGTCCTGTGCACCCACAGCGGGCTGCCCTGGCAGAAGCGGGTCGACGACACCCTCGTCGTGAACGTCGGAGTGCTCGGCAAGCCGGCCAACGACGGGAAGCGGAACGTCTGGTACGCGCTGCTCGACCTCGACGAGGGGCGCGCCGAGGCGGAACTCGTCCCCCTGGACTACGACTGGCGGGCGCAGGCCGCCTCCATGCGGGCCGCGGGGCTGCCCGAGGTGTTCGTCGAGACCATCGAGACCGGCTGGTGGACCACCTGCCTGGAGGTGCTGCCGCCGGCGGAGCGCTCCCGCGGCCGCTACCACCTCTACCGCTCCACGCTGCCCACCGGCTTCCGCCCCGCCGACGACGGCTGGGGCTCCGCGCCGGGCGCGGACCTCTCGGAGGACCGGCCGGTCGTGCCGCTCTTCGGCAGCGCGTACTTCCCGTCCCGCCTGTGGCTCTACACCAACTTCCACTGCAACCTGGCCTGCGACTACTGCGCCGTCGCCTCGTCCCCCAAGGCGGCGCCGCGCGTGCTGACGGCGGACCACTTCCGCGGGCTCGTCGACGAGGCGGTCGCCGCGGGCTTCGCCGAGCTGTACGTGACGGGGGGCGAGCCCTTCCTGCACCCGGACATCGTGGCCCTGCTCGACTACGCCTCCGCGCAGCTCCCCACGGTCGTCATGACCAACGCCATGCTGCTGCGCGGCCGCAGGGCGCAGGGACTGGGGGACCTCGCCGGGCGCAAGCTGACCGTGCAGACCTCGCTGGACGGGGCCACGGCCGCCACCCACGACCGGCACCGCGGCGCGGGCTCCTGGCAGCGCACCGTCGCCGGTATCCGCCACCTGATCGACCTGGGGCTGCCGCCGCGGGTCGCGCTCACCGAGACGCCCGAGAACACCGCGGAGGTCCCCGCGACCGCTGCCCTGCTGGCCGGGCTCGGACTGCCGGAGGACCACTTCGCGGTGCGGCCGCTGCTGCGGCGCGGGTTCGCCGAGACCGGCGTGGAGATCGGCGAGGACACGTCCGTGCCCGAGCTGACGGTGAGCGGGGACGGCCTGCACTGGCACCCCGCGGGCGCCGACACGGCCACCAGCCCGGACATGCACCTGGCGCCCGCGGGCACACCGCTGGAGCGGGGCAAGCAGCTCGTCACCGAACGGTTCTTCGCGGCCCGCCTGGCGGACGGCAGCCTCCCCCGCCCGGTCCACTGCGCCATCTGACCACTGCGCCATCTGACCACTGCCCCAACTGCCGCCCGCCCCTGACGCGGCCCTGTCCCCGGCCCCGGCCCCACCCCGGCTCCGTCCGACGCCCGGCCGCACCACCGCACCGCACCACCACGCGGCGCCGCACCGCACCGCACCGCACCGCCCCGAGCAGCGCCCCCAGCGCACCACCGCACCACTGCAGAGCCGCAGAACCGCAGAACCGCAGAACCGCAACCGAAAGGCCCCACGCCCATGCCGCAAGCCACTTCCGCGCCCGCGACAGCCTCCGCGCCCGCCTCCGCCGCCCGCGGGCCCGCCGCGGGCGGCGTCCCGCACGTCGCGATCGTCGGCGCCGGACCCGTCGGCCTCGACGCGGCGCTGGCCTGCGCCGACGCCGGCTGGCCGTTCACCGTGTACGAGGCCGCGGACGGCCCGGCCGCGCACGTCGGCGCCTGGGGGCACGTCCGCCTGTTCACCCCGTGGGATCTGAACGTGTCACCCCGGATGCGCGCCCACCTCGCCGACGCGCCGCGCGGGGGCGACTGCCCGACGGGCGCCGAACTCGTCGCCCGGCTCCTGCGGCCCGTCGCCGAACTGCCCGTGCTGCGGGACCGGATCCGCTACCGGACCCGTGTCGCCGGGATCGCCCGCGCCGGCCTGCTCAAGCACGAGCACATCGGCACCCCCACCCGGGCGGGCGCGCCGTTCACGCTGCTGCTGGACACCCCGCACGGCGAGGAGAGCGCCGCGGCGACCCTCGTCCTCGACTGCAGCGGCACCTACGCCCACCCGAACACGCTCGGGGACGGCGGCATCCCCGCGCCCGGCGAGCGGTCCCTCGGCCACCGCATCACCCGCACCATCCCCGACACCGCCGACCCGTCCCGCTGGGCGGGCACCGTCCTGCTGGTGGGCGCCGGCAAGTCCGCGCAGACCGCCGCCCGCGACCTCGCCGCGCTCCCCGGCACCCGGCTCGTCTGGGCGGTGCGCAACCCGGCGCCCGACTGGGGCGAGGTCCCCGACGACACGCTGCCCGCCCGGCAGGGCCTCGTCGACGCGTCCCGTGCGCTCGCGGGAGGCGGCCTTGAGCGCGTCACGGTCCACACGGGCGCCCGGGTGGCGTCCCTGAAGGCGTCGCAGGACGGCCGGGTGACGGCGGTCCTGGACACCGGCGCCGGGCCCCGGGAGGTGGCGGCCGACCACGTCGTCTCCCTCACCGGTTACACCGGCGACCCGGTGCTCCACCGCCAGCTCCAGGTCCACGAGTGCTACGCGACGGGCGCCCCCATGGCCCTGTCGGCGGCGCTCCTGTCCGCGGGGGGCGCGGGTGCCGACTGCCTCGCCCAGCCGGCCGCCGGCATCGACCAGTTGCGCAGTCCGGAACCGCACTTCTTCGTGCTGGGCGCCAAGTCGTACGGCCGCCTCAACACCTTCCTGCTGCGCAGCGGTTACGAGCAGGTCGACGAGGTCGCCGGTGCGTACGCCGCGCAGCCCGGCGCCGCCGCGCGGTCCGGTACGGACGGGTAGCCGTGGGCGCCGGACCGGCCCGGTCCGACCGGCCGCGCCGGGCGGCGGGGAGCACGTCGCGGCGGCCCGCCGTACGGCGGGGACGCGCGGCGCCGGTACGGTCCGGCGTCACCGGCTGCCGTGCAGGGTGGTTGCGTGGGCGGCGCCCCGGGTGGAGGCGTTGCGGGGCGGGGCGCTCCGGGCGGGCCCCGCCGCCGCGGCGCGCGGCGTCCCGTGCGGCGGACCGGCAGGCGGGGACAGCGGCGGGGACGGCGGCACCGCGGGGGACTTGGCGGCGGGCCGCACGTCGGCCAGGCTCTGCTGCGGGGTGATGACCCCGTCGGTGCCCGCCGGGTCGAGGCGTTCCAGTTCCTCCGGGGTCGCCAGCCGGGGCAGCAGCAGCTGCCAGAAGCCGGTCACCGAGTACCGGGACAGCCACTCCTGGTTGCGCCGCCCCAGCACCTCGAAGCCGATGGTCGCGGCGACCACGGCGGCGGCCATGTCCCCGCGGTTCACGCCCGCCGCGAGGCTGCCCTCACCGGCTGCCTCGGCCAGCATCTGCTGGACGAACTGCTGCCACTCGCGGCGCAGGTCCACCTCGCCGGTGCGGGTGGTGTCGCAGCTGAGCCGGAAGCCGGCCCGGGTGACGGCGTCCCGGCGCAGCAGGTGCGCCAGGGCGTGCGAGGCGTCCGTCAGCGCCTGCAGGGCGGGGCTGACGGCGCGCCCCCCGCGTGCTCCTCGCCGCACTCCGCGGTAGGCGGCGCGCAGGGCGCGGGACGCCTCGGTCTCCACGGCCGCGGCGACGGCCGCCTTGTTCTCGAAGTGGAAATGGAGGGCCCCCGTGCTGACCCCGGCCCCTGTGGAGATCAGTGCGAGCCTCGCCTGGGCGTAGCCATACTCCTCGAACACCGCGGCAGCCGACTTGATCAGGGCACGGCGGGTGCGCTCGGCCCGTTCCTGCTTGCTCAACGGAGCCTCCCCTCGACAGTGGAGGGCCGGGTGGGGCGGCCCGGACGTGTGGGCGCGGGAGTGCGGGTCTCCTGCACGCGATGGGACTGCAGCATGCAGGTATCAAACCATCTCCCTGGTTTGTTTTCCAGTGACGTCCGTGCGCGTGACGCAATCGGTACGCCGTTCCGACCGGCGGGAAGACCCCCCTGCCACCCCGCACGACCACCGGTAACACCCGTATCCAGGAGGCGGATCGGGCGCTCCGGTGCGATAGTCGGGACCGTGCCCGCTTGGCGCAGAGACGACCGAACAAGCCTTTCGAACCTTTGACAAACCGCCGAAGCGGTTTGTAATCTTCTGACGAACGGTCGGCTAGCGGCATCCCAGGCCGCGCGAACGTGCAGGAGCCAGCAGATGAATCAGCAGACCGCAAGTCTCCTCGAAGCCCGCATACTGCACCAGCAGCCCGCCCGGCGCGCGCCCACGCCGCCGCGCGGCACCGCACCGGACGCCCGTACGGGCCTGCGCGTCCTGGTGGTCGAGAACGAAGCGCGCGCCGCCGAGTCCCTGGTCCTGGGCCTGCGCCGGCACGGGTACGAGGCGGACAGCGTCAACACCGGCGCGAGGGCCCTGCAGGCCCACACCGAGACCGACCTGGTGCTGCTCGACTTGGACCTGCCCGACCTCGACGGCCTGGAGGTGTGCCGGGGCATCAGGGCCGCCTCCGACACCCCGATCATCGCCATCACCGCACGCGACACCGAACTGGACCGCGTGCTCGGGCTGCAGGCCGGGTCGGACGACTACATGGTCAAGCCGTACGGGTTCCGCGAGCTGATGGCCCGTATCGAGGCCGTGATGCGGCGGGTGCGGCCCCGTCCGCCGGCCGCCCACGTCATCACCAGCGGCCCGCTGAGCATCGACGCGCGCACCCGGCAGGTACGGCTCGACGGGCGGCCCGTCGAGGTCACCCGCAAGGAGTTCGACCTGCTGTACCTGCTCGCCTCCCAGCCCGAGACCGTGGTCTCGCGCAAGCAGCTGATGACGCAGGTGTGGGACGACTCCTGGTCGCGCCCCGGCCGGACCATCGACACCCACGTCAGCAGCCTGCGCGGCAAGCTCGGCTCCAGCAGCTGGATCATCACGGTACGGGGCGTGGGCTTCCGCTTCGGCCACGCCTGAACGCGGACCGGCCACCCCTGCAGCCGCTCCGACCCGCCGCTCCCTCCGGCCGCTCCCTCCGGCCGCTCCGGCCAGCCGCTCCGCCGGCAGGTCCGACCGCCCCGGAGTCCGACCGCCCCGAGTCCGCCTGGTCTCCGTCCCGGTCGGCGCCCTGCCCGCACGGGGCGCACCCGGCAATCGGCCGACCCGCTCCGGGAACACCCGGGAGCCCATCCGTTGCCGCCGCGGAGAAACCACCGGCTCCGCACCCGTCTCGGGATCCGCCGACCCCACCCCCGGCGCGGAGCCCGATCCGGCCCCCAGCAGGCCGCCGAGCAGGCCGCCGAGCAGGCCGCCGAGCAGGCCGCCGAGCAGGCCGCCGAGCAGCGAACGACGCCCCGGCGCAGCCCGCTCCGGTGGCCGGCGGCCACGGCACCGCGGCAGCATCCGACCGGGGGCGAACCGCAGGAATCCGACGACCGGCCGCAACGCCGCCCGGCGAAGCGGGACCGGCACACCGGGGCGCCGCCTGTGCCGCCCCGGGCAGAGGCGCCTCCGCCGACCGGCGGGTGCACCCCGGCACCAGCGTCCAGCGCCCGCACGCCCGTTCAGCGACCGTGCCACCGACGCCCGGCGACCCGTACCCACCGGGCTCGACGCCGGCGCGCGCCCCCGGCCCGCACGCCGACGTCCGCACCGCACCGCACCGCACCGGCGGCCCCTCATCGCCGGAGCACCGCACGGCTCCCGGACACGTACGCGACAGGGGACGGCCCCGCCCTCCAGGGCGGGGCCGTCCCCGTGCGTCGACGCCTACCGCGTCCTGCGCCGGCCCCCCGCCGCGAGGCGGCTCATCTGCAGCCACTCGTGGCCCAGCCACCGGTGGGACGGGTCCGCGTCGCAGACGATCCTGGCGGGCAGCTGCGGCCGGTCCGGCTGGACGGCGGCCGTGAGCCCTCCGGGGCACCCCGGCTCGACACAGGCGCCGATCGGCACCCGGCGCCGCGGATCGGGGTCCACGACCTGCCGGGCCCTGCGCACCAGCCGGGCCACCTCCTCCGTGACGTCCGCCGCGGCATCGTGCGCGGCGAGCCACGAGGAGTGGCGCACCAGCAGCGCGGCCAGCTCGGCCACCGTGCGCGCCGGCCGCGGGGCCCTCGCGGGCCCCGCCGGACGGCAGTTCGTCGGCGACCAGGGCCGCCCAGGAACGCAGCACGTCGACGATGGAGGCGCGCACCTCTGCCGCCGCGCCGCCCTCCGGCGCGGCGGGCAGCGTCCCGCACTCGTCGTACAGGGCGGGCAGCCTCTCCAGCTCCCCGACGAAGCGGTGCCCGCAGCCGAAGCACAGGCGGGCCCCCCGCTCGGCGCTGCGCCGCGGACGGCCGGACGCCTCCTGGCGGCGGCAGCCCGCACCCTCGCACTCTTTCGTGACCGTGGGCGACGGAATCGTTCGCTGACTCACCTGGACCCCCCATCATCGAATTTCCGCCAAGGTAAGTGGCCGCTCGGCGGCGGGACAAGACGGATCCCTCACCTTTGTGGACATCTTTTCCCAGCCCGCAAGCGCCTGAAAATCCCTGACACAACCTGACAGAGATCTGACACCGTCCGCGTTGACTCCCGTGACGGATGAGGACAGTCTTCTTCGCAGCTCAGCCGGACCGTGCCGAGCACGCCGATCGCGCCGTCCCCACCGACGGGCCCCGCCATACGCAGGAAAGGGAACGGGCATGTACAAGCACGAGTTCACCCTTGAGGCCTTCAGGCTCGTTCTGCTGGAGGACGCCGGCCCCGACCAGAGCGTCGACCTCGACCGGGACATCCTCGACGTCGGGTTCGACGAGTTGGGCTACCCGCCGCCGGCCCTCGCGGAGACGCTGGGCAGGATCGAGCGCGAGTACGGCATCGCGCTGGACGACGACGTGTGCAGCGACAACCCGACCCCGCGCGGGCTGATCGCCGCCGTCAACGCCCGGCTGGAACCGTCCGTCCCGGCCTGATGCCGGGTGCGGCCGGACCCTGTGGACCGGCCGCGCCCCGTCCCGCCCCACAGCACCGCGGCTGCCGTGCCGACCCGATCCCTCCCCCCAGGCACGGCGGCCGCGGTCCACAGCAACCCCCGCCCGGGCAGCGCACGTCCGGGCGCGCCGGAGCGGAGGCACCGGCGGCGGGCGGACAGCGGGACACACCCGCGCAACCGCGGCCGCCGCGGAATACCCGCCATCCGCCGTTCCCCCCGCGGACGGCTCACGGCCTCCCGTAATTCACCGTATGCGAAAGGCGTTTTCCGTGCCGGAGAACCGCGGCCACCACGCCGCCGGAACCGGACGTATCCGCGACGGTCGCCGCACGCCGATCGCGGCGGGCCGGACGCGAAAGGGACGCCATCACGCGGCACCTTCACCGCCGTTCTCCCCGCCGGCCCCGCAGACATTCTCCCGGCCGTTCTCGCCGCCGTTCTCGCCGCCTTTCCGGAATTCTCTGTTCCGCGCGGCGGAGGACGAAACTCCGCGCCCATTCCGGGGGCCACGGCCGTACGCGCGGCACCCGGCTCCGCGCGCACCCGACCGGCCACGGCGGAGAGCGGCGGCCCGACCGCCCCCACGGAGGGCGAGGCCACCGCCGCGCACGACCCGCTTCGGCCGGGCCGCGGGCTCGGCACCAGCCCGCCCACCGCGTCCCTTGACCGCCACCGCCCCGAGGCGCTCCCGCCGCGCCCCGGGACGTCGGCATGCCCGCCCGCCGCACCGGCCCGCCCCCTCACGCACACCGCGCTGACCGACACCCACCACCCGACAGAACACGCAGGAGCCTGCCCATGCCCGCAACACCCTCGACCGACGCCCAGGTCGCGCCGCTCGGCGCCCCGCTCGGGGCGCTGGCCGACCGCCTGGCCGTCAAGGACCTCCTCGACCGGTACGTCGAGGCCCTGGACCGGGCCGACGAGCCCGGGTACGACGACGACTGGTACCGGACCGTCTTCACCGAGGACGCCCGACTCGACGTGCCGGCGGGCACCCACCGGGGCGTCCGCGGCTTCGCGGCCTTCCGGCGTGCGGCGCAGGCGCGCTGGGACCGCACCCACCGCCTCGGCGGCACCCTGCTCGTGGACCTGGACGGCGACCGTGCCCGGGTGCGCGCCCACCAGGTGGCCAGCCACCGGCGCTCGGGACCCGCCCACGGGGACGACCCGTACGTGGTCAGCGGCTACTACGACGCGCGCGCCCGGCTCACCGCGGAGGGCTGGCGGCTCGACGCGCTGACGTTCCACGTGGTGTCGGCCCTCGGCAGGCCGCTGCCGTCGGCGGCCGGGGCGGTGTTCTGATGGACGGCCCGGTCCCCCTCAGAAGCCTGCTCCGCCGGCGCGTCGTCCGGTGCCTGCACGCGGTGCTGCCCCGCCGCGGCGCCGCCTCCGCGGCCCGGACCCGTACGACCGCCACGGCCCGTACCACCGGAACCACCCGTACCACCGGCCCGACCGGAACGGCCCGTACCGCCGGCCCGACCGGAACCACCCGTACCACCGGCCCGACCGGAACGGCTGGTGCGGTCGGCGCGGCGGGACCGCCTCGGACGGCGCCCGCGACCCGCGGGGCTGACCCGTGGCATGAGCGCACCGCGCGGCCGCCAGGAGGCTTCGCTGCTGCGGCACCACGTCGCCGGCGGGCCTGTTCGCCTCGGCCCGCGGGCGGGGCCCCGGCGGGCGCGCGTGGCGCGCGTCCGCCGGAAGCACCCCGCGCCCGGCCCCGCAGGCCGGGCACCACCGGGCACCCGGAGCGCCTCCGGCACGGCGGGGGCCGCCGCCGCAGCCACCCCCTCAGGACCGCTGCCGCGTACGGGCCCGGAGGGCCCCCGCCCGAACACCTCCCCGCCCGCCGGGCCGCCGGATCAGCGGCCGTCGGAGAAGTTGTGCACGCCCCACCAGCCGGACCCGTCGCGGTGGATCCCCACCCCGACCTCGGTGAACGACGCGTCCGTCTGCGCCTTGTAGTGCCCGGGGCTGTGCCGCCACATGGACTGGAACTTCTCCGCCACCTCCTGCGCGGACATCGACGCGTCGCTCCACCACACGATGTTCTCGCCGACCCAGGTGCGGCCGCCGGTCACCAGGTACTGCCTGTCCGCGTCACCGGAGTGGCCGAAGCCCGAGGCGCGCATGTGCGCGGCCCACCCCCGGGCGAAATCGCTCAGGTCCGTACGCAGGGCCAGCGGGGGCAGGCCGACGGTCGCCCGCTCGGCGTTGAGCAGCCGCAGCGACATGGCCTCCGCCTCGCTCGCGCTCGTGGAGTCCGAGCGGGGCCCGGGAAGGGTCGGGTCGGGCCCTACGGGACCGCTCCCGGACACCGGCCCCCGCTTCGTGGCGGGGACCTCGGGGCGCGGGGAGCGCGCCTCGGGAGTACGGCTCCGCGCCGGGGAGGCCGCGGCGCCGGGGGCCGCCGACCGCCCGGCCGACGCCCCGGCCGACGGCGGGGCCGACCGTGACGGAGACGGCGAGGGAGCAGCCGACGGCGCGCCCGAGGACGTCGGGGACATGCCCGCGGAAGGTGCGCCCGCCGCGCCCTCCCCAGGGGTCCCCGCCGTCACCGCCTCGTCGGCCGCACCACCGCCGGCAGCGGCCGGCGAGGCCGCACCGGTCGCACCGGTCGCACCGAGGGGGCCCGCGTCCCGACCGCCCAGTCCGACCGCGCCCACCACGGCCATACCGGCGACGACGACACCGGCCAGGGCGGCACCCGCCCTGCCCCCTCGGCGCCGCCGCCGGTGACGGCGCTCCTCCACCCGGCGCCCGCGCCGGTGCCCACCGCCCCGGCTGCCCGCCGCCCGCCCCGACCGCTCACCGCGCTGTCCCATGACCGCTCCTCCCTGTCCGCGTCCGCCGCTCTGACGGCCGCCGACAGGGAGACCCGCACGCCCCGCGCCGACAACACTTCCTGCGCCGCCGGGCTCATGGACGTGGCACGGAAAAGCGGGAGCGCCCCGGTCGGGCACGACCGGGGCGCTCGTCGGGCGACAGCCTGCGGCTCGGGCCCGCCGGCAGGGGGTGCCGGCGGGTCGCGGACCACGCCGTGGGCTGTCAGTGCCCCTCGTAGTCCGTCGAGTGGTCCGGCCCCTCCGCCAGGAAGGCGCGCACGGCACGGCTGTGGTCGCGGGTGGCGGCCACCGCCGCGGCGAGGGCGGGCAGGCAGGCGTCGGCCGCGGGCACTCCGCCGTCCATGCAGCGCCGGACGACCTCCTTGGTGGCCGTGTGCGCCCGGGTGGGACCGGTGGCGAGCCGCATCGCGTAGGCGTGCGCGTCGGCGTCGAACGACTCCGGTGGGAAGAGGGCGTTGACCACGCCCCAGTCCGCCAGCACGGACCCGCGGTAGAGGTCGCCGGTCATGACGAGTTCGCGGGCGCGGGCGGGGCCGACCCGCTCGGCCAGCCGCTGGGTGCCGCCCATCGCCGGGGTGAACGCGACCTTCCGTTCGACCAGTCCGAACCGGGCCTGCGGGGTGGCGACCACGAGGTCGCAGGCCAGGGCCAGTTCGAAGGCCGCGGTGAGCGTCAGTGAGTGCGCGGCGAACACCGTGGGGCAGGGCAGCGCCTCCAGTGCCCGGGTGAGGTCCAGTTGGGTCCGCCAGAAGGCTTCCGCGTCCTGCGGGGCGAGCTCGGCGAAGACCCGCACGTCGACCCCGGCGCTGACGACCCGGCCCTCCGCCCGCACCAGCAGGGCCCGCGGCGGGTGGGCGGTCAGCCAGGCCACCGCGTCCGCCCAGGCCGCCCACATCGCCTCGTCGAAGAGGTTCATGGGCGGGCTGTGCAGGGTGAGCACGGCCAGCGGGCCGTCGCAGGACAGCCGGAGGACCGCGCTGTCGCCGGTGAGGGACGGAGGAGGGGTCACGACACGTTCCGGAAGATGCTGATCGCGTTGTTGCCGCCGAAACCGAAGGCGTTGTTCTGGACGTACCGCAGGTCCGGCACGGCCAGCGGGGCGCCGGTGACGAGGTTGACGCCCGGCTCCACGTCGTCGGGGTCGACCGCCGTCGGCGGGACGAGGCGGTGCCGCAGCGCCAGGCAGGCCGCGACGGCGTTGGCGGCTCCGGCGGCTCCCATCAGGTGGCCGACGGTGCCCTTGATGGCGGTGACCGCCGCCCTCGGGTAGTGCTCCGCGAAGATGCCGCCCTCGATGGTGTCGTTGGCGCGGCTCCCGGTGCCGTGGGCGAAGACCACGTCGATGTCGTCGGCCTTGAGTCCGGCCTCCTCCAGCGACCTGCGGTGGCAGGCGGCGACACCGTCGCGGTCCGGCGCGGTGGGGTGGTTCGCGTCGTTGCTGACGGCGGTGGCCAGCACCTCCGCGTACGGGGTGGCGCCGGCGTGCAGGGCGCGCTCGGTCTGCAGGACGAACATGCCCGCGCCCTCGGAGGGCGTGACGTAGCGCCGGCCGCGGGTGAACGGCTTGCAGGGGACGGGCCCGATCGCCTGCAGGGTGTTGAACCCGATGATGTTCTTCTCCGAGTACGGGTCGCAGCCCCCGACGACCGCGGTGTCGGCGACGCCCGCGCGCAGCATCTCCAGGGCGCACGACAGCGCCACGTTCGCGGAGGCGCAGGTGCTCTGCAGCAGGTAGGCCGGGCCGGTGGCGCCGACCGTACGGGCCACGCCCTGGGCGATGGAGTAGCTGGAGAAGCCGCCGATCCCGGCGGGGTCCCTGCGCCCGGCGACCACGTCCTCCAGCGCCTCGGCCTGGCCGTCGCTGCTGCCGACGCAGACGACGGCGCCGCGCAGCGCCGGGTCGCCGGGTGCCAGCCCGGCGTCCCGCAGGGCTTCCAGCGCGGCGAACTCCGCGAACAGCGACGCGGCGCGGGGCCGTTCGCGGGTGACCGCGTCCACGGCGGCCAGGGCTGTCTCGCGGGCCTCCTGCGGCACCCGGCCGCCGAGGATGCCGGGCTTCATCCCGGCGTAGAGCGGCGGCAGTTCCACGAAGCGGCTGCGGCCCGCGCACAGGTCGTCCCAGAAGGGGGCCGTGCCCGCGCCGGCCGGCGAGATGACGCCGAGACCGGTGATGAAGACCCGCGCCGCTCCCTGGTCCATCCTTGCTGCTCCCTGGCTCACCGGGGTCCCCCGTCCATGCTGTCCGCGCTGTCCGCGCTGTCCGTGGTGTCCGCGGTGTCCGCGTGTCGCCGGGTCACCGTCACCGCGGCGTGGCGGCCGTCCGGGGCGTGGCAGGCGAGGACGGCCCGTTCGGTGGGCGCCAGCGTGTGCACGAGGTCCAGGAAGGCGCGGGTGGCGAAGGCACTGTTGTGCTCCGCGAAGGCGATGCGCGCCGCGCCGTCGCCTTCGCCGAGGCCGTCGCCTTCCGCTTCGGTGCTTCGGGCGGCGGTCTTGCAGACGGTGCGCAGGAGGCCCGGCCGCGGTGCGTCGGCGGTGCCGAACGCGAACTCCGCGGTGAGGTCGGCGCCGCTGTGCAGGAACGCGTGGACGACACCGTCCCGGCACGGCACGTCGGGCGCGTCGAGCCGGGCGTCGGCGACGGCCTCCGGCCCGTAGACGTCGCCGACGAGGAGGCGGCTGACGTCGGAGCGTCCGCGCTCCAGGGCGGACAGGGCCTGCCACAGGGCGAGGACCGGCGTGAGGACGCCCGCGTTGACGGTCATGTTGCGGCCCGTCGAGCCGATGCGCAGGTTCACGAACGCCGACGCCGAGCTCGACGTGGCGTTGGGGAAGTACTGGGCGGACAGCAGCTTCCCCTTCTCCGCGGCGTGGCGCTGGAGCCGGGTCAGGGCGGCCGTGTTGCCGTACTCGGTGCCGATCACGACGGTGTCGTCGGTGCGCGTCGCGCCGTCCGCGCGCGCCCCGGAGGCGTCCGCGGCCCCGAGCGCGAGGTACAGGCAGGTCCGGGTGAACGCGTCGCGGAACTGGTCGCCGGCGGTGCCGATCACCTCGTGCAGGTCGGTCGGCAGGCCCTCGTGCTCGTCCGTGCCGTTCGTCGGGCCCGGAGCGCACAGCGCGACCGGGCCGAGGGAGAACTCAAACAACGCAACTCTCCAGGGCGGTGCTTCGGAGGGGCGGGTACGCGCGGGTCAGCCGGCGACGTGCTCGCTCACGTGCCGCTGGAGGTCCCCCACCGTGACGAGGTCGCGGGAGAAGTCGTCGCCGAGCTCGACGTCCAGGACGGCCTCCACCTGGACGACGACGTCTATCAGCTTGAGCGAATCGATGTTCAGGTCCGCCTTGAGGTCCTGCTCGGGCGTGATCTCGAACGAATCCGGGAGTTCGGCAATCTCCCTCAGCACCGCAGCAATTCGACCGTCGATAACGCTGTCCGACATTATTCCCCCATTAATTCAAAAACAGATGCTTGACGGCTACGAACCCTAACCAGGCGCCAACTGGCTTGTCAACGAACGAAGAACGCCCCCGGGCGCTCGCAGCGATTGCAGTACGGCGCCATTACACAGGGCGAAAACGGGCGGAATGCGCCCCACCGGTTACCCGGCCCACCAGGCCGAATCGCGTAGCCCGCGCAGAATTCCCTGATCAGGCGCCAGATTCCGAGACCATTTTCGGCCAAGTTGGCTTACGGCTGGAATCTTTCGTGACCCACGTCACGTTGCCCGCGACTCCCGGACTGCACTAAATTCCGGTGCCTGTTGTTGACTTACGAAAACGGGGGAGCTTTTCGCTATGCCTGCAAATCCTTCGACCCTCTCCCGCCAGGGCTGGGACCGCTGGAATCTCGGTACGGAATTCGGTATCGACGAGACGGACAGCGACTACCGCGCGCTCCGGGCCGCGTACGACGACCTCCCGGAAGATCCGTACGCGACCGGCTCCGGCCGGTACCGGCGCTACGCCCGAGGTGTCTTCCTGCCGTGGTCCAGGGAATTCTTCTGGATGCCGGCCACGGAGAGCCAGGCCCGGGAGGGCATGAACGGCTACTACCAGGGCGACAACAATCCCGAGTACGTGAACGTCACGCGGAACCTGCCGGCCATCAGCGAGGAGATCTGCGGCAACAAGCTCCTGCTGGACATGATCCAGTTCGACTTCTCGCAGACCCGCTGGAGTGAGGACGACGCGGTCTGGCCGCTCTACGTCGGCGTCCACCTGATCAAGCTGCACATCGAGGAGGACGGCCGGGAGGCCGTCTCGTCCCCGAACGAACTGCACCAGGACGGCGAGCCCTACGTCTTCGCCCACCTGATCTACCGGGACAACGCCGAGGGCGGCGCCAACCTCATCGCCACCCCCGAGTACCGGGGCAAGCAGCCGGAGGACGTCCCGCCGGCGGACCGCCTCGCCGAGTTCCAGATGGAGAACCCCCTCGAGGCGTACGCCATCACCGACCACCTCGTCAGCCACTACGTCGGCCCGATCCGCAAGGGCGGCGCCGACCGGCCCGGCGAGCGGGCCATCCTGCTGGCCGACTGGGTCCCGATGCGCCACCGCATCTGAGAGGGCGGCACATGAACGGCGTGCGTTACCGCCATGAGCGTCCGGTGAGCGCCGAGGCGGCCGGCGAACTGCGCAAGGCCCTCGCGTTCCACTACGCCGGCGCCACCGTCGAGCCGCTGGACAAGGGCGTCGAGGTCCGCGTCCCCGCCGGGCCGACCGAGTCGGAGCTCGGGGAGATGGTCCGCCACTTCCTGCGCGGCCACCGCGAGGTGCCGGTGACGGTCGTCGCCGAGCACCCCGGGCGGCCGGGCCTGACCTGCCGCGCCCCCGAGGACGACCACCGGGTCGCCGTGGCCCGGGGCGCCTACCTGCAGGGCCCGGAGTGGACGGCGGCGATGGACGGGGTGCGCCGGCTGTGCCGGGAGCGGCTCGCCGAGCCGTTCGGCGCGCCGCTGCTGACCGGACCGGCGCAGCTCTCCCGCGACGTGCTGGTCCGGGCCGGGTACTACCAGAAGTTCCCGAACCTGGTGAACGCGGTCGCCCGGATCCGCGACCACTACTGGGACGGCGTCACCGTCTCGCAGCTCCGGCCCGGTCAGACCGACGCGCGGGACTCCTTCTACCGTCCGGCCGACACCGTCCTCACACCGGTCACCTGCTACCACGTCTACGCCAACGCGGCGGAGCTCAAGGAGCGCTACGACACGGGGCTGTTCGGCATCGAAGGGCCGGTGTTCCGGCACGAGTCGCACAACCACAGCCCCACCCGGCTCGGCGAGTTCCGCATGTTCGAACTGGTGCGGATGGGCGGCACCGAGGAGGTCGCGGGCGACTTCGCGCGCATGCTGGAGGCGTTCACGGAGTTCTTCGCCGACCTCGGCGTGCCGCACCGCATCGTCAGCGCCTCCGACGCCTTCTTCGGGGACGCGCCGACCATGACCCGCGAGGCGCAGCTGCTCAACAAGAGCAAGTTCGAGGTACGGGTGCCGCTGGGCACCGGCGAACTGTCCGTGGCCAGCGTCAACGCGCACGGCGAGGTGTTCGCCGACGCCTTCGGCCTGCGCGGGCTCGGCGCCGACGGAACCTGCTGCGCGGGCATCGGCCTGGACCGGCTCACGTACGCGCTGCTGTCCTACGGCCTGCTCGGTGCCGCGGCCTGACCCGGCCGCACACCGCCACCGTACCCACAGAGGGAAAGAGTTCCATGGAAGACCTGAAGACGGTCGTCGACGACCTGCTGCAGCAGCTCGCGCAGGCGCGGGACGTGCCGGCCGACGCGGAGCCGTCGCAGATCATCGTCAGCTCGCTCGACCAGATGCGCTTCCTCGTCGGGCTTGAGGAGCGGCTGGACGCCATGCTCGACGTCGGCGACGTGCTGCCCTTCGACCTGTCCGACCGCGAGGCGCTGCTCAAGAGCGTCCACGAGCTGCTAGAGGAATCCGGAGTGACCCTGTGACCTCCGGCCCCGCCGGCGGTGACGGGCGATGAGCACCACCCGGAGCCGGCTGCTCGACCTGAGGGCGATGGGCGAGGTCGTACGCGTCTCGGTGCCGCTGATGTTCGGCATGGTCGGCAACCTGGTCCTGATGCTGGTCGACCGCATCTGCCTGGCCCGCTACTCGGAGGACGCGCTGAAGGCGTCCGGCCCCGCCGTCTTCACCGCGACCACCGTGATCATGGTGACCACGGGGGCGGTCGGCATCACCCGCTCCTACGTGGCACAGGCCCACGGCCGCGGCGACAAGCGCGGCACCATGGACGAGGGTGCCAACGGGTTCGCCCTCGGCCTGCTGCTCGCCGCGCTGCTGCTGGCCGCCACCCCGCTGCTGACGCGGGTGCCGCAACTGGGCGGGCACCCCCCGCACATCCAGGAGCTGGAGGCGCAGTACCTCGGCCTGTCCACCCTGTTCGGCGCCGTCATGACCCTCAACATGGCGCTGTCGTCGTACTTCAACGGGCTGGGCAGGACCCGGATCCCGATGACCGTCGGGATCATCGGGCAGGTGGTCGGCGTCGTGATGACCGTCGGCCTGGTCTTCGGCCGCTTCGGACTGCCGGAGATGGGCATGCGGGGCTCCGCGCTCGGCACGCTGTGCGCGGTGTCCGTCATGTTCGCCGGCTACGCCGTGTGCCTGCCCCGCGGCTACGCGGCGGGCTTCGGCCGGCTGCTGCGCCAGGGCGCCGGCCGCGTCGCCGGGGTGCTGTGGCTGCGGCTGCGGCGCGGCGCCCCCGCGGGCGGCTCGCTCAGCCTGGAGGAGCTGGGGCAGACGGCGTTCGTGTGGCTGGCCGGGGTCCTCGGACCCGTGGCGCTCGCCGCGAACAACGTCGCCCTGGCCCTCAACTACGCCGCCGTCATCCCCCTGATCGGCCTGGGGATGGGCTGCAACATCCTGTGCGGCAGGGCCGTCGGCGCAGGCCGGCACGGCGACATCCCGCACATCATGCGGGTCACCCTGACGATCTCCGGCGGGTACGTGGCCGCGGTCGCGGCCCTCCAGATCCTCACACCGTCCCTGCTGCTGAGCCCGTTCGGCCTCGGCGGCGCCGGCTCCGCCGTGACGGACCACGCCGTGGACACCTCGCGGGTGCTGTGGACGTACGCCGCCGCCTTCATGTTCTCCATGGTCGGCTCGGGCGTCCTCGAATGCCTCGGGCTCGCGCGCTTCGGTTTCGTGGCGCGGATCGTCCTCATGTGGTGCCTGTGCGTGCCCACGCTCATCGTGTTCGTGCTGCTCTCCCGGGACGACCCGGACATGCTGCCGGTGATGTGGGTGATCTTCTCCGCCTTCGAGGCCGTGATGGCCGCGGTGTGCCTGTGGCGCATCCGCCGCGCCGTCGCCGGCGGGGAGAACCGGCTCCACACCGACAGCCCCACCCCGCAGCCCGCCTGACCCGTCCCCCACAGAGAGTGTGGCCATTTCCGTGAACGTACTCCTCCTCGGTCGCGAGGAAGACTGCCGCGACTACCTCGACTACGCGCAGCAGCGGGGCTTCGCCGTCCGCTTCTTCGACCCGCCGCAGCTCACCGGCGACGACCGCGAGCAGTGGCGCCGCACCGTCATCGACGCGGCGCGCGCCGCCGTCGACCTCGACGGCCTCGACGACGTCATCTCCTTCCACGACAGCTACCAGATCCAGCTGGAGCTGCTCCGCGGCGAACTCTCCCTGCCCACCAGGGACATCGACACCCTGCTGTGCCTGGCCGACAAGACCCGGTTCAAGGCCCACCCGGCGGTCCGCGACCACATCACCCGCCACATCGAGATCGACCCCTCGGCGAAGGCGCCCCAGGCGCTGGCCGCCGTCACGGAGGCCCTGTCCTTCCCCGTCGTGGTCAAGCCGTCGAACGGCTTCTACAGCGCGGGCGTGGTGAAGGCCGAGGCACCGGAGGACTTCCCCAAGGCGTTCCTCCAGACCAAGCGCGTCTGCACCGTGCTGCGGGAGGGCAACGGCCAGTCCCGGATGCTCGCGGAGGAGTACCTCGACGGCAACGAGTACGCCATCGACGGCGTCGTCAGCCGCGGCAGGATCATCCCGCTCCAGGTCCACCGCAAGCTCCCTCCGCTGGTCGGCCCCCTGTTCCACGAAGTGGCCTATCTGACGGAGCCGTTCGACGCGGAGCTGGGACGCGGCTTCAGCGCCCTGCTGGCGGACGTGATCCCGGGCGTCGGGCTGGACGACTCGCCTTTCCACGCCGAGTTCCGGTTCGACGGGCAGGGCCGGCTGCGCATCCTCGAACTCGCCCCCCGCCTCTGCGGCGGCGGCACCACCACGTACCAGCAGCTGCGCATCTGCACCGCTATCGACGCCTACGACCTGCTGCACCGGCTGGGCCGTGAGGCCGTCGACCCGAAGCCGCTGCACCACCGGGTGGCGCTGGAGTACGACGCCCCCATCGAGCGCAGCGGCTTCCTGAAGAACACGGCCCGCGCGGTCGAGGTGTGCCGCAAGAACGATGTCACCACCGTGCACCTGCACCGCCCTGACGGGCAGTTCGTGCTCGCCCCGCCGCTCAACTTCGAGACGGTCCTGACCGCCTACTTCGCACGGGACACCCGTGAAGAGGCCGAGGCGCTGCTGGACGTCCTGATGACCGACTGCACGATCGAGACGGAAACGGAAAAGTCGCCATGAGGCCGGAAATCAAGCGCGCCCTGCACAGCATCCCGATCGGCGCCAGCTCCCCGCTCCGCGCCTGCCGCAACGTGGGGACGGAGCCGCTGGTCGTGGCCGAGGCCCGCGGCCAGTACCTCCACGACATCGACGGCACCCGGTACGTCGACTTCATGTACGGCTTCGGGCCGCTGATCCTCGGCCACGCGCCGGAGGCCGTCAGCTCCGCCCTCGCCCGCCAGGCCGCGGCCGGCACCCTCTTCGGCACGTACTGCATGCAGGAGATCGAGCTCGCCGAGCGCATCACCGCGACCGCCGGGCACCTGGAGCAGCTGCGCTTCGTGTGCAGCGGCACCGAGGCCGTGATGTCCACGCTGCGGCTGGCCCGCGCCTACACCGGCCGCACCCGTGTGCTGCGCTTCAACGGCGGCTACCACGGTCACTTCGACCTGGTGCAGAACAAGGACGAGTCCCGGATGCGCGACGCCGGCCTCGACCCGGCCGCGATGCGGTCCAACCTCTACGCCGAGTACAACGACGCGGAGAGCGTCGAGCGGGCCTTCGCCGAGCACCCCGGCGAGATCGCCGCCATCGTCGTGGAGCCGGTCGCCTGCAACATGTCGCTCGTGCTGCCCGAGGACGGCTTCCTCGCCGACCTGCGCCGCATCTGCGACCGCGAGGGCGCGCTGCTGGTCTTCGACGAGGTCATCACCGGCTTCCGGCTCACCTACGGCCCGGCGTCCAACCTGCTCGGAACCACCCCCGACCTCACCGCCTTCGGCAAGATCATCGGTGGTGGCACGCCCGTCGGCGCGTTCGGCGGCCGCCGCGACGTCATGCGGCTGCTGGACGAGCAGCGGGTCCTGCAGGGCGGCACCCTGGCGGGCAACCCGCTGACGATGGCGGCCGGCCTCGCCACGCTCGACGTGCTGGCGGAGCCCGGCTTCTACGAGGAGCTGGAGCGCAAGGGGGCGCTGCTCGAAGCCGCGGTGGAGCGCCACCGGGCCGCGCACGGGCTCGACTTCCGGTTCGTCCGCACCGGCAGCATCTTCGCGTTCATCTTCGTCCCGCGCGCCGCGCAGGTCCGGCGCAAGGCGGATGTCGCGGCCCAGGCGCAGTCCCCGTACACCACGCTGTACGCGGGCATGCGGAAGGACGGCTACCACCTGGCGCCGGACATCGAGGAGCCGATGTACGTCTCCGCCGCGACGCCGGACGAGACCCTGGAGGACTTCGCGGCCCGCGCCGTCGCCCTCCTCGCCACCGACCCGGACACCCCGCGGGTCAGTCCGGCCTGAGGCGCGCCCGCGCGGTGGCGGGCGGTCCGTGCGCGCAGCGGCGGACGGGACCGGGCGGGGACCTCGGGGAAGCCTCCTCCCGCCGGTTCCGGTCCCCGGGCGGCCCCTCCTGGGGCCGCCCCCGGGTCCCGGGGCCTTCCCTGCCGGGACGAGGCCCCTCCGGCCACGCCGGGCGGGGCGCCACTGGGCGGTGGGCCGCCGACCGGCGGCCCACCCGGCGGGGCTCACGGCCCGGCGGGGCTCACGGCCCGGCGGGGCTCGGGGCGTCGGCGCGACCCCGCGGCCGGAGGGGCTCGGCGGGTCGCCGCGATCGGCGGCGGCGGGGCTCGGCGTGCCGACCGGACCCAGCGGGGTGGCCGAACCCGGCGGCCGACAGAGCTCCGTGGCCGACCGAACCGGGCGGCCGGCGGAGCCCGGTGCGCCTGGAGCCCGGCGTGCCGACGGAGCCCGTGTACGAGCGAACCCGGCAGCCGGTGCGGGGTTCGGCGGGCCGACCGGACCCAGCGGGGTGGCCGAACCCGGCGGCCGGTGCGGGGTTCGGCGGGCCGCACGTCCCGCCCGCCGCGCCCCACGACATCGCCGTCACCTCACCCACCTCGTGCACCGCACCTGACTCCCCTGCCACGTCTACCTCCGACGCCTCGCACACCTCTGTGCCACAAGCACCACCACCGCCTTCAGCACCCGCCCCCGCGCCACCGCCCCACCACGCCCCTCAGCACCCCAGCCCCGCACCGACCGGGTCGGCGTCCGCGTCGCCCGGACGCCGGACCGCCCGCCCCCTGCCGACGGAACCAGACATGAACACTGAGGCCAGGACCCTTCCCCTTCTCCCCACCCAAGAGAGCGTGCTGTTCGCCGAGGCGGCGCACGGCAGGCCGGGCACCCACAACCTGGCGCTGGCCCTGCGGCTCACCGGTCCACTCGACCGGGCCGCCGTCGACGGCGCACTGCGGGCCCTGACCGAGCGGCACGAGGCCCTGCGGGTGCGCATCACCGAGCACGACGGCGAGCTGCGGCAGACGATCGCGGACACCGTGGCCGTGCCGCTCGACGAGGTCGACCTCGGCTCGCCGGGCGAGGGCCCCGCCGACACCGTCCCCGACCGGTACCTCACCGAAGCCCAGGACCGGCCGTTCCCGCTGGACCGGGCACCCCTGCTGCGGGCCACCCTCTTCCGGCTCGGCGAGCAGCGGCACGTCCTGCTGCTCGTGGCTCACCACAGCATCGCCGACGGCGACTCCCTCGACGTGCTCGCCCGCGAGTTCCCGCCCCTGTACGCGGCCTGCGCCGAAGGGCGCCCGAACCCGCTCCCGCCCCTCGCCGTGAGCTACGCCGACCACATCACCGCCCGGCTCTCCGGCGCCTCCGACCGGCGCCGAGCCCGGTCCCTGGAGCACTGGCGCACCGCACTCGACGGCGCACCGGCCACCCTGGACCTGCCCATGGCCCGGCTCGGCGGCACGACGCGCCGGCACGCGGCCACCCACCGCCGGGACCTGCCGCGCCCCGTGGCGGACGGGCTGCGCGCGCTCGCCGCCGAGCACCGGGCCAGCCTGTTCTCCGTACTCGCCGCCGGCGCGTTCGCCCTGGTCGGCCGCTACACCGGCGAGAGCGACCTGGTGCTCGGCGTGCCCCTGTCGACCCGGCTGGAACCGGGCTCCGAGGGCCTGGTCGCCCTGACGGTCAACACCATGCCGCTGCGCGTGGCGTGCGACACCGGACAGGACTTCCTGCCGCTGCTGCGCCAGGTGCAGGGCCGCACCTTCCAGGCGCTGCGCCACCAGGGCGTGGCCTTCCACGAGCTGGTCCAGGAGGTCAACCCGCCCCGCTCGGCCGGTCGGCAGCCGGTGTTCCAGCTGGCCCTCAACCACGTCCGCACCGGCCCGGCGGGCCGGCCCGCCGCGGGGCTGGTCGCGGAGCCGCTGCCGGTCGCCAACGCCACGGCCGCGTTCGAGCTGATGCTCACCTTCGTGGAGGCCGGGGACGACATCCGCTTCTACGCCGAGTACGACACGGAGCGCTTCGACGCCGGCGCCGTCCACGCCCTCGCGGACCACCTCGCCCACCTGCTCGCCGCCGTCTGCGCCGAGCCCACCGCCCCCCTCGCCGACCTCGACCTGATGGGCGAGGAGGAGCGGCAGCGGGTCCTGCACCACTGGAACGACACCGGCGCCCCCCTCACCGACGACACCGTCCCGGCCCTTCTCGCCCGGCAGGCGGCACGGCGGGGCGACGCCACCGCCGTCGTCTGCGGCACCGACCGCCTCAGCTACCGGGACCTCGACCGGCGCTCCGCCCGCATGGCCCGCATGCTCACCGAACACGGCGTCCGGGAGGGCGACTTCGTGGGCCTGGCGACCCGCAGGTCCGCCGCCGCCGTCGTCGCCCTGCTCGGCGTGCTGCGCGCCGGAGCCGCCTATGTGCCGCTCGACCCCGCCTACCCGCAGGACCGGCTGGCCTTCATGGTGCGGGACGCCGCCCCCGCCCTGCTGGTCACCGACACCTCCTCCGCCGACCGGCTCCCCACCGGCCCGGGCACGCCCCCGGTCCTGCTGCTCGACGACCCGCGCACGGCGGCCCTGCTGGAGGAGCCCGGCGACGCCCCGGTCGCCTCCCCCGCGACCGCCGACCACACCGCCTACGTCATCTACACGTCCGGCTCGACCGGTCGGCCCAAGGGCGTCGAGGTCACCCACCGCAACGTCGCCAACCTCGCCGCCTGGGCGGCCGACGCCTTCGGCGACGGGCTGGCCCGGGTGCTCGCCGCCACGTCCCTCAGCTTCGACGTGTCCGTCTTCGAGGTCCTCTGCCCCCTGCTCAACGGCGGCAGCATCGAAGTCGTCCGCGACCTGCTGGAGATCGGCGAACGCGGCGGCTGGCAGGGCACCCTCGTCAGCGGCGTCCCGTCCGTCCTGGACCGGCTGATCGCCGACGGCGCCCCCGACCTGCGGGCCGACCACCTCGTCCTCGCCGGCGAGGCCCTGTCCCCGCAGGTCTCCGCCCGGCTGCGGGCCGCCGTGCCCGGCGCCCGCCTGGTCAACGCCTACGGCCCCACCGAGACGACGGTGTACGCCAGCGCGTCCGACACCCGGGACCGCGGCGGCGACGGCCCCGCGCAGGAGGCGCCGCCCATCGGGCGGCCGCTGCGCAACACCCGGCTGTACGTCCTCGACGACCGGATGCGGCCGCTGCCCGTGGGCGTGCCCGGCGAGCTGTACATCGCCGGCGCCGGTGTCACCCGCGGTTACCTGCACCGGCCCGACCTCACCGAGGCCCGTTTCGTCCCCGACCCCTTCGGCCCGCCCGGCGCGCGGATGTACCGCTCCGGCGACATCGTGCTCCGCCGCCCCGACGGGCAGCTCCAGTACGTCGGCCGCGCCGACGACCAGGTCAAGCTGCGCGGCTTCCGGGTCGAACCGAGCGAGGTGGAAGCGGTCCTCGGCGCGCAGCCCGAGGTGGCCCAGGCCGTCGTCGTCGTACGCGAGGACCACCAGGGCGAACGGCGGCTGGTCGGCTACGTCACCCCGGCGGCGGGCGCCGCCCCGGACCCCGACCGGCTGCGCGCCGCGCTGGCCCGGCTGCTGCCCGCCTACATGGTCCCGGCCGCCGTCGTCCCGCTCGACGCGCTGCCGCTGTCGCCCGCCGGCAAGCTGGACCGCGGCCGGCTGCCCGACCCCGGCTTCGGCACCCGCACCGGCCGGCCTCCCCGCGCCGGTGACGAGGCCGCCCTCGCCGCGCTGTTCGCCGAGGCGCTGGGTGTGCCCGAGGTGGCCGCCACCGACGGCTTCTTCGACCTCGGCGGGCACTCACTGCTGGCGATCCGGCTGGTCCGCGGCATCCGCGCACGGCTCGGCGCCGACCTGACCGTCCGGGACCTCTTCGAGACGCCCACCGTGGAGGGCCTGGCCCAGCGGCTGCGCCCGGCCCCCGGCGGGCCCGCGAGGACCGCAGGCGCGGCGGCGCGGACCGACGACTTCGGGGTGCTGCTGCCGCTGCGCACCCGCGGCGACCGGCCCCCGCTGTTCTGCGTCCACCCGGGGTTCGGACTCAGCTGGAGCTACGCCGCGCTGATGCGCGCCCTCCACCCCGAGCAGCCGGTGTACGCCCTCCAGGCCCGCGGGATCACCCCCGCCGACGAGATGTCCGCCGGTTACGGGGAACTCCTCGACGACTACCTGGCCCAGGTCCGCGCCGTCCGCCCGCACGGCCCCTACCGGCTGCTCGGCTGGTCGTTCGGCGGCCTCGTCGCCCACTCGCTGGCGGCACGGCTCCAGGCCGAGGGCGAGCAGGTCGAGCTGCTCGCCATGCTGGACACGGTGATGGTCTCCGGAGACGAGTACACGCCGGAGGACCTGTGGGAGCTGATCGAGGCGGAGACCGCCGCCGTACGCCAGGTCGTGCCCGACGAGCAGCGGCTGCTGGCGGTCGTGGAGAACCTGATCCGCGTCCGCGACGAGTTCCGGCCCGAACGGTACCGCGGTGACGTGCTGTTCTTCGTCGCCGACAAGGAGCCGGACCGGCCGCCGGCCTTCGGCGAACCGTGGCTGCCGTACGTGGACGGCCGCCTGCTGGAGCACCGGATCCCCTGCACCCACATGCAGATGATGGACGCCCGCCCGGCCCGCGAGATCGGTGACGTGCTGGCCAAGGCGCTCGACGCGCTCGACAGCACCGGCCCGGAGCGGGACCGCTAGGGAGCGCCCGCACAGCAGCCGTCCCCCCCGGACGACGCACCGGGCCGGGTCGGGGGCGCGACCGCGGCGACGCGGCGAGTTCGCGCCCGGGACGCCGGCGGGCAGCCGGGGCGTCGCCCCACCGACCCGGCCGCCCCGTACGACTGGACACGCAACGAAGAAGGGCCCGCACTATGCCCCGTACCGCCCTCGTACTCGGCGGGAACCGCGGAATCGGCCTCGCCGTCGCCCGGCACCTCGCCGCCCGCGGCGACCGCGTCGCCGTCAGCCACCGCACCGGTGAGCCGCCCGCCGGGCTGTTCTCCGTACGCTGCGACGTCACCGACGCGGAGGCGGTGGCCGAGGCGTGCGCCCGCGTCAAGGACGAGCTGGGCCCCATCGAGGTGCTCGTCCACAACGCGGGCATCACCCGGGACCGGCCGCTCGCAGCCATGACCGCCGAGGACTTCCAGGCGCCGCTGCAGACCAACCTCCTCGGCGCGTTCCACGGCATCAAGCCGGTGCTCCGCGGCATGATGCGCGCCCGCTGGGGCCGCATCGTCCTGATGTCGTCCACCGTGGCGCTGTCCGGCGCGGTCGGCCAGACCAACTACGCGGCCTCCAAAGCCGGCCTGATCGGTCTCGCCCGGTCCCTGGCGCTGGAGGTGGCCGCCCACGGCATCACCGCCAACGTCGTCGCGCCCGGCTACACGGACACCGACATGGTGGCGGCCATGCCCGAGGACAAGCGGCAGAGCCTGCTGGCGACCGTGCCGATGCGCCGCATGGCCGCGCCCGCCGAGGTCGCCGCGGCCGTCGGCTACCTCACCGGCGAGGACGCCGGCTACGTCACCGGCACCGTGCTCCGCGTCGACGGAGGCGTCGGCATGGGCCACTGACCCCGCGCCCCGGCACCCGCACCGACCCGGCACCGCAGCAGCCACGGCCGGACCGAACCACCCGAGGAGGAGCCCGCAGTGCCCACAAGCCCGCCGCACACCCCGGGCCCGGCGGCGCCCGCCGCCCCGGCGCCCCTCGCCCTGGTGCGTGCCACGGCGGACGTCCTCCCGCTGCTGGACGCCGTCGCCCTCGCCCCGTACGAGCAGGACCGTGCCGCCCGGCTGGCCCCGGGGCAGCAGCGCGACGACTACCTGGCCGCCCACGTGCTGGTACGCGTGTGCGCGGCGCGGCTCCTCGGCGTGGACCCGGCCGTCCTGGTCCTCGGCCAGCGCTGCGCCGGGTGCGGCGGCGAGGACCACGGCCGGCCGTTCCTGCGCGGCCTGCCCGGCGTCGGCGTGAGCCTGTCCCACACCCGGGGCGCCGTCGCCGCCGCCGCGGGCCCGGGCCCGGTCGGCGTGGACGTGGAGGACGCCGTGGACGCGGTGTTCTCCCCCGGGTGGCCGCCCGCGTGCTGGCCCCCGCGGAACTCGCCGCGGTCCGGGCCGCCCCCGACCCCGCACGGGCCTTCCTCCGCCTGTGGGCGCGCAAGGAGTCCCTGGTGAAGGTGGGCGTCACGACGCTCGGCGCGCTGCGGGAGATCGACCTCACGGCGTCCGGCGCACCGGCCCCCGGGCGCCCCGGCGCCGAGCCGCCCGCCACCGCGCGCCTCGCGGCCGGCCGACCCGCCGAGCGGGAGCACCCCGCCGGGTGGTGGCCCACCGACCGGGAGCACCCCGCCCAGCAGCGGCCCGCCGCCCCGGAGGGCCCCGCCGCCGAGCGCCCCGCCGACGGACGGTCCACCCACGTGGACAGCCCCACCGACGGACGAGTCACCGCCGTCGAGCGCCCCGCCGACGGACGGCCCGCCGACGTGGACAGCCCCACACACGGACGAGTCACCGCCATCGAGCGCCCCGCCGACGGGCGGCCTACCGACGGGCGGTCCATCCGGCCGGAGCGCCTCGCGGCGTGGCGGTTCGCCGACTGGAGCAGCCCGGACGGCCGCCTGATCGCCGCCGCCGCCGCGCACACCACCCCCGCCATCGACGGGGGGAGCGAACCCCGTTCCCCTCTGTTCGCCTATTCAGGAGAGCGACACGCATGACTGCGCACCAGCCCCAGGCAGGCAACCGGAACCGGACGGCGACCCCGCGCCGGTTCCTGATGTGCCCCCCGCGCCACTTCGACGTCACCTACTCCATCAACCCGTGGATGCACCCCGGCAAGCCCGTGGACGGCGGCCTCGCGCTGCGCCAGTGGGAGGGGCTGCGCGACCTGTACCGGGAACTCGGGCACACCGTGCAGGAAATAGAGCCCGCCCCCGGGCTGCCCGACATGGTCTTCGCCGCCAACGGCGCGACCGTGGTCGACGGCAAGGTGCTCGGTGCCCGCTTCCGGCACGTCGAGCGCACCGCGGAGGGCCCCCTGTACCTGGAGTGGTTCCGGCGGCAGGGCTTCGCGGAGCTGTACTGGCCGGAGCACATCAACGAGGGCGAGGGGGACTACCTGGTCGCCGGCCGCCGGCTGCTCGCCGGCACCGGCTTCCGCACCGACCAGCGCTCCCACTTCGAGGCGCAGGAGTTCTTCGGACTGCCCGTCACCAGCCTCCGGCTCGTGAACCCGTCGTACTACCACCTGGACACGGCGCTCGCGGTGCTGTCCGACGACGAGGTGGCGTACTACCCGAAGGCGTTCAGCGAGGGCAGCCAGGCCGTCCTGCGCGCGATGTTCCCGGACGCGGTCCTCGCGTCCGACGAGGACGCGGCGGTGTTCGGGCTGAACATGCTCTCCGACGGCAAGCACGTCCTGCTGCCCCAGGCCGCCACCGGCCTCGCCGCACAGCTCGCCGCCCGCGGCTTCGAGCCGATCGGGGTGGACCTGACGGAGCTCCTCAAGGCCGGCGGCAGCGTGAAGTGCTGCACCCTGGAACTGCGGGGCTGACGCCGATGGACAGCCACATCACCGAGCGGTACGACGAGGCCGCCGTCAACTGCCTCACCGGGAGCTACTCGTTCCTCGCCGGGATCGCCGGCCGCCCCGTGGCGGAGCAGACCGTCTTCGAGCGGGGGGACGGCTACCTGTTCCAGGCGGGTCTGGACGAGTCGGGATACCCCGAGTACATCTTCCCCGTCGAGGAGGCCGGCGCACTCGGCATGACGCGCTCCGGGTTCACCGTGCACAAGGAACCCATCGCGTTCGACGCGCCGGCTCCGCAGCTGGAGGCGCTGCTGGCACGGCACAAGGCGGTCATCGTGTGGGTCAACACGGCCCACCTGCACTACGCCGACGTCTACCGGGACAACAACCCGTACCTGCACGCGGTCGTGGTGCACGGCATCGCCGCCGACCGGGGCCACGTCGCCGTGCACGACAGCCTCGTCGTGGGCCCCCAGCCGTACAGCTGCCGGGCCGCGGTCGCCTTCGACGACCTCGTCCGGTCGGCGGCCGACCGCATCAAGAGCGACGCGCACGACGCGATGGGCTTCTTCTACGCAGTCTCCGACGACTCCGGCCCCGCAGCCGGGTCCCCGGACGGGACGGAACTGAGCGGCGCGCTGGCCCGCCAGGCGGAGCGGTTCTTCGCCGAGGAGCGGTTCCGCCAGGCGATCCGCCGCTACCAGGAGCTGTGCGAGGAGTGCTTCGCCGGCCCGCCCGAGCGCTCCGCCCACGGCGCCCGCCGGCTCTTCCACCACGCCTCGGTCCTCTACGCGGTCCCCAGCCTGAAGCTGATGGCCCGCTCCCTGCGAACCGCCGGCGCCCCCGAGCACACCCTCGCCCTGCACGAGGAGGCCATGCGGCACTGGGAGGCCATGGGCGTCCTCGCCCTGCGCTACGAGGCGACGTCCGCGCCGTCGGTCCTGAAACGGATCACCCAGCGCTTCCAGCAGCTCGACGAGACGACCACCCGCCTGTGGGAGTCCGTGGCAAAGCCCGGGGGGTGACCGGGGGCGCCGCGGCGGCGCGGCCGCGGTGCGGGGGCCGGTGGCGGGGGCGCGGGGCGGGGGCGCGGGGCGGGGTGCCCGGTGTCGGGGCCGCGGGGCGGGGGCGCGGGGCGGGGTGCCCGGTGTCGGGGGCACGGTGGCGGGGCGGCGGTGGCTGTGGGCGTGCTTGCCGGTCGGGGCCGTGGCCGCCGTTCGGGGTGGCCACGGACTGCGGTGACCAGCGGTGGCGGGGCCGCGGTGGCGGGAGCGCGGACCGGGAACGAGCCGGAGCCCTCCTCCTCCACCCGCTCCCCTCCGCTGATCCGCTACCCTGTTCAGGGACCTCCCTACGGGGCGGTCCCTGGCCTTGCCACAGCGGAACGGGACACTCACCCAGAGTGCTCCACCAAGCTCCATGCAAGGCCCCGCCTTCGTAGCTCAGGGGATAGAGCACCGCTCTCCTAAAGCGGGTGTCGCAGGTTCGAATCCTGCCGGGGGCACGCTCGTGACCAGCTAGGTCACCCTCGAAGGCCCAGGTCCGACACTGTCTCGCCTGGGCCTTTCGCCTACCTTCCGCACTTTGCCTACGCCCCGCCTACGCCCCGCCTACGGCCTCACTACGGCCCTACTACGGACCCCCATCCCCTAAATATCGCCTAAACGACCCGCGAGCGGTTGTACGGGTGGGGGACGACGCTCAGCGCGCTCGCGCGTTGAAGTCGCCGATCAGAGACGGCAGCTCGGTGAGGCTTTCAATGCGGAAGGTCGGGAGCTTCACCGCTTCCTCGGTGTTCCACTGGATCGTCGCCCACGGGCCACGGTGGATGAGCGCCGAGTGCATGCCGGCGGCGGCTGCCGGGCGCAGGTCGTTGTCGACGCGGTCCCCGACGTACAGGATCTCCGAGCTGGTGAACGGGGTGACTTCGGCGACCCGGCGGAAGAACTCCGGGTCGGGTTTGCTGGCGCCCCAGTCGTCCGAGGTGCCGATCAGGTCCACGTCCTTGGTGAACAGCTCACGCAGGAGGCCGCCGGCACGCACGGTCTGGTTCCCCGCGATGCCGAGCCACAGCCCGTCGGCGCGCAGCTGGGCGAGGGCGGGGCGGACATCCGGGTACAGGTCGTCCTCGCCGAACCACTCGGGCTGGTCGGCCTCCGCGCGCTTCTCGCGCTCGGCGTACAGGTCGAATCCGGGCTGGAACTCCTGGAACGTCTCGCGGTAGTCCCGGCCCTGTGCGATGACGGCGCCGAACATCGCGGCGAACGTGTGGCGGGGGACCCCCAGCCAGTCCGCCCACGTTCCGTACTCGCGGGTCTCGTCTACCAGGCACTCACCAACGTCGAACACCACAGCGCGAATCATGCCCGCAGCCTAGCCAGTTCGGGGGATGCGGCGTCAGCAGGATCCGGGCATGACGCAGCCGCCCCCTGCCCTCCCGCGGGGGAGCAGGGGGCGGGGGAGCCGCGGGGAACGCCGGCGACTCCCGAGCGAACGTGCAGCTCAGCGTTCTCCCAGGTCAGCCCACGTCCGCGTACGACGAGGCCGGCGCACGGCACCTACAGGGAAGAGGCCCAGACGACTATCCCGATGGGAGTGAGGCCGCATAGGAGGCCGAGGCACAGGCATGCGTAGGCCAAAGCCTTGAACGCCTTGTGTCTCTGGGCTCGACATGCAGCGAAGCATGTGAAGCCGGCGACGGCGAGGCACGGCAGGATGACGAAGAAGAACCCCAGCGCTGCCATGATCTCCCCGATCGTGCGGCCGCGGTACAGCAGGAAAGTACAGCAACCACCACGACCGCAGTCGACCGCCACCGCCCCATGCAGCCGCTCGACCAGCCTTGCAGACCTCGGCAACCCTCCCGCCCGTAGCTCGTCGCATCGAGGGGGCGACTGACATCCACAGCCGGCTTCAACGACGTCGGACGGGGGCGTCTGCGAACGCTCCTGCCAGACCGCAGCAGTACCAGGCCACCCCGCCAGGATCAGCTTCCGATCGAACTCCTCAAGCGGGTGTCGCAGGTTCGCATCGTGCCGAGGGCACACGGCACAGGGACGGTTCGGAGGCTTCGTCCCTCGAACCGGCCCTGCCGCGTCATCACAGCCCTGCCACGGCGAACCATGAACTCCGGTCTGGTCCCACCGCACCGGTGTCCTGCCGTCAGCCTTTTCCGGCCGTAGATGCGCGCCGCTTCGGCGTCGAAGGGGATGGGGGCGAAGGGGATGGGGTCGAACTCGTTCTCGGCGCGTTGCAGGATGTCGAGCCTGCGGGCGCGTTCGGCGTGTTCGTCGTAGCTGCTCTGTTCGTCGTTGCGACGGACCTCGTGCGGACCGGCGGACAACTCGGCCAGGGTGATGGCGGTGATCGCCATCTCGTCCGGCAGCTCCTCTGGCGCCACCCAGCGGCGCAGAATCATGATGTCGGTGTCGAGAATGCCCTGGCGATGCGTCGAGACGTCAGCGGTCATAGGGATCGACCGGGTAGGGGTCGGCCGTGGCAGCCTGATCGGCCCGGAACCTGTCAAGGTCGATGCCCGGGGCGGTCCTGGACATCGCGGCGAACTCCTGGCGAGAGACGAACCGACGGCGTCGACGCAGCGGGACGAGCCGGCCGATCGGATGTCCGTCGCGGGTGACGGTGAACGACTGCCCGCTCTGTACGGCATCCATGATTTCTCGGGACCGGCTGCGTAGATCCCGTTGGGTGATTTCGGGCTGAATGCTCCCCTCACCACGGTGGCGCCGGTGCCACCAGGTAGCACATGGCGCCCAAGGGCTTGCATCGACGTCCCTCCGGTCGTAGCGGCCGGTATGGCGTTCGGTGGTCGATTGGGCCGGGGCCACGGAGACGCCTCCTACCGCGGCACGGTGACAGTACGAGGCGGTCCGGTGGGTGGAGGTAGCGCCGGACCCGCCCGTCGGCGGTGGCTGGACAGGTCGCGCAGAGTCCTGGCGTCGCCGGGATGGTTCGATGGGCGGGAAGCGCGGGGGAGACATAGGTGGAGGTGGGGCGCGTGGTGGTGGCGACGGTCCGGGAGTGGCACGACGAGGAGGGGTGGGGCGTGCTCGACTCGGCCGAGACGCCCGGCGGGTGCTGGGCGCACTACTCCTGCCTGGAGATGGACGGGTTCCGGGCCTTGGCTGTCGGGCAGCGGGTGCGGCTTCGATGGGAGGACCCCGGCTTCCTGCAGGACGGGTACGCGTACCGGGCCCTGAGCGTCGTCGTCCTCTGAGGCCGTACGGGCCCGGGACGGGCTGCTGACGGTACGGGCTCACCGCCTGCGGGCCCGCGACCTCGTGCGGGGCTCGCTGCCTGCGCGCCCGCGACCCTGTGCGGGGCTCGCTGCCTGCGGACCCGCGGTCCCCACGGGGCTCGCTGTCTGCGGAGCTTTGCTCCTGTGCGCGTAGGCAAGCAGCCGCCGTGCACGGGGGCAGCGCTGGGGTCGCTGCCTGCGGGGTCTGCTGCCGGGCGCGGTGGTTGGTCCGGCGGAGGGCCGCGGGCCACAGGGGCACCCGCCCGCCCGGTGTGCCCGCGGGGGGCTACGGGTTGCGTGTGGTGTGCGGCAGGGAGCGGTACGCGACGCGGGTGTCGGCCGCCGTGTCGATGAGCGTCACCATCAGCGGGGTGCTGCCCGTGGGGCCCTGGTTCAGGGCGGTCAGGCGGTAGCGCGTGCTCCGTACCGCGTCGCGGGCCAGCGGGGTGCCGCCGCTGTGGAGGTGCGGCGGCATCGTGTCGTTGGCGATCCGCAGCGGTTCGTCGCGCCACATGCCGGCCGCCGGGTCCCAGCGCTGGAGCAGGAAGCCGTCCTGGGGTGCCTGCTCCGCGGACCTGCCGTCGATCAGCATCTCCATCTGGAACGCCAGCTTCAGGTGCGTGTACGCGCGTGTGTTGCCGTTGTCGAGCGTGACCGTGAACTCCTGCGGCGCCCCTCCCCGTGCCAGGTCGATCCGGCCGCCGGCCGTCCGCACCGCCATCGCCAGGTACGTCGGCGCCGGCGGCGCCGTCCGCGCGGGCGCCTCCCCGCGGGTGGGCTCGGCCCGCGGGGCCGGGGTGCTCGGCGGTGCGGTGGTCGGCCGCTTGGCGTTCGGCTGCGCTGCCGACGGCGTCGGGGCCGCCGCCGATGCCGGGGGCGCGGTCACGGTCGGAGTCGGGGTCGGTACGGGGGTACGGGTCGGCTCCGGGGCCGCCGGCGCGGAGGACTGCGACGCCCGGGGCTTCGCCGCCGGAGCCGCGTCCGGTCCGTCGCAGCCCACGGCCGCCCCGCCCAGCAGGGCCGTCGCCACACCGCCCGCCACCAGTCCGCGTGCGATGCGCATCGTCGTCTCCCCCTGCCCCGTGGTCACAGCTGTCCCGGTGAACCTAGCCCGCCCAGGTCACGCCCCGGCACGTGGCCGATAACGTTCGGTCGTCGATTCCGTCAGGGGCCGCATACGGACAGCACTGCCTGCGGAGCGCCCTGTGCCCTGCGGAGAGTCCCGCGCGCCGCCGGCGTTGCTTTCGGACAGCGTCGGACGGAAGATCATCGGGTGATCCGTCTGACCGCCTCCCTCCGCCGCTCCCGGCTCGCCGCGCGCGTCCCCGACCAGTTCGACCCTTCGGCCCACGGGCTCGTACCGCGCGCGGAGCTCGACGACCGCTGGCCGGGGCCGCCCCCGCCGCTGCACGAGGCCAAGGCCGCGCAGGCCCTCGCGGACGCCGCCTGGGACGGGGACTGGCAGACCGCCGCCGCCCACCTGGAGGCGGCCGGGCAGGACTGGGACGAGCACTGGTCCCGCATGGAACTGCTCCAGCAGGTCGCCGCCGAGGACGACGGCTGGCTCGACGCCTGGCGCGCCGCCCGGCCCGAGGACGGCGACGCCGCGACGCTGCACGCGCTCCTGCTGCTGCGCCGCGCCTGGGCGATCCGCGGCAGCGCGTACGCGCACGAGGTCCCCGAGGAGCGGATGAGCCGCTTCCGGCAGCTCGTCCCCGCCTCCATCGAGGCGGCCCGCAAGGCGTCCCTCGCCGCGCCCGGCCACCCCGGCCCGTGGGTGGTGATGGTCACCGCCGCCCGCGGCGCCCAGTACTCCCCCCACCAGTTCGTCCCCCTGTGGGCGGAGCTCGCGGCCCGCGCCCCGTACCACTACGAAGGCCACTGGCAGGCGATGCAGTACTGGTGCGCCAAGTGGTTCGGCTCCGACCGGCAGATGCTGGAGTTCGCGGAGCACGCCCTGCGGATCGCCCCGGAGGGCAGCCCGCTCGCCGGCATCTATCTGCACGCCCTGCAGGAGTTGGAGCAGCGCGGCAGCCGGCTGCCGTCCGGGCGGCGGGCCCAGGACCTCCTCGTCGCCGCCGCCCGCTCGCTCGGCACCGTGCCCGCCGGCGACCGGCGCCTGCCCCGGCTGCGCCACCTGCTGGCCCACCACCTGCTGCGGACGGGGCTGTACGAGGAGGCCTTGGAGCAGTTCCGGCTGATCGGCCCCTGGTGCGGGGCCGGTCCGTGGGACGACGAGCGGGACATCGTGGCGGCGTTCGACCTGGCCCGCGGCACCGCCGCTCTGGGGGCGGCGCGGCGCAACCGCTCCTGACCGGTGGCCCGGCGCACCCCGACCGGCCGGCGCACCTCCGGCTGACGGGCCGGTGGGCCGTCCCTCACCGGTCGGCGCACTTCCGGCTGGTCAGCCGGTCCGCGCACCCCCGGCTGACCAGCCGGTACGCCGGCACGTGGCCACCCGGTACGCCGGCACGTGACCAGCCGGTACGCCGACACATGGGCACCCGGTACGCCGGCACGTGACCAGCCGGTACGCCTCCGCCGGGCCCCCACCGGGTCGGCCGGTGCGCCCGCACGTGACCGGCCGCCGCGCCCCACTCGGCCCAGCCGCCGGGCCCGCCCAAGGCCCAACCGGCGGCCCTCGGACCGGCCGGGCCCGGGGGCTGCTTGCCCCTCGGCTCGGCCGGCGCCGGTCGGCCCCGGCCCGCCCTGATCTGCGGCGGTCCGCGCCGGTCCACCCCGGTCCGCCCCGATCTGCGCCGGTCTTCGGCGGTCGACCCCGGCCCGCCCCGGCCGGCCCAGGTCGCGCCGGCCCGCGCCGGAGGGCCCCGGTCCGCGCCGGTCGGCCCCGGTCTTTGCCGGGGGCGCAACACACGCAACACACCTGGTCAGCGCGGACATTCGAGCCGTTCTGGATCGCGCGACGAGTACGTGGCTGTTCCATGAATGCGGCTTCCACTCCGGCGGCGTGCTCGTGCGCCGCCGCTTCGGCTGCTCACTTTCGCGCTTCCGACCGCGCAACTCCCCGTGAGGTGTCACTTCATGTCCGAAATCATCGCCGGTGTCGCCATTCCCGACAGCACGATCGCCAAGGAGGCGACCGAGCTGATCCGCGACGCCACGGATGAGCTGATCTACCACCACTCCCGCCGGGTCTTCATCTGGGGCGCGCTCCAGGGGCAGAACCGCGGGCTGTCCTTCGACGCGGAACTGCTCTACGTCGGGGCCATGTTCCACGACCTGGGGCTCACCGAGCCGTACCGCGACAACGGCACCCGCTTCGAGATCGACGGCGCCGACGAGGCCCGCAAGTTCCTCGTCTCCCGCGGGATCGACGCGGAGCGCGCGCGGGTCGTGTGGGAGGCCATCGCGCTGCACACCACCCCGGAGATCCCCACCCGGATGGCCCCGGAGATCGCCCTGGTGACGGCGGGCGTGGAGCTGGACGTCCTCGGCATCGGCTACCACGACGTGTCGGACGAGACCCGCGGCGCGGTCGTCGCCGCGCACCCGCGCCCCGACTTCAAGCGGCGCATCCTCCAGGCGTTCAACGACGGCATCACCCGCCGCCCGGCCACCACGTTCGGCAACGTCAAGGCCGACGTCCTGGAGCGGTTCACCGACGGCTACGTCCGGCCGAACTTCGTGCAGGTCATCGAGGGCTCGCCCTGGTCCGAGTGACCGGAGCCCCGACCCGGCCCGGACCCCACCCGCCACCGGGCCGGCGGGGCACCCGCGGGAACAACCCTGCCGCAGCACGGCGCTGAGCCCGCCGTCACCCGCACGGTCCGCCGGGCTCTGCGGCACCCCGTGAAACCCGCGGGACCCGCCCAACCCCGCAGGCCTGCTCGCCGCCACGAACCCGCCACCCGTACGGCCAAGAGCCCGCCCCCGTACGGCCACGAGCCCCCGCGCACCGGCCGCCGCGGGCCCCGCGCACCCGCTCCGAACCGACCGGGGCCGAGGGCGCACCCGCCCGCACGACCCCGGGCACGACCGCGCCGTACGACCACGGCCCCGACCGCCCGCACCGCCGGGAGCCCGCCGGCACGCATCCGACGACCCGTACGGCTGCGGAGACCACCGACCCGTACGACCCGGGCACGACCACCCCATGCGCCCCGGCCGTACCGGCGCGCTCAGCCCCCGGTACCACCGCTGCCACCACCACGCCCACGGGCACGGGCACGGGCACGGGCACGGATCCGACCACCCCGTACGTACGTCCCCGTGGCCTCCGCGCGCCGCCACGCCGCCCCCCTTGCCACAACCGTGCGCAGCCTGCCGCCGGGCCCGCGCGCACTCACCCACGCACCCACTCATCCCTTAAGGAACCCGTCGTGCATACCCGCACCCCGCGCAACCGCACGTACCGCAACCCCGTCCGCCTGCGCTCCGGCATCTCGGCCGCCGCCGCGCTCGTGCTGACGGTGACCGCCACCGGTTTCCAGGCCGTCGCCGCTCCCGCACCGGGCGCCGGCGCCGCAGCGGGCGCAGCGGCCCCTGCCGCCGCGTCCGGCAGCCTCGTCGTCCAGTGGAACCAGCAGATCAGCCAGGCCCTCAGCACCGAGTCCGCCACGCTCGGCCGCCCGACGGCTCCGCCGGTCGGTGCCCGCGCGTTCGCGATCGTCCACGCCGCGATGTACGACGCCTGGGCGGCGTACGACGCGAAGGCCGTCGGCACCGTGCTGGGCGGAGAGCTGCGGCGGCCCGCCGCCGAGCGGACCGAGGCCAACAAGAAGGCCGCGGTCAGCTACGCGGCCCACCGCGCCCTGACCGACCTCTTCCCCGGGCAGCGCGCCGCCTTCGACGCGCGGTTGACCGCCCTCGGCTACAGCCCGTCCGACCTGGTGGCCCCGGTCGCCGGCAGCCCGGCGGACGTGGCGCTCACCGCCGCCGACGCGCTGCTGGAGAAGCGTGCGGGTGACGGCTCGAACCAGCACGCCACTCCGGCCTACGCGACGCCGAAGGGCTACTACACCCCGGTCAACGCGCCGCAGGACGTCGACGCGTTCGACAAGGCGGCGCTGACCCACCCCGACCGCTGGACGCCGCTGCGGGTCAACGGCAAAGTGCAGGAGTTCGCCACCCCGCACTTCGCCACGGTCGACCCGTTCGTCGTGAAGGACCCGAAGAAGTACCTGCCGCCGGCGCCGCCCGCGTACGGCACCAACGAGGCCAAGCGGGCCATCTACCACCAGATCCTGGTCAACGCCACGCTGACGGAGCGCCAGAAGGCGCTGGCAGAGCACTGGCAGTACCCCGGCTCCAGCTCGTCGGCCATCCCCCAGGAGTGGGCCGCGTACGTATCCCAGCGGGACGGGTACACCCTGGACCAGGACGTGAAGATGTTCTTCGCCCTCAACCTCGCCGAGGGCGAGGAGTCGGTGGTGGCCTGGCTGACCAAGGTCTCGTTCGACTACGGGCGCCCGATCACGATGGTCCGCCACGCCATGTCGGGGCAGCGGATCCCGGGCTGGGCAGGCCCCGGCAAGGGCACCCGGATCATCGACGGCGAGAAGTGGACCCCGTACCTGAAGACCCCGCCCTTCGCCGCGTACGGCTCCGGGCACACCGGGTTCACCGCCGTGGCCGCCGAGACGCTCAAGCTCTTCACGGGCTCCGACCGCTACGGCGCCACCGGCGTCATCAAGGCAGGCAGCTCCGCGATCGAGCCCGGCATGCCGTCGAAGGACGTGCCGCTGAAGTGGGACACGTTCTCGGCCGCCGCCCAGGAGGTGGGCCAGTCCCGCATCTACGGCGGCGCGCACTGGTACTACGACCACGACGCCGCCTACCAGCAGGGCCAGGAGCTGGCCCGGGACGTCTGGAAGCACACCCAGGCGCTCTTCGACGGCACCCACACCAACGCCGGGCGGTAGCAGGTACGGAAGCACCGCACGTCAGGAGGCGGGGAAGCGGGCGGCCGGGGCGTGACCGGCCCGGCCGGGGGCGCGGCGGCCTCCTCCGCCGCCGGATGCCCGCGGCCGGGCGTCCCGGGCGCCCGCGACCGCCGTGCCCCGACTCCCCCGGGCACCCGCGGGCGCCCTGCCACGCCGTGCTGGTCCCCGTCCCGGCCGTCCCGCACCGCGGGGCCGCCGGGACGGGGCGTGCCGTGCGTGCCGGCGCGGCCCGGATGTCTGCGCGGATCGCCGCCGCCTCGTCCCGCGACGGCGGGGCCGCTTCAGCAGGGTGTGCCCCGCGACAGCAGCCCGTAGGGCGCTTCCAGCCGGTACAGCCCGGCCTGCGGGGCCACCAGTTCGGTCCACCGGTCGCCGTCCGCCGTCTCGGGCGCCCCGCGCAGGCAGCCGCGGCCGTCGTCCGCGGACAGCCGTCGGCCCGCCCCGTCGACCAGGGCCAGCCACGGCGAGTGGGCGACGCGGATCAGGACCCGCCCCGGCTCGTCGACGCGCAGCAGCATCCCGCCCGCACCGGCGTGCTCGACGGTGGCGGGTGGGTCGGCCAGCGGGGTGGCGTCCCGCACGGCGAACAGGCGCCAGTCGGTGTCGGACCACACCTCCTCCAGGTACGGCAGTCCGCCCGCCACCAGCGCAGCCTCCTCGCGGGCGCCCATGTCGGGTGTGCCGCCGGTCGGCAGGACCACGTACCGCACGGCCCACCGGTGCAGCCAGGCCCGGTACGTCGCTGCGGTCAGGGACCCGTCGTAGAAGAGCGGGTTGCGTTCCAGGTCGGCCTGGCGGTTCCAGCCGCGCGCCAGGGTGACGTAGGGGGCGAGCGCGGACGACTCGCGGTGGCTGCGCGCGGGCACCACCTCCACCCGCGCGAGGTTCGCGCCCCGGTCGGTCAGCTCCGCGACCAGCGGGGCGGGGTCGTGCGCCCACGATCCCTTCGGGGTGGTGCGCACCACGTCGTCGACGCTCTTGAACCCGACCCACGCGTGGAACACGACGAGCGCCAGGGCCAGCGCGTACCAGCGGCGCCCGCGACCGCCCCGCGGGCCCGCGGCCGTTCCGGTGGCGCCTCGGCGGTGCGCGTCCCCGCCGGTACGGCTCGCACCCGCACGAGGAGGGCTGCTGCCCGCACCCTCGCGGCGCGTGCCCGGGGCGTCGGCGCCCTCACCGCCGCCCGCACCTGCGTCCGGCGGGCCCGGGGCGTCCCTGCGCGCGTGGGGCAGGGCCGCGAGCAGCACGACGCCACCGAACAGCATCGCGAGACGGGTCACGTTGGAGCCGATCTGCGAGTCGGCGAGCCACGTCAGCAGCGTCGCGAGCGCGTAGACGGCGGCGACCGCGCGGACCGTCCGCCACTGCGCGGGTACGAGGCCGAAGGCCAAGACCGCGCACGCGAACGGCAGCACGACCGTGCCGAGCCCCATCGGCTGCGTCCCCGCGAAGGGGAAGAGCCACGCCGAGAGCGCCACCACCGCCACCGCCGGCAGACCCGCCGCCAGCGACGGCGCGAACCGGCCCCGCAGGAAGAGGGCCGCCGCCACGAACCCCAGGAACAGCCCGGCCACGGGGCTGGCCGCCGTGGCCAGTCCGCCCAGCGCCCCGACGGCGAGCAGGTGCCGGCCCCGGCGCCGTACCGGGGCCGCGGCCGGCGCTTCCGGGTCGAGGCGGCACACCAGCACCGCGACCGCGCCCAGGGCGAAGGCGAGACCGAGCCCGAACGTCACCCGCCCTGACAGGGCGTTGCCCAGCAGCGCCGACACCGCGGCGAACGAGCAGGCCGGCACGTTCCGGACGGCCCGCGCGCGCACCAGCAGCAGCGCGACGAGCCCGGCGGAGACCGTGCCCGCGAGCATCATCGTCGTCCGCACGCCGAGCACCGCCATCACGTACGGCGAGAGCAGGCTGTACGAGGCGGTGTGCATCCCGCCGTACCAGGAGAGGTTGTACGCGCTGCCCGGGTGGTCGGCGGCGAACCGGGCCCAGGCGTCCTGCGCGGCCAGGTCGCCGCCGCTGTTCGCGAGCAGCAGGAACCACAGCATGTGCAGGACCGCGGCCAGTCCGGTCGCGGCCGCCACGGGGTACGCGGCGGGTACCCGCGCCAGGCGCGCGAGGAGACGGCCCCCCGTGCGCTCCGCGCCCCCTGCGCCCCCCGCGGCCGCGGGGGCGTCCGCGCGGCGGCCGGTGCCTGCCGCCTCCTCCGCGGTGGTCACCCCGTACCCCCCTCTCCTTCTCCCTCGTCCGTCAGCCTCGTCCGCCGGCCTCTTCCGCCGGCCTCTTCCGCCGGCTTCGTCTGCCGGTCTCGTCCGTCAGCCTCTTCCGCCGGCCTCGTCTGCCGGTCTCGTCCGCCGGCCCGATCCGCCGGCCGGTCCGTCACCTCGTCCGTCAGCAAAGGCGCCCCGGACGGCGAAGTCCGGGGCGCCTGTGCGGTGGGTCAGCCGAGCCTGGTGAGCTTCGCGCCGATCCCGGGTTCCTCAAGGTCCTTCTGGAGCGCGACCGGCACGGCCACCCGCCCCTCGCCCTCACCGACGGTGAGGGTACCGACGACCGTGCCGTCGGGGGCGGAGCCCGGCAGGGCCTTCCCGCCGTCCGTGAGCTCCAGGTCGACGGTGAGGCCGCCCCAGCCGACGGGCTTGAGGTCCTCGGTCGCCACGACGGGGGTCCGGCCGCCGAGGCCGTCGTCGATGTGGCCGACCACCTCGCCCTTCTCCACGACGGTCTGCGACACGACCCCGTCCTGCGCCTTCTTGATGAGGTCGTAGCTGTACGTCTCGATGGCCAGCTTCGTCTTCAGGTGCAGCTGCTGGGGGCTCTTGACGCCCATGACGACACCGAGGATCCGGCGGAGCTTGCCGTCGACCTTCGTGTACGCGGCCCACAGCAGGTTTCCGCCCGCCGGGGTGGAGGTGCCGGTCTTGATGCCGGCGACGCCGCCCTTGAGCAGGATCCTGTTGCCGTTGTGCAGGGTGTGGCCGATCTGCGGCAGGGTGATCTGCGGCAGGTCGACGATCTCGCGGAACACCTTGTCCTGCATGGCCGCCTTCGCCAGCTTCAGCTGGTCGAGCGGCGTGGACACGGTGGTCTTCTCGAAGCCGCTGGGGTCGGTGTAGACCGTGTCCTTCATGCCGAGTTCCTTGGCGGCGTCGTTCATCTTCTTGAGGAACGCCTCCTCGCTGCCCGCGTCCCACCGCGCCAGCAGGTGCGCCACGTTGTTCGCGGACTGCACCATCAGCAACTGGAGCAGCTCGCCCTGGGTGTAGACCTGCCCCTCCTTGACGGGGGCGACCGACCAGTCCGGGTTGCTCGCCTGCTCCTCGGTCAGCTTGTCGATCTCTATCTTCGGCCCGCCGTCCTTGTCCTTCAGCGGGTGGCCCTTGAGGATGACGTAGGCCGTCATCGCCTTGGCGACACTGGCCGTGGGCTGCGGCTTCTGCGGCCCGTACGTGCCGATGAGCCCGACGCCCTCGACCTCGACGGCGCCCTGCCCCTCTCCCGGCCACGGCATGTCGAGCGTGCCGCCCTGGAAGGTGTACGACTCCTCGGCGGTGAGCCGCAGGGTCGGTTCCGGGAGCGGCCGCAGCAGCTGCACGGTCGCAAAGACGATCACCAGCAGGAGGACCAGCGGCGTCCAGATCTTGACCCGGCGGGCCGTCGTGCGCAGCAGGGTCTCCGGAGGCGGCGGGGTGTTCGTCAGCTCCGCCAGGAGGTCGAGCGGCGGCAGCGGGGGAACCGGCTGCTGCCTGGTCCGCTCAGCCTCGGTCAGAGACGCCGGAGTGGGCACGGTCGCGGTGACGGAAGCGGTGGAGGACTCCGCCGGAGCCTCGGCCCCGGCGGCGTCGGCAGAGCTGTCGGCGGCAGCGGGAGCGGTGGCGGCCGGGCCTCCGGCGGCGGGCTTCGCGGCCCGTGCGTCACCGGGCCGCAGCGGAACGAACCTGCTCGTCCGCTCGGCGTCCCCGTCGGTGTCGGCGGCGGCCCACTGGGGCGCGGCCTTGCCGGCGGCGGGCCCGGTCGGCTCCGCCGCGGCAGAGGCGGGCGCCGGCTTGGCCGGGTCGTGCTTGGCGGCCTCCTGCTTGGCGGAGGCGTTCTTGGCGGGGGCAGCATCGGTGGGCGTGCCGCCGCCGGGCACAGCGTCGCCGGGCACGGCGGCGGCGCGCGCGGCGTTGGAGGGCCCGGCGTCGGCGCGCGCGGCGTCGGAGGCCCTGGTGTCAGAGGTACCTGCGTCGGAGGTTGCGGCGTCGGCGGGGGCCGCCTTGCTGGGCTCGGCCTTGGTGGGGGCCGCCTTGGTGGGGGCCGCCGTGGCCGGGTCCGGCTCAGCGGAGTGCGTGTCGGGCTCGGCCGGCTCGCCGTTCGCGCGTGCAGGCGTCGAACCGGGCGTGACGGACGTGAAGACGGCGGTGGGCTGATCGACCTCGGGGCGCGGCTGGGCGCGCTTCTGGAAGGCGTGGAAGACCGCGGTGGGCTGGTCCACGGCCCCGGAGGACCGCTTGCCCCCCGTCTCGGCACCGGCACCGTCCGCCTCGGCGCCGTTCGCCTCGGCATCCTCGCGGTCGGCCTCGGCGCGCTCAGGCTCCGACTGGCCGGCCTCGGCGCCCGCGGAGCCCTCGGAGTCCTGCACCCTCTCCGGCTGACCGGACTGAGGGGGCCTGCCGGACTGTGCAGACCCGGCGCCCTTGTCCGACGTGTCGCCCGCACCCGAGTCCGCGACCGCGTCGGGCGCGTCGGCCGCGTCAGCCGTGCCGGCCGCTGCGACGTTCCTGCTGCTTCCTGCGCGCTCACCCGAGGGGCGCATGACGAGCGTGCCGTCGGCGGGGGCCGCCCGGTCGGCCGCACCGGCGCGCCGGGCATCCGCCACCGCCTCGGCGGAGCCCCGGCACCGCCCTCGCCGTCCGCCTCGGGGGTCTCGCTCACGGCCGGCTCGTCCGCGGGCTCAGGGTCCGGCCGGGGCGCCCGGAACACCGCCGTGGGCTGGTCGCCCGCCGGCAGTCCCGTGGCGGTCGACTCCGCGAGCCGGGGGTCGCGCCGTCCGGCAGAGCCGTCCGCAGCCGTCTCCCCCGGTGACCTCCGCTGCTCCGACTTGTCGGGGGACTCGCCCGCCACCGTGCCTCCTCAACCAACGCCTTGTCCGAACCGTGTACCAGTGTCCTGTGTGAGCACATGGCCACCCGTGCAAGACGAGAACGACATACCTACTGGTTCCCGCACGAAGCACCCAGGCACTCTCGACAGATGAATGTGAGAGGGGTCACCCTGTCATTCATCCACGCGGGGAGGCATGGATGGGCAGGAGCCGCAGAACACTTCCGGAGGAGCTTCTGCTGCTCGCTCTGGACCCGGCGACGGGTACCACAGCGCAGCCGCAGTCGCTCGACCTCGGCCTCGCCGGAGCGCAGCTAGTGGAGCTGGCTCTGGCAGGGCGGATAGCCCCTGACGGGGATCGTATCGCCGTGGTGATGCCACGGCCGACAGGAGATCCGACCCTGGACTCCGCACTGGAGCTGCTGCGCAGGCGCGGCAGTCCGGTACGGGCCGTCCACTGGATAGGCGGGCCCCGGCTGGGGCTGCGCCAGACGTACCTCTCGCACCTGGAGCGCTGCGGCATGGTCCACGCCGTGGAGAGCCAGATGTGCGGGGTGCTGCCGACGACGCGCTACCAGGCGACGGACACGGCGATCAGCCGGGAGATCAGGGCCCGGCTGGACAGTGCGATCCGCACCGGCGTCCCGCCGGACCCGCGGACCGCCGCGCTCGCCGCGCTCGCGCACGCCGTCGGGCTGGGCAAGCATCTGTACCCGGGGAACGAAGGGCGCTCGTCGCGTTCCCGGCTCCGGGACCTGATCAGGCACGACCCCATGGGCGGCCTCGTGGCGCACGCCGTGCTGGACGTCCAGAACGGCGCGGCCGCGCAGCCGCGCCGGGCCGCCGCCCCGGGTGGCGCCGGCCGGCAGTCCCCCGGCGCGCCCCTGCGGTCGCCGTCGCGCCGGCCCGGGTCCATGGCCCGGGCCGCCGCGAGCTGAACGTCCCGCAGGACACGGGTGCCCCACCCGTCGCACAACCGCACGCCCGCCGTACCGACGTCCCCACCAGGCCCGGTCCGGGAGCCGCACGAGCGCGCGGGACGGTCTTCCAGGCCGTTCCGCGCGTTCGCGATCGCTCACCCGTGTGGCAATTCTCCAGCGCGGCACGGCCTTTGGTGGCAGTCTGCTGAGCGGTAGATACGCAGAGCAACGCCCGCGACAGAGCAGGCAGCCGGAGGTGCAGTTCCCGTGGCGTCGAACGTCAACCCCACCGTCAGGCGGCGCAGACTGGGCATGGAGCTCCGCCGACTGCGAGAACAGAAAGGCATGACGGCGGAGGAGGTCGCGGAGCGCCTCCTGGTCTCCCAGTCGAAGATCAGCCGGTTGGAGAACGGGCGCCGCTCCATCAGCCAGCGCGACGTCCGCGACCTGTGCGAGGTGTACGAGGTCGAGGACCGCCGGATGGTGGACTCGCTGATGCAGATGGCCAAGGACTCCCGCCAGCAGGGGTGGTGGCACGCGTTCGGGGACATCCCGTACAGCGTCTACATCGGCCTGGAGACGGATGCGGCGTCGCTGCGCGTGTACGAGCCGCAGATCGTGCCGGGGCTGCTGCAGACCCGGGCGTACGCGGAGGCGGTGATCACCGGGGCGCTGCCGGAGGCGCCGGCCGCCGACATCGAGAAGCGGGTCAACGTCCGCACGCGGCGCCAGGACCGCGTCAAGGACACGGACAAGCCGCTGCGGCTGTGGGCTGTGATCGACGAGTCCGCGCTGCGCCGGGTCGTCGGCACGCCGCAGGTGATGGTGGAGCAGCTGGAGTCGCTGATCGAGCAGTCGCACCTGCCGCACGTCACCGTACAGGTCCTGCCGTTCGAGATGGGCGCGCACCCGGGGATCAGCGGGCACTACGCGATCCTGGAGTTCCCCGACGCGACCGACTCGTCGGTCGTCTACATCGAGGGCGTCACCAGCGACCTGTACCTGGAGAAGCCGAACGACGTGCAGCGCTACAGCCTTATGTACGAGTACCTGCGCGCGCAGGCCCTGGGTGTCGAGCAGACCCGGCAGTTCCTCGCCAAGGTCGCCAAGGAGCACGCCGAGGCGGCGCGCTGAGGGGTGCGGATCCCGCGGCCCCGCATGCACGGTTTGCCGGATTCGACCGAACCGTGGCCGAGAAAGCCGGCACCGTACACCGCTGCCGGCTCCCAGCGGAAGACCGCGCCTGCATATGCCATCCGGTCGAGTGAACGCCCGTCCCGCACGCGGAGGTCGGCGAGTAGCGTCGATCACGCCAGCCTCCGGGTTGGCGTGACTCCTACCAGCCAGAATCAGCCAGAACCGGGAGCGAAAGCACATGGCCATCACTCAGGGCGCCACCGACACCTGGACCAAGTCCTCCTACTCCGGCGGCAACGGCGCATGCGTCGAGGTCAAGTCCCCTGTCGTCGCCTCCGTCGCGGTCCGCGACTCCAAGGTCCCGGCGGGCCCTTCGATCACGTTCGTCGCGGACGCGTGGAACGCCTTCGTCCGCGAGGTGGGCACCGAGTCCCTCTGAGCACCCCGCTCCTCCGCGCACCGCCGTAGAGCCCTCTCGACTGGTCGCCGTCCCGGCCGAGGGGGCTCGGCCTTTTCCCCGGGCCTGCCGGGCGGTGTCTTGGCCGTTGCTTTTCCGGCCTTTTCTGTGAAGTTGGTCGACATACCGGTCAGTACCCGGCAGGGTGGCCTCTGAGCGGCGCCACCGGTCCAGCCTCCCCCTTCCCGCCCGGACCGGTCGTACCGCCCCGCTACCGCGGATAGCGCGCGAGCCAGCCCGGTGACGCGGCCGTCGGGCCGTGCAGCGCGGGGCCCTGCGTCATCTCCATCGCGAAGTCGTCGGCCATTTCCAGGACCGTCGACCGTCCTTCCAGTTCGGCGAGCCAGGCGGGCGGCAGCGCCGTCTCGCCATGCAGGACGCCCAGCAGCCCGCCGGTCAGCGCGCCCGTGAGCTGCGAGGGCCCGTCGTGGTTCACGGCCAGCCGCAGGCCGTGCCGTACGTCCTCGCCGACCTGGGCGCAGTACAGCGCGATGGCCAGTGCGTCCACGGCGGCCTCGCCGTCCGTGTCGCCCAGGGACGCGATCCGGTCCGGCGAAGGCGCCCCCTGCCGTACGGCCGCGAGGGCCTGGTCCATGGCCGCGGCGACCGGTTCGTGGCCGGGCCGCGGCGCCAGTTGGGCGGATGCGCCGCGGACGGCCGCGGCGATGTCCTGGCCGCGCGCGACGCCGTGCACCACGACGGCGTACGCCCCTGCCGCGAGGTACGCCTCGGGGTGGCCGTGCGTCTGAGCGGCGCACTCCACGGCCAACTGGCACACCAGGTGCGGCTCCCAGCCGACGAGCAGGCCGAAGGGAGCGGAGCGGGCGAGGGCGCCGGCGTCCCGCGCGGCGGGGTTCTTCGGCCGGTCGAGGGTGCCGAGGACGTCGTCGCCGAGCCCGGTGAGCGTGGCGCGGTCGGGGCCGCGGCGGGAGTACAGCCACTCCTGGGCGGCGAGCCATCCGTTGTCCTTGCGCCGCTCGTCCGGGCCCCAGTCCCGCTGGGTGGCCGCCCAGCGCAGGTAGGCGCGGTGCAGGTCGGTGGGAGGGTGCCAGGTGCCCGTGTCGCGCCGCACGTGCGCGCGGATCAGCCCGTCGACGGTGAAGAGGGCGAGCTGCGTGGCGGAGGTGACGGCCCCCCGGCGCCCGTAGGCGGGTGCGAGGTCGGTGAGCCCGTCGGCCCCGTGAGCGGCACGGATGGACTCCACGGGCAGGTGCGCGACGCCCGCGCCGAGGGCGTCGCCGATCGCGGTGCCGAGCAGGCAGCCCCGTACGCGGGACCGGAAGTCCTGCTGCTCGGCACGGCCCCAGACCGCTGCCGCCGTGGTACTCACCGCAGGCCCTCCACGAGGTAGCTCCGCCCAGCACTGCTCCGGCCAGCACTGTAATCGAACGGGTCCCCTGCGACGGGGGGTTCAGCGCAGCACCGGGGGGTTCAGCGCAGCAGTCGCAGCACCAGGAGGCCGCCGGCCCCGGGGACGAGCGAGCACCAGCGGGCGGCGGGCGTCGCCCGCGGCCCCGCGGCGAAGGTCAGGGCGATCACCGCGAGGTACGCCGCTCCGTGCACGGGGCCGCCGAGCGAGGTGACGGGCCCTGCGTGCACGGTGGCCAGGTTCAGGAGGAGCGCCAGCAGGGAGGCCGCCTCCACGGCGGCGGCCAGGCGCAGTGGCCGGGAGCGGGGACGGGGGCAGGGATGGGGGTGGGGCCCGGGGCCGGGATAGGGCGCGGGACCGGGACGGGGGTGGGCCCCGGGGCCGGGACGGGGCGCGGGGCCGGGACGGCTCACAGCGCTCACGCCCCCGTCGTGGAGCCGGGCCGGACGATCATCAGGACCACCACGACCGACCACAGCAGGTTGAAGACGCCCGTGGCCATCGCCAGCCGGGCCGTCGCCGGCCGGGGCAGGTCCTGCTCGCCGCCCTCGGCCCGGGCCAGCAGGCGGCTCTGGGCCGGCAGGACGACGAGGCCGAGGAGGGCGGCGGCAACGACGGTCAGCCCCATCGACACGACGAGCCAGGCGTCCGTGAGGACGCCCATCTGCGCGCCGGTGGCGATGCCGAAGACCGGGACGACGACACCGGCGACGGCGTAGCCCCGGCACACCCGGTGCAGGAACACCGCGACCTTCACCGACTCCCGCACGTACCGCGGGAACAGGGAGGCCGCCACGGCGACCGAGCCCACCGCCAGGATGGCGGCGAGGACGTGGACGGACAGCAGGAACTTGGTCACGGCAGGACTCCCCCACGCGACGATATGTTGGCTGCCAATAGATAGCACGCCTACCGCTTGATTAGGTAGGCTGCCTACCTATGAGGGCAGACGCGGTACGCGGCCACCTGGACGGGCTCCTGCTGGCCGTACTCGAACCCGGACCGCTGCACGGCTACGCGATCATCGCCGCCGTCCAGCGGCGCAGCGGAGGCGCGCTGGAACTGCGCACCGGCACCATCTATCCGGCGCTCCAGCGCCTGGAGCGCCTCGGCCTGCTGCGCAGCAGCTGGGACTCCTCCGCAGGCGAGCGGCGCCGCCGCAGCTACGAGCTGACGGACGCGGGCCGCCGCAGCCTCGCCGACGAGCGCTCCTCCTGGCAGGAGTTCACGCGCGCCATCGGCTCCGTGCTGAACCCGGACGCGCCCGCGTCGCCGGGCCTCGCGACATGAACACCGAGCGGTTCGCCGCCGACCTGTCCGGCGCCCTGCACGGCCCCGCCCGGGTCAAGGCCCACATGGTCGACGAGGTGCGCACCGGCCTGGCGGACACCGCGGACGCCTACGAGGAGGCCGGCCTGACGGCCGGGCAGGCCGCCGCGGCCGCCGTGCGGGACTTCGGCACGCCCACCGAACTGGCGCCCGCCCTCCAGCGGGAGCTGACCGTCGCACAGGCGCGCAGCACCGCCCGCACGGCCGCCCTCACCGTCCCCTTCGCCGCCGTGTGCTGGCTGCACGTACGGCTCGTGGACGGCGCAGGCCACGCGGCCGTGCCCTTCCTGACCGCCCATCTGGCGGCCGTCGCCGTCGTCGCCGCGCTGCTCGCCGCGGGGACCCTGGCCGCGACCGGCCCGCTCGCCAGGCGGCTGCCGACGCCGCACCGGCTGCCGCTCGCGGTGGCCTGGGTGGGCACCGCCGCGAGCGTCGCCATGGCCGTCGCCGCCGTGTGCCTCGCGGTGCTGGCGGTGCTGGCCACCGAGTGGGCAGCGGCCGCGGGGGCGGCGCCCTGGCCGTCGCGGCCCACGCCGTCACCGCCCGCTCCGCCCGCACCTGCCGCATCTGCGCCCGGCTGCCCGCCGCACCCTGACGCCGCGGCCGCGCGGGCGGCGTGTCAGTCGGTCGCCAGGGGCAGCAGCGCGGGCAGGTGCCCGTCCGAGGCCGCGGCGGCGGCCCGGCGCTCTTCCGGTACCTCCCCGTAGAGGGTCGTCCGGGGCCGGGCGGGCCGGCCCGCCGCCTCCGCTATCGCGACGAGGTCCCGGACGGACTTGTACGAGCCGTAACCCGACCCGGCCATCCGCGAGATCGTCTCCTCCATGAGCGTGCCGCCCAGGTCGTTCGCGCCGGAGCGCAGCATCTCCGCGGCGCCGTCGGCACCCAGCTTCACCCAGCTCGTCTGGATGTTCCTGATGTGCGGGTGGAGCAGGAGCCGCGCCATGGCCGTCACGGCGCGGTTGTCCCGCACGGTCGGGCCGGGCCGGGCGATGCCCGCGAGGTACACGGGCGCGTTGGTGTGCACGAACGGCAGCGTCACGAACTCCGTGAACCCGCCCGTCTCCTGCTGGACGCGGGTGAGCGTGCGCAGGTGGCCCAGCCAGTGCCGGGGCTGGTCGACGTGGCCGTACATCATCGTCGACGACGACCGTATGCCGAGTCCGTGTGCCGTCTTCACCACGTCGATCCAGGTGGCGGCGGGCAGCTTGCCCTTGGTGAGGATCCACCGCACCTCGTCGTCGAGGATCTCCGCCGCCGTGCCGGGGATGGAGTCGAGCCCCGCTTCCTTGGCGGCGCACAGCCAGTCCCGCACCGGGAGGCCGGTGCGCGCGGCGCCGTTGACGATCTCCATGGGCGAGAAGGCGTGCACGTGGATGCCCGGCACGCGCTGCTTCACCGCCCGCACGATGTCGGCGTACGCGGTGCCGGGCAGGTCCGGGTGGATGCCGCCCTGCATGCACACCTCCACCGCGCCGACCTCCCACGCCTGCGCGGCGCGGTCCGCGACCTGCTCCACGGACAGGGTGTAGGCGTCGGCGTCGGTCCTGCGCTGGGCGAAGGCGCAGAAACGGCAGCCGGTGTAGCAGACGTTGGTGAAGTTGATGTTGCGCGTGACGATGTAGGTGACGTCGTCGCCGACGGCCGCCTTCCGTACGGCGTCGGCGACGCCGCACAGGGCGTCGAGGGCCGGGCCGTCGGCGTGCAGGAGGGCGAGCGCCTGGGCGTCGGTGAGCTTCTCGGGATCGTCGGCGGCGACGGCGAGCGCGGCCCGCACGTCGGTGTCGATCCGCTCCGGTGCGGAGCCCGGACCGGTGGCGTTTCGCGGACCCGGAGGACCGACCGCGGGACCTCCCGCGGGATCGCCCGCGGGGGCGCCTGCCGGAGTGCCCGCGGCGTGATCGGCCGGGGTGCCCGCGGCGGCTTCGGCGGCTTCGCGCAGGGCGTCCCAGTCCCCGTACACGGAGTCGAAGTCGTCGCGCCGGTCGGTCGTGCGCCCCTCGGTGTCGATGGTGCGGTGCAGGTCGGTGCGGCCGCCGGGGGCGGGGAACGCCTCGTCCGGCTCCTGCCATGGCAGCCCCCTCGGCACGGCGTCCTCCCGTGCGAGCCCCGTCCCGGGGTCGGCGAGCGCGGCCACGTGCGGGCGCAGCCGCGGGTCCAGCCACGGTTCTCCGCGCCGCACGAACTCGGGGTACACGCAGAGCCGTTCCCGCAGTGTGAAGCCGGCCGCCGCCGACTGCTCGGCGAGGCGCTCGATCTGCGGCCAGGGCCGCTCCGGGTTGACGTGGTCGATGGTGAGCGGGGACACCCCGCCCCAGTCATCGACGCCCGCGCCGATCAGCCGCCCGTACTCGCCGTCCACGAGGTTCGGCGGGGCCTGGAGGCAGGCGGACGGCCCCAGGATGTGCCGCGCCACGGCCACGGTGGCGACGAGCTCGTCCAGCTCGGCGTCCGGCATCCCGCGCATCGCCGTGTCCGGCTTGGCGCGGAAGTTCTGGATGATGAGCTCCTGGATGCCGTGGTAGGCGCGGGAGACGCGGCGCAGCGCGAACAGCGACTCGGCGCGCTCCTCGTACGTCTCGCCGATGCCGATGAGCAGCCCGCTGGTGAACGGCACCGACGTGCGGCCCGCGTCCTCCAGCACCCGCAGCCGCACGGCGGGTTCCTTGTCGGGCGAGCCGTGGTGGGGCTGCCCGGGCTCGCTCCACAGCCGTTCCGCCGTGGTCTCCAGCATCATGCCCATGGAGGGTGCGACGGGCTTCAGCCGCTGGAAGTCCGTCCACGACATGACCCCGGGGTTGAGGTGGGGCAGCAGCCCGGTCTCCTCCAGGATGCGGATGGAGATCGCCCGCACGTAGGCGAGGGTGTCGTCGTAGCCGTGCGCGTCCAGCCACTCCCGCGCCTCGGGCCACCGGTCCTCCGGCTTGTCCCCGAGCGTGATCAGCGCTTCCTTGCAGCCCAGCGCGGCGCCCTTGCGTGCGATGTCCAGCACCTCGTCCGGCGACATGAACATCCCGTGCCCGTCGCGCCGCAGCCGGCCGGGGACCGTCGCGAAGGTGCAGTAGTGGCACCGGTCCCGGCACAGCCGGGTGAGCGGCACGAAGACGCTCTTCGAGTAGGTGATGACCCCGGGGCGCCCGGCCGCCGCGAGCCCCGCGTCCCGGATCCGCGCGGCCGACGCGGCCAGCGCGTCCAGGTGGGCGCCGCGCGCCTGGAGCAGCACGGCGGCCTCGGAGACGTCGAGCGCGACACCGTCCCGGGCGCGTCTCAGGGCGCGGCGCAGCGCGTTCTCGGTGGGCCGGTCCTGGGGTCCTGTGGAGGTCACGCCCCGAGCATACGAGCGGGCCGGGGGCGCTCCCCCGGGGTCAGAGGTACTGGCCGTACTCATCCAGCACCCCCAGGACCTCCGCCTCGCCCGCGGGCGGGAGCTGCACGACGACCTCGTCCACGCCCAGCTCCGCGTAGTGCGCGAGCTTCCCGGGGGTGGGGCGCACGGCGTACGGCACGACCCGGAGGTCCTTGGGGTGCCGCCCGGCCCGCTCCCAAGCCTCGCTCAGCTGCGGGATGCTGTCGGCCAGTCCGCTGCCGCCGATGGGCAGCCAGCCGTCCGCGTAGGCGGCGATGTCCGCGAAGAGCCGCGGCCCGGCGGAACCGCCGACGAGGATGCGCGGCGCTCCGCCCCGGACGGGCTTGGGATGGGCGAGGGACGCGGCCACGGACGCGAACTCGCCTTCGTACGCCTGCGGTTCTTCGGCCCACAGGGCGCGCATGAGGGCCAGGTGGTCGCGGACGCGGGCCCGGCGGGTCCGCCACTCCACGCCGTGGTCGGCGGCCTCCTCCCTGTTCCAGCCGAAGCCGACGCCGAGCGTGAACCGGCCGCCGGACAGGTGGTCGAGCGTGGCGACCTGCTTGGCCAGGTCGATCGGGTCGTGCTGCGCGACCAGGGTGATGCCGGTGCCCAGCGCGAGCCGCTCGGTGACGGCGGCGGCCTGCGCCAGCGCCACGAACGGGTCGAGGGTGCGCCCGTACTCCCTCGGCAGCTCACCGCCTGCCGGATAGTCGCTGGTCCTGTCCACGGGAATGTGCGTGTGCTCCGGCACGTACAGTCCGGCGAACCCGCGCTCCTCCAGCTCGCGGGCGAGCCGGACGGGGCTGATGGTCTCGTCCGTGAGGAAGATGGTGGTGGCGATACGCATGTGTCCCCTCCCGCTGTCGCGGCCCGGCGGCGTCCCCGCTGCCCGACCCTCTGCTGCCCGACCCTCTGCTGCCCGACCCTCTGCTGCCCGACTCTCCGCTGCCCAGCCCTCTGCTTCCGGCCCTCTGCTTCCGGCTGCCTGCGCTCCGGCTCATCACTGCCCGGCTCGGCCCGGTTCCTCACTGCCGGGACCATCCCTGCCCGGCTCGTCTCCGCCGGGACCCTCCCCGCCCGGCTCCGGCGCCTTCCTGACCGGACAACGTGCGACGTTCGCCGAGGATTTCCGCATCCCAACACTCGTTCGAGTGAATCGGCCACCGCAGCCGCGCTCTGGCCTACGCTCGCAGGGCCACGTCGGAAGGACCCCCAGCCATGCCCCCCGAGCCCCGCACCCCCGCCCCCGGGCCCGCCCACGTCCCCGGCGGCACCGGCACCGGCACCGGCTCCGGCCCGCAGTCGGTGGACCGCGCCCTGGAGATCCTCGACGCGGTCGCCGACGCCGACGGGCCGGTGGCGGCGAGGGCCCTGGCCCGGCGGCTGGGCTGCTCGCTGTCCACCGTCTACCACCTGCTCGGCCCGCTCACGGCACGCGGCCACGTCGTGCGGTCGCCCGGCGGCGGGTACGCACCCGGTCCGCGGGCCGCGGCCCTGCACCGCTCCCTGCAGCGCCACGTGGGCTGCGCCCCGGGCGTCGCGGAAGCGCTGGCCCGACTGCGCCGGGCCTGCGGCGCGGAGGCGTACTTCACGGCGTACCGGGACGGCCACATCACCGTCGTGGACTCGACCGCGCCGGTCACGGACACCGCCCACCCCTTCACCCCCGGCCCCGACCCCCGCGCCCACGCGACCGCCCACGGCAAGGTCCTGCTGTCCGGCCTCGGCCGGGCGGCCCGCCGCCGCTACCTCACCGATCACGGCATGGCGCGCTTCACGCCCCGGACGATCACGTCCGCCGACCGCTTCGAGGCGGAGATGTGCCGGATACGGGCCGACGGCGGCCTCGCCCTGTCGGTGGGCGAGGCGGACCCCGCGTACACGTGCCTGGCGGTGCGGCTGCCGGGCCCGGCCGACGGCACGGCGCTGCACGCGCTGTCGGTCTCCTTCCCGACCGCCGACCTCGCGCACCGGCGCAGTGCGCTGCGCGACGCGCTGCGGGCGGCGGCGGCCGGTTTTCCGACACTGCCGGAACGCTAGGCACGTCGCCTTGCGGGACGGGGCGCGCCCTCCCACCCTGGGGCCCATGATTTTCATCGCTGTCAGGTTCACCGTCCGCCCCGAGTACCGCGACCAGTGGCTGACCCTGGTCGACGACTTCACCCGCGCCACGCGCGCGGAGCCGGGCAACCTCTTCTTCGACTGGTCCCGCGACGTGGAGAACCCGGACCGCTTCGTCCTGCTGGAAGCCTTCGCCGACGCCGACGCCGGTGCGGCGCACGTCGCGGCGCCCCACTTCAGGGCGGGACTGGACGCCATGGCCCCCGCGATCGCGGAGACCCCGGAGATCATCAACGTGGACATCCCGGAGGCGGACGGCTGGGGCGCGATGGCGGAGCTGGCCCCGCAGGCGTAGCCCTCACGCGGGGCGAGCAGCCCGCCGAACGGTACGGGGGGCCGCTCGGCGGGCACCCCGGCGCCACCCGGCCGCCACGGGCCGCACGGTCGCGGCTGCGGGGCGCCGGAAGCCGGCGCGCCCCGACCCCCACGTCGGCCGCCCGCACAGCGCTGTGCGGCACCGCGTCCGGGCGCGGATCCGGGCCGTGCTACCTGAGGTGGTGGGCCGACAGGTGACGTACCTCCCAGGTCGCACGGAAGCAGAGCCTGAGGGCTGACGCCGCGGCGCGGAACCCCGCGAAGGATGGGACGTGTTGGCGACGATCACTGGAGTCCGCATGTCCCCCTGGGAGATCCTGGCCGTGCTCAGCACGGCCGTTCTGGCCCTGGTCCGCTGGTTCCCGGCCGGCGTCCGGCGCCCCGTGGCACTCGCCGCGGCGGCGGTGGCCGTCGTGGTGACGGCGATACTCGTCGTGTCCGGGCTGCGTTGGCAGCTGGTGCCGGTCCTCGCGGGCACCGCGATCGCGCTCCCCTTCGCCGTGGTGCCGGTGCTGCGGCAGCGCGCCGGGCAGCGTCCCCGGCGGGTGAGGTGGTGGCTGGCGCTGCCGGGCACGGCCGCGATGCTCGCGCTGATCTCCGTCGGCCCGCTGGCGGCCTGGGCGCTGCCGACCCCGGTGTTCCCCGCGCCCTCCGGGCCGTACGCGGTCGGCACCACCGTGCTGGAGTGGACCGATCCCGAGCGCCCGGAGCCCTTCACCGCCGACCCCGGCGACCGCCGCACCGTCCCGGTGCAGCTGTGGTACCCCGCACAGGCGGGTCAGGCGAAGGCCGCGCGGTCGTTCCAAGGCGCCCGCACCGCGCAGGAGGCACGCGACGTGCAGAACGCGCTGGCCGACTCGTTCGGGATACCCCGCTTCCTGGCGTCCGACGTGACGAGCGCCCGCACCGCCGCCGTCTTCGACGCCCCGGTGGTGGAGGACTCCGGGAAGTTCCCGGTCATCGTGTTCTCCCCGGGGCTGAGCGGCGTACGCACGTCGAACATCGTCCTGGCGCAGGAATGGGCCAGTCGCGGCTACGTCGTGGCGACGCTGGACCACCCGTACGACTCGGCGCTCACCTCCACTGGCGGCAAGCCGGTCCGCAGCCGCAACCAGGACGCCGTCACCGGCGACCCGGAGAAGGATCGACGTGCCGTGAAAGCCAACGTCGACGTGCGCGCGGCCGACATCCGCTTCGTCCTCAGCCAGTTGGAGCGGCTCGACCGGGGCGAGGTCACCGGGCCGGCGGCGGGGTTCCTGGACACGCGTCGGGCTGCGGCGGTCGGGCACTCACGCGGCGGTGCGGCCGCCCTGGCGGCTGCTCAGGACACGCGGTTCCGCGCGGTGATCAACATCGACGGGGGTCTGCGGGACGCGGGCGTGCGCCCGTTCCCCCAGCCCGCTCTCGCGATCACCAGCCCGGTCTCCGTGAGGGAGAACGCCGACTTCGTCTCCGACCTCGACGACGTGCTCACCGCGGGCTCCGCCACGTCCTACCGCTTGAGCATCCCCGACACCGGGCACCTCTCCTTCACCGACGCCGCGCTCTACTTCCCGCCCCTGCCCTCGCTGCTGGGCACGGTGGGCCGCACGGAGGGGCTGCGGGTCACCGCGGAGGCCACCACCGCGTTCCTGGACTCCGCGCTCCGCGGCCGGTCGGGCGACCCGGCCGAGCAGCTCCGTGCCCACGGCGACCTCACCGTCCACGAGTAGCCGCCTGCACCCGGCTGCGCGCGGCCCCGAACACCGCGGTCAGCGGCCACCGGGCCCGAGGGCGGGGCGTATGCACCACCAGTGCGCCGTCCAGGACGCCCCGCCCTCGCAGCCGTGCCCGCAGCGCCTGCTCCTGCTGCCTGGTGGCGGTGAACCACAGGGACGTGCCCGTGTCACCCGCGCTGAAGACCAGCCGCCCGCTCTTCCAGCCCTCGCGCCGATCGAATGGAGGGCCGCAGCACGTGCAGGGCCTGCCGGTGGACGACCGCGGCGTCGGCCGGATGCGCGCCGCCCGCGAGCACGAACTCGCGGGCGCCGTCAGACGGCGAGGTCGTCACTGCGGACGGCCGCGACGAACGAGGCCCACGCCCGGGACGTGAAGGACAGCGGGGCAAGGTCGGGGGCCTTGCTGTCACGGACGGGGACGGCGCCGGGGACGCTGTCGGCGACCTCGACGCAGTCGCCCCCGTCCTGGTTGCTGTAGCTCGACTTGCGCCAACCTGGGGCGGTCATGCCGTCAGCGTGCCTTGGCGAACGCCGGTGACGAACTGCTGCCACACGTGGGGCGTGAACGACAGGGGCGTACGGGCGGGGTCCTTGCTGTCACGGACGGGGACGGCGCCGGGAACGCTGTCGGCGACCTCGACGCAGTTGCCCCCGTCCTGGTTGCTGTAGCTGGACTTGCGCCACGTCGCGGCGCTCAGGGCTATGACACGGGCGGCGGACATAGGGTTTCCTCCAGGACTCGCTGTACGAACTCCACCGACTCATGCGGGGAGAGGGCACGGTCGCGAAGCCGATCGTAACTTTGCAGCAGTTGGCCGACCCTTTCTGCGTCCTCGACCAGTTCCCCGCTGCGTCCAGTCTCCACCCAGGCGACCGCCATGCCATCCGGCAGGCGTAGAAACGTAGCGTCGGTGGTGAGCATCTCGTGCAGCCCGGCCGCAAGCGGAATGACTTGCATCCTGACGTTCCACCACGTGGCCACCTCGACAAGGTGTGCCAACTGCTCATGCCACGCCGCCAGGTCCGTCAGCCCGCGGCGAAGTACCGACTCGTCAAGAATGGCGCGGAACTGCGGTGCTTCGTCACGGGTCAGCTGCTTGTGGCGGCCAAGACGGGCTTCCACCTGCTGCTCAAGTCTTCTGCCCGGTTCCAACCCGCCCAGCTTGAGCACCCCGCGGGCGTACTCTCTCGTCTGAAGCAAGCCCGGCACCACGCAGGGCGAATACTGCTGAATGCTCGTCGCCTGAGCCTCCAGCTTCATGTAGCGGCGGTACCGCGCCTTGAACTGCGGTGTGTCCGCGACGGCCAGGTCCCAGAGTGTCAGCAGCACCCCGGACGTGCCGTAGTACTGGTCCAGTGCCTTGACGACGTCCTCACTGCCGAGCGTGGCGCCCTTCTCCATCTTCCCGAACAGCGACCAGTCCCAGCCGAGCGCCCTGCCCAGGTCGCGCAGGCTGTCCCCGCGCTGGTCCCGCAGCGACCTCAGCTCCTCGGCGAACCGGATGCGCGGCTCCTGGCTTCGGCCGGTGACCCCGTGGTTCGGCTCCATGCAGCCCCCTTTGTGGAACGTGTGGAAGCACTCGCGTACGGCGTTGAAGGGCGTCCCCGCCACACCAACTCCTCCCGCAATCCAAGGGCATGCTCGTCACGACAAGCACACCCAGCGTAGCCATAGTGATGTGCGTCACACTCACATGGCGGAACGGAGTAGGCCCATGTACGCGAAGTTCAGGGAAGTCATGGACGCGCGGGACGCGCTCGCGAGCGCGCTGCGGCAGGCGGGCATCCAACTGCCCGCGCTGGACGTCCGCGTCACGGGGCGGGCGGACGACCCCGGGTACGGGCTCGTCGAGCTCGGCGTCTGCGCCGCGCCCGTGGCACACGCGCTGGCCGCGGTGATCGCACGGGGTGCGGCGAAGTGAGTCGGGTCCGGTGGTGGCGGTGGCGGAGGTCCGCGCGGACAGCGGGGGCGTCGCCCCCAGCACCGCGACCACGGGAAGGGCACGGGGCCGGGGAACCCCCGCGGTCATACCTCCAGTCGTTCGTGGGCGGGCACCTCGGCTACTGGATGGCCCACGAGGTTCCCCAAGGGGGCCGGCAGGCGCCACCAGCCGAGTGACGCCCGGGGCGACGCCCCGCCCTCGGGCCTCAACGGCGGTGGCCCTTGACGGCCGTGGGCCTCAACGGCTCCCGCCGGTCTCCGCCTCGTATCGCTTCGCCCGGGCGTCCCAGAGCTTGATCGCGCCGACGCCGCCGACCACCATCGCGCCGCCGATGAGGCTCTGGCGGACGGGGGCCTCCTGCTCGCGGGTCTTCATCTCCTCGTACGTCGTGTCCTCGCCCGAGTTGAGGGAGCGGCACAGCGAGCCCGGCGTCATGGTGGTGCTGCCGCACTTCGGCTCGCCGCCCCGGGTCGCCAGGCCGATCAGTCCGACCAGCAGGAAGATCGCGCCGCCGAACGCGGCCAGTACGCCCAGCCCGATGACGAGTCCTCCCCCGCGTGGCATCCGGGCCTCGCCCGCAGTCGTGGCGGGGGTCCCCGCCCCGCCGTCCGATCCCCGCCCGGCGCCCGTCCCGCCGCGCCGCCCGGGCGGGCGCCGCCGGGCAGGCAGGCCCGCAGCCAGGCGGTGTCCAGGCCGGCGGCCTCCGGGCTCAGGCCCTCCGTGTCGAGTTGCTCCAGCGTGCCGTCGGCCCGCAGGGCGGCGATCCGCAGGGCAGACAGGTTCCGGCGCGGCCACACGGCGACCGCGACCACCAGCCGCTGCCCGCCGGTCCGCACCGCTTCGAGGGTGTGGACGGCGCACTCGGCCTCCATCGCCTCCAGCAGGAGCCGGGTCGACTGCGGCGAGCCGTGGAAACCGTTCTGCAGCGCGTCGGCGGTGACGGAGCCGACCATCTCGGTGCGGGGAGGGCGGTAGGCCCGGATCGTCTCGGGCACCCCGCCCCGCTCGCGCAGGGCCGCACATGCCTCGGTGAAGGCTTCGTGCAGGAAGCGTTCCAGGTATTCGAGCGGTTCGGGTTCCGGGGCGTGACCTGTCATGGGCCCGAGTGTGGCGCATCCGGGCCATTGGATTGGAGTTCTTTTCTAGAAAAGTTCTCTACTTCACAGTCGCTCCCCCGCCCCCGCCTGACGCGGGGCCGCCGCTCGCCGGGCGGCTCAGTCGTTGACCGCCGTCAGCAGGAACGCCACGTCCGTGACCGCCACGAGGCTGTGCCGCTCCTGCGGCACCAGGTAGAGGTCGCCGTTGGTCAGCTCGATCTCCTCCGTCGCGGTCCGCAGCTTCAGGACCCCGCGCAGCACCTGGAGCGACGCGGCCGGTGGCGCGTTGTGCTCGTCGAGCTTGGTTCCCGCGGTGAGCGCGATGACCGTCTGGCGCAGCGGCTGCTGCCTCAGCAGCAGGTTGGCGCTGCGGCCGTGCTCACTGCGGTGTGCGGCGACCAGATGTTCCTCGGCGATGGCGTAGAGGTCGTACATAGGCCCCAGCCTGCACCGGCGGCAGCGGGAGCGCATGTCGGCCCGCGCCCCGTACGCCACTCCGGCCGGGTGTCCGCCGCGGCCGCCCGCACCCGCCCGCACCCGCCCGCACATGCGGACGGCCGTGCGGTCGGGGCTGGTGCCCCGGCCGCACGGCCGTGCCGGCGACCCGGTGGAAGAAGGACTCGGTGGAAGGGGGAGGGAAGAGGGGCCCGGCTCAGTCCTGGACGACGAGCGCCGGCGTCTCCTTCGTCAGCACCTCGCCCCGGAAGAACGCGGGGCTGCGGCGCTGCATCCAGAACATGAGCACCGCGCCCAGCAGGAGCAGCCCCACACCGATCACGAAGACGGAGCCGACACCGAAGACCGCCGAGCCGCTGCCGTACGCCGGGTCCCACATGTCCTTCAGGGTCTGCAGGAAGACGGCCGTCAGCATCAGGCCGCCGAGGCCCGGCAGGATCCCCTTGACGAACAGGTCGCGGGTGGAGCGGCGCAGGTCGCCGCGGAAGTACCAGACGCAGGCGAAGGCGGTGATCGCGTAGTAGAAGCAGATCATCAGGCCGAGGGCGTAGATGGTGTCGACCAGGACGTTCTCGCTGACCAGGGACATGACCGAGTAGAAGACGCCGGTGGCGACACCCGCGACGACCGTGGCGCGGCCGGGCGTCTTGTGGACGGGGTGGACCTTCGCGAAGGCCGGCGGGAACGCCTCGTACGTCGACATCGCGAGCGCGGTGCGGGCGACCGGGATGAAGGTGGTCTGGAGGCTGGCGGCAGCGGAGGCCAGGACGGCCGTGAAGAGCAGGATGCCGAGGCCGGAACCCATGATCGGCGCGGCGAGCGCGGCGAAGACGTTGTCGGAGGTGTCCGGGTTGCCGAGGCCGAGGCCCTCCTCGCCGATACCGGCGTACATCTGCACGGCGATGGCGACCATCAGGTACGAGGACACGATGACGACGATCGCGAGCAGGGCGGCGCGGCCGGGGGTGCGGGCGCTGCCGGTGGTCTCCTCGTTCACGGACAGGCAGGTGTCCCAGCCCCAGTAGATGAAGATCGAGAGGGAGAGGCCTGCGGTGAAGGCGGCGAAGGACTCGACCTCGAAGGGGTTCATCCAGGACCAGGAGAAGGAGAGCGACCCGGCGACCTCCCCGGCGTTCGCCACGGCCATGGCGGCGAACAGCACGATCACGGCGAGCTGGAGGCCCACGAGGGCGTACTGCAGCCACTTGGTGGCGGTGATGCCGCGGTAGCTGACGACGGTGGCGGCGGCCACGAACGCCAGGGTGGTGGCGATGTGGACGGCCTTGTTCCCGTCGAGGGCCGCGATGTCCGGATTGCCGGTGATCTCGCCCATCGTGAGCCAGAAGAAGGACGTGGCGACACCGGCGAGGTTCGACAGGACCACCACCGTGGCCACGAGCAGGCCCCAGCCGCACATCCAGCCGACCTTCGGCCCGAACGCCTTGACGGACCACGTGAAGGACGTGCCGCAGTCCGGGACGGACCTGTTGAGCTCGCGGTACGCGAACGCCACGAGCAGCATGGGGAGGAACCCGGCCAGGAAGATGGCGGGCATCTGCAGGCCGACCTCGCCGACCGTCGGGCCGAGGGTCGAGGTCAGACAGTAGACGGGGGCGACGGTCGAGACGCCGATGACGGCACCGCCCATCAGCCCGACGGAGTTCCCGCCGAGGCCCTTCGCGCGGACGCCGCCGCCGGATCCGCCCGCCGCGGGGGCGTTCCTTACCGTGTCTCCGGCCGGGGGCCGGGCTTCCACCTGAGTCATGAAGAGGAAGGTAGGCGCTGCGGTTTCCACATCCGGAGGACAAGGCTCCGGACCCCACCCCTTCGTTCCTGCGGGACGAAACGGTCGCTGGGCATGGAATGAAAGATCGGTTTTCTCTTCAATCAAGCAAACAGGGAACCCGACCAAGGGTGTTCGATATACGGGAACCGAAGGTGTGACCGATTTGTCGGCTTTAAAAATTTCCCGTGCTTGTTTTGCCCGCCCGCTTCCCGGGGGCCGCCCTCCGTTCACGGGGCCGCTCCCCGGCCCCCTGGCCCGGGTCGGCCCCGCCCCGGAGCGTCTGCCTCCCCGCGCCTATCCCAGCAGGGCGTACACCGTGGACGCGCGGGCCGCTGCCTCCGCCTCTCCCTCCGCGGTCATGACGACGTCCGCGAAGGCCAGCCGCTTACCGAGCTTGGTGATCCGCACCTCCACCAGCACGTCCGCCCCGACGACCGGACGCTGGAAGGACGTGGACTGCTGGACCGTCGTCATCGGGACGTACGCCCCCCGGGCGCAGGACACCGCGACGACGGTCGCCGTGTCGGCGGCGGCCATCAGCGCCTGGCCCGACAGCGCGCCGCCCTCCCGGGCGAGCGCGGTCGACCAGGGCAACCGCAGCACGGCGTGGCGCTCGCCCGTCTCTTCCACGGACAGGCCGAGTGCGAGCACCCAGGGGGCGAAGTTGTCGGCGAGGATCTTGTCGGCTTCGGCGGGCGTGTACGAAGGCGTGGGCGTCATGGACCGATGGTGCCGTGCCCCGGCCCGCCCCACCAGAAGCCCGCGCCCTCGCGGAAGGCCCACCGGCGCGGCAAGCCCCCACCCTGGGGGAAGGCCCGCCCGCAAAGGTGACCGCCCCGGCGGGAAGGCCCACCCCGGGAGAGGGCCCCATCCCCGCGAGAGGGCCCACCCCCGCGAAAGGGCCACCCCCGTGTGACGCCCCGCCCCCGCATGGAGCCCCGCCCCCGCGGGGCGCCCGGGCCTCCGGGCTGTCCGGCGCGCCGGCGTCAGTCGCGGGGCACCAGGTCGGCCGGGTCGGTGTTGGCCCCGCAGACCACGACCGCGACCCGCTCGCCCTCGGCGGGCCCGTACGCGCGCAGTCCTGCCAGCGCGGTGCCGGCGGCGTGCTCGACGGCGAGCCGGTGCTCGTCCCACAGTTCCTGCCGGGCCCGCACGATGTCGGCGTCCGGTACGAGGACCGAGGCCACGTCGTACTCCTGGGCGGCGTACAGCGCCATGGGGGTGACGCGCCGGGCGCCGAGCGAGTCGGCGGCGACGGACGCCACCGGCACGTCCACGACCTCCCCGGCCGCGAGGGCCGCGTTCAGGGCGCGGCAGTCCGCCGGTTCCACGGCGACGACCCGCACACCGTGCTCGTGCGCGGCCGTGGCGACCCCGGCGAAGAGGCCGCCGCCCCCGACGGCCACCACGACCGTGTCCAGCCCGGGCAGCCGCTGGTGCAGCTCCTCCATGAGGGTGCCCGCGCCGGCCGCGATGAGCGGGTGGTCGTACGCGTGCGAGGCCAGCGCCCCCGACTGCTCGGCGAAGGCCCGGCACGCCTCCGCCGCCTCGGCGTACTCGCTGCCCACGAGCCGGACGTCCGCGTCGTACGCCCGGAGCCGGCCCACCTTGACGGCGGGGGCGTTCGCGGGCAGGAACACGGTGGCGCGCACCCCCTGCTCCCGGGCGGCCCAGGCGCAGGCGAGCCCGGCGTTGCCGCCGGAGGCGATGGTGACCCCGGCGTCGGGCAGGGTCCCGGCCTCCTGGTGGGCCCGGACGAAGTTGGCGGCGCCGCGGGCCTTGAACGTGCCCGTGTGCTGGAGCATCTCCAGCGCCAGCCAGGTGTCGCCGTCCGCGGGCGCCACGACCAGCGGACGCACCTGCCCGGACACGCGCCGCGCGGCGGCGGTGACGTCCTCGTACGTGAGGTGGATCATGCTTCGACGATACGCCGACGGCACCGGGCGCTCATCCCGCCTCGGCCCCGCCCCTCACGACCACACCACCGGTCGGCCCGTCGACGTGAGGCCCAGGAAGAACGCGAAGGCGATGCGGCGGCCCAGGCCCGGGGCGTTGGGCTCCACAGCGTGGAAGTTGGCGGGGTTGAAGAGGAGGGCGTCGCCGAGATGCGGCGGCAGGTCGACGCGCTGGCGGTCCGCCACGGCGGCGGGGGCGTAGCCGTACGCCTCCCGGTGGTGCTCGTCGGACGGCTCCCAGCGGTGGCGCCACACCGTGGTGGCGCCACCGCCGGCCTCCGCGACGCTCACGTACAGGTTGAAGGCGAGCTGGGCCAGGACGTCCTGGTCGAAGAGGCCGTCGGAGAACTCGCGGTTGATGTCGTCGTAGTGCATGAGCAGCCCCGCGTTGATCTCCCGCAGGGTGCCGCCGAAGACGGGGCGGCCGTCCACCGTGGCGGGGGCCGCGGCCGTGCCCCAGGCCGCGCCGAGGCGGTCGAGGCAGTACGCCACGGGGTCGACGCCCAGGTCGGCGGTGCGGTTCCACTGGCGCCACTCCTTGCGGGCGGACTCGGCGTCGGGCCAGTACCGGTCCGCGTCGAGCCGGCCGCCGGGGAGGCGGTAGTCGTTGAGCGCCGGGCCGAAGCGGAGGACGGGCGTCGGCACGCGGGCCGGGTCGTACGGGGCGGTGGGGAGGCGGGTCAGCGCCTCGGTCACGGCACGGCACGTCGGGGCGTCCAGGAACAGGGGGACGCGGACGGCGGCGAGCGTCCCGGCCGCCAGCCGCGACAGGTGGCGGTCGGTGAAGGCCGGGGCGTCCACGGCCCGGAAGAGCGGATCGAGCACGTCGTCGTGCGCGGGAGCGGTGGTACGGCCTGCGGTGGCCATGGCGCACCTCCTCCGGTCGTCCTGACGGGCAGGGCGTTCGGTCGTGCGGAGCGTCGCGCGCGCCTTTCGACGGTACGCCGGGGACCGCGGGGCCGCATGCCGGGGCCGGGGCACCGGGCGCTCCGCGGGCCCGGCAGCGCCCGTGCCGGGGACGGGGTGGAGTGTGGCGGATCGTGTCACGAGCCTGTGCGGAGCGTCGCCCCGCTACTGACGGGTCCGCCAGGACAAGGCACACTGTCAGCGGCGATAGCAGCGGTACGGGCAGGGGGAGCTATGGGCCGTGACGGCGGGCCGCGGGTGCCGAGGCAGCGTGCTGCGGGAGCGGCGCGAGCACGGGGCGGCCAGGCGCCGGACGGCCGCGCGGCGAACAGAACCGGCCACCCCGGCACCGCGGACGACGCGCTCCCGGACGCGGTGCGTCCGGAGCCCTCCCCGCGCGGGGAGCACGGGGAGCACGTGGAGCCCGCACAGCACGCGCCCCCTCCGCAGCAGGAGCCTGCCGCGGGCCCGGCGCGGCGCGGGGCCCCCGTACCCGCCCCCTCCCACGGCGGGGAGCCCGCGCACCGCGCAGAGCCCGGCCAGCGGGACGCGCAGCCCTCGCCCCCCGTGGAGCCCGGAGAGCCCGGACAGCCCGGAGAGCCCGGAGAGCCCGGGCAGCCTGGAGAGCCGGGGCAGCCCACACATTCCGCACAGCCCCCGCAGCCCGGACAGGACCGCGACCGCGCCGGCGGCCCGGCGCCCACCGCCACGGCGACGGAGCCGGCGTCGGCCCCCGCGGCGACGGAGCCCGCACCAGGCGGCGGCCCGGCGCCCGGCGCCCCGCCGAGCGGGGCCGTCGGCGGCGGGCCCGACGACCTGCGGTTCGCGGTGCTCGGGCCGGTCCGGGCCTGGCGGGGCGGGGAGCCCCTGCCGTCCGGGTCGCCGCAGCAGCGGGCGCTGCTCGCCGCGCTGCTGCTGCGCGACGGGCGGACCGCTACCGCAGCCGAGCTGATCGACGCGCTGTGGGGCCCCGAGCCGCCCTCCCAGGCGCTCGCCGCCGTGCGGACGTACGCCTCCCGGCTGCGGAAGGTGCTGCCCGCTGGGGTGCTGGTCAGTGAGTCCGGCGGGTACGCCCTGCGGGGCCGCGCCGACGCGCTCGACCTGAACGTGGCGCAGGAGCTGGCCGCCGAGGCCGAGAAGGCGCGGGCGGCCGGGGACCGCGCGCAGGCGCGGGCCCTGGTCACCAAGGCGCTGGGCCTGTGGGACGGAGAACCGCTCGCGTCCGTGCCGGGGCCGTACGCCCAGACGCAGCGGGCCCGGCTGGAGGAATGGCGCCTCCAGCTGACCGAGACCCGGCTCGACCTGGCGCTGGAATGCGGGCAGCACGCGGAGACGGTGTCGGAACTGACCGCGCTGACGGCGGCGCACCCGCTGCGGGAGCGGCTGCGGGAGCTGCTGATGCTGGCCCTGTACCGCAGCGGGCGGCAGGCGGAGGCCCTCGCGGTGTACGCGGACACGCGGCGGCTGCTCGCGGACGAGCTGGGCGTGGACCCCTGCCCCGAGCTGTCGCGGCTCCAGGAGCGGATCCTGCGGGCCGACGACGAGTTGGCGCGGCCCGTGGCGGAGCCGTCACCGGTGGCGCCGGTGGCGCGTCCCGCCCAGCTGCCCGCGACGGTCCCGGACTTCACGGGGCGGGCCGCGTTCGTACGGGAGCTGGGGGAGCTGCTGGCCACCGCCGAGGGGTCGGTGATGGCGGTGTCGGCGCTCGCCGGCATCGGCGGCGTCGGCAAGACGACGCTGGCGGTGCACGTGGCGCACCGGGCGCGGCCGCGCTTCCCCGACGGGCAGCTGTACGCCGACCTGATGGGCGCGGGCCCGCGGGCGGCGGAGCCGGAGACGGTGCTGGGGTCGTTCCTGCGGGCCCTCGGCACCCCGGACGAGCGGATCCCCGAGACCCTGGAGGAGCGGGCCGCGCTATACCGGTCGACGCTCGCCGGGCGGCGGGTCCTGGTGCTGCTGGACAACGCGCGGGACGCGGCGCAGGTGCGGCCGCTGCTGCCCGGCACGGAGGGCTGCGCGGCGCTGGTGACGAGCCGGATCCGGATGGTGGACCTGGCGGGGGCGCACCTGGTCGACCTGGACGTGATGTCGCCGGAGGAGGCGCTGCAGCTGTTCACCCGGATCGTGGGTGAGGAACGGGTGCGGGCGGAGCGCGAGGCGGCACTCGACGTGGTGGCCGCCTGCGGGTTCCTGCCGCTGGCGATCCGCATCGCGGCGTCCCGGCTGGCGGCGCGGCGCACGTGGACGGTGTCGGTGCTGGCGGCGAAGCTGGCCGACGAGCGGCGCCGGCTGGACGAGCTGCAGGCCGGGGACCTGGCGGTCAAGGCGACGTTCGAGCTGGGCTACGGCCAGCTGGAGCCGGCGCAGGCCCGGGCGTTCCGGCTGCTGGGGCTGGCCGACGGCCCGGACGTGTCGCTGGCCGCCGCGGCGGCGGCCCTGGACCTGCCGGAGCAGGAGGCCGAGGACCTGCTGGAGGCGCTGGTCGACACGTCGCTGCTGGAGTCGGCGGCTCCGGGCCGCTACCGCTTCCACGACCTCGTACGGCTCTACGCGCGTGCGTGCGCCGAGCGGGACGAGCACCCCCCGGCGGAGCGGGAGGCGGCGATGTCCCGGCTGCTGGACTTCTACCTGGCCACCGCGGCCCGCGTCTACGCCGTGGAGCGGCCCGGCGACCGCTTGGTGGACCACCTGGAGCCGACGTCCCCGACGGCGGGCCTCGTCTTCGACGACCGGCACACGGCGCAGGACTGGCTGCATCGGGAAGCCGACTGCGTCCTGGCCTGCGTCCAGCAGTCGCTGGCGCCGTCCACTCTGCGACGCGCCCTCGACCTCTTGCTCTGCTCCAAGGACCTCCGGGAGTCGGGCGCGAACGCCCTCCGGTACGAGGCAGCCGCCACCGCGGTCCGGGATGCTGCAGCCGACGCCGACGACACCCACGCCGAGGCCCGGGCCCGTGTCACCCTCGCCCAGGTGCACAGCACCGCCGGCCGCTTCGACCAGGCGCGGGAAGAAGCGAGTCGTGCAGTCGGACTCGGCAGTGCCACCGGAGACCCGTGGACGTGCGGTAACGCGCCTAACGAGCTCGGCATCATCGCCATCTGCACGAACGACCACACCGCCGGCAGGACTCATCTCCTGCGAGCCGTCGAGGCGTTCCGGGAGGACGCCAACCGGGCGGGTGAAGCCAGCGCTCTGTGCAACCTGTCACGGGTCATGGCGTCCATGGGGCACATCGATGACGCGGTGGCGGTGGCCCGGCAAGGCGTCGCGATCTACGACGATCTCGGCCTCACGCTGCGCCTCGCCAACGCCAGATACGCGCTGGGAATCGTGCTGGCCCAAGCGGAGCGGCGATCGGACGCCCTGGATGAGCTGTCCCAGGCGCTGGGCATCTTCCGCGAGAGCCGGCAGCGGCTCTGGGAGGGGACAACGCACTACCGGATCGCTCAGGTGCACCTCGCTTCCGCCCGACCGGGAAACGCAGCCCGGCACGCCGAGCAGGCCCTCGCGCTCGGATGTATCGGAGGCGATTGGATGCAGGCCAACGCGTTGACACTGGTCGGCAGGGCCCTGGAGCAGCTCGGCCAAGGCGACCGGGCCCGAGCGTGCTGGCGGCAGGCACTCTCCATCTACGAGAAGTGCGGATCGCCCGAGGCGGCCGAGGTGCGGCGCCTTCTCGCCCGGACCAGGGACGTCGCCTGAGTTGCCGTCCCTCGTCCTGGCAGCCACTTCCAGAGGGCGACCGAGTCCGCGAGAGGACAGCCAGGCCGTTCACCGAACGTTTATGGGCGACTGACATCGTGTGGGACATCGGCTCGTCGCACCGGGGGGAGACGAGCCGCATGGCCCCTCACCACTAGGGTGAGCGACCATCCGGAGCACCCGTTCGGCGGCCCTCGGGGGAGTCGCCGAGCGGGTGTTCATCCGTCATGAAGCCCGACCTGGGGAGGCCCGTTATGGACAACAGCAAGAACGAAGAGATCAGGACTATGGGGGACAGCCACGCTCCGGCCCCGCCCATGGGCACCGAATCCGAGCCCGCCACCCTGGACAACCCGGCACCTGCGCCGTCGGGCAAGGACCAGCAGCTCACCACGCTGGGCGACAGCCACGCGCCCGCCCCGCCCGCCAAGTAGGCCCGGGCCGGCGAAGGCGGCCGCGGCGGCACGGAGGGGGAGCCGCCGCGGCCGGGACGCCGAAGGACCCGCAGTGCCCGGGAACGGGCGCTGCGGGTCCTTCGGCGTGTGCGGCACGGCCCGGTCGCCGCAGGCCCGACCCGGCCCGGGCGGGCCTCCGGGTGGGGCCGGGCCGGGAGCGGGTCAGGCCAGGGTGCGGGAGGCCTTCGTGACGACGCAGCGGGTGTACTCGGAGCCGTCGCCCCCGCCGGTGTACGGGGTGGACGCCTCGGTGGTGCTCTTGGCGCCGACCGCGACCTTCAGGTCGTCCACCTCGGCGGTCGCCGGGAGGGCCGTGCCGCCCGCGTCGCCCTTGAACTGGACCGTGAAGTCGTACGCGTAGTCCAGCGCCCCGTTGTTCGTCACGGTGAGCCGGGCGACGAGCTTCTTCGTCGCCGGGTCCATCTCGCACCCGGCGATGCGGACGTCCCGCATGGCGCCGTCGCCGCTGCCGCCGCCGGGGACCGAGCCGCCCCCGGAGGAACCGGAACCGGAGGACGAGGCGTCGGTGCCGGTGTCGCTCTTGCCCACGCCGTCGTCCGAGCCGTGGTCGCCGCTCGACCCGCTGCTGGAGCTGCTGCCGCTCGAACCACTGCAGCTTCCGCCGTTCGAACCGCGTGCACCGGTCAGGGCGACCAGGGCGATGCCGAACACGGCCAGCGCGCGAACATGACGCGTTTTCATGTTTCAACCCCCGTTGAAAGTGGAAAAATAGCCCGCCCGATTGGCGAGTGCACGTCACCCTAGCAGCGGTACGGGGCGCCACCCGCCGTCGCCGCTCTGCCGGGGCCCGGCTCCCGAAGGTTGCCCTGCCCCCAGCCGGGTACTCGCGGGAGCGCCCTACACTCCCCCACGCACCCGGAGGCGCGGGATGATCCGCAACGTCATCGGGGCCGTCCTCGCACTGGTCGGAGCGGCGGCCGCCGTCTGGAGCCCCTTCCGTGTCTGGTACGACGGCCGGCAGGGGCGGTACTACGAGGTCGACGACCTGTTCACCGGCATCACCGCCGAGCGCGCCGACCTGTGGTGGTCGCTGCTGCTGCCGCTCGCCTTCGCCGCGCTCCTCACCGTGATCGGCCTGCTGCTGCGGTCCCGGCTGACGGTCGCCGCCGCCGGGGTGGTCGTCCTCGGCTTCACCGTCCTGTGGATGGTCCGCCAGGGGCAGGCCGCGGACGGCCTGTCGGCGGGCGCCGACGACGGCCTCGGCTGGGGCGTCGCCCTGGCGCTGGGCGGCGGTGTCCTCCTGCTGCTGGCGGCCGCCGTCATGGCGGGCCGGCCGAGGCGGCGCCGCGTCGCACCCGCGGGGCCGGCCGACGAGCACGGCTACGGCGAGCCCCACCACCCGGACGACCCCGGCTACGGCCGGCCGTACGACGAGGGCCACGGGCAGCCGTACGACGAGGGCCACGGCCGGCGGTACGACGAGGGCCACGGGCAGCCGTACGACCCCGGCCCCGGGCCCCGGCACGCACGGCCCCACGGCACCCGGCACGACGCCATCCCCGGTCCCGACCGCCCCGAGTACCCGGGCTACCCCGAGCAGCCCGGACCGTCCGAACCGCCGGACTCCCCGGGCCGCGACCGGCCGCCGGGCTACTGACCCCGGGACGCTGCACGACGCTGCTCGCCGGGGACGCGGCGGGCAGCCCCGGGGCCGTACGGTACGACCGCCGGCCTGCGCCCCGGCGCTGCGGCCGGGCCGGTCCCGGACGCACGGCGGCCCCCGCCGCCGTGGCCGTGCGGCGGGCGGTCCCCGCCGCCGTGGCCGTGCGGAGGGCGGCACGAGGCGCCCGTACGGACGCCGTCAGGGTGCGGCTACGGCTGGCGGGCGGTGGCGCCCCGGCCCGTCGCCGTGCCCTTCACCGCGTCCAGCGCGTACACGCAGCGGTCCTTGCTGCACGCGTACACCACGCCCGCGCGGGCCACCGGCGAGCCGGTGATCTCCCCGCCCGTGGTGAGCTTCCAGCGGAGCTGGCCGCCCGCCGCGTCCAGCGTGTACAGCACGTGGTCCGCGGAGCCGAAGTGCAGCCGGCCGTCGGCGGCCACCGGGGCGCCGACGATCTCGCCGCCCGCCGCGAACCGCCACTTCGGGGTGCCCGTCACCGCGTCCAGCGTGTACAGCGCGCTGCCGCTGGCCACGTGGATGCTGCCGTCCGCGACGAGCACCGGCTCGGTGGACTGGCGGGCCTCCGTGGCGATCCGCCACCGGTCCTTGCCGGTCGCCGCGTCCAGCGCGTACACCGTGCCGAGGTAGTCCGCCAGGTACACGCCGCCGCCCGTCACCGCCGGGCCCGGCACGAACACGGGAGCGGAGAGGAAGACGGCGGGCGCCTCGAAGTGCCAGCGGACGCGGCCGGACATGACGTCCACGGACAGCACCCGCGTCCCGGCGGCCACGTACACATAGCCGTCGTCCGCCGGGGCCACCCGCACCGGCACGCCGCCGCAGGACGCCGCGTCGCCGATCGGGTACGACCAGCGCTCACCGCCCGTACGGGCGTCCAGGGCCCGCAGCCGTGCGTCCTGCCACACGTACACGGTGTCGCCGTGCACGGCGGGCCCCGCCTCAGCGGTCTCGAAGTCGGTCTGGGCCCCGGCCAGCTCCCACAGCTTGGCGCCGTTGGACGCCTCCCACGCCTGGACGCCGCCGCCCCGGGTGCCCGTCACGACGGTGCCCCGGTCGACGCCCAGCGAGAACGTCCAGGCGTCCGTCTGGACCCGCCACAACTCGCCCGCGTCCTGCGCGTCCAGCGCGTACAGGGTGGGGCCGTCGGTGGCGTGGATACGGCCCGACGCCACCGTCATGGACCAGGCCACGTCCCGGGTCTTGAACTGGCGGCGGCCGGTCCCCACGTCGAGGGCGTGCACCTCGAACGACGTCACGTACAGCAGGTCGCCGTCCACGACCGGGGTGCCCCACACGTCGTTCGACATGCGGAAGCGCCACGGGCGCCACGGGCCGGGCGGCGGCGGCGCGGCCACCGTCGGCCCGCCGTCGGGGCCGGTCGTGGCCTGGCCGGGGACGACCGGGCCGCGGCCGGTGCCGGGCAGTGGCCGGCCGGCGGGCGGCGGGTCCGCGAGGACCCCGGCGGGCGGCCGGATCCAGCCGGTCGTGGGCCCCGCGTCCACGTGCGAGGTGCGCCGCGCCGCGCCCGCGGCGGCCCCGGGGCCCGGCCCGATCGGCACGTTCGAGCCCGGCAGCCGCACCGGGGCGCCCGGGGCGGCGGAACCCCGCCGCCGGCGGGCGCGTGCCCCGTACGCGGGTCGGGGAGGCCGGCCGGCGCGCCGGGTCCCAGCCCTGCCCGGGCGCGGGCCCGCCGCGCGGCGGGCCCGGCGGGGCGGTCGGCGGGGGCGGGGCCGGGCGGCCGCCGCGGCGCCGCTCGATCATGCCGGTCGCGGAGGGGGGCAGCCAGGCCGACGCGGTGCCGCTGTCGTCGCCCCCGGCGAACAGGTGCGGCGCCAGCTGCGCCTGGAGGTCGGCCGGGGTGGGGCGGCGGGCGGCGTCCATCTGCATGCACGCCTCGATCAGCGGCCGCAGCTCCTCGGGCAGCCCCTCCAGGTCGGGGCCCTCGCGCAGCAGCATGAAGACCGTCTCCACCGGGTTGGCACCGTGGTAGGGGGCGTGCCCGGTGGCGGCGAAGACGAGGGTGGAGCCGAGCGAGAAGACGTCGCTGGCCCCGGTGACGCTGCGCGAGTCGCGCGCCTGCTCGGGGGACATGTAGGCGGGCGTGCCCACGGCGACGTTGGTCATGGTGAGCCGGGTGTTCGAGACACCGGAGGCGATGCCGAAGTCGATGACGCGGGGGCCGTCCTCCACGACGAGGACGTTCGACGGCTTGAGGTCGCGGTGCACGAGCTGGGCGCGGTGGATGGACTGGAGGGCCTCGGCGATGCCGGCGGCCAGCCAGCGCACGGCGGGCGCGGGCAGCGGCCCGCACTCGTTCACGATCTCCTCCAGGGAGGGCGCGGGGACGTACGCGGTGGCCAGCCAGGGCACGGCGGCGCGCGGGTCCGCGTCCACGACCGCCGCCGTGTAGAAGCCGGACACCTTGCGTGCGGCTTCGACCTCGCGCGTGAAGCGGACGCGGAACAGCTGGTCCTCGGCGAGCTCGGTCCGGACCGTCTTGATCGCCACCCGCCGGCCGGACGCCGACCGCGCCAGATAGACCAGGCCCATGCCGCCGGCGCCGAGCCGGCCCAGCACCTCGAACGGACCGATCCGTCTCGGGTCGTGCTGCGTGAGCTGCTCCACTTGCCTGCCACCTCCCCGTCAGGGCCATGAGGGTACGGCCCTGTGCCCCCTGATTCTTCCTGTCCGAGGCGGCGGTGGCGAACCCGGGGGCGGATCGGGGTGTCTCACCCCGATCCGGACACGCCTGTGAGGGACGGGCGGGGCCGGAGCGACGCCCGGGCCGGCGGTTCCGGCCGGCGGCCGCCGGGCGTCAGGCCGCTTTCGGCTCGGCCAGGACCGCGAAGACCGCGCCCTGGTTGTCCGCGAGCACCGCGATCCGCCCGTACGGCGTGTCGAACGGCTCCTCGGTGACGCGGCCGCCGAGCCGTACGGCCTCGGCGGCGGCGGCGTCGCAGTCCTCGACGGCGAAGTACACGAGGAAGTGGGCGGGCATCTCCGCGGGGAAGGCCGGGCCGATGACGCTGCGCCCGCCGATCGCCGTCTCGTCGCTCGCCTCCTGCGCGGTGCGGGGCGACCAGACGCGGTAGTCGACGGCCGGGTCGTCCAGGTCGCGCGTGCGGTAGCCGAAGACCGTCTCGTAGAAGGCGTCGACGGCGTCCTTGTCGGCCGCGCGCGTGTACACCTCGGCCCAGGCGAAGGAGCCGGGGCGGCCCTGCTTCTCGAAGCCGGCGCGGTCCTGCGCCTGCCACAGGCCGAACACGGCACCGCCCGGGTCGGCGACGAGGGCGGTGATCCCGGCGGAGCCGACCCGCGTGGGCCGGGTGATGACCCGCCCGCCGGCGTCCTCGATCCGGGCGGTGAGGGCCACGGCGTCGGAGGCGGCGAGGTGGACGCCCCACGCGGTGGGCATGCGGCCGTCGCCCTTGGGCACGAGCCCCGCGGTGAGCAGGCCCTCGCTGAACGCCGTGGCGTAGGGCCCGTAGGTCTCGGAGCTGTCGGCGAAGGTCCAGCCGAACAGCTCGCCGTAGAAGCGCTTACCGGCTTCGAGGTCGGGGAGCAGCACGTCCGCCCAGCACGGGGTGCCCTCCGCCTTCGCGTCCGTCGTCGCGGCCATGGACGTGGTCCTTCCTGCGGTCACCTCGTCGTCACGCTAATGCGGGGGCGGGCGGGGCGCAGGAGAAAGGAGAGCGGCATCCGGGGCGGGATATACGCCCATATGCGAGGCGCGCCCCGTGCATTCCCGGGGCGGGCCGGGCGGGGACGCGCTCGTGCGGGCGTATCCGCCGAAGTTTTCCACAGGCTGTTAATCATCCTATTGGCCGCATGACCCCGGGGCCCGGCTCTTCTCCGCCCGGGTCGTCGCATCCGTGATTTCAGCGGCTTCTGCGGTTTCTGTGGCTTCGGCGGCTTCGGCGGCTTCCGTGCATTCGGCGGCTTGCGCGGCTGCGGCAGTCGCGGCTTCCGCGCTCCCGGTCCCCGCGGGTGCGGCGCTCTCGACGGGCGCGGCTTGCGCGGTTTCCGCTGATCAATCGCGCACGCGGAGCCGCCGGCCCGGCGCAGAAGCCCGTGCGGGCGTACGGGAACGGGGCGGCACATGTGCCGGAACGGGGCGGGTGAGGGGCCGAAGGCAAGAGCGCACCCCATTTGCAGTCGGCCGAATCGCGCCCCGATCCCCCGTCGGTAAGCTGACGGCATGACAGGACAAGTACGCACCGTCGACGGCCGCGTGGCCGGTCGGCGCGGCCAGGCGACGCGGCAGAAGCTGCTCGACTGCCTCAGCGAGATGCTCAGCTCCTCGCCGTACCGGGACGTCAAAGTCATCGACGTGGCCCGTAAGGCGGGCACTTCACCTGCGACCTTCTACCAGTATTTCCCGGACGTCGAAGGCGCCGTCCTGGAAATCGCGGAGGAAATGGCGCAGGAGGGAACGGGATTGACCGATGTGGTCGCCGGCCGCTCCTGGGCCGGAAAGGCCGGGCGGCAGACGGCGGAGGATCTCGTCGACGCGTTCCTGGACTTCTGGCGGCGCAACGACGCGATCCTGCGCGTGGTGGATCTCGGAGCCGCGGAAGGCGACAAGCGGTTCTACAAGATCCGCATGAAGATCCTGAACTCCGTCACCAACTCCCTGACGGACGCGGTGAAGGAGCTCCAGTCCAAGAACCGGGTCGACAAGGACGTGAATCCGGCGGCGGTCGCGGGCGCGATGGTCATGATGCTGGCCGCGTGCGCCTCGCACCAGAAGGGCTTCCAGACGTGGGGCGTCAAGCAGGCCGAACTCCGGCCTCACCTCACGATGCTGGTCCACCTGGGCATCACGGGCAAGAAGCCCGCGAAGTAGCCCGCCGGGGCCACGCAGCGCCCCGCACCGCCCGCCGCCGCACGTCCCTGGCGGCAGCCGCACGCCCCCTGCCGGGCGCCCGGGTTCCGCACGGTCCCTGCCCGCACGGCTGGGTCCCGCCCTCCCGGCCCGTAGGCTCCCCGCGGCGCGGCCGCGTTCCGCACCGGCGGTCCGTACGCCCCTCGCCCCGCAGCCGGGCCCGCACGCCGACCCGCACGGCCCCTGCCCGCACGGCGGACTCAGGACGGCCCTTCCCCGCACGACCGCATCCGCACGGTCCCTTCTGCTTCCGGCCGCGTACCGCACTGCCGACTCGTACGCCTCCCCGCCGCATGACGCCGGGCACCGCACCGCCGACGTACTTCCCCTTGCCACCTGGGCCGCATGAGCCACATGGGCCGCATGGCCACCTGGCCGGGCTCCGCACCCCGGCGCGTACGCCCTCCCGCACGGCCCCGCACGGCCCCGCGCCGCGCCGCCGGGTGCGCACGGCGCGGGTCCGGCACGCGTGCGTGCACCCCGGCGCCGCGCCCGGGCGGTGGGGGCGGATGATGGCCCCCATGGCCGACACCGCTGATTCCGCCGCCCCGGTGCCCGACGCGTTCGAGGCGACCCTGCGCTCGCTGACCGTGTGGGACAGCCCCCTGCCGCCCTTCGATCCCTCGGACGCACCGGCCGCGCCCCTGCCCCTCTTCCGCGACTGGTTCGTGGCGGCCGCCCGCGCGGGGCAGGCCGAGCCGCACGCCGTGCACCTGGCCACCGTCGACCCGGAGGGCCGTCCCGACGTGCGCACGGTCATCCTGCACGGCGCCGACGAGCGCGGCTGGCACTTCGCGTCGCACTCCACCAGCGCCAAGGGCCGCCAGCTCGCCGCCCGCCCGCAGGCCGCGCTCGGCTTCTACTGGCCGGTCCAGGGCGGCAGGTCCGGGTGCGCGGCCGCGTCTCGACGGGCACCGCCGCGGAGGCGTACGAGGACCTCCACGTGCGGTCCGCGGGCGCGCTCGCCGCGGCGCTGGTGGGCCGGCAGAGCGAGCCCCTGCCCTCCCTGGCGGTCCTGGCCGAGGCGAGCGACGCGGCCTGGGACCGCGCGCGCACGGAACCCGACGCGCACGCACCGACCTGGACGCGGTACCGCGTCGAGCCGTACGAGGTGGAGTTCTTCCAGGGCGACGCCCGCCGCCGCCACATCCGGCTGCGCTACACCCGGACCGGGGCGGACGGCTGGGACAGGGAACTGCTCTGGCCGTAGCGGACAGGGCACGAACCGCAGGCCCCGGGCGCAGGACGCCAGGCCCCGGGCGCAGGAGGCCGGGCGCAGGAGGCCGGGCGCCGGGCGCAGGAGGCCGGGCGCAGGACGCCGGGCGCCGGGCGCAGGAGGCCGGGCACGCAGGGTCCAGGACGCCGAGTGCCTCCGGACGCGCGGCCCGCCGGGCCCCGGGCACAGCCGGACGCAGCCGGGGGCGCGGGCGGCCGGGCGCGGTCGCCGGGCGCGCGCGCCCTGCGGTGCGGGGGCGGGAGCGTGCCGCCGGGCGCGGGGCGCAGCCCGGGTGCTCGGACTGTCGGTGCGAAGTCGGGTGCCGGCGCGGGCCGTACCCGCGGACCGCTGTGCGGGGTCGGGTGCGGGGCGCGGGGCGTGGGGCGTGGGGCGTGCGCCCTGTTGCGCGCCACCGGCGGCACCGCGCACCCACCGAGCCGGTTTCGTGATCCTTTTGCAACCGATTCCCCACTTGACCGGGACCCAACAACAGCAGGGGCCGTTACGCTCAGCGTCCATGGCTCCATCAACCGACCGCCCCTCCCCGCTCCTCGGGCCGCCCGTGTACGTCGTCGGCGGCGGTCCAGGAGGGCTCGCCGTCGCCGCCGCGCTGCGCCGGCGGGGCGTGCGGGCCGTGGTCCTGGAGCGGGCGCAGGAGCTCGGGGCGTCCTGGCGCCGCCACCACGACCGGCTGCGGCTGCACACCACGCGCCGGATGTCCTCGCTGCCCGGCCTGCCGATGCCCCGCTCGTTCGGCCGCTGGGTGGCCCGCGACGACCTGGTGCGCTACCTGGAGCGCTACGCGCGGGTGCACGACCTGGAGATCGTGTACGGCGTGGAGGTCTCCCGCCTGGAGCGGACCGGCGCCGACGGGGGCGGACCCGGCGCCTGGGTGCTGCACGCCACCGGGGGCCGCCGCCTCACCTCCCGGGCCGTCGTCGTCGCCACGGGTGGCGACAGCGCGCCGCTGCTGCCCGACTGGCCGGGCGCCGGCGGCTGGCCGGGCGAGCTGCTGCACGCTGCGGCGTACCGGAACCCGGCCCCGTACCGCGGCAAGGACGTGCTGGTGGTGGGCGCGGGCAACAGCGGGGCGGAGATCGCCGTGGACCTGGCCGAGGGCGGGGCGGCCCGGGTGCGGCTGGCCGTCCGCACGGCGCCGCACATCATGCGCCGCTCGGTGGCGGGCTGGCCCGCACAGGCCACCGGCATCCTGGTGCGGCGCCTGCCCGCGTGGCCCGCCGACCCGCTGCTGCGGCTGCTGGAGCGGGCGACGGTGCCCGACCTCGCGCCGTACGGGCTGCCGCGGGCGACCACCGGGCCGTGCACCCGGATCCGCCGCGACGGGGCGCTGCCGGTGCACGACACGGGCCTGGTGGAGGCGGTGCGGCAGGGGCTGGTCGAGCCGGTGGCGGCGCTGGAGTCCTTCACCGGTGACGGCGAGGTCGCGCTGTCCGACGGCACCCGGCTGCGGCCTGACACGGTGATCGCCGCGACCGGCTACCGCCCCGCGCTGGACCCGCTGGTCGGCCACCTGGGCGTGCTCGACGCCGCCGGCCGCCCCCTCGTGCACGGCGCCAGGACCGCTCCCGGCGCCCCGCACCTCCACTTCACCGGTTTCACCCGGCCCGCCAGCGGCGCGCTGCGCGAACTCGCCGCGGAGGCACGGAAGATCGCCAGAACGCTGGCCGCGGCCGCCCCCGTGCCCGCGCCGCGCACGGCGCCCGCGGCCGACCTGCCCGCACCGCGGGGCCCGCGCCCCGCGTCGATGCCCCCGGTGAGCCTGCCCCGCTGACGCACAGGACCCCCGCCCCCGGAGGGGAGCCGCGGGGCCGGTCCGTGCGGGCGACGCATGCGCGGTTACTGACGGGGTATCAGTTCCGTGCGAACGAACTGACGCCACGTCAGTAACCTGTCGGAGCGGGACGCGCGGGCGGGAGTGCGGAGCGATGCTGGGATCGACGCACGGCACCTTCACCACCGGTCCCCGGGGGCGCGCGAGCGCCACCCGCGGGCGGGACGCCACAGCCGGCGGCGGCGAACGGGACGTCTCCGGGCGCCCGCTGAGCATCGCGGCGCCCGATCCGCAGTGGCTGGCCCGGCCCGGCGTCGGCGCCTTCGGGGCGGTGCGACGGGACCTGCACGGGCCCGGTGTCGCGATCGTCTCGCGGTGCGCCGAGCTGACCGCCGCGGCGGGCGCCGTGCAGGAGCTGGGCGTACGGGTCGCCGACCGGGTCACCGTCGGTCCGGAGGGCGCGGTTGCCGACTTCGTGGCGTACTTCGCGGAGCGGGCCGACGTCGGGGTGGTCGCCCTGCACCTGGACGGGGTCCGCGAGGGGCGGGGACTGCTGCTCGCCCTCGACCACGCTGCCCGCCGCGGTGTGCCCGTCGTCGTCCTCACCGCGCCCGGTGACGGCGCCGATCCCGTCCTGGAGGCCGCGCTGCGGCAGTCGGGCGCCGTGGTGGTCGACGCGCCCGACCGGCTCCTCGACACCGCGACCCTGTTCGCCCGGGCCCCCGGCCGACCGGCGGGCCCGCCGGGGCGACCGCGTCGCCGTGCCGCCGACGCGGGCCGGGCGGCACGTCGCCGGACTGGCGGCGGCCGCCGGGCTGCACGCCGTCCTCCAGGACCTCGACGAGGCGCTGGCCGATCCCGCCGTCGCGGTGGTCGTCTGCCCGGTCCTGTCGGCCGACCCGCCCGCGACCGACGTCCTCGCCCGCGACCTCGCCGCCGCCGCCGAGCGCGCCGGCAAGCCGGTGTGCGTGGTCTGGGGCTCGCCCCGGGCACCGAGCCGGCCTACCGCGACACGCTGCTCGGCTCGTCGCGCGCGGTCACCTTCCGCACGTACGGGAACTGCGTCGCGGCCGTCGGGGCCTACCTGGCCCACCGGCGCTTCACCACCCCGTACCGCTCCCCCTTCGACGAGGCCCCGCGCACGCCGTCGCCCTCCCTGCGCAAAGCCCGCCTGCTGCTGGAGTCGGCGGCCCCGCACGACCGGCGGCTCAGCGAGCACGCCGCCAAGCAGATCCTGCGGACGTACGGGGTGCGCGTGCCGCGCGAGCAGTTGGTGACGAGCGCCGCGGCGGCCGTGCGGGCGGCGGGCCAGGTCGGCTACCCGGTGGTGCTGAAGGCGTCCGCCCCCGCCTCGCCCGGCGGGCGGAGCGCGGTCTGCTGCGGGTGGGGGTGACGTCCGCCGGGCAGGTGCGCGAGGCGTACCGGGACATCGCCGCCGCGGCCCGCCGCGAGGGTGTCGCGCGACGGCGTACTGGTCGCCCAACTCGTCGCGCAAGGCGTCGAGTTGACCGCCTCACTGCGGCACGACGAGCGGTTCGGCCCCGTCGTCACCGTCGCACCGGGCGGGCCGCTGGCCGCCCTGGGCGGGGCGGTGGTGCGCGTCCCGCCGTTCGGTGAGGCGGCGGCGCGCGCCCTGGTCGACGCGCTGCCCTGCCGGGCGCTGCTCGGCGACGTCGACGCGCTCGTGGAGGTGCTGCTGCGGATCCAGCGCCTGGCCCTGGAACTGGGCGACGACCTCGTGGAACTGCGCGTCGACCCGCTGGTGGTCGGGGAGCGCGGGCGGGGCGCGGTGGCCCTGGACGCCGTGGCCGCCTTCGCCACGCCCCCCGACCCGGGGGCTGCGCCCCGCCTCTGACATGGCGGCTGCTCCACCGCACCGGCGGGGGCACCGCGCCCGGCCTTCAGGAAGGGCGTTGCAGGCTGATCACGGGACCGCTGCCCCCGCCAGCCGCTGCACCTAACTGATGATTAGCTGATCCTGCTGCCATCTGTGCAGATCAAGCGATACCCTCCGCCCCAAAGGTACGACGCTCGGTCACCTGGACCCGGGCAGGCGGGAGGATATAGATGGCCAAGGGACACAAGTGCCCGGTGTGCGGCACGCACACGGTGCATCCGACCAGCACCAATCGCATGAAGTGCTCCCAGTGCAAGTCCGTCTACGACAAAGCGATTTTCGGCGGTTGACGTCCTCCTGACTCGTCGAGCCGATCCGGCTGTGCAGCTCGGCGGCCGCGGGAGGCATGGGGTGGACCGCTTCCTTCAGCTCCCGCGCTCGGGCGGGACGCCGTTCGCTGGTGACGGGTGAACACGTCTGCCGCACACCGGCGCCAGCCGTCCCTCCGAACCACGAGGCGGTCCGCCGTGCGGCCCTTCGGCGCCGCCCGGTCGCCGGGGCGGCACGCGCCCGGAAGGTGCCGGGAGTGCGCCGGGGTGCGCGCCGAGCGCTCCGTGGCGCCGAAGGCCGACCGCCTCGCGCTCCGAAGGGGCCGGGCCGGTACGGCGCGCCTGCGCCGCCCGGCTCCGGGTTGCGCTGACTGGGGGTGGCGGCCCGCTCCTGCGCGCCCCGAGCACGGCACGGCGGCCGCCACCCGCCGCGGCGTGCAGTCCCGCCGACGCTCCCGTACGGAAGCTGCCACCGCGTGACGACCCGCACTCGCCGAGGGCGTCAAGCCCTCGGCGTCCCCTCGCCACGAATCGCTGATCCAAGAGTGATCAGACCGCGACGGCTCGTCAACAGGTATGCGACGAAACAACCGTTAAGCGGTATTCGTGACGGCGCGCGGGGTCCCGTACGCACCCGGATCACACACCACCGGCGTGAACACCGGCGCGCGCCGGTCGAGCTCGCACCAGATGCGCTTGCCCGCCCCTTCCGGCTGCCAGCCCCACCGGTCCGCGAGCCCGTCGACGAGCTCCAGTCCGCGGCCGTGGGTGTCGCCGCCGTCCGCGTGCCGCTGCTGCGGCGGCACCGCGCTGCCGTCGGCGACCTCCACGCGGACGATCCCCGCTCCCGCGCCGCCCGGGCCGAACAGCAGCCGCAGCACGGCCGGACAGCCCGTGTGCACCACGGCGTTCGTCACCAGCTCGGAGACCAGCAGCACCAGCGTCTCGGCCAGCGGCTCGTCCGCAGCTATGCCCGACCCGGCGAGCCGGGACCTCGTCCATCTGCGGGCTCGGCCCACGTCGGCGGGATCGGGTCCGATCTCGATCTGCACCTGAAGCACCTGCACCGCTCACACCATCCGAACCGGCGGACACATCGCCTCGCGCCTCACAGTCTTCGTTGCGGGACAGCATGGTTGACGTACAGTCACCGCAACAAGCGCTTCAGGCATATTCCCGCGCGAAGGAGTACGGGTAGTGCATACTGTGCGACGCTCACGCCGGGCAGTCGAACGCGAGGGCGTGCCGCACCCCTGTGCCCCCACGGCTGCACACCCGTCGCGGCGCGTACCGGAGCGGCCGGCCGGCGGCGCCGGGCGGCAGGCGCGGGGCGGCCGCGGACGGCCACCGCTCTGACCGTCACCGCCCGTCACTGAAGTCGCCGCGCCCCGCGGGCTGTCACGGCTCCCGCCGCCGAACGCCGCCGCCCCTGCCGCCCGGGAGCGCTCCGCGTCCGCAGGGTGCAAGGCGGGCGGTGCGCCGCCGCGAGGGCGCCGCCGAGGCGTCACCGGAGCATGAAGTACCGGGCCAGCGCCGCGACCGCGTCCTCCTCCGCCACCCGCCCGTCCCCCCGTGCGTCGAGGGACCCGGCGGCCTGCGCCGCGGTCTCCCCGGGCACGCCGAGCACCCGCAGGGCACGCTCCACGCCGGCCGTGCCGCCGCGTCCGCCGCCGTCCTCGTCCGGGAGGGCGAGCACGGCCCGCACGAAGGGCCTGGCGATCTCCGCGAACCGCTCCGGGTTGTCGTGCAGCCGCTTCACCGCGCCGTGCGCGAACTCCTCGTGGGTGACCCGCTGGTCCCCGTCCACGTCGGCGATGCCCGCGAGGCCCTGCCAGAACGCCTCCGCGCCGTACGCGAGCGCCTGGCCCCGGTCGGACCGGTGCGGCACACCGAACTCGGCGAGCAGCCGGCCCGCCGCCGTGGTGAAGTCCTCGCGCGAGATGTAGCCGCTGCCTTCCTGGTCCAGCACGGCGAACCGGGAGGCGATCCGGCGCTGGTACAGCTCCTCTGCGTCGTCCATGCCGGGAGCGTACGACGGAGGTACAGGGGTTCGGGAGGCGCAGGGAGGAGCACGGCCGGGGCACGGGCCGCGGCGTCAGGCGGTGAGGGTGCCGGGCCCGTCCGCGACGCCGCCGGTGGCCGCCGCCACGTCGGGGTGGACGTCGAACAGCCGGCGCACGCCGAGCGCCGCGAGCACCCGGTTGACGTGCGAGCCCTCAAGGGCGCCGCGCGCCGGGAGTATCAGCCGCAGCGCACCCCGGCAGGAGTGCAGCAGCCGCCGGGCGGCGATGAGCACACCGACGCCGCTGGAGTCGCAGAAGCGCACCCCGGACAGGTCCAGGACGAGGTGGTGGCACCCGTCGGCCACCACCTCGTGCACCCGGCGCCGCACCACCGCCGAGGAGACCAGGTCCAGTTCGCCGGAGATGTGCAGGACCGCCCAGTCCCCGTGCTCGGCACGCTCCACGCTCAGCATCAAGTGCCGCACCTTCCCACCCGCGTGCCGGGCCTCCGCCAGGCCGCTCTTCCCGTCCCCGCTGCCCCATCCTGCCCGACCGAAACACCCCGCGCGCAAGGTGACCGCTTCCCCACCCCGGCCGTCGCCGCCGTGCGGGTCTTCCGCAAAGCCGCGTGCGCCGCGGCGTACGCCCTCTACATTCGAAGGATGGGCAAGGACACACCACCGCGCTGGGACCGCCGGATGCAGCAGCGGCTGGCGCGGGGCGAGGCGGCCGCGCTGGGCGAGCTCTACGACCGGTTCGCCTCACTCGTCCACAACACCGCCCACCGGGTGCTGGAGGACCAGGACGCGGCCGACCAGGTCACCCGCGAGGTGTTCGGGTACGTGTGGGAGAACCCCGACGCGTTCGATCCCCGCCAGGAGGGGTCCCTGCGCTCCTGGATCGCCCGCCTCACCCGCCGGCAGGCCGTGTACCGGCTGCGGCAGAGCGGCGCCCGGGAACTCGCCGAGCGGGGCGACGGGTCCGCGGAGGAGGCGGAGCGGCTGGAGCAGCGGGTGCGCCGGGCGGCGGTGGCGGCCCGCGCCGACTACATCGTCACGTCCATGCCCGTACCGCTGCGCAAGGCGCTGGAACTGGCCTATTTCCAGCGCCGCGACTACCGGCAGACGGCGGCGGACCTCGGGGTGACGGACGACGAGGCGCGGCGCCGGCTGCGGCTGGGCCTCCAACTGCTGGCCACCGCGCACACCCGCCCCCTGGAAGGGCCCCCGCCGCCGGGCGGCGCCGGGCGGCCGCTGTGAGCGGGCCGACCGGCGGGGAGGGCCCCGCGGAGGGGTACGGCGGGCAGGCGGACGGCGCGACCCGCATACCGCCGCCCCGGCAGCCGGCCGACGACCGCCCGTCCCCGGGGCCGCCGGTGGAGCTGCCCCACGGCGTCCTGAGGTCCCTTCTCGGCGCGTGGGCGCTGGCGGCGTGCTCCGCGGAGGAGACGGCGGCGGTGGAGGCCCACCTGACGGAGTGCGCGCCCTGCGCCGACGAGGCGCTGCGGCTGCGGGACGCGGTGGCGCTGCTGCACAGCGAGCGCGACCTGGACCTGGACCCGCTGCTGCGGTCCAGCGTGCTGGAGAACTGCCTGGGCCGCCGCCCGGCCCGCATCCCCGTGCCCGCGTGGGCGGGGCCGTACGACGCGGAGACGGCGCGGCTCGACGCGCTGCTCCGGGACTTCGGGGAGCCGGAGTGGCACGCGCCGGTGCGGCTGCGGTGGTTCGAGGACGACCGGCCGGTGCAGCGCCGCACCTCGGTGGCCGCAGTGATCGCCCACCTGCTGGCGGTGGACGGCCTGGTCGCGGCGGCGCTGCAACTGGACGACCCGCTGCGGGAGGCGCCTTCGGCGGCGTGCGGCCCGGCGGAGCGGACGGAGGCGTTCTGGCGGCTGGACGGCCGCCCGCCCACCAGGGAGGTGCGGGGCCCGTGGCGGGAGCAGGCCCACACCCTGGTGCGGACGGTGTCCTTCGCGGGGCGGGGCGTGGCGGAACTGCCCGTCGGGTACGGCGGCTTCTCGCTGCCGCTGCGGGACGCCTTCCTGGACCGGGCCTTCGAGTGCTGGACGCACGCCGAGGACATCGCGGCGGCCGTCGACTACCCGTACGAGCCGCCGGCGGGTGCGCATCTGCGCGGCATGGTCGCGCTGGCCGCCGAGCAGCTGCCGGTGGTCCTGGCTCAGCGGCGGCGCGCGGGCCTCGCGGCCGCTCCGCGGGGTCTCGTGGCGGCGGGGGCGCCGGGCCGGTCCCTGCACCTGGAGATCGAGGGCGCGGGCGGCGGCGAGTGGTACGTCGCGCTGGACTCGCCCGCGGCCGCCGGTTCGCCGGACCGCGTGGTGGCCCAGGTGGCGCTGGACGCCGTGGAGTTCTGCCGGCTGGTGGCGGGGCGGGTGACGCCGGAGGAGGCGGCGGCCGGCCAGGCGGGGGACCGCGCGGCGGTCAGGGAGGTGCTGTACGCGGCGGCGTCCATGAGCCGCATCTAGATGAATGAGTCCGATGTTCGTGCTGGTCGCGACCATGGCGAAGGGCGCCCGTTGGTCAGTGTGTGAAGACAAACCTGGACGCCCTTCTGGCGGCACTGTACGTGTTCATCGACGACCATGTGGCGCCTTGTCGCCGGATCGGGCGACCCCCGAAACTGACGGACGCCGAACTGCTGTGCCTGGCGGTCGCCCAGGTCCTGCTCGGTTTTCCCTCGGCCCGGCACTGGATCCGCTTCGCCCACGCCCGCCTCGGCCACCTGTTCCGCTACCTGCCCCAGCAGTCCGCCTACAACAAGCGCCTCAACGCCGCAGGCCCCCTGATCAGCCGCGTGATCGAGGCACTGGCCCGGCAGGTGCCGACCTGGAACGACGACCTGCGGCTGATCGACTCCACCCCGCTGCCCTGCGCGGCCTCCCGCGAGACCGTCAAACGCTCCGACCTGGCCGGACACTGCGGGTACGGCTACTGCCGCAGCCACTCCCGCTTCTTCTGGGGCTTCCGCCTCTACCTGGTCACCACCGCCGAAGGCATGCCCGTCACCTGGTGCCTGGCCAACCCCAAGATCGGCGAACGGGAGGTGATGGCCGCGCTACTCGAACGCGACCACCACCTCGTCCGCCAAGGACAGGTGATCCTCGCCGACAAGGGCTTCGCCGGGAAGGAGTTCGAAGCGTTCTGCTCCGAGCGGCTCGGGGTTCATCTGGTGCGGCCGGACCGCGAGGACGAACCGGCCCGGCACGGAAAGATCGCCCGGGTCCGGCAGTGGATCGAAGCCGTCATCGACACCCTCAAGGGCCAGCTCAGCCTCGAACAGCACGGCGGCAGAACCCCAGCCGGAGTCTTCGCCCGCACCGGCCAACGACTCCTCGCCCTCGCCGCCGGCATCTGGCACAACTGGGCCACCAACGCCCCCGTCAAGCGATCACTGATCGCCTACGACCACTGAAGACATCGGACTCATTCATCTAGAAGGCCGATGAAGATCTTGTTGGGGGGCTGTCCGGCCGTAGGCCGGGCGGCCCTTTGGTCTATGTGGTGGTGGGGGTGAGGGTCCAGGTGGTGCCGGTGTGGGTGAGTCCGAGGTTGATGAGGCGGCGGAGGTTGAGGGCGGCTGCCCGGTTGTGGAGCCAGGTGTTGTTCTTGAGGACGCCTCGGTAGGGGACGCGGCGGTTGCCTTTGGCGACGAGCCAGGCGATGGCGCGTTCGACGGGTGGTCGCCAGCGGCGGTACTCGTCCTGCCATTCCTGGCTGGTGGCGGCCTGGTCCCGGGCGGTTTTGAGGAGGTCGTACTGGGGATGGACGCTGAAGACGCGTCCGGTCTTGGACCTGGTGCAGCGTTCGCGCAAAGGGCAATCGAGGCAGAGTTTTTTGAACTGGGCCTGGCGGTTGCCGCCCGAGAGGGGGCGGCCGAGGGCTTTGGTGTGGCCGGCCGGGCAGGTGACGTGGCCGGCCTGGGTGTCGACGTGGAAGTCGTCGGTCGTGAAGCCGCCGGGGATGGCCTGCCGCAGGGGCGGGGGCTTGATCACGAGGGTGTGGCCGTCGGCTTCGAGGGCTTCGCGGAGTTCGCCGGTTCCGTAGGCGGTGTCACCGAGGACGGTCAGGTCCTGGTCCTCGTCGGCGAGGAGGTCTTGGGCGACGGCGGCCTCGTGGTTGCCGGCTCCGCTGCCGGCGGTGAGAGCGACCTCGGTGAACAGTCCCGCCTCGGGCTCGAACGCGGCATGCGCACGGAAGCCCTCCTGGTGGCGGGTCCGGTTCTTGTGGATGTGCCGGGCCTCGGGATCAACCGTGGAAACCACGCGGTCGGGTGCGGTCCCCCGGGTGATGCGCCAGCGTCCGTCACGGCCGTCGGACTCCTGGGCCGGTTCGACGTCCTGGCCTGCGACCAGGGCCAGCAGGCCGGCCGCGTTCGCGGCCTTCTCGCCGAGTTCCTGTTCGGGCAGGTGGCCCAGCAGCCGCAGTGCGTCACCGACGAGGGCGTCCACCAGGTCCGCCCTGGCCTGCCGGTCGTTCCAGGCGATCCTCGGTTTGCCAGGGTCGCTGTAGTCGTGGGCGGTGCACTGCACGGCCGCGGCAGGTCCGGCGCCGGGGACCTCACGGATCACCGCCCGCACGGCGGAGATCAGCTGGGTGACGGTGTCCTGGGTGGCCACCGCGTCATCGAGGACGGTGGAGTCCAGTGCCCGCCGGTGCTTTCCCTTCAGCACGCCGGTGGCCTTCACGACCTCGCGCACCGCCTCGAAGACCCGGTTCGGGCAAGCCGAGCGGGCCAGACGACGGCGGAAGTAGGCCAGCAGCGAAGGATCGAACGCCATATCGTGCAAGCCGAGCCCGCACGCGGCCTTCCACCGCAGGTCACAGCGTAATTCCTGGACCGTCTCGAAGTCCGACATCCCATGCAGGGCCTGCAGCGTGATCGCCGCGGCCAGGACCTGCGGAGGCATCGACGGACGGCCGTTCGCCGACGGATACATGTCCTCGAACATCACCGCGGGAAACAGCTGCCCACGATGCTCGGCCAGGAACGCGAAGACACTCCCAGCCGGGATCAACTCCCGGCAGGTCTCCCACACATCCGGCCCGATCGTCTCCCCAACCCACTCCCCTTGCACCACAAGACGAGTCTGGCCCCGCCGCTGACGCGGCGAGGCCAGAACCCAACATTTTCAGCAGTCTTCTAGCCGTCCGCGGGGCGGGCCGCGCGGCATCCGGTGGGTGCGGGCGCAGGCCGGAGGAGGGAGCCCCGCGGGGCACAGGCGGTCGGCGGCGGCGCGTCGGGGCGGGCAGCAGGGCGCCCGGGCGCGCACACCGCAAGTGCCGTGGCGGCGCCGCGCGGCAGCCGCGGGCGGCCCTGCGGGCCGGGCGCCGGCAGGCGGGCGGTGGGTCGAGGGCAGGGCCGCTGTCACCGCCGCGGGCGGAACTGCCCCTTCCGTTCGGCGGGGTCACGCGGACACCCCGCCGCGGGCGCCGGAAGGGGGCAGGACGCCCCGCCTCCCTGCCGTGGCGGAGCGCCCTGCCGTCCGCGGCGGTCCGGCGAAGCGGACCGGTGCGCGCCGGGGTTCAGCAGCGGTTCGGTACGCCTCCGGTGCTGTCCCCGCTGAGAGCGATGGCCGTGACGTAGCCGTTCTTCTTGGGCCACGGCCGGTCGATCAGCACCCACTTGCTGCTGGTGTACCCCTCAAGCGTGACCTTCTCGCCGTAGGTCCAGCAGATCGCGCTGTAGGTGTAGCCCGGCGACACGTAGCTGAGGATCGCGCCGCTGGTGTTCGGCGACTCCCGGACGTTGGCCCGCAGCCATGCGTGGACCTGGGTGTTGAGGGCCTTCGCGGGCGCGGCGGCGGGCTCGGCCTGCCGGGTGTCGGCGGCCTGGGCGCCGGTGACGCTCATGGCGAGCAGGGCGGCGGCTCCCGCGGCGGCCGCCGCGGCCTTGCGTGCGGTGCGCATGATGTTCCCTTCGCGTCGGTCAGCACGTACGCACGCCATCCTCGCGGGGTGGGGGGTGTGCGGTAAGGCGACTTCCTGCCCCGGTCCTCCGCGGAGCCCCCTTGACACGGCCCCGGCCCGGCAGCGGCGGGCGCAGGCGGCCGACGGCCCTGCTCCTCGCTGCGCCGTACACGCTTCGGGCTCCACGTCCGGCTCTCCGGCCGCGCGGAGGATGCACCGCAACCGGCCACAAACGACCCACATCACGTCACACTGGCCACAGGAATCTCCGACTCCGGTGGCCGAACCCGGGCAAAACGATCCAACCGGGCGGGCGAAACCAGCCGTGGCGGCCCCCGCACGGCCCGGGGTTGCGCCGCCGTCCCGCACCGCGGGGAGCTGCCGGGCAGCCGCGCCGGGCCTGACGGCCGGTAGGTGTCAGCGGCCGCGGCCCGCCCGCGGAGGCGCCGCAGGGCCGCACGGCCGCGGACCCGGCGGCGGGCGCCGCGGCTACGCGAAGACGACCGTGCGGGTGCCGTTGAGGAGGATGCGGTGCTCGGCGTGCCACTTGACCGCGCGGGCCAGGGCCTGGCACTCGACGTCGCGGCCGACGGCGACGAGCTGGTCGGGGGTGACCTCGTGGCCGACGCGCTCGACCTCCTGCTCGATGATCGGGCCCTCGTCGAGGTCGGCCGTCACGTAGTGGGCCGTCGCACCGATCAGCTTCACCCCGCGCGCGTGCGCCTGGTGGTACGGCTTGGCGCCCTTGAAGCTCGGCAGGAACGAGTGGTGGATGTTGATGATCCGGCCGCTGAGCTGCTTGCACAGGTCGTCCGACAGGACCTGCATGTACCGGGCCAGCACCACGAGCTCGACGTTCTCCGACCGGACCAGCTCCAGCAGCTGCGCCTCGGCCTCCGGCTTCGTGTCCTTCGTCACCGGGATGTGGTGGAAGGGGACGTCGTACGACGCCACGAGCTCGGCGAAGTCCGTGTGGTTGGAGACCACCGCCACGATGTCCACCGGCAGCGCGCCGATCCGCGTGCGGAACAGCAGGTCGTTGAGGCAGTGGCCGAACTTCGACACCATGAGCACGACCCGCATGCGCTCGTCGGCGCGGTGGATCTGCCAGTCCATCGCGAAGGAGTCCCCGACCGCCGCGAAGCTGGCCCGCAGCTTGTCCACCGTGACCGGCGCCTCCGCGGAGAAGTGCACCCGCATGAAGAACAGGCCGGTGTCGCGGTCGCCGAACTGCCGGCTGTCCTCGATGTTGCATCCCGTGATGAACAGGTAGCTCGACACGGCGTGCACGATGCCCTGTTTGTCCGGGCAGGAGAGAGTGAGGACGTACTGGTCGGTCATCCTCGCAGGATGCCATATCCGCCGCGGTCGTCCCGAACCCCGTCCGCAGGGCGGGACCGGGCGAAACCCGAGGCCCTGCGGGGCGCGGCTAGCGCGCGCCCGTCGCGATGCGCAGGACCTCCAGGCTCCGCGGCGGCTCGTCCGGGTCCTCGCCGTCGTTCGCGGCGAGCAGCACGTGCGCCTCACGGGCCGCCCGTACGGCCTCGGGCCAGGCGTGGTGGTCGAGGAACGCCTTCACGGGGGCGTCCGCGCCGACCTGGTGCAGGATCCGCAGGACGCGCAGCACCGCCACGTCGACCAGGGCCGCCTCGCCCGAGTCGCGGAATATCGTCCCGACGTACTTCTCGGCGGACCAATTGTCCAGCCAGGTGTCCTCCACCAGGCGGTACACGGCGTCCGTGACGTCCCCGTACCCTTCCCTGCCCGCCAGCCAGCACTCCTCGTGGAAGCGGGGGTCGGAGAGCATGTGCAGCGCCGAGCGGACGTTCGCCCGCCAGCGCCACCACGGCATGTCGTTGAGCGGCATGCCGCCCATGGTGGATGAGCGACGGCCGCGACGGGAAGAGTTCATCATCGTTCACCTTGTGGCCTCGGTCCTTGCGGAACCGGGCCCGGAGGAGCTATCGGCGCACGTGCCGACCGGCGTGCGGCACTTCGCGATCGTAACGTCCCGGCCGTCGGGGACCGCGCCCGGCCACCGGATCCCGCAATTCACCGCGGTGTCACCCGCTGTTGAACCACCCACACTGCACCGTTACCCATGAGGCGGAAGTGTGCGTGTCCATGACCGGTACCGGCAGGCGACGTATCCCCACCTCCGTCACGTCCGCGGCCGCGGGTGCCCTCGCGCTCGTCATGGCCTCCCTCCTCACCGGCTGCGGTGCTCTCCCCGGAGCCACGGGGGGCTCCAGGGAGCCGCTCACGGTGATGACCTGGGCCCCGGACAGCACCAAGGCCACCAACATGCCCGGCATGCCCGCCATGGCCGAGGCGTACGGCCGCTGGATCAACGAGCAGGGCGGCATCAACGGGCACGAGCTGCGTGTGCTCACCTGCAACGAAGGGAACTCCGCCGCGGGCGCCGCCGCCTGCGCCCGCGAGGCGGTGAGGGAGGGCGCGGTGGCCGTCGTGGGCTCGTACAGCCAGCACGGCCGCGCCTTCATGGCCATCCTGGAGGCGGCGAACATCCCCTACATCGGCGGCTACGGCCTGTCCGACGAGGAGTTCACCAGCCACCTCTCCTACCCCGTCAACGGCGGGCAGATCGCCCTCCTCGCCGGGAACGGCATGCAGCTCGCCGACTCCTGCGAGCGGGTCTCCCTCGTCCGGCCCGACACCGTGGCCGGCGACGCGCTGCCGCCCCTGCTCAACTCCGGGCTCGCACAGGGCAGCCACCAGCGGGCCATCGACATCCCGGCCGCCGACGACGCCGGCGAGTACGCCGCGGTCGCGCACCGCTCCCGCTCCCGGGCCGGCGAGGAGGGCGGCTGCGTCACGGCCGCGCTCGGCGAGCGCACCGCGCACTTCTTCGACTCCTTCCGGCGGCTCCCGTCGGACGGCCGGCAGGTGCGGGTCTCGTCCGTGCTGGGCAGCGTCGACCAGCTCCTCGTCGACCGCACAGGCGGCGCCTCCGGCCCCTTCGAGGGCGCCTACATCACCGGCTGGTACCCCGACGCGGGCGACCCGCGCTGGGACCCGATGAAGCAGGTGATCCAGCAGCACGCCTTCGGCGACAACCGGATCGACCCGGCGGACGCCGGCGTCCAGACCACGTGGATCGCCTACACCGTGCTGCGCAAGGCCGTCGAGGCACTGGGCGACGAGGACGTCACCGCGGGCCGGGTCGTGCTCGCCCTGGACCGCGGCCTGCGCGTGGACACCGGCGGGCTCACCCCGGACCTGCGCTGGCGCTACGAGGACATGCTGGGCACGCCGGGCTACCCGCGGATCGTGAACCCCGAGGTGACCTTCCAGGTGGTGCGCAGGGGCCGCCTCGTGGCACAGAAGTCCGGCTTCGTCGACGTCGGCCGGACCCTGCTGGACGCCCGCTCCTGACCCGCTCGCGGGCCCGGCCCCACCGGGAGCGCCCCGGGTCGGCTAGAGCTGGGTGGGCTGCCGCTTCGTCAGGCCGTACGTCTCGGCGATGCCGTTCCAGAGACGTGCGGCCTTCTGCTTGGCCGCGGTGGCCTCACCGCTCGAACGGGACGCCTGCGCGGTGTGCTTGGTGCGCTGCGCCTCGCCGTCCTTGCAGTACTTCGGCTTCTTCACCTGCACGGCCCAGGCGGCGTAGTGGTCGTCCGCGGTCGCCGACGCCTGCCACGCCTTGGTGAGGGAGGCACTCAGCTCACCGTGGTCCGGCAGCTTGTCGATCTCGATGGCCTGGAGCCGGGTCACCAGCTCGCGGCGCTGGGCGGCGGCGGCCTTCAGGTCGGCGGCCGCCCGGTCGAGGTCCTTGCACTGCTTGATCTTCTCCACGGAGCTGATCACCGAGGCGCGGCTGGCCCCGCTGTCCGCGAGCAGCTTGTCCAGCTCCCCGGCCTGCTGCTCCGCCGGGTCGACCGGCTTCTCGGACGGGGAGGGCTCGGCGGACGGCGACGTGTCCGGGGCCGGCGCGGAGACGGACACGGCGGCCCCCGCGCTGCCGGTCCTGTCGTCCTTCTCGCCACCGCTCATCAGGGCGCCCGCGCCGAGGCCGATCACGGCGCAGCCGACGACGACCGCGGCGCCCAGCGCCAGCTTCGAGGAGCGGCGGCGCGGCTCGGGCCCGTCGTCGTAGTAGTCGTCGGGGTGGGCGTGCTGCCCGTACGGTGCGGGCTGCGGACGGCCGTAGCGCTGCTGCCCGTAGCCCTGCGGGGCCGCCGGGGGCAGGCCGGAGTCGAAGCGCGGGATCTGCTGAGTGGCGCCCGGGGAGTCGTCGCGGAAGAGGTTGTCGAACTCCGCGGGCGGACCGGACGGCCCGGCATGCCCGGTGACGGGCGGTATGTACTGGGTGGCCTCGGCGTCCGGACCCCCGGCCGGCTGCTGCTGCGGAGGCGGACCGGACTGCGGGGACCGGTGGGGCTGCGCGTGCTGCCGGGACGAGGGTCCTGGCTGCGGGGACCCGTGCCTGGCGGCGTAGCCGGTGCCGAGGACCTGGGTGGACTCGGCGGGGCTCTCCGGCGGGGACTGCGGCACGGGCCGCAGATACTGCGTCGCAGGGTCCCCGCCCTCCGGCTGCCGCTGCGACGCCTGATGCTGGTGCGGCGGCTGGAGGGGCTGCTGGTACTGCTGCTGGGACTGCGGGTGCTGCTGCGGCTGGTGGGGCTGCGGGTGCTGCGGGTGCTGGTCGAGCTGGTGCGGCTGCGGGGGCTGATAGGGCGGCTGGTGCTGCTGCGCCTGCTGCTCCGGCGGCAGCGGCAGGGGCTGGTGCTGCTCCGGCTGGTGCTGCTCCGGCTGGTGCGGCGGCTGGTGCGGAGCCGGCGGCGGAGTCCCGTACGCCCCGGGATGCTGCGGGGGCGGCGGCCCCCAGGGCTGGCCGGGGGGCTGACCCCACGTCTGGCCCTCCTGGCCATGTCCGCTCTGCGTCACCGGGACTCCTACGTGTGAACCTACGGAAGCGTCGGCTCACGCTACCGGGTGTATCGCCGCCCCCGCACACGGGTGTGTCACGTACCACGGCGAACCGGCCCAACCCGCCCCGCCGCCGGGCCCGTTACACCGGCTGCGCCTCCGTCCGGGCCGCGAACTCCCGCACCGCGGGCTCGTCCCCGTACGGTTCGAGCCGGTGCCGCAGATCGTCCAGGTACTCCGCGCCCCGCGACGACCGCAGCCCCGCCAGCAGCTCCGCGGCCCGGGTCCCCGTGTGGCACGCCTGCTCCACCTCGCGCTGCTGGACCTGCGCCGCGGCCAGCAGCAGCATGCCGATCGCCCGCCGCCGGGCCCGCCCCTCCGGGTGCCCGTCCAGGGCCTCCCCGGCCGCCCGCGCGGCGGCCTGCGCCTGGCCGAGGTCCCGGTGGCAGTGCGCCAACTCGTCGGCGAGGTACGCGTGGTCGAAGTGGGCGATCCACACCGGGTCGTCGCCCGCCTCCGGGTCCGCCCGGTCCAGGGCGGCCGCGGCCCGCCCCGCCACGTCCTGGCAGGCGCGCGCGTCGCCCAGCAGGGCGTGCCCGCGGGCCTCGGCGGCCAGGAACATGGCCTGCGCCCGGGGGTGGCGTGCCCGCGGGCGCCCTCCTGCGCGGCCCGCGCCAACTGGGCGATCTCCCGCGGGTTGCCGAGCTGCGCGGCGAGGTGGCTCATGGACGCGGCCAGCACGTACCCGCCGTAGGCCCGGTCGCCCGCGGCCTGGGCGAGGCGCAGCGCCTGGATGTAGTACCGCTGCGCCAGGCCCGGTTGGCCCGTGTCGACGGCCATGTACCCGGCGAGTTCCGTGAGCCGGGCCACGGCCGCGAAGAGGCGGCGCCCGACGGCGTCCCGGTAGGAGCCGGCGAGCATCCCCGACACCACGCTGTTGAGGTAGTGGACCACCACGGGCCGCACGTGGCCGCTGCCGAACCGGTGGTCGAGCTCCACGAGGGCGTCGGTCATGGCCTGGACGGCCCGCACGTCCGAAAGCCCCACGCGCGCGCCCGCGTTCCTGGCGACCGACGCGTCGGGGGCGGTGATCAGCCAGTCGCGGCTGGGCTCGACGAGCGCGGAGGCGGCCACGGCGGAACCGGACAGGAAGTCCCGGCGCCCCACGTCGCTGCGCCACAGCTCGCAGACCTGCTCGACGGCGCCCAGCACGGTCGGCGAGAACTGCAGGCCCACACCGCCGGCCAGGTTCTTGCCGTTCGCCATGCCGATCTCGTCGATGGTGACGGTGCGCCCCAGCTTGCGGCCGAGCGCCTCGGCGATGATCCCGGGTGCGCGGCCCCGCGGCTGCTGCCCGCGCAGCCAGCGCGCCACCGAGGTCTTGTCGTACCGCAGGTCCAGCCCGCGTTCCGACCCCACCATGTTGACGCGGCGGGCGAGCCCGGCGTTGGAGCATCCTGCTTCCTGGATGAGAGCCTGCAGCCGTTCGTTCGGCTGACGGGCTACGAGCGGCCTCGCTGCCATGACTACCCCCTGTGGTGCCGGTGGCGATCAGTCGGTCGATCACTGCCCGGCTGGTGTCCGGAGAATGCAGAACTTGGCGCTGTCATACCAAAACATCGGTATTGCCGGGCAATACGGTGCAATACCGGGAGACGCCCGTATTGACGTGTGGTCGGACGCATCGGCCCCCTTCCCCGACGGTGGCTACCCGCCCGCGGCTCCCGCCGCCCGTGCGCGCCCCCGGGAGTGCACCCATGCGCCCCGCATGCCGAATCGATGCATCCCGCCCTTCGGCTTTGCGCCCCGTAACCCCCGTGGGGGTGCGGAGTTGTGCTGTCCGTGGAAGAGACCATCGGAGTCACGGAAGCCGCACCGATCCCGAAGCAGCGCGGGGATCAGCTGCTGGACAGCGCCGTGCGGTATGCGGAAGAGCGGCACTGGGACGTGTTCCCCGGCACGTGGTTGGAGGCGGTCGAGGGCCGGGAGCACTGCTCGTGCGGTGACGCGGCCTGCCCCGCGCCGGGCGCGCACCCGGCCCGGCCGGACTGGGCGACGCAGGCGACGGGCAGCGCGGTCGCGGCCCGCAGGCTGTGGGGGAAGCACCCGAAGGCCTCGATCCTGCTGCCGACGGGACGGACCTTCGACGTGCTCGACGTGCCGGAGTCGGCGGGCTTCCTCGCACTGGCCCGGATGGAGCGGATGGAGCTGACGCTCGGCCCGGTGCTGTGCACCCCGGACCGGCGGGTGCAGTTCTTCGTACTGCCGGGCGCCACGGCGAAGGCGGCGGACCTGGTGCGGAAGCTGGGCTGGTCGCCGACCGGGATCGATCTCGTGGCGAAGGGCGAGGGCCACTACGTGGCCGCGCCGCCGACCCGGGTGGGCGGCCAGGGGGCGGTGCAGTGGGCGCGGCGGCCCACCCCGGCCAACCGCTGGCTGCCGGACGTGGAGGAGCTGATCAGCCCGCTGGCGTACGCGTGCGGCCGGGAGGCGGCCGCGGCCCGGTCCCGGCAGCGCTGAACCCCGGCAACAGCGACCGCCGAGGACTGCCGGATGATCCACCTGTGACCGTACCCGTCGGTACGTAAGCTGGCCCCCGTTCACGTGGACGCACACCGACGGGGAAAGCGAGGGGCACCGACCATGCCCGAGCAGCAGAGTGAAGACATGGCGGGTGGAGCGCCCGGGGCGGCGCCGCCCGCCGTCCGCGTGGAGGGGCTCTGGAAGCGCTTCGGCGCCCAGGTCGCGGTGGCCGGGGTGGACCTGACGCTCCCCGCGGGCAAGTTCGTCGGACTGGTGGGCCCCAACGGCGCGGGCAAGACCACCACCCTCTCCATGATCACCGGCCTGCTGCGCCCCGACCAGGGCCGGATCGAGGTCGCGGGCCGCGACGTCTGGCAGGACCCGGCGGCGGTGAAGGCCAGGATCGGCGTCCTGCCGGAGGGGCTGCGGCTCTTCGAGCGGCTGTCGGGCCGCGAACTCCTCGCGTACACGGGCCGGCTGCGGGGCCTGCCGGGTGCCGAGGTCGACAAGCGGGCGGCGCAGCTGCTGGACGTCCTGGACCTGGCCGGGTCCCAGCACAAGCTGGTCATCGACTACTCGACCGGCATGCGCAAGAAGATCGGCCTGGCGGCGGCGCTGCTGCACAACCCGGACGTGCTGTTCCTGGACGAGCCGTTCGAGGGCGTCGACCCGGTGTCGGCGCAGACCATCCGCGGCGTGCTGGAGCGCTACACGGCCTCCGGTGCCACGGTGGTCTTCTCCAGCCACGTGATGGAGCTGGTGGAGTCGCTGTGCGACTGGGTGGCGGTGATGGCGGCGGGCACGATCCGCGCGCACGGCACCCTTGCGGAGGTCCGGGGTGATGCCCCGACGCTCCAGCGGCGGTTCCTGGAGCTGGTGGGCGCCGAGGGCCGGGACGCGGGCGCGTCGCTGGACTGGCTGGGCGGTGCGCGATGAGCACGCAGACGGTGTCCGCCGCCCCGCGCCCTTCGCCCTCCGCCCCTGCCGCCTCCTCCGCGTCGCTCACCGCGACCCTGGTGCGCCTGAAGCTGTCCCTGCTGCGCAACGGGCTGCGCCAGTCGTCGGGCAGGACGGCGGCCTTCGTCGTCTCCGTCGTGTTCGCGGTGCTGTTCGCGGCGGCGCAGCTGGTCGGTCTGCTGCTGCTGCGCGGCACGGACGCCGCGGCGACGGTCGCGGTGCTGTCCCTGGCGGTGCTGGGGCTGGGGTGGGCGGTGATGCCGCTGTTCTTCCCGAGCGGTGACGAGACGCTGGACCCGACACGTCTGGTGATGCTGCCGCTGCGGGCGGCGCCGCTGGTGCGGGGGCTGCTGGTCGCCTCGCTCGTGGGGGTCGGGCCGCTGTTCACCGTCTGCGCGGCGGTGGGCGCGGGCCTGTCCGTGGCGCACGGCGCCGGAGCGGTGGCACTGGCCGTGCCGGCGGTGCTCGTCGCGCTGCTGGTGTGCGTGGCGCTGGCGCGGGCGGTCGCCGCGGCCAACATCCGGCTGCTGACCTCCCGCAAGGGCCGGGACCTGGCGCTGCTGAGCGGCCTCGTGGTCGCGGTGGGGATCCAGGTGGTGAACTTCGGCGCGCAGCGGCTGGGCGCCGCGGGCACGGGCCTCGCGCCGCTGGAGCCCGCGGCGGCCGTGGCGCGGTGGGTGCCGCCGGCGTCGGCGGTGGCCGCGGTGGATTCGGCGAGCCGCGGCGCGTGGGCCCAGGCGGCGGCGCAGCTGCTGCTGTCGGTGGTGGCGCTGGGGCTGCTGCTCTTCTGGTGGCAGCGGAGCCTGACGAAGCTGATGACCGCCCCGGACGCGTCGACGATCGCGGCGGCCGGGGGCGCGGCGAAGCAGCGGGGCGGGCGGGCCGGCGGCCTGTGGCCGGAGGGGCGTACGGGCGCGGTGGTGCAGCGCGCCCTGCGGTACGCCTGGCGGGACCCGAAGACCAAGTCGGCGTGGGTGACGTCGCTGGTGCTCGGCCTGATCATCCCGCTGTTCAACGCCGTGCAGGGGGCGGGCACGATCTACTGGGCGTGCTTCGGCGTGGCGATGCTCGGGTTCCTGATGTTCAACCAGTTCGGCCAGGACACGTCGGCGTTCTGGATGGTCGCCCTGACCATCTCGTCGCCGCGTGACGCGTACGAGGAGCTGCGGGCGCGGGCGCTGGCGCTGCTGGTGGTGAGCCTGCCGTACGTGACGCTGGTGACTGCGGTGATGGCGGCGGTGCTGGGCGACTGGGTCGCGCTGCCGGGCGCGCTGGGCCTGTCGTACGGGCTGCTGGGGTCGCTGGTGGCCCTGGGGGCGCTGAGCTCGGCGTTCTTTCCGTACTCGATCCCGCAGGACAGCGCGTACAAGAACGCGGCGCCGGGGCAGGGCGCCCTGGCGTGGATCTCGATGGGCGCGGCCTTCGTCGGCATGACGCTGCTGACGGCGCCCGTGGCGGGCCTGCAGGCGTGGACCGTCCTGTCCGGCCGGCCGTCGCTGGGGTGGCTCGTCCTCGTCGTGGGGGCCTCGTGGGGCGCCCTGCTGGCGTGGGCGGGCCTGCGGTGGTCCGCCACCCGCACGGCGGCCCGGCTGCCGGAGATCCTGACCGCCGTCAGCAAGGCCTGACGCCGCGGGTCCGGCCCGCCTCCCGGCCCGCCTCCCGGTGCGCCGGGGCGGGCCGGGGCGGGGGTCAGGCCAGACCGGCGGTCTCCGCCAGGAAGGGTTCGATCGCCGCGCGCCACGCCTCCGGCTGGTCGTAGTGGAGGTAGTGGCCCGCGTCGGGCACCTCGGCGTAGCGTCCCTGCGGCAGGACCCGCACCATCTCCTGGGCCTCGGCGCGCCCCAGCTCGCCGTCCAGTCCGCGGACCACCAGGGTGGGGCACGCGACCTGGGCGAGCGAGTCCCAGTGGGCGTCGTGGACCCAGGTCTCGCGGGCCGCCAGCATCTGCTCGGGGGCGAACACGGGGCGCCACCCGTCGGCCGACTCGGCCATGACCTCGGCGAAGTACGCGCCGCGCGCGGGGTTGGGCCGCTCCACCCGGGGGTCGTCCTCGCCGAACCACTTGCGCACGTCGGCCAGTGTCGCGAAGGGCACCGGCCAGGTGCGGAACCAGTTCTGCCACTCGCGCTGGGAGGCCGCGCCGAGCGCGGAGGCCCGCATGTCGCTGATGACGAGGGACCGCACCAGCTCGGGGCGGTGGGCCGCGAGCTGCCAGGCGGTGAGCGCGCCCATGGAGTGGCCGACGAGGGTGACAGGGGCGAGGCCGAGGTGCTCGATCGCCGCCGCCGCGTCCTCGATGTACGCCTCGCGGGTGTACCGCCCGTCGGCGGGCTTCGCACTGTGGCCGTGGCCCCGCTGGTCCAGCGCGACCGCGCGGAACCGCTCGGCGAGCCAGCGGGCGGTGGTGGCCCAGTGCCCCGCCCGTCCCATCAGCCCGTGGAGGAGTAACACGCCGGGTGCCGGGGCCGTGCCGCCGTCGTCGGCGCCGGGGCCCTTGGGCGGCTCGGCGAACTCCCACGCCACGAGGCGTACGCCGTCGGCTCCGGTCAGGTCGACGCGTCGCACCATGTGACCAGGCACCCCCTTCTGTCCCGCTCGGACATCCCTGCGCGCAGACTATCGAACGCACATTCGAAAGCACGGATCCCGGCGGCAACACCGCTCATTCGAGTGACCCCGCTCAAGGGTTGACCCGCGCCGCCGAGGGGAGATCTTCACCGGGAGGCGGACCACTCGGGGAGAACGGTCCGACGGGAATGACCCTGGGAGCTCGGGGCTCCGGGTCAGCACAGGGGAGGTCGGGTCCCGGTGCCGGGTGACGGCACCGGGACCTTCTCCGTCTCGGGGGACCCGGCAGCCTCCGGGCACGGCGGACCGCGGCGCGGACGCCCCGGGCACAGGGGCGCGCTTCGACGCGGACAGCGGCGGGCGCATCGGCGCTGCTCCCCTCCCCGGGCCCCGTACCGCAGGGCCCCGGCTCGCGCACAGTCAGGACGGATGCCTGGAGCAAGCGTGGCACGCGCCGGAGACCGGCGCTGCCATTCCGCGTGAATGGCCCTTTCGAGTGGCGGGCCGGGCCGTCAGCGCTTGGCCACGAACACGTGGGACGCCACGTCGGCGCCCAGCTCGGCGGCCTCGCCGCCGCTGCCGACCAGCACCCCGCCGGGCGACTCCGTCACGCTCACCACCGCTCCCGGCTGCACTCCCGCCCGCCGCAGCGTGTACATGAGCTGGGCGTCCGTCTGGATCGGCTCGCCGATCCGCCGGACGACGACGGTCTTGCCGCCGGTGCCGGGGTCCAGCTCGGACAGCGACACCATGTTCTCGTCGAGGAACGGATCCGCCTCGCCCTCCTCGCCGAGCTCCTCCAGCCCCGGGATCGGGTTCCCGTACGGCGACTCGGTGGGGTGCCGCAGCAGCTCCAGCACACGGCGCTCGACGGCCTCGCTCATCACGTGCTCCCAGCGGCACGCCTCGGCGTGGACCTGCTCCCACTCCAGGCCGATGACGTCGACGAGCAGGCACTCGGCGAGCCGGTGCTTGCGCATCACGCGGGTCGCCAGCCGGCGCCCCTCCTCCGTCAGCTCCAGGTGGCGGTCGCCGGCCACCGTGACCAGCCCGTCCCGTTCCATCCTCGCGACCGTCTGGCTCACCGTCGGACCGCTCTGGTCGAGCCGCTCCGCGATACGGGCACGCATCGGGACCACACCTTCCTCTTCCAGTTCGAGGATGGTGCGGAGATACATCTCCGTCGTGTCGATCAATCCGGACATACGTGCCCCTCCGTGCGTGTCATGCAACCTGCGCGGCCCTCCACCAATTGTGGCGCATGCCGCCGACAACCGTGCCCGGTGCGGAAACCCCCGGTATTGACAGCGCAATGGTCCAGACCGCACCGTGATCCGCGACACAGAGAGAGGGAGCGACAGCGATGGGCGACGGCAATCTGGCCGGTCAGTTCTTCGACGCGGCGATCGACCTGCTGCGGCGGGCGCGGGACGAGGAGGCGCAGCACGTCGCCGCGGCGGGGGCGGCCGTCGCCGAGACCGTCGCCTCCGGCGGGCGGCTCTTCGCGTTCGGCGCGGGGCACTCGTCCCTGCCCGCCCAGGACGTGGTGTACCGGGCCGGCGGCCTGGCCCTGATGAACCTGCTCGCCGTGCCCGGCGCGGTCGGCGTCGACGTGGTCCCCGCGCCGCTCGGCTCCGCGCTGGAGCGCGTCGACGGCCTCGCCGCCGCCGTGCTGGACTCCTCCCCCGCGCGCTCCGGCGACCTGCTCTTCGTCATCTCCCTGTCCGGCCGCAACGCGCTGCCCGTCGAGATGGCCCTGAACGCCCGCGCCCTCGGCCTCACCGTCGTCGGCGTGACCTCCGCGGCATACGCGAAGGAGACCCGCTCGCGGCACGCGTCGGGCACCTTCCTGAAGGACCACTGCGACATCGTCCTCGACTCCAAGATCGCCGTCGGGGACGCGGAGCTGACGCACGAGGGCGTCGACGCCCCCTTCGCGCCCGCCTCCACGGTGGTCACCAGCGCCCTCATGCAGGCCGTGATGGCCACCGCCGCCGAGGAGCTGGTGCGCCGCGGGATCGAGCCGCCGCTGCTGCGCTCCGGCAACGTCGACGGCGGCCACGAGTGGAACGGCCGCGTGATGGAGCAGTACGCGGACCGCATCTTCTACCGGCGGTAGCCGCCGCGGGTACGCCCGTCAGGCGCCGAGGCGCCCCGCCTTCAGGGCGGCGACGAACGGCACCCAGGCGGGGGCCCGCACGACGAGTGCGGGCCCGTCGGGGTCTTTGGAGTCCCGGACGGGGACGACGCCGGGCAGACCGTCGGCCACCTCGACGCAGTCGCCGCCGGTGCCGTTGCTGTAGCTGGACTTGCGCCAGAGCGCGGCGCTCACGTCAATGCCGGTGTGTGCCATTTCGGAAATCCTCTGCCGCTTCCTCGACCATGGCCAGGGACGCCTCAGGCGGCAGTGCGGCGGCCCTGAGCAGATCGTACGACTCGCGGTACAGGCACACGAGCCCTGGATCGTCGATGAGTTGGCCGCTGTGGAGGCCCTCCGTGTACACGACGGGCGGAGCATCCCGGAAAGTCATCAGCCGCGCGGAACCCATCATGAACGGATGCGTGGAAGCGGAGCTCGACACGACCCGCGCTACGCGCGACCACTGCTCCGCGTGATGGTTTCGTCACTCTTCGCGCGGGCGAGTGGGGGTTCGTAGCCCCCGGTCAGCAGGCGGACTGCGCCAGGTCCACCGACGCGGCGACCCGCGCGGCCACGCTCTCCGCGTACGCCGTGTCCGGCCGGGCGAAGGCGGGCCGCGGCGCCGCGCGGAGGAACGTCACCACGCCCAGCGTCCGGCCGCGGCTGCGCAGGGGCGCGCACAGCGCGTGCGCCGCGTCCCCGGGCCACTGGCGCTCCGCCGCCCACCGGTCGGCCGCACCGGCCCGGCCCGCCGCCTGCGACCAGGCGCTGACCCGCACCGCGCCCGCGCGGTCCAGGGCCCGCAGCGCCGGGTGCCCTGCGCGGTACGGCACAGGGAGGCCCGCGCCCGGGGTCCGCGCGACCGGGCCGAGGGCACCGGAGGGGCTCGCGGCCACCCGGACCAGGCGCCCCTGAGGGCCGGTCGCCAGGTCCAGCAGCGCCGAGTCCGCGAACCCGGCCAGGGCGAAGTCCAGGTGGACCGTCGCCGCCTCCATCGGGTCCTCGCACTCGGCGGCCGCGCCGCCCGCCCGGTGCAGCTGCCCGGCGCGGAACCGCAGCCGGTCGGCGTCCTGCTCGGCGAGCCGCTCCCCCGTCACGTCCTGGAACAGCCAGGCCACGCCCAGCGGGGCCGGTTCCTGCGACAGCGGCGTCTGCAGCCGCACGAAACCGCTGCGCCAGCAGCGCCGAGCCTCGCCGTCCGCGGTGCGGACGGCCACCCACAGGTCGGCGGGCGGCCGGGGCCCCGCGTCCTCGACGAGGGCGTGCTCCAGCGCCGCCTCCACCTGCTCGACGCCCTGCAGGAGCACGTCGCCCAGCGGGCGGCCGAGCAGGGACGTGCGGGTCCGGCCCAGCGCCCGCGCGGCCTGCGCGTTCACGACCGCCGGGCGCAGGTCGGCGTCCACCATGACCAGGCCCCAGGGCGCGTCGGCGAACAGGGCCTCGCTCAGGGCGACGGACCGCTCGAAGTCCAGCTGGGTGTGCACCTCGCCGAAGGCCCAGTACGCCCCGGCCGGCCGGCCGTCAGCGCCGCGCACGCCCGCCGACTGCACCCGCACGAGGACCCGGCCGCCGTCCTTGCGCAGCAGCGCGCACTCGTGCACCCGGCGCTCCGGGGTGCTCGCCATGGCGGCGGCGAGCCGGTCCGCCACGCCCGCGGCGTCCGCCGGGCGCACCGCCCAGCCCGCCAGGCCGCTGCGCCCGACGGCCTCCTCGGCGGGCCAGCCGAGGATCCGCTCGGCCTCGCGGTTCCAGTGGGTGACCGTGCCGTCCGCGTCGAACGCGCAGAGCGCCGCGTCCATCCCGTCGAGCAGCGTGGCCAGCAGGTCGGCGCCCGCCCGCCCGATGTCCGGGCGGGCCCCGGCGCCCGCGCCTCCGTCCGCGCCCGGGTCCCCGTCCGGACCCGGGGCCGCGTGCGTGCCCGTGTCCGTATCCGTACCGCCGCCGGACGCACTCATCCCGGACCCCCTGCAAGGACGTGTCCTCACGTGCAACTGCACGTGCCCGGCCATTCAACCGTCACCGTGACCCAGGACACACGCGGTTCGCGAAATTCGGTTGTGGCGGCCGCGGCGCGGTTCCTATCGTGGCGGCACACGAGAGAGGAGGTGATCCGAAAGATGGTTATTCGGATGCGTGAGGTGGCTGCGGGCTGAGGCCTGTCGTCACATGGCGGCAGGCCTCCTGCCGTACATCCCAGCAGTCACCGACCCGCGGGCCCGTCGGCACATCCGGCCGACCTCCCCTTGCGCAGCAGGGGAGCACCGGGCCCGCGGGTTCTCTCATGTCCGGGCGCCTACGGCGCGGGACGCATCCGGCCCGGGACGCATCCGGGGCGGGGCGGCAGACGCGGCACCGACCGGTACGGCCGGTCCGGGCGCGGCGCGTCAGGGGGCCAGGCGCTCGACCCGCCAGCCGCGCTCCCCGTCGCGGACGTACCGCAGCCGGTCGTGCAGCCGGTTCTCGTGGCCCTGCCAGAACTCCACCGCGTCCGGCACGACGAGGTAGCCGCCCCAGTGCGGCGGTACCGGCACCTGCTCGCCCTCCGGGTAGCGGGCGGCCAGCTCCTCGTACGCGGCGAGCAGCTCCGCGCGGGAGGCGATGACGGACGACTGGTCGCTGGCCCAGGCGCCGAGCCGGGAGCCGTGCGGGCGGGTGCGGAAGTACGCCGCGGTCTCGTCGCGGCCGACGCGGGTGGCGGTGCCGGTGACGACGACCTGGCGGGCGATCGGGTGCCAGGGGAAGAGCAGCGACGCGTACGGGTTGGCGGCGAGCTCGTGCCCCTTGCGGGACGTGTAGTTGGTGAAGAAGACGAAGCCGCGCGCGTCGTAGTGCTTCAGCAGGACCGTGCGGGACGAGGGGCGGCCCTCGGGCGTGGCGGTCGACACGACCATGGCGTTCGGCTCGTGGATCTCGCGGCTCTCGGTGGCGTCCCCGAACCAGCGGGCGAACTGGTCCATCGGCGCGGCGGCGAGGTCCTGCTCGCACAGCTCGGCCGTGTGGTACTGCTCGCGCATCGGCGCAGGGTCCGGTGCGGCGTCCGGTGCGGCTCCGGATCCGGAGGCTCCGGCTTCGGAGGCGGGATCGAGGTCGGATTCCCGGGCGGCTGGATCGAGAGCATCGGTCACACCGCCCATCCTGCCGCAGCAGGTGAGTGTGCCCGGCGCTCAGGGCGGGTAATCCTCACCGTCCGGAACGGCGCACTGTGCCTGATGTCACGCTTCCCCGCATCGGGGGAACCCGACAGACTCGTGGGCTGGGTCACTGTTCCCTTCACACATTCCGCAAGGACACCACTACGAGGAGCCGCCAGATGTCCGACTTCGTACCCGGGCTCGAAGGAGTCGTCGCGTTCGAGACGGAGATCGCCGAACCGGACAAGGAGGGTGGCGCCCTCCGCTACCGCGGCGTCGACATCGAGGACCTGGTGGGCCAGGTGTCCTTCGGCAACGTCTGGGGCCTGCTGGTGGACGGGGCGTTCGACCCGGGCCTGCCCCCGGCCGAGCCCTTCCCCATCCCCGTGCACTCGGGCGACATCCGGGTGGACGTCCAGTCCGCGCTGGCGATGCTGGCGCCCGTGTGGGGCCTGAAACCGCTGCTGGACATCGACGCCGAGCAGGCCCGCGAGGACCTGGCGCGGGCGGCGGTCATGGCGCTGTCGTACGTCGCGCAGAGCGCGCGCGGGCAGGGCCTGCCGATGGTGCCGCAGAGCGAGATCGACAAGGCGCAGTCGGTGGTCGAGCGGTTCATGATCCGCTGGCGCGGTGAGCCCGACCCCAAGCACGTGAAGGCGGTCGACGCCTACTGGACGTCGGCGGCGGAGCACGGCATGAACGCCTCCACGTTCACCGCGCGCGTCATCGCGTCGACGGGCGCGGACGTGGCGGCGGCCCTCTCGGGCGCGGTGGGCGCCATGTCCGGGCCGCTGCACGGCGGCGCCCCGTCGCGGGTGCTCGGCATGATCGAGGAGATCGAGCGCACCGGTGACGCCGCGGCCTACGTGAAGCAGGCCCTCGACAAGGGCGAGCGCCTCATGGGCTTCGGGCACCGCGTGTACCGCGCGGAGGACCCGCGCGCCCGCGTGCTGCGCCGCACCGCGAAGGAGCTGGCCGCGCCGCGCTTCGAGGTTGCGGAGGCCCTGGAGAAGGCCGCGCTGGAGGAGCTGCACAACCGGCGCCCGGACCGGGTGCTGGCGACGAACGTGGAGTTCTGGGCGGCGATCGTGCTGGACTTCGCGGAGGTCCCGGCGCACATGTTCACGTCCATGTTCACCTGCGCCCGCACGGCGGGCTGGTCGGCGCACATCCTGGAGCAGAAGCGCACGGGCCGCCTGGTCCGCCCGTCGGCGCGGTACGTGGGCCCCGGCCCGCGGGACCCGCGCGAGATCGCGGGCTTCTCCGGCATCGCGGGCTGAGCCGCCGGTGCCCCCGACGGCACCGGCCGCCGGGGGCACCCGCCCGCCCCGAGGCGCGCCCCGCTTCCCGGCGGGGCGCGCCTCCTGCGTGTGCGGCGGATGTGCCTGCGGTGGTGCGGGCGTGCGCCCCGTCTGCGGCACCGGGGGGAGCACACGCCCGCGCCGGGTCACAGGCCGATGAGCCCGACCTTTCCGCCGCACAGGCGGGACATGTCGTCGACATCGGACGTCAGCATGACGACCGGACCGGGCTGCCGAAGGGCCATCTCCGCGACGGTGGCGTCGATGGCGTACTTGTGGCCGTGCAGACCGGCACCCTTCAGCAGGCGGGCGGCAGCCCTGGCGGCCTGCTCGGTGACCGGTTCCACGCGTACGCGGGAGAGGACCCAGTCCAGGCGGCGGGCGTTCACCCGTGCGTGCGTCACCTCGATGATCGTGTTCGCGCCGACCACCGGATCGGCACCCAGCTCATAGAAGGCCTGGAGCAGTCCGGCGATCTTCCGGTCCTGGGCGATCCAGCCGGACAGCCCGGCGGAATCCAGGACCAGGGTGCTGACCGCGTCCCTCATGCAGCCCTCGCTTCGCCCCGGGGGCCGTCCGCCGACGTGTCGGGACGCAGCGCGGCGTCGATCACCGCGCGCGCCTCGGCGAGCTCGGCTTCGGTGAACTCGCCGTGCTCGTCCTGGTAGCGCCGCAGTTCCTCGCCCATGAGTTCGCGCCGGATGTGGCGGGCCACGGCTTCGGCGACGTAGGCGGACACGTTGTCCGTCATCTTCTTGAGCTGCTCGACGTGCTCGGTGGGCAGCGTCACCGTGATTCTGGTGGTCTCGGCCATGCCCACCACGATACGCATACCACCGGTATGCAGATACGTTTCAGCCCAGGGCCTCGTCCAGCAGCCGCGCCCACTGGGCGACCACGCGGCGGCGGCGGGCCGAGTCGTCCGTCAGCAGGGTGGCGAGGCCGAGGCCGCGGGCCATGTCCAGGAGGCCCTGGACCGTCTCCCGTACGCCGGGGCGGGACTCGTCCGCGCCGAGCAGCTCCACGGCCATGCGGTGGGCCTCCCGGCCGACGCGGGCCTCCAGTTCGGTGACGCGGGGCCGCAGCTGGTCCTCGCCGGAGGCCGCCACCCACAGGTGGAGGGCGGCCCGGAACAGGGGGCCCGTGTAGAGGCCGACGAGCCCCTCGACGACCTCGGTGCGGCTCCTGCCGTCCAGGGCGCGCAGCGCCTCGGACCGCTCCTCCGCCACGTACTCGACCGCCGCAGTGAAGAGGTCCTCCCGGGTCGGGAAGTGGTGCTGGGCGGCGCCCCGCGAGACCCCCGCGTGCTCCGCCACCACCGAGACCGTGGACCCCGCCCAGCCGCGTTCGGCGAGGCAGGCCACCGCCGCCTCCAGGAGCCGCCGCCGGGTGGCGCGGCTGCGGTCCTGCTTCGGGGCGCGGGCGGCGGTCGCCTCGGTCAGATCACCCATGCGGGGTCCCGTCGTTCTAGGAAGGCCGTCATTCCCTCGCGCGCCTCCGCCGAGGCGAACAGCGACGCGGAGCGCCGCACGAGAGCGTCCGCGTCGCGCTCGAAGGTTGCCAGCACCCTAGCCGCCACCAGGGCCTTCGACGCCGCAAGGCCCTGGGGCGAGGCCCGCCGCAGGGCGTCGAGCACCGGCCGCAGCGCCTCGTCGGCGTCCTCGGCCGCCGCCGTGGCCAGCCCGATCCGCACCGCCTCGGCCGCGCCGAACCGCTCCCCGGTGAGGTAGTACCGGGCCGCCGCGCGGGGGTCGAGGCGCGGCAGCAGGGTGAGCGAGACGACCGCCGGGGCGAGCCCCAACCGCACCTCCGTGAGGGCGAAGTCGGAGCGCTCCGACACGACGACGACGTCGCACGCGCCCAGCAGCCCCAGGCCCCCGGCCCGCACGTGCCCGTCGACGCGCGCCACCACCGGCTTCGGCACCTCCACGACGCGCCGCAGCAGCGCCACGAACGCGTCCGGGTCCGGGGCGCCGCCAGGTCCGCGCCCGCGCAGAACGTCCCCCCGGTGTGGGTCAGCACCACCGCGCGGACGGCGGGGTCCCCGGCGCAGTCCGCCAGCGCGTCCGCGAGCTCCGCGACCAGCGGCGCCGACAGGGCGTTGCGCGTGCCGGGGGCGTCGAGGGCCAGGGTGGTGACGCCCCGGTCGCGGGTGGTCCTCAGCAGGGTCATCGCGTTCGCCTCCTCCGGCGGGTCAGTACGACTTGGGCAGGCCGAGGGTCTGGTGGGAGACGTAGTTCAGGATCATCTCCCGGCTCACCGGCGCGATGCGGGCCACGCGGGAGGCGGCGATGAGGCGGGCCAGCCCGAACTCCCGGGTGAGGCCGTTGCCGCCGAGGGTGTGCACGGCCTGGTCCACCGCCTTCACGCACGCCTCGGCGGCCGCGTACTTCGCCATGTTGGCGGCCTCCCCCGCGCCGAGGTCGTCCCCGGCGTCGTACAGCGCCGCCGCCTTGCGCATCATGAGCGCGGCGCACTCCAGCTCGATGCGGGCCTGGGCCAGCGGGTGGGCGATCGCCTGGTGGGCGCCGATCGGGGTGCGCCACACCTGGCGCTCCTTCGCGTACGCCACGGCACGCTCCAGCGCGTACCGGCCCATGCCCAGGGCGAACGCGGCGGTCATGATCCGCTCCGGGTTCAGCCCGGCGAAGAGCTGGAGGAGGCCCGCGTCCTCGTCGCCGACGAGCGCGTCCGCCGGGAGCCGCACGTCGTCGAAGACCAGCTCGAACTGCTTCTCCCGCGCGTCGAGTTCCATGGGGATCGGGGTGCGGTGGAAGCCGGGCGCGTCCCGGTCCACCACGAACAGGCAGGGCTTCAGCCTGCCGGTGCGCTCGTCCTCGGTGCGGCCCACGACGAGCGTGGACTGCGCGATGTCGACGCCCGACACGAAGACCTTGCGGCCGGTGAGGGTCCAGCCGCCGGGGGTGCGGCGGGCGGTGGTGGTGATGCGGTGCGCGTTGGAGCCCGCGTCGGGCTCGGTGATCCCGAACGCCATGGTGCGGGAGCCGTCGGCCAGCCCGGGCAGCCAGCGCCGCCGCTGCTCGTCCGTGCCGAAGCGGGCGATGACCGTGCCGCAGATCGCGGGCGACACGATCATCATCAGCAGCGGGCATCCGGCCGCGCCCAGCTCCTCCAGCACGAGGGACAGCTCCGTGACCCCGGCGCCTCCGCCGCCGTACGCGGCGGGCAGGTTCACGCCCAGGTAGCCGAGGGCTCCGGCCTCGGCCCACAGGGCGTCCTGGTCGCCGCCCTCCCGGTGCTTGCGCCCGAAGGCGGCCACGGCGGCGCGGAGGTCCTGCTGCTCGGGGGTCTCCAGGACGGCGGTGCGGATGGCGGTCATGCGTCCTCCTCCAGTACGGGCTGCACGGGGTGTACGGGCTCCGGGACGTGCGGTTCGCGCTGTACGGGCTCCGGTACGGGCCGCGCGGGCTGTCCCGGCCGCCCGGGCGGTTCGGTCTGCTCCGGCCGCCCGGGCGGTTCGGCCTGTCCCGGCTGCACGGGCTGATCCGGCTGCGCGGGCTCCGGTACGGGCTCCTCGGGCCGGACGACGGCGAGCAGCGCGCCGTGCTCGACCTGGCGGCCGGGCGCGGCGTGGAGAGCGGTGAGGGTGCCGGAGGCGGGCGCGGTGACGCGGTGCTCCATCTTCATGGCCTCCAGCCACAGCAGCGGTCGGCCCGCTTCCACACGGCAGCCCTCCGCGAGGCCCTCGGCCAGGCGGACGACCGTGCCCGGCATGGGCGCGAGGAGGGAACCGGGGGCCGTGCGGGGGGCGGGGTCGGCGAACCGCGGCCGGGGGGTGAGGCGGTACGCGGCCTGCGGGGTGTCGACGTACACCGTGCCGTCGCCGTACGACGCGACGCGGTAGGGCCGCACGACGCCGGACAGCTCCAGGCGGACCAGGCCGGGCTGCGCCGACACGACGCGGACGCCGGGGTGGTCCGGGAGCGTGTAGCCGCCGCGGGTGCGGTGGTAGCGGACCTCGTGCCCGCCGTACGCCTTCGTCTGGGGCTGCGACGGAAGGTTCCGCCAGGCCCCCGGCCCGGGGCGGCCGGCGGCGTCCGCGAGGGCCGCGGCGACGGCGGCGTACTCCTCGCCCGGCGGCGGGCCGGTCAGCTCGGGGAGCACGCGGTCGTAGAACCCGGTGTCGGCGCGGCCCGGCCGGGTGAAGTCCTCGTGGCCGAGGGTGCGCACGAGCAGGTCGCGGTTGGTGGCCGGGCCGTGGACGCGGGCCCTGCGCAGGGCCGCCGCCAGGGCGCGCACGGCCTCCTCGCGGGTGGGGGCGTGGGCGACGGCCTTCGCCAGCAGGGCGTCGTAGTGGACGGTGACGGCGTCCCCCGCCTCGTAGCCGGTGTCGACGCGGACGCCGTCGACGTCCAGGGCGTGGACGGCACCCGTCTGCGGGGCGAAGCCGCGGGCCGGGTCCTCCGCGTAGAGCCGGGCCTCGACGGCGTGCCCGGAGGGAGCGGGCGGGCCTGCCGGGAGCCGGGCGCCCTCGGCGACGCGGAGTTGCAGCGCCACCAGGTCGATGCCGTACACCGCCTCCGTGACAGGGTGCTCGACCTGGAGGCGGGTGTTCATCTCCAGGAAGTGCGGCGTCCCGTCGGGCGCGACGAGGAACTCGACCGTGCCCGCCCCGGTGTAGCCGAGGGACCCGGCCGCGCGGACGGCCGTGTCCTGGAGTGCGGCGGCGAGCCCCGGCGGCAGGCCGGGGGCGGGCGCCTCCTCGACGACCTTCTGGTGGCGGCGCTGGAGGGAGCAGTCGCGGGTGCCGAGCGCCCAGACGGTGCCGTGGGCGTCGGCGAGGACCTGCACCTCGACGTGGCGGCCGCCCTCGACGTACGGCTCCGCGAAGACCTCGTCGTCGCCGAACGCGGAGCGCGCCTCCGCGCGGGCCGCCTCCAGGGCCGCGGGCAGCTCCGCCAGGTCCCGCACCACGCGCATGCCGCGCCCGCCGCCGCCCGCGGCCGCCTTGACGAGGACGGGCAGGTCGGCCGCCGTGAGCGCGGCCGGGTCCAGGGGCGCCACGCCCATGAGCTTCTTCGCGCGGGTCTTGGACGCCATGGCCTCGATGGCGTCCGGGGCGGCCCGACCCAGGTCAGACCCGCCGCCCGCACCTCCCGGGCGAAGGCGGCGCTCTCCGACAGGAAGCCGTATCCGGGGTGGACGGCGTCGGCGCCCGCCGCGAGCGCGGCCCGCACGAGCAGGTCGCCGCGCAGGTAGGTCTCGGCGGGGGCGGCGCCCGGCAGCCGCACGGCCGCGTCCGCGAGGCGCACGTGGCGGGCACCGGCGTCCGGGTCGGAGTGCACGGCGACGGTGGTGATGCCGAGGTCGCGGCAGGTGCGCAGGACCCGGCAGGCGATCTCGCCGCGGTTGGCGACGAGCAGCGAGGTGATCATGTCGGTGCCTCTCACATCCGGAACACGCCGAAGCCGCCGCGTGCGCCTTCGACCGGGGCGGTGTGGATCGCGGACAGGCACAGCCCGAGGACGGTGCGGGTGTCTCGCGGGTCGATGACGCCGTCGTCGTACAGCCGCCCGGACAGGAACATCGGGAGCGACTCGGCCTCCACCTGCTGCTCCACGAGGGCGCGCAGGGCGGCGTCGCCGTCCTCGTCGTACGGCCTGCCCTTCGCGGCGGCGGACTGGCGGGCGACGATCGACAGGACCCCGGCGAGCTGCTGCGGGCCCATGACGGCGGACTTGGCGCTGGGCCAGGCGAAGAGGAAGCGGGGGTCGTAGGCGCGGCCGCACATGCCGTAGTGCCCGGCGCCGTAGGAGGCCCCGAGGAGGACCGACAGGTGCGGGACGCGGGAGTTGGCGACCGCGTTGATCATCATGGCGCCGTGCTTGATGATGCCGCCCTGCTCGTACGCGGCGCCCACCATGTAGCCGGTGGTGTTGTGGAGGAACAGCAGCGGGATGTCCCGCTGGTTGGCGAGCTGGACGAACTGGGCGGCCTTCTGGGACTCCTCGCTGAACAGGACGCCCCGGGCGTTGGCGAGGACGCCGAGCGGGTAGCCGTGCAGCCGGGCCCAGCCGGTGGTCAGCCCGGCGCCGTACAGCGGCTTGAACTCGTCGAAGTCCGAGCCGTCGACGAGGCGTGCGACGACCTCCCGCGGGTCGAAGGGGGTGCGCAGGTCGCCGGGGACGATGCCGAGGAGCTCCTCCGGGTCGTACCGGGGCGGTGCGTACGGGCCGGGCGGCGGGTGCGCCTTGCGGTGGTGGAGCCGGGCGACGATCCGGCGGGCCTGGCGCAGGGCGTCCGGTTCGTCGAGGGCGTGGTGGTCGGCGAGGCCGGAGGTGCGGGCGTGCATGTCGGCGCCGCCGAGGGACTCGTCGTCGGTCTCCTCGCCGGTGGCCATCTTCACGAGGGGCGGCCCGCCCAGGAACACCTTCGACCGGCCGCGGATGACCACGGTGTGGTCCGACATGCCGGGGATGTAGGCGCCCCCTGCGGTGGAGTTGCCGAACACGACGGCGATGGTGGGGATCCCGGCAGCGGACAGCCGGGTGAGGTCGCGGAAGAGCGCGCCGCCGGGGATGAAGATCTCCTTCTGGGAGGCGAGGTCGGCGCCGCCCGACTCGACGAGGGAGATGACGGGGAGCCGGTTGGCGAAGGCGATCTCGTGGGCGCGCAGGGCCTTCTTGAGGGTCCAGGGGTTGGAGGCGCCGCCGCGTACGGTCGGGTCGTTGGCGGTGATCAGGCACTCGACGCCCTCGACGGTGCCGATGCCGGTCACGAGGGACGCGCCGGTGGTGTGGTCGCTGCCCCAGGCGGCGAGCGGCGACAGCTCCAGGAACGGCGTGTCGGGATCGAGGAGCAGTTCGATCCGCTCGCGGGCGAGGAGCTTGCCGCGGGCGCGGTGCCGGTCGGTGTACTTGGGGCCGCCTCCGGCGAGCGCCTCGGCGTGGGCGGCGGTCAGCTCGTCGAGCCGGGCGAGCATGTCGGCGCGGTTGCGGACGAAGTCGGGGGCGGCGGTGTCCAGCGCGGAGGCGAGGACGGTCACAGGAGGACCTCCGGGATGTCGAGGTGGCGGGCCCGCAGCCATTCGCCGAGCGCCTTGGCCTGCGGGTCGAACCGGGCGCGGGCGGCGGCGCCTTCGCCGAGGAGGCCGGTGACGGTGAAGTTCAGGGCGCGCAGGTTCGGCAGGACGTGGCGGGCCACGGGCAGCGGCCGCGTCTCGGGCAGCAGCTCGCGGAAGCGGTCGGCGGTGAGGGTGTGGGCGAGCCACCGCCAGGCCGCGTCGGTCTCGGCCCACACCCCTACGTTGGCGTCCCCGCCCTTGTCGCCGCTGCGGGCCCCGGCGACCCGGCCGAGCGGGGCGCGGCGGGTGGGGCCAGGCGGCGGGGGCGGCGGCAGCGGCGGCTCGGGGACGTGTGCGGGCTGCGCGGTGCGGGCGGGGTGCGGGAGGGTGAGGCGGCGCCCGTCGGGGAGGACCGCGGTGTGGGTGACGGAGTCGCGGGGCACGTAGCGGGCCTCGAAGACGCCGTACGGGGCGGGGCGGCCGGGCGGCGCGGTGACGTGGAAGCCCGGGTAGGAGGCGAGGGCCAGCTCGACGGCGGCCCCGGTGACGGCCCGGCCGACGGTGTCCGCGTCGGGGTCGCGGACGACGAGCCGGAGCAGGGCGCTGGCGGTCTCCTCGGTGCCGGCGTCGGGGCGGTCGGTGCGGGCGAGCTCCCAGCGGACGTCCGCCACCGGCGCGAGGGCGTCGGCCATCTGCTCCCGTACGAGCGCGGCCTTGGCCTCGACGTCGAGGCCGGTGAGGACGAAGACGGCCTCGTTGCGCCAGCCGCCGAGCCGGTTGACCCCGGCCTTGAGCAGCGGCGGGGGCGGCTCGCCCCGTACGCCGCTGATCCTGACCCGGTCGGGCCCCTCCCGGGTGAGGCGGACGGTGTCGAGGCGGGCGGTGACGTCGGGCCCGGCGTAGCGAGCGCCCGCCGTCTCGTACAGGAGCTGGGCGGTGACGGTCGACGTGGTGACGGCGCCGCCCGTGCCCGGGTGCTTGGTGATGACGCAGCTGCCGTCGGCGTGGACCTCGGCGAGGGGGAAGCCGGGGCGGCGCAGGTCGAAGCGGCGGAAGTCCGGGTGGTTGCCGCCGGTGGCCTGGGCCCCGCACTCCAGGACGTGCCCGGCGACGACGGCCCCGGCGAGCGGGTCGAGGTCCTCGGGGCGCCAGCCGAAGTGGGCGGCGGCGGGCCCGCTGACGAGGGCCGCGTCGGTGACGCGTCCGGTGACGACGACGTCGGCACCCGCGTCGAGGCAGGCGGCGATCCCGGCGCCGCCGAGGTAGGCGTGCGCGGCGAGGGCGCCCGGCGGGAGGGGCAGCCGGTCGCCTTCGACGTGGGCGACGCGCAGCCCGGTCAGACCGAGCCGGGCCGCGAGGCCGCGCAGGGCGGCGGCGAGTCCCGCGGGGTCGAGCCCGCCCGCGTTGGCGACGATGCGGACGCCCCGTTCGCGGGCGAGGCCGAGGCACTCCTCCATCTGCCGCAGGAAGGTGCGGGCGTAGCCGAGGGAGGGGTCCTTCAGCCGGTCGCGGCCCAGGATCAGCATCGTCAGCTCGGAGAGGTAGTCCCCGGTGAGGACGTCCAGCGGGCCGCCGGTGAGCATCTCGCGGACGGCGTCGAAGCGGTCGCCGTAGAAGCCGGAGGCGTTGCCGATGCGCAGGGGGGTCACCGGGTCTCCTTCCGGGGGGCGCGGTCCTCGCCGGGCGGCCCCGCGAACGCCTGCGCGATGTCGAGCCACCGGTCGGCGTCCGGCCCCGCCGCGTGCAGGGCCAGGTCGGCTCGGTGGGCGCGGCGGGTGACAAGCAGGCAGAAGTCGAGGGCAGGCCCGGTGACCCGCTGCGGGGCGTCCGGCGGCCCGAAGGCCCAGGTGGCGGCGGAGTCGGGCGCTTCGAGCTCAACGCGGAACTCCTCGGCGGGCGGGGTCAGCCCCCGTACGGCGGACTCGGGCGCTTCGAGCTCGACGCGGAACTCCTCTGCGGGCGGGGTCAGTCCCCGTACGGCGAAGGCGTAGTCGCGGGCCCGTACGCCGATCCATGCGACGTGCCGCAGCCGCGCCGTCGGGGTGCGGACGGCTCCGAGGGCGTCGGCGACGTCCTGCCCGTGGGCCCAGGTCTCCATGAGCCGGGCGGTGGCGAGGGCGGTGACGCTCATGGGCGGCCCGTACCAGGGGACGCGGGTACCGGGCAGCAGCGCCCGCAGGGCGTCCTGGAGGCGGGCGCGGGCCGCGCGCCACCGCTCCCGCAGCGCGTCGGGCGGCTGCGCGGCGAGGGCTGCGGCGGCGGCATCGACGAACGTGCCGGGCGCGGCCGCCGCCTCGGCGACGTGGCCGGCGAACGCCTCCGGGTCGGTGGCGGCGAGCAGCGCGGCCTCGTCGGTCCACGCCAGGTGCGCGATCTGGTGGGCGACGCTCCAGCGGGGCGCGGGGGTGGGCGCGGCCCACCGCTCGGGCGGCAGCGCGGCCACGAGCCGGTCGAGCGCGTCGCTCTCGTCCCGCAGGTCGTCGAGGACACCGCCCGGCGCGCGGGCGGGTTCGGACACGGACACGGTGTGCTCCCTCCGGGGCGGGCCACGTCGGCGTGCGGTGGGGAGCATGGCAGCGGAAGCAGAAACAATCAAGCATGCTTGCTTGAATTTTGCGGACGGGCGACCGGGACGCGGGGCGGCTGCGGTGGCCGGGCTTTCGGGGGCGGTGGGGGCGGCTGCGGGGGCCGGGCTTTCGGGGGCGGTGGGGGCGGCTCCGGGGGCCGCGCTTCCGGGGGCCGGGCTTTCGGGGGCCGCGCCCTCGGGGGCCGGTGGGGGCCGGACCTTCGCGGGCCAGGGCGGGGCCGGTGGGAGCGGCTGCGGGCAGCACGTTATCCGGCGCGGGGGCACGCCTTCGGGGGCTGGGCGGGGCGGTACGAGTCAGCACGTATCCGGCGCGGCGGCGCGTTCCGGGGTGCTGGGTCGGTGGGCGACGCGTTCCCCACAGCGACCCATGACGCCTCGGTTGCGCAGCAAGGCCGTCAGCCGCGAGGCCGATCGCTATGCCACCCCAGTCCGCACTGCTTCGACCAGTGCAGCAGCGCGCCCGTCATCGGAGCCGCTGACGATGCGGTTCATCACGTACCCGAAGGCGATTCCCTGCGCGGGGTCGGCGAAGCCGAGTGAGCCGCCGCGGCCGGTGTGGCCGAAGGCGTTCGGGCCGGTCATGGGGTTGCCCTCGGTGGGGAGCATGTATCCGGTGCTGAATCGGCTCGGGATCACCATCACCTGGTCCTTCCCGCTGGCCTGCTCTGCGGTCGCCGACGACAGAGTCTCCGGGGTGAGCAGGCGCACGCCGTCCACCTCGCCGATCAGGGCGGCGTACATGCGGGCGAGTGCCTGCGCGGTGCCGATTCCGTTGGAGGACGGGAGTTCTGCGGCCTGCACCTCCGGCGAGTCGAAGTCGATGGCGGCTGGGTCGGTGACCGCGAACGCCCGGTTGCTGAAGGAGTTCGGGTCGCGCCAGGCGGCTACCTGCTCGCGAAGTTCCTCGGGAACCGCCTCGGCGGGCACGGTGGTGAGGTCGACGGCCGGCGATCGGTACACCATGCGGCTGACCCGGCCGCGTTCACTCGCCGGCAGGCCGATGAAGAAGTCCAGCCCGAGGGGGCGCGCGATTTCGTCGGCGAAGAAACGGCCCGGCGAGCGGCCGGAGACGCGGCGGATCACCTCTCCGACCAGCCAGCCCCAGGTTCGCCCGTGGTACCCGTGTGCAGTGCCCGGGTTCCACAGCGGGCGCTGGGCCGCGAGCGCTGCTGTCATGGGTTCCCAGGCCAGCGCCTCGGCCAGTGAGAGCGGCTCGTCCAGGGCGATCAGGCCGGCCTGGTGGGACAGGAGCCAGCGGACGGGGATGCCGGCCTTGCCGTTCGCCGCGAACTCCGGCCAGTACTTCGCCACCGGCGCGTCGAGGTCCAACATGCCGCGCTCGGCCAGCATGTGCGCCGCGGTCGCGGTGGCTCCCTTGGTCGCCGAGTAGACCAGTTGCAGCGTGTCCCGTGTCCACGGACGGCCGGTGTCAACGTCGGCGACGCCGCCCCACAGGTCGACCACAGGGCGGCCGTGCCGGTAGACGCACACGGCCGCGCCGATGTCCCCGTGCTGGGTGAAGTTCGCTGCAAACGCCTCGCGGACCGGTTCGAATCCGGGCGCAACCTCACCGTTGATCGTCGTCATGCCGTTCATCCTGGCAACCGTGCTGCTCTCACCGACAGGCGAAACCGGCTGTTTCTCAAGGGCGTTCGGCATCGATACGTACGACGAGTGTCACGCGCTCGCCCCTCGTGATCGGCCGTACGCCGTGGATGTGGTCGCGGGTGGCAGGGAAGGCGACCAGGGTGCCGCAGGGCGGCTTGATCTCCTGAGCCGGGCTCTCGAAGAACAGTTCCCCGCCGCCATAGGAGTCCGGTGTGTTGAGCCAGACCAGGAGGGTGAGGTCTCCGCCGACGACGGGCTGTCCGTTGGTCCGGGCCCGCTCGCGCTCGATGTCGGTGACCTCGTCGTGGTGGGCGACGAAGCCGACGCCCGGGCCGTAGCGGTAGACGACCGCCGGCTGGGTGGGTATGCGCTTCGGGGCGATTCCGAAGTGGCTGCGAAGGTGGGCGGCGCAGTGGGAGACAACCGCCCCTTCCAGGTGGTGCGGAGGGATCTCGACGTACTCGCTCTTGCGCAGCGTTTCGTCGATGACGCCCCGGTAGGTGCGCGGGCGGGCGGTCTGGTTCTTCATGCGGTCCATCAGCGTTCCGCAGAGGCTGAGGGGGATGGCGCTCTCTACGACGAGCGGTAAGCGGCTCTTCCAGGTCATGAGGTGGCCTCCTTCCACCAACGGGTGCCCTCGGGCGAGTCCTCGAGGACGACGCCCTGCTGGGTGAGCTGGTCGCGGATCGCGTCAGCCTCGGCGAACTTCCTCGCCGCGCGGAGCCGGTCGCGTTCCTTCACGAGTTCGTCGACAGCGGCGTCGCTCTGGGCGGAGCCGGGGATGTCGAACGTTCCGAAGAGGTTGTTCACGTCCTCGATCAGCCGCAGGGCGGCCGGGCCGGCCGGCTCCTCCATGCGATTCTGCTCGCGGATGTACTGAAACAGGACGGCGAGGGCACCAGGCGTGTCGAAGTCGTCGTCCAGGCGCTCGCGCATCTCCTTCCAGGCGTCCATCGCGCGTACGGCGTTCGCCTGGCTGTCGGTGTGCGCAGGGTCGATGGTCCGGGCGAAGTTCCGGAAGGCGTCGGTGAAGTCGTCCAGTCTGCCGGCTCCTGTGCACCCGGTCGCACAGGAACCGGCAGATCGCAGTAGCCACTCAGGTCGTCGGCGGGCCGCGTCCTGGGGTGGGAGTCCAACGCATCGAGTGCCGCTCGGACTGACCCCGCGGCCCGCCGAGTGGTCGTCCGTCACAGGGGCGCCCGCGCGGCACCCCGCCGAGCGGAGCCAGGGACCCCGGCTCCGGGGCAGCACGGAAGCCGGGCCGCTGTCTGGATTCGGCGGGGAATCCACCCATCCGAGTGCGGCCCGGCTCCGAATCACCTCCAGGAGAGGAAGCAGTGCTGCCGTCGTCTCGTGGAAAGGGTGACGCATGGGCGTCCAAGGCATCCCCGCCCCCGCTGCGGGCGGGCACCGCGCCGGAGGTACGGGGTGAAGGAGATCGCCCGCATCCCCGGTGAGGGGTGCGCGCCGGACCGCGGAGCCGACCTGGCGGGCACCCTCGCCCGGGTCGCCGAAGGGGACCAGGAGGCGTTCGGCAGGCTGTACGACGCCGTCGCCGGACCGGTGTACGGCCTGGTGCTGCGGGTCCTGCGGGACCCCGCGCAGTCCGAGGAGGTCGCCCAGGAGGTGATGCTGGAGGTGTGGCGCTCCGCCGCCCGCTACCGGCCCGACCGGGGCGGGGTCCTCACGTGGGTGATGACCGTCGCCCACCGCCGCGCCGTCGACCGGGTCCGCTCGGAGCAGGCCGCGGCGGACCGGGAGGAGCGCACGGCCCGCGCCGCGGGGACGCCGCCGTACGACCACGTCAGCGAGGAGGTGGCGGTGCGGCTGGAGAGCGAGCAGGTGCGCCGCTGCCTGCGGTCCCTGACGGACCTGCAGCGGCAGGCGGTGACGCTCGCCTACTACCGGGGCTACACCTACCGTGAGGTCGCCGCCTCCCTCTCGGCACCGCTCGGGACGGTCAAGACGCGGCTGCGCGACGGGCTCATCAGGCTTCGGGACTGCATGGGAGTGGACGCATGACCGAGGAACACCTGCACGCGCCCACGGGCGCCTACGCCCTGAACGCCCTGCCCGACGACGAGCGGGCGGCGTTCGAGCGGCACCTGCGGGACTGCTCGGCGTGCGCCCAGGAGGTGCGGGAGCTGACCGCCACCGCCGCCCGGCTCGGTGCCGCCGTCGCCGCCGCGCCGCCGCCCGGCATGAAGGAGCGGGTGATGGACCGCGTCGCGACCGTCCGCCAACTGCCGCCGCACGTGGGGCCCGAGGCGCCCGCCCCGGCGGCCCGGCGCGGGGCGTCCTCGGGTCGCGCCTTGTGCTGGCCGCGTGCCTCGCGGCGGCGGCCGCGTTCGGCGGGGCGGCGGTCTGGCAGCACCAGGAGGCCCGGCAGGCGGAGCAGCGGGCCGAGGAGGCGCGCCGCCAGGCCGACGCCATGGCCAGGGTGCTGGCCGCGCCCGACGCCCGCACGGCGAGCGGCACCGTCGACGGGGACGCCCGCGCCACCGTGGTCGTGTCCCGGACCGAGGACCGGGCGGTGTTCCTGGCGTCCGGGCTGCCGGAGCTGCCGGAGGGCCGCACGTACCAGCTGTGGTTCGCGGACGGCGGCGGCGCCATGCGCCCGGCGGGGCTGCTGCCCGACGACGGCGCCCTCGTCATGGACGGCCCGGTGGGCACCGCGACGGGCATGGGCATCAGCGTGGAACCGGCGGGCGGTTCGGCGGAGCCCACCACGGACCCCCTGGCCGTGATGGAGCTGCCGTCCTGACCCCCGGGACCGTCACCGCGGAAACCGGTTCTCACTCTTCCGGGTGAAGGGGCAATCCACCGGACGGCGGGCTCCGAATACGGGATGTGAGCAGCCCCCGAAGGAGCCCCGCCCCCGTCACCCGCCCGGTGCGCCGGGCGCTGGGGGCGGTCGCCGGCCTGGTGGCGGCGTACGGCGGCCTCGCTGCGGCCGAACCGGCCGCCGCACTGGTCCGCCCGCAGGCGGGCCCCGTCACCGCTGTCGGCGGCGCGGCCGTGGACCGTGCGCCGCAGGCCGTGAAGGACTGGGCGATCCGCACGTTCGGCGAGGACGACAAGCTCGTCCTCCAGGCCGGTGTCGTCGCCGTGCTGGCGGCCCTCGCGGTGTGCGCGGGCCTGCTGGCGCTGCGGCACCGCCTCGCGGCGGCGGCCGCCGCGGGGCTGCTCGGCCTCGTGGGCGCCGCGGCGGCGGTGACGCGGCCCGACGCGACCGGCGCCGCGGACGCCGTGCCGTCGCTGGTGGCCGGGGCCGCGGCCGCCGCCCTGCTGCTCGTGCTCGTCTCCCGGGTCCCCCGCGCCGCGGGGACGGCCCGGGTGGCCCGCGCCGGGGGAACCGAGGAGAAGCCGCCACCGGTGCCGCCGAGGGCACCGGCCGCGGCTGGAACCGGCGCGGGTTCCTCGTGGCGGCGGCTGCCGGCACGGCCGCCGCCACGGGGATAGGCGCCCTCGGCCGTGCCGCGGCGGCGCGGCGCGGCCGGGGCGCCGTCGCCTCACGGGAGGCCGTACGGCTGCCCGCCCCGGCGTCACCCGCACCGCCCGTGCCCGCGGAGGCTCGGGCGCCCGCGCCCGGCGTCAGCCCCTTCACCACCCCGAACAAGGACTTCTACCGTGTCGACACCGCCCTGCTCGTCCCCAAGGTGGACGCCGGGACGTGGCGTCTGCGCCTCCACGGCCAAGGCGTCGCCCAGGAGCGCACCCACACCTTCGCGGACCTGCTCGCCCGGCCTCTGGTGGAGCGGGACATCACCCTGACGTGCGTCTCCAACGAGGTCGGCGGGCCGTACGCCGGCACCGCGCGGTGGCTCGGCGTCCCCTTGGCCGAGCTGCTGCGCGAGGCCGGGGTGCGGCCGCCCTCCCGCGGCGGCCCCGCGGACCAGCTCGTCGCCCGGTCCGTGGACGGCATGACGCTCGGCACGCCCGTCGAGGACGTCATGGACGGCAGGGACGCCCTGCTCGCCGTCGGGATGAACGGCGAACCCCTGCCGTTCGACCACGGGTTCCCGGTGCGGATGGTGGTGCCCGGCCTGTACGGGTACGTCTCGGCCTGCAAGTGGATCGAGGACATCGAGCTGACCACCTTCGACGCGTACGACGCGTACTGGGTGAAGCGGGACTGGGCACGGGAGGCCCCGGTCAAGACGCAGTCCCGCATCGACACCCCCGCACCGTTCGCGCGGCCCGCCGCCGGCACGGTCATGGTGGCGGGAGTGGCGTGGGCCCAGCGGCGCGGCATCCGCAAGGTGGAGGTCCGCGTGGACGACGGCCCGTGGCAGGAGGCCCGCCTGGCCGCCCCGGCCACGGTCGACACCTGGCGGCAGTGGTCCTTCGCGTGGCGGGCGGACCCCGGCGGCCACACCCTCACCGTCCGCGCCACGGATGGCACCGGTGCCGTGCAGACCGAGCAGCGCGCCCCCACCCGTCCGGACGGGGCGAGCGGCCACCACAGCGTCTTCGTGACGGTCACGTGAACCCGCCGCTGCCGCGAGCCGGGCCCGGCGGCTCGGCTCCCGTGCCCCCGCCGCGGTCCCCCGAACCGCGCCCCGTCCCCGTGCCCGTGCCCGTACCGGCCCCCGTTCCCGTACCTGCTCCTGTGCCCGGCCCCCCGACGTTCCGTCACGCCCCGGCCCTGCCCTTCGGGGCGCCGCCGCGTCCCCGTCTTCCCGTCACCCCCGCGCACCGGTCCCGGTGCGCGCACCCACCAAGGAGTTCACGATCATGACCAGCAAGCTGATCCTCCGCCGGACCGCCCTCGCGCTGGCCGCCGCCGCCGTGCTGCCGCTCACGCTCACCGCGTGCTCGGACGCGGGCAGCGGTTCCTCCTCGGCCCCCGCGGCCGAGGGCTCGGCGGCCTCGTCGCCCGCCGGCGACGCCGCCCAGGCTATGGACGGCCCGTTCGGCCCGGCCTGCGCCGCCGTGCCCGAGGACGGCGCGGGGAGCTTCGACGGCATGGCGAAGGACCCGGTCGCCACCGCCGCCTCGAACAACCCGGCCCTGTCGACCCTGGTGACCGCCGTGCAGAAGGCCGGCCTCGTCGACACCCTCAACAACGCGCAGGACATCACGGTCTTCGCGCCGACCAACGACGCCTTCGCGAAGATCCCGAAGGCCGACCTGGACGCGGTCCTCGCCGACAAGGAGACGCTGACGAAGATCCTCACCTACCACGTGGTCGGCCAGAAGCTGACGCCGCAGCAGCTGGAGAGCGGCTCCTTCGAGACCCTCCAGAAGGGAACCCTCACCACGTCGGGCTCCGGCGAGTCGTACACGGTCAACGACACCGCGAAGGTCGTCTGCGGCCATGTGAAGACGGCCAACGCCAACGTCTACATCATCGACACCGTGCTCATGCCGGAGTAGCGGCCGACCTGCTCCCGTCGGACCGACAGCCCGCCCCCCGAGGCCGCCGGTCCGACGGGCCGATGCCCTGCGGGGGCGTTGCCGCCCGCGTGGCCCGGGACTTCCGTCTCGTCCGGTTCCTCCGGCCGCCGCGTCCCGGGACCGCCTGACCCCGGATGCGCGCCGCCCCGCTCCCGCCCCCGGCCGACCGCACGCCCGCCGGGCGGCGCCCCGGCGACCGCCTGCGCAGTCAGCTCCCGAAGAATCCCGCCCTGCGCAGTGTGCCGCCGACGCCGCCCCGGCCGACTCTTCCGGCCGCCCGCACCACCCGCGGCCCGGCTGCACGCCCGCCCGGCGCGCCCGAAAGGCCCCGCCCTACCCAGTCAGCCCGCCGGCGCCGCCCCGGCCGTCCGGCGGCGGCCCGCCCGGTAGCGGACCGCGCCCATGCTGGCCAGGATCACCAGGGCGATGGCCGCCGCGTCCAGCACGGACAGCGCCTGGTGCAGGACCAGGAAGCCGGCCAGGGCCGCGATCGCGGGCTCCAGGCTCATCAGGATCGCGAACGTCGCCGCGGGCAGCCTGCGCAGCGCGATCAGTTCCAGGCTGTACGGCAGGACCGACGACAGCAGCGCCACCGCCAGGCCCAGCGCCAGGGTCGTCGGGACCAGGAGGGCGCCGCCCGCCTCCACCAGGCCCAGCGGCAGGCTCAGCACCGCGCCCACCGCCATCGCCAGGGCCAGGCCGTCGACCTGCGGGAAGCGGCGGCCCGTGCGGGCGCTGAAGACGATGTACGCGGCCCACATCGCGCCCGCCGCGAGCGCGAAGCCCGCGCCGACCGGGTCGAGCCGGTCGAAGCCCCCGCCGCCGAGCAGGACGACGCCCGCCAGGGCCAGCCCCGCCCACACCGCGTTCAGCAGGCGCCGGGAGGCGATCACCGAGAGCAGCAGCGGCCCCAGCACCTCCAGGGTGACCGCCGCGCCCATCGGGATGCGGTCGATGGCCTGGTAGATGCAGACGTTCATGCCCGCGAGCGCCGCGCCGAAGGCGGTCACCGTGGCCCAGTCCGCCCGGCTGTAGCCGCGCACGCGCGGCCGGCACAGCAGGATCAGGACCAGCGCCGCCAGGGTCAGGCGGAGCGTCACCACGCCGAAGGCGCCCGCGCGCGGCATCAGCAGCACCGCCACCGCCGCGCCGAACTGCACCGACAGTCCGCCCGCCACCACCAGCGCCACCGGCCCCGCCGAGGCTGCGCGGAGCCGCCCGGGGCGGCCGCCCCGGCCTGGGCGGCCGCGGCGGGACGGCCGGTCGCGGCGGGCTGGGCGGTACGGGCGTCGTTCACGGGACCTCTTCCTTCTCTCGCGCCGTGCGCAGGGGTGCCCCACGGACCGGGGCCCATCTTAGGTAAGCAGTGAAACCCCGCCATGGCTATGGCACCCGTTCCCGGTCTCAGGTGCTGGGACGGTCCTCCCCGGCCGGCAGCGCCTCCGCCAGCAGCTCCGCGAGGTGGCGGGCGCGCCGGTCCGCGAGCTCCGCCAGCTGCGTGCGGCAGGAGAAGCCGTCCGCCAGCAGCGCGGCGCCGGGGGCGCGGCGGACACCGCGGGCAGCAGCCGGTCCTGCGCGCAGGCCACGGACACGTCGTAGTGGCCGCGTTCGAAGCCGAAGTTCCCGGCCAGTCCGCAGCAGCCGCCGCTGAGATCCCCGGCCAGGCCGGCGCGCTCCCGCAGCCGCCGCTCGGCCGCGTCGCCCAGCACCGCGTGCTGGTGGCAGTGGGTCTGCCCGGCCACCGGGCGGTCCAGCCGCGGCGGCTCCCAGTCGGGGGCCAGCTCCTCCAGCGTCTGCGCGAAGGTGCGGACGGACGCGGCGACCGCGCGGGCCCGCGCGTCGCCGGGGAGCAGCTCCGGCAGGTCGGTGCGCAGGGTCGCCGCGCAGCTCGGCTCCAGCACCACCAGGGGCCGGCCGGCGACCGGCTCCAGCCTGTCGAGGGTCCGGCGCATCACGTGCCGGGCCCGGTCGAGGCGGCCCGTCGAGACGTAGGTGAGGCCGCAGCACACCCGGGGGCCGGGCGGCAGGGCGACCCGCAGGCCCGCCGCGTCCATGACCCGCAGCGCCGCCTCGCCGACCTGCGGGTCGAAGTGGTGGGTGAAGGTGTCGGGCCACAGGTACGCCTGCGGGGACTCCACCGGGGGCCGCTCGCGCGTCCTGGCGAGGAGGGTGCGGCGGGCCAGGCGGGGATCCGGCGCTGCCGCGCGACCCCGGCCGCCCACTTCGCCGGCGCGGCCAGCGGCGGCACCCGGGCCGCCGCGTTCAGCAGCGGCGCCGCCGGGGCCAGCACCCGCAGCCAGGACGGCAGGCCGCCCATCGTGTAGTGGCTCACCGGCCGCACCCAGCCCGGGTGGTAGTGGTGCAGGAACTCCGCCTTGTACGTGGCCATGTCGACGCCCGCCGGGCAGTCGCTGCGGCAGCCCTTGCAGCCCAGGCACAGGTCCAGGGCCTCCCGCACCTCCGGCGACCGCCAGCCGTCCGCGACCGGACCGCCCGCGAGCATCTCGTGCAGCAGCCGCGCCCTGCCCCGCGTGGAGTGCTGCTCCTCACCGGTCGCGCGGTACGACGGGCACATCACGGAGGGGCCCGATTCGGGGCCCTCCGCCCGGCACTTCGCCACGCCGACGCAGCGCCGCACGGCGGTGCGGAAGTCGCCGCCGTCGTCCGGGTAGGCGAAGGCCGTGACGGGGCGCTCGGGAGGCAGCGCCGCGAACCGCAGGTGCCGGTCGAGGCGGTCGGGGTGGGCGAGCACCCCGGGGTTGAGGCCGCCCGCGGGGTCCCACACCTCCTTGACGTGGTCGAAGAGGCGGACCAGGTCGTCCCCGTACATCCTCGGCAGCAGCTCCGAGCGGGCCAGCCCGTCGCCGTGCTCGCCCGACAGGGAGCCTCCGTGGGCCGCCACCAGGTCCGCCAGCTCCTCCGAGAAGCGCCGGAAGGCCCGTACGCCGGACGGCTCCGCCAGCCCGAAGTCGATGCGGACGTGGACGCAGCCCTCCCCGAAGTGGCCGTAGGGCGTGCCGCGCAGGCCGTGCTCGGCCAGCAGGGCGCGGAAGTCCCGCAGGTACGCGCCGAGGCGGGGCGGCGGCACCGCGCAGTCCTCCCAGCCCGGCCACGCCTCCGTGCCGTCCGGCATCCGGGTCGCCGTGCCCGCGGCGTCCTCCCGGACCCGCCACAGGGCCCGCTGCCCGGCCGGGTCCGCGACGACCGCGCCGTCCAGGGCGTCCGCCGCGCGCAGCAGCCGCGCCGCGCGGGCCGCGGCCTCGGCGGGCGTGGCGCCGCCCGCCTCCGCGAACAGCCACGCCGCGCCCCGCGGCAGCAGGGCGCGGGCCGCCGGGTCGCGGACCAGGTCCTCGGCCATGCCCTCCACGGTCAGCGGCGCCAGCGGCAGCAGCCCGGCCGCGGCCTCGGCCGCCGCGCTCTCGTCGGCGTACCCGAGCACCGCGAGCGCCCGCGCGGGCGGCGCCTCCACGAGCCGCACCGTCGCCTCGGTCAGCACGGCCAGGGTGCCCTCGCTGCCGCAGTAGGCGCGGGCCACGTCCGTGCCGCGCTCCGGCAGCAGGGCGTCCAGGGCGTAGCCGGAGATGCGGCGGGGCAGGCCCGGCGGGAAGCCGGTGCGGATGAGCGCGAGGTGGCGGTGGACGAGGTCGGTCAGGCCGGGCGGTGCTCCGCGGCCGTCGCGGCCCAGGCGGTGGCTGTCCCCGTCGTAGGTGAGGACGGCCAGCTCGTGGACGTTGTCGGCGGTGGTGCCCCAGGCCACGGAGTGGGCGCCGCAGGCGTTGTTGCCGATCATGCCGCCGAGGGTGCAGCGGCTGTGCGTCGACGGGTCGGGGCCGAAGGTCAGCCCGTGCGGGCGGGCCGCCTCCCGCAGCCGGTCCAGGACCAGGCCGGGCTGCACGGTCGCGGTGCGGGCCGCGGGGTCCAGGTCCAGCAGGCCCCGCATGTGGCGGGTGAAGTCCAGGACCACGCCCCGGCCGGTGGCCTGGCCGGCGGTGGACGTGCCACCGCCGCGGGCCGTCACGGGCACCTCGTGGGCCCGGCAGACCTGGAGGGCGGCGGCCACGTCGTCGCCGTCGCGCGGGGCGACCACGCCGAGGGGGACGCGGCGGTAGTTGGACGCGTCCATGGTCGTCAGCGCCCGCGCCGCCGCCCCGAAGTCCACGTCCCCGCGCACGGCGCGGCGCAGGTCCCGGGCCAGGTCCGTACGGTGAGCCATGCCCCCATGATGCCGACCGGCCGCACCCCCGCGCCCGCGCAGCCGCGCGGCGGGCTTCCGCGTGCAGGCGTGCGGGTGCGCGTGCGTCGCGGACTTCCGCGTGCAGGCGTGCGGTTGCGCGTGCGCGGCGGGCTTCCGCGTGCAGGCGTGCGGGTGCGCGTGCGTCGCGGACTTCCGCGTGCAGGCGTGCGGGTGCGCGTGCGCGGCGGGCTTCCGCGTGCAGGCGCCCACGCGGAAGGTGCGCGGTGAGCGGGTACGCGCGCCAAGCGTCCGCGTGCGGACTCTTGTGACCGCGAGCGCGGCAGCCCCCGCATGCAGGCGCGCACGCGGGGTGCATGGCGAACGGGTACGCGCCAGGCGTCCGCGTGCAGCCGCGCGGCGGGCTGCGGCCTGCTCGCCGCGCGGAACAGGCCCACCCCGGGCAGGGGCGCCCGCTCCCGAACCGCCCAGGGCCTCCCGGCCGTCCCGGCAGGCCCAACCGCCCGGGGCGGTCCGCGCAGCCCGGAAGTCCACCCGCCCTGCGCCCGGAAGCCCGCCCACCCCGAAGCCCGGAAGTCCACCGCCCTGCGCCCCGGAGCCCGGAAGCCTGCCCACCCCGGAGCCCGGAAGTCCACCCGCCCCGCAGCCCGGAAGCCCGCCCACCCCGCAGCCCGGAAGCCCACCCGCCCTGCGCCCCGCCCCGGAAGGGCATGCACCCGGAGCCCGGAAACGGACCTGCCCGGCAGCCCGGAAGCGCACGCGCCCCGCGGTCCGTCAGCGCACCCTCCCCGGAGGAAGCGGAGCCGGAGAAACCGGGCTCCAAGGACGTCTCGATCACAACCGACCAGGGATAACCCGATAACGCACCAGGAAGCTCCCTCACTGATCGTCAATTCACCTATAGTGACCACGACTTGCCCAGAAGTAATGCCTCCGCTCCCCCGTTCGCCCGGAGGGCTGACGTTTTGCGCACCTCACTCCGGTCCGTCCGGACGCGCCGCGACACCGCCGCGACCGTGTCGGTCCCCGCCGCCGCGGCCGCCCTGGCCGTGCTGGCCGCGGTCGCCGCGCCCGCACCCGCGCGCACCGCCGTGGCCTGGACGGCGGCCCTGGCCGCCGTCCTGCTCACCGCCGCCGCGCTCACCGCCCTGCGCGCCCTGCGGGCCTCCCGCACCGCCCGGGAGGCGTGCGCGCGCGCCGAGGCCACCGCCGCCGAGCTCCGGGCGCGCGCCGACCACACCGCCGCGGCGCTGAGAGCCGAGGCGGAGCGCTCCGTCGCGGAGGTGCGGGCGCACGCGCACCGGGCCCTCGCCGAGGCCCGCGCACACGCCGAGCACGCGGTCGCCGCGGCCCGCGCCGAGAGCGAGGAGGCCGCCGCGGCCGCCCGCGCCGAGGCGGACCGGGCCGTCGAGGCGGCCCGCGCCGACGCCGCGCGCGCCCGGGCGGAGTCCGAGCAGGCGGTCGCCGCCGCCCGTGCCGAGAGCGAGGGCGCCCTCGCCGCCGCCCGCGCCGAGGCGGACCGGGCCCGCGCCGAGGCGCGCAGCAGCGAGACCGCCCGCACCACCGCGGTCACCGCCTGCGCCAACGCCGCGGCCCGCATGCAGGCCCTGGCGACCGGCATGCTCGCCGAGCTGCGCGCCATGGAGCACCGGCACACCGACGAGGACGTCCTGCACGACCTGCTGCACCTCGACCACAGGACCGCTCAGGCGGGCCGGCTCGCGGACTCGATCGCCGTCCTCACCGGCGCCCGGTCGGGCCGCCGCTGGGCCAAGCCCATCGTGATGGAGTCCATCCTGCGCGGCGCCATGGGGCGCATCGCCGGCTACCAGCGGATCCGCACGCACTGCACCAGCCGTGCGGCGGTCGCCGGGCACGCCGCCGAGGGCGTGATGCACGCTCTCGCCGAACTCCTCGACAACGCCGCCAACTTCTCCCCGCCGACCGCCGAGGTCCACGTGTACGTGGAGGAGGTCCCCGCAGGGGTCGTCGTCACCGTCGAGGACAGCGGGCTGGTCATGAGCGACGTGCAGCTGCGCCGCGCCGAGCAGGCCGTCTGCTGCGACCAGGACTCCGGGCTGTCCGGCCTGTCCGGCACCCGCCTCGGGCTGGCCGTCGTGGGCCGGCTCGCCCGCAAGCACGGGCTGACGGTGTCCTACCGGCCGTCCGCCCGGGGCGGCACCGGCGCGCTGATGCTGATCCCGCACGAGCTGGTCGTACGGACCCGCGACGACGACCGGCTGGGCCGCCTCGCCCTCACCTCCGCCGCGCCTCCCACGGCGCCGGGCGCCTCCGCGCCGCGCGGACTGCCGGCCCCGCCCGCGCCCGCCGTCCGCACCGCCCCCGCGCCACCGCGCCCCCGCCGCCGCCGGCGGCGCACCGGGCGTCGGCCCCGCCCCGGAGACGCCCGCGGACGGCCAGGAGACCACCGGCGGCTCCGCGCTGCCCCGGCGGCGGCGCGGCAGCACCCTCGCGGCCGCGCACCCCGACGGGGCGCCCGGCCTGTCACCGGACCGCGCCGACATCCCCGTTCCCTCCCACGCGCGCGCGGCGGACCGTTTCAGCAGCTTCCGCCAAGCGGTACGCCCCACCACGGAAGGCACCGACCGACGATGACCGCCACCGCCACCACCGACGAGAAGCTCAGCTGGCTGCTGGAGAACCTGCTGGAGCGCACGCCCGACGCCCGCCACGCCCTGGTGCTGTCCCGGGACGGGCTGAAGCTGTGCCGCACCGCCGGCCTGTCGGTCGACCAGGCCGACCAGCTCGCGGCGATCGCCGCGGGCATCCAGAGCCTCTCCCAGGGCGCCTCCATGGAGTTCGGCGACGGCTCGGGCGGGGTCCGCTCGGCGATGGCCGAGTTCTACGGCGGCGTCCTGCTCATCGTCGAGGCCGGGCACGGCGCCCACCTGGCCGTCGTGGCGGCCGACAGCGCCGACGTCGGTCTCGTCGGGCACAACATGAGCGAGCTCGTCGAGCAGCTCGGGCCGCATCTGACCGCCGCACCCCGCACGAGTTCCCCCTCGTGAGCGGCCCCCGTGCCAGGGACGAGTCCCCCGACCGGCTGTACACGCTCACCGGCGGCCGTACGCGCAGCGGCCCCGACACACCGTTCGACCTGGTCACCCTGGTGGTGTCGGAGTCCGACCCGACCGCCGGCATGCAGTCGGAGCACGCGGCGATCCTCCTGATGTGCCGGCGGCCCACCGCCGTCGTGGAGATCGCGGCGGAGCTCGGGCTGCCGGTGAGCATCGTGCGGATCCTGCTGACCGACCTGCTCGGCACGGGCCGGATCAGCGCCCGCCATCCCCGTACGGGCCCCTCGCCCTCCGCGTACGTCCTTCCCGAACCCGACCTCCTGGAGCAGGTGCTCGTTGGACTCCGCAACCTCTGACCGGGCGGCGCCCGGCCCGCGCACACCGCTCGCCGCCACCGCCGACAACGGCCTGAAGATCGTCGTCGTGGGCGGCTTCGGCGTCGGGAAGACCACCCTCGTCCGCTCCGTCAGCGAGATCCGCCCCCTCAACACCGAGGAGACGATGACCCGGGCCGGCGAGGACGTGGACGACACGACGCAGGTCGCCGCCAAGACGTCCACGACCGTGGCGTTCGACTTCGGCCGCATCACGCTGGACGCGCGGAACGTGCTGTACCTGTTCGGCGCGCCGGGCCAGGAGCGGTTCTGGTTCCTGTGGGACCGGCTCTTCTCCGGCACCCTCGGCGCGGTCGTCCTCGTCGACACGCGGCGGCTCGCCGACTCCTGGTACGCGATCGACCGGCTGGAGCACCACGGCATGCCGTTCGTCGTGGCCGTGAACGACTTCGGCGGCCCCGCGCACACCGAGGAGCAGCTCCGCGAGGCCCTCGACCTGCCCGCCCACGTGCCGCTGCTGGTCTGCGACGCCCGCGAGCGCGCCTCGGGCAAGCAGGTCCTGCTGACGCTCGTCGAGTACCTCCAGCACCTCCGCTCCCTCCAGTCCCCCCCTTCTCCCACCGCGCGCCTGCAGGAGGCCGGATCCCGATGACGACCGAGGCCACCACCGAGGGCGCGCCCTTCCCGCTCTCCGGTGACCGCTTCCAGCGCGACCCGGCGGAGCTGTACCGGGAGCTGCGCCGCGAGCACGGCGCCGTCGCCCCGGTCCTCCTCGACGGCGACGTACCGGCCTGGCTGGTGCTCGACTACCGGGAGCTGCACCAGGTGACGAGCGACCCGGTCCTCTTCAGCCGCGACTCGGACCTGTGGAACCAGTGGGACCGGATCCCCGAGGACTGGCCGCTGCTGCCGATGATCGGCCGCAAGCAGCCGTCCATCCTGTACACCGTCGGCGAGCGGCACCGGCAGCGCGCCGGCATGATCGAGACCGCGCTGGAGTCGGTCGACCCGTTCCTGCTGCGCCGGTACGCCGAGGGCTTCGCGGACGAGCTGATCGACGCGTTCTGCGGGAAGGGCCGGGCCGACCTCGTCGGGCAGTACGCGATGCTGCTGCCGGTCCGCGTCCTGGTGAAGATCTACGGCGTGCCGGACGACGAGGGCCCCGGCCTGGTCACCGCGCTCAACGACATGATCGACGGCCGGGAGCGGGCCCTTGAGGGCCAGCAGCACCTGGCGACGTCGATGTACGGGCTGATCCACGCGCGGCAGGAGGAGCCCCGCGACGACGTGGTGTCCCGCATGCTGGCCGACACGTCGGGCTTCACGGCCGACGAGATCACCCAGGACCTCATGGTGATGATGGCCGCGGGGCACCAGCCGACCGCCGACTGGATCGGCAACTCGCTGCGGCTGATGCTCACCGACGAGCGGTTCGCCGCCTCCCTGTTCGGCGGCCGCAACAGCGTCGCCGAGGCGATGAACGAGGTGCTGTGGGCGGACACCCCGACGCAGAACGTCGCCGGGCGCTGGGCGTCCCGCGACACCCACCTGGGCGGCCGCCGCATCCGCGAGGGCGACCTGCTGCTGCTGGGGCTGGCCGCCGCCAACTCCGACCCGCAGGTCCACGTCGACAGCGCCTCCCTCACCGGGGGCAACAGCGCCTTCTTCTCCTTCGGGCACGGCGAGCACCGCTGCCCGTTCCCGGCGCAGGAGATCGCCGAGGTCATCGCCCGCACCGGCATCGAAGTGCTGCTCGACCGGCTGCCGGACATCGACCTCGCCGTACCGGCCGCGACGCTGACCCGGCGCCCCTCGCCGTGGCTGCGCGGACTGACGGGCCTGCCCGTGACGTTCACCCCCACCCCCGCCCTGGGAGGCACCGCATGACCGGACCCGCCCGCCCCGCCGACACCGCCGCCCCCGGCCGCTGCCCGCTCGCCCTGGACCCGTTCGTGTCGGACCTCGCCGGCGAGACCGCCCGGCTGCGCGAGGCCGGCCCGCTCGTCCGGGTCGAACTGCCCGGCGGGGTGCCGGTGTGGGCGGTCACCGGCCACGCGGAGGCCCGCGCCCTGCTGACCGATCCGCGCGTGGTGAAGGACATCGGCGTGTGGGGCATGTGGCAGCGCGGCGAGATACCGCTGGACTGGCCGCTGATCGGCCTGGCCAACCCGGGGCGGTCCATGCTGACGGTGGACGGCGAGGAGCACCGCCGCCTGCGGTCCCTCGTCGCCCAGGCGCTCACCCCGCGCCGGGTGGAGCTGATGCGGGACCGCGTCACCGAGCTGGCGGACGGCCTGCTGGACGCGCTGGCCGCCCGCGACGCCGAGGAGCCGGGCGCGGTCGTCGACCTGAAGGCGCTGTTCGCCTACCCGCTGCCGATGTACGTGATCAGCGACCTGATGGGCCTCGACGCGGCGGACCACCCGCGGCTGAAGGTGCTGTTCGACAAGTTCTTCTCCACGCAGACCCCGCCGGAGGAGGTCGTCGCGACCCTCGGCGAGCTGGCCGCGATGATGGCGAACGTGGTCGCGACCCGCCGCGCCGCCCCGGGCGACGACCTCACCAGCGCGCTCATCGCCGCGTCCGAGGGCGGCGACCGCCTGACGGACGAGGAGATCGTCTCCACCCTGCAACTGATGGTGGCGGCGGGCCACGAGACGACGATCTCCCTCATCGTCAACGCGGTGGTGAACCTGTCGACGCACCCCGAGCAGCTGGAGCTGGTCCGCTCCGGCCGGGTGGGCTGGGACGCGGTGGTCGAGGAGACGCTGCGCTGGTCCACCCCGACCTCGCACGTGCTGATCCGGTTCGCCACCGAGGACGTGAAGGTGGGCGACGCGGTGCTGCCTGCCGGGGACGCGCTGATCGTGTCGTACGCGGCGATCGGCCGGGACCGGGAGCAGCACGGCCCCGACGCGGACGTGTTCGACATCACCCGCTCGCCCATCCGGCACATGTCGTTCGGCCACGGCCCGCACGTCTGCCCCGGCGCCGCGCTGTCCCGTCTGGAGGCCGGCGTCGCCCTGCCCGCGCTGTACGCCCGGTTCCCAGAACTCTCGCTGGCCGTACCGGCGTCGGAGCTGCGGAACAAGCCGGTCGTCACCCAGAACGACCTGTACGAGCTGCCGGTGCGGCTGCGGCGCGGCTGATCCCGGGGGCCGCGGGCGGCGCCCGCGGCCCCGCATCGATGTCTCACCGGGCGGACACGGCGCTCGGTGAGGCATCGGAGGGGCTAGGCTCCCACCGTGGCTGAGATCCGGATTCCCGCTGACATCAAGCCCGCCGACGGCCGTTTCGGTGCGGGCCCCTCCAAGGTGCGGACGGAGGCGCTGGACGCCCTGGCCGCCACCGGCACGTCCCTGATGGGCACGTCCCACCGCCAGGCCCCGGTGAAGAACCTGGTGGGCGAGGTGCGTACGGGCGTGCGCGACCTGTTCTCGCTGCCCGAGGGGTACGAGGTCGTCCTCGGCAACGGCGGCTCCACCGCGTTCTGGGACGTCGCGACGCACGGGCTCATCGCGTCCAAGTCCCAGCACCTGTCGTTCGGCGAGTTCTCGTCCAAGTTCGCGAAGGCCGCCAAGCTGGCGCCGTGGCTGGCCGAGCCGACCGTCATCTCCTCCGAGCCCGGGACGCACCCGCAGCCGCAGGCCGAGGCGGGCGTCGACGTGTACGCCTTCACCCACAACGAGACCTCCACCGGTGTCGCCGCCCCGATCAAGCGGGTCGCGGGCGCCGACGAGGGCGCGCTGGTCCTCGTGGACGCCACGTCCGGTGCGGGCGGCCTGCCGGTCGACATCACCGAGACCGACGTCTACTACTTCGCGCCGCAGAAGTCGTTCGCCGCCGACGGCGGCCTGTGGATCGGCGTGTTCTCCCCGGCCGCGCTGGAGCGGGCCCGCTCCGTGCACGCCTCGGGCCGCCACGTCCCGGAGTTCTTCTCCCTGCCGACCGCGATCGACAACTCGCTGAAGAACCAGACGTACAACACCCCGGCGCTCGCCACGCTGTTCCTGCTGAACGAGCAGCTGAAGTGGATCAACGGCCAGGGCGGCCTCGACTGGGCCGTGCGCCGCACCGCCGCCTCGTCGCGGACCCTGTACGGCTGGGCCGAGGAGTCCAAGTACGCCACGCCGTTCGTGTCCGACCCGGCCAAGCGCTCGCAGGTCATCGGCACGATCGACTTCTCCGACGAGGTCGACGCGGCGGCCGTCGCCAAGGCGCTGCGCGCCAACGGCATCGTGGACACCGAGCCGTACCGCAAGCTCGGCCGCAACCAGCTGCGCATCGCGATGTTCCCGGCGGTGGACCCGGCGGACGTCGAGGCGCTGACGGCCTGCATCGACTACGTCATCGAGCAGCTCTGACCGCTGCCGCACACCGAAGGGCCCGGTCCGCCGCCGTCGCGGCGACCGGGCCCTCGGCGTTTCCCGGCCGCGGCGCGGCCCGTGCCGGACGCTCGGGACGACCGCCGGGCGGGTGTCGTGCGCGGCCGGTGCGTGCCGCGTCCCGCGCCGCCGCCCCGCGCCTCAGGAGGCGCCGGCGCGGTCGCCGGTGTCGAGGAGTTCCACCGCGCCGCTGAGGTCCTCATGGCCGTGGCCCGCCGCGACCCGGCGCTCCAGCAGGTCCAGGTAGGGCGCCAGCAGTTCGGGGCTGGTGCCCTGCTCGCGGGCCGTGCGCAGCAGCGTGGTGCCGCCAGCGGCCTGCATGGCGAGGTTGGAGACGACGCCCTTGGCGTAGTCGCCGCTCTGGAGCTGGTCGGCGGTCTGGTGGGCGAGGCCCGCCATCGCGCCGAGCCACGGCACCAGCAGGTCCGCGAACTCCTTGGGCGCGATGTCCTCCCCGCGGATGAGCGAGAAGGCGTGCAGGACCCCGCCGAACATGCCGTACATGGCGCTCAGCAGCGCCACGTCGTGCAGCGCGGCGAAGCCCGGGTCCTCGCCGACGTAGGTGGTGGCGGCAGGGACGGCCAGGGTCTCCCGGTGCTCCTCGAAGAGCGCCCGCGAACCGCTGTAGAAGACGTACGCGCCGGACTCCGGGGCGCCGATCATCGGCGGGACCGCCATGATGCCCGCGTCCAGGAACCGGGCGCCCGCGGCCTGCGCCCAGGCGGCCCTGGCCCGGCCTTCGGCGGGGGTGCCGGTGGTCAGGTTGACCAGGTCGCGGCCGGTCAGGTCGGCGCCGTCGAGGGTGTCGCCGAGGGACGCGTCGTCGAGCAGGCAGGCGACGACGAGCCGGTTCGCCGCCACCGCCTCGGCGGCGCCGGCGGCGACGGTCGCGCCGGCGGCCGCGAGGGCGGCGGTCCGGGCGGGGGTGCGGTTCCAGACGGTGACCCGGTGGCCGGCGGCCAGCCAGGCGCGGCCGAGAGCGGTGCCCATGTCGCCGGTGCCGAGCAGGGTGAGAGGAGGGCGGGAAGGAGTGTCAGTCATGCCGTTTAGGCTGGTCTGAGGCGTGCGAACGCTCAAGTACCCACTTGGAAGTGGGTGGTTACCTTCAGGGAAGCGTGCAGGCAGCGGCCGGCCCAGCACGGCGGGAGCGGCGGGAGGCGGGCGGAGATGGCGGTCATGCGGCGACCGGAGCCGTACACATGCGGTGTCGACGCGGCGATGGACGTGATCGCAGGCAAGTGGAAGGTCCTCATCCTCTGGGAGCTGCACAGCGCACCCCGCCGTTTCGGAGAGTTGCGCCGCCGCATCCCGGGCGTCACCGAGAAGGTGCTCACCTCCCACCTGAGGGAGATGGAGGCCCACGGCATCGTGCACCGCGAGGTGTACGACGAGGTGCCGCCCCGCGTCGAGTACTCGCTGACGCCCCGGGGGCAGGCCCTCAACACGGCGCTGGAGCCGCTGAACGCGTGGGGCGAGGAGCACGTCCTGGCCGGAGGACTGCCGCGGGCCGGCTGAAGACCCGCGGCAGTGGTACGGCCTCCGCCTCCGCTGACGACCCGCGGCAGTGGTACGGCCTCCGCCTCCGCTGACGACCCGCGGCAGCGGTACGGGCCTCCTCCTCGGCGACGGCCCGCGGCGGTGGTACGTGCCTCCTTCTCGGCTGACGACCCGCGCCCGCAGGCCGTACGGGCCTGGCGCACCCGCCGCCCCGGCCCCCGCCCGGCACTCCCCGCCCGGCACCCCGCCCCGCCGCGCTGCTTGCCCGCCTGCGGCGGGCGGGGGCGGCGAGCGGGGCCGATAAGCGACCTATCCAGCCGCCCGCGCGGTCCCTACGATCCGAAGCGTTCTCCGGTGCGGACAGAACGGCCCGAACCGGTTGAATGTTTGACATGTGCACGACCATCTCGGTTGAACCCCCCACTTCGACCGGCAACCGAACGGAGACCCGTGAACACGTCGAGAAGACCGCGCCGCGTGCTGGCCGCCTACGGATCCGGCACCGCCCTCCTCGCCACCGCCCTCCTCGCACCCGGCACGGCGGGGGCCGCCCCCAGCGGCATCACCGCCCCGCCCGGCAAGATCGTCATCGAGGTCGCGACGGTCAACGGCTCGGGCTGCCCCGCGGGTACGGCCGCCGTCGCCGTCGCCCCGGACAACACCGCCTTCACCGTCACCTACAGCGACTACCTCGCCCAGGTGGGCCCCGGCGCCAAACCGACCGACTTCCGCAAGAACTGCCAGCTCAGCCTGATCGTGCACGTGCCGCACGGCTTCACGTACGCGGTCGCCAGCGCCGACTACCGCGGCTACGCGCACCTGGAGAAGGGCGCGAACGCGATGCAGAAGGCCTCGTACTACTTCCAGGGCTCGTCCGACACGGCGGCCCGTACCCACGCCTTCCGCGGCCCGTTCGACAACAACTGGCAGGTGACCGACGAGACCGAGTGGGGCCAGCTCGTCTGGGCGCCCTGCGGGGTGAAGCGGAACTTCAACATCAACACCGAACTGCGGGTCGGCGCGGGCACGTCGGACCCGAAGAAGACCCACAGCTTCATCGCCATGGACTCCACGGACGGCGACATCAAGACGGTCTACAACCTCGCCTGGAAGGAGTGCCGCAAGTAGGGCGCGCCGCGCCGCTTCCCTGAACCGGCGGGCGGGCCCGCGTCCCCCCTTCGCGGGCCCGCCCGTCCCCGCGGCGGCGGGCCGTTCAGCACCCGAGGCGCTGGAAGCGGCGCACCGCCGACGGCAGGGCGACGGCCGTGATCACCGGCGGACACGGCCCCGCACGCCCCCTGACGACCCACCCGACAGCCGCGGCCCGGACCTCCTGATGGCCCACCCGGCGGGCGCGGCCGGGTGCGGGCCCGCAGGATCGGGTGGGGAATCCGCCGGACCGCAGCAGGAGGAACCCGTGCGCCTCGCACCCGCCCGTACCGCCCTGGCCGCCGCGGCGGCCGCCGTCACCGCCGCGGCCGCCGCGCTGCTCTGCACCCCTCCGGCGGAGGCCGCGCCGCCCCCGGCCCCGCCTCCGCGCCCGCCGCGACCGTCCCCGCCCCGGCGCCCGGCACCGCGGCCGCCCCCGCACGAGCCGGCCGCGCGGCGGCCGCCGGGGCGACCGTCTGCGCGCCCGCCGCGTCCCTGCGCACCGCCGACGGGCGGCCGGTCGCCGCCGGGCTGTGCGTGACCGCGGCCGGGGCGTCGATGACGGTGACCGCCTCCGCCGACTGCGCCTGCACGACCTCCGGCACGTGGACCGCGCGGCGCGGGAGGAGCCCGCGGGCTCCGGCACGCTCGGCTTCCGCGCCGCCTACCCGGGCCCCGGCACGTACGAGATCACCGCCGAGGTCCGCGTCGCGGACACCCGCCGCTCCGCCACCGCCACGGGCGCCGTCACCGGCACCTTCACCCTCGCCGCGCCCCTCCCCGAGGCGTCGCACCGCATCGAGGTCGCCCCGGCGGAGCTGCGCCCCGGGACGACGACCACGCTCACGTACACCGTCGAGCGGGTCGGCGACGACGGCGACGGCAGCGCCCGGCTCGGCCTGATCGGGGACGCGCCGACCGGCATCCGCCTGGCCTCGACGGACGTGCGCTGCGTCAACCCGCTGACCGGGCGCTACCCGTCGACGGACCGCTCCCCGCACGCCGTGGACTGCGCCCTCACCGACCTCCAGCCGGGCCGCCCCGCCACCGTCACCGTCCACGCCACCCTGCCGCCGGGCGCCCCCTGCTCCACGGTCGTCGCCAAGCTCGGCTACTGGACCCCGCGGGGGCAGCAGGTCGCGGGCGCGATGATCGACGGCCCCACGGTGACCTGCGGCTGACCCCCGGGGGCGGGCGGTCTGACGTTGGTGGCCACGGCCGTGATCACCTCCCACCGAAGAGGGGGGGAGGTGGTGCACCGACCGCGGACGGAGCTGTTCTCCCCACGCGTCAGCAAGGGCATGGCGGGAGCTCGTGCCACAGGGCTGCTGTCTGGACCGTCCCCCCGGAACGGCCTCCCACCGCACCAGGACCGAACTTTCACCGCACGTGGGTGGCACTGCAGCATCGTTCGCAGCGGGGATGTGCGAGCGAGGTGACACGCTGGCCCGCATGGCAGAACTCAACGGAGAACCGGTCGAGCCGGCCCAGCTTCAGAACCTGGCCCTGACCAACTACGGCCACTTCACGTCCATGCGCGTGGACGACGGGCGCGTGCGCGGCCTGTCTCTGCACATGGAGCGGCTTCAGCGCGACTGCCGAACGCTGTTCGGCACTGACCTCGACCCGGAGCGCGTACGCGAGCTGGCCAGGCGTGCCGCTCCTGCCACCGGATCGACCGCGGTCCGCGTCACCGTGTTCGACCCCAGCCTCGACCTGGGCCATCCGAACAAGGCCGACGACCCGCACATCCTGGTGACCTCCCGGCCGGCGGGCGCCCTTCCGCTCCCGCCGCTCAAGGTGCGGTCGACGACCTACGTACGCGACGTACCGAGCGTCAAGAGCGTCGGCCTCTTCGCAGCCCTGCACCACCGCAGGCAGGCCCAGCTGCACGGATTCGACGACGCCCTCTTCATCGACCAGGAGGGCGTGATCTCGGAGGGAGGCACCTGGAACATCGGCTTCTTCGACGGAAGCCGAGTGATCTGGCCGAATGCCGACTGCCTCGTCGGTGTGACCATGGACCTCCTGAAAGCGACGCACGACCACGAAACCCGCTCACTCCGCTTGGACGACCTGACGAACATGCGAGCCGCATTCGCCACCAACGCGGCCATCGGCGTCCGTGCCGTCAGTGCGATCGACGGAGTCGAGCTGCCCGCATCCCACGCGATCATCGACACGCTCCGCAAGGAGTACATGGAGATCGAGTGCGACGTGTTGTAGCACTCCGCACCCGGGGCTCACTGTCTGGCGGGAGTCGCGCAGCGGAAGCGAGGTCCAGCTCGGGACCTGATCGCCAGGTCCGGGTCGGCGCGGGTTGCTCAAGCGCCGCACGGCCGAGCCGACGCCGACGCCCGGGGCCGGGCGCAGCAGTCCCGGCTCAGTCGCCCGTGCGTCCGCGGCGCAGGCGGCGTGCGCCGAAGAGCAGGGCAGCGGCCAGCGCGACCACGCCGAGGGTGAGGCCCGTGCCGCTGCCGCCGTCGTCGGCGCCGGTGGCGGTGGCGCCGCCGGGGCCGGACGGGCCGCCGGTCGCGTCCGTGCCGCCGCCGGCCGGGGCGGACGGCGCCGCGCCGGTGCCTTCCACCGGCACCCGCACCACCCTGCTCTGCGCGCCCTCGCTGCCGAACAGCAGCGCCGACCCGTCCGCCGTGTACGTCACGGACTCCGACTGCGGCTGGATCGGCCCCCGTACGCGCTCGTCGGCGCCGAGCCGCCCGTCCTTCCACGCGTAGCTGCGGGCGCTGAAGTAGGAGCGCAGCACCAGCCGCGTCCCGTCCGGGGAGAAGGCCCCGTCGGTCACCCACGGCACCTCGCCGACGCGCCGGAACACGTTGCGGCCCTGCGCGCTGAGCCGGGCGGGCCCCTCGTAGAGGCCGCCGCCCTCCTCGTTCTTGGACGCGATGTACACCCGCCCCGTCTTGGGGTGCACCATCAGCGCCTCGGCGTCCCGGGGCCCGTCCTCGTACGTCACCGTGTACTGGACGGCGTCCACGGACTGGTCGCGCAGCCGCTCCGGCTCCTTGAACCGGTAGATCCACACATACGGCCACGACCCGTTGAGGTTGTCGCCGATGTCCCCCACGTACACGTGCCCGTCGGGCCCCACCGACACCGCCTCCATGTCGCGGGGCTTGCCGACGCCGCGCAGGGTGACGGTCGCGACGGTCTCGCCGGTGCGGGAGTCGACGGCGAAGACCCGGGGCTCGTCCTGGTCGTTGTGGGTCCAGTAGACGCCCGGGTGGGCGCGGCTCGCGGCGAGCCCGCTGGACTCGGTGATGCGCGGGTCCTTCAGCGTGAACCCGTCGCCGTCGGCACCGGCGGCGGGAGGCGCGAGGAGCAGCGGGCCGGCGAGGGCGGCGGCGACGGCGGCCGGGACCGCACGGGAGGCGAGGCGCATGCCTCCCAGTGTCCATGGTCACGTGGCGTTCCGGCCCGTTGACCGGCCATGATGGCGCGCATGCGTCCCAGTTTCCTGTTCGTCGGCGACTCCATGACCATCGGGAGCGCGGGCGAGTACACCTGGCGCTACCGCATGTGGCAGCACCTCCGGGCGTCCCTCGGGCCCGGCGGGTTCAGCATCGTGGGGCCGCGCACGGCGCTGTACGACGTGGAGGCCGACGCCGCCGTCTCGTCCGCGTACGCCGACCCGGCGTTCCCGCCGGAGGCGCGGCGCCACCTGGCGGGCTGGGGCGAGGGCTGGGTGCACATGGCGCCGCTCGTCGAGGAGGCGGTGGCGGTGTCCGGCGCGGACGTGCTGCTGGTGTCGCTGGGCCTGATCGACCTGGGTTTCTACACGAACAGCGCGCAGACGGCGGACAACGCGCGGGCGTTCCTCGCGTCCGCGCGCGCCGCGAACCCTCGCGTCCGTGCGGTCCTGCTCCCGGTGCTGCCCAACATCCGCGCGGAGAAGGACCCGTCGTTCGCGGCGGAGTGCGCCCGCTTCAACGCCCTGCTGGCGCAGGCGGTGCAGGACCTGCACCGGCCGGAGTCCCCGCTGGTGATGGCCGCCGCCCCGGACCCGTACGACCTGCGGACCGACACCTACGACGGCACCCATCCCAGCGCGTCGGGCGAGCACAAGGTGGCCGCAGCCTTCGCCGACGCCCTGTACGCGGCGTGGGGGTGGGGCGGTCCGTACCGGCGGGGCGCGCACCTCCCGGCCGGGGCCTGACTCCTCCTCCGGGGCCTGAATCCTCGTCGGGGGCCTGAACCCTCGTCCGGGGCCCGGCCACCCGTCTGCGGCCTGCCCCCTCGTCTGCGGCCTGCCCCCTCGTGCGGGTGCGGGACTCGACCGGTCGCGCCGGGGCCGGGTTCCCGCCGTCGCCGCCCAGGCGCGAGGTGGCGCCGCCGTCCGGCGGGGCGGGGTCCCGCGTCGCCGCCCCGTGCTCCGGCCGTCTCCCGCCGTCGCCGTCCGGCGATCCGCGTCCCGCCCTCGCCGTCACTGTCGCCGTTCGGCGGGACGCGCGGCCGCGCTCAGCCGCCGTGGCCGGCGCCCCGGCCGCCGGAGTCCGCCGACGGGACGAACGCGCCCGGCACCTGGCGGCCGGGCGGCGGAGCGTCCGCCGGGCAGGGGGTCGTCCAACTCCCCAGCAGCCGCAGCGCCGCGTCCGCGCGGGCGTCGGGCGCGGTGAACACGACGAGGGACAGGCCCTCGTCGCCGGGCAGGTCGAGCGTCTCGTACGCGAGGGGGAAACCGCCGACCACCGGGTGCCGGAACTCCTTCGTGCCGTACGTCTTCTCCGCGACCTCCCGCGCCGCCCACAGCGCGCGGAACTCGGCGCTCCGGGGGGTGAGTTCGGCGACCAGGCGGAGCAGTGCGGGCTCCTGGGGGCGGCGGCCCGCGGCGTAGCGCAGGAACCCGACCGTCTGGCGGGCCACCTCGTCCCAGTGCGGGTAGAGCTGCCGCGCCCCGGGGTCGAGGAAGACCTGCCGCGCCAGATTGGGAGGCAGCCGCTCCCGGTCGGGGGCGGCGACGAGCGCGCGGGCCAGGTCGTTGGCCGCGAGGACGTCCATGGCCGGGTTCAGGACGTACGCGGGCACGGCACCGACCGCCGCCACCAGGCGCCGCAGGTTCTCCCGTACGGCGCCGGACGGGGCTGCGGGGCCGCGGTGGCGGGCGCGCCGGCCCGGACGCCGCGGGCGAGGTCCCGCAGGTGGGCCTGCTCGGCGGGGTCGAGGCGCAGCACGCGGCCCAGTGCGGCGAGCACGGCGTCCGAGGGGTTGCGGGCGCGGCCCTGCTCCAGCCGGGTGTAGTAGACGAGGCTGACGCCCGCGAGTTCGGCGACCTCCTCGCGGCGCAGCCCCGCGACCCTGCGCCGGCCGCGGTCGGGCAGTCCGGCCGCCGGCGGGGTGACCCGGGCCCGGCGGGACCGCAGGAACCCGCCGAGTTCGCTGGGTGCGTTCATGCCCACCAGTATCGGTGCGCCGCGGCCGTCCCCGAGGGGGGTACCGGCGGGGTAATGGTTCGGCGCGCCGGCTGCCGGGAGGGTGGGGGCAGGTGCGAGGGCACCATCCCCGCCGGTGCCGGACCGCTCCGGCGGCGGGGCGGTTCGTGCGACGACATGGCGGGAGCATTCATGCGTGCGGTGGTCTTCTCTCAGTACGGCGACGAGAGCGTTCTGGAGCTCGTGGAGCGCCCCGCGCCCGTACCGGCGGCCGGGGAGCTGCTGGTGGAGGTCAGGGCGGCGGGGGTGAACCCGGTGGACTGGAAGCACCGCGAGGGGGCGGTGCGCAGCGACCGGCCGTTCCCGCTCGGCATGGGCTGGGACATCGCGGGCGTGGTCCGCGCCACCGTCCCCGGGGGGCCCGCGGTGGGCGAGGAGGTGTACGGGATGCTGCCGCTGCCGTACGGGGCGGCCTACCAGGAGCTGACCGCGATCCCCGCGTCGGCGGTGGCGCCGAAGCCGGCCGGCCTGTCGTGGGCGCAGGCCGCGGCCGTGCCGCTGGCCGGGCTGACGGCGTGGCAGGCCCTGGAGGCGGCCGGGGCCGGCGCCGGGCAGCGGGTGCTGGTGCACGCGGGTGCGGGCGGGGTCGGCCACTTCGCCGTGCAGTTCGCGAAGCACCTGGGGGCGCACGTCACGGCCACCGCTTCGGGGCGGAACGTGGAGTTCCTGCACCGCCTGGGTGTGGACGAGCCGGTGGACCGCACCGTGGTGGACCCGGCGGACCTGAAGCCGTTCGACATGGTCCTGGACACCGTCGGCGGCCCCGTGCAGGCCGCGTCGTGGGGAATGCTGCGGGACGGCGGCACGCTCATCACGCTGCCGGAGCCGGTGGACGAGGCGCACCGCGTGCCGGGAGTCGCGGCGCGCCGCGTCATCGTGGCGCCCGACGGCGAGGCGCTGCGGCGGATCGGCGCCCTCGTCGACGCCGGGGCGGTGCACGTGGAGGTGCAGGAGGTCCTGCCGCTGGAGGAGGCGGCGCGGGCCCACCGGCTCAGCGCGGACGGCCGGGTCCGCGGCAAGCTCGTCCTGGCCCTCTGAGGCCGGGGCCCGCACGGCGCGCCCCGGCACCCATGGCGGGCCGTTTCCCACGGGCGGGCCGGTCCCGGGACGTTTCGCAGGGGCGGGTCGGGTCCGCGTCCGGGCCGGCCGGTTCTCGGGGGCGGCGGAGCGGGTCGGGTCCGCGCCCGGGCCGGCCGGTTCTCGGAGGCGGTGGGGCGGGTCGGGTCCGCGTCCGGGCCGGCCGGTTCTCGGAGGCGGCGGAGCGGGTCGGGTCCGCGCCCGGGCCGGCCGGTTCTCGGAGGCGGCGGGGCGGGTCGGGTCCGCGTCCGGGCCGGCCGGTTCTCGGAGGCGGTGGGGCGGGTACGTTCCGGCGGCGGCCTCCCGTCAGCGGGGCCGCCGCCCGGCGCCGCCCTCCGCCGGGGTGTCCTGCGGGGCCTCCCCGCGCGGGGCGGCCGCGGGCGGCACTGCCCCGCACGCCGCCGTCCGCCCCGGCATCAGCCCGCGCCGCACCGCCCTCCGCCGCCTCACCGTGCGCTGCCCCGCCCTCCGCGGGTAGGCCCTCCGCCACCCCGCCCTCCGCCGGTCCGGCCTGGGGCGTGGCGCCCGTCGCCGGTACGCCCCGCAGCCCCCAGAGGTACGTCGCGGCGAAGCCGCCGCGTACCCGGCGAGCAGGCCAGCGCCGTACGCGGCGACCGTCGCCAAGGGCCCTCCGGGGCCGGCGAGCAGGGGGAACAGCGCCCAGCCGGACGGGCCGATCGCCGTCGAGCCGACCGTGTGGCCCCACATGCCGAACAGGCCGACCACTCCGCCGCCGACCGCGCCGCCCAGGCACGCCGTCACGAACGGGCGGCCGAGCGGCAGGGTCACGCCGTAGATCAGCGGTTCCCCCACGCCCAGCAGCCCGGCGGGCAGCGCGGACCTGATGGTGCGGCGCATCGCCGTGTCGTGGCGCAGCCGCACGTACACCGCGGCCGCCGCACCCACCTGGCCCGCGCCCGCCATCGCCAGCACGGGCAGCAGCACCGTGTGGCCCTGCTGCTCGATGAGCGTGGCGTGCAGCGGGATCAGCGCCTGGTGCAGGCCCAGCATCACCAGCGGCAGGAACAGCCCGCCCAGGACGAAGCCCGCGACCGCGCCGCCGTGGGCGAGGAGGCGGTCCGCGGCCGTGCCGATCGCTTCGGCCGCCTCCCCCGCCGCGTACATCAGGCCGTACACCGTGGCGAGGCCCGCGACGAGGACCGTCAGCGTGGGCGTGACGAGGACGTCGACGGCCTCCGGGACGTGGCGGCGGCACCAGCGCTCCACGCGGGTGGCGAGGAACGCCGCCGCCAGCGCGCCGAGGACCCCGCCCTGGCCCGGCCTGAGCTCCTGCCCGAACACCTCGATGCGGGACACCCCGGCGTAGACGACGACGGCCGCGACCGCGCCGCCCAGCACCGGTGTCCCGCCGAACTCCTTGGCCGTGTTGGCCCCGACGAAGACCGCGATCAGCGCCATGAAGCCGGAGGAGACGGCCGTGAGGGCGGGGGTCAGCCCGGGGAGCCAGCCCAGGTTCGCCAGCAGGCCGTTGAGGCCCGCGACGACCCCGCAGCCGATGAGCGCCGGGATCAGCGGCACGAAGATGTTCGCGACGCGGCGCAGGAGCAGCTTGAACGGCTTGGCGTTGCGGGCCCGCTGGGCCTCCTTCAGGGCCGCCGGGGTGACGAGCGCCTCGAACTCGCGGGTCACCTTCGCCACCGCGCCGGGCCCGAGGACGAGCTGGTACGACCCCGACGCCGCCTCCTCCACCACGCCCAGCACCGCCGGGTGGGCCCGCGCCTCCTCGTCGCGGACGAGGGACCGGTCCCGGAGGGTGAGGCGCAGGCGGGTCATGCAGTGGGTGACCGCCGCGACGTTGGCGGCCCCGCCGACGAGGGGGAGCAGCTCCGCGGCGGTCCGTCTGTGGGCTTCCTCTGTCGTCGTCATGGGCCTCTCACCGTGCTCGTACGGGTCGGGGGGCGGCCGCGGTGCCGCAGGGGGCGGCCGCGGTGCTCGTACGGGTCAGGGGGCGGCCGCGGCGGCGAGCGCGGCGCGCAGGTGTCCGCCGTGGGCGGCGAGCAGGCGGGCGGCCGTGGCGGCGTCGACTCCGCCGAGCAGCACGAGGATCGCGTGCTTGACCTCGCCGCCCGTCGCGGCGAGGGCCTCCGCCGTCTCCGCGTCGGACGCGCCGGTGGCCTGGGCGACGAGGCGGTGGGAGCGGGCCCGCAGCTTGTCGTTGGTGGCGCGCACGTCGACCATGAGGTTCCCGTACGTCTTGCCGAGCCGGATCATGGTGATCGTCGAGATCATGTTGAGCACCAGCTTCTGGGCGGTGCCCGCCTTCAGGCGGGTGGAGCCGGTGACGAACTCCGGCCCGACGACGACCTCGATCGCGTGGTCGGCGGCCGCGGCGAGGGCGCTGCCCGGGTTGCAGGCCAGGCCGACCGTCAGGGCCCCCAGGTCGCGTGCGTACGCGACGGCGGCGAGGACGTAGGGGGTGCGGCCGGAGGCGGAGACGCCGACGACGGTGTCGGCGTCGGTGAGCTCCAGGGCCTTGAGGTCGGCGTGGGCGAGGTCGGCGGAGTCCTCGGCGCCCTCCACGGAGCGGACGAGCGCGGCGGGCCCGCCCGCGACCAGGCCGACGACCTGGGAGGGGTCCGTGTTGAAGGTGGGCGGGCACTCGCTGGCGTCGAGCACGCCGAGCCGCCCGGCGGTGCCCGCGCCCGCGTAGACGAGCCGCCCGCCGCGGGCCATGCGGTCCGCGACGGCGTCGACGGCGGCGGCGATGCTCGGCAGCTGGGCCGCGACGGCGGCGGGCACGGCCTGGTCCCCGGCGTTCATGGCGCGGGCGATGTCGAGGGTGGGCCGGGTGTCGACATCGGCCAGGTCGGGGCGGAACCCCTCGGTGGTGAGGGTGTCCAGGTGGCTGCGGAGGGCGGCGGCGTCGGTCGCCGGGTCGGTCATGTCGGCTCCTTACGTGCTCACCTGCTGGTACGGGGGCGGGGGGCCGCCCTGCGGTGGGCGAGGGCCTCGTACGACGCGGCGAGCGCGGGCGCGGCCGCCGCGTACGTGCGCTGGCAGACCCCGGTGAACAGGCAGTCCACGACGAGGAGCTGGCTGGTGCGGGACGCCATGGCGGCGGGTCTCAGCTCGGTCTCCCGGGCCGTGGACGTGGTGAGGACGTGGTCGGCGCACCGGGCGACGGGCCCGTCGGGGCGGCCGGTGAGGGCGATGGTGGTCGCGCCCCGGTCGAACGCGGCCCGCAGCGGCTCGATGACGTCGCTGGTGGCGCCCGAATGGGTGACGGCCACGGCGACGTCGCCCGGGCGGAGCTGCACGGCGCTGGTCACGGCGAGGTGCGGGTCGCTGTGCGCCTGCGCGACCAGCCCGATGCGCGACAGCTTCTGCGCCAGGTCGTGGGCGACCAGGGCGGAGGCGCCGACGCCGTACAGGTCGGTGCGCCGGGCGGCGGCGACCGCGGCGACGGCGGCGGCGAGCTGGGCGGTGTCGAGGGCGGCGGCGGTGTCGGCGAGGGTCTGCTGCTCCTCGCGGGCCAGCTTGGCGACGACGTCCTCCAGCGGGTCGTCGACGGCGATGTCCGCGGTGAGCGCGGGGGCGCGGCCGGAGCGGCGCTGGGCGGCGAGCCCGGCGAGGGCGAGCCGCAGGTCGCGGTAGCCGGAGTAGCCGAGGGCGCGGGCGGTGCGGACCACGGTGGCCTCGCTGGTGGAGGTCAGCTCGGCGAGACCGGTGACCGTGAGGGCGGCGCACCCGGCCGGGTCGGCGGCGACGGCTTCGGCGACGCGCTGCATGGAGCGGGTCATGGAGGGGGCGAGGGTGCGCACCTTGGCGGCGAGGACGTCGGGCGCGGCACCGACGGGGAGGCCACCGGACCCCGTGATGAAAGTTTCCTTCGCCTTGTCGGTCACATCCGAAACGTATTTTCAGCGATGGTGACCGTCAACCCCGCGGGTCAGAATGGCTGCATGAGCAACCCGGACACCCTGGAGCAGGCGCTGCACGCCGCCCGCGCGCTGGTCCTCGCGGACCTGACCGCCCGGGAGGTGGCCGAGGCGGAGATCGTGTCGCTGGTGGAGGACGCGGTGGCCCAGCGCCGCTGGTGGGTGGAGCAGTGGCCGGACGGGGTGACGTTCGTGGCCGGGCTGGTCGCGCAGGACGTGCAGGACGCGCTGCTGGAGCGGTACGGGCGGTGGCCGCTGTGCCCGGTGTGCGACAGCGGCGACCCGCACGCCCTGGACGTGGAACCGGAGCTCGGCCCGGACCCGCACTGGGTGTGCGGCCGGGCGGGCGTGGTGGTCGCCCCGGTGGGGAGCCTGCGGTGACGGGGGCGGCGGAGCCTGCGGTGACGCGGGCGGCAGCGGAGTCTGCTGTGACGCGGGCGGCGGAGCCTGCGGTGACGCGGGCGGCGGAGCCTGCGGTGACGCGGGCGGCACCGGCCGCGGGCGCGGCGGGGGTCGTGCGGCGGGTCGTGCGGCGTGACGCTCTACATCGACCCCCGAACTGGCCCGGCCACGGACGCATGTGGTCGCATCTGATCAGCGACGTGTCGTTCGAGGAGCTGCACGCGGCGGCCGCCGCGCTCGGCGCTCCGCCGCACGCCTTCGACGGCGACCACTACGACATCCCGTCGACCCGCTACGCCGACGCGGTGGCGGCGGGCGCGGTCGAGGTGGGTTCGAAGGAGCTGGTGCGGCTGCTCACCGCCGCGGGGCTGCGCCGCCCGAAGCGCCGTCCGGCACCGCGTCCCTGAGCCCCGCCCCGCCCGCTGCCGCGGCGCCCATGACCACCCGGCTCGGCGCGCCGCGCTCCCGCGACTGCCGCCGCAGCGCGACGGCCACCAGCGCCAGGGCGGCCAGGGTCATGGCGGCACCGGCCCACGCGGGGGCGCGGTAGCCGAGGCCCGCGTCGATGACGAGCCCGCCGAGCCACGGGCCGCCGGTGTTGCCGAGGTTGAACGCCGCGGTGGCGGTGGCCCCGGCGAGGGTGGGGGCGGCCCCGGCGACCTGGAACATCCGCGCGTTCAGGGCGGGCGCGGTGAAGAAGGCGGCGACGCCGACGAGGAACGACACGGCGACGGCGACGACCGGGCTGCCGCCGAGCAGGCCCAGCAGTGCGAGCAGCACCGTCGCGGCCGCGGTGCCGCTGAGCAGCACCCCGAAGAGGTGCGCGTCGGCCAGGCGGCCGCCGAGCGCCGTGCCGAGGAGCGCACCGGCCCCGAACAGCGCCAGCACGCCGGGCACCCAGCCGGAGGCGAGTCCGGCGACGTCGGTGAGGAGCGGCGCGAGGTACGAGAACGCCCCGAAGACCCCGCCCGCCGTGCAGGCGGTGAAGGCCACGGCGAGCCACACCTGCCGGTCCCGGTAGACGGCGAGTTCGCGGCGCAGCTCGGGCTTCCGGTCGGGGAGCGGCAGGTGCGGGACGCGGGTGAGGACCCCGGCGAGGGCGACGGCGGAGGCGGCGCCGACGGCCCAGAACGCGGACCGCCAGCCGAAGTGCTCGCCGAGGAAGGCGCCCGCGGGGACGCCGAGCACGTTGGCGACGGACAGGCCGCCGATCATGACGGCCATGGCGCGGGCGCGGGAGCCCTGGTCCACCATGGCGACGGCGACGGACGCGCCGAGGGCCCAGAACCCCGCGCAGGCCAGTGCGCTGACGACCCGTGAGGCGAACAGCACCTCGTACGTGGGGGCGAGGGCGCCCGCGACCTGTCCGAGGCCGAAGACGGCGAGGAGGGCGAGGAGGGTCGCCTTGCGGGGCAGCCGCAGTGTCGCCACGGCGAGGAGCGGCGCGCCGACGACCATGCCGATGGCGAACGCCGAGACGAGCAGTCCGGCCTTCGGGATGGACACGTCCATGTCGCCGGCGATGGCCGGCAGCAGCCCGGACAGCATGAACTCGCTGGTTCCGAGGGCGAAGACGGACAGGCCGAGGATGTACACGGCGACCGGCATACGGCCCCCGCGGGAAGCAGGAGTGGCGGGAGCGGCGGCTTCTGCGGCTTCGGCGGGGGAAGCGGTGGCGCGGGGGGAGGCGGACGGATCGGGCTGGTCATCGGTGGGCATGACAGTCGCCAACACCGGCCGCGCCAGATGCATTCCTGCTACACGGAAAGCTGCCCCAGCTCGGCGCGCAGGTTGCGCCGGGCCGCGTCCTCCCAGTGCTCCGCGCCGTACGGGGTGCGGAACAGCCGTTCCAGAGCCAGCAGTTGCCGCAGCACCGCGGCCCGCCCGGCGCGGAACGCGTCGTCCGGCACGAAGCCGTACTCCTCGCGGACGGCGGCCGCGTACGCCGCGTACCGCTCCGGCTCGGAGGCGAGGACGGCGAGGTCGGCGTCGCACAGGACCTCGCCGTCCCGGTCGCCGGGGGCGGGGTCGTGGGTGACGGTGAGCCGGACGAGCCGGGCGACCTCCGCCGTACGGGACGGGGCGACGCCCAGTTCGGGCAGGGCGAGTTCGGCGAGGCGGGCGCTGCGCTCCTCGTTGGTGGACCGGTCCGGCAGGTAGTACGCGTCGTGGAACCAGGCGGCGAGCTGCACGGCGGCGAGGTCCTCGGCGTGCCCGGCCAGTTCGTCGACCCGGCGCAGGACGGCGAGCAGGTGGTCCGTGGTGTGGTAGCGGCGCTGCGGCTCGGCCCAGCGGCGCAGCAGCTCGCGGGCGTACCGGTCGGCCTCCGGGGCCCGGCCGGCGGCCCGCTGCACGGTGTCCACCCAGCGGCGGACGAGTGCGTCGTGGGCGGGGTGCTCGGGCGACTCACGTGGCATGGACGCCATTGTGCCCCCGGGGCGCGGCAGGGCGCTCCGGGGGCACGGCGGCCGGTGGTTCAGGCGGCGGCCTTGAATCCCCGCAGCCGCAGGCTGTTGCCGACGACGAAGACGGACGAGAAGGCCATCGCCGCGCCCGCGATCATCGGGTTCAGCAGGCCGGCCACGGCGAGCGGCAGGGCGGCGACGTTGTAGGCGAAGGCCCAGAAGAGGTTGCCCTTGATGGTGGCGAGGGTGCTCCGGGAGAGCCGGATCGCGTCGGCGGCGGCCCGCAGGTCGCCCCGTACCAGGGTCAGGTCGCCGGCCTCCATGGCCGCGTCGGTGCCGGTGCCCATGGCGAGGCCCAGGTCGGCCTGGGCGAGGGCGGCGGCGTCGTTGACCCCGTCGCCGACCATGGCGACGCTGCGTCCTTCGGCCTGGAGCCGCCTGACCACGTCGACCTTGTCCTCGGGCATGACCTCCGCGATGACGTGGGCGGCGTCGATGCCGACCTCGCGGGCCACGGCGTCGGCGACGGTCCGGTTGTCGCCGGTGAGCAGGATCGGGGTGAGCCCGAGGGCGCGCAGCCTGCGGACGGCTTCGGCGCTGGTGTCCTTGACCGCGTCGGCGACCTCCAGGACGGCGCGGGCCTCGCCGTCCCAGGCGACGGTGACGGCGGTGCGGCCGGAGCGCTCCGCGGCCTCCTTGGCGCGGGCGAGGTCCTCGGGCAGCTCGATGGCCCACTGGGCGAGCAGCTTCTCGCGGCCCACGAGGACCGCGTGCCCGTCGACGACGCCCTGGACGCCGAGCCCGGGGACGTTCACGAAGTCCTCGGGGTCGGGGAGGGTGCCGGTCTGCTCGGCGGCCCCGGCGGCGACGGCCTGGGCGACGGGGTGTTCGGAGGCGTGCTCCAGGGCCCCGGCGAGCCGCAGCACCTCGTGCTCGGTGGTGGAGGCGGCGGGGTGCACGGCGAGCAGGGTCATCCGGCCGGTGGTGACCGTGCCGGTCTTGTCGAGGACGATGGTGTCGGCCTTGCGGGTGGTCTCCAGGACTTCCGGGCCCTTGATGAGGATGCCGAGCTGGGCGCCCCGCCCGGTGCCGACCATGAGGGCGGTCGGGGTGGCGAGTCCGAGGGCGCACGGGCAGGCGATGATCAGTACGGCGACGGCGGCGGTGAACGCGGCGGTCAGTCCGGCGCCGAGCGCGAGCCACCCGCCGAGGGTGGCGAGGGCCAGCAGGATCACGACCGGCACGAACACCGCGGAGATGCGGTCGGCGAGCCGCTGCGCGGCGGCCTTGCCGTTCTGGGCGTCCTCGACGAGCTTGGCCATGCGGGCCAGCTGGGTGTCGGCGCCGACGCGGGTGGCCTCGACGACGAGGCGGCCCCCGGCGTTGAGGGTGGCGCCCGCGACCGGGTCGCCGACGGCGACCTCGACCGGCACGGATTCGCCGGTGAGCATGGAGGCGTCGACGGCGGAGGAGCCCTCGACGACGGTCCCGTCGGTGGCGATCTTCTCGCCGGGCCGGACGAGGAACCGGTCGCCGACGCGCAGGTCGGCGGTCGGGACGAGCTGCTGCCGCCCGTCGCGCAGGACGGTCACCTCCTTGGCTCCGAGCTCCAGCAGGGCCCGCAGGGCGGCCCCGGCCTTCCGCTTGGAGCGGGCCTCGAAGTAGCGCCCGGCGAGGAGGAAGGCGGTGACGCCGGCGGCGGCCTCCAGGTAGATGTTCCCGGCGCCCCCGCCGCGGGAGACGGCGAACGTGAACGGGTGCGACATGCCGGGCATGCCGGCCGTACCGAAGAACAGCGCCCACAGGGACCAGAGGAAGGCCGCGGAGGTGCCGACCGAGATCAGCGTGTCCATGGTGGCGGCGCCGTGCCGGAGGTTGGTCCAGGCGGCGCGGTGGAACGGCCAGCCGGCGTAGACGACGACGGGTGCGGCGAGGGTCAGCGAGAGCCACTGCCAGTACGTGAACTGGAGCGGCGGGATCATCGCCATGGCGATGACGGGTACGGACAGGACGACGGCGGTGACGAGCCGCCCGCGCAGCGCCGTGAGCTCGGGGTCGTCCTCGGCGGCGTCGCCCTGCGCCCCGCCGGCGGTGGGGCTCGGCGCGGGCGGCTCGGGTTCTCGGGCGGTGTAGCCGGTGGCCTCGACGGTGGCGATGAGGTCCTGCACGGAGACGTCGGCGCCGCGGTAGGCGACCTTGGCCTTCTCCGTGGCGTAGTTCACGGTCGCCTCGACGCCGTCCATGCGGTTGAGCTTCTTCTCGATGCGGGCCGCACAGGAGGCGCAGGTCATGCCGCCGATGGCCAGCTCGACCTCGGCGGTGGCGCCGGTGCCCGCGGCGGGCGTGGATGCGGTCGCGTGGCTGCTCATGACTGCGCGCTCCTTGGTCGCTCGGTCTTCACTATACCCCGAGGGGGTAACCATGTCGGACTTCTGTATACCCCATGGGGGTATCGACGGCCAAGTGTCGGGCGGCGGGAAAGCGCCGCCCGGCAGACCGGAAGGGCTGCGGAGGGGGCGGCGGATCGGGCGCGGCGCATTAGTCTGGTGGCGTTATTGGACTAGACCTGTCGACCCGTCGCCTTCCGGAGGAATGGGAACCATGAGCAACCGTGCAGTCCTGGAGGTGATCGCCCTCGACGCGGAGGACGCCATCGCCGCGCAGGCCGGAGGAGCGGACCGACTGGAACTCGTCACCGACATGGCGGCGGACGGCCTGACACCGTCCCGCGAGACGTACGCCCGCATCCGCGCCGCCGTCGACCTCCCGCTGCGCGTGATGCTGCGCCTCACCGACGGTTTCACGGCCGACGACGTGGAGGCCCTCCAGCGGGTCGCCGGCGACCTGCGGTCGGAGGGGGCGGACGAGTTCGTCCTCGGCTTCCTCGACGCGGACGGGAACCCGGACCTCACGGTCCTGGAGCAGCTCGCCGCGGAGCTGGAGGGCTGCCGGTGGACCTTCCACCGGGCGATCGACCACGCCGCCGACCGCGCCGCCCTGCGCAAGCAGCTCGCCGACCTGCCGGGCCTGGACACGTACCTGACGGCGGGATCGGCGGCCGGGGTCGACACCGGGCTCGACGTGCTGCGCGCCGAGGCGGGCCTGCGCGGCGAGCCGGGGCACGAGCAGCAGCTGCTGGTGGGCGGCGGCCTGCGCCTCGACCACGTGCCGGTCCTGCGCGCGGCCGGCGTCGACGCCTTCCACATCGGCGGCGCGGCCCGCCCCGCGGGCTGGACCTCCCCGGTCGCCCAGGGCGCGGTACGGGCCTGGCGCCGCGCCCTGGACACCGACGCGGCGTAGCCCTGGCGGGCGGCAGGGCGGGGCCTGGCGGGCGCAGCCCAGGCCGACGGGGCGGGCGGGGCCTGGCGGGCGGGGCGTGCGCACGGTGGGGCAGGCGGGCCTGGACACCGGGGCTCGCAGGCGACGGGGCAGGCGGGCCTGGCGACCGGGGCGTGCGGGCGGTGGCGGGGACAGCTCGGGGCACGGGGCGTGGGCGGCGGCCTCGCCCCGGGACGCCGGGCAGGCCGGATCCCCGGCGGCCGCCAAGGCGGCACGGCCTTGGCCCCGCCGGAACGCCCGCCGCTCGACCGGGGGCCCACCTGCCCCCGCCCACCGGAACGCCCGCCGCTGCGGCCCGGCGCGCGCGCCTCGGTCGGACCCCTCTCGGCTCAGCCGTGGAGCCGCAGTCCGGGAGCCCGGGGTCAGGCCGGGGCCTGGCGGCGGCGGTAGTGGCGGGCCGCGCGGGCGCGGTTGCCGCACGAGGGCTTGCACCACTCCTGGCGGCCGTGGTTCTTCACGAAGTAGCGCACGCAGCGGGGCGCCGTACAGGACCGCAGGTGCTGCGCGCACGCCCCGCTGAGGAACTCGGCCGCGTCGCGGGCCAGTGCCCCGAGGACCCGTATCCGCGGGTCGGTCTCGGCCGACAGCAGTCGCACGGATGGAGCAACGCCTTCCGGCCAGTCGAGGCGCGGCACCACCGGTTCCCGTGCGGCGGCCTCGTTGAGCCGGGCGAGGGCCTGACCCACCGGCATGAGCCTGCGGGCGTCGGCGCGGGAGGCGGGGCGCGGGCTGACGGCACGGGCGAACAGCGCCCGCACGGCGGCCCGCAGCTCGACCAGGGCCACCCGGAACGACTCGTCGACCTCGGCGTCGTCCGGCAGCGGGAGCCCGTCCAGCTCGCGGAGCCACCGGGCGGCCCCCTCCACGGTGTCGAGGTGGTCCGCGAGCCCTCCGCTGCCGTCGTTGCGAATGGTGTTCGCCAGTTCGAGTGCCAGCCAGCGCTCCACGAAGCGCCCTCCCAACTCCCTGCTCGTCATTCGGTCAATCTTCATCTGCCTCTTGATCACATCGCAGGCCACCCTCTACGTTTTCTAACGGTAAAACTCTAAGTTACCGGTAGAACACCTCGGGTGGCCGCATCGGTACGCCCAGGAGGAGGGAGAGCGACATGCTGCTTGCGCAGATCAGCGACCTGCACCTGGACGGCAGCGAGAGGGCGACCCAGCGCGCGACCCGTGTCATGCAGTACCTCCACACGCTGCCGCGCCGCCCCGACGCCCTGCTGGTCACCGGGGACATCGCCGACAACGGCGCGCCCGCCGAGTACGAGGAGGCGGCGGCCCTCCTCACGTCCGCGTTCCCGGTGCTCACCTGCCCCGGCAACCACGACGTCCGGTCCGCCTACCGCAAGTCGCTCCTGCTGGAGGCCCCGGCCGACGCGCCGGTCAACCGGCTCCACCACATCGGGGACACGGCGATCCTCATGTGCGACTCGTCGGTGCCGGGCCGCGGCGAGGGCCGCCTCGACCGCGACACCATCGCGTGGATCGACCAGACCCTCGCGCAGCTCCCCGACGACGTGAACGCCCTCATCGCCTTCCACCACCCGCCGGTGCGGCTGCACCACCCGCTGCCGGACGCCTACCTCCTGGAGGAACCGGAGGAACTGGAGGCGATCCTGCTGGACCGGCCCCAGGTCACCGCCGTCCTGACGGGCCACGCCCACACCGCCGCCGTGTCGACGTTCGCGGAGCGCCCCCTGATCGTGGGTCCGGCGGTCACCTGGACGCTGCGCATGCCGTGGGAGGGCGACCAGCCCGCGGACCGCGACCAGCCCCCGGGCCTCGCCTTCCACGTCCTCGACACGGACGGCCGGCTGACCACGCACTTCCGCGTCGTCCTCTGACACGGACACCGCCCGGCGGTGGGCCGCCGTCCCGCGACCCGCCGGAACCCGGCCCTACTCCCCCGCCGGCTCCTCCGCCAGCTCCTGCGGCAGGGGCGCCGCGTGGAGCACGGTCAGGCCCGAGACCGCGCGGGTCAGCGCCACGTACAGGCGGCGCAGCCCCGTGCGGGCGTCCGGCTCCGCGTCCACCACGGCGGCCGGTTCGTCGAGCACCACGTAGTCGTACTCCAGGCCCTTCGCCAAGCTCGCCGGGACAAGCGTCAGGCGCACGTCCGGGGTGGTCTCGTCGCCCGGCGCCAGGTGCGGGACGCCCGCCTCCGCCAGCGCCGCCGCCAGCGCCGGCAGGCGCCCGTCCGCCGCGATCAGCCCGACGGAGCCCTCCCGCCGCAGGTACCGCGCGCAGGCCGCCGCCGCCTCCGCGTCCCGGGCCTGCGCCGGGACCGCTCGGACCTCCAGCGAGCCCGGGCTCTCGCGCACCGAACGCACCTCGGCCAGGCCGGGCGCGATGTGCGGGAGCAGCCGGGACGCGTACGCGATGACGTCCCGGGGCACGCGGAAGCCCGCCGTCAGCTCCTCCACCCGGCCGTCCGCCTTGCCCAGGTGCCGCAGCGCCTCCGCCCAACTCCCCGTCGCCCACGGCGTGGTGCCCTGCGCCAGGTCCCCGAGGACCGTCGCCGACCCCGTGGAGCAGCGCCGCCCCACCGCCCGGTACTGCATCGGCGACAGGTCCTGCGCCTCGTCCAGCACCACGTGGCCCAGCGACGCGGTGCGCGCCACCAGGTCGGCCGCCTCGTCCACGAGCACCGCGTCCGCCAGGGACCACCGGGCGGACCGCACGCCCCGCGGCGGCTTCTCCCACAGGATCGTCTTCTGCTCCTGCTCCGTCAGCAGGCCCTCCGCGTGCGCGGCGAGGAACGCCGCGTCGCCCAGCAGGCGCAGGACCAGCTTCGCCGGGTCCACCTGCGGCCAGACCGCCTTCACGGCGGCCTTCACCGCGGCGCTGCGCGCCACCGCGTCCTGCACCCGGTCGTCCGGCGCCTCCCCCGCCGCCTCCATCCGCACCAGCACCGCGTGCGCGATCCGCTGCGGCAGGGCGTCCCGCGCGGCGCCGTAGCGCATGTCGCGGGACAGCAGCTCGCGGACGATCTCCTCGACCTCGTAGGCCGGGACCCGCCACCGCCGCGCGCCGCGCACCACGACCACCGGCTCCGCCGGCGGCGTCACGTGCGAGCGCAGCGCCCGCCGCAGGACCTCCGCCATCCGGGCGTCGCCCTTCACCACGGCGGCGTCCGCGCCGTCCTCGCCCCGCACCTCCACGTGCGCGGACACGAGGTCCTCCACCGTGGCCTGCCGGACCTCCAGCTCGCCCAGCGCCGGCAGGACCTGCTCGATGTAGCGGAGGAAGGAGCGGTTCGGGCCGACGACGAGCGTGCCGGTCCTGGCGAGGCGCTCCCGGTGCGCGTAGAGGAGGTACGCGACGCGGTGCAGGCCCACCGCCGTCTTGCCCGTGCCGGGGCCGCCCTGCACGCACACCGTGCCGGACAGCCCGCTGCGGACGATCTCGTCCTGCTCCGGCTGGATCGTGGCCACGATGTCGCGCATCGGGCCGACGCGGGGCCGCTCGATCTCCGCCTGGAGCAGCCGGCTGGTCCGCTCCTCCTCGGCCGGGTCGGTGAGGTGCTCGTCCTCGTACGCGGTGAGCTCGCCGCCCGTGTAGCCGAAGCGCCGCCGCAGCCGCACGTCCTGCGGGTCCCGCCGGGAGGCGCGGTAGAAGGGCTGCGACACCGGTGCGCGCCAGTCGACCACCATCGGGTCGCCGTCGGCGTCGTGGACGTGGCGCCGCCCGATGTAGAAGCGGCGGCCCTCCTGGGTGCCGGGCAGGTAGTCGACGCGGCCGAAGAACAGCGGCGTGTCCGCGTGGTCGGCCAGCGCCTTGACGCGTTCCTCGATCTGCCGCTCCAGGACCCGGGCGTTCACCCAGTTCGCGGTGACGTCCCGGATGTCGAGCGCCTCGACGTCCTCCCGCATGGCGCGCAGCGCGGACCGGGACTCCGCCAGGTGGGCGCGCTCGCGGGCGAGAGGGTCGGACTCCGGCGGTGCGGACATGGGGGTGCCTCCGAGGCGGTGCGGGTGGTCTCCGGGTCAGCCGCCGGTTTCCGACCGGACGGCGGCGCTCCCGGGCCGGACTGCGCCGGGGGAGGCGGGCAAGGGCGAAGATGCTAGTGGGCGGGGAGCGGGGGGCGCCAAGGGTTTTCCTCCCGTGCGGCGGTCCGTGCCGCCGCACGGCTACGGCACGCTCCGGGCCGCACCGCCCCGCAGGCGAGGCTCCGGACCGCACCGCCCATACGGCAGGGTCCCGTGCCGCGCCCCGCAGGCGGTACGGACACCCCCGCCCCCAGCGGCACGGGGCCCGCCTCGCAGGCCGCACGGCCCGCCCCGCAGGAAGCGGGCCGCCGCCCCGTAGGGGTCGCCCGGCGGGCCCTCCTCCCCGGAGGGGACGGCGTCTGACCTGAGGCGTACGCGGGCCGCCCGCGGATTCCGCCCGGCGGGCGATGGCACGGCCCCGGGCGGAACGGACCATGGAGACATGACTTCCACGACGTTCGCCGCCGGGGCCGGACCGCCGCCGGCGCCACCGCCCTCCGCCGCTCCCACGACCGGCCCGCCCTCCGGCCGGGCGATGTCCTGCGCGCCGCGCGGGTCGCCGCCGCGACCGCCTTCGAGGTGGCCGTGCTCGGCCGGTACGGCGACGAGGACGCCGCCGGTCTCGTCAGGCGCCGCCGCTGACGCCGCCGCCGAGGATGTCGCCCGCGTCGACGATCCGGTACGCATAGCCCTGCTCCGCGAGGAACCGCTGCCGGTGCGCGGCGAAGTCCTGGTCGACGGTGTCCCGGGCGACCACCGAGTAGAAGTGGGCCTTGTGCCCGTCCGCCTTGGGCCGCAGCACCCGGCCGAGGCGCTGCGCCTCCTCCTGGCGGGAGCCGAAGGTGCCCGACACCTGGATGGCGACCGTCGCCTCCGGCAGGTCGATGGAGAAGTTCGCGACCTTGGAGACGACGAGCACGTGGATCTCGCCGTTGCGGAAGGCGTCGAACAGCTTCTCCCGCTGCGCGTTCGACGTCTCGCCCTTGATGACGGGCGCGTCGAGGTGCTCGCCGAGCTCGTCGAGCTGGTCGATGTACTGGCCGATGACGAGGATCTGCTGCCCCGCGAACTTCCGCACCAGCGCCTCCGTCACCTTCCGCTTGGTCGCGGTGGTGGAGCAGAAGCGGTACTTCTCGTCGCTCTCCGCCGTGGCGTAGGCGAACCGCTCCGACTCGGTGAGGTCGACGCGGACCTCCACGCAGTCGGCGGGCGCGATGTAGCCCTGCGCCTCGATCTCCTTCCACGGCGCGTCGAACCGCTTCGGGCCGATGAGCGAGAAGACGTCGGACTCGCGGCCGTCCTCCCGCACGAGCGTCGCCGTCAGGCCGAGCCGCCGGCGCGCCTGCAGGTCGGCGGTGAACTTGAACACGGGCGCGGGCAGCAGGTGCACCTCGTCGTAGACGACCAGGCCCCAGTCCCGGGAGTCGAACAGCTCCAGGTGCGGGTAGACGCCCTTCCGCTTCGTGGTGAGCACCTGGTACGTGGCGATGGTGACGGGCCGGATCTCCTTCTTCGTCCCGCTGTACTCGCCCACCTCGTCCTCGGTGAGCGAGGTGCGCTTGACCAGTTCGTGCTTCCACTGGCGGGCGGACACGGTGTTGGTGACGAGGATGAGCGTGGTCGCCTTGGCCTTCGCCATGGCGCCCGCGCCGACCAGGGTCTTGCCGGCGCCGCAGGGCAGCACGACCACACCGGACCCGCCGTGCCAGAAGCCCTCCACGGCCTGCTTCTGGTAGGGGCGCAGCGCCCAGCCGGACTCGTCCAGGTCGATGCGGTGGGCCTCCCCGTCGACGTAGCCGGCGAGGTCCTCCGCGGGCCAGCCCAGCTTCAGCAGCGTCTGCTTGATCTGGCCGCGCTCCGACGGGTGCACGGCGACGGTGTCCGCGTCGATGCGGGCGCCGACGAGCGGCTTGATCCGCTTGGAGCGCAGCACCTCCTCCAGGACCGGGCGGTCGGTGGTGGACAGGACGAGTCCGTGCGCGGGGTGCTTGCTGAGGGTCAGCCGGCCGTAGCGGGCCATCGTCTCGGCGACGTCGACGAGCAGGGCGTGCGGCACGGGGTAGCGGGAGTACTCGACGAGCGCGTCCACGACCTGCTCGGCGTCGTGCCCGGCGGCCCGGGCGTTCCACAGGCCGAGCGGGGTGATGCGGTACGTGTGGATGTGCTCGGGCGCCCGCTCCAGCTCGGCGAACGGCGCGATGGCGCGGCGGCAGGCGTCGGCCTGCTCGTGGTCCACTTCGAGCAGGAGTGTCTTGTCGCTCTGGACGATCAGGCAGGACACGCGCGCACACCTCCGGCGAATGGGTAAGCAGCCGAGTTTACCGGGGCGGGCGCGGTGTGCGCGGTGCGTCGCCGCCCCGGTACGGTCCGCGCACGGCCCGGCGCCGTACGGTCCGGTCCGGGTCGCCTGTGCCGCTCCTCGTGTCCTGGTCACCGCCCGGTCCGGGGCCGGTCGCGGAGGCGTACGAAACGGCAGCCGCGGGCGCGGAGGTGCCGGAGCCGCGGGCGCGGCCGGAGGGCGTTCCGGCCGCGCCCGCGGCGGCTCCGGGCCCCGGCGGTGCTGAGGCGGCGGTCAGGCGGTCAGGCGGTCAGGCGGTCAGCGTCGGGTAGTCGGTGTAGCCGCGGTGGTCGCCGCCGTAGAACGTCGAGTCGTCGACGTCGTTGTACGGGCCGTCCGCCGCGATACGGGCCGGGAGGTCCGGGTTGGCGAGGAACAGCGCACCGAGCGACACCGCGTCGGCCAGGCCCTCGTCCAGCACCTCCTGCGCGGTGCGGGCCGTGGCGGGGAAGGAGTCGGGGGCGGCGTGCGGGTTCACGACCAGGTTGCCCCGCCACAGGTCGCGGACGGCCCGGGTCACGGGGCGGGTCACGATCTCGCAGACCTCCAGGAACGCCAGCTCGGGCAGCGCGGGGACCAGCGCCGCGTACAGCGCCTCGGTGTCGCCCTCCGCGATGTCGTTGTACGGGTTGCCCGGCGAGACGCGGACCGCGGTGTGCTCGTTGCCGACGGCGGCGGTGACGGCCTCGGTGACCTCGACGGTGAAGCGGATCCGGTTCGCGACGGACCCGCCGTAGGCGTCGGTGCGGTGGTTGGTGTTCTCGGAGAGGAACTGGTGCAGGAGGAAGCCGTTGCCCGCGTGGATCTGCACGCCGTCGAAGCCGGCCTCCATGGCGCCCCGGGCCGCGTCGGCGAAGTCGCGGACGGTGGCGTCGATCTCGGCGGTGGTCAGCTCGCGCGGCACCAGGTACTCCTGCAGGCCCTCCGGCGTGAACTGCCGGCCGGCCGCCCGCACCGGGGACGGCGCGACGGGCTCGTGGGCGCTGGCGTACAGCGAGGGGTGGCCGATGCGGCCGGAGTGCATCAGCTGCACCATGATCCTGCCGCCCTGCGCGTGCACCGCGTCGGTGACCGTGCGCCAGGACGCGACCTGCTCGGGGGTGTGCAGGCCGGGGGTGTTGATGAAGCCCTGGCCGACCTGGGAGGGCTGGACGCCCTCCGTGATGATCAGCCCGGAGGTGGCCCGCTGGGCGTAGTACTCGGCCATGAGCGCGGTGGCGGCGCCCTCCGGCGTGGCGCGGTTGCGGGTCATGGGGGCCATCAGGAGGCGGTTGCGGAGGGGGATCTTGCCGAAGGTCGCGGTGTCGAAGAGCGAGGTCATGCGATGTCTCCCTGGGTCGGGCGGTGCGGTGGCAAGGCGGTGGCCGGCGCGGTGGCCGGACCGGCCGGCCGGGACGTGCGGTGGTGGGGCGTCCGCCGGCGGCGGCGCCCTCGGCTGCCGCGGACGGCGGCCGGCAGCCGGGGCCGTGCGGGGCCCGGCAGCCGGGGCCGCGCGGTGCCCGGGTGGCCGTGGCCGCGGTGGCCGGGGGCCCGGACCGGGGCCGGGCGCGGTCCGGGCCGGTGCGGCGCGGCCCGTACGGGGGTGGTGCCGTACGGCGCGCCGCGGGTGATCAGGAGGAGTCGGCCCGCCGGTCAGGCCCCGGGCGGCCGCCGGTCCCGCCGTCCTCGGCGGCTGCGCGGGCGTACGCCGCCGCCATGCGGCCGCCGACCTCGGCGGTGGAGATCAGCACGGCCATGTTGGCCTGCGCGGTGCGTCCCCCGGTGGCCCGGTCGACGGCGTGCATCAGGTACTTGGTGAGGCCCTGACCGGCCACCCCGTCCCGGTCCGCCTGGGCCAGGGCGTCCCGGATCGCGGCCTCCGCCACCTCCGGGTCGACGGCGTCCTCGTCGCGGGGCGGGGCGGTGACGACCACGCCGCCGGGGTGGCCCGCCGCCCAGTGCAGCCGCACGATCCGCGCGATGAGGTCCTCGTCGTCGACGCGGTGCGGGGAGCGGACCCCGCTGGAGGCGCAGTAGAAGGCGGGGAAGTCGTCGGAGCCGTAGCTGACGACCGGGACGCACTGCGTCTCCAGGTACTCCATGGTCAGCTTCAGGTCCAGGATCATCTTCGCGCCGGCGCACACCACGGCGACCTTGGAGCGGGTGAGCTGGATCAGGTCCGAGGAGACGTCCATGGTGGTCTCGGCGCCGCGGTGCACGCCGCCGAGCCCGGCGGACGCGAAGAACGGGATGCCGGCCAGCTCCGCCGCCACGAGGGACGACGCGACGGTGGTCGCGCCGCGGCCGCCGCGGGCGAGGACGACGGGCAGGTCTCGGCTGGACACCTTCGGTATGCCGGGCTCGGACGCGAACCGCTCGATGTCGGCGTCCGTCATCCCGACCCGGACCGCGCCGTCCTCCACGCAGATCGTCGCCGGGACCGCGCCGCCCTTGCGCACGGCGGCCTCGACCTGGTGCGCGGTCTCGGCGTTGTGCGGGTACTTCAGGCCGTGCGTGATGACGTTCGACTCCAGGGCGACGACCGGGCGGCCCTCGTGCAGCGCCTCACGGACCTCCTCCGTGAAGACGAGCGGGACGGCGGTGCGGGGGGTGGCGCTCATCGGGTGCCTCCGGGCGGGTCGTTCGGGATCGGCTGCGAGTAGTGCGGCTCCTTCCACAGCAGGTGGCCGCGTGCCTGGATTTCGGGGCCGTGGACCCGGTCGAGCCACAGCGAGGGCTCGACCGGCTCCACGGCGATCGACACCGCGCCCGGCTCGCAGGCAAAGACCCTGGTGACGGTCGTGGTCAGCGATGCGACCAGGTCCTGCTTCTCGGCGTCGGTGAACGTGCGCGGCCAGTGCTTGATGCTGACGTGCGGCACGGTGGAGCTCCTTTCGCGGTGTGCGGGGCGCCGCGGCGTCCCGGGCGGTGCCGGGTGCGCCGGGCGCGGCCTCGCCTCCGCGGCGGGGGACGTCCGCGGAGGCGAGGGGTCTGTTCGGGGACCGACTCACTGATCGCTGGTCAGTATCCGGATCGCGCTTGAGAGTTCGTCCACACCGCCGGTCTTCAGCACTTCGTAGTGGTCGCCCTCCAGCTCGACGATCCGCGGCGGCTCCGCGGAGTAGCCGGAGCTGCCCTCCACGAACGAGTAGTCGTCGCCGCGGGCCTTGAAGATGGTGACGGGGGCGTCGATGCGGCGCTCCCGCAGCTCGCGGAAGCCGTACTCGAACTCGTACGTCGCCGACACGATCCGGGTGATGCGGCGGACCGTCTCCGTGCCGAGCTCAGGCAGCAGGCCCGCCGTGAACTCCACGAACGACTCCTCGTCGGTGACCCGGCGCAGGCACTCCTCCAGCTCGGGCCCCTGGATGGTGCCCTTGAAGACGGAGAACAGGATCGTCACGTACGCGGGGTTCGCGTAGCTGGACTCGCGGCCCCAGCGGTGGCCGTCGGCCGCGCGGACCTTCGGGTTGCCGGGGCAGATCAGCATCAGCCGGTCCACCTTCTCGCCGGACTGCTCCAGCTGCCAGGCCGCCTCGAAGGCGACGCGCGCCCCGAAGGAGTAGCCCCACAGCGTGTACGGCCCGCTGGGCTGGACGCGGCGGATCTCCGCCACGTCGGCCATCGCCATCTCGCGGATCGTGCCGTACGGCTCCTCACCGGCGTTGATGCCGTGCGCCTGCACGCCGTAGAAGTCCCGGCCGGGCGCGGCGGCGCCGCCGAGCAGCCGCAGGTTCATCGGGTAGCCGCCGAGGCCGGGCCAGCAGAACACCGGGCTGCCGGTGCCGCAGCCGCCGGCGTGGAGCCGCACGAGGCGGGAGGCGCGGCGCGGGGCGCCCTCGTCGATGCGGGCGGCGAGGTCCGCGAGCCGCGGCGTCTCGAAGAGGACCTGGAGCGGCAGCTCCGCGCCGAACTCGCGGTTGATGCGGTTGACGAGGGCCACCGCGTGCAGGGAGTTCCCGCCGGACGCGAAGAACTCGTCCTGCGTGGACACGTCGTCGTAGCGCAGGGTGCGGCCCCACTCGGCGGCCAGCCAGCGCTCGGTCGCCGTCGCGGGCGCCACGTAGGGCGCGGCGGTGCGGGCGGCGGTGACCTCGGGCAGGCGTGCCGTGGCCTTCTGGTCGATCTTGCCGTTGGCGGTGGTCGGCAGGGCGTTCACGACGAGGACCCGCGCCGGGATCATGTAGTCCGGCAGGAAGCGGGCGAGGTCGTCGCGGATCATCTCCGCCGGGCCCTTGGTGTGCACGGCGTCCTCGTTCATGCCCTCGTGGGCGGCCTGCTCGTCGCTGATGCGGCCGCCGACGAAGAAGTACGAGGCGGGTGCGGCGGGTTCGCCGGCCGCGGCCAGCAGGTCGTCCAGGCGGCGGGACGCGGGCAGCGGGTTGCCGGTCTTGGAGGAGTAGCCGGACGACATCAGGCCGATGCCGGGGACCCGCTGGAGCCGGTGCAGGCGGGCGCCGAGGCAGACGTAGCGCAGCCAGTCCTCGCCGGTGCGGGCGACCGCGCTGACGCCGAACGCGGCCCGCTCGTACACGCCCTGGTTGATGGCGATGACGTGGCGCTGCTCGACGACGCCGGGGCCGAGGGGCGCCAGCTCGCCGTCCCGGTAGCGGTACAGGCCCCCGGGCAGGCCCGCCACGCGGTCGCCGTGGGCCTGGACGTACAGGTCGACGTCGTCGCCCGCGGACCGGGCCGCGGTGCCGCCGCCGATGGTGAACGTGCCGAGGTAGTGGTCCTCGTCGGCGACGCCCAGGCGGTCCTTCACGCGCGGCTCGAAGCCGTGCGGGGCGATGGCGAGGCCGTACCGGGGCAGGACCTCCTCGAAGACCCCGACCATGTGGCCGGCCTCGAACTCCAGCACCTCCACGACGTTGTTCTTGTAGACGGGCTCGATGGCGCGCCGCTTGCCGAGGAAGTGGACGCGCAGGCCGTCGGCGGGCAGCCCGCCGGCGGCGTCCGCGACCCGCACCAGGGTGTGGTCGACGGGGTGGTGGTAGTAGAGGCCGGGCTCAAGGCCGGGCAGCCCGCCGGTCTCCACGTACAGCTGCGTGGCGTAGAGGGCGCCCGGGGAGGCGTAGGCGTACTTCGGCAGCAGCCGCTCGTCGCTGCGGAACGGGCCGAACCAGCGGAGGATCTCGCCCAGTTCGAGGAGCGAGAGGGTGCCCTGCGGCGCGTGGGCGCCTTCCGGCCCGGCCGGGGCGGCGGCCGCGAGCAGGCCGAGGACGTCGTCCCGGGTGACGGGCCCGCCGTCGTAGAAGCGGTACGTCTTGCGGGCGAACGCGGCGCGCCGCTGCTCCGCCGTGGCCTCCCGGCCCGGCAGCGGGGTCGCGGGGAGGCCGGCGAGTTCCGCGGGCTCCCGCAGGCCCGGGTTCGACAGCTGCGCCTTGACCTGGACCTTCGACGCCTTGGACTGGTGGTGGGCGGCGTCGCTGCGGCCCTGGTCCATGACGGCGGCGGTGCGTTCGTTGAGCTCGACCGCGGCGACGAGCGCCGCGCTGCCGGTGCGGGGGTCGTCGGTGACGACGGCGGCGGCGTGCCGCACCCACGGGTGCTGCTCGATGCGGGCGGCGACCTCCTCCAGTTCGACGCGGTAGCCGCGCAGCTTGACCTGGTTGTCGGTGCGGCCGACGAACTGGATGGTGCCGTCGGCGTTCCACTGGCACAGGTCGCCGGTGCGGTACAGCCGCTCGGTCGGGTTGAACGGCGAGGTGACGAACCGCTGGGCGGTCTGCTCCGGCAGGCCGATGTAGCCGCGGGCCAGCTGGCATCCGCCGATGAACAGCTCGCCGCTCTCGCCGATGTCGACCGGCTGCCGGTTCTCGTCGAGGATGTAGCAGGTGACGTTGTCGGCGGGGATGCCGATCGGCACGGTGCCCGCGGTGGAGCCGTCGAAGGCGTCGGGGTCGATCCAGTGCGAGGTGGCGTTGATCGTCGTCTCCGTCGGCCCGTACAGGTTGACGACGGACACCCCGGGGAGCGCCGCGAAGAGGTCCGCGGCGAGGGTACGGGTGAGGGCCTCGCCACCGGAGAAGACGCGGGTCAGGGACGCGCAGGTGCCGAGCTGCTCGGTGTCGACGAGGGCCTGGAGCAGGGTCGGCACCGCCTGGAGCGCGGTCACCTCGTGGGCGCGGATGGTGGCGACGAGCGCCTCGGGGTCCCGGAACAGGCCGGGCCTGCCGGTGACGACGCGGGACCCGGTGGCGGGCGCGAGGATCTCCCACTGGGCGGCGTCGAAGCTCATGGGCGTCTTCTGCAGGATCGACACGCCGGGCCCCAGGTGGCCCAGGCTGGCCAGCCAGCGCATCTGGGAGACGATGCTGCGCTGCTCGATCATCACGCCCTTGGGCGTGCCGGTGCTGCCGGAGGTGTAGATCACGTACGCGAGGTGGTGCCCGGACGGCTCCGGCAGCCGCGGCTCCTCGCCGGGGGCCGCGGCCGCGGCGGCCCGGGCGGCCTCCTCGGCGGTGACGACGGCGGTGCCCTCCGGGGCCAGGCGCAGGGCGCGGTCCCGCAGGTGCTCCTGGGTGACGATGACCCGGGTGCCAGAGTCCTCGACCATGTACCGGAGCCGCTCTTCGGGGTAGTCCGGGGACAGCGGCAGGTAGGCGGCGCCGGCGGTGAGGATGCCCCAGGCGCCGGTCACGAGCTCGGCGGACGCCTCGGCGTACAGGCCGACGCAGGTGTCCGGTACGACACCGAGCCGCACCAGGTGCCCCGCGAGGCGGGTGGCCGCCTCGTCCAGTTGTCGGAACGTGAGGTCGCCGCGGCCGGTACTCCCCTCCTCCTCTGCCGGGCTGGTGACGGCGACGTCGTCGGGCCGCAGTCGGGCCTGGTCGCTCAGCAGGGCGCTCAGGGTGACGCCCTTGTGGGATATGACGGGTCGCGGTGCGCGGATGCTCATGCGTGGTCCCCCAGGGTGTGAGTGGCCGGGTCGGGCGGTGGTGGACGTGGTGAAGCCGGTGGAACAGGTACTGGTGCACGGCGGGCCGTGCGGGGCGGTGCGGGTGCACGGCGGGCCGTGCGGGGTGGTGCGCGTCGTGGTGCCTTCGGGGTGCGCGGTGCACGGCGGGCCGTGCGGTGCACGGCGGGACGTGCGGTGCACGGCGGGACGTGCGGTGCACGGCGGGACGTGCGGGGTGGTGCGCGTCGTGGTGCCTTCGGGGTGCGCGGTGCACGGCGGGCCGTGCGGGTGGTGCGAAGGATGCGGCGCACGGTGGGGGCGTGCGGTGGGGCGGGGTGCTGCGGGAGGGGTCCGGTCCCGGTGGCGCCGCCTCGGGGCGCGGGCCCGGGACCGGCCGCGTTCCGCCGCCGCCTCGGGCTCCGGCGCCGAACCGGTCACGGTGGACGCCGCTGCGGCTGCGGCCCCGGGCCGGTCGCGGTGGACGCCGCTGCGGGGTACGGACGGCGGGCCGGGGCGGGCGCCGCGCCCCCGGCGTCCGGGTACCGGCACAGGTGGGCGGGCGCGCCGCGCCCCTGGCCTGCAGGCTCCCGGGTGCGGCCCGGCAGGCGCCGCGGTCCCTGCGGACGGGTACGCCGCTACGGGCACGGGCCGGGCGCGCCGCGGTCCGGGTGCGGGCGGGTCAGGTGCGGGCGCCGCCGTCCGGGGCGCGGCCCGCGGCGGCCCCGGCGGTCCGGTCCGGTGCCGGTGGGTCGGCGGGAGCCGCCGGTCGGGTCCCCCCGCCGCGCGGCTGGGCGAGGATGACGGCGCCGATGACGGCGGCGGCCCCGAGGAGCTGGAGGGGCCGCAGGCCCTGGTCGAGGAACAGGTAGCCGAGCACGGTCGCGCACAGCGGCGAGATCAGCGACAGGAACGAGACGGCCAGGGCGGGCAGCCGCGCGATGCCGCGGAACCACAGGACGTACGCGATGAGGGCGCCGATGACGCTGAGGTAGGCGAAGCCGCCGACGTTGGTCCAGGTCAGCCGCTCCGGCAGGGCCTCGCCCACCAGGGTGATGGGCAGCAGCACGAGCCCGCCGACGGTGAGCTGCCAGCCGGTGAACGTCAGCAGCGTGACGCCTTCGGGGCGGCCCCACCGCTTCGTCAGGACGATGCCGGCCGCCATGGAGAGGGCGCCGAGCAGACCGGCGACGACACCGACGGCGTCCAGTCCCGCCCCTGGCTGGAGCACGAGCAGCGCGATGCCCGCGGTGGCGATCACGGACGCGGCGACGTGCACGGGCTTGATCCTGTCGCCCAGCATCAGCGCGCCGAGCAGCAGCACGATCATCGGCTGGATCGACATGACGAGCGCGGCCACACCGCCCGGCAGGTGGTAGGCGGCGAGGAAGAGGAAGTAGAAGAACGCGCCGATGTTGAGGACGCCGAGGACGGCGGCCCGCCACCACCAGACGCCCCGGGGCAGGACTCGGGTGACGAGCAGCAGGACCAGGCCGGCCGGCAGCGCCCGCACGGTGGCGGCCAGCAGGGGCACGTCCGGCGGCAGGAACTCCGTGGTGACCAGGTACGTGGACCCCCACACCGCCGGGACGAGGGCGGTGACCGCGGAGGTCGTCGCGAGACGCTGCCCCGTCATGCCCGGGCCCCGGAGTCGGTGGTGCCGAAGAACCGGTCACCGAAGTCCCCGATGCCGGGAATCATGAAGGCGTGCTCGTTCATGGCCTCCTCGACGGCGCTCGTGACGACGCGCACGCCCGGGCGCTCGGCGGCGACGCGGCGCAGCCCCTCCGGCGACGACAGGAAGTTGATCATGATGATGCGGTCCTCGGCCACGCCCGCGTCGACGAGGACGTCGATCGCGGCGAGCGCGGACCCCGCGGTGGCGAGCATCGGTTCGAGCAGCAGGACGTGGCGCTCCGCGATGTCGGCGGGCAGGTGCCGGTAGTAGAGGTGCGGCAGCTTCGTCTGCTTGTCGCGCTGGATGAGGATCTTGCCGATGGGCGCGCCCGGCAGGATGTCGCGCAGCTCCCCCTCGATGGCCTCGCCGGCGCGGATGACGGACACGGCGCACGGCTTCGCGTCGAGGACGAGCCCCTCGTAGGTGGCCCCCACGGGGGTGGTGACGTCCTTCTTGGCGAACGGCAGCAGGTCGCAGCCGGCCTCCAGCAGGAGGCGCATGATCCGGCGGGAGTAGAAGACGAAGTCCTCCCGGGCGCAGCCCCGGTCGCGGATGATCGTGTGCATCGCGCGGAGCTGGTCGGTCTGCGGCAGCGGATGGACCTGGGCGGGCGCGGGGACGGCGCGGTCGTCGGGGGCGGGCTGGACGGGGTGGCCGGTGGTGGGGCCGGTGGTCACGACGAACATCTCCTCGGTGTTCCCCGGCGCGGTCGCGGTGCGCCGCGCGGCGGGCGCCGCGGCGGGATGCGCGGCGCCCGGCGGCGGCACGGCGCGTGCGGGCCGGGGGCTGACGACAGGGGTGGGACGACGGGGGTGGGACGACGGGGTGGACGGGCTGCGGCTGGGACGTACGGCTTGCTGCGGTGGTGGGAGGTACGGGCCCGGGGCGCGCGGCACGCGGGGTGCGCACGCTGCGGGCCTGCTGGCGTACGGCTGGGGGTTGGGCTGGGGCGTGCCGGTGGGGCTGGTGGTGCCGGCGGTTCGGGCGGTTCGGGTAGTTCGGGTGGTGCGAATGCGCGCCGGGGCGGCGGCTCGGGCCCCGGGCGGGCGCGGCCTGCGGCCGGGGAGTGACCTGCGGTGGTGCCGCCGCTGCCGTGGGTGGGGCATGCGGTGGGCGTCAGGGCAGGTCGGTTCCGGCCCGTGCGGCGCGCGGCCGGGGTGTGCGGCGCGCGGCGCGGGCTTTCCGGCCCTGCGGCCGGGACTCCGGGTGTGCGGCCCGGGGTCGCTGAAGCCGGCTCGGGTCTGAGGTGCTGCGGCTCGGGTCTGAGGTGCTGAGGCTCGGGTCTGAGGTGCTGAGGCTCGAAGCGCGGGGTGTGCGGCTCGAAGCGCGGGTGCGGGATGTACGGCCGGACGCAGCCGGGCGGACCTGCGGCCGGCGTCGACAGCGGCAGTGCGGTGCGGTGTAGCGGTGCGGTGTAGCGGTGCGGTGTAGCGGTGCGGTGTAGCGGTGCGGTGTAGCGGTGCGGTGTAGCGGTGCGGTGCGGCGGTGCGACCAGGGCGGTTCGGGGTGCGGCAGGTCGACGCGTGCGGGGCCCGACGGCTGCCCGAGGGACGGGCCCACGGGCGGTACGGACGGACCGCGGCCCTCGCGGACGCCCGCGCAGGCCCCCGCCGCCGGCAGGAGCAGCGCGCCCCGCGACAGGACGCAGGTCCGCGACCCACCACGCACGGCACACGGTCCGGACGGGCCGGTACGGCACTCGGCCGGGATCCGCCCCGTACCGGACGGACGGAACACCGCGGTACGGCCCCGGGTGCCGGTTCCGCTCGACGGACCGCCCCGGGCGCATGCGCCGCGCAGCCCGCGGGTCGGCGCCGCGATCCGGTGCCCGCCGCGGCCCGATGGCGGCGCGAGCGCCGCTGCTGCACGGTCGGGCCCTCGCGGAGCCGTACGGCCTGCCGCCGGACGACCGCGCGGGACGTCCGCCGCGGGCCGGGGACGCGGTCCGCGCCGCGGCCACCGCGGTCCGGGTCAGACGAGGCGGTCGCCGCCGTCGATGTCCTCGAAGGCGCGGCGCGCCTCGGCGATGAACTTGGCGACCTTGGCGCGGTCCTTGCGCCCGTCGGGACCCTCCAGACCCGTGTGGGCGTCGACGGCGGCGGGCCGCACGGCGCGGATCGCGTCCCCGACGTTCTCCGGGTTCAGGCCGCCCGCCATCATCAGCGGCTTCGGGGAGCGGCGGACGAGCTCCGCGGAGACGTTCCAGTCGTGGGTGAGGCCCGTGGCGCCCTTGGCACCGGTCTTCGGGTCGAAGGTGTCGGTGATGTACATGTCGACGTACGGGTGGGTCTCGTCGACGAGCGCGAGCAGCTCCTCGGCGTTGTCCTCCTTGACGACCAGGGACTTGAGGACGAACAGCTCGGGGCGCAGCTCCTTGAGGCGCCGCAGCTCCTCGGTCTCCACGTCGCCGTGGAGCTGGACGGCGACGACGCCGAGCTCGTCGCAGAAGGCGCTGACCTCGTCGGCCTTCGTCAGGTAGCTGATGAGGACGCCCGCGTGGGGGGCTTCGAGGCCCTTGATGATCGCGGCGGCGTCCTGCTCGGGGATGTCGTCCTTGCCGGAGGGCAGCCGCAGGGCGAAGCCGATCCAGTCGGCACCCTCGCCGATGATCATGTCGGCCTCGGCCGCGTCGATGATGCCGGCGACCTGGACGAGTTTGTTCACGGTGGTCACGAGAATTGTCCCCCAGACAATTGGTTTTCTGCGCTACTATGGGAGTTGAATATTGCAGAAACAACACGTGGATCTGTAGGAGATCTGACGTAGGCGTATGCGGAGAGCGCACACGGCGAAACCCGAGATGCGCCCTGAACAGGGAAGATCGCGGGCCGATATCGCCTCGCCGGCATCAGAAATTTCCGACACAGAAAACGTAGGCGCCGGTCGGGAATAACGTCAAACGATTCAGCTTCGGATTATCGAATGGGCCCATCGGGAAAGCTGGACCCCCCATGACGGGGGCCCGGCCGGTGAATTCCCGTCAGGCGTCCGCCGGGGCGTCGTCGGCCAGTTCGGCGACACCCGTGATGCGGTGCAGGGGGTAGGTGCGGACCTCGTCCGCCGTGTGGTCGTACGCCGTGACGAAGCCGCCTTCGACACGGACGGGAGCGATGACGCGCTGGCTGGCGGCGCCGTCGGCATTGACGTACCCGATCCACACGGCCGTGTTGGTGAGGGCCGCGGCCTGGACGGTGGCGAGGGTCTCGGCGGGCGAGGTGCGGGGCAGGTCGCCGGCGCCGGTGCCGGCGGCCGCGGGCTCCGGCTTGCGCGGGGCGGTGGCGGCGCGGTCCCCGGCGCGGATGGCGTGCACCGCGGCGCCCAGGAGCGTGGCGTCGGGCACGGGCGGCCCGTCGGGCACGGGGACCGGTGCGGTGCGGGGCGGGGTGCGGTGCGCGTCGGCGCGGGCGATCACGACGTCGCCCTCCGCGGACTCGGCCGCCGGGGCGTACCCCAGGGCGCGCAGCCCTTCGAGGAGCGTCGCCGGGTCCGCCGCGGCCGCCAGGACGGTGGGCGCGAGGCGGCGCAGCCCCAGGGGGCGGAGCGGCGGTCGGCGAGGATCTCGCCCAGCAGGGCGTCGTCGTCGCAGCGCAGGTAGGAGGAGGCGGCACCGACGCGGAGGTGGCCGTGCCTGCGGGCCACGTCGTCGACAAGGTACGTCAGCGGTTGCGGGACCGGGGTGCGGGAGTGCTCGGTGAGGAAGGCGTGCAGCTCGGCCGCGGTGCGCCCGGCGTCGAGGGCGCGCCGCACGGAGGCGGGCGTGAAGCGGTAGACGGTGGCGCCGCCCTTGGACTCCACGTCGGCGAGCACGGCGAGGGCGTCGGCCAGCGGCCGGCGCAGGGGGCCGGGCGCGACGGCCGTCAGGTCGGCCTGGAGCAGGACGTGGTCGACGGGCTCCGGCAGCAGCGGCGCGAGCAGGGCGACGGCGGCCTCGGCACCGCCCGCCGCCCGGGCCCCCGCCGCACCACCGGCCTCAGAGACACCGCTGGCACCGCCGACACCCGCCCCCATGCCACCCCCGGCACCCCCGGCACCCCCGGCACCCCCGGCACCCCCGGCAGCAGCACGAGCACCATCACCAGCGGAAACGGAAACGGAAACGGACGCCTCCGCACCTGCGGGAGCCTCAGCCCCGCCCCCAGCGCCACCTCCGGCCGCCACGAGAGCCCCCACGGCCCCACCTGCCCCCGCCCCTTCCCCGGCCACGGCGTCGGCCCCGGCCACGGCGTCGCGGCTTTCCCGGCCCGCCCCGCTCTCCCGCCCCTCCCTGCCTTCCCGGCCCTCCCCGACCAGCGCGCGGCCGTGCGCCGACAGCGCGCCGCGGCCCGTCATGCCGAGCAGTTCCGCCTCCTCCAGCGCCCACGTCGCCAGCCGGGCCCGCAGGTCCGCGCCCGTGCCCTGGGCCTGGCGCAGCGGCCGCTCCCACCGCAGCCGCGCCAGCACGGACTCCGCCTCCGGGGCGCCGCCCGCGGGCAGCGCGGCCAGCAGTCCCAGGACCCGGCGGCGCACCTCGGGCGCGGCGCCCCGGTCCAGGTCCGGGCCCAGCGCGGACAGGGTGCGGCCCTTGGCGTCCTGCCCGCCGACCAGCCCCGGCGTGCGGGTGGCCGCGAGCCACACCTGCGCCAGCCGCACCCAGCGGCGCGCGGCGGCAGGTCGCGCCACTCGTCGTACGCGGGCGTCGGCGCGTACCGCTCGTCGGCCTCGCCGTCCGAGGCGAGCAGGCCCGCCGCGTACGCGAGCTCCAGCCAGAAGGCGGCGACGCGTTCGGAGACGTCCAGCAGCGCGGCGGTGCGCCGCAGGTCCCGCACCGACAGCCCACCGGCCCGCAGCACGGGCGGTCCGCCCTGGTCCCACGCCTTGAGCAGCTCCTCGACGGTGGCGAGCGCGGTGTGGGCCTGCCCCGCCGCGGCGTTGTCCACAACCTGTGGACGGTACTTCCGCACCGGCTCCACGGCGGGCGGCAGCGGCTGCGGCTCCCGGTGGGCCCGCCCGCCGCGCAGGTGCAGCGCCGCCTCACGCGGCAGGACGACCATGCGGGCCGACGCGGGCAGCAGCAGCCCCCGGTCCCGCAGCCACCGCACGGGCGGGGTGGGGCTCGCGGTGACCTCGCCGTAGGGCGGCCCCCACACGAGCCGGTCCAGCACGGCGAGCGCTTCGACGGGCGCCTCGTCCAGCAGCGCGGCCATCCGCTCCCGGTCGGAGAAGAGGGCGCTCAGCGCGGCGACGGCGGACACCGGGTCATGGGTGGAGGGCAGCCCCAGGGCCTGCAGGATCTCCTGGAGCCGCTGGGGCGACATCCCTGACGTGGCCTCGGCGACGGTCGGTCCGAGCCCGGTCGGCGACGGGTGCCGGGGCGAGGGCGTCAGCAGCTCCCGCGCCGTCCGCACCAGGCGCAGCCGGTCGTCGTCGCCCCACACGAGGGCCTGGTCGCGCAGTGCTCCGACGGCCCGCGGCAGTGCGGCCGCGACCTCGTCGTCGCCTCCGTCGCCCGCCATGAGGGCGAGCAGCACCTCGTACGGCGCCGGGTCGGGCGCCACCGCGAGGGCCTCGGCGGTCTGGAGCGCGAACCGGTCGAGCCGTTCCAGCGCCCGTACGACCGAGGCGCGGGTCCCGGCCCGGGTGGCGAGCTGCGTGAGGTCGCCTGGCACGGGCGCCAGCAGGTCGGGCCGCGCCCGCAGCAGCGCGGCGAGCGCCTCGTCGTCCCGGCCCCGCAGGGCCGCGGCCAGGGTGCGGGGCGCCGCCGTACCGCCGTGTTCCTCGGCCACGTGCGCCTCCCTCTCCCGCTCGCCGGTCGTCATCCGGACCACGTTAGCCCCTGGCCCGGGCCGAGGCGCTACCGTCGAGGGGCGTCGGCCGCGGAGGGGTGCAAGGGCCTGTGGACATCGAGAGCGACCAGCTGGTCTTCGACTACCTGAGCCGGGTGGGCGACCTGGCGCAGCAGCGCCAACTGCCCGCGAAACAGCGGATGAACCTCGTGACGTCGCTGCGCACCGAGATCGCCCGCCGCCGCGAGGGCGGCGCGGACAACCCGGCGTCCGTACGGCGTGTCCTGGCGGGCCTGGGCACGCCGGAAGCGGTGGTGACGGCGGTGGCGAGCGGCGCGCTCGCCGTGCCGGAGCAGCGCACCACGAGCACGCCCCGCCCCGCGGCCGAGGCGGCGGGCTCGGCGGACGCCCGGGCCGGACGCCCCGAACCGGAGTGGTGGCGCGTGGACACCGCCGCCGGGGCGGCCCCCGCCCCGGGCCGTGCCCCCGACCCGGCGGCGGCGACGGACCTGTTCGCGGCGGGCCCGGTGCCGGGTTTCCTGGGCGGCGTGGAGATCCCCGACATCCTCGAACCCCCGGAGAAGGACGAGGACGGCACCGAGGGCACGGCGGCCGACCCTGCGGGGAGGCCGCCGGCCGGCGGGCGCTGCTGCGCAGGCTGCCGCTGCCCCGCCGCAGCAGGGCGCAGGCCGGTACGGCACCCGCGGAGGCCCCCGCCAAGGAGCCGGCCCCGCCCGCGAAGCTCCGCGCGCACCTGCGCAACCCCCTGCTGCTCGTGGCGGCTGCCCTGCTGGTGGCGGGTGCGGCCTTCGGCTCCTGGCTCGCCCTGGGGGCGGCTGGGTCCTGGCGTACGCGTCGGGGAAGCTGAGCCGCGCGCAGGCGAAGTGGGCGGTGTTCGGCCTGCCCGGCGTGGCGGTCGCGGCCGGGGGCCTGTGGCTGTGGGGCCGCCTGACCGGCCGCTGGGGCGACCCCGTCCCGGCCGGCGGCTCGGGCCTGACGGACGCGATGGCGGCGACCTGGCCGTGGGTCGTCCGCGCGGCCGCCCTCGCCTCGGCCCTGTACCTCGTCTGGCGCTCCCGCCGCACCTGACCGCGCGGCCGCGCCCGCACCGTCACCCACCCGGTCGGAGCCGCCCGGACGCCGCACACACCCGGTCCGAGCGGCCCGGCTCCCCCGCACACCCGGCCCGAGCGGACCCGCACCCCACACACACCCAGCCCAAGCAGACCCGAACCCCGCGCACCCAACCCGGGCAACCCAGGTCCCTCGCCCGCCCTCCGGGCAACCCGGCTCCCCCGCGTCAGGTCGCGTCAGTCGGGACTCGGCCACTTCCGGGGGCGCGGCCTGCGGAGGGGCCCGGACGGCCCTTGCCCCCTCGGCAGAATGGGCCCATGACACTCACTGTGGGTTTCGACCTCGACATGACCCTCATCGACTCACGCCCCGGTATCCGGGCCACCTACGTGGAGCTGTCGGCACGCACCGGGGTGCGGATCGACGCGGATCTGGTGGTGTCCCGGCTCGGCCCGCCGCTCGAACACGAGCTCGCACACTGGTTCCCGGAGGAGCGGATCGCGGAGATGGCGGCCGCCTACCGTGAGATCTACCCCACACACGCCATCCACCCGTCGCCCGCGCTGCCCGGCGCCGAGGACGCAATTCAAGCCGTTCGCGCCGCGGGCGGCCGCTCCATGGTCGTCACCGCGAAGAACGCGCCGCACGCCACCCTGCACCTGACGCACGTGGGCCTGAAGCCGGACACGGTGGTCGGCAGCCTGTGGGCGGAGGCCAAGGCGGAGGCGCTGCGGGCCCAGGGCGCCCGGGTGTACGTGGGCGACCACCTGGGAGACATACGCGGCGCCCGGGCCGCGGGCGCGCTCGCCGTGTCGGTGACGACCGGACCGTACAGCGAGGACGACCTGCGGGCGGCCGGCGCGGACGTCGTCCTGCCTGACCTGACGGCGTTCCCCGCCTGGTGGGCGGCCTACGCCGAGGGCGCCGACGCCCTGGCCTGACGGCGCTGCGCGGCGATCGAGCGCAGCACGCCCGCCCCGGCGATCCCGAACCCGACCCCCATGAGCATGCACACGCCGTAGGCGATCGGGGGGAAGGGCTCGGTGCCCAGGAAGAGCGGTGCCATGGTGACGAGAGTGGCGACCGCGCCGATGATGAAGACGACGGCGCCGACGCGGATCAGGCCGTCGCCGGGCGCGGCGGCACCCGCGGTGGTTTCACTACGCATTCGGCCAGGGTAGTTCCCAGGCCGGAGGAACAAACCGGCGGCGTCTTGTCAGCCGGGCCGCGACCATTAGCCTTGATGCGCCAGGGGTCCCCCCTGCTCGGTCGCGGCGGTGAGCTCGGGGGAGGCCCCGGGTGACCCGCCGCGGTGCAGTGAAGAGCCGTTTTCCGATGGCGTAACCCGACGAGTACGAAGACGAGGACAGGACGTGCCTACCGGCAAGGTCAAGTGGTTCAACAGCGAGAAGGGCTTCGGCTTCCTCTCCCGCGACGACGGCGGTGACGTCTTCGTGCACTCGTCGGTGCTCCCCGCCGGAGTGGACGTCCTGAAGCCGGGGCAGCGTGTGGAGTTCGGCGTGGTCGCGGGCCAGCGGGGCGACCAGGCCCTGTCCCTGACGGTCCTGGATCCCACACCGTCGGTGGCGGCGGCGCAGCGGCGCAAGCCGGACGAGCTGGCGTCGATCGTGCAGGACCTGACGACGCTGCTGGAGAACATCACCCCGATGCTGGAGCGGGGCCGCTACCCCGACAAGGCGCACGGCGCGAAGATCGCGGGCCTGCTGCGGGCCGTCGCGGACCAGCTCGACGTCTGACCAGGCGGGCAGCCGCCCGCACCCGCCCGGCCCCCGCGGCCGCGCCCCGCACGGGCCGGCCGCGGGGGCCGCGGCGTACCCGCCCGTACCGCCTCGGGCCGCGCCCCCGTGGAGGGCCCTGGTCCCGGGGCGCCGCCCGACGACCGACCGCCGCCCTGCCCGCGGCCGTACGCACCGTCGCGGCCGCACGCGCCGTCGCGGCCGTACGCGCGGTCGCGGACGCCCCGTCCGCGGGGCGCCGAGCGACCGTGCGCGCGGACGGGCCGAGCAGCCACCGAGCCGGACACCGCGCAGGGATCGCGGCAGGCGGGGGCCGGGCGGCCGCCCGCCCGCCGGCAGGGCTGTGAGGCCCGCCAGGGAGTCGCCACCCGACGGCCCCGGGCGGCGCCGCAGCCCCCGCGCGCCGCGCTGCGGCCCGTCCCGGCCGGGAGCCGGGCGCGTCAGGGCAGCCGGAGGGCGTGCGGGGAGAGCTGCGGGACCAGGCCGCCCGCCGCGGCGCGGTCCAGGAGCGCGGTCACCGCCGCGCGGCCCTCGTCGCCGAGGTCCTCCGTGTACGCGTTGACGTACAGCTCGATGTGGCGGGCCGCCACCTCGGGGTCCATCTCCTGGGCGTGGGCGCGGACGTAGTCGCGGGACGCGTCCGGGTCGGCCCAGGCCGCGCGGACCGACGCGCGCGCCGCGTCCGCCAGCCGCCGCAGCGCCGCCGCGCCGAGCGAGCGCTTCGCGACGATCGCGCCCAGCGGGATCGGCAGCCCCGTCTCGGCCTCCCAGTACGCGCCCATGTCGGCCAGGCACGACAGCCCGTACTGCCCGTACGTGAACCGCGCCTCGTGGATGACGAGCCCGGCGTCCACGCGCCCGTCGCGGACCGCGGGCATGATCTCGTGGAACGGCATCACGACGACCCGGCCCACTCCCCCGGGCACCGCCTGCGCCGCCCACAACCGGAACAGCAGGTACGCCGTGGAGCGCTCGCCCGGCACCGCCACCGTCCGCCCCGCCAGGTCCGCCCCCGTCCCGGTGCCGGGCTCGCGGGTGAGGACCAGCGGGCCGCAGCCGCGGCCCAGCGCGCCGCCGCACGGCAGCAGCGCGTACCGGTCCATGATCCACGGCAGCACCGCGTACGACACCTTCAGCACGTCCGGGCCGTCGTCACCGCGTTCGGCGATGCCGTTGGTGACGTCGATGTCCGCGAAGGTGACGTCCAGCCGGGGGGCGTCCGGGACGAGCCCGTGCGCCCAGGCGTGGAAGACGAACGTGTCGTTCGGGCAGGGGGAGTACGCGATGCGGGTGGCGTCCAAGGGTGCTCAGTCCTCCACGAAGACGGTCGTGCTCAGCGGCTCGAACGCCGCCCGCAGCGCGTCCAGGGCCTCGGGTATCCGCCACGCGGCCCGGTCGCGCGGGCCCACGGTGTTGGAGACGGCCCGCAGCTCGACGGCGGGCACGCCGTGCGCGGCGGCGGCCTCCGCCACGCCGAAGCCCTCCATCGCCTCCGCGCCCGCGCGCGGGTGGCGGGCGGCCAGCTCGGCGGTGCGGGCGGCGGTGCCGGTCACCGTGGACACGGTCAGCACGGGCGCGACGAGGCACGGCGGGCCCGCGCCGCGCAGCGCGGCGGCGAGGCGGGCGGTCAGGGCGGGCGGCGGTACGTGCACGGATCGGCCGAAGCCGAGCCGCTCGACGGGCAGGTAGCCGTCGGGCGTGTCGGCGCCCAGGTCGGCGGCGACGATCGCGTCCGACAGGACCAGGGACCCGACGGGGGCGTGCGGGGCGAAGCCGCCGCCGATGCCCGCCGAGACGACGAGGTCGTACGGGTAGGGCGCGGTGGCCAGGGCGGTGGCGGCGCCGACGGCGGCGGCGGCCGCCCCACCCCGGCGGCGAGCACGTCGACGGCGGGCGCGGCGGCGCCGGTCAGCCGGGAGAGGGGCAGCGCGGCCACCCGGCCGTCACGGCCCGGCCCGCCCGCACGGGGATCGTCCACGGGGGCCGATCCGTCCGCGGGCGCGGCGGAGCCGTACGCGGGGGTGGAGCCGTCCGCGCGGGTAGAGCCGTCCGCGCGGGTGGTGGAGGGGCCGGGTGTGGGGGCGGAGGCGGAACGGGGGCGCCGTGCCCGTCGGGGGCGGGGGCGTCGCTGCCGGTCGTGCCGGCAGGGCCCTCGGCCGGGGCGGCGGAGGCCCGTCCGCGCGGCACCGGGCCGCCGGGCGCGCCGGAAACCTGCTCGCCGGGGGCCGGGCGCAGCCCGGTGAGGAGGTGGCTCGTCACGGTGTGCCCGCTGGGCAGCGGCCACGACGACCGGGTGCCGCAGCCGACCAGTCCGCGGGCGACGGCGGAGCCCTCCGCCGCCACCGCGGTCACCACCAGGACGCGCAGCGTCACACCTTCTTGAAGGTGAAGCGGTAGACGCCGATCGCCTTGTTCTTCTGCGTCTCCAGGATGGTGACGTCGACGCTGTCCGCGGTCTCGCCGCCCATCGGGTTGTTGAAGAACGGGCTGGCGTTGATCGTGCGGTACGTCTTCTTGTACGGCTCCTGCTCCGCGGGCTGGCCGTTGATCAGCAGCGTCCAGCCGTTCTCGGCGATCTCGGGGTCCACGCCGAGGCGGATCCGGTCGTCCAGGGACACCTCGACGACCTCGCCGGCCTTCGCCCTGACGCACTTCTCGACCTGGGACTCCTTGAGGCCCCCGGTGTCGTAGCAGCCGGAGGCGGCCTCGGTGTGCACCGAGTCGGTGCCGACCGTCACGGTGGCGAGCGGCGTCGGCTTATCGCAGGCGGAGAGGACGAGCAGGCCGGCGGAGACGGCACCCAGAGCGACGCCGGCCCGGCGGGCCCTTCCGGAGAGGAACGCAACGGTCATGGGGCGAAGGCTATCGGGCCCCGCCGCCGGGGGCGCGGGCGGGGCTCACCCGACGCGCGGGTGCCGCCGCGCACGGCGGTACCGGAACCGGCCGCCGCGCGGCCGCCCGCCCCCGTCCGGGCCACCGCCGTCCCGGCCGCGTCCCTGCACCTGTCCCTCCCCGTCTCCCTGCCCGTCTCCGGTCCCCTGCGCGTTCCCCTGCCCGCCTCCCCGCCTGTGTCCCTGCCCGCTCCCCTGCCCGTCTCCCTGCCCGTGCTCGCCGCCGTGCCGGGCCGCCGCCGCCAGGCCGCGTCCCGCGACCGCCACCCCGGTGGCGGGGAGGGCCGCGGCGACCACCATGCCGAGGGTCGCGTCGAGGGGCAGCACGATGCCGACGGCGCCCCCGGCGACCCACGCCATCTGGAGCAGCGTCTCCGAGCGGGCGAAGGCGGAGGTGCGCACGGACTCGGGCACGTCCCGCTGGATCAGCGCGTCCAGGGACAGCTTGGACAGGGCCTGGGCCAGCCCGGCCACGGCGGCCAGCGCGGCGACGGCGATCCCGCTGAAGAAGGCGGCGGCGAGGATCGCGGCGGCCAGCAGCACCGTCAGCATGGTGGCGATGATGGCCTCGGGAGCGCGGGCCTTCAGCCAGGCCCCGACGGCCGTCCCGCAGGCGTTGCCGGTGCCCGCCGCCGCCCCCACGACCAGCATCGAGACGGCGGCGCTCTGCCCGTCGAGGGGGTGCACCCGCAGCAGGAACGCCAGGAAGAAGATCAGGAACCCGGACAGCCCGCGGATCGCCGCGTTCGCCTGGAGGGCGTGCAGCACCGCCGGGCCGACGGTCCGCAGGCCGGGCTTCCGCTCCCCGTGCAGCAGGATCTGCGCCCTGCGCTCGCCCCGCGCGGAGTCGACCTTGTGGGGCAGCGTGAACGCCAGGACGGCACCGGTGAGGAGCACGATGCAGGCGCCGTACAGCGGCCACTCAGGGCCGATCGTGTTCAGTCCGATGCCGACGGGTGCGGCGGCGCCGGTGGCGAGCAGCCCGGCGAGGGTGACGCGGGAGTTCGCCTTCACCAGGGAGAAGTGCGGTGGCAGCAGCCGGGGTACGACGGCGGATCTGACCACGCCGTACGCCTTGGACGCCACCAGCACCCCGAGCGCGGCCGGGTACAGCTCCAGTCCGCCGGTGGCGACGGCGCCGGACAGGATCAGCGCGAGCACGGCGCGGACGGCCATCGCCCCGGCCATGGCGGCGCGGCGGCCGTGCGGGACGTGGTCGAGGAGCGGGCCGATGACGGGCGCGAGGAGGGTGAAGGGCGCGAGGGTGACGGCCAGGTACAGCGCGACCCGGCCGCGGGCCTCGTCGGTCGGGACGGAGAAGAAGACGGTGGAGGCGAGCGCGATGGTGATCATCACGTCGCCGGCGCTGTTCACGGCGTGCAGCTCGATGAGTTTGCCGAGCCCCGACTCGCCGGCGCCGTGGGCGTGGGTGGCCCGGCGGATACCGCGCGCCGGGGCGGTTACCGGCAGCGGCAGCGCCCGCGCGACCCGCCGTGCCCGCGCCCCCGCACCGACCCGTGCGCACCGCCCCGCACGTCGGGCCCCGGCACCGGTCCCCCGGAACCGGGCAGGGACGCGGGGCCGACGTCCGGGGTGTCCGGCCGCCCGGCCGCCCCGGCCTCGGGCCGGGGGCTCCGGTCGGCGGCCTCGGGCCGGGAGCCCTCCTCCGACGCCTCGGGCAGGGAGCCGTCCTCCGACGCCTCGGGCTCTGACGGCTCGGGCTCTGACGGTTCGGGCTCTGGCACCTCGGGCCGGGGGCCGGGAGCCGGCGCGGCGGGCTGAGGAGCGCGGTCCGCGGCTTCCGCCGCCGACTGCCCGGGGCCCGGGGGCGTCTCCGTACCGGCCGCCGGCGGAGCAGTGTCGGCCTGCGCGCCCGGCCTTCCGGCGCCGGAAGCGGCGGCGGCGCATCCGGCGGCGCATCCGGCGGCGGGCCCGGCACCCGGTACCCCGGGCGTTTCCGGCGGCCCGGGTGTCGGGGCCGCGGGGCCGTCCGGCCGTACGGGACGGGCGCTCGCCGCACGGGCGCCGGCCGGGGGCCCGCGGCGGCGGGCGCCTCGGCGGGGGTCCGGGGACCCTGGGGACGGCCGTGCGCGTACCACGTGGCCATACTGCCTCAGAGTGCCGCACTCGTCCCGTCCGCGAGCCGCTGTGGGGGCCACTTGAGGCGGGCGTGTGGGCCCCGGGCGGCGAAGGGGGTAGCGTGCGTAGCGCGCCACCGGCGGAAAACGCTCGGCCGCGCGCCTCTTCGGCATCCCGCAGAATGGATGACATGAGGTGTGCCCGAGCACGTCGGGCGTGGACGTCGATGCGGTCCTGGGGTCCGCTCCGTCCGTCGCTCGTGCTGTCGCGCATCGGCCGGCGCACCTATGACACGGCGTAGGAGAGAAGCGAGACCTGTGAGTGCTGCGACGACGCGAAGCCGTACCCGGCGTACCCCCGCCCTCGACCGCCTGTGCGCCGAGGCGGTAGATCTCGCCCGGGAGGCCGCGCAGGAAGCGGCGGCGCCGGGCTTCGTCGGGGAGCACGTGGAGGCGGTGTCCGAGGGGGACCGCGTCGTCACGCACTTCTTCGAGTGCCTCCAGCCGGGCTACCGGGGCTGGCGCTGGGCGGTGACGATCGCCCGCGCGTCGCGGGCCAAGAACGTCACCGTCGACGAGACGGTGCTGCTGCCGGGCGGGGACGCGCTCCTCGCGCCCGAGTGGGTGCCCTGGAGCGAACGCCTCCGCCCCGGTGACCTCGGGCCCGGCGACCTGCTGCCCACCGAGGCCGACGACCTGCGCCTTGAGCCCGGCTACACCGGCGAGGACGAGCCGCCGCCGAACGCGGCGGTCTCCTCCGAGATGGCGGAGCTGGCCGACACGGAGGACGCAGAGTTCGTCACCCGCATCCCCTCCCGGGGCGCGATCTCCGCGGTGGCGGAGGAGCTGGGCCTGCGCCGGGCGCGGGTCCTCTCCCGCTACGGGCTGCACGTGGCGGCCGACCGCTGGGAGGAGGCCTTCGGCGCGAAGACACCGATGGCGCAGGCCGCGCCGGCGTCCTGCGTGTCGTGCGGCTTCCTGGTGCGCCTGGGCGGCTCGCTGGGCCAGGCGTTCGGCGTCTGCGCGAACGAGTTCTCGCCCGCGGACGGGCGGATCGTGTCCCTGGACTACGGCTGCGGCGGCCACTCGGAGGCCGCGGTCATGCCGAAGCCCCCGCGCCCGGCTCCGCCGGTGCTCGACTCGATGGCCTCGGACGAGTTCCCCCTGCGCCCCGCGCGGGACAGCGGTTCCGTCCCGGAGGTCCCGGACGCCGAATCCGAGGACCTGGGCCACAGCTGAACCGTCCGGCTGACCGGAGCCCCCGGTCCGGGGCCGCGCCCGCACGGGGTGGGCCCGCCGGGCGGGCCCCGGTCAGCACGTGAGGTGTCAGCCCGCTCGCGGTCAGCGGACTCGGGGTCAGCGGACTCGCGGCCACTGGGCTTTGTCTGCGGGACGCCGGGTAGTGCGCTCCGGTCACGGGACGCCGGGCAGCGGCCTCCGGTCAGTGGGTGCGGGGACCACGCGGATGTTGAACACGTGGGTGCCCAGACCGTGGGCGATGCCCATGAAGAGCAGGGCGAAGTGCTCCTGTCCGCGTGCCGTGGTGATGCCGCCGATGTCCAGCTGGGACTCCGGGGGCCAGCCGAGGTCGGTGAGGAGTCGGCCGGCGGCCTTCTTGGCCTCGGCGTCGTCGCCGGAGAGGAAGACCGTGCTCGGCCCGGCCAGACCGGCGGGGTCGACCATCGCGGCGCTGTCCATGGTGCACAGCGTCTTGACGACGGGGGTCCGGGGGAACGCCTCCTGGATCTGTTCGGCCAGGCTGCTGTTGGGGTGCGAGAGCTCGGTGTAGTCGTCGGAGAGGCCGACCCCGACGTCGATCAGCGGGGTCCCCGCCAGCGCCGGCGCCCCGATGGAGCGCAGCAGCTCCAGGGAGACGTTCCCGGGGGTGGCGTTGACCAGCACCTCCGCGTGGGCCGCCGTCTCGCTCAGCCCCGCTACGGGGAGGCCGAGACCTGTCCGCTCCTCGGGGCGGCGCGAACCGAGGAGCACGTCGTGCCCTGCGGCGCTCCAGCCCTGGGCCAGCGCGCGGGCGACGTTGCCGGTGCCGAGTAGTCCTATACGCATGCCGCGACGCTAACTCCCGTCCCTGCTCGGGCGGATCGGTCCGCGGACCTAGGCGGGACCGGCACCGGAGGCGTAGTTCCGTGGCCGCCCCGGCCCTGCCCGGGGACGCCGCCCGCCGGCGCGCTCCCGTGGGCACCAGCCGGGGAGCGCGCGCCGAGCCGGTGCGGGGGCGCGGTACCTTCGGCGCGAAGGGTCACCATGTCGAGCAGGATCGGAGCACATCGTGAGCGTGAGGGCGACGGCCGAGGCAGCCGACCCGTTCGGGACCGCGCGGCTGCGGCGCGGTGTGCTCGACGCGTGGGGCGCGGGCCCCGCACGGTTCCGTGAGGACGCCAACGCCGAGGAGGAGCTCAGCCTCGGCGGCTACCGCGACCGCCTCGTCGTCGAGTTGGCCCAGAACGCCGCCGACGCCGCCGCCCGCGCCCGCGTCCCGGGCCGCCTCCGGCTCACCCTGCACCCCGCGGACGCGGCCGGGCCCGCCGTCCTGGCCGCCGCCAACACCGGCACCCCGCTCGACGCGACGGGCGTCGAGTCGCTGTCCACCCTGCGCGCCTCCGCCAAGCGGGAAGGGCACGAGGGGGCCGTGGGACGGTTCGGTGTCGGCTTCGCCGCCGTCCTCGCCGTCAGCGACGAGCCCGCCGTCATCAGCCGGCACGGCGGCGTGCGGTGGTCCCTGGCCGAGGCCCGCGAGATGGCCGCCGACGCGGCCCGGCACAGCCCCGGGCTCGGCGACGAACTGCGCCGGCGCGACGGCCACGTGCCGCTGCTGCGGCTGCCGCTGCCCGCGGAGGGCGCACCGCCGGAGGGCTACGACACCGTCGTCGTCCTGCCGCTGCGGGACGCCGCCGCCGTCGACCTCGTGGAACGGCTCCTCGAAGGCGTCGGGGACGCCCTGCTGCTCACCCTGCCCGGCCTCACCGAGGTCGTGGTGGAGACGCCCGGCGGCAGCCGCGTCCTCACCCGGTCCGTCGACCCGGACGACCCCGCCTCCATCCTGGTCGCCGACTCGGAGCGCGGCACCGCCCGCTGGCGGACCGTCACCCGCAGCGGGGCGCTCACGGCGGAGCTGCTGAAGGACCGGCCGGTGGAGGAGCGGCTGCGGCCCCACTGGTCGGTCACCTGGGCCGTGCCCGTCGACGGCGAAGGCGCCCCGCTGCGCCCCGGGACGGCGCCCGTCGTGCACGCACCCACCCCCACCGACGAGCCGCTCACGCTGCCCGCCCTGCTGATCGCGTCCTTCCCGCTGGACTCCACGCGCCGCCACCCCGCGCCGGGGCCGCTCACCGACTTCGTCGTGGCGCGGGCCGCCGACGCGTACGCCGAACTGCTCGCGCAGTGGCAGCCGGTGTCGACCGGGACCGTCGACCTCGTGCCGGGACCGCTCGGCAAGGGCGTCCTGGACGGGGCGATCCGGGGCGCCGTGCTGGAACTGCTGCCCCGGGTCGCGTTCCTGCCACCGGCCGTGCCGTCCGAGGACCTGACCGCCCTGCGGCCGTTCGAGGCCGAGGTGGTCGAGGGCGCCGGCGCGGACACCGTCCGGGTGCTGGGCGAGGTACTGCCGACGCTGCTGCCCGCCGGTCTGGAGCGGCGCTCCGAGCTGCGGGCCCTCGGTGTGGCGCGGCTGCCGCTGGGCGACGCCGTCGACCGGCTGGCGGGCGCGGAGCGGGACCCCGCGTGGTGGCACCGGCTGTACGAGTCGCTCGCGGGCGTCGACCCGGACCGGCTCACCGGCCTGCCGGTGCCGCTCGCCGACGGCCGCACCACCATCGGGCCCCGGCAGGTGCTGCTGCCGGGGCCGGACACCCCGGCGGACCTGGCGCGGCTCGGGCTGAAGGTCGCGCACCCGCAGGCCGCGCACCCCGTCCTGGAGAAGCTGGGCGCCCTGCCCGCCACCCCGCGCGCCGTCCTGACGACGCCTCAGGTGCGGGCGGCCGTGGCGGCGTCGATGGACGACGACACATGGGACGAGGACGCCCTGGACCCGGAGGAGCTCGCCGAGGTGGTGCTCGGCCTCGTCCGCGAGGCCGGTCTCGCGCCCGGCGACGAGCCGTGGCTCGGCGCCCTCGCCCTGCCCGACGAGGACGGCGAACTCGCCCCGGCCTGCGAACTCGTCCTTCCCGGCGGCCCCTTCGCCTCCGTCATGCGCGAGGGCGAGCTTGCGCTGTGCGACGCCGAGTGGGCCGACCGCTGGGGCGAGCAGCCGCTCGCCGCGTGCGGGGTGCTGGCCGGCTTCGCGCTCGTACGGGCCTCGGACGTGGTCCTGGACCCGGACGAGCTGGAACCGCGCGACACCGACTACGCCGAGCCGGACGACGTGGGCCTGCTGGACGCGGTCGACGTGTGGTGCGAGGACGTCCTCGACCGGCTGCCCGAGGCCCCCGTGCCGCCCGTCGCGACGGAACTCGTCGCCGTACGGGACCTGGAGCTCGTCGACGACGACCGGTGGCCGCAGGCGCTGGCGCTGCTGGCGCAGCCCCCGCTGCGGGACGCGCTCACGCAGCGGGTGCGGGTGCTGCTGCCGGACGGGACCACGGAGTCGGTGCACTCGTACACCGCGTGGTGGCTGCGGGACCACCCGGTCCTCGGCGGCCGCCGCCCGGCGGGCCTGCGGGCGGCCGGTGCGGACCCGCTGCTGGAGGGCCTGTACGAGTCGGCCGACACGGCGGGCTTCGACGACGTGCAGGTCCTGCACGCGCTGGGGGTGCGGACGTCCGTGGCGGCCCTGCTGGACGAGCCGGGCGGCGCAGCGGAGCTGCTGGGGCGGCTCGCCGACCCGGACCGGCAGGTCACGGGCGCGCAGCTGCACGCCCTGTACACGGCGCTGGCCGATCTCGACCCCGAGCAGGTGACCCTGCCGGACGAGCTGCGCGCGGTCGTCGACGGCGAGGTGCGGGTGGTGGACGCCGCCGACGCGGTCGTCGCCGACACGCCGGACCTGCTGCCGCTGACCGCGGGTCTGCCGCTGCTGCCGGTCGCCCCGTCCCGAGCGGCGGACCTGGCGGAGCTGCTCCAGGTGCGGCGGCTCAGCGAGTCCGTGGAGGCACCGGTGGAGACGGAGGGCGAGGAGCACGAGGTGCCGGAGTCGGTGCACGCGCTGCTCGGCGCGGCGACGCCGGAGACGTACGTCGAGCACGACGAGCTGGTCGTCGCCGGGGGTGTCGAGCTCGACTGGCGCCGCACCCCGGACGGCGTGGTCCACGCCGCCACGCTGGAGGGCGTCGCGGCGGGCCTGGCGTGGGCGGCGGGGCAGTGGCCGCGCCGCTTCGAGGTGGCGGCGCTGCTGGAGGACGCGTCCCGCACGGCCGAACTGGCCCGCGACCGCTGGTTCGACTGAGCGCGGCCGGCCCCCTGCGCCCGCCTCCGGCAAGGCCCCGCCCCCTCGCGCACCGCAGGCGGCGGGGCCGGGCGCAGGCGGTCTGACACAGGCGGCGGGCCGGGAGCGGCGGTCTGACGCAGGCGGCGGGTGGCGGGCGCAGGCCCCGAGCCACAGCCCGGCACCCCCACGGCGGGCGCATGAGCTGGTCCGCAGCCGGGCACCCACACGGCGGGGCGCACGAGCCGGTCCGCAGCCCGGCACCCACGCGGCGGGCGCGGACCGCCTACCGGTGCCCGGCACCCACACGGCGGGCGCAGGCCCCGAGCCACAGCCGGGCACCCACGCGGCAGGCGCACGAGCCGGTCCGCAGCCGGGCACCCACACGGCGGGCGCGGACCGCCTACCGGTGCCCGGCACCCAGGCGGCCGGGCGCAGGCCCCGAGTCACAGCCCAGCACCCACACGGCGGGCACAGGAGCCGAGCCACAACCGGGCAGGCGCAGGGGTCGGGCGGGTCCGGCTATGCCGGGAAGCGGCGGCCCACCCACCGCCACGCCGCCTCCAGCAGCACGGCGGCGGCCGCGGCGATGCCGACGGCGGCCCACGGCATGGTCGTGCCCACCAGCTTCAGCGCGAAGAAGTCCTGCAGCCAGGGCACGACCAGCACCAGCAGGAAGCCGCTGCCCATCGCCGCAACGAGGGCGATCCTCCACCACGTGTACGGCCGGGCGACGATCGCCAGCACCCACAGGGAAACGAGGAACAGCGTCACCGTGGCCGCGCTGGTCTCGGCTTCGAGCGCGCCGGGCCCGCTGTAGTGGTGCCCCGCGACGGTGTACGTGGTGAAGGTGGCCGCGGCGGCGATGAGCCCCGCGGGGATCGCGTACCGCATGACGCGGCGCACGAAGTGGGGGCGGGCCCGTTCCTTGTTGGGGGCGAGCGCCAGGAAGAACGCGGGCACGCCGATGGTGAGCGTGGACAGCAGCGTCAGGTGGCGCGGCAGGAACGGGTACTCCATCTGGAAGGCCACCACCAGGATCGCCAGCAGCACCGAGTAGACCGTCTTCGTCAGGAACAGCGTGGCCACCCGCGTGATGTTGCCGATGACCCGGCGTCCTTCGGCGACGACGGACGGCAACGTGGCGAAGCTGTTGTTGAGCAGCACGATCTGCGCGACGGCCCGGGTGGCTTCGGAGCCGCTGCCCATGGAGACCCCGATGTCGGCGTCCTTCAGGGCCAGCACGTCGTTGACGCCGTCACCGGTCATGGCGACGGTGTGGCCGCGGGACTGGAGCGCGCCGACCATGTCGCGCTTCTGCTGCGGGGAGACGCGGCCGAAGACGACGCCGCCCTCCAGTTCCCGCGCCATCGCGTCGCGGCTCTCGGGCAGGCGGCGGGCGTCGACGGTGCGGTCGGCGCCGGGCATGCCGAGCTTGGTGGCGACGGCCCCGACCGAGACGGCGTTGTCCCCGGAGATGACCTTCGCGTCGACGTCCTGCTCCGCGAAGTAGGCGAGGGTGTCGGCGGCGTCGGGGCGCAGCCGCTGTTCGAGGACGACGAGCGCGCACGCCCGCGCTTTGCGGGCGACCTCGGGGTTGTCGAGGTCGCCGCCCGCGGCGACCTGCGCCAGGAGCAGCACCCGCAGCCCCTGCCGGTTGAGGTCCTCGGTCTCGGCGAGGGCGGGGTCCCCTTCGGGCAGCAGCACGTCGGGGGCGCCGAGGAGCCAGGCGCTGCTCTGGCCGTCGCCCTCGCTGAAGGCGGCGCCGCTGTACTTGCGGGCGGACGAGAAGGGGAGCGCCTCGGTGCAGCGCCAGTCGTCGCTGTCGGGGTAGGCGTCGACGATGGCCTGGAGGGAGGCGTTGGGCCGCGGGTCCGCCTCCCCGAGGGCGCCGAGGACCTTTCGTACGTATGCCTCGTCCGCGCCGTCGAGGAGGTGCAGCCCCGTCACGTCCATGCCGCCCTCGGTGAGGGTGCCGGTCTTGTCGAGGCAGACCACGTCGACGCGGGCGAGGCCCTCGATGGCGGGCAGTTCCTGCACGAGGCACTGCTGGCGGCCGAGCCGGATGACCCCGATCGCGAAGGCGACGGAGGTCAGCAGCACCAGGCCCTCGGGGATCATGGGGACGATGCCGCCCACCGTCCGCGCGATGGAGTTCCTGACGTCGGCGTCCTTGACGACGAGCTGGCTGATCACCAGCGCGATGGCGGTGGGGACCATCATCCACGTGACGTACTTGAGGATGGTGGAGATGCCGGAGCGCAGCTCGGAGTGGACGAGCGTGAACCGGGACGCCTCCTCCGCGAGCTGGGCGGCGTACGCCTCGCGGCCGACCTTGGTGGCGGTGAAGGCGCCGCCACCGGCGACGACGAAGGACCCGGACATGACGGTGTCGCCGGGCTGCTTGAGGACGGGGTCGGCCTCGCCGGTGAGCAGCGACTCGTCCACTTCGAGGCTGTCGGCCTCGGCGACGGTCCCGTCGACGACGACCTTGTCGCCGGGGCCGAGCTCGATGAGGTCGCCGAGCACGATGTCCGAGGTGGACACCTCGGTGGGCGCCCCGTCCCTGCGGACGGTCGGCTTGGCCTCCCCGATGACGGCGAGCCCGTCGAGGGTCTTCTTCGCCCGCAGTTCCTGGATGATGCCGATGCCGGTGTTGGCGACGATGACGAAGCCGAAGAGGCTGTCCTGGATCGGCGCGACCACCAGCATGATCACCCAGAGGACGCCGATGATGGCGTTGAAGCGGGTGAGGACGTTGCCGCGGATGATGTCGGCGGTGGAGCGCGAGGACCGGACGGGTACGTCGTTGACCTCGCCCCGCGCGACCCGCTCGGCCACCTCCGCGGTGGTCAGCCCGCCCGGCCGGTAACCGGGCGGCGCCCCCGGCCCGCCGCTCCGGTCCGGCCCGTCCGCGGCTCTGTCGTCGTCGATACCCGCCCACTGCGTCATGGTTCCGACGGTACCGGCGGGACGGCGGGCGGCACCTCTCGAACACCTCGAAGATCCGACCCTGGTAGGACCCGTCTCCCCCCGCGGACCTACGGGCCCCGGCCAGACCGGCCCCCGCGGACCTACGGGGCCCCGGCCAGACCAGCCCCCTCCGCCCTCCGGGACGCACGGTCCTCCGGGCCGTACGGCCCTACCGGGCGCCTCGCGCGGAGGAGGATGGCGCGCAGGCGGGCGGTGCGCAGGCGGGCGGCGCCTCGTAGCGACGTGGGGCCCAGGGCCGTGGCGCCCAGGGCCGTGACGTGGAGCGCTGTGGCGCGGAACCGGGCTCCTCGTGCGTCGTTCGTCAGGGCACGCGACCGACAGCGAAGGAGCGGCCCCCATGCTGCCTTCCCCACGGCCTTCCCCGCAGCCCTCCGGGCAGACCTCCCCGCGGTCCTCCCCCCAGCCCGCCACCCGACCCGGCATCCGGCGCGCCGCGCAGCCCGCCGCACCGCCGTTCTCGCGGCAGCCCGCCCCGCAGCGTGTGGGGCGGCTCTCCCTCCGGCGCCTCCTCCGACACCTCCTGCGGCTGTCCGGAAACCGCCGGCCGCCCCGGACCTCTCCGCCCCGCCGTCCGCCGACCGGTACCCCGTGCGGGCGCCCTCGCCGCGGCGGCGGGTCCGGCCGGTGCCGCGCCTCGCCGCGGTCCTCGTGCTTCCGGCCCTCCTGGGAGCCGCCGCCCTGGACCCGGCGCAGGCCGGCACGGTCGCGGGCGGCCCGGTGCTCGCGCAGAACTTCCCGGACCCGGACGTGGTGAAGGTGGGCGACACGTACCACGCGTACGCGACGAGCACGACCGGCAGGAACGTCCAGCACGCCACCTCCCGCGACCTGCTGCACTGGACCGTCGGCACCGAGGACGTCCTGCCCGTGCTCGGCAGCTGGGTGGGCGAGCCGGAGCACCGCGTGTGGGCGCCGGACGTCTTCGCCCACGACGGCGGGTTCACCCTGCACTACACGGCGCACGACCGCGCCTCCGGGCGGCAGTGCATCGGCGCGGCCGTCGCCGCCGCGCCGTCCGGACCGTTCCGGCCGGTCGGGGACGGCCCGCTCGTCTGCCCGGCCGAGGACGGCGGGGCCATCGACGCCGCCGGGTACGCGGAGGGCGGCCGGCGGTACATGCTGTGGAAGAGCGACGGCAACTGCTGCGGGAAGGACACGTGGCTGCACCTGCAGCCCGTCTCGGCGGACGGCACCCGCACCACGGGCCCGGCAGTCCGGCTGTTCCGGCAGGAGCTGCCGTGGGAGGGCGCCATCGTCGAGGCGCCCACGCTCGTCCGCCGCGACGGACGGTACGTGCTGTTCTACCCGGCCGGGTCGTACGGAGCGGACGGCTACGCGACCGGGTACGCCACGGCCGACGCCCTCGCCGGCCCGTACACGAAGGGGCCGGAGCCGCTGCTCACCACCGACTCGCTCGCGGGCGCGGTGCGCGGCCCCGGCGGGCAGGACGTGGTGACGGGCCCGGACGGCCGGGACCGGATCCTGTTCCACGGCTGGGACGCGGACCACGGGCGCCGCTTCCTGTACGCCGCCGACCTGGGGTTCGCGGACGGCCGCCCGGTGGTCAGGGGCAGCCGGGTGCGCCACCAGGCGGAGGACGCCCGGGTGCACCGGGCGCTGGTCCGGGACGCGCGGGGCGCGTGGGGCGGCCGGGCGGTGGGGCACATCGACCACGCCGACAGCTCCGTGGAGTTCCGGGTGTTCGCCGCGTCGGCCGGCCCGCACACACTGGCGGTCCGCTACGGCAACGGCTCCCTCGGCGAAGGCGGCGCCCCGCTGGCGGCCTCGCACGACCTGTGGGTGAACGGCGAGGACAGGGGTGCCGTGCGCTACCCGTACACGGGCTGGGACGACTGGCGCACCGTCGAACGGCCCGTCGTCCTGCGCGAGGGCTGGAACACGCTCCGGCTGGCGAAGGGACTCCACTACACGGAGCTGGACGCCGTGGAAGTGGGCTGACACCGGAGCCCGACGGCAGAGCGGGACCCGGGCGCCCGACGGCGGCGGGGGCGGTTCCTGGCGGTCCGGCGGAGGGCGGTGCGGCGGAGTACGGCGGGGCCGAGGGGGGTCCGGGAGAGGGCGGTCCGGGAGAGGACTGGACGGGGAAGAGCGGCGCGGAGAGGGCTGCTCGGCGGAGGGCGAACCGGGAGCCCGGAGAAGGCCAGCCGTCAACCCCACTTCTGGCGGTCGCCGCGGTCGCAGGCCGCGGTGGTCAGGCAGGCCGTCCCGTCGTGCAGGCACTCCCCCGTGGTACGGCTGCGGCCGCCTCGGCCACCGCCGCCTCCAGGTCGGCCCGCCGCAGCCGCAGCATGACGCGCAGCTCGTCGGCGCCCACCTCGCCGTCCACGATCGCCCGCACCTGGTCGAGCGTGAAGCCGAGGTCCCTTGAGCGCGATCACGCGGCTGAGCCGGGCGAGCTGCCCGGCCTCGTAGTACCGGTAGCCGCTGTGCGGGTCGACCCGGCGGGCTGCAGCAGTCCCACGGCATCGTAGTGCCGCAGCATCCGGACGGACACGGCGCCGTGGGCGAAGTCTCCGATGGTGAACATGACGCTCCTTACGGCACCGCCTCACACCGTGTCAGGGTCAAGCACCACGGCGAAGCCGAGGAACAGCGCGCCCGCCGCCGAGGTGGCCCCCGCGGACAGCCGCCTGCGGCGCCGGAACGTCGCGGCCAGCTTCGTGCCGCCGAATATCAGGGCGCTGGCGGTAGAGGACGCCATACGGGGCTACGTGCCGAGCACGACGAAGGAGGGCGGTGCAAGGTACGCCGGATCCGCACGAACTGCACGAAGAAGGCGACGAAGAACAGATCGCCTTGGGGTTGACCAGGCTGAGTCACGACGAGGGCGCGACGGAAGGGGCGCTCCTGAGCCGCGCGGCGGCGGACGGCGCGCCCTCTTCCGGGTCCGCGTCCCGCCGGGTGCGCCACATGCCCCACGCGGCCCGCAGCATGCCGACGGCGAGCCACGTCAGCAGGTAGCCGGCGCCCACGTACTCCGATCCCGAACAGCAGGGCGTTGGCCTGGAGCAGGGAGGCGACGCCCGCCGCCGACAGGGTCATCAGCACCGTGTCCCCGCACCAGACGCCGGCCGCGGCGTGGTCGCAGAGCACCGACAGGCAGTAGGTGAACAGGCCGTCGAGGTAGGGCTCGTACCGGGCGGGCGGGCTCTGCGCGAGCGTACGGGACCCGCTCCGGGGCGCACGGCGCTACGCCCGGTGTGCGCCGGTGGTGTACGTAGGGGTTCCCTTGGGACCCGTCCCGCACTTTAAGCCTTACGGGTGAACGCGTCCTCGAAAGAGGGCAGCGGCCTTGCCTCCGCCGCCGGTGCACCGCTATAGGCCACCCGGCCGGGCCGGGGCTGTCCGCGGGCCGGAGGCTGTCAGTGGGCACCGCTACGGTGTGGCGCATGGCTGCCCGTACGAAATCGTCGAAGGACGGCCGTCGTACCGCTGCACGGAGTGCGGTTGGACGACGGTCAAGTGGCTCGGCCGCCGCCCCGAGTGCCAGGCGTGGGGGACGGTCGAGGAGTACAGGGCGGCGCCCGCCGTCCGCACGACCGCGGCGGCCGGTGTCGGCCGCCGCGCTGCCCATCGCCCAGGTGGACGGGCGGCAGGCGACGGCCCGTGCGACGGGGGTCGACGAGCTCGACCGGGTGCTGGGCGGGGGTCTGGTGCCGGGGGCGGTCGTGCTGCTGGCGGGCGAGCCCGGGGTGGGCAAGTCGACGCTGCTGCTGGACGTGGCGGCGAAGGCGGCGAGCGAGGAGCACCCCACCCTGTATGTGACGGGTGAGGAGTCGGCGAGCCAGGTCCGGCTGCGGGCCGACCGCATCGGGCGCTGCACGACCACCTGTACCTCGCGGCCGAGACGGACCTGTCGGCGGTGCTGGGGCACCTCGACGCGGTGAAGCCGTCGCTGCTGGTCATGGACTCGGTGCAGACGGTGGCGTCGCCGGAGATCGACGGGGCGCCGGGCGGCATGGCGCAGGTGCGGGAGGTGGCGGGCGCGCTGATCCGCGCCTCCAAGGAGCGGGGCATGGCCACCCTCCTGGTGGGCCACGTCACGAAGGACGGTGCGATCGCGGGACCGCGGCTCGGACGAGGTCGGCTGCTTCGAACTGCACGACGAGGGGATCACGGGGCTCGCCGGCCCAGCGGGCTCTTCTGACCCGCCGCGCGCCGGTGCCGGGCACGTGTCTGACGGTGACGCTGGAGGGGCGGGCGTCCGCTGGTGGCCGAGGTGCAGGCGCTGACCGTGGACTCGCAGATCCCCCTCACCGCGGCGGACGACGTCCGGCCTGGAGACGTCCCGGGTGTCGATGATGCTGGCGGTCCTGGAGCAGCAGGGGCGGATCAGCGCGCTGGGCAAGCGGGACATCTACAGCGCCACGTGGGCGGGGTGAAGCTCTCGAGCGGCCGCCGACCTGGCGGTCGCGCTGGCCCTGGCCTCGGCCGCGAGCGACACGCCGCTGCCGAAGAACCCCGTGGCGATCGGCGAGGTGGGGCTCGCGGGCGAGGTCCGGCGCGTGACGGGCGTCCAGCGCCGCCTCGCCGAGGCCCACCGCCTCGGCTTCACCCACGCCCTGGTCCCCGGAGACCCGGGCAAGGTGCCACCCGGCATGAAGGTGACGAAGTCGCCGACATGGGCGACGCCCTGCGAGTCCTGCCGCGCTCCCGCAGGGCGGCACGG
>NZ_JAJPUI010000011.1 GCF_021390935.1 Streptomyces sp. CC228A
CTGGAGCTCCGCAGCGAGCGCGGCCGGGTCGGTGAGCGCCCCGTCACCTGCGGGCGGGCGCAGCCAGTGCGGCCCCGGCGGGACCGTCACGGTCGGCGCGGGGGCCGACAGCCACGTCCCGGCGCTCAGGCATTCCGTCCCGTCCACGGCCCATGTGCCGCGGGTGCCTGGCGGCACGAGGAAGTACAGGACCGCGCCGTGGGGGTCGTGGATCACGGGGCCCGTGATGCGGGCCAGCTCGATGCCGGCGCCCAGCTCGCGCGGGACCTTCACGGCGTCCCACGAGGTGCCGACGGGGAGGACGACGACGGCGGCCTGGGCGAGCCAGCGTGACGCGCGGTCAGGGTCGGGGTCGGCCTGGGCGAGCCAGGCGGTTGGTGAAACGGACACGGCACGATCCCCTCTCGGTGAGTGAGGGAATCGTGCCGGACGGTAGTGGGGCCGTTCGCCCCAAAGTGGGGGGATGATTCTTCCGGGAACGGCTTGACAGGGTGTCAGACGCCAGCCCAGCGGGCGAACCCTGCGAGGGTGTCGTCCTGGCTGCGGTCCAGACGCACCAGCGCCGCCGCCGTCGATCGCACCGTCGGGTGGAAGCGAACGTGGTTCGGGGACAGCTCGCGCGCCTTCACCAGGTTCCTGTGCGCGCCGACACGGTCCCCTTCCGCCAGCCGCGCAGCAGCGACATCGATGTGGTGGTGGCTGGCTCGCTCCGCCACGATCCCGGCTGGCAGCTCCCACTCGTCCCGGTCCTGCTCGGCTCCCCACTCCCGCAGCCGGGCGAGGGCCTGCTCGGTGTCCCCCATATCGATCATCGCGGCCACTTCGTGGATCCGAACGTTCGTCGGACCGAACGACATCTCGTAATGCGTCGTGTCCCGCCGCAGCCACTCCGCGTTGACCCGTGCCTGCGCGAGCCGCTGCTGCGCTTGCTCCGGCCGGCCGTCGCGGGCCTCCAGCACGGCCAGCTTCAGCAGGACCGCGCCCTGCACCGCCATGTACGCCGGCGGCAGCGACCGCTCTGGAGCCATGCGCTCAATCTCGCCCTCCAGCGCCTCCAGCACTCGCCGTGCTGATCCGTAGGCGCCCATGCGCACCATGGCGCCGGCCTTCAGGTAGGCGCCCGTCGTCTTCAGCATGGGGTCCGCGGTATGGCCTGCGGCCCAGCGGAAGCGCTCGATCGCGGTGAGGCTGAGGTCGTGGTAGCCCAGCTTGTGGGCCAGGCTGTTCGTGGCACGGTAGCCGCGAGCGAGCCACCAGTACGCCTGCGCCTGCTCGCGCGAGTCACGGGCCTCAAGGGCGGTATGCGTCAGCTCGGATAGAAGCCCCGGCAGCAGCGGCCCCATGGCCACGTACTTGCCGTCCTGACGCATCTGGGAGATGTGATCCATCTCGGCGGCCAGGACGGCCAGTGGGCGGGGCTCCAACAGGAGATCGTCCGGGTTGTCGTAGGTGAGGAGTACGCGCCTCAGATCGGGGATGACTGCCTGGATCTGCTCGGCGGTTTCGGCTCCGTTCCAGTAGGGCTGCCCGGTCAGTCGGTCGGGGCCCACGTTGAGTGCGCGGGCGATCTGGGCGATCACGCCGGGAGCCGGGTTACGTTCTCCGCTCTCGTACTTCCCCAGCGCTCCCGGGCTCATGTGGATTTTCCCGGCGAGCTGCCGGACGGTCATCTGCCTGATCTTGCGGACTTCGCGGATGCGCTGTCCGATGTGCTCTGAATTGCTCATCGTGCCCCCATCGCGGTGCGGACTGCCAGAGTAGGACGCGGCAGAGATCGTCCGACAGGGGTGTTGACAGCAGGCTCCTGCCCCCGGGCATGACGAAATCGCCCCCTGCCCTCCCAAAGGAGAGCAGGGGGCGAAGCGAATCCCCGCGAGAGCGGGGAGCAGTCGGGACTCAGCGCATCAGCCGAGGTCATCGACGGGTCATCCCCGCGCGTGCGGGGAGCAGCGCTCCGTTGCCGGGGCCAAATCGACGGTAGCACTGAAGGTGGCGGTGATGTGACGCCTTGACACTTTGCCGCACGTGCGGCAAGGTTATGGGTGTCAGGGACCACCGCCCACCAGGGAGACACCATGACCACCGAGATCTACGCCCAGACCCACGGCCGCACCATCGCCACCTACGACCTCCTCGACGACATCCAGGAGGCCCACAACCTCAGCCGCCAGGACGCCCACAACGCCATCCACGCCATGCTCGACGACCTCATCGCCGCCGACGGCGAGGGCATCATCCTCCACCGCCGCCCCGCCCGCCCCGAGCTCGACGCCTACAACCCCAGCGACCTCGACCGCGACCACTGGCTCGTCATCTCCGACGAGACCGCCCAGGAGATCCGCGACGCCCTGGCCGCCACCTATGCCTGAGCTGTGGACCATCGACCAGGTCAGCGAGTACCTCGGCATCAAGCCGGCCAGCGCCCGGCGCCAGCTCGGCCGGTGGGGCATCGGCCCGGCCGAGTTCCGCCCGCACCCGGTCAGCCGTCGCGCACAGGCCCTGTACCCGGCCGACGACGTCCAGTCCGCCCACCGCGGCCGCCCCGGGCAGGGCGCACGATCCGGCCAGGCACCGACATGACGAAACCGCCCCCACTCTCCCCATGAGGGGAGGGCAGGGGGCGGAATCACACCGCTCGCGCGGGCAACAGGTCACGCAGGCCGGCCCCTCGTGTGCACCGCACGTCCTGTCGCGGCAGTCCGGGTCACCTCCGCTCGCGCGGAGAGGGCCGACCGAGGACCACTCCACGCCTAATCGGCCTCCTCGGGGCAGAGTCGGGCGGTGCGGATGTCCACGCGGTCCACGGCGTCCCGCAGGCTCGCCCCGGAGTTGGGGTTCAGCTCGTGCTCGACCGCGGTGAGGCGCTGCTCGATCCCGCCCAGCCGCTCCATCACCCCCGGCCGGGCCGGGACCCCGGGTCGCGGCGGCGTGCCGGACCAGTCGTCGATCACCTCGTTCAGGCGGCCGGCGAGACGGCGGGCGCCCGCGACCGACCGCCACGCCATCGTCGCCGCCCCGCCCAGCACCGTCGCCGCACCACCCCACACCAGCAGGAAATCCACCGCGGGTATCCCGGTTGGGGACGGCGTCACGAGCGGTCCCCGAGGTAGATGTTGCGGCGGATCGCCTCGCGCAGCTCCTCAGCGAACGTGTCCGCGTTGAGGTGCACGCGCATAGTCCCCGCGGGCGGCGGCGCCTCGTAGGACGGCGGCCGGGCCCAGCCCAGCAGCACCCCCGCCGCCAGCCGCAGCGGTTCCCACTCCAGCCGTTCGGCCAGCTGCTCGGCGAGGCGGAGCAGCAGGTAGTAGGCCGCGGTCACCGCGGCCATCACGCCGCCGGCCACCGCCACCGAGTCGACCTCGATACCGAGCGCCTCGGTCACGGTCACTACCCAGCCCACCAGCAGCGGGACCAGGGTGCGAAGTGCGGATGCGAGCAGATTCATGATGGTCATCCCTCCGGCCAGTACAGGCCCTCGATCGTGCGATGCGACACAGACACCCCGTCCACCTCGGCAAGCGCCTGGACCTTCAGGTACTGGCCGCGGGGCAGTCGGCCGGAAGCCGACACCTGCCCTGTCACCTCCCCCGCGCGCTGCGGCAGATCCACCGCCAGCCGCCGGTACCGGCGCCGCGTCGCGATGTCGACGTGGCTGAACATGAGCCGCGGCCGGGCGCCCGCCGGCACCCCGGACAGCTCCACCGTGGCCGTGACCGCGTACACGCACGGCCCCCGCAGAATCACCGTGTCCTCCGCGGCCGGCAGCTCCAGCCACTCACCCCCAGGCAGTACGGGGCCGCCCGGCAGGGACTCCAGCAGCACAGCGGGTACGGGCATCAGGTCCTCCTCGACAGGGGCGGGATCCGGCGGCAGGCCCGCGACGGGTGTGGGGTCAGCCGGCCGCGGGGCCCCGGCCCGCACCCACGCGTACAGCGGCTCCCCGGGGCACGAGGTGGGGTGGCCGTCGCGGTGGCCGAGGACCTCGTCGCCCGCGGCGCCCTCGCGGCGCAGGTAGTCGATGGCGTCCCGCAGCCCGCGCAGCATCGCGTCGGGCGGCTTGGTGAGGCCGGAGGAGCCGAGCAGCGCGCACACCGCGTAGTGCGCGCGGTTGAGGTCCGCGCTGCCGTTGGCGCCGCTACGGCGGTGCGCGCCCCGCCCCTCGAACACCGCGCCGTGCTCGCACACCAGCAGGTTGTACGCCACGTCCACGTAGTTCTCGGCGGTGTTCGCCAGATGCGCGGACCGCACCTGCCGCACGTAGGCCGCGCACCCATCGTGCGTCCGGGAGGTGTAGGCCGTGCCGAGGTAGTGGACCTTCACCCCCCGCGTCGACGCGAGGTACGCCGCGGGACTGGTCGGGGGAAGCCCCAGATCTTGGCGGGAGACGAAGTCCATGAGGCCCTCCTTGGGCATCAGGAAGCCCCGGCGCCAGGCGGCGGCGGGGCGGTCGGCAGGGTGACGATCAGGCGGGCATGAGGACCTTGAGGGCCTCCACAATCCGGCGCGCCAGGTAGGCGTGGCCGTCGTCGGTCGGGTGGACCCCGTCCCCACCGACGTACGAGGATGCGTTCTCCGTGGTGATCCACTCGCCCTGGGAATCCAGCAGCACGCCCGTCGCGCTGTAGACCTCCCCGGTGATCGGCGAGATGAACGGCACCCCCGCGGCCAGCGCCGCCGCCTTCAGCGTCGCGTCCGTGCTCCGCAGCGTCCCCGGGTCCGGCGGGCTCCCGACCGGCGACCAGCAGCCGATCACGACCACCTCACCACCCGGCACCACCTCGCCGAGCAGCTGCCCGTACAGCGCCTCCGCCGCGGTACCGATCGCACCCTGGTCGCCGCCGGAGTCGTTGTAGCCGCCCCACACGATGAGCCGGTCGAAGCTGTACGGCGCGATGTCCCCGGCGACCCGGTTCGCGAACGTCGTGTAGCTGCCGGGGGTGATGTAGCCGGTGCCGCCCCGGGCCTGGTCCCACACGTCCGTGCAGCCCAGCAGCCGCCCAGCCCGGTAGACCCAGGTGCCGATGCCCGCGCCGGTGTTCTCCGACGAGCCGTCGCTGATGCTGTCCCCGAGGACCCCGAGCCGGCCGCCCTGCGAGGTCGGCCGCCACGCCGTCGCGCCCGGCTCCAGGTAGAGGCCACCGAACGGCATCGTCGTGAAGTCGAACCGGATGCGCCGCGGGGTGGCGCTTGCGAACGCGACCTTCAGCACGTGGCGGGATCCCGCGGAGCTTGCCCCGGTGAGCTGTGCGAGATCGGTGACCTTCCGCCCATCGACGGTGAGCCGGTACTTCGTGGCGGACGAGATGTACTTAAACATGATCTCGAACTCGGCCGCGTCGGTGGCGAACTCGACCGCCCAGTTCGACTGTCCGGACGAGTACGTGTTGGGGTACCTCGAAGTCGGCAGGTACAGCGTCGTGTCCGGGAACGCCGCCCCGAACTCGAAGTCGCCCGCGCCCAGGTAGAGGAACGGGCCCGTGTCCGGCGGCAACAGCGCCTGCGCCGACGCGATCGTCGAGGTCGACTGCTGCGTCACCGTGATGGTCGGCGCCTCCGCCGACACCGCGTCCGCCAGCAGCGGATCCGGCAGGTCCCGGCGCCGCCACCCCGCCCCCCACCGCACCCCCGCCGCCTGGAGCGAGTCCGCCAACAGCAGCATCCCGTCCGACGCCACACCCACCCGGGCCGCCGTCGCCGCCGCCGTACCGACCAAGATGTCGCCCTTCGCGGCGATCGTGGTCTTGTCGAGCAGACTGCCCTGGAGGGCGGTGATGCCGGACTCCACGTCCGTCAGGTCCTCGCCGATGTCCGTGGCGACGCTGCGGCGCCGCGGCCCGGCACCCCCGTTGGCGTCCAGGTACAGCGACCGCACCCCGTCCGGGCCCATGAACTCGGGCACCGCGCCCTCGGTATCGGCGGTGAGGGTCACGATCGGTGTGACCCCGTCGACCTCGGTGAGGTCGGTGTACTGCGTCCCGCCGGACGACGCGTTCCAGCAGGTCACTACGGTGCCGGGTTCGAGTGTCGCCACGTCGTCGGTACCGCGGGAGATCACGTAGTCGGCGATGCCGCCGAACCGATGCCTAGCCACAGATCGTCACCTCTCAGTACCGCAGGTAGGTCATGGTCAGGCTCAACGTGATGTCCGGACTGACATCCGCGGACAGGCAGTTCACCCACATGCCGCCGTCGGTCAGCACCTCCACCCGGCCCGAGGCGCCGTTGGAGAACTGGCACGCGTAGTAGTGGTTGCGGGCGATCGGCCGGAGCGTCGCGGGCACCTGAGCCAGCAGCGACGCCGCATCGTCCCGCCGCAGGTAGGCGAGTTTGCGGATCTTCGAGATGCGCAGCGTCACCGTGTTGCCGATCCTCCGGCCGACCGCACTGCCCTGGTCCTGCCACGACGAGTAGCCGGCACCCAGCGCCACCTCGCCCGTGTCCTCGTAGGTCAGCACCCACGACGCGCCCGTCCACCCGTACCAGCGGCCCGTGTCCGTCTCGTAGATCTGGTCGCCGCGCCGCGGGTTCGGCGGCCGAGTCGACGACGTGCACGGCCGCGACCGGCCGCCGACGTACTGCTCACCCCGCGACACCGTCACCGACGCCGCAGCATCCGGCACCGTGACCTGCGCGAGGGGGATCTCGTACTCGCCCGACGAGCCCGTGTCCTGCGTCAGCGCCGGAGCCCCGGACCCAGGCGTGCCCTGCACGACGACTGCGCGCACGTCCCACGTCGCCCGGTCCAGCTGCAGCACCACCCGGTCCACCCGCGTCGACCCGCTGGAGTTGGAGGCGATGGCGAGGGTGTCATCGACCGCCCCCGAGTACCAGGCGTGGCCGCGCACCGACGCGTACACCCCCGAGCGCACCACCACCTGCAGGCCGACCCCGGCCGACACGACCGCAGTATCCGCCGGCGAGCCGTCCACCCCATCGTCCGAGAAGCGGGCGGCGATCCGCTCGTACTCGGCGTCGGTGACGTTCCTGCTGCTGTGATTCGGGGACGGCCAGGAGTCCTGAGCCATGATCTACCTCGCTTCCAGGCGGCCGAGCCTGCGGCCCAGCTCGCGTACCAGCCGCACCATCTGCGGGTCGGATGTGGCCTCCGGCGACCCCACCAGCGACGACACGTACTCGCCGCTGTTCGGCGTGGCCTGCAGGTGAATCGATCGGACCAGGTCCGTGACCTCCAGCCCGGACCGCAGCTCGACCGTCACCCGGTCGCCCAGGTCGAAGTCGACGCCGGCCCGCAGGTCGGGGGTGTCGACGGTGACGGTGGCGAGCTCGACGGGGGCGGCGCCCTCCGCCAGTGCGGCGGTGCCCTCCTGGGTGAGCTCGCCGTTGGTGTCGTCGTCGGCGGAGGCGCTGATGAGCTTCTCCACGCGCCACCAGGCGGACGCCGCGGCCGAGTCGTCGACCTCCACGTAGGTGCGGGGGGTGGCCTGATCGGAGCCCGTGACCAGCGCGTGGGTGACCGTCGGCGCGCTCTGCTTGTAGGTGACGGCGCGCAGGTTGCCCAGGCCCCTGCTGAACCGGGCGGTCGCCGTGAGGTCGGCCGGCTGGTACACCTCGAACTCCACCTCGGTGGCGGTCTGGCGGGTGTGGAAGCCGAGGCCGCCGCCATCGATCGCGACCCTGCGGCAGGTTTCCAGCAGGCCCTCGAAACGGGTGCTCACCGAGGTCGTCGTGCCGACACCTGCCGCGGCCGCGAGCGCGAGGTTCGGGATCTGCCGGGCCGTCAACGCGCCCGGCCCGCAGTTCTCGCTGATCAGGGTGCGGATGATGGTCTCGGCGTTGGTGCTGGTGATCTGCCGGTGGGTGTCCGGCTGCGCCGACCACGCCGCCGCCGGGTCCGGCCACGTCAGATACCCGGCCGGGCGGACAAGGTCGTCGCTGAAGTACAGGGTGACCTCGCCGGGGTCAGCGCCGACCGTCCAGGTGTAGTCCTGCGGGATCTCCAGCGGCCCGGCACACCAGATCGTGCCGTCCCGGATCACGACGAGCCGGGCGCCGGGCTGGAGCTGCTCCATGACCGCGTCGTCCGCGGGCAGGGTCACCGACCCGGACGCGGGCTCGTTGAACCGCCGGGTGACGTCCACGCTCGTCCAGCTGGCCAGCGGGTCGCCTTGGACGGCGAGATCCTCGTCGGTGATCAGGAGCTGTATCGCCACCAGGGCCTCCCCTCGTCAGGCGGTCTCGTAGCGGGGGTTGAACGAGAGGTCCACGGCCGAGCCAGTCCCGGCGCCGTCGAGCTGGAACACCACGTCGTTGTCGCCGGGGTCCAGTGGCCACAGCACCGCGGACGGCCAGTTCAGGGCGCCCACCCAGTTCGCGGTGCCGCCCTCGGTGACGGTGGTGACGGTGACGGTGCCGCCGGTCAGGCCGGTTGGAGTGACAGTCACCTCCGGCACGTCCACGCCGAGGTACTGCCCAGCGAACGACAGGGTCACAGCCGCGGGCAGGGGCCCGCCGGACACCGTCACGTCCCCCGGCTCGACGTTGGGCAGGGCCTCCAGCGCGGCCTGCACGGTCGCGGCGTCCGCGTCGTAGGCGATGCTGCCCGTCGTCTTCCCATCGAACTGAATCGTGACGCTGCCCGCGGACGCGGCGCCCAGGTCGACCGTCTGCACCTCCGCCGTGAGCTTCCGTACCCGCGGCGGGTCAGTGGTCACGACGACCTGCTCCGTCGCCAGCAGCGACCCCGACACCAGCGACGGATCCAGCACGAACTCGTCGCCCGTGTCGCTGCGGGTGAACGTCACCAGCGAGGCGGGTCCGGTGATCGTCCATTCCGGCCACACCTGCTCATCACCCGGATTGGTCACCGTCGTGGCGCCGAGGACCTGCGAGGAGGACACCGACGGGTACGGCTGCAGGTAGTCCTCGCCGCTGCCGGACTCGCGGTGCACCACCCGCGGCGTCGGGTCGTACCAGAACGGGTCCTCGCAGTACAGGGTGATGATCGCGCTGTCGTAGGTGCTGCTGGACGCGTTACGGCTGCCCTGCCCGTCGAAGCCGTCCTGGTAGTACACGTCGATACGGCGGCGGCCACCGTCAGGGCGGGCGATCTCCAGGACCCCGGGCCCCTCGCGCAGGGTGCGCGCGAAGGCTCGCGCAAGCGACCGCCACCGGTCCACGAACTCCAGGTGCGTGTCCCCGTAGACGTGCAGGGGCCACACGATCGCCCGGGACAGGGGCTGCGCGTGACGCAGCCGCGACCCGCCCCGGGGGTGCGGGTCCGTCGTCAGTTCCCTGGGCGCCGCGCCCAGCCCCGACACCCCGTCAGCCAGGGTGTACCAGCCCAGCTGCCGGGAGGTCAGCGGCCACACCCCGCCGGCGGGGTCGTAGTAGGTGGCGGAGATGTAGCCGATGCTCGGCACGAGGACCGGGGGCTGCTCGACCACCCCGGCCGAGGTGATGATGGGCATCTATCGCGGCCTCCCCACCCTGGCGCGGGCCTCCTCCTGCCGCTGCAGCAGCCGCAGATCGGAGGCGTCGATGACGGATTTGCGGGGGTACACGTTGTAGGTGACCTGGGGGCCCGGCGGTGCCCCACCCGTGGTCGCTGCCGCGGGCTGGGCGGGGAACATGCGGGCCGGCAGCGGCGCCGACATCTGGTTGAGCGAGTCGAACAGATGCATCCCGTACCGGCGCACGGCGGCCGCGCGGATCACGAACTCACCGTTCGACAGCATCGCGGGGATGCTGTCGGACGTGCTGCTGCCTGCCCCGAAGACAGCGCCGCCGCCCGGGAAGCCCTGCACGACCCCGCCGGCGGCGTAGCGGCGGACGGGCCCGCCACCCGCCTTGAACTGGAAACCGCCTGTGGGCGAGTGCCCCCGGTCCCCGGTGATGCGGTAGTGCGTGGTCACGGTGATCTGCCTGTCCCGCAGCTTGTTCAGCTCCCGCCACAGGGCCTGGGCGTTCGCCACCGCGGTGCCGGTCGGCGCCGTCACCTTCACGTTCTTGCTGCCGGGGATGGCCTTGACCTCGTAGCCTGCTGCCCGCAGGGACGCGATCGCGTCCTTGGTCGGCGCCTTGATCACGACCGTTTTGCCGGGCTGGAGGTGCGCCACCTCCATGAAGAGCCGGTCCACCTCCTGGGCAGCCTTGACCGCGCCGGGCGCCGATACGTGCGTCCGCGCGGAGTCCGGCAGCCGGGCGTAGGCCGCGGTCAGCTCGTCGATCTGCTCCTCGGTGAACCCGGCCTGCGCCATCGTCTTGCGCAGGGACGCGACGTTCGCGGCCAGCACGGCGTTGCCGGCCTCGACCGATCCGGTCTCCTCCGCCACCGCCTCGGCATGCGACATCGCGGCCTTCGCCGCGTCGAGGTAGGCGCCCTTGACCTGGCGGCCCTTCTCCGTCGTGACATCGAGGCTCTTGCCGTTCTCCTTCACGGTCTCGGTGAGCTGGTCGAGGCTGCTCTCGAACCCGATCTGCGCCTCGGCCGAGGCGATCGCCACGCCGCTGAGGGCCTTGAGTTCGTCGGACAGTTTCTCGGCCTCGGACCGCTCGTCCGCCATCGCGTCCGCGGTGATCAGCGAGGCGTCAGCCAGCTCGCCCTGGCTGCCGGCCGTGAGCTTGTTCTGCGTGTCGACGGCGGTGAGCGCTTCGGCGTACTTCGGCAGTAGGGTCCGCAGCTTCTCCGTGGAGGTTCCGTTTGCCTCTGCCTGCTCCGCCATCGACTTGAACGCCTTGGCGGCCTCTTTCGTGGCGCCGGACTGCACCAGCGAGGCGAGCGCATCGTCCAGGGCCGTGACCTTCTGCCGGGCGGCCTCCAGGCTGGGCCCGCCCTCGGCCATGGGGTCGAACGTGGACATGAAGTCCTCGACGCGGTCGAGCATGCCCGGGTGGGCAATGCGGGCGACCGCCTCACCGAACCCGTCCAGATCCTTGCCGAACGTCGCCGTGAGTTCGCCAGCAGCCTTGCCCTTCTGGGCCAGGTCCACCAGAGAGTTGGCCATCTTCGTGACGTTGGGCGGGCCCTTCTCGAACGCTCCCACCACCGTGTCCACGCCCCACGCCACGGCGCTGAGCGCCCCCAGCACCAGGCCGAGTCGGCCCAGGGTCAGCAGGGCAGAGCGGGTCGCCGCCGCGGTGACGCCGAGCGCGACGAGCTCGCGGCGTACCAGCATCAGGCGCGGCAGGAGCAGCAGGATGGAGGCGCCGACGAGGCCGAGCACGCCGACGATGCCGGTCATCATGCCGACCGTCTGCTGCACGGACGGCGGCAGCCCGTTGTAGGCGTTCACCAGCCGGGTGACCCACTGCACCATGTCCCGAAGGGCCGCGTTCGCCGCGGTCCCGGACTCGATCAGCGCCCCCTCCAGCGCGCTCTGCAACAGCTGCAGGTCGCCCAGCAGGTGGTTCATCTTGGTCTGGGCGACCGCGGCCGCGTACCCCTGGTCGTCGACCGCGTCCGTGTAGGTGCGCACGCCTTCGGCGCCGTGCTTGTAGAGGATGCCCGCGGCGCGTACCGCGTCGGAGCCGAAGATCACGCCCATGGCGGCGTTGCGGGCCTCCGGGGTCAGACCGCTGAACGCGGTCTTCATCCGCTGGGCGACCTCTTCGAGGCCGACGAAGTTTCCGTTCGCGTCGTAGGCACTGAACCCGAGCCGGTCCATGGTGGCCTGGGCCTCTTTGGACTGCGGTGTGAGCCGCTGCAACATCACCTTGAACGACGTGCCGGCGTCGGAGCCCTTCAGGCCCTCGGACGCGAACAGTGCCATCGCGCCGGTGGTGTCCTCCAAGGTCAGGCCCGTCATTGCCGCGACCTGCGCCGTCATCTTGAAGGACAGGCCGAGCTGGTGCACGTCCGTCGCGGACTTGTTGGCGGCAGCGGCCAGCACGTCGGCGATGTGACCGACATCGCGGCCCTTCAGCCCGAACACCGTCATCGTCGTCGCGGAGATCTCCGCGGCCTCGGACAGGTCGATCTGCGCCGCCGCCGCGAGGTTGAGGGCGCCCTTCAGTGCGCCGCCGGTGATGTCTGCGACCTTGATGCCGGCCTTCGCCAGCTCGAACTCCGCCTCCGCCGCCTGGGTGGCGCTGTACGCCGTGGTGCGGCCCGCCTCCAGGGCCGCGGCGCGCAGGCCGGCCATCTCCCCGGCCGACGCCTGCGTGACCGCCGCGACCTGCGCCATGGCCTTCTCGAACCTGGCGGATGCGGCCACGGCGAAACCGAACGCGGCGATCAGCCCGACGGAGGTGTTGCGGATGGCGGTGAGGGTGGTCTTCTGGTTCTGGGCGACCCGGTTCATGGAGGCGCCCGCCTCCCGCATCCGGGTGCGGATGTCGGTGGACGTGCGGGCCGCAGCCCGGGACGCATCCCGCATCCCGGCCCGGAATGCGGTGATGTCCGCGAAGAGGGTCACGCTGACGGTACGGACAGCCACGGGTCACCCCCTTCTGACGTGGACGTGCAGGCCGCGTGTGTCGCCGCCGTCCTTCTCGAACCGGCCGACGGCGGCCGCTGCGGTGGCGCAGGAGTGGCAGCGGATCACTTCCGCCCGCCAGGTCCCTTCGCTGTCGGGGTCGGTGGCTTCGCCCCAGGGCTGGCGGCAGTCGGGGCAGCGGTCCGCTTCGACGGTGTGCAGGGCGTAGGCCCATGCCCGGTCGTCCTCCAGCCACAGCGGCTCACCGGGGCCGGGCATCGGCCGGCCGAGGAAGATCGAGCGGGGCACGCCCCAGGCCCGCGCGGTCTCTACCTCTCGGCGGTGCGGGAGGCGAGGATCGCGGAGGCGTGCAGCGAGAAAGGGACGCTGGTGGCCTCCCCGTTGACCTGCCAGGCAGCGTCCATGAGCGCCTGCCGCTGCCCCATGTTGAGGGCCTCGAACAGCTCGTCCACGTCGTCCTGGGTCATGACCGGATCGACGGCGGAGGCGGCGACGAGGGCGGGAGCGAGCGTGTCGGGGTCCCACGCGTCGCCGTCGGTCTTGCCGGGGTGGGCTGCGACGAGGTCGCTCCACGCCTGCGCGCCCAGCGCCCGGAACGTGAACTCCACCTCGGCGTCCTTCATGCGCTCGCGGGCGGCCGCGATCTGCTCGGCGATCGCCAGCCCCGGGTGCTCGTCGGCGATGCTGTCCGCACGCCACTCCGACACCGCGGCCAGCTGAGCTTCGAGCCGATCGACGTCGGCTGCCAGGTCGCCCGCCAGGCACACCCGGACGGTGAGCTCACGCGGCCGGGCCTTGGCGAGGATGTCCTTGATGTCGGGCATCAGGCAGCCACCACCGCGCGCGTGTCCGGCTCGCTGGTGAGCTTCATCGGCGACATGAACTTCGCGACCTCGTTCGCCGCGGGCGGGGTCTGCTGCGGCTCACCGCACTCCACCGGGTACACCTCGCACTCCTGCGACGCCGCCCACGCCGTGGTGTACGGCAGGATCCGCCGCACCACGAGGTAGCCGGTCGCCTGGTAGGTGAGCGTCGTCCACGGCAGGTCGTCGCCCGCGGTGTCGCCCCGCTTGAACGTCAGCTCGATGGAGAACGCGCGGCGGCCGGCGCGGTTGGTGGTGAACGTCGAGGCCAGGCTGGAGTTGTCGACGTCCGCGGTCTCCGGGCTGATGGTCAGCCCGTCCGGGGTGATCCGCTCGGTGAAGTCGGTGCCGGCGTCGAGCTCGGCCACGGTCGGTGCGGAGATGGACGAGATGGTGGTGACCCAGTACACCCGGGTCTTGCCGTCGACGATCACGTCGGACATGGCGTGCCTCCTTCAGGGCATAAGGAAAGCCCCGGCCAGAGGCGGGGCATACGGGGATCGCGCGGCAGGTCAGATGCGCAGGGCGGCGACCGTGACGCTGGTGACGGAGCTGTAGGAGACGCTCGCCAGACCCGAATCCGCGGGGTCGCCGTACAGGTCCGCGGGGATGGGGATCATCTGCTCGTCCGAGGCGTCCACCGTCACGGCCCGGTCCGCGATCGCCAGCCCCGACACGGTGCCCGGCGTCGCGATGGTCACCGTGATCGGGGAGGCGTCCGCGTTGATGACGTGGAGGAAGGTGGTACGGCCGGGCTTGAGCTTGTCGCCGGCCACGTCGGCGGCCGCGTAGGTGGGGCTGAGCCCGCCCGCGCCGATGGTCTGCACGGTCAGTGTGGCCACAGGGTCCTCCTAGGACGTGGACCGGATCATGTACTGAATCGGGACGAAGTACAGCGGCGGGGACACGTCGTCGTCGCGGACGATCGGCGGCCCGCCGAGCTCCTCGGGCCGCCACGCCTGCCGCCCATCCACGGAGAGCCCCGCATGCAGGGCCGACCTCACCTTGTCGGCCACCCACAGGCAGCGCTCCTCCGTCGGCCCGACGGCGGTGACCTGCATCAGGCCCTCGTAATTGGTGCGCTGGTCGGCGAGGGACTCCGGCCGGCTCCGCCCGGGCGACATGTACACCACCGCGTACATCTGCGTCGCCGGCGCCGGATCCGGCGCCCGCCCGGCCCCGACGGTGAGCCCGATGTCCTCCAGGGCCGCCACCACCGCGTCCCGGTGCGGCAGGACGGCCGGGCTGCTCACCCGCGCCCCATCTGCGCGCCGATCGCGGCCACGTGCGCCATGAACGCGGCCTGCTCGGCAGCCAGCGCCCGCGCCCCGTCCATGTGCGGCGGGTTCTTCACCGACCCGAACTCCAGCAGGTTTCCCAGCGCCCCCTGCGGTCGGGTCTTGTCGGGGCCGATCTCTGCCGAGGCGCCGCCCGGGTGCGGCCGCATGTCGTAGGAGACGCTCGCCGGGTACAGGCGCGCGTGCCGCCCCGCGGTCGCCCGAGCGTTGGCCTGCCAGCCGCGCTTGACGTTCAGCGCGCCCCGGTTGACCACGGCGACCGCCTGCGCCTGCGCCCGCACCGCGTTCGTGCGGAACACAGCCGCGAGCGCGTCAAGTTGCCGAGTGTTCGCGTTGATCATGCTGATCTGTCCTCCGCAGTGATCCGCCACGCCGTGGCCGTGCCGCTGTACTGGACGCCCGTCACCCACAGCCGCAGCCCCACCAGCCGGGGGTCCTCGGACGCCGTCACGTCGACCACGTCACCGGGCCGAGGACGCTCGCCCGTCGCAGGCAGCAACGTGGAGAACGGCACCGTGACCCGGTACTGGCGCGTCACAACCTCCTGCTCGCCGGCCTGCACGTCGCTGTCCGCGAGCTGCGCCGCCCGCACCCGCGCCACCCCGGTGTAGAACGTCACCTCGGGCGGCCCCGCCACAACCTGCCCGGTGGTCCGGTCGAATACCTCGTCGCCCGGCCGGTACAGCGTGATCGTGTCGAGCATCAGCGCCTCGGCGGCACGCCGCCCCGCAGCCAGGGCAGACTGGAGCGTCATGCCTCCTCCTCCGTAGCCGGGGCACCAGGCGTGATGCTGAAGACCACGCCGAGCGTGGACCTCAGCGTGCGCGCTTCCTCCTGCGTCAGGTACAGCTCCCCGGCGGACCGGGACGAGTCGATCGTGTAGCTGTAGTCGTCGATGGCTTCCGTGCGCAGCCCGGACGGATTGCGCAGGACGCGCAGCACCATCGCGCAGCACACGCCGACCGCCACGGGCGGTGGCGCCAAGGGGTCCAGGTAGGGGAAGCGGGCCAGGATGATGGCTGTCGCGTCGGTCAGCAGCGCCGGCGCCTTGGCCTCCTCGTCCGTGGTGAGGTCTCGGCCGAGGAGGCGGGCCCGCAGATCCTCCACGGTCGCGAAGTCGGCCATGCCGCCACCTCCTACTCGTCTCGGCCGCCAGAGCGCCGCCTGGGCGCCTTCTTCGGGGCCGCGTCAGGCGCGGGCGGCGGGGTGGTCTCGGTGATGCCGTAGTCGGGGTGCTGCCGGGCGAAGTCCCGCAGCGCCCGAGCGTCAGCCGCGTCGACCTCGGCCACGCCGTCGGTGAACCGGACGGCGTGGCCGATGCGGAGATGCGGGTAGCGGCCGCAGGTGAAGGTCGCCATCCTCAGCCTCAGTTCGTGGTCAGGTTGGTGATCTTGCCGTGGGCGCGCTCGTTGCCGTACTTCAGGCCGACCTCCCCGTACAGCTGCACCTTCTCCTTCGCGCCGGTCTTGGCCAGCGGCTCCGCGAAGAAGTGCCCCTTGCCGGGGATCTCCTGGTAGACCGGCATGCACTGCTCCAGCGACACCACGGCGACCTCGTCGGTCGGCATGTGCCGGTTCAGCATCAGGTTCAGCCGCCCGAAGTCCGTCTCGATCGTCTGGACCCGGACGCCCGCCATGTTGCGGGACTCCTCGCGGTAGTTCTTCTGCGTGATGAAGATGTCGGTGAGCTGCCGCTTCTGGAAGGCGTTGCAGATCAGGGTCGCGGTCTCAGACTCCTGGATGCCGCCGTTCTCCCACACCGTCTGCAGCAGGTTCAGGACGTACGCCTCGGTCAGGGCGTCCGCGGCGCCTCCGCCGGCGTCGGCGGCGATGACGTTGGTGGTGATCGCGGCGAGGATGCCGCGGGTCTGCCGGGCGGTCGTGTTGTCGACCGGCTTCTGGTAGGTGCCCTGGATGAAGGAGTACTCGATGTCCCGGACCATCTGCTTGAGCATCTGCTCGGTCTGCCAGTCCAGCTCGTTGAGCACCGGGTTGCGCTCGGCGTTGTTGATGCCGGCCTTCGCCTGGGTCGCGGCAAGCTTGGTGTAGGAGACACCCACGGTCTCCTGGTGGATCTGAACGATGTTGGAGACGTTCGCGCGGACGCGCTCCTCCTCGGTGGGGGCGTCGGCACCCTCCAGGCGGGTGTTCTGCCCGGCCGCCCGCAGGTCGTAGCTCTGCCACTCGAACTCGATGGCGTCGGTCTGCCCGCCCCCCGTCAGCCCGCCGATCGCCGAGAAGAACGGGGTGTCCGACGGGGTGAGCTGGTAGAGGATGCCGGTGTAGTTGGGCAGGTTGTACGTCGTGCCCAGCGTGGTGATCCCAGCCATGGGAACTCCTTACGGTCTCGGGGGCTCGGCCGTACGCCTGCCCTCGCTGATCAGGTGGTGGTCTTGCCCGCGTCGGCGAGCTTGCTGTTCTGCAGCCGCAGCACCGTGCGCCAGTCGCCCTTGGCCTGCGCGGCCGCGATCTGCTCGTCCACGCCGCCAGGCGTGCCGTTCGGCCGCGGGCCCTGGGAGGGGTCCGGGCGGGGTGTGCGAGGCCCGGTGCCCCGCGCCCAGTGCGGCTTGCGCTCCAGCAGCGCGGCCAGGTCGGCGCGGATCGCATCGGCGTCGATGACGCCGGAGTCGTCCACGTACTTCGCCGGGTCCAGAGCGCCCACGGCGTCCTCCGGATCGGCGAAGGTACCGGCGGCCAGCGCCTCGACCTTGGCGGCCACGGCCGCGCGGGTGGCCCTGGCGGCGCGCTCCTCGGCCGCCTGAGCAGCCTCCGTGAGCCGCTGGGCCTCGGTCTTCTCGCGGTCCTCGAACTCCTTCAGGCGCGCGGCATGCTCGGCCCGCTCCTTCTCCGCCGCCCGGGCGCGGGCCTTCCACTCCGCCAGCGCCTTCTCCCCGGCCGGGCCGAGGGGCTTGTCCTCCGGAAGGTCGCCGCTCGGGCCCGCCGGAGTGCCAGGCGGCTGCGGCGGGTCGCCGGCAGGGTTCGGCGGCGGGTCTGCCGCCGGCGGGGCCGCGGGGTTCGGGGTCGGTTCGTCGGGTGTGCTCATCAGGTGCTCCCGTTGCAGGAGGTGGGGACCGCGGGCGTTGCGCCCGGGTCAGGTCAGGTAGCCGAAGCGGCGCAGCATGCGGATCGCGTCCTCGCGGTCGTCGGCCAGTCGGTAGATCTCTTCCGGCATCAGCCGCGGGGCCCGTAGCCGGAACGCGGCTCGGGTGGTCTGCCCGGCGGCCACGGCCCGGGCGCGTTCCAGCCGGAAGAACTCGCCACGGCGGGTGGTGCCCTCGCGTGTCGCGCTCACGCGGCGCCCGTAGGCGTCGGCGGTGTACATGCCGCGGCGGGCGTTGACCACGCTGGAGATGTCCGCGCCGTCCCGGATAGCCTGCGCCCCGGCACGGGTGAAGATCCGGTCCTGCTCGGCCCGCGACAGGCCGCTGAAATAGGCACGCGCGTCGGTGACCAGGCCCGGAGCGGCCGGTACGCGCAGCCGCCCGCCGCGGCCCCGCGCCACCAGGGTCGCCGGAACGTGGATGCAGTCGCACCGCGGGTGACGGGCGAAACCGGCGTTCCACCCGAACTCCTTGCCCGACAGAATGGCGCAGCGCGCACAGCACGGCGCCGCAGCGACCCGGATGTAGCCGCGGATCGTCCGGTTCCCCGCCATCGAGGCGCCGACCGCCGTACGCCCCGCATCCGCGACCTGCGTGGCCGTGATCCGCAGCGCCCCGGCGAGGGCGCCCCGCTGGGCGTCGCGCACCGACTGCCCCGCGGCGATCCGCAGTTTCCAGTCGATGACCGGCTGGTACAGCAGCGACGACAGCGGCCGCCCGTCGGACGCCTGCCCCGCGAACGCCGCCGCGCTCACCACGCCCGACGGGCGGCTCTCGGCGCCCTCCGCCTCCAGGACCGCCGCCACATACGGATCGGCCATGCTCGCCGCCTCGAACTGCCCCGCGGCGACCGTGCCCACCAACACGGGCGCCACCGCAGTCCACGAACCGGTGATGTCCGCCGGGTCGATCCGCCTCCACAGTCGCTGCACAGCCCCCACCGCGCGCCGCACAAGGCGCTGCTGCCGCCGGTAGTGCCCCACGGCGAGGGCATCCAGGTCCGGCACGCCTCAGCCCTCCGGCGTCGGCTTGGGCCCGAACTCGGCAGCCAGGTCCCCCACCGAGCCCAGCCTCGTGAGGGCGTCGGCGTCCATCTGCCGCATCCGCTTGAGCTGCCCGGCCGTGTAGCCCAGGTCCTCGCGGGCCTGTTCCACGGGGATGATCCCGGCCTGCACCAGCTTCACCGAGGCGTCCGCCTTCTGCGCCACGGTCGGCGTGGCAGGGTCGCGCCACAGCGTTTCCAGCTGGGTCAGCTGCGGGTCCCACTCGCCGGTCTTGATGCGCATCACCAGGCGGTTCATCCGCTCATACCCGCCCGACAGCGGCACCTGCTTGCGCTCGCACCGCTTGATCAGCCGGGCCTCGCGTGACCGGATCGCGTCGGCCGAAGCGGCATCGTCCGCGACCAGGCCGAAGTAGTTCGGGGGCAGCGCGGCCAGGGCCGAGGCGACCCGCGCCAGCAGCTCGATCGTGTCGTGGAAGTTCTTCAGCTGGGCCTCGGGGAACTGGATGACGTCGGCGCCGTCCTCCTTGCGGCCCTTCGCCGTGGCCCAGATCCGGCCGGCCAGCCGGGACCAGACCGACACCGGCTGTCCCGTCTCGTCGGTGAAGTCCTCCTGGTCGAAGCCGAACGCGACCCTGCGGGGCATCGCGTGGTACTCGGCGGACACCATCATGTCCGTGGCGATCTTGCACGCCGCGTCCGAGATCGGCAGCACGTCCGCCAGCTCCGACACCCCGCCCGGCCACAGCAGCCGGCCCCGGTTCGGCAGCACCGCGACCGGAGCCTCGCCCAGCTCGTGGTCATCGCGGTCCACGACCCGCCATGTCCCGGGCGCCGCAGCCTCGTAGTGCACCGTCGCGTTCGGCCGGTACAGCGTCGCCTGCCGGTGCAGCACCGCCCCCGTGAACGGGTCCACGTCGTTCCAGCGCTTCAGCGCCGCCCGGACCTCCCGGGTAGCCGGGTCGAAGTCTGCGTACATCTGCAGCGGGGACTCGGCGGTGACCAGCGGCGTGTCCGCGTCCCGCGGGTTGCTGCCCACGGTCAGGAACGCTCGCCGCATCACCAGGGCGTCCACGTGCGCCATCTGCGACTGCTCGTCCATGCCGTTGGCCTGCCAGATCCGCCACAGCTCAGCGTCCGCCTCGTCGGCGCCCGGGTAGCGGAACCCCTCAACGTCAAGGCGCTCCTCCACCGCATCAACCACCAGCCGCGGCCAGTTGACGACGACCTGGCGGATCTGTTCGCCGATCTCGGCCAGCAGCTCCGGGTGCATGTACGCCAGCGGCTGCCCGCCTTCGTAGGACGCATTCAGGGCCTGGAGCTGCGCGAGCTCGCCGTCGTGGCAGCGGGCCAGGTAGGCCGCCCACTCGTCGTCGGTGAGATCCACCACCGTCACCTCACCTCATCACGATCATCCGGCTCGACTTCTTCGGCTTGTTCAGCCCTGCGGCCACGGCGTCGCCCGCGGCCTCATGCGTGATCACGGATGTCACCGCGCCATCGATCTTCAGCGCTGGGCCCGCCTTGCGGAGCACGTACCGGCCGCCCGGCCGCGCCGCCGCCCGCGCGTTGCGCACGTGCAGGGAGGTCTGCTCGCATCCGTCGTGCCGGAACGGGCTGTCAGCCTTCGCCACGTCCGTCAGCAGCCGCTCGCACGCGGCGTGCATCTGCACCACCCGGTTCGTGTACCAGCGCACCACCCGCTTCTCTCCGTACCGTGCGGCCCAGGCGTCCATCTCGCTCTCCCAGTACGGCGGATCACCGTAGAAGCGCACCACGTCGTAGCGGGACATCAGCTCGTCCACCGCCGCGTCCACCTCCAGGCGCGGCGTCTGCCCGTTCCAGTCGGCCGGGTCCCACATCGTCGGGAGCGACCGCGGCCCGTACACCGGAGTCCACTGGTACCCGTCGAGCGTCTCCGCCCGGATGACGGTCCAGTCGTCCATGTCCGACCCGTCGAAGCCCAGGACGATCCGGGCCCCGTCCGGCACCTTCCGGGGCTCCGCGCGGGCGTCCCACCGGTCCTGCATCATCCACGTGCCCGACCCGGCGACGATGCGGTTGCCGAAGAACCGCTCGGCCTCCGCCGGCTCCTTCTCCAGCAGCTCCGCGGCCTCGCCCTCGATGGCGTCCAAGTCGATGTGCGTCGACCCTGCGTACACGTGCCGGTGGATCTTCCTCCGCTCCGCCTTGTTCGCGTAGGACAGGCCACCCGGCGGCAGCCGGTGGAACCGGTACACGTCCCGCACCTTCGACTCCGCGGTCCGCTGGGCCACCGAGTCCTCAGTCGGGTCCCAGCCGTTCGTCGTCTCCAGCGACCGGCCCGACATGCCGGCCAGGCCCCGGCGCTGCGTCGTGGCGACCTTGGTCATCTTGTTCGTCTCGGTCCAGATGCCGGTCTCGTCCTGCACGGCGAACGTGATCGGGTTGCCGAGGCGCGACTGGGCGCTGCTGGTGACGACGTCGATCCGGCCGTCGTTCGGCAGCCGAATGAACTGCTCGCCGACCCGCATGAGCTCGCCGAGCGGCCCGTTGCGGATCATCGCCTGAAGCGGCCGGTACACGTTGTCGGTCTGGTCCTCGGACGTGGCCGTGATCTGGATCAGCGGCAGCGTCCACGGCCGGCCCATCGGCTCACCGGGCTCGTACTCGTAGCCCCAGCCGCAGCCGCAGCCGTACTGGCGGCAGTCGTAGACCTCGCCGCCCTCAGCCCAGCCAGCGAACAGCACGGGCCCAACTGCCTCCGCGGCCACCAGCGTCGCCGTCCACGGCCCCTTCCCAGACTTCTGCGGGGCCACCACCTGCGAGCGCCGATAGTGGAACGCCGTCGACAGCTGACCCACCTCAGCTGTGGGCCGGACCCGGTAGTGGTGGACGGTGCAGCGCAGCTGCCAGTCGTACATCTCAAACGGCTGCGGGCCCACGCCCAGACCGCCGACGGACTCGATCCGGCAGTGCTGCGTGATCCAGTCCGGCACCACGAACAGCGCGGGGAAGTCGACCGGCCAAGACCCGTCGTCAGCCCTTGCCACGGCGCTTCAGCCTGGCCATGTCGATGTCGCCCGTGAACAGCACCACCTCAATGCCCAGGCGCTCGTGCAGGTACTCGCTGAGAAACCGCGCCGATTCCTGGTCGACCTCGCCGATGTTGCCGAAGACCAGCAGGTCCCCTGGCTTCGCCAGCACGACGTGCCTTGTCTCGGTCACCGCGCCTCCCCCGGGACGACCTTGAACCGAGCCCGTGCCGACACCCGGCCAGCCGGTTGCCCCGTGGCAGGGGCTGGCGCCTCGTCAGCACCAGCATCGATCCGCCAGCGAGCCGCCCGCATCCCCGGGGTTGTCAGCCCCAGCGAGTCGGCCATCTGCCGCACCAGCGTGTTGAGCGTCACCGCGGCCTCCGGCTCCTCCGCCTCAGCCAGGCGCCGCACGTACAGAGCGACCTCGATGTCCTGCCCGTACCGCTCCCACATGACCGCCTGCGGCATACGCCACAGCCGAGCCCACAGCTCCGCCTCCCGGTCCGTCTGCCCGGTCAGCGGCCAGTCCGGCGCGGGCCCGGGACGGCCCTCCGCCGGCAGGATCTTCCACTCCCCGGCATCCCGCTCGCGCCGCAGCGCGCCCGGGTCGGGCGCCGGTCCGGAACGAGCTCGGGCACCACCCTTCGCCATCGTCATCATCCTCCAGCCGCGTTGCACGGCATCGAGTCGGCCATCACGTTGCGTGACGGCCTGGGGGTCTCTGAACCTGGCCGACCAGGCGCGGCCCTCCCCGGCGGTCCCCTGGGCATGATCATTGGGGGTCTCCCCCCACCCGATCATGAACTCAGAGCGACGACCGGCTGTGATCAACCACGTTCGGTGCTCTCCTGGGCTGCTGCTGCCGCCCGAATGGGGCGCGTGCGAGCCGCGGTTGGCGCGCTGGGGCTGCTGTGGTGGTGCGGTGCGGCAGCTCAACGTGGGCGGCTTCGCGCCGCGCCCTGCCGGACGGCCCGCTGAAGCCCTGTCCAAGACCCGGGGGTGTGCGGTGGTAGCTCGGGTGCCGCATGGCCGAGGGCGGGCGGGGTGCGGCCTGCTCTGCGTGCGGCTGTGCGCGGGCCCGGGTGGGGGCCGGGGGTGGGGGAGGGCGGTGGGGCTAGGTGGCCCATCCTCCGGGCTGGTTGCGTGCGGTCTCGCGGTTGTGGCACGGGGCGCATAGGCCGCGGCCGTGGCGCGGGTCGTTGGGGTCTGCGCCCTGCTCGGCCAACTCTCGCCGGGAGAGGGGATGGTGGTCTGCGTGCACGGACGGGGCCTGGTGGCACAGGACGCAGATCGGGTCGCGGGCGAGGACGCCGGCGCGGAACCGCTGCTCGTGCTGCCGGCCGTAGCCGCGTTGCCGTGCGGTTCCGCGCCGCCGTTCGGCTTCGCGCCGGTGGTCGGGGCATCGGCCGCCCTGGTTGGTGTACTCGGGGCAGCCGGGGACCGTGCAGATGGTGTAGCGGGTGCGGGAGCTCATGGGGCCTCCCGGGTGTCTAGTTGGTGGTGCCGCCGCTGATGCCGAGGCCGTCGGCGATGGTGCTGATGACGAGGAGGTCGTAGTTGTCGGCTGTGAGCCCTTCGCATTCCTTCGGCTTGCTGGTGTCGCCTTCGGGGCGGGCCTTGAGAGCGGGGGCGCAGAGGGCTGCGATCTCCTCTTGGGTCTTCGGCTGCTCGCTGCTGCTGCATCCGGTGAGTGCGGCGAGCAGCAGCACGGTGGCGGTGGTGGTGCGGGTGCGCATGGTGTCCCCCTGGGGTGGTGTGGCTGTGGGGGTCATGCTGCCGTCAGTGGTGGGGGTGTGTCTGGGGAATGGCGAAGGCCCCGACCGGGTGGGTGGTCGGGGCCCTGCGGGAAGCCTGTGCGCCTGCCGCTTTTGGGCATGGCTGTACGGGGAAATCGTGGCGCATGGATCGCTGCAGGTCAAGCGGCCTTGACGGCGCGCTGTCCTGGGCGGGATGGCTTGGCCGCGCGGAGAGCGGCTTCGATGTCTTCGATGCGGTAGACGGGGCGCTTGGGGGTGCCGCCGCAGCGGGTGAGGATGCCGCGCCGTACCCAGTCGCGGATGGTGGCCGGCTGGACCCCTGCGGCCAGGGCTGCCAGGGAGGTGGTAAGGGTGCCGCGGGGCGGGCTCAGGTACTCCATGTAGCCAGTGTGAATCACGTGTCAGCGGTGGTGCCTGTGCAGGTACGGAGGTTGTTCTACGCGGTTGGCTACGGGCGGTCTACAGGCTGCTCTGGGGTGGCTTGACCTGCATCTACACCCTCAGAAGGGGGGTCTACGAGGGTGGGGGAGAGGAGGTTGTCGATGTCGGCGGCCTTGATGCCGCTGCGGCCGGTGACATCGCCGATGCGCAGGCTCTTGTGGATGGGGACGTTGCAGTGGTTGAGCAGGGCGCGCAGGCGTGCGTCGTCGAGGTGGGCAGCGGCGGGGCGGGCCTGGAAGGCGTCGTAGAGCTCGCGGAGGTGGATGCCCGGGCGGTCGCCGATGAGGTGCCGGACGCCGGTGAGGAAGCGGCGGCGTAGCTCCTCCTCGCTGAGCGGTCGGGGGCGGCCGGCGCGCCAGGCGGCGAAGGCGTAGGCGCCGGCGGCGGCGAGAGCGAGGCGGGGTTCTTGGTTGGCGGCGCGGGCGGCGAGGAGGGCGCCGAGGGCGAGTCCGGCGGCGCGGCCGGCGCGGTTCTCGGCGAGGACCCAGCCGCGGAGCCGTGCGTAGAGCTTGAGGTGGCCGACGGCGACGCGGCGGGGGTGGATGCGGTGGGTGGCCCGGCGGGGCCTCCCGCGCCCGAAGTGGGGCACGGGAGGCAGTTCGACGGTGTCGGCGTCGGGGTCGGTCATCAGGCGTTGCCGATGAAGGTGGCCAGCATCTGGCCGATGCTGCCGAAGAGGATGCCGAGCATGGTGCCGACCTGGGTGCCGGAGAGGGACAGGCCGAGGGCGAGGCAGACGAAGCCGGGCAGCAGGTGCAGCTTCTTGGTGTCCTTGCCGTGCTTGTGCATGTTCCAGGCCCACAGGCCGAGCACGATGATCAGGAGGACGGAGACGGGGACGGATCCGGTGGGGGCGGCGACGGCTGGCGGGGCGGCCATGGTGTGGGTGGCGGCGGTGTCGATGGCGGCGAGCAGGTTGGTGTTCACGGGTGGGTTCCTCAGGAAGACAGGGCGGTGGCCGCGGCGATGAGCAGGAGGGCGCCGAGGGCGGCGCGGGTGAGGGTGCGGCGCGCGGGGCTGCCGGCGGGCAGGAGACGGGCGGCGAGAAGCGCCGGGGGGATGGCGAGGAGGCCCCAGTAGCCGAGGGCGTGGAAGGTGATCACGCGTAGCCGCCTTCCATCGGGTTGCTGCTGTCGCTGGGGTCGGTTTTCTTCTTGGCCTCGCGGGACAAGACGGTGCGGACGTAGGGCGCGTCGACGGTGATGCGGTTGATGCGCTGGACGCGGTCGACGATGTCGGCGGCCTTCGGCTTGGGGCCGAGCGCGGCGGCGGCGTCGAGGATGGCCTGCGCTTTGAAGCCGCGGGGGAGTTCGTTGACCTGCGGCGCATCATGATGCGCATCGCCGTTGTCGTCCCGGTCGAGGGTGGTGTGCGGCGGGGGGCCGTTGAGGACGAGGGCGACCTGTACGGCGTCGACGATGACGCCGTAGCCGATGAGGAGCGAGGCGAGTTCCGCGGGCGGCATGTCGGGATGCGCATCGTGGGCGATGCGGATCGCATCAGCGGGATCCATCTCGGCGAAGCGGCGCCGCAGTACCTCGGTGGCGGAGTGCCGCGGCGGTGCGGGGGCGGCGGTCGGCGTGGTGGGGGAGACGGTGAGCATGTCGGCGAGGGCGGTGTCGGCGCCGTGGCGGAGCCGTTCGCGCTGCACGTCGATCAGGTCGGCGCCGAGCTCGGTGTCGCCGATGCCGATGCGCTTGGCGAGGCGCCAGGAGATGCGTTCGGAGCGCTTGCGGGCGTGGCTGCTGGGGTGGTTGGCGGCGCGGGCCTGGTGGTAGGCGAGGCGTTGGACGGCGGCGGCGTTGCGGCGGAGCGCTTCGGTGTCGGCGCCGGTGCGGTAGACCACGACGCGGCGGGCGATGAAGGCCGTGCCCTCGGCGGCCGCGGACATCGCCATCGGCGTGATGGCGTACACGACGGCTTCGCGGACCGTGTCGGCCACGGTGATGCCGGTGGCGGCGGCCGCGGCCGGGGCGAGCCACAGCCCGGCCCGCACGGGGGCGGGGGCGGTCTGGCCGAGCATGGTCACGCCGAGCATCACCAGGGCGAGGATGAGGACGACGCCTTCGCCGGCGGCGACGACGCCGGCGGCGGTCGCGGCGCGGCCGAACTCGGTGGCGATGTTGGTGTAGGTGCCCCAGGCGCCCAAGCCGCCGACGGCGGCCATGAGCAGGGCGGCGGCGATCAGGACGGCTGCCTGGCCGCGGGTGAGGCGGGTGCTGGCGGTCACCGGTCCTCCTCGGCGGCGTGCAGGGCGGACAGTTCCCGGGCGAGGTGCCGCAGCCGGGCGGCGTGTGCGACGAGGGCGGCGGCGAGCCCGTCGACTCCGACCGGCGTGAGGGTCTGGGCGAACCCGGACTGCTCGACGTACAGGCCGGTCGTGTTCGGCCGGGCGCCGTAGGGGAACCTCACGAGCTGGGCAACGTGCAGCGGCTCGCCCTCGTGGACCAGGACGTGCTCGGGCCCGGTGTGGGACAGGTCGGCGCGGTACCCGGCCGGGTGCCCGGTGTGGCCGGTGCACCAGGCCGGGCAGGTGAGGGTGACGGGGCCGTGGTCGATGGTGCGCACCGTGACGGTGCGGCGGGCGGTCATCGGGCATCCTCGACGTCGAGGGCGCTCAGGAGGTGCCGCAGGCGCTGCTCCAGGGTGACGGCGGCGCGGATCATGGCGGCCGGGTCGTGGATGTCGGCGCCCTGCTGTTCGGCGAGGGCCTGCCGGGCGAGGTAGCGGGCCAAGTCGAGGGGCGGGGTCCAGCCGGTGTCGTCTCGGCCGGCGTCGTAGAGGGCCTGGGCGTGGATGGTCACTGGCCACCGCCGTAGCGCGCGGGGTCGCAGATGCGGCAGACGTGCTCCGCGCCGCCGTCGTGGCAGTTGTCGACGCACATGCGGCACCACGGCGTCTCGCGGTAGCGGGCCTGCCCGTCAAAGCGGGGGTCCGACGGGGCGAAGTCGCGAAGGCACCGCCGGCACCGCCGCTGCTCCCGCTCGGCCGCCGCGGCCTCTTCGGCGGCCATCCTCCGGTGCAGGTAGTCGATGTACCAGGAGAAGTCGGCCGGGTCCTCGGCCAGTGCGGCGCTGGCCACGCCGTGGACCTCCGTGGCACGGGCGACGATCCGCGCGTCGTAGTCCGGCACACCGTAGGGCAGGGTCAGGGCATCGATGACGGCCTGGAGGAGTTCGCGTGTGGGGTCCTGGCTCACAGGTGCTCACCCCTCGCGATGCGGCGGAGGACGAGGGCGTACTCGCCGCGGGTTGTGTCGCGTTCGACGCGGGGGGCGTGCTGGAGGACGTCCTGCTCGACGGTCCGCGAGGCGCGGGTGTCGGCGCCGTGGCGGGCCTCGGTGTAGCGGAGGGCGAGGGCGAGGCGGGTGGCCTCCCGCATGGGGTCGCCGGGGCGCTCGGTGGTGAGGCGGTCGGCGATCAGCAGGAGAACGGCGCGGGCGTCGACCCAGGCACGGAGCTGCGCGCCGAGCTGGGCGGCGGCGGGGCCGTGAACGGGGTGGTTGTGGTTCACCGGGACACCTCCGGGCGGATGGTGCCGGTGATGCCGGCCGCGGTGGCGCGCACGGTGGTGGTCCGGCCGCCGTGGCGGCGGATGATGCCGACGGCGATGAGGCGCCGTGGGGGTTGCGGGGTGCTGGTGTGGGTGGGCATGGCAAGGTTGGCCATAGCCGACTCCTTGGTAGGTCAGGGAGTACGCCCGGCGTGCCGGGCTCGGTCAGGCCCTCGTTCGGTGTTCGCTGCACCGCACGGGGGCCGCATTGTTTGCGCACTTCAAGGTGGCTAGCCACCACTGTAGCGGGGGGATAGACCGGTGGCAAGCCACCATGAGAGACTGGCGGCATGCCGTCAGTCCACAAGAACCCCGCGAAGACGTTCCGTCCCGAGCCTGAGCTGTACGAGCGGGCCAAGGCGGCCGTCGCCGAGGTCGGCTCGGACATGAACGGCCACCTCGTCGCCTTCCTGCGGTGGCTCACCCACGAGACGGATGAGCTGCCCCCGCGGCCGGCGAAGCCGCGCGAGCCTCGCTGATCGTCCGCATCACCTCGGCGGCGTGCCGCGCACAGATCAGCGCCTCACCGTCCGGCACCAGAGCCTCGGCCGTACAGCGGTCACCGCGGAAGTTGGTCATGCGACAGGTCACGATGCGCTCAGCCACGGCTCCTCCTCCTGCTGCTCGTCACGCTTGATCAGCTCCTTCAGTCCTGTCCAGGTCGCGGGTGGGAACGCGCACCCGCACCAGCGGCACGTCACCGCCTTCTCGCCCGGGTAGTGCCGGAGGACCGCGCCGCAGATGTTCCCGCTCGGGTCGGCCGCCGGGCATGCGCCGAGGCGCCGCCCACGCTCTGCTGGCTCGGGTGGGTTCACGATCGAGGCGACATCGCGCTCCAGGTCGCGGATCTCCTCCGCGAACGCGCCGGCCGCCGGCCAGCTGCTGGCGATCCAGTCGAGGTTCATGGCGAGGGCCCGGGCGGCGCGGACGACGCGGCGCTCCGTCAGCCCGGTGCAGTCGGGTTCGCTCCAGCCGCGGTCGGCCTGCATGGCGGTGCGCCAGTCCTCCAGGACGCCGACTATGCCGCCGGGGCCGCGGAGGTTCAGGGCGGGCTCGTACACGGGCAGCGGCGCGTCCACAGCCTGTGTGCGGCCGTACTGGGCGGAGCCGTGGGCGCCGGGCGGCAGGAAGGCGGCCAGCGCGTCGTACAGCTTCGGTATGCGGTCGAGCCGGCGGGCGGTGGCGAGCGTGCATTCGGGGCACAGGTAGCCGTCGGTCTCGTTCCGCTCGCAGAGCAGGCAGTCGGTCATGGGGTCACTGCTCCTCGCAGGGGTGGGGTGAGGGGCGGCCCTGGGAGGGCCGCCCCGGGAGGGCGGGTCAGAAGGGCGTTCCCTCGGAGTGGTGGGCCCCCTGCTGGGGGGTGGGCCGCGGTGGCTGCTGGCCCCACCCGGCGCCCGCTGTGGCCTGCTGGGCGGGCCTCGCGCCGCCCCGTCCGCCGCTGGTGGGCGCCGGGTCGGGCTGTCGGCCGCTGGCGGTGTTCTTCGTGACCTTCGCGGAGGCGCGGAGGAGGGACGGGCCGACCTCGTCGGCGTCGATCTCGAACACGGTGCGCTTGACGCCTTCGCGGTCCTCGTAGCTGCGCTGCTTGAGGCGGCCGTGGACGATGACGCGCATGCCCTTGGTGAGGGTCTCGGCGGCGTTCTCGGCGGCCTGGCGCCAGACGGAGCAGGTGAGGAACAGAGCTTCGCCGTCCTCCCACTCGTTGGTGGTCTTGTTGAACTGCCTCGGGGTGGAGGCGATACGGAACTTGGCGACTGCGGCCCCGGCCGGGGTGAAGCGGAGTTCGGGGTCGTCGACCAGGTTGCCGACGACGGTGATGGCGGTCTCGCCTGCCATGGCGGACTCCTTCTGAGGTGGGCTGCTGAGCCGGATGACTCAGCAGCGGGTGCTGGGCAGAGGGCCGGGCCGAAGTCCGTGGGCCCGGCAGGAGGTGTGTGCGTTAGACGGACGCCTCGGCGGCGGGCGCCGCTTCGGCCTCGGCGCTTCAGGCGCGGCCTCCGGCTCGGTCTCGGTCGTGGGTCCCGGTCGAGCGGCGGGGCGCTCCCGGCCGTCGAGAGACAGCACGCGGTCCGGGACTGTTCCATTTGGAACAGTCGCCAGCTCCCGGTGGACCGTGCCGATGCCGATGCCGGTAGCTGACGAGATAGCCCGGACGCTCAGCCCGGACTCTCGGAGGGACGCCACGACTTCCTGCCGTTCCTCCCTCGGGAGCCGGAGCCGTGCCGTGCCGAATTCAGCGGTGCAGTAGGCGTCCCACGTCTCGTAGCCGAGGGCGGGCCAGGCGACGGTTCCCTCGCGCGTGCCGAAGATGGCTGCTGCGCGGTTGTGGAAGTCGTTGGTCATCTCGTTCTCCTCGAGGAGTGGGCCGGTCAGGCGTCGCTGGCGGGGTCGTGGTCGGGCCTGTAGACAACGCTGCGTGCGTGGTCTGCGAAGGAGCCCACGGTCAAGAAGATCGGCGGGTAGCCCTGCCCGCCCTCGACGGCGGGCAGGAGGATGTCGCCGTCGTCGTCGTCGGTCGAGGCCTTCCAGGCGATGACCGGGTCGAGGTACTCGCCTTCGTCGTCGGTTTCACGGACGTACCAGCCGGGAGCGGCGGGGAGAAAGGTGCTCATGGGGTCCTCCGGTTGATGTGGACGTGGACGGTCGATGTGGACGTGGACAACGTGGACAGCCGTCCACGTCTGCCTGTCTCGCGTCGCGTGAGTGAGATTGGTGTTTGTTTTGTCCCTTTATGTACTAGTTAGGAGAGGGTGAGCTATCTCGGGACAGGTGGACGTGGACAGCTGTCCACACGTCCACATGTCCACATCGCTCACTCCGTCTGGACACAGACCCGGTCACCTTCGACGAACACCCACTCGTGGGCTTCGGCAACCTCCACGGCGCGACGGAGGAACTCCCGGTCGCTGCTGCGCAGCCGCCTGTTCAGCTCACCGAAGGTGATGCCGCCGACCGCGGACGCGTGCTTCTTCACGAGCCGGGCGATGCGCTGCAGCGTGCGATCCGTATCGGTCTTGGCCTGGTGTGCACGGAGCTCCTGGGCGACCTTGGCGTCCTGCTCGCGGCGCCGTGCGGCCTCCGCCTCGCGCTCTGCTCGGCGGATGAGCGTTGCGCGAACGGCGCAGGAGGACTGCCACACGACCTCGGCGAGGCCCCAGTCCTCTTCCGTCGCCTCGGTCCTGCCACCGTCGAGCAGCGCTAGCAGGGCGGTCAGCTTCACCTTCATCAGGTTCGCGTGGCCGTCGAGTTCGTCGATCTCCAACTCGCCCCGGTTGCGAGCGACGTGTTCGGCCCACAGCATCCGGCGGATCCGCTCGGGCAGCACGATGTCTAGTTCGCTGGTGGGCTGGAGCGAAGCAGGGTTCACCGGCAGAGGCCCCGGAGAGGCCGGCGGTTCGTCCGGGATCGACGGGTCGGCGGCCCACGCCCACAGGAATCGTTGTGGTGTGCCGGTGCTCGCGTCTGCGATGACCGGCATTGCCGTTGAGGGCTGGAATCCGACGACCATGCCCAGGCTGTACGACCCAGCGGCCACATACCGAGTTCGTTCTTCGGACGCGTTGGTCTGGCCGAGGGTCTCGCCGATCGCCGCGCGGCGCAGGGTCTCACCAAGGACGCTGCCCGCGCGCTCGGCCAGGCGGGCCAGGGTCTGGCCTTCGTCGACGTAGAAGTAGGCGTTGTGCCGGACCTGCTTGCGGACCTTCTTCGTGACGGGGTCGCCCTTGAGTGGGCCCTTGGCGTGGATCTCGCCTGTCTCCTCGTCGACAGTGCCCATGAACGCTTCGGCGATTCCTTCGCCCGAGCCGATGGGCAGGCCGTCCCGGAACTCGGGGTCGAGCGGAGGGAGCAGCGCGCGGGCCACCTTCGTGCCGATCGACTTGCCTCCGCCGGACGCGGCGACGATCGCGACGAACAGGTTGAGGGAGGCGCGGCCACCGATCCCCGAGACCGCGGTGATGCGGTGGGAGATCATCGCCGACATCCGGGCGAGCAGTGAGTAGAACAGCACGTCACCGCTGGAGCCCTCTGCGTGCGCTGCCTGCCGGATGTGCTGGTGCACGGCACGCCTCGTCCAGAATTCCTCGGGCAGCAGGCCACGGGGCCGCTTGGGGTCGTCGTCTGCCTCCGATTCATCCGCCGGCGCTGCATCGCTGAGAGGGTCCCCTGTCCACATGTCGTCCGGCGGAGGAGGCGGGGCGTCGCGGCGCTGCGCGGGAGGACGGCAGTGCTGCCGCACGCGGGTGAGTACTGCGGCGGGAAGGGCGCGGGCGGGCGCCTGGGCGTCCTGGTCGAACGCGGCGCGCAGCACGTCGCGGGTGGCCTCGCGCTCGTCGCCGCCGTAGTGCAGGTGCGCCCACAGGGTTGGGACGGTGAGCTTCCGTCCCGTCGGCTGCTGGCCAACGGGCAGGCCAGACCGCTCGGACCAGTTCACCGCCACGTGGTCATCGCAGACGAGGCTGTGCTCGCTGTCCGCTGCGCCCTCGGCGCCGGCCGGGCGCAACCACTTCTCCCGGCCGTCAGCGGCCGTGCCGCGGTACGTCCAGCCCTCGGGCTCCAGGACGTCCCGGAACGTCAGCTCGGCCGCGAGGATGTCGAAGACGCTGGTGCCGCCGCCGGAACGGGGGAAGGCGGCACGACGCGGCGGCGCGGCCGCCGTGGTGCGGCCGGTGCGCGCGTCGTGCCGGGCCCGCTTCTCCGCAGCGGCCTTCTCCAACAGGGCGCGGGCATCCGGTTCCAGGCGCTGGACGGCCGCGCACATCACAGCCAGGTCGACGGGTTCGCCGGTGCCGGGGAAGCTCCCCGTCGGGCGGGGTTCGGCCTTGCGGTTGACCGTGCCGGGAATCCGCATGAGCCGGTCGAGGTTGCCGATCTGCGTGTCCCATGAGCAGCCGTGAGAGTACGCGGAACCGCCGAGGACGGCCTGCAGGCCCATCGTGAACTGCTCGACTGCCGCGCGGTCCTCGTTGCTGCCGATGATGTGCGGCTCGGCAAGGACCCAGATCGGGTTGTAGCCGCCGCCGGACAGCCACCAGCCCGACGGCTCGGGCAAGCCGGACGCCAGGACGATCTCGCGGACGTGGTCCGCGTCGGCGGGGTGCGGCATGTCGTCCAGGCCGGGCTTGTGGCCGGCCGTACCGAAGTCGCCGTCTGCCCACAGGAACGTCAGCCCGTGTGCCAGATCCTTGCCACCGCGCCCCTTCGTCGGGTGTTCGCGCAGGGTGGTGACCTGGGTGTAAATCCCCTTCGGGGAGCGCGCGTCGAGGGCGGCCACGTACTCGGTAGCCGCAGTGATGCCCGCCTCGTCGGTCGTGAAGCGGCGGCCGACCCACCGGTCCGCGTCGGAGCACACACTGAGCAGGCCGGGCACGTCCTGGAAGTGGTACACCAGCGACGCGTGAACCAGCTGCTGGTCGGCGGTCAGTTCGACGGGGGGTGCCTGAGTCACGGGTGCACCGCCGGAAAGTAGTAGACGCCGGTCGGACGGCCGACGCACCGCGACCGCCTGGGGCAGACACGCGGCGCCGACGCGAGGCCGGCAGGGTGGATGTGCTGGTGGTCGCAGAACGGGCAGGCGACGACGAGGAGAGCCTGCGGCTGGCCGTCTGCGTGCTGGGAGTCCTCGTAGGTCACGAGGCGGGCCGCGGCGGCGGCCATGCCGAGGCGGACCTGCGTCTGGGGCCCGGCCTCGGTGTTCTGTGTGTCCTCCCCGAAGAGGGGGAGGGTGGTGGTGCTGTTCACGAACGTGCTCTCTTCTACGAGCGGGGCCAATGCGGTTCGTGAGTGCGCGCGCGGCCCCGGGCCGGGGGATTGGCCCGGGGCCGCGCGCTTCCCGGGTCAGCCGGTGGGCCGGATGTCGGCCTGCATCCGGGCGTGGTCCGCGGCGAAGTAGCGGAGGTGCTGCTGGACCTCGCGGGCCAGGTAGGCCCGGCGGGGGCCGGCCGGGATGTGGATCTCGACGTTGCGCGCGGAGAGGAAGAAGCGGGAGGCGATCGCGTGTCCGAGAGTCGGGTGGTGCCGCAGGGCGTCCTCGCCGACGCGGATGATGGCGGTGTGGCAGTCGGTGGAGTACCAGGTCTGCTCGTGCAGGTCGGCGGAGACCTCGCTGCTGTTGGTGTACGGCCCGGTGAGGTCGACGGTGATGACGAGGCGGACCTCGGGTACGGGCACTGCCGCGGCGGGGGTCGGCTGCTCGGCGGGTGCAGGTGCCGGGGCCGGTCCCAGGGGGATGGGGTTGGCGACCGGCCACTGGCCGGGACGGTGCTTGGTCATGCTGCCCCCTTGGCGGCTCGGGCGATGGAGATGACGATGTCGGCCTCGTGCCGGCGGCAGGCCGGGAAGTCGTAGCGGATGTGCGGGCCCGCGAAGGCGCTGACGACGTGCTTGGCCGGGGCCGGGCAGCCGGCGCACCGGTAGCCGGCCTGGTTGTGCGGGGAGTCCGGGCCGTCGGGGCACTCGCACCAGCTGCACCGTTCGCCGTTCGCCGCGGTGAGCGCGACGGGGATGGTGGCAGGATCGGCCGCGGCGTCACGGGCGGCGGCCAGCGCCTGGTCGGAGAGGAAGGTGTCCTGTGGGGTGCGGGTCACCGGGTGCCTCCGTCCTCGTCGAGGGTGGGTCCGCGGCGGGCCCGTCGCAGGGCTTCCCCTTTGGTCAGGCCATCGGTGGAGAACAGGTCGTCGAAGGCGTTGCCGCCGGTCGGCGTGCCGTCCACGGTCACCGCGGGGATGTCCTTGAGCTTGTCGCCCCAGACCTCCCGCATGGCGTGCCCGAACGCGGGGAGCGCGTTGTTCACGAACTCCTGGCCCCAAGGCGAACAGGCGAGGAGCAGCGGGAGCCTGTCCGTGGACACGAGCCAGTCCCCGGCGAAGGACCACCTTCTGCCGCCGGCGTCAGGCCGGGCTTCGGGGTCGTCCTGGACCAGGTCCAGGTGCAGGTCGATGTAGTCGAGGAGGAGGTCCCAGCCGAGGCGGCCGTCTCCTCGTTCTTCGTCACGGTCCCGCTGGTCTTTGATCGCGAAGCCGTGCTCCAGGCGGGCCCAGGCGTCAGCCTTGTGGAGGGGCCAGCCCAGGGCGTCCGCAACGTCCGAGAGCAGCACGTAGTCGTGGCCCTCGGAGGCATACACGATGGGTGCCGTACCGAAGCCGGCCAGGTCGACCTCGGTGTCGGCGACCGGGGTGAGTGCGGTGACGGTGCTGGCGCGCTGGAGGGCCTGCAGGACCCGGCTGGCCTGCTCGTCGGGTCCGTCGTTCAGCAGGAGGGCGTCGTGCTTGGCGACGAGCCGCGTGGCGAACCGGGTGTGGATGGAGGTCACGCCGCCTCCCTGGTGGTGCGGGCCTGGTGGAAGATCGTGCGGAGGGCGGCGCGCTGCTCGTCGCTCAGCGGCGGGGCGGCGGCGACGATGCGGTCGATGCGCTCCCAGTAGCCGGCGGGGCGGGCCGGGCGGCCGGAGGGAGTGCCTCCGGCCGTCACGGTGGTCTGCTGGGCGGTCACGCGCGTGCCTCCGCAGCGAGGGCGGCGCGGAGCTGGGCGAGGGTGTCGCCCGCGCTCTGGCCGCGGGGGATGACGAAGGGGCGCAGCCCGTCGGCCTGCTCCTCGATGAGGAGGCCCTCGGTGAGAAGGGCGGCGCGCGGGCCGGTGGCCGCGACGATGCGGACACGCTCCCGGGTGCACAGCTCGGCGAGGCGGTCGCGGTCGAGGGCGTCGACGATCTGTCCGGCCACCGCCGCGGGGTCGCCGGTGCGGTCGAACTCCTCCAGGAGCACGTCGAGGAACTCGGCGTACTTCCCTGTGGCGGTGGCGCGCTCGGCGCGGAACTTCGCCACGATCGGGTGCTCCTCGTGTCCCGCGGAGTGCTGCGCCTGGTTCAGCAGGGAGAAGGCGCGGCGGGCCTCGGCCTCGGTGAGGTGTCGCGGGTCGTAGGCGATGCGCCAGTACGTGGCGAGCTGCTTGAAGAGCATGACGATGCCGTGGTCCAGCTCGGCGGCCTCGTACTTGGCGGGCTTGCGCGCGTGGTGGATGAGGCCGGTGTCGACCAGGGCCTTGGCCATGATGTCGCCGAGCTCGGCGAGGCTGATACGGCGGGCGAGCTGCGGCACCTCGTCGAGGACGCCCGCGGCCATCTCGGCGCCGAGCAGCTCGGGGTCCGGGTGGCTGGTCTTCGGCTGGGGTGCGGGGCGGGTGGTCGGTAGACTCGTCACTGGAACGTGTCCTCTCTCTGCTTCTCAGGTGGTCGGGGTGACTCGTTCGCTCGAAGCCGCCGCGGGTGCAACCGCGGCGGCTTCGCTGTTCTCTGCCTTGGCCTCCTGTACGAGGTCGCCCAGGGAGACGGCGTAAGCCTCTGCAAGGGTCATCAGGGACTTCGTGGTGGGCGAGGCGAGCCCACGGGCCAGCCGCGACAGCGTGGACTCGGCCAGGCCGGTCCTCTTCGCGATGGCGTACCGGCTGTGGTCGCCCTTCTCGGCGGCAGCGCGATTCAGCGTCTTGGTGTGCAGCACGTACCTGGGCACAAGCCTTCCTTCCTGGGTTGCACGCCCTGCGTGCATCCTGGGAAGGACTGTAGACCGCCATTAACTTCCTCGCAAGGAAGCTAGCGAGGTGGGTGCTTCCGCCCTGTCTTCTCTGGAGCGCCTCGCGAGGGGGTCGTAGCGCCGCATTTCTCACATCCAGGGCAGACTTCACGCCATGCTGTGCCTGTCGGGCGCGCGGCAGTGGACCTACTTCTAGCTGTGCACGTACTTGCTTGCTAGCGTGTACGCATGACCACCGACGACAGTGCGACCCGCACGCGTGCCCAGCGCTTCGGTGCGCATGTGGCTGCTGCCGCCCGCGCCGCCGGTTACGACATCGACAGTCCGCGGGGCGGGGGAAAGAAGGCCCTCGCGGAGAGGTCTGGCATGTCTCACGCCAGCGTGAGTCGCATGCTGGCTGGCCAGACGATCCCGGACCCCACTTTCTTTGAGCCGCTGGCGGAAGCACTTGGGCTCAACGTTGCCGAGTTGCTTGTGCTCGCTGGCGTCGTATCCGAGGCGAAGTTGCTGGAGGCCCCGACGGAGGCGTCTCGGCGCGCCAAATCGCCGCGCGAGGCTGCCGCAGATCTCGGGATTACGGATCCTTCGAAGGTTCACCTCTTCGAAGCTATGGTTCGAGCCCTGATTTCTGGGACGGACCAGCAGGGAAACGGTAGGCACCGATCGGAGGTGGCGTGAGTGGAAGATATGTCCGAGCACCTGACTGCCCGCGCAAGGGTCATGTCAAAGCAGTCCAAGGTCGCGATATGCAACGGAGTGGTCGGACTTCTTATCGGTCTAGGGGCAGTCGCTGTAGCCTTGGTGGAACTTGCCCCTGACGCTCCTGAGTACTATCCCTACCTCCTCGCGGCTTTCTCCGCGGTTTCAAGTGGAGCCACCTGGATTATGGCAGGGGTGTACTTCGGTCGGCTCGGGAAGACCTTTGCAGAATCGTCCAGAGATCTAACCTCCGCTCGCATGCAGCGCGAACTGCTTGAGCTGCGACTGGCTGCCCTGGTCGAGCAGGAGAGGCAGATGAAGGAGGCCGTCTCGGACTTGCGCAAGGGGTTCGAAGTGGAGAAAGAGCGCCTTCGCGAAATCCGGGAGGAGCGGGAGTACGAGCTAAAATGGAGCGCTTACCGCGCGGGGCTGGACGATAGGTTGGCCGTGGAGGCGTACCTGCGTGATCGCCGACATGGCCTTCGGGCTCTTCCCGACCCTCCCTCGGAGCTTAGGGGGGCGTAACAGCACCGGCGGCTTGGCGGACATCGCGGTTCCTTAGCGGCGTTCCCGCTTCCACTTGAATTCGATGGCTTCGTAGTCGAAGTAGCCGCCGTCCGGCATCCGGCCGACCCGCGGCGGCCGCAGCGTCACCACCAGCAGCTCACGCAGAACCGCGCGACGCCGCGCCAGCTCCATGCCTTCCCATGCCTTTCGGACATCAGGCGCGCCGACGAGCGGCACCAGCGGGTCCCGCGTCGCGGCCCGGGCCAGCTGCCGGTTCACACCCTCAAGCTGGACCCGCGCGGTGTCGGTGCCCTCGGTGAACTGGACCATGTCGATCTGCCCGGCGCCGAACATGCCGGCCAGGTCGGTGAGCCGGCGGCGGATCTGCTCGCTCTCCGCCTGCAGGGCGGCCACGTCGATGTCGTTCGGGCCCGGCAGCAGGAGGTCGGCGGCGTCCGGTCGGCTCAGGCGCTCGACGATCAGGTCCACCACGTAGGCGTCGACCCGGTCCGCCCGCCGCCCGCCGCCGTGCTGGGTGGGGCAGCGGTAGCTGGGCAGCTTCGCCCCGCCGACCTTCGTCACCCGCACGGTCGACGTGCAGTCCCCGATCCCGCACCCGTAGATCAGCGACCCAAACCAGCGGGGCTGCCCGCCCGGCGTGGTCCGCCGCGCGGGGTTCGTGAGGATCGCAACGACGGCCCTGTGCTTCACCTCAGACACGATCGGCTCCCACGCTCCCTTGCCGACCTCCTCGCCCTTGTAGACGGCGATTCCGGCGTTCCTCGGGCGCAGCAGCATCTCCCGCGCCTCGGCATGCCCGACCGGGTTGCCGCGGGTCGTCGTGAAGCCCTTCGCGGCGAGCCAGCGCACCCAGCTCTTCAACGACCCGCCGGACAGTATGATCTCGTGCCCGGCCTCGATCGCCGCGGCCTCCTCGGGCACCAGCTTGCCCATGTCGAGGACGGGCACCTCGATTTCCTCGCCGGTCTTGCGGTCGACCTTCTTCGTCAACTTGCCGGTCGGCACGCCCCACCCGAACGGGCGGATTCCGCCGCCCCACTGTCCGGCCTTCGCCTTCTGCATGCGGGCCCGGGCGACACGGTGCCCCTTGTGCTCGGACTCCTGGCGGGCGACGGCGCCGAGGATACGGGCGGTCATGCGGCCGGAGGGGGTGGCGAGGTCGAGTGCGCCGGCCTGGACGGTGTGGGTGGACACGCCGTGCCGCTCGCACAGGCTGATGTACTTCTCCAGCTCGGTGGGGGAGCGGTGGAGCCGGTCGGTGTGCCAGGTGATGACGACGGTGGCGGTGCCGTTGGCGAGGTCGGCGAGCATACGCTCGTAGTCCTTGCGCTTCTTGCCGGAGAACGCGGAGACGTCGTTGTCGACGTACACCTCGACGACTTCCCAGCCCATGCGGCTGGCGAGGGTCTCGCAGTCCTCCCGCTGTCTGTCCACACCGAGGCCGGCGCCTGTGCGGTCCTGCGAGATCCTGCAGTAGATGACCGCGCGCGTCTTCATGCCGGAGGCGACGTCGACGGCGGAGTGAAGTTGAGGACTCATCGGACGAGCCGCCCGGACTGCACGCTGTAGGTCGTGACCCCAAGCCGCGCCGACATCTCGGTGTACGCCTTCTGCAGTTCGAGGCTGCGGTAGAGCCGGTCCTCCGCGAAGACGAGGACCGTGTCGGCTTCGCCGCAGTCGAGCCCGGCGAGCATCTCCTCGTAGGCCGGGCGCGTGGAGAGGCCGGAGCCGCCGTCATCCTGGAAGACGCGGACGACCTTGTACTCGGCGGCTGGGCTGGACAGCGACTCGGCGAGGGCGCGGGCGTCTCGGATCTGGCGCTCGATGGCCAGCGGGTTGCTACGAGCGACGTGCGCGTAGATGTAGCAGCGGATGACCTGGGGCTCTGTTTGGGCGGCGCCCGTCTGGGTGGTGTCCATGTCCTGAGTCTGCCTCAATAGAGGTGTTATTGTCCCCGGTTCGGAAAGACGACCTTGCTGTCCAGTCTGCTGGGGCTCGTGGGGTCACGGGAGCGAATCGTGCTGGCCGAGGACTCGGCGGAGCTGCGGCCGGACCACCCGCACGTGGTGCGGCTCGAAGCCCGGCCGCCGAACCAGGAGGGCACGGGCCACGTCACCCTGCGGGACCTCGTGCGCCAGGCGCTGCGGATGCGCCCGGACCGGCTCGTCGTCGGTGAGGTGCGGGGGCACGAAGTGTCGGATCTGCTGGCCGCGCTCAACACCGGCCACGAAGGCGGGTGCGGGACCGTGCACGCCAACACCGCGGCCGACGTGCCCGCCCGGATGGAAGCCCTGGGGACGGCGGCGGGTCTGGACCGGGCGGCGCTGCACAGCCAGCTCGCGGCGGGCCTCACCGCCGTGGTGCACATGGTACGCGGCCCGCACGGGGCGCGCCGCGTGGCCGAAGTGCACGTCCTGGAACGGCGCCGTGACGGCCTCGTGGCCACCCTGCCAGCCCTGCGCTGGGCGCCCCAGGGGTTCCTCCGGGAGCCCGGTTGGGAACGCCTGCGGGCCCTGCTCGGAGGTGGACCGTGGTGACGGGACAGCCGCTGTATGCGGCAGCGCTCTGCGCGGGCGCGGCGGTCTGGCTCTGCGCCGGGGGGCGAGGCGCCGCACACCGGCGGCACGTCGTGCTGAACGGGGAGGCGCGGCCGCACCGCCCTGGGCCGGGATGAGGCGGCCCGCGGTGACACAGCGGTGGCCTGCGCTCGGCGCGAGGCTGCGGGTCCGGGCTCGGCCGGAGTGGCTGTGCCTGGCTGCGGCGTTGGTGCTCGCCGTGCTGGGTGAGTCGCCTCTGCCGCTGGTCGCGGGAGCGGTGGCGGTTCCGCTGGCGGGCCGGCACCTGCGGGCGAGGGCACGGCGACGGGAACGCGACCGCCGGGAGGAGGCGGTGATCGGCTTCTGCGGGGCGGTCGCGGCGGAGCTCCGTGCCGGCTCCCAGCCGGGCCGGGCACTCCGGTTCGCGGCGGACGCCACCGGTGCGCTGGGTGACGAAGAGGCCGCGGTGCTGGCCGCGGCGCGGTTCGGCGGAGACGTGGCGGAGGCACTCCGCCTGGCGGCGCGCACGGACGGTGCCGAGGGGCTGGCGGGGCTGGCGGCGTGCTGGCAGGTGGCCGTGGACAGTGGCGCGGGGCTGGCCACAGGGCTGGACCGGCTGGAGTCGGCGCTGCGCGAACGGCGCGAACAGCGCGAGCGGTTGCGGGCCCAGCTGTCCGGTTCGTGGACGACCGTCGTGCTGCTGGCGGTGCTGCCTCTGGCCGGTCTCGCCATGGGGGCGGCCCTGGGCGCCGAACCGCTGCGCGTACTGCTGCACACTCCTGCGGGTCTCGCCTGTCTGCTGATCGGAGGCGCACTGGAGACCGCGGGGCTCTGGTGGGCCGGCCGCATCGTACGGGCGGGTGAGGGGCCGTGAGCGACGACCTTCTCCACTGCCTGTGGACAGCGGCAGTATGCACGGCGGCCCTGTGGGCCGTCTGCGCCCTGGGCGACGTGCGACGGGGAAACCGCGCACGGACCCGCCTCGCGGCGCCCACGGGAAGCGGCGGGGCGGCGCCCAGGAGGGCCCGGAAGCGTCCGGCGCTGCCGGCGGACGCCCGCCGCTGGGGTCCTCCGGTGGCCGTCGCGTTCCTCGGCTGGGCAGTGGTCGGCGGACCCGCCGGCTGGGCGGTCGGCGCCGCCGCAGGCTACGGCCTGCACAGATGGCGGCGGCGCCCCCGCACCGCTGCCGCAGCGAACGACGCGGCCGAGGGGCTGCCGCTCGCCGCGGACCTCCTGGCGGCGTGCCTGTCCGCCGGTGCGAGCCCCCGCGAGGCAGCCGAGGCGGTGGGCGGCTCGCTGGGGGCCCGGTCGGCGAGCAGTTGCGCCGGACGGCAGCGGAACTGGCTCTGGGCGGTGACCCGGCAGAGGCGTGGGGCCGGCTGAGGGCAGTGCCCGGGGCGCAGCCGCTCGCCCGCTGCCTCGAACGGGCCCTGGCGTCGGGAGCCCCGGCCGCGGGGCCCGTGGCGCGGCTGGCGGCAGGACTGCGGGCCGACCAGGCGAGAACCGCGGCAGCCCGGGCTCAGCGGGCACAGGTGCTGATCACCGCGCCTGTCGGGCTGTGCTTCCTTCCCGCCTTCCTGGCCGTGGGGGTGGCGCCGGTGGTCATCGGCCTTGCGGCCCGCCTCCTGTGAGCGACGAACCTGACGACACGAATGCACACAGCACGAACCGAACCGTACGAGAAGAGGAGGTCGCCATGTGGCGGCGTGTGAGGAACTGGACGGGGACCACCTGGGAGGCGGTGAGGGCGGCAGCCCGCCGCGATGCCGGGATGAACACGGCCGAGTACGCCATGGGCACGATCGCTGCCTGCGCTTTCGCGGCGGTCCTGTACAAGGTCGTCACGAGCGGCGCCGTGTCCTCCGGGGTACAGGCCGCCATCGGGAGGGCGCTCGATGCGCCGTTCTGATGGCGGAGGCGCATGCCGGTACCGCCGGGGCCCGACGCGGTCACGGAGGCCGAGGGAGCCGGGGCCGGAGCGCCCGACATGGCAGCGGCGGCCGGCACCCGCGCCGCGCAGCCCGGCCGACCTCGGGTCGGTGACAGCGGAGGCGGCGTTGAGCGTGCCCGCGCTGATGGTGTTCACCCTGGCGCTCCTGTGGGGGTTGGCTGCCGCCGCCGCGCACATCCAGTGCGTGGACGCCGCCCGGGCGGGTGCGCGCGCGGCGGCGAGGTCCGAGGCAGCAGCCTCGGTGGTGGCCACCGCCCGGGCAGCCGCACCGCCGGGGGCGCGGGTGGCCGTGCGGAGGGACGGGGAGCTGTGGCGGGTCCGCGTCGAGGCCCCCGCCCCCGGACCCGCCGCCTGGACGTTGACCCTGACGGCCGAAGCGGCCGCCCTTGCCGAGGACACGGTGGGTCCGGACCCGGCGGAGGCGCTGTGATCACCGCGGCAGACCCGGGCAGGCCCCCTGGTGACCGGGGCTCGGCCACGGTGTGGGCCACGGTGGTCGCGGGTGCACTGTGCGTCGTCTTCGCCGCCGTCCTCGCAATGGCGCAGGCCGTGGCGGCTCGGCACCGGGCAGGAGGCGCGGCGGACCTGGCCGCGCTCGCCGCGGCCGACAGGGCGCTGCACGGCCTGGCTGCCGCGTGCGCGGCGGCTGCCCACGTCGCCGAGGCGCAGCGGACGGAGCTGGTGCGGTGCGCCGTACACGGCGAGATCGCGGAGGTGACGGCCCGGGCCCGCTTCGGCCCCTACGCCGCGGACGTCCGGGCGAGGGCAGGACCTGCGGTGCCGGACGCCCTGGCGGCTCCCGGTACGGCGGCGCCGGACGCGCAGGGCGCATGGCGTCGGACGCGTGGGCAGGCGAAACCCCCGACGGCGGGGACGGTGTCGTCGCCTCGCGTGTCCCGTCGGACGGGTGCGGCCCGGTATCGGAGACCTGGCCTGGCGGGTGCGGCCCGGCATCGGATACCTCGCCCGGCGGGCGCGGCCCGGTATCGGATACCTCGCCCGGCGGGCGCGGCAACGCACCGCGCGTCTCTCATCCAGGGGGGATAGCGCCGCACCGCGCGTCCCGCCCCGCGGACCCGGCGACACGCCTCATGCCTCGTCCGGCAGGGACGAAGCCGCATCGGACACCCCGTCCACCGAGGACGGCATCGGACTGCACCTCCCGGGCACCCCGCCCGGCGTGGGCGGCACCGGGCCCACGCTTCCGGCAGGCGCCGCGGGGGTGGCGTCCCCCTCAGGGGCCTGAGGGTCCTGAGGGTCCTGAGGGTCCTGAGGGGCGCACCGCAGCAGCTCCGTGAGGAGGCGTACGGCACCGCGCTTGTGCAGGGGGTCGTTGCCGTTGCCGCACTTCGGTGACTGGATGCAGGAAGGGCAGCCGGCCTCGCACTCGCAGGAGGCGATGGCCTCACGCGTGGCGGCCAGCCAGGACCGGGCGGTGTGGAAGGCGCGTTCCGCGAAGCCGGCGCCGCCAGGATGGCCGTCGTACACGAACACGGTCGGCAGCAGCGTGTCGGGGTGGAGCGGCACCGACACGCCGCCGATGTCCCAGCGGTCGCAGGTGGCGAACAGCGGCAGGAGGCCGATGGAGGCGTGCTCGGCCGCGTGCAGGGCGCCGCCCAACTGCTCCGGGTTCACCCGTGCGGCGTCGAGCTGGTCCTCGGTGACCGTCCACCACACGGCGCGGGTGCGCAGCGTGCGGGGTGGCAGGTCCAGCTTGGTTTCGCCCAGCACCTCACCTGTGATGAGACGGCGGCGCAGGAAGGAGACGACCTGGTTGGTGACTTCGACGGAGCCGTAGCAGAGCCGGCCGTCCCCCCAGGGGATCTCGGTGTCGGTTTCCAGGACGGAGACGGAGGTGGTGTCCCGGGCGGTGGTCGAGTACGGCGGACTCGCCTCCTCGACCAGTGCGACGGAGTCCTTCAGGTCCAGGTCCCGCACGAGGTAGGTGCGGCCCTGGTGGAGGTGCACGGCGCCCTGGTGGACGGTGGTGTGCGCGGCCGACGCGTCCACGGTGCCCAGCAGTCGGCCCGTGGCGGCCTCCACGACGCGTACGGGGCTGCCGCCCCCGCCTCGGATGTCGGCCAGGTCGGCGGCGCGCTGCCGGCGGGTCCAGTACCAGCCGGAGGCGCGCTTCCGCAGCAGGCCGGCCGCCTCCAGCTGCGGCAGCAGACCGGGCGCGGCGGGGCCGAAGAGCGCCAGGTCGGGTTCGGTGAGGGGGAGTTCCGCCGCCGCCGCACACAGGTGCGGGGCGAGGACGTACGGGTTGTCGGGGTCCAGCACCGTCGATTCGACGGGTTGCCGGAACAGTGCCTCGGGGTGGTGGACGAGGTACGTGTCCAGGGGGTCGTCGCGTGCGACGAGGATCGCGAGGGCGCCCTGCCCGGAGCGTCCGGCACGGCCCGCCTGCTGCCACAGCGAGGCGCGGGTGCCGGGGTAGCCGGCGATCAGGACCGCGTCGAGGCCCGAGATGTCGATGCCGAGTTCCAGGGCGGTGGTGGCCGCCATGCCGAGCAGTTCACCGGAGTGGAGGGCCTGTTCCAGGGCACGGCGCTCTTCGGGGAGGTAGCCGCCCCGGTAGGCGGCGACGCGGCGCGCCAGCGAGCGGTCGACCTCGGCCAGGCGCTCCTGGGCGATCACCGAGATCAGCTCCGCGCCGCGCCGGGAGCGCACGAAGGCCACCGAGCGCACCCCCTGCACTGTCAGGTCGGTGAGGAGGTCGGCGGTCTCGGCGGTCGCGGTGCGGCGCACCGGAGCGCCGCGTTCTCCGTGCAGCTCGGTCAGCGGCGGCTCCCAGAGGGCGAACAGCAGCTCACCGCGGGGTGAGGCGTCGTCGGCCACCTCCTGCACGGGCAGCCCGGTGAGGCGTCCGGCGGCGGCGGACGGCTCGGCGGCGGTGGCCGAGGCGAGGAGGAAGACCGGCGCGGAGCCGTAGCGGGCGCACAGGCGGCGCAGCCGGCGCAGGACCTGGGCGACGTGCGACCCGAACACGCCGCGGTAGGTGTGGCACTCGTCGATGACCACGAAGCGCAGCGCGCGCAGGAAGGAGGACCAGCGGGCGTGTGAGGGAAGTATGCCCCGGTGGAGCATGTCGGGGTTGGTGAGGACGTAGTTGGCGTACTGGCGGACCCATTCGCGTTCCTCGACGGGCGTGTCGCCGTCGTACACGGCCGGGCGGATCCGGGGGCCGAGGGGCGACGCGAGGGCTGTCACGGCGCGCCGCTGGTCGGCGGCGAGCGCCTTGGTCGGCGCGAGGTACAGCGCTGTGGCGCCGCGGCCGTTGGGCGCTTCGGAGCCGTCCAGCAGCGAGGACAGCACAGGCGCCAGATAGGCGAGGGACTTGCCGGACGCCGTGCCGGTGGCGATGACCACCGACTCGCCGTCCAGGGCGTGCTCGGCGGCGGCTGCCTGGTGGGCCCACGGATGGTCGATCCCCGCCTGGTGAATGGCGTTGATCACTTCTGGGCGGATGCGATCAGGCCAGAGGGCATGCCGACCCTCTCTGGGGGGCAGGTGCTCCGTATGAGTGATGCGCGCAGCCCGGTTCGCCGACGCGGTGAGCCGGTCGAGCACCGTGCCGGGAGAGGGGCTGCCCGCCCCGCTCCGGGCGGGGCGACGGGGGCGGTGATTCCTTGCCATCGGCACCGAGTGTGTCACCGGCGTGACGGACAATGCTCCCAAGGCGTCGTGCATGGCTGCTGGTAAGTGATTGAATGCCATGGCGGCTGGCGATCCGTCCCCAGGCTCCGTCGGGGAGACCCGGGGGGCGGCCGCTCGATAGCAAGGTGCTGGAGGATCCGTGGACCTGTCCCTGTCGACTCGCACTGTGTCCGGCCCGGGTGGCGACCGCACGGTCGTCGAGGTCGGTGGCGAGATTGATGTGTATACCGCGCCCAAGCTGCGCGAGCAGTTGGTCGAGCTGGTGAATGACGGCAGCTACCACCTGGTCGTCGACATGGAGGGTGTGGATTTCCTGGACTCGACCGGCCTCGGCGTGCTCGTGGGCGGTCTGAAGCGCGTACGTGCCCATGAGGGTTCGCTCCGACTGGTCTGCAACCAGGAGCGCATCCTCAAGATCTTCCGGATCACGGGCCTGACCAAGGTGTTCCCGATCCACACGACCGTCGACGAGGCGGTCGCGGCCACCGACTGAGGCGGTCGGCCGACGCGGCCCGCAGTGCGCGTCGCCGAACGGCCTTCCGGACGGCGTCCCGAGCCGGGTGGAGAGCCCAGCTCGGGGCCCGGTCGCGGGGCCCGCACGCCGTGTGCCGGCCAGGGACCGGCTCGGTCCCGTGCCGCACCGGCTTCCGCCCCGCGCGTGCCGCACCGGCCACCGTCCTGTCCCGCAGCGGCCACCCGTGTGCCACCCGTGTCTCCCGCGGACCGATCTCCCGTGGACCGAGCGGCTCTCCCGCAGACCGACCGGCTGATCCGGCGAATCGGCCGAACGGGCCTGTCGGGTCTTCTCGCAGCGGGCCCTCGGGAAGGCGTCCGGTGGGACGGTCGGGGCCGACTCACGGGCGGCAGCCGCGTCGGTACCGGGTTCGCGGGGCCCGGGAGGGGCCCGAGGCCCAGGTGCGGGCTGCCCGCGGGCGGCCCGTCGCACCGGACGCTCCGGGCACGCCCCGGCGGTCCGTGAGGAACGGCGGAGGGAGCCGGAAGCGCACCCGGTCCTCCGAGAACCACGCTCGTAAGCCCGAGGGGGACAGCATGGCCACCGTGGAACTCCGCATCAGCGCCCAGCCCGAGCACGTCAGGACAGCGCGGCTCGTGGCGGCCGCCGTGGCGCGCATGGCCGGGGTGGACGAGGCCGTCCTGGACGAGGTCAGGCTCGCCGTGGGCGAGGCCTGCTCCAGGGCCGTCGGGCTGCACCGCAGCAACAACGTCCTCGCCCCCGTACGCGTGCTGCTGACGGAGGAGGAGAAGGCGTTCTCCATCGAGGTCGGCGACGAGGTGCCCGGCGCGGGAGTCGCCGCGGCCGACGCCGCGGGGGTGCCGGGGGAGCGCGGCCGCGCCTCGCAGCCCGACTTCGACGACGCGGAAGGCGAGGACGAGATGGGCCTCGCCGTCATCAGCGGTCTCGTCGACGACGTGGAGGTCTCCGCGGGCGAGCGCGGTGGCGTCATCCGGATGAGCTGGCCCCGGGCCGGTTCCGCCGCCCGCGGCTGACGCGGTCCGCGCCACGCCGACCAGGGGGAGAAGTCCGATGAGGCCCTGCTGAGCAGGGCCTTCTTCCTTTTCCCGCGCAGCGCACCGGAGCCGCGCGTTCCGCCTGCACGGCCGCACGCCCTGGACCGGTCGCGCTGAGCGTTTGCCGAGCGACGCTGTGCAGCCGATTCTGTTCCTCAGCGCCCGTTTCCTCCGGATGCCGCCGGAGGGAAACACCGCGAGACGCCAAGGAGGACGCATGGCGGGACTCCTCGACCCACCGCCTCCCGTGGCCGCGGAGCTCACCTCGGAGAACCGGGTCATCGTGGTCGTCATCGCGGGTGTCGCCCTGCTGGCCCTGATCGTCGCCCGGCTGCTGGTCCGCCAGGTGCTCGCCGCCGGCGAGGGCACCGAGGCGATGAAGAGGATCGCCGCCGCCGTCCAGGAAGGAGCCAACGCCTACCTGGGGCGGCAGCTGCGCACCATCGCCGTCTTCGCCGTCGCGGTGTTCTTCCTCCTGATGCTGCTCCCCGCCGACGACTGGCCGCAGAGAGCCGGGCGCTCGCTCTTCTTCCTGGTGGGCGCGCTGTTCTCCGCCGCCACCGGGTACATCGGCATGCGGCTCGCCGTGCGCAGCAACGTACGGGTCGCGGCCGCCGCGCGCGAGGCCACACCAGGGCCGGGCGAACCCGAGAAGGACCTGACGGCCGTCTCGCACAAGGCGATGAAGATCGCCTTCCGGACCGGCGGCGTCGTCGGCATGTGCACCGTCGGGCTCGGCCTGCTCGGCGCCGCCTGCGTCGTGCTCGTCTACGCCGCGGACGCGCCGAAGGTCCTGGAGGGCTTCGGACTCGGCGCCGCCCTCATCGCCATGTTCATGCGGGTGGGCGGCGGCATCTTCACCAAGGCGGCCGACGTCGGGGCCGACCTCGTGGGCAAGGTGGAGAAGGGCATCCCCGAGGACGACCCGCGCAACGCCGCCACCATCGCCGACAACGTCGGCGACAACGTGGGCGACTGCGCGGGCATGGCCGCCGACCTCTTCGAGTCGTACGCGGTGACGCTGGTCGCCGCCCTGATTCTCGGCACGGCGGCCTTCGGCGACCTCGGCCTGACGTTCCCGCTGATGGTGCCGGCGATCGGTGTCGTCACCGCGATGATCGGCGTCTTCGCTGTCGCTCCGCGCCGGGCCGACCGCAGCGGGATGACCGCCATCAACCGCGGCTTCTTCCTCTCCGCGGTGATCTCCCTCGCGCTCGTGGCCGTCGCCGCCTTCGCCTTCCTGCCGTCCACGTACGCGGAGCTCGACGGCGTCACCGACGCCGCCGTCCGCGGCCACGCGGGCGACCCGCGCGTCCTGGCCGTGGTGGCCGTCGCCGTCGGCATCGTCCTGGCCGCGCTCATCCAGCAGCTCACCGGCTACTTCACGGAGCCCGGCCGGCGCCCCGTCAAGGACGTGGGCAAGTCCTCCTTGACCGGCCCCGCCACCGTCATCCTCGCGGGCGTGTCCCTCGGCCTGGAGTCCGCCGTCTACACCGCCCTCCTCATCGGCCTCGCCGTGTACGGGGCCTTCCTCCTGGGCGGCGCGTCGATCACGCTGGCGCTGTTCGCCGTCGCGCTCGCCGGAACCGGACTCCTCACCACCGTCGGCGTCATCGTCGCCATGGACACCTTCGGCCCCGTCTCCGACAACGCCCAGGGCATCGCCGAGATGTCCGGCGACGTGCGGGGCGCCGGCGCGCAGGTCCTCACCGACCTCGACGCCGTCGGCAACACCACCAAGGCGATCACCAAGGGCATCGCCATCGCCACCGCGGTCCTCGCGGCGTCCGCGCTCTTCGGCTCGTACCGGGACGCGATCGCCACCGCGGTCGCGGACGTCGGCGCCAGGGCGGACGAGCTGACCCTCAGCATGGACATCTCGCAGCCCAACAACCTCGTGGGTCTCGTCCTCGGCGCCGCCGTCGTCTTCCTCTTCTCCGGCCTGGCCATCAACGCCGTGTCCCGGTCCGCGGGATCCGTGGTGTACGAGGTGCGCCGCCAGTTCCGGGAGCACCCGGGGATCATGGACTACAGCGAGAAGCCCCAGTACGGGCGCGTCGTCGACATCTGCACCAAGGACGCCCTGCGCGAGCTCGCCACGCCCGGTCTGCTCGCCGTGCTGGCGCCGATCGCGGTCGGCTTCACCCTCGGGGTGGGCGCGCTCGGCGCGTACCTCGCGGGAGCCATCGGCACCGGCCTCCTCATGGCCGTCTTCCTGGCGAACTCCGGCGGTGCCTGGGACAACGCGAAGAAGCGCGTGGAGGACGGCCACCACGGCGGCAAGGGAAGCGAGGCGCATGCGGCCACCGTCATCGGGGACACCGTGGGCGACCCGTTCAAGGACACCGCCGGGCCGGCGATCAACCCGCTGCTCAAGGTCATGAACCTGGTGGCGCTGCTCATCGCCCCGGCCGTCGTCCGCTTCGGGTACGGCGACGACGCCAGCCCCGGCGTACGGGCGGTGGTGGCAGGCGTCGCGATCATCGTCATCGTGGCGGCGGTGTACGCCTCCAAGCGGCGGCCGGTCGCGGGGGACGGCGGCGGCCCGCCCGACGGGCCACGGCGGGTCGCCGGGTCTCCGGACGAGGCACCGGTGCAGTAGCACCCGCTGGTGACGCGTCCCGGTGCGGTCCTGCGGACCCGCCGCGCGCGCCACGGGGGCTGCGGGGTTCGCCGCGCGGCGGCGCGAGGAAGCGCGTCACGGGGCGGCGCCGGTGGTGCTGCGCGTCGTGAGCCTTGTCTCTCTTGGTGCAAATGGCTTCAATGGGGTACGAACCGGGCGTACGGCCTGCGGGCTTCACCTACCGGGCGTGTATGTTCCGGGGCCGAGAGCCTTGGAAGGGACCGATCCGGTGAACAAGAAGCTTGCAGCCGCACTGTCCGGCGGCGCGGTGCTGGTACTCGTGCTGTCGGGCTGCGGCGACGACGGTGACGACGGCAAGGCGGACGCCTGGGCGAAGACGTTCTGCGACCAGGCGAAACCGCAGTTCCAGAAGCGGGCCGACGCCCAGCAGGCCATCATCTCGACCCATGCGGACAGCAAGCCCGCCGAGGTCCAGGCGGCCGACTCGAAGGCGTTCCAGGCCATCGCGGACACGGAGAAGGCACTCGCCAAGGCCGTGCAGAGCGCCGGCGTCCCGCCGATCGAGAACGGCGAGCAGCTCCAGAAGGACGCGGTCAAGGAGCTCAACGCCACGGCGGCGGCGTACGAGGGGCTGCGCAAGCAGGTCGACGCCCTCGACCCCAAGAACCAGCAGGCGTTCGCCGACGGCCTCCAGGACGTCGCGGCCGGGCTGAAGAAGATCGAGAAGATGGATCAGGACGCGCTGGCCAAGCTGCAGTCCGGCGAACTGCGCGACGCGATGGCCCGCCAGCCCGGCTGCCAGAAGGCCACCCCGTCCGCGGTGCCGTCCGCGTCCGCCGACGCGGCCAAGCCCGGAGCTGGCGCCTCGTCGCCCGCCGCCGAGGCCCCCGCCTCCGCCTCCCCGTCCGCCAAGGCCTCGGAGTAGGCGGCCGGGAAGCCCGAGGAGCCGTCCGCTGCCGACCGGTACGGGCCGCCGAGCACCTGCGCGGCGGCCCGGTTGTCCACAGGCGGCCGGGCGGTTTCGCCGTCTGTCCGTGGTGGCGGTCACAATGAGCAGGTGAGTACGACCAGCCAGACCACCAGCCTCCCGGCGCCCGACCACGCCGACCGCCTCCGAGCGGCCTTCCTCGCCGCCGGCTTCACCGCCGACGGGCTGCTCGACCGGCTCGGCGCCCCCGCCTACGCCGCCCTCGCCCGCAGCGAGACGGTCCCCGCCCTGCGCGCCACCCGCGGGCCGGGGGCGCTGGACACCCTCGTACGGCTGTTCCTGCTGCAGCGGCCCGTCCCACTGGAGCGGGCGAAGGCCGCTCTCCCGCTGGACGAGGCCCTTGCCGGCGGGTGGGTGGTACGGGACGGCGGCGACGCGGCGGAGACCGTGCGCGCCACCGTCGACGTACGGCCGTACGGCGGCCCGCAGGGCCAGGACTGGTACATCGTCTCCGACCTGGGCTGCGCCGTGGGAGGCGCAGGCGGTGCGGGCGGCCGGGGCGAGGGCGTGGTCCTCGGTGTCGGCGGCGCCTCCACCACGCTCGCGGGCCTCACCGTGCGGGCGCCCGTGGCATCCGCGCTCGACGTGGGCACCGGCAGCGGCATCCAGGCGCTGCACGCCACCCAGCACGCCACCCGGGTGACGGCCACGGACCTGAACCCTCGGGCCCTGGACTTCACCCGGCTCACCCTTGCCCTGTCAGGCGCTCCGGAGGCCGAACTGCACACCGGTTCGCTTTTCGAGCCGGTGGGTGCGCAGACGTACGACCTGATCGTCTCCAACCCGCCGTTCGTGATCTCGCCTGGAGCCCGGCTGACCTACCGGGACGGCGGCATGAGCGGCGACGACTTGTGCCGCACCCTCGTCCAGCAGGCGGGGGAGCGGCTCAACGAAGGGGGGTACGCGCAGTTCCTCGCCAACTGGGAGCACGTCGACGGGGAGGACTGGAAGGAGCGGGTCCGCTCGTGGGTGCCGCGCGGATGCGATGCCTGGATCATCCAGCGGGAGGTCCAGGACGTGACGCAGTACGCCGAGCTGTGGCTCAGGGACGCGGGGGACCACCGCTCTGCTCCTGAGGAGTACACGGCGCGGTACGAGGAGTGGCTCGACGAGTTCGAGGCCCGCCGTACCAAGGCGATCGGCTTCGGCTGGATCACCCTGCGCAAGGCCGCCGGGGAGCAGCCGTCGGTCGTCGTGGAGGAGTGGCCCCATCCGGTCGAACAGCCCTTGGGCGAGACCGTGGTGGCGCATTTCTCGCGGCAGGACTACCTGCGGAGGCGGGACGACGCGGGGCTGCTCGCCGACCGGTTCGTCCTGGCCCCGGAAGTGGTCCAGGAGCAGGTGGGCCTGCCGGGCGCCGAGGACCCGGAACACGTGATCCTGCGGCAGAACCGCGGCATGCGGCGCGCCACCAAGGTCGACACCGTGGGGGCGGGCTTCGCGGGAGTGTGCGACGGCACCCTGTCGGCGGGGCGGATCCTCGACGCGATCGCCCAGCTCATGGGGGAGGATCCGGTCGTCCTACGGGACCGTACGCCCCAGGCGATCCGCCTCCTCGTGGAGGAGGGCTTCCTGACGCCGATCGAGGAAACCGCGGACCCGACCGCGACCGTCTGAGGGCGGGCCCCCGCGGGTGTGCCGGCCGGGGGCCCCGCCGGTGCGGCGGACCCGCACCCGGCGAGCGCCGGCCGCCCACGGTGGTGCGGCGGCTCCCGCCCAGGGGGAGCGCCGACGGTCCACGCCGGGTGGTGGCTGGGGCCGCCGGTGCGGCTGCTGGGCGTCGGCTCGAACGCCTCGGCGTGACCAGTGCCGGTCGCCGGTGCGGCGTCCGCGGGAGGCCCGTCGTGGGCGGCCGTGTACCGGCCGGGCGTCCTGGCCACCGGCGTGTTCGCCGCGTCCGCAGGCGCGCCGGCCGACATCGTGCCGGTGCGGTGCGGTGCGGTGCCAGCCGGCGCGGTGCCGACCGACGTCGTGCCGGCCCACATCGTGCCCGGCGGGGCCGCCTCCGCCCCGCCGGCCGCCTCCGCCCCGCCGGGCGTGAACAGCGCAGGATCGCTGCGGTCCGCGTCCGGGGTGCCGCACCGGAGGCCCCGGGTCCGTGGTGCCGCACTGGAGGCCCCGCGTCCGTGGTGCCGCCCCGGAGGCCCCGCGTCCGGGGTGCCGCACCGGAGACCCCGGGTCCGGGGTGCCGAGTCCGAGCTGCCGCGTCCGACGCGTCTCGCCCGATGTGCCGCCTCCGAGGCGTCCCGGCCGAGGTGCCGGTGCGCCGTCAGGAGGATGTGCGCCCGTGGAGGCGGCAGAGGCCCGGAGCGGGCCACGCGCCCGCAGGTGGCGGGCCGGTCGGGTGAAGGGCGGCGGCGGGTACCGCGCCGTTCACCCGCAATTCGTGCTCCCGACGTCCGGAAGTGCCAGCCTCGGCCTCGGGGGGACCCGCGGCCGCCGCCCGGCGGCGGCGCGCGGGGTACCCATGACGCGGATCACAGACGGAACGGGGTACGGGCATGGAGAGCGGACCGGCCATTTTCGCCGGCACGGCGTTCACGCTGTTCGGGGCCGGCCTGCTGGTGTGGACCGCCGCCCGGGTGCGGCACCGCGCCCCGGTCGCGCACGGGGCGGACCCGGCGGCCGCGGTCGTGTTCGCGACGGCGTTCGGCGCCGTGCTGCTCGCCCTCGGCGTGTGGTGCTTCGGCCGCGTCTGAGCAGCCCGTCCTCGGCGCGGCGCCCTCCCGGCGGCCGCCGCTGAGGCGGTGCGGCAGCCGGTCGGGGACCGGGCGGGGAACCGTCCGGGGCGGCTCGCCGGAACGTGGCCCTCCGCACCACGGGGAGACTCCGGGCGGCAGGAATGCCAGAAGTCGGGTTACCGTTCGAGTGGCCGTTGCGGGCTTTTGCCGTTTGACACGGGGGCGGGTTGTACCGTCACACTCCGCAGCGACAGCAGCGCCACAGCCGTGGCGCAGTGCCCGCGGTGCGCGCGGAAGCCCACGTCACGGGGCACGCACCACGTCGCACGTGCCACCGAGCGTCGACCGGAGAGAAGAGCGAACGTTGTCCCCGACCAGCGAGACCGCGCAGGGCGGCCGCCGACTCGTCATCGTCGAGTCGCCTGCCAAGGCGAAGACGATCAAGGGCTACCTCGGCCCCGGCTACGTCGTCGAGGCGAGCGTCGGGCACATCCGCGACCTTCCGAACGGGGCCGCGGAGGTCCCCGAGAAGTACACCGGCGAGGTGCGCCGCCTCGGCGTGGACGTCGAGCACGACTTCCAGCCGATCTACGTCATCAACGCCGACAAGAAGGCCCAGGTCCGCAAGCTCAAGGAGCAGCTGGCCGCCTCCGACGAGCTTTACCTCGCCACCGATGAGGACCGCGAGGGCGAGGCCATCGCCTGGCACCTCATGGAGGTCCTCAAGCCCAAGGTCCCGGTCCACCGGATGGTCTTCCACGAGATCACCAAGGACGCCATCCGCGAGGCCGTGGCCAACCCGCGCGAGCTGAACAAGCGCATGGTCGACGCCCAGGAGACCCGCCGCATCCTCGACCGCCTCTACGGCTACGAGGTGTCGCCGGTCCTGTGGAAGAAGGTCATGCCCCGGCTGTCGGCCGGCCGCGTCCAGTCCGTGGCCACCCGGCTCGTCGTCGAGCGGGAGCGCGAGCGCATCGCGTTCCGCTCCGCCGAGTACTGGGACCTGACCGGCACCTTCGGCACCGGCCGTACCGGGGACACGTCCGACCCGGCGGCGTTCGCGGCCCGGCTCACCGCCGTCGACGGCCGCCGCATCGCCCAGGGCCGCGACTTCGGCCCCGACGGGCGCCTGAAGGGCGCGCAGGTGCTGCACCTCGACGAGGCGAACGCCCGCGCCCTGGCGGCGGCCCTCGCCGACACGGCGTTCAGCGTCCGCTCCGTCGAGTCCAAGCCGTACCGCCGCTCGCCGTACGCGCCGTTCCGGACCACGACCCTCCAGCAGGAGGCCAGCCGGAAGCTCGGCTTCGGCGCCAAGGCGACGATGCAGGTCGCGCAGAAGCTGTACGAGAACGGCTTCATCACCTACATGCGTACGGACTCCACGACGCTGTCCGACACGGCCGTCGCCGCGGCCCGTGCGCAGGTCACGCAGCTGTACGGCGCCGACTACCTGCCCGACGCGCCCCGCACGTACGCGGGCAAGGTCAAGAACGCGCAGGAGGCGCACGAGGCGATCCGCCCCTCGGGTGATCGTTTCCGCACGCCCGCCGAGACGGGTCTGACCGGCGACCAGTTCCGGCTGTACGAGCTGATCTGGAAGCGGACCGTCGCCTCCCAGATGAAGGACGCCGTCGGCAACTCGGTCACGGTCAAGATCGGCGGCCGGGCCGCGGACGGCCGCGACGCCGAGTTCAGCGCCTCCGGCAAGACGATCACCTTCCACGGCTTCATGAAGGCGTACGTCGAGGGGGCCGACGACCCGAACGCCGAGCTCGACGACCGCGAGCGCCGCCTCCCGCAGGTCGCCGAGGGCGACGCGCTGGCCGCCCAGGAGATCACGGCGGACGGCCACGCCACCAAGGCCCCGGCCCGCTACACCGAGGCCACGCTGGTCAAGGAGCTGGAAGAGCGCGAGATCGGCCGCCCGTCGACGTACGCGTCGATCATCGGCACGATCCTGGAGCGCGGCTACGTCTTCAAGAAGGGCACGGCGCTCGTCCCGTCGTTCCTCTCCTTCGCCGTGGTCAACCTGCTGGAGAAGCACTTCGGCCGGCTCGTCGACTACGACTTCACCGCGAAGATGGAGGACGACCTCGACCGGATCGCCCGCGGCGAGGCCCAGGCCGTGCCGTGGCTGCGGCGCTTCTACTTCGGCGAGGGCGAAGGCGCGAGCCCGGGCGGCGCCGCCGACGCCGGCAACGGCGACGGCGACCACCTGGGCGGCCTGAAGGAGCTCGTCACCGACCTCGGCGCGATCGACGCCCGCGAGATCTCCTCCTTCCCCGTCGGCAACGGCATCGTGCTCCGCGTCGGCCGCTACGGCCCGTACATCGAGCGCGGGGAGAAGGACACCGAGAACCACCAGCGCGCCGACGTCCCGGCCGACCTCGCACCGGACGAGCTGTCCGTCGAGTACGCGGAGGAGCTGCTGGCCAGGCCGAGCGGCGAGTTCGAGCTCGGCCACGACCCGCAGACCGGGCACATGATCGTCGCCAAGGACGGCCGCTACGGCCCGTACGTGACGGAGATCCTGCCGGAAGGCACGCCGAAGACCGGCAAGAACGCCGTGAAACCGCGCACCGCGTCGCTCTTCAAGTCCATGTCGCTCGACACGGTGACCCTGGAGGACGCGCTCAAGCTGATGTCGCTGCCGCGCGTCGTCGGCACCGACGCCGAGGGCGTGGAGATCACCGCGCAGAACGGCCGCTACGGGCCGTACCTGAAGAAGGGCACCGACTCGCGCTCCCTGGAGAGCGAGGAGCAGCTCTTCACGATCACGCTGGACGAGGCCCTCGCGATCTACGCCCAGCCGAAGGCGCGCGGACGGGCCGCCGCCAAGCCGCCGCTGAAGGAGCTCGGCAACGACCCCGTCAGCGAGCGCCCCGTGGTGGTCAAGGACGGCCGCTTCGGCCCGTACGTCACGGACGGCGAGACCAACGCGACGCTGCGGTCCGGGGACAGCGTGGAGACGATCACCCCGGAGCGGGGCTTCGAGCTGCTGGCGGAGAAGCGGGCCAAGGGACCGGCGAAGAAGACGGCGGCGAAGAAGACCACCGCCAAGAAGACGCCGGCCAAGAAGACCGCGGCGAAGAAGGCCACCGCGAGCAAGACGGCGGCCAAGAAGACCACCGCCAAGAAGACGGCCACCGCCAAGACGGCCACTGCGGCGAAGAAGACCGCGACGAAGACCGCCGCCAAGAAGACGGCCGCGGCCAGGTCCGCGGGCTCCGAGGACTGACGCGGTACGGCGCCCCGGTGCACGCCGGGGCGCCCGCCACGGGGCGCCCGCCACGGAGCCCCCGCGCCTGAGCCCGCCGCCGTACCCGCCCGAGGGGCGGCGGAGCCCGCCGCCGGTGCACGCCGGGGCCCCGCCGCCGTACCTGCCCGAGGCGGCGGACGGCGCCGGGCTGTCAGCGGGGCCGGATAGGCTGAGGGGATGACGCGAGCCGAGCAGCCAGCCGAGCAGCAGACGGGCCCCGGCGCCCCTCGGGCGCCGACACCGGCGCCGACGCCGCGCTGACCGCGGACTCCCGCGAGCGCGCGGTACGGGCGCTTCTGCGCGACCAGCCGTTGCGGAGACTGTGGAGCGCCCAGGCCGTCAGCGGCACCGCCGACGCCCTCGCCCTGCTCGTCCTGGTGATGCTCGCCGTGCGGGCCGCCGTCACCCAGGAAGCCTTCGGCCCCGGTCTGCGGGGCGCCGCCTTCGCGGTGGCCGCCGCCTTCGGCGCCCGCGCCCTGTCCACTCTGCTCTTCGGCGCCGTGCTTCTCGGCCCGATGACCTCGTTCATCGCACCCGGCGGGCCGCTCGACCGGCGCTGGACCATGATCACCGCTGACGGGCTGCGGGTCGCCCTGCTGGTCGTCGCGCCCCTGTGGATCGTCTGGACTCCCGGTCTGGCGCTTCCCTTCGTCCTCCTCACCGTCTTCCTGAACGGCGCCGCCGAGCGGTTCTGGACCATCGCCAGGGAGAGTGCCGCTCCCGCGCTGCTGCCCGCGCCGCCCCCCGAGGGCGCCGCCGTGCGGCCGCTCCCCGACCACCTGGGCGCGCTGCGCGGGCTGTCACTGCGCACCGCCTTCGCGTGCATCCCGGCCGCCGCGGCCGTCCTGCTCGCCGCGTCCGTCGCCGGCAGGCTCCTCGGGCTCGCCGTGGACTGGTTCCAGGTCCACCAGGCCGCCCTGCCCTCGTACGTCGCGGCCGGCCTCTTCGCCGCGTCCGCGTCCCTGGTGTCCGCCCTGCGGCTGCCCGGCACGCCGACCCCCGGCCCCGCTCCCCGCTGGAGGGCTGCGCCGCCCGACCACCGGGGCGGGCGCCGAGCGGGGCCGCACGGGGGCCGTACCGCTGCTCGTGCCGCCTGCGCCGCAGTCGCCGGAGCGATCGCTTCCGCCGCGTCGATCGCCGTGCTGCACGCCGGTGAGCTGGACGGCGGCCCCGCCGCGTACGCCCTGCTCGTGCTCGCGCTCGTCGGCGGTACGGGGCTCGGCATCCGCGGTGCACGCTCCGTCCTGCCCGCCCTCTCCCGCCGCCGGCTGCTGGCCCTCGCCCTCACGGCGACGGGGGTGGCGCTGCTCGCCATGGGCCTGGTCCCGGACACCACGACGGTGGTCCTGCTGGCGCTCACGGCCGGTGTCGCCGCCGGTGTCGCCGCGCACACCGGCCACACCCTGATCGACCAGGAGACGGAGGAGTTCCGCAGGCCCCGCGTGACCGAGCACCTCCAGGCGGTCGTCAGGCTGGCCATCGGGCTCGGCGCGCTGACCGCGCCGCTGCTCGCCGCCGCCATCGGCGCCCACCGCCTGGCGGTGGGAAGCCTGGTCTTCGCGCACGGCGGGGCGGCCTTCACCCTCATGCTGGTCGGTGCGCTGCTGCTGCCCGTCGCCGCACTGGTGCTGGCCAGGACCGACGACCGGTCCGGAGTGCCGCTCCGCCGGGACCTGCGCGACGCGCTACGCGGCTCCGACCCGGTGCAGGCCCCGGCCCCGACCGGCTTCTTCATCGCACTGGAGGGCGGTGACGGCGCCGGGAAGTCCACGCAGGCCGCCGCCCTCGCCGACTGGATCAGGGCCAAGGGCCACGAGGTCGTCGTCACCAGGGAGCCGGGCGCCACTCCCGTCGGCAAGCGCCTGCGCTCGATCCTGCTCGACGTGTCGTCCGCCGGACTGTCCCACCGCGCCGAGGCCCTGCTGTACGCCGCCGACCGCGCCGAGCACGTCGACTCCCTGGTCCGCCCCGCCCTGGAACGCGGCGCGGTCGTCATCTCCGACCGGTACATCGACTCGTCCGTCGCGTACCAGGGTGCGGGCCGCGACCTGTCCCCGACGGAGATCGCCCGCATCTCGCGGTGGGCCACCGGCGGACTCGTCCCGCACCTCACCGTCCTGCTCGACGTGTCGCCGGAGACGGCGCGGGAGCGGTTCACCGAGGCGCCGGACCGGCTGGAGTCCGAGCCTGCCGACTTCCACCAGCGCGTACGGGCCGGCTTCCTGGCCCTGGCGGCCGCGGACCCCGCCCGGTACCTCGTCGTCGACGCCAGCCAGGAGCCCGAGGCGGTCACCACCGTCGTACGGCACCGGCTCGATCAGATGCTGCCGCTGTCCGAGGCCGAGGTGAAGGCCCAGGAGGAGGCGCGCAAGGCCGCCGAGGAAGAGGCCCGCCGCAAGGCGGAGGAGGAGGCCGCCCGCAAGGCGGAGGAGGAGCGCCTCGAACGCGAGCGGCAGGAGCAGCTCGCCCGGCTGCGCGCCGAGGAAGAGGAGCGCAAGCGGCGCGAGGAGGAGGAAGCCCGGCGCCGCGAGGCCGAACGGCAGGCCGAGGAGGCCCGTCGGCGCGCGGCCGAGGCCCGCCGCCTCGCCGAGGAGGAGCGGCGGCGGCGCGAAGCCGAGGAGAAGGCGCGCCAGGAGGAGCAGGAGCGGCTGCGCAAGGAGGCCGAGGAGGAGGCCCGGCTGCGGGCCGAGGCCGAGGAGCGCCGCCGGGAGAAGCAGCGCAAGGCCGAGGAGGCGCTGCTGCGCGCGGAGGAGGCACGTCGCCAGGCAGCGGCGGAGGCCGAAGCCGCGGCGGCCGCAGCGGCGGCGGCGTCGGCGCCGCCCGTGTCCCCGCACGAGGTCACGGTGCCGACGCCGGTCGTGGACCCGAACGAGCTGACCGTGCCGACGCCGGTCGTCGACCCGAACGAGCTCACGGTGCCCACGCCGGTCGTCGATCCGAACGACGTCACCCAGACCGTGCCGACACCCAGGTTCGACTTCCGCAAGGATCCCGAGGACCCCGCAGGCCCCGCAGGCACCGAAGAAGCCCGGGACGGCTCGGCGGACGCCCGGGCCGCGGAGGATCCGCGCGGTGCCCGCGCCGCCGCACCCGGCACCGGGCCCGACAGCGCACGGGGCCGCCGCGTCGACATGCGCAAGGACGACGCGCGGCCTGCCGGCGCCGTCGGGGAAGCCCGCGACCCGGGACCGACCGCACGGCCCGACGACGAGCCCCAGCGGCCCGACGACGAGACCCAGCGCATCAACCTGCGCAAGGACGACTGGCCGGCGGGCGACCCCGCCGAGACGGCCGTCCTGCCGCCCGTACGGGGCGAGGCCCCGGCCGACCGGGTGCCGCGCGGCTTCTTCCGCGACGAGGCGCACCCGGCGGCGGGCAGCGGGGACAGCGCGCCCGGCGGCGACGACCGGACGCGTGAACTGCCCCGCGTCGGCCACGAGGGCCGCCCGGGGAGGCCCCGCCCCGACTGGGCGGAGGAGACGCCGCTGGACGACCTGCCGACCCTCGCCGACGAACTGCTCGGACCGCACGACGGGGACGACGACCCGGGCAGCCCCCGCAGGGGCGGTGGCCGCCGCTGAGGCCGGGACTGTCAGACCCCTGCCCCACAATGGGAAGCCACGCACGACCCGCAGCCGAGACACGCCCAGGAAGGCGGTGACCCGTGTCCGTATGGGACGACCTGGTCGGCCAGGACCGCATCCGGGCCCAGCTCGCCGCGGCCGCCCGGGACGCGGACGCCCTCGTCACCGCAGAGGCGAAGGGCGAGGCGCCGCTCGACGTCTCGAAGACGACCATGACGCACGCCTGGCTGTTCACGGGCCCGCCCGGCGCCGGCCGGGACACCGCCGCGCGGGCCTTCGCCGCCGCCCTGCAGTGCGTCAGCCCCGACCGGGCCCTCGGCGGCGAGCCCGGCTGCGGGTTCTGCGAGGGCTGCCACACCGCGCTCGTCGGCACCCACGCCGACGTGGAGGTCGTCCGCACCGACCTCCTCTCCATCGGTGTGAAGGACACCCGGGACCTGGTCCGGCGGGCCCAGCTCTCCCCGGCCGGGCGGCGCTGGCAGGTCATCGTGCTGGAGGACTCCGACCGGCTCACCGAAGGCGCGGCGAACGTGCTCCTCAAGGCGGTGGAGGAGCCCGCGCCCCGCACGGTGTGGCTGCTGTGCGCGCCCTCCCTGGAGGACGTGCTGCCCACGATCCGCTCCCGTTGCCGCCACCTCACACTGCGCACCCCGCCGGTGGCCGCGGTAGCGGAGCTGCTGGTACGGCGCGACGGCATCGAGCCGGAGGCCGCCGCGGCCGCCGCCCGCGCCACCCAGGGCCACATCGAGCGGGCGCGCCGACTCGCCACGGACGAGGGCGCACGCGCCCGCCGCGCCGCCGTGCTGAAGGTGCCGCTGCGCGTCCAGGACGTCGGCGGCTGCCTCAAGGCGGCGCAGGAGCTCATCGACACCGCCGCCGACGACGCCAAGCAGCTCGCCGAGGAGGTCGACACCAAGGAGACCGACGAGCTGAAGGCCGCGCTCGGCGCGGCGCAGGGCGGCCGGATGCCGCGCGGCACGGCAGGGGTGATGAAGGAGCTGGAGGACCGCCAGAAGCGCCGCAGGACCCGCACCCAGCGCGACACCCTCGACCTGGCCCTGCGCGACCTGACCGGCTTCTACCGGGACGTCCTCGCCCTCCAGCTCGGCTCCGGCACGGCGATGGCCAACGAGGACGTGCGGGACGCCCTCGACCGGGTCGCCCGCGAGTCGACGGCCGAGAGCACGCTGCGCCGCATCGACGCGGTCCTCGCCTGCCGCGAGGCCCTCGACCGGAACGTGGCCCCGCTGCTCGCGGTGGAGGCGATGACCATGGCCCTGCGCGCGGGCTGAAGCGGCGCGCCGCGTTCTGCGACGGCTCTGCGAGCGAGGTCCCGTCGGCATGCCGCGGGGGCACGGTCGCACGGTCGCGTGCGGGGCCGGTGGACGGGGTAGCACGGTGGCGTGCGGGGGCCGGTGGACCCGGGCGCCTGGTGGGCCGGGACGCCTGGTGGACCGGGGTGCTCGGTGGACTGGGACGCCCGGTGGGCCGGGGTGCTCGGTGGCGGGCGGGGCCGGTGGCCGGTGGGCCGGCCGGGACGCCTGGTGGACCGGGGTGCTCGGTGGCGGGTGGGGCCGGTGGGCCGGATCGCCTGGTGGACCGGGGTGCTCGGTGGGCAGGGACGCCTGGTGGACCGGGACGCCCAGTGGACCGGGACGCCCTGTGGCGGGTGGCGGCCGGTGGAGCGAGGCGACTCAGGGGCCCGGGCGGTCGCGGCCCTTCTCGGCGCGGAGGCCCGCCGCGCCGACCCGCTGATCCCGGCGACGCGCCCGGGCCTTATGCCGCCGATCCCGGCGACGCGCCCGGGCCCTACCCCGCCGGTCCCGCGGCCCCCGCCGACGCAAAGGCAGGCGTCCCCACCCCGCCGGCGCGGAGCCGACGGGCCGCCTCACCCGAACGGACGCCGAAAGCCAACAGCGCGTCAGTGCGCCGTTACGCTCCGGGCATGCCCACACGTCGCCTGCTGCGCACCTCCCTCCTGACGGCCGCCGCGTTCGGACTGCTCCTCGCGGGCTGCGCCGGCAGCTCCCCGGCTCCGACCGCGTCGGCGTCCGCGCCGGGACCCGCCCCGGCCGCCGCGCCCGCCGCCGCACTCAGGCCGTACTACGAGCAGCGGTTGGCCTGGCGCGACTGCGGGGCGCCCGGCTTCCAGTGCGCCACCCTCAAGGCCCCGCTCGACTACGCGAAGCCGCAGGGCGAGCAGGTGCGGCTGGCCGTCGCGCGGGCCGCGGCCACCGGCCCCGGCAAGCGGCTCGGCTCGCTCCTCGTCAACCCGGGCGGCCCCGGCGGCTCCGCGGTGGGCTACCTCCAGGGGTACGCCGGCCTCGCCTACCCGGCGCCCGTGCGCGCCCGGTACGACATGGTCGCCGTCGACCCCCGCGGGGTCGCCCGCAGCGAGCCCGTCGAATGCCTGGACGGCCCGGCCATGGACGCCCACACACAGGTCGACCAGACACCGGACGACACCCGTGAGCAGGACCTGCTCGCCGCCGCGTTCAAGAAGTTCGCGGCGGGCTGCGCCCAGCGGTCCGGGCGGATGCTGCCGCACGTCTCCACGGTCGAGGCGGCCCGCGACATGGACATCCTGCGGGCGGTGCTCGGCGACGAGAAGCTCACCTACGTCGGCGCGTCGTACGGCACGTTCCTCGGGGCTACGTACGCCGAGCTCTTCCCGTCCCGGGTGGGCCGGCTGGTCCTGGACGGGGCGATGGACCCGTCGCTGACCGCCGAGGAGCTGAACCGCGACCAGACCGCCGGCTTCGAGACGGCCTTCCGCTCGTTCGCCGCCGACTGCGTGGAGCGCCCCGACTGCCCCCTCGGTACCACGTCCCCCGAGGACGCCGGGACCCGCCTACGCCGGTTCTTCGCGGCCCTGGACCGCGCCCCTGTCCCCACCGGGGACGCCCGCCCCCTCGGGGAGGCCCTCGCCACCACCGGGGTGATCACCGCCATGTACGACGAGGCGGCCTGGCCGCAGCTCCGCGAGGCCCTGACGCGGGCCATGGGCGGCGAGGGCTCCGCGCTGCTCGCCCTGGCCGACGCCTACTACGAGCGGGGCAGCGACGGCACGTACTCGAACCTGATGTTCGCCAACGCCGCCGTGAACTGCCTGGACCAGCCGCCGGCCTTCCGCAGCACGGCCGCGGTGAGCGCCGCCGTGCCCGCCTTCGAGAAGGCGTCCCCGGTCTTCGGCAAGGGCCTTGCCTGGGCGTCCCTGAACTGCGCGTACTGGCCCGCCGAGGCCACCGGCACCCCGCACCGCATCACCGCCGACGGCGCGCCCCCGATCCTCGTCGTCGGCACGACCCGCGACCCGGCCACCCCGTACAAGTGGGCCCGCTCCCTCGCCGCCCAGCTGTCGTCCGGCACCCTCCTGACGTACGAGGGCGACGGCCACACCGCCTACGGCCGCGGCAGCGACTGCGTCGACACCGCCGTCAACCGCTACCTCCTGGAGGGCACTCCGCCCCCCTCGGACAAGCGCTGCCGCTAGCCGGCGGGGCCCCGCCGAAAGGGTGTGCACGAGCACCCCCGCCACCTGTGTAGACTTGGGGTCGCCGCCGCACCCGCCACGGGTGGAAGCGGCGCGCCACCTTAGCTCAGTTGGCCAGAGCAACGCACTCGTAATGCGTAGGTCGCGGGTTCGAATCCCGCAGGTGGCTCAGCCAAAGGCCAGGTCAGATGCTTTCTGACCTGGCCTTTCTGCATGCCCGTGGAGTGCCGCGCGGCCACGTGCCGTGGGGCGGCACGCGCGAGGGCGGTCGCCGAGTGGTCCAACGCTCGGCCCGCCCGCCGCTTTTCGCCGCCCGCCGCCGGGCCGCCGGCCTTCCCGTCCTCGCCGCCGCGGCGGTCGGTGTCGTGGGCGTGGCCGTGCCGGGCACGCTGCCGCTGAGGGGCCGCGTCGACCCCGAGCTGCTCAGGCGCCACTGACGGCGGCTGTCGGAACGCGGCTGGCAGCGCGACTCGGTGTATGGCCGCCTCCGGCCCCGACCCGCCGCGGCCGGGGAGCCGGGCTCAGAGGGGTGTGGCCGCCCTGAGGATGAAGAAGAGGGTGACCGCCGCGTTGGCGGAGGACAGCGCGGAGGCCGTCGTGCCCGCGGCGGCGGCCCAGGCGGCCAGGCCGGCCGCGGTGAAGACCGGGGGCCACACCCGGGCCGAGGGGGCCGGGCCGAGGAGGGCGGCGACCCGGCGGGGGACGGGGCCGGGGGCCGCGAAGCCGGCGAGGCCCGCGGCGGGGGCGCCGGGGGAGACGAGGGCCGCCTTGCCGACGGCGCGGGCGACCACGCGGCGGCTGCCCACGGCCGCGGCGGCCTCCTCGTCGGCCCAGCGTTCCGCGGTGTAGGCGACGGCCGTGTGCAGCGGCCGCAGGAACGGGTTCGCGCGGGCCGCGAGGCGGACGGCCAGCAGGAACCGGTGGTGGCGGGCCGTCAGGTGGGCCCGCTCGTGGGCGAAGAGGGCGCGCCGCTCGGCGCTGTCGAGGGCGGCCAGCATGCCGGTGGAGACCACGACCGTGTCTCGTGCGCGGTTCCCCGCGGCGGGCAGCGCGTAGGCGTACGGGACGGTGTCGGGCAGCACCGCCACGGCCCGTCGGGAAGCCCCGCGAGCGCCGACCGGGCCCGCAGCCGCACCCGGTGGTGGTGCCAGGCGAGTCGGGCGCAGGCCGCGACCACCGCGATCAGGGCCGGGATGGCGGCCTTGCCCGCGACCTCGTCGTACGGCACGGCTTCCCGTACCTCCGGGTCGGACCAGCCGTCGGGCAGGGGGTTGCCGGGGAGCTGGGCCGTGCCGACGACCATGAGCAGCAGCAGGCACAGGGTGCTGCACACCGCCAGGACGGCCGCCGCGCCGGTCAGCAGCCAGGTGGCGGCGCGCGGGTGGAGGTGCTGTTCGGCGAGCCGGGCCATGGGCCAGGCAGTCAGGGGGAGGACGAGGGGCAGGAAGACGAAGACGCCCATGGCCGTCAGTCTTCGCCCTCGTCCGTCGACTGCGCCAGCAGCCCCCGCAGCAGGCGCTCGTCGCCGCGGGGCAGCGCGGTGACGAAGCTGGTCAGGACCGCCTCGCGGTTCTCCTCGGCGTCGAGGACGCGGCGCATGCGCAGCGCCGCCAGACCCGACGGGTCGACGACGGCGGTCCACCGGAAGGCGCGGCCCGCGCGTTCGCGGGTGACGACGCCCTTGGCGTGCAGGCGGGTCAGGATGGTGATCACGGTGGTGTAGGCGAGGCCGCTGCCGAGGCGTTCCTGCACGTAGGCGACGGTGACCGGCTCCGGCGCCCGGTACAGGACGTCGAGGACCGCGTTCTCCAGTTCCCCCTGGGCGCGCCTGCGGCACTGCCGGCCGTCACCGTCACCGTCACCGTCGTACTCCGTCATGCTGATGCCCTTCCTCCCGCCGACCGCCCGCCATCGTACTGAGGCCGCGGCCGGCGGGCGGGCCGCCGGGCGGGTCAGCGGGTGCCGAAGCGGTGCAGGAACAGGGCGAGGGACAGGGCGGTACGGGACAGCTCGCCGGGCGCCACGCTCTCGTCGGGCGCGTGGATCAGGCAGCTCGGCTCCTCCACGCCCAGAAGCATGATCTCCGCCTTGGGGAACAGCTCGGCGAGGGTGGTGCACAGGGGGATGGAGCCGCCCGCGCCGAGGAGGGACACGTCCTGCCCGTACGCCTCCCGCATGGCGTCGGCCAGGGCGGTGTGGGCGGGCCCGCCGGTCTCCGCCAGGAACGGGGCGTTGGCCTGGCCGCGTTCGATCTCCAGCCTGGCGCCCCACGGTGCCTCCTGCCGCAGGTGCTCGACCAGCGCGTCCTGGGCGCGGACGGGGTCGGTGCCCGGCGGGACCCGCAGGCTGAGGCGGGCCGACGCCCGCGGCGGGACGGCGGCGACCGAGCCCCGCACGGGCGGGCAGTCGATGCCGAGCACGGTGAGGGCGGGGCGCGCCCACAGCAGGTCGGCGACACCGGCACCCCCGCCGAGCAGGTCCACGCCGTCCAGGACCCGGGCGTCGCGGCGGAACTGCTCGGCAGGGTAGGCGCGGCCCGGCCAGGTGCCGTCCTGGTCCAGGCCCCTGACGGCGGTCTGGCCGTGGGCGTCGCGCAGCGTGGACAGGAGCTGGATCAGGGCGGCCAGCGCGTCCGGGGCGGCGCCGCCGAAGACGCCCGAGTGGGCCGCGGAGGCCAGGGTGCTCACGGTGACCACCACTTCGGTGACCCCGCGCAGGCCGATCGTGACGGACGGGACGCCCTCCGCCGCGTTGCCCGTGTCGCAGACCAGCACCGCGTCGGCGCGGAGGTCCTCGGGGTGGCGGCGGGCGTGGTCCTCCAGGCCGCCGGTGCCCTGCTCCTCGGAGCCCTCGCACACCACCTTCAGGTGCACGGGCAGGTCGGCGCCGCATGCGTGCAGCGCGCGCAGGGCGGTGAGCTGGGCGAGGATGTTCCCCTTGCAGTCGGCGGCGCCGCGGCCGTACCAGCGGCCGTCGCGCTCGGTCAGGGTGAAGGGCGGCGAGTGCCAGGCGTCCTCGTCGGGGGCCGGCATGACGTCGTAGTGGGAGTACAGCAGCACGGTGGGCGCCCCGGCGGGGCCGGGGCGGTTGCCGAGGACGGCGAGGCTGCCGTCGCTGGTCTCGGCGAGCCGCGCGTCGTCGAAACCGACCTCGGCGAAGGCGTCCCGCACCCACTCGGCCGCCCTGCGGCAGTCCTCCGGGGGGTGGCTGCGGGGGTCGGCGACGGACGGGATGGCGACCAGGTCGGCCAGGTCGCCGCGCAGGCGCGGCATCAACCGGTCGATCTGGGACGCGAGTTGGTCGCGCATGGATGCTCCGGTGTGGTCCGGTGGGATCTCTGGGACGGTCGTTCGCGGGGCGGTTGTTCGTGAAGGGGGCGTTCGCGGGGCGGTTGTTCGTGGTGGGGTCGTTCGCGGGGCGGGCTGCGGGCTGCGGGCTGCGGGCTGCGGGCCGGCCCCGTACGGGCTGCGCCCCTGCCCGCCCGCGGCCCGTGGCGCCGACCGCGCGGCCCGCGGCCCGCGGCCCGTGGCGCCGACCGCGCGCCGCGGCCCCGCTCCGTGCGCGCACGGAGCGGGGGCCCGGGGGTGTCAGGCCTTCGCGGCCGGGGCCGGCTCCTCGGCCGCGGGGGGCAGTTCCCGCAGGCGGCTGACCGGCGACTTGACCAGCGCCACGACCACGGCGGCCGAGAACACGGCCGCCACGGTGAGGGCGTTCCGGTCGCCCAGCCAGCCGGTGAGCAGGCCCGCCGCGAGACCGCCGAGTGCGCCGCCGCCGAAGAGGAGCGTGCGGAAGCAGGCGGTCATGCGGCTCATCATCGACTGCGGGGTGGTGGTCTGCCGCACGCTGACGATGATGACGTTGGCGATGCCGAGGCCCAGGTACGTGGTGAAGAAGGACACCGTGACCATCGCCACCACCACGGGCGTCGGCCCGCCCGCCAGCACGATCAGCATCGGGCCCAGCAGCAGCGCCGTCTGGGCCACGAAGTAGACCCGCCCGATCGGGAAGCGGCCCACCACCTTGCGGGAGACCAACGCGCCGATGAGGCCGCCGATGGAGGCCGTCGCGAAGATCCCGCCGAGGATGGACGAGCTCAGGTCGAGCACCTTCGACCCGTAGATCAGGAACATGGTCCAGACCGTGATCATGGAGAAGTTGCAGCAGAAGCCGACGAGCGCGAGCCAGCGCAGGATCGGCTTGCCGAACACCCACTGGAGCCCTTCCTTCAGCTCCACCCCGACGTGGCGCTTCGCCGTCGGCTCGGGCCGCTCCTCGCGGGTGCGGACCAGCAGCAGCATGACGGTCGACACCAGGTACGAGAACGCGTTCACCACCAGCGCCACCGGCGCGGTCATCGCCGCGACCAGGACACCCGCCATGCCGGGGCCGGCGACGTCCGACACGGACTGGCTGACGCCCATCTTCTGGCTGGCCTCGACGTAGTGCCGGGGGTCCTTCACCAGCGTGGGCACGAAGGGCATCCAGCTCACGTCGAACAGGCACGACGCGACGCCCAGCGCGCAGGCGATGACCAGCAGCAGCGGCATGTTCAGCACGTCGAGCCAGTGCAGCACCGGGATCAGCGCGATGAGCACCATGCGGACGACGTTCGTGCCGAGCATGACGTTGCGCCGGCGGGACCGGTCCACCCACACGCCGAACACCAGCGCCAGCCCCAGGTACGGGACCAGTTGCAGGAACCGCAGGACACCGACCTGCTCGTCGCTGGCGTTGAACGCGTAGAGCGCGGTCAGCGGCAGGGCGAGGTTGGTGACCTGGGTGCCGAGCAGCGAGATGGTCTCGCCGAACCAGAACTTCATGAAGTCCGGGTTGTGCCACAGGCTCGGCAGCGGCTCCTCCGGCGCGGCGCCCTCCGCCGGGTCCTTCTGCTCCTGCTCAGCCGTCGACAAGGGTCCTCCTAGGCACGGGGCTCCTCACCGTCGGCCGTTCCGCCGCCGTCCGGGGTGCCGGGGGCGCCGTACAGGTCGTCCCGGATGATCCCGTACAGGGCGGGCAGCCGCTCGCCGGTCCAGATGGAGTGGTGGGTTCCGGGGATGGTGTGCTCGCGCAGCCCCGGGATGAGCCGCTTCCACTGCATGTCGGCGGCCACCGACTGCTCCGCCATCACGTGCACCGCGCGCCCGTCGTAGCGGCCCTGGACGTCGATGGCGTAGAAGCCCTCCAGGTGGGCCCGGAAGACCTCGTACTGGCCGGACAGCAGGTAGGAGTCGAACTCCTCGGGCAGGATCCCCGACTCCTCCACGGCCTTGAACACGAGGTCGGGCTCGACATCGGCGGGCCAGCCGGCGAACAGCGTCCTGAGCTCGGCCGGCACCTCCTCCAGGCCCATCATGTCGCGGACGAAGCGGATCAGGATGTCCCGCTCCGGCGGGAGCGGCATCACCACGGGCAGGCCCGAGTCCACCATGATCAGACGGGACACCTCGGCGCCGCCCGCGGTGAGCCGCTTGGCCATCTCGTAGGCGAGCAGCCCGCCCAGGGACCAGCCCAGCAGCCGGTATTCGCCACTGGGCCGGAAGGCGCGGAGGATCTCGGTGTACTCGTCGGCCAGGTCCGGCAGCGACCGCACCGGGGCGCGGTCGTTGTCGAACCCGGGCGCCTCGAAGCCGTACACCGGCTGCTCGTCGCCGAGCAGCCGGGACAGGCCCGCGTAGGAGTACGCCGAGCCGGAGACCGCGTGGACGCAGAAGACGGGCACGCGGTCGCCCTCGGTCTGGAGGGGGACGAGGCGTTCCAGGTCAGGCACCGGCCTTCGCCTCGATCCGCTCGTCGATGACGGCCGAGATGCCGCTGACGGTGGCGTTGCCGTAGAGCAGCCGCACACTGATGCGGATCTTGAAGTGCTTGTTGATCCGGCTGACGACCCGCAGGGCCTGCAGCGAGTTCCCGCCGATGTCGAAGAAGCTGGCGTCGGCGCCGACCCGGGGCAGCGACAGCACCTCGGCGAAGGCCCGGGCGACCTCCTCCTCGGTGGGCGTCGACGGCGCGACGAACGCCCGCTCGTCGTCGTCCTTCGGGTCGGGCAGCGCGTTGCGGTTGATCTTCCAGCCGTCGTTGTTCATCGGGAACTTGTCCAGCGCCATCCACGCCGTCGGCACCATGTAGTCGGGCAGCGACCCGCCCAGGTGCTTGCGCAGCTCGTCGACGGACGGCGGCTCGCCCACCGAGGTGTAGTACGCGACGAGCCGGTTCTCGCCCTGCCGGTCCTTGCGCATCAGCACGACGGCCCGCAGCACGCCCGGGTGGGACTGGAGCACCGTCTCGATCTCGCCGAGCTCGATGCGCAGACCGCGCAGCTTGACCTGGTTGTCCATGCGGCCGAGGAACTCGATCTGCCCGTCCTCGGTCCACCGGACCAGGTCGCCGCTGCGGTAGACCTTGCTCTCCGGGTCGAACGGGTCCTGGATGAAGCGCTCCGCCGTCATCTCCGGCTGGTTCAGGTAGCCGCGGGCGAGCCCGCCCTCCGCGCCGCCGATGAGCAGCTCGCCGTAGACGCCCTTGGGCACCAGGTTGCTCTGCCGGTCCACGACGTACACCTGGCGGTTGAGCTGGGGGCGGCCGATGGGCGGCGGGGTGGTCCACTCCTTCTGCTCGACGTGGTACTCGGTCTGGCCGATCGCGCACTCCGTGGGGCCGTACAGGTTCAGGTACTTGCGGCCCGGCAGGTTCCACTTGTTGACGAGCTCCGGCGGCAGCACCTCGGCGCCGCCCATCACGTACTTCAGGTCCGGGTACGGCTCCGCCTCCATCACCGACTGCATGGCCGGCGGCAGACCGGCGTACGTCACCTTCTGGTCCCGCAGCAGCGCGGTGAGCGCCTCGGGGGACTGGGCGTCCTCGGGGTGGACGGCGACGACGCGCGCACCGACCAGGAAGGCCGTCCAGATCTCGCCCTGCGACATGTCGAAGTTCAGGGCGGGAAGCTGGAGCAGGCGGTCCTGCGGGCCGAAGTCGAACGAGCGGCGGTACGCCTCGCAGAAGAACGACACGGCGCGGTGGGCGATCATCACGCCCTTCGGCGTGCCGGTGGAGCCGGAGGTGTAGAGGACGTACGCCAGGGACTCGCGCGTGGTCCACTCCTCCAGCGGCTCGTCGGCGGGCAGCGCCTCGATCTCCGGCCAGTCGGTGTCGATCAGCACCCGTGCCCAGCCGTTCGGCTCCGGCAGCCGGTCGGCCAGCGGGGAGCGCGTCAGGACGATGGGCGCCGCGGTGTCCTGGATCATGTAGTCGAGGCGGGTCGCGGGCAGCTTCGGGTCCATCATCGCGAAGGCGCCGCCCGCCTTCAGGATGCCGACCATCGCCACGTACGCGTCCACGTCCCGGTCGATCACCGTGGCGACGACCTGGCCGTGCGTGAGGCCGAGGTTCCGCAGGTGCCGGGCCAGCAGGTCGGCGCGCCGGTCGAGCTCGCCGTAGGTGAGCTCGTTCCCGCGGCACACGACGGCCACCGCGTCCGGGGTCTCGCGGGCGATCCTGGCGAAGCCCACGTGCAGCGGGTCCTCGGCGTACTCGGCGGGCTCGCCCTTCCCCAGCGCGAACAGCTCGTCGCGCTCGGCGTCGGTGAGCAGCGGCAGCTGCGAGACCCGCAGCGAGGGGTCCTTCACCGCGGCGGTCAGGACGGTCTCCATGTGCCCGAGCAGGGCCTGTATCCGCCACTCGTCGAAGAGGTCCTTCGTGTACTCGACGACCGCCTTGAGGCTGTCGTCGGTCTCGACGAAGTCGATGGCCATGTCGAAGCGGGAGGCGGCGGCCGGCACGTTGAGCGGCTCGCTCTCGGTGCCCGCGAAGCTGACGCTGCCGCCGGAGTTGGCGGCGCCGAGCAGCTGCATGGACACCTGGAAGAGCGGGTTGCGGCCGGCGACGCGCACCGGCTGGACCCGCTCCACCACCAGGTGGAACGGCACCTCCTGGTGCTCGTAGAGGTCCAGGTTGGCGTCGAGGGTCCGCTCCAGCAGCTCGGTGAACGTCGGGTCGCCCGACACGTCCGAGCGCAGCACCACCATGTTGACGAAGAGGCCGACGACGTCCTCCAGGTCGGCGTCGACCCGGCTGAGCATCGGCACGCCGATGGGGATGTCCTCCTGGCCGGTGTAGCGGCTGAGGACCACGTTCAGCGCGGACGCGAGCACCATGTACAGCGAGGCGCCGTTCTCCTTGGCCAGGGCGCGCGCCTTCTCCAGCAGTTCCGTCGGGTACTCGCGGACGGTGGAGCCGCCGCCGCGGCTGGGGGTGGCGGGCCGCGGCCGGTCCGTGGGGAACTCCAGCGTCGGCAGGTCGGCCAGGCGCTCCGCCCAGAAGTCGAGCTCCTCCTTGAGGACCTCGCCCTGCATGTGGGCGCGCTGCGCCCGCGCGTAGTCGAGGTAGCGGGAGCCCTCGCCCTGGAACTCCGGCTCGCGGCCGGCGAGCAGCGCCTCGTAGGCGAGGGTCAGCTCGGCGTTCACCACGCCGGACGACCAGCCGTCGGTGACGATGTGGTGCAGGTTCTGCACGAACACGTGCTCGTCGTCGGCCAGCTTCAGCACGGAGTAGCGGTAGAGCGGCCCCTCCTGGAGGTCGAAGGGCCTGCCCGACAGCTCGCGCAGGGTCTCCTCCACGACGGCCTGCTGCTCCTCGGGGGGCAGGCCGGTGTGGTCGACGACCGGGAGCTCGACCTCGGAGGGCGGGTTCACCACCTGGTAGGGCGTGCCGTCCTCGGCGTGGAAGGTCACGCGCATGGCCTCGTGCCGGGCCACGACCAGCGTGAGGCTGCGGCGGAGCAGGTCGGTCCGCAGCGGGCCGCGCAGCCGTGACGCGAGCAGGATGTTGTAGGCCGTCGCGCCGGGGGTCAGCTGGTCGAGGAACCAGAGCTGCTCCTGGCCGAAGGACAGCGGCGCTTGGTTACGGGCATCTGAGGACGTGGTCATGTGGGGCGACTCTCTGATCGATGGAACGGCAACCCGATGAAAAGCCACACGGTGGAACGGTCACGCGGTGGAACGCGGTGGAACGGTCACACGGTGGAGCGGCGCCGCAGGGTTCGGCGGCGCGTGGGACGGCGGCGCGGGCGGACCGCGCCACGGGGGCAGCGCGACGGCGGGCACCGCGGCGGCCCCGCCCCGGCAGGGGGAGGCCGACCGCGTTCCCGCGTGGTGGAGCGTCAGGTGGAGGGGCGGCCGGCGCACCGGCCGGCCCGCTCACGCCTTCTTGGTGATGAACGTGTCGTTGACGACGTAGCCGTCGAGACCGTGCTCTTCGCCGTACTTGATGAGGTCACTGGTGGTGTTGATGAACCCGCGGCCGTTGAAGTTCAGCGAGGTGTTGCAGAGGACGCTGAATCCCGTGATATCACGGAAGGCCTCCAGCAGACCGGCGATTCCGGGATTCCGCTCGCGGGTGACCGTCTGCGTGCGGGCGGAGCCGTCGATGTGGGTGACCGCCTTCAGCGCGTCGGTGGTGACGCGGTTGAAGAACAGCATGAACGGGTCCTGGACGGCGCCCACGAACCACTTGTCCGCGTCCTCCTCCAGGCAGATCGGGGCGATGGGGCGGTAGCCCTCGCGGCCCTTGATCTTGTTGAGCCGGACGGTGGTCTCCTCGGTGAACGGGGCGGCCAGGATGGAGCGGTTGCCGAGGGCGCGCGGGCCCATCTCGTAGCGTCCGCGGGCCCAGCCGATGATGTTGCCCTGCTCCAGGAAGCGGGCCACCTCGGCGGCGACCAGGGGGCGGGTGTCGTACTTCGCCGGGTCCGGCGTGACGTCCTCGACGAAGTGCTCGCCGGCGTACACGTCCCAGTCGATGGTCGCCTGGCCGGTGTAGAAGTGCTGCGCGTCGATCGCGGTGCCGAGGGCCGCTCCGCTGTCGTTCGGGCACGGCGGCACGAAGACCGACTCGAACAGGCCGCTCTCGCGGAAGCGGGCGTTCCACTCGCAGTTGAGGCCGCAGCCGCCGGAGATCTGCAGCGGCAGGCCCTCGGTGAGGTTCTTCTGGGCGTAGTCGAAGAACCGCTCGAAGATGGCGTCCGAGTGCTTGCGGGCGGCGTTGCGGTACGCCTGCGAGTCCACCCCGGCGTTGTAGAGGTGGGACCACTTCAGCTCGTCCTTGGACACGCCGAGGACGATGCCGTCCTGCTTGAGGATGAAGTCGATGACCTCCTGCTCGGCCTTGGTCGTCGGGCCCTCCTCGGCGAAGGCGGTGAGCGCCATCTGCTTGCCGGCGTGGCTGTAGTTGAAGTAGCCCTTGCCGGTGGGGTGCTTGGGGTCGGCGAGCGCGAAGAGGTAGGCGTACTTGTTGCCCGGGTCGGTCATCACGTGCTTGAGGTGGGTGACCTGGCCCGCCTCGTCGATCCGGTAGAAGTCGCCGATGTTCCCCTCCCACACGAGCGCGTAGTGGGGCTTGCCCGCGGTGTCCGGCGCCATGCCGTACGCCGTCATGATGTGCGACCGCTCGTGGGTCGACGAGAAGATCCGCACGTCCTTGCCGAACCACTTGCCCGGGTCGTCCTGTATGGAGCCCTCGCCCACGCCGAAGTAGCCGGCGCGCAGCTTCGGTTCGACGGAGTGGAAGCCCTTGACCCAGCCGCTGAGCGAGATGACGTCGGGCTGCCGGTCCAGCATCCCGGCGGCCCTGGTGATCACCTCGGCCGTGAGCCGGTCGTACCGCGGGAAGCTGTCCTTCTCCGCCTCCAGGGCGAAGAGCAGCTTGCCGTCCTCGATCGCGACGACTCCGCCGTCGTGTCCCTCTTTGAAACCCAGGATCAGCATGGGTGAGTGAGCCTTTCTTCCGGGAAATCGGGTTACTGAGTCGCCTGCTGCTCGCCCCGAGGCGAGCCGACGGCGGGTACGCGGCCGAGCACAGGCCCCAGGACGCGATCGAGGTCGGTCAGGGCACGTGACCAGACGTGCGGTGACGGGACGTAGTGGTTGTAGTAGCTGGCCCCTTCGGCGGGCGGCCCGAAGACCGCCACCGCCGGCGGCCGACTGCCGGCCGGCGGGCCGTCCTCCCGCGGCAGGACGAAGCCGTCGCGGTCCAGCCGCAGGGACCCGCCGGGCCCGTGCGCGGCCCAGGCGCGCAGCGAGTCCCCGACCGGGTCGGACCCGGGGCCGGCGGCGGGCCCCTCCAGGTTGGCCCTGACGACGAGGTCGGCGTGCAGGGAGTGCGGGGTGTCCAGCAGCGTCGAGGCGAGGGTCCAGCCGCCGCCCTCCGCCCGCTCCAGCGCCGGGTCCGGGCCGGGGCCGGGCACCACGACGCCCGCGTCCATCAGCTTGAGCAGCTCGTCGATGCGCTCCTTCTGCGGGCCGATGACCGTGCGGTTCACCAGCGCGGTGTAGGCGCCCATGAAGTAGCGGTGGGACTCCTCGGTGAGCCCCGGCGGGTCCAGGGCCGCGCGCAGGCCCTCGCGGTGGTCCCGCAGGACCTCCAGGGCCTCCTTGACGCGGCTCGCCCCCAGCCCCCTCCTGGCCTCGGCCAGGTCCGCGCGGGCCCGCTCCCGCAGCCGCCGCGCGTAGTCCTCGTACGTCGTGCAGCGCTCGGGTCCCTCGTGGTGCGCGGAGAGCTGCCGCTCGACGGCCGCGACCTCCTCCGCCGTCGCCCCCGCCAGCCGGCCCAGGGCCTCGCTGCGGATCAGCGGCTCGACGTCCCGGCGGAAGTCCAGCCGCCGTCGGCGCTCCCTCCCGCAGCCGGGCCACGGCCTCCCGGGTCAGGTGCGCGGCCGGGGCCGGCCGCCGCTCCCGGGTGGTCGTCGGCCGGGCACGGGGCAGCCACCCCGTGCGGTTGACCAGGACGATGCGCGGCTCCCGCCCGGAGGGCCTGTACCCTCGCCGGTGAACTCGCCGCCGCGCCCCACCGTCAGGGCGGCGATGACGTCCATCGCGGTGAGGCCGGTGCCGAGCAGTGCCGCGGTCGCGCCGGCCGGGACGCCCTCCACCTGGTCGGGCAGCGGGTACGGCACGTCGACCAGGTCGCCTGCGGGCGCGGGCGCCTGCGGGGCGGTCAGCCCGTGGCCGGTGGTGACCACGGCGAGGTCGACGTCGAGGCGCGTGCCGTCCGCCAGGGTGACCGCGGCCCCGCCCGAGGCGCCGCCGGAGGGCTCCACCGTGCGCGCGGCCGTGGCGACGTGCCGGACGGTCAGGCGCTGCGGCAGCCGCCCGAGCAGGTCCTCGGCCGCCCACTGGAGGTATTCGGCCAGCAGCCGGCGCGGCAGGAAGTCGTCGAAGGCGGCGGGCACGCCCTGGCCCTCGCACCAGGTGAGGAAGTCGGGGCCGGGGGTCACCGGCGCGCCCGGGACCATCTGCGCGTCCGAGAAGATGGTCAGCTGGGAGGCGATGGTGTTGAGCAGCAGGTAGTCGGGCTGCTTCGCCGGGTGGACGCCGCTGCCCAGCTCGCCCGGCTCGACGAGCACCAGCTCCACCGGGGGGCCGTCGTCCCGCGTGTGGCTGATGACCCGTTCGAGGACGGACAGCCCGCGGGGCCCGACGCCGACCACGGCGATGCGCAGCGGCTGCGCGGTGGGGTCCTCGGTCACCAGCGGCTCGTCTCGCCGAAGAAGTCCGGGACCTCCGTCGCGAGGCCCTGGGCGCGGGCGGTGTCGTGGACGAACTGCCCGACCGCCAGGTCGAGTACGCCGAGGCCGAAGGGGGAGAAGACCAGTCCGCGCTGCCCCTGGGGCTGCGTCCGGCCGCGCAGCACGTCGGCGAGGGTGCCGCTGACGAAGTCGCGGTTGCCGACGGCCTGTTCGGCGAGGTGCGGCGAGGTGTTCGCCTTCATGCAGTGCTCGACGTCGTCGAAGTAGTTCTCCGCGGCGAGGATGACCGACGGCTGGAAGTCCCGCAGCGAGATGTTCAGGACGACCTGCCCGGGGTGCAGGTTCCGGCTGATGTAGGGGGTGCCGGCGGTGGTGGTGGTCACCACGGTCTGCGCGGCCAGCGCGTCGTCGAGGCGTTCGACGGGGCGTGCGTCGATGCCCAGCTCCTCCGTCGCGTACCGGACGAGGCTGGCCGCGGAGTCGGCGTGCAGGTCGTGGACGGCGAGGGTCTCGACCGGGTACGCGGTGGCGGCCAGGTACCGCAGCACCGTACGGGCGATCACGCCGGCGCCGATGAAGGAGACGTGGCCGGTCGGCGGGACGTGCCGGGCGAAGGCGCGGGCGGCCACGGCGGCCGAGGCGGCGGTGCGGGCCGCGCTGATGCTGGCGGCCTCCAGGAGGGCCTTCGGGTAGCCGGTGGCGTAGTCGTTCAGGACCAGCACGGCGGAGGCGCGCGGGATGCCCTCGTGCACGTTGTTCGGGAAGCTGGAGATCCACTTGATGCCGACGGTGTGCTGCTCGGCGAGCTCGATCGCGGCCGGCAGGGCGATGATCCGCGCCTCGGGCTTCTCGGGGAAGCGCAGGAAGTAGCTGTCCGGGTTGACCGTCCGGCCCGAGTCGTGCGCCAGGTAGGCGTCCTCGACCAGCTGGACGATCCGGTCCGCGGAGGTGTCGAGGATGTCCTTGACGGCCTTGCCCGGTATCAGGTCAAACGAGAACATCGAGCTCCCCTATCTGTGACTGCTCGTCAGTGCTTGCCGCCTCGGTGAGCCCCCGGCCGACCACCCAGTCGTCGTCGTACACGGAGGCCAGGTACCGCTCGCCCAGGTCGGGGGCGATGGCCACCACCGTCGCGCCGGGCGCGATGGACGCCGCCTTGCGGCGGACCGCCGCCAGCACCGTCCCGGTCGACCCGCCCGCCAGCAGTCCCGTGTTCCTGGCCAGCCAGCGGCACTCGCGCACGGTCTCCCACTCGGGCACCAGCACGACCTCGTCGGGGACCTCGCGGTCCAGGATCGGGGGCCGCTGGCTGGTGCCGAGGCCGGGCACGTGGCGGATTCCGGCGACGTTCTGGAAGTTCATCGAACCGACCGTGTCGACGGCGGTGATCCGGGTGTGCGGGCTGCGGCGCCGGAAGTAGTCGACGCAGCCCATCAGCGTGCCGCCGGTGCCCACCCCGAGGAACAGGTGGTCGACGCGGTCGAAGGATTTCAGCACCGACGGCGCGGTGGTCTGCTCGTGCGCGGTCGGATTACCCGGGTTCTCGTACTGGTTGAGCCAGTGCAGATGCGGGTCCGCGGCGAGCCGCTGCCTGATGTACGCGAGACGGGTCCCGAGGAATCCGCCGTTGTCGTCGCGCTCGTCGACGATCACCACGTCCGCGCCCAGGGCCCGCATGACGGCGACCGAGGTCGCGTTCGTGTTGGGGTCGGTGACGCAGGTCAGGCGGTACTTCTTCGCGGCGCAGATGGTGGCCAGGGAAATTCCGAGATTCCCCGACGTCGATTCGATGACGTGCAGGTTCGACAGGTCCGCGCCGGAGTGCTCGACCGCCTGGATCAGCCCTCTGGCGGTCTTCATCTTGATGGAGCCCCCGGCGTTGAAACCCTCGACCTTGACGAAGAGCTGCTCGAGGCTTTCCAGACCGTTCACGCGGAGGAAGACATCGTCCAATATGAGGTCGTACACGGTGTCTGCAATCAACGTCATTCCCGGAGGTGGTAGGAATCGTGCCGCCTGGAGCGGGTGGCTGCCGGCGGGACCGGGGGAATCGGCTTTTCGCTCAGTGCGGCCGTTCCGACCCCCTGTGGAGGTGGGCGTGCAGGTCCTGCAGGGCGCCGACCTCGAATTCGAGCCGGTTCCTGGTGCGGATGGCCCGGACCATGGCGAGCAGGGCCGAGGGCGTGGTGACGCAGGGCACGGAGTGCTGGGCGGCCGCCGTGCGCAGCGCCCGGTCGACGCCGCGGTCCGTGCCCGTGGCCAGGAGGCTGACGGCCAGGCTGACCTCGCGGCTCCTGCACCACTCCCGCAGCGCGGCGGGGTCGCCGTCGTGGCGGACGTCCGCGGTGAAGCCGGCCTCGTGCAGCAGGGCGTGGCTCTCCGGGTCGGCGGCGGTCTCGAAGCCCATGCCGCGCAGGGTCCGCAGCGCCGGGACGACGCGCGGCACGTGGCACTCCGCCGCGGAGACGTAGATCCGGCCGGACAGCGGGGGCGGGAAGCCGCCCGCGGTGAGTGCCTTGGCGTAGGCGATGTCGAAGCTGGGCCCGATCCCCATGACCTCGCCGGTGGACTTCATCTCCGGTCCGAGCCGGCTGTCCACACCGTCCCCGTCCAGGGTGCGGAAGCGGTGGAACGGCAGCACCGGTCCCTTGACCGCGCGCGGCGCGCCCGCCCGCTGCCCCGCCCCGTCGCCGTGCGCCGGCAGCAGGCCCTCGGCCCGCAGGCCGGCGATGGTGGCGCCCAGCATGATCCGCGTGCCGGCCTTGGCGAGCGGGACACCGGTCGCCTTGGACACGAAGGGGACGGTCCGGCTCGCCCGGGGATTGGCCTCCAGCAGGTAGTAGGTGGTCCCCTTGAGCGCGAACTGCAGGTTCAGCATGCCCCGCACGCCGAGCGCGGCGGCGATGGCCTCGGTGTGCCGGCGGACGGTGTCGATGTCCTGGGCGTCGAGGGTGTAGGGCGGCAGGACGCAGGACGAGTCGCCGGAGTGCACGCCCGCCTCCTCGACGTGCTCCATCACCCCGCCCAGGTAGACCTCCCGGCCGTCGCAGAGCGCGTCCACGTCGATCTCGATGGCGTCTTCCAGGAACTCGTCGACGAGCAGCGGGTGCTCGCGGGAGACGTCGGCGGCGCGCCGCACGTAGGCGTCGAGGGCCTCCCCGTCGGGGACGATCTCCATGCCGCGCCCGCCCAGCACGTAGGAGGGGCGGACCAGCACCGGGTAGCCGATGCTCTCGGCGACGTCCCGCGCCTGGTCGAGGGAGCGGGCGATGCCGTGGCGCGGCGCCGTCAGTCCGGCGCCGGCCAGCACCTCGGCGAAGGACTCGCGGTCCTCGGCCAGGTGGATGGCCTCCGGGGCGGTGCCCGCGACGGGCAGGCCGGCCGCGGCCAGCCGCCGTACGAGCTTCAGCGGGGTCTGGCCGCCCAGCTGCACCACCACGGCCGCGACCTCGCCGCAGGCGCGCTCCGCGTCGTAGACCTCCAGGATGTCCTCGAAGGTCAGCGGTTCGAAGTAGAGGCGGTCGGAGGTGTCGTAGTCGGTGGAGACGGTCTCCGGGTTGCAGTTGACCATCACCGTCTCGTAGCCGGCCTCCCGCAGCGCCATGGCGGCGTGGACGCAGGAGTAGTCGAACTCGATGCCCTGCCCGATGCGGTTGGGGCCCGAGCCGATGATGAGCACCTTCGGCCGCGGCTCCGGACGGGCGGCCACCTCGGACTCGGCGTCCGGGTCGGCCTCGTACGCGGAGTAGTGGTACGGCGTGGTCGCGGCGAACTCGGCGGCGCAGGTGTCCACCGTCTTGTACACCGGCCGCACCCCCAGCCGGTGGCGCAGCGCCCTGACCTCCTCCTCGCCGCCGAGCTCCGGGCGCAGCGCGGCGATCTGCCGGTCGGAGAAGCCGGAGCGCTTGGCGCGGCGCAGCAGGCCGGCGTCGGGCTCCGGGGCCTCGGCCAGCTCCCGGCGCAGCTCGGTCAGGGCGAGGACCTGGTCGACGAACCAGGGGTCGATGCCGGACGCCTCGTGGACCTCCTGCACGGTGGCGCCGAGGCGCAGCGCGCGTTCGACGGTGTACAGGCGGCCGTCGTGCGGGGCCGCCAGCGCCTCCAGGGCGGCGGCCGGGCCGTCGGCCCCGGCCTCCTCGGGGCCGGTCCAGAAGCCGGCCTCCGCGGTCTCGGCGGAGCGCAGGGCCTTGCCGAGGGCCTCCGCGAAGTTGCGGCCGATGGCCATGGACTCGCCGACGGACTTCATGGTGGTCGTGAGGACCGGGTCGGCGGTGGGGAACTTCTCGAAGGCGAAGCGGGGGACCTTGACGACGACGTAGTCGAGCGTCGGCTCGAAGCTGGCGGGGGTCACCCCGGTGATGTCGTTGGGGATCTCGTCCAGGGTGTAGCCGATGGCCAGCTTCGCCGCGATCTTGGCGATCGGGAAGCCGGTGGCCTTGGAGGCCAGCGCGGAGGACCGCGACACCCGCGGGTTCATCTCGATCACGACGAGCGCGCCGGTCCTGGGGTTGACCGCGAACTGGATGTTGCAGCCGCCGGTGTCCACCCCGACCGCGCGCAGCACGGCGATGCCGACGTCCCGCATGTGCTGGTACTCGCGGTCGGTGAGGGTCATCGCCGGGGCCACGGTGACGGAGTCGCCGGTGTGCACGCCCATGGGGTCGACGTTCTCGATGGAGCAGACCACGACGACGTTGTCGTTGCGGTCCCGCATGAGTTCGAGCTCGTACTCCTTCCAGCCGAGCACGCTCTCCTCGATCAGCACCTCGCCGAGCGGGCTCTCCTTCAGTCCGGCCGCGGCCAGGGTCTCCAGCTCCTCGGGGGTCCGGGCCGTGCCCGAGCCGAGGCCGCCCATCGTGTACGACGGGCGGATCACCACGGGCAGGCCGATCTCCTCGACGGTGGCGCGCACCTGCTCCATCGACCGGCAGACGGCGCTGCGAGGGGTCTCCGCGCCGACGGACGCGACGATGTCCTTGAACCGCTGGCGGTCCTCGCCCCGGGCGATGGCCTCGACGTCCGCGCCGATCAGCTCGACGTCGTACTTCTGCAGCACGTTCCGCTCGTGGAGGGCGACGGCGCAGTTCAGCGCGGTCTGCCCGCCGAGGGTGGCCAGGATGGCGTCCGGCCGCTCCTGGGCGATGATCTTCTCCACGAACTCCGGGGTGATCGGCTCGATGTACGTGGCGTCGGCGAACTCGGGGTCCGTCATGATCGTCGCCGGGTTGGAGTTGACCAGGCTGACCCGGATGCCCTCCTCGCGCAGGACCCGGCAGGCCTGGGTGCCGGAGTAGTCGAACTCGCAGGCCTGGCCGATCACGATCGGCCCGGAGCCGACCACCAGTACGTGCTTGATGTCCTCGCGGCGCGGCATCAGCGGGCCCCTCCCATCAGGTCGACGAACGCGTCGAAGAGCGCGGCCGCGTCATGGGGGCCGGCCGCGGCCTCCGGGTGGTACTGGACGGAGAAGGCGGGTACGTCCAGGCAGCGCAGCCCCTCCACCGCCCCGTCGTTGGGGCAGTGGTGGGAGACCTCCGCGGGCCCGTAGGGGGTGCCGAAGCGCTCCCCCGCCTCGCCCTCCACGGCGAACCCGTGGTTCTGCGCGGTGATGGAGACGCGGCCGTCGGCCGCGCTGACCACCGGGATGTTCACGCCGCGGTGCCCGTAGAGCATCTTGTACGTGCCGCGGCCCAGGGCCCGGCCGAGGATCTGGTTGCCGAAGCAGATGCCGAACAGCGGGATGCGCCGCTCCAGCACCCGGCGGGTCAGCTCCACCACTGCGGCCATGGCCGCCGGGTCGCCCGGTCCGTTGGACAGGAACACCCCGTCCGGCTCGGTCTCCAGGACCTGGTCCAGGGAGCTGGACGGGGGCAGCACGTGCGTCGCGATCCCCCGGTCGGCCAGCATCCGCAGCGTGTTCGTCTTCACCCCGAGGTCGAGGGCCGCCACCCGGAACCTGCGGGTCCCCGCCGCCTCGTGGACGTACGGCCGTACGGTGCCGACCCGGGAGGCCAGTTCGGCGCCGGCCATCGGGGGAGCGGACAGCACCTGCTGGGCCATGGCGTCCCGGTCGGCCAGGGCGTCCCCGGAGAACACGCCGGCGCGCATCGAACCCGCGGCCCGGATCCGCCGGGTCAGGGCCCTGGTGTCGACCTCGGCGATGGCGACGACCCCCTGCCGGGCGAGCTCGTCCCCCAGTTCGCGCCGCGAGCGCCAGTTCGACGCCGTGCGGGAGGGGTCGCGCACCACGTAGCCGGCGACCTGGATGCCGGCGGACTCGTCGTCCTCGTCGTTCCACCCCGTGTTGCCGATCTGCGGGGCTGTCTGGACGACGATCTGACCGTGGTAGGACGGGTCGGTCAAGGTTTCCTGATAGCCCGTCATGCCGGTCTGGAAGACCAGTTCGCCCAGGGTGCGCCCGTGCGCTCCGAAGGCCCTCCCCCGAAACACCGAGCCATCTTCCAGGACCAGCGCAGCCTGCGCCGCGGACGCACTCACGGTTCTCCCTCCGAGCTCCGACAGCCGGGCCCCGAGGCGTCAGGGCCGGACACAGCAGGGTCTGAATCAGCAGGGTCTTGAAACGGCAAGAGCTTGAATCGGACAGGTGTACCTAGGCGGTGGCGCATCGGGGACGGCCACGGAGCGTGCCGTGGCGGGCCGCGTCGCTCAGCGGGCGGCGGCGGAGACCGGCCCGGCGACGTTCCAGCCGACGTCGTGCAGCGACTGGACGGCACTGGCGGAGGGCGAGGCGGACAGGCCGCCCGAGGCGGGGGCGGCCGCGGCGGGGCCGGCGGTGAACGCCGAGACGAGCAGAGCGGAGAGTACGCAGAAGGAGGAAGGGGCGGAAAGAATCATCATTCTGTTGCGGCTCATGATTGTCCTGAATTCATCGATAGGAGGTCTGGACGATCGCTCGGCAGTTATGGACATTCACCGTCATGGCATGCCGCTGGGCAGCCCGCACCGCGGAATGGGATGGGGCGTGCCGGGGCGCTTCGTCGACGGCGCCCGGGCCGCTCTCGGGGGTGCTCCCCCTCGCCTGCTGGCGTTTCCGGCACGTGGGGTGCCGGATCGCAGGTGGCAGGCGTGTCAGCCGACGGCGCGGCAGGGACACGCGGTTCCGTGCACACGGGCACGGAAGCGCTGAAATCGGCCATCGTGCGCCGAAAATCTACGCGACATCAGAGGTCCCCCGCAGACGTGATCTGGTTCGTGCGTTTCGCCTCGGTCCCCCGCCTCGGCGTCCCTCAGGGAGTCTTCATTACGGATCGATGAAGCAAAAGGTCCTTGATGGTTCAGGTAATCGCATTGCTAAGATTGGAAGTGTGCGATGAGGCGCAAGAGCTGACAAATGGGGCTCTTGGGGGGGTGGGCCCGGGGGAGTGCTGAGATGGCAGGCTTGACCGATGAAGTCGCTCCGGGGGCCGGTTCCGGTTCCGGCCGGGAATCGGACGCCGCGTCCGATGGTGCGGAACCCTCCGCTCCCCCCTCGCTCTGGGCGGTCGCGGAAGCACTCGACCATCTGTCGTGCCAGGTCCGGCAGCAGGCCCACCACGTCTACCGGTCGGCGAAGGAAGCGTCCTGGTCCACCGCGGCGTCCGGGCGGGGCGAGGGCGGGGGCGCCGATCCGGGAGTGCGGAGGCTGCACGGACTGCCGGAGATCAACGCGGCGATCCGCGAGGCCCTGGACGGGGCCGGGACCGAGATCCTCACCGCCCAGCCGGACGGCCCCCGCCCCAAGGAGGTGCTGGACACCGCACTCGACTCGGTCCGCCGCCAGATAGCCCAGGGCGTCAGCATGCGGACGATCTACCAGCACTCCGCCCGCTTCGACGAGGCGACCAAGTCGTACGTCCGCACGGTGACCGACTACGGCGTCCAAGTGCGCACCCTCACCGAGTTCTTCGACCGGATGATCATCATCGACCGGTGCACGGTCTTCATCGCGGCCAACCCGGAGCGCACCGATGCCTCCATGATCACGGAACCGTCCGTCGTGCGGTTCCTGGTCGACGTCTTCGAACGCTCCTGGGACCGCGCAGGACCGTTTCCCTTCGTCCCCAACCACGCCGCCCGCGCGGCACCCGAGGTGATCCCCCCGATCCGGCAGGCGATCCGGCACATGCTGACCGAAGGCCACTCGGACAAGGTCGTCGCCCGCCGGCTCGGCATCAGCGAGCGCTCCCTGCAGGCCCATATCGCCCGCATCAAAGAGGAGTTGGGGGCGAAGAACCGCACCCACCTCGGCTACCTCCTGGGCCTCGGCGCGCCCAAGGACTGACCCGCCCCCGCCTCGGGCGGCGGGCGCCCGTGCCGTCGCGTGCGCCACTGCAACGCCCCTTGCCCAGGGGCCGGTGCCTCCCGCGGCACGCCCGACTGCGGTTTCCCGAAGGCCCGGCCGGCCCGCTGCCCCGTCGAACCAGGCCCCGCAGAGGGCTTGTCGACCGTGCGGACCGGCCCGCTCGTACGCGGACCGGCCCTTCCGCACGGGTGGGCGCCCGGTGCGGGCCCCGCCGTTGACGTGCCGCGCCGCTGCGGGCCCCGCCGTTGACGTGCCGCGCCGCCTTCTCCTGCGCTGACGGCCCCGGCTGCTGCCGCTCCGCGGGCGCTCCGTTCAACCGGCGAGCAGGCCGTCCGGAGAGCTGCGGGCCAGCGCGGCCAGCGCCGCCAGGGCGCGGTCCAAAACGTCGAGGGGCGGCGACGCGAGACCCAGGCGGACCGCGCGGGGCGCGCGGTGCGGGTCGGCGGCGAAGGCCGCTGCCGGGGTCACCGCCACGCCCTGCCGGGCCGCCGCCGCCACGAAGAGGTCGGCGCGCCAGGCGGGCGGCAGCTCCCACCAGCAGAAGCACGACCGCGGGTCGGTCCGCACCGCGAAGCCGTCCAGGTGGCGCCCGGCCACCTCCTGGCGCCGGGCCGCCTCCCGGCGCTTGGCCTCCACCACGGCCCGTACGGTCCCGTCGGCCTGCCAGCGGACGGCCGCCTCCAGGGCGAACCGCGAGGGGGCCCAGCCGCCGGAGCGGACCGCCGCCTCCACCCGCGGGGCCCACACGTCGGGCGCCACGGCGAAGCCTGCGGTCAGCCCCGGGGCCAGCCGCTTCGACAGGCTGTCCACCAGCACCGTCCGCTCGGGCGCCAGGGCCGCGAAGGGCTCGGCGTCCCCGTGCAGGAAGCCCCAGACGGCGTCCTCCACCACGGGGATGCCGCAGCGGCGCAGTACCGCCGCCAGCGCGGCCCTGCGGGCCTCGGGCATGGTGAGCGAGAGGGGGTTGTGCAGGGTCGGCTGGAGGTACACCGCGTGCAGCGGCGCCCCCCGGTGCGCGGCCTCCACGGCTTCCGGCCGGACGCCCTCCGCGTCCATGCCCAGGGGGACGACGGTGACGCCGAGCCGGGACGCCAGGGACTTCAGCACCGGGTACGTCAGCTCCTCGGCGCCGAGCCGGCCGCCCGCCGGGACCAGGGCGGCCACCGCGGCGGAGAGTGCCTGACGGCCGTTTCCGGTGAACAGCACCCGCTCCGGGCGGGGCCGCCAGCCGCCGCGGGCCAGGAGGTCAGCGGCCGCGGCGCGGGCCGCGGCGGTGCCGCCGCGCCGACGGGCCGCAGCGCGGACTCCAGGACGTCCGGCCGCAGCAGCGGTTCGAGCCCTCCCGCCAGCAGTGCCGCCTGCTCGGGGACGGCGAGGTGCGCGAACTCCAGGTTCACCGGCCGGTCGGGCGGCTCGCTCAGCGCGGGCGACGCGGCCGCCGCGTCGGCGGCCCGTACGAAGGTGCCGCGGCCGACCTCGCCCACGGTCAGCCCGCGGCGGGCCAGCTCGCGGTAGACGCGTGCCGCCGTGGATGCCGCGATGCCGTGCTGCCGGGCGAACCGGCGCTGCGGCGGCAGCCGGTCGCCCGGCCGCAGCCGCCCGTCCGCGATCTGTGCGGCGACGGCGTCCGCCACGCGCTGATACTCCGCCAGGTCCGTCAAAGCAGCCCCCACACTTCCATCCATTGCACCGAGAGCAATGTTCTTATTGCTCCGAGGTAATGCTGTCAATATGCTCGCTTCGAGGCGGCGTTGCGGGACCGTCCGGTCAGGGCGCCGCGGAAGGGGGAGGGTCGATGGTGGAGGCGAGCGCCCTGCTGGGCATGGTCGCGGTGGGGCTTGGCATGGTCCTCACCCCGGGACCGAACATGATCTATCTCGTCTCCCGGTCCGTCACCCAGGGCCGGCGCGCGGGCGTCGTCTCGCTCGCCGGGGTCGCGGTGGGCTTCCTCGTCTACCTGGTGGCCACGAACCTCGGCCTGTCGGTGCTGTTCGTCGCCGTGCCCGAGCTGTACGCGGTGGTGCGGCTCGCGGGCGCGGGCTACCTCGCCTGGCTGGCGTGGAACGCGCTGCGGCCCGGCGGCGTGTCGGTCTTCGCCCCCCAGGAGGCGGCCCCTGCCCCGCCCCGCCGGCTCTTCGTGATGGGGCTCGCGACGAGCCTCCTCAACCCCAAGATCGCCATCATGTACCTCTCGCTGATCCCGCAGTTCATCGACGTGGAGGCGGGCAGCACCATGGCGCAGGGGTTCGTCCTCGGGGCGGTCCAGGTGGTGGTGAGCGTGAGCGTGAACCTCGCCATCGTCCTGGCCGCGGGGACCGTCTCCGTCGTCCTGGCCCGCCGCCCCGGGTGGCTGCGCGCCCAGCGCTACGCCATGGGCGGAGTGCTCGGCGGGCTCGCCGCGGCCCTGGCGCTCGACGCCAGGACCCCGGCCGCGGCCACGAGCTGAGACGCGCGGACGGCCCGCGCCGCCGTCCGGCCGGGGGTACGGGAAAAGGGCCCGGTCCGCGCCGACGGCGCGGACCGGGCCCCCTCGGGTGCCGGGCTCAGCCCGTCCAGAAGTCCCACCACCGGGTCAGCACCAGCATGCCGATCACGCCGAGGTGCAGTACGGGCGGCGCCCACGCGAACTCGTCCAGGAAGCGGCGCACCCCCGCGGGCGCGGGCAGCATCCCGTGGCGCACCGTGTGCGCGGTCACGGACCAGAAGAGGACGATGGTCGCGACCCACGCCAGACAGCACCACAGGCACAGCGAGTTGATGACGTACAGCGACTGCTGCATCAGCCAGGTGCAGAAGCCCACCCCGAACAGGCAGCCGGCGTTCAGCCCCAGCCAGTGCCAGCGCCGGTGGCGCGCCCCCGCCAGCAGCCCCGCCCCGACGGCGGCGACCATGCCGTAGGCGACGAGGCCGAGCATCGGGTTCGGGAAGCCGAACACCGACGCCTGGGCGCTCTCCATGACGCTGCCGCACGACACGACCGGGTTCAGGCTGCACCCCGGCACGTAGTCGGGGTCCTCCAGCAGCCGGAACTTGTCCAGCGTGATGACCCACGCCGCCAGCAGCCCCGCCGCGCCCGTCGCCACCAGGGTCCAGGCGAGCCCGCGGCCCGCCCCGGCCCCGTCCGGCGCGGGGACGGCGCCGCCGGGCCGGGCCGGGGCGGCCCCGTGCGCCGCGTCGGCCCCGTGCGCCCCGTAGGTGTCGCGCGTCGTCGTCGCCATGTCAGGTACGCACCCTCAGCACGGGCGCCAGGCAGTGTGCGCTGCCCTCCAGCATCCCCTCGCCGTTGACGAAGTCCCGCAGGGTCTCGGCGGGGACCTCCTTGCCGGGCACCGCCTCCGGCCACGGCCGCACCGCGAAGATCAGGTACACCTGGCCCTTGGTGTGCGCCGCCCTCTCCCACTCCGGCGGCACCGGGCACTGCACCTTCATGAACGGCAGCGTCAGGACGGCCTGCTCGGCCTCCACCAGCAGCGTGACCGGGATGCGGCTGTCCCGGCCCAGGTCGACCAGCCGCTCCCCGATGGACAGGCCCAGCTTCTCCAGCTGCGCCCGCAGCGCCTCCTCGACGGCCTCGGGGCCCTCAGGGCCGTCCCCGAGCGAGTAGACCATCAGCATGGGGTTGCCGGGGTCTTCGGGGGTGGGCTCGCTGACCCACGGGATGACGGTGAGCGTTCCCACAAGGGAACGCTTCTGCTCGGGGGATACGGCGGTGGAAGAGGTCATGGCGCCGGATACTAGTGGGGCCGAACGGGCCGTCCGGCCGCGATTCCACCCGTTCGGCCCACCGGCGGACCGCCCGGCTCACCTGATCGTGTCAGGGCGCGGCCAAGGGAGCGGATTCGCACTCAGGAACGGTTCCGGAACGGTTCTCGTACGGCGTCGTTGTGCCCGGCGGGAGGGAGACCACCGCCCGCGCGACCCGTACGGGAGATCACCTCATGATCGGCAAGAGTCAGCAGCCCCCCACCGACCGCCGCTTCCCCCGCCTGCGCGGGGCCGTTCTGCGCCGCGGCGCACTGAGGACCCTGTTCAGCCTCGGAGCGGCGGCGTTCAGCGGCGGCGCGCTCGCCCGCGTGGCCGCCGCGCCCCGCGGCGGCGCCCGGAGCCCGCCGCCCCGCGGCGCCCGAGGCAGCGCTGGCACGGCGGCTTCGACGAGATGTACCGCGGCCGCCGCATCCAGGCCGCCCCGTGCCGGCGGACGCCGCCGAGTGCCAGGCCCTCGTCGACGGCCGCCCCCTGCACCTCATGCGCTGCGCCGACGGCGGCTACGTCAGCCTGGTCGACCACTACCAGGCGTATCCGACGCCGCTCGCGGCCACCCGCGCGGCCGTCGACGAGCTGGGCGCCGCCCGGCTGGCGCCCGCCGCCGCCGCGCACGGCGGCGCGCTGCGGGGCCGGACGCACCAGGGAACGGGAGGGCAGCGCGGTGCACACGCGTAAGGACCAGCGCGACCTGACCGCGGCCGAGCGCCGCCGCTTCGTGGCCGCGGTCCTCGAACTGAAGCGCGCCGGACGGTACGACCGGTTCGTCCGCACCCACATCGACTACTACAAGGCCGACGGCGCCACCGGGCTGCGGGCCGCGCACATGGCGCCGTCGTTCCTGCCGTGGCACCGCCAGTACCTGCTGGAGTTCGAACGGGAGCTGCGCGAGGTCGACCCGGCCGTCACCGTGCCGTACTGGGACTGGACGCGGGACCGGTCGCCGGTGGGGCCGCCCTGGGGGGAGGACTTCATGGGCGGCAACGGGAGGCGCGGAGACCTCCAGGTGACCACCGGCCCCTTCGCGTACGCCGCGGGGAACTGGACGGTCTCCGTCGGCGTCACCGAGGACCGCTTCCTCACCCGCGACCTCGGACGCCCGAAGGACCCGCTGGACCTGCCCACGCGGGAGGAGCTGGCCTGGGCGACCGGTGAGGCGGTGTACGACACGGAGCCCTGGAACTCGACGAGCCGGGGCGGCCTGCGCAACCGGCTGGAGGGCTGGGGGCAGGGCCGTGGCAGCGCCCGCTGGCGCAACCACAACCGGGTGCACCGCTGGGTGGGCGGCCACATGCTCGGCGGGGCCTCGGTCAACGACCCGGTGTTCTGGCTGCACCACGCCTTCGTTGACCTGGTGTGGTCGCGCTGGCAGCGGCGCAACCCGGGGGCGCCCTACCTGCCCGCCGCGCAGCCGCCGGCCGGCTCGGCGCAGCGGGGCCGCGTCGTGGCGCGCGACGAGCCGATGCCGCCGTGGGACGTCACGCCCGCGCAGCTGGAGGACCACAGCGGGCTCTACCGCTACGGCTGAGCGCGCGGCCGTCCGGTGCGGACATGGCTGCGGCCCCCGGTGCGTGAGCGCCGGGGGCCGCAGCCGTAGGGAGGGAGTCCCTGGCGGGGCGTCAGTCGCCGTAGCCGCCGGGCTCGCCGCCGTTGTCACCGCCCGGGTGGCCGGGGTGGCCGGGGTGGCCCGGGTGCTCGGGGCCGTGGCTGCCGCCGTTGCCGTGGTCGCCGCCGACGTTCAGGCAGGCGTTGCCGAACGCCGGGTTCAGCAGTCCGGCGAGGTTGGCCGTGTTGCCGCACAGGTTGATCGGGACGTTGACCGGAACCTGGATGAGGTTGCCCGAGAGGACACCGGGGGAGTTGGCGGCGACGCCGCTGGCCCCCGCGTCGGCAACGGCCAGGCCGGCGCCGCTCAGGGCGACGGCACCCGTGCCGACGAGGACGGCGGCGGCCTTCGCGATGCGAGACATCAAATCTCCTTGTGCGTGTAAGAGACGTGGGACCGCGGACCGCGGTCGTCACGCCCTTCAACGCCGCGGGACACCGCGGGTCACGGGCGCGCCGGGGCTCTCACACCAAGAGCGCAACGCGGCCCGGAGGGCGCGCCGGCCGCGCGGCCGGACGCACGGGAACGGCCCGTGGCACCGCGGGGGCGACGACGCCGGCTGCGTCGTCGCCCGGTGCGGTACCACGGGCCGGTGACCTTGCGACAAGCCGCCGGGTCCAACGAGCGGTCGCCGTGCGGGTGGCGGGATGAATGCTTTCTTCACTCCTGCGCGGGCGGGCCTGGTCAGGAATCGGAGCCGCTGAGGCCGAGGTCGGTGTCCAGCGCCCCGGACAGCGCGGGCGCCAGCAGCGCCGCCTTCGGCAGCTGCACGCCCGGCAGGCCGGACTGCCCGCCCTGCGGCGCGAGGGACAGCGGCTCGCCCAGCGAGGCGCCGGGCGCCGAGGTGCTCATGTCGGACCGGTCGGAGGTGAGCATCGCGGTGCCGAGCGGGCGGCCGCCGAGCAGGCCGGGCAGCGGCGCCTCCAGGGAGGTCTCCGGCAGTTCGGCGCCGAGCGGCGTGCGCGGCAGGAGCAGCAGCTCCGGCAGCCCGCCCTCCGTGGTGCGGCCGAGCCCCTCGGGCGCACCCGGCATGAGGAGCGGCACGCCCGTGCTGAGGGAGGGCGGCGCCATGGGGAGCACGGCACCCAGGGGCTGGAGCGGCACCTCCACGGGTGCCTCGGCGGCGGCCGCGGGCGCCGCCATGGCCGCGGCGGCCGCGGACACGAGACAGGCGGCGAGGAGGCCCGTACCGGCCTGGGACTTCACGTTCATTTCTGCGTACGCCTTCCCGGACGTGTGACTGCGAGGGGTGGAGGTGGGGACGTGTGGGCGTGCTGCGGGGTGCCGCTGCCTGCATGAACGAGCGTGCGCCGGGAGGGGCGCGCCGGTTCGCCTGCTTGCAGCAGTGCCGGTGCGGGGGAACGAGACGGCGGGGCGGGAGCGGCGACCACCGCTTCCGCCCCGCCCGTGCCCGCGTGCCGCTACTTGCCGAGCGGCAGGCCGCCGAGCAGCGGCGCGGCCTGCTCGGAGGTGTCCAGGTCGCTCGCGGTGTCCGACACCTTGCCGACCAGGTCGCTGTCGGTCACCGTCTGCACGGCGTCGCCGGGGACCGCCTCGTGCAGGGCGTGTGCGCTCAGCACGTCGACCGCACCGGTGAGGCTGGTGGGGGCCGCGCTGCCGGCGGCGAGGGCGGGGGAGGCCGCGCCCATGGCCATCACGGAACCGGCGACGACGGCGGCGACCTTCGTGGGCTTCATCGGGGGAGAGTCCTTCCTGAAAAGGCGTCCGTGTCCTACGCCTTCTGTAACGACGTCCCCCGCGCGGCGGAAACTCGGAAAGCCGGGAATTTCTCGACAGCACCCGAACGATGTGCTGCGCCGGTCGGATTCTCGGACCAGTGTGAAATATCGGAAAGAAAGCAAAGCCCAGCAATGCCGGAGAGGCGGCGAGGGGACGCGGGCACGCGGGCGGGCCGGGTCCGCTCGGTCGGTCGAGGGGGCCCGGCCCGGTGCCGCGGGCGCCTGCGCGGCGCGCGGAAGGGTCAGGAGCGGGGGCGGCGGCCCCGGCGGGCAGGGCGGGCAGGGTGACGGCCGACTGCGGCTGCTCGGTCGCGGTGCCGGTCGCGGACGGGGCCGTGCCGGTGTCCGGCAGGTCCCAGGACTCGTCCCACACGCCGTCGAAGTCCTCGGCCACGGCGGAGGTGTCGAGCACGCCGGACACGTCCGAGGGGCCGGTGACCGCGGGGGCCTCCATGGCGGGGACGTTCGGCACGGCGGGGATCTCCGGCGCGGCGGGGATCTCCGGCAGGGCGGGGAGTGTGGTCGCGGGGAGCGTGGTCGCGGGAATGCCGGGGGCTTCCGGCACCTGCGGTACCTCGGGGACCTGAGGGATGTCGGGAAGCTCCGGCAGCGTGATCTCCGGCAGCGTGATCTCCGGCAGCTCGATGTCGGGGAGGAGGCCGCTGATCGTGTCGAGAAGGGACTGCAGGGTCTTGTCGAGGTCGGCGAGGAGGCCGTCCAGCGTCTCCTGGACGGAGTCGAGGACGCTCGCAGGGTCGGGTGCCGCGATCTGGGCCGGGCGGGCCTGCGGGGCGGCGGCGGCCGCGGGTCCCGCCGCACCGAGCGTGAGCGCGACGCAGACCGCGGCGGTCGCGGCACGACGGGATGTCAGGAGGCGCATGCGTGGGTTCTTCCTTCCGGTGCACGTCGGACTGGTGACAACACGCTGCGGCCGGCCCTGCGGCCCCGCAAACGCGTGATGTACGCAGGGTGACTGCGCCCAACGGGTGGCCCCACCGCTCCGACCTGCTTCGACGGCCCGCGACACGCGCGGGCGGCGGCGTGCGCGGTCACGCCGCCAAGAGGGTGGCCGCACACGAAACGGCGCCGACGCCCGGGGGAGTCCCGGAGCGGCGGCGCCGTACCGTGGGGGTGCGAAGCCCGGCTGAGCCGACGTCAGTCGTTGACGCAGACGTTTCCGAAGGTCGGGTTCAGCAGGCCGATGACGTCGATGGTGTTGCCGCAGACGTTGACGGGGACGTGGATCGGCACCTGGAGGGCGTTGCCCGAGCCGACACCGGGGGAGTTCACGGCGGCGGCCTCCGCGCCGGCGTCGGCGTTCGCGACGCCGGCGGCACCGGCCATGGACGCGGCTACGGCGGTGGTGAGAACGGCAGCCTTCGCGATACGGGACATGGTCGAGCACTCCTAGCAGGTCGGTGTGAAGCAGTGCGGCCGACGCGGCCGACTCCTTCAAGAACGCGTGAGCCGAGCTCTGGTTTCGCTACCGAACGGGTGAATGGGCGCCGCGCTCGAACGCCCGCGCAGGACCGTTACGGCATCCGGTGAACAGATCAGAAAAATGCGCGTGTTGATCCGGCCATGTGTCAAATGTCTCGTGTTTTGCTCGTGTGGTCATCGTCTGCCCCCTCCCGTTGTCGGCTTCTCTTCGCGCTGTTCCCCCACTCCTCAAAGCGGAGAACCTGTATGCGGAATCCCGTGGTTCCTGCCGTGCGGCGCGGCCTGGTCTGCCTCCTGTCGTGCGCGGCGCTGGCCGCCGCGCTCCCCGCGGTGGCCGCCGCGCCCCCGTCGGCCCGCGCTCCGCGGGTGAAGGAGCAGGACCGTATTCCTTTCACCCAGCGGTACTACGCCGTCCAGCGGGGCGGAATCGCCCGCGCCGCGAATTCCGCCATCACCTGCCGGGAGTCCGCCGCCCGCGACGGCGCCGCGGTGATGCCGTGCGTCACCGCCCGCACCGGGAAAACCCCGCAGGGCGGAAAGGGGCGGCAAGGCGCGGGGGACGGGAAGAGCCGTCCGGCCGCGGTGCCCGCGGTCGTCGCCAACCACGGGTACGACATGTTCTACACGGACGTGGACGACGACCCGAACACGTTCAACTCCAGCCGCGCCGAGCTGGCCCTGCCCAAGGACGCCCAGGTCACCTACGCCCGGCTCTACTGGGGCGGCAATCTCCTGGTCAGCGAGCAGAAGCCGCACAAGGACAACGGCCGGGTCCTCGTGGCCGAGCCCGGCGGGGCCTACAAGGAACTCCTCGCCGACTCCGTCATCGGGCACCGCACCGCCGACGGCGCCGACGCCTTCCAGGCCACCGCGGACGTCACCGACCTCGTCCGGAACTCCGGGCCGGGAATGTACACGGTGGCGCAGATCAACGTCGCCATGGGACGCACCAGAGTCGGAGCGTGGGGCGGCTGGACCCTGGTCGTCGCCTACGCGAAGAAAGGCGCCCCGCTACGGCACCTGTCCCTCTGGGACGGATTCGACACGGTCACCGCGGAGCACCGCGCACTGCGCCTCGATCTCGGCCGGATGCGTATTCCGGTCGGCGGATACGGACGGCTCGGAATGGTCGCGTACGACGGGGACCGCGGTATCACCGGGGATTCCCTCACGTTCGAACCGCACGGTGCGCGCCGGGCCGTTCCGCTCACCGACCCCGCGAATTCTGCCGACGACGTCTTCAATTCCAGCATCACCGATTCCGGACGCGACCGGATCCGCCGGGAACCGGCCCACCGGAACACCCTCGGATACGACTCCGACGTGTTCGACCTGCGCCGGGCCCTGCTGACCGGAGCGGACGACATCGGCGTACGCATCCGCACGGAGCGGGACTTCCTGTGGCTCGGCGCGCTGTTCCTGGAGGCCGACGCCGGCTGACCCGTACCGCCTGGCCCCGCCACCCGCGCCCGCGCCCGCCGCCGGCACCGCCCGTCCGACCTCACCACCGCTGAGAAGAAAGGGGCACCCGTGCGTCCTCCCTTCACCGCCCTGCACGTCGTCCAGCCGGGCGACGGCGGCGTGGCCAGAGTGGTCACCGACGTGGTCGGCGCCCACGTGGCGCGCGGCATGCGGGTGGCCGTCGCCTGCCCGCCCGGCACGCCCCTCGCGGCGGCCGCCCGCGCGCGGGGCGCCGAGGTCTACCCGTGGCGGGCGGCCGGGACCCGGGGCCCGGGGTCGTCGCGGAGAGCCGGGACGTCGCCCGCATCGTCGAGCTGGTGCGCCCCGACCTCGTGCACGCGCACAGCGCGAAGGCCGGGCTGGCCGCCCGGATGGCGGTGCGGGGCCGGGTGCCGACCGTCTATCAGCCGCACGCCTGGTCGTTCGAGGCGGTGGACGGGGTGACCGCGCGGCTCGCCCGGCGCTGGGAGCGCTGGGCCGCCCGCTGGACCGACCGCGTGATCTGCGTCAGCGAGGCGGAGCGCCGCAGGGGCGTGCAGGCGGGGGTGCGGGCCTCCTGGACGGTCGTCCACAACGGTGTGGACACGGGCCGGTTCGCGGGCGCCGCCTCCGGCGCGGAGCGGGCCGCGCTGCTGCCGGGCGTGGCCGCCACCGCCCCCGTCGTGGTGTGCGTGGGGCGGCTGTGCCGGCAGAAGGGCCAGGACGTGCTGCTGCAGGGCTGGCCGGCGGTCGCCGAGCGGGTGCCGCAGGCCCGGCTGGTGCTCGTCGGTGACGGGCCGTCGGCGGACGCACTGCGCGGCACGGCGCCCCCGTCCGTGGTCTTCGCCGGTGCGGTGGCGGACGCCGCGCCCTGGTACCGGGCCGCCGACCTCGCCGTCCTGCCGTCCCGCTGGGAGGGCATGGCCCTCGCCCCGCTGGAGGCCATGGCCTCCGGCCGCCCGGTGCTCCTCACGGACGTCGACGGGGCCCGCGAGAGCCTGCCCCCGGGCACGCCGCGCACTGCCTCGTACCGCCCGGCGACGCCGACGCGCTGGCCGCGGCGCTCGCCCGGCTCCTCCGGCGGCCGGTCCTGCGGCAGGCCCTGGGCCGCCAGGCCCAGCAGCACGTACGGACGCGATTCGACGTGCGCCGCGCGGGCGCCGCCATCGCGGACGTGTACCGCGAGGTGGCGGCGGCACCGCGCCACCGCGAGCTCGGAGAGCCGATCCCCCAGTGACCACGGACAGCGCCCACACCGCCCCCCGCACCACCCCCACGGCCCGGCCCGCACGGCCGGTACGACCCCGCCGCCGCTCCCCGCAGCGGCGCAGGGCCTCCCGCAGGCACCCGCCTCCTCGGCACCCCGGCCGGGCCCGGCGGCGTCCACGGCGGCCGCGGGCCCGGCCGGCCCGGCGGCCCCGAGGTGTCCGCCGGGCCCGCGGGACCCCTGGCGGCGGCCGTCCCGGGGCGTCCTCGGGCCTGGCGGCGTCCGGGGTGCCGGCGGCCCCGGCACCGGAGGCGGCCGCCGGCCCTCGGCTCCGGCAGGCGCCCCCGGGACGCCTCCGCCGCCGGCGCACCCGTCCGGCCCGGCGGGCTCCTCCGGCCCGTGCGCGGGCCCACCGGCCGGGCCCGCCGCGGGCGCCTCCGGGGCGGATGCCCCCGGCACGGCGGACACCCTGGGCGGTCCGGCGGGCGCACCGGGCGGCGCGGACCGCCCCGCCGCACACCCCGGCGGCGCCGGGGTCGCCCGCCCGCGCAGGACCGCGGACCGGCCCCGACGGGCCGCCGCCCCGGCCACCGGCGGGCCGGAGCCCCGCGCGAGGCGCCGTTCGCCGTGGCGCTCGCGGCCGCCGACTGCGCGGCCCTCCTGCCCGCCGCCCTCGTCCTGGCACCGGGCCAGCGGTCCGCCGCGCTGCTGCTCCCGCTCGCTGTCCTCGCCGTCGCCCTGCACGCGTCCGCCGGGCTGTACCGGGCCGCGAGGCCCCCGCCGCGCTCCTCGACGAACTGCCCGCGCTCGCCGGCCGGGTCGCCGTGGCCTGGCTGGCCGCCGCCGCCCTGCTCGCCGCCCGGGAGCCCGCCCTCGCCCTCGGACCCGGCACGCTCGCCGCCGGGTACGCCGCCCACCTCGCGGCCCTGGCCGTGTGCCGCGCGGCCGTCCACCACGGGCGCCGCCGCGCCGCCCGCAACCAGCCGCGCTCCGCGCTCGTCGTCGGGCCCGCCCCCGCCGCCCAGCGGCTGGCCGCGCTGCTGCACCAGCATCCCGAGTACGGCGTGCGGCCCGTCGGCGTCGTCGGCACCCCGGCACAGGACATCCCGCAGCCCGCGGCGGCCGATCCGGGCACGGCCCGGGCACCCCTGCCGCTGCTCACCACCCCCGAGGAGATCCAGCGGGCCGTCATCCAGAACTGCGTCCGCGACGCCTTCCTCGTCGCCGCGGACGACGGCCCGGCCCGCGGCGGCACCGAACTCGCCGCCCTGCTGCGCCGGCACGGCTGCGCCACCTGGCTGGTCGGGCCCGCCCACGGCGGCGGCCACGTCCCGATGCACCGCCACCTGTGGGGGTACGAGCTGCGCGCCCTGCCCGCCCCCGGCGCCCCGCGCCGCGGCCGCCTCCCCAAGCGCGCACTGGACCTGGCGCTCGCCGTGCCGCTGCTCGTCGCCGCCGCGCCCGTCCTGCTGCTGTGCGCCGCCGCCGTACGGCTCTCCGACGGCCCCGGCGTCCTCTTCCGTCAGGAGCGCGTCGGCGAGGACGGGCAGCTCTTCACCCTCCTCAAGTTCCGCACCCTGCGGCCCGCCGACGCCAACGAGGCCGCCACCCGCTGGAACGTCGCCGACGACGAACGGCTCGGCGCGGTCGGCTCCTTCCTGCGCCGCACCTCCCTCGACGAGCTCCCCCAGCTGTGGAACGTGCTGCGCGGCGACATGAGCCTGGTCGGGCCGCGCCCCGAACGCCCCTACTTCGTCGAGCGGTTCAGCCGCATGCACCCCGGCTACGCGGCACGCCACCGGATGCCGGCAGGCCTCACCGGGCTCGCCCAGGTGCACGGGCTGCGCGGCGACACCTCCATCGAGGACCGCTGCCGCTTCGACAACCACTACATCGACCACTGGTCGCTGTGGCAGGACGTGTGCATCCTGCTGCGCACGGCGGCGACCCTGATCCGACCGGCGGGTGGCTGATGTCCGCGCTGTCCTTCCCCCTCGCACGGCCCGGCGGGGCGCCGCCCGCCTGGGCCCGCCGGCTGCTGCCGCCCCGGGCCGCGGGAGCGCGGCGGGCGCCGCTGCCCCTGCACCTGGCGCCGCTGCTCGCCGTCGTCGCCCTGCTGGCCCTGCCGCCCGCGGGCGGCCCCGGCGGCGGTGCCACGCTCGCCGACGCCGCGTCCGGGCTCCTCGTGCTGTGGTGCGCGATCCGCCTCCTCCGCACCCGGGCCCGGCCGCTCACCCCCTCGCCGCGGCCGTGCTCGGCCTGCCGGTGCTGGGACTCTGCGCCGCCGCCGCGGCCTCCCACGACCCCGCGGCGAGCCTGCCGGGACTGGTGCGCTACCTGCAGGTCTTCGTGCTGGTCCCGGCGGCCGTGGTGCTGACCGTCCGGGACCGCCGCGACCTGGCCGCCGTCGCCTGGGCGTTCGTGGGGCTCGCGCTCGTGCAGGGCGGCATCGGCGTCGTCCAGTACGCGACCGGCACCGGGGCCTCGTACATGGGCGAGGACATCCGCGCCGTCGGCACCTTCGGGCCGACCGACGTGATGGGCATGGCGACGGTCGTCGCGTTCGGCATCGTCGCCGCCGTCGGCCTGGCGCTCGGCGGCCGCGGGACCCGCGCCCGGGTGGTGGCGCTCGGCTGCGCGGCCCTCCTCACCGTGCCCCTGGTGCTGTCCTTCAGCCGCGGCGCCTGGATCGCGACCGCCGCCGCGTGCGGGGCGCAGCTCCTGCTGACCGGGGTGCGGCGCGCCGCCGCTGCCGCCCTCGCCGCCGCGGCGGCCGGTGTGGTGCTCGTGGGCGGCTTCGGCATCGGCTCCGCGATGGTGGAGGAGCGCCTCGTCAGCATCACGCAGGTGGCGGACGCGCCCGACCGGTCCGTGAGCGACCGCTACACCATGTGGGCGGCCGCCGTCGGCATCTGGCGGGACTCGCCGGTCACCGGGGTCGGCCTGAAGGGCTTCCCGCAGTACCGCGACGGCCACGCCTCGCTGGCGCTGTCGTCCGGCAGCGAGACGGCCGGCGCCGGCATGGGCTACCAGCGGCAGCCGCTGCTGTCCCCGCACAGCATGTACCTGCTGGTCCTCAGCGAGCAGGGCCTGCTCGGGCTGCTGGCGCTCGCCGGCGGGTGGCTGGCGCTGGCCGTGTGCGCGGTGCGGCGGCTGCTCGCCGTGCGCCGCGGGCGCGGGACCGGCCTCGACTGCGGCCTGGTCGCCGTGGGCCTGCTCACCTGGCAGCTGGTCGACTTCCTGTACGCGGACATCGGCGGACCCTCCACGGTCCTGACCGCCGTCCTGCTGGGCGTCGCCGCCTGGTGGGCCGTCGGCCCCGGCGCGGAGCCGGCGGAGGCCCGCCGTGCCTGAGGAGCGTGCGGGGGGTTGCCGGCCCGGGACCCGGCAGGAGCGTGCAGGGGACCGCGCGGCCGGGACCCGGGAGGATGCGCGGGGCTCCCGGACCGGGGCCCGGGAGGAGCATGCGGGGGCCGCCATGGCTGAAGTCCGGGAGGAGCGGACCCCGCGCCCGCCCGCCCCCACGTGCGGGAGCCCGCCGCCGAGGGAGAGCCCCCGGCGCGGCGGCGACCGCACCAGGCCCCGGCGACCTGCCCCGGGACACCCGCGGACGCGGCCCGGCGGCGCGGCGCGGCGCGGGCGGGCCGCTGGCCCGCGCCGCCCTCGTCACCGCGGGGCTCACCGCCGCCGGGGCGCTGCTCGGGCTGGTGCGCGACCAGTTGCTGGCCCGGACCTTCGGCGCGGGGCCGGAGACGGACGCGTTCCTCGTCGCCTGGACTGTGCCGGAGTTCGCCTCCACGCTGCTCATCGAGGACGCCATGGCGCTGCTCCTCGTCCCGGCCTTCAGCCGGGCCCTCGCCCTGCGCGCCGCCCCCGGCCCCGGGCCCGACCCCGTACGCGGCCTCGTCCGCACGACGCTGCCGCGGACCGTCCTCGGCGCCGCCGCGGCCGCCGCGCTGCTCGCGGCGGCCGCGCCCGCGCTCGTACCGCTGCTGGCGCCCGGCCTGCCCCGGCAGGAGCTGGCCGTCGACTGCACCCGGCTCACCGCCACCTGCGTGCTGTCCTTCGCCCTCGCCGGGTACTTCAGCGCCGCCCTGCGCGCCCACGGCCGCTTCCTCGCACCGGCCGCCATCTACGTCGCCTACAACGTCGGAATCATCACCGCCGTCGTCCTGCTCGGCCCCGGCTGGGGCGTACGGGCGGCGGTCGCCGGCGTCGCGGTCGGCGGGGTGCTCATGGCGCTCGTCCAGGGGCCGTCTCTGGTACGGCGGTTGCGGGCGGGCCGGCACGAGGCCGCCGCGCCCGGGGACGAGCGCGGCGCACCGGTGGGCGCGGAGGACGTCAGCGGCGCACCGGCGCCCGGGGACGGGCGGGGCGGCGCACCGGCGGGGCCGGAGGACCGGGGCGGCGCACCGGCGGCGGACGGCGACCGGGGCGGCGTACCGGCGGCCGGGGCCTTCGTCCTCGCGCTCGTCGCGCCCGTCATCGTCTTCGCGGTCGCCCGCCAGTCGCAGGTCCTCGTCGAGCGGTTCCTCGCCGCGCCCCTGCCCGCCGGGGCCATCTCGCACCTCAACTACGCCCAGAAGGTCGCCCAGCTCCCCATGGTGCTGTCGCTGATGCTGTGCACCGTCAGCTTCCCGGTCGTCGCCCGGGCCATCGCGGCGGGCGACCTGGCCGCCGCCCGCCGCCGGGCCGAACGCGACCTGCTCTTCGCCGGGGTCGTCGTGCTCGCCGGCACCGCCACCGTCATCGCGGCCGCGCCCCAGATCGTGGAACTGCTCTTCCAGCGCGGGGCGTTCCACGCCGGCGACACCGCCGCGACCGCCTCCGTCATGCGGGTCTACGCCCTGGGCCTGCTCGGCCACGCCCTGGTCGGCGCCCTGGTGCGGGTGTACTTCTCCGGTTCCCGGCCCCTGTGGTTCCCGGCCGGGGCGATGCTCCTCGGGGTCGGTGTGCACGCCGCGCTCGGCGCGCTGTGGGTGGGCTCGCTGGGTGCCGCCGGGATCGCGCTCGCCAACGCCGCCGGGATCACCGCGGCCGCCGCCCTGCTGCTCCACGGCGTACGGCGGCACGGGATCCCGCTGTCGGCCCGCCGGGTCGCCGGGGGCCTCGCGCGGCTGGCCGTCGCCGCCGTCGCCGCGACCGCTGCCGGGGGCCTCGCCGCCGCCCGGACCGAGGAGGCCCCGCCGCTGCCGGGGGTGCTGCTCGCCGGGTCCGTCGCGGTCGCCGTGTTCCTGGCGGCCGCCCGGGCGGTACGGGCCCCCGTGGTGCCGGACCTGCTCCGGGCAGCCAGGCGCCTGGCCCCGGTCCTGCCCGCCCGCACCGCCCGCCTCGTCGGCTCCGCCGCGCGCACCCGGTTCCGCGGCGGAGCGGTCCGGGGCACCGGTGCGGGTGCCGGTGCCGGTGCGGGTGCCGGTGCCGGTGCGGGTGCTGCGCCCTCCGCGCCCGCCGGCCGCGCCGCCTCCGCTGGCGCCGGGTCGGCACCCGCCGCCCCCGGCCCCGTCCCGCCCGAAACCACCGGCTCCGCACCCCCAATCCGCCTTCCGCACCCCCAGTCCCCCTTCCGCGCCCCCGGCTCCCCCTCCGCGCCCGCCGGCCCGGACGACGCCGGCGGCTCCCGCCCCGCCCGCTCCGCACAGTGAAGGCTCAGCCATGACCGGCCGCACACCGCCTCCCTGGATCGCGATGTACCACTCGGTCGACGACGACAGGGACGACCCCTACGAGGTGACCGTCACCCCCGGCCGGCTCGACGCCCAGCTCCGCTGGGTGCGCGCCCGGGGGCTGCGCGGCGTCAGCGTGCGCGAGCTGCTCGACGCCACCGCCCGCGGCGCCGCACACGACCTCGTCGGGCTCACCTTCGACGACGGGTACGCCGACTTCCTCCACCAGGCCGTCCCGCTGCTGCACCGGCACGGCTGCACCGCCACCGTCTTCGTGCTGCCCGGCCGCCTCGCCGAGGACAACGCGTGGGACGAACTCGGCCCCCGCAAGCCGCTGCTGACCGCCCCCGACCTGCGCCGCTGCGTCGACGCCGGGATGGAGGTCGCCTCCCACGGCAGCCGCCACACGCACCTGACCCGCGCCGACGACACCACCCTGCGCGCCGAGGTCCACGGCAGCCGGGAGCAGCTGCGCGTCCTCACCGGCCAGGCACCGGCCGGCTTCTGCTACCCGTACGGGGAGGTGGACGCCCGCGTCCTGGCCGCCGTGCGGGACGCGGGCTACGCGTACGGCTGCGCCATCGACCCCGGCGCCGAGCTCGCCGGCGTCCTCGCCCTGCCCCGCGTCCACGTCGGGCAGCGCGACACCGCCTGGCGGCTCGCCGCGAAGCGCCGCCTGCACCGGCTGCGCCGCCGCGCCCCCGCGAACCTCGCGCAGACCCCGGCGGCCGTGTCGTGAGGGTCCTGCACATCATCACCGGCCTCGGCATCGGCGGCGCCGAGCAGCAGCTGCGGCTGCTCGTCGGCCACCTGCCGGTGCACAGCAGCGTCGTCACGCTGACCAACCCGGGCGCCGTCGCCGACGCCCTGCGCGCCGACGGCGTCCCCGTCGCCCACCTCGGCATGCGCGGCAACCGCGACCTGTCCGCGCTGCCCCGGCTCACCGGCCTCATCCGCCGCGGCCGGTACGACGTGGTGCACACCCACCTCTACCGGGCCTGCGTGTACGGGCGCCTCGCGGCCCGGCTCGCCGGGGTGCGGCGCGTCATCGCCACCGAGCACTCGCTGGGCGCTACGCAGATCGAGGGCCGGCCCCTCAGCGCCGGGGCCCGCGCTCTGTACCTCGCGACCGAGCGGCTCGGCCACGCCACGGTCGCCGTGTCCGACACGGTGGCCCGCCGGCTCGCGGACTGGGGGTGCGCCCCTCCCGCGTCCGCGTCGTACCCAACGGCATCGACGCGGCCCGGTTCGCCCACGACGAGGCGGCCCGGCACGCCACCCGGCGGCGGCTCGGGCTCGCCCCGGACGCGTACGTCGTCGGGGGCGTCGGCCGTCTCGCTCCCGGCAAACGCTTCGACACCCTCATCCACGCGCTGCCCGAACTGCCCCCGGACGTCCGGCTGCTCCTGGTGGGGGAGGGCGCCGAGCGGGCGCGGCTCGAACGCCTCGCGCAGTCCCGCGGCGTCACCGGCCGGGTGGTGTGGGCCGGCGCGGTGGGCGCCGGGGAGCTGCCGGGGCTGCTGTCCGCCATGGACGTGTTCGTGTCGCCGTCGGCGGACGAGGCGTTCGGCCTCGCCGTCGTCGAGGCGCTGGCCGCGGGGCTGCCCGCGCGGTACGTGGCCTGCCCGGCCCTCGACGACCTGCCGCCCGGGGAGGCCCCCGGCGCGCGGCGGATCGGCGGCACCGCCGCCGACGTGGCGGCCGCGGTGCGCGAGGCCCGCGCGGAGGGCGCCCGCCGCCTCCCGGTGCCGCCGGCCGCCCGCCGGTACGACATCGCGTGCAGCGCCCGCCAGTTGATGACCCTCTACAGCGAACCCCTCCCGAGACTCACCAGAGAAACGAGTGACCGATGACCAGCCCGCGACCGACCCCGCGCACCTTCCTGCCGCTGAGGCGCCGCCTCGCCAGGCTCAGCCGCCGCGTCGCCCGCCGCCTGCCGCGCGCGGAGCGCCTGCGCAGGCCCGGCCCGGCCTGGATCGTCCCCGGCGCGGTCCTGCTCGGCCTGGCCGCCGGCGGCGGCTACGGGCTGCTGAAGACCCCTCAGTACGCGGCGACCAGCTACGTGGTGGTGGTCCCCGCGGAACGGTCCGACCCGGCGGGGGCGATGGGCCTGGCGCAGGCGTACGGCCGGGTCGCCACCGACATCGCCGTCGCCGGCGACGCCGCGGTGTGGGCCCGGGTGTCACCCGCCGTGCTGCGGGCGAGCGTGCAGGCGGCGACCTCGCCGGACGCCCCGATGATCTCCCTCACCGCGCGCTCGACCCGCCCCGCCACGGCGGCCGCCATGGCCGACAGCGTCGCGCGGGCCCTGGTGCAGAAGGGCAGCCACGCGGAGACCAGCACGAATGTGCGCGTGGTCCAGTTCGCCCGGGCCACCCGGCCCACCAGCCCCGTGTCGCCGTCGCCCGCCCTGGCGGCCCTGGTCGGGGCCAGCGCGGGCGGTCTCCTCGGCGGCCTGGCCCTGCTGGTCCGCCCCCGCCGCAAGGAGGGCGCGGCGGACACCGCCCCCGGCACCGCCACCGTCCCGGCCCCGAGCCCGGCCGCGCAGCCCCAGCCGGAGTCCGTGTGAGCGCGGCGGACACCCTCAGGAAGCCGCCCGCCGCGGACCGCACGGCCCCCGCCGTCACCGTCTGCCGCGACGCGGAGCAGTTCGCGGCGCTGGCCCGCGACTGGCAGGACCTGCACGGGCGGTGCCGCACCGCCACGCCGTTCCAGTCGCACGCCTGGCTGTCGTCGTGGTGGCTGTCGTACGGGATTCCCGGGCGGCTGCGCGTGGTGCTCGTGCGGGACGCGGCCGACGGGCGGCTCCTCGCCGCCGCCCCGCTGTGGCTGGCCCCCGGGCCCGTACCCGCGCTGGTGCTGCTCGGCGGGGCCATCACCGACTACGGCGACGTGCTCGTCGACGACGACCGGCCCGAGGCGGCGGCCGCGCTCGCCGGGGCGCTCGCCGCACTGGCCCGCACCGCCGTGATCGACCTGCGCGAGGTGCGGCCCGGCGCCGCCGCCGAGCGGCTGCACGCCCTGTGGACGGGTCCGCGCCGGCGGCTGCCCGACTCCGTGTGCATGGAGCTGCCCGCCCGGCCCGTCGACGAGCTGGCGGGCCGCCTGCCCGCGTCCCGCGCCCAGCGGGCCCGGGCGAAGCTGCGCAAGATCGACCGCGAGGGCGTCGTCCCGCGCACGGTGCCCGCGGCGGAGGTGCCGCAGGCCGTGGCCCGCCTCCTCGACCTGCACCGGCGGCAGTGGGCCGGGCGGGCGGTGACCCGCGAGCACCTGACGCGGCGGTTCGCGGAGCACCTCGGCCGGGCCGTGGCGGCCATGGCGGAGACGGGCCAGGCCCAGGTGACGGAGTTCCGGCTGCGCGGCGACGCCGAGCGCGGTGTGGTGGCCGTGGACCTCACGCTGATGTCACCCCGGCTGTGCGGCGGGTACCTGTACGGCGCCGACCCGGTGCTGCGGTCGCTGAAGGTGGACATCGCGACGCTGCTGCTGCGCACGTGCGCCGGGGCGGCCGCCGGCAACGGGCAGGGCACGCTGAGCCTGCTGCGCGGCGAGGAGCCCTACAAGCACCACTGGCGACCGGAGCCCGTGGCCAACCAGCGGCTGCTGCTGGCCCGCCGGCGGACGGCGCCGGCGCTGTGGCTCCGGGCGGGGTACGCCCGCTGCCGCCGCCTCGCCGCGGACCGCCTGCGGGACCGCGGCTGGGTGCGGCGGCTGCGGGGCGGTGGCGGCACGGGGCGGTGAGGCCGCCCGTACCCCGCCGCCACCGCGGCGGCCGGCCGGGGTCAGGACCAGAGGCGCTCCCACCAGTCCCAGCGGACGCAGACCGGTTCGTCGAGCCACTTCTGGACCCACGGGCCGAGGTCGATCGGCGTGCACGGCGGCTCGTCGGGCCGCTGGGCGGCTGCTCCGGCACCGGCTCGGGCTCCGGCTCGGGCACGGGCCACGCGGGGTCGGCCGGCCACGTCGGCTCCGCGGGCACCGTCGGCTCCACCGGCTCGGTGGGGTCGACGGGCTCACCCGGCTCGACCGGCTCACCCGGCTCGCCGGGCTCCGTGGGCTCCACCGGCTCCAGGGGCTCCAGGGGCCCCGTCAGGCCGTACAGCTCCGACCGGAAGACCTCCGAGGACCGCGGGTTCGCGCGGCACTGCCACACGCCGTGCGGGCAGTAGTCGCTGATGGAGTGGTACACCGGTTTGTGCTCGTTGATCCATTCGAGCATCCGGCGCATGTACTCCGGATTGTCGCCGTTTCGGAACAGGCCCCACTCCGGATAGGAGATAGGCTTTCCGTGGGCCGCGGCGAATTCCACGTGATGCCGCAACCCGTACGGTTCGTTCGCCTGCTCGTCGAAAGTCCGGCCCGGCGGCTGGTCGTAGGAATCCATCCCCACGATGTCCACGACGTCGTCACCCGGATAGCACTGCGTCCACGGAATGGCGTCCCGTCCGCGATTGGGGGCGAAGTCGAACCGGAACTCCTGGCCGGGCACCTCGCGCATGGCGGTGACGATGCGTTTCCAGTACCTCTTCCACGCGTCCGGATCCGGCCCGCAGCGGTGGCTGTACGTCGAGCCGTTCATCTCCCAGCCGAGGACGATGACGGTGTCGGGCGCCCCCATCCCCACCAGCCGCTCGGCGAGCGCGCGGAAGTGGTGGTCGAACAGGCCGTCGGCGCCACGCCGCAGCAGCGCCCGCACCAGACCGTCCGGCAGCCGGCTCTCGTTGCGCTCCAGCATCGGCACGTTGAGCACCAGCAGCCGGTCCTCACGCTCCCGCCGCCACTGCGCCCACGCTTCCAGGAAGCCCGCCTTGCCCGCGATGTTGGACCACCGGTCGCCGGGCAGGTAGGTGTGGCCGACCCGCAGCTCGGTGCCGCCGAGCCACTCCTCCAGCTCCGCCATGCGCCGGATGCCGCCCGGGCCGTAGTCGAGGTAGGCGCCCAGCGCCGTCTCCCCGGTGGCCACCGGGTCCCGGGCCGCGGGGAAGTCCGCCGCGTGGCCGGGAGCCGACACCACGGAGCAGGAGACCAGCAGGCCGGCGGTGAACACCCCCAGCCAGGTACACGTCGCCCGTCCGCCGTTCCGCATCACCGTCTCCTTCCTCGTGCCGCCGTCCGGCCCGTCGGCGGGCCGGCGAGGCGGCGGACCCGCCGGAGGGGCGCCGGCCCGTCGGCCCGCCGGCCCCGACCGCCTTTTCCGTCCGGCGGCCGGGCGGCGCCGGAATTCCTCCGGTCCCGCCGCCGCGTCCGCCAGCCGGGTCCGCCGGTCCCGCCGTGTCCGCGCAATCCGTCGTCCCCGTCGGATCCCCGCGGCGGTCCCGCCTTTTCCGGGCAGTGTGCGCACCGCGTGGACCAAAAGTATTCCTATTGATCCGACCGGGACGTCCGTCCCGCATTTTCCTAGGCCATCAGTGGAGTTCATCGCCCGGTTGGGGCACTGACACGAGGACATTCCGTGCCGCTCTTCGACACCCGCGTCGCCGCCGTGCTCCTGCGGTGCGACCGCAACCCCTTCCACCACGGCACGCTGGGGGCCGTACGCTCACTGGGCCGGGCCGGTGTGCCGGTCCACGTGGTGACCGGCCGGCCCGCGGGACCGGTGGCCCGCTCCCGCTACGTGCGCCACTGGCATCCCGGGCCTGCCACCGCCGGGCTGACGGACCTTCGGCGGACGCTCGCGGGCGTCGCCGAGCGGCTCGACGGCGCACCGGCCCTGCTGCTGGCGATGGACGACGTCACCGCCGTCGCCCTGGACGCGCTGCGCCGGGAGCCCGCCGGGCCCGCCGCCCGCTTCCTCCTGCCCGACCAGCCGTCAGGTCTGGCCGCCCGCGTGGCCGACAAGGCGTCCCTCGCCGCGACCTGCCGGCGCCTCGGCGTCCCCCACCCCCGCACCCTCGCCCCGGCCGACGCCGAGGAGGCCGCCGCCATGGCCGCGGCCCTGGGCCTGCCCGTCGTCGCCAAGTGGAGCCGCCCGTGGCTGCTCCCGCCCGGCACCGGACTGCGCAGCACGGTCCTGGCCCGGTCGGTCGCCCAGGTCCGCGAGCTGTACGGCCGCCGCGCCGAGGCCGGCAGCGCCCTCCTGCTCCAGCAGTACCTGCCCGCGGGCCGCGACCTGGACTGGTTCTTCCACGCGTACTGCGACCGCTCCGGCGCCTGCGGGGTCGCGGCGACCGGCCGCAAGGTGCGCTCCTGGCCGGACGGCGCGGGCCTGACCGCGGCCGGGGTCTGGGCGCCGAACCCGGCCGTCGAGCGGACCGCCCGCGACCTGGTGTCCGCCCTCGGCTACCGCGGCATCGCCGACCTCGACTTCCGCCTCGACCCGGGCACCGGCACCTACCACCTGCTGGACTTCAACCCCCGCCCCGGCGCGCAGTTCCGGCTGTTCGCCGACGCCTGGGGGCTCGACGTGGTCCGCGCGCAGCACCTGGACCTGACGGGGCGCCCGGTGCCCGACCTGGTCCGCTCGTACGGCCGCCGGTTCGTCGTGGAGAACTACGCCGCCCTGTCCCTGCTCGCGTCGCCCCGGCCCCGCGCCCGCACGGGCACCGGGCTGTGGGGCGGCGGCGGGGCGCGGAGCGGGCCTGGTACGCGTCGGACGACCCCGTGCCCGCGCTCGCCATGGCCCGCGCGTGGGCTGCCCACCTGGCGCGGCGCGCCTGGGCGGTGCTGCGCCGGGCCTGGCGGGGCCGGGTGCCGGGCCGGCCGGGCGCGCGGATCCCCGCGCAGCAGCGCCCCCTCCCGGCGCAGGACTCCCCCTCCCCCCGACCGTGACGAAGGAAGGACGACAGAGGTGGCCTCGAAGCACGACGACGTGGACCTGGTGATCGTGGGGGCGGGCCCGTACGGACTGTCCGTCGCCGCCCACGCGGCGGCCCGCGGACTGTCCCTGCGGGTCTTCGGCAGGCTGATGGACTCCTGGAAGCGCATGCCGCCCGGCATGCTGCTCAAGTCGGAGCCGTGGGCCTCGGACCTGTCGGACCCCGCCGGGCTGTACGGCCTCTCCGCGTACGCCGCCACCCGCGGCGTGCGCGCGGAGCACGGCAGGCCGCTGCCGGTCGGGTTCTTCGCCGCGTACGGCGAGTGGTTCGCCCGGCAGGCCCTGCCGGTCCCCGTGGACCCGCGCACGGTCGCGGCCGTCCACCCGCGGCCCGACGGACGGTTCGCGGTGACCGCGGCCGACGGGGAGACGGTCGGCGCCCGCACGGTCGCGCTCGCGCTCGGCAGCCGGCCCTTCGCGTACGTACCGGCCGAGCTGAGGCACCTGATGCCCCGGCAGGTGACGCACAGCAGCCACCACGCCGGCTTCGCGCGCTTCGCGGGCCGGGACGTGACGGTCGTCGGCGCCGGCCAGGCGGCGCTGGAGACCGCCGTGCTGCTCGCGGAGGCGGGCGCGCACGCCCGGGTGGTGGCCCGCTCGGAGCACCTGGTGTGGAACACGGCGCCGCCCGCGCTGCGGCGCGGCCGCCTGGAGGCGGCCAGGGCCCCGCACACCGGCCTCGGCTGCGGCTGGCAGAACCTCCTCTACGCCCGCACCCCCGGGCTTTTCCGGCGGCTGCCCGCCCCGACCCGGGAGCGGCTGTTCGGCACCGCGCTCGGGCCCGCCGGCGCCTGGTGGCTGCGGGAGCGGTTCGAGGCGGTCCCCGACGTGCGGCTCGGCCGCACGGTCGTGGCGGCCGAGGCGACAAACGCGGGCGGTGACGCCCGGGTGCGGCTCACGCTCACCGCTGGGCCGGGGACGGAGCCCGTCACCCTGGACACCGACCACGTGGTCGCCGCGACCGGGTTCGCCCCCCGGCTCGACCGGGTGCGGCTGCTGGGGGAGGAGCTGCGGGAGGAGCTGCGCACCACCGGCGCGCTGGGCGCCCCGGAGGCCGGTGCGTGCTTCGAGTCGTCCCACCCGGGGCTCTTCCTCGCCGGGCTGCTCACCGCTCCGTCGTACGGCCCGGCGATGCGCTTCGTGTACGGCGCCGGCTACACGGCCGAGCGGCTGGTGCGGGGTGTCGAGCGGCGGCTGCGGGAGCCCGGGCTGCCGGAGGTGCCGGCGGCCCGCCCGCGCCCCGCGCCGACCGGCGCGGCGCCGCTCGCGACCTGACCGGGGACCGGCGGTGGCCCCGCACGGCACGCGGCGGGGCCCGGCCGGTGGACGCGGAAGGGGGCGTCTCCGGGTCCGGGCCGGCGGTCAGGCGGGGAGCCGGGCGGGTATGCGCGGAGGCCGGCCCCGGAGCGTCCTCCGGGGCCGGCCTCGCCGCTTGCGGTGCGCGGTGTCAGTCGTTGATGCAGACGTTGCCGAACGTCGGGTTCAGGCCCGCGATGAGGTTCAGGCTGTTGCCGCAGACGTTGATCGGCACGTGGATCGGGATCTGGACGACGTTGCCGGACAGCACGCCCGGGGAGCCCACCGCGGCGCCCTCGGCACCCGCGTCGGCGACCGCCGGAGCGGCGGCGCCCATCGCCATGACGATACCGGCAACGGCCACAGCGGCCTTCTTGCACTTCATTTCTCGGCTTCCTTTCCGCAGCGGAAGTCAGTCTTGCCACGGATTTCGTGACCCACGAGCCCCGGGTGAGGCCCCGCTGCCGCCGCGAATACCACAACGAATGCGTAACCGAAAAGACACCTGCTGAACTCGCGGGGCTTTTGATTCACTCGAACGCCAACGGCCCGGCGGGCGTGGCCAGTAGACGGGTTCAACGCCGCGGCCACACCGGCCGGCGCACCAGCGCGTCCCATTCGTGGTCCCTCGCGCCCGGCACGGCACGGCCCTGGGCCCGCCACTCGCGGGCGAGCGAGGAGAAGAGCGGGACGGAGTCGGCGGCGCGCGCCGGACCGGGCGTCCGGGTGCCGGCGGCCGTCCCCCCGTGACCGGTCCAGGCGGTCGCGGTCCCGGTCTGCGGAGGGGGAGGCACGCGCTCCCACTTTCCGGCGCCAGAGGCCATGCCAACCCTTCCGTTCACAGCGTGTGGCGGGGCTTTCGCATGATGTCACAGCCGTCCCGTACGCACCGGTACGTACGGACATGCGTACGGGGGTCGTGCGTCAGTGCGGCAGTACGGCGAACCGCAGCCCGAAGTGGTCGAGGGTGCGCGGCAGCGGCCGGTCGGGGCGCAGCCGGCCGGGCCGCTCCGGCAGGTAGGCGTGGCGTTCCAGCAGCGCGGCGAGCAGCGTGGAGGTCGCGAACAGCGCCACGTCCTCGCCGGGGCATGCGCCCGGTCCCGCGCTGAAGGGGTACAGGCCGGCGGTGTCCTCCGCGGTGCCGTCGAGCCAGATCTCCGGGGTGAAGCGGTCGGAGTAGGGCAGGGGGCCGCCGCGCTGGAAGAGCGGCGTGTAGATCAGGAACTCCGTACCGGCCGGCAGCGTCCCCTCGCCCCAGGCGGTCTCGCGGACGGCCTCCCGCAGCAGGAAGGGCGTCGTCGGCCAGAGCCGTACGGACTCCAGGACGCAGGCCCGGGTGTAGGGCAGCGGGCGCGGCTCGGTCAGGTCCGTGACGGCGAGCTCGTTGCGCACCTGCGTGGCCTGCGGGGCGTGGGTGGCGAGCAGGGCGAGCGCCCGGTAGGCGGCGATGCCCGCCGCGTCGAACCCGGACAGCCAGTGCGGCACCTGCCCGACGGGGTCGGTGCCGGGGGCCGCCGTCGTCGAGGCGAGCGCGGCGGCGAGGCTGCCCGCCTCCGCCCGCTCCACGTGGGCGCGCAGACGACGGTCGAAGGGGTCCCGCAGGCGGGCCCGGCCGGGGAGGCCGGGGGCCGGTCGGCGGCGGTGCGCAGCCGCCCCAGCATGGCGGTGAGGGCGGTGTCGTCCCGGGCGCCGTCCCCGAGGACGAGCCGGCGGACCGCCGCGGCCCAGGCCCCGGAGAACCGGTCCCACCGCAGCTCGCCCTCGCTCGCGGAGACGCCCGCCAGGAGCAGCCCCGCCTCCTCCCGCACGGCCCGGAGCATGCGGGGCGCCAGGCTGTGGAGCTGGTTGCCGGTCTCCAGCGCTGTCTCGTCGAGGGTCCGCCGCGCGGCCCGCTCGTCGCCGCGGGAGACCAGCACGCCATGCGGCTGGAACCGCTCCAGCGCGGCCCGGTTCTCGACGGTCGAGGGGGCGTACGGGTCGGGCGTGCCGGCCAGTACGGCCTGCGCGTCCGCGGCGTCCAGGAGGACGGCGAAGCGCCGCCCGGCGAGGTCGACCCGCAGCGGCCCGGGTCCGTAGCGCCGCCGCAGCTCGCCGAGCAACCGGACCGCCCGCCGGTCGGCCGCGTACCGCTCCGCCAGCGCCATTCCCGTACGGCGCCGCAGGACGAGCCCCGCGGCGAGGGCGGGGGCGACCACCACCGCACCGAACCGGGCGGCGTCCCGCGCGGAGGCGGTGCGCGGCGCGCCCTCTGCTTCCGTCATACCGCCCCGAGTCCCCCCGCCCCCGTGGCGCATGCCCCTCGGTCCGCGCCCCCGTCGGGGCTGCGCGGCGTGCCGGGGCGCAGGCGGCGCGGCCCCCGGGCCTGGAGGGGAAGAGGGCCCGGGGACCGCACGCGCCGCCGGGGTCAGCCGCCGGTCATCGGCCCGCCGCTGCCGAAGCCGCCGCTCTGGGAGCCGCGCCACTTCTGCTCGTCCTCGGACAGCGGCGACGTGTCGGGTTCGGTCGGTTCGTGCTTCAGCTCGTACGGCATGAGCCGCCGCTCGCCCTGCGGCACCTCCGCGGGCTTGCGGTGGCCCTCCACCTCGCCGGGCAGACCGGCGTCCGGTGGCCGGTGCGGCTGCTCCTCGGGCTTCGGCGGGGCGGCCTCCTTCACCCAGATGCGCCGGCCCAGCCAGAAGGCGCCGATGATGAAGCCGACGAGCAGGATCCCCGCGATCAGCTGCCCGAGTCCGTGCCGTACGAACGTGGGCGCCGCGAATTCCGCGCTGAGGTAGACGAAACCATTCATAAAATAGGAGTACCCGCCGGAGCGGCCGTCATACGCCGCCGGTCGCAGCGGCCCGGACGTCAATGCCGTCGGGATGATCGTCGTAAGAATTCTCAGCCTGTATTCGCTGATTGCGCTCTTCGGGTGACCTCGCGGAACCTAAACCGCGCCGCGGTGTTGGTCAGAGCGACCCGAGACCGGGTTCTCGACGAGAAGGATCACAAATGATCAAGAAGGCTCTGGCGTCCGCGGGCGTCGCCGCGGCCGTGCTCGGCGCGGGCGCCCCGATGGCCGCCGCCACGGGTGACCACGGTGTGGACACCCAGAACGGCAACTTCGCCTCTCAGCACTACGGCAACACGACGACGGGCGGCTACATGAGCCCGCAGATCGGTCTCATTCAGGGCTCGTTCAACAAGCCCTGTGTCGGTCTGCCGGCCCAGGTCGACGTCCAGAACATCCTGGCGCTGGTCAACGTGGGTGTTCAGGACATCCTCAACGACACGCAGAACCAGCAGTGCGCGGAGAACTCCACCGCGGTCAAGGGCGACAGCGCCCTGTCGCACATCCTGGAGAACGTCCTCTCCGAGAACGGCTCCGTCGCCGTCCGCTGACGGACCGCGCCACCCGGCCCGCGCGGTCTCGCGCCGTGCGGGCCGGTTCCTCGCTTCATCTCTCTCCCCATGCGCCCCACCTGCGGGTGGCGGCAGACGACCCGTACGCCGGGTCTCTCGACGATAAGGATCGACCATGATCAAGAAGGTTCTGGCTGGTGCCGGTGTCGCCGCGGCCGTCCTGGGTGCGGGCGCGCCGATGGCCGCCGCCACGGGTGACCACGGGGTCGACACCCAGAACGGCAACTTCTCGAAGCAGGCCTACGGCAACACGGTCACCGGCGGGAAGATGAGCCCGCAGATGTCCCTCGTGCAGGGCACCCTGAACAAGCCGTGCCTCGGCATCCCGATCCAGGCCGACGTCCAGAACATCGTCGCCCTGGTCAACGTGGGCGTCCAGGACATCCTGAACGACACCCAGGACCAGCAGTGCGTGGAGAACTCCACCGCGGTCAAGGGCGACAGCGCCCTGTCGCACATCCTGGAGAACGTCCTCTCCGAGAACGCGTCCGCGGCCGTCCGCGGCTGACGTCCCGCCGCCGGAGCGCATGGGCGGGCCCGCAGCGGGGGCGCCGGGCCGGACCGCGGAAAGCGGTGTGAAACATTTCCCGGGCGCCACCGCGTCAGTGAGGTGAGGCGTCGTCGGCGCGAGGGGGAGGGCATGGGACGGACCGGCACGGACGGGTTCCCGGAGTTCGCCCGGGGGAGGGCCGGCCACCTCTTCCGCTCGGCGTGCCTCCTCACCAGCGGCGACACCCATCTCGCCGAGGACCTGGTGCAGGAGACCCTGGGGCGGATGTACGTGCTGTGGGGCCGCACCGGGCTGTTCGGGCGCGCCGTACGGATCGACGACCCGGCGGCGTACGCGCAGACCGTCCTCGTCCGCGCCTTCCTCACCCACCAGCGGCGCAGGTCGTCCACGGAGCGGCCGCTCGGGGCGCTGCCGGAGGCCGCGCAGCCGCCCGCCGCAAACGACGACCCGGCTCTGCGGGTCGCGCTCCTCGGTGCGCTGGCGGAGCTGCCGCCCAAGGACCGGGCGGTCGTCGTGCTGCGGTACTGGGAGGACCGCAGCGTGGAGGAGACCGCCCGGGCGCTGCGGGTCAGCTCCGCCGCCGTGCGCACCCGGTCCGTGCGGGCGCTGGGCAGGCTCAGGCAGCGGCTCGGCGGGGGCATCGCCGAGTACGCCCGCTGAAACGTTCGTTCATACCCATGCACACCGCGACACGCAGTTGGGGGCTGGAATGCCGGAAGACGAGCGGTTCGAGGACGACCTCGTGGTCGCCCTGCGCCGCACGGGTGACACCTTCGCGCCGGACGGCGACGCACTGGTGGCGGGCGGAACGGCCCGCGGGCGGCGCCGTGTGGTGCGGCGGCGGGCCGGAGCGGTCACCGGAGGGTGCTGGCCCTCGCCCTGGTGGGCGTCGGCGGCACCTACGCGGCGGGCGCGCTGGGCGGCGGGGCGGCACGGCGGACGCGGCCGCCGACCGGGGGACGGGGGTCCTCCGGTCGCGGCCGTGCCGCCGGGGCCCAGCGCCGCGGCCGACCGGGGGGACGGGGTCCCCGGTCGCCGCCGTGCCGCCGCCCAGGGTGGAGGACGGCGAGGTCGGCGCCGCGGAGGTGCTCAGGACGTTCCGGGCGCTGCTGCCGGGCGGCGAGCTGACCGAGCCCGTCGCGCAGGGCACGGCCGAGGGGCCGATGGCCTCCGGGGTGTTCGACGACGGCAGGGGCAGGGCCGCGGTCGGTATCGCGTTCTTCCGCGGGCCCCGGGGGGACGGCGACTACAGCCGCTGCCCGGACGCGGCCGTCGTCCCGTACGACGACTGCACCACCGAGACCCTGCCCGGCGGCGCCCGGCTGATGGTCCTCAAGGGGTACGAGTACCCCGACAAGCGGGAGGAGACGAAGAACTGGCGGGCGTCGCTGGTCCACCCGGACGGCCTGGTCGTCGACCTGAACACCTGGAACGCGCCCGCCCAGAAGGGCTCCGCAGCCTCCAGGGCCGAACCGCCCCTCACCCCGGCGCAGATGAAGGCCGTCGTCTCGGCCGACGCCTGGAAGCCGGTCCTCGACCACCTCCCCGACCCTGCGGGGCAGCAGGACGGGCCGGACACGTCCGACGGGAGAGCGGGCACCGGCACGGGAGGCGGCGGTGCCGGCCCGGACGAGACGGCGGGCAGCGGCGGCTTCGACGCGGCCGCGGTGAAACCCCTCTTCCTGTCCCTGCTGCCGGAGGACCTCACCCGGGTGCGCACCGGCGGTGAGGGCGCGTACGCGTACGCCGTCGTCGACGACGGGAGGGGCCGCAGCCTGGTGCAGGTGAACGCCCAATCCCGCATGGGCGGCGAGGAGTCCGCCCTCTTCCCCGCGGGCTCGTACACGACCCTGCCCGACGGCACCAAGGTCCGTGCGGTCCGGCAGGCCGGGGAGAAGGGCGGCAAGGACGTGGTGTGGTGGAGCGTCGACACGCTCAGGCCGAGCGGCTACCGCGTCGTGGTCTCCGCCTTCAACACCGCGGCGCAGCACGAGGACGCCACCCGCGCCCTGCCCGCGCTCGACATGGAGCAGCTGCAGGCCCTCGCCACCAGCGACAAGTGGCGGGAGCTGACGGAGTGACCCGCCGGACGGCCCCTCACTTCGCGTCCGCGTAGCACTCCACCGCCGCCGTCGTGAACGGGAAGCGCACCGGCGTGTCACCGAACGCGATCCGCCCGGCCAGGTCGCCGGCCGCGCGGATCGCCTCCGTGACCGCCTCCGCCTCCTCGGCGGGGCAGTGCACGATCACCTCGTCGTGCTGGAAGAACACCAGCTCGGCCCGCATCCCCGCGGTCGCCCGGCGCAGCGCGGCCAGCATGAGCAGCGCCCAGTCCGCCGCACTGCCCTGCACCACGAAGTTCCGGGTGAACCGGCCCCGGGCGCGGGCGTCGAGGGAGGCGTACCCCGGGGTGTACCCGTCCGCGTCCGCCTCTCGGGCGCCCTCGCCGGCCTCCTGGGGCAGCCCCGCCTCGCCGGTGTCCCCGGCGCCGGCGGCGGGCGGGCTCGTACGCCCCAGCCAGGTGCGCACCAGCCGGCCCTCCTCGCCCGCCCGCGCCGCGTCGTCCACGTACGCCACCGCGCGCGGGAACCTGCGCCGCAGCGCCGCCAGGTTCTTCAGCCCGTCCCCGCTGGTCTGCCCGTACACCGCGCCGAGCAGCGCCAGCTTCGCCTCCTCCCGGCCGCCCGGGAACGCCCGGTCCGACAGCCGCGTGTACAGGTCGCCGCCGTGCCCGGCGACCTCCATGAACCCCGGGTCCCGGGAGATCGCCGCCAGTACGCGCGGCTCCAGCTGGTCCGCGTCCGCCACCACCAGCCGCCAGCCGTCGTCCGCGACGACGGCCCGCCGGATCACCTTCGGGATCTGCAGCGCGCCCCCGCCGTTGGTGGTCCACCGGCCGCTGACCGTGCCGCCCGGCACGTACTCGGGCCGGAACCGCCCGTCCCGCACCCAGTCCTGCAGCCACGCCCAGCCGTGCGCGGTCCAGATCCGGTACAGCGTCTTGTACGCGAGCAGCGGCCCGACCGCCGGGTGGTCGACCTCGGCCAGCTCCCAGCGGCGCGTCGACCGCAGCCGGATCCCCGCCTGCGCGAACGCCTTCACCACGTCGGCCGGCAGGTCGGGCCGCACCCGCCGGCCGAACGCCGCCGACACCTCGTCCGCCAGCTCCGCGAGTCGGCGCGGCTCGCCCCCGCCCGCGTACCGCCCGCCCAGCAGCTCGTGCAGCACCTGCCGGTGCACGTCCGCCCGCCACGGCAGCCCCGCCCGGTGCAGCTCGGCCGCCACCAGCGCCCCGGCCGACTCGGCCGCCGTCAGCAGCCGCATGCGGTCCGGGTGCTCGGCGGCACCGTGCCGCCGCTGCTGCGCGGCGTAGACCTCCAGCAGCCCCTCGAACGGCACCTCGGGACCGGTCGGCCGCGCCTCGAACAGCGAGGACTGCGCGCCGGGCTCCGGCGTCCTCGCCGGAGGGTCCGGCGGTACGGGGCGGCCGTGCAGCCGCGCCCACGCCGCCGCCGCCGACCGGGGCTCCCCGAGCCGCCCCTCGTGGCCGAGCAGCAGCTGCTCCGCCGCCTCCAGGTCGTAGCACCGCTCCACCCGCACCCCCGCCGCCAGCAGCCGCGGGTACACCTCGGCCGTGGACCGCCACACCCACCGGCCGACCGAGGGACGGGACCGCACCGCCTCCACCAGGTCCGGTTCCTCCCGCACCGGCCCGGCGGGCAGGCCGTCGGGACCGAGGGGGACCAGCCGCGCCCCGCCCCCTTCGACCCCGTGCAGAGCCCACCGTTCGCTCACGTCTGCGAGTGTCGCACCCGCCACTGACAGCGGCCGGGAAGCGGTGCGCCGGGCCGCGGCGCACCGCCGTTCGGCCCGGCTGGACACCCGTACGGCCAGGCGGGCGGCAGTTCCGCTGCGGTGGGACGGCACGGCCTCGCCGGCGGCCGTACGGCCAGGCGGACGATGGCCGGCGGTCGGCGGTCGGCGGTCGGCGGTCGGCGGTCGGCGGTCGGCGGTCGGCGGGCGGCGGGTGGCGGGTGGTCGGGCGGACGGGGCCGCGGCGGCCGGGCATGCGTCACGCGTGGCTGCCGTGCCCGGCGGGCGGCGGCCGGCGGGCGGCGCTCGGAGGGGCCGGACGCGCGGTCGGGCGGACGGCCGCGGGGGCCGGCACGCGGACGGGACGCCCGGGGAAGCCGGTCGCCGGGGCCCGCTACGCCGCCGCGTGGAACAGCGCCGCCGCCTCGCCCCGCGACCCCACGCCCAGCTTCGTCAGGATGTTCGCCACGTGGAACTTCACGGTGGACTCGCTGATGTGCAGCTCCTGCGCGATCACCCGGTTCCGCCGGCCCTGCGCGAGCCGCGCCAGCACCTGGAGCTCCCGTTCGCCCAGCACGGTCAGCGGCTGCGGCGCAGGGTCCGGGGCCGCGCCGCCCAGCGGGACGACCGCCGTCACCGTCGTCCCCCAGCCGGGCACCGCCTCCACCTCGACCCGCCCGTCCAGGACCCCCAGCCGCTCCCGCACCCGGTCCCCCTCCAGGTCGGCCGGTGTCAGGGTGCCCGGCCCGTCGTCCCGTACCGTCGCGTGCAGGTCCCCCTCGGCGAACCGCCAGCCCACGTGCACGCGGTCCACGCCCTCCTGCTCCAGCACCCGCATCAGCACCGCCCGCACCGTCGCCCGCGCCGCGTGCGCCACGTCGGCCGGCAGGGACCGCGTCGAACCGGGGCCGGCGAACGCCAGCCGCACCGGGCTGTAGCGCACCAGGGGCCGCAGCGACTCCGCGAGCCGCTCGAAGGCGCGGTCGGCCGGCTCCTCCGCGATCTGCTGGTCCCGCTCCGCCTGCGCCCGCAGCTCCACCAGCGCCGACACGGCCAGGTCCGTGGCGGCGGCGCGCGCCGCGGCGTCGTCCAGGTGGCGGCTGCGCAGCACCCCGAGCAGTCCCGTCAGGGCCGCCGCGTGCGCCTCGCCCAGCTCGGCGATGACCCGCGCACGGGTGCCGGCAGCCGCCACCGACCGGGCCAGCGCGCCCGGCTCCGCCTCCACGGCGAACCGCTCGAAGTGGCCCGTCACGAGGTCCCACAGCGCCTGCACCACCGCCAGCGCCTCCGGCCCCACGGGAGAGCCGTCCGGCCGTACGAGGAGGAGCACCGCGCCGCGGGGGGTGGCGTCGCTCGTCACGGTCAGCACCGGGTGCTCCGCGCCCGCCAGGTCGAGCGTGCCCTGCCAGGGGCGGCCGGGCACACCGGAGGCCAGCAGGGGGGCCAGGTCGGCCGTGGTGATCCGGGCGGTGAGCCCGGGCTCGCCGTGCGTCTTGAGCGGCGAGTGCGCGCAGTGCGTCGACAGCTCGGCGGCCGCCCGGTGCGGGACCGTCGCGGCCAGCACCTCCGAGAGGCGCGGCAGGATCGCGCCCAGCGGCTGGCGGATCACGTCGTACGCGGCGGTCAGTGCGGCCACCGCCGTGGAGTCCGGCATCACGTCCATGGGCCCAGCCTAGGGACGCGCGCGCAGCGGGCGCCTGTCCTTCCGGCCAGGTCGAACTGGCCGACAGATCAGCCCGGTTGGTACGGGCGGCGGTCCACGATGGAGCCGTACACCGGAAACGATCACAGGGAGTCACGTCATGCGGATGCGCGCCGTCGTCCACCACGAGTTCGGCGGGCCGGACGTCCTCGGCCTCGGCACCGCCGGCCTGCCGGAGCCCGGCCCCGGCCAGGTCCGGGTCCGGGTCGTCGCGGCCGGCGTCAACCCGGCCGACTGCCAGATCCGCAGCGGCCTGCTCCAGGAGTTCTTCCCGACGACGTTCCCCGCCGTGCCCGGCCTGGAACTCGCCGGCGTCGTCGACGCGGTCGGGCCCGGCCGCACCGACGTGGCCGTGGGGGAGGAGGTGTTCGGCTTCGCCGCGACCGGCTCCTACGCCGAGTACGCCCTGTCCGGCGCCTTCGCCCGCAAGCCCGCCGGGGTGTCGTTCGAGGCGGCCGCCGCCCTGCCGGTGGCCACGGAGACGGCACGGCGCGTGCTCGACCTGCTCGCCGTCCGGGAGGGCGAGACGCTGCTGCTGCACGGCGCGGCGGGAGCCGTGGGCCAGGCCGCCGTGCAGCTCGCGGCGCTGCGCGGTGCCACCGTCGTCGGCACCGCCTCCCCGGCCAACCACGCCTACCTGCGGGACCTGGGCGCGGTGCCCGTCGCCTACGGGGAGGGGCTGGCCGACCGGGTGCGGGACGCCGCGCCGCAGGGCGTCGATGCGGTGTTCGATGCGGCCGGGCGGAACGCGCTGCCCGTGTCGATCGAGCTGCGCGGCGGCACCACGGACCGGATCGTCACCATCGCCGACCACGGCGCCGCCGACCACGGGGTCCCGTTCTCCCCGGGCGGCACCCCGCCGGAGGTGGCCGCCGCGTGGTTCGCGGAGCACGCGCAGCTCGCCGCCGAGGGCCGCCTCACCGTCCCCGTCGTCGAGACCTTCGCCCTCGCGCACGCCGCCAAGGCGCACGCGCTGAGCGAGGGCGGCCACGTGCGCGGCAAGCTGGTCCTCACGGTCTGAGCGGCCGCCGACGGACGAGCAGCATCGAGAAGCCCCCTTCCACGAGGTTCGGTCCGTGGTCCCGTTCGCTGCGACCATGGGGTGCGCGGGCACGGCGCGCGCGTAAGGAGGCACTTTCGATGTCGGTGGGGCACACCGGGGTAACCACGGAAGCCGGGCTGAGCTGCGCGGAGGACTGCGGCGTCCGGGACGTCCAGGACCGCCTCGGCGACAAGGCGACCGCGCACGTCGTGGTCGGACCCGCGGGCGGCATACGGCGCTTCAGGGAGCTCCAGCGGCTCGCCCCCGGCATCTCGCAGCGCACGCCGACACTCACCCCGCGCCGCCCGGAACGCGACGGGCTGGTCACCCGGACCGTGCACCCCGTGGCGCCGCCGCAGGGCGAGTACGTGCTGACGGAGACCGGCCGCAGCATGACCGGGCCCATCAAGGCGCCGGCCGACCGGTCGCTCGCCCACCGCGGGGTCATCGCGGAGGCCCGCCGCGCCTGCGACGAACGGCAGGGCACCCCGTGAGCGCCACGGTGGACCGCGCCCTCGCTGCCGCCCTGTACCGGGACGACGACGCCTCCCTCGACACGGGCGCCTCCCTGCTCGCCGCCGACCCCGGCGCGGACGCGGCGCTGGCCCGGCACGGCGAGGAAGCTGCTCGCGCGGGCGTGGCGGCGCGGCTGGCAGCCCGCCGACGTGGTGCGGCTGGCCGGACGGCATCTGGAGGACCGGCACGTACGGCTCCTCTCCGCGCTGATCGGCGCCGAGACGGCCCGGTACGGGCAGCTGCCGCCGCGCTGGCGGGAGCAGGTGGAGGAGCTGGCCGCCCTGGCGCCGTGGTCGGCGGACCGCTTCTCGTACGCGACGGCCGTCCTGGAGGTGTACCGGCTGCTCACGCGGCTGCCCGCGCTGGAACCGGTGGGTCCGCCCCCGGGGGGCGCGCCGGTGACGGTGCCGGTGCCGGGGGACTCCCGGACCCTCGCGCGCATCCGGGCGCTGCTCGCCAAGGCGGAGGCCACCGGATACCCGCAGGAGGCGGAGGCGTTCACCGCGAAGGCGCAGGAGCTGATGGCCCGCCACCGCCTCGACGAGGCCGCGCTCGCCGGCCGGGCGCGCACGGCCGACGAGCCCGCGGCGGTACGGATCGGGGTCGACCCGCCCTACGAGGCGGCGAAGGCGATCCTGCTGGACGCGGTCGCCGCCGCGAACCGCTGCCGCGCGGTGTGGAACGAGGCCTTCGGCTTCTCCACCGTGGTGGGTTTCCCCGCCGACCTGGAGGCGGTGGAGGTGCTGTACACCTCGCTCCTGGTGCAGGGCGACACCGCGATGACGGCCGCCGAGGCGGCCCAGCGGAAGGGCGGCCGGAAGCGCACGAAGACGTTCCGGCAGTCCTTCCTGCTGGCCTACGCGCACCGGCTGGGCGATCGGCTGGCGTCGGCGTCCCGGCGGGTGTCCGCCGAGGCGCCGACGCTGCTGCCGGTGCTGGCCGCGCGTGACGTGGCCGTGGCCGCGCGGGCGGACCGGATGTTCCCCGACACGGTGAGCACCCGGGTCCGGGGCGCCACGGACCGGGCGGGCTGGGACCACGGCACGGCCGCCGCGGACCGCGCCGCCACCGGCCCTGACCGTGCGGCGCTCCCGGACGGCTGAGCGTTGCGCGCCCTGGGGGGCGGCGGCGGTGCCGCCTGGTTCCGCCGACGAAGGCCCCGCCCATGGCGACCGGCCAGGCGGCGCCGCAGAGCGCCCACGTGGTGGCCGCAGCGACTGCCGCCGCACCGACTGCCGCCGCGCGGCGTTCGGCGCCGCTGACGGCTGACGGCTGACGGCTGACGGCTGACGGCTGACGAGCGGGGTTCCGCCTCTGGAGGCCGTGTTTCCGAAGCGGCTGCTTTCCGGCGCCGCGCCCTGCCGTGGGAAGCTGTACTGCCGTACGGCTGCCGTACGGCTCGGCTGCGCCGATGCGGCCCCCGCTGACGCGCCCCTTCCGGTCCGCCCCCGCGGCGCCCCGCTCACGAGGGCGCCGTGCTTACGAGGGCGCCCCGCTCACGAGGGCGCCGTACTTACGAGGGCGCCCCGCTCACGAGGGCGCCGCGCTTACGGGGTGGGCGGGAGGGAGGGGAGCGGAGGCACCGACGGGAGCCCCGACGGGAAGTCGGTCGGGATGTCCGAGGGCAGGCCCGTCGGCGCCGCGTCGGGGGCCTTGGCCAGCGTGTCCCGGGTGCCGGACTCCCACACGACGACGAGCTGCTTGCCGTCCGCCGACTCCACCACGCCCTTCGTCCGCTTCGCGGCACCGCCCTGGCAGGACAGCGCGAGCTCCACGTGCTCGGCCTGCGTGGCCGTGCCCTGGCAGATGCTGCCCTCGGCCAGCATGACGGCCTGCCCCTGGCCGATGGTGAGGCTGACGGGCTTGCCGTCCGCCGCCCCGTTCCAGGTGCCCTCGACGTCCGCGAGGGCCACGTCGTGGCCGCCGTGGCCGCCCGGGGCGGAGGCGGACGGGCTGCCGGACGCGGGGCCGTCGGCCGGTTCGGCGCTCTTGCCGGAGTCCGAGCCGCAGGCGGTGAGCGCGGCGGCCGCGGCGAGCGCGGTCACGGCCGCCGCACCGTTCCTGATGAGCGTACGCACGATCAAGTCCCCCTCCACGGTTGCAAAGACCGCGCCAAGCTATCAGGGGCCGCCGCGCGCGGCCGTCCTACCAGGAGGACTTGCGCACCCCGGGCAGGAAGCCCGCGTGCGCGGACTCGCGGACCCGGACCCGGGACATCCCGAACTGCCGCAGGTGGCCGCGCGGCCGGCCGTCCACGCTGTCCCGGTTGCGCACCCGGGTCGCGCTGGCGTCGCGCGGCTGGCGGCGCAGCTCGGCCTGGGCGGCGAGGCGCTCGGCCTCCGGCGTGCCGGGGCGGCGGATCAGCTCCTTGAGCTCCGCGCGGCGGGCGGCGTACCGCTCGACGACCGCCTTGCGGTGCTCGTTGCGTGCGATCTTGCTCTTCTTCGCCATCAGACCTTCCCCCCTCGGCCGCGGATCCGGGCCACGGCGGCCTCGATGCCGATGACGTCGACGGTCTTGATGCCCTTGGTGCTGAGCGTGAGGCGCACGTACCGGCCCTCGCTGGGCAGCCAGTAGCGCTTGCGCTGGATGTTCGGGTCGAAGCGGCGCGGGGTGCGCCGGTGGGAGTGCGAGATGCGGTTGCCGAAGCCGGGTTGGGCGCCGGTCAGCTGGCAGTGGGCGGACAAGGGTGACCTACCTCTCGTGGACGGGCTTGGTAATGGAAACCATTTCCATTTATCTTAGCCGCATGGCCCGCAACGAACTGCGCCCGATCATCAAGCTCCGGTCCACCGCCGGAACCGGCTACACCTACGTCACCCGCAAGAACCGCCGGAACGACCCCGACCGCCTGACCCTGCGCAAGTACGACCCGGTCGTCGGCCGGCACGTCGACTTCCGAGAGGAGCGCTGAGCCCCGTGAAGCCCGGAATCCACCCCCCGTACGGCCCCGTCGTCTTCCGCGACAAGGCCGGCGGCCTCGCCTTCCTCACGAGGTCGACCATGACCAGCGACAAGACGATCGAATGGGAGGACGGCCGCACCTACCCCGTCGTCGACGTCGAGATCTCCTCCGCGAGCCACCCCTTCTACACCGGGCAGGCCCGCGTCCTCGACACCGCGGGGCGCGTGGAGCGCTTCGAGAAGCGTTACGGGCAGCGCGGGGTGCGCTGATGCCCTCCGTCCCCCTGTCCGTCGCGATCGTCGGCGGGCTGCACTCCGACGCCCGCAGGGCCGCCGTCGAACGGCTCCTGGCCACCGTCCCGGGCAGCGTGGCGCTCCACCACGACCTGTCCGCCGCCGCCGAGCGCGGCGCGGTCCTCCGCACCGTCCGGGACGCCACCGGCGTGCTCTCCGGCGGAGAGACGCCGCTGGTCAACGACTGCGCGTGCTGCGCCCTGCGCGAGGACCTCGTGCCCGAGCTGGAGCGGCTCGCCGACGCGGGCCTGACCCGGCTCGCCGTCGTCGAACTGTGGGACTCCGTCGAGCCCAAGGCGATGGCCGAGGTCGTCGCCGCCGCCGGGCTCGACCTCACCGGGGTCGTCACCGCCGTGGACCCCGCGCTGGTCCTGCCGTACCTCGGCAACGGCGACGACCTGGCGGACGCCGGCCTCGCCGCCGCGCCCACCGACCAGCGGACCGTCGCCGACACCTGGGCGCGCCAGCTGGAGTACGCGCCCGTCCTCGCCGTCCTGGAGAGCGAGGAGGCCGACGACGAGGACCGCGAGCTCCTCGCCCAACTGCACCCCACCGCCCGCCGCGTGGCCGTGCCGGACGGGGACCTGGCCGCCGCCGTGCTGGCCGGGTTCGACGTGGAGGCCGCGGCCGCCGCCCAGCACCCGGCCTGCGCCCTGCTGCCGCAGGAGGCCGACGCCGCCGGCGTCGCCACGTACGTGTGGCGCAGCCGCCGCCCCTTCCACCCGGAGCGGCTGTACGCGGCGCTGGAGGACCTGACCTGCGCCGCCGCCCGCAGCCGCGGCCGGTTCTGGCTCGCCGACCGGCCGGACACGCTGCTGCACTGGGACGCCGCCGGCGGCGCCCTGTGCGTGGAGAGCGCCGGGCCGTGGCTGGCCTCGCTGCCGGACGCCGCGTGGGAGATGGTCCCGCCGGTGCGCCGCGCCGCGGCCGCCATGGACTGGGACCCCGAGCACGGCGACCGCTGCCAGCACCTGGTCTTCGTCTCGCCCGGACTGGACCGCGAGGGGCTCGCCGAACTGCTCGACTCCTGCCTGCTCACCGACGCGGAGTACGCCGCCGGCCGCTCGGCCTGGAAGCTGCTCCCGCCCGCCTTCGACGCCCTCCTGGAGGTCTGAACCATGTCCCCGCGCCGCTCCGGCGACCGGAAGCCCGCCAAGTCCCGCCCCAACCCGCTGGACCGCGACGGCATCACGTACATCGACTACAAGGACACCGACCTGCTGCGGAAGTTCATCTCCGACCGCGGCAAGATCCGCAGCCGCCGCGTCACCCGCGTCACCGCACAGCAGCAGCGGCAGATCGCCCGCGCCGTCAAGAACGCCCGCGAGATGGCCCTGCTGCCGTACGGGTCCTCACCCCGCTGACCCGTCGTTTCCGGCTCGGATCCATGTGACCTGGATCCGCCGGGTCCCGGACGTCCTCCCCGCCGGGGCCCTCCCGGGGCCCTCACCGTGTCCGCCGCGGTGAGGGCCCCTTTTTTGCCTCCTGTGCGCCCGCCGGTCGGCGGGCGTTTTCCGTATGGGTACAAGTGGAGGGAGCCTGGGGGGCTTCTCGCGCGTCTGTGTAGTCGGAGGACCACCCCCCGTGCACGTGCATCTGCTCATGCACCTGCAAGTGAACGCGACTATGATCCCGGATAGTTGACTAGTGCAACATCAGTGACTCAAGGCAACTCATGCAACTCATGTGACTCGGGGAGCGTCCTGTGCACCACGTGTACAACGGCATGGCAGCCACAGAGCTTCATGGGGTCGTCTGGCAGAAGAGCCGGCACAGCAACTCCCAGGGCTCGTGTGTGGAGTTCGCGAAACTGCCCGGAGGCGGCGTGGCCGTGCGCAACTCCCGGTTTCCCGACGGGCCGGCGCTCGTCTACACGCCCGCGGAGATCGAGGCGATGCTGCTCGGCGTGAAGGACGGCGAGTTCGACCACCTCGTCGACAGCTGAACCGCGGGCGGGCCGAGCCGCGCGGGGCGGGTGGCGCGGTGCGCGGCTGGCCGCGCACGGTGCACGGCTGCCCTCGCGCTGTGCGGGCTCATCCCTCGCGTGCGGTCCTCCGCCGGGTGCGCGGCGGCCCCTCCACGGGCGGCCAGTCCGGCTTCCGACGCAGGCCGCGCGCTCGGCGTGCGGCCGCCCCTGCGGGTGTGGACTGCGCCTGCTTGGTGTGCGGGTGCCCCTGCGGTGTGGGCTGCGCCTGCCTGGTGTGCGGCTGCCCCTGCGGTGTGGGCTGCGCCTGCCCGGTGTGCGGGCGTCCGCTCGCTGCGCCGCCGTCTTCGCGGGGTGGGGCCGCCGCCCGGTGTGTGCCGCCAGGTGTGTGCTCGCCCGGTGTGTGCTCGCCCGCTGTGCGCGGCCGGACCGCGCGCGGGCAGTCGGTCGTGCGCGGCGGCGCATACGGCAGCCTGCGTGGACGGCGGCGCCCGTGGGCGCGCCGCCGCCCGGGTGGCGGCCCCGCGCGTACGGCGGCCCTCACGCGCCGATGCGTACGCCCGCGGCGGCCGTGGCGCCCCGCGGTCCGTGCCGGGTCCGACCGGCGTGACCGGGGCCCGGTCCGGACACGGGAAAGGGGCCCCGCTGCGGGGCCCCTCGCGGTCGCGGCGCCCGTGCGCCCGCCGTGCGTACGCCTACGGGCGGTCCGGCAGCCGGAACAGCGCCCAGACCACCTTGCCGTGCAGCGTCCCCGCCAGCGGGTGCCAGCCCCAGCTGTCGCTGAACGACTCGACGAGGAACAGTCCGCGCCCCGACTCCGCCGAGAAGTCCTCCTCGGCCGTCCGCGGTTCCGGCGTCCGCGGCGTCTGCGGGCTCGGGTCGCGCACCGCGCACACCAGGCGGCTCGCCCAGCGCATGAGGTGCAGCCGGACCGGCGGGTCGTGCGCGTGGTCCCGCGGGGTGTCGGCGGGCAGCGCGTGCCGCAGGGCGTTGGTGACCAGCTCCGAGACCACGAGCGCCACGTCGTCGAACCGGTCGCTCAGGTTCCACTGCGCCAGGGTCGTGTCGGTGAACTGGCGGGCGCCGCGCACGGCCTCGTACCGGGCGGGCAGCGCGCAGGACGCGGAGCTGGACACGGACGCGGCGTCGATCGGAGGAAGCCCCTGCCTTAACGGCGCGAGCATGGTCGATCCATTCGTCCCCATGCGAGGCACTCCCCGATTTCGCGGCTGTGGTGCTACAACACGAACGGCTACGCAGGTGCGCGGGGACCATCGTTCCGAAAGGCAGGGGCAGATGCAAGGGCAGATGCACGTGCACGCGCCCGACGTGTCCCAGCCCACGGAGTTTCTGGCCATATCTTCCCCGGGCCCAACTTCCGGCTGTGGCCGAAGAGTTGCTCACTCTGTAACCGTTCGCGTACGGGCTGAAGCGTTTTGGTGGCAGAATCCGCTTCCTCGGGGCTTGGGGGCGCTCCGTCGTACACACCAGCGATGGGGAGGGTTGGAAAGGTGACCGCGAAGGAATCGGGCGGCTCCCTCGTACGCCGCATACTGCTGGGCTCCCAGCTCCGGCGACTGCGCGAGTCGCGCGGCATCACGCGCGAGGCCGCGGGATACGCGATCCGCGCGTCCGAATCCAAGATCAGCCGTCTGGAGTTGGGCCGGGTGAGCTTCAAGGCGAGGGACGTCGAAGACCTGCTGACGCTCTACGGCGTCACCGACGAGCAGGAGCGCGAGGCGCTGCTCGGCCTCGTCCGCGAGGCCAACATCGCGGGCTGGTGGCACAGCTACGGCGACGTGCTGCCCGGATGGTTCCAGACCTACATCGGCCTCGAAGGGGCCGCCTCCCTCATCCGCATCTACGAAGTGCAGTTCATCCACGGACTGCTCCAGACCGAGGCGTACGCCCACGCCGTCGTCGCCCGCGGCATGCCCGGCGCACCCGAAGCCGAGATCGACCGCCGGGTCGCACTCCGGCTGGAGCGGCAGAAAGTCCTCGTGTCCGAACGCGCCCCGCAGTTCCACGCCGTTCTCGACGAGGCGGCGCTGCGCCGCCCGTACGGCGACCGGGCCGTCATGCGGGAGCAGCTCAAGCACCTCATCGAGATCTCCGAGCAGCCCAACGTCACCCTCCAGGTGATGCCGTTCAGCTTCGGCGGGCACTCCGGGGAGAGCGGCGCCTTCACCATGCTGCGGTTCCCCGAGTCCGACCTCTCCGACATCGTCTACCTGGAGCAGCTGACGGGCGCCCTGTACATCGACAAGCCCGAGGAGGTCGCCCAGTACGAGCGGGCGATGGACCGGCTGCGCGAGGACAGCCCGGACCCCGAGGGGAGCCGCGACGTCCTCAGGGGACTGCTCCAGCTGATCTGAGCCGCAACCACCGGTTCATCTGCCGGAGACCCCCAACTCGTGCGCCACACACGTAGGATGACGTCCCATCACAGGCGCTCGGCGCAGCCGGCTCGGAGGGCCGCACCCCGGCCCTTCCGCCGGCCTTCGGAAGGGATGGCATGTCCTACTTCACAGATCTGGCCCTGCAGTACATCGACGGTGAGTGGCGGCCCGGCGGCGGCTCCTGGGACATCATCGACGTCAACCCGTACAACGAGGAGAAGCTCGCCTCCATCACCGTCGCCACCGTCGACGAGGTGGACCAGGCGTACCGCGCCGCCGAGAGAGCACAGCGCGCCTGGGCCGCGACCAACCCCTACGCCCGGCGCACCGTCTTCGAGCGCGCGCTGCGGCTGATCGAGGACCGCGAGGCGGAGATCACCGAGGCGATCGTCGCGGAGCTGGGCGGGACGCGCCTCAAGGCCGGCTTCGAGATCCACCTCGCCAAGGAGTTCATACGCGAGTCCATGAGCCTCGCGCTGCGGGCCGAGGGCCGCATCCTGCCCTCGCCGATCGACGGCAAGGAGAACCGGGTCTACCGCATCCCCGCCGGTGTCGTCGGGGTGATCAGCCCCTTCAACTTCCCCTTCTTCCTGTCGATCAAGTCCGTCGCCCCGGCCCTGGCCCTCGGCAACGGCGTCGTGCTCAAGCCGCACCAGAACACCCCCGTCCTCGGCGGCACGCTCATCGCCAAGATCTTCGAGGACGCGGGCCTGCCGCCCGGCCTGCTCAACGTCGTCGTGACCGACATCGCGGAGATCGGCGACGCACTGCTGGAGCACCCGGTGCCGTCGGTCATCTCCTTCACCGGCTCCGACCGGGTCGGCCGGCACGTCGCAGGGGTCTGCGCCGCCCACTTCAAGCGGGCCGTGCTGGAACTCGGCGGCAACAGCGCCCTCGTCGTCCTCGACGACGCCGACCTCGACTACGCCGTCGACGCCGCGGTCTTCAGCCGGTTCGTGCACCAGGGCCAGGTCTGCATGGCCGCCAACCGCGTCCTCGTCGACCGCTCCGTCGCCGAGGAGTTCACCGAGAAGTACGTCGCCAAGGTGAAGACCCTCAAGGCCGGCGACCCCGCCGACCCCGAGACCCACGTCGGCCCCCTCATCAGCTCCGCCCAGGCCGAGGCGGTCACCTCGATCGTGGAGCAGGCGGTCGCGGCGGGCGCCACCGCACTGGTACGCGGCCGCACCCAGGGCAACGTGGTGCCCCCGACCGTCCTCACCGACGTGCCGGCCGGCGCGGCCGTCCTGTCCCAGGAGATCTTCGGCCCGGTCGCCCTGATCATCCCGTTCGACGGGGACGACGAGGCCGTACGGATCGCCAACGACACCCCGTACGGGCTCAGCGGCGCCGTCCACACCGGCGACATCGAGCGCGGGGTGCGACTCGGCCGGCGGATCCGCACCGGCATGATCCACATCAACGACGGCACCGTCCACGACGAGCCCATCGTCCCCTTCGGCGGGGAGAAGCACTCCGGCGTCGGCCGCCTCAACGGCGAGGCGACGGTGGACGCCTTCACCACCTACAAGTGGATCTCCATCCAGCACCAGCGCAGCGGATTCCCGTTCTGATCCGCGAACCCGCGGTAAAGCGGACAGGATCTGACCTCCTGGATCCGTAGCGTGGGACACGTCAGGTCGGCAATGCGACGGCGCGGACGCCGGGTCGCACCGGCCGACGGGGTGTGCCGCCGGATCGGCGGCACACCGGTACCGAACGAAAGGCGGACCCGGTCATGGTTGCTCTTGTCCCCGCGGAGGCGCACGGCGACGAGCGCGGCGCACTGCTCTCCTTCGTCGCGGCGCAGCGCGACGCGCTCCGCCGCGCGGCGCTCGGCCTCACCGAGGAGCAGGCGGCGAGCCGCCCCAGTGCCAGCGAACTGTCCCTGTCGGGCCTGCTCAAGCACGCGGCCGAGGTGGAGCTGAACTGGCTCCGCCTGGCCCAGCAGCGGCCCAACGAGCGGCAGCGCACACAGGACACCTGGCAGGAGGCGTTCCGGCTCGCCGGCGACGAGGACGTCCCCGGCGTGCTCGCGTTCTGGGACGGCGTCGTCAAGGAGTTCGAGGAGTTCGTCCGGTCGGTGCCGAGCCTCGACGACACCTTCCCGCTGCCCGAGGCGCCCTGGTTCCCCAAGGACGGCCGGGTCTCCGTGCGCTGGCTCGTCCTGCACCTGGTGCAGGAGTTCGCACGGCACGCCGGCCACGCCGACATCATCCGCGAGTCCCTGGACGGCAGGACGTCGTTCGAGCTCATCGCCCTGGAGCAGGGCGGGCAGGCGTCGTAGCGGACACGGCATGCCCGTACCCTCGTCCCACAGCCCATGGCAGGCGCGAAGGGACGGTGCGGGCATGTCGGCGATCCGGCTTCTGGTCCTCGGGGCCGTACGCCAGCACGGGCGGGCACACGGCTACCAGGTCCGCAACGACCTGGAGTACTGGGGCGCCCACGAGTGGTCGAACGCCAAACCCGGGTCGATCTACCACGCCCTCAAGCAGATGGCCAAGCAGGGCCTGCTGCGGGCCCACGAGACCGCGCCCAGCACGGCCGGGGGCCCGCCGCGCACCGAGTACGAGATCACCGGCAAGGGCACCGAGGAGTACTTCAGGCTCCTGCGGGAGGCGCTGACCGCGCACGACCAGAAGCCCGACAGCCTCACGGCTGCCCTGGGCTTCCTGGCCGACCTGCCGCGCGAGGAGGTCGTCGCCCTGCTGCGGCGCCGCGTCGAGGGACTGGAGCGGTGGCGGACGACGGTCACCGAGGAGTACATCCCCGAGGGCGGCGCCGAGCAGCTCGGCCACATCGGCGAGATCATGCACCTGTGGCTGCACCAGGCGGACGCCGGGGCGGCCTGGACCCGCGGCCTCATCGACCGCATCGAAGGCGGCGCGTACACCTTCGCGGGCGAGGGCGAGCCCTTCCGGGGCGTCCTCGCCGACGGCCAGGACAACCCGTACGCGACCGGCGCGACGCACCCCGGCGACCGCACCTGACACCGGCCCGGCTTTCCGGCTTGCACCTCACGTCGCGTGAGGACCCAGGCTTGAGGGCGTACCGAAGGAAGGGAGCGGGACGGCCATGAGCTATTCCGTGGGACAGGTCGCCGGATTCGCCGGGGTCACGGTGCGCACCCTGCACCACTACGACGAGATCGGGCTGCTCCGCCCGAGCGGCCGCAGCGCCGCCGGGCACCGCCGCTACGAGGACGAGGACCTCGACCGGCTGCAGCAGATCCTGTTCTACCGGGAGCTCGGCTTCCCGCTCGACCAGGTCACGGCCCTGCTCGACGATCCGGGTGCGGACCCGCAGGAGCACCTGCGGCGCCAGCACCGCCTGCTGACCGCGCGGATCGACGAACTGCAGAAGATGGCCGAGGCCGTCGAACACGCCATGGAGGCCAGGAAGATGGGCATCAACCTCACGCCCGAGGAGAAGTTCGAGGTGTTCGGGGACCACGACCCCGAGCAGTACGCCGAGGAGGCCGAGCAGCGCTGGGGCGGCACCGACGCGTACAAGGAGTCGCAGCGCCGCACCTCCCGCTACACCAAGGAGGACTGGCAGCGCGTCCAGGACGAGGCGAAGGACTGGGGCGAGCGCTACGCGGCGCTGATGGAGGCCGGCGAGGAGCCGACCTCCGAACGGGCCATGGACATGGCCGAGGAGCACCGGCAGAGCATCAACCGCTGGTACTACGAGTGCCCGTACGAGATGCAGCGGTGCCTCGCGGACATGTACGTGCAGGACGAGCGCTTCAAGGCGTTCTACGACGCCATCCGCCCCGGGCTCGCCGAGCACCTGCGCGCGGCGATCCACGCCAACGCGGACCGCAGGACCGCCTGAGGCGCGCCTGTGCGCGGCGCCTGCCGCGTCCGGGCCGTGTCGCCAGGGCGCGGGCCGCGCGGCACTCACACTGTGCGGTGCCCGGTGCCCGGTGCCCGGTGCCCGGTGCCCGGTGCCCGGTGCCCGGTGCCCGGGGAGGGCGGTGCGGCGTCGGAGCGGGGCGGTGTCCCGCGCCGCGGGGCGCCCGGTGCTTGGTGCGGGGCGCCGGAGTCGGGCGGTGTCCCGCCCGGTGCGGGAGCTGCGCGGCTCCCCGCCCCGCGCCGGACCGGCAGCCCCGCTGGTGCCGGCGCCGCGCATCCCGCTCGGTGCCGCACGCCGGCGGAGCCGTCCCGCGTCCGCAGGGGAGGCGCGGGATCCGCAACGGTCGGCCGCCCGCCCCGGGCGACCGGGGCGGCCGGACCGCCCCGGTCCTCCGTACACAAGCGCGGCGCCGCCCGGCCCCCTCTCCGGGGTGCCGGGCGGCGCCGCGCCCGCCGTCGGACGGGCCTCAGCCCCTGCGGGCTCCGTCACCGGCGTACTGCTGGTCCGCCTCCGGCGCCGGCACGCGCGCGTGCCGCCCGCGCCCGGCCGGGACGGCCACCGCGCGGGCCTTCACCCGGTGCTCCACCACCAGGACGGCGACCACGACAAGGGCGCCGATCGCCGCGAGCCCGAACGTCAGGGCCACCTCGCCGCTCGGCGCGAGCAGCGTGCGGTCCTCCTCCTGCCACGGCCACAGGGCCCGCAGCGAGCCCGCCATGAGACCGGTCATGACCACCAGCGTGATGTGGTGGTAGTTCTCCAGCAGCCACTTCAGCAGCTTCACGAACAGCGCCAGACCGATCACGCAGCCGAACGCGAACGCCCCGAGGTGGCCGAAGTCCCGCTCGTTGACCGCGTCGATGGTCGGCTCGTACAGGCCCAGCGTCAGCAGCAGGAAGGAGCCGGACACCCCCGGCAGGACCAGCGCGCAGATCGCCACGGCACCCGCCGCGGCGACGATCACCGGGTGCGTGGGCACCTGCGCGGGCGGCAGCCCCGTCAGCACGAAGGTCCCGGCGGCCACCGCCAGCCCCAGCACGTAGTCCAGCGGGCGCCAGCGCTGGCCCGAGCTGGCGTACGGCACGTACAGCGACGCCAGCACCAGCCCGAAGAACACCGCGTACGCGTACTGCGGGTGCTCCTTGATCAGCGGGGCGAGCAGCCTGGCGGCCACCACCAGCGCCGCGCCCATGCCGATCAGCAGCGGGACGACGACCTGCCAGTCGACCTTCCCGGCCTCGGCGCGCGCCCTCGCCACGCCCTTCCCGCGGGGAAGGTCCGACGCGGCGATGCGCACCGCGCTCGTCAGATGGCCCGCACCGCCGATGAGCTTCTCGTACACGCCCGTGATCAGGGCGACGGTGCCGCCGCTGATGCCCGGAACGGCCTCGGCCGCCCCGATGAGCGAGCCGCGGAACGCGTTGAACAGGTGGGGGCCGGCCAGCTTAGCCATGGTCTCCCGGTTTCGTAGCGGGACGGCGCAAGCGCGCACCGTCCTGGAGGCGGGTGGGGGTGGGTGGCAACCATCCTAGGAGGTCGACCTGTCGGCCCTCCCAGGCCCGTCGGCACCCCGGCCCGGCAGCCGCACCCCCACCGACACCCGCCGACACCCGCCGGGCGCCCACCCGCTCCCACGGCCACCCCGACCCCCGGCACACACGGCCACCCCGGACCGCCGCAAGCCCACCGCGCCCACCCGCGCCCGCCGCCACCCCGGTCCGCCGGCAGCCGACCCGCGCCCGCGCCCACCCGCGCCCGCCGCCACCCCGGTCCGCCGGCAGCCGACCCGCGCCCGCGTCCACCCGAACACGCGGCCACCCCGGTCCGTCGGCAGCCGACCCGCGCAGGCAGCCGACCCGCGCACGGCGGCCACCCCGGGCCGCCGGGCGCCCGCCCGCACCCGCGGCCGTGCCGTGTGTCAGAAGCCCCTTGTCCGCTTCGCCGCCCGGCGCGCCGCCGCCGACCCCGGCGCCCGCAGGAACATCCGCGCCAGCTCACCGCCCAGGTTCACACCGATCGCGATGGCCAGCGCCAGCGCGGCCGCCCGCGCCAGCGACGCGAAACCCGCGTCGATACGGTTCTGCGCAATGTTCAGCACGCCGTAGTACGTCGCCGAACCGGGCAGCAGCGGCCCGATCGCCGCCGTCACGTACGGCAGCGACGACGTGTGCTCGTAGCGCGCCCTCAACTGCCCGAAGAGCCCCACGAGCCCGGCCGCCACCGCCGTCGCCAGCACCGCCGACCCGTTCGCCGTCATCGCGATCGCGGCGAACACCACCCACGCCACCGCGCCGTTCAGCATCGCGAACAGCACCGTGGACCGCTCCTGCTGGAGCAGCACCGCGAACGTCAGCGACAGCACCATCGCCGCCGCGATCTGCACCCCCGGCCGCTCCACCGGCGCGACCGTGCCCTCCGGGTTCAGCTTCGCGCCCAGATGCACCCCCACGTACAGCGCCGTCAGCACCCCCACCACGATCGCGACGAAGAAGTACGCGACCTCCAGCAGCCGCGCCGACGCCGTGATGTAGAAACCCGTCAGCCCGTCCTGCACCGCCGCCACGAGAGCCCGCCCCGGGATCAGCGCGAACAGCCCACCGGTGATCACCGCCGACGGCCGCAGGTCCCAGTGCAGCAGGCTCACCGCCACGCCCAGCGCCGCCGGCGGCACCGCCGCCACCGCGAACTGGTAGAACTCCGGCAGCCCGCGCCCCGCCGCCAGCCAGGCCAGCCGGTCGCCCAGCATCGCCCCGGCCGCCGCGATCAGGAACACCCACAGGCCGCCGCCCAGCAGCACCGACGCCGCCCCGGCCAGACCGCCCGCCGCGGTCGTCAGCGCCCACCCGGGGTACGGGTGCCGGTTGCGGCGTATCAGCGCCAGCCGCCGGTACGCCTCCTCCAGCGTCACGTCGTGATCGGCGGCGCTGATGTCCGCGACCAGCTGGTAGACCGCGGTCAGCCGGGTGTAGTCCGTGCCCCGCCGCCGCACCGTCCGGCTCGCCGTCACCGGGTCGTCCACCAGCGACGGCTGGTGCGTGACCGACAGCAGCGTGAACGTCACCGTGGGCTCGCAGCGGTCCAAGCCGTACGCCTGGCAGATCGCGAACATCGCCGCTTCGACGTCCTCGGCGCCCTCACCGCCCGCCAGCAGCAGCTCCCCGATGCGCAGGGTCAGGTCCAGCACGCGCGGCACCGCGGGCCCGCTGCCCTCCTCCTGCCGCTGGATCGCCTCGGGCACCGGCCGGTCACCCACCGGCATCCGCAGCATCGTCCGCATCCGGTCCTGCCACGGCGCGTCCTTCGACAGCCGCACCGCGGGCCCGCCCTGCGCCGGCGTGTACGCCGGATGGGCCAGACGCGCGTCGAACGTGGCCGTCGTCCAGGTCGACGGCGGCGCGAACGCCGACCTCTCCGGCTCGTCCGCCTGCTCGGTCAGCCCCTCCAGACCCTCCGGAAGGGCGAACTCCGACGTCGGATGGTCGTCCTCAGGCAACCCGGGGGCCTGCACCCCGGCAGGCGGCGTGAAGGCGCTGTGCGCCTCGTCCGACTGCGGCTTGCGGTCCTCCTCGTCACCGTGCGGCTGCTCCGCCACCACTCGCGCCCTGCCCTCACTTCCGCTGCCCGTCCGGTCGCCCCCGTCCCCCTCGTATGCCCCCCGCCCCGCCCAGTATGGGCACGGAACCGCGCCGCAACGCGAGGCGGGCGGCGCACCTCACAGGTGCACCGCCCGCCGCACGGACGAAGAGGACCGGCTCAGTGAGCGCTGCCCTGCGCCGCCAGGCGCTTCACGGACGCCTCGATCTCGGCCTCGGCCTCGGCGCGGCCCACCCAGTTCGCGCCCTCGACCGACTTGCCGGGCTCCAGGTCCTTGTACACCTCGAAGAAGTGCTGGATCTCCAGGCGGTCGAACTCCGGCACGTTGTGGATGTCCTGCAGGTGGTCCATCCGCGGGTCGCCCGCCGGGACGCACAGCAGCTTGTCGTCGCCGCCGGCCTCGTCCGTCATGCGGAACATGCCGATGGCGCGGCACTTCACCAGCACGCCGGGGAAGGTCGGCTCGTCGAGGATGACGAGCGCGTCCAGCGGGTCGCCGTCCTCACCCAGGGTGCCCTCGACGAAGCCGTAGTCGGCCGGGTAGACCGTCGACGTGAACAGGTGGCGGTCGAGACGGATACGACCGGTCTCGTGGTCCACCTCGTACTTGTTCCGCGAACCCTTCGGAATCTCGATGCAGACGTCGAACTCCACGGGTGGCTCCTCCAAGGATCAGCACAGTGTCGGGTGACGGGACGGACGCGACCCGGCGCCGAAGGCACCGGCAGGTCGTGAGCGCGGCCCAGCTCGGTGGTTAAGTGTCCCTCACGCCACCACGTGCTCGCGAAAGGGGCTGGTCAGCCGTGCCGGAGCGGAAGGTCCTGCGCCTGACGGCGGGCTCCGCCGTCCTCGGACTGGTCCTGGCCGCCACGGCGGCCGGACTGGCCGGGCCCTGGGACGGGGGCCAGCGTACGGCCGAGCGGCTCCGCGCGGCCGCCCCCGCCCCCACAGGTGGCGCACATCACGGGCCCGCCTCGCCCTCCCCGGCACCCGCACCGCCCCGCCCCGCGCCGGCACCCGCCCCCAGCGCACCCCCGGTCCTCACCGCCCTCACCCCCTCACCGGGCCCGCCGCGCCCGCCGCGACCGCAACCCCCGGCGACGCGACCGCAGCCCCCGACGCCGGCCTCGCCGCCGCCCTCGGCCCGCTGCTGCACGACCCGGGCCTCGGCCCCCTGCGCACCGCGTCCGTCGTCGACGCGACCACCGGCCGCCCGCTGTACGGCAGCGGCGACACCACCCCCATGACCCCCGCGTCGACCGTCAAGCTCGCCACCGCGGCCGCCGCCCTCGCCGCCCTCGGCCCCGACCACCGGCTCACCACGACCGTCACCGCCGACCCCGCCCACCCCCGGCGCCTCACCCTCGTCGGCGGCGGCGACCCCACCCTGGACCGGACCCGCCTCACCGCACTCGCCCGGGACACTGCCCGCGCCCTGCGCACCGCCCACCCGGACGGCACGAAAGCACCCGCGGCCGCCGCCCTCACCTACGACACCTCCCTCTTCCCCGGCCCCACCCGCCACCCCATCGGCGTCAACGCGAACCTCGCCCCCGTCACCGCGCTCATGACCAGCGCGGCCCGCCTCGACGGCTCCACCCACGGCCCCGCCCCCGCTCCGCCGACCCGGCAGGCGACACCGCCCGCGCCTTCGCCGCGCTGCTGCGCGCCCAAGGCGTCGCCCTCACCGGCACCCCCACCGCCGCCCGCAGCCCCGAAAACGCCACCACCCTGGCCCGCACCCGCTCCGCGCCGCTCTCCACCCTCGTCGAACGCACCCTCACCCACAGCGACAACGACCTCGCCGAAGCCCTCGCCCGGCACACCGCCCGCGCCACCGGCCACCCCGCCACCTTCACCGGCGCCGGCGCCGCCGTACGCGCCGAACTCGGACGGCTCGGCATCCCCCTCGACCACACCCGCATCACCGACGGCAGCGGCCTCGACCGCCGCACCCGCCTCACCGCCCGCCTCCTCACCACCCTCCTCGTACGCGCCGCCGACCCCCGCCACCCCGCCCTGCGCCCCGTCCTCACCGGCCTCCCCGTCGGCGGCTTCAGCGGCACCCTCAAGGAGCGCTACGCCCCCGACTCGCCCGCCGCCGGCCTCATCCGCGCCAAAACCGGCACCCTCACCGGCGTCAACACCCTCTCCGGCCTCGCCGCCACCGCCGACGGCCGCCTCCTGGCCTTCGCGTTCCTCGCCTCCGACACCCCCTCCCCCCACACCGCCCAACCCGCCCTCGACGCCCTCGCCACCGCCCTCACCGCACCCGCCCCGCGCGCGTAGAACCCCCACCAGCCGTACTCCGCCCGCCCGCGCGCCCTCACCGATGCGGCGCCGAGCACGTACGGTTGACGCATGACGAGCATCGGTGGTGCCGCTTCTTACGGGATGGTCGACTGGAACCTCGCCGTCGCGACCGCGACCCGCTTCGTACGCCCAGGACCCGAGGTCAGCCGCGACGAGGCCCGCCAGGTCGTCGCGGAGCTGCGGCGCCACGCCAAGGCGTCCGAGGAACACGTCCGCGGATTCACCCGCATGATCCCCGACGGCCACGAACCCGCCGACACCCCCGTCCTCGTCGTCGACCGCCCCGGCTGGATCCGCGCCAACGTCGCCGGCTTCCGGGAACTCCTCAAACCCCTCCTCGACAAAATGGCAGAACGCCGCTCCGGCACACCCGGCGGCGCCGTCGCCGGAGCCGTCGGCGGCAAGGTCACCGGCGTCGAACTCGGCATGCTGCTGTCCTTCCTCGCCTCCCGCGTCCTCGGCCAGTACGAGACCTTCGCCCCCGCCACCGGCGAACTCCCCACCGGACCCGACGGGGCCGGCCGACTCCTCCTCGTCGCACCGAACATCGTCCACGTCGAGCGGGAGCTCGCCGTCGACCCCCACGACTTCCGCCTCTGGGTCAGCCTCCACGAAGAGACCCACCGCACCCAGTTCACCGGCGTGCCCTGGCTGCGCGACCACCTCCAAGGCGAGATCCAGTCCTTCCTCGGCGCCACCGACGTCGACCCGGCAACCGTGCTGGAACGCCTCCGCGAGGCCGCCCAGGCCCTCACCGGCGCCCGCCCAGAAGACGACGGCGACGACGGCGGCCGCTCCCTCGTCGACCTCGTCCAGAGCCCCGAGCAGCGCGAGATCCTCGGCCGCCTCACCGCGGTCATGTCCCTCCTCGAAGGCCACGCCGACTACGTGATGGACGGAGTGGGACCCCAGGTCGTGCCGTCCGTACTGGAGATCCGCGAGAAGTTCCAGCAGCGCCGCGCACGCGGCGCCTCACGCCTCGACCAGGCCCTGCGCAAGCTCCTCGGCCTCGACGCCAAACTCCGCCAGTACCGCGACGGCGAGCGCTTCGTCCGCGCGGTCGTCGAAGACGTCGGCATGGACGGCTTCAACCGCGTCTGGACCTCCCCGAACACCCTCCCCACCAAGGCGGAGATCGCCCGACCGGAGGACTGGATCACCCGCGTGCACCGCCGGGCGGACTGACCACCCCCCCGGGGTGCCGACAACGAGCAGAATGTGGAGGGCCGGATTCCGATCCAGGACCGCAGAAACACCGCCAATCACCCATCCGAGGGACCCTGGGCGAAGGATAGGCGTGCGATCCTCGGGAAACGGCCCTGTTCTGTCACCATCGACGCACTCTGCGTGACGAAGTGAGTGACCGAACCCCCCGTTCCGACCGTTAAGACTCCGACCGAGGCACCCCCCAACTCCACGAAGGGCACCGGACATGGGTCCCCATCCTGCGGTCGCGGCGATACGCCTGGCGGTTCGCCGCGTACTCCACGACGTCCTCACCGAACACCCCACAGCCACCGGCGACGACCGACACCCCCTCGTCCTCGTCGCCTGCTCCGGCGGAGCCGACTCCATGGCCCTCGCCTCCGCCCTCGCCTTCGAGGCCCGCAAACTCGCCGTCCGCGCCGGCGGCATCACCGTCGACCACGGCCTCCAACCCGGCTCCGACCTCCGCGCCACCGAGGTCGCCTCCCGGCTCACCGCCCTGCGGCTCGACCCGGTCGAGGCCGTCACCGTCACCGTCGGCCGCCAAGGCGGACCCGAAGCCGCCGCCCGCGACGCCCGCTACGCCGCCCTCGACGAAGCCGCCGACCGCCTCGGCGCCGCCGCCGTCCTCCTCGGCCACACCCGCGACGACCAGGCCGAAACCGTCCTCCTCGGCCTCGCACGCGGCTCCGGCATCCGCTCCCTGTCCGGCATGGCCGCCGTCACAGGAACCGCCCGCCGCTACCGCCGCCCCTTCCTCCAGCTCGACCGGCAGACAGCCCGCAAAGCCTGCCTCGTACAGTCCCTCCCCGTCTGGGACGACCCCATGAACACCGACCCCGCCTACACCCGGTCCCGACTCCGCCACGAAGGCCTCCCCGCCCTCGAGAAGTCCCTCGGCAAAGGCGTCGTCGAAGCCCTCGCCCGCACCGCCCAACTCTGCCGCGACGACGCCGACGCCCTCGACACCTGGGCCGCCCAGGCCGAGACGACCGTCCGGGACGAAGCAGGCCGCCTGGAGTGCGCCAAACTCCACGCCCTGCCCCCCGCCGTCCGCCGCCGCGTCCTGCGCCGCGCCGCCATCGCCGAAGGCGCCCCCGCCGGCTCACTCTTCGCCCGCCACGTCGAGGAACTCGACCGGCTCATCACCGCCTGGCGCGGCCAGGGAGCCATCAATCTGCCCGGCCGCGTCGTCGCACGCCGCCAGGGTGGCAGACTGGTCATCCGGCAAGGCTGACCGAAGGCCGCCGCAGGCCGCAACGAAAGTGACCCGGGTGAACCAGAACGACATGGGCGCCGACCTCGCGTCGGTGCTCATCACCAAGGAAGAGATCGACGCGAAGCTCGCCGAGCTGGCCGCCAAGATCGACGCCGAGTACGCCGGCAAGGACCTGCTCCTCGTCGGCGTCCTCAAGGGCGCCGTCATGGTGATGGCGGACCTGGCCCGCGCCCTGTCCACCCCCGTCACCATGGACTGGATGGCCGTCTCCTCGTACGGCGCCGGCACCCAGTCCTCCGGGGTCGTCCGGATCCTCAAGGACCTGGACACCGACATCAAGGGCAAGCACGTCCTGATCGTCGAGGACATCATCGACTCCGGACTGACCCTGTCCTGGCTGCTCTCCAACCTCGGCTCGCGCGAGCCCGCCTCCCTCGAGGTCTGCACCCTGCTGCGCAAGCCCGAGGCGGCCAAGGTCGCCATCGACGTCCAGTGGATCGGCTTCGACATCCCCAACGAGTTCGTCGTCGGCTACGGACTGGACTACGCCGAGAAGTACCGCAACCTGCCGTTCGTCGGCACCCTGGCACCGCACGTCTACGGCGGCTGACACACGGTGCGGCACCCCCGCGGACCCGGCACCGCCCGCGGCCCCGCCGGCCGCGGGCCCACCGGGAACCCTGACCGCACCCCCGGCGTTGGACCAGGGGAAAGCATCCATGACGGCCGCGCTGGGGTACCGTCCGAAGAACAGCTATCCCCCACACCAGTGCTGAACCTGACAGCACCGCTTACTCTCACAGCAGCATTTACCTACGGGCAGGAGGGACGGGGCGGCATCGCTCCGTATGGATGGACGTGAAGCGATACTTCCGTGGGCCGGTCATGTGGATCGTGCTGGCCGTCCTCGCCGTGGTCGTGTTGATGCAGGTCGTCGGCTCGGGCACTGGCTACGAGACGGTGGACACCGGCAAGGTCGTCCAGGCGATCGACAGGAACCAGGTCGAGCAGGTCAAGCTCACCACCGGCGACGAACAGATGATCAAGGTCGACCTCAAGGACGGCCAGAAGATCGACGGCAAGGACAAGGTCCAGGCCAGCTACATCGGAACCCAAGGCTCCGACCTGGCCGCCACCCTGCAGCAGAAATTCGAAGCAGGTGAGATCGAAAAGGGCTACACGATCTCCCCGACGAAGCAGAGCACCTTCGTCTCCGTCCTGCTGTCCCTGCTGCCGTTCGTCCTCATCGTGCTGGTCTTCCTCTTCCTGATGAACCAGATGCAGGGCGGCGGCTCCCGCGTCATGAACTTCGGGAAGTCCAAGGCCAAGCTGATCACCAAGGACACCCCCAAGACCACCTTCGCCGACGTCGCCGGCTCCGAAGAAGCCGTCGAGGAACTCCACGAGATCAAGGAATTCCTCCAGGAACCCGCCAAGTTCCAGGCCGTCGGCGCCAAGATCCCCAAGGGCGTCCTGCTCTACGGCCCCCCCGGCACCGGCAAGACACTCCTCGCCCGCGCCGTCGCAGGCGAAGCCGGCGTCCCCTTCTACTCGATCTCCGGATCCGACTTCGTCGAGATGTTCGTCGGCGTCGGCGCCTCCCGCGTCCGCGACCTCTTCGAACAGGCCAAGGCCAACGCCCCCGCCATCGTCTTCGTCGACGAGATCGACGCCGTCGGCCGACACCGCGGCGCCGGCCTCGGCGGCGGCCACGACGAACGCGAGCAGACCCTCAACCAGCTCCTCGTCGAAATGGACGGCTTCGACGTCAAGGGCGGCGTCATCCTCATCGCCGCCACCAACCGCCCCGACATCCTGGACCCGGCACTCCTGCGCCCCGGCCGCTTCGACCGCCAGATCGCCGTCGACCGCCCCGACATGCAGGGCCGCCTCGAAATCCTCAAGGTCCACCAGAAGGGCAAGCCCGTCGCGCCCGACGTCGACCTCGCCGCCGTCGCCCGCCGCACCCCCGGCTTCACCGGAGCCGACCTCAGCAACGTCCTCAACGAGGCCGCCCTGCTCACCGCGCGCAGCGACAAGAAGCTGATCGACAACCAGATGCTGGACGAGGCGATCGACCGCGTCGTCGCAGGCCCGCAGAAGCGGACCCGCATCATGTCGGACAAGGAAAAGAAGATCACCGCCTACCACGAAGGCGGACACGCCCTCGTCGCCGCGGCCTCCCCCAACTCCGACCCCGTCCACAAGATCACCATCCTGTCCCGCGGCCGCGCCCTCGGCTACACGATGGTCCTCCCGGACGAGGACAAGTACTCCACCACCCGCAACGAGATGCTCGACCAGCTCGCCTACATGCTGGGCGGACGCGCCGCAGAGGAACTGGTCTTCCACGACCCCACCACCGGCGCGGCCAACGACATCGAGAAGGCCACCGCCACGGCCCGCGCGATGGTCACCCAGTACGGCATGACCGAGCGCCTCGGCGCGATCAAGTTCGGCGGCGACAACACCGAGCCCTTCCTCGGCCGCGAGATGGCCCACCAGCGCGACTACTCCGAAGAGGTCGCCGCACTGGTCGACGAAGAGGTCAAGAAGCTCATCGAAACCGCCCACAACGAGGCCTGGGAAATCCTCGTCGAGAACCGCGACGTCCTCGACAACCTCGTCCTCGCCCTCCTGGAGAAGGAGACCCTGGGCAAGGAGGAGATCGCCGAGATCTTCGCCCCCATCGTGAAGCGCCCGCCGCGCCCCGCGTGGACCGGCTCCTCACGGCGCACACCGTCGACCCGCCCGCCGGTGCTCTCCCCGAAGGAGCTCGCCCTCACCAACGGCGCGACCCCGTCGACCGCCACCGCCGCCTCGGCCACCACGGTGGACACCACCAAGGCCGCCCCCGAGCCGGCCCCGGAGGAGCGCCCCGAGGGCTGACCTCGCAAGCCGCGACCCGGAATGGATGCCGCGCACCCCAGGTTCTAGCCTGTGGGGGCGCGGCATTCCTGCACTCCCAGGCACTTCATGCAAGACGGAACGAGGCACACATGACCGACCCGGTGACGCTGGACGGCGACGGCACGATCGGCGAGTACGACGAGAAGCGCGTCGAGAATGCCGTACGCGAACTGCTCATCGCGGTCGGAGAAGACCCCGACCGCGAGGGCCTGCGGGAAACGCCCGCGCGCGTGGCGCGGGCATATCGGGAGCTTTTCGCGGGGCTTTGGCAGAAGCCTGAGGAAGTTCTGACCACGACATTTGATATCGGGCATGATGAAATGGTGCTCGTCAAGGACATTGACGTCACAGCGACCTGTGAGCATCATCTCCTACCATTCCATGGTGTAGCTCACATTGGTTATATCCCGGCCGAATCGGGCAAAATTACCGGACTGTCGAAGCTGGCCCGTCTGGTCGATGTCTTCGCCCGGCGGCCGCAGGTGCAGGAGCGGCTGACGACGCAGATCGCCGATTCCCTGATGGAAATCCTGGAAGCGCGCGGCGCCATCGTCGTGATCGAGGCCGAGCACATGTGCATGTCGCTGAGGGGCGTCCGCAAGCCGGGGGCGAAGACGACGACGTCCGCAGTGCGCGGACAGTTGCGGGATTCTACGACGCGCGCCGAGGCGATGTCTCTGATACTGGCCAGATAGGCAGGTAAAAGGGCCGCTTGTTGCCGGTGCCCCATATCGTCTTGACCAGTGGAGCGGATCGCTGGTCAAGGGGGTTGTGCGATATGGGGTACGGGCTTACCAGCAAGCAATTGGTGAATCTCGTCGGTGGGTGCGCCCAGGCCAAGACGGTCACCGAAGGGCAGGCCCTGTGGACGTTGAATGGCATGCGGACCGTACCGACCACGGTGGTGAACGTGACGGCCGTCAAGGCCAGGGACGCCGTGGAGGTGGTGACGGGCAAGGCGGCCTTCCTCGCCAGCCCCGATCTGCTGCTCGCGACGCCTTACGGCTGGGTCACCGCTCGCGACGCCGCAGGGCTGCCCGTTGCATGGACGCCGGCGCGGAAGCTGTGCCGGGAGCGGCTCACGATCAAGCCGGGCTACGCGTTCGGCTATTTCGTCGGCGCCCTGTGCGCCGACGGGACGGTCGGCAAGAACTACGTCTCACTCATCGTGAACGAGGAGGATTTCGCCTCCCGCTTCGCGGCCGCTACGACGGCTTGTTCAGGACTGCCTGCGCGCTTGGAGAGCGTGACGCGGCCGTCCGGGTATCTCCGGCGCGACGTGCCCGGTTTCCGGGTCCGGGTGGTGTCTTCCTACCTGTCCGATCTGGTCAGGCAATATGTGGGCGGGGATCCGCATCATATGCGGCAGTACTTCCCCCGAGTGGTGCTGCGGGATCCCGAGACCTTCGCGGGTTTCATGGACGGCTACGTTGACGGCGACGGCTGCGAAATCAAGCGGCCCTCAGGAGGGCGTGTCGTGGTGAGCGCCAATGTTCCGTTTCTCCGTGAATGGGCCGCGATTATCGGAGCGCGTTTCACGCCCAGCAAGGTGCGAGGGCGGGCATCGCGGCTCTACATCTCCGACCGCTGGGCAAGCCGCGGCACCTTCGTGCCCGAGCAGCACCCGCTGCACCTGCATGAGTCCACCTGGGTGCAGGTGCGAGAAGTAGGGCCCCGCCCCTCCCTGGGGGCGAAGCCGTTCACCTTCTACAGCTACTGGCTCGACCCGCATCCCGGTTTCCTGGTGAACGGGCATCTGGTGCGGCAGCCCTGGTAGCGGGGGGCGCTCACGCCCTTGTGGGGGAGGCGCCGGGGGGCTCGTCGTCCTCGGGGAGCTTGCAGACGCGTTCCAGGTACAGGGCGGCCGCGATGACCGCGATGCCGGCGGCGACGGCCAGTCCGGCGTAGAGGGCCTGGTCGCGGCGGGCGGGGACGTCCAGGAAGCCCAGCAGGAAGACGCCCACACCGCCGTACATGCCGCTGACCACGGCTGTGACCAGGGCGCTGGCCTGGCCGAAGACGACCGCGCGGGCCGCCATGAGGGGTTCGACGCCCTTGGCGCCGGGGCGGCGCTCGCGCTGTGCCTTCAGCCGGGCGCGCAGGGACAGCGCCGTGGCGAGGAGGACCGCGGCGATGGCTGCGAGGACGATCGGCGCGGCCAGGGGGACGCTCGGCAGGGTGCCGACGGCGTCCCACAGGCGCGCGCCGCCCCAGGACAGGAGGCCGGCTGCGAGGAACAGTCCGGCCAGTACCTTGACCCGCAGTTGCTTCACCGGTGTCCTTTGCGTGCGTTGCGTGGGGTGCTGTCGATGTGCTGGGGGCAGCGGTCAGTCGGGCAGTCGGAGTTCCAGGTCGCCTCGGGCGACGACGCCCGTCTCGCCCACGCCTGCCAGGAGGTCCGCGACGGGGCCGGCGCCGGGGAGGGTGGCGTCGGGTTCCACGTCGAGCCAGGGGCGCAGGACGAAGGCGCGCTCGCGGGCGCGCGGGTGGGGGAGGGTGAGGGCGGGGTCGTCGGAGGTCTCGTCGGCGTAGGCGACGATGTCGACGTCGATGGTGCGGGCGCCCCAGCGGTCGGTGCGGACGCGGTGGAAGGCTTCTTCCACGGCGTGGGCGCGCTCCAGGAGGGAGGAGGGGGGCAGGGTGGTCTTCACGATCACGACGGCGTTGAGGTACGACGGCTGGGATCCGGGTTCGACGCCCCAGGGCTCGGTCTCGTAGACGGGGGAGACGGCTTTGACGCGGACGCCGGGGGTGTCCTCCAGGGCGTCGATGGCGCCTTGGAGGTTTTCCAGGCGGTTGCCGAGGTTTCCGCCGAGGGAGAGTACGGCGCGCTTGGGGTTGGAGAGGGTGGTGTCGGCGGCGTCGACCTGGGCGGTCACGGATGCGGGGACCGGCTGGACCGTCGGGTCGCTGGGTGTGCGGTTCATGCGCGGCTCCGGGTGATCGTGATGGTGACGTCGTCGAAGGGGACGGTGATGGGGGCGTCGGGCTTGTGGACGCAGACCTCCACCTCTTGGACGCCGTCGTGCTTGAGGCACTGCTGGGCGATGCGTTCGGCGAGGGTTTCGATCAGGTCGACCGGTTCGCCCTGGACGACGTCGACGACCTCTTCGGCGACGATGCCGTAGTGCACGGTCTTGGCCAGGTCGTCGTCGGCGGCGGCGGGCCGGGTGTCGAGGCCCAGCACCAGGTCCACGATGAACGTCTGGCCCTCTTCCCGCTCCCTGGGGTAGACGCCGTGGTGCCCGCGGGCCCTCAGGCCGCGCAGCGCGACACGATCCACGCGAATCACTCCTGCTGTCGTAGGTCTGCTGGGCGCCCGGCCGGGTGCGGACGGTTCGGGTGCCACGGGTCGAATCTACCTTCGGGCACTGACAGGGTCCGTGCGCGGGCCCGGCCGCGGGCCCCTAAGGCTTCGCTTACCCACTCGGGGCGGTGGCAGCGCGTGGTTCACACGGTGTCCTCGTCGTCTTCTTCGTCGTCGGATTCGGCGAGGACGGGGGATCCGTGGTGGGACCAGACCTTCCAGCCGTCGGGGGTGCGGCGGAAGACGTTGGTGGCGACGACGAGCTGGCCGACGAGGGGTCCGAGTTCGGCTCCGTCTTCTGCGGGACCGCCGCTGAGGATGTTCTCGGTGCAGGTCACGACGGCGGTGTCGGTGGCCACGGAGACGTTCACGTCGGTGAGGAAGAACTGGATGTACTCGGTGTTCGCCATGATCAGCGCGTAGGAGCGGAGGACCTCTCCGCGGCCGGAGAGCACGGGCCAGCCGGGGTGGACGCAGGAGACGTCGCCGTGGCGGTCGTCCAGCCAGAGGTCGGCGACCTCTTCGAAGTCGCCGCGTTCGACGGCGTCGTAGAAGGCGGTGTTGGCCTGTTCGACGGCCTCGGTGTCGGTGCGTGCCTCGCTCACGGGGCGGCGCCCTCGATGGCGCGGGCGACGCGGACGGCGTCGGCGGTCGCGCGTACGTCGTGGACGCGGACGGCCCAGGCGCCTTCGTGGGCGGCGATGGCGGAGACGGCGGCGGTGGCGGCGTCCCGTTCGCGTGCGGGGGGCGGGGCGTGGCCGTCGCTTCCTGCGAGGACGCGGCCGAGGAAGCGTTTGCGGGACGCGGCGACGAGGAGGGGGTGGCCGAGTGCGCGGAGTGCGTCGAGGCGGGCGAGGAGGGCGAGGTCGTGGTGGGCTTGTTTGGCGAAGCCGAGGCCGGGGTCGACGATGAGGTTTTCGGGGGCGATGCCGCCGGTGATGACGGCTTCGAGGCGGGTGCGGAGTTCGGTGACGACGTCGGTGACGACGTCGTCGTAGACGGCGAGGCTGTTCATGTTGTCGCTGAAGCCGCGCCAGTGCATGACGACGAAGGGGGCGCCGGTGGCGGCGACGGTGGGGATCATGTCGGGGTCGGCTTGCCCGCCGCTGACGTCGTTGACGAGTGCGGCGCCGGCTTCGACGGCTTTGCGGGCGACGTGGGCGCGCATGGTGTCGACGGAGAGGGTGACGCCTTCGGCGGCCAGGCCCCGTACGACGGGGAGGACCCTGCGTAGTTCTTCTTCTTCGTCCACTCGGGTGGCGCCGGGGCGGGTGGACTCGCCGCCGACGTCGATGAGGTCGGCGCCTTGGGCGACGAGTTCCAGGCCGTGTTTGATGGCCGCGGTGGTGTCGAACCAGCGGCCGCCGTCGGAGAAGGAGTCGGGTGTCACGTTGACGACGCCCATGACCGCACAGCGGTCCCATTCCGGGAGGCCTGGGACTGTGCCCCGTGCACGCAGCGTACTCATGTCCCCAGCCTAGGCCCGTGGGCCGCCGGGGGCGCCGCGGGTGGGCGGCGTGGGGTGGGCGGCGGGGTGGGAGCGGCGGGTCAGGCGGCGCGCATGTGTTCGCCGGGCGGTGGGGTGATGTGGGGGCAGGGCCGTGCGGGCCTGGGGTGCTTGCGGCGGAGGGGGCGGGGTGGGGTGAGGTCCACGAAGCCTTCGGCCTGCATGGCGGCCAGGCCGATGCGGGGCAGGTCGCCGGTGCGGCGGTAGACGACGAAGCGGGGTTCCCAGCGTGGCTGGAACTTGGCGTTGAACTTGTAGAGGGATTCGATCTGGAACCAGCGGGAGAGGAAGACGAGCAGGCCACGCCAGATGCGCAGGACGGGGCCGGCGCCGAGTTTCTCGCCGCGGGCGAGGGCGGAGCGGAACATCGCGAAGTTGAGGGAGACGCGTTCGACGCCGAGCTGCGGGGAGGCCTGGAGGGCGGCGACGATCAGCAGCTCGTTCATGCCGGGGTCGGCGGTGCGGTCGCGGCGCATGAGTTCCAGGGACATGCCGTCGGTGCCCCACGGTACGAAGTGGATGACGGCTTTCAGGTCGCCGTAGGGGGAGGTGTCGGTGTGTTCGTCCGTCTTGTGGGCGGTGGCGATGACGGCGTCGCCGTCCTGGGGGTCGCCGATGCGGCCGAGGGCCATGGAGAAGCCGCGCTCGGTGGTGGTGCCGCGCCAGCCGGCGGCGGCCTGGCGGATGTGTTCCATTTCGGTGTCGGGGATGTCGCGGGCGCGTCGGACGCGGGTGTGGTAGCCGTTGCGTTCGATGCGTTTGACCATTTGGCGTACGTTGCGCATGGCGCGGCCGGAGAGGGAGAAGCCGGGGACGTCGACGACTGCTTCGTCGCCGAGTTCCAGGGCGTCGAGGCCGGTCTCGCGGGTCCAGACGTGGCCGCCGGTCTCGGAGCAGCCCATGACGGCGGGGGTCCAGGAGTGGGCTTTGGCTTCGTCCATGAAGCGTTCGATGGCGCCGGGCCAGGCTTCGACGTCGCCGATGGGGTCGCCGCTGGCGAGCATGACGCCGGAGACGACGCGGTAGGTGACGGCGGCCTTGCCGCTGGGGGAGAAGACGACGGCTTTGTCGCGGCGGAGCGCGAAGTGGCCGAGGGAGTCGCGGCCGCCGTGCCGGGCGAGGAGTTCGCGTAGGCGTGCCTCGTCGTCCTCGGTGAGTCGGGCGACGGGGTGCTCGGGGCGGAAGGCGAGGTAGATGGTGGTGATGGCGGTGAGGAGGCCCAGGGCGCCGAGGGAGTAGCCGACGGTCCAGGAGACGCTGCCGCTGTAGGAGACGGGTCCTTCGGTGCCGAAGAGGCCGAGGAGGACGTGGGTGAGGCGGTCGGTGAGGCCGGGGTCGCCGATGATCTTGCCGGGGTGGGCGCTGACGATGATCAGGCCGAGGCCGATGGAGCCGGCGCCCATGAGGACGAAGTTGGCGAGGGCCCGCCATCGGCTGCGGGGGTCGGGTAGGGCGGCGAACTCCTTGCGGTGGTGGAGCAGGAGGGCGAGGAGGGCGAGGGAGAAGAGGGCGCCGAGGACTGAGTGGCGGTAGGTGAACTGGGCGGCGGCGCCGAGGGGCAGCAGGATGACGGCGGCCTGCCAGGCGCGTCGTTTGTGGCGCTTGAGTCCGTGGGCGAGGAGGAGCAGCAGGACGCCGACGCTGAGGGAGAGTGCCGCTGACAGGGGTCCGAGGGTGCCGGGGAGGAATTCGACGAGGTCGTGGACGCGGCTGGTGCGGAACCGGGGGAACACGCCGGCGGCGATGTCGACGAGGCCGATGAACGTGCAGGCCGTGCCGACTATTGCGGGCACCTTCTCGGGGCGTGGGCCCCGCAGGATCCGGCGCATGCGATGCGGAACCGATCCTGATTTATCCCCATCTTGCGTGACAGACATGGCTTCCCGTGGCTCTGCGAGAGGTCGTGGTGTCCCTGGCGTCCGGGAGCCGCTCGGTTGCGGCTCCGGTGCGGGACGACCGGACGGTGTGCGCCCTTTAGGACGACGCGTCCGCGGCTCGGGTTCATCGGCCCGCCGGAAAAATCTCGCCCCCTTCCGATTCGACAGGAAAGCTTGACGACGCATGGGTCTCACCAGCAACAAGGTTCTGGCCCTGGCCACTGTCGTGGCCGTGGCGCTGTTCGCGGTGACGGTGTGGCTGTGGCCGCGGCTGTCGGGACGGGGTTGGCGGGTGCTGCTGGGCAGGGTGGGGCTGCTGGTGGCGACGCAGCTGTCGTTGTTCGCGGCGGTGGGTCTGGCGGCGAACAACTACTTCCTGTTCTACGGGTCCTGGGCCGACCTTTTCGGCCAGGAGCAGGAGATGGGGGTGGTGGTCGACCATTCGGCGGGCAGCAGAAACGTCACTGTGCTGGAGCGGCGGGGCCTGGAGGTGCCGGGTGGGCAGCGGCCGGAGGTCGGCGGGGAGATCCAGAAGGTGGTGGTGTCGGGCGAGCGGTCGGGCATCGACAGCCCCGCCTACGTCTACCTGCCGCCCGAGTACTTCCGGCCGGAGAACGCGCAGCGGACGTTCCCGGCGGCCGTGGTGCTGACGGGGTACCCGGGCACGGCCGAGAACCTGCTGAAGGGGCTGCGCTACCCGCGCACCGCGTACGAGCAGGTGAAGGCGGGGAGGATGCAGCCGATGGTGCTGGTGATGCTGCGGCCCACCGTGGCGCCGCCGCGGGACACGGAGTGCGTGGACGTGCCGGGCGGGCCGCAGACGGAGACGTACTTCGCGAAGGACCTGCCGGAGGCCGTGTCGGAGGCGTACCGGGTCGGGAGCGCGCCGCGGAACTGGGGCTTCATCGGGAACTCGACGGGCGGCTACTGCGCGCTGAAGATTGCGCTGCACCACCCGGAGCGGTTCGCGGCCGGCGCGGGCCTGTCCGCGTACTACAAGGCGGCCGAGGACGTGACGACGGGTGATCTGTTCCGCGGCGACGACGCGCTGCGCAAGCGGTCGGACCTGCTGTGGAGCCTGGACAACGTGCCGCTGGGGAAGTCGTCCTTCCTGGTCGCGTCGTCGCGGCAGGGGGAGGGGAACCTGAAGGGGACGCTGGAGTTCATCGAGAAGGTGAAGTCCCCCGCACGGGTCTCGTCGATCATGCTGGACAGCGGGGGCCACAACTTCGGCACGTGGAACCGGGAGATCCCGCCGGCGCTGGTGTGGATGAGCGGCCGCCTCAGCGCGGCGTGACGGCGGGGGCCTCGGCGCGCACGGAGTCGCGCAGGGCCTCGTGGAGCCGCTCGGGGGTGAGGACGCCGAGGTAGCGCCCGCCGTCCCGGCCCTGCGAGTCTTGGCCCTGCGGGTCCCGGCCCTGCGAGTCCCGGCCCTGCGGGTCCGGGCTCTGCGGGTTCCGGCCGCCCGGTGTCAGGCTCTTCGGGGTCCGGCCCTCCCGGTCCCGGCTCTGCGGGTGCCGGCCGTCCGGGTCGGGCTCGACGACGGCGACCCAGCCCGCGTCGTCCTGCAGCAGCGCGGCAAGCGCCTCCTTGAGGGAGGCGCCGAGCGGCACGCGGGCCTGTGCGGGGCGGGCGCGGTCCCGTACGCCGCCGGCGGTGCCCGCGCTGCCCGCCGGGAGCCATCCGTACGGCCGGCCCGCCGCGTCGAGCACGACGGCCGGGCCGTCACCGGGCGCGGCCGCCAGCGGGTCGTCCAGGGTCACGGTGGGCGGCTGCTCCAGGTGGGCCTTCCGCACGGGGGTGACGGCGAGCCGCTTGAGGGCGCGGTCGGCGCCGACGAACTCGGCGACGTAGGGGGTGGCGGGGGCGCCGAGGACGGTGGCGGGCGTGTCGAGCTGCTCGATGCGGCCCTGCCCGTAGACCGCCATGCGGTCGCCGAGCCGGACCGCCTCCTCCAGGTCGTGGGTGACGAACAGCACCGTCTTGCGCATCCGGGACTGGAGCCGGAGGAACTCGCTTTGCAGCCGCTCCCGGACGACGGGGTCGACGGCGCCGAACGGCTCGTCCATCAGCAGGACGGGGGGGTCGGCGGCGAGCGCGCGGGCGACGCCGATGCGCTGGCGCTGGCCGCCGGAGAGCTGGTGGGGGTAGCGGTCGCCGTAGGTGGCGGGGTCCAGGCCGACCAGGTCGAGCAGTTCGGCGGCGCGGGCGCGGGCCTTGGCCTTCGCGGTGCCGAGGAGGCGCGGTACGGTCGCGGTGTTCTCCAGGACGGTGCGGTGGGGGAAGAGGCCCACCTGCTGGATGACGTAGCCGATGCGGCGCCGCAGTTCCACGGGGTCGGTGTCGGCGATGTCGCGGCCGGCGACGCGGATACGGCCGGAAGTGGGCTCGACGAGGCGGTTGACCATCTTCATCGTGGTGGTCTTGCCGCAGCCGGACGGGCCGACGAGGGTGACCAGTTCGCCTTCGGCGACCTCGAAGGTCAGGTCGTCGACGGCGCGTGTGCCGTCGGGGTAGAGCTTGGTGACGTTCTCGAACCGGATCACTGTTCCCCCTTGTGGCCCTTGGTGACCTCTGGTGAGGCTGGGGCCTATGGTGCCTCTTCGGGGCGTCGGGCGGTGAATGTCAGTGCCGGGGCGTAGGGTCGTTTCGGGTCGAACACCGCTGCGAAGGGGCGCGGGTGACGCCCTGTCGTCGTCACTCCGGGGGAGGTGGGGGAGCAGTGAGCGGTGCGGGTCCGGCGGTGCTCGCCGCTGACGGCGCGGCCGGTGCCGCCGCGGGCGGCGGATGCCTGGCGGCCAACGACTGGGTCTGCGGGGAGTACGTGCGCTCCCGCGCTCCGGAGCTGCTGGAGGCGACGGGGGAGCACGTGTGGCTCACGGTCGTCTCGGTGCTGATCGGGCTCGCCGTGGCGTTCCCGCTGGCGCTGCTGGTGCGGGCGCGGCCCGGGTTCGCGGGTCCGGTGCTGGGCCTGACGACGCTGCTGTACGCGGTGCCGTCGCTGGCGATGTTCTCGCTGCTGCTGCCGGTGTTCGGGCTGTCGGCGGCGCTGGTGGTGACCGGTCTGGTGCTGTACTCGCTGACGATCCTGGTGCGGAACATCCTGGCGGGTCTGGCGGCGGTGCCGGAGGAGACGCGGGAGGCCGCCCGGGGGATGGGCTACGGGCCGGGCCGGCTGCTGTGGGAGGTGGAGCTTCCGCTCGCGCTGCCCGCGCTGATGGCGGGGGTGCGGATGGCGACGGTGTCGACCGTGGCGCTGACGACGGTGGGTGCGCTGGTGGACCACGGCGGACTCGGGACGCTGATCACGGGCGGGCTGCAGAGCTTCTTCAAGGCGCAGGTGCTGACCGCGTCGGTGCTGTGCGTGCTGCTGGCCGTGACCGCCGACGTCCTGCTGCTGGGGGTGCAGCGGCTGCTCACGCCGTGGGCGCGGAGTTCGGCACGGCCGGGTCGGCCGCGGGGCCGGGCGGGTGCGCGGGCGCGGGCCGCGGGGGAGGCGGGTTAGGCGATGGGTGTGGTGTCGGACGCGCTGGGCTGGTTGGGTACGGGGGCCAACTGGCAGGGCGAGTCGGGGGTGTGGAACAGGCTCGGGGAGCATCTGTGGTTCAGCGGTGTGTGCCTGCTGCTGTCGTGTCTGATCGCGCTTCCGGTGGCGTTCTGGCTGGGGCACGTCGGCCGGGGCGGGGCCCTGGCGGTGAACGTGTCGAACGTGGGGCGCGCGGTGCCGACGCTGGCGGTGCTGGTGCTGCTGACGCTGACCCCGCTGGGGCGGTACGGCGGTGTCCCCACGATCGTCGCGCTGGTGCTGTTCGCGGTGCCGCCGCTGCTGACCAACGCGTATCTGGGGGTGCGCGAGGTGGACCGGGCGGTGGTGGAGGCTGCTCGCGGCATGGGGATGTCGGGGGGCCAGTTGTTCCGCACGGTCGAGCTGCCGCTCGCCCTGCCGCTGGTGCTGACGGGGCTGCGGCTGGCGGCCGTGCAGGTCGTCGCGACCGCCACGCTGGCGGCCATGGCCGGGGAGGGCGGTCTCGGCCGGATCATCACCGCGGGTTTCCACACGTACGACACCGCGCAGGTGTTCGCGGGGGCCCTGCTGGTCGGCGCGCTGGCGCTGCTGGTGGAGGGGGCGCTGGCCGGTGTGAGCCGGGCGCTCGTGGGCCATGGACCGAAGAGACGGAGAAGACCATGATGCCGAGGAACAACAGGGGTGCGCGGACGGCCGGTGCCGTGGCGGGCGCGCTGGTGCTGACCGCCGTGCTGGGCGCGTGCGGCGGCGAGAGCCTGGAGGAGAGCGGCGGCGGATCCTCGCAGCCCGGCAAGGGGGAGCTGGTGGTGGGGTCCGCGGGCTTCACCGAGTCCAAGGTGCTCGCTGAGCTGTACGCGCAGGTGCTGGCGGACGCCGGGTACCGGACCACCATCAGAACGGTGGAGAACCGGGAGCTGTACGAACCGTCGCTGGAGAAGGGCGAGATCGACGTCGTACCGGAATACGCGGCTACGCTTGCGGAATTCCTCAACGCGAAGACGAACGGCCCGAAGGCGCCCGAGGAGAAGCCGGTCGCGTCCAGCGATGTGGCGGCGACCGTGGCGGCCTTGGAGAAGCTGGCGGAGCCGCGCGGACTGAAGGTGCTCCCGGCGGGTGAGGCGGTCGATCAGAACGCTTTCGCGGTGACCCGGGAATTCGCCGACAAGAACAACCTGAAGACGCTTTCCGACCTCGGCCGGTCCAAGCTGAAGGTGAAGATCGCCGCCGGTGACGAGTGCACCGTGCGGCCGTTCTGCGCGCCGGGGCTGAAGTCGGTGTACGGAATCGACGTGACCGGTGTGGACCCCAAGGGCGTCGGCACCCCGCAGGCCAAGCAGGCGGTGAAGGACGGCATCGACCAGCTCGTGCTGACCACGACCACCGACGCCACGCTCGACGCCTTCGGCCTGGTGCTGCTGGAGGACGACAAGAAGCTGCAGAACGCGGACAACGTGCTGCCGGTCGTCAATGCGCGCGATGCGGGCTCCGCGGAGATCGCCGCCGCCCTCGCCAAGGTCACGGAGGCCCTCACGACGGCGGATCTGGTGGAGTTGAACAGGAAGGTGGACGCGGAGCGGGCGAAGCCCGTCGACGCGGCGAAGAGTTACCTGGTCGAGAAGGGGCTGATCCGGAAGTAGCGGCACCCTCCCGAACTGCACCGGGAGCACGGCCGCGTGGGGTGGTTGACGGGGAAACGGAACGCGTGGGCAAAACATTGCCGGGCCGACACCCCAGAGACCCCCTACGCACGGTAAATTTCAGGCCATGCCACGTGGACGCCACCGCCATTCCCCTCCTCTGCACCGGCTTCTTCCGCCCACCGCGGTGGCCGGAGCATCCGTTCTGTGCGCCGGAGGGGCCTGGCTCCTGGCCGACCCCCTGGTGCTCCGCCTGCTGGTCGCCGCGGCGGCCGCCGCGGCCGTCACCGGCGCCGTCCTCATGCGCAGCTGGGACCGCACCGCGGGCCGCCGGGTCGCGGAACTCACGCGTGCCCGCGCCAGCGACGAGTGGCGCACCGAGGAGCGCATAGCCGAGCTGGAGGCCGACCTGGAGGAGGCCCGGGACCTGCGGGCCAAGCTGGACGCGAAGCTGCGCGCCAAGCGCGTGGAGCTCGCCAAGCTGCGCAACGAGCACGCCGGGCTGTTGCGCCGCTACGCCACCGCGGAGACGGAGCGGGCCAGCGCCCTGGAAGGCCGCCGCCAACTGGCCCTCGGAGCCACCGCCTCCACCGGCGACCCCGCAGTCCCCGGCTCGGCGGGGCCGGGGACGGCAGGCGGCTCCACCGGTGCCGAACTCGCCGTCGCCACCACCGCGCCCACGGCCGGCGACTACCTGCGCGCGGCCCGTGCCCTGCAGAACCTCACCCGCAACGCCGCCGCGCAGGAGGCCCGCCGCATCGCCGAGGCCGCGCTGCGCAAGGCGCCCGGCTCCACCGCGTCCGCCGCGTCCGCCGCGTCCGCGATGCGGCACGTGCCCGCGGCGGCCGCCATCGTGCCGCCGGCGCCGCAGCGCCGCTCGGCGCCCCGCCCCGAGGGCAGCTTCGACTTCTTCGGCATGGAAGGGGAGAAGGCGCTGCGCAAGCAGGGCGGCAAGCAGCTCACGGCGAAGCAGCCCGTCCCCGCCATCGAGGCCGTGCAGCAGGAGGACCTGGCCGACGTCGTGGGCGAGGAGGCACTCGCCCAGGCGGAGATCCAGGCCGGAGCACAGGCCGCGACCCCGGCCGAAGTACCGGCCGAGATGCAGCCCGAGGTCCAGGTGGAGATGCAGTCCGGGGTCCGGGCTGAGGCTCAGGTGGAGATGCAGTCCGAGGCGCAGGCGGAGGCCCAGGCGGGCAGCCCCGTGGACGCCCGGGCGGAGGACCCGCCGCCGGTCCGGCCGCGCGGCGCCGAGCACGCCGTCGGCGAGGTCATCGACCTCACCGCGCACGACGAGACCGAGCAGATCGACGTCGCCGGGCTGCGGAACGCCGTCAGCTCCTGACCGACGGGGACACCACCGGTGAGGGCCGGGGCGCACGGCGCCCCGGCCCTCACTTGTCGATGTCGCCCACGACGAAGAAGAACGAACCGAGGATCGCCACCATGTCGGACACCAGCGTGCCCGGCAGCAGCTCGGTCAGCACCTGGATGTTGTTGTACGACGCCGAGCGCAGCTTCAACCGGTAGGGCGTCTTCTCGCCCTTCGACACCAGGTAGTAGCCGTTGACGCCGAGGGGGTTCTCGGTCCAGGCGTACGTGTGGCCCTCGGGCGCCTTCAGCACCTTCGGCAGCCGCTGGTTGATCGGGCCCGGCGGCAGCTCCGCGAGCCGGTCCAGGCATGCCTCGGCCAGCTCCAGCGCGTTGTGCGTCTGCTCCAGCAGGCACTCGAACCGCGCGAGGCAGTCGCCCTCCTGCCGGGTGACCACCTTCAGGGCGCCCGCCAGCTCCCCGTACGCGAGGTACGGCTCGTCGCGCCGCAGGTCGAAGTCGACGCCGGACGCCCGCGCGATGGGCCCGCTCACCCCGTACGCGCGGGCCAGCTCCGGCGACAGGACGCCGACGCCCCTCGTACGGCCCCGGAAGATCTCGTTGCCGAGGACCAGCCGGTCGTACACGTCCATCCGGGACGTGACGGAGGCGACGGCCTCGCGGGCGCGGCCGAGCCAGCCCGCCGGGAGGTCCTCCTTCAGCCCGCCGACCCGGTTGAACATGTAGTGCATCCGGCCGCCGGAGACCTCCTCCATCACGTGCTGGAGCTCCTCGCGCTCCCGGAAGGCGTGGAAGATCGGCGTGATGCCGCCCAGCTCCAGCGGATAGGAGCCGAGGAACATCAGATGGTTCAGGACCCGGTTCAGCTCCGCCAGCAGCGTCCGCGTCCACACGGCCCGCTCTGGCACCTCCATGCCGAGCATCCGCTCGACGGCCATGACGACGCCCAGCTCGTTGGAGAACGCCGACAGCCAGTCGTGCCGGTTGGCCAGCATCACGATCTGCCGGTAGTCCCGGGCCTCGAACAGCTTCTCGGCGCCCCGGTGCATGTAGCCGACCACCGGTTCGGCGTGCCGGATCAGCTCGCCGTCCAGGACCAGGCGCAGCCGCAGCACCCCGTGGGTGGACGGGTGCTGGGGGCCGATGTTCAGCACCATGTCGGTGCTCTCGGCGGCGCCTCCGATGCCGACCGTGGTCTCCCTGGGCCGAGGGGCCTGCGTCTGCGTCATGCCGGACAGTATCCCTCTCCCGGCACCCGCTGGAGCAGCCAGGTGAAGTCGCCCAGCCCGCCGCGGGCGGTCAGCTCGGCGGCCTCGCCGGCGGCGGCCAGCGCCCGGACGTAGCCGGCCGGGTCGCGGGAGGCGAGGGCCAGCGGCGGGCGCCCGCCGGACACGCCCAGCCGGTGCAGGGCCTCCCGCTGGCTGGTCAGCTCGGCGGCCGCCCCGGGCACCGCGGCCGCCGCCGCGCACGCGTCCAGGGCGACGTGTGCGGTGATGTCGCAGGTGCCGTCCGGCACCGGCGGCACCTCGCGCCCCTCCCGGAACCCGGTCAGCGTCCCGTACGGAGGCCGTGACTCCGCCCGGTGCGCGTAGTCCACCGCGACCGCGAGCCCGGCGGACAGCGTGCCGGCGGCGGCCGCCCACGCCTCGTCGCGGGGCCGGCCGATCTCCGCCCGCGTCCCCGGCTCCCGCAGCGGCCACCAGCGCTCCAGCCACGCGGCGTCCGCCCCGGTCACCGGCGCGCCGAGCCGCTCGGTGCCGTCCTCCCGCACCTCTACGCGGCGCGCGGTGCCGGCCTCATCGGCCTGGGCGACGTCGACGGGTACGTTGTCCAGCCACTCGTTGGCGAACAGCAGCCCCCGCACCCCCTCCGGCGGGAGGCCGGTCCATTCCACGCGCGGGTCGAGCCCCTCCGGCCGGGCGGCCCGCTCCACGGCGTACGCCCGGACCCGCAGCCCCGCCGGCACGGCCGCCAGCACACCCGCCGCCAGCTCGCCCCGGCCCGCGCCCATGTCGACGAACGCGACCTCGTCCGTGCCGAGCTCCCGCGCGGTGCGCTCCAGGAGGCGGGCGACGGCGGAGGCGAAGAGCGGGGAGGCGTGCACCGACGTACGGAAGTGGCGGCGGGCCCTTCCGGGCGCAGGTAGAAGCCGCCGGGCCCGTACAGCGCGGCCTCAGCGGCCTCCCGCCACCCCCGCCAGCCCTGCGGCGGGGGCGCGGCCGGTGCGCCGCGGGGGACGGGATCCGGTGCCGCTTGCCGGCCCGGTGTGGGCGTCCGGTGGGGTGCGGGGCCTTGGCCGGGGGGTGGTGCCGGCGTCTGGTGGGGTGCGGGGTCCTGGCCGGGGGGCGGTGATGCCGTCTGGTGGGGTGCGGGGTCTGGTGCCGGGTCCGGTGTCGGCGTCCCGTGGGGTGCGCGGCTCGGTGCCGGTTCCGGTGTCGCGTCCGTCTCATCCGTCACGTGCCCAGTGTCCACCTTGGGGAGTAGGGCGGTTTCCCCTGGATCGCACTCCCGGTTGACCCGGGCACCTGTCAGCCTTCCCTACGCTGGGTTACGTGCAGCGCCTCTACGACTTCCTCCGCCAGCACCCGACGGGCGTCGACAGCTTCTGGGCCGTGATGCTCCTCGGCCTGGCTGCGGTGTCCATGTCCGGCATGTCGGGAAACTTGGTCGTCAACGTCGTCATCGTGCTGCTGCTCTGCCTCGTCGTGGCGCTGCGCCGCCGGGCCCCCCGCAAGATGCTGCTCCTCGCGGCGGCCCTCGGGGTAGCGCAGCTCGTCCTGGACGTGCGGGTCAATCCGGCCGACTTCGCGATGCTGGTGATCATCTACACGGTCGCCGCCGACGACGGACCGCGCTGGGCCTCGCGGTTCGCGCTGGCCGGCGGGCTGGTGGCCGCGCCGCTGGCGGGGCTGCGCTGGCCGGGGCCGGACCTGTCGCTGTTCGGCGTGGTGGCGTTCACCGTGTTCATGACGGTGCCGTTCGTGCTGGCCTGGGTGCTCGGCGACTCGATGCGCACCCGGCGCGCGTACTTCGCGCAGCTGGAGGAGCGGGCGGCCCGCCTGGAACGGGAGCGCGAGGCCCAGGCCAAGGTGGCGGTCGCCGCGGAGCGGGCCCGTATCGCCCGGGAGCTCCACGACGTCGTCGCCCACAACGTGTCCGTCATGGTCGTGCAGGCCGACGGCGCCGCCTACGTCCTGGACGCCGCGCCGGACCAGGCCCGGCAGGCCCTGGAGACCATCTCGTCCACCGGCCGGCAGGCGCTCGCCGAGATGCGCAGGCTGCTCGGCATCCTCCGCACCGGTGAGCACGAGGAGGCGGGCGAGTACGTGCCGCAGCCCGACGTCGGCCAGATCGAGGACCTGGTGGAGCAGGTGCGCACCGCCGGCCTCCCCGTCGACTTCAAGATCGAGGGAACCCCCCGGCCCTTGCCGAGCGGTGTCGAGCTCACCGCGTACCGCATCGTGCAGGAGGCGCTCACCAACACCCGCAAGCACGGCGGCCCGGACGCCGGCGCGAGCGTCCGGCTGATGTACTTCGACGACGGGCTGGGCCTGCTCGTCGAGGACGACGGCCGCGGCGCGGCCCAGGAGATGTACGAGGACGGCGGCGCGGACGGCAGCGGCCACGGCCTGATCGGCATGCGGGAACGGGTCGGCATGGTCGGCGGCACACTCGACGCGGGACCCCGCCCGGGCGGCGGATTCCGGATCAGCGCCCTCCTGCCCCTGAAGCCCGCACCGTGAGCGCCCCGTGCGCCACGCCCCCCATCACCCCAGGAATGAGGCCCCATGACCATCCGTCTGATGCTGGTCGACGACCAGGTGCTGCTCCGTACCGGCTTCCGCATGGTGCTCGCCGCCCAACCGGACATGGAGGTCGTCGCGGAGGCGGGTGACGGGGTGGAGGCCCTTCAGGTCCTGCGGTCGACACCGGTCGACGTGGTCCTCATGGACGTCCGCATGCCGAAGCTGGACGGCGTGGAGACCACCCGCCGCATCTGCTCCGAGCCGGGCGCCCCGCGCGTCCTCATCCTCACGACGTTCGACCTGGACGAGTACGCGTTCTCCGGCCTGAAGGCAGGCGCCAGCGGCTTCATGCTCAAGGACGTGCCGCCCCACGAGCTGCTGGCCGCGATCCGGGCCGTGCACAGCGGGGACGCGGTCGTGGCGCCGTCGACGACGCGGCGGCTGCTGGACCGCTTCTCGTCCATGCTGCCGTCCGGCGCCACCGGGCAGCCGCAGCACAAGGCGCTGGACCGGCTCACGGACCGGGAACGGGAGGTCATGCTCCTGGTGGCCCAGGGCCTGTCGAACGGCGAGATCGCCGCACGGCTCGTCCTGTCCGAGGCGACCGTCAAGACCCATGTGGGGCGCATCCTCACCAAGCTGGAGCTGCGCGACCGTGTGCAGGTCGTCGTCCTCGCCTACGAGACCGGCCTGGTCCGCGCGGGCGGCGGAGCGCGGCCCTGACATGCTGCTCTGGCTCAACGGCCCCTTCGGCGGCGGCAAGACGCAGACCGCGTACGAGCTCCACCGGCGCCTGCCCGACAGCGTCGTCTGCGACCCGGAGGAGGTCGGCTTCGGCCTGCACCGGATGACCCCCCGGCCGCTGCGCGGCGACTTCCAGGACTTCGCTGCCTGGCGACTGGGGGTGCGCGAGGTGCTGGACCTCGTCCTGCGGCGGCACGAGGGCGGCGGACCCGTCATCGCACCCATGACCCTCGTCGAGCCGGGGTACTTCGCCGAGATCATCGGCGCCCTCCGCGACGGCGGCCACGACGTCCGCCACTTCGCGCTCCTCGCCCCTCGGGAGACGGTGCTGCGCCGCCTCGCCGAGCGCGGCCTCGGCCTCGGCCGCGGCCTGCGACGGGAGAGCTTCGCCGTCGCCCGGCTCGACCACTGCCTGGAGCGGTTGGCCCTCCCGGACTTCGCACAGCACGTCCGTACGGACCGGTCGACCGTCCCGGAGGTGGCAGAGGCCGTCGCCGCCTCCGCGGGCCTCACCCTGTTGCCGAACACCTACGGCCCCCTTCGACAGCGCCTGCGGCGGGCCCGCGTCGGCCTCCACCACCTGCGTCGAGGGTGACCCGGCGCGACGCGGGGACAGGCCCAAGGCACGATCGTGCGGCGAGGGCTTCACGAAGAGCGGTCGGGTGGTCGAGCGGTTGAGCGGTTGAGGGGTCGGGCGACCGCCGTGGCCGGTGTCTGGCCGCTGGTAGCCGAGGGTTAACGGTCAGGGCTGGGGGCTGGGGGCTGGGGGCTGAGGGGTGAGGGCTGGGGGCTTGGGGGCTGGGGGGTGGGGGTGAGGGGTGAGGGCTGGGGGCTTGGGGGCTGGGGCCGGCGGCTGGTGGCTGGTGGTCGCTGGTCGGGGCGTCTCGGGTGGAGCGGCCGGCCCGGCCTGCTCGGTGGCCCGGCAGCCGCTTCGGCCCGGGTCGTCACCGGAGGACGGTTTCGAGGAAGTCGCCGCCGATGCGGGCGACAGCCGCCACGTCGAGTTGGTGGAGGACGTAGCGGCCCCGGCGCCGGACCGTCACAAGATCCGCCTTCTTCAGTACCGACAGATGGCGGGACACCTCGGGGGACGTGATGCCGTAGATGTCGGCCAGCTCGCTCGTCGTATACGAACCGCGCGCCAGCTGCCGGCACAGCCGCATCCGCAGCGGGTGGGCCAGGGCCTCCATGCGCCGCTGCAGCAGCTCCACCGATGCGGCGCCGGGCACCCCCGGCACCCCGACCGGGTAGTGGACGACGGGCCGCCAGCGCGGCGCGTGCAGCACCAGCAGGTGCGGCCAGCCGAACCTGGACGGCACGAACAGCACTCCGGGCCCGAGCTCGGACTCCACGGCCGAGGTGTGGCCCTGCGCCATCTTGTCCACGCGGATCCGGCGGCGCCCGTCCTCCTCGGCGACCGTCACCGCCGGCGACACCGCCCGCACGGCCTCCTCCACCCCCTTGTGGCGGAGCAGAGCGCCCTTCTCCCGGGCGTCGGCGGCCAGCGTCGGCAGGACGCGCCGCCAAGTGTCCGCGAAGAACGCCTCGTCGCAGTCCTCGAACAACCGCCGCAGCCACGCCCGCACCCCGCTCGGATCGTCCAGCAGCCGACGGGTGAACTCCAGCTGCCGGGGGCCTCGGCCCGCGGCCAGTTCCAGCGCCCGGGCCGGCCGGCACACCTCCTCCGTCACCTGTGCCACGGAGCAACTGAACTCCAGGGCGGCCGCGACGAACCGCTCCTCGTCGAGCCGGTCCAGCAGGTCCAGCTCCTCCGCGAGCGTGGCACCGGGCTGCCCGTCCCCGTCGCGGAGACCGGCGTACGGCAGGAACACGTCCGACAGCGAGCTCGTCCACAGGAAGTTCGCCTCGTGGAGCCGGTCGGCCAGGTCGGGCTTCAGTCCCGACGCGGTGGCCGTCGCCCAGCCGTGCAGCCCCGGGTGATGAGCAGGCTCGGCCAGCGCGTGCAGGGCCGTCGCCAGCTCCGCGAGTGGCGAGAGGGCGAAGACGACGCGCTCTGCCGGCAGTCCCGTGATGTCTATGGTCACGCTCACGTTCTCATCCTGAGGTACCTCCCACCGGGGCTTGCGCCCGCTTGACGATCTCTGTCAATCCACGCCGGTCGGCCCGGTCGGCCCGGTCGGCCCGGTCGGCCCGGTCGGCCCGGTCGGCCGGGTCAGCGCCGTCAGCCCAGCCGGGCCCGCCGACCCAGTGAGGTCCGTCAGCCCAGCCAGGCCCGTCAGCCCAGCCCGGCCCAGCCTCGCCGCACCGCCGGGCCCGGCCACTCCCGCACCCGTCGCGGTACCGAGTGCCGCCGCGCCGCCACCGCTGGTGGCCCCATCACCGCGGCGCCCCCGCCGTAGCCGGCCACTGCTGCACCGCGGCCGGAGCCGTCAGCTGCCCGCCATCGGACGCTGCCGCACCCGCCCGCTGTGCCCTGGGGCAACCACGCCCCCGTGCAGGCCGGACCGCGTGCGAACCGGACCCCGCGCGAACCGGCCCCCCGTGCCGACCAGGCCCCCGTACCGAACCCGCCCGGCCGTGCCCACTCGCCCGTCCCGCCGGCGGCGCCATGCCGCCACAGGGGCGAGTCGGCGATCACGCCTCCTGTGCCACCTGTCGAACGAACTCCATGAACCTCCCCGCAGCCTCCTTCACGTCATCCGCCGTCCAGGCCAGACCCGGTGCCGTCACCGACACCTCGGTGTAGGCGATGCCGGGCGGACCGGCGGGGCCGCCGCCGAACCAGCGGTGGAACAGCGTCACCCCCGTCCGCTCGGACTGCCGCAGAGCCGCCTCCGCCAGTACGTCCGGCGGATACGGCAGCCACACGCGGAACTCATGTGTGTGCGGCCGCTCCGGCTGGAGCCGGAGCCACGGCACCCCGGCGGCCTCCAAGCCCTCGCGCAGCGCCCCCGCCACCACCGCGGCCTGCGCGACGTACTCCGGCAGCCTGGGCAGCTCCCGCTCCAGCCCCGCCAGCGCGGCCAGTGCCGCGGGGTGCTGCTGGAACACCGAGCCGCCGTAGCGGTGCCGCCACACCCGGGCCTCGTCCACGAACGCCTCGGGCCCCACCAGCGCCGCCCCGGACAGTCCGCCCAGCGACTTGTAGAACGACACGTACACACTGTCCGCGAGTCCCGCGATCTCGCTCAGCCCCCGCCCGAAGCGCGACGTGGTCTCCCACAACCGCGCACCGTCGAAGTGCACGAGCGCGTCACGTTCCCGTGCTGCCTCCACCACCTCCACCAACTCGTGCCACTCCGGCAGGACGTATCCCGCGTCCCGCAGCGGCAGCTCCAGCATCAGCGTCCCGAACGGCTCCTCCAGGGCCCGCACCTCGCTCGCCGTCGGCAGCCGCGGCTCGCGGGTCGGATGCACCGTGCGCAGCCCGCTCACCGCAGTCAGCGCATCCCTCTCGTGCAGCTCCGGATGTGCCACCGGGTGCAGCGCCACCACCGGGTTCCCGCTCCGCCCGGCCCAGCAGCGCAGCGCCACCTGCTGCGCCATCGTTCCCGTCGGGAAGAACACCGCCGACGGGAACCCGAGCAGCTCCGCCACCCGCCGCTCCAGCTCCGCGACGACCCCGTCCCCGTACAGGTCGACGGACTCGGCCAGGTCGTACACCTCCTCCGCGTCGCGCACCAGCTCCGTCAACCGCTCCCGCAGCGTCCTCTCACCCGGTCTCCGCGTCAGCGTCCGGCCGGCGCCCCGCCACGCCACCAGCCTGCGCCGCTGCTGCCCGTCGCTTGGGCAATCACCACCGCCTTCCTGCTGCCCGTCGCTTCGGCATTCACCATGTCCTTCCTGCTGCCCGTCGCTTCGGCACTCACCACTTCCTCCCTGCTCCGCGTCCCCGTGCCCCGCGGCACCGCGGCGCGCCTCGTCGCGCCGGCCGCCACCGGGCCGCACGTCCTGCTCGGGCTTCGAGCCCTCCGCCATTGCACCAGTCATGCGGGGATCATCGCCGTGCTGCTTCCACAGGGGCGCGCGATTATCAGACCGGGTGCCGCTGCCTGTGGACAGCGCGGAAGGCGCGCGAAACGCTGGCGTAGCATGACGAGGAATCGTCCGGTACCCCCCGCGGACTGGAACGGAAGGCCGTCGCCACGTGAATCCACCACCAGAACCCCGCCCCGCCCGGCTCACCGTCGGCGTCGTCGGCGCAGGCAGGGTCGGCCCCGCCCTGGCCGCGTCGCTGCAGCTCGCCGGCCACCGCCCCGTCGCGGTGTCGGGTGTGTCCGACGCGTCGCGGCGGCGCGCCGCGGAGCTGCTGCCGGGGGTGCCGGTCGTACCGCCGGCGCAGGTGCTGGAGCGGGCCGAGCTGGTGCTGCTGACCGTGCCGGACGACGTGCTGCCGGGACTGGTCGCGGGCCTGGCGGAGACCGGGGCCGTGCGGCCTGGTCAGCTGATCGTGCACACGTCGGGGCGGTTCGGGGCGGCGGTGCTCGATCCGGCGCGGCGCGCCGGAGGGCTGCCGCTGGCCCTGCACCCGGCGATGACGTTCACCGGGACGCGCGTCGACGTGGACCGGCTGGCCGGGTGCTCCTTCGGGGTCACCGCCCCGGAGGAACTGCGGCTGGCCGCCGAGGCCCTGGTCATCGAGATGGGCGGCGAGCCCGAGTGGGTCGCCGAGGAGTCCCGGCCGCTGTATCACGCGGCCCTCGCCCTGGGGGCCAACCACCTCGTCACCCTGGTGGCGCAGTCCATGGAACTGCTGCGCACCGCCGGTGTCGCGGCGCCCGACCGGATGCTCGGCCCGCTCCTGGGTGCCGCGCTGGACAACGCGCTGCGGTCCGGGGACGCCGCCCTGACCGGGCCCGTCGCGCGGGGCGACGCGGGGACGGTGGCCGCGCATGTGGCGGAGCTGCGCAAGCACGCGCCCGGCACCGTAGCGGGCTATCTCGCGATGGCCCGCACGACCGCCGACCGCGCACTCGCACACGGCCTGCTCAAGCCCGAGCTCGCCGAGGACCTGCTCGGCGTCCTCGCAGCTGACCAGAACACCGGGGCCCGCCCCGCCAGTGGCGACGACGACGGTGCGGAAGGAGACAGCAGCCGATGAGCCAGACGTCCTCCCACAGGACCGGAGCGTCCTCTTCCGGGACGTCTCCCCACGGGACCGGCGCGTCCTCCCACGGGACCGGCGCGTCCCACGGGACGCCCGCCTACGGGGCGTCGTCCTCCCACGGTCCCGCGACTCCGCCCGGAGGCACCGGAGGCACGGACCTCCCACGCCGCGCGCACGGTACGACGCCCGGCGCGACGGGGAAGGCACCCGGGCCGACGGCAGCCGCCACCTCCGCCTCGACGTCGACCGGAGCCGCGACGGCCTCGATAGGAGAGGCGTCGACGTCGACCGGAGCCGGGAGGGCCTCGACCCCGACCGTGACCGGAGCCGCGGCGTCGACCGCGGCCGGGGGCCGGAGCGCTGCCGGCGGGGGCGTGACCCTCGTCCGTACCCGGCAGGATCTGGACGGGTTCCTGGCCCGCGGCCGCGAGGAGGCCCGCACGGGCGAGACGGCTGGCGGCGGTGAGAAGGGCCGCTCCGGGGCCGGCCGGGTCGCGGTCGTGATGACCATGGGCGCGCTGCACGAGGGCCACGCCACCCTCGTGCGCACCGCCCGAAGCCACGTCGGGCACGACGGCGTCGTCGTCACCACCGTCTTCGTCAACCCGCTGCAGTTCGGCGCGGGTGAGGACCTGGACCGCTACCCGCGCACTCTCGACGCCGACATGCAGGTCGCCGCCGCGGCCGGCGCCGACGCGGTCTTCGCGCCGTCCGTCGAGGAGGTCTACCCGGGCGGGGAGCCGCAGGTCCGTATCGCGGCAGGCCCCATGGGGGAGCGCCTGGAGGGCGCGTCCAGGCCCGGGCACTTCGACGGGATGCTCACCGTCGTGGCCAAGCTGCTCCACCTGACCCGCCCCGACGCGGCGTTCTTCGGCCAGAAGGACGCCCAGCAGCTCGCTCTGATCCGCCGGATGGTGCGGGACCTGAACTTCCCCGTCGAGATCGTCGGCGTGCCGACCGTGCGGGAGGACGACGGTCTGGCGCTGTCGAGCCGCAACCGCTACCTGTCGTCGCCCGAGCGGCGCACCGCACTCGCGCTGTCCGCCGCGCTGTTCGCGGCCCGCGACCGGCTGGCCGCCCAGGAGGCCCTGCGCGCCCGTGCCGCCTCGGCGCCCGCCACGCAGAGCCGCGCCGACGCCCTGTCCCGGTTGGGCGAGTCCCGTGCGGCCGCCGACGCCCACGCGGTGGCGCAGGCCGCGCACGTGGCGGGTGGCGGCGCCCACGCGGTACGTGCCGCCGCCCGGGTCGTGCTGGACGAGGCGGCCCAGGCGGATCCGCCGCTCCGGTTGGACTACCTGGCGCTCGTGGACCCGTCCGACTTCACGGAGGTACGCGACGACCACACCGGCGAGGCGATCCTGGCCGTCGCCGCCCGGGTCGGTACCACGCGGCTCATCGACAACCTGCCGCTGACCTTCGGCCCGGGTATCGCACCGGCGCGAACCGGCGGCGAGGCCACCACCGTTGAGCCGCGCTCCGCCACCCCCGCCGCACCCGCCCACCCCGCCGATCATGCGGACCCCGTCGACCCCACCCGCCCCACCGACCACGGAGCCTCCGCATGACCGGTACCGGTATACGCCTCCAGGCCCCCGCACCGGGCTGGGCCATCGACGCGGACGTGGTCGTCGTCGGCTCCGGTGTGGCCGGGCTGACCGCCGCCCTGCGCTGCACGGCCACCGGACTCCGTACGGTCGTCGTCACCAAGGCGCGCCTCGACGACGGCTCCACCCGCTGGGCCCAGGGCGGTATCGCCGCCGCGCTCGGCGAGGGCGACACCCCTGGCCAGCACATGGACGACACGCTCGTCGCGGGTGCGGGGCTGTGCGACGAGGACGCCGTGCGCGCCCTGGTGACCGAGGGCCCGGACGCCGTGCGTCGGCTGATCGCCACCGGCGCCCGCTTCGACACGGACGACACCGGCACCATCGAGCTCACCCGCGAGGGCGGCCACCACCGGCGCCGTATCGCGCACGCGGGCGGTGACGCCACCGGTGCCGAGATATCCCGCGCTCTCGTCGACGCCGTGCGCGACCGGGCCGTGCGGACCATCGAGAACGCCCTCGTGCTCGACTTGCTGACCGACGCCGACGGCCGCACCGCGGGCGTCACCCTGCACGTCATGGGCGAGGGCCAGCACGACGGCGTCGGCGCCGTCCACGCCCCGGCCGTCGTCCTGGCCACCGGCGGCATGGGCCAGGTCTTCTCCGCGACCACCAACCCCGCGGTCTCCACCGGCGACGGCGTCGCGCTCGCCCTGCGTGCCGGGGCCGAGGTCAGCGACGTGGAGTTCGTCCAGTTCCACCCCACCGTCCTGTTCCTGGGACGGGACGCCGAGGGCCAGCAGCCACTGGTCTCCGAGGCGGTACGGGGAGAAGGCGCCCACCTCGTCGACGCGGACGGCGTCCGCTTCATGGTCGGGCAGCACGAGCTGGCCGAGCTCGCTCCGCGCGACATCGTCGCGAAGGGCATCATGCGGCGCATGCGGGAGCAGGGCGTCGACCACATGTACCTGGACGCGCGGCATTTCGGCGCGGCCATGTGGGAGTCACGCTTCCCGACGATCCTCGCCGCCTGCCGCACGCACGGGTACGACCCGGTGACGGAGCCCATCCCGGTGGCACCCGCCGCGCACTACGCCTCCGGCGGTGTCCGTACCGACCTGCGGGGACGGACGACCGTGCCGGGCCTCTACGCGTGCGGAGAGGTGGCCTGCACAGGTGTGCACGGGGCCAACCGCCTCGCCTCCAACAGCCTCCTCGAAGGACTCGTCTTCGCCGAGCGCATCGCCGACGACATCGCGGCGCACCGGGGGCGGGCCGGTGCGCCCGTCCCGCACCCCGCGCCCCGGGCGCTGCCCCTGCTCGCCCCGTCCAGCCGGTCCCGTATCCAGCACGTGATGACCGCGGGCGCCGGAGTGCTGCGTTCCGCCGCCAGCCTGGCGGCGGCCGCCGAGGCACTGGACGCCATCCACGCCGAGGCCGCGGGCGACACCGGTTCCGGTGAGCACAAGGCCGGTGTGCCGGGCGTCGAGTCCTGGGAGACCACCAACCTGCTGTGCGTCGCCCGGGTCCTGGTCGCCGCCGCCCGCCGCCGTGAGGAGACCCGCGGCTGCCACTGGCGGGAGGACCACCCCGACCGCGACGACGCGGCCTGGCGCCGCCACCTCGTCGTACGGCTGGAGCCGGACCGGAGCCTCGACGTCCGCGCCACCGCCACACACGACTTCCCTCCGACGGATGCGGACGCGGGCGCGGGCGCGGCCGGGCAGGCACCGGATGCCACGCGGGCGCCCGGAGCCGCAGAGGCCCGCACAGCCCCGGCGACACCCTCGACCACAGAGGCCCCCGCCGACGCAAGCGCACCAGCAGCCGTCAAACCAACCGAGGCCGCCGAGGCACCAGCAGCCACCGAGGCGACAGCAGCCGCCAAGGCGACAGCAGCCACCGAGGCACCAGCAGCCGCCAAGGCACCAGAAGCCGCAGCCGAAGCAGCCGCAGCCGAAGCGACCCCAGCCCCTACCACCCCCGCCGACGCCCCCAGGGAGCCCTGACCATGAGTACGCCCGAAAAACGCCCGCGGCCTGTGGACGTGCCCCTCATCAGCATCGGTGCCCCCGCCGCCACCGACGCGGGCGGCTGCGGCGACGGTTGCGGCTGCGCGGCGGGCGGCGACGGCGACGTGTACGAATGCGGGCTCGACCCCGTGCTGGCCGCGCTCCTCGCAGAGGCCGGGCTCGACCCCGTACTCGTCGAGGACGTGGCGTACCGGGCCGTCGAGGAGGACCTGGACGGCGGCGTGGACGTCACGACGGTCGCGACCGTTCCGGAGGACGCCGTCGCCACGGCCGACTTCACCGCCCGCGAGGCCGGGGTGGTCGCCGGCATCCACATCGCGGAGGCGGTGCTGTCCATCGTCTGCACCCATGAGTTCGAGGTGGAGCGGCACGTCGCCGACGGCGACCGCGTCGCGGCCGGACAGAAGCTGCTGTCCGTCACGGCCCGCACCCGCGACCTGCTGACCGGTGAGCGCAGCGCCCTCAACATCATGTGCCGCCTCTCCGGCATCGCCACCGCCACGCGCGCGTGGGCGGACGCCCTGGAGGGCTACAAGGCGAAGGTCCGCGACACCCGCAAGACCACCCCGGGCCTGCGCGCCCTGGAGAAGTACGCGGTGCGCTGCGGCGGCGGCGTCAACCACCGCATGTCGCTGTCCGACGCGGCCCTCGTCAAGGACAACCACGTCATCGCTGCGGGCGGCGTCGCCCAGGCGTTCAAGGCCGTACGGGAGCAGTTCCCCGACGTGCCGATCGAGGTGGAGGTCGACACCCTGCACCAGGTCCGCGAGGTCCTGGAGGCCGGCGCGGACCTGATCCTGCTGGACAACTTCACGCCCATGGAGACGGAGGAGGCCGTCGGGATCGTCGCCGGACGGGCCGTCCTGGAGTCCTCCGGCCGCCTCACGCTGGAGAATGCCGCCGCCTACGCCGCCACCGGTGTCGACTACCTCGCGGTGGGCGCGCTGACGCACTCGTCCCCGATCCTCGACATCGGCCTCGACCTGCGAGAGGCACGGAGCTGACCGATGCTGCTGACCATCGACGTCGGGAACACCCACACCGTGCTCGGCCTGTTCGACGGTGAGGAGATCGTCGAGCACTGGCGGATCTCCACGGACGCCCGCCGCACCGCCGACGAGCTCGCCGTCCTGCTCCAGGGCCTGATGGGCATGCACCCCCTCCTCGGGGACGAGCTCGGTGACGGCATCGACGGCATCGCGATCTGCTCCACCGTCCCGTCCGTCCTGCACGAGCTGCGGGACGTGACCCGGCGCTACTACGGCGACGTGCCGGCCGTACTGGTCGAGCCCGGCATCAAGACGGGCGTCCCGGTCCTCACGGACCACCCCAAGGAGGTCGGCGCGGACCGGATCGTCAACTCGGCGGCCGCGGTCGAGCTGTACGGCGGCCCGGCGATCGTCGTCGACTTCGGTACGGCGACGACGTTCGACGCGGTCAGCGCGCGCGGGGAGTACGTGGGCGGGGTGATCGCCCCCGGCATCGAGATCTCCGTCGAGGCCCTCGGCGTCCGCGGCGCGCAGCTCCGCAAGATCGAGGTGACCCGGCCCCGCGGGGTGATCGGCAAGAACACCGTCGAGGCGATGCAGTCGGGCATCATCTACGGCTTCGCGGGGCAGGTCGACGGGGTCGTCCAGCGCATGCGGCAGGAACTCGTCGGTCCCGGCGGCGACCCGTCCCAGGTCACCGTCATCGCGACCGGCGGGCTCGCGCCCATGGTCCTGGGGGAGTCCCGGCTGATCGACGAGCACGAGCCGTGGCTCACCCTGATCGGCCTCCGCCTGGTGTACGAGCGCAACGTGTCCCGTATGTGACCGCAGGCGCCTGCCCGGGACCGTCCCCGCGCCTCCGGCGTGAGGCGGCGGGTGCCTACCCGGGACCGTACCTACCCCCAGCGTCAGGCAGCGGGTGCCTACCCGGGCAGGCACCCACCCCCAGCGTCAGGCGGCGGGTGCCTGCCGGGCGCCGCGGACCCGTTCCCGTGCGCGGCCTGAGGTGGCGGGGGCTCACCCTGCATGGCCCCGCTCCCGCCACGGCCGACTCGCTCCCGCCCCCTGGCACTGCCTGCCCCGCCCTCGACCGCCCGCGCCTGCCGGTCGGTGCCCCGGTGGATCCGGTGCGCGCAACGGCGCCCGGACCCGCGTGCGTACCGCCGGGGCGGCGCCCTGGACAAGCTCAGGCCGCGCCGAGCACGGGCACCCCCACCCCGGAGGAGCACGGACCTGCCCCGGCCACGGGGACGGCGCCCTGGACAGGCCCACGCTGCGCCGAGCACGGACGCCCACCGCGGGCGGCCCCGCACGCCAACCCGCGCCGAGCACGGACCGCCCCCACCGCAGGCGGCCCCGCACGGCGCCCCGAGCCGAGCACGAATCGCCCATGGCAGGCGGCCCCGCACGGCACGCCGCGCCGAGCACGGACGCCCCCCACCGCGGGCGGCCTCCGCACGGCACGCCGCGCCGCTCACTACGGGCAAACCCGGCAATCAGCCCTTATTGTCGGATTATGCCCACGCCACACGGATCACGAGGCGGCCTTGCGTTCAGCGCGGACGAGCTGCGCGTCCTGCGCTGCGCCCTGGGTCATGCCCTCCACCCGACCCCGCTCGCCGACGAGGACGTCCGGGACTGCCTGCGCCTCGCCGCCGCCGTGGACGAGGCCGCCCGCGAGGGCCTGAGGCTGCGGGACTTCGTCCTGGCCGACCTGGCCCGCTACCGGGCCTCCCTGCCCGGCGCCGCGACCGGCTACCTCGACCTCCTCGGCGACGCCCTGGCCGCCGGGTACGACCCCCTCCCGGAGGATCTGGCCGCGCTGCGCAGCCTGCGCGGCAGGCCCGACGGCGCCGCCCTGCTGGCCCGCTGCCAGATGCTGGCGGAGCGGTCCGTGCGCGCCCGCCTGGCGGGCGGCACACGCCTGCGGCCGCGCCCTCCATCCCCGCCCCGGCGAACCCGCGCACCCGGCTGTACGTGCTCCAGGGCGGCCGCGGCGACGGGGAGCAGCAGCCCAAGCGGCCGTCGCAGCCGCAGCCGCCGAAACCCTCGTCCCCGGCGCCCGCCCAGCGGCCGGTGCCCAAGCCGTCCGAGGTGTTCCCGCCGCGCCGCCGCCCCGCGCCCAGCGCGCCCCCGCCGGAGAAGCGGGCCGCCGGGTAGCTACTCTGGAAGGCATGGACTACGTATCCGCGCTGCTGCCGCCCGTGGTGATGGCCATCCTCTTCACCGCCGTCATCGTGACGATCGTGAAGAGCCAGGGCGGCCCCAACAAGACGAAGGAGGACGCGGCCGTGGACGCCGCGTTCGCGCGCGCGGAGGCGGCGCGGCAGGCGGACGGCTCCGCGGAGGCGGGCAAGGCCTGAGCCGCTCCCCCCGTACGGGCTCAGATGAAGGGCGTACAGCGGCATTCGTCGCGGTGCGCCCTTTTTGTTACGTCAATGGGTGTTCGTCCGTGAAGATCCCACTATGGTGGCTGTGTGCCCCGTCAATTGGGAGAACTCGAAGACGCCGTCATGACGCGCGTCTGGCAATGGAACCGGCCCGTCACCGTTCGGGAAGTGCTGGAGGATCTGCACAAGGAACGGTCCATCGCCTACACGACGGTCATGACCGTGCTGGACAATCTCCATCAGAAGGGCTGGGTGCGCAGGGAAGTCGTCGGGCGCGCCTATCGATATACGGCCGTCTCCACGAGGGCCGCGTACTCGGCCGCACTGATGAACGAGGCATGGGCGCAGAGTGACAACCCGGCGGCCGCCCTCGTCGCCTTCTTCGGGATGATGTCGCCGGAGCAGCGGGAAGCGCTGAACGACGCCATCCGCATCGTGCAGCGCGACCCGCAGGAAGAACCCTCGGAAGGGGCCGCTCCGGCACGGTCGGAAGTACGGGAAGAAGGCACCGCGCAAGAGCCCCCGCAGTCCGGCGGGAACGGCGGGCAAACGGGCCCCGAAGGCCGGCCGCGAGATGACGCCGAAGGGCGGCCGGAAGCGGCGGCGGAAGCCCGGCCGGAAGAACCCGGGGAAGAACCGCTGGAAGAGCGCGCGGAACCCGCCGGGGAACGCGGCACTCCGGAACCGCGGGAACGCGCTTCGGCCGCCCCGGCAGAAGAGCGCGGCCGGGATCCTGGAACAGCGGGTTCCGCGATGTCTCCCGACGCTCTCCGCGGCGACGACTCCGGTGAGGCCGCCGACGGCGGGCCCGGTGGCGGGCGATAGCGTTCCCAGCCATGTCGTCGCCCACTCCGCCCGCACCTTCCGAGCCGACGCCTTCCGGCGCCTCGGTACCGGGACCTGAGCTCTCCGCAGAGCCGGGGGAATCCGCGGGGCCCGCACAGCCCGCGGGACCCGCTGGATCCGTAGAGCCCGCAGAAACCGCAGGACACGAACAGCCCGCAGGGCCGGTGCAGCCCGCGACGCCCGGGGAGCCCGTAGGGCCCGCGGCGTCGGCGGAGCCCGTACCGCCCGCGGGGCCTGCCGGGGCCTTCGAGGCCGCAGGCGCTGCGGAGCCCTCTGAGACCGCCAGGCCCTCTGAGACCGCCACGCCCTCCGAGCCGGCCCCGCAGCCTCCGCCGGTGTCTCCGCAGCCTGCCCCGGATTCCCGGCGATCCCCGTCTCCCGCGGCCGGTGGGCCGGGAGCCGGGACCGGTGGCGGGAGAGAGGCCGCGGTCGGGGCCGCGGCCGGGGTGGCGGTCGGGCGGAACGCGGACGCCGGGCGCTCACCGTCCGGTGCGAAAGCCGTCACCATCCGCCGGGCGCGGACCGCCGACGTGCCCGCGGTGCGGCGGCTCGTCGATCCCTACGTGTCCCGCGGCATCCTTCTCGACAAAGCCACGGTCACCCTTTACGAGGACATCCAGGAGTTCTGGGTCGCGGAACGGGACGAGGACGGGGCCGTCGTCGGTTGCGGAGCACTCCACGTGATGTGGGAAGATCTCGCCGAAGTGCGCACCCTTGCCGTCGATCCCGACTTCAAGGGTGCGGGCATCGGCCACCAGGTGCTGGACAAGTTGCTGTACACCGCCCGTTGGCTCGGGGTGCGCCGGGTATTCTGCCTGACCTTCGAAGTGGACTTCTTCGCGAAGCACGGCTTCGTCGAGATCGGCGAGACCCCCGTCGCCGGAGATGTCTACGCCGAGCTCCTGCGTTCCTATGACGAGGGCGTCGCCGAGTTCCTCGGTCTCGAACGGGTGAAGCCGAACACCTTGGGTAACAGCCGGATGCTTCTGCACCTGTGATCCTTCCGCCCCTCGCGATCCCTATGTCCGAATCGCGTATGTTTCCCGCTCCGCCGGGCATCTGAACCTGCTCCGGGGGTTTGTGTTTTCCGGGGAAAAGCGGTTTCCTTTCCGCGTACTGCTTTTTCGATGAAAGGAAATCCGGTGGCACAGAAGGTTCAGGTCCTTCTTGTCGACGACCTCGACGGCGGCGAGGCGGACGAGACGGTGACGTTCGCTCTGGACGGCAAGACCTACGAGATCGACCTCACCACCGCCAACGCGGACAAGCTCCGCGGCCTGCTGGAGCCGTACACCAAGAGCGGCCGGCGCACCGGCGGCCGTACCGCCGGCACCCGCGGCAAGGGCCGCGCCGCCTCCGCCGGCAGCCCGGACACGGCGAAGATCCGTGCCTGGGCCAAGGAGAACGGTTACAACGTGAACGACCGCGGCCGCGTCCCGGCGGAGATCAAGCAGGCCTACGAGGACGCCAACCGCTGAGTGGCCTCCCGACGCCGGGCGCTCGCGGCGAGGAGCCGGTGCCGGTGGCACTCCGCCGCCGCCACGGCGACCAGCCGCACCAGCCCGGGGCCCTCGGAGCCGTACGCACCGGGTGACGGGCGCCCTGGAAGGGCGGTCATGCCCGGGAGCGTGGGCTCCACCTCGTGTCCCGGCACGGGCGCCCGCAGCCACACGGTGGTGCCGGGCGCAGCCGAACCGTTCCACCCAGGGGGAGCAGGTGCGGGCATACGGCCGTCCGCTCCCCACGCGGCCAGGTCCAGGTCCACGCCGCTCCACTCCAGCCAGTCGAGCAGGCCGGGCAGCTCCTCGGCGCTGCCCGCGGCCACGAGCACCCGCACGCGGTTCCGGCAGCCCGAGAGTGCGACCGGGCCCCGGCCTCCGGGGAGGCGGGCCAGGGCGGCCAGACCGGCGGCGGCCGGCAGGTCCAGGACGTCGAAGCGCAGCCCGGTCGCCAGCCACGCCTCGGGTGCCGCCGCAGGGCCGGCGCCCCCATCTGCGCCGTGGAGGCAGCCGGCAGGGGTACGGCCGCCGTTCCCGGGGACGTCCCGGTCCGGCGGGCCCGCCGCGGACAGGTCCCCGGCGGGGCGCGCACCGCAGGCGGGGCAGTGCGCCGCGTGACCCCGTGACGGGCCGGTCGGGCCGTCGCCGCGGGGCGGACCGCTCCGGGAGCCGCCGTGGACCGAGGGCTCCTGCGGCGACGCGCACCCAGCGGGGGCCGGGACCGCGGCCCAGCCCAACCGGGTCTCGTACCAGCGCGCGACCTCCCGGGCGTCCGGGACGGCCGGCGCCCCATCGGCGGCCGGGCGGGGCGCGGGGAGGGTGAAGGCCATGCCGGGGGAACTCCCGCCGCACCGCGAGAGTTACGCACAGTACGAGCCCGATTGCACGTGGTGATCAAGGGGTGATGGGTGGACGGATGCGGCAACGCAAGGATGTTCGCCCGTAGCTGAGGCGACGGGGGTGTGCCGCATGGACTGTCACTGCTTACGGGTAAGACATTCCTAGTGGGGAGGGGCGACACGCACGGGTGGACGGCTTTCCGTTCGCCATCGGCGTACTGCGGGTCCGGGTATCTGCCTGGCCTGCGGGAACATCGTCTCGCACCATCGGGTTGGAGCAGTTGTCGGCGTTCGGGGTCAGGAGGCCATCGAGGGTGTCGGCAGTTGGAATGAGCGGTCCCCGCTTGCGGGACTAAGCTGCGGAAGGACAGGGAGGGGACCGACCCCTTACTGCCTGACCGCTCTGAGGAGCGATTAACGATGTTCGAGAGGTTCACCGACCGCGCGCGGCGGGTTGTCGTCCTGGCTCAGGAAGAAGCCCGGATGCTCAACCACAACTACATCGGCACCGAGCACATCCTCCTGGGCCTGATCCACGAGGGTGAAGGTGTCGCCGCAAAGGCCCTGGAGAGCCTCGGCATTTCGCTTGAGGCGGTCCGCCAGCAGGTGGAGGAGATCATCGGCCAGGGCCAGCAGGCCCCGTCCGGCCACATCCCCTTCACGCCCCGTGCCAAGAAGGTCCTGGAGCTGTCGCTCCGCGAGGCCCTTCAGCTCGGCCACAACTACATCGGCACCGAGCACATCCTGCTCGGCCTGATCCGCGAGGGCGAGGGCGTCGCCGCCCAGGTCCTCGTGAAGCTGGGCGCCGATCTCAACCGGGTGCGGCAGCAGGTCATCCAGCTGCTCTCCGGCTACTCCACGGGCAAGGAGACCGCCACCGCCGGCGGTCCCGCCGAGGGCACGCCCTCGACGTCGCTCGTGCTCGACCAGTTCGGCCGGAACCTCACCCAGGCCGCTCGCGAGTCCAAGCTCGACCCCGTCATCGGGCGCGAGAAGGAGATCGAGCGGGTCATGCAGGTGCTGTCCCGCCGCACCAAGAACAACCCCGTGCTCATCGGTGAGCCCGGCGTCGGCAAGACGGCGGTCGTCGAGGGCCTGGCGCAGGCCATCGTCAAGGGCGAGGTCCCCGAGACCCTCAAGGACAAGCACCTCTACACCCTGGACCTGGGCGCGCTCGTCGCCGGCTCCCGGTACCGCGGTGACTTCGAGGAGCGCCTGAAGAAGGTGCTCAAGGAGATCCGCACCCGCGGCGACATCATCCTGTTCATCGACGAGCTCCACACCCTCGTGGGTGCGGGTGCCGCCGAGGGCGCCATCGACGCGGCGTCCATCCTGAAGCCGATGCTCGCCCGCGGTGAGCTCCAGACCATCGGCGCCACGACGCTCGACGAGTACCGCAAGTACCTGGAGAAGGACGCGGCGCTGGAGCGCCGTTTCCAGCCGATCCAGGTCGCGGAGCCGTCGCTGCCGCACACCATCGAGATCCTCAAGGGTCTGCGCGACCGTTACGAGGCCCACCACCGGGTCTCCATCACGGACGAGGCCCTCGTGCAGGCGGCCACCCTGGCCGACCGGTACATCTCGGACCGCTTCCTGCCGGACAAGGCGATCGACCTGATCGACGAGGCCGGCTCCCGGATGCGCATCCGCCGGATGACCGCGCCGCCGGACCTCCGCGAGTTCGACGAGAAGATCGCGGGTGTCCGCCGCGACAAGGAGTCCGCGATCGACGCGCAGGACTTCGAGAAGGCCGCCTCCCTCCGCGACAAGGAGAAGCAGCTCCTCGCCGCGAAGGCCAAGCGGGAGAAGGAGTGGAAGGCCGGCGACATGGACGTCGTCGCCGAGGTCGACGGCGAGCTGATCGCCGAGGTCCTCGCGACCGCCACCGGCATTCCCGTCTTCAAGCTGACGGAGGAGGAGTCCTCCCGCCTGCTCCGCATGGAGGACGAGCTCCACAAGCGCGTCATCGGCCAGGAAGACGCCATCAAGGCCCTGTCGCAGGCCATCCGCCGTACGCGGGCCGGCCTCAAGGACCCGAAGCGTCCCGGTGGCTCGTTCATCTTCGCCGGCCCGTCCGGTGTCGGTAAGACCGAGCTGTCCAAGACGCTCGCCGAGTTCCTGTTCGGCGACGAGGACGCGATGATCTCCCTCGACATGTCGGAGTTCAGCGAGAAGCACACCGTCTCGCGGCTGTTCGGCTCCCCGCCCGGATACGTGGGCTACGAGGAGGGCGGCCAGCTGACGGAGAAGGTGCGCCGCAAGCCGTTCTCCGTGGTCCTGTTCGACGAGGTCGAGAAGGCCCACCCGGACATCTTCAACTCGCTGCTGCAGATCCTGGAAGACGGCCGCCTGACCGACTCCCAGGGCCGGGTCGTCGACTTCAAGAACACCGTCATCATCATGACGACCAACCTCGGCACCCGGGACATCTCCAAGGGCTTCAACCTGGGCTTCGCCGCCCAGGGCGACGTCAAGACCGGGTACGAGCGGATGAAGGCCAAGGTCAACGAGGAGCTGAAGCAGCACTTCCGCCCCGAGTTCCTGAACCGTGTCGACGACACCGTCGTCTTCCACCAGCTCAGCCAGGACGACATCATCCAGATCGTCGACCTGATGATCGCCAAGGTGGACGAGCGGCTGAAGGACCGCGACATGGGCATCGAGCTCAGCCAGGACGCGAAGATCCTCCTGGCCAAGCGCGGTTACGACCCGGTGCTGGGCGCGCGTCCGCTGCGCCGCACGATCCAGCGCGAGATCGAGGACGTGCTGTCGGAGAAGATCCTCTTCGGCGAGCTGCGCCCCGGTCACATCGTGGTCGTGGACACCGAGGGCGAGGGTGGGGAGAAGAAGTTCACCTTCCGCGGTGAGGAGAAGTCCGCGCTCCCCGACGTTCCGCCCATCGAGGCGGCCGGCGGACCTGGGCCGAACCTCTCCAAGGACGCGTAGCTGCTGCGCATGGCGTGAGCGGTGACTGAGGGCGCCCCCTCGGACCGAATGCGGTCCGAGGGGGCGCTTTCATGTCCGCGTACGCCCTGCGGGCAGCTGACTGGGCGATGAGGCGGCCCCAGGGCCTTGCAGGGGCCTCCTGCCCGGTGAGGCGCCCCCGGAGGGCCCGCCCCCGAAGGCCCTCGAAGTCGTGTCCTCGCCTATCCGGCCCTTAGGGACACGGCCCCGTGTGCGGGCTCTTGCCGTAGCGCCGGACCTGCGGGAGGCCGGGGGCCCGGCAGCCCGGCGCGGGGCGGTCGCGCCGAGGCGGGCCACCCGACCGGGGCCGGCCCGCCGGCTCCCCGGCATGACCCGCACACGGGCGGCGTCCCGCCGGTTGCCGACACAGACCGTGCCGGCTTCTGCCCGCCCTCTGGTGCCGGGGCAGCTCCCACACAGGCACCCCCTGCTCCAGGGGCAACGTACGCGGCCGGACCCGACCCCGACACCCACCCCGCCGCGAACGGCGCCGCGGCCCATACGGCGGCTCACCTTCACCGCCGCCCCTTCCAGGACGGCCCCTCGACTCACACGCTCGCCTCAGCTCCCATGCCCACCCGTCCCAGACTGCCCGGGCGCGGGTGCGGCCTCCTGTCCTCAGTGGCACCCCGACGTGCCGAAGTCGCCCGCGTCCACCATCGCGCCGTCGTTGCCGACCTTCCACGGTCGGCCGGTTCGCGCGTCCTGCGGCTTGAGGGTGAGGGACACCCGGTGGGTTCGGCCCGGGGCGCGGGTGTCGTCCGTGCCCGCCTCCACCACCCACGCCTTGGCCCGTGTCGCGCCGGTGACCTCCCTGCGGAGTTCGATGGTGAACTCCATCTCGATGTCGCCCATCTCGAAGGACACCGGCTGCCCGGTCGCGCGCTGCGCGGCCTCCAGGAGCTGGTCGCGTACGGCAGCGATGGCGTCGGCCAGTTCTATGTCGGTGGTGTCGGTCATGGCCGGACCGTAACGGGTGCGCGGAGGTGGCGGAGCGGGTTCCGGACATCCGGTCGCGCGCCCGCGGGACGGAGATCAAGAGGGCCGCGTTGCGTGACAAGCCGCACAGGGCATTTCGGACGTACTAGCGGCAATAGTGAAGCGTCGAGGCGTTGAGGGTCGTCGAGCGCGGCCGGCGGAGGCTCTGCGCGCGTAGACCGCCCCGAGGGCGCGAGGGGGTTCCGTGGCTTGGGGGGTCGACAGGCGCTTCCGGCCTTGGGTCCATGGGGTGGGTGTCCCTTTTGATGCCGTTTAGGGAGGTGTGGGCGGCGCGGGCGTCATCCGTCAAGTGTCCCCGTCACAGGGGTCTGCCTACGGCCATGCTTCGTAGATGGGGTGTTTGGGACAGGCCGGGAGAAGCCGGTACCAAGGATGACCAGACGCCCGGCGCACCGCTCGCGCCGGGTCGCTTCTTGCCTGAGTCCCCGAGCCCGGAGGTTCCCCCGTATGTCGCAGCGCGCCAAGCATTCCGCCCGTACCGCCGTCGTCGCCCTCGCCGCCGCCGGCATCGGGGGCGCGGCCGTGGTCGGTGCCGGTGCGTCGGCCGCCGCGGCCGAGCCGCGGGTGGCCCCGCTCACCGTCAGCACCTCCGCCGCCGTCGCCGCGCAGGCCGAGTCCCTCGCCAAGGGCGCCGCCGAGGCGAAGGCGGCGCAGGCCAAGGCCGCCGCCGCGAAGAAGGCGGCCGCGAAGAAGGCTGCCGCCGCCAAGGCCGCCGCGGCGAAGAAGGCCGCGGCGAAGAAGGCCGTGGACTGGGTCAAGCCCGTCTCCGGCTACAAGCTGACCGCCAGCTTCAACCAGGGCGGCGCCATGTGGACGAACAAGCACTCCGGCCAGGACTTCGCCGTGCCGGTCGGCACCCCGGTCAAGGCCGTCCACGGCGGCACCGTCGTGAAGGCCGGCCCCAACGGCGGCGGTGACGGCCCGGCGTACGGGAACGCCGTCGTGATCAAGCACGGTAACGGCACGTACTCCCAGTACGCCCACCTGTCGAAGATCAAGGTCAAGGTGGGTGCGAAGGTGAAGACGGGCCAGCTCATCGCCCACTCCGGCAACACCGGCAACTCCTCCGGCCCCCACCTGCACTTCGAGATCCGTACGACCCCGAACTACGGCTCCTCGGTGAACCCGGCCAGCTTCCTCCGGTCCGAGGGCGTCAGCATCTGACACCCCGGGGGCGTCGGCAGTTGACCGTCGGGCCCCGGATCCCGTGACACCTTTCGCGCCCGCACGGCCCCGGACACTTCCCCGGGCCGTGCGGGCGCGTGACACTTCCCCGGGCCGTGCGGGCGCGCGACACTTCGCGGGGCCGTGCGCCACCTGAGATCCGCGAGACCGCTGGAGCCCCGTGGTGCGGCCCGGCCGCGGCCCCTCGGGTCACGGCTCCTCGGGGAACCTGATCATCGGGAAGCTGCCGGTGCTGGTGGGGGCGTGCTCCGGCAGCCACAGCACGGCGATGGCCCCTCCGGCCTCACCCGCACCCCCGGCGACATCCCCGCCCCCGAGGGCACCTGCGCCCCCGACGGCACCCGTGCCGCTGGGGGCGTGCGGCATCCCGGTGGCTTCCGCAGGCACGGGGGCGCCCGGGCCCCCGGGCAGCGCCGAGCCGCCCCGGCCCTCCGGGGCGCCCGGGGCCGCCGCGGCCGCCGTGCCGTCCGGCGCCGCCGCGTTGCGGAAGGTGAGCCGCGCACCGAGCACCCGCGCCTGGCCCGCGGCGATGGTCAACCCCAGGCCGTGGCCGGCGCCCGCGCGGTCGCTCGCGCCCGTACGGAACCGGCTCGGCCCCTCGCGCAGCAGCGCCTCGGGGAAACCCGGCCCGTGGTCGCGCACCCGCAGCACCCGCCCCTCGACGGTGACCTCGATCGGCGGCTTGCCGTACTTCGCGGCGTTCGTCAGGAGGTTGCCGAGGATCCGCTCCAGGCGGCGGGGGTCGGTGTTCACCCACGACTCGTGCACCACGCGCACCTCGGCGTCAGGGTTCAGCAGGGCCACGCGGCGGGCGACGAACTCGCCCAGCGCGATCTCCTGGAGCTCGGCCCGCTCCGACGCGCTGTCCAGCCGCGCCACCTCCAGCACGTCCTCCACCAGGGTGCGCATCGCCCGCGCCCGGTCCCGCACCAGCTCGGTCGGTCGCCCGGGCGGCAGCAGCTCCGCGGCCGTGAGCAGTCCGGTGACGGGCGTGCGCAGCTCGTGCGCGATGTCGGCGGTGACCCGGCGCTCCGCCTCGATCCGCTCGTTGAGGGCGTCGGTCAGCGCGTCCACCGCCCGGGCCAGCTCGTCCGTCTCGTCCCGTACGACCCCGCCGATCGCCTCACGGACGCGCACGTCGGTGTTGCCCTGGGCGACCTTCCCGGCGGCGGTGGCGGCCTTGCGCAGCCGGCGGGAGAGCCGCCCGCCGATCAGCACGCCGAGCGCGGACCCCCCGAACACGACGGAGACCGAACCGACGATCAGCGCCTCGTCGAGCCGCTTCATGATCGTCGCACTGCGGTCCGGGTAAGGAGTGTGCAGCGACATGACGTCGCCGTTGGCGAGCGGGACCGCCGCCCACACCTCCGGCGGTGCGCCGCCCTTCTCCTCGTGCACGTACGTCCCGTACCGCCCCTCCCGCATGAGCCGGTCGAGTGCGGGCGGCAGCGCGGGGTCGTTCAGCTTCGTGCCCCACTTGGGCTTCTGGTCCTTGGGCTTCGACAGCTCGTACATCCGCTGGGCGAGCTTCAGCCGTTCCAGCTGCACGTCTCTGGCGCTGTCCAGCATCGAGACACGGGCCGCGTTGTGGACGATCAGGCTGAGGGTCGCCGCGACCAGGGCGCCCACCGCCGCGATGGCGAGGGCGATCTTCCAGCGGACGCCGGTGCGCAGGGCGGGTGGCTTCATGGCGGTGCGGGGTCCTGTCGGTGCGGTGCGGTGCGGTGCGTATGGGCTGGGCGGGCCGGGCGGGCGGTGCAGGCGATGGTGGTCAGGCGGCCTGGTGGTCAGGCGGCCTGGTGGTCAGCCGGCGCGGCGGTCAGGCGGCGGTACGGGGCGGAGTGCGGCGGCCGCCGCCGAGACCGGGGCCGCGCCGCCCTGAGCCGGATACTGCCGCTGCCGCTGCCGCTGCCGCTGCCGCTGCCGCTGCCGCTGCCGCCGGCCGAGTGCGGCCCCTTCCGGAGGCGTGTGCGGCGCCCGGCCGCCATGTCAGGGCCTGAGCTTGTAGCCGAAGCCGCGTACCGTCTCGATCCGCTCCTGGCCGATCTTCGCCCGCAACCGCTGCACGTGGACGTCCACCACCCGGGTGTCGCCGCCCCACCCGTAGTCCCACACCCGCTCCAGGAGCTTGTCCCGCGACAGCACCGTCCCAGGGGCCGAGGAGAACTCCAGCAGCAGGCGCATTTCCGTCGGCGTCAGCGCCACGGGTGCGCCGGACCTGCGGACCTCCATGCCTTCCGTGTCGACCTCCAGGTCGCCGAAGACCAGCAGGCCCCGCTCGTCCTGCCGGCGGCCCGACGCGTCCGAGCCGTCCCCGCCGGAGGCACCGCCCGCGTGGCCGAAGCGCCGCAGCACCGCCCGGATGCGGGCCATGAGCACCGCGCCGTCGAAAGGCTTGGTGACGTAGTCGTCCGCGCCCGCCTCCAGGCCCAGGACCACGTCGATCGAGTCGGCGCGCGCCGACAGCATGATCACGGGCACCGTCGACTCGTCCCGGATCCGGCGGCACAGGCTGACGCCGTCCATGCCGGGCAGCATGACGTCCAGCAGCGCGATGTCCGGCCTGGCGGCGCGGAACGCCTCCAGACCGGACAGCCCGTCCGGCATCGCCGTCACCACGAACCCGTCCCGTTCCAGGGCGAGCTGGGTGGCCTCCCGGATGACGTCGTCGTCCTCGACGAACAGCACATGAGTCTCTGCCATGCCGTGTTTCTCCCGTTTCTGCGCGCCTCGGTCCCAGCATCGGCCGTCGCGGTTCCCACCCGGGTCCCGGTCCGGCGCCGCGTGCGGTTCGCCGCCGGGCCCCGGCCTCGGCCCCCGCGGCGGGTGTCCGCCCGGTTCCGCTCCCGGTCCCACCGCGGCTCACCGCCCGGGCCCGTGCTCGGCCCCGGCCGGGGCGCGCCCTGGTCCGCCCCGGGCCGGAACCCCGGACCGGGACCGAACCCGCCCCCGGCCCCGGCACGAACCCGCTCCCAGCCTGGATCCTCGTCCCGGCCCGGCCGGTCATGGTCGGGTGCCGGCCGGGTCCTGGCCGGGTCCTGGTCCGGTCCTGGAACCGTTTCCCCGGCCGGCCCGCGCCTCACTCGTCTGCGGGGGCCGGCACGGGACCGGTGAGGTCGCCGTCGACCGCCTTGCTGTACTCGGTGCGCACGATGTCGTGCTGGGTGAACTTGTCCCCCGTCCACCTGAAGGTGATCACATCCTCGCCGGACGGGTACGCGACGGGGTCGTCCTTGGCGTACCGCTGCTTGGTGACCAGGAGGTCGCCGCGGTCGATCGCCGCGTACACCGCCGGCTCCTCCAGCGCGAACACGTTCTCGTACGCGCCGTCGTCCTTCCTCCGGTACACGTACGTCCCGATGCCCACCGCGTCACCGCAGGTCAGCACGTTGACGACAACGTCGGGCGCCCCGGTGTTGGTGAGGTTTCCGTACGAGGTGTCGACCGGGTAGGCGTCGGCGACGCACGGCTTGAGGTCGCCCTTCACACGGTCGCTGACCTTCGGATCCTCCTTGACCAGCCGGACCGCGTCGACCCGCTGGAAGGGCGAGGCAGCGGAGGAGGCGGTCGCGTCCGGTGCCACGGAAGTGCCGCCGGCCTGGTCGGCCGGGACGGGGCGGCGTCGCGGGCGCCCGTGCTGCCGGTGGAGCAGGCGGCCGTCGCGAACAGGCCGACGGCGGCGAGGACGGCCACGGCCGTCGTACCCGCCGCCCGCAGGGACCGGTCGGACCAGCCCTTCCCGGCGGCCGGAGCCGGGCCGCCGGGGCCGCGGTCGCCCGCGTTCCCCGCAGGCCGCGCGCGGTGTGACGGCCCGGGACCGTGGGCCGTGAGGGACGTGAGGGCGTCCGGCCGGAGGCCGCCCCGCTCAGGGGCGGCGGATGCGGCGCGGCCCGGCCGCTCACCGCGCTGCACGAAGCTGCTGCCCGACGCGGAGGCGCCGCACTCGCGGCCGTCCGGCACCGAGCCATCCGGCACCGAGCCATCCGGGAATGCGCCGTCCGGCACTGAGCCGTCGCCTTCGCCGCTGTCCGACGCAGAGCCGTCCGGCACCGAGCCGTCCGTCCCCGCCCGGTCCGTCCCCGCGCGGTCCGGCACTGAGCTGTCCGGCACTGAGCCGTCGCGTTCGCCCCCATCCGCCGCGGAGCCGTCGCGTGCGCGACCCTCCGGCGCCGAGCCGCTCCGTTCACCGCCGTCGGGGCCGGAGCCGCCGCTCCTTCCCGGTTCGCCGATCAGGCCGCCCACCGCTCGTGCTCCCGTCCGTCACGACGTCCGTTCGTCCGTTCCACCCCCGCCGCGTGCCCGGCCCGCGCCGTCGGCAGGGACCGTACGCTACCGAGCTGCCGCGGGACGCGCCCGGTGCGCCCGGCGGCCTCCCCGCCACGCGCGGCCGGGGTGGCCGGAGCCGACCGGGTAGGCCGCGCGGACTGCACCGGCTGAGCCGACTGCACGGTCTGCGCCGGCTGGGCGGCTGAGCCGTCTGCCGCGCGGCGCGGCCGGCGCCCTCACGCACCTGCCCGTCGCGTGCCTGCCCGGTCCGGGCGGCGTCCCCGCGTGCCTGGGCCGCACGGGCCCGGTCGCCGAGGGCGGCGCGGGCATCGATGTCCCGGCTCTCCAGCTCCTGCCGGAGGCGGGCCAGCGCCCGGTGCAGCGTGCTCTTCACCGTGCCGGTCGACATGCCGAGCGCGGCCGCCGTCTCCTCGGTGCTCATCTGCTCCCAGTGCCGCAGCACGACCACGCTGCGCTGCTTGGGCGCCAGCACCTTCAGCACGTCCATCAGCAGGGCCCGGTCGGCGTGCTGCTCGGTGGAGTCGTCGACCGACGCGTCCGGCAGCTGCTCGGTCGGGACCTCCTCCAGCTTGCGGGCCCGCCACCACTCGGTCCGGGTGTTGATCATGACCCGGCGCAGATACGCGTCGGCGAGCGACTTGTCGGCTATGCCGTCCCAGCGGCCGTACGTCCGTGCCAGCGCCGTCTGCAGGAGGTCCTGCGCCTCCACCGGGTCCGGTACGAGACGCCGCGCGCTGCGCAGCAGGGCGTCGTGCCGGGTGCGGACGTACTCCTCGAATCCGAGCACCTCGCCGTGCGACATCCCGAACCGCCTCCGTTTCCCCGTAAACCTGCCGGTCAGACAGGAACCTGCCGGTCAGACAGGCCTTCGCTTCCGTGGTGTCAGTCCCCTTGAGTCGGGCTTTGTACGGGCCTGGCTCGCTGACACCACAAGAAACTACGGAGCTGTTGTCACGGGGCTGTGCGGGGCAGCCGTCGGCGGACGCACGGCTGCCCATCGGTTGTGTAACGGCCCTGTGCGGGGGCGGGTACGCGCCGTGCGGGCGGGCCCCGGAGGACCCGGGGATCAGCTGCCGGGCAGCCGGTACAGCCCGCCCTCCAGCGGCTCGACCAGGCCGTCGGCGACCAGCCCGTCCAGGGCGCGGGCCCGCTGCACCGGCTCGTGCCACACGGCGTCCAGGGCGGTCTGCGCGACCGGCCCGTGCGCCTCCCGCAGCACGGCGAGGAGCCGGCCCCGCACCTGCCGGTCGGTTCCCGCGTACGTCTGGCCGCGGCGCGGCGGGCCGTCGTGCGCCGGCTTCCCCGCGAGCCGCCAGGCGCACTCCCGCGCGATGGGGCAGCGCCCGCAGTCCTCGTTCCTGGCCGTGCACACCAGCGCGCCGAGCTCCATCGAGGCGGCGGCCCAGCGGGCCGCGGTCGTCTCGTCCCGCGGCAGCAGGGCGCGGGCGAGCCGCCGCTCGGCCGCCGTGGTGGCGTTCGGCGGGTACTGCACGCCGGTCACCGCACGGGCGAAGACCCGCCGGACGTTGGTGTCGAGGACGGCGTGCCGCTGCCCGTACGCGAACGACGCCACCGCGGCGGCCGTGTACTCCCCGATCCCGGGGAGCGCCAGCAGTTGGGCGTGGTCGCTCGGTACGTCACCGCCGTGCCGCTCCGTTATCGCCACGGCCGCGCCGTGCAGCCGCAGCGCCCGGCGCGGGTAGCCGAGCCGCCCCCAGGCACGTACCGCCTCGCCGGACGGCTCCGCGGCCAGGGCGGCGGGTCGGGGCCAGCGCGCCAGCCACTGCTCGTACACGGGGAGGACCCGGTTGACCGGTGTCTGCTGGAGCATGAACTCGCTCACCATCACGCCCCAGGCCCCGGCCTCCGGACGGCGCCAGGGCAGGTCGCGGGCGTGCTGCGCGAACCACGCGAGGACGGGGAGTGGAGCCGCTCCCCGGCGGCGGGCGCGGCGTCGGCGGGGGCGGCCACGGTGTCAGCGGAGGCTGCGGCGGTGCCCGCAGGCACGGCACGGGTGCCCGCGCGGGCGGCGTCCGCACGGGCCGTGGGGGCACCCGTCCGGGGTGAGGTGGTGGCCCCGTCGGCTGCGGAGGCGCGGGGGCGGCGGAAGCGGAAGGAGTCTCGGTCGCAGTCATGGCCTTCCGATCCTGACACGAGCCCGCCCCTTATCCCGTGCCGTCGGCCGCGCGCCTCGCGTTCCGCCCCGCCGGTGCGGCCCGCACCGCACGCACCGCACGCACCGCACGCCTCCCGTGCGTCGGCGCGAAGCCCCGTGTTCCGTGCGCCGGTGCGATGCGCGGTGCGACGCCTCCTGTTGCCCCCGGGGCCCGGTCGCCCGGTCGCCCCGGTCGCGGTGGCTGGCCGTGGCCGCCGTCGGCCGTCCGGGGCCTGCGGGGGCCGCGGAGCATGCGGGGTGTGCGGGGCCTACAGAGCATGCGGAGCATGCGGGACGTGCGGGGCTTGCGGGGTGTGCGGAACGCTCAGTACCGAGGATGCTGTTGCTCGCCCTGGTTTCCAGGGGACTGCGGGGGTTGCTGCTGGGTGTGACTGTCCGGGTACTGCGGGTACGGGGGGTGCTGCTGCCACCCTTCGGGTCCCTGGTCCTGGGGGGACTGCTGCGCCTGCGCTCCCTGGTGCTGAGGGTACTGCTGCTGCCCCTCGGCCGCCTGGTACGGCACGTGCTGCTGCTGCCCCTCGGCCGCCTCGTACCGCGGGTACTGCTGCTGCCCCCCGCTCGTCTGGTACTCCGAGTGCGGCTGCCCCCCGATGTCCCCGTACTGCGGGTACTCCTGCCGCTCCGGCACTTCCTGCCGAGGCTGCTCCCGGTGCCCGGCGCCCGCTCCGCGGACCGCCCGCTGCTGCCGGTGCGAGCCGCGCGGCCGGCGGCCGGCGGACGCGCCCGCGGCGACCGCCGCCGTACCGGACGGGGCCTCGCCCGAACCGGCCAGCCAGTGCGCCGCGCCCGAGCCGCTCGTCCGCATGGTCTCCACCAGCTTCACGGCCGGCCCCGTCAGCAGCCGCACGAACAGGACCACCGCCAGCGCCCCCACGATGAGGCCCGCCACCACGTCGTGCGGGTAGTGCACGCCGACGAACACCCGCGAGAACGCCATCAGCACGGCGAGCGGCACCACGAACCACGTGGTGCGCCGCCAGGCCAGCACCAGCGCCATCGCGAACGCGCCTGCGATGGCCGAGTGATTGCTCGGGAACGACCAGTCGCCGTACTCCGGGCATTCGGCGATGGAGGCGGCGGCGCCGACCACCGCGCGGCAGGGCCGCTCTTCCTGTACGAACGTCTTCAGCGTCTCGCTCACGACGTATCCGAACGCCGTCGCCACCGGGGCGAGCGCGGCGATCGCCATGGTGCGGGCGCCCGCCGGGCGGGCCCGCCACCAGGCGACGATGCACAGGGCTAGGAAGATGAACAGCCCGGCGTCGGTGCCGATCTCGGTGAACGTGTGCACCCAGGCCGGTGTGCCATGAGCGAAGTCGGTGATGGCGCGGTACAGGTCCTGACTCATGGCTACGGACGGTACATGCCCGCCGGGGGCCCCGGCTCACCGCCGTCGGCCAACGCCCCGCCGCACACCGAACCCGATGTGATGATCGGCAAAAGTCGGCGCAGGAGCGGCGAGTGGGGCGGGAGTTGGGCGCGGACTCTCGTAGAGTTTCCGCGTGGGATCTCTGCGCAATCCGGTCGGGCCGCTTCCCTCCTCCATCTACTGGCGACGGAGGGCAGTCGCGGCCGGTCTGGTCGTGCTCCTCGTGGCGCTGGTCCTGTGGTTCGTCGGCTCGGGTGACGACGAACCGCCGAACGGCAGTGCCGGTGCCGGGGCATCCCCGGCGCCGTCGATCACGCCCGGCCCCACGCCGTCGGGCCCCGCCATCTCCAGCCGCCCGGGCGGCCGTGACGAGTCCCCCGGAGAGGGGACGGGCGACGGCGGTACGGGCACCTCCTCCGGTACGGGTACGTCCTCCGGTACGGGCACGGGGCCCGGCACAGGAGGCGGCGAAGGCGCCGGCGGACCGGCCGGCTCGGGCGCCGACGCCGGTTCCTCCGGGGCGGGCGCGGATGTCGGCACCGGCGGTGACTCCGGCCGACGCGTCGCGGCGGGCTCCCCGCTGCCCGACTGCGCCGCAGGCGCGCTGGAGTTGGCGCTGAGCAGCGCGCAGGTGTCGTACGGGCCCGACGAGAAGCCCGAGTTCCGGCTGACGGCGAAGAACACCTCGGCGGCGGCCTGCAAGACCGACCTCGGCCCGCTTGCCGTGGTGCTGACCGTCAGCGATGACGCGGACGAGGACGTCTGGTCGTCGAAGGAGTGCCCGCGCGGCCCGCGCCACGTGTGGCTGTCCGTCCCGGCGGGCGGCACGGTGACGCACACCGTCGAGTGGGACCGCCGGTACAGCACCGAGCAGTGCGACAAGCCGTCCACGCGCTCGGCGTCCCCCGGCACGTATCTGGTGGAGGCCGCGGCGCCGGGCCGGAAGGTCCTGCGCGCGTCGATCACCCTGGCCAAGGACTGAGCCTCCCGCTTCCGGCGGCGGCCCGGCCGCCTCTCGGCCCGTACAGCCGGCCGCCTCTCGGCCCGTACCAGCCGACCCGGTGCGTGCCGCCGAGGCGTCGGCGCCTTCCGCGGCCGGTACTACGCCCGGCCGCGGAAGGCGCCCGAACCGTCCGCGCTGTCGGCGACATCAGCGAAGTCCAGGTTGGCGATGCCGAGGTTGGCGGACACCTCAGGGAACCACCGGGCGGGCACTCTGAACGTCCGCCCGGGCTCCTCCTCCAGGTCCACGGCCAGGAGCGGCCGGGCCGGGTCCTCCATGGTGACGGCGTCCGCCAGGAAGACGTAGCCGATCCGCTCGTCCTCCGCCCCGTCGGAGCCGCAGCGTGCGCGCCGCGGTCGCCGTCCCGGTGGCGCGGTCGTCAGACGTAGCGCTCCAGGATCGACGACTCTGCGAGCCGCGACAGCCCTTCCCGTACGCTGCGGGCCCGCAGTTCGCCGACGCCGTCGACGGCCTGGAGGTCGTCGACGCTCGCCGCCAGCAGCTTCTGCAGTCCGCCGAAGTGCTCCACGAGCCGCTCGATGATGGCGCCCGGGAGCCGCGGCACCTTCGCCAGCAGCCGGTAGCCGCGCGGCGAGACCGCGGAGTCCAGCGTCTCGGGGGAGCCGCTGTAGCCGAGGGCGCGGGCGACGGTCGCCAGGTCCAGCAGCTCGGGGTGGGAGAGGCTGTCCAGCTCGGTCAGGGCCTCGCTGACGGTACGGGACCGCTTCGCGGTCGGCTCGGGCACGTAGTCCCGTACGACGAGTTCCCGCTCGGGCTCGACGCCCGCGATCAGCTCGTCCAGCTGGAGGGCCAGCAGGCGGCCGTCGGTGCCGAGCTCGACGACGTACTCCGCGATCTCCGTGGCGATCCGGCGGACCATCTCCAGGCGCTGCGCCACGGCGGTGACGTCCCGGACGGTCACGAGGTCCTCGATCTCCAGCGCCGACAGCGTTCCGGCGACCTCGTCGAGGCGGAGCTTGTAGCGCTCCAGCGTGGCCAGCGCCTGGTTCGCGCGCGACAGGATCGCGGCGGACTCCTCCAGCACGCGCCGCTCCCCGTCCACGTACAGCGCGATGATCCGCATCGACTGGGACACGGAGATCACCGGGAAGCCGCACTGCTTGGACACGCGGTCCGCGGTGCGGTGCCGGGTGCCGGTCTCCTCCGTCGGGATCGACGCGTCCGGCACGAGCTGCACCCCGGCCCGCAGGATCTTGGTGCTGTCCTTGTCGAGGATGAGCGCGCCGTCCAGCTTGCACAGCTCGCGCAGCCGCGTCGCGGTGAACTCGACGTCCAGCACGAAGCCGCCGGTGCACATCGACTCGACGGTCTTGTCCATGCCGAGGACGATGAGCCCGCCCGTGTTTCCGCGCAGGACGCGCTCCAGACCGTCCCGGAGGGCGGTGCCCGGCGCGACCGCGCTCAGAGACGAGCGCATCAGCGCTTCGTTGCCGGAGCTCCCGCCGGACTTTCCGGGATGTGATCCCCGGTCGTTGGCTGCCACTGCACTCCTCCGGCTCGTACGGATGGGCGAGACCAGGGCAAAGTCTAGCGACCCCACCCCCACGGGGGGTGCGGCTCCGACGGCCCGGACCTGCTGGGCCGGGCGCCCCGCCCGGCGTCCGCCCCGGTCAGCGCCGGTGAGCACGCCCTGTGTCCCTCGCCGCCGGGGTCCTTCAGCCTGTCCGGTGCCCGCCCGCGTCAGCGCCGGCCGTCCGCCCGTGTGCCCCGCCCGTGAGCCCGCCCGGCCCGCCCCTCCTGCGCGGCGGCCCGCTCGGTGTGCGCCACGGTGGCCAGGGCCGGGGCCAGGGCCGGGGCCAGGGCCGGTGTCGGCAGCGGTCAGCGCGCCGGGTGTACGCCACGGTCTCCTCGTCCGCGCGCCCGGCGCCCGGCATCCCGCGCCCGGCGTCAGCGCCCGGCGTCCCGCGCCTGCCGTCAGCCGCCCGGTCCGCCTCCTTCCGCCCGTCAGCCCGCCCGGTCCGCCTCCTTCCGCCCGTCAGCCCGCCCGGTCCGCCTCCTTCCGCCCGTCAGCCCGCCCGGTCCGCCTCCTCCCGTGCCGCCCTGCGGGAGCGCGGCAGGACCCGCAGGGCCTCGCCGACGTCCGCGACCTCCTGGACCCGCATGCCCGGCGGGACCTTCCCCGGATCGCCCGGGACCAGCGCGTGGGTGAAGCCGAGCCGCGCCGCCTCCGCGAGCCGCCGCTGCACGCCTGTGACCCGCCGTACCTCGCCCGCGAGCCCCACCTCGCCGATCGCCACGAGGTTCTTCGGCAGGGGAGTGTCGGACGCGGCCGAGGCCAGCGCCAGCGCGACCGCCAGGTCCGCCGCCGGCTCCGACAGCTTCACCCCGCCCACCGTCGCGCTGTAGATGTCCCGCTTGCCCAGCGCACTGATCCGCCCCCGCTGCTCCAGCACCGCCAGCATCATCGACACCCGGGACGTCTCCAGGCCGGACGTCGTCCGCCGCGGTGAGGGGATCTGCGAGTCCACCGTCAGCGCCTGCACCTCCGCCACCAGCGGACGCCGCCCCTCCAGCGTCACCGTCAGACACGTGCCCGGCACCGGCTCGGCGCGCCGGGTCAGGAACAGCCCGCTGGGGTCGGCGAGCCCCGTGATCCCCTCGTCGTGCAGTTCGAAGCAGCCGACCTCGTCGGTTGCCCCGTACCTGTTCTTCACGCCCCGCACCAGCCGCAGCCGCGCATGCCGGTCGCCCTCGAAGTGCAGCACCACGTCCACGAGGTGCTCCAGCAGCCGCGGTCCCGCGATCGCACCGTCCTTCGTGACGTGGCCCACCAGGAGGGTGGCCATGCCCCGCTCCTTGGAGGCGCGGATCAGCGCGCCCGCCACCTCCCGCACCTGCGCCATGCCGCCCGGCGCCCCGTCGATCTCCGGCGACGCCACCGTCTGCACCGAGTCCATGACCAGCAGCGACGGCTTCACCGCGTCGAGGTGCCCCAGCACCGCCGACAGGTCCGTCTCGGCCGCGAGGTACAGGTGGTCGTGCAGCGCCCCGATGCGGTCGGCCCGCAGCCGGACCTGGCTCGCCGACTCCTCACCCGTCACATACAGGGTGGGGTGCTCCTCGCTCGCCGCCTTCGCCGCCACGTCCAGCAGCAGCGTCGACTTGCCCACCCCGGGCTCGCCCGCCAGCAGCACGACCGCCCCCGGCACCAGACCCCCGCCCAGCACCCGGTCGAGCTCGTCGACCCCCGTCGCACGGGCCGTCGCCTGCCGCCCGTCCACCTGGGCGATGGGCAGCGCGGCGGCCGACACCCGCCCGGCCGCGGTCGTGCGGACGGCGGGCGCCGCCCCGTACTCCTCGACCGTCCCCCACGCCTGGCACTCGGGGCAGCGGCCGAGCCACTTGACCGTCGTCCAACCGCACTCCGTGCAGCGGTACGACGGCCGGTCCTTCGACGATTTCGTACGGGCAGCCATGCGCCACACCGTAGCGGTGCCCACTGACAGCCTCCGGCCCGCGGACAGCCCCGGCCCGCCGGCGGCCCCCTATAGCGGTGCACCGGCGGCGGAGGCAAAGGCCGCTGCCCTCTTTCGAGGGACGCGTTCACCCGTAAGGCTTAAAAGTGCGGAAGGGGTACGAAGGGTGTGCCTTGGGCCGCCTACGGTCGCCGGGTGACGAGCAGCAGGCTGGAACCCCCTACGTACACCACCGGCGCACACCGGGCGCAGCGCCGTGCGCCCCGGAGCGGGTCCCGTACGCTCGCGCAGAGCCCGCCCGCCCGGTACGAGCCCTACCTCGACGGCCTGTTCACCTACTGCCTGTCGGTGCTCTGCGACCACGCCGCGGCGACGGCCGTCCTGGGCGACGTCCTCGCCGTCGCGGAGCGCCAGTACGGGCGGTGCCCCGCCGACGAGTCCGGGCGCAAGGCGTGGCTGTACGCCCTGGCGCGCTGGGCGTGCCTGCGGGAGCTCACCGAGCAGCGGCGTCGGCGGCAGGGCGCGCACGCCGGGCGCGCCACGGACCGCACACCGGCCGCGGGCACCCGCTCGGAGTCCCGCGCGCCCGGCGCGCAGACCGGCGCCACCACCCGAAGCGACGAGCCGTGCGACGAGCACCGCCGCGAGCTCGCCCTGCTGGCCTGGCCGGAGGCGGCCGGCACCACACCGGAGCAGCGGGAGGCCCTGGAACTGGCGGTCCGCCACCAGCTGGGCACCGCCGAGGTCGCCGCCGTGCTGGGCCTCGCCCCGCAGGCCGCGCGGGAGCTGCTGTCCGCCGCGGCCTGCGAGGTGGAGCGCACCCGCGCCGCGCTCGCCGTCGTCGAGACGGGGTCCTGCGCCGCCGTGGCGCGGCTCGCCGGGGACCGCCGCATGCTGCTGTCGGCGGCGCTGCGCCGGGAACTGGTCCGGCACGTCGACGACTGCCCGGTGTGCCGCCGGGTCGCCGAGCGGGCCGAGGCCGCCGCCCCTGGCCGGGTTCCACGGTCACCCCGGCGACGCTGCCGCTGGTCGAGGCGCCCAGGGCGGCGGCGCACATCGCGATGGCCGCCGCGCCGCGGGCCCGCACCGGCGGACCCCGGTTCGGCCGGGACGGCTTCCCGCTGGACCCGAAGGACCACGCGGCCCGCCGCGACCGGATGCGCGCCCGGGCGGTCACGACCACGGTCGTGGCCACCGTCATCGCGGCCCCCGTCCTCGCCCTGTGGGCGGCGTACCGCGGCGACCAGGACGCCACCGGCAGCGTGTTCGACGACCGCGCGGTCAGCGCGGCCGACGAGGACGACAACGCCGCCGAGGCGGCCGGCCGCTCCGGCCGCCGCCCCTACGAGAACGCCGGCAACGCCCGTACCGGGGGCGCACCGCCCTTCCGCACGCCGAGTCAGGCACCCGACGTGACCGCGGAGGTCATCAGCCCCGGGACGGCCGCGGGCACCGGCCGGATCGCCGTCTCCGCCCGCTCCTACGGCGACACGACGAGGCTCACGCTCACCGCGTCGGGCGGTGCGCCCGTCGAGTGGTCGCTGTGGACGGACGCGCCCTGGCTGTACGCGAGCCGGACCTCGGGGACGCTCCAGCCCGGCGGTTCGCAGACGGTGTACATCTCGGTCGACCAGGCGCGGCAGCCGCGCGGCGCGTGGAGCGCCCGGGTCGGCGTCAATCCCTCGGGCGCGGTCATCGGCATCGACGGCCACGGGCCCAAGCGGCCGCCGGTCGAGCAGGCCCCGGGCCGCACCGCGAAGCCGCAGCACCCGTCCACGCCGTCCCCCGGCGGGCCGGTCCGCACGGACGGCCCGGACCCGTCGCAGCCGCCGGCGTCGACGCCCCCGCCCTCCACGCCCCCGAGACGACGCCGCCTCCGGCGACGGAACCGCCCCCGTCGACGCCGCCGCCGCAGCAGACCGACCCGCCGCCGTCCAGCGCCCCGCCCCCGACCCGGCCCCGCCCGCGGACGACGCTCCGCCGACGACCGCGGCCCCGGCCGACTGAGACCCCGGCCGGCTGAGACCCCGGCGTACACCGCGCGCTACCGCGGACCCGGCCGACTGAGGGCCCGGGCGTACCCCGCGCGCTACCGCGGCCCCGCGGCGCGCGGCTGCGCCGGTTCCGCGTCCGCCGGTCAGGCCGGTCCGCCGGTTATACCCGGTCCGCCGATTAGGCCGGTCCGCCGGTCGGGCGGGGTCTGCCGGTCAGGCCCGGTCCCGCCGCTCAGTCCGGGTCCCCCGGTCGGGCGGGGTCTGCCGGTCGGGCCAGTCGGCCGGTCAGACCGGCCCCGTCGATCAGGCCGGTCCCGCCGCTCAGGCCGGGTCCGCCGGGTGGGGGGCCACCAGCGGGAGCTGCGAGGCGAGCCGGGCCTCGCACAGTCCCACCAGCACCCCGTACGCCGCCTCGCCCATCAGTTCCGTCAGCTCCGGCCGGTACGTCACGTACACCGGCTCGCCCGCCCCGTGGGCGGACGTCGCCGACGTGCACCACCAGTGCAGGTCGTGGCCGCCCGGCCCCCACCCCCTGCGGTCGTACTCGCCGATCGACACCTGGAGGACCTTCGTGTCGTCCGGCCGCTCGATCCAGTCGTACGTCCGGCGGACCGGCAGCTGCCAGCAGACGTCCGGCTTCGTCTCCAGCGGTTCCCGGCCCTCGCGCAGCGCCAGGATGTGCAGGGCGCATCCGGCGCCGCCCGCGAATCCGGGGCGGTTCTGGAAGATGCAGGAGCCCTTCCAGCGCCGGGTCTGCCGGTCGCCGTCCTCGTCGAGCTGCACCCAGCCGCCGGCCGCCGTGCCCTCGTCGTGGAACTGCCACAGGTCCGGGGTGAGCCGCGCCACGTGCCCGGCGACCCTCTTCTCGTCGTCCTCGTCGGAGAAGTGCGCGCCGAGCGTGCAGCAGCCGTCGTCGGCGCGACCCGCCTGGATGCCCTGGCAGCCGCTGCCGAAGACGCACGTCCACCGGGACGTCAGCCACGTCAGGTCGCAGCGGAAGACCTGGTCCTCGTCCGCGGGGTCCGGGAACTCCACCCAGGCCCGGGGGAAGTCCAGGCCCTTCTCGTCGTCGGCCCCGGCGGTCGCCCCGGCGGTCGCCCCGGCGGTCGCCTTGGCGGCCTTGTCGCGCTTCTTGCCCGTGCCGGCCCCGCCAGGACCGGCCTTCTTCGTCTTCGGCACACGTCCAGCGTATGCGGAGCCCGACCCCGCCCGGGGCCCCGCGCGGCCGCCGTGTCCGACGGGGCGGCGGCAGGCGGAGGCCGGCGGTCCGGGGGCGCCGTGCCGTGCCCGTGCCGTGCCCGTGCCGTGCCCGTGCCCTTTCCGCGCCTGGTCCGTGTCCCCTCCGAGTCCGGGCCGTGCCCCATCCGTGCCCCCTCCGTGCCCCCTCCGTGCCGCGTCCCGTCCGGCCGGACCGAACGGTTAGCGTTCAGCCATGAGACTCGGAGTCCTCGACGTCGGTTCGAACACGGTGCACCTGCTGGTCATGGACGCGCACCCCGGTGCGCGCCCCCTGCCCGCGCACTCGCACAAGGCCGAACTGCGCCTCGCCGAACTACTCGACGCGGACGGCGCCATCAGCGCGCACGGCGTGGAGCGGCTCGTCACGATCGTCGGGGACGCCCTGCACACCGCCGAGGAGAAGGGCTGCGAGGAGGTCCTGCCGTTCGCGACCTCCGCCATCCGCGACGCCTCCAACGCCGACGCCGTCCTGCGCACGGTCAAGGAGGAGACCGGCGTCGACCTCACCGTCCTCACCGGTGAGGAGGAGGCCCGGCTGACCTTCCTCGCCGCCCGCCGCTGGTTCGGCTGGTCGGCGGGCAAGCTGCTGCTCCTCGACATCGGCGGCGGCTCGCTGGAGGTCGCGTACGGCATCGACGAGGAGCCCGACGCGGCGGTGTCCCTGCCGCTCGGCGCGGGACGGCTCACCGCGGGCTGGCTGCCCGGCGACCCGCCGGACCCGGCCGACGTGAAGGCGCTGCGCCGCCACGTGCGGGCCCAGATAGCGCGCACGGTCGGCGAGTTCGCCCGCTTCGGGAAGCCGGACCACGTCGTCGCCACGTCCAAGACCTTCAAGCAGCTCGCCCGGATGGCGGGCGCCCCCGGTTCCGGCGAGGGGCAGTACGTCCAGCGCGTACTGAGTCGTACGTCACTTGAAGGGTGGGTGCCCAAGCTCTCCGCCATGACCGTCGAGCAGCGCTGCGCCCTGCCCGGTGTGTCGGCGGGCCGGGCCCGGCAGCTGCTGGCAGGGGCGCTGGTGGCGGAAGGGGCGATGGACCTGTTCGGGGTCGCCGAGGTGGAGATCTGCCCCTGGGCGCTGCGCGAGGGCGTCATCCTGCGGCGCCTCGACCACCTCCCCGAGTGACGTTTCGGGCCCGTACGCTGTCCCTCGTGGCAGAACGAGCGTCGGAATCAGCGACGGAAGCAGCGACGGAGCCCGGGCCGGGCACCGTGCCGAGGCCCCTGCCGTCCGCGGCGGCGGGCCTGCTGCCGCAGACCGATGTGAAGGTGGCCCTGTCCACCGCCTCCGTCTACCCGGAGTCGACGGCGACCGCCTTCGAGGTCGCCGCCCGGCTCGGCTACGACGGCGTCGAGATCATGGTGTGGACGGACCCGGTCAGCCAGGACCTGGAGGCGCTGCGCCGGCTCTCCGACTACCACCAGGTGCCCGTCCTCGCCGTGCACGCCCCCTGCCTGCTGATCACCCAGCGGGTGTGGTCCACCGACCCGTGGGTGAAGCTCCAGCGCGCGCAGGCGGCGGCGGAGAAGCTCGGCGCGTCGACCGTCGTCGTGCACCCGCCGTTCCGCTGGCAGCGCCAGTACGCGCGGGACTTCGTCGCCGGCGTCTGGCGGATGGCGGACGAGACGGACGTGCGGTTCGCCGTCGAGAACATGTACCCGTGGCGCTACCGCGACCGCGAGATGCTCGCGTACGCCCCGGAGTGGGACGTCACCAAGGACGACTACCGCCACTACACGATCGACCTGTCCCACACCGCCACCGCACGCTCCGACGCCCTCGCCATGGCGGCCCGCATGGGCGACCGGCTCGGCCACGTCCACCTCGCCGACGGGCGCGGCTCCGGGAAGGACGAGCACCTGGTGCCGGGGCGCGGCACGCAGCCGTGCGCCGAGCTGCTCCGGCACCTGGCCCGTACCGGCTTCGACGGGCACGTGGTGGTCGAGGTCAACACCCGCCGCGCCATGTCCGCCGCCGAACGGGAAGCCGACCTGGCCGAGGCCCTCGCGTTCACGCGGCAGCACCTGGCGGCGGCCGCCCGCGTCCCGTGACCGGCGCCCCGCGGCCGCGCAGGGGCGCGGCAGGCCGCCCGCCGCGGAACGGGCGGAGGGTCCGGGCGCCCGCGACCGGATCCTGGAGGCGGCCCGCGCCGAGTTCGCCCGGCGCGGCTACGACAAGACGTCCGTCCGGGGCATCGCCAAGGCCGCCGGCGTCGACGCCGCCCTCGTCCACCACTACTTCGGTACGAAGGACGAGGTCTTCGCCGCCGCCATCGAGGTGTCCTTCGAGCCCGCCCTGGTGATCCCCGCCCTCGTCGGGGAGCACGGCACCGAGGGCGTGGGGGAGCGGCTGGCCCGCTCCTTCCTCGGGGTGTGGGAGAACCCCGCGACCAGGACCCCGCTGCTCGCGGTGATCCGCTCGGCGCTCACCCACGACGCCGCCGCCGCGGTGCTGCGCGGGTTCGTCCTGCGCCGTGTCCTGGAGCGGGTCGCCGCCGACCTCTCCGTGCCGGACCCGCGGTTCCGCGCGGAGCTGGCCGCGTCCCACATGGTCGGCATCGCGATCCTGCGGTACGTGGTACAGGTGGAGCCGCTGGCGTCGGCGGACCCGGAGGACATCGTGGCCATGGTGGCGCCCACCCTGCAGCGGTACCTCACCGAGGAGTGAGCAGCGCGTCCCGCCATGCGGACGGAATGTCCAGATCTTGGAGCGGCGGCGTAGGCTCGTAGGAATCAGGAAGTCTCTGTCGAGGAGCGAGCGACGATGCCCGAGCTGAGGTCCCGCACTGTCACCCACGGCCGGAACATGGCGGGTGCCCGCGCCCTTATGCGCGCCTCCGGGGTACCCGGCGGGGACATCGGCCGCAAGCCGGTCATCGCCGTCGCCAACTCCTTCACCGAGTTCGTGCCCGGCCACACCCACCTGCAGCCCGTCGGCCGGATCGTCAGCGAGGCCGTCAGGGCCGCCGGCGGCATCCCGCGCGAGTTCAACACCATCGCCGTCGACGACGGCATCGCCATGGGCCACGGCGGCATGCTGTACTCCCTGCCGTCCCGCGACCTGATCGCCGACTCCGTCGAGTACATGGTCGAGGCGCACTGCGCCGACGCGCTGATCTGCATCTCCAACTGCGACAAGATCACCCCGGGCATGCTGATGGCCGCCCTGCGCCTCGACATCCCGACCGTGTTCGTCTCCGGCGGCCCCATGGAGTCCGGCCGGGCCACCCTCGTCGACGGCAGCGTCCGCACCCTCGACCTCGTCGACGCCATCTCCGAGGCCGTCAACGACACGGTGTCGGACGAGGACATCCGCCGCATCGAGGAGAACGCCTGCCCGACCTGCGGCTCCTGCTCCGGCATGTTCACCGCCAACTCCATGAACTGCCTCACGGAGGCCATCGGCCTCTCCCTGCCCGGCAACGGCTCGGTCCTCGCCACCCACACCGCCCGCCGCGCCCTGTACGAGGAGGCCGGCCGCACCGTGGTGGAGCTGACCAGGCGCTACTACGAGCAGGACGACGCCTCCGTCCTGCCGCGGAACATCGCGACCTTCGCCGCCTTCGAGAACGCCATGGCCCTCGACATCGCCATGGGCGGCTCGACGAACACGATCCTCCACCTGCTGGCCGCAGCCCAGGAGGCCGGCGTCCCGTTCGGCCTGGAGGAGATCGACGCCGTCTCCCGCCGCGTCCCCTGCCTGGCGAAGGTCGCGCCGAACGTCGCCAAGGACCGCACGTACTACATGGAGGACGTGCACCGGGCCGGCGGCATCCCCGCGCTGCTGGGCGAGCTGCACCGCGCCGGGCTGCTGAACGAGGACGTGCACGCGGTGCACAGCCCGTCGCTGGGCGACTGGCTGAAGACCTGGGACGTGCGCGGCGGATCCCCGAGCGCCGAGGCCGTCGAGCTGTGGCACGCCGCGCCTGGCTGCAAGCGGTCGGCGGAGGCGTTCTCGCAGTCCGAGCGGTGGGACACCCTCGACGACGACGCGGAGTCCGGCTGCATCCGCTCCGCGGAGCACGCCTACTCCAAGGACGGCGGCCTGGCCGTCCTCCGGGGCAACCTCGCCGTCGACGGCTGCGTCGTGAAGACCGCCGGCGTCGACGAGTCCATCTGGACCTTCGAGGGCCCCGCGGTCGTCTGCGAGTCGCAGGACGAGGCCGTCGAGAAGATCCTCAACAAGCAGATCACGCACGGCGACGTCGTCGTCATCCGCTACGAGGGCCCGCGCGGCGGCCCCGGCATGCAGGAGATGCTCTATCCGACGTCCTTCCTCAAGGGCCGCGGCCTGGGCAAGACCTGCGCGCTGATCACCGACGGCCGCTTCTCGGGCGGCACGTCCGGCCTGTCGATCGGCCACGCCTCGCCGGAGGCGGCGTCCGGCGGCACCATCGCGCTCGTCGAGGACGGCGACCGCATCCGCATCGACATCCCGAACCGCTCCATCGAGCTCCTGGTCGACGACGCCACGCTGGCCGCCCGGCGCGAGGCCCTGGGCGGGACGTACGCGCCGAAGAACCGGGACCGCAAGGTGTCGGCGGCCCTGCGGGCCTACGCGGCGATGGCCACCAGCGCCGACAAGGGCGCGGTCAGGGACGTCACGATGCTGGGCTGACCGCCTCCGGGCGATCCCCCTGCGGGGCTCCTGCGATGCCCCCTGCGGGACCTCTGCGGGACCGCTTCCGGCTGGCCTCGCCTGCGGGACCGCCTCCGGGCGATCCCCCTGCGATGCCTCCTGCGGGACTCCTGCGGCACCGCTGCGGGACCGCTTCCGGGCGATCCCCCTGCGATGCCTCCTGCGGGACTCCTGCGGCACCGCTGCGGGACCGCTTCCGGGCGATCCCCCTGCGATGCCTCCTGCGGGACTCCTGCGGCACCGCTGCGGGACCGCTTCCGGGCGATCCCCCTGCGATGCCTCCTGCGGGACTCCTGCGGCACCGCTGCGGGACCGCCTCCGGGCGATCCCCCTGCCTGCGCGGTCCGCCGCGCGCCCGCGCACGACCGACCCGGCACGGTTCCTCCTGTGCCCGGTCGTTGCGCGTGCGGCGGCCGGGGGTGCCTCACCACCGCCCGGTCGTTGCGCGTGCGGCGGCCGGGGGTGCCTCACCACCGCCCCGGGTCGCCCGCGTCCACCGCGAACACCGTCCCGTCGGGCGCCGACGCGAACGCCCGGCCGCCCGCCACCACCGGGGCGGGCAGGGTCGGCACGTACGAACGTCCCCCGGCCGCCCGGCGCGGCGGGCTCTGCCCGGCCATGACCGCCTGCGCGCCGTCCACCGCCAGCAGCCGGCCGTCGCTCGCCGACAGCAGCACGAAGGAGTGGCCACCGCTCCGCGCCACGACCGGCCGCGACACCCGGGCCGCGCCGGTCTCCAGCCGCCACCGCTCCCGCCCGGCTCCGTCCGCGCCCACGTCCACCGCGGCGAGCGACCCGCCCGACCCGACCACGTACACGGTGTCCCCGTCGACAGCGGCCTGCGCCTGGTCCGCCGGGGTGGCGAGCGGCACCCGCCGCACGGTCCCGTCCTCGGTGCCGAGCCGTACGACCGCGTCCACGAACTGCTCCGCGTCCGCCGACAGCAGCACCAGCCCGCCGCCGTCCGCCGTCGTCTCCACCGGTGACAGCGCGCCCTCCAGCCGCTCCCGCCAGCGCACCGTCCCGTCACCCGGGTCCACGGCGGTGACCAGCGTCGACGCCCCGTCGGCCGCCGGGCTCACGGCGAACACCAGGCGCCCGTCCCGGCTCGCCACCCACTGCGCGCCGCCCGCGACGGGCCGCCCGCCCCACCGCTCGGCGCCGGTCCCGGCGTCCAGCACCCGCACCCGCCCGTCGGCCAGCACCACCATGACGCCGCCACCGACGGGCACGACCCGCGCGTACGAGGTGAGGTCGAGGCCCCACCGGGCGGCGCCGTCGCCGAGGCCGAGCGCCTCCAGCCGGGCCCGGCCGAGCGCTGCGTCGCCCGCGCTCACCACGTACAGCAGGTCGCCGGAGACGAACAGCTCCGCCGCGCCGCCGGAGGCGCCGCCTCCGCTGTCCCGTACCGACCAGACCTGCTCACCGCCGGCCTGACGCAGCCGCACCGCCTTGATCCCGGGCGCCGTGCAGTACAGGTCGGCGCCATGGGCGGCGCACACCGGCGGCTGCGGGGCGGTTCCTCCCGCCCTTCCCGCGCCGCCCGCGGCCTGCCCGGCGCCGCCGTCCGCAGCACGTCCCGGATCCGCGCCGGAGCCCGCCGCACCGCCTTCGCCCGCACTGCCTTCGCCCGTATCGCCTTCGCCCATATCGTCGGTGCCCGTATCGTCGGCGCCTGCACCCAGGCGGACCGTCCAGGGCGTGAACCCCTGCACCGCCGCCCCGGCGGGATCCGCGGGACGCGCGCCCGACGTGTCGAACCCCTGGACGGCGGCCACGACCCCCGCCGCCCCGACGGCGAGCGCCGCGGCGGCCCCCACCACGGCCCTCGGCAACCGCCGCCGACGCCGCGCGGTTCCCGGCGCGTCGACCGCCCCGGCCGCAGCAGCCCCCGCCGTTCCGATCGCACCCGTGGCCGCGGCGGCTGCCGTGCCCGTGGCCTCGGTGGCGGCGGCCCCGCCGAGGAACCGGCCGCCGCCGGTTCTGCCGGGTCCGCGGCGGCATCACCCGCCGAGGCACCTGCCGCCGCACTTCCCGAGGCCCCCGCAGTCGCACCCGCCCCCGCCGTCGCAGCGGCCTCCGCCCCGCCGTCCGCGCCCCGCGCCCCCGCCGGGCGCCGCCGCTGCGGCGGAACGCGCCCGGGGTCCTCCGGCAGCCGCAGCGCCGTCATCAGCTCCTCGGGCGTCGGCCGCTCCGCCGGGTCCTTCGCCAGGCAGCGCAGCAGCACCGGAGCCAGTTCCTCCGGCACCCCCGCGAGGTCCGGCTCGTTGTGGACCACCTGGTACGCCACGATGTACGGGCTGTTCGAGTCGAACGGCCCCCGCCCCGTCGCCGCGTGCACCAGCACCGCGCCCATGGCGAACACGTCCGCCGCGGGGCCGACCTCCCGCGGCCGCTGGAACTGCTCCGGTGCCATGAACGGCGGTGAGCCGATGAGCTTGCCCGTCTCCGTCCGCACGTCGCTGTCCGAGGGCCGCGAGATCCCGAAGTCGATGACACGCGGGCCGTCCGCCGCCAGAAGCACGTTGCTTGGCTTGAGATCGCGGTGCACGACCCCCACGCGATGGATGTCGCGCAGGGCCTCCGCCAGCCCCGCGCCGACCCTGCGCAGTTCGCCGGCGCCCAGCGGGCCGTTCCGCTTGACGCGTTCGGACAGGGTCGGCCCCTCGATGAACAGCGTCGCCATCCAGGGCCGCACGGCATCCGGGTCGGCGTCCACGACCGGCGCGGTGAACGCCCCGCTGACCCGCCGCGCGGCGCTGACCTCCTGCCGGAAACGGGCCCTGAACTCGGGGTCCGCCGCATGCTCGCGGTGCACGACCTTGACGGCGAGGCGCAGCCCGGAGTCCGAGACCGCCAGCCGGACGACCCCCATGCCACCGGACCCGAGGACCTCCCCGAGCCGGTACCTCCCGGCGTACTCCGGGCACTCCGGATGTTCCGCTTCCGGTACGGGCCCGGTTCCGCGCAGCGGCGGCATCCTCCACCCCCGTAAATGCTCCCGCGACGCTCGGAGCCTAGTCGATGATGCGTGCGATGTCGGTGTGGCTTGTTAGCCTCCCTCGCACGGTCGCCGCGCAGGGCCGGCGACATCCGAGGGGGGATCGAACATGACGGTGAAGCGCTACCCGGTGGCACCCGGAGTCCGCCTGAACGTCCGCAGCGGCCCGGGCACGCAGTACGGCATCGTGAAGGTGCTGCCGGAGGGGGTGAGCGTGCCCGTCAACTGCCAGGCGCCGGGCACCTGGGTCACCGGCACGTACGGCACCACCAACATCTGGGACAACATCGGCAACGGCGAGTACGTCTCGGACGCGTACGTGAAGACCGGCAGCGACGGCTACGTGACGGTCCGCTGCGCCTGACGCCCCCGGACGCGGCTGGGCGATAATCGGCCCGTGACCACCGAGCAGACCACGACGCCGGGCCCGCAGCCCGAACCCCTCCGTTTCTTCGGCACCACCTGGGTCGCGCACGACGGAGGGTACGGGCTGCGGCGCGCCGCGGTCGCCGCCGGCTCCCTGGCGGCCGCGGCGGCCGGAACCCTGGTGCTGCGGCTGGCGTACGAGGGGCTGGCCGTCGCCCAGGTGGGCGGGTTCGTCAACGGTCTGGTCCTGGTCATGTTCGCCGTCTGCACGGCCCTCGCCTTCCGCAAGACGTGGGAGGGCTTCACCCGCCGCCCCGCCGACCCCGCCCGCGAGGAGACCCTGCGGGGCCTCAAGGCCATCGGCTTCGTGGGCTCCCTGCTGGCGTACTTCTGCCGCTCGCTGAAGGAGGCCCCGGGCGAGGCGCTGCTGCGCGCGGAGTACGAGGCGTCCCGCAAGCAGTACGAGAAGCGCCGCGCCACCCGCACGGGCAACCCAGCGACCCGCAACCGCCGCCGCTGACCCTTGCGCCCGCTGCTTGCGCGACCGGTCACTTGACCGGCCCGCCTGCTGCTTGCGTCGCGGGTCCTCGGTCGGTGCGCCTGCTGCTTGCGCGGCCGGTCCTTGACCGGCCCGCCCGTCGCTTGCGCCGGGTGTCCTGGGTCGGTGCGCCTGCTGCTTGCGCGGCTGGTCGTTTGACCGGTTCGCCCGCCGCTTGCGTCGCGGGCCCCCGGTCGGTTCGCCCGGGCCGCTTGCGCGGCCGGGTCGTTGGTCGGTCCGTCTGCTGCTTGTCCGGCCGGGCCCTCGGCCGGTCCGCCCGCCGCTTGCGCCGCGGGCCTTTCGCCGGGTCGCCCGCCGTCGACCACTACGCCGCCGGGCTTGTGTCGCGCGTCGGCCTCTTGCCCCGCCGGGCTTGCGCCGCGCATCGACCACTACGCTGCCGGGCTTGCGCCGCGCGTCGGCCCCCTTGCCCCGCCGGGCTTGCGCGGGGTCACCCGCCGTCGACTGTTGTGCCGACCGGTCCGCCGCTGACCACCCGTACGGCGTGCTGCTCGCCATCGGGCTCCGGGCCGGGGAGCCTGCTGCCGGCTCACCGTCGGCTCGTATCTCGCCGGCGCCCAGGGCGGTGCGCTCCTCATCGCCGGCGTTGTCGCGTGCGCGCTGCGGACCCGTGCCCACCCGGCCCCGCCTGCGGGCCCTCCACCAAGGCGGCCCGGCCGCGCGTCGTCCCGCCGTGCGTCCGCCCGTCGGCTGCCGTGCCGCCACCGCCCTCTCAGGGGCCCGCCCGCTCCTGCCCGCACTGCCCAGGGCCCAGGGCTGCCACCACGCCCCACCCTTGACGCCCCACCGCCCCCGCGCCCAATATTCATCACATGATGAATTCGTCGGCCGCAGCCGTCGACGCCCACGGCCTCACCGCCGTGCGCGGCGGCCGCACGGTCCTGCGCGGTCTCTACTTCTCCGTACCGCCCGGGCGGATCACCGGCCTCCTCGGCCCCTCAGGCTGCGGCAAGACCACCCTCATGCGCGCCGTCGTCGGCACCCAGGCCAGGACCGCCGGCTCCCTCACCGTCCTCGGCCGGCCCGCCGGCGACCCCGACCTCCGCAGCCGCATCGGCTACGTCACGCAGCACCCCGCCGTCTACGACGACCTCACCGTCCGGCAGAACCTCGCCTACTTCGCCGCCGTCCTCCTGCCCGGCCGCCGCCACCGCGACGCCCGCGCCGAGGCCGTCACCCGGGCCCTCGCCGAGGTCGACCTCACCGGCCACGCGGACGCCCTCGCCGCCCGTCTCTCCGGCGGTCAGCGCAGCCGCGTCTCCCTGGCCGTCGCCCTGCTCGGCGCCCCGGACCTGCTCGTCCTCGACGAGCCCACCGTCGGCCTCGACCCGGTCCTCCGCCGCGACCTGTGGGACCTCTTCCACCGCATCGCCGCCGACCGCGGCACCACCCTCCTCGTCTCCTCCCACGTCATGGACGAGGCCGAGCGCTGCCACCGCCTCCTCCTCATGCGCGCAGGCGAGCTCCTCGCCGACGACACCCCCGGCGAACTCCGCCGCCGCAGCGGCACCGCCACCGTCGAGGAGGCGTTCCTCCACCTGGTCGCCACCGCGCACGCCGCGGACCACACCGCCGGCACCTCCCCCGAAGCCCCTCAGGACCCGCGATGAACCCCGCCCGCACCCTCGCCACCGCCGCCCGCGTCCTGCGCCAGCTCCGCCACGACCCCCGCACCATCGCCCTGATGCTGCTCGTCCCGGTGCTGATGATCACGCTGCTCCGGTACGTCTTCGACGGCAGCCCCCGCGTCTTCGACGACATCGGCGCGTCGCTCCTCGGCATCTTCCCGCTGATCACCATGTTCCTGGTGACCTCCATCGCCACCCTGCGGGAACGCACCTCCGGCACCCTCGAACGCCTGCTCGCCATGCCCCTCGGCAAAGCCGACCTGATCGCCGGGTACGCCCTCGCCTTCGGCGGGCTCGCCGTCGTGCAGTCCGTCCTCGCCACCGCCGTCGCCCTCTGGCTGCTCGACCTCGACGTCACCGGCTCACCGTGGCTGCTGCTGCTCGTCGCCCTCCTCGACGCCCTGCTGGGCACCGCCCTGGGCCTCTTCGTCTCGGCCTTCGCCGCTTCCGAGTTCCAGGCCGTGCAGTTCATGCCGGCGGTGATCTTCCCGCAGCTGCTGCTGTGCGGCCTGTTCACCCCGCGCGACCAGATGCACCCCGTACTCGAAGCCGTCTCGAACGCGCTCCCCATGTCGTACGCCGTGGACGGCATGAACGAGGTCCTGCGCCACCCCGCCGTCACCGGCGCCTTCGTCCGCGACGCCCTGGTCGTCGCCGCCTGCGCCCTGCTCGTACTCGCCCTCGGCGCCGCGACCCTCCGCCGCCGCACACCCTGACCCCGCCCGCCGCCCGGGCCCGCCCCCGTACGCTCACGATCCCGCGCGTACCGCCCCTCGGACACCGCCGCCCCGCGGGGGCTCCCAGTGGAAGGATGGCCCCAGGCACGAACCCCACGGCGAGGTGAGCAGAGCAATGACCCAGACAGTCGCGGTCCTCGGCACCGGCAAGATCGGCGAGGCCCTCCTCAGCGGCATGATCCGCGCCGGCTGGCCCGCCGCCCACCTCCTGGTCACCGCGCGCCGCCCAGAACGCGCCCGGGAACTCACCGAGCGGTACGGCGTCGAAGCCGTCTCCAACGAGGACGCCGCCAAGCGCGCCGACACGCTCATCCTCGCCGTCAAGCCGCAGGACATGGGCCGGCTCCTCGACGAGCTCGCCCACCACATCACTCCCGACCGCCTCGTCATCAGCGCGGCCGCCGGCATCACCACCACGTTCATCGAGGAGCGGCTCGCCCCCGACACCCCCGTGGTCCGCGTCATGCCCAACACCCCGGTCCTCGTGGACGAGGGCATGTCCGTCATCTCCGCGGGCAGCCACGCCACCGGCGACGACCTCGCCCACGCCGAGGAGATCTTCGGCGGCGTCGGCAAGACCCTGCGCGTCCCCGAGTCGCAGCAGGACGCCGCCACGGCCCTCTCCGGGTCGGGGCCCGCGTACTTCTACTTCCTCGTCGAGGCCATGACCGACGCCGGCATCCTCCTGGGCCTTCCCCGCGCCCAGGCCCACGACCTCATCGTCCAGGCCGCCATCGGCGCCGCCGTGATGCTCCGCGACAGCGGCGAGCACCCCGTGAAACTGCGGGAGGCGGTGACCTCCCCGCCGGCACCACCATCAGCGCCATCCGCGAGCTGGAGAACCACGGCGTACGGGCCGCCCTCATCGCCGCGCTGGAAGCCGCCCGCGACCGCAGCCGCGAGCTCGCCTCCGGCAACAGCTGACCCGACCCGCCCCCGCAGGCCCCGGCCGTCGCCGGCATCGGTCGACTGCCGAGGCCCGCGGGGGCGGCCGTCCCCAGCCGAGGCGGCCCGCCTCCGCGAGGGCCGGCGCAAGGCCCTGCCCTCCGCCGGAATCAACCGGCCAGCCCCTCCAGCCCCTCCAGCACGTCCCGCGTCGTCACCACCCGGGCGAACCCGCCGCCGTGCAGCGTCACCGCGGTCGCCCGGGTCAGCTCCTCCGCCGTCTGCGTCCACCCGAAGGGCCCCGCCAGGTCGAAGGTGTGCATGGCGTCGAGCGGGAACAGCACCTCGTACCCGAGGTTCCCGCCCATCCGCGCGGTCGTCTCGTTGCACATGTTCGTCTGGATCCCCACGACGACGAGCTGCGCCACCCCCGCCCCCCTCAGCCAGGCGTCCAGGTCCGGCTCCCCGTAGAACGCCGAGTTCACCGACTTCGTCACCAGCAGCTCCGGCCCTGAGCCCTTCCCCCGGCGCTCCTCCACCACGTCCTTGAACGCGTTCCCCGCGGCCCCCGCACGCAGCGGTGACCCCGGCAGCACCGAGTCGTGCCGTACGAGGACGACCGGCCGCCCCGACGCCTGCCACGCGTCGATCAGCGCGGCGATGTTCCCTTCGGCGTCCGGGTTGTCCCGCCGCCCCCAGACCGGGTCGTCGAAGCCCTTCTGCACGTCCACGACGACGAGCGCGGCGTTCGACGCCACCCGAATGCTTTCCGTGATCTCCATACGGCCGATCCTGCCGACGCCCTCCCACCCCGACCAGCGGCAGGAACGCCACGCATCGATGGATCCCCGCCACGCCCCGCGGGCCCCACCTGCCACGCTGGACCCATGCACCGCGTCGCCCTCCTCGCCTTCCCCGGCATCCGCGCCTTCGACGTCACCGTCATCACCGAGGTCTGGGGCGAGGACCGCACCTGCCGCGGCGTCCCGCCCTTCGAACTCCGCCGCGCCGCCGCCGACCCCGGCACCCCCGTCGCCATGCCCGGCGGCCTCAGCCTCACCCCGGACCGCCCGCTCACCTGGCTCGACCAGGCCGACCTGGTCATCGTCCCCGGCATGACCGACCCCGAGGGCCCCGTCCCGGCCCCCGCCCTGGAGGCCCTGCGGCGCGCCCACGCCACCGGCACCCCGGTGGCCGCCCTGTGCGCGGGCGCCTTCGCCCTCGGCCAGGCCGGCCTCCTCGACGGCCGCCGAGCCGTCACCCACTGGTACCTCGCCGACCTCCTCCAGCAGCTCCACCCCACCGCCACCGTCCGACCCGACGCCCTCTTCGTCGAGGACGACGGCATCTGGACCTCCGCCGGCACCGCCGCCGGACTCGACCTCTGCCTGCACCTGGTCCGTACCGCCCACGGCGCGGAGACCGCGGCCACCCTCGCCCGCGCCCTCGTCACGGCACCCTTCCGTGCGGGCACCCAGGCCCAGTTCATCGAGCGCCCCACCCCGCGCGCGGACCGCGACGCCGACGCCCTCGCCGCCGTACGCGCCCATGCCCTCGCCCACCTCGACGCGCCCCACACCGTCGCGAGCCTCGCCGCCCTCGCCGGCATGTCGCCGCGCAGCTTCGCCCGCCACTTCCGCGCCACCACCGGCACCACCCCCCTGCGCTGGCTCACCGCCCAGCGGGTGGCCGCCGCCCAGAAGCTCCTGGAGCACACCGACCACCCGCTCCCCGAAGTGGCACGCCGCGCGGGCTTCGGTAGCGAGGTCACCCTGCGCCAGCACTTCGCCACCCGGCTCTCCACCAGCCCGCGCGACTACAGAGCCGCCTTCCGTCACACCGCGGGCAGCAGCCCCACCGCCCGGTAGGCCCGGTCCACCACCGGCCGCGCACGCTCCCGCGCCCGCTCCGCCCCGCGCCGCAGCACCCCGTCCACGTAGCCGGGGTCCGCCGCCAGCTCCGCGTGGCGCGCCCGCAGCGGACGCAGCAGCTCGACCACGGCCTCCGCCACGTCCCGCTTCAGGTCCCCGTACGAGCGGTACGCGGCGGCCAGCGCCTCAGGGCCCGCCGCCCCCTCCCCGCTTCCGTCCGCACCCTGGCACGCGGCCAGCAGCTCCAGCAGGTTCGCGAGCCCGGGCCGCGCCTCCCGGTCGTAGACGACGTCCGGTGCCCCGTCCGTCACGGCCCGCATGACCTTCCTCCGCACGACGTCGGGCTCGTCGAGCAGGCAGACGGCCCCCGCCCCGCTCCCGTGCGACTTCCCCATCTTCGACGACGGGTCCTGGAGGTCCATGACCCGCGCGGCAACGGCCGGCAGCGTGGCCCGCGGCACGGTGAACGTGTGCCCGTAGCGCCGGTTGAACCGCACCGCCACGTCCCGGGTCAGCTCCACGTGCTGGGCCTGGTCGTCGCCCACCGGCACCTCGTCGGTCCCGTAGGCCAGGATGTCCGCCGCCATCAGCACCGGATAGGTCAGCAGCGACAGCCGCACGGACCCGCCCCGGGCCCGCTCGCGCGCCGCCTTCTCCCGGTACTGGATCATGCGCCGCATCTCCCCGTCGGTCGCCGTGCACTCCAGCAGGTACGACAGCCGCGTGTGCTCGTCCACGTGGCTCTGCACGAAGAGCGTGCACCGCTCGGCGTCGAGCCCGGCCGCCAACAGGAGTGTCGCCGCCTGCCGGCTCAGCCGGCGCACCCGTGCCGGGTCGTGCTCCACGGTCAGCGCGTGCAGGTCGGCGACGCTGAACAGCGCGTCGGCCCGGTGCTGGTCCACCTCCACCCAGCGCCGTACGGCCCCGAGGTAGTTCCCCAGCGTCAGATGACCGGTCGGCTTGACCCCGCTGAAGATGCGCTTCACGTCGTCTCCCTCTCACTGGGGCCGCCGTCGCGGTCGGCCGCCGGCCCCGTGGGGGATATGCGAACGGCCGCCGAGGCGGCGGCCGTTGGTGTGCATACGTGTCGGGGCGGCCGCCGTCAGGCGGCCCACCAGCGAAGAACACACGCATGCGTCGTCATGCCCCCAGGGTACGGGTGGGGAGCGGGGTTGACAGTGGGATGCGCGATCCGTACTGTTCTCCGAGTTGTCCGACGTGAGCGCCGACTTCGGTTGGTCCCCGGACAGCCATCCCGCAAGAACCACTCTCAGTGAGCGACACTTCGTCGCGCCGCTTTGCGTGCACCTTTTTGCGGAATGAGGAATCCACGTTCGAAAGGACGGGCCCGATTAGCGTCGGGCCGCCGGATTCGCTAAAGTTCACGACGTCGGAACGGCCCGAGCGGCCGGGAAGGCAAACCCCTCTGACTGGGAATCAGGCCCGAAAGGATCTGATAGAGTCGGAACCGCCGGAAAGGGAAACGCGAAAGCGGAGAACAGCCCGGCAGCCCGCTCCAGCGGGTGGCGGAAACGGAAAGCGGATCTGCTAAGCTGGAAACACCGAAGGGAAGCGCCCGGAGGAAAGCCCGAGAGGGTGAGTACGAAGGAAGCGTCCGTTCCTTGAGAACTCAACAGCGTGCCAAAAGTCAACGCCAGATATGTTGATAACCCCGTCTCTTGGAGACGAGGTTCCTTTGAAAAACACAGCGAGGACGCTGTGAACCGGGAGATTATTCCTCTCCCGGTTCCGCTCAACGCGAGTGTTGACCCGGATCACCGGGAAGCATTCACGGAGAGTTTGATCCTGGCTCAGGACGAACGCTGGCGGCGTGCTTAACACATGCAAGTCGAACGATGAACCACTTCGGTGGGGATTAGTGGCGAACGGGTGAGTAACACGTGGGCAATCTGCCCTGCACTCTGGGACAAGCCCTGGAAACGGGGTCTAATACCGGATACGACCACTTCAGGCATCTGATGGTGGTGGAAAGCTCCGGCGGTGCAGGATGAGCCCGCGGCCTATCAGCTTGTTGGTGAGGTAACGGCTCACCAAGGCGACGACGGGTAGCCGGCCTGAGAGGGCGACCGGCCACACTGGGACTGAGACACGGCCCAGACTCCTACGGGAGGCAGCAGTGGGGAATATTGCACAATGGGCGAAAGCCTGATGCAGCGACGCCGCGTGAGGGATGACGGCCTTCGGGTTGTAAACCTCTTTCAGCAGGGAAGAAGCGAAAGTGACGGTACCTGCAGAAGAAGCGCCGGCTAACTACGTGCCAGCAGCCGCGGTAATACGTAGGGCGCAAGCGTTGTCCGGAATTATTGGGCGTAAAGAGCTCGTAGGCGGCCTGTCACGTCGGTTGTGAAAGCCCGGGGCTTAACCCCGGGTCTGCAGTCGATACGGGCAGGCTAGAGTTCGGTAGGGGAGATCGGAATTCCTGGTGTAGCGGTGAAATGCGCAGATATCAGGAGGAACACCGGTGGCGAAGGCGGATCTCTGGGCCGATACTGACGCTGAGGAGCGAAAGCGTGGGGAGCGAACAGGATTAGATACCCTGGTAGTCCACGCCGTAAACGTTGGGAACTAGGTGTGGGCGACATTCCACGTCGTCCGTGCCGCAGCTAACGCATTAAGTTCCCCGCCTGGGGAGTACGGCCGCAAGGCTAAAACTCAAAGGAATTGACGGGGGCCCGCACAAGCGGCGGAGCATGTGGCTTAATTCGACGCAACGCGAAGAACCTTACCAAGGCTTGACATACACCGGAAACATCTAGAGATAGGTGCCCCCTTGTGGTCGGTGTACAGGTGGTGCATGGCTGTCGTCAGCTCGTGTCGTGAGATGTTGGGTTAAGTCCCGCAACGAGCGCAACCCTTGTCCCGTGTTGCCAGCAGGCCCTTGTGGTGCTGGGGACTCACGGGAGACCGCCGGAGTCAACTCGGAGGAAGGTGGGGACGACGTCAAGTCATCATGCCCCTTATGTCTTGGGCTGCACACGTGCTACAATGGCCGGTACAAAGAGCTGCGATACCGTGAGGTGGAGCGAATCTCAAAAAGCCGGTCTCAGTTCGGATTGGGGTCTGCAACTCGACCCCATGAAGTCGGAGTCGCTAGTAATCGCAGATCAGCATTGCTGCGGTGAATACGTTCCCGGGCCTTGTACACACCGCCCGTCACGTCACGAAAGTCGGTAACACCCGAAGCCGGTGGCCCAACCCCTTGTGGGAGGGAGCTGTCGAAGGTGGGACTGGCGATTGGGACGAAGTCGTAACAAGGTAGCCGTACCGGAAGGTGCGGCTGGATCACCTCCTTTCTAAGGAGCACTTCTCACCGAGCATTGCCCGGTCAGAGGCCAGTACATCAGCGAGTGTCTGATGCTGGTTGCTCATGGGTGGAACGTTGACTATTCGGCCTGGTGCATGGTCGAAGACCGCTAGTACTGCCTCGTCAGGGGTGTGGAACGTGTGATCTTCGGACGTGGCCGGGTCGGGCGCGCTGTTGGGTGTCTGAGGGTGCGAGCGTTGCTTGCCCTTCATGCGCCGGCCCCAGTGAACTCGCTGCTTTGTGGCGGGGTGATGGGTGGCTGGTCGTTGCTTGAGAACTGCACAGTGGACGCGAGCATCTGTGGCCAAGTTTTTAAGGGCGCACGGTGGATGCCTTGGCACCAGGAACCGATGAAGGACGTGGGAGGCCGCGATAGGCCCCGGGGAGCTGTCAACCGAGCTGTGATCCGGGGGTGTCCGAATGGGGAAACCCGGCAGTCGTCATGGGCTGTCACCCGCTGCTGAACACATAGGCAGTGTGGAGGGAACGCGGGGAAGTGAAACATCTCAGTACCCGCAGGAAGAGAAAACAACCGTGATTCCGGGAGTAGTGGCGAGCGAAACTGGATGAGGCCAAACCGTATGTGTGTGATACCCGGCAGGGGTTGCGCATGCGGGGTTGTGGGATCTCTCTTCTGTTGTCTGCCGGCAACAGGGCGAGTCAGAAACCGTTGATGTAGGCGAAGGACATGCGAAAGGTCCGGCGTAGAGGGTAAGACCCCCGTAGCTGAAACATCAGCGGCTTGCTTGAGAGACACCCAAGTAGCACGGGGCCCGAGAAATCCCGTGTGAATCTGGCGGGACCACCCGCTAAGCCTAAATATTCCCTGGTGACCGATAGCGGATAGTACCGTGAGGGAATGGTGAAAAGTACCGCGGGAGCGGAGTGAAATAGTACCTGAAACCGTGTGCCTACAAGCCGTGGGAGCGTCGCGCAAGGACTTGTCCTTGCGTCGTGACTGCGTGCCTTTTGAAGAATGAGCCTGCGAGTTTGCGGTGTGTTGCGAGGTTAACCCGTGTGGGGTAGCCGTAGCGAAAGCGAGTCCGAATAGGGCGGTTGAGTAGCACGCTCAAGACCCGAAGCGGAGTGATCTAGCCATGGGCAGGTTGAAGCGGAGGTAAGACTTCGTGGAGGACCGAACCCACCAGGGTTGAAAACCTGGGGGATGACCTGTGGTTAGGGGTGAAAGGCCAATCAAACTCCGTGATAGCTGGTTCTCCCCGAAATGCATTTAGGTGCAGCGTCGTGTGTTTCTTGCGGGAGGTAGAGCACTGGATAGGCGATGGGCCCTACCGGGTTACTGACCTTAGCCAAACTCCGAATGCCGGTAAGTGAGAGCGCGGCAGTGAGACTGTGGGGGATAAGCTCCATGGTCGAGAGGGAAACAGCCCAGAGCATCGACTAAGGCCCCTAAGCGTACGCTAAGTGGGAAAGGATGTGGAGTCGCAGAGACAACCAGGAGGTTGGCTTAGAAGCAGCCACCCTTGAAAGAGTGCGTAATAGCTCACTGGTCAAGTGATTCCGCGCCGACAATGTAGCGGGGCTCAAGCGTACCGCCGAAGTCGTGTCATTGCAGCATGAGGGCCAACGCCCGCTGTGATGGGTAGGGGAGCGTCGTGTGCCGGGTGAAGCAGCACCGGAAGGTAGTTGTGGACGGTTCACGAGTGAGAATGCAGGCATGAGTAGCGATACACACGTGGGAAACGTGTGCGCCGATTGACTAAGGGTTCCTGGGTCAAGCTGATCTGCCCAGGGTAAGTCGGGACCTAAGGCGAGGCCGACAGGCGTAGTCGATGGACAACCGGTTGATATTCCGGTACCCGCTTTGAAGCGCCAACGCTGAATCCAGCGATGCTAAGCCCGTGAAGCCGCCGGCTGAGTCTTCGGACGAGGTCGGAGTGGTGGAGCCGGTGAACCGGACTGGTAGTAGGTGAGTGATGGGGTGACGCAGGAAGGTAGTCCAGCCCGGGCGGTGGTTGTCCCGGGGTAAGGGTGTAGCCCGAGGGGTAGGTAAATCCGTCCCTCATGTAAGGGTGAGACCTGATGCCGAGCCGATTGTGGCGAAGTGGATGATCCTATGCTGTCGAGAAAAGCCTCTAGCGAGTTTCATGGCGGCCCGTACCCTAAACCGACTCAGGTGGTCAGGTAGAGAATACCGAGGCGTTCGGGTGAACTATGGTTAAGGAACTCGGCAAAATGCCCCCGTAACTTCGGGAGAAGGGGGGCCATGTCTGGTGATGGCACGTGCTGCCGGAGCTGGGTGTGGCCGCAGAGACCAGCGAGAAGCGACTGTTTACTAAAAACACAGGTCCGTGCGAAGCCGTAAGGCGATGTATACGGACTGACGCCTGCCCGGTGCTGGAACGTTAAGGGGACCGGTTAGCTCCATTTCGGTGGGGCGAAGCTGAGAACTTAAGCGCCAGTAAACGGCGGTGGTAACTATAACCATCCTAAGGTAGCGAAATTCCTTGTCGGGTAAGTTCCGACCTGCACGAATGGCGTAACGACTTCTCGACTGTCTCAACCATAGGCCCGGTGAAATTGCACTACGAGTAAAGATGCTCGTTTCGCGCAGCAGGACGGAAAGACCCCGGGACCTTTACTACAGTTTGATATTGGTGTTCGGTTCGGCTTGTGTAGGATAGGTGGGAGACTGTGAAGCTTGGACGCCAGTTCAGGTGGAGTCGTCCTTGAAATACCACTCTGGTCGTGCTGGATGTCTAACCTGGGTCCGTGATCCGGATCAGGGACAGTGTCTGATGGGTAGTTTAACTGGGGCGGTTGCCTCCTAAAGGGTAACGGAGGCGCCCAAAGGTTCCCTCAGCCTGGTTGGCAATCAGGTGTTGAGTGTAAGTGCACAAGGGAGCTTGACTGTGAGACCGACGGGTCGAGCAGGGACGAAAGTCGGGACTAGTGATCCGGCGGTGGCTTGTGGAAGCGCCGTCGCTCAACGGATAAAAGGTACCCCGGGGATAACAGGCTGATCTTCCCCAAGAGTCCATATCGACGGGATGGTTTGGCACCTCGATGTCGGCTCGTCGCATCCTGGGGCTGGAGTCGGTCCCAAGGGTTGGGCTGTTCGCCCATTAAAGCGGTACGCGAGCTGGGTTTAGAACGTCGTGAGACAGTTCGGTCCCTATCCGCTGTGCGCGTAGGAATATTGAGAAGGGCTGTCCCTAGTACGAGAGGACCGGGACGGACGAACCTCTGGTGTGCCAGTTGTTCTGCCAAGGGCATGGCTGGTTGGCTACGTTCGGGAGGGATAACCGCTGAAAGCATCTAAGCGGGAAGCCTGCTTCGAGATGAGTATTCCCACCCACTTGATGGGGTAAGGCTCCCAGTAGACGACTGGGTTGATAGGCCGGATATGGAAGCACCGTGAGGTGTGGAGTTGACCGGTACTAATAGGCCGAGGGCTTGTCCTCAGTTGCTCGCGTCCACTGTGTTAGTTCTGAAGTAACGAACTCCCTTTGCCGGTTGAGTTGTTATCTTCATAGTGTTTCGGTGGTCATAGCGTTAGGGAAACGCCCGGTTACATTCCGAACCCGGAAGCTAAGCCTTTCAGCGCCGATGGTACTGCAGGGGGGACCCTGTGGGAGAGTAGGACGCCGCCGAACAATTATTGGCCTCGGCCCCGGAAACCTTAGAAGGTTTCCGGGGCCGAGGCTTTTTTGCGTTCTAGGGTGATGCCATGCGCTATGAACTGGTCATCTTCGACAACGACGGCGTCCTCGTCGACAGCGAGCCGATCTCCAACACGATCCTCGCCGCGTACCTGACCGAGCTCGGGCACCCCACCTCCTACGAGGAGTCCATCCGGGACTATTGATCAGAAACTCATGGGGTTCTCGTCCATGACGTAGCGGACGTGTGGGCCACCGAAGTAGCCGCGGACGATGTGCGGCTGACGCTGACGCCTGCGGAAGAAGCGGCGGGTTTCGGCAGCGAGTTCGGCCTGGTCGCGGGCCCGGTGCTGCTTGGGCAGGCTGTGCTTGAGGTCGGCGTTGACCAGCTCGTCGGGGTTCAGCTCGGGCGAGTACGGGGGCAGGAAGTGCAGCTCTACATCATCGGGGTGGGCGGCGAGCCAGTCGCGGACCTTCTTCGAGCGGTGCGCGGAGTGACCGTCGACCACGAGGTGGACCTTGTGGTCGAAGTGGCCGGCGAGCCGGCCCAGGAAGCGGCACATCACTTCGGCGGTGAAGGACTCGGTGAAGACCATGAAGTGCATCCGGCCCTTGGTGCTGATCGCCGACATCGCGTTCACGGAGAACCGGTTCCCGCTCCGCCGCACGACGGGCGTCTTCCCCTTCTCACCCCAGGTGCGGCCGGTGACCTGGTCGGATCGGATGCCGACCTGGTCGGCGAAGAGGATCTCGCCGCCGTCTTTCTTCGCCTGCACGCGGATCTTCGGCCAGGTCTCTTCATGCCAGCGCCGGACGGCCTCGGGGTCCTGCTCGACGGCCCGCTTGTCCGGGCGCTGGAAGGACAGCCCCCATCGCTTCAAATACTTGCCCACCCCCACCTCGGTCAGCCGCACCCGGTACAGCTTCGCGATCAGCTCGCCCACCAGCCGCCGTGTCCACAGCTGACCGGAAAGCCCCACGTCACACGGCCGGTGGTCCAGGACCGCCTGCCGCACCGCGGCCTGCTCGGCCTCCCCGAGCACCTGGTGCACACCGACCGGCTTACCCCGAGGACGCATGACCAGGGCCTCCCGACCACCGGCCTGCCACTTCGCCCACCAGCCGTCGACCGCCTTCAGCGACACCCCGAACACTGCCGCCACGTCCTCGCGGTCCCGCCCCGCCATCAGAGCGGCCACCGCCCGCAGCCGCAGGGCCTCCTGCGCCGACGGCGACAGATGCCGCGCGTCCCCCACCAGATCGCTCACACCCACCCAACGACCCAGAACCCAAACCGTTTCTGATCAATACATGGGCGGGGCCATGCACCGCATCCACGACACCGTTCATGCCCGCACGGGCCGCACGCTGCCCGACGACTTCGACGACACCTTCCACGAACGGGTCTTCGCCGCCTTCGAGCGGGAGTTGGCCCCCGTCGCCGGGGTGACGGAGCTGCTCGGCGAGCTCGCCGGTGCGGGCGTGCCGTACTGCGTGGCCTCCTCCGGCAGCCGCGAGCGGATACGGACCGGGCACCGCGCGACCGGGCTCGACCGGTGGTTCACGCCGGACACGGTCTTCAGCGCGCAGGACGTCGGACGCGGCAAGCCCGCCCCCGACCTCTTCCTGTACGCCGCCGAGCAGATGGGCGTGGCGCCGCAGCGATGCGTCGTCATCGAGGACAGCCCCCTCGGCATCCAGGCCGCACGCGCCGCCGGAATGGACGTGTACGGGTACACCGCCATGACGGAACCGGGCCGACTCCCCGGCGCCCAGGGGTACTTCGACGACATGAGCCGGCTCCTCACGTTTCTGCGGTGACAGGTCTGTCCCGGCGCACGGCACGGACGTAGCCTGTCCGGCCATGGCGGATCCGCGGCTGCGGCCGGCTCGACGTGCACTGGCGTTCGCGTTCTTCACCCAGGGCGTGGCGTTCGCCCTGCTCGTCACCCGGATCCCCGCGGTCCAGCACCGGTACGGGATCTCCGACACCCTGCTGCCCGCGTTCCTGGCCGGTGTGCCCGTGCTCGCCGGGGCCGGCAGCCTCACCGCAGGCGCCCTCGCCGCCCGGGTCCCCGCCGGGACGGTGCTGCGCTGCACGCAACCCGTGGTGCTGCTGGCGCTGGTCGCCGCAGGCGCCGGGCGGCAGACGTGGCAGCTGGCCCTGGCGCTCGGCGTGTTCGGCCTGGCCGTCGGCGCCCTGGACGCGTCCATGAACATGCGGGGCGTGGCCGTTCAACAGGCGTACGGCCGCAGCATCATGCTCGTCCGGGACGCGCTGGGTGGTTCGGAGGCCCTGGCGACCGTGCCGTACGGCGTGTACACGGTGATGACGCTGCTGGGGCGCGGGGTCGGGGACCCCGCCGTCCGGAGGTTCGGGCCGGTGGCGGTGGTACGCGGCGGCACGGTGCTGGCGGCCTGCGGGTTCGGGGTGGTCGCCGCGGCGCCCGGGCCGTGGACGGGTCTGGCCGGGTTCGGGCTGCTGGGGCTCGGCCTGAGCGTGGTCGTGCCGCAGGTGTTCGCGGCGGCCGGGCGGCTGGCGCCGGGCGCCGCGGCCGACGCGGCCGTGGCGCGGCTCAACGTGTTCACGTACGTCGGAGTCCTGGTCGGGGCGCCGCTCGTCGGCGTCCTCGGGGAGCTGTGGCACCCCCGCGGGGCGATGCTGGTCCCGCTCGTCCTGCTGCTGCTGGCGTTGCGCCATGCCCCGTCCTTCGGCGGGAGGGGCGACCGATACGGTGGCCGGTATGAGCGGTCGCGCGCTGTTGATGTGGGATGACGCAGTCACCGGATACGACTTCGGGCCCAACCACCCGATGGACCCGGTGCGGCTCGCGCTGACGAGGGGGTTGGTGCGGGCCTTCGAGCTGGACCGCGCGGTCGACGTGGTCGCGGCCAAGCCGGCCGGTGACTCCACGCTGCGGCTGGTGCACCGCCAGGACTACGTGGACGCCGTGCGGGCCGCGTCCGCCGACCCGTCGCGGGCCGACGGGGCATACGGGCTCGGCACCCTGGACGTGCCCGCCTTCGCCGGGATGCACGAGGTGTCCGCGCTGATCGCGGGCCTGTCGGTGGGCGCGGCGGAGGCCGTGTGGAGGGGTGAGGCGCGCCGTGCCGTCAACTTCTCCGGCGGGCTCCACCACGCGATGCCGGGCGCGGCCGCCGGCTTCTGCGTCTACAACGACGCGTCCCTGGCCATCGCCCGGCTGCTGGAGCTGGGCGCCGAACGGGTCGCGTACCTGGACGTGGACGTCCACCACGGGGACGGCGTGCAGGCCGCGTTCTGGGACGACCCGCGGGTTCTGACCGTGTCGCTGCACGAGCACCCGCGGACGCTGTTCCCCGGCACGGGCTGGCCGGAGGAGACCGGCGGGGACGGCCCCGCCGAGGGCGGCGCGGTGAACCTGGCGCTGCCGGCGGGCACCGGCGACGCGGGCTGGCTGCGCGCCTTCCATGCGGTCGTGCCGGAGCTGCTGGCGGACTTCCGGCCGCAGGTGCTGGTGACGCAGCACGGGGCGGACACCCACTTCGAGGACCCGCTGGCGCACCTGGCGGTGTCGCTCGACGCCCAGCGGGCCGTCCAACTCGCCTGCCGGGCCCTGGCCGAGGAGTACGTCGAGGGCGGCCGGTGGGTGGCGCTCGGCGGCGGCGGGTACGCGGTCGTGGACGTCGTGCCGCGGTCGTGGACGCACCTCGTGGGGATCGCGGCCGGGGCGGACGTGGCGCCCACGGCGGACGTGCCGGAGGACTGGCGCAGCCAGGTGTACGCCCGCACCCGGCAGCCCGGCCCGCGGCGGATGACGGACGGTCGGTGGCCGGTGACGTGGCGGTCCTGGGAGGACGGCTACGACCCGGTGGACCGGCTCGACCAGGCGGTCCTGGCCACCCGCCGGGCCGTGTTCCCGCTGCGGGGGCTGCTCGCGTAGCCGCCCCCGGCGGGACGGCCCGGTGCGGTACGGGCGCGGGATTACGCCAACTGTGCGATTCCCCGGCGGAAGCGGCGTGTCGGCCTTGGCGCGTGCGGCAGCATCGCGGGATGCGGAGTACGGGAGCGGCGCCGCCGCCTGCCGGGGAGGGCGCCGTGCCGCCGTCGGCCGGGGCTGCGGTGGACGCGTCGTCGGGGAGTGCGGGGTCGTGGGATGGGCCTGCCGTTGACGGGCCCCGAGCGCGGGCCGCCTCGGCCGGTGCGCCTGCCGTCGGCGGGGCGGCCGGGGCGGGCGGTACGGAAGCCGGGCGGGCCGGGCGCGCTGGGACGGGGCCGCCGGCCTGGGCGCGTTGTCCTGCGGCGGGCGGGCCTGCGGCGGGTGGCCCGGCCGTCGGGCCTGCGGCGGGCGGGCCTGCGCCCGGTGGGCCTGCGAGCGGCGGGCCTGCGCCCGGAGGTCGTGCGGTCGATGGGCCTGCGAGCGGCGGGCCTGCGCCCGGAGGTCGTGCGGTCGATGGGCCTGCGAGCGGCGGGCCTGCGAGCGGCGGGCCTGCGCCCGGAGGTCGTGCGGTCGATGGGCCTGCGAGCGGCGGGCCTGCGGTGGACGGTCCTGTAGTCGGCGGTCCGGGCGGTGGGCCGTCGGCGCGGGTGCTGCGGGAGCACCTGGTGGCGGCGCGGCTGGCCGGGCCGGTGGCGACGCCCAGGGAGAAGAACCTGACGAGCTACCGGCTGTTCGCGGCCCGCGACCCGAGGTTCACGCTCGGGGTCGAGCCGGACCGGGCCTGGAGCGAGGGGGACGTGCTCCGGCTGATGGCGGGCCGGTGCGGGGTCTGCGCCGATCCGGCGCACCGGTCGGGCGGCGACGCGATCGACCCGGACAGGACGCTGCGCGCCCTCGACGCGTTCGCCGAGCGGCTCGGCGCGGCGGCGGCGCGGCGGGCCCCGGTGCTGTTCGGAACCGGCCACCCCCACCGGTTACTGGACTTCTACGGCGCTCTGGCAGACGCGATGTCGGCGGCGGGATGCCCTGTCCTCACACCGGCGCAGGGGCGATGTGTCGACATAACGACCCGGTTTGGTCTACGCACGTACAACCTCGCCTACGTACGGGGAGTCGCGTTCATGCAGAAACCCCAGGTCGAAGGCGCCGGTTGTGAGCCGGGCGCGCACACCCATTCACCACTCCCCGTCAGAGTCGTCCTGGGAGCCGCCGCGGAGGCCGGCGGACCCCTTCCGGAGCTGGTGGTGGGGGACCACGGCTGGGTCTGCGGGGCAGGTCAGCTGGGCATTGAGGCCATCGGGCCGGCCGACACGGACGACCCCGCGGTGTTCGTCGCGGAAGCGGAGGGAAAGGTGTCGGTGGCCGTGCCCCTCGATGACGGCGTGCGCTCCGACGACTACCTGCCGCTGACTCGCTATGTACTCAATCGGGCGTGTCTGTCACCGTAGGCGGCGGATCGCTGCTCCTCTTCCCCACCCGTATCAACCGCCCCTAACCTGGGCAGTGAGCGCACAGCGACGAAGAGTCACCGGAGGGGAAGCCGGTGGCGTCATGTGCGGAAGGTACAGGTGGGTCATGGTTGCTGCTGGCGAGACGCCTCTCAATGAGGTCAAGTTCCTGACCGTGGCAGAAGTTGCCTCGGTGATGCGCGTGTCGAAGATGACCGTGTACCGGCTGGTGCACAGCGGTCATCTGCCGGCGATCCGGGTGGGGAGGTCCTTCCGGGTGCCGGAGAAGGCGGTTCACTCCTATCTCCGCGACTCCTTCGTGGGAGCGGAGAGCGTGTAGGGCGACCGGAGCCCCAGGCGCAGTACCACCCTCGATTACGGACTCGGCGCGGGTGCGGGTAGGCTAGGCCGACGTAGGTCGTGTGGGCCCAGACGCCCCGCACCAAGATTCCCGCCAACGCGGGGATGATCCGAGAAGTGAGCGAGGGTAGTCGTGGGCTCTGTTATCAAGAAGCGGCGCAAGCGGATGGCGAAGAAGAAGCACCGCAAGCTTCTGAAGCGCACCCGCGTCCAGCGTCGCAACAAGAAGTAAGCGGCGGCTGTACATGCGCCATCCGCGGCCCTTCCACCGGAACCGGTGGGAGGGCCGCGGTGTTGTTCCGGCCATGCCGCCGCCGGGCCGCGGGGTGTGCGGTGGCCCGGCGGGACCGAGCCGCTACCGTGGCACCCGTCACACGTCGCACGGGAGGCGCTGAGCGTGGGGAAGGTCGTGCTCGTCACCGGGGTGGCCAGGCCGCTCGTCGGCCGCTTCGTACGGCGTCTCCTGCGGGACCCGGGTGTGGACCGGGTGGTCGCGGTGGACGCGGTCGCGCCCGAGCACCCGCTGGGGGGCGCCGAGTTCGTCGGCGCGGACATCCGGCAGTCCGCCATCGCCCGGGTGTTGGCCGAGCACGCCGTGGACACGGTGGTCCACATGGACGTCGCGGCCCGCCCGCTCGGCGGCGGCGGCCGGGCCGCCGTGAAGGAGACCAACGTCATCGGCACCATGCAGCTGCTCGGCGGCTGCCAGAAGTGCCCCACGGTCCGCCGCGTCGTCGTCCGGTCCAGTACGAGCGTGTACGGCTCCGCACCGCGCGACCCGGCCGTCTTCACCGAGACGACACCGCCCAAGTCGCTGCCCGCCGGCGGCTTCGCGAAGGACGTCAGCGAGGTCGAGGGGTACGTCCGGGCCTTCGCGCGGCGCCGCCCGGACGTCGCCGTGTGCGTGCTGCGCTTCGCCAACATCCTCGGCCCCGAGGCGGACTCCCCGCTCGCCGAGTACTTCTCCCTGCCGGTCCTGCCGACGGTGCTCGGGCACGACCCGCGGCTGCAGTTCGTCCATGAGGACGACGTCCTGGACGTGCTGCGCATCGCGTCGTCGGAGCCGCGCCGGGGGACCCTCAACAGCGGCACCTTCAACGTGGCGGGGGACGGGGTGCTGACCCTGTCGCAGTGCGCCCGCCGGCTTGGCCGACCCACGCTGCCGCTGCTCATGCCGGCCGTGACGTGGGCGGGGGCGGCGCTGCGCGGGGTCGGGATGAGCGACTTCTCGCCGGAGCAGATCAGGCTGCTGACGCATGGGCGGGTGGTCAGCACCGTGCAGATGAAGGAGACGCTCGGCTTCCTGCCCCGCCGCACCACGGCGGAGACCCTCGCCGACTTCGCCCTGCACCGGGG
>NZ_JAJPUI010000012.1 GCF_021390935.1 Streptomyces sp. CC228A
GCGTCGTCGAGGGCGGCACCGGCACCGCGGCGGGCGCTGTCGGGCGGCCCGCCGCCGGCAAGACGGGCACCGCGGAGGACGACAAGGCCGCCTGGTTCGCCGGCTACACCCCGGAGCTCGCCACCGTCGTCGCCCTGATGGGCCAGGATCCGAAGACCGGCGCCCAGAAGCCCCTGTACGGCGCGATGGGGCTGCCCCGGATCAACGGCGGCGGCGCCCCCGCGGAGGTGTGGGCGCACTACACGAGCACCGTGCTGGAGGCCGAGCCCGTGCGGGACTTCGACCTGCGCGTACCGGACCACCTGCGCCACGCGCAGCAGCCGCCGGCCCCGGACCTGTGGGCGCAGCACCCGTGGGGGCAGGAGCCCCCGGCACGCGACCCGTGGGCGCGGGAACCGGACCTGTGGCACGAGCCGGCGGGACGGCAGGGCGGCGGCCACGGCCGTGGACCGGCCGCCACCGGCAGCCGCCCGCCCGCCGCTCAGTGACCGGAGGTGGCCTTCAGGCCCACCACGGCCACCAGCAGCAGGCACACGAAGAAGATCCGGGCGGCGGTCACCGGCTCGTCGAGGACGACCATGCCGACGATCGCCGCTCCGGCGGCACCGATGCCCACCCACACGCCGTACGCCGTGCCGATGGGCAGGGTCTTCGCGGCCTGGGCCAGCAGCGCCATGCTGGCGACGATGCCGAGGCCGGTCAGCAGGCTCGGCCACAGCCGGGTGAAGCCGTCCGTGAACTTCATCCCGACCGACCAGCCGATCTCCAGCAGACCGGCGGCGATGAGCAGAACCCAGGCCATGACGACACACCTTCCGGAGGGAGGAACTCTTCCGTGGTGCGTCGTCTTTGCCTTGGGACCCGGTACGGCGCGTCTCGTCGGGGTGCCCTCCACGCTAGCAAACAGCGCGGTGCGGTGCCCCGGGACGGCTCAGAGGTGGCGCGGTGCCCCGGGACGGCTCAGAGGTAGAGCCCCGTGGAGTCCTCCGACCCCTCGAACCGGTCCGCCGCCACCGCGTGCAGGTCGCGCTCGCGCATGAGGACGTACGCCACGCCGCGGACCTCCACCTCGGCGCGGTCCTCGGGGTCGTACAGCACCCGGTCGCCGGGCTCCACGGTCCGTACGTTCTGGCCGACGGCGACCACGTCGGCCCAGGCCAGCCTGCGGCCTACGGCAGCGGTCGCCGGGATGAGGATGCCGCCTCCGGACCTCCGCTCGCCCTCGGGCGTGTCGGACCGGACCAGCACCCGGTCGTGCAGCATCCGGATGGGCAACTTGTCGTGGGTGTTCTCGCTCACCCCATGAACTTACCCGGCCGCCGGCCCCGCGAGGGCCCGGGGTCAGCCCTCGCGGCGGCTCCGGCCGAGGGTCCCGCGGGGGCCCGCGGGCCCGGGGTCAGCCCTTGCGGCGGCGGGCGGTCACCGCGATCAGCCCGATCACGCCGACCGCGACCATGGCCACCGGCAGGACCCGCTCCAGGCGCGGCGTGCCGTCCTCGGCGACGAACCGCTCGCGGACGTCGGTCACGACCCGGTTGACCGCGACGAAGGCCCGGCCGGCGGTCTCGTCCACGGTGGACGCGACCCGCGCCTTCGCGTCACCGATGATCGTCTTCGGGTGCACCCGCACACCGATCTCGTCGAGCGTGAGGGCCAGCTGCTCGCGCCGGCGGATGATGTCCGCCTCGATCTGCGCAGGGGTCCTGTCGTCCGACACGCGCTGCCTCCGAAGGTCCGTGGTGTTGTCAAGGGCCAGTCTGTCAGCTCGTCGCCCGGAAGCCCGCCACAGACCCCCATTAGGCTCGGTCGGGCAAGCACCCGAGCACCCGCGAGGAGACCAGAGCCATGAGCGAGCGACTGCAGCCCGGCGACACCGCCCCCGCCTTCACCCTGCCGGACGCGGACGGCAAGGACGTCTCCCTCGCCGACTACGAGGGCCGCAAGGTCATCGTCTACTTCTACCCGGCGGCCCTCACGCCCGGCTGCACCAAGCAGGCCTGCGACTTCACGGACAACCTGGAGGTCCTGGCGGGCGCGGGGTACGACGTGATCGGCGTCTCCCCGGACAAGCCGGAGAAGCTGGCGAAGTTCCGCGAGAAGGAGGACCTGAAGGTCACCCTGGTCGGCGACCCGGACAAGGCGGTCCTGGAGGCGTACGGCGCCTTCGGCGAGAAGAAGCTGTACGGCAAGACGGTGACGGGCGTCATCCGCTCCACGGTGATCGTCGACGAGAAGGGCAGGGTCGAGCGCGCCCTCTACAACGTGAAGGCCACCGGCCACGTCGCCAAGCTGATCAAGGACCTCGGCATCTGAGCCGCCGTGGACGGCCCGTACCGCGACCGCGCGGTACGGGCCGTCCGGCTTCCCGGGGGCCGGCCGGCGGCCCGACTGCCACGCGGGCGCGGCCGGCTGGGCTCGGCTGCGGAAGCGGGAATCCCGCGTGGACGGGCACCGGGTCACCGGTAGCATGGGCGGGCACGCGGCCGTTGCTGAATCGGTATAAGCGGAGGTTTTAGGTGCCTCTGGGCGTCAGCCCATGTGGGTTCGAGTCCCACCGGCCGCACGACGGCACCGCGAAGGCCCACCCGGGCACCTGCCCCGGGTGGGCCTTCGCCGTACGCGCCCTCAGCCCAGCACGTCCCGCAGGACGGGGACCAGCGCGCGGAACGCCTTGCCCCGGTGGCTGATGGCGTTCTTCTCCTCGGGGCTCAGCTCGGCGCACGTGCGGGTCTCGCCGTGCGGCTGGAGCACCGGGTCGTAGCCGAAGCCGCCCGTGCCCGACGGGGTGTGGCGCAGGGTGCCCTCCAGGCGGCCCTCGACGACGTGCTCCGTCCCGTCCGGCAGGGCCAGGGCGGCTGCGCAGGCGAAGTGGGCGCCGCGGTGGGGGGCGTCGATGTCGGCGAGCTGGGCGAGGAGCAGGTCCAGGTTGGCCCGGTCGTCTCCGTGGGTGCCGGCCCAGCGGGCGGAGAAGATGCCGGGCGCGCCGCCCAGGACGTCGACGCAGAGGCCGGAGTCGTCGGCGATGGCCGGGTGGCCGGTGGCCCGGGCCAGGGCGTGCGCCTTGAGGAGCGCGTTCTCCGCGAAGGTGACGCCGGTCTCCTTGACGTCCGGGACCTCGGGGTAGGCGTCGGCGCCCACCAGGTCGTGGGTGAGCCCGGCGTCGGCGAGGATGGCGCGCAGCTCGGTGATCTTCTTGGCGTTGCGGGTGGCGAGGATCAGGCGGGTCATGGCGTCCAGTATCCCGGTGCCCCGGCCGGTGCCCCGCGGAGTGCGCCGCAGGGCATCGGCCGGGGGTGCGCCCGGGGAGTGCCCTACGGGGTGCAGACCTTGGCGACCTCGGAGGCCGCGTTGGTGATCGGCGTGAGGTCGGGCGTGGTGTCGCCCTTCTCCACGGCGGTGCGGACGGTGTCGACACCGGCGGAGAGGTCGTCGACGGCCTGGGTCAGGTCGGCGTTGCCGGTCGTGTCGCGGAGGTTGTCGAGCTCGCGGTCGATGTCGTCGAGCGACTCCTGGATCTGCGTGGGGTCGCCGGCGCTGCCGACGGCCTGGCTGAGGCGGTCGACGCTGGTGGCGATGGCGTCGGCGGTCCTGACGCAGTCGAAGGCGGTGTCGAGGGCGCCGCATCCGGTGAGGGCGGTCGTGGTGAGGGCGAGGGCGGCGACGGTCAGGGCGGTACGGCGCATGGTTGGGGTCCTCCCCGGGGTGGTGGCGGCGGGCGGGCGTACGGGCCTGGGGGGCGCGCGTACGCCCGCGGGGGCGAAGACGCCGATCGGGGGCGTCGGGTTGCTCAGGCGGTGGCGCCGAGGGCGGCCTGCTGGAGGGCGGCGAGGTCGGCGCAGCCTCCGGTGGCGAGGTCGAGGAGGGCGTTGAGCTCCTTGCGGTCGAAGGGCTCGGCCTCGGCGGTGCCCTGGACCTCGACGAAGCGGCCGTCCCCGGTGCAGACGACGTTCATGTCGGTCTCGGCGCGGACGTCCTCCTCGTAGCAGAGGTCGAGGAGGGGGGTGCCGTCGACGATGCCGACGGAGACGGCGGCGACGGTGCCGGTGAGGGGCGCGCGGCCGGCCTTGACGAGCTTCTTGCGCTGCGCCCAGGCGACGGCGTCGGCGAGGGCGACGTAGGCGCCGGTGACGGCGGTGGTGCGGGTGCCCCCGTCGGCCTGGAGGACGTCGCAGTCGAGGACGATGGTGTTCTCGCCGAGGGCCTTGTAGTCGATGACGGCGCGCAGGGAGCGGCCGATGAGGCGGGAGATCTCGTGGGTGCGGCCGCCGATCTTGCCGCGGACGGATTCGCGGTCGCCGCGGGTGTTGGTGGAGCGCGGGAGCATGGAGTATTCGGCGGTGACCCAGCCTTCGCCGCTGCCCTTGCGCCAGCGCGGGACGCCTTCGGTGACGGAGGCCGTGCACAGGACGCGGGTGTCGCCGCAGGAGATGAGGACGGAGCCCTCGGCGTGCTTGGTCCAGCCGCGTTCGATGGTGACCGGGCGGAGCTGTTCTGGGGTGCGGCCGTCGATTCGAGACATGGCGTAGAGCCTAGGCGGTGGCGGCTAGTCGGCGGGATGCGCGGTGCAGCCGTCGCGGCAGGGGGTGCAGACGGGGGTGGTCTCCGGCGGCACGTAGGGGCTGCACCAGCCGCAGAAGGTGCAGGCGTAGCGGCCGTTGACGCCGGCGACGGTGGCCTGGCACCGGGGGCACGGCGTGGTGGTGATCTCAGCGGTGTACGTGGCGGGGTGCGGGGTGTGCATGGCGTGGCTCCTCTCGCCTCCGCACGGGGATGCTACCCACCGGTGGGGCGTCCGTGCCCATGGTGCCGCAAGTCGCCGAACGCAGCCGCTGGGGGCGGGGGGCCGCGGTCGGCGGCGGGGCGGCCTGTCGGGAGCGGTGCCGGGCACGCCCGGTGGTGGCGGGGGCGCGGGGCCCGCCACCGGCGGGGCGGGTGGTCGTCTGGTGGCCGTCCGCCCGCTCACCTGGATGATCGCGGACGGACGGCCGGTCTACGGGTGCACCACGTGCCGCAGGGTGGGGCGCCCGTCATGGCACGGGCAGGTACACGTGACGGAGACGACGGGACCGACCGTCGGCCCGCCCGGGCGCTGCACGTACACGCTCACCGGGTGGCAGAAGCCGTGTTCATCGACGACGCATGCTCCCGACTTCCCCGTCCGCTCCCTCTCCGTCCACGCCTCCCGGATCGTGAGGCGCCCGCCGGTCACCAGGTGCCGTCCGGGTTGCCGGGCCGAGCGGGCTCGTGCTGCGGGTGGGCGAAGCAGTACCGGGCGCACGTCGGGCAGCAGTAGACGCTGAACCCCGGACCACTCGCCGAGTGGATCTCCGTCACGAGCACGGGTGTGTCGGTGATGTGGCGGCAGCGCACGCACATACGGACCGGCTTCCGCGCCGCGGGGGACGTGGCACCAGTCAGGGCCTCACTCACCAGGCACCCCCAGCCGGTGGAGGTCGATCCGGCAGTCCGCGGCGACGGCGAGGGTCAGCCGTCGCCGCCGGCGGGCGCGTGCCTGCCGCCTCTCGAACTCGATCAGGTGCGGACGAACGAGGGCGACGTGGTCGCCCTCCAGGGGTACGTCCTGCGTGTACGGGGAGTGGTGCGCGGGAAGCTGCCTGGCTCCAGGGCAGCCCCGCCTGTCCGCAGCAGACGGCATGAGGCGTCCGGGGGCCGTGCGGCTGCTGTGCGCGCCTGGTGAAAGTCGGTGGCGGCCGGGGCCGCGCAAGCCGAGGACGAGCCTCGCCCAGAGGGGCAGGACGCGGATAGTGTCGGGCACTGTCGACGCTCCTTGTCAGCGTTGGCCACGCCCCGGGGCCGGTCGCTCGGCCGCCGGGGTCTTCGTGTCCAAGACCCTTGCGTCGACGTGCGTTTACACCCATCCCATGGCCCTATAGCGCCGCCCTATATTGGGGATATGGGGGCACCTTCCGAGGACCTGTGGTCCTCTCACCCGGACTTGGCGGCGGCGGTCACGAAGGAGGACTGGGGCGCCGTCTTCCGCACGTACCGGAAGCTCAGCGGCCTGAGCCAGACGAAGCTCGGGGAACGGGTCGGCCTGGTGCAGCCGGACGTGTCCGACATCGAGCGCGGACGCCGCAAGGTCACGTCCGTGGAAGTCCGGCAACGCATCGTTGCCGGACTCGGCATCCCGTCCGACCTGCAAGCCGTGGCGGCACGAATCGGCCGCAGCATGATGCCGGTACCGGGGCTGATGCTCCCTGGCGTTGCACCAGACGAGGACCTGTTGGCCCGGGTCACGAGCGTCGTCGACGCCTCGCACCACGTGGACGACGCCACGCTCGACTGGCTTGACCGGCTATTGGCGGAGCACCGCCGGGCCGAGGACCGTATCGGCTCGCGGCCACTCGTCAACGTGATGCACCAGCAGCTCCGGACCGTGGTGGATCTGCACGGCGGAGCACGCGGCGCGTTGGCGGACCGGGTCGTGCGGCTGGCCGCCGAGCACGCGCAGTTCCTGGCGTGGATGGCCCAGGACCAGGCCCAGACCGCCTCCGCGCTCGCGTGGTACGACCGGGCCCACGAATGGGCGTTGGAGGCCGGAGACGCCGACATGGCGGCCACGACGCTCAGCATGAAGGCACACATGGCGTGGTCCGGCGGGCGCGGTACCCGATGCGTGCGGCTGGCGGAGGCCGCCCGCTGGTCGGCGCCGGGCACGTCGCTCGGGGTGCAGGGCATGGCCGCGCAGATGGCCGCCCGCGGACACGCACTGGACGGAGAGGCAGACGGCGCCCGGCGGCTGCTGGACGAGGCGCAGGGGCTCATCACGCGGGCGTCTGAGCGCCCCGAGGACGAGCCGGCGTGGATGTACTTCTACGACGAGACCTGGTTCACCCTGCAACGCGGCATGGCGTCGCTGCACCTGCGGGACTGGCACTCGGCTGTCGAGCAGCTCACGGAAGGGCTGGGCGCCCTGCCGGAGGACTTCCGCCGGGACAGGGCCTGGTACCGCGCGTGCCTGGCGCACGCCCTGGCCGGAGCCGGGGAGTCGGCGCAGGCCGCCGCTGTGGCCGTGGCGACCGTTCCGGACGCCTCCGCCGTCGGCCGCCCGCACTCGTGGAACGAGCTGCACACAACGGCGGCCGTGCTCATGCGCCGAGCCGCTCGGGAGGGACGAGACCTCGTTGCCGCTCTCCGCGAGTACGACTGACCACCGCCGGGGCCGGTTCTCCCGTACACATGCCGTACAGGCGGCACCAAGGAACCCCGGGGATCCGCGGGGCGACGGAGGATGCACCGCCGCAGGTCACCGGGGTTTCCGTGCGTCCGGTGCAGGTCACCGGGACGCGTGGGTCACATCATGTCCTCGATCTCCGCGGCGATGGGGTCGGCGTCGGTGCCGATGACGACCTGGATCGCGGTGCCCATCTTGACGACGCCGTGGGCGCCGGCGGCCTTCAGCGCGGCCTCGTCGACCAGGTCGGGGTCGTTGACCTCGGTGCGCAGGCGGGTGATGCAGCCTTCGACCTCTTCGATGTTGTCGAGCCCGCCGAGCCCGGCGACGATCTTCTCAGCCTTGCTGGCCATGTGTTTCTCCCTGTGTTCCAAGAGCGCAGTCTCGGCGCGCCGTAGGTCCGCTTTTGTCACGGTAACTCACGGTTGGCCCATCTACGCGGGCGGGCTGCCGCCCCGTCACGGATCATGACGATCATCGGCGTCCCGCCCACGGCCGGGCTTCGGGAGCCTACCGCACTGGTCTACACCAGTCTGCCTGTTCCGTCGTGGTTTCCGGGAGGTCCCGATGAGCACGGAGGGTGCGTCGAGCGCCGCGGCCCCGCGGAGGTCCAAGCGGAGCACGCTGCTCCAAGGGTTGCAGAAGGTCGGGCGCAGCCTGCAGCTGCCCGTGGCGGTGCTGCCGGCGGCCGGCCTGCTGGTGAGCCTGGGCAACCTGTTCTCGGCGTACCTGGACGGCGCGTTCTGGGACACGACGTCGGACGTCCTGCTCCAGGGCGGTACGGCGATCCTGGACGGCTCGTTCGGGCTGCCGCTGCTCTTCTGCATCGGCGTGGCGATCGGGTTCGCCAAGAAGGCGGACGGCTCGACGGCGCTGGCGGCGGTCGTGGGCTTCCTCGTCTACGACGGGGTGCTGCGCGCGTTCCCCCGGGAGGGGACGGTCACGCCGGAGGTGCCGGAGGGGGTGCCGCAGAACCCCGGGGTGCTGGGCGGCATCCTCATCGGGCTGCTGACGGCGGTGGTCTGGCAGCGGTACCACCGCACGAAGCTGGTGGACTGGCTGGGCTTCTTCAACGGGCGGCGCCTGGTGCCGATCCAGATGGCGTTCCTCGGCGTGGTGCTGGGCGTGCTGTTCGGGCTGCTGTGGGAGCCGGTCGGTGAGGGGCTGGAGTGGTTCGCGCGGCAGCTGATCGGCCTCGGGGCATGGGGCGCGGCGATCTTCGGGGTGGCGAACCGGCTGCTCATCCCGGTGGGCATGCACCAGTTCATCAACACGTTCTTCTGGTTCCAGGCGGGCGAGTACACCACGCCGGAAGGGACCGTGGTGCAGGGCGACCTGACGCGGTTCTTCGCCGAGGACCCGACGGCGGGGCAGTTCATGTCGGGCTTCTTCCCGATCATGATGTTCGGCCTGCCCGCGGCGGCGCTCGCGATCGCCCACACGGCCCGCCCGGAGCGGCGGCACGAGATCGCGGGCCTGATGGCGTCGGTGGCGCTGACCTCGTTCGTGACCGGGGTGACGGAGCCGATCGAGTTCTCGTTCATGTTCGCGGCGCCGCTGCTGTACGGGCTGCACGCGCTGCTGACGGGCGCGTCGATGGCGGTGACGTGGGCGCTCGGCGTGCACGCGGGCTTCAGCTTCTCGGCGGGGCTGATCGACTACGTGGTGAACTGGCACCTGGGCACGAAGCCGTGGCTGATCATCCCGATCGGCCTCGTCTTCGCCGTCGTCTACTACGCGGTGTTCCGGTTCGCGATCACGTTCTTCGACCTGAGGACGCCGGGGCGGGAGCCGCCGGAGGTCGAGGCGGAGATGGAGCGCGACGCCACGAAGCCCTGAGGGCGGGCCGGCCCCGCGGAGTCGGCGGCCGCCGCGGAACCCGCACACGCCCGGAGCGGCGTACGAGCACGGCGGGCGCGGCGGGCGCCTTGAGGCAGGGAGGGGTACGGGCGCGGCGGGCGCATCCGGCAGACGCGGCGGTACGGGCGCGGGGGGCGCCGCCGCCGTCATCAAGCCGTGACCGTCGGCTGAGCCGCCGCCCGCAGGCGGGGTGACGGGCGGGGCAGGGGGGTCGCACCGTGCCGGACCAGGGCTTTGCGGGTCCGGCGTCAGGGGCCGTTGTGCAGGTCGCAGGGGTGCGCACGGACCGTGGAGGTCACATCACGATTTCACAGGTTCCTTATCTATCCCCCACCGTGCTACAACAGGTCTACACCAGTAATGGTGTAGACCACGCGGCCATCTCCCCGTGCCGCGCACCCCCTTGAGACGCCGCCGTCCCCCGTTTTCTCCTTCTGGGCGGCGCCTTGCCCACTGGAGGAAGTTGATGTCCACGGCCAGCGCCGCCCCCGCGGCGGAGCAGAACAAGAAGGGCCCGGGCGTGATGGCTGTCCTGCAGCGCATCGGCCGCAGCCTCATGCTGCCGGTCGCCGTGCTGCCGGCGGCCGCGCTGCTGGTGCGCTTCGGTCAGCCCGACATGCTCGGCAGGGAGTCGTTCCCGACCTTCATCAACAAGATCGCAGGCTACATGGCCGCCGGCGGCGGCGCGCTGCTCGACAACATGGCGCTGCTCTTCGCGGTCGGCATCGCGATCGGCTTCGCGAAGAAGTCGGACGGCTCGACCGCCCTCGCCGCCGTCACCGGCTACCTCGTCTTCAAGAGCGTCCTCGGCACCTTCACCGACAGCAACCTGCCGAAGAAGGAAGCCATCGTCGACGGCAAGATCGTCATGGTGGAGCAGGCGGTCGACGCCAAGGTGCTCGGCGGCGTGGTCATGGGCATCATCGTGGCCCTGCTGTACCAGCGGTTCTACCGGACGAAGCTGCCGGACTGGGCGGGCTTCTTCGGCGGCCGCCGACTCGTCCCGATCCTCTCCGCGTTCGCCGGCCTGCTCGCCGGCATCGTCTTCGGCCTGATCTGGCCGTGGCTCGGCGCGGGCCTGCACTGGCTGGGCGAGAGCCTGGTGAGCTCCGGCGCCGTCGGCGCGGGCATCTTCGGTGTCGCCAACCGCGCGCTGATCCCGGTCGGCATGCACCACCTGCTGAACTCCTTCCCGTGGCTCCAGGCCGGCGAGTTCGACGGCAAGACCGGCGACATCGCGCGCTTCCTGGCCGGCGACCCGACCGCGGGCCAGTTCATGACCGGCTTCTTCCCGATCATGATGTTCGCCCTTCCTGCGGCCTGCCTCGCCATCGTCCACTGCGCCCGCCCCGAGCGCCGCAAGGTCGTCGGCGGCATGATGTTCTCCCTCGCGCTGACCTCGTTCGTCACCGGCGTCACCGAGCCGATCGAGTTCACGTTCATGTTCATCGCGCCGGTGCTGTACGCCATCCACGCGCTGCTGACCGGTGTGTCCATGGCGCTGACCTGGGCGCTGGGCATGAAGGACGGCTTCGGCTTCTCGGCCGGCGCCATCGACTACCTGCTCAACTGGGGCATCGCCACCAACCCGGCGGGCCTCGCCCTGGTGGGCCTGTGCTTCGCGGCGGTGTACTACGCGGTGTTCCGCTTCGCCATCACCAAGTTCAACCTGCCGACGCCGGGCCGCGAGTCCGACGAGGAGCTGGCCGAGCTGCAGAAGGCCGAGGCCAAGTAGCCCGCGGCGGCCGCCGTTACGGGGAGGGCCCCGGGATCCCTGCGGATCCCGGGGCCCTCCCCCGTTCGGCGTGCCGGCGGGCTACAGCTCGTACACCGCGCCCGGTCTGGCCAGCTCGGCGGGGCCGGAGTAGACGGCGCGGGCGTCCGCCAGGTTCCGCTCGCCGTCCGTCCACGGCGGGATGTGCGTGAGCACCAGCCGCTTCGCCCCGGCGCGCGCCGCGTGCAGACCGGCCTCCCGGCCGTTGAGGTGCAGCTCCGGGATGTCCTCCTTGCCGTGCGTGAAGGACGCCTCGCACAGGAAAAGGTCGCTGTCCGCCGCCAGGGTGTCGAGGGCGTCGCACACCCCGGTGTCGCCGGAGTACGTCAGGACCTTGCCGCCGTGCTCGATGCGGATGCCGTACGCCTCGACGGGGTGGCAGACCCGTTCCGTGCGCACCGTGAAGGGGCCGAGGTCGAAGGGGCCGGACTTCAGGGTGTGGAAGTCGAAGACCTCGCTCATCGACGTGGCGGACGGGGTGTCCCCGTACGCCGTGGTCAGCCGCTGCTCGGCGCCCTCGGGGGCGTACACGGGCATCGCCTCGCAGCGGCCGCCCTCGTGCCGGTAGTAGCGGGCCACGAAGTACGCGCACATGTCGATGCAGTGGTCGGCGTGCAGATGGCTCAGGAAGATCGCGTCGAGGTCGTAGAGACCGCAGTGGCGCTGCAGCTCGCCGAGGGCGCCGTTGCCCAGGTCGAGGAGCAGCCGGAAGCCGTCGGCCTCCACGAGGTAGCTCGAGCAGGCCGAGTCCGCGGACGGGAACGACCCGGAGCAGCCGACGACGGTGAGCTTCATGGAGCGTGAACCTCCGTGAACGACGCGGGACGGGGGCGGGGGAAGCGCTTCCCGGGGGGAGCGCTGGGGGAGGTCGTGCGGTGCGACGAGCGTACGGCTCGGGGGCGCGGGGCGCTCCTTCGCGACGGCCCGTTGTGGGGGAACTCACCTGCGCTGTCACCGGTTCGGAGGCTGCCGGGGCCGCCGGGCGGAGCGCGCGGCGGAACGGTAACGTCCGGAGGTATGGACACGTCCTGGTGGCTGGCGCTCGGCGCCGTCGTGGTGATCGCCCTGGTGGCGGCCGTGGCCGACGGCTGGGGCCGGGGCGGTGCGGGCGCGGGGCGGCGGCCCGCGCGGCGGCCCGGCGGGCGGACCCGTCCTCCGGGGCGGCCCGCGGGCCGGCCGGGCGGCACGCGCCCCGCTCCGGGGCGGCGGCCGGAGCCGGGGGAGATCTGGTGGGCGGACGTGCCGTTCGAGGACGGCCCCGGTTCGAAGGACCGGCCGTGCCTGGTCCTGTCCGTCCGGGGGGACGAGGCGCTCGTCGCCAAGATCACCAGCAAGTACCGCGCCGAGCGGCCCGGGGTGATCGCGCTGCCGCCGGGCTCCGTGGGCGACGCGCGGGGGCGTGCCGGGTTCCTGGAGACGGAGGAGCTGCGGAGCGTCCCGCTGGGGGAGTTCCGCCGCCGGGTGGGGTCCGTGGACCCGCTGGTCTGGGACCAGGTACGGCACCTGGCGGCGGGCTAGCCGCGTCCGTACGGTCCCGTTGGCCGACCGCCTCCGTACGGTCCCGCCGGCCGGGCGACGGGCCGTCCTGTCTGCCGGGCGGGCGGCACTGCTCCCCTGCGGGAACTCCCCGGCCGGGCCGGCGGCGCTCCCGGGCGGGTCGTGCCCGGCCGGGCCCTGGGGTTGCGCAGGAACGACAGCGCGCGGGTGCCCGGCAAGGGCCGCGGTGCCCGCCGCCCGCCCCGCGGGGGGCGGGGCGGGTCCGGGGGCGCCGGGCGTCAGGCCCAGAGCTGTCCCTGGAGGGTCTCGATGGCGGCTTCCGTGGTGGGAGCGGTGTAGACGCCGGTCGACAGGTACTTCCAGCCTCCGTCGGCCACGACGAAGACGATGTCCGCGGGCTCGCCCGCCTTCAGCGCCTTGCGGCCGACGCCGATCGCGGCGTGCAGGGCCGCGCCGGTGGAGACGCCCGCGAAGATCCCCTCCTGCTGGAGGAGCTCGCGGGTGCGGGTCACCGCGTCGTCGGAGCCGACCGAGAAGCGGGTGGTCAGCACGGACGCGTCGTACAGCTCGGGCACGAAGCCCTCGTCGAGGTTGCGCAGGCCGTAGACGAGGTCGTCGTAGCGGGGTTCCGCGGCGACGATCCGGACGCCGGGCTTGTGCTCCCGCAGGTAGCGGCCGACGCCCATGAGGGTGCCGGTGGTGCCGAGGCCGGCGACGAAGTGGGTGATGGACGGCAGGTCGGCGAGGATCTCCGGCCCGGTGGTGGCGTAGTGCGCGGCCGCGTTGTCCGGGTTGCCGTACTGGTAGAGCATCACCCAGTCGGGGTTCTGGTCGGACAGCTCCTTGGCGACCCGTACGGCCGTGTTGGAACCGCCGGCGGCCGGGGAGGAGATGATCTCCGCGCCCCACATCGCCAGGAGGTCGCGGCGCTCCTGGGAGGTGTTCTCGGGCATCACGCACACGATGCGGTAGCCCTTGAGCCTGGCCGCCATCGCCAGGGAGATGCCCGTGTTGCCGGAGGTCGGCTCCAGGATGGTGCAGCCCGGGGTGAGCCGGCCGTCCTTCTCCGCCTGCTCGATCATGTAGAGGGCGGGGCGGTCCTTGACGGAGCCGGTGGGGTTGCGGTCCTCCAGCTTGGCCCAGATGCGCACGTCGTCCGAGGGCGACAGGCGCGGCAGCCGGACCAGCGGGGTGTTCCCGACGGCGGCGAGGGGGCTGTCGTACCGCATCAGCGCATTCCGCCGGCCACGGCCGGGAGGATCGTGACGTTGTCGCCGTCGGACAGCTTGGTGGAGATGCCGTCCAGGAAGCGGACGTCCTCGTCGTTCAGGTACACGTTGACGAAGCGGCGCAGCTCGCCGTCCTCGACGATCCGCTCCTGGATGCCGGAGTGGCGGGTCTCGAGGTCGGCGAACAGGTCGGCGAGGGTGTCCCCGCTGCCCTCGACGGACTTGGCACCGTTGGTGTGGGGGCGGAGGATGGTCGGGATGCGGACCTCGATGGCCATGGCGTGGGCTCCTGTGGAAGGCGGCGGAAAGGGCGGGACGTGCGGGTGCGGCGCCGTGCGCCCTGGTCGGGCCGCGTGCGGCGCGGTGCGTGGAGGTGGTCGGTACGCGTCTGGCCGCGGCTCAGGCGGCGGCGCCGTGCTGACACATGGCGCTGGCGAGGCGGCACAGGTCGACGTGCAGCCGCGCCACGAGCAGGACGGTGCCCGGCGTCTGTTCGCTCACGTCGAGGGAAACCATGCGCTCATCGTAACGATTCCCGGTCGCCCCGCCAGAGTGTGATCTCGCATCGCGGACGATGCCCGCTCGCCATGCGGACGCCTGTCCGGCGGGGCGCAGGTCAGGTCGGGTCAGTACGCCTCGACGACCGCGACCTCCTCCTCGGCGATCTCGCCGTCCACGATGCGGAACGAGCGGAACTGGAAGGGGCCGGCGCCGTCGGTGTCCGCCGTGGACACCAGCACGTAGTGGGCGCCGGGCTCGTTCGCGTACGAGACGTCGGTGCGGGACGGGTACGCCTCGGTCGCCGTGTGCGAGTGGTAGATGACCACCGGCTCCTCGTCGCGGTCGTCCATCTCGCGGTACAGCTTGAGCAGGTCCCCGGAGTCGAACTCGTAGAACGTGGGCGAGCGGGCGGCGTTGAGCATCGGGACGAAGCGCTCGGGGCGGTCGGTGCCGGCCGGGCCCGCGACCACGCCGCAGGCCTCGTCGGGGTGGTCCGCGCGGGCGTGCGCGACGATCTGGTCGTACAGGGCCCGTGTGATGGTCAGCATGGGGTTCAGGATAAGCAGACCGGCCCGCCCGTACCGAAGGGTGGTACGGGCGGGCCCGCATGCTGGACACAGCCGGTGGTACGGGGCCGTTCAGCGCTTGCGGAACGCCGCGTTCTCGGGGCTGCGGGCCCTCAGCGCCAGGTACGCGGCGCCGAGCAGGGCGCCCCACACGGGGGCGCAGTAGAGGGACACCCTGGACTGGGCGTCCACGGCCATGAGCGCCAGCACGAGACCGAGGAAGCCGAGCGCGAACCAGCTGGTCCAGGGAGCGCCGGGGGCCCGGAACGAGGACCGCGGCAGCTCGCCGCGGTCGGCGCGGGCGCGGTAGCGGAGGTGGCAGACGAGGATCATGATCCACGCCCACATGCCGGACACGGTGGCGAAGGAGACGACCTTCTCGAAGGCGTCACCGGGCCACCGGTAGTTGATCCACACGCCGACGAGCATCAGGGCCGCGGAGAAGGTGGTGCCGACCAGCGGGGTGCCGGACCGGGTGAGGCGGGTGAAGACCTTCGGGCCCTGCCCGTTGAGCGCGAGGTCGCGCAGCATGCGGCCGGTGGAGTACATGCCGGAGTTGCAGGACGACAGGGCGGCGGTGAGCACCACGAAGTTCACGAGGGCGGCGCCGACGCCGAGGCCCATCTTCTCGAAGGCGGCGACGAACGGGGAGACGCCCGGCTGGAACTCGCTCCACGGCACCACGGAGAGGATCATCACGAGCGCGCCGACGTAGAAGACGGCGATGCGCCACGGCACGGTGTTGATGGCCTTGGGCAGCGTGGTCTCGGGGTCCTTGGACTCGCCCGCGGTGACGCCGACCAGCTCCACGGCGAGGAAGGCGAACATCACGATCTGCAGGGTCATGAGGGTGCCGCCGACGCCCTGCGGGAAGAAGCCGCCGTCGGCCCACAGGTGGGTGACGGACGCGGTGTCCCCGGCGTCGGAGAAGCCGAGGGTGAGGATGCCGGCGCAGATCAGGATCATGCCGATGATGGCGGTGACCTTGACCATCGAGAACCAGAACTCCAGCTCGCCGAAGAGCTTCACGGAGATCAGGTTCGCCGCGTAGAGGACGACGGTGAAGGCGAGCGCGGACAGCCACTGGGGGATGTCCCACCAGTACGTCATGTAGGTCGCGGCCGCGGTCACCTCGGTGATGCCGGTGACGACCCAGAAGAGCCAGTACGTCCAGCCGGTCGCGAAGCCCGCGAAGGGGCCGACGAACTCGCGGGCGTACTCGGAGAACGAGCCGGACACCGGGCGGTACATGAGGAGCTCGCCCAGGGCCCGCATGATGAAGAAGATGACGACGCCGGCCAGGGCGTAGGCCAGGACCAGGCTCGGTCCCGCCTTGGAGATGGCGGTGCCCGCGCCGAGGAAGAGGCCGGTGCCGATGGCGCCGCCGATGGCGATCATCTGGATCTGGCGGGCGCCCAGTCCCCGCTGGTAGCCCTCGCCTCCGCTGTCGCCCTCCGCGGTGCCCGCGGTGCCGTGCTGCTGTGTCTCGACCTTCGCTGAGGTCATGGTCGTGGTGCGCCTTTCTCCGCGCTGATCCCCCCGGAACATGGCTTGGAGTGCCGCCGGCGATCGGCCGGCCGTGGCGCCCCCGGGAGACAGGGGTGGCGTTCCCGGGCGGTCGTGCAGATGTATCACGGGCGTACGCATATCGGACACGGCCGCGGAGCGGTCGCTGTGGCGCGGCGCACAGCCAGAACGCACCAGACCCGCATCTCCCGGGGCGAAAGGGGCGGGGATTCATGAACAGATCTTTATGCGGAGTTGAGCGTCCGCTGAGCGAACGCCCGCCGGCCGCCCCGGCACACGGGAGCGCCCCCGCTCCGCCGTGGGTGGCGGTGCGGGGGCGCTGGGTGCCGTGCGGGAGGCCGCGCCGGGGTCAGAGGACCTTGGCGGGCTCCTCCTCCTGCTCCACCGGCTCCTCGCCGGCGTCGCGGCGGCGGACGAACTCCAGGAAGGAGTTGAGCTCCTTCTTGACGACCGGGGCGAGCAGGTACAGGCCGATGATGTTGACCACGGCGAGCATGAAGAGCACCGAGTCGGCCAGGGAGATCAGCGCCTCCAGGGACATCAGCGAGCCGAGGACGGCGATCAGCGAGTAGAGCACCTTGAAGGTGATCTCACTGGCCTTGCTGCGGCCGAACATGTGCGTCCAGGCCTTGAGGCAGTAGTAGCCCCAGGTGATCAGCGTGGAGAAGGCGAACAGCAGCACCGCGAGGGTCAGGATCCACGGGAAGAACGGCATCACGGTGGCGAAGGCGTCCGAGGTGATGGTGACGCCGCCGATGTCCTCGCCCTCGCGGGCCTGCAGCCAGCTGTCCGGGCGGGCGATGACGATGGTCAGCGCCGTCATGGTGCAGATGACGACCGTGTCGATGAACGGCTCCAGCAGGGCGACCAGGCCCTCGGAGGCGGGGTGCTTCGTCTTGACCGCGGAGTGGGCGATCGGGGCGGAGCCGAGACCGGCCTCGTTGGAGAACGCGGCGCGCTTGAAACCGACGATCAGGGCACCGATGACACCGCCGGCGACGCCCTTCGGGCTGAAGGCCTCGGTGACGATCTGGGAGACGGCGGCCGGCAGCGCGGTGACGTTGACCAGGATGACGACCAGGCAGGCCACGATGTAGATGCCGGCCATGACCGGGACCAGCAGGCTGGTGACCTTGGCGACCGAGCGGAGGCCGCCGAGCAGGACCAGGCCGACGAGGGCGGCGATCAGGATGCCGAAGAACAGCGCGTACGTGGAGGAGGCGCCGCCGGTGGTGGCGGACAGCTGGCTGTAGCTCTGGTTGACCTGGAAGAGGTTGCCGCCGAAGAGGCCGAAGAAGAGGACCATGACGGCGGCGGCGAAGGCGAGCACCTTGCCGGCGGTCTTGGCGCCCTCGCCGAAGCGGTCGACGAGGCCCTTGCGCAGGTAGTGCATCGGGCCACCGGAGACAGTGCCGTCCTCGTGGACCTCGCGGTACTTCACGCCGAGGGTGACCTCGACGAACTTCGACGCCATGCCGAGCAGACCGCAGAGGATCATCCAGAAGGTGGCGCCCGGGCCGCCGATGGAGACGGCGACCGCCACACCGGCGATGTTGCCGAGGCCGACGGTGCCGGAGACGGCCGCGGTGAGGGCCTGGAAGTGGTTGACCTCGCCGGCCGACCCCTTCTCGTCGTACTTGCCGCGCACGACGTCGATCGCGAGCTTGAACTTGCGGACCTGGATGAACCCGAACCAGCCCGTGAAGACAAGACCAGCGACGACGAGCCAGGCGACGATCAGGGGCAGCTCGGTGCCGCCGACGGGCACCGAGTAGAAGACGACGTCGCCGACCGCGTCGGCGACGGGCTTGACGATATCGCTGACTGTTGTGTCGATGGTCTTGGCGATGGAGTCGAGAGACATCTGACTACCTCAATGGCGCAGGGGGCTGCTGGGCTGTGCTCAGCAGTGAGGGGTGCGGGTTGAGCGAACGCCGTTGTCCGTTCCGGCGACGTGCGGTCCTCGCCGCCCGCGGACTCGGACGACGTGGATCACACAGGTCGTGCGGTGGCCGGTAGGGGCCGGCCGCTCCACGGTGCGGCAGGGTTGGGCCGCTGTGGAGTTGCGAAGTTTTACCACGTGTTTCACTGATCGTTGAGTGACCCAGGTCACAACCCGCCGCTTGAAACCGGCCAGTAGCCGGAGAAGCGCAGGAGCGGTGATGCGATCGTTATGCGGAATCCGTCGTCCGGCCAGCGGACGCGGGGCGCGGCCGCAACGGCCGGTAGGCGACGGTCCTGACCTGCGCCTCTTACGTTCCCCTTACGCATGGAAAAGGGTGCGCCAGACCGAGGAAATACAGGCCCCGGCGAGAGATCGTCTACGAAATCAGTGTATCGATGAGCGTTTCCTGAAGGATGCCAAGCCAGAGGTACGCCATCACCATCGGTTTACGGGGATCGCCGTCCGGCAGCCGGTACAGACCGCTGCCCTCGTCCTCGTCCGTGACGTCGAGGCGGGTGCCGATGGTGAGCCGGAGGTCGTTGAGCGCGCCGAGCCAGTGCCGGGACTCCTCGGCCGTGAGCTCCAGCCGGCCGCCCGCCCGGCCGTCGTGCACCAGCCCGTCCAGGCTGCGCACGACCGCGAGCGCGTCCTCGCGCTTGCGGGCCCGCAGGTCGTTCTCCGTGAAGCGGCGGAACTCGGCGGACGCGGCCCGCAGCTCCGGGTCCTCGTCGGCCGCCTCCGCGCCGGGCTTCCCGTACGCGTCAGGGAAGAGCCGCGCCAGCGCCGGGTCGGACGGCGGCTCGCTCGGGCCGTCCTGGAACAGCGCGGCGAGCGGGTCCTCGCCCTCGGCCGGTTCGTCGCCCGGGCCGATCAGCTCCAGCATCTGCACGGCGAGCGAACGGAGGATGGACACCTCGACCTCGTCCAGGGACACGGCCGCGCCGCCGCCGGGCAGCGCCTCGAAGTTGCCGCTCATCAGCCGCGGTCCTGGGAGAGCGTCGCCCAGAGCCCGTAGCCGTGCATCGCCTGCACGTCGCGCTCCATCTCCTCGCGGGTGCCGCTGGAGACCACGGCCCGGCCCTTGTGGTGCACGTCGAGCATCAGCTTGTGCGCCTTGTCCTTGGAGTAGCCGAAGTACGTCTGGAAGACGTAGGTCACGTAGCTCATGAGGTTGACCGGGTCGTTATGGACGATCGTCACCCACGGCACGTCGGGTTCGGCGACGGCGAAGCTCTCTTCCGCCGGTGCGGTGCGTTCGGTCTCAAGGGGAGCAACACTCACTCCGCCCATGCTGCCACCCAGAGTGGGGGGCCGCACAAACGGGCTCCTCAGAGCGGGTGCGCCGAGAAATCGTCACTCTGACGAGTATTCGGGGTACGATCCCGCCATGAACGCTGCGGACCTTGGGCTCGGGCTGCCGGTGGAGGTTCCCTCCACCGCCCTCTTCACCGACCAGTACGAGCTGACCATGCTCCAGTCCGCCCTGCGGGGCGGCACCGCCGACCGGCGCTCCGTCTTCGAGGTCTTCACCCGCCGCCTGCCCGAGGGGCGCCGCTACGGCGTGGTGGCCGGCACCGGGCGCGTCCTGGACGCGATCGAGAACTTCCGCTTCGACCCGGACGTCCTGGACTTCCTCCGGGAGCGGGACGTCGTGGACGAGGCGACGCTCGCCTGGCTGGCCGACTACCGCTTCGGCGGGGACGTCTGGGGCTACCCCGAGGGAGAGGTGTACTTCCCCGGCTCCCCGGTCCTGCGCGTGGAGGGGTCGTTCGCGGAGTGCGTGCTGCTGGAGACCGTGATCCTCTCCATCCTCAACCACGACTCGGCCATCGCGGCCGCCGCCTCCCGGATGGCCGCCGCCGCGGGCGGCCGCGGGCTGATCGAGATGGGCGCGCGGCGCACCCACGAGCTGGCCGCGGTGGCGGCGGCGCGGGCCGCGTACGTGGGGGGCTTCGACTCCACGTCGGACCTGGCGGCCGGGTTCCGCTACGGCATCCCCACCGTGGGCACCTCCGCGCACGCCTTCATCCTGCTGCACGACACCGAGCGGGACGCCTTCCGGGTGCAGGTCGACGCACTGGGCCGGGGCACGACGCTGCTCGTCGACACCTACGACGTGGCGGAGGCGGTGCGGACGGCCGTCGAGGTGGCCGGGCCGGGCCTCGGCGCGGTGCGGATCGACTCCGGCGACCTGCTGCTGGTCGCGCACCGGGTACGGCAGCAGCTCGACGCGCTCGGCGCGCGGGACACCCGGATCGTGGTCACCTCCGACCTGGACGAGTACGCCATCGCGTCGCTCGCGGCCGCGCCGGTGGACGCGTACGGGGTGGGCACGCAGCTGGTGACCGGCAGCGGCCACCCCACCTGCTCCATGGTGTACAAGCTGGTCGCCCGCGCGGAGTCGGCGGACCCGGCCGCGCCGCTGCGCCCGGTGGCGAAGAAGTCCCTCGGCGGCAAGGCGTCGACGGGCGGCCGCAAGTGGGCGGCGCGGCGGGTGGACGCCGACGGCGTCGCCGAGGCGGAGGTCGTCGGGACGGGTCAGGTGCCGCCGCACCTGGCGGACCGGCAGGTGCAGGTGCGGCTCGTCAAGGCGGGCGAGGTGGTCGCGCGCGAGCCGCTGGCGGCGGCCCGCGACCGGCACGTGGCGGCCCGCGCGTCCCTGCCGCTGTCGGCCGTGCAGCTGTCCCGCGGTGAGCCGGTCCTGCCCACGGAGCTCGTCTCCTGACGGGCGCCGCATCACCCCGGCCGGGCCCCGCGGTCGCATACGGCGCCGCGAGGCCCGGGGCGAGGCCGCCCCGCGGCGACCGCGTGCGCGCCGCACCGGGCAGGCGCCCGCGGGCCCGGCAGCGGCGGGACGCACCGCGCGGGCCTGCCAGGCAACGGCGGCAGGCACCCGGCAGGCCGGCCCGGCGCTCCGCCGGGCCGCCGGCGGGCCCCGGACGGGGAGGCGCCTGGCGGTCGACCCGGGCGGGCCGTCCGGCAGGCCGCCACCGCCGTCCGGCAGTCCGCCACCGCCGGCGGGCAGCCGGCCGGGGCGGGCCGAGGGCGTGCGGGCGGGGCCCGCGCGCTGACCGGGGCCGCCGGTCCGCGCCGGTCTCCTGCGGGGTGCACTCCCGCCGGGGAGGGGAAGTCTCTACGCTCGAAACCAATCCCCCGTACGTCCGACAAGCCATCCACCGCTCCCCCACCGAAGGACAACCGCCATGCACCGCGCATTGATCGTCGTCGACGTTCAGAACGACTTCTGCGAGGGCGGCAGCCTCGCGGTGGCGGGGGGCGCGGACGTCGCCGCCGCCATCACGGACCTCGTCGGCGAGACCGCCGGAGCCGTGTACCAGCACGTCGTCGCCACCCGCGACCACCACGTCGACCCGGGCGACCACTTCGCCGACCGGCCGGACTTCGTCCGCAGCTGGCCCCCGCACTGCGTGGCCGGCACGGAGGGCGTCGGCTTCCACCCGAACTTCGCGCCCGCCATCGCCTCCGGCGCCGTGGACGCCGTCTTCGACAAGGGCGCCTACGCCGCCGCGTACAGCGGCTTCGAGGGCACCGACGAGAACGGGGTGCCGCTGGCCGAGTGGCTGCGGGCCCACGGCGTGGAGGAGGTCGACGTGGTCGGCATCGCCACGGACCACTGCGTCCGCGCGACCGCCCTGGACGCCGCCGCCGAGGGGTTCCGCACGCAGGTGCTGCTGGACCTGACGGCGGGGGTCGCCGAGGAGACCACGCACAAGGCCCTGGAGGAGCTGCGGGCCGCCGGGGTGGAGCTCAGCGGCAAGCCGGTGGTGTGAGGCCGCTCAGGGCCGGAGCAGAGCCCCTATCGGGTGCCACAGCTCCAGGGCCCGGCTCGGCGTGGTGCGCCACAGCAGCCCCTCCGGGTGGTGGAGCACCGCGGTGACCTCGTCCGGCGTCGGCGGGTGGGTGTTGCCCCGCAGGTAGGCCCGCAGCCCGAGGTTGCGCAGCCGGGTCAGGGCGCGCGAGCGGTTCGCGGCGTGGACGAGTATCCGTACGGTGACGCCCTCGGCCGCCGGGCTGGGCAGGCTCAGGGCCACCACCACGCTGCCTCCAGGCAGCTTGCAGAAACCACCATCAGGCACGGTGATGCCTCCCCCGTTGAGATGCGTGTCAATAAGAGTCGGTCAGGTGCACCTAAACACGATCGGCCGCCGCCCGCTAGAGGGCGACGGCCGATCATGCGTTGACCTGCGGTGATGCGGTCTACTTGGTGGACGGGCCCACCTGGACGGTGATCGTCTGGCCGCTGCGCGGCTGCTTGACGATCGCGATCCGGGTGTTGGTGTCAGTTACCTTGACGCTGGCCCGCGGGTTCTCCTCGGTCCAGTAGACGCCCTTGCGGTCGTCGAAGACCGGGACGCCCGCGTGGTTGCGGACGCGCTGCTTCACGCCCTCCTTGTGGAGGGTGAGGCCCTGGTAGCGGAAGTGGCTGAAGGTGGAGTCGTACGCCTGGATGCGGTTGCGCATCAGGGTGCCGTCCTTCCACTTCAGCGGCTCGGGGTTGGCGTCGATCGGGAGGATCAGGCCCTCACCGGGGTGGACGGCCGTGTTGTTGTCGTTCTGGGAGGTGTCCCACTTCCAGATCAGCAGACCGGTCTGGTACGGGTAGTGCTCCACCCAGTCGTCCTTCGAGCCGATGAAGCCGAAGTTGTACGGGCCGACCTTGAGGGTCGCGTCGTACGAGACGTACTGGCGGTTCTCCGCGATGTAGTACTGGGCGTACTCGTCGGAGATCGCCTCGCCGATGCGGGAGAAGCCGTTGGCGGTCCAGCCGGCGGCCTCGGACTCGGCGTCGTCGGCGAAGAGCTCGGCGCCGTCCGCGGTGATCTTGATGTTGTCGGCCGCGAAGCCCTTCTCCGCCACGCCGCCGTCGGTCAGGTAGCGGAAGCGGAGGTCGACCTTCTTGCCGGCGTAGGCGTCGAGGCCGTAGACCAGCTTCTTGTGGCCCTCCGAGTGGCCGGTCAGCGCCGGGGCGCCGCTCGCGTCCTTGGTGATGGCGGCGCCGTCGGCGGTGCCGTCGAGGGCGTTCCAGGTCGCGCCGCCGTCCGCGGAGACCTCGGCGTACAGGTAGTCGTAGTCCGCCTCGATCTCCCACCAGCCGTCGAGCGACAGCTCGGCCGACGCCTTGCCCGTCAGGTCGACGGAGCGGGTGAGGGTGTTCTTCAGGTCGTCACCCATGTTGCTCCACCACTGCATGGAGCCCTGGGCCGGCTTGACGATCGGGGTGGTGACGCGCTTCTTGGGCAGCTCGACGACCAGCGCCTGCGGGTTCTTGGTGTTGTACTCCGCGACACCCAGCTTGTGCTTCGACTTGGTGCCGGCCTTGGCCTTCTCGTAGTTGAGCCAGCCCAGCTGCAGCTTGTCCCAGGCGGTCATGTCGCCCGGCATGTCCCCGATGGTGTCCTTGCCGGTGCCCAGCCAGGAGCCCGAGGACATCAGGGACCAGAAGCCCGTGGAGTTCTCCGCGCCCGGGGCGCCGGAGGTGTCGTACAGGTCCGGCAGGCCGAGGTCGTGGCCGTACTCGTGGGCGAAGACGCCGAGGCCGCCGTTCTCCGGCTGGACGGTGTAGTCGCCGACCCAGATGCCGGTGTCGCCGATCTGGGCGCCGCCCGCCTTGTTGTGCTCGGGGCCCGTCTTGCCGACGCTGGTGCCGTACGCGTACCAGCGGTGCGCCCACACGGCGTCGCCGCCCTGGGCGCCGCCGCCGGCCGACTCGTCCTCGCCCGCGTGGACGATCTGGAAGTGGTCGATGTAGCCGTCGGGCTCGTTGAAGTCGCCGTCGCCGTCGAAGTCGTAGCGGTCCCACTTGTCGTACTGGGACAGGGCCGCCTTGATCTCCTCGGTGGACTTGCCCTCGGCCTTCTGCTGCTCGGCCCAGGCGTTCACACCGTCGCGGACGAGGTCCCACACGTTGGCGCAGTTGGACTGGCCGCAGTAGTTGGAGCCGTAACGGGCCTCGTTGTAGTCGACCTTGACCCAGTCGGTGACGGTGCCCTCGACGGAGTAGCGGCCGGAGGACTGGCGCTCGTAGTACGTCTTGAGCGAGTGCTTCTGGCGCCCCTGGGCGTCCTTGCCCTCGCCGAAGTACAGGTCCTGGAAGTGCTCCCGGCTGTAGTCCTCCTGCCAGGCCGTGGAGTTGTCCTTCGAGCGGTCCGGCTTCGCTATCTGGTTGTGCAGCGGGCCGGGCGTGCCGCCGTACTTCGGCTTCGGCTCGTCGGTGTCGTCGTCCTTGCGGTCGACCAGGGTCTCGTTGTCGACCTTGTCGCCGAACTCGACCAGGATGGTGAAGATGCGGTCGGTCTTCTCCCGCGCCAGCTCGACGTACTTCTTGCTGTCGAGCTTGACGACCTGGGAGCCGCCGCGGCGCTGCACCGCGGACTCGCCGGACAGCACCTGCTCCAGGGCGGCCTGGCGGGCCTTGGCCTGCTGCTCGCTGAACGGGCCCTTGAGGTCGTGGTCGACGTGGCCGGCCTTGCCGTGCGCGTGGCCCTCCTCGACCGCGCCCGGTGCCGGATCGTGCCGCTCGATGCCCGTGTCCGGGCGGTTGTCGGCCTGGGCCGTGGTGAAGGCTCCGGCGGTGGCGGCGGTCGCGGCCATGGCCACGAGCACCGCGGAGGCGCGGAACGCCCTTCGTGTGTTGGTCACTTGTTTGTTTCCTCCCCTGCGCACCGCAGCCGCGGATGGGGGGTCACGTGATAATCCGCGTGCGGTCGCGCGCCACAAGTGACGACATTCGACCGGACGCGCGCCAGAAAAGATAGTCTTGACTTGGACAGGCCAACTACCCTATGTGGACACGCCAATCCGCATACCGGACAGGGGAGTCGGGGGCGCACGAGGGGCGCACGAGGGGCCGGCAAGGGTTCGGGGAAGGGTGCCGCGAGGGTGGGCGGACGGAACCCCGCACGCCTTCCGCCCGTCCCGGCACGACGCTTCCGCGCCCCGGAATGCGCCCCCGTGCGTCCGTACGGTGGGTCAGGTCACGCTTACCGCCCGTTCCTCGGGGGCATCGAGCGGCGTAGAGTCGCCCACCAGTGCGACCGCGTTGCGAGACTCCACCACCCGAGGACGGAAATCCGCCATGTCGCGTCCGACCGCCGCACCTCTCGCCTACGGTTCGGCCACCGTCGTCAGCACGACCGTCGCCCTGATCCTCCTCCTGCGGCCCGCGCCCGGCCCGGGTGTCGCGCTCATCGGAACGGCCGCCCTGCTGCTCGGCGTCCTGGTCGCGCTGGCGGTCCAGGCACGCCGGGCGCGGACGGCGGGCACCGGGCCGGCACCCGCAGGTCCTGAGCCCGCCGGCACCGGCCCGGCTGCCGGCCGTCCCGGGCGCGGCCGCCCCGGGCCCGCCGAGGCGGCCGCCCACCGCCCCGCGCCGGTCCGCCGCCGCGACCCGGCGCCGCTGGGCGGGCCGTCACCGCGCCGCTGACACCACCACGGTCTTCGCGGCCTTGTCGTGCAGGCCCTGCTTGTAGGGCTTGTCGAAGATGATCATGATGAGCAGCAGCAGCGGCCACAGGCAGGCGCAGCAGATCAGCGCCGGCAACCACAGCACCAGGGCGCGGATCAGCGCGGCGCTCACCGGGGGGACGCTGCCGTCGTTCAGCATCGCCACCCGCATGCCCATCAGCCGCTTGCCGACCGTCTGGCCGTTCTGCTTCGCCGTCATGTAGGTGTCGTAGCCCACGTACGCCGCGATGGAGATGAGCTGGAACGCCCACTGACCGCCGTCGTTGTTCGCCGCCCACACGTCGCTGAGGTCGGCGTTGTCGTCGCCCACCCGGGCGTACACCCCGAACGGGATCCCGAGCACGGCGAGCGGGACGAAGATCAGCAGCCAGTCGAGGAAGCGGGCCAGGACCCGCTTGCCCGTGTCGCCGAGCGGCGGCATCCCGGCGAGCGGGTCGCTGCCGCCGTACCCGTACGGGCCGCCCCCCGGAGGGCCGCCGTACGGTCCGCCACCGGAGCCACCGTCGTACGGGCCGCCGCCGTAGGGGCCCGCGCCTCCCGTGCCACCGCCGTACGGGCCGCCCGGCGGCGGGCCGTAGGGGCCCTCCCCGCCCGGCGGCGGGGGCGGGGGCGGGGTGTGCCGCCGCCGCCCGGTGACTCGGGCGGCGGCTTGCGGAGCGGGTCGTCGTCGGGGTTCTGATCGGGCCTCGGCGGTTCGTTGCTCATGGGGGCAGTGCATCGTGCGCCGCCGACGCCCGCATCCGTTCACGTGCCGTTCGGGGGAAGCGGGCCTCCCCGCGCGGCCGCGGGCGCGGGGAGCCGGCGCCCCGCCCTCGGCACGGGCGGGCCTGCGGGCGGGACCTGCGTGCGCGGCGCCCGGTACGCGGCACTCCGGGCGGGCCGAGGGCGCGGCGCCCGGTACGCGGGGCTCCGCTCACGGCCCTTCGCGGCGGGGCCGGCTGGTGCGCGCCCCGCGCGTGCGCGTCCGGTCCGCGCGGGCCTCTCAGCCCCTCGCCACGAACGTGCGGGCCGCCTTGTCGTGCCAGCACTGGCGCCAGGGCCGGTCGACCAGGCACCACAGGACGTTGAGGACGCCGACCGCGAGGAGCCCCAGCACCCCGTACACCAGCCAGCGGCGCAGGGCCGCACCGAATCCGGGGGCGTCGTGCGACTCGATGTCCCGGACCTGGAGGCCGCACAGCTTCTTGCCGAGGGTGCGGCCCCACCTGGCGGTCGGCAGGGCCTCGTACAGGACGCCGAGCACCAGCACCAGGGCGAGCGCGATGCCGAACTGGACGGCGTTCGTGCCGTCCACCAGCCACACGGTGACGGTCTCGCCGGACTGCTTGGCCCGGTCGAGCTTGTCGGCCACGTGCCGGACGCCGCTGAGCACGAAGGGAGCGCCGGCGGCGCGCGGCGAGGGCGCCGAAGACCACCGTGTCGACGAGGCGGGCGGCGAGCCGCCGGCCGGGGCCGCGGGCTTGGCGGCGGCCCGCTCGCGGGCGGCCCGGATGAAGGGGTCGTCGACGGGCGGCTTCCACGGCGCCACCGGCTGCGCGGCCGCCGCCTCGCCCGCGAAGCCGGGGCCGGCCACGGCCGGGGCGGCGCCGGCGGCGGGCACGCCGGACGCGGCGGGCGCCTGGGGCTGCTGCGCCAGTTGGTGCACCTGCTGCGCCCAGGAAGCCGCGCCGCCGCCGGGGCCGGCGGTCACCGGGGCAGCGGCCTGGGACGGGACGGACGGGGTGGCCGGGGCTGCGGGGGCGGCGGGTGGCTGCGCGGGTCCGGACGCGGCCTGGCCGTGCCGCACGGGCCCGGACTGCGCGGGCCCGGACTGCGCGGGCCCGGACTGCGCGGGGAGGTGCGGGTCCCGGGTGCCCTGGGCGGCCTGGGAGCGGGCCCGGATCGTCATGGTGCCGTCAGCGGCGGCCTGCGCACGAGGCTGCCGCTGCGGTTCCGCTTCCGCTTCCGGCCGGGCCGCGGTGTGCCGTACGCCGGGGAGCGCGCCGCCCGTCGGGTCGGCGGGCGCGGCGGCGGACCTCGGGTCGGGGGTGGCGCCCCAGGACACCTGGCGGTCGCGCTCGTCGCCGTACCCCCGCTGGCGGGCCGGGTCGGCCTGCCACGCGGACGCGGGCTCGACACCGGCGGACCGTTCCGGTTCCGGTTCCGGTTCCGGTTCGGGGCCGGGCTCGGAGGAGAAGCTCGGATCGTCGTCCAGGAACATCGGCCCCGTCTCCTCGACGGCCGGGGCGGGCCCCGGGGTCGGGGCGGCCGGGAACGCCGGGGCGGGCGCGGCGGCTGCCGGGCGGGGGCGGCCGGGAACGCCGAAGCGGGCGCCGCCGGCATGGCCTCGCCGTCCTTGGGGGCCGGACGGCTCGTTCCGGGCACCCAGGCGCCGCCGTTCCAGTACCGGATGTATCCGGGGATGGAAGGGTCTGGGTAGTACCCAGCCGCTGGGTTGCCGTCGCCGGTTGCCGGGGTTGGGGCGCTCATCACCGTGGTCCCGTATCTCCTCGATGGCCTCGCTTGAGGCACCACATCTATCAGACGGCCGGACACCCGCGGGTCGCCGCGGAGCGGGCGGGGCTTGTCCGGTCACCTCTCTGTCACGCAAAGTAACAGAAATTTCCCGGTGAAAGTCGCGTAATGAAAAGGAGCGAAGCCCCTCTCCCCTGTGCGGCCGACCGCCGGCCGCACGGCACCGAGACAGGGAGAGACGCGATGTACGAGACGATCGTGGTGGAGCGTGAGCTGGAGCTGCGGCTGGTCCTGTCCCCGGAGCACAGCGTTCCGGTACCGGCCCGGCTGACCTACCGCACGGCGGACCCGTACGCGGTCCACATCGTCTTCCACGTCGGCTCGGACCACCCCGTGCACTGGACGTTCGCCCGGGAGCTGCTGGTCGAAGGGGTGTTCCGGGCCTGCGGGCACGGGGACGTGCGGATCTGGCCGACGAAGTCGGAGGGGCGCAGCGTGGTGCTGATGGCGTTGTCCTCCCCGGACGGCGACGCCCTGCTGGAGGCCCCGTCGTCCCAGGTGTCGGCCTGGCTGGAACGCACCCTGCGGGTCGTGCCGCCCGGCACGGAGGCGGAGCGGCTGGGCCTGGACGACGCGCTGGCGGCGCTGCTGTCGGCGGGGGCGTGACCCCTGTGGGGCGGGGCGTTGCCCTGGGGGCCGGAGCCTGGCCCCGCGGGTGCCGAGCCCGGCCGTCGGACGTCAGAACAGCTTGCCGGGGTTCAGGATGCCGAGCGGGTCGAAGGCGTGCTTGACCGCCTGGTGGAGTTCGAGGGCGACGGGGCCCAGTTCGCGGGCGAGCCAGTCCTTCTTGAGCAGGCCCACGCCGTGTTCGCCGGTGATGGTGCCGCCGAGTTCCAGGCCGAGGGCCATGACGGCGTCGAAGGAGGCGCGGGCGCGGCGGGTCTCGTCAGGGTCGTGCTGGTCGAAGCAGACGACGGGGTGGGTGTTGCCGTCGCCCGCGTGGGCGCACACCCCGATGGTGAGGCCGTACTCGGCGGCGATGGCGGCGGTGCCGTCGAGCATCTCGGCGAGCCGGGAGCGCGGGACGCACACGTCGTCGATCATCGTGGCGCTCGACACGGTCTCCAGTGCGGGCAGCGACATGCGGCGTGCCTGCAGGAGCAGTTCGGACTCGGCGGCGTCCTCGGCGGGGACGACCTGGGTGGCTCCCGCGCCGGTGCACAGCTCGGCGACGGCGGCCAGGTCGGCGGCGGGCTCGGGAGTGTCGAAGGCGGCGAGGAGCAGGGCGGCCGTGGTGTCGGGCAGGCCCATGTTGCCGAGGCGGTTGACCGCCTGGAGGGTGGTGCGGTCCATGAGTTCGAGCAGCGAGGGGGTGTGGCCGCGCTCCATGATGGCGCAGACGGCGGCGCACGCCTCGGCCGTGGAGGCGAACTCGGCGGCCAGCGCGAGCTGGGCGGGCGGTTTCGGCCGCAGCGCGAGCACGGCCCGTACGACGACGCCGAGGCTGCCCTCGGAGCCGACGAACAGCCGGGTCAGGTCGTAGCCGGCGACGCCCTTGGCGGTGCGGCGGCCGGTGGAGAGGAGGCGGCCGTCGGCGAGGACGACGTCGAGGCCGAGCACGTACTCGGCGGTGACGCCGTACTTGACGCAGCACAGCCCGCCGGAGGCGGTGCCGATGTTGCCGCCGATGGTGCAGGTCTCCCAGCTGGACGGGTCGGGCGGGTAGTGCAGGCCGTGGGCGGCGACGGCCCGGGACAGCGCGGCGTTGACGACGCCCGGTTCCACGACGGCGACGCGGTCGACGGGGTTGACCTCCAGGATGCGGTCCATCCTGGTGAGGGAGAGCACGATGCACCCGTCGGTGGCGTTGGCGGCACCGGACAGGCCGGTGCGGGCGCCCTGCGGGACGACGGGTACGCGCAGCGCGGTGGCGGTGCGCATCACGTGCCGGACCTGCTCCACCGTGCGCGGCAGCACGACGACGGCGGGAGCGCCCGCGGCGCAGAACCCCGCCATGTCGCGTGCGTAGGAGGCGGTGACGTCCGGGTCGGTGAGCAGGGCCTCGGGCGGCAGGCCGGCGCGGAGCCGGTCGACGAGGTGCGTGGCCTGGAGATCGTCCATGGCGCCAGCGTGGCACCCGGGGCCATCGGTGTGAACCGGGCGTGTAGGGGCCGCGGCCTGTCCGGGCGCCCGGCGGGACGCCCGCACAGTGAGCCGCATGAGCACGAAGGGCGAGCAGCACGGCAGCGACGGGCGGCACGGAGCGGACGAGCCCGCGGGTGGGCGGCCTGGCCCGGTGGGGCCGGACGGGTCGGCGCCGACCGCAGGTACGGGAGTGGGGGAAGGCACGGCTGACCGGGCGGCGGCGGCAGCCGGGCAACGGACGGCCCGCACCGCTGCGGGCGGGGGCGGAGACGCAGCAGCGGACGGAGGCGGACAGGCAGCGGCAGACGGAGGCCGAGACCCGGCGGCGGGCGGGCGGGCGGCCACGGCCGGGACGGACACCCCCGACGAGCCGCAGGAGCCCGGCGCGCCCCCTCACCTCACGCCCCGCGCGTTCCAGGCGCCCCCACACGGCGGACGCCCCGCACCCGCCCGGCGGGCCGCAGGAGGCCGTCCGGGGGCACGCGCCCGCCGGGCCGCAGGAGGCCGTCCGGCCGCAGGAGCCCGCCGGGCCGCAGGAGCCCGCCGGGCCGCAGGAGCCCGCCGGGCCGCAGGAGCCCGCCGGGCCGCAGGAGCCCGCCGGGTCGCAGGAGCCCGCCGGGTCGCGCGGGCGGTCCCCGGCCCCCGAGCCATACCCGCCGGCCGAACGCCCCGCGCCGCACCGCGGGTTCGGGAGGGGCCGCGGGGCCCGGCAGGGCCGCCGGGTCGGGCGGATGTCCCAGGTGGTGCTCGTCGCCGGGGCGGGCGCGGTGCTCGCGGGCGCGGCGGTGGTGTTCCTGCCGGAGGGCGGCGCCGGCCTGTTCGGCGCCGGGAGCACCGGCGTCCCCGCCGGGCACCCGGCGGCGCCCGGGGCCGCGGCGCGCGCGGCCACGGCGGTGACCGCGGGGGCGCAGGCGGCGCCCGCGGAGCTGGCCGCGCTCATCAAGGACCGGGAGGCGTGGGTGCGGGACCACCCGGGCGACGAGGCGTCCTGGGCGGTGCTGGGCGCGGCGTACGCGGAGAGCGGGAGGAGGGCGGCCGACCCGGCGGCCTACCCGAAGGCGGAACAGGCGCTGCGGCGCTCGCTGGAGGCGTACCCGGCGGCGCAGGGCAACGTGGAGGCGGTGCTCGGCATGGGCGCGCTGGCGCAGGCTCGGGGCGACTTCGGAGCGGCCCGGCAGTGGGGCGGCAAGGCCGTGAAGCTGCGCCCGAAGCACTGGCGGGCCCAGGCGCTGCTGGTGGACGCGTACCGGGGGCTGGGCGACCAGGCGGCGGCCGGCCGGGCGCTGGAGCGGCTGCGGAAGCTGCACGCGGGCGCGGCCGCCATGACCCGCACGGCCCAGGTGTACCGGGACAAGGGCTGGCGGGAGGACGCGTCGGCGGTGGCGTACGACGCGGTGGCGAAGGCCGCCACGCCGACGGAGCGCGCCGCGTGCCTGGCGCGGCTCGGGGACCTGGCGTGGGAGCGGGGCGAGCCCGCGGAGGCGCTGGCGCAGGCCGAGGCCGCGCTGCGGCTGAGTCCCCGTCACGCCCCCGCGCTGGCGGGCCGGGCGCGGGCGCTCGCGGCGCTGGGGCGGCCCGGCGAGGCCGCACGGGACTGGGCGGCGGCGCTGGCGGCGCGGCCGGACCCGGCGTACGCGCTGGAGGCCGGCGAGCTGGCGCAGTCCCTGGGCCGGGAGGAGGAGGCGCAGGACCGGTACGACCTGCTGCTCGACCGGTCCGTGGAGGGGATGACCCAGGGGGCGGACCACGCGCTGACGCTGGCGCGGTACGAGGCCGACCACGGCTCGCCGGAGACGGCGGTGCGCTGGCTGCGGGCGGAGTGGCGGCGCGGCCACCGCTCCGCGGACGTGGCCGACGCGCTGGGCTGGGCGCTGCTGCGGGCCGGGGAGGCGCAGGAGGCGCTGCCGTACGCCCGCCGGGCCACGGAGCAGGGCCGGCGCAGTGCGCTCTTCTCGTACCACCGGGGCGCGATCGAGCGGGCGCTGGGACGGGACGGCGAGGCGCGGCGGCACCTGGCGGAGGCGCTGCGCACGCACCCGCACTTCTCGCCGCTGCACGCCCCGATGGCACGGCGGGCCCTGGAGGCGCTGGGCGAGCCGTCGGCGGAGCCGCCGCCGCGCTAGGTGCGCCCGGCCGGGCAAACTGCGGCCCCGCGGGTCAGGTTCCGCGGGGCCGCAGGGCGGGGAGGGGGTGCCTACAGGTTGCCCCGCTTGGCCTGCTCGCGCTCGATGGCCTCGAACAGGGCCTTGAAGTTGCCCTTGCCGAAGCCCATCGAACCGTGCCGCTCGATGATCTCGAAGAAGACGGTCGGGCGGTCCTGGACCGGCTTGGTGAAGATCTGCAGGAGGTAGCCGTCCTCGTCGCGGTCGGCGAGGATCTTCAGCTCGCGCAGCGTCTCGACGGGCACGCGGGTGTCGCCCACCCACTCGCCGAGCGTGTCGTAGTACGCGTCGGGGGTGTCGAGGAACTGGACGCCGTGCTCGCGCATGTAGCGCACGGTGGCGACGATGTCGTTGGTGGCGAGGGCGACGTGCTGGACGCCGGCGCCGCCGTAGAACTCCAGGTACTCGTCGATCTGCGACTTCTTCTTCGCGATCGCGGGCTCGTTGATCGGGAACTTCACTTTGAGGGTGCCGTCGGCGACGACCTTCGACATGAGGGCGGAGTACTCGGTGGCGATGTCGTCGCCGACGAACTCCTTCATGTTGGTGAAGCCCATGACCTTGTTGTAGAAGCCCACCCACTCGTTCATGCGGCCGAGCTCGACGTTGCCGACGCAGTGGTCGACCGCCTGGAAGGTGCGCTTGGCCGGCGGCTCGACGAGGGGGGCGGCGGCGGCGTACCCGGGCAGGTACGGGCCGTCGTACTCCTTGCGCTCCACGAGGGTGTGGCGGGTCTTGCCGTAGGTGGCGATGGCGGCGAGGACGACGGTGCCGTGCTCGTCCTTGAGCTCGTACGGCTCGGTGATGCCGGTGGCGCCCTGCTCGACGGCGTACGCGTACGCCTTGCGGGCGTCGGGGACCTCGATGGCCAGGTCGATGACGCCGTCGCCGTGCGCGGCGACGTGCTCCGCGAGGAAGCGGCCCCAGTCGCTGGTGGGCTTGATGACGGAGGTGAACACGAACCGGGCGGAGCCGTTGGAGAGCACGTAGCTCGCCGTCTCGCGGCTGCCGTTCTCCGGCCCGGCGTACGCGACGAGCTTCATGCCGAAGGCCGTGGAGTAGTAGTGCGCGGCCTGCTTGGCGTTGCCGACGGCGAAGACCACCGCGTCCATTCCCTTCACCGGGAAGGGGTCGGCCTGCCGGGCGGTGTCAGGGGTGTGATTCATGGTCTCAGTCATGGCGGCAGCGTCCCGCCGTTCCACAAGATGCGCAATAGTTTGCGTATCCACTGGTCAATCTGCACAGTGCAGCGCCACTATGGTCGGGCGATCTGTACATGATGACCACCGGGAGAGCGCCATGGCGATCGATCATCTGGACGGCCGTCTCATCGCCCTGCTCGCCCGCGAGCCGCGGATCGGGGTGCTGGAGGCGTCGCGGCGGCTCGGTGTCGCCCGCGGCACCGTGCAGGCCCGGCTGGACCGCCTCCAGGCGAGCGGCGTGATCCGCGGCTTCGGCCCCGACGTGGACCCGGCGGCCCTCGGCTACCCGGTGACGGCCTTCGCCACCCTGGAGATCCGGCAGGGCCAGGGCGCGGACGTGCGGGAGCACCTGGCAGGCGTGCCGGAGGTGCTGGAACTGCACACGACGACCGGCCGCGGGGACATGCTGTGCCGCCTGGTGGCCCGTTCGAACGCGGACCTCCAGCGGGTCATCGACCGGGTGGTCGGCATCGACGGCATCGTCCGCGCGTCCACGGCGATCGTGATGGAGAACCCGGTGCGGCTGCGCATCATCCCCCTCGTGGAGCAGGCGGCGAGCGAGGGCGGCTGAGCCCTGCCGGGTGCGGAAGCCGCTTCGAGCCGGGGCCGGTCCGCGTGGTCCGCCGGGCGGTGTCCCGGCACCGGCGGCCCGGCCCGCACGAACCGCCCAGAGCGCACCCGCGGCCGGCGACCGGCACCGCGCCGCTCCGTGCGACCCGCCCGCAGGGACCTGCGGCCGCGTGCCGCGCAGCGCCGCCCTCACGATCCGCCCACGGCCGGTGCCGGGCCTCGCCGGGTGTTCCGCCCGCCCGGGCGACCACCACCCGCACCTTGGGGCCTGCGGGCCCGCGCCCCGACCCGTGCCCCCGCGGGCCCGCTCGCGGGACCGCTCGCGGTCCGCGGCCGGTGCCGGGCCGGTCAGTTGTCCGCCGCGAGCGCCGACGGCGTCCGGCAGCCCACGATCGCGGGCGCCTCGCGGACCAGGCGGTCGTCGGTGAGCGCCTCGACCATGAAGAGCGCGTAGTCCACCCGGCGGGTGAGGTTGCTCGCCAGCGCGGGATCGCCGACGTGGCGGCGCCAGACGGGCAGGCCCTGGCTCTCGCCCTCCTCCAGGTCGCTGCCCCGCACGACGGTCCACCGGGTGTCGCTGGCGAACACCCGCCGGCACGCCTCGACCTGGTCGTCCACGTCGATCAGCCGGAAGAGGCGGCCGAGGGAGCCGACCACGGCGGCGAGCGCCCGGAACCTCCGGCTGTAGACGTCCTTCCCGTCGCGGGTGATGTGCCAGCCGCACGAGAAGACCAGCCGCGCACCGCGCGGGGCGAAGTCGAGCACGGCCTGCGCCGTCCCCGTCGCGTACTGCCGGACGCCCCAGGGCACCAGCACGGTGAGGACCCCGTCGCACCCCTGCACCGCCCGCCGGACCACCTCGCGGTCGTCGGTTCGGCCGGGCACCACGGTGATCAGGCCGGCGAACGCGTCGAGTTTGGGCACACTGCGCTCGCGGCACACGCCGACGACCTCGTACCCCCGGTCCAGGGCGTGCCGGACCATGTACCGGCCCAGCTTGCCCGATGCGCCGATGATGCAGACCTTCATACCGTCTCCTTCGGGTGGGGGCGCCCGGTGGTGACGCCCTTGACCAGCAGCCACGCCGTCAAGCCCAGCTCGCCGAGGGCCGCGGGAAGCAGCAGGACCGTGCTCGCCGTCCCGCCGTGGCCCGCCACGAGCAGGCCGAGCAGGCTGTCCGCCACGTACGCGGCGCCGCCCGCGGTGACCAGCGCGCCCAGCGCCCGCGGCACGTAGCGGGAGCGGTACAGCAGGACGCCGACGCACAGCAGGTGCACGCCGAAGACCACGAGGCCGAACAGGAACGCCGTGTCGAAGGCGGCGAGCTCCGCCGACGCGCGCACCTCGCCCCCGGCTGCCCCGCCTCCCGTACGGGCCGGATCGCCGAGCAGGGCGTAGGCGTGGAACACGCCGGTCACGGCGACCCCGAGCAGCGCCGCGAAGAGCAGCCGGAACGCCGTCGCCAGCAGGGCGAGCAGACCGTCGACCCCCCGCAGCAGCAGGTACAGCGGCAGCGCCACGGCGGCGTCGGCGGCCACCAGTACGGTCCAGCCCAGCAGGACGGCCGTGAACAGGGTGTGTCCGCTCCGTACGTTCTCGGCGGTGGCCGCGGCGTCCCCGGCCACGACGAACCCGTCGAGGGCCGTCGTCGCGAACATCCCGCACACGACGATCACGAGGAACAGCAGCCCCGTGAGCCGTGCAAGCCGCTGCGGTGACCTCTGGTCCATGACGACTCTCTCCCGTGACCTTACAACGTAAGGCTAGCTTACATAGTAAGGTTGTCAACCGGCTGAGCCGTGGAGGAAGAAGGACGATGGCCGGAAACACCGCACCGCGGGTGCCACTGGACCGGGAACGCGTGCTGCGCGCCGCCGTCGGGATCGCCGACGACGGCGGCGTCGCCTCGCTGACGATGCGCAGGATCGCCGAACGCCTGGGCGTGGAGGCGATGTCGCTCTACCACCACGTGGCCAACAAGAACGACATCCTCGACGGCATGGTCGACACCGTGTTCGGCGAGATCGACCTGCCCGCTCCGGACGAGGAGTGGCGGCAGGCCATGCGCCGCCGGGCGGTCTCCGCGCGCGACGCGCTCACCCGGCACCCGTGGGCCGTCGGCCTGATGGACTCCCGCGCCACTCCGGGGCCCGCGACCCTGCGGCACCACGACGCCGTCATCGGGTGCCTGCGCGGGGCCGGGTTCTCCCTGGCGCTCACCGCGCACGCCGTCTCCGTGATCGACAGCTACCTCTACGGCTTCGTCCTGCAGGAGCGCGCCCTGCCGTTCCGGACCGAGCAGGAACTCGCGGCGGTCGCGGACACGATCATGGAGCAGCTGCCCGCCGACACCCACCCGCACCTGACGGAGATGATGAGCGGCCACGCCCTGCGGCCGGGCTACCGGTACGCCGACGAGTTCGCGTTCGGCCTCGACCTCATCCTGGACGGCCTCGCCCGCCTCGCCCGCCCCGCCTGACGGCCCGCGTCACGTCGTCCTGCGCCGGTCCGCGCCGCGGCCGGGACGCCGGGCCGCCCTGCGGCGGCGCGCGGCCTGGCGGTGGTACGCCTGTCGCCCGCCGGGCGGCAGGCCGGGGACGTCGCGGCCCGGCGGAGGCGGCCGCCCCCTTCAGGCCGTGGCGTTCAGGCGGTGGCGTTCAGGCGGTCGCGTTCACCGGTCGGCGTTCCGGCGGCCGCCGCGTGCACGCGGTCGCCGGGGTCAGCAGGACGGCACCTGCCCGCCGTCGTCCAGGGCCCGCAGGGACGACACCGCGTCCGTCAGCGTGGTGACCGGGATGAGCCGCATGCCCGCGGGCAGCTCCGACTCCGCGTCCCCGCACTCCGCCTTCGGCACGAGGAAGACCGTGGCGCCGTCCCGGGCAGCGGCCTGCGTCTTGAGGGACACCCCGCCCACGGCGCCGACCCTGCCGTCCGGGGTGATCGTGCCCGTACCCGCGACGACCCGGCCGCCCGTGAGGTCGCCGGCCGCCAGCTTGTCGACGACGCCCAGCGAGAACAGCAGGCCCGCGCTGGGCCCGCCCACATCGGCCAGGTGGAGGCGCACGTCGACGTCGTCCGGGTCCTCGCCGACGTAGTCCAGCGCGGCGAGGACGGCGCTGTCCTGGGACTGCCGCATCTGGCCGAGGTTGCGCTTCTCGATCTCCGCGTCGGTCTTGCCCGCCGGGTAGACGGAGTCGCGCGGCAGCACGGCCCGGTCCGTGCGGAACCAGCCCTCCACCACGTCGGCGAGGCCGACGTCGGCGCTCGGCGAGGTCGCCAGGATGGTGGTCATCAGCAGCTCACCGCTGGTCTCGTGGACCTGCGCACCGGAGATGGTGATGATCGGGCGGCCCTTGTCCGCCCCGAGGACGTTCGCGGTGGTGCCGGGCTGCGCCAGGGTGAAGGGCAGCGGCGCGAGGACGGCCACGCCGAACAGCGCGAGGATGGGCACGGCGCACAGGGCCAGGGCACGGGGGCGGGAGAGACGGGAGAGGCGGGAGAACACGGAAGCCAATCTATCCGCCCGACCGGCACGGGGCCCCGCAGCGCCGACCACCGCCCGCGCGGGGCCCGCGACGCGGCGGCAGCAGGCGACGCCCGCCGGGTGCGTCCTTCGGCCGGCGGCCGCTGTGCACGCGGCGACCACTGGCACGACCCGGACGACCCGGACCGGCACTCGCACCGCGCAGCCGCCCGCACCGCCCCGTGACCGAGCACGGCCACGCGACCGAGCCCGGCCACGCACCGGGCAGCGCGGCCGCGCCCGCCGGCCGCTCTCAGCGCAGGGCGTCCGCCACCTCGCGGGCCGCGTCCACGACGCGCGGGCCGACACGTTCTGGTACGGCGTCGCTCAGCATGACCACGCCCACGCTGCCCTCTATGCCGGTCACCCCCAGCAGCGGGGCCGCGGCGCCACTCGCCCCGGCTTCGAGTTCGCCGTGCGTGAGGGTGTAGCCGGGCTCCCGCAGACCGCCCTGCCGGGCGCCCAGGATGGCCCGCCCCGCGGCGCCCCGGTCGAGCGGGTGGCGGAAGCCCGCGCGGTACGCCACGTGGTAGTCCGTCCAGGTCGGCTCCACGACCGCGACCGCGAGAGCCTCCGCGCCGTCGACGAGGGTCAGGTGCGCGGTGGCCCCGATGTCCTCCGCGAGGGAGCGCAGCGCCGGCATCGCGGCCTCGCGGACCAGCGGGTGCACCTGGCGGCCGAGCCGCAGCACCCCGAGGCCGACGCGGGCCCGGCCGCCGAGGTCGCGGCGCACGAGGGCGTGCTGCTCCAGGGTGGCGAGCAGGCGGTAGACGACGGTGCGGTTGACGCCGAGCCGCTGGGACAGCTCGGTGACGGTCAGCCCGTGGTCGGTGTCGGCGAGCAGTTTGAGGACGCGTAGTCCTCTGTCGAGCGTCTGGGAGGTCTCCGCGGTCACGACGCCCCTCCTTCGGAGTGAGTGACGGCGGACACTCCCGGGGGCTCCGGCGACACCTGTCCCGTCAGGGTCGTCGCTCCGAGAGGCCGCCGGCAGGCCTTGGCACACCGGCTGCGCTCCGCGGCGACGCTGCCACGGGGCGTGCATGTGCCGGGGACAGTAGCGACAACACTCCGCTCAGCGGAAGACCTCGTCCAGAATCCGGGCGCGGATGAGGACTTGATCCGGATTTGCGGGCCCGGTACGGGCGCCCCGGTGCCCGACCCGGGCCGTACCGGAGCCGTACGGGGCAGGGCCCCGGAAGCCGTACGCCCGCACCTGAAGCGCCACACCTGAAGCCGTACGTGAATCCGTACCGCGCCCCGGTAGGCGAGCCCTGCGGCGGCCCGCACCGGGGGCCGCACGCCCCGTCCCGTGCCGTCCCCGGCGGGCACCGCCGGCCGTCAGTCCCGTACGAAGGCCGGTACGCGCGCCGCGGTATGCGGACGTGCGCGCGGCTCCGGGTGCGGCCCGGCACGGGGCCCGCCGCCGGTCGGCGGGCATACGGGCGGGCGGACAGGCGGACAGGCGTGCGGGCGTGCGGGCGTGCGGGCGTGCGGGCGTGCGGGCGTGCGGGCGGCTCAGCGCATGCGCGTGGCCCACTCCTGGACCTTCTTGATCCGCTCGCGGATCTGCCCGGCCGTGGCCTCGGCGCTGGGCGGGCCGCCGCAGACGCGGCGCAGCTCCGTGTGGATCACGCCGTGCGGCTTGCCGCTCTGGTGCACGTAGGCGCTGACCATGGTGTTGAGCTGCTTGCGCAGCTCCATCAGCTCCTTGTGGGACACCACGGGCCGCCGCTCGGCGGGCAGTTCGAGCAGGTCGGCCTCCTCCGCGGGCTTCTGCCTGCTGTGGGCGATCTGCCGGGCCTGCCGCTTCTGGAGGAGCAGCTGCACCTGGTCGGGCTCCAGGAGCCCCGGGATGCCGAGGTAGTCCTGCTCCTCCTGGCTGCCGGGGTGGGCCTGCATGCCGAACTCGGCGCCGTTGTACATCACGCGGTCGAAGACGGCGTCGGACTCCAGCGCCTCGAAGGGCAGCATGTCCTGCTCCCCGGTGTCCTCGTCCTGCTGCTTGTTCGCCTCGTCCATCTCCTTCTCGGACTCGGCGTACGGGTCCTCGTCCTCGCCCGCCTTCTTCGGGCGGTCCAGGACGTGGTCGCGCTCGACCTCCATCTCGTTGGCGAAGCCGAGGAGCATGGGGATGGTCGGCAGGAACACGGACGCGGTCTCGCCGCGCCTGCGGGACCGCACGAAGCGGCCGACGGCCTGCGCGAAGAACAGCGGGGTGGAGATGGTCGTGGCGTACACGCCGACGGCGAGCCGCGGCACGTCGACGCCCTCGGACACCATGCGGACGGCGACCATCCAGCGGTCGTCGCTCTCGCTGAACTCCTCGATCCGTTTGGAGGCGCCGGTGTCGTCGGACAGCACGACGGTGGCGCCCTGCCCGGTGATCTCCCGGATCAGCTTGGCGTACGCGCGGGCCGAGTCCTGGTCGGAGGCGATGACCAGGGCGCCGGCGTCGGGGATGGCCTTGCGGACCTCGGAGAGCCGCTGGTCGGCGGCGCGCAGCACGTTCGGCATCCAGTCGCCGCGCGGGTCGAGGGCGGTGCGCCACGCCTGGGAGACGGCGTCCTTGGTCATGGGCTCGCCCAGCCGGGCGGCGATCTCGTCGCCGGCCTTCGTGCGCCAGCGCATGTTGCCGCTGTAGCTGAGGAAGATGACCGGCCGGACGACGTTGTCGGCGAGGGCGTTGCCGTAGCCGTAGGTGTAGTCGGCGGCGGACCGGCGGATGCCGTCGTTCCCCTCCTCGTACGTGACGAAGGGGATCGGGTTGGTGTCGGACCGGAACGGCGTACCGGTGAGGCAGAGGCGCCGGGTGGCGGGCTCGAACGCCTCCAGGCACGCCTCGCCCCACGACTTGGAGTCGCCGGCGTGGTGGATCTCGTCCAGGATGACGAGGGTCTTGCGCTGCTCGGAGCGGTTGCGGTGCAGCATGGGCCGCACGCCGACGCCGGCGTACGTGACGGCGACGCCGTGGTACTCCTTGCTGAGCGGCCCCGCGCTGTACTCCGGGTCCAGCTTGATCCCTATCCGCGCGGCGGCGGCCGCCCACTGCTTCTTCAGGTGCTCGGTGGGGGCGACGACGGTGATCTGCTGGACGACGTGGTGGTGCAGCAGCCACGACGCCAGGGTGAGCGCGAAGGTGGTCTTGCCCGCGCCGGGCGTGGCGACGGCGAGGAAGTCGCGGGGCTGCTCCTGGAGGTACTTGTCCATGGCGGCCTGCTGCCAGGCGCGCAGCTTGTTGGCGGTACCCCAGGGGGCGCGGCCGGGGAAGGCCGGTGAGAGGTGATGGGAGGCGGTAGTAGTCACGGTCTCCGATTCGGGCTCTCGGACGCGGGGGCGCGCACCGCCGGTGCGCGCCACGACAACCGGGCCACCCTACCGGGGGCCCGGCGCCCGTCCGGGCCGGACGGCGCCGTGACCTCGGGGACTGCGACGGGGGTCACACCCCGGTGTTCTCCAGCTCCTCAACGCGCGGCGAACCGGGGCAAGTGCGCCGCGATCTTCGCTACGTCGAGAGCGCCCTGGCACACATCGAGCACGAACCGCTCCGCCTCGTCCACATCGAACGCGGCGTCGAGGGGATGGCCGTTCATGTGCAGGAACACCCAGGTCGCATACCAGGCGAGGCGCTTGTTGCCGTCGATCAGTGCGTGATTGCGTGCGAGCGACTCCATGAGGGCCGCGGCCTTCTGCCACACGTCCGGGTAGGCGTCCTGCCCGAACACACTGGACTGGGGACGGGCGAGCGCCGAGTCGAGCAGCCCGTAGTCGCGCACCTCGGGCGTACCGAGCCGCTCGGCCAGGTTCAGCACCTCGGGCAGAGTGAGGTAGTGCATCAGGCGAGCCTCCGGTTCAGCTCCTCACTGACCTTCAGCACGTGTTCGGCGGCCTCGTTGAACAGCCGCGAGTGTTCGTTTATCGCCCTGATGACGGCGTCGTGCGCGAACGACTGCATACTGCGGCCCTCAGCTTCGGCGCGCTCGCGCAGCGCGGTCAGCTCTTCCTCGGTGAAGCGCACATTGAGACCTGCCATACCATGACGGTACCGCACGGTACCGCCCGGTGTCACGTGCGAGCAACGCCCGCCTCGGCCGGTGTTCCGGCGCCATGGCCGCAGGGGCGGCCGGTCACCCGCCCACCGGTCCGACCCGCACCCGCGCCGCCACCCAGGCCCCCAGCAGCGCGACGCCCGCCATCGGCAGGAAGACGGCCGCGAAGGCCACGGGGTGCGACCCGGCTCCGGCCGCCACCCCGTGCCCCGCCGCGGGCGACCCCCGCCCAGGGCGGCGAAGGCGGCCCCGCCCGCCGCGAGCAGCAGCACGTTCGACAGCCCGTCCGAGATCTGGAGCGCGGCCGAGTTGTTCCCGGCCTCCTCCGGCGCGGACAGCTTCAGCAGCAGCACGCTCGCGGAGGAGATCACCAGCCCCATACCGAGGCAGCCGAAGCCCCAGGCCACACCGACGGTCCACACCGGCACCGCGGGGATCAGCACGCTCGGCACCGCCGCGATCGCCGCCGCGACCATCAGCATCCCCAGCACCATCAGCCGCTCCCGGTACGGCTCCACCGCGGGACGCGACTGGACGAACGACCCCAGCGCCCACGCCGCGCCGCCCACCGCGAGCGACATGCCGGCCATCGTCGGGCTCAGCCCCCGCTCGGTGACGAGCATCAGCGGGATGAACGACTCCGACGCGATGAACGCCCCCGCCGCGATCCCGCGCAGCAGCACCACCGACGGCAGGCCGCGGGCCGCCCGGAAGGTACCCCCCGGCAGCAGCCCCAGCGCGGCCGGCACCAGCAGCGCCACACCCACCAGGGCCGGGGCGGCGGACAGCCAGCGGAGCTCCTGCCCGGCGTACTGGAGGAGGCCCGCACCGAGCGAGATCCCCAGCGCCAGCCGCAGCCGCCGCCGGTCGAAGCCGGCCGCCGGCGCACCCGGGTCGGCGGGACCGGACGCCCGGCTCCGGATGGCGGGCAGGGCGAGCGCCAGCGGCAGCACCACGAGCGCGGGGATCCCGAGGAAGACCCACCGCCACCCGAGGTGCTCGGTGACCGTGCCGGCGGCCAGCGGTCCGACGATGGACGGGATGACCCAGCTCGCCGCGAACGCCGCCATGATCGCGGGCCGCAGCCTCTCCTCGTACGCGCGGCTGACCACCACGTACAGCGCGACGATCACCAGGCCGCCGCCGAAACCCTGCACGGCCCGCCCGGCGATGAACAGCCACATCGCCCCGGCGGTCCCCGACACCACCAGGCCGGCGGCGAACGCCCCGATGCCGGTGGCCAGCGCCGCCAGCGGCCCGTCGCGGTCGGCCCACTGCCCGGCCAGCACCATGCCGAACAGGCTCGTGGTGAAGAACGCGGAGAACGCGAAGGCGTACAGCGGCACCCCGCCGAGCTCCCGCGCCGCGACCGGCATCGCCGTCCCCACGGCGGTCGCCTCGAACGCGATCAGCAGCACGACGGAGACGATCCCGACCGTCAGCGCCCGGTGCGCCCGGTCCAGCACGCCTCCGCCGCCTCCTTTCCCTGCGGGGGGAGCGGAGGCGGCGGACTCAGCGGCGGTGTCGGGGGGCTCCAGGGCGCTCATGCCCTCCAGAGTAAGAGGCGTACAGGCGGTTAGCCCCTGTATAAGGTCGGACCCCGGCTCGGCCCTTGGTCGTACGCCTCCGGCCCCGAAGCTCACCCGTCGTAGGCCCGCCGGAGCTCCGCGATGTCGATCTTCTTCATCCGCATCATGGCCTCGGTGGCACGCTTCGCCTTCTCCGGGTCCGGGTCGGTCACCATCTCGTCGAGGACGCGCGGACTGACCTGCCACGACAGCCCGTACTTGTCCTTGAGCCAGCCGCAGGGCCCCTCCTCGCCGCCCTCGCACAGCCGCGACCAGTAGTAGTCGACCTCCTCCTGGTCCTCGCACACCACGGACAGCGAGACGGCCTCGTTGAACCTGAACTGCGGGCCGCCGTTGAGGGCGATGAACTGCCGGCCGTCCAACTCGAACTCGACGGTCATCACCGTCCCCGCCGGCTGCGGGGTCCCCTCGGGGTACCGGCTGGTCCTCAGGACACGTGAGTTCTCGAAGATCGAGAGGTAGTGCTGCGCCGCCTCCTCCGCCTCGTTGTCGAACCACAGGCACGGCGTGATCTTCTGCTGCATGGCGGGACTCCTTCCGTCCGTGTCCCTTCAGTCGAGTAGACCGGCGGACCGCGCGAAACTCATCGCCCGCCACGCCGCGCCGCGTCCGGCGGGAGCCGGCCGGCCCAGGAACGCGACGCGCCGCGTCCGGCGCGCCCCGGGGCCCCCACCACGCCCAGCGGAGCCGGGGGCTCCAGGACCGCGCCACACCCAGCGGCGCCCAGGGGCGCGCCGCGCCCAGCGGAACCGGGGGCCCAGGACCGGGCCACGCTCAACGGGGAGCCCGCACCCCGCCGCCGGCCGCGGCGGACGGCACACCCGCGGCACCACGCCCCGCCCGGACGGCAGCCGCACTCACCTGACGGAGGCGGGAGGCTGACCGGGGACGACCGGCTTGTTGGTGCAGCCGAGCACCTCGACCATGACCCGGGCGGAGTGGAGCAGGTGGGCGAAGTGCGGCCGGGGGTCGGTGTCGCCGGTGAGGCCGTCGTGAAGGAACCCCTGGATCGGCAGCTCGTCCTTCTGCTCGGGCGCGGCGCCCGGTATCCCGCACCTGATGTAGACCATGTAGGAACCCCCGCGTCCCCGTTCGGCGGTCCCGTGGACGAGTGCGAGATCGCGGTTCACCTCGATGTACGTATCCCCGGCTTCCCGCACCTCGTCCCAGCGGAGCACCGACCTGGCGTACTGGACGGTGTACGCGCCGGCGGCCGCTTCCGCGCCGATCTTGCACATGTCCAGGAAGGGGAACGGGTCCAGCTTTCCCGCGCTCTGCGGATCCCACTCCCGAACCTGCCGCTGCAACCGTGCGGCCCTGTCCGGTACGTCTATCTCCGACTCCATCCGAAGGTCGGCGGGCCGGGCCACCTGCTTGAGCCAGCCGACGGCGGCGGTGCCGAGCAGTCGCTCACACGTCGCGGCACCCGCTCGCGCCTCCTCGGAGGCAGGGGCGGCCACCCGGCGCTGCGAACCGTCCGCTTCCGGTGCGCTGCAAGCGGTGCCGCCGAGCAGGAGCACGGACAGGCCCACCATGACGGTCTTCCGCATGATCAATGCCCCCGGGCGTTGTCGGCTGGTGCACGCTGGTCGAGTTGTCCGCAGACGCGCAGACCGGCGCGTCCCCTAGTGTCTCGTGATTCCGTTGGCGTTACTTGATCCTGTGTGGCAGGGTCGCTTGGTGTGGAGCTCTCTGTAGAACAGGCCGCCGTGTTGCGGGAGTTGGTAAATAGCCCGGACGTGCCCGCCGACATAGCGACGCGGGGCCGGATCGTGCTGTGGTCGAGCGAAGGCCGTCGCCGCAAGGACATCGCTGAACTGCTTGGCGTATCCCTGCCGACGGTGGACCGCTGGAAGCGGCGTTATGTCGAGCTCGGACTGGCTGGGCTGGAAGGCGACCGGCCCGGCGGAGCCCGGGAACAAGTGCCGGCGCGGGTGCGGGCCCGCGTGATCGCGCTGACGCGCATGACGCCGCCGGACGGCACCGGCCTTTCGCACTGGTCCACGCGCGAGTTGGCGAAGTACCTGAGGCGGACCGAGAACATCACCGTGTCCTGGCACTACATCGCGCGGATCTGGCGGGAGGAGAACCTGAAGCCGCACCGCTCCGGCACCTTCAAGCTTTCGAAAGACCCCGCGTTCGCGGCGAAAGTGGCCGATGTGATCGGCTTGTATCTGGCCCCGCCGGGCGGCGCGGTGGTCCTCTCGATCGATGAGAAGACGCAGATCCAGGCCCTGGACCGGACCCAGCCGGTGCTGCCGGTCGCCTTCGCGGCGAGCGAGAAGCGCACCGCCGACTACGTCCGGCACGGCACCACAAATCTGTTCGCTGCCCTGAACGTGACCACCGGCGAAGTACTTGGCGAGTGCAAGCCGACCCGGAACGGCAAGGACTTCCTGGCCTTCTTGAAGAAGGCGGTGAAGCCGCACGCCGGGAAGGACATCCATGTCGTCCTGGACAACCTCTCCACGCACACCACTCCGGAGGTCAGGGAGTGGCTGGCCAAGAACCCGCACATCCACTTCCATTTCACCCCCGTCGGCTCCTCGTGGCTGAACCAGATCGAGATCTGGTTCGGAATCCTGACCCGGCAGTCCATCCGCCGCGGCACGTTCTCCAGCGTCAACGTCCTGATCAAGCAGATCCGTGACTACATCAGCTCCTGGAACGCGACGGCGAAGCCGTTCACCTGGACCGCGACTGCCGGCGAGGTCCTTGCGAAGGTCAAACTCGTCGCGACCAACGTGAAGAAACTCGTCAATAACAACTCGAACTGACATGAACAGGATCACGAGACACTAGGAAAGACGAGTGAAGGGCGCAGTCTGAGCCAACCCTGCTCCGCCTTCGCACCGCAGAGCTCCGGCAAAGGCGCGGGAAGCCGACGCGAGGATTTTCAGGTTCGCCTGGCGCAGCTCTTCGGGATCAATTTTCACTGAGCGCCTATTCGTCAATTCGGCGCGCATCAGGACAGGATCCCCCACACCCTCGGGGAATCGCTGACTCGCACAGTCGAAGTACACAACGGACGCTCCCCCGTTGGATATAGCCTGTCGCCCAACGGCGTATTTCACGAAGGACGGCTTGACGCCTCGCAGATCCTCCTCCTCGCTGAGCGAAACGCCGATCTCCAGGTCCGGCAGTCCTCCGGCATCCGGCACGTGAACCTCGCAGAGGTCTGTTTCCCTCCACTTGTCCACGGCGCCACCAGAGCTGTACTCGGCAACCACAGCGTCCGCCGCCGTCCGCGGCTCCGCAAAGGAGAGCCGCGCCGCGAACTCTTTCGCCCCCGTCACAGTCTCCACGGCCAAGGATGCCTCCCTTGAGAAGGCGCCGCCGCACAGCTTCTCCGCCGAAACGGTGTCGCGTCGATCAGGACCGTCCGGCGGCCCCCCGCCGCAGGCCGACAGGAGGACGGTCGCGAACATGACGGCTGCGGCACGGCAAGAAGACCGTGCGCCGACGCACGCGCGCCTCATGTGATCACTCCCTGTCCTGAGGCAGGCTACCGTGCGCGGACTCGCTTCCGCGCCCCCACAGGTGACCGCCCTTGAGAGCCTCTTCCAGATCCTGACCGAACGCGGAATCCCGTTCAACGCCATGATGTTCCATGAAAACACGCATCGGAATCGCGGCATTGAGCTCACCAGCGTCAAAGATGGCCTTGCGCTGCTTCTGGACGTCTTCTCCACTGTCTTTCTGGTTGGAGTCGACGTAGTCACCCACGACGCCATTGACCAGTTGCCCGACCACTCCCGTGCCCGCGTCCTGGGCCACAGGGATCAGTGTGGCAGCGACTCCGACGGCGGCGACCGGCGGGAGGAAAGCTGCTCCAGCCGCAATCACCACACCGCTGCCGAAGTTGATCCACCCTGCCCGCTTCGCCTGCGCCTTGTTGTATGCCTCGTCCGCCGCGAGCCCCTCCGCCCTGACCTGCTCGACGCGCGCCTGGTCGATCAGGCCTTGCACTTCACCGATCGACCGCACGGCTTCACGCGCATGCGCCTCGTTCACCGCGCCGTCGGCGCCCACCTGCGCTTCGAGCATGCTGACCGTATAGACCTGCTCGGCCTTGGCGATTTCCGCATAGGCGTCCGGATGCTTCCCCAGGGCGCTGAGGAACTGACGGGTAGCGTCCATCCCGAACTCCGCATGGCCGGGCTCCGGCCTACCCCCTTCGCCCTTGCGCGGGGCGAACATACTCGTCGGGTCGTTCTCGTTCATGGACCAGTTGATGTCGTCCACGTATCCGGCTGCCATGCGCCCGAGACTGTCAGCCAGTGACTCCTGCCTCCTCAGCAGTGCCGGATCGCCCCCGTACCTCTCGACAACCCTTTCCATGAGTTCAGCGGTGTCGCCGTCACGGCTGAGCCGCGCGTTCGGGTCATCGTGCGAGGCGCCCAACACCGCTGCTTCCAGGGCGTGCCCCAGACTGTCGTAGCCGTGTGCGGCGCTCGTGCCGTCGGCCACCACGTCCTCGGGCCACTCCCGCCCCTGAGTGAAGTAGTCGAAGGCGTTGAGCTTCTCCTTGCCCTCCCCGTGGTCGGCGGGGAGGTCGAATCCGCCGCTGAAGAACTCCGTCGCGGCCCTGGGGTGGTGGCCGAGGGCCTCCATGAAGCCCACCATGGGATCGCGACCCAGGTCCCTGCCATCCCAGTTGAGGCGCGGCATACCCCCATGGGTCATCCATGCCTGCGTCGGCGCCACCATGCCGTTGCGCGTCATCTTCCGCTCGGCGGCGACAAGGGCGCTCCCGTAGTCATGGAGGAAACTCTTTTCGAAGCTCCCGTGCCGCATGAGGGCACTCATCACCTGGAAGCCGTAAGGTGACGCACCCCGTGTCCGGACCGGATCGTCGCCCGCACTGATCACTTCCGCCTTCCAAGCCTGCATCTCGGGGCTTGTCGAGTGGGTGGCGGCGGCCAGGGCCATGCTGTAGTTCTTCTGGAGTTCCTGCAGCTTGTCCCGGTGGTCGATGCCGAGCCGGGATGCGTCGCTCGGGTCCCCCAGGTCCGCCCAGTATGCAAGGGTTCCCCGGCCGCCTACCTCCAGCGCGAGCCTTTCCGCGAAGTACGGGTCGTCCGCGTTGTCCTTGAAGAGCCTGTTCAGGCGGTCGATCTCCTTGGCCGTGGCTTCGTCGCCCTTCTTCACCAAGGCCGCCGCGAGCTTGGCGTCCTCAGCGTCCTGAACCTTGGACGCCTCCTCCAGAGACCTGTAGCGAGTGCCGGAGAAGTCGTGCTCGTCTGTTCCGACTACCGCGCGCAGTGCCCGGTTGGCGACGTCATCGGCGTCATCGGCACGTTCGACCGCTGCCTGAAGAGCGGATCTCACCCCGTCGAAATCCGCCTGCTGCGGCGTCGGCCCGTCGTAACTCCCGCTTCGCCGATCAGGATGCACCAGGTGGCTGACGCCGCCGTTCGCGTCGATGCGAATGCCTCTGCGAGGGGCTTCGTCGACTATCTTCTCCAGTGCCCGCTTGGCTGCCTTGAACTCAGCCAGTGCGTCCCGCAGGATGACCCTGATGCTGCCCGCGACCGCGGCGGCGTCTGCGAACTCCTTGGCCGTCTTCTTCACGAACGGTCGTGTCACCCCGGCATTGGCACCTTCCCAGCGTGCCTTGTCCGCCTTGGCCCGCATACCGCTGTCAGCCTGCTCTCCCAGCGCCTTCAGCTTGTCGTGGGTCTGACCCCAGTCCGTGACGGCCTCTTCCAGACTGCCCAGCCTTGCGTGCAGCACTTGCGCGAACGTCAACATGCCTGTTCCACGAGCCTCTCAGGAGAAGTGCCTGTCGATGATCGCGACGGAGTAACTGGTGACCAGCTCCTCTTCCCCCTTCAGGTGATCGGCTCTCGTCACCTCGAGGTGGTTGTGGATGTGAGCACAGGCACTGAGGAGCGTTTCGCACTGCCCGCGCCACCTGTCCCATGCCGTCCACATCCCCGAACCGGTCTTGAATCCGTCCTCGTCGAGGGATTTCGAAGCGGTGTCCGTCTTGGCACCTGCGTGGAACGCCGCGGCCTCGAAGGCATGGAAGAGTGCTTGCGCGTCGTTGCCCACGGCGCGTAGATCCTTGGAGAATACCTTGTAGTCCGCGTCCCCCGTGCCGCTGTCCTCCGACGGTAGCTGGTTGAGACGCGTACCGGCTTCATGCCGCTGACGCACCTCAGCCTTGATTCCCGCCCATTCGTCCTCGAACGCCATCGAGCCCCCCTGGTCCCGGACCGCGACACCTTTGCAGGGGTAACCATAATCGTGGCCATGTGGCCAACGAGGCTTTCCGGCCTACGTGTTGGACGTCACCACCGCCGCCTGCGGGCGGATGGGGAGGCGGTTGACGGGGCGGCCCGTGGCGGCGCGGACGGCGGCGGCGACGGCTGCCGGGGCGGTGACGACCGGGACGGCGCTGGCGGGCTTGGCGCCGAAGGGGGCCACCACGTCGCGTTCCTCGACCAGGCGGACGATGCGGATCGCCGGGGCGTCCAGGGCCGTCGGCAGGGCGTAGCCCGTCAGGTCGGGGTGGCGGACCAGGCCGCGGGGGGTGCGGAGGTTCTCCGTGAGGGCGGCGCCGAGCCCCTGGGTGACGCCCGCTTCGATGCGGGTGGCCAGCTGCGCCGGGTTCAGGACGCGGCCCACGTCCTGGGCCACCGCGAGTTCGACGACGCGGACGCTGCCCAGTTCGACGTCCACGTCGACCACCGCGCGGATGGCGCAGAAGGCGAGGCCGACGAACGCGTCGCCCTGGCCGGTCTCGTCCAGGGGCTCCGTGGGGTGGGGGCGGCACTGGGCGGTGGCCCACAGCTCCTTGCCCTCCAGGGCCTCGGCGACCGTGGTGGACAGCACGCCGTCGTAGGAGGTGATCTTGCCGTCGGCGATCTGGAGGAGTTCGGTGGACATGCCGAACTTGTGGGCCAGCGGCTGGAGCAGCTGGGTGCGGACCATCTTCGCGGCGCGTTCCACCGCGCCGCCCGAGACCCACGTGTGGCGGCCGTGCGCGGCGGCGCCCGCCGGGGGCTGGTCGGTGTCGACCGGCGCCACGTGGACCTCCTCCACGCCCAGCACGTCCTGGACGATCTGGCGGGCGAGGGTGGAGAACCCCTGGCCGGTCTCGACGGCGGCGCACAGGACCGTGGCGACGCCGTCGTGGACGCGGACCGTCGCCGTGGACACCTCGTCGGTGCCCTCGGCGCCCAGCATGTGCACCATGCCCAGCGCGTAGCCGACGCCCCGCCGGACCGCGCTCGGCTCGCCCGCGCCCTCCGGGCCGCCGGGCAGCAGCCAGTCGTCCGCCGGGGTGTCCCGGGGCAGCGGCGGCAGCGGTTCGTCCCGTACGGCCGCGAGGAGTTCGGCGACCGGCGCCGGGCACGTCACCGTCTGGCCGGTCGGCAGCAGGTCGCCGGTGGCCAGGACGTTGCGCATGCGCAGCTCCGCCGGGTCGAGGCCCAGCTTCGCGGCGAGCTTGTCCATCTGGCCCTCGTACGCGGCGCACACCTGCATCGCGCCCTCGCCCCGCACGTGTCCGGACGGCGGGTTGTTCGTACGGACCGCCCACCCCTCGACGAAGGCGTGGGGCACCACGTACGGGCCGCAGGCGAAGGCGACCGCCGCGGCCAGGGAGTCCGAGGACGCCTCCGCGTAGGCGCCGGCGTCCAGCAGGATCTGCGCCTCCACCTTCACCAGGCGGCCCTCGGCGTCCGCGTGGTGGCGGTAGCGCAGGAGGGTCGGGTGGCGGTGGGCGTGGCCCAGGAACGACTCCTCGCGGGTCGCCGTGAGCTTGACGGGGGCGCCGGTGCGCAGGGCGAGGAGGCCCAGCGGGATCTGGAAGCCGGGGTCCTCGCGGTCGCCCATCGCGCCCGGCACGCCCGTGACGACGATCTTCACCTGCTCGGGCGGCAGCCCGTAGCAGGCGGCGGCCAGGTCCCGGTCGGTGTGCGGGTCGGTGGAGGCGGTGTAGATCTCCACGCCGCCGTCGGGCCGGGGCACGGCGAGGGCCGCCTCGGCGCCGACCGGCGCGGGGTCCTGGCGGCCGATGCGGTACAGGCCCTCGACGATCACCTCGCCGGTCGCGGCGGGGTCGCCGTAGCGCAGCGGGATGTGGCGGATCAGGTTGCCGTCGGGGTGCAGCGGCGGCGCGGAGAACGCCTGCTCGGGGTCGGTGACCGGGTCGAGGAGCTCGTAGTCGACGATGATCGCGGCGGCGGCGAGCCTCGCCGTGTCCGGGTGGTCGGCGGCGACCGCGGCGATGGCCTCGCCGTGGTGGCGGACGGTGTCGGAGGCGAAGACCGGCCGGTCGGCGACGGTGCGGCCGTAGGCGCTGTCGCCCGGCACGTCGGCGTGGGTGACGACCGCCCGTACGCCCGGCATGGCGGCGGCGGCCGACGTGTCGATGGAGCGGATGCGGGCGTGGGCGTGCGGCGAGCGCAGGATCGCCGCCCACAGCAGGCCCTCCGCCCAGAGGTCCGCGGCGTACGGGAAGGTGCCTTCCGCCTTGGCGCGGGCGTCGGCCGACGGCAGCGACGCGCCCAGCCCGAGCACGGGCTGCTCCTGCTCCTGGTCCGGGTCCCGGTCCTGCCGGGGGGAGTCGACCGCCGGGATGGCGGTGGCCGCGTCGTTGCTCACGCCGTGCCTCCGTCGTGCGGGTGGGGAAGCTGGTGCGGGATGCGTACCTCGGGCGGCTGCTCGTCGGCGGCGCCCGCACGGGCCGCGGCCGCCTGCGCGGCGGCCCTGCGCTCGGCGACGACCTCCTGCACGGCGCGCAGGGCGCCCTGGTAGCCGGTGCAGCGGCACAGGTTGCCGGACAGGGCGCGGCGGGCCTCCACGTCGCTGGGCGCGTGGTTGCCCTCCAGCAGGTCGTGCATGGTCATGGCCATGCCGGGGATGCAGAAGCCGCACTGGACGGCGCCGCAGCGGGCGAGGGCGCGCTGCACGTCGGAGGGCTCGCCGCGGGCGGCCAGGCCCTCGACGGTGCGGACCTCGCTGCCCGCGGCGGTGGCGGCGGGCACCAGGCAGGACGCCACGAGGCGGCCGTCGACCTGGACGTTGCAGGCGCCGCACTCGCCCTGCGAGCAGCCGTCCTTGGCGCCCGCGAGGCCGAGGCGCTCGCGCAGCACGTAGAGCAGGGACTCGCCGATCCAGGCGTCGCTGACGGGCCGGTCGGCGCCGTTGACCCGCAGGACGTACGAGACGTGGGGGTGCTCGTCGCCGACCGGGGCCTCGGACGCCTGCGCGTGCTCCTCGCGGGCATCGGCCGGGGCGGCGGCGGGTGCGCGCCGCCCGGTTCCGCGGCGTCGTGGAGCGCCGGGGCGTCGGGGGATGCCGGGGCGTCCTGGTCGGCCGGGGCGCCGGCCGGCGCGGGGCCGTCCGGTCGCGTGTCCGGGCGGGGTGCGGCGCCGTCCGGGTCGGTGGAAGCCCCGGCCGCGGCGGGAGCGCCCTCCTGCGGCGTCCCGTCGGCGTCCGGTGCGTCCGGTGCGTGCGGCGGGTCCGCGGGCGCGCCGGGGCCCGCGGGCTCCTCGGGTCCTGCGCCCCGTGCGGGGTCGGCCGGCCGGCCGTGCCCGCCGCCGGCCGCGTCCGGGTCGTGGAGGCCCGCGTTGAACGGGGCGGCGCCCTGCGCCGTACCACCGGGCGGTACGGGAGAGCCGGGCGGTATGGCCGCCTCGGGGGCCGCGGGGGCAGCTGCGGCGCCCGGGCCGTGCGCCGGTGGCACGGGCGGCTCCGGCAGGTCGGACGGGGCCGCTCCGCCGATCGCGCCCGTACCGCCGGCGGCGTCCGCCGTGCCCGGCCGCGGGGCATCCGGTCCGGCCTCCGCGCCGGGCTCGGTCGCGGCGGGGCTGAGGGTCCAGGGCGCGGGGGCGCCGCCCGGGAGGGTCGCGGGCGGGGTGCCGTACGACCAGTCCGGTGCGGCCGGGGGCCGTCCCGCGGCGAGCCGGTACTCGCCCGACTCCTCGGGCAGGTCGCCCTGCGCCACGGGGATGGTCCACTGGCCGGTCAGGTCCGCGCCGCCGGGCGCGGGCGCCTGCGGGTAGGGCTGCGCGGCGGGCGGCTCGGGCGCGGACGGCACCTCCTCTGCGGCGACGGCGTCGTGGAAGTTCCACTGGGCGGTGGCGTGCGGGTCGGCGATCTGCGGCGGTACGAACCCGTGGCCGGGCGCCTCCAGGGGGAAGCCGTCCAGGCCGGCGTCGGGCGGAAGCTGCACGAAGGCGGTGGCGTCGCCGTCGTACTCGCCCGCCGGGAGGGGCTGCCAGCCGCCCCCGTGCCCCTCCTGGCCGCGGTGGTCGTGAAGGGCCTGGTGGTCCTGGTGGTCCTGGTGGTCCTGGTGCTCCTGGTGCCGGTTCCCGGTCTCGTCGGCGGTCACGACAGCGCCCTCCCCAGTGCTCGTCGGGCCAGCACGGCGACGGTGCGCCGCAGGTGCAGTACGGCGGGTGGCAGCGGGGGCGGCTCCTCGCCCTCGGCGGCCGGCGGCTGGTCCGGGATGCAGGCGGCCGCCACGTATTCGCCGAAGGCCACCAGGGCCTCCGGGCTGAGCCCGCGCTCCCCGTCCCAGTCGACGAGCGAGGCGATCCAGTGCTCGGCCTCCAGCGGCCGCAGCGGCATCGGGGCGATGGCCCCGACCGCGCAGCGCACGGCACGCCGTGCCGGGTCCAGGACGACGGCGACCGACGCGAGGGCGCGGCCGGGGCCGGTCCGCCCGGTGGCCTTGAGGAAGACCTGCGGTGCGTGCAGCAGCGGCACCCGCACGTGCGCGACGAGCTCCGCGGGACCGAGCATCTCGCGTCCGGCCAGCAGGTGGGAGACCGGGATCTCGCGGGCGCCGCCGGGTCCGACGACGACGAGGTCGGCCTCCAGCGCGGCGAGCACGGGAAGCGTGTCGCCGGTCGGGGCCGCCGTGACGACGTTGCCGCCGAGCGTGCCGGCGTTGCGGATCTGCGGCGGTCCGGCGGCGCGGGCGGCGGCGGCCAGGGCGGGGATGAGCGCGGCGAAGTCGGGGCGGCCCAGGCGGGCGTGCGTGAGGCCGGCGCCGAGGAGGGCGTGGCCGTCCTGGTACTGCCAGCCGCGGATCTCGCCCACGCGGCCGAGTCCGACGAGTCCGGCCGGGCGGAGCCGCCCTTGTTGACGGCCGCCATGAGGTCGGTGCCGCCGGCGACGGGGACGGCGGCGGGCATGGCGGTGAGCGCGGCCACGGCCTCGGCGAGCGTGGCCGGCAGCGTGACGGACTGCGCCGCCCGCGGTGCGTGCGTGGTCAACCCAGCTGCCCCTTCCCGGTGTCCCGGTCCCGGCTGTATCGGCTGTCCCGGTCGTCCCGGCTGTGTTGCCGTACCGTACGTGCTCACAGCCCGGACGTGGAAACTCTGGCACATCTTCCAGGCTGTCCGGCGCGAGGGTCCGTGAAGGGTGTATCCGCCCGCGACCGCCCGGCCCCTCCCCGTGACCTCCCCTGATCCCCCGGCACTTCAGGCAATCACCCCCTTCGCCCGATTCGCCCGCTCTTTCGCACACGGGAGGAATGGACCTTTCTCCTCCCGGGCGTCGGCTCGGGACCCGCGCGGAGGCGGAGGCGGAGGCGGGGGCCGGCGGGCGGGCAGCGGCCGCCCGGGGGTCACACGTCCGGAGGCGGCGAGTCGAACGGGCGCCCGACCAGTCCGGGCCGCCGCTGCCAGGGCAACGGGCCCTGCGGGCGCCGGTAGTCGACACCGAGTGCCTCAAGGCGCCGGTAGTGCGCGGTCATTCGCCGCTCGAAGTCGGCGAGGTCGCGCGCCGGGGGCGCGGGGAGGCCGGCCGACCAGGCCACCTCCGCGAAGGCGGCGAGCCGCGGGAAGAGCTGGTAGTCGACGCGGGCGCGGTTCTCCGTCACCTCGCTCCACAGGTTCGCCTGCGTGCCGAGGACGCGGGCGGCGGCGCCGGGGCCGAGTCCGGGCGGGACGGGGTCGAACCGGTAGACGTCCTCCAGGGTGCGGACGAACCCGATGGGCACCGGCTCGTCGCGGCCCGGGTCCTGACGGTGGTCCAGGTACACGTACTGCTCGGGGCACATGACGACGTCGTGGCCGGCCTCGGCGGCGGCGATCCCCCCGGCGTAGCCCCGCCAGGACGACACGGCGGCGCCCGGCGCCAGGCCGCCCTGGAGGATCTCGTCCCAGCCGATGAGCCGGCGCCCGCGGTCGGAGAGCCACCGGTCGAAGTGGCGGATGAACCAGCTCTGCAGGCCGTCCTCGTCCCCGACCCCCAGCTCCGCGATCCGGGCCTGCGCGGCCGGCGAGGCCCGCCACTGGTCCTTGGGGCACTCGTCGCCGCCGATGTGGACGAACGGCGACGTCTCGGCGGGGAAGAGCTCCAGGACCTCCTCCAGCACGCCCTCGTAGAAGCGCAGGACGTGTTCGGTGGGGGCGAGCACGTTCGGGCTGACGCCCCAGGTGTCCCACACGGCGAGGCCGGCGGTGTCGACGGCGTCGGTGTTGCCGAGTTCCGGGTACGCGGCGATGGCGGCCTGCGAGTGGCCCGGGACGTCGATCTCCGGGACGACGCGGACGTGCCGCTCGGCGGCGTACGCGACGATCTCGCGGATGTCGTCCTGGGTGTAGTAGCCGCCGTGCGGGGTGTCGTCCCACAGCGGTGAGGCGCGGTGGCCGCGCTTGGTGCGGCTCCGCCACGCGCCGACCCCGGTCAGCCGCGGGTACCGGCGGATCTCGATCCGCCAGCCCTGGTCGTCGGTGAGGTGCAGGTGAAGGACGTTCAGCTTGTGGGCGGCGAGGAGGTCCACGTACCGCAGGACGTCGTCCTTGGGCAGGAAGTGGCGTGCGACGTCCAGCAGCAGCCCGCGCCAGCCGAACCGCGGCCGGTCCTCGACGGTCGGCGCGGTGAGGACGGCGGGGCGGCGCGGCCGCCGCGCCGGACGGGCGCCCGCCGGAAGGCGTCGGCGCCGAGGAGCTGCCGGAGGGTCTGCGCCCCCAGAAGACGCCCGCCGGATCACCGCCGATGATCCGCACGCGGCGGCTCGCGGCGGCGACGTCGAGCCGGTACGCCTCCGCCCCGAGCCGCGGGTCCAGTCGCAGCACGACGGTGTCGTCCCGTCCGGCGGGCACGGGCGGGAGGGCCAGCCCGAAGGCGGCGCCGACGGTGGACCGCAGCCACCGCTCGGTGCCCTCCGTCCCCGGCGCGGCGTCGATGCCCGTCCGCCGGTCGAGGACGAACCCGCACCGGTACGGGCCCTGCACCCGCGCGGGCAGCGGCACGAGACCCAGGGTCCGGCTGCTGGGAGCACCGTCGGCCCCGGCGGGGGCGGTGGCGGGGCGGCGGCGGTAGGGGTGACGCCGCTGCGGCCGACCCGGCTGTCCGGCTCCACTCCGCCGCGGGTCCCGGCCGGGCCGCCGGCTTCGGCGGGGGCGTGGGTGCAGGCTTCGGCTGGGGCGTGGGTGCAGGCTTCGGCGGGGGCGCTGCCTTCGGCGGAAGCGGGGGCGCCACCTTCGGCGGAAGCGGGGGCGCAAGCTTCGGCGGAGGCACTGCCGCCGGGTCCGTCCGGACCGCCGGCCGGGGCAGCACCGGCGCCGCCGGGTACGGGCCCGCCGACGCCGCCCCCGCATACGGCCCCGGTGCCGCCGCTGTCGGCCCCGCGGCTGCCGCCGCCCCGGCCTGCCGCGCCCTTGCCGCCCCGGTCGGCCCCCGCCCCGGCTTCCCGGGAGTGCCCGCCGCCGGACCCGGCCGGGTCCGGGCCGGTGCCGCTCTCGCCGTATCCGGCCGTGCTCGCGTCCCCGCGGCCGTCCACGGACCCCGCCCCCTCCACGCCCATGAGCCCTCCCCGGGTCGGCCTGCCCGGCAGGCGGCGGAGCCGGGCGCGCTCCGGTCCCGGCAACCGCCGACCCTAGGCACACGCCCCGCCCCCGACAACCGCCCTGCCCCCGGTCCGAGCCCAGCGGTCGGCACGCGCAGGGCCCCCGGGGCGCGCCTGCGCGCACCCCGGGGGCCCCGGTGAGCCAGAGCGGTCGGCCGCTACTTGCCCTTGCCGCTCTTGTCCTTGTCCTTGTCGCCACCCGCGCCCATGGACTCGTAGATCTCCTTGCACATCGGGCAGACCGGGTACTTCTTCGGGTCGCGCCCCGGCACCCAGACCTTGCCGCACAGGGCGACGACGGGAGTGCCGTCGAGGGCACTCGCCATGATCTTGTCCTTCTGGACGTAGTGGGCGTAGCGCTCGTGGTCGCCGTCGCCGTGCGACACCTGCGGCGTCGGCTCTACGAGGGTCCCCGTACCTGCCCCGCGCTCGGGCTCAAGAGTGCTCATAAGTGCCAAGGGTACTCACCCGGCGCGCGATCAGTTCAGGCTCGGGTCGTCCGGGTACGTCGCGATCATGGCCAGTTCGCTGCGCTGCCGCCGCAGCACCGCGCGCCACAGGCCCTCGGGCCGCGGGGAGCACACGTCGCCCGGCTCGGACTCCACGACGAACCAGGCGCCGTCGCCCAGCTCCTCCTCCAGCTGGCCGGGTCCCCACCCCGCGTACCCGGCGAAGATCCGCAGGGCGCCGAGCGCGGGTCCGAGCAGCTCGGGCGGGGTCTCCAGGTCGACCAGCCCGATGGCGCCGTGGACCCGGCGCCAGCCGAGCGGGCCCTCGTCCCCGGGGATCACGGCGAGGCCGAGCGCGGAGTCCAGGGACACGGGGCCGCCCTGGAAGACGACGCCCGGCTCCCCCGCGAGGGGCGCCCAGGGCTCCAGGATGTCGCCGACGCCGACCGGTGTCGGCCGGTTCAGGACCACGCCGAGCGACCCCTCGTCGTCGTGGTCGAGCAGCAGCACCACGGCGCGGTCGAAGTTGGGGTCGGCCAGCGCGGGGGTGGCGACGAGCAGCCGCCCTGCGAGCGAGGACACCTCGGTCATGGCAGACATGATCCCGCACTTTGCGGTCCCGTGGAGGGTGCGCGCGGCACCCCGCGCCGTCGCGGTGCCGGGGCCGGGGACGGGACGGCGCGGCCGGGCGCCCGGGTGCGGCACGGCCGGACGGCCCGGACGGCCCGGGCGGCGCGGCACTGCCTGGGCAGCCCGCCCGGGCGGCGCGGCGCCGCACGCGGACCCGGGTGGTGCCGGGCGAAACGTACGCGCCATCACGACCGAAAACCGGATGGTAACGGTCCGCTAAGGCCGCGAGACGGACCGTGTTGTGCCGAATTCATTACAAGGTCCGACCGTCCGCGGCCTTACGAACCGGGCACTCCGTCCCCTTACCCTTTTCCCTGGCCCCTTGCCCGACCTCCCCCGGCTCCACCGGGGGGACGCCCCTCAGAACGCGAGATACATGACCGGCACTGACGATGTACTGCTTGTCCACGGCGGCACCCCGCTGGAGGGCGAGATCCGCGTCCGCGGCGCGAAGAACCTCGTGCCCAAGGCGATGGTCGCCGCCCTGCTGGGCAGCGGACCAAGCCGGCTGCGCAACGTGCCCGACATCCGCGACGTGCGGGTGGTCCGGGGGCTGCTGCAGCTCCACGGAGTGACCGTCCGCCCCGGTGAGGAGCCGGGCGAGCTGGTGATGGACCCGACGCACGTCGAGTCCGCGAACGTCGCCGACATCGACGCCCACGCCGGTTCCTCCCGTATCCCGATCCTCTTCTGCGGCCCGCTGCTGCACCGCCTCGGCCACGCCTTCATCCCGGGCCTGGGCGGCTGCGCCATCGGCGACCGGCCGATCGACTTCCACTTCGAGGTGCTGCGGCAGTTCGGGGCGAAGATCGAGAAGCGGGACGACGGCCAGTACCTGGAGGCGCCGCGCAGGCTGCGCGGCACGAAGATCCGGCTGCCGTACCCGTCGGTGGGCACGACGGAGCAGGTGCTGCTCACGGCCGTGCTCGCGGAGGGCGTGACGGAGCTGTCGAACGCCGCCGTGGAGCCGGAGATCGAGGACCTCATCTGCGTTCTGCAGAAGATGGGCGCGATCATCGCGATGGACACGGACCGGACGATCCGGATCACCGGCGTGGACGAGCTGAGCGGCTACACGCACCGCGCGCTCCCGGACCGGCTGGAGGCGGCGTCCTGGGCGTCGGCGGCGCTGGCGACCGAGGGCAACATCTACGTGCGCGGCGCGCAGCAGCGCTCGATGATGACCTTCCTCAACACGTACCGGAAGGTCGGCGGCGCCTTCGACATCGACGACGAGGGCATCCGCTTCTGGCACCCGGGCGGCTCGCTGAACGCGATCGCCCTGGAGACGGACGTCCACCCGGGTTTCCAGACGGACTGGCAGCAGCCGCTGGTGGTGGCCCTGACGCAGGCGGCCGGCCTGTCGATCGTGCACGAGACGGTGTACGAGTCGCGGCTCGGCTTCACGTCGGCGCTGAACCAGATGGGCGCGCACATCCAGCTGTATCGGGAGTGCCTGGGCGGCTCCGACTGCCGCTTCGGCCAGCGCAACTTCCTGCACTCGGCGGTCGTGTCGGGCCCGACGAAGCTGCAGGGCGCCGACCTCGTCATCCCCGACCTGCGGGGCGGGTTCTCGTACCTGATCGCCGCGCTGGCGGCGCAGGGCACGTCGCGGGTCCACGGCATCGACCTGATCAACCGCGGCTACGAGAACTTCATGGAGAAGCTGATGGGGTTGGGCGCGAAGGTCGAACGCCCGGGCGGCGGCACCGCCGTCTGACGCCGCACCGCCGGACCTCCTGCCGGGGGTCCGGGGGTCGCCCCCGGAAAAGCACAGCATGGAGAAGCTGATGGGGTTGGGCGCGAAGGGCGAACGCCCGGGCGGCGGCACCGCCGTCTGACGCCTTCCGCCCGCCCTTGAGGCGGCGTGCCGCCTACCGTGGCGGCACTGCGGCTTGACGGCGTGTCAGCCGATGTACGAGGCCCCCGTGTCCGATCCGCAAGGACCGCACGCGGGGGCCTTCGTCGTACCCGGATGCGCGGGCACCGCGTACGTACGGCCCGTGCGAGGGCTCCGGCGGCCGGGCCCCGGTCCTCCGACCCGCCGCGGCGGGTCCCACGCCCAGGCGGGGCCGTGCGGTGTCACCCGCCTCCGCTCCGTGCGGCCCGCCGCGCCGGGGCCGGGCCCGTACGCAGTACCCCTCACACGGCCCGGGTCGTCCCGCCGTGAAGCCCCTACACGGGCGGCGCCCGGGGCATCCCCGCGGTCCCTGCGGATCCCGCGCACGTCCCCGCACGCGCACCCGCCCGGCCGCCTCCGGGGCGGCTGCCGCGGGCGCTGGGAGGGGCGCAGGGCGGCGAACGCAAGGGCGGCCACCCCGTCGGGGGTGGCCGCCCTTTTTCTCAGCGCCTGGGGGGCTTACTTGCCCTTGGCGGCTTCCTTGAGCTTGGAGCCCGCGGAGACCTTCACGCTGTAACCGGCCGGGATGTCGATCGGCTCGCCGGTCTGCGGGTTCCGCGCGGTGCGAGCGGCACGGTGGGTGCGCTCGAAGGTCAGGAAGCCGGGGATGGTGACCTTCTCGTCGCCCTTGGCGACGATCTCGCCGACGGTCTCGGCGAACGCGGCCAGCACGGCGTCGGCGTCCTTGCGGGTCACCTCGGCGCGGTCGGCCACGGCGGCCACCAGCTCACTGCGGTTCATGTTGTTACTCCCGTGTATTTCTTGCCTGTGAGGCGTGCCACGCGGCGGAGGCCGCATGTCGAGCACAGCGAAGCCGATGCTGTCAGGGCCCTACGACAGTGCTCGGACCCGGGTCTGCCGATCAGACCCTCGCGCCCGAATACGCATCCTGCCCCCACCAGCGGCGGGAAAGCCAATCCGGCACCCTCCGGAGTCACACGAAAAGCGCCACGGCCCTGCGCCGACGACCTCGGTCGGCTGGGCGAGCAGATTTCGCCCACCCTACGCCCGGCGCCCGGCCGGCGCCTGCCGACACGCCGGGCGCCGGGCTCCCCCGTACGGGTCAGAGCTTCTCGGTCTCGCCCGCGACGGCCTTCGCGGCGTTGCGGACGGCACCGGCGACGGCGCCGGCGACCTTGTCGTTGAAGACGGAGGGGATGATGTAGTTCGGGTTCAGCTCGCCCTCGGTGACGACGTCGGCGAGGGCGGCCGCCGCCGCCAGCATCATGTCGGTGTTGACCGTGCGGGACTGGGCGTCCAGGAGGCCGCGGAAGACGCCGGGGAACACCAGCACGTTGTTGATCTGGTTGGGGAAGTCGGACCGGCCCGTGGCCACAACTGCCGCCGTCTGGCGGGCGATTGCGGGGTCGACCTCCGGGTCCGGGTTCGCGAGCGCGAACACGATGGCGCCGTCGGCCATCGCGGCGACGTCGGAGCCGTCGAGGACGTCGGGGGCGGAGACGCCGATGAAGACGTCGGCGCCGACGACGGCCTCCTTGAGGGTGCCGGTGACACCCTCGGGGTTGGTGTTGTCGGCGATCCAGCGCAGCGGCGACTCCGCGGCCGCCTCGACGAGGTCCGCGCGGCCGGCGTGGACGACGCCGTGGATGTCGGCGACCACCGCGTGCTTGACGCCCGCGGCGATCAGCAGCTTCAGGATGGCCGTACCGGCGGCTCCGGCGCCGGACATGACGACCCGGACGTCCCCGATGGCCTTGCCGACCACCCGCAGCGCGTTGGTGAGGGCGGCGAGCACGACGATCGCGGTGCCGTGCTGGTCGTCGTGGAAGACCGGGATGTCGAGGGCCTCGCGCAGCCGGGCCTCGATCTCGAAGCAGCGGGGCGCGGAGATGTCCTCCAGGTTGATGCCCGCGAAGCCGGGGGCGATGGCCTTGACGATCTCCACGATGGCGTCGGTGTCCTGGGTGTCCAGGCAGAGCGGCCAGGCGTCGATGCCGGCGAACCGCTTGAAGAGGGCGGCCTTGCCCTCCATCACCGGGAGGGCGGCCTTGGGGCCGATGTTCCCCAGCCCCAGCACCGCGGAGCCGTCCGTGACGACGGCGACGGAGTTCCGCTTGATGGTGAGGCGGCGGGCGTCCTCGGGGTTCTCCGCGATGGCCATGCACACGCGCGCGACACCGGGGGTGTAGACCATGGACAGGTCGTCGCGGTTGCGAATGGGGTGCTTGGACGCCATCTCGATCTTGCCGCCGAGGTGCATCAGGAACGTACGGTCGGAGACCTTGCCCAGGACGACGCCCTCGATGGAGCGCAGCTTGCCGACGATCTCGTCCGCGTGGGCGGTGGAGGAGGCCGCGATGGTGACGTCGATCCGCAGCTTCTCGTGGCCGGAGGCGGTCACGTCGAGGCCGGTGACCGAGCCGCCGGAGGACTCCACGGCCGTGGTGAGCTGGGAGACCGCGGTTCCGCTCGCGGGCACCTCCAGCCGGACCGTCATCGAGTACGAGACGCTGGGCGCCGTTGCCATGGCCGAGTTCCTCTGCTTTCCCTAGCTTCGTTGCCAGCCCGGCGCGGCGGTGGCCGTGCGCGGGGCCCTCCGATGGTCGCACCTACCTGCGAGTAGCGGGTAATGCGGTCATTTTGTTTTCGGAAACTGTTTTCCACCATACGAGAAACTGTGCTTCCGCACAACGGAAGCGGCGGGTCCCGGGGCGGTCGGCCGCCGGCGCATGCCGGGCGCTCGGCTGCCCGGGCGGGGCCTGGCACCGGTGCCCGTGCGGACCCCGGGCCGCCAGGGCACGGGCCCTGCGGCGCGGGCCCTGGCGGCGGCCGGGCACGGACCCCGGGCCGACCGGGCACGGGTCCCGGGCCGACCGGGGCCCGGGGCGGCCCTGCGGGCGCTGCCCGGTGCGGGCGTTGCGGGCAGGCCCGGGCCCGTACTGCCGAGCCGTGCCGGCGGCCCTGGGGCTCCCCGCGGAGCCTGGGGCCCCCGGTGGCGCGGCGCGGGCCCGGCAGCCGGTCCGCGGGGCGGCACGGGCACGGCGGCCGGTCCGCGACGCGCCAAGGAGGCCGGTCCGCGGCGCGCGCACGCGGCCCGTCCGCGGCGCGCAAAACGGAGCGGGTCCGCGCCGCCCCGGTGGGGGGCGGTACGGACCCGCTCCGTACGCAGATGACACCGACCCGCCATGCTCGCCTCGCGGCAAGTGGTCGCTCGAAGCGACGAAGGTTGGGCCCGGGGGCTTGGATCGGGCCGGTGCCGCATCCAGGCTAACAAACCCTGCCGGAAGGTGTTCCCTCAGTCGCGCAGCAGGTCCGGAACACCGTCCGCGTCGGGCTCGTCGCGCGCCCCCGCCACCACGGTGAGCTGCTGCGTGGCCCTGGTCAGCGCCACGTACAGCACGCGCAGGCCCGCCGGGGACTCGTCGGCGATCTCCGCCGGGCAGACCACGACGGTCGCGTCGTACTCCAGCCCCTTGGCCTCCAGGCTGCCCAGGGCCACCACCCGGTCCCCCAGCCCCGCGAGCCAGCCGGCGGCCTGCTCGCGGCGGTGCATGGCGACGACGACGCCGACGGTGCCGTCCACCCGGTCCAGCAGGCGGCGCGCCTCGTCCCGGACGGCCTCGGCGAGCTCCCGCTCCCCCACGGTCGCGAAGCGGGGCACCACGCCCGTGGACCTGACCGCGCGCGGGGACTCGGCGCCCGGCATCGCCAGGGCGAGGACCCTGCCGGCCAGCTCGGCGATCTCGGCGGGGTTGCGGTAGTTCACGGTGAGGGTGAAGCGGCGGCGGGGGCGGCTGCCGAGCGCCTCGTCCCGGGCCTCGGCGGCCTCGTCCGGCGCCGACCACGAGGACTGCGCGGGGTCGCCGACGACCGTCCACGTCGCAGCGCGGCCGCGCCGCCCGACCATGCGCCACTGCATGGGCGTGAGGTCCTGCGCCTCGTCGACGATGACGTGGGCGTACTCGGTGCGCTCCTGGGCCAGCCGCTCCGCGCGCTCGCGCTGCGACTCCTCCCGTACGGGCATGAGCTCCTCCAGGCCGGTGAGCTGGTCCAGCGGGTCGGCCTCCCGCTTCCTGCGGGGGCGCGCGGGGGCGCCCAGCAGGGCCTGGAGCTCGTCGAGGAGCGCGATGTCGTGCACGGAGTACGCGTCCCGGCGCAGGGAGCGGGCGAGCCGCCGCACCTCCCCCGGGTTGAGCACCCGCCGGGCCCAGCGGCCGAGCCGCCGCTCGTCGCCCATGGCGGCGAGGACGCGGCGCGGGGTCAGCTCGGGCCACCAGGCGTTCAGGAAGTCGGTGAACGTGTCCTCCGAGGTCACGTCCTCGTCGAAGGAGGAGCGCAGTTCCGCGGCCAGCTCGGGGTCCCGCTCGCGGGCGCCTGCACCGGTCTTGGCGTACAGCGCGTCGAGGAGCAGCCGCCGGGCGCGCGGCCGCAGCAGGTTCACCGGAGCGGTGCCGCCGAGCGCGGTCTGCCGGACGCGGCGCAGCTCCTCGCCGTCCAGCTCGACGCGCCGGCCGAAGGCGACGACCCGCAGCCGGTCCGGCTGACCGCCCGCCTCCAGGGCGCCGCGCGCCGCCTTCCGCAGCACCTTCAGCATCCGGGAGGACCCCTTGACCCGGGCGACGGCGGGATCGTCGTACGCGGTGGCCTCCACGCCGTCGACGAGGCTGCCGAGGGCCCGGATGGCGACCTGCCCCTCCTCGCCGAGCGAGGGCAGGACGCCCTCGGTGTAGGCGACGAGCAGCGGGGTGGGGGACACGATGAGGATGCCCCCGGCGTACCGCCGGCGGTCCTGGTAGAGCAGGTAGGCGGCGCGGTGCAGGGCGACGGCGGTCTTGCCGGTGCCCGGTCCACCCTCCACGTACGTGACGGACGCGGCGGGCGCGCGGATGACGAGGTCCTGCTCGGCCTGGATGGAGGAGACGATGTCCCGCATGGTGTGGCTGCGGGCCCGGCCGAGGGCGGCCATGAGGGCGCCGTCGCCGACGACGGCGAGTTCCTCGCCGCCGAGGGTGGCGGTGAGCTCGGGCCGCATCAGGTCGTCCTCGACGCCGAGGACCCGGCGGCCCCGGGAGCGGATGACCCGCCGCCGCACGACCCGGCCGGGGTCGACGGGCGTGGCCCGGTAGAACGGCGCGGCCGCGGGGGCCCGCCAGTCGATGACGAGCGGCGCGTAGTCGGCGTCGAGCACCCCGAGCCGGCCGATGTGCAGGGTCTCCCCGATCTCGGCGGTGCCGTCGTCCCGTATGGCGTCGTCGGCCGGCTCGACGGAGGTGTACGCCCCGTCGGGCCCCTTCTTGCCGTCCTTGCCGTACAGCAGGTCCACCCGCCCGAAGAGGAAGTCCTCGAACTCGTGGTTGAGCCGGTTGAGGTGGATACCCGCACGGAACACCTGGGCGTCCCGTTCGGCGAGCGCGCCGGGCGTGCCAACCTGGCCGCGCTTGGCGGCGTCGTCCATGAGGAACTCCGCCTCGTGGATCTTCTCCTCCAGGCGGCGGTAGACCCGGTCCAGGTGCTCCTGCTCAACCGCGATCTCCCGGTCCCGTACCGAGTCGACGGTTTCCTGCACGGCCACGGGGCCCCTTTCTGACGTGCACTGGGCAGCCGTCGAGCGTACGCCACGATCCGGCCCGTGTCAGGCGCGGGCACCGTGTCCGCGCGGGCCCGGTCGCGGCGGGCCCCTCCTGCTCGCCCGCGCGGGCGAGCAGGAGGGGGCGGTGGTACGGGCGCGGGGCCCGGCGGCGCAGGCACCAGAGCCCCGGCGGCACGGGCGCGGGGCCCGGCGGCACAGGCACCAGAGCCCCGGCGGCACGGGTGCGGGGGCTCGTCTGCGGGCGCGGGGGCGGCGGCACAGGCGCGGCGGATCGTCCGCACGGGCGCGCCGGAAGCGCGGATGGCGGGCCCGCCGCGCGGTCGCCGCCGCGGTCGTGCGCGCGGTGGGCAAAAGGGCAGGACAGAGGGCGGGCCGCCGGTCAGAATGCGGGGATGGCCGATCACCTGACCGACTTCCGCACCAAGCCCACCCTGGACGGGGAGCGGGTGCTCCTCCGGCCCGTCACGGGGGAGGACGCGGACGCGCTGCTGCCGATACTGCGCGACCCCGAGTGCGCCCGCCTGACCGGCTCGCACGCGGGCGGCACCTTCGACGACGAGCGGGTCCGCGTCTGGTACGAGACCCGCCGCGACCAGGACGGACGGCTGGACCTGGCCGTCGTGGAGAAGGCGACCGGCCGCGTCGTCGGCGAGGTCGTCCTCAACACGTGGGACCCCGGCAACGAGAGCTGCAACCTCCGCATCTGCCTGGTGCCCGGCACCTTCGGGCGGGGGTTCGGGACGGAGGCGACGCGGCTGATCCTCGGGCACGGCTTCGAGAAGCTGGGGCTGCACCGGATCTCGCTGGAGGTCTACGCGTTCAACCCGCGCGCCCGCCGCGCCTACGAGAAGGCGGGGTTCGTCGCCGAGGGCGTCCTGCGCGACGCCCTGCTGTGGGAGGGCGAGTGGGTGGACTCCCTCGTCATGTCGGTGCTGGCGCCGGAGTGGTTCCGGCACCGGGGGCGGCCTGACGCGTCCGGTCACGCGTCGGTGTGACCGGCCCCCGGTGCGCGGTCAGGGGGTCACGCCGGGATCTGCACCAGGCGGTCGCCGGTGAAGGTGCGGACCTCGAAGTGGTCGATGTCGTTGCGGTCCATGGCCGCGCCGCCGTGGACGTACAGCGGCTTGCGCGCCATCTCCTGGGGGCTGTCCTCGATGCCGTAGCCCCAGGCCGGCACCGCCCAGGAGGTCACCACCTCCTCCTCGCCCGACTTGGACACGGCCACGAGGTTGCACTTCAGGGGGCCCTTGACGTTCTTGAGCTCCAGGACCGTGCGGGTGCCCCAGGCCTTCTTCTCCGTCCCGACGGTCGCGCTGACCTTCGTCGCCGCGTCCGTCGACTGCAGCTTCTCGGTCACCCCGTCGAAGGCGGCGTCCGCCTGGCCGGTCTGCGGCTGCCCCGCCTGGGTGGTGCGCGGCCCGTCGCCGGACATCGTCGCCACCGCCACCGCCGGACCCGCGACGATCATCGCGACGGCGGCGGCCAGCATGTAGCGGGTCCGCTTGCGGCGGCGGGCGTGCTGGGCGGTGACCTCGTTCAGGAGGCGGTCCAGGGCGGGCGGGGGCGGGCTCGCGGCGGGCGGCTCCATGAGCGTGGCCTGCAGGCGCGGCACGGGGCCGGTCCGCGGCGGCGCCTCCTGCGCCAGCATGGCCAGCATCGGCGGCATCCCGGACAGTTCGTCCAGGCGGGCCGTGCACAGCGCGCAGCCCGGCAGGTGCGCCTCGAAGACCGAGGCGTCCGCCGGGTCCAGCACCCCCAGGACGTACGCGCCGACGGCATCGTGCAGGGAGTCGTTGCCCTGGGTGTACCCCTCGCCGTACCCAGGCGGCGTCGTCATGCCGATACCCCCCTCTCCTCCAGAGCCAGCTTCATCGAACGCAGTGCGTAGAACACCCGGGACCGGACGGTCCCGCTGGGTATGCCGAGGGTCTTGGCGGCCTCGTTGACCGTGCGCCCCTTGAAATACGTCTCGATCAGAACTTCCCGGTGAGCCGGGGTCAAATCGTCCAGGGCATCGGACAGCGTCATCAACCACAGCGCCTTGTCGATCTCGTCCTCCGCGGGCATGACCTCCAGCGGTGACGGGTCGACCTCCTGCGGTCGGGCCTGCCGACTGCGGTGGCCGTCGATGACGATACGCCGGGCGACCGTCACCAGCCAGGGGCGGACAGAGCCGGTCGCCCGATTGAGCTGGCCGGCGTTCTTCCAGGCACGGATGAGCGTCTCCTGTACGACGTCCTCGGCGCGCTGGCGGTCGCCGGCGACGAGGCGCAGTACGTAGGCGAGCAGCGGTCCGGCGTGTTCGCGGTAGAGGGACCGCATCAACTCCTCGTCGGGGACAGGGTGGTTGACTTGCGGTGACTCTGCGCGATGCCGGGCCCGATGCGTCGCCCGACGGTCATCGGCCACGGCCGCATCCTTGCGCACCCGAACCTCCCCGGTCGAGACCCTGTCCGACTCCTTGCCCCCTTCACTACGGGGCCGGGGCGGCAACTACTCAACGTGCAGAGGTTTTTCTGCGGCAAATTTTCCGGCGGTACGCCAACTCGCCCCCGCCGACCGCCCGGAGGGCCCCGCCGGGCGGCCCGCGGGGCAGCCGGAGGCGCCCTGCGGGGTGCGGGGGCGGGGCGGCCGGCGGCCCTGCCGGGCGGCGCGCAGAGCACCGGGCACAGGTGCGGATGCGGGGGCGGGGGCGGGGCGGATGCGGGGCGGATGCGGGGGCGGGGCTGCCGGGCTCAGCGGAAGCCCACCCGCTCCGGCGGGGGGTCGTCGTGCAGGATCCGCTGGTACAGGTGGTGGTCCCGCCAGGCCCCGTCGATGGCGAGGTAGCGGGGCGCGCTGCCGATGCGGACGAAGCCGCACTTGGCGAGGACCCGCTGCGAGGCGGTGTTGCCGGGCAGGGTGCCCGCCTCGACGCGGTGCAGGCCGAGCTCCTCCCGGGCCGCCCGGCAGACCTCCCGCAGGAGGCGGGTGGCCAGCCCGCGGCCGGTGTGCTCGTGGTCGGTCCAGTAGCCGACGTGGGCGCGTACGGCACCGGTCGGCCCGTCACGCCTCCGCGTAGGTGGCATCGGCAGCCGGGTCGAGCGCCAGGCGGTAGCCGCGCTTGACGACGGTCTGGATCAGCTTCGGGGCGCCGAGGGCGGACCGCAGCCGGGCCATCGCGGTCTCCACGGCGTGCTCGTCGCGGCCGGCGCCCGGCAGGGCGCGCAGCAGGTCCGCGCGGGAGACCACCCAGCCGGGGCGGCGGGCCAGGGTCCGCAGCAGGGACATCCCGGCGGGCGGCACGGGGCGCAGCTCGCCGTCGACGAGGACCGCGTGGCCGCGGATCTCGACATGGCGCCCCGCCACGGGCAGGACGCGGGCCCGGCCCGGCAGTTCCTGGCACAGCAGCTGCACCAGCGGGCCGAGCCGGAAGCGGCCGGGCTGCACGGTGTCGACGCCCCGGGACTGCAGCGGCACGGCGGTGACCGGGCCGACGCAGGCGGGCAGCACGTCGCGGCGGAGCGCGTCGAGGAGCTCGTCCAGCAGGCCCCGCTGCTCTGCCCGGGACAGCAGGGACGCGGCGGCCGGGGCGCTGGTGAAGCTGACCGCGTCGAGGGTGCGGGCCACGCAGGCGTCCAGCAGCCGGTCCAGCGGGGCCGGGTCCTCGGGCGGCATCCACCGGTAGACGGGCACGACCACGACCTCCGCCCCCGCGTCGGTGAGGGCCTCCACGAAGCCGGGCAGCGGCTCGCCGTGCAGTTGGAGGGCGATGCGGTGGCCGCTGACGCCCTGCCCGAGGAGGCGGTCCAGGACCTCCGCCATCGACTCCGTGGCCGGGGACCACTCCTCGGTGAGGCCGGCCGCCCGGACGGCGCCCTTCACCTTGGGGCCGCGGGCCAGGACCCGCACCTCCCGCAGGCAGTCGAGGAGGGCCTCGCCGCAGCCCCAGCCCTCGGCGGCCTCGACCCAGCCGCGGAAGCCGATCGCCGTGGTGGCGACCACGGTGTCCGGGGGCCGGGCGACCAGCTCGCGGGTGGCGTCGAGGAGTTCCGTGTCGTCCGCGAGGGGGACGATCCGCAGGGCCGGGGCGTGCACGACGGCCGCGCCCCGGCGCTGGAGGAGTGCGCCCAGCTCGTCGGCGCGGCGGGCCGCGGTGACGCCGACGGTGAAGCCCGCCAGGGGGCCGTGGCCGCCCGGTTCCGGGGAGTCCGGCCGCTGCGGACCGCGCCCCGGGCCGCGTCCCGTGGCGTGCTCCTGCGGCTCCTGCTGCTCGTGCATGGTCCCCGAGCCTGGCAAGGATGCGTGACAGGCCGGGTTCGCGTACGTTTCCCCGCCGTTACGGACCACGCCCGCTCACACCTCGGACAGGCTGAGCCGGCGCTGCGCCGGCGCCTCGGCGACGGCCGCGGCGGGCTTGCGCAGGTATACCGCCCAGGTGACGGCCATGCACGCGCCGTAGAAGAGGAGGAAGGCGACGAAGGCGGCCGTGCCGGTGCCGGCGGTCTGGAAGGACTGCCGGAAGGCGAGGTTGATGCCCAGCCCGCCGATGCCGCCGACCGCGCCGATCAGGCCCATGGAGGCGCCGGAGAGGCGGCGGCCGTAGGCGTCGGCCGCCTCACCGGTGAGGCCGATGGCGTGGGCCTTCGCCTTGAAGATGGCCGGGATCATCTTGTAGGTGGAGCCGTTGCCGAGCCCGGAGAGGACGAACAGCGCGCTGAAGCCGATGAGGAAGACGGTGAGCGACGCGGTGACCGAGGCGTAGACGACGACGGCGGTGGCGCCGGCCATGGCCGCGAAGGTGCCCAGGGTGATGCGGGCGCCGCCGTACCGGTCCGCGAGGGAGCCGCCGACCGGGCGGATCAGCGAGCCGAGCAGCGGGCCGATGAAGGTGAGGGAGGCCGCCTGGAGCGGGGTGCGGCCGAACTGGGTCTGGAGCACCAGGCCGAAGGCGAAGCTGTAGCCGATGAACGAGCCGAACGTGCCGATGTACAGGAACGCCATGATCCAGGTGTGGCCGGCGCGGGCGGCCTCCTTGACGGCGCCGGTGTCGTTCTTCACCGGAGCGAGGTTGTCCATGTACAGCGCCGAGCAGACGGCCGCGGCGATGATCAGGGGGATGTAGATCCCGAGCAGCACCCGGGGGTGCCCGGCGCCGACGGTGCCGATGACGGCGAGGGCGACGAGCTGGACGACGGCCACGCCGATGTTGCCGCCGCCGGCGTTGAGGCCGAGGGCCCAGCCCTTCTTGTGGAGGGGGAAGAAGGCGTTGATGTTCGTCATGGAGGAGGCGAAGTTGCCGCCTCCGATGCCGGTGAGCAGCGCCACCGCCAGGAACGTCCCGTACGAGGTGCCGGGCTCCATCACCGCGAAGGCGAGGCAGGACGGCACGAGCAGCATGGCCGCGCTGACGATCGTCCAGTTGCGGCCGCCGAACTTGGCGACGGCGAAGGTGTAGGGGACCCGGATGAGCGCGCCGACCAGGGTCGCCGAGGCGATCAGGAAGAACTTGCCGGCCGGGTCGATACCGTACTCCGGGCCCATGAAGAGGACCATCACCGACCACAGCGACCAGATGGAGAACCCGATGTGCTCCGAGACGACTGAGAAGAGGAGGTTCCGCATCGCGATCCGCTCGCCCTTCTCCTTCCAGAAGGTCTCGTTCTCGGGATCCCACTCGTGGATCCACCGTCCTCCGGTCTTCCCGCCCATCGGTCCACCCATCACGCACCTCCGCTGTGTGCTGCCGGTCAAGCCCTGAACCCGTCGACTGCCGACGCTAGGGAGGTCGCGTTTCAGCCCGGTCATCTGAGGTGACCGGGCTGAAACCTTGCTCTCACCCGGTGCGGGGGGAAGCTGTGAGCGCCGGTCCCTCTGCGGGGGCGGGCACGAGGCGACGCGCCCCTGGGGGCGGGCGGGTACGGGACCGCTCCCGGCCCCGGCGGCACGGCGGGTGCGGGACCGCTCCCGGCCCCGGCGGGTGCGGGTGCGCTCCCGGCCCGGGCGGGGCGCGGGGGCCCGGAGGACGCGCCTCGGCCCGGCGACGGCGATGCGGGAACGGCGATGCGGGGGCGCTCTCAGGCCCGGCGGCCGGCAGGCGCGCGGCCCCGGCTGTCAGGTGACGGCGGCCGTCGGATGCGGTGGCCGTCAGGTGCGGTGGCCCATGGCGAGGGCGTCGGCCTCCGGCAGCCAGGCGTCCTCCGGGACGGCCAGCCACCCCTCGCGGGCGGCCAGCTCTGCCGCGGCGCCCCGCAGGGCGTCCAGCCCGGGGTGCCGGAGCCCCTTGCGCCACACCAGCGCCACGGGCGACAGGGGCACGGGGCGCACGAGGGGGCGCAGGACCGTGTCGGGAAGCGGCGGGAAGTCGACGACGGCGAGGACGGGAACGGGGTTCTTGGCCATGAGGCGGCGGAACTCCTCCTTGCCGACGGCCAGGGGTGCCGGTGCGGCGACGCGGACGCCGTGGCCGGCGAAGAGCCGGGCGGCGAGTTCCGTCCACTCGCGGGTGCGCGGGTTGCCCGCGCCGGCGTACACGGCCTGCCCGGCGAGGTCGGCGAGCTCCACTTCGGGCCGCCCCGCGAGCAGATGGCCCTCGGGCAGCGCCACGGCCATCGGCTCGTACCGTACGGGCTGCCAGGACAGCCGGTCGCGGACTGCGGGGTCCAGCCCGGCGACCCGCCCGAACGAGGCGTCGAGCCGCCCCGCGAGGATCTCCGCCGCCGCCCAGGTCAGCCCGCTCTCGAAGCGGGCCATCAGCTCGCAGTGGGGCGCCAGCTCCCGGGCCAGGGCCAGCACCCGGCTGCTGGTCAGGCCCGCGGTGTTGAGGTCCACCAGCAGCGGGCGGGGCCCGTCGGCGGCGAAGGCCGCGTCCAGCTCGTCGTAGGCGGTGAGAACGGCCTGCGCGTACGGCAGCAGCCGCTCGCCGTCCGGGGTCAGCGACACCTGCCGGGTGGTCCTGACGAACAGCTCGGTGCCCAGCTCCCCCTCCAGGCGCCGGATGTCCCGGCTGAGCGCCTGCTGGGCGACGAAGAGGCGCGCGGCGGCGCGGGTGAAGTGCAGCTCGGCGGCGACGGCGGTGAAGGCGCGCAGGAGGCGGGGGTCGGGTTCGCGGGGCACACCGGAAACCTACAACGGAAGTGCGTCAATCGCGCTCGAACAGGTGTTGGACGGTGGTGGACCGGGCCCGCGAACCTTGGATCATGCCCCAGACCGCCACCGGGAACGTCCCGGCGACCACCCCTGCCCTGACCCCCGGCGCCCTCGCCCTCGCACCCCGCTTCTCGGACGCCCCGCGGGCCCCGCGCAAGCCCTCCCGCCGCTCCCGCAACCCGTACCTGCGCCTGTTCGCCCGCCCCGGCACCCGGGCCTTCACCCTCGGCAACCTGATCGCCCGCGTGCCCATGGGCATGTTCACGGTCAGCGCGGTCATCATGATCGCGGGTTCCCGGGGCTCGTACGCCCTGGCGGGCGCCGTGACCGCGACCGGCCTGGCGGCGACGGCCGTCGTGGCGCCGTTCACGGCCCGCCTGGTCGACCGGTACGGCCAGCGGCGGGTCGCGCGCCCGGCGACGGCGCTGGCGTTCCTCGGCTCGGTGTCGCTGCTCCTGTGCGTGCACTTCGCGGCGCCCGCCTGGACCCTGTTCGCCTCGTACGCGGCGACCGCGACGACCCCGAACATCGGCGGCATGTCACGGGCCCGCTGGGCGCACCTGTACCGGGACGACCCGGCGGCGGTGCACACCGCGAACGCCTTCGAGCAGGCCCTCGACGAGCTGTGCTTCATGGTGGGGCCGGTGCTCGCCGCGTTCCTGTGCGCCGCGCTGTTCCCGGAGGCCGGGACGCTGATCGGCGCGGTGCTGCTGCTGGCCGGCATGCTGCTGTTCACGGCGCAGCGCGCCACGGAGCCTCCGGTGGCACCGCGCACCGCCGCCCCCGGGGGCCATCCCCTGCGGATCCCGGGCATGCCGCCGCTGCTGGCGGTGTTCCTCGCCACGGGCGCCGTCTTCGGCTCGATGGAGATCGTCACCCTGGCGTTCGTGGACGGCCCGCTCGCCGGGCCGGTGATGGCGCTGCAGGCCGTGGGGTCCTTCCTGGCGGGCCTCTGGTACGGGGCGCTGCGGCAGGCCCCGGACGTGCGGCGGCGCCTGCTGCTGTGCCTCGCCGCGATGACCGCGCTGATGGCGCTGCCGCTGGCGGCGTCCGGCACCGGCTCGCTGCTCGCCCTGGCGGGCGCCCTGCTGCTGGCGGGGATGGCGACGGCGCCCACGATGGTGACGGGCATGACCCTGGTGCAGCGGCTGACCCCGGAGGGCCGCCTGAACGAGGGGATGACACTCGCGGTGACGGCCCTCCTGGGCGGGATCTCGTCCGGTGCGGCGGCGGGCGGCTGGCTCGTGGAGCACGCGGGCGCGGGACCCGCGTACGCGCTGCCCGCGGCCGCCGCGGCCCTCGCGGCGGTCACCGCGGCGGCCGCGCTCCGCCGCCGGCGGACGGTGTGAGGGGCCGCGGGTACGCCGAAGGCCCGGCTGCCGTTTCCGGCTGCCGGGCCTTCGGTTCACATGGGGTGCGGGGTTCCGGGGGCTGCGCCCCCGGGGCCTCCACGCAGTGGAGATGGCGGGAATCGAACCCGCGTCCAACGGTGCGGAACCAGGGCTTCTCCGTGTGCAGTCCGCTGCGCTTTTCTCGGCCCCGGAGATCACGCGGACAAGTCTCCGACGGGCTCAGTCACTGTGGGTTGTTCCTCTACACCCCGTGACCGGGTCTAGAGGTGGAGTTCCCTAGCTGATGCCAGGATCCGGGTCGGGAACAGCCCCGGGCTGACACTTCGCGAGTCGCTACTTAGGCAGCGAGGGCGAAGGAATCGCGCTTGGTGTTGGCGATTATTGGTTTCGGCCTGTGGTTTACGAGATCATGGCCGCTTCCTCGACACGCTTCCCCTGCTTCGACAGCCGCTGTCGAAACCGATCATCCCCATGTTGACTTGTCAAGCAGTGCCCCTGCTGTGAGGGGCAAGTGCCATCGTACGGGATCAACGCGGACCCTTGCCAGCCTATTCCCGCACCTGCCCGGGTCAGGCCCGGGCGCGCCTGCGGGCCGCCGACACGGCGCGGTCCGCCTCGCGGCGGTCCTGCTTCTCCCGCAGGGTCTGCCGCTTGTCGTACTCCTTCTTGCCCTTCGCCAGGGCGATCTCGACCTTGGCGCGGCCGTCCTTGAAGTAGAGCGACAGCGGGATGATGGTGTGGCCGGTCTCCGACGCCTTCGACTCCAGCTTGTCGATCTCCACGCGGTGCAGCAGCAGCTTGCGCTTGCGCCGCGCCGAGTGGTTCGTCCAGGTGCCCTGGCTGTACTCCGGCACGTGCACGTTGTGCAGCCACGCCTCGTGGCCGTCGATCTGCACGAAGCCGTCCACGAGCGAGGCCCGCCCCTGGCGCAGCGACTTCACCTCCGTGCCGGTCAGGACGAGACCGCACTCGTAGGTGTCGAGGATGTGGTAGTCGTGCCGCGCCTTCTTGTTCTGCGCGATCAGCTTGCGCCCTTTTTCCTTTGCCATAGTGCCGTCATTTTCGCACTACGCGCCCCGTCCGAGGCCACTCAATACCGTGCGGGCCCGCTCCTGCACGCGGGTCGCCGCCGGCACGTCGGGGGTGATGCCCCGCCCGTCGACCCGCAGGCCCGCCGGGGTGCGGTAGTGGCCGACGGTGAGCTCCGCGACCGACCCGTCGGCGAGGCGGCTGGGCATCTGCACCGCGCCCTTGCCGAAGGTGCGCGAGCCGACCGTGACGGCCCGGCCCCGGTCCTTCAGCGCGCCGGTGAGCAGCTCCGCCGCGCTCATGGTGCCGCCGTCGACGACCACCACCAGGGGTCTGGTGGTGTCGCCCCCGGGGTCGGCGTACAGCGCCCGCTCCTCGCCGTGCACGTCGTACGTGGCGACCAGACCGCCGTCCAGGAACGCCGAGGCCGCCGCCACCGCCTCCGAGACCAGCCCGCCGCCGTTGCCGCGCAGATCGAGGACGACGCCCGCCCCGGCCGGGGCCGCGGCCACCGCGCGCCGCACCCGCTCGCCGCTGCCGCGGGTGAACGCCGTCACCCTGACCAGCACCGCGTCGCCGTCCAGCCGGTGCACGGCCACCGCCTCGGCGGCCAGCTCGGCTCTGCGCAGGGTGCGGGTCCAGGTGCGCTCGCCCCGCTGGAGGCCCAGCACGACGGGGGTGCCCGCCGCCGCCGGGGTGCTGCCGCCGCCCGTGCCGTCGCCGCGGAGCAGGGCCGCGACCCGGGCCGCGGTCTGGCCGTCCACGGTGCGGCCGTCGATGGTGCGCAGCCGGTCGCCCGGGCGGATCCCGGCCCGGTCGGCGGGGCCGCCGCGCTGGACACGGATCACCTCGACCCGGCCCTCCGCGGTGCGCCTGGCCCGCAGGCCGACGCCCGTGTACGCCCCGCCGAGGGCGCGCTCGAACTCCGCGTACTCCCCGCCTCGTACACCGCGCCCCAGCGGTCCCCGCTGCGGCTGACGACCTCCTCGGCGGCCTGCGCCCCGGACCGGCCGTCGGCGAGCGCCTCGGCCGCGGCCCGCACGACCTCGTCCCGTACGGCCCGGTCGCCGGGTGCGGCCGAGGCGGCGGGGTGCGGACCGCCGTGCCGGGGCCGCGCGGATCGTCGGCGGGGTCCTGCTGCGGCAGGACGTCGGTGGCGGCGGCCGCCGCGAGGACGGTCGCGAAGAGCACGGTCAGCGCGGCCCCTCGCCGGATGCGGCGGGGCCTGAGCGGACCTGACGGACCCGACAGCGACATGCCGCCCACTCTAGGACAAGCGGAAGGCGCCGTACGGGGGTTGGCCGTACGGCGCGCGAGGTGCGGGAGCGGCGCTCGTCACACCTTGAGGTACTTGCGGAGCGCGACCGCCGCTGCAAGGGACGGCATCAGCAGTCCGATGACGACGACGAGCGGCAGCACCGACAGGGTCTCGTTCCAGCCGATGAACTTCACCAGCGGCATCTGCTGGGCCAGCGACAGGCCCGCGTCGATGAGGAAGTAGCGGCCCACCACGAGCATGCCGCACGCCACGAGCCCGCCCAGCAGGCCGGCGAAGGCGGCCTCCATGATGAACGGCATCTGGATGTAGAAGCTGGACGCGCCGACCAGCCGCATGATCCCGGTCTCGCGCCTGCGGCTGAACGCCGACACCCGCACGGTGTTGACGATCAGCATCAGGGCGATGACCAGCATGAGCCCCATCACGACGAGGGCGGTGACGTTCATGCCCCGCATCATCGTGAAGAGCTGCTCCAGGGTGTCGCGCTGGTCCTGCACCGAGTGCACGCCGTCACGCCCGGCGAAGGCCGTCGCGATGACCTCGTACTTCTCCGGGTCCTTCAGCTTGACCCGGAACGACTCCTGCATCTGGTCCGGGGTGACGAGGGACGCGATGGGGCTGTCGCCGTACTGCTCGCGGTAGTGCTTGTACGCCTCCTCGGCCGTCTCGTGGTGGACGGTCTCGACGAGGTTGGTGAGCTTCTCCAGGTCCGTCTGGATCTGCTCCCTCTGCTGCGCCGTGACGGCGCCCTTCGAACAGCTCTCGGCGGTGCCCGCGTCGTTCTTGTTGCAGAGGTAGATCGTGACGTTGACCTTGTCGTACCAGAAGTTCTTCATGGCGTTGACCTGCTGGCCCATGAGGACCGCGGCGCCGAAGAGAGCCAGTGACAGGGCCACGGAGATGATGACGGCGAAGGTCATCGTGAGATTGCGACGGAGGCCGACACCGATCTCCGACAGTACGAACTGGGCGCGCATCGCCTGCGTTCAGCCTTTCCTTGCCCGTGTGTGTGCTCAGTGCTGGTAGCCGTAGACGCCGCGCGCCTGGTCGCGGACGAGGCGGCCCTTCTCCAGCTCGATGACGCGCTTGCGCATCTGGTCGACGATGTTCTGGTCGTGGGTCGCCATGACGACCGTCGTCCCGGTGCGGTTGATGCGGTCGAGCAGCTTCATGATGCCGACCGAGGTCTGCGGGTCCAGGTTGCCGGTCGGCTCGTCGGCGATCAGCAGCATGGGGCGGTTGACGAAGGCCCTGGCGATCGCCACGCGCTGCTGCTCACCGCCGGAGAGCTCGCCCGGCATGCGGTCCTCCTTGCCCGCGAGGCCCACGAGGTCCAGCACCTGCGGGACCGACTTGCGGATCTCGCCGCGGGACTTCCCGATGACCTCCTGGGCGAAGGCCACGTTCTGCGCGACGGTCTTGTTCGGCAGGAGCCGGAAGTCCTGGAAGACGGTGCCGAGCTGGCGGCGCATGTGCGGCACCTTCCAGTTCGACAGGCGGGCCAGGTCCTTGCCGAGCACGTGGACCGTCCCGTGGCTGGCGCGCTCCTCGCGGAGGATGAGCCGCAGGAACGTCGACTTGCCGGAGCCGGAGGAGCCGACGAGGAAGACGAACTCGCCCTTCTCGATCTCCAGGGACACGTCCCTGAGGGCGGGCTGGTTCGTCTTCGGGTAGGACTTGGAGACGCTGTCGAATCGGATCACGGATGCACCCACGGTCGGCCTGGAGGAGTAGGTGTGCGTGACCATACGCGAACGGCGATGCCCCGCGCAGTCAGCGTCCACGCTTGCCCTTTTTGTCCCCTTGTGCTCGGGTCGCTGACCGGCGGCTTCCGGCCGGGGCGCGCCTAAACTCGTGGAACCTGGCACAGTGGACGGGGAACCGATGCCTTGCCCTGAGCGTTGTGCGGAGTGAACGCGGGGAGAACCACGTGGGCGACTCCGCCGCACGGGAGGAGGAGAGCGCATGACCCTCGACCGACTGGTGTGTGCCAACTGCGCTGCTCCGGTGAACCAGGGCCGCTGCCCCGTCTGCCGGGCCCACCGCGCACGCCTCCAGCAGAGTCCGTGGGGCGCGGTGCACCCGATGGTGCTGGTCTCCCTCCTGCTGCTGCTGGTGGCGGCGGCCACCGCGGCCCTGGTGGCGGCCCAGCCCGCGTAACCGCTTGGTGACAGCGCGAAGGGCCCGGACAGCCGTCGGAATACGGCGTCCGGGCCCTTCGCACGTCGCGGGGCGTCCGGGCCGGGCCCGGCCCGGACGCCTTACGTCACTCTCAGGCGGTGGCGCCGCCACCGCCGGCGACGAACCGCGGCAGCATGCGGAAGCCGATGCCGCCCGCGATCATCGTCGCGGCGCCGATGAGCAGGAACGAGGTCTCGGCGGCGCCGGTCTCGGCCAGCTCCTCCTTGGCCTCGCCCTGGACGACCGGCGTGGTGCCGACGCTGTTGGGGCCGGGGTTGTTGTTGACGCACTCGGCGCCGTCGAGGTCGACGGTGCAGGTGCTCACGTCGCCGCTGGCGGACCCGCCGTTCGTGCCGGTGCCGCCGGTCGCGGTGGCCCCGTTCGACTCGGAACCGCTGGTGCCGGTGCCGTTGGAGGAACCGTTCGTGGCGCCGCCGTCACCGCCGGAAGCGGAGCTGCCGTTGGCACCGTTCCCGCCGTTGGCACCGTTACCGCCATTGGCACCCGCGCCACCGTCAGCGCCGGCACCGCCGTCAGCACCCGCGCCACCATCGGCACCCGCGCCACCATCGGCACCAGCACCACCGTCAGCACCAGCGCCACCATCGGCACCAGCACCACCATCGGCACCAGCACCACCGTCAGCACCCGCGCCACCATCGGCACCCGCGCCACCATCGGCACCAGCACCACCGTCAGCACCAGCACCACCGTCAGCACCCGCGCCACCATCGGCACCAGCACCACCATCGGCACCAGCACCACCGTCAGCACCAGCACCACCATCGGCACCAGCGCCACCATCGGCACCAGCACCGCCGTCAGCACCAGCACCACCGTCAGCACCAGCACCACCATCGGCACCCGCGCCACCATCGGCACCAGCACCGCCGTCAGCGCCGGCGCCACCGTCCGTGGTGCAGTTCGGGTCGACCGGGCTGCACGGCGGATCCGCCTCGGCCGTCGCCTGGACGTCGACCTCGATGAGGCCGGTGGCCTGCGCCGCACCCGCCGCGGTCAGGGACGCACCGGCTGCGATGACCGCGCCGGCCGCGATGCGCGCGATCCGGACGCGCGTCTTGTTGGTCATAAGCTTGCTACCCCCAGTAGCTGTTCGTGTCTGTGGTGCAGCGCGCGGGGCAGCAGGGGCCGGGGTGTTGCCGCTTCGTCCGCCCCCGGTCACACGCGCCCCGGACATGCGCATGCCGCGCGCCAGCTTTCCCAGTTTCGTCAAGCAGGTCAAGCTCGTTGCGTACGCGATGCCCGAAATGATCGGCGGTGTCTGGCCTGCGGGGATGCAACTGTGACAGAAGCGGGAACGGAGCGGGCGGTACGTCAGTTCCCTTGTCGACAAAGCGAGAAGACGGGGCGTTCGCTGCTTGCGCCCGCGAAGCGGGCTCGCACAGGCCGGGCCTCGGGGAACGGCGACGGCGCCGCCCCCCGGTCGGGGGCGGCGCCGTCGGGAGGAGCGGGTTACTTCTCCTGCTGCTTGCGCCAGCGGATGCCCGCCTCCAGGAAGGCGTCGATGTCGCCGTCCAGGACGGCCTGCGGGTTGCCGACCTCGTGCTCGGTGCGGAGGTCCTTGACCATCTGGTACGGGTGCAGGACGTAGGAGCGCATCTGGTTGCCCCAGGAGCTGCCGCCGTCGCCCTTCAGGGCGTCCATCTTGGCGCGCTCCTCCTGCCGCTGGCGCTCCAGCAGACGGGCCTGGAGGACGCGGAGCGCGGACGCCTTGTTCTGGATCTGCGACTTCTCGTTCTGGCAGGAGACGACCACGCCGGTCGGGATGTGCGTGATGCGGACCGCCGAGTCGGTGGTGTTGACGGACTGGCCGCCGGGGCCCGAGGAGCGGTACACGTCGATCCGGAGGTCGTTCTCCGGGATCTCGATGTGGTCGGTCTGCTCCACGACGGGCAGCACCTCGACGCCCGCGAACGACGTCTGGCGGCGGCCCTGGTTGTCGAACGGCGAGATGCGGACCAGGCGGTGCGTGCCCTGCTCGACGGAGAGCGTGCCGTAGGCGTACGGGGCGTGCACGACGAACGTGGTCGACTTGATGCCGGCCTCTTCCGCGTACGACGTCTCGTAGATCTCCGTCTTGTAGTCGTGCCGCTCTGCCCAGCGCAGGTACATGCGCTGGAGGCGCTCCGCGAAGTCCGAGGCGTCGACGCCGCCGGCCTCGGCGCGGATGGTCACGAGGGCCTCGCGCTCGTCGTACTCGCCGGACAGGAGGGTGCGGACCTCCATCTCGTCGAGCGCCTTGCGCACGTCGGCGAGCTCCGCCTCGGCCTCGGCGCGGGCGTCCGGGTCGTCCTCGGCCTCGGCGAGCTCGAAGAGCACACAGAGGTCGTCGATCCGGCCGCGCAGCGTCTCCACCTTGCGGACCTCGGCCTGCAGGTGGGACAGCTTGCTGGTGATCTTCTGTGCCGCTTCGGGGTCGTCCCACAGGGACGGCGCGGCCGCCTGCTCCTCGAGCACGGCGATGTCTGCCCTCAGCTTGTCGAGGTCCAGGACGGCCTCGATCGACCCCATGGTCGCGGTGAGGGACTTCAGCTCTTCGGATACGTCGACGACTGCCACGGGTCCAGCGTAACGGCTGCCCGCGGCAGCCCCGGCCGCGGACCGTCGGGGCCGCCCGTCAGCGGTCGGGGGCCGTCGGCCCCTGCACGGGGGCCGGGGGCGCCTCGTCCTGGCCCGCGGCCAGCCAGCCGCCAGGCCCGCCGCCGCCAGCGCCGCGCCCGCCACCGAGACCACCAGGCGCCGCCTGCGGACCGCGGCCTGCTGGTTGCGGGCCGAGCCGGGGCGCCGCTGCCCCGCCGCCCGGGGGCGCGGGCGGTGCCCAGCGGGCCCCCGCTCAGCTCGTCGGGACCGGGCACCCGCATCGAGGTGTGGGTGTCCCGGTTGGAGTCCGTGGACGAGCCCGGCACCAGCGGCACCGCCGCCCTGCGGGGCCGCTCGGGCGGCGCGGGGCGGGGGTCCTCGTCCGCGTACGGCTCCGGGGCGGGCTCCGCGCCCGGCTCGTCGACGTCCAGCGGCGGCATGTCCGCGACCAGCGGCGCCAGCTCCTGGAGGCGGGCGGCCAGCTCGGAGGCGCGCAGCCGGGACGCCGGGGCCTTGGCGAGGCACTGCACGATCAGCTGCCAGAGCTCGTCGGGGATGCCGGGCAGCGGGACGACGGTCTCCGTGACGTGCCGGCGCAGCACCGCCCCGGGGTGGCCGCCGCCGAACGGGGTGAAGCCCGCGAGGAGCTCGTACAGGACGGTGGCGAGGGCGTAGATGTCGACGGCCGCCCGCGGGGGCAGGCCCTCGACGATCTCGGGGGCCAGGTAGTCGGGCGTGCCGATGATGCGGTTGGCCGACCGGGTGCGGGCCGGGGTGTCGATCAGCTTGGCCGTGCCGAAGTCGGTGAGCAGGGCGGGGTGGGCGCCGCCGGGGCCGAGGGGGCCCTGCATGTCGAGGAGGATGTTCTCCGGCTTCACGTCCCGGTGGACGACGCCGGCCGCGTGCGCGGCGGCGAGGCCCTCGGCGACGTCCCGCACGATGGCGACGGCCGCGGCCGGGGCCAGGCGGCGCTCGCGGTCGAGTCTGCTGCGCAGGTCGGTGCCGCGCACCAGGTCCATGACGAGGGCCAGGTCGTCACCGTCGACGACGAGGTCGCGGACGGCGACCACGCGGGGGTGGTCGAGTCCGAGCAGGGCGGTGCGCTCCTGCACGAAGCGTCCGACGAGTTCCTGGTCCGCGGACAGGTCCTCGCGCAGCAGTTTGATGGCGACGGGGCCGTCCGGGCCCTCGCCGAGCCACACCGTACCGGCGCTGCCCCGCCCCAGGATCTGGTGAGCCGTGTACCGGCTGCCGATTTTCCGTGCCAAGACTGCTCCCTCAGCGGCTGGCGTTCCCGACCACGGTACGCGGGCGGGGCGCCCCGCATTCACGCCGGAAGGGAAATCACCCCTCCGCGTGGGTCCGGGGCGCGCCCCGCGTCAGGGCGCGGTGGTGCCGCCGGTGTCGGCGGCGCTGCCGAGCTCGCTGATCCAGTCGGTGACCGTGGAGACGGCGTCGCCGATGGCGTCCCAGTAGCTCTTGCCCTGGGCGATCCAGTCCTGGAGGGGGGTCAGCTCCCAGATGAGCCAGCCCGCGAGGACGAAGACGAGGATCGTGAACAGGCAGCCCTTGAGGCAGCCGAGTCCCGGGATGCGCATGGGGTTGGCGCTGCGCCGCCGGGGCTCGCGGGGCTCCCGCGGGGCGGGCGGCTGCGGGGCCTGCGGCTGGGCGGGCTGCCGGGCCGGGCGGGCCTGCGGCTGCCGCTGCGGCGGCTGGGGCGGCGGGGCGTAGGGCTGGGGCTGCGGGGGCTGGGCGGCGTACGGCTGGGGCGGCGGGGCGTACGGGGGCTGCGGGCGGCCGTAGCCCTCCTGGCCGTACGCCTGCTGCCGGCCGTACTGCTGGTGCTGCGGCCGGTACGGCTCGGGCTGCGGCGGCTGCGGCTGCGGGCGGCGCTGGGGGCGGCGGCGCAGCGGGTCCTCGGCGGGGTCGAGGTACTGGATCTGGGTCTGCTCGTTGCGGTCGCGGGCGGCGCGCAGCTGGGTCTGCCACGGGTGCGGCTCCTCCTGCGGCGGCTGCGGCGGGCCGTCCTGGCCGGGCGGCACGGGCGGCATCACCGCGGTGGCGTCGGCGGCGCCCGGCGGGGTGGCGCCCTGGCCGGCGGCGGGCAGGAAGCTGGTGGCGGCGGCCGGGTCGTACTGGGGGCGCCCGGGGTGCCGGGGGCGGCGTGCGGGAGCACCTGCGTGGGGTCGGCCGCGCCGGGCGCCCCGGCCATGCCCGCGGCGCCCGCCAGGCCGGGCGTGGCGGAGCCGGGGACGCGCGCGGGCGCCGGATCGGGGGCCAGCAGGGCGCCGACGCCTTCGGCGGCCTCGATCTGGGCGGCCGAGGCGTGCACACCGATGCCGTCGGCGACCACGCGCAGGCCGCGGGCCAGGTTCTCGGCGCTGGGGCGCAGGCCGGGGTCCTTGCTGAGGCAGCGCTCGACGACGGTCCACAGCGGGCCGGGGACCGTGGAGGGGCGGCGCGGCTCGGCGCTCAGATGCTGGTGGAGCACTTCGAGCGCGGTGCCGCCGGCGAACGGGGGGCGGCCGGTGAGCAGCTCGTACAGCATGATCCCGGCGCCGTAGACGTCGACCGCGGAGGTCTGCGGGCGGCCCTCGGCGGACTCGGGCGCCACGTAGGCGGGGGTGCCGACGAACTCGTGGGTGCGGGTGAGGCCCGGGGAGTCGGCCAGGCGGGCGATGCCGAAGTCGGTGAGCATCGGGTGCATCTGCCCGTCCCGCTCGGCGAGCAGCACGTTCGCGGGCTTCAGGTCGCGGTGGACGACGCCGTCGGCGTGGCTGGCGGCGAGCGCGTCGGCGACCTGCGCCATGAGGAGGGCGGCGCCGACGGGGGTGAGCGGCCCGTTCTCGCGGATGTACCGGTGCAGGTCGGGGCCGTCGACGAGGTCCATGACGAGGGCGAGGACGTCGCCCTCGACGACGAGGTCGCGGGTGCGCACGATGTTCGGGTGGGTGAGGCGCAGGAGGACGGAGCGCTCGCGCAGGAAGCGCATCACGACGTCCGCGTCGTTGGCGAGCTCCTCCTTCAGGACCTTGATCGCGACGGTCTCGCCCGGCTGGCCGGCCACGGCGGCCTCGGCACCGGCGGTCTCCCTCTGGCGGGCACGCCAGACGGTGCCCGTGGCGCCGCGTCCGAGCGGCTGCTCGAGCAGGTACTTGCTGCCGACTGGCCGCACGTCATGTGCTCCCTGCGAATCGTGGTCCGAGACCGGTCCGGGTTCTGCGTTCGACCCACTGTAGTGCCGTTCCGCTCTGTTCGAACGGGTCACCGACCGTGACCGGACGGCTCTCGCGCTCGTGCCGGGACAGACGTGCGGGGGGGCGCGTCCGGTTGCCCGGACGGCACCGCCGTACGGATGAACGGATGATCGACTTCAGGGGCCGGCCGGGGGCGCGAGCAGCTTTTTTCCGCGACCGAACCCGATCATTCAAGATCATTTGGTGCCGTGCCGCGGGCGAACGGGCCCTGGCAGGTGGGAGGATGCAAGCGACCTGTACCGGACGACGCGTCCGCGCGCGGGTGGGGGGAGCTATCCGCGGGCCTGTCCCCCGCAGTGCCCCGTCGCCCCCACCTGTTCCCCCGCCGCGGCCGCGCCGCGCAGAAGGGACCGCTGACGGCAATGCAGATCCGGCTGACCGTCCTCGCGGCGCCGACCGGCGGGCAGACCGCGCGGCGCGCCTGCGACGTCCTCGTGACCGCTCCCGCGGGCACCGCGCTGGCCGCCGTCGCGTCCGGGCTGGCCGCGGCGGCCGCGGGCCCCGACGGCGCCGCCGCCTCCGGTCCCGTGGTGCTCTACGCGGGCGGCGAGCGGCTGGACCCGCAGCGCGGCACGCTGGGCGAGCCGCCCCTCGTGGACGGCGCGGTGCTGGCCCTCCAGTCCCCGGCGGAGGAGCCCGCCGCCCCCGAGGGCGCCGCCGCGCGGCTGCACGTGGTGGCGGGCCCGGACGCGGGCGGCGTCCACCTGCTGCACCCGGGCGAGATCCGGGTCGGCCGGTCGTCCGACGCGGACGTGCCGCTGGACGACCCCGACGTCTCGCGGCTGCACTGCGTGGTGACGGTCGCGGAGGACGGACGGGTGCGCGTGGCGGACCTCGGCTCCACGAACGGCACGTCCCTGGACGGCCGCGCCGTCGGCGACCGCCCCGTGCGCCTCGCTCCCGGCGCGCTGCTGCGCGTCGGCGAGACGGCCCTGCGCCTCACCTCCGGCACCGCCGGGCACACCCTGGCCGCCGTCCCTGACGGGGAGGGCCACCTGCGCGTCGCGCACGAGGGCGGGCGGACCCCCGGGGGCGGGGGCTCGGGTACGGCACCGGGCGGCGGCCCGCAGCCACTGGTGCCGGCGGCCCGCCGCCCGTACGGGGAGTCGTCCGGCACGGGCGGCACGGGCTCCGCGCAGCCGGCCGGGACCGCGGCCCCCGCGGGCGACCCGACCCGACCCGGCACGCCGGGGCCTGCCGGTACGGGCACGGCAGAGCCGGTCGGCGCTGCCGTGCCGGAGCCCGCGGGCGGAGCCTCCGGCGCCGGCCGCGCCGGCGTCCCCCGCCAGGCGCTCTCCGGCGCGGCCTTCCCCCTGCGGGCCGGGGCGCGGGCGCGGCGCCCGGCACGCGTACGGGGGCCGGCGCGACTGCGGAGGCAGGGGTGCCCGGCACGCGTACGGGGGCGGTGCCGGCTGCGGGACCGGTCCCCGGCGCGGGTACGGGCGCGGGGCCCGCCCCTGGGGCGGCGGCCGCCACGGGCGCCCCCGGCGCGGGGGCGGAGGCGGGCCCCTGGTACCAGACGGCACGCGACCACCCCGGCTCCCGCACGCACGCGGACCTTACGAGGCCCCCGGGCACCCCGGGCACCCCGAGCACCCCGGGCGCGCCGGGCACCCCGGGCACCCCGCAGACCACGGGCCGCAGGACCGCCTCACCTCGCCCGCCCCTCTCCCGCACCCGGCGGGCACCGCCCCCACCGTCCACGCCACACCGCCGCGCGGCACGCAGGTGCCCGACGGCACCGGTGAGGCGCCGCGCCGCCGCGGCGGCATAGGGGCGTGGGCGCGGCGGCTCACCGGCGCCCGCGGCGACGCCGCGCGGCAGAGCGCCACCGGCGCCGGTCCGGGCGCCCCCGCGGGGACCGCCCCGCTCACCGGGGGCACGGAGGCATGGCCGGACCCCGCCGCCGTGCTGCTCACCGCCCTCGGGCCCGGGCCGCGTCTCTGGGAGCGGGCCGCCGGGCACCCCGAGGCACTGACCGTGCGGCTCGGCACCACCGAGCGGGCCGAGCTGGCCGCCGTCCCGGTGACCGTCGGGCTGCGGGAGGCCGGTTCGCTGGGCCTCGCGGGGCCGCGCCCGCGGCTGCTCGGGCTCGCCCGGTCGGTCCTCGCGCAGCTGACCGCCCTGCACGCACCCGCGGACCTGGAGGTGGTCCTGGTCAGCGCCGACCCGGCGCGCCCCCTGGAGCAGCGCGTCCGGGACTGGGGCTGGCTCGGCTGGCTGCCGCACGTACGCCCCGCGCACGGCCAGGACTGCCGGCTGCTCCTCGCGTACGACCCCGGCCAGGCGGCCGCCCGCGCCGACGAGCTGACCCGGCGCCTGGACGACGGGCCGCTGGGCCCGCACTGGGCGAGCGCCCCGCGCGCGGCCGTCGAGGAGGCCGCGGCGCGGTACGGCGGGCCGCAGGCGCCGGGGCCGTACACGGTGGTCGTCGTCGACGGGGACCCCGGCACCGGGGAGCTGCGCGAGACGGTGGCGCGGCTGGCGGGGGCGGGCGCCGCCGCGGGCATCCACCTGGTGTGCCTCGCGGAGACGACGCCCGCGTCGGCGCTGTCCCCGCTGGCGGCCACCTACGAGGCGGCTTGCGCCGCGTCCCCGGCGTTCCGGGAGTGCGGGGCGGTCGGGCTGCTGAGCGGTGACGTGGCGACGGCGCTGCGGGTGATGCGGGCGGTCGGCGGCGGCCCGCCGGGCACGGCACGGTGGCCGCGGTGGACGCGGTGTCCGGTGCGTGGGCGGAGCGCTTCGCCCGCGCCCTCGCGCCGCTGCGCGCGCAGCACCCCGGGGGCGCGGCCGGACGGCGGCGGCGCTGCCGCGGGTGTCCCGGCTGCTGGACGAGCTGGAGCTGGCCCGGGCCACGCCCGCGTCGCTGATGGCCCGCTGGGCGGCGGCCCCGGACGGCACGGCGGTGCTGGGCCGGGGCCCGCACGGCCCGCTCCGGGTGGACCTGGCGGGCGGTGACGGCCCGCACATGCTGGTGGAGGGCCCGGCGGGCTGCGGCCGCACGGAGCTGCTGCGCTCGGTCGCGGCCTCGCTGGCGGCGGCGGCGCGGCCGGACCGGCTGGGCCTGCTGCTGGTGGACGGCGCGGGCGAGCGCGGGGAGGGCCTCGGCCCGTGCACGGACCTGCCGCATGTGAGCGAGTACCTGGTGGCGTCCGACCCGGTCCGGATGAGGGCGTTCGCCCAGGCGCTCGGCGCGGAGCTGAAGCGGCGCGGCGAACTGGCGGGGGCGCGGCACCCGGAGGCCGCCGAGGGGGCGCGGCCGCCGCTCCTGGTCGTCCTCGTCGACGACCTGGACGCTTTGGTGGCCCCCGCGCTCGGCAGCCCGGGCCGCCCGGCCGCGGGGTCGGTCGTACGGGCGCTGGAGGCGGTGGCGCGGGACGGCGGGCGGCTGGGCGTCCACCTGGTCGCGGCGAGCGCGCGCCCCGACCGCACGGCGGCCACGGAGGCGGCCCGGCAGGCGCGGCTGCGGGTGCTGCTCGACGCCCCGCCGGCCGTGCCGGGCCCGGACGATCCGGCGCCGGGGCGCGGCCGGGCCGTGCACGCGGACGGGCGGGTGACGCCGTTCCAGGCGGGCCGGGTGACGGGGCGCATCCCGCGCACGTCGACGCTCCGCCCGACGGTCGTGCCCCTGGAGTGGGAGCGCATGGGCGACCCGCCGCCCGCCGCCCGGTACGCGAACTCGGCAACGGCCCCACGGACCTGGCACTGCTGGCCAGTGCGCTGGACCGGGCGGCCCGCTCCGTGGACGCCGGCCCGCTGCCCCCGCTGGTCCCGGACCCCGCACCGCGCTGAGCCACCCGCGGGGTGCAGGGGCCCCGGGCCCGAGGGCGGCAGACCCGAAGGCCCCGGGCCCTGCGCGGCGGGCCCGTGCCCAGGAGGGCGGGCACAGGGCGGGAAGGGTGGGGGCGGGGCGGCGGGCCCGGCGACCGCCCGCCCGGCCCTCCGCGCATGACGGCACGTCACAAGCCCATCACGATGGGCTTGTTGGTGCGGAAGGCGGTATTGCGGCACCCCGGTGTGCGGCGTAGACCAGAACGAAAGGGACACGCACGAGGACGACGCACAGCAACCGGAGAAACGGGGCAGCGATGCGGACAACTCTGCACACCCGCCGGGCCGTCGCGGCCCTGGCCGCGGTCGGGGCCCTGGCCCTGGCGGGCTGCGGCGGGAACGGCGACGGCAAGGGCGGCCCGGCCGGCTCCACCGGCTCCGCGGAGACGGTGTCCTTACCCCGGCTGGACGGGCAGGAGCTCCAGGTGGTGGCCGTGTGGACCGGCCCCGAGCAGGAGGGCTTCACCAAGGTCCTCAAGGAGTTCGAGCGGCGCACGGGCGCGAAGGTCGGCTACGTACCGACGCAGGACGCCATGCTCAACTACATCGGCACGAAGATCGCCGGCGGCGCCCCGCCCGACGTGGCGATGCTCCAGCAGGTGGGCGCGCTCCGCGAGGCGGTCGAGCGGGGTTGGGCGAAGCCGGCGGGCCGGGAGGCGCGCGAGCAGGTCGAGGCCAACTACTCGCGGGGCTGGCAGCAGCTCGGCACGGTCGACTCGAAGCTGTACGGGGTGTACTTCAAGGCCGCGAACAAGTCCCTCGTCTGGTACAACGCGGCCGTCTTCGACAACGCCGGGGTGAGCGAGCCGAAGACGTGGAAGGAGTTCCTGTCGACGGCCGAGACGATCTCCGCGTCCGGTGTCGCCCCGGTGTCCGTCGGCGGCGCGGACGGCTGGACGCTGACGGACTGGTTCGAGAACGTGTACCTCTCCCAGGCCGGGCCGGAGAAGTACGACCGGCTCGCCCGGCACGAGATCCCGTGGACCGATCCGTCGGTCGCGAGGGCGCTGACCACCCTCGGCGAGCTCTTCGGCCGGCCGGACCTCATCGCGGGCGGCCCCGACGGGGCGCTGCAGACGGAGTTCCCGGCGTCCGTCACCCAGACCTTCACGGGCGGCGACCGGCCGAAGGCCGCGATGGTCTTCGAAGGGGACTTCGTCTCCGTCAACATCGCGCAGACGGACGCGGAGATCGGCACGGACGCGAAGGTGTTCCCGTTCCCCGCCGTGGACGGCGACCCGCCCGTGGTGACGGGCGGGGACGTCGCGGTCGCCCTGACGGACAAGCCGGCGACGCAGGCCCTGATGACGTTCCTGGCCTCGCCGGACGCGGCGGCGCTGTGGGCGGCGGAAGGCGGCTTCCTCTCCCCCAACAAGGCGCTGGACACGGCCGCGTACCCGAACGACGTGCAGCGCGGCATCGCGGAGGCGCTGATCGCGTCGGGCGACTCCTTCCGCTTCGACATGTCCGACCAGATGCCCCAGTCGTTCGGCGGGACGCCCGGCAAGGGCGAGTGGAAGGCGCTCCAGGACTTCCTGAAGAACCCGCGGGACGTGGCGGGGACCCAGCGGCGGCTGGAGGCGGACGCGGCCGCGGCCTACCGGGACGGGAGCTGACGCCGTGGCGGCGACCGCTCCCCCGCGACCCCGGGGCCGGGGAGGGTTCCGGGGCCGCCGGCGGGTGACCGGCACCCGCGGCCTGATGGCGGCGGCGTTCCTGCTGCCCGCGCTGGTCCTGCTGGGCGCCCTCGTGGCGTACCCGATCGGCTACTCGGTGCACCGGTCGTTCCTTGACCGGCCGGGCACCGGCTTCGCCGGCCTGGACAACTACGTCGAGCTCTTCACGGACGACACGATCCTGACGGCCGTGCGGAACAACGCGGTCTGGGTGGTCGTGGCCCCGACGGTGGCCACGGCCCTCGGGCTGGTCTTCGCGGTGCTGACCGAGCGCGTCCGCTGGGGCACGGCGTTCAAGCTGGTGGTGTTCATGCCGATGGCGATCTCGATGCTGGCGGCGGGCATCATCTTCCGCCTGGTGTACGAGCAGGACCCCGACCGGGGCGTCGCCAACGCCGTGGTGGTGGGCGTGCACGACACGTTCGCCGAGGCGTCGGCATACCCGCGGGCCCGCCCCCTGCCGGTGCATCCGCTGGAGCCGGCGGGCGGCGGGGCGTACCTCACGAAGGAGCCGGTACGGATCGGCACGCCCGCCCTCCTGCCGCTGGTGGGCGTGGCCCCGGGCGACATGCCCGAGGACGCGCGCCCCGCGAGGACCCCGGTCGCGGCGCAGGACCGGGTGACGGGCACGGCGTGGCTGGACTTCACCCGCGGCGGCGGGGGCACCCCCAACGCGGTGGACGCCCGGGAGAGGGGCCTGAAGGGCCTCACGGTGGAGGCCGTCAAGGACGGCCGGGTCGTCGCCGCCACCACGGTCGCGGCGGACGGCGCCTTCTCCCTGCCCGCGGCCGCGGACGGCGCGTACCTGCGGCTGCCGGAGTCGAACTTCCGCGCTCCGTACAACGGTGTGGACTGGCTGGGTCCCGCGCTGGTGACGCCGGCGATCATCGGCAGCTACGTGTGGATGTGGGCGGGCTTCGCGATGGTCCTCATCGCCGCGGGCCTCGCCGCGGTGCCGCGCGAACTGCTGGAGGCGGCCCGGGTGGACGGGGCGGGCGAGTGGCAGGTGTTCCGCCGGGTGACCGTGCCGCTGCTGGCGCCGGTGCTCGCGGTGGTGCTGGTCACCCTGATGATCAACGTGCTGAAGATCTTCGACCTGGTCTTCGTCATCGCGCCCGGCTCCGTGCAGGACGACGCGAACGTGCTGGCGCTCCAGCTGTACCGGTCGTCGTTCGGCACGGACGCCCACCTGGGCGTCGGCAGCGCCATCGCGGTGCTGCTGCTGTTGCTGGTGCTGCCCGTGATGCTGTTCAACATCCGCAGGATCAGAAGGGAGTCCCGGCGATGAGCCCCCCTTCCGCGGCCTCCCGGATCGCCTCCCGCCTCGGCGGGGGCGCGGTACGGGTCGTCCTCGTCGTCGTGGCGCTGTTCTGGCTGATGCCGACGGTGGGCCTGCTCCTGTCGTCGCTGCGCTCGCCGTCGGACATCAGCGCGAGCGGCTGGTGGACCGTGTTCACGGCACCGGCGCAGCTGACCGCCGACAACTACCGGGCGCTCCTGGCCGACGGCGCGATCACCGGCTCGCTGCTGTCCACCGTGCAGATCACGGTCCCGTCCACGGTCCTGGTCGTGGTGGTCGGGTCGCTCGCCGGCTACGCCTTCGCGTGGATGGACTTCCCCGGCCGGGACTGGTGGTTCCTGGCGGTGGTGGGCCTGTTGGTGGTGCCGGTGCAGGTGGCGCTCGTCCCGGTGTCGAAGCTGTTCGGTGCGGTGGGCGTCTTCGAGACGACCCTCGGCGTGGTGCTGTTCCACACCGCGTTCGGCCTGCCGTTCGCGATCTTCCTGCTGCGGAACTTCTTCGCGGAGATCCCGCGCGAGCTGCTGGAGGCAGGGCGGCTGGACGGGGCGGGCGAGGTGCGGCTGTTCACCCGGGTGGTCCTGCCGCTCGGCGGCCCGGCGATCGCGTCGCTGGGCATCTTCCAGTTCCTGTGGGTGTGGAACGACATGCTGATCGCCCTGATCTTCGCGGACTCGTCGTCGCCGCCGATCACGGTGGCGCTCCAGCAGCAGGTCCGCCAGTTCGGCAACAACATCGACGTGCTGGCACCGGGCGCGTTCGTGTCGATGGTGATCCCGCTGGCGGTCTTCTTCGCGTTCCAGCGGCAGTTCGTGTCAGGCGTGATGGCGGGCGCGGTGAAGTAGCCCCGGCGGCGGTGCCGCCCCGCTCGGACCGGTACGGCAGCGGGGCCGCCCGCCCGGACCGGTGCGGCGGCGGGCCTGCCCCTCAGACGGCAAGGAGCAGTGCCCCGCCGGGGCCGCGCAGCCCGTGCAGCCGGTCCCCGCCCTCGGGCGGCCGTACGACGTCATCAGCGGCGGCAAGGTCCAGGACGGACGCACCGCGCCCAAGGGCAGGTGAGGGAGGGCAGGTGAGGGCGCGAGCGGCACTGACGCCTCGTCAAGTCGCCGCCCTCGCACGTCACCTCGGCGAACGCCCGGAAACCCGGGGATCGCGGGCAGGACGGTCCGGGCACTCCTCGGATGACGCACGTGCGCGTAACCCGCCGTGCCCGGCGGGCGTTCCCGGGCCATGCCCCGGTTCAGCGTCATCGTCCCCGCGTACCACGTCCGGTCCTCCCTGCACGCCTGCCTGGAGTCGGTGCTCTCGCAGCCCTTCGACGACCTGGAGGTGATCGCGGTCTGCGGCGGGGACGCGGACGGCTGCGCGGAGATCGCCGACGAGGCGGCGGCCCGGGACCGGCGGGTCGCGGTGCTGCGGCTGCCGGCGGGCCGCGGGCCGGGGCGCGCCCGCAACGCGGGACTGGACCGGGCGGAGGGCGACTACGTCCTGTTCCTCGACGGGGACACCGTCCTCGCCCCTGACGCCCTGCAGGCGGTCGCGGACCGGCTGAAGGAGACCGGCTCCCCCGACGTCCTCCTCTACGGCCACGCCCACGTGCCGTGGACGGGGGAACCGCGGCCCGACGCCGCCCGCCGCCACCTGGCGCAGGCCGGACCCGCCCCCTTCACGCTCGCCGACCGGCCGGGGCTGCTGCGGGTGCCGCCGGTCGTGTGGAACAGGGCGTACCGCCGGGAGTTCCTGGAGCGCAAGGGCCTCCGGTTCCCCGCCGGGCACCACGGGCACCTGCCGTTCACGTACCCCGCCCTCATGGCCGCCGGGTCGCTCGCCACCCTGGACCGGGTGTGCGTGCACCACCGCCCGCACCGGGGCCGGGTGCGCGGCGACCGCGACTTCGACGTGTTCGCGCAGTACGACCGCCTCTTCGCGTACGTCGACAGCCGTTCCGCCCTCGCGCGCTGGCGCGCCCCCCTCTTCGGCCGCATGGCGGAGGACCTCGCCGCGCTGTTCTCGGCGCCCGGCCGGGTGCCGGCGGCCCGGCGCGCGGCGTTCTTCCGGCTGATGCGCGCCCACCACCGCCGCCACCTGACCCGCGGTGCCGCCGCGGAGGCGCCGGGCCGGGTGGCGCGCGGCCTGGTCCGGCTCGGCGCCCGCCGGCTCTTCCGCGCCCTGGTCGCGGCCCGGGCGGCCCGGGGGCGGGCGGCGCACCGGGTCCGCGGGGTCCTGCGGGGGCTGCGCGGCGCGCTGCTGCGGGCGCACTACCGGATCCAGCTGCTACTGCCGCTGCGGGCGGACCACGCGGTGTTCGCCGCGCCCGGCAGCCCCGGCTACAGCGGCTGCCCCGCCGCGCTGGAGGAGCGGGTCCGCGAACTGCTGCCCGGGATGCGGACGGCCTGGATCCGCGGGCACGGGCAGGGCGGCCCCGTGCCCGCCGACCCCCGCGTGCTGCGCCCCGGCACCGCCGCGTACTGGACGGCGCTCGCCCGCTCGGCGTACCACGTGGGGGACACCGCCGGGGAGGCGGAGGGGCTGGTGAAGCGGCGGGGCCAGGTCTTCGTGCGCGCCCGGCACGGCACGCCGATCGGCCACGAGGGGCTGGACCTCCAGCGGCGGCCTGCCGCCCGCGGCGCCGTCGACCCCGTGTCGCTGCTGCGCGCCGCCGACTCCTGGGACCACGTGGTCACCGCGAACCGGCACGCCACCCTGGTGCAGGAGCGGGCGTTCCCCGCGGCGTACGGCGTGCTGGAGTACGGCTCGCCGCGCACCGACGCGTACCTGCGGGCCACCGCGGCGGACGTCGCGGCGGTGCGCGCCGCGCTGGGGATCGCCGAGGGGCACACCGCGGTGCTGTACGCCCCGGCCGTGCGCGACTACGTCACCCCGCAGCCGCGCCTGCTCGACCTGGAGCGGGTCGTGCTGTCCCTCGGGCCGCGGTTCACGGTCCTCGCCCTGGGCGCCGCGGACCTGCCGGACCACCCGAGGGTGGTGGACGTGTCGGCGCACCCGTCCGTCGAGGAGCTGTGCCTGGCGTCGGACGCCCTGGTCACGGACTACGGCCCGCTGATGTGCGACTTCGCGGTGCTGGACCGCCCGGTCGTGGTGCACGCCGAGGACTGGGAGGCGTACGCGGCGGCCCGCGGCACCTACCTCGACGTGCGGGCCTTCCCGCCGGGGGCGGTCGCCCGCAGCGAGGACGAGCTGATCGACATCTTCACCACCGGGCACTGGCGCGGCTCGCGCTCGGCGCAGCTGCGGGCGGCGTTCCGCGACCGGTTCTGCCCGTACGACGACGGGCACGCCGCGGAGCGGGTCGTGCGGCACGTGTTCCTCGGGCAGGACCCGTCGACGCTGCCGCCGGTCGTGCCCCGGGAGGAGCGCCGACCCGCCCCGGCGCCGTCGGCGGCCGCGGCACGTGACGTCCCCGTCGGGGGCCGCAGCGCCGGTAGCCGGGACCGGGGCGGCGGGAGGCTTCCCCGGGCGACCACGGGGCCGCCGGGCCCCCGGAAGGGGTGCCCGGCGCGCCCGGCCCGGGCGGCGGGCTGTCCCGGTACGACGGGCGCCGGTGCTCGGGGCGTCCCGTGTCACGCGGCCTTGAGCGCGGCGACGGCCGATGCGGCGAGGTCGTCCAGGTACCCGTCCGGCAGGGGCGAGCGGACCACGACGAGCCGCCAGTACAGCGGGCCGACGATCAGGTCCAGGGCGCGCTCCGGGTCGGCGCCCTCGGGCAGCTCGCCCCGGGCCACGGCGTCCCGGACGACCTGGGAGGCGACTCCGCGCTGGCCGTCGAGGAGTGCGGTCCTGATCGCGTCGGCGATCTCCGGCTGCCGCGCGGCCTCCACCAGCAGGTCGGGGATGACCTGGGAGGCGACCGGGTGGCGCAGCGCGTGGGCCGCGACCTCCAGGAGGGCGCGCACGTCGCCGTACAGCGAGCCGGTCGCGGGTGCCGGGAGGCCCTGCGCGGCGAACGCGGTCACCAGGTCGAGGACGAGGGACAGCTTGGACTTCCAGCGGCGGTAGACGGCGGTCTTGCCGACCCCGGCCCGGCGGGCGATGCCTTCGATGGACATCCGGGCGAAACCGACGGCGGCGAGCTCCTCGAAGACGGCCGCGCGGATGGCCCGGGTCACGTCCTCGCGGAGCACGGCGGCTCCCGCGGGGGCGCGGCGGGGGGCGGGCGGCGGTGGCGTCATGCCGGGGATCATAGGCGGTTGCGCAGGCACCCGTCACGACGCGACGGTTGCGTTCCGTCGTACGGACGTCCTAACCTCGCCGTAGCGACGATACGGGTCCGTCCCGACGGTTTTCGCGTTCCCGAGACGACCGCACGAAAGGCGTACGCCTGGTGAGTCCTGCCACCACCCTCGCCCGGCCGGCGGAGGGCGGCGCCCCCGCTCCCCCCGAGGACCTGCGGGCGCTCGCGCTGCGCCACGGGCTGAGTGTCAGCGGCGCCCGGCCGTCCCTGCCGGCCTACGTGCGGCAGCTGTGGGCGCGGCGCCACTTCATCGCCGCGTTCGCGACGGCCCGGCTCACCGCGCAGTACAGCCAGGCGAAGCTGGGCCAGCTCTGGCAGGTGGCGACACCCCTGCTGAACGCCGCCGTCTACTACGTCGTCTTCGGCGTACTGATGGACACGAAAAGCCACGTGGCGGACTTCGTGCCGTTCCTGGTGACCGGCGTCTTCGTCTGGACGTTCACCGCGAACTCGCTGATGGCCGGCAGCCGCGCGATCAGCGGCAACGCCGGTCTCGTGCGGGCGCTGCACTTCCCGCGGGCGAGCCTGCCGATCGCACTGGCCCTCCAGCAGCTCCAGCAGCTGCTGTTCTCCCTGGCGACCCTCGCCGTCATTCTTCTCGCGTGCGGGATCCGGCCGGGCGCGTCCTGGCTGCTGGTCGTGCCGGCGCTGGCCCTGCAGACGCTGTTCAACACCGGCCTGACGCTGGCCCTCGCCCGGCTGACGGCCCGCACACCGGACGTGTCCCAGCTCATGCCGTTCGTGCTGCGGACCTGGATGTACGGGTCGGGCGTGATGTGGAGCATCCAGCACGTCCTGGCCGACCGCGACCTGCCGGCCCTGGTGGCCGCAGTCCTGCCGTACAACCCGGCCGCGCTCTACATCGACCTGATGCGCTTCGCGCTCATCGACAGCTACACCTCCGCGCAGCTGCCGCCGCACGTGTGGGCCGCCGCGGCCGGCTGGGCGGTGGCCGCCTTCGCCGGCGGGTTCGTGTACTTCTGGAAGGCAGAGGAGACGTACGGCCGTGGCTGAACCGACCACCACCGGGGAACGCGTCCCGACCGTCGTCGCCGACGGCGTCCACGTGACCTACACCGTCAACGGCGGGTCCAGGGGCGGCCGCGGCGCCGCCACCGCCGCCCTGTCCCGGATCCTGTCGCGGCGCGGCCGCGGGCCCGCGCCGGGCGCCCGGACGGTGCACGCCGTGAAGGGCGTCAGCTTCGCCGCGTACAAGGGCGAGGCGATCGGGCTGATCGGCAGCAACGGCTCCGGCAAGTCGACGCTGCTGAAGGCCGTGGCCGGGCTGCTGCCGTGCAGCGAGGGCCGCGTCTACACCCACGGCCAGCCCTCCCTGCTCGGCGTGAACGCCGCCCTGATGGGCGATCTGACCGGTGAGCGGAACGTCGTCCTCGGCGGCCTCGCGATGGGCATGACCCGCGAGGAGGTCAAGGAGCGCTACCAGGAGATCGTCGACTTCTCCGGCATCAACGAGAAGGGCGACTTCATCTCGCTGCCCATGCGCACGTACTCCTCCGGCATGGGCGCACGGCTGAGGTTCTCCATAGCCGCCGCCAAGTCGCACGAGGTGCTGCTCATCGACGAGGCCCTGGCCACCGGTGACGCGGCCTTCCGGCGGCGCAGCCAGAAGCGCATCGACGAGCTGCGGGCGCAGGCGGGCACGGTGTTCCTGGTGAGCCACAGCAACTCCACCATCCGCGAGACCTGCGACCGTGCGCTCTGGCTGGAGGCGGGGCGGCTGCTGATGGACGGCCCGGTGGACGAGGTCGTCAAGGCGTACGAGAAGGAGACGGGCCGCACCTAGATGAATGAGTCCGATGTTCGTGCTGGTCGCGACCATGGCGAAGGGCGCCCGTTGGTCAGTGTGTGAAGACAACCTGGACGCCCTTCTGGCGGCACTGTACGTGTTCATCGACGACCATGTGGCGCCTTGTCGCCGGATCGGGCGACCCCCGAAACTGACGGACGCCGAACTGCTGTGCCTGGCGGTCGCCCAGGTCCTGCTCGGTTTTCCCTCGGCCCGGCACTGGATCCGCTTCGCCCACGCCCGCCTCGGCCACCTGTTCCGCTACCTGCCCCAGCAGTCCGCCTACAACAAGCGCCTCAACGCCGCAGGCCCCCTGATCAGCCGCGTGATCGAGGCACTGGCCCGGCAGGTGCCGACCTGGAACGACGACCTGCGGCTGATCGACTCCACCCCGCTGCCCTGCGCGGCCTCCCGCGAGACCGTCAAACGCTCCGACCTGGCCGGACACTGCGGGTACGGCTACTGCCGCAGCCACTCCCGCTTCTTCTGGGGCTTCCGCCTCTACCTGGTCACCACCGCCGAAGGCATGCCCGTCACCTGGTGCCTGGCCAACCCCAAGATCGGCGAACGGGAGGTGATGGCCGCGCTACTCGAACGCGACCACCACCTCGTCCGCCAAGGACAGGTGATCCTCGCCGACAAGGGCTTCGCCGGGAAGGAGTTCGAAGCGTTCTGCTCCGAGCGGCTCGGGGTTCATCTGGTGCGGCCGGACCGCGAGGACGAACCAGCCCGGCACGGAAAGATCGCCCGGGTCCGGCAGTGGATCGAAGCCGTCATCGACACCCTCAAGGGCCAGCTCAGCCTCGAACAGCACGGCGGCAGAACCCCAGCCGGAGTCTTCGCCCGCACCGGCCAACGACTCCTCGCCCTCGCCGCCGGCATCTGGCACAACTGGGCCACCAACGCCCCCGTCAAGCGATCACTGATCGCCTACGACCACTGAAGACATCGGACTCATTCATCTAGTCCCCGGGCCCGCCGGCCCGGCCGGTCGCCCCCGCCCGTCCGCCAGGCCCACTGCGCCGGCGCCCCGCCCGCCTCCGGCCGGACGCCCCGCTCCGCGGGCCTCGCCCACCCCACCCGCCACCGACCGGGCACACCCCAGGGCCCTCACCCCCACGCCAGCAAAACGGGGCACAGCATGACATAGGCCACTAAAGTGCGCGGAGATGACCAGCACCCCGCGTCCACGCCGTCTCGGCCTGGGCGGTGCCCTGCGCACCCCGCCCACGCCGCGTCCCCTGGACCCGCCGGAGAAGCCCCGCACCCCGCGGGCGCAGCGGCCGCCCCGCGCCCTGCGCCCCCGCGGCTGAGGCGGATCAGGCTGCGCTTCCGCAGGCCGCCCCGGCCGGGGCTGCTGCCGCTGGCCGCCGTGTGGCTGCTCACCCGCTGCGGCATGCTGTGGCTGCTGGCCCACGACACCCTCGGCATCGGCGGGGTCGGGCGCGAGGTGCACGTCCTGTACCGGTACTGGTACGAGCAGCTCGCCCGGGGGGTGCTCCCCGCCGACGAGACCGCGTGGCAGTACCCGCCGGGCGCCGCCCTGGTGCTGCTCGCGCCGGGCGCGGTCCCGGGACTCACGTACTTCCAGGCGTTCGTCGCCCTCACCCTGGCGGCGGACGCCGCCGTCGCCCTCGCCCTGGCGCGGGCGCGCGGCGGCGACTGCGCCGCCGGCGCCTGGTACTGGACGTGCGCGCTGCCGCTGCTGCTGCACCTGCCGCTCGCCCGGTACGACGTGCTCGTCACCGCGCTCGCCGTGGGCGGCCTGCTCGCGGTGCGGGCGGGACCGGCCCGGCTGGGCGGCGCCCTCGTCGGACTGGGCGCCCTGGTGAAGGGCTGGCCGCTGCTCGCGCTGGCCGGCACGCCGCGGGGACGGGTGACCCGCCGGTCCTGGGGGCGCTGGTGGCCACCGCGGCGGCCGGTGCGGCGGCGCTGCTCCTGCTGTACCCGCAGGCCCTGGGGTTCCTCCGGCACCAGGGCGGGCGCGGGGTGCAGGTGGAGTCGGTGGGCGGCACGCTGCTGTCCGTCGCCCGGCTGGCGGGCTGGCCGGGGCAGGTGGTGTACCGGTACGGGGCGTTCGAGTTCACCGGCCCGTACACGGCCGTCGTGGCGGGCGCGTCCCTGGTGCTGACGGGCGCCGCTCTGGTGTGGCTGCTGCTGTGGCGCGTCCGGTCGCTGCACTGGTCGGCCGCCACGCCCGCCGACGCGGCGCTGATGGCGGTGCTGCTGGTCACCGTGACCAGCAGGGTGCTGAGCCCGCAGTACATGGTGTGGCTGCTGGGGCTCGCCGCGGTGTGCCTGACGTCGCGGGCCACGACGCAGCGGCCGGTGGCGCTGCTGCTGCTGCCGGCGGCGGCGCTCAGCGCGCTCGTCTACCCGGTGCTGTACCTCCAGGTGCTGACGGTGACCCCGCTGGGCTGCGCGCTGCTGGTGGCCCGCAACGGGCTGCTGGTGTGGGCGGCGCTGCTGTCGTGCCGGCTGCTGTGGGAGGAGTCGGCGCCCGACGTGCTGCGGGTCCCCTGACACCGCCGCGCCGGCTGCCGGTCCGCCGGGCGGCGTCCTCGTCCGAGGCTTCCGGATACGCCGCGGGGGCGCCCACCGTGCCGGTGGGCGCCCCCGCGGGGCGTACCGCTAGCTGTGCGTGCGCAGCAGCGTCCGCATCGTCCGCATGGCCACCGACAGGTTCGCCAGGTCGAACGCCTCCGAGCCCTGGATCTCCTCCAGGGTGGCGCGGGCGCGGCCCAGCAGCGCGGCGTTCCTGCTCTCCCAGGCGGTGAACCGCTCGGCGGGCGTCGACGTGCCGTTCCCCGCGGCGAGGACGTCCGCGGTGAGCGCGGCGTGCGCGGCGTACAGGTCCTCGCGGATGGAGGCGCGGGCCATGGACTGCCAGCGGTCGGCCCGCGGCAGCTCGATGATCCGGTCCATCAGCTGGGTGATGCGCAGCCGGTCCGCCAGGTCGTAGTAGACCTCGGCGACGGCCAGCGGGTCCTTCCCGGTGCGGTCGGCGACGGCGACGATGTCGAGCGTCGGGAACGCGGAGGAGAACCCGGCGACACGGGCCGCCAGCTCGTCCGGCACCCCCGCCCCGGTCAGCTCGTCGACCAGGCCCCCGTACCAGTCCAGGTCGGCGCCGCGCAGCAGCTTCGGCATCTCCGACCAGACCAGTTCCACGCGCTCGGCGAAGAAGTCGATGGTCTCCGCGAGCCGCAGCGGCTGCGGCCGGTTGTTGAGCAGCCAGCGGGTGCCGCGCTCGACGAGGCGCCGGGAGTGCAGCCGGATCTGGTTCTGCACCTCGGCCGGGACCCGGTTGTCGAGGGCCTCCACGGCGTCCCAGACGGCGCCGAGGCCGAAGATGGCGCGGGCGGCGGTCTGCGCCCGCACGATCTCCTCGATGGACGCGCCGGTCTCCTCCCGCAGCCGGTGCAGCACCGTCGAGCCGCCGGAGTTCACGGTGTCGTTGACGAGCACCGTCGTGACGATCTCGCGGCGCAGCGGGTGCGCGTCGATGTGCTCGGGGAACTCCTCGCGCAGCTTCGTCGGGAAGTACGCGTGGAGCAGCCCGCGCAGGTACGGGTCGTCCGGCAGGTCGGTGGCGATCAGCTCCTCCGCCACCGTGATCTTGGTGTAGGCGAGGAGGACGGCCAGCTCGGGCTGGCTGAGGCCCTTGCCGCTGTTGAGCAGCTCGCGGATCTGCCGGTCGGAGGGCAGGAACTCCAGGTCCCGGTCCAGGGCCCCGTCCCGCTCCAGGCGGCGCATGAACCGCTGCTGGGCGTGCAGCAGGGACGCCGACTGCTGGAGGGCGAGGGCGAGGTTGGTGTTCTGCGCGTAGTTGTTGCGCAGCACCAGCGCGCCGACCTCGTCGGTCATCTCGGCGAGGATCCTGTTGCGCTGCTTGACGGTCATGTCGCCTTCCGCGACGAGCCCGTTCAGCAGGATCTTGATGTTGACCTCGTGGTCGGAGGTGTCGACGCCGGCGCTGTTGTCGATGGCGTCGGTGTTGACCTTGCCGCCCTCGCCGCCGGGGCCGCCCCTGCGGGCGAACTCGATCCGGCCGAGCTGGGTGAGGCCGAGGTTGCCGCCCTCGCCGACGACCTTGACGCGCAGCTCCTCGCCGTTGACGCGGATCGCGTCGTTGGCCTTGTCGCCGACGTCCGCGTGGGACTCGTGGGCGGCCTTCACGTACGTGCCGATGCCGCCGTTCCACAGCAGGTCGACGGGTGCCCGCAGGATCGCCTTCATCAGCTCGGCCGGGGTCAGCTTGGTGACGCCGTCCTCGATGCCCAGGGCGGCCCGCATGGCGGCGTTGACCGGGATGGCCTTGGCCTGCCGGGAGTGGACGCCGCCGCCGGGGCTGAGCAGCGCGGTGTCGTAGTCGGCCCAGGAGCTGCGGGGCAGCTCGAACATGCGGCGGCGCTCCGCGTAGGAGACGGCCGGGTCCGGGTTCGGGTCGATGAAGATGTGCCGGTGGTCGAAGGCCGCGACGAGCCGGATGTGCTCGCTGAGCAGCATGCCGTTGCCGAACACGTCACCGGACATGTCGCCGATGCCGACGGCCGTGAAGTCCTGCGTCTGCGTGTCGTGGCCGAGCTCCCGGAAGTGCCGCTTCACGGACTCCCAGGCGCCGCGGGCGGTGATGCCCATGCCCTTGTGGTCGTAGCCGGCGGAGCCGCCGGACGCGAAGGCGTCACCGAGCCAGAAGCCGTAGCCGGTGGCGACCTCGTTGGCGATGTCGGAGAACGTGGCGGTGCCCTTGTCGGCGGCGACCACGAGGTACGTGTCGTCCTCGTCGTGCCGGACGACGTCGGCGGGCGGCACGACCTCGCCGCCCACGAGGTTGTCGGTGATGTCGAGCAGCGCCGAGATGAAGGTGCGGTAGCTGGCGACGCCCTCGGCCAGCCACGCGTCGCGGTCCGCGGCCGGGTCGGGCAGCTGCTTGGCGACGAAGCCGCCCTTGGCGCCGACCGGCACGATGACGGTGTTCTTCACCATCTGCGCCTTGACCAGGCCCAGGATCTCCGTGCGGAAGTCCTCGCGGCGGTCGGACCAGCGCAGGCCGCCGCGGGCGACCTTGCCGAAGCGCAGGTGGACGCCCTCGACGCGCGGCGAGTACACCCAGATCTCGAAGGCGGGGCGGGGGGCCGGCAGGTCCGGGATGGCCTGCGGGTCGAACTTCATCGACACGTACGGGTGCGGCGCGCCGTCGGCGCCCTTCTGGAAGAAGTTGGTCCGCAGCGTCGCCTTGATGACGGTGAGGAAGGAGCGCAGGATGCGGTCCTCGTCGAGGGAGGCGACCTGGTCCAGCGCCCCGTCGAGTTCCTCCAGCAGGCCGTCGGTGAGCTCGGTGCCGGCGCGCTGCCGCTCCGGCGACATCCGCGCCTCGAACAGGGAGACGAGCAGCCGGGTCGTGTGGACGTTGGTGCGGAGGGTGTCCTCCATGTAGTCCTGGCTGAAGGTGGAGCCCGCCTGGCGCAGGTACTTGGCGTAGGCGCGCAGCACCATGGCCTGCCGCCAGTCCAGGCCGGCGCCCAGCACGAGCGCGTTGAAGCCGTCGTTCTCGGCGCGGCCGGTCCAGGTGGCGGCGAACGCCTCCTGGAAGCGCTTGCGGGCGTCGTCGCCCAGGTAGTCGCCACCGCTCCCGGCGGGCGCGGGCATGCGCAGGCCGAAGTCGTAGATCCAGGCGTGGCTGCGGTCGGCGCAGCGCAGCTCGTACGGCCGCTCGTCGACGACCTCGACGCCGAGCCGGTTGAGAACCGGCAGCACCGCGGACAGGGAGACCTGCGGGCCCGTCTTGTAGATCTTGAAGCGGCGCTCGCCGGGCGCGGCGCCCACCGGCTCGTACAGCGACAGGGCGAAGTCCTTGCCGCCGTCCTTGAGCTGCTCCAGCTGGACGACGTCGGCGACGGCGGTGCGCGGGATGTGGTCGGCCTTGTAGCCCTCGGGGAAGGCGCCTCCGAAGCGGCGCAGCAGCTCGGCGGCGCGCTCCTCGCCGACCTCGGCGTTGAGGGCCTCCGCGAAGCCGTCGGCCCAGGAGCGGGCGGCCTCGGCGAGGCGGGCCTCGATGCGGTCGGCGTCGGCGTCGGTGAGCGGGCTGACGGTGGTGCCCTGCGGGACGCGGACGACGAAGTGGAGGCGGGAGAGGACCGACTCGGTGTTCCAGGCGGTGAAGTCGACGCTGGTGCCGCCGAGCTCCTCCTTGAGGATGTCGGTCAGCCGCTCGCGGACCGTGGTGTTGAAGCGGTCGCGGGGCAGGTAGACGAGCGCCGAGTAGTAGCGGCCGTACTCGTCCTGGCGGAGGTAGAGCCGCAGGCGCCGGCGCTCCTGGAGGTACAGGACGCTGGTGACGATGGCGAGGAGCTGGTCGACGGGCGTCTGGAACAGCTCGTCGCGCGGGTACGTCTCCAGGATCTGCAGCAGGTCGCGGCCGTCGTGGCTGTCCGGGGAGAACCCGGCGGCGTCGAGGACCTCGGCGACCTTGCGGCGGATGACGGGGACGCGCCGCACCGACTCGGTGTACGCGGCGGACGAGAACAGTCCGAGGAACCGCCGCTCGCCGACGACGTTGCCGGCGGCGTCGAACTTCTTCACCCCGATGTAGTCGAGGTAGGAGGGCCGGTGGACGGTGGCCCGGCTGTTGGCCTTGGTGAGGATGAGCAGCTTGTGCTCGCGGGCCTTGGCGCGGGCGTCGGCGGGCAGCCGGTTGAAGGACGGCGACACGGGGTGGCCGTGGGCGTCGTCGCCGCTGTGGTGCGGGTCGGAGCGGAGGATGCCGAGTCCGGTGCCGGGCACGGCTGCGAGGGCGTCGCCGTCGACGAGGTTGTACTCGCGGTAGCCGAGGAAGGTGAAGTGGTCGTCGGCGAGCCAGCGCAGCAGCTCGCGGGCCTCCTCGACCTCGGTGGGCCGCAGGTCGTCGGCGGTGGGCTCGTCGGGCAGAGCGTCGGCGAGGCGCAGCGCGGCCTCGCGCATCTTCTCCCAGTCCTCCACGGCCTCGCGGACGTCGGACAGGACGCGCAGCAGGTCGGCGGTGATCTGCTTGAGGTCGGCGCGGTCGGTCTCGCGGTCGGTCTCGACGTGGATCCAGGACTCGACGAGCGCGTCGTGCGGCCGGGTTGCGCCGGGCTCGGCGCCGTCGGTGACGACCTCGATGAGCTTGCCGGTCACGTCGCGGCGCACGACGACCTGGGGGTGGACGACGAGGTGGATGCCCCGGTTCTGGCGGGACAGCTCGTTCGTCACGGAGTCCACGAGGAACGGCATGTCGTCGGTGACGACCTCGACGACGGTGTGGCTGCACGTCCAGCCGTTCTCCTCGACCGTCGGGGTGTGCACCCGGACGTTGGCCGTGCCCTGGGGGCGGTTCTCGGCCAGTCGGTAGTGCGACAGTGCCGCGCCGAAGACGTCCACCGGGTCACGGTCGGTGAGGTCCTCGGGAGCGGTGTGCAGGTAGTAGCGCTGGAGGTAGTCGAGGAGGGTCGCCCGGTCCGGGCGGTCACCGCTCTCGTGCTCAGCTACCCGAGCGGCCCGTTCGAGCAGCTCGGCCTTGGCTTCGTCCAGCTTGGTCTGCATGGTCCTCTGGCTCCTGTCGCGCGCCGTTGCGTGACGTAGTGAACGGTGGTGCACAACGCCTCACAGCGGGGTATCCACCCGGGTGGAGCGTCATGCGGGAAAGACGGGAAAAGAAGAAATCCGGCCACGACGGCGTCTTCCGGGACGCGCGGGGAGGCGTCGCGAGAAGGAGCGGCGGGACCGGATGGGAAAGATCAGCACCCGCCCGGACACGGCGACAGTCCGGGCGCCGGCCGGGGGCTCCGCTGCCCCCATGGCATATAGCGCTGATCACGGGTCCAGGCTATCGCCCTTCCCCCCTTGGCCGTCATGGGCTGTATGTGTACAAAAGACGGCGGTGAAGTTTGACACTCTGGACAGCGACAGGTGTGCAAGGATCCCACTCCCCTGGAGGCAGGCCTGATGGCACCCAAGATCCTCATCGTCACCGGCGACGCGGCCGAGTCCCTGGAGGTGCTCTACCCGTACCAGCGGCTCCGCGAGGAGGGGTACGGGGTCGACATCGCCGCACCGGCCCGCAAGACGCTCCGCTTCGTCGTCCACGACTTCGAGCCGGGCTATGACACGTACACCGAGAAGCCCGGCTACACCCTCCCCGCCGACCTGGCGTTCTCCGAGGTCGAGCCGAGCGGGTACGCGGGTCTCGTCATCCCCGGCGGCCGGGCCCCCGAGTACCTCCGCAACGACCCCGAACTCCGCAAGATCGTGAAGTCCTTCTTCGACGCGGACAAGCCGATCGCCCAGATCTGCCACGGCCCGCTGCTGACCGCGGTGCTCGGCGCGCTCGACGGCCGGCACGTCACGGCGTACCCCGCGCTGGAACCCGACATGCAGTCCGCCGGCGCCACCTTCCACGACCAGGCCGCGGTCGTGGACGGACCGCTGGTCTCCGCCCGTGCCTGGCCCGACCACCCGGCGTGGATGCGCGCGTTCCTGGACGTCCTGCGCGCCACCGCCCCCGCGACCTGACCCTCCCGGGCCCCGCCCTCCGGTCCGGGGGCATGCCTCCGCACCTGGAGGCGGGGCCCCCGACCGGGCCGCTGCCCCACCCCTGAGCGGCGGCCGGGCGGGGTCCCCGCGTCCGGGCGTGTGGGCGTACGGCGACGTGCCCGGCTACCGGCCCCCTTCCGGGCCGGGTAGGCGCGTTACCCCGTGCGGCCTTCCGCCCGGGCCGGGGGCCGGGCGCAACGGGCCCGTGCAGCCTTCCGCCCAGCCGGGGAGTCGAGTGCAACGGGCCCGTGCGGCTTCCGCCCAGCCGGGGGCCGGGTGAAACGGGACAGGACGGATGAGGAAACCCCTGCGGCTCCCCGCACAGCCGGGGCCGGGGCTCTTCCGTGCAGCGGGGCGCCACGGCCCTGCCTCTCGGTGCGGGGGCATGCCTCCGTACGTCGGCGTCCTCGGCGGCCGGCCCGATCGGAGCGCAGCCGGGCGCTCAGGCGATCAGGTCCTCCGCCACCGCCACGGCCTCCGCCAGCGTGTCCACCACCGGCACTCCCGCTGCCCGCAGGCTCGCCCTGCTGTGCGAGCCGCCGGTGTACAGCACCGCCTTCGCGCCCACGTGCGCCGCCGCCACCGCGTCGTCGGCCGCGTCCCCGATGACGACGACCCGCTCCGGCGCCACCCCGTCGAGTGCCCGCAGGTGCCGCACCATGTGCGCCGCCTTGCCCGCCGTGGACTGGTCGGTGCGCCCGTCGACCCGGACGAACCAGTCGTGGATTCCGTGCTGCCGCACCAGCGGAAGCAGCCGCTCGTGCGGGGCGAGGGACAGCAGCGACTGCGTGCGGCCCGCCGCGGCGGCCGCCGCCAGCAGCTCCGCGGCGCCGTCGGTGAGCCCGCAGGCGTCGGCGCGCGTCCAGTAGTGCCGGTGGAACGCCCCGTCCATGACGGCCCACTCGTCGTCGTCCGGCAGGCGGCCGAGCAGCCGCTCGTAGAACAGCGGCACCGGCACGCAGTACAGCTCCCGGTACCGCGCCAGCGTGACCGGTTCCAGGCCGAGCTCGGCGAACGCGGCGTTGGTCGCGTCGATGACCGCGCCGATGTCGTCGAGCAGTGTGCCGTTCCAGTCCCAGACCAGATGCGCGCTGTGCTTCCCCATACGAAAACCGTACCGGCCCCCACCGACAACGGACCCGGCCGCGCCCGGCCCGCGGGGGCTGCCGGGAACGGCGAAGGGCCGGCTGCCCACCGGGCCGGGTACGGCCCCGCGGCGGTCAGCCGAGCAGGCCGGGGATCTCCTGCACGCCGTACCAGAGCAGCTCGTGGTCCTCCGCGCCGTCGACCGTGAACTGCGCGTCGTCGTCTCCCATGTCCGCCGCGCCCAGGGCGTCCGCCGCGGCGGACACGGCCGCCTCGGCGTCGTCTGCGTCGGCGTGCACGGCCGCCGCCTTCACGAGCGGCACGGCGCCGTTGATCCGGACCTCGCCGACCGAGGCCGGGTCCAGGCTGCGGTCGGGGTCCACGGTGGTGGCGGCGTCGGGCACGTCCACGGCGACCACGATGCGGCGCCGCGCCGCCTCCGGGTCGGCGGCCAGCATGCGCAGCGACGCGGCGGCGGCCCGGTTCAGCGCGGCGTACTCCAGCTCCTCGATGTCGTCGGAGACGTACCACTCGCGCAGCCCCGGTGTGACGGCGTAGGCGGTCAGCGGGCCCGGGCCCAGTTCGCCCGCCCCGTGCGCCTGTGCGAGACCGGGAAGGGTCAGGGGAACGTACACGCGCATGTGGCAGGCCGCTTTCGTAGTCGGAGACGTCCTCAGGATACGTGCGAGGGTCCCCCTTCGGGGGCCTGTCCTCGTGCGTTCCGGGGTCCACTCGCGTCCCGTCAGCACCCCGTCCAACCCCGGAAACACGCACCCCGCACCACCCGAATAGGTGATTTCCGGTGCGGTGACGCGCGGAGCAGGGGGTCGTTGCGGCCGCCCGCGCGGGCCCGTATGAAGTGGCCGACCGAAGTTACTCCCGGGTAGTTCCGGGCTGACCGAAACGGGCGGACCATGACAGAAGCGACCCCGACCGCGCACCACGCCACCACCGGCCCCAGGCAGCGGCCTGCGGCACCCTCCCCCGCACACACCGCGGACGCGGCGGATCGCACGCACCCGGGCCCGGCGGACCGGCCCCCGGCCGGCACCCCGAGCAGCCTGCCCCGCACCGCACCGGACTCCGCACCGCACCGGGCAGCGCCGCCCGCGCGCCGCGACTCCCGGCGTCCGGGCGGCGTCCGGGGGCCGGGGGCGAGGCCGGGTGAAGGCCGGGCGGGCGCGCTCCGACCGCGGTCGCCGCGCCCGCCCGCCGGTACCGCCCCGGGGTCGGCCCTGCGGCCCCCGCCCGGCCGGTGCCGCCCCACGAGCTGTTCGCGGAGCGGCTGCTGTCGGTCCTGACCGGAGAGCGCCCCGTGCACTGGATGCTCGGCCACACCGTCGGCGAGGCGTACGAGCAGCTCATCCACCTGGCGCCGGCGAATCCGCTGCGCGTCGCCGGCAACGCCCTCAGGGCCGGCGGCCGCACCACCCGGCCGGTGCTGCGCCGGTGCGAGGGCAGGCCGCTGCGCCCGGGCGTGGTGGAGGCGTACGCGTGCGTGGAGTGCGGTGACCGGGTGCGCGCGATGGCGTTCCGCCTGGAGCAGGGTGAGGACCGCAGGTGGCGCTGCGCGGCCGTGGAGCTCGGCACCGTACCCCGCTCCGGGACGGCGCCGTACGCCTCGGCCCGCCCCTGACCCTGCTCCCCCGGGCCGGGAGCGGCGGCTGCGCGGCGGCAGGCGGTGCGCGGTGGCAGGCTGCGGGGCGGCCGCATCCGCCGCGGACGGCGATCCCGGCCCTGGAGGGGGAGCGAGGGCCCGCGCCCTGCGCCCGCGGGGCTCCGGCCAATCGGGGCACACGCCAGGCGCCGGGCCCGTCCCGGTGCGGTACGGCCCCGTCCGCTTCCTGCTCGCCATCGGAGCCGTGCCCGCGGCGCCGTACGACGCACCGCGTACGGGGCGGCCGCGGTGTCCGGCCGCCGGGCGGGCAGCCCTCGCCGGGCAGCGCGGGACGAGGGCCGGAGCCTGCGCGGCGGTGGCGGAGGGCGTGCGCCCACACACCCGTACGACCGCATGAGCCGAAGCCGCGTACGGGCGCCGACCGGGCCGGGCCTGGGTCTCCGAGCGGCCGGGCGGGGTGCAGGGCGCGCTCGGAGACCTCGGCACCGCGTCCAACGGCCGAGGGGCCAGAAGGACCCGCCAGGTGAGGGGCCACGGGTGCTCCTGAGACCCGGGACGGGCGGGCGGCGGGAACCACCTGCCGTACGTACGGGCCGCCAGTACGGCCCCTCTGCGCGGGCACGTGCCGCCTGCCGCCGTGCGGGACGTGCGGGACGTGCGGGACCGACCGGTCAGGCGCGTTTCCCACCCAGGTCGCGCCCGGGTGGCGGGCCCGGGCCTTCACGGCTACCGGGGGCCTTCAGGGCGTACGCAGGTCGGGACGGCGGGTCCCTGCTCCTCGGGGCACGTCACCCCGCCCGCCGGGCAGGGCGCGACCCGGGGCCGTGTTCCGGGCGCCCCGGCTGCTGCGTGTGACGCCGACCGCCCCGGGCGGCGCGGAGCCGCCTGACGCTGCCCCTGGGCGGGGCCGCGGGCGCCGCCGCGGTGCCGCCCCCGCGAAAAGGCGGGGCCGGTGCGCGTCTCCATGACGCGCACCGGCCCCGCCTCCTGCTTCCGGCGTCCTGCCGCGTCACGGCCGCGGCGGTCGCCACCAGGCCGCCTCGCTCACTTCTTGCGGCGGCGTCCGCCCTTCTGGGCCTTGCGGCGCTCCGCGCGGGTCATGCCGTCCGGGGCACGCGTCTCGCCGTTGTCGAAGTCGCCTTCGATGACCGTGCCCTCACCGTCGACCTTCGGCGCGGTGTAGTGGAGCCGGTTCGGACGCTGCGGCGCCTCCAGGCCCTTCGCGCGGATCTCGGGGCGCCCGGCACCGGCCGGCACGGCCTCCTCCTTCTGCAGCGAGGCGCGCTCGGCGGTCGCCTGCACGGGGACCTCCTCGACCTGCTGCTCGACCTGGACCTCCAGGTTGAACAGGTAGCCGACGGACTCCTCCTTGATGCCCTCCATCATGGCGGTGAACATGTCGAAGCCCTCGCGCTGGTACTCGACGAGCGGGTCCTTCTGGGCCATGGCCCGCAGGCCGATGCCCTCCTGGAGGTAGTCCATCTCGTACAGGTGCTCGCGCCACTTGCGGTCGAGCACCGACAGGACGACCCGCCGCTCCAGCTCGCGCATGATCTCCGAGCCGAGCTGCTTCTCCCGCGCGTCGTACTGCGCGTGGATGTCCTCCTTGACGGACTCCGCGATGAACTCGGCGGTGATCCCGGCGCGGTCGCCGGCGGCCTCCTCCAGCTCCTCGATGGTGACACCGCACGGGTAGAGCTGCTTGAAAGCGCCCCACAGCCGCTCCAGGTCCCACTCCTCCGCGAAGCCTTCGACGGTCTCCGCCTGGATGTACGCGTCGATGGTGTCGTCCATGAAGTGGCGGATCTGCTCGTGCAGGTCCTCGCCCTCCAGGACGCGGCGGCGCTCGCCGTAGATGACCTCGCGCTGCCGGTTGAGGACCTCGTCGTACTTCAGGACGTTCTTGCGGGTCTCGAAGTTCTGCTGCTCGACCTGCGACTGCGCGGACGCGATGGCCCGCGTGACCATCTTGTTCTCGATCGGCACGTCGTCCGGCACGTTGGCCATCGCCATGACGCGCTCGACCATCTGCGCCTTGAACAGCCGCATCAGGTCGTCGCCCAGCGACAGGTAGAAACGGGACTCGCCCGGGTCGCCCTGGCGGCCGGAGCGGCCTCGCAGCTGGTTGTCGATCCGGCGCGACTCGTGCCGCTCGGTGCCGAGCACGTACAGGCCGCCGAGGTCGCGGACCTCCTCCGACTCGGCCTTCACGGCCAGCTCGGCCTTCTCCAGGGCGCCGGGCAGGGCCGCCACCCACTCCTCCGGCGTCTCGACGGGGTCCAGGCCGCGCTGGCGCAGCTCCGCCTCCGCGAGGTCGTCGGGGTTGCCGCCCAGCTTGATGTCGGTACCGCGGCCGGCCATGTTCGTGGCGACCGTCACGGCGCCCTTGCGGCCGGCCTGCGCGACGATCGACGCCTCACGCTCGTGGTTCTTGGCGTTGAGGACCTCGTGCGGGATGCCCCGGTCGGACAGCTGCCGCGACAGGTACTCGGACTTCTCGACCGAGGTCGTGCCGACGAGGATCGGCTGGCCCTTCTTGTGCTTCTCCGCGATGTCGTCGACGACGGCCGCGAACTTCGCCACCTCGGTGCGGTAGATCAGGTCCGACTGGTCCTTGCGGACCATCGGCCGGTTCGTCGGGATCGGGACGACGCCCAGCTTGTAGATCTGGTGGAACTCGGCGGCCTCGGTCATGGCCGTACCGGTCATGCCGGACAGCTTGTCGTAGAGGCGGAAGAAGTTCTGCAGGGTGATCGTGGCGAGGGTCTGGTTCTCGTCCTTGATCGGGACGCCTTCCTTCGCCTCGATCGCCTGGTGCATGCCCTCGTTGTAGCGGCGGCCGGCGAGGATACGGCCGGTGTGCTCGTCGACGATCATGACTTCGCCGTCGATGACGACGTAGTCCTTGTCCTTCTTGAACAGTTCCTTCGCCTTGATGGCGTTGTTCAGGTAGCCGACGAGCGGCGTGTTCACCGACTCGTACAGGTTGTCGATGCCGAGCCAGTCCTCGACCTTGGCGACGCCGGACTCGTGGATGCCGACGGTCCGCTTCTTCTCGTCGACCTCGTAGTCGCCGGTCTCCTCGATGCCCTTCAGCGGGTTGCCCGGCTCGCCGCGCTTGAGGCGCTGCACGAGCTTGGCGAAGTCGCCGTACCACTTGGTGGCCTGGTCCGCGGGACCGGAGATGATCAGCGGCGTGCGCGCCTCGTCGACGAGGATGGAGTCGACCTCGTCGACACACGCGAAGTTGTGTCCGCGCTGCACGAGCTCCTCCTGCGACCACGCCATGTTGTCGCGGAGGTAGTCGAAGCCGAACTCGTTGTTCGTGCCGTACGTGATGTCGCAGTTGTACTGCTCGCGGCGCTGCGTGGGCGACATGTTGGCGAGGATGCAGCCGACCGTCAGGCCCAGGAACTGGTGTACGCGGCCCATCAGCTCGGAGTCGCGCTCGGCCAGGTAGTCGTTCACCGTGATCAGGTGCACGCCCTTGCCGGACAGCGCGTTCAGGTACGCGGGCAGCGTACCGACGAGGGTCTTGCCCTCACCGGTCTTCATCTCCGCGACGTAGCCGAGGTGCAAAGCGGCGCCGCCCATGATCTGGACGTCGTAGTGGCGCTGACCGAGGACGCGCTTGGCCGCCTCGCGGACGGTCGCGAAGGCTTCCGGAAGCAGGTCGTCCAGGCTCTCGCCGTCCTGGTAGCGCTGCTTGTACTCCTCGGTGAGCGCCCGCAACTCGGCGTCGGAGAGGTCGACGAAGTCCTCTTCGATGGAGTTGACCTGGTCCGCGATGCGGTGCAGTTTGCGCAGGATCTTGCCTTCGCCTGCACGCATGAGCTTGTTGAAGACGGACACTGAGGCTGGTCTCCTTGCCGGTCGGGCCTGGCACTGGGTCTTGTCACGGACACGGACACGGGCACGGCAGGTGGGCCCCACCGCAACGGTCATCGTAAGCGAGGACCCGGCACGCCGGGAGGTCCGCCGCCGCCGAGGACCGACTGCCGCCCTGGGTCGTGCCCTCACCGTCCCGTCCGCCTGCCGGCGCCCGGCCCGCATCCTCACCGCGCCGGAGCCGGTCACCACCGCACCCGCGGTGGCTCCCTTCGCCCGCCTCGCGGCAGGACGCACCAGACGCCACCCGGCCCGCCCTGGGGGCGGAGACGCTCCTGTGACGGCACTCCCTCAAGCACAACGGCCGGGACCGCGGGAAAGTGCCGCCGACCGGGCAACGTGCGCGAAAAGTCCTCGCGCGGCGCCTCCTCCCACCAGCAGAATCCCGCCATGAAGCCGGTCACCCTCACCTCCGAGCGCCTGTTCCTGCGCTCCTTCACCGCCGACGACGCCGAAGCCGTCCGCGCCGCCTGCCAGGACCCCGACGTGCAGCGCTGGATACCCCTGCCCAGCCCGTACCGCCGGCAGGAAGCCGAGGACTTCGTCGGCCGGTACGTCCCCGAGGCCTGGCGCGCCGACTCCGAGTACACGTTCGCCGCGCTCCCCCGCGAGGGCGGGCCCCTGCTCGCCGCCGCCAGCCTCCACCACCCGCGCGCCGGCACCTGGGAGATCGGCTACTGGACCGCGAAGGAGCACCGCGGCAGCGGATACGCCACCGAAGCGGTCCGCGCCCTGGCCCACTGGGGCTTCACCACCCTCGGATGCAGCCGCCTGGAGTGGCGGGCCGAGGTCGGCAACACCGGCTCCCGGCGCGTCGCCGAACGCGCGGGCTTCACCATGGAGGGCGTCCTGCGCGCCGGCCTCGACCACCGGGGCACCCGCCGCGACTGCTGGATCGCCTCGCTCCTCCCCGCCGACCTGGACCTGCCGAGCCCCGTCCCGTACCTCACGCCACGCGGCTGACCCCCGCGCCCCACACCGCACGGCGGGCCCCGACCCGGTGCAGGGGGCGGGCCGCGCCCCTGCACCGCACACCGCAGTGGGCTGCGCCCCCGCCTCGGACCACCTGGCGGACCCCGCCTCACGGAGCGCGGCTCCACCCCGGAGCGGCCGCGGCCCGCTCCGCAGCGGCCTGTGGAAAACCCGCGCCGCGCTGTCAGTACCCGCGTCTATCGTGCGGACCATGACGACGACCCTGCCGCGTCCCCTCACCGAACTGTCCGCCGACGAGGCGCGCCGCATCGCCCTGCGCGCCCAGGGCTTCCTCGGCGCACCGGACCGCCGCGCCGGGGTGCGGGGCATACTGCGCCACCTCGGTGCGGTCCAGCTCGACACGATCTCCGTGCTGGCCCGCTCCCACGAGCTGGTGCCGTACGCCCGGCTCGGCGCGGTCGGCCGCCGCACGGTCGACACCGCGTACTGGACGGAGCGGCACGCCTTCGAGTACTGGTCGCACGCGGCGTGCATCCTGCCCATCGAGGAGTGGCCGCACTTCGCCTTCCGCCGCCGCGCCTACCGGCGCCGCCCGCAGTGGTACCACGACCTGCCCGACGGCGCGTACGACGCGGTCATCGAGCAGCTGAGGGAGCGCGGCCCGCTCACCGCCACCGAGTTGGGCGGCGCCAAGAACGGCGGACCCTGGTGGGACTGGTCGGCGTCGAAGGTGGCTGTCGAGCGGGCCCTGATGTACGGCGAGGTGGTGTGCACCGAGCGGCGCGGCTGGAAGCGGGTCTACGACCTCGCGGAGCGCGCCGTACCGGCCGAGCTGCTCCACGACGAGCTGGACGACACGGAGTGCCTGCGCCGCCTGGTGGCACTGGCCGGCAAGGCCCTGGGCGTCGGTACGCGCGCGGACATCGCCGACTACCACCGCCTCAAGGGCGAGCAGTTCGACGCGGTGGTCGCGGACTCCGGCCTGGTGCCCGTGCGGGTGGAGGGCTGGGACAAGCCCGCCTGGGCCGACCCGGACGCACTGGCGGACGAGCCGCGCGGGCGCCACCGCACGACCCTGCTGTCCCCGTTCGACTCCCTCATCTGGGAGCGGGCCCGCACGGAACGCATCTTCGGCTTCACCCACCGGCTTGAGGCGTACGTACCGAAGCAGAAGCGGATCCACGGCTATTTCGCGATGCCGCTGCTCGCCGGGGGGAAGCTGCTCGGCCGGGTCGACCCCGCCCGCGAGGGCACCACCCTGGTGGCCAAGCAGGTGTCGTTGGAGAGCCCGAAGGCGGTCGCGCCCATGGCACGCGCCCTCCGGGAGGCAGCGGCATGGGTGGGTTGCGACACGGTACGGATCGAACGCGTGGACCACCCCGAACTGGCCCAGCCCCTCACAGCAGCCGTGTCATAGCCGACCCCGCCGCCCGCTGCCGGGCTTGAGGTGTCACGCCGCCGCCGGACCGGCACCCCCTGCGGAACGGGCACTGGGCGGGACGACTGGCCTGGACGCACGGCTTTCGGAGGTGGCGGCGGGTATTGGCCCACGGCTACCGCAGGGGCGGGCCTGGGCTGGTGGCTTCGGTGCGGTGACGGGTGTCGGCCGGCGGCTACCGCGCAGGGGCGGGCGGGCTACGGCCGGACGGCATCGCCCCGGTCAGCGGCGGCAGAGGCGGACGGCGGTCCCGGCCGCGGCCCGCCACTCCGGGCGGCTGACGGCAGCCGGTGGCTGCCGGGCCCGACGGCTGACGGGGCCGGTGGCTGCCAGGCCCGACGGCTGACGGGGGCCGATGGCTGCCAGGCCGACGGCTGACGGGGGCCGATGGCTGAGGCGGCCTGCGACCGCGAGGCAGCCCTGGGCGGACGGCGGCGGCAGGCGGAGGTGCGGTACGGCTCCCCGGCCTGACACGGCCTCGCAGCCTGTCTCGGCCTGGTGGTCTGGCGGCCTGCTGGCCTGTCACGGCCTGGTGGCCTGCGGAAGGGCACCCGTCCGTCGCCGGGTCGCGTCCCACCCGCACGCTACGTCCGTCACCGGATCTCGAGGATCTTCTCCCGCATCGCGTACACCACCGCCTCCATCCTGGAGTGCAGCTGCAGCTTCTCCAGGATGTTGCGGACGTGGTTCTTCACCGTGTTCTCGGAGATGAACAGCTCCTTGGCGATGTCCCGGTTGTTCATCCCGGTCGCCACCAGTTTCAGCACCTCCAGCTCCCGATCCGTGAGCCGGGGCGCGGGCACGAGGCGCCGGTCGTCGGTGCGCTGGATCATGGACTTGAACTCGGTGAGGAGCTTGGACGCCATGGACGGGCTGATCTGCGACTGGCCGTCGGCGACCGCCCGGATCGCCGTGGCGACCTCGTCGGTGGAGATCTCCTTGAGGAGGTAGCCGGTCGCACCCGCCTTGATGGCGTCGTAGAGGTCCGCTTCCTCGTCGCTGATCGTCAGCATGATGATCTTGGCGCTGGGGGCGACCTCCTTGATGGAGGTACAGGCCTCGATACCGCCGCGCTTCGGCATCCGCACGTCCATGAGCACGATGTCCGGAAGCAGGTCGGCGGCCTTGTCGACGGCCTCCGAGCCGTCGCCCGCCTCGCCCACCACCTGGATGTCCTCCTCCTGTGCGAGGACGATCTCCAGGCCGCGCCGGAAGAGCGCGTGGTCGTCGACGACGAGGACCCGGATGGGCTCCTTGCGGGACGCTTCCTCATCCCGGTCGTCGGGGCCGCCCCGCGCGCCCGTCCCGTACCCCGGGGCGCCGGAGCCGCCCGGATGGTGCACCGGGCCGAAGCTTTCCGCCATGGTTCCTCCCCCTGCAGGCCGGGGCCCTGAAGTTCACGGTCAAGACCAACGGCTGCCCGTCACGGCCCCGTTGGCACGCGTCGCCATGATTTCATGCCCGGACGGCGAAGCGGTGATCCGTCGGTGGCACGGGGGTGCCCCTGGGGGCGCACGAGGCGCTTCCAGGGGCACTCGATCGATGCAGGATCAGTCAGATTCGATCACGATCCGCCACAACCGGTCGAGTCGGCTCACGCCCAACCAGCCGGAATGACGTGCCGCTCACTCATTCACCCGTCCTGTTCGGTTCGCTTCCGTTTCCGGTCACCCGGCCACCTTCCGCCCGGATCCATTACCGGGCGCGTACGGCAGATCCGATTCACTCGATCCATTCGCCCGTTCACCCGTTCGCCCGAGCCCTTTCCGGCTCACGGGTGTGCGTCGACGTCCCGTGTTCCGTCGGCCTCCGCGTTCCGTACTCCGTCGCGGCCTCCGCGTTCCGTCAGCCTCCGAGCGCTCCGCCCAATTCGCGGTTCTCCACCGCCAGCGGGTCGTGCTCCAGGTGGATCACGCCGTAGTCGTAGGCGTGGCGCCGGTACACGACGCTCGGCTGCTTGGTGTCCGCGTCGACGAACAGATAGAAGTCGTGCCCGACCAGCTCCATCTCGTAGAGCGCCTGGTCGAGCGACATGGGGGCGGCCCGGTGCGTCTTCTCACGCACGACGAGGGGCCCTTCGCCCTGGACCTCCAGTGACCCCATGCGGGTCGTGGGGACAGCCTCCGTGTCCTCTTCCATGACCGCGACACCGGCTCCGTTGAGCCGGGCGACACCCGGCACCGCGTCGGCCACCTCCGCGGCGGTGAGACGGCCGGCACCGCGGCGCGTGTGGCGCTTGTCGTGCTGCTTGCGCAGCCGCGCCTCCAGCTTGGCAGTCGCGAGATCGAGCGCGGCATACGGGTCGCCTGCAGCCGCCTCCGCCCGGATCACCGGGCCACGGGAGTGAAGGGTGATCTCCACGCGGTCCGACCGGTCGGCCTGCCGCGGGTTGTGTTCCTTGGACACCTCGACGTCCAGGCTGATCACCTTGCCGTCGAGCTTCTGGATCTTCTCCAGCTTCAGCTTCTCGGCCACGTGCTTGCGGAACCGCTCGGGCACCTCGGTCTTGCGGCCCTTGACGACGATGTCCACGCAGAACTCCGTTCCCGGATCGCCCCGACCAGCTCACCAGCCGGCGGGCATCTCCCTTGTGCACCAGACCCCGGTGAGCACCGGGGCCTCGGACTTGGCGACTTCGCTCTCCTCCTCCCCAGTCGACAAGATCCCCACCCCACAACATCGAAGTGCTGGCCGGCTCCGGATTCCGGCCGGACGCATGGCGGCGCATTCGGTGAAGGGCGGCATTCGCCATTCCTGTACAACCGAACATAGCTCGCTCGGACGGCTCTCGGCACCCGCTACCAGCACAAACCTCCAAACAGATGCCCTTGGTCCCTCATCACCTGCAACGTTGCAGTTTTCTCAGGGGTTCCGGTTTATTTCGAACGCTTTTGGAGAGGCTGCAACGACAGCCGCGCCCGCCAGCACCAACCCGCCGCCCCACCCCGCACCACCCGCGACCGCGCAACCCGTCCTGTCCGCGCACAGCTGAAGCACACCCACTGCGCAGGGCCCCGCCCCACCCCGACGGGAACCCTCCTCCCGGTGGAGTCCGGCACAACCTCGACCGGACATGACCTCCCCTGGCGCGGCACGGTCCAGACCGGAGTCCCCCTCCTGGTATCCGGCACCACCGCGGCCACGGACCACCGCAGCATGCTCAGCACAGCCCCGGCCGGAGCCTGCCTCCTGGGATCCGGCCCCACCCCGACGGGAACCCGTCGCCCGCACCCCGGCACCGCCCAGACGTGAGACCGCCTCCCGCCCGGCACCGCCCAGACCGGAGACCACCTCCACGCCCGCCGGCCGCGCCTCGGCCGCGTACCGCCCTCCCCCACTTCCAACGACGGCAGCGCCCCGCGCCACGCCGCACCCGCACCCGCACCCGCACCCGCACCCGCACCCGCAGAGGACAGTGCCCGTGTCGGCCTCCAGCAGCCGACACATGGCCTCGCGGACGGCTCGCGCCGCCTCGGCCAGGGACGCGCCCGTGGTCATGAGGTCGTCGACGAGGACGACTCGTCCACCACGGAGCAGCCGTTCGCGCCCCCGCGCCACTTCGAGAGCGCCAGCCAGGTTCGCCAACCGCCCCGGCGCATCAAGACCCGCTTGGTCGGCAACCGCCCGCCGCTGCCGCAGCACCGGTACCACCACGGCCGCCGCACCCCCTCGCCGCAACTCCCCAGCCGCCGCCCACGCGATCCGACGCACCGCGTCATGGCCCCGAGCCCGTACAGCCCGCCGCGCCGACGGGACGGGCACCAGCAGCAGTTCCTGGCGGCTGCCCTGGGGGTGGGGCCCCTCCCCTCCCCCTCCCTCCCCCCACCCGCCGCTCCTCCTCCCCCGCCGCGTGCCGCGCGCCGTCGCTGTGCCCGCTGCCGTCGTGGATCCGGCGGCCGCGGTGGTCGGCGCGTCGTGCAGGGCCAGCACCGCCCCTGCGAGGGCCGCACCCAGGGGTGCAGCCAGGGCGAGGGCGCCGCGCTCCTTGTGCGCGAGGAGCGCGGCCCGGACCCCGTCCTCGTAGGGTGCGGCAGCCCGTACTTCCGGCAGGCCTGCCGGTACGGGTGAGGGTTGCACCCGTGCGGCGGGCCGTCCGCGCAGTGCCGAGGTGCAGGCGGCGCACAGTGCCGTGCGGGGGCGGCCGCAGCCGGCGCAGGCGGTCGGGAGGACCAGCCCTGTGAGTTCCTGCCACCATCCCCGCATGACGTCCACTGTGGCGGGCGGCCACGGCGGCTGCCACCCCTGTGGATAACTCACGGTCCGACGGGCGATGGAGGCGAACAGGCGGGAGGCACGGGTACCCAGCCACAGGCCCACAGGCCCCACAACGGCCCACGGCAGAGAGAGCCACAGAGCCACAGAGCCACAGAGCCACAGAGCCACAGAGCCACAGAGGAACCGGAATGCGCCCCTCGGGGTGGCGGGCTCAGCCCGGGTAGATGGGGGCTGAGCCCTTGTCGGTCACCGGCTGCCAGTTGGCGCCGCCCTGGAGGCGGACGATGCCGTCGTCGGTGGCGGCGACGAGGGGGACGCGTTCGTCGTTCGCGGCGGCCACAGCCGTGACCTGGTTCAGGCCGGGGATCACTGCAGCGGCTGAGCCGTCCGTCTGGAGGTAGCGGATCTGCTGGACGCCGCCGTCGAGCTTGCCGAGGACGACGAGGCGGCTCGGACCCGCCCACGACATGGACGTCACGGAGTCCATGCGGGGGGCGATGGGCTGGAGGTCGACGACGGAGATCTTCTGCCCGTCGCCGGAGCCCTGCCGTTCGACGCGCCCGATGTGCAGGGTCGTCTTTCCGTCCCGCTGGAGCCGCAGCGCCATGCGGACGCCGTCCTTGGAGACGCGGAGCTCCTCGACGCGTACGTCGCTCGTCAGCCACGGGGCGGTGACCGGGCGTGGCGTGCCGGTGCCGCCGGGAACGATCAGGAGGCGCGGCTCGGCGGGGTTGCGGTCGGCGACCCACAGGTCGTCGCGCCCGTCCCAGCTGGGAGCCGACAGCCGCTGCTCGGGCTTCGCGCCCTTGCTGTCGATGATCGCTTCGGGGAGGTCGCCGTCGGCGACGATGGAGGCCACGCGCAGGGAGCGGCCGTTCTGGGTGACGGCGGCGGCGCGTTGCTCGTCGCGGCTGACGGCGGCCTTCTCGATCTGCAGTTGGCCGTTGCCGAAGGGTCCGTAGACGGGGCGCGGGTCGGCGCCTTCCTTGGCGCCGGGGCGGAGCTGTGCGAGGCGTCCTTCGGCGTCGACGAAGTACGGCGTTTCGCGCAGGGCCGTGGCGTGGTCGACGACGAAGTCGCTGCGCTGGTCCTCGCCGAGTACGCACAGGGTGCTGCGGCCGTCGGAGTGGAGGAGTTCGACCTGCTGGACCTTGGTGGAGGCGAGGTCGGCCACGGTGAAGAGGATTTGTGCGGCCATCTCGCGGCACTGGTCGCGGCCGACGTTGTCGGCTTTGTCGTTGAGGGGGATCTTCAGGGTGTTGCGGTCGTCGGTCGTGAGGGACGTGACGTCCTTCCTGAGTTCCGTGCCGGTCGGGAAGCGGGAGTCGACGACGGGTTCCAGCCAGTTGGTGGGTCCTTCGAGCAGGGCCTTGACGCTCTGCGTGAGGGAGTCCATGTGGGTGACGGGGTCCTGCCGCTTGCGGATGTAGACGGGGTCGGCGAGGACCCAGTCGCGGCCGGACGCGAAGTAGTACTTGTTGACGGAGCGGTAGTTCCGCTGGAAGTCGGACTGACCCATGACGAGGCCCTGCGGCAGGCCGTCGATGCGCCATTCCTTGGCTTTGCCGTCGGCGGAGCGCTGCTGGACGAGGCGGATGGTCTCGTTGTACGCCGCGGGGGCGAGCGGCTGGTAGGCGCGCCGCGCGTCGACGAGGGCGATCTTCTGCCCGGTCAGGGGGTAGAGCAGGGCCTGGGGCTCGTCGGGTGCGCTTCGGTCGTGCTGGCGGCCGTGGTCGGGTCGGGGTACGGGGGCGGCGCTGAGGACCGTGGTGTGTTCTTCGGGCCGCCATGTCTGGGCGGCCTGTTTGGTGAGGTACTTGCGGGCGGTGTCGAAGCCGGGATCGTCGCCGGTCATGGCTTCGAGGAAGCCTTCGACGATCTCGCTGGGTTCGGCGTTGTCGCGGGGCGGCACGGGGTAGACGCGTACCTGCGAGTCGCCTTGCCGGGAGGCTTTGACGGGGTTGACGTCTCCGCTGTCGGGCATGGAGGCGCATCCGGCGAGCAGGGCGGCGATGCAGCCCAGGGTGGCGGCTCGTGTGCCCCTTCGTCCACGGCTGTGCTGACGGCGGTCAGCGCCCACGGGTGGTGCCCTCCTGTGTGGTTCCGGTGGTGTCCGTCGATGTGCGCGGTGCGTTCGGTGTGCCCGGTGCGTCGGGGGGTGGGGTGGCTGCCGGAGGGCTGCCCTGGTCGGGGTCGTGGTCTGCCGGGGTGCCGCTGTCCGGTGTGCTGCGGTCGCCGTGGGTGTCGCTGTCCGGTGTGCTGCGTTCGCCGTGAGTGCGGGCGACGACGCGGGTGCCGTTGCCGGGGAGGGCGGTGGGGTCCGCGGACGGGGTCGGCTGGTGGGTGGGCAGGGGGAGGCCGCTGCGGTGCTGGTGGCTCGGGGGTGCTGCGGGGCGGGTGGTGCCCTGCGGGGTGGTGTTGCCGGTGGGGGTGCGCTGCTTGCGGCGGGAGTCCTCGGGTTCGAGGGGTATGGGGGAGCCGCGCAGGGGTTCGTCGGCGGTGCGGGGCAGGGTGAGCCGGAACTGCGAGCCGCCGCCGGGTTCTCCCCATGCCTGGAGCCAGCCGCCGTGCAGGCGGGCGTCTTCCAGGGCGATGGACAGTCCCAGTCCGGTGCCGCCGGTGGTGCGGGCGCGCGCGGGGTCGGCGCGCCAGAAGCGGTTGAAGACGCGGGTGGCTTCGCCGGGTTTCAGTCCGACACCGTAGTCGCGTACGGCGACGGCGACGGCGCCGCCCGCGGAGGCCAGTTTGACGACGACATCGCGGCCTTCGCCGTGTTCGACGGCGTTGACGACGAGGTTGCGCAGGACGCGTTCGAGGCGTCGGGCGTCGGCTTCGGCGATGACGGGCTGGTTGTCGCCGGTGACGAGGATGCGGCCGCCTTTGTGCTCGGCGAGTGGCTGGGCGCCTTCGATGACGCGGCGGACGACGTCGCGCAGGTCGATCGGTTCTGCTTCGAGGGCTGCGGCGCCGGCGTCGAAGCGGCTGATTTCGAGGAGGTCGCCGAGCAGGGACTCGAAGCGGTCGAGCTGGTCTCCGAGGAGTTCGGCGGAGCGTGCGGTGACCGGGTCGAAGTCGCCTCGGGCCTCGTGGATGACGTCGGCGGCCATGCGGACGGTGGTGAGCGGGGTGCGCAGCTCGTGGGAGACGTCGGAGACGAAGCGGCGCTGCATCCGGGAGAGGTCCTCCAGCTGCTGGATCTTGTGCTGGAGGTTCTGCGCCATCTTGTTGAACGCTTCGCCGAGGCGGGCGATGTCGTCTTCGCCGGTGACCTTCATGCGTTCTTGGAGGCGGCCGGCGGAGAGGCGTTCGGCGACGCCCGCGGCCATGCGGACGGGTGTGACGACCTGCCGTACGACGAGCCAGGCGATGGCGCCGAGGAGGCCGACGACGAAGAGCCCGGCGGTGGCGATGGTGGTTTTGACGAGGGTGAGGGAGGCCTCTTCCTGGGTGAAGGGGAAGAGGTAGTAGAGCTCGTAGGCGTTGCCGTCGACGTCGTTGAGGCGCTTGCCGATGACGAGTCCGGGTTCGGAGTGCTGCCCGTCGGCGTACTGGATGCGGGTGTACGTCTGGTGCGTGTCGGAGCTCTGGGAGACGGCTTCGCGCAGGGCGACGGGGATGCTCTCGATGCGGACGCCGCCGGAGGCGCGGGCGCCGCGGCTTGGTGCGCTTCCGGCGGTGTCGGAGCTGAGGGCGACGACGTCGAAGGCGCCCGCGCCTCCGCTGGCGAGTTGGACGACGAGGTCGGAGCGCCAGTTCAGCAGGGAGCGGGAGGTGGCGGAGGGGGTGTCGTCCCCGTCGGTGCCGGCGGGGGGCCGGGCGGCTGCGGCGGCTTCGTCCTGGGCGGCGGAGAAGCCTCCGGCGGCCTGGGACTGGGCGGCTCGTTCCTTGGTCTCGAGGAGGCCGTTGCGCACCTGCCCGATGACGACGAACCCGAGGAGGAGGACGACGCCGAGGGACATGAGCAGGGTGGCGGCGACCACGCGGAGCTGGATGTTGCGCCGCCACAGCCGTACGGCGGGCAGCAGGGGCCGGCGGAGCCAGCGTGCCAGGAGGCGCAGGACGGGGCCGCCGGGGGCGGCGTCCGTCAGGAAGGGGCCGCTGTGGCGGAGGCGGGTGAGGCGTGAGGGGGTGTGCCGGGTCGCGGCAGCCCGCTCTGCGCGGGCCGCGGGGTGCCCGGCTTGGGGAGCGGAGCTGCCGCGGGGCATGTCAGTTCGGTCCCGCCTTGTAGCCGACGCCGCGGACGGTGACGACGATCTCGGGGCGCTCGGGGTCCTTCTCGACCTTGGAGCGGAGGCGCTGGACGTGGACGTTGACGAGGCGGGTGTCGGCGGCGTGGCGGTAGCCCCAGACCTGTTCGAGGAGGACTTCGCGGGTGAAGACCTGCCACGGCTTGCGGGCGAGGGCGACGAGGAGGTCGAACTCGAGCGGGGTGAGGGCGATGGACTGGCCGTCGCGCTTCACGGAGTGGCCGGCGACGTCGATGACGAGGTCGCCGATGGTGAGCTGCTCGGGGGCGGGCTCTTCGGACCTGCGGAGGCGCGCCCGGATGCGGGCGACGAGCTCCTTGGGTTTGAACGGTTTGACGATGTAGTCGTCTGCCCCCGATTCGAGACCGACGACGACGTCGACGGTGTCGCTCTTGGCGGTGAGCATGACGATCGGCACTCCGGATTCGGCGCGGATGAGCCGGCAGACCTCGATGCCGTCCCGGCCGGGCAGCATGAGGTCGAGCAGCACCAGGTCCGGCTTGGTCTCGCGGAATGCTGCGAGTGCCTTGTCCCCGTCCGCTACGAACGACGGCTCGAACCCTTCACCACGCAGCACGATGCCGAGCATCTCGGCGAGTGCGGTGTCGTCGTCGACGACAAGGACGCGTCCCTTCATAATCGACATCATCCCATTAGCTAATCGTTACCTGGCGTGACCTGGCACACAGCTCTGCGATTCCTGCCCCGGTCACCGGTGATACCACTCCGGCTTCGGTAACGATCGCGGTCACCAATTCGGGCGGCGTCACGTCGAACGCCGGGTTGTACGCCTGTGTTCCGAGCGGCGCCCATTGTGCCCCTGCGCCGGTGCCTGCTGTCGCGGCCCGGGACGCCCCTGGGGGCGTGAGCTGCGTCACTTCGCTGCCGGGGCGCTGCTCGATCTCGATGGACGCCCCGTCGGGGGTGGTGAGGTCCACGGTGGTGAGCGGGGCGACGACGATGAACGGTACATGGTGGTAGCCGGCGAGAACGGCGAGCGGGTAGCTGCCGACCTTGTTGGCGACGGAGCCGTCGGCGGCGATGCGGTCGGCTCCGATGAGGACGGCGTCGACCTTCCCGGCGGCGAAGAGGGACCCTGCGGCGTTGTCGGTGAGGAGGGTGTACGACATGCCGCTGCGTGCGGCTTCGTACGCGGTGAGCCGTGCGCCCTGCAGCAGCGGCCGGGTCTCGTCCACCCAGAGCCGCCGCAGCCGCCCGGCGCGGTGGGCGGCGAGGGCCACGGCGAACGCGGTGCCTTCGCCGCCGGACACGAGGGCGCCGGTGTTGCAGTGGGTGAGGATGCGGTGGCTGCCGCCGGGGAGCAGTTCGCCGAGGAGGGCGAGGCCGCGGGCGGCCATGGCCGCACTGGCCTCGGCGTCCTCGCGGTGGAGCTGCCGTGCTGCGCTGAGGGCGGCCTGCGCGGCCGCCTCGGGCGTGGCGCCGTGCTGCTGGGCGGACCGGTGGGCGTCGAGGGCGGTGCGTACGCCGTGGGCGAGGTTGACGGCGGTGGGGCGGGCGTCGGCGAGGAGGCCGGCGGCTTCCTCCACGTCGTAGCCCCGTGCGGCAGCGAGGGCGACTCCGTAGGCGCCGGCGATGCCGAGTACCGGCGCGCCCCGCACGGCGAGGGTCTGGATGGCGCGTACGAGGGCGGGCACGTCGGTGCAGACCAGTTCGACCTCTTCGGCGGGGAGCCGGGTCTGGTCCAGGAGCACCAGGACGGGGCCCTCCGGGGGCTCGTCCCACCGCAGCACCGGTGGTGCCGGCGGTTTCCGGTCGACAGATGTTGCTGCGTCCTGATCAGCCATTCGCTCAGTCTGCCGCGTGAGCGGGTGACATTGAAGGTGTCGGGGGGTGACGTGCGGAGGCGAGGGCCCTGGCCTGCACGTGGGGGGCGCGTGGCACGATGGCTGGCAGCCCGGTGCCCCTTGGGGTGACCGGGTGCCGTGACCGAGCAGGCTCGATGAGCGGGCCCCGCGACCATGCCACGAGGTGGACGACCGTGAACGACTCTCCGGGCTGGGCCTCGCCCGGGTCTTCTTCCCCGTCCGACGGCCAGGGCGAGGGCGTGCAGCGCCCTGCCGGGGACCGCGGGCCTGCGCCGCAGTGGTCCGGGGACCAGCCGCCTGCCGGCCAGTGGTCGCCTCCGGCGGCTCCGGGGCCGTCCGGGCGGGTCAGGCCGCCCCAGCCGGGCTGGGGTGGCGGCCCTTACGGCGGCTGGGGCCGCCCTGAGGCGCCGAAGCCGGGCGTCATCCCGCTGCGCCCGCTGGGGGTGGGCGAGATCCTGGACGGGGCCGTGTCCACGCTGCGCGCGCATTGGCGCACGGTGCTGGCCATCTCCGTCACGGTGTCCGTCCTTGTGCAGGTGGCGCAGGTCCTCGTCGACCGGTTCCTGCTGCCGAAAGCTCCGGCGATCAGCCCGGACGCGAGTCAGTCCGAGCAGCTCGACCAGGCGGCCGAGGCGCTTCGGGTCAGTCTGGTGTCGATGGTGCCGCTGATCCTGCTGGGCTTGGTGGCGTCTTTCTTCACGACGGCTCTGCTCACTTTCGTGGTGAGCCGGTCGGTGCTCGGCAAACCGGTCACGTTCGGTGAGGTGTGGCGTGATGCGCGGCCTCGCTTCGTCCCGCTGCTGGGCCTGACCCTGCTGCTGCCGTTGATCAGCGTCGCGGTGATGGCGGCGGGCATCGTGCCGGGCGTCCTCGTCGGCTCGGTCGGGGGTGCGCTGCTGGCGGTCTTCGGCGGGTTCGCGGCGCTGGCCGTGATGCTGTGGCTGGTGGTCAGGTTCAGCCTGGCCTACTCGGCGCTGATGCTGGAACGCCAGGGCGTGCTGGCGTCGCTGCGCCGTTCGGCGCGGCTCGTGCAGGGCTCGTGGTGGCGTATCTTCGGCATCCTGCTGCTCACGGCACTGCTCACCATGGTGGTGGCGCTGATCGTGTCCGTGCCGTTCGTCCTCATCGCGGCGCTGGTGGACGGTGAGGGCTTCGCCTCGGCGTTCTCCGGCAGCGCTCCGCAGTTCGGCTGGGCCTTCCTCATCATCACGGGTATCGGTTCCGTGATCTCTTCGGCGATCATGTACCCGATCTCCGCCGGCGTGACGGTCCTGCTGTACGTGGACCAGCGCATCCGCCGGGAAGCGCTCGACCTGGAGCTCGCCCGGGCCGCGGGCGTGCCCGGCTACGGCCCTGCCGCGCCTGGCGGCGACATCCTCCCGAGGAGCTGATGCGGTGCCGACCACGGGGGGAGCGTCGCCGGTGCTGCGTGTGCCGGCGCGCGCGCAGGGCGACGGGGTCCCGGTGGACGTTCCGCGGGTACCGGCACGTGAGGCGGCCGAGCGGGAGCTGTCCAGGCCGATATACGGCAAGGACGAGCCGAACGTCCTGATGCGCGCTCTCGACGCCTTCTGGGAGTGGCTGAACGACTTGTTCGACACGGCGTCGACTGCTGCACCCGGAGGGCTGCTCGGTGTCGCCGTGATCGTCCTCGTGGTGGTGGGCCTGGTGGCCGCGCTGTGGTGGCGGCTGGGCACGCCGCGCCGGACGGCGGGAACGGCGGACGCGCTCTTCGAGGACGCTCCCCGCACCGCGTCGGACCACCGGGCCGCCGCCGAGCGCCACGCGGCCGCCGGCCGGTGGAACCATGCCGTACAGGAGCGGATGCGGGCCCTGGTGCGCTCTCTGGAGGAGCGCACGGTGCTGGACGCCCGCCCGGGACGCACCGCGGACGAGGCCGCCGCGGAGGCCGGCCGGGCACTGCCGGGCCACGCCGGCGAGCTGCGCGCCGCAGCCCGCGAGTTCGACGAGGTGACGTACGGGGGCCGCACCGCCGACCGGCGCACGTACCGGCTTCTGAAGGACCTCGACCGGGCCGTGGAGCGCGCGAAGCCGCTGCTGGACGGTGCCGTCGGCCGGGGAGCCGCCGAGTGACCGCCACCGGTACGTCCTTGTCTCCCGGCGGCCGCCAGGTGTGGGCCCGAGCCCGGGGTGTCCTCCTTGTCCTCGCTCTGGTCGTCGTGGCGGGCATCGCCTTGGCGCTGGCCCGGAGCACGGAGCACCACGGGCGGCTCGATCCCCGCTCCGCGGACCGGAACGGCAGCCGCGCCGTCGCCGAGCTGCTGAAGGACCACGGGGTGTCCACCCGTGTGGTCACGTCCCTTGACGAAGCGGTGGCCGCCGCCGGCCCGCAGGTGACCCTGCTGGTCGCCGGCCCCGATCTCCTCACCGACGGCCGGCAGACCGCACTGCGCGAGCGCACCGCGACCGCCGGGGGCCGCACCGTCCTGGTCGCTCCGGGATGGCCGTCCACGGCGGCGCTGGCCCCCGGGGTCACGGCCGACTTCCCTTCGGGCAGCGAGGTCCTGGAGCCCGGCTGCACGCTCCCGGAGGCGGTTCGCGCAGGCTCTGTCCGCCTGGGCGGCGAGCGGTACGAGGTCGGCGACGCCGTCGACGCGGAGACCTGTTACGCCAGTGACGGCCTCCCCACCCTCGTGAGGCTGAACGACCCGGCCGGCGGCGACACGGTGCTCCTGGGCTCCCCCGACATCCTCTTCAACCACCGCCTCGCAGAAGACGGCAACGCCTCGCTGGCCCTGCAACTGCTCGGTTCGCGTGAGCATCTCGTCTGGTACCTCCCGTCACCTGCGGACTCCTCACCCGGGGGCGACGGTGACACCGACGCCCCCGGCGGGGAGCAGAGCTTCTTCGACCTGATCCCGTCGGGATGGCTGTGGGGCGCCCTCCAACTGGTGGTGGCCGGCGTCCTGGCGGCGATCTGGCGGGGCCGACGCCTGGGCCCCCTGGTCATGGAGCGCCTCCCGGTCGCCATCCGCGCGTCCGAGACCACCGAGGGCCGCGCCCGCCTGTACCACCGGGCCCATGCCCGTGACCGCGCCTCAGCCGTGCTGCGGTCGGCGGCCCGCACGCGCCTCGCCCCGCTTGTCGGGGTCCCGACGAGACAGGCGCATTCCGCTGACGCCTTGCTGCCCGCCCTGTCGGCCCGGCTGGTCGACAGTCAGCGCGACGTGCGGGAGCTGCTGTTCGGGACGACCCCCGCCGATGACGCCGAGCTCGTCCGGCTCGCAGACCAACTCGACGCCCTCGAAAGAGAGGTACGCACCTCATGAGTGCCCCGACCCCCGAGACCGCCGACACCTCGGACGCCGCCCGAGCATCCCTCGAAGCGCTGCGCACCGAGATCGCGAAGGCCGTGGTCGGGCAGGATCCCGCTGTGACCGGGCTGGTCGTGGCCCTTCTCTGCCGCGGCCACGTCCTCCTGGAGGGCGTACCCGGAGTCGCGAAGACCCTGCTCGTGCGTGCGCTCGCTGCCTCCCTCGAACTGGACACCAAGCGGGTCCAGTTCACCCCTGACCTGATGCCGAGTGACGTGACCGGCTCCTTGGTCTACGACGCCCGGACCTCGGAGTTCTCCTTCCAGCCGGGTCCTGTCTTCACCAACCTCCTGCTCGCGGACGAGATCAACCGCACCCCTCCCAAGACCCAGTCGTCTCTGCTGGAGGCTATGGAGGAACGTCAGGTCACCGTCGACGGCGTGCCCCGCCCGCTGCCGGAGCCGTTCCTCGTCGCCGCGACACAGAACCCGGTCGAGTACGAGGGCACGTATCCCCTCCCCGAAGCCCAACTCGACCGTTTCCTGCTGAAACTGACCGTCCCTCTGCCTGCCCGTGACGACGAGATCAACGTCCTCATGCGTCATGCCGAGGGCTTCAACCCTCGTGACCTGAAGGCCGCGGGCGTACAGCCCGCCGCCGGCCCCGCTGACCTGGAAGCAGCGCGCCGCGCGGTCGCTGCCACCTCCGTCGCCCCCGAAATCGCCGGCTACGTGGTCGATATCTGCCGTGCCACCCGTGAATCCCCCTCACTCACTCTCGGCGTCTCACCCCGAGGCGCCACCGCCCTGCTCTCCACCGCACGCGCCTGGGCCTGGCTCACCGGCCGCGACTACGTCATCCCCGACGACGTCAAGGCCCTGGCCCTGCCCACGCTCCGCCACCGCATCCAGCTCCGCCCGGAGGCGGAGATGGAGGGAGTCACCGCGGACTCGGTCATCAACGCGATCCTCGCCCACGTCCCCGCGCCCTCGCTGAGGCAGTGACCCATGGCCCTGACCGGACGCACCGCGCTGCTGGCCGCGGTCGGCTCACTGCCCGTCGGCCTCCTCGCCCCCAGCTGGACGGGGATGCTCGCGGTCAACGCGCCCCTCTGCCTCGCAATTCTGTGCGACTACACACTGGCCGCGCCAGTGCGTACGCTCCGATTCACCCGATCTGGTGACACATCTGTTCGACTGGGTGACGGTGCCGAGGTGCAGCTCACCGTGGCCAATCCGTCGCGGCGCCGCCTGCGCGCGCGGGTCCGCGATGCCTGGCCGCCCAGCACCCTGCCCCCTGATGCCGGCGACGGTTCCGCACGGCATGACGTCACCGTGCCGGCGGGGGAGCGGCGCCGGCTCACCACGGTGCTGCATCCGACACGCCGCGGGGACCACGAGGCCGACCGCGTCACCGTCCGCTCGTACGGGCCGCTCGGTCTGGCCGCCCGGCAGGGCAGCCATCGCGTGCCGTGGAAGCTGCGGGTTCTGCCCCCGTTCACGAGCCGCAAGCACCTGCCGTCCCGCCTGGCCCGTCTGCGGGAGCTGGACGGCCGCACGAGCGTGCTCACCCGCGGCGAGGGCACGGAGTTCGACAGCCTCCGCGAGTACGTCCCCGGAGACGACACCCGGTCCATTGACTGGCGGGCGACAGCACGCCAGTCCTCCGTGGCCGTCCGCACCTGGCGCCCTGAGCGCGACCGGCACATCCTGCTGGTCCTCGACACCGGACGGACCTCGGCAGGCCGGGTCGGGGACGTCACACGCCTCGACGCCGCCATGGACGCCGCCCTGTTGCTCACCGCGCTGGCGTCCCGCGCAGGCGACCGCGTGGAGCTCCTCGCGTACGATCGCCGCGTCCGCGCCCGCGTTCAGGGCCGCTCTGCGAGTGATGTCCTGCCGTCCATGGTGGACGCCATGGCGACGCTGGAGCCCGAACTCGTCGAGACCGACGCGCGCGGCCTCAGCTCGGCGGCTCTCACGAGCGCTCCCCGGCGTTCTCTGATCGTCCTGGTGACCGGCTTGGACACCGCACCGGTCGAAGAGGGTCTGCTGCCCGTACTGCCTCAGCTCACGCAGCGCCATACGGTGCTCGTGGCGTCCGTGTCCGATCCGTATGCCGCGAAGATGGCCCGGGCCAGGGGCAGTGTCCAGGCCGTGTACGAGGCCGCGGCCGGCACCCAGGCCGAGGCTCAGCGGCGTCTCACGGCCGAGCAGCTCCAGCGCCACGGTGTGACGGTCGTGGACGCGACTCCGGAGGACCTTCCGCCGGCCCTGGCCGATGCTTACCTGGCGCTCAAGGCCGCAGGTCGTCTCTGAGGCCCGTCAGTCCCCTGTGCGCCCCGCTCCGGGGAGGCCCGTGCACCGACCGTCCGTAGCGTCGGTGTGCGGGCCCCCTTACCGGACTGAAGTTGTCCGGAAATGCAGGAAGCCCCGCACCATAAGGTGCGGGGCTCCCCCACAAATTGTTCGGCGGCGTCCTACTCTCCCACAGGGTCCCCCCTGCAGTACCATCGGCGCTGAAAGGCTTAGCTTCCGGGTTCGGAATGTAACCGGGCGTTTCCCTAACGCTATGACCACCGAAACACTATGAAGATAACAACTCAACCGGCAAAGGGAGTTCGTTACTTCAGAACTAACACAGTGGACGCGAGCAACTGAGGACAAGCCCTCGGCCTATTAGTACCGGTCAACTCCACACCTCACGGTGCTTCCATATCCGGCCTATCAACCCAGTCGTCTACTGGGAGCCTTACCCCATCAAGTGGGTGGGAATACTCATCTCGAAGCAGGCTTCCCGCTTAGATGCTTTCAGCGGTTATCCCTCCCGAACGTAGCCAACCAGCCATGCCCTTGGCAGAACAACTGGCACACCAGAGGTTCGTCCGTCCCGGTCCTCTCGTACTAGGGACAGCCCTTCTCAATATTCCTACGCGCACAGCGGATAGGGACCGAACTGTCTCACGACGTTCTAAACCCAGCTCGCGTACCGCTTTAATGGGCGAACAGCCCAACCCTTGGGACCGACTCCAGCCCCAGGATGCGACGAGCCGACATCGAGGTGCCAAACCATCCCGTCGATATGGACTCTTGGGGAAGATCAGCCTGTTATCCCCGGGGTACCTTTTATCCGTTGAGCGACGGCGCTTCCACAAGCCACCGCCGGATCACTAGTCCCGACTTTCGTCCCTGCTCGACCCGTCGGTCTCACAGTCAAGCTCCCTTGTGCACTTACACTCAACACCTGATTGCCAACCAGGCTGAGGGAACCTTTGGGCGCCTCCGTTACCCTTTAGGAGGCAACCGCCCCAGTTAAACTACCCATCAGACACTGTCCCTGATCCGGATCACGGACCCAGGTTAGACATCCAGCACGACCAGAGTGGTATTTCAAGGACGACTCCACCTGAACTGGCGTCCAAGCTTCACAGTCTCCCACCTATCCTACACAAGCCGAACCGAACACCAATATCAAACTGTAGTAAAGGTCCCGGGGTCTTTCCGTCCTGCTGCGCGAAACGAGCATCTTTACTCGTAGTGCAATTTCACCGGGCCTATGGTTGAGACAGTCGAGAAGTCGTTACGCCATTCGTGCAGGTCGGAACTTACCCGACAAGGAATTTCGCTACCTTAGGATGGTTATAGTTACCACCGCCGTTTACTGGCGCTTAAGTTCTCAGCTTCGCCCCACCGAAATGGAGCTAACCGGTCCCCTTAACGTTCCAGCACCGGGCAGGCGTCAGTCCGTATACATCGCCTTACGGCTTCGCACGGACCTGTGTTTTTAGTAAACAGTCGCTTCTCGCTGGTCTCTGCGGCCACACCCAGCTCCGGCAGCACGTGCCATCACCAGACATGGCCCCCCTTCTCCCGAAGTTACGGGGGCATTTTGCCGAGTTCCTTAACCATAGTTCACCCGAACGCCTCGGTATTCTCTACCTGACCACCTGAGTCGGTTTAGGGTACGGGCCGCCATGAAACTCGCTAGAGGCTTTTCTCGACAGCATAGGATCATCCACTTCGCCACAATCGGCTCGGCATCAGGTCTCACCCTTACATGAGGGACGGATTTACCTACCCCTCGGGCTACACCCTTACCCCGGGACAACCACCGCCCGGGCTGGACTACCTTCCTGCGTCACCCCATCACTCACCTACTACCAGTCCGGTTCACCGGCTCCACCACTCCGACCTCGTCCGAAGACTCAGCCGACGGCTTCACGGGCTTAGCATCGCTGGATTCAGCGTTGGCGCTTCAAAGCGGGTACCGGAATATCAACCGGTTGTCCATCGACTACGCCTGTCGGCCTCGCCTTAGGTCCCGACTTACCCTGGGCAGATCAGCTTGACCCAGGAACCCTTAGTCAATCGGCGCACACGTTTCCCACGTGTGTATCGCTACTCATGCCTGCATTCTCACTCGTGAACCGTCCACAACTACCTTCCGGTGCTGCTTCACCCGGCACACGACGCTCCCCTACCCATCACAGCGGGCGTTGGCCCTCATGCTGCAATGACACGACTTCGGCGGTACGCTTGAGCCCCGCTACATTGTCGGCGCGGAATCACTTGACCAGTGAGCTATTACGCACTCTTTCAAGGGTGGCTGCTTCTAAGCCAACCTCCTGGTTGTCTCTGCGACTCCACATCCTTTCCCACTTAGCGTACGCTTAGGGGCCTTAGTCGATGCTCTGGGCTGTTTCCCTCTCGACCATGGAGCTTATCCCCCACAGTCTCACTGCCGCGCTCTCACTTACCGGCATTCGGAGTTTGGCTAAGGTCAGTAACCCGGTAGGGCCCATCGCCTATCCAGTGCTCTACCTCCGGCAAGAAACACACGACGCTGCACCTAAATGCATTTCGGGGAGAACCAGCTATCACGGAGTTTGATTGGCCTTTCACCCCTAACCACAGGTCATCCCCCAGGTTTTCAACCCTGGTGGGTTCGGTCCTCCACGAAGTCTTACCTCCGCTTCAACCTGCCCATGGCTAGATCACTCCGCTTCGGGTCTTGAGCGTGCTACTCAACCGCCCTATTCGGACTCGCTTTCGCTACGGCTACCCCACACGGGTTAACCTCGCAACACACCGCAAACTCGCAGGCTCATTCTTCAAAAGGCACGCAGTCACGACGCAAGGACAAGTCCCTGCGCGACGCTCCCACGGCTTGTAGGCACACGGTTTCAGGTACTATTTCACTCCGCTCCCGCGGTACTTTTCACCATTCCCTCACGGTACTATCCGCTATCGGTCACCAGGGAATATTTAGGCTTAGCGGGTGGTCCCGCCAGATTCACACGGGATTTCTCGGGCCCCGTGCTACTTGGGTGTCTCTCAAGCAAGCCGCTGATGTTTCAGCTACGGGGGTCTTACCCTCTACGCCGGACCTTTCGCATGTCCTTCGCCTACATCAACGGTTTCTAACTCGCCCTGTTGCCGGCAGACAACAGAAGAGAGATCCCACAACCCCGCATGCGCAACCCCTGCCGGGTATCACACACATACGGTTTGGCCTCATCCAGTTTCGCTCGCCACTACTCCCGGAATCACGGTTGTTTTCTCTTCCTGCGGGTACTGAGATGTTTCACTTCCCCGCGTTCCCTCCACACTGCCTATGTGTTCAGCAGCGGGTGACAGCCCATGACGACTGCCGGGTTTCCCCATTCGGACACCCCCGGATCACAGCTCGGTTGACAGCTCCCCGGGGCCTATCGCGGCCTCCCACGTCCTTCATCGGTTCCTGGTGCCAAGGCATCCACCGTGCGCCCTTAAAAACTTGGCCACAGATGCTCGCGTCCACTGTGCAGTTCTCAAGCAACGACCAGCCACCCATCACCCCGCCACACAAGCAGCGAGTTCACTGGGGCCGGCGCATGAAGGGCAAGCAACGCTCGCACCCTCAGACACCCAACAGCGCGCCCGACCCGGCCACGTCCGAAGATCACACGTTCCACGCCCCTGACGAGGCAGTACTAGCGGTCTTCGACCCATGCACCAGGCCGAATAGTCAACGTTCCACCCATGAGCAACCAGCATCAGACACTCGCTGATGTACTGGCCTCTGACCAAGCACCAGGTGCTCGGTGAGAAGTGCTCCTTAGAAAGGAGGTGATCCAGCCGCACCTTCCGGTACGGCTACCTTGTTACGACTTCGTCCCAATCGCCAGTCCCACCTTCGACAGCTCCCTCCCACAAGGGGTTGGGCCACCGGCTTCGGGTGTTACCGACTTTCGTGACGTGACGGGCGGTGTGTACAAGGCCCGGGAACGTATTCACCGCAGCAATGCTGATCTGCGATTACTAGCGACTCCGACTTCATGGGGTCGAGTTGCAGACCCCAATCCGAACTGAGACCGGCTTTTTGAGATTCGCTCCACCTCACGGTATCGCAGCTCTTTGTACCGGCCATTGTAGCACGTGTGCAGCCCAAGACATAAGGGGCATGATGACTTGACGTCGTCCCCACCTTCCTCCGAGTTGACCCCGGCGGTCTCCCGTGAGTCCCCAGCACCACAAGGGCCTGCTGGCAACACGGGACAAGGGTTGCGCTCGTTGCGGGACTTAACCCAACATCTCACGACACGAGCTGACGACAGCCATGCACCACCTGTACACCGACCACAAGGGGGCACCTATCTCTAGATGTTTCCGGTGTATGTCAAGCCTTGGTAAGGTTCTTCGCGTTGCGTCGAATTAAGCCACATGCTCCGCCGCTTGTGCGGGCCCCCGTCAATTCCTTTGAGTTTTAGCCTTGCGGCCGTACTCCCCAGGCGGGGAACTTAATGCGTTAGCTGCGGCACGGACGACGTGGAATGTCGCCCACACCTAGTTCCCAACGTTTACGGCGTGGACTACCAGGGTATCTAATCCTGTTCGCTCCCCACGCTTTCGCTCCTCAGCGTCAGTATCGGCCCAGAGATCCGCCTTCGCCACCGGTGTTCCTCCTGATATCTGCGCATTTCACCGCTACACCAGGAATTCCGATCTCCCCTACCGAACTCTAGCCTGCCCGTATCGACTGCAGACCCGGGGTTAAGCCCCGGGCTTTCACAACCGACGTGACAGGCCGCCTACGAGCTCTTTACGCCCAATAATTCCGGACAACGCTTGCGCCCTACGTATTACCGCGGCTGCTGGCACGTAGTTAGCCGGCGCTTCTTCTGCAGGTACCGTCACTTTCGCTTCTTCCCTGCTGAAAGAGGTTTACAACCCGAAGGCCGTCATCCCTCACGCGGCGTCGCTGCATCAGGCTTTCGCCCATTGTGCAATATTCCCCACTGCTGCCTCCCGTAGGAGTCTGGGCCGTGTCTCAGTCCCAGTGTGGCCGGTCGCCCTCTCAGGCCGGCTACCCGTCGTCGCCTTGGTGAGCCGTTACCTCACCAACAAGCTGATAGGCCGCGGGCTCATCCTGCACCGCCGGAGCTTTCCACCACCATCAGATGCCTGAAGTGGTCGTATCCGGTATTAGACCCCGTTTCCAGGGCTTGTCCCAGAGTGCAGGGCAGATTGCCCACGTGTTACTCACCCGTTCGCCACTAATCCCCACCGAAGTGGTTCATCGTTCGACTTGCATGTGTTAAGCACGCCGCCAGCGTTCGTCCTGAGCCAGGATCAAACTCTCCGTGAATGCTTCCCGGTGATCCGGGTCAACACTCGCGTTGAGCGGAACCGGGAGAGGAATAATCTCCCGGTTCACAGCGTCCTCGCTGTGTTTTTCAAAGGAACCTCGTCTCCAAGAGACGGGGTTATCAACATATCTGGCGTTGACTTTTGGCACGCTGTTGAGTTCTCAAGGAACGGACGCTTCCTTCGTACTCACCCTCTCGGGCTTTCCTCCGGGCGCTTCCCTTCGGTGTTTCCAACCTTACCAGATCCTTTTTCCGTTCCGTTTCCGGTTCGGATTTCGTTTCCGGTGGTCGTTGGAGGGCCTTTGCCTTTCGGCTGATCCGACTTTATCAGATTCTTTCGGGACCGAATTTCTTCGGCTCCGCATCCGATGCGGAGGAATCATCGGCTCCGGCTTGCCGTCGGAACGGCTTCGCAGCGGAGCGAGAGAGAGACTAGCTGTTACAGTCGGAGCTGTCCAGCTCCACGCAACCGTTTGAATCTACCTCCCCACGCCACCCGTGTCAACGGGTTTTGCGGGCGAAGAGAAGAGTAACAGGTCGCTGCCGTGCGGTGCACATCAGGCTGCGGTCGGCACCGAGGCGCTGCGGTCGGCGGCTTCGACGTCGCCCGCCTCACCCTCCCTGGCGGCGCGGCCGCCTAGTACGTACACGTACAGGAGGAAGGCCAGCTCGGCGAGGACGCCGATGGAGATGCGGGCCCAGGTGGGGAGGCCGGACGGGGTCACGAAGCCCTCGATCACGCCCGAGACGAACAGCACCAGGGCGAGGCCGATGGCCATGCCGATGGCGGCGCGGCCGCGCTCGGCGAGGGCTGCGCGGCGGGTGCGCGGGCCGGGGTCGATGACCGTCCAGCCCAAGCGCAGGCCGGTGCCGGCGGCGACGAAGACGGCCGTGAGTTCCAGCAGGCCGTGGGGCAGGACCAGGCCGAGGAAGGTGTCCAGGCGGCCCGCCGAGGCCATGAGTCCGATGCCCACGCCGAGGTTGAGCATGTTGATCAGGAGCACCCAGAGCACGGGGACGCCGAGGAAGGCGCCCAGGGCCAGGCAGAGCGCTGCGGCGCGGGCGTTGTTCGTCCACACCTGGGCGGCGAAGGACGTCGCCGGGTTGCTGGAGTAGTACGTCTCGTACTGCCCCCCGGGCCGGGTCATCTCGCGCAGCTCGTCGGGGGCCGCGATCGCGGCCTGGACCTCCGGGTGGGTGCCGATCCACCACCCGATGACCGCCGCGACGACGACCGACAGCACCGCCGTGGGGATCCACCAGTGGCGCGAGCGGTAGACCGCCGCGGGGAACCCCGCGGTGAGGAAGTGGGCGGCGTCCCGCCAGGAGGCGCGGCGGGTGCCGGTGACGGTGGACCTGGTGCGGGCGACGAGCCGGGTGAGGTGTGCGGTGAGTGCCGGGTCGGGGGCGGACGACTGGATGGCGGAGAGGTGCGTGGAGGTGCGCTGGTACAGGGCGACCAGTTCGTCGGCCTCGGCTCCGGTAAGGCGGCGGCCCCGGCCGAGCAGGTGCTCAAGGCGGTCCCACTCGGCTCGGTGGGCGTTGACGTAGACGTCGAGGTCCATCTTCGGCTGCTGCTCCTGGCCCGGGTCCGTACGGCTGGTCGTGCTGCTGCTCCTACGCGCGCATGGTGCACAGGGTGCTCGTCCTGCTGCCTGCTGCGGCGCGCTGTCCGACAGCTTGGCAGACTGGCGTTCGGAGGGGTCGGGCAAGGTCGATGAAGGGTGGGCGCCGTGAGTGAGGTCGTGACGGGGGACGCCGTCGTCCTGGGGCTGCGGCCGGCCCGGCTGCCCAGCAGGGCGCTCGCACTGTTCGTCGACCTGCTGATCGTGTGGACGGCGTTCCTGCTCGTGTCCCTCGTCCTGGCGTTCGCCACGTCGGGTCTCGACCCCGCGGCGGTCATGGCGGTGTCGATCGCGGCCTACATGCTGGTCCTGGTCGGTGCGCCGATAGCCGTCGAGACGCTGAGCCACGGGCGGTCGGTGGGGAAGCTGGTGTGCGGCCTCCGGGTGGTGCGGGACGACGGCGGGCCGATCCGGTTCCGGCACGCGCTGGTGCGGGGGCTGATCGGTCTCGTGGAGATCGTGATGACCTTCGGTGTGGTCGCTTGTATCGCGTCGCTGGTGTCGGCGCGGGGGCGGCGGGTCGGGGACGTGTTCGCGGGAACGCTGGTGGTGCGGGAGCGGGTTCCCGCCGCGCGGACCGCTGCGGTGCCTCCGCCGCCTGCGTGGCTGGTGGGGCGGTTCGCGCAGCTGGACCTGTCTGCGGTGCCTGACAGCCTGTGGCTGGGTGTCCGGCAGTACCTGACGCGGATGGGCCAGCTGGATCCGGTGGCGGGGCAGGCGCTGGCCGAGCGGCTGGCCGGTGAACTCGCGGCGCGGACGGGGACGCCTCCGCCTGCCGGAGTGCCTGCTGCGGCTTATCTGGCCGGTGTCCTGTACGAGCGGCAGACGCGGGACGCGCGGCGGGTCGCCGCGGCGGCGTCTTCCGGTGCGGGTGGGGGTGCGCGGGCGGCTGCTGAGGCCGGTGCGGGTGTTGCCCCTGCTGCGCTGGCGGCTTCCGGCGGGGGCGCGGGCTACGGCACGGGGGCGGGTGCGGCTTCCGGTGCACGTGTGGGATCTGGTGCAGGAGTGGGTCCTGGTGGGGGTGGGGGCCCTGGTGGGGGTGGGGCTGCTGCTCCTGGTGGTGTGGGAGCGGCTGCTTCCGGCTGGGCTGGAGGGGCGGGCGCTTCCGGCTGGGCTGGAGGGGCGGGCGCTTCCGGTGGTGCGGAGTCTGGTGCGCGTGCTGGTGCGAGGTCTGCCGGGGCGAGCGAGGTGACGGGGAACGCGGAGGGGAAGCGGCAGGCTCCCCCCACTGGGTTCGCTCCGCCGGCCTGACCGACTTCGGTTTCCCTGCTGCCCAGTGGGTGGGCGTGCATGGCTCTTGGCCTTCCGGCCGGTCGGTCAGCGCTCGGGGAAGGCGGAGGGCGGAGTCTGCAGGTCCTCCAGTTCGACTCCGGGGGCTGCCAGCACCACGTCCCCGGCGATGTGGATCATGTGCTGTTCGCCGGTGTCCAGGGCTGTGACCTGGTACGCGTCCACGATCAGGGGGCCGTTGTCAGTGGCGTGCGCTTCACTGGTCACCAGGGCCCAGGACTGGTCGACGGTGAGAGGTGCGAGGACCGGGTCCGTGAACGCCACCAGGCGGACGCGGGTCGCACCGGAATCGGGGGTGAGGCGGAGCAGGCGGGATGTCGCGACGAGGAATGCCGGGGACGTGCCGGTGAAGGCGTGGGCGCGGACGTTGCCTTCTGTGGCGTGGGTCCCGGTCGGGTCGGTCCTGACCCAGGTGACGCCTTCGAGGGCGGCGCCGCGCACTTGCCAGCCGCCGGCGTGGAGCTCTATGCGGAGGGGACGGCCGAGGTCGTCGAGGGTGAGGTCGACGGAGCCGGCGTGGTCGCCGGAGGGGGTGGTGATCTGCGAGACGTAGCGCCAGCCGGTGGGGCCGGGCGCGCAGTGGAAGTGCTCTTCGCCGAGGGGGGTGTGGTCGTGCGGGTCGTGGAGCGAATAGCGGCCGCGGGGCATGGGTCCTCGAGGGCGTCGGTGTGGAGGGGCAGGAGGGTGTGACGGTCGGGGTGTGGCCGGAGTGAATGTGGCCGGAGTGAATGGTGTCGGGGATTGGGGGGTGTCGGGGGTTAGGGGTCAGGGGTGTCGGGCGTCGTTGGTGGGGCTGCGGGCTTGGCGGTCAGCGGTGTGGTGTCGCGGAGGGGCTCAGTGATGCGGTTGTCGGGGCGCTGAGGGAGTCGCGTCGTGAGGCGCAGACGGGGCCGTCCTGCGGGGGCGGGCACGCGGGGCCCTCACATGCGGGGGCGGGCACGCGGGTCCCTCGCATGCGGGGTCGTCGCCCAACGGTAGTCGGGTGGGCCCCGTGGGGCCCATGTGGCTGCGGCGGTCGCTGCGCGAGGCGTTCGGGCCGGTCCGGGGGGCTGCCAGCTGCCGGGAGGTCGGCCAGGATGGGCTCCGGCCGACCTCCCGGCGCCGGGCGCACGGGCTGGGGGCCCGCCCAGCGCCGGGGCTGCCGGTGCGCCTCCGGCCCCCACGGGTCCGCCGGGCACGGGGCGACGTACGGGCCAGCCGAACACGTACGGGTAGGCGGGCACTTACCGGCCGGCTGTACACGTACCGGCTGGCCGGACACGTGCGGGTCGGCGGGCGCGTACCGGCTGGCCGGGCGCGTACGGGCCGGCGGGCGCGTACGGGTCGGCGGGCGCGTACGGGTCGGCCGAACACATACGGGACGGCGGGCGTGTACGGGTCGGTGGGCCGTGCGGCCTGACTTGCAGCATGGTGCCGGGGAGACAGAGGGCGCGGGAAAGGGGAAGGCCCCCCGGCGGGCTGCGCGGGGGGCCTTGGGTGGGGCTGGGGGGGAGGCGTCAGTAGCGGTAGTGGTCGGGCTTGTAGGGGCCTTCGACCTTGACGCCGATGTAGTCCGCCTGCTCCGGGCGGAGGGTCGTGAGCTTCACGCCGAGCGAGTCGAGGTGGAGGCGGGCGACCTTCTCGTCCAGGTGCTTGGGGAGGACGTACACGTCGGTGGGGTACTGCTCGGGCTTGGTGTACAGCTCGATCTGGGCCAGGGTCTGGTCCGCGAAGGAGTTGGACATCACGAACGACGGGTGGCCGGTGGCGTTGCCGAGGTTCAGCAGGCGGCCCTCCGACAGCACGATGATGGTCTTGCCGTCGGGGAAGGTCCAGGTATGGACCTGCGGCTTGACCTCGTCCTTGACGATGCCGGGAATCTTGGCGAGGCCGGCCATGTCGATCTCGTTGTCGAAGTGGCCGATGTTGCCGACGATGGCCTGGTGCTTCATCTTGGCCATGTCCGAGGCCATGATGATGTCGCGGTTGCCGGTGGTGGTGATGAAGATGTCGGCCGTCTCGACGACCTCGTCGAGGGTGGTGACCTGGTAGCCGTCCATCGCGGCCTGGAGGGCGCAGATGGGGTCGATCTCGGTGATGATGACGCGGGCGCCCTGGCCGCGGAGGGACTCGGCGCAGCCCTTGCCGACGTCGCCGTAGCCGCAGACCACGGCGACCTTGCCGCCGATGAGGACGTCGGTGGCGCGGTTGATGCCGTCGACGAGGGAGTGGCGGCAGCCGTACTTGTTGTCGAACTTGGACTTCGTCACCGCGTCGTTGACGTTGATCGCGGGGAAGAGGAGGGTGCCGTCGCGCTGCATCTCGTACAGGCGGTGGACGCCGGTCGTGGTCTCCTCGGTGACGCCGCGGATCTCAGAGGACAGGCGGGTCCACTTCTGCGGGTCCTCGGTGAGGGTGCGGTTGAGGAGGCGCAGGATGTGGCCGTACTCCTCGCTGTCCGCGGTGGCCGGGTCCGGGGCGGCGCCGGCCTTCTCGAACTCGACGCCCTTGTGGACGAGGAGGGTGGCGTCACCGCCGTCGTCGAGGATCATGTTGGGGCCGCCGGTGGGGCTGTCCGGCCAGGTCAGGGCCTGCTCGGTGCACCACCAGTACTCCTCCAGCGTCTCGCCCTTCCAGGCGAAGACGGGGACGCCCTGCGGGTCGTCCGGGGTGCCGTCGGGGCCGACGGCGATGGCGGCGGCCGCGTGGTCCTGGGTGGAGAAGATGTTGCAGGAGGCCCAGCGGACCTGGGCGCCGAGGGCGACCAGGGTCTCGATGAGGACGGCGGTCTGCACGGTCATGTGCAGGGAGCCGGTGATGCGGGCCCCGGCGAGCGGCTGGGACTCGGCGTACTCCTTGCGGATCGCCATCAGCCCCGGCATCTCGTGCTCGGCGAGGGTGATCTCCTTGCGGCCGAACTCGGCCAGGGAGAGGTCGGCGACCTTGAAGTCCTGTCGGTTCTCGACAGTCGTCATTTCGAGCTGCTCCTCGTTGTCGTGGCGAGGTGGGTACGGCCGGCTCCGCGGTGGCGGGCATGCGGGCGGTGTACGGCTCGTCGTGGCCGTACGCGGGCATGCTCGGCACGCGCGGAGCAGTCGTCGGAGGCCCTCTCTCCCTCGGCCGGCCCTGGGGGCCGCCCGACCGCCATCAGCAGCGACGTCTGGCTCTCGGTGTCTGCCATCGAATCTACACCGGTCGGGGCGGCGGCATTCAAGTGCGCCGTGGGGTGGGGGGCCTGGCGCCCCGCCGTTTCGGTGGCGGGGCGGCAGGGTCAGGAGGCGGCGACCGAGGTTCTGACGATGTCGGGTTCGAGGTGGATGACGCGGGCGGTGGGGACGGCGGCGCGGACGCGGGCTTCGGCGGCGTCGATGGCGGTGGCGAGGCGGGCGGCTGTGTCGTCGCTCTGGACGGCGATCTTGGCGGCGACGAGGAGTTCGTCGGGGCCGAGGTGGCGGGTGCGCATGTGGATGATGCCGGTGACGGTGGTGTGGTCGACGAGGGCTTCCTCGATCTTCTTGACCTGGTCGAGGCCGGCTGCTTCGCCGAGGAGGAGCGACTTCGTCTCGACGGCGAGGACGAGGGCGATGAGGTCGACGGCGAGGACGAGGGCGATGAGGTCGACGGCGAGGAGGATCAGCAGCACGCCGATGCAGAGGGTGCCGATGCCATCCCAGACGCCGTTGCCGGTGAGGAGGGCGAGGCCGGTGCCCCCGGAGGCGAGGCCGACGCCGCCGAGAGCGAGGATCAGGCCGACGAGTGCGCCGAGGTCCTCCAGGAGGACGACGGCCAGTTCGGGAGCCTGGGCGTGGCGGACGAAGTTATTCCAGGACCGGTCGCCACGGAGCCGGTTGGACTCCTTGATGGCGGTACGGAAGGAGAAGACCTCGGCGGTGATCGCGAAGACGAGGACGCCGACGGGCCAGTGCCAGGCCTCGGTCTCGTGCGCGTGGTTCATCTTCTCGTAGCCGCCGACGGAGAAGAGCGCGATGGAGGCGAGGAAAGGCGTGGATGCAGCGCTCGCGGCCGTAGCCGAAGGGGTGCTGGGGGGGTCGCCTCCCGTTTGGCCTTCTTGCCGCCCGGCAGGAGGAGGCCCTGGTTGCCGGAGTCGGCGAGCGAGTGGACGCTTTCGGCGAGCACCGACGACGAGCCGCTGGAGGGGAATGCCACGAACTTGCTCACCGCGATGGCGAGGTTTGGCGGCGAGTGCCGCCGCGCTCCCCTTGGCTCCGCCTGCCGCGCTCTTGCGGGTCGTGTCCCTTCACCTGGTGATGACGCGGCCGTGCATGCGGCAAGGGGGCGGGGGTGCCGAGGTGTGTGCCCCCGGTGCACGGCGGGACACTCCTGCGTGAGCGGGCGGCGGGCGGCGGCGCCGTGTCAGAGGGCGACGGTGGCCCGGAAGACGGTGCCCGTGCCGGAGAGTTCGACGCGTTCGCCGGCGGGCACGTACACGGACTGGCCCGGGTCGAGGGTGAGTCCGCTGAGGTGCGGGGTGCCGGCGGTGGCGAGGACGACCTGGGCGGAGGGGACGGTGAGGTCGACGGGGGCGGCGCCTTCGGGCCGTACGAAGCGGGAGAGCCGGAAGTCGTCGACGGGGGCCTCGTACAGTTCCTCGCCGGACTCGGACGCCTCGGGGCGCAGGATGTCGGGGGCGGCCGCGTCGAAGCGGACGACGCGGAGGAGTTCGGGGACGTCGACGTGCTTAGGGGTGAGGCCGCAGCGCAGCACGTTGTCGGAGCTGGCCATGATCTCGACGCCGAGGCCCTTGATGTAGGCGTGGGGCACGCCGGCGCCGAGGAAGAGGGCTTCGCCGGGCTGGAGCCGTACGTGGTTGAGGAGCAGGGCGGCGATGACGCCGGGGTCGCCCGGGTAGTGGTGTGCGAGGTCGGCGTACGGGGTGAGGTGGCCGCCCGTGCGGGTGCAGGCGGCGGCGGTGGCGGCGACGGTGTCGGCCATCGCGTCGGGGTCGGCGGTGAGGACGGCGGTGAGGACCTCGCGGAGTGCGGCGTCCTCGGGGTGGGCGCGCAGGACGTCGACGTACGGCTTGAGGGAGTCGACGTCGAGGGAGGCGAGGAGGTCGGCGGTCTCGGCGGGCGGGCGGAAGCCGCAGAGTCCCTCGAAGGGGGTGAGGGCGCAGATGAGTTCGGGCTTGTGGTGGGGGTCCTTGTAGGTGCGGTGGGCGGCGTGGAGGGGGATGCCGGCCTGCTCTTCCCGGGCGTAGCCGGCCTGGGCCTGGGCGCTGTCGGGGTGCACCTGGAGGGAGAGGGGCGCCGCGGCGGCGAGGATCTTGAGGAGGAAGGGCAGGTGGGGTCCGAAGCGGGTGGCGGTCTCGGGTCCGAGTTCACGTTCCGGGTCGGCGGCGATGACGTCGGAGAGCGTCCGGTCGTGCGGGGTGCCGTCGGGGCCGGTGCGGGTGACGCGGGAGGGGGCTGCGGGGTGGGCGCCCATCCACATCTCGGCCTGCGGCTCGCCGGTGGGGGCGGTGCCGAGGAGGTCCGGGATGGCCGTGGTGGAGCCCCAGGCGTAGGGGCGGACGGTGTTGGAGAGGCGGTCCATGGCGCTGTTCCCTTGGTTCGTTGCTGGTCGGGCTGGTCCCAGGGTGCGGCTCCGGGGTGGCGGGTGGTTGGCGCCGGGGTGTGGTGGGGGTGTCTTCGGTGGCGCCGGCGGGTGGTTCCGGCGCCGGGGTTCGAAGCCGACGGTGGCGTGGGCGGGGCTGCGGGTCAGCCGGTGCCGGCCGCGAGGGCCAGGTAGCCGGCGGCGAAGTCGGTGACCGCGAGGAGTTCGGCGAGGGCTTCGAGGTCGGTGCCGGGTTCGGGTTCCAGTTCGCTGACGGCGGTGCCGTTGCCGAGGGCGAGTTCGCGGGCGGCGGGGGCGGCGGTGAGGCCGCCCTCGTCGGCGGGCCGGTCGCGCAGGAGGACGACACGGGCGTGGAGGGCCTGCGCTTCCTCGACGCGGTCGCGGAAGAAGTCGTCGGGGTCGGCGCCGGCGGCGAGGGCGCCGGCGAGGAGTCCGCCGTGCGCGGGCAGTGCTTCGGGGAGCTGGGCGGCCAGGGCGGGCCGGCAGGCGAGTTCGGCGAGTACGGCGGTGAAGCGGCGGCCGACGGGGGCGGCGTAGGGGCCTTCGGTCCAGATGAGCGGCAGCGAGTCGGCGAGTTCGGCGGCCAGCGTCTTGGCGGGGTTGCCGTAGGTGGCGATGGCGGGGCCGCAGCGTTCGGCGATGCGGTCGAGGCGGTCGGCGACCTTCTCCAGGGTCTCGGCGGGCGCGGTGATCAGGCCGACGCGGTCGAGGAGGGCGAGGAGGGGCGTGAACAGCGCCCACAGCGCGCCGGGGCTGGCGGCCTGGGTGTCCTCGTACTCCTCGTGGGGGGCTGTGGCGAGGGGGACGGCGAGGCCGTGGCTGCCGTGGACGGCCTCGGTGAGGGGGGAGCGGCGCGGGGCGACCGTGACGACGGTGACGCCGCGGCGGTACGCCTGCTCGGCGAGTTGGGCGAGGCCGGGTTCGGAACCGTCGGTGGTGGCGAGCAGGAGGAGGTCGACGGAGCCGGTCCAGCCGGGAAGGGCCCAGCGGAGGGCGCCCGCGGCGGGGGCGACGCCGGTGGGGTGGAGGCGGGTGACGGGTGCGGACGCCCCGGCGAGGGCGGCGACGAGGTCGGCGACGCCGGTGGCCGCCGTGCCGGAGCCGGCGATGAGGACGGCGCGGGGGCGGCCTTCCGGGTTGAGGGCGCCGACGCCGGCCTCGGTGGCGTGCCGGGCGGCGGTCCGGACGCGGGCGCCCGCTTCGGCGGCTCCGCGCAGCAGGCCGCGGTGGTCGGCGCGGGCCAGTGCCTCGGGGTCGTCGAGCAGCGACTCGTCGAGCATGGGTGGGGCCTCCGATCGCCGGGGCGGATACGTACGCGGGGTGCGGCGCCTGTCCGGTGCGGCCGGGCGGGCGCGAGGTGCGGGTGCGGTGCGGGTTCCGGGCTGGTTGCGGGGCGGGGCTGGTGGCCGGGTGCCTGGGGCCGGGAGGTCCCGGGCCGGGTCGGGCACCGGGGTGCCGGGGCCGGGGGTGACGGCCCGGGAAGGGCCGGGCGGGTGCCGGTGGTTCGGATGGTCGCGGGTGGCGGACTGGGCGGTTCCGGAGTCGCGGGCCGCCGACGGGTGATGCGGAGGGCGGTCAGCGGTGGGCGGCTGCCGGGTGGGGCTGGTCCGGTGGTGGGTGGTCCTGTGGTGCGGGGGGCTTGTCGGCGGTGGCCGGTGGCCGGGTGGTGGTCCTGTGGTGCAGGGGGCTTGTCGGCGGTGGGCGGCGGCCGGGTGGTGGCCTTGTGGTGCCAGTGGTTGTCGGCGGGGGCGGCTGCCGGGAGGGGCGGGTGATACGGGTGGCGTGCGGTTGACCGGACGGGGCCCCGCGGGGCGTGCCGCCGGCTCGGGGTCTGCCGGGCTCGGTCGCCCGGTGCGGCCGTCCGGTACGGGCGTCCGGCCGGGACGAGTGGGTCGCCGGGGGCGCGGTCGGCGCGGTCGGGAGGTGACGGCGCAGTCGTACGGGGGCCGTGCGGGCGGTGCCGTGTGCCGGGCAGGCCCTGGGCGGTACGGACTCTCGGGCCGCTGTACCGGATGAGGCACCGCACCCGGGGCGGCAGCCGGGCCCGGCCCGTCCGTGCGTCACCGGTCCGCGGTCCGGTCGGACCGTACCGGCCGGTGGCCGTCGGTGGCCGTCGGCGGCCGTCGGCGGTCCGCATGTCCGGCCGGGCGTCAGGACGGGCGGCGGGCCTCGTCGACGAGGAGGACGGGGATGCCGTCGCGTACCGGGTAGGCCAGGCCGCAGTCCTCGCTGGTGCAGACCAGTTCGGGGGCCTCGTCGGCCGTGTGGTCGCTCAGCCGGGCGTGGCAGGCCGGGCAGACGAGGATCTCCAGGAGGCCGGCTTCGAGCGACATGGGAGGTTTCCCTTCGGGTCGGTACGTCGTGGTGCTGGTGGGTGCGGTGCTGCGCCGCCCCCCGGCGCCGCCAGCCTACCGCCGGGGCGCCAGGGGCGCGGCCCGACCTGTCCGGGCGGGTGGGCCGCGCCTTCACGTGCCCTGGGCGGGGCCGCGCCGGGTGGGGCGGGGCGTACGCGGACGGGGTCAGGAGCCGCGGACCAGGGAGAGGACCTCGTCGCGGATCTTCGCCATGGTGGCTTCGTCCTGGGCCTCGACGTTGAGGCGGAGGAGGGGCTCGGTGTTGGAGGGGCGGAGGTTGAACCACCAGCCGTCGCCGTTGACGGTCAGCCCGTCCATCTCGTCGGTGGTGACACCGTCGCGGGATCCGAAGGCCGCGCGGACGGCGTCGGTGCGGGCGGTCTGGTCGTCCACCTTCGAGTTGATCTCGCCGGAGGCCGCGTAGCGGTCGTACGAGGCGACGAGCTCCGACAGCGGGCCCTCCTGGCCGCCGAGGGCGGCGAGGACGTGGAGGGCGGCGAGCATGCCCGTGTCGGCGTTCCAGAAGTCGCGGAAGTAGTAGTGCGCCGAGTGCTCGCCGCCGAAGATGGCGCCCGTGCGGGCCATCTCGGCCTTGATGAAGGAGTGGCCGACGCGGGTGCGGACGGGGATGCCGCCGTTCTCGCGGACGACCTCCGGCACGCACGACGACGTGATCAGGTTGTGGATGACCGTGCCGCCGGGGTGCTTGGCGAGCTCGCGGGCGGCGACGAGGGCGGTGATGGCGGACGGCGAGACCGGTTCGCCGCGCTCGTCGACCACGAAGCAACGGTCGGCGTCGCCGTCGAAGGCGAGACCGAGGTCGGCGCCCTCGGCGCGGACGCGGGCCTGGAGGTCCACGATGTTGGCGGGGTCGAGCGGGTTCGCCTCGTGGTTGGGGAACGTGCCGTCCAGCTCGAAGTACATCGGGACGAGGGTGAGGGGCAGCCCCTCGAAGACGGTGGGGACGGTGTGGCCGCCCATGCCGTTGCCCGCGTCGACGACGACCTTCAGCGGCCGGATGGACCTGAGGTCGACGAGCGACCTCAGGTGGTCGGCGTAGCCGGTGAGGGTGTCCTGCTCGGTGACGGTGCCGGGCGTGTCCGCCGGGGCCGGGGCGCCCGACTCCAGCCACTCCTCGACGAGCGCCCGGATGTCGGCGAGCCCGCTGTCCTGGCCGATGGGGGCCGCGCCCGCGCGGCACATCTTGATGCCGTTGTACTGGGCGGGGTTGTGCGACGCCGTGAACATCGCGCCCGGCAGGCCGAGGTGCCCCGAGGCGAAGTAGAGCTGGTCGGTGGAGCACAGTCCGATGACGGTGATGTCCGCGCCCTGGGCGGCGGCGCCGCGTGCGAAAGCGGCGGTCAGGCCGGGCGAGGACGGGCGCATGTCGTGGCCGACGACGATCGCGTCGGCTCCGGTGACTTGGGTGAAGGCGGCACCGAACAGCTCGGCGAGCGCCTCGTCCCACTGATCCGGCACGACTCCGCGCACGTCGTACGCCTTGACGATCTGCGACAGATCAGCAGCCACTGATCAACCTCCTGCGAGCCCTGTATGGAGTACACAACCTACCCGGGGGGTGCAATGGGGGCGTACGGAGTGTCAGGGTTGCGCCACTGTGGCGTGAACCGCGCGGTGCCGGGCGACGGGGGTGGCGCCGTGCACGCCCGGACACCCGGGCGTGCGCCGGTCGGCCTTCCTGCGGCCCGCGTGCGGGGGCGGTCCTGCGGCACCCGGGCGGGCCCCCGGGACCTGCGGGCTCGGCGGGAGGTACGGAACCGTCTGCCGGGACGGGGCGGGGCGAGCGGACGGGAGGCGTGGGCGTGGGGCGTACGGCGTCAGGCGTCAGGCGTCAGGCGTCAGTGCGGTGCGGCCGCGGGTACGGCTTGGGGCGGGCGGCCTCGGACGCCGCGTGCAGGTGGCAGACGTCGGGTGCAGGCGGCAGACGTCAGGTGTGGGTGTAGGACGTCAGGTGCAGGCTGAAGACGTCAGGTGCAGGTGTAGGACGTCAGGCGTCGGATGTCGGGCACGGGCTTCGGGCGCCAGGTACGGGCGTAGCCGGAGGGCGTCAGGGGCCGAGTGCGGGCGTAGCCGGAGGGGCCAAGCGTCGGGCGCCAGGCGCAGGTGACCCGGAGGGCGTCAGGCGTCAGGGGAGCGGAGGACGCGCAGGTGGCCGCGGCGGCCCACCTCCACCGGGTCGCCGCCGCGACTGCCGCCGGCCTTGCCGCCGCCTGCCTGGGCCGCGCGCTCCTGCGGACGGGCCGCTTCCCGGACCGCGTTCGCCAGGGCCTCCAGGTCGTCGCCGCTGGGCCGGGACGGTGCGGAGCCGTCGGAGAGCCGGACGACCTCCCAGCCGCGGGGCGCGGTGAGGCGTTCGCTGTGCTCGGCGCACAGGTCGTAGCAGTGGGGTTCGGCGTAGGTGGCGAGCGGGCCGAGGACCGCGGTCGAGTCGGCGTAGACGTACGTCAGCGTCGCGACGGCAGGGCGGCCGCACGCGGTGCGCGAACAGCGACGTACAGGGCTCACGACGTTGGACGGTACCGCACTCTTGAGCGGGCCGCGACGACTCTCCACCAGGTCACTCGGCCGTGTCGCCGTGTGATGTCCCCCACATGGGTGTTCGAGGCGGGCCTCGCGACCTGCGACGGAGGCGGTAAGGGTGTGCGGCGGGCTACGCCGTGTGGCGGATGAGGCGTGTGAGGCGCTCGGGCCGGTGCTGCGCACATCCGGCCGTTTTCCGCCCCCGCGGTGCGCGAACCCGCCTGCGGGGGCGGACTCACCGGGCGAAGGGCGTTGCCGTGCGCAGCGCGTCGGAGGACCGGGCGCGCCCGGGTCGCCGCTGCGGTGAACGCGGTGCGCCCGGGAGAGCTACGCTGCGTCAGGTGAAGGACAGTGCCGTGCCTCCCCCGGCCGCAGCCGGCGGGACACCTGGAGGGAACCCCCGGCCGACCGAGCCGCGGCCGCGCCGCCGCGACCGCCACGGACGGGGGATGCGCGGCCCCGTGGCGCCGCCGCAGGTGCCGCTGTCCGTGACGCGGGCGGACACGTTCCGGGACCTCGTGCAGGACTCGGTGGAGCGGTTGGAGCGGCGCTGGCCGCAACTGGCGGACGTGGACATCCACGTCCTGGAGGTGCCGACCTCGCTGGACGGTTTCTCCGTGCCGCTGGGCAGTGCGGCCCCGGCCACGCGCGACCAGCCGGCGCGGATCGTGGTCTACCGGCGGCCGGTGGAGCTGCGGGCGAAGACCCGGGACGAGCGGGCGCTGCTGGTCCACGAGGTCGTGGTGGAGCAGGTGGCGGAGCTGCTCGGGCTGGCCCCGGAGTCCGTCGACCCGCGATACGGCGAGGACTGAGGCACCGCCCGGACCGACGCGAAACCCGAACGCCCGAGGCACCGCCCGGACCGACGCGAAACCCGAACGCCCGAGGCACCGCCCGGACCGACGCGAAACCCGAACGCCCGAGGCACCGCCCGGACCGACGCGAAACCCGAACGTCCGGGGCACAGGTCGGGCACCCGGGGAAGGAGCCCGCGGTGCCGCGCGGGCTCAGTCCAGGACCGTCAGGTCCTGCTCCGCGCGGGGGACGGCCACGCGGGAGCCGTCGTTCGCCAGGGGCTGGAGCGTGAACATCTGCACCCCGTCCTCCGTCTGCGTCAGCATGCGCGAGGCGTGGACCGGGCCGCCGGACTCGGTTTCGACCGTGAGGGCGTACGTGCCCTTCAGCCCTGCCGGGACGGGGGCGGTGACCGCCTGGGTGGTGCCGCCCTTGACCGTGTACGTCTCCGTGGCCGGGGTCCCTCCCCCGGTCCCCGCGGACGCCGTCACCTTGACCTTGGCGGAGTCCTTGCCGGGGACCGTGAGGAACAGGGTCGCGCCCTTGGCGGTGTTGCCCGCCACGGTGGCGCGGTCGCCGACGGGCGCGCTCGCGGGGAGGAAGGCCACTTCCTGCTTCTCGCCGGTGCCGCGGATCACCCGCAGGGCCGCCACGACCGGGGTGGCCTGGCTCGGCCGGGCCGGTGTCAGCAGCAGCGAACCCGGCTCGCCGCCCGTCAGCGCCTTCAGGTCGGCGGCGGCCGTCATCCCGGACTTGATGCGGATGGTCTGCTGCACCGCCGGGGTGATCGTGCCGTTGGCGCCCATGAGCTGGATCCTCAGCTCGGCATCGGTGTCCCCGGGGGCGTACGCGATCAGCTGGACGGATGTGGCGTCCGCCGGGATGCCGGGCAGGACCAGGGTGGCGGCGGGTCCGGCGGACGCGGTGAGCCAGTCGCTGCCGAGCTGGTCGACGGCGGACTGCACGGCGGCGCCGACCCGGCCGCTGCGCGTGGTGACGTGGGCGGTGACGTCGGTGGCGGCGGCGTCGGCGGTGAGGGTGGACAGCAGTACCGGCACACTGGACCGGGCGGGGACACCGACGCCGTCGGTGAGCTGGGACTTGAGGGGGCCTTCTGGGCCGTACAGCTCGATGTCGACGACGGCGGCGGTGTCGTCGGGGTTGGTGAGGTGGACGTAGTCGCGGCGGTTCTCGGCCGTGGACACCCCGGGGAACCAGAAGTCCGTGTCCGGTGCGGTGCAGCTCAGGCCGAGCAGCCCGCGGGCGCCGCCCGCCGGGACCAGGGTGGTCTGCTGGGTGGTCCAGCCGGGGGCGAGGCGGCCGGAGGCCAGGCCGACGAGGGCGGGGGCGGCGGCGCCGTCGGCCTCCGCGGAGACCGGTGTGCCGGGGGTCGTGGCGGTGAGGACGGCCTTGTCCGCGGCGGCGTCCCGCTTCGCCCGTGCCTGCTGGTCCTTCTGGTCCTCCCCGTCCGCGGCGGGCTGCTCGGCCGGGTCCTCCGGCTTCTCGTCCTGCGGGTCGTCCGGCTTCTTCGCGGCGGCCGCGGCGTCCTTCGAGGCCGCCGACGGCTTCAGCTCCGCCTTGCCGGCCTCCTCGCCCTGCTGCCCGCCGGTCTTGCCGCCGCCGGCCGCCTTCGCGTCCTGCGGGGTGTAGGAGGTGTACGTCGTCTCCGCGAGCTCCGAGGTGCTGGGCGCGGGGCAGAGGAGGCTGCTGCGCTCCACGGGCAGCAGCGCCGGCGCCGCGGTGCCCGTGGCGGTGTCGCCCTCCCCCGGCGCCGCCACGGCGGCGAGGCCCGTGAGGGCGGCGAGGGCGGTGGCGGCCGCGAGGAGGGAGAGGGTGCTGCGGTTCACTGGTGGCTGCTCCCGTCGGGACGCGGCTGGTTCTCGTGGCCGTACGGGTCGTACGGGTCGTACGGGGGCTGGGGGCCGGGGTCGTGGCCCTGCGGCTGCCCCCCGTACCGGGTCGCCCCGTGGGAGGGGTCGCTGTACGGCTGGTCGCTGGAGGACCGGTCGTTGTGGGGCGGTTCGCTGTAGGGGGAGTCCGCGTACCCGGTGTCCCCGTAGGTCCCGTCGCCCTGGGGGCGGCCGTACGTCCGGTCGGCGTACTGCTGGTCGCCGCGGCCCTGGTCGGGCTGCGGGGCGTACTGCTGCTCGCCGTGCGGCGCGTCGTACGGCTGCTGCCCGTACGCGGCGGACGGGTCGTGGCCGTACTGCGGGTACTGCCGGTCGTACGACTGCCCGCCGTACGGGTCCTGGTGGTCCTGGCCGCCGTTCCAGTCGCCGTACTGCCGGGCGCCGGTCATGGCGTACGGGTCGGCGTCCTGGAACTGGGCCTCGCCGGTCTCCGCGGGTACGTCCCCGGGGTCGCCGTCGCCCCCGGTGCCCGCGGCAGGGGTCCGGCCCGCCTGCTCCGCCTCGGCGGCGGCGCGCAGGCGGCGGGCGCGGCGGCCGTCGCCCGAGGCGTCCTGGGCGGGCAGGGCGACGGCCTCCTCCGGCAGGTCGTCGTCGACGGTGCGGCGCCGCCCCGGCAGGGCGAGGACCAGCAGGACGACGGCCAGGGCGCACTGGGCCCACAGCCAGGCCGTGCGGCCGACGGGTGCTTCGTGGGTGAGGTCGAGGCGGCCGCCCTGCGCGGGCAGCTCGAAGCCCTGGGCCCAGCCGTCGACGGTGGTCTTCTTCAGGGGCGTGCCGTCGAGTGTGGCCCGCCAGCCGTCGTCGGCGCGGTCCGCGATGCGCAGCACCCGGCCCGCGCCGCCCGCCGGGATCTCGGTGTGGGCCTCGACGGGTCCCGAGGCGACGGGCAGGGGCTCCGCGGCCGCCTCGGCGCGCTCGTCGGCGCCGGGGACGATGACGGCCCGGGCCACCTGCCGGTCGACGCGCCACAGGGCGCTGCCGTCGCGCTGGCTGAGCCGGCTGAGGCCGGGGGTGGCGTCGAGGACGCGGCTCATGGTGCGGGGCGCGCCGTCGCGGACCAGGACGTAGCGGATGGCGAAGCCGCTGAGCTCGGCGGTCTGGTCGGCGCCGGAGCCGGCGACGAGGTGGGCGACGACCTCGTCCAGCAGCGGGTCGCCGCCTGAGGCGGCGGTGAGTTCGGCGTCGCCGAGGCGGACGCCGGAGCCGCGCACCAGGGCGTAGTCGACCTTCGCGGTGGACGTGCCGTCGAGGACGAGGGTGCGGGGCTGGTCGCGGGTGATGCTCTCCTCCGCGACGAAGGCCGGCACCTGGGTGGGGTCGCGGCGCTCCAGGGGGCCGGCGGCGCCGCCGATCATCCAGGCGGCGGCCGATACGAGGGGGCCGACGGCGGCCGCGAGGGCGACGAGCGCGGCGACGGGCTGCCGCCAGCCGAAGCTCTGGGCGGCGACGCGGCTGCGGGCGCCTTCCGCGCCGACCATGCCGGCGGCGAGGAGGGCGATGCCGTACACGAGGGTGGCGGGCCCGGCCCAGCCGGCGGCCCGGTCGCCGGAGCCGTTGGTGAGCACGGCGGCGAGCAGACCGGTGAGGGCGACGGCCCAGGCGGTGCGGACGGCGAACCGGCGTTCGCTGCGCAGCAGGGCGCCCAGCGCGGCGAGGACGACGCCGATGAGGACGAGGCCGCTGACGGTCCGCGGCCCGCCGGGGCTGATGCCGAGGAGGTCGAGCGGCCCGGCCGGCCCGGTGGCGAGCTCCGCGCCGGCTTCGGTGAGGAAGGCGGCGGGGCGGGTGAGCAGGTCCAGTGACCAGGGGGCGAGGACGAGCAGCGGGGTGCCTGCGACGGCGAGGAGGCGGAGCCCGTAGGCGGTGATGTCGTCGCGGCGCAGGACGAGCGCGGCGATGCCGAGGACGACGGCGAGCGGCCACACCAGGGGCGTGAAGGCCATGGTGAAGGTGAGCAGGAAGGTGTACGCCCAGGTGGCGCGCCAGGAGCCGCGGGGGGCGCCGGGCCCGCCGTCGCGCAGTCCGTACGCGGCGACGGCGGCGCGGGCGACGAGCGGCAGGAGGACGGCGAGGACGGCGGTGCCGAGGCGGCCGGTGGCAAGGGCTCCGGTGGCGGCGGGCAGGAAGGCGTAGGCGACGGCTCCCCAGGCGCGCAGGACGCGGGACTCCACGAGGGAGCGGGACGCGAAGTACGCGGTGATGCCGGCGAGGGGGACGGAGCAGACCAGGAGGACGGTCAGTGCCAGGCCCGTGGAGCCGGCGAACAGCCCGGAGAGGGCGGCGAGCAGCGCCAGGTAGGGCGGGGCGCTCTGGGTGCCGCCGGTGCCGAGGGGGTGCCAGGCGTCGGCGTAGCGGCCCCAGAGGTCGCCGACTGTGTCGGGGACGGGCAGGAGGGCGCCGCCGGCGAGGGAGCCGCCGCCGAACAGGCCGCGGCAGGCGACAAGGGAGACCAGGAGGAGCAGCGCGAAGAGGACCGGGCCCGGCTTGCGGCCGATCTTCTTGAGGCGGGCGAACTGCTCGACTTCCAGGTAGTCGGCGTCGTCGCCGCCGGGCCCCGACTCGACGGCGCCGTGGCGGGAGCCGCCGGAGTCGGTGTCGCGGCCGACGAAGTGGGACGCGGCCTGTTCGACCGCGGCGCGGACGGTGGCGCCGGGCGGCGGGAACAGCGGCCGCAGTTCGGCCGGGTCGACGGCGTCGGCGGCGCGGGCGCGGCGGGCGGCGATGATCCGTTCGGGGCGCAGGAGGACGGCGAAGAGGCCCATGACCTCGTCGACGGCCTGGACCGGCGCCTTGCCCACGAGGTAGGCCAGGGTGCGCAGGAGGGTGCCGAGGACGAGGCGGACGAAGACGTACGGCAGGGCGATGCCGCGGGTGTTGGCGAGCAGGGTGTAGACGGCGCCGGCCTTGTCGACGCGGTGCGGGTTGGACGCGGTGCGGCCGACGCAGTCGACGGTGCGGCGCTCGCGGGAGGCGGCCTCGGCGTGGCGCAGGACGGCGTCGGGGGCGACGAGGACCCGGTGGCCCGCGGCGTGGACGCGCCAGCACAGGTCGACGTCGTCGCGCATGAGGGGCAGCCGGCGGTCGAAGCCGCCGAGTTCCTCGAACACGTCGCGGCGGATGAGCATGCCGGCGGTGGAGACGGACAGCACGGGCCGGATCTGGTCGTGCTGGCCCTGGTCCTGTTCGCGGCGGTCGAGCCCGGTCCAGCGGCGGCCGCTGCGGGCGATGGTGACGCCGACTTCGAGGAGCTGCTTCTTGTCGTACCAGCCGCGCAGCTTGGGGCCGACGACCGCGGCGTACGCGTCGGAGTCGGCGACGCGGAGCAGTTCGGCGAGGGCGTCCGGGTCGGGGGCGCAGTCGTCGTGGAGCAGCCACAGCCACTGGACGGGTTCGCCGTGCGGGAGCTCCGGCATGTCGTAGGCGTCGTCGCGCCAGGTGCGGCTGACGGGGTCCCAGCCGCTGGGCCGCTTCAGGTACGGCAGGTCGTCGGGGCCGAGGACGGGCGCGGAGCGGGCCGCCTCGTCGACGGCGGCGCCGAAGCCGGTGCGGCGGGCGAGGTGCAGGACGCGGTCGTCGCCGATGGCATCGCCGAGGAGCCGGGCGGAGTCGTCGGCGCTGCCGGTGTCGGCGGCGACGACGTTCTGCACCGGACGCTCCTGGCCGAGGAGCCCGGCGAGGGCGTCGGGCAGCCAGCGGGCGCCGTCGTGGGAGACGAGCACCGCGGTGACGACATGCCGGGGGAACTCGGGCTGCTGCGGCGCAGGAGCGGAGGAGAACGCGGCGGTGTTGGCGGACATCGGGGTACGGGCCCTCCGGCCAGGGGGGCGCCCCCGGCTCGGGGGCGTCGGAGCGTCTGACGGGGCTCCACACTAATGGCTGGCACGGTGGCGGTCCGCCGCCTGTGGACAGACCGCGCTCGCGGGTGGTCCGGTACCTGTGGACAGACCGTGCCGGCCTGCGCGCCCGCCCGCTCCCCCGCTCGCGCGGACGCCGGCACCCGCCCGTCCGGGGACCACGCGGGGCCCTCGCGTGTCCGGCCAGGTCGGCGAGGCACCCGGGCGCCCGCCCGCCGGCAGGCCGGGCACCGCCTCTGGGGTCCTCTACCGACACCCGTCCGATGCCGCCCGCCCGCCGACAGGCTGGGCACGGACTGCCTCCATGGGCACGGACTGCGTCAGCACGGACTGCCGCCGCAATGGGCACGGACTGTGTCAAGAGGGGGGTGCACCGCCCGCCGACGCCCCGCCGCCCCTCCCCTCAGCGGTTCCCGCCGACCCGCGGCGGGCGCCCGCCTGACCCCGTGGGAGCCGCATGCATGAGCGGCGGGGAAGAACCCCGCTCCGGGGGCCCGCGGCGACAGGGCCAAGGGGCGCCGCCGCCGACGCCTGCCTGTTCGCTGCGCCGTGCCGCGGGCTCGCCGGGCGAGCGCGGAGGTGGCGGTGGCGGGGGCGGTGGCGGTCAAGCGGGAGGCGCAGGCCCGGGAGTGGTGGGCGCCGTCGCGGTGCCGGGTTTCGGGCGGCCGGGCGGTCGTGCGCCGGGGTACGGGCGGTCGGGCGGCGCCGCGTCATGGCGGGGGCTGCCGCGGCGCGGTGGCGCGAGGACCGGCGGTGTGCGGGCCCGTGCGAGCGGAGAGGTGGCCGGTCCCCGCCGGGCCGCCCCGAGCGTGCGTGCCCGCAAGGAGCCCTCCACGGCGATCTCACGGAACCCGCCGAGAATCCCTGGGCGTGTGCGCCCGCGGGGAGCCCGCGTCGTCGTGGACGCCCACCTTCTCCACGCCGAGTGGGCGTGCGCGCCCGCGGGGAGCCCGTCCCGCTCCGGGTGCCGCCCTCGGGGCGTTGCCCCTGCACGTCATGACGGTCCGTCACCAGCGTGGGGGCTTGCAGCCGCACGGGGGTCGCCCGGTCGGCGATCACGTACAGTGATCAGAAGGGGTCAGACGGCGGCCTTCTTGAGGCGGCGGCGCTCGCGCTCGGACAGCCCGCCCCAGATTCCGAAACGCTCATCATTCGCAAGTGCGTATTCCAGGCATTCCGATCGCACTTCGCAGGCGAGGCACACCTTCTTCGCCTCGCGGGTCGACCCGCCCTTCTCGGGAAAGAAGGACTCCGGATCGGTCTGGGCGCACAACGCGCGCTCCTGCCAGCCGAGTTCCTCATCCTCGTTCTCGACCAGCAGTTCCTCGAACAACTCGGTCATGTGCGCCCCTCGTCGGTCATTACGTCCCCGTGATGCCGCCGTTTCCGTTTTCGGCCGAACGACACGAGTGAAATTACAAGTGTGAGGCTCCGGGGCAGTCAAGCCGAGATCTGCTATTGAGCCCGGTATTCACTCTGCGGAACCAAGGCCATGCAGAAAGTGTTCAAATCGGCATAAACGAGACACAGGACTCCTGCCGCCCCGACGGCTCCGCTCGCGGCGCCTCCGTCAGGGAGGACGTACGCGGACTCGATCTTGTTGCGGTCCGTACCGCGAAGCGATCCGGATCACAGTCGGGTCACGGGACCTTCCCAGCTCCCTCACGAAGCCACCCTGCGGCCGCCTGTCCCCGGGTTCCGCCGGGACAAACCTTTCTGCTGAGCGTGCAACCGGATGTGGTGAAAGATCGCCGCCAAACCGGCCATCGGGTTGACAGACGCAACGGCGGTCGGCCACTTTGGGGGCATGCCAGCGACCGCAGTGCCCTCCGCGACCCACGGTGACCGTGGGTCGCGCCGCGCTGTCCACGTGCCCGCCCACGTGAGCTGTTGTCGCTGCCGCCGCTGTTGCTGTTGACGCCGTAGGGCTCCAGCCGCTCTCCCCCTTCCGCGCCGCCGCGCGCCCGGTCCGCTTCCGCGTACCCGGACGGCCCCGTGCCGCCGTACCCGCGCGGGACGTGTCCCCCTCTCGTCGATCTTCGTTCGCCTGGTGTCGACCGCACCGCACCTCTCAGCCGAGGAACCACCGCAGCCCATGAACAGCGACAGCGACCTCCAGATCGCCGGCGACATCCTCGCCGTCCAGCACCTCCTCCAGCCGGCCAAGCCGCACCCCACCACCGTCGCCGAGTTCGCCGCGCTGGCCCGCGCCGTCGCGGCCGACCGGGACCGGTGGGCGCCCCTCGTCGCGTACGACGCCACCACCCGCTGGTACCACCGGCTGGAGACCGGCCCCGGCTACGAGGTCTGGCTGCTGTCCTGGCTGCCCGGCCAGGGCACCGGGCGCCACGACCACGGCCGGTCGTCGGGCGTGATGACCGTGCTGGAGGGAGAGCTGACGGAGCACACGGACCGGGGCGTACGCCTGCTCGACGGAGGCGCGCGCGGGGCGTGGGGCAGGGTCTTCGCGCCCGGCCAGGTGCACGAGATCGTGAACGACTCGCTCGAACCGGCGGTCAGCCTGCACGTCTACTTCCCGGGACTGACCGAGATGCCGATGCACCCGAAGCAGTCCGCGGCCGCAGCCGCCGCGACTTCCGGGCCGAGCACCCGGGCGGTCGTGTCCGCCTGACAGACTGCACGGCATGCGCATTGTGGTTCTGGCCGGCGGCATCGGCGGTGCCCGTTGCCTGCGCGGCCTCAAGGCGGCCGCGCCCGACGCGGACATCACGGTCATCGGCAACACCGGTGACGACATCCATCTGTTCGGGCTGAAGGTCTGCCCCGACCTCGACACGGTGATGTACACCCTCGGCGGTGGCATCGACGAGGAGCAGGGCTGGGGGCGGGCCGACGAGACCTTCCAGGTCAAGAGCGAACTCGCGGCGTACGGCGTCGGGCCGGAGTGGTTCGGGCTCGGGGACCGCGACGTCGCCACCCACATCGTCCGCACGCAGATGCTGGGCGCCGGATACCCGCTCAGCGCCGTGACCGAGGCGCTGTGCGACCGCTGGAAGCCGGGGGTGCGGCTGCTGCCGATGTCCGACGACCGGGTGGAGACGCACGTCGCCGTCGAACTCGACGGGCAGCGCCGGGCCATCCACTTCCAGGAGTACTGGGTGCGGCTGCGGGCCTCCGTCGACGCGCACGCGGTCGTACCGGTGGGCGCGGAGCAGGCCAAGCCGGCGCCGGGGGTACTGGAGGCGATCGCCGAGGCGGACGTGGTGCTGTTCCCGCCGTCGAACCCGGTGGTGAGCATCGGCACGATCCTCGCCGTGCCCGGCATCCGGGAGGCCATCGCGGAGGCCGGTGTGCCGGTCGTGGGCCTCTCGCCGATCGTGGGCGGCGCCCCGGTGCGCGGCATGGCCGACAAGATGCTCGCCGCCGTGGGCGTCGAGGCGACGGCCGCCGCCGTGGCCGAGCACTACGGCTCCGGACTGCTGGACGGCTGGCTGGTGGACACCGCCGACGAGGAGGCGGTCGCCGGGGTCGAGGCCGCCGGCATCCGCTGCCGGGCCGTGCCGCTGATGATGACCGACGCGGCGGCCGCCGCCGCGATGGCCCGCGAGGCCCTGCGGCTCGCGGAGGACGTCCGAGAGGTGCGGGGATGACCCCCGGGGACGGACTCGCAGACCGGCCGGCGGGCGGGGCGGAGGCGGCGTACCGGGTGTGGGCGCCCGGCGGGCTGCCCGAGGTGCGGGAGGGCGACGACCTGGCGAAGCTGATCGCCGCCGCCGAGCCAGGCCTCGCGGACGGGGACGTGGTCCTGGTCACCTCCAAGATCGTGAGCAAGGCGGAGGGGCGGGTCGTCGCCGCCGGCGACCGCGACGCCGCCATCGACGCCGAGACGGTACGGGTGGTGGCCCGGCGCGGCACGCTGCGCATCGTCGAGAACCGCAACGGGCTCGTCATGGCCGCCGCCGGGGTCGACGCGTCGAACACCCCCGCCGGGACGGTCCTGCTGCTGCCGGAGGACCCCGACGGCTCCGCGCGGGCCATCCGCGCCGGCCTGCGGGACGCCCTCGGCGTCACCGTCGGCGTCGTCGTCACCGACACCTTCGGGCGCCCCTGGCGCAGCGGGCTGACGGACGTGGCGATCGGGGCGGCCGGGGTGCGGGTCCTGGACGACCTGCGCGGCGGCACCGACGCCTACGGAAACCCGCTCGTCGCGACCGTCGTGGCGGGGGGCGACGAACTGGCCGCCGCCGGGGACCTCGTGAAGGGCAAGACGGCCGGGCGGCCGGTCGCCGTCGTCCGGGGCCTGCCCCACCTCGTCACCGCGGACGGCGACGACGGGCCGGGCGCGCGGGCGCTCGTCCGGGACCCGGGCAGCGACATGTTCCGGCTCGGCACGTCGGAGGCGGTCCGGCGGGCGGTGACGCTGCGGCGCACCGTACGGGCGTTCACGGACGCGCCCGTGGACCCCGGAGCGGTGCGGCGGGCGGTCGCGGCGGCGGTGACGGCGCCCGCGCCGCACCGCACCGCGCCGTGGCGGTTCGTGCTGCTGGAGTCGGCGGACGCGCGGCGGCGGCTGCTGGACGCCATGCGGGACGCGTGGGTCGCCGACCTGCGGAAGGACGGCCTCGACGAGGCCGCCGCCGCCCGGCGGATACGGCGCGGCGACGTGCTGCGCAACGCGCCCTGCCTGGTCGTGCCCTGCCTCGTCACCGAGGGCGCCCACTCCTACCCGGACGCGCGCCGCGCCGCCGCCGAGCGGGAGATGTTCGTGGTGGCCGCCGGTGCCGGGGTGCAGAACTTCCTGGTGGCGCTGGCCGGCGAGCGGCTGGGCTCGGCGTGGGTGTCGTCGACGATGTTCTGCCGCGACGTCGTACGGGACGTGCTGGGCCTGCCGGACACCTGGGACCCCATGGGCGCCGTCGCCGTCGGCCACCCGGCGCAGCCGCCGGCGGACCGCCCGGCGCGCGACCCGGAGGACTTCGTCACGGTGCGGTGACGTCCGGGGCGGGCGGCGCGGGCTGCTGCACGGGGCGCTCCGACCGGACCGGCTCGCCCGGCGGTGGTCGGCGGTGGTCGGCGGCGGTCGGGCTCCCGGCGGGGTGGCGCCGGGAGCCGCGGCCGGAGGCGCCGCGGCCGGAGGGCCCGAACGGCGCGTCCTCGGCGGGGACCCGCGCCCAGGGTTCCGGGCCGGCGGCGCCGTCCTACAGCGCCGCGATGTCGCCGGGTGTCATGCGGGGCGCCCTGCGGGGCGGTGTGCGGCCGCTGAGCAGGATGAGGCGGGCCGCCCGGTGGCGCTGGCCCGCGTACGGCTCCAGGAGGCGGAGCATCTCGGTGTCGTCGGCGTCGCGGTTGCCGGCCAGGGCGTGGCCGACGATGCCGGGCAGGTGGTAGTCGCCGACGGACACCGCGTCGGGGGCGCCGTTGCTGCGCTGCACGGTCTCGGCGGAGGTCCACGGGCCGATACCGGGCACCAGTTCCAGGCGGCGCCGGGCGGCCTCGGGCTCCATCGCGGCCGCCTCCTCCAGGCGGCCGGCCACCCGCACCGCCCGCAGGACGGTCGCCGACCGCTTGCCGTCCACGCCTGCGCGGTGCCACTCCCAGGACGGCACCAGCGCCCAGGTCCGCGGCTCCGGCACCACGTACAGCCGCAGGTCCGCCGCCGCTGCCGGGCCGGGGGCCGGCTCGCCGTACGCGCGGACCAGGAGCCGCCACGCGCGGTACGCCTCGTCCGTCGTGACCTTCTGCTCCAGGATCGACGGGATCAGCGACTCCATGACCAGGCCGGTGCGGACCAGCCGCAGGCCGGGGCGGCGGTGCCGGGTCAGGGCGAGCAGCCGGTGGCGCGGCGTGAACGCCTCCGGGTCGTCACGCCCGCCCAGCAGGTCGGGCAGCGTGTCCAGCAGCCATGCGGCGCCCGCGCCCCACGCCTGCGCCTCGACGTCGGCGCCCCGTGCGGCGACCCGCAGGGTGCCGGGGCCGTCCGGGGTGCGGCAGGTGCGCCAGACGGCGCCGTCGGGAGCCGTGCGGAAGGTCGGGTCGGCGGGTCCGCGGCGCAGCGGGGCCAGGGTCAGGGCCGGTTCCAGCGGCCAGGGCGGGGTCCACGTGCGGGTGCGGGCGCTGCTCCCCGGCCGGGCCGGTGCGGGGCGGGCGGGGTGCGGGAGCCGCCCGCCCGCGAGGGCGCCGGCGCGTGGAGCGTAGCGGCCTGCCACCGGGCCTCCGGGGGTTCTCGCTGCGGGTGTCGGACCCGAACAGCGTAGCCCCGGCCCGCTCCGCCCTACTGGTCCGAGGAGAAGCGGACGGAGCCGGCGGCCAGGTGGGCGCCGCACCAGACCCGTACGCCGCCGCGCAGTTCGTTGTCGGGGCCCACGTGCGCGCCGTCGCCGATGACCGCGCCGTACAGCTCCGTGCGGGCGCCGATCCGGGCGCCCTCGCCGACCAGGGAGTCGACCACCACAGCGCCCGGCTCCACGGTGGCGCCCGCCATGACGACGCTGCCGTCCACGGTGGCGCCCGCGCCGACCACCGCGCCCGCGCAGACGACCGTGCCGCCGGTCAGCTTGGCGTCCTGGGCGACCTCCGCGCCCTCGATGACCAGCCGCTCGCCGCGCCGGCCGGGCACGGCGGGGGACGGGGCGCGGCCGAGGACGAGGTCGGCGGAGCCGCGCACGAACGCCTGCGGGGTGCCGAGGTCCAGCCAGTACGTGGAGTCGACCATGCCCTGGAGGTGGGCGCCGGCGGCCAGCAGGTCCGGGAACGTCTCGCGCTCGACCGAGACGGGGCGGCCGGCGGGGATGGTGTCGATGACGGAGCGGCGGAAGACGTACGCGCCGGCGTTGATCTGGTCGGTGACGATCTCCTCGGGCGTCTGGGGCTTCTCCAGGAACGCCGTGACGCGTCCGGTGGCGTCGGTCGGGACGAGGCCGAAGGCACGCGGGTCCTCGACGCGGGTGAGGTGCAGGGAGATGTCGGCGCCGGACGTGCGGTGGGTGTCGACGAGGGCCCGGATGTCGAGGCCGGTCAGGATGTCGCCGTTGAAGATGAGGACCGGTTCGTCCGGGCCGGAGCGGAGTCGCGAGGCGACGTTGCGTATCGCGCCGCCGGTGCCGAGCGGCTCCTTCTCGGTGACGTACTCCAGGTGCAGGCCGAGCGCGGAGCCGTCGCCGAAGTACGGCTCGAAGACCTCGGCGAGGTAGGAGGTGGCCAGCACGATGTGCTCCACACCGGCCGCCCGTGCCCGGGCGAGCTGGTGGGTGAGGAACGGCACGCCCGCGGCGGTCACCATCGGCTTGGGCGTGTTGACCGTCATGGGCCGCAGCCGGGTTCCCTTGCCACCGACCAGAAGGATCGCTTCTGTCACCTGTCGTCTCTGCTTCCTACTGGGGCCGGCCGATGAGTCACGCTCTGCGTCGTGGGGGGTCGTCTGCGTCCTGCGGTCTGTGGCCTGCTGTCGGGTCTGCTGTGTGCTTGTCTGCTGTGTGCTTGTCTGCTGTGCGCTTGCGCTGTGGGTCGTCTGCTGCGGGTGCTGCGGTCTGTCGTCGCGGGCGCGGGGCGCCCCGCCGGGAGCGCCTCGCGCCGTACGGCCGCGTGCCCGGGGTGGGGCCCCGGCGCCCTGTCCGGGCGCCTTTCCCCCGGGCTCGTCCGGCCGGTCCCCCGTCCGGAATCGCGGTCATACGATCAGTACGAGCGGACAGTGTAGGCAGAACGCGGAGCGCCTGCTCAGGGGGCTGACGGAGTGGTCCGGAACTGACGCGCCCTCAGCTCCTTCCCTGGTACGCGGCGGCGGCGGTGCGGATCGCGCCGAGCTTCTGGTAGAGCTTCGCCCCCGGGCATTCCGTGGCGTATCCGTCGCGGTGCCCGGAGACGGCCTTCAGTTTGGCCTTCGTGCCCTTCTTGTACAGGTTGCCGCCGCCGGACGTCAGGGTGGCCGTGCCGCGCGGGTCCCTGCCGTGCAGCCCGAGTTTCCACGCCGTCAGCTTGGCCGCGGCGGTGGTGACCGCGGCCGGTGGGGCGCTGGAGGTGAACGTGCCGAGGACGGCGATGCCCGTGGTCTGGGAGTTGAATCCGAGCGTGTGCGCGCCCTGCACGGGCTTGGCGACCCCGCCGGCCCGGCCTTCGTAGATGGTGCCGCACTTGTCGATGGCGAAGTTGTAGCCGATGTCCCGCCAGCCCAGGCTCGTCACGTGGTAGCGGTAGATACTGCGAAGGACGGAGGGGGCCTGCGCACAGGTGTAGTCGTTGCCCGTGGCGCTGTGGTGGACGAAGGCCGCCCGCACGGTCGAGGTGTAGAGGAACGCGCTCTCGCGCAGCGACTCGTCCGCGCCCCAGCCCTTCCGAGTGACGATCTTGGGCTTGGGGGCGGTGTGGGCCGCGGCCGCGTCGGCCTCCGCAGCGGTCCCGGCGTCTCCCTCGGCCTCCGCGGCGGCCCCGGCGTCTCCCTCGGCCTCGGCCTCGGACGCGCCCCGGCCTCGCCCCCGGCCTCGGCTGCGCCGGCCTGCGCGACCGGGTCGGCCGCGGGCTGCCGACCGGTGCCGGGCCCGGGTCCGGGGCCGCCGGCGGGGCGGACCCGGCGGCGGATCCCGCGGGCGTCGGGGCGGGGTGGCGGTCGCCGCTCCGGCGGCCTGCGGCCGCGCCGTACCGGCCGCGGCCGTGGCGGGGGCCGCACCTGTGGCGGAGGAGGCGGCCGTGGCGGCTGGGCCGACGGTGCCGGGCGCACTGCCCGCGCCGGGCGCGTCGGCAGTCCCGGGCGTGTCGGCCGCCGCCGTCGCCGCGCCGGAGGTCCCCGTACCGGCCGCGCCCGCGCCGGAGGCCGCCGTACCCGCGGTGCCCGTACCGGACGGGGCCGTACCGGACGGGTCCGTACCGGCCGACGTGCCTCCCGGGCGGGAGGCGCTCGCCGCGGGCTCCGGGTCGGTGCCCGGGTCGATGAGGTCGACGCGCAGGCCGCGCGGCAGGTCCTGCGCCGAGGCCCCGCCGGTCGGCCGTACGCGGACCTCGACGCCGTCCGCGGCGCCCACCCACAGGGGGCGGTGGCGCCGCGCGGCCTGCCCGCGGCGGCCTCCGCCGTGCCCGGGTCGGCGCCGTGCTCGTGGTAGTGGGTCTCCAGGTCCCGCCAGGGCGACCAGGCACCGGTCCCCGCGGCCCGGGTCCGCACCTGGACCGTGCCGGGGAGTTCGGCGCGCGCGTCCTCCCACACCACGCCCAGCAGGGAGAACGGTTCCACGTCCCGGCGGGGCAGCCCTTGGTGGGGCGCGCCGCCCCCGGCCGCCGCCGGTCGGCGCCGAGCGGCACCAGGGGAAGGGACCGGGTGGCGCCCGGCTCCGCGGCGGCGCCGCGGGCACCGGCGTGGGGGACGGCCGGGGAGCGCCCGGAGGCGTCGGACAGGGTGAGTGACAGCGGAACGGCGAGGGCCGCTGCGGCCGCCACGCCGATCGAGGAGACAAGAAGCGAACGCATAACGTGATAGTGGGCATGTCGGACCGTGCACGCTCACCCGTTTCCTGACGGCCCATCGGTCCGTACGGAGTAACGCGTCACCCGCTCGGCCCTCGCCCGAGCGCTGCGGGGACGTACCCTTGCCCGGATGAACGCCAGCGACCGCACCCCCGCCGACCTGCTGCGATCCGCGCTCGCCGCGGACCCCGCCCGCCCCCTCGTCACCTATTACGACGACGCCACCGGTGAGCGCGTCGAACTGTCCGTGGCCACCTTCGCCAACTGGGTGGCCAAGACGGCGAACCTGCTCCAGGACGGACTGTCCGCCGAGCCCGGCGAGCGGGTGGCGCTGCTGCTGCCCGCGCACTGGCAGACCGCGGTGTGGCTGCTCGCCTGCGCGTCCACGGGTGTGGTCGCCGACCTGGACGGCGATCCGGCGGCGGCCGACCACGTGGTGGCGGGGCCGGACCGGCTCGACGAGGGGCGGGCCTGCTCCGGGAGCCGCCTGGCGCTGTCCCTGGCCCCGCTGGGCCGGCGCTTCCTGCCGGGACCGCCCGACGGGTACGACGACTACGCCGTGGAAGTCCCCGGCCAGGGCGACCGGTTCGTCCCGTACGTCCCGGTCGACCCGGAGGCCCCCGCGCTGGCCGTGCCCGGTGCGGGCGCGGAGCTGAGCGGCGCGGAACTGGTGGCGCGGGCGCGTGAGGACGCCGTGCGGCTGGGGCTGAAGGACGGGTCGCGGCTGCTGTCGGGGCTGGCCTGGGACTCCTGGGAGGGCGTGTCGGCGGGGCTGTACGCGCCGCTCGCGGCGGGCGGCTCCGTCGTCCTGTGCCGCCACCTCGACCGGCTGGCCCCCGACGCCCTGGCGCAGCGGCTGGAGAGCGAGCGGGTCACCGACCGCGCCGGCGCGGCCTGACCCCCCGTACGGTGGACCGGGCGCGGCGTCCCGCCCGGCCGGGCGGCCTCCCGGTGGATGATCGGCGGTGCGCACCCCGCGCGGGCCCGCACCCCGGTCTCGTACGAACGTCTCGTACGGGGGCCTCGTACGGGGCTCTCGCAGGAGGTCTCGTGGGCCGCGTCCGTGTGTCGGCCTCGTGCCCGGTGCGCTTCGCGTACCACTGTGGACACGACCACGTGCCCGGGGCGGCCGTCTCACCGGATGCAGACCGGGGTGCGGCCACCCCTGACGCCGCCGACGCCCCGAAGGACGGACTCTGACGTGACGGACCCCTCCGGCGCCTCCGACTCCCCCGGACCGGACACCGCGCCGCCCGGCGGCGAGGCGGCGGGCGGGCGCCACCCGCGCGCCCGGCGGTGGATGCGCTGGGGGGCCGTGGGGCTCGCGCTGGCCGTGCTGGTGGCGGCCGGGGCGGGCTGGTGGGTCTACCGGAAGCTGGACCGGAACATCACCACGGACGACACGGCCGTCGCGGAGCTGAGGCGGTACGAGCGGGAACGGCCGTCGCCCGTGCCGCGCGGCGGCACGAACATCCTGGTGATCGGGTCCGACACCCGCTCGGGCGACGGCAACGCCGCGTACGGCAGGGACGCGGGGACGCAGCGGTCGGACACGGCGATCCTGCTGCACCTGTCGACCCGCCAGAAGAGCGTCACGGCGGTGTCCGTCCCGCGGGACCTGATGGTGGACGTGCCGGAGTGCCGCACGCCCCGCGGGAAGACCACGGCGGCGCGGTTCACCTCGTTCAACGCGGCGTTCCAGATCGGCGGGGCGGCCTGCACGATCCGCACCGTGGAGAACCTCACGGGGATCCGCGTCGACCACCACATGGTGATCGACTTCCGGGGCTTCAAGGACATGGTGGACGCGGTCGGCGGGGTGCGGGTCTGCGTGGAGGAGCCGATCGACGACCCGGACGCCCGCCTCACGCTGGACGCCGGGCCGCAGACCCTGCACGGCGAGCAGGCCCTCGGCTACGTGCGGGCCCGCAAGACCCTGGGCGGCGGCAGCGACACCGAGCGCATGGGCCGTCAGCAGCGGTTCCTCGGGGCGCTGGTCAACAAGGTGCAGAGCAACGGGGTGCTGCTGAACCCGGCCCGGCTGTACCCCGTGCTGGACGCCGCTACCCGGTCGCTGACCACGGATCCGGGGCTGGACTCGCTCAAGGACCTCTACGACCTGGCGCGCAGGCTGCGGAGCGTACCTTCGGAAAAGGTGCAGTTCCTGACGGTTCCCCGGAAGCCATATCACGCAGACCCGAACCGGGACGAGTTGGTGCAGCCGGAGGCCGATCGGCTGTTCAAACGACTGCGGGTGGACGCGCCCGTCCTGGTGGTCCCGACCGAGGAGCGGGAGGCGGGCACGACCCCCTCCCCGGACGCCGGGGCGTCGCCCCGCCCGTCGGGGACGCCGACCTACGCCGGAACCAACGCCGCAACCAGCGCCTGCCCGTAGGGATCCGACGACGGGGGCGCGAGAAATGTGTGAGAGAAGGAATAACAGACAGGGCAATACGGGGGCTTTGGGGAGGATTGCCCGTTTGTAAGGGCCGTGGAATTTGTCACGGCCGTCGCCCTACGTTGAACTGGGCGGATATCGTGACGCGATCCGGTGCGGTGGCCACATACGTCACGCGCCCGGATCGAGAGGCCGAGCGCCGGACGGGGAGGCGTCTGGCGTGGCACCGACGGAGGACTCAAGCAACCGTGGACGCGCACAGCCGTGGACGGGCGGAGGACATCGACCCCGCCGACCAGTGGGTGCTGAACCCGCAGACCGGTAACTACGAACTGCGACTGGACCCTTCCTCTGCGCAGCCCACCCCGTCCGTGCAGGCGCACCCCTCAGGGGCCGCCCCTCGCGGCGGCTCCGCCCACCCCCCCGCGCAGCGGACCGCCTCCGACGCGCCCGACGCAGCCGACCGGTCGGCTGCGTCCGGCCGCAGGGCCGCCGAGGTCCCCGGCCAGCGCAGGCGCCGCGCCGCCGAACCCGCCGCGGGCGAGGGCGGCCGCAGGGCCGCAGGGCAGGGGCCCGCCAGCAGGCGCAGGCCCAAGCAGAAGAAGTCCCGCGGCAGGAAGGCCCTCATGTGGACGGGCGGGGTCACCGCCTTCGTCCTGGTCGGCACCGCGGCCGGCTACTACTACGTGAAGGGCCGCCTCGACGACAACATCACGACGTACGACGTCGGCAACGCGGGCGGCAGCAGCGGCTTCAAGAAGGACCAGGCCATCAACATCCTGGTCATCGGCACCGACAAGCGGACCGGCTCGGGCAACACCGGCTACGGCGACAGGAACAGCCCCGGCCACGCCGACACCACGATCCTGCTGCATGTCTCCAAGGACCGGACGAACGCGACCGCGCTGTCCATCCCGCGCGACCTGAAGACCCAGATCCCGGACTGCACGGTGGACACCGGCGAGGGGAAGCGGGTCATCCCCGGGCAGGTGTCGGCCCGCTTCAACGAGAGCCTCGGGCAGGCGGAGCGCGGCCCCGACTGCACCATGGCCACGGTCAGGAAGCTGACCGGCGTCCCGATCGACCACTTCATGATGGTCGACTTCAACGCCGTGAAGACGCTCTCCACCGCCGTCGGCGGGGTCGAGGTGTGCGTGGAGAAGGACGTCGACGACAAGAAGTCCGGGCTGAAGCTGCCCGCGGGCACGAGCGTCATCGAGGGCGAGCAGGCCCTGGCGTTCGTCCGCACCCGGCAGGCGTTCGGGCTGAAGAGCGACCTGTCCCGCATCCAGACGCAGCAGCAGTTCATGGGCGCGATGATCCGCAAGATGAAGTCGGGGGACACCCTGACCGACCCGGGCAAGCTCTGGGACCTCGCGAACGCCGCCACGCAGGCCCTCACGGTGGACACCGGCATAGGGAGCGTCGACCGGCTCACCGAACTGGCCCAGGAACTCGCCAAGGTCGATCCCGAGAACATCAGCTTCGTGACGCTGCCGGTCGTCGACAATCCGAACGAGACGGTCAAGGCGACCGTCGTCCTCGACGAGGCCCGGGCCCCGCAGCTCCTGTCCATGCTCCGCAACGACATCTCGCTCACCGAGGTGAAGAAGAAGGAGCAGGACGCCAAGAACGCCCAGGCCAAGGCGCAGAACGCGCTCCTCGAAGGACCGCGTGCCGAGGCCGGCCGGGTCCGCGTCGACGTGTACAACGGCAGCGGAGTGCGCGGCGGCGCCCAGTCGACCATCAGCTGGCTGCAGAACGAGCAGGGCGTCCGGCTGTCGACGAACAAGGCCAACGCGCCGGCGGACATCCCGAAGACGACGCTGGAGTTCGCGCCGAACCAGATCGAGCAGGCCCGGAAACTGGCCGACCTGATGGGGCTTCCCGCGTCGGCGCTCAAACAGGGGACCGCGGAAGCCGGGGAGCGGGAGCCGATGGTGCTCACCCTCGGCCAGGACTTCACCGCCGCGGGCGTCCCGATCACCGGTCCGGCGAAGGCGCCGGAGGGTGTGCAGAAGGTAGAGGCGGACAAGCAGGTGTGCGCCAAGTGACGTGCGCCGCCTGCCCATACAGGGGAGACGCGGGTGGGACACAGCAGCGTGCGTGGGGAGGGAACGCGGGGAGGCGTTCCGCACGCCCGTGAGGTCCGGGAGCCGGACTGGGACGACGGATCCGGAGGGACCGGCACAGGGGTTGCCGACCGCCCGGACGGCCGCGACGGCACGGGTACGGACACGGGTACGGGTACGGGTACGGACGGCGGCAGCGGTGACTCCGGCGGCCGCGGCCGGCGCAGGAGGAGCGCGGGCGGTGCGGCGGGCCGGGCGCGGGGCCGCCGCAGGGCGAAGAGCCGCAAGCGGAAGGTGCTCCGCTGGACCGCCTCGGTGCTGTCGCTGCTGATACTCGGCACGGCGGCGGCCGGCTACCTCTACATCGAGCACCTCAACGGCAACATCCGCAGCGGCAACCGGGCCGGCGGCGACAGCGGCGTGAAGAAGGCCGCACCGAACGCGCTCGGCGACACCCCGCTCAACATCCTGCTGATCGGCTCCGACAGCCGCAGCGACCCGAAGAACGTGGCGCTCGGCGGCGGCAAGGACCTCCGGGACCAGCAGCCCCTCGCCGACGTGCAGAAGCTGCTGCACGTCTCGGCGGACCGAAAGCACGCCGCGATCGTCTCCATCCCGCGTGACACGATCGTGCGCATCCCGGAGTGCGTCGGCGACGACGGCACGACCTACGCGCCCGTCGCCGACCGGCCCATCAACGAGACGCTCGGGCGCGGCGGCCCCGGCTGCACCCTCACCACCTGGGAGACCATCACCGGGGTCTACATCGACTACTGGATGATGGTGGACTTCGCCGGGGTCGTGGCGATGGCCGACGAGGTCGGCGGCGTCCCGGTGTGCGTCAAGACCGGCGTGTGGGACCGGCCGACCCGCCAGGTGAAGGGCGGCTCGGGGCTGAAGCTGCCCGCGGGCACCCACGAGGTCAAGGGCGAGCAGGCGCTCCAGTGGCTGCGCACCCGGCACGCGTTCCGCAACGACCAGGGCCGGGCCAAGGCGCAGGCCATGTACATGAACGGCATGATCGAGAAGCTCCAGGGCCAGGACGCCTGGACGGACACCGGGCGGCTCATGGGGCTGGCCGAGACCGCCACCAAGGCGCTCCAGGTGTCCGAGGAGATCGACTCGGTGCAGAGCCTGTTCGACCTGGCGATGCAGCTGCGGGACGTCAAGCTGGACCGCCTCACCACGGTGACCGTGCCGACGACCGAGTGGAGCGGGAACCGGAACAAGCTCGTCATGGTCGAGCGGGCCGACAAGATCTGGTCGATGCTCCGCGACGACGTCGCCTTCGACAAGAACGGCGACCCCGCGGGGACCAAGCCGACCGCGTCCGCCTCGGCGCCCGCGAAGCCGAAGGGACCGGACGCGCAGGCACCGGGCGCGCTCCCCGTCACCGTGGTCAACGGCACCGGCGGCAACCAGGAACCCGCCGTCCCCGGCCGGGCCACCGCCCTGGCGGAGGTGCTGCGGGGCAAGGGCTTCACGCAGGCGGCGGCTTCCCGCGGCGCCGAGCCGCGCAAGGACACCGTGGTGCAGTACCCGAAGGCGGAAGGCGACCAGGGCCGCGCCGATGCCCTGTCGGTGGCCAAGGCGCTCGGCCTGCCGGGTTCCGCGGTCCGGGCGGACGCCGGGGCCGAGGGCCTGACGCTGGTGGTCGGAGCGGACTGGCGCGAAGGCACCGCGTACGAGAAGCCCAAGGCGGAGGCCGGCGACCTGCCGGACGGCTCGGACGTCCTGCGGGGCGACCAGAAGGACTGCATGGACGTCTACGAGGTGTACCGCTGGGACGGCGGGAGCTGACCCGGGCCCGACACGACGAGGGGCCCGCCGCGGGTGTCCGTGCGGCGGGCCCCTCGTCGTGTCGCGTCGGTGCGCGGTGTCAGCCCTCGGCCGGCACGACCGCCGGGCGGCGGCTGGCGATGACCTTGCGGGCCAGCGCGCGGGGGCTGGTCAGGAAGCCGAAGCCCCAGGACATGTGCATGGTGGCGAGCGCGACGGGGATCTGCACCCGGGCCTTCCACGGCAGGCCCCTGCCCGCCGGGACGGACCCGAGGAGGATCGCCGCGAGGTAGCCGCCCGGGACGGCGAAGCCCAGCGGGGTGAGGGCCGCGCCGACGACGAGGCCGGCGGCGATGGCACACAGCGCCACCGGCGGGGCCAGGTAGCGCAGGTTGATGGAGCCCTGGTGGTACCGCGCCACGACGTGGCGCCAGCGGCCGTAGTCCTTGTACTGCTTGGCGAGCGCGCGGACCGTGGGGCGCGGCCGGTACTGGACGCGCAGCTCCGGGGAGAACCAGATGAGCCCGCCGGCCTCGCGGATGCGGAAGTTCAGCTCCCAGTCCTGGGCGCGGATGAACTCCTCGTTGTAGCCGCCCTGCCGCTCCAGCGCCTCGCGGCGGAACACCCCGAGGTACACGGTCTCGGCGGGCCCGGCCTCGCCGCCGGTGTGGAACGCGGCGTTGCCCACGCCGATGCGGGAGGTCATGGCGGCGGCGACGGCCTGCTCCCAGGCGTTCTCGCCCTCGGCGTGCATGATGCCGCCGACGTTGTGCGCGCCGGTCTCCTCCAGGAGGCGCACGGCGGTGGCGATGTAGTTCGGGGACAGCATGCCGTGCCCGTCGACGCGCACCACGATCGGGTGGCGGGAGGCCTTGATGGCGGCGTTGAGCGCGGCGGGGGTGCGGCCCGTCGGGTTCGGCACGGTGCGGACGCGCGGGTCCTCGCGGACCAGTTCGGCGGCGATCTCGTCGGTGCGGTCCGCGGACGGGCCGAGCGCGATCACCACCTCCATCTCGCCGTCGTACTCCTGCGCCAGGATGTGGCGCACCGCGTCGCGCAGGTACCGCTCCTCGTTGAGGACCGGCATGATCACGGAGACCGGGGGCTGGGGCATGGTTCCTCGGGGGTACGGGGGCCGGGGGCGCCCCGGAAGACTGCAAGGGCGCCCGACACGTTACCGCGAACGGGGGACACCGGTGCGCGCCGCCCGGCCGCTGCGGGCGTCCGCTGATCGTATGGGCCTACTGTGCGTACGGTCCGGTCCTGCCGCCGCCGTCGCCGCGGCCGGTGCAGCCGCCGCCCCGTCCCCGTGCCCGCTCCCGTGCCCGTCCGCAGCCGCCCGTTCCCGTCCCGCCGCCGATCCCGGCGCCGGCCGGTCGCCGTCCGCGTCACCGCCGCCGCCGATCCGGCCGCCCGCCCCGTCGCCCGCGCCGCCCCGCGGAGGTGCCCCCGTGCCCACACCGCCCCGCCGCCGCCCCGTACGCCCGGGTCCGCCGCCGCCCGTCCGCCGGGAGGCGGACGCGCCCGCGGTCCGGCCGCCGGCCGGACGGAGGCCCCGGCGGTGGGCGGCGCGGGCGGCGACCGCCCTGTCGGTGCTGGTGCTCGCGGCGAGCGGCGTCGGGCACGCGGTGATGACGAGCCTGGACACGGGCATCGGGCGGGTCGACGCGTTCAAGGACATGAAGAACCGCCCCAAGGACGGCGACGGCACGAACATCCTGCTCGTGGGGACCGACGGCCGCGACGACATCTCCGCCGCCGACAAGGCCCGCTACCGGCTGGGCGGGACGCCCTGCCGCTGCACGGACACCATCATCCTGGCGCACATCTCGCAGGACCGGCGGCGGGCCAGCCTGGTGTCCCTGCCCCGCGACTCGTACGCGGAGCTGCCGGAGCACACGGACGCGACGACGGGCAAGCAGCACGGGCCGCACCCGGTGAAGCTGAACGCCGCGTACGCGGAGGGCGGGCCCAACCTGACGGTCCGCACCGTGGAGCGCATGACCGGCGTGAAGATCGACCACTACCTGGAGGTCGACTTCACGTCCTTCATGCGGACCGTGGACGCGGTCGGCGGGGTGCGCATCTGCTCCGTCCGGCCGATGAAGGACGCGAAGACGGGGCTCGACCTGCCCGCGGGCACGCACCTGCTGGACGGCGGGCAGGCGCTCCAGTACGTGCGGTCGCGGTACGTGGACGGGACGTCGGACCTGGGGCGGATGCAGCGCCAGCAGCGGTTCCTCGCCGCGCTGGTCGACCGGGCGTCGAGCGACCCGGCGCTGCTGAACCCGATGCGCTTCCGGCGGGTGGTGGCGGCGATGGCGGGCTCGGTCAGGGCGGACGAGGGGTTCGGTGCGGCGGAGATGGTGGCGCTGGCGAAGGCGATGCGGGGCTTCAGGACCTCGTCGTCGGAGTTCACGACGGTGCCGGTGGAGCCGGTCGGGGCGGCGGTGCAGGGCGTCGGCTCGACCGTGCAGTGGGACGCGGAGGGGGCGCGCCGGCTGTTCGACGCGATCCGCGAGGACCGGCCGCTGGTCACGGCGGAGCCCGCCCCGTCCGGGTCCGCGTCCGCGCCCGGGTCCGGCTCCGAGGCGCGGCGGAAGCTGGTGGACGTGCCGCCGGAGCAGGTGCGGGTGCAGGTCTACAACGGGACGCAGCTCGACGGCCTGGGCGCCCGGGTGGACGCGGCCCTGCGGGGTACGGGCTTCCGCACCACGCGCACCCCGTACAACGCTGAGGTGCGGGACGTGGTGCGCACGGTCGTGGCGTACGACCCGCGGTGGGACCGCTCGGCGAAGACCCTGGCCGCGGCGCTGCCGGACGCGGAGCTGCGGGAGGTACCGGGCCAGGGCCCGGTGATGCGGGTGACCGCGGGCACGGCGTTCACGGAGGTCCGGCCGGTCCGCGGCGAGACGCAGGTGGTGCAGGCCCCGAAGGGCGGGTACGCGGCGGTGACCGGCGACGAGGTCACCTGCGCCTGAACCGGGGCCGGCGGGCCCTCCAGGGGAGTGCGCCCGGCCGGGCCGGGCCCTGCGGCGTCAGTCGTCGAGGCCCTCGGCCGCGCGCTTCTCGCGGAGCTCCTTGATCGCTCGCCGGCGGGCGAGGCGGTGTGTCCGGCGAATCTGCGCTTCCTGGTACCGGCGCTTGTCGCGCTCCGTCTCGGGAATCACCGGGGGTACCGGACGCGGCTTGCCGTCCGCGTCGACGGCGGCGAAGACCAGGTACGCCGAGCCGACCTGGGTGGCCGGGGTCGACTCGTTCCAGCGTTCGGCCAGCACCCGCACGCCGACCTCCATGGAGGACCGGCCCGTCCAGTTGACCTGCGCTTTGACGTGGACGAGGTCACCGACCCTGACCGGCTCCAGGAAGACCATCTCGTCCATGGACGCGGTCACCGCGGGGCCGCCGGAGTGGCGGCCGGCGACGGCGCCCGCCGCGTCGTCCACGAGCTTCATGATCACGCCGCCGTGCACCGTGCCCAGGAGGTTGGTGTCGTTGTGGGTCATGATGTGGCTCAGCGTGGTCCGGGACGCGGAGGTGGGCTTGCCCCGGAGGATGGCCTGATCTGTCATGCCCTCCACCATATGCCCGGACGTGTGGCGGTCCCGCATCGTGCCTGATTGCCACAGGTTCGCCACAGGGCGGGTCCGATTCGCCACCCGGCCTGTAAGGGGCGGGGGCGCGAGCGGCACACTGTTCCGCATGAATGACTGGCCTCAGGGATGGTCCGACGACCGCGACGCGCGCCTCCGCCGTGGGAACGGGCCCGTCCCGCCCGCTCCGGCCGCGCCGCGGCGGCGGCCGAGCGTGCCGCCGCAGCAGTCGCAGGGCCACGACGGCCCGTACGACAGCGGGTACAACACCGGACAGGTGTACGGCATCCCCGCGGCCCGCAGGGCGGGCCCGGGCAGCAGCCGGCGGCGCCGTACGGCACCGGGCAGGGGGTTCCGGCGGCCCGGGTCGCGCGGGCGGCCCGGGTGGTCCGGGCGGGGCGCGGCCGGCACCGGACTGGCGCCGGCGCATCAAGATCGGTTCGATCACCGTGGCCGCGGTGCTGGTGGTGACCACCGTCGCCACGTACTTCTGGGCCGACGGCAGGATGCGCCGCGAGGTGGCCCTGTCCAAGGTCATCGAGCGCCCCGAGGAAGGCGCCTGCACGACGTACCTGATCGTGGGCTCGGACAGCCGTGAGGGCCTGACCGCCGAGGACCGCAAGCGGCTGCGGACCGGCGCCGCCGAGGGCAAGCGCACCGACTCCATGATGATCCTCGCGGCCTGCTCCAGCGGGAACACGATGATCTCGCTGCCGCGGGACTCGGACGTCGAGATACCGACCTTCGTCGGGTCGGAGTCCGGCAAGACGTTCAAGGGCACGGGGCGGCGGGTGAAGCTGAACGCCGCGTACGCCGAGGACGGGCCGGAGCTGCTGGTGCGGACGGTGGAGCACAACACGGGGCTGCGCATCGACCACTACGCGGAGATCGGTTTCGCCGGTTTCGCGAACATCGTCGACGCGCTCGGCGGGGTCGAGATCGACATCGAGAAGGGCTTCAAGGACAAGAAGTCGGGCGCCGACTTCCAGGCGGGGCGGCAGACCCTCGACGGCGAGCAGTCCCTCGCCTTCGTCCGCACCCGGTACGCCTTCGCGGAGTCGGACCTGGCCCGCACGAAGAACCAGCAGAAGTTCCTCGCCGCGCTCGCCGGCCAGGCGGCCACGCCGGGCACGGTCCTCAACCCGTTCCGGCTCTACCCCACGCTGGGGGCGGGCCTGGACACGCTGATCGTGGACGAGGACATGTCGCTGTTCGACCTGGCGGAGATGTTCTTCGCGATGAAGGGGGTCAACGGCGGCGACGGTACGTCCATGAACATGCCGATCTCCGGCAGCCGCGGCAGCAACCTCGTCTGGGACAAGGAGAAGGTCCGGCAGCTGGTGCAGCAGATCCAGAACGACGAGAAGGTCACCGTCACCTCGAACCGGTGACCGGTGCCCGGTGCCCGGTGACCGGCCGCCGCGGCCGGGCACCGGCGGCCCTGCCGCCTCTCCCCCGCCGCGGCCCCGCAGCCCGCAGCCCCCGCACGGACCAAGGACGGTCAGGCGCGGGGGCCCATGGACGATGCCCGGGGCGGTCCGCCGAGGCTTCCGGCCCGCGGGCGGCCCGCGCAGGGTCGGGCCCCGAGGCGGCCTATGGCGCGCCAGGCCTCGGGCGGCCCGCGCAGGTCAGGCCCGGGGGCGGCCCATGGCGCGGAAGGTCCATCCGGCCTCGCGCCACACGGCCGGGTCCAGGGCGTTGCGGCCGTCGAGGATGATCCGCCGGTTCACGACCTCGCCCAGCGCGGCGGGGTCGATCTCGCGGAACTCCCGCCACTCGGTCAGGTGCAGCACCACGTCCGCGCCGCGGGCCGCCTCCAGCGCGCTGTCGGCGTAGCCGAGCGTGGGGAAGATCCGGCGGGCGTTGTCCATGCCCTTCGGGTCGTACACCGTGACCTGGCCGCCCTGGAGGTGGATCTGCCCGGCCACGTTCAGCGCGGGCGAGTCGCGCACGTCGTCGGAGTCCGGCTTGAAGGCGGCGCCGAGCACGGCGACGCGCTTGCCGAGGAAGGTGCCGTCGCCGAGGGCCTCGCGGGCCATGCCGACCATCTGGCCGCGGCGCCGCATGTTGATGGAGTCGATCTCCCGCAGGAAGGTCAGGGCCTGGTCGGCGCCCAGCTCGCCCGCGCGGGCCATGAAGGCGCGGATGTCCTTGGGTAGGCAGCCGCCGCCGAAGCCGATGCCGGCGCGCAGGAACTTGGCGCCGATGCGCTCGTCGTGCCCGATGGCCTCCGCCAGCTTCGCCACGTCGCCGCCGGCCGCCTCGCAGACCTCGGCCATGGCGTTGATGAAGGAGATCTTCGTGGCGAGGAAGGAGTTCGCGGCGGTCTTGACCAGCTCGGCGGTCGGGAAATCCGTGACGACGAACGGCGAGCCCTCGCCGATGGGCGTCTCGTACACCTCCCGCAGGATCTTCTCGGCGCGCTCGCTCTCGACGCCGACGACGATGCGGTCCGGGTGCAGGGTGTCCTGCACGGCGAAGCCCTCGCGCAGGAACTCCGGGTTCCAGGCCAGCTCCACGTCGGCCCCGGCGGGGGCGCGGTCGGCGAGCAGCCGCGAGAGCCGCTCGGCGCTGCCGACCGGCACGGTGGACTTGCCGACGACGAGGCTGGGCTTGCGCAGGTGCGGCACCAGCGACCCGAAGGCCGCGTCGACGTACGTCATGTCGCAGCCGTACTCGCCGTGCCGCTGCGGCGTGTTCACGCACACGAAGTGGACGTCGCCGAACTCGCCGACCTCCTCCCAGGAGGTGGTGAACCGCAGCCGTCCCGTGGACCCCTCGATCCCGGCGACATGCTTGCGCAGCAGGTCCTCCAGGCCGGGCTCGTACATGGGGACGCGCCCGGCGGCCAGCATCTCGATCTTCTGGGGCAGCACGTCCAGGCCGAGCACCTCGAAGCCGAGCTCTGCCATGGCCGCCGCATGGGTGGCGCCGAGGTAGCCGGTGCCGATCACGGTGATCTTCAGGGCCATGTGTGCTGCTCCTGTGCTGTGCGGGCGGGTGCGCCAGGCCGAGCATAGCCGGGGCTCACCTGGGGCATTGTTCGGGCGGCACGGGCCCTGTCAGCAAGCTCACGCGATCGTCACATAGGCCCGGGCGCGGGGCGGGCACTAAAATCAGGGTTACTTAACGGTAGTTAGCACGCAGCTCAGGGGAGTGAGAGACAGATGGCGGGAACGCCTGACTTCGATCTGTACCGCCCGTCCGAGGAGCACGACATGCTCCGCGAGACCGTCCGCTCGCTCGCCGAGGCCAAGATCGCCCCGTACGCCGCGGCGGTCGACGAGGAGGCCCGCTTCCCGCAGGAGGCGCTCGACGCCCTGGTCGGCTCGGACCTGCACGCCGTGCACGTCCCGGAGAGCTACGGCGGCGCGGGCGCCGACGCCCTCGCCACGGTGATCGTCATCGAGGAGGTGGCCCGTGTCTGCGCCTCCTCGTCGCTGATCCCCGCGGTGAACAAGCTGGGCTCGCTGCCGGTCGTCCTGTCGGGTTCCGAGGAGCTGAAGCAGAAGTACCTGCGGCCGCTGGCCCAGGGCGACGCGATGTTCTCGTACTGCCTGTCCGAGCCGGACGCCGGCTCGGACGCGGCCGGCATGAAGACGAAGGCGGTCCGCGACGGCGACCACTACGTCCTCAACGGCGTGAAGCGCTGGATCACGAACGCCGGCGTGTCCGAGTACTACACGGTCATGGCGGTCACGGACCCGGAGAAGCGCTCCAAGGGCATCTCCGCCTTCGTGGTGGAGAAGTCCGACGAGGGCGTCTCCTTCGGCGCGCCCGAGAAGAAGCTCGGCATCAAGGGCTCCCCGACCCGCGAGGTCTACCTGGACAACGTCCGCATCCCCGCCGACCGCATGATCGGCGAGGAGGGCACCGGCTTCGCCACCGCGATGAAGACCCTGGACCACACCCGCATCACCATCGCGGCCCAGGCCCTCGGCATCGCGCAGGGCGCCCTCGACTACGCCAAGGGCTACGTCAAGGAGCGCAAGCAGTTCGGCAAGCCCATCGCCGACTTCCAGGGCGTCCAGTTCATGCTGGCCGACATGGCGATGAAGCTGGAGGCCGCCCGCCAGCTGACGTACGCGGCCGCCGCCAAGTCGGAGCGCGTCGACGGCGACCTCACCTTCTTCGGCGCCGCCGCGAAGTGCTTCGCCTCGGACGTGGCCATGGAGGTCACCACGGACGCGGTGCAGCTCCTCGGCGGCTACGGCTACACCCGCGACTACCCGGTCGAGCGCATGATGCGCGACGCGAAGATCACGCAGATCTACGAGGGCACGAACCAGGTCCAGCGGATCGTGATGGCCAGGAACCTGCCGTAGCGCGGTTTCGGCAGGTCAGAGCCGGTCCTGAGGCTCCTGAGGAGCGCTCTCGGCTTTCTGCCCGTTGCGGCCTGATCAGGGCTGTTGATGGGCGTCGTGCTGGGGGAATCCTGGGGGCCGGCGATGCGAGAACAGCCGCTGACCAGCACAAACGAATGCAGCCCCCGGTGCGTCACCGGGGGCTGCCGTCGTGTGGGGATCAGACGTGTGACCCACCACAGAAGCTCCGGCCACGTCGGCCGGGGCTTCTTCTGGGGCTGCGACTACGCGACCGGGCAGGGCAGGGCAGGCATCGAGCGATTCGGGGAGCACGTCACCACTGCCAGGGACAGATACGAGGGGCGCTCCAGATAGAAGCCATACGACACATCAGCACCCGAGTGCAGTCGCTCAGCGGCAGCGCTCACCAGTCGGGCCAGGCGGGTTGTGTCCCGGTCGTGCTCAGAGGCGAAGCGGGGCGCCAACTCGGTCAGCCGTTCGTCGACCCATCCCGCCGCTCTCTTGGCTTCATCCCAGGTGCCACGAACTGACGCGCACGGCTTGATGAGCCAGTACGCCGTTTCCAGCGGTGGCAGATCAGACAGGGGGAACTCCGCTGCCACCTCTCGGTAGCGCTGGATCAGTTCGGGCTTGCTGCCGGGCGGGGGCGGCTCGGGATGCGGGGGCCGCCGTAAGGCTTCCTGGTCGAAGCGTTCCCTCGGGCCGACCCACAGATAGCCGTGATGGTGGTGCACCAGCCGATTACCGTTCGGTGATGGGGGTTGCGGGACCAACCGGCCCGGCTTGTGTGGAGGGGAGGCCGGGCCGGTCGGCGACGGCGGAGGGTCAGACGTTCAGACCGAACCGCGCCGGGTCGATCCCGGCCGCGTCCAGCTCCTCCGTGGTGAACCGCAGCGGCTGCGCGTCCGGCCGCTTGCTGTCGCCCAGGGCCCAGGCGTCGTCACCGATCCGGGCCAGGGTCACGCACCCTTCGGTGCAGGGGCCGCCACACGCCTTGACGAACGAGGCCCCGTTGATGTCGAGCGCGTACAGGTCGGTTCCGTTCAGCATCACTGCGCCTTCCTGCCAACTGATCGCGGCCATGGCTGACCGCCGCCGCCCGTACGGGCGGGAGTGAAAGGGGGAGAGCCGCGCTTCAGCGGCCGGAACGCTTGCCGGACTCGGCGCACCGCGCGCACTTGCACGGCGGCCACGCTGAAGTCATCAGAGGTGCCGGATCGTCGCTCGCCGACACTGCCCGCTCGGGCTCCCATGTGTGCCCGGAGTCACGGGAAACGCGCATCGTCATCAACGGCCGGTCACGGAGCAGCCGCTGCGCCGCTCCCCTGCGCGTCACGCGTGTTCCTCGGCTCGGTGGCGGCGGAGCCTCACGTTGCCGTGTGAAACCCCGCTGTGGTCCCCTGCGGATCGCGCGTTCTCGCGAGCGACCGACAGTGAGAGGCACGTACGACAACCCGGTCTGGGAGACGGCTCATTTGGCCCCTCCATCAGGCTGATTGCCGATGCGGTCGACGTCGGATCGGAGGTTCTCTCTTCGCTCCCCATGACGCCATCTTCGGCTGGCCCGGTGGCGGACCTCTAGGCTGTTTCCTGTTCTCGCAAGAACTCGTTTCGGATGCCTTCGAGCAGGCCCCGCATTCTGTCACCTGACAGAGCTACGGCTGCGAACCCATCAAATTTGTCCACGTACAGCCCCACGTCTTTGGGGTCCGTAACGACGACTTCAGCGTGAACGGTCTCCATCGTCACCATGCGGTCATCGCGAATGACGAATGCATGATTGGCGATGTCGTGCTGCTGCATCGCCAGCGGTACGACTCGAATATCGACGTGAGGCAGGCGCGACATGGAGGCGATGCGGTCGAGTTGCGCCGCCATCATCTGCGGGGGGACAATTCTCCACCTCAGCACGGGTTCCGTGATGACGAACCGAAGTGATTTCGTGCCGTCGTAGAGAACCCCTTGCCGTTCAAGTCTCCCGTTGATCGTGCGCGTGACGGCTTCTTCACTCAGGCGGTGCCGTTTCAGAACGGCGCGGATGTACTCGGGGGTTTGCAGCAGGCCGGGGACCAGCGCCGGTTGAAAGAGCCGCAGCGTCGACATCTGGGCTTCCAGGGCCTTGGCGGCTTGCTGCCCCTTGTGGACGCCGATGCGCTTCAGCAGCCGCCACGCTGTCGCTTCCGTCGCCGATGCTCGGGCGGCCTCCGTGTACTCGGCCTTGACCTCATCCGAGACGCCGATGGCGGTCAGGATGCGTTCAACGTCCGGGGCGCTCGGTGCGACCTTGGCATTCTCGATCTTGGACAGCTTGGACGGAGACATGAGGGCGCCGCGGGCCACTGCCTTGGCTTCCTTTCCGGATGCCATGCGCAGCGCCCGCAGCGCGGCCCCAAGCTGTGCTCTGTTCACGCCCCGTACTTGGCCCACCATTCGGTGAATGGTTCTGCGTGCGCAAGTGCCGTGTCACGGTACCTGGCGAACTCTGCTGCCCGGTCCGGCTCCAGCACCTGCGAACCCAGATATTTGCCTGCACTGTCGTAGTTCATCACGGCCACGGACTCCGAGTCGAAGCACCAGAAGTCCGGAACGCCGGGTAGAGGATTTGGTTTGTCGGTGGTGTCGAGGATGAAGAACTCCTCGCCTCCCGCCATGTTCTTCCGGTAGCCCCACCCGAGTTCGAAGCAAAGGTAGTCCGTAAGCGGGCGCGACAGGATGTGCACCCGATAGACCCGCTTCCCGCTGTCGGTGTGCGAACGGAGTTCCTCCACCCACCCGGCGTTGTAGTCGTCCGGCTGGGGCTCTCCGGCCAGGTAGGCGTGATACGCGTCGACGTTCCCGGACCTGCTGTAGTCGTCCAGGGTCTCCAGACGGAAAGCCTCACGCTCGAACGAGTCGAAGAGGTCGCCGAGAGTCTTAGATGAGGTTGTCACGGACGGCCTTCCGGAGCAGTTCCATCGGGATCTCGACCAGCGTTTCATGAGCGGGAATCCGAAGCCCGTGGTCGGTCGGCGTCTCTCCCTGCACCAGGAAGGTGCCGCGATCCGTCGCGTAGATCGTCGGGCAGTCCTTGATATCGCACGTGCTGACCAGCTTGGTGACCTTCATGGTCCGGGTTCCCCTCCCATGCCGCTGCCAGTGCCTCCCACCCGGGTCGATGCTCCCGAGAGCCGGATGTGCGGGTCAAGCGATCGCGGTTGACGGAACGGGAAACCGCGTAACCTCCGCATGCCTGCTTGTCCAGCGGATCGTGATGGCCAGGAACCTGCCGTAGCCTTCCGGGCCGGGCCGGAGGCGGCCGCGACGCGCGCACGTCAACACTCCGGTCCGCCCCGGCTCCGGGGGCGGGCCGCCTGCCTCCGCTCGCCGCGGCGGCCACCGCCCCTGCGCCGACACAGCAGCCCCCGGCCCCGCGCCGGGGGCTGCTGCCGTACGCGGATGGGGGCGTACGTGCCTGGTGCCCGGCCCTCGGGCGGAAACGCCTCCGTGCGGTCCTGCTGGTCCGAGCGCGCGGGCATCCGGGCCGGTCCGGTGCGGCTGGCCTGGGGTTTCGGTGGCGGGAGCCCCCGAGATTTGAGTGACTTCTGAGGCGGAATTATGGCCTCCGCCATAGCGCGGGGTGTGCGCCCTTGATGGGGTGGGTCTCGACCGAACGGGCACCGGTGGCGCCCTGCCTGACCAGCAGGGAGCCACCGTGTCCGCTGCAAGACCCATGGGGGAACAAGCATGTACACGGGAGCCTTTTCCCGCACCGCTCTGCGCCGTACGACCGTGACCGTGGCGAGCGTCGCCGCGGCCGCCGTCTTCACCACCACCGCCGCCCACGCGGCGCCCGCGCGGAGCGCTGACAGCAAGCCGACGACCGCCGCCGCCCAGGCCGCCGCCGTCGTCGAGAAGGCCACGGGCACGGCCGACATCGTGCCCGCCGCGACCACGCCCGAGGGCTCGCTGCGCGCGGTCGTGGCCACGGAGCGCGGCGTGAACACCGTCACCGCCCCCGCCACCACGCGGGGCGTCGTCGAGGCCTCGGCCGGGGACGGCGGCACCGTGGGGATCGGCCTGCCGGACGTGGGCACGGGCTCCGCGACCGCGACCGGCAACGGCACGATCGTCTACCCGGGTGCGGACTCGGCCACCGACCTCGCGGTCCAGCCGACCGTCAACGGCGTCCGCTCCCTGGTCGTCATCAACAACGCCTCCGCCGCCAAGGAGTACCGCTTCGACCTCCACCTGCCGGCCGGTGCCGTGGCGGAGAAGCAGGAGGACGGAAGCGTCACCGTCAGCAAGGGCGAGGAGCTGCTGGGCACCTTCGACGCGCCCTGGGCCAAGGACGCCCGCGGCGAGGCGGTGCCGACGTCCTACCGCGTCGAGGGCGGGGCGCTCGTCCAGACGGTCGGGTTCGACAAGGACACCGCCTTCCCGGTGGTCGCCGACCCCAGCTGGTGGGACCAGACGAAGTTCATCGCCAAGTGCAGCGCCGCCGTCGCCGGCGTCCTGCTGACCTTCGTCCCGGCGGGGTCCAGCATCAAGGTGGCCCGCGCCGTGGCCCTGTTCAAGAAGTACGGTGCCAAGAAGACCGCCACCATCATCTGGCGCTTCGTCAACGGCAAGCGGGTCGGCTCGAAGGAGCGCGAGGCGGTCAAGGCGTTCATCGGTATCACTGCCATTTCCAACGCATGCCAGAAGTGAGGTGACGTGATGGGTGTCATCGAGAAGGTGGCCGTCGTGGCACTGGCGGTCGAGGTCGCCGTGATGGTGCTGGCGCGGGTCGGCACCGAGCGGCGCCACTGGAGCCACTACAAGAAGCGCGGCCCGGTTCCTGACCGCCGCGACGACATCACGCACGCGTCCGGCGTGCTGTACGGGATCGCCGCGCTCGCGGTGGCCGCGGCGGCCTTCACGGTGCCGCTGGAGTGGTCCCTGTCCACCGTCGGGACGTTCGCGCTCTTCGGCGTGCTGCTCCCGGCGCTGGCCGCCAACTCGGTCATGGTCCTGGCGACCCGGGGCCGTCCCGACCGGGCCCCGCGCTGGTCGCAAGGGCTGGCGTACGCGGTGGCCGCGGGCGGCGGGCTGGTCTCGGTCGGCCTCGCCGTCTGACGCCCGCACCGGCGACACCACCTGTACCTGAGGGTCCGGGGCCTGCACGGCCCCGGGCCCTCGGGCTTTCCGGGCGGGCCCGGACAGCCCCGGCAGGTGCCTGCCGGGGACTGCTGCGAAACCGGTTCTATCCGTGGCAGGCGCACGTGCAGGTGATCGCGAACCACGGCTTCTCATCGGGGCCGGGCGGGTCGGAGTCGTACACCTCCATCGGATGGCACACCTCGTGCTCGCCTCCCTCGCACTCCTGCGTCCGCCCGGTCCGCCAGGAGTCGGCGATCACCTGCTCCGTCGTGCGCTCTTCGGTCACCGCGCGCCGCCCATCAGCTCGGACACGTCCGGCAGCGGCGGGAAGTGCGGCGCGCAGGCGGGGCACGCGTACACGGAGAACCCCGGGCCGCTGGCCTGGTGCACCTCGGACACCACCACCGGCTCCTCCGTGACCCGCTCGCACCGCACGCACAGACGGACGGGCCGCCGCCCGCGCTGCGGCCCGCTCACCAGGCCGCCCCGGCGCCCAGCCCGCACGGGAAGCCGGGGCGCGGGGCCCACCCCCAGGCGGGGCCGGACCGCGCGCTCCTCCCCTGCCAGGAAGACGCCCCGGCCGCACAGGCCGCCTTCCCTCGGCCGGAGACATGCCGATCGATGGCATGCGCGGCGACCGGATCCCCTGTGGGGCCGCCTTCCAGCAGGCCGAACAGCCACGCGAGCAGCGCAGCGATAGGGTTTCGCATGTCCGAAGCTCCGTTCTTCGGTAGCCCCTGGGATTCGGCCCTTGCCCGGCCGCCCGGGGGCGCTTCTGTTTGCGTGCCCACGGTAGCGCAGTTATCCACGGTTATCTACGGATGCATGGAAACCTGCGGTCACCCACGCTGGCGCCATGGACCTTGATCGCACCCGCCCTCTGTGGAGGCAGATCTCAGCGGAGATCATCCGGCGGATCCAGGACGGGACCTACCCGCCCGGCAGTCGCGTGCCTTCCACACTGGAGATCGCCCAGGAGTTCGGTGTGGTGAACGCGACCGCGGCGAAGGCCATGCGGCACGTGCGGGAACAGGGGTGGACGCGGGGCGAGGTCGGGTTGGGAACGTTCGTCGCCGACCCGCTGCCGCCCAGCGAGTAATCGCCTCCCCGAAGCACCCGCCGTTGCCGCGCACCCGCCTCCCGTCACCGGCGTACGGCAGTTGGTCGGCGCTGCGGCCGGCCGCCAGGCGTCAGTGGCCCTCCGGATGTCGGCGCAGGAGGACGTTGCAGTCCGACACCGTGGCCTGACGTGAGGGAAGCTCCATCGTCAAGGCCGTTGGTGACCGGCAGCGCGCACCCCACGCCCCGGAGGGGTCGCCTGAGCGGCGGCAGCCCGCGGCGCGGCGCCGTCAGCCGGCGTACCGGCAAGTCCGCCCCCGACGTGGTGCAGGCAGGACGTGTCGCCCAAGGCATTCACCGTGCAGGGGGTGTTCGTCCTCGCCAGGCTCTCGCACAAGGAGCCCGCACCCTGATGTACCGGCGGTCGCCGTACGGGCGTGCGGGGGTGTCGGGGGGTGCGGTCACCCGTGGGGGTGAGTTGTCCTCGGGCGCGTGGGGCGGGAGGGGCGGGGGCGCTATACAGGCGGGATGTCTGTAGGCATCGGCGTATGCGCCACCGACCACACACTTGAGTACCGCGGATACCGGTTCGTCGCCCGTACGACGGACGCGGGGCAGCGCGGCACGGAGCCCGTCGTCCTGCTCGGCGGGTCCTCGCAGGACCGGTTCTCCTGGCTGCGGTACGAGCGGTGGCTGCTGCCGCACGGCGGCATGGTGACCCTGGACCTGCCCGGATACGGCGACGCCGATCCGCTGCCGGTGGAGCACGGCATGGACTTCCTCGGTGAGGCCGTGCGGCACGCCGTCGACGCGCTGGAGCTGCCGCGCGTCAACGTGTTCGGGGCCTGCTTCGGGGCCTCCATCGCCCTGCGGTTCGCGCAGCGCAACCCGGACCGGGTCGCGCGGCTGATGCTCGGCGGTACCGCCGTGCGCACCTCGCCCGAGTACGTCGCCTCCGCGCACCGGTGGCGCCGCATGGCGGACGCCGGGCGGCTCGACGCGCTGGCCGAGGACCTCGTCGAGCAGTTCATGGCCCCGCCGGACCACGGGGTCGTACGGCGGCGGTCGGCCGTGGCGCGGCTGCTGCGGCAGCGGTTCGGCAGCATGACGGAGCGGCAGCTGACCATGGACGTCACGCACCACGAGCGGCTGCTGACCCACCCGTGGAGCGTGCCCGACCGGTCCGTCACCGCTCCGGTGCTGGTCTTCACCGGCGAGCACGACGTGCTGACGCCGCCCGCCGCGGGGCGGAGCGTCGCGGCGGAGTTGGGCGCCCGGTTCACCACCATCAAGGAGTCGGACCACCTGGTGCAGCTGGAGCGGGACGCCGAACTGGCCGACCTGATGGTCCGCTTCTTCACCGACCGGCCGCTCGGCGACCTCCCGTACCTGACGCCCGTCGAGCGCTTCGCGCCCGTGTAGCGTCAGCCGTCCAGCTCCGCCAGGGTCGCCGTGGACGGGCCGCGGCGACCGGCCGCGTCCCGGGCGACCGCTTCCGCGTTGCGCAGCACGCGGACCGCGTTGTGCCAGGTCAGCTTGGCGATGTCGGCGCGGGACCAGCGGCGTGCCAGGAGTTCCGCGACGAGGTTCGGATAGCCCGCCACGTCGTCCAGCCCGGCCGGGGTGAAGGCCGTGCCGTCGAAGTCGCCGCCGATGCCGACGTGGTCGACGCCCGCCACCTCGCGCATGTGGTCGAGGTGGTCCGCGACGGTCGCCGCCGTGGCGACCGGCCGGGGGTTCGCCTCCTCGAACCGCGCGTGCAGGCGCATCGCCTCCGGCGTGGTGTCGAGGTGGTGGAAGCCGTGCGACCGCAGGTTCTCGTCCGCCCGCGCCGTCCACTCCACCGCCGCGGGCAGGATGAACTTCGGCACGAACGTGGCCATGGCCACGCCGCCGTTCGCGGGGAGGCGCTCCAGCACGTCGTCCGGGACGTTCCTCGGGTGGTCGCAGACCGCCCGGGAGGAGGAGTGCGAGAAGACCACCGGCGCCTCGGTGGCGTCCAGGGCGTCGCGCATCGTCGTCGCCGCCACGTGGGAGAGGTCCACCAGCATGCCGAGGCGGTTCATCTCGCGGACCACCTCGCGGCCGAACGCGGACAGGCCGCCGACCGCCGGGACGTCCGTCGCCGAGTCGGCCCACGCGATGTTGTCGTTGTGCGTGAGCGTCATGTAGCGCACGCCCAGCGCGTACAGGGCGCGCAGGGCGGCCATCGACTCGTTGATCGAGTGGCCGCCCTCGGCGCCCTTCAGGGAGGCGATGCGGCCTTCCGCGCGGGCCCGCTCCATGTCGTCCGCCGTACGGGCGGGCGCCAGCCGGTCCGCGTGGCGCGCCACGAGCCGGTCGACGCAGTCGATCTGCTCCAGCGTCGCGGTGACCGCCCGGTCGCCCGCGAAGTCGCTGCGGACGTACACCGACCAGAACTGGGCGCCGACGCCGCCCGCGCGCAGGCGCGCGAGGTCGGTGTGGAGGCGGCCCGTCTGGTCCGCGGCGACGTCCAGCCGGTCGAGGTCGTAGCCGCCCTGGGTGCGCAGCGCCCACGGCAGGTCGTTGTGCCCGTCCGCGACCGGGTGCTCGGCAAGCAGCTCACGGGCCTGCGCGAGCAGGTCGCGCGCCTCCTCGGGGCGGTCCGCCGGGGCCGTCACTGCGCGGAGCCGTACGGCGCCGAGCCCTCGGCCTTCGCCCGCAGGCGCCTGCCCTTCTCCGTGGCCTGGTCGTTGAGGTCCTGCTGGAACTCCTTCATCCGGTCGAGGAGCTCCGGGTCCTGGGTCGCCAGGATGCGCGCCGCCAGCAGGCCGGCGTTGCGGGCGCCCGCCACGGACACCGTGGCGACGGGGACGCCCGCCGGCATCTGGACGATAGACAGCAGGGAGTCCATGCCGTCCAGGTACTTCAGCGGCACCGGGACGCCGATGACGGGCAGCGGGGTGACCGAGGCGAGCATGCCGGGCAGGTGGGCCGCGCCGCCGGCGCCCGCGATGATCGCCTTGAGTCCGCGGTCGGCGGCCTCCTCGCCGTACGCGACCATCTCGCGCGGCATGCGGTGCGCGGAGACGACGTCGACCTCGTACGGGATCTCGAACTCGTCGAGCGCCTGGGCCGCGGCCTCCATGACGGGCCAGTCGGAGTCCGAGCCCATGACGATGCCGACGAGCGGGGCGGGTGCGTTACTCAACGATCGTTCCTCGCAGGTAGTCGGCGGCGTGGCGGGCGCGCTCCAGCACGTCGTCCAGGTCGTCGCCGTAGGTGTTGACGTGGCCCACCTTGCGGCCCGGCTTCACGTCCTTGCCGTACATGTGGATCTTGAGCTTGGGGTCCCGGGCCATGCAGTGCAGGTAGCCCTGGTACATGTCGGGGTAGTCGCCGCCGAGGACGTTCGCCATGACCGTCCAGGTGGCGCGGGGGCGCGGGTCGCCCAGCGGCAGGTCGAGGACCGCCCGGACGTGGTTGGCGAACTGCGAGGTGACCGCGCCGTCCTGGGTCCAGTGGCCGGAGTTGTGCGGGCGCATCGCCAGCTCGTTGACGAGGATCCGGCCGTCGCGGGTCTCGAACAGCTCGACCGCGAGGTGGCCCACCACGCCCAGTTCGCGGGCGATGCGCAGGGCCAGGTCCTGGGCCTCCACGGCGCGGTCCTCGGGCAGGTCGGGCGCGGGGGCGATCACCGTGTCGCAGACGCCGTCGACCTGCCGCGACTCCACGACCGGGTACGCCACGGCCTGGCCGTGCGGGGAGCGGACGACGTTCGCCGCCAGCTCCCGCACGAAGTCGACCTTCTCCTCCGCGAGGACGGGGACGCCCGCGAGGAACGGGGCGGCCGCCTCCTCCTCGGAGCGGACGAACCACACGCCCTTGCCGTCGTAGCCGCCGCGGACCGTCTTCAGGATGATCGGGAAGCCGCCCGCCTCCCGGGCGAACGCGGCCGCGTCGGCCGGGTCCGCGACGATGCGGTGGCGCGGGCTGGGCGCGCCGATCGCGTCGAGCCTCGCCCGCATCACGCCCTTGTCCTGGGCGTGCACCAACGCGTCGGGCCCCGGGCGGACGGGGATGCCGTCCGCTTCCAGGGCCCTGAGGTGCTCGGTGGGCACATGCTCGTGATCGAACGTGATCACGTCGCACCCGCGCGCGAAGTCACGCAGCGTGTCCAGGTCGCGGTAGTCGCCGATGACGACGTCGCTCACGACCTGGGCCGCGGAATCCTGGGGAGTGTCACTGAGGAGCTTGAATCTGATGCCGAGGGGGATACCCGCCTCGTGGGTCATACGGGCGAGCTGACCGCCGCCGACCATGCCGACTACCGGGAACGTCACCCTTCCAGGGTATCGGGCGCCCGAGCCGGCCCCGTCAGGTGCTCCTCCTCGTGCCCGCCGGGGGTTTCCCGGGCGTTCGCCCTTACCCGCGCGTCACCCGGGTGGTGGTGGTTAGCATGACGGAGTTGACGCATTCGACCGGACGGGGCTGAAAGATCACGATGAGTGAGCGCGGCGTGCTGCGGGCGCGGCTTGACCGGCTACTCCGGGAGGTCGCGAAGTTCGGTCTGGTCGGCGGCGTGGGGCTGCTGGTCAACATGGCGGTGTTCAACCTGGTCCGGCACGTGACGGAGATCCCCGTCGTACGGGCCAGCCTGCTCGCGACCGTGGTCGCCATCGCCTGCAATTACGTGGGGTTCCGCTACTTCACGTACCGCGACCGTGACAAGACGCGGCGGACCCGCGAGATGACGCTGTTCCTGGTGTTCAGCGTGGTGGGCCTGGTCATCGAGAACGGGGTGCTCTACACCGCCACGTACGGGTTCGGCTGGGACAGCCCGCTGCAGAACAACGTCTTCAAGTTCTCCGGGATCGCCGTGGCGACGCTCTTCCGCTTCTGGTCGTACCGGACGTGGGTCTTCCGCGCGCTGCCCGCGGTGGCGGCGCCCGCGGCCGCGGGCGTGGTGCCGGACCGGCACGCGGTGGAGGACCCGGCGCCCGCGGCGGCGGGGCACAGCCGCCGGTAGGCGCACGGCGGGCGGCGGGGCGTGGGGCGTGGGGCGTGGTGTCCGGCTCGCCTGCGGTTCGCCCGTCCCGGCTGCGGTTCGCCCGTCCCGGCTGCGGTTCGCCCGTCCCGGCTGCGGGCGGGGCGCCCCTCGGGCGGTACCGCCGCCTGGCCTCCCCGTGCGGGGCCGGGTGCGGGGCGGGCAGGTCAGCGGATGGGGCGGGCCGCGGGGGCGGGGTCGGGGCTGCCGACCTCGCGGCTGAGGAACAGGGCGAAGACCGCGGGTTTCAGCTGGACCAGCTCCAGGCGGCCGCCGTCGGCCTCCGCGAGGTCGCGGGCCACGGCCAGGCCGATGCCCGTCGAGTTGCGGCCGCTGATGGCCCGCTCGAAGATCCTGGCGCCCAGGTCTGCCGGGACGCCCGGGCCCTCGTCGGAGACCTCCACCACGGCCTGGTTGCCGGTGACGCGGGTGCGCAGGGCGACGGTGCCGCCGCCGTGCATGAGGGAGTTCTCGATCAGCGCGGCCAGCACCTGGGCGACCGCGCCCGGCGTGCCGACGGCCCGCATGCCGGTCTTCCCCGACCGTACGAGCGCCCGGCCCGCGCTGCGGTAGGCGGGCCGCCACTCGTCGATCTGCTGCTTGACGACCTCGTCGACGTCGAAGGCGACGGCCGAGCCCGTACGGGGGTCGCGGGAGTTCGTCAGCAGCCGCTGGACGACGTCGGTGAGCCGCTCCACCTGGGCGAGGGCGGCGTGCGCCTCCTCCTGGACCGTCTCGGGATCGTCGGTGGCCGCGATCTCCTCCAGCCGCATGGACAGGGCGGTCAGCGGCGTGCGGAGCTGGTGGGAGGCGTCGGCGGCGAGCCGCCGCTCCGCGGTGAGCATCCGCCCGATGCGCTCCGCGGACGCGTCCAGCACGTCCGCGACCCGGTCCAGCTCGGGCACGCCGTACCGCTTGTGGCGGGGCCTGGGGTCGCCGGACCCGAGCCGTTCCGCGGTCTCCGCGAGGTCGGTGAGCGGGGAGGCGAGCCGGTTGCCCTGCCGTACGGCGAGGACGACGGCGGTGACGACGGCGAGCAGCGCGACGGCGCCGATGATCAGCAGGGTGCGGCCCACCTCCCGCAGGACGCCGGACCGGGACTCCTCCACGGTGACCTTCTCGCCGTGCTCCCCTACGGCGGTGCCGCGGATGACGCTGCCGTCGGGGCGGGCGCCCACCTCGATGACCGGCCGGCCGGGGATCTCGATCCGGGCGTACCGCTCGGCGCCGCTCTGGTCGGCCAGGATGTCCGGGTTGACGGGCTCGCCGCCGATCAGCCTGCTGTCGACGATGCTGGCGAGGCGTACGGCCTCGGAATCGACGCTCTCCTGGGCGCTGCTGCTGATGGTGCGGGTCTCCACGATGACGAGGGACACGCCGAAGAGGGCGATGACCACCATCACCACGGCGAGGGTGGAGTTGATGAGCCGACGGCGCACGGCGGGGCTCTAGCTCTTCTCGAAGCGGAAGCCGACGCCGCGGACCGTCGCGATGTAGCGGGGGTTGGCCGCGTCGTCGCCGAGCTTCTTGCGGAGCCACGAGATGTGCATGTCGAGCGTCTTGGTGGAGGACCACCACGTGGTGTCCCAGACCTCGCGCATGAGCTGGTCGCGGGTGACCACCCGGCCGGCGTCCCGGACGAGGACGCGCAGCAGGTCGAACTCCTTGGCGGTGAGCTGGAGCTCCTCGTCGCCCATCCAGGCGCGGTGCGACTCGACGTCGATGCGGACGCCGTGCGTGGCGGGCTGGACGGCGGGCTCGACCGCGCCGCGCCGGAGCAGTGCGCGCACCCGGGCCAGCAGCTCGGCGAGGCGGAACGGCTTGGTGACGTAGTCGTCGGCGCCGGCGTCGAGCCCGACGACGGTGTCGACCTCGTCGGCGCGGGCGGTCAGGACGAGGATCGGCAGCGTGTGCCCCTCGGCGCGCAGCCTCCGGCAGACCTCCAGGCCGTCCATGCCCGGCAGCCCCAGGTCGAGGACGATCAGGTCGACCCCGCCGCGCAGGCCCGCTTCGAGCGCGCCTGGCCCGTCCTCGCGGACCTCGACCTCGTACCCCTCCCGCCGCAGCGCGCGGGCCAGCGGTTCCGAGATGGATGCGTCGTCCTCGGAGAGCAGTACTCGGGTCATGGACAGATGGTAGTCCGCGGGGCCCGCCGGTCGTCAGGAGACGGAAACAAGATCATCGAGACCTGTGACTCCGGGAGGCCGTTCTGCGGATGACCTTTGAACATGCGCATGCGGTTCCATGATCGCCTGTGATACATGTCTCAAGTCCTTCCATTTCCCTCAGTGTCGTGGCGTATGGTGGCGAGACGCTTGTTGCAGTAATCGGGGACCTTTGGCGCCATCGCTCATGGATGCGGCAAAGGTCTCTTTTTCTGCGCGGCGTACGCATCCGAAGGAACAACCAGTTGGCCGGACTCCGCCCCCCATGAGAGGCGCGGCGGGGTATGGATCCCGGAACGGCTACCCCGAACCGGTGCCGGCCACCCCCCACGCGGGCGCCCGCGGCCCATCCGGCCGTACGCGTCCCGAGACAACAAGGATCTTGACCATGGCGTCCAGCCTGACGAAGGACTCGGCGGGCCTCCCCGCCCACGAGAGGACCCTTCTCGGCCACCCCCGCGGCCTGGCTTTCCTCTTCATGACCGAGATGTGGGAGCGCTACAGCTACTACGGCATGCGCGCCCTGCTCGTGCTGTACCTGTCGGCCAAGGCCGCCGACGGCGGTCTCGGCTTCGAGGACGCGACGGCCATCGCCATCTACTCCGTGTACAACGCGATGGTGTACCTGCTGGCCCTGCCGGGCGGCTGGTTCGGCGACCGCGTCTGGGGCGCCCGCAAGACGGTCGCGGTCGCCGGCACGATCATCATGATCGGCCACTTCCTGCTCGCGGTGCCCCTGGAGGCGTCGTTCTTCGCCGGACTGGCGTTCATCGCGGCCGGCTCCGGTCTGCTGAAGGCCAACATCTCGACGATGGTCGGCCACCTCTACCGGGACAAGAACGACCCGCGCCGGGACGGCGGCTTCACGATCTTCTACATGGGCATCAACCTGGGTGCCTTCGTCGCGCCGCTCACCATCGGCCTCGTCGGCCAGACGGTGAACTGGCACCTCGGCTTCGCCATGGCCGGTGTCGGCATGGCCCTCGGCCTGCTCTTCTACTTCCTCGGCTTCCGCAGCCTGGCGCCCGCGTCGAGCATGGTGCCGGCCCCGCTGTCCGCGGCCGAGCGCACCGGCCTCGTCAAGAAGGCCCTGATCTGGCTGGCCGTCGCCGCCGCCGCGTACGCCCTGGTCGGCCTGGCCGGCGTGTTCACGATCGACTGGGTGCTGTGGCCGCTGACCGTCCTGGGCCTGGCCCTGCCGACGTACTACCTGGTGAAGGTGCGGCGCGACCCCGACCTGGAGCCGGTGGAGCGGTCCCGGATGTCGGCGTACGCCTGGTTCTTCGTGGCCGCCGCCGCGTTCTGGGCGATCTACGACCAGACCGGCTCCACCCTGAGCCTCTTCGCGAAGAACAACACCGAGAACACGCTCTTCGGCTTCGACTTCCCGTCGAGCTGGTTCCAGTCGCTGAACCCGCTGTACGTGATGGCGCTGGCCCCGGTCTTCGCCTGGCTGTGGGTGGCGCTGTCGCGGCGCGGCAAGGAGCCGAGCACGCTCAGCAAGTTCGCGACCGGTCTGGTGATGATCGGCGGCTCGTTCTTCGTGATGATGCTGGCCCAGGCCGCTTCCTCGGGCGGGGTCAAGGTCACGCCGCTGTGGCTGTGCTCGGTGTACCTGATCCAGACCGTGGGCGAGCTGACCCTCTCCCCCGTCGGCCTGTCGCTGACGACCAAGCTGGCCCCGGCGAAGTACGCCTCCCAGATGATGGGCGTGTGGTTCCTCGCGGTGACCGCGGGCTCCTCCGTGATCTCGCTGCTGCAGCTCGTGGGCGCGCCGACGGACACCGCGTGGTGGTTCGCCAGCCAGGGCGCCGTCGCGGTGCTGGGCGGTTTCGCGATCTTCCAGTTCCGCAAGAAGGTGCAGCCGCTGATGGGCGGCGTGCACTGACCTCCGGGTCGGCGCTCCCGGTGACGGGCGCGGCGCCGGCCTTCCGGTCCGACCAGGGGCGCCGCACCGGCAGGGTGCGGCGCCCCCGGCGCGTCCCGGGGCGCCATCAGGTGCGGGGCGCGCCACCGGGTTGCGGGGCGCGACCGGGTTGCGGGCCGCCCACCGGCGCCGGGGCAGCGCGCTGCCGCCGGGCGGCGGGCGGGCCTGCGGGGGTTCAGCGGCGGCAGGCGGGATGCCTATAGTGCAGCGACCCGACGGGCAGGCGCCCGGCGGGCCGTGTCAAGGGGGAGGGACCGATGTCGGACACCGTGCACGAGGCGGACACGGCGGAGCAGGCGCCGGGGAGACGCGCCCGCGGGGCGGGACGGCGGCGGCGCGGCCGGCGGATCGCCGCCCTCGTCCTGGCCGCCGTCGTCCTGGGCGGCGCCGGCGCCGCCTGGTGGACGTACCGCGGCCTGGACGCCAACATCAGCAGCGTGGACCTCGACCGGGCCCTCGGCGACGACCGCCCGCAGAAGGCGCCGAGCGCGATGGCGGCCACGAACCTGCTGGTCCTCGGCTCCGACTCGCGGGCCGGTGACAACGCACAGCTCGACGGCGGCGCCGTCGGCGGCGCCCGGTCCGACACGGCGCTCGTGGTGCACGTCTCGGCGGACCGGTCGAAGGCGGTCGCCGTGTCCATCCCGCGCGACACGCTCGTGGACCGGCCGTCCTGCACCGGGGCCGGAGGCGGCGAGGTGGGGCCCGCGTCGCGGGTGATGTTCAACTCGGTGTACTCCACGGGCGGCTCGGCGTGCGTCGTCAAGACGGTGGAGAAGATGTCCGGGGTGCGCATCGACCACCTCATGGAGATCGACTTCGCCGGGTTCAAGGACCTGGTCGACGAGCTGGGCGGCGTGACCGTCACCGTCGAGGAGCCCATCCGGGACACCAAGGGCGGCTTCACGCTGGAGCCCGGGACGCACCGGCTGAACGGCACGGACTCGCTGAAGTTCGTCCGGACCCGGTACGGCTACCGGGACGGCAGCGACCTGGGGCGCATAGGGCTCCAGCAGCAGTTCATGGTGGCGCTGCTGAAGGAGGTCAAGCGGCAGGACCTGCTGGGCAGCCCGGCCAAGACGTACCGCATCGCGGAGTCCGCGACGAAGGCGCTGACGACGGACGAGGAGCTGGCGTCGCTGACCGCGCTCGCGGAGTTCGGGCGCAGCATGCAGGGCATCGACCCCGCGACCATGGACACGATCATGCTGCCCGTCGCCTACGACAAGGCCGACCCGAACCGGGTGGTGCCGGCCCAGCCGCAGGCGGGCGAGTTGTGGAAGGCGATCCGGGAGGACACCCCCGTACCGGCGAGTGCCCGCCGCTCCCCCGCGAAGGCGGGCTGACGCCGAAGACGACGACGCCCCGGGCCCGCACAGGCCCGGGGCGCGCGCATGCCCGCGGGACCTGCGGGGTGGGCGCGTCCCGGCGGATGTGCGGCTGCACGACTGCACGACTGCACGACTGCACGGAACCCCGGCTCTCCGGGGTACGGGCGCCGGGGTACGGGAGCCGGGGTACGGGCGCCGGCGGGCACGCGCGGAGCCGCACCGGCCGGCACCGCTCACAGCCGACCGCTCCCGGGGCGCACAGGCGGCGGCGGGCGGCGGCGGGTGAGGACAGGCCCCAAGGGCGCCCGCAGCGGCGGGGGTTGGAAACCGCGTGCCCGGCGGTCGAACAGGGCACGTGATACGTTCGATCACGGCTTCACCCCAAGGAAGGCGTGACCGGCTGCGGCGCGTCCTCCTCCACCGCGACGGGAGAACGCATGCGGCTCGAACGGCTCAGCAGGGAGGCGCACGCCCACCTCCGCCTCAACCAGACGACCGACCTGTCGTACGCCGGGAACACCCACCTGGTGGACCTGGCGGCCGTGGAGTTCGTGCAGGCCGCCGCCGACTTCCCCGTCGTCTTCGTGGACGAGGACGGGATGACCCCGAAGGGCCTCCTCGGCCTCCAGGACGGCGTGAACTCCTTCGTCGGGGCCGACGGCCGCTGGCGGGAACCCGCCTACGTACCGGGGGTCATACGGATGTACCCCTTCCTGCTGAGCGACGACGGGGACGGCGACATCGGCGTGTACGTCGACCTCGACTTCGCCGGCTGGGACACGCGGCACGGCAAGCGCCTGTTCGAGGACGACGGCAGCGACGCCCCCTACCTGCACGAGGTGATGGAGTTCCTGCGCGGCTCCGCCGTGGAGGAGGGGCGCACCCGGGACCTCGTGAGGGAGCTGGAGCGCCTGGAGCTGCTGGCCCCCGCGACGATGACGTTCCGGCACCCGGAGCGCACCTTCACCGTCGACGGCCTCTGGACGGTGGACGAAGAGCGGCTCCAGGCCCTGCCGTACACGGAGCTGGCGCTGCTCCACAGCAAGGGCTACCTGGCGTGGATCCACGCCCACCTGGTGTCCCTGCACCAGGGGACCAAGCTCCTCTACCGGCTGATGGGCGACTGATGACGGGCGACTGAGCCCGCTCCGCCCGAGGACCGTGCACAGACCCTCCCTGTTCGCCCGGTTCCTTCACCCGGGCACCCCCGCGGACCGCCGCGCCTGCCATCATGGGCGGTCCCGCGCGGCAGGCGCGCGGGGGCGAGGTACGTGGGGGTGTGATGGCGGCGGTGACCGGTGCCGAGGCGCGGATGACCTGGGGTGAGGCGCTCGCGAGGCTGCGCGGGGCGCAGAAGGCGGCCAAGGGGGTGTCGCTGTACTCGCGGTTCGTGAACCGGCCCGCGGGGCGGGTGCTCGCCGCGACCTCCTACGCGGCCCGGCTCACCCCGAACCAGGTGACCCTGGTCAGCGCGGCCTTCAGCTTCGCCGCGGTGGCCGCCATCGCCCTGACCCCGCCGTCCTGGGCGGCCGGGGTGCTCATATGGGCGGCGCTGGCCGTCGGGTTCGCCTTCGACTCCGCCGACGGGCAGCTGGCCCGGCTGCGCGGCGGCGGCAGCCCCGCCGGCGAGTGGCTGGACCACGTCGTCGACTGCGCGAAGACCACCGGACTGCACATCGCCGTGCTCGTCGCCTTCCACCGGCACCCGGAGTTCTTCGGCGTCGGGGGCTCCGAGCTGTGGCTGCTGCTGCCGCTGGGCTTCCTGACGGCGGCGATCGTCACGTTCTTCGGCGGGCTGCTCACCGAGCAGCTCAAGCCCCGGCCGGCACCGGGCAGCGCCCCGCCCCCGCCGTCGACGCTGCGCGCGGTGGCGCTGCTGCCCGTCGACCACGGGGTCTTCTGCGCGGTGTTCGTCCTGCTCGGCGGCGGCGAGCTGTTCCTGTGGGGGTACGGGCTGCTGGGCGCCGCCGCCGCGCTCTACCTGCCGCTGTTCCTGGCCAAGTGGTTCCGCGAACTCGACCGGGCCGGCCGGGCCTAGCGGTTCCGCGGAATCAGCCGGGCAGGCCGGGGCTGACCTCGGCGGCCGGCGCGGGCGGCTGCGTCAGCGTGTCCAGGGCGCGGCGCAGCTGCGTGCTCGACGTGTGCACCGTGTACGGGAAGTAGACGACGTCCACGCCGACGGCCGCGAAGTCGGCCTCCAGCCGGTCGCCCTTCGGCGTGCCCCGCCAGTCGTCGCCCTTGAACAGCACGTCGAAGCGGACCTGCTTCCACGTCTCCAGCTTGTCGGGGACGGTCTCGACGAACGCGGCGTCGACGTACTTGATGTTCCGGACAATCTCCAGCCGCTCGATGAGCGGAATCACCGGACGGCGCCCCTTGGCCCGCTCCGCCATCTCGTCCGACACCACTCCGGCGACCAGGTAGTCGCAGTGCTGCCGGGCGTGGCGGAGGATGTTCAAGTGCCCTATGTGGAAGAGATCGTAGGCACCCGGGGCGTACCCGACCCGGTATCCTCGGCGCTCCGACATGGCTTGCTTGCCCCCCTCTAGGACGTTCCGCCCCCCGTGTTCCGCGTTGACAGTACCGTGCACGACTCGTGGAGGACAGGTGAACGGGGGACGGGCGAACGACTAGGGTGCACGAGCCATCGTTCGTCACAAGGGGGGCAGCCGATGCCGGACACACGTCCGTCGGAGCCGGAGGGTATACCGCAGCAGGGCCGTCGGCGGCGGGTGCTGCTCGTGTCCACGAACTACGCGCCCGAGCACACCGGCATAGGCCCGTACGCCACGCAGATAGCGGAGCACTGGGCGGCGTCCGGCCACGACACGCACGTCCTGGCGGGCATGCCGCACTACCCGGCCTGGTCGGTCGACGCCGACTACCGGGGCGCGTGGCGGCGCACCGAGCAGCGCGGCGGCGTGACCGTGCACCGGCGCCGGCACACCGTACCGGCCCGGCAGACCGCCGTGCGCAGGGCGCTGTTCGAGGCGTCGGTGCTCGCGCACAAGCTGGCCGCGCCGCCGCGCATGGGGCGCCCGGACGCGGTGTCCGCGCAGCTGCCCAGCCTGGCCGGCGGGGTGGCGGCGGCCCGGCTGGCGGCCCGGTGGGGCGTGCCGTACGTACCGGTCGTGCAGGACCTGATGGGCGCGGCGGCCGCGCAGAGCGGTATCGAGGGCGGTGACCGCGCGGCGGCGGCAGCGGCCCGCGTCGAGGGGTACGTGCTGCGGCGCGGCACCCTCGTCGGGGTCATCCACGAGACCTTCGTGGACCGCGTCAGGGCCCTCGGCGTGCCGGCCGAGCGGATCCGGGTCGTGCCGAACTGGTCGCACGTGGCGGCGCCTTCCGCGCCCCGCGAGGAGACCCGCGCCAGGCTCGGCTGGGCGCCCACCGACACGGTCGTCCTGCACGCCGGGAACATGGGCCTCAAGCAGGGCCTCGACGTGCTCGTGGAGACCGCCCGCCTCGATCCGCGGGTGCGGGTGGTGCTGATGGGCGACGGCAACCAGCGCGAGGCGCTGGGCGAGCTGGCGCGGGGCGTGCCGAACCTGGAGTTCCTGGCGCCGGCCGGGACCGACGACTTCCCCGACGTGCTGGCGGCCGCCGACGTGCTCGCCGTGACGCAGCGGGCCTCGGTGCTCGACATGAGCGTGCCGTCCAAGCTGACCTCGTACTTCGCCGCGGGGCGCCCGGTCGTGGCGTCCGTCGCCGCCGGCGGGGGCACCGCCGGGGAGGTGCTGCGGTCGGGGGCCGGCGTGCTCGTCCCGCCGGAGGACCCCGCGGCGCTGCTGGCGGCGGTCCGTACGCTTGCTGCGGACCCGGAGAAGGCTCGGGAACTGGGGGCGGCCGGGCCGCGTCATGTGGAGGCGCACCTCGGCAGGGCCGCAGGGCTCGCCCGCTACGACGCGCTCCTCGACGAGGCGCTGTCGCTGGCGGCGGCCCGGGCGGTGCCGGGGCCGGCACGGCGGGAAGCAGCAGCAGGAGGGGCGGACAGGTGACGCAGCAGGCGCAGGACGGTGGTGCGGTGGGGCCGGTGCCCGCCACAGTGGTGGTGGAGGACGAACCGGACCTCCTTCGGGACCAGTTCCGGCAGCTGCTGCGGTATCCGCGGCTCATCGCCGGCGGGGTGCTGATCGGCCTGCTGGGCGGTGCCTGGCTCGGCTACAGCACCTCGGACACGTACGTGGCGACGAGCGACGTGGTGCTGCGCGTCCCGGTCGAGGACCCCTTCAACCCCAGCATCGCGGTCGAGAAGACCCTCGACATGAACACCGAGCGGCAGGCCGCGACGAGCCGCCGCACCGCCGAGCGGGCGGCCGAGGAGCTCGGGTACACCGGCGAGCCGTCGGACCTGCTGACGGACCTCCAGGTGACCAACCCGCCCAAGTCGCTCGTGCTGCGCTTCGCCTACACCAGCGATGACCCGGCCGCGTCGGCCGAGCGCGCCAACGCGCTGGTGGAGGCCTACCTGGCGGACCGGCGGGAGCAGACCGAGCACACCCGCGACACGATGATCAAGGGGCTGCAGCAGCAGCTCGACCCGGTCGCGAAGCGCCACGACGAGCTGGCGGAGAAGCTGGAGGGCCGCAGCGGCTCCGAGGTGGAGGCCGACTACACGGTCAAGGCGAACCTGCTCAACCGCATGACGGAGCTGAGCAACCGCATCAGCAAGCTGAAGGCGCTCGACATGACGCCCGGCAAGGTACTGACGACGGCGACGCCGCCGGCCTCGTCCGACGGGCCCGGCTGGCCGCTGTCGCTGGTCATCGGCGGAGGCGTCAGCGCCGCCGACGACCTCCTCATCGGCCCCCCGGGACGCCTTCCGCCGCCACCTCACCGGCCGCGGCTACCGCCCCGAGGCCCGTATCACCCGCGCCCAGCTCGGCCCCGAGGCCGGGCATGGTCGGCGCCGCCGACCTCGCCCGGCTCGTCGCCCCGCCGCTTCCGCCGCGCCAACCGCCGCCGCGTCGAGCGGTACGAGCGGTACGAGCGCTGCACAGGCCCGGCGCAACGGGGGGCCTCACCGGCCGCACCGGGCGACAGGAACACCGCCACCGGCGGCACCGCCCGCCCCGCCAAGGAACCCGAGGCATGACGACGACCCCACCGACGTCCCGACCGCCCCCGCCGCCCCGAACGGCTCCGGAGGAGCGGCGCGCCAGGATGCGGCACCGCAGACTCGCCGCCCTGGTCATCGCGCTGCTGTCACGTGCGTCCACCACGTACTACCTGATCTCCGCCGAGCAGAGCCGCTCCAGCGGCCGCGACAAGGCAGGCCGAGTCCTCGGCGGTGGGCCTGCAGGACAGCTGGCCGTCCAAGATGAAGCGCCGCATCTACGAGGTGCCGATCCCCGGCGGGTCCACGGACGTCGCCTACTTCGAGACCAGCAACTGGAAGACCAGCCGGCTGTACGTGCAGTTCACCACCAACTCGACGGGCCTCGACCGGTTCCTCGAACGTCCGGCACCGAGCGCGCCGCCCTGGAGCACGGCCGGGTCACCGTCGGCGAACGGGACGCGGACACCGTCGGCTGGAAGTTCGCCGCCGACCGCGACTGGTCGGGCACCACCGTCCCCAACGCGAGGACCTGCGGCCGGCGACCGACATCACGGTCGACCTCACCGAACCCGCCTTCCCGCGCGTGTACGCGGTGTCCACGACGAGCCCCTGAGAGCGGGCAGGGCCACCGCCGTCCGGCGCCGCCCGCGGCCCGTGACCGAGGTGACCTCGATGGTGCGGCCCACCGGCACCACGCTGACCTCGGCGGTGGCGTCCGGGCCCGCGTGCTTCCGGACGTTCGTCAGGGACTCCTGGATGATCCGGTACGCGGCGAGGTCGACGGCCGCGGACAGCTGTACGCCCTGGTCGGTGCGGGCGAGGGACACGGGGAGCCCGGCCCGGCGGAAGGAGTCCAGCAGGTCGTCGAGCCGGGCCAGGCCGGGGGCGGGCTCCGTGGGGGCCTCCGGGTCGCCGGACTGGCGCAGCAGTCCGACGGTGGCGCGCAGTTCGTCCAGCGCGGAGCGGCTTGCCTCCCTGACGTGGGCCAGGGCCTCCTTCGCCTGGTCGGGCCGCTTGTCCATGACGTGGGCGGCGACGCCGGCCTGCACGTTGACGAGGGCGATGTGGTGGGCGACGACGTCGTGCAGGTCGCGGGCGATGCGCAGGCGCTCCTCGGCGACGCGGCGGCGGGCCTCCTCCTCGCGGGTGCGTTCGGCGCGCTCGGCCCGTTCGCGGATCGCGTCGACGAAGGCGCGGCGGCTGCGGACGGGCGCCTGGCGTCGCGAGGGCCGTATGAGGCCCGTTCATGGCCGAGCCACCCCACCCCTATTTACCTGTTAGGCATGCCGGGCGCCTCCAGGCTGCCGGTTTCCGAGGGGACAAACCGGGTCATTTCCTGGTAACTCGCCAGTGTTTATTACATCGTCGTTGACTTCTGATGAACCCAGCTACCTAACATGCATGCATAACCGCTGCCCTTGCTCGGGCAGCGTGCACCCTTCACGCAGAAACAGGTCAACGGGTGATGCTCACAGCCCCGGCTGGCGACGGCCTCTCGCACCGCTCCACGCAGACGCACTCCTGGTGGCGCGACGCGGTGATCTACCAGGTGTACGTCCGCAGCTTCCTGGACAGCACCGGCGACGGGATCGGCGACCTCGCCGGTGTCCGCAGCGGCCTGCCGTACCTCAAGAAACTGGGCGTGGACGGCATCTGGCTCAGCCGCTTCCACTTCGCGGAGGGCCGGGGCCCGGGCGGCGACCTGCCGCCCAACAACTGGCACGCCATGTTCGGCGGCCCGGCCTGGAGCCGGGTCACCGAGCAGGACGGCACGCCCGGCCAGTGGTACCTGCACATGTTCACGCCCGAGCAGCCCGACCTGAACTGGCGCAACCCCGAGGTGCCCGCCCACTTCGAGGAGGTGCTCCGCTTCTGGCTCGACCGGGGGGTGGACGGCTTCCGGATCGACGTGGCCGCAGGGCTGTTCAAGCACCCGGACCTGCCCGACTCCGACGACCCGGAGGCCGACGCCCGCACCCGCGACTCCGTCAACCCGCTGGCCTGGAACCAGCCCGAGGTGCACGACGTGTGGCGCCGGTGGCGCACGGTGTGCGAGGAGTACACGGCGCGCGACGGCCGGGAACGGCTGCTGGTCGGCGAGGTGTCCGTGCCCACCGCCCGCGAGCACGCGCTGTACGTGCGCCCCGACGAAGCTGCACCAGGCGTTCTTCTTCGACCTGCTCGGCGCCCCTGGGACGCGGCCGCGTTCCGCGGGGTCATCGACGAGGCTGCGCGACATCGCCGCACCGGTTCCAGCGTCACGTGGGTGCTCAACAACCACGACCAGGTGCGCACGGTGACCCGGTACGGCGAGTCCGGCACGGAGGGCAGCGGCCTCGGCGCCGCCCGCGCCCGCGCCGCCGCGCTGCTGATGCTGGCGCTGCCCGGCGCCGCGTACGTCTACCAGGGCGAGGAGCTCGGGCTGCCGGAGGTCGTGGACCTGCCGGACGAGGTCCTCACCGACCCGATCTTCCACCGCACCGGCAGCCGCGCCCGGATCCGCGACGGGTGCCGGGTCCCGCTCCCTGGTCCGGGCACGCCTCGCCCTTCGGGTTCAGCGCCGGAGCGGAGGCGCGGCCCTGGCTGCCGCAGCCGTCCTGGTTCGCCGAGCACGCCACCGACCGGGCGCTCGCCGACACCCGCTCCTTCTGGCACCTGTACCGGGACGGGCTCCAGCTGCGGCGCGGCCTGCCGCAGCTGGGCGAGGGCCCCCTGCGCTGGCTGGAGGCGCCGCCGGACGTCCTCGCCTTCGAGCGGGGCGACGGCCTGGTGTGCGCCGTGAACTTCGGCACCGCGCCCGTGCCCGCCCCCGTCCCCGGATCGCCGCTGCTGGCCAGCGGGCCGTGCCCGCCCGGGGCGCTGCCCGGTGCCACCGCCGCCTGGTGGATCACCGACCGCACCACCCAGTCCCCCGTCCGCCTCCCTGTCCGCGTAGGTCCTCGCAAGTCCCTCGTAACTCCCCGCGAAAGGTACGAAGATGATGAGACGACGCTTCCTGAAGACGGCGTGCTGCTCGGCCCTCACCGCCGCGCTGGCCCTCGGCGCCACCGCGTGCGGCGGCGACCCGGTCGGCACCGCGAGCGGTGGCGAAGGCGCTGTCCGGGCAGACCCTCACCGTCGCCGGCGTCTGGTCGGGCACCGAGCAGAAGAACTTCCAGAAGGTGCTGGACGCCTTCACCGAGCAGACCGGGGCGAAGACCCGCTTCGTCTCCACGGGCGACAACGTGTCCACCGTCGTCGGCAGCAAGATCGAGGGCGGCAACGCCCCGACGTGGTGATGGTCCCCCAGGTCGGCGTGCTCCAGCAGTTCGCGAAGAACAAGTGGCTCGCGCCGCTGTCGAAGTCCGCCGAGAAGACGGTCGACGCGAACTTCGCACCCGTCTGGAAGGGCTACGGCTCCGTGGACGGCACGCTGTGCGGCCTCTACTTCAAGGCCGCGAACAAGTCGACCGTCTGGTACGACCCCGCGGCCCTGGACACCGCCGGTGTGAAGCCCCCGAAGACGTACGACGAGATGCTCACCGCGGCCCGCATTGTCGCCGACTCCGGCGTTCCTGCGTTCGCCGTGGCCGGCGAGGACGGCTGGACGCTCACCGACTGGTTCGAGAACGTCTACCTGTCGCAGGTCAGCCTCTCAGAAGTACGACCAGCTCGCCAAGCACGATCCCGTGGACGGACCTGACGGTCGTCGAGGCCCTCAGGACCCTCGCCAGGCTGTTCTCCGACGACAAGCTGCTGGCCGCGGCAGGAAGGGCGCGCTCGCCACCGACTTCCCGGCTCCGTCGAGAAGGTCTTCGGCCCGAAGCAGGAGGCCGGGATGGTGTACGAGGGCGACTTCGTCGCCGGTGTCGCGAAGGACGAGTTCGGCCGGAAGATCGGCGAGGACGCGGACTTCTTCCCCTTCCCCGCGGTCGGCGGGGGCGAGGCGCCGGTGGTCAGCGGCGGTGACGCGGCGGTCGTCCTGAAGGACGGCAGGAACCAGAAGGCCGCCATGGCCCTCCTGGAGTTCCTGGCGACGCCCGAGGCCGCAGCCGTCTGGGCCGCCGAGGGCGGATTCATCTCCCCGAACAAGGCCCTGGACCTCGGGGCGTACGGCGACGCGACCCTGCGGGCCACCGCCAAGTCCCTGGTGGACGCCGGGGACACCGTCCGCTTCGACATGTCGGACCAGGCCCCGGCGGCGTTCGGCGGCACCAAGGGCGCGGGCGAGTGGAAGATCCTCCAGGACTTCCTGCGCGACCCGTCGAAGCCCGAGGCGACGGCGGCCGCGCTGGAGGCGGCCGCGGCCAAGGCCTACGGCTCCGCGAACCAGGGCTGAGGCGGCGCTCCCCCATGACCACAGTCACC
>NZ_JAJPUI010000013.1 GCF_021390935.1 Streptomyces sp. CC228A
GCGTGGCGGTGTGGCTGCTGTCCCGCGCGCCGTCCGGCTCCGATGCCGGCCGGACCGCCGCCCCCTGCCCGCGTACACGATCGGTGTCCAGACCGATCTCAGCGGACCTCGTGCGGCGGACGGCCGCGCCCAGGAGCGCGGCGCCCGGCTGGCCGTCGAGCAGTTCAACCGCCGCGCCGACCGCGCCTTCGACCTGGCGTTGAAGGTCCGCGACGACCGCGGTGACGCCGGCGCCGCCGGCGCGGCGGCGCGCGCCCTGGTCGACGAGGGTGCCGTGGCGGTGCTCGGCCCGACCTCGCGGGAGACCGTCGCCGCCGTCGCCGGCACCTACCACAGCCACCACGCCGTGCTGATCAGCGTGGCGACCGGCATCGAGCAGGGCGACGTGTCGCAGGATCTCAACGACCCCAACTACTTCGAGATGCGTCCGCTGCACGACACGTTGGAGGTGCCGTACGTGCGCTACCTCGCGCTGCGCGGGGTGGGGCGGGTCGCCATCGTGGAGGACCGGCACGCCGGCGAGTATTCCTGGCGCATCCTGCGCGGCCGGCGCATGCATCCGCCCAACGGTGCGGCGGTGACCGGTCACCGGATCGCCGCCGGCAGCGAGGACTTCGCCTCCGTGGTGCGCGAGGCCCTGGCCACCCGCCCGGACGGCGTGCTGTACGCCGGCATCTCGCAACGCCGCGCCGCCCTGTGCGCGCGGGCTCTGGCGGCGCAGGGCTTCACCGGCTACCGGGGCGGCGTCGAGTACGCGCTGGGGCCGCAGTTCCTGGCGGAGGCCGGCGAGGCGGCGGAGGGCTGGTTCTTCGGCACCAGCTACGTCGATCCGGCGCGGCTCGACCCGGCACGCCGGTTCGCGGCCGACTACCGCGCCCGGTGGGGGCTCGCGGCGGACGCGCCCGTCGACCGCTTCGCCGCGGAGGCGTACGACGCGGTCCTCGCGGCGGCCGAGGCGATGCGGCAGCTGGCCGAGGAGCACGCGGACGTGGCGGCGGGCGGGCTGCGCAGGAAGCTCCGCCGCATCTCGTACCGGGGGATCACCAAGACGATCGCCTTCCATCAGGGCACCACGGCCTTCGAAGGCACGGGCGCGTTGTTCCTGTGGCAGATCAAGCAGGGTGTCCCGTACTTCCGCGGCCACTTCGAGGAAGCCGCCAAGGCTCCCTGACAGCCGGGCGGCGCACCCGGCGGGAACCCTCACCCGTGCTCCCGGGGCGGTCGTGCCGGAGCGCGGGCGGACACGCGGGGCGTCAGCCCGCGACCATCTCCGCCTCCGGCTCGCGCAGCGGCCACACGGGGTCGACGACGGCGTCCGGTGAGCCCTTGCGGCGCAGGAACGCCTGGAAGTCCGCCGCCCACGCCGCGTACCACGCGACCTGCCGGGTGTGCAGCTCCCCCGGGCTGAGGGCGGCCACCGCGCGGTGCCGCTCGGCTATGGCGCAGGCGACGAGCACCGCGGCCTGCGCGTCGGCGGCCGCCTCGTGGGCGCCGTCGAGCACGACGCCGTACTCCGCGCACACCGCTTCCAGGTTCCGCTTGCCGCGCCGGTAGCGGTCCACGGCCCGGTCGATGGTGTACGGGTCGATGACCGGGCCTATGGCGGCGCCGCCCAGCCGCTCCCCCAGCGACGGCAGGCCGTGCCGCCGCAGTTCGGCGGCGAGCAGGGTCAGGTCGAAGGCGGCGTTGTAGGCGACGACGGGCACGCCGCGCTCCCAGTGCGCGGCCAGGGCGGAGGCGACCTCGTCGGCGACCTCGCGGGCCGGCCGGCCCTCGGCGGCGGCGCGCTCGCTGCTGATGCCGTGGATGGCGGACGCCTGCGCGGGGATGAGGACGCCGGGGTCGGCGAGCCACTCGCGGCGGGCGAGGACCGCGCCGTCCCGCATCTCGACGACCGCGGCGGTGACGATGCGCGCCTCCCCCGGGTCGGTGCCCGTCGTCTCCAGGTCGAAGCCGACCAGTGCCTGCCCATGCCAGCGCATGCGAACCTCCTTCGTGGTGCCGCTCTCCACGCGGCGCCTCCCCCAGTGGGTCTTCACCCTCGCACGCGCCACTGACATCGCCCGGCGGCGATGCTGCGGCACCGTCACGACACAGGGCGCGAATCCACCCAGAACGACTCGAACTCCTCCCGATATGTCTCGAACAGACCGTGTTCGGTGTCGCTGCCCGACGTGACGACCGGGCGCCGCCCGCCCCGCAGCACCAGGACCGGCGCCTCCATACCGCGGGCCCGCCGCAGGTACGACTGGACGACGCCGACGCCGTCCGGCCCGTCACCGTCCACGAGGTAGGCGGTGAACCGGGGCGTCTCGTCGAACACCTGGATCTCGAAGGCGCCCGGGTCGCGCAGCCTGGCGCGGACGCGCCGCATGTGCAGGATGTTCATCTCCACGGACCGGCTCAGCTCGCCCTTCTTGATGCCGAGCTCCCGCTCCCGCCGCTTCACCGCGCTGCTCGCGGGGTTGAGGAACAGCAGCCGCACGCGGCACCCGGACTCGGCGAGGCGCACCAGCCGCCGCCCGGAGAAGTTCTGCACGAGCAGGTTGAGTCCTATGCCGATGGCGTCCAGCCGCCGCGCCCCGCCGAACAGGTCCTCGGCGGGCAGCTGCCGCTGGAGCCGCACGCGGTCGGGGTGCACCGACACCACGTCCGCGTACCGGTCCCCCACGAGGTCCTCGACGGCGTCGACCGGCAGCCGGTGCGCCGACGGCACGCCCGTGCTGCTGCCCAGGATCTCCAGCAGCCGCGCGGAGGCCCGCTCGGACTGGTCCAGGACCGTCCGGGACAGGGCCCGGTTGCGGGAGACCACGTTCCTGGTGACCTCCAGCTCGTCCAGGGCGAGCTCGACCTCGCGGCGCTCGTCGAAGTACGGCGCGAAGCACGGCCAGTGCTGCACCATCAGCTCGCGCAGCTGCGGGAGTGTCAGGAAGCTGAGGACGTTGTCGTCCGCCGGGTCCAGCAGGTAGCCCTTGCGGCGGGACACCTCCCGCACGGCGACCGCCCGCTGCACCCACTCCTGGCCGGCGGGCCCCGCGGCGGCCACCACCCAGTCGTCGCCGTGCATCGGTTCGTAGATGGGCCGCAGCACGGCGGCCACCACCGCCCGCAGCCGCTGTTCGACGAGATTGAGCCAGATGTAGGCGCGTCCCGCCCGCTGGGCGCGGGTGCGGACCTCGCTCCAGTCCTCGGCGTCCCACTCCAGCTCCGCGCCGATCTCCAGGGGCCGGGCGAGGAGACCGCGCCGGGCGGGACATCAGCGGGTTCTGCGGAGTTCCCCTCTTGACCTGCGTCGCCGTGGTCTGCGTCGCCGTGGCCCGAGTCGCCATGACCCGAGTCGCCTGGGGGCAGCTCCAGCCCTCCCGAGCTCACCCGCGCACCGCCTTCTGCTTCTTTCACACAACCGGTCTCCAACGATCAAGGAGAGTACTCCGGGAGAGGGAGCGCGTGCAGCCGGATGGGTGGCCCCACTTTCCCAACATCGTTTCCGGAGGCCGGTGTTCCGGGCCGTACCGGGGGTCGGAGTGAGCTGATTCATAGTGGTGGGGCCGCCCTCCGAGGGGCCGGCCGGCGGAGGGCGCGGGCCGCCGGGCGGCTCGCCCGGGACGTGCGGCCGTTCCGCGCCGCGAGGGACCCGGTGGAACGCGGGATTGACCGGGCCGCCGCCCCCGGGTCACCCGGTAGCACCGTCCGGCATGCTAGGCGGCGGGCCGACTTTGGTGGAGGATCGAGCGGAACCGAGTCGCCGGATCGAAGTGGAAGAGACGCGCCTATGCAGGTCTGGCCGGGACAGGCGTACCCCCTCGGCGCCACCTATGACGGCGCCGGGACGAACTTCGCGGTCTTCTCGGAGGCCGCCGACCGCATCGAGCTGTGCCTGCTGCACGAGGACGGCTCGGAGACCGCGGTGGAGCTGCGGGAGACCGACGCCTTCGTGCGCCACGCGTACCTGCCCGGGGTGATGCCGGGCCAGCGGTACGGCTTCCGGGTCCACGGCCCGTACGCCCCGGAGAGCGGGCTGCGCTGCAACTCCGCGAAGCTGCTTCTCGACCCGTACGCGCGTGCGATGGCGGGGACCATCGACTGGGACGAGGCGGTGTACGGCTACCACTTCGGCCGCCCGGACTCGCGCAACGACCTGGACTCCGCGCCGCACACCATGTCGTCCGTGGTGGTCAACCCGTACTTCGACTGGGGCGACGACCGGCCGCCCCGCACCGACTACCACCGGACGGTGATCTACGAGGCCCATGTGAAGGGCCTGACGATGACGCACCCGGCGCTGCCGAAGGAGCTGCGCGGCACCTACGCGGGCCTCGCGCACCCGGCGATCGTCGAGCACCTCACGGAGCTGGGCGTGACGGCGATCGAGCTGATGCCGGTGCACCAGTTCGTCCACGACCACCGCCTGGTGGACGCCGGGATGGCGAACTACTGGGGGTACAACACCATCGGCTACTTCGCCCCGCACAACGCGTACGCCTCCTGGGGCGACCGCGGCCAGCAGGTGCTGGAGTTCAAGTCGGCGGTCAGGTCGCTGCACAAGGCGGGCATCGAGGTCATCCTCGACGTGGTGTACAACCACACGGCGGAGGGCAACCACCTGGGGCCGACGCTGTCCTTCCGCGGCCTGGACAACCCCTCGTACTACCGGCTGGTGGAGGACAATCCGCGCTACTACATGGACACCACCGGCACCGGGAACTCGCTGCTCATGCGGTCCCCGCACGTACTGCAGCTGATCATGGACTCGCTGCGCTACTGGGTGACCGAGATGCACGTCGACGGGTTCCGCTTCGACCTGGCGGCGACCCTGGCCCGGCAGTTCCACGAGGTGGACCGGCTGTCGTCGTTCTTCGACCTGGTGCAGCAGGACCCGGTGGTCAGCCAGGTGAAGCTGATCGCCGAGCCCTGGGACGTCGGGGAGGGCGGCTACCAGGTGGGGAACTTCCCGCCGCTGTGGACCGAGTGGAACGGGATGTACCGGGACACCGTCCGCGACCTGTGGCGCGGCGAGCCGAGGACGCTCGCCGAGTTCGCGTCCCGGCTGACCGGCTCCTCCGACCTGTACCAGGACGACGGGCGGCGGCCCCTGGCCTCGGTGAACTTCGTGACCTGCCACGACGGCTTCACCCTGCGGGACCTGGTCTCGTACAACGAGAAGCACAACGACGCCAACGGCGAGAACAACCGCGACGGCGAGAGCCACAACCGGTCGTGGAACTGCGGGGTGGAGGGCGAGACCGACGATCCGGGCGTCCGGGCGCTGCGGATGCGGCAGATGCGCAACTTCATCGCCACGCTGATGCTGTCGCAGGGCGTGCCGATGATCAGCCACGGCGACGAGTTCGGCCGGACCCAGCACGGCAACAACAACGCCTACTGCCAGGACGGCGAGCTGGCCTGGGTGCACTGGCCGGGCGCCGCGGCGGCCGAGGCGGAGGAGGACGGGACCGAGGCGGCAGAGGCGGCCGAGGCGCGGGCGCTGCTGGAGTTCACCCGATCGATGGTGTGGCTGCGCCGCGACCACCCGGTCTTCCGGCGCCGGCGCTTCTTCCACGGCCGCCCGGTGGAAGGCACCCACGACGACCTGTCGGACATCGCGTGGTTCACCCCCGAGGGCCGCGAGATGACGGCCCGGGACTGGCAGGCGGCCTCCGCACGGGCGCTGTCGGTGTTCCTGAACGGGCACGCGATCTCGGAGCCGGGGCCACGCGGGGAGCGGATCTCGGACGACTCGTTCCTGCTGCTGTTCAACGCGAGTCCGGACGAGAAGGAGTTCGTCGTGCCGGTCAACCACGGCCGGCAGTGGCAGGTGGTCGTCGACACCGCCGTCCCCGAGGGCGTCGCCCCCGGCCAGGGCGACAAGGTGGCGGCGGGTGACCGGGTGACGCTGGTGGGCCGCAGCCTGGTGGTGCTGCGCCGCCCGGCGTGACCCCGCGCCGCCGGCCGCGGTCCGATCGGCCGCGCCGCAGGGTTGGCCCGTTCGGCGCAGTGGTCGGATGAGAGGATGAGAGACCCGCCGCGCAGCCGGGTACGTACGTCCGCATGACGCCTCACGCGCCTGTCGCCCCCTCGTCCACGTACCGGCTCCAGCTCCAGCCGGAGTTCCCGTTCGCCGCGGCCGCCGGCGCCGTGCCGTACCTGGCCTCGCTCGGGGTCACCCATCTGCACCTGTCGCCCGTGCTGGAGGCCGTGCCCGGTTCCACGCACGGGTACGACGTCACCGACCACAGCCGGGTGCGCGAGGAGCTCGGCGGCGAGGCGGGGCTGCGGGCGCTGGCGGCCACCGCGCGGGCCCACGGGCTGGGCCTCGTCGTGGACCTGGTGCCCAACCACATGGCCGCCGCGCTGCCGCACAACCGGCCCCTGTGGGAGGTGCTGCGGGACGGCCCGGCCTCCCCGTACGCCCGCTGGTTCGACATCGACTGGGACGCGGGCGGCGGCAAGGTGCTGCTGCCGGTGCTGCCGACCCGCATCGGGGACCTCCTCGGCGACCTGCGGGTGGACGCCGGGGAAGGGCTGCTGCGCCACGGCACGCAGGTCTTCCCGCTGCGGGAGGGCACCGCGGGGCTGCCCCTGCCGGAACTGCTCGACGCCCAGTGGTACCGGCCCGTGTGGTGGCGGCTGGCCCGCACGGAGCTGAACTACCGGCGGTTCTTCACCATCTCGGACCTCATCGGGGTGCGGGTGGAGGACCCGGAGGTGTTCGCGGCCACCCACGCCAAGGTGCTGGAGCTGGTGCGGGACGGGGTCGTGGAGGGGCTGCGGATCGACCACCCGGACGGGCTCGCGGACCCGGACGGGTACCTGGAGGCGCTGCGGGAGGCGGCGGGCGGGTCCTGCTGGATCGTGCTGGAGAAGATCCTGACCGGGGACGAGCGGCTCCCGGCGGACTGGCCGGTGGCGGGCACCACCGGGTACGACGCGCTGCGCCGGATCGACGGGCTGTTCGTCGACCCGGCGGGCGCCGAGGAGCTGGCGGAGCTGTACCGGCACGTCGCGGCCCCGGCCGGGGACCGCGGGGGCCACTGGGACGCCACGGCGCGCCGGGCGGCGTACAAGGTGGTGACGCACGAGCTGGCGGCGGAGGTGGCCTGCCTGACCCGGACGGCGGGCCGGGTCTGCGCCGCCTCCCCGGCCCTGCGCGACCACGCGCCGTGGGCGCTGCGGGCGGCGGTGCGCGAGCTGCTGATCCGGGTGCCGGTGTACCGGCCGTACCGGACGGGCGGGGAGCAGGTGCTGACCAAGGAGGCGGCGCTGGCGGCGAAGGGCACCTTCGCGGTGGCGGAGGAGGCGGCGGCGGTCGACGTGGTGCGGGACCTGGCGCTGGGCCGGCTCGGGGACGGGCCGGACCAGCGGGCGTTCCGCGCGCGGTTCGCGCAGACGGCGTCGGCGCTGCGGGCGAAGTCGGTGGAGGACACGGCGTTCTACCGGTACGTGCCGCTGCTGTCGGCGAACGAGGTGGGCGGGGACCCGGGGCGGCCGGCGGTGGCGCCGCGGGAGTTCCACGCCTACTGCGAGCGGATCGCCCGGGACTGGCCGCTGACCGGGACGGTGCTGTCGACGCACGACACCAAGCGCAGCGCGGACGTGCGGGCCAGGATCGCGGTGCTGTCGGAGTGCCCCGGCCGGTGGGCGAAGCTGCTGGGCGACGTGGCGCGGGTGCCGGCGCCCGACGGGCAGCTCGGCTGGTCCGCGTGGCAGACGGCCCTGGGGCTGGGCGGGCCCGGCGGCGACCGGTTGGCCGGTGCGCTGCTGAAGGCGGTGCGGGAGGCGGGGCTGCACACGAGCTGGACGGAGCAGGACCCCGGGTACGAGCGGGCGGTGGCGGAGTTCCTGGCGGCGGGCCCGGCGGGGGCGCTGCAGCACACCGTGGCGGAGCTGGCGCGGGAGCTCGCCCCGCACGTGCGGGCGAACGTGCTGGGCGCGGCGCTGCTGCACCTGGCGATGCCGGGCGTGCCGGACCTGTACCAGGGCACGGAGGCGGTGTACGAGGCGCTGGTGGACCCGGACAACCGGGCGCCGTTCCGGCAGGTGCCGCCCGACGAGAAGACGGCGCTGACGCGGGCGGCGCTGACGCTGCGGCGCCGGCGCCCGGAGGTGTTCGGGGCGGCCGGCACGTACGTGCCGCTGGCGGCGGACGGCCCGGCGGCGGAGCACTGCGTGGCGTTCTGCCGCTCGGGCGGGGTGGTCGTGGCGGTCACCCGGCTGTCGCTGCGGCTCGCGGAGGCGGGCGGCTGGGCCGGTACGGCGCTGGCGCTGCCGCCGGGGCGGTGGCGTGACGCACTGGCGGAGCCGGACGGCGGGGTCCATGCGGGCGGGCGCCCGGTGCCGCTCGCGGAGCTGTTCGCGACCCGGCCGGTGGCGCTGCTGGAAGACACCGAGTGAGCGGGCCTCCCGCCGTACGGCGGGACCGGCGGCGGCACCACCGGGCGACGCGCGGTGTGGCGGGGGCGGTCGGCGTGGCGGGTTCAGTCGGCGCGGCCGAGGCGGGCGGCGCGACGCAGGCGGTCGGCGCGGCGCAGGCGGTCGGCGCGGCGGCGGCCGGCGGTCAGGTACCGCCGAGCGGCCCCGGAGGGGACGGTCCGGCCTGCGGCCGGGAGTCGCCGGGCGCGGCCCGTACGGCGGCGGCCGGCGGTCAGGGGGTGTCGGGGCCGGGGAGGGCCTGGCGGGCGTCGAGGCGGAACGCCATGCGCCCGAAGGAGACCTCGTCGCCGGGGCGGACGACGACGGTGCCGGTCACCCGCCGCCCGTTGACGGTCGTGCCGTTCGTGGAGTTCAGGTCGCGCAGCATCCACAGCCCGCCCTGCCGGCTGAGTTCGGCGTGCAGCCGGGACACCGTCTCGTGGCTGAGCCGCAGTCCGTTCACCGGGTCGCGGCCTATGCGCAGCGGGTGCGGCCCCGGTTCCGGCAGGAGCAGCTTCGGCAGGCGCTCGGCCTGCCAGGCGCGCCCCAGCCGCGCCGTGAACGCGGACATGGCCTCGACCGCGCCGAACAGCCGCCGCGACCAGGGGCCGCCGCCGTCCGACAGATCCGCGGTGAGGGCGTGCAGCTCCTCGGAGTGGCGGGCGACCAGGGCCAGTTCCATGCGCCGCAGGAACGTGTCGTGCGACAGCTTGCCCTGCACCGCGCCCTCGCGCAGCAGTTCCACCGCGCGTTCCCGCTCGGCGTCCGACAGCCGCCTGGCGGGATGGGTCCGGGGCTCGAAGGGCGAGGTCACAAAGGTGATTGTCGGCCGGACACGCCGGAAGTGTCCAGACGAGGCATCGGGCTGTTGCCTGATCGGCGCATAGCCGTGGCCCGCCGATCCCGGTCTTGCCAGGATGGGGGGAGGGAACGCGGGGCGTGTCCGCGCGCCCCGCCGCACACGGGCATGCCGCACGTGCCGGGACTGCCGCAACCGGCAGAGCCGCCGGAGATGCCGGGACCGCAGGGGACCGGCCGAGGACGAGGGGATCGCCAGTGCTGTTCGAGGTGTGGGCGCCGAACGCGCGGGAGCGGGTCGAACTGGAACTGGACGGCGCGCGGCACCCGTTGGAACGGGACCCGCTGCGGGACGGGTGGTGGATGGCGGCGGTGGGCGCGCCCGCCGGGGAGCGCGGTGTGCCGGACGGAGCCCGGTACGGCTTCGCGCTGGACGGCGGCCCGGTCCTGCCGGATCCCCGCTCGCGCCGCCAGCCGGACGGCCCGGACGGGCTGAGCGCGGTCGTGGACCACGCCTCCCACACCTGGCGGCACACGTCTCCGGGGCGCGGTCTGCGGGCCGCCGTCCTGTACGAGCTGCATGTGGGGACGTACACCCCCGAAGGCACCCTGGACGCGGCGGCGGAGCGGCTCGGGCATCTGGTGGAGCTCGGTGTGACGCACGTGGAGCTGATGCCGCTGTGCCCGTTCCCCGGCCGGCACGGCTGGGGGTACGAAGGGGTGTCGCTGTGGGCGGTGCACGAGCCGTACGGCGGCCCGCAGGCGCTGAAGCGGTTCGTCGACACGGCGCACGGTCTGGGGCTCGGCGTGGTGCTGGACGTGGTGCACAACCACCTGGGCCCCTCGGGGAACCACCTGCCCGCGTTCGGCCCGTACTTCACGGACACCCACCACACCCCGTGGGGAGCGGCGGTGAACCTGGACGCGCCCGGTTCGGACGAGGTCCGGGCGTACCTGCTGGGCAGCGCCCTGGCCTGGCTGCGGGACTACCGGGTCGACGGCCTGCGGCTCGACGCGGTGCACGCGCTGGCGGACACGCGGGCGCTGCCGTTCCTGGAGGAGCTGTCGGCCGCGGTGGACGAGCTGGCGGAGGAGCAGGGCCGCGAGCTGTTCCTGGTCGCCGAGTCCGACCTGTGCGACCCCCGCACGACGCGGCCCCGCGCGGCGGGCGGCCTGGGGCTGCACGCCCAGTGGAACGACGACTTCCACCACGCGCTGCACACGGCGCTCACGGGTGAGGCGCAGGGCTACTACGCGGACTTCGCCCGGGCTCCGATGGCGGCGCTGGCCAAGACGACGAGCCGGGTCTTCTTCCACGACGGCACGTACTCCGCCTTCCGGGGCCGGACGCACGGCCGTCCCGTGGACCTGGCGACCACGCCCGCGCACCGCTTCCTCGGCTACGCGCAGACCCACGACCAGGTGGGCAACCGTGCGCAGGGCGACCGGCTTTCGGCGTCGCTCTCCCCCGGGCTGCTGGCCTGCGCGGCGGCGCTCGTCCTGACGGGGCCGTTCACGCCGATGCTGTTCATGGGCGAGGAGTGGGGGGCGGGCACGCCGTGGCAGTTCTTCACGGACCACACGGACCCGGAGCTCGCCGACGCGGTGCGGCGGGGCCGGCGGCGGGAGTTCGCGGAGCACGGCTGGCGGGAGGAGGAGGTTCCGGATCCGCAGGATCCGGCCACGCGGGACCGGTCCTGCCTTGACTGGGCCGAGCGGGAGAGGGAGCCGCACGCCCGGCTCCTGGCGTGGCACCGGCGGCTGATCGCGCTGCGGCTGTCCGAGCCCGATCTGACGGACCCCGACCTGACGGCGGTGCACGCGGTGTTCGACGAGGAGGCCCGCTGGTTCGCGTTCCGGCGCGGCGACGTGCGGGTCGCGGTGAACCTGGCGGACCGCCCGGCCCGCATCCCGCTGGGCGGCGACGGGGTGCGCGTGCTGGCCGCCTGGGAGCCGGTGTCGGTGCCGGACGGCGGGGCCGGCGAGCTGGTGCTGCCGCCGGAGTCGTGCGCGGTGATGGGCCGGGTGGACTGACGGGCCGACCGCGCCGTGCCCCCGCGCCCCACGTCCGGGGGACGGAGCGGCGGGGCTCGCGGGGCATGTCGTTGTGGCCGGGCAGCGGCTCGCGGGGGCTCCGGCACTGCGGCCGGGCAGCGGGCCAGGGCAGCGGCTCGCGGGAGCACCGCCGCCGCGGCCACAGCGACGGTGCTCCCGCGAACCCCGCAGCGGCTTGAGGAACACCGCGCGGCCGGGCAGCCGGGCGAGGCGCCGGGTCAGCTCATGGGCACCACGAGGTCGGCGCGGTCGCGGCCGGGGGCGACGAGCCGGGCGTTGGCCTCGTCGGACTCCCGGACCCAGCGCTCGGCGCAGGCGGGGTCCTTGCCGAAGCGGACGTGGCGCTCGACGAGCCGGCGGACCCGGTGGCGGTCGTCGAGCTCCAGGAACCAGGTCTCGTCCAGAAGGGACCGGACCGGCGCCCAGGCGGGGTCGTCCAGCAGCAGGTAGTTGCCTTCCGTGACGACGAGGGGGACCTCGGGCGGTACGGGGACGCTCCCGGCGACCGGCTCCTCCAGGGCCCGGTCGAAGGCGGGCGCGTACACCGTGACGCCGGGCTGCGGGGCCCGCAGCCGGGCGAGGAGGGCGGCGTACCCGGCGGCGTCGAAGGTGTCGGGGGCGCCTTTGCGCCCTGCGCGTCCGAGCCGGTCGAGTTCCGCCCGGGCGAGGTGGAAGCCGTCCATGGGCACCAGCGCGGCGAGCCCCCGAGCCGGTCCACGAGGCGGGCGGCCAGCGTGGACTTGCCCGCGCCCGGTGCGCCGGCGATGCCGAGCACGCGGCGGGTGCCGGGGGTGGCGAGGCGGCGGGCGCGGGCGGCGAGCGCGTCGAACTGCGGGGCGTCCATGGGCCCATTGTCCCGCCCGCACCGGCCGCCGCCCTCGGGTTGCGGCCGTCTCCGTGCCCATCCGTCCGCGGCGGGCGGTCCGGCGGGCCCACTCGTCCAGTCCTCAATTGCCAGCTACCGACCAGTAGTCGGAATGCCGCCCTCCGTCCACCATGTGACGCGAGCATGCCGAATCGCACCGCTCGCCCCCACGGAGGAGATCCCATGCACGGACGCAGCACCGCCCGACGCGGCACCGTCGCCCTCGCCGCCACCGCCGTCCTCACGATGGCCTGGCCCGCCCAGGCAACCGCCGCCGCGCCCGCCGCGCCCGCGGCCGCCCGGCGTCGCTCGCCGCGACGCACGGCGGCCTCGCCCAGCTCAAGGGCGTGGACTACGCGACCTGGCAGCGCGACGTGCAGGCCGCCGTCGCCCCGGCCCGCCCGTACATCGAGGATCGCACGGCCCGCGCTGCCGGGACCGGCGAGAAGCTCGCCCTGGTCCTGGACATCGACAACACGTCGCTGGAGACGGACTTCCACTTCTTCTGGGAGTACCCGACCCCGGCCGTCGCCCCGGTCCGCGACCTGGCGCAGTACGCCCACGCGCGCGGGGTGGCCGTCTTCTTCGTGACCGCCAGGCCGGGCATCATCCAGCACCTGACGGCCCACAACCTCGGAGCGGCCGGCTACCCGGTGGACGGCCTGTACGTCCGCGACCTGCCGGACCTCTTCGAGGAGGTCTCCGCGTACAAGACGGAGAAGCGCGCCGAGATCGAGGCGAAGGGCTACACCATCATCGCGAACATCGGCAACCGCCCCAGCGACCTCGCGGGCGGCCACGCGGAGCGCACCTTCAAGCTCCCCGACTACGACGGCAAGCTGTCCTGACCACCCCCTGATCCCGGACGGCCCCGGGGCGCGGCCACCGCGCCCCGGGACCCGCGCATCCCACCCGGCGCACACCTGCCGCGCTCCACCCGCATCCGGCCCACGGCGGGGCCCACCGCGGAAGGCCGGGCCGCCGGGCTCCCCGGGACGGCCCTGGCCGCCTGCGCGAGGAGGCGCGGGCGACGTGTCGTCCCCGGGTGCAGTCGTCCCGCCGCCCTCCGCCAGAAGCGGTCGGCCGGTCGGCTCAGGCCCCGCCCCGAGACGGCGCGCCCCTGAGCGCCGGCCCGGCCGCCGTCCTGTCGCCCCGTCAGGAGGCGGCCGCCGCCGGCCCCGCCCCGTGGCGGCGCGTCAGCGGGTTGGAGTCGATGGAGTTGTGGATGGCGAAGCTCACGGCGTCCGGGCGGTAGCGGTCGTCGGAGCACTCGACGGGGCGTCCCTCACGGGTCGTGGTCACCCGCCACACCCGCAGCAGCGGGCTCCCCCGCCGGATCCCGAGCAGGTCGGCGTCCCGTGTGCCCGCGGCGGTCGCGTCGATGGTGTGCTCCCCGTACGCGAAGACCAGCCCCGCGTCCTCGCGCAGCCGCCGGGTGACGGACGGGCAGTCCGGCTCGATCCGCTCGACCGCATCCGCGATCCAGTCCGCGTACACGGTCCGCTCGACGAGCACCCGCTCCCCGTCGAGCCCGCGCACCCTCAGCACGTACAGCACGGGCGCGCCGGTGCGGACGTGGAGGGCCGCGGCCTCCTGGGCGGTCGCCGGGCGGCGCTCGCTCCCCACCACCTCGCCGGTCGCGGTGCGCCCCATGGCGCGGGCCCACTCGGCGAAGCTGCGCAGCTCCGCGAAGCTCTGGCTGCGGCGGCTGGCCAGCACCACGCGCCGGGCGCCCTGGCGGGCACCGACCAGCCCCTCCGCGGTCAGCGCGGCGACCGCCTGCCGCACCGTGCCGCGCGACACCCCGTACCGGGTGGCGAGTTCGGCCTCCGAAGGGAGCCTCGCCCCTACCGGGTACTCCTGGGCGTCGATCGCCTTCCTCAGCTCGTCCGCGATCCGCTCGTGCCGCGCCGCCACGACCCTCCGTCCCCACACCTGCTGTTGTGCGCACCGATGTCCTCGATCGACCAGCGTAGACGAGCCATCACCCGGATGGACGCCGTTCGCGACCGCTCGCCGCCGTCCTGCCGTACCCCCTGTCCCGCCGCCGGTGATACGGGTGCCCGAGTGTTCATCGAGGGCGTTCCGCCCTTCTCTCCATGTTCACTTTCCCGCCATTCCCGGCGGGCCTACTGAGGCCGACTTGTTCAAACAAGTGGCCGTCTTCTTCCCCCAGGAGAGATCGTGAGCGTGTCCGTCCCCAGAGCCGCCCTCCTCGTCAGCGGCCTCACCGCCGCGGCCCTCGGCCTCACCGCCTGCGGCAGCGCACCCGAAGCGAAGGCACCAGCCGCGGGCGCCGGCGGCAAGAGCGCCGCCACCGCCACCTCCGCCGCGGAGTTCGGCGGCATGGAGGCGCTGATCGCGGCCGCCAGGAAGGAAGGCACCCTCCACGCGATCGCCCTCCCCCGCGACTGGGCCAACTACGGAGCCGTGATCGACGGGTTCACCGCGAAGTACGGCATCGAGGTCAAGGTCGAGAACCCGGACGCCAGCAGCCAGGACGAGATCAACGCGGTCACCTCCCGCAAGGGCCAGGACCGCGCCCCCGACGTGCTCGACCTCGGCCAGTCCTTCGCGATCAGCGCCGCGCAGCAGGGCCTGCTGGCCCCGTACCGGGTCGAGGCGTACGACAGGATCCCCGAGGGCCAGAAGGACGCCGAGGCGCGCTGGTACAACGACTACGGCGGCTACGTCTCCATCGGCTGCGACGCCAAGCGCGTCAAGGAGTGCCCGAAGACCTTCAAGGACCTGCTCGAGCCGGTCTACAAGGGTCAGGTCTCGCTCAACGGCAACCCCACCAAGTCCGGTTCGGCCTTCGCCGGGGTGTACGCGGCGGCCCTCGCCAACGGCGGCTCCTTCGACGACATCCAGCCGGGCCTGGACTTCTTCGCGAAGCTGAAGGAGAACGGCAACTACACCCCGGTCGAGGCCACTCCGGCCACCGTCGAGAAGGGCGAGACGCCCATCACCATCGACTGGGACTACCTGAACGCCGGGTACGCCGAGGAGTTCCGGAGCAAGGGCGTCGACTGGCAGGTGCACGTGCCCGCCGACGGAAAGTTCTCGCAGTACTACTCGCAGGCCGTCAACAAGGACGCCCCGCACCCGGCCGCCGCACGGCTGTGGCAGGAGTACCTCTACAGCGCCGAGGGCCAGAACCTGTGGCTGAAGGGGTATGCCCGTCCCGTGCTGCTCCCGGCCATGGAGCAGGACGGCACCGTCGACAAGGCGGCCGCCGCGAAGCTGCCGAAGGTCGACGGCACGCCGTCCTTCCCGACCGAGGCCCAGCAAGCCGCCGCCAAAAAGGCCCTCGCCCAGGGCTGGGGCGCGGCGGTCGCCGGCTGACGACGCCATGACCGACCCCATCCCCACCGCACCGGGCGCCGCGGGCCCCCCGGCGGCCCCGGCGCCCGCCCGGACGGGCTCCGTCCCGTCCGCGGCGGGCCCGGCACAGGCCGCGACACCCCCGGCCGCCGCTCCCGCGCCCTCGGCTCCCGCACAGGCGGGCCCGGCTCAGGTCCCGGCGCCCGGGGGCCGCGGGCCCGCCGCGGCGGCCCCACTCGCCCCGACCGACCCGGCCGTCCCCTGTACCACGACCGACACCGCCGGCTCATATGCCTCCGACACGTCACTCACCGCCACCGCAGCGGCCTCACACAGGCAGGCGGCTGCCGCGGCTTCCGCCGCCGCCCTCAGCCGGTCCACGGTCCCCGCGGCCCGTCCAGGCGGGGCGCAGGGGCCCGCGGTCGCCGCGAGCGAGCCTGCCGACGGCGTGACCGCCCCGCACGGCGGTCCCGCGGACCGGTCGGCTCCGTCCGGGGCGCCGCCGAGGCCGCCCCCTCCCCCACCGCACCCGCCGCGGGCAAGGCGCGGGGGCGGCGGGGCCGGGGCGGAGGGCTCGCCGTGCTGCCGCTGCTCGTGTTCGTCGCCGTCTGCTTCGGGCTGCCCGCGTTCGCCATGGTCACCGGCGCGTTCACCGCCGAGGACCCGGCCACCGGCGCCACCGCCTTCACCACGGGGAACCTCACCGCCTCCTGGGAAGGGGCGTACCTGACCGCGCTCACCGGCAGCGTCAAGCTGTCCGCCACGGCGGCCGTCGTCGCCGGGGTCCTGGGGCTCGTCCTCGCCCAGGCGGTGGTGTCCAGCGGCAGCAGGGCCCTGCGGGACGCGGTGTCCACCGCGTCGGGCGTCCTCGCCAACTTCGGCGGCGTCCCGCTCGCGTTCGCGTTCGTCGCCACCCTCGGCAACTCCGGCGTCCTCACCCGCCACCTGCGCCTCGGAGAGCACGGCTGGAGCCTCTACAGCTTCTGGGGCCTCACCCTCACCTACCTGTACTTCCTCGTGCCGCTGATGGTGCTCGCCATCACCCCCGCCCTCGACGGCCTGCGCACCCAGTGGCGCGAGGCCGCGCGCAGCAGCGGCGCCACCGGGGCGCAGTACTGGCGGCACGTCGCCCTGCCGGTCCTCACGCCCTCCCTGCTCGGCGGGCTGGTCCTGCTCTTCGGCAGCTCGTTCGCCGCGCACGCCACCGCTGCCGCCATCGTGGGCAGCTCCGTGCCCCTCGTCACCCTCCAGATCGCGGACGCCCTCTCCGGCAACGTCCTCGTCGGGCAGGAGAACGTCGCCCTGGCCCTCAGCCTGGACATGGTGGCCATCGCGGGGCTCGTCATGGCCGTGTACATCCCCCTGCAACGACGGAGCACCCGATGGCTGCACTGACGACGACCCGCCCCGCGGCCCGGCGCCCGGCAGCCCGGCGCCCGGCCCTGTGGCGGCTGCTCGTGCTCGGCTGCGCGGGGGTGTACTTCCTGCTGCCGCTGGCCTCCTCGGTGGTCTTCACCGTCGACGTGCCGGGCCGCGGCTTCACCCTGGAGGCGTACGAGCGGATCGCCGGCACCGAGGGCTTCGCCTCCAGTCTGTTGCTGTCCCTGCAACTGGCCGCGGCCACCATCGCCGTCGTCCTGCTGCTGATGGTGCCCGCGATGGTGGCGCTGCGGCTGGGCGCGCCCCGGCTGCGGCCGGTGGTGGAGGCGGTGTGCTCGCTGCCGCTCGTCGTGCCGCCGATCGCGTTCGTGGCCGGGATCGGCACCGTGCTGCGCTGGGGGCCCGACCACCTGGCCGCCACACCGCTGTTCCAGACGTTCGTAGCGGTCCAGAACCCGGACTTCCCCGTCGTCCTCGTCCTCGCCTACGCGGTCATGGCGCTGCCGTTCGTCTACCGGGCGCTGGACGCGGGGCTGCGCGCCGTCGACGTGCGGACCCTCGCCGAGGCCGCCCGCAGCTGCGGCGCCGGATGGCCCCGGGCCCTGGTCGCCGCGGTGCTGCCGAACCTGCGGACGGCGCTGCTGAACGCCTCGTTCCTGACCCTGGCGCTGGTGCTCGGCGAGTACACCGTGGCGCAGCTCCTCGGCTTCGCGCCCTTCGCCGTCTGGATCGTGAACGTGTCCGGCTCGCAGGCGCAGCTGTCCGTCGCGGTGTCCGTGATGAGCCTGCTGGTCACCTGGGCGCTGCTGCTCGCGCTGGCGTTCCTCGCCGGGCGCCGCCCCTCCTCTCGTACGACCCCTCAGGAGTGACTGACCGTGGCAGACACCATGGCGACCCCCACCGCCCCCACCGCGACGGCGGGCCGTTCGGGCCCCGGGCCCGCCTCCGTCGAGTTCCGCGCCCTGCGGCGGGACTTCGGCGGCACCGTCGCCCTGGACGGGCTGGACCTGTCCGTGCGGCCCGGCGAACTCCTCGCCCTGCTCGGGCCGTCCGGCTGCGGCAAGACCACGGCGCTGCGCATGCTGGCCGGCTTCGAGCACCCGGACTCCGGTGAGGTGCTGGTCGACGGAGAGAACGTCACGCGGGTCCCCGCCCACCGCCGGGACACCGGGATGGTGTTCCAGTCGTACAGCCTCTTCCCGCATCTGAACGCGGTGGGCCGCGTCCCGATGGCCGGCCCGGAGCTGCTGCTGCTCGACGAACCGTCGCTCGGGCTGGCCCCGCTGATGGTGGAGCGGATCGCGGACGTGGTGCGGCGCATCCACGCGCAGGGCACGTCCGTGCTGCTGGTGGAGCAGAACGCCACGATGGCCCTCGGTCTCGCCGACGCGGCCTGCGTCCTCGACGTCGGGGAGGTCCGCCTGGCGGGCCCCGCGCGGGAGCTCGCCAGGACCGGCGCCGTGCGCCGCCTGTACCTGGGGGAGCCGCTCGCCGCCGACGCCCCGTCCTCCTCGGGCCGGGGGCGGCGTGACGGGCCCCGCACCGGCGGCCGCGACCGCCGCCCCGCCGCCCCTGCACGTACGCGGCGTGACCGTGCGCTTCGCCGGGCTCACCGCACTGGACGCGGTGTCGTTCACCGTGGCCCCCGGCTCGGTGCACGCCCTGATCGGCCCCAACGGCGCCGGGAAGTCGACGTGCTTCAACGTCCTGTCGGGGCTGTGCCGCCCCGCCGCGGGGTCCGTCCTGCTGGGGGACGCGGACCTGACCCGGCTGGCCCCGCACCGCAGGGCCGCGCTGGGAGTGGCCCGTACGTTCCAGAACATCGTCACCACCGCCGGCACGGTCGCCGACAACCTGCTCCTGGGGCGCCACGCCCTGTCCCGGACGGGGTTCGCCGCGGCCGCGCTGCGGCTGCCCCGGGTGGCCCGCGAGGAGCGCGCCCAGCGCGAGCGGGCCCGCGAGATCGCCGAACTGACCGGGCTGGGCGGGCATTTCCACAGTCCGGTGGCCTCACTGCCGTACGGCGACCGCAAACGGGTGGAGCTGGCCAGGGCACTGTGCCTGGAGCCCCGCGTGCTGCTCCTCGACGAACCGGTCGCCGGGATGAACGCCGCCGAGCGGGCGGCCGCCGTGGAGGTGATCGGGGAGGTGCGCGAGCGGCTCGGCCTGTCCGTGCTGCTCGTGGAGCACGACATGGGCCTCGTGATGCGGCTCGCCGACGAGGTCACGGTGCTGGACTTCGGGCGGCGCATCGCCTGCGGCACCCCGGACGCCGTACGCCGGGACCCTGAGGTCCTGCGCGCCTACCTGGGCGGCGCGGCGGCCGAGGCGGAGGGGACGGCCGCAAAGGACAGTGCCCCTGCGGCAGACGCGATGGAGGCGGAAGCCGCTGCGGAGGCGGCGGACGCGGCACAGGCGGCGGACGCGGCACAGGCGGCGGACGCGGCACAGGCGGTGGACGCAGCAGACGCGGAAGCCGCGGTGGCGGCGGACCGTACGGCGGAGACCCGCGGGACCGCCGGGACGCAGCAGGCCGCCGGGACGCACCGGCACGCCACGGCGCACCGGGCCGCCGGAGCGGACGGAACGCTCCCGGCGGCCGGGGCCGGCGAGGCGGACGGAGCGGCCCGGGCGGACGGCTCCGCCCCTGCGGGCAGGCCGACCGGCGAGGCGGCCGGGGGGCGGCGAGGCGGACGGGGCGGCAGACGCAGCCGGGTCCGCCGAGACCGAGGGGGCGGGCGGATGAGCGGCATGCTGGACATCGTCGTCACGGGACTGTCCCTGGGCTGTGTGTACGCGCTCATCGCGCTCGGCTTCGTGCTGGTCTTCCGGGCGTCCGGCGTCCTGAACTTCGCCCACGGCTCCTTCCTGCTGCTCGGCGGCTACCTCGTGGCCGTGCTGCGGCCCGCCCTCGGGTTCGCCGGCGCGCTGGCGGCGGCCGCCGTGGCGACAGCGGCGGTGGCCGGGGCGGTCGACCTGCTGCTGCGGTACGGGGACGACACGCGGGCCGCCCACGTGCAGACCATCGCCACGATCGGGATCGACATCCTGCTGGTGACGGAGCTGACCCGGCGCATCGGCGGCGACCTGCTGCCGCTCGGCGACCCGTGGGGCGGCGCCGTCCTCACCGCCGGGCCGGTGGGCATCGCCCACAGCCGGCTCGCCGCGATCGCGGTGTGCGCCGCGGCGATCGGCGCGGTGTTCGCGGCGTTCCGCTTCACCCGCTGGGGCCTGGCGCTGCGGGCCGCCGCGGAAGAGCCCGAGGCTGCCGCCCTGATGGGCGTCAGGCTGGGCAGGGTCCGGGCCGCCGCCTGGTGCGTGGGAGGCGCCCTCACCGTGCTGGCGGTGGTCTTCCTGGTCGCGTTCCCCGCGCCCGGACTGGACCGTACGACGGGGCAGATCGCCCTCAAGGCGTTCCCCGCCGCGATCCTGGGCGGTCTCGCCTCGCCGCCGGGGGCGCTGGTGGGCGGGCTGCTGATCGGGCTGACCGAGGCGGCAGCGGGGGGCTACCAGACCGAACTGAGCGCGCTGGGCGAGGGCTTCGGGGACGTCGTGCCGTACGTGGTGATGCTGCTGGTGCTCCTGGTGCGGCCCTCCGGGCTGCTCGGCGGGAAGGGGACGGCCCGTGTCTGAGCTCCGCATCCGGCCCGCGCGGGCCGCGGCCCGGACCGCCGGCGTGGTCGTCCTGTGCGCCCTGCCGTTCTACGCCGACGCGTACTGGCTGCGCACCGGGGTGTTCGCCATGGCCGCCGCGATCGGCGCCGTCGGCCTGACCCTCCTGACCGGCACGGCGGGGCAGCTGTCGCTGGGGCACGCCTTCTTCCTCGCTGTCGGGGCGTACGGCTACGTGTGGCTGGCCGGCGATCCGGGGGCCGGGCTGCCGCCGATGGCGGCGATGGTGCTGGCGGTGCTGCTCTCGGGGCTCGCGGGCGGGCTGTTCAGCCCGGTCGCGGGGCGCGTCAAGGGCGTCTACCTCGGTGTGGCGACGCTGGCACTGGTCTTCGTCGGCCACCACGTGCTGCTGACGGCGGACTCGGCGACGGGCGGCTTCAACGGCCGGTCCGTGCCGCCGATGTCGGTCGGCGGGTTCGCCTTCTCGGCGGACGGTCCGGAGCTGGTCGTGCTGGGCGTGCCCTTCGGAGCCGAGGAGCGGCTGTGGTACCTGGGCCTGGCGCTGCTCGCGGTCACCTGGGTCACCGCGCGGGGCGTCCTGCGGTCCCGGCCGGGCCGCGCGCTGGCCGCACTCCGCGACAGCGAGACCGCGGCCGCCGTGATGGGGGTCGCCGTCGCCCGGCACCGGGCGGCCGCGTTCGTCCTGTCGTCGATGTACGCCGGGCTCGCCGGGGTGCTGCTCGCGCTCGCGTTCCGCCGGGTCGTGCCGGACCACTTCGGGCTGGTGCTGTCCGTGGACTACCTCGCGATGGTGGTGCTCGGCGGCCTCGGCTCCGTGGGCGGCGCCACCGCCGGGGCGGTCTTCGTCACGGCGCTGCCCCTGGTCCTCGCGCGCTACGCGGACGTGCTGCCGCTCGTCGGCGCGGAGGGCACGGACGCCGCGCTCGGCCCGACGGAGGCGGGCCGCTACCTGTACGGGGCGGCGATCGTGCTGGTCCTGCTGTACGCGCCGGAGGGCCTGCGCGGACTCGCGTACCGCCTCCGGTCGCGCCTGTCGGCCGGCGGGGCCGCCGGCCGCCGGAAGGCGGGGCGCAGGCCGTCCGGCACCCCGCCGACCGGGCCGCCCTCCGACCGCGCCGCGCCCGGATCGGGCCCCGATCCCGAACCGTCCACCGCACACGCCAAGGAGCAGCTGCCGTGACCCTCACCCGCTTCCTCCACCGCACCACCGGGACCGCCGCGGCCGCGACCGCCGCCCTGCTGCTCCTGGCGTCCGCCGGGTGCAGCAGCAAGGCGGGCGGCGGGGACACCGGGGACCGCACCGGCGCCGACGGCGTCAGGACCGGCCCCGGTGTGACCTCGACGACCCTCACCCTGGGCGCGCTCACCGACCTGACGGGGCCCTACGCCACCCTCGGCAGGAGCGTCGTGCAGGCGCAGCAGCTGTGGGCGGACGAGGTCAACGCCAAGGGCGGGATCTGCGGCCGGAAAGTCGAGATCCGGGTGAAGGACCACGGCTACGACGTGCAGAAGGCGGTCGCCGCCTACGCCGAGCTCTCCCCCGAGGTGGTCGCGCTGCCGCAGGTCATCGGGTCGCCGGTGATGGCCGCGCTGCTCGACGACCTCACCCGTGACAGCATGCTGACGTTCCCCCAGGCGTGGGCCGGCTCCCTGCTCGGCAAGGAGCCGGTGCAGGTGCTCGGCACCACATACGACGTCGACATGATCGCCGCGGTGGACTTCCTGACCCGCGAGAAGGGCCTGCGGGCCGGCGACACCATCGGCCACGTGTACTTCGAGGGCGACTACGGAGCGGGCGCCCTCGAAGGCTCCTCCTGGGCGGCCGGGAAGGCCGGGCTGAAGGTCACCGGCCTGAAGATCAAGGCGACCGACACCGACCTGTCCGCGCAGGTGTCGGCGCTGCGCACGGCGGGCGTCAAGGCCGTGCTGGTCAGCGCCGGTCCCGCGCAGACCGCCTCCCTGGTGGGCGTGGCGGCCTCCCGGGGTCTGGACGTCCCCGTGGTGAGCAGTGCGCCCGGCTTCGCGCCGCAGCTGATGCGGACCCCCGCGGCGCCCGCGCTCGCCGGGTCGCTCCACGTGGTCAGCGCCGCCCCGCCGGTCGGCTCGGACCTCCCCGGGGTGCGGGCGATGGCCGCCGCGTACGGGAAGGAGTTCCCCGACTCGCCGCTCGACTCCGGTGTCCTGTCCGGCTACAACGCCGCCCGGCTGATGGGCACCGGGCTGGCGGCGGCGTGCGAGGCGGGCGACCTCACCCGGGCCGGTGTGGTGCGCGCGCACCGCGCGCAGAGCAGCGCCGACGCGGGTCTCGGCATGCCGCAGGACTTCTCGGACGTGGCGCGCCCCGCGAGCGTGAAGACGTACGTCCTCAAGCCCGACGCCGAGGTGCCCGGCGGCCTGGTGACGGTCGAGGACGCCCGGGAGGCGCCGGGCGTGCGCGCGTACCTGGACGCGCGCGCGGGCTGACCGCGCCCCCTGGGAGGGGCTGCCCCCGCCCCCGCTGCCCCGCGCGGGGACGCGCGTACGGGCTCGGGCCCCGGCGGCGGCACGGGCCGGCGACCGGCTCCGGGAAGGCTCCGGGGCCGGTCGCCGGCCTTCCTGCGGGCTCGGGCCCGGCCGGCTGCGGCGGCACGCCGTGGAGCCTTCTCCACACCGGCCGCACCCCGGGCAGGGGTGGGTGGCGCCTTCCTGCGGACAACGCGCATGCGAAAATGCCGAGTTGTTCATGCAGGGCGCACGGGCGGGGGACGGCAGTGGAGGAACTGGACGCGCAGGATCCGCGGCGGGTGGGTCAGTACCGGGTCCTCGGGCGGCTCGGCGAGGGCGGGATGGGCCGGGTGTACCTCGCGCGGAACGCGGGCGGCCGGTCGGTGGCCCTGAAGTTCATCCACACCGGGATGGCCGCCGTTCCGGGGTTCCGGGACCGGTTCCGCCGCGAGGTGGAGGTCGTCCGGCGCATCGGCGGCGCCGGCACGGTGCCGGTGGTGGACGCGGACGTCGACGACCGGCATCCCTGGTACGCGGCCCAGTACGTGCCGGGCCCCTCGCTCCAGGAGGCCGTGGACGCGTTCGGGCCGCTGCCGCCCGAAGCGCTCTGGCGGTTCGCGGCCGGTCTCGCCCGCACACTGGAGCACGTCCACCGCCACGGCCTCGTCCACCGGGACCTGAAGCCGTCCAACGTGCTGCTGTCCGCGGCCGGGCCCCGGCTCATCGACTTCGGCGTCGTGCACGCGGCCCTGGACACCGCGCTGACGGTCAGCGGCGCGCGGATCGGCACGCCCCTGTACATGTCGCCCGAACAGGCCTACGGGGAGGCCGTCACGTCCGCGAGCGACATCTACAGCTTCGGGCTGACCGTGGCGTTCGCGGCGAGCGGGCAGGTGCCGCACCGCGGCACCCTGGCGGCTCAACTCCCCGGCGCGGAACCGGCGCTGACCATGCTCGTCCAGCACTGCCTGGACCCCGACCCGGCCCGCCGGCCGGACGCGGCGCAGCTGGTGGTGCAGGCGTCGGTGCACGACACGGCGGGCGACGCGTGGCTTCCCGCGCCTGTGGCGTCCCTCATCGCGCGCCGCTCCGAGGAGCTGCTCAACCTGGAGGCGGGGCGGGAGGGCGGCCCCCGCACCGACCGGGCGGACCCCCGCCGCGCACCGAGACCGACCCGGACCCGCAGGGCTCCGGTGCGGCCGGTGCGGCCGGTGCGGCCGGTGCGGCCGGTGCGGCCGGTGCGGCCGGTGCGGCCGGTGCGGCCGGTGCGGCCGGTGCGGCCGGTGCGGCCAACGAGACCAGCGGGGCTGGCGGGGCCTTCCATGACGCTCCCACCCAGGGCCCGGGCAGGAGTGGCCCGGCCTCGCCCCCGCCGCCCCCGACGCCGCCTCCGCCCCGGCCGTCCGCGCCGCCCCGGACACCGCACGACTCCAGGCAGGGGCCCGCGGCGCCGGCCCCCCGGTCGTCGGACTGGATCCACACGGGGCTCCTCGGGCGTCCCGCCATCGGAGCGGCGTGGCTCGCGCCGCCCACGTTCGCTTCCCTGCTGATCGCGCTGGCCCTTCCCGGCTTCTTCACCTGGCTCCGGGTCCTGGTCGCGGTGGGACTGGCGGGGGTGATGGCCTGGCTGTCGACACCGCACAGCCGCCGGGACGCGGCGCGCTGGTTCCACACCGCCCAGGTCTACTGGACGGTGGTCGCGCTCCTCTGCGTGCAGTGCTGGTTCGCGGCCGGGCAGTACCGCACCGACATCTCCTACGCGCGCCTCCGGCAGGGGCCGTCCGTGTTCCAGGAGGTGGCGGGCGCCGCGCTCGGCTTCCTGGAACTGTTCCTGCTGCTGGGCTCGTTCGGCGCGATCTACCTCCTGCCGGCCGCGGCCGGGCGGTGGATGCGGGCGCGGCGGGAGGGCCTCTGACCGGAGGCCGCCGTCCGTTCCCGGGAGGGCAGGGCCCGCCACCGGGCAGGTGCGTCGCCGGGAGGGCCACCCCGCGCAGACGTGCCACCACCCCCCGCAGGTCCGCCCCGCGCGGACGTGCCGGCGCGGGGCGGACCTGCGGGGAGGCGTCAGAGGTCTGAGCCGGGGGGCGGGGCGCGGTGGCATCCCGCAGGGCCGGGCAGGGCGCAGTCAGGGGGCCGTGTGGCGGCCCTGTCGGCGCTGCTGCGGCTCAGGGCGCTGGGTGGCGGGACCCAGGGGGCTGTTCTGTCGTCTCGGGGGGTTCGGGAGTGCCGGCGATGAGTCTGCGCTCCAGCTCCGTGCGGAGTGCCGGGGGCAAGTTGCCGGTGCGCGCCCATTCCAGGACCAGTTCGGCGACGATGCGGAGCTTGGTGTTGGTCCGCATCGACGCCTCGCGCAGGGCGTCCCACGCCTCCGCGGAGGAGCATCTGCCCACCGCCATTAGGACCCCCATGGCCTGGTCGATCACGGCATGCGACTCGACGGCCTGCTCCAGCTGCGCGATCTCGGACCTGAGGCTCTCCACCAGGAACTCACCGTCTGCCGGTCCGGCGTCGCGGTGTGCGCTCTCCTGCCCTGTCACGCTCGCCTCCGTACTCGTCATGGGATGGTCATCAGCAGAAAACACTTTTCGCCTCGTGCCCGCCATACGCACCCCCATACGTCGTCTTCACCACACTGGCGCGGAACGCGCACACGCGCACCCCGTCCGCGCCGACCCGGTGGCACCGGCAGGAACCCGCACGTCGGAGCGGCCAAAGTGAACGGGTCGGCGCGGATCACCCGCCGCGGGTGATCCGCGCCGACCGGTGGGGCGGTGAGCTGGATCCCACGGCGCGCGGCCGGCCCGGTAGCGGGCACCGGCAGCGCGGCGGGAAGGGCACGAAGGTGCGGAAGGGGAGGTGCGATGCCCGAGTCGGCCCCGGGCAGGGCCCCGGGAGGACCGTTCCGGCGTGCCGGGCGGTTCCGCGGCGGCCGGAGGTCCGCTCTGGGCGCGCTCCTGCGCACGGGCCTCGTCGGAACGTGCGTCGTCACCGCGTACTACCTCCTGCCCATGGCCGGTCCCACCACGGTCCGGACAGCGGCGCTGCTCGTGGGCGGGCTCCTCGCGGTGCTGCTGGTCTTCGCCTGGGAGGTGCGGACGATCATGCGCTCGCCCTACCCCCGGCTGCGGGCCGTCGAGGCGCTCGTCACCACGCTGGCGCTGTTCCTGGTGGTCTTCGCGAGCGCCTACCACCTTCTGGAGTACTCCTCCCCCGGGTCGTTCAGCGAACCGCTGACGCGGACGGACGCCCTGTACTTCGCTCTCACCACGCTCGCCACGGTGGGGTACGGGGACATCGTGGCGCGCTCGCAGGCGGGGCGGGCGGTGGCGATGCTGCAGATGACCGGGGGGCTGCTGTTCGCGGGTGTCGCGGTCCGCATCCTGACCGAGGCGATACGGAAGGGGCTGCGGCAGCAGCCGGACCGCCGGGCCGCCGGGGCCGGCCGACACGGCGGCTCCGAGCCGGAGGACCGCCCCTGACACTCAGGCCGCCGGGACCGCCGCCTCGACGCGCGGGCCGCCCTGAGGCGGGGGCCGCCGGGACCGCCCCCGCCCCCGACGCAGGGGGCCGCCGTGACCGGGGAAGGCGGGTGCCCCCGCCGGGAGCGCGCTCGCCCTGCGCAGTCGGGCTCTCCCCGCAGGAGAGGACTGAGGCCCCGCCCGGTCGCGCTTCCCCACAGGAGACGGCTCAGGCCCCGCCCGGTCGCGCTTCCCCACAGGAGACGGCTCAGGCCCCGCCCGGTCGCGCTTCCCCACAGGAGACGGCTCAGGCCCCGCCCCGTCGCGCTTCCCCACAGGAGACGGCTCAGGCCGCTCAGGGGGCGGTCCCGCCAGGTGGTCGGCGGGGCGGTGGCGGGCGCGGACGGCCGGCGCGGCGACGTCGTCCTCGGCGCGGTCCGCGTCGAGGCGGTCCGGCACCTCCCCCAGCAGCTCCTGGACCGTTCCCCACCGTCGCGTCCTCGCGACCTCGGGGAACGCTCCGCCCGTCATCGGGCGAGCCGCGCCCGGGGGCTCGTCGACCCGTCCCGGCCGCGCCGCCCGGGGCGCGGCCGGCCGCCCTGGCCGCTCGCGGGCCGATGTGCCCAGAATGGTTCAGGAGCAACAGCTTTCCGGCCGCGTTCCAGGACGGTGTCCGCCATGAGCAGTCCGGTGATCGTGGGGGTGGACGATTCGCGGTGCGGTCTGGACGCGGTGGACCTGGCGGCGTACGAGGCGTCCCTGCGGTCCGCCCCGCTGCGGATCGTGCACGCCTTCGGCCGCTCCCCCGCCCACCCGTACTCCGGTGCGGCTCCGTGGCACACGGCCCACCAGGGGCTGGCGCCCATGGTGCACGGCGTGCCGGCCCGCGCCGAGGAGCGGGCGCACGCGGTGGCGCCCGGTATCGAGGTCAGCAGGTCGGTGGTGGCCGGTGACGCCCGGGAGGTCCTGCGGATCGAGTCGCGCAGCGCGGCGCTCGCGGTGGTGGGCGGCGGGGGCCGCTCCGGGCCGGCCGGGCTGCTGTCGGAGTCCACGGCGGTGTACCTGGCGGCCCACGGGCACTGCCCGCTGCTGGCGGTGCGCGGGCGACGGGAGCGTACGGGGCCTGTGCTGCTGGCCCTGGACGGCTCCCCGGCGGGGGCCGCGGCGGTGGAGTTCGCGTTCGCCGAAGCCGCGCTGCGCGGGGCGCCGCTGCTCGCCCTGCACGTGTGGAACACGTGGAGCGAGCGCGCCTACCGGCACCCGAGCGACCCGCTGTCCGCCGCGGTGTCGGACGTCGACCGGCTCCGCACGGCCGAGGAGGACCTGCTGTACGCGACGGTCGCCCCCTGGGAGCGGGCGTTCCCCGGCGTCGTCGTGGAGCGCCGCCTGCTGCGCTCCCGGATCCGGCCCGCCCTGACCGCAGCCAGCGGCGACGCGCAACTGGTGGTGGCCGGTGCGCGGGGGCGCGGCGGTGTGAGGGGGAGGCTGCTCGGCTCGGTCAGCCAGGGCCTCCTGCGCCATGCCCGGTGCCCCGTGGCCGTCGTGCGGGGCGGGGACGGGACGCCGGTGCACCCGGCGCCGTCCTGAGCCCACCGGTGCGGCACCGCGGCGGGCGCGGGCACGGGGGTGCGGCCCGCCGGGCGCCGCGCCGGGCCCCGGGTCAGGGGCGGGCGGGGCCGCGGACCAGGGCGGCGCACTGGTCCGCGATCAGGTCGAGCAGTTCCTCTGCGCGCTCGGGGTCGCCCAGCACCAGGTGGTTGAGCGTGAGTCCGTCCGTGACGACGGCCAGGTAGCGCGCCAGCGTCGCCACCGGCACGAGGAGTTCCAGCCCGGCGGAGTCGCGGAGCCTTTCCACGAGCTGCACGTGGGCGGCGGCGTAGCGCTCGTACTGGCGGCGGGCGAGGTGCTCGAAGCCGGGGCGGCGCAGCGCGTACTGGGTGAGCTCGTAGGTGAGCATGTGCTCGCCGGGGTGGGCGGCGACGTGGTCCCAGTAGGCCCGCAGTCCGGCGCGGATCGTGGCGCGCACGGTGCCCTCCATCCGCACCGAGGGGTCCACCCCGGCGACGGAGTGCTCCGTGATCGTCTCGATGACGGATTCGAACAGCTCCTGCTTCGACGCGAAGCAGTAGTGGAAGACGCTCAGCGACACGCCGGCCTCGGCGGCGATCGAGCGGGTGGTGGCACGGGCGACGCCGTCCCGGGTCATCACCCGGATCGCGGCCTCCACCAGCTGCCGGCGCCGCTCGGCCGACGGCATCCGCCCCATACGTCCCGCGCCTCCTCTCGCCGTCCGGCGCCCCGCAGCCCGGCGGGTCCGCGCCGGCCTCGACCGTGCCCGTTTCCAGGGCAACGGGGGCCCCGGCGGTGCGGAGCGGGTACGGAGCGGCCTCCCTTCCCGTGCCGCTCCGTACCGCCCGGCGGGCCGCGGGCGCCCTGTCCTCATCGGCTCCGGTAGACGCCCATCTCGTGGACCGAATAACCCCAGTCGGTGGCGCGGCGCAGGCCGTGCAGCCGGACGAAGCGGGCCGCGGTGGCGTCGAACCGGGCCGTGTCGAGTCCTCCGTCGCCCTCGGTGGTCGACCACACGGTGCGCCAGTCGGACCCGTCGGTGGACACCTCGACGCGGTACTCCCTGGCGTGGGCCCGCTCCCAGTCGACGACGACCCGGTCGACGCTGCGGACGGCGCCCAGGTCGACCCGGAGCCACTGGTCGTCGCTCCACTCGCTGGCCCAGCGGGTCGCCCTGTCCCCGTCGAAGGCCCGGCCGGCCCGGTGGTCCGCGAAGGGGTTCCACCACTGCGTGGAACTGGCCGTGGCCGGTGCGCCCGCGGCCAGGTTCGTGCCAGCGTGATGCCGTTCTGTGGCCCGCCAGGTGCCGAGGTAGGACTCGGCGCCGCGCAGCAGGTCGTCCACCACGTCCTGCGCGCCGCCGCCGCTGAGGCGGATCTGCTCGATCCAGTCGGGCAGGAGGCCGTTGTGGGCGAGGCCGTCGGTGTTGAGGTCCCAGATGCGCTCGCCGGTGACCTGGCGCTCCAGGACGGAGCCGCCGTCGGCGCTGGTGAACGGGTAGCGCACCGCGTTCGCGGCGTCCTCGCCCACGGGACCGGGCCAGCCGCCGACGCCGTTCATGTCGCTGCCGTAGCCGTAGCCGGCCCCGTAGGTGTCGCGCAGCGCGGCGGTGCGCCGCGCCTCCTGCACGAACCCTTCGGCGGCGTTGGCGTACTGGGCGACGAAGCCGCCGAGCCGGTAGAGGCGCTCGGTCCAGTCGAGGTCCATCCAGCTGTGGCTGGAGATGACTCCGGGGTACGACTCCGACTCCAGGATCTCGAAGGCCCGTCCGGCGGCCTTCACGCTCATGTGGTCGATCTCCAGCATCATGTTGCGCTGCATCATGCCGCGCAGGGCGTACTCGCCGAGGCGGGTGAGGCCGCGGGTGTTGCAGCGGGCGTCGTTGTCGTAGGACGGCATCGCCACCCCGTCGGGCAGCAGGGACGCGGCCTCGGCCGAAGCGGTCAGGCCGATGGGGTTGTCGGTCTGCGGCCCGGTGCACCGCTCCGTCGTCCAGAACGTGCCGGTGGAGAGGAACTGCCCGGCGTTGACGGCGGCGCCGATGGTGCCCGAGTCGAAGCGGACGCCGCACAGCGCGTTGTCGAACTTGTGGCAGAGGAACATGCTGCGCACGCCGAGCGCGTACAGCTCGTCGAGGCCGCGGTCGATGTCCTCCTCGTCGCACTGGGCGATGTCGAGGACCTGCTTGCAGCCGAAGGGTTCGGACGTCTCCACGCCGAGCACCACGGCGAGCCTGCCCTGCCGGACGACGTCGCGGGCCTGCTCCGCGTCGGTGACGACGCGGAACCAGCCTTTGCCCGGGCCGCCGTGCATGCGGTCGATGTGGTCCTGGAGCTCGTAGGTCTTCCGCGCCTGGAGGCGGATGGAGGCCATCTCGTCGCAGCCGCGGTCCTTGTACGGGTAGAGCGAGCACAGCAGGCCGTTGGTGACGAGGTCGTTGACGAGGATGCGCTGGCCGCCGCGCCAGGCACGCTCGACCCACGCGTAGTAGTTCTGCTGGTGGCTCAGCGAGTCGTGGGCCGGCCAGTCCCGGAAGGTGGGCCAGCCGACGGGGTCGTGGTGGCCGTCGGCCCCGCCGGTGACGTTCTCGAAGAGTGCGCGCGCCCCGTCGGGATAGTGCTCGGGGCAGTCCTTGAGGGCGTCGGCGACGCCCTTCTCGGAGAAGACGGAGCCGCAGATGAGGCGGCCTCCGAAGCCCTGGTCGGACATCAGGTGGTTGTGGGCGTCGACGAACCCGCGCACCTTCCCGTCCGCGTCGGTGCCGCCGAAGGGCTCGCCCGTCACGTTGACGCCCGAGTCGGGGCGGGGGCGGGCGGCCGGGTCCCACCAGTCCCCTCCGGTCGCGGCGGAGGAGCCGGGTCCCGCACCGAGGAGGGTGGCGGCCACGGCGAGGACCAGGACGAGGACACGGGTCCGTACGGGTCTTCGCGGTGCGTTTCCGGTCATGGTCACACCTCCGGGGCGTGGGGGAACGTGCCGGCCCGCAGCCCGGCCCGCCGCCGAAGGGCTCCAGGGCAGCGGCGGTGCAGGGCAACTCACTTGCGGGCGGGGCGAGTTCACCGCAGGATCGCGACCGGTGCCGGCAGAGTCAAGGGTCCGGGACGGGTGACCTGCTCCGGTGCTCGTGCCGGAGCAAGAAGCGGGGTGGGCGGGCAGCCGGGTCGTGCGGGCGTGCCGTTCCGGCCGGACGAGGGGCCGCGCCGTCGTATCGCTTGTGCAGCGCCTCGCGCGCACGACGAGGGTTGGGAGCCGATTGCCGGTGTGCCGCCCGAGCGCCCCACGGGCCGGCCTTGACGACAGCACGTGCCGCCGCGACCGCCCTGGCCGCACCACGCCACTTGCCACCGCAGCGGCGGGGCACACGCCGTCGCAGCCCGTGCACGCGGCGGCGCGGACGTCGGCGCGGGAGAGGCGCCCCGTACGGACCGGCCTGCGGGCCCCGCCCGACCCGCCCGCACGGCAAGAAGTTTCGCAAGGAGACAGCAAGATCTTGCCGAGCCGGGGCGGCGCCTGCTTGACTCGGCCGCTGCCGGCGGTGGCCGGCAGCCCGCCCGCGCCCGAGAGGAACAGCCATGAGCAGCGAGTACGACGTCCTCGCCCTGGGAGGCTCGGGCGTCGACACCATCGTGTACGTGCCGGAACTGCCCCTCCCGTACGCGGACAGCTATCTGGTCCGCCCCGGCATCGAGACCCGCGCGGGCCAGACGGGGGACTTCGTGGCGCTGGGGCTCAGCTCCCTCGGGCTGCGCACGCACCACATCGACATGGTCGGGGACGACCACGCCGGGGACCTCGTGCGCGCCTTCCACCGCGACCGCGGCATCGACTTCACCGAGGTGCCGCAGCCCGCCGGCACCAAACGGGCCGTCAACCTCGTCGGCCCCGACGGCCGCCGCCTCTCCCTCTACGACGACACCCGCTCCCGGGAGTCGGACCGCCTCCCCGAGGACCGGGTCCGCGCGCTCGCCGCGGTCAGCCGCCACGCGCACGTCTCGATCACCCCTCCGTGCGCGTTCGCCCTGCCGCTGCTCCACGAGGCGGGCCTGACCGTCTCCACGGACCTGCACGACTGGGACGGCGAGAACCCGTACCACGAGCCCTTCGCCTTCGGCGCCGACCTCGTCTTCGTCTCCGCCACCGCCCTTGCGGACCCCGAGCGGACCATGCGGCGCGTCCTGGAGCGCGGTCGCGCCGAGACGGTCGTCGCCACGGCCGGGGCCGAAGGCTCGTACCTCCTGACCTCCGGCGGTCCGCTCGTCCACGTCCCGGCCGTCGCGCCGCCCGGTGCCGCCGTGGACTCCAACGGGGCGGGCGACGCCTACGCCGCCGGTTTCCTCTTCGGCCGCCTGTCCGGCGAGGATCCCGCACGGTGCGCCCTGTACGGTGCCGTGGCCGGCGCCTACGCCTGCACGGTGCCCGCGACCGGCGGCGACGCCATCGACCGTACGGCCCTGCTCGGACAGGTCGCCGCCCTCGCCGGCGCCGCCGAAGCCGTGGAAGCGGGCGCATGACCGGCTCCCCCGGGCGGGGGTCCGCCGCACGGAGCCGCCCGCGCACCGCCGCCCCGAGGCGGTGGGCGGTGCGACGGCCCGCGGGTTCCCGCCGACGCGGGGCTCCGGAGCGCCGGACCCCTCGGAGGGCGGCGGCCCGCCGCCCGGCGCGGCCTTCGGCGGACGGAACGGCCTTCGGCGGACGGAACCGGCACACCGGCCCCGCCGCCTCCACCACCACAGACACACAGCACGCCGCACACACCACACACCACGCACCACGCACCACGCACCACGCACCACGCACCGAAGGAGCAACGCTCATGACCCCGACCGCCCGCCCGGCCGGCGGACGCCTCATGTACGGCTGCATGGGGCTGGGAGGCGCCTGGGACACCCTCCCCTACGGTGCGCAGGACATCGCCCGCGCGGAGGCGGCCGTCGAAGCGGCGCTCGGCATCGGCGTGACGGTCTTCGACCACGCGGACATCTACCGGCACGGCAAGTCGGAGTCCGTGTTCGGCGAGGTGCTGTCGCGGTCGCCCGGCCTGCGCGAGCGGATCACGCTCCAGACCAAGTGCGGTATCCGGCTGCCCGAAGGCGGCGGGCCGGGGCTGTACGACCTGCGGGGTGCGAGCGTGCTGCGTCGGGTCGAGGAGAGCCTGACCCGGTTGCGCACGGACCGCGTGGACGTGCTGCTGCTGCACCGGCCCGACCCGCTGGCCGATCCGGCGGAGCTCGCCGGGGCGCTGTCGTCCCTGCACCGGCAGGGCCTGGTCCGCCGCTTCGGCGTGTCCAACATGCACGCTGCCCAGATGGCGCGCCTCCAGTCCTTCCTGGACGTCCCGCTGACCGTGAACCAGCTGGAGATGAGCCTGCACCGGCGGGACTGGGTCGAGGAGGGGGTGCTCGTCAACACCGCGGCGGGGGCCGGTGTGGGCTTCCCCTCGGGGACCGTGGAGTACTGCGTCGAGCGGGGCGTGCAACTCCAGGCGTGGGGTGCGCTGGCCGGCGGGCGCTTCTCCGACCCGGAGAACGGCCCGGCCGCCGCCGTGGTGGCGCGGCTCGCGGAGGCCCGGGGCACCACCCCGGAGGCGATCGTGCTGTGGTGGCTCCAGCGCCACCCGGCCGGCATCGTGCCGGTGATCGGCACGTCCCGCCCCGAGCGGATCCGCGCCTGCCGCGACGCCGTGTCGCGTGAGCCCGAGCTCGGCCACGAGGACTGGTACGAGCTGTGGACGGCGGCCCGCGGCGCGCCGCTGCCCTGAGCGGCCCGCCGCCCCCGCGCCCCGGCGGATCCACTGCGCCGGGGCGGCCGGCGGGCGGGACCGGTCGTCGCTGTCCGCGCCGAAGGAGCGGGGACTGGTCCGTATGGTCATGTTTCGCCGGCATGAGTGCGGATAGTCGGTCCTGCGTGAAAGGCCCCTTGGGGGAGGTCCGAGGGGCGAAGGCGCCGAACCGCCGCAGCATGGCGGACCCGGCGCTCCGCCCCCGGGCCCGGCCCGCGCGCGGGGCCGGCGCAGCGAGAGACGAGGAGACACATGACCACGGGAAACGCTCCTGTCCTGAAGAAGATCAGCGAGACCGATCAGACGGTGGCCGCGGCGGACGAGGACGTGCGCGGCCGGAAGGTCGTCAACGGCGAGGGCGACGAGATGGGCAAGGTCGACGACCTGCTCGTCGACGAGCAGGAGGGCAAGGTCCGGTTCCTGCTCGTGGAGCACGGCGGCTTCCTCGGGCTGGGCGAGAAGAAGACGTTCGTTCCGGTCGACGCCGTCGTGGACGTGCGGGACGACGTCGTGGTCGTCAGCCAGTCGCGCCGGCAGATCGCCGACGCCCCTCCCTACGACCCGGAGCTGGTCGACGAGTCCCAGTACTCGGAGGACGTCTTCCGGCACTTCGGCATGGCCCCGTACTGGGGCGCCGGATACGTGTACCCCCCGTACCCGTACTACCGCTGACACCGGGCGGGGGCACTGCGGGCGCCGACCGGCGGACGGTGCGGCCCGGCGGTGCCCGGCGCGGCCCGTACGCACGGACGGCGGGCCGCGCCCCTGCGGCGGGCGGCCCGGCCGCCTCAGTACCCGATGTCGTGGCCGCCGACTTCGACGAGTCCGCTCTCGTACGCGAAGATCACGACCTGGGTGCGGTCGCGGAGCCCGAGTTTGGCGAGGATGCTCGACACATGTGACTTCACGGTGGCCGGGCCGATGTCGAACCGCTCGGCGATCTCGCCGTTGCTGGCTCCGCGGGCGACGGCGGCCACCATGTCGCGTTCCCGTCCGGTGAGCCGTTCCAGGCGGGCGGCGACGGCGGGATTGACGGTGCGCCCGTCGGCGAACCGGCCGATGAGGCGCCGGGTCACGGACGGCGCGAGCAGCGCCCCGCCCTCGGCCACGGTCCGCACCGCGTCGGCGAGTTGCTCCGGCGGCGTGTCCTTGAGGAGGAAGGCGCTGGCACCGGAGCGCAGCGCCCGGTAGACGTACTCGTCCGGGTCGAAGGTGGTCAGGATGAGGACCCGCACGTCCCAGTCCGCCTCCTCCAGGATCCGGGACGTCGCTTCCAGTCCGTCCATCTCCGGCATGCGGATGTCCATGAGGACCACGTCGGGCCGGTGCAGTCGCGCCGCCCGCACCGCCTCCGCCCCGGTGCCCGCCTCGGCGGCCACCTCGATGTCGCGGGAGACGCGCAGGATCATCGCGAAGCCCCGGCGGACCAGCGCCTGGTCGTCGGCGACGACGACGCGGATGGTCACTGCGCCTCACCCCCCAGCGGCAGCCGGGCCACCACGCGGAAACCGCCGCCGGGGAGCGGCCCGGCGTCCAGGCCGCCGCCGAGCAGCAGGGCGCGCTCGCGCATGCCGACGATCCCGTGGCCCGGCGCCGACCGGTCGGGGTCCGGTGCGGACCCGGTTGCGGCGGCGCCGCGGCCGTCGTCGCGGACCTCGACGGTGAGTCCCCCGCCGGACGGCTCGCGGCGGACGACGACCTCCGCACGCGCGCCCGGGCCGCTGTGCTTGAGGACGTTGGTGAGCGCCTCCTGCACGATGCGGTACACCGACAGTTCCACGCGGGCCGGGAGCGGTTGCTGCGGGCCGCATCGCACGGACACCTCCAGGCCCGCTTCCCGTACCTGCTCGACCAGCGGCCCCAGGTCGGCGAGGCCGGGCTGCGGGCCGAGGCCGTCGCGGTCGGCGCTCGGCCGCAGGACGCCGAGCAGGTGGCGCAGTTCGTCCAGGGCCTGCCGCCCGGCGTGCTCCACGGCCGCCATCGCTTCGAGCGCCTCGCGCGGGTCGTCGGCGGCCACCATCCGGGCCGCGCCCGCCTGCACCGTCATCATGCTCACCCGGTGGGCGACGACGTCGTGGAGTTCGCGGGCGATGTGGGTGCGTTCCTCGGCGACGACCCGGCGGGCCTCCGCGAGCTGCTGCCGGCGCCTCCGGTCGGCGCGCTCCGCACGCATCCGCAGGCGCCGTCCCACGTACCAGGCGCCGGCCATGACGGCGGCGCCGAAGGCGGTCTCCCCAGGGCGCCGGCTGCAGCAGGCCGTCGAGCACGAGCGCGCCGATCGCCGCGGCGGCGCCGCCGCCGTGCCGCCCGGCCGCGCCGGGTGTCCGGGGCGTACCGCCCCGCGCCGTACAGCGCCACGAGCACGCAACCGCCCGCCGTGGCGTAGCTGCTGCCCAGCGTGGGGAGCCAGGCCGCGACGACCAGCGCCAGCGTCAGGAGCGGTCTGCGGCGGCGCAGGAGCAGGGCGCCGCCGGACACGGCGAAGAGCAGCAGGACCGGCAGCGGAACGGCGGTGAGCGGGCGGAGGGCGAGCGCGTCGCCCTCCGCCTCCTCGACGAAGACGGTGAGCAGGAACATGACCGCGGCGAGGACGGCGTCCGCGCTCCTGGGCCAGCGGGTGAAGGGGCCGCGCGGCCGTCCGGGCCTGGCGCGGGCGGCGTCGGCGCGGGCGGGTCCGTGCGGTTCATCGTCGCTCCGTCAGGAAGTTCGGGCGCCCTGTGCCGGGGGCCCGGCGGCCGGGCAGGCCATCGTAGGCCCGGCTCGGCAGCACGGTCACCCGCCCTGCGGCGGAGCGCCCCCTCCCCGCCGGGAGGAGGCGCCGCGGCCGTCGCCCCGTCCGGCGCGGGGGCCGCGGGCCCGTCCCGCGCCGGGAGACGGCGGGGCCCTGCGCCACCACGATGGGACCCCTCACTCGTCCGCCCCGGCGCTTCGCGGCCACCCGGCGGATCCCTCGCCTCTCATGGGAGCCCACTCGTCATGAACCGATTCACGCGCCGCGTCGGCGGTGCGAGCGCTCGCCGCCCCTGGGCCACGATCGCCGCCTGGGCGGTGATCCTGCTCCTGGTGCTGCCGTCGGCCGGGGCGGTCGGCGGCCCGTTCGTCGACGACCTCGTCGCTCCCGGCAGCCAGAGCGAGGAGGCGGGACGGCTGCTGGAGGAGCGCTTCCCCGAAGCGTCGCGGGGAAGCGCCGTCGCCGTGTTCGCGGCTCCGGAAGGGCAGCGGCTCGAACGCTACCGGCCCGCGGTGGAGGCCGCGGTGGCCCGTGCCGTGGAGGTGGGCCATGTCGCGGCGGTGACCGGCCCGTTCACGGACGGCGGGCTGTCGGCCGACGGGCGCATCGGACTCGCCCGGATCACCTTCGACGTGCCGTCGATGGAGGTGGGCCCCGAGGAGATCGGCGCCCTGGCCGACGCGGTGCGGCCGGCCCCCTCCCAGGGATTCACCGCCGAACTGGGCGGTGACGCCGTGTTCGTCAACGCGGACTCGCAGACCTCGGGGGCGGAGGCGGCGGGGCTGGTGGCCGCCGCGGTGATCCTCGTCGTCGCGTTCGGCACGATCGTGGCCGCGCTGGTGCCGATCGTGCTGGCCCTGGTGGCCATCGCCGCGGGCCTGGGCGGCATCGCGCTGCTGGCGAACGCCATGGACGTGTCCACGGCGGCCCCCACGATCGGCGCGATGATCGGTCTGGGCATCGGCATCGACTACGCGCTGTTCATCGTGGCCCGGTACCGGGAGAACCGTGCCGCCGGCCAGGAGGGTTCCGCGGCGCTGGCGGACGCGATGGGTTCGTCGGGTGCGGCCGTCCTCTTCGCCGGGGGCACCGTCGTCGTCGCGATGGGTGCACTGGCGCTGACCGGACTGGGCTTCCTGACGTCGATCGGCCTCGGCACGGCGCTGATCGTGCTCGTCGCGGTGGCGGCCGCCCTGACCCTGCTGCCGGCCCTGCTCACGCTGCTGGGCGACCGCGTGCGGCCGCCCGTCGACCGGACCTTCCGCGGCCGACGCCTGCGCAGGCCGGTGGCCGGCCTCGTCCGGAAGGCCGCGGGCACGGCGTGGTCGCGTCCCCCTCGGGCGGGGGCGGGGGCGCACCGGGAGCCGACCCCGCCGGGACGCCGGACGGCACACCGGAAGTGGCGCCCGCGGGAGGGGCCGGGGTGCTCAGGGCGAGGCTCCCGCAGGGAAGGCCGCGGGCGCGCCGGGCGTCGGGCGCGCGGCGAAGGCGGACGGCACGGTGTGGTCGCGTTTCGCCCGCCGCGTGTCCGGTCGGCCGCTGCGCCATCTGCTCGCCGCGACCGCCGTGCTGCTCGCCCTGGCCGCGCCGGCGCTGGACATGGAGACCGGCTTCCCCGACGCGGGCAACGACTCCGCGCACACCACCCACCGGCGTGCCTACGACCTGGTCGCCGAGGGCTTCGGTCCCGGGGCCAACGCCCCGCTGCTGCTCGTCGCCGACCTCACCCGGCCGGGGGTGGGCGCGGAGGGGATCACGGCGCTGGCCGAGCGGGTCGCCGCCGATCCGGGCATAGCCTCCGTGGGCGAGCCGCGGACCTCCCGGTCGGGGGACACCGTCGTCCTGCCCACCCTGCCCACCACCGCGCCCGCCGACGCAGCGACGTCGCGGACCCTCGCGCGCGTCCGCGGGCTCGTGCCGGGGAACGTCTCGGTGTCGGGTCTGACCGCGATGACCGACGACCTCACGACGCAGCTCGTCAGCACCCTGCCGGTCTTCGTGGCCGCGACCCTCGGGGCTTCGTTCCTGCTGCTGCTGGTGGTGTTCCGCTCGGTCGCGCTGCCGCTCAAGGCCGTCGCCGTGAACCTGTTCTCCATCGCGGGGGCGTACGGAGTGGTGGTGGCGGTCTTCCAATGGGGCTGGTTCGGTGGGCTGTTCGGCTTGGAGGAGACGCTTCCGATCGCCTCTCCGCTGCCGACGGTGTTCTTCGCGGTGCTGTTCGGCCTGTCCATGGACTACGAGGTGTTCCTGCTGTCGCGGGTCCGCGAGGAGTACGACGCCACGGGTGACACCACCGAGGCCGTGGCGCGGGGGATGGCGGCCACGGGCCGTGTGATCACCTCTGCCGCGCTGATCATGACGGTGGTGTTCCTCGGCTTCGTGGGCAACCCTTCGCCGCTGGTGAAGATGATGGGCCTGGGGCTGGCGACCGCCATTGTGCTCGACGCGACGATCGTGCGCCTGGTGCTTGTGCCCGCGTCGATGGCGCTGCTGGGACGCGCGGCCTGGTGGCTGCCGCGCTCCCTCGACCGCCGGCTGCCCCGATGGGGGCTGGGGCACGACACCGCCGCGGGGCCGACCGCCGACCCGGCCCCCGTGAGGGGCGCGGGGGCGGCATGGAGCCGAGCCCCGGCACGGCGCACGCGGAGGCGCCACGAGGGGCATGACGAGGCAGGCTCCGCCTCGTCCCGGGGGGCCCGTCCGTCCGGGGCCGCGCACCCCGCGGTCCCGGCCTCCGTCCACCTGCGCCGACTCTCTGCCGACGGCCGGCCGTTACGCGCGGCTCAGGGGCCTCCCCCTCCCCGGCTCCCGCACCCGAATGCGGTCACCTCACGCACACCAACGATCACACTTGATCCGATCATCTGCTTTTTCGATCTTCTGCGGTCATCCCTAGAACAAGCCGACCATACGTCCGACGACAGTGCGTAAGGTCCACGTCACGGATTGGGGCCGTACGCCCCGGACGGAACCGGCACTGGAGGACATACCGATATGGCCAACGTGGAGATCTCGCTCAAGGAGACGCTGACCTCGATCGAGGGGGCCCTCGGCGTCGCCCTGGTCGACTACACGAGCGGGATGGCGCTCGGCACCCTCGGCGGCGGCAAGGACCTGGACCTGGCCGTCGCGGCCGCGGGCAACACCGACGTGATCCGGGCCAAGGCCCGCACCATGGAGCACCTCGGCCTGAAGGACGAGATCGAGGACATGCTTATCACGCTCGGGAGCCAGTACCACCTGATCAGGCTGCTGACGGGCCGAGGCGGCAACGGGCTGTTCCTCTACCTCGTCCTGGACAAGGCGAAGTCCAATCTGGCGATGGCCCGGCACCAGCTCAAGCGCATCGAGGCGGAGCTGGAGATCTAGACGCGCCGCCGTCCGGGCCCTCGCACACCCATGAATTGAAGATTTCTTCATGTAGCCACATACAGATCGACCCAATCCATGAGGTGTGCGGGGCCCGGACCAGGGAAAATCGTGGTGAACGACGTCGCCGCAGCGGTCGGCCGCAGGCCGCCGCTGAGGACGCAGCCCGTCAACCGCGGCAGGGAGCGAGCAATCCACCATGCAGGTGCCCCTCTACCAGGCCAAGGCCGAGTTCTTCCGCATGCTCGGACACCCGGTGCGCATCCGGGTCTTGGAGCTACTGCAGAATGGGCCCGTTCCCGTGCGCGACCTGCTGGACGACATCGAGATCGAACCCTCCAGCCTGTCGCAGCAGTTGGCCGTGCTGCGCCGCTCCGGCATCGTCGTGTCCATCCGCGAGGGCTCCACGGTCAGCTACGCCCTCGCCGGCGGCGACGTCGCCGAACTCCTGCGGGCCGCCCGCATGATCCTGACCGACCTCCTGGCCGGGCAGACCGAACTGCTCGCGGAGCTCCGGCAGGCAGAGGGGGTGTGAAGCGCGGCGCCGCGCAGGGCGGCCGAGGGCTGCAACACGGCGGTGCAAAGGGCGGACGGGCTGCGGCCGTCCGCCCTTCTGCACCGCGTGCCCGACCGGCGCCCCGCCGCGGCACCGTCGACCGTGCCTGGTTCTGCCGCGACCGGATAGTGGTACGCGGACGACCGCCCGGCGGACGAAAGACCCGGCGGACGACCGCCCCGGGCGTGAGTGGTCCGCCCTCCCCGCGGCCCGCCGGCCGCGACTCGCGCAGCTCCTGCGGCTCCTGCGGCTCCCGCGGTTCCCGCGGCGGGCGGCGGCACCGGTCCGTAGGCAGGCCGCGTAGGCGGCGCCGCTCCCCGCGGCGCGTCGGCCGCGGCTCGCGCAGCTCCTGCCGCCCCTGCCGCCCCCGCCGCTCCTGCGGCCCCTGCGGCTCCTGCGGCTCCTGCGGCTCCTGCGGCTCCTGCGGCAGCAGCCTCTGACCTGCACCGGCGCCAGGCGGCGCGTATACGGTCCCCCTTGCGGCCCAGGCGTGCCCCGCTCAGGCCACGCCCAGTCCCCCCGTGCCGACCCGCCGACTCCGCGCCGGGGCGGGGCCGTGCGGGTCCCCGCGGGTCCGCCGCCTGCGGTCCGCCCCCACCGGCGTCGGCCTCAGGGCGCGCTGTGCAGGTCGGCGGCGCGCCGCAGCACCTCCCCGCGGCGTCCAGGGCCGCTTCCCGGTCGTGCGGCACGAGCCCGATGCGGGTGCGCCGGTCCAGCAGGTCGCTCTCGTCGAGGGCCCCCTCGTGGCGTACCGCCCACAGCAGTTCGGCCCCGGTGACCGGGTGCCCCGGCACCACGGGCCGGGCCAGGTCCGGGTCGGCCAGGCCGAGCGCATGGACGGGCGGGGCCTCCGTGCCGTAGCGGCGCACGAGGCGGCGGGGCGCCTCCAGCGTGGCGAGCCGCGACGGGCGCGCCGCGCCGACCAGGGGCAGGGATGCGGTGCGGCAGGGCCCGGCGGGCAGACCGCGGGCGCGGACGGCGGCGTCCACCGCGTCCTGCGCCATGCGCCGGTACGTGGTGAGCTTGCCGCCGACCACAGTGACGACGCCCTCCGCGGACGTGAGCACCGCGTGCTTGCGGGAGATGTCCGCCGTCCGGGCCCCGTCCGCGTCCGCCGCGGTGTCGAGGAGGGGCCGCAGTCCGGCGAAGGCGCCGATGACGTCGTCGCGGCCGAGCGGGACGTCCAGGGCCGAGCACAGGACGTCCAGGAGGAAGCCGATGTCGGTCTCGGGGACCTCCGGTACGTCGGGGATGCCGCCGTCCACCGGCTCGTCGGTCAGGCCCACGTAGACCCGCCCGTCGCCCTGGGGCAGGACGAGGACGAACCGGTTGGCCTCGCCGGGGATCGGGATGTGCAGGCCGGCGGTGAGGGACCCCAGGTCCTCCGAGCGCAGGACGAGGTGGGTGCCGCGGGAGGGCCTGAGCCGGATGTCCCCGGCCAGGCCGCCCGCCCAGACGCCGGTGGCGTTGACGACGGTGCGGGCGCGCAGGCGCATCTCGGCGCCGGTGAGCTCGTCCCGTACGAGGGCCCCGTCGCCGTCGAGCAGGAGGGCCCGGGCGCGGGTGACGACGCGCGCCCCGTGGGCGGCGGCGGTGCGCGCCAGGGCGGTGACGAGGCGGGCGTCGTCGCTGAGTCGGCCGTCCCAGGACAGCAGGCCGCCGCGCAGCCCGGTGGGCCGCAGGGCGGGCGCCATGTGGCGGGTCTCCACGGACGACAGGGTGCGGGGGGCGGGCAGGGTGGTGCGGGAGGTGCGGGCGGCGGCGCGCAGCACGTCGCCGGCCCGGAAACCGGCGCGGGCGAGGGCTGCTTGCGAGCGGGTCACCAGGGGGGTGAGCGGGAGGACGAAGGGCTGGGCCGCCACGAGGTGGGGGGCGGTCCGCTCCATCAGGACGCCCCGCTCGACGGCGCTCTCGTAGGCGACGTCGAGCTCTCCGGTGGCGAGGTAGCGCAGCCCGCCGTGGACCAGTTTGGAGCTCCAGCGGGAGGTGCCGAACGCCAGGTCGTGCGCGTCGATCGCGGCGACGCTCAGACCGCGTGAGGCCGCGTCCAGGGCGGCGCCCGCCCCGGTGGCGCCGAGGCCGACGACGAGCACGTCCACCACGGTGCCGTCGGCGAGTTCCGCGAGGTCGCGGCGGCGGCGGGAGGCGTTCAGGGAGGAGGCGGCCCCGGCAGGCGGGGCGGAGGTGCTCGGGCGGCTCATGGGGTGAGGGTCCTTTCCAGGATGGTCCGCAGCTCGCCGAGGAAGGCGGCCTCGCCGAGTGCTGCCGCCGCGTCGGACCCGGGACCGGCGTCCGCGCCGGACCCGGTGGCGGCGTGCGGGCCGGACCCGGTGGCGGCGTGCGGGCCGGGCCGGGAGGCGGCGCCGGAGCCGTTCCCGGTCGGCGCGCCGGGGCCGTCCTCGGGTTCCTCGGTCATGGTGCGCAGCGAGAGCGTGAAGGACTGGACGACGAGCAGCAGCGCGCGGGCCTGGAGCTCGGGGTGGACGCGGCGGACGGAGCCGTCCGCGTGCCCCTCCTCCAGCGCGTCGCGGAGGAGGGCCAGCAGCGCGTCCTGGCTGGCGCCGCGGCGGTCCAGCACGTACGGCAGCAGCAGTTCGGGGTCCACGTCGAGGATCTTGTGGAAGAGCGGGTGGGCGCGGAACGCGGCCACGCCCGCGACCAGGCCGTCGACGATCCTGGGCCGCGCGGGTGCGCCGGGGCGCCGCTCGGGCATCGCGGAGAGCGCCACGCCGACCCACTCGCGGGTCATGAGGTCGCCGACGAGGGTGCGGACGTCCGGCCAGCGGCGGTAGAGCGTCATGCGGGAGACACCGGCGCGGCGGGCCACGTCGGTGAGGGTCGTGCGGCGCACGCCGACGGCCAGGACGCAGTCCCGGGCCGCGTCGAGGACCGGGTCCGCATCCGAATGGTTGTGACGAATGGGCGTCATCTGTCACAGTGTAATGCCTGCGGGGCCCCGGGCGCCGGGAACACCCGTGAAACCGACGGTGAGGACGAAGCCACGTGGACATGTTGTGGAGCGGCTGGGGCGACCCGGCCAAGGCGGCACCGCTGCCCGACACGGTGATCGGACTGCTGCGCGACCTGCTGGGGGTCACCCCGCGCGAGGACGGGCCCGCCGCGCTGGACGAGATCGCCGTCCCCGAGTCCACCCTCACCGCCGCGGCGCACCGCGCCCTCGCCGGGTGCCTCGGCGGCAGCGCGTACGTCCGCACGGACGCCGAGAGCCGCATCCGCCACACCCGCGGCAAGTCCACCCCCGACCTGCTGCGCATCCGCGCAGGGGACGTGGACGACATCCCCGCGGCCGTGCTGCTGCCCGCCGGCCACGACGAGGTCCTCGCGGTGCTGCGGGTCTGCACCGAACACCAGCTGGCCGTCGTGCCGTTCGGCGGCGGCACCTCCGTGGTCGGCGGCCTGGCGCCGGAGCGCTCCCGGTTCGTCGCCCTGGACCTGCGGCGCATGGACGCGCTGCTCGACGTGGACGAGGTCTCCCGCACCGCCACCCTCCAGCCCGGGCTCAGGGCGCCGCAGGCCGAGGCACTGCTCAACGCGCGGGGCTTCACGCTCGGCCACTTCCCGCAGTCCTACGAGTGGGCGACCATCGGCGGCTTCGCCGCCGCCCGCTCCAGCGGCCAGGCGTCCGCGGGCTACGGCCGCTTCGACGAGATGGTCCTCGGCCTCACCGTCGCCACCCCCGAAGGCACCTGGGAGACCGGCCGCGCGCCCCGCTCGGCGGCGGGCCCCGACCTGCGCCAGCTCGTCCTGGGCTCCGAGGGGGCGTTCGGCGTCATCACGTCCGTGACCGTCCGCGTGCGGCCGCTGCCGGCGACCAGGGTCTACGAGGGCTGGCGCTTCCCCTCCTTCGAAGCGGGCACCCGCGCCCTGCGCGCCCTGGCGCAGGACGGCCCCCGCCCGACGGTGCTGCGCCTCTCCGACGAGACGGAGACCTTCATCGGCCTCGCCCACCCCGACCGCATCGGCGGCACCGACGGGGCGGCCCCGGCCGGCTGCATGGCCGTCGTCGGGTACGAGGGGACGGAGGCGGACACGGCGCTGCGCCGGGCCGGGGCCCGCGAGGTGCTGCTCGCCGCCGGGGGCGAGTACGCCGGGGAGGAGCCGGGCGAGCGCTGGGCGCGCGGCCGCTACGACGCCCCCTACCTGAGGGACGCGCTGCTCGACGCGGGCGCCTTCGCGGAGACCCTGGAGACCGCCGCGTTCTGGTCGCGGCTGCCCGGGCTGTACGCGGCCGTGCGCGAGGCCCTGACCTCCGCGCTCACCGATGCGGGCACACCGCCCCTGGTCATGTGCCACATCTCCCACGTGTACGAGAACGGCGCCTCGCTGTACTTCACCGTGGTCTCGGCCCAGGGCGACGACCCGGTCGCCCACTGGGAGCCCGCCAAGCACGCGGCGAACGAGGCGATCACCGCCGCGGGCGGCACCATCAGCCACCACCACGGCGTGGGCACCGACCACCGCGACTGGTTCGCCAGGGAGGCGGGACCGCTCGGCGTGCGCGCCCTGCGGGCGGTCAAGGCCGGCCTCGACCCGGCGGGGATCCTCAACCCCGGCATCCTCATCCCCCTCCCCTGACCCGGCCGCCGGCCCCGGTCCCCGACCCCCTCACGGAGGCGCGCCCATGAGACAGTTCACCGCCGTCGTCAATCCCGCCGCGGGAAGCTCCAGCGGCACGGCGGCCCTGCTGCCCGTCGCCCGACTCCTCAGGGAGGCCGGGGCCCGGCTCGACACCCGCTACAGCCGCAGCCTCGACCACGCCCGCGCCCTGGCGCGGCAGGCGGCCTCCGACGGGCGGACCGTCCTCGCGGTCGGCGGGGACGGATGGCCGGCGCCGTCGGCGGGGAACTGAGCGGCACCGGCGCGGTGCTGGGCCTCGTGCCGTCGGGCCGCGGCAACGACTTCGCCCGGGCGCTGGGGCTGCCCGGCGACCCGCGGGCCCTCGCCGAGGTGCTCCTGCACGGCTCGCCCCGCAGGGTCGACACCATCGCAGTCGCCTCCGCGGCGCACGGCGGGGTGTCGGTGCTGGGCAGCGTCTACGCGGGCGTCGACGCCGTGGCGAACCGGCACGCCAACCGCTCCCGGCTGCTGCGGGGCTCCGCTTCCTACTACGCGGGCGGCCTGCGGGCGGTGGCCGCCTGGCGGCCCGCCGCCTACCGGATCACCGTCGACGGGGCGCTGCTCGAACGGCACGGCTACACGGTGGTCGCCGCCAACTCCGGCTTCTACGGCTTCGGCCGGCTCATCGCCCCCGACGCCCGCGTGGACGACGGGCTGCTGGACGTCGTGGTGGTGCGCGACGCCCCGAAGCGGCTGTTCTTCACGATGATGAACGAGCTCAAAACCGGTGCCCACCTGGCCCGCCCGCAGGTGGAGGTGGTGCGCGGCAGGGAGATCCGCATCGAGGCCGACCGCGGACTGCCGTACGGCGCGGACGGCGAGGTCGACGCAGCGCTGCCGGTCACCGTACGCGTCCAGCCGGGCGCGCTGAACGTCCTCGCCTGAACCCCGCCGGCCGCACGTCCCCGCTTGCACGTCCCCGGGGAGGTCGGAACGTACGGGGCGTCCCGGCCCGAGGCGCGCAGCCGCTCCAGGACCGCCGGGAAGTCCGTCGCGGCAGCGTCCGCGGCCCGCGGTGCGCCCGTCTCGCCGACCGCCTCGGGGCGCCAGGTCGCCCATGAGCGGGTCGCCCGGCTTGCTGCAAGGCGGGGGCGGCCTGGTGCCGGCCGCGGGTGCAACCTCTCTGCCTGGTGGGTGCGTCGGCCGCCGCGCCGGCGGCGCCGCGGACTCGGGGGTCCCGGTCGCGCGGTCGCGGGTACGTCCGCGGGACGCGCGGCGATCGACCCGGCAGGTCGCCGACCGACCGGCCACCGCAACCGTTTTGCCCCCTTGTATCCGGATAGCCATTCCCCATGGACAGTCTGAGAAGCCGGTCCGGACGGCCGCTGCTTACGGCAGCGGTGGTGCTGCTGTCCGCCGCCGTGCTCACCGGATGCCAGAGCGGGGGCGACGTGCCGCCCGACGCCTTCGAGGGGGTCGAGGTGGACTACCGGCAGGCGGTCCGGGCCTCGGCGGCGGAGGTCGCGGGCGGCGAGGTCGTGGCGACCGAGCTGACACGGCCCGAGTCCGCGGACCCGGTGTGGGTGACGCACGTGGCGGCTCGGAGCGGCCGGACGCACGCCGTCCGCGTGGACGCAGCGACCGGCAACGTCCTTCACACGGCCCGGGCGCAGCGCGCCTGGGAGGGGATGGCGCCCGAGGAGCTGCGCGCCCTCCTGGACGAGGCGGCGGTCCCGGTCGACGAGGCGGCCCGTGAGGCCCGCGGTGCCGTCGAGGGTCCGGTGACGGCCATCCGGCTCGACGCGCACGACGGTGACCCGCTGTGGGCGGTCGACATTGTCAGCGACGTGCCGGGCGGCGAGGTCACCACTCGCCTCGTGGACGCCCGCACCGGCGAGGTGCTGGACCGGCCGTGAGCTGCGGCGCGCGGCGGCGGGCCCCGGCCGACCGCGCCCCGATGCCCGGCCCCGAGACCGGACGCGTTCCGCTTCCCGTGGAGCGGCGCTTCAAGGGGGCGCCGCTCCATGCGCCGTCCCCAGCGGCCGGCGGGCGCTTCGCAGCAGGGCGCGCCCAACCGCCTTCCGCGGGCCCGGTACCGCGCGGGCGGGCGGCGCAGTACCGTGCCCGCTCGCGATCCGGCCTCCGGCCCGGCCTCACGCCGTACGGACGGAGCGGGGCGGCATCAGCCCGTCACCGGTCGGAAGCGCCGGGCTTCCCCCGTGCCAGGGCCAGGGAAAGGAACGACAGGGCGATGAGCGCGCTGCCCACCGCGATCAGGAACGTGACCGGCCCGTCCCGCAGGCCGCGCCGAGGTCCCTGCCCGGTGGGCGGACTCGTCAGGGCGGTGACGTGGAGTCGGTACGGGACATGACGGCCTCCTTCCCGCGCGTCTCCCCGCCGCGTGGGCTCGTACACCGTGCGGGCCCCCCGTCAGCGCGCTTCGGACAGCGAACGGCGGTGCTTTGCCGGAGCGGCACTGATCCCGCGCGCCCCGCCCGACCGGGGTGCGGGGGCTCGGCCGTGCGGCGGGCGGGGGCGCGCGGCCGTGCGGCGGGCGGGGGCTCGGCCGTGCGGCGGGTCACTGCTCCGGAGAGGGCGGGGTGAGACCGGGTGTCGCGTCCTCGTCGACGTACGTGGGTGTTTGCGCGTGCATCTGGAGCGCCACCTCCCCGGCCCGCTCGAACCGCAGCGTCACCCACGCGTAGTCGCCGCCCCGCAACTCCTCCTTGACCCCGCGCAGCAGCAGGTGCGGCTGCCCCTCCGACAACTCCACCAGCTGCCGCGGCGGCACGTCCAGCGCGCCCCGGGGGGACCCGTCGGCGGTGACGATGTCCACCGACTCCGCGATCGTCGTCGCACCGCCGAGGAGCCGGTCGGCGGTCTGCGCCTCGTTGTAGAGCCACAGGTGCACGGGGACGTCGGCGCCCACCTCCCACGGGCCGTTCGGCGGCTCGGCCATGTGGGCGTAGCGGATCAGCATGGCCCCGACACGGGCATGGGCACCGGGCGGGTGGTACTCGCCGGACGTGGAGTCGCAGCCGACGAGCACCGCGGCGGCGAGACAGCCGCTCACCAGCCCGCAGGCCGCCCGACGCAGACGGAGACCGAGACGTCCGCGGCTCTTCATAGAGTGGTCCTCACCTTGGTGCGCGGGTACGGATTCGCCTGCACGTATGCCCGAGCGCCCGCCCGGGCTGTCGGCGGTTGGGCCGGATGGCGGGCAGAGGCGCCACGGAGGTGGCAGCCGACCCACCGCGTCGCGCGCCCCCGGCGGCGCGGACTCGACCGAGGCCCGGGCGGCGGTGGCCGCCGGCGGGCACGGGCCGACCGGCGGACCGCCGCGCGGGGCGGCGCCGGCGGTCCCGCGGAGGCGTCCGAGCAAGCGGGCCGGAGGAAGGCCCGGCGCCGCCGCCCGGAGGCTCCTTCCGGCCGGCGCGGAGCCGCGCGCGGCTGCGCCCGGCTCAGGGTTTCCCTCACCGGGCGCAGGAAAGGTCGAAGGGCATGCACGCGGTGGCGCGGCCGGCCCGCCCAGGAGGTGCCGCAGGCCGACCGCGCCGCGCGTGCCCGCGCTGCCGGGCGGAGCGGCGCCGGCCTGCGCGGCCTGCGTACGGACCGGTGCCGCCGCCCTACCCGGTTGCGCTGCGGGCCCTGAGGGCTCACGCCCGCTCGGGGGTCACGCCCGCTCGTCGGGGTCGTCCTCGAAGTCGGCCTCGATGCGCTCCTTGCGCACCCGGCCCTCCACCGTCTCCTCGTCGGTGTACTCGTCGGTGGTCAGCCGCACCCGCTCGACGGGCTCGGTGCGCTTCTCCACGACCGGCCGCTCCTCGTGCAGGGTGACCTCGTGCTCGGCCTCGGAGATCTCCGGCCCGGACAGCGCCGCGTCACGGTTGCCCTCCGTGATGGGCTCGCGCTCCAGGCGGACCTCCTCGTGGCGCACCGGGATCGTCTGCTGCACCTCCTCGGTCACGACGTACTTCCGCAGCCGCGCCCGGCCGGCTTCCCGGCGCTCGACGCCCACGTGCATCGACTCCTCCGAGAGGGTCATGGCGTCGTCGCGGCCGCCCCGGCTCTGCTGCCCGTCACCCCAGTCGACCTCGAAGTAGTCGTACAGGCGGCGCTCCTCGTCGGCGGAGAGGTGTCCGCCGGCTTCGACGTCCGTCTTCGGGGCGCCCTTGACCTTCTCCTTGTCGTACGGCACCTCCAGGTGGTCTTCCACCACGTCGGCGTCGTGCACGGGGACGAAGGACTCACGCGACCCGAAGAGCCCGGTCGAGACCGTGACCCACTCCGGCCGGCCCGTGGCGTCGTCGAGGAAGACGTGCTTGGCCTCTCCGATCTTGCTGCCGTCCCGTGCGTAGACGGGCCGGTCCAGAACTGCTGGTACCTGTTCGCGGGTAAGCACGATGGCTCTCCTCAGCATCGGTGTCTTCAGGGTCTCTGCGACGCGTATCCCCGCCCAAAGCCGACGAACAGGATGAAATCCGTACATCTAAGCACTTCAAGACGAGGTGTCAGGGGCACGCGTCGGCCGGCGGCCGCCCTGTCGCGGACCCGCCGCGCCCGCCCGCGCGGGAGGCCGGCCCGCCACCCGTACGGCCCTGGCGGCCCCAGTCGCCCGACTTGCGCCTTCCCGCAGGTCAGAGCGTCCGCGGCACGTGCGGTCGAGGGCCTGTTCGCGTGGCGTGCCGGTGTGCCGCGTGTGCCCGACGTAGCGTCGGAGGCGGCGTCCCGGGCAGTTGGGCCGGGGGCGTTCGGTGATGGCACGAGGAGCAGCAGATGCCGACGGGAACGGTGAAATGGTTCAACAGCGAGAAGGGCTACGGCTTCATCGAGCAGGACTCGGGGGCGCCTGACGTCTTCGCCCACTACTCGGAGATCAACGGCAGCGGCTTCCGCGAGCTGCAGGAGGGCCAGAAGGTCTCCTACCAGGTCGCCCAGGGCGACCGCGGGCCGCAGGCGACGGATATCACCGGGCACTGACCCGGTCCTCCCGGCGGGGCGCCGTGCCGGTGGCCCCAGCGGGAGAAAGGGGTGACGGCTCCGCTTCCGGAGCCGTCACTTCGCAGGTCACCGCGGTGCCGACCGCCTGACCGCGACCGTCGCCCCGGCGGCCGCCATACCGAACACGCAGACGGCGGCACCCGTCGCCACGTTGTTCCAGATGACGCCCGCGCCGGCCCCGTGGTCCACCGTGGCCACCCACGGCGCGATGATCAGCCAGATGCCCAGCGGGACGGCCGCCCAGGCGACCCTGGCCATCCGCTCCGGTGCAAGCGCCAGGCACAGGCCGAGCAGTGCGACGGCGATACCGGCGATCAGGTTGTTGACCGCGAGGCTCGCCTCCGTACCGGAGAAGTGCACCACCCACGGTGAGACGGCCGCATAGACACCCGCCAGCATCAGAAGCCCCTCGGCGGCCGCGGCGGTCCCGCGCGCGGCGGTCTCCTCCCTCGGAGCCCGCGTCTCCGCGTGCTCGTAGTGCCTTCCTGTGTCAGCTGACTGCCGCGAGTACGCCATGTCACTCGCATCCTTCCGCGACTCGACTGACCGGTTCTCCACACCGGACGGGGTACCCGCGCGGGCACGGTCCACCCGCGGCGGCGCGTCGTCGCGGCTGCGGGGCCCGCCTCCGTGCTTCACCGCCGCCGGCGGGCGTCGTCGCGCCGCCGGCGGGCACGCAGGCCGTTCAGCTTGGCCGTGCCGCAGTGGACCTGCCGGATGACGCCGCTCTCCCGCAGGACCCGGAACTGGTGCGTGCTCGTCGACTCGGCGACGGGCTCGCCGTGGCGGGGGCCGGCCCCGAACCGCAGGTCCACCCGGCCCGGCAGGCGCCTGGAGCGGCTACGGCCCATCGGCCTGCCGGGCCGCGGCGGACAGGACGGCGTCCAGCAGGCCGGGGAAGAGCGCGTCCAGATCGTCGCGGCGCAGGCCGTTCAGCTTGGCCGTGCCGCAGTAGGTCTGCCGGATGACGCCGCTCTCCCGCAGGACCCGGAAGTGGTGCGTGCTCGTCGACTTGGCGACGGGCAGTTCGACGTGCGAGCAGGAGACCTCCGACCCGGCCGCCGCCAGTTCGCGGACCACGCGCAGCCGCATCGGGTCCGAGAGGGCGTGGAGCACGCCTTCGAGGCGGATCTCGTCACGGGCGGGGTGCGCGAGCTCGCGCGGACCGGTCGCGGCGGGTGTCATGCGGGCTCCAGGGGGGTCGACTCCCCACCATTGTACGAAACTCATCGTAGTTTGACATCTGCCGTACTACGAGGGCTATCGTACAAGCCCTGCACCGGTCCCGCCCGAATGGAGTCCGCCGTGAGCGCGCTGTTCGAACCCCGCACCCTGCGGTCCCTGACCGTCCCCAACCGCGTCTGGATGGCGCCGATGTGCCAGTACAGCGCCGACGCCGCCGGACCCGGCACGGGCGCCGCCAACGACTGGCACTTCGCCCACTACGCCGCCCGAGCGGCGGGCGGCACCGGACTGATCCTGCTGGAGGCCACGGCGGTGTCCCCGGAGGGGCGGATCAGCCCGTACGACCTCGGCCTGTGGAACGACACCCAGGCCGAGGCGCTGCGCCGGATCACCGCGTTCCTCAAGGACCAGGGCACCATCCCGGGCATCCAAATCGCCCACGCGGGCCGCAAGGCCTCGACCGACCGGCCCTGGAAGGGCGGCGCTCCCGTCGGCGAGGAGGCACACGGCTGGCAGCCGCTGGCCCCCAGCGCGGTGCCCTTCGACGAGGGCCACCCGGTCCCCGCGGAGCTGGCGCAGGAGGACATCGACCGCGTGGTCGCGGATTTCGCCGCCGCCGCGCGGAGGGCGCTCGCCGCGGGCTTCCAGGTCGTCGAGATCCACGGCGCCCACGGCTACCTCATCGGCGAGTTCCTCTCCCCGCACAGCAACCACCGCTCCGACGCGTACGGAGGATCCTTCGAGAACCGCACGCGGTTCGCGCTGGAGGTCGTGGACGCCGTGCGGCAGGTGTGGCCCGACGACCTGCCGCTGTTCTTCCGCATCTCGGCGACCGACTGGCTGGAGGACCGGCCGGGTTGGACCGCCGACGACACCGTGCGGTTCGCCGCGCTGCTGCGGGAGCACGGCGTCGACCTGCTCGACGTGTCCAGCGGCGGGAACGCCCCGCGGGTCCGCATCCCGGTCGGGCCGGGCTACCAGGTGCCCTTCGCGGCCCGTGTGCGTGCCGAGACGGGCATGCCGGTCGCCGCCGTCGGCCTGATCACCGAGGCCGAGCAGGCCGAGAAGATCGTGTCCAACGGAGAGGCGGACGCGGTGCTGCTCGGACGGGAACTGCTGCGCAACCCGTCGTGGGCGCAGCAGGCGGCCCGGCGCCTGGGTGCCGAGCCGCACGTCCCGGACCCGTACCACCGGATGGTGTGACCACGGCGCCCCCGCCGGCATGCGGAGGACCGCGAGGGCGGGGGCGAACCGCGGCCTGAAGTGGCGACTGCAAAGCTGCAGGAGCGGGCCGTCGCCGGCGGCCCGCGGAACGCGCGGCGCACCCGGCGTCCGCGGTGCGGCGGGGGTGCGCGGCGACGGGCGCGGAAGCCCGTGCGACCGTCACCGCGCCCTGCGCGCCGAGGGCGCGAGGGAAGGGGTGCCGCGGAGGACAGCCGGACGCCGCGACGCGCCGCAGGTGGCGGGGGTGCGGCGTACGTCACGGGGCGCCCGGAAGCGGCTGCGGGCTGCGGTCGGCCGGGCCGGACGGCGAACGGAACCCCGGCAGGCGCCGCCAGGGCCGACGGCGGTGCCTCCGGCACGGGGGATTCCGGCCAATCCCCGGATGCCGCTGCCTGGTCATCGGTGAAGAACACCCCCGCGCGGTCGCCACGGGGCGTTGACATCGCGTGAGCGAAGTGTGAAGGAGCGGCCTCCGCCCTCCACCGACCCTACGAAGGACTCCACGGGCGCGGGGGGTTCGCGGCGCCGGTCGACTCTTCGCGCGGGCGGGGAGAGACGGCCGCCGCGCGGTGGTGACCCCTCCCGCGGCACCCTGCCCCCTCCCGCGCCCCAGCGGCCCGGTCCCCGCGGGCGCATCGGCCTCAAGCCGCAGCTCACGCAAGGGTGGGCGCCTTGCCGGTGCGGGCTCTGGAGGGGCCTCCTTCGCCCGCCGCACCGGCGCGGCCGGGCCGTGCGCGGCGGGTGGTCGCCCGATGCCGACCACCCGGCGGCGAGCCGCATCCCGGACGGTGCCGCATCCTCGGGGGACGTGCGGGCCCGAGCCGCTCCCGCACCCCTGCCGGCATGGCCGGATCATGTCGGCCGAGAACTCTCCTCACGCAATAGCGGAAAACTTTTGCGCATGATTCGGCGTGAGCGGGTAAGCGGCCCCATGTCCCCCTGGGGCGTCCGCGAAACGAGCGCAACCGAGAGGAGTCGAGGTGAGCCCGACCATCACGGCGACGGCGGAGACCAGTGTCGGCGAACTTGCGGAGGCGCCCGGACTTCCGGAAGTAGCCGACCCGAGTGCGGTCAGCCCCCGCGACGCGCGGGAGCTGTCGAGACTGTTCTTCGACCGGCTGGCCGAGCTGGAGGAAGGGACGCCGGAGTACCAGTACATCCGCAACACCCTCATCGAGATGAACATGTCCCTCGTCCGCTACGCCGCCGGGCGGTTCCGCAGCCGCGGCGACGAGATGGAGGACATCGTCCAGGTCGGCATGATCGGGCTGATCAAGTCGATCGACCGGTTCGACCTGGCGCGGGGCGTGGAGTTCCCCGCCTTCGCCGTTCCGTACATCGTCGGTGAGATCAAGCGGTTCTTCAGGGACACCACCTGGGCCGTGCACGTCCCCCGCCGGCTGCAGGAGGCGCGGGTGACGCTGGCCAGGGCCACCGACGAGCTGACCACCCGGCTCGGCCGCAGCCCCACGGTGCGGGAGATCGCCGAGCTGACCTCGATGAGCGAGGAGGAGGTCATCGAGGCACGCGTGGCGTCCAACGGCTACAACTCCGTCTCGCTGGACGCGCCCCTCGGGGCCGACGGCAACGACGACGACTTCGCCCTCGCCGACTACATCGGTGTCGAGGACACGACGATGGAACTCGTGGAGGACTTCCACTCCCTGGCTCCGCTCATGTCCACACTGGACGACCGCGCCCGGCGCATTCTGCACCTGCGTTTCGTGGAGGAGAAGACGCAGGCGGAGATCGGCAAGGAGATCGGCATCTCGCAGATGCACGTCTCCCGCCTGCTCTCCCGCACGCTCGCGCACCTCCGCTCCGGTCTGCTCACCACCCGCTGAGAACCGGCGGGACGGGAAGGCGTCCGGCCTTCCGCATCCCTGCACGCACCCTTCCGGGTGGTGTGCGCCCCCTACGGCCCATCAGAGCCATGGGCACGCGGTCCGCGGCCGTGCGGCGCATCCGCCGTGGACTCCCCCGGCGCATCCCCCCGCCCTCAGGTCGGACCCCGTCCGTCGTCCGTGCGGACGAGAGGACCCGGGTCGCACACCCCACACGCTCGCGTCCCGTTGTCTCCTTGCACCTTCGCGACGCGTGGAACGGAGACAGACGCGTGGAACGAAGACAACGGAGAAGGGGCCCCGAGCGGGCCGGGCGGCGTCCCGGCCGCGGGCCCCGGTGACGTGGCCCCCGGGGCGGTGGCGGGCCCGGCACGGGGACCGCGGGCCTCGAACCCGCGGCCCCCTAGCCGGACGGCCCCCACCGACCGGCGCCCCTGTCGGTCGGCGCGGACCGTCGGCACGACAGCGAACGACGACACGGAAGGACCAGGCTGTGCGGAAGATCGGCGTCGAGGAGGAACTCCTGCTCGTGCATCCGGACACCGGCGAGCCCAAGGCCGTGGCCGGGGCGATCCTGGCCGCGAGCGGCCCGGCGGACGCCTTCGAGGCGGAACTGCACCGCGAGCAGCTCGAGTTCGCCACTGAGCCGCACACCCGGATGCGCGCCCTGGAAGCGGAGGTGCGCAGGTGGCGCGCGTCCGCCGCGCGGCACGCCCTGGAGGCCGGTGCCCGCCTCGCGGCCCTGGCCACCTCCCCCATGGAGGTCGCCCCCACGATCGGTTCGGACAAGCGGCACCGGTGGCTGGCGGAGGAGTTCGGGCTGACCACGCAGGAGCAGCTGACCTGCGGCTGCCACATCCACGTGGAGGTGGAGTCGGACGAGGAGGGCGTGGCGGTCATCGACCGGGTCAGGCCGTGGCTGGCCACGCTGCTGGCGCTCAGCGCGAACTCCCCGTTCTGGCAGACCGTGGACAGCGGCTACAGCAGCTACCGGAGCCGGGTGTGGGCCCGCTGGCCTTCGGCGGGGCCGGTGGAGGTCTTCGGTTCGGCCGAGCGGTACCACGAGCGGGTGCGGGCGATGCTCGACACCGGGGTGCTCCTGGACGAGGGGATGGTCTACTTCGACGTCCGGCTGTCCCACCGCTACCCCACCGTGGAGTTCCGGGCCGCCGACGTGTGCCTGGAGGCCGATGACACGGTCCTGCTGGCCATCCTGGTCCGCGGGCTCGTGGACACGGCGGCGCGCGAGTGGCGGGCCGGCGAGGCGCCGCGGCCGGTGGGCGTGAGCGAACTGCGGCTGGCGTCGTGGCGGGCCGCGCGCTCGGGTCTGTCCGGACCGCTCCTCCACCCGGAGTCAGGCGTCCCTGCCCCGGCGGAGGTGGTGGCGCACGCCCTGCTCCAGCATGTGTCGGACGCGCTGTCCGACACGGGTGACCTCGGTGAGGCGCGGGAGCGGCTGTCCGAGCTGCTGGGCCGGGGCAACGGAGCCGACCGCCAGCGGCGCGTGAGGGAGCGGGAGGGCGACCTGTCCGCCGTGGTGGCGGACGCGGTGTCCAGGACGGTGGCGTGAGCCGGGGCCGCCCCGCCCCACCGCACACGCCCCGCACCGGCTCCGGGTCCGCACCCGGCCCCGTCGCCGGTTCCGCCTGCGCCCCAGCCCGGGGCCGCTCCGACGCCCGTCCCGGCTTCCCGCCGGGGTTCGGTTCCCGCAGCGGCCACGGCTACCGGCCCTGGTGCGGGCCTGGCGCCGCCGCGGAACCGGCCCGCGGGCCGGGCCCCGGCGCCGGTTCAGCGGCGGATCCCCACTGCTCCCTGCGCCCCGACCGCCGGTGTGCACGCCGCCGCGTCGGGGCGCCGGCGTCCGCACGGCACCGCGTGGATGCCGGCAACGGGCCGGGCGCACCGCGGCGGCCCGCTGCCCGGCGCCGCCGCGGCCCGTTCAGGCACATGGGCGCCTCCACGGCCCTTCAGGCGCACGGGCGCCGCGCGTAGCAGAAGAGGTGCTCCTCCGGGTGCCCCGCGGGCGCGTCCGGGCGGAACTCGGACACGGCGTGGTGCAGCACGTCGAGGCCGCAGTCCTCGCGCAGCAGGCGCACGTACTGCTCGGCCGGGAAGCTGGAGACCCGGGCCCGGCGCCCCATCCACACGATCTCCGCGTCCTCGACGTCCGCCGGCACGGTCGCGCTCACCAGGTAGCCGCCCGGGGCGAGCCAGCCGGCCATGCGCCGCAGCGCCGAGGACGCCTCCGCCCGGGTCATCATCAGCAGCGGGAAGAACGCGCACACCGCGTCGAACCCGCCTTCCGGCGCCTGGTAGTCCCGCACATCGCACTGCTCGAACCGCGCGGCGGGCACGCGCTGCCGGGCGAGGGCCACCATCCGGCCGGACACGTCGATGCCGGTGACCTCGTGACCGGCCCGTGCGAGGGCCCCGGCCACCGGGAGCCCGGTGCCGCTGCCCACGTCCAGGATCCTGGCGGCCGGACGCAGCCGCGCGGCGAGCCACTCCACGGCCGCCCGCTGCTCCGGCAGGTGGCCGAAGGCCCTCTCGTAGTCAAGGCCGAGGTCGTCGAAGAGTTGCGCTGCCGACAGGGCCCGCTGGGCGGGACCGCCTTCCCCCATGGCTGCTCCTTCCGCAGGACCGGCCGTGCGCCGGTGCCGGACGACCTACCCGCGGGGCGGCGCCGCCATGTCGGCGGCGAGGAGCGCCGCGCTCCGGTGCGCAGGCGGGGGACAGCCGCGGGGTTGGATCGGGCAGCAGGGGCTACCCGCCGCGTATGGGAGCACACGACAGCAACGCACACGGCAAGCCTCCGGAAGAACGTCCGGAGCAGTACGGTCCCGGGCCCGAGGTCGAGCGCCGCGCGCCGGACGGGCTCAGCGACATGCCGAAGCGGTCCTGGCGCGAAGTGCTGCGCGGGACGCTGAAGGAGTTCAAGAAGGACGAGCTGACCGATCGGGCCGCCGCCCTGACCTACTACGGCATCCTGTCCGTCTTCCCCGCGATCCTCGTGCTCGTCGCGGTGCTCGGCCTGATGGGCAGGTCGACCACCGACGCCGTGCTGGACAACATCCGAGAGCTGGCGCCCGGCCCGGCACGGGAGGTCCTCACCGAGGCGGTGCAGCAGCTCCAGGGCAACGCCGGGTGGGGTTCCGCCATGGCGATCCTGGGCGTGGCGCTGGCGGTGTGGGCCGCGTCCGGCTACGTGGCCGCGTTCATCCGCACCTCCAACGCCGTCTTCGACGTGCCGGAGGGCCGGCCCGTGTGGAAGGTCCTCCCGCTGCGGCTCGCGCTGACGGTCCTGCTGCTGGTGCTCGCGGTGATCAGCGCCGTGATCGTGGTGTTCACCGGTGGGCTGGCGCGCCGGGCCGGTGAGGTGCTGGGGCTCGGCGACGCGGCGGTGACCGCGTGGTCGATCGCGAAGTGGCCGGTGCTCGTCCTGCTCGTGGCCCTGCTGATCGCCCTCCTGTACTGGGCGTCCCCGAACGCCAGGCTCCAGGGCTTCCGGTGGGTGACCCCGGGCAGTCTCCTCGCGCTGGCCCTCTGGCTGCTCGCGTCCGCGGGGTTCGCCCTCTACGTGGCGAACTTCGGGTCGTACAACAAGACCTACGGCACCTTCGCCGGTGTGATCATCTTCCTGATATGGCTGTGGATCACGAACATCGCCATTCTCCTCGGCCTGGAGTTCGACGCGGAGACGGCGCGGCAGCGCGTCATCGCGGGCGGGCACCCGCCCGAGGACGAGCCGTACACGGAGCCGCGCGACACCGCCAAGTGGGACGAGGACGACCGGCGGCGGCTCGAATGACGGCGGCCCGCGCGGCACCGCGCGGGCCCAGGCCGTGGCCTGCGGGCCCAAGCCGTGACGCGCGGGCCCAAGCCGTGGCCTGCGGGCCCAAGCCGTCACGCGCGGGCCCAAGCCGTCACGCGCGGGCCCAAGCCGTCACGCGCGGGCCGCCCCGGGCGGCCCGCGACGGACCGGAAACGCGGGCGGCCGGGCCGCAGCCCCGTGCCGCAGCCGCCGCTACGCCGGGGTGATCATCCGTGCGAGTTCGTCGCCGAGCTCGTCGAGCCGGCGGCGTTCGGTGGCGGGGAACTCGTGGCGCGCGATCACCGTGCGGATCTCGCGGTGGTAGCCGTGCAGGAGCGGGTGGTGCTCCGGCGCCACGATCCAGGCGAGCTCCTGGAGCAGCCGCAGCAGCCGCGCCAGCACCTCCGGTTCCGCACCGCCGTAGCGCAGGGGCTGGTGCACGGCGAGGTCCAGCAGGTCGGAGAGGCGGGGGCGGTGCAGCACGGCCCGGAGGCGGTGGTCGTCGTCGTACAGGAGCCGCGGCCCCAAGGGGCGGCCCGCGAGGTCGCACAGCAGGGCCGAGGAGTGCGACAGGGCGTGCACCGCGGTCGTCGGGTCGTTGACGCCGGGCGACAGCGCCCGGACGGCGACGTCGGTGAGCTGGCGCAGGGGGAAGGCGATGTCCTGCCGGTCGGTGCGCTCACGCGCGGTGGAGACGGCTTGTGCCGCCTTGTGCAGGATCCGCTCCTGCTCGTCGGCGGGAAACGGCGTGCCGTCCCGCCGCCAGACGCGCCCGATGGCCGTGCCGGCGATGATCGAGCTGCCGGGGAGCCGGTCCACGACCACGATCCCGTCCGCCTCGGCGGCGGCCTCCAGCAGCGACCGCTCGTGGACCCGGTCCAGGAACCCCGACCGGGCGGCCGGCAGCGGCACCGCGTGGGGCGGCGGCTCGGGGACCTCGCCGCCCGACTCGGCCCGCGGGCCGCCCTTGAAGACCCGGGCGGCGGTCTGCTCGGCGTCGTGATGGACGCGGGCGATGAGGGTCTCCACCCGCAGTTCCAGCGCCAGGTGGGACAGGAACTGCACGAGAGCCACGACACTGGCCAGCGCCAGGACGAAAGCGAGCGTCACCGACGCCTGCGGCACGAAGGGCTGCTGCCCCTCCTCGGCGGTGCGCACCGTGCGCAGCACGGTGAGCGCGTACGTGAACGTCGCGAGGAACAGCGCCAGGGTGACCTGCACGTTCCGGTCGGCGGAGAAGGTGCGCAGCAGCCGCGGTGAGTACTGGGAGCTGGCCAGCTGGAGCGCCACCACGGTCAGCGAGAACGTCAGCGCCGTGACGCTGATCAGCGACCCGGCGATCGCTTCGAGCACCGTGCGGGCGGCGGCCGATCCCCCGCCGAACAGGTAGGTGGCGGCGTCCCCGGTCCCGGTGCCGATGCGCTTGTCCAGCTCGGGCAGGGCCACGCCGACGACGACGGCGAGGACCACGCCGACCGCGGGCAGCGGCCACAACTGCGTCCGGAGGGCCTCACGCATGGCGGCGGGGGTGCCGTGCGCGCCGTGTGCAGCGCCCGCGCGGGACGGGGGCGTGCCATGCGGAGACGTGCCCTGCGGAGACGTGCCGTGCGGGGGCGCGCGGTCCGCCGCGGGCGGCTGCGGGAGGGCGCTCCGCGCGGGCGGGCGTCCTATGGGGTACGGGGCGGCGGGCCGTGCCGGGTTTCCGGTGCTCCATGGAAGGCCACTATGCAGCGGCGCCGTGTGCGCGGCGGTGTTCGACCCGCCGGGTACGTCGAACAGACTCGGACGGCGCCGGACCGCACGCCGCGTGGATGCGCGGCCGTGACGGCACGCCGTCCGGCGCGTTCATCCGCCGGCTCGGTCGGCCCGGGAGGGTCGGCCCCGCGGCTCAGTCCGTCACGACGGTGGCGTACGGGCCCACTTCGAGGAGGTGGTCCCCGGGGATCCGGCCGTCCGTCGTGATGAGGTGGCGGACCTCTCCGGTGGCCTCGTCGAAGTCGATGTCCACGAGCGTGCCGCCGCCGACTCCCGTCTCGGCCAGGACCGGCTTGTCGAGCGGGTCGTGGCGGAAGTGGGCGGGATCGGCCGGTTCGATGTCGCGCTCGTCCCTGATGCGGTCGGAGGCGTCGACCGTGACGGCGTCGGAGCCGAACGCGTGGATCCGGTCCCACTCGACCTCCGGCCGGGCCCGCCCCTTCGCCTTGAGGCGCAGGCCCGTGATCCGTGCGGGGGATCCCGCCACGGTGCAGGTGCTGACGGTGCCGACGGCCTCCGCCGTGGTGAGGTCGACGACGGGTCGCCCTTGGGCTTCGCTGAACAGCATCGCTACCCCTCCTGTCCGGCGTCGTCGGCGCCGGTGCGCCGCAGTGCTTCGGCGGCGGACTCGAACCCGTCGAGGTCTCCGGCCCTGTGCCGGGCCGCGGCGTCGGGCACGACGATCCGGTCGCCCGACACGGCGACGGGGCCGGCCACCGGCACCAGGACCCTGCGCCGCTCCCGCGTCTCGACCTCGTAGCCCGCGACCACCGGGTCCCGGCCCGTCTCGATGATGACGTCGGTGACCGTGCCCATGAGCGTGCCGTCACGGGTGATCATCGTGGCGCCCAGCACGCCGACGCCGGAGCCGCTGCGGGACGCCTTCTTCCTCGTCTTCCTGTTGTCCTCTTCGAGCGTGTCCTCGTCGCGGACCATCACCGCGTCAGGGCCGAGGCCGTGCACGTCGGCCCAGGACAGGGTGCGGTGCAGCGGTCCGGCGAGGAGGCCGCGACCCGACAGCGTGAAGGCCGACACGGAACCGCGGGCGGGGTCGAAGACGACGTCCTTGACCTGCCCGACGTCCTCGCCGTGCAGGGTGACGACCGGGGTGCCGCTGATGTCCCGCGCCCTCGTGTACGTGGTCATCGCGGGCCTCCTTCCTTGCCGTCCCCCGACCCTCCGCGGGCGATCACCCCGCCGGCGCGGCGCCGGGCCTGTACGGCGAGGGCGGCCGCGGCGACCACCAGGAGGACCGCCGCCGCGATGACGAGCCAGATCCACCACTCCATTGCCAGCTCCCTCCGGCCGTCGGGCCGGCCCCGCGTGCGCAGCGGGCACCCGACCGCGTGATGCCCACCGGGTACCCGTCCGGGGCCGCCCACACCTGCCCCTTGCCCGGTCCCGTCCGGGCGAGGGGCGGCCGGGGCACGCCCCGGCGGCCAGTGGGCGGCGGCCGGGCCCCCTCAGCGCGGGCCCGCAGCGGGGGCCTGCCGCAGCCGCGGAACGCCGGCAGGTCGGGACAGCGGCCGCCGGGACCACCGCGGGCGCCACGACCGTACGCGGCTCCGGCTGCCACGACCGTACGCACGTACGCACGGTGCCGCCGCCGAGGACCGTGCGGCCTTGGACCGCGCCTCAGCGCCGGATGGTCGCGGCCACGCGCGCGGACGACGGCACCGTGGAGGCCCTGGAGTACGCGGACGTGCGGTTCGCGCTCTCAGCGGTGCCAGCCGGCGAATCGGCTACGCCAGTGTGACGGCGGCCGGCGCCCAGCGCAGCACGGCCGCGCAGAGGGCGGCTCCGAGCAGGAGCGAACCGGCCGCGAGCGCGGCGGTCTCCGTGCGCACCCGCGCCCTGGAGGGCGGCGCGGGGCGGGGCCGCCTCCGCGAGCGGAACGCGGAGCGGCCCCGCCACTCCACGCGGACCTCGGGGGCGTACCGCCGCACCGCCGCGGCCAGTTCCTCCCCCCTGGTGCGCCACACCTGGCCCGGTACCCGCACGGTTCCCGAGTCCGTGCCGATCACCACGTGGTAGGCGCGGAACGTGGGCCTCCCTTCGGCGTTGCCCTCCAGTCCGGCCTCGACGGCCTCATAGCCGAGGGCGACCGTCCGGACGGTGCCCCACGGATGGGTGTCGTCCCCGACCGCGAGGCCTTCGGGGGTGCACCGGACGAGCACCCGGTCCGCGTCCCATCCGAGCATCAGAGGCACCAGGACGCCCACCGTGAGCATGGCCCCGGCCAGGATGTACAGCGCCCCGAAGAGGAGCAGCCCGAACCAGTCGTCCACGGAGCCGGCGGAGCGGACGGCGGCGAACAGCACCACCGTCCCCAAGGCGCCCACGAGGACGGCGGCGGCGACGGACCCGCGGGAGTGGAGCCAGTCGTCCCAGAACTCCGCCGCGCCGCCGTGCGCCCCGGTGCCGTCGGCTGCCGCCCGCTCCCCGTGCCTCTCCGCGCCCATGTGCTCCCCCTCGCCCTGCCGGACAGGCACGGCCCGGCGCCCACGTCGATGGTGCGGCTGCCCCGGGCGTCCGGTCAATGCCCGACCGGACCGGCGTGCGGGGCGGCGGACGGCGGGCGCTTCCCGGCGTCGCGCGCCGGAGAGACCGCCGGCCGTGCCTGACTGACGGCTCGTCAGAATATGGTCTCCGCAGGTGAGTCGAGCGGAATCCCGGCCACCTCTGTCCTCTGTCCGAAGCCGCCCCTACACTTCTGCTCCCTGCACCTGACCCCGTCGCAGGTGCCTCGCGCTGTGGGGGTGGTCGGATTGAGTGGCGGAGCGTTGCCGCGGGAGTACCGGGTGGGTGCCGGGCGAACGGTCCCGGTGGTCGTCGCGGTGGTCCTCGCGACGATCGGCGTGCTGTTCCCCGTGTGGACGGACGAGGAGATCGCGGGCTGGGTGAAGTGGCTTGTCACCCTCGGCCTCGTGGCCTTCTTCGCCTGGCTGGTCATCGGATCCGCGCGGGCGGCGACCGTGGCGGACGCCGCCGGCCTGCGGGTGCGCGGCCTCGTGCGCGTACGCCGCCTGGCCTGGACGGAGATCCAGGACATCCGCGTGGAGGTCAACCACGGTGCGGCGATGAACCGCAACGCGCCGGGCCTCGTGTCGTACGCCTACGGCCCGCGCGGCAGGCAGGTGCAGTTGATGTACGTGGACGACGCTCACGTGGACCTCGACCGCGAGATCGGGTTCCTGCGGCGCGTGTGGGAGGAGCGGCGCGGCGACGCGTGGGCCCCGGACGCAGGGGCCGCGGACCGGATCGGCCGGGGCGAGGCCAGGCGCCTCGCGGTGATGTCCGGCATCTCGTGGGCGATGCTGTCCTTCATCCCCCTGACGCTGCTCATGCTGCTGGCGCTCTTCACGAAGGTGCCGGACGCGCTGAAGGACGTGCTGACGCCGTGGATCATCATGGGCGTCGGCGTGCCGGTGGCGTTCCTCGTCGGCACGTGCCTGTCGTACCTGCGGGAGCGCCGGACCGGCTGAGTCCCCGGGCGTCCACGAGGTGGCCGGCCCCGCGGTCGGCCGTCTTCCCGGCGGGGCAGGGCGGGGCTGCGCTGCCCTGGGTCCGGTGCGGGGCCCGTGCGCGGACGGCCCGGTGCGTGGACAGCCCGATGCCCGGACAGCCCGGTGCGTGGACGGTCCTCCGGCTGGCGGGTGCGGGGCGGCGCGTCTGCCAAGCAGTCGCAGGTGGCAGGCGGGTGCAGGACGGCCGTGGCTGCAACGCCGCCGGTATGCGACGGTGGGCCGCATGGGCACCGAGCACGCATCCGGCCGCGGCCGGGACCGGCGGCACGAGCACGGCCAGGGGCGGCCGCGGCGGCAGCACAACCAGGGGCGCGGACACCCTGAGCATCCGTCAGGCGGCGGCCGGGCGGGGCTGCGCCACCGCGCGGTGCACCTGTTCAGGCCGCACTCGCACGCGACGGCGGACAAGGTGGACGGGGCGCTGGAGTCGTCGGCACAGGGCATGCGGGCCCTGTGGGTGTCGCTCGCGGTGCTGGGGGCGACCGCGGGTGTGCAGGCGGTGGTCGTGGCGCTCTCGGGGTCCGTGGCGCTGCTGGGCGACACCGTGCACAACGCCGCGGACGCGCTGACGGTGCTGCCGCTCGGGGTGGCGTTCGTGCTGGGCCGGCGGGCCGCCACACGACGCTTCACCTACGGGTACGGCCGGGCGGAGGACGTGGCGGGCATCGTCGTCGTCCTGGTCATCGCGGCGTCGGCGGCCTTCGCCGCGTACGCCGCGGTGGACCGGCTGTTCGCCCCCCGGGAGGTCGGCCACCTGCGGGCGGTCGCCGCCGCGGCGGTGGTCGGCTTCCTCGGCAACGAGTGGGTGGCGCGCTACCGCATCCGGGTCGGGCGGCGGATCGGCTCCGCGGCCCTGGTCGCCGACGGGCTGCACGCCCGCACCGACGGGTTCACGTCGCTGGCGGTGCTGCTGAGCGCGGGCGGCACGGCGGTCGGCTGGTCGCTCGCCGACCCGGTGGTGGGCCTGGCCATCACCGCCGCGATCCTGCTGGTGCTGCGCGACGCGTGCCGGGAGGTGTTCCGCCGGGTCATGGACGGCGTGGATCCGGCCCTGGTGGACCAGGCCGAGCAGGCCCTGCTCACGGTCCCCGGGGTACTGGCGGTGGGAGAACTGCGGCTGCGGTGGATCGGGCACCGGCTGCGCGCCGAGACAGCCGTCGTGGTGGACGGCGCGCTCTCGTTGCGGGAGGCGCACGCGGTGGCCGTCGAGGCCGAGCACGCGCTGCTGCACGCGGTGCCGCGGCTCACCGCCGCACTGGTGCACGCCGACCCGGCACCGGAGCCGGGCGGTCCTGACGCCCACGCCGCACTCGCGCACCACATGCCCTGACCCGCGCGCGTCCGGCGGTGTGCGGGCGCGGGAGCGCCGGAGGGCGGACGGTACGGCCGCGGTGTTCCGCCAGGCGGCACAGCCGGTGGCCGGCAGGCGGGCGGTACGGCACGGGGCACTGGTGCGGCGACCGGTACGGGCCCGGCGCGGCGGGCGGTACGGTACGGGCCCGGCGCGGCGGGCGGTACGGGGACCGGTGCGGCGGCCGGTACGGGCCCGGCGCGGCGGGCGGTACGAGGACCGGTGCGGCGGCCGGTACGGGCACTGGTGCGGCGGCCGGGCACGGCGGCGGGCCGCCGATCCGCCGGGGGGCCGACCCGCCGCCGTGCGCTGCGCCGCTCATGCCGCATTCGCGAAGGCCGCGGCCGCGATGGCGATGTCGGCGCGGGCGTTGATCACCAAGTGGACGCCGCTGAGGGCCGCTTGGGCTTCCAGGGCCCGCCGCACCGGCGCGCTGCGGGCGGTCACCGTCATCAGAATCCCCAGGCGCCTGCACAGGCGGTGGGCCCGCAGGACCACGCCGGTCGCGGCCGCGTCGGCTTCCGCTCCGTCGAATGCGATGACGACGGGGGCCGGGCTGTGGCCGCGGGCCAGGTCGCCGATCTCCTTCACGAGCGCGGCGCGGTCCCGTACGTCCGGTTCGCGCTCCAGCCTGATGACGAGCACACCGTGCTCCCACGCGTGGGTGAGCATCCGGCTCGCCCCCCTTCCGAGGCCTGTGCCGTGCCCTCTCCGGCTACCCCGTACGGAGCAGGGAATGCGGCCGGAGCAGCCTGCCGCCGCTGCGGCAGGGCCCGGCCGGGCCGCCGCCCCGGCGGACGGGAGGCGGCGGGCCCGGTCGGCCGCCGCCGTCATGCGGCGGCCGGCGGCGGGGGCGCACAGCTGACGGCCCCCGCAGCCGCGGCGCGGGCGCGCCGGGCTGCGCGGGGCCGCGGTTCGAGGTCAGCGCGCGGCCTTGCGGGCCACTCCGACCGTCATCCCGGCTGCCGCGAGACCGACCAGGCACACCACGGCTCCGGTGACCACGTTGTTCCAGATCATCCCCGCGTCGGCGCTGTGGGTGGCCGTGGCCGTCCACGGGGAGATGATCAGCCAGATGCCCAGCGGGACCGCCGCCCAAGCGAGCCGGAACAGCCGGTCGGGCGCCGCGGCCAGACCGAGGGCGAGGACCGCCACGGCGATGCCCACGATCAGGTTGTTCAGGGTGAGGTTCGGTTCCGTACCGGAGAAGTGGACGACCCAGGGGGAGATGGCCGCGTAGACGCCTGCCAGCATCAGCAGCCCCTCGGCCGCCACGGCGCCTCCGCTGGACGCCGTGCGTTCCAGACGCGCCCGCATCTCGGCGAGCTCGGGGTGGCCTCCGATGTCGGCCGGCTGTCGCGAGTACGACATGGTCCTCGCTTCCTCTCACAACGGGGTTTACGCGCTTCTTACACCCCGCCGGGTTACCCGCACCGCCCGCCCCACGCGTCCGCCACACCCTGAATATGCCTGCGCACGATGCCGTGCGCCCGTCCGGCGTCGTCGAGGTGCGGACGGAGAGGCCCACCCGGTCGCCACCGACCCGGCGGGATGGTCCCGCGACCACCTGCGGCCCCTCGCCGAGACGGGCGGCCGCTGCGGCGTCGACCTCGCCGGCCCGCCCGGCGGCAGCTCCGGTGGACCTCTGGCCTCGCTGAGGTAGAAGGCATCCGATCGGGTGGGCAGCCGCCCGGAACCGGCCCTGCCGCTCCTGCGGGACCTGCGCGAGGCCCACCTGGCGGCCGCGCGCGTCGCTGCACTGGGAGACGCCCGCCCAGGCGCCCAGGCGCACCCGGCTTCCCGGCCCCGCCTCCTCCTGCCACCCGCAGGCCCCGCGGCAGCTGCGCTGGACCAACACCATGCCCAAGAACCTGGCGCCGCAGGCACTCACTTCCCTGGAGCCGGCCCCGCGGAAGCACCGACCAACCGCTCGCGGTCCGGGCGGTAGAGTCGGTGCACAGCAGGCGGGACATACGGAGAGGTGCGGCGTGAAGCGGCCGACGATGGCGGACATCGCGCGCCGCGCGGGCGTGTCCAAGGTGGCGGTCTCGTACGCGCTGAACGACCTGCCGGGGGTGTCCGAGGCGACCCGTGCCTCCATCAAGAGCATCGCGGCGGAGCTGGGCTGGCGCCCCAACAGCGCCGCCCGCGCGCTGACCGGGGGCCGGGCGCAGGCGGTGGGGCTGGTGGTGCGCCGGCCGGCCAGGACGCTCGGCGTCGAGCCGTTCTTCATGGAGTTCATCAGCGGTGTCGAGGGCGTGCTCTCCGAGCACGGGTACGCGCTGATGCTGCAGATGGCCACCACGCAGGAGAACGAGATCGAGGTGTGCCGCCGGTGGTCCGGTGAGCGCCGGATCGACGGGGTCCTCCTCATGGACCTGCTCACCGACGACGCCCGACTCCCCGCGATCCGGGCGCTCGACCTGCCCGCCGTCGCGATCGGCCCGCCGCACGCGTCCGGCGGGCTGCCCGCGGTGTGGTCGGACGACGCGGCGAGCGTCCACGAGATCGTCCGGTACCTCGCGATGCTGGGGCACCGGCGGATCGCCCGCGTCGCCGGGCCGGCGGAGCTGGCCCACACGGCGGTGCGGGACGCCGCCCTGCGCGACGCGTGCCGGGAGGCCGGCATCCCCGAGGCAGCGGTGGTCCACACCGACTACACCGGTGAGGAGGGAGCACGGGCCGCGCGGGCGCTGCTGATCGCGCCCCGGCGGCCGACGGCGCTCGTGTTCGACAACGACATCATGGCCGTGGCGGCGCTGTCCGTGGCGCAGGAGCTGCACCTCTCCCTGCCCGCCGACCTGTCGATCGTGGCGTGGGACGAGTCGCCGCTGACCCAGGTGGTCCGCCCGATGCTGTCGGCGGTCACCCGGGACATCGCCGCCTACGGCGCGCGTTCGGCGGCCGCGCTGCTCTCCCTCATCGCCGGCGAGGAGGTCGGCGACATCCGCGCGGGCTACGCGCACTTCGTGCCGCGCGCCAGCACGGGCCCGCCGCCCGGCGAGCCCCCGGCCGGGCCCTGACCGGTCAGGGCAAGGGAGGAGCCGGCTTCCCTTCCTGGGCGCGGACCCTGCTCACCAGCGGTCCTGCTCCCCGGGGGGTCCTGCACCTCGGGGCCCTGCCCGCCGCGTCGGGTCCCGCCGGGACTGGACACGCCTACTTGGTGGCGCCCTGGGCGAACCCGTTGTAGATCCAGCGCTGGAGCAGCAGGAAGATCACCAGTGTCGGCAGGATGACGAGGACCGCACCGGCCGAGATGGCCTCCCAGTGCGCTCCGAAGGGCCCCTTGAAGCGGAAGAGCGCGGTCGAGATCGTGCCGAGGTCCTCGGAGTGCATGTAGAGGAACGGGATGTAGAAGTCGTTGTAGGTGGTGATCCCCTTGATGATGACGACGGTCGCGATCGCCGGTTTGAGCAGCGGAAAGATGATCTTCCGGTAGATCGTGAAGGCGTTGGCCCCGTCGAGGCGTGCCGCCTCGTCCAGCGACACCGGGATGCCCCGGATGAACTGGAGGAAGATGTACACGGAGACGATGTCCGTGCCCATGTAGAGCAGGATCGGCGCCCACCGGGTGTCGACCAGCCCGAAGCTGTTGATGACCTGGAAGGTCGCGACCTGGGTGGTGACGCCGGGCACCAGCGTGGCGACGAGGAACAGCGCCATGACGGCCTTCTTGGCCCGGAAGTCGAAGCGGTCCACCGCGTAAGCGGTCATCGACCCGATGAGCACGGTGCCGCCGATGGAGAAGAAGAGGATGAACGCGGTGTTCCCGAAGGCCATGAGCATGTTGCCGTCGCGGAACGCGGTCACGTAGTTGTCGAGGTGCAGCCAGTCCCCGGGCAGCGAGAGCGCGCCGCCGTCGGCCACCTCCTGGGAGGTCTTGAGCGACGTCAGGAACACGACGGCGAGCGGCAGGAGGACCACCGCGGCGGCCGCGAGCAGCGACAGGTAGGTCAGCGCGGTGCCCACGGGCAGGCGGCGGCGCGGGGCGGGACGGCCGCCGCGTGCCGCGTGGGGAACGCCGGCCGCCCGGGAGGAGTGGGGCGGAGCCGGGGTGGCGGTGAGGTCGGAGGTCATACGAGGTCCACCTTGTCGTCGGGCACGAGGCGGCGCTGGATCCAGGTGATCAGCAGGATGATCAGCAGCAGCACCACGGCCGCGGCCGAGGCCAGGCCGGTCTTGTTGAACTGGAAGGCGAGCTTCACCGTCTGGATGACGAAGGTCGAGGTGCCGGTCGCGCCGCCGGTCATGATGTACGGGATCTCGAAGACGGACAGGGAGCCGGAGATCGCCAGGATGACGCTGAGGCTGAGGACGGGCTTGATGCTCGGCGCGATGATGTGGCGGAACTGCTGCCACTTGCTCGCGCCGTCCAGTTGCGCGGCCTCGTACAGCTCTCCGGGGATGGACTGGATGGCCCCGAGGAAGAGCACGAAGTTCAGTCCGGTGAAGCGCCACACCGAGACGCCGGCCAGCGACATGTTGGCGGAGGCGGGGTCGCCCAGCCAGGCGTGGTCGGTGGTCACGCCGAGCCAGGACAGGACGGAGTCGAGGGTGCCGCCGTCCTGGAAGAAGTAGAGGAAGACGAACCCGATGGCGACACCGTTGATCAGGTAGGGGAAGAACAGGATCCCCTTGAAGAGGTTGCGGAAGCGCAGGTCGAAGCTGAGGACGGTGGCGAAGTAGAGCGCGACGGCGATCTGCACCACGGACGCGGCGAGGTAGTAGCCGCTGACGAGGAACACCCGGAAGAGCTCGGGTCGGGTGAAGATCTGCACGTAGTTGTCGACGCCCACCGCGTTCCGGTCCGGGCTCACCCCGTCCCAGTCGGTGAAGCTGTACGAGACCATGCTCGCCACGGGAACGTACGTGAAGGTGATCAGCAGCGCCAGGGGTCCCGCCAGGAAGAGCCACGGGGTGATCCTCCGCAGCGGCGATCGCCTCCAGGACGGGGGCGCGGCCCCGGCGGGCGCGCGGAGCCGGCCCGCCGGGCGGCTGCCGCCGTGTTCCGGGGCGGGCGGTCCCTTCATGGCGGCGCTTCCGGGTGTGGGATCGGTGTTCGCGTTCATGTCGGCCTTTCGTGTCCGCGGCTGCGGAGAGGTCGTCGAGGCTGCCGGACGTCGTCACGGCAGCGGAAGGTCATGGCGACCGCCGGACGGACGTCGTCACGGCAGCGCAAGTCATGGCGACCGCCGGAAGCCATCGCGGCTGTGCACGCCGTCGCGGCTGCGGCGGTCGTCGCGGTCGCCGGACTGCGCCGGGCTCCGGGACGGCGCCACCACGGCGGGCACCGTCCCGGCACCGGGACCGCGCCACGACCGCGGGTCTCGTGGCGGCTGCCGGAACCGTCCCGGCTGCGTGACGCCGTCGCGACTGCGGGACGTGATCGCCGCTGCGAAACGTGATCGCGGCCGGTCGGCGCTGTCGAGCTTGCCGGCGCCGTCTCGGCCGCCCGACCCCGTCACGGGGCAGGCAGCCGACCGCAGCACCGCCGCCTGATGCCGTCACGGATCACCGGGCGCCGACACGGCCGGCTGGCCACGCCGCCCCGGGCGGGTAGCCGGGCGCCGGCACGACCACCCGATCCCGTCCCGGGCAGACCCCTGACGCCATCGCGGCCACCCGCCCCTGTCCCGGGCAGACCCTCGACGGCATCGCGGCCACCCGCCCCCGTCCCCGGGCGGACCCTCGACGGCATCGCGGCCACCCGATCCCGTCCCGGGCGAACCCCGACCGCGGCACGGCCGCCCCATCCCGTCCCGGGGCAGGCAGCCAATCCCAGCACGGCCGTCCGACCCCGTCCCGGTTCGTCGCACGCCCTCACGGCCGGCTGAGCGGGATCCGGGTCACCGGGACGCCAGGCGGCGGTCTTGCTCCCTCCGCCGGCTGCCGGAGATCGCCGTCGCGGTTGCGGGTCGGGGGCCCCGGCCGGTGTCGTACGGTCCGGGCCCGCTCCGCCGGTCGTCAGGAGCCGGCGCTCCTCGCCGCCTCGTCCCACCTCTTGTTCAGGTCGGCGAAGAAGTCCTCCAGGCTGCCCTTCTGCACACCCCGGGCCGTGTCGACGAGCTTCTGCCGGTAGTCGGGCTTGTTCAGGCCGATCTCCGCCGCCTCGTCGATGTCGTTGACCACGCCGGTCCCGGCCTCGGAGCGCTCCACCAGCTTGACATCGTTGTCAACGAAGTGCTTGAGCGCGTCCGGCAGAGGGGCCGTCTTGACCGCCGAGACGGCGCCCTCCGAGGCCGCGTAGCCGGACTTCTCCGTGAACCAGTCGATCCAGGCGCGGGCCGCCGGCTTGTTGCCGGAGTGGATGTTCACCGCCTGCTGGTAGTCGGACACCACGGTGGCGCAGAACGCGCCGTCCTTCTGCGCGGGGAACGGCATGAAACCGATGTCCGAGGCGGATCCGCCCGCGTCCTTCGCCGCCTGCTGCATCTGCGTGATCGACCACGAGCCGAGCATCATGGCACCGATCTCGCCCTTGGCGAGCATGCCCTTGGACGCCTCCCAGTTGGTGGTGGCCGGGTCCTTCTCCGCCAGGCCCTGCTTCACCACGTCGTGGAGGAGCGTGTCGATGGTGCGCAGCTCGCCCCCGTCGGCCCAGGGGGAGACGGGTCCGGCCAGGCCGTTGCTCGCCTGCGTGTCGCAGGACACCGAGCCGACGTTCGCGGTCCACTGGACCAGCGGCCAGCCGTCCTTGAAGTTCGTGTAGTACGGAATGGCGCCCGTCGCGTCCTTCACGGCCTTGAGGTCGGAGAGGAACTCCTGCGGAGTCGTGGCCCAGTCGGCGATCCCGGCCCGCTTCCACAGCGCCTTGTTGTAGACAAACCCGTTGACGGTCCCGAACTGGGCGATCCCGTAGACCTTGCCGCCGACCTCGGTCTTGTCGCTGAAACGGTACTTCGACAGCTCGGCGGACGTCCCGAGGGGCGCGAAGAACTTGGGGTAGTCGTTCTTGGCGACCGCGCCGGGGATCAGGAGCACGTCCCCGTACTCCTTCGTGTTCATCCGGATCTTCACCTCCCCCTCGTAGTCGGTGATGCCCTCGAACGCCACCTTGACCTCGGGGTAGACCTTGTTGAACGCGGCGGCGTACCGCTTCATGGCGCCGCTCTGGACGAGGTCCGTGCGCTGGGTCAGCACCTTGATCTCGCCCGAGACCTTCCGGGGGTCCGAGGGCGCCGCCGCCACCTCGCCGGTGACCCCTCCCCCTCCCCCGCTGCAGGCCGCCGCGGACATCATCGCTGCGGCCACTACTGCGCCCGTGAGCGCCGTCGACTTCTTCCCCATGGCCCAACTCCTTCAGGGTTACGGCTCAGGTCTTCGGTGGGATGTCGGCACTATGTCAGTCGACGATGAACCGGTAAAGTCAAGGTTTCCAGCGCGATGCGCAATCGTTACCCATCACCCGTCGGCCCCCTAGATGAAACAACGACAGGCGACGGAAGAGTCACTTTCCGTCACATAAACATTACTTGACCGGTTCATGGACAGTCCCGTCACTGCACGGCTAGTTTGTCGATCCGCACACGCACCCGCCCACTGCCAGGCGATAGGAGCCGCACACATGAAGGACGTCACCCGGCTGCACGACGGCTGGAGTCTCCGGCACGAGGACGCAATGCTGCCCGCCCGCGTCCCCGGCTGCGTCCACACCGACCTGCTCGCCGCCGGCGCCCTACCGGACCCGTTCCTCGGGCTCAACGAGACCGGGACCGCCTGGGTGGGCCGGAAGGCATGGACCTACGTCACGGACCTGGGCCACGCCGGCGGCCACGAGCGCGCCGACCTGGTCTTCGAGGGCCTGGACACCGCCGCCGAGGTCGTCCTGGCCGGGGAGAGGCTCGGCGCCACGCGCAACATGCACCGCGTCCACCGGTTCGACGTCACCGGCCGCACGGGCCGACTGGAGGTCCGCTTCGCGTCGGCGTACGAGGAGGCCGACCGCGTCCGCGCCCTGACCGGCGAGCGCCCGAACGTCTACCCGGAGCCCTTCCAGTACATCCGCAAGATGGCCTGCAGTTTCGGATGGGACTGGGGCCCCACCGTCGTGACCGCCGGCATGTGGCGGCCCGTGCGGCTGGAGCAGTGGTCGACCGCCCGGCTCGCCGAGGTCCGGCCGCTCGTCACCGTGGACGGCGCCGCGGGCCGGGTCGAGCTGCGGATCCGCACCGAGCGCACCGCGAGCGGCGCCGGGCGGCCGCTGACCGTGCGCGCCGCCGTCGCCGGGGCCGCCGCCGAGGCGGTGTTCGCGACGGACGAGGCCGTGCTGGTGCTGGACGTCGAGGAGCCGGAGCTGTGGTGGCCCCGCGGCCACGGCGGCCAGCCGCTCTACTCCCTCGACGTGGAACTCCTGGACGAGGGCGGGTCGGCGCTGGACACCTGGACGCGCCGCGTCGGCTTCCGCACGGTCGCGCTCGACCGCTCCGCCGACGAGCACGGGACCGCCTTCGCCTTCGTCGTCAACGGCGTGCGGATCTTCGCCCGGGGGGTCAACTGGATCCCGGACGACGTGCTGCCCTCCCGCGTCACGCCCGAGCGCTACCGGACCCGCCTGGCCCAGGCCGCCGAGGCCAACGTCGACCTGGTCCGGGTGTGGGGCGGCGGCATCTACGAGGACGATGCCTTCTACGACGCGTGCGACGAGCTCGGACTCATGGTCTGGCAGGACTTCCTCTTCGCGTGCGCCGCCTACCCCGAGGAGCAGCCGCTGCGCGGCGAGATCGAGGCCGAGGCCCGTGACAACGTTGTCCGCTTGATGCCGCACCCCAGCCTGGTGCTGTGGAACGGCAACAACGAGAACCTCTGGGGCTTCCGCGACTGGGACTGGGAGGGCCCCCTCGCCGGCGACTCCTGGGGAGAGGGCTACTACCTGGGCCTCCTGCCGCGGGTCGTCGCCGAGCTGGACCCGACGCGGCCGTACACGGCGGGCAGCCCCTGGTCCGGTTCCTGGGAGCACCACCCCAACGACCCGCGCCACGGCACCCACCACTCCTGGGAGGTGTGGAACCGGCGCGACTACGCCGACTACCGCGCGAGCGTGCCGCGTTTCTGCGCCGAGTTCGGCTGGCAGGCCCCGCCGGCCCTGGCGACCCTGCGCCGCGCACTGCCCGGGGAGGAGCTCGCCCCGGACTCGCCCGGCATGCTGCACCACCAGAAGGCCGAGGACGGCAACGGCAAGCTGAACCGGGGCATCGCGCGGCACTTCGCCCTGCCCGAGGGCGACTTCGACCGGTGGCACTACCTCGCGCAGGTCGTCCAGGCGCGCGCCGTCGCCGCGGGCATCGAGCACTGGCGGGCGAACTGGCCGGTGTGCGCCGGCACGGTGGTGTGGCAGCTCAACGACTGCTGGCCGGTGAGCTCGTGGGCGGCGATCGACGGCGACGGCCGGTTCAAGCCGCTCTACCACGAGCTGCGCCGGGTGTACGCGGACCGCGTGCTGTCCCTCGTACCCGCGGACGGCGGCCCGGTGCTCGCCCTCGACAACCAGTCAGGCACCCCGTGGCGCACCACGGTGGTCCTCCGCCGCCTGGACGCCGACGGCACGGTACTGCGCGAGGCGGGCCTCACACTGGAGGCCGACGCGCGCACGGTCGTGCGGCTGGTGGTACCGGCCGTACTGCTCCCGGAGCAGGGCTCGTGCAAGGAGTTCCTCGTCGCCGACGCCGACGGGCTGCGCGCTGTCCACTTCCCCGTCCCGGACAAGGACTTCGCCTACCCGCCGGCGGACTTCGACGTGCGGACCGAGGCCGGCGGCGAGGACGCGGTGGAGGTGGTCGTCACGGCCCGCAGCCTCCTGCGGGACCTGCTGCTCCAGGCCGACCGGCTGGCGCCGGGCGCAGTGGCCGACCGCGGGCTGACCACCCTGCTGCCCGGCGAGGAGGCCCGGATCACCGTGACGGGCTGGTCCGGTGCCGACCCCGCCGCCGTCCGCGGCGCGCTGTTCAGCGCGGGAGCGGCGTGAAGGCTCCCGCGCCGCGCGTCACCATCAACGACGTCGCCGCCCGCGCCGGGGTGTCCAAGGGCGCCGTCTCCATGGCGTTCAACGACCGTCCCGGCGTGTCGCGGGCGACCCGGGAGCGCATCTTCGACGCCGCCCGCGAGCTCGGGTGGACGCCGCACCAGACGGCGCGGAGCCTTTCCCGGCGGCGCGTCGGCATCGTGGGCCTGGCGATCTGCCGCCCGGCCCGGCTGCTGGGGCTCGAACCGTTCTACATGGAGTTCATCTCGGGCATCGAGGACGTCCTCACCGGGCGTGCCTGCTCGCTGCTGCTCCGGCTGGTGCGCGACCTCGACGAGGAGACCGCCCTGTACGAGGAGTGGTGGCGCAGCCGGACGATCGGCGGGGCCATCCTGGTGGACTTCCAGCGGGAGGATCCCCGGATTCCGTCCCTGCGCGCGCTGGGCCTGCCCGCCGTGGCCGTCGGCCACCCGTCGCTGACGGGCGGCTTCCCCTCGGTGTGGACGGACGACGCGTCGGCGACGGCGGAGGCGGTGCGCTACCTGGCGGCGCTGGGGCACCGCCGGGTCGCCCGCGTGGGCGGGCCGGCGGGTCTGGGGCACAGCGCGATCCGGGCGGCGGCGTTCGAGGCGGCCATGGCGGAACTGGGCCTGGACGGCCGGCGCCAGGTGTCGACGGGGTTCTCCGGGGAGGACGGGGCGCGGGCGACCCGGGGTCTGCTGCTGGCACCGGACCGTCCGACGGCGCTCGTGTACGACAACGACATCATGGCCGTCGCAGGGGCGGCCGTGGCGTCGGAGATGGGCCTCGTGGTGCCGGACGACGTGTCCCTGCTGGCCTGGGACGACTCGCAGCTGTGCCGGCTCACCCATCCTCCGCTGTCCGCCATGAGCCATGACGTGCACCGCTTCGGCAAGGCGGTCGCACGCGCCCTGTTCGGGGTGATCGAGGGCACGTACGACGGGGCCCAGCGGGTGTCCACGCCGTGCCTCACGCCTCGGGGGTCCACGGGTCCGCCGCGGCGCGGAGCGCGGGTGTGACGAGAGGCCGTACCTTCCGCTCGGGGGTACGGCCTTCTGCTGCGCAGTGCGGGGCGGTCGGCCCTCCGGCCGGGCGGACGGGTCTTTTCCGCCCGCCCGGGCCTACGGGCCGGTACGCCGACGGGCCGACCCGCCTTCGGCGCCACGGGCGCCCCGCCGCGGGCGGTCCGGTGGCGGGCGGGCGGCCGCGCCCGCCCCGGGCTGGGCGGACGCGGCCGGAGAGGTGTCGCGGCCGGCGCGGTGTCGCTCAAGGCGCGGTGGCGTACCTGGCGCGGGGCGCGGCATCGCGGCTGGTGCGAGTGGTGCGGGTGGTGCGGAGTGGGGTCCGGGAGGTGCCGGGGCGGTGCGGCCCGCGGGCCGCCGTGACGCCCCCGCCAGCAGCAGGGGCAGGGGCGCCGCGGGGTTCATTCCTTGGCGCAGGGGGCGCCGTTGAGCGTGAAGGCGTCGGGGACGCCGTTGCCTCCGGTGGAGGAGGCGCTGAGCCCGAAGCTCACCGTGCCGCCCGCCGGGATGGTCTCGGTCCACGACTCGTGGGTGGCGCGGATCCGGTTCCCCTCCTGGACGAGCTCGGCGTTCCAGGCGGAGGTGAGGGTCTGACCTCCGGGGAACGCGAAGTCGAGCCGCCAGCCGGTCACGGGCGCGGTGCCGGTGTTGCGGATGGTGACGTGGGCGTTGAAGCCGCTGCCCCAGTCCTCCAGGCGGTAATGGACGGCGCAGTGGCCGGCGGACTGCCCTTCGGAGGTGGTCACGGCCACGGTGGCGGAGCGGGCGGAGCGGTTGCCCGCGGCGTCCCGGGCGTAGACGGCGAAGGTGTACGCCGTGGCGGGGGTGAGCCCGGTGAGCGTGGCGGCCGTGCCCGCGGTGGCGGTGACGGGCGTCTCGGTCGCGCCGTCGACCCGTACGACGTCGTAGCCGGTCACCCCCGTGTCGTCGGTGGCCGCGGGCCAGGTCAGCCGGGCGCCGGTGGCGGTGACGTCCGAGGCGGTGGGTGCGCCGGGGGCGGTGGGTGCCTGGGTGTCGCCGCCGGTGCCGCCGTAGACGCTGGCCTCGCGGGAGGTCTCGCGGATGCCGTCGGCGCCGTGGAAGAGGCGCTGCCCCCAGGCGGTGAGGCGGCTCGCGTCGAAGCCGGTGGCGAGGTCGAGGTACTCGACACCGCCGCCGTTGCCGCTCCACGACCAGCCGAGGTAGCCGACGCCCAACTGCCGGGCGGTGGCCAGGATGGCGTCCTCGTCGGGGTTGCCGTCCGAGTGGTCGTGACCGAACTCCCCTACGACGAGGGGAAGTTTTCGACTGGTGAAGCTGTTCAGGTAGGACTGGACCTCGGCTGCCGTGTCGTAGACGCCGTACATGTGGATGGAGAAGACGGTGTTGCGCTCGGGATCGGCGGCGAACACCTCCGGAGCGTTGTCCCGCATGGTGTGCGACCAGTCCTGGCCCCAGTTCGGGGCGTCGACCATGAGGGTGTGGTCGAAGCCGGCGGCGCGCAGACGCCCGATGGCGTCCTTGGTGTCCTGCGTCCAGGCGCTGTAGCCGGTGTTGCCGTGGGGTTCGTTGCCGAGGTTGATGACGACGTACTTCTCCTGGCCCTTGACCGCGTTCGCGACCTCCAGCCAGTAGTCGACGGCGTCGGCGAGGGAGACGGCGCCGCTCTGCTCGCCGTATCCGGTGGTGTCGTGCGCTTCGAGGACGCAGACCAGCCTGTTCGCCTTGCACTGGTCGACGACGGCGGCGACGTCGGCTGCGCCGTTCTTGGTCCAGCGGTCGCCGGTGCTGAGCACGATCCGCGCGGAGTTGGCGCCGAGCTGCTTGAGGTCGGCGAGGGCCCGGGGTGTCGTGGCCGGGTACCAGGTGTGGGCGTGGTTGACGCCGCGGAGGACGAAGTCCTGTCCGTTGGCGTCGAGGAGCCGGCCGTCGGCCACACGGAAGCCCGTGGCGGTCGCGTCGGCCGCCTGTGCGGTCGCCGGTGCGGTGAGCGTCGCGGCGGCGAGGGCGAGCAGCGCTCCGGTCGCGGTGGCCAGTTTCCTGTTCATGTGGTGCTCCCAACTCGGTCGCGCGCAGGCCGCGGTCCGGGACCGGGCGTGCGGGCTTGCCTGACATGGAGGGTGCGGTGCTGCCGGGTCCGCGCGGACGGTCGCCGCGGCTGCGTACGGGCGGTCGCTGCTGCCGTGTGCGGGCGGAGCCGGTGGAGTCCCGCCGCCCGGTGCGTGTCTGCGGCTCTCACCGGGCGGCGGGAAGGGTGCGCCGGACCGAGGTGGGGAATCCCCGCGGCCCTGGGGTGGCGGTTTCGGGAACCGCTCGGCGTCGAGACGAGGCTAGAGGGCCTCCGGAGCGAAAAACAAGGGTCGGAACATAACCGGTTAAGTTCAGTGGTCGGTGGCGTTCTCCGCACCGGCGGACGGCGTCCGCTGCACAGCCGCCGGCGCGGGCGGCAGGCCGACCGTCGCCCGGAAGACGGTTCCCTCCCCGGTGATCCGCACGTCCTCGGCGGCGGGGGCGTACACCGATCCGCCGGGCCGGAGGGCCACCGCGCTGCCCGGCCCCTCGGCCCGTATCCCGCCCTCCGTGCACAGCAGGATCTGCGGGGCGCCGCCGGCGAGGAGCAGCGGCGGCTCCCCGGCACGCAGCCGGAGGCGCGACAGCCGGAAGTCGTCCACGGGCGCCGGGTAGACCTGCTCGCCCGCAGCGCCCTCCCGGGGCACGAGGATGCGGGGCGGCGTCGCTTCGAAGGCCACCACGGCCGCCAGCTCCGCCGCGTCGACGTGCTTGGAGGTCAGGCCGCAGCGCAGCACGTTGTCGGAGCTCGCCATGATCTCCACGCCGAGACCCGACAGGTACGCGTGCGGCACCCCGGCCCCCAGATACAGGGCCTCCCCCGGTCGCAGCACGACGTGGCGCAGCATCAGCGCGGGCAGCAGACCGGCGTCCCCCGGGTGCGCCCGCGCGATCTCCGCGTAGGCGCGGACGTCCTCGCCGTACGGGCCGGAACGGCCGGCGGCGGCCGCGACCGCGTCGGCCACCGCGGAGAGGAGGCCGGCCGGCGGGTCGAGGAACGCCGTGAAGACCTCCGCGAGGGCCGCCTCCTCGGGGCCGGCGCGCAGGATGTCGGCGTGGGCGCGCAGCGCCGGCACGGCCAGGGCGTCCAGCAGGTCGGCACCGTCGCGCGGCGGGCGGAAGCCGCACAGCCCGCGGAAGCGGGTGAGCGCGACGATCATCTCGGGCTTGTGGTGGGGGTCGCGGTACGTGCGGTGCGGTGCGTCGACGGGGACGCCGAGCGCGTTCTCACGCCGGTAGCCGGCCTCCGCCTGGGCGGGGTCCGGGTGGACCTGGACCGACAGGGGCGCGTCGGCGGCCAGCAGCTTGAGCAGGAACGGCAGCCGGGAACCGAACCGGCGCAGCACGGGGGCGCCGAGCTGCCGGACGGGGTCGCGGGCGATGACGCGGTCCAGCGGCTCCGGCCCGTGCGGGCGCACCACGAGCGACGGAGCCGCGGGGTGGGCGCCCATCCACAGCTCGGCCTGCGGGGCCCCGGTCGGAGCCGTCCCCATGAGCTGCGGGAGGGCGGTCAGGGAGCCCCATGCGTAGGGCTGGACGGTGTTGCGGAGAAGGTCCACGGGCACTTCCTCGGGATGATCGCTTGCGGGCGGGGCGGGACGCTTGCGGTAAGTGGTCGCGTGCAGGGGGGCGATGGCGTACGGGCGGGGTGGCGGTGGCATGCGGGCGGGTGGCGGTGGCGTGCGGGCGGGTGGCGGTCGCAAGCGGGCGAAGTGGCGGTCGCCTGCGGGCGGAGTCGCGTACGATCCGGGGCCGCACGCGGACGGAATCGAGGGCGGGCGGGGGCGCTTGCGGCGGAGTCGCTCGCGGGCGGGTCGCTTACGGCTGGTTCGCGGTCACTTGCGACCGCGGCCGCGTACGACAGCCCGGCGCGGGGTCGCGGCCGCTTGCCCGTGGTCGCGTACGGGCGTGGTCGCGTACGGCGGGTCGGCCGCCGCGGCAGGGTGTGCCGCGTACGGCGGTCAGGTGCCGGGGGTCGGCAGGGGGTCGGGCGCCCCCGGTCCCGCAGGGCCGGCGGCCGGTCCCGCCTGGCCGGCACCATGCGCGCCGGAACCTCCCGCACCGGTACGGGGAAGGCCGGACCCGGCCGGGCCGGTGCCGGACCGGACGGCGACCGCTCCCGACCCGGCCGCCGCGGCGCCGATCAGCCCGGCGTCGAGGTCCAGGGCGGCGCGCACGACCGGCACGCCGCGGGTGAAGTCCAGGACCGCGTAGTCGGCCAGGTGGCGGCGGAGCGGGCCGAAGAGCGTCTCCCCGCCTGGGCGACACCGCCGCCGACGACGACGAGGTCCAGCTCGACGAGAGCCGCCGTCGCCGCGACGGCGGCCGCCAGGGCGCGTCCCGCGCGGTCGAAGGCGGCGCGCGCATCGGGATCGCCGCCGCGGGCCGCGACGGCCACCGCCGCGGCCGTCGGGGCGACCCCGGGTGGCGGCGTCCACCCCGCCTCCAGGGCATGGGCGGCGATGGCCGTGCCGCTGGCGAACCGCTCCACGCAGCCGCGGGCGCCGCACGGGCAGAACGGGCCGTTCTGCTCCACGCTGATGTGCCCGATGTGCCCGGCATTCCCCGACGGCCCGGCATGCACCGCCCCTCCCAGCACGAGACCGCCGCCGACGCCGGTGGAGACGACCATGCACAGCGCGTTGTCCACGCCCCGTGCCGCCCCCTTCCAGTGCTCGGCCGCGGTCATGGCGACGGCGTCCCCCACCAGCACGGGCCGCAGCCCCACGGGGGTCCGCGGGTGCGCGGCGACCCGCTCGGCGAGGGGGAAGCCGCGCCAGGCGGGGATGTTCACCGGGCTGACCGTGCCCGCCACCGTGTCGACGGGGCCCGCACTGCCGATGCCGAGGCTCGCGAGGTGCGCCCACCGCGGGTGGCGGGACAGCTCGTCCAGGACCGAGGAGACGGCGGCCATCAGCTCCTCTGCGGAGCCCTGAGCCGGGGTCGGGCGCCGGGCCCTGGCCACCAGTGCGCCGTCGGCGCCGACGAGTGCCCCGGCGATCTTCGTGCCCCCGATGTCGAGCGCTCCGTACACCATGTGCGTCCAGCCTTTCCTCAGCGACGTTCCGCGAAGTCGGGGGCCACTCTGCCCGGCTGATGACAACGTTGTCCACTTAACCGCTCAAGTTCAGTCATGGTTCAGTAAAGGACCCGCCGCTTCGGCCTTCCTGACCGCCGGAGCGGTTCCGTTGCGCGGCGCACCGCATCGGCGGTCCGGACGGTCGGCCAGAGGGGCATGGTGTTCTGCGGGCTCGACTGCGGACCCCGCCGGCGCGAGCACCGGGCCGTTCGTCGCTCACCAGGCCCGGCGGCTCGGCGGGCAGTGGGTCCCCCTGCCAAGCCCTGCGACACAGCGGGCAGTAGGTCCTCCTGCCGGGCCCGCCAACACAGCGGTTCAGTAGGCCCCCTGCCAAGCCCGGTGGCACGGTGGGCAGTACGTCGCCACCAGGCCGGGGCGAACCGGGTTCGAGCCCCGGGCGGCCACGGCCGTCACCTCCCGGGCGCGGGCGGCGGTGCGTCACCGCCGTCGCCATCGGCCGCGGCATTCCCGTCGGCAGACAGGCGTCCGTCGCGCGTAGGGGCCCCGGCGCCGGCGGGCGGGCGAACCGGCAGGGTCGCCGCGTGGTCCGGTACGTACCTCTGGAGGTCGCGCGGCGGGCGTGCGTAACCGGTCGACGGCGGGCGCTGCGGGAGTTCCAGAACCGGCGGCACCACCTCCCGGTAGGGCACCGACGCCAGCAGGTGGGCGATCATGTTCAACCGGGCCCGGCGCTTGTCGTCGCTCTCCACGACGAACCAGGGGGCCTCCGCGATGTCGGTGTGGACCAGCATGGCGTCCTTGGCGCGGGAGTACGCCTCCCAACGGGTGATCGACTCCAGGTCCATCGGCGACAGCTTCCAGCGGCGCAGCGGGTCCTCCAAACGGCGCCGGAACCGCTCCTGCTGCTCGCCGTCGCTGACGGAGAACCAGTACTTGCGCAGCAGGATCCCGTCCTCCACGAGCATCCTCTCGAAGATCGGGCACTGCCGGAGGAAAAGCCGGTGCTCCTCCTGGGTGCAGAAGCCCATCACGTGCTCGACACCGGCGCGGTTGTACCAGGACCGGTCGAAGAGCACGATCTCACCGGCGGCCGGCAGGTGCTCCGCATAGCGCTGGAAGTACCACTGGGTGCGTTCGCGTTCGGTGGGCTTCGGGAGCGCCGCGATCCGGGCGACCCGGGGGTTGAGGTATTCGGTGACGCGCTTGATGGTGCTGCCTTTGCCCGCCGCGTCGCGGCCCTCGAAGACGACGACCAGGCGTGCGCCCTCGGCCCGCACCCACTCCTGGAGCTTCACCAGCTCCGTCTGGAGGCGCAGCAGTTCCGCCTCGTACACCGCCCGCGGCACCTTCGCGGTGCTCCCGGGCCCTGCGCCCTTCCCCGGCTTCGCAGCCCGATTCCGCGACTGCCCCGTCTTTTCTGGCTTCGCGGCCCGCTCCCCCGACTGCCCCGTCTTTCCTGGCGTCGCGGCCCGCTCCCCCGACTGCCCCGTCTCGCTCTTCTGTCCCGCCTCCCCCGTCTTTCGCGTCGCTCCCCTCCGGTTCCGCTCCGTGCCCGCCGTCTCCTCCTGAAGTGCGGGCCGCGCGTCCTGCGCCTTGGCCTTCGCCTTCGCCTTCTTGCCACCTGCCATGTCGCCTCCGTTCCGACGGCTCGCGGTCGCCGCCCCGTGGTGCGCCGGCCGGCGGGACGTCGGGCGGGACCGCGCGTCTCCCCCGGCCACGGTATGCCGCCTGCGCGCTCACGGCAGGGCGGCCGGGCGTCCTCCGGTCGCCCCGGGAGGCCGGCGGAGGCGGCTCCGGCTCCGGCTCCGGCTCCGGCTCCGGCTCCGGCTCCGGGGGCGTACGGCGCCCCGCACCCGGTCAGGGTTCCGGTTCGGCGTTGCGGAGCAGGAGGACGGCGATGTCGTCGGTGTGCCGGCCCTGCGGCCAGGTGCGGTCGAGGAGCGCGTCGATGAGGCCGTCGAGGTCCTCCCCGCCGGTCAGGAGGCCGGCGAGGCCGGCGATGGTGAGGTCGAGATCCGCACCGGGCACCTCCACCAGGCCGTCGGTGTAGAGGGCGAGCGTGGTCCCGGGGGTGAACGGCAGGGTGGTGACGGGGTACGGAGCGTCGAGGTCGATGCCGAGCAGGGGAGCCGGGTCGAGTGGCGGGGCACCGGGCGGGTGGCCCGGGCGGTGCAGGAGCGGTGGGGGGTGGCCGGCGCTGGCCAGGGTGATCTGCCGCCGGGCGAGGTCGAGGTGCGCGTAGAGGCAGGAGACGAGGAGGTCGGTCCCCAGGTCGGCGAGGACGCGGTTGGTCCGGGTGAGGACGTCGCCCGGTGAGGCGCCCGCCGTGGCGTGGATGGCGGTGCGGACCTGGCCCATGAGGGCCGCGGCCGCGACGTTGTGCCCCTGGACGTCGCCGATGACGGCGGCGGCCGTGGTCGCGTCGAGGCGGATCAGGTCGTAGAAGTCGCCGCCGATGTCCATGCCGTGGCTGGAGGGGAGGTAGCGGGCGGCGACCCGGAGCCCGGGCAGGGCGGGCAGGCTGCGCGGCAGGAGGGCCTGCTGCAGTCCGTGGGCGAGTTCGTGCTTGGCGTCGTAGAGGCGGGCGCGGTCGAGGGACTGGGCGATCACCCCGGCGAGTGAGGTCAGGACGGCGCGTTCGTCGGCGCTGAAGGCGTGCGGGTGGTCGTACGACAGGACGCAGCAGCCCACAGGACGGCCGGAGATGACCAGCGGCAGGAACGCCCATGCCTTCTTGTCGCTGATGCGCGGGGCGCTCGGGTAGCGGCGCGCCATCTCCTCGGGGCTGGCGAAGAAGGAGGGCGTCCCGTCGACCAGTACCTGTCCCGCGGGGGTCACGTCGGTGTCCAGCGGCAGCCCGTCGAGCCGGTCGATGATGTCCTGGTCGTAGCCGCGGTGGCCGGTGATCCGCAGGCGGCCGGCGTCGGCGGCGGACAGCACCAGGCCGTCGGCGCCGAACGCGGGCAGGACCATGTCGCCGATGAGGTCGACGACGTCCCGGACGGCGACGGTCTCCGTCAGGGCGGCCGCGAGGTGCATCAGCTGGTACAGCCGGCCTGCCTGGGCCCGTTCGGCGGGGAGGGCCGCCGCGACGCCCGGGGCGGCGGCCGTCGGCGGTGCGCCGCCGTCGCCGCCGTCCGGGGCCGGAGCCCGCGTGATGCGTACGCTGATACCGCTGGCGTCGGGATAGAGGTGGAAGCGCAGCCAGGACTCCGGGGGGCGCAGGGCGGTGAAGGCGACCGGGTCGCGGCTGATGACGGCGGTGCGGTAGTGGTCCTCGACGACGGGGTCGTCCAGCCAGGGCAGGGACTGCCACGGCCGGGTGCCCCGCAGGTGGTCGCCGTCCCGGCCCAGCAGCTTCGCGGCCGTCGCGGTCAGGTACGTGATCCTTCCCTCCAGGTCGAGGGCGACCGCGCCCTCCGGCAGGCGTTCGAGGTAGTCGGCGGCGGCCTGCGCGTTCTGGGCGCCGCGGGGGCGGAACCCGCCGAGCGGTACGAGGCGGGGCTGATCGGGCACCGTCGGCGGGCGTGGGCTCTCGTCCAGGACGTGGGCGATCCGGCGGGCCGTCGCGGCGATGTGGCCCCGTTCCCGTCTGCCGGCTTCCGCGGGGTGGCTGGCCGGCCACATGAGGAGCAGGGCGCCCCGGCCTTGGGCGCGGCCGGACAGGGGCGCGGCGGCGAGGGCGAAGCGGTAGGGCAGGCCGGCGGCGACGCGCGGGTAGGTACGGGCCAGGTCGTCGTGCGACGCGACCCACACGAAACGGTCTTCGCGTACGGCCTCGGCGACCGGGACGGGGGCGGTCAGCGGCAGCCGTGTCCACGGCAGCGCCATCTCCGTCGGCACACCGCAGACCACCACGAGGCCGAGCACCTGCGTGGACTCGTCCAGCAGATAGACGCCCCCGGCGGAGGCCCCGGTGCGGCGCACGGTGTCCACCAGCACGTCGTCGAGGAACCCGGCCTGCCCCAGGTCCGCACCGCCGCCGCCGGCCATCACCACACCCTTCCCGTCCCCGTGGGCGGCAGTGCCGCCCCGGCGCCTACGGGCACCGCCACGCGGACGCCGCGCCACGCGTCCTGGTCTCCGCGGCGGCTCGGTGCGACCCGCGGCCGTACGCGACAGGCGGCCGGGCACCCTTCCCCGCGGCGCGCGGCGTCCGCGGCCACACCGCCACCCGTCTGCCGCGTGCGGCTCCTCACGGCCGCCTGCGCAGGGCCGTGACGGCAGCCGACGGCAGCAGAGCCGCCTCTTTCCAGGGTGCGCCTCTCGGCGGCCGCACGCACGTGCGCGTCCGCGCCCAGGGCGCGGTGGACACCGGCGCCGAGCGGTGCGGCAGGGTGTCACGCGGTGCGGCAGGGCAAGGGCGCCCGCAGTGCGGCACGGCACCCGCGCACCGCAGTGCCGCACGGCACGGGCCCACCGCAGTGCAGGACAACTCCGGGCCCGGTGGTGCGGCACGGCGTCGGCGCCCGGGGTCCGAAATGACCCAGCAGCCGGGACTGCGGCACGGCACTGGCCCACCGCGGTGCAGGACAACTCCGGGCCCGGTGGTGCGGCACGGCGTCGGCGCCCGGGGTGCGGCATGCACCAGCAGCCGGGACTGCGGCACGGCACCAGCGCCGTGCGGTACGGCACACAGCCCGCGGCCAGGAGTGCGGCCCGGCACCAGGGCCGGAAGGCGCGGTGCAGCCCAGCCCCCGCCCCCGGACGCTGGACGGTCCCCGAGCCCACGGGACGGGCGCGGGACCCGGCTCGGTTCCCGCCGCGGGCTCCCGCTAGAAGACTGCTGAAAATGTTGGGTTCTGGCCTCGCCGCGTCAGCGGCGGGGCCAGACTCGTCTTGTGGTGCAAGGGGAGTGGGTTGGGGAGACGATCGGGCCGGATGTGTGGGAGACCTGCCGGGAGTTGATCCCGGCTGGGAGTGTCTTCGCGTTCCTGGCCGAGCATCGTGGGCAGCTGTTTCCCGCGGTGATGTTCGAGGACATGTATCCGTCGGCGAACGGCCGTCCGTCGATGCCTCCGCAGGTCCTGGCCGCGGCGATCACGCTGCAGGCCCTGCATGGGATGTCGGACTTCGAGACGGTCCAGGAATTACGCTGTGACCTGCGGTGGAAGGCCGCGTGCGGGCTCGGCTTGCACGATATGGCGTTCGATCCTTCGCTGCTGGCCTACTTCCGCCGTCGTCTGGCCCGCTCGGCTTGCCCGAACCGGGTCTTCGAGGCGGTGCGCGAGGTCGTGAAGGCCACCGGCGTGCTGAAGGGAAAGCACCGGCGGGCACTGGACTCCACCGTCCTCGATGACGCGGTGGCCACCCAGGACACCGTCACCCAGCTGATCTCCGCCGTGCGGGCGGTGATCCGTGAGGTCCCCGGCGCCGGACCTGCCGCGGCCGTGCAGTGCACCGCCCACGACTACAGCGACCCTGGCAAACCGAGGATCGCCTGGAACGACCGGCAGGCCAGGGCGGACCTGGTGGACGCCCTCGTCGGTGACGCACTGCGGCTGCTGGGCCACCTGCCCGAACAGGAACTCGGCGAGAAGGCCGCGAACGCGGCCGGCCTGCTGGCCCTGGTCGCAGGCCAGGACGTCGAACCGGCCCAGGAGTCCGACGGCCGTGACGGACGCTGGCGCATCACCCGGGGGACCGCACCCGACCGCGTGGTTTCCACGGTTGATCCCGAGGCCCGGCACATCCACAAGAACCGGACCCGCCACCAGGAGGGCTTCCGTGCGCATGCCGCGTTCGAGCCCGAGGCGGGACTGTTCACCGAGGTCGCTCTCACCGCCGGCAGCGGAGCCGGCAACCACGAGGCCGCCGTCGCCCAAGACCTCCTCGCCGACGAGGACCAGGACCTGACCGTCCTCGGTGACACCGCCTACGGAACCGGCGAACTCCGCGAAGCCCTCGAAGCCGACGGCCACACCCTCGTGATCAAGCCCCCGCCCCTGCGGCAGGCCATCCCCGGCGGCTTCACGACCGACGACTTCCACGTCGACACCCAGGCCGGCCACGTCACCTGCCCGGCCGGCCACACCAAAGCCCTCGGCCGCCCCCTCTCGGGCGGCAACCGCCAGGCCCAGTTCAAAAAACTCTGCCTCGATTGCCCTTTGCGCGAACGCTGCACCAGGTCCAAGACCGGACGCGTCTTCAGCGTCCATCCCCAGTACGACCTCCTCAAAACCGCCCGGGACCAGGCCGCCACCAGCCAGGAATGGCAGGACGAGTACCGCCGCTGGCGACCACCCGTCGAACGCGCCATCGCCTGGCTCGTCGCCAAAGGCAACCGCCGCGTCCCCTACCGAGGCGTCCTCAAGAACAACACCTGGCTCCACAACCGGGCAGCCGCCCTCAACCTCCGCCGCCTCATCAACCTCGGACTCACCCACACCGGCACCACCTGGACCCTCACCCCCACCACCACATAGACCAAAGGGCCGCCCGGCCTACGGCCGGACAGCCCCCCAACAAGATCTTCATCGGCCTTCTAGATGAATGAGTCCGATGTCTTCAGTGGTCGTAGGCGATCAGTGATCGCTTGACGGGAGCGTTGGTGGCCCAGTTGTGCCAGATGCCGGCGGCGAGGGCGAGGAGTCGTTGGCCGGTGCGGGCGAAGACTCCGGCCGTGGTTCTGCCGCCGTGCTGTTCGAGGCAGAGCTGGCCCTTGAGGGTGTCGATGACGGCTTCGATCCACTGCCGGACCCGGGCGATCTTTCCGTGCCGGGCCGGTTCGTCCTCGCGGTCCGGCCGCACCAGATGAACCCCGAGCCGCTCGGAGCAGAACGCTTCGAACTCCTTCCCGGCGAAGCCCTTGTCGGCGAGGATCACCTGTCCTTGGCGGACGAGGTGGTGGTCGCGTTCGAGTAGCGCGGCCATCACCTCCCGTTCGCCGATCTTGGGGTTGGCCAGGCACCAGGTGACGGGCATGCCTTCGGCGGTGGTGACCAGGTAGAGGCGGAAGCCCCAGAAGAAGCGGGAGTGGCTGCGGCAGTAGCCGTAGTCGCAGTGTCCGGCCAGGTCGGAGCGTTTGACGGTCTCGCGGGAGGCCGCGCAGGGCAGTGGGGTGGAGTCGATCAGCCGCAGGTCGTCGTTCCAGGTCGGCACCTGCCGGGCCAGTGCCTCGATCACGCGGCTGATCAGGGGGCCTGCGGCGTTGAGGCGCTTGTTGTAGGCGGACTGCTGGGGCAGGTAGCGGAACAGGTGGCCGAGGCGGGCGTGGGCGAAGCGGATCCAGTGCCGGGCCGAGGGAGAACCGAGCAGGACCTGGGCGACCGCCAGGCACAGCAGTTCGGCGTCCGTCAGTTTCGGGGGTCGCCCGATCCGGCGACAAGGCGCCACATGGTCGTCGATGAACACGTACAGTGCCGCCAGAAGGGCGTCCAGGTTTGTCTTCACACACTGACCAACGGGCGCCCTTCGCCATGGTCGCGACCAGCACGAACATCGGACTCATTCATCTAGAAGACTGCTGAAAATGTTGGGTTCTGGCCTCGCCGCGTCAGCGGCGGGGCCAGACTCGTCTTGTGGTGCAAGGGGAGTGGGTTGGGGAGACGATCGGGCCGGATGTGTGGGAGACCTGCCGGGAGTTGATCCCGGCTGGGAGTGTCTTCGCGTTCCTGGCCGAGCATCGTGGGCAGCTGTTTCCCGCGGTGATGTTCGAGGACATGTATCCGTCGGCGAACGGCCGTCCGTCGATGCCTCCGCAGGTCCTGGCCGCGGCGATCACGCTGCAGGCCCTGCATGGGATGTCGGACTTCGAGACGGTCCAGGAATTACGCTGTGACCTGCGGTGGAAGGCCGCGTGCGGGCTCGGCTTGCACGATATGGCGTTCGATCCTTCGCTGCTGGCCTACTTCCGCCGTCGTCTGGCCCGCTCGGCTTGCCCGAACCGGGTCTTCGAGGCGGTGCGCGAGGTCGTGAAGGCCACCGGCGTGCTGAAGGGAAAGCACCGGCGGGCACTGGACTCCACCGTCCTCGATGACGCGGTGGCCACCCAGGACACCGTCACCCAGCTGATCTCCGCCGTGCGGGCGGTGATCCGTGAGGTCCCCGGCGCCGGACCTGCCGCGGCCGTGCAGTGCACCGCCCACGACTACAGCGACCCTGGCAAACCGAGGATCGCCTGGAACGACCGGCAGGCCAGGGCGGACCTGGTGGACGCCCTCGTCGGTGACGCACTGCGGCTGCTGGGCCACCTGCCCGAACAGGAACTCGGCGAGAAGGCCGCGAACGCGGCCGGCCTGCTGGCCCTGGTCGCAGGCCAGGACGTCGAACCGGCCCAGGAGTCCGACGGCCGTGACGGACGCTGGCGCATCACCCGGGGGACCGCACCCGACCGCGTGGTTTCCACGGTTGATCCCGAGGCCCGGCACATCCACAAGAACCGGACCCGCCACCAGGAGGGCTTCCGTGCGCATGCCGCGTTCGAGCCCGAGGCGGGACTGTTCACCGAGGTCGCTCTCACCGCCGGCAGCGGAGCCGGCAACCACGAGGCCGCCGTCGCCCAAGACCTCCTCGCCGACGAGGACCAGGACCTGACCGTCCTCGGTGACACCGCCTACGGAACCGGCGAACTCCGCGAAGCCCTCGAAGCCGACGGCCACACCCTCGTGATCAAGCCCCCGCCCCTGCGGCAGGCCATCCCCGGCGGCTTCACGACCGACGACTTCCACGTCGACACCCAGGCCGGCCACGTCACCTGCCCGGCCGGCCACACCAAAGCCCTCGGCCGCCCCCTCTCGGGCGGCAACCGCCAGGCCCAGTTCAAAAAAACTCTGCCTCGATTGCCCTTTGCGCGAACGCTGCACCAGGTCCAAGACCGGACGCGTCTTCAGCGTCCATCCCCAGTACGACCTCCTCAAAACCGCCCGGGACCAGGCCGCCACCAGCCAGGAATGGCAGGACGAGTACCGCCGCTGGCGACCACCCGTCGAACGCGCCATCGCCTGGCTCGTCGCCAAAGGCAACCGCCGCGTCCCCTACCGAGGCGTCCTCAAGAACAACACCTGGCTCCACAACCGGGCAGCCGCCCTCAACCTCCGCCGCCTCATCAACCTCGGACTCACCCACACCGGCACCACCTGGACCCTCACCCCCACCACCACATAGACCAAAGGGCCGCCCGGCCTACGGCCGGACAGCCCCCCAACAAGATCTTCATCGGCCTTCTAGGCGGCTTGCGCGAGTTGGGCGCGGCCGAAGAGCAGGGCGTAGCCCTGCGGGAGCCGGCGCAGGAGCCGGTCGGTGAGGTCGGGTCCGGCCACATGGGCGACGGTGGTGAGGACGGACCCCACGTCCCAGCGGGTGGTGGCCAGGGACGCGCCGGTGCGGGTGGCGATGTCCTTGACGAAGGCCCAGCCGGTGAGGCACTCGTTCTCGGGTGGCTGGGCGGTGAAGATCCTGGCGGCCGGGCGGGGCAGGCAGGCGGCGAGCGCGACCCGCTCCTCTCCGGTCACCTGCCGCCCCAGCGCGCCCAGGACGGTGCGGACGACCTCTTCGGCGCGTTCGCGAGTGGGGTAGACGCCTTCGTAGCGGACGCGTTCGAGCATCTGCCGGTACGACACGGCCGGCCGGGCGGCGGTGGGCTGCGGCAGGGTCTGCATGGACGGAAGGTCCTTTCTCGTGCGCGGTGTTCTGCTGTTGTGCCGTTGTGCGCGCTGGCCGTCCCGCCGGTGGGGGCTCCGGCGGGACGCGGCTCAGCGCGGTCGGGGGCCCGGCGCCGGGGGTCGGGCCGGGTGTGGCGGGGGGCGCCGAAGAGCAGGTCGTAGCCCGGCGGGAGCTGGAGGAGTATCCGCTGGGTCAGGTCGTCGCCAGCCACGTCGGCGGCCACGCTCAGGACGGCGCCGACGTCCCACAGGGCGGTCGTCTCGGTGGCGCCGTCGATCCACGCCGCGGTGGCGCGGACGAACCGCTCGGCGGACAGGGGCTCCGCCGCCTGCAGGGGGTTGAGCAGGATCAGGGCGTAGCCCTCGGGGAGCCGGGCGGCCAGTTCCGTCCGGACGTCTCCGACGAGGTGGGCGCCCAGGAGAGCCAGCACGGTGCGGGCTGCCCGGTCCGCCTCGGCCTGCGTCCGGTACTCGCCGCGCTCCCGTACGTGTTCGAGGAACGCTTCGCGCCGCAGTGTCATCGCTGGGTTTCTCCCTCCCGGTGGGCCTGGCGGCGGAGGGCGGCAAGGAGGGGGATGCCGCCCTTCGCCGACGGCAGGCGAGGCGGGTCACCGGTGACCGGTCACGGCGGGGGTGTCAGCCCTGGATCTCCTTGCGTCCCCCGGCGGTGGTGATGGCCACCTTGCGGGGCTTGGCCCGTTCGGCGATCGGGATGCGCAGGGTGAGGACACCCGCTTCGTAGTCGGCGCTGATGTGTTCGGTGTCGAGGGTGTCGGCCAGCATCACCTGACGGGAGAAGACGCCCTGCGGGCGTTCCGCCAGCTCCATCTGCACCTCGTCACCGGTGGGCGCCGGCCGCCGCTCGGCCTTGACGGTGAGCATGTTGCGCTCGACGTCGATGTCGATCGCGTCCGGCTGCACGCCCGGGATGTCGAAGGCGATGACGTACTGCTCACCGTCACGGAAGGCGTCCATCGGCATGGCCGAGGGCCTTGACCAGGTGCCCGACGGTGCGTCGAGGAGCCGCTGGGTGAGCCGGTCGAGTTCACGGAAGGGATCGGTGCGCATCAGCATCGTGAGAACACCTCCGATTCGCTTCTGCTGTATGCCCATGCGCTGTCGGTTGATTCCGTTGTACCATGTCATCGAATCGATGACAAGCATGAGCGTCATCCATTCGATGACGACCGGAGGGATGGCCATGACCGCTGACGACCGCGTGGACGCCGACGGGCAGGCACCGCCCGCCCGGGCGCTTCCACCGTCGGTTCCCGCCGCGCAGGCCGCCCTTGAGGCGATCACCGCCGCCCTCGCCACGGCCGAGACGCCCGGAGCGCGCGCCGGGGCAGCGGGGCAAGGGGAGGCGTCCCCGGCCGAGCAGGCACTCGCGGCACTGCTGCTGCTCCGGCTGACCAGGGAGCGGCTGGCCGGCTGGGAGACCCGCCTGATCGAGGCGGCACGGCACGCGGGGGCCAGCTGGACGGACCTGGCAGCCCCGCTGGGCGTGGCCAGCCGGCAGGCCGCGGAGCGCCGTTACCTGCGGCTGCGCCCGGGCGCTCCCGGTACCACCGGCGAGCAGCGCGTCCAGGCCACCCGCGACCGGAGGGCGTCCGACCGCAGGGTCGCCGCCTGGGCCCGTGACAACGCCTCGCGCCTGCGCCAGCTCGCCGGGCAGCTCTCAGCGCTCGACGACCTTCCCGACGAGACCCGCACCCTCCTGGGCCGGGCCCTCGGCGACCACGACCCGGCCGCCCTGCTGGCGCCGCTCGCGGACGCCCGCGCGCACCTGGACGGCGGCCACGCGGAACTGCGCGGCCGCCTCGACGCCGTCAGCGAGCACACCGCCGGCCTGCGCCGTCCCCCCGGCGATGCGGAGGGGCCCTGATCCCGACACGGCGCGGCGCGGCGGCCCCACAGGAAAGCGGCGGTCGCCCGGCCTGCGCCGCGGCGCGGACGGACCGCTCCGACACCGCGGAGGGCCTGCCTGCGGGATCAGGGCCGGGATCAGGGCCGGAGTCGGCGCCGGCATCGCCCGCGCGGCCGCCGCGCAAGGCGTGACCCGCGGGGCCGGCGCTCCGGGTTGCCGGGGAGCCCGCGGGAGCACCGCGTACGGCGGCGGCCCACCGCGTGGAGCCGCCGGCGCTCACGTCACTGCCGCGGGAGAACGTGTATGCGTACGGGGAGGGGCGGTGCCAGGATGGGGCGGGGAGGCGAGGTGCCGTGGACGCTCTGGGGCAGTTCCGCCTGGCGGTCGGCGCGTGGGCGGCCGGCGGGCCGGGGGCGGCGGAGGCCGCCGCGGTGGCCAGGGCACGGGCCGGCGGGGTGCGCAGGGTCGTGCTGGTCGAGGGGGACAGCGACCGCGTCGCCCTCGAAACCCTGGCCGCCCGCCACGGCCGGGACCTCGGGGCGGAGGGTGTGGCGGTGGTGCCGCTGGGAGGCGCGACGAGCATCGGGCGCTTCCTCGACGTGTGCGGGCCCGCCGGGCTGGGACTGCCGTTGGCGGGGCTGTGCGACGTCGGTGAGGAGCGGCACTTCCGACGTCACCTGGAACGCGTCGGTCTGGCCTCGCAGCTCGCCCCGTCCGACCTGGAGGACCTCGGATTCCATGTGTGCGTAGCGGACCTTGAGGACGAGCTGATCCGCGCCCTCGGGGCCGACGGCGTGCGGCAGGTGATCGAGGCCCAGGGCGAAGCCCGCCCCTTCCACACCTTCCAGAACCAGCCCGTGCAGCGGGAGTGGCCCGTGGAACGCCAGTTGCGCCGCTTCATGGGCACGCACAGCGGCCGCAAGGCGCAGTACGCACGGGCACTGGTCACCCACCTGGACCTCGGCCGTGTTCCCGGGCCACTGCAGCGGCTCCTCGGATGCGTCTGACGCACCGGACGCCCGCCGGCACGGGAACCGCCCGGACGGCGACCACCCCACGCCGGTCTGCCGGTCTGCCGGTCTGCCGGTCTGCCGGTCTGCCGGTCTGCCGGTCGCGGATACCGCCTGGACGGCGACCCGCCACACCGGGCCGCCGGTCCGCAGGGACAGCCCCCTCGTACGGCCATCCTCAGCTCCGCCCGCCCAGGGGCCGGGCGGACCACAGGCTGAGCGCGACGAGCAGCACCAGGACGGCGGCGAGCAGGATCACGACGGACAGAGGCAGCCCCGCGGCGAGGAGCGCAGCGCCCAGGAACCCGCCGGCGAACATGCCGAGGACGGAGAACGCGCGCCGCGCCCAGGAGCCCTTGCCGTAGCCGAGAGCCGGGTCGCGTCCGAGCGGTGACGCGGCGACCAGGCCGGTGAGGGAGCGGGTGACGAGCGTGGTCGGCATGTCGGGGACGGGCAGCCGGAGCGTCGTGACGTTGCGTACCCCCATGGCCAGCGCCAGGCCGGCGATGACGAGCAGGTGGCGTCCTGTGGGGGTGCCCCCGGCGTCCCCGAGCCCCCAGCCGGTGAGCGCGGCGGCTGCGAGCAGCAGCGCCTCGGTGACGAGCGCGGTGGTGAGCCAGCGCCGCCGGCGCTCCTCCGCACCGGACTCCAGCCGCGCTCCGAGGACGGCGCCGAGGGTGAACGCGGCGAGGGAGACCCCGGAGGCGGCGGGCGGCAGCCCTCCGCGGCCCGCCGCCGTGAACGCGAGGAAGAGGACGTTGCCTGTCTGCATGGCGATGAACACGGGCCCCAGCGCGAGGAAGCTGACGGCTTCGATCGCTCCGGTCGACAGGGTCAGCAGTGTCATGCGCGAGGTCGGCACGGTCGGGGTGTCCTGCGGCATTCTGCTCCTCGGACAGGCGCTTCACCCCCGGCGGCATTGTTCCGCCTTCCACGCGTACGGACGCGGCACCGGTCCGCACCCGGGGCCGCGACCCGCACGACCGGCCCAGTGCGGCAGGTGCCGGCGGGTCCGGACGGCGTAACTCCGGGTGGGACGGGCCCCCGACAGGGGCAGCAGAAATCCGGCCCTCCGAGTCGGCGGCATCGCGTTCCGAGGACGGCACGACCACACGGCCGCACGACACCCTGACACCGCGCCACCGCGCCACCGCGCCACCGCGCCACCGCGCCACCGCGCCACCGGAAGCATCACAACACCGGGAGCATCACGACACCGGGGCGCCGCGACACCGGGGCGCCGCGACACCCGTGCGCCCGGGAGCCGTCCAGGTCCGCTCCACGACTTGCCGCATCTATCGTTTCTCGATAGATTTCCATCGCCTTACGATTGAAGGAGTCGCCATGGGGAAACTCACGCTGTTCGCTCTGCGCGCCGTGATCGCGGTGCTGCTCGCCGGTTCGGTGTTCGGGCAGACCGTCATGGTCGCGCTGCTGGGCGCCGACCTGGACGAGAGCCCGCTGGCCGACCGGAGCATCCCGATCCTCGTCATCACGGTGCTCGGGATCGTGGCGGCTCAGGCTGTCCTCGTGTGCGTGTGGCGACTGGCGGCCATGGTGCGCCGGGGGACGGTGTTCTCGCCGGACGCCTTCCGCTACGTACACGTGGTGATCGGCGCGTTCACCGCGGCCGCGGTCCTGGTGTTCGCGCTCGGAGTGGTCCTGGCGCCCGGTGAGGCCGTCGCGCCGGGCATCGTGCTGCTGCTCGGCGGGGTGTCGCTCGCGGTCTTCGGAGTCGCGCTCGTCGTCCTGGTCCTGCGGATGCTGCTCGCTCAGGCCGTGGCGCGGGACGTCGAGGCGTCCCGGATGCGGGCCGAGCTGGAGGAGGTGATCTGATGCCGATCGTCGTGGACGTCGACGTCATGCTGGCGAAGCGGAAGATGTCCGTGGGCGAGCTGGCCGACCGCGTGGGCATCACCCCGGCCAACCTGGCCGTGCTGAAGAACGGCCGCGCCAAGGCGGTCCGCTTCACCACGCTTGCTGCCCTGTGCGAGGTCCTGGAGTGCCAGCCGGGGGACCTGCTGCGCTGGGAGCCCGACCCTCCGGCCGGTCCCCCGGCGCATCAGCCGGGCCGCCCGCAAGCGGAGTCGGCCGACGGGGTGCGGGCCTGACACGGAGCGAAGGGCAGCCGGAGGTCGGCGGGGCGGTGCGCCCGAGGCGCCGATGGTCGGCTCCCGGCAAGGGACCCGCGCGCGCAAGAGGTGTGAGGCACCGAAGCCGCCACCCCCGCACCGAAGCCGCCGTCTCCACGCCGAAGCCACCGCCCCCGCACCGAAGTCGCCGTCTCCACGCCGAAGCCACCGCCCCCGCACCGAAGTCGCCGCCTCCGTGCCGAAGCCACCGCTCCCGCACCCAAGCCGCCACCCGCGCGCGGCAGTTGCCGCTGAAGTGCACAGCTGCCGGCCCTCCGCCGGCGGGCACAACCGGTCCGCCACCGGTACGCACAAACAGAAAGGGCAAGGAGGTCACCGTCTCCTTGCCACTCTCAACGTATAGCGCAAGGGGGGCCTTGCGGCAAGGCCCCGGCCCTGCCCCAGAATGGCCGACCACGGCCGGAACCCACGGAAATGACCGGTTGGGCGCGTTCCTGCACTGCTCCCGGTGCAGACGGCGCCCACGCAGGTGGGGCGGCCGTTCCGAATCCCCTCGGCGAACGGGCCTTCTGATGATTGACGTGATCGTGGTCGGTGGCGGACCGACCGGCTTGATGCTGGCCGGCGAACTGCGGCTGCACGGTGTGGACGTGGTCGTACTGGAGCGACTGGCGGAGCCGACCGGCGAGTCCCGCGGGCAGGGCCTGCACACGCGCAGCGTGGAGATCATGGATCAGCGCGGACTGCTGGACCGGTTCCTCGCCGTGAGCGAGAAGTTCCAGGTGGGCGGCATCTTCGGCGGCATCATCAAGCCGTGGCCGGACACGCTGGACACGGCCCACCCGTACGGCCTCGCCACTCCGCAGCCGGTGACCGAGCGGCTGCTGACGGAGCGCGCCCTCGAAGTCGGCGCCGACCTCCGGCGCGGCCGGGACGTGGTGGGCGTGCGGCAGGACGAGGACGGGGTGACGGCCGAGCTGGCGGACGGCTCGCAGCTGCGCGCGCGGTACCTCGTCGGGTGCGACGGCGGCCGGAGTGCGGTGCGCAAGCAGCTCGGTGTCGCCTTCCCCGGCGAGCCGTCCAGGGTCGAGACGCTCCTCGGCGAGATGCGGCTGACGGAGGATCCGGAGACCATCGCCGCCATCGTCGAGGAGGTCCACAGGACCCACCGGCGGTACGGGGCCGTCCCGCTCGGCGAAGGGTGGTACCGCGTGATCGTTCCCGCGGAGGGCGTGGCCGAGGACCGCACGGCCCCGCCGACCCTCGACGAGTTCAGGCACCAGCTGCGGACGTACGGGGGCACGGACTTCGGGGCGCAGGAGCCGCGCTGGCTCTCGCGGTTCGGTGACGCCACCCGGCAGGCCGAGCGCTACCGCGTGGGCCGGGTGCTGCTGGCCGGCGACGCGGCCCACATCCACCCGCCGACCGGAGGGCAGGGGCTGAACCTCGGTGTGCAGGACGCGTTCAACCTCGGCTGGAAACTGGCAGCGGCGGTGGACGGCTGGGCCCCCGAAGGGCTCCTGGACAGCTACCACGCCGAACGGCACCCGGTGGGCGCCCGGGTGCTGGAGAACACGCGCGCCCAGATGACCCTGCTGAGCACGGACCCCGGCGCGGTCGCGCTGCGGGGGCTGCTGTCGACGCTGCTGGACATCGAGGAGGCGAACCGCCTCGTGACCGGGATGATCACTGCCGTCGGCGTGCGCTACGACTTCGGCGAGGGACACGACCTGCTCGGCCGGCGGATGCGGGACGTCACGCTGGGACAGGGCAGGTTGTACGAGCGGATGCACGGCGGCCGCGGCATCCTGCTCGACCGGACCGGTCGGCTCTCCGTGGCCGGTTGGGCCGACCGGATCGACCATCTGCCGGACACCGAAGCGGAACTGGACGTGCCCGCCGTGCTGCTGAGGCCGGACGGCCATGTGGCGTGGGTCGGTGACGACCAGGACGAGCTGACCGCTCACCTGCCCACGTGGTTCGGCGCCGCCGCCTGACGGAACGGCCTCCGCGGGGGCCCTGCCCTCCCGCCGCCGCACCCGCCCGCCCGCGATGCCCCCACCCCGGGGGCGCCGCGCTGGGCGCCGCCTCCGGGGAGCGCCGCGCCCTGCGGCCGCATCCGGACGCCGCTCCCGCCCGTCCGCGAGACACCGCGCCGGGCGGCCGCCGGGCCCCGCGTGACTCCCGACCGCCGGCCCGGTTTCCGCGTCCTGCTGCCCGTACGGCCCCGCCAGGCACGCGCCGGCGCCGCACCCGCGGGGCCCTGCGCTTCCGCCACCCGCACCCACCCGCCCGTACGGCCCGGTGTCCCGCACCCACCCGCCGCCCGCACGGTCCCGGAATCCCGCGCCCCCAGCCTGTAGGGTCCCGGAATCCCGCCCCCAGCCCGTACGGCCCGGGGATCACGCGGCCACCCGCTGCCCCGCCCGTACGGGCCCGGCGCCCGGGCGCAGCGAGCGCGCCGGACGGCCGGTCGTGTCACGCGGTTCGCGGCGGGTGCGGCGGGAGGGCGGACAGCAGGGCGGAAAGACCGCGTTCGAAACCGCGGTCGTCGAGGCCGGCGAGGCCGCCGGGTTCGGTCGCGGCGGCGTCGAGGGCGCCGGCCAGGCCGGGGTAGTCCGGGCGGTAGGCCCCGGGGCTGCGGGTGAAGCCCGCGGTGAAGGTCTCCAGGGCGGAGCCGAGGACGAGGTTGTCGAGGGCGGCGGCGGTCTCGGCCGCCTCACCGGGCGTGCAGCCGGCGCGGACCAGGGCGGCCAGCAGCCTGTCGTAGCCGCGGAGCGCACGGTCGGCCTCGACGCGCCGCCGGGCGACGAGCGGGATCACGTTCCAGTGGCGGACGTACACCCGGCGGTAGCCGCGGGCGTAGGCGGCGATGCCGGCGCGCCAGTCGGGGTCGTCGAGCGGTGCGAGGTCGATCTCCTCGTTGATCAGTTCCGAGGCCGCGTCCAGGAGGTCCTCCTTGGACGCCACGTGGTGGTAGAGCGACGCTCCGCGTACCCCAAGGCGGTCGGCGAGGGCGCGCATCCTGAGCGCTTCGGGGCCCTCCTCCCGCAGGAGTTCCAAGGCCGCCCTGGCGATGATCTCGCGGCTCAGCAGTGCCCGACTCGGTCGCCCCACGGCCGCACCCTCCCTCTCGACCGGGTCAGGTTACCGGTCGGGAGGGGTTCACATCCGGCCACCCGGCGGGCTAAGGTCCCGGCCAGCACGATACCTAACAACGTTAGATTTACGGTCCGCCCGGCCCGTCACCGCGCCCTGCCCGCCCGTCAGGGCGCCGTGTCCGGCGGCGGCCGTCCCGCCCGGGCCGGAACGCCCGCCTCCCCGAAGGGCTCCCATGACTGCTCCCCCCTCCCCCGACCGCGACCTGGACGCCGCCCGCCTGAAGGACCTGGGCTACCGCCAGGAGCTGCGCCGCAGCCTCGGCGTGCTCGGCAACGTCTCCATGGGCTTCGCCGTGGTGTCGCCTGTGGTGGCGCTGTACGCGGTGGCCATGGTCGGTACGGTCGTCGCCGGCCCCGCGTGGATCTGGGCGCTGCCGCTGGTCCTGCTCGGTCAGTGCCTCGTGGTGAACGTCTACTCCGAGCTGGCCTCCCAGTGGCCGCTGGCGGGCGGGCCGTACCAGTGGGGACGCCGACTGCTCGGCCCGGCCTTCGGCTGGTTGGGCGGCTGGGTGTGGCAGTTCGCCGTGATGTTCGGCAACACGACGGTGGCCTACCTGGCCGCGCCCTGGGTGTTCGCCCTCACCGGCATCACACCCACGCCCGGTCGGCTGGTGGCCTGCTCGGTCGCCGTGCTGCTCGGCTGCATGCTGGTCAACGCGTACGGGATCAGGGTGCTGCGGCTGTTCGTGTCGCTGGGCATCGCCGCGGAGGCGGTCGCCTCGGTGGTGGTCGGCATCGCGCTGCTGCTGTTCTTCCGCGAGCACGGGTTCGTGCTGTTCACGCGGACCATGGGCGCGGAAGGGCTGTCCGGCGGGTCCGTCGCGATGGCCTTCCTGGCCGCCGTCGCCGTGGCCGGATGGGCCTTCATCGGCTTCGACGCGTGCGTCTCCGCCTCCGAGGAGACGAAGGACGCGGGCCGGCAGGTGCCGCGCGCCATGCGGTGGGCGCTGGTCAGCGTCGGCGCGGTCGTCATCCTCAACGCCCTGGCGGTCGCCCTGGCGCACCCCGAACCCGCGGCGGTCGTCGCCGGTGAGGACCTCGATCCGGTGACCACCGCGGTGGTGCACTCCTTCGGATCGTGGTCCGACAAGCCGTTCGTGGCCGTCGTCCTGGTCGGCTTCCTCGCCTGCGCGATGGCCTCCCAGGGCGGTGCGGCACGCGGCCTGTACTCGCTGGCCCGGGACGGGGTCTTCCCGTTCTCCCGCCACGTGAAGCGGGTCAACCGGCGCAAGGCCCCCATCGGCGGGCTGGTCGCCTCCACGCTCGTGAGCTGCGCGGGGCTGCTGCTGGGGCTGGACGCCACGGCGATCGGCAGCCTCATCGCCTTCGGTACGGCCGCCACCTTCCTGCCGTTCTTCCTCGTGTCGCTGGCCGCGCTCGTCGCCCGCCTGCGCGGGACGTGGGTGCCGGCCGGGCACATCCGGCAGGGCCGGCGCGGCACGTTCCTGAACGTGCTGGCCGTGGTGTGGACCGGCTTCGAGGTGGTCAACGTCTGCTGGCCCAGGGCCATCCTCACCGCGCCGGGCGCGCCCTGGTACCAGGTGTGGGCCGGTCTGCTGGGGACGGCAGCGACGCTGGTCGTCGGTGTCGGCTACCTGCTGGCGGCCCGCCCGCACGACAGGTTGCGGGCCGCGGACGCCGCGCGCCACGCGGGCGCCGCGGACGGGCGCGGCGCGGCCGAGCCTGCGCCCAGCCGCGCCTGACACCGCACGGACGGGCCCGCTCCGCCCCCCTTCGCGGGCGGCGCGGGCCACGCCGCTCGGACGCGTCCGAGCCGCGTGCCGTCAGGGGGCGGGCGGGCGGCGGAAGAGCGCCGTCCAGAGGAACGGCTCGCCGAAGTACGGTGATGCGGGCGGCTCCTGGCTCATGCGGCGCAGGTCGACTTCGGTGAGGTCGCCGAAGACGTGGCGCAGCGACTCCGCGGTGTAGGCGAGGCCGCCGCGGGGCGCCCCGCCCCGGTAGACGTCGGCGTCGTCGACCTCCCAGCCCATGCCGCCGGCCGCGAAGCAGCTGAGGGAGAAGAGGCCCCCGGGGGCGAGGACGCGGTCGAGCAGGGCGAGGTAGCCGACCCTGCGGTGGGGAGGCAGGTGGTGGAAGCAGCCCGAGTCGTGGACGAGGTCGTACGGGCCCTGGAGGGGGCCGCCGGGCCGGGTGAGGGTGAAGGCGTCGCCGTGGTGGAAGCGGACGGCGGCGCCGGCGCCGCGGCCGCGCTCCTCAGCCCAGGCGAGTGCCTCACGCGAGAGGTCCACCGCGTCCGTGTCGTAGCCGAGCGAGGCGAGGTACAGGGCGTTGCGGCCGGGCCCGCAGCCGAGGTCCAGGGCGCGGCCCGGGGCGAGGAGCCCTGCGGCGGCGTGGTCGGCCAGGCTCCTGTCCGGTTTCGCGGCGAAGAACGGCACCGGTGCGTCGCGGTCCTGGTAGAAGGCGTCCCACCAGTCGGCGGCGGCCGGGGTCGAGCGATCCGCCTCGGGGCCGACCAGCGTGTCGAGCAGGGCCATGACATCGTCGTATGTGCGGATACTCCGGTCCATCCGGGTCCCCCTTTCACACCTCCTGTGATCTTACGCGGTTGGGGGTAAACGTGCTGGTCAGAGCGGGTGCGGCGGGGGGCTGTACGGCCCTGCGGCGCGGCCGCGGCAGGCCGGTGCCCCGTACCCGCGGGAGGTGGCGGAAGGGGCGCGCACGGTCCCTTCAGCGGCGCGCAGGGGGGCACGGAGGCGCACGCCGGAGTGGCTTTCCGGTCCGTTCGGCAGCGGGAGTAGGCGTGCAGCCGCCCGACGGTCGTGAAGCCCCGGCGCGCGTACCAGTGGCGCGGGCCGGTCGGCCGCGTCGGCCGTCAGGAACCGGGTGGTGGAGCCCGCGTCCGCGGCCTGGCGCAGCGCCGTGCCGAGGACCGCGGCCGCGTGGCCGCGGCGGCGGTGCGCCCGGTCGGTGACGAGGTCCTCGATCTGCGCCACACCGGCCGCCGGGTCGAGGTACAGGTCGGCCCAGGCGGCCGCGTCTCCCCGGGTGTCGGCGAGGCGAGGAAGCGCACCGCGGGAGCGCCGCGCAGACGGGCCGCGCGGCGCTCGACGAGGTCCCGGACGACATCGTCGCCGACGGCCGGGAGGTCGGCGCGCCAGACCCGGGCGAGCGGTTCCCGGAGGACGTCGAGCGGCACCCCCTCCGCTCCGCCGCCGGCCGGGACGGGGCCGGTGTGCCGCATGGCGAGGTAGGTGGCGGCGAAGGCACCGGGGAGGTCGGCGGTGCGCTCCGCCGCCCGGCGGGCGAAGGCGGTGAGGAAGGCGGTGCTCCGCCGCAGGTCGTTGTCCGGCATGGGGAGAGCCTTGGCCGACGGATGGCGCTCCGCAAGGGGTCTGCGCCTCTTCCGGGGGTGCGGCCCGGCGCCTGCCGGGAGGACCGTGTCGTCTCGCCGCCGGGGTCGTTGCACAACCCAGCCGCAAGCGGCTTTTTCCCATGATGAACGCCATGAAGGAGTGGAAACCATGACCGCACGCCGTACGGGACGTCTGGCCGCCGTGTGTGCCGGGGTGGCCGGTGTGGGGATGGCGGCGGCCGCGCCCGCCGTCGCCGACGCCCACACGCCGACCGCGGTGGGAGCGCCGGTGGTGAGCAACCTCAACAGCACGGGGCCGCTCGGCGGGCTCACCGGGGACGGGAAGGGCGAGCAGGCGCAGCAGGACGGCGGCGCCAAGGCCGCGGGGCTGCCGGTCGCGGGCGGCCTGCTGGGCGGACTGCCCCTCGGCGGCTGACCGGGTCCTGGCCTGGCGCACGGGAGCGGGGGCGGCGATCGGGCCGCTCCCGCTCCCGTGTGCGCGTCTTCCGGACGATCTTCCGCCGCGGCGGCACCGAGGCGGCCGGGCGTCCCCCTCGGTGCCGCCGTCGCCGGCCCTGGCGGCGCCCCCGGCCGCCCGGACGGTCGGAGCGCCTTTCCCGCAGGTCAAAGCAGGGCGGGCGGGCCGTCCCCCCGGTCCGGCCCGGCTGCGAAGGGGAGGGGCAGGGGTTTCCCCTCTTTGCGGGAGTGGCCGCCTCGGGCTTCACTTTCGGTCACCCCCCACAGGAGCACCATCGTCCTCGCACCGTCCGGTGGCGCTCCTCCAGGGGGCGCCGCGGGCAGCCCATCCGGCGGCGAACGGGTGAATCGGCGGGGTGGGAGACCTCCTCGCCGTGACGGGGGCCGCGCTCGGCGGTTGGGCAAGGGGACCCGCCGGCAGGGTCCCCGACACGGAGGAAAGCAGAATGATCAAGAAGGCTCTCGCCACGGCCGGTCTGGCCGCGGCGGTCCTGGGCGCCTCGGCGCCCCTCGCGACCGCCGTGGGGGACGACCGGGTGAGCACGCAGAACGGCAACTTCTCCACGCAGTCCTACGGCAACACGGGGTCCGTAGGGGCGGACGCATCCGAGGGGCCGGCGAGGACGCTGGAGCGGGGGGAGGGCCTTCTGCGGGCGCTGCGGTGAGGAGGGCCGCGCGGGCGGCCGGCAGGTGACGTAGGGGATGGCACGCCGCAGGGGGTGTGCCGTAGGACGTCACGGCCGGCAGGGTTCGCGCGGTTTCCGCGGGCGCCGACGTCGGGCCCCGGCTTCCCGAGTGGGAGGCCGGGGCCTTTCGCGTGAACGTGGGGCGCCGCGGCGCGTCGCGCGGCGGTTCCACCATCGAAGCTGTGACGGGATGGGCCTGCGGGGCAACCGGTTCCGTGTGAGCGTCATCTTCCCTGTGTGGCGGCCCGCCGGGGCCGCCCTTCCCGGGCCAGGGTGCATGGAGACAGCAATGGTGGACCTCTCGATCGTCGTTCCGTGCTTCAACGAGAGCGAGGTGATCGACTCCTTCCACACGGCCATGCTGGACGCGCTGCGGCCCACGCGGCTCTCGTTCGAGGTGTGCTACGTCGACGACGGCAGCGCCGACGGGACGGTGGAGCGGCTGCGGGCGCTGGCGCGGACCGACCCGCGGGTGCGGTACACGTCGTTCAGCCGCAACTTCGGCAAGGAAGCCGCGCTGCTGGCGGGCATGCGGATGGCCCGCGGCGGTGCGGTGGTCCTGATGGACGCCGACCTGCAGCACCCCCCGGAGCTGGTGCCGCGCATGGTGGAGCTGCACCGCCAGGGCTTCGACCAGGTGATCGCGCGGCGCGACCGGTCGGGTGAGGGCGCGGTGCGCAAGGCGTTCAGCCGGGCGTACTACCGGCTGGTGCGCCGGTTCATGGAGGTGGAGATCGCGGACGGCGCCGGGGACTTCCGGCTGCTGTCGCGGCGGGCGGTGGACGCGCTGCTGTCCCTGCCGGAGAGCAACCGGTTCTCGAAGGGCCTGTTCTCCTGGATCGGCTTCGAGACGGTGAGCTTCCCGTACGAGAACGTGGAGCGGGCAGCGGGCGCCTCCAAGTGGGGTGGCAGGCGGCTGCTGAACTACGGCATCGACGGGCTGCTGTCCTTCAACAGCCGGCCGCTGCGCCTGGCGATCCACACGGGTCTGTGGCTGTTCGTCTCCGCGCTGCTGTACGCCCTGTGGATCGTGGCGAACGCGCTGGTCAGCGGTGTGGACACGCCGGGATACGCGACACTGATCACCGCCATAGTGGGTCTCGCGGGGGTGCAGCTGGCGACGCTGGGCGTGATCGGCGAGTACGTGGGGCGGATCTACCACGAGGTGAAGGGCCGCCCCCACTACGTGGTGCGGGAGACGGAACGCGGCGACGCGCCGGACGCCGCGGCGGTCGGGGCCGGGGACCGGGCCGCCCAGCACGCGGGCCGCCCGTCCTGAACCCCGGCCCGGGAACCGGCGGGCGAACCGGGTGCGCGGGTCCCGGCTCTCCGCCCCGCACCGCCCCGCACCGCCGCCGCGCGGTGGTCGCGGTGGTCGCGTGGTCGCGGTGGTCGCGTGGTCGCGGTGCCGGCCGGCGCGACGGCCCCGTCACCGGCGTCATGCCGGGGCCGTACTGGTGCCGGGGCCGATGCCGTGCCGTGTGGGGCCGGTCACTTCGGGAAGGGCGCGCCCTGCGTGATGTCGTCCACGCGGTAGTAGTCGGCGATGCACTGCGCCGCCACTTGTGCGCCCGTTCCGGCCGAAGGGCTCCAGCATGCGGCCGACGCGGTTGGGCCGGTACGGGAGGGTGGTGGCGCCGGCGGCGGCCTGCTCCCGCAGCCACCGGTCCTGCCGGTCCCAGCGGTCGGCCCGGGTTTCCATGGCGGAGCCCAGCCGCAGCAGCGGCGGGTACAGCGAGACGACCGCGGTCGCCGTGAGCGCGGCGGCGGCCACCGCGACGACGGCCGTGCGCACGGCGGGGCGCCGCCCCTCGGCCGGGCGCAGGGCACGCCCGAGGAAGGCGCCGGCGGCGACGAGCAGCAGGATGTAGAGGAGCAGGTAGTCGTTCCAGGTCCGCTCGGTGGTGATGAGGGAGTCGCCGAACGCCGGGTACGTGATGACGGCGCACAGGTAGCCGGTGACCAGGAACGTCAGGAAGCCGAGGCCCAGGACCGGCAGGGGGCGCAGCGGCAGCAGGGCCGTGCCGGGGCCTGGCCGGCGGCGGGCGAGCAGACCGAGCACGACACCCGCGGCGAGCGCACCGAGGTACTGCCAGGTGGTGAAGACGGTTTCCAGGATGAGGACGTACTGGCGCAGGGCGCCGATCAGCGAGTCGGGCGCCAGCATGGAGACGGTCTCGGCGTCGTAGCGCTCACGGCGGTTGCGGGAACCGGGCGACGTCATCAGGACGAGCGTGCCGGCGGCGATGCCGGCCATCCCGGCGAGGGACCAGATCCTCGCGTGGCGGCGGGCGCCCGGGACGAACACCCAGCGGGCGCACACGACCGCGGCCCCGAGCACGACGAGGGCGACGACCGACGCCTCCTCCGACAGCGTGCCCATGAAGGCCCCCGCCAGGAAGACGGCGGCCACGGCGGCCTTCCTGCCCCGCGGCGTGCGGGCGGACAGCAGAGGAAGCGCGGCGGCGCAGGCCAGCACCGGGGCGAGGGTGTGGGAGACGGACGCGGCGGGCCAGTAGAACGTCTTGTACGTGTTGGTCGTCGCGAAGAGGAACAGGGCGGTCACCACGGAGGCGGTGGCCAAGGCGGTGCCGGGAGGCGTCCGCCGGCGGGTGCGGCGCAGGACCAAGGCGAGGAACGCCCACAGCACGAGGAGGATGACGACCCCGCTGACCACGCCGTACCACTGGTGGCCCGCCACGGGGAACTTCGTGTAGAGGCCGACGAGGACGCCGTTGGCGAGCCGGCCGTTGTCGACGGAGTAGAACTTGTCGACGAGGCCGAGGACGCCGTGGTCGCGGACATGCGGGATGAAGCACCACTCGTCGGCGGAGGGCCGCACGTGGCGGCCGAGCCAGGAGGCGAGGGCGAGCAGCGCCAGGCCCGGAAGGGCGAGCAGCGGCACCCAGCGGGTGAACCGGCCGCCGGGTCCTGCGGCCGGGTCCGGGGGTGCGTCCGCGGGACCGCCCGCGGGGTCGGTGTCGCTGACGCGGGATGCGCCGACGGCCATGCTCACCACTGCCTTTCGCAGAGAGGTCCTTGATCCGAAACCCTAAGAGGCGGGTTCGCGCGCCGCCGTTCCCCAGTGATGACCACGTCACATCCCTACCATCGGGAAACACCATGAACCCGGACGAAATGGGCACCCATCACGTAATCGGTGCAGGATGGGACGAGAGCGAGGGACCCGGGGGCGGGTACGGCGACGCGCGAGCGACTTGGGGACGGTTTGCACATGACCAGAGATCCGGCCGCCACTGCGGCCTCCGGCAGGACGTCGACCAGCGCGGTCTTCGGCGCGCCGTGCTGGGTGAGCCTGATGACCCGGGACCTGCGCGCGGCGCACGACTTCTACGGCGCCGTGCTGGGCTGGGAGTTCCGCCCCGCCCGGCTCGGGGAGGAGTTCAGCGTCGCGCTGTCGGGCGGCAAGCCGATCGCGGGCATGGGGGCCCTGGCGTCGGCCTTCCACGTGGCGGTGGCGTGGACGCCGTACTTCGCGGTGCAGGACGCGGACGCGACGGCGGCGCGGATCCGGGAGCGCAGCGGGACGGTGGCGGTGGGGCCGGTGGCGTTCGTGCTGGGGCGCGGCGCCCTGGCGGCGGACCGGGACGGCGCGGTCTTCGGGATCTGGGAAGGCGAGCTCCCGGCGGGCTGGGAGATGTGGCGGGCGGTGGCCCCGGCGTGGGTGCGCCTGCACACGCGCGACGCCTTCGAGGCGGCGATCTTCTACGGGGAGGTGCTGGAGTGGGCGTGCGGCAGGCCCGGCTGCTGCGAGGTGGAGTACGAGGGTGACGAGGTGGTGCTGCGCAGCGGCGGGCACGCGGTGGCGCGGCTCAGCTCGGGCGCGCTGGAGCAGGCGCCGGACCCGGCGATCCGGCCCCGCTGGCAGGTGCACTTCCCGGTGTCCGACGTGGAGGCGCGGGTGACGGCGGCGCTCCAGCACGGCGGCACGGTGATCGCCCACGAGCCCGGCGTGCAGGCGACGCTGCGGGACCCGGACGGGGGCATCTTCACCCTGACGGCGCCGGGCTCGGCCGAGCCCCGGCCGGCGTAGCGCGCCCGCCGGAGCCGGCCTGCCGCCCGGAGGCGCGCCCGGCCCCGGAGGCGCGCCCGGCCCTGGAGTGCGCCCGCCGCCGGACGGGGCTGCACCGGGTTGCGGGGCGGCCACCGGGTTCCGTCGCTGCCGGGGAAAAGGGGTGGAGGCCGCGCGGGCGCGGATGAGAGCGTGGCCCCATGAGCATGATCGACGACGTCACTGCCCTGGCCGCCGCCCACGGCCTGCACCTGTCCCCGAAGGACACCGCGGTGAACGAGGCGGGGTTGGACTACCGCGTCGTCATGGCCTCCGACGCGACCGGCCGCAGGTGGGTGCTGCGCGTACCGCGCCGCCCCGACGTCTCCGAGGGCATGGCCGCCGAGATGCGCATCCTCGACCTGGTCGCGCCCGTCCTGGCCGAGGCCGGCGTCGCGGTCCCCGACTGGCAGATCCGCTCCCCCGAGCTGATCGCCTACCCGGCGCTGCCGGGCGCCCCGGGCCTTACCCTCACCGATGCGGGGAAGCCCGAGTGGCACATGGACCCTGCCAGCCCGGACTACGCCGAGCGCCTGGGCCGCCTGCTGGCCCGTCTGCACTCCGTCACCCCGGAGCAGGCCGCGGCCGCGGGCGTGGAGGTCCGCAGCCCCGCCCGGGTACGTGAGGCGTGGCGGGACGACATCGCCCGCTTGAGCGAGGCCTTCACCGTCTCCCCCGCTTTCACCGCGGCGTGGCAGGCGTGGCTCGACGACGACACGTGCTGGCCCGAGCGGACCGTGATGACCCACGGCGAGATCTATCCCGCGCACGTGCTGCTCGCCGAGGACGGCACGATCACCGGGGTCCTCGACTGGACCACCGCCCGCGTGGACGACCCCGCCCGTGACCTGTCCGCCCAGTACGGCGCCGGGGGCGAGGAGATGCTGCAGGCCACCCTCACGGCGTACGAGCAGGCCGGCGGACGCACACACCCCGGCCTGGCGGTCCAGGCGAAGCACCTGTGGCACGCCTTCCCGGTCGGGTACGCGCTCTACGCGCTGACCACCGGCGCGGAGACCGACCTGGCCACGGCGGCGGGGATGCTGAACCCCGAGGAGTGAGGGCCCGCCGGGGCGGACGGCGCGCTTTCCCGATGCGGGGAGGCGCGCCGTTCTCGTTCCGGCACATCCGTGGAGGCGCGGCAGGGCGGTCACGCGCGCCCCGGTGCCACCGGCCGGCCGGTCATGGCGGGCCGGTGGGCGGTGAGCACACGGGGCAGCCGTCGGAGGCGGTCCCGGTGGGGCGCCGAGCGCCTTTCGGTGCCGTGACCGGTCGGTGCCGTGACCGGTCGGTGCCGTCCGGAGCGGCGGCGGTCAGGGCCTTGGGCGGGTGGCTCCGTCACGTGTCGCGGCCGCGCCCACCGCCCCGGCCCGGCCCGAGTGGTGGTGAGCGTCGCTGGGGGGAGTGTCCGTGCTCTGGTGTCAGCCGCGGTACGCCCTGTGCGGCGTCCGCAGGCGGAAGGAGTCGCCGCCCGCCCGTGCTGGAGGCTACCTGTCCGGCTCGGCCGGCAGGGCCAGCTCCGCGGCGATGCGGGCGTGCTCTATCGCGTCCTCCAGCGAGCGCGACAACGACGCGGCTTCGTGCACGGCCGGGTCCGGCTGCGCCGTGGTGGAGGACGCCTCGCCGGCGGAGGCCAGCAGGTTCAGATAGGCGTCGTTGGCCTCCTGGAGTGCCTGTACCTGTGCGTGCTGCTCGGCGAGCCTGTCGAGGGATCTGACGCTTTCTGCGTACTGCTCAAGTGCCTCGACGCGCTTTTCGATGGCGGCGCGGCCGGCATGGAGCGCGGCGGCCTGCGTCTCCAGCACGGCGTCCACGGCACCGCCGGCGCTGCTGCTCTTCGCTTCGCGATGACGTACGGTCAGCTCACTCAGGCTGCGCAGGTCCTTGGCGATCTTCCAGAGGCGGTGGGGCAACTCGACCTCGTTGCGTGCGCGGTCGACGGCCCCGTCCCGGTGAGCGGCCGAGGCGAAAACGGTGTCCACGGCGCTCGCTGCGCGCATGAGCAGCGTGCCCGCATCCGCTTCCAGGTCGGACGGGCGAACGCACTGGTGGCGATGGTTCCGGGCGGTGCCGACGGGGTCCGTCGTCTTTTCCTCTTGTCGTGCCATCCAGCGCACCCCGACGATGACCGTGGCGATCACCAGGCACACGACGGCGAACCGTGTCGCCGGTCCGATGAGCAGGACCCCGAGGAGGAACAGCACGACCGTGCACCCGTTGAGGCAGCCCGACCCCTGCTGCGTCTCCCCGGCTGCCTCACCGCCGGTCGGTCGACGAGCTGCGGACGCCGGAGCCCGGGTGAGCTGCTTCCGGATGCGTTCGGGCAGCTCCGGGTCGCATACCGCCCGGTCGCCCATGGCGATGTCCCTGTCCTCCACGAATCCCCCCACGCAGCGGCCACTTCGGCAGCACAATGTATCCGCCGACGCGACGGGTTCGGGTTGCGGGTGGGTGCCCGGCCCGCTGTCGCCGCGGGCGCTCTGCGGCCCCGCCGAGCAGGCAGAGGCGCAGCAGGCGGGAAGCCGCCGGTCCACGTACCCGCCCCGCGGGAAGGGGTCCGGTCCACGCACGCCTCCCCGCGCCGCCCGCCCCCGGGACATCGGCGGCCGCCGGGGAAGGCTCCGGCCCCCGTACGCCCCCGCCGGGAAGCCGCCGGTTCACGGGCGTACCCCCGCAGGCAGCCGGTCCTCAACTGCCACCCGAGCCGCACTGCCCGAAAGGCCCCATCCTGGCCGCCCCGCCCCACGCTCGCGGGCGCGCCCGGACCGCGGCCCTCCCGGAGGCCTCGCGGGCTCAGGCGACGCGGCGGCCCGTCATGGGGGTGTCGGCAGGCCGGAACCGCGGCGCAGACCGGCGAGGAGTTCCTGCAGTGCCTCCAGGCCGGTGCGGCGCGGCCGCCAGTCGAGTTCCGCGTGGGCGCGGGCGCAGTCCATCAGGGGCAGGCGCAGGAACGCGTCCAGCAGGTGGGGCGACGACGGCAGCAGGCGCATGCTCCAGCCGGCGGCCACCGCGGTGCGCACGGCCCCGCGGGGGACGCGTACGACCCGGGCGTCCAGCAGGCCGGCGAGTTCCTCGGGCCCGATGGGCGGGTCGGCGGCGATGTTGAAGGCGCCCCGCACGTCGTCGCGCAGGACGGCGAGCCGGTAGGCGTCGGCCGCGTCGTCGGTGTGGGTCGCCTGGAACACCAGGCCGTCGATGTCCGGCACCACCGGAATGAAGCGCGGGTCCGCCAAGGGCCCCGGCAGGAACCGGCCGGCGAAGATGCGGCGCTGCTCGCTGGCCGAAGCCTCCTTGAAGAGGAACGACGTGCGCATCCGCACCACCCTGATCTGCGGGTTCCGCAGTTCGTACGTGTCGAGGACGCGCTCCAGATAGGCCTTCTCCCGGCAGTACGCGGCCTCCGGCCAGCCGTGGGTGGGCCACGACTCGTCGACGGGGCGGTCCGGGGGGCCCGGCGAGTAGGCCCCGACCGACGAGGCGTGGACGAGCGCGGGCACCCCGGCGGCGGCCGCCGCCCGGAAGACCTTCAGGCTGCCCAGCACGTTGGTGCGCCAGGTGGCCAGGGGGTCGTGGGTGGGCTGGAACGCCCAGGCGAGGTGGACGACGGCGTCGGCGCCCTCGAAGTGGGCCGTGAAGGCCCGGTCCCCGTCCTTCTCGACGTCGGCGGTGACCCACGTGGTGCGGGGAGGGGCCCAGTCGGGGCGGCGGCGGGCGAGGCCCACGACGGATCCGACCTCCGGGTCGTCCGCGAGAGCGGCGACGACGCTGGTGCCGACGTTCCCGGTCGCTCCGGTGACGACGATCCTCTTGCCTGCTTCCATGCTGACCGCTCCTGCTCTGCCGGGTACGCCGGCGTCCGTGCGGCCGCGCGGGCCCGGGCCCGTGTGCACCCGGTCGGCGCGCGGCGCGCCCGTGCGAGTACCCCCGTCGCCGCGTTTCAACGTCGTGCGGCGGTCCCGGCCGGCGGAGCTGCCGGGAGCCGCGCGGCTCCGGGCCCCGCGCCCCGGTTCGTACCGGGGAGCAGGGGTCGGGTGGGGGCTGATCGGCCCGGGAGGAGGGCGGGCAGGAGGGCGTCGTGCCTGTTCCGGCCAGCGTGACCGGATCCCGCTTGGCCTTTGGCATATGCCGCGAGCACCACCGGATCGAGTGTGGCCAAATCCCTTACGGGCCCTGCGCGCCTGTGCGACAGTCGTAGCCGGTCCCTGCTCTTCCAGGCCCTGGCCGCCGCGCCCCTCCGGAGTACGACATGCCGTCCCATCTGTTCGCGGACCGTCCCAGCCAGCAGCCGCCCGAGCGCGGCGCGGTGGACGCGCTCATCTCGCAGACCCGCAGGCTGCGCGGAGAGGTCGACGCCGTACGCAGGGACGCCGCGGCGGACGAGGACGACCCGCGGGGCCGCTGGCAGCGGGCCCTGTGCGACCTGGCGGTCCATCAGCTCGACGACATCGGCGCGCACCTGGGGCAGCTCAGGGACGGGGTTCCCGCGGGCCTGCCCGAAGGGGGCGCACCCGAGGGTCGCGGGGCGGCGCACGGAAGCACAGGGGGAGCGTGTCGTGAGGCGCACGCCACCGCCGGCCGCGCCGCGTACGTGCCCGATGCGCGTGTTCCGGCCGACGGCGCGCTGACGGACCGTACGGAATCGGACAGCGGCGGCGCGGGCGGCAGCCCCGACGGGCGCCCCTCGGAGGAGCGGACGACCGGGTCGCTGCTCCACCGGGTCGGCAGCGCGGAGTGGAACCTGCTGACCGACGAGGTCAGCTGGTCGGACGAGCTGTTCGGCATCCTCGGGCGGGACCCCGCGGCGGGCGCGATGACCCTGGACGAGCTGCCCTCCCTGGTGTTCGTCGAGGACCAGGCGCTGCTGACCCAGATGGTGACGGGGTGCCTGATCGACGGCAGGCCCCTGGACGGGGAGTTCCGGATCGTGCGCGGCGACGGAGCGGTCCGCACGGTGCACATGACGGGCGAACCCGTCCTCGACGGGGACGGCTGCACCGCCTCCATGTGGGCGGTCTTACGCGACGTCAGCGAGCTGCGGCGCAGTGAGCGCGCGGTGCGGGAGTCCCGCGAGTCGCTGCACCGCCGCCGGGAGGCGGAGCGGGCCGAGCACCGGGCGGCGGCGGACGTGCACGACGCGGTGCTGCCGTCGTGGCACGGGCCCCTGAGGCTGGCCGGCGGCGGCCCCGCGGCGCTCGACGTGGCGGGCCACCACCTGCCGTCCCGCACCGGGGAACGGCACGGCTCCGGCTGGTACGACGCGCTGGAGCTGCCGGACGGTGACGCCCTGCTGACGGCCGGGGACCTGCCGGGCCAGGGGGTGCCGGCGGCCTCCGCGATGGCGATGCTGCTGGGCGCACTGCGCGGGCTGGCGGTCGCCGGGTTCCACCCCGGAGCGCTCCTGGGCCATCTGAACGCCCTCATCGACTCCGCGGCGCAGCCCGCCCCGGGCGGCGCTGTCTGCTGCCGCTACGAGCCGGCGACCCGGACGCTGCGCTGGGCGCAGGCCGGCCACCCCGCCCCGCTGCTGTTCCGCGACGGGCGCGGGCGCGTGCTGCCGCGGCCCGAAGGCGCCCTGCTGGGCGCGACCGCGTCCGGTGGCGCCTACGCCGAGGCCGAGGTGCGGCTGGCGCCCGGCGACGTGCTGCTCCTGCACACCGGCGGGCCGGACGCGGACGCCCCGGTGGAGAGGCTGCTCGGGCTGGGGAAGCGGTTCGCCAGGGCGCGTGACGCGCAGGACTGCGTGCGCGCGGTGGTGGAGGAACTCGGCGGCCGTGCGGGGGTCGCCGGCGGGTGTGCGGTGGTCGCCAGGGTGGGCGGCCTGCCCGGATAGGGGTGCGCCGCGGGCGCGGGGGGACGGCGCTGCGGCGGGGTGCGTGGGACGGGCCTGCGGGTGCCGTGGCCTGGGTGCTCGTCGCCCGCCGTCCGGCGGGTGCGGGTACGGGGAGACGGGCGGACTGGCAAGTGGGACGGCCCGCCCGCGGCTACGCCTGCTTCGTGCCGAGCTTCTTCACCTGCTCCTTCGGCATGGAGACGAGGATCTCGTCGCGCAGGTCGTCGATCTTCGTGTAGTTCGCGTAGCGGGCGGTGAGCCGGTACATCTCGCGCAGCCGGTCCCAGGTGCGCTGCGACGAGTTCGCGCTCATCGAGTTCAGCGCGAGCCGGGCGTAGCGGTCCGCCTGCTCGGGGTCGTCCGCGATGAAGCAGGCCGACGCCATGGACAGGTTGTCGAAGATCTTGGAGCGTTCCCGGCCGTCGACCCGCAGGTCCAGGGCCTTCTGCGCGTAGTACTGGGCCTGCTTGGCGGCGTTCGGGTCGTGCTCGGCGAGGGTGCGGTAGGCGAGCGCCTGCATCCCGTACAGGTCCTCGTCCTTGAACGTCTGCATCCAGTTCGGCAGGGCCTCGTCGTTGCGGTGCGCGACGAACAGGTCCTCGGCCTCGCCCAGGGTGCGCCGCATGGCCTGACCGCGGCCGAGGGCCGCCTGCGCCCACGCCTCGATGGTGTGGAGCATCGCCTGTGTGCGCGGCAGGATCTCCGCGCCGGCGCCGGCGCGGGCCAGTTTCATCAGGTCGAGGGCCTCGTCGGGGCGGCCCAGGTGCACCATCTGGCGGGCGGCGCGGGACAGCGCCTCGCCGGCGCGGGGCCGGTCGCCCCCTTCGCGGGCCGCGTGAGCGGCGATGAGGAAGTACTTCTGGGCGGTCGGCTCCAGGCCGACGTCGTGGGACATCCAGCCGGCGAGGACAGCGAGGTTGGCGGCGACGCCCCACAGGCGCCGCTGGATGGCGTCGGGGTGGCGGTAGGCGAGCATGCCGCCCACCTCGTTGAGCTGGCCGACGACGGCCTTGCGCTGGAGCCCGCCGCCCTTGGCGGCGTCCCAGCGGCGGAACACCTCGACGGAGGTCTCCAGCTCGTCGATCTCCTGCCAGCCGATCGGGGCCGCCTCGTAGCGGTCGAAGCCGACGGGTTCGGCGTGCAGGGCCTCGGTGCGGGCGTGGGGGGGCTTCTGGTGCGGGGTGTCGGTGCGGAACCAGTCGTGGAGAGCGCCGGTGATGACGGAGCCACCGGTGATCGCGGCGCCTGCGGTCACCAAGCCGCGTCGGTTGAGCATGAGGTCCATTCCCGTGAATTCGGTGAGGACCGCGGCCATACGGTCGGGCGCCCAGGGCAGCCCGTCAGGGTTGTCGGTGCTCCTGACGTCCCGCCGTTTCCCGGCGCGCCCGCGTCGTACGAACCCGAGGTCCTCGATGGTCACGACACGGCCGAGTCGCTCGGTGAACAGGGCTGCCAGCACCTTCGGTACCGGATCCCGGGGGATCTCCCCCATGTCGATCCAGCGCCGCACCCGCGAGGTGTCGGTGGCCAGCTGCGGGTGGCCCATGGCCGCCGCCTGCCGGTTCACCAGCCGCGCGAGTTCGCCTTTCGACCAGCCGGACAGTCCGAAGAGGTCGGAGAGGCGGGTGTTGGGTTGTCCTGTCACGTCAAGCCCCCAGGTTCTCGGCTGAGTTGACAGTAGCCCTCCGCCAGGGGGGTGGCGACTATTCGCCAGGGTTCGCCAGGGTGCGCAAGCTGTTTAGCCACCCGCAGCCCGGTGTCAGGTAGGAAAGCGCCACCCCGTCCCGACGACGGCCCTCATTCCCCAGGGTGTCGGCAGGCGGCGGGACGGGGGAGCGTACGGAGTCGTCGGCACGCGAAGGGATCTGTCTCGCCCATGTACACAGCATCGTCCTCCGTGTCCGCCCCGCCCCGTCCCCGTACCGCGCCGGTCGGCGGCGGACCGTACCTGGACCCCGCCGCGGTGGGGCGCGCCAGGCGGTGGGCGGGGGCGGCGACCGGACCGCTCAGCGGCAGGATCGACCTGTCGGGCCCGCAGGGGGCCCAGCTCCGCAAGGCCATCGGGGCGGTCCACCGCATCTGCCCGGAGTTCAACCCGGTGCAGGTGATGCGGCGCAGCGGACGCTCGGTGCTGCTGATCGGCACGACCGGCCGGACCACCGCCGTCGCGAAGTGTTTACTGGACCACTCCCCCGCGTGGGTCGAGCGGTTCCGGCACGAGATCACCGCGTACCGCACGTTCGTCCGGCACCGGCCGCCGGTGCGGGCGCCGCGGCTGATCGCGGCGGACCCGGACAACTGCGTGCTGGTCATGGAGCGCATGCCGGGGCGGGCGGCCGCGCTGAGCCGCCACCCGGTGGAGGCGCCGCCGCGGGCGGACATCCGCGCGGTGCTCGGCGCGATCGCCCGGCTCAACGCGTGGCGGCCGCCGGCCGGCACGTTCGGCGCGCCCCTGGACTACCCCTCGCGGATCGCCCGCTTCCACGAGCTGGGGCTCTTCACCGACCGGGACCGCGACGACCTGCAGAAGCTGCTGCACGGGCTGGCGCAGGGTCAGGGGCGGCACGGTCTGGGGCAGTTCTGCCACGGCGACGCGCTGCTGTCGAACATGCTGCTGTCGCCGGCCGGCCCGGTGCTCGTCGACTGGGAGCACGCGGGCTGGTACCTGCCGGGGTACGACCTGGCGACGCTGTGGACGGTGCTGGGTGACGCGCCGGTGGCGCGGCGGCAGATCAGTCAGCACGCGCAGGCGAACGGACCTGCGGCGCGGGACGCGTTCCTGGTGAACCTGATGCTGGTGCTGACGCGGGAGATACGGACGTACGAGACGGCGGTGCAGCGGACCATACGGGAGGCTCCGCCGGCCGGCTCGGTCCCCCTGCAGCCCGGGGCCGTCGCGCCCGGTGAGGAGCAGCGGCTGCTGCTGCGGCGGCTGCACGACGACATCGCGTTGGCGCGCAGAGCCGTACGGGCGGCCGTCGGCACGCGCTGAGCGTAGGCGGGCGGCACGGGCGACGCGCCGTGCATCGGGTGCCGTGGGCACCTGGTGCACGGCGCGTCGGCATGTGCGGGGGCGGACGCCGCGGGGCGCGCACGGGGCGCATTCGAACGGATGGCGGGGCGTGCACTCGTTCATCTGACGAACGGCGCGGGGGCGCGTGGGGCGCGCGGGCGGGGGTAGGGCTGGCGCCGTACGCCGCGGGCCGCTGCACGCCCGGGGCGCTTCGTACACCGAAAGGCATGGACACGCATGGCACAGCCGTTCGTACTCCCCGAGTTCTACGTGCCGTACCCGGCGCGGCTCAACCCGCATGTGGACACCGCCCGGGCGCACACCGGCGCGTGGGCGCGGCGGATGGGCATGCTGGAGGGCTCGGGCGTCTGGGAGCAGCACGACCTCGACTCCCACGACTACGCGCTGCTGTGCGCGTACACCCACCCGGACTGCGACGCCGAAGCGCTGTCGCTGGTGACCGACTGGTACGTGTGGGTGTTCTTCTTCGACGACCACTTCCTGGAGCTCTTCAAGCGCACCCAGGACCGGCAGGGCGGCAAGGCGCACCTGGACCGGCTGCCGCTCTTCATGCCGAAGGACCTGGCGGAGCCGGTGCCGGCGCCGGAGAACCCGGTGGAGGCGGGTCTGGCCGACCTGTGGCGGCGGACCGTGCCCGCGATGTCTGCGGCGTGGCGGGAGCGGTTCGCGGAGGCGACGGAGCACCTGCTGAACGAGTCGCTGTGGGAGCTGTCGAACATCAACGAGGGACGGGTCGCCAATCCCGTCGAGTACGTCGAGATGCGCCGCAAGGTGGGCGGCGCCCCGTGGTCCGCGGGACTCGTCGAGTACGCGGCGGGCGCGGAGGTCCCCGAGCGGGTGGCGGGCGCGCGGCCGCTGCGGGTGCTGCGCGACACGTTCTCCGACGCCGTGCACCTGCGCAACGACCTGTTCTCGTACCAGCGCGAGGTGGAGGACGAGGGGGAGAACAGCAACGGCGTGCTGGTCCTGGAGCGGTTCCTCGGCTGCTCCACGCAGGAGGCGGCCGACGCGGTCAACGACCTGCTGACGTCGCGGCTCCAGCAGTTCGAGCACACGGCGCTCACCGAGGTGCCGGCACTGTGCGCGGAGAAGGGCCTGGGCCCGGACGAGGCCGCCGCCGTCCTGGCGTACGCGAAGGGCCTCCAGGACTGGCAGTCGGGCGGCCACGAGTGGCACCTGCGCTCCAGCCGGTACATGAACGAGGGGGCGCTGCGGGGTGTCCCGGGCGGCGGCGGCTTCGGCATGGCGGCCGCCTCGCTGCGGCTGCCGCGCCGCGCGGAGAAGGCGCGGTGGCGCGGCTTTTCGCACCGGCCGTACGAGCGGGTCGGGCCGTCCCTGGTGCCGCCGGTCGAGATGCCGTTCGCGCTGACGCTGAACCCGCACCTGGAACGGGCGCGGGCGGCCTGTGTGGCGTGGTGCCGGGACATGGGCCTCCTGGAGCCGCAGCCCGGCCTGCCCCAGTCGGGGGTGTGGCACGAGCGGAAGCTCGTGGGCTTCGACCTGCCGCTGTGCGCGGCGGGCCTGCACCCGGGCGCCGGCTCGGAGGAGCTGGACCTGGCATCGCAGTGGCTGGCCTGGGGCACCTACGGCGACGACCTGTACCCGGTGCTGTACGGGCGGCCGCGGGACGTGGCGGGGGCGCGGGCGCAGAACGACCGGCTGAAACTGTTCATGCCGCTCGACGCGGCGCACGGTGCCGTGCCGGAGCCCGCCAACGCCCTGGAGCGGGGCCTGGCGGACCTGTGGCGGCGGACGGCCGGACCGATGAGCGACCGGGACCGGGGGGCGTTCCGCGACGCCGTGGAGGTCATGATCGCGAGCTGGGCGTGGGAGCTGGCGAACGTGGCGCAGGGCCGCGTCCCCGATCCGGTGGACTACATCGAGATGCGCCGGGCGACCTTCGGTGCCGACATGACGATGGCGCTGGGCCGGATCGGGCGCGGCAACCGGGTGCCGCCGGAGATCTGGCGGAGCGGTCCGGTGCGGGCGCTGGAGAACGCGGCCGTGGACTTCGCGACGCTGATGAACGACCTCTTCTCGTACCAGAAGGAGATCGAGTTCGAAGGCGAGGTCCACAACTGCTGCCTCGTGGTGCAGAACTTCTTCGACGTGGACTACCCGACGGCGGTGGACATCACCGCCGACCTGATGCACGCGCGGCTGCGGCAGTTCCGGCACGTCGCCGCCCACGAGTTCCCCGTGCTGTACGAGGACCACGGCCTGGACGCGGGGACACGGGAGGTGCTGGACGGGTACGTCAAGGAGTTGCAGGACTGGATGGCCGGCATCCTGCACTGGCACCGGCACGTCGAGCGGTACGACGAGGCGGTGCTGCTGCGGCACCGGGCGGAGGAGACCGGGGCGGCGGTGCCTTCGGTGCCGTCGCTGAACGGTCCGACGGGCCTGGGGACGTCGGCGGCCCGCCTGACGCCCCGGCCGGCCGCGGCGGCGCGGTAGCGCGGAGGAAGGGGAGGAGGCGAGGCCCGGCGGCGGGCTTCATGTCGGCCCAGGCCCGCCGGTGGCGGATGCGGGCGGCGGTACGGCCGCGCGGGGGCGCGGCGCGGGCGCAGGCCCCGCACCGTGTGCTCCCCGTCGTGGAGGAACGTACCGGCGGACCGGAGACGGGCCGCCGGTACGTCTCTCAGGGGCGGCGGGCGCCGCGGAGCTGGTCCAGTTCGCGGCGCTCGCGCTTGGTGGGACGGCCCGCTCCGCGGTCGCGGACGGCGGCGAGGGCCACGTGCTCGCGGGGCGGCGGGGCCGGGGTGCGGTCCGTGTACGCCTCGGCGGCTGCGGGGGCGCCGACGCGCTTGGCGAGCGGCTGCCGCACCTCGACGATGCGCTCGCGTCCCGCGTGGAAGACGCGCACCTCGTCGCCCGGCTTCACGTGCTGGGCGGGTTTGGCGCGGTCGCCGTTGACCTTGACGTGCCCGGCGCGGCAGGCCGTGGCGGCCTGCGAACGGGTCTTGGTGAGCCGCACGGCCCAGATCCAGCTGTCGACGCGTACGGTCGCGGAGGTCTCAGGGGTTGCTGCCATGGTGTCCGGTGAACGTCAGCCCTGCTGGAAGAGTTCCGCGGGGAGCGGCTTGAGCAGCGCGTACAGGTCGTCGGTGATGGGGCGGTCCCAGCTGGCGATGGTCACCAGGACGTTGTCGCTGCGGTCGAACTGGACGCAGGAGATGCGGCTCTCGGTGAGCTTGAGGCGGCGCACGATGAGCAGGTTGTCGCCCTGCATGACCGGGACGTCCTCGGTCTCGGCGACCTCGACGTGGTCGTCCCGCTCCAGGGCCGCGAGGAGCTGGGCCACCTCGAAGGGGATCTGCCCCTCGGCCAGGTCGCGGGCCGGGGAGCCCTCCGGCAGGTTGCCGATGATCATCGCGGGGCCGCGGCCGCCGAACAGGTCGTAGCGCAGGAAGACGCCCTGGCAGCTGCCGTCGGGGGCGGGGAGCAGACCGGCACCGAGGTTGCCGGGCCAGTCGCCGGGGTCCATGGCCAGGACGTCGAAGTCCGGGCCCGCGGGGGTGGCGGGGCTGCGGCGGCGGAGGAACGACATGGTGCCATGGTACGTGGCCGGGGGTGCGGCGCGGCGAGCGGGGCGGGGAGGCCGCGCGGCCGGGAGGGGCGGGCGCGGCGGCGGCGCCGGCGGAGGCGGTCCCGGGGCGGGCGGGCGCGCGCGGGGTGTGCCGGGAGGCGGCGGTTTCACCGGTACGGGCGACCGCTCGGGGGCAAGTGGGGCGGCTGTGGCGGGGGTTGCGCGGTGCCGTGCGGCGGCCGCGGGAACGGGCCGCGGCGCGGCGGCCTGACTCGGCACCGCGACGGCGGGCGGCGGTGGCACGGTGGGCCACCGACCGGGGACCCCGGACCGGCGGGGGTGGGCGAAGGGGCGGGATGTCGGCGCGGCGGGGCGGCGGGGCGGCGGGGCGGCGGCACGATGGGAGGTGGGGCGGTGGGAGGCGGGAGGTGGGGCGGCGCCCGCTGTGGGGCGGCCCCTGCTGTGGGCCGCCGGTGAACGCTGAGGTCGGCAGGGCGGCGGCGGGCCGCGGGCCCGCGGCGGCCGCGCACCGCCGGCTGCGGTCGAGTGCCGCGGGAGGCCCGCGCAGGGCTTGGGCGAGGAGTGCGGGTGCCGTTGCCGACGCGGATCGGCGGGTGCCCGGCCCGGCGCCGGCTCGCGGGGGACTGCGCCGGGGCCAGGGGGATGGAGCAGGGGCCAGGGCCGCCGGAGGAGGGCGGGGACGGTGCTTCCCGGCGCCCGCCGGAGGACGGCCGGGGGTGGTGGACGGCGGACCCGCCGAGGACGGCCAGCGGGCGGCGGACCTGCCGGACAACGGCCGGGCGGAGGCGGTCGGCGGGCGGCGGACCTGCCGGAGGACGGCCAGCGGGCGGCGGGCGGCGGACCCGCCGGAGGGCGGCCAGGGGGCGGCGGGCGGCGGGTGGCGTCCCGCCGGTGCTGCGGGGCCCGGCCTCGGCCGCTCGGTTCACGCCTTGCGTCGGGGGTCCGTTCCCGCACGGGAGCGGGTAGGGAGATGGGGTACGCCCGGTGAGGCACCGGGGGGTGGACGGGAAGGCGGAGGCGGATGGTGCTGGACGGGCTCGACGACGGGGAGCGGCTGGAGCGTCCGGAGCTGGCGGCGCTCCAGCTGGAGAGGGTCCGGGCGACACTGCGGCACGCGTACGCGAACGTCCCTTTCCACCGGCGGTCGTTCGATGCGGCGGGCCTGCGGCCCGAGGACTGCCGCAGCCTGGCCGACCTCGGCCGGTTCCCGTTCACCACCAAGGCGGACCTGCGGGAGCAGTACCCGTTCGGGATGTTCGCGGTGGACCGGTCGCGGGTCCGGCGGATCCACGCGTCCAGCGGGACGACCGGGCAGCCGACGGTGGTCGGCTACACGGAGCGGGACCTGGACGTGTGGGCCGACGTGGTGGCGCGGTCGCTGCGCGCCGCGGGCGTCCGTCCCGGCCACGTCGTGCATGTGGCGTACGGATACGGCCTGTTCACGGGCGGGCTGGGGGCGCACGCGGGTGCGGAGCGGCTCGGGTGCACGGTGGTGCCGGCCTCGGGCGGGATGACGGCCCGCCAGGTGCGGCTGGTCCTGGACCTCCGACCGGAGGTGATCATGGTGACGCCTTCGTACATGCTGACGCTGCTGGACGAGTTCGAGCGGCAGGGCGTCGACCCGCGGTCGACATCGCTGCGGGTGGGCCTGTTCGGTGCCGAGCCGTGGACCGAGGGGATGCGGCGGGAGATCGAGGAGCGGTGCGCGCTCGACGCCGTCGACATCTACGGACTGTCGGAGGTGATGGGGCCCGGCGTGGCGCAGGAGTGCGTGGAGACCAAGGACGGGCTGCACGTCTGGGAGGACCACTTCTACCCCGAGGTCGTGGACCCGGTGACCGGTGAGGTGCTGCCGGACGGCGAGCGGGGGGAGCTGGTGTTCACCTCGCTGACCAAAGAGGCCATGCCGGTGGTGCGCTACCGGACGCGGGACCTGACGCGGCTGCTGCCGGGCACGGCACGGGTGTTCCGCCGGATGGAGAGGGTCACCGGGCGCAGCGACGACATGCTGGTGGTGCGGGGGGTGAACGTGTTCCCGACGCAGATCGAGGAGGTGCTGCTGCGCACGCCGGGGCTGGCGCCGCACTTCCAGCTGCGGCTGACGCGGGAAGGCCGGCTGGACGCCCTGGCGGTACGGGTGGAGGCGCGGGCGGACGCGTCGGCGGACGACCGGGAGGCGGCCGCGCGGGCGGTGGCCGCCGCGGTGAAGGACGGCGTCGGCGTGTCGGTGGGGGTGGAGGTCGTGGACCCGGAGACGCTGGAGCGGTCGGTCGGCAAGATCCGGCGGGTCGTGGACCTGCGGGCCGGGTAGCCGGCCGGGCCCGGCTCGGCGAGCGGGGCCGGGCCCGTGCCGCTGTTCGCGGTGGCACGGGGACCGGTGCCGCTCGGCGGGGTGTACGCGGCGGGCGCCGCTGCCGTGGCGGCGGGCGCACGGGGCCGGGCGCACTGCCCGGCCCGAGGTAGGGGTGCCGGAAGGGGCGTCGGATGGGCGGCGGGGCGGCGGGCGGAGGGCTCGGTCGGCGGGCTGTCGGCGGCGCCCTGGCGGCGCTGGGACTGCGCTGGGGAGGTGCGGCGGTGGCGGACGAGCACGCGGGCCCGATGCGGGAGGGCGGCCGCGGGAGGCCGGTGCTGCGGTGCGGGCCGGCACGGGAGGCGGGGCTGCTGCCCGGGCAGCTGGAGGCGATGGTCGCGGACGCGGAGCGGTTCCTCGGACCCTCCCCCGACCACCCGTGGTACGCGGGGGCCGTGCTGCTGGCGGGGCGCGGCGACACTGTGGCCCTGCACCGGGCGATCGGATACGCGGTGCGCTACGCGGGGTACGACGAGGCGACCGGGCGGGGTGTGGAGCTGCCGCCGGAGCGGCGGGTGCCCATGCGGCCGGGCACGGTGTGCGACCTGGCGTCGCTGACGAAGGTGTTCACCTCGGTCCTGGCGGTGCAGTCGGCGGAGCGGGGGGAGCTGGAGCTGGAGGGGCGGGTGGCGGCGCGGCTCCCGTGGTTCGGGGCCGGCGGGAAGGCCGCGATCACCGTGCGGCAGCTGCTGACGCACACGTCGGGCCTGCGTGCGTGGCTGCCGCTGTACCGGGAGCCGGACCGGGAGGCGCGGCTGAGGAGGCTGCGGGAGGAGGCGCCGCAGGACCCGCCGGGCACGGCGTACCGCTACTCCGACCTGAACCTCATCGTGCTCCAGCTCCTGGTGGAGGAGGTGGCGGGGCGGCCGCTGGACGTGCTGCTGCGGCAGCGGATCACCGGTCCGCTCGGGTTGCGGCGCACCCGGTTCGCCCCGCCCGCGTCGTGGCGGGCGGGGACCGCCGCCACGGAGGACGCCCGGCCGCCCTGGTCGGCACTCGACCGGGGGATGGTGCGGGGCGAGGTGCACGACGAGAACGCCTACGCGTGGGGCGGCGTCGCCGGGCACGCAGGGGTGTTCTCCCGCGCCTGGGACGTGGCGGTGCTGGCGCGCACGCTGCTGAACGGCGGGTGCTACGGGCGGGCGCGGATCATGGCGCCGGCCTCCGCGGAGCTGCTGTTCCGGGACTTCAACGGCGCCTTCCCCGGCGACGCGCACGGGCTCGGCTTCGAACTGGACCAGCGCTGGTACATGGGGGCGATGGCGGGCCCGGAGACGGCGGGGCACACGGGGTTCACCGGCACGAGCGTCGTGCTGGACCGCCGCAGCGACACGTTCCTGGTGCTGCTCGGCAACTCCGTGCATCCCGTGCGGACCTGGCGGTCGGGTTCCGCGCCGCGGGTCGCCGTCGCGGACCGGCTGGCGCGCGCGGTGCCGGTGCGGCCCCCGTCAGGCCGTACCGCGTGGTGCGCCGGCCTGCCGGCCGGTTCCGGCCCGGAGGCGACGCTGACGCTCCCGGTGCCGGCGGCGGACGGGCCGGGGCTGCGGCTGCGGTGCGCGCTGTGGTGGGACACGGAACCGGAGGCGGAGCGGCTGCTGCTGGAGGCGGCGCAGGGGGCGCTGGCGTGCGGTGCCGTTCACGGCCGTACGGGCCGGCGGGGCGCGGCGCGAGCAGCCGGACGGGGTGGTGACGGGCTGGTCGGGGCGGGTGTGGCACGCGGTGGAGGCGGCGCTGCCCGCGGGCGCGGTGCGGCTGCGCTGGCGGTACACGCGGACGGGGCGGTTGAGGGGTCGCGGGGTGTACGTGGACGGGCTGCGCGTCGTCGGCGGCGGGGAGCGGGTGGTGTTCGACGAGGCGCGGCCCGGGGACGCGGCGCGCATCGCGGCGGACGGCTGGGCGGTGTCCGCCGACTGACGTGCCCCGCCCGCCTGTCGGGCTCCAAGGCGCGGCAGGGCAGCGGGCGGGGCCGGCCGCGGGCGGGGCCGGCCGCGGCCGCGGCTAGGCTCGGCGGTCATGACACTCAAGGGTTTCGACGGATATCTGGCACGGCTGGGCGTGAGACCGGCGGGACGGCCTTCCGTGGAGGAGCTGTTCGCTCTGCAGCGGGCCCATCTGGACCGCATACCGTACGAGAACATCGGCATCCAGCTGGGGAGGCCGCCCGGGATCGCGCCCGAGGAGTCGGTGCGGCGGTTCGCGGCCGGGGAGGGCGGCTACTGCTTCCACCTGAACGGAGCCCTGGCGGCGCTGCTGAAGGCGCTCGGGTACGACGTCTCGCTGCACACCGGCGGAGTGCACACGGACGCCGACGGGCGCGGCGCGACCGGCAACCATCTGGCCCTCACCGTGCGGGTCGGCGGCACCGAGTGGTTCGTCGACGCGGGCCTCGGTGACGGGCCGTTCGAGCCGCTGCCGCTGCGGGAGGGCACGTACGCGGTGGGGGACTTCGTGTACCGGCTCCACCGGTCGGCCGCGGAGCCGGGCGGCTGGAGCCTTCGCCCGCCGCGCAGCAGCGACATCCGGCTGATGGAGTTCCGCGCGGAGCCGGTCGCCCTGGCGGACTTCGCGGCCGAGCACGTGCGGCTGACGACCGCGCCGGACTCCGGTTTCGTCAGGACGTTCGCGATGCTGCGGCGGGACGAGAAGCGGGTGTGGATCCTGCGCGGCAGGGTGCTGACGCGGATCGAGGCGGCCGGGGCGGTGACGGAGGAACTCGACACGCCCGAGGAGTGGTTCGGCACCATGGAGGACCGGTTCCGGCGCCGCCTGGACGGCCTGGAGGCCGGTGACCGCGCGGCGCTGTGGCAGCGGGTGAGCCGGGCGCACGAGGAGTGGCTCGCGCGGCGGGACCGGGAGCGGGACGCGTCCGGCGGGCGGGCGCAGGCGGCCTGCCCGGATGCGGCGGCGGGGCGCGGCGGAGAGACTGGGGGTCGGGGAACCCGGCGAGAGGACGATGACCCATGTCCGTGATGGACAAGCTCAAGCAGATGCTGAAGGGCCACGAGGCGAAGGCCGGCCAGGGGATCGACAAGGCAGGTGACTTCGTCGACGAGAAGACCCAGGGCAAGTACAGCAGCCAGGTCGACACCGCTCAGGAGAAGCTGAGGCAGCAGCTGGGCCAGGAGCCCGACACGCGTCGGGAACCGCCGCAGACCTGACCGGTCCCGGCGCGGCGGACGGCCGCGCGGCACCGACGGGCGGCCCTGCGCAGGGTGCGGCGGACGGCGCGCGGCGTCGACGGCCGGCCCGGCGGAGGGCGCGGCGGAGGGTGCAGCGGGCGGCGCGCCGGGACGGGCGCCACCACCCGGTCGTACGTCCCGGCGTGCGGGTCGGCGGGAGCTGATGAAGAGTCGAGGCGAGTACCCCCACTCACAAGGAGACGAACATGCTTCGGCGTATCTCGATCGCTCTGGCCGGTCTGCTCGCTGTCGGCTTCCTCGCCGCCGCCCCCGCCGCCGCCCACACCGGTGACGTCCACGGCTGCTGGTTCAGCGGCGGCCATGTGTCGGCCGGCGACGTGCACGTGGCGGACTTCAACGGCACCTGCTGGCACGTCTGAGCCGCCGCGCGGCTGACCGCGCGCACCACCGCTCCGGGCGGGCCCCCTTTTCCGGGGGTCCGCCCGGAGCGCTGTCACGGGTGGCGGCGGCTCGGCGCGGCGGCACGGCGGTAGATCTCCACCGCCTCGTCGTGGCGGCCCAGTCGCTCCAGGCACTGGGCCTCGTCGTGGTGTCCCGCGAGGGTGTCGGGGTGGTCGGGGCCGAGGAGGCGTTCGCGGCTGCGGGCGACGCGCCGGTACCCGGAGAGGGCCTCGTGCCAGCGGCCCAGCCAGCCCAGGCACACCGCCACCTCCCGGTGGCTGACCAGGGTGTCGGGGTGGTCGGGGCCCAGGGCCCGGTCCCGGGCGGCCGCGACGTCGCGGGCTTCGGCGAGCGCCTCCTCCCAGCGGCCGAGCCGCCCAGGTTGACGCCGAAGCCGTGCCGGGCCCGCAGGGTCTCCGGGTGGGCGGGGCCGCCGGTGCGGGCGCGGGCCGCCACGAGGTCGCGGAAGAGGTCCAGCGCCTCCTGGGCCCGGCCGAGCCTGCCGAGGCTGATGCCGACCTCGTAGCGGGCGGCGAGGGTGTCCGGGTGCTCGGGGCCCAGGGCGCGGCCGCGGGCGGCGGCCACCTCGCGGTAGGTGCGCAGCGCGTCCGTCCACCGGCCCAACCGGCCCAGGGTGTGCGCCACTTCGTACAGGGTGATCAGGGTGTCGGGGTGGTCGGGGCCGAGGATCCGGGTGCGGGCGGCGGCCACCCCGTAGGCCATGCGGTACGACTCCTCCAGCCGGCCGAGCCTGCCCAGGGTGAAGGCCAGGTTGTGGCGGCAGCGCAGCGTGTCGGGGTGGTCCGGGCCCGCGGTGCGCTCGCGGGCGGCGAGGGCGTCGGCGTACGCCTGGTGCGCTTCGAAGTGGCGGCCGAGCCGGCCGAGCACGTACGCGACCTCCTGGCGGGCCTTCAGGGTGTCGGGGTGGTCGGGGCCGAGGGCCCGGGTGCGTCCCTCGGCCACCTCGGTGAACTCGCGGAGCGCGTCGGAGGTGCGGCCCGTGCGGCTGAGGGTCGACGCGACCTCGTACCGGCTGGCGAGGGTGTCGGGGTGGTCGGGGCCGAGGACGTGCGCGCGCTGCGCGGCGACGGAGCGGTGGACCTCGCCCGCCTC
>NZ_JAJPUI010000014.1 GCF_021390935.1 Streptomyces sp. CC228A
GCGATGGCGATCTTGCCGGTGGCCTGGAGCAGCGGTCCCCGTACGAGGATGAAGGAGTAGCCCGCCACCAGGGGCGCGGTGATGAGCAGCAGGCTGCCGGAGGGCGAGCCGCGCACCGCGCGGCGGGCCACCCGGCGGTCGACGCGGGCCGCGGCGTACCCGAGGGCGGCGAGGCCGACCGTCATGCCCACCGGGCCGAAGTCGATCCACAGCTCGGCCCAGACCGGCGACGACAGGTTCGTGTTCACGGCGCCCATCCACTCGCCCACGGTCACACCCGTGTCGGACGGCTTGTCCTCCCACAGGGAGCGCGGTACGGCGAACAGCAGCGAGCCCGTGAGCTGGTAGCCGTACGAGTGCCCCTGGCCCGACTCGACGTACGTGATGGTGTTGGCGAACATGCCGACCTGGTCGTAGTCCTTGAGGGCCAGCGGCTCCAGGAAGGACGTCGTCTCGATCTGCCGGGTGTTGTTCTCGTCGTACCGGAAGCGGTCCATGAACGGGAAGAGCAGCAGCGCCACGATGACGCCGAGGCTCAGCGACGTGCGGTACATGGCGGCGCTGGCCGGGAAGGCCGTGAAGAGCAGCGCGAACATCACCGTCAGGAACCAGTAGCGGGGGTTCGAGACGGGGTTGTTGACGACGATGTTGAGGACCGCGAGCGCGCCGAACACGGCGACGACGGACCAGGTGCGCCGCGCCCGGCGCGAGGTGATCATCCAGCGCAGGTAGACGAGCAGTGCGATGAGCGGCGGGACCGTGCCGAAGCCGCGCAGGAACGCCTGACCGGCCTGGCCGCCGCCCTCGGTGGCGACGCCGGTGTCCTCGATGGTCTCGATGATCTCCTGGCGGCTGCTGAAGAACACGGAGGGGCCGCCGAGCTTCACGATGAGCAGGGCGCCGCACACGAAGGCGAACAGCGCCAGCAGGTACGTCCGCCGGCGGTGGATCATCACCGGCCGGTCGTCGGGCGCGACCTCCCCGGCGGGCGCGGCTCGCCGGGGGCGCGCCGGCGCCACGGCGGCCGGTAGCGGGCCAGCAGGGCGCCCACGTCGAAGGCGAAGCAGCCCAGCAGCACCAGGGAGACGGCCTGGACGAGGTCCTCCCGCGGGCCGACCACGGGCGTCGGCACCCGGCCCAGTACCGCCTGGGCGAGCGGGGCGACGCCCATGGCCATGTAGCAGAACATCCAGAAGGTGGCCTGGAGCAGCTTGCGGCGGGCGGTGAGGACCATGGCGGAGAGCCGTACGCCGCAGTACACGGTGAGGACGAGCTGCAGCCAGAACGCCGCGTCCCTGGGGCCCTCGCCGGGCTGGGAGACCACCACGAGCGGCAGGAAGCAGGACAGGCCGAGGACGAGGGGCACGGCCAGCGCGCGGGACAGCAGGGTCCGCGGCCGGAACGGCGGCGGCAGCGGCACCAGCCCCCTCCCGGCGGGCGCCGCCGGGCGTACGGCAGGCGGCGTGGTGGTGTCGGCCGTCACTTCTGTTCCCCCCGTCGCCCGCTTCCGGGCGCAGTCTAACGAGGCCCTCGGGACCTGCCGGCCCCGCAGCCGCTAACCTGTTGCTCCGATTTTCACACCGTGCGCACAGGGGGGAGTCCGGCGGTATGCGCGATCTGTCCGCGTTCACGCTGGCCGGGTACGACAAGGGCCGGGGCAAGCTGACGCAGGCCCTGTGGTTCGCCGTGCTCAACCTGGTCTTCATGGCCTGGTGGTGCCCCGCCCGGCTGCGGGTGGCGCTGCTGCGCGCCTTCGGCGCCACGGTGGGGACGAACGTGTTCATCCGCCACAAGGTCCGCGTCCTGTGGCCCTGGAAGCTGAGCATCGGGGACAACACCTGGATCGGCGAGGGCGCCTGGCTGCTCAACCTTGAGCCGGTCACCATCGGCGCCGACGTGTGCGTGTCCCAGGAGGCGCTGCTCTGCACGGGCAGCCACGACCACCGCGCCGCCGACTTCCGCTACCGCAACGCGCCCATCACCGTCGAGGACGGCGCCTGGGTGGCGGCCCGCGCGACCGTGCTGGCCGGCACCCGCGTCGGACGGCACGCCGTCGTGGGCGCCGGAGCCGTGCTGCACCAGGACCTGCCCGAGCTGACCCTGCACACCGCGGACGGCGCCCGCCGCCCCGTCAAGGAGCCCCAGTGAGCGCCGTACCGCCCCGCACGCCCCTGCGCGTGCTGCACGCCGTCACGCTGCACTCCCCACCGGGGCGTTCGGCGGCCCGGTGCGGGTCGCCCTGAACCTGGCGCACGGCCTGCGGGAGCGCGGCCACGAGCCGCGCCTGCTGGCGCTGGCCGACGGCTTCGGCCCGACCCCGCCCGCCGACGTGGAGGGCGTCCCGGCCCGGCTGTACCCGGCGAAGCGGCTGCTGCCGCTCGGCTTCAGCGGCATCACCTCCCCGCCCTGCTGGCCGAGGCGCGCGGCCTCGTGCGGGGCGCCGACGTGGTCCACGTGCACCTCGCACGCGACCTGGTGACCCTGCCGGTGGCGCTGGCCGCGCTGCGCGCCGGGGTGCCGCTGGTGCTCCAGACCCACGGCATGGTGGACCCCAGCGACAAACTGCTGGCGAAGGTGCTGGACGCGCTGGCGGTGCGGCGCGTCCTGCGGGGCGCGGCGGCCGTGCTGCACCTGACCGCGCACGAGCGGCGCGGCCTCGACGCCGTGCTCGGGGAGCCGCTCGGCAACGCCGTGCCGCTCGTCAACGGCGTGCCCCGGCAGGAGCCGCGGCCCGCCCCGGAGGGTGCGCCGCGCATCCTCTACGCGGCCCGGCTGCAGGCCCGCAAGCGGCCCTGCGACTTCGTGGCCGCCGCGCCCGCCGTGCTGCGCCGCCACCCGGACGCCCGGTTCGTCATCGCGGGCCCCGACGAGGGGGAACTGCCCGCCGTGCGGCGGCTCGTCGACGAGCTCGGGCTGCGGGAGCAGGTCGACTACATCGGTGCGCTCGGCTCCGCCGAGGTGCTGGACCAGCTGCGCGCCGCGCACGTGTACGTCCTGCCGTCGGTGGAGGAGCCCTTCCCGATGTCGGTCCTGGAGTCGCTGTCCGTGGGCACCCCGGCCGTGGTGACGGAGTCGAACGGGCTCGCCTCGGCCGTGCGGGACGCCGGTGCGGGCCGGGTCGTGCGGGACGCCTCCGGTCTCGCGGACGCGGTCGTGGAGCTGCTGGAGCCCGCGGAAGCGCGGAAGGCGTCGGCCGCGGCGCACGCGCTCGCGACCGACGCCTTCTCGATCGGCGCCGTGGTGGACGACCTGCTGGAGGTCTACGGCCGGGCCTACGCCCGCAGCCAGGCGTAGCAGCCGCTGGACTCGAACCCGGCCGCGCCGGACGGGATGGTCAGCGTGTGCTGCCCGTCCTTCGCGTCCGGGGCGGGCCCGGAGGTGAGGATGCCGCCCTTGGCGTCCGTGACCTGCCAGGTGCAGGACGGGCCGGACGACGCGGTCCGGTAGCGGCCGGGGGCGGGCTTCTCGTGGCTGCCGTCGGCGTAGCCGCCCTTGGCCGCGTCGAGCACCGGCTGCTGCTCGGGGCACAGGTGGGCGACGGCGTCCTCGGCGTCCCGGACGTCACCGGCGACGACCGCGGCGGCTGCCGCGTCCTTGTCGTGCTTCGCGGTCCGCTCGATCCGCTGGCACGACTCCTTCCCGAGGTCGAGCACGGCGGCGGGCTCCACCGACTCGGGGACGCGCCCGCTGAGGAACTCCTTCTCCTTCTCGGAGAAGGAGCCCGTGGCGGGCTTCAGCTTCCCGTCCGCCACGGTGTCCTTCTTCGGCTTCTGCGACGCCTCGGACGCCTCGGACGCCTTCGGCTCCGGCGCCTCCTCGGCGGGGGCGTCCAGCTCCTTCTCGACCCGTTCGGCCGCGGAGAGGCCGGGCGAGGCCGGCGCCGAGGCGCCGGCCTTCCCGTCCCCGTCCGGGTCGGCAGAGCAGCCGCTCACGGTGAGCGCCGCCGCCAGCAGCAGCGCGGCCGCCGCGGCGGGGCGGCCCGGCCGCCGGAGAGGGGAGATGCGCATGTGTCGCTCCTGCACGCGGGCTAGTTCGGCGTGAACGTGAGGACCAGCTTCGGCGTGCCCGCCGAGGAGGGTGCCTCGCTCGACCACAGCCACAGCGAGTCCGTGCCCTCCGCGGTGAGCGCCAGCTCGTACGTGCTGCCGAGGGCGGCGCCGACGGCGGTCGTGTCGAGCTGGACCGAGGCCCCGGCGTTGGGGCCCGACGGAGGCGTGAGCGTGCCGAGCGTCTCCGTGCCGAGGGCGGGCCGGTTCGCGTAGGTGACGCCGTCCTCGGTCCAGTCGCCGGTGACGGTGGTGACCTTCACCGGGTCGGTCGACCCGGCGTACGAGGAGGAGTCGGTGCGCACCTCCAGTGCCGCGCCGACCAGCTTGGTGCCGGCCGGGGCCGCGGGCAGCGGGAACCGCAGGTACGTCTCGTACGCGGAGCTGCCGCGCACCGCGAGGGACGTGGCGCTGCCGTAGTTGGTGCCGGACGCGCCCGCGTTGACGTAGGTGTCCTCGGCGGCCTGCACCGTGGTGACGGTGTCGCCCGCCACGGCGGCCTTCGCGTGGTGCGCGGCGACCTGGGTGCCGCTGAGCACCGTCGGGTAGACCGCGACCTCGTCGATCTGGCCGGCGAAGTAGTTGCTCGACGGGCGGGACGGCCAGCTGCCGATCTGGTCGCCGCCGACGTGCCAGTAGCCGAGGTACTTCTCGTGGCCGCTGTAGCCGTTGGAGCCGATCTTCTTGCCGTCGACGTACAGCGTCATGCCGTCCGGGCCCTGGGTGCCGACGACGTGGTGCCACTTGCCGTCGTTGTAGGTGCCCCAGGTGGAGAGGGTGCGGGCCCGGCCGTCGTAGGCGCCGAAGTACAGCTGGCCCCAGTTGTTCATGTAGATGTGCTTGTCGTAGCGGCTGCTGAAGCGGGTGGTGTTGTTGCCGAAGCCGATCAGCTTGCCGCCGCGGGACGTGGTGGTCTTGAACCACGCCTCGATGCTGTAGCTGTCGCCGACGCTGACGCGGCGGTCGGTGTACAGCTTGTCGTTGGAGCCGTCGAACGTGTAGGCCTTGTTGCCGCCGGCCAGCGCGCCCGCCTGGCCCTGGGTCGGGCCGCCGTACTGCAGGCCGCTCAGGTCGCCGGCGGAGGAGTCCGCGACGTAGGGGCTGGTGGTGTCGTCGAGCCGCCAGTACATCCCTGCGCCGTCGCCGGTGATGGCGGTCGGGTAGGGCTCCTCGGAGGCGGCGACGGTCGCGGTGACGGTCGCGGACAGGGCGCTGACGTTGCCGGCGCCGTCGGTGGCGGTCACCCGGTAGGTGTGGGAGCTGCCGGGGGCCAGGCCGGTGTCGGTGAAGGACACCTGCGGGCGGTGCCAGGGCAGCGACTCGGCGTCGATCGTGGCGATCGGGGTGGCGGCGCCGTTGCGGTAGAGCCTGTACGTCAGCTTGCTGTCGTCGAGGTCCATGCTGGCGCGCCAGCGCACCTGCACCTCGCCGGGCTTGGTGCTGGCGGCGCTCGCCACGGGGGTGGTGGGCTTGCCGGTGTCGCCGGTGGAGGCGAAGCGGGTGAGGCCCTGCGCGGGGGCGCCGTTGACGGTGGTGAACTCACCGCCGGACCACATGTACTCGACGCCGTCCTTGGCGCTGATGGTCATGACGCGGGGGCCTATGCCCTCGCCGAGGCCGTCGTTGGTGTCGGGGAACCAGCCGAGCTTGCCGGTGGACGTGGTCCGCTGGGCCAGGAAGTGGTAGCGGCGCCCGTCGGGGAACTCGTTCTCGCTGGAGCAGTTGTGCGCGTGGGAGGCGCTGTAGAGGACGCCGCCGTGGGACTCGACGGCCTGGGTGGCGCCGAAGCAGCCGTCACGCCAGCGCTGCTCGTAGGTCCCGAGGTCCAGGGCTATTCGGCCGTCGAAGCCGCCGGTGCCCTCGTTGGCGGTGTAGAAGCCGGTCTCGTCGACGTCGATGTCCTTGACGACCGAGACGTTCTGGATGAAGCCGTCGGGGTACGTCTTGACGTTCGCGCCGGTGGTGGCGTCCACCACGGCGAGGGCGTGCGAGGCGGCGCCGTTGACGTAGAAGAAGTCGCCGCCGAGCAGGACGTGCTTCCCGTCGGGCGTGAGCTCGACGGCGCGGCCCGGCTCGTCGGCGTTCGCCGTGAAGGGGCGCAGGGCGCCGGTGGCGGCGTCGACGGCGGCGAACCGCTCCCGGGTCTCGCCGTTGACCTGGCCGAAGTCGCCGCCCGCGTACACGGTGTCGCCGCTGACGGCGAGCGCCCGCACGGTTGCGGGGAAGACGGCGTGGAAGCCGTCCTTGGGGGTGCAGGTGGCGATGTCGATGGCGGCGGCGCTGGACACCGACTTGCCGTTGACCGCGCCGAAGTAGCCGCCCACGTACAGGGTGCTCTTGTCCGGCGAGACGGCCAGGGCCCGCACGGTGGCCGTGCCCTGGCTGACGGTGAAGGACAGCGAGCAGTCGGTGGGCGCACCGGTCGCGGCGTCCAGCGCCACGAAGTTGAGCGCCTCCTGCGCGGTGCCGGAAGCGCCTTCCGGCGGCCGCACGGCGGAGAAGGTGCCGCCGGCGAAGACCACGCCGTCCGCCTCGGCCATGGCCCAGACGATGCCGTTGGTCTGCCAGGTCGGCAGGTCGTCCGCGGTGAAGCCCACCGGCGGAGTGAGCGCGGTGGCCTGCGGCGCGACGGCCACACCGAGGCCGCCCGCTGCCACGGACAGGGCGAGGGCGACGGGCAGCCCTCTTGTTCTCTTCATGTACCCCCCAAGACGACAACGTCCTGTGCTGTGGGCGGCGGTCCGAGGTCGGCGGCGCGGCTCTCGCGTGCGCTCGGATACGGACGGTCCACCCGGTCAGAATGAATGAGCCGTAGAGTAACGTCTGTTCGGCCAATTCCGGCCATCTGTGACGCAAATCCACAGCTTGGTTGCGTATAAAACGAGTCAATCACGTGATACGACCGCGCGCAGCCCCGCGTTCACCGGCCGCGCCCCGCACGCCCGCGGCCGCTCCCGCCCGCCACCAGCGGCAAGGTCCTCCGGGACGCCGCCGGACGACCGGACGGGCACACAGAGGCGCATGAGAGCACCTCCGCAGCGCGCGAAGGGCACCCGCGCGCCCCCTTGGCGATGACAGACCCACCGCCCCGCCCGTGCCGCGTGCGGCCGGGCGGGGCGGTGGGCCGCGGCGGCGCGGCTGCGGGGCGGCGGGGCGTGCCCGGCCGCCGCCGGCTCAGCGGTCGACGCGGACCGCGACTCCCGACAACTCGTCCTGGACCTGGCGGATATCGGCGTCCACCATGATCCGGGCCAGGTCCTCGACCAGCACCTCGGGCTTCCAGCCGAGCAGCCGCTCGGCCTTGCTCGCGTCGCCGATGAGCGCGTCCACCTCACTGGGGCGCTCGTACTTCGCGTCGTACCGCACGTGCTCTTCCCAGTCGAGCCCCGCGTGGCCGAAAGCAGTCTCCAGGAACTGACGCACCGTGGCCGCCACGCCGGTGGCGACGACGTAGTCGGTGGGCTCTTCCTGCTGGAGCATCCGCCACATCGCGTCCACGTACTCGGGCGCGTAGCCCCAGTCCCGCACCGCGTCGAGGTTGCCGAGGTAGAGCTCCTTCTGGAGCCCCGCCTTGATGCGGGCGACCGCACGCGTGATCTTGCGGGTCACGAAGGTCTCGCCGCGGCGCGGCGACTCGTGGTTGAAGAGGATGCCGTTCACCGCGTACATGCCGTAGGCCTCGCGGTAGTTGACCGTGGCCCAGTAGCCGTACACCTTGGCGACGCCGTACGGGCTGCGCGGGTGGAACGGGGTCTGCTCGTTCTGCGGCGGCGGCGTCGAGCCGAACATCTCGGACGACGACGCCTGGTAGACGCGGGTCTCGATGCCGGAGGCGCGCACCGCCTCCAGCAGCCGCAGCGCGCCGAGCCCGGTGACGTCGCCGGTGTACAGCGGGGCGTCGAAGGAGACCCGCACATGGGACTGGGCACCGAGGTTGTAGACCTCGTCGGGCTGGATCTCGCGCAGCAGGTTCACCAGCGCGACGCCGTCGGACAGGTCGGCGTGGTGCAGCACGAACCTGCGGCCCTCCTCCTGGGGGCCCTGGTAGATGTGGTCGATCCGCTCGGTGTTGAAGGTGGAGGACCGCCGCACCAGGCCGTGCACCGTGTACCCCTTGGACAGCAGCAGCTCCGACAGGTACGAGCCGTCCTGCCCGGTGACCCCCGTGATCAGTGCGGTCTTGCTCATGCGTGGTTCTCCTCCCGGGCGGGCCGCGGACCGGCTCCGTCCCTGGCGTTCAGTTGCGGTGGGTGGGGTGGGTTCTGTGGTGCGGCGCACGGCGGCCCGTACCCGGCGGTGCGCGGCGGCCCGTACCCGGCGGTGCGCGGCGGCCCGTACCCGGCGGTGCGCGGCGGCCCGTACCCGGCGGTGCGCGGCGCGGCCTGCTCCCGGGCCGGGGCGCCGACGCCCGGTGCGGTGTCATATGCACGGACATAGGCGATAGATGCGTCACATCCGGACTCCGGGTGTGGCGCGGGGCCGCGGGCCTGGCATGATCCGGCACATGACCGACTCGCAGGCGGCCACGCCGCCCACCACCCCGTCGTCGCCCCTCCTGCCGGCCCGAGCCCGGATATTCGTGGCCGGGCACCGCGGGCTCGTCGGCTCCGCCATGGTCCGGCGCCTGACCGCCGACGGCCACGAGGTGATCACCCGCGGCCGCTCGGAGCTCGACCTGCGGGACGCCGCGGCCACGGCCGCCTTCCTCGCGGACACCCGGCCGGACGCGGTGGTCCTGGCCGCGGCCAAGGTCGGCGGCATCATGGCCAACAGCACCCAGCCCGTGCCGTTCCTCGAGGACAACCTGCGGATCCAGCTCAGCGTGATCGCGGGCGCCCACGCGGCCGGGGTGGCCCGGCTGCTGTTCCTCGGCTCGTCGTGCATCTACCCGAAGCACGCGCCGCAGCCGATCAACGAGGACGCGCTGCTGACCGGCCCCCTGGAGCCGACGAACGAGCCGTACGCCCTCGCCAAGATCGCCGGCATCTGCCAGGTGCAGTCCTACCGGCGCCAGTTCGGCGCCTCCTACATCTCGGCGATGCCGACGAACCTCTACGGCCCCGGCGACAACTTCGACCTGGAGACCTCGCATGTGCTGCCGGCGCTGATCCGCCGCTTCCACGAGGCGCGCGAGGCCGGCCGGGACGAGGTGACGCTCTGGGGCTCGGGCACCCCCCGCCGGGAGTTCCTGCACGTCGACGACCTGGCGGACGCCTGCGCGACGCTCCTCGCCCGGTACGACGGCGACGCCCCGGTCAACGTGGGCTGCGGCGAGGACCTCACCATCCGGGAGCTGGCCGAGACGGTCGCGGACGTGACCGGCTTCACCGGCCGCATCGGCTGGGACACCTCCAAGCCGGACGGCACGCCCCGCAAGCTGCTGGACGTCTCGCGGCTGGCCGGCCTGGGCTGGAAGCCCGGCATCGCGCTGCGCGACGGCATCTCGTCGACCTACGCCTGGTGGCTCGGGCAGCGCTGACCCCACGGCGCGGCCCTCAGTACGCTCCGCGGCCGTCGACGACGGCGCGGAGCGTACGGCTCATCACATCGAGATCGCTGCTGAACGACCAGTTGTCGACGTAGTGCAGATCGAGCTGGATCGTTTCGTCCCAGGACAGGTCGGACCGGCCGCTGACCTGCCACAGGCCGGTCATGCCCGGCTTCACCCGCAGCCGGCGCAGGGCGGCCGCGTCATAGCCGGCGACCTCGTCCGGCAGCGGCGGGCGCGGACCCACCAGGGACATGTCACCGAGCACCACGTTGACGAGCTGCGGCAGCTCGTCCAGGGACGTCCGGCGCAGGAACCGGCCGACGCGGGTGACCCGCGGGTCGCGCCGCATCTTGAACATCAGCCCGTCGTTCTCGTTGTGCGAGGCCAGCTCCGCCTTCAGCTTGTCGGCGTCGAGGACCATGGTGCGGAACTTCCACATGGTGAACGGCCGCTGGTCCCGCCCGACCCGCTGCTGCCGGTAGAACGCCGGTCCGCGCGAGTCCAGCCGTATCAGCACGGTCAGCAGCAGGAACACCGGCGACAGCAGCAGCAGCCCGGCCGCCGCGCCGCCCCGGTCCATGACGGCCTTCAGGAACGCGTGGACGCCACCGGCGCGCGGCCGCTCCACCCGCAGCACGGTGAGGCCCGCCACGGACGCGGCCGTCAGCCGCTTCGCGGAGGTCTCCACGAGGCCGGGCGCCAACGCGACCTCCAGGCCCTCGTCGTGCAGCGCCCAGCACAGCTCGCGCAGCCGGTCGCCGGTGAGCAGGGGGCCCGGTGCCAGCAGCACCACGTCGGCGCCGTGCCAGCGGGCGTAGCCCACGAGCCGCTCCCCGCGCCGCCCTGGCCCACGTCCAGGCGGTCGCCGTGCCCGAGCGCGACCGGTGCCATCGGGTCGCGGCCCTCCGGCGGGCCGTCGCCGACGACGACGGTGCCCACCACGGCGTAGGGGTGGTCGGTGCCGGAGGCCAGCCGCCGCACGGCGCCCTCCAGCGCGCCGGGCTCCCCGACGACGAGGACCCGGTCGACCGCCTCCGCCGCGCGCCGCACGGCCGTGAGGTGCCGGTGGACGGCCCGGCGGGCGATGAGGGTGCACACGAGCGCGGGCGTGAGCGCGAGCAGCGCCGCGTACGGCTGCGGGGTGCGGGCGGTGGCCACGCTGAGCACCGCCAGCACGGCGACGAGGATGAGCCAGTCGTGCAGCACCGGCAGGGCGCCGCGGGACTCGCCGAGTTCGAAGAGCCGGTAGCGGCGGCGCAGGGCCTGCACGCCCACCCACGCGGAGGCGGCCACGGCCGCGTACCGCACGGGGTGCGGCTGGTCGACCCGGCCGAACACCAGCAGCACCGAGGCGGCGGTGACGCCGGCGTCCACGGCGAGCAGCACCGGCAGGTACCAGCGCGGCTTCGCCAGGCGGCCGGCGGTCACCGGCTGCGTCCCCGCACCGGTGCGGGCACCGATGGGCCGTGCCGTGCGGAAGCCGTGCGTGTGAGTGTTTGCCAAGATTGTCAGCCCCCCCAGGCCAGGAAAAGAGACCGCCGCTCAGGACGCGGCTCCGGTACTCACATTTCCTTCACGGGAGGGCACACTACGGCACACGACCGCCCCGCAGAACACGTTCTCGTGTAAGGCTCCGTATACACAACGTTTCCGGACACCTCGTCGCGGAGGGCGCTCATACGCGGCGCGTACCGCGAGTACGCAGGTGGCCGTGGGGTGTTCGAAAAGCGGCGGCGGCTGCTACGCGGGGGCGGCCAGCTCGGCCCAGACCGTCTTGCCGGGGGCGTCGGTGGCGCGGATCACACCCCAGTCCAGGCAGAGCCGCTGGACGATGAACATGCCGTGGCCACCGGGCCGGCCCGCCCGGTGGGGGGTGCGGGGCGCCGGCTGGCCGGCCCCGTGGTCCGCGACCTCCAGCCGCAGCACGCGGCCGCCGCGGACGACCCGCAGCTCCTCGGGGCCCTCGGCATGCAGGCAGGCGTTGGTGACCAGCTCGGAGACCACGAGCAGGACGTCCTCGGCGGCGGCCCGGCGCTCGGCCGTCGCGGCGGGCAGCCAGCCCCAGTCGTAGAGCGCCTGCCGGGTGAAGTCCCTGGCGAGCGGGACGACGCCGCTGGCCCCGTCGAGCGCGAGCGAGCGCGTCTCGGGGGCGGCGCCGGAGCCGGGGGCGTCCGGGGCGGGAGCCGTACGGTCGTCCGCGGCCGGACCGGGACGCGCGGTGCCGGCGCGGCCCGCGCGGGCACCCGCGTCCGGGCCCGCCGGGGCGCCGGAGGGCATGCCGGAAGGTGTCCCGCGCCGCGAGGACGGAGCACCGGAGCCGCCCGGCCGCGGGCCGAGTCCGCTCGGCGGTTGCTGCTGCGCCGCACCCATCAGCGCGTCACCTCACCGATTCACCAGGTCGCCGCCGTCGTCGACGTCGACATCGTTTAACAGAGAGTGTGAACCCTCGGTGGAGCACCGGGGGTCCTTCCGTGTCCTTCGGCGTGCTTCTGCCCGACCGTTTCCGGGCGACACCCACCAGATGGGTCGACCGCGCTACAGAGTGAGCGCGGCCTCCAGTGAGGGGTGCACGGTGAAGACCGCCTCGGCGCCGGTGATCTCGAAGACCCGGGCCACCGCGGGGCGCATCGCGGCGAGGTGCACGCCGCCGCCTCCCGCCTCGGCTTTCAGCCGGGCACCGAGCAGCACGTTGAGGCCGGTGGAGTCCAGGAAGGCGAGCTGTGAGCAGTCGACCACGAGGCGTGTGCAGCCGCGGGCGAGTGCGGCGTCGAGGGGCTCGCGCAGGAGGTCCGCCGTGTGGTGATCGAGCTCACCCACCGGCGTGAGGATCTCGCTGGGGCCCTCCGTGCGAACCCCGACGCTGAGTCGGCCCTGATGTGCGCTGCCGACCGTCTCGCGGCCCATTCCGCCCCTCTTCGCCGATCCGTTCGGGTCGGGTGAACCCTACGCCGAATCCGGACCGGTCGGTAGTCGAAGCCCCCCGCAAAGGGTATATACGGCATGAACGACACTTGCATCGGTCCGTGGAAACCCGGTAGGGCTAGTAGGGCACACCCGACACGGCCGGCTTGGAGGCGCCGCACACCGCAGGCACACGCAATGGGCTTCGGCGGCCATATGCCGACAACCATGGAGGACACCATGTCACCCCGGCTCGACGAAACGCGTACCCACGACGCGCCGTCGGCAACTCCTTCCCACCCGTTCCACTCCGACACCGACCCCGCGTCCCCGTCCGGCACCGACCTCGGCGCCGAACTGGGACTTCCGGAGATCCCCCCGTACGACGAGGTGGACCCGCTCGACGCGCGAGCCCTGTCCAAGACCCTCTTCGCCCGGCTGGAGAGCCTCGAAGAGGGCACGCACGAGTACGCCTACGTGCGCAACACGCTCGTCGAGCTGAACCTCGCCCTCGTCAAGTTCGCCGCCTCCCGCTTCCGCTCGCGCAGCGAGCCGATGGAGGACATCGTCCAGGTCGGCACCATCGGCCTGATCAAGGCGATCGACCGGTTCGAGCTGAGCCGCGAGGTCGAGTTCCCGACCTTCGCCATGCCGACGATCATCGGCGAGATCAAGCGCTTCTTCCGCGACACGTCGTGGTCCGTGCGCGTGCCGCGCCGGCTCCAGGAGCTCCGCCTGGACCTGGCCAAGGCGGGCGACGAGCTGGCCCAGCAGCTGGACCGCTCCCCGACCGTGGCGGAACTGGCCGAGAAGCTCGGCATCAGCCAGGACGAGGTCGTCGAGGGCATGGCCGCGAGCAACGCCTACACCGCGAGCTCCCTCGACGCACAGCCGGAGGAGGACGACTCCGAGGGCGCGCTGGCCGACCGGATCGGGTACGAGGACCACGGTCTGGAAGGCATCGAGTACATCGAGTCGCTCAAGCCGCTGATCGCCTCGCTGCCGCCCCGCGACCGGCGGATCCTGTCACTGCGCTTCGTGGCCGGCCTGACCCAGTCGGAGATCGGCGAGGAGCTCGGCATCTCCCAGATGCACGTGTCCCGCCTGCTCTCCCGCACGCTCGCGAAGCTGAGAAAGGGCCTCACCCTGGAGCAGTGACCCGCGGTCGCCCCTGACCGAGGAATCCCGGGGCCCCGCTCCCGGACACCCGGACGCCGTCACGGCGCACCACGGGGGTCCGGGAGCGGGGCCCCCGGTCGTGCCGGAGGGACCCGTGAGGCCGCGTCGGGCGATCGGCGTCCGCGAGCGCGGCAGGCCTCGCCGCGGCGCGGGAATCCTCATGGACGGGCCGGGTGGGGCGGCGCACGGTCGGGCCCGCCCGCAGATCCTTCTCCCGGGCCGGGCAGGGTGCGGGGCCCGGTGCGCGAGGCCGGGCGGGGTGCCGGGGCCGGGTGCGGGGCGGGGCGGGGTGCCGGGGCCGGGTACGGGGCGGGGCCGTCGTCCCCTGCTTCGGCGGCCGGTCCCGGCGGGGCCGTACGGTCGCCGTATGACAGCCACACCGCCCTCCGAGGCCTTCCTCCGCTCCTTCCACGCCGCCAGGCCCGCCGTGACCGCCGAGGCGTTCGGCGGTGCGCGCGGGCCTGACGGGCGCTCGGGCTACGAGATGCTGCGGGACCTCGCGGCCGGGAGCCGCTCCGGGCTGGACCTCGGCTGCGGGGACGGGCTGCTGCTGGAGCTGCTCGCCGAGGCGCCGGGGGCGCGGCGGCTCGCCGGGGTGGACCTGTCCCCGGAGGCGCTCGCGCTGGCCCGGGCGCGCACGGCGGGCGCCTCCGCGGACGTCGTGCTGGCCGAGGCGCGGGCGCAGCGCCTCCCCTTCGCCGACGGCGTCTTCGACGCGTGCGTGTCACACATGGCGCTGATGCTCATGGACGACCTCGAGCGCGTCGCCGCGGAGGTGGCCCGGGTGCTGGCGCCCGGCGGTGTGCTGGCCTGCGTCGTGGGCGGCGGCGCGGTGGGCGGCGAGGCGTACGCGCTGTTCTCGCGGCTCGTGCGGGACGCCGTGGCCCGGCTGCCCGAGAGCGCCCGCATCCCCGCGCTGGGCGACCCTCGGGCCCGCAGCCGGGAGGGGCTGGTCGGGGTGCTGGAGGCGGCCGGGTTCGGGCCGGTCGGATGGGAGACCGTGCCCGTCGACCTGAGCGGCCCGCTGGAGGACGTGTGGGAGGCCCTGTCCGGGATCTACGACCTGGGGCCCATGGGGGCGGCGGACGTGGAGGCGCTGCGCGAGGCGTTCTTCGCGGCGGCCGCTGAGCTGCGGACGGGGGCGGGGGCCGTGCCCTGCGGGCTGCGGGTGCATGTGGTGACCGCGCGGCTCGCCGGGCGGGGTGACCGCGCGGCGGGGCCGCGGTCGCGAGACCGCGGCCCCGCCGGGGCGGATGCCGCCTCGGGCTTCGCGCCGGGCGGCGGCCCGGGGCGGCGCGTGCCGCCCGGACGGCCCGGCGGCTGGGGGCCGCCCGGTCGGGGCCGGCAGGGCTGTCCGTGCGGCGCCTGCCGGCGGGGGCGGGTCAGGTCGGGTGGGCGGTCGTCACCACGTCCTCAGTTCGTAGAAGCCCCGGCCGAACGTCGCTGCCACCAGGCGGTTGCGGGACGGGTCGTACTCGATGTCGTCGACCGGGACCCTGGGCATGCCGCGGCCCAGCCGGAACCAGTGGCCGCCGCCCGTGAACGACGTGAAGACCCCCTGGTCGGTTGCCGCGTACAGGATCCCGGCGCGGGCCGCCACCAGGTCGTTCACCGGTGCCTCCGGCAGGTTGCCCGACAGGTCGCGCCAGGTGCGGCCGCCGTCGGTGGAGCCGTACACGTGGGCCAGCGGCGAGCCGGAGCGGTACGCGGAGTGCGTGGTCCACACCCGGTCGGGGTCCTTCTCGTCGACCACCACGCGGGTGACCCAGGGGCGGCCCTCCGCCAGCTTCGTCCACGTCCCGCCGAGGTCGCGGGTCACCCACACCCGGCCGTCGTCCGTGCCCGCGTAGACGGTGCGGCCGTCCCCCGCCGGGGCGAGGGAGGTGATCGTGCCGTAGTTCGTGTAGACGGGGTCGTCGCCCGGCCCGCCGGACAGGTCGCCGCTGATGGCCTGCCAGGTCACACCGCCGTCGGTGGAGCGGTTCACGACCTCGGAGCCGTAGTAGAGGATCTTCGGGTCCCGGGGGTCGAAGACGACCGGGGTGAACCAGTTGCGCCGCTCGTACGTCGTGGCGTCCGCGAAGTACGTGAGGGTGTCGCCGCCGTCGGTGGAGCGGAAGCAGTTGCCGTACTGGTAGCAGGCGAAGACGTTGTCCTTGTCCCTGGGGTTGATCAGGTTCTCCTCCCCGTCGCCGCCCAGGTACTCGTCGAACCCGCCGTCCGGGGCTCCCCAGGAGCGCAGGCTGCCGTTGTCCTGGGAGCCGCCCGAGATCCGGGTGGGGTCCTGCGGGGTGATCGCCGCGCTGTAGAGCTGGGTGTACGGCTGGTGGCGCGACGCGACCCAGCCGCCGTCGCCGCGCGCGTCGGAGCGGTACACGCCGCCGTCGTTGCCGAGGTAGACGCGGCCCGGCCGGCGCGGGTCCCACACCATGGCGTGGTGGTCGACGTGGATGCTGGTGGCGTCCGCCGACCACGTGCGGCCCGCGTCCTTGGTGGTGAGGAGGGGGACGCCCGCGACGTGCACGTGGTCCGTGTCCGCCGGGTCGATCCACACCTTGCCGAACCACCAGCCGAAGCTGGACTGCGACGCCGTCAGTTCGGGGTCGTCGGGGGTGCGCGCCCAGGTGTCGCCGCCGTCGGTCGAGGAGTAGAAGCCCTCGAAGGGGCCGCTCGTCTGGTTGACGAGGGCGTACAGGCGGTCACCGGCGACCGCGAGGCCGATGCGGCCCACGTCGGGGCCTCGGGCGGGCAGGCCGCCGCCGAGGCGCTGCCAGGTGCGGCCGTCGTCGGTCGAGCGGAAGACCCCGGAACCGACGCCGCCGTACGTGCGCAGGCTCGGCGTGCGCCGGTGGTCCCACAGCACCGCGTACAGCCGGTCGCCGTCGACGACGATCTCCGTGGCGCCGGTGAACCCGTTCTCGCCCGCGAGGATGCGCTCCCAACTGGCGCCGCCGTCCTCGGAGCGGTACACACCGCGGTCGCCGCCGGCGTTGTAGAGGGAGCCGGCCGCGGCGACGTAGATGCGGCGCGGGTCGGCCGGGTCGATGGTGATGGCGCTGATCGCACCGGAGTCGCGCAGCCCCAGCCGGGTCCAGTGCGCGCCGCCGTCGGTGCTGCGGTACAGGCCGGTGCCTTCGTACGTGATGCTGCCGCCGCCCGGGTTCGGCTCGCCGGTGCCGACGTACAGCGTGCCGTCCGGGGCCGCGGCCACCGCGCCCATGGCCTGCGTGAGGTCGTCGGGCCAGACGGAGTGGAAGGTGTCGCCCGCGTCCGTGCTGCGCCACAGGCCCCCGCTGGCGGCGGCCGCGTAGAGCGTGTCGGCACGCCGGGGGTCGAGGGCCAGGGAGACGATGCGGCCGCCGATGTTCGTCGGCCCGACGGACTTCCAGCGCCCGCCGACCGCGGGGAGCCGGGCGGCCTCCGCGGCGGCCCGGTCGTACGCGTGGCGGGGCAGCGCCTGGCCGGGGAGCGTCTTCTGGACATAGCGGTACTCGGCGGGCGCCGACGGGCCGCGGACGGGCCGGTAGACGTCCTCCGGCGGGACGTCCGCAGCAGCGGCGGCCGGTAAGGACCCCGCTCCGCGCGGCGCCCCTCGGCTGCGGCCCCGGCGGCCGGCGGCGATCCGGCGGCGGCGGCGCCGCGGTGACCGGTGGCGCCGCGGTCAGCGCCGCTCCGGCGACCGCGGCGAGCAGCCACGGAAGCAGACGTCTGCGCGTCGGTCTGCGCATGGACAACCCTCCCCATCGTCATGCCCGTTTCAAACGGGAACGACGGTACGGGTGGGGAGGGGCGAGCAGAAGAGCGCGTGTCAGCCGCTGCCGGCTGTTGTCGGCGGCTTGTCGGCGGCTGTCCGCGGCTGTCGGCGGCTGTCGGCGGCTGTCGGCCGTTGTCGCTCTGGGCGGCTCTCGGCCGTTGTCAGCCGTTGTCGGCCGTTGTCGGCCGTTGTCGGCCGTTGTCGCTCTCGGCGGCTCTCGGCGGCTCTCGCTTTCGGCGGCTCTCAGCCGCTGCCAGCGGCTGTCGGCTGCTGTCGACCGCTGTGGGCCGCTGCCCGGGAGGGGCGGACACGCCATGGCGCCGCCGGCTCGCGAGGGCGGGCCGGCGGTCGGTGCCGGGAGGTCGGGTGGTGTCGGGTGCGTCCGGCGGGTGGTGTCGGGGTGGGTACCGGGGGCTGCGTCGGGGTGGGTACCGGGGGCTGCGGGCTGCGCCGTTTGTCGTGCCGGACGCCGGACCTGCGCAGTGGGCACCCGCCCCCGCCGGGCCGCGCGCGGTGCCGTGTCAGGCGGCCTGGTGGCGGCTGCCGGGGAACTGGGTGACCTCCGCGGCGGCCTCGTCGCGCTCGTAGTTGGCGAGCGCGAGCCCCAGGGCGAAGAACGTGGGAGCCCACTCGCCGACGAAGATGCCCCACCTGTCGGCCCGCTCAAGGTCCTCGCGCCGGTTGGAGGTCAGCCAGGACACCAGCGACAGGCCGATGGACCCGGCGGCGGCGAGGTAGGCGTGCTCGCTCCGGACGCCGGCGTCGTGCAGCTTCTTCACGAACATGGGTGCCTCCTGGGATCAGTACGACTCGTGCCGGATTGCCTTCACGAGGTGTTCGGGTTCCACACCGAGGACGGATGCGAACAAAAAACTGCGAATCGGTCTTTTCATCACCCGAGTGCGCTCCGGGCGGCAGCGCACCGGTTCGACGCACGAACGCTGCGGGCTGCGCGCCCGCCGCTCCCGGGCCATCGTGGAGCCATCGGCAACGACTCAGCCGCGGGAGAGGAGGAGTCATGTCCGTCCCGTTCGTTCCGCCGCAGGAGACCCCGCCCGTCGAGGGTTCCACCTCGTCGGCCCACACCGAGCCGCCCGACCGGGGGGTGTGGGAGCACCCCTGGCTGCTGATGGCGCTGGTCCTCGTCGGCAGCGTCGCCTTCGCCGGCTTCTTCGCCGCGCGCATCGCCGGGTTCTGAGCCCCGGACCCGCCTCCGTACGCCTCCGCCCCTGTCCCCCCTGCCCCTGTCCGCCCCCGCCGGAGCCCGTGGGCCGTCCGTACGGCGCGGCCGCCCCGCGGGCCCTCCGGCTGTCGGCCGCGCGGAGCATACTGGCGTCATGGTCTGGCCACCACCGGTCGTCGGCAGGGCCCGGGAACGGGCCGGCGAGGTCCTGCTGCAACGGGTCGCGGGCCCGTCGGCCGAGCAGACGCGCGCCCGCGTGCACGCCACCCCGGGGCCGCGCTGGTTCGCCCCCGACCGCCCCGTGCGCACCGTGCACCGGGACGCGTCGATGTACGTCGGCGGCCTCGCCGCGCTGCTGCTCCAGTCGCTGCACCCGGTCGCCATGGCCGCGGTCGCGGCGCACTCGGGGTACCGGGGCGACCCGTGGGGGCGGTTGCAGCGCACCAGCGCGTTCCTGGCCTTCACGACGTTCGGCACGGCCGAGGACGCGGAACGGGCGGTGGAACGGGTCCGGGCCGTGCACGCGCAGGTCCGCGGGCGCACCCCGGACGGCGTGCCCTACCGCGCCTCCGACCCGCACCTGCTGACCTGGGTCCACATCGCGGAGGCCGAGTGCTTCCTGCGGGCCCACCAGCGGTACGGGCGGCATCCGCTGGACCGCGCGGGTGAGGACGGCTACGTCGCGGACATGGCGCGGGTCGCCCGGCGGCTCGGCGCGGACGATCCGCCGGCCACCCGGGCCGGGCTGACCGCGCGCATCGCCGCGTACCGGCCGGAACTGCGCGCCACCGCCGAGTCCCGGGCGACGGCGCGCTTCCTGCTGGCGCAGCCGCCCCTGCCGGCCGCGGCCAGGCCGCCGTACGCCCTGCTCGCGGCCGCCGCGGTGGGCTGCTGCCGCCGTGGGCGAGGACGCTGCTCGACGTGCCGTACGCCACCCGGCTGCTCCTGCCGGTCGCCCGCCCCGGGGGCCGTGCGCTCACCGCGGCCATACGGTGGGTGACGCCGCCGCCCCCGGCGCCGGCACGGGACGTGGCGGACGCAGCGGATGCGCCGGGCGCGCGGGGCTCCGGTGGGGCCGGGGCGGCGCCCCGTCCCCGCCGCCGCCCGGTCGCCGCAGGAGAGCCGGCCGGAGGCCGCGTCACCGCCCGACTGAGGGCGCCGCACCCGCGGGCCCGCCTCGAAGGGCCCGCCTCTGCGGGCCTGCTTCTGCGGGCCCGCCCCTGCCCGACGCGCGCAACGGGGCCCGGTACCGCGGCGAAGCGCGGCACCGGGCCCGGGCGAGGGGTCACTGCCCCGGCCACGGGGTGGGCGGCCGGGCAGCGGGGTCAGTGCCCGGTGCGCGGAGTCACTTGGGAATGAGCACGGTGTCGATGAGGTGCACGGTCGCATTGGACGTGGCCACTCCGCCGCACACGATCTCGGCGGTGTCGTTGACCTCGTACATGTCCCCGGAACCCTGGGTGGTGAGCTTGCCGCCCTCCAGGGTCGTGAACGAACCGTCGGCGAGCTCGCTCTTCTCGACGGGCTCTCCGACCACGTGGTACGTGAGGATGTCGGTCAGCTGCTCCTTGTCGGCGAGGATCGCGTCCAGCTCGGCGTCCGGGATCTTGTCGAAGGCGTCGTCCGTCGGCGCGAACACCGTGATGTCCTGGGCGTCGTTCAGGGTGTCGACGAGGTCCGCCTGCTGGAGGGCGGCCGTCAGCGTGGACAGCTCCGGGTTGGTGGACGCCGCGGTGGCGACCGGGTCGTCCGCCATCTCCTGCGGGCTGCCCTGGCCCTCGCGGGGAAGCGCCGAGCATCCGGGGCCGAACGTGCCCTCGTGCTCGTTCGCCCCCGCGCTGGGCGCCAGGACGACCAGGGAGACGGGCAGGGCCGCCGCGGCGAGGGCGGCGGCTGCACGACGCTTGATCGGGTTGTTCATGACCACTCCTCCCGACGAGTGGGGACGGGGATCGCCCCCGTGGTGCGCGTCGGCTGTCACAAGGGGTTCGCCGGGCGGCACGACCGCGGATGCAGGACAGCGGGACATTACTCGCATCGTTTCTGCGCCATATGCTCGTCGTATGGGCGACAGCACGCACGGACTGACCACGGGCGCCGTGGCCCGGCGGCTCGGCGTCTCCCCCACGACCCTGCGCTCGTGGGACCGCCGCTACGGAATGGGCCCCGCCACCCGCGAGGACGGCAGGCACCGCCGCTGGTCCGCCGACGACCTGGCGGTGCTGGAGGAGATGTGCCGGCTCACCGCCTCCGGGGTGCCCCCGGCCGACGCCGCCCGCGCGGCCCTCGCCGGGGCGGCAGGGCGCAGCCTCCACGGCGGGGCGACTCCGCGGACAGGCGGCGCCCCGCAGCGCGGCGGCGATTCCACGGGGCGGGGCGACTCTGCGAGGCGAGGAGACTCCGCGGGGCGGGGCGACTCCGCGGGGCCGTACGGCACGGCGCCCCCGCGGACGGTGCGGCCCCGGGAGCGGACGCCGCCCCCGACGGCCCCGCCGACCGCCGTGCGCGTCCCGGCGCCGGCGGGGCCCCGGTGCGGCGGGGCGGACCCGGCGGCGGGCTCCCGCTCGGCGACGTACGCCAGGAGTGCCGCGGCCTCGCGCGCGCCGCACTGCGCCTCGACAGCGCGGCCCTCGACGGCCTGCTGCGCCGCGTGGTCGCGGAGCACGGGCTCGTCGACGCCTGGCAGGAGGTCATGATGCCGACGCTGCACGCGGTGGGCCGCAAGTGGGAGACCTCGGGCGACCGCTACGTCGAGGTGGAGCACCTGCTGTCCTGGCACGTCTCCAGCGCCCTGCGCGAGGTCGTCGCGTCGGCGCCGGAACGGGCCGCCGTCCCGCCCGTACTGCTCGCCTGCGTGCCCGCGGAGCAGCACACGCTGCCACTGGAGGCCCTCGCCGCGGCGCTCGCGGAACGCGGCCTGCCGGTCCGCATGTTCGGTGCGGCCGTGCCGCCGGAGGCGCTGGACTCGGCCGTCCGGCGCACCGGCCCGGTCGCCGTGGTGCTGTGGTCGCAGGCGAGGTCCACGGCGAGCCGCGCGCTGGCACGGCACCTGGCGGGGCACGCCTTCGGCGTGAAGGGGGCGCGGACCCGGCCGCTGGTGCTGCTGGCCGGGCCCGGCTGGGCGGGGCAGACGCTGGAGGCGGGCATGGCGCGGCCGGTCGGGCTGCGGGACGCCACGGACGCGCTGTGCCGCCTGTACGAGCCGCTCGTGCAGGCGTCGTCCGCCTGACGCCGCCGTTGCCCGGCGGCCGACGGCACCCGGCCTGAGGCCCTCGCCGGTCCGGCGGCAGCATGCCCCTCAGGGTCTCCCTGTCCGGGGCGGACGTCCGGGATGCGCCGGTGCTGGGCCGACAGGGTGACACCACCGCATCCCACCGGGTCCGTGCGGGCGAAAGAAGAACGCGCCGGGCACAGCGGAGGGAGCGGGCACGTGGGAAACGGACACCTCGATCCGGCCATCCTGGGCGCGATCGCCGCGGGCGTGCGGGCCCCTGCCGGCTACGGCCCGGTGGAGCGGCGCCACCTCGGCGGCTGCCCGTCCTGCGCCGCGGAACTGGCCGCGCTGCGGCGGATCGCCGCGGGCCGCGCGTACCCGGCGCCGCCGGAGCGCGTGTGGTCGGGGATCGTCGGCGGGCTCGCGCGCCCCGGTGCGGCCCTGGCGGAGCCCGCAGGGCGCAGGGCGCCCGCGGCGCGCGCCCCCGCCCGCCTCCGCCCCCTGCTGACCGGCGCCGTGCGCCTGGCCGCGGGGGTGGCGCTGGGCATCGGCGCGGCCGCCGTGGCACGCCGGTTCGTCCGGCCGCGGGCAGCAGCGCGGAGCCCGGCACCGGCGCGGCGCCGATGCGGCCGCGCCCGCCGCCCGCGCGGCTGACGCGCACCCGCGCGACGGGACGGGCCCCCGGACGACTGACGCCCTCCGAGCGCCGACACGGGGGCACGGGCCGGTGCGGGCCCGTGTCGGTACGAGTCGGTGCCAGACCGGGGGCGTTCCTCGCAGCCGCTCTCCGTACGCGGGCCGAAGGTCGCCGGGGCGCGGCGCGTACGCCGAGAAGCCCGCCGGGATCGCTCCCTCGGGCTTTCGCGACACGGCGTGCGCCCGCCCGCCGCCGCGGTGCGGGGGCAGCGGGCGGGGTGGCGCCTACCTGGCCTGCCGGGCGGGTGCCTGCTCGGACTCCAGGCTCTGCCGCAGCCGCTGGAGGCCCCGCCGCGCATGGCTCTTCACGGTGCCGAGGGGCAGGCCCGTGCGCCGGGCGATCTGGGTCTGCGTCAGGTCCGCGAAGAACGCCAGGGCCAGCACGTCCCGCTGCACGCGCGGCAGCCGCTCCAGTTCGTCGGTCAGCAGGACGTGGTCGACGACCCGGTCCGTGTCGTTCGGCGCGACGGCGGAGCCGGGCAGCACCGCTCCGGCCGCGGCGACGAGTGCGAGGCGCCGGGTGCGGGCCGAGAGCGCGTCGGCGATCTTCCTGCGGGTGATGCCGACCAGCCACCCCGGGAGGGCGCCGCGCTCCGGCCGGTAGCCGGCGCGGCCGTGCCACGCCGCGAGGAACACCTGCTGGGTGACGTCCTCGGCCTCCCGGGCGTCGCCGAGCGTGCGGGTGGCGAGGGCCAGGACGAGACCGCCCCAGCGTTCGTAGGCGAGGGCGAGGCACCGCTCGTCACCCCGTACGAGCCCTTCGCCGATCGCCGCGTCGGACACGGCGCCGCGGCCCGCCGCCTCCTGCGCCGACCCGACGGGCGCCGGGGCGTTGCGGTCCGTGCCTCGTGGTGCCGTCATGGCGACTGCTCCTCCCGCCGGTACGGGCCGGCCGGTGGTCCGGGCGCCCCCCTCAGGGCGAGGGCTGAGCGCCCCGGGGGCCTCGATGGGTGCCCCCGGCCCGCCCAGGCTCCGGCGGCCGGCGGGTGGTGCTCCAGTCGCATCGTTCTTGCGTCGTCTTCCGGTGCGGCGGCGTCGGCTGCCGCGGCGACGGAGGTGTGCACGGGCACAGTCACGGTCATGGGCGCGGTCATCGCGGGTCGCCTCCGGGGGTCCGGTCGTGTCGGTCGTCCCCTCATACGGCTGCGGGCCTGCCCGAGTGCGGCCGCGGGTCTGCCCGAGTGCGGCTGCGGAGCCGCGCACCATGGGGACGCGGGGCTGTCCGGGCTGCCACCGGAGGGGGCCGGTGCGGCCGCACGCCGGTCACGTCCGGCCGCGCGCCTGCCGGAAGCGCGCGAGACCGTCGGCCAGGCCCACCACCGGGTCGGGGTAGTCGAGGGCCGCCCGCTCGCGCGCCGCCCACTTCCACGGCTCGTGCACCGCGGCCCCGGGGACGTCCGCGAGCTCCGGGACCCAGCGGCGGACGTAGGCGCCGTCGGGGTCGTACTTCTTGCCCTGGAGGACGGGGTTCAGCACGCGGTGGGGGCGGGTGTCGGTGCCGGTGCCTGCCACCCACTGCCAGTTCAGCTGGTTGTTGGCGATGTCGCCGTCCACCAGCAGGCCGAGGAAGTGCCGCGCGCCCTCGCGCCAGTCGACGTACAGCGTCTTGGTCAGGAAGGACGCGGCGAGCAGTCGGCCCCGGTTGTGCATCCAGCCCTCGTGGGCGAGCTGCCGCATGGCGGCGTCGACCACGGGATAGCCGGTGCGTCCCTCCCGCCAGGCGCGCAGGTCCGCCTCCGCCTCAGGGCCCCGGCGCCAGCGGTCGCCCCTCGGCCGGTAGTCGGCGCGGGACGCGTCGGGGCGGGCGTGCAGCACCTGGTGGTGGAAGTCCCGCCAGCACAGCTGCCGTACGAACGCCTCCGCGCCGGGACCGCCCCGCCCCCGGGCCCGGTGCACCGCCTCCACCGCCGACACCGCGCCGAAGTGGAGGTACGGCGAGAGCCGGGAGGTCGCGTCGCCCGCGAGGTCGTCGTGCCGCTCCTCGTACGCGTCGGCGTGCCGGTCGAGCCACCGCGTCAGCAGGCGGCGGCCCTCCGTCTCGCCGCCGGTGGCGAGGCCCTCCGACACGGCGTGGACGGCCGACCGGGACGGGAGGTCGTCGGACCGTACGCCGGTGGGCACCCGGACCGCCCGGGGAGCCGCGAGCGGGGCGCGCACCGCCTCGCGGGTCCAGCGCCGGTGGTACGGGGTGAACACGGCGAAGTGGTCGGAGCCGGCCGGGGTGACCGCCCCGGCGGGCACCGCCGTGACCACCCCGTCGTGCACGTGGAGCCTGCGCCCGTCGGCCCGCAGTGCGCGCGCGAGCCGTTCCTCGCGGTCCCGGGCGAACCGGCTGTGGCCGGCGGCGACGTGCACGTCGCCCGCCCCGGTCCGCCGGGCCGTGTCGAGGACCTCCGCCACGGGGTCGCCGGTGCGGAGGACGAGCCGCCCGCCGCACCGCCGCAGGCCCGCGTCGAGGTCGGTGAGGCAGTCCGTGAGGAAGGCGGTCCGGTTGGGCGCGGCGAAGCCCGCGCGGTCCACGGCGGGGTCCCGGACGAACAGCGGCACCACCTCGTCGGCGGACGCGAGCGCTGCCCTCAGGGGCGGGTGGTCGTGGAGGCGGAGGTCCGAGGTGAACAGGACGACCGAGGTGTTCATGGCACTACTCCGACGTTCGTGGCACTTCCGGGACGCCCTCCGCGGCGGGTGCGGGGCGGCCCGCGGCGTGCTCCGCGATGTGCTCTGGCGCTGCTGCCGCTTCGGCATCCGGTGACCGGCCGGATGCGGACCGGCGACCGGTCACCTGTCCGGGTGGCCCGCGACGCATCCGGGGCGGCCTCGGGACGCACGGCGGGTGGCGGCGGGTGGGAGCGGGTGGGGGCGCCGCTGCACGCACCGGCCCCACGGCGGGCGAGGTGGCGCCGCTGCACGGCGGCCTGCGGCGGGCGAGGTGGCAACGCTGCACGCGCCGCCCGAGGCCGGGCGAGATCGCGCCGCTGCACGCACCGGCCCGCGGCGAACGTGGTGCGACGCTGCACGCCCCGGACGCACCGCGAGGCCGGACGCACCGCGAGCGCGGTACGCCGCTGCACCCGCCGGACGCACCGCGAGCGCGGTACGCCGCTGCACCCGCCGGACGCGCCGCGGGCGAGGCGAGGTGCGCGGCTGCACGCGCCGGCTCACGGCGGGCGGACACGCCGCCGCGACCCGCCGCCGTCACGTCTTCTTCTGCGGGTCGTGGCCCCAGTTCATCAGCGAGTACCGCCACGGCGTGTCGGTGACATCGCCGTCGGGGCGCTGGGCGAGGTGCCGGTGGACGTAGCCCACCACCTTGCGCATGTGGGCGAGGTCGTCGTCGGTGAGCTCGTCCTTCCGGGTGCGCAGCAGGGCGGCGATGCGGCGTCCCGAGGCGTGCCCGGTGCTCTCGCCGCCGCCGTCCGGCTTCTGGCCGACGCTCTTCGCCTCGTCCGTCTCCAGCCACCTGTCGAGCTCGCCGGCGGTGAGGTTCACCGCCTCGTCGAAGGCCGCCAGCGTCTCGTCCCGCTCCGCACCGCCGTCCCGGCGGGTCACGAGCGCCGTCCCTTCTTCCGCAGCGCCTCCGGCTTGTGGACGGCGGACCGGCCGCTCTTGTCGCTCTCGACCTCGTACTGCGGCTCCTCGGTGGACGCGTCGACGGTGCGGCCCGCGGCCTTCCTGCGGTCGGTGATCTCCCGCTTGACGGTGCCGCTCACCGTGCTGCCGTGGCTCTTCCACGTGATGTCGTCGCCGGTGTGCAGCTTCTTGCGCCGGGCCATCGCGCTCACCTCTCCGGTTCCTGGTTCGATCGACTTCCTCGCGTGTTCCCCGATATGTCCTCTTCGTTCGTTCCGGGAGGTACGGAGGCGGGGGTACGCAGGCGGGGCGGCTCGGCCGTGGCGGCCGACCGCACGCGCGGGGCGTGCGCCGGGGCGCACGCGGACCACGGCGCCGCGGCCAGGCGGCCGGGCGGCCATGCGCCAGGCAGCCGCACAGGGACGCTCCGCCGCCCGCCCGGCCCGGTCGCCCGACCCGGCCGTACGGGCCCGCCTACAGCGCTCCGGGGTCGCGGTCCGACGCGGGCCAGACGTACCCGAGGCCGGCCGGCACACCGGGGAACAGCTCCGCGTAGAACTCCGGGTCCTTGCGCAGCAGCGCCGACTGGTGGCTGGTGTGGAACGCGCTGTCGCCCAGCCACGGCGGCAGCTCACCCCGCGCGGCCAGCTCCTCCTGCTCGCGCACCCCGGCGTCCGGGTGCAGCGCCCGGAAGCCGGCGAGCAGCGACGCGGCGCAGGTGTCCCGGTGGCCGCCGGCCGTCCACGTACCGCAGATCTCAAGGCCGTAGCGGACGAGGGCCTCCTCGTACCCGGCCCACATCCGGACCGCCGGGTGCCGCCGCCAGCCGTAGCCGGGCACCGTCAGGCCGCGGAGCACCTGGAGCGCCTCCACCCGCTGCTTGCCGAGCCGGCGCCGGTCGAGCACCCGGGCGCTCGCCGCGAAGGACGGGTACGGCAGGAAGGTCTGCACCCCCGTGTGTACCGCGCGGCACCGCCCGCCGCATCCGCGCGCCCGCCGCGGCCCCTGCGGAGTGCGCCCGCTCGCCCGTACGCCCCTGTGCGGCTGCCGGGTGCCCGCGCGCCCGTCCGGCCGACTGCCCGTAGGCCCGCGGACGCCCGCACATCGCGTCCGCCCGCCGCCTCGGCCGAGGGCCCCCACCCGCGCCGCCCCCACCGCCCGGGCCGCGGCAGCCGGTGCGGCCTCTATAGGCTGGCGCCGTGACCAGCGCAGAACACGGGACGGGGCCGGAGCGGCGGACGGGCGACGGGCGCCCGGAGCCGGCGGGCGCGGGACCCGGCGCGGGGTCCGGACCGGGGTCAGGCGGGGGAACCGGACCGGCGGCGGTCGACCTGCCGGCCTTCGCCGTGCAGCTGCGGCGGACCACCCGGGAGGTCAACCGCCTGGTCCACGGGTTCGCGGCCGCCCAAGGGCTGCACCCCACCGACATCCAGGCGCTCACGGCCGTGCTGGACAGTCCGGAGCCGCTGACTCCTGGTCGGCTGCGCGAACACCTCGGACTGACGTCGGGGGCCGTCACCGCCTGCCTGGACCGGCTGGAGAAGGCCGGCCACATCCGCAGGTCGCGGGAGAGCGCCGACCGCCGGGTGGTCCACATCCACTACGTCGCCGACGCCCGCACCGCCGCGCGACGCTATTTCCGCCCGCTCGCGGAGGCCACCGGACGGGCCCTGGAACGCTTCGACGAGGACGAACTCGCCGTCGCGCTGCGGTTCCTCGCGGCGCTGAACGAGGAACTGGGCGAGCTGCACCCCTGACCGGGCGCGGCGGCGCCGCATCCGTCCGCCCCGCCCCGCGGGAAGGACCCTCGGCGGAGGGTACCGACGGAACCGGCCGACCGGCCCTTCCGGACGCTTCGGCCGTATCGCGGGGACGGGAGCACGCCGGCCCCACAGGCGCGGCGCACACCCCGACGGCACCCCCTGGGGTACAGACCGGGAAGTGCCCTGTGCCAAGATTTATTTCAATGATTGAGATTGTTAGTCGTTGAGATAGCAGTCGACACAGACCCACACCGCACCGCACCTCACCCCTGGAGCGTCCATGCCCCGCCGACCACGCAGGTTCCGGCTCCTGCTGCCCGCCGTCCTCGCCCTCGTCTGGCTGGTCGTCGGCGGCGCCCTCGGCCCGTACGCCGGGAAGCTCGGCGAGGTCGCCACCAACGACCAGGCCGCGTTCCTGCCGCGCAGCGCCGAGTCCACCCGGGTCATCGAGGAGCAGGAGGCGTTCCGGCAGGAGGAGACCCTGCCCGTCCTCGTCGTGTGGACCGCCGAGGACGGCGGCCGCCTCCCCCAGGAGCGGGCGCGGGAAGCCACCCGCGCCCTGAGCGCCCTCCAGGGCAGCTCCCAGGTCGCGGGAGCGCCGTCGCCCGCACTGCCCTCGGACGACGGCGAGGCGCTGAGGGCCGCCGTGCCCCTGCGCCCCGACCTCGGCGACACCCTGCCCGAAGCGCTGGACACCGTGCGCGACGCGGCGTCGGACGTGCCCGGCACGACTGTCTGGCTCGCCGGGCCCGCCGCCACCCAGGCCGACCTGTCGGGCGCCTTCGCCGGGATCGACGGGCTGCTGCTCGCCGTCGCGCTGGTGACGGTGCTGCTGATCCTGCTCGTCGTCTACCGCAGCGTGCTGCTGCCCCTGGTCGTCATCCTCAGCGCCATCTTCGCCCTGGCGCTGGCGTGCGCGGTCGTCTACGTCCTCGCCGACGGCGGCGTCGTACGGGTCGACGGGCAGGTCCAGGGCATCCTGTCGATCCTGGTCATCGGCGCCGCCACCGATTACGCCCTGCTGCTGACCGCGCGGTACCGCGAGGAGCTCGCCGCACCCGGCGGGGAGCGCTTCGGCGCGATGCGCGCGGCGCTGCGCGAGTCCTGGGGGCCGATCGCGGCCAGCGCCGCGACCGTCGCCCTGGGGCTGCTCGCCCTGCTGCTCAGCGACCTCACCAACAACCGCGCCCTGGGACCCGTCGGCGCCATCGGCATCGTGTGCTCCGTGCTCAGCGCGCTGACCTTCCTGCCCGCCGCCCTGGTCCTGCTCGGCCGCGCCGCCTACTGGCCGGCCCGGCCGAAGCCCGGCGCCGCGGACGGGTCGGCGTCCGGGCTGTGGCAGCGGGTCGCCTCGCTCGTCGACCGCGCCCCGCGCAGGGTGTGGACCCTGACGCTGGTGGGCCTGCTGGCCTGCGCCGCCTTCGCGCCCACCCTGCAGTCGAAGGGCGTGCCCCTCGACGAGATCTTCGTGAACGACGCCCCCTCGGTCGCCGCCCAGGAGACGCTCGGCCGGCACTTCCCCGCGGGGGCCGGCAACCCGGCCGTGATCATCGCGGACGCCGACGCGGCCGACCGCGTCACGGCCGCCGCCCGGTCGGTCGAGGGCGTCGACTCCGCGGTGCCCGTGGACGGCGCGGGGCGGCCCGCCCCGGCCGAGCCCCTCGTGGTGGACGGCCGCGTGCGGATCGACGCCACGCTGAGCGCCGCCGCGGACAGCGACGCCGCCAAGGACGCGGTCGCCCGGCTGCGCACCGCCGTGCACGCCGTGGACGGCGCCGACGCGCTGGTCGGCGGCTACACCGCGCAGCGCTACGACACGCAGGTCACGGCCGAGCGGGACCGCGAGGTGATCGCGCCCGTGGTGCTGCTGACCATCCTGCTGGTCCTCGTCGTGCTGCTGCGCTCGCTGCTGCTGCCGGTGCTGCTGGTCGCCACGGTGGCGCTGAACTTCGCCGCCACCCTCGGGGTCGCCGCCCTCGTGTTCGAGCACGTCCTCGGCTTCACGGGGACCGACCCCTCCGTCCCGCTGTACGGCTTCGTGTTCCTGGTCGCCCTCGGGGTGGACTACAACATCTTCCTGATGTCCCGGGTCCGCGAGGAGTCGCTGCGGCTGGGCCTGCGGGAGGGCGTGCGGGTGGGACTCACCACGACGGGCGGGGTCATCACCTCGGCCGGCGTCGTGCTCGCCGCGACGTTCGCCGCGCTCATCGTGATCCCGCTGGCCTTCCTGGTCCAGCTCGCGTTCATCGTCGCCTTCGGCGTGCTGCTCGACACGCTGGTCGTCCGGTCGCTGCTCGTGCCGGGCCTGGTCCGCGACCTGGGGCGGACCGCGTGGTGGCCGAGCACGCTGAGCCGCCGACGCGAGGCACCGGAGCCGGCGAAGGCGACAGCAGCCCGGTAGGCGACCCGGCCAAAGGCGACCCGGCCGAAGGCAACTCAGTCAAAGGCAGCTCGGCCAAAAGCAGCTCAGCCGAAGGCGACCCGGCCAAGGCAGCCCGGCCAGAAGCGGCCCGGCCAAGGGCGGCCCGGCCGAAGGCGGCCCGGTCCCTACGGTTCCGCGGACGCTCGTCGTCGCCTGCGGGGGCGCCGGGCGGCTCCGTGGCCCCACGGGTCCGAGCCGCCCCTGACACCACGCCCGTTCCCCCCGCCCGCTTCGCCCGGCCGGGGGAACGTGCGTCAGGGCGCGGGCGGGGTCACGCCGGTGCGGCGGCGACCCGCTCGCCCGCGCGCCACACCTCCGACACCAGCGGCACGCCCGGCCGGTACGCCAGGTGCACGTGGGAGGGGGCGTCCAGCAGCGCCAGGTCGGCGCGGGCGCCCACGGTGACGCGGCCGACGTCGGTGCGGCGCAGCGCGGCCGCCCCGCCCGCCGTGGCGGACCACACGGCCTCGTCGGGCGTCATGCCCATGTCCCGTACGGCGAGGGCGATGCAGAACGGCACGGAGGACGTGAAGGACGAGCCCGGGTTGCAGTCCGTGGACAGCGCGACGGTCACGCCCGCGTCCAGCAGGCGGCGGGCGTCCGGCCACGCGGCGCGGGTGGAGAACTCGGCGCCGGGCAGGAGCGTGGCGACGGTGGAGGAGTGCGCGAGGGCGTCGACGTCCGCGTCCGTGAGGTGGGTGCAGTGGTCGGCGCTGGCCGCGTCGAGCTCCACGGCGAGCTGCACGCCGGGGCCGTACGAGAGCTGGTTGGCGTGGATGCGGGGGTGGAGCCCCCTGGCCCGTCCCGCCGTGAGGATCGCGCGGGCCTGGTCGCCGTCGAAGGCGCCCTTCTCGCAGAACACGTCGATCCAGCGGGCGTACGGGGCGCAGGCGTCCAGCATCTCCCCCGTCACCAGAGCGACGTAGGCGGCCGGGTCGTCGGCGAGGTCGGGGGAGACGATGTGCGCGCCGAGGTAGGTGGTCTCGCCGGTGTGGCGGGCCGCGATGCGCAGCGCGCGGGCCTCGTCCTCCACGGTCAGGCCGTAGCCGGACTTGGTCTCGAAGGTGGTGGTGCCCTGGCGGAGCGCCTCGCGGAGGTAGCGGGCGAGGTTGGCTTCCAGTTCCGCGTCGGTGGCGGCGCGGGTCGCGGCGACGGTGGTGCGGATACCGCCCGCCTGGTAGGGCCGGCCGGACATGCGGGCGTTGAACTCGGCGGTGCGGTCGCCCGCGAAGACGAGGTGGGAGTGGGAGTCGACGAAGCCGGGGACGGCGGCCCGTCCGGCGGCGTCGACCCGGTTGTCAGTGGCGGGTGCTTTGCTGGTTTCACCGACCCAGGCGATGCGGTCGCCGTCGATGACGACGGCCGCGTCCTGGATCAGGCCGAGGGGGGATCCGTCACCGAGGGAGGGGTCGTTCGTGACCAGACTGGCGATGTGGGTGATGAGCGTGGTCGCCGTGGCTTTCGGCGCGACGGTGCTGTTCGTCGCGTCGGGACCGGCGGTCGCCGGGGGGATGTTCATCGGCTCGTTGCCGCTGTTCATGACGAGGGGGGTCTCCTTCGGGCGGGTCGGCCGGGTGGGGCGGGGCGGCCGGGCGGTCCCGGGCGCCCCGTCCCGCGGGGCGGGCCGGTTCAGTCGTACAGGGCGGCGATGGACTCCGCCAGCGCCCGCGCCACGTCCGGCACCAGGGCGTGGGCCCCGTCCCGTACGACGTGGCGGCCCGCCACGACCGTGTGCCGCACCTCTGCCGCGGACGCGGCGAATACCGCCGTCTCGGCTGCCAGACGGGGTGGCGGCCCTGCCGTCCTGACGGTGTCCAGCGCGACCGTCGTGAAGTCGGCGAGCGCGCCGGGCTCCAGGCGGCCCGCATCGTGCCAGCCGAGGGCGGCCTGGCCGTCGGCGGTGGCGGCGCGCAGCAGCGCGGCGGCGGTCCAGTGGCCGCGGGTGCGGGTGCGGAGCCGTTCGTCCAGCTCCATCGCGCGCGCCTCCTCCAGCAGGTCGATGACCGCGTGGCTGTCGGAGCCGAGCGACAGGGGGCTGCCCGCCCGCTGGAGCGCGGCGGCCGGGCCGATGCCGTCGGCGAGGTCCCGCTCGGTCGTCGGGCACATGCACACGCCGGCGCCCGCGGCGCCGAGGACGGCGATGTCCTCGTCCGTCAGGTGGGTGGCGTGGACGGCGGTGGTGGTCGCCCGCCAGAAGCCGGCGTCGTGGAGCAGCCGGGCCGGGGTGCGGCCGTACACGGCGCGGCACGCCTCGTTCTCGGCGGGCTGCTCGGAGAGGTGGATGTGCACCGGGAGGCCGTCGGTGCGGTCCGCGAAGACGGCGTAGCCGTCCTCGTCGGAGAAGGCCCGCACGGAGTGGACAGCGGCCCCGATACGGGCGTGCTCGCGCGGCTTGAGCGCGGACCACCGCTCGTACCACCCGTCGGCGGTGCCGTCGCCGAAGCGCAGCTGGGGGCCTTCCAGCGGGCGGTAGCCGTCTGCGGTGAGCCCGCCGTGGAGGTAGGCGGTGTCGAGGAGGGTGATGCGGATGCCCGCCTCGGCGGCGGCGGCGATCAGCGCCTCGCCCATGGCGTTGGGGTCGGCGTAGGGCGTGCCGCCCGGGGCGTGGTGCAGGTAGTGGAACTCACCGACGGAGGTGATGCCGGCGAGAGCCATCTCGGCGTACACGGCGCGCGCGAGGGCGTGGTACGTGTCGGGGGTGAGCCGTGCCGCCGCCTGGTACATGGTGTCGCGCCACGTCCAGAACGTGCCGGAGCCGACCTGGACGCGGCCGCGCAGGGCCCGGTGGAAGGCGTGGCTGTGGCTGTTGGCGAGGCCGGGGAGGGTGAAGCCGCGCAGGACAGCGGCCCCGGGCGGCGGGGCGGGTGTCCCCTCGCGGACCGCGGTGAGGCGCCCGTCGGCGGTCTCCAGGACGACCCCGGGGGCGACGCGGCCGTCCGGCAGCCAGGCGTGCTCGGCCCAGTAGGCGGCGGTCAGCGGCATGCCAGGCCCTCCAGGACGTCGGCGAGGGCGTGGACGCCCGCCACGCAGTCGTCCTCCGCGGCGGTTTCGGCCGGGGAGTGCGAGACGCCCGTGGGGTTGCGGACGAACAGCATCGCCGTGGGGATCGTGCCGGACAGGATGCCCGCATCGTGGCCGGCGCCCGTGCCGAGGACGGGGACGGGGCGGTCGCCGCCGAGGATCGCGGCGAGTTCGTCGCGCAGGGCGTGCGCGAACTCGACGACGGGGGTGAACGACTCGCGGACGACGGCGAGGTCCACGCCCTGGCGGGCGGCGGCGTCCCGGGCGGCGGCCTCGATGGCGGCCGTGACGGTGTCGAGGGTGTCCTGGTCGGCGGCGCGGGAGTCGAGCCAGCCGCGGACGAGGGAGGGGATGGCGTTGACGCCGTTGGGTTCGACGGCGACCTTGCCGAAGGTGGCGACGGCACCGGCGAGTTCGGCTTCCCGGCGGGCCGCGAGGACGGTGTCGGCGTACGGCAGCATCGGGTCGCGGCGGTCCGCGAGCCGGGTGGTGCCGGCGTGGTTGGCCTCGCCGCGGAAGTCGTACCGCCAGCGGCCGTGCGGCCAGATCGCGGAGGCGATGCCGACGGGGTCGCCGGACAGGTCCAGGGCCCGGCCCTGCTCGATGTGCAGTTCGACGAACGCGCCGATGCGGGCGAGGCGTTCCGGGTCGGGGCCGATGGCGGAGGGGTCGTACCCCGCGGCCTCCATGGCCTCCGGGAGGCTGGTCCCGTCGCCGTCGCGCAGCGCGTACGCGGCCTCCTTGGTGAGCCGGCCGGCGCTGAGCCGGGAGCCGACGCAGGCGAGGCCGAAGCGGGCGCCCTCCTCGTCGCCGAAGTTGACGACGGCGACGGGCCGGGTGAACTCCGCTCCCCGGGAGCGGAGTTCGTCGAGGGCGGCGAAGGAGGACACGACGCCGAGGGGGCCGTCGAAGGCGCCGCCGTCGGGCACCGAGTCCAGGTGGGACCCGGTGACGACGGCGTCGCCCGCGGCGGGGTCGCCGAGCCAGGCCCACTGGTTGCCGTTGCGGTCGGTCTCGTAGGCGAGGCCGCGGGCCTGGGCCTGCTCCTGGAACCAGGTGCGGCAGTCGGCGTCCGCGCCGGTCCAGGCGTAGCGGCGGTAGCCGCGGGTGCCGCTGTCGCGGCCGATGCCGCGCAGGTCCGCCCACATGGTGTGGAAGGAGTCGCCGGCAGCCGGGGGGCGGGTAATGCCGTCGGCGGTGTGCCGGTGGTCTTCGACGGTCATCCGGGCTCGCCCTCCCGCATCGGGACGCGGACGCCGCGCTCGTCGGCGACGGACTCGGCGATGTCGTAGCCCGCGTCGACGTGGCGGATGACGCCCATGCCGGGGTCGTTGGTGAGGACGCGGCGGACCTTCTCCCCGGCCAGCGGCGTGCCGTCGGCGACCGTGACCTGCCCGGCGTGGAGGGAGCGGCCCATGCCGACGCCGCCGCCGTGGTGCAGGGACACCCAGGACGCGCCGGAGGCGACGTTGACCATGGCGTTGAGGAGCGGCCAGTCGGCGATGGCGTCGGAGCCGTCGAGCATGGCCTCGGTCTCCCGGTACGGGGAGGCGACGGAGCCGCAGTCGAGGTGGTCGCGGCCGATGGCCAGCGGGGCCTGGAGCTCGCCGGACGCCACCATGTCGTTGAAGCGCTCGCCGGCGCGGTCGCGCTCGCCGTAGCCGAGCCAGCAGATGCGGGCGGGCAGGCCCTGGAAGTGGACGCGTTCGCCGGCCATCCTGATCCAGCGGGCGAGGGGCTCGTTCTCGGGGAAGAGGTCGAGGATCGCCTGGTCGGTCTTGGCGATGTCCGACGGGTCGCCCGACAGGGCCGCCCAGCGGAAGGGGCCCTTGCCCTCGCAGAACAGGGGGCGGATGTAGGCGGGGACGAAGCCGGGGAAGGCGAAGGCCCGGTCGTAGCCGGCGAGCCGGGCCTCGCCGCGGATGGAGTTGCCGTAGTCGAAGACCTCGGCGCCCGCGTCCATGAAGCCCACCATCGCCTCGACGTGCCGGGCCATGGACTCCCTGGCGCGGGTGGTGAAGCCGGCCGGGTCCTTGGCGGCGGCGTCCGCCATGTCCTCGAAGGCGGTGCCGACCGGCAGGTACGCCAGCGGGTCGTGGGCGCTGGTCTGGTCGGTGACGATGTCGATCGGCGCGCCCATGGCGAGGAGCTGGGGCACCAGTTCTGCGGCGTTGCCGAGGACGCCGACGGACAGGGGGCGGCGGGCGTCGCGCGCCTCCACGGCGAGCCGCAGGGCGTGGTCCAGGCTGTCGGCCCGCACGTCGAGGTAGCGGTGCTCGATGCGGCGCTCGATGGCGCGCGGGTCGCAGTCGATGCACAGCGCGACGCCGTCGTTCATGGTGACGGCGAGCGGCTGGGCGCCGCCCATGCCGCCGAGGCCGGCGGTGAGGGTGATGGTCCCGGCGAGCGTGCCGCCGAACTTCTTGGCGGCGACGGCGGCGAACGTCTCGTAGGTGCCCTGGAGGATGCCCTGGGTGCCGATGTAGATCCAGGACCCGGCGGTCATCTGCCCGTACATGGTGAGGCCGAGGGCCTCCAGGCGGCGGAACTCCTCCCAGTTCGCCCAGTCGCCGACCAGGTTCGAGTTGGCGATGAGGACGCGCGGCGCCCACTCGTGGGTCTGCATGACGCCGACGGGGCGGCCCGACTGGACGAGCATCGTCTCGTCGGCCTTGAGAGTGCGCAGCGTGCGCACCATCGCGTCGAAGGAGCGCCAGTCGCGGGCGGCCTTGCCGGTGCCGCCGTAGACGACGAGCTTGTCGGGGTGCTCCGCGACCTCGGGGTCGAGGTTGTTCTGGAGCATCCGGAGGGCGGCTTCCTGCTGCCATCCCAGGGCGCTCAGCTCCGTACCGCGCGGGGCTCGTACCGGGCGGGGTCCTGACATGGCGTGCCTCCTGGCGTGACCGTCCGACTGTCGATGAGGTATTCACATCCTGCTGTAATGAATAGTTGTAGTCAACAGCTGCGCGGCGGCCCGCCGGGTGTTTCGCTGGAGGGCATGGCCTCCGACCACCGCGACCGGGCCGTACGCGCGGCCGTCGCCCACGGGCTGCTCTCCGAGTCCGCGCCCGTCGCCGCCCTCCTGGACGTCTCCGGCGTCCGCGCCTCGGCCGCCGCCCTGCGGGCCGCCTTCGCCGCGGTGACCGCCCCCGGCACGCCCGTGCTGCACGCCTTCGCGGTCAAGGCGTGCCCGCTGGTGCCCGTCCTGCGCCTGCTGCACACGGAGGGGCTGGGCGCCGAGACGGCGAGCCCCGGCGAGCTGGCGCTCGCCCGCGCCGCGGGCGTCCCCGCGGACCGCACCGTCCTGGACTCCCCCGCCAAGACCACCGCCGAACTGCGGGAGGCCCTCGCACTGGGCGTCGCCGTCAACGCCGACAACCCGCAGGAACTGGCCCGCCTCGACGCCCTCCTCGCCACCGGCCCCGCCCCGCGCGGCCCGCTCGGCCTGCGCGTCAACGCCCAGGTCGGACCCGGGACCATCGGCGCGCTGTCCACCGCCACCGCCACGTCGAAGTTCGGGGTCGCCCTGCGCGACGAGGGCGCGCGGGAGTGGATCGTGCGCGCCTTCCTGGACCGGCCCTGGCTCACCCGCCTCCACACGCACTCGGGCTCGCAGGGGCTGGCCCTGCCGCAGATGGCCGCGGGCGTGCGGGCCGTGTACGGGCTGGCCGAGGAGATCAACGCGGCCGCCGGGCACCGCCGCGTCGACACGGTCGACATCGGCGGCGGCCTGCCGGTGGACTTCTCCTCGGACGCGGTGTCGCCGACGTTCGGGCAGTACGCGCGGCTGCTCGCCGCCGAGGTGCCGGGGCTGTTCGACGGGCGGTACGGCCTCGTCACCGAGTTCGGCAGGTCGCTGCTGGCCAAGCACGGCACGGTGCTGGCGCGCGTCGAGTACACCAAGACGTCCGGGGCCCGCCCCATCGCCGTCACCCACGCCGGCGTCCAGGTGGCGACCAGGACCGTCTACGACCCGGTGGCCTGGCCGCTGCGCCTCGCGGTGTACGACGCCGCGGGCGTCCCGCGGACCGGCCCGCCGACCGACCAGGACGTGGCGGGGCCCGCCTGCTTCGCCGGCGACCTGCTGGCCGTGGCGCGGCCGTTGCCCCCGCTCGCGCCCGGCGACGTGGTGGCGGCGCTCGACACCGGCGCCTACTACTTCGCGCACCACTACGGGTACAACTCGCTGCCCCGGCCCGGCGTGTACGGCTACACCGTGCGGCCCGACGGCACCGTGCACTTCGCGACCGTACGGGCGCCCCAGCGGCCCTCCGACATCGTCGACGAGGCGGGCGGCGACCGGCCGGACGCCCTGCTGGCGGAGTAGGACGGACCGGCAGGACCGCCGAACACGGCGGCGGGCGCGGGGCAGATGAACGGCAGGCGCGCGGGGAGCGGACAAGCACGGCGGCGCGCGGGGCAGATGAACGCGGCGGGGCGCGCGGGGCAGACGAACACGGCGGCGGGCGCGGGGCAGATGAACACGGCGGGCGCGCGGGGCGGACAAGCAGGGCGGCGGAACACGGCGGGACGAGGCAGGCGGGCAGGGCGGCGGAACAGAGCGCGGCGGAACGGGGCAGGCAACGGATCGCGGCGGGACGCCGCAACGGGCGGGCAACGGAGCAGAGCGGCGGACCCTACCGCGCCCGGGGCACGTTCCACTGGAAAATGCCCGAAGTCCCTCCCTGAGGCTCGACGTTGCGTAACCTCTCCGTCACCGACACACACCCGTGACGCACACCTGGGGAGGGATTCGCGCGTGCCCGGAATCGACGAATGCCTGCTGGAGGCGATGACCCTACCGGGTGCGCGCGGCGCGGCCCTCGTCGACTGGACCAGCGGACTCGCCCTCGGAGCGGTCGGCGAATCGCCGGTCGGCGACCACGGCCGGAGCGCGGCGGAGGCGGCCGAACTCGCCCGCACCGCAGCGGAGTACGAGTGCTTCGCCGCCCAGGACGCCCCCGCGGAGGACGTCATCGTCGGCTCCGGCAACGGATACCACGTGCTCCGGTTCGTCGTCACGAACTTCGAGAGCAGCCTCTTCCTCCACCTGTGGCTCGACCGGGACACCGGGAACCTCGCCCTGGCCCGCCTGCGCCTGCGGGACCTGGCGGAACGGCTGGTGCTGTGATGACGGCGACCGTCCTCTCCCCCCTGCTGCGGCGGCTGGCCGCCGACCGCGCGACCGGCGCGCTCGTCCGGGACCACGGCACCCTGTACCTCGTCGACGGGGCCGTCGTGCACGCCGAGAGCCCGTACGCGCCCGGCCTCGACGCCCTGCTCGGCACGGCCGCGCCGCGGCCGCCGATCGGCGCGGGCGAGCGGGAGATCTGCCGCCTCGGCGCGCTCTACGACGCGGCGTTCTTCGCCCTGGCCCCCGGCCGCGGCCCCGCCCGCTTCCGGTACGGGGACGCGGCGCCCGGCTACGGGGACGCGGCGCCCGGCGTCCCGGCCCCCGGGCCGGGCCTCCCCGGCGCGGTGCCGCCGGGGCGCCCGGTCTCCGCCGCCGACGTCGAGCGGGAGACCCTGCGCCGCAGGGCCCTCCTGGACCGCGTGTGGCCCCACCCGGCCGTCGACACCGCGCCCGTCGTGCCCGCCCGCATGCCCCGCGGCCGCACCGCCGGCGTCCGCGGGCGCGCCCTGCTGGCCCGCGCGGACGGGCGGCACACCCCCACCCAGCTCGCCCACACCCTGGGCCGCCCCGCCTTCCACACCCTGCTGGAGGTCCGGCGGCTGGCCGCCGCAGGGCTCGTGGAGACCCCGCAGGCCACCGCACCGCCGCCCCCGCCGGCGGCAACGACCCCACCCGCACCGACCCCGCGTGCCCCGCACGGGACACCCGGCACCCCCGCGCCCCCATGGCCCCGACTCTCGCCGCTCCCGACGTCGACCTGCTCCGCCGGGTCCGAGACCTTCTGGAGGCACGCCTGTGAACACCGCCTCATGAGGCGCGCCCTGCGGCAGCGCGCCGAGAAGCGCCAACTGCTGTCCGCCGAGCCGTACGTCCTCGGGGAGCTGCGGCGGCTGCGGTCGCGCGTCCCCCGGCTGACCGGGGCGCTCGCGGCCTGCGACGGCTTCGTGCTGGCCCAGGACGTCCCCGGCGGCGACGCGGACGCGGTCGCCGCGCTCACCGCCGCCGCCGTCGGCGCCGCCCGCGGGCTGGCCGACACCGCCGCGGTCGGGGGCCTGCGCGAACTGCTGCTCCGCGGCGAGCACGGGTACGTCGCCGCGTACGCGGCGGGGGGCGCCGCCGTCCTCACCCTGCTCGCCGAGCCCGGGGTGAACGTCGGCCGGCTGCACTTCGAAGGGCGCCGGTCGGGCGCCCTCATCGGGGAGCTGGTGGACGGCGCCCTCGTAAGGCCGGAGCCGCCCCCGCACGCCCCCTGAAGCCATCCGCACACCGGACACCGAGCCGACCCCACAGGCCGACCCGCCCGGCACACCGAGCACACCCGGCCCACCGGGCGCACCCACCATGCCCGACACCCGGCACACACCCAGCACACGGACGAAAGGAAGCACCACCATGGCCAACGCGGAGACCGCCCTCAAGGAAGCCATGACCGCGATAGACGGGGCGGTCGGCGCCGCACTCGTCGACTACACCAGCGGCATGGCCCTGGGCACGGTCGGCGGCGGCAAGGACCTCGACCTCACCGTCGCCGCCGCGGGCAACACCGACGTGGTCCGCGCCAAGGTGCGGACGATGGAGATGCTCGGCCTCCAGGACGAGATCGAGGACATCCTCATCACCCTCGGCGGCCAGTACCACCTGATCCGGCTGCTCAAGGGACGCGGCACCAGCGGCCTGTTCCTGTACCTGGCGCTGGACAAGGGCCGCGCCAACCTGGCCATGGCCCGCCACCAGCTGCGGCGGATCGAGGCGGACCTGGACGTCTGAGCGGTACGGGCCTCAGCGGCGCCGTGCCCCTCCCGGTACGGCGTCGCCCGCGGCGACGCCCGTGGCCCTGAACTCCTCGACCCTCGCACCGACCGGGGCCCCGCCCCTGGTCAACCGGTCCACCGACACCCACAGCAGCTGCTCGGCCGCGCTCTCCCGGCGCCCGAGCCACAGCGCCTTCAGCCACAGCCCGGTACCCAGCCCGGCCAGCAGCAGGCCGAGCGCGCCCGGCACCGCCACCGAGGACGCCACCGCGGCGGGAAAGGCGAGCAGCAGCCACCAGCGCCGCCCCCGCCGCCAGTTCCGCAGGGTCACGGCACGGTCCTGGAGGATGTCGGCGCGGGCGGCCCGCCCGGCGCCCTCGGCCAGCCGCACGTACCGCCCGCGCCGTACGAGGGGCACGGCGGCCGCCGCGACCAGGAAGAGCAGCGCCCCAGTCAGCAGACCGATGCGCCGCCCGGTCAGCCCGGGCAGCAGCGCCCCGACGGCCGCCCCCGACAGCCCCGCCCACACCAGGGGCGCGGCCCCCGCCCGTACCACCACGGCCACTCTCGCCAGCGCCTGCCGTTCGCGCGCCACTGCTCCGCCTCCTGTCCGGTTCCGTACGTCTCGGCGGCGGAAGGTTACCCGCGTTCGGTGAGAGTCCCCTGAGAAAACCGCTACTCGACGAACAGCCCGCGGGCCGCCGCCCGTGCGTCGAACTCCTCCAGCCGGGCCTGCGCGTCCGGCAGCCCGTCGCACATCGACTCCAGCAGCACCCGGCCCAGCAGCATCGGGGCGCACGCCGTGTCGAAGGCGAGCGCCGTGCCGACGGCCGCGGGCAGCAGCAGGTCGCTGTGCGCGGCCACGGGCGCGAACGCCGAATCGGCGACGGTGACCGTGGTCAGCCCGGCCCCCTTGGCGTACGCGAGGGCGTCGACGACCTCCCGCGGATGCCGCGGCAGCGCGAAGCAGAGCAGCACGGACGCCCCGGCCCGTACGGCGGCGTCGATGCGGTCGATGAGCATCGAGCCGCCCTCGTCGAGGAGCCGCACGTCCGGGTGCACCTTCGCGGCGAAGTACGCGAAGCCCCCGGCCTGCGGCGACGACGCCCGCAGCCCGAGGACGGGCAGCGGACGGGACGAGGCGAGCAGGCGGCCGGCCCGCTCGACGGGCTCGGGGTCGGCGAGCAGGTCGGCGAGGTGGCGTAGGTTCGCGATCTCGGCGCGGACGGCCTTCTGGTACTCGTTGCCCTCGTCTCCGCCGTCGCCCGCCGCGGCCTCGGGCCCGCCCGGCGCGGCCTCCTCCCGCAGGTACTTGCGCAGTGCGGGATACCCGTCGAAGCCCAGCGCCACCGCGAAGCGGGTGACGGACGGCTGGCTGACACCGGCCAGCTCGGCGAGCTCCACGCTGGACAGGAACGGCACGTCGGCGGCGCGCCGCACCATCCAGTGGGCGATGCGCCGCTGGGTCGGCGTCAGCCGGTGGCCCTCGAACAGCGCCTGCAGCCGCGCCCCCGGACCGTCGTTCATGGTGCTCCCCTTCTCCGTCACCGCCTCACGCAGTATTCAGATTCCCACGCCTCTGCATGCACCTATGCAGCCGGGCCCGCACGGCACGGGCACGCACCGCGGCGCGCCGGGGCACCGGGCGCGAAGGGAGGGACGCGGCCGCCGCCAGGGGCCCGGCGGCCGGGAGGAGGGATGCGCTGCCGCAACCGCGGCCGGGCGCGGGCACAGGAGGCGCGGGCGGCGTCAGGCACCGGGCGGGTCCAGGGGCCCGGGACCGGCGCGGGGCGTTGGCGGGGCCGCCGCTGCCGGGCGCGGTCCCCGCTGCGGAGGGCGGGAGGAAGATCGTGCGGGGACCGCCGCACCCCCGGTCTCCGGGGGGCGGGACGACGGCGGTCCCCGCGGGGGACACGGGCCCGGGTCAGGGCCGGTCTCCGCGTCCGGCGGCGTCGTGACGGAGGCCCGGGAGCCGCTCCGGAAGTCCGTGACGCCGACAACTCAAAGGTGCCGGAGGCGTGTTAAGCCGGTGCTGCCGGTACGTGACGTGCGCGTACCGATTGCGCGAAGGCCCGCCGCGGCAGTCCGGCCGGCGCAGGCCCGCAGCCGACAGTCGGCAGTCGGCAGTCGGCAGTCGGCAGTCGGCAGTCGGCAAGATGCTGTCCGCCTCGCAGTTCCCGGTCCACCGCCGCCCGGCCCCGCCCGCCGCCGCACAGCGCGTGCGGCGGCGGGCGAGAAGGCGAAGGGGCCCAGAGGAACCACGCGGGACCGACAGGAACCGCGCGGGATTACTTGGCGTCGCGCGCCAGGAACGCCAGCAGGTCCTGGCGGCTGACCACGCCGGTGGGCTTGCCCTCCACCAGGACGATCGCCGCGTCGGCCCGTCCGAGCACCGCCATCAGGTCCTCGACCGGCTCACCGGAGCCGACCTGCGGCAGCGGGGCGCTCATGTGCTTCTCCACGGGGTCGTTCAGGGAGGCCCGCTGGGTGAAGAGGGCCTCCAGCAGCTCCCGCTCCACCACGGAGCCGACGATCTCGGCGGCCATGACGTCGGGGTGGCCGGCGCCCGGCTTCACGACGGGCATCTGCGACACGCCGTACTCGCGCAGCACCTCGACGGCCTGGCCGACGGTCTCCTCGGGGTGCATGTGCACCAGCGTGGGGATGGCGCCGCCCTGCTTGTCGCCGAGCACGTCGCCGACGCGCGCGGACGGGCCGGCCTCCTCCAGGAAGCCGTAGTCCGCCATCCACTCGTCGTTGAAGATCTTCGAGAGGTAGCCGCGGCCGCTGTCCGGCAGCAGGACCACGACGACGTCGTCCGGGCCGAGCTTCCTGGCCGCCTCCAGTGCGGCGACGACCGCCATGCCGCACGAGCCGCCGACCAGCAGGCCCTCCTCCTTGGCGAGGCGGCGGGTCATCTGGAACGCGTCCTTGTCGGAGACCGCGATGATCTCGTCCGTGACGTTCTGGTCGTACGCGGTCGGCCAGAAGTCCTCACCGACGCCCTCCACCAGGTACGGGCGCCCGGAGCCGCCCGAGTAGACGGAGCCCTCCGGGTCGGCGCCGATCACCTTCACCTTGCCGTCGCTGACCTCCTTCAGGTAGCGGCCGGTGCCGGAGATCGTGCCGCCGGTGCCGACACCCGCCACGAAGTGGGTGATCCTGCCGTCGGTCTGCTCCCACAGCTCGGGACCGGTGGTCTCGTAGTGCGAGCGGGGGTTGTTCGGGTTGGAGTACTGGTCGGGCTTCCATGCCCCCGGCGTCTCCCGCACCAGCCGGTCGGAGACGTTGTAGTACGAGTCGGGGTGCTCGGGGTCCACGGCCGTGGGGCAGACGACGACCTCGGCGCCGTACGCCCGAAGCACGTTGATCTTGTCCGTCGACACCTTGTCCGGGCAGACGAAGACGCACTTGTAGCCCTTCTGCTGGGCCACGATCGCCAGGCCGACGCCCGTGTTGCCGGAGGTGGGCTCCACGATCGTGCCGCCCGGCTGGAGCTCGCCGCTCGCCTCCGCCGCCTCGATCATGCGCAGGGCGATGCGGTCCTTGACCGAACCGCCGGGGTTGAAGTACTCGACCTTGGCCAGGACGGTCGCCTGGATGCCCGCGGTCACACTGTTGAGCTTCACCAGCGGGGTGTTGCCGACGAGGCTGATCATCGAGTCGTGGTATCGCACCGTTAAGTCTCCGGGGTCTCCGTAGTGGTCAAGCCAGCGTAAGCCGAGTGGATGCGTAGGCGGGCGCGGTTACGGGGCAGGAACCTCAGAGGCGGTGTTCACGCACGGTGTGCACAGTGGTACGGAGAGCCGTTACGGGAGGAGGTGACCGCCCATGTCGAGGGCACGGGTGGCACGGCGGATCGCCGCGGGCGCGGCGTACGGGGGCGGCGGCCTCGGTCTGCTGGGGGTGGCGGCGGTGGGGGTGGTGCTGGCCGAGGTGCAGCTGGCGAAGCGCTCGGTGGGCGGCGGGGTGGCCCCGCTGCCCCCTGCCGCGGACGGGCTGTACGGCCGCGTCTTCGACGGCGTACCGCTGCGGCTGGCCATGCTCGGCGACTCCACGGCGGCGGGCCAGGGGGTGCGGCGGGCGGGCCAGACCCCGGGGGCGCTGCTGGCGTCGGGCCTGGCGCAGGTGGCGGAGCGGTCCGTGGAGCTGCGGAACGTGGCGCTGCCGGGGGCGCGCTCGGACGACCTGGAACGGCAGGTCACGCTGCTGCTGGCGCTCCCGGGCCCGGTCCCGGACGTGTGCGTGGTCATGATCGGGGCGAACGACGTCACGCACCGGATGCCGCTGACGGCTTCGGTGCGGTACCTGTCGGAGGCGGTGCGGCGGCTGCGGGACGCGGGCGCGGAGGTGGTGGTCGGCACGTGCCCGGACCTGGGCACGATCGAGCCGGTCTACCAGCCGCTGCGGTGGCTGGCGCGGCGCCTGTCCCGGCAGCTCGCGGCGGCGCAGACCATCGTGGCGGTGGAGCAGGGCGGGCGCACGGTGTCGCTGGGCGACCTGCTGGGCCCGGAGTTCGCGGCGAACCCGCGGGAGATGTTCGGCGTGGACAACTACCACCCGTCGGCGGAGGGGTACGCGACGGCGGCGATGGCGGTGCTGCCGTCGGTGTGCGCGGCGCTCGGCGTGTGGCCGGAGCCGGACGTGCTGGAGGCGGACCGCCGCGAGGGGGTGCTGCCGGTCGCGCAGGCCGCGGCGGAGGCGGCGGCGGAGGCCGGTACGGAGGTCATCGGCGTACGGGCCCCGTGGGCGCTGCTCAAGCACCGCAGGCGCCGGCGGCTGGAGACCCCGGCGCCCGCCCCGGAACCCGCCGGGGCGCACGCCGCGGAAGCGGCGGGACCGGAGCAGCCGGGAGCCCCGTCCTCGGAGCCCGGCCGCTGACCCTTTCTGCCCGTGCGCCGGCGGCACAGGGCGGCGGGCGGGCCGTGTGGGGGCTGGCCTCCGCGGCGTACTGAGCGCATGCTTAGAAGTGCGGTGGGGGTCACACGCTCCGGACGGTGACCCCACGCGCTACGGAGAGGTAACTTCCCTCTCAGTTGCCCACCCCTTCCCCTGGAGAGCCGTGATGCCCGAAGCCGTGATCGTCTCCGCCGCCCGCTCCCCCATCGGCCGGGCCTTCAAGGGCTCGCTGAAGGACCTTCGGCCTGACGACCTGACCGCCACGATCATCCAGGCGGCGCTCGCCAAGGTCCCCGAGCTCGACCCGCGCGACATCGACGACCTGATGCTGGGCTGCGGTCTGCCCGGTGGCGAGCAGGGCAACAACCTCGCCCGGATCGTCGCCGTGCAGATGGGCATGGACCACCTGCCCGGCTGCACGCTGACCCGCTACTGCGCCTCGTCGCTCCAGACGACCCGCATGGCGCTGCACGCCATCAAGGCCGGTGAGGGCGATGTCTTCATCTCCGCCGGCGTGGAGACCGTCTCCCGTTACGTGAAGGGCAACTCCGACACGCTGCCTGACACGCACAACCCGCTGTTCGCCGAGGCGGAGGCCCGTACCGCGGAGCGTGCCGCGAACGGCGGCGATGAGGTCTGGCACGACCCGCGCGAGGACGGCCTCGTCCCGGACGCCTACATGGCGATGGGCCAGACCGCCGAGAACCTGGCCCGGCTGAAGGGCGTGTCCCGGGAGGAGATGGACGAGTTCGGCGTGCGGTCCCAGAACCTCGCCGAGCAGGCCATCGCGAACGGCTTCTGGGAGCGCGAGATCACCCCGGTGACCCTCCCGGACGGCACGGTCGTGAGCAAGGACGACGGCCCGCGCGCGGGGGTGACGCTGGAGGGCGTGCAGGGCCTGAAGCCGGTGTTCCGCCCCGACGGCCGGGTCACTGCGGGCAACTGCTGCCCGCTCAACGACGGCGCCGCCGCGCTGGTCGTCATGTCGGACACGAAGGCGCGGGAGCTGGGCCTGACTCCGCTGGCCCGGGTGGTGTCCACCGGCGTCTCGGCCCTCTCCCCGGAGATCATGGGGTACGGCCCGGTCGAGGCCAGCCGGCAGGCGCTGAAGCGCGCGGGCCTGACGATCGACGACATCGACCTGGTGGAGATCAACGAGGCGTTCGCCGCGCAGGTGATCCCGTCGTACCAGGACTTGGGCATCCCGCTGGAGAAGCTGAACGTGAACGGCGGCGCGATCGCCGTGGGCCACCCCTTCGGCATGACCGGCGCCCGCATCACCGGCACGCTGATCAACAGCCTCCAGTTCCACGACAAGCAGTTCGGCCTGGAGACGATGTGCGTGGGCGGCGGCCAGGGCATGGCGATGGTCATCGAGCGGCTGAGCTGAGACGCAGCGCAGCGGAGTCGAAGTTCAGCGCGACCGTCAGCCAGGGCGGCTGAGCTGAGACGCAGCGCAGCGGAGTCGAAGCTCAGCGCGACCACCGACCGGTGCGGCGCAGTCGGGCGGTGGCTCCGCTGGTGCCCGTGAGGCGTGGGGCGACCTGCGCCGAATGACGCCCGGCTAACCCTTCCGCGTCCCTGCCGTGACCGAATCTCCCCCAGGATGTGACCTACATCCCGGGGGAGATTCGTTTTTGCAGGTCACAGGCGTGGAAGCGGGGAACCGCGGCGGAAGAAACCGGCGCAATTCGTGACGTAAGGCACTGACAAGGGGGCGAGTTCCACGACAAGCTGATGTAGGAAGTGCGGGGGATCGATTGAAACCGGGAGTAAGTCAGTGAGCGCCATGTCTTTCGCCCTGCTGCTGACGACGGCCACCGCCACGGCTGTGGGCGCCGCCGCCTTGTTCACGGCCCGCGGACTGCGCCGGCAGATGGCCGCGCTGCGCGAGGAGCTCGCCGCGGCCCGGCCGGCTGCTGGTCCCCTGCTGCCGTCCGTGCCGCACGCCCGTACGGACGGGGCGCCGGCTGCCGAGGCGGCGGCCACGGCCGACGAGATACGCACCGCCGTCGCCGAGGCGCTGGCCGAGGAGCGGGAGCGCGAGCTGGCCGAGGCCCGGGCGTTCTGGGCGGCGCAGGAGGCGCGGGACGCCGCCGACTCCCCCGCGTCCCTCCTGGGCGGGGCCTCCGCCCTGCAGGCCGCCGACGACGAGGGGCCGTACTTCGTGCCCCGCCAGGCGGACTTCACCGGCCTGGAGGCGCTGGACCTGGACGACCCCGCGTACCCGGAGGGCACGGACCCGCTCGCCGGTCTCGCGGAACTCGCCGACCTGACCGCGGACCCGCTGGCCGACCTGCCGGAACTCGCCGCGGCGGGCGAGGGCGTGACCGACCACCCCGAGGACTCCCCCGAACTGGCCGCGGCCCGCCGCCGCCACCCCTCGCACCCCGACTTCGTGCCGGTGCGGACGCCCGTCGCCACCGACCACGAGCGCACGGTGTCCCGCCTGGAGGAGCTCGCCGCGTCGCGGACGGCCCTCACGGACGTGCGGCCCGGGCCGCTCGGCACCCTGGATGTGTACGTGTTCGCGGACGGCACCACGCTGTGCATGACGCCCGGCCACCGGGAGACCGCCGAGCGCCTCGCGGAGGCGCTGCGCGACGGAGCCACGCCCGTCCTGCTGGGCGGCTCCGGGGTGTCCGGCGCGTACGCCCTGACGTTCTCCTGCGGCGCCGGCACGGACGAGAACGTGTACATCCTCGCGGACCGCGTCATCGCCTCGCTCTGACTACCAGCGCCCTGCCGCCCGGTGAACCTCGTGGATGCGAGACGCCGGAATAGAACTACGGGCAGCTCTATTGATCAGAAACGGTTTGGGTTCTGGGTCGTTGGGTGGGTGTGAGCGATCTGGTGGGGGACGCGCGGCATCTGTCGCCGTCGGCGCAGGAGGCCCTGCGGCTGCGGGCGGTGGCCGCTCTGATGGCGGGGCGGGACCGCGAGGACGTGGCGGCAGTGTTCGGGGTGTCGCTGAAGGCGGTCGACGGCTGGTGGGCGAAGTGGCAGGCCGGTGGTCGGGAGGCCCTGGTCATGCGTCCTCGGGGTAAGCCGGTCGGTGTGCACCAGGTGCTCGGGGAGGCCGAGCAGGCCGCGGTGCGGCAGGCGGTCCTGGACCACCGGCCGTGTGACGTGGGGCTTTCCGGTCAGCTGTGGACACGGCGGCTGGTGGGCGAGCTGATCGCGAAGCTGTACCGGGTGCGGCTGACCGAGGTGGGGGTGGGCAAGTATTTGAAGCGATGGGGGCTGTCCTTCCAGCGCCCGGACAAGCGGGCCGTCGAGCAGGACCCCGAGGCCGTCCGGCGCTGGCATGAAGAGACCTGGCCGAAGATCCGCGTGCAGGCGAAGAAAGACGGCGGCGAGATCCTCTTCGCCGACCAGGTCGGCATCCGATCCGACCAGGTCACCGGCCGCACCTGGGGTGAGAAGGGGAAGACGCCCGTCGTGCGGCGGAGCGGGAACCGGTTCTCCGTGAACGCGATGTCGGCGATCAGCACCAAGGGCCGGATGCACTTCATGGTCTTCACCGAGTCCTTCACCGCCGAAGTGATGTGCCGCTTCCTGGGCCGGCTCGCCGGCCACTTCGACCACAAGGTCCACCTCGTGGTCGACGGTCACTCCGCGCACCGCTCGAAGAAGGTCCGCGACTGGCTCGCCGCCCACCCCGATGATGTAGAGCTGCACTTCCTGCCCCCGTACTCGCCCGAGCTGAACCCCGACGAGCTGGTCAACGCCGACCTCAAGCACAGCCTGCCCAAGCAGCACCGGGCCCGCGACCAGGCCGAACTCGCTGCCGAAACCCGCCGCTTCTTCCGCAGGCGTCAGCGTCAGCCGCACATCGTCCGCGGCTACTTCGGTGGCCCACACGTCCGCTACGTCATGGACGAGAACCCCATGAGTTTCTGATCAATACAGCCCCGCTCTCCTCTTTGCTTCTTTAACCAGTTCCACGGCCTGGGCCAGTTCCTCCCGGAGCCCTTCTTGAGACCCGGCTTCCACGCCGTCCCTGTGCGTGGACGCGGCAGCCCCCAGCCACGCCTCCGCAAAGTCCGCACCGGCAACGAGGAGCTGATCCGCGACAGCGAAGATGCCGGCATCCGGCATCGCCCGAGGTGCTGTTCCCGGGTCCTCTAGCCGCTGCGCACGCGAGGCCAACTCTCGGGCGAGCGCAAGCCCTTCAGCTGCTGCGCCACGCTGGAGGCGGCTCTGTGGGGCCGTACGGAGACGATCCGCAAGACGGCAGATGGCCTCTGTCAGCTCAGTCGTTTCGTGCACACGGCGACCCTACGCGCCGAAAAGGCACTGTTGCCAACGGGCGAACACTCAGGCACCGTGACGTGAAGGAGCACACGCGCACAGCCTCCGGAGGCGCCGATGTCCCATGTCTTCTCCGAAGAGACCCATCAGAATCTGCTCTCTCGCATCCCCCGCTGCACCGGCCGCGAAGTGGCCGAGTGGCTCCGCGCCGTCGAGGAAGGCCCCTCTCTCAGCCGCTTCGAGGAGAAGGTGAGCTGGCTCCGGGTCGAGCACAACCTGGCCTACGGTCACGCCAAAGCGATCATCCACGAGTACGACCTGAGGCGCGCGGCGCGCAAGCTGCTCTGACACCGGGAAAGGACGACAACGGCGGAGGGCCCGCCCGGCGCGATGCCGGGCGGGCCCTCTCACACTTCCGGGACGGGACGGTCAGTCGTCGCCGGAGAGGATCTGGATCAGCCGCAGGAACTCCAGGTAGATCCAGACCAGCGTCATCGTGAGGCCGAAGGCCGCGAGCCACGACTCCTCGCGGGGGGCGCCGTAGGTGATGCCGTCCTCGACCTGCTTGAAGTCCAAGGCCAGGAAGCAGGCACCGAGGATGATGCCGATGATGCCGAACATGATGCCGAGGCCGCCGCTGCGGAAGCCGAGGCCGTCACCGCCGCCGAAGACGGCGAACAGCATGTTCACGGCCATCAGCAGCACGAAGCCGATCGCCGCCGCCATGACGAAGCCGTAGAAGCGGCGGGTCACGCGGATCCAGCGCATCTTGTACGCGATCAGCACGCCGGCGAACACCGACATCGTGCCGAGCACCGCCTGCGGGACGGCAGCGGTGCTGACGTGTGTGGCGACCGCATTGGAGATGACGCCCAGGAAGACGCCCTCGAAGGCGGCGTACGCCAGGATGAGCGCCGGGGTCGGCCTGCTCTTGAACGACTGAACCAGCGCGCAGACGAGCGCGATCAGGGCCGCGCCGATGGCAATGCCGTACGACATGCCGATGTTCGCCGCGTCGACCGGCAGCAGGAACCAGGCGAGCGCGGCCGTGACGAAGACCGTGCCGAGCGTGATGGCGGTACGCGACACCACGTCGTCGATGGTCATGGCGCCGGAGCGGGCCGGGGCCTGCGCCGGGGCGCCGACCATGGCGTCCTGGGCGTAGGGGTTGGTGGCGTACGGATTCGTCGCGTAGGGGTTCGTTCCAGCGGCGGGGCCCCCGGCCTGCTGCTGCGCGTTGAAGTTCGCGTAGCCGTTGTCGCGGCTGAATCCCCGTCGCGAGAAGACCGGGTTACTGCTCCTCATCTCACTCCTCCATGGCCGCCGTGCGCGGCCTTGCGACAAGAGTAATGGGGACGCAAAAGAAACACCCTAGTGCTCCAGGAGGATCTTTCCGGCCGAACGTATCGATCACATATCGGCCGCGGCCCGCGAGCCGCCGCCGGAGGCCCCCGCAGCCACGCAGGAAGGACATTCCGGAATTCGCGGATCCACCCCCGAGGTGACACCCAGTGAGACGCACCACACCCCACCCACCCCGGACTTCCGCTCCCCGCACACCGGCTCCGGCACCGACACGCGGGCCCCCATGCCCGGCCCTCTGCCCTCGGTGCGCGCCGCCCGTTCCACCGGACGCTGGCGGCACCGGCCCTCCCGGTCGGCCGGCCGCAGACGGCTGCCGGCTGCTGCTGCGCGGCGGCACCCGGCGGCGCCGCGCGGGATGCGGCGCCGGGCCGCCGGAGGCACTCTGTCGGCATGGCCCCCGACCGCCCTCCGCCAGGCCCGCCCGCCGGACCCGTCCGCCCCCGGCCGGGAGCGCCTGCCCCGTCCCGCCGGGCCCGTACGGCGGTGACCCACAGCGCTGCGGCCCTGGCCGGTCTGGGCGCGGGACTGCTCATCGGCCTCCTTGCCGCCCCCGGCGGCGACGGGGCCCCCGATGGGCGGCCGACCGCGACGGCCATGGTGACCGCCACCACATCGCCACCCGGGACCTCGGCCACGCGGCCCCCGGACACACCTCCGCGGGCGTCCGGCACACCGGACGGCGAGATCCCTGGGGACGGCACGTTCCTGGTCGGGGAGGACATTGCGCCGGGCGTCTACCGGAGCAGCGGCCCCGCGGACGCGGCGACGGGCTTCTGCTCCTGGTTCCGGCTCAAGGGGACGACGGGCGCGCCGGAGGACATCATCGCCGCGCACACCGGGCAGGGACCGGCCACCGTCACGGTGCTGCCCGGTGACCGGGCTTTCCAGACCCAGGGCTGCGCGCCCTGGAAGAAGGCGGCCGAAGCCGGGTGAGCGGATGCGCACCTCTCGCGGGCGACGCGCTCGCAGTGGGGGCGGGGCGGGCGCTCCGGGCGGGGGTGCGCGGGGCGGGGCCGGGCCCCGGTGGCGGCGGGGCGGGCGAGCGGACGGGAGGCGCGGGGGCGGGCCGTTCGCGCTGGTCACAGCCCTGCGAGAAAAGTGCCCGGAGCCGGACTCGAACCGGCACGGCCAGAGGCCAGCGAGGTTTAAGCTCGCCGTGTCTGCATTCCACCACCCGGGCTACGCGCGGCTCCGCGTCAGCACACGAGCCTATCCGGGCGAGGTCCCCCGAACAGCGGACTTACGGCTCGATGTTGTCTTATTTTATTGAGGTCTGAGGGGGCGTCAGCAGGCGCGGGGGGCGTTGCGCAGCAGCGGCGCGGGGTTCGCGGCCGCACATCCCGCCCCCGGGGAATGACGGAAAGTCGCCGTCCGTCACGGCGCGTCTCGATACGTGACCGACCGCGCCGGGTCTCAGGGTGGCCGTCATACCTCAGGAGGAGGGAGCCGCCGCCCGGTCCGACTCCAGTCGGCCCCGGGAACGGGCACGGGGGCGGACGTGCGGCGGGGTTCCGGCGCGGACGATGGAACACGTCCTCGAAGAACGCCTTGTGTGACAGGAGCCCCCTCGTGATCCCCACCTCGACCGCCCCCCGCGCCGCGACCTCGGTGGCCGCCCGCGCCCAGGATCTGAGCAAGGTCTACGGAGAAGGGGAGACCCGGGTGGTCGCTCTCGACCGCGTCACGGTGGAGTTCCCGCAGGGCGAGTTCACCGCGATCATGGGCCCGTCCGGCTCCGGCAAGTCGACGCTGATGCACTGCGTGGCCGGTCTGGACAGCTTCACCTCCGGTTCGGTGCGCATCGGCGACACCGAGCTGGGGTCCCTGAAGGACAAGCAGCTCACCCAGCTGCGCCGGGACAAGATCGGCTTCATTTTCCAGGCGTTCAACCTGCTGCCGACGCTGACCGCGCTGGAGAACATCACCCTCCCGATGGACATCGCGGGCCGCAAGCCGGACCGGGAGTGGATGGACCGGGTCATCGACATGGTCGGCCTGTCCGGCCGGCTGAGCCACCGGCCGGCGCAGCTCTCCGGCGGCCAGCAGCAGCGTGTGGCCGTGGCGCGGGCGCTCGCCTCCCGGCCGGAGATCATCTTCGGCGACGAGCCGACCGGCAACCTCGACTCGCGGTCCGGCGCGGAGGTGCTGGGCTTCCTGCGCAACTCGGTGCGGGAGCTGGGGCAGACGGTCGTGATGGTGACCCACGACCCGGTGGCCGCGTCGTACGCCGACCGTGTGATCTTCCTGGCGGACGGCCGGATCGTGGACGAGATGCTGCGGCCCACGGCGGACGGCGTGCTCGACCGCATGAAGGAGTTCGACACGAAGGGCCGTACGAGCTGAGCCGCCCCTGCTGAGCCGTACCCGCCGCGCCGTACGGGCCGGCCCCGACCCGAGCCGTACGCGCCGATCCGCACGCCCCGGACCGCCACCCACACCAGGACCCGAAACCATGTTCCGTACCGCTCTGCGCAATGTGCTCGCGCACAAGGCCAGGCTGCTGATGACCGTGCTCGCCGTGATGCTCGGTGTGGCCTTCGTCAGCGGCACCCTCGTCTTCACCGACACCCTCAACAACGCCTTCCGCAACCAGACCGCCAAGAGCTACGACGATGTCGCCGTCGCCGCGACCTCGTACGCCGATCCCGACAGCGCCACCGAGGAGCCCGGCATATCCGAGGCCACACTCGGCAGGATCGAGGGGCTCGACGGCGTCGCCTCGGCCACCGGCCGCGTCCAGGGCTTCGCCGGCGTACCGGACGAGGACGGCAAGCTGATCGGCGTCGGCTGGTCCAACAAGGGCTCCAACTTCGCCCCCGGCGCGGACGGCAAGGACCCGCAGTACGCGTTCGTCGACGGCGGCGGCCCGACCGGGGCCGGCCAGATCGCGCTCGACAAGGCGACCGCCGAGACCGGCGGCTACAAGGTCGGCGACTCCGTGCGGGTCGCCACCAACGGCCCGGTGAAGGAGTACACCCTGAAGGGTGTCTTCACCACCGACGACGGGGCCGTCACCGCAGGCGGCAGCCTGGTGCTGTTCGACACCGCGACCGCCCAGCAGCTGTTCCTCAAGCCCGGCTACTTCGGGGAGGTCACCGTCGTCGCCGCCGCGGGTGCCGACGACGGGAAGATCCTCGACGCGGTCGTGCCGCTGCTGCCCGACAACGCCGTGGCGCAGACCGGCCAGGCGCTCGCCGACCAGCAGGCCGAGCAGATCGAGGAGGGCCTCGGCGCGTTCAACCAGATCCTGCTGGGCTTCGCCGGCATCGCGCTCTTCGTCGGTGTCTTCCTCATCGCGAACACCTTCACGATGCTCGTCGCGCAGCGCACCAAGGAGGTCGCGCTGATGCGGGCCGTGGGCGCGTCCCGCAAGCAGATCACCCGGTCGGTGCTGATGGAGGCCGCCATCGTCGGCCTCGTCGCCGCCGCCGCCGGCTTCGCCCTGGGCATGGGCCTCGCGGTCGGGCTGCGCAGCGCCATGGCCGCCTTCGACCTGAAGGTGCCGGGCGGTCCGCTGGTGCTCTCCGCCACCCCGGTCGTCGCCGCCGTCGCCGTCGGCGTCCTCATCACGATGCTGGCCGCCTACCTGCCGGGCCGCCGCGCCGCGAAGATCCCGCCGGTCGCCGCGATGAACAGCATGCACGCCGCGCCGAGCCAGCGCTCCCTCGTCGTGCGCAACACCATCGGCGCGATCATCGCCGGCCTCGGCGGCGCCGTGGTCGTGCTGGGCGCGGTCAAGGGCAGCGAGGCGGGCCGCTGGCTCATCGCCGGGGGCGCGTTCCTCACCCTCATCGGCATGATCGTGCTGATCCCGCTGCTGTCCCGGCCCGTCATCGCGCTCATCCGCCCGCTGTTCGTCCGCCTCTTCGGCATCTCCGGCCGGCTCGCCGGGCTGAACGCGGTGCGCAACCCGCGCCGTACCGGCGCGACCGCCTCCGCCCTCGCGATCGGGCTCACCCTGGTCACCGGGCTCTCGGTGATCGGTGTGACCGTCGGCCAGTCCATCGACCGGATGACCACCGACCAGATCAAGGCCGACTACATGGTCCAGATGGCCGGCGGCGGCTTCCTCGACCCGTCGGCGCTGACCGCCCTGGAGAAGGCGCCGGGCGTCGCCGCGGTCTCCCCGCAGCAGGCGGCCTACCTGGAGCTGGACGGCCACTTCGCGTCCGCGTCCGCCGTCACCGCCGGCGCCCTCGGGCAGGTGCTGCACGTCGAGACCGTCGACGGCTCCATGGACTCCCTCGCCCAGGGCCGGATCGCGGTCGCCGAGAAGACCGCGAAGGCGCGCGGCTGGAAGGTCGGCGACACTCTGAAGACCGTCTTCAACGACGACAAGAAGGGCGAGCTGACCGTCGGCGCCGTCTACAAGGACTCCGAGCTGCTCTCGCCGGTCGTCGTGGACACCTCCGTCGTCAACCCGCACGACGTGAAGCCGTACATCCCGCAGATCTACGTGAAGATGGACGGCGGCGAGTCCGCGGCCAACGAGAAGGCGCTGATCGGCGCGCTGGGCGACAACCCCGCGATGACCGTCCTGGACAAGAAGGACATCCGCGACCAGATCGGCGGCTTCATCAACATGATGCTGAACATCGTGTACGGGCTGCTGGGCATGGCCCTGCTGATCGCCGTGCTCGGTGTGGTCAACACGCTGGCGATGTCGGTCTTCGAGCGCCAGCAGGAGATCGGCATGCTCCGGGCGATCGGCCTCGACCGCCGCCGGGTGAAGCGGATGGTGCGTCTGGAGGCCGTGGTCATCTCGCTGTTCGGCGCGGTGGTCGGCATCGGTCTCGGCACGTTCCTCGGCTGGGCCGTCGGCGAGACCATCAAGGGCAGCCTGCCGGACTACGCGCTGGTGCTCCCGTGGGGCCGCATCGGGATCTTCCTGCTGCTGGCCGGCCTGGTCGGCGTCCTCGCCGCGATGTGGCCGGCGCGCAGCGCGGCCAGGCTGAACATGCTGAACGCGATCAAGGCCGAGTAGCCGCTGCCGCTCCCCGCGTACCGCAGGCCGAGGGCCGGGTTCCCGTTCACGGGAGCCCGGCCCTCGTGCCGTACGGGCCGGGCTCCCGCGCCGCCGACGCCGACGCGCCTGCGCCGCCGCCCAGGGTCGGCCGGTGCCGCGCTGCCAGGCGGGACGGGCCGCTCAGGCGGTCGGCGCGGTGCGGACCGCCGGTGCGGCGCCGCCGGCCCGGGCCGCGCCGTCAGTCCCCTGGCCGTCCGCCTCGACCGCGGCAGGCCGTCCCTTCCAGTGGCAGGCCGTCCCTTCCGGTGGCAGGCCGACTTTCCACGTGGCAGGCCGTCAGGCGGTGACGCCACCACCCCAGGTGCGGCTGCGCAGCGGCATGCCGGAGGCGCCAGTGCCGGGACCCGCGGCGGGGGTCTTCACGGCGAGGATCTGGTTGACGCCGATCCGGCCCCGTTCGAACGACACGGCCGAGGCCGCCATGTAGAGCCGCCACACCCGGGCGCGGGCCGGGGACGTGAGGCGTACCGCCTCGTCCCAGCGGTCCTCCAGGCGTGCCACCCAGCGGCGGAGCGTCAGCGCGTAGTGCTCCCGCAGCGCTTCGAGGTCCCGGACCTCGAAACCGGCCTCCTCCAGCAGCGCGGTGGTGCGGCCCACGGGCGCGAGCTCCCCGTCGGGGAAGACGTACGCGTCGATGAACGGGTCGACGCGGTACGCTCCCTCGTCCGGCTCCGGGCGGCGGGAGATCTGGTGGTTGAGGAGCCGGCCGCCGGGCTTCAGCAGGCCGTACAGGGTGTCGGCGTACTGCCGGTAGGCGACCGCGCCGACGTGCTCGGCCATCCCGATCGACGAGATCGCGTCGTACGGCCCGTCGCGCACGTCCCGGTAGTCCTGTACGCGGATCTCGATCCGGTCCGCGAGCCCCTCGTCGGCGATCCGCTTGCGGGCGTATCCGGCCTGCTCGGTGCTGAGGGTGACACCGACGACGGTGACGCCGTGGTGGCGGGCGGCGTGCAGGGCCATGGAGCCCCAGCCGCAGCCGACGTCGAGCAGCCGGTCGCCCTCCTTGAGGCCGAGCTTGCGGCAGACCAGTTCCATCTTGTCGTGCTGGGCGGTCTCCAGGGTGCCGCCCTCCGTCCAGTAGGCGCACGAGTAGACCATGGACGGGCCGAGGACGAGTGCGTAGAAGGCGTTGCCGACGTCGTAGTGGTGGCTGATCGCCCGCCGGTCCCGCCCTCTGGTGTGCAGCGGGCCGCGGCGGCGCCGGACCTCCTCGGCCGGCGGCGGGGGCGGCGGCCACGGGCCGGCCAGCCGCAGCAGTTCCGCGGCGGCCTCCCGGACCCGCGGGTCCCGCACGCTCGGCGCGGTGTGCGGCCCCTCCCAGACGGGGCCGGCGATACGGTCCAGCGCGTCGTACAGGTCGCCCTCGACGTCCAGGTCGCCGGCGACCCAGCCCCTGGCCAGGCCGAGTTCGCCCGGCTTCCACAGCAGCCGGCGCAGGGCGCGGCGGTGGCGGACGACCAGGACGGGCACGTCGCCGCCGGGCGGCCCCGCCTCGCTGCCGTCCCAGGCGCGGACCCGCAGGGGGAGCGGAACACCCGTCAGGTCCTCGGCGAGCGCGGCCAGCCGGGAAGCGGTGTCGGACATGGTGCACACCTCCATGACGCCATCGCAGGAAATGCTCAGCACCAACGAAAACACCCCGGGCCGCAGGAAAGCAGTCCCCAAACCACGCGAAGTCGCAGCCCTCCGCACGCCACGCCCCGGAGCGCCGCGCCCCCGCACGCCCGGCTCACCGGGTCCCCGCACGCTCACCTTCACGCCCGCGCACGGGCCGCCCGCAGGTCGGAGCGATCGATCCCCCTCGGCGGCCGGCGCGGGCGGTCGTCCCGGGGCTGGTCCCGGCGGCACTCGCGGGGCCGGCAGGCGGTCGTCCCGGGGCTGGTGCGGGCGGCTCCTCCCGGCCTTCGGTCCGGAGGGTCGTCCCGGGGCCGGGCATGGGCGATCCTCCCCGGGCGCCGAGCGCGGGCGATCCCGCCAGGGCCGGGCGTGGGCGGTGCTGCCGGGGCGAGGCATGGGCGACCCTGCCGGGGCCGAGCACGGGCGATCCCGCCGGGGCAGGCGCGGGCGATCCCACCAGGGCCGGGTGTGGGCGGCCCTTCCCGGGCTCCGGGCGTGGACGCCCCTCCCCGGACGCCGAGCGTGAGCGATCCCGCCAGGGCCAGGTGTGGGCGGTGCTGGTGGGGGCGGTGCTGGTGGGGCCGGTCCGGGCGGTCCGGCGGGTCCGTTGCGGGTGCTGCCCGCGGGTGCCTCCGTACGCCGGCGCCCCGCCGGTCAGCGGCATGCAGCGGCCCGCGGGGGCTCCGTGAGGCGCCCGGGGGCCGGGGCGCCTCGGCGGCCGCGGGTACGCCGAAGGGCCGCCCGCACCACGGATGGCGGGCGGCCCTTCAGAACGGCCGGATCAGGAGGCCTTGGCCTTCTCCGGCTTCGCCGCCGCGGGCGCCGGCGCCGGCTTGGCCGCCTCGTAGAACTCCTCGCGCGGCGACTCGATCGCGCCGAGCGACACGACCTCGCGCTTCAGGAACATCGCGAGCGTCCAGTCCGCGAAGATGCGGATCTTGCGGTTCCAGGTCGGCATGGCCAGACCGTGGTAGCCGCGGTGCATGTACCAGGCGAGACGGCCCTTGAGCTTGATCTTCATCTTGCCCATGACGATCATCGCCACGCCCTTGTGCAGGCCGAGACCCGCGACGGCACCCTTGTTGGCGTGCTCGTACTCCTTCTGCGGGAAGCCCCGCATGCCGGAGACCACGTTGTCGCCGAGGACCTTGGCCTGGCGCAGCGCGTGCTGGGCGTTCGGCGGGCACCAGGCGTTCTCGTTGCCCGCCTTGCGGCCGACGAGGTCCGGGACCTGGGCGTTGTCGCCCGCGGCCCAGATGTAGTCGGTGCCCTTGACCTGGAGCGTCGGCTCGCAGTCGACGTGGCCGCGGGGGCCGAGCGGGAGGCCGAAGCGGGACAGCGCCGGGTTCGGCTTGACGCCGGCGGTCCACACGATGGTGTTGGAGTCGACCTCCAGGCCGTTCTTCAGCACCACGTGGCCGTCGACGCAGGAGTCCATGGAGGTGTTGAGGTAGACCTCGATGCCGCGGCCCTCAAGGTGCTCCCTGCCCCACGTGCCGAGCTTGGGGCCGACCTCGGGGAGGATCTTGTCGGCGGCGTCCACCAGGACGAAGCGCATGTCCTCTCGGGACACGTTCTTGTAGTACTTGGCGGCGTCGCGGGCCATGTCCTCGACCTCGCCGATGGTCTCCGCACCCGCGAAGCCACCGCCGACGAAGACGAAGGTCAGCGCCCTGCGGCGGACCTCCTCGTCGGTGGTCGAGTCGGCCTTGTCGAGCTGCTCCAGCACGTGGTTGCGCAGGCCGATGGCCTCCTCGATGCCCTTCATGCCGATGCCCTGCTCGGCGAGGCCGGGGATCGGGAAGGTGCGGGAGACCGCGCCCAGCGCGACGACCAGGTAGTCGAACGGCAGCTCGTACGCCTCGCCCACGAGCGGGGCGATCGTCGCGACCTTCCGGTCCTGGTCGATGGTGGTGACCCGGCCGGTGAGGACCTCGGCCTTGGGCAGCACGCGTCGCAGCGGGACGACGACGTGCCGCGGCGAGATGCTGCCGGCGGCGGCTTCGGGGAGGAAGGGCTGGTACGTCATGTACGAGCGCGGGTCGACGACCGTGACGGTCGCCTCGCCGTAGCGCATCTTCTTCAGGATGCGGCGAGCTGCGTACAGGCCTACGTACCCACCGCCTACTACGAGGATCCTGGGACGCTCCGTGGTGCTCATGCCATCGAGTATCCACCCCCATCCGAGGGGTCGCTCGTGCGCCCCTTCACAAGGTCCGACGCGACCTCTGCTACACTGCGCCGCCCACGTGACCGATGTCATGGCACGGGCCGGGAACCACGGTGTGACGGAAGACGTTGTCCACCTCCCCCTCACCCCCCGTGAACTGGCCCGGAGAGGTCTTGGCAACCGCGGAGGGGCCCTTCGGTTCACCCGTCGGAAACCCGCTTCCGCTTACGGAACACGGGCGTGAAGCGGCCCTGACAGGTGATCGCAAGGGCCTCCATGACCCCGACGACCCCCTTCAGGGCCCTTTTCCTTGTGAAGAACTTCACGAACCTTTTCCGACGGGCCGTCGGACGGGGGTCAGTACCCCTTTCCCATGGCTGGCGGGCACCCCTGCGGCAGGCCGCGCACGTGTAAGACCACACCGGGGGCGCCGACGCCGGGGACACCGGCAGGGGGTGCCCCCGACCCGCCCGCCGGTGCCGGGCGGACGCCGCCGCCCCGCGTTCCTCCCCCGCCCCCTACACCAGCGAGAGGGCGATCCCGTCCAGGATGTCGTGTTCGGACACGACCACCTCGCGGGCGCCGACCCGCTCCATGACCTCCCGCAGGACCAGCGCCCCGGCGATGATCACGTCGACCCGGCCCGGGTGGATGACCGGGATCGCGGCGCGCTCGTCGTGGGTCATGGCCAGGAGCCGGTCGGTGACCTCCGCGACCTGCTCGGCGGAGATGCGGGAGCCGTGGATGACCGAGGAGTCGTACGCCTCCAGGCCCAGGGCGACGGCCGCGACCGTCGTCACCGAGCCGGCGAGGCCCACCAGCGTGTCCGCCTCGCGCAGCGGCACGGTCTGCTCGGCCAGGTCCAGGGCGGCCCGGACGTCGGCGCTGATCGCCGCCACCTCGTCCCGCGACGGCGGGTCGGTCCGCACGTGGCGCTCCGTCAGGCGGACGCAGCCGATGTCCACCGAGCGGGCCGCCCGCGCGTGTTCCGTGCCGACCACGAACTCGGTGGAGCCGCCGCCGATGTCCACGACGAGGTAGGTGTCGGTGCCGTCGAGCTCCTTGGTGGCGCCCGTGAAGGAGAAGTCGGCCTCCTGGTCGCCGGTGACCACCTCGGGCTCGACGCCCAGGATGTCGCGCACGCCGCGGACGAAGTCGTCGCGGTTCTCCGCGTCCCGGGACGCGGAGGTCGCCACGAAGCGGAGCTTCTGCGCGCCGAGTTCCTCGATGACGGCGGCGTACTCGCGGCAGGCCGCGAAGGTGCGCTCCAGCGCCTCGGGCGCCAGCCGGCCCGTGCGGTCCACGCCCTGCCCGAGGCGGACGATCGTCATCCGGCGGTCGAGGTCGACGACCTCGTCGGTCTCCGGGTCCACGTCCGCCACGAGCAGGCGGATGGAGTTGGTGCCGCAGTCGACGGCCGCCACACGCGTCACCGTGCGCCCCCCTCTTCCGCGCGGTCCACCTGGACGCACGGGCCCTTCGCCCACCACTCCGGGAGCATGGCGAGGGCCTCGTCGCCCAGCGGGTTCACGCCGGGGCCCGCCACCAGGGAGTGGGCCACCAGGACGTGCAGGCACTTCACGCGGTCGGGCATGCCGCCGGCGCTGGGGAAGCCCTCCAGGACCTCGATGGCGTCGCGGCGGGCGAGGTAGTCCTCGTGCGCGGCGCGGTAGGCGGCGGCGAGTTCCGGGTCCTGCTCCAGCCGCTCCGTCATCTCCTTCATGACGCCGTTCGCCTCCAGCGTGCCGATCGCCGAGTTGGCGCGGGGGCACGTGAGGTAGTACGTCGTCGGGAAGGGCGTGCCGTCGGGGAGCCGGGGGGCGGTCTCCACCACGTCGGGCTCGCCGCAGGGGCAGCGGTGCGCGATGGCCCGCAGGCCGCGCGGCGGGCGGCCGAGCTGTTCCTTGAACGCCGCGACGTCGGCCTCGGTCGGCTCGGTGCGTTCGGTCTGCGGAGGGGGCGTTTCCATGCCTGCCTTGTGCCTGCCTTGTTCCTGTGGGCGTACTAGCGGTCCTGCTGGACGGCGCGGTCGACGCCGTCCCAGACGTTCGAGTACCAGGGCCGGCCGCTGCCTTCCTGGTCCTGGCGGCGCTCGGGCGCCGCCTCGGGGTCGTTCATGGTGAAGGCGGTCTCGCCGGGCATCACGTAGTGCAGGTGCTCGCGGGCGAGGCGCCGGATGTAGGCGTCGTCCTGGAGGCGGGCCTTCTCGTCGCGCAGCTCCTCGACGCGGGCCGCGGCCTCCTCGGCGAGCCGCTCCTGCTCGGCGATCTCGCCGCGCTGGGAGACGTACTGCCGCATCGGGTAGGCGAGCGCCACGATCATCGAGCAGACGACGAGGGCGAGGAACGCGGCCCGGCCGGTGAGCCGGGAGCGGCGCGCCTGGCGGCGGTTCTGGGAGCGGTAGACGCGGGCGGCGGTCTGCTCGCCCAGCAGCCGCAGCCTGGTCGCGGTGGAGAACCGGTCCCGGTTCTGCGTCGCCATCGGCTCGCTCCTCCTTCGCCCCCACGTACACGTACGACGTCCCCGGACACGGTACGGGACCGTGGCCGGGGACGTCCGCGAACCACCGGGTCAGCGGACCCGGTGCCCGCCGCGCCTACTGGTTGGCGGAGCGGAACCGCGGGAAGGCGCTGCGGCCGGCGTACACCGCGGCGTCGTCGAGGATCTCCTCGATGCGCAGCAGCTGGTTGTACTTGGCGACGCGCTCGGAGCGGGCCGGGGCGCCGGTCTTGATCTGGCCGCAGTTGGTGGCGACGGCGAGGTCGGCGATGGTGACGTCCTCGGTCTCGCCGGAGCGGTGGGACATCATGCACTTGAAGCCGTTGCGCTGGGCCAGCTCGACGGCGTCCAGGGTCTCGGTGAGCGAGCCGATCTGGTTCACCTTGACGAGCAGGGCGTTGGCGGCGCTCTCCTCGATGCCGCGGGCCAGGCGCTCCGGGTTGGTGACGAACAGGTCGTCACCGACGAGCTGGACCCGGGAGCCGAGCTTCTCGGTGATGGTCTTCCAGCCGTCCCAGTCGTCCTCGAACAGCGGGTCCTCGATGGAGACCAGCGGGTACGCCTCGACGAGCTCGGCGTAGTAGTCGGTCATCTCGGCGGCCGTGCGGGACTTGCCCTCGAACGCGTAGGCGCCGTCCTTGTAGAACTCGGACGCGGCGACGTCGAGCGCCAGGGCGATGTCCTTGCCCGGGGTGTAGCCGGCCTGCTTGATGGCCTCCACGATGAGGTCGAGCGCGGCGCGGTTGGAGTCCAGGTTCGGGGCGAAGCCGCCCTCGTCGCCGAGGCCGGTGGACAGGCCCTTGTCCTTCAGGACCTTCTTGAGGGTGTGGTAGACCTCGGTGCCCCAGCGCAGGGCCTCGGAGAAGGACTCCGCGCCGATCGGGGCGATCATGAACTCCTGGATGTCCACGTTGGAGTCGGCGTGCGAGCCGCCGTTCAGGATGTTCATCATGGGCACCGGCAGCAGGTGCGCGTTCGGGCCGCCGAGGTAGCGGAAGAGCGGCAGGTCGGACGCCTCGGCGGCGGCGTGGGCCACGGCGAGGGAGACGCCGAGGATGGCGTTGGCGCCGAGCGAGGACTTGTCCGGGGTGGCGTCCAGGTCGAACATCGCCTGGTCGATCAGCCGCTGCTCGGTGGCGTCGTAGCCGACGAGCTCCGGGCCGATCTGCTCGATGACGGCGAGCACGGCCTTCTCGACACCCTTGCCGAGGTAGCGGTCCTTGTCACCGTCGCGGAGCTCGAGGGCCTCGAACGCTCCGGTGGAGGCACCGGACGGCACGGCAGCACGGCCGGTGCTGCCGTCGTCGAGGCCGACCTCGACCTCGACCGTGGGATTGCCTCGGGAGTCCAGGATTTCCCGGGCTACGACGACGTCGATGGACGGCACGAGCATCTCCTTCTGGGATGTGACGCGTGGAGTGCAGGATCTTTGGCCTTGCGGCAAGAGCCTAACCGGCGGGGCCGCCGCGCCCGGCGACTGCCCGCCCCCTGGGACGAAAAAGGACACAAAGACCGGTGGTTCCGGACGAATGGACACCATTCCTACCAGCGGGTAACCCCGATGAGCAGGGCTTTTCTCATCCGTCCTGGCCCGTTTTCTGATGGTTTGCCATGGACGGAAGGAGGCCCCGGCCCGACGCGCACGGGGGAGGGCGCGTCGGGCCGGGGCCGGTCCGGTGCGGCCGGTCAGCTCAGGTGGAGCTGCTGGCCCGGGTAGATGAGGTCGGCGTCCTCGACGATGTCCTCGTTGAGCTCGAAGAGCTTCTTCCAGCCGCCCTTCACGCCCTGCTTCTCGGCGATGGTGCCGAGGGTGTCGCCGGCCACGACGGTGTACTCGCCGTCGCCCTTCTTGACCGCCTTCGGCTTGGCCGGGGCGGTGGACGGGGCGGACGAGCGGGTCTCGGCGCGCGAGGCGCGGTCCTCGGACTGCGCGGCCTTCGGCTGCGCCTTCGGCGCGGCCTGGGCCTTGGGCTGCGCCTTCGGCTTGGGCTGGGCCTTCGGCGCGGCCTGGGCGGCACCGCCGCCGTACGCGGCGTTGGACAGGCCCACGCCGCAGTGCGGCCAGGCGCCCTTGCCCTGGCCCGCGAGGACCTTCTCGGCTATGTCGATCTGCTGGGACTTGCTGGCCAGGTTGGCCGTCGGGGCGTACTTGGTGCCGCCGTACGCGGCCCAGGTGGAGGCGCTGAACTGCAGGCCGCCGTAGTAGCCGTTGCCGGTGTTGATGGACCAGTTGCCGCCGGACTCGCACTGGGCGACGCGGTCCCACTCCGCGGCGGTGGCGGCGTTGGCGTTGGTGGCGGCCATCAGCGGCGCGGCCACGGCGGCGCCGGTGATCCCGGCGAACGCGGCGAATCGGACGGCCTTGGACGGGCGACGGTGCTTGCCCTTGCCGGAAAGCAGCATGGCGTATCTCCTCACCGACGCCTGCGAGGTGAGCTGTCGGGTTCGGGCGGGGAGTCGCCCGGCCGCGTGTGCGCCCTGTCGGACGCGCGGCTTCACCCCAAGCCGGTGGCCGGCCGTCTCTCGACGGCCGGACCCGGCACTTACCTTGGGTCCCCCGCTCCTGCCTGCGGCGCGCGAAGCGTCGACTGTTCCCGTCGGCCGTCGGCAGGATTCGGCGTACCGGTCGGCGGGGCCCGCGGTGGCGAGCGGTCATGACCGTAAACAGAAAGCCGGTGCGAGTTCAAAGGGGGACATCGGGCTCAAACCCGGCGCGTGCGCCCCCTTTTGTCGTGCATTTGTGCAGGTGAGCCCTGGACTGCGGCGACTTGGGGGCGACTGGGAGCCACTTGGAGCGAAGAGACTCTTGTCTCACTTCGACGGAAGCGGACATTCCGCCCGTAACTACCCTTGTTCCTGCCCCAGATCGAGGCTCTGACCAGGCAGGATGAGGTCGGGGTCATCACCCACGACCTCGCGGTTCGCGCCGTAGAGCGCCGTCCAGCCGCCGGGCACCTCGTGGGTGTCCGCGATGGCCCACAGGTTGTCGCCCGGCTGCACCGTGTACGTGCCGTCGGCCGGGGCGCCGTCGAGGCCCCGTGCCGCGGCGTCGCCGCGCGAGGCGTGCCGCCCGGTCCCCGCTCCTCGGCCACCGCTCCCGGAGCGGTCGCCTCCGCGCCCTCGGTGCCGGGTGCCTCGGAGTCCTCCGCGGCCTCCTCCTTGGCCGGTTCGCCGCGGTGCTTGCCGGTACCGGGCGCGGGGTCGGGGCGGTGCCGGGGGCGGGCACCGCGCTCCCCTCGGCGGCGGCCTCGGTCCCGTCCTCCTCGGCGGGCGCGGTGGAGGGCTGCGCGGACGGGGAGGCGGGGGCGGAGGCGCCGGGAGCGGCGGACCCGGTGGAGGCCGCGTCCGGTCCGGCGGCGCCCTCGGCGGCACCGGACGATTCCGACGTGTCGGAGGTGCCGCCCTCACCCCCTGGTCGGCCGTGTCGTCGGCCGCGCCGGCCTCGGCCGTGTCCTCGCCGGTGGCGGTGGTCTCCTGGCCGCTGCCCGGCGGGGTCGTGGCGGCGGCTCCGCCGCCGACCGCGGTACCCAGGCCGGCGATCGGCGCGCAGGTCTCCCACGCCTTCGCGCCCTGCGCCGCGAACACCCGCTCGGCCACGGCCATCTGCTCGGCGCGGGTGGCCAGGTCGGCGCGGGGCGCGTAGTCGGTGCCGCCGTACGCCTGCCAGGTCTCCTGGGAGAACTGCAGCCCGCCGTAGTAGCCGTTGCCGAGGTCCGCGCTCCACAGCCCGCCGGTCTCGCACTCGGCGACCCGGTCCCAGGTCGCGGCGTCCGCCGCCGACGCGGAGCCGGCACCGAGCAGGGGCAGGGCGATCGCTGATCCGGTCACCCCCGCCGCGACGACGAGGGCAGGAGCCTGACGGGGGCGACGGTGTCGTCCGTTCCCGGAGCGCATGCGTTGGGCCTTTCGCGTGACTGCTGAGGTGACGGTGAACGTAGGCCATTCGCACGTGCATCACAAGTCGATGCAGAGGAGATCACGCGTAGATCACAGCCTTGACGGAGTGTCACGGCCTTTCCGGGGTGAACCGGACAGGTAGGGTGCGCAGCCCCCGCATGATGAGCCCGCCGCGCCACCGGAGTTCGTCCGGTTCCACCGCGAGGTCGAGGTCGGGGAGGCGGGTCAGCAGGGTCGCCAGCGCGGTCTGCCCCTCCAGCCGGGCGAGCGGTGCGCCCAGGCAGTAGTGGATGCCGTGCCCGTACCCCAGATGCTGGTTGTCGGTCCGGGCGAGGTCCAGGGTGTCGGGGTCGGCGAACCGCTCCGGGTCGCGGTCGGCGGCGGCGAGCACGACGAGGACGGGGTCGCCGCGTCCGATCGCCTGCCCGCCGAGGGTGAGCGGCTCGGTGGCGAACCGCCAGGTGGCGAGCTCCACGGGCCCGTCGTAGCGCAGGAGTTCCTCCACACCGGTGGCGAGCAGGCCGGTCTCCCCCGCGGCCAGGGAGCGCTGGAGGCGCGCGCGCTGCGCGGGGTGGCGCAGCAGGGCGTACGTGCCGTTCCCGATGAGGTTGACGGTGGTCTCGAAGCCGGCGAACAGCAGGATGAACGCCATGGCGGCGGCCTCGTTCTCGGTGAGGTGCTCGCCGTGGTCGGAGGCGCGGATGAGCCCGGAGATCAGGTCCTCCGCCCCCTCGTGCCCCCGGTCCTCGCGCTTGCGGTGGATGAGCTCCACGAGGTAGGCCCGCATCCGCTTCACGGCCCTGGCGACGCCGCCGCGGGGGGCGTTGCCGTGCCGGATCATCTGGCCTGCCCAGTCGCGGAAGTCGTCCTGGTCCTCCCGCGGCACGCCGAGCAGGTCGCAAATCGCGTAAATGGGGAGGGGGAAGGCGAAGTCGTGGATGAGGTCGGCCTCGCCCTTTGCGGCGAAGTCGTCGATCAGCGAGTCGGTCAGCTCCTGCACGCGGGGCGCGAACGCGGCGACCCGGCGCGGCGTGAACGCCTTCGACACGAGCCGGCGCAGCCGGGTGTGGTCCGGCGGGTCGATGTTGAGCAGGTGCGTCATCAGCTCGGCCTTGCGCTCCCCCGGGATGCCCGTCCTGCCCTTGGCGTGGGCGGGCTCGTCGTGGTGCGCGGGGTTCTTGCTGAGCCGCTGGTCGGCGAGCGCCTGCCGGGCGTCGGCGTACCGGGTGACCAGCCAGGCGTCGACGCCGCTGGGCAGCCGCGTCCGGTGGACGGGCGCGTGCTCCCGCAGCCAGGCGTACGCCGGGTACGGGTCGGCGGCGAACTCCCAGGTGAAGAGCTCGGGCGGGGTGTCGGGGCCGTGGTGCGGGACGTTCACCCCCCGACGGTATCCGCCCGCCCGGCAGCCCGGACGGGCACGCCCCGCGCCGGAGGCCCGCCGCCCGCCGCCCCAACGGGACGCCCTGCCCCAGAGGCCCGCCGCCCGCCGCCCCAACGGGACGCCCTGCCCCAGAGGCCCGCCGCCCGCCGCCCCAACGGGACGCCCTGCCCCGGAGGCCCGCCGCCCGCCGCCCCAGCGGGACGCCCTGCCCCGGAGGCCCGCCGCCCGCCGCCCCAGGGTCCTTGGGACGTCCTAGGGTCCCAAGGACCCCAAAGGCCCCAGGCGTCGCAGGGGCCCCAGGCGTCGCAGAGGGCGCCAGGCGTCCCGGAGGTCCCGGGCGCCCGGGGGTCCCGACGCGGGGGTCACGCCTGCGGGCGTTCCGCCGTGCGGATGGCGTCGCGGTAGGCGCGGGCGGCCGCGCGAAGGGCGGCCTCGGGGTCGACGCCGTCCGCCTCCGCGCGCACGGCCATGGCCAGCAGCTCGTAGCCGACGCCCTGCCCGCCGGGCAGCGGGACGTCCAGGCCCGCCGTGCGGACGCGGCTCGCGAGCTTGGCCGCCAGGGCGAGGCCGGGCTGACCCAGCGGGATGCCGTCCGTCACGGACGTGCGCTGCTTCTCCGCCGCCTTCGTGCGCAGCCAGTGCGCCTTGACCTCCTCGGGCGTCTCGGCGTGCTCGTCGCCGAAGACGTGCGGGTGGCGGTGGACGAGCTTGTCGACGAGGGTGGCCGCCACGTCGTCGAGCGAGAACGGCTCCTCCGGGTCCTCCTCCGCGATGCGGGCGTGGAAGACCACCTGGAGCAGGACGTCGCCGAGTTCCTCCCGCAGCTCCCCGCGCTCGCCGTCCTCGATCGCCTCCACCAGCTCGTACGCCTCCTCGATGGCGTACTTGGCGAGGCCCCGGTGGGTCTGCCGGGACGACCAGGGGCACGCGCGGCGGATGCGGTCCATGACCTCGACGAGGTCCAGCAGCCGGGCCCCCGGCAGGTCGTACGAGCCAGGGAGCAGCTCCAGGTCGGGCAGGGCGGCGCGGCCGGAGCCGGCGAGGCGGGCCAGGCCGTCGGTGAGCGCCCGGTCGCCCTCGCCGGACGCCAGGACCACCGCGGTGCGGGCGCCGTCCGCGCACCAGGCGGCCAGGTCCTGCGCCGCGGGCTCCGCGAGGTCGACGGTGACGCCCGCCTCGCGGAGGTACGGCAGCTGCGGGTGGTGCGGGTCGGCGCAGAGCACCCGGTCGGCGGCGTGCAGGACCTGCCAGGCGGGCCAGGACAGCAGTCCGGGGGCCACCCGGTGGCTGGCGGTGAGGAGGACGATGCGGCCGGCTGCGGGGGCTTCGACGTTCACCCCACGAACCTACCGCCCGCCGCCGCGCGCCCCCGCGCCCGGCGGGGTCTACAGCCCTTCGGGGCCCGTCGCCGGGTCGCGGGTGAGCTGCCGGATCCAGGGCGCCTCGTACCGGCCGAGCTGGATGTTCTCGTCGTCCCAGGTGCCGTAGCGCGGGTTCACCTCGATGTCGAGGGACTCGGAGGCGGTGGAGAACAGCTCCATGAGCTTCTTCTGGCCCTCGGGGCTGTTGGTGATGCCGTGCTTGTCGGCCACCTTGTTCATGAGGATGTTGCGGCGGACGACGGTGTCGATCTCGTCGGGGGCGATGCCCTGCTGCTGGAGGAGCATCGCGGCGAACTGCGCGTCGCCGCCGTACTGCTCGGCGGCGGTCTTGCGGGTCTGCTGGACCTCCTTGCGGGTGGCGCTCACCCCGGCGTCCGCGGCGACCTTCTCGACCACCCGGTCGAAGATCATGCCGTTGAGCTTCTCCCGGCTGAGGTCGCCCGTGGCCTTGATCAGCTGCTCGGCCTGGGGTGACGCCTCCTGCGCGGCGCGGACCTCCCGGACCTGGGCCTGGAGCGCGGCGGTCTGGATGCGGTCACCGCCCACCACGGCCGCCGCCCCCGGGTGGGCCTCGCTGCCGCAGGCGGTGAGGAGCGGGGCCGCGACCAGGGCGGCGGACACGGTCAGGATCGCGGTGCGGCGGCGACGGTGCAGGCGGTGCAAAGGGGGCCTCCCGGCGTGGGTCGTACGTCGGCTGGGGGTCCGGGGGCGTCCCCCGGGGAAACGCGGTAACGACCTTGCGGTGATCGATGGTAAGCAGTGGTTGTGGCCCAGGCCACTACTTCGGAGCCACTTCTGCCACATCTGCCAACGATTCACGGTCCCGGGGGGTCTCGGGACGCAGCATGATCGTCCGGGAGACGACGAAGGTGATCGGGATCGCCGCGGCCGCCGCCAGCAGCGGCGCGTACGTGTCCGCCATCCCGGCCACGTCGACCAGCAGGTACACGCCCACCGTGGTGATCACGAAGTTCGCCGCGTTCGTCAGCGGGAACAGCAGGAACTTCCGCCACGTGGGCCGGGTGCGGTAGGTGAAGTGGCTGTTCAGGAAGAACGAGCCCACCATCGACAGCAGGAACGCGACGACGTGCGCGGCGACGTACGGCAGGCCCAGCGCCAGGAACAGCAGGTACATGCCGTAGTACGTGCCGGTGTTCACCACCCCCACGAGGGCGAACCTGACGATCTGGCCGCTGACGCCGGTCATGTGCGCGTGAGCTCCTCTGCGGACGGTCGGCGGACCCGGCGGGCCGGCCGGCGCGCCGGCGCGGCGTCGGTCTCCTGCACCAGGAAGTGCGGGCGCCGCTTCACCTCGTAGTAGATACGGCCCACATACTCCCCGATGACGCCGAGCATCACCATCTGGACCCCTGCGAGGGCGGTGACCGCCACCAGGAGGGTGGTGTATCCGGGGGTGTCGACACCGTTCACGAGGGCGTCGCCGACGATCCATGCCGCATACACGCAAGCCGCGGCGACCAGTGCCATTCCGAGGTAGAGCGCGGCCCTGAGCGGTTTGTTGTTGAAGGACAGCAGGCCGTCGAGGCCGTAATTGAGGAGTTTCCCGAACGTCCATTTGGAGCGGCCCTGCTCGCGGGTGGCGTTCTCGTACGAGAAGGTCGCCGTGCGGAATCCGACCCAGGCGAAGAGGCCCTTCGAGAAGCGGTTGTACTCGGTGAGGTCCAGGACCGCGTCGACGGTGCGCCGGGACAGCAGCCGGAAGTCGCCGACGCCGTCGACGAGCTCCACGTCGACGAGCCGGTTGATCACCCGGTAGTAGGCGCGGGCCAGCAGGGTGCGGGTGACGCGGTCGCCGGTGCGGCTGCGGCGGGCGATCACCTGGTCGTGGCCCTCTGCGTGCAGCTCCAGCATGCGGCCCACCAGCTCGGGCGGGTGCTGGAGGTCGGCGTCCATGAGGACCACCGCGTCGCCCTCGGCGTGCCGCAGCCCGGCGAGGATGGCGGCCTCCTTGCCGAAGTTCCGGCTGAAGGAGACGTAGCGGACGCGGGGGTCCGCGGCGGCCCGCTCGCGCAGCAGGGCGAGCGTCCCGTCGCGACTGCCGTCGTCGACGTAGACGAGCTCGCATTCCACTCCGTATCCGGAGATCTCCTCGGTCACCCGCTCGTGGAAGCGGCCGATGATCTCTTCCTCGTCGAAGCACGGCACCACAATCGAGATCAGCACGGCGTTCACCACATCCCCGGCGCGTGTCGGGTGCGCGGGCGTCCCATTGCGCGCAGACGGACATCCGGTGAACTCGCCTGCGGGCGGGCGATTTCCCCGTCAGCGCGCTGGCATATTTCGGGGCGTGGTTCCGTCCCCGACTTCCGCCGCGACTCCCTCCGCCGCACCGCCCTCCGCCGCCGGGCCCTCCCCCGGGCGCCGGCCCCGCGCGGCCGCCGCCCGGGTGGGCGGTCCCGCCGCGTTCCTCGTCGCGCTCGCCGTGTGCGCGGGCGACGCCGCGGCCCGCACCTTCCCCTTCGGGGAGCGCACCCGCGCCGTGAACGACCTGGGCAACCAGTTCGTGCCGTACCACGCGTACCTGTGGGACCTGCTGCACGGGCGGGCCGGCGGGCCGCTGCTGAACTGGCGGGCCGGGTTCGGCACCAGCCTGCTGCCCGACCTGGGCACGTATCTGACCAGCCCGTTCGCCCTGCTCGTCGGGGTCTTCCCGCGGGACCGGATCGACCTCGCCGTGTACGTCGTCACGGTCCTGAAGACGTCCGCGGCCGCCGCGCTCATGGCCCTGCTGCTGCTGCGCCACGGCAGGGGGGCCGGCAGCCGGTGGGCCGCCGCCGTGCTGGGGGCGTCCTACGCGCTGTGCGGCTGGTCGGTGATCGAGGCCGCGTACAACCCGATGTGGCTGGACGGGCTCGTCGGCTTCCCGCTGCTGTGCCTGGTCGCGGAGTGGGGGCGGGAGGGCCGCCGGCCGGTGCTGGCGCCGCTGGCCGTGGCCCTGGTGTGGACGGCCAACTTCTACACCGCCTACATGGCGACGATCGGCGCCGCCCTGGTGCTGGCGGCCCGCGGCGGGCTGCGCATGCCGCTGCGGGTGTGGGGCAGGGCCGCGGCGACGGTGCTGCTGGGTGTCGGGCTGGCCGCGCCGGTCCTCGCGCCCGTGTTCCTGGGGTCGCGGCACGCCTACCCTGGCTGGACGCGCGCGTTCTCGCCGGCCGACTGGACCGACCTGGCGGCGCGGGCGCTCCCCGCCACGTACAGCTTCTTCACGCCGGCGCTGTTCCTGGGCGCGGGGGCGCTGCTGCTGGCCGCGGCCCTGCCCTTCCACGGGGCGTGCCGGTGCGCGAGCGGTGGGTGTGGGGCGGGCTCGCGGCGGGCGCCCTGCTGTCGCTCCAGTGGGAGCCGACGCACCTGGTGTGGCACGTCTTCGCCACGCCGAACGGCAGCCCGTACCGGCAGACGTTCGTGGTGGCGGGGCTGGTGGTGCTGGCCGCGTGGCGTGCCGCCGCCCACGGCTGGCCGGGCGCGCGGGCGCTGCTCGGCGGCGCCGGCGTACTGGCCGCGGTGGCGCTCGCCGCCGTGTACAGCCCGCTGTCCACGGGACCGGCGTTCGCGCTGTTCGGCGGCGGCCTCGCGGTGGCGGCGTGCGGGGTGCTGCTGCTGCGCCGGCGGGGCGGCGCGCGGGCCGTGCGGGCGGCGGGCGGGGTGCTGCTGGCCGGCGCGCTGGTCGTGCAGGCCGCCGCCACCACGGCGTACGCCGACCGGGAGCGGCCCGCGCGGCTCGACCACTACCCGCCGTGGGGCGCGCGGCACACCGAGCGGGCCGGCGCCCTGGCGGCGGCCGACGGGTGGCCGCGGTACCGCACCGACCCGGGGCGGCCCGAGATCACCGGCAACGACCCGCTGCTGCTCGGCGGCCAGGGCGCGTCGTACTACAGCAGCCACACCCCGGACGTGTGGACCAGGACGCTGGCCGCGCTCGGCGGCGGCTGGACGTCGAACGGCCGCAATGTGCAGAGCCTCGACAACCCGGTCACGGACGCGCTGTTCTCGGTGGGCGCCCGCTGGCGGGAGGGGGACGGGATCGTCCGGAACGCGCGGGTGCTGCCGCTGGTCACCGTGCGGACCGGCCTGTCGGAGGGGGCGCGGCGGGCGCTGCGGTACGGGCCGTCCGCGTTCCGCAACCAGGAGCTGCTGCTCGGCGCCCGCGTCTACGACCTGCCCACCGACGGCGTGTGCCCGGTCGGCAGCGACGTCTTCGTGTGGGCGCCGGACTTCACCGGCACGGCCCGCCTCGGCACCGGGGGCCGCACGGCCGAAGCTGCGCGGCGGGCTGCCCCGGCGGCGGGCCGCCATGGAGGCGCTCGGCCCGCAGGTCGCGGCGGGCACGAAGGTGGCGTGGCGCGGCAGGGGCGCGGTGCCGCAGGGCAGTGTCGGCTGCCTGGACCGCGGCCGGTTCGCGGCGGCGGTCGCCGCGCTGGAGGCGGCGGCGGGCGGTGCTCCGGCGGTGGACGTGCGGAGCGACGGGGTCCGCGCCGTGTTCCCGGCGGGCGCGGACGGTCTGGCCGTGCTGGCGGCGCCCCGCATCGCGGGTTGGCGGTGCCAGGGCAGGCCGGCGGGCGAGTACCTGGGCCTGGTCGCCGTGGAGCTGTCCGGGCGGACCGCGCTGAGCTGCACGTTCCGGCCGCCGGGGCTGCGTGCCGGGCTCGCCGCCGGGGTGGGTGCGCTGCTCGTCTGGGCGGCCTGGGGCGTCCTGCGGGCGCGGCGGCGCGCCGGGGCTGCGGGCGCCGCGCCGGAGGCGGCCACGGGGAGTTCACCCGTACGACACCGTGCCGTCGGCCGGGAGCCGATCGACGCGGCGTAGCTTGCCCGGCATGGCCTCTCTTCTGAGTAACCGGCTGGTGACGCGGGTGCTGCGGCCGGCGTTCACCCTGGTCGAGCAGCGTATGGAGCGTGTGACGCACGCGTTCCAGAAGGATCTGGACGCCCTGCACCACGAGGTGGCCGATCTGCGGCGGCAGAGCTACGGGCTGGGCCTGCTGCTCGGCGAGCCGGGGCGGGACGGCCACCGCATGCCGACGGCCCCTCAGGTGGACCGGCTGGTGGGCGAGGTGTGCGCGGTGACGGGTGCGCCCGCCGAGCGGGCGCGGGGCGATGTCGCGGTGGTGTACCGGCAGGTGGTGGCGCTGGAGGCCCTGGGTGTGGGGGCGGTCGGCGGGGCCCTGTCGGACGTGTGCGGGCGGCTGGCGGCGGTGCCGCTGCTGGCCGGCCGGGGCGGCGGGGACGTGCTGGAGGTGCTGGAGGCGGGCGCCGGGCACGGGCTGTTCGCGGCGGCGCTGCGGCGGATGCTGGGGCGCGGGGGCGTCGAGGCGCGGCTGACCCTGGTGGACGCGCCGGAGGGGGCGGCGCCCCGCGAGGAGGCGGTGCGGGCGAACCTGGCGCTGGGCGGCGCCGACGGCGGGGCCGCCCGGCTGGTGCGGGGCGCGCTCGCGGACGCGGAGGTGCGGGCGCGGCTGGCGGACCGGCGCTACGGGGTGGTGCTGCTGGCCGACGCGCGGGACGCGGAGGCGGTACGGGACCTGGCGGCGCCGGGCGCCCTGGTGGTCGTTCCCGCGGGGGCGCCGGGCCCGGACGCCGCCCCTTCCGCTCCCGGCGGCGGCGCGGGGCTCCCCGACCACCGGGCGGCCGCGGGCGGTCAGGGCGCGGCGGACCCGGTGCGGGCCGCGGGCACGACCCTGGTGGAGGACAGGCCCCCGTCCGAGGACGGCCCGACCGGGTCTGCGGTGCGGGGCACGCACCTCGGCCGGGTCGCGGACTCGGCGTACTTCCGGACCGTCTGAGGCGTCCGGCCGGGGCGTGCGGCCGGGGCGTGCGGCCGGGCCGTCCGGGGCCTGCGGCCGGGCCCGCTGAGGCCGCGCCGCTCCCTGGTCACCGGCCGCCGACGACCGGGTCCCCCGACGGCCCGCGGCCCGCCGGTCACCAGCCGCTACGGGGCCCCTGACGGCCCGTGGCCTTCCGGGTCACCGGCCGCGGACCTGCTGCTGGTGGTGGAGGGCGCGGCGGAGCTCCGCCGGGAGCGGGTGGTAGGGCCCGTACACCCGCTCCGTGTCGTACAGCAGGTTCTGGAACTGCTGGTGGGCCGCGCTGTGCTCGCCGGTGGTGAGCAGCAGGTGGCCGATGCGGTGCCGGATGTCGAAGGCCCTGGACGGGTCGCCGCCCGGCTGCCGGGCGCTGCTCTCGTGGTACGGCAGGAGCGCCCGGTACTCCGCGAGCGCGGCGGCGGCCTCGCCGAGCTGCTCCAGGCAGAGGGCCGCGTCGTACCGGTACCGGAGGGTCTGCGGGTCGCCGGGGCCGGCCTCGGCGGCGCGCTCGTCGGCGAGGCGGCGCAGCTCGGGCAGGGCCCGCCGGTACTGGCCGTCGTCCATGAGCGTCGTCGCGTACTGCCGGCGCAGGATCCGCACCACCGCCGACTGCTCGCCGTGCTCGGCGGCGGCCGCCGGGAGGATCGCGCCCAGCAGGTCGACGGCCTGCGTGATGCGGCCCTCCCCAGCAGGCGCTTCACCTCGTCGACGGCCGACGCCACGTCGGTGCGGGACGCGGCGGGGGCGGGCACGGACGGCGGCCGCGCCGGCGGGGCGGCACGGGCAGCGGCGTCCGCTGCGGGGGCGGGGTCCCCTGCGGTACGGGCTGGGGAGCGGGGACGGGGGCGGCGGGGCCCGCGGGGCGGTCGGGCCAGGGGGCCAGCGGCCGCAGGAACGGCCGCGTCGGATCCATCGGTGCCGGCACCGGCACCGCGGACCGGTCCGGCAGGAGCGGCGCCAGCGCCTCGTACACCTCCTGCGCGCCGGACGGCCGGTCCTTCGGGTCCTTGGCGAGGAGCCGCAGCACCAGGGCCTCCAGCGGCTCGGGCACCTCGGGGCGCAGTTGCCGGACGGGCGGCGGCGCCTCGTACAGATGGCGGTGCAGCACGCCGAGGACGGTGGAGGCGGCGAAGGGCACGTTGCCGCTGAGCAGTTCGTGCAGCAGCACCCCGAGGGCGTACAGGTCGGTGCACGGGCCGACGGCGCCGCCCATGGCCTGCTCGGGCGCCATGTAGGCGGGGCTGCCGATGGGCGATCCGGTGTGGGTGAGCCGGGTGGTGTCGGTGTCCAGGACGGAGGCGATGCCCAGGTCGAGCACGGTGACGGTGCCGTCGGGCTTCACCATGACGTTCCGCGGCTTGAGGTCGCGGTGCACGATGGGCACGGCGTGCACGGCGGCGAGGACCGCGCACAGCTGGGCGGCGACGGCCACCGCCCACGGCCAGGGGTAGGGGTCGTGCTCAGCCAGGTGGTCGGCGAGGTCGGCGCCCTCGACGTACTGCATGACGAGGTACAGGTCGTCGCCGTCGCTGCCCGCGTCGTGGACGGTGACCAGCCCCGGGTGGGCGACCTGGGCGGTGACGCGGCACTCGCGGACGAAGCGGCGGCGCATCTCCTCCGCGGCGGTGGCGGGCGCCATGTGGTCGGGGCGCAGCAGCTTGACGGCGACCCGGCGGTCGAGCCGCCGGTCGTAGGCCGTCCAGACCTGGCCCATGCCGCCCTGGCCGATGATGCCGGAGAGTTCGTACCGGTCGGTGATGACCCGTCCGTTCACGGGCGCTCGTCTTTGCGGAGGAGGTCGCTGAGCTCGTCGAGTTCGGCGCGGACCTGGTGGATGCGCGACGACGGCGGGCCCTGCGGCCGGGGCGTCGCCTGCGGCTGCGGGGTGGCGTGCGGCGGGGTGTGCGCATGCGGGGCCGCCGACGTGTGCGGCGGCGGTGTCCGCGTGTGCGGGGGCGTCTGCGCGTACGGGTTGGGCTGCGGCGGCCGGGCCTGCCCCGCCTGCTGCGGGTAGCCGTAGCCGCCCGGCGCCGGAGTCTGCGGGTGGGTGCGGGCGTACGGCGACGGCGCTGCGGGGACGCGCGCCGGGGCGGTGCTCCCGGTGTCGTGGTGGCGGATGTCCGCGTACAGGAAGTACCCGGTGAACAGCGCCGCGTTCAGCAGCATGGCGCCGGCGGCGAAGCTGTTGCGCACGGACTCCGGGTCGGAGCTCGTGAGCATCAGGCAGCCGATCGTGGTCACGATCGACAGGCCGAACAGCCACCAGTCGCGGGGGCGCCGCGTGACGATCGCCAGCCGCAGCATCGCGGCGCCGGTGAGGAAGCCGATGCTCAGCAGCGGCAGCACGGCGAACAGCACGCGCCACACGACGACGTGCGTGGGCGTGCGCCGTGGCGGCGGGGTGCCGGGGCCGTGGCCGTAGCCGTACATGGCGCCCTCCTGACGACGTGTGGGTGACGTGGTCGAGGGTATACAGCCACGCCGACATCCACCCCGACCTGTACCCGACCTGTGACCCTGCCGCGGGCCCGCGGCCCTGGCGGGGCCGCGGGGGCGTGCGCGGGGTGGGGCCGGCGGGGTCGAGGCCGCGGTGGGGACCGGTCGGTGCGGCTCGGTCGGCGGGGGTCTGCCGTACGGGCGGAGCGGAGCCGCGGCCCCGCCCAAGGGCGGCAGCTCCGGTACGGGTACCGGCCCCGGCACTCGGTGCTCGGTGCTCGGCGCCCGGCGCTCGGCGCCCGGCGGGGAGGCGACCGCGCCTCGGGCGCGCCGCCCGAGCCGAACCCGTGTGAGCGAGGCCCCGCTCGCGCGCCACGGGCAGCGCGCGAGCGGGGCGGTCGCGGAGGTGGTCAGACCGGCCAGGGGTCGGCCAGGTCGTCCAGCCAGGCGCTCTGCCCTTCCGCCGTCACGGTGAGCCCGAAGCGCTCGTGACCGGGCTCGCCCCTGTCCCGCCACCACTGGTGGGCCGCCTCGGCCTCGTCCCACAGGCGGCGGGGGCCGGACTGCCATACCGACGCCGTGCCCGCGTCGCGGAACAGCACGCACGCCCACGACCGGTCACCGAGGCCGTACAGCCACACGGGCCGTGCGCCCTCGCGCTTCTCGGCCACCACGTGCACGCAGTCGCGCACGCGCAGCCCCACCGCGAACCGCTGGAGGCTGAACCTGCTCTCCCCCAGGAAGGCCGCCTCCGACAGCTCGGTGGAGGACGTGGCACGGTCCCCCACGCCCCCGGTCACGTACTCCCCGTGGACCGGCGGGGCGATCCGCTGGGCCCGCAGCTTCATGAACTCCACCGGCCCGGTGAACGCCCCCGACGCGCTGCGCCCGTCCCCGGCGACCACCAGCCGGGCCACCGCGTCACCGTTCCCCCAGGGCGTCCCCCACGGGGCCACGATCACCCCGTGCGGCCGGCACTGGTCCACCCACGCGTACGGGATGGTCCGCAGCCCGCACGTGGCGGTGATCCGGTCGTACGGCGCGGCGTCGGGCCAACCCGCGGAGCCGTCGCCGTGGATGACGCGGACGGGCAGGCCGAACCGTTCCAGTGCCGTGCGCGCGGCAGCCGCCACAGCCCGGTCCACCTCGACGGTCACGACGTTCCCTGCGCCCAGCCGGTACGCCAGGAGGGCGGCGTTCCAGCCGGTGCCGGTACCGATCTCCAAGGTGCGGTGGCCCGGGGAGGCGTCCAGGTCCCGCAGCATGCGGAAGACGACGCTCGGCATGGACGCGGACGAGGTGGGCTCCGCCCCCGGTGCGGCGCCCCGGTGCCGGCCGTCGTCCCACTGGGTCACGATCGGCACGTCGGCGTCCGCGTAGCCCTGCCAGGTCTGCGGGTCGTCGCTCCGGGAGACGGGCACACTGCGCCCGGACGCCATGTCGAAGGGCCACATCAGGTCCGGCAGGAACGCCGCGCGGGGGACGTTCGTGTAGGCGGGCGCCCAGTCCGGGGAGAGGGCGCCGCCGGTCATGAGGACGCGCCCCAGCTCCGTGCGGCCGGGGCGGTCCTGGTGTGCGTGGGTGGTCACGGTGGTGGCGGCCCTACTTCTTGGGCGGGTTGGGGACGCCGGGCCCGCCGTCCGGGGTGGGCGGCTGGTGGGGGCCGAGGTAGGGCTCGCCCGGCAGGCCGTCGCCGCCGACGCCGGTGCGGTGGGTCTTCTCGGAAAGGGTCATGGCGTGTCTCCTTTGTCTCTGTCTGCCGGGTGCGCGGCACTTGCCGGCCGACCGTCACACGGCCGCCGGGTGGGCCGTCCCCTGGCCCGGACTCGAACCGGGGTCTCCGCGCGCTTCACGGGTGAGGTGTACGAGCTCCCGCGCGCGGGCTCTTCCTGACTGAGCTACCAGGGGTGGTGCCACCCCCGTGCCGGGCCGGTCCCGGCGGTGGGGGGGGTGCCTCTATGTCTTTCGTCAAGGCACCTCTGTCGGGTTTCGGGTGGTTCGGGCTTGCTGAAGCTATGCGGCGAGTTCGACGTCCGTCGGTGTCCGGGGTTCGTAGAAGGTGCCGTCGCGGAGCATGGCGAACAGGACGCTGATGCGTTGGCGGGCGAGGCGGAGGAGTGCCTGGGTGTGGGTTTTGCCGCGGGCTCGTTGCTTGTCGTAGTAGGTGCGGGAGGCCGGGTCGGCGTTCATGCAGGCGAAGGCCGAGAGGAACATCGCCCGTTTGAGCTGCCGGTTTCCGCCTCGGGGTGCGTGTTCGCCGTGGATCGAGGTCCCGGACTGCTTCGTGGTGGGTGCGAGGCCGGCGTAGGAGGCGAGGTGGGCGGCGGTGGGGAAGCTGGTGCCGTCGCCGACGGTAACCAGCAGGACGGCGGCGGTCCTGACGCCGACGCCGGGCATCGACGTCAGGACCGGGGAAAGAGGGTGAGCCTCCAGCAGAGCGTTGATCTGGGCTTCCATCGCCCGGCGCTGGGTGTGAACAGCGGTGAGCGAGGCGGCCAGGGAGGGGATCACGATGTCGAGGGTGCCGGTGCCCGGGACCACGACGGTCTGTTCGTCGAGCGCGTCGAAGACGTCGTCGATCAGCCGGGTGGCCATGCGCGGGGCCTTCGGGCGGATCAGCTCCACGAGTCTGCGGCGGCCTGCCTTGCGCAGGGCGGCCGGGGATCCGTAGCGCTCCAGCAACCAGGTCACGGCCTGGTGGTCCAGGCGCGGGCCCAGGACGCGCTCCAGCGAGGGGTGGAACTGGGTGAGCAGACCGCGTATCCGGTTGGAGGTGCGGGTGGCCTCGGCGGCGAGGTCCTGGTCGAAGCCGACGAGCACGGTGAGCTCGGCAGTGATCTCGTCGGTCAGTTCCAGCGAGCGCAGGGTGTGCGGCATAGTCCGTGCGGCGTCCGCGATGACGGCGGCGTCTTTGGCGTCGGTCTTGGCCTCGCCCGGGTAGAGGTCGGCGATCCGGCGCATCGCGAGTCCGGGCAGGTAGGCGACCTGGCAGCCGGCGTCGCGGGCGACGGTCAGCGGCAGGGCGCCGATGGAGGCGGGCTGGTCCACGATCACCAGGACGGTGCCGAACTTGTCGCGCAGCTTGTCGAAGACGGCCCGCAGCCTGGGCTCGCTGTTGGGCAGCGGTTTGTCGAAGACCTTCTTCCCGCCCGGGGTGAGCCCATGACCGTGGTGGGCACTCTTGCCGACGTCCAGGCCCAGGAACACGCCCACGTCTTCGATCTCGAACATCGTGCCCCTTCCCAGGGGGTGTTGGCGGTGCCGGCCTCGGCTCGGGTGTCGTGCTCGCGCATCCACGTTATGCAGACCTGCCGCCCGCGAACTGTCCGGCATTGCGCCGGACCGGACGGTGGCCGGACCTCTGATCAGCGTCTCCGACGAACACCCCCGGACCCGGTGACACCACCCCCCAGGTCATGCCTTCGACAGGGGGCAACAGTCATGCCGGGCCCGGAGGCCAGCGGCCCCGTTGCGGAGCCGCAGAAAACATAACGGGGAACCGGTACGGGGCATCCGGCACGGGGGCGGCGGTCTACCGGTGGATCCCTTTGAGCCGCTCGCGATGGAGTCGGGCCAGGCCCCGCAGCTGGTCGCGCTCCCGGTCGGTGGCCGGCCGCAGCCGGTTCCAGTAGGCGTCCCACTGCCGGCCGGTCGGGCGGACGAGCCGCACCCTGGGCCCGTGGCATCCGGCCACCACGCCGGGCATCTCGTCGCCCAGGTCGTACACGGCCGCCCCGGGCCGCAGGTCGGAGGGGCGGGTGAAGGGGGACGGGCGGGCCCCGGCCACGGCGGTGGCCGTCCTGACCGCCGGTCGGGTTCGCTCGTGCGGATGACTCGCCAACTCGCGGTTGCACTCCTCGACTTCGCCGCGGCGGCCGGCGGACCGGGCCTCCTCCCGCTGCCTGGCGAGCGCCCCGCACACGTCGCAGCCGTCCACGGGGACGGGCTCCAGGACGGGGAGCGGCGCGGCCGACCGCTCCAGCCCGGCGAGGACCCGTGCCGGCAGTTCGGGGGTGGGCGGGGTGTGGTGCGCGTTCGAGTTCCCGGCAGTGAGCGGTGCCCATCCGGCGAACGTGCGCCCCTGCCCCGAGAAGTACGGCAGGCTCATAGCCCGCTCCTCTCCGTAGTGGCGTCACTACTCAGGGAGGTTCAGCGTGGCCCATGGAGGGGAACCATTCAACCAATCGGAACCGAACGAAGGGCTGGTGAAAGTCCCCTGAACCGCAAGGAGTTACACCCGGACAGCTCACCTCAGGCGGCGTACGGGGCACGTTTGCGCAGCTTGCGGGAAGCGCAGCGCTGGACACAGGATGAGCTGGCTGAGCGCACGGGATATTCCAGCGTGCACGTCTCGGCAGTGGAAACTGCTCGGAAGCCTCCAACCCTCCGGTTCGCACGCAGCCTGGACCGCGCCTTCGGCATCGAGGGCACGGAGACCTTCGAACGCCAGTGGCGCGAACTCCGCCAGGGCAGCCTGCTGGAGGGCTTCCCGGAGTACGTGGGCTACGAAGGCCGGGCAGCGGAGATCCGGCTCTACGAGGTGGGCGTCATCCCGGGGCTGCTCCAAACGCCGGAGTACGCGGAGGCTCTGGCGGCTGATGCGGTACGACGGGGGGCCATCACCGCCGAACAGGCAGCTGAGCGCGTCGATGTCGTAGCGCGACGGCAAGCCGCGCTTGCGCGCACTCCCTCGCCCTTGATCCTTGCCGTGCTCGACGAAAGCTGCATCCGCCGGCCGATCGGCGGCGCCACGGTCATGGAAGCACAGTGCGAGCGCCTGCTGAGGTTCGCCGAGCAGCCCAACACCCTCTTGCAGATCGCGCTGTTCTCCATCGGAGTGCGACGACCGATGAACCTGCCGGTCTACATACTGACGATGCCTGACCGCTCGCTCATGCTGTACTCGGAGTCTGCGCAGCAGGGCCACCTTGAGCGGGAAACCGCCTCTGTAGTGCCCATGCTGACGGCATACCATCAGTTGCAGGCGGAAGCACTGTCCCAAGCGGCATCCGTGGCCGTGATCGAGCAGCTTCGAAAGGGCACCCCGTGACGACCGTATCTCTCCGTTGGGTCAAGTCCTCCTACAGCGACAACGGCGGCGCCTGCGTCGAGGTCGCCATGCTGC
>NZ_JAJPUI010000015.1 GCF_021390935.1 Streptomyces sp. CC228A
ACCGCCAAGGGCAGGGCATCCGGGCCGCGTTGCGGCCCGGGGCCGGCCTCCGGCCGACCGGTGGCCTCCGCTGCGCTCCAGCCACCCACCATCCCACCGCCTGACCCCACGTCACCCGCCGTACTACGAGGCGCGCCACGCTCCGCGCGGCCCACCCACGGGCCTGCGGCCCGAGCAGCAGCAAGAGGAGGGGGGTGACAGGCAGTCGGGCGGGTGACGGGAACGCGGGGGCCGGCCACTCCCGGAGAGGGCGGGGACTGAGGGAGCATCAAGGCCCTGGATTCGCTTGCAATAAGGCGAGACTAGCAGCTTTCGGCCACGTTAGAGGGAATCTCGGGATTCTGCGTGCTTCATTTTTGAAGCCGAGATAAGCTATGGACTCAGAGCACACCACCCCGGACCCCTCCGGAGCGATATCGAGATCCATCCCCCGGCCTTGCCGGTGCACTGGTGAGGCAGAGCACCGAGCCGATCGCATCCGTCCAACCGTAGCCCTCAAGGCTCCTCTACGTGCAGGTTTCCCGTTTCCCGCCGCTCGAATCAACCGGGCAGCACCCCAGGAGAAGGCAGGCGAATATGTCGAGCACAGACCGCGTTGACCAGCGCGAGGCAGCCCAGCGAGAAGCCATTGACGCGGTCGTGCGCGCCCTCGAATTGCCTGCAAGATCACTTGTGCCCGAACGAGGGCTTCGAACGCAGGTGATCATGGCGACCGGGTCCGGGAAGACTCGGGTGGCTGTCCGCAGCGCGGAGGAGCTCCACGCGGGCCGTGTGCTGGTGCTCGTGCCCTCGCTGGACCTGCTCGCCCAGACCGAGGCCGCGTGGCGCGAGGGAGGCCGCCGGGGGCCGATGATCGGGGTTTCCTCGCTGCGGGGTGAGGAGGTGTCCTTCCCCAACACCACGGACGTGGACGAGCTGGTGGAGTGGACGCGGGGCCTGGACAAGGTGACGGTGTACGCCACGTACGCCAGTCTCGGTCTGGGCACGCTGGAGCGGGCGCACGCCGGGGGCCTCGCGGCTTGGGACCTGATCGTCGTGGACGAAGCCCACCGGGTTTCGGGCCGGATCGGGAAGCCGTGGGCGGTCGTCCACGACAACCAGAAGATCCCGTCCCTGCGCCGCCTCTACATGACGGCCACGCCCCGGCTGTGGCAGCTCGGGGACGAGGACGCGGCCGGCGCACCCGGCGAGCTGGTCGCAAGCATGGAAGACGACCCCGAGGGCCCCTTCGGCAGCAGGGCGTTCACTTTGACGCTCTCGGAGGCCATCGACCGGGGAATCTGTGCCCCCTACCAGGTCGTATGCGTGGACGTCACCGACACCGCGCTCCAGGCCGCGCAGCTCCTGGGCGCCGAAAGCCGGTCGGCAGAGGTCCGCGGGGCGCGGCTCGCCGCGCTGCAGACCGCCCTGGTGAAGGCGTCAGCGGAGGAGAACTTCCGGCGCACGCTCGTCTTCCACCACCAGATCCGCGAGGCCGAAGCGTTCGCGGCCGGCCTCCCGGACGTCGCCGCGCAGCTGCACGCATCCGACCCCGAGCTGTACCCGAAGACGATCTGGGCGGACTGGCTGTGCGGCGACCACAAGCCGGGCCACCGCCGTCGGCTGCTGGGCGAGTTCGCGGCCGGAATCGCCACGGACGGCACCGTCGTGGAGAAGTGCTTCCTGTGCTCGGTGAAGGTCCTGGGCGAGGGCGTCGACACCAAAAACTGCGACTCCGTGTACTGGGCGGACGTACGCGGCTCCATGCCCGACCTCGTCCAGGCCGTGGGCCGGGCGCTGCGGATGCAGCCGGGCGAGGGCAAGGTGGCCTCGCTCGTGGTGCCGGTGCTGCTCGGGCCGGGCGAGACGGCGGACAACATGCTCACGAGCCGGGCGTTCGGCGGGCTGGCGAAGCTGCTGGAGGCGCTGCGGGCGCACGACGCGCGGATCGTGGAGAGCCTCGCGGAGCAGCAGGCCCCGAGCCGCTACAAGCCCGTCAGCAAGGACGAGAGCGGGAAGAGCACGGACGGGAGCGGCGAGGGCTCCGGAGGCGTCAGCGCCCCTGCCAAGGCGCTGCTGAGGTTCTCCACGCCCCGCGACCCGGCCGCCCTGGCCGCGTTCATCAACCTGCGGGTCCTCAACCCGGAGCACGAGCACTGGCGGCGCGGCGTGGAGGCCGCCGTCATCTACGCCCGCGAGCACGGTGACCTCCGCGTGCCGTTCACGTTCCGGGTGCCCGCCGTCGACGACCAGGAGCAGGGGGAGGAAGGCGCGGTGTGGCCGGCCTCGCTCGCCGGGTTCCCGCTGGGGCAGTGGACCGCCGACGCGCGCAGGTTCTACGCCCGCGGCGACATGGACGAGGACCGCGTCGCGCAGCTGGAGAAGCTCGGCATGATCTGGAGCCACTTCGACGTCGCGTGGGAGGAGGGTCTGTCTGCCGCGCGCGGGTGGGCGGCCGAACACGGGCACCTCCTGGCCCCGCTGGACGCCACGTTCCAGGGGTACCGGGTGGGCATCTTCCTGAAGAACGCGCGGGCCGCCGCCCGGAAGGCTCAGGAGATCGAGCAGCGGCGTGCGGAGGGGCTGCCGGTGGAGTCGTCGGCCGGGGCGCTGTCGGACGAGCGGCGGGAGCAGCTGGAGGAGATCGACGCGTCCTGGTGCCCCTCGTGGCCGGTGACGTGGCAGCGGTGCTTCCACCTGGTGAGGATGCACCTGGACGCCGGTGAGGCGCTGCCCACCGAGACGGGCGACGTCGTGCGCCAGGGCGAGGATCTCGGGCGGTGGGTGCAGTCGGTCCGGCTCGGCTGGGACCAGCTCACGACCGTGCAGCAGTGGATGTGCGAGCAGGTCCTCGGGATCGAGCCCGCCAGCGAGGACGAGAAGCCCAAGCGCCGTACGCAGGCCGACAAGTGGGCGATGAACTACGAGGCCGCCCGCCAGTTCTACGAGCGCGAGGGACACCTCCAGGTCCCCAGGAAGCACGTCGAACGGATCGTCGGCGAGGACCAGGAGGAGCGGGAGCACAAGCTGGGAGCCTGGATCGGGAATCAGCGGAGCAGGGCGGCGACGCTGACGCCGGAGCGGATGGAGCTGCTGTCCGCCATCGGAATGCGCTGGTCGTGATGGGCGTCGTCGTCACCGCGGCCGCCGCGCTCACGGCCGGCTATCTGCTCGGGCGGCTGCGCCCGTGGCAGCGGCTGGGCGACTGGGCGGCCGATCAGGTCCGCTTCACCGGGGCGTGGGTCCGGGGCGGCGCGGGGCGTCAGGGCGTCGTCGTCCTGGTCCACGCCGTCACCGCGCCGCGCACCAGCTGGCGCATCATGCGCGCCCCGGCCACCGAGACCCGAGCGCCGGTGCCCGTACGCGATCCGGACTGGGTCGCCAACCGCACCCGCACCGACCAGGGAGGCACCGCGTGAGCCCCGAGCAGCACGACGCCGACGCGTACGGCCAGGAGCTGGCCCGCATCAGCCACCACCAGCACGAGGCCACCGACGCGCGGTTCACGGTCTTCCAGGCCCTGGCCGCCGTCGGCATCGGACACGAGCAGGCCGACGACATCGTGGCGAAGCTGGAGGCCGGGGCGGTGGCCGGCGCCCACACCTGGATCTCCGAGAGCAGTCCCCCGCACGGGTCGGAGCAGCGGTTCGAGGACGGCTGGTTCGCCGGTGTCCGCCGCCTCCAGCGCCATGCTCCTCGCCCACTTCCAGCAGCCGCACTCCCCCGCCCCGGCAGAGGCCCTGGCGGAAGACCCGGCCCCGGCCGTGGAGCTGGACGCGAAGGACATCCTGGCGGCCGCGGAGCGCTTCCCGTGGGCCGTGGCCGCACCGGGCGAGCGGCACTGGCCGGACGGCGGTGACTTCCTGGACGTCGCCCTGAGCACGGTGCGCCCCGAGGAACGCGAGGGGTACATCGAGCGCCTGGAGGCGTTCGTGGAGCAGCACCGCGCCCGCCTGGAGGAGATGCTGCGCACGCACGGGCCGGGCAGCAAGCCCGCCTCGCACGGCCGGTACGCGCTGATCGGACAGCCCGAGACCCTGGTCATCGTGGAGCGGATGGAGAGCGCCCCGTTCCTCCTGCGCGGCCAGTGGGAGAAGGAGCTGGAGACGGTCTTCCTGGACGACCTCGAGTTCGTGTGGGGGCCGCGTATCCGCCTCAGCCGGTGAGCAGCCGGGAAACAGCAGCAGGGCCGGGCAGGGTGATCCTGTCCGGCCCCGCTGTCGTCTCGTCAGTGCCTGTGCCGAGAGGGGAAGTGCTACGGGGCTGCCTGCTGGCCAGGGAGGTAGACCATCACCCCACCGGTGATCGGCACGCACCGTGTATCGGCCGGGAGCTGGACGAGGCACAGGTTCTCCGCCTGCCCCGCCATGCTGATGCGTTGAAGGCGCTCACGGCCGCTCTTCGTGCCCGATCGGGTGAACAGTGCGTTCCAGTCCCCTCTACCCCCGTTATGTTTTCTGCGGCTCCGCAACGGGGCCGCTGGCCTCCGGGCCCGGCATGACTGTGTCCCCCTGTCGAAGGCATGACCTGGGGGGTGGTGTCACCGGGTCCGGGGGTGTTCGTCGGAGACGCTGATCAGAGGTCCGGCCACCGTCCGGTCCGGCGCAATGCCGGACAGTTCGCGGGCGGCAGGTCTGCATAACGTGGATGCGCGAGCACGACACCCGAGCCGAGGCCGGCACCGCCAACACCCCCTGGGAAGGGGCACGATGTTCGAGATCGAAGACGTGGGCGTGTTCCTGGGCCTGGACGTCGGCAAGAGTGCCCACCACGGTCATGGGCTCACCCCGGGCGGGAAGAAGGTCTTCGACAAACCGCTGCCCAACAGCGAGCCCAGGCTGCGGGCCGTCTTCGACAAGCTGCGCGACAAGTTCGGCACCGTCCTGGTGATCGTGGACCAGCCCGCCTCCATCGGCGCCCTGCCGCTGACCGTCGCCCGCGACGCCGGCTGCCAGGTCGCCTACCTGCCCGGACTCGCGATGCGCCGGATCGCCGACCTCTACCCGGGCGAGGCCAAGACCGACGCCAAAGACGCCGCCGTCATCGCGGACGCCGCACGGACTATGCCGCACACCCTGCGCTCGCTGGAACTGACCGACGAGATCACTGCCGAGCTCACCGTGCTCGTCGGCTTCGACCAGGACCTCGCCGCCGAGGCCACCCGCACCTCCAACCGGATACGCGGTCTGCTCACCCAGTTCCACCCCTCGCTGGAGCGCGTCCTGGGCCCGCGCCTGGACCACCAGGCCGTGACCTGGTTGCTGGAGCGCTACGGATCCCCGGCCGCCCTGCGCAAGGCAGGCCGCCGCAAGCTGGTCGAGGTCGTCCGGCCCCGGGCGCCGCGCATGGCCGAGCGGCTGGTCGACGACATCTTCACCGCACTCGACGAGCAGACCGTCGTCGTCCCGGGCACCGGCACCCTCGACGTGATCGTCCCGTCGCTGGCGAAGTCGCTGGCCGCCGTCCACGAACAACGCCGGGCCCTGGAAACCCGGATCGAGGCACTGCTGGAGGCTCACCCTCTTTCGAAGGTCCTGACCTCGATGCCTGGCATCGGTGTCAGGACCGCCGCCGTCCTCCTGGCCACCGTCGGCGACGGCAGCAGCTTCCCCACCGCAGCCCACCTCGCCTCCTACGCCGGCCTCGCCCCGGCAACCCGGCAGTCCGGCACGTCGATTCACGGCGAACACGCACCCCGAGGCGGCAACCGGCAACTGAAACGAGCGATGTTCCTCTCCGCGTTCGCAGCCCTCCACGACCCCGACTCCCGCACCTACTACGACCGCTGCCGAGCCCGCGGCAAGACCCACACTCAAGCCCTCCTCCGCCTCGCCCGCCACCGCATCAGCGTCCTGTTCGCCATGCGCCGCGACGCAACCTTCTACGAGCCGAGGAACCCTCGACTCGCTTGACGAAGGACATAGAGGCACCCCCCGTGATCATCTATTGATCAGAAACTCATGGGGTTCTCGTCCATGACGTAGCGGACGTGTGGGCCACCGAAGTAGCCGCGGACGATGTGCGGCTGACGCTGACGCCTGCGGAAGAAGCGGCGGGTTTCGGCAGCGAGTTCGGCCTGGTCGCGGGCCCGGTGCTGCTTGGGCAGGCTGTGCTTGAGGTCGGCGTTGACCAGCTCGTCGGGGTTCAGCTCGGGCGAGTACGGGGGCAGGAAGTGCAGCTCTACATCATCGGGGTGGGCGGCGAGCCAGTCGCGGACCTTCTTCGAGCGGTGCGCGGAGTGACCGTCGACCACGAGGTGGACCTTGTGGTCGAAGTGGCCGGCGAGCCGGCCCAGGAAGCGGCACATCACTTCGGCGGTGAAGGACTCGGTGAAGACCATGAAGTGCATCCGGCCCTTGGTGCTGATCGCCGACATCGCGTTCACGGAGAACCGGTTCCCGCTCCGCCGCACGACGGGCGTCTTCCCCTTCTCACCCCAGGTGCGGCCGGTGACCTGGTCGGATCGGATGCCGACCTGGTCGGCGAAGAGGATCTCGCCGCCGTCTTTCTTCGCCTGCACGCGGATCTTCGGCCAGGTCTCTTCATGCCAGCGCCGGACGGCCTCGGGGTCCTGCTCGACGGCCCGCTTGTCCGGGCGCTGGAAGGACAGCCCCCATCGCTTCAAATACTTGCCCACCCCCACCTCGGTCAGCCGCACCCGGTACAGCTTCGCGATCAGCTCGCCCACCAGCCGCCGTGTCCACAGCTGACCGGAAAGCCCCACGTCACACGGCCGGTGGTCCAGGACCGCCTGCCGCACCGCGGCCTGCTCGGCCTCCCCGAGCACCTGGTGCACACCGACCGGCTTACCCCGAGGACGCATGACCAGGGCCTCCCGACCACCGGCCTGCCACTTCGCCCACCAGCCGTCGACCGCCTTCAGCGACACCCCGAACACTGCCGCCACGTCCTCGCGGTCCCGCCCCGCCATCAGAGCGGCCACCGCCCGCAGCCGCAGGGCCTCCTGCGCCGACGGCGACAGATGCCGCGCGTCCCCCACCAGATCGCTCACACCCACCCAACGACCCAGAACCCAAACCGTTTCTGATCAATAAGAACGGACGGTCCGTCATCCTGTCCGCCCGGGTCTATCGGGACGATACGTCGAAGTTCGTCCGAATCAGCTCGGGGGGACGGACAGCCGAGGAAGAGGTTCTGCCTCTCCAGCCAGGGGAGTTCTCCTGGTCGACTCGGGTGGAGGTCAAGGTGCCGGTCGAGGATCGATTCCAGCCAGTTCGGATGAGTGTCATGGCCGGGGGCCCTGAGTGGAAGAAGGGCACGCGGCTCGCTGCTCGCAGTATTGAGTTCCACTCGGACTACACGGCCTTTGATGCCGACACCGGAGAACGTCTCAAGCAGGACTAGCAAGCGGCTTCCGCGGTCGCTTCGGCGAGGCACATAGACCTGGCACGTGCCGTCCCCGGCCCGCCACTGGGGCCCACCGTCACCACCACCGGCCCCGAGTCGGCCGACCGACCCTTCACCTCCTGGCCCCGGCCTCCACCCCTCTTTCCGCCTCCGGGCGGTGGTGGGGCGGAGGCCGGGGCCAGGTCCTTCCCCTGCCACCACGTGTTGAGAGGACCCTTCATGTACTCCCTTGCTCCTGGCTACCGTGTGCCCGCTCTCCAGCGCGGGCTGAGCCCTGCCGAGACGCTGCTGACGAAGGTGAACGCGGGGGCAGGGGCTGCGGTGCTGGCTTCCGCGCTGCTGTCCCCGCCCCCGATGTGGACGTTCGGCGCGGTCGGCGCGGCGGCGGCGCTGCTGAACCTGGCGCCGGGGCCGCGGTCGGTCGCCCGGTGGGCGGCGGTCGGCTACCGCAGGCTGCGTGAGCGCACCGCGCCGGCCTCGATGTGCGCCCAGCCCGGAACGACCAGGACCTGGGCGGTGTACCCGCACCACGGCACCATGCAGGACGCGCTGCGCCGGGCCGCGTTCCATGACGCGTTCGGCCGTGCGCTGGTATTCGCGGGCGGCCAGGCGCGCACCGCCGGCATCCAGGTCCACGTCACCCACCACGCCACCGTCGCCGGGTACACCACGCACACCCAGACCGTGTCCGTCCACCTGCCCAGGGGGCTGGTCGGGCAGCCGGAGCGGATCCTGGACACTCTGGAGGGCGAGTTCGCCGCCCTCGGCGCCCTCGCGCCGCTGACCCCGGAGCCGCCGCCCACGGTGGCGGAGCGGGGGCCCGGGTGGGTCGGCCTGGACGACGGCCGGTATGCCGCGACCGCGCGAATCACCGCGTGGCCCGACGAGGCGGACGGGGACCTGATGCCCACGCTGCTGCTGGGCCAGGACACCGACCGGTCGCTGGCGGTGCTGTACCGGCCGCTCCCGGCGGCGCAGTCCCGCCGGTCCGCGAAGTGGCAGATCGCGGCGTCGGAGGCCTTCACCACCGATCAGGTCAAGAAGGAGGCGCAGGCGGTCGCCGGTACCACCATGCGCGGGGCCCTGGTGGAGGGCGCCACCCTGGTCGACCTGGACGCCTACGTCACCGTGTGGGGCGACAGCCCCGGCGCCGTGACGGACGCGCGCTGGCAGGCCTCCCTCGCGGCCGACCGGCACCGCATCCACCTGGACTGGCTGGCCGGCCAGCAGCACCGCGCCCATGTGATGACCACGCCCCACGGGGCCGCCACCAGGAAGGGGGCCATCCTGTGATCCGCCTGCCGTCGACCCACGCGGCCATCACCGCGCCGCTCGTCGCCTCCAACACCGTCTTCCCCGGCATCCCGGTCGGCCGGTCCCTGCTGGACGGCCGCCCGTTCCACCTCTCGCCCGTCTTCGTCTCCGACCACGTACTGCCGTCCACGAACAGCATCGCCCTCGGCGGACTGGGGTCCGGCAAGTCCACGACAGCGAAGGTCCGCGCCCGCCGCGAGATCCTCGATCACGGGCACCAGTACGTCGTCATCGACAGCTTCGGGGAGGAGAACGCCGGCGAATGGGGCGCCCTCACCCGCTCCGTGGGCGGCCAGATCATCCAGGCCGGAGACTTCACGCTCAACCCGTGCAGCGAGATGTTCCCCCAGGAAGTCCGCGAACAGCTCATCCACTCGCTGATCCTCGCGGCCGCGCCCAACGCCCTGGACGACCACGCCACCCACGCGCTCCAGCACGCTTTGAACCACCCCAAGGCGACGTCGCTGAACGGCCTGGTGGACGCCCTGGCAGAGCCCGAGGACGGACGCTGGCCCGCGGCGACGCTCACCGCGTGGGGCGAGAAGGCCACCATCGCCCTGTCCCGCTACACCGACGGCAGCCTGCGCGGCCTGTTCGACGGCCAGGACGCCGCCCTGCCGCCCACCGACCTGCCGATGCTGTCCTTCGACTTCAGCCGCCTGGACCGCAACAGCCCCGCCATCCCCGCACTGATGGCCGCCGTGTCGTGCTGGGTGGAACAGGTCTGGCTGCGCCAGTCCACCGCCCCGCACCGCCACCTGGTGCTGGAGGAGGCCTGGCAGATCCTGCTGTCCCCGGCCACGGCCGCGCTGATCCAGCGGCTGCTGAAGAACAGCCGCAAGGCCGCGTTGTCGCTGGATGTCGTGATGCACACCCTGTCCGACCTCGGGGAGGGCAAGGCGCAGGACCTGGCGCGGCTCATCGAGATCGCCCACGTCGGGCGCCTGGGCCCGGAAGAGGCCGCCGCTGTCGGCGCGCTGCTGGGCCTGCCGGCCTGGGCGGTGGCCAGGATCCCGTCCCTCGGCCCCGGGCAGGCCGTATGGAAGGTCGGCCCCGACTACGTCGACATCATCGAGACCCTCCTCGATGAGGAGGAGGCCCGGCTGACGGACACCTCCTCCCGGCGGCGCACGGCGCAGCAGGCCCTGGCAGCCGAAGCAGACCCCGACCGCGACGACCGCGCCGAGGACGGCGACGACGGCGACGTGCTCCAGGCCGTCGACCAGGAAACCGCCCCCGTCGACGCCCCGGCGGCGCCGGTCGAGCCGTACACCGACGACATCGAGGCGGAGTGGGACTGGGACATGCCCCCCAACGTCATCGACACCCGCCACCAGGACGTCATCCAGGCCGCAATGGCCGGCCACTGCGACCAGGCCGCGCAGCTCGCAGCGATCGGGGAACGCGAGGACATCACCACCCACGGCATCAACTCCGACCAGGCCGTCTCCTGGCTCGCCACCCGCGCCCGGGTCGCGGACCTGTGCGGCAGCCCCGACCAGGCCGCGCGGCTGCGCGCCACCGTCGCCCGCATGGGCAAGGACATCGACTGGTTCGAGAAGGCCGCGGCGGGCGGCAGCGCGGACCCGGAGCCCGACCGCGAACCCGGAGCGCCCTCGCCCGGCCCCTCTCCGCACGCCAGCGGCGAACCGCAGGGGCGGCGCCGCGGCCGCGTCTGGCTCGCCACCGCGGCCATCGCAGCCCTCGGAATCGCCGGCGCCGTCGCCACCCAGACCGGCGAGGGCGACCAGCCACCCCGCGAACGCCAGGAACAGGCCGCCGCCGGAGCCGCCCGCCAGGGTGCGTCCGCCACCGAGGTACACATCGACGGGGTGAAGGTGGAGATCCTGGCGCAGTGGAGCAAGGACGGTCGCTCCGTCTTCTTGTCCGCCACCATCGACCCGCAGCAGCGGCCGCAGTTCGTCCGCATCGACTCAGCCGACCAGACAGCCCAGCAGGAAGTCCTGCCCAGGGCCGAAGGGCAGCCGGCGAAGCCGCTCCGAATGGAGGTGAAGGTGCCCGTCGACAACCGCCGGCAGCCGGTCCGGATGAGCGTCATGATCGGAGGGCCGGACTGGAAGCCCGGCACCCGCGCCCCCCACCGCACCATCGAGTTCCACCCCGACCGCGCCCCCGTCGATGCCGACACGGGCGCGCCCCTCGCACAGCGCGACACCGCGCCGCGCTAGCAGGCCGGCCGGGCCGACGCCCACGACGTCCTGGCCCTCCGGCACGACCCCCGCGACGAGATGGCCCACACCCCCTGGGTGTGGGCCATCCGTATGCGGTCCTTCCCCGGGTGCTCCGCCTGGCCCTCCCCGCCCCCGTGCTCCCGTACACGGCGAGGGAGGACCGGACAGGCCACCCGCCCCACGCACCACCATCCCCCGTCCCTCACCGAACTGGAGACACCGTGGCTGTCATAGGCGTGCTCACCGAGCCGACCCCGCCGTCCTGGTGGCAGGCCAACCGGCACAAGGTCTACCTCGTCACCGGCCTGATCTGCGGCTACCTGATCGGCAGCCACGCACAAGCAGTCCCCGACCCGCAGCAGCACCCGCGCCCCGGACACACCACACCCGCACCGACCACGCCCAGCACCCACCACACGCACACGGCCCTCAGACATGCCGTCTGAACCGTCCTCGCCTATACCGCGGTATAGGTTCCCGGCGGTGGCCCCAACCTGCCCCGGTGTATACCGCGGTATACACCGCCGGTCCCGCGGGCGGTGGTCCCGCCCTTCCGCGTCTATACCGCGGTATACACCGGCGGTCTGTCCCGGCCGCTCGTCGCCGTGCGCCGACGGCGCAGCTCGGGGTCGCTCGTGCTCGACTATACCGCGGTATAGGTTGCCGGTGGCCCCCGGCGCCTCGGATCTATACCGCGGTATAGATCGCCGGGCGGTGGCCCCGCCCTTCCACGTCTATACCGCGGTATACATCGCCGGTCCTCCGCCGAACCGCCCGTGCACCGCGCCAGGCGGGGCCGGCCGTCCGCCCAGAGAAGCCCCGTACCCCCGCAGACGCTGCGCGTTCGCGGGGGTACGGGGCTTCTCTGCGTTTCACGGAAGGCCAGGTGCCCGCCCGGCGGAGGCGGAGGGCAGAGGAGAAGCCAGCGGCCCTACAGCTCCAGCGCGGCTTGTACGGCCGTGGGCTGAAGCTCCCCGGCCTGGAGCATGCGCCGCACGAGGTGCTCCACCAAGGCCACTCGCTGGTCCCGCGACATCTTCATCAGTGCGAGCTCGGCGCACTCTACGCCGTTGTGCCACGGCATCTTCACCTGAGGAGGCGCCGACGACTTGGAGCGCGCCTGGCTCTGCGCAGTGGTGCCGGCGGGTGCCTGGGCTGGAAGGGAGACGTCGGCCTGCGGTGCGGGACCGGCCGCAGTGGGCGCCGACGTGCCGGGGCCCGATGCGTCCGGGATACCCGCCCCGGTCCCGCCGCCGTCGGGCGCACCGACGTCAGCTAGCTGCCGGTCCGCGCCCTTCGCGTATACCGCGGTATACATCTCCGCCGCCTCGCCTTCGTGGGCGGGTTCGCTGCGAGCTGCCTTCGCCGCTTCCTGATCCGCCAGCCACGCGGGCATCTGCTCTTCAGGCGGCATCGCTGCGTACCGTCGCATCTCCCGGAACGCTGTGAGCTTGCCGCTGGTGACCAGCTTCTGCATCTCAGGCGTGAGGCGCAGAATGCCGATCCTCTGGCTGAGCCACTGCGGGGACTTGCGGAGTTGGGCAGCTGCCTTGGCCTGGTTGCCGTCGGACAGCTCCAGCATCTGACGCAGGCCGCGCGCTTCCTCGATGAAGTTGAAGTTGCGCCGGTCGAGGTTCTCATCGAGGACAGCGGACAGGAAGCGCACCCGCGACTCTGCGATGTCGTCGCGAACATGAACATCGAGGCTGGGAAGGTCGACCAGGCGCGCCGCCTCCCACCTGCGTTGGCCGGCTGCCATGACGATGCGGCACTCCGGGATCACGTCCGCGTGCTCGGGGAACAGCCGGAGGTAGGCGGCCCGGGACACTCCGACGCAGGGTTGGAGCTGGCCGGCGCGCATGCTCTCGCCCAGCTCCCGCAGGCTGCTTTCCGCGAAGTCGCGGCGCGGGTTCAGCGGTGTGGGCGCGATCTGGCGGGGCGGCAGGTGCACCAGGACCGGCTTGCCGTGCCCGGGGCTTTCCTCCACGGGCTGTGCGGCGAGGGTGGAGAGGTTGATCCGCTTGCCTGCCATCAGCGACGGCCTCCGTAGCCCTGCTCCAGGGCCAGCCTGAAGTAGTCCTCACGGGCGCGGAGCGTGGTCCCGTTGTCCGCGTACTGCGTGACGACCTTGCCCTCCGCGGCCGCCCGAGCGTGGACCTTGTACCGGCGGATCACCGTGTTGGCCCGGGGCCAGCCTCGCGCGTCGATGTAGGCGATGGTCTCGTCGCGATCGGCCTTGCCGTCCCGGGGGTCCCACGCGTTGATGAAGACCCGGTAGGACAGGCCGCGCGGTTCGATCACCTTCGTGATCGTGCGGGCCGTCGGGTCGAAAGCGAGGGGTTCGGGTGGCATCGGCACCAGCACGTCGTCTGCGATGTCCAGAGCGGCAGCCAGGATGTGCTCGTTCTCCAGGCTGCCGGGCGTGTCGATGAAGATGTGCTCAAGGCGACCAGTACTGCCCAGCACATCGTGGGCAACGGCGGCAAGGTTGACCGCGGTGGTGGTCTTGCCGACGCCACCCTTCTGATTGGCAATCACGTGGATCTGCGCACCCGTGGACTTGAGGTTCGCCAGGCTGCTCGGGTCCTCGTGAGCGGTCGCGAAGTTGAACGGCAAGTCGTTGACGCGGTCGGCCCACCAGATGGTCGACCCCTGGGGGTCTGTGGACACGACGAGGATGGAGGAATCCATGCGGCTCCGTTCCGTGTGCTTCCCGGGACGACCCCGGTACTCGGACCCGCACAGCATGCCAGACACCCAAATCGGATCTGTTGGGGCATGCGTGGCGCCTGTGTATACCGCGGTATAGAACCCGTAGCACTGCCGTCAACATGTGCTCCACGCCTTCCCACTCGCGCGAGGTGGGCCGCTCTGAACGCTGCTGGAAGGTCCGTCCTCAGCGCAGGCTCTTGGCTGATTTCGGTTGTGGTGGCAGGATCTGGCCCCTGCTGACGGAAGGGGCTTGCGATGACTGATCACCTGGAGACGGAGCGTGTCGAGTGTCCTGACTGCCAGGCTCTGCCGGGTCCCGACAGGTCCCGCGTCTCGTACGTGAAGGACGGCGGGGGGATCAGCGAGACGTGGCACCTGCACGACTGCCCAGGCCTGGCCATCATGCGGATCGAGTGGGAAGAGGGCAGCAAGCGCGTCCGTGAAGAGGAGGAGTGGGCCCAGGGCGTCTTCCCCGCCGCGCACGAGCGGCTGAGGCGGGCCGCCGCCGCGCTGCCGCCGGGAACCGCCGCGCAGCCGTTCGTCGACGCCCTGGCCGAGCTGGTCCAGGCGCAAGCCGACACCACCGGCTTCGTCACCCTGCCCACGTGGGCGCGGATCCTGGAACGGCACTTCCCGCCGGACCTCCCCGACATCAACCGCACCACCGAGTAGCCCGGCCGGCCGGCGGTGCGCCGGGTCGGCGCCTGGGCGCCCGCGAGCGTCGCGGCGGCCGACCCGGACGTTGCCGTACCCGCAGGCGGGATGGGCGGGTAGTTTCGGTACCGCAGCGACGAGGAGGTCACCGTGACCGCACAGCCTGACCATCACGCCGTCCCGCCCTTCGGCTTTCGCCCGCCGATGGGCACGCTTGCCGAGCTGCGCAGCGCGCTCAGCACCTGGGGCTTTCCCGGCGACCGGGAGCGGTTCGAGAAGGAACTCGACGCCCTGGACCTGGACGACCTGACGCAGGTGCGGGAACTCGCCCAGGCCTACCGGCACCGCGTCCTGCTGCGCCACGACCCCGCGGGGATGGCCGCGCTTGCCCGGACCACCGACGACGTCGAGGCCGAACTGCGCCACAAGCTGAAGCAGCCCGGCGCCCGGTGACCCACGTCTTCTACTCCGACGCTGCCGCCAAGGCCTGCCGGGAACTCAGCCGCTCGGAGCAGACCGCCGTCGAATCCGTGCGCCGCGCGCTCGAAGAGGACCCCGAGCAGGGCCGCGGTCTGCCGGACGCCGACCCGCGCAGCGCCTCGTACGTCGTCGAGCTGCTCCCCCAGCGCACCGGCGGCCGCGGGATCAGCGTCGTGTACCGCTACGCGCGGGATCTCGACGCCGCGCTCATCCTGTGGCTGATCGCCGGGCCATAGCCGCCCGCCCCGGCAGGCCTGCCGCGTCCTTCGTGGAGTCTGGGGGAGCGGCGACACGTGACCCTTCACCTCCGAAGGGCGTGCCCGGCGGCCTTCACGACGCCCGGCCCTGCCGCGGTTCGCTGCGCGGTGCGGCCCCACACCGCTCCCGCCCTGGTGGTTGTGTCTCTGGTGGCCTCGCCCCGGGTGCGCGCGGGTCTGGCCTGGCGGAGGGTGGGAACGGCTCTCCGGGGGCGGTATCCCGCCCGGTGCGTTCCTTCTGGCCCCTCAGGGCGTGCCCGGGCGGCTGCGCCTCCGGGGAGTTCCGGCGCCAGGCGGACGCGGCCGCGGTTGCGGCGCTCTGGATGCTCGCCGTGGCCGGTGCAGGGGCGGCACCCGCCCGGCTGGGGCGGCGTCAGGGCATGGCGGCGGCGAAGGCTGCGGGACAACATGTGCTCCCTTGCGCGCGGCCGTCCGGGTGGACTCGGGGCCCTGCCCTGTTGCGGTGTGCGCGGGCCCTTGCGCTGGCGCAGGGTGGTAAACGCCCCCCGGGGGTGGGCCGTGCCGTCTGCGAAACCGCTCACCCCTCTTGCGCAGGCGTGCCGCGCGTGTCACCTCCGGGGGCCGCAGGGTGGGTGCCCGCCACCGGGCAGCCCTGTCGGTGACGGGCGGGGAACCCTCTTCCCCTGCGCCGGGTACCCCGGGGCGCCGGGCGATACCCCGCGCCCCGGCTTCTCGGGGCCGCTTCCCGAACAGGCGGCCCTTGCTGCAGCCGCCACCTGCCCCGGGCCGGCGACGACCAGGGGCAGGCGAAGAGCCGGTGGTGCCTAGCCGGAGTCTTTCGGCGGCACGGGCCGCACCGGGCCCGTCGTCGCTGGGCCCACCTGCGGCCCCGAGGCTCCCGCGTCGGCGCGGTGAGGCTGCTCGGGCCGGGGGAACAGGAGGTTCTCCAGGGCGTCCAGCCCGAACAGCATGAGCATGATCAGCACAGGCAGGAGCAGAGCGACCACGATCATGACGCCTCCCGACGGGAGCGGTGTTCACGCGAAACGCGGCGGGCACTCCTGGACCCAGGCTGAGCCGAACGGGCGAACGGCGCGCGTGCGGGTAGGCCGTTCGGGTGGATCCTGAGGCATTCGGCCGGCCCTCTCACGCTGCCGCGCACGGAGCACGGCGCCATCACCGGGGCCCCGGCCACGTCCCCTCCACCCCGCCCGCGCGTGCGGCGCCCGTACGATCACCGGTCATGAGCAGCACCGCACGCCGACCGCTCGGCCACGGACCGAAGCCTGCGCCGCCCGACGCCCCGCGGCCGCCGGTGGAGGTGCCCAGGGTGACGTCCGCGCAGGCGGACGCAGGCACCGCTCCGCTCCACCGGCCCGGTGGGCAGCTCGACGTTGCCGCGTACCGCGAGTGCGGAGTCGTCGGCCGGCCGCCCACGGCGGCGGGCGGGGTTTGAAGACGCCGACCACCCCTGCGTCGGCTTACCGCAGCCGCCGACCACCTCTGGCGCTGGCTGGCCCCGCGTCGTCGCGGCGCTGGAGCACGCTCAGCTCGGGAACCGCACGGCCACCGGGCAGCTCCGAGGGTCCCGGGGACTGGCTAGGGGCGGGATGTGAAGGAATGGAGCCGGTCGACCTCGGTGAAGCCGGCCCGGTCGTACATGCCGTTGGCGGCGGTTCGGTCCCGCTCCGGGTCCCCCGCAAGGGCGTCATCGTCGACGTAGAGGATCGCCTCGCGGGCGCCGAGCCCGGCCAGCACGTCCAAAGCGGAGCCGAGCAGGGCCAGCCCCAGGCCTCGCCCTCGGGCGGCCGGGGTGACGCCGATCCACCACAGCACCCCGATCCCGGCGACCGCTCGCCCGATGGTGGCCTCCGCCAGGAGCTCCCCGCCCTCACGCACCTCCAGGCGCTTGCCCGGCGGGTCCTCGCAGTCGGTGACGGTGTACCGGGCGACGTGCGGCAGGCCGCCGATCGGCAGATCCGCGCGCATGTAGCGCCACAGGTCACGGCCGGCGAACCCAGCCGCCTCCAAGGCAGCCCGGGTCGCCGGGCGGTGCTTGGCCGGCAGGCCCTCCAACCCGAGGGCCAGAGCGGAGGCGAACTCGAAGGCGTGCACCGTGCGCGGGCCGAGCCGGTCCAGCGCGCGGGCGATCAGGGCCGCTGCGAGGACCCGGTCCTCGCGGCAGTGCAGCCACAGGATGAACCCCGCGCCGTCGCTGTGACGGGTGGAGTAGGAAACCGCGCCGAGCACCGTGCCCGCCGCGTTGCAGATCACCTCGGTAACCGGCACCGCCAGCTCCGCCCACCATCCGCCGTCGACCGGTGAACGACCGGCCAGGGCCTCAGCGAGCATCGCCGGTGTGGTCAGAGGCTGGCCGGCCAGCCGGTCGGCAGCCACCAGATCCAGTACCGCCGCCTCGTCGCCGTCCTGGTAAGGCCGCACCGACAGCTGTGTCGCCGCACCGGGGGTCGTGATCGCCACAGACTGCTTCCGCCTTCCTCGCCGGATCTCTCCCCTCCAGCCTGCCCCGTCCGGCGCCCGCACGCCATCACCCCCCGGGTGAGGTCCGGGCGTGCTCCCCGTCTCCCCGGCCCTCGGGCGGAGCCCCCCGCTGGGCTGCCGCGTGCGTCGAGGGGGCGGGGTGCGTCAACCTGTGGCATGTTTCACGTCATTTCCCCCTTCGCGACCGTGAGCGGACGAGGGCCCCGTCCTACGATCCTCGTCACGCGCGGCGCCATCAGACCAGTGGCGCCGCATCAGAGAAAGAGAAGGGGGAAGATCCATGACCTACCGCAGCCACCTTGCCGCCGTCCTGACCACCGTGGCATTGGTCGGGGGCACTCTGGCCACCGCCGGCCCGGCCCAGGCCGCGCCCAACGTACCCAACATCAGTAAGGGCAGCGGCAACCGCGCCGGTGTCCTGTGCGTCCAGCGCGGGGTCAACAACTGGGCGCAGCGCACCGGGCAGGGACGGCCTCTCGTGGAGGACAAGCTGTTCGGGTCCAAGACCGAGGCGTGGGTGAAGAAGTTCCAGCGGGCGTCCCGGCTGTCCGTCGACGGCATCGTGGGCAAGAACACCGGCAACAGCATCCTGGACAACCTCACGAACGACGGCACCTGGCGGTCGGCCTGCTACGGCTACATCCCCAGCACGCGCCGCTAACACCGAGCGACCACTGCCCGTCCGCCTGCGGGCCCGGCGCGGCAGCAAGAACGCCGGGGCGGCCGCCTGCGCCGCCCCGGTGAGCTTGTCGTTGCAGCCGTTTGTCGACGCTCTGGCCGAGCTGGGCCAGGCGCAGGCCGACACCACGGGCTTCGTCACCCTGCCCACGTGGGCGCGGATACTGGAGCGGCATTTCCCGCCGGACCTCCCCGACCCCGGGTGCACCACCGAGTAGGCCGGGACACCGGATCTGCGGCTGCGGGCGCAGCGGGCCCGTCGGACCACCGCGCGCGGCCGCGAACGCCCGTACCCGCATTGCCCGGCGCGCCGTGCCGTCGCCGTTCCCACGCGCCTGGGCGGGTACCGTCCTGGCGTCGAAGCCGGAACGGAGGACCACGTGTCGCATGCTCCCGACCACGGTGGACGGATCGGGCCGATGCTGCGTCGGCTGCGGGAGTCCCGCGGGCTGACGGAGGCGGAGACGGCCGAGAGGCTGGGCGGATACGCACGCCGGCCGACGCTGACGGCCACGGAGATCAGCCGGTGGGAGCTGGAACGGGACGGCCGAACGCCGGGGCCGTACTGGCTGGCGCAGATCGCCGGATACTTCGACGTACCGCTGGTGGTGTTACAGCAAGCCCGTGCCGCATCGAGGGCAGCCCGGGTATCGGCGGAGCCCGCGCAGTCCGGGGCGGACGCGTTGGCCCGGCTGGCGCTCCCCGAGAACGCGATGACGCCCGGCCAGAGGGGAGTGACGCGCGGCCGTGCGGGCGGCGGCGCGGAGTCCTCGGAAGACAGGCGCCATCGGCCGAGACGTAGGTGTACCCCCACTCAGCAGGGACCGGCGCCTGTCGGCCTAACGGATTGGCCCCTGCTTGCGTATATTGATCAGAAACTCATGGGGTTCTCGTCCATGACGTAGCGGACGTGTGGGCCACCGAAGTAGCCGCGGACGATGTGCGGCTGACGCTGACGCCTGCGGAAGAAGCGGCGGGTTTCGGCAGCGAGTTCGGCCTGGTCGCGGGCCCGGTGCTGCTTGGGCAGGCTGTGCTTGAGGTCGGCGTTGACCAGCTCGTCGGGGTTCAGCTCGGGCGAGTACGGGGGCAGGAAGTGCAGCTCTACATCATCGGGGTGGGCGGCGAGCCAGTCGCGGACCTTCTTCGAGCGGTGCGCGGAGTGACCGTCGACCACGAGGTGGACCTTGTGGTCGAAGTGGCCGGCGAGCCGGCCCAGGAAGCGGCACATCACTTCGGCGGTGAAGGACTCGGTGAAGACCATGAAGTGCATCCGGCCCTTGGTGCTGATCGCCGACATCGCGTTCACGGAGAACCGGTTCCCGCTCCGCCGCACGACGGGCGTCTTCCCCTTCTCACCCCAGGTGCGGCCGGTGACCTGGTCGGATCGGATGCCGACCTGGTCGGCGAAGAGGATCTCGCCGCCGTCTTTCTTCGCCTGCACGCGGATCTTCGGCCAGGTCTCTTCATGCCAGCGCCGGACGGCCTCGGGGTCCTGCTCGACGGCCCGCTTGTCCGGGCGCTGGAAGGACAGCCCCCATCGCTTCAAATACTTGCCCACCCCCACCTCGGTCAGCCGCACCCGGTACAGCTTCGCGATCAGCTCGCCCACCAGCCGCCGTGTCCACAGCTGACCGGAAAGCCCCACGTCACACGGCCGGTGGTCCAGGACCGCCTGCCGCACCGCGGCCTGCTCGGCCTCCCCGAGCACCTGGTGCACACCGACCGGCTTACCCCGAGGACGCATGACCAGGGCCTCCCGACCACCGGCCTGCCACTTCGCCCACCAGCCGTCGACCGCCTTCAGCGACACCCCGAACACTGCCGCCACGTCCTCGCGGTCCCGCCCCGCCATCAGAGCGGCCACCGCCCGCAGCCGCAGGGCCTCCTGCGCCGACGGCGACAGATGCCGCGCGTCCCCCACCAGATCGCTCACACCCACCCAACGACCCAGAACCCAAACTGAGCTGCCCCGAGTTTCGTAGAGTCTGGTGATCTCGTTCAGGCGGACTGCGGGGTGGCTTCCTGTTGTCGACGCCAGGCGCGTTCGTACTCGGCGGGCGGTACGTAGTCGAGGGCTGAGTGGAGCCGTTCCTCGTTGTACCACGCGACCCACTGGAAGATCGCCCGCTCGACCTGGTCGACGTCCTGCCAAGGGCCCTGCATCTCGATCAGCTCGGCCTTGAAGGTGCCGTTCAACGCCTCGGCCATCGCGTTGCCATAGCTGTCCGCGACCGAGCCGACCGAGGCCGAAGCCCCGATCTCGGACAGCCTCTCGGTATACCGAATGGATACGTACTGCGACCAGCGGTCGCTGTGATGAATGAGGCCGGAGCCCTTCTTGATCCTCCGCCTCCACAACGCCATCTCCAGGGCATCCAACGGCAGTTCAGTCCGCATATGGTTCGCGACCTGCCAGCCGACGATCATCCGCGAGTACACGTCCAGGACGAACGCCACGTACGCCCAGCCGGACCAGGTGCGCACATACGTCATGTCCGCCACCCACAGCTGGTCCGGCCGCGAGGCGGTGAAATCCCGGTCGACCAGGTCCGGCGGGCGGGGCGCCGACGGCTCCGGCACGGTGGTCCGCCGCCGCTGCCCGCGGATCACGCCCTCCAGGCCCAGCTCGCCCATCAGCCGCTCGACGGTGCAGCGGGCCACCACCACACCCTCGCGCCGCAGCGCACGGGTGATCCGCCGAACCCCATAGGTGCCGCCGGACTCGGAGTGAACCTGCTCGATCAGTGGCATGAGCTGCTCGTCACGGAGCCGGCGCGCGGACTTCGGCCGCTTCTTGCGGGCGTAGTAGGCGGACTCGGACCAGCCGAGCACCCGGCATACGGGCCCGACCCCGAAGCCGTCTTCTTTCAGGCTGTCGATCACCTGGTCGGCCTCGTCCGGGGACGGTCGAGCTCCCGGGCAAAAAGCGCACTCGCCGCTTTGAGGATCTCGTTCGCCCGCCTCAACTCCGCTACTTCCTTGCGAAGTTGCTTCAGCTCCTCGTGCTCCGCGGTGGTCAGCCGGTCGTCGCGTTTGCCGCTGTCCGCCTCGGCCTGGCGGACCCAGCCGCGCAGGGCCTCCTTGTGGATGCCCAGGTCCTTCGCGACATGCGCGATCGGACGGCCGGTGGTGCGGACTTCGCGGACGGCCCGCTCGCGGAGTTCGTCCGGGTACTTACGTGGTGCTGGCACTGCTCGTGGTTCTCCTTCGGGCCAGGATCATAAGCCTGGCTTCAGGGACTCCACGAAACTCGGGTCAGCTCAGCTCAGTGTCGGCGGCGTCTGCGTCGGTGCCTGACCACCACAGCCAAACCGGCTTCGGGGTGGCTGTGGTGGTCAGGTGGTTGATGTCCAGGCGGATCACGGTGCCTTCGATGATGGGCAGGGTGCCCTCGGCTGTGGCCCAGGACGAGCGGTGGGTGAGCTTGGGGTGGAGCCGGTCCCACGAGCGTGCTCGGGCGGTGCCGTAGAGGCGTGTGTCGGTGACGGTTTCGGTGTCCGGGGTGCCCCAGGTGTCGGGCTGGCCGAAGACGAACCCGCCGCCGTGCCGGGGCGGTCGGCCCCGGGTGTGAGGCTGCCGCGGCGGGGCCGGCCTGCGCGGACGCGGTCCGGGCGCATCCCGGCCAGGACCTGCACCGGCAGGTCCCGCAGGAGATGGGCTAGGCGGGGTGCGTTGGAGCCAGCGTCCGCGATGACCGGGACGTCCGGTCGCCGCTCGGCCACTGACCTGCGGTGATCAGCGGTTCGACCAGGTCGCGCAGCTGCCGGGCGTGACGGTGGCGGCTTCGTCCCCGGGCGCCAGACGCAGTGCGTCCAGCGGGGCGGTCCACGAGCTGCGGCCCGGCTTCAGCGCGCACGCGATCGAGTACCCGTCCGGATCCCGGCCGAGGGAGCCGGGAGCGCGGGAGGGCCGCCACCCTGGAGGGTGGCGGCCCTCGGCCCTCGGTCGGGTCGTCAGATGTCCACGTTGAGCCGCCCACGGAAGCGGCGCCACGGGGTCACCACCCGGCGGGAGTGCCCCGGGCGGTCTTCGGCGGACTCGCCGACCCGGGCCCTCGCCACCGCCGCCCAGGCCTTCCTCACCTACTGCGAAGATCCACATCCGGAAGACGCGGCTCGCGAGAACGCGGGTTCGTCGCGCAGGGGCGAGCGGGGCGGCCGTGGACGGTCCGCACCTCGCGGTACGGTTCGCCGGTGCCGGCGGCGGCCATGGGCGCGGACGGGTCGGGGCTGCCGCGGTCGGTGAAGGCGAGGCGGGCGGTGTCGCCGCAGGCGGGGGTGGACAGGACGTGCCGGCCCGGTTCGGTACGGGGTATGCCGGTGGCGGAGGTGAAGTGGGCACGGATGCTCACGTCAGCAGCCTCCGTCCACGCTGCAGGCGGCGCCGTGGATCGCGGCCTCCTCCTCTCGCGCGGCCTGGGCGTCGAGGATCGCCTTGCGCAGCTGGGGAACGCTGGGGACGCCCTCGATGCGGGTGTCGCCGACGAGGAGGGTGGGCACGGACTGGATGCGGTGGGCGGCGGCCTCGCGCAGGGCGTCCTGGTGGGCGGCGCTGTACGTTCCGTCGTCGAGGGCCTTGCGCAGCGCCTGGCCGTCCAGGCCGATCTCCTCCGCGAGCCGGACGAGGACGTCCGGCTGTCCGAGGTCCTGGTCCTCCTGGAAGAAGGCGCGGAACATGCGGGCGGTGTACTCGGTGCCCTTGCCCTGTTCGGCGGCGTACTGGTAGCCCTCGAACGCGAGCCGCGTGTAGGGCTGCGGGGAGACGGTGGGCAGCGTGATGTCGACGCCCATGCGGCGGGCCATGGGGTAGACGGCACGCTGCCAGATGGCGGGCAGGTACTCGTCCTCCGGGCGCAGGGTGGGGTGCGGGTGGGGCCGCAGCTCGAAGGGCTTCCACTCGATCTCGACATCGATGCCGAGGCCCTCGACCGCCTCTTCGAGGGGGCCTTCCGCCAGCATGCAGAAGGGACAGACGTAGTCGGACCAGATCCGGATCTTCACCGAGTCGCTCTTGGCCTGGCCGTTCGGTGTGCGGTCGTCTGCCGCCGGGGCCTTGTCGCTGGTTGCCTGGTCGCTCACTGCAGTCCGCCCTTCCGGCGTGCCAGGAACTCCTGGAACGGCACTTCGTGATTCTCGATGGGGGCGTGCGTCACCTTCAGTGGCCACGCGGTGGGGTCGGTGGAGAAGATGGTGTACGAGCCGGCGTAGTCGAAGCCGTAGGCGGCCGCGGTCCTGCGGTCGGCGGCGTACACGATGTGCTCGACGTCGAAGTAGAGGGCCGCCATGTAGCACAGCGCGCAGGGCTCGCCCGAGGCGATGAGCGTGGCTCCCGCGACGCCGAACCGGCCGGCCTTGCGCGTCGCCGCGCGCAGGGCGACGACTTCGGCGTGGGCGGTGGGGTCGTTGTCCTCGGCGACGCGGTTGAAGCCGGTGCCCAGGACGCGGCCGTCGCGTACGACGATCCCTGAGAAGGGGATGCCGCCCTCGGCGACGTGCTGTCGGCTGATCCTGACCGCTTCCTCCACGTGAGGGGTGAGCTGGTCGAGTAAGTCAAGAGGCATGGCGGAGTGAGTCCTTGGGAGACGGGGGGCGGTTGGGCGGAGGTGCCGCGCGGGCCGCGGGGGGGCGGCCCGTCGTCCTCGCCGAGAGCAGCCCGGGGGTGCTGGGTGCGCTCAGACGCCGGCGCTCTGGGCGGCCTGCGGCCGCTCGACGGCTGCCTGGGTGTCGTCCGCGCCGCTCGTCTTGTCGGCGAGCTTCAGCCAGACGACGCCCGCGATGATGACGGCGAGCCACACCGACTGGACGAGGTTGAGCTGCTCGTCGAAGAAGACGGGGCCGAGCGCCGCGGCTCCGACGGCTCCGATGCCGGCCCAGACGGCGTAGCCGGTGCCGACGTCGATGGTCTTGAGGGCGACGCTCAGCGCCCACAGGGTCAGCAGGAAGAAGACGACGGCGACCAGGGACCAGGTCAGCTGGGTGAAGCCGTCGCTGCCGCCGACGGAGAGTGCGTAGCCGATCTCGAACATGCCGGCGAGGAGGAGCATGAGCCAGGCGTTGGCCGCGGAGCTGTTGTTCGAGGACATGAGCGGAGGTTCCTTTCGGTAAGGCGTGGAGGCCTGGGGGGTGGGAGGGCGCGCGGCGCGCAGGCCCGCGGGGCACACGGAGCCGATGAGGGGGAGGCGCGCAGGCCCGAGGTGGGCTTGCCGGTCGGCCGGGGGCGGCCGCGGATCAGGCGGCGCCGCTGAGCTGGAGGCCGACGACCCCGACGATGACGGCCGCGATGCCCAGGGCCTTCTTCCAGTTGAGCTTCTGGCCGAACAGCAGGGCGCCGAGCAGGGTGATGCCGACGCCGGAGACCGAGGTCCACAGGGCGTAGCCGACGCCGACGTTGAACGTCAGCAGGGCACGGCTGAGGAAGTAGGTGCCGAGGGCTCCGCTGACCAGTGTGATCGCGGTCCATTTGCGGTTCTTGAAGCCTTCGGCCTTGCCTGCCGCGAGTGCGACGCCGATCTCGAAGACGACGGCGATGGCGAGGTAGAGCCACTGCATGAGGGAAGCCCCTTCCGTTGATTGCTTGTGCATGCAAGCACATCATTGCCGACTACCCCCTGGGGCGCAATCGGAGAAACGCGATGAGCTTGCATGAGCATGTACTCTGGTGTCAAACAGGCACTCCCCGAGGACGCACTTATGGCAACTTCACCCCTCGCAGCCCAGCACAACTCCGACCAAGCCGTGTGGACCCGCGTGCTCGCGGTCCACGCGCACGTCGAACGCCAGCTGGCGGCGGCCCTCCAGCGGCGGCACGCGATCGGCCTGTCGGAGTTCCGCTCCCTGGAGCACCTGCACCGCTCCGAGACGAGCGAGCTGCGGATGCAGGACCTGGCCGACAAGGTGGGCCTCGGCCAGTCGTCGGTGACGCGCCTCGTGGGCCGGCTGGAGTCGGCGGGCTTCGCCTTCAAGGACCTGTGCCCCTCGGACAAGCGGGGCGTCTACGCGGTCATCACCGACGAGGGCCGCCAACGCTACGAGGCCGCGCGCGCCACCTACGCGGAAACCCTTTCCTCCGCACTGAACACGTTCGCCGCCGACCCCGAGCTCGGCGCGACGGTCCGCGCACTGCGCACGCCCCGGGACTGACGGGACCCCCGCCCCCGCACCGCCCCCACCACCCCGCACAGCACGCCACGGCACGCTGCGGCATGCCGTGACACGGCCGCCACCCCCGACATCGCCACAGCACGGCCCCGCGACGCGGTGCAGCCGTCCGGAGCCCGGTGACATTCCGGCTCCGGACCGCTGCACCGCGTCGCGGCCGTTTTCGGACTCCCCGCACGGATTCCACATCGAGGATCCTTGCTTGATCAAGCAAAAGCGAATGCATTGAGTCACACTCACTTCGCCAAGTAAGTGCTTGACCAAACATGCACTTGCCCGGATACCTTCTTGCTCGACACCGCAAGATTCGAACAGCCGAGCGACCACTGTTGTCGCGGCTGAGCCGACCGCAAGGAATCCGCCGTGCCATCGCCTCGCCTGGCCGAGACCGTCGCCGTCCACGGTCGCCACCGGCCCCACAGCATCGCGCTCCACTTCCACGACCAGGCCGTCACCTACGGCCGCCTGCACGAGCTGACCCAGGACCTGCGCACCCAACTGCACCGCCTCGACCTCCCCGTGGGCAGCACCGTGTGCGTACCGGCACACAAGACGCCGCAGACCATCGCGCTGCTGCTCGCCGTCTTCCATGAGGGCCACATCGCCCTGGCCCCCTCCCCCGACCTGGGCAGCGCCGCCGGCAGGCGGATCGCCCGCCAGGCCCGGGTCCGCCACCTGCTGACCGTCGACGCCGACGGAGTGCTCGACGCGACGCCCGTGGCGCCCGACGAGGACGAGGCGACGGGATTCGCGACGCCGGACCCGGAGCGGACGCGTCTGCTGCTGACCACGTCCGGCTCGACCGGCACCCCCAAGATCGTCCCGATCGAGGCCGCCGGTTTCGACGCCTTCGCCGACTGGGCCGTCGACGAGTTCGCCCTGACGCCGGAAGAGACGGCGCTCTCGTACGCGCCGCTCAACTTCGACCTCGCCCTCCTGGACGTCTGGACGTTCCTGCGCCTCGGCGCGTCCGTGGTGCTGGTCGACAGCAAGCGCGCCACCGACGCCTCGCACCTGGCCTCGCTCGCCGCCGGCCACGGCCTTACCTTCGTCCAGGGCGTGCCGATGATGTACCGGCTGCTCCTCGAGGGCAGTGGGGGCGACCGCGAGGGCGGCACCTTCGACACCGTGCGCCACGCCGTCTTCACCGGCGACCGGCTCCCGGCCGACCTGCTGGCCCCGATCGCGTCGGCGTTCCCCGGTGCCGCCTTCCACAACGTGTTCGGCTGCACGGAGACCAACGACTCCTTCATCCACCGCGTCGACCCCGCGGCGACCGGCCCGATGCCCATCGGCCTCCCGGTACGCGGCACCGACGCCCTCGTCATGGACGCCGACGGGCAGCGGGTGGAGGGGGCCGGCACCGGTGAGCTGCTGGTGGCCACCCCGTTCCAGACCCGCGGCTATCTGCGCGAGGAGCTGAACGAGACCGCGTTCACCCGCATCGACGGCCGCGACTTCTACCGCACCGGCGACATCGTCTCCCGCGACGCCGACGGCCTGTACTTCCTCGAAGGCCGCGCGGACTGGCACGTCAAGGTCAGGGGGGTGCGCACGAACCTCCAGGAGGTGGAGAGCGTGCTCGCGTCCCACCCCGACGTCGCCGAGGCCGTCGTCGTACCGCTGCCCGACCCGCAGGCCGGCGTCCGGCTGCACGCCCACGTCACCCGCCGCCCTGGCACCGGACTCACCAGCCTGCGCCTGCGCACCCACTCGGGCCGGCACCTGCCCCGCCACGCCATACCGGCCTCCGTACACCTCACCGACGCACCGCTGCCCCGCACTTCGACGGGCAAACCCGACCGCAACCTCATCAAGCAGAACCGTATGAAGGAGATCGACGCATGAGCACCACGGACATCGCCGGTGAGATCCGCGCCTACGTCGTGGGCCAGTTCCTCGCCGGGGAGGACACCACGGACCTGACCGGGGACTACGACCTGATCGACTCCGGCGTCATCAACAGCCTGGGCCTGGTGCGTCTGCTCTCGCACCTCACGCAGACCTTCGACATCGCCGTCGACGACATCGAGTTCACGCCGGACAACTTCCGCACCCTCGACTCCATCACCGCCGTGGTCGAGGCGCACGCCCCGGCGCGGGCCGCCTGACCTCCGCCGCACCCCCCACAGGTGCCGAGCGCCCGGCACCCCCGAGCGCGACGCGCCGCCACGCACCACGGGCTCGACGCACCACGCACGCACAACCTGACCGCCACGTACCTCTATCGACCGAAGGAGAACCTGAAATGTTCGTTCGCAGCCTTGATGACGTCGCTCCCGTCGAGTGGGGCAACGGCCTGAGCACACGGCTGCTGACCAAGTCCGACGGCATGGGCTTCGCGGTCTGCGACACGATCGTGCGCCAGGGCACCACCAGCGCCCTGCAGTACCGCAACCACCTGGAGGCCTGCTACTGCATCGGCGGCTCGGGCGAGGTCATCGAGAAGGACGGCACCCGCCACAAGATCGTGCCCGGCACCATCTACGTCCTCAACGAGCACGACCCGCACTACCTGGTGGCCTCCGACTACGAGGACCTGCACCTGGTGTCGATCTTCAACCCGCCGATCGTCGGCGACGAGAAGCACACCCTCTCCGAGGACGGCTTCTCGCAGTACTGAGCCGCCCGGCCGGGCCGGCCCGCTTCCCACCCCAGTCGTGGGCCGGCCCGGGCAAAGGGCCCTTCACCCGACCACCGCCGACCTAGGACCCGCCTTGACCGACGACCTCTTCCATCTCACCGCCCCGTGGGCCCAGCAGCTGAACGCGGACACCCGCGAGCTGGACGCGGCGGGCGCCTTCCCGCACGACAAGTGGAAGGTCCTGCAGGAGACCGGCCTCCTGCGGACGCACTACGCACCGGAGTTCGGCGGCGCCGGCCACGGCGTGACGGCGACCATGCGGGCTCTGGAGGGCCTGGGCTACGTCTGCCGCGACGCCGGCCTGTCCTTCTCCGCCTCGACCCAGATCGTCTCCGTGGGCGTGCCGCTGCAGCGCTTCGGCAGCCAGGAGCTGAAGGAACGCCACCTGCCGAGGATCATGTCCGGCGAGGCGATCACCGCACACGCGATCACGGAGGAGTCCGGCGGCTCGGACGCGATGAACCTGGCCGCGACCGCCCGCCGCGACGGCGACCACTACGTGGTCAACGGCGGCAAGACGTTCATCACGAACGCCCCCGTCGCCGACCTGTTCCTGCTGTACGTGCGCACTGGCAAGCCGGGCCCCTTCGGCCTGACCACCCTGCTCGTCGAGGCCGCCACGCCCGGTCTGACGGCGGGCCCGGCAATCGACAAGATCGGCCTGCGCACGAGCCCGATCGGCACACTCTCCTTCGACGAGCTGCGCGTCCCCGTCAGTCAGCGGGTCGGGCAGGAGGGCACCGGCTTCCTCATCCTGGACCACGTGATGAAGCGGGAGGTCCTCTTCGGCTTCTCCATCACGCTGGGCGAGATGACGCGGCGCCTGGAGGAGACCATCGCCTACGCCAGGAAGCGCCACCAGTTCGGACAGCCCATCGGCTCCTACCAGGCGGTCTCCCACAAGATCGCCGACATGAAGATGCGGGTCGAGACGGCCCGCAAGTGGCTCGCCGACACCGGCGCGAAGGTCGAGGCCGGCCAGGACGCCTCACTCGACCTGGCGGCCACCAAGACGATCGTGTCCGAGGCCAATGTGCAGACCGCGCTGGACGCGGTGCAGATTCACGGCGGCCGCGGCGTGCTCACCGAACACGGCATCGAGCGGGACCTGCGCAACTCGATCGCCGGAACGATCTACTCCGGCACATCCGAGATCCAGCGCAACCGCATCGCCACGCTCCTCGGTCTCTGACCGACCGGCCTCCGGCCGAGCCCTCGACCGACAGGAAACCCGCATGACCGACCATCTGGAACGACTCACCCGGCCCACCGAGTTCCTCGACTACGAGACCGACGCAGTGCAGGCCTTCATCGACCACGCCGTCAAGGACCGTGCCGCGGACCGCACGGCCAACGCCATCGAGCTGTACTACGCGGTGCGCGACGACGTCTTCTACGAGGTGTACGGCGCCCCCCTCTCCCGGGAGGGCCTGAGGGCCTCGACCACTGCCACCTCCAAGGAGGGGTTCTGCCTGCACAAGTCCGCGCTCTACGCGGCCTGCGTGCGCGCCCTCGGCATCCCGTCCCGGCTCGTCTACGGCGACGTGCGCAACCACCTCGCCTCGCCGCGGCTGCTGAAGCACATCGGCGGCGACGTGTTCTTCCACGGCCTCACCCAGGTCCACCTGAACGGCACGTGGATCAAGGCCACGCCGGTGTTCAACAAGGTGCTCTGCAAGCTCTACGGCATGGAGGCGCTGGAGTTCGACGGCGTCAGCGACAGCCTCTACCACCCCTTCGGCGAGGGCGGCGGCTCCATGGAGTTCCTCACGGACCACGGTTCCTTCGACGACGTCCCCTACGACTTCGTCATGTCCCACATGCGCAGCAAGCACCCGGGTTTCCTCGACGCCGACGGCACCGGCACCGTCCGCGGCGGCAGCCTGGCCGACGAGTCCGCACTCACCCGGTAGGAGATCCGACATGACCGAAACGACCTCTCCCACCGATGGCTGGGACGCCTCGATTCGGATCGGCGTCGTCGTGCCGCACGCCGACGTCGGCCCGGAGGCCGAGCTGCAGGCCATCGCCCCCGCCTCCGTGTCAGTCCACGGCTCGCGCATCCACTTCGCGGCGATGCGCGCCGGCGGCGAGATGGACGAGAAGATACCGCACGCCCCCGTCCGGGCCTTCGTCGAGCCGCCCTACCTCGACCAGGCGGTGGAACTGCTGGCCGCGTCCCCGCTGCACGCCCTCACCCTTGGCTTCACCTCCTCCAGCTACGTCCTGAAGGCGGAGGGCGAGCGGAAGCTGTACGAGCGGCTGCGGCCGGTCACCCGCGACCTGCCGATCACCGGAACCACCAAGGCCGCGCGGGCCGCGTTCGACGCCCTGGGCGCGCGCAGGATCGCGGTGGTCAACCCGCCGTGGTTCGACGACAATCTCTCCGGCCAGGGCGCCGCCTACTTCCGTGAGTTCGGCTTCGAGGTCGTCCACCACGGCCCGTGCGGACTGCCCTCCGACCAGAAGGCGATCACGCCGGGCAACCTGTCCGCGTGGATCCGCAGCACGGTCGCCGAGCACCGTCCGGACGCTGTGCTCGTCGCCGGCAACGGCATCCGCGCGGTGGGCACCATCAAGCCGCTCGAAACCGAGCTCGGCTTCCACGTGGTCACCGCAAACCAGGTGATCCTGTGGCACGCCCTGCACCTGGCCGGTGCCGCCGACACCGCCCTGGGCATCAGCGACTACGGCCACCTGTTCAGCACCATGCCGAAGGGCGAGGGCGCGTGAGCCTGCTGAACGCGACCGGGTACGAAGCGGTCTTTGCGACGCCCGAGGGCGACACCTACCGCATCCCGCTGGTGTGCTGGCGCGAGGACGAGGACCGGGTGTACGGCATGGTCCTGGTCAGGGGACAACTGCGGTGCGCGGAGCGGGTGCGGCACTTTCTGCGGTACGGCACCCGGGCCGCGGCCGGGCCGGACGACGAGGCCGGCACGCCCGGCACCGCGCCGCACGCCGCCGCCGCCGTGCCCACGGCACTGCGCTGACCGGGGCCCGGAGCGGAACGAGGGGCCCGTGCCCCACCGAGCCGGTGGGTCACGGGCCCCTCGCACAGGGACCTCCCTACGCCGGCAGCAGGTCCAGGGACCGGTCGAAGTCGTCCTCCCGCGGCCAGTCGCCGGGCATGTCGAGGGCGCCGTACCCGTCGGCGGCGGTCGTGAGGCGGCTGTAGGCGAAGGCGGCCGAGACCAGCGTCATGTGGTGGTGCCAGCCGGGGAACGAGCGGCCCTCGAAGTCGCGCAAGCCGAAGCCGCGCTCGAGCAGGTTGACGGTCTCGCCGACCGCCGCGGTCCGGTCCGCGTACCGCATGAGTTCACCGACCGGCCGGTCCACGATGTTGGTGAGCCACAGTCGGCCGAGGCCGCCGGCCCGGGTGCCGGGCCCGGCGAACAGCCGGAACGGCTGCGGCCGCTGCTCGTCCCGCGTGAACGGGAGCTGCACCAGCTGGTTGCGGACCAGGCCCCGTGCCCCCCGCTCCCGTCCGCTCGGACCGTCCAGCATCCGGGCCGCAGCCCGCGGACAGACACGGACGGGCCGGGCGGCGGGGAAGGGCGCGAGCGGCAGGCCGTCGGGGACGGCGACGACGAAGTCGCGCCGGGCCCGGATCAGAGCGTGCAGCAGCGGACGCACGTCCAGGTAGCCGTCGACGCCGACGACCACCGGGACCGGCTCGTGCCGCGAGGGCCTCACCAGCAGCTCGACCAGGCTCAGGACGGGGCTCTCCGGCCGGGCGACCGCGCCGTCGGGGACGCGGGCACGCTCGCGCAGGTCGCCCCGCGCCCACGGCTCGGGCAGCAGCAGGCTCCAGCTGCACGGGAAGTCGCCGATGTCCGTCGACATGAACAGCGCGGTGCCGACCTGGCAGTTGACGGTGCGTCCGGTGTGCGGGACGAACCGGCGGTGCACGCCGCACGACTTCTCGCCCCGCTTGGGCAGGACGACCGGGGCGATCGTCCAGGCCCGGGGCCGCACCCGGCCCTCGATCCAGTGCCGCAGCCGGTCGCAGACGGGCGTCCAGTCCCACGGGCTCTCGTTGATGAACTGATGCAGCGCCTGCGACGCCGTCGGCGAGTCGCTCGCCGCCGCGGCGAGGCGACGCATCGACTTCTTTCCCGGTGTGGTGAGCAGGCCCAGCACATAGGCGTGGGCCCACCTGCGCTGGTCGATCCTGCGCAGATCTCCGAAGAGCTGGTCAGTGAACCGGTTGACGGAATCCGCTCCCCCGGATCCGGCTGTCCCCCTCATACCCTCTCCCTCTCTCGGTGCGTCACAGCTCCGTGTGGGCTGCGCATCACAATAAAGAGAATGAGCACTATTTTCTTACGGGGGAGGAGCCTTCGGCTGCGACTTCGCCAACTTCCCGGGTGGCCGGAAGCCCGGCGCCGGACCAGGACAGGACCCGGCGACCGCGCGCGGGTGGGGTGCAGATCGGTGCGGCGAAGGCCGAAAGGGCGGGGATCAGAGCTGGAGGCCCGCGGCGAACCGCTGCCACAGGCGGTCCAGTTCCTCGCGGACGGAGTCCACCGAGCGGCCGGCCCGCATCCGGGCCCCCGCACCGGCCATCAGGTAGGCGATCAGCAGCCGGACGTCGGCGACGACCGTGGCGTCCGCTCCGCCCGCCCGGGCCCGCTCCAGGGCGTGGTCGAGGGCGGGGCGCCAGGCCTCCTCCCAGGAGGCGCATTCGTCGGGACACTCGTCCAGGAGGCGTACGGTCGCACGGGCGTGGACGTCCCGCTTCAGGAGGCCGGCGAGGACCTGCGTGAGCTTCTCGGCGGCGCCCATGCCCGGGTCGGTGATCCGCTCCACCTCGCCCACTGCCGCACGGGCGGCCTCGACGCCGGCGTCGGCGACGGCGCGGGCGAGCTCCTCCTTGGACAGGAAATGGAAGGTCAGCGCGCCCGAGGTCACGCCGGCGGCGGTGGAGATGCGGGACACGGTGGCACCGGCGTAGCCGAGCCGGGCGAACTCGCCCGCAGCGGCGGTGATCAGTGCCGCCCGGGTCTGACGTGCCCGTACCTGCCTCACCACGACGGTACGTCCCGGTACGGGAGGGCAGGTCCGGCCGGCCGGGTACCCCGGGAACTCCGTGCGAGCTGCACAGCTCCTCCCGTACTCCTGTGGCCGGCTTCCGTCACAACCCCTTAACCGTATCGGGCAGTCCGGTGAACGTTGACCGCTCCCCCGGTCGCGTGTGCGGCTTTGGCAAGTTGCCTGCGACCCTCCCTCACACCGCCGCGCGGACGGCACCGCCCCTGCGCTCCAGGTGAGCGCGGTACCAGGGCGCCGCCGCCGCGAGGCGGGCCAGCGGGCCGGGGCCCGCGGCGGCGCCGCCGCGGTCCAGATGCCGTCGCTGCGGTACCAGTGGTCGGTCGCCAGCAGCGCGAACTGGCGCTCGCTCACACCCCCCGGTCCGCTGCGCAGCCGCTCCAGGCACTCCTGCAGGGACCAGTCCGCCGGCGCGGCGGGCAGGATGTCGAGTTCCGCCAGCCTGTCCATCAGGTCCCCGTTGCGCACGGGCGCGGGGTGGCTGGCGTGGTGGACGCCCGCGGGTACCGGGGCCGGGGCCAGTACGAGCGCCGCGATCAGCCGGGCGAGATCGTTCGCGTCGACCATGGACAGCAGCCCGCGGCCGCTGTCCCAGCGGGCGGGCACCAGGGCGAGCAGGTCGGCGAGCGCGGGCACCACCCACCGGTCGCCCGCCCCGGTGACCAGGCCCGGCCGCAGCACCGTGCCGCCGGCGGCGAGCACCGCCTCCTCACCTGCCAGGCGGGACCGGCTGGCAGGGGACAGCGGGGCGGGCGTGACCTCGTTCTCGGTGATGCCGCGGTGCGGGCCCGCGCCGTAGACGGCGGCCGTGGACAGGTGGACGATGCGGCGCACCCCGGCACGCTCGGCCTCGGCGACAAGCGCCGCGGTGCCGCGGTGGTTGACCGCGTCGCAGGCGGCCTCGTCGCCCACGACCAGGGCGGCCAGGTGCACGAGGATGTCGACGCCCCGGGCGAGCCCGCGGAGGGACTCCGGGTCGGACAGGTCGGCGCGGCGGCAGGCGACGCCGGGGGTGCTCGCCGAGCGCCCCGCGACCACCACGTCCACGCCTTGGCCTGCGCGGCCCGCCTCGAGCAGTCGGCGCAGCACCTTCGAACCGATGAAGCCGGTGGCCCCGGTCACCAGGACGGTGGTCATCGTGGGCTTTCCCGGCCGTCGACGGTGATGTCCAGCCTGTCGATGACATCGGCTGGAGCGAGTCCCGGCAGCAGGCACCGCCACAGGTTCGCGATGCGCCGAGGCAGGTCGGCCCGGCCGCTGGCGAGCTGCGACATGATCTGCGCCCCGGTGAAGGCGGCGACCAGCGTCGAGGCGAACACTGCGGCGTCGGCCTCCGGAAGGAGTTCGCCGCGCTCCCGTGCCTCCCTGAGCTCCTGCTCGAACCGTTCGGCCCACCACTCGTAGATCGAGTACTCCTGCAGCCCGGCCTCGCTCTGTTCCACCGCGAGCCGGACGCCGGCGCGCAGCAGGGTGTTGCGCTGCATTTCGCGGGCGAGGTAGAGGGTCAGGTCGAGGAGTCGCTGCAGTCCCGCCTCGCCCTCGGGAAAGTCCAGGTCGGCAGCCTGCTCCCGGATGACCGCACGGGCCAGGCCCTCCTTGGAGCGGAAGTGGAAGTAGGCCGCGCCGGTCGTCACCCCGGCCCGGTCGATGATCTTGGCGATACTCGCCCCGGGGTAGCCGACCTCGCCGAACACCTCTGCCGCTGCGCGGAGCAGCACCTCCCGCGTGCGCACCGCCCGCTCCTGCATGACCCGAGCCAACTGTTCACTCTCTTTCAGTAAAAAAGAATCATCACTATGTTAAAGTCGGCGCCCGCCACGCACCAGTCAAGCGCACCTGTTGAGTCAGTAGGGGAGAACTGGCATGTCACAGCTGCACCTTGCGCACGGCCGGACAGAGGGAGCAGACGGAGTCCCCACACTCGTCGCCCAGAGGCACACCCACAAGACGAACCCCGACGAGGTCCTGCTCACCGAATGGCAGCGGACGGACGAGCACTCCTTCGTCGTGCGGGCCAAGTGGCCCAGAACGCACGACTTCTACACCACCGGGCACGGGCTGCACGATCCGCTGCTGCTGAGCGAGACGGTGCGGCAGGCGCTGCCGCTGCTCTCGCACGTCGCGTACGAGACACCGATGGGCCACCAGCTGCTGTGGCACGACCTGCGCTGGGTGCTCGACCCCGCGGCGCTGGCAGTGGCCGAGCAGCAGACCGAAGTCGAGCTGCACATCACGTGTTCGGAGGTGAAGTACCGCCGGGGGAGGGCGGTATCCATGCTCCTGACGGCGCTGGTGTACCGGGCCGGCCGGCCGCTCGCGCGCGCCCGCACCCGCTTCGCCATCCAGGACCGCGCGGTCTACGAGCGCCTGCGCGCACAGTACGCCGACCTCGACCTGGCCAACGCCCGGGCACTGCCGCCCGCACCGCCGGTGCCCGCCTCCCTCGTGGGCCGCACCCGCGCCGCGGACGTCGTCCTCTCCCCCACCGGCCGCCCGCACCAGTGGCTGCTGCGGGTGGACACCACCCACCCCGTCCTGTTCGACCACCGGGTCGACCACGTCCCCGGCATGCTGCTGCTCGAGGCCGCCCGTCAGGCGGCGCAGGCCGTCGCGTCGCCGCGGCCGAGCGTGGTCGTCGGCATGGACACCGCCTTCATGCGGTACGCCGAACTCGACGCGCCCTGCCGGATCCACGCCCACCGCTACGCCACCGACGAGGCCGGGCGGCCGCGCGTGCTGGTCACCGCCCACCAGCACGACGTCGAGGTCTTCGCCGACATCGTCACCCTGGTCGGGGCGCCCGTGGGCTGAGCCCCGGGCGCGGCCCCGCCGGGTGCCGCCCCGCCAGGGTGCCGCCCGCCGAATCGGCACGGGCCAAGGTCTGGCGTCCCCGCCGGCACTCCATCGTCAGCCGGGCCAATGACCGGTGCCAGGTGCTGCGGAAGACCCGCCCGCGGTGGCGCGGTTCGCTGCTGATCTACTTCGGTCCGGCCCGTGATCGCGAAGCCGTCCGGCACACGGCAGGGCGCGCAGCAGCGCGCGAGGGGCGCACGTCGGCACGCCGGGTTGTGAACGAGGCGCATGCCACGTAGCTGCCTCGGCCCTCCGGGGCGCGCGTGGTGGGGTGTACGCGTCGCATGCGCGCAGCGGCTACGGCGACGGTTCCGGCGAGCGGGGCTGGGTCGACGGGATGCGCTGGGTGAAGAACAGCGAGATGAGTGCGGCGAAGGCCAGGATGGCGAGCGCCGCGCGCAGCCCGTCGAGCCTGGCTTCCGCGTTCGCGTCCAGTGCTGCCTGGGACAGCTCGGGGTTCACGCCCGCTTCGTCGAAGGCGGTCTGGAGCTGGGCGTCGGAAAGGAACGGTGCGCCGCTCTGGAGCTGGACGGTCGCCTGGCTCGTGACGCTGTCGGGGACCGCCGGGTTCGCCTCGATGGTGGTCAGGAAGGAGGTCGTGAGTGCGGCGATCATGATCGATCCGGCGAGGGCCGTACCCATCGAGGCGCCGAGGTTGGTGACGGCGTTCTGGACGCCGCCGACCTCTGCGCTCTGTGCCTGCGGTACTGCGGACACGGTGACCGATCCGAGCTGGGACGCCAGTGCTCCCCCCTGCGGGCGACTTGCCCTGGTCGCGGTCGCCCGCCGGACGGCCGCCGCCAGCAGGGTCATGGCCCGCGAGGTCGGCGAGGTGGTGGGGGTGGACGTCAGCGTGAAGTCCAAGCTGGAACCGCTGCGCGCCAAGCTGGTCAGGCTCGTCGACCGCGGCTGGCTCCGCAAACTGCCCGACGGCCGGTTCACCACCCGCCTGTGACCAGCAGCACCGCCACTCGGAGCGGCTCAGCACGCGCGTAACCGGGGTGCCCCCGGCGGCCGTTGGAATTGTGTGACGAATACCAAAGAGCGCGCCGAGGACACCTGCACGCTTGTCTACCAGTGCCGTCTGCCGCTGTCCACGCGCACCGTCAACCACCTCGCCGACCTGCTGCGGCGTCATCTGAAGACGATTCGGTCCCGATGGCGGATCCTGCCGCCCGGGAGGATCGCGGTGATCGTCCTGGCCGTACTGCGCCACGACCAGCGCCTGGCCGACATCGCCGGCGGCAACGACGTGTCCGAGTCCACCGTCCGCCGCTGGCGCGATGAGCTGATCGGACTGCTCGCCGCACAGGCCCCGCGCCTGGACCGCGCCCTGCGGAAGGTCGTCAAGCAGGGTGGGGAGGTGGTCCTGATCGACGGCACCCTCATACGCACCCAGCGCCGTACAGGTAGAGCCGACCGGCGGAACTACTCCGGCAAGCACCGCACTCATGGCCTGCACTTCCTCGCCCTGACCGACGAGAACGGTCGCCTGATCTGGATATCCGCTGCCCGGCCCGGCCGCACCCACGACAACACCGCCGCCCGCCAGGATCGCATCCTGGCCCACCTGCGCGCCGCCGGCCTCGGGGCACTGGCCGACCTCGGCTTCCGCGGCCTGGACAACGACATCCTCGACCCCGTGATCGTCACCGGCTACGCCGCCAGCCGCACCCACAAGCTCACCCCAGGCGAGAAGGAAGCCAACCGCGTCCTCGCCGTCGGACGCGCGCCGGTCGAACACGGCTTCGCCCACCTCAAGAACTGGCGGATCCTCACCAAGCTCCGCACCGACCCCGCCCGCGCCACCCAGCTCCTGCGAGCCCTGCTCGTCTTGACGAACCTCGAAGTCAACCGCTGACGGATGATCTTCTTCGTGGACTTCCGCCCACGACCAGCATGAGCGCCCCGGGGACCGGTCACACCAGCCCTTTGACCTGCGACTTCAAGTTGGCGGAGGCTCACTCAGTGGAGTGGAGCCGGGCGTCGTCGGTGCGCACCACCGCACCAGGTGCGCACCATCGGGTCCACTCAGTGGCCGGCCTCCCGGCCGCGGTGCGGTGCGGGCGGCTGTGGGCGGTGCGCCTGCTGGTCGTCCGGGCGCACCGGGCGCACCGCGTCGGTGTCGGCTGGTGGGGTGCGGCGGTCCACGCGGGCGCGGGAGTCGTTGACCATCTTGGTCCCCGCCTCCCGGATGCGGCGCAGTCGGTCGGCGGTGAGATCGAGGGCTTCCACGTCCGTGCGGGACTTCCGCAAGGCCCGCAGCGCCGTCATGTCGATCGCGTCCCCGCGACCGGCCTCCGGCTCCTGGTCGTCGTGTTCGGGGTCGGCCGGCTCGGGCGCGAGCAGCTGCTCGGGCATCGCCGCCTGCTGGTGGGCGACGACGTCGTACGCCCGGCCCCGCACGGCGGTGGCGGTAGTGATGGTGCGCAGCTTCTCCCGCACCATCGCACCGGCGAGGACGGCACGGTCGTACTGGAGCGGGATGCGGGGTACCTCCCACTCCCCCGCGTCCTGGCCCGGCGGCCGGAGCGCAGCCGGCTCGCCGGGATCGGCCGGGGGCTGCCGGTCCGGGTCAGGTGCGGGAGTGGGTGGGCGGGGCCGGGCGGGGAGGTCGGACAGGGCCCACCGGGCGGTGTAGAGGCGATAGCCGGCCTCCAGGCCGCGTACGGTCTTCGGCTCGCTGATGTCCAGGCAGTGGGTGGAGATGGCGGCGGCCACGACCTGGTCGTCCAGGCCGGGGTCGCGGCGGCGGCCGCGCAGGACGAACGCGAGGTGGCGGCGGGCTTCGGCGAGCAGGTGGCGGCGGTGGAAGCGGCCCCCGTCGTTCATCACGAACACGGTCGCGGTGACGTCGACGGCCGCCAGGGCGACGTCGACCACGGCAGCGACCCGGGCCCGGACCACGGCGGCTGCGGCACGGGCGTACTCGAGGAGGGAGGTGATGACGTCGGCGGCGACACCGGAGGTGAGGATCGCGCTCGCCTTCCACCACGCGCGCAGCTGCGCGAGCGGCCGGGCCGACTGCTTGGGCGGGCGGGTCTTGCGGGCGGCGATGGCGTTCAGCTTGGCGCGGGCCCGCTCGGAGACCACGGGCAGGAACAGCGGCTCGCCGTCGTCGTCGACGGCGGTGACGTACTCGTGCTCCAGCTCGGCCAGGCAGGCGGCGATCTGGTCACTGCGCCGGGCAGTCCAGCGGATCAGCTCGTGCGGCACCCCCGCAATCTCCATCACAGGCCGGCGCCCCGGGGTGACGATCCGCGGCTCGGTCGCCAGCCCCAGCGCCTCGCAGACCTCGGAGGCGACCAGCTCGTTGTAGAGCGCGGAGGCCGCGACCGTGGTCTCGTGCAGGGCCGTGGTGTGGATCGAGCCCCACTTCCCGTCCAGGCGCTGCCCCTTCACCGACAGCAGCAGATGGTCATGCAACAAGGGCCGCCCGGAACGCGCCTCGTAGTGGCGGAAGCGGGCGGCGACCAGACCGCCGGGCGGCCGCGCCCGGTAGATGCCGTCCTTGCCGTACCGGATCACGGCGACCTCGTCCTCGATCCACTCCAGCACCCGCTCGATCGCCCGCTCGTGCGCGGCCTCGATCACCAGACGGGTCTCCTCATCCCCGAACGCCCACAGGAGGTAGATCGTCGGCTGCGGCCGGAACACGAAGTCCACGCCCGTAACCGTGACCCGGCGTCCGAGGGCGCCGGCCTTGAATGCCTTCTTCGGGGAGGAGTCGCCCGCGGCGAGCTGCTCGGCCTCGATCCGGTCCGCGTACGGGTGGCGGCCCCGCTCGCCGAACAGGTTCCGCAGCTGCGCCTCGGTGACTTCCTCACCCGGCGCGAGTCCGAGCGCGGCCAAACCGCGGCCCATCCAGCGCCCGGCCGGGACACCTGCTTGCTCCTGGGCGGCGCGCAGCGGCGTGCGGGCCGGGCGGCGGCCGTCGCCGACGACGATCTCGCGCAGGTAGTAGCGGTACATCTGACCGGCCCGGATCACCCTGATATCCACTGTCATGCAGACCACGCCACACGGCTCTGACCTGCAAGAAAAGACCGATCAGCGGCACGTCCCGCCAGGCGGGAGCAGCGGCCGAACTTTCTTCTCAGGTGCCCGCCGGGCGGGAAGCGGCCCCAGGCCGGACGCGAATGTCATCGCTCTCCGGCAGCACGCACACCCCGGCCCGGACAACACCATCCAGCACTACTGAGCACCACCACGCGCCACGGAACGAACACCACCAACGAGCACCGCCTACAGCAGCCCCCTGCGCCCGCCGGGGGCTTCGTCGTGCTGCCCGGAGGAGACCACGTGCCCACCTTCGAGACCCTGCCGCGCTTCACCGCCGACCTGGACCGCCTCACCCCCGAACAGCGCCGCCGATTCCGCCACGCCGTGGCGGCCTTCGTCGAGGACCTGCGCACCGGCGGACACTTTCGCGCCGGCCTCCGGATCAAGCGCGTCCAGCGAGCACCGGGCGTCTACGAACTGACCTGGTCCATGGGCACCGTGGCTACGTACGTGAGAACGGGAGGCGTTTGTACGTGGCTTCCGGAGTCGTCTCCGGTCCCGCTTCATGATCAATGTTGATGAGTTCGGGTTCTGGTCCAACTTCTGTGATGTGCCTACTCCCTGTGACTGTTGGTCTTGCTGATAGGTCTCGCGAGATCGTCTGGAAACTGCCGGTGCTGACCGCGTTCGGGCTGATGGTTCTGGGCTGTGGGCGAGGTACTGCTCCGGCTGGAAGAGCTGCTCTTCCTGGCGCATCCGGGGATCAAGGTGGTGTCGGTACAGGACGACGGAGAGGTGATCCGAGTCGGTGTCAGATGCCGGACAGCCGGGGCTCGGTGCCCGGGCTGCGGAAGCTGGTCCGGGCGGGTGCACGGCTCTTATCTGCGGTTTCCAGCTGACCTCCCTGTGGCGGGACGGCGGGTGGTGCTGCGGCTCCGTGTCCGGCGCTTCACATGCGAAGACGTCTCCTGCGGGCGGCGGACGTTCGTCGAGCAGGTCGCGGGCCTGACCCGGCGGTACAGCCAACGGACCGAACGAATGCGGTCGGTGCTGGCCGAGGTCGGCCTCGCCCTGGCCGGTCGCGCCGGCGCCCGGCTGGCCGACGTCTTCGGGGCGAGGGTCAGCCGGAACACGGTCCTGCGGCTGGTCGACTCCCTCCCGGAACCACAGCCGCAAGTTCCGCGTGTGGTCGGCGTCGACGAGTACGCGATGCGCAAGGGCCGTGTCTACGGGACCGTGCTGGTCGACGTCGAGACCCGCAGGCCGGTTGACCTACTGCCGGATCGCGAGGCAGGCACTGTGGCGGCCTGGCTGGCGGAACATCCGGGGATCGAGGTCGTCTGTCGTGACCGTGCCCCGTTCTTCGCCGAGGGCGCCAGGATCGGGGCACCCACCGCAGTCCAGGTCGCCGACCGGTTCCACCTCTGGCGCAACCTTGGCGAAGCGGCCGAGCGGTGCGTCTCCCGCCACCGCTCGTGCCTCCGCGCGACCTTCACCGTGTCGGTACCGGAGAAGGCTCCGGCACCGGCCGAGAGCGGGTCGCCATGGCCCACCGGGCACCGGTTCGCCGACCGCACCCGCGCCAAGCACGCCACCGTCCACGCGCTGCTGGCCGCCGGCCACAGCCGACGCTCGATCCAGCGCCAGCTCGGCATGACCTACCGCACCGTCCGACGCCTGGCCGACGCCGCGAGGCCGGAAGACCTGTTCCAAGGGCAGTGGCAGAACCGCAGGACCAAGCTCGACGACTTCAAGCCCTACCTGCACCAGCGATGGACCGAAGGCTGCACGAACGCCTGGACCCTCTGGGAAGAGATCAAGACTCACGGCTACACCGGCGGCTACGGAGCCGTCCGCGCCTACCTCCAGCCGTTCCGCACAACCCCGACTGCACCGGCAGCCCGTCCGCCGTCCCCGCGCACGGTCACCGGCTGGATCCTGACCCACCCCGACACCCTGCCGGAGAACGAGCGAGTGAAGCTCAAATCCGTCCTCGCCGACTGCCCCGAACTGGATGCCCTCACCGGGCACGTCCGCGCGTTCGGGAAGATACTCACCCAGCTCCAGGGTGACCAGCTCCCGCAATGGATCAAGGCGGTCCGCGCCGACGACCTGCCCAGCCTCCACACCTTCGTCAACGGCCTCGAACGCGATCTCGCCGCCGTCACCGCCGGCCTAACCCTGCGGTGGAGCTCCGGCGTCGTCGAAGGCCACGTCAACCGGATCAAAATGATCAAGCGCCAGATGTACGGACGCGCGGGCTTCGGGTTGCTACGGAAGCGAGTCCTGCTGGCCTGACCGCAGCTCTGTAGCTCGACGAGCGGGTCCATTCAGCTGATCGCGAGCGGCACAGGATCCAGGCCCAGCTTGCTCCGGCATGAGTCGACGGCACGGGCGACCCAGGCAGTCACGGCGTCGCGATCTGGCGCGATCGCGTGAAGCTCACGTGCCTTCTCCTGGGCTTCGACCATCCACGGGGCCAGCGGGTTCTCTCGAAGGACTCGCTCGAAGTGATCGCGGGCCGTGTCCGGATCCCCGACCAAAGCGGCCGCGATCCCGGCGTCGAAGCAGTCCCAGAGGAATCCCCGCCGCACCGGCCTGGACGTCAGGTATCGGACGACGTCTGGCAGAGCTGGGAACTTCTCCCTCAGCGCGGTCACGTTCGCAGCCGCCTGTCGGCTGAGTAGCTGTTGTCGTACCGAACCTGAGGGCGGTGTTTTCGCTGGTCAGGCATAGGTTCGGTGCTCCCGTGGGAGGGGTGGCCTGTCGTGTCATCGTTCCTGGGGAGGCCGTGGATGCCGTCGGTCGTGGGGTTGCTCGAACAGCGTGAGCTGGGTGCTCGCCGTCGCGTGGACGAGTTGCGGGAGGAGGCCGACCGCGTCCAGGCCGAGCTGGTCGTGGCCGAGCGGGAATGGAAGGAGTGGGTCATCGCCCGCTCGCGGGTCGGCGAGGTGCTGGGTCCGGTGGACGAGACCGAGGACTACGCCCGGACCGAACGGGCAGTGCCGGCCCAGGGGCAGGCAGGGGAGGCATCATCGGTGTCGATGGCGGCGAAGCCGAAGTCGCAGGTGCCGGTGTGGCGTGAGGGGCTGGAGGTGTCCGTTCTGTCGATGGACTACCAGCGCATCCTGCAGGCCCTCGCGGACCGGCATCGCCTCCACCAAGGGCCTGTGACCTGCCAGGAGATGGCTGTCTTGTTCGGCCTGGACGCGGTGCCGGCCAAGGTGGAGGCGCTGCGGTCGAAGGCGAAGCGGCTGGTCGCGCGCGGCTGGCTGGCCGAGTCCGCGCCGGGCCGGTTCACCCTCGCACGGAGTGTGGCCGGGCCAGACGGCGGGTCATGATCATGGTCATCGACCAGTAGACCATCGCCTCGGCGCTGGTGGTGCGGCGTTCGAAGTCGCGCACCAGGCGGCGGCTTCGCATCAGGTGCGCGAAGAGCCGCTCGACGATCCACCGCTTGGGCAGCACCACGAACCCCTTGACGTCATCGCTGCGTCTGACGATCGCCAGAACCAGTGCGAACGCGGCCAGGCAGTGCCCGACGAGGCTGCCGGTGTAGCCGCCGTCGGCCCAGACGAGTTCCAGCCGGTGGCGGGCGTCGGCGACCTGGGCGAGCAGAACCTTCGCGGCGGCACGGTCTCCGATGTCCGCGCTTGTGACCATGACGCCCAGCAGTAGGCCGAGGGTGTCGACCACGACGTGCCGCTTGCGGCCGTTGACCAGTTTGCCGCCGTCGAAGCCACGGCTGTCGGCACCGACGACGGCGTCTGCCTTGACGGACTGCGAGTCGATCACACCGGCCGTCGGCTCCACATCCCGGCCCGCCTTCCGGCGGACCCGGTCGCGCAGCCGGTCGTGGAACTCCCTGACCAGTACGTGGTCGCGCCAGCGGCGGAAGAAGGCGTAGACCCGGTCCCACGGCGGGAAGTCGGCTGGCATAGCACGCCACTTGACGCCGTTGTCCACGAGATAGCGGATCGCGTCCAGTATCGCCCGGTGGCAGTACGCCTCCGGCTGCCCGCCCCGGCCCCGCAGCCAGCCCGGCACCGGCAGGAGTGGCCGGACCACGGCCCACTCCGCGTCCGTCATGTCCGAGGGATACCTCCGAACACGTTCCGGGTGATCGGCGGCATTCCCGAACCGGTGAGCGACGCAATCACACGACGGAGCAGCCGAGTTGAACTCCACCGGCGCGAGCACGTACAACTGCGGCAACAGGGTCTCCTGGATCTCGGTCGGCTTCGCAACCCCGAGCTACCAAGAGGCCCTGCCTTCATGCCCACGGCCGGCCGCGATCACCCGATCGAGACTCCCGTTCGACGCCCACCCCTCAAGATCGGAACGACAACAGCTACTGAGATACAGCGGTGATCTGGATGGCAGTGGTCTGCGGATTGCTGAGTACGTAGCCCGCACGTACGGAGCCGAGTTGATCGCGATGGATGCATCGACGGTGCAGGAGGCGGGCCCTGAGCCGTCATCAGTCCCTTTGGCGCCAGCTCTTGGAGCGGGAGAGGCCACCGTGCGGGATGCCTTGAGGGCAGGCGGGCGGGTGGTCTTCCAGGAGCACGACGCTGTACTGCGCCAGGTGCTGGGAAAGGCTGAGTGCTGGCCGGAGGCAGGCCCGTGAGTATCATTCACGCCAAACGGCCACCAAGCCTGATGCCGTTCCAGGTGGAACCGGATGGCCGCAAGTAGGTCATCGACGGCACCCCGACGATCGGCCGCCCCGTGGCGGAAGACTTCGAGCCGGCGCGCGTGCTGACGGCACCTCAGCGAGGCGGAGTGCCCCCTCGGATGCTGTCCCGGCCGGAGCAGTGGGAGCCCGGTGCCTCGGCTCAGTTGAGAGGAAGCGGGCTCCCCCTCCCCGCATCTGTTGTGCCTTTCCGGCCGCCGGGAGGCAGAGGAGGCAAAAACGGATCCGCCGAAAGTTTTTTGCTAAGTAGCTGTTGTCGTTCCGATCTTGAGGGGTGGGCGTCGAACGGGAGTCTCGATCGGGTGATCGCGGCCGGCCGTGGGCATGAAGGCAGGGCCTCTTGGTAGCTCGGGGTTGCGAAGCCGACCGAGATCCAGGAGACCCTGTTGCCGCAGTTGTACGTGCTCGCGCCGGTGGAGTTCAACTCGGCTGCTCCGTCGTGTGATTGCGTCGCTCACCGGTTCGGGAATGCCGCCGATCACCCGGAACGTGTTCGGAGGTATCCCTCGGACATGACGGACGCGGAGTGGGCCGTGGTCCGGCCACTCCTGCCGGTGCCGGGCTGGCTGCGGGGCCGGGGCGGGCAGCCGGAGGCGTACTGCCACCGGGCGATACTGGACGCGATCCGCTATCTCGTGGACAACGGCGTCAAGTGGCGTGCTATGCCAGCCGACTTCCCGCCGTGGGACCGGGTCTACGCCTTCTTCCGCCGCTGGCGCGACCACGTACTGGTCAGGGAGTTCCACGACCGGCTGCGCGACCGGGTCCGCCGGAAGGCGGGCCGGGATGTGGAGCCGACGGCCGGTGTGATCGACTCGCAGTCCGTCAAGGCAGACGCCGTCGTCGGTGCCGACAGCCGTGGCTTCGACGGCGGCAAACTGGTCAACGGCCGCAAGCGGCACGTCGTGGTCGACACCCTCGGCCTACTGCTGGGCGTCATGGTCACAAGCGCGGACATCGGAGACCGTGCCGCCGCGAAGGTTCTGCTCGCCCAGGTCGCCGACGCCCGCCACCGGCTGGAACTCGTCTGGGCCGACGGCGGCTACACCGGCAGCCTCGTCGGGCACTGCCTGGCCGCGTTCGCACTGGTTCTGGCGATCGTCAGACGCAGCGATGACGTCAAGGGGTTCGTGGTGCTGCCCAAGCGGTGGATCGTCGAGCGGCTCTTCGCGCACCTGATGCGAAGCCGCCGCCTGGTGCGCGACTTCGAACGCCGCACCACCAGCGCCGAGGCGATGGTCTACTGGTCGATGACCATGATCATGACCCGCCGTCTGGCCCGGCCACACTCCGTGCGAGGGTGAACCGGCCCGGCGCGGACTCGGCCAGCCAGCCGCGCGCGACCAGCCGCTTCGCCTTCGACCGCAGCGCCTCCACCTTGGCCGGCACCGCGTCCAGGCCGAACAAGACAGCCATCTCCTGGCAGGTCACAGGCCCTTGGTGGAGGCGATGCCGGTCCGCGAGGGCCTGCAGGATGCGCTGGTAGTCCATCGACAGAACGGACACCTCCAGCCCCTCACGCCACACCGGCACCTGCGACTTCGGCTTCGCCGCCATCGACACCGATGATGCCTCCCCTGCCTGCCCCTGGGCCGGCACTGCCCGTTCGGTCCGGGCGTAGTCCTCGGTCTCGTCCACCGGACCCAGCACCTCGCCGACCCGCGAGCGGGCGATGACCCACTCCTTCCATTCCCGCTCGGCCACGACCAGCTCGGCCTGGACGCGGTCGGCCTCCTCCCGCAACTCGTCCACGCGACGGCGAGCACCCAGCTCACGCTGTTCGAGCAACCCCACGACCGACGGCATCCACGGCCTCCCCAGGAACGATGACACGACAGGCCACCCCTCCCACGGGAGCACCGAACCTATGCCTGACCAGCGAAAACACCGCCCTCAGGTTCGGTACGACAACAGCTACTCAGGTGGATCCCCTGGTCGACCGCGAGCTGCAGGAGGGTGTGGTCGACGCTGCCGAGCTGACCGCTGGTACATGCCAGCGGGCCGGGGCTGTCACAGGCCATGGCGGCTTCTAGGACCGAGGGGTTCTCGACCACAGTGAGCACCTGGGGCGCGAGCGTCGGCGGGGTGTGGGTCAGGTCGAGCAGGGTCAGGGCTACGGGCGTGGCCACCTCTCGTAGCCGCCGGTCCACTGGCCCGTCGCCCACAGCCTGCACCTGATACAGCAGCACGGTGGCCGACAGCCGGTCGGCGATCACTCCGTAGTCGGCGAGCAGCACCCGGACCAGGTCGGGGCGGCTGGGCTCGGGGCGCTTGGCCAGTTCGGCGACTGCTGCCACCAGTCGGGCGCCGGCGGTGGTGTCCAGGTCGAAGTAGTGCGGGTCGCCCGCGCAGTCGTGCGAGAGCTTCGCCAGAGAGACCGCGGGACTGTGCGGCAGCTGGGAGGTGGCGGCGGCCAGGGCGTCAGGCCCCTACGGGCGGGGCGTCGGCGTACTCCGTGCCCGGCTCCGGCGGGATCGGCTCTCCGGTGACGGCGTCCGTGCAGTAGGCGTCGAAGATCTCGGCCCGGTTGAGCGGGTGGGCGGTGCAGTGGCGCAGTCGCCAGCCGAGGACCCGGGAGGTGTCGTCCGCGTACCGGGTGCGCACGACCGCGCCGCCGGGGCGGCTGGACGTCAGGGACAGCAGGGCGATCACGTCCAGGGCGGCCTCCGCATCCACCTCGGTGTCGTCGCCGAGGTTGTGGAACGGCAGGGCCCGCTCGGCCGAGCGGGCGCGGTGAAGGACTAGGAGGTGGCCTTCGGTGCAGCCGCCGCTGCGGGGCACGATCGCGAGGGTGTCGGCCCACTCGCGGACGATCTGTGCCGGGGCGGCGTCGTGGACGATCTGGCAGAACGGGCAGTCGAGCCGCGGGTGCTTGCCGGGCACCGGGGGCCAGTCGATGTGGTGGTGGGTGACCGCGACACGGGTCGCCTGCCCTCTGCGTGCGTCGGCCGACCGCTTCGGCGAGGGCGGGTGCGCGGTGGCATCGGTACCAGCATTTCACCAGGAGCTGGACCGGGCGGCCGTACGCGGCAGTGAGCAGGGCGGTGAGCTCGTGCACGGCGTCGTCGACGATGCGGGCCGCACCCAGCGTCGCCAGGACGTAGTCGCGTATGCCGGCGTCCCGGTCTGGCCCGATCCGGCCGCGCACGGCCTGGAGCCGGACCTGTCGGACCTGATCGTCGTCCACGCCATCACCGGGGACGTTCTCTAGCCAGTCTGCTCGCGTTGTTTGCAGTCCTGCCGACGGCCTTCTGAGCACGGCAACGGGTTGACGATCAGCTTCAGGAGGTGGGGCTGTCAAAACCGATGTCAGGCCGAGGGGGATGAGCGACAGTTGGGTTCGCTGGGGCGGTGTCATGAAGTGGACATCCACGTCGCACACCGAATACCGAGTCCGCCACTACCCATCATGGTGGCGCAGATCACAAAGCAATGGGGAACCGTGCAGTGGATCTTGTGGCTATCTGTACCAGTTGGTGCCCTTTTCGTCGTCGATACGTTCACATCGGCGCCGCATAAGTGGTTCAGATGTGAATGCCCACAGAGATCTAAGGAATCCGAATGACTCACATACCCTCCTTAAGAGGGCATAGGCGAACCCGGCTCAGAAGGGGTTACCGCTACATAGCGAGCAGTCTTTCCCTGGCGTTGGCCGTCACTCTACTGGATGGCACGAGCTCGGCCATGGCGGAGTCGCGGCAGGTGTCCGCTGCGCCGAAGAAGGGAGCGGTCACTCAGGCAGCTGACATTCCGTCAGCGCGTGTGGCGGCACGGTTGTCGGGCAAGCGGGTAGAGGCGCTGTCGGAGCGGACGGATACCTCGACGACCTGGGTAAACAAGGATGGCTCGCTCACCACGGAGCTGACTGCCGGACCGACCCGTTTCCAGGACCCAGCCACCGGTCGCTGGCGTGACGTCGACGTCGAACTCGCTGCCGCACCAGACGGATCCGTGGTCTCGAAGGCCCACCCGCGCGGGCTGAAGCTGGCGGGCAGGACCGGTACCAAGGCCACGTCGCTGAAGGCGGCTCAGGCGACACCGGCCACCGACCTGGTGACGTTGGGCGCGGGGGACGAGCAGATCACACTGCAGTGGCGTGGTGGTCTGCCAGCCCCGAAGCTGGACGGCACGCGCGCCACGTATGCCGAAGCCGTGCCTGCCGCGGACGTGGTGGTGGAGGCGACGCGTACCGGGTTCGAGCAGTTCGTCGAGGTGAAGGCCAAGCCCGCGGCCGGGTTCTCGTACACACTGCCGCTGAAGACCAAGGGTTTGAAGGTCACCCAGCAGGCCGACGGCAGTGTTCTGTTCACCGACAAGAAGTCCAAGAAGAGCGCTGTTATGCCGGCCCCGGTGATGTGGGACGCCACCGTCGACAAAGCCTCTGGTGAGCACACCCGTCGGGGCAAGGTCGGCATGAAGGTCGTCCAAACCAAGGGCGGCGTGGACCTGGTCATCACGCCCGACGCGGCGTTCCTGGCCGACCCGGCCACGAAGTATCCGGTCACGGTCGACCCGTCGACGTCGTCGCTGGGTAATCTGTTCGACACCTACGTGCAGCAGGGTGAGACGGTCGACTGGTCGGCCGACACCGAACTCGACCTCGGCAACCCGGGTACGAAGAACGCGGACGGCACCTACCGTATCGCGCGCTCGTTCATCACCTGGAACACGGCACCGGTCGCGGACGCCCTGGTCTCCAGCGCGAAGCTGTCGCTGTGGAACTTCCACTCGGCCAACTACAGCAGCACCGCCGGGTGTACGGCCGAGCCTTGGGAGGTATGGACGGCGAACAACGCCTCCACTACCTCGCGGTGGACAAACCAGCCGGCGATGGTGACCAAGATGGCCACCTCCACTGAGACCAAGGGCAATCCGTCGTGTACCGCGGACGGGTGGATCAACGCGGACGTCACCAACCTGGTGCAGCACTGGGCGAACGAAAAGTGGTCCTACTCCGGTATGGGCCTGCGTGCCTCTTCCGAGACCACGTCGCTGCAGTGGAAGCGGGTCAACTCCGCTAACGCCGCCTCCAACGTGCCCAAGCTGACGGTCACGTACAACTACCGCCCGAGGACCGGCACGAAGCAGGAAGCCGGTGCGCCGTACTTCTCCTACGGCGGTGCCTATGTGGTGAACAGCGTGACACCGACGCTGCGCGACACCTTCGTCGACGCGAACGGTGACAAGGTCAACGGCACTTTCCAGATCTTCGACTCGGCCTCCAATACCCAGGTCGGCAACGTTCTGGTATCGCCGTGGGTGAACTCCGGGCAGGTCGCTTCCGTGACCGTCCCGGCGGGAGTGCTGACCAACGGCAAGACGTACAAGTTCCGCACCAGCCCTTACGACGGCACGCATTACAACCTGGGCTGGTCGGAGTGGAAGACCTTCACGGTCGACACCTCCGCCCCGTCCGCCCCGACGGGGATCACATCGACGGACTACCCGTCGACCGCATGGGTCAAGGGAGCCGGCCAGGCAGGCACGTTCAATGTGACCCCGCCCGCTGCGGACCACCAGTGGCTGGAGTGGTCCCTGGACGGCGTGACCTGGACCAAGGTGACCACCAGCGGCGCGAGCGGTGCCAAGGCCATCACGGTCACCCCGCCCAAGGACGGTACCCATACCTTGCAGGTGCGGTCGGTCGACAAGGCGGACAACAAGTCCGAGGCGATCGAGTACACCTTCCACGCCGGCCCCGGCGGATTCGTCCAGCCCAGCGAGGGCGAACGCACCGCACGCCGTCTGCCACTGGCGGCCGAGGCCGACAGCGCCAAGTACGACAAGGTGTCCTTCTCCTGGAGGCGTTCCGAAGCTGACCCATGGGTGCAGATCCCCGCAGGTCACGTAACCTCCGACGGGACGCCATTGACTGCTTGGCCAGTCTCGATGACGGGGGGCAAGAACGCTCCCCTGGTCTGGAACACCACAGACACCGTCAACCCCGACGGCACCGTCCAGATCAAGGCCGACTTCACCGGCCCCGGTGGCACAGGTGCCACCCAGCCTCTCTCCGCCGTTGTCGACCGCAACGCGACCAGTGCCACGTCCGAGCAGGTCGGCCCGGGTTCGCTGAACTTGCTCACTGGCGACTACACGCTGTCCGCCGACGACGCTTCGGCGTTCGGCATGTCACTCTCCCGCACTGCCTCCTCCCGCACCCCCGATAGCGGGGACAAGCAAGAGGGCCAGGTACCGATCTTCGGTAAGGAGTGGGTCTCCGGCGTGGTCGCCGAGGCCACCGCGTCCGACTACTCTCACATCCGCCGGATCTCCGACACTGCCGTCGCCGTCGTCGACTCCGAGGACAACGAGACGCACTTCACAGCGAACGCGGCCAAGACGGCCTGGATTCCCGAGGTGGGGTCTGAGTCTCTGACCCTCACGGGCAGTGTGACCAGCTCGTTCACGCTCTCGGACACCAAGGGAACGGTCACCTCGTTCACCAAGCCGGACGCGACCGCCACCACTTGGCAGGTTTCCTCCACGCTCCTGAACGGTCTGGCGAACACCACGACCACGGTGGTCTCCGAGATCGTGACCGTGGACAGCAAGAAGCTGGCCCGCCCCAAGCGGATGATCGCCCCGACCTCCGCCACGAGCGCCTCAACGTGCACCGCGACTCCATCGACCAAGGGCTGCCGGGCGCTGGAGTTCGTCTACGCCACCTCAACCACGGCCACAGACCTCGTCTTCGGTGACTTCGCCGGTCAGGTGAAGGAGATCCGCCTGTGGTCCACGGAGCCCGGCGCGGCTTCGGCCACATCCAAGGCCGTGCAGACGTACGTCTACGACGCAGCCGGCCGGCTGCGCCAGGCGTGGAATCCGCAGATCAGCCCCGCGCTGAAGACCGAGTACGGCTACGACACAGCGGGCCGGGTCACAGGCCTCACCCCGGCCGGTGAAATTCCCTGGACATTCACCTATGGCAAGGCGGGCAATGCCGCCACCGCGGGTGACGGCATGCTTCTGAAGGCATCGCGATCCGGTCTGCAGCAAGGCAGCAAGGACATCGAGTCCGGTACCGCGTCCACCTCGATTGTCTACGACGTTCCGTTGACCGGAACGAACGCCCCCTACAAGATGGGTTCGGCGGATGTGAAGGCGTGGGGCCAACTGGACTCCCCGACCGACGCAACCGCCGTATTCCCTGCCGACTCGGTTCCTGCGTCGCATGACGGCACGGGGCTGACCGCCGCCTCGTACGCGCGCGCCACCGTCACGTACATGGGTGTCTCTGGGCGTTCGGTGAACACGGCTACTCCGGGCGGGTACATCTCCACCACGGAGTATGATCGCTTCGGCAACACCGTCCGCGGGCTGTCGGCCGCGAACCGGTCCGTGGCCCTGGGGCTAAGCGCGGCTGACCGCGCCCTCCAGGCCGAACTGGGCATTGCGCAACTTCCCACCGCTGAACGTGCGAACCTGCTGTCCAGCACCTCGGTGTACAACGCCGCGGGTTCCCGAGAGCTGGAAGAGTTCGGACCGCTCCGCCGCGTCGATCTCACTGCGGATCTGAAGTCCGGCACGACAACACTGGTCGCTGCTGGCACCTCGGTCACCGCTCGCAGATGGACGGTCAACGAGTACGACGCAGCTCGTCCGACCGACGGCACTGCCAAGACGAAGGACCAGATCACCAAGGTCACCACAGGCGCTGAGGTGCGCGAGTACCCCGGCGTCCAGGGTGAGGCCAGGGAGACTCAGACGGTCTACGACTGGGCGAAGGGCCTGCCTACCCGGACCATCCAAGACCCGGGAGGCCTGGCGATCACGACCATCACCGAGTATGACGCACAGGGGCGCATCGTCAAGCAGCAACTGCCCGGCGCCACCGGCACGGATGCCGCAACCAGGCTGACAACCTACTGGTCGGCAACAGGTACAGGTGCCTGCCAGGGGCGCCCGGAGTGGGCTGACCTGGTGTGCTCCACCGGCCCCGCCGGCACCATTACCGGCGGCGGATCAAACCCGGCGCAGCTGCCGACTACCACGACCGAGTACAGCTGGTGGGGCAGCGCGGCCAAGGTATCCGAGAGCGCGAACGGCGTTACCCGCACGATCACGTCCACCCAGGACAGCGCTGGCCGCACCACCAAGATGACTGTCACGGGCGGCCTCGGCCAGGCAGTACCAGAGGCGACAACCGAGTACGACCCCGTCACGGGTCGCACCGTCAAGACCGTCTCGCCCACGGGCGGAACGATCACCAAGGCGTATGACAAGCTCGGGCGTCAGATGTCCTACACCGACGCCGACGGTGGCGTCACCACCACCGAATATGACCTGCTGGACCGTCCAGTCAAGGTCAGCGACACAGTCCCGTCGACAGTCACCTACACCTACGACCACACGCTCGAGCCGCGAGGCCTGGCCACCAAGACCACCGACTCCATCGCGGGTGCCTTCCAAGCCACCTACGATGCCGACGGCTCAGTCACCTCGGAGAAGCTTCCTGGTGGGTACACCCTCACGCAGATAGAGGACACCACCGGCAGCCCGCTGAAGCGCACATACACACGAGACAGCGACGGGACGACCGTCTACTCCGACACCGTCACCCAGTCCGTCCATGGCCAGACCACGGCCCACGCCGGATGGTCCGACCAGACTTACGGCTACGACGCCACTGGACGCCTCACCACCGTCGAAGACACCACCGACACGGTCTGCACGCGACGGACCTACGTCTTCGACAGCCGCGCCAACCGCAAGTCCCTCACCGCGGCCACAGGGATGCCGGGCGCCGACTGCCCCGCGACCGGAGGCACAACTACGAGCCATGCCTATGACAGCGCCGACCGCCTCGTCGACGCTGGCTACGTCTACGACGGTTTTGGCCGCACTACGGCGGCCCCAGGTAACGGCACGATTGGCTATTACGCCAACGGTCTCGCCTACCAGCAGACTGCGAACGGCCAGCGCCAGACCTGGCAGCTTGATGCCGCCCACCGCTTCCGGTCCTGGAAGGTGGAGACGGGCAGTGGCACTTCCTGGACGCAACAGCAGTCCAAGATCAACCACTACGACAGCGACGGTGACAACCCACGCTGGATCGTCGAGGACACCACAACCGGTGCGATCGCCCGAAACGTAGCATCGAGCTCTGGGGACCTCGGGGCCGTCACCGGCAAGACCGGGGGCACCGTTCTGCAGCTCACGGCTGTCCATGGCGATGTGGCCCTCCAACTCCCGCTGGACGTCTCCAAGGCCCCTGTCGCCTTGGACAGCGACGAGTACGGCAACCCTCGCGTGGGTCAAGCCGCGTCCCGCTATGACTGGCTCGGCGCCAAGCAACGCTCCAGCGAGACTCTTACAGGCCTCACCCTCATGGGCGTGCGCCTCTACAACCCCGCCACGGGCCGCTTCCTCTCCATGGACCCCATCTACGGGGGCAACGCCAACGCCTACGGCTACCCCGCCGACCCGATCAACCAGTACGACCTGACAGGTCAGTTCACCGTCTCATGGTGGCGTCCGTGGTGGTCGTCCACCTACTGGGTGCGGATCAACCTCAACAAGCGTGAGACCCGCCGGATGGCCTTCGCCGCGGGAGCGGCTGGCGGCATACTCGGCGTCGTCAAGGATTACGTACCTGGCTACTGGAAGCACGTGGTCAACGCAGCACGTGCCTACTCCTGGTACTTCGCGACCGTTGCTGGTTACGCTGCCGCACGCGGCAGATGCACGACGATCGTCACGGGACTCGTTCGTTGGAACGGCTGGCAGTGGCTGCCTGCGCCACCGACGATTTGGTCCCGTGGATGCATTAGAGGAAGGTACTGATCGTGCTCATCGTCGAAGTCGGCATGGTCGCCGTCCTCGGCTCCCTGGCCTCGATCTTCGTGGCCCAAGGGGACAACCTGATGGCGCTGGTCTTTGGCGCGGGGGCACTGACGTTCCTCGCCGACGCGGTGAAACGCGTCTACAACCGGCGTAACTCGGCAGGGTCGAAGCAATGATCTAGGACATTGATCCGCTGTAGAGGGTCCGTCGGCATGGCTGACGGGCCCTCTCCACGCACTGAGGGGGGAGGCCCCGCCTAGTGTCTCGTGATTCCGTTGGCGTTACTTGATCCTGTGTGGCAGGGTCGCTTGGTGTGGAGCTCTCTGTAGAACAGGCCGCCGTGTTGCGGGAGTTGGTAAATAGCCCGGACGTGCCCGCCGACATAGCGACGCGGGGCCGGATCGTGCTGTGGTCGAGCGAAGGCCGTCGCCGCAAGGACATCGCTGAACTGCTTGGCGTATCCCTGCCGACGGTGGACCGCTGGAAGCGGCGTTATGTCGAGCTCGGACTGGCTGGGCTGGAAGGCGACCGGCCCGGCGGAGCCCGGGAACAAGTGCCGGCGCGGGTGCGGGCCCGCGTGATCGCGCTGACGCGCATGACGCCGCCGGACGGCACCGGCCTTTCGCACTGGTCCACGCGCGAGTTGGCGAAGTACCTGAGGCGGACCGAGAACATCACCGTGTCCTGGCACTACATCGCGCGGATCTGGCGGGAGGAGAACCTGAAGCCGCACCGCTCCGGCACCTTCAAGCTTTCGAAAGACCCCGCGTTCGCGGCGAAAGTGGCCGATGTGATCGGCTTGTATCTGGCCCCGCCGGGCGGCGCGGTGGTCCTCTCGATCGATGAGAAGACGCAGATCCAGGCCCTGGACCGGACCCAGCCGGTGCTGCCGGTCGCCTTCGCGGCGAGCGAGAAGCGCACCGCCGACTACGTCCGGCACGGCACCACAAATCTGTTCGCTGCCCTGAACGTGACCACCGGCGAAGTACTTGGCGAGTGCAAGCCGACCCGGAACGGCAAGGACTTCCTGGCCTTCTTGAAGAAGGCGGTGAAGCCGCACGCCGGGAAGGACATCCATGTCGTCCTGGACAACCTCTCCACGCACACCACTCCGGAGGTCAGGGAGTGGCTGGCCAAGAACCCGCACATCCACTTCCATTTCACCCCCGTCGGCTCCTCGTGGCTGAACCAGATCGAGATCTGGTTCGGAATCCTGACCCGGCAGTCCATCCGCCGCGGCACGTTCTCCAGCGTCAACGTCCTGATCAAGCAGATCCGTGACTACATCAGCTCCTGGAACGCGACGGCGAAGCCGTTCACCTGGACCGCGACTGCCGGCGAGGTCCTTGCGAAGGTCAAACTCGTCGCGACCAACGTGAAGAAACTCGTCAATAACAACTCGAACTGACATGAACAGGATCACGAGACACTAGAAGACTGCTGAAAATGTTGGGTTCTGGCCTCGCCGCGTCAGCGGCGGGGCCAGACTCGTCTTGTGGTGCAAGGGGAGTGGGTTGGGGAGACGATCGGGCCGGATGTGTGGGAGACCTGCCGGGAGTTGATCCCGGCTGGGAGTGTCTTCGCGTTCCTGGCCGAGCATCGTGGGCAGCTGTTTCCCGCGGTGATGTTCGAGGACATGTATCCGTCGGCGAACGGCCGTCCGTCGATGCCTCCGCAGGTCCTGGCCGCGGCGATCACGCTGCAGGCCCTGCATGGGATGTCGGACTTCGAGACGGTCCAGGAATTACGCTGTGACCTGCGGTGGAAGGCCGCGTGCGGGCTCGGCTTGCACGATATGGCGTTCGATCCTTCGCTGCTGGCCTACTTCCGCCGTCGTCTGGCCCGCTCGGCTTGCCCGAACCGGGTCTTCGAGGCGGTGCGCGAGGTCGTGAAGGCCACCGGCGTGCTGAAGGGAAAGCACCGGCGGGCACTGGACTCCACCGTCCTCGATGACGCGGTGGCCACCCAGGACACCGTCACCCAGCTGATCTCCGCCGTGCGGGCGGTGATCCGTGAGGTCCCCGGCGCCGGACCTGCCGCGGCCGTGCAGTGCACCGCCCACGACTACAGCGACCCTGGCAAACCGAGGATCGCCTGGAACGACCGGCAGGCCAGGGCGGACCTGGTGGACGCCCTCGTCGGTGACGCACTGCGGCTGCTGGGCCACCTGCCCGAACAGGAACTCGGCGAGAAGGCCGCGAACGCGGCCGGCCTGCTGGCCCTGGTCGCAGGCCAGGACGTCGAACCGGCCCAGGAGTCCGACGGCCGTGACGGACGCTGGCGCATCACCCGGGGGACCGCACCCGACCGCGTGGTTTCCACGGTTGATCCCGAGGCCCGGCACATCCACAAGAACCGGACCCGCCACCAGGAGGGCTTCCGTGCGCATGCCGCGTTCGAGCCCGAGGCGGGACTGTTCACCGAGGTCGCTCTCACCGCCGGCAGCGGAGCCGGCAACCACGAGGCCGCCGTCGCCCAAGACCTCCTCGCCGACGAGGACCAGGACCTGACCGTCCTCGGTGACACCGCCTACGGAACCGGCGAACTCCGCGAAGCCCTCGAAGCCGACGGCCACACCCTCGTGATCAAGCCCCCGCCCCTGCGGCAGGCCATCCCCGGCGGCTTCACGACCGACGACTTCCACGTCGACACCCAGGCCGGCCACGTCACCTGCCCGGCCGGCCACACCAAAGCCCTCGGCCGCCCCCTCTCGGGCGGCAACCGCCAGGCCCAGTTCAAAAAAACTCTGCCTCGATTGCCCTTTGCGCGAACGCTGCACCAGGTCCAAGACCGGACGCGTCTTCAGCGTCCATCCCCAGTACGACCTCCTCAAAACCGCCCGGGACCAGGCCGCCACCAGCCAGGAATGGCAGGACGAGTACCGCCGCTGGCGACCACCCGTCGAACGCGCCATCGCCTGGCTCGTCGCCAAAGGCAACCGCCGCGTCCCCTACCGAGGCGTCCTCAAGAACAACACCTGGCTCCACAACCGGGCAGCCGCCCTCAACCTCCGCCGCCTCATCAACCTCGGACTCACCCACACCGGCACCACCTGGACCCTCACCCCCACCACCACATAGACCAAAGGGCCGCCCGGCCTACGGCCGGACAGCCCCCCCAACAAGATCTTCATCGGCCTTCTAGATGAATGAGTCCGATGTCTTCAGTGGTCGTAGGCGATCAGTGATCGCTTGACGGGGGCGTTGGTGGCCCAGTTGTGCCAGATGCCGGCGGCGAGGGCGAGGAGTCGTTGGCCGGTGCGGGCGAAGACTCCGGCTGGGGTTCTGCCGCCGTGCTGTTCGAGGCTGAGCTGGCCCTTGAGGGTGTCGATGACGGCTTCGATCCACTGCCGGACCCGGGCGATCTTTCCGTGCCGGGCCGGTTCGTCCTCGCGGTCCGGCCGCACCAGATGAACCCCGAGCCGCTCGGAGCAGAACGCTTCGAACTCCTTCCCGGCGAAGCCCTTGTCGGCGAGGATCACCTGTCCTTGGCGGACGAGGTGGTGGTCGCGTTCGAGTAGCGCGGCCATCACCTCCCGTTCGCCGATCTTGGGGTTGGCCAGGCACCAGGTGACGGGCATGCCTTCGGCGGTGGTGACCAGGTAGAGGCGGAAGCCCCAGAAGAAGCGGGAGTGGCTGCGGCAGTAGCCGTACCCGCAGTGTCCGGCCAGGTCGGAGCGTTTGACGGTCTCGCGGGAGGCCGCGCAGGGCAGCGGGGTGGAGTCGATCAGCCGCAGGTCGTCGTTCCAGGTCGGCACCTGCCGGGCCAGTGCCTCGATCACGCGGCTGATCAGGGGCCTGCGGCGTTGAGGCGCTTGTTGTAGGCGGACTGCTGGGGCAGGTAGCGGAACAGGTGGCCGAGGCGGGCGTGGGCGAAGCGGATCCAGTGCCGGGCCGAGGGAGAACCGAGCAGGACCTGGGCGACCGCCAGGCACAGCAGTTCGGCGTCCGTCAGTTTCGGGGGTCGCCCGATCCGGCGACAAGGCGCCACATGGTCGTCGATGAACACGTACAGTGCCGCCAGAAGGGCGTCCAGGTTTGTCTTCACACACTGACCAACGGGCGCCCTTCGCCATGGTCGCGACCAGCACGAACATCGGACTCATTCATCTAGAAGACTGCTGAAAATGTTGGGTTCTGGCCTCGCCGCGTCAGCGGCGGGGCCAGACTCGTCTTGTGGTGCAAGGGGAGTGGGTTGGGGAGACGATCGGGCCGGATGTGTGGGAGACCTGCCGGGAGTTGATCCCGGCTGGGAGTGTCTTCGCGTTCCTGGCCGAGCATCGTGGGCAGCTGTTTCCCGCGGTGATGTTCGAGGACATGTATCCGTCGGCGAACGGCCGTCCGTCGATGCCTCCGCAGGTCCTGGCCGCGGCGATCACGCTGCAGGCCCTGCATGGGATGTCGGACTTCGAGACGGTCCAGGAATTACGCTGTGACCTGCGGTGGAAGGCCGCGTGCGGGCTCGGCTTGCACGATATGGCGTTCGATCCTTCGCTGCTGGCCTACTTCCGCCGTCGTCTGGCCCGCTCGGCTTGCCCGAACCGGGTCTTCGAGGCGGTGCGCGAGGTCGTGAAGGCCACCGGCGTGCTGAAGGGAAAGCACCGGCGGGCACTGGACTCCACCGTCCTCGATGACGCGGTGGCCACCCAGGACACCGTCACCCAGCTGATCTCCGCCGTGCGGGCGGTGATCCGTGAGGTCCCCGGCGCCGGACCTGCCGCGGCCGTGCAGTGCACCGCCCACGACTACAGCGACCCTGGCAAACCGAGGATCGCCTGGAACGACCGGCAGGCCAGGGCGGACCTGGTGGACGCCCTCGTCGGTGACGCACTGCGGCTGCTGGGCCACCTGCCCGAACAGGAACTCGGCGAGAAGGCCGCGAACGCGGCCGGCCTGCTGGCCCTGGTCGCAGGCCAGGACGTCGAACCGGCCCAGGAGTCCGACGGCCGTGACGGACGCTGGCGCATCACCCGGGGGACCGCACCCGACCGCGTGGTTTCCACGGTTGATCCCGAGGCCCGGCACATCCACAAGAACCGGACCCGCCACCAGGAGGGCTTCCGTGCGCATGCCGCGTTCGAGCCCGAGGCGGGACTGTTCACCGAGGTCGCTCTCACCGCCGGCAGCGGAGCCGGCAACCACGAGGCCGCCGTCGCCCAAGACCTCCTCGCCGACGAGGACCAGGACCTGACCGTCCTCGGTGACACCGCCTACGGAACCGGCGAACTCCGCGAAGCCCTCGAAGCCGACGGCCACACCCTCGTGATCAAGCCCCCGCCCCTGCGGCAGGCCATCCCCGGCGGCTTCACGACCGACGACTTCCACGTCGACACCCAGGCCGGCCACGTCACCTGCCCGGCCGGCCACACCAAAGCCCTCGGCCGCCCCCTCTCGGGCGGCAACCGCCAGGCCCAGTTCAAAAAACTCTGCCTCGATTGCCCTTTGCGCGAACGCTGCACCAGGTCCAAGACCGGACGCGTCTTCAGCGTCCATCCCCAGTACGACCTCCTCAAAACCGCCCGGGACCAGGCCGCCACCAGCCAGGAATGGCAGGACGAGTACCGCCGCTGGCGACCACCCGTCGAACGCGCCATCGCCTGGCTCGTCGCCAAAGGCAACCGCCGCGTCCCCTACCGAGGCGTCCTCAAGAACAACACCTGGCTCCACAACCGGGCAGCCGCCCTCAACCTCCGCCGCCTCATCAACCTCGGACTCACCCACACCGGCACCACCTGGACCCTCACCCCCACCACCACATAGACCAAAGGGCCGCCCGGCCTACGGCCGGACAGCCCCCCAACAAGATCTTCATCGGCCTTCTAGCTGGGAATGGTGGCCGCCCGGTCCTCCAGAGCGCTCACAACCAGAGGGCCGTTCACCGGCAGGTCCACGGAAGGGTGCTCCAGGGCGAACCTCAGGACCTCATCCGGCTTGGTGCCGCAGCGCGCGGCAAGCAGCGCGGACTCGGTCCAGTTGCAAGGGCATCGCCACCCGATAGTCGGCACCGCGCTGACAGTCCGGTGTTTCCGCGGGAAACGCCGGACCACCTCTCCAGGCTCCGGCGGGAACTTCAGCGCTGCCGTTTCGACCAAGCCGCGGGGACCCGATCAGTCCGCGAGCTCGCTGATGAAGAGCGTCCGGCGCGCCCGGCGTCTTCGAAGCACCCGAATGGGCCCCTTCCCTCCGAGCGTGGGCCAGGGCGGCGTTCACGAAGCTGAGGGTTGGCGGGATGATGGGGGGATGAGCACGACTCGTCCGAAGCTGAACCAGCGTGAGGCCGCCGCCGCGTGTGGGGTGAGCCGTTCCACGATCCGCCGGCGCCGCGAGGCCGGGCTGTTGCCGGGGTCGGTGGAGGATCCGGAGCGGGGCTGGCTGATCCCGGTCGAGGCACTCCTCGCCGCCGGCTTCACCCTGAACGCCCCCGGCCCGCCCGATGCATCATCGAACCAGGGGCCGACGTCATCCGGAGACGATCTGGGTGGTCTGGTGGACGGATCGGTCGCCGAGCTACGCGCCGAGTTCGAGAGGGTGCGGCATCAGCACGCCCTGGAGCTCGCTGAGGCCCGGCACGGCCAGGCGCTCGCGGAGAGCGAGGCGCTCCATTTGCGGGCGCAGCTCGACGCTCGAGCGGAGCACATCAGTGACCTTCAGCGGGCGCTACGGGCGCTGATGCGCCCCCCCGGGTGCGTCCGGTGATCCAGCAGCCGCCGTCGTGGCCGGCTCCCCCGGCTGCGGGAGGCAAGGCTTCGGGGCAGCCGGGCGAGGACTCGGGCCGCTCGTCCTATAGCCGCTGACGGTGTCTCGGGCGGGTCAGCCGCGGTAGCCGGAACGGATGAGTTCGTCGGCGGCTTGGCGGCGGTCGCCGGCTGCTGACTTCGAGATGTTGAGCTGGGTGGCGATCTCGTCGAGGGAGACCGCATACATGTCCGGGTGGTCGGGGCGCTGGTCGGCCGGGATTTCGGCGTGGGCTGTGAGGATCATGCGGGCGACGCGTCGTTCGCCGCGCTAGCGGGTGCTGAGCCGGGCCTCGTCCTCTGCTTCCTGGGCGGCGAGCTCGGCGCGGACGGCGGCTTCCCGGGCAACGGCGGCGGCCGCAGTGGTCCCGGCTGTCGCCCGCTCGGCTGGAGCGGTGCGGGCGGCGGCCTGACGCTGTTCCGCGATGCGTCGGGCTACTTCCGCCTTTGCTCGTTCGGATTCCGCGGATCGGCGGTCGGCTTCCGCCTGCGCAGTGGCGGCTGCGCGCCGGTCCTCCTCCGCCTGACGGCGTGCCGCCGCGGTACGGGCTTCGGCTTCCGCCTCGGCAGCGGTCTTCTGCGCTGTCTCCTCCCGCTCGGCAGCGCGTTGCGCGGCCTGCGCGCACCGTTCCGTCGCCTGGAGTTCTGGTTCCGCCTCCTTTGCGGGCGGCTTCCGCCGCGAGCCGGGCCTGGTGCGCGGCCGCGTCCGCTTCGGCTTCGCTGGTCGCTTCGGCGACCCGGGCCTGGGCCTCGGCTGCGAGCGTCTCGGCCGTGATCCGGCTCTCCGCAGTCGCGAGGCCTGCGCTGATCTCCATGCGCCGTACCTTCGCGGCGGCGTCCCGTGCTTCGGCCTCCAGGATCCGCTGCTCCTCGCGGATGGCCGCCTGGTCGATCCGGTCCGGCTCGGCTCTCGTAGAGGCGCCATTCGTCGGTACAGGCGCCAGGCCGACCAGGGGGCGAGCAGCCACCGGTGGAGGGGGACCTTGTCCGACTCGGCGGTCAGGGACAGCCTGTTGGTGTGGATGATGAGGTGGCGGGCGGCCTCGATGACCGCTACGAAGAGGACGGGCAGGACGCCGTGCACCGCGGCGGCGAGCGGGTCCTCGGTCGGCGGCTTCTCCCCCGCGTTGATGTTGAAGAGGATCGTCGCGAGGGTGAGCGGATGCGCGATGAGTCGCAGCAGCGGCTTGGGCATGCGCAGCCACACGAGTGCGAGGTCGAGCCCGTACATCGCGATGATTCCGGCGTCGATCCCGAGCGGGAGTACGTAGGAGTAGTGACCGAACCGCGGTCCTCGGCCAGGCCGCGAAGAGCGTCGTAGGAGCCGGCGAACCCGATGCCTCCGACAACTCCGGCGCACGCCACGGGGCCAGAATCAGCCACCGCATTGCCCTGGGAGACCACGCTTTCGTCCTGATTGGGGGGCGACGCCGGCCCCGGCCGCTGACCTCCCGGCCGGGGCCGTGAGCACCTTCCCCGCGGCCCCGGGCCACCTGATTGTCGCGCTGTCGTCCCGACCCCGGAACGCCTCGCTTCGGTGCCGGAACACCATCAGGAGAAGGCGGAAGGATCCACGTGAAGGCCTTTCCACGACCTGAAGTGCTCAGGCAGGTCCATCCAGGGCGTACCGGTGCGGTACTTGAACGCGATCGCGTCGGTCACCTGCCGGTGATCCCGCCACCGCCCTCCCCGCTTCGGAGTCCGGTCCGGCAGCACCGGCTCGATCCCCGCCCACTGGGCGTCCGCCAATATCACACCATCAACCAACGCTCAGACGATCCGAAGACAACTCCCTGGTGGCCGCTCGGGGCTCCGCGCATCGGCCCTGGAACTTTTTTCCAAGACGAGGCGGCCCCGGTCCGACAGGGTGGGGGCATGCACAGCGACGAAGCGGATGCCGAGGCCGGAGCCGTGGCCGTGGGCCATGGTTCCGACGGCGACCATGCAGCCGACAGCGGGTGGGAAGTAGTGCGGCCCGGCGGCGCGCCTGCCGTTCCCGGTGTCCGGATGGCCGGCTTCCGGGATCGCGTCGGCCAGGCACTGGACCTGCGGGTGCTGCCCCAGCCTGCCGTGGTCATCGTCATCGGCCTGGGGAACGACCCGTTCACGGTTGAAGGCGGCACCGCGCAACGACCCTCGACGAGCTCGAACCCTCATCCCAGCCTGGTCGCGTCGTTGTCGCCCGGCCCCACGTGGATCCGCGGCCGGGACGTCGAGTGCATGGAGATGTGCCTGTCGCCCGGCACCGCTTACGCGCTGCTGGGTGTGCCGCCGCACGAACTGGAGGGGGCGGTCGTCGGCCTGGAAGACCTGTGGGGGCGGCAGGAACGGCAGCTCCGCGAGCGGGTGGCCGCCGCCACCGCGTGGCAGGAACGTTTCACGCTGGTCAGCGAGTTCCTCACCCGCCGGGCCGCCCGGGCCCGGTCATTGACACCCGAGGTCGCCGGTGTGTGGGACACCATCGTGGCGCGCGGGGGCCGGGTACGGGTCGACGACCTCGCCGCGTCCTGCGGGTGGAGCCGCAAGCGGCTGTGGTCCCGGTTCAATGCCCAGATCGGCCTCACACCCAAGCGCGCCGCCATGCTCGTCCGCTTCGACCGGGCCGCCCAGGCCCTGCGCGCGGGCGGCAACGCCGCGGACATCGCCCTGGCGCACGGATACGCCGACCAGTCCCACCTCCACCGCGACGTCCTCGCCTTCGCCGGGTGCACGCCCGCTGCCCTGGCCGGCCTCTGACCCGCACCCCGAACACCACAGCCACCCATCCCGACGAGGAAGGAAGTCATCCGTGAGCACCATGGACACAGCTGCTACCCAAGAGGCCATGGCCGACCGAGGTCTGATCGTCCAGCTCGCCTTCGGCAGCATGGCCTCGCAGACCTTGCGCGCCGCAGTGCGGCTCGGAGTCTTCGACCTGATCGGCGACTGCCGGCGGCCGGCCAGCGAGGTAGCCGCCGGTGCAGGAGCCGAGCACCAACCCATGACGAGGCTGTTGCGCGCCCTCGCCGGCCTGGGCCTGATGGAGGAGCACGAACCCGACACGTTCTCAGTGACTGCCGCCGGCGCCCTTCTCGGTTCCAGCCGCCCCGACTCGCTCGTCTCGTTCGTCCGGATGTTCACCGACCCGGCGATCGTGCGGGCCTGGGACGGCCTGGACAGCAGCGTCCGCACCGGCGGCATCGCGTTCGACGCCGTCTTCGGCACCGACTTCTTCAGCCATCTCGGCCGACACCCCGAGCTGTCCGCCGACTTCAACGCGGCGATGAGCCAGGCCTCCGAGGAGACGGCCGCCGTGCTGCCGCACGCCTACGACTTCGGCCGCTTCACCTCGGTCACCGACGTCGGCGGCGGCGACGGCGACGGAAGCATACTGGCTGCCATACTCGCCGCGCACCCGGCTCTCACCGGCATCCTCCACGACACCAAGGACGGCCTGGCCCAGGCACCGAAGACCCTTGACCGGCACGGGGTGGCGGACCGCTGCTCCCTGGCCGCAGGCGACTTCTTCCGCTCGGTGCCCGGCGGCTCGGACCTGTACCTGATCAAGAGCGTTCTGCACGACTGGTCGGACGATCAAGCGGTCAGGATCCTCGGCCACTGCCGCGAGGTACTACCGCCCGGCGGCCACATCCTGATCGTGGAGCCGGTGCTTCCCGAAGTCGTAGGTACCGGCGCCGCTGCGCACGCCGCAGACGGCGGGATCACTTACCTCAGCGACCTCAACATGCTGGTGAACCTGGGTGGGAGGGAACGTACCCGCAAGGACTTCGAAGAGGTGTGCCACCGCGCGGGACTGTCCGTCGTGTCGGTGACCCCACTGCTGGAGGCGGCCCCCTTCTACCTGATCGAGGCAGTGCCTGCTGATCACGAGCACGCCCCAGGGCAAGGGGCCGTCTGACCCGCAGGACACGGCCCGCGGGCGCCCATCGGACCGGCGCCGGTGGCGCCGCAAACGGCCGTGGCCGTCTGCAGGACGGCGGGCCACCGTTCCGGGTGCCTGCGGTGGCCCGTTCGTCGGCACTGCGGCACACCGCGGCGACGCGGACGCACATGCTCCGCTGGGGCCGGTGGGCCATGCCGACAGTCGTTCAGGACGAAAGGGCCCCGGGCGGTGCGCCGGACGGCCACGTCCTCGACCGGGTCTCGCGGCGTACCGACCACCAAGACCCACACGGAGCTCAAGCAGCGGCGCGGCCTCGTCACCCGTTATGACAAGCCCGCCATCACCTACTTCGCCGGACTCCATCTCGCCGCCATCGGCATCTGGTTGGCGAGGGGAAAGGAGACAGGGCGCGGGCTTCGCGGCTGCGGCTGAGGCCGCCACCCTGTGCGGGCAGTGCGGGCCCGGTGCCGCCGGGCGGCCAGCTTGGCATGGTGCGAGGCGGCCCGGCCCTGTACGGCGTCTGCTCGACCACCGACGTCCTCCTTCATCCCAGCATGCCGCCCCAGTCTGGCCCAGTCTCAGGCGCAGAGATCACGCCGCAGTGCCCCGCGCCGCTCCATCCCTCGGGCCCCGGGCCCGGGCCGGGCCGTGAGCGCGGCCGGTGCGGATCGTCCGCTCCGCGGCGGGGCCGGGTCGTCCTGGACCTGCGTCTGCCGGGCCGCCTGGTGCGTGGCCAAGGCCCTGCGGTAGCCGGCTGAGACCGTCTCCCGGGTTTTCACGGGCCCGGCAGCCGCAGTCGGCGGTTCCCGGCACGGCGGCCGCTGGCAGTGGGGCTGCATGGCGCCGGACAAGGGCGGCCGGACGTGCACCGAGCGGACGTGCGCGCCGGGGACTTTCTCGTTGATGGCCGAGACGATCCGCGGCGTGGTCCAGGGCAGTCTCGTACCGTACGCGGGCGCGTCGGGGACGACGTTCAGGCGGCCGGTGTCCGCCTCGAACGTCAAGGCTTGGATGTGCCCGGCGAGCTCGGGCGCGGCCGCGGCGGGGATGTCGGTTGAACCGGGCGAGGACGCTGCCGCCGGCGGCCGGGGCTCCGTGCTCGGTCGTCATCATGCTGATCGCGGTACCGAGTCCGAGCGGCTCACGGCCGTCCCAGCGCACAGCCGTGCCGGTACGGCGCCTGTGCCGGGGGCCGAGAACAGGGAGAGGACGAGACGGTCGACTTCCTGCGCCGCGCAGAGGCAGCCATGCTGGACGACACCCCCGCGCTCTTTCCGCCAACGGCGTACAGCGATCGGCTCGCCGCGAACCTGCCGTCCTGGTGGTCCGCGCACTGCGGCCGCTCTCCCTGCAGGCTGTCGGCATGGACCGCTATGACGGGAGCTCACCGGCACAGCCGTGGCGGTGGCGGTGCGCAGCTTCTCCCGGACCACCACGCCGGCGAGGACGGCGCGCTCGTAGTGGAGCGGGGTGCGGGGGATCTCCCACTCCCCCGCGTCCTGACCCCAGGCCGGGGCGCAGCCGGCTCGCCGGGGGTCGGCCGGGGGTTGCCGGTCCGACTCGGGCGCGGGGATCGAAGGCCGGCGGCGGGCGGGGAGGTCGGCCAGGGACCACCGGGCGGTGTAGAAGACACCTCAGGCGCCTAACTCGTCAAGCGGCGGTCCTCAGTCCGCTGTGTAGCCTGTCGATCTGTTCGAACGGGATGAGGGTGGGGCATGGAGACGCTGGTGGAAGGGGCCGTCACGAAGGCACTTCGTGACGGGGGTGACGAGGCGATCCGCCTGTATGCCGCCGCCTGCGCCGAACGCATGGCGCCACTGTTCGTGGGCCTACGGGCGGACGCGCCGGGGCGGGAAGCCGATCTGGCCTTCTATGCGGAGTCCGTACGCGATCTCTGGCATGCCGACCGGGCGCTCGCCAACGCCGCCGAGGGCGTGCGCCAGCTGGAGCGGTTTCCAGAGCTTCAGCCGAACGAGGAGGGGATCACCGATGTCGCCGACACCTACGCCTTCTTCGCTGCCCTCTGCCTGCGCTATGCCCTCCTGGCCCACGGCTCGGGAAACGCTGACGACGCGGTGTCCTGCGGCCACGCGGCGCTCACCGCGATGGGAATGCTCGACCAGAACGTGGCAGGTGCTGGCTTCCTCGCCGAGGAACAACGGCTCCAGCGCCTCTCGCTGCGCAGTGACGCCTCAGGCCTGTGGGACGCGAGCGTCACGGCAGGGCAGGAGAGGTTTCGTGCTGTGTTGAGCCGCCTGCCCCGCTAGGAATGCCTGACTGCTGCCGACGAGATGCGGCCTCTGGTCAGGCGGCCGCTGTGCCCACCTCGTCGGGCGGAGCCGGGAAGGCCAGTGCCTCGTCATATCGATGACCTTGTTGGAGGCAGTGGTAGAGCTGGCCGATCATGCGGTTGAAGAGGTTGCACTGGGCAGCGGCGTGCCAGTCTCCATGGTCGCGGCGGTGCCGGTAGTGGGCTTTGGCGCCGGGTGAGGCGGTGATCGAGGAGAGGCCCAGAGGTAGCCAGCATGATTGAAGCGGTCGTTCTTGATCCGCCGGCGGGTGATGCTGGACTTCTTGCCCGAGGCCCGGGTGATGGGCGAGGCGCCAGCATACGCCTTCAGGCCGCGGGCGTCGGCGAACCGTTTCCGGTCGTCGCCAATCTCGGCCAGTATCCGGGCGCCGAGCTGGATGCCGAGCCCCGGAAAGCTCAAGATCACTCAGCATCCGGGTGCTGAGGAAAGGCCTCTTCCACCGCCTCGGCGAGGTCGTCGGCGGCGGTGCAGGCGGCCTCCAACTGGACCAGGAGGGCGAGCATCTGCTTGCCCAGCGCCTCCTCGACCAGCGGTGGCTGATGGGCCCAGTGGGCACGAAGAACGTCCTGGAGGCGGCCGACCTCCTCCTCAATGCCTCGCTTGCGGCCGGCCCTTCGGAGTGCGGCCGTCAGCTGCGTGCGCGTCAACTTCGCCGCGCGGGTCGGCGTCGGGGCGGCTCTGAGGAGCTCCCGGGCCTCTGGCCGGCATAAGCCGGTGCGCCAAGGTTCGAAGGCCGCCAAGGCGGCCGGGTAGTACTCCCGCAAGAGGGAACGCAGCTGGTTGGCAAGCTGCTGCCGGTTCCAGAGCGAGTCCTGTTGGGCACGGGCCAGGACGGCGATTGCGCAACCGAGGTCGGAATCTTCGGGCAGCGGTCGGTGGGCGTGCATGTCGGGGCGCAGGATGTTCGCCAGGACCAGGGCGTCTCCGGGGTCAGACTTCTTGCGGGAGACGGAGTGCCGATCGCGATAGCGGGCGGCGGCCAGCGGGTTGATGGCGAAGACCTTCCGCTTGCCGGTCCGCAGCACGGCCACGAGCAGGCCGCGGGAGGTCTCGATCGCCACTGGGACCGGGTTCTCCACAGTGTCTCCGTATTCGGCGAGCAGATCCAGCAAGATTTTGTAGCCTGCGGCGTCATCGGTGATGTGCCGCTTTGCCAGTAACTGCCCGCTGTCGTCGACCAAGGCAACGTCGTGCGTGCGCTCGGCCCAGTCGATGCCGCAATAGATCAAGATATGCCTCCCCATAGTGCAGTTTGTGCTGGTCACGAGCACATACGGGCCACGCAGCTCCCTAATCCCAGGACTCGACACGAAGGTCGGTCCGCCACCTCAGTAGCCGTTCGTGACACCAGCGCACCCCACGGGCCTCGGTCTAGCCGGGAGCTCATACGGCTCGGGGCTTATGAGAGGTCGCCGTGCGGCGGGCTCGCACCACCAACACCAACGAGTGATCTCGCAATGGGTGTTGACGTCCGTCGACGCTGGACGACGCCGGTCTTTCGGTAGGCATCGTGTGCCTGGAGGGACGTCAAGCGTCCGTCCAGCGCCGACGGGCGCCAACAGCCGTTCCCCACAAAACATCCCTCGAAAGGAACAACGTGGTGGCGGCGACGAAGGCGCCGAGCGGTGCTCGGTCTACACCGAGACATCGAGGTCGGAGGCGGTATAGGCATCCGCCGCCCGGCGCCCACGAGACCGCCACCACATGCAGGGCATCCGCCGACCTATCGCAAGACACCGCATGTCCGGATGGGTTCAGGCATGACGGCCCTGCTGTTCGAACAGCCCGGAGCTTCCTGCACTGGCTCGGGCCGCCCTTAGATGGGGATTAGAGGCGGTAGCCGGCTTCCCGGCCGCGTACGGTCTTCGGCTCTGGCGGGAGCGAGGCCGACGCTACTGCCCGGCGGCGAGGCGGCGCTTCCCGGCTTCCTGGGATCGCGGGGGTGCTCACGTGACTCCTCCTGTGGTTCGGCCCGGTGTGTGCTGGGTGCCGGGCTGCTGGGTGTGCGGCGGCGGAGCCGCCACCGCAGGCTGCGGTCGGGAGCCGCGGGCGAGGAGGGTGCGCTCCCGGGTGCCTTCCAGGACTCTGGCGAGGGCGGCTTCGGCGAGCATCCGGCGGGTCTGATTCACCGTGTCGGCGTCGGCAGCCAATGCTGCTCTGGGGAACGTGGGGAGCGGAGCCGCGCCCGTCCGAGACCTGCCCGATCGGCAGGTCGGTGTGTGCCAGGAGCCGCTGGGCTTCCAGCGTGGCCATCAACGTCACCGACCATCCCGTCCCGCTGGAGGAGAGGTCGCTCACGCCCGAGACCGTCGGCTTGCTGGGTGCTGACCGTTCGGTTCCTACGTCCTGTCGAGGTCACGTCTCGTGGGCGGCGCGGCATCCGGGGATGTGAGGTATGGGCGCTTGGCGGTGCGGCCGTCGCCTGAGGATCGGCCGCGCAGGCGGCGGGTGAGCCAGGGGCCGAGGAACTCGGCGGCCCAGCGCAGTTCGGCGGCGCCGGTGCGCCGGCCTGCGGCCTGCGGGGTGGCGAGGGCGGGCAGGGGATGGGTCCAGGAGTCGTCGCTGTCGGGCAGGGCGAGAGCGTGGGCGATGGCCGCGGCGATGCGCTGGTGGCCGAGAGGGCTGGCGTGCAGGCGGTCCGTGCTCCACAGGCGGGGGTCGGTGACGACGGCGTGGTGGCTGGTCTCGGCGACGACGACGCCGTGCCGATGTGCGGCCTCGCGGATGCGGTGGTTGAGGGCAGTGACGCGGTGGCGGACAGGCCGGGCGAGCGGGGTGATGCGGGCGACATCGGGGAAGGTGAGCGTGGCGACGCGGGCCCCCTGCGCGGTGAGCGCGGTGAACATCGCCTCCAGGTGGGCGGCCACCTCGTCGGCGTCGAACCGGGGCCGCAGCAGGTCGTTGACGCCGGCCACCACCGTTGCCAGATCCGGTCGCAGGGCGAGCGCGGCGTCGAGTTGTTCGGCGTGGACCTGGCCGGCGAGGCGGCCACGGACAGCGAGGTTGGCGTACAGCAGATCGGGGTTGTGGCGGACCAGATACTCCGCGAGGCGATCGGCCCAGCCGCGCAGCCCCGTCAGGTCATCGCCATCGCCGACGCCTTCGGTCTGACTGTCGCCGAGGGCCACGTACCGGGAGAAGGGCATGTGCGCGCCGGGCATGGGAGGGCCTCTGTTCAGTCGGTACGGGGGCGGCTGCCGGAGGGTTCACGTCTGCGGTGTGGCGTGTTCCTGATCGCGGGCCGTCGTTGTGCGTCGTTCGAGTATGCGGAGCGCGGTCTCGCCCCACTGGAGGTTCTCCCGCTCGAACGCCATGCCGCGCAGCAGTGTCAGGTACGGGCCGATCCGTTCGGCCTGTGCGCAGTACTCGTCCTCTGTGCGCCCCCTCAGGAGGCGCTCGTTGAGCCGTTCGTACCTGGCGAGCTTGGCGGCGGCCCACTCCATGCGTTCGGTGATCGCCGCTCGTACGGCTGCGATGTCGCCGACGTCCGCGCACTGCACCTTGACCATGAGCTCGTCGCGGATGGTCGTCGGCTTGCCCGGTGGTTCGGCGACGTAGGCGCGCACGGCTGCCATGCCGGCTTCGGTGAGCGAGAAGAGCCGCTTGTTCGGTCGGCGCTCCTGCTCGACGACCCGTGCGGCGATGAGTCCCTCGCGCTCCATGCGGTCGAGCTCCCGGTAGAGCTGCTGAGGGGCGGCCATCCAGAAGTTCGCGACGGAGGCGTCGAAGCCCTTGGCCAGGTCGTATCCGGACGCTTCCCCTTCGAGGAGCGCGGCCATCACCGCGTTGCGCAATGCCATGAGACCAGGCTATAGCATCATTGAATAGTCATGAAGGTGACTATCTCAGGTCACCATCATCGCGACATGAGGGGTGGACAACCCACGCGACGCGACCCTAACCTCCGACGCACCTAATCAACTGATTGACTAGAGGTGAGGCCGTGCATCCGTTCCGCCAGGCTGTCGAGAACCGAGACGAGGCCGCCATCGAGGCGCTCCTCGCCGAGAACGTCGTCTTCACCAGCCCCGTCGCTTTCAAGCCGTACCCGGGCAAGGCGATCACCGCCGCGATCCTTCGCGGGGTCATGCGGGTCTTCGAGGACTTCACCTACGTCCGCGAGATCGCGAACCCGGACGGCCGCGACCACGCCTTCGTCTTCACCGCCGCCGTCGACGGGCGGCAGATCCAGGGCTGCGACTTCCTCCACTTCGACGAGGAAGGGAAGATCGACGACTTCACCGTCATGGTCCGGCCGCTCTCCGCCGCCCAGGCCCTCGCCACCGCGATGGGTGCCCAGTTCGACCAGATCGCGCGCGAGGCGTCCGAGGCGGCCGGGGCATGACCGACGTGGACGCCGTGGTCATCGGGCTGGCAACGCCGGCCTGACCGCCGCCACCACCCTCCAACGCGCCCGGTGCGTACCCTGCTGGTCGAGCGGCACAACGTCCCCGGAGGCTGCGCCACCTCCTTCCGCCGCGGCCGCTACGCGTTCGAGGTCGCGCTGCACCGGTTGTCCGGGGTCGGGCTCGAGGGCCGGGGGCTCACCCTGCGCGACCGGGGCGATCTCGTCGCCCGGCATCCCGCGCATGGCACCGGTGATCAAGGCGAAGGCGGTGGCCTTCTGCCAGTTGTGGGCGCTGGCGTCCTCGCTCCGTTCGGCCGAGTAGCTCAGCATGCGGCCGTCGATGGTTACCTTCACTTGGGTGCCCGGGCCGCCAGAGCAACGCGGAACAGGGCCGCCCCCATGTGGGAGGCGAGCCGGAGGATGGTGAGCTGGGCCTCCGTGACGTCGCCAGGAACACCCGCGCGCTACTTGAAGAGGCGCTCCTGATCGTCCATGACCCAGGCGAGCCGCGAGCGGCGAGGGGTTTGCCGTCGACTGGCGTGAACGCTTCCCGCAGGTCTTCCTCGTACATGGCCGCGGTCTGCAGATGCACGATCCGCTCGCAGGCGGGCCGCTCCATCACCAGCGGGCCGGCGGCGAGCGCGGCGACCGCGTCGGTCGCACGCCCAACAGCTGGCCGGTCTGCGGCACCCTGGCCCTTCGGGACTGGACGGGCGAAGGTGAGTACACGTACTCACGCCGAGCCGGTCGCCGCACTCATCCGCCGTGCCGCCACGTCTTCATAGGGTGCTCGTATGCCCGACCAGACCGTGCCCAGCCCCGCCACCGACCCCGACGCGCCCGAGCCGAGGGCCTCCTCTCGCGCCCTGGGCGGTCTGGGATGCGGCGGCGCCGCATTCGTCGGCGTGTTCCTTCTGGTCGGCATGCTCGCGTGGAGCGCATGGGCGTCCAAGAACTTTCCCCGCGTTGCACCTGAGGAGATGGCGGATCGCGCTCTCCAGCGTTCCCAGGAGGCATACACCGTCATGGGCTTCACGCGCACCATCGAACCCGGACTCGAGAAACTCGGGGTCAGCACCAGGAACACCCTCAGTTCCAGCTCCTGCTACGACAGCGGCCTTCTGGGGCTCGAGGACGAGACCATCGACGGCGCCTACTCGATGAGCCACAGTTGGGCACTCGACCACGTGCCGACGAGCCAGGCGGTCCCCGGGCTTCGCCGCCTCCACCGCTTCCTCCGCGACGAGGGCTGGGAGGTCACCTCCTACCGCGAAGGCGAGCGGGGCAGGTTGTGGGACCTGTTCGTCCAGCGGGACGACGGCGACGAGCGGATGTCCTTCACCTGGTACCCGGAGCGCGAGTACTTCACCGGCGGCGCCACCATGCCCTGCGCCTACGACCCGGAGTGGAAGAAGGGTGACGTCAGCCCTGCCGGGGACGACCAGAGGCCGCCCGGCTCAATCAGGCCACAGCCGTGGCGGCTCGGAGCGGCGACCGCGGCTACCTCTTCTTCCTCGGTACAGCCACCGTCGCAGCCCTCGTGATCCGGCGTGGCGCATGACCGGGTGGGCATGTCCTCGTCGCCTGGGATGCCTCAGGGGGAAGCGGGCCGCGGGCAGGCGAGGGATCAGTCCTCGACGACGCCAGAGCGTTCGATCTTGATGGTCTTCTCGGTCTTGCCCGACGCGCTGCCCAGGGCCTCGATCGCGTCGACGACGTCCTGGCCCTCGACGACCTCTCCGAAGACGACGTGCTTGCCGTCCAGCCACCCGGTGACGGCGGTGGTGATGAAGAACTGGGAGCCGTTGGTGTTCGGGCCCGCGTTCGCCATCGACAGCAGGTACGGGCGGTCATGCTTGAGTTCGAAGTTCTCGTCCTCGAACCGATTGCCGTAGATGCTCTTGCCGCCGGTGCCGTTGTGCCTGGTGAAGTCACCGCCCTGCAGCATGAATGCCGGGATCACGCGGTGGAAGACGGAGCCGGCGTAACCGAAGCCGTTCTGGCCGGTGGCCAGCTCGCGGAAGTTGCGGGCGGTCTTGGGGACGACCTCGTCGAAGAGGTTGAAGACGATGCGGCCGGATGGCTGACCGTCGATCGAGATGTCGAAGAAAACGTTGCTCATGATCCACCTTCTATCACGTTGAGTGACGTAGTGTCATGTCCCCGGTGTGTGTCAGGACCTGCGGTGATACGCCCTCTGCCCCACCATCCATGGCTCACAGGCAGGAGCGACTGCAGCCCTTCCCCGTCGGCATCCGTCACATCGCCCTGCCCCACGTCCATCGCGACGACCCGTCACAGCGAAGTCCGTGATCGGCCGCATATGGCCTGGCCCTGGGGACGCTGGCTACACGGCCGGCGTACCCGACCGCATACGGCGAGCGGGCGAAGGCGACGGCGTTCGTGGTGCGCCGGTTCGTCGGCCGTGGCCTCCTGGTCGATCCGGGCCGCGCCCCCGGACGGTACGGTGCACCGCCCGGACCACGTCGTGGAGGTCTGGGCGCGGGAGGACCTGCCGCACCCGGTCCCCGCCGACACCCGCACGGCCGCGAGCAGGCCGCCGCCCGCTCCGGGTGCGCCGTGGCGACTTCGACCGCATGGTGCGGTCCGGTCGGGTCCGCTCACCGCGGTCGATCGAGGTCCGCTTCGGCACCAGGCGGGCCGGGGCCGTCCGCGTCGGGCTCTCCACCACGGGGGCCGTCGGCGCGGTCGTTCCCACGCCGCCGGAGGTCGACGGGGAGTGGGGCAGCGCGGGCGGTGGAGAAGGGCGGGCGCTGCCTGCTTGCGCGCCGGCCCAGCAGGCCGCGCCCGGCCCGTCTTGACCCGGGCCGCTTACGTCGATGCCGTCTCTCCCCCGTGTGCGCGCCGGAGGGACGGCGTCACCGTGGTGGCCAGCGGCGACACCCTCCGTTCGACGTGTCCCTCCGGCCGTATCGGGTCCTGCCGGAAAGGCATCGGCCGCCCCGGTTGGCGGGCGGCACGCACCGGTGATGCGGTCCACACTGACTCCAGCACCCTGCGTGGCCGGTCGTCGGCTGCTTGCTGCGTGCTCGGCCATGGTCAGGGGCCATGCCGCCCCGCCTGCCCTCGCACCGCAGTCCCTCCTCCGGGCCCTCGGGCGCCGGTTGCCGCGCACATGCCTGAAGAGCGGTGCGGCATCGCCCTCGACGAGGACCGGAGCAGTGTGTTGACGGGATGCCGGGTGCGCGTGGAGCGGTTCGGTGGCGTTCAACTCGCGGTCCTGGTGCCGCGTGGCCCCTGCCAGGCCGGGTCCTCGGCGGTGGGGCGGCGACGCACGTGGGGGATCCGGTGGCGGGAGTGCCCTCGCGGTCGTCCCCGATCGGGCCGGCCGGTTTCCTCTCGGGCGCTGGCTCGGGGTACGGCCTGCCGTGGGCTCCAGGCCCTCCGGCCGGTAGCGGACGCGGCGGACGGCCCGCACCCCGCCTCGTGGGTGCGGGCCGTCTCTGCTGCGGTACGGGTCAGCAGCGGGAAGCGGAGCTGATGCGCACCTTGTCGACCACCCAGGAGTTGAATGTGGTGGTGGTCTTGGGCGGGGTGCACCACGTCTTTCCGTTGGTGAAGTGGGTGTACACGACATCGTCGCGGCGGGTGTTCACCATGGAGGTGGCCCCCTTGCTGGCGCCGAGGCTCTGCCAGCCACTCGTGACGTCCTTGAACTGGCCCGTCTTCGTGGAGCCCTTGTAGAAGCAGACGTACGGGTAGGCGCAGCCGGCAGCGGCGGCCTGCGGGGCCGCCGAGGCCAGCGGGGCGAAGGCCAGGCCGGAGCCTACTGCCAAGGCGGCGGCGGAGACGGCGAGACGCTTGCGGATGTTCATCGAGTCGCATTCCTTCCCGGTCACGGGCCGGGTCCCCCTGTCGGATCCCCCGAGTTGGCCCGCGGTGCGAGTGGACGTGGCGCCGACGGTCACTCGGCGCCACCGATGTGCTCGGCCACCAACCTACGGGGGGAGGCGGCGCCCGGGTAGACGGTCCCCGGTCAAAGTGCAGACGCAAACCGTCAACGTTCCGTGGCACGGCACGGGTGTGTCCCTCCCCCGCGGCGGGACCGGTGGCCACTGCGGTGCTCGACCGGGGGAAGGGCCGGCTGCGGCTGTCGGGAGTGATGTCGTCCGGAAGGCTCGATCAGGGCTTCGTGCCGGTGTCCTCGCCGGACGAGCCGGACGGAAGCGGTGCAGCGGGACGGTTGTGCCGGGCGGTCAGGCGCCAGACGCCAGTTCTGTCCAAGACGGCGGCCGTCTCGGTCTAGGGGAGGGCAGCAGGATCGGTACCGGCACCGGAGGCGAGTTCGGAGGCATGGAGGGCTTCGCGCAGCCGGCGAAGCGGGAGACGCGGGTCGCCGGCCGCCGCCTGGCGCGTCCGTACCTCCGGTGCGCGCGAGCCCGGCGGCTGTACCGGGAAGGGGCGACGGGCTTCCCGCCCCCGTATCGCCGGCAGTTGACCGGGGGCTTGTGCGGGGCGCGCGCTGCACGCCGGTGCCACCGCCTGTCGTCGCTCCGCGCGGGGCGGGCGGGATGGAAGGATGGGGGCGCAGCCCGGCCGCGCGGCCGGACCCGTGACACGTGCTGCCCGGGCGGCACGGGCCTTGGCAGGGAGATCGGCATGGAACAGCGCCGTCGGCCGCGGAGGGACGCTGACTTCCGTGACCAGCTGGCAAGTGATCTGCTGGAGCGGCTCACCCCGGTGATGAGCGGCCTCGGGCTGCTCTTCCTGCTGGTGGTGATCGCGGAGCGGCTGGTGGCGCCGGGCAGCGGGGCCGCGACCGCCCTGGCGGTCGCCGGCTGGGTCCTGTGGGCCGCCTTCGCCGCGGAGTTCGCCGCCCGGCTCGCCGTGGCCTCCCACCGCGGCCGCTTCCTGCGGAAGAACTGGTGGCAGGTCATCTTCCTGCTGCTGCCGTTCCTGCGGGTCCTGCGGTTGCTGAAGTCGCTGCGGCTGCTGCGCACCGGCAGGGTGGTCTCCTCGACCGTGCGGTCCTCCCGCTCGGCCGGGCGGCTGCTGGGCGACCGGACGGCATGGCTGTCCATGGTGTCGCTGATCGTGATCCTGGCCGCGAGCGAGCTGCTGTACGAACTCGACGGCACCCACGGCTCCTACGCGGACACGCTGCACGCCACCGCGCTGATGGCGATCAGCGGGGAGCCGCTGCGTACGGACACGGCGTACGGCATGGTGCTCGAAGTCCTGCTGGCGGTGTACTCCGTGGTGGTCGTCGCGGCTCTGGCCGGCACCCTCGGCGCCTACTTCGTCGACAGTCGGGCCACACCGGGCGGGGCGAGCGGGCCGGCGCCGCCTGCGGGGCCTTCGCAGACCCGCGGCGGCTCGCGCTGATCCCTTCGGGGAACCCTCCCGGACGGCCCTCTTCCGGCGCCTGCCGACCGGCGCCCGGCTGCCCGTACCGGGCGGCACCGGACCCAGTCCGGCTTCGGGTGCCCGGTGGCGGTGCCGGTGTCGGGGGACGTGTCCCGATCTTCCTGTCCGGCGGGCGGCACGGGTGCCCTGGCGGGGGCGTACCGGCGACGGGACGCGCTGCCCCGGTGCGCCGGCGACCGGCCGGGCCTGTCGGCGAAGGGGGCTTGGCGGACGTGGGCCGGGTCCGGTTGCGCAGAGGGCGGCGGGGGCCCCTCCCCGGCACCTGGCAGGCCGGCTCGTGCGTGCGTTCCGGGAGCCGGGCGCTGCCCGTCGCCGGTGCCGCGGGCCTGACGGCCCTGCCCCGCGGCGGGGCGCGATCCGATGAGATGTCTTGTGGCGCGGTGCGCCTGTCGGGATGTGTCCGCACCAGGGGTTCCGTAGCGTCGTCTCTCGCCTGCAGCGACCCCTACCGTGCGGTTCCCTCTCCTCGGCCCACCAGGACTTCGCCATGGTCACTTCCACCGAACCACCCGCTCTCGTCCCCGTCGCCCGCCGCGGGCTGGGACGTATCGTCGTGGACTGGCTGACCACGACCGACCACAAGAAGATCGGTCACCTGTACCTGATCACCTCCTTCGGGTTCTTCCTCGTCGGCGGCGCGCTGGCGCTGGCGCTCCGCGCGGAACTGGCCCGTCCTGGCATGCAGCTGATGTCCATGGAGCAGTACAACCAGTCGTTCACCCTGCATGGCACGGTGATGCTGCTGCTCTTCGCGACACCCCACGTTCGCGGGCTTCGCCAACGCGATCATGCCGTTGCAGATCGGTGCGCCGGACGTGGCCTTCCCCCGGCTCAACATGCTGTCGTACTGGCTGTTCCTTTTCGGCGGCCTCATCGTCGTCGGCGGGCTCCTCACCCCGCAGGGCACCGCGGACTTCGGCTGGACGGCCTACACACCGCTGAGCGGGCCCCGGCACACGCCGTTCGTGGGCGGCGACCTGTGGATCATGGGGCTGGCCCTGTCCGGTTTCGGCACCATCCTCGGCGCCGTCAACTTCATGGCCACCATCATCTGCATGCGGGCTCCGGGGATGACCATGTTCCGGATGCCGATCTTCACCTGGAACGTGCTGCTGACCTCCATCCTGGTGCTCGTGGCCTTCCCCGTCCTGGCGGCCGCGCTGCTGGCGCTGGAGTCGGACCGGCAGTTCGGGTCCCACGTCTTCAACCCGGAGAACGGCGGCGCTCTGCTGTGGCAGCACCTGTTCTGGTTCTTCGGCCATCCGGAGGTCTACATCCTGGCGCTGCCGTTCTTCGGTGTGATCAGCGAGATCATCCCCGTCTTCGCCCGCAAGCCGATCTTCGGTTACACGGGTCTGGTGGGCGCGACGATCGCCATCACGGGCCTGTCGATCACCGTGTGGGCCCACCACATGTTCACCACCGGCGGGGTGCTGCTGCCGTTCTTCGCCTTCATGAGCTTCCTCATCGCCGTGCCGACCGGAGTGAAGTTCTTCAACTGGATCGGCACCATGTGGAACGGCTCGCTGAGTTTCGAGACCCCGATGCTGTGGGCGACGGGCTTCCTCGTGACGTTCCTCTTCGGCGGGCTGACCGGCATCATCCTCGCCTCGCCGCCGCTGGACTTCCACGTCCACGACACGTACTTCGTCGTCGCCCACTTCCACTACGTGCTGTTCGGCACGATCGTCTTCGCGATGTTCGCCGGGTTCTACTTCTGGTGGCCGAAGATGACCGGCACGATGCTCGACGAACGCCTCGGCAAGATCCAGTTCTGGACGCTCTTCACGGGCTTCCACACCACGTTCCTCGTGCAGCACTGGCTCGGGGCCGAGGGCATGCCGCGCCGCTACGCCGACTACCTCGCGGCCGACGGTTTCACAGGGCTCAACATGGTCTCGTCCATCGGGGCGTTCCTGCTGGGCCTGTCGACCCTGCCGTTCCTGTTCAACGTGTGGAAGACCGCCACGATCGGCAAACGCGTCGACGGGGACGACCCGTGGGGCCACGGGCGGTCACTCGAATGGGCCACGTCCTGCCCGCCGCCGCGCCACAACTTCCTCACCATTCCCAGGATCCGTTCGGAGTCGCCTGCTTCGACCTCCACCACTTCCAGATCCGCGCCGAGGACACCGCCATGAACGAAGGGCGCCGCGACGTCATCGAGCCCGGCCACGACACCGGCATCGGCCCGTCCTCCGGCGGAGGCGCACGGTGAGGCCGGAGGACCCCGTCCACCTTGAGGCGCGCGCGGGCCTCGTCCGCCTTGAGGGCCATCTGCGTGCGCATTCGGTGCGGCGGCGTGCGCGGCAGGACGCGAAGGCGTTCACCGACCGGCTCCCCTGGCTCACCGACAGCCAGCAGGAGGAGATCGCCCGGCACTACGTCGACCAGCGCATCGCGCAGGTACGGGAAGACCTGCTCCTGGTGGTGAACCGCTGCACCGAGCTCGAAGCCGCGTACCGGCAGCGCTACGACGAGCTGCGCGGCGGGCTCCTCCGCCGCACGGTCGCCGCGTTCTGCGGAGTGACGGCGCTGCTGACGGGCATCGGCGCCTGGCTGACGATGGCGATGTAGCCTCCGACCGCGCCGGCTCCGCCAGGGGCCCGCGCTCAGGTGCCGGCGCTCAGGTGCCGGCGCCGGTCCGGATGTCGCGGGATTCCCTCCGGGGGCCGTGCCAGTCCAGGCACAGGACGGTGGCGTCGTCCTGGAGGTGGCCGCGGCCGGCGTCGGTGACCGCGGCGGTGAGGGCGCGCACGACCTCCCGTGGATGCTCGCCGGCGGTGTCGCGGATGAGGCCGGGCAAATCGACCGACTGCGCTCGGCATTCCTGCATGCCGTCGGTGTAGAGGACCAGCCGGTCGCCGGGACGCAGGTCGAAGTCCTGGACCTGGTAGGCCCCTTGCTCGGTGACCCCGAAGGGCAGATCGACGCCGACGTGGACCTCCTGGACCCGGCGGTGGCGCAGCCGCAGCGGCCACGGATGGCCTGCGTTGACGAGCTGCGCCCCGCTGCCGTCGAGAGCGACGCGCAGCAACTGGCCGGTGGCGAACGCGCGGCGGCCGTGGTCGAGCAGGGCCTGGTGCGTGCGGCGGGCCTGCTCGGCCAGGTCCGCGCCGGCGCGTCGGGCGCCCCGCGAGGCGTTGACCGCCAGGGTCGCCATGAGGGCGGCTTCGACGTCGTGGCCCATGGCGTCGGTGACGGACAGGTGCAGGGTGTCGCGGTCGAGGGAGTAGTCGTACGTGTCACCGGCGATGCTGGCAGCGGGCACCAGGGCGCAGGCGAGGGCGAACTCGGCTGCCTCGCAGCAGGCGGCCGAGGGAAGGAGCCGGCGCTGGATCTCGGCTGCCAGGCTGACTTCGGTGGTCCGCTGGCCGCAGTGGTAGAGGTCGGTGAAGCGGCGGTCGGTGACGATCAGGTACGCCAGCGCGTGCGCGGCCTCCTCCAGCGGCTTGAGTACGTCCTGAGCGGTGTGGGGAAGGAAGAGTTCCAGAATGCCGATGGGGTCGCCCCGGTTGGTGACCGGTGCGAGCACCCGCTCGCCCTGCTCGCCGCCGGACTCCCGCACCGGTTTCTGCGAGCGCAGGACCTCGTCGTAGACGCTGCCCGGCAGGTCGACCTGCTCTGCGGTGCGGCCCCTTCCTCCGTCCGCCTCCTCGCTGATCCGTACGAGTTTCTCCCCGACGATGTCGACGAGGAGGAACGACACGTACCGCGCGCCGAACCCGTCGCGCAGGTTGCGTGCCACCACGTCGAGAGACGCGACCGGTGCGGCCTTCTCCGCCGCAGCCAGCACCTCGGCCAGTCCCAATCGCTCGCCCGCCACATCCGCCTCCCTCGGTTACGGCCATCACCTTCCCGGCGACGGCACGGGAATCACAGTGCCGCTTCGTCAGGTGTGGGCCGGGTGGGTGACCGCGCCGCCCCGCGGGGTGGATGGTCCGCGGCTGTGTCCACCGGGGGGCGGCCACCCACGCCTTCCAGTACGGCTACGCGTACCAGATGATCTGCGAGTTCCACGGTCGCTGGCTGTTCAACAACGACTTCTCGCCGTTCCGCTCCGGGTGGCTGGAGCGCGTCGACGAGGGCCTGCGGGAGGCGAGCGTCACGGCGGTGGCCGTCACCGACTTCATGTACGGCTCGGTGCCCGAGCCGCTGCCGCGTCCCGACTTCCTCCCGGCGTACGGCGAGTGGACCCCCGACCAGTGCGCCGAGGGCCTCGCCCAGTGGGAGGCCGCCGCACCGGAGAAGCGCGGCGGCCTCGACCCCGAGGTGCTGGCCGCGGTGGAGTCCTGCGTGGACTGGATGCGCCAGGCCCGCGCCCGCGAGGGCTACGGCGTCGTGGCCTTCGGCCACTGACCCGGGGATCCGGGGCCGCGCCGCACCGCTGCCGCCC
>NZ_JAJPUI010000016.1 GCF_021390935.1 Streptomyces sp. CC228A
CGGGGCCTGCGGCGTCGGGCCGCGTGCAGGGGTCGGCGTGTGGCAGTGGGCCTGGTCCAGGTCGCGGACCGCCATCCGGGGGAGCCTGACCGTTTCCGGGTGCTGCACGGCGGTTGGCCGACCGGGGCATGGCCTTGCCGGGAGGGCGGCGCACGTGTCCGGCCCGGGTCGCCGGGCGGGGCCTCGGGGTGCGCGACAAGTCGGAGCGCGGATGCGGAACGGCCGTCCTCCGTCCCCGCCCCTGCGGTCAGTGACGGCAGGGCTGGAACAGGCGGCGCGGCCGCGCCCTGTCGGGGGAACGCAGGGCGCGGCCGGGTGCGCGCCCCCTCTGCCCGCAGACGGAGTGGTACGCCCGGCCAGCATGGCATCGATTCCGGCCATACGACAGGGCCTTGACTGGAAATCATCGGTGGGGGCCGGGGTGGGCGGACAGGGGCCGGGGTGGGCGGACAGGGGCTGGGGGCGCGCGCCGGGCGGCTGGTGGGGCCGCGGTGTGGTGGGGTGTCGAGGGGCCTGCCGGCTGGGGACGGTGTCGGAGCGTCGTCTTCTCGGACGGCCGGGCCCCTGCGGTGCCCTGGCATCGCGAGGGGCCGTCGTCGGCGGGCCGGGGGCGGGGGCGAATATTCGTTTGCGGGATGTGCGCGGCGGATCGAGAGTGGCCGGATGACATCCGAACCACCCGTCACGGTCCGGCCGGCCACCGTCGGCGACGCGCCGTCGGTCTGCGACCTGCTCAACGAGATCGACACCATCGAGATCGGGCGGCCCGACACGGATCTGCACACCGTGGAGACCGACCTCGCGCATCCGGAAGTGGATCTCGCGGAGGACTCGTGGCTGGCCTTCCAGGGCGACCGCCTGGTCGCCTATGCCCTGGTGTGGGACGAGTCCGGTGGTGAGCGGATCGACGCGGACCACTACGCGCTGCCCGGCTGCGGCGCCGCCGGCGAGCGGCTCCTGGCACTCGCCGAGGGCCGTGCGCTCGCCATGGCGCACGGCAACGGCGCCTCCCGGGCCGTGCTCCACCTGCACCTCAACACCAGCCCCACCACCGACCCTGAGATGCTGGAGCGCCGCGGCTGGCGGCGGGTGCGGCGCTACGAAGTACTGACCCGCCCGCTGTCCGCGGAGGACCGGAACGTCCCCGAGCCGCCCGCTGGCCTGGCGCTGCGGGACTGCACCGGCGAGGCGGACCGGCGCCGGGCCCACGCGTTGCTGCAGGAGGCGTTCACCGAGCACTTCGACCACCAGCCGCGCACCTACGGCCAGTGGCTGGAGGACCTCGGTGCGGCGCACATCGACTGGTCCCTGGTGTGGATCGCCTCGCTGGACGGCGAGGACGCCGCCGTGCTGCTGTCGAGGAACGACCGGCAGAGCACGGCCTGGATCCCCAGCATCGGCGTGCTCAAGGCCCGCCGGGGCCGGGGCGTCGCGGGCCACCTTCTGCGGCACGCCTTCGCCGTGTACGCCGCCAAGGGGCGCGACAGCATCGGCCTCGGGGTGGACACGCTCAACGAGACGGGTGCGCTGCGGCTCTACGAGGCGCACGGCATGCGGACCGACTACGCGGTGGACACCTGGGAGGTGGTCCTTCCGGAACCGGCCCCGGTGACGGACGCCGGGTGAGCCTTCCGGCACCGGCCCCGGTGACGGACGCCCGGGTGAGCCTTCCGCCCCGGTCGGCCCGGCGCGGCACCGGCTACCGCTCCCGCTGCCCCGCGGGAGCGTCCCGGCGGGCAGCGGTCGCCGCCGGCGAGGGGCGAAGGCCGGTACCGCTGCTGCGGTGGTGGAGGTGCGTCCGGTTCAGGTGACGGCCTCCGCGTGTGCCTCTTCCCTCGGGACCAGGAACTGCGTGGCCGCGAGCTCCCCGTAGAGGGCGTCCGATGCCGCCAGTTCCGCGTGCGTGCCCACGGCCCGTACGCGGCCTGCTTCCATGACGACGATGCGGTCCGCGAGGGTCACCGTCGACAGCCGGTGCGCGACCACCAGCACCGTCGTGTCGCGCGCCGCCTCCGCGACCGTGTCCCGCAGGGCCAGTTCGTTGACGGCGTCGAGCTGCGAGGTCGCCTCGTCGAGCAGCAGCAGGCGCGGCTTGCGCAGCAGGGCGCGGGCGATGGCCACCCGCTGGCGCTCGCCGCCCGACAGCTTGGTGCCCCGGTGGCCCACAAGGGTGTCGAGGCCGTCGGGCAGGCGCTCCACGAGGCTCTCCAGGCGGGCCCGCCGGAGCACGTCGGCCACCTCGCGGTCCGTGGCGTGCGGTGCGGCGAACAGCAGGTTCTCGCGGAGAGTGCCCGAGAGCACCGGCGCGTCCTGCTCCACGTAGCCGATGGCCGCGCGCAGCCGGTCCAGGGGCCAGTCGCGGACGTCGGCGCCGTCGACGAGGACCCGGCCGCCGGTCGTCTCGTAGAAGCGCTCGATCAGCCCGAACACGGTCGTCTTGCCCGCGCCGGACGGGCCGACGAAGGCCGTCATGCCGCCGCCCGGGACGGCGAAGTCGACGCCGTGGTGGATGTACGGCAGGCCGTCGTCGTAGCGGAAGGTCACCCCTTCGAAGGCGACGGAGGCCGGGCCTTCCGCGTGCGGCAGGGTTCCGGTGCGAGCGGACGACGGGACGGTGTCCTCCGTGCCCATCCGCTCCGCTTCGACGATGCGGGCGACGGCCGCCGCGCCGACCTGGTACTGCGTGGCCGCCTCCACCAGCTGCGCGACGGGTTCGATCAGGTAGAACAGGAGCAGCAGGAAGGCCACGAGCGTGGCCACGGAGATGGCGCCCGACGCGACGCGCGCGCCGCCCACGCCGAGCACGGCCAGGAACGACACCTGGACGGCGAGCCCCACCGACGTGCCGGCCACGGACTGCCACTTCGCGGAGGTCACGCCCTGCCGCCAGGCCTCCTCAGCGGCCTCCTCCAGGGCGGCGGTCTCCCGGGCCTCCGCACCTGAGGCCTTGACCGTGCGGATCGCGCCGAAGGCCCGTTCCAGGAGCGCGGACATCGTGGCGACCGCTTCCTGGGCCCGTGCCGTCGCCTTGGCGATCCGCGGCATCACGAGCGCCGTCGCCGCGGCGACCAGCACGATCACCCCCAGGGTGACTGCCAGCAGTACCGGGTCCTGGAAGCCCATGAGCACCACGGCGCCGGCGAAGGTGAGGGCCCCCGTGGTGCCCGAGACGACCGACTGCGTCGTCACGGCTCTCAGCAGGGTGGTGTCCGAGGTGATCCGCGACATGAGGTCGCCCGGCTGGACGCGGTCCATGTCGGCCACCCGCAGCCGCAGCATCCGCCCCACGAGGCTGCGCCGGGCGGCCAGGACGACGGACTCCGCCGTGCGCTCCAGGACGTAGCCGCCGGCCGCGGACACCGCGGTGCCGAGGACGACGAGGGCGGTGAGCAGCAGCAGGACGTCGGTCACCGGCTCGTCGCCGCCGAGCCGGTGCACCAGCTCCTTCGCCGCGAGGGGTTGCGCCAGGCCGCTGAGCGAGCCGACCAGGGTGAGCAGCGCGCCGAACGCGACGCTGCGCCGGTGGGGCCGGAAGCGGGCGTAGAGGGCCCGCCAGGTCTGACGGGCCGTCAGCGTCACGGCTTCGGCGCCGGGGCCGGGGCCAGGGGCGGTGGCGGGGGCGGGGCGGGGCTTCGGCCGGTGTCCGCGGTGTCGTGTGTCTGGTCTCTCCTGTTCACACCGGTCAGGACGCGAAACGGGCCCGGGTCCCTGACCGGCCGCGGCGTGGCGCCCGGGGCAGGGTCGGGAGCGGACGTCGGCCAGTGCTCCGGCCCGGCGGTCACACCGGCGGGAGGCTCAGCCGCCCGGCGCCGCCGCCCTGGCGTGCGCGCTCACCGAGGCCGCGGAGGGAGGCGGGGAGCGCATGGGAGGCGGGGAGCGCATGGGCGGCAGGGGCGGGTGGGCACGCCGCGCGCCCGGCATCCGTCGGGGCCGGACGCCGCGGGCCGGGCGTTCCGCCGCCCGGGCCGTGCGCCGGGGGCAGGCGCGCCAGGCAGGGCGGGAGGGTCGTGCCATCGCCGGGGCAGGCGTGCCGGGCAGGGCGGGAGGCCGCGCCATCGCCGGGGCAGGCGTGCCGTACCGGGTGGTGCGAGGCGTGGTGCGGGCGGGCTGGGCTGTTGTCCCGCGCGCGGCGGCGGCCGTCCCGTGCAGGGCCGCTGTCCGGGGAGCCGAGCAGGGCAGGCCGCGCCGGGAGTCCGTGCCGTGCGGCGCGTCGCTCAGGCGGGGGTCTGGGCGAGGCGGTCGCGTTCGCGGTCCTGCCAGTCCGGGAGGCTCATGAGCGGGGGCAGTTCCTGCGTGCGGGCGGCGCGCCGGACGACCTCGCCCGGCCGCTCCCCCGGTGTGAGGACGGCGTCCCCCCAGTGGCGGGGGAACTCGCGGCCCTGGGCGCGGAACTCGTTGCGCAGGGCGACGTAGAGGAGTTCGAACGCCTGGAGGGAGATGTGGGCCCAGTCGCCCTTGACGTGCTGCTTGTAGCGCAGGTCGACCTGGCCGATGGACGCGGCTCCGTGGCGGCGGGCGATCTGGTCGAGGATGCCGAACTCGGTGCCCCATCCGGCGGGGAAGGTGAGGGAGGCCAGGACGGAGCGCCAGGTGGCGTGCTCGCCGCTGAGGGGCTGGCGGAGGCCGCCGAGCTCCGGGTGGAGCAGGGACAGCACGGGGCGGGCCATGGCCTCCGTCGTGCGGCCGCCCTCGTAGAGGTCGTAGAAGGCGCGGACGTGAAGCAGGTCGGGGTCCCGGAGGAGGGGTCCGATGAGTCCCGCCGCCTTGGCGGAGTCGAATGCCAGGTGGTCGCCGTCGATGAAGACCACGATGTCGCCGTTGCTCTCCCAGATGCCCTTCCACATCACGGAGCCCTTGCCGGAGTCGGGGATGTCGGCGACCGGTCCGGCCGACGAGAAGCCGACCACGCGCGCCCCCGCCCTGGCGGCGCGCTCGGCGGTGCCGTCGGCGGAGTCGTGGTCGACGACCAGCACCTCGTCGACCGCTCCCGCAGCCACGAGGTCGTCGACGACCGGCGCCACCACGCCCTCGATGGTGGAGGCGCAGTTGCGGGCCGGGACGACGACGGACACCCGCACGGGCGCACCGCCCGGCGCGGTGCGGGCCCGCTTGGCGTCGGCGAGCTGCCGGGGACTCCCGGTACCGGACGCGGGGAAGGTCTTGATCATCACTGGTCCTGGTCGTGGCGGTCGGTGGGGGCCTCCGCCCTGTCTACGGCCGCCGGTACGGCCGCGCGACCCGGCGGGCGGCCGTCCGGCGGCTTCGTACCCCGTACGGGGACCGCGTCCGCCGGCCGGCGGGGCCCTGGCCGGAAGGGGGTGGTGTACGGCTCGGGCCGGGCGGTACCCGGCTGCCATGACCCACGACATGCACGGGCCCGCGCTGCCGACCGGCCGCGGGCCGGTCTCCGGAGCCGTACGGGCGTACCTGGCCGGCGAGGGCGGCCTGCCCGCGGAGGCGGATGCCCGGGCGGCGGATCCCTACGGCGACGATCTCCAGCTCGCCCTGTACGTGTGCTACGAGCTGCACTACCGAGGGTTCGCCGGCGTCGACCCGGAACGCGAGTGGGATCCGGCGCTCCTCTCCGTGCGGTCCTTGCTGGAGGGGCGGTTCCTCGACGCGCTGCGGGCCGACACGCCGGTGCACGGGACGGTGGACGACGCCGTCCGGGACATCCTCCACGAGCCGGCGGACGGCAGCGGCGTCTCGCACTTCCTGCGGGACGAGGGGCGCCTGTGGCACCTGCGGGAGTATGCGGTGCACCGGTCGCTCTACCACCTCAAGGAGGCCGATCCGCACGCGTGGGTGCTGCCGCGGCTGTGGGGCCGGGCGAAGGCGGGGATGGCCGCCGTGGAGTTCGACGAGTACGGCGGGGGCCGCGCCGAGCGTGTGCATGCGCGCCTCTTCGCCGACCTCATGGAGGACCTGGGGGTGGACGCCCGCTACGGCCGCTGGCTGGACGCGGGCTGCGCCGAGATGCTCGCCGTGGTCAACCTCATGTCCCTCCTCGGTCTGCACCGGGCGCTGCGCGGGGCTCTCGTGGGCCACTTCGCGGCCGTCGAGGTGACCTCGTCCCCGGCGTCCCGGAGGCTGGCGGAGGCGATGCAGCGGGCGGGGGCGGGCCCGGCGGCCCGCTTCTTCTACGACGAGCACGTCGAAGCCGACGCGGTGCACGAGCAGGTGGTGCGCCGGGAGGTGATCGGGGGTCTGCTGGCGGAGGAGCCGCACCTCGCCGGCGACGTCGTCTTCGGCATCGACGTGACCGGGCATCTGGAGGACCGGCTGGCGGATCACCTGCTGCGGTGCTGGAAGGACGGGCGGTCGTCGCTGTACGGGGCGGAGGGCGGGGCGCGCCCCGAGTGGACGGCCGTCGGCTGAGGGGCTTTCGAGGGCCGTCGGGCGGGGTGTGCGCTGAGGGCCGTCGGGCGGGAGAGTGGCTAGGGAGCGTCGCCCGAGGTCAGCGCCGTCCCGACGGCGGGTGGCAGCCTCTGGTGGCGGCCCGCCCCGGTCGGGGCGGGAGCGTCGCCGGGGCCCGGGGCGGGGCGCGGTCCTCGCAGGTCGCCGCCCGTCGGCCCGGGGCGTGCGCGGACGTCCCGCCGTCGCGGAGGCGTACCGCACCAGCCGCGGAGCGCGGGCGTGCGGGGACGTGCCAGCAGCATCTGTCACGCCGGACCACCCGCCCCGTGTGCCCCGGTGCTGCGCGGACGTCCTGGAGGGGGCCGGCTGGTCGTGCTGCCTGGGCGGGGAGGCGGTGGGGGCCGCGGACGTGTCCCCCGGTGGCCTGTGTCGGCCTCGCGGCAGGCGGGGCTCACGGCACCGCGCAGGGCCGGGGTGCGGGTGGCGCGCACGCGGGCCTTGTTGGGTTTCCGCCGATCGGGGGTACCCGGTTGCCCGTGAAGCTACTGGTACCACCGGGCGTCTACGCCCCGCAGGAGGACACGGCCCTGCTGGCGGGCGTGCTGGACGCCGTGCCGATCCGCGCCGGGGAGCGGGTGCTCGACATCGGGACCGGCTCGGGTGCGCTGGCCCTCGACGCGGCGCGGCGCGGCGCCCGGGTGACGGCCGTGGACGTGTCGTGGCGCGCCGTGCACACCACGCGGCTCAACGCGTGGCGGGCCGGGCTCCGGGTCCGCGCGGTCCGCGGCGACCTGTGCGCGCCCGTCGCCGGCGAGACGTTCGACGTGATCGTGTCCAATCCCCCGTACGTGCCCGCGCCGGGCCGCGCGTGGGGCCCGCGCGGCGCCGCGCGGGCGTGGGACGCCGGCCTCGACGGCCGGATGCTCCTCGACCGCATCTGCCGCGACGCCCCCCAGCTGCTCCGCCCCGGCGGCACGCTGCTGCTGGTGCACTCGGCGCTGAGCGGAGCCGGGCGCACCCTGGAGCACCTGGGCGCGGCGGGGCTGGACGCCGCCGTGGTGGAGCACCGAAGGGTGCCCTTCGGGCCCGTCCTGCGCGGGCGGCGCGACTGGCTGCGCAGGCAGGGCCTGCTGGCGCAAGCCCAGGACGACGAGGAACTGGTGGTGATCCGTGCCGAACGACCGCGCTGACGCGCCCTGCCGCATCACCCTGCAGCGCCGCGGCCCCCTGCTGGTGGAGGGGCCGGTCGAGGTGGAGCTGGAGGACGGCTCCGTGGTGTCCTCGGACCGGTTCCGCGTCGCCCTGTGCACCTGCCGGCGCAGTGCCCGCTTCCCCTGGTGCGACACGAGCCACCGCCGGTCGGCTCCGGCCGCGGGTGACCAGCGCCCTTAGGCACCCGCGGGCTGCGACCGGTGCGCCCCCGTCCCCGTGTGCGCGTACGCGCCGGGTGGCGGCGGTACGGGCGCGGGTCGGTACACACCCGCGGGCACGGCCCCGGCCTGCGGTGTGCCGGTGCTCCCCGCCGTTCCCGCTGTGCCGACGGGCCGCGGGGACCAGCCCGGAGGCCGGCGTCAGAGGGACTGGCGTCCGGGTGCGGCGAGGGGGACCGCGAGGTCGCAGACCTGCTCGTCGGGGGCCGCCTGCGCCCAGTGGCCGAAGTACACCTCCCGGGCGGGACCGGACTCGCGCTGCCCGTTCGCCGCGATCCACCGGTACACCGCGTCGTAGGCGGACAGGATCTGCGGATACCCTGCCTGCGCCCTGGTGAGCGTCGTGTACGCCTGCTGGTGGGCCGGCTCCGTGCGGGCGGCGGCGGGCGCGTCGGCGGCGCGGCTCGGGGCGACGGGGAGGCACACCTCCACCGGGCCGTCGCTGTCCTCGCTGACCTCGCCGTGGTAGACGACGAACGGGGCCGCGACGACACCGCCGCAGGCTTGGGCCGCCTCCTCCAGCCGGGCCGTGGCCGCCGGGATCCACACCGGCAGGTCTTCCGGCTGCGCGTGGCGCAGCTCGGTGAGGACCGTCTGCCCGGGCACCGCGCGCTGCTTGATCGCGAAGGCGCCGTACGGCCGCTGCGACCCGTCCGCCGGGTCCGGCGCGTACGTACCGGGGATCTGGTGCGCGTCCCGTGATCCTTGGCCGCGGGCCAGTTCCCCGCAGAGGTGCGCGGCGAGCGCGCGCTGGGCGGCGACGCGCTGCTCGACGCCCCGCCAGTAGCGCGCCACCGCGTCGGCAGCCTCCGGGCCCGGCGCCGCGAGGACATCGGCGATCACGGTGAGCGGCATGTCGAGCGTGCGCAGCCGGGCGATCAGCCGGGCGGTGCGCAGCCGGCCCTCCCGGTAGGAGCGGTAGCCGGTGACCGGATCGACCCGGTCCGGCGGGAGGAGGCCCTGGCGGTCGTACAGCCGCAGGGCCTTCGGCGAGAGCCGTGCCCGGCGGGCGAAGGCGCCGATGCTCAGCAGGGTGTCGTCGTCGTTCTGCACGCCCGCCAGGGTGTCCCCTGCCCCTGGGGCAAGGTCAACCCGTGCCGTCGCCCGGTGCGGCAGGGCCGTGCCGGGCGGGTGGGCAGCGCGCCGGGCCGGGGACGGGGCGGCGGGCCGGGGACGGGAAGGGCAGCGCGGCGGACCGGAGACGGGACGGGCAGCGCGGCGGACCGGAGACGGGACGGGCAGCGCGGCGGACCGGGCCTTGAGGGGCAGCACGCCTGGCCTGGGCGCATGGTGGCCGGGGCAGCGCGCCTGGCCTGGGCGCATGGTGGCCGGGGCAGCGCGCCTGGCCCGGGTGCGGGGCGGCCGGGTACGGGCCGGGGGCTCGTCGGCCGGTCGTCAGGGGGCCTGGCGTCCGGGTGGGACCCGGGCCCGCCCGGCGGTCCGGCGGGGCACCGGCCTTACGCTGGGGGCCGTGCACATCTGCTTCGTCTGTACCGGGAACATCTGCCGCTCCCCGTCGGCGGCACTCGTGTTCGCCGAGCAGCTGCGCCGCGCCGGCCTTGCCGACGCGGTGCGCGTGACCAGTGCCGGGACCGGCCCCTGGCATGCGGGCGAGCCCATCGACGAGCGGGCCGGCGAGGCGCTGGTGCGGCGCGGCTATCCGGTGGAGCACGTCGCGGCCCAGGTCGGCGACGACCATCTGGAGGCCGACCTGCTGCTGGCGATGGACCGGGGGCACGAGAAGGCCCTGCGGCGGCTGACCGGCGACTCGTCGCGGGTGCGGCTGCTGCGGTCCTTCGCGCCCGGCGCGACCGGGGACCTGGACGTGCCCGATCCCTACTACGGCGGGCCTGAGGGCTTCGACGAGGTGCTGTCGATGATCGAGGCCGCGACACCTGGACTGCTCGCCTGGGTGCGGGAGCGTCTTCCGCGATGAGCGGGAGCGGGTCGCCGCTGTCCCCGGGCCCGGCGGGATCCGGCGGCCGGTCCGGTGGCCCCGGCCGTCCGCGCTCCCCGGCCCCGTCCGCTCGCCCGGCCCCGTCCGCTCGCCGCGTGAGGCGGCGGGCCGGTTCGCCGGGGCGGCGGTGGCCGCTGAGCGGCCGCTGTCGGGGGCGGTCACCGAGGTGGTGCTGGCGGACGGCCGGTCGGTGGCGGTGAAGCGGGGCGACGGCCCCGGTGCCGTGCGGGCGGAGGCGGCCGGGCTGCGCTGGCTGGCCGAGGCCGGCGCGGTGAAGGTCCCGGACGTCCACGGGCACGACGAGGACTGGCTCGTGACCGAACGCGTACCCGCCGGCCGCCCCGGCGCCGCCGCAGCGGAGCGGTTCGGCCGCGAGCTCGCCGCCCTGCACGCGGCGGGCGCGCCCGCGTTCGGCGCCGCGCCGCCGGGTGGCCCCCGCGAGGCGTACATCGGGCGCGCCCCCTGCGGAATGTGCCGGGCGGCGACTGGCCGGGCTGGTACGCGGAGCACCGCCTGGCGCCGTACCTGCGCGGCGCGGTGGACGGCGGCGCGCTGCGACCGTCCGAGGCGGCCGTCGTGGAGCGGGTCTGCGAGCGGCTGCCTGAGCTCGCCGGTCCGGCGGAGCCGCCGGCGCGGCTGCACGGCGACCTGTGGAGCGGGAACGTGCTGTGGGCCGGCGACGGGCGGGTGTGGCTGATCGACCCGGCGGCGCACGGCGGCCACCGGGAGACCGACCTGGCGATGCTCCGGCTGTTCGGCTGCCCGCACCTGGAGCGGGTGCTGGCCGGCTACCGGGAGGCGGCGCCGCTCGCGGACGGCTGGGCGGACCGCGTCGGGCTGCACCAGCTCTTCCCGCTGCTGGTGCACGCCGTGCTGTTCGGCCGCGGCTACGGGGAGCAGGCGGTCGCGGTCGCCCGGGAGGCGCTGGCGCGCTGACCCCTGCGGCGGCCCCGCCCGGTGGGGTTCGGCTGCGGCCGCGAGGCGGCGGCGGGGCCGGGCCCGGCGGGCCCCGGCCGGGGCGGTCCGTGGCCGTCCGGCCCGGCGGCGGTCCGGCCCGGCGGCGGTCACCCGGGGTGCGGCGTGGCCGCCGCCGGTCCGTGCGTGCGGGGGGCGCGGGAGGGAAGCCGGCGGACCCGCTGCGTGTGCAGGTCGTAGCGTGCTCCGGCGATCGCCAGCCGCCCGGTCGTCACCCTGGCCGCCAGGTCCGGCTCGGCGGCGAGCTGGGCCCGCACCAGGCGGATGTTCGTGTCGATGGCGGCCGCTGTGCGCTCCTCACCGGCCAGGGTGCGGTCGACGGCCGGACGAATCCGGTCGGCGAGGTAGGAGATGTGGGCGGGGAGGGGTTCGTGCGTCTCGTCCGCGCGGACGGCGGCTGTCACCGCGCCGCAGGTGGTGTGGCCCAGGACGAGGACCAGCGGGATGTCCAGTTCCAGGACGCCGAAGGCGATGCTGCCGAGGACCGCCTCGTCCAGGACGCAGCCCGCCGAGCGGACCGTCATCAGGTCGCCGAGCCCCTGGTCGAAGACCAGTTCCGGCGGGACGCGGGAGTCGACGCAGCCGAGGACCAGGGCGAAGGGGTGCTGACCGGAGACGGCCAGGGTGCGGTCGGCCGTGGCCTCGTGGGGGTGGCTCTGGTGCCGGGTGGCCCAGCGGTGGTTGCCGCGGGCGAGCTCCCGCAGGGCGTCGGCCGGGGTCCGGGGCCGGTGGGCGCGCGGCGCGGGGCGCGGGGCGGCCGCGGTCGGCGCGGTGGCGAGGGAGAGGGTGCCGGCGAGGACCGCCCCGCCGGCGAGCGCGGTCCGCAGGAGGGTGCGCCGCGGGGCGCGGCCGCGGACGTCGTCCGCACCTGCGGGCGGGACGTCGGCGCGGGCGCCCTCCGGCCGGCGGGAGGCGGTGGGGTCGGTGGTCACGGCGGAACGCCAGGCGCCGCCGAGGACCGTGGGCGGGCGCTTGGGGTGCACTTGGCCGGCCTTGACGTGCACTTGGCCGGCCTTGGGCGGGATGTGGGCGGTCGTTGACGTTCCTTTGGCGGGCCGCGCTTGCGTGGGGATCGTCCGGGCGCTCGGGCGCCCCTCCGGGCCCGGGTGCCGGGCCCCGGGGCGGTGATGCGCGGTGGGGGCGGGCTGCGGCGGCGGGGCTGTTCGGGTGGTTCCCGGGGACCGGGCGCCGTCGCCGGCGGGCACTGCGGCGGGAAACCGGGAGGCTGGGGGTGAGGTCCCGGGCGGCTGCCGCGGGGCCTGTCGGCAGGAGGCGGCTGCGGAGGTGTGCATGGCGGGACCGGAACGGCCGGTCGTCCTGGTGACCGGGGCGTCGTCGGGTATCGGGGAAGCGGTGGCCGACCGGTTCGCCGCCGACGGGGTGGAGCGCTGGAGGATGCTCCTGGCCGGCCGCAGCGAGGAACGACTCGACGCGGTGGCGCTGCGCACCGGGGGCGGGTCGCTGGTGGCTGACCTCGGTGAGCCGGGCGGCGCGGAGCGGCTGGCGGGCGAGGCCCTGGAGCGCACGGGGCGGGTCGACGTGCTGGTCGCCTCGGCGGGCATCGGGTGGGCGGGGCCTTTCGTGGACATGCCCGCGGCCGCCGTGGAGCGGCTGGTGGCGGTCAATCTGACGTCGGTGGTGCAGTTGGTGCGGCTGCTGCTGCCCGGGATGGTGGCGCGCGGGGTGGGGCGCGTGGTTCTGATCGGTTCGATCGCCGGGTGCGTCGGGGTGGCGAACGAGGCCGTGTACGCGGCGACGAAGGGCGGCCTGGTGGCTTTCGCGGACAGCCTGCGGTACGAGCTCGCCGACACTCGGGTGCGGGTCGCCACGATCCTGCCGGGTGCTGTGGACACGCCGTTCTTCTCGCACCGGGGTGCTCCCTACCATCGGGCGTGGCCGAGGCCGGTGCCGGTGGACCGGGTCGCGGAGGCGGTGTGGCGGGCGGCGGTGCGGGGCCGTGAGGAAGCGTTCCTGCCGGGCTGGCTGGCGGGTCCCGCCCGGCTGCGCGGGGCGGCGCCGGGGCTCTTCCGGGCGATGGCCAAGCGGTTCGGCTGAGCGGTCCCGTGGCGGGGGCGTGTGCCTACGGCCAGGCGGGCCCGATGTGCTGCGGGACCGGCCGGCTGACGGACCGGCGGATGCCGGGCGGCAGGGTGCGCTGCTGTCTGCCGGCTCGTACTGCCCCGTATCTCCGGGCGGGCGGGGCGTGCGCCCGGCGTGCCGTACGCGTCGGCACTCTCCCGGGGCGTGCACCCGGCGTCCCGTACGCGTCGGCACTCTCCCGGGCGGTGCGCCCGGGCCCCGTACTCCTGCGCGCTCTCCGGTGCTGTGCGCTCGGGGGACCGGCCTTCCCCTCACTCCCCCGCCCTACCAGCCCTGCCCGCCGCTCTGGGGTACGGCCGCTCACGGCCGCGTCGCAGGCCGTACGCGCCGGGGACCCGCCCTGAGCGGGCCGGATGCGGTCTGCCCGCTGGCCTGCACTCGTACGTGTCGAGGTCCGGGGCCCCGGCGCCGCGCCGGGCGGCGGGCGACCGGCTCGCCCGGCCGGTGAGGCGCGCCGCGACGGTGGTCGCTCAGGGGCGGTGGGGCGGCGGTGTGTGGCCGCCGGTGCACCAGGAGTGCGGCACAGGGTGGGGGCGCCAGGCGCGGTGCCAGTCGGGCCGGTGCGCCCGGTGGTGCCTGTGGTGCCCGTCCGCGCCGGCGACCGTCCCGAAGGCCACCGCGCTCAGCACGGCGGTGACGGCGGCGAGTTCCGCGGCGGTGGGTGAACCGTGAACTATCCGTAGGTGGTGGCGCATTGGTCCATCGTGCGTCGGTCGCTGCGGGTGCGCATCCGGTGACGCCGCGGTGCGCGGCGAGCCGTCCGGCGGAGGTGCGGGCGGGGCCGTACGGGTGAGGGCCGCGGAGCAGGCTTCGACGGCCCTCCGGCGCCGGTGGCCAGGGCGGGCCCGCGGCCGGGCCCGTCCGTACGGGGACGGACGGTGACGGCGCGAAGTCGCCTCGACGCGCGCCGTGGCGACAGCTCACCGATCCTTTGAGTGAACGCGAGCAACACGCGACGAAAGGGCTCGACGTCATGGCCACGTTGTGCAGACCCGCGGTGTCCGTCCCCGAGCATGTGATCACCATGGAGGAGACGCTCGACCTGGCGCGGACCATCCACGCGGACCACCCCCAGCTTCCGCTCGCCCTCCGCCTGATGGAGAACACCGGCGTACGCAAGCGGCACCTCCTGCGTCCCATCGAGGAGACCCTGAAGCACCCCGGCTTCGAGGAGCGCAACGCCGTCTACGAAGCCGAGGCGAAGGCCCGGGTGCCGGCGGTCATACGCCGGGCGCTCGACGACGCGGAGCTGCGCCCGGCCGACATCGACGTGATCATCTACGTGTCGTGCACCGGCTTCATGATGCCGTCGCTCACGGCGTGGCTGATCAACACCATGGGTTTCCGCAGTGACACCCGGCAGGTGCCGATCGCCCAGCTCGGCTGCGCCGCGGGCGGCGCGGCGATCAACCGGGCGCACGACTTCTGCACCGCCTACCCGGACGCCAACGCGCTGATCGTGGCCTGCGAGTTCTGCTCGCTGTGCTACCAGCCCGCGGACCTGGGCGTCGGCAACCTCCTGTCGAACGGGCTGTTCGGCGACGGCCTGGCCGCGGCGGTGATGCGCGGCAAGGGCGGTACGGGCGTGGCGCTGGAGCGCAACGGCTCGTACCTGGTGCCGGAGACGGTCGACTGGATCGCGTACGACGTGAGGTCGACCGGGTTCCACTTCAAGCTGGACAAGCGGGTCCCCGGCACGATGGAGCCGCTGGCCCCGGCGCTCAAGGAACTGGCGGGCCGGCACGGCTGGGACGCCTCCGACCTGGACTTCTACATCATCCACGCGGGCGGCCCGCGCATCCTCGACGACCTGAGCAAGTTCCTCGGGGTGCCCCCGGAGGCGTTCCGGTTCAGCCGGGCGACGCTGACCGAGTACGGCAACATCGCGAGCGCCGTCGTCCTGGACGCGCTGCGGCGGCTCTTCGACGAGGGCGGCACGCGGGACTCCGCACGCGGGCTGCTCGCCGGCTTCGGGCCGGGCATCACCGCGGAGATGTCGCTCGGCCGGTGGACCACGTCGGGGGCGGGCACCGCGCAGACGGCGGCAGCCGGGCGGGGCGTGCCCGAACGGGTCGCCCTCTCGGAGGCGGCCACGGTGGCCCTGACCGGGGACTCGCCGCTGACGGAGGGATCGCATCGTGTGGGATGAGACGGCGACGCAGACCGCCCCGGTGCTGCCGCCCGTACGGCACTGGCCCGCACTGGACCTGCACGGGGTCGAGTTCGACCCCGTGCTGGACCGGCTGATGCGGGAAGGGCCGGTGACCCGGATCAAGCTGCCCAACGGCTCCGGCTGGGCGTGGCTGCTGACCCGGTACGACGACGTGCGGATGGTGACCAACGATCCGCGGTTCAGCCGGAAGCTGGTCGCGGACCACGACGTGACGCGGCTGGCGCCGCACTTCATCCCGGTCGACGGCGCGGTGGGGTTCGAGGATCCGCCCGACCACACGCGGCTGCGCCGCGCGGTCGCTCCCGCGTTCACGACGCGCGGTGTGGAGCGGCTCAGGGACCGCGCCCGGGAGATGCTCGACGAGCTGGTGGAGGGGGTGCTGCGGGACGGGCCGCCCGCCGATCTCACGGAGCGGCTGCTCGGGCCGTTCCCGCTGGCCGTGGTGTGCGAGTTGATGGGCGTGCCCGCCGCCGACCGGCCGCGGATGCACGAGTGGACCAACCTGATCCTGTCGTCCGCGCAGGGCGCCGAGCGCAGCCAGCGGGCGAAGGAGGAGATGTGCGGCTACTTCGCGGAGCTGATGCGCGGGGAGCGGGGGGACGGCGGCGACGACGCGGAGACTGTCGTCGGCCTGCTGTCCACGGCCGTCGCGGCAGGGGAACTCACCCCGTCGGAGTCGGTGGGGCTCGCGCTGCTGATCCAGATCGGCGGTGAGGCGGTCACCAACAACACGGGGAACATGCTCTTCATCCTGCTGAACCGGCCCGACCTCATGGACCGGCTGCGGGAGGACCCCGCGGTGCGGCCCCGGGCCATCGAGGAGCTGCTGCGCTACATCCCGCACCGCAGCGCCGTCGGCCTCTCCCGGATCGCCCTGGAGGACGTCACGGTCGCGGGGGCCCGGATCCGGGCGGGCGAGGCGGTGTACGTGTCGTACCTCGCGGCCAACCGGGACCCGGACGTCTTCCCGCACCCGGACCGGATCGACTTCGACCGGTCGCCCAACCCACACGTGGCGTTCGGGTACGGGCCGCACTTCTGCGTCGGGGCGATGCTCGCGCGGCTGGAGTCGGAGCTGCTCGTCGACGCCCTCGCGGAGCGCTTCCCGGGGATCCGGCTGGCGGTGCCGGCGGAGGAGGTGCGGTTCCGCAAGGGCGCACTGATCCGGGGTCCGGAGTCGATGCCGGTGGTGTGGTCGTGACGGCGCACGCCTCGGAGGGGCTGCTGGTGCCGACGGGGCACGGACGGACGTTGAAGGCGCCCGCGCACCAGGTGACGTTCAAGGTCACCGGTGAGCACGCGCGTGCGGCGTCCAGCTTCGAGGTGGTGGTGCCGCCGGGGTTCGACGTCGGGGCGCACGTGCACACCCGGAGCGAAGAGCTCTTCTACGTGCTGGACGGCGAGTTGGAGGTGCTGGCCTTCGAGCCGCGCGTGCGGACGCGGGACGACTGGCGCGACTGGGAGTCGCCGTCGGGGCTGCGGACGGTGCGGGCGACGCGGGGCACGGTGATCGTGGTGCCTCCGGGCTGTCCTCACGCGTTCGCGAACCGTACGGGCGAGCCGGCCACCATGTTCTTCCAGGCGTCCCCTCCCCCGGACCACGAGCGCTACTTCGAGGAGCTGCTGGAGATCCTGGAGTCGGGCGGGCCCCCGGACCACGCGGCGATCGCCGCGCTGCGGGCCCGGTACGACATCGAGCAGCTGACGCCGATGCGGCACGGGGCGCCCGTGGCGTGACGGCGGGTGCGCGACGCCGCGGGGCGGCGCGGGCGGCCCGCGGGCCCCGGACGCGGTGGTGCGGCGTCCGGGGCCCGCGGCCGTGCCGGGCCTCCCAGGTCAGGGTGTGCGGCTCCTGCGCCCGCCGCGGGAACGCGCCGATCCGGCGCGGCGATCGCCCGTGGCCGCCATGGCGGCGCCGAGCAGCACGGCGACGGCACCGACGATGACGTTGTTCCACACGGTGCGGGTCGTGTCGACGTTGCCGGAGACGACCCACGGCGCGACGATGGTGAAGGCGCCGATGGCCACGGCGCACCAGGCCATGGCGTGGGTCCGCTCGTACGCGGAGCCGAAGCCGCCCATGCACGCGGCGTAGGCGATGCCGAGGATCAGGTTGGTCACGGCCAGCGCCGTGAGCCCGCTGAATCCGGCGATCCACGGCGAAGCGGCCAGGTACACACCGGTGAGGAGCGCCAGGGCCTCGACGGCCTGGGCACGCGGAGTGGTGGTGGCCTGCTCGAACCGGGCGCGCATCTCGGCGAGGTCAGGGTGTTGCTCGATGGTCGGGTGGGTGGTCATTGCGGGCCCGCCTCCTGTAGAAGCCTTTATCTGCCCTTTACGACCATCTAACTCCTCCTACTCCATTCAGGTCAACTCGATCTTTAACGGGATATAAGGGGCATCCGAGAAGCGAGGTGGCGGGCCACCCCGGAGTCGGCCGCGGGACAACCCGCACCGCGTCCCGCCACCGGGATGCAGGGCGGCTCACGACACCTCTGCGGCGCGGCGTCGTTGATCAGCCGCGTGGGGTCGCACGCCGGCGGGGGCCGGCGGCCCGAGGCGCCGGATCCGCGAGCCGACCGGCGCGGAGGGCCGCACGAACCCGCCCGCGCCGCGCGGCCCCGCACCACCCGGCCGACCGCAACGCTCACGAGGAGCCACCCCATGACGTTCCGCACCACCGCACTCGCCGCCGCCACCCTGCTCACCGCCGCGGCCGGTGCCGCCGCGGCGGCACCGGCGCACGCCGAACCCGCCGAGTCGGGCGACGCCGTGGCCCTGGTGCAGAAGGACACGGTCACCCCCTGGTCGGTGGTCGACTTCGCCCTCGATGGCCTCAGCGAGGGCGAATAGGAGCGATACGACCGTGTTGCCATCACATTTCGGACGTGTTGCAGTTCACTCACCGACCGGTTCTGCGCATGATGCACGGTTCAACCACGTGCAGCGACCGAGCGCTGACCAGGAGTGGCGCCAAGCGATCACGAGGACGCCGAGGCGGCACCGCTGCTTTCGCGTCACTGTTTGAATAACAGACCAAACCGAAAACCTCCACTGAATGTGCGTCAACAGCCGCGGCCCGGCAGGCTGTGGACCGTACCCGCCGGAGTCCGTACGGACCGGGCGGTACTCCGACAAAGTTCTATGAACATGGAGATGGCACACATGTGGACCCCGCTGAAACGCGCCGCCGTATGCGGAGCGGCCCTCGCCGCCATGGGCGCCATGACACCCGCGGCTGTCGCGACGGCCCAGGCCGCCGGGTCGGCCGGGGTCGCCCCCGCCGCGGAGGCGGAAACCCGGCTGTACGCGCCGAGCGCCCTCGTCCTGACCGTGGCGAAGGGGGAGACCGCCACGCACTCGACTCCGCTGCGGGCGGTCACGCTCACCTGCGTGCCCTCACCGGGCGGAACGCACCCGGCGGCGCAGGACGCCTGCGCGACGCTCTGGGACGTGGAGGGTGAGTTCAAGGCCCTGCGCGGCGACGAGCAGCGCGCCTGCATCAAGATCTACGACCCGGTCGTCGTCACCGCTCAGGGCGTCTGGGAAGGCCGGCGCGTCGACTTCGAGCGGACGTACGGCAACGCGTGCGAACTCAATGTGGAAGGCACCAGCGTCTTCTCCTTCTGAGACCCGCGGTCTCACCGGTCGACGGCGCCCGCGCCGTGCCCCTCGGCGGCAGCCTCCCCCTGCCACCCGGCACGGCGCGGGCGCCGCGGCGTGTCCGGCCCCGCCGCGGGACGCCCGCCGGAGGAGCGGCTGAGCAGGCGGCATTGCCCACCCCTTCTCCAGCGGGGGTGTCCGCCCTTCCTCAGCGGGGGGTGTCCGCGGTGGCCGGGGCCGGTGCGGGTGCAGGGGCGGCGGCCGGCGGGTCGGGCCGGGAGAAGCGGTGCAGATAGCGGACCTTGATGCAGAGCGACCAGGGGTCGATGGGCTTCACCAGCAGGTCCGCGGCCCCCAGGCGCATGGCCGTACGGGACAGCTGGGAGTCGACGCCCATACCGGTGACGAGGATGACGGGGATGCGCCGCGTCTGTTCGAGCCGCTGCATGTAGCGCAGCACGTCGAGCCCGCTGACCCCGGGCATCACCACGTCCAGGACAGTCACGGCGATGCCGCCGCGCAGGACCGCCTTGAGGGCGGCGTCGCCGCTGGTGGCCGACTCCAGCGGGTAGCCGAGCGGTGAAAGGGCGCTGTGCAGGGCGAACAGGTTGTCCTCGTGGTCGTCGACCAGCAGGACCTTCTCCGCGGCGGACATGTCCTCACCTCCGCTCCGCGGGGGCGTGCGGTCGGCGCCCGCCCCCATCCCCTCCAGGATGCTCCTGGTCCGGCGATGTCGGCAGAGGCACGGCAGGACGGCCCGCCGCACGGCCTCGCCCGGAGCGGCGGGGCCGTCCGGGCGAGGCCGTGCCGGAGCCCTACTGCGGGGCCTGTGCCCACAGCGGTGCCGGCTCGGTCGGTCGGAGGTCAGCGGGGTGCGAGGAGCAGGCGGGACTCCTTCTCGTGCTCGCCGGACACCGACTGCAGGGAGCGGATCTCGAAGAGCCGCTCCATGGCTTTCTCCACCTCCGCCACGGCGTGGTGGTCGCCGGTGAGCAGCGCCTCGACGGGGCTGGACAGCGGCGGCGGGCCGGGTTCCTCCGCGGCCGGTCGCGGTGTGGAGCTGTCGAAGGTCGCCATCCACACGGTCGGCTCGCGTCCCGCGGCCGGCTGCGGCGCCGTGGCGACGTCCTCGCAGCCCGCGAAGACGTGGTCGAGCGCGTCGAAGACGGCCACGGCGTCCGTCCGACCGCACTCGCTGAGCTGGATCGTGACGTCGCAGTGCGCGGGGTGCTCAGGGGCGGTACGGCCCGTGGTGTCCCGGCGGGGGGCGGTGCGGTCGCTTTGCATGGGGTTCTCCACGTCTGGTTGCCTCCACGTCTCTGACGGCCTCGGTCTGCCGTACGTACGTCCCCATCGCGCCACGGAAGCGGCCTGCCTGCCACTCCGGGCGGTTCCGGCGGACCGTGCCGGGCGAGCCTGCCGGTGCCCGGCGCGTTTGGGCGGGCCGCTGCCCGGTACGGGATGAGGAGCACGGGGGCCGCACGGCAGCGGAAGCCGACAGGAGGTACACCATGCCCGCAGGATCGAGTTCCAAGCGCGAGCGCCAGTACGAGCACATCAAGGAGGGCGCCGTCGAGCGGGGCGAGAGCGAGAAGCGCGCCAAGGAGATCGCCGCCCGTACGGTGAACAAGGAACGGGCCCGCAGCGGCGAGGCGAAGACGTCGAGCAAGAGTTCCAAGCGGGGGCCGTCGCCTTCGGAGCGGGGCGGGCGGCGCTCGTCGGGCGGTTCCGGCGGCCAGACCTACGACGAGCTGTACGAGGAGGCGAAGCGGCGGGACGTGCACGGCCGCTCGTCGATGAACAAGGCGGAGCTCCAGCGCGAGCTGGGCAAGGGCTGACCCCGGAGCGCGGGCGGATGCCGACCCCCGGAGCATGCGCAAGGCCGGCGCCGCGGTACGGGGAAGGGCCGGCGGCGCGGCACCGGCGCGGGGTGCCGCGGGAGCACCGCTCAGCGGCGGCGCCGCCGGCCGTGCCGAACGGGCTGTCGTCCAGCCGGGCGAGGAGGTCCGCGGGGTCGGCGTACACGGCTCGGGCTCCCGCGGCGGTGAGGTCCGCCCGGGGATGCCCCCGCACAGGAGGCCCACGCAGGTGACCCCGGCGCGGGTACCGGCCTTCATGTCCCAGACAGTGTCGCCGACGAAGACGGCGCTGTCGGCCGTCGCCCCCGCCTCGTCGAGGGCGAGCCGGACGGGGTCGGGTGCGGGCTTGCCGTGCTCCACATCGTCGGCGCCGGCCGTGCCGGTGATCGCGTCGTCCGCGTCGATCGCCCGGCGCAGCGCCGACAGCTCCGCTCCCCCGGCGGAGGTGGCGAGCACGACCGCCCAGCCCCGGTCCGCCAGGGTCCTCAGCAGGCGGCCCGCGTCGCGGAAGGCCGGGAGGCGGTCGAAGAACGTTCCGTACAGGGTGGTGTGCGCGGCGCTCAGGGCGGAGTCGCCCGCGCGGTCCCGCCCCGGATCCAGGAGGTGTTCGATCAGATCCTCGGAGCCGAGGCCGACGGCCCGGTGGACGGCGTGCATGGGCACGTCGTGGCCGGCCTGCCGGAAGGCCTCCCACCAGGTGGTGACATGGAGGTGGTTGGTGTCGACGAGCGTTCCGTCCACATCGAAGATCGCCGCGCGGGGCATACCGCTCCGACCGCCTTCCTCGTCCTCGTACGGGCTCCTCACAGGTGCGCGGTACGAGCATGAGGCGCCGGTCCCGGGTGAGGGCGCACCGCCGGTGCGACACCCGGGAGCTTCCTCCTGCTGCCGTATCGCCGCCGTGCCGGCTTCTTGCCCCGGCCGGCGGCGGTGCGGACGGGCCGTGGGGAGCGCGGAGGGATGCGAAGGACGCGGAAGGACTGCGGGAGGCCGCCATGCCGGACGGGGACGGAACGATTCGGGGACGGCACGAGACCCCCGAGGAGCGTGCGGACCGGCGGTGGGGTGAGCTGCTGCAGGAGATCCGTGTCGCTCAGACGGGTGTGCAGATCCTCTTCGGCTTCCTGCTGACCGTGGTCTTCACCTCGCGGTTCACGGATCTCTCCCGTGCCGACCGGGTCCTGTACGTCACGACGGTCGTCCTCGCGGCGACCGCCTCCGGGGCACTGATCGGGCCCGTGGCGTTCCACCGCATCGTCTCGGGGCGGCGGATCAAGCCGCAGACGGTCGAGTGGGCGTCCCGCCTGACGTTCATCGGTCTGCTGCTCCTGCTGCTGACGATGGTCTCGGCCCTGCTGCTGGTGCTGCGTGTGGCGACGCACGACCCGTATGTGCCGTGGCTGGTGGCGGGGGTCACGGCGTGGTATCTGCTCAGCTGGTTCGTGCTGCCGCTGTGGGCGCGGCACCGCTACACGATGCGGGACTGAGGGGAGCCGCCCGCCAGGACCCGGTCGACGGTGTCCGCCTGTGCGGCGGGCTTGTCCGGGCGGTGGCGGAGGACGCGGGCGAAGCGGAGGGTGACCCCGGCCGGGTAGCGCGGGGACCGCTGGAGGCCGTCGTACGCGATCTCGACGACGAGTTCGGGGCGCACCCGGACGGTGCTGCCGTCGTCCGTGACGGCGAGTTCCCGCAGGCGGTCGGTCTGCCAGCGGAGCATGTCGTCGGTGAGGCCCTTGAAGGTCTTGCCGAGCATCACGAACGTGCCGTCGGCCGCCCGGGCTCCCAGGTGGAGGTTGGAGAGGAGACCGGTGCGGCGCCCGTGGCCCCATTCGGCGGCCAGCACGACGAGGTCCAGGGTGTGCACCGGTTTGACCTTGAGCCACGACCTTCCGCGGCGGCCGGCGGTGTAGGGGGCGTCGAGTGCTTTGACGAGGACGCCCTCGTGGCCGCGGTGCAGGGTGCCGGCGAGGAACGCCTCCGCCTGCGCCCGCTGCCCGGGTTCTGCCGGGTCGGTGACGACGGTGCGGTGTACCCTCATCGGCTCCGGCACGAGTCGGCTGAGCGCGGTGTGCCGCTCGTGGCCCGGCAGGTCGAGCAGCACGGCGCCGCCGGAGGCCAGCACGTCGAAGAAGACGGGTGACACGGGCCGTGTGGCGGCGGCCGCCGCCACGTCCACCCGGGAACCGACCCGGGAGGCGATCTCCTGGAACGGCAGCGGCCGCCCCGCCGGGTCCAGGGCGATGACCTCGCCGTCCAGGATGAAGTCGTCCCCGGGCAGCCCGCGGGTCGCCGCGTCGACTTCGGGGAGGCGGTCGGTGATCTCGTCGAGGGAACGTGTGTAGATCCGGATGTCGTCGCCGCTCCGGTGAACCTGGATCCGGATGCCGTCGAGCTTCTCCTCCACGGCGCAGGGCCCGACGGCGGCGAGCGCTTCGGCGACGCTCTTGGCGGTGTGGGCGAGCATCGGCTGCACAGGGGTGCCGACGCGCAGCCGAAACCGCTCCACCGCCGCGGGGCCCTCGCTCAGGAGCGCCTGAGCGACCCGCGGCAGGGACCCGTCGAGCATGACGGCGCGGCGCACGTCGGCCGCGGGCACGCCCGCGGCCGCGGCGACGCCTTCGAGGGCGACCGCGTCGAGCGCGCCCTGCCGGACTTCACCGGTGAGGAGCCTCACGAGGAACCGCTGTTCGGCTGCGGTGGCAGCCGCCATGAGGCCCCGCAGGATTCCCTGCCGCTCCGCCCGGGAGCCGGGCCCGGTCGCGAGGGCGACGGCTGTCAGGGCCGCGTCGGTGTCGGCGACGGTGAGCGTGGCGTGGTCCGCGGGCGGAACGTCCTGCTTGAGGGTGCTCCACCCGACGCCGATCCGGCCCTGCGGGAGCCGGCCGGCCAGGTAGGCGATGACCAGGGGGGCCTCTGCGGGGTCGGTCGCCGCGAACAGGGCGGCCAGGACAGCGGTCTTGCGCGATCGCGCGGAGGCGGCGGCCACTTCCTGGGACACGTCGGCGAGTCGAGCGAGCAGCATGCGCCCATGCTGCCCGGGTCTCCGGTCGGGCGCACCCCGGGCTGCGCCGTGCCCGTGCCCGGCCGTTCGTCCGCGTGACTTGTCGTCCCCACCGCCTCTCGACCGGGGCAGGCGACGGCTCGCGCCGCTGCCCCGTCGGCGCGGGGGACTCCGGCCGCCCCTCGCCGGCGCGCAGCATGGTGCCGCTCCGGCTTGCGCGGCGGTTCCCGCCGTTCCGCTCGGGGAGGCCCGGCCCGCGCCAGCCGGCACGGCAGGGATCCACTCCGGTGTGCCGGGGCGCGGTGCCGCGTGCCCGGTGCGGGGCGGGCCTGCCGCACCACGCGCCGGCCGGCACGGCAGGGATCCCCTCCGGTGTGCCGGGGCGCGGTGCCGCGTGCCCGGTGCGGGGCGGCGGGCCTGCCGCACCAGCAGAGCGCACCTGTCGCGGCGTGGACCCTGCTGGCCGTGTCGGACGCCACTGCCACGTGGCCCGCCCGGGCGGGGCCTGCCGCCGGCAGAGCGCAGCTGCCGCAGGCGGCACCGCACTCTGTCCGGTGCGCCGGGACGCGGCGCCGCGGTCCGTGCACAAGCGCGGACCCTCCTCGCGGCAGGGCGGCACTGTCGCAGCGTGGAACCGCACCGGTGCGGCGTGCGCCGGACGGCACCGCCGCCTGCCCCCGCCCGGGCGGCGGCCTGCCGCCCCTCGCGTGCACCGGAGATGCGCCGCCAACCGGTACCGCAGCACTCGCCTCCTTCCGCAGCCGGTGCGTCGTCGAGCGGTACGTCGCAGGTCTCCCTTCCTTCACCCAACTCCCCTACTCTGCCGTCGTTTTCGCACCAGCTGACGGAAAGCAGGGGATCTGATGAGAACGCTGACGCGTGCTGTCTGCGCCACCACCGCCGCCATGACGGCCGGGGTCCTGGTGCTGGGGCCGGCGCCGGCCGGTGCCGTGGATGCCGGGCAGTCGTCGTATGCGGCGTCGACGTGGGTCGGTGTCCACAACGCCTACGAGAAGGACAAGTTCCGGTACTTCGCCGACGCCCTGGACTCCGGCGCCGGAATGCTGGAGCTGGACGTGTGGACCAACGCCTTCGGCCGGTCCTGGCGGGTCTCTCATGACAACCCCTTCGGCAATGACAACAACTGCGAGAACGCCTCACACGCCGGCGAGCTCCGCAGCAAGCCCCGCAACCAGGACCTCGGCGGGTGCCTCGCCGACATCCGGGCATGGCACGACGCCCACCCCGGCCACCGCCCCGTGCTGCTGAAGATCGAGCTGAAGGACGGATTCCAGGGCCGGCACGGGCGCGGACCCGCCGCACTGGACGCGCTGCTGGCCGAGCGGCTGGGAGAGGCCCTGTTCCGGCCCGCCGACCTTGTGCGGGGGCACGCGGACCTGGACACGGCGGTACGCGCGGACGGTTGGCCGTCCCGCTCCGCGATGGCCGGCAAGTTCGTCGTCGAGCTCATCCCGGGCACGGTGGAGGAGGGCAACCCCGCGGACACCCTGTGGACGGACCGCGAGTACGCCGAGCACCTGCGGGCCCTGGCCGCTCAGGGGAGGCTGCGGGAGGCGACCGCCTTCCCCGCCGTCCACGGAGCCCAGGCGGGCGATCCGCGCGAGCGGTACGGGGACGCCGGGCTGCGGCCGTGGTTCGTCGTGTTCGACGGGGACGCCTCCGTCTTCGCGGGCGGCACCATCGACACCGCCTGGTACGCGCGGCGCAACTACCTCGTCGTCACGACCGACGCGCACCGGGTGGCACCGGCGATCGACGGCACCCGCCCGACGGAGGCGGAGGCGCGCGAGAGGGTGGAGCTGCTGGCGGGCCGGCACTCCAGTGTCGTGTCCGCCGACTGGTATCCGCTGCCCGCCGTGCTGGCCGCCGTCGTTCCCCGGGGCGCCGTCTAGCGGGGGCTGCCTGCGTCCTGTCACGTGGTGCTCCGGCGGGCGCCGAGAGCGCGGGCGCGGGTGCGCAGGAGCAGCCGGGGCGAGAGGCGCAGCCGCGTGAGCAGCCCGGGCGCGGCCGGGCCGGGCCGACCGGCGGAGGGGGACCGGGGGCGCCTGCGGCAGGCCGGCGGGGGGACGGGGAGCCGGGGCGGCTGCGCGCGCGTCCCTCAGCTCCTCGCGCAGGAGCGTCCTGAAGTGGCGGATCTCGTCCGGCCCGGAGGCGTGGAGCAGACGGTCGGCCGCCTCCCGGATGGTCGGCGGCTCGACGCGGCCGTGCAGCGGCACGGGGCGGAGCCGGTCGAGGTGGGCCCGCTCGTACGGGTCCGTCACCTCCTCGGCCAGCAGGGCCGGGGCGAGGAAGGACGCGAGTACGGCGGACCGCCTCCAGGGGTCGCTGCTCTCGCCGAGGAGGAGGCCCAGCCGGCGGGTCCGCCAGGAGCGCGGCCGGTCGTCGGCGCCGTCGCGCAGGCGGGCCCGCAGCGCGTGCGGCAGCCGGCCGTCGAGGAGCGGCCGGTGGCGGGCGGCGGCGGCGCGGACGTCGTCCGCGAGGTAGAGCCAGACGACCGCGCGGTAGCGGTTGACGTAGTGGCCGATGGGCGTGAAGTGGCCGGTGCGGGCGAGTTTGACGAAGCGGTCCGCCGTGATGCCCGCGAGGTCGGCGGCCTGGGCGGTGCCGACCGTCTGTACGCGTTCATGCAGTCCGTCCGGGAAGTCCGGCTCGGCGCGCAGCCGTTGCACCTCCGCGCGGGGGATCCGCCGGCGCTCGCCGGGAGCGGCGGGCAGGGCCCGCACCAACCCGAGGTGGACGGCCAGCGCGAACTCGTTCCTCCGCAGCGTCAGTTCCTGGGCGGCGCGCGTCGGCGCCAGGGTGTCCATGGTGTCTGCGACCGTCATTCCGGCCCTCCCCCGTCAAGTCCCTTACTCTCTGTGACGAAGGTAGCGCGGAGTCACGTTTGCCGCTGCGCCTGTGGATAACCCGATTCGGGCGGCTACGGCGTGCCGCGGGTGAAGGGCCGTCGCGCGGCGATCGCCAGGTGTTCGCCGACGCGGTTGACCAGCAGGGTCATCTCGTAAGCGACCTGGCCGACGTCCGCCTCGGCGCTGGTGAGCACGGCCAGGCAGCTCCCTTCGCCGGCGGCGGTGACGAAGAGCAGCGCCCCGTCGAACTCCACCATGGTCTGCCGTGCACGGCCGACCCCGAAGTGGCGGCCGGAGCCGCGGGCGAGGCTGTGCAGGCCCGAGCAGACGGCCGCCAGATGCTCCGCGTCCTCCTGCGGCAGTTCGCTGCTGGTCGCGGTGACGAGCCCGTCGTTCGACAGCACCAGGACATGGCGTATGTGTGCGACGCGACTGGTCAGGTCGTCGAGCAGCCAGTCGAGCTCCTTGTCGAGCGCCATGCTCGTTCCTCCCCGTTCGTTTGTCCCCGTGTCCCCGTGTCCCCGTATCGGCGTAAGCCTTACCCACGGAGGAGGGAGGGGCAAGCACCCTCCAGGACACCGCGTCACGGATCCGGCACGCGGCGCAGCCTGCGCTGCCGGCCAGGAGACCGATGCGAGGATGCGGGCCGTATGGACGCGCCCGGCGTGTTCCACCAGCCGGATCAGCACGTCCTTGCCGGAGGCGCGGTCGCGCGCGTCGCAGAGGACGACCGGGGTGCCCGGGTCGAGGTCGAGGGCCTGCGCCACGTCGTCGGCGGCGTGGTCCGGTGCCTGGGGGAAGCGGTTGACGGCCACGAGGAAGGGGATCCCGCGGTGCTCGAAGTAGTCCACGGCGGGGAAGCAGTCCTGCAGGCGGCGGGTGTCGGCGAGCACGACGGCTCCCAGAGCTCCCTGGGCGAGTTCGTCCCAGAGGAACCAGAAGCGTTCCTGTCCCGGTGTGCCGAAGAGGTAGAGGGACAGGCCCGAACGGATGGTGATGCGGCCGAAGTCCATGGCGACCGTGGTGGTGGTCTTGCGCTCCACTCCGCCCAGGTCGTCGACGGCCTCGGCGACCTCGCTGAGCCGCTCCTCGGTCCGCAGGGGGCGGATCTCGCTGACGGCGCCGACGAGGGTGGTCTTGCCCGCTCCGAAGCCTCCGGCGACGAGGATCTTCAGGGACATGCAGTCGGGTTCAGAGGGCTCGCAGGCCATTGATCACTTCTCTCAGCAGGTGTTCGTCGGGGAGCTGTGCGACGGGGGTGGGGCGGGTGACGCGCACGAGCCCCGCGTCCAGGAGGTCGCCGAGGAGGACGCGGACGACGCCGACCGGCAGGTCCGCCTCGGCGGCGAGGTCCGCGACGGAGCGCAGCTCTGCCCGGCAGAGCTCCAGCAGGGCGCGGTGCTCGGGCCCGTGGACGGCGTCGTCCGCCCCGGTCCGCGGGGCGTCGCCGACCGGGACGACCAAGGCGATGAGGTCGAGGCGGACACCGCGTGCGCCGGGCCGGGTACGGCCGCCGGTCATGGCGTACGGCCGGACGAGAGGCCCTGCGTCGGTGTCGTACCAGCGGCGCGCGAGGCCGGGCGGGCGCCGCGTGCCGTCGTGCGGCGGGGTCATGAGCCGTCGCCGCCCCGGCCCGCGGTGCGCGGGGTGGCGGCGCGGGCGTAGGCGTGGGCGCGGGGCGGGGTGCGCAGGTGCTCGCCGACGCGCCTGACGAGGCGGGCCATCTCGTAGGCGACCAGCCCGAGGTCGGCGGACGCGGAGCCGAGCACGGCCAGGCAGGAGCCCTCCCCTGCAGTGGCGACGAACAGGAACGCGTCGTCCATCTCCACCATCGTCTGGCGGACCCCGCCGGCGCCGAAGTGCCGGCCAGTGCCCTTGGCGAGGCTGTGGAAGCCGGAGGCGACGGCCGCGAGGTGCTCGGCGTCGGCGCGGCCCAGGGAGTGGGAGGCGCCCGCGGGGAGGCCGTCGTCGGACAGCACGACGGCGTGGTGCACGTCGTGCACCCGCGAGACGAGGTCGTCCAGGAGCCAGTCGAGCCCGCCGCCGGATCGGAGCGCCGGGGCGGTGGGGCCTTCGTGACCGGTCATCGTGGGTCTCCTTCGCGGCCGTGGGCGCTGAGGGTGCGGGGCTGGGGCGAGGACGGCGCGGTGCCGCCCGGGTGGCGGGCGCGGGTGCGGGGGCCGCGCTGCCGCCGCGGGTCCAGCCCTCGCGGTAGGCGGACATGCGGGCGCGGACCTGTTCGGGTGTGCGCTCGTGGCTGCCTGCACCCGCGTCCGGGGCGGGCGGGTCCGTGGGGGCGGGTGCCGCCTGCCGCAGCTGCGGGGCGAGGCTCGCCTGGCGGGTGCGGCGGGGAAGGCCGCCCGGTGTCCCGGCGGAAGGCCGAGGGGAGACGGTACTTCCGCCCTCCCCGGACGCCGGTGGCGGCGGCACCGGGGTCGGACCGGTGTCGCAGGAGGGTCCCGGTGCACCGTGGGGTGGCCCGGCCTGCGGGAGTGGTTCCGGCGCTCCCTGGCGCGCGCCGGCGTCGGCGGGCAGCGTGGCCGCCGTGAGCGTGAAGAGCTGCACGCCTGGTGCGGATGCGGCGTCCGCGGACGGTGCGGTCGGCGCGGGGGCCCAGCCGCGAGTGCCGGGCGCGGCTGCGGCGTCCGCAGACTGCACCGTCGGTGCAGTCGATGCGGTCGATGCGGTCGATGCGGTCGATGCGGTCGATGCGGTCGATGCGGTCGATGCGGTCGATGCGGTCGATGCGGTCGATGCGGTCGATGCGGTCGATGCGGTCGATGCGACAACGCCGTCATGGGTGCCGGGTATGGCTGCGGCGCCCGCCGGCTGGGCGGTCGGCGCGGGCGCCCAGCCGCGAGTGCCGGGCGCGGTTGCGGCGTCCGCGGTGGGTGAGGACGGAGAGGCGGGTGAGGCTGGTGCGGTCGGCGTGAGAGCGCCGTCATGGGTGCCGGGTGCGGCGGTGTACCCGGGGGCTGCCGCGGGCGGGGGTGGAGCGGCGCGCCGTGCGCCCGGTGCGGCCGCGGGGTGCGCGGGTTGTGCGGTCGGCATCGGGCGCGGGGCCCGGGTGGAGGCCCCGGGGGCGGGCCCCGCCGGGATCGCGGCCGGTCGTGGCGGCGGAGCAGGGGCGGGGACGGGGCCGGCGATGCGGGGAGGGCCCGGGCGGCTGGGCGGTGACTGCGTGCTCCGGGCTGCGGGCGCGGAGGGAGCGCGCCGTTGCAGCAGGCCGGTGGGCAGGAGCACGACGGCTGTGACGCCTCCGTACGGAGAGGGCCGGAGGTGGACCCTGATGTCGTGGCGTGCGGCGAGCCGGCTGACCACGAAGAGGCCGAGCCGGTCGCTGTCGAAGAGGTCCAGGTCCTCGCAGCCGGCGATCCGCCGGTTGGCGGCGGCGAGGGCCTCCCCGCCCATGCCGAGCCCGCGGTCCTCGATCTCCAGCGCGTAGCCGTTGCCGACGGGTTCTCCGCTGACGCGGACCTTGGTGTGGGGCGGGGAGAACTGCGTGGCGTTCTCCGCGAGTTCGGCGAGGAGGTGGGTGAGGTCCGCGACCGCACCTCCGGTCACCGCTGCCTCGGGCAGGGGGCGCACCTCCACGCGCGCGTAGTCCTCGATTTCGGAGACGGCGGCGCGGACGACGTCGGTGAGGGGGACGGGGGTCCGCCAGGCGCGTCCGGGGGCGGCGCCGGACAGGATGATGAGGTTCTCCGCGTGGCGCCGCATGCGCGTGGTGAGGTGGTCGAGGCGGAAAAGGTCGCCGAGTTCCCCGGGGTCGTCGGCGCGGCGTTCCATGCTGTCGAGCAGGGCGAGCTGCCGGTGGACCAGCAGCTGGCTGCGCCGGGCGAGGTTGACGAAGACGCTGGAGATACCGCCGGCGAGCTCGGCCCTCTCGGCGGCGGCGCCGCGCGGCGTGGTGGACGGTGGCGAGGGCCTGTGCCACCTGTCCGATCTCGTCCTGTGCGGGAGGGGCGTGCGGTGCTGCGCGGTCGATGTCGATGTCCTCGCCCGCGCGGAGCCGGCGCATCGCGGCGGGCAGGTCGCGGTGGGCGATACCGAGTGCGGAGTCGCGCAGTCCGACGAGGTCCACGACGAGGCGGCGGCCGATGCGCACGGAGATGACGAGGGAGGCGGCGACAGCCCCGAGGCCAAGGAGCACGGCCGCACCCGCGGGCGTGAGCGCGGCGGCGGCCGGGGAGCGGCCCTGGCCGGTGGCGGACCCCCGGGCGTCGGTCTCGAGTGCGTCGAGGGCCGCGTGTACGGAGGTGGCGACGGGCTCCCAGGTGGCGGCGGGCACCACTGTGACGCCCGCGCGGCCGGCGGGGGCGGACATGACCGCGTCCTCGGCGGCCAGGAGCCGGCGGTGGGCGCCCTCGGCGGTGACGCGGCGCCAGGAGGCGCGTGCGGGTTCGGGGAGGTCCGCGGTGGCCGACTGGAGCAGGGCGCGACGGGCGGTGGCTGCACCGATGAACTCCCGCAAGCGGTCGGCGGGAAGACTGCCGGTCACGTGGGCGGTGCTGAGCACGGCGTCCTCGCGGGCCAGGAGTTCGCGTGCGTGCGCGATGTCCAGTGCCACGCGCGCGTGGGCACCGTTTCCCGTGCCTGGCAGCGCGGTGAGGGAGCCGTGGACGGCCAGTCCGGCGGTGATGGCGGCGGTGTAGGTGTCGTGGATGCGTTCCTGCGTGAGGGGAGAACGTTTCTGCGGGCGGTGGCCGGAGGGGTGCCCGGCGGCGGTGGCCCGGGCGCGCAGGGAGGTCAGCCCTGCGGTGGCGTCCATGAAGCGGCGTACGCGGTCGGCGGTCTCGGGCGGCAGGCCGCCGGCGTCCGCGGTGGTGTGGCGGCCGTCGAGGCGCAGCCGGGCGAGGGCGGTGTCGGTGTCGCGGATGCTCTCGTCCAGTGCGTCGGCGCCGGCCGGTCCCGGGGCCGCCAGGTGGCGCTGGGCGGCGCGGCGTTCGGCCTGGAGGGCGGTGACGGCCCCGGTCACGGGGATGCCGACGCGTTCGGCGGCGAGGTGCGCCTCGCGCAGGCCGGCGACGTCCTGCGCGGTGGTGACGGCGGCGAAGCCCCAGAGGGCCAGCAGGGACACGATGGGCACCATGAGCAGGGAGATGATCCTGGCGCGTATGGTGCTGGCCGCCTTGCGCGGCGCTGCGCGGCCATGGTGCGCCGCGTCGGGGGCGCGGGTCTCTCCCTGCTCTGCGCGGGTGCGGCGTGGGCGCGGCGGCCCCGCTGGGCGGGGGGCTCGTGCGGGGCGGCGCTGGAGGTGCGGGTTGCGCGCATGACCGGTCCTCGTTCTGGTCTCGGGGTGGCGTGCGGTGCCGCCGGTGGCGTCACGGCTGCGACAGGGGGTGCCGCTCGCGTGGGCGGCGCTCCCGCGGCGGCGGGCCGGTGGTCCCCGGGGGCGGGCCGGTGGTCCCCGGGGGCGGGGGCCCGGGGGCCGGGTCCGGCCCGGCGTACCGGTGGCTCGGGCCGCGGGCGGCGTGTGGGTCCGCCGTCGGGGAGAGGGCGACGAAGGCCGACGTGATGAAGAGGAAGGCGCCGAGCCCGACGGCGAGGGGGAAGATGAACTGCATGGCGGTGGCACCGGGCAGCGGCTCCGCGGACGGCGACACTTCCACGGTGACCGCGGCCATGCCGGTGTAGTGCATGCTGCTCACGGCGGCGCCCATGACGAGCGAGGCCACGGTCACGGCTGCGGGCGTGCGGATGTTGAGCGCGGCCCACAGGGCGGCGGTGGCGGCCACGACCGCGATCGCGAGGGAGAGGGCGACGAGCAGCGGGTCGTAGTGCACGGCTCCGTGGAGCCGGAGGGCCGCCATCCCGAGGTAGTGCATGCCGGCGACGCCGAGCCCGGTGGTGAGCCCGCCGACGGCCAGGGACATCCGGTGGTCCCGGCGGCTGCGCGCCGTGGCGCGGTCGGCTGTGCCGGCAGCGGGTGGGCCGGCGGAGCGCGGGGCCTCGACCGGGCGGCCGTGGCCGTGGCCGACGGCGAAGGCGCCGGTGCCCACGACGAGGACGGCGACGGCGAGGCTGAAGAGCGTCAGCGGCACGTCGTAGCGGATGTCGGTGCCGACGACGGTGAAGCCGAGCATGGCGATGAAGTGCATCGTCCAGATACCGGTGCCGATGGCCGACGCCCCGGTGAGCAGCCAGTTGCGGCGCGCGGAGCCCGAGGAGTCCAGGGCGCGCACGGTGCAGCGCAGTCCGAGGGCGGCGCCCGCGCAGGCCATGGCGTACGACAGTGCGGGGGTCAGCCAGCCGAAAGCGGCGTGGTCCAGGTGTCCCATGGGTCCGGGACGGTAGCCCCGAGGAAGGCGCACGACGGGCACGCGTTTCGAAAGCCGACGCAAGATGACAGGGAGAGGCCCGCGGACGACCGCGACCGTCCGAACATGCGCGCAGGTGGTCATGCTGACGAGTGAGGAATGATGAGTCCATGAGCGATCAGCACACGGACGTCCAGGCGTTCTTCGCCGCGCGGGCAGCCGACTGGGACAGCCGCTTCCCGGACGACGGTCCGGCCTACGCGGCGGCCGTCGCGGAGCTGGGGCTGCGGCGCGGCGACGCCGTTCTCGACGCGGGCTGCGGTACCGGTCGCGCCCTGCCCGCGCTGCGGGACGCCGTCGGCCCCTCCGGCACGGTCGTGGGGCTCGACCTCACCGCGGCCATGCTGGCTCAGGCGGTGCGCGCGGGGCGGGACCGCAGCGGGGTGCTGCTGCTCGGGGACGTGGGACGGCTGCCGCTGCGGGACGGGGCGGTGGACGCGGTGTTCGGCGCGGGGCTGGTGTCGCACCTCGCCCGGCCGGCCGAGGACCTGCGCGAACTGGCGCGGGTGGTGCGCCCCGGCGGCCGCCTGGCGCTGTTCCACCCGATCGGCCGGGCGGCACTCGCGGCGCGGCACGGCAGGCAGCTCACCGGGGACGATCTGAGGGCCGAGCCCCGGCTCCGCCCCCTGCTGGCCGGCTCGGGCTGGCGCATGGTCGCGTACGAGGACGTCGACGCCCGCTTCCTGGTACTGGCCGACCGGATGGACTGAAACGCCCTGTACGGGCGGGCGGGTCCGCACGGACCCGGCCGGGCACGGGCGGAGGCCCGCTTGGCACCCCGGCCGCCCGGCCCGTGCGGCTCCCGGCGCCCGGCACGGACCGCCCGGCGCACCGCGCGGACGGGGCGCCGGAGCGCCACGGGTCGGGGGCCGCGGGAATACGCGACGGGGGCGCCCTGGGGCGCATTGCGGGGCGCGTGGAGCGTGGTGGCGAGGACCGCCGCACCGGGCGGCAAGTCCGACGGTGCCGCGGGGCGTGGTGGCGAGGGACCGCCGCACCGGGCGGCAAGTCCGCCGGTGCCGTAGGGCAGGGCCGACGGTGCCGCGGGCAGGGCCGGGCGGCCGTACGGAACGACGGGGATGCGGGTGCGCGGCAGGCCTCCCGGGCACCCGGACGGGCGTCGGCGGCGTCGCAGGCGCCTCGGTCGGTCCGGCCACCGCCCGCCGCCGCGCCCTCATGCCTCTCGACGTGCGGGTTACTCGCTGGTACGGTGCGCCGACCGGCACTCTCGGGCGAGTGCGACGGGACGACGGGAGGCCGCCGTGAGCACGACGGGCGAGGACACGGGCGCCGGCACGGCCGGCCGGAACCACGAGACCGGCAGGACCGGCCCGGACGACTCGCTGTACGTGCTCACGGCCGTGCTCCTGACACCCGCGCAGTTCCCCAGCGTGCTGGGCGACGACTATCCGCAGGCGTGCCGGGCCCTGGGCCTCGAACCGTACGCCGAGGGGTACGGCCTCGTCCTCGGGCAGGACGGTGCGGGGGCCCGCTGGACGGTCGCGGTGAGCGACGTGTCGCTGGTCGCCGTGGCGATCGCCGCGTGGGACTGCGGGATGGAGTACGACCTGTCACCCCGCGAGGACAGTGTGGTCTGCGCGCTTCCCGGGTGGCCGCTCGCCCTGTCGGTGGCGGCGCCCGGCCTGCCCGCGCCGCACGACCCCCCATCGGCGCCCGGGGATCCCGCTCCCTTGGCGCCGGCCGACACCGCGGCGTGGGGTTCGGCCCAGCGGCGGCTGGCCGCGGACGAGATCGCCCTGCAGTGGGCCTCCTGGCGGCAGCAGCTGGGCGACGACGACTTCTCCGCCTCCGGTGCGGAACCGGCGCCGGGCGCCGCCGCGGGACGGGGTCCCACCCTGCGCGGTGGGGTGCGCGGGGCTCTGGCGGATCTGGAGCGGTACCTGGAGGATCCGCCTCCACCGGGGCGGATACGGTCGATGTTCGCACCGGGAGGGGCGCGCCTGCTGCGGGCGGACGGTCCCGGGTGGTCGCTGGTGGCCCGTACCGACGACATCGCCTTCGTCCTGCTGGACGAGCGCCCGCAGGAGGTGCTGCCGGTGGGACGCGGCAGCCGTCTGCCCGTTCTCCTGGCCGGACTCGACGCCATGGCCGTACGGCCCGGCTGATCCGCAGCCGGGCGCGCCGGCCGCCCGCCCGCAGCGGCGCTCCGCCGGGTCGGACGGCACCGGTCCGCCGTGGAGCGGGGCCGGCTCCGTGATCGGCCGCCGGTCGTCAGCGGCCAAGCTCCTTGCGGGACACATGGCGCAGCCGACGCCGCTGGCCCGGGTCGAGGGCGAGGTAGGCCAGGACCGGCACGCCCACGACCACCAGCAGGGACAGCCAGAAGCCGATCAACGGCATGAGCAGCAACCCCACGGCCACTCCCCCGACCACGATCTTGGTTCTTGTCGACATGCCGCCGCCTCCTCCGCCGTCACCGCGCCCCCAGCGGGGCGCTCAGGGCCACTGCCCACTCGGAGAACGTACGGTCGGGCCCTGCGGTTCCTCGGCACCCCCTTTCCGCCGCACACGGCCTGCTCGGGCATCAGCCCGAGCCGCGGTCCGGCGCCTCCGGCGGTCGCGCGGCACGCCCCGGCGGGGAACCGCCCCACCGCGCGCCCGCGCGCCGAGGGCCCGGGGGCCCGGGGGTCCGGAGCTCGCCTGCGGGGGCAGCGCGACGGAGCCTCCGGCATCGGGCGGCGGGCCGGGGGTGCCGGGCCCGCCGCGGGGTCACGCGGCCCCGGCTGCCGACTGCCGTTCCGCCGCGTCCACCGTCTGGCTGAGGAGGGTGGCGATGGTCATGGGGCCTACACCGCCGGGCACCGGGGTGATGAGGCCCGCCCTTTCGGCGGCGCTGTCGAAGTCGACATCGCCCACGTTGCCCTCGTTGTACCCCGCGTCGACGACGACGGCTCCCGGCTTGATGTCCTCCCCCGCGATGAACCGGGGGCGTCCGACGGCCGCGACCACGATGTCGGCTTCGCGCAGCGCCGCGGACAACTCGGCGGCCGGGGTGTACGAGTGGCAGTAGGTCACCGTGGCGTTCCTGGCGAGCAGCAGCATCCCGGCGGGCTTGCCGAGGATGGCGCTGCGGCCCACGACCACGGCCCTCTTGCCCGCAGGATCGACGTCGTAGGCGTCGAGCAGCCGCATGATGCCGCCGGGCGTGCAGGAGACGAAGCCGGGCAGCCCGAAGCTCATGGACGCGAAGGAGCTGGTGGTGACACCGTCGACGTCCTTCTCCGGGGCGATGGCCTCGAAGGCGGCGCGCTCGTCGATGTGCGGGCCCACCGGGTGCTGGAGCAGGATGCCGTGCACCCCCGGGTCGCGGGACAGGTCGGTGAGGACGCCGACGAGCTCCTCGGTCGTCGTGGCAGCGGGCAGCTCGACGTGGCGGGAGCGGATCCCGGCCTTCTCGCAGCGGGCGCGCTTCATCCGTACGTACGTCACGGACGCGGGGTCCTCCCCGACAAGGACGGTGGCCAGGCACGGCTGGACAGCGGTGCGGCGGGTGAGGTCGGCGGCGCGGGCCGCGGTCTCCTCGACGAGGCGGCGGGCGAGGGAGCCGCCGTCCATGAGACGGGCTGCGGCAGTGGTGGTCATCGGAACCTCCCGGGCGGCGAGACAAAGGGAACGGATCTGTTCGTCGCCCAGGCGCGCGGCAGTCGGCACGACCGCTTCGAGCGGCCCGCCAGGCCGCTCCCCGGTGGTACTCCACCCAAGCGCCAGTCACGGCCCGCCCCCACTGTACGTCAGCCGCCCCGCGGGATGGAGCGGTCTGCGGGGAAGGGGGCCCGCGAAGGCGGCGCGAGGCTGTCCTTGGTCAGTGGTCGAGGGCCGGGCCGCCTGACCGGCGGACACCCTTCAGGGCGTCGCCGGAGCCGTACGCGGAGTGTGGGATCACGCTGAAGGTGCCGTCGGTCTCCAGTACCACGGCCGCGACCTCGCTGAGGTCGCCGAGGTCGTGTGCGCGGATGGCCTGGCGCACTTCGCTCTCCGTGACGCGCCGGCGGGTCAACTCGTCCGCCGGCATGCGGCCGTCCCGCAGGAGCAGTGCGGGCTCGGCCTTGATGAGTCGTCGGAAGGGGGTGGAGTGCGCCGCCGCCTTGGCGGTGAGGAACGGCGGGGTGACGAGGAGCACCAGGGCCGACGCCCCTGGCGAGCGTCGAGCCGAGCGCCACGCAGAGGGCGGCCGGTCCGAGGCCCGGGGTGCACCGGTCGCGCGCCGGCAGCGTGCTGCGGGGCCGGACCGCCGCTGCGGGCGGGCCCGGCCCCGGCCCCGGGCTCGGACGGTCGGGGGTCAGACGCGGTCGGGGGTCAGACGCGGTCGGCCGCGATCAGCACGTACTGGAAGGAACCGTCCCTGTACGACTCGATGAACGCCTCCTCGATACCGGTGACCAGCGACGACGTGGCGCGCAGCTCCCAGTAGGGCAGCGTGTCCGGGGTCAGGTCGACGACGGCCTGCGGGACCAGGCGGTTGTCGGCCATGGCGCGCAGGTACTCGCGGCGGGAGTGGATGTTGCACTCGAAGTGGGCGTTGATCTGGGAGACCCACTTCGACGGCTGGCCGTAGCGCGGGTTCCAGCAGCCGGTGATCGTCACGTAGCGCCCGCCGACCTTGAGGAAGCGCGCGTGCTCGGCGAAGAGGTCGTCCAGGTCGACGTACATACTGGACTCGTTGTTCCACGAGGCGGCGATGCTGCCCTTGTCGAAGGGCGTGTCGAGCATGTTGCAGACCCGGGCGCGGACGTGGTCCCCGATGCCGAGTTCCTTCGCGCGCCGGTTGCCGAAGTCGGCCTGCGTGGAGGAGAGGGTGACGCCCTCGACCCTGCAGCCGTAGCGCTGGTGGGCCATGACGCTGGTGCCGCCGCGGCCGCAGCCCGCGTCGACGAGGGTGTCGTCGGGAGTGATCGGGCCGAGGTGGTCGAGGAGCATGTCGGCCTGCGCGGACTCCAGCCGGTGCAGCTCGGCGATCAGCCGCTGCTCGTGCCCCGCGTCCTGGGGGTCGCCCAGGGCCGCGTGGTCGACGGCGCCGATGCCGTAGTGGTGGTGGTACAGCCCGTCCACGTCACCGAGGCGCAGGTTCACCGGCCGGGCCTCGTTGTTCCAGTAGCGGGCGATGTCCCCCTGGTAGGGCGTCGCCGGGCCCGGGATGAGCACGGAGGCGGTGGCGGCGTCGGCGGAGGTCAGCTCGGTTGTCACTGAGGAATCCATTTCTCACCAGAAATCGGGCAGGCTGTAGCGGTAGGTGTTGGTCCGGTGCCAGTAGTGGTTGCCGTCGACCCAGGCGGCCACGCCCTTGAGGAAGCGCAGCACGGTGGGGACGGGGCAGGCGGCGGCGAGCTCGGCGGCGGCGGTTTCGAAGGCGCGCATGAGGTCGTTGTGGACCTCGACGGCCTTCAGGTACGCGTCGCGTTCGGAGAGCTTCTCCCGCTCGGCGAGTACGACCGGCAGGTTGAGGTGGCGGCCGGGGGCGGCGAGCTCCTTCGTGTACGAGTACAGGTCGTTGACGATGGTGGTCGCGTTGCCGGCGAGCGCGATGACGCGCTGCATGTCGGGCCGTGCGTGCAGGTCGGCCGGGAGTTCGTAGCCGCCGACGGAGTCGGTGATGGTCGGGCAGGGGCGGAAGTTGTTGAACTGGCGCATCGCCAGGTACTCCCACACCTCCGGCAGGTGGTCGGTCTCGGCCCAGGCCGCCTCCGCCAGGTAGCCCATGTGCAGGCGCGCCATGTCGTGGCGGTAGCGGTCCGCCTGGGAGGGGGTGGAGGCGCGGACGAAGTAGTCCATGGCGCTCCGGTACGCCCGCCGGGGTGCGTCCGAGCCCAGTGACTCCGCCCAGGCCGGGGCGTACTCCGGGGTGGTGTGGAGCGGGTCGAGGGCGGTGTGCGCGAGGAGGAGGCGTCCGCCGAGGCCGACGGGGGAGCCGCCGTGGTCCTCGCAGTAGCAGTCGTCGACCGCGTTCTCCGCGATCATCAGCCGGGTGGCGAGCATCAGGTGGTCGACGGTCGGCGCGTCGGGATGGCAGGCCACCATGTAGCGCCCGACGGAGAAGCCGTCGAACTGGCCTTCCCACTCGTCGGGGAACAGGTGCACCTCTTCCACGGCCCAGTCCTTGATCCGTCGGCTGACCTCGGCCACGCGGGCGGGGTCGGGGTCGGGGACGGGGTGGAAGTAGAGGCCGGGGATCGGCCGTCCCGCGGTCTGCTCCTCCGCGCCTCCCGCCTCGGCCGGTGCGGAGGGTCCGCCCTCGCGTCGGGCGAGGGAGAGGCACGCCGTCCCCAGGCCGCTGGGGCCGCGCAGGAGCCGCTCAAGCGCGGTACGCCCCGGGGCCGGTACGGGCTCCTGCCGGCTGGCGAGGCCGACCGACGCGGCCCCGGTTGCCGGGGCGGCCCCGGCGGCCAGGCCGCCCCCGTGGCCCCGGCGGCCGGGCGGGCAGCGGTGGTCGCGGCCCCGGGTCGGCCCCGCGGCGGCCGTGCCGGCCGGGTCGGTCGCGGTGGTCGAGGACGCCGGGTCCGCAGGTGCGGTCGCGGCGGCCCGGTCGGTTGCGGTGGTGGAGGCAGCCGCGGTCACGAGCGGCCGGCCTCCCGTCGGCAGGGCGAAAGGCGCCGGAGCGGCGGCGGGCGCCCCGGCGGGGATGCCCGCGCCCGCCGCCGCACCGCCGGCGGGGACGCAGCTCCGGAGCAGGCCGTGGGCTCCGAAGCGGGGTGCGGCGGCGGGAACGCCCGCCTGCGGAGGAGAGAGATCGGGATCGGGCATCCGTAGCTCCTTGTGCGGTGGGGTGACTGGCCCGGATCCAGAGGCGAGCGTGCCCCGCCCGGGCCCGGGCTGCCGGGGCCGTGGGGCGGTTGCCGCCGGGGGTGCCGTCGAAGTGCCGCCGTCCGCCAGCGGGGCGGGCCCGGCGGCGCCGGGCTGCCTGCCGGGCGCCGGCAGGCGGGCGGTGCTTCGAGGGCACGGGCTAGTCGCGCCTGCGGGCGATCTGCACGTTCTCCATCACGCCGAGCGCGTCGGGCACGAGGACGGCGGCGGAGTAGTACGTGGTGACCAGGTACGACATGATCGCCTGCTCGCTGATGCCCATGAAGCGGACGGAGAGGCCGGGCTCGTACTCCTCCGGCAGACCGGTCTGGCGCAGGCCGATGACGCCCTGGTTCTCCTCGCCGGTGCGCATCGCGATGATGGAGCTGGTCTGCTCCTTGGTGATCGGGATCTTGTTGCAGGGCAGGATCGGGACGCCGCGCCAGGCGGGGACCTGCTGACCGCCGAGGTCGACGTGGTCCGGGTACAGGCCGCGGGCGTTGAACTCGCGTCCGATCGCGGCGATCGTCCGCGGGTGGGCGAGGAAGAGCTTGGTGCCGCGGCGGCGGCAGAGCAGCTCGTCCATGTCGTCCGGGGTGGGCGCACCCGAGTGGGGCTGGATCCGCTGCTTGAAGTCGGCGTTGTGGAGCAGACCGAACTCGCGGTTGTTGATCAGCTCGTGCTCCTGGCGCTCGCGCAGCGCCTCGATGGTCAGACGGAGCTGCTCCTCCGTCTGGTTCATCGGCCCGTTGTAGAGGTCGGCGACCCGGGTGTGGACCCGCAGGACGGTCTGGGCGACGGACAGTTCGTACTCACGCGGGTTCAGCTCGTAGTCCACGAAGGCGCCCGGCAGCACGGCCTCACCGACGTGGCCGGCCGACATGGCGATCTCGGCTTCGCCGTGCCGGTTCTGCCGCTGCTCCGGTAGGGAGCTGAAGGCCTGGATGTGGGCCTGGAGGGCAGGCGAGGACGCCTGGATGGCGGCGAAGTCGGCCCGGGAGAGGGTGAGCAGGGTGCCGGAGGTCTCGGCCGTGGCGGTGTAGTCCCAGGTGGCGTCGGCGTCGAGGAGGGCGTTCTCGCCGAAGCGGTCGCCGTCGGCGAGGACGGCGATCGAGATGTCGTCGCCGTACGGGCCTTCGGAGAGCTGGCTGACGCGGCCGTGCGCGATCAGGTGGATCTCCCCGGCGGGGCCGCCGCGCTCCACGAGGACCTCGCCCGCGGTGAAGTCGCGCTGCACGCAGCGGTCGGCGAGGGCGGTGAGGACCGCGTCGTCCTCGAACCCCCGCAGGAGGGCGAGTTCGCCGAGTTCGCGGGGGATGACGCGGACGCGGGCCCCGTCCTGGACGAACTCGACGCGCCCGTCACCGACGGTGTAGGTGAGCCTGCGGTTGACGCGGTACGCACCGCCCTTGGTCTCCACCCAGGGGAGCATCCGCAGCAGCCAGCGGGAGGTGATCTCCTGCATCTGCGGCGCGGACTTGGTCGTGCTGGCGAGCTTGCGGGCGGCTGCGGTGCTGAGGGACTGCTGCGGGTGCGCCGCCTGCGTATCAGGCTGGGCTTCCGGGCTGGTGTCGACGGTCATCGGGGCGAGCTCTCCTTCGGGGGTAGCGGACGGCGCACGGCAGGGCCGGCCGGCCAAAGAGGAGGAAAGGAGGAAAAATGCCTGGGCTTCCGACCAGATCCGCGGGAACAGTAACGGTCCGTCAGCAGGGGCCGTCCAGAGGATCCGACGGCATTACCCCAATATGATGATCTTGTTCGAGGCCCCGTTCGCACTACCGCGCCCGCGGTGCTGCGTCGCCGCGGGGAGCTCCGCTGCGGGATCCGGATCGCTCGGGCGCCGGACGACGGGCACGGGCTCGCCATCGCTCGGGCTCGCGATCGGCCCGGGCTCACCGGGCGCGGTGCGTCCTCCCCGTGTGCGGCACCGGCCGGCCGGGCTTCCGGGGCTCCCGCGGGTGCCCGGGCCGCCAGAGCAGCCGGAGGGGGCCAGGCGTACGGGTGTCGCCGGGGAAGCCGCAGCCACCGGGCCGGGTGTACTGCCGGGGGTGCCAGGTGCACCAGGCGTACGTGCGTCGCCGGAGGCGCCGGGCCCGCCCGGCCCACGGGTGCCTGCCCGGCGGCCCACGGGTGCCTGCCCGGCGGCCCGCGGGTACCTGCCCGGCGGCCCGCGGGTACCTGCCCGAGTCGCCACGGGTGCCGGCGCTGCCGGGTGGTGCTGGTGGCAGTCGCACCTGCGGCAACGCGCCCGCCGCGGGGAGCACGCCGAAGACGGCGCCCGCCCCGGCTCTTCGCCGGGTCAGGCGCCGTCAGGTGCACTCCGCGGGCGGTGGCGCGCCGTAGACGCGGGCAGGCGCCTTCCGCGCCCGCCGGGATCAGGAGTGGGGGGCCGCGCGGACGGGCGCGCTGCTGCGCCCGAGGCTGCGGCCGCTGAGCTCCGCGTCGAGTGTCTCCTGGGCCACCCGCATGGCCTCCGCGTGGACGGGCTCCTGCAACCGCTTCCACACCTCTTCCTCGGTGACGTCCTCGACGCTGGTGACCACCCACCAGATGTTGCCGAACGGGTCCTTGACACGCCCCCCGCGCTGCCCGAACGCGCTGTCCGCCAGGGCGGTGACGACCTCGGCGCCGACGGCCACGGCGCGGGAGAACGCCTCGTCCGCGTCGGGGACGAACACGCGCAGCAGACTCGGCACGGCGGGCCAGTCGGCGCGCCGGTCGAAGGCCAGGACGACCGTGTCGCCGACGCGGACCTCCCCGTGCCCGATCGCACCGTCCTCGGTCGGCACGCGCCCGATCTCCTCACCGCCGAAAGCCTCGGAGACGAAGTCGAGGAAGGCTCCCGTGTCGTCGGTGACCACCCAGGGCGCGACGGTGGTGTACCCCTCCGGCGCGGTGCTCTTCTGCTGAGGCATGGCGTCTTCCTTCCCCGCGGTCGGCTGGTGAGCGCAACGGTAGGGGCCCAATAGGTCGGTTCCCGTCCGCGATGGCGTGCCAGGGTCGCCGCGCCTGTGCGGTGCTTCTCCGGACGGCGCGCCGACCGCCGCCTTGTCCCCCCGCTCCGCTCCTATGCTGGCCGCATGCCCAGCCTGCGCGAACTCGCGGAGCGCACCCCGCCGCGGCGGGAACGCCACGCCGACCTGCTGCGGGCGCTCGCCATCCTGGTGGTGGTGCTCGGCCACTGGACCGTCATCGTCGTCACCGACGGTCCCCGCGGGCCGGCCGGCTTCAGCGCCCTGGAAGTGCTGCCATGGGGCCGCCCGATCACCTGGCTGGTCCAGGTGATGCCGGTGTTCTTCATGGTGGGCGGGTTCGCCAACGCCGCCTCGCTGACCTCGCACACGCGTGGGGGCGGCGGGGTCCAGGACTGGCTGCTGCGCCGGACGGCGCGGCTGGTGCGGCCGACGACCGCGCTTCTGGTGACGCTGGCCGCGGCGGCACTGGTCGCCCGACGGGCCGGCGTCGATCCCGCCGCGGTGGGCAGGGCGGTGTGGCTGGCCGCGATCCCCCTGTGGTTCCTGCTCGTGTACCTGGTGGTGGTGTGGCTGACGCCGCTGATGCACCGCCTGCACCGGCAGGCCGGGCCGGTCGTGCCGCTCGTGCTGGTGGGACTGGTCGCCGCCGGGGACGCGGCACGGCTGGGTCTCGACGCGCCGGCGCTGCAGCAGGGCAACTACGTGTTCGCGTGGCTGGCCGTGCACCAGATCGGCTTCGCCTGGCAGGACGGGACGCTTCCCGCCCGTCGCGGTGTCGCCGTGCCGCTGCTGATCGGCGGTGCCGGTACTGCGGTGCTCCTCACCGTGGCCGGCCCGTACCCCGTGAGCATGGTCGACTATCCCGGCATGCCGCTCGGCAACCTCTCGCCGCCCACCCTCGCCCTGCTGGCCTTGGCCACGGCCCAGCTCGGGCTGGTGCTGCTCCTGCGCGACGCGGGGAACCGGTGGATGCGGCGGCTCCGGCCGTGGATGGCCGTGATCGCCGTGAACTCCGTCATCCTCACCGTCCTGCTGTGGCACATGAGCGCCTTCGTGCTCGTCGCCGCGGCCGCGTACGCCTCCGACCGGGTGCCGCTGCCCCGGCCGCCCGCGGACACGGCAGCGTGGCTGCTGTGGAAGCTGCCGTGGCTGGCCGTGCTCTCCCTGGTCCTGGTCGGGTTGGTGGCCGTCTTCGGACGGGTCGAGAGGCGCGGCCGCCTGGGCCGCTCCACCGCCCGGCACGACAGGTGGGCGGCGAGGGCGCTCGGCGGATCCGGGCGGCGCGCCGCGGCGGCCACGGTCGGCTACGCCGCCTGCGTGCTCGGACTGCTCGGTGTGGCCGACGCCGGTCCGGCCGACCACGGGCCCTTCGGGCTGCCCACCGCGGCCCTGGTCGGCTACCTGGCGGGCGCGACCCTGCTCCGCGCGGCTCGTGCGGCAAGCGACGGGCAGGGCGGCTCAGGACACCCAGGCAGTTCAGGAAGTTCAGGAAGCTCCGGCGACTCAGGCAGCTCCGGCGACTCAGGCAGCTCAGGCGGCTGAGTCGCCTCAGGCGGCCGAGGCGGCGACCGAGCCGTCGTGCGTCCGGGCCCTTCCGCGGCTCCCGCCCGTCGGGGCGGGCGTGGCCGGGCCCCGGGAGGTGCCCGGGTCCCCCGATCGGCCCAGTGCCACGGGTCGGTGCCGGGCCAGGGCCGGCGATCGAGGTATACCAGGCGTCGGCAGGGACGGCGGGAGGCCGCGCAGCAGCGGCGGAGCGTCGCCGCAACGCGGTCGGTGCCCCTCCCGAGGCGGTGCGGCCGAGGCGCGGTCAGGGCCGGGTCGGGGCCGCGACGGCACAGGGCACGCCGCGTACGGCTGACGCCCCCGGGGCCCGCATCCCACGCCACGGGGGGTGCCTCTATGTCTTTCGTCAAGGCACCTCTGTCGGGTTTCGGGTGGTTCGGGCTTGCTGAAGCTATGCGGCGAGTTCGACGTCCGTCGGTGTCCGGGGTTCGTAGAAGGTGCCGTCGCGGAGCATGGCGAACAGGACGCTGATGCGTTGGCGGGCGAGGCGGAGGAGTGCCTGGGTGTGGGTTTTGCCGCGGGCTCGTTGCTTGTCGTAGTAGGTGCGGGAGGCCGGGTCGGCGTTCATGCAGGCGAAGGCCGAGAGGAACATCGCCCGTTTGAGCTGCCGGTTTCCGCCTCGGGGTGCGTGTTCGCCGTGGATCGAGGTCCCGGACTGCTTCGTGGTGGGTGCGAGGCCGGCGTAGGAGGCGAGGTGGGCTGCGGTGGGGAAGCTGGTGCCGTCGCCGACGGTAACCAGCAGGACGGCGGCGGTCCTGACGCCGACGCCGGGCATCGACGTCAGGACCGGGGAAAGAGGGTGAGCCTCCAGCAGAGCGTTGATCTGGGCTTCCATCGCCCGGCGCTGGGTGTGAACAGCGGTGAGCGAGGCGGCCAGGGAGGGGATCACGATGTCGAGGGTGCCGGTGCCCGGGACCACGACGGTCTGTTCGTCGAGCGCGTCGAAGACGTCGTCGATCAGCCGGGTGGCCATGCGCGGGGCCTTCGGGCGGATCAGCTCCACGAGTCTGCGGCGGCCTGCCTTGCGCAGGGCGGCCGGGGATCCGTAGCGCTCCAGCAACCAGGTCACGGCCTGGTGGTCCAGGCGCGGGCCCAGGACGCGCTCCAGCGAGGGGTGGAACTGGGTGAGCAGACCGCGTATCCGGTTGGAGGTGCGGGTGGCCTCGGCGGCGAGGTCCTGGTCGAAGCCGACGAGCACGGTGAGCTCGGCAGTGATCTCGTCGGTCAGTTCCAGCGAGCGCAGGGTGTGCGGCATAGTCCGTGCGGCGTCCGCGATGACGGCGGCGTCTTTGGCGTCGGTCTTGGCCTCGCCCGGGTAGAGGTCGGCGATCCGGCGCATCGCGAGTCCGGGCAGGTAGGCGACCTGGCAGCCGGCGTCGCGGGCGACGGTCAGCGGCAGGGCGCCGATGGAGGCGGGCTGGTCCACGATCACCAGGACGGTGCCGAACTTGTCGCGCAGCTTGTCGAAGACGGCCCGCAGCCTGGGCTCGCTGTTGGGCAGCGGTTTGTCGAAGACCTTCTTCCCGCCCGGGGTGAGCCCATGACCGTGGTGGGCACTCTTGCCGACGTCCAGGCCCAGGAACACGCCCACGTCTTCGATCTCGAACATCGTGCCCCTTCCCAGGGGGTGTTGGCGGTGCCGGCCTCGGCTCGGGTGTCGTGCTCGCGCATCCACGTTATGCAGACCTGCCGCCCGCGAACTGTCCGGCATTGCGCCGGACCGGACGGTGGCCGGACCTCTGATCAGCGTCTCCGACGAACACCCCCGGACCCGGTGACACCACCCCCCAGGTCATGCCTTCGACAGGGGGCAACAGTCATGCCGGGCCCGGAGGCCAGCGGCCCCGTTGCGGAGCCGCAGAAAACATAACGGGGTACGGAGCCTGCTGCCCCGGTGGGCCCCGGCAGGCGGGTGAGCGGAGGACGCGATGGTAGAGCAGCGAGCGGCCGGTGCGTCGCCGACCCTCCTGACCGGCGGGCGGAGTGCCGCCGCAGGCCGCCGCCGTGCGCTGCCCGCCGGGAGGGGGGCGTGACGTCCCGCCGGCCGGGCGGCCTCCCCGCGGAACGGTCCCGGCAGGCACGCCGGCCGGGTGGCGCCGCCGCCCGGATGCCCGGTGGCGTCCCTGACGTCAGCGTGGTCATCGGGGCCTTCGACGCCATGCCGTACCTGGTGGCCTGCCTCGCGTCGGTCGCCGCGCAGAGCATCGGCCCCGAGCGCATGGAGGTCATCGCCGTCGACGACGGGTCGACGGACGGTACGGGCGCGTGCCTGGAGGAGTTCGCCGCGCGCGCCGACATGCCCGTACGGGTCGTCCGGCAGAGCAACTCCGGTGCTCCGGGCGGGCCGCGCAACACCGGGCTGCGGCTGGCCCGCGGCCGGTACGTCTTCTTCCTCGACGCGGACGACCGGCTCGGCGAACAGGCCCTCGAACGGCTGGTCGCGATGGCGGACCGGGCGCGGACGGACGTGGTGCTCGGCAGGACCGTCGGCGTCAACCGCCGCGCCGCCTCGTCGATGTGGGGCGCCACCGTCGAGCGCGCCGACATCTTCACGTCCTGCGTGAAGTACACCCTCAGCGCGCAGAAGCTGTTCCGGCGGGAACTGCTCGTGCGCCACGGCATGCGGTTCGACGAGACCCTCCGCACAGGTGAGGACGCGCTGTTCACCCTGGAGGCGTACCTGCGGGCCGACGGCGTGTCGGTCGTCGCGGACTACGACTGCTACTACCTGGTGGGGCGCGAGGACGGCAAGCACGTGACGAAGAGCGGCGGGTACGAGCCCCGCTTCGCCTCGGCGCGGGCCCTCATGGAGCTGATCGCCCGGCACGTGCCGCCGGGCAGGAAGCGGGACCTGCTGATGCTGCGGCCGTTCGTCGTCACCCTGCTGCCGCAGTTCGGCCCCGTCCTGCTGCGCCAGTCCGAGGAGGTGCTGCGCCGCAAGATGGCGCTGGCGGCGCCGCTGATGGCCGCGTACTGGACGCCGGGTGTCGCCCGGCGGCTGAAGACGGCGGAGCGGTTGCGGCTGACCTGTGTGGCGCTGGGCAGACCCGACGTGCTGCGGGACGTGGTGGCGTTCCTCCAGGCCGGTGCCGCTCCTGCGCGTGTACGCCGGTGGGGCCTGCGGTACGAGGCGTACCCGCACTTCCGGGACCGGGCGGCGGGCATCCCGGACTCCGCGTACCGGTTGCGCGGCTCCGTGCCGCTGCGCGCCCTCCCCCGCCGGGCGGCGGGCCGCGTGGCGCGGCGCCTGGGGTTGCGGGGCCGCCGCGCGGCGGCCCCTGCGGGCACGGTCCCGTCGAAGGGCCGGGGCGGGCGCGTCTGAGACGCGCGCAGCGCCGCGCGTGCTGCGCGGTGCCGGTGGGGCGGCCGTGCGGCGGCGGCCGCGAGGCGGGCCGGAGCGGGAGCGCCGGCGGTCAGGGCAGCGGCTGACGGGCCAGGGCGGGCTGACGGGTCCGGGTGGTGCTGCCTCCCGCCGACGGCGGGCCGCTTCCGGGCCGCCGTCGGCGGGCCTCGGCCCGCCCGCTGCCGCCCCGTGTGCCCGGCGGCGCGGGGCCCGTGGAAGCCCAGGGCGCCTGGGGCGCACCGGCCTGTCCCCGTCCCAGGCCACCCGCGCGCCACACGGGCAGCACACGCCACGAGCAGCGGCGTTTCGGCCAGGTCCGCGGTGCCGTCGGCCCCTTGGGCGGTACGGGTCGGTGCAGCGGGCACGTTCACCGGGCCGCTGAACCGCGGGGTGGAGGGCTCGTCCGAAAGACGTGTGTTCGAAGTCCGCGCGGTGTCGTTGGACACCGCGACACCGGGTGGCGCTCTTGGAGGGGGCACGTTGACAGCAGCCGGACCAGGCAGTGAGCCGAGCAAGGACGCGCAGGGGAGCGGGAGCGCGGAGGGCGTCTCGGACGCCGAGCGGGAACTGTACGGAGGGCGGTTGCGCTATGACCAGTCCTTCGTACGCCACGAGGGGCCGCTGACCCGCTTGGGTTTCGGGCACATGGCCGCGGCGCTGCCGCGCATGGTGGGCATGGTGCTGCGCACGGGCTGGCGGACGGACCGGCGGGCGCTGGCGGGCGTCGTGGCCGCGCAGCTCGGGCAGGGCGTGACGGCCGGGTGGGGGCTGGTGGCGGTGAACAGCGTCCTCACGCGGCTCTTCGCCGACGGCCCGACCGCGGAGAAGCTGCGCGAGGCGGTGCCGTCGCTGGTGGTGCTCGGCGCCGCGGCGGTGGCCGCGGCGCTCCTGTCGGCGTGGTCGACGGCCATGTCGGGCCGGCTGGAGCCGCAGGTGGAGCGGGCGGTGTCCGCGCGGTACTACACGGCCGTCACCCATGTCGAGGTGGCGGCCACCGAGCGGCCCGAGGTCCAGCGGGTGCTGGAGGCGGGAAGGTTCGGCACCGACTCGGCCCGCAGCATGCTGCGGCTGTCGGTGGGTGTGGGGAACGTGGTGATCGGCATGGCGGCGGCCGCCGTCGTGCTGGCCTCGCTGCACTGGGTGCTGCTGCCGATGCTGCTGGCCATCGCCCTGCCCAAGGGGTGGGGGGCGGTCCGCTCGGCGCGCCGCGAGTACCTCTCGCGCCTGCACTGGGTGGACCACCGACGGGCGATCGCCTCGCTCCTGGCGTACCTGACCCGCCCGCACGCCGCCGGGGAGATCCGCGTGCACGCCGCCGGCAGCAGGCTGCTGTCCGGCTACGAGGAGATGTCCCGGCAGACGGAGGCGGAGCAGCGGCGGCTGGCCCGCGCGCAGGCCGCCACGGACCTGGTCGCGGGCGGCTTCGCCGGGCTGGCATCGCTGGCCTGCTACGGGGCGCTGTGGTGGCTGCTGGCGAGCGGTGGTCTGCCGCTGGCCGTCGGAGGCACCGCGGTGATCGCCATCCGCACGTCGACCGCGCGGCTCACCTCGCTGGTGCAGCAGGTCAACCGCCTCTACGAGGAACTGCTGTTCCTCACGGACACCGAGGACGCCATCCGGATCGCCGGGGAGAACGCCATCCCGCGGACCGGGGCGGCGCTGCCCGCGCCGGTGCGGGAAGTGCGGGCGCAGGAGGTGTCGTTCACCTACCCGGGCGCCGGGTCCCCCAGCCTGGAGGGGGTGAGCGTACGGATCCCGCGCGGGAAGGTGACGGCTCTGGTCGGTGCGAACGGTTCGGGCAAGACCACGCTGACGAAGGTGCTGGCCGGGCTGCTGCTGCCGACGGAAGGCACCGTGTGGTGGGAGGGCGGCGCGGGTGAGCGGGTCGAGCTCCGCGAGGCGGACCGGGCGCAGGTGTTCGCCTCGGTGGGCTTGCTGGCGCAGGACTTCCCCCGCTGGGAGATGACCGCGGCGGCGAACGTGGCCATCGGAGCCGGCGACCGCCCGCGGGACATGGAGGGCGTGCGCGAGGCGGCCGGAGAGGCCGACGTGCTCGACCTGGTGGAGGGGCTGCCGCACGGCTGGGACTCGATCGTCTTCAAGGGCTACGAGCGCGGGGTGCAGCTTTCGGGCGGGCAGTGGCAGAAGCTGGGTACCGCAAGGACCCGGTACCGGCGGGCGCCGTTCCTGCTGGTCGACGAGCCGACCTCGGCTCTCGACCCGCACGCGGAGATCGCCGCCTTCGAGGGGCTGTGGTCGCTGGCCGAGGAGGGGCACGCGGTGGTGCTCGTCACGCACCGGCTGGCGGCGACCATGAAGGCCGACCAGATCTACGTCCTGGACCGGGGGCGCGTCGTCGAGGCGGGCACCCACGAGGAGCTGATGGCCCGCGGCGGCCTGTACCGGGGCATGTTCACCGCGCAGGCGGCCCAGTACGGGCTGGCCGCGCCCGCGGTGGACGCCGTACCGGCTCCGCGCGGCCCCTCCCCGTCCCGTCACGGCGGGGAGGCGCGCTGACACGGGGCGCGGCGTGCCCCCGTCCGCCCCGCCCGCGGATGCGCCGGGGCCGGGCGGGGCGCGCGGGCTCCCTGCGGGTCGGGCCGCCGCCGCGGGCCTGGCCGCTGCCGCGGTCGGCCCGTACCCGGGCAGCGGGTGAAGCCGACCCGCGGACCGGGCCCTCGCGTCAGCCGACCGGCCCAGCCGGGCAGCGGGTGGAGCCGGCCCGCGGGCCGGGGCCTTCGCCTCAGCCGGCCGGCCCAGCCGGGCGGTGCGGGCGCAGCCAGGCGGCGGTGTCGGGCGGCAGCCGCCCGCCGGGCACCGGGCCGCTGGCCAGCAGGAGCGTGTGCGCGGCGGGCAGCGGTACCGGGCGCGGCGACAGGTTCACGGCGCACACCAGGCCGTCGGCCCAGCGGAAGGCCAGCACCCCGTCGGGGGCGGGCAGCCAGTGGAAGCCGGGGTCTCCGCCGGGTTCCCGCGGGGCCGCGTCGAGTGCCGCGCGCCGCAGGCGGATGGCCGTGCGGTAGAGGGTGAGCATCGAGTCGGGGCTGCCGTCCTGCGCCTCCGCGGTGAGGGACGCCCATGCGGGCGGCTGCGGCAGCCACGGCTCGGCGCCGGAGCCGCCGGGCGGGCCGAAGCCGAACGGCGGGGCCGTCCCGGACCAGGGCAGAGGCACGCGGCAGCCGTCGCGGCCGGCGTGGGCGCCGCCCGAGCGGATGCGCATCGGGTCCCGCAGCCGGTCGGGGGGCAGGTCCTCCACCTCGGGCAGGCCGAGCTCCTCGCCCTGGTACAGGTACACGGAGCCGGGCAGGGCGAGGGTGAGCAGGCAGGCGGCGCGGGCCCGCCGGGTGCCGAGCGCGAGGTCGGAGGGCCTGCCGCGGCCGTCGGCCGTGAAGTCGAAGGAGGTGTCCGCACGGCCGTAGCGGGTGACGGTGCGGGTCACGTCGTGGTTGCACAGCACCCATGTCGCGGGCGCGCCGACCGCCCCGTGGCTCGCGAGGGTCGCGTCGACGCAGGCCCGTAGCCGGTCCGCGTCCCAGGGGCTCTGCAGGAAGTCGAAGGTGAACGCGGTGTGCAGTTCGTCGGGTCGCAGGTAGCGGGCCAGGCGGGCGGCGTCGGGCAGCCACATCTCCCCGACGAGGACGCGCCGGCCGGGGTAGGAGTCGGCGATGCGCCGCCACGAGCGGTAGATGTCGTGCAGGTCGTCGCGGTCGGCGTACGGGTGGGGTGCGGGGCCGTCGCCGGGCCCGAGGTCGGGCAGCGCGGGGTCCTTGGTGAGGAGTGTCGCGGAGTCGATCCGTACGCCCGCGACTCCCCGGTCGAACCAGAAGCGCAGCACCGCCTCGTACTCGGCCCGTACGCGGGGGTCGGCCCAGTTGAGGTCGGGCTGCTCGGGCGCGAACAGGTGCAGGTACCACTCGTCAGGCGACCCGTCGGGGCCGGTGACGCGGGTCCAGGCGGGGCCGCCGAACTCGGAGCGCCAGTCGTTGGGCGGCAGGCCGCCGTCCGGTCCGCGCCCGGGCCGGAAGTGGAACAGGGCGCGCTCGGGGCTGCCGGGCGGGGCGGCGAGCGCCGCGCGGAACCACGGGTGGGCACGCGACACGTGGTTGGGCACGACGTCGACGATGGTGCGCAGGCCGCGCCGCAGGGCCAGCCCGATCAGCTCCTCGGCCTCCGGGAGGGTCCCGAACAGCGGGTCGACGCCCCGGTGGTCCGCCACGTCGTAGCCGCCGTCGGCCATGGGGGACGGGTACCACGGCGTGCACCACAGCGCGTCGACGCCGAGGGCGGTCAGGTGGTCGAGGCGGCGGCGTATGCCGGCGAGGTCGCCGGTGCCGTCGCCGTTCCCGTCGGCGAAGCTGCGGGGGTAGATCTGGTAGACGACCGCGTCGCGCCACCACTCGGCGCGCCCGCCGGCCGCGCCGTGCCGGGTCAGGTCGGCCATGGCTCCCGCTCCTTCCCGCGCGCGCCCGTGTCCGTGCCGGTGGCCGTACCCGCGCCCGGGGCCGTGGCCGGGCCGGTGCCCGGCAGTGCGGTGAAGTCGGCGCCCACCAGGTCGGGGAGTACCCGGTCGGCGGCGCCGTAGTCGAGCCCCCTGGTCAGGGGTGTCGGTACCGCCACGACCGTCGTCCCGGCGGCCCGGGCGGCGGCGACGCCGGTCAGCGAGTCCTCCACGGCCACGCAGCGGGACGGCGCGCAGCCCAGCGCCGCCGCGGCCCGCAGGTACGGCTCGGGCGCCGGTTTGCGGCGGGTCACGTCGTCCCCGGTGACCACCGCGTCGAAGAAGTGGTCCAGGGCGAAGTGGCGCAGCCAGCGGCGGACCCAGGCGCCGTCGGACGAGGACGCCACGGCCAGGCGCAGCCCGGCGTCCCGTGCCCGCTCCAGGGTGTCCGGCAGACCGGGCAGGAGGCGGATGTGGGCGGGCGTCATGTAGGTGGCCCAGTGGTCGCAGAGGCGGCGCCGGAGCTGCCCGTCGCTGCCGCCGGGTGCCGGAGCGGTCTCGCGGAGCAGGGCGAACAGCCGCGCGTAGCCTTCGGGGCGGCCGCAGACCTCGCGCGCCCACACGTCGTGCGGCAGCCGGGCGCCGTGCTCCTCGAACAGGGCGGTGCAGGCGAGGAAGTCGGGGCGCACGGAGTCCACCAGGGTGCCGTCGAGGTCGAAGACGACGGCCCGGTGGTGCCCGGCCGGCAGCGGGGCCGCCGCACCGGCGGTCACGTCAGCTCCCGGACGATCCGCGCCGGGTTGCCGACCGCGAGCACGCCCGCGGGGAGGCTCCTCGTGACGACGCTGCCGGCGCCCACGACCGTGTCGGCGCCGATGGTCACGCCCGGCAGGACGGTCACTCCCCCACCGAGCCACACCCGGTCGTGCAGGGTGATCGGCCGTGCGCTCTCCCACATGGCGCGGCGCAGCTGCGGGTCGTGCGGGTGGTTGGCCGTGAACAGCTGGCAGCGCGGCCCGAGGAGGACGTCGGCGCCGAGGACGATGGGCGCGCAGTCCAGCAGCACCGCGTCGAAGTTGATTTTGGTTCCGGCGCCGAGCTCGATGAAGAAGCCGAACTCGCAGAGGAAGCGGGGCATGACCCAGCCGCCCGGCCCCACGCGGGCGAGGAGGTCGCCGAGGATCACCTCGCGGGCCTTGAAGTCGCCCAGCGCCGTGCTGTTGAACTTGTCCAGGAGTTCCATGCAGCGGGCGCGGTGGGGGGCCAGTGCGGGGTCGGTCGCGGAGTACGGCTCGCCGCTGCTCAGCCGCCGTTTGACGGTGTCGAGGTCGCTCACGTCCTGTGGTCTGCCTTTCGGGCTGCTGGTCCTTCGGGTCACCGGCGGCGGAGCCGGATGGTGACGGGGCGGTGGTCGGAGGCGACGGGCCCGTCGCCGGGCGGCACAGGGCGGCCGCCGGGGGCGGCGGGCAGGCCGCCCGGAGCGGTGGGGCGGGTGCCGGGCGGGGCGGGCCGGGGGTCGAGGGTCCGGTACTCCGCGAGGTCGCCGGCCAGGGACGGGGAGAGCAGGAACAGGTCGATACGGCGCTCCGCGTCGCCCGGCGGCAGCAGCCCGCCGAACGTCGGCGAACGGTCCCCGCACCGGGCGCCCGCGTCCACGAGCAGCGGGTCGTCCGGGTCGTCGCCGAGCAGCCGCCGCAGCGGCATCCGGTCGGCACGCCCCTCCGCGTCGAGCAGGTGGTCGTCCCGCCGGTGCCGGGGGGTGCGGCTCCAGTCCGGTTCCGGGTCGCCGGGCGGCACGCAGTTCGCGTCCATCGCCAAGACGAGCGGCGGCAGCGAGGGGTCCGCGTACCGGCGCAGGTGGTCGGACTCGACGCGCCGCCCGGTCGGGCTGAAGGGGTCCAGATGGGCGATGAGGAACCGCAGCGGCGTGCTCCGGCCCGGGAGCCGCAGCGTGACCAGGCCGTGGCCGTGCCAGTGGGCCAGTTCGTGCGGCTGCCGCTCCGTGCCGAGGTGCTCGATGTCGGGCTGCCAGAACACGGCCTGGTGGCAGCCGGTCTTCGCGGTGAACAGCTCGCCCTCCATGCCGAAGGCGGCCTTCGCGTCCTCGAAGAAGGCGCGGTCGTCGAGGTGCCAGCCCCAGCCCTCGGTCGTCATCAGGACCCTGGGCCGGTGGGCGGCGACCAGCGCGCACTGGGCGCGCCACCGCTCGTCGCGGCCGTCGAGCCGCTCGATGCCTGCTTCGTACAGGTTCCAGAACATCAGCAGGTCGCTGGTGGTGCTCACTTGAAGCCGACCACCATCGACTCGGGCCCGTCCAGGTGCTCGACGTACGTGTCGCGAAAGCCGGTGCGGCGCATCCACTCCCGGCACTGGGCGCCGGTGTAGTCGAAGCCGCCCGGGACCTCGGCGTGCATGATCAGGCTGAGGATCAGTCCGACGGCGTTGCTGCGGCGCTCGTCGTCGATGAGCGTCTCGTACACGAGGACGGCGCCGCCGGGCGGGAGCGCCGCGTACGCCTTCTCCAGCAGCTGGAGCTTCTCTTCCTCGCCCCAGTTGTGCAGCACGTGGCCGAGCACGATCACATCGCCCCAGGGCAGCGGGTCGCGGAAGAAGTCGCCGGCCCAGAACTCGACGCGGTCGGCCACGCCGACGCGTGCGGTGTACGCCTCGAAGCCGGCCCGTGCGGGCGGCAGGTCGAAGCCGACGGCGGTCAGGTGGGGGTGGCGGCGCAGCAGCCAGGCGGGCAGGGCGCCCTCGGCGCAGCCCACGTCGACGAGGGTGCGGTAGCGGTCCCAGGGGAACTTCTCGGCGACGGCCCGGGCCGATCCGATGCTGAGCGCCGTCATGTCGCGCTGGAAGGCGCGTACGGAGTCCTCGGTGGCGTACGTCCCGGCGTAGAAGTCGCGCCCGTCGCGGGCGGCCCGGGCCGCCTCGCCGGTGCGGAGGACGGCCACGAGGTCGTCGGCGAGGCCGGCGCACTGGGTGAGGAAGCTGTCGCCGAGGTAGGTGGCGGGCTTGCCGGCGTCCAGGTACTCCTGGGCCTCCGGGGAGTTGGCGTACACGCCGCCGCTGCGGGACAGCAGGCCGAGGGCGACGAGGGCGTCGAGGAAGTCGGCGGCGGGCCCGGGGTGCAGGCCGACGCGGGCGCGGAGCTCCGCCGCGGCGAGCGGCTCCTTGGCGAGGGCGGTGAACACGCCCAGTTCGACGGCGCTGAGCATGGTCTTGGTCTTCCAGTGCGCCCACATCAGGTCGGTGACGGGCTGTGGCGAGGTCATGCGGAGTGCTCCATCTCGTCGGTGTGTGCCGGGGAGGGGCGGGGGTGGGTCCCGGGTGCCGGGCCGGTCGCGCGCACGGCCGCCGCGAGGGCGGCGGCGGACGCCAGGGCCAGGCCGGCGAGGGCGAGCGGGACGGCGGCGGGCGGTGCGGGGCCGGTCAGCAGGGCCAGTGCGTAGGGCAGGGCGGCGCTGCCGGCGAGGTTCGCGGTCAGCAGCGCCCCGCTGATCCGCCGGGCGGTGTCCGGCAGGACCGTGACGGCCCAGGCGAGGAGCGTGGGGAACGCCCCTGCCAGGCACACCCCGGCCAGTCCGTAAGCGGCCGGGGCGTACGTCCCGGACGTGGCGGCGGCCAGTGCGGCGGCGCCCGCGAGCAGCGCCGCCAGGACCAGCGTCGCGCCGCCGACCCGCCCGGCCAGCGCGGGCAGCAGCAGCCGGCCCGCGGTGAGGCCGCCCCAGAACAGCGCGGCCAGCCGGGCGGCGTCCTCGGGCGCGTACCCGACCGCGGTCAGGTGCGTGGCCTCCAGTGCGCCGGTTCCGGCCTCGACGCCGGCGTACAGGAACGCGACGAGGGCGCAGGCCGCCAGTGGACCGGTCCGCGCCCACGCCCGCGCGGGCGCGGAGGGTGCCCGCCCGGACGGCGGTGCAGGCCCCGGGGGCCGCCCCGGCCTGGTGGGGCCCCGGGCGGGGCGGCTGCGCGGGGCGTGCCCGGGGCGGGCGGGGCTCCGGGCGGCGCGGGACCGGGCGCCGCGGGAGCGGCCGGCGGCCCTGCGGGGACGGGCGTCGGCGGGGGCTCGCCCGCCGCCTCCCGGAAGCGGTGGCAGCACAGGGACAGGGCGGCGGCCGCCCACAGCAGTTCCCGTACGGCGCCGGTCTCGCCGACGACCAGCGGGCCCGCCACGGCGCCGGCGCCGAACGCGGCGTGCAGGCCGTTGAGCAGCCGTACGCTCCGGGGTCCGCCGGAGCGGCCGAAGTACGTGTTGGCGTGCAGGATCAGGCCGCCGAAGCCCGCGCCCGCGACCAGCGCGCACACCGTGAGGACCCACCAGGCGGGGGCGGCGGCCATGCCGGCGCACCCGGTGGAGAAGGCCGCGAGCAGCCACGCCACCGCCGGGCGCCCGCCGAGCCGCCGTTCCAGCAGGCCCGAGCCGAGGAGCGCGGCGAGCGCTCCGGCGTTGTAGGCGACGACGACCTCCGTGCCGCCGGCGTCCGCGGCGCCGGTCTGCGTCCCGTACGCGGCGCGCAGCAGCGGGAGCGCGGCGCCCAGCGCGGCGGTGACGGCGCCGAGCAGCACGGACAGCGCCAGGCCGGCCGCGACGGTGGCCCGGTGGGTGCCGTCGCGGCGGGCGCGCGGGGCGCTCACCGCCGGTCTGGCAGCGCGGACGGCACGTACTGCGGTGCCGTGAACGCCGCCGTGCAGGCGTCGGAGAAGGGCGCCTGGGCGAACAGCCCGAGGCGTAGGTCCTGTTCGCCGTCCGCGGCCACGCCGGTGAAGGTGCGGACGAACCGCCAGTCCTCGTCGGGGCGCTCCCGGCAGAACACGGCGTGGCGCGCGGCCTCCCGGGTGACGAGCAGGTCGGCGCGCGGCCCGGACAGCGCGGGGCCGAGGGCCTCGTCCGACACGGGTCGCGAGACGACGGTGACCACGGCCCAGCCGCCGGCGCGGGTGCGCTCCACGCACGCCTTGAACCAGCCGTCCGCGCCGTGCACCGCGATGCCGCCCGCGTCGCCGAAGGCGTGTCCGTCGACGGTGATCCGGGTCCACGCGGTGTGGTCGCCGGTGACGGTGCGGCTCAGCAGTGGCACGCCGCCCGCCTCGTAGGCCCCGGGCATCGAGAAGAGGTCGGCGCCGCGGGCCGCGCGGACGGCCAGTTCGGCGGTGCGCCGTACGGGCGCGGTACCGGGTCCTCGAACCGCCACGCCGGGTCGTCGAAGGCGAGGGTGCGGGCCGCCGCGCCGCCCGCCGCGCGCCCCGCGGCGGTTCCGGTGCGCGTCACGGCGCCGTCATCCCGCCGTCGACGCTGACGGCCTGGCCGGTGACGCGGGGCGCCGACGCCAAGTACAGCACGAGGCCGGCGATGTCCTCGGGGGTCTGGAACTCCCGCTGCGGGATCATCGTCCGCATGCGCTCCCAGCAGGCGTCCTCGGACTCGCCGGGGCGGGTGAACTCCGCCAGCAGGTAGCGCCACATGTTGGACCGCACGATGCCCGGGCAGACGGCGTTGACGCGGATGTTCTCCTTGGCGACCTCCTGGGCGAGGGCGGCGGTGAAGCCGACGACGCCGAACTTCGCGGCGCAGTAGTGCGCGACCTTGGCGAAGCCGGTGCGCCCCGAGACGGACGAGAAGTTGACGATGGACCCGCCGCCGGAGGCGCGCAGCAGCGGCAGCGCCTCGCGGGAGGACAGGAACACGCCGTCGAGGTTGCCGGAGACGACCTGGCGGAACTCGGCCAGCTCCATGCGCTCCACGGGGCTGACGTGGGTCACCCCGAAGGCGTTGACGACCGTGTCGAGGCGGCCGTGCCCGTCGGCGATGCCCCGGTAGAGGGCGCGGACGTCGTCCTCGTCGGTGGCGTCGGCGCGGGCGGCGGTGACGGAGAGGCCCTTGCCGCCGAGGGTGCCGGCGAGTGCGCGGGCCTCGGCGAAGCCGGTGGTCGCGGTGGAGCGGTAGTGGTTGTATGCCGAGGGCAGCCGGTCGGTGTCGGCGGCGACGACGTGGGCGCCGCGCCGGGCGAATCCCTCCACGACGGCTGCGCCGATGCCCCGGCCGCCGCCGATGACGAGCACCACGCGCCCGGTGAGGTCGTCGGCGGGTTCGGCCGGCCGGGGCAGGCCGGTGGTGTGCGTCCGGGTCATGCGGTGCCTCCTGTGGTGGTGCGCGCGCCGGCGGGTGCGGGCGCGAGGGTGTAGGGCAGCGGGGGCAGGACGAGTGCGTCCAGGAGCCGGGGAAGGCCCGGTAGTCCGCGAGGTTGCGCGCGGGGGCGTCCACGATGCGCCGCAGGGCCGGGTCGTCGTGCCCGGTGCGGGCGGCGTGCGCGTCGAGCGCCGCGTGGACGGCCCGGTCGCGGCGCTGGAAGAAGTCGAGGAACAGGCGGGTGGCGGCCGCCGCCGGGTCCTCGCCGGTTCCGGGCGCGGTGCGCGGGGCGACGCGGACGGCGTCGGGGAGGGTGCGGTCGTGGTCGGGCGCCGCGCCCGGGGGGTCGCCGCGGAGGGCGCTCAGGAACGCCTCGTCGGTGTAGGGCGCCTCGGAGCGCAGCGAGGCGGGCGCGAAGTCCCGGGTGAGGAGCTTCTCGGTGAGGGCGTCCTCGTCGACGCGGCCGAGCGGTCCCACGCGGCTCATGTCGAAGGCGCCGCCGGTGTCGAGGGCCGTGGGGACGAGGTTGCGGGCGGGCAGCAGCTCCACCGCCGGTCCGACGCCGGCGGCGAGGACCGGTACGCCGTGGGCCAGGGCCTCCAGGACGACGCGGCCGAGGGTCTCCCGGGACGCGGTGCTCGGGAAGAGCAGCACGTCGATCGCGTCGAAGAACGCGGCGAGGCGCTGCTGCGGCCAGATGCCCTCCAGGCGTACGGCGTCGGCGGCGGCCGGGTCGCCTCCGGCGCGCAGCGCGGCGCGCACGGCGTCCGGTTCCCAGCGCGGGTCGTTGGGCTTGCCCGCGCAGAGGAGGCTGACGCGTCCGCCCGTCTCCCGGTGGCATCGGGCGAACACCGACAGGACCTGGTCGACGTTCTTCGCCAGGGACAGCGCCCCGAGGTAGCCGATCCGCAGGTGCCGCCCGGGCGCCGGTACGGGCCGGGGCGGGCGGCGCGGCAGGCGGTCCAGCATGGGGTAGGCGACGGCGGAGCCCGCCTCGGTGACGGAGCGGAAGTTGCGGAGGAACAGCCGGCGCGTGCAGGCGGTGGGGAACAGGGCGAGGTCGCCGGGCCGGACGAGGGGCGCGCACAGCTCCTCCTGGGCCCAGTAGCCGGACCACAGGGCGGTGTGCACCTCGCGGACGATCCGGTAGTCGCCGCCGTGCCGCTCCCGCCAGTGGTGGTAGAGGAAGGCGTACGGCCCGGAGCCCGCGTACACGACGTCGCCGGCGCCCGCGCGGGCGACGCTGCCGGGGCCGGTGGTCAGGTCGTGGAGGGCGGCGGAGGTCCGACGGGTCAGCAGGTCCGCCATCTCGCGGTGCATCAGGACCGCGCCGTCGACGATGCCGTCGGTGTCCGGCGCGCGGTAGTCATGCGTGTGCAGGCGCATGCCCGGCCTCCCTGCCCTCCGGCAGCCCGGCGAGCCGCTCCCGCAGCATGGGCACGCTCATGCCGTGCAGCGGCAGTTGGCGGGCGTGCACGCGGTTGTCGATGTCGCGGCGCACCGCGTGCACCTCGACGGGCAGCAGGTGCCGGGCGCGCAGCCGCTCGCCGAAGCCGCCGTCGGCGCCGTTGTACTCGACGCTCAGGATCCGCCGGCAGCCGGACAGCACGGCCAGCACGGAGGGGTCCAGTTCGGGGGTGAGCGCCGCGCAGTGCAGGTGCGGCAGGCCGAGGTCGCGGTTGGCCTCGGCCGTGAGCACGCTCGCGTAGCCGAAGGTGACGACGGCCGCGGCCGGTGGCGCGTCGCCCGGCGGGGTGAGCCACACGCCCCCGTCGATGTCGTCGGCGCAGTCGGCGGGCGGCGGGTCGAACGCCGCGTCGACCATGCTGACGGCGTGGGTGGTGGCGGGGTCCCGGGCGAGGCGGTCCAGGCAGGCGGCGAACTCCGCTTCGGTGACCGGCTCGTACACGCGGGTGTGGAGCAGCAGGCCCAGCAGGTTCGCGGCGTTGTGCGCGCCGCCCCAGGCGCCCCAGCTGCGGCCCGCGAGGACGAGCAGGTTCCGTACCCCGGTGGTCGCTTCGGTGAGCATGCTGAGGGAGTCCATGTAGTACATGGCGTCGGTGGCGACGACCTTGAGGGTGTCGTCGGGGAGCGAGAGGGTCATGCCGACGGTGAGGGTCTCGGCGAGTCCGGTGTTGGTGTACGGCACGTGGCCGCGCAGTCCGAACCGGGCTGCCATGTCGGCGGTGAAGACGGCCGGTTCGCGTCCGGTGCGCTGCCGGTGCGCCGCGAGCATCCGCCCGGTGGCGGAGGCGAAGGAGGCCCGTGCCGGGGCGGGGGCCGCGCCGGGGACCGGGGCCGGCTTGAAGCTGTGGTCGCCCTTGCGGGTCCTGCACACCAGGACGCCGGGGCCGGGCACCGCCAGCAGCGCCCCGAGGGCCGCCTCGACGGCCCAGGGGTCGCGGCCGTCGGCCTCGACGAGGCGGCCCAGGTAGGCGGCCAGGTAGCCGGTGTTGACGGGTTTGGCCAGCGGCTCGATGCCCTTGGCGTTGGCGTCGACGACGAGGACCAGGTTGGTGAGCCCGGCGTCGTGGGCGAAGCGCAGCGCCTCGAAGGCGGCGCCCTCGTGGAGTTCGCCGTCCCCGGCGAGGCACACGACCTTGCGGTCCTCGCCGCGCCGGGTCAGCTCCCACGCCAGGCTGACGGCCTGGGCGACGCCGACGCCGAGGCTGTAGCGCATGGTGTTGCGGAAGCCGAGGTCGCGGTGGACGACTCCGGTGAGGCCGCCCTGGTGGAGCGTGGCCAGCGGCGTGAACGGCCATGTGCCGCGGACGTAGTGCTCGGCGTAGAAGGCGGGGGCGATGTGGCCGCGTCCCACGATCAGGTCGGCCGGTCCTCCCCGGCCGTCGTCTTCGGCGAGGCCGAGGGCGAAGCAGGCCCGCACGAGGGGAAGCGACGACAGGTTGCTCTGGAGGTTCCCCGAGCCGGCGATCTCGTGCATGCGCAGCAGGACGTCGGCGCTGTCGGTGTAGAGCCGCTCCGGGACCTGGGCGGCGAGCTTGCGCAGAGCGTCGGGGAGGGGGCCCTCGCCGTGGCCGCCGTGCTCCAGCTCGGCGAGTTCGCGGTGGACGACGGCCCGCTCGGCGGGGGTCAGCCGGGGCAGCGCCTCGCGGGCGGGCCCGGCGAAGCGGTCGAGCAGGGCGTTCACCGGTCGGCCCCGCAGACCTCGTCGAGGGCTTCGCCGAGCACCTGGACGATCTCGTCGGCCTCGGCGGTCGTCGTGACGAACGCGGGCGCGAGGACCACCCAGTCGTCCTGGCCCCGGATGATGAGGCCGCGCCGCAGGCAGGCGGACGCGACCCGCTCCCCGACGCGCTCGCCGCCGCCGGACAGCTTCACCCCGTACAGGAGCCCGACGGCGCGCAGCGTGCCGCGTGCTCCGACGGTGTCGCGCAGGCGGGGTTCGGTGTACGCGGCGAGCGCGCGGATCCGGTCGGGGAACCCGCCCTCGCGGAACAGGGTGACGGCGGCGAGCCCGGCGGCGGACGCCAGCGGGTTCGCGGCGTACGTGTGGGACGGCGCGAACGACACCGGGCCGCCCGGCTCGCCGAGTACGGCGGCGACGTGCTCGGCCATCAGGACGGCGGCCAGCGGGGCATAGCCGCCGGAGACGCCCTTGCCGACGCACAGGATGTCCGGGGTCACGCCGAAGGTCTGCGCGGCGAAGGGCCGGCCGGTGCGGCCGAAGCCGGTGACGATCTCGTCGAAGACCAGCAGGACGCCGTGCCGGTCGCAGACCTCCCGTACCCGGGCGAGGTAGTCGGCGGAGGGGATGGCCATGCCGCGCAGGTGGATGACGGGTTCCATGACGAGGGCGGCGACGGAGTCGGGGCCCTCCGCTTCGATGGTCCGCTCGATCATGGCGGCGGCGAGGGCGCCCGACTGCTCGGCCGGCACGTCCCAGAAGGCCTCCAGGCAGTCCGGCGGCCAGACGTGCACGACGCCGGGCAGCCCGGGCCCGAAGCGGGTGACGTCGGGCCGTCCGGTGAGGGACAGGGAGCCGAAGGTGGCGCCGTGGTAGCCGTGGTAGTAACTGAGGATCTTCACCTTGCCGGGGTTGCCGTGGGCGCGGTGGTGGAGGCGGGCCAGGCGCACGGCGGCCTCGATGCTCTCGGAGCCTCCGTTGACGAGCTTGGCCGCGGTGATGCCGGGCGGTGCCAGGTCGACGAGGGCGCGGGCGAGGTCGAGGGCGGCCCGGTTGGTGCCGTGCAGGGGCGGGTTGAAGGGCAGGGTGCGCAGCTGGTCGGTGACGGCCTGGACGATGGGTTCGCAGTCGTAGCCGAAGCAGGTGACGAACACTCCGGACAGGGCGTCGAGGTAGCTGCGGCCCGTGGCGTCGGTGAGGCGGACGCCCTTGCCGGACTCGAAGAGCAGGGCCTCGGCGGAGTGCGGCACCTCGAAGCAGAAGGCGGACAGGTCGGACGGCCAGGGGGATCGCGGGGCCGTGGCGGCGTGCTGGTGCGTGGTCATGGGGCGCTCCTTGCGGGCGTGGGTGGGTGGATGGGTGGGGCGGGGGGGATGGTGCGCGCCGGCGGGCGTGGGCGGTGGGAGGGGCGGAAGGCCGGTGGTGGCGTCCGGTGCGCGGTCAGTGGGCGGCGGTGCGCGCGGGCCGGTCCGTGAGCATGCGGTGGACGGCGAGGCGGCGGGCCGGTGAGAGGAGGTCGAAGTAGCCGAGCCACTGCGGTGCGAGGATGCGGCGGTCGAGGATGTCCTTGGCGATGTCGGCGAGGACCGGCAGCGAGTGCGCCATGAGCAGCGGCATCAGGCGTTCGGTGTCGCCGGGGCGCAGCAGCCCCCGCCGCCGCCCGGCGGACACGAACCCGTCGAGGGCGAGGCGGGCCGCTTCGGTGCCGGGGCCGCAGGCGTGGACGGCGGTGTCGGCGAGCCACGCCAGGTCGAGCAGCCGGTCGCCGGTGTGCAGGTTGTCGAAGTCGAGGACGGCGAGGACGCGGGCGGGGCCGTGCGGGGCGAGCAGGAAGTGGTGGAGGTGCAGGTCGCCGTGGACGACGGCCCGGCGGGCGGGGGCGCCGCTGTCCGTGTTCCGCGGGAGCAGCGGTGCGGAGTCCCGCACCGCGCGCAGGGTCCGTGCGGCGGCCCGGTGCCAGTGGTCCGTGCCGCGCTCTGCCTCGGGGAGGAGCCTTCGCACGGCGTCGTCGAGCGCGGTGGGCCAGTGCTCCTCGTCCACGAGGGGCGGCAGGTGGACCGCGGCCAGCTCGCCGGCGAGGTCCTGCGGCAGGGCGTCCAGTGCCTGCCGCAGGTCGAGCCCGGTCTCCACGATCGCGGCGGCCTGCTCCGGTGTCGCCGTGCCGGGCCTCAGGGCGGTTCCGGCGCTGCGGGGCACCAGTTCGCACACGAGGCCGCCGCACCGGACGGCGGGGCTGCCGTCGGCGGCCGGTACGGCGGGGAGCGCGGGGACGCCCCGGTCGCGGCAGTGGGCGGTGACGCGGTCCTTGAGCCGGGGGAAGCGCTCGTCCCGTACGGCTTCGGGGTTGAGCTGCACCTTGAGGACGTGGCCGGGGGCGCCGGCGCCGCGGCTCGGGCGGCGGGGGTCCGTGACGGCCCAGAGTCCCGCCGTGTGGGTCAGCGGCGCGGCGCCGCCGACGGTCAGCGGGCTCAGGGTGCGGGCGCCCCACCGGTCGCCCCAGTGCGCGGTGAGGACGCGGCGTACCCACTCCTCGCTTCCTGCCGGGGCCGGGACGGTCATGGCGGTCCTACCTTTCAAGGGTGGTTGCTCTGGTCATTCGTAAGATCGGAGGGCCCGGGGGCTCTGGGTATGGCTGTCATCGGGGCGCCGTAGGGATGGCTCAAGGAACTTGGCCGCCCGGAGCCCCGCGACGACTCGACCGCCAATTGGGAGATGCGACTCCGATCGCTGCGTAGGACAACGTCGGCGAGGTCGTCTGCGGGATCGATGAACGACGAGCTGGCGGAGGGGAACGTGCCCGAGATCTGGGCCGGAGTGGACATCGGCAAGACGCATCACCACTGCGTGGTGATCAATACGGACGGCAGGCGTCTGCTGTCCCGCCGGGTCGCGAACGACGAGAGTGAACTGCTCGCCCTGATCAGCGATGTCCTGGAGATATCCGCCGACGCGCTGTGGGCTGTGGACCTCAACCACGGCGGTGCCGCGCTGCTGATCGGGCTGCTGGTCAGCCACGGCCAGCCGGTCGCCTACCTCACCGGCCTGGCGGTCCACCGGGCCTCGGCCACCTACAAAGGCGGCGAGGGAAAGACCGACGCGAAGGACGCCTTCGTCATCGCCGACCAGGCCCGCGTCCGCCGCGATCTGGGCCTGCTGCGGCCGGGCGACGAGATCGCCGTCGACCTGCGAACCCTGACCAACCGCCGTCTGGACGCGGTCTTCGACCGCACCCGGCAGATCAACCGGCTCCGTGCTCAACTGCTGGAGATCTTCCCCGCGTTGGAGCGATCCCTTGAGCTGACGAACCGGGGACCGGTGATGCTGCTGACCGGCTACCAGACCCCGGCTGCGATCCGTCGGGCGGGCACTAGCCGGATCGAGACGTGGCTGAAGAACCGCAAGGTCCGCGGTGCCTCCGCACTGGCGAAGACGGCCGTGGAGGCCGCCCAGGCCCAGCAGACCGCGCTGCCCGGAGAGAAGCTGGCCGCCACCATGGTGGTCCGCCTCGCGAAGGGGGTGATGGCCCTCGATGAGGAGATCGCCGAGCTCGACGCCCTGATCGAGGCCAAGTTTCGCGAGCATCCGCACGCCGAAGTGATCCGCAGCCTGCCCGGCATGGGGCCCAAGCTCGGCGCCGAGTTCCTTGCCGCCACAGGCGGCGACATGGACGCCTTCGGCAGCGCCGACCGCCTGGCCGGCTTCGCTGGCCTGGCTCCCAGGCCCCGTGACTCGGGCCGCGTCAGCGGCAACCTGCGCCGCCCTCGGCGCTACCACCGCGGTCTGCTGAGAACCATGTACCTGTCGGCCATGGTGAGCCTTCAGTGCTGCCCTGTGTCGAAGGCGTTCTACGACCGAAAGCGGAGCGAGGGCAAGGGCCACAAGCAGGCCCTGCTGGCTCTCGCGCGCCGACGCCTCAACGTCCTTTGGGCAATGATCCGTGACGGAGAGCAGTTCCATGCTTCACCCCCCGTCACGCTGGCCGCTTGACATCACGATTGGGAAGTTCCTTCTCCGTGGACGGTTGGGGGGTTGCCGACCAGCGTGGCGAGCGGCCCCGGCCCGCCGCCACTGATCCGGGCAGGTGTGCCCGTTCTTCTCCCCGCCTCTGCCCGTACGTCCCCCCGCGCCTCGAATGAGGCGGGCTCAAATGAGTCCGGAGCGAATGGCGTACGAAACGGCGTGCGCACGATTGCGCAACTCCAGGCGACCCATCACGCGGTACAGAATGTTCTTCACGGTTCGCTCTGAATAAGCCAACTTCTCCGCGATTTCGGCGAGATCGCAGCCCTCCGAGATGAGCCGGAGAATGTCCGCCTCGCGTACGGTCAGCCGGCGGGTGTGCGCCAGGCCCTGCGGGATCAGCACGTCGCGGTAGGTCCGCTCGATCTGGTCGAGCAGCCGCCCCTGCAGGTCGGGCGGCAGGCACCCGCGGCCTTCGCTGAGGTCGAGGAGGGCGCGGGTGAAGGTGTCGGGCGTCGTGTCGCGCCGCCACAGCACCGCGCGGACCCCGCACTCTGCGGCCAGGGCGATGTCGGCCGTCCAGCGCGTACCGGCGATGACCAGGAAGGGGCCCGTGGTCCGGGTGGCGGCGAGCCGGTGCAGGGCGCCGAGGGTCTCGCCGCCCACGGTGTCGGCGGCGAGGACCGTGGCGTCGGCCTGCTCGGTGCGGTCGACGAGGAGCAGCCGCGGGTCGCCCTCCACGTAGCCGGCCACTCCCGCGTGGGTGAGGGGGTCGGCGGCGTGGACGGCGACCCGCACCGGTGCCGCCTGCGCCGCGGGCCCGCCGTGGGGCGGGGGTGCCTGCCGCACCGCGTCCGTCCGTGTTCCGGTGGCCGCTTTCCGAGTCGTCACGTCTCCTCCGTTCCTCGCGGGCCGTATTGCTCCGCGTACCGGACCAACGTGGCACGGGGGGCTTGCCGGATTCTCGACCGCGCCGGGAAAGGCATTTCGCCATCCTTGACGCCGTCCTTGACGGATCCTTGATGTCCGCTTGGCCCCTGCTTGGCGCTTGTGCCATGATCAGTCCGCCGGACGGGGGACCGACAAGGAAAGCGGAAAGTCATGTCAGTTCCCGGTGGTGGCGCGGGCGCTCCCGCAGGAAATGCGGCGGGGGGAGCGGAAATCCCCGGCGCCCGGCCGGGCGGGCTCCGGGTGCGGCTGCTCGGGCAGATGGCGGCGGAGTGCGACGGCCGCGAGATCGCCCTCGGTCCGCCGCGCCGCCGTGCGCTGCTCGCGCTCCTCGTGATGCGGCTCGGACACGTCGTGCCCGTGCAGCAGTTGCTGGAGGAGCTGTGGTGCGGCCGGCTCCCGGACCGGGCCCCGGCCTCCCTGCACAGCTACATCTCGCACCTGCGGCGCTCGCTGGCGCCGACCGCGCCGTCGGCCTCCCGGAGCCGGCTCGTGCGCCGCGTGTCGGCGGGGTACGTCCTGGACCTGCGCCGGGAGCAGGTGGACACCTGCCGCTTCGAGGACGCCGCGGCCGAGGGCCGCCGGCTGCACCAGGAGCGCCGCCACGCGGAGGCCAGGCGGCGGCTGGGCGGCGCCCTGGAGCTGTGGCGCGGCACGCCGTACGAGGAGCTGGCGGACTACCCGGCGCTCGCCGAGGAGGGTCAACGGCTGGCGCGGGTACGGCTGTCGGCCGTCGAGACATGGGCCGAGGCGTCGCTTCTGCTGGGAGACCTGGAGGCGGTGGCCGAGCTGGACGCCGAGTCGCGCGCCCACCCGGGGCGCGAACGGCTCGCGGGCCAGGTGATGACGGCGCAGTACCGGCTCGGCCGGCAGGCGGACGCCCTCGCCGTGTACGCGAGGACCCGCGACTGGCTCGCCCGCGAACTGGGCGTCGACGCCGGGCAGGAGCTGCAGTCCCTGCACACCGCGATCCTCCGCCAGGACCTCCCCAGCGCCCCGGTCGACCGGGCGGCGGCCGTCCCGGCCGCCCGCTCCACGCGGGCACCGCACGCCGCCGGACCGCCGCAGCCCGCGGAGGCGCCGCCGCACCCGGGCGGCGCGCCCGCCGCGCCGGCGCCCTACGGGGCGCCGGGGCCAAAAGCGCCGGCGGACCCGCAGGGCGGGCACGCCCCGCCCGCGGCACCGTACGACCCGCCGTCCGCGCCGCCCGCCCCGTACGACGCGGCGCCCGCGCCCGCGGCCCCGTCCCGCCCGGCGGCGGCCGCCTCGCCCGGTCCGTACGACGGGACCGCCCCGTACGCCGCCCCGTACGAGCCGCCGACCGTACCGGCCTCTCCGGCCGCGCCCGCTCCGCCCGCCTCCTACGACGGCCCCGCAGCCTACGGAGGGCCCGCCGGGCACTCCTCCCCGGCCCGTACGGCGGGACCGCGCCGTACGACGCGGACGGCCCATACGACGTCCACAGCCCGTACGACGTGGACGGTCCGGTGCCCGCAGCGCCACTCCCCCGCGATCCGGGCCTGCCGCCCGCCCCGCCCGGTGCGCCGGCGTCCGCCGGGCCGCCGCCGGGTGTCCCGCGCGCGCGGCCCGACGCGGGCGGGCCCCGGCCGCCCGCCGCCCACGACCCGCTGCCGGAGCCGAGCGAGCGGCGCCCCTTCGCCGGGCGGAAGCACGAACTGGCCGCGCTGCGGATCCTGGTGGCCGACGTGCTGGCCGGCAAGGGGCGGCTCGCGGCCGTGCTGGGCGAGCCCGGCATCGGCAAGTCGCGGCTCCTGAGCGAGGTCGCGCAGCGTCTGCGCAGCGACCGCACGGAAGCCGTGTGGGGCTACTGCTTCCCCGGCCGGGGAGCACCGCCGTACTGGCTGTGGACGCAGGTGCTGCGGCAGCTCGCCACCTCGCGGCCCGAAGCCTTCCGTGCCGTCGCGGACCGCTTCGGCGACCTCCTCGCCCCGCTCTTCGACGGCCCGCCCGCCGAGGACGCCCCGCGCCGCGACCGCGCCGCCGGTGCCGCACCGGACCGCTTCCGCACCTACGACGCCGTGTGCGAGACGCTCCTCTCCCTCGCGGACGACGCGCCGCTGCTGCTCATGCTGGAGGACCTGCACTGGGCCGACGCCCCGTCGCTCCAGCTGCTGCGCCTGCTGACCAGCCGCCTCAACGGCCGCCACCTGGGCATCGTCATCACGGCGCGCACCTGGGAGATCGAGAGCGACCCCGAGCTCGACGGCGCGCTCGGGGAGACGCTGTGGAGCCCCCGCACCGAGACGGTCAGGCTGGTCGGCCTGCCCGAGGAGGCCGTCGCCGTCCTCGTGTCGGCCGCCTCCGGGCCGGGCGTCTCCCGCGACACCGTGCGGCGGCTGCACGCACGCAGCAAGGGCAACCCGTACTTCGTGCACCAGCTGATGTCCCTCCTCGGGGACGCGACGCGGCTGCACGACCCGCGTGCGGCCCGGCTGATGCTCACCCGCGTCCCCTCCGGGGTGCGGGAGGTGCTCACCCAGCGGTTCGCCGCGCTGCCCGACCGCACCAGGGACCTGCTGCGGCTGTGCGCGGTGATCGGCTCCGAGATCGACCTGCGCCTGCTGGCGGACGTCGCCCGCCGCGACGGGCAGCGGGAGGCGGCCGGCGGCGAGCCCCTCGAACCCGCCGTCCGCGCCCAGCTGCTGTGCGAGGACCCGGCCAACCCGGGCGTGCTGCACTTCACCCACGCCCTGGTGCGGGAGACACTGTACGGCGAGCTCGGCCGGGAGCGGCGGGCCCGGCTGCACGCGCGCGTGGCGGAGGCCCTGGCCGCCGCGGCCGGGGGCCCCCGCGACAGTGTCGAGCAGCTCGCCCACCACTCCTGGGAGGGCTCGCGGGTCCTGCCGCCCGCGCAGGTGCTGCCGGCCCTGTGCCGGGCGGCGGAGGAGGCGGAGCTGCGGCTCGCGTACGAGCAGGCGGAGGTGTGGCTGCGCCGCGCCGTCGACCTCGTGCGGCTGCTGCCCCCGGACGACGCGTCGGCGCCGCTCCAGGAGCAGCAGTTGCAGATCCAGCTCGGCCAGATGCTGGCGACGACGCGGGGGTACGGCGACGCCGACGCGGAGGCGGCGTTCACCCGCAGCCGGGCGCTCAACGCGGTGACGGGCGCGGCCGACCAGCCGACGGTGCTGTGGTCGCTGTGCACCGCGCACCTGGTGACGGGCCGGTACGAGGGCGCGCTCGGGTTCAGCGACCGGCTGCGCGGGATGCCGGGCCGGCCGCAGGACCCGGTGGCGTACCTGGGCGCGCGGTACGGGCGGGGCATCGTGCTGCACGTGCGGGGTGAGCTGGCGGAGGCGCTGGCCGAGCTGGAGGACGCGGTGGCGAGGGCCGACGCCCTGGGGCAGGAGGGCGCCCGGCGGGCGGCGCGGTACTTCCAGCACGACCCGCGGATCTCGTGCCGTTCGTACGACGCGTTCACGCACTGGCTGCTGGGCGACCGGGACGCGGCGGCGGCACGCCGCGCCGAGCTGCTGGCCCTGACCCGGCACGACAGCCGGCCCGGGGACCGGGCGTTCGCGCTGTACGTGGACGCCGTGCTGGCCGGTCTTGAGGGCGATGTCGCCGGGGCGCACCGCTCCGGGGAGAGCGGCCGCGAGGTCGCGGACCGGTACGGGCTGCGCTACTGGAGGTCCATGCTGACGGTGTGCGCGGGCTGGGCGGCCGTGCACGGCGGCGCGCAGGACGCCGGGATCGGCCTGCTGCGGACGGCCCTCGGCGAGCTCCGCGCCTCGGGCACGCTGATCCGCCTGCCCCTGCACCTGGGCTTCTTCGCGGACGCGCTGCACCGCACGGGCCGCAAGGACGAGGCGGCCGCGGTGCTGCGGCACCTGGTGCGGGA
>NZ_JAJPUI010000017.1 GCF_021390935.1 Streptomyces sp. CC228A
TCCGTCGGGTAGGGGGATCTCGATGAGACCGGAGATCAGGGTGTCGACTCGTCCCCGTTCGCCGACGACAGGAGCGGCCGGCCTGCAACCGGCACTCCGCGGCCAAGCGCCCGAGCGGAGGCTGTAGCGCCTCGGCTCTGCGGCTGTCGCTGGCTGTGTCCGTGCGGGCCCAGGGCTTCCCAGCCCGTGAGGGTGACGGGGAGATGCCGACGACCTCCCGTTGCGCGGGTCGACACCGACCCGGATGTCGACATGGACGATGCGCAGCGCCAATCCCACCTTGCATCCTCCTCCGGTGCGCTGCGCTCTCTGGTGGGGCGCGGCAGGCCGGCAGGGGTGTGCAGAGGAGGAGGGTGGTGTGCGTCGTGCAGGGCTCCACGGCCTTGAGAGGTGCTGCGTGGAAGTGGGCAGCCTGCCGCCCCTGTCTCACAACCGCACGACGCCGACAGGCGGTTGCCCGTTCTGGACGGGGCTTCCGGGGCCGCACGGTCTCGTGGGTGGTCAAGCGGCGGGGGGCGTAACGCGTACGGCAGGCCACCGATCCGCAGGGGGCGCGGAAAGTTGCATGCACCGACGGCCAGGATTTGGTGCGGGATACCGGCCCAACGGTCCAGCGCCTTCCCGGTAGCCAGGGATCGGGCGAAAATCTGGGCGCGGCGCGGATCGCCGACGCAGACCCAGGTCAGCGGTGGAAGAGAAGTCAGGGCAGGCGGATGCATCCCGGCTGTGAGCAACGGCAGGACCGTACGACCGGCGAGGAGGGGCATCGGTCGGTGAACGAGCTTCATCGAGAACAGCGCCCGAGACGCCGGTACCCATCGCTTCGCCGGCCGTGGGCGACTCCTCGCATGGGCCGCAGCGGGCGTGAGGGCCGTCTGCCCCGGGGTGGGGGCTGCAGCGGTCAAAGCAAGGACGGAAGTGGCGGACGGACCGCCCAGGAAGCCGGCCGCGAGGCGGAACAGGCAGCGGGCACCAGGCGTCACGCCGGTGTGGATGAGTCAGCAGATGGGCGGTGCGTCAGAGGACTCCTTCGGCTCGTCCGACGCATACGGCATGTCCGGCAAGCGCCGCGTCCGCCTGTAGGCGCACGCGTACCCTCGGACCGCTCCTGCGCGCACCTCCGGGCCCGTACGAACCCGGGATCAGCAACCCCGCCGTCTTCCCGTCGCCGAACCGAGGGAGGCTCCACAGGGGCGCCCCGCTGCGTGGTCTCAGCGGGGCTGCATGCCGCACCGAGCGCCGGGTTCAGATGCTGTCGGCGCGGGCGCCGAGGTGGGATAGGAACCGAGCCTGTCCGAAGGCGGCAGACACGGCAGCCCCGAGTAGCCGGGCCGCAGGCAAGCCGCGCGTCGAGCCTGTCCGGGGGTACACGCGGCCTGTCCGTGGCCGGTGGTCACCTGCAGAGAACAAACAAAGACCCCGACCTCAGCGTTTCCGCTGATGGCGGGGTCTTCGGGCACTTCCGCGAAGTGCCCCCGGCAGGATTCGAACCTGCGCACACGGCCGGGGCGGGGAGGCGGGCGGCTCCCAGAGGTGCGCCCACGCTGCGAGGCCGTCGTGCTGTCCCGTCATGCCGCCCACGTCCCCTTGGTGTCACGGCCGTCCACGACCGTCGTCACGACGTCGATACCCCCGATCCGGGAGGGTTCGACACGGCGGGGGTCGTCGCCGAGGACGACCAGATCGGCGCGCTTGCCCGGCGTGAGGCTGCCCGCGGTGGCGTCCCAGCGGCAGGCGTAGGCACCCGCGACGGTGTAGGCGCGGAGGGCCTCGTCGACCGTGAGGCCCTCGTCGGGGCCGATCAGCCGGCCCGACGCGGACGCGCGCTCGACCATGAACTGGATGGCACGCAGCGGGGACCCGTCCGCCACGGGCCGGTCGGAGCTGCCGACGACCGTGATGCCGTGGGAGAGGAAGCCCCTGCCCCGGTACATCCAGGGCGCGCGGCGCTCCCCCATGACCGTGGCGTAGTCGTCGCCGAAGTAGCGGAGGAAGTTGGGCTGGACGACCGCGCTGACGCCGAGCCGGGCCATGCGGGGGAGCTGGTCGGGGCGGATCAGTCCGGCGTGCTCGATGCGGTGGCGGGCGTCGGGGCGGGGCCGCAGCCGCTGCGCGTGCTCCAGTGCGTCAAGGGCGAGGTCGGCCGCCCGGTCGCCGATGGCGTGCACGGCGAGCTGCCAGCCGCCGAGGTGCCCGTCCACGATGAGGTCCCTGAGGCGCTCGGCGTCGTCCTGGAGCCGGCCCGTGTGGTCCAGCCCCTCGTACGGCTCCGTGAGGGCGGCGGTGCGGGCCATCATGCCGCCGTCGGTGTAGATCTTGAGCGGGCCGACGGAGAGCCAGTCGTCTCCGAACCCGGTGCGCAGGCCGAGGTCGAGCGCGCGCGGGATGCCGTCCTGTTCGTGGGCGCCGGACGGCTTCAGGGTGTCGCCGCCGGGCATGAGCTGGATCCGCAGCGGCAGCCGGCCCTGGTCGCGCAGGAGTTGGTAGGCCCCGAGCTCCACCGGGCTGTGGCCGAGCAGGCCGCCGCCGATGCCGGCCTCGGCACAGGCGGTGACGCCCTCCGCGAGGCAGGCGCGGGCGGCGTGCTCGATGGCGTCGGCGAGGTCGCACTGGGCGTGGGGCAGGCGGAGCCGCCGTACGGCCCCCATGGCCTGCTCCACGAGGAGTCCGTCGTCGTGCGGGACGTCGGCGGGGAGCAGGTCCAGCACGGCGGTGTTGACCACACAGGCGTGGCCTGAGTCGTGCATGAGGAAGATCCGGCGGCCGTGGCCGACCCGGTCCAGCTCGGCGGCGGTCAGGTGCCTGCCGAGGGCCCGCTGGTCGTAGCCGCCGATGCTTACCCAGGTGCCGGCGGGGCCCCTGCGGGACACGGCGTCCTCGATGGCGGCGAGCACGTCGTCGACGCGGGTGAGGCCGGAGATGCTCGGGGTGCGGGCCTTGAGGCCCGTCCATGACAGGTGCACATGGCTGTCGATGAATCCGGGCAGCACGGTGGCCCCGTGGAGGTCGACGACCTCCCGGGCGGGCAGCGAGGCCACGGCCTCGTCGAGTCCGGCGATGCGTCCCCGCCAGATACCCAGGTCGCGGGCGACCGGGTGGTCGGGGTCCATGGTGAGGATGTTCGCGTTCGTCAGCCTGGTGCAGAGCATCATGGGCGGTCCGTCCTCCAGAGGTCGGGGCGTCACGGGGGCGGCGGCCGGCCGCCGTTGCTGCGGCTTCCGGCATGTACCGCCCTGCGAGGGGCGGCGGCGCCGCCGGGGGGCGTGGCGGTGCGGGTTCTTCGGCGATGCGGCGCGGCCGCCCGGGTACGCCGTCGCCCGTCCGGCGGGGACCGCACAGGCGGGGCGCCCGGTCACGGCCGTACGGCCGGGCGGGCACGGCCGACCGCGGACGTACCGCCCGGCGGGCGCGGGCCGTGGCGGGGCGCGGCGCGCGGAGCAGTCCCGGGCGCCGGGATACGTCCGGCAGCATCCGCTCCCCGGCTGTGAACCGTGCCGCGGCGCGCGGAGCCGGGAGCCCTCACGGCGGACTCCCGGGCCGCCGCGGCCCGGCGGCCGCACCGTCAGCCCTGGGCGGCGACGAGGCTTGCGGGGCGCAGGTCGGTCCAGTGCTCCTCGACGTATGCGAGGCACGCCTCGCGGGTGTCCGGGCCGGTGACGGGTGTCCAGCCGGCCGGGACCTCGGCGAAGGCCGGCCACAGGGAGTGCTGGTTCTCGTCGTTGACCAGGACCAGGAAAGCGCCCTGCGGGTCCTCGAACGGGTTGGTGGGCATACGGTGTCTCTCCTCTGAGGGTGCGGTGGACAGCGGGGTCGCGGCTGCCGGAAGGGGCTGCGGCGGTCCGCGGCGGCTCGGGATGCGGCGGCTCGGATGCGCGCCGGCGGTCGTCCCCCTGGTGGTGGCGGGCGGGCCGGCGGACGGGACGGGCGACCCGGAGGGGCCTCGGGGCGGCGCGGTCCGGGACCACTCGGTCGGCGCGGGCGGCCTCCGGCGGGTGCGGGGCGTGCTCCCGCGGTCCGTCGGCCTGGCGTCAGCCGCGGGCGGACGGGGGTGCAGGCGGCGGTCCGGCGGCGACCTTCCCCGGTCGGTTCCTCGCCACCCGGTGCGCCTGCGGGGCGGCCGCCCCGCGGGACGGCCGCCCCGGCGAAGACGCTCCCGGAGGGCGCTCGGCGTCCTGCCCTCGCGCCCACGGGCGCCGGCGCGACGTGTGGGCGTGGGTACCCGGCGCGAGGTGCCGGCGGATGACGCCGCCGTGCAGGCGCCGCCTCCTAGCGCGCCGAGCCGATGCCGTCGGCGACCGGCCGGGGTTCGCCCGGGGCGGGCATCCGGTCCCGGGCGAGGAGGGAGTCGAGGATCTCGCCGACCCTGACGGCGGTGTTGGAGAGCAGGGACGACGTGATGCCGTGGGTGTGCTCGGTCCCGCCCTGGAGGTAGATGCCGCACGCCAGCGCGGGATCGGTGGCGAGGCGGTAGTCCCGCTCGACGCGGACGCGCCCCTGCCCGTCGAGGCGGCAGTGGCCGGCGACCGCGCCGAGCAGCCCGACGGGGTCGGCAGGGCTGTAGCCGGTGGCGAACACGACGGCGTCGGCGTCCAGCACCGTCTGCTCCCCGGTCACGAGCGAGGTGACGGAGGCGCGGACCCTGCCGCCGTCCTCCTGCACGCCGGTGAGCCGGGAGACGTTGAGGAAGCGGAGGCGCTGCGCGCCGAGGACCTTCTCCTGGTACACCCGCCGGTAGAGGTCGTCGATCAGGTCGATGTCGACGACCGAGTAGTTGGTGTTCCCGTGGTACTCCATCAGCCTGCGCTTCACCTCCTCGGGAGCCGTGAAGTACTCGTCCACGGCGTCCGGGTCGAAGATGCGGTTGGCGAAGCTGCTGTCGTCGGCGGGGCTGTAGCCGTACCGGGAGAAGACGGCGCACACCTCGGCCTCGGGGAAGCGTCGGTGCAGGTAGGCGACGTTCTCGGCCGCGCTCTGGCCGGCACCGACGACGACGAAGCGGGTGGGGCGGGTGCCGTCCAGGGTGTCGACCTTCGCGAGCAGCTCGGAGGTGTGCCAGACGCGCGCGGTCCGCTCGACGCCCTCGGGCATCGACGGGCGCAGGCCAGTGCCGATCACGAGGTTGCGGGCCCGGTGGACCACGGTCTCCGTGCCCGACCGGGCCGTCACGTCCAGGTACTCGATCACTCCGTCGCGTTCGACGGGTTCGACGGAGACGACCTCGTGGCCGTAGGAGACCATGTCGTCGACCTTGGCCGCGACCCACTCCAGGTAGTCGTGGAACTCGACGCGGAGCGGGAACAGGTTCTTGTGGTTGACGAAGTCGACCAGCCGGCCCTTGCTCTGCAGGTAGCACAGGAAGCTGGACTCGCTGGCCGGGTTGCGCAGCGTCACGAGGTCCTTGAGGAAGGACACCTGCATGGTCGCGTCGTCGATCAGCATGCCGCGGTGCCAGCCGAAGCCCGGTTGCCGCTCGAAGAAGTGCGCGGTGACGGCCTCCTGTCTTCCGACCCGGGCGTTGTGCTCGCTCAGCGCTGTCGCCATGGCCACATTGGACGGCCCGAAGCCGATGCCTATGAGGTCGTGGATCAGTGGGGCGTCGCCAGGAAGACCCTGAGACATGTCACTCCCATCGTGCGGAACTGCCGCCTGCGAGGCGTGGGATGAAAAGAACGCGACACCGGGTCCGGCAGCCGCCAGCCAGTCGCAACTTAGGTAAAGCTAACCTGACCTGAGGCAAGCTGTCGACGCGACAAATGGGGCAGGCGGCGTCTGATTGCCCATCAATCGACCCACTCGGGCCACGAATTGCCTTGTTAGGTAAGCCTTGCTTTACTTGCGTCGATCACTCGTTCTCCCCGAGGAGGAACCCCTATGCGGGTCGTCATGTTCGGTTACCAGACCTGGGGTCACCGCACGCTGAAGGCGCTCCTGGAGTCCGAACACGACGTCGTGACGGTCGTGACGCACCCCAAGAGCGAGCACGCCTACGAGAAGATCTGGAGCGACTCCGTGGCCGACCTCGCGGCCGAGCACGGAGTGCCCGTCGTGATCCGCAACCGGCCGGACGACGACGAGCTGTTCGACCTCCTCAAGCAGGCCGATCCGGACATCATCGTGGCGAACAACTGGCGCACGTGGATCCCGCCGCGCGTCTACTCCCTGCCCCGCCACGGCACGCTGAACATCCACGACTCGCTCCTGCCGAAGTACGCCGGCTTCTCGCCCCTGATCTGGGCCCTCGTCAACGGGGAGCAGGAGGTGGGCGTGACGGCCCACATGATGGACGAAGTCCTCGACGCGGGCGACATCGTGGACCAGCGGGCGGTACCGGTCGAGCCGACGGACACGGCCACCGACCTCTTCCACAAGACGGTCGACCTGATCGCCCCCGTCACGCTCGGCGCCCTGGCGCGGATCGCCGCCGGCGAGACCGAGTTCACCCCGCAGGACCGCTCCCAGGCGAGCTTCTTCCACAAGCGGTCCGAGGAGGACATCCGGATCGACTGGGACTGGCCGGCGGACGCCCTGGAGCGCCTGGTGCGCGCCCAGTCGGCCCCGTACCCGAGCGCCTTCACCTTCCACAAGGGCAAGCGCCTGGAGGTTCTGTCCGCGGTCGTGTCCGAGGGCCGCTACGGAGGCACCCCGGGGCGGATCTTCTACCGCGAGGGCGACGGCGTCGTCATCGTCGCCGGCGCGGACGCCCGCACCGGACGCAACCACGGCCTCGCGATCACCCGCGTGCGGACCGAGGACGGCCGCGAGCTGCCCGCCTCCGCGTACTTCACCTCCCTGGGCGGATACCTGACCAGCCGCCCGTGAGGCCCGGGGCTCCCAGCCCCACCGCACTCCGGCGCCCCTCAGACGGTCCTGAGGGGCGCCGGCATCGTTGAAGGACATGGCCAGGTCAGGTGCACCTGACTTCCATGGCGAGCAAGGGGGAACGTATGGAACATCCGGTCATCTCCGGCACCGCGCACGACGCGTCCGGTACCGCGTTCACCGTCGTCGCGATCTCCAACACGCCGACGACCGACTGGGCCGAGGTCTTCAGAGCGCTGGCGAACACCGATCTCACACCCCAGGGCTCCGCTGCCCCGGGGGCGGCACCGGGCCCCGGGGACGCGGCCCCCGACAGCGGGAGCCCCGGCCCCGCCTCCTCGGGCCCACCGCGCCTGAGCATGACCCCGCCCAGCGTGCTGCACCTCAACGCGTACCTCGTGTACGCCGTCGGCAAGGCCGCCCGCCGCCGGCTCACCGAGCGCCTGACCTCCCACAACCTGCGGCTGTGGCACCTGACCGTCATGGCGATGGTGGCCGACCTGGGCCCGCAGATGAAGACCGTGCTCGCCGCACGGCTCGACATGAACCTGAGCGACCTGGCGAAGATCGTCAAGGATCTGGTCCAGACGGGGCACCTCGACTGCGCCAGGGACCCGGGGAACCGGCGCCGGGTCCTCGTGCGGCTGACCCCGGAGGGCCGGACCTTCCTCGACCGGCTCAACGCGGACATCGCCGCGACGGACGACGAGGTCCTGGCCCCCCTGTGCCCCCGGGAACGCGAGGTCCTCGCCACCCTGCTCCGCCGAGTGCACCGCCACCTCGAACGCAACCCGGCCGGGGTGGTCCACGCGCCCGTCCGGGACGCCGAGCCGCTCGCCGACCCCGGCTCCGACGAGGACGGCCGGATCGACTGGACCCGCCCCGCCGAGGACGTGGCCCGCTTCGTCGAGGCCCGGCGCCCGCTGTGCCCGAACGCCTTCACCCACCACGGCGGCCGGCGGCTCGACGTGCTCGCGGCGAGGGTGTCCCGCGGCCGCTACTCCGGTGAGCCGGGCCTCGTGCTGCACGGCGAGGACGAAGGCGTGGTCGTCGTCACCGGCGCCGACCGGAGCGGCCGCGCGAGACCCGGCCTCGTGCTGCAGCGCCTGCGGCCCGAGGGCGGCGGGGAGACCGCGGCCGACGAGTACATCGCGGCGGGCGACTCCTCCCTGCTCGACCTGCCCTGACGGACCGGAAGCCCCGGTCCGGCGCCCCGCCGGGCCCGCGGGGCGCGCCGAGGGCCTGCGGACGGGCGCCGGTCCGCGCCGCACGCGCGCCCGACCGGGGGCCGCGCACCCGGGACGGGTGGCGGCCGCCGACGCCTCCTCGGCTGTTCTCCGCGGAGGGCGTGCCGACGGGCCGGGGCGCTCCCTGCGCCCCCGGCCCGTCGGCTCACCCGCCGGGGCGGCTCCGGCGGCGGGAGGCCAGGGCCAGGCCTTCCAGCAGCGGCTCGGTGCGGGACCAGCCGAGGCAGGAGTCGGTGACGCTCACGTCGGGGCGCAGCACCCGGGCGTCCGGGTCCTGCCTCCCGTCGGACAGGTACGACTCGATCATGACGCCGGCCAGGGAGGGGTCGCCGTCGGCGATCTGCCCGGCCAGGTCGGCGACCACGGCGGGCTGGCGGTTGTGGTCCTTGCCGCTGTTGCCGTGGGAGGCGTCGACGACGATGCGCTCCGGAAGGCCGGACGCGGCGAGGGCCGAGCGGGCGCGCGCGATGCTCGCCCGGTCGTAGTTGGGGGCGGGGCCGCCCCGGAGGACCAGGTGGGCGTCGGGGTTCCCGGCGCTCTGGAGGGTGGTGAGGCGGCCGTCGGAGGACAGGCCGGGGAGGGTGTGCGCGTGGGCGGCGGCCCGGACGGCGGCGATCGCGGTGTCCGTGCTGCCGGAGACGCAGTTCTTCATGCCGACCGGCATGGGGAGCCAGGAGGCCAGATGGCGGTGGGGCTGGCTGGCGACGGTGCGCGCGCCGATGGCGGCCCACGACACCGTGTCGGCGACGTACGGGGCGAGGGCGGGGTCCACGAACTCGTACGCCAGGGGCAGTCCCGTGGCGGCCGCCTCCGTCAGGAAGGACCGGCCGAGGTGCAGCCCCCTGGCCAGATCGCCCTTGCCGTCGACGGAGGGGGCGGTGAGCAGGCCGGTCCAGCCGGTGACGGTGCGGGGCTTCTCCAGATAGGCGCGCAGGACCACGACCAGGTCGTCGGCAAGGCGCTCGGCAGCGTCGGCGAGCAGCGCCGCGTACTCCAGCCCCGCGGTGGTGTCGTGGACCGAGCAGGGCCCGACGACGACGAGCAGGCGGGGGTCCCGGCGGGCGAGGACGGCGGCGACCGTGTCGCGGTGCCGGGCGACGGCGGCGGCCGGGGTGAGCGGGTGGGCCGAGGCCAGCTCGGCGGGGGTCGGCAGCGGATGGGCGGTGGCGAGGTCCGCCGGTGTGGGCAGAGGACGCACCGCGGCGAGATCGGCCGGTGCGGGCAGGGGACGGGTCATGACTTCCTCACGTGGGTACGGGGCAGCCTCGTGGCCCCGGCGGCGGCGAGCAGGCAGAGACCGAGCACCCACCAGAAGGTGTCGGCGAACGCCCCGGAGACGTCCGGGCCTCGGGCGGCCAGCCGGTCCTGCAGGACCACGGCGAGAGCCGCGGTGCCGACGGAGCCGCCGACGGTGTTGAGCAGGTTGAGCGCTCCCGACGCGCGCGGGAGGTGTGCGGGTTCGATCCGGCTGTAGACGATGTTCATGACGGGCGCGCCGATCATCGCCATGCCGACGCCGCGGACCACGAGCGCCGCGGCGAGGGCGACGTCCGGGACGCCGTGGCCGAGCCAGGTGAACGGGACCGTGCCCGCGAGGATCAACGCGATGCCGGCGACCACGAGGGTCCTCGGCACGACCTTGTCGATCGTGCGGTTGACGAGGACGGAGCCGGCCGCCGCGCCCAGCCCCTGGGGGGCGAGCAGCAGTCCGGCCTCCCAGGCCGACAGTCCGCGGCCGGTCTGGAAGTACAGCGGCAGCAGGAACATCGTGCCGAACACCGACGCCCCCAGGACCAGCAGCGCCAGGGCGGCGGCGCCGAACGGCGGGCGGGTGAACAGCCGCGGGTCGACCAGCGGGGTGCGGCGGGTCCTCAGCCCGTGCGCGGTGAAGGCGGCCAGCATCGCCAGGCCCGCCGTCACGGCGACCGCGGCGGCAGGGTCCGGCCGTGGGCCGTCTCGGTCAGCCCGAGCACCAGCACGGCCAGGCCGGGCGACAGCAGCAGGGCCCCGCGCAGGTCGAACGCGGCCCGCCGGTCCGACGGCGGCACGGCGGGCACGTGGCGGCGGGCGAGCAGGAACGCGGCGGCCCCGATGGGCAGGTTGACCAGGAAGAGCCACGGCCAGGGCGCCACCGCGAGGAGGAGCCGCCCGCGAGCGGGCCGAGCACGGGTGACAGCAGCGGCACGACCGCGACGATGCTGATCACCCGTCCGGTGCGGCCGGGTCCGGCGACGCGGGCCAGGAGCGCCTGCCCGGTGGCGGGCAGCAGCCCGCCACCGAGGCCCTGGACGACCCGGAACACGATCAGGCTCGTCGCCGACCAGGCCAGCGCGCACAGCGCCGAGCCGAGCAGGAAGACCCCCACCGCGGCGAGCCAGGTGCGGCGGCCGCCGTACCGGTCGGCGAGCCAGCCGGACGCGGGCACGGCGGCGACGACGGCCAGCAGGTAGGCGGTGCTGACCCACTGGATCTCGGTGACCCCGGCGTCGAACTCCTCGGTCAGGGTGTCCAGGGCGACGCTGACGATCGTGGCGTCGATGGTGGCCATGAAGGTGCCGAGGACCAGGATGAAGGCGATCCTCAGCAGTCCCCGGTCGACCCGCTCGGCCGGCGGGGCCGCGTCGGCGCTCATCGGCGCTCCAGCAGGCCGCGCACGTCGTCGTCGAGTCGGCTGCCCAGGGTGCGGAGCAGGTCGAGGAGTTCCTCGGCGAGCCCGTCGACGTCCACCCCGGCCCGGTGGGCGAGCACGCCGGTCCAGCCGTCGCCGTCCGGCATGACGGTGAGGGTGACCGGGTGGTGCGTGGCCTCGCGGAACCGGGTCCCGGCGACGGTGAGTCCGGGGGCGGGTTCGCGCAGCCGGTCCGGATCCACGGGGTAGTTCTCGAACACCACGAGGCTGTCGAAGAGCCGGCGGCGGCCGGTGAGCCGTTCCAGGTCGGTCTGGGCGACGTGGTGGTGCTCGACCAGGGCCCGCTGCCGGGCCTGCAGGTCGTGGAGCGTGTCCGCCAGGGTGCCCGCGAGGCGGGCGCGTACCGGCACGGTGTTGGCCAGCAGGCCGATGATCTCCTCGACGCCCTCCAGCTCCGGCGGCCGGCAGGCGACCATCGCGCCGAAGCACACGTCCGTGCGGCCGGACCGCCGGGCCAGCAGCACCGACCAGGCGCCCTGCACCAGGGTGTTGCGGGTCAGGCCGCGGCGCGCGGCGAGCTCGGACAGCTCGGCCACCAGGGCCGGCCCGAAGGCGATGACCGCGGGTTCCTGCCAGGCGGGGCCGGGGTCGCCTGCGCCCAGGTAGTCCCCTTCGGGCAGGCCGTCCAGCTCGGCCTCCCAGGGAGCGAGCCGGGGCTCGTGGTCGGTGCGCCAGCGCAGGTAGCCGGCGAACGGCACGGGGGCGGGCAGGCCGGGCTCCACGCCGCGCAGACGCGCGGTGTAGAGGGCGAACAGCTCGGTGAGGATGCGCGGCGCCGACCAGCCGTCCGACAGGACGTGGTGGCTGGTCAGGACGAGGTCCGCGAGGTCGGGGCCCCGCCGGATCACGGTCAGGCGGAACAGCGGTCCCCCGGCCAGGTCGAACGGCTCGGCCAGGTCGGCCGCCAGGACCTCCTCCGCCGGGCCGTCGGACACGCGGAACTCCGGCCGGGCCCCCTCCGGGATCACCGCGAGGCCGGCGGGGAACACGGCGCCCAGGTTCGGGTGGCGGGCCAGCAGGTCGGCGCCGGCGGCGCGCAGGGCGTCGGTGTCGAGCGGCCCGGCGAGGGTGAACGCCGACTGGACGGTGTACGGATCGGGCCGCTCGGTGCGGGAGTGGCGCAGCATCACCTCCTGCAGCGGGGTGAGCGGTTGCACCTCGGCGACCGGGCGGTCGCCCGCGAGCGCCCGGATCTCCGGCGCGGCGGCGGTGTGCAGCAGCGCGGCCCGCAGGTGCCCGGCCAGGTCCTCGATCTCGGCGGCGGTGAACAGGGCGGAGGGCCAGGTGATGCGGACCCCGAGCGCGCCGTCGCGTACGAGGGCGTTGACCGTCAGGCTGTGCGGCAGGGGCAGTTCGTCGGCGCCGCCCGAGCCGAGGGGGTCGGCGTCCGGCGGTGCCTGCCACGGCGTCTCCTCAGTGGGGGCGCCCGGGTACTGGCCGAGGTAGTTCCAGGCGATCTCCGGCCGCACGGGGTCCAGCAGACCCGCCGCGGTGAGGATGCCGTGGCCGAGGCCGTCGCCCTGGGCGCGCAGCCGCTGCGCGACCGCCGGCACGTCGTCGTCGGCGTCGAGCCGCACGGGGTGGACGGCGGTGAACCAGCCGACGGTCTGGTCCAGGTCGACCTGCGGCGGGCGGCCGTGGCTCTCCAGCGCGACCAGGAGTTCCCGCGCCCCCCGCCAGTCCCGCACCGCCCGGGCGAGGGCCGCGAGCAGCACGGCGTCCGGGGTGGTGCGGTGGGCGGCGGGCAGGGTCGTGACCAGGGCGCGGGTGGCGTCGGCGTCGAGCCGGATCTCGTGGTGCGCCGCGGTGGCCACGGTGTCCCGGGCGGGGTCGAGGGGCCGGGTGAGCGCCCGTGCGGCGGTCACCCGCCGCCAGTGCGGCAGTTCGGCCGTCCGGTCGGCGTCGCGCAGGGAGCGGGCCCACCCGAGGAACGACTGGCCGTGCCGGGCCAGCGCGCCACCGGAGTGGGCGTGCCGGACGTCGTCCAGCAGGATGCGCCAGGACACGCCGTCGACGACGAGGTGGTGGGCGAGCAGGACGAGTCTGCCCGGCCGGGCGGGTCCGGCGTCCACCCACAGCGCACGCAGCAGCGGGCCGGTGCGCGGGTCCATCGTGTCGCGGGTCCGGGCGGTCCAGGCGGCGACCTGGGCCCGCGGTTCGTCGTCCGCCGGTACGCGGGTCAGCACGTCGGCGGCCGTCACGGCGCCGGCGGGCGGGACGCGCAGCACGGTGTCGCCGTCGGCGAGGTGGGCGCGCAGCACGTCGTGCCGGGCCAGGACCGCGTCGAGGACGGCCCGCCAGGCCGCCTCGTCGCCGCCTGGCGGCACGCAGAGCTCCACCCACTGGCAGAAGCCGTCCGCGGCGCTCCCGGCGCGGTGCAGCAGGTCCCGCATGATCGGCGTCAGCGGGGCATCGCCGACCGCGGGGGCGTCTCCGTCGCCGAGGGTGCGGGCGCGCGCCGCGATCCCGGCGACCGTCTCTCCCCCGAACACGTCCCGCGCGGTGAGGCCCAGTCCCCTGCGGCGGGCCCGGGACACCACCTGCAGGGCCACGATGCTGTCGCCGCCGATGGCGAAGAAGTCGTCGTCGGGTCCGATGCCGTCGGTGCCGAGGACGTCCCGGAACACGCCGAGGAGGACCGCTTCCGTCTCGGTGGCGGGTTCGCGGCGCGCGGCGGACGCGGTCCCGGGGGCCGGCAGCGCGGCGGTGTCGAGCTTGCCGCCGGGGGTCAGCGGCAGCCGGTCGAGGGTGACGAGGGCGGTGGGGACCATGTGGTCGGGCAGCTCCGCGGCCAGGTGGGCGCGCAGCCGCTCGGTGTCCGGGTCGGCGCCGTCGGTCGGGATGACGTAGCCGACGAGCCTGCCGTCGCGCACGATCACGGCGGCGGCGCGCACGTCGGGGTGGCGCGTCAGGGCGGACTCGATCTCGCCCGGCTCGACGCGGAAGCCGCGGATCTTGACCTGGTGGTCGACGCGGCCGAGGAAGACGAGCTGTCCGTCCGCCCGCCACCGCACGCGGTCGCCGGTGCGGTACATCCGCTCGCCGGGAGGGCCGTACGGGTCGGCGACGAAGGCCGCGGCGGTCAGGGCGGGGCGGCCGAGGTAGCCGCGGGCCAGGCTCGGCCCGGCGAGGTACAGCTCGCCCGTCACGCCGGTGCCGACCGGCTGGAGCCCGCTGTCGAGCACGTAGGCGCGGACGTTGGGGTCGGGGCGGCCGATGGGCAGCGGACCGGTGTCGTCGGCCTCGTCGGGGTCGTAGCGCCAGGTCACGGCGTTGATGGTGACCTCGGTCGGCCCGTAGGCGTTGAAGAGGGCCCTGCGTCCGGTGCCCCAGCGCCGGGCCAGCTCGTGGTCGAGGCGCTCGGCTCCGACGACGAAGAACACGTCGGGGTGGACCGTGCGGTCGTCGGGCATGGCGGCCAGGAACGACGGGAGCAGGTTCACGCCGGTCACGCGGTGCTCGGCGATGTAGTCGAGGAGTTCGTCGCCGGGTACGCGCACCTCCTCGGGGGCGATCACGGACGTGCCGCCGGACAGCAGCGGCACCATGGTCTGCCAGAACGCCACGTCGAAGCTGGTCGACGCGAAGTGCAGGTACCGGTCGTGCTCGGTGACGCCGACGACCTCCTCCTGGAGGGCGATCAGGTCGGGCACGCCGCGGTGGGTGACGCCGACGCCCTTGGGCCGCCCGGTGGTTCCGGAGGTGTAGATGACGTACGCGAGGGCGTCGTCGGTGAGCCGGGCGCGGGCCGCGGTCGGGTCGGTGTCCGGCACGGAGGCGAGCGTGGCCGGGTCGTCCAGCCGCAGGACGGGGATGTCGCGGTCGACGGGCAGGGCGGCCCCTGTCGTCACGAAGGCGGTCGGCGCGATGTCGTCGACCATGTAGGCCAGCCGGTCGCGGGGGTAGGCGGCGTCCATCGGCACGTAGACGGCACCGGCCTTGGCCACGCCGAACAGCGCCACGGTCATCTCGATGTCGCGCCCCAGCAGCACCGCCACCGGGTCCTGGGGGCGCACCCCGCGTGCGATCAGCGCGTGGGCGAGCCGGTTGGCCTGCCGGTCCAGTTCGGCGTAGCTGAGGCTGCGGTCCCGGCAGACCAGGGCTTCCGCGTCGGGCGTGCGGCGCACCCAGCCGGCGAACTCGTCCAGCCAGTGGCCGCGGGCCCTGGCGGGCACGACGTCCGTGCCGGTGGTGAGCATCCGCTGCCGCTCGTCGGGGTCGAGGGCGGGCAGCCGGACGGCGGGCCGCGCCGGGTCGTCGACGATCTCCCGCAGCAGGTGGTGCAGCCAGCGGCCGTAGTCGCGCACGGTCGCCTCGGTGAAGGCGCGCGGCTGGTAGCCGAGGCCGAGGGTGATCTCGTCGTCGGGGATCACGATCACGGTCAGCGCGTAGTGGGTGGCGTCGGTGATGTCCACCCCGGCGAGGTCGAGGCCCGGGGCGAGCGGGGTGCGCTTCCGGCTGGACAGCGGGAAGTTCTCCATCACGAGCATGGTGTCGAAGAGTTCCCCGACGCCCACCGCCCGCTGGATGTCCGGCAGTCCGACGTGGTGGTGCTCCGCGAGGGCGACGCTCTCGGCGTGCACGTCCGCGAGGAGGTCGCGCGCGGTCTGGTCCTGGGTGTGCCGGACGCGGACCGGGATGGTGGTGCCGAGCTGGCCGATCATCGACTCGACGCCGTCGACCTCGGAGGGCCGCCCGGACACCGGGCAGCCGAAGACGACGTCGCGGCTCCCGGTGAGCCTGCCGAGGAGCAGGCCCCAGGCCGTCTGGAGCACGGTGGTCAGGGTGACGCCCTGCTCGCGGGCGAAGGCCCGCAGCCGGTCGCTGAACTCCCGTCCCAGTCCGACGGTCACGCGGCCCGGCCGCTCGACGCCGGTGCCGGCGGTCGCCGGTGCCAGCCGCGTCGCGTCGTCGACGCCGGCCAGCGCGTCCCGCCAGGCGTCCAGGGACGCGCGGCGGTCCCGGCCGGCCAGCCACCGGAAGTACTCCGGCAGCGGCGGGGCGGCGGGCACGGCGGGCCCGCCGCCGAGCTCGGCGTAGAGCGCGAGCAGGGTGCGGCCGACCAGCGGCATCGACCAGCCGTCCAGCAGGGCGTGGTGGTTGGTGATGACCAGCTTGTGCTCGGCGGGGCCGACCCGGGACAGCAGGAAGCGGATCAGCGGCGGCCTGGCCGGGTCGAAGGGGCGTTCCAGTTCGGCGCGGGCCGCCTCGGGGAAGCGGTCGTCGCACCGCCAGTCCAGGACGGTGTCGGCGGGGACCACCTGCACCACGTCGTCGCCGGTCTGGGCGAGGTACACGCGCAGCGCGGAGTGGCGGCGCAGCAGTTCGCGGGCGGCCTCCCGCATCCGGTCCGGGTCGAGTGCGCCGACCAGGGTGGTCACGGCCTGGACGACGTAGACGTCCGTGTCGCGGTCGTCGCGGACCAGCGTGTGGAAGGAGAGTCCGACCTGGAGCGGGGTGGCGGGCAGGACGTCGGCGATACGGCCGGGGGCGGCGCTTTCGAGGGCGTCGAGGGCGGCCTGGTCGAGGTCGACCAGCGGCAGGTCCGACGGGGTGAGGCCGCCCGCGGTGTCGCGCGCGTGAGCGGCGAGCGCGTCCAGCGCGGCGGCCCAGGCCGTCTGCAGGGCCGCCACCGCCTCGGCGTCGAGCACCCGGGTCGCGGCCGTCCACTCGACGGCGAGCCGGGGCGCGTCCTCCTCGTGGACGAAGCAGTTCAGGGCCAGCACCTGCTCCAGCGCCTTGGCGCCGGGTTCGGTCACCGAGAAGGGGTCCTGCTCCGGCAGCCGCCATCCGGTGCCGGGCAGCGCGGCGAACCGGCCGAGGTAGTTGAGGAGCACGTCCGGCGGCGGGGTGGCGGACAGTTCGGGGCCGGCCACCGGGTCGAGGGACCGCAGGACACCATAGCCGATGCCGCTGTCGGGGACGCTCCGCTTGGCCTCCTTGGCGGCGCGCAGCACCTGCCGCACGTCGCCGGCCGTGGGAACGCGGACCGGGTACTCGCTGGTGAACCAGCCGACCGTGCGGGACAGGTCGAGGTGTTCGCGGCCGTGGCCCTCCATCGTGACGGTGACCGCGTCGCCGGGCGGTCCCCATGCGCGCAGCGCCAGCACGAGTGCGGCCAGCAGCACCTCGTCGACGCCGGCCCGGTAGGCCGCGGGCAGGGTGGTGAGCAGCGCCTCGGTGACCTCCGGCCCGGCCAGCGTGACGGAGCGGTGGGCGGTGGAGACGGTGTCCACGCTCGGGTCGAGGGGTCGGGCGCCGAGCCGCGACGCGGAGCCGAGTGCGGCCCGCCAGTGGTCGAGTTCGCCGCGCCGTGCCCCGGTCCGGCCCTGCTCGGCGAGGAGCGCCGCATGGCGCCGCCAGGACGCCCCGACGGGGTCGAGGGCGCCGCCCGTGCAGGCGGTCCGGAGGTCGGGCAGGAGCACCCGCCAGGACACGCCGTCCATGGCGAGGTGGTGGACGACGACGACCAGGCGGTCCGCCGTGCCGTCGCCGGTGCGCAGCAGCGCGGCCCGCACCAGGTCGCCCGCGCGGGGGTCGAGTTCCCCGGCGAGGCGCTCGGCGAGGGCGGTCGCGCCGGTGCCGCGGGCCTCGTGGACGACGGCCTTCACGTCCCCGCGTGGCAGGACCTCCAAGCCGTCGCCGCCGACCCGCAGCCGCAGCGCGTCATGGTGGTCGAGCACGGTCTGCACGCCCGTGGCGAGGTCGTCGAGGGCGAGCGCGTCGACCCGCAGGGCCGTCCACTGGGCGTAGCCGGCGACGGTGTCCACGTCGGGGTGCGGGTCGAGCAGGGCGCGTACGATCGGCGGGGCCGGCACCGGCCCGGTCGGGTCGTCCGCCGGCTCGGCCGCGTCGTCCACGAGCGTGGCGGCGGCGGCCAGGGCGGCGAAGCTGCGGCGTGCCAGGAGGTCCCGGGGACGCAGCGCCAGGCCCCTGGCGCGCAGCCTGCTGCTGACGGCGATGGCGGTGATGCTGTCGCCGCCGAGGGCGAAGTAGTCGTCGTCCACGCTGACCCGCTCGACGTCGAGCACGTCGGCGAGGACCTCGCACAGCACGCGCTCCCGCTCGGTGCGGGGCTCCCGGCCGCCGCCGGACACCGCCGGCGCGGGCAGGGCGGCGCGGTCCAGCTTGCCGTTGGGGGTGAGCGGCAGTTCGTCGAGCACCACGACCGCCGCGGGCACGAGGTGGTCGGGCAGCCGCTCGGCCAGGTGGGCGCGCACCGCTTCGGGGTGGCGGAGGCGGACACGACGTAGCCGACCAGCCGCGACGACCGGACGGTGGCGGCGGCCGCGGTGACGCCGGGGACCGCGCCGAGGGCGGCCTCCACCTCGCCGGTCTCCACGCGGTGGCCGCGGATCTTGACCTGTCCGTCGCCGCGGCCCAGGTACTCCAGGCCCCGGCCGGGCACCCAGCGCGCCAGGTCGCCCGTGCGGTACATCCGGTCGCCCGGCGCGCCGTACGGGTCTGCGACGAACCGTTCGGCGGTCGCGCCGGGCGGCCGAGGTAGCCGCGGGCCAGGTGCGGCCGGCCAGGTACAGCTCGCCCGCGGTGCCGTGCGGCACCGGCTGCAGGGCGCTGTCGAGCAGGTAGGTGCGGGTGCCGGCGAGCGGGTGGCCGATCGTCGGCTCGTCGCCGTCGACGCGCGCGGTGCTGCTGGTGACGGACGCCTCCGTGGGCCCGTACATGTTGCGCGCGGCGGTCCCGGACGCGGCGATGCGGCGCCACAGTGCGGGCGGGGTCGCCTCTCCGCCGAGGACGAGCAGGGCGGGCCGGAGGTCCAGCAGTCCGCCGTCGATCAGGGGGGCGGCCATCGACGGGGTGGTGTCGACGACGTCGATTCCGTCGCGGGCGAAGGCGGCGAGCAGGGCGTCGGCGTCGCGGGCCGTCTCGGCGTCGTAGACGTGCAGTTCGTGGCCGCACAGCAGCCAGACCAGGTGCTCGAACGCGGAGTCGAAGGCGAACGAGTACGTGTGGGCGGCGCGCAGCCGCCTGCCCGCGGCCCGCTCGGCCTCCGCGACGACGGTCGACCGCTGGTGGTGCAGCAGCGCGGCGAGCCCGCCGGCCCGGCCGAGGACGCCCTTGGGGCGTCCGGTCGAGCCGGAGGTGTGGATGACGTAGGCGAGGTGGTCGGGGTGGCGGGGCCCGGCCAGTTCGCCCGCCGTCAGCGGCGTCCCCGGCAGTCCGGCGGCCTCGCCGACGAAGGAGTCCCACGGCAGGCCGGCGACGGACCCGTCGGTGAGGACCAGCGCGGGGCGGGTGTCGTCGACGAGCGCGCGCAGCCGCTCCGGCGGGTACGCGGCGTCCAGCGGCAGGAAGGCGGCGCCGGCGTCCATCACCGCGAGGAGGGCGGCCACCAGGTCGGCGGACCGCGGCAGGGCCAGCGCCACGACGTCGCCGGGCCCGATCCCGCGGGCGCGCAGGGCGCGGGCGAGCCGGTGCACGCGGTCCGCGAAGCTTCCCCCGCGGACAGCCGGTCCGCGCCGCACACCAGGGCGGTGCGCCCCGGGTCGGCGGCGGCCATGGCGTCGAACGCGGTGGGGACGTCCACGGGCGTGCCGGGCAGGGCGGGCGGCGACCAGTCGGCCAGGAGCCGGTCCGTGTCGCCGGCGAGCGCGATCCGGCCCACGGGCCGGCCGTCGACCAGGCCGGCCAGTAGGGCGCGCAGGCCGGACAGCCTCGCGTCGACGGCGGCCTGGTCGGTGCCGCGGGCGTCGACCTCGAAGCCGAGCAGCAGCCCGCCGTCGCGGGTCGGCAGCACGCTCAGCCCCATGTCCTCCGGCGGGCCGCCGGCGACGTTGCGCATCACGCCGGTGGCCCCGGCGAAGTCGATCGCCAGGTCGAACGCCTTGAGGTTGATGCCGCGTCCGTGCAGCAGCGCGCCCGCGCCGGGCGCGCCGAGGTCGCGCGGCAGGTCCTCGCCGCGGTACCGCTGGTGGTCGCGCATCTCCCGCATGGCGGAGGCGACGCGCCGGCTCAGTTCGCCCAGCCCGTCGCCGGGGTGGACGGCGACCCGCAGCGGCAGCACGTTGACGGCCATGGCGGGGGTGCGCAGTTCGGCGGAGCCGGTCCGGCACATCAGCGGCAGGGCGAACACCACGTCGGTGCGGCCCAGTGCGCGGTGCAGGTAGGCGGCGTAGCAGGCGATCAGCGCCTCGCCCCAGCTGACGCCCTCCCGGTCGGCGAACGCGCGGAGCCGGGCCGCCTCGTCGGAGGTGACGGCGGCGCGGGCGGTCAGGGTCCGCTCGGGTGGGCCGGCGGCGGTGTCGGGGTCGCCGAGGGGGCCGAGGTCGGGCAGCGGCGTGAACCGCTCGACCCAGTACGCGCGGTCCTCGGCGAACCGGTCGCCGTCCCGGTAGGCGCGGTCGGCGGCGACCAGGTCGGCGAAGCGGCCGAAGGTGCACGGCGGCGCCTCGGCGCCGCGGACGAGGGCGGTGTAGCGGGCGGCGGTGCGGCGGGCGAGCATCGCGGCGGTGTAGCCGTCGAAGACGAGGTGGTGGCCGAGCTGGGTGTACCAGACCTCGCGCTCGGAGAGCCTGATGACGGTGCGCGTGTACAGGGGCCGGTCCACCATGCCCCGGCATTCCTCGGCCGCCCGGGCCCGTTCGGCGTCGACGAGCGCGTGGGCCGCGGCCGCCGGGTCGGCCTCGCCGCTGACGTCGGCCACGCGGGGCGGCGGGACCGGTTCGTGACTGATCGTCTGGCGCGGGCCGTCCGGGGTGTCGTGGAAGCGCAGCCGCAGGCTCTCGGCCTCCTCGGTGGTGGCGCGGACCGCCTCGACGAGGGCGTCGACGTCGACGGGCTGCGCGCCGGATATCTCCACCACGTCGCCGACGAGGTAGTAGGGCGAGTCCGGTTCGAGGCGCTGGGCGTTCCAGATGCCCAGTTGGGCGCTGGTCAGGGGGAGCAGGCCGTCCGAGGACACGCGTGCGGTGGTCAACTTACTCTCCTTGCAGTGTGGGGACGACCATCGGCGTGGCGGTCACCGGGTCGGGGACGACGACGCTCGGCAGGTCGAACACGTCCTTGATCAGCGCGGCGTCCACGATGTCGGCGGGGGCGCCCTCGGCGACCACCCGGCCGTCCCTCATGGCGACCAGGTGGTCGGCGAACCGGCATGCCTGGTTGATGTCGTGGAGGACGGCGATGACCGTGCGTCCCTCGTCGCGCAGCCCGGCGAGCAGGCCGAGCAGCTGGTACTGGTGCGTGATGTCGAGGAAGGAGGTCGGTTCGTCGAGCAGCAGGTACGGCGTCCGCTGGGCGAGCACCATGGCCATCCAGACCCGTTGCCGCTGCCCACCGGAGAGTTCCTGCACAGGCCGGTCGGCCAGGTCGGCGACGCCGGCGGCGGCCATCGCGCCGGCGACGGCCTCCTCGTCGCACTCCGACCACAGGGCAAGGAGCGACTGGTGGGGGAACCTGCCGCGGCGTACGAGCTGCCTGACCTTGATGTCCTCGGGGGCCTGCGGGTCCTGCGGCAGGAAGCCGAGCTGCTTGGCCAGCGCCTTGGCCGGGTACCCGCCGACGTCCCGGCCGTCGTAGTGCACCTGTCCCCCGGTGGGGCGCAGCAGCCGGACGAACGCCCGCAGCAGGGTCGACTTCCCGCAGGCGTTGGGGCCCACGACGGCGGTGAACGCACCGTCGGGGACGTCAAGACTCAGCCGGGTGGACACCACCCGGTCGCCGTAGCGCAGGGTGATGTCCCGCGCGGTCAGGCGTGCGGTCACGCTCGCCTCACTTCCTTGGTCAGCAGCCAGATCAGGTAGCAGCCGCCGATCGCGGTGCTCACCACGCCGACGGGCAGCGCGACGGGCGCCAGCAGCATCTGGGCGAGCAGGTCGGCGCCTTGGAGGAGCACGGCTCCGGTCAGCGCGGCCGGGAGCAGGGGCACGCCGGCCGAGCCGGTGAGCCGGCGCCCGATCTGCGGGGCGGCGAGGGCGATGAAGGCGATCGGTCCGGCCACCGCGGTCACCGTGGCGGTGCAGCCGACTCCGACCAGGACCATCAGCAGCCGCAGCCGGTCGAGCCGCACCCCGGTGGTGACGGCGACCGCGTCGCCGAGCGACGCCTGGTGCATGGCGTGGGCGCAGACGGCCATCAGGCTCATCAGCACGGCGATGACCGCGAACGGGATCCAGAGGTCCGGCCAGCCGACGCCGTTGAGGGAGCCCGCGCTCCAGCCGACGGCGGCGATCGCCACCTCCAGCTCGGCGCGCAGCACGATCCACGAGTTGACCGCGGTCACCATCGCGTTGACGGCGATGCCGATCACCACGAGCCGCAGGCCGGAGAAGCCCCGGTCGAAGGAGAGGAGGTAGATCACGGCGGCGGTGGCCAGCCCGCCGAGCACCGAGCCGACGGCGAGCTGCGCGGACGTGCCCGAGAGTACGGTGATGGCGACGAGGGCCCCGGTGTAGGCGCCCGCGTCGAGGCCGATCACGTCGGGGCTGCCCATCGGGTTGCGGGTGAGGTTCTGGAAGATCGCCCCGGCGACGCCCAGCGCGGCCCCGAAGACCAGTCCCGCCGCCACCCGCGGCAGCCGCCACTCGGCGATCACCACGGAGTGCTCCGCGCCGGTGAGCACGGCGAGCACCCGGGCCGGCGAGGACCAGGACGCGCCGTAGCACAGTCCGAGCAGGCCGAGGCCGAGTCCGGCGGCGACCAGCGCCGCCGCGAGCGTCACTGTGCGGCGTTCGGTGCGCAGTCCGAGCGCGTTCACAGAGATCCCTCCCCGTGGCGGCGGACCGCCCAGATCAGCATGGGGCCGCCGAGGAACGCGGTGACGATCGCCACCGGCACCTCGCCGGTGGGCAGCAGCACCCGCGATCCGATGTCGGCGAGCAGCAGCAGGATCGGCCCCAGGACCATCGTGTGGAGCAGCGTCCACAGCACGGAGCCGGCCGCCGCTCTGCGGACCAGGTGCGGCACGATCAGCCCGATGAAGAGGATCGGCCCGGCGACCGCGGTCGCCGCCCCGGTGAGCACGGTGATGAGCACCAGCGCGGCGGCCCGTACCCGGGTCACGCCGGCGCCCAGCGTGTGCGCCACGCTCTCGCCCAGCGCGAGGGCGTCGAGGGAGCGGCTCAGCAGCAGCGCCCCGAGCAGGCACACCCCGATGGCGGCCAGCGGCAGCCCCAGGGGGGCCTGTTCGCGGGCCGCCAGCGAGCCGACGGACCAGAAGCGGTAGACGTCGAAGACGTCGGGGAGCATGAGCCTCATGCCCAGGGCGACGCCGCTGAGTACGGCGGTGAGGGCCACGCCGGCCAGCACCAGGCGCAGCGGCGAGTGCCGGCCGATCGCGGCGACCAGCAGGGCCGCGAGCACCGAGCCGGTGATCGCGAAGCCGAGCTGGCCGGCCTGCCCGGCGGCCAGGCCGAGCGCCGAGCCGGCGGTGATGGCGAATCCGGCGCCCGCGGTGACCCCGAGGATGCCGGGTTCGGCCAGCGGGTTGCGGGCCAGCGTCTGGATCAGGGCGCCCGCCACCGCCAGCGCCGCGCCCACCGCGGCGGCCAGCAGTGCGCGGGGTGCCCGGACGTTGCGGACGATCACATGGTCGTCGGTGCCCTGGAAGTCCACCAGGGCCCGTACGACCTCGCCGGGCGGGACCGGGCGGGCGCCGACGCCGATGCTGAGCACGGCGACCACTGCCAGCAGCAGCAGTCCGCCGGCCAGCAGGACGGCCTGCGGCACGGCCCGCCCGGTGGCGGCCCGGGACGCGTGGCCTGCGAGCGTCACTGCTTCAGCAGGGGCGCGAACGCCGCGTCGATCGCTTCCAGGGTCTGGACGGCCTGCCCGTAGGTCGCGGCCTCGGTGTAGCGGATCGGGAAGGTCTTCCCGGCCTTGACGGCGGGCAGGTTCTTCCACAGCTCGGATTCCATGACGTACTTCACCGACTCGGGCACGCTGCCGTCGGCCTTGACGGAGTAGGTGATGACGTCGGCGTCGCGGAGCGAGGCGGGCAGCTCCTCCAGGGAGGGGTACTCGCTGACGCCCTTGGAGCCGGGGCCGGGCTCCTTGACCTTGCCGTAGTAGGTGGCGCCGACGTCCTCGGCGACGTTGGTGCCCCACGAGCCGCTGAACTCGCGCTGGAAGGTGCCCTTGGCGGCCTCGCCGTAGGAGCCGACGTGACCGAACTTGAGCGGGGCCAGCGCGGTCTTGTACTTCTCGGCCAGTTCGGCGGCCTTGGCGTCGTACGCGGCCTGCACGGTGTCGAACCGGTCCAGGGCGCCGGCGGCGTCGGACTGCTTGCGGGACAGGTCGCGCCACGCGGACGGGACGGTGGGGCCGATGGCGACGACGGGGGCGATCCCCTCCAGCCGCTTGACGTCGATGTCGCCGAGGACGGGGGCGGGCACGCCGATGACGATGAGGTCCGGCTCGGCCTCGGCGATGGCCTCGTAGTTGGTCTCCGTCGCCTGCTCTCCCGCCACCTTGGGCAGCTTGTTGTAGGTGGCCAGGTCCTCCTTGCTCATCATGGGCTCGCCGCGCTTCCAGGAGGAGATCCCGACGAGGGGGGCGTCGGCCTCGATCAGGGCGGGCACGGCATACCCGGTGGCCACGACGCGCTGCGGGTCCGCGGGGATGGTGATCTTCCCGTTGTCGGCGGCGAACACCCGGGTCCTGGCCTTCTCCTGGGCCTTGCCGGCCGGCTCGGCCTCGTTCTTCGACGCGCCGCATCCGGTCAGGGCCAGGGTGAGGGCCAGGGCGCCGGCCAGGACGGAGGATCTGCGTACGGACATGCGAAAACTCCTTGAGCTTAGGTAAGGCTAACCTTAGTTGATCTCGTGGGATTTGGACACACCGGCTGGTCAGTGGTCGTCGTCGAAGTCGGCGACGCCGCGTTTCCAGTAGCCGGTGATGTCGTGGTCGGCCTTCTCCAGTCGCAGGTCGTCCCGGACCCAGCGGCGCAGCGGCTTGAGCTGCCCCGCCTCGCCCGCGGCCCAGACGAACACCCGCTCGCCCGCGGGCACGGACACCGCGGTCACGGACCGCGCCAGCGCGTCGCCGGAGCCCGCGGGCCGGTCTCCGCGGTGCAGCCAGTGCACCTCGAAGCCCTCGGGCGCGGACAGCTCGATCTCCTCGGCCGCGTCGGCGACTTCGACGAACGCCCAGCCCCGGGCGGTCCTCGGCAGCTCCTCCAGCCGGCGGGCGATCGCGGGCAGGGCGGTGAGGTCGCCCGCCAGCACGTAGCGGTCGTAGGCGTGCGGCACGATCAGCCCGCCGGGCGGCCCCGCGACGTGCACGACGGCGCCCGGCTCGACCGCCCGCGCCCAGTCCGACGCGAGGCCGCTCGCGTGCAGCGCGAAGTCGATGTCGATCTCGCCGGCCACCGGGTCGTGGCGGCGCACGGTGTACTCCCGCGAAGTGGGCGCCGGGCGCGGCCACTTCAGCATCAGGCCGTTCGGCTCGGGCAGCCGCAGCGAGCCGTCCGGCTCCGGGAACAGCACCTTCACGTGCTCGTCCGGCGCGTGGGCCTCGAAGCGCTCGGCGCCCTCACCGCCCAGCGTCACCCGCAGCAGGCCGGCGCCGACCATGGCGGTGCGGACGACCTCCGTCCGCCGCACGCGGATCGGATAGCCCACCTTCTCGGCGTGGCGGCCCGCCCGGACCTCCGCGATCCGCTCCAGGTGCCGGTGCCGGTGGTCGGTCCTGGTCACGCCCCGTCTCCCGTCAGGAGCGCCGTCCAGTGGCCCAGTTCGGGGCACTCCGCCAGGTCGGGGAACTCCAGCGACGCCGCTCCGGCGGCCCGCCAGCGCTCCACGAGGATCATCATGCGCATCGAGTCCAGCCCCCGGTCGAAGAGGTTCTCCTCGGGCGTGATCTCCGCGGGCTCGCAGCCCAGCAGTTCCGCCACGTCGGCCCGGACGCGCCCGGGTGTGAGGGTCTGGTTCATCGCGCGGCTCCCGCGGGGACCGGCGCCGACAGCGCGGCGAGCGCGTCGGCCGTGGTGGTCACGGCGCCGCAGCGCTGGGCGACGTACGCGCAGGCCTGGTCGTGGCGTTCGCGGGAGAAGTCGGCGACCGCGTCGGCCACCAGGAAGGGCTGGACATCGCGCATGAACGCCTCGACGGCGGTGGCCTGGAGGCCGATGTGCGCGTAGACGCCGGTGATGAGCAGCTGGTCGCGGCCCAGCGCCGCCAGCTGCTCGGCGAACGTGCTGCGCTGGAACGCGCTGTAGCGCCACTTGACCAGGACGGTGTCGGCCTCGGCCGGGGCGAGCGCCGGGACGATGTCGGCGGCCTGCGGGTCGGCGTCGATGACCGCGCCGATGCCGTCGCCCCAGAACTCGGTGAGCAGTCCGCGGTCCGCGGGGTCCTGCCGGCCGGGCTGGGCGGTGTAGAACACCGGGATCCCCTGCGCGCGGGCGTGCGCGGCGAGCCGCGCGATGTTCGCCGTCACCTCGGGCACCGGCGCCCCGGCGTACGGCGCGAGGAAGTAGCGCTGCATGTCGTGGACGAGCAGGGCCGCGCGGCCCGGCTCGGGCAGCCACGCCACCCGTCCTGCGGGCAGGTCGGCGGCCGCGGGGAGCGGGTAGGGCCGTATCTCGGGCAGGGACATCCTCATGACTCCTTCCGGGCGAGTGCGGCCAGCGCCGCCCTCAGCTCGCGCTTGCTGGTCTTGCCGACACCGGTCACCGGGAACTCCCCGACGACCTGCACCAGGTCCGGCACCTTGAAGGCGGCCACCCCGCGTTCGCGCACGAAGGCCCGCAGTTCCGGCCCGGTGGGCGCCGTGCCCGCGGCGGGCACGACGTAGGCGCAGGTCCGCTCGCCGAGATAGGCGTCGGGCACGGCGACGACGGCGGCGTCGAGCACGCCCGGGTGGGCCATCAGATGGTTCTCGACCTCTTCGGCCGCGACTTTCTCCCCGCCCCGGTTGATCTGCTCCTTGGCCCGGCCGACGACCTCCAGGTGCCCCGTGGGCGTGCGGCGCACGAGGTCACCGGTCCGGTAGAACCCGTCCTCGGTGAACGCGGTCGCGTTGTGCTCCTCGGCCCGGTAGTAGCCGCGGATCGTGTAGGGGCCGCGGGTCAGCAGGGCGCCGGTCCCGCCCGGCGCCACGTCGGCGCCGGTGTCCGGGTCGACGACGCGGATCTCGTCGTCGGGGGAGATCGGCCGGCCCTGCGTGCCGAGCACGGCCTCGTCGGGGTCGTCCAGGCGGGTGTAGCACACCAGGCCCTCCGCCATGCCGAACACCTGCTGGAGGCGGCAGCCGAGCGCGGGGCCGATCCGCTCGGCCAGCTCGCGCCCGCACTTGGCCCCGCCGACCAGGAGCACCTCCAGGGACGACAGGTCACGGTCGGTGCGGGCGGCCGCCTGCACCCACGCGGCGGCGAGCGGCGGCACCACCCCGGTGATCGTGACCCGCTCGGCCTCGATCAGCCGGAACGCGGTGTCCGCGTCCGGCCGCGGCGCCATGACGGTGGCCGCGCCCGCGTGCAGCGCGCCGAGCACACCCGGCGAGCTGAGCGGGAAGTTGTGGGACACCGGCAGCGCGGCCAGGTGGACGCTGTCCGGGCGCAGGCCGCAGATCCGGACGCTCTCACGCACGCTGTAGAGGTAGTCGTCGTGGGTGCGCGGGATCAGCTTCGGCAGCCCGGTGCTCCCCCCGGACAGCTGGAGGAACGCCACGCCCTCCGGGTCGGGGTCGGGCAGTTCCCGCGGCGCGGTGGCGGCCAGGTCGGCGAACGCGTCCGAGCCCACCACCAGGACCTGCCGTACGGAGTCCACTTCGGACGCGACGGCGCGCGCGGTCGCCGCGTGGTCGTGCCGCTCGTGCTCGCCGACGGTGACGATGGCGGCGGCCTCGCTGTGCGCGGCGAAGTGCCGCAGCTCGCTGTGCCGGTGCGCGGGCAGCGCGAACACCGGCAGCACACCCGCGCGCCACATGCCGAACGCGACCGGCAGGAACTCCGGGATGTTGGGCAGTTGCAGCACCACCCGGTCGCCGGGCGCGAGGCCGGACCCGAGCAGGCCCGCCGCGATCCGGTGGGCCCGCTCGTCCAGTTCGGCGAAGCTCCACCGGGTCTCCCCGCCCACGACGGCCGTCCGGTCGCCGTACGCGGCGGCCAGCGAGGTCAGGAGCGCTCCGAAGGTCTGCCCGCGCCAGTGGCCCGCGGCCCGGTAGCGCGCGGCGGTCCGCGCCGCCAGCGCACGTGGTCGGCGGTCATACGGCGCCCTCCAGTCCGAGGGCGCGCAGCAGCGTGCCGAACTTCGCACCGGTCTCGGCCAGTTCGGCCGCGGGCTCGGAACCGGCGACGATCCCGGCCCCGGCGGACAGCCGCACCGTCCGGTCGCACACCTCGGCGCTGCGGATCGTCACCGCCCACTCGCCGTCGCCGTCGAGGCCGGCCCAGCCGACCATCCCCGCGTAGTAGCCGCGGTCCTCGGGTTCCAGGTCCGCGATGGCCCCCAGCGCCGCGGCCGCGGGCACCCCGCCCACCGCGGGCGTCGGGTGCAGCGCCTCGGCCAGCCCCAGCGCCGAGCAGGCGGGGTCGGCCGGGTCCGCGAGCCGGCCGGTGATCCGGGTGGACAGGTGCCACATCGTCGGGGTACCGATGACCTCCGGCCGCTCGGGCACCTCCAGGTCGACGCAGAACCGGCCGAGCACCTCGGCGACCTGCGCGGCGGTGTGGGCGTGCTCGCCGAGGTCCTTGGCCGAGTCGCGCAGCCGAGCGATCCGCTCGCGGTCCACGGCCTCGTCGCCCGACCGGGGGGCGGAGCCTGCCAGCGGGTTGGCCACCACGGTCGCTCCGCGCCGGGACACCAGCAGTTCGGGGCTGGCCCCGACGAGGGTACGCGTGGCGGGGTCGCCGGGCGCGGTGACGTCGACAGCGAAGGCGTACGCGGCCGGGTCCGGCCGCACCAGCCGGGCCAGCAGGGCGGGCACCCACACCGGGGCGTCCGCGGTCAGTTCCAGGGAGCGGGCCAGTACGACCTTGCTCAGTTCGCCGCGGCCGATCAGCTCCAGCGCGCGGCGGACGCCGTCGGCGTAGTGCGCGGGCTCGGGGCGCGGTGTGACCGTCCACGGGGTCCCGGTCTCCGCGTCGGGGGCCCGTACACCCGCGGGAGCGTCGGCGCGCCGCACCACGGAGGGCACCACGAGGCAGCTTTCCGCTTCCCGGCGGAACCCCGCGGCGCCGACGACGACGGGCTCAGGCACCCCGGCCGCGGCGGCCGCGTCGAGCGCCTCGGCGGCGGCCCGGGCGTGCGACCCGCCGCCGTCGCGGACCCGGGTGTGGACCCCGTCGGCGAGCAGGGTCCCCCGGGAGGAGGAGAAGTAGAAGGAACCGGGCAGGTAGGCGGCCAGCAGGTCGGACGCCCGGTGCACGGGTCTCGGGCGCACGAGCGCGGGTAGGGACACGTCGGCATTCCTTTCTCAGGCGCGCAGGGTTGCGCCGCCGTCGACGAACAGGTTCTGCATGGTGATGTGCCGCGCCCGGTCGGAGACCAGGAACAGCACGGCGTCGGCGATGTCGGCCGGGTCGGCGATGCGGCCGAGCGGTATGCCCGTCCGGAACTGCTCCGGGGTGCCTGCGATCACCCGGGCGAGGTCGTCCTCGCCCGTCCACAGCCGGCGCTGCATGGGGGTGTCGGTCGAGCCGGGCGAGACCGCGTTGCACCGGATGCCGTGGGGGGCGAGCTCCAGGCCGAGGCAGCGGGTGAGCATGACGCTCGCGGCCTTGGAGGCGGCGTACGCGCCCATGCCGGTGCGCGGTATGCCCGCGGCGTTGGAGGCGACGGTCACCAGCGACCCCCGGCCGCGGGGCACCATCCGGCGGGCCAGTTCGCGCAGGACAAGGAACACGCCGGTGGTGTTGACGGCGAAGGTGTCGGCCCAGTCCTCGTCGGTGGTCTCGCACAGCGGACCGGGCCGCAGGATGCCCGCCACCGCCACACCGGTGCCGATCGGTCCGATGTCCTTCTCGGCCGCGGCGACCGCGGCGGCGACCGCGGCGGGGTCCGACACGTCGGCGGTGTAGGGGACGACCCTCCCGTCCGAGCGCTCCGCGAGATCCGCCAGTCCGTCCGCGTCGACGTCCACGGCGGCGACGGCGGCGCCCTCGCGGACCAGACCGTCGACCACGGCGGCGCCGATCCCCCGGGCCGCTCCGGTGACCAGCGCCACCGGGTGTGCGTTCTCCCCGTTTCGGGCAGGCACACCCTCACCCCCACTCGTTGAAGTTAGCCTTACCTAACCAAGGCGAGGCTAACCTAACTGGGCGTTGGCGGCGGGAGCAAGCCGAGACCGCCGAGGCCCTCAGGGGCCCCGACGGAACGTCACCTCGCCTGCGTCCGGCGGTAGTCCGCCCGACACCCCGCGCAGGGGCGAGCACCGCCGCACGCACCGGACCCGGCACCCTGGCCCGGGTCGGCCCCGCAATCCGGCGCAGGGGGGAGGCGCGTTCGGGGATACGGGCACCCCCCGGCGCGACGTTCCGGTACCGCCCGCAGCCGGCGCGGGGCGGCGCACAGCCGCACGGGGCCGGCCGTGTCCACGCGCGCCGCGGCCCGCACGCCGAGGAGCGGCTCGTACGGCGGCCTGGCTGCCGTCCAGCGACCTCGGCCCGCGCCCTCGGCCGCCGTCCTACCCGGCGACCCACCGCCACCGCCCCGGCTCAGGGCGGCGGCCGAGGGAGGCACCCCGCGGACTCGGCGGCCCGAAGGGCTTCGTACGCCTCCGGCGCCAACGCCCGGCGGCATGCGCCGTGTCCGCGACGCCCCACGGGCGTTAGGCCATTCGGTCGGGGTCAGCCCCAGGACCACGAGGGGGAGGCAACCGGCGTGGAGATCAGGAACGTGCACCACGCCTACCGCAAGCGCGTGGTCCTGAACGGTGTGGACCTGCGGCTTCGGGCAGGAACCCTGTGCGGGATCGTCGGGGAGAACGGCGCCGGCAAGTCCACACTGCTGAGGATCCTGTCCGGTGAACTGCGGCCCGCACGGGGAACCGTCCGCCATGGCAGCCGGTTCGGCTACTGCCCGCAGCACGTGATCCTCAATGACGCGCTGACCGTCCGGCAGCACCTGACGTTCTTCCAGAGGGCCTACCGCCTGACCGACGTGCGCTACGCCGAGGAGCTCATGGACGTGCTTCACCGGCTAGGCCGACGAGCGGGCCGGGGCTCTCAGCGGCGGCACGCGGCAGAAACTCCACGTGACGCTGGCGCTCATGCACGATCCGCAGGTCCTGCTGCTGGACGAGCCGTACCAGGGCTTCGACTGGGACACCTACCAGCGGTTCTGGGAGCTGGCCGCGCGGCTGCGGGACGCGGGACGCTCGGTCCTGGTCGTCTCCCACCTCGCGTACGACACCGAACGCCTGGACGAGTTGTGGCGCCTGGACAGCGGCGTGCTGCGCGCGCGGACCGGGCGGGGACCGCCGCATGAGGAGTCACCTGGCCCTCTTCGCGGTCGCCACCCGGTTCACGCTCATCGAACACGGACGCAACCGGTTCGCCTTGCTTCTGGTGGTCCTGTTCGTCCCGGTGTGGACCTCCCTGGCGTACCTGGCGATGCCCGACACCCGGCCCGGATGCGGCTCCGCGCCACCGGGGAGGCCCTGGCGCCGCACGGCAATGAACTGACCGCGATCAGCGGAGCCCTCAAGGCCGTCACGCTGATCACCGGCTACATGATGTTCGCCGCCACCTTCTCCGGCAGCGGCTTCGACCGCCGCCTGGCGATGGCCGGCTACCCCCGCACCCATCTCGTCCTGGCGAAAGTCACCGCTCTGGCTCTGGTCGCGGCGACGGTCGCCGCCTACGCCACCGTGGTCATGTGCGTGGCCTGGCCCCCCCCGGCAGCCCCTCCTGCTCACCGCCTCCCTCTTCTGCGCCGGACTCACGTACGGCGCTCTGGGAGTCGGCTTCGGCTCCCTGCTGCGCAGGGAAGTCGAGGGGATGTTCGCCATCGTGATGACCAGCATCATCGATCTCGCACTCCAGAACCCCATCACGAGTTCCGGGGCCGACAACCCGGTCATGCGCTACCTGCCCTCGTACGGGGCCATGCAGGCCAGTACGGCGGCCGGATTCTCCTCCAGCCCGGTCCTCGGACACCTGGCTCTCCAGCTCGCCTGGTGCGGGCTGGCCGCCCTCGTCGCCCTGCTGGGCTTCCGCAACAGCACCCGCAACTGCCTGCCGGCCGCCTCCACCGCGCAGCCCGGGCCGGGAAGCAGCGCGGCCGGCCTTCCCGCGCCGCGCCGAACCAGCGGCCCATCGGCTGCGGCGTCCGTCCGACACACATGCACACTGAGGACCCGGCTTCCGACATGCGCACCACACACTCCGCTCCAGCAGACACCGACGCCGCCCTGCCGGCGCAACGAGGGCGCCCCAGCCGCCCGCCCGCCGGTGAGGACCCGTCCCTGAAGGCGGCGTACCGGCTGTGCCGGCGCACCACACGGCAGCACGATCCCGCGATCTCCCTTCTCGTCCAGCTGATGCCGGCCGCGCTGCGCCCGGCCGGGTGGGCGCTGTGGGCGGCGGCGACCGTCCTGGACGACCTGGCCGACCGGCAGGACGTGGAGCCGGCCGCGCGTGCGGCCCGCGTCGCGGCGTGGACGGAGGCCCTGCAGCACGACCTGGCGGCCGGCACGAGCAGGGATCCGGTCCGGTATGCCCTGGTGGACACGGCCCTGCGATGGGGCCTGGACCTGTCCGGCCTGCGAGAGGCCATGGACAGCACACGTGAGGACACCCGCGGCCGGCACTTCGCCGACTGGGCCTCGTGGCGGGCCTGGTGCAGCGAGGGAATCGCGCCTTGGGTCGACCAGGTACGGCACCTGTCCGACCGGGCGGGAGCGCCGATGACGCTCCGGCTGGACCGGCAGCAGGACTACCGGCGGTTCATCCACGGCGCCCAGCTCACCGACGTCCTCACCGACCTGGGCGCCGACCTCTCCCAAGGCGACCTGCTCCTGCCGCAGGAGGCCCTCAACGCCTTCCCCGGCGCCGAGGACGACCTGCGGCACGGGAACTGGAGCCCGGCCGCAGCGGCCCTGGTCCGCGAGCTGACGGCTCTCGCCCGTCATTGGGTGACCAGGCCCTCCATGACCACGGGCATGCACCCGGGCGCCGCCGTCGTGCTCGACACGGCCGCCTGCCTGATGCGTGCCCAGCTCGATGCCGTCGACGCGGCCGGCCGCGCCCTGCTCACGTGTGCCCCGCGCCCGTCTCTCGCGGCCCGCACCCGCATCCTCGCCCCCGCCCGCATCCGCTCGGCCCTGGCCTGGAGCCTGACGCCGCTGACCGTGCCCCCACCCCGTCGGCCCGCGGTGACCGTGCCCGGTCCGGGTCCTGAAGCCGAACGCACCGGCCTCCGGCCCCCGCCACCGCACTCCGGCGGCGCCCGGCCACCGCGGATCGCGGCCGACCGGATGCCCACCCACGTGGCGGTCATCATGGACGGCAACGGCCGCTGGGCCGGGCAGCGCGGCCTGCCCCGCCCGGAAGGCCACCGCGCCGGCAACGCCGCCGCCCGCGAGATGGTCTACGGCGCCCTGGAGATCGGCCTGCGCCACCTGACCCTCTACGCGTTCTCCACCGAGAACTGGAAACGCGACACCGAGGAGATCACCACGATCCTGGAAGCCATCCGGCACGACCTCGACGAGGGACCCATCCGTGACCTCGACGTACGCCAGCGCTGGCTGGGCCGGCCCGACGGTCTGCCCGAGGAACTCGTCCAGGCTCTCCTACGCGAGGAGCGCCGCACCAGCCACCGCACCGGCCTCACCCTCACCGTCTGCATCAACTACGGTGGCCGCGGCGAGATCACACAGACAGCCGCAGCCCTTGCCCGGGCGGCTCGCACCGGCGACCTCGACCCCGACCTCATCAGTGAGGACGACTTCGCCCGCCACCTCCCCCACCCCGACATGCCGGACGTCGACCTCCTGTGGCGCACCGGCAACGGACAGCGCACCTCCAACTTCCTCCCCTGGCACGCCACGTATGCCGAGTTGTACTTCACCCCCGGCTACTGGCCCGACATGGACCGGCGTGCTCTGTGGCAGGCCGTCAGCGCATACAGCCGACGCCAACGACGCCACGGCGGCGCCACGCCGTAGGGCGCGCGCGGACCCCGGGAGCCCTGCACGCCGGGGCGTGGCAGCGGTGCATGCGGGGTGGCGGGTCGGCGCACGACCTCGATGCCGAAGCGGCCACCGAACCACTGATCGGGCCGAAGCCGGTGGCGGAGTGCACGGGGGCTGACAGCTCCATGCCGCGGGCGCACACCGGCGGTGCCCCGGCCGAGTGCGGTGCCCCCGCCACTTGCAGGACGCCTCCGACCGCACAGCCGGCTCCACCAGCGGTCGCCACCGACATGACGATTCATCAGAAACCGGCGCTCGCGCGTCACCCGTGCGTCACGTGCGTCAGACATGCCTCAGGGCACCGCCCGCAACGCCGGCGTCCGGGTGCACGTCCTGAGCGAGATCGCCGGACCAGGCTCGCTGACCGCCACCCGGCGGTACCTGCACCTCAACGTGCACAGGATCACCGCCGTCGGCGCCGCCCTCTCGGCACACCCCACCGCGCTGCGCGCACCCCGGTCCCTGCCGGGCCCCATCGCGGTCGCCCGCTGACCGGTCAAGACGGGTTGACCCCCAAGCGGTCCCCAAAACGATCAAGGGGCCGTTTCAGATCGCTCTGAAACGGCCCCTGACCTGCGACTTCGTAAAGTCGGGACGACAGGATTTGAACCTGCGACCCCTTGACCCCCAGTCAAGTGCGCTACCAAGCTGCGCCACGTCCCGGTGCGCTCGCCGTGGCTGGGCCGTGGTGAGCGCGACGAGAGAACATTACCTCATCCGCGTCACCGGTGATGAGCCAGGGCCTCCTCCGCCTGGGCGGTCAGGGCGTCGGCGCCGCAGGTGGTGGCGAGGGCGGCGGCGCGGGACAGCTCCGCCGGGCCGGCCAGGGCCCGCGCGTGGTCGTAGGCGGCCTGCGCGTGCTCGTACCGGGACGGCGACGCCTCCAGGTGGCGGACCGCGCGGGCCAGCAGGGTGCGGGCCTCGTCCGGGGCGGCCAGCAGCGCCTGGCAGCGGAGGGCCTCGCCGAGCGCGGTGTCCGTGCCGAAGCGCTCCGCGTGGGCGCGGGCCAGCGCGGCGGTGCGTGCGGCCCGGTCGGTGTCCCCCGCGGCGAGGGAGGCGCGGACGAGGTCGTACGCCCAGGGGGCCCACGTGCCGTTGTGGCGGCCCCGGGCCTCCAAGGCGGCGCCGGCGGCCTCCAGTTCGGTGACCGCCTCGCGGACGCGGCCCTCCGCCAGCAGGAGGCGGCCGAGGACGGACGGCCCGTCGGGCATCACCATCGCGCTCGGCCAGGGCGGGCCGAAGGCGTAGCGGTCCGCCAACTCGCGGGCCTCGGCGGTCCGGCCGCGGGCGATGAGGGTGTCGATCAGGAGGCACACCGCGTCCCAGTGGACGGCCAGCCCCGTGCCGACCCGGTCGGCCAGGCGCAGGCCCTCGCGGAGGAACGTCTCCGCCTGCCGCAGGTCGCCCGCGCGGCGGTGGGCGAGGCCCAGCAGGGTGTGGGCGAAGGCGAGGTGGGCGCCGCTCCAGCCGGAGATCTCGTACGCGCGCACCGCCTCCTCGAACAGGTCGCGGGCCCGGTCGGGCCGGTCGGTGAAGGCGTAGGCGATGCCGACCATGGCGGGCGTCTCGAAGCCCCACTCGGTGTCGGTCCAGCCCACCCCGCGGGCCGGCCGGCCGTCGAGGAGGGCGCGGTCGCACAGGTCGACGACGTGGGTGGCGCTCTCCCCGCGCAGCATCGCGTCGAAGGCGCGCAGGGAGAGCAGGGCGCGTTCGGCGGCGTCGGTGCCCTTGAGGTGGTCGGCCAGGTCGGCCAGGCGGCGGGAGCGGCCCTCGGGGTCGTCCTCGGCGGCGCGGAACGACTCGTACATGAAGTGCGCGGCCTGGAGGCGGGTGCGGGCGGGGCCCGGGGGCGTGCGGGCCGCCTCGGTGGCGACCGCGACGGACGCCTGCCGCAGCTGGTTGCTGTGGGCGAGCGCCTGGGCGAGGCGGCAGGTGGCGTCGGTGCGCAGGGCCGGTGCGAGGCCGGGCAGGTCGAGGGCGGAGCGGAGGTGGCGGACGGTGGCGTCCGGGGAGGTGAGGAGGGCGGCGCAGCCCAGTTCGTAGAGCACTTCGGCGTACGCCTCGGGCGGCGGCGGTTCCTGCAGGGCCCGTTCGAGGCAGCGCCGGGCGGCGTCGGGGGCACCGACGGCGAGGTGCTCGCGGGCGGCGGCGCGCAGCTGCGCCACGACGTCGGGGTCGTCGTCCGGGTGCACCTCCAGGAGGTGGCGGGAGGCGGCGGCCGCGCCGAGGCCCGCGTCGGTGACCGCCCAGGCGGCCGCGCCGTGCAGGGCGGTGCGGACGGCGGGCGGGATGGCCCGGTACACGGCGGTGGCGACCAGCGGGTGGGTGAACTCCAGGGGGTCGGTGCCCGTGAGGACGCGGGCCTCGCGCAGCCTGCGCGCGCAGTCGCCTGCTTCGTCGCGGCCCATGCCGGCGAGGCGGGCGGCGAGGTCCGGGGAGATGCCGGTGCCGAGGACGGCGGCGGCCCAGGCGAACCGGGTGGCGCCGCTGCCGAGTTCCTCCAGTCGGTCGGCCAGGCCGTCGCCGCGGGAGGAGGCGCCCAGGTCGCGCAGTCGGCCGGCGCTGCCGGCGACGGGGTCGAGCCGGCGGTCCCGCACCTGGGCGAGGAGTTCGACGGTCTCGTACGGGTTGCCGCCGGTGACTGTCCACAGCTCGCGGCAGAACGGCGCGTCGGTGCGCTGGCCGAGGGCGGAGCGGACCAGGTCGGTGGTGGCCTGCTCGGTGAGCGCGCGGAGGGTGACGGTGAGCCGGGCCTGGTCGCCGAGGCGGCGCAGCAGTGTCGCGGCGGGTTCGGTACGGGCGTCGGGGCGGTGCCCGGGGCCGGGACCGGTACGGGGGTCGGCGCAGGCGTCGGAGCGGTGGGCGAGGACGACGAGCAGCGGCAGGGCGGGCAGTCGGCCGGCGAAGGCGGCGAGCCAGGTGAGCGACTCCGCGTCGGCCCAGTGGGCGTCGTCGACGAGGACCACGAGGGGCTTGCCGCGCTGCTGCTCCGCGAGCCGGGTGACGACCCGGTCCAGTCCGTCCCGTACGCCCTGGGGGTCGGCGAGCGGCCCGGTCGGCGGGGCGAGGGCGAGGGCGGGAGCGGTGAGGTCGAAGCGGTCGCCGAAGAGGCGCCGCAGGCGGTCCTCGGGTTCGGTGAGCAGGGTGGGGAGGAGGAGTTGGCGCACGAGGTGGAAGGGCACGGAGGTCATGGTCTCGGCGCCCGTGCCGGACAGGACGGTGCAGCGCCCGCAGGCGCGGCGCCCTATCTCGGCGAGGAGGGCGGTCTTGCCGATGCCGGCCTCGCCCCGGTAGATGAGCAGTCCTCCGGAGGGCGCGGGGCCGCACAGCGCGTCGACGGCGCGTATGGCCGCGGCGAGTTCCGGTTCCCGCTCCAGCAGGGGTACGGGGAGCGGGTCTTCCGCCGGGGACGGCAGCATCGGCCTTTCCCTTCCATGTGCGGTCTGGGCATGGCGTGTCGGCCGGCCGGCGCGGTCGGCCGGAGGTGGTGATCCTCTGCGTGGGGAGCGTAGTCGTACGGCCTGGTGAGGGGTACCGTTCGGGTCGTTCGCGGACCATCCGGGGCACGGGCGACAATGGGCGGATGGACGGCTTGGACGGCTTGGACGGTGGGAGCAGGGGGCCGAGGGACCGGGACGAGGAGGGCCGGGCGCGCAGTGCGCGGCCCCGGGACGGCCTCGGGCGCCCCCTGCCGTACGGCGCGGACGGGGTGGCGCGGCAGCCGGAAGGCGTGCCGCGCACGCCCGAGGAGACCCTGCGGGAGGCGCAGCGGCTCCTGGACGCGGGGATGCCGTTCCACGCGCACGAGGTGCTGGAGGACGCCTGGAAGGCGTGCCGCGACACGGAGCGGGCCGGCGAGGAGCAGCTGTGGCGGGGCCTGGCCCAGTTGGCGGTGGGGCTGACGCACGCGGCGCGCGGCAACGCGGTGGGCGGTGCGCGGCTGCTGCTGCGCGGCGCTGAGCGGCTCGGCCCGTACGGGGCGGGGGGACCGTACGGGATCGACACTACGGCCCTGGCGGACTGGGCGGGCCGCCTCGCGGCGCGGCTGTCCGAGGTCCCGGCCCCGGTGGTCGATCCGGTGGCGGAAGCCCCGCGGCTGACGGGCCGTTAGGGCGAGGCGCCCTGGTGCCGACCATCGGCAAAACGCTGCGCCGGCTGCCGGAGGGGCGGGCGGCTGCGGGGCGCCTTGCCTCTCGGTACGCCGGGCGCCCGGCGGGGCGGCTGCCGGGCCGTCGTGGACCTGCGCCCGGGTGCCCGGCGGGGCGGCCGGCGGTCGCCGGAGGAGCAGGCGGCTGGGGGCGCCTTGCCTCCGGCTGCGGCCGGGTGTCCGGCGGGGCGGGTGCCGGGCCGTGGTGGGCGTGCGGCGGGTCGCCGCCCTCGCCTCCGCGGGTGGCCGCAGGGCGCCGGGGGCGCCGGGTACCGAGGACGGGGGCGCCACGGACCGGGACCGGGGGACCGGGTACCGGGGCCGGGGGCGCCACGGGCCGGGGACGGGGGCCGCTTGGTGCCGGTGGCCACCGCATCGTCCGGGCGCCCGGGGAGCGGAACGGTCCGCTGCTGCGCCGCCCGAGATCGGTCGTATGGGTGCCGTGGCCTCCCGTCGGGGGCCGGCCTCGCAGGGGTGCGCCAGCCGGGCCGGGCGGCCGTGCGCGGGGTCGGGCGACGCGGCGGCTGTCCGGCCGGATCGGAGCGGGATGGTCTCCGGGCGGGATGGCGCGAATCCGCCGGTGGGGGTTGCGGACCGGTGCCGGATCAGTGGCCTTCCAGCAGGTCGCGCAGGACGGAGGCGTGGCTCCGGTCCGGGGTGCGGGACGCGGTCAGCAGGGTGACGGGGCCGGCCCTGGTGAGGCGGCGGAGGCCGTCGAGCGCCGCTGCGGCCTCCGGAGCGGCGAGTTCCGCCTCGTACCGGTGGCGGAACTCCGCGAAGGCGGCGGCGTCCTCGGTGTCCGAGCCGTGGAACCAGCGGCGCAGTCCGGTCGACGGCGTGAGGGACTTGGGCCACTCGTCGATGTACGCGTCCGTCGTGGCGAGACCGCGCGGCCAGAGGCGGTCGACGAGGACGCGCGTGCCGTCCTCGGGGTGCGGCGGGTCGTACACCCGCCGCACCCGGAGGGGGTGGGGCACCGTGCGGGGCATGGGGCCAGGGTGCCCCGGCGGCTGCGGGGCGGCAAACGGGCCGGGGCCCGGCTGGCTGCCGGGCCCGGTGCGTACGGTGCGGTGCGTCCGTGGTCAGAGGCGCTGCCACAGGGCGGGGACGTTCGGCGGCTCCCAGCCGGTCTGGGCCTGGTGGCCCTGGATGCAGCGGTACGTGGCACCGCCGTACGTGACCTGGTCGCCGGCGCTGTAGACGGTGCCCGCGGCCCAGGTGCCGCCCGGCTCGCCGGGGTCGCCCGGGTCGCCCGGGTCACCGGGGTCGCCGGGGTCACCGGGGTCGCCCGGGTCCGTGGTGGTGAGCGTCAGCCCGTACGCCTGGAGCAGCGGGTTGATGGGCTGGTGGAAGGTCGTGCCGCCGGTGCGGCAGTTGCCGGAGCCGCCCGAGGTGACGCCCTGGGCCTGGCTGCCGGAGATGTACGAGCCGCCGGAGTCGCCCGGCTCGGCGCAGACCGAGGTGCGGGTGACGCCGCTGATGGTGCCCTCGGGGTAGGTGACGCTGGTGTTGTGCTGCTGGATGGTGCCGCAGTGCCAGCCGGTGGTGGAGCCGGAACGGCAGATGGAGGCGCCGACCATGGCCTGGGTGGAGCCGGTGACCCGGATGTTCTGCCCGCCCTGCCCCTTCACGTACGGGGTGGAGCGCCAGTTGGTGTTGGCGGCGACCCACGCCATGTCGCGGCCCGGGAAGTTGGATGCCTGGAAGGTGCCCTGGGCGACCTGGTTGTAGCCGCTGGTGGAGGTGCCGACGCGGCCGCAGTGGCCGGCGGTGGCGAAGCCGTGCTGGGTGCCGCGGGTGATGGCGAAGCCGACGGAGCAGCGGCCTCCGCCGCCCATGTAGTAGGCGTCGCCGCCGCGGATGTCGTAGAAGGGGCGGGGCCGCTCGGTGGTCGTCTCGACGCGGACCAGGGAG
>NZ_JAJPUI010000018.1 GCF_021390935.1 Streptomyces sp. CC228A
ACGTGCGCCCGCGTGCGCGCAGACGCCGTACCTCTGTTATCAGACCGCGGCGCGGCCGCGCTGATCCCCGTCACCGGAACGGGTGGCACCGCGCGGACAGCGCCGAAGGGCGGTGTCAGAGGCCGCCGCTAGCGTGACGGCATGATCGATGCCGAGGTGGTCCGCCGTGTCGCCCTGTCCCTGCCCGAGACCGCGGAGAAGGAGGCCTGGTCCATGCCCACGTTCCGCGTGGCGGGCAGGATGTTCCTGACGGTTCCCGACGACGAGACGTCGATCGCCGTGCGCTGCCCGAAACTGGAGCGTACGGAACTCATCGCCGCCGAACCGGAGAAGTTCTGGGTCCCGCCGCACGAGGCGGGGTCCGCGTGGGTGCGGGTGCGGCTCGCCGCACTGGAGGACGTCGACGAACTGCGGGACATCGTCGTGGACTCCTGGCGGCAGGCCGCACCGCCCCGGCTGGCCGAGCAGCACCCCGGCCTGCGCCCCGGCGGGGTCGCCGGCGGCTGAGGCTAGCTGAGGCTACTCGAAGCGCGCCGGATCCCCCGCCCCCCGGCGGACGATCTCCGGGACGCCGCCCGAGAAGTCGACCACGGTGGTCGGCGCGGTGCCGCAGTCGCCGCCGTCGACCACGGCGTCCAGCACGTGGTCGAGCCGGTCCTTGATCTCCCAGCCCTGGGTCATCGGCTCCTCCTCACCGGGCAGCAGCAGGGTGCTCGACACCAGCGGCTCGCCCAGCTCGGCGAGGAGGGCCCGGGTCACCGCGTGCTCGGGGATCCGCACCCCGACCGTCTTCTTCTTCGGGTGCTGCAACTGGCGCGGCACCTCCCGGGTCGCGGGCAGGATGAAGGTGTAGCGTCCCGGCGTCGCCGCCTTCAGCGTGCGGAACACGTCGTTGTCGAGCTGCACGAACTGCCCCAGCTGCGCGAAGCTCTCGCACACGAGGGTGAAGTGGTGCCGGTCGTCCAGGTCGCGGATGGTGCGGATGCGCCCCAGCGCCTCCCGGTTGCCCAGCCGGCAGCCCAGCGCGTAGCACGAGTCCGTCGGATAGGCGACGAGCGCACCGGAGCGGATCAGGTCGGCCACGGTGACGATCAGGCGCCGCTGGGGGTCGTCGGGGTGCACATCGAAGTACTTCGCCATCGCCCGAGCCTACGCCCTCCGGGCCCGCGCCGTGCCGTCCCCGCTGCCACCGCGCTCCGCCGGACCCGCGGCGCCCCGCGGACGCCGGTGCGCGGCGGCGGCCGTCGGCAACCCCACGGACCCGCAGCCGCGGACGGACGGAGCCCGACCGCGCATCACGCCGGGCCGCCGCGCGGTGGGCACGCGGTGCAGGCAGGCCGCCTGCACCGGCGGGAAGGCGCCCCAGCCGTCCGGGGCCCGCGCCTCCCCGCGGCGGCGCGCCGCCGCGGTGACCCGGACTGCGCCCCGGACTGCGCCCCGGACGGCGCGCCGCAGCGCGCGTGCGGCAGGCGGGCGCGCACCCCCGCGCGGCACCGGCCGCCGCGGCCCGGAACCCCGGATGGCCGACGCCCGCCGGGGCCGCGTTCCGGCGTGTTCGTGCAGGCAGCGGCGCCGCCCGCGGCCCGCCCGCGCCCGCCTGGACGGGCCGCGGGGCGTGAACGGTGTGAGCCTGGTGGAAGACATGGCCGCGGTTCGGCGGCCACGAGGAGGCGCAACGCGGATGACGGACGATCCCACCGACGCCGGGGCGGCAAGGGCCGCGCGCACGCAGGACGGCTTCACGGCCCTGCGCGCCGTCGCCGACGCCGTCCTCTACGAGGGCTACCTCCTCTACCCGTACCGCCGCTCGTCGCCGAAGAACCGGGTGCGCTGGCAGTTCGGCGTGCTCGCCGCCCGCCCCTGGGCCGAGGCCGCCGGGCCGGGCGCGGGTCCGGCCGGGGTGTCGGGGGCCGCGGACGCCTGGTACCAGCAGACCGAGTGCCTCGTGCGGGCCGAGCCCGCCGCGTGCGTGCGGATCCGGCTGCGCCACCTCCAGCTCCAGCGCAAGCAGGTCGAGCGGCCCGACGGGCAGGGCGGGCACCGGCCCGTGGAGTCCCTGGACAGCGGCGGCACCGTCCACCTCACGTTCGACGAGGCGGTGCCCCGCGAGACCGGTGTGGCCGTCACCCTCGGCGACCTGCTCGCCGGGGAGCGCGCGTACGAGGCCGGGTGGCCCGGCGGCGAGGACACCGAGCCGCTGCCGGACGGCGCCGGGCGGGTGGTGCGGCGTCGGTGGCCCGTCGGCGCCCGGCTCCTCGTGCGGGCCGAGGAGCAGGCCGGTTCGCCCGGCCTGTACCGGCTGTGGATCCGTACCGAGAACACCGGCTCCGAGCCCGGCCCCGACGCGCCCCGCGAGACGGCCCTGCGGTACGCCCTCCTCGCCACCCACACGCTCGTCGGCGGCGAGGGGCTGGAGTTCCTGTCCCTCGCCGACCCGCCCGCGCAGGCCGCGGACGCCGCCCGGCAGTGCCGGAACGTGCACACCTTCCCCGTCCTGGGCGGCCCCCCTGGGACCAGTGGCCTCCTGCTGTCGTCGCCGATCATCCTCTCCGACCACCCGCAGGTGGCGCCCGAGAGCCCCGGCGACCTCCACGACGCCGCCGAGATCGACGAGATCCTCACCCTCCGCACGATGCTGCTGACCGACGACGAGAAGCGCGAGGCCCGCGCCACCGACGCCCGGGCCGCCCGCATCCTCGACCGGGTCGACTCCATGCCGCAGGAGGTCTTCGAGCGGCTGCACGGCGCCATCCGCTCCCTGGAGCCCGCGCCCGCCCGCAGTGCGGCCCCGTGGTGGCAGGAGGGCGGCGACGACGGGCTGTCCCCGACCACGGACACCGTCCTCGTCGACGGTGTGCCCGTGACCGGCGGCAGCCGCGTACGCCTCAGGCCCAGCGGGCGGGGCGCCGACGCCCACGACATGTTCCTGGCCGGCCGCACCGCCCGCGTGGCGGCGGTCTTCCACGACGTGGACGGCAGCGTGCACCTGGCGGTCACCGTCGACGACGACCCCGCCGCCGAACTGAACGCCTGGTACGGCCGCCACTACTACTTCCGCCCCCACGAGCTCGAACCGCTCGGCACGGCCCGCCCCGACGGCCCGCCGGGCGACCGGCTCGCCCGCGCAGGGCGCGCACCCGACGGCCCGCCGGGGCCTGGCGGGCTCGAACCGCTCGACCCGCCCTGGCCCGACGGCTCCGGCCCCCGCGGCCGGCCCGCCCACGCGGGCCCCGCACCGGGCGGCCCGCTCGGACCGGACAGGCCCGAACCCCTCGACCGGGAGGAGAGGCGAGGCGATGGACGCCCTCGAACTGTCGGCGCATGACCACCGCATGGTGGAACAGCTCTTCCGCGACCACCGGGCCGCGGCCTCCGGCACCCAGCGGCGGGCCGTCGTCGAACTGCTCGTCCGCGAGCCCTCCCAGCACGCCGCCCTGGAGGAGCCGATGGTCCACCCGCTCGCCAAGGACGTCCTGCCCGACGGGCAGCGGGAGGTCGAGCGGCACCTCGGCGAGCACCTGGCCGTCAAGAAGACCCTCCTGGCGCTGGACCGACGCGCAGCGGGCGGCGAGCGGACCGACGGCCTCGTCGACGAGCTGCGCGCGGACAGGGAGGAGCACGTCAGGGAAGAGGAGGAGGACTTCATGCCGCGGCTGCGCGGCGCCGTGTCGCAGCAGGACCTGGACGACGAGCTCGGCGCCCTGCTCGACGAGGCCAAGCAGACCGCCCCCACCCGGCCGCACCCGCACGCCCCCGAGGAGCCGCCCGCGCCGGCCCTGGCCGCGCCGGTGGCAGCGGCGTACGACCGGCTCCGAGACCGACTGCAGGGAAGGCCGAGGACATGACCACCGACGCCGGCACCACCGAAGTGAGCCGACAGCCCGAATCCGGGCCGCGGCCGGACGGATTCGACGAGGTCCACATCCTCTGGATCTCCGAAGGCATGAGCTGCGACGGCGACACCGTCTCCCTCACGGCGGCCGGACAGCCCGCCATCGAGGACATCGTGCTCGGGCTCGTCCCGGGCCTGCCGAAGGTGAACCTCCACAACAAGGTCCTGTCGCCGAGCCTGGGCGGCGAGGACTTCCTCGCCCCGTACCGGGCCGCGGCCCGCGGCGAACTCGCCCCGTTCATCCTCGTCATCGAGGGCTCCGTCCCGAACCAGAACATCATCGAGGGCGACGGCTACTGGACCTCCTTCGGCAACGACCTGGAGACGGGGGAGCCCCTCACCCTCAACTGGTGGATCGACCAGCTCGCCCCGAAGGCGTGGGCCGTGGTCGCCGCGGGCACCTGCGCCGCGTACGGCGGCATCCACGCCATGGCGGGCAACCCCACCGGCAGCATGGGCCTCGCCGACTACCTGGGCTGGGACTTCAGGTCCCAGGGCGCCCTGCCCGTGGTGAACGTGCCGGGCTGCCCCATCCAGCCGGAGAACTTCATGGAGACCCTGGTGTGGGTGCTCCACCACGCCGCGGGCTCCGCGCCGCCGCCCCCGCTCGACGCCATGCTGCGCCCGCAGTGGATCTTCGGCAAGACGGTGCACGAGGGCTGCGACCGCGCCGCCTACTACGAGCAGGGCGACTTCGCCAAGGACTACAACTCGCCCAAGTGCGAGGTGAAGGTGGGCTGCTGGGGCCCCGTGGTGAACTGCAACGTCCCGAAGCGGGGCTGGATGTCCGGTGTCGGCGGCTGCCCGAACGTCGGCGGCATCTGCATCGGCTGCACCATGCCCGGCTTCCCCGACGCGTTCATGCCGTTCATGGACGAGCCCCCCGGCGGCAGCCTCTCCTCGATGCTCATCAGGCCGTACGGCGCGGTGATCCGGCGGCTGCGCGGCATCAGCAACATCGCCGCCAACCGCGAACCCCGCTGGCACCACAACAAGTCCGAACTCACCAGCGGCTACGACCCGTACTGGCGCCCGGACCACACCCCCCGAGACCGCGGACGACACCCGCGAGCCACGACACGAGGAACGCACACATGACGCAGACGGAGGACCGGATCGGGGCCGGGGAGCGGAAGCCCGCCCAGATCATGGACATGTCCTGGGACCCGATCACCCGCATCGTCGGGAACCTGGGCATCTACACCAAGATCGACTTCGCCAACCGCGAGGTCGTCGAGTGCCGCAGCACCTCGTCGCTCTTCCGCGGCTACTCGGTGTTCATGAAGGGCAAGGACCCGCGTGACGCCGGGTTCATCACCTCCCGCATCTGCGGCATCTGCGGCGACAACCACACCACCTGCTCCGACTACGCCCAGCAGATGGCCTACGGCGTCAAGCCGCCGCCGCTCGCCGAGCACATCGTCAACCTCGGCGAGGCGGCGGAGTACATCTTCGACCACACGATCTTCCAGGACAACCTCGTCTTCGTGGACTTCTGCGAGGCGATGGTGAAGTCCACCAACCCCGGCGTCCTGGCAAGGGCCGAGCAGACGCAGGCACCGCGCGGCGACATCCACGGCTACCGGACCATCGCCGACATCATGCGCAGCTTCAACCCCTTCGAGGGCGAGACCTACAAGGAAGCCCTCAAAGTCAGCCGCGTCACGCGCGAGATGTTCTGCCTCATGGAGGGGCGCCACGTCCACCCGTCGACGCTGTACCCCGGCGGCGTCGGCACGATGCCCCAGCCGACCGCGTTCACCGACTACCTGTCCCGGCTCATGCGGATCCTGGACTTCGTCAAGCAGGCCGTGGCGATGAACGACGACGTCTTCGACTTCTTCTACGAGGCCCTCCCCGGGTACGAGGAGGTCGGCCGGCGCCGCATCCTCCTCGGCTGCTGGGGCGCCTGGCAGAACCCGGACGTCTGCGACTACCGCTACGAGACGATGAGCGACTGGGGACGGGCCATGCACGTCACCCCCGGCATCGTCGTCGACGGCGAGCTGCGCACCAACGACCTCGTCGACATCAACCTCGGCATGCGCATCCTCCTCGGCAGCTCCTACTACGACGACTGGGCCGACGAGCCGCCGTTCGTCACGCACGACCCGCTCGGCAACCCGGTCGACATGCGCCACCCGTGGAACCAGACCACCGTCCCCGTCCCGCAGAAGCGCGACTTCGACAGCAACTACAGCTGGGTCATGAGCCCCCGCTGGTACGACCGGAAGAGCGGCGAGCACCTCGCGCTCGACACCGGCGGCGGCCCCCTCGCCCGGCTGTGGTCCACGGCGCTCAACGGCCTGGTCGACTCGCAGTACGTCAAGGCCACCGGGCACAGCGTCCGGATCACCCTGCCGCGCAGCGAGAAGCTCCCCGAGACCACGCTGGAGTGGGAGATCCCCCGGTGGAGCAACACCATCGAACGGGACCGGGCCAGGCCCTACTTCGTCGCCTACGCCGCCGCCATGGCCTTCGAGTTCGCCGAGAAGGCGATGGGCCTGGTCCGGGCCGGCGAGACCAAGGTGTTCGAGAACTTCGAGGTGCCGGACGAGGCCATCGGCTGCGGCTTCCACGAGGCGGTCCGCGGCGTCCTCTCCCACCACCTGGTGATCAAGGACAAGAAGATCGCGAACTACCACCCGTACCCGCCCACCCCGTGGAACGCCAGCCCCCGCGACAGCTACGGCACCCCCGGGCCGTACGAGGACGCGGTGCAGGGCCAGCCCATCTTCGAGGAGAACGGCCCCGACGACTTCAAGGGCGTCGACATCATGCGGACCGTCCGCAGCTTCGACCCGTGCCTGCCCTGCGGCGTCCACATGTACCTCGGCCAGGGCACCACCCTCCGCAAGGTCCACTCTCCCACCTACGGCGGCGGGCATGGCTGACCGGGAGCGGCTCGACGCCGCGGCGGTCGCGGACCGGCTGGCCCGCGTCGACGACCGGCTCGGCCGCGTCGAGGCGGCGCCGGGCCCCACCTCCGACGCGGCACTCCACGCCGTACGGGCCCTCACGGAGGTCTACGGGGAGGCGCTGGCACGCGTCCTCGACCACGCGGACCCGCAACTGACCGCGGCCCTGACGGCCGACGAACTCCTCGCCCACCTGCTGGTGCTGCACGACCTGCACCCCGACCCGGTGGACCGCCGCGTGGCGGACGCCGTCGAGGCGCTGCGGCCCGCCCTGCGCGAACAGGGCGGCGACATCTCCCTGGAAGGCGTCGAGGGAGGCGTCGCCCGGGTGCGGCTGAGCACGGGCGGCGGCTGCGGATCCGGCTGCGGCACGGGCGGCGCAGGCGGCGGGGTGGAGGAGGCCGTCCGCGAGGCCGTCCTCGCCATGGCACCGGAACTGACGGACGTACAGGCCGTACCGGACCGCGGCGCCGCAGCACCCGCCTTCGTCCCGCTGGCGACCCTGACCCGCCGCCCGGCCCCCGTCCCGCAGGAGACGCCATGACCGGCGGAGCCCTCGCCCGGCTCATCCGCTCGGCCGGGGAACCCGCCCCGCCGGAGCCCGTGCCCGGCGAGCACTGCGACCTGTGCCAGGAGCAGGTACCCGACGAGCACCGCCACCTGTACGACACCGACGGCGGCGAGGTCCTGTGCGCCTGCCGCGCCTGCTCCCTGCTCTTCGCCGGCGAGGAGGCCGCGCAGGGGCGCTACCGGCTGGTGCCGCAGCGCCGCGTCCGCCTCCCGCCGGTCGACACGACCGCCCTGGGCGTGCCCGTCGGCCTGGCGTACTTCGTGCCCGCCGCCGACGGCACGGTCACCGCCCACTACCCGAGCCCCGCCGGGGCGACGCGCTGGGAGGCGGACCCGGCGGCCTGGGCCGCAGTCGTGGCGGACTGCCCCGCCCTGCGCGAGCTGCGCCCCGACGTGGAGGCGCTGCTCGTCAACACGGCATGGGGGGCGCGCCGGCACTGGATCGTCCCGGTCGACGACTGCCACCGCGTGGTGGCCATCGTCCGCCGGGAGTGGCGGGGGATGTCCGGCGGCGACCGGGTGTGGCCCGCCGTCGAGCAGTTCTTCGCCGGACTGGAAACGAGCGAACCGACGACCACGTGAGGAGCGGACGGCCATGGGCAGGATCAGGGTCGGCAAGCCCCAGGTGAAACCCGACACCCCGTCGCACGTACCCGGACTCCACGAGGGCAACAAGGGGCCGTACAAGCGCCAGGTCGGCCACCACAAGGACGGCACCGCCGACGCGCGGCGGTCCACCGGCGTCAACTGGCGCCGCCACGACGCGATCTTGAAGATCATGCCGAACATCCCCCCGGGATGACCGGGCGGAAACAGCGCGGCGGCAGCGCCACAAGGAGGAGAATCGTGATCACAGCGAGACGGGTGCTCATGGCGGAGGCGGCGGTGGCCGGCGGGCTGCTGCTCGCCGTGCTGATCCGCGAGATCCCCGGGATGAGGCGGGAGGCGAAGATCTGGCGGATGGCCGGACTCCGCTCGCGCTCCCGCCACCCCCGCTGAACCGGCACCCACCCCCGGGGGCGCCGGCACCGCGAACCGCCGGACCGCCCCCGGCCACCACTTCCGGAGCACCCGCCCATGCACGAACTGTCCATCGCCTCCGCCATCGTCGAGCGCGCGGCCGAGGTGGCGCAGGCCCACGGCGGCGGTGCCGTGTCGGCCGTGACCGTCCGGGTGGGCGAACTGTCCGGCGTCGTGGCGGACGCCCTGGCGTTCTCCTTCGAGGTGGTCCGCGAGGGCACCCCGCTGGCCGCCGCACGGCTGCTGGTCGAAGAGGTACCCGCACGGGCCCACTGCGGCCCCTGCGGCACCGCGTTCGACGTCGGCTGCCCGCCGCTGTTCTGGTGCCCCCGCTGCGACCGTGCCGCCCCCGAACTGCTGAGCGGCCGCGAACTGGACATCACCGGCGTGGAGCTCGCCGACCCGGCCGACCCGCGCCCGGCGGACACCGCCCCCGCGCCGCCACCGCCGGAGCCGGCCGCCTCCGCGACCAAGGGCGGTCCGCCCCGGCCCTGACGCAGGCCTCCCACCAGCGGCCGACGCCCACGCGGCGCCCTGCCCGCGGCTGCGCGACGCGCGAACCCGGGCATGACGCGGGCCCGCTGCCGTGCGCCGGCAGCGGGCCCGCGTCAAGCGGTCAGCAGATCCGGGGCAGCTGCTCCCCGAGCGGCAGGTCCACCACCCGCGAACCCCCCAGTCCCGTGGCGGCCACCACCATGCCCGGGTGGTCGGCGACGCACTCACCGATCAACGCCGCGCCCGCGCCCTGCGGATGCGCCCGCATCGCCGCCAGCACCGCGTCGGCCGCGGGCCGCGGCACGAAGGCGACCAGCCGCCCCTCGTTGGCCACGTACAGCGGGTCCAGCCCCAGGAACCCGCAGGCGTTCGCCACCGCCTCCGGCACCGGCACCGCGCGCTCCTGGAGGCGGACACCGGTGCCCGAGGCACGGGCGATCTCGTTGAGCGAGGCCGCGAGGCCGCCCCGGGTCGGGTCGCGCAGCACGTGCAGGTCCGGGCACACCTCCAGCATCGCCGCCACCAGACCCGCCAGCGGCGCCGTGTCGCTGGCGATCTCCACGCCGAACTCCAGCCCCTCCCGCACGCTCAGGACGGCCACGCCGTGCATGCCGATCGGGCCGCTGACGATCACCGCGTCGCCCGGGCGCGCCCGCCGCGGGTGGATGTCGACCCCGTCAGGGACGATGCCGATCCCGGACGTCGTCACGTACACCCCGTCGCCGTGCCCCGACTCGACCACCTTCGTGTCGCCCGTGGCCACCACCACGCCCGCGGCGGACGCGGCCGCGCCCATCGCACGCGCCACCCGGTCGACGACCGCCAGCTCCACGCCCTCCTCCAGGACGAACGCCGCCGACAGCCACGCCGGCCGCGCCCCGCTCATGGCCAGGTCGTTGACGGTGCCGTTGACGGCCAGGTCCCCGATGCTGCCGCCGGGGAAGAACAGCGGCTGCACCACGTACGAGTCGGTGGAGAACGCCAGGCGCGCACCGCCCGGTTCGAGCACCGCCGAGTCCCCGAGGCCGGACATCAGGGCGTTGCCGTACGCCGGGGCGAAGACCTGCTCGACCAGCTCGGCCGACAGCGCCCCGCCCCCTCCGTGCCCCATGACGACGACCGGCTGGTCGCGCAGGGGCGCGGGGCAGGTCCAGTCCGCGGGATCGACGACCGTCTCAACCGTCTCAGCCAACGGGGTTCATCTCCTTGCGGTCCGCGGGGCGTTCCATCCGGCGGTAGAGGTGGTAGGCCGCGCAGGCGCCCTCACTGGACACCATCGTGGCGCCCAGGGGCGTGCGCGGCGTGCACAGCGTCCCGAACGCCGAGCACTCCGTCGGCTTGATCAGACCCTGGAGCACCTCGCCGCTGCGGCACACGGCGGGCTCCTCCGTGCGGATGCCCGCCACGTCGAAGCGGTGCTCGGCGTCGAAGTCGCGGAAGGCCGCGGTGAGCCGCCACCCGCTGTCCGGGATGACGCCGATACCCCGCCAGGACCGGTCCGTCACCTCGAACACCTCCTCGATCATGCGGAGCGCCGCCGGGTTGCCCTCGACCCGCACGGCCCGCTCGTACGCGTTCTCCACCCGGTGCTCGCCCCGTTCGAGCTGGCGCACCGCGCGGCGTACGCCCTCCAGGATGTCGAGCGGCTCGAAACCGGTCACGACGATGGGCACGCGGTGCCGCTCGGCCAGCTCCGGGTACTCCGCCGTGCCCATCACGCTGCACACGTGCCCCGCCGCCAGGAAGCCCTGCACCCGGCACGCCGGCGCCGTCATGATCGCCTCGACGGCGGGAGGCACCCGCACGTGCGAGACCAGCAGGCTGAAGTTGCGCAGCCCCAGGCGCCGCGCCTGGTGGACGGCCATGGCGTTGGCGGGCGCGGTCGTCTCGAAGCCGATCCCGAAGAACACCACCTCGCGGTCGGGGTGGCGGCGGGCCAGCTCCAGCGCGTCCATGGGGGAGTACACCACCCGGACGTCCCCGCCCTCGCCCTTCACCCGGAACAGGTCCCTGCCGGTGCCCGGCACCCGCAGCATGTCACCGAACGAGCAGAAGACGACCCCGGGCCGGGACGCGATCTCCAGCGCCTTGTCGATCAGTTCCAGCGGGGTGACGCAGACCGGGCAGCCCGGCCCGTGGATGAGTTCCACCTGCTGCGGCAGCAGCTGGTCGATGCCGTGGCGGATGATCGAGTGCGTCTGCCCTCCGCACACCTCCATCAGCGCCCACGGCCGGGTCACCGTCGCGTGGATCTCGTCCAGCAGCCTGCGCGCCAGCCCCGGGTCGTTGAACTCGTCGATGTACCTCACCGTGCCCCTCCCTCGCCGGCGACCGGCGCGGCGCCGGGCACGGGGGCCCCCGCCTCCGCCGCCGCCCGGTCCCAGGCGTCGCCGAACTCCTCGTCGAGCAGCCCGAGCTGCCCGAACAGCTCCAGTGACGCGCGGGCCGACGCCTCGTCCAGCCGCTGCAACGCGAAACCGACGTGCACGATCACGTACTCACCGACCGCGACGTCCGGCACGTACTCCATGCAGACGCTCTTCTGCACGCCTCCGAAGTCGACCAGTCCGGTCAGCGGATCCGTGCCGCCGTCGACGGCCACCACCCTTCCGGGCACCGCAAGACACATGCGCTTCCTCGCTCCTCAGTCCGACGTACGACGGCCCGGCGGCCACCGCAGGGGTTCGCGTGCCGCCACGACGAGCTGGCCGAGGGCCAGCCCGCCGTCACCCGGCGGGACCTCGCCGTGCCGCAGCACCGTGAAGCCGTGCGCCGCCAGCCCGTCCGTGCACGCCCCGTCCAGCAGGGCGTTGGCGAACACCCCGCCCGTGAGGGCCGCGGTCGCGACCCCCGTCGCCAACCGGGCGCGCCGGCAGAGCTCCACCACCGCCGCGGCCACACCGCGGTGGAAGCGTGCGGCGAGCACCTCCACGGGCACGCCCCGGCGCAGATCGCCGACCAGGGCCGCCAGCACCGGCGCCGGGTCGCAGCGCAGCGCCCCCGCAGGACCGCCGCCGAACCCGAACGCGTACGCACCGGTGTCGGCGTGCCAGGCGCGCGCCGCCGCGGCCTCCAGCTCCAGCGCGGCCTGCGCCTCGTAGCCGGACCGGTGGCACAGGCCCACCAGCGACGACACGGCGTCGAACAGGCGGCCCATGCTCGACGTGGCCACACAGCCGAGACTCCGGTCCAACTGCCTTTCCAACACGGAGAGTTCCGCGCCCGGGCAGGCAGCCGTGCACGGCAGGTCGGGGTCCCACGGCAGCCCGGCGGCCCGTAGCCGCGCGAGCGCCGTCCGGCACGGGTTGTGCACCGCCGCGTCACCGCCGGGCAGCAGCGCGGGCGCCAGGTGCGCGAACCTGCGGTAGCCGGCGTAGTCCGCGAGCAGCACCTCGCCGCCCCACACGGTGCCGTCGTCGCCGTGGCCGGTCCCGTCGAAGGCCACGCCGATCACCGGCGACGACCCGTCGAGCCCGTGTTCCGCCATGGCGGACGCGATGTGCGCGTGGTGGTGCTGCACGCGCACCAGGCCGCCCGCCCCGCAGGACGGCAGCGCGTCGGCGTGGCGGCGCGCCCACCGGGCCGAGTGGTAGCCAGGGTGCCGGTCAGCGGCCACGACCCGGGGGGCGACTCCGGTGAGCCGGCGCAGATGCCGCTCCGCGCGGGCGAACGCGTCCAGGGTGGCGAGGTCCCCCATGTCGCCGATGTGCGCCGAGAACCAGGCGTCGTGCCCGGCGCCGAAGCACAGCGTGTTCTTCAGGTCACCGCCCACCGCCAGAGCCGGGCGCAGCGGTACCGGGACGGGCAGCGGGCGCGGGACGTAGCCGCGGGAGCGGCGCAGCACCACGACCGTGCCGTCCGGCCGGACCCGCAGGACGGAGTCGTCGCACGGCGCCTGGACGGGCCGGTCGTGGGTGAGCCAGGCGTCGGCCATCCCCCGCAGCCGCGTCAGGGCCTGCCGGTCGTCGGTGACGATCGGCTCCCCGGAGACGTTCCCGCTGGTCATCACCAGCAGCCGGGGCCCCGGCGGGTCCCCGGGCAGCCCGAACAGCAGATGGTGCACCGGCGTGTACGGCAGCAGCACCCCCAGGTGCGGGCTGCCCGGGCACACGCCGTCCGCGAGCCGCAGCCGCCCGGCGCCCGGCTCCCTGGGCCGGACGAGCACGATCGGGCGGTGCGGGCCCGTCAGCACCGCCCGCTCAGCGTCGGTGAGGTCCGCGATCTCCGCGGCCGCGTCCAGGTCGGCGCACATCACCGCGAACGGCTTGCCGCCGCGGGCCTTGCGCGCCCGCAGCGCGGCGACGGCCCGGGCGTCGGCCGCGTCGCACGCCAGGTGGTAGCCGCCGAGGCCCTTCACGGCGACGATCCGGCCGGCCGCCAGCATCCGGCGGGCCCCCGCCAGTGCCTCCGCGCCCCGGGCGGGCCCCGTCCCCCGCCCGGGGCGGGCACCAGGCGCAGCCGCGGGCCGCAGTCCGGGCACGCGACCGGCTGGGCGTGGAACCGCCGGTCGCCCGGGTCGCGGTACTCCGCCGCGCACGACCGGCACAGCGCGAAGCCCGCCATGGTGGTCGCCGCCCTGTCGTAGGGCAGCGACGCGGCGATCGTGAAGCGGGGGCCGCAGTGGGTGCAGGTGACGAACGGGTGCCGGTGCCGCCGGTCCGCCGGGTCGCGCAGCTCCCGCAGGCAGTCGTCGCAGGTCGCGGTGTCCGGCGGAAGCAGGGTGCGGCGGCGCCGCCGCGCTCCGAGGGCCGGATCGCGAACCCCGGCCCGTCCCCGGCAGGCGGCACCTCGTCCGCCCGTACGGTGCTGACGGCGGCCAGCGGCGGCGGTTCGGAGGCCAGCCGCGCCTCGAACGCGGCGAGCGCTCCGGGCGGCCCCTCCGCTTCGATGACGACGCCGTCGTGCGTGTTGCCCACGAAGCCCGCGAGGCCCAGCTCGGTGGCCAACCGGTGCACGAAGGGCCGGAATCCGACGCCCTGCACCACGCCCCGCACCAGCAGCCGGCGCCGTGCGACCGCCGCAGTCGTCACGCCGCGCCCTCCGGGACGGGGTGCACGTGCGGCCGCCCCACCAGCGGCGGCCGGTGCCGCCCGGCGCCGTCGCGGACAGCGAGGACCCGCTCCAGCAGCACGTCGGCGCCCTCACCGGTGCGTGCGCAGGAACGCACGATCTCCACCCCGGGGTTCACCTGCCGCACATGCTCCGTGAAGGCCCCCTCGTCGAACCCGGCCGCCTCGGCGAGGTCCGTCTTGGTGAGCACGACCAGATGCGCGGACCCGAAGGCCGTCGGGTACTTCAACGGCTTGTCCTCGCCCTCGGTGACCGCCATGAGGACGATCCGCAGCTCCTCGCCGAGGTCGTAGGCGGCCGGGCAGACGAGGTTGCCGACGTTCTCCACGAACAGCAGCGCCGTGCCGGGCGGCAGCCAGCCCGTCAGGTGGCCGCGGACCTGGTCCGCTTCCAGGTGGCACAGCCCGCCCGTGAGGAGCTGCTTCACCGGGGCGCCCGACCGGGCCAGGCGCCGGGCGTCGTTCTCGGTCGCCAGGTCCGCGGTGAGCGCCGCCACGGGGAGCCCGCGGTCGACGGCCCGGCGCAGCACCAGCCCCAGCAGCTCCGTCTTGCCGCTGCCGGGGCTGGACAGCAGGTTCACCGCGGTGACCCCCTGCGCCGCCAGATCGTCCCGCAGGGTGGCGGCGAGGCCGTCGTTCTTGGCCAGGACGGCCTGGGTGACTTCGACGGACCGGCACATGGCGGTGCTCCTTCGCTCGGGTTCCTCGTCGGGGGGTCGGTCCCTACCGATACTGGGCGCCGGGGGCGCGCATCCCCGGGGACGGGACGAGACGGGGGCCCGAGATTCCACCGGGTGGCCGAGCGGGGGAGCCGGGCGGGGGCCTGGGGAGGCCGGGCCGCGCCACGCGGGAGCAGGACGACACCGGTCGGGAGCAGGACGACACGGGTCGGGGCCCGGCCCGAAGCGCCGGTTCCCCGCAGCGCCGGGTCGGCCCGGGGGCCGGTTCGCGTGGTCGGGTGCCGGTCGGGGGAGGGGCCGGTCGGGGAGGGGGCGGCGCGGTGCGGATCAGGAACCTCAGGCCCGTGTCCGGCGGGCTGGCCGGGTGCCGGCTCGGCTCCCGGTGCCGCGTGGCCGGCTCAGGGGCCGGTGCTGCGGGCGAGCACGTTCGCCGGAGCGGTGGCGCAGGCGGAGGTACCCGAGCTGTTCGGTAATGTGTTCGCCCGGGAGGGGGGTGAAGGGTTGTGCCAGGTGGCGACGGCGGCAAGGACCGCGGAGACGCCCGCGACCAGGGCGTCGGCACGGCCTGCGGCCCCGGGCCCGCAGAACGGAGCACGCGACGGACGGGGGAGCACAGATGACGACCGCTCATGCCATTTCCGGGGGTGGGGGCAGCCCACCCCCGGAGAGCGACACGGTCATCGACGTACGGGACCTGCGGATGCGCTACCGCAGCCAGGAGGTGTTGAAGGGGGTCGGCTTCACGGCCCGGCGAGGCGAAGTCGTCCTGCTGCTCGGCCCGAACGGGGCGGGCAAGACGACCACGATCGAGGTCCTGGAAGGCTTCCGGATGCGCTCGGCCGGTGACGTGACCGTCCTGGGCACGGATCCGGCCGACGGAGACGAGCGGTGGCGTGCGCGCCTGGGCATCGTGTTGCAGTCCTGGCGTGACCACGGTAAGTGGCGGGTGCGGGAACTGCTGGTACATCTCGGCTCGTACTACGCGCCGTACTCCACGGCCCTCGTGCGGCGGCCGTGGGACGTTGACGAGCTCCTTGCCGCCGTCGGGCTGACCGAGCAGGCGGACAAGCGGGTGGGAACCCTGTCCGGCGGGCAGCGCAGGCGCTTCGACGTGGCCGTCGGCATCGTCGGCAGGCCCGAGGTGCTGTTCTTGGACGAGCCCACGGCGGGTCTGGACCCGGAGGCGCGCAACGAGTTCCACGGCCTGGTGCGCGGGCTGGCCGACGAGAACACCACGGTCCTGCTGACCACGCACGACCTCGCCGAGGCGGAGAAGCTCGCCGACCGGATCCTGATCCTGGCCGGCGGCCGGATCGTGGCCGATGGCTCCGCCGAGGAGCTGTCGCGGCAGGCGTCGGCCGAGGCCACGGTGCGCTGGACGCGGGACGGGCGGCCCTTCGAGGAGGCGACGGCCGAGCCCACCCGGTTCGTCCGCCGGCTGTTCGAGGAGTACGGCGAGGCGATCGGCGGGCTGGAGGTGCGCCGGGCGAGTCTTGAGGACACCTATTTGACGATGGTGCGGGAGCTTGAGGCAGGGCGCGTTCCCCTTGAGTCGACGGCGCACGCTTACGGGGAGGGAGCACGATGAGCCCGGTGTGGTACGCGGCGGGAGTGGGAGTGCGGCGCGGCTGGACGGAGCTCCGGCAGACCTTCACCACCGGCCAGGACGTGTTCGGCTACGTGCTCTGGACGATCCTGCTCCTCGTGCCGCTGTTCCTGCTGAGGGACGACCCGCTGGAGGGCGCCGCCCTCTCGACCGGCGCTTTCATGCTGCCGAGCATGCTGGGCATGACGCTCGCGTTCACCGGCATGATGACCACGGCGCAGCTGCTGGCGACCGAGCGCGAGGACGGCACGCTGCTGCGGGCCAAGGCAGTGCCGCACGGCATGGTCGGCCACTTGGTCGGCAAGATCGTCATGGTGTCGGGTACGGCTCTCGCGTCCATGGCCCTCCCCTTCGCCGTCGGCGTGTTCCTGGTGGACGGGGTGGCCCGGCAGGGCGGCGGAGCGCTGCTGACGCTGGTGTGGGTGGTCCCGCTGGGGCTCCTGGCGACCCTGCCGGCCGGCGCCGTCATCGGCTCGCTGGTCAGCAGTCCGCGCGCCGTCGGCTTGCTGATGCTCCCGGTCATGGGGCTCATCGTGATCTCCGGAATCTATTTCCCCCTGTCCGAGCTGCCCGAGTGGCTGCAGATCGTCGGGCAGATCTTCCCCGTGTACTGGCTCGGCCTCGGCCTCCGCTCGGCGCTGCTGCCGGCCGATGCGGTCACCGCCGAGATCGGCGATTCCTGGCGGCACCTGGAAACGGTGGGCGTGCTGGGTGCCTGGGCAGTCGTGGGGCTGCTCGTCGCACCGGCCGTCCTGCGCAGGATGGCCCGCCGCGAGTCCGGGGCCGCGATGGCGGAGCGGCACCGCAAGGCGATGCAGCGGGTCGCTTAGCGAGGCGCCGGCGATGCGGGCCCGGCTCCGGGGCGGGCCGCGTCGGGCAGGGGGCGCCCGCCCCGGCGGACACCCTTCTGGCCGCGGATGCGGGCGCTTTCCTCGCACCGGGCGGCGCGCACGCCTGGGTGGCGGGCCTGCGCGGTGCGCCGGCGCAGGGAGCGGTGCGAGACCGGGGTCCGCACCATGGGGCTCCGCCGGTCGGAGCCGGTGAGGGCGAACTGCCGCAGTGGGCCGAAGTGGTCCTTGACGCGGTCGAGTGGTGCGGGCCGCGCCGCGGGACCGGTGCAGGAGCCGGGTCCCCCCGCCCGCCGGGCGAGTCCGGAGGGGTACTCCCGCTTCGGCGCCCGGCTCCCGGTTCAGGGGGCGGCCGCGGCCTCCAGGGACGCGGCCGGGTCCGCGAGCAGTGCCCGGGTCACCGTGCGCAGGAGCTCCACGGCGCGGGGCACGGCGTCCCGCACCGGTCCGCTGAGCCCGAACGCGACGTCCTCGTCGCCGTGGAGCCGCACCGCCGGCTCGCAGCCCAGGACGAGGACCCGCGGCAGCACCTCGTCCCCCTCGCCCAGCCGCGCGGCGAGCGCCAGGACCTTCACCGGGTCCATGCCGTGGGCCTCCGGGAGGGCTCCGTCCTCCGGCACGTCCGCCTCGATGAGGTGCAGCGTGCCGGGCTCCTCGCCCCGGGGGGCGGCGTCGACCAGGACGGCCGCGTCGTACCCGGCCAGCAGCCGGTAGGCGAGGTCCATCCCGCGGATGCCGAAGTCGACCGCGTCGGCACCGGACGGCAGCGGGTCGGCGGCCAGCGCCCGGAGCACCTCGCAGCCGAAGGCGTCGTCCGCCAGGAAGATGTTCCCGACACCCGCCACCAGTACCCGCCGCGGACGGTCGCCTTCCGGCCGCCCGGCACCGGACTGCGCGGCACCGGACTGCGTGGCACCGGTCTGTGTGGCGCCGGTCTCCGCCGCGAGGGCGGGGTCGCTTCCGGCGGCCCGCGTCCCGGGGCCGAGGGACGCCGTCCGGGCGCCGGCCGGGCGGCTCATCGGCCGTCCCCTGACACCGGCGCCAGCGGCCTGTCCGAGGAGCCCCCCGGGGTCTTCCGCACGAATGCGGCCCGCAGCGCGTGGTAGGGCGCGCCCTGGTCGAAGAAGACCTTCCGCATCCGGGCCAGTTCGGCCCGCCGGTGGTCGGACAGCGGCCGCACCGCCTCGTCGCGGTGCCGCGCCGCCTCCTTGACCGCGATCCGGGCCCGCAGCCCCGGTGCGTCCGCCAGGGCGCACGCCAGCCGCCGCACCTCCGCGGCGAACCCGTCAGGCGCCACCCTCAGCACCCGGTCCACCAGGCCCAGGCGGGCACCCTCGGCCGTGCCCACCGGCAGCGCCTCGGACGTGAGCCGCTCCGCCGTGCCGGTGCCGACCCGGCGCGGCAGCGTGTACGTCCAGTACTCGGAGCCGTACAGGCCCATGCGGCGGTAGTGCGGGTTCAGCACCACCCCGCCGCGGCACCACACCTCGTCGGCCGCCAGGGCGAGCATCGCGCCGCCCGCCGCGGCGTTGCCGCCCAGCGCCGCCACCACGAGCCGGTCCGTGGTCCGCAGCACGGCCTCCACCACGTCGTTCATGGCGTGGATGTTGGCCCAGGACTCCTCGGCGGGGCTTGCGGCGGCCTCGATGACGCCCAGGTGGATCCCGTTCGAGAAGAAGTCGCGGCCGCCGCCCAGCACCAGCACCGACGTGGGCCGGGTCAGCGCGTGCCGGTACGCGGCGAGCAGCCGGCGGCAGTGACCGGTGCTCATGGCGCCGCCGGGGAAGCCGAAGTGGAGGAAGCCGACCGCGCCTCGCTCCCGGTAGCGGACGTCCGTCCAGGTGCGCCGCTCCTCGGGAAGTTCCCACGGCACCGGCATCTCGGGCAGGGCGGCGACCCGGCCGGCCGGCACCGCGCCGCCCGCGCCGCGTCGGCGAGCACGGAGGCGGCGGGGCGGCGCCACGGCCCGGGAACGCCCGACGCCCGCCGGGGCCGCAGCTCAGGGATCCACACCGCCCCGTCGGCGGTCGCCCGGCAGACCGCGCCCGCGCGCGTCCCGAGCAGTGCGCCGGGGGCGCCCCTCAGCTCGTCCTCGGGGTGGCCGCCGTGCAGGAAGAACTCCGCGCCGAGCACCTCGTCGAGGACACCCGGCTGCGAGTCGCCGCCGCGCAGCTTGCGCAGCACCGTCTCCGTCGGGTCGGCCGCCCAGTCGATGCGCCGGCGGTCCTGGCGGAAGGCGTCCCGCCACACCACGTCCAACGACGGGTCCTTCTGGGACAGCGGCTTGTGGTCGCCGGAGGCGAACCGCTCTACGGCCAGCAGCACTGCGGCCACCGCCGCGTCGGCCAGCTCGCCGCGGTACAGGTCGCTCTTGCCGACCGGCGGGACGTCGAACGGCACGGTGGCCCACACGTCCCCCGCGTCCATCCCCGCCTCCGCCTGGAGCACCGTCACGGCCCAGCGGCGCGCGCCCGAGTCGATCGCCCAGTCGAGCGACGAGGGGCCCCGGTCGCCGGGTGGGCCGGGGTGGACGACCAGGCAGGTGTGGCGCGACCACACCTCCTCCGGGATGGCGGTCCTCAGCATGGGCGCCACGATCAGGTCGGGGTCCGCCTCCGCGACGGCGGCGTCCAGGGCGCCGCCGCCCTCGCGGGCCAGGACGGCGTCCACACGGTGGCCGGCGTCGGCGAGCTCGGTGTACAGCCGCTGGCACAGGCTGTTGAAGGCGCTCGCGACGAGCAGGATGTCCATGGGCCTCCTTCGGAGGGCGGACCGGTCGGGGGAGGACAGCATGCTCGCCTGCCGGGACGCCGAGCGCCGAAAGGCCGCACCTGTAGGGGACCCGGAATTACACCGAAAGGACCCGGTCACAGATCGGCGGGGTTCTGTCGGTACCAGTCGTTTTCCGACGTGCCGTTGCCCGCGGAGGCCCTGCGGGTTGCCGGGCGAGGAGAGGGCAGCCGCCGGCGAGGAGGCGCGGGCCGGGCCGCGGGCCACGGGGCCACGGGGGCACGGGGTCGCCCATGGGGCGGTGCCGGGCGCTCGTGGGGCGGTGCGGGGCGCTCGTGGGGCGGTGCGGGGCGCTCGTGGGGCGGTACGGGTCGCAGGTCAGGGGGTGGGGGTCGGCGGCGGGGAGACGCGCGTCGGCCAACGAGACGCGCGGGCCGCAGGCCATGCTGTGCGCGCTGCGGGCCCCGGGTCGGCGGGCGTGCGGGCGTGCGGGCGTCCCCGGATCAGATCTCCTCCTCCAGCCGGATCGCCTGGCGCAGCTCCCTGTAGGCGCGGCCCTTCGGAGGTTCCCCGCCCTGGAGCGCGGCCATCTCCTCGTAGTGCTCGAGCAGCGCGGCCGCGATCGCGTCCAGCTTCCGCTGGAGCGCGTGCTCCGCCCGCAGCCCCGAGTTCTTGAGCAGGGCCAGCAGCAGCAGGTTCACCGCGGTCATGGACCCGGCGGCCAGCAGGAGCCAGTGGGTGGCCAGGTGCGCGGCGTGCGCCCCGGCGAAGAAGCCGATGAACCCCAGGCAGACCACGAAGAACGTCGGCGAACTGGTGAAGTCGGACGCGGCCTGCGCCAGCTGCTCGAACCAGCCGCGCCCCGGGCCGCCCCGCTGGACGGGGCTCTTGGGACTCATGCGCCCACACCTACCCCGCATCCGCGGCGCAGGCGATGAGCAGCGCCACGTCGTCGTGGCCCCGAGCGTCCCGCAGGGCGCCCAGCACCTCGTCGCACGTCCGGTCGAGGCTCCGGCTCCCGCTGTCCGCCAGCAGGGTGAGCAGCTGCTCCAGGCGGGTGTCGATGGGCGCGTCCCGTACCTCCACCAGGCCGTCGGTGTAGAGGACCAGCCGGTCGCCGGGCCGCAGCGCCACCGTACGGGTGCGGAAGGGGACGCCCCCCACCCCCAGGGGGACCCCGGTCGGCAGGTCCAGCAGCTCGGGTGCGCCGCCGGACGGCACCCGCACCGGCGGCAGGTGCCCCGCGTTGGAGATCCTGCACTCCTGCCGGTCCGGGTCGTACACCGCGTACACGCAGGTCGCCGTCGCCTGCTCCAGGCCGGTCGTACTGCGGTCCACGTGGCGCAGCAGCTCGGCGGGGTCGAGGTCCAGGTCCGCGAGGGCCCGCGTGGTGGTCCGCAGCTGCCCCATGGTGGCCGCCGCGGCGACTCCGCTGCCCATGACGTCGCCGACCACGAGGGCCGTCCTGCGGCCGGACAGCGGGATGACGTCGAACCAGTCGCCGCCGACCTCGTCGGCCGCGCCCGCCGGCTCGTAGCGGTAGGCGATCTCCAGCCCGGGGCGCGGCGGTGGCCGCTGGGGGAGCAGGGAGCGCTGCAGGGTGAGGGCGGTGTCGTGCTCCTTCCGGTACCAGCGGGCGTGGTCCACCGCCACCGCGGCGCGGCCCGCGAGCTCCCTGGCCGGCACGAGGTCGTCGTGGTCGAACGGCACCTTGCGGCGGGTCCGCCGCAGGCGCAGGGCGCCGAGGACCGCCCCGCGGGCCACGAGCGGGACGACCAGGTACGAGTGCAGTCCGGCGCGCCCCAGCCGCTCGGCCTCACGGGCGTCGCGGGCGATGCCCGCCAGGTCGGCAGGGCCGACGCGGGCCAGCAGCACGGGCTCGCCGCTTTCCACGCACCGCGCGACCGGGCTGCCCTTCCCGGGCTCGTACGCCCCGGAGCCGATTCCGCCGATGCCGCCGCCTGCGTCGTCCGTGGCGCTCGCGGTGCCGGTGCCTTCCGGGCCGCCGTTCCCGCCGCCCGCGAGGGTGCCGGCCGGGCTCGTTCCTCCTGCGATGCGGCCCGGCGCGCCGCCCGTCGGGGCGCCGGGCGTGCCGGGGGCGAGGACCTCCGCGAGGCAGCGCAGCAACGGCGGGCCGCCGGGGCGCGCCCCGGGGGAGCCGTCGGGGCTCAGGACCGCGTCCAGCAGGTCCACCGCGGCCTCGTCGGCCAGTTCCGGCACCACGAGGTCGGCCAGCTCGTGGGCGGTGCGGGCCACGTCCAGCGTCGTGCCGACCCGTACCGACGCGTCGGCGATCATGGCGAGCCGCCGGCGCGCGTGCGTGGCCCGGATCGCCACCCGGTGCCGGTCGGTGACGTCCACGACGGACAGGGCCAGCCCGAGGACCCGGCCGTCCCCCGCTTCCAGCCGGTGGTACGACACCGACCAGGCGTGGTCCTCGTCCGGGTCGGCGGCCGTGCGGCCGACGATGTTCTGGTCCACCAGCGGAGCGCCCGACCTCAGCACCTTGCGGGCCGCGGACTCGACCAGCTCCACGTCGAGGAACCACAGGGCCTCCCGCAGCGGGCGCCCCGTCTGCGCGTCGGCCGGCATGCCGCTCAGCCGGGCCAGCGCCGGGTTGACGCTCAGGAACCGCAGCGCGGGGTCCAGCACGGCGACCCCGATCGGCGACTGCGCGACCAGCCGCGTCGACAGCGCCACGTCCCGCTCCAGCCCCCGCAGCGTGGACTGCTCGGCGGCCAGGCCCAGGGCGTACAGATTGCCGCTCTGGCCGCGCAGCCGCATGTTGCGGAACTCCAGCAGCCGCGTGGAGCCGTCCTTGTGCCGTACGGGGAAGACCCCGGCCCAGCTCAGCCCCTCCCGCATGACGTGGGCGAACAGCTCCACGACCTCGTCCCGGTGCTCCTCGTGCACCAGCACCCGCGCCGCGTACCCGCCGAGCGCCTCTTCCGGCGTGTAGCCGAACAGCTCCTCCGCCTGCGGGCTCCACAGCACGATCCGGCCGCGGTCGTCGAGGACCACCGCCGCCACCTTGAGCACGTCCAGCAGCCCGCCCGGTGCGGACGGCCCGTACGCGCCTTCGGACAGCGGGTCCCCCGACGGGGCGGCGCTCATCCGCGCACCCCCGCAGGGCCGGTGACGGCCGTCCGGCCGGGGCCGCCGGAGGGTCGGGCGGCGGTCGTGCGGGCGCGGCCGCCCGCCGCCTCGGGGGCGGGCGCTCGTCCGCGGCTCCCCGCCGGCCCCGCGTCCGCCGTTCCCGCCCGGCACGGCCTGCGGTCACCGTGCCGGTGACCGGGCTCCGGCGACCCGGCCGGTGCGGGCCCGCCGCGGACCGGGGCTGCGCGGCGGCCGGCACAGGACCGGCGCCCGCCGTGCGGCCCGGGGATGTCGGCCGGTGCGAGCCGTTCGGAGTGCCCCGCGTGAGCCGTACGGTCGCGCGGGGCGGGCGGGGGCGGCGTACGGCCGTCCGGCGGCGGCCCCGGAGGGGCGCGGTGCGGGACGGAGGGCGGCACCGGTCCGCGGCCGGCCCGCGGGGGCAGGAGGCGGCCGGCGGGGGAGACGGGGGCCGGGTACCGGGTGGCTCAAGGGGCGCGGGGCTGCGGGTCGCGGCACCGCCGGAGGCGGCGGGACGCATCAGCCTTCCTGCCGCCGCTCGTCGTCGACGATCTCCGCGTCGACCACCTCGTCCTCGTCCGGCGCCTGAGCGCCGCCGGGGCCCGGGCCCGCGCCGGGGCCCGCTCCCGCGTCCGGGCCCTGCGCCTGGGCGTACATCGCCTGGCCCAGCTTCTGGGAGACGGCGGCGACCTTCTCCGTCGCCGTCCGGATCGCCGTGCCCTCCTCGCCCTTCAGCGCCTCCTTCAACTCGTCCACCGCCGACTGCACCTCGGCCCCGGTTTCACCCGGCACCTTGTCCTCGTTGTCCTTGAGGAACTTCTCCGTCTGGTAGACGAGCTGCTCGGCCCGGTTGCGGGTCTCCGCGTCCTCGCGCCTGCGCCGGTCCTCCTCGGCGTGCCGCTCCGCCTCGCGGACCATGCGGTCGATGTCGTCCTTGGGCAGCGAGGAGCCGCCGGTGACGGTCATCTTCTGCTCCTTGCCGGTGCCGAGGTCCTTGGCGGTGACGTGCATGATGCCGTTGGCGTCGATGTCGAAGGAGACCTCGATCTGCGGGACGCCGCGCGGGGCCGGCGGGAGGCCGGTCAGCTCGAACATGCCGAGCTTCTTGTTGTACGCCGCGATGTCCCGCTCGCCTTGGAAGACCTGGATCTGCACGGACGGCTGGTTGTCCTCGGCCGTCGTGAAGATCTCCGACCGCTTGGTCGGGATGGTCGTGTTGCGCTCGATGAGCTTGGTCATGATGCCGCCCTTGGTCTCGATGCCGAGGGACAGCGGGGTGACGTCGAGGAGCAGGACGTCCTTGACCTCGCCCTTGAGGACACCGGCCTGGAGCGAGGCGCCGATGGCGACGACCTCGTCCGGGTTCACGCCCTTGTGCGGGTCCTTGCCGGTCAGCTCCCGCACCAGCTCCGTGACGGCCGGCATCCGTGTCGAGCCGCCCACCAGGATCACGTGGTGGATGTCGGACACCTTGATGCCGGCGTCCTTCACGGCGTTGTGGAACGGCGCCTTGCAGCGCTCCAGCAGGTCCGCGGTGAGCTGCTCGAACTGTGCACGGGTGAGCTTCTCGTCCAGGTGCAGCGGCCCCTCCGCCGACGCGCTCAGGTACGGCAGGTTCACGGAGGTCTCCGTCGCCGCCGACAGCTCGATCTTGGCCTTCTCGGCCGCCTCCCGCAGCCGCTGCGTCGCCATCCGGTCCTTGGAGAGGTCCACGCCGTACGCCGCCTTGAACCGCTGCGCCAGATGGTCGACGAGCCGCTGGTCCCAGTCGTCTCCGCCGAGGTGGGTGTCGCCGTTGGTGGCCTTCACCTCCACGACGCCCTCGCCGATGTCGAGGAGCGACACGTCGAAGGTGCCGCCACCGAGGTCGAAGACCAGGATCGTCTGCTCGTCGCCCTTGTCCAGGCCGTACGCCAGGGCCGCGGCGGTCGGCTCGTTGACGATCCGCAGCACGTTCAGGCCGGCGATCTCACCGGCCTCCTTCGTGGCCGTGCGCTGGGCGTCGTTGAAGTACGCCGGAACGGTGATCACGGCGTCCCGCACGTCCTCGCCCAGGTACGCCTCCGCGTCCCGTTTCAGCTTCTGCAGGACGCGGGCCGAGATCTCCTGCGCGGTGTACCGCCTGCCGTCGATGTCGCCGGTCTCCGGGAAGTGCCAGGAGGCGTCGCCCATGTGCCGCTTCACCGACCGCACCGTGCGGTCGACGTTCGTGACGGCCTGGCGTTTGGCGACCTCGCCCACCAGCACGTCGCCGTTCTTGGCGAAGCCGACCACGGACGGGGTGGTCCGCGCGCCCTCCGTGTTGGTGATGACGGTCGGCTCGCCGCCCTCCAGGACGCTCACCACCGAGTTGGTCGTTCCGAGGTCGATTCCCACTGCGCGTGCCATCGCCGTCTCCTCGTATGTACCTATTTCGTACTTTATGTCACCTGAGGCGGCGGGGGCCTGCCCGCCCACCGGCCCGCCACGGCGACGGCGGAGGCCGTGTACTGCGGCGGCCGAGCGGGCGGTGGCCTCCCGGGGAGGTGGCGGCCGCGCGGTGCGGCGCGCCCGCGTACCGCGGGTGGCAGCCGGTCCACGGCGGCGGCAGGGGCCTGTACGGGTGGAAGCCGGTCCACGGCGGCGGCAGGGGCCTGCGTGGTGGAGGCCGTCCACGGTGGCGGCCGCGCAGGGGAAGCGGCTCCCGTCCGGTGCAGGCCGGCGGCGGTCGCGCCGGCACCGGCGTGGTGGCGGCTGCGCCGGCTGCCGGGTCGGCGTGCCCGGCGGCGAGGTGCCTCCGGCCGGCATCCCCCCGGCAGGGGAGTGCGGCCCCCGGCTCCCCGCGGCAGGGGAGTGCGGCCCGTGCGGTCCCCCTCCGGGGGCCGGGCAGGCCGAAGGCGGCGTGTCCCGCACACGGCGGAGGCCGTGCCGGAAGGTTCCGGCACGGCCTCCGCGGGTTGCGGGCGGATCAGCTCAGCTCAGGCTCGCCAGCGCCTGGTTGAAGGTCTGCGACGGGCGCATGACCGCCGCGGCCTTCTCCGGGTCCGGCTGGTAGTAGCCGCCGATGTCGGCGGGCTGCCCCTGGACGGAGACCAGCTCGTCGACGATCGTCTGCTCCTGCTCGGTCAGCGTCTTCGCCAGCGGCGCGAACGCCTCCGCGAGCTGCGCGTCCTCCGTCTGCCGGGCCAGCTCCTGCGCCCAGTACAGGGCCAGGTAGAAGTGGCTGCCGCGGTTGTCGATGCCGCCCAGACGGCGGGTCGGCGACTTGTCCTCGTTCAGGAACGTCGCGGTCGCGCGGTCCAGGGCGTCGGCCAGGACCTGGGCGCGGGCGTTGCCCGTGGTCTTCGCGTAGTGCTCCAGGGACGGCACCAGCGCGAAGAACTCGCCCAGCGAGTCCCAGCGCAGGTAGTTCTCCTTGACCAGCTGCTGGACGTGCTTCGGGGCGGAACCGCCGGCGCCGGTCTCGAACAGGCCGCCGCCCGCCATCAGCGGGACCACCGACAGCATCTTGGCGCTGGTGCCCAGCTCCAGGATCGGGAAGAGGTCCGTCAGGTAGTCGCGGAGCACGTTGCCGGTGACGGAGATGGTGTTCTCGCCGCGGCGGATGCGCTCCAGCGACAGCTTGGTGGCCTCGACCGGCGCCAGGATCCGGATGTCCAGGCCCTCGGTGTCGTGCTCCTGCAGGTACGCCTTGACCTTCTCGATCAGTCGCGCGTCGTGGGCGCGCGTCTCGTCCAGCCAGAACACCGCCGGGTCACCGGTGGCGCGGGCGCGGGTGACCGCGAGCTTCACCCAGTCCTTGATCGGGGCGTCCTTGGTCTGGCAGGCGCGGAAGATGTCGCCGAGCTCGACCTGCTGCTCCAGGACGACGTCGCCCGCCTGGTCGACCAGGCGGACGGTGCCCGCCGCCGCGATCTCGAAGGTCTTGTCGTGGGAGCCGTACTCCTCCGCCTTCTGCGCCATCAGGCCGACGTTCGGCACGGAGCCCATCGTCGACGGGTCGAGGGCGCCGTTCGCGCGGCAGTCCTCGATGACGGCCTGGTACACGCCGGCGTAGCTGCTGTCCGGCAGCACGGCGAGGGTGTCGGCCTCCTGGCCGTCCGGGCCCCACATGTGGCCGGAGGTGCGGATCATCGCCGGCATGGAGGCGTCGACGATGACATCGCTCGGCACGTGCAGGTTCGTGATGCCGCGGTCCGAGTCGACCATGGCGAGGGCCGGGCCCTCGGCCAGCTCGGCGTCGAAGGACGCCTTGATCTCGTCGCCCTGGGGGAGCGCCCCCAGGCCCTTGAGGATGCCGCCGAGGCCGTCGTTCGGGCTCAGGCCGGCGCCCGCGAGGACATCGCCGTACGCGGCGAAGGTCTTCGGGAAGAAGGCGCGGACGACGTGGCCGAAGACGATCGGGTCGGAGACCTTCATCATCGTGGCCTTCAGGTGCACGGAGAACAGCACGCCCTCCGCCTTCGCGCGCGCGACCTGCTCCGTGAGGAACTCCTTGAGCGCGGCGGCGCGCATCACCGACGCGTCGACGACCTCGCCGGCGAGCACCGGTACCGACTCGCGCAGCACGGTGGTGGTGCCGTCGGCGGCGACGTGCTCGATGCGCAGGGTGCCGTCCTCGGCGATGACCGTCGACTTCTCGGTGGAGCGGAAGTCGTTGCGGCCCATGGTCGCCACGTTCGTCTTGGACTCGGGGGTCCAGGCGCCCATGCGGTGCGGGTGCGTCTTCGCGTAGTTCTTCACCGACGCGGGGGCCCGGCGGTCCGAGTTGCCCTCGCGCAGGACCGGGTTGACGGCGCTGCCCTTGACCTTGTCGTAGCGGGCGCGGATCTCGCGCTCCTCGTCGGTCTTCGGGTCGTCCGGGTAGTCCGGGAGCGCGTAGCCCTGCTCCTGGAGTTCGGCGACGGCGGCCTTGAGCTGCGGGATCGACGCCGAGATGTTCGGCAGCTTGATGATGTTCGCGCCCGGCGTCTTCGCCAGCTCGCCCAGCTCGGTGAGGGCGTCATCGATGCGCTGGCCCTCCTCCAGGTACTCCGGGAAGACGGCGATGATGCGGCCCGCGAGAGAGATGTCGCGGGTCTCCACGCGGACCCCGGCCGTCGAGGCGTACGCCTGGACCACCGGCAGGAACGAGTAGGTGGCCAGCGCCGGGGCCTCGTCAGTGTGCGTGTAGATGATGGTCGAGTCAGTCACCGGGTGCTCCGCTCCACGTCTGTAACATTGCTCGACATCAAGATATCTCGTGATCGGCCGCGGTACGACCGGCCCCCTGGGCTGCGTGCCTCGTGCCGCGTCTCCGCTGGTGGCGCCCCGCACGGAGGCGCGTCCGCCGGGGGACCCCGGGGAGCCGAAGGTCCGCCGCCGCCTCCTCGTGCCCGCGGGTGCCGGGCCGGGGCGCTCGCGCGCGCACCAGCGCCACGGGAAAGGTCTGGACCAGGGTCTTGCCCTGGCTCCGCGGGCCCGGGAAGCTCGCCTTATGGACCTGGAGCTGCGGCACCTGAAGACGCTGCGCGCGATCGCCGACGCGGGCAGCCTCACCAAGGCCGCCACCTCCCTCGGACTGGCCCAGCCCGCCCTCAGTGCCCAGCTCAAGCGGATCGAGCGGGTCCTGGGCGGGGCGCTGTTCGAACGGGGGCGGCACGGAGTGCGGGCCACACCCCTCGGGGAGCTCGTCCTGGAGCGCGCCAGGGTGGTGCTGCCCGCCGTGACGGAGCTCCAGCGCGACGCCGTACGGTTCGCCACGGGGGCGGGACCCGGGCCCGACACCCCGCGCTTCCGGCTCGGCGCCACCCACGGCCCCCTCCTCGGCGCCCTCGTCGACCGGCTCGCCACCGCCCACCCCGGCGCACCCGTCACCACCCACACCTCCTGGTCGGAGCGGGAGATCGCGTGCGGCGTCGTCGAAGGCCGCCTCGACTACGCCCTCGTCGGCACCTGCGGCGGAAGCGCCCCGCCCGAGAGCGAACGCCTCACCTGGCGGGAGATCGCCACCGACCCCGTCTTCGTCATGCTGGCCACGGGCCACCCCCTCGCCGACCGGCGCCAGGTCCGCCTCGCCGACCTCGCCGACACCGCCTGGACCGACGTCCCCGGCGACAGCTGCTTCGGCGACTGCTTCCACGCCGCGTGCGCCCGCGCCGGCTTCACCCCGGCCCGGGTGCCCGACCAGTACGCCGACGACGACCGCCCCCGCGCCGCCAACGAGTGACCGGGAGCGGGATCCACCTCTCCGCGCCCGCCCGCCCAACGGATTTCCGGGCACGCCTGATCGGGGTGCTAAGGTTTCACACGTCGCAAGGGCCTGTGGCGCAGTCCGGTAGCGCACCTCGTTCGCATCGAGGGGGTCAGGGGTTCGAATCCCTCAGGTCCACAGACACGACTGTTCTTGAGTTCGCTCAGGAAGAGTTCATTTAGGGTCCCGTCCGATCTGATTGATCGGGCGGGATTTCGGCGTTTCCGGGGCCTGTGCGAGGTGTTGTCCGAGCGGGTTCGGTGCAGGGCCTGTTGCCTGGTGGTCGTCGGCCTGAAGTTTCGGGGTGGTCCGGGTGCCTGGGGCGTTCTGGGCAGCCGACGGGCATGCGTGATCCCCGCTTGTCGTGCTGAGGTCGCAGGTGGGCGTGCCGATCTCCGGGCCCCTTGGGGGGGGCAGGCCGGCCGCGTCGGGTGGCCGTGCGGCAGGCCCGGGAATGGGGGCGACTTCATGAGCGGTCGTGGGTGCTCGGGCTCCGGTGGTCTGGTGCCGGCTGAAGAGGACGTGCAGGTTGGTGCTGCAGATCATCAGCGCGAGCAGGATGGTCTGCGCGGCCCGTCCGTGAGCGAGTCGCGTCGTGGGGCCGGGGACTGGGCGCGCAGGTTCCCCGCCATCATCGCGGGACCCGTCGACGGGGAACTGGCCTTCAGAGTGTGGTGCTGGGGTGTCAGGCGACGGACAGCCTGTGCCGCCAGTGACTGCAGCCGCCGCAGCAGAAGCGCTCGCGCCGTCGCGCGTCGGCGATCGTGAGCACCGCGAGCAGCAGCCGGAACGCCTTGCGGCGTTCGTCCAGAGGCGTGAGACCGGCGATTTTTCCCAGCTGCTCGTCGATCCGGCCTCGTGAGATCAGCACTGCGGGCGTATGCGTCGGTCGCAGCCCGGCGCGGCGGATGCTCTCGGGTGCGTCCTCGGTGACTGCGCGCGCCTTGATGCAGTGATGGCGCAGAAGCGGCAGCACCTCGGGCTGCTCTCCCTGGCCGAGGCCGTGGAACCGTTCGACGCCCTCTGACATCGGGCGCAGCCCCTGTGCGAGCTCGTTGAGCAGGACGTCGCGTTCGTTTACGACTGCCTTCCGCGGGACGGACGCCGCTCCGCAGCAGTGATCAGGATTCCGAGCAGCACCGCCAGATCGGTCGCGCCTTCGGCGTCGTCGGCCCAGCGGGTGGTCTGCAGCGGGTGAATCTGGTCGAGGAGGACGCCTTCGCGGGCCAGGACGAAGGCCAGCGCCAGCATGGCCGCGCGGGCGTTGCCGTCCTCGAACGGATGGAAGAAGAGGCTGTCGAGGTAGGTCCGGGCAGCACGTGACGGGAGGGGCAGATCCGGTTGAAGGCTCTCGGACAGACAGTGCTCGAACAGCGCCTGCGTGTCGGGTGCAAGACCGTAGCGCTCCCGTCCGCCCTTCGCGAAGGCCGGCATCGTGCGGAAGCCGACCCGGTCGTGGCCCAGCACAGCCCGCTGCCACTTCGCCATGAGGGCGAAGGTCAGCGGCCTGCCTTGCTCAGCGTCGGTGAAGGCCATGTCGAGGGCGGTCAGGACCTGCGCCGTTCCTTCGCTGTCACGTTCGCCTCGCGTTGCCATGAAGAAGTTTCGGAAGCCGCCGCTGGCTGGTGCTCCAGAGACAGGGGATGCGCCGCGCCAGGATGGCCAGGAGATCTCCGGCCGGAGGAGCAGCCAGTCGGCAAGGCTGTCCTTCGGCCGGCCGGGCCGGGAGGTCATCGGATGCCACCCACGCCTCTGGCGAACCGCGAACTCACTGCGTCGACCACCGGAACGTCAGGTGCGATCCAACTGCCGAACCGGCCGCCGACCGCGTTCTCGACGATCTCCTGGGCCTGGCCCTCGTCGATGCCGTTGTAGGCGAGGAACCATCGGAGGACTTGCATGCAGTGCCCGTACCACCCGCTCTCGGCCTGGGTGCGGTCGGCCACCACGGTGACCAGGCGCGTGCACGCCCGCTCCCAGTGCCAGAGGTCCGCCGAAGACACCGGCGTGCCATCCGGTGGGGCCAGGGCCGCGAACCGCTCCGCCAAGTCCTCCAGCCAACCACGCCATTCCTGAAGAGCCTCGACAACCAGCGGGGCAGTCGCATCCGGGGTTGTCAGGGAGTCGGATGAACAGCACCACACCTCGACCACGCCTCCGTCGACGTCACCCTCGCCGACGGACCAGTTCCATCCGCAGGCCCATCGGCCGTACCGGCCCGCCAGGAACTCGGTGACGGGATCCAGCGAACGCCAGCGATCCTCGCGAGCCACCTCAGCGTTGGGCAGCAAGGGCGCGACAAGGCTCGCCAACTTCTCCGCCGCATCGTCGTCCATCTCGAACGGATGCTGAGCCGGATCCACATCCGCCCACGTCAGGGTATGTGCCCACAGTTCACTCACCGTCCCACTCTGCCTTGCGTGGCCGCCCCGCCTCCACTCCATATCGAGCGGCCGCCCCCGTCAGTGGGAAGCGGTCTTCGGCTAATGGGCAAGCGAGCTTCAACCGCCTCTGTCCCGCCTGGTCGGGCGTACTCGTGAACACCCCACAGACGACGGTTCTTGAGTTCGCTCAGGAAGAGTTCACGAGATCCCGTCCGATCTGATTGATCGGGCGGGATCTCGCGTTTCCGGGGTCTGTGCGAGGTGTTGTCCGAACGGGCCGGTACGGGAGGTGGCTCGGGCTCCGGTGGTCTGCTGTCAGTGATACTGCAGATCATCAGCGCGAGCAGGACGGTGTGCGCGCCCCGTCCCCGGGCCAGTCGCTTGGTGGGGTCGGAGATGTCGATGCCGTGGCTCTCGGTCCTGCCGTTGAGGCCCTCGATCTTCGCCCGCTCGGGCCGGTAGGCCTCCCGTGGACGGCGGACGGCCCGACACCACCCGCCGCTGAAGTTGCGGTAAAAGCAGGGCTGGTTGGGGTCTGGGCTTGTTCCGCTCAGCCCAGCAACCGCTTCCTGACCGCGGCGAGGACTTCCGTGCGGCTGCGCGGGCCGTCGTCGGCTGCGATGAGGGGGTCGCCGATGCGCAGTGAGAAGGTGATCAGGCAGCGGGCCTCGACATCGTCCTCATCAGGACAGAAGGCCCCGTAGAGCTCGCGCAGGTAGTCCATGCGCCGGTTGTCGGCACGGCGGAGGCAACGTGCGGCGCCTTCGTCGCGCCGGGCCCAGTCGCGGATCGCGAGCTCGACCCCGGCGCTGGTCACGGGAGCCTCGCCGGACCCCACGAAGTCGAAGAGACGCCCGAGCCGCTCGCGGGCGTCGCCTCCGTCGTGCTCGATCCGTTCGATGACATCCTCGGTGACCCCGCGCTCCCAGGTTTCGAGCATCTCCTCCAGGAGGGCGGCGCGGTTGCGGAAGTAGCCGTAGAAGCCGCCTTTGCTGACGCCGAGCGCCTGGGCAAGGGCCTCGACCCGGACGGCCTCCGGGCCGCCGACGGCCAGTGCCCGCAGCCCCTCCTCGATCCACTTGTCCCGCGGCGTACGGATCGCGCCCATACCGTGTCTCCCCTCACATTGCCCCGCCAAGTATACGGAGCCGTATAGGCGGGTCTATGCTCGATCTATACGTCGCCGTATAGACGGGGTCAGCCCATGAGCGAACTGCGCCTTCCCCCAACCGACCACACGTCGCGTCCCTGGCGGATCCACGAGATAGCCGGCGACTTCCGGCTTGAGGATGTGTGGGCGCTGCCGACGCCGGGCGGCCCGGACGACCTGCACCACCTGGTCCAGCAGATCGCGGACGGCAAGGGCGGTCCGGACGGCGGCAACCCCGTGGGCCGCTTCCTTTTCGCGGTGCGCTGGAAGCTCGGCGCGCTGCTCGGCTGGGACAAGCCGGACTCGGGCGTCGGCGGCCGGGTGGCGACGCTGCGTGACCGGCTGCCGGACGATCTGCGCGAGGGCCCGCGGGGCCCCGATCTCAGCGCGGCGCCCTTCACGTCGGTCTTCCAGACGCATGACGAGTGGGCCGCCGAGTACGCCAACAAGACCATGCATGGGGTCATGCACATCGGCTGGGTCTCGGACGGGGAAGGCGGCTATCGCGGCCAGATGGCCGTCCTGGTGAAGCCCAACGGCCGCCTCGGCTCCCTGTACATGCTCGCCATCAAGCCTTTCCGGTACCTGGGGGTGTACCCGGCCTTGATGCGATCGATCGGCCGGGAGTGGCGAGACAACACGACGGGGCGAACGGCACGCTGACGCCTGCTGCCGGGGAACGGTCACTCGGCGCACGGGGAAGGATCTTCAGAGCGGCACGGCATCACAGGTGGCGAGCGCTCGTGAACACCCGACAGACGACTGTTTTTGAGTCCGTTCAGGAAGAGTTCGCGAGATCCCGTCCGATCTGATTGATCGGGCGGGATGTCGCGTTCTCGGGGTTTGTGCGAGGTGCGTCCGCACGAGGTCGGCGGCGGCGGGTACCGGGCGGCCGTCGGCCCGGGGTCTCGGGGCGGCTCGGGTGCGTGGAGTGTTCCGGGGCCGTCGGCGGACGCGCGTGGCCCCGGATTCCGGTGGCGATGGCTCAGGCGGTCATGCGGTTCTCGCGGTTCTTCGGAGGCGCGGGTGGAGGCAGGCCGGCCCTGTCGGGCGGTCCTGCCGGAGGGGCGGCGAGCTCGCTGGCCGCGTGAAGGGTGTCGGTCGCTTCGGTCCCGGTGGTCTGCTGCCGGCTGAAGAAGGCGTGCGTGCGGGTGCGCGGGTCAGTACTCGCCGTCGAGGGCGGAAGCCGATTCCGCGCGGAAGCACGCCGAGACGACCTTGAAGTTGAGCATGGTCTGGTTGCCCCCGCCCTTGTGAGCGGTCACGTGGAAGGCGAACTGCTCGGTCCTGTTCTCGGCGTGGATCTCGGGGTCCCGGCCCGCGCTGTGGGCCTTGCCGTCTTTGGTGATCTTCCAGCCGTTGTCGCCGAGCGCCTTGCGCAGGTTCTGCATGCCGGTGTCCACCTGGTCGTCGGTCAGGCCGTACACCGACCAGGGGTGCGACGTGGAGAACAGATCGTCGCCGTACTCGCCGCAGCGCGAGACACTCGGGCCCGGCTCGGTGACCTTGCCCTTGATCGCGGTCATCTCCAGCAGGCGGCCGGCGACCTCCTTCGCTTTCGTGCGTGCCTGGTCGGGATCCGTCCGCACCGGCGTGTAGTCAAGTTCCTTGGCGGTCAGGGTGAGGGACCTGGTGGTGTGCCCCTGCCGTCGACCGGGTTGGAGCGGTGTCAGTTGTCTACCGCCTGGTAGAGCGTGGTCCAGAAGTCGTGGATCAGCCGCGCCGGGTCGGGGACGGACATCCCGACCTGGGTGAGCAGGATTCCGGTGAGCTGGTTCTCCGGGTCGGCGTGGACCGAGGTGCCGCTTCCGCCGTCCCAGCCGAACTGTCCGATGGGTCGCCGCGGTAGGTGCGCACCGCCATTCCGAAGCCCCAGCCGCCGTGCTGCCCTTGGCCGAAGGACACGTGGACGCTGTCGCGGGCCATGGCGGTTCGGGCGGCCTGCTGCTCGGGCGTGAGGCGGTTGGTGGTCATCAGCTGGACGGCGGGCCGGGACAGGATGCGTTCCGTCCCGTGCATCCCCTGGTTCAGCAGCATCCGGAAGTAGGCGTGGTAGTCGTCAGCGGTGGAGGAGAGGCCGAAGCCGCCGCCCTGGAACGCCGGAGGCGCGCTGTGGCGTCCCCCCTCGGCCTCGTCCCACACGAGGAACTCGCCGGTGCGCGGGTCGGGGGCGTAGAGGGGCGGCAGCCGGTCCATCTTGCCGACGGGCACGTGGAAGCCGGTGTCCCTCATGCCCAGGGGGCCGAAGAGGCGTTCGCGCAGGAACGACTCCAGCGGCTGGCCCGTGACCCTGGCCACGAGCACGCCGAGCAGGTCGTCGCTGATGTGGTACTGCCAGCGCTCTCCGGGCTGGTGCATCAGCGGCAGCGCGCCGAGGCGGCGTATCCACTCGTCCGGCTCGGGCATCGGCTCCGGCAGGTCGGGCGTGAGCCCCTGCTCGAAGAGCGCGTTCATGAGGGGCGTGCCCAACGCCGTCCTGTCCATGCCGAGTCCGAAGGTGGAGGTCAGCACGTCCCGTACGGTGATCGGCCGCCGCGCCGGCACGGTGTCGTCCAGCGGACCGTCGATCCGCTTCAGCACCCGACGGTCGGCGAGTTCCGGCAGCCACGTCTCCACCAGGTCGTCCAAGCGCAGCCTGCACTCGTCGAGCAGGATCATCGCCGCGGCGACAGCGACGGGCTTGGTCGTCGAGGCCATCCGGAAGATCGTGTCCCTGCGCATCGGCTCGCCGCCGTCATGGCGCATGGTCCCGAGCGTTTCGACGTGCGTCTCGCCGCCCCGACTGAACAGGGCGACGGCCCCCGGAATGCGCCCGGACTCGACATGCCGCTCCAGCACGTCGCGCACCCTGCGCAGTCCCGCTGCGGAGAAGCCGCTGTTGCTCTTTCCCATCATGGGCCTCCTTGGCCGTGGGCGTTCGGGAACTTCTGAACACGTGTGAAGTTACGTTGCGTTCAGAGAAGTGTAAACGGTGGAGGAAGCGCTGAACTGCCGCTTCTATAGGGGTACTCGCGTTCGGGCGTTGCAATGAGGCGCCGCTGGAGTGAGAAGGGGAGGCCATGGCGGGCTTTGCAATGAGGTGTGGGTCGATGCATACTGCGCGGCAGGGTCGGCGGGCGGCGCCGCTCGCGTGCGGACGCCGCTGCGCGCATGCCGACAGAGGGGAGAGGGGTACCGATGCCGGGAGGCAGGCTCACCAGTGAGGACCGGCAGCGCATCGCCGCGGGGCTGGCCGAGGGACTCGGATACGCGGAGATCGCCCGGCGTCTGGAACGTCCCGCCTCGACCGTCATGCGGGAGGTCACCCGCAACGGCGGACCCGACGACTACCGGGCGGAACGGGCCCAGGAGGCCACACGGCATCGCGCGCGCCGATCCAGGCGGGCACAGCCCGCGGCATGGCCGGCCCCGGACGGCGATCACGGGCGCGACCCTCAGGCGGTCCGGGACTTCGCGGAGTCCTTCACCACCCTCCTCGAACAGCAGGGGCTGCCCCGGATGGCGGCCAAGGTGCTGGTCTGCCTGTACGTCACCGACTCCGGCACCCTCACCGCCGCCGACCTGGTCCAGCGCCTTCGCGTCAGTCCGGCGTCCGTCTCGCACGCCGTCGCCTTCCTCGAACAGCAGGGGCTGCTCAGGCGGAGCGGACCCCGGCGGGCGCCGCGAACGCTATGTCCTCGACGACGAGATCTGGCTCCGCTCCACCCTGGCAGCGGTGCAGATGAACGACGTCCTGACGGCCGCAGCGCGGCGCGGGGCCGAGATCCTGGGAGCCGCGACCCCGGCCGGCGCCCGCTTCGGCACCTCGGCCGAGTTCCTCCACGTCATGGGGAGTCCCTCCGGGAGGGCATGGAGCGGTGGCGGCAGATCTCGACCGCCCGGCAGACGGCACAGGAGTAGCCCTCGTTCATGGCCTCCGGGTGCGGTTGGCGCCTGGACGCGGCCGCGGGAGCGCCCGGCCGGGGGCAGGAGCGGGGGCGCGCGGGGACAGGCGCAGGAGTAGGGCGGGGGGCGGGCGGACACAAAGGGAGGGAGGTCTCCCGTCGGCGGGGCGGGAGGCGGGCGCTCAGGGCAGGGGGGACCGCGTGGGGATGCCGACGTCCGACATACCGAGCCGTCAGAACGAACCGGGGACGATCCGGCTGCTGCGTGCCGCGGCCGCCTCCCATCGGCAGGCGCAGCTCCTCGCGGCCCTGCATCTCACCGTGTCCGCGGTGCTGGCCGGCGGGGCGGTGCTGGCCCTCCTGGTGCCGTCCGTGAACACCGCCGTCAGCCTGCTCGGCATGCTGTGGGCCCTGGTGTACGCGCTGTGGGCGGCGGAGTGGTCCAAGGGCGCCTACCGCAGGGCCGCGGTGATCCAGGAAGTCGTCGACACCGAGCTGTTCGGCCTGCCGTGGAACCGCGCCATCGCCGGGGACCCGCCGGAGGCGCACGAGTCAGCCGGCTCGCCCGCCGCTACCGCGGGGACGAGGCGCGGCTGCGCGACTACTACGAGATCGACGCCCTGCCCCGCCCGCTGGACGTGCTCGCCTGCCAGTTACGGAAC
>NZ_JAJPUI010000002.1 GCF_021390935.1 Streptomyces sp. CC228A
CGTCCCCGCCGCGCGCGACGCCCACCCACAGGGGGCGCAGCTGGTCGGCGGCCTCCGGGACGAGGAGCGGCAGGCAGCGGTCCAGGCAGGCGAGCGCGGAGGCCGCCAGGCCCCGGTCGTCGGCCCGGGCGATCAGCTCCACCAGGCGGGGGTCGTGTCGTGGCTCGGGCTATGACACCTCCTGTCGCACGGACGCGGTACTTCCCTTACTGCGCCGCATGACCGGCGTCACGCCGCGGTGGCCCACCGTAGCGCTACGGCGGCCCAGCCGGTCCGCCGACGGTAGTTCCGCCCAGGCGAGCTGCGTCTGCGCGGGTCCCACACCTTCTGGCCAGCGTCGCCCGCAGCGGCCGTATCCTGCGGCCACCTGCCTGGTGTCGCCATGCGTTCGCAGTCGCACCACACGGCGAAGCGCCCGCGAGGGCATCTGCCCGGAGTCACCGCAGCGGCTCCGCGGGGGTCTCGGCGTCCGCGGAGGCGTCCGCGCCGGGAGCGGCCGCGGCCTGCTGCCGCTCCCGCTCCTCGGCCAGGCCCCTGCGGCGCAGCACGATCGCCTGACGCACGTAGTCGAGCCCCGTGGCCACGGTGAGCACCACGGCGACGGCCATCACCCACCAGCGGAGGGTGGCGAGCGGGCCGGTGAGCGCGAGCACGTACATGCCCACCGCCGTGCCCTGGGCCAGGGTCTTCACCTTCCCACCGCGGCTGGCCGGGATGACACCGTGCCGGATCACCCAGAACCGCATGAGGGTGATGCCGAGCTCCCGGGCGAGGATCACGCCGGTCACCCACCACGGCAGCTCTTCGAGCGCGGACAGGCAGATCAGGCCGGCCGCCATGATCGCCTTGTCGGCGATCGGATCCGCGATCTTCCCGAAGTCCGTGACGAGGTTGTACGTGCGGGCCAGGTGGCCGTCGAACACGTCCGTGATCATGGCGACGGCGAAGGCCGCCCAGGCCCAGGCGCGCCAGGCCGGGTCGTAGCCGCCGTCCTGGAGCAGCAGCACCACGAAGCCGGGCACCAGCACCAGCCGGATCATGGTGAGGATGTTGGCGATGTTCCACAGGCTGGCCTGGTTGACCGCGGCCGCCCCCAGCTTGCCTCCGGGCGCTTTCCTCCCCGTTCCGCCCGCGGCGGACGCCGGGACACCGGTCATCTGCCCGCCTCCTCGGCCACGTCGATCACCTCGGCCACCAGGTCGACGCCTTCCGTGCCCACCACCTTGGCCCTGACCATGCGGCCGACCGCGAGGCCCGCGTCCGTCGTGAAGAGGACCTGCCCGTCGGTCTCGGGCGCCTGGTGGGCGGCGCGGCCTGCGGCCGCGTACTCGTCCTCGTCGAGCGGCACCGCGCCGTCGTCCTCGACCGACTCGACGAGCACCTCCAGGGTCTCTCCGAGCCGCTCCTCGGCGCGCTGCGCGGTGAGCTCCTCGGCGAGCCGCGACAGGTGCGCCAGCCGCGCGTCGACGAGCTCCTGGTCCAGCTTGTCCCCGTACGTGGCGGCCTCGGTGCCGTCCTCGTCGGAGTAGCCGAAGACGCCGATGGCGTCCAGCCGCGCGTGGGTGAGGAAGCGTTCGAGCTCGGCGAAGTCCTCCTCGGACTCGCCGGGGAACCCGACGATGAAGTTGGACCGCACGCCCGCCTGCGGCGCCTTGCCGCGGATGGTGTCCAGGAGCTCCAGGAAGCGGTCGGTGTCGCCGAAGCGCCGCATGGCGCGCAGCACGGCGGGGGCCGAGTGCTGGAACGACAGGTCGAAGTAGGGGGCGACCTTCTCCGTCGACGTGAGGACGTCGATGAGGCCGGGCCGCATCTCGGCGGGCTGCAGGTAGCTGACCCGGATCCGCTCGATGCCGTCGACGGCGGCGAGCTCCGGCAGCAGGGTCTCCAGCAGGCGGATGTCGCCGAGGTCCTTGCCGTACGAGGTGTTGTTCTCGGAGACCAGCATGATCTCCTTCACGCCCTCCTCCGCGAGCCAGCGCGTCTCGTTCAGCACGTCGCCGGGGCGGCGGGAGACGAAGGAGCCGCGGAAGGACGGGATGGCGCAGAAGGAGCAGCGCCGGTCGCAGCCGGAGGCCAGCTTCACGGAGGCGACGGGGCTCGCGGCCAGGCGGCGGCGGAGCGGGGCGCGCGGCCCGGACGCCGGTGCGACGCCTTCCGGCAGGTCCTCCACCGCGGGGGCGCCGGGCGCGTCGGCGCTCTGCGGGGCACCGTGGCCGGGCAGGGCGACGGAGGCGGCGGCGCCCTGGCGCTCGACGGGGCTCAGCGGGAGCAGCTTGCGCCGGTCGCGGGGGGTGTGGGCGGCGTGGCCGCCGCCGCTGAGGATGGTCTGGAGGCGGTCGGAGATGTCGGCGTAGTCGTCGAAGCCGAGCACGCCGTCGGCCTCGGGCAGCGCCTCGGCGAGCTCCTTGCCGTACCTTTCGGCCATGCAGCCGACGGCGACGACGGCCTGGGTGCGGCCGTGGTCCTTGAGGTCGTTCGCCTCCAGGAGGGCGTCGACGGAGTCCTTCTTGGCGGCTTCGACGAATCCGCAGGTGTTGACGACGGCGACGTCGGCGTCGGAGGCGTCTTCGACGAGCTCCCAGCCGTCCGCTGCCAGGCGGCCTGCGAGCTCCTCCGAGTCCACCTCGTTACGGGCGCAGCCAAGGGTGACAAGGGCGACGGTACGGCGTTCGGGCATGGACTCAAGACTACTTCGTCCCGGCAGCCCGTCCGGCGCACAGGTCCGCCGCCGGCCCCGCGGCCCCGTGTGTCACCCCTCTCACCGCTCAGGCCCCGCCCGGCCCCCGGTCGGGCGGGGGCCGGGCGGGGCCTGAGGAGGGCGCCCGCGGAAAGGGTCGGGCTCAGCCGGCCTGCGGGTCGCCCTTGGTGTAGGAGAGGCGCTCCACGGCGCCCGGCGCGAACTCGTCCTCGACCTTCTTGCCGTTGACGAAGAGCTCGATCGCCCCCGCGTTGCCGAGGATGAGGTCGAGCCGCTCGTCGTCCTGGAAGGTCTTGGAGTCACCCTTCAGGAGCAGTCCGTCGAAGAGCAGCTTGCCGTCGCGGGCCTTGGCGGAGATCCAGCTCTTGTCGTCGATGGCGGTCAGCTTGACCGTCACCTTGTCCTGCGGCACGGCGGCGATCGCGCTTTCTGACGGGGCGGGCGGGGTCGGCTCGGGGGGCGTGGGACGGACCGTCTTGGGCGCGGTGCTGGGCGTCACGGCCGGGCCCTCGGCCACGGACTTCGCGCCGCCGGCGTCGCGGCCGAACAGCGTGAAGCCGACGAAGCCGATGACCACGACGATCGCGGCGACCATGGCGGCGGTCCAGTTGGGCCGGCGCCGCTCGGGCCGGATGCGTTCTGCCTCGAACAGCGGGGCGGCGGGGGTGGGGGCGGGACGGCCGCCGTGCGCCGCGTCGTACTGCTCGACCAGCGCCGCGGGGTCGAGGCCCACGGCTCGGGCGAGCGTGCGGACGTGGCCGCGGGCGTACACGTCGCCGCCGCACCGCGAGAAGTCGTCCTCCTCGATCGCGTGCACGATGGGGACGCGCACACGGGTGGAGTTGCTGACCTCCTCGACGGTGAGCCCGGCGTCGATGCGGGCCTGCCGTAGGGCGCGGCCGATCGAGGGCCGGTCGTCCTCGATCGGGTCGGGGGTCGAAGGCCGGTCGTCTTCGGGGGAGTTGCCGATGGACACGAGGGCGCCTTTCGAGCGTGTAGCCACCTGCTGGAGGTTCAGTCTAGGGGTGGTGCGAAAGGGTGGAGCAACCGGGCGGACGCCGTTTGTACGCCATCGGAATGGCCGGCGGCCCGCAGCGCTGTCCGGGGGAGACACATATTGTGCGCTCCCTCGTCCAACTTGACGATCGTCCACGGGAAACGGTTGCTCACAGTTCCCTTACGGGTGGGACACGGCCGGGACGACGGTCACGGACCGGTGACGGAACCCTCCCTTTCTGCGCTTCCTCAGTCGCCGCCCTCGCCTCGGATGACCGCCAGCACCCCGTCGAGCTCGTCCGGCTTCACGAGTACGTCCCGCGCCTTGGACCCCTCGCTCGGCCCCACGATGCCGCGCGACTCCATGAGGTCCATCAGCCGTCCGGCCTTCGCGAAGCCGACGCGGAGCTTGCGCTGCAGCATGGACGTGGAGCCGAACTGGGTGGTGACGACCAGTTCGGCCGCCTGGCACAGCAGGTCCAGGTCGTCGCCGATCTCCTCGTCGATCTCCTTCTTCTGCTTGGTCCCGGTGGTGACGTCGTCCCGGAAGACCGGCGCCATCTGGTCCTTGCAGTGCCGGACGACCTCGGCGACCTCCTCCTCCGTCACGAAGGCGCCCTGGAGCCGCACGGGCTTGTTGGCGCCCATCGGCAGGAACAGCCCGTCGCCCTTGCCGATGAGCTTCTCCGCGCCCGCCTGGTCGAGGATGACCCGGCTGTCGGCCAGCGAGGAGGTGGCGAAGGCCAGCCGCGACGGCACGTTCGCCTTGATCAGGCCCGTGACGACGTCGACGGACGGCCGCTGGGTGGCCAGCACCAGGTGGATGCCGGCGGCCCGCGCGAGCTGCGTGATGCGGACGATCGCGTCCTCCACGTCCCGCGGGGCCACCATCATCAGGTCCGCCAGCTCGTCCACGATGACCAGGAGGTACGGGTACGGCTGAAGCTCGCGCTCGCTGCCCTCGGGGGTCTTCAGCTTGCCGCTGCGCACGGCGGCGTTGAAGTCGTCGATGTGCCGGTAGCCGAACGCCGCGAGGTCGTCGTAGCGCAGGTCCATCTCGCGCACCACCCACTGGAGGGCCTCGGCGGCGCGCTTGGGGTTGGTGATGATCGGCGTGATCAGGTGCGGGATGCCCTCGTAGGCAGTGAGCTCCACCCGCTTCGGGTCGACGAGCACCATCCGCACGTCCTCCGGGGTGGCCCGCATCATGATCGACGTGATGAGGCAGTTGATGCAGGACGACTTGCCGGAGCCGGTGGCGCCGGCGACCAGCACGTGGGGCATGGTCGCCAGGTTGGCCATCACGTAGCCGCCCTCGACGTCCTTGCCGAGCCCCACCAGCATCGGGTGGTCGTCCCCCGCGGCTTCGGCCAGCCGCAGCACGTCGCCCAGCTTGACCATCTCGCGGTCGGTGTTCGGGATCTCGATACCGACGGCGGACTTGCCGGGGATCGGCGAGATGATCCGCACGTCCGGGCTGGCCACGGCGTAGGCGATGTTCTTGGTCAGCGCCGTGATCCGCTCCACCTTCACGGCGGGGCCGAGCTCCACCTCGTACCGGGTGACCGTCGGGCCCCGGGTGAAGCCGGTGACGTCGGCGTCGACCTTGAACTCGGTGAACACGTTCCGCAGGGACGCCACGATGGCGTCGTTGGCGGCGCTGCGGGTCTTGCCCGGACCGCCGCGCTCCAGCAGATCCAGGGAGGGCAGCGCGTAGGTGACGTCCCCGGACAGCCGGAGCTGCTCGGCCCGCGCCGGCAGCGGCCGGTCCTCGTCCCGTACAGGCGCGGGCTTCGTCAGATCCGGCACCGCCCCCGGCGGCGCGGCCCCTGGCGCCCCCTTGCGCGCCCCCGCGCGCCGGCGGTACGGCCGCGGGCGCTCCTTCGGCCGCCGCGCCGCGGGCCCTGTCCCGGTCGGCGGTGACGTCCCGCGTCAGGTCGGCGACCAGCGGCGAGGGCGGCATGCCGTTGAGGACGGCGCCGTCCAGGTCGGCCGCGGCGGCCGCGGCGAGGTCGACGGCGTCCGGGGACCGCTCGAAGCCGGGTGCCGCCGCACCGGCGGCGCCGGCCCCGCGCGTACGGGGCCGCCGGCGCCGGGACAGCGCCTCCTCCTCCGCCTGCTCCGGGTCGTGCCCGCCGGCCGCCGAGGAGGCGCCGGCGCGACCGCGGGAGCGGGCGGCAGCGCGTCGCGCCACTGCTCGTCGTACCGCAGGTCGTCGCCGCCCGCCACGCGTTCGCGCGGCTCGACGACACCGAGGCGCTCCCCGAGGGCGCGCAGCCGCCGCGGGATGGCGTTGACCGGGGTCGCCGTCACGACGAGCAGCCCGAACACGGTGAGCAGGAGGAGCATCGGTACGGCGAGGACCTCGCTCATCAGGAACACGAGCGGGGTGGAGGCCGCCCAGCCGATGAGGCCGCCGGCATCCTGCATGGCCTGCGCGCCCGCGTCCCGCCCGGGAGCGCCGCACGCGATGTGGACCTGCCCGAGCACGCCCACGACCAGTGCGGACAGGCCGACGACGATACGGCCGTTGGCCTCGGGCTTCTCGGGGTGGAGGATCAGCCGGACGGCCATGGCGCCGACGAGCAGCGGGACGAGCAGGTCGAGCCGGCCGAAGGAGCCGGTGACCAGCATGTCGACGAGGTCGCCGACGGGTCCCTGCAGGTTGGCCCAGGTGCCGGCGGCGATGATCAGGGCGAGGCCGATGAGCAGCAGCGCCAGCCCGTCCTTGCGGTGCGCGGGGTCCAGGCCCTTGGCTCCGCGCCCTATGCCCCGCAGCATCGCGCCCAGGGCGTGGGCGAGGCCGAGCCACACGGCCCGGACGACCCGGTAGACCCCGCCGGTCGGCGACGGGGCGGGCCTCGCCGCCGCGGCCTTCTTGGCGGGGACCTTCTTCACCGCGGGCTTCCTGGCGGGTGCGGGGCGCGCGGTGGACTTCTTGGCGGAGGGCTTCGCGGGTGCCGCCTTCTTCGCGGCGCCGCCGGTCGTACGGCCGGCGCGCGGCTTCGCGGTGCCCGCCGTGTCCTGGGAACCCTTGCCGGACGTACGTGAGGCCATGGGGGTGAGGTTACCGGTGTGAGCGGCGGGGGACACGCGTCCGCCTGCTTCACCCGTTCGTGTCGCTCCCGGAGTGCCGGGAGGGTGACGTGACTGCTGACCGTTCTTCAGGAGGCGGCAGGCAGCGGGTCCCTGACGCGCTGCTCACTCGGGTTGCGGGCCGCCGTTCCCGGTGCCGGGTTCCAGGGCGTCCAGTGCCCGCCGCAGCCCGGTGAGCTTGCGCTCCAGGTGGGCGGCGGTGGCGACGGCCGCCGCGTCGGCGTTCTCCCCCTCCAACTGCTTGGACAGCGCCTCCGCCTGCTCCTCGACCGCAGCGAGCCGCGCGGACAGCTCGGCGAGGACCCCGGCGGACTCCTTGGCTGCCGCGGGGCTCTGGCCGCCGCCCGCGCCCTCCAGCTGCAGCCGCAGCAGCGCGGCCTGCTCGCGGAGCTGGCAGTTCTTCATGTACAGCTCGACGAAGACGGAGACCTTGGCCCTCAGCACCCACGGGTCGAAGGGCTTGGAGATGTAGTCGACGGCACCCGCCGCGTAGCCGCGGAAGGTGTGGTGGGGGCCGTGGTTGATCGCGGTGAGGAAGATGATCGGGATGTCCCGGGTCCGCTCCCGCCGCTTGATGTGCGCGGCCGTCTCGAAGCCGTCCATCCCCGGCATCTGGACGTCCAGCAGGATGACCGCGAAATCGTCCGTCAGCAGCGCCTTGAGCGCTTCCTCCCCTGACGATGCCCGGACCAGCGTCTGATCGAGCGCGGAGAGGATCGCCTCCAGCGCCAGCAGATTCTCCGGCCGGTCATCGACCAGGAGGATCTTGGCCTTCTGCACCATGGCCCGTCCTCCTCGCCCCGGCAGTTGGCCGGGCGCCGCCCCAGGGGACGACTCCCTTCCGCCGTCCGTCCTTGTGCCGGTCATGGTAGCCGCACCCCACCTGTCGCCACACCCTGTCACCGCGATGTCACTGTGCACGTACCGGAAACGCGGCGCGAGACCAGAAGGTTCCCCGGATGCCGGGGTCTCACACGTCGTCAGCCGAAGCGGGGCCGGAGGTCCCGGCCCCGCCCGCCTCACGCGTGCGGCCTGCCCGCTTCCGTCCCCCTCAGGCGATCACGCTCCGCGCATCCACTGGTCCATCACGGAGAGCAGGTGGTCCGGGTCGACGGGCTTCGTGACGTAGTCGGAGGCCCCGGAGTCGATGGCCTTCTCCCGGTCGCCCTTCATCGCCTTCGCCGTCAGCGCGATGATCGGCAGGCCGGCGAACTGCGGCATGCGCCGGATCGCCGTCGTCGTCGCGTACCCGTCCATCTCCGGCATCATGATGTCCATGAGCACGACCGCCACGTCGTCGTGCTGCTCCAGCACCTCGATGCCCTCCCGGCCGTTCTCCGCGTACAGCACCGTCAGACCGTGCTGCTCCAGCACGCTCGTGAGCGCGAAGACGTTGCGGATGTCGTCGTCGACGATGAGCACCTTCTCACCGCCGAACTGGAAGCTGCGCCTCGGCTCCGGCGCCTCCTGGCCGGCCGTCCCGGTCTCCTGGCCGCCGTTCCGGTCGGCTCCCGGCACGCCCTGCCCGGGCAGCGAGGGCCGCCGCTGCGCCGTGCCCGCCGTCCGGCGCCGGTGCCGCGCCAGCCCGCCGCCCGACCCGGCGCCCGCGGGCCGCGCGCCCGGGGGCTGGACCTGCGGCGCGGGCTCCGTTCCCGGCACCGCCGCAGCCGGCGCGGTCCGCCCGGGGGCCTGCGGCTTCGGCTGCGGGGCCGCGGCGGCACCCGCCTCCTCGGCCCCGCCGGGCAGCGGCTCCTGCGGGGCGTGCGCCCTCGGCCCGTACCCGTGCGGCGGCAGCTCGTTGGCGTGCAGCGGCAGGTACAGCGTGAAGGTCGAGCCGCGGCCCGGTTCGCTCTGCGCGTGGATCTCGCCGCCCAGCAGGCGGGCGATCTCCCGGCTGATCGACAGGCCGAGCCCGGTGCCGCCGTACTTGCGGCTGGTCGTCCCGTCCGCCTGCTTGAACGCCTCGAAGATCACCCGCATCTTGCTCGCGGCGATCCCGATGCCGGTGTCCGTCACGGAGAACGCGATCAGGTCCGCGTCCGGGTCGCTCAGCGAGCCGGCCTCCAGCAGCTGCTCCCGGATCGACGCCGGCACGTCGGCCTTCGCCGGGCGGATCACCAGCTCCACGGCGCCCGTGTCGGTGAACTTGACCGCGTTCGACAGCAGGTTGCGCAGCACCTGCAGCAGCCGCTGCTCGTCGGTGTGCAGCGTGGCCGGCAGCTCCGGCGAGACCCGTACGGAGAAGTCGAGGCCCTTCTCCGCGGTGAGCGGCCGGAAGGTGGCCTCCACGTAGTCGACGAGCTGCACCAGCGCGATCCGCGTCGGGCTGACGTCCATCTTGCCCGCCTCGACCTTCGACAGGTCGAGGATGTCGTTGATCAGCTGGAGCAGGTCGGAGCCCGCGCCGTGGATCGTCTCGGCGAACTCGACCTGCTTCGGCGACAGGTTGGCGTCCGCGTTGTCCGCGAGCAGCTTCGCCAGGATGAGCAGCGAGTTGAGCGGGGTGCGCAGCTCGTGCGACATGTTGGCGAGGAACTCGGACTTGTATCGCATGGACACGGCGAGCTGCTCCGCCCGCTCCTCCAGCACCTGCCGGGCCTCCTCGATCTCGGTGTTCTTCACCTCGATGTCGCGGTTCTGGCGGGCCAGCAGCTCGGCCTTCTCCTCCAGCTCGGCGTTGGACTCCTGGAGCGCCTTCTGCCGGCTCTCCAGCTCCGCGGACCGCTCCTTGAGCTGCTCGGTGAGCTCCTGCGACTGCTGCAGCAGGACCTCGGTCTTGCTGTTGACGCTGATGGTGTTGACGCTCGTGGCGATCATCTCCGCGATCTGGTTGAGGAAGTCCCGCTGGATCTGGGTGAACGGCTGGAACGACGCCAGCTCGATCACGCCGAGGACCTTCCCCTCGAACAGCACCGGGAGCACGATCACGTGCGCGGGCGCGGCCTCCCCGAGACCGGAGGCGATCTTCAGGTAGCCCGGGGGCACGTTGACCTGGATGGTGCGCTTCTCCTCGGCCGCCGTGCCGATGAGGGTCTCGCCGGGCCGGAAGGCGGTCGGCATGGCCCCGGCGGAGTAGCCGTAGCTGGCGCGCATGCGCAGCTCGTACGCGCCGTCCTCGTCGCCGCCGGGCTCGGTGCCGCCGCCGGTGGGCACCGCCAGGAAGAACGCCCCGTGCTGCGCCGAGACCACCGGCGTCAGCTCGCTCATGATCAGCGAGGCCACGTCGTCCAGGTCGCGGCGGCCCTGCATGAGGCCGGAGATCCGGGCCAGGTTGCCCTTCAGCCAGTCCTGCTCCTCGTTGGCGAGGGTGGTGTCGCGCAGGTTGGCGATCATGGTGTTGATGTTGTCCTGGAGGACCTGGATCTCCCCGGACGCGTCCACGTCGATCTTCAGGTTGAGGTCGCCGCGGGTCACCGCGGTGGCGACGGCCGCGATGGCGCGCACCTGCCGGGTGAGGTTGCCGGCCATCTCGTTCACGGACTCGGTCAGGTCGCGCCACGTCCCGTCGACGTCCCGGACGCGGGCCTGGCCGCCGAGGATGCCCTCGGTGCCCACCTCACGGGCCACCCGGGTGACCTCCTCGGCGAACGAGGACAGCTGGTCGACCATCGTGTTGATGGTGTTCTTCAGCTGGAGGATCTCCCCGCGGGCGTCGATGTCGATCTTCTTGGTGAGGTCGCCCTTCGCGATGGCGGTGGTCACGGCGGCGATCTGGCGCACCTGGCCGGTGAGGTTGGACGCCATCGAGTTCACCGACTCGGTCAGGTCCTTCCAGGTGCCCGACACCCCGGGCACCCGGGCCTGGCCGCCCAGCTCGCCCTCGGTGCCCACCTCACGGGCCACCCGGGTCACCTCGTCCGCGAACGACGACAGCGTGGTCACCATCGTGTTCACGGTGTCCGCGAGTTCGGCGACCTCGCCGCGCGCCTCGACGGTGACCTTCTTCGTAAGGTCGCCGTTGGCGACGGCCGACGACACCCGCGAGATGTTGCGCACCTGCGAGGTGAGGTTGTTGGCCATCACGTTGACGTTGTCGCTGAGGTCCTTCCAGATGCCCGTGACACCGCGCACCCGGGCCTGGCCGCCGAGGATGCCCTCGGTGCCCACCTCACGGGCCACCCGGGTCACCTCGTCCGCGAAGTTCGACAGCTGGTCGACCATCGTGTTCACCGTGGTGACGAGGTCGAGGATCTCCCCCCGCGCGTCGACGGTGATCTTCTTCGACAGGTCGCCGCGCGCGACCGCCGTCGTCACCTCGGCGATGTTGCGCACCTGCGACGTGAGGTTGTTCGCCATCGAGTTGACGGACTGGGTGAGGTCCTTCCAGGTGCCCGAGACGCCCTGCACCTCGGCCTGGCCGCCCAGGATGCCCTCCGTACCCACCTCGCGGGCCACCCTGGTCACCTCCTCCGCGAAGGAGGACAGCTGGTCCACCATCGTGTTGAGGGTGTTCTTCAGCTCCAGGATCTCGCCGCGCGCGTCCACGTCGATCTTCTGCGACAGGTCGCCGCGCGCCACCGCCGTGGCGACCTGGGCGATGTTACGGACCTGGGCGGTGAGGTTCCCGGCCATGCCGTTCACCGAGTCCGTCAGGTCGCGCCACACACCGGCCACGCCGGGCACCTGCGCCTGGCCGCCGAGCCGCCCGTCGGTGCCCACCTCGCGGGCCACCCTGGTCACCTGCTCGGCGAACGCGGACAGCTGGTCGACCATCGTGTTGATGGTGTTCTTCAGCTCCAGGATCTCGCCGCGCGCGTCCACGTCGATCTTCTGCGACAGGTCGCCCCGCGCCACCGCCGTCGTCACCTGGGCGATCTGCCGCACCTGCGAGGTGAGGTTGCCGGCCATGAAGTTGACGGAGTCGGTGAGCTCCTTCCACGTGCCGGACACGCCGTCGACGCGGGCCTGGCCGCCGAGCCGGCCCTCGGTGCCCACGTCCCGCGCCATCCGCGTCACCTGGTCGGCGAACGACGAGAGCTGCGCCACCATCGTGTTGACGGTGTTCTTCAACTCCAGCATCTCGCCCGCGACATCGACGGTGACCTTCTGCGACAGGTCGCCGTTCGCCACCGCCGTCGTCACCTGCGCGATGTCCCGCACCTGACCCGTCAGGTTCCGGAACGCCGTGTTGACCGAATCCGTCAGGTCCTTCCACGTCCCCGCCGCACCCGGCACCTCCGCCTGACCGCCGAGCCGGCCCTCGACACCCACCTCGCGTGCCACACGCGTCACTTCGGAGCCGAACGCGGACAGCTGGTCCACCATCGTGTTGACGGTGTTCTTCAACTCCAGCATCTCGCCCGCGACATCGACGGTGACCTTCTGCGACAGGTCGCCGTTCGCCACCGCCGTCGTCACCTGCGCGATGTCCCGCACCTGACCCGTCAGGTTCCGGAACGCCGTGTTGACCGAATCCGTCAGGTCCTTCCACGTCCCCGCCGCACCCGGCACCTGCGCCTGGCCGCCCAGCAGCCCCTCGACGCCGACCTCCCGCGCGACCCGGGTCACCTCGTCGGCGAAGGTGCGGAGCGTCTCGGTCATCTGGTTGATGGTGTCCGCGAGCTGCGCGACCTCGCCCCGCGCGCTCACCGTGACCTTCTGGGACAGGTCGCCGTTCGCGACCGCCGTCGTCACCTCCGCGATACCGCGCACCTGCGAGGTGAGGTTGCCCGCCATCGTGTTGACGGAGTCCGTGAGGTCCTTCCACACGCCCGCGACGCCCGGCACCTCGGCCTGGCCGCCCAGCTCGCCCTCCGTACCGACCTCCCGGGCGACCCGCGTCACCTCGGAGGAGAACGAGGACAGCTGGTCCACCATCGTGTTGACGGTGTTCTTCAGCTCCAGCATCTCGCCGGCCACATGCACCGTGACCTTGCGGGACAGGTCGCCCTTGGCGACGGCCGTGGTCACCAGCGCGATGTCGCGGACCTGGGCGGTGAGCCGGTACGCCATCGTGTTGACGGAGTCCGTGAGGTCCTTCCACGACCCGGACACCCCGCGCACCTGCGCCTGCCCGCCGAGCTTGCCCTCCGTCCCCACTTCGAGGGCGACCCGTGTGACCTCGTCCGTGAACGTCGACAACTGGTCGACGAGGTTGTTCACGGTCCTCGCGACCTTCAGGAACTCGCCGCGCAGCGGCCGCCCCGCCTGGTCCTGCGCGTCGGAGCGCAGCTCCATCCGCTGCTGCAGGTCGCCGTCCGCGACGGCGGCCAGCACCCGGCCCACCTCGGACACCGGCCGGGTCAGGTCGTCGACCAGGGCGTTCGCCGCCTCGATGGCCGTCGCCCAGGCGCCTTCGCTGGCGCCCACCTCCAGCCGCTCCGCGAGCTTGCCCTCGCGGCCGACCACGCGCCGTACCCGCTGGATCTCACCGGTCAGATGCAGCTTGCGGTCCGCGACCTCGTTGAAGACGGCGGCGATCTCCGCCATCGTCCCCTCGCCGGTCACGGTGAGCCGCCTGCGGAAATTGCCGTCGCGCATCGACACCAGCGCCGCCAGCAGCCGCTCCAGTGCAGCGGCGTCCACCTCGACGGTTCCGCTGCTGCTCCGGGACCGTCCGCCCTTCGCGCGCGTGCTGCCGCCTCGCGCCGCCACGCCAGACTCCACCGTGTCCCTCCCGCAAGGGTCGACCGTACTGCCCTGGTTCGTACTCGGATGCTCGCGCTCCGCAACCACTGCCGGACGCCCGTCGCCGGGCCCCTGCCCCGGCTGTAGCTGGAAGCCTTCCCAGTGTTTCACTGCAACCCAACCAGGCCATAACAGTTCGGCAGCTTCGCATACCGTCCCCGCACCCGGGGGACGGAAACAGCGGTGACCACCATCCGCCCGGACTGCGAAGGTAAGTAACCTGGCATGCGGCTGTCCAACCGCCCCGGTCCGCCCGGCGGGGGCGGGCACGGCGCAACACGACCACCGGGTACCGGGAGGGGCAGGCCGATCATGGCGGAGCCGGGCGTCGAGACGCGTACGAGGAGTTCTGTGATCACCGCGCGGGCGGCTGCCAGCTTCGAACCTGTGGGGCGGTCCGTCGCGGCCGCCCGGGCCTTCGTCCGGGACACCCTCCAAGGCTGGGGACACGGTGACGTGGTGGACGACGCCGTGGTCCTGACCAGCGAACTCGTCACCAACGCCGTGATCCACGCCGGCACCGCGGCCGATGTCCTGTGCCTGCGCACCGAGCAGGGCGTACGGGTCGAGGTCGCCGACCACTACCCCGAGCGCGAGGTGCCGCTCCAGGGCGCGGGCCGGCCCGTCGCCGCCCTCGACCGCGAGAACGGCCGCGGCCTGCTGCTGTGCTCCGCCCTCGCTTCCCGCTGGGGCGTCGACTACTCCCCCGCCAGCAAGAACGTCTGGTTCCAGCTGGACCTGCCGGAGCGCCCGGTCGGCACCCGCCACGCGGGCCCCGCCGTGCCCACCGCGCTGCTGCCCGTGGCCGACGAGCGGGTCCGCGTCGCCGTCCTCCAGGTCGACCCGTCCGGCGCGATCACCGCGTGGAACGACGATGCGGAGAGCCTCTTCGGTTACGCCGCGGACCAGGTCGTCGGCAAGCAGCTCGGCGACTTCGCGGCCTGGCCGCACACCCCCGGCACCGGCACCGGCCTGGCCGAGGCGCTGCAGCTGTCCCGCTGGGAGGGCAGCTACGGCCTGCGCGGCGCCGACGGCCGCGTGCTCCCGGTGTACGCGTCCCACCTGCGGGTCCGCGACACCCAGGGCGAGCCGTCGACGGTCTGCCTGCTCGTACGCGACGACGAGCGGGCCGTCCTGCAGACCCCGGCCAGGGCCACCGCCTCCGCCGGCGGCGACGCGTCAGGCGAGGGCCGCAGCGCCGACCCGTTCGAGGTGTTCATCGGCTCCCCCGCCCCCGACGACCTCGACGGGCTCCTGCAGCGCACGGTGGAGCGCGCCCGGGACATGCTGGACGGCGACGCCGCGTTCCTGCTCCTCGCCACGGACGACGAGACCGAGCTGGAGGTGCGCGCCTCCACGGGGCTGCCCTCGGCCCGCCAGCGCTTCGCCCGCGTCCCCGTCGAGGCGGGCACCAGCCGGTACGCCTCCGCCCGCATGCCGGCCGTCCACGAGGACCTGGCGGCCGTCCCGGGGGCCGTGCCGCTCCTCAGCGGCACGGGCATGCGGTCCGTCGTCACCGTGCCGCTGAAGGTGGAGGGCCGTTTGACGGGCTCCCTCGGGGTGGCCGCGGAGGCTCCGCGCCGCTACGCGAACAAGGAGGCCCTGCGCCTCCAGTTCGCCGCCGACCGCATCGCCCTGGCCGTCGAGTCGGCCCGGCTCGGCGAGCTGGAGCGGCTGCGCCGCGGCTCCCTCAGCTTCCTCGTCGAGGCGTCCGACCTGCTGGCCGGGACGCTCGACCGGGACCAGACCCTGGCCCTCATGGCGCAGATGACGGTCCCCACCCTGGCGACCTGGTGCGCCGTCTATACGATCGCCGACCAGTCCTCCGATCCGTATCTGTCGTACGTGCTGCACGAGGACGAGGAGCGCATCGACGGCCTGAAGGAGCTCCTGTCGTCCATCGCGCCCCCGGAGCCGGTGCCGACGCCGGGCGCCCGCGTGTGGAACGCCCCCGCGGAGGCCGCCCACCGGGCCGCCCTGCGCGCGTCCGTGCAGGAGCTGGGCCAGGAGGCGTCGGCCCCGCTGTCCTCCGGCATCGCCACGACGCTGCACACAGCGACCGCCGTCGGCGGGGAGACGGTGGTACTGCCCCTGGTGGCCCGCAACCGCGTCATCGGCATGCTGACGCTCGGCAAGCCCGCGGACGACCACTTCCGCCAGGAGATCCTGGAGCTCGCCGAGGACCTGTCCCGCCGTGCGGCACTGGCCCTGGACAACGCCCGGCTCTACAGCGAGCGCGTGTCCATCAGCCAGTCCCTGCAGCGCAGCCTGCTCCCGCCGGGCCTGCCGCAGATCCCGGGCGTCGAGGTCGACGTCATCTACCGCGCGGCAGGCGAGGGCAACGAGGTGGGCGGCGACTTCTACGACGTCTTCCCCATCCGGGACGAGGCGTACGGCTTCGCGATCGGCGACGTGTGCGGTACGGGCCCGGAGGCGGCGGCCGTGACGGGGCTGGCCCGGCACGCGCTGCGCCTGCTGGCCCGCGAGGGCTTCGGCGGCCCGGCGGTGCTGGAGCGCCTGAACGCGGCGATCCTCGACGAGGGCGCCCGCAGCCGCTTCCTGACCCTGCTGTACGGCGAGCTGTGGCCGCAGGAGGACGGCAGCGCCCTGCTGAAGGTGGTGTGCGCCGGGCACCCGCTGCCGCTGCGCCTGCGCCAGGACGGCACGGTGGAGCCGGCCGCTGACCCTCAGCCGCTGCTCGGCGTCATGGACGACCTGGAGCTGTACGAGCAGACGGTGTCCCTGGACCCGGGCGACGTCCTGCTGTGCGTCACGGACGGGGTCACGGAGCGCCGCGAGGGTGCCCGCATGCTGGGTGACGACGGCCTGGCGGACGTCCTGCGCTCGTGTACGGGCCTGACGGCCGGGGCGGTGGCCGCCCGCGTCCTGCGGGCCGTGGAGCGCTTCGCCGCGGAGCCGGCGTCCGACGACATGGCGATCCTCACCATGCGCGTGCCGGAGCCGCACCACCAGTAGCCCGCCCGTCGGTACCTTCCGCCGGGCATGACGAAGGCCCCCCGCCGTGTGGCGGGGGGCCTTCGTTCGTTCTGAGCCCCCAAACGGAATCGAACCGTTGACCTTCTCCTTACCATGGAGACGCTCTGCCGACTGAGCTATAGGGGCTTGTCGTTCGCGGGGTTTCCCTCGCGGCAACGGAATAGATCATACCCCGAAAGCCGACCCGCTCCGCACCATCCACCGCCTCTGGGGCCGAAAGTGACGGCTGTCACGCCGGCTTCCGGGGGCATGCCACAGGTGGGGCTACGCGATGGCCTCGCGGTGCCTGCCCGGGGCGGGGCCAGAGTGGCTGGGAGCCGGCCGGGCTGGCGGGCGAGGTGGACCGATCCCCGGCGGGGGGCTTTCCGTTGGCGCCCGGTGGCGACCGCGCCGGCCCGAGTGACGGGCGCGACGGATGGCAGCCCTGACCAGGAGGCCAGCAGGTCCGGAAATGCAGGAAGCCCCGCACCATAAGGTGCGGGGCTCCCCCACAAATTGTTCGGCGGCGTCCTACTCTCCCACAGGGTCCCCCCTGCAGTACCATCGGCGCTGAAAGGCTTAGCTTCCGGGTTCGGAATGTAACCGGGCGTTTCCCTAACGCTATGACCACCGAAACACTATGAAGATAACAACTCAACCGGCAAAGGGAGTTCGTTACTTCAGAACTAACACAGTGGACGCGAGCAACTGAGGACAAGCCCTCGGCCTATTAGTACCGGTCAACTCCACACCTCACGGTGCTTCCATATCCGGCCTATCAACCCAGTCGTCTACTGGGAGCCTTACCCCATCAAGTGGGTGGGAATACTCATCTCGAAGCAGGCTTCCCGCTTAGATGCTTTCAGCGGTTATCCCTCCCGAACGTAGCCAACCAGCCATGCCCTTGGCAGAACAACTGGCACACCAGAGGTTCGTCCGTCCCGGTCCTCTCGTACTAGGGACAGCCCTTCTCAATATTCCTACGCGCACAGCGGATAGGGACCGAACTGTCTCACGACGTTCTAAACCCAGCTCGCGTACCGCTTTAATGGGCGAACAGCCCAACCCTTGGGACCGACTCCAGCCCCAGGATGCGACGAGCCGACATCGAGGTGCCAAACCATCCCGTCGATATGGACTCTTGGGGAAGATCAGCCTGTTATCCCCGGGGTACCTTTTATCCGTTGAGCGACGGCGCTTCCACAAGCCACCGCCGGATCACTAGTCCCGACTTTCGTCCCTGCTCGACCCGTCGGTCTCACAGTCAAGCTCCCTTGTGCACTTACACTCAACACCTGATTGCCAACCAGGCTGAGGGAACCTTTGGGCGCCTCCGTTACCCTTTAGGAGGCAACCGCCCCAGTTAAACTACCCATCAGACACTGTCCCTGATCCGGATCACGGACCCAGGTTAGACATCCAGCACGACCAGAGTGGTATTTCAAGGACGACTCCACCTGAACTGGCGTCCAAGCTTCACAGTCTCCCACCTATCCTACACAAGCCGAACCGAACACCAATATCAAACTGTAGTAAAGGTCCCGGGGTCTTTCCGTCCTGCTGCGCGAAACGAGCATCTTTACTCGTAGTGCAATTTCACCGGGCCTATGGTTGAGACAGTCGAGAAGTCGTTACGCCATTCGTGCAGGTCGGAACTTACCCGACAAGGAATTTCGCTACCTTAGGATGGTTATAGTTACCACCGCCGTTTACTGGCGCTTAAGTTCTCAGCTTCGCCCCACCGAAATGGAGCTAACCGGTCCCCTTAACGTTCCAGCACCGGGCAGGCGTCAGTCCGTATACATCGCCTTACGGCTTCGCACGGACCTGTGTTTTTAGTAAACAGTCGCTTCTCGCTGGTCTCTGCGGCCACACCCAGCTCCGGCAGCACGTGCCATCACCAGACATGGCCCCCCTTCTCCCGAAGTTACGGGGGCATTTTGCCGAGTTCCTTAACCATAGTTCACCCGAACGCCTCGGTATTCTCTACCTGACCACCTGAGTCGGTTTAGGGTACGGGCCGCCATGAAACTCGCTAGAGGCTTTTCTCGACAGCATAGGATCATCCACTTCGCCACAATCGGCTCGGCATCAGGTCTCACCCTTACATGAGGGACGGATTTACCTACCCCTCGGGCTACACCCTTACCCCGGGACAACCACCGCCCGGGCTGGACTACCTTCCTGCGTCACCCCATCACTCACCTACTACCAGTCCGGTTCACCGGCTCCACCACTCCGACCTCGTCCGAAGACTCAGCCGGCGGCTTCACGGGCTTAGCATCGCTGGATTCAGCGTTGGCGCTTCAAAGCGGGTACCGGAATATCAACCGGTTGTCCATCGACTACGCCTGTCGGCCTCGCCTTAGGTCCCGACTTACCCTGGGCAGATCAGCTTGACCCAGGAACCCTTAGTCAATCGGCGCACACGTTTCCCACGTGTGTATCGCTACTCATGCCTGCATTCTCACTCGTGAACCGTCCACAACTACCTTCCGGTGCTGCTTCACCCGGCACACGACGCTCCCCTACCCATCACAGCGGGCGTTGGCCCTCATGCTGCAATGACACGACTTCGGCGGTACGCTTGAGCCCCGCTACATTGTCGGCGCGGAATCACTTGACCAGTGAGCTATTACGCACTCTTTCAAGGGTGGCTGCTTCTAAGCCAACCTCCTGGTTGTCTCTGCGACTCCACATCCTTTCCCACTTAGCGTACGCTTAGGGGCCTTAGTCGATGCTCTGGGCTGTTTCCCTCTCGACCATGGAGCTTATCCCCCACAGTCTCACTGCCGCGCTCTCACTTACCGGCATTCGGAGTTTGGCTAAGGTCAGTAACCCGGTAGGGCCCATCGCCTATCCAGTGCTCTACCTCCGGCAAGAAACACACGACGCTGCACCTAAATGCATTTCGGGGAGAACCAGCTATCACGGAGTTTGATTGGCCTTTCACCCCTAACCACAGGTCATCCCCCAGGTTTTCAACCCTGGTGGGTTCGGTCCTCCACGAAGTCTTACCTCCGCTTCAACCTGCCCATGGCTAGATCACTCCGCTTCGGGTCTTGAGCGTGCTACTGAAACGCCCTATTCGGACTCGCTTTCGCTACGGCTACCCCACACGGGTTAACCTCGCAACACACCGCAAACTCGCAGGCTCATTCTTCAAAAGGCACGCAGTCACGACGCAAGGACAAGTCCTTGCGCGACGCTCCCACGGCTTGTAGGCACACGGTTTCAGGTACTATTTCACTCCGCTCCCGCGGTACTTTTCACCATTCCCTCACGGTACTATCCGCTATCGGTCACCAGGGAATATTTAGGCTTAGCGGGTGGTCCCGCCAGATTCACACGGGATTTCTCGGGCCCCGTGCTACTTGGGTGTCTCTCAAGCAAGCCGCTGATGTTTCAGCTACGGGGGTCTTACCCTCTACGCCGGACCTTTCGCATGTCCTTCGCCTACATCAACGGTTTCTGACTCGCCCTGTTGCCGGCAGACAACAGAAGAGAGATCCCACAACCCCGCATGCGCAACCCCTGCCGGGTATCACACACATACGGTTTGGCCTCATCCAGTTTCGCTCGCCACTACTCCCGGAATCACGGTTGTTTTCTCTTCCTGCGGGTACTGAGATGTTTCACTTCCCCGCGTTCCCTCCACACTGCCTATGTGTTCAGCAGCGGGTGACAGCCCATGACGACTGCCGGGTTTCCCCATTCGGACACCCCCGGATCACAGCTCGGTTGACAGCTCCCCGGGGCCTATCGCGGCCTCCCACGTCCTTCATCGGTTCCTGGTGCCAAGGCATCCACCGTGCGCCCTTAAAAACTTGGCCACAGATGCTCGCGTCCACTGTGCAGTTCTCAAGCAACGACCAGCCACCCATCACCCCGCCACAAAGCAGCGAGTTCACTGGGGCCGGCGCATGAAGGGCAAGCAACGCTCGCACCCTCAGACACCCAACAGCGCGCCCGACCCGGCCACGTCCGAAGATCACACGTTCCACGCCCCTGACGAGGCAGTACTAGCGGTCTTCGACCCATGCACCAGGCCGAATAGTCAACGTTCCACCCATGAGCAACCAGCATCAGACACTCGCTGATGTACTGGCCTCTGACCAAGCACCAGGTGCTCGGTGAGAAGTGCTCCTTAGAAAGGAGGTGATCCAGCCGCACCTTCCGGTACGGCTACCTTGTTACGACTTCGTCCCAATCGCCAGTCCCACCTTCGACAGCTCCCTCCCACAAGGGGTTGGGCCACCGGCTTCGGGTGTTACCGACTTTCGTGACGTGACGGGCGGTGTGTACAAGGCCCGGGAACGTATTCACCGCAGCAATGCTGATCTGCGATTACTAGCGACTCCGACTTCATGGGGTCGAGTTGCAGACCCCAATCCGAACTGAGACCGGCTTTTTGAGATTCGCTCCACCTCACGGTATCGCAGCTCTTTGTACCGGCCATTGTAGCACGTGTGCAGCCCAAGACATAAGGGGCATGATGACTTGACGTCGTCCCCACCTTCCTCCGAGTTGACCCCGGCGGTCTCCCGTGAGTCCCCAGCACCACAAGGGCCTGCTGGCAACACGGGACAAGGGTTGCGCTCGTTGCGGGACTTAACCCAACATCTCACGACACGAGCTGACGACAGCCATGCACCACCTGTACACCGACCACAAGGGGGCACCTATCTCTAGATGTTTCCGGTGTATGTCAAGCCTTGGTAAGGTTCTTCGCGTTGCGTCGAATTAAGCCACATGCTCCGCCGCTTGTGCGGGCCCCCGTCAATTCCTTTGAGTTTTAGCCTTGCGGCCGTACTCCCCAGGCGGGGAACTTAATGCGTTAGCTGCGGCACGGACGACGTGGAATGTCGCCCACACCTAGTTCCCAACGTTTACGGCGTGGACTACCAGGGTATCTAATCCTGTTCGCTCCCCACGCTTTCGCTCCTCAGCGTCAGTATCGGCCCAGAGATCCGCCTTCGCCACCGGTGTTCCTCCTGATATCTGCGCATTTCACCGCTACACCAGGAATTCCGATCTCCCCTACCGAACTCTAGCCTGCCCGTATCGACTGCAGACCCGGGGTTAAGCCCCGGGCTTTCACAACCGACGTGACAGGCCGCCTACGAGCTCTTTACGCCCAATAATTCCGGACAACGCTTGCGCCCTACGTATTACCGCGGCTGCTGGCACGTAGTTAGCCGGCGCTTCTTCTGCAGGTACCGTCACTTTCGCTTCTTCCCTGCTGAAAGAGGTTTACAACCCGAAGGCCGTCATCCCTCACGCGGCGTCGCTGCATCAGGCTTTCGCCCATTGTGCAATATTCCCCACTGCTGCCTCCCGTAGGAGTCTGGGCCGTGTCTCAGTCCCAGTGTGGCCGGTCGCCCTCTCAGGCCGGCTACCCGTCGTCGCCTTGGTGAGCCGTTACCTCACCAACAAGCTGATAGGCCGCGGGCTCATCCTGCACCGCCGGAGCTTTCCACCACCATCAGATGCCTGAAGTGGTCGTATCCGGTATTAGACCCCGTTTCCAGGGCTTGTCCCAGAGTGCAGGGCAGATTGCCCACGTGTTACTCACCCGTTCGCCACTAATCCCCACCGAAGTGGTTCATCGTTCGACTTGCATGTGTTAAGCACGCCGCCAGCGTTCGTCCTGAGCCAGGATCAAACTCTCCGTGAATGCTTCCCGGTGATCCGGGTCAACACTCGCGTTGAGCGGAACCGGGAGAGGAATAATCTCCCGGTTCACAGCGTCCTCGCTGTGTTTTTCAAAGGAACCTCGTCTCCAAGAGACGGGGTTATCAACATATCTGGCGTTGACTTTTGGCACGCTGTTGAGTTCTCAAGGAACGGACGCTTCCTTCGTACTCACCCTCTCGGGCTTTCCTCCGGGCGCTTCCCTTCGGTGTTTCCAACCTTACCAGATCCTTTTCCCGTTCCGTTTCCGGTTCGGATTTCGTTTCCGGTGGCCGTTGGAGGGCCTTTGCCTTTCGGCTGATCCGACTTTATCAGAGTTTCTGAGTCGGATTTCCCGGTCCGCCGGATCACGGTCCGGGCGCGCATGGCGCCGCGGGTTCCCCGGCGGGCGGAGCCGTAAACGTACTGGAGCGGAGCGCCCCGATGCAAATCGAGGGCGCCCCGCTCCCGTGCGCAGCCGACGAGGCGTCAGACCTCCACGACCACCGGCAGGATCATCGGCCGGCGGCGGTAGCCGTCGGAGACCCACTTGCCGATCGTGCGGCGGATCAGCTGCTGGAGCTGGTGGGGCTCGACCACACCGTCCTGCGCCGACCGGTTCAGGGCCTCCTCGATCTTCGGGAGGACCTCGTCGAAGGCTCCGTCGTCGATGCCGGAACCGCGGGCCTGGACGTGCGGGCCGCCGACGATCTTGCCCGTCGTGGAGTCGACCACGACGAACACCGAGACGATGCCTTCCTCGCCCAGGATGCGGCGGTCCTTGAGGTGCACCTCCGTGACATCGCCGACGGACAGGCCGTCCACGTACACGTACCCGGCCTGGACCTTGCCCGTGATCCTGGCCCTGCCGTCGATGAGGTCGACGACGACACCGTCCTCGGCGATGACGATCCGGTCCTTGGGGACGCCGGTGAGGGCGCCCAGCTCGGCGTTGGCCCGCAGGTGGCGCCATTCGCCGTGGACCGGCATCAGGTTCCTGGGCTTGCAGATGTTGTAGAAGTACAGCAGCTCGCCGGCCGAGGCGTGGCCGGAGACGTGCACCTTGGCGTTGCCCTTGTGGACGACGTTCGCGCCCCACCGGGTCAGGCCGTTGATCACGCGGTAGACCGCGTTCTCGTTGCCCGGGATGAGCGAGGACGCCAGGATCACGGTGTCGCCCTGCACGATGCGGATCTGGTGGTCCCGGTTGGCCATGCGGGACAGTGCCGCCATCGGCTCGCCCTGGGAACCCGTGCAGATCAGCACGACCTCGTGCTCGGGGAGGTCGTCGAGGGTCTTCACGTCGACGACGAGGCCCGGCGGGACGCGCAGGTAGCCCAGGTCGCGGGCGATGCCCATGTTCCGGACCATCGAGCGGCCGACGAACGCGACCTTCCTGCCGTACTCGTACGCGGCGTCCAGGACCTGCTGGATGCGGTGCACGTGGCTGGCGAAGCTGGCCACGATGATGCGGCGCTGAGCGCCCGCGAAGACCGAGCGCATGACGTTCGAGATGTCGCGCTCGTGGGCGGTGAAGCCGGGCACCTCGGCGTTCGTCGAGTCCGACAGCAGGAGGTCGATGCCCTCCTCGCTGAGGCGCGCGAAGGCGTGCAGGTCGGTGAGGCGGCTGTCCAGCGGCAGCTGGTCCATCTTGAAGTCGCCGGTGTGCACGACCAGACCCGCGGGGGTGCGGATGGCCACGGCCAGGGCGTCCGGGATGGAGTGGTTGACCGCGATGAACTCGCAGTCGAAGGATCCCATCTGCTCCCGGTCGCCCTCCGCGACCTCCAGGGTGTACGGCCGGATGCGGTGCTCCTGCAGCTTCGCCTCGATCAGGGCGAGGGTCAGCTTGGAGCCGATCAGCGGGATGTCCGGCTTCAGGCGCAGCAGGTAGGGGACGCCGCCGATGTGGTCCTCGTGGCCGTGCGTGAGGACGATCGCCTCGATGTCGTCGAGACGGTCCCGCAGCGTGGTGAAGTCCGGCAGGATCAGGTCGACGCCCGGCTGCTCCTCCTCCGGGAAGAGGACACCGCAGTCGACGATCAGCAGGCGGCCGTCGTACTCGAAGACCGTCATGTTCCGGCCGATCTCGCCGAGACCGCCGAGGGGCGTGACGCGCAGAGCGCCCGCGGGGAGGCGGGGCGGAGCGCCGAGTTCAGGGTGCGGATGGCTCAAAAGTCTCTCCTCACCACACGCGCCACGTGCCGCTGAGACACGTGGCGCGTGTGACTTCGTAGGGGTGGGTGGACTGTTCAGTTGTGAAGTCGTGTGCCGGTCGCCGTCACAGGGCGACGCCGCCCGCCGCGAGGTCCGCCTGGAGCTGCGCGGTCTGCCCCGGGGACAGCTCCACGAGGGGCAGGCGCAGCGGCCCGGCGGGCAGGCCCTGCAGGGCGAGCGCGGCCTTGGTGGTGATCACGCCCTGGGTGCGGAACATGCCGGTGTAGACGGGCAGCAGCTGCTGGTGGACCTCGGTGGCCTTCTGGACGTCGCCGCTGAGGTGCGCTTCCAGGAGGGCGCGCAGCTCCGGGGTGACGACGTGGCCGACGACGGAGACGAAGCCGACGGCGCCGACGGACAGCAGCGGCAGGTTGAGCATGTCGTCGCCGGAGTACCAGGCGAGACCGGAGCGGGCGATGGCCCAGCTGGCCCGGCCGAGGTCGCCCTTGGCGTCCTTGTTGGCGACGATCCTGGGGTGCTCCGCGAGGCGGACGATCGTCTCCGTGTCGATGGGCACGCCACTGCGGCCGGGGATGTCGTACAGCATCACGGGGAGCTCTGTGGCGTCCGCGATGGCTGTGAAGTGGCGGTACAGGCCCTCTTGCGGGGGCTTGTTGTAGTACGGCGTGACGGCGAGCAGGCCGTGCGCGCCGGCGCGCTCGGCGGCGCGGGCCAGTTCCAGGGTGTGCCGGGTGTCGTTGGTGCCGATGCCGGCGACGACGTGGGCCCGGTCGCCGACCGCCTCCAGGACCGCCCGTACGAGCTGGTCTTTCTCCGCGTCGCTGGTGGTCGGGGACTCGCCGGTGGTGCCGTTGACGACCAGGCCGTCGTTGCCTGCGTCCACCAGATGGGCGGCGAGCCGCTGTGCGCCGTCGAGGTCGAGCGCGCCGTCCGCCGTAAACGGCGTGACCATAGCGGTGAGGACCCGTCCGAAGGGGGTCTGCGGAGTGGAGATCGGAGCCATGGGTAACACGCTACTCGCTGCTCAGCGCGCGGCGTCCCCTCGGGGACGTACGGAAGGGGAGCCCGGCACTGCCTGCTCGGGGGTTCAAGCAGTGCCGGGTCCGTATTGATCAGGCTAGATGAACTTCTCAGAATGCCGCAATACGGACACTTCGGACGGCTGATCCGTACATCTGTACCGGATCGGTCACGACGGCCTCACGGTGCGACGCGGCCGTTGTGGTTGAACGCCGCGTGGGTGAGCGGCATGAGCTGCGCCCAGTGCGCCTCCATCTTCTCGCCGACCATCTCGATCTCCCGCTGCGGGAAGGACGGCACCCTGGCCAGCTCGTGCTGGGTGCGCAGGCCGAGGAAGTGCATCAGCGAGCGGGCGTTGCAGGTGGCGTACATGGAGGAGTACAGGCCGACGGGGAGCACCGAGCGGGCGACCTCGCGGGCGATGCCGGCGGCGAGCATCTCCTGGTACGCCTCGTAGGCCTGGACGTACGACTGCTCCATGGCGCGGGAGGTCAGCTCGTGCTGCTCCGGCGAGCCCTCGACGAAGACGTACTTGCCGGGGCGGCCCTCCTGGACGAGCTTGCGTGAGGCGTCCGGGACGTAGAAGACCGGCTGCAGCTCGCGGTAGCGGCCCGATTCCTCGTTGTACGACCAGCCCGCGCGGTGCCGCATGAACTCGCGGAACACGAAGATCGGGGCGCTGATGAAGAACGTCATCGAGTTGTGCTCGAACGGGCTGCCGTGCCGGTCCCGCATGAGGAAGTTGATCAGGCCCTTCGAGCGCTCCGGGTCCTTCTTCAGCTCGTCGAGCGACTGCTCGCCCGCGGTGGAGACCCGGGCGGCCCACAGCACGTCGGTGTCGGAGGCGCTGTGCTTGACCAGCTCGACGGTCACGTCGCTGCGGAAGCCGGGCTTCACGTCCTGCGCCTCTTCGGTCTTGCCTGCGGGGGTGATGTCGGTCACCGACGGGTCCTTCCTGTCACACGTCGCTCGGGCCGCGCCCACTCTACGGCCAGGCTCCGACATCGGACTTCCGGCACCTTGGGCACCAAACGGCGCGTTCGTGCGTCTGTACGGGTGAGCCCCACGTCCTGGCAGCCGCTCCTCGAAGGAGGCCCGCCCTCATGTCCCGCCCCGAGGCCGTCCCGTTCGCGTTCACCGCGGAGACCGACAGCTTCCGCAGCAACGTCACCCCTCCGCCGCGCCCGCGTCCGACGCTGTCGCAGATAGCGGGTCGTACATTGATCGGGCTGACTGCGGTGGCGGGCCTGGTGGGGTCGCTGCTGTTCGGGATGCCGGCGTTGCAGTCCGGCCCCGCGGCCGGGCCCGCGCAGCAGTCCGAGGCCGCCGACGGCCGCTGACGCGTACGGGCCCCTGCTGTGGCCGTGCGCGCAGGGGCTGGGTAGCCTCACCGGGCACAGCCCGAACGAGCGTGCGCAAGAGTGAAGGATCAGTCGTGCCCCTGCCTTTTCTGACGGCCGACCGTGCTTATGGAGCCGACGGCGACGACTTGGCCCTGCCCTTCGACGACCACGACCAGTGGCGCCGTCCTTACCGTCCGGGCCCGTGGCGGGTCGCCGCGGCCGCGGTGGCGCTGCTCGTCACGGCCTTCATGCTGCTGGCCACCCTGGTCATCGCCCTGGCCGGGGACGCCGCGGCGGCCGGTACGTGCGCCGGGGCCGCGGCCGCGGTGCTGCTGGTCGCCCTGCGGCTGCTGCGGGTCGGCACGTGGGTGAGCCGGGAGGGGGTGCGGCGGGTGCGGTTCTTCCGCACGGTGACCGTGCCGTGGTCCCGGGTCGCCTCCATGCGGACGGTGCAGCAGCCGGTGCGCTGGCTGGGTCTGCCCCGCACCGTGCAGGGGCAGGCCCTCGTGCTGGTGCGGCACGGCGCCGACGGCGAGCCGATGACGCTGCTCACCGACCACAACGCGGACTTCCTGGCCCGGGTGGAGGCCTTCGACCGGGCCGCGGACACCGTGGAGGCGTGGAACGCCGAGTACGGGCCGCACGCGGGCCCTGCCGTCGCCGCGGCCGCGGTGCCCGCAGGCCGGACCCGCGTACGCGCCTGACCCGGCCCCTCGGCCGGTCGCGCGGCGGCCCGACCGGCCGTACGGGCTTCAGGTGCCACCGCCGTGCCGTGCTGCCGACAGCACGGCGCCCGGCCGCCCGAGCGTCGCGTCACCCGGTGGACGGGCCCGGCTGCCGCGCCGAGCGGCCGCCCGCCGTGCTCGGCGGGGTCAGTGCCGGGCGGACGTGTGCAGGGCGATGGCCCGCTGCATCGCCTTGCGGGCGCGCGGGGTGTCCCGGGCGTCCCGGTAGGCGACGGCGAGACGGAACCAGCAGCGCCAGTCGTCCGGTGAGTCCTCCGTCTCGGCGCGGCGCCGCGCGAACACCTCGTCCGCCGAGTCGCGGTCGATGTGGCCGCCCGGGAGGCGGCGCAGCTCGTCGACGGGCAGCCCGCCCTCCGCCTCCAGCTCCGCCGCGAGGCGGTTGGCGCGGGTGACGAACCGGGTGTTCACCCAGAGGAACCAGACGCCGATGGCGGGCAGGACCAGCGCCGAGACCCCGAGGGCCGCAGTCAGGGCCGTGCCCTGCTGGATCAGGGCCACGCCGCGGCCGCCGACCAGGACGAAGTACACGACCAGGAAGGCGGCCATGACGAAGTAGGAGATCTTCGCACCCATGCCGGTCATCCGAGGTCGAGGAAGTGCTCCAGGCCGAAGGTGAGGCCCGGGGCGGTGACGACGCGGCGGCAGCCCAGCAGGATGCCCGGCATGAAGCTGCTGTGGTGCAGCGAGTCGTGGCGGATGGTGAGGGTCTCCCCCTCGGCGCCGAGCAGCACTTCCTGGTGGGCCAGCAGGCCCCGGAGCCGTACGGCGTGCACGGGGACGCCGTCGACGTCGGCGCCGCGCGCTCCGTCGAGTGCGGTCGTGGTGGCGTCGGGCTGCGGGGCGCAGCCGGCCTCCGCCCGGGCGGCGGCGATGAGCTGGGCGGTGCGGGTCGCGGTGCCGGAGGGCGCGTCGACCTTCCTGGGGTGGTGCAGCTCGACGACCTCGGCGGACTCGAAGTACGGGGCGGCGATCTGTGCGAACTTCATGGTCAGCACGGCGCCGATGGAGAAGTTCGGCGCGATGAGGACGCCGGTTTCCGGTGAGGCGTGCAGCCACGAGGTGAGCTGCGCGAGGCGCTCGTCGGTCCAGCCGGTGGTGCCGACGACGGCGTGGATGCCGTGGCGTACGCAGAAGTCGAGGTTCCCCATCACCGAGTCGGGGGTGGTCAGCTCGACGGCGACCTGGGCGCCGGTGTCGGTGAGGACGTCCAGGTCGTCGCCCCGGCCGAGGGCCGCGACGAGTTCCATGTCGTCGGCGGCCTCCACGGCCCGTACGGCCTCGGAGCCGATGCGGCCCTTGGCGCCGAGGACGGCCACGCGCAGCTTGCTCATGCTTGCTTCCTTACGGGAGGTGCGGGTTTCCGGCTGGTCAGGAGACGGCTTCTTCGAGGCGGTCCGCCTGTTTGTCCCTGAGCGGGCCGATCACGGCGAGGGAGGGGCGCCGGCTGAGCAGGTCGGCGGCGACGTCCCGTACGTCGTCGGGGGTCACGGCGGCGATGCGGGCGAGCATGTCGTCGACGGACATCTGGTCGCCCCAGCACAGCTCGCTCTTGCCGATGCGGTTCATCAGCGCGCCGGTGTCCTCCAGGCCGAGGACGGTGGAGCCCTTGAGCTGGCCGATGGCCCGCTGGACCTCGTCGTCGGTGAGCCCCTCGCGGGCGACCCGGTCGAGTTCGTCGCGGCAGATGCGCAGCACGTCGTGGACCTGGTTGGGCCGGCAGCCCGCGTACACGCCGAACAGGCCGCAGTCGGCGAAGCCCGAGGTGTACGAGTAGACGCTGTAGGCCAGTCCGCGCTTCTCCCGGACCTCCTGGAACAGGCGGGAGGACATGCCGCCGCCGAGGGCGGTGTTCAGCACGCCGAGGGTCCAGCGGCGGTCGTCGGTGCGGGCGTAGCCGGGCATGCCGAGGACGACGTGGGCCTGCTCGGTCCTGCGGTTCAGCAGCTCGACGCGGCCGGCGGTGCGGATGGCCCGCCGGCCGTCGCGCGGGGCGACGGGGACGGCGTCGGTGCGGGAGAGCGCGCCGGCCTGCTCGAAGGCGCGGCGGACCAGCCGGACGACGGTGGCGTGGTCGATGTTGCCGGCGGCGGCGACCACGAGGTGGGTCGGGTCGTAGTGCTTCCGGTAGAAGCGGGCGATCTGGTCGCGCGTCAGGCCGTTGACCGTGTCGACGGTGCCGAGGACCGGGCGGCCCAGCGGGGTGTCGCCGAACATGGTGGCGGCGAAGAGGTCGTGGACGACGTCGCCGGGGTCGTCCTCGGTCATCGCGATCTCTTCGAGGATCACGCCGCGCTCGGCGTCGACGTCCTCCTCGCGGACCAGGGACCCGGTGAGCATGTCGCAGACGACGTCGATGGCGAGCGGCAGGTCGGTGTCCAGCACGCGCGCGTAGTAGCAGGTGTACTCCTTCGCCGTGAAGGCGTTCATCTCGCCGCCGACCGCGTCGACGGCGGCGGAGATGTCGAGGGCGGACCGCCGGCGGGTGCCCTTGAAGAGGAGGTGCTCCAGGTAGTGGGTGGCGCCGTTGAGCGCGGGCGTCTCGTCGCGGGAGCCGACGTGCGCCCAGATGCCGAAGGTGGCGGAGCGCACCGACGGCAGGGTCTCGGTGACGACGCGCAGGCCGCCGGGGAGGGTGGTGCGGCGGACGGTGCCGATGCCGTCCTTGCCGGGGAGAAGCGTTTGGGTACGGGCGACGGCCCGCGCCTCCGAGGAGGTGCGGGCCGTCAGCCGGAGACTGCGGGACGTCACTGGTCGGCGTCAGCCTTCGTGTCGGAGTCGGAACCCTCGGCGGCCTCGTCGTCGGCGAGGACCGGGATGAGGGAGAGCTTGCCGCGCTGGTCGATCTCGGCGATCTCCACCTGGACCTTGGAGCCCACCGCGAGCACGTCCTCGACGTTCTCCACGCGCTTGCCGCCGGCGAGCTTGCGGATCTGCGAGATGTGCAGCAGGCCGTCCTTGCCCGGGAGGAGCGAGACGAACGCACCGAAGGTGGTGGTCTTGACGACCGTGCCCAGGTAGCGCTCGCCGACCTCCGGCATGGTGGGGTTGGCGATGCTGTTGATCGTGGCGCGGGCGGCCTCGGCGGCCGGGCCGTCGGCGGCGCCGATGTAGATCGTGCCGTCGTCCTCGATGGTGATCTCGGCGCCGGTGTCCTCCTGGATCTGGTTGATCATCTTGCCCTTGGGGCCGATGACCTCACCGATCTTGTCCACGGGGATCTTGACGGTGATGATCCGCGGGGCGTTCGGGGACATCTCGTCCGGGCGGTCGATCGCTTCCATCATCACGTCGAGGATGTGGAGGCGGGCGTCGCGGGCCTGCTTGAGGGCCGCGGCCAGGACGGAGGCCGGGATGCCGTCCAGCTTGGTGTCGAGCTGGAGGGCGGTGACGAAGTCCTTCGTGCCGGCGACCTTGAAGTCCATGTCGCCGAAGGCGTCCTCCGCACCGAGGATGTCGGTGAGGGTGACGTAGTGGGTCTGGCCGTCGATCTCCTGGGAGATCAGGCCCATGGCGATGCCGGCGACCGGGGCCTTGAGCGGCACACCGGCGTTCAGCAGCGACATGGTGGAGGCGCAGACCGAGCCCATGGACGTCGAGCCGTTGGAGCTGAGGGCCTCGGACACCTGGCGGATCGCGTACGGGAACTCCTCGCGGGTCGGCAGGACCGGGACGAGGGCCCGCTCGGCGAGGGCTCCGTGGCCGATCTCGCGGCGCTTCGGGGAGCCGACGCGGCCGGTCTCGCCGGTGGAGTACGGCGGGAAGTTGTAGTTGTGCATGTAGCGCTTGCGGGTCACCGGGGAGAGGGTGTCCAGCATCTGCTCCATGCGCAGCATGTTCAGCGTGGTGACGCCCAGGATCTGGGTCTCGCCGCGCTCGAACAGGGCGGAGCCGTGCACCCGCGGGATGGCCTCGACCTCGGCGGCCAGGGTGCGGATGTCGGTGAGGCCGCGGCCGTCGATGCGGACCTTGTCCTTGATGACGCGCTCGCGGACCAGGCTCTTGGTCAGGGAGCGGTACGCCGCGGAGATCTCCTTCTCGCGGCCTTCGAACTGCGGCAGCAGCTTCTCGGCGGCGACGGCCTTGACGCGGTCCAGCTCGGCCTCGCGCTCCTGCTTGCCCGCGATGGTGAGGGCCTGGGCGAGCTCGGTCCTGACGGCGGCGGTGAGCGCCTCCAGGACGTCGTCCTGGTAGTCCAGGAAGATCGGGAACTCGCCGACCGGCTTCGCGGCCTTCGCGGCGAGGTCGGACTGCGCCTTGCACAGGACCTTGATGAACGGCTTCGCGGCGTCCAGGCCGGCTGCGACGACCTCCTCGGTCGGCGCCTCGGCGCCGCCCTCGACGAGGGTGATCGTCTTCTCGGTGGCCTCGGCCTCGACCATCATGATCGCGACGTCGCCGTCCTCCAGCACACGGCCGGCGACGACCATGTCGAAGACGGCGTCCTCCAGCTCGCTGTGGGTGGGGAAGGCCACCCACTGGCCGCGGATCAGAGCGACGCGGACGCCGCCGATCGGGCCGGAGAAGGGCAGGCCGGCGAGCTGGGTCGACGCGGAGGCGGCGTTGATGGCGACCACGTCGTACAGGTGGTCGGGGTTGAGCGCCATGATCGTCGCGACGACCTGGATCTCGTTGCGCAGGCCCTTCTTGAAGGACGGGCGCAGCGGGCGGTCGATGAGGCGGCAGGTGAGGATGGCGTCCTCGGAGGGCCGGCCCTCGCGGCGGAAGAAGGAGCCGGGGATCTTGCCGGCCGCGTACATCCGCTCCTCGACGTCCACCGTCAGGGGGAAGAAGTCGAGCTGGTCCTTGGGCTGCTTCGACGCGGTGGTGGCCGACAGCACCATGGTGTCGTCGTCCAGGTAGGCCACGGCGGAGCCGGCGGCCTGACGGGCGAGGCGGCCCGTCTCGAAGCGGATGGTGCGGGTGCCGAAGGAGCCGTTGTCGATGACGGCCTCGGCGTAGTGGGTCTCGTTCTCCACCAGTGGTTTCTCCGTTTGTGTGTCGTCTTTGCGTCCCTGCGCCCGTGTGGCGCGGGACGGGGGTGGAGGGATCGCGCCTTGTGTGCGGGCCGGTCTTCGATCGAAGCACCCGGGTGCACCCGTGCGGGTGGTGCCCGGGGGCCACTACCGAGGACCGGCGGCGGCGAGGCGGTCTCTCCTGTGCCCTCAGCGTCGGTCGTACCCGCGCTGACGGCGTTCATGGTGTTGTCGTTATGGCGTTGTGCGACCAGATTACTGAGCCAGGGCCCAGGATCGCATGTGCACGTACGTCGAATGCGCCCGCGCACGCCCCTCTGAGGGGGTCCGCGACTGCGCGCCCGCGCCGGTACGTCCGTGCCCCGGTGCCGTGCGGCCGGCTGCCGCACGCCTTGGTGCGTACGGCTCCGTGCCGCGTATACGGCGAAGGGAGCGGCTCCCGGTCGGTCGGGAACCGCTCCCTTCACGGCGTCTTACTTGGCGCCGCCGGCCGCACCGCGGCGGATGCCGAGGCGCTCGACCAGCGCGCGGAAGCGCTGGATGTCCTTCTTGGCCAGGTACTGCAGCAGGCGGCGGCGCTGACCGACCAGGATCAGCAGACCACGGCGGGAGTGGTGGTCGTGCTTGTGGGCCTTGAGGTGCTCGGTCAGGTCCGAGATGCGGCGGGACAGCAGCGCGACCTGGACCTCGGGGGAGCCGGTGTCGCCCTCCTTGGTGCCGAACTCGGCGATGATCTGCTTCTTCGTGGCGGCGTCGAGAGACACGCGTACTCCTCGTGATGTGTTCGAAGCGCCCGCGAGTGCCCCTGGTCTGCTTCTCAGGGGGGCTTCCGTGACTCGTCGGGCGGAGGCGCGATGGGCGCTGCTCCCAGATGATCCGGGGGCGCGTACACAAACGGCCGTCACACAGCGTACCAGCCCGTGGAGCGGCCCTTCCCGGGGGCCGTCAGCTGGTGAGGGAGCGGGCGGCGGAGTACACGTCGAGCACCGCCAGGCACAGCGGCACCAGGGAGAGCAGCACGGCACCCTCGACGAGGTCGAGGAGGCGGCCCCAGAACGGGGACAGGCCCTTCCTGGGGATGACGAGCCCGACCGCGGTGGCCAGCGCGGCCCCGGCGGCCAGGGCGGCGGCCAGCCACACCGTGCGGATGTCGAGGCCGCCCCGGTCACCGTACTGGAGGAACTCCCTGACGAGGTCCGCCGGCGGGTTGAGGGCCAGGCCGAGGACGAGCAGCCCGATCGCGGCGAGGCCCGCCACGAGGGCGCAGGCCACCTGCGAGGTGTAGCGGAAGAGCCGGGCCCGCAGCAGCATGGCGAGTCCCGCCGCGAGGGCGAGGAGCTGCCCCCACACGCTGCCGGCGAAGCCGAGGACGGCGGCCGAGCCGACGACGAGGGCCGCGCAGCCGCCCACGAGGCCCAGCAGCAGCTCGTGGCCGCGGCGCGCCTGGACGGCGATCCGGTCGGCCTCGACGGGCTGGGCCCCGGGCCGGGCGTCCGCGTCGCCGTCGGCGTCGAAGTCGGCGGACGGCCCGCGGGGGCCGCGTAGCCGATGGGCAGCCGGGCGAAGCGGGCCGACAGGCCCGGCAGGAACGCGACGAGCCCGACCGCGACGGGGGCGCAGACCGCCGCGGTGGCGGTGGCGGACGCCTCGGTGAGGATGGCGGCGAACGTGGCGAGGGTGGCGGCGACGGCGACGAAGGTGGCCGCGACGAAGGGCGCGTCGCCGCCGGGGGCGAGGGCGACGAGCGTGACGGCGGCGACGAGGACGGTCACGCAGCCCAGCAGGAACTGCAGGCGGCCGGGGCCGTGCCCGGCGTCCGGGCCGATGATGCCGGAGCCGGCGACGAGCAGCAGCGGCAGGGCGCCCAGGCCGAAGGCGACGGCCGCGGACCGGTCCCCGTACACCCGCGCCCGTACCCCCGCGAAGGCGGTGAGCAGTAGTCCGGCGGCGCCGGCGACGATGCCGGGCAGCCCGTGCATGTCGTGGCGGACGGGGTCCGCGTACCAGAGGACGAAGCCCATCAGGAGCAGCAGCAGGACGGCGCCGACGAGGCCGGCGCCGCGCAGCATGTCGTCGCGCCACAGGTGGCGGTCCCGGGTGACGGCCGAGGCGACCGCGTCGGCGACGTCGTCGAAGACGGCCGGGGGCAGGGACTGCGCGAACGGCCGCAGCAGCAGTACCTCGCCGTCGAGGACCTGCTGGGCGACCAGGGTGCGCGCCCCGTCGAGCACCGTCCCGTCGCGGCGCACCAGGTGGTAGCCGGTCGGGGTGGCGACGGCCTGGGTCTGGCCGGTGAGGCGCAGGATGACGGGGTGGATGTCGGCGACCGCGATGTCCTCGGGGAGCGCCACGTCGATGCGGCTGTCGGGCGCGACGACGGTGACGCGGCAGAAGCCGGTCGCTGCGCTCGTACTCACGTGTCTGGACCCCCTGTTAATCCCGGATTCGCGGTTGCGCACGGTGCGCGCGTCACCCTACCGGGGAGCGGTGTGAGGACCTGCAAGTAGGATCACCGTCGCGCGGGCGGCGTCCGCGGCGCCGGCCGGGCGGCCGGAGCCGAGGGGGCGTCCGCGATCGCGGTGGACGTCCGTCGTACGCGGGCGCGCTCCGCGGCGCGGGGGAATCCGCGGACTTCGTGGTGACGGTGGCTCATGGGTGCCTGGTGTGCGGCTTTCCGGGCCGTGCGGTGGCCGGTGCGGGCGGGTGGCCGCTCTTCGGACGGCCGGTCGCCGGGCGGGCAGCCGTCAGGCGGGCAACCGTCAGGCGGGCAACCGTGCGCGGCGGCCTTCGGCCGGGTGAGCGCCCGGGTGGGCGGGCCGGGGCCGGCGCCCGGCGGCGGGCATCTGCCCCGGCAGGGCGGGTGCGACCGTCGGGCCCGCGGCCGCAGGGCGGCGGGCGCACGGCGTGTGTGCGTCGGGTCGGCCCGCTGTCGGGCGGCTCCGCCGAGGGGTCGCCGCAGGGTGGTCGCCCGTCGGGCGGTCGGCGCCGGCGGTCCGCCGCCGGGTCGGCTGGACGCCGGGCCGTCGGGTGGCGGCAGGCGCTGCCGGCCGGCCGTCGGGCCCCGGGCAGCCGTCCCGGCGGCGGCCTGCGGGCGGCGGCCGCCGGTCAGGGCGGGCGCCTTCCGGGCGGGCGCCTTCCGGGCGGGCGCCTTCCGGGCGGGCGCCTTCCGGGCGGGCTCCGGCAGCGTCGGGCGTGCCGGACCGGCTCTGCGGCCGGTACGGTGCCGCGGCGGCTCCGCCGGGCGGGCCCCGTACGGGGTCCGGCACTCGGGAACCCGCGGCGCGGCCGGGCCACTTCGCGGCCGCGACCCGTCAGGGCAACCGGGCGGGGTCCGTGTCGTGACCGAAGCCGCGAGCCGAACCTGTCGCGGGGGCGCCGGTGCGGGACTGCCGTCCGTCTTCGTCCGTATCGAGGGATGGATGCTCGGGTGAGCCAGATCGTCGTCAAACGCCCGCCGAGGTCGCTTCCGCCGGAAGTCCCCACGGAGGACCTGAAACTGGAGTCCCCTCCCGAACTGCCCCGCGGGCAGCAGGAGGGCATGCTCATGCAGCTCCTGCCCATGCTGGGCATGGGGTCCTCCGTCGTCTTCTTCTTCATGCCGAACATGCCGCCCTTCATGCGGATCATGGGCATGCTGATGCTGGTGTCGACCATCGGCATGGTCATCGCCCAGCTCGTCCGCTACCGCCGCGGCACCCAGGGCGAGATCGCCGACGTGCGGCGCGACTACCTCAAGTACCTCGCCCAGACCCGGCGCACGGTGCGCAGGACCGCGCGGGCCCAGCGGGACGCGCAGTTCTACCTGCACCCCTCCCCCGAGCAGCTCTGGTCGATCGTGGCCGAGGGGTCGCGGCTGTGGGAGCGGCGCATCGGCGACGGCGACTTCGGCCAGGTCCGCATCGGGCTCGGCGCCCAGCAGCTGGCGACGCCCCTCGTGGCCCCCGACACGGCCCCCGTCGACGAGCTGGAACCGCTGTGCGCGGGCGCGATGCAGCGCTTCCTCGCGGTGCACGGCTCGCTGGACGGGCTGCCGATGGCCGTGTCGATGCGGGCCTTCTACCACGTGACGGTGTCCGGTGAGCCCCAGTCGGCGCACGCCGCGGCCAGGGCGATGGTGGCGCAGCTCGTGACGCTGCAGTCCCCGGAGGACCTGGTCGTCGCCGTGGTGGCGGGGCCGGCCGCGGCGGCCCGCTGGGACTGGACGAAGTGGCTGCCGCACGCGCAGGCGCCCGGCCGCGTCGACGGGGCCGCACCCGGCGGCTGTTCGGCGACGACCTCGGGGAGCTGGAGGAGCTGCTGCGGGACAGGCTGGACGGCCGGCCGCGGTTCAGCCGGGACGGCGCCCCGCTGCTGGACCAGCCGCACATCGTGGTGGTGCTGGACGGCGGGATCGTGCCCCCGGAGTCGCTCTTCGCGGCACCGGAGGGGCTCCAGGGCGTCACCATCATCGAGGTCGTCGGCGGCGAACTGGACGAGCCGCGCGGCGGCCTGTCCGTCGTGGTGCGCCCCGGGCGGCTGCGGCTGGAGTCGGGCGCCGGGTACGCGTACCTGGGCGTGCCGGACGCGCTGGCGCCGGAGGCCGCGGAGGCGCTGGCGCGCCAGTTGGCGCCGCTGCGCATGGGCGGGGGCGACGACGACGAGCCGCTGCTGGCGAACCTGGACTTCACGGACCTGCTGAACCTCGGTGACGCCTCGTCCGTGGACGTGGCGCGGACCTGGCGGCCGCGGTCGACGGCGGAGCGGCTGCGGGTGCCGATCGGCGTGGGCGAGGACGGCGCCCCGGTCATGCTCGACCTGAAGGAAGCGGCGCAGGAGGGCATGGGCCCGCACGGGCTGTGCGTGGGCGCGACGGGCTCCGGCAAGTCGGAGCTGCTGCGCACGCTGGTGCTGGGGCTGGCGGTCACGCACTCCTCGGAGACCCTGAACTTCGTCCTCGCCGACTTCAAGGGCGGCGCCACCTTCGCCGGCATGTCGCAGATGCCGCACGTGGCCGCGGTCATCACCAACCTGGCGGACGACCTGACCCTGGTGGACCGCATGGGCGACGCGATCCGCGGCGAGCTGCAGCGGCGGCAGGAACTGCTGCGCGCGTCCGGCAACTTCGCGAACATCCACGACTACGAGAAGGCCCGCGCGGCGGGTGCGGCCCTGGAACCGCTGGCCTCGCTGGTCCTGGTCATCGACGAGTTCTCCGAACTCCTGACGGCGAAGCCGGACTTCATCGACATGTTCATCCAGATCGGCCGCATCGGCCGGTCGCTGGGTGTGCACCTGCTGCTGGCCTCGCAGCGTCTGGAGGAGGGCCGGCTGCGCGGCCTCGACACGTACCTGTCGTACCGCATCGGCCTGCGGACGTTCTCCGCGGCGGAGTCCCGTACGGCGCTGGGCGTGCCGGACGCGTACCACCTGCCGTCGGTGCCCGGCTCGGGGTACCTGAAGTTCGGCACGGACGAGATGGTCCGCTTCAAGGCGGCGTACGTGTCGGGGGCGTACCGCTCCGGCGGGCCTCGGGTGACGGGCGGCCAACCGGCCGTCGAGCGGCGGCCCGTGCTGTTCACGGCCGCGCCGGTGCCCGTGGTGTACGCGGCGCCCGACCCGGCGGCGGTCGCGGCCGCGGCGGTGCCGGAGGAGGACGAGGCGCTGGCCGACACGGTGCTGGACGTGATCGTGCGCCGGCTGGAGGGGCAGGGCGTGCCGGCCCACCAGGTGTGGCTGCCGCCGCTGGACCAGGCTCCGCCGCTCGACCAGCTGCTGCCGGGGCTCGCCCCCACGGCGGACCGGGGATTCACGGCGACGGAGTACCACCGTCCGGGCGGCCTGGTGGTTCCGCTCGGCCTGATCGACAAGCCGTTCGAGCAGCGGCGTGAGGTGCTCTACCAGGACTTCTCCGGGGCGGCCGGGCACCTGCTGGTGGTGGGCGGCCCGCAGTCCGGCAAGTCCACGCTGGTGCGGGCCCTGATCGCGTCGTTCGCGCTGACGCACACGCCGAGCGAGGTGCAGTTCTACGGGCTGGACTTCGGCGGCGGCGGCATGTCCTCGCTGGCGGACCTGCCGCACGTGGGCGGGGTGGCGTCCCGGCTCGACCCGGAGCGGGTGCGGCGCACCGTCTCCGAGGTCCTCGGGGTGCTGAACCGCCGGGAGGAGTTCTTCCGCGCGCACAACATCGACTCCATGGCGACCTACCGGCGCAAGCGGGCGGCGGGCGAGCTGCCGGGAGAGGCGTGGGGCGACGTGTTCCTGGTCATCGACGGCTGGGGCACGTTCCGCAACGACCACGAGGGCCTCGACGAGCGGATCACCGACATCGTGACGCGGGGCCTCGGCTACGGCGTCCACGTCGTGATCACCGCGACCCGGTACATGGAGCTGCGGGCGTCGATCAAGGACCTGGTGCTGGGCCGGCTGGAGCTGCGCCTGGGCGACACGATGGACTCGGAGTTCGACCGGCGGGTCGCCGCGAACGTACCGACCGGGGTGCCGGGCCGCGGCCAGGTGCCGCAGAAGCTGCACTTCATGGGGGCGCTGCCGCGTATCGACGCGTCGAGCAGCCCGGCGGACCTGCCCGAGGCGACCGCCGCCTTCGTCCGGACGGTGCGGTCCTCCTGGTCCGGCCCGGCGGCGCCCGCGGTGCGGCTGCTGCCGCGCTCGGTGCCCGCGGACCGGCTGCCGAGCGGCTGGGACTTCCCCCGGCAGGGTGTGGCGATCGGCATCGACGAGACGAACCTGGCGCCGGTGTTCGTCGACTTCGAGACGGACCCGTTCTTCCTGGTCTTCGGCGAGAGCGAGTCCGGCAAGACGAACCTGCTGCGGCTGCTGGCCAAGCAGATCTCCGAGCGGTACAGCCCGGACGAGGCGAAGCTGGTGGTCGGCGACTACCGGCGGGCACTGCTCGGCGCGCTGCCGGAGCAGCACCTGCTGGAGTACGCGCCGATGGCGAGCTCCCTGCAGATGCACATGGAGGCGCTGGCCGGGGTGTTCCAGCGCCGCCAGCCGCCGACGGACGTCACGCCGCAGCAGCTGCGGGACCGCAGCTGGTGGTCGGGGCCGCAGATCTTCATCATGATCGACGACTTCGACCTGGTGGCGACGAGCTCCGGCAACCCGCTGGGTCCGCTGGAGGAGTACCTGCCGTTCGCCCGGGACACGGGTGTCCGCTTCATCATCGCCCGCTCGACGGCGGGCGCGTCGCGCGCCATGTACGACGCGTTCATGCAGCGCATCAGGGAGCTGGGCGCGCAGGGCGTCGTCATGTCGGGCGACCCGCAGGAGGGCGACCTGCTGGGCATGGTCCGCCCGCACCCGATGCCGCCGGGCCGCGGCTACTACGTCTCACGCAAGGGCGGCACGTCGCTGGTCCAGCTGGGGCGGATGCCGGACGCGTGAGGCGGGGCCTCGGGCGGGCGGGGGCGGTGCCTTGGGCCGGCGGGGTGCTGTTGGCCGACGGCGCGGTGCCTTTGGGGGCGGGGGCCTTGGGTGGCGGGGTGCTGCCTGGGCCGGCGGGGCGGTGCCTTCGGGGGCGGGGCGGCGCCTTTGGGGGCGGGGGCCTTGGCCGGCGGGGCTCCTCGCCGTCCGGGGGCCGTACGCGACCTGTGGGGCGGATGTGTGCGTTCGGTGGCGGGGGCAAGGGCGTTGGGCCCCCGCCACCGTGGCTTGATACAACTGTCGGACATTCGATCATCAGCTCGGCCACTTCGGTTCGTGTACCGGACGGGGGAAGAACGATGGGATTCGAAGAGGAATGGGCACAGCTGCGCACTGAGGCTGCCACCCGCCAGACCTCCGCGACGCGGCTGAACCAGGCGGCCGCGCCGGGGGGCGGGGGCGGTTCGCCGGACTTCGGCTCCGACCCGGCGAAGAAGAAGGAAGCCGCGGGCAAACTGGAGGGCGAGGTCAGGACGCAGACCTCCACCGCGGCGAAGACGGCCGACGAGGAGACGACCGAGGCGACCACGGCCTTCTCGGGCTGGGACACGGCCGCGGGCCTCAAGACCGTCGCGACGACCTGGGACACGCAGGTCAAGAACCTGCTGGGCCGCCTGTCCACCGAGGCGCACAACCTCCGCGTGGTGCGCAGGAACTTCCTGGGCCAGGACTTCGAGGTCTACAGCGACTTCAGTCCGCTGCTGAAGCCTGATCCCTTCTCGGCTCCGTACGGAGGGGTGCGGTAGACATGGCGCTCACCTACAAGAAGGTCATGTCGACCGACTACGGCAAGCTCACCGCCGCCGCCAAGGCGTGGGACGACATGGCCGCCGAGCTCAAGAAGGCCGAGTCCGCCTACGCGGCGGCGACCAAGGGACTGTCCCTCGGCGCCGGCAACTGGCAGGGACTCGCCCAGAGCAGGGCCTACGCCAACTTCGAGGGCACCCAGTACGAGTACGGCGCGGCCCAGACCCAGGCCAGGGCCATCGCCGGGCTCCTGCGGGACGCCCACGGGCAGTTCACGGAACTGAAGCAGCGGCTGGAGTCCGTGGTCGCGGACGCCCGCAAGGACAAGATGGCCGTGGACGCCGAGGGCTCCGTACGCCCCGACCTGTCCGCAGACGTGAAGCGGGCCCTCGTCCACGACCCCGACGGCCAGACCCTGCTCGCCCAGTACAACCGGGCGGCGCAGAGCTGGGAGCAGCAGATCCAGAAGTACGTCAAGGCGTTCGAGGACGCGGACGCCGGGGTGAAGCTGGCGCTGACGACCGCGGTGAAGGACAGCAACAAGGAGTCCGGCGGCAAGGACGCCACGCCCAACGGCTTCAACGCGGGCGCCAAGAGCGACATCGAGCAGTACGAGCTGGAGTACGCGAAGGACGTCACCACCCGGCTCAACAACGGCGACAAGGTGTCGACGGCGGAGGTCGACAACCTCTCCCGCATCCTGCGCGACAACAACAACGAGGCCTTCGAGCACCGCACGAAGTGGGGCCAGACGTTCCTTTCCAGCCTGGGCGCCGACGGGACGCTCAAGCTGGCCAACAAGCTCAACGACTTCGCGTACTTCGAGAGCACGAAGGAAAGGGGCTCGTACCTCGCGGTGCAGAAGGGCCTGGCGAACACCATCTCGGCAGCGACACAGGTCCCCCCGTTCAAGAGGGACGGCAAGGTCCTGGAGGTGGGCTCCCGGGCCTACGCCGAGGAGTTCGCGAAATGGCGCTCGTCGGACAACGGCCGGTTCTACGACACGTGGACGGAGGACATCAGAAAGGCCGGCACCAAGGAGTACGACACCATCGCGACGCAGGTGCACCGAGCCACCATCGGCGATCAGAAGGCTCTGGGCTACCAGAGCCTTGTCACCTTGATGCAGCACGGTGACGGGTACAGCGCACCGTTCCTCCTCGACCTTGCCGAAGGCATACGAACGGCAGAGGATCCCACCCGGGGCGGCGACAAGAACATCTGGGATGTCGACCACAAGTTCGACGCCCAGAAGCCCGGTAAGACCGATGGCTGGTTCGCCAATGACCCCCTCGACGGCCTCCTGGGCGTGATGAGCAGAACGCCTGATGCCGCGACGGCCTATTTCGACTCCCAGAGCTATTGGCCCGCGGAAGGCGACCGAGGCATCCGGAAGTTCGACGACAATCTCGAGTACCTCCAGACAAAGCGCGACTGGGAGGTCGTCAACGAGTACAAGGCGTCCCACAAGGACGGCATGCCGGTCTACCGAGGGGATGTCCTGGACGCCGACAGTCATGTGGGCTTCGGCGCCGCTCTAGAAGCCGCCACCACCGGCCACGCTCCCGGAACCCCCGTCCCGGAGGACTTCACGAAGCACACGGCCGCGCAGGCGCGCGTGCTGCAAGACGTCATCACGTCGTACGCGGAGATCACGAAGGTCGACCAGAGCGCCATGCCGGAGAACATCCGGGTGAACATGGCGAACTCCCTCGCGTACTATCCGGCGGATGTGCACGAGATCCTCGTGTCCCAGGTCGACCTCACTGGAGCCGGCTATGCCACCGACACAAACGGCCTGTCCGTAAGTACGGAAACCATGAACCGGTTCATCCGAGGCGTCGCCGAAGACGGGGGCGCCTTCCGCGTAGTGCACGACTCGCAGATCGGGCATATCAGTGAACGCATCGGCAACCTGACGGCCGATGATTTCAAGCACACACCCAAGGGAGAGAACGACGCCGCCAGAGGGATCGCTCACGACGCCGGGAAGACGATGGGCCAGCTGGATTACATCCGGGCCGACGTATTGGGTGACCAACGGGACAACCAGATATCCCAGAACAACTGGGCGAAGGTTTACAACTATCACACGTCCGGCATACCGGTCACCGGGATCCCTGTTGTCGGCGATACGATCCAACGCATGATAGACATCGGCACAGGGAAGCACGCCGAAGCCCTGAACAACGATGTGGCAGGAAAAACCAAGGAACAACTGATCGAGCACTACGAGAGGAACGGATATCCTCGCCTAGAGCAAATGATCAACACCCGTGCGGAGTCCCTCATGATTTCGCAAGAAGACATCAAGAGTCGCGAAGGGCGCCTGGGCGATATTCGCCGATGGGCAGAGTCCTCGTACGGCATGGGCATCAACCGCGCCGAAGGGTCTGCTGGAGAGCGGAGGTGACAGCTATGACCAGTACCATCCGCAAGAAGAGCCGGAGATCGTTCATTCCACTTGCCGTCATTCTCGCAGCGACGACCGCGGCGGGGGCCTGGATGTGGTTCGGGCGAGCACAGACCGATCATGGGGCTGCGGATTGCTGGGCCGTACTGTCGGAAACGGGAACCGCATCCCCCTCTGGACCTGTCGACGCATGCGGATCCGCACTCGAGACCGCAATCACCGGGAAGCCGGCGGGGCAGCCTGCCCCAGAGTCCCCCACCAAGACTCTGCCGGAAGAAAACAGTCGGGCTCTGGAAATCGTGGTCACCGAGTACACCCGCGAAAAGGGAGCCGGGGGCAAGCATGTGGCGCCGGAAATTCGCAAGAACCTGGCGAATGCACTCACCTACTACCGCAGCGATGTGTACCAGATCCTCGGCAGCCAGGTGAGCTACGCATCGGAGACAGTCTCCACCGAGCCCAACGACATCGACCTCGACAAGCAGGAACTGGGAGATTTCCTGGTGCTCCTGGCACCGGACGAAGCCGCCTTCCAGAAGGTCCGCGAGGCCATCGGCAAAGAGATCGAGCGCGAGATCAGCCAGCTGGACAGAGCCGCCCTCGTGGCAGCGCCACAGCAGGAACCGGGAAAGCCACAGGTTCCTGACAAGGCGTTCGGCCTGGCCGGCGCAGCAGGCCAGGCTGCCGGCAAGATGCGTTATGCAGCAGGCAGGGCCATGGCTGACCGTTACAAAGAGGGCAGCGATGAGCGAGCAACGGCTTTGCGCAAGGACGAGACGCGCTACGGCCTACCGCACTTGACGCAGGAGTTGCACGAACGTGCCGCTGAAGTCGGCGTGCCGCAGACGCCCGAAACAGCGGCCCGCATGGCGGAGATCGTGGAAGAACTACGGCGCAGCTATGAATTCCACGCAGGGCCCTACTGACCGGCATTGCGAGGACACCCGTAGGCCAGTTCGGGCTCAGAGAGTACGGCGCACCGACCTCGCGATCGCACCTGCACCACGTAGAGAACCGGGCGATCATCAACCGCTTCCGAGAGTCGATACCCCGAGAAGACGAACCCGAAGTCACGGGTAATGACCGAAAGGCAGCATGGCCGGCACCTCGCGGCGAAGGAAGACAGCGGCTTCCTTTGTGACCTTTGCGCTCATCGGATCAGGGCTGCACTTCGTGTACGCCACCGGCTTCTTCGGTCACGGCGAGCTGTGCGGCGATCTGATCTCCTCGCAATCGGTGGCAGATGTACTTCCGCACAGGGGGAAGCTCTCCAGTGATGGAGCCGACGCCACCGGGCCGAGTTTCTCCATGGACTGCCGGATCAGCCGCACCTCTGCTCTTCCCTGGCTCGCTGATCAGGAACTCCACGTCTACGCCTCCGTGGATCGCGCGGACTTTCCTTTCACACACAACGGATCGACCTACTCCGGCACCACCACGTTCTTCTCCGGTGAGTCGAGCGGAGCTGTGACCGGGGAGCACCGGGCATGGACGTGGCTGCCGCCTGCCTGCAGCGATCGCGATCTCGTCAGAGTGGTGGCAACTGTCACCTCCGAGCACTCAGCGGATCGCGACGCCCTGGCGAAGCTCACTGTGGAGACGCCGAACCGGTTGATGGACCAGGCCGGCTCCGACGAGTCCGCCAGGACACGGGGCTTCGCCACCTACGCGGTCGTGCAGGATCCCACTTTCGTCGCCGGCATGAAGAAGTCGGACGCGTTCTCCGAGAAGTCCCCGATTGACGGCCGGCAGGTGTCCGGCTTCGACGACCTCCACATCGTCGCCGACTGCGGAGGGGTGGAGACCTACTTCGCCATGGAAGTGGGTCCGCAGCTCACCCGCACGTGGGAGAGCCCGGGCTCTCCAGGGTCTTCGGACCTGTTCGCCTCCTTTGTGAGCGCGGTAGGCAAGGAATACGGCTGCACCGGCAGAGCTGGATAGCGCGAAGTGACGCGTCCGGGTGCCGACTCAGGAAGGGAATCAATCCTCGTGGCAGACGAGGTGCAGGTCTCGGCGGAACCGGACACGACACCGGTCTCGTCGTCGACGGACCGGCGCGCCGTGTGCGGCGTGGCGGGTTTCCCGCTGCCGTCGATCGCGTCGGAGGATCCGGCGGCCCGTCTTGATCGTGAAACGGTCAGCTCCGGTGCCGGCACCGACGAACGCCACAGAGGGCGCAGCAGAACCGTACAACGGGAAGGAAGCCGTGCAGCGTTCGCAGTTGTGGAAGGGCCTTGCAAGCGTCGCCGTGCTCGCCGTACTGGCGGGCGGCCTCGTGCTGGACCGGACCACCAATGTTTTCGGCCCCGGCACCGTGTGCCATGGGTGGGTGAGAGCCGGGGACGCCCAGGACGTGTTGGGCGGTGCCGGGCGAGTGAGCAGTACCGACCACGCTCCCGGCTCCTGTGAGGTGAAGGTCGCCGGTGAGGATGGTGTCGCCTTCATTCTCAGCCCCGCTGCCGAGTCGGCGCGTTTCCCCTTCGAGCGTGATCTGTGGGGTGTGTCCGGCGCCATGACGGTGATGGTCGGCTCCCGGACGGCTGGGGCGGTGGATCGGCACGGGGGTTGGGTGGCGCTGCCGGAGGCATGCGCCGGAGTGGTCGGTGGGTCGTCGGGTGGTGTGGGCCGTTCCGTGCTGAAGGTGTCCGTCATCAAGGCCGAAGCCGACCCGGAAGCCCTGGCGCGGGTTCTCGGGGATGCCGCCGCGGGGCTGGCAGAGCGGTCCGGTTGCGCCTCCGGAGCTGATGTCGTGCTCGGTGAGCCCGCTGGCCCTTCGCCCCTGGCCGCCGCGGACTTCGGCGAGGTGTGCGGGCTGCCGGGGTTCGCGCTGCCGAAGATGAGCGGTGACCTCGGGAAGTCCGTACGGCAGCAGTCCGCGGGCTCGCTCGATCCGGGCGGGTGGTTCTGCGACCTGACGTTCTCCCGCCCGGGCGGGCCGGTGCCGTTCGCGCGGTTCGCGGTCGTGCAGCACGAGGCACTCACCGCCTCCTTCGGCGGCACGCGGGTCGCGCATGTCCAGTGCCAAGGGCGGGACACGTACGTCGCGCTCGACGACGCCGGCTACTGGAGTCCGGAGGAGCGGGCGGCCGCCGGGTTCCCGTCCGATGCGGAGCTGAGGGACCGGTTCGTCGCGGCCGCGCAGCGAGCTCTCGGGTGCCCCTGAGCGCATGCACCCGCTCCTGCGGGCAGGAGGCGGCCCGGGCCCGACCACCCCTCGGTGCCGCCGCGGCCGTTGGCCTACCGGCCGTGGCCGGCGCCGGCGCCGTTCGGCGGATGCCACCGACGGGGCGAGTTGGCGGCTTTCGCTGTCGTACCCCTCGCCACCTGCGGATAATTGGACCGCAAGCCGCTGACCGCGCCGACAGCACCACGAAGGGAACGCGCTCGATGGGCACTCAGCAGGAGAAGGACGAGCTGTACGCGCTCGACATCAGTGGGGTGGAGTGGCATGGCGCCCCCGGTACCAGCCCGGACGAGGAACGGGTCGAGATCGCGTACCTGCCGGGCGGGGCCGTCGCCATGCGGTCCTCGCTGGAGCCGGACACCGTGCTGCGGTACACCGAGGCCGAGTGGCGCGCCTTCGTCCTCGGCGCCAAGGACGGGGAGTTCGACCTGCAGTAGGCGGCCGCGGGCGTAACAACCCGTCCAGTAGTCGGCGGGGGTGTGTGCGCGCCACCGCGCCGCAGTCCCCCGCCGGCTGCTTCCGGACGCGAGAAGGGGCATGCCCGAGCCGGGCATGCCCCTTCACTCCCCCCGTGGGGAGGTGCGTCAGAAGGACTCGGTGAACAAGGCCGACGACTTCTTGTCGGTCGCGCGGTACTTGTCCTTGCCGCCCTCCATCAGGTTGGCGATCTGGCTGAGTCGGCGCTCGATGTCCTCGGCCCGCTTCGTGTACTTCTTCTGCAGGTCGAGGTACTTGGCCTTGGCCTCACCGTCCCAGGTCTCGGTCACCTTCTTGATGGCCTGGTCCATGCGCGCCAGGTCGTTCCTGGTGTCCTTGGCGAGGGCGCGCAGCACGCGGGCCATCTCGTCGATGCTGCTGTACCGTACCTTGGTCCCGAGATCGTCGGCCATGCTGTTCTCCTTCTGTGTCCGGTGCTTGTCGGGTGTGCGTGTCGACGGGGCCGACGGAGGGCTCAGACGCCGTTCAGCGCCGACTTGGCGGCGTTCTGGAACGTCTGGAGGACCTCGATGTCGTTCTCCGAGGTGAGGTTGCGGGTCTGGCCCACCGCGTTGTGCAGGACATCCAGCAGGCGACGGATCGCGTCGTGGTCCTCGTTGAGCAGCTTCTGCGCGGTCTTGAAGCCGGCGGCGCCGGCGCCCTGCCAGCCCGCGGCGCAGGTCTCCAGGATGTCGGCCATCTGCCGGGCCTGCGTGGTGACCTGCCTGCCGGTCTCCGCGATGATGCCCTGGGCGTCCTTGACCGCTTCCTGTACGAGCTTGAAGTCGTCGGTCACGTAAAGCTCCTTGTCGAAGGGTGGGTGAGTGGGCGGGGCACCCTGTCCTGCGGGCCCCGCCGGTTGCGGCTGAGCAGTCGCGGAGGGCTACGCCTTCCTTCGGCGTACGCTCAGCACGATGGCGACACCGACTACGACGACGACGGCGACGGCCGCGACGCTCGCAACGGTGGCCCAGAGCGGTGAGCCGCTCTCCCCGGACCCCGCTTCCGGATCGGGGGCAGCGGCCTGGGGTGACTTGGCGGGGTCGCCTGCGGCGTCCGTCGCCGTGTCCTCGGGCGTGGGGCTGCCGCTGGGGCCTGCATCGGCGCCCCCGGCCGGCGGGTTCTTCTTCCGCGCTTCCAGCAGCGGGTCGACATCGGCCGGTCCAGGGTCGCCCTTGCCTTCCAGCAGCACCTGGGAAGGACGGACCGCTCCGTACCCGATGTAGATGCTGGGCACAGGGCCGTTGGCCCCGGCGGTCTCCATCATGACGCGGAGGACCTGGTTGGCGGTCCAGTCGGGGTGGGCGGACCAGATCAGGGCGGCGGCGGCGGAGGCGATGGCGGTGGCGAAGCTCGTGCCGGACGAATCGCAGAAGCGGGTCTTGTCCTCATCGCACCGGGCGGGGATTTTCTCGCCCGGTGCGGCCAGGGCCACATGATCACCGTAGTCGGAGAACTTCGACACCTTGCCGGTGGAGCCGACCGCTCCGACGGCGACCACGCCCGGGCTGGCTGCCGGGTAACCCGGTGTCCCGGTGCCGGTGTTCCCAGTGCCTGCGAACAGCAACGCCCCCTTGCGTCGGGCGTAGTCGACTGCGTCCTGCCAGTCCTTCGCTTCACTAGGGCTGGGCGTGCCCGTGAACGACATGTTGATGATGCGGGCGCCCTCGTCCACGGCGTAGCGGATGCCGTCCGCCGCTGGCTTGAAACCGAAGGAGACGAAGGGCCCCACGTAGACCGGCAGGATCGTGGCGCCTGGAGCCAGCCCCTGCACGCCACCGCCTGCTCCAGTGCCGGCGATGGTGCTGGCCATGTTGGTGCCATGCCGGTCGGTGTCCCGCTCGTCCACGCGCCCGAGGCCGCCTCCCGCGTCATAGAAGTTACGGCCCGGGAGGACCTTTCCGCGGAGTTCGGGCACCGTCGAGTCCACTCCGCTGTCCACGACCGCGACAGTGATCCCCTTGCCCGTGGACACCTTCCACATGTCCTCGGCCTTCATCGCGTCCAGGTACCAATGCCGGGAGCGCAGGTCGTCCGCGCGGGCTGTGGGCGCAACGACGGTGAAGGTCGCTGCGAGGACCGCCATGAGGATGCCGAGCAGGCCGATCACACGGCCGCCGCGGGCTCGGGCAAGGGGGGACATCGGTGGGCTCCTAGTCGATGACGGGAGGGACGACACTGCGGCGACCTGCGGTCCAGGTCTCCTCGTCCTCCGTCAGGTAGTCCGGACGGGCTGCGGCCTCGCGGCGCTGCGCCGGTCCCGGGGTCGTGGAGGCGGGCGGTCGGACCAGGCCCGTACCGCCGGGCGTGAAATGGCCGCGTCCCACTGCACCGGACGCCGGGGCGCCACTGACGGTTCCGCCAGGCTGGACGGCCAGGCGGCGGCCCGCTCCGCCCCCGGTGCCCGGCGCCCCCTGGAAACCGGCGCCAGGACCGGCCATCCCCATCGGGCCGCGTCCGAGGGCGCCCCGCTCCTCCCCCACGACCGTACCCATGGGCAGCCGGGGTCCCAGGGGCGAGGTGCCGCCTCTTCCCGTCACGGGCTGGCCGCCGTGGATGCCGTCCGGCGCTCCGACCCGGGTGGGGCCGACCGGACCCGTCACACCGGGCAGCGGGCCGCGCGGGACGCCAACCCCAGGCGCCACAGGTCCGCGCGATGGCAGAGAGCCGGTTTGCGGGCTGCTGACCGGTGCGACCGGTGGAAGCAGGGCAGGTCCGCCGGGTCCCGGCCCCGTCGGTTGCGTAGGACCAGGCGGGGTGCCGCTACGGCCTACCGCTTCCTGGACAGGCGTCATGACCACGGAGTCGAGGTTCGTCCCCACGTGCTCGTCGGGGAGCAAGACCGCACCAGGTCCGGACACCCGGTGCTCCGGTGAGGTCCAGGACGGGCTGCCGCCGGGGCCTGCCGAAGCCGGCCCGGTCAAGGAGGGTCCGGAAGCGCCGTACTGCGCCGTGGAGGATGACGGCCCTGTACCACCGGCGTACTGGCTGCTCGCCCCGCTTCCCTGGGGGGCGCTGCCCCCACCACCGTACGGAGTACCAGCACCCTTGACGTCAAGCCTCGGAGGCGTGAACTTCGGCTCCTCCTCCGACTCCATCCGCGTCTTCGCCGTCTTGTAGTACGACGTCAGCCGCTCCATCTGGCGGATGGCTTCCTGGAGCTTCGGGCCCGTCTCGTCCTTGATGCGGGCCTGTTCCTTCTCCGGGTCCGCGTAGCACTGCCCCGCCGGTTCCGGCATGGACTTCTGGGCCTCGCTGAGGGCCTGGCCCGCGCGCTGCATCTCCTGGCCGACCGTGGTCGTGAAGTCGCTGAGCTTCAGTGTCTCGGACACCATGTCGGCGCCCCACACGCGGAAGGCGTCGCCGCCCGCGCCCTGCCACTGGACCTTGTCGAAGTAGACCCGCAGGTCCGCCGCAATCTTGATGATCTGCGGGGCTGCCGCCTCCAGGGCGTTGCCCGCCTTGGTGAGGTCGCCCGGCTTGGCCGAGCGGATCATCGCGTACAGGGCGTCCAGGGACTTGCCCTCGAACTCTCCTGACATGTCTTCGTGTTCCCCCGTCAGCCGATCTGGGCGGTGTCCGCCGTGGATCCCTCGGTCTTGTTCGGCGCCTGCTGTCCGTAGACCTCGCGGTGGCGCTTCGCGATCGCCAGGTAGCGTTCCTTGATCTCGGCGTCGACGCCGGAGTAGCCCTTGTCGGCGACCTGGACAGCGATCCCGAGGGCCTCGATCGTGTCGCCGAACGCCTTGGACAGGTCCTCAAGCCGAGCACGGACCTTCTCGTATCCCGAGTGCAAATCCTTCGCCGCGCTGAATCCCGTGCCGTACGCGTCCGCGGTGACCTTCTGCTCGCTGATCTTCCCCGGCTCCGCGGGTGACTCGGCGAGAGAGGTGAGGAGTTCGTCGACGCGGTTCTTGAACGTCTGGAGCGTGACCACCTTGACGTCCAGGCCGTCGTTGCCGCCACCGCCCCCGATCGGTGCTTCCACTTCGGTGTCCCCCTAGTCACACTTGTGAATCGGCGATCACTCTAGTCAGCGTGCTCGATTCATCCAACACGTGTTTCCCTCACCGGGCCTTCAGCGGTGCCTTCCGCGCCTGCTGTCCCGGATGACCGTCGCCGTCCCGGTGACCACGGCCACGAGGACCGCCGCGATGCCGAGCGCGTACGTCGCCAGGCGCTCGGTGCGTTCCTGGGCGGTCTCCGCCAGGGCCACGCGCACGGGTTCCGGGGCGGGGGCCTTCGGCGGGGCCGGGTCGGGGCTCGGGGCCTCGATCGGCGCCATGTCGGGCTCGCCCGCCAGGGCGCGGACCGGGTCGACGACACCCCAGCCGACGTAGTCGTCCCGTCCATTGATCGAGCGTTCCGCGGTCTGCTGGATGCGGGCGGCGACCTGGCGGGGCGTCCAGGAAGGGTACTTGGCGCGCAGCAGCGCCGCCACGCCCGCCACGTACGGAGCGGAGAAGCTGGTGCCGTTGTCGGTGCACTGGCCGCCGCCGGGCACCGTGGAGACGATGTCGACGCCTGGGGCCGCCACCCCGAGGAACGGCCCGGCCTGCGAGAACGGTGCGCGTTCGTTGTTGCGGTCGGACGCGCCGACGGCGAGGACGCCGGGGAAGGCCGCGGGGTAGGTGTTCTTGGCCTTGCCGTCCAGGCCGTCGTTGCCCGCGGACGCGACGACGACGACATCCGCCTCCAGGGCCTTCCTGACCGCCTGCGCCAGGTCGGAGTCGGCACTGAGGGCCTGCGTCGTGTCCTGTGAGATGTTGATCACGTGGGCGCCCTTGGCGACGGCGTGCTCGATCGCCTGGGCCATCGTCTTCGACGTGCCGCTGTTCTTCTCGTCGTTCTGCCGGATCGGGATGATCGTGGCCTCCGGCGCGATACCGACGAAGCCGGTGCCCTTGCGGGGTCTGGCCGCGATGATGCCGGCCACCTTCGTGCCGTGCCCCACCTCGTCGACGGTGCCGTTGGTCCTGCCGCGCTTGCTGCGGTCGCCGCCGTCCTTCTCCGGCGTCAGGAAGTCGGCGCCCGCGGAGGCGTCCACGGCCGGCTTCAGCTGCGGGTTGACGGTGTCCACGCCGGTGTCGATGACGGCGACGCGCACCCCCTTGCCCTTGGTGTCCGCCCACAGTTCGTCGAGCAGCACCCGCTGGAGGGGCCACGGAGTGCCCTCGATCTGCTTCGGCATCGGGAAAGTGCACTCGCCGACGCCGTCCAGGCGGAGTGGGGCCGCCCCCGTGGTGCTCTCGTACGCTGCGGCTGCCGGTGCTGCCGCCGCCGTCGCCGCTGCCGTCGCCGTCGCCGGGTACGGCAGCAGGAGCGCCGCGGCGGCCAGGAGGGCGGCGAGGCCGCGGGTGCGCCGGGTGCCGGGGATGCCACCGGTACCGGAGCCGCGCCCGGCGTCGGAGGAGCATCGAGCGTCGGCGGTACGCCGGGGAGCGGTGGCGTACCGGGTGCCGGGGCTGCGCCAAGTACCGGGGTATCGCCGGGCGCCAGGGCCGCGTCCGGCGTCAGCGGCGCCCCGGGCGCCGGCGATGCGGGTCCGCTTCGTGTCGCGCATGGCCCGCCCCCTCAGGAACCCTGCGGCTGGCGTGCGCTGTTCGTGTCCAGCCGGGGGCCCTTGGACAGGAACGACGACCAGCTGATCGGCACGGGCGACGGTGTCACGCTCTCGTAGCCCAGCTTCTTCTGCGCCTCGCTGGGCACCGGTCGGCCGTCCGCCGGCTGCTGCTCCTGGCCCCCCGCGCCGATGTCGGAGCGCCGCTTGTCGCTGTCGCCGTTCGCCTGCACCGCGTAGCGCAGGCCGGTGTCGGTGACGAGGAACAGGGAGCCGTCGGGCCGTGTCTGCTCCCCCTGGACCTGCGTGTACAGCAGGCCGGTGCCCGGGGTGACGTACGTGCTGCTGCCGCCCACCGTGATCTCGGCCGGGTAGCGGGTGCCGGCCCAGGTGGACAGTGTCGTGCGGCCCTTGTCGTCGACCTTGCGCAGCACGCTGCACACCGTGTCGCGGGCCCCTTCCCCACGGGTGGAGTTGACCTGCACGGCGCGCTCCGCGGGCCAGCGGCGGTCGCCCGCGAAGGGCGTCGCATCGGGCTGGAAGGAGGCGTTGTCGACGTCGGACGCCTTGCCTGCCATGTCGAGGCCGTCCGTCTGCGGCGAGTTGATCAGCAGCCAGGCCGTGAAGTCGGAGACCGGCCGCACCGCGCCCTGGAGTACGACGTAGTGCTGCGGCCCGGCGCCCGTCTCGGCCTTCAGGACCATGCCGACACGGTCCTGCTCCCTGCTGAGGCCTCCTCCGACGCCGGCGGGCACGCCGACGGTGCCGGAGAGCGCGGGGAACTCGACGGGGCTGCCGGTGTGCAGGGTGCCCAGCCAGTCCTCCGTCACCTGTTGGGGCTCCTTGTCGCCGACGAGCGCCCGGGTGAGGACGGTCGCGTCGGACGCGCCGCCCCGCACCTCGTACTTCGTGCCGCTCGCGTCGACGAGGTAGCGGACGCCCTTCTGGCCCTGCACGTAGAGGACTTCGCCGTCCTTGAGGCGCTCCTCGCCGTCCGTGCGGCCGAAGTCCCGTTCGGCGAGGACGAAGGCGGCCTTCTGCACGCTGGAGCCCTTGCCGCCGCCCGGCTGGACGCACACCGCCCACCGCTTCGCCTTGGCCGCCTCCGCCGCGCCGGGCAGCCGGTCGGGGGCGTACGGGATGCCGAGGATCGGGCCGCGGGGCGGCTTTCCGGCGTCCAGGACGTCGTCGCTGACCTGGATGACGTCGAACTTGCTGGGGTCCAGCAGCAGCCGGGCCGACGCCAGGTTCAGCACCGGGTGCAGCAGCGTCTTCCTGTCCTTGCCCTTGCCGGTCGTCAGCACGACGTACCGGGTCGTGGACTGCTTGCCGACGATGACCTTGGTGCCGGGCGCGTCCCAGCCCTTGGGCGCCTTGGGTTTGAACATGCCCCAGGCGCCGAACCCGGCCAGCACGAGGGCGCCGACGATCAGCCCGGGCAGCACCGCCCGCAGCGGCCGCGGCGCCCCCTCCTCCGTGCCGGAGGGCGAGGGTTGGAGGAATGCGGCCACCATGCGCTTCTTCGCGAAGGTGTACGCGTTGAGCTCGTCCCGCCGTGATGCCATAAGTCCCCGAAGATCCCCGTGTGCCGGCGCCAGGCGGCGCCAGGTGCCGTGTGACGCAACCGTGTCCGCCGGGGTGCCGGGCGCGGCGCCCGCAGCCCCGTTGTCGGACCGGCCCCCTACTATGCCTGCCATGGGAAGGCCGTCAGGGGGCGGGTAGGGTGATGCCGCCGCCAGCGCCCTGGCGGGCCGCGCAGATCGGGTTGGATTCGGGGGATCTCCATCATGGCTTCCGCGACGCGTACGCGGCGTGCCGCGACAGCGCCGTCTCCGGTGCCGTCGCGGGAGGCGCCGCCGACCAGGCCCGCACCGGAGCCGTCCGCGTCCGGCCCCCGGGCGTCGGCCCGCGGCTCCCGTTCCCGTACGTCCTCCGCCGCTGCCTCCGCGCCGCGCCTGAGCGGTCGGCAGGGGCGCGTGGGGGCGTTCCGGCTGCAGCAGCTCGTGCTGATCGAGGTGGCCGCCGCGCTGCTGCTGGTGGCGTGGGCGGTGCACCCCCTGGCCCTGGTGCCGGCGGGTGCGGTCGCCGCGCTGCTCGTGCTGCTCGCGGTGGTGCGCCGGCACCGGCGGTCGCTGCCGGAGTGGCTGGCCACGATCGTCGCCCTGCGGGCCCGTACGCGCCGGGCCGCGTCGTTGACCGTCCCGCCGGGCACGGAGCCGGGTCTCGCACCCGTCGTGGAGTGCGATCCGTCGCTGCGCACCTATTCCTTCAGCGACCGGGACCGTCGGCCGGTCGGGATGGTCGGCGACGGCACGTTCCTGACGGCCGTCCTCCAGGTGGAGGCGGACGGGACCGCGCTGCGCCGGGACCGTACGCAGCGGCCGCTGCCGCTCGGGCTGGTCCGGGACGCGCTGGAGGTGGACGGGATACGGCTGGAGTCGGCGCAGATCGTCCAGCACACGCAGCCCGCGCCCGCCCCGTACCTTCCGGCGGACTCGGTCGCCGTGCGCAACTACGCGCCGCTGCAGGAGCGGACGGGCTCCCCCGCCGTGCGCATCACCTGGATCGCGCTGAAGCTGGACCCGGAGCTGTGCTCCGAGGCCGTCGCCGCGCGCGGCGGCGGCCTGACGGGTGCTCAGAAATGCCTGCTGCGCGCCGCGGACCAGCTCGCGAGCCGGCTGGCGGGGGCGGGCTTCCGGGCCTCGGTGCTGTCCGAGCAGGGGCTCGTGTCGGCGCTGGCCACGTCCGTGTGCGCCAACCCGCGGGCGCTGACGCGGACCGACCGGGACCGCGCGCCGGGCCGCCGCACCCAGGAGACCTCGCGCACGTGGCGCTGCGACGACCGCCGCCACACCACCTACTGGGTGGGGCGCTGGCCCCAGTTCGGGGAGGGCGGCGCGTCGATGCCGCAACTCGTGGCGCTGCTGACGTCGATACCGGCGCTCGCCACGACGTTCAGCCTCACCCTCAGCGGCGGCGGCGACCGGCAGGAGGTCGGCGTGACCGGTTACGTACGGATCACCGGGGGCAGCGACGAGGAACTGGTCGCGTCGCGCCACGAGTTGGAGCGGGCAGCCCGCGGCGTGCGGACCGGGCTCGTCCGGCTCGACCGCGAGCAGCTGCCGGCGATGCTCGCCACGCTTCCGCTGGGCGGTGCCCGCTGATGTCGGCGCCGCAGCAGTTCTCCCCGCAGTTCCCCCCGTCCACCGGCCGGCACCCGCAGGCCCCCCAGCAGTTCGCGCAGCACGTCCCCCGGCAGGAGGGGCAGGAGGGTCCGCGGGACAGGCAGCGGGGACGCGCGCGGTTCGGGTTCGGCCTCGTCGGCCCCCGCCGCCAGCGGCACGCCTTCCCCCGGGAGAGCCTGGACGCCCTGGGCCTGCCAGTGGGTGACGACGGCGTGGTGATCGGCATCGACCCCGAGAACCGGCCCGCCGTGCTCGGCATCAACCAGTCGGAGCCGTACGACGTCACGCTCATCGGCGGCCTGTGGACCGCCCAGGTCCTGGCGCTGCGCGCGGCGGCCACGGGTACCCGCGTGGCCGTGGAGACGGGACGCGCGGCGGCGTGGACCGCGCTCGTGCAGGCCGCGGGCGGCGGGCTGCCGTGTGTGACCCTGCACGACGTGGGGCGTGTGCCGCCGCAGGGCGCGTCCGCGGGCAGCCCGGTGCTCATCGTGCGGGACTGCGGGATGCGCCCTCCGCGCGGAAGGGTGGTCTCCGCGCCCTGGCAGTCCGTCATCACGCTGCTGCCCTACCTGAGCCCGGCGGCCCCGCGGTTGCTGGAGAAGGCGTCGCTGGTGGGTGTGCAGCGGGTGTCCCCGGACGAGGCCGCGCGGATCGGCTGGCTGCTGAAGCTCCCGCGGAGCGAGTCGCAGACCCTCTCCACGCTCGCGGACGGGGTGACGCTCTGGAGTTCCGGCAGTGACCGGCGCTTCGTGATGACCCAGCCCACCGACGCGGAAGCCGGATTGCTGGGCGCGGCCCGGCGGATGGACTGACGCGCGTTCCCCGGGGCGGCGGCGCGGGTACGCCGCTGACGGCGGCGCGTACGCCCCGCGCGCACGCCCCGCACCGGACCGCCGCCGCCGGACACGGAAAGCTCGGCGTTCGGCACCGCTTGCCCGGCGCTCGGGCACGGCCTTGTCCGGTAAGGGCGCGTACGGGGTGGTGCGGGGCTCGGCTGCGGTTCGCGTACCGGCGGACGGGCCTGACGGACGGCCACCGGAGGCGATTAGGGTGGGAGGAGCCGACCGTCGGCCCGCACGGGACCGTGAGCACCCAGGGGAAGGGCAGGGGAGGGTGCGCCGGGTGGACGGAACGGACGAACGAACAGGAACGGTCGCCCCACCCCACCCATGACCGGACAAGGGTGCTCGACCACACCAGGAGGCAAAGTGAACGGCGATCGGGACGAGATCCGCGAGGGATGGCGCGTGCCTCACGCCGACGATCAGTCCGACGCGGATGCCGTCGAGGTGACGGGTGAGTTCACCATCGACTACACCCCGCCCGCCTGGTACACGCAGAACGCGGGGGGCACGGGGCCGGTCGGCGGCGCCGCTCCCGGTGGAGACCCGGCCGGTGTGACACCGCCGCCTCCGCCGCCGACGGGCCCGCCGGTCGTCGTCCCGCCCCTTCCCGCGGACGGCGGCTTCCAGTCGAGCTGGACGACGCACCCCCGGCCGCCCCCGCCGGGCAGCACACGGCCGGCGCTGCGGAGAGCGACGCCACCATGCTCTTCTCGGCCCCGGCGCCGAAGCCCGGCACGGCGGAGCCCGCGGCCGCGCCGACGGGCGGCGACGCGTTCGGCCGCCCTGCGGACGGCGGCGCTTCCGGCACGCCGGACGGCGCGGGCGCGGACGGCCCCCAGGGGCTGCGCGGCGACTCGACGGCCGCCGGGGACTTCCCACACGGGCAGGGCTCCGCGCACGCCGGGGACTTCCCGCACGCGCAGACCTCCGCGGACGCCCCGGGCGGCGCCGACGGCTCACCCGGGTACGAAGGCCCGCAGGGCCAGGCGTTCCCCGCGACGCCCGCGGACTCCGCGGACTCCGGCGGCACTTCGTGGCGGGACGCCGGGACGGGCGGCGCCGACCGCGGAGACGCGCCGTCACCGAAGGCGGACGAGGACACGCCGGCTCAGGCAGCCGCCGACAGCACGCCAGAGGCACCGGGCGGGTCCGACGGCCCGGCGGGCGCGGCGGATGCGCCCGGGGGCGCGGAAGCGCACGGCGACACGGAAGCATCCGGCGGTACCGACATGCCGGGCGCCTCCGGTCCTTCCGACGCCTCCGGTTCCCCCGGTTCCCCCGCCGACTCGGACGGCGCCGGCGCCTCGGGGGTGTCGCCGTGTCGCAGGGTGCTGCGGAAGACGGCAGTTCCCCAGACGCCGCGCCCCATGGCAGCCTGCCCTCGGACGGCGCCCCGGGGGCCGTGCCCGCGGCTGCGGACGCCGCACCGCCGCAGGGCGTGCCCGGTGGCGCCGTGCCCGCGGAGGGTGCGCCCTCCGGTGCTGCCGCTGCGGACGCCGGGGCGTCGCAGCCGGTGGCGCCCGCTCCGCCGGTCGCCGGCCTGCCCCCGCTGCCGCCCGCCTTCCAGCCCGCCGCCGCGGCGGGCGCACCGGCCAGTGCGCCGCAGTGGCCCGTACAGGCGCCCAGCGACGAGCAGTCGGCCGCGCCGACGGCGCCCCCGGCGGCTGCCGTACCGGGTGCCGGGGCCGGTTGGCCGCCGGCCGCGCCGACGCCTGCCGGTCCGGCGGCCGGACCTTCCGTGCCGCAGGGCGGCTACGGCTTCCCCAGCCCGGGGCCGTGCCGCCCGGCCCGCCCGCACCCGGCGGCCCCGCCCCGGCTGCGCACCAGGCGGGGTACGGGGCCCCGCAGCCCGGCTTCCCCAGCCCGGCGGGCCGCAGCCGGCGGCGCCCCAGGGCGGATACGGCTTCCCCCACCCCGGCGGGCCGCAGCAGGCCCAGCCGCCGCACGGCGGATACGGCTTCCCCCAACCGGGACAGCCCGGCGGACAGCCCCACTCGGCCCAGCCCGCCCAACCTGCCCACCCGGGCCAGCCCGCCCAGCCTGCCCACCCGGGGCAGCCCGGCGTTTCCGGGCAGCAGGCGCCGGTACCGCCGCAGGCGCACCCCGGAGCACCGGACCCGAGGGTCGGGGGCGCCTGGCCCGCGGCGGTCACGCACGACCAGCGCGAGCGTTCCGTGCCGGGCGCGCCGCTCGGGTACACGGCGGCCGTGGAGCTGTCGTCGGACCGGCTGCTCAGGAACAGCAAGCAGAAGCCGAAGAGCAGCCGGGTCCCGTCCGCGGCGTCCCGGTTCAAGCTGGGCGGCAAGAAGGAGGAGCAGGAGCGGCAGCGCAAGCTCCAGCTGATCCGCACGCCGGTGCTCTCGTGCTACCGGATCGCGGTCATCTCCCTCAAGGGCGGTGTCGGGAAGACCACGACGACGACCGCGCTGGGGGCCACCCTCGCCAGCGAGCGGCAGGACAAGATCCTGGCAATCGATGCCAACCCGGACGCCGGCACGCTCGGCCGCCGTGTGCGGCGCGAGACCGGGGCCACCATCCGCGACCTTGTGCAGGCGATCCCGTACCTCAACTCGTACATGGACATCCGCCGGTTCACCTCGCAGGCGCCGTCCGGGCTGGAGATCCTCGCCAACGACGTGGACCCGGCCGTGTCGACGACGTTCAACGACGAGGACTACCGGCGGGCGATCGACGTGCTCGGCAAGCAGTACCCGATCATCCTCACGGACTCGGGCACGGGCCTGCTGTACAGCGCGATGCGCGGGGTGCTGGACCTCGCCGACCAGTTGATCATCATCTCCACCCCGTCGGTGGACGGCGCCTCCAGTGCCTCCACCACGCTGGACTGGCTCCACGCGCACGGGTACGCGGACCTGGTGCAGCGGTCCATCACGGTCATCTCGGGCGTCCGCGAGACCGGCAAGATGATCAAGGTGGAGGACATCGTCGCGCACTTCCAGACCCGCTGCCGGGGCGTCCTGGTCGTGCCGTTCGACGAGCACCTGGCGGCCGGTGCCGAGGTGGACCTCGACATGATGCGGCCGAAGACCCGGGAGGCGTACTTCCAGCTCGCGGTGATGGTGGCGGAGGACTTCGTACGGGCGCAGCAGGCGCAGGGCCTGTGGACCGGCGACGGCCAGGGCGGGCTGCCGCCGCAGGTGGCTCCGCCGCTGCCCGGCCATGGCGTACCGGGCCAGCCCCCGGCCCAGGGCCTGCCGGGCGGCGTTCCCGGCCAACCGGGCCTGCCCGGGCAGCCGTTCGCCGCCCAGCCGGGGACGCCGGGCCAGCCGGTACCGCCCGGTCAGCCCCCTGCCGCAGCGGGCCGGCCCGGAATGCCCGGCCTGCCCCCGGCCCAGGGCCAGCCGGCACCGGGCCAGCCGGGCCTGCACGGGCAGCCTGTCCACCCCCGCAGCCCGGGTACCCCGGCAGCAGCCCCGCCCAGCCGTACCCGGCCCCGCCGTACGGCGGCGCACAGCCGCCCGCGCCCGGCCAGCCGCAGCCGGCGCACCCGCACGCCCCCGCGCAGCCCGGTCAGCCCGCGCAGCCCGGTCAGCCCGGTCAGCCCGGTCAGCCGGGCGTTCCCCCGCAGGGGTGGCCGCAGCAGCCGGGCGGGCAGCACGACCCGCAGGCCGCCGCCCCGCAGCCGACCCCGCCCGCAGGCTGGCCGCAGCAGCCGCCGCAGGCACCGCAGCAGCCGCCGCAGGCCCAGCAGTAGCCGCCGGGGAGCAGACAGGCGAGGGGCCCGCACCGTCCTTGGGTGCGGGCCCCTCGCCGTCAGTCCTGCGGTGGGCGGCTACCGCTGCGCGTCGTACGCCGCCGTGGCCTCCCGGCACTGCGCCACGTCGGCCGCGATGGCCTCCAGGAGTTCGCCGATCGACGCGAACTTCTGCTGCCCGCGGACGAAGGAGAGGAAGTCCACGGCCACGTGCTGCCCGTACAGGTCGAGTCCGACGCGGTCGATGGCGTACGCCTCCACCGTCCGCTCCTTCCCGTCGAACTGCGGGTTCGTGCCCACGGAGATCGCCGCCGGCATGCGCTCGCCGTCCGCGGTGAGCCAGCCCGCGTAGACGCCGTCCGCCGGGACCGCCGTGTACGGCAGCGTCTCCACGTTCGCCGTCGGGTAGCCCAGTTCGCGGCCGCGCTGCGCGCCGCGTACCACCACGCCCTCGACGCGGTGCGGCCGGCCGAGGATCTCGGCCGCGCCCGTCACGTCCCCCTCGGCGACCAGGCCGCGGACCAGCGTGGAGGAGAACGGCCGGCCGTCGCCCGCCTCGCCGGTCACGTACAGGTCGACGACCTCCACCTCGTAGTCGTAGGTGGCGCCGAGCTCCGCCAGGTAGTCGACGTTCCCGGCGGCGCGGTGGCCGAAGCGGAAGTTGGGGCCCTCCACCACCGCGCGGGCGTGGAGCTTGTCCACGAGCACCTTCACGATGAAGTCCGCCGGGGACAGCTGCGAGAACTCCGCGGTGAACGGCAGCACCAGCACCGCATCGACGCCCAGTTCGCCCATCAGCTCCGCGCGCCGGTGGTGCGGGGCCAGCAGCGGCGGGTGGCTGCCCGGCCGGACCACCTCGGAGGGGTGCGGGTCGAAGGTGACGACCACGGCGGGAACGCCCAGCTCGCGGGCGCGCTCCACGGCCCGGCCGATGATCAGCTGGTGCCCGCGGTGGACACCGTCGTAGGAACCGATGGTGACGACGCTGCGCCCCCAGTCCTGGGGAATCTCCTCCAAGCCTCGCCAGCGCTGCACTGTGACCGCTCCTCGCCCGAACCCGTGTACGTCAGTTACGTCAAGACGCCATGACCGCTTACGCAGGTCTAAGGGTGCCATGCCCGCGTCGTCCGGCCCGCATCGGCATCGCACTCAGTGCCGGTACGGGTACGGGACCGGGCCCGCCGGCCGGGTCGGCCACGGGCGCAGGGTCAGGGCCGGGCGCGGCGAGCCGCTCGACAGCGCGGCGCGCCCCGGCCGAGACGAGCGCCTCCCACCGGCGCGGCTCGCGCGCCATCCACCCGCTCAGCAGCACGGCGAAGCCCGGCACGTCCCGGGCGAGCCCGGCGAGCCGGCGGTCGAAGCGGGCGGCGCCGGCGGGGACGCGGCGCATCAGCCGTCCGCTGCGCAGCACCAGCTCGCGGGTCCGCTGCTCGGGCCGCCCGGCGGCCCCGAGCGCCGCCGCCCGCAGCACCGCCTCCGCCGCGTCCACGCCCCCGTCGTCGGGGTGCGGCGCGTCGAGGAGCACGGCGAGGAGTTCCGCGCGCAGCCCGTCGGGGTCTGCCGCCTGCGCCGTGAGGACCCCCGCGAGGGCCTCGCGAACCGCGCGGCTGCCGTACCGGGCCAGCTCCGCCACCAGCGGGAGCAGCGTGGCGCGGGCGGCCCGGCCCTGCTCCAGCCGCCGGGCGGTGTACGCCGCCACGTGCCCGGCGCCTTCGGGGTGCCGGTCGGCGTAGCCGCGGACCAGCGCGGCCGCCCGCCGGGCCAGCGCGGGGACGCGTACGGCGGCGAGGGCGTCCAGTGCGTCGGCGGCTCCGCGGTCGTCCCGCAGCCGGGCGGCGAACGCCGCGAGGACCGCCTCCGGATGGGTCGTCAGGGCGGTGGCGACGGCCGCGGCGGTCATGCCGGGGGCGCCGTCCCGGAACGCGGCCAGGGCGCGCGGCAGGTGACGGGCCCGCGCGTGCGGGTCGCGGACCAGCACGGCGAGGGCGGCGCCGTGCAGCGCCCGGTCGCCGGGGCGGGCCAGCAGGGCGCGGGCGGCGTACCGCAGCGGCTCCCGGTCCGCGCCGTCCGCGGCGTGCTCGGCCAGCAGCCTGCCGTAGGCGGCCGCGGCCGCGCGGCGGGCGGGGCGGTCGTCGTCGTGCGCCCAGCGGTCGACGGCCCGGCACAGGGCGGACGGCTCGTCGCGGGTGAGGCGGGTGAGCAGTTCCGTGGCCCGGGGGTGGGCCGTGGCGACGAGGGCCTCGCACAGGTCGTCGACGGCCAGGTCGCGGTGCGTGTAGAGGAGTGCCTGGGCCACTCCGGCGACGGTCGGTGGCGCGGTCGTGCCGGGCTCGGCCCGCAGGGTGCGCTCGTCGGTGAACCAGCGGCACAGCAGCGGCTGGACGCCCCGGGGGTCGGCGGCGAGCCGCAGGGCGACGGCCTCCAGGTAGCGGGGCCGGGCGGCGCCGTGGAGGGCCGCCGGGCCGTCGGCGGGCAGGAGCCGCCGGAAGAGTTCCAGCCGCTCGTCCTCGCCGAGCCGCAGCCGCTCCCAGAACCAGGGCCCGAAGTCCCGGGTGCCGCCGACCCCGTCGGGGCCGCCCGGCCGTCCCGGCGGGTGCGTGGCGATCCGTCCCGCGAGCTGCCGCAGCACGCCGCCGTACGGCCGGGCGTCGCGTACCCGCAGCAGGGTCCCTTGCAGCAGTCTGGCGGCCCACCAGCCGGGGTCGTCCCCGGCCGGCCCGGAGGCGGGGCGGGGGCCCGTGCCCGCCCAGGCCGCGTCGACCAGCCGCCCCAGGCGCCGGGCGAGGACGGCGGCGCCCCGGGTGGCCTCCTCGCGCAGCAGGGCCTGGACGACCACGCCCACGCACCGGCGCGGCACGTGCACCGCGCCGCCCGCCTGCTGGATGCCGGTGTCCCCGGCTGCCGGGCCCAGCCCCGGAGGAGGGCGCCGCGCCCGGTCTCCGCGCCGGGGTCCCCGTGCCCGCCGGGGGCGCCCATCGCGGCCACCCCCGCCCCCGACACGCACGGACCGGTCACCCCGTCCCGGGGGACGACCGGCGCAGCGGCGTACGGCCCGCCCGCGGCCGCCTCGCAGCCGTACGGCCCGGGGGCGTACGGGCCCGATGCGTACGGGGCCGGCGGTGACAGCCCGGGCAAGTGCGGCTCGGGCATCGGCCCGGGGGCGCCCGAGGCGTAGGCGTACGGGCCCGATGCAGACGGTGGCGGCGACGGCCCGGGCGCGGGCGGATCGGGTAGGCGCGGCTCCGGCACAGGCTCCGCCGCATGCGCCCCGGACGCGTACGGCCCGGGCACGGGAGCGGCCGGCGTGTGCGGCCGGTCGGCGCCCGCTGCTGCGGGAGGCCGCGGGGCGCCCTGGCCCGGCAAGTGGCCGTCCTCACGGGCCGGCTGGTCGGGGCCGGTTCCGGAGCCGACGGCGCTGCCCGCCCCGTGCCGGCCCGCTGCGCGGGCACCGCGGGATCGGGAGCGGGCGGAGGGAGGAGGGCCGGGGGCTGGGCGGCGGCCGCGGGGCCGTGGACGAGAGCGTCCAGCGCCGAGTCGAGGTCGGTGTGGACCGCCTGGAGCCAGTCGGCGAGCTCCTCGTGGGCGAAGCGGTAGCCGGACCCGGCGGGTACCAGCAGCCCTTCGGCGAGCACCGCGGCGGCCCAGCCCGGCGACCGGGGGAACAGCGCGTGGAAGGATTCCCGGTCCAGTGCGCCGTCCGCGGCGGCGAGGCAGCGGCGGGCGGCCCGGTGCACCTGCCCGGCCAGCGCGGCGGCGAGCCGCCGCACGGCGGCTGCGTCCCCCGCCCGCTCGCCTTGGGCGATCCGCTGTGCGGCACGGAGGCACAGCAGGTCGGTGTGGGCGGCGAGGATCTCCGTACGGCCGGGTGCTCCGGGCAGCGCGCCGGGCAGCGCGGCCCGGACGTCGGCGAGCAGCCGCAGTGCGAGCGGGTGCCGCGCGCACTCGGCGGCGACGGACGCCTCCGCCAGGCCGTACCGCTCCCGGGCGATCTCCGCCTCCCGCTCGGTGAGCTCTCCGGTGGGTACGGCGCCGGGGAGCCGCTCGGCGGGTTCGTCGGGCCGGTGCAGGGCGCAGGCGGGGAAGAGCGCGCCCGCGGTCTCCCAGAACTCGGGCCCGCAGGAGACCAGGAGCCGGGCTCCGTGGTCGCGCAGCCAGCCGAGGGTGCGGGCCGTCCACGCGGGCAGCCGGTGCGCGAGGGCCGCCGGCATCAGGTCGGCGCCGTCGAGCAGGACGACCAGGGGGCGGCCGCCCGCGCGGGGCCGCCGGCGGCCCGCTCGGGCAGGGCTTCTTCCGGGCAGTCCGCCGCGTGGCCGGGCGGTGGGGCCGGGTCTCGGGGGATGCGCCGACGGTACGGGCCGCCTGCCGCAGGGCCCGCCCGATCGCGTCGGCCAGGGAGGTGTCGGCGGGGTCCAGGTCGGTGCCCCGCAGGTGGAGGGTGGGCGCCGGGGCCCGCCGGGCGGCGAGAGCCGTGAGTTCGGTGGTCCGTCCGCTGCCGGGCGGCCCCACCACCGCGCAGACCGCGGCGGCCGCCGCGCCGCCGTCCCGGGTGAAGCGGTCCAGCTCCCGGGAGAGGCGCGGCCGGGTGACGGCCCGGGGATCCGGTGGGGGCACGGTCGCGGCACAGAGCTGCACCACGCCCGCGAGGTTCAGGTCGGCGCCGTGCGCGGGGGCGCAGGCGGCGTTGCGGCGCAGCAGCGCGGCCAGCGGTCCGTGGGGGTCGCGGGCGGCTGCGGGGACGAGTGGGACGGCCAGGGCGGGTGCGCGGTGGTCGGTGTGCAGGGTGGCGCCGAGGACGGCGATCACGGCACCGGTCGCGGCGTCCACGACGGGGCCTCCGGCGGCCTCGCCGGCGCGCCGCAGCGCTTCGCTGCCGTCGGTGCCGATGGCCAGCTCCAGGGCGCCGTCCACGGTGTGGTCGCGGTCCGTCGCCGGATAGGTGGCCCGTGCCGTGCCGAGGATTCGGGCCTCGCGCAGGCCGTGGGCGTGGATCCGTACGTACGAGCCCGCGGCGGGGGCGGGACGGGTGGTGACGGGGAGCGGGGGGACGGCGAGCCCTTCGGTGCGGACGAGGGCGAGGGCCTGGCCGGGCAGCGCGGTGATGGCGGGCAGCTCGGCCGTGTGTGCGGGGCCGCCGGGGACCTCGACGACGACCCGTTCCAGGCCGTCCACCGTCTCGTGGCCGGTGACGACCGTGCCGAGGTCGTCGGCGACGAAGCCGGTGCCGCGCGGCCTGCCCGTCTGGTCACAGAGCCGTACCAGTGATGTCCGGTCCGTGCGTGGCATGGTCCGACCGTAGGTCCGCGGTGATCAGGCGGAGAAGCCGGTCGGGGAAACGCGCCCCCTGGTGCCCCGGTCTTCGCTCCGAGCGCCCGTCCGGACGGGTGAACGATCCCGTCCCGGGTCAGCAGCGGCCGGCGATTCCCGGCCACCAGCCGCCGAGGCCACCCGGGCAGCCGGGCAGCCGGGCAGCCGGCGGCAACACGTCGTCCGCTGGGAAGCAGCCCCGAGCCGGCCGACGGGGACCCGCCAGGTCGCACCCGACCACCAGCACGGAGGCGTCCCCGCGGTGAGGGCGGCAGCCGACCGTCCCGGCCGAGCGGCCGAGGACCGACCGCCCGCGCAGCGCCGATCCGCCCAGGGCAGCGAGCGACGGTGGCCGCGGCCGCCGCCGCTCCCCGGGCCGGTGGCCGCAGCCATGGCCGCGGCCCGGCCGGCCAATGTCGTGCCGGTGCGGAGGCGCGCACCCGGGACCGGCAGCCGCCACCGCCGTCCCTCCCCGGCACCGCAGCCGCGACCGCCACCCCTCCCCGGACCGGTGGCCGGCCGCCGGGGCGGGAGCCGGCCGTGGCACGGCGGAGGGGTGGCGCGGGTGCGCGGGTCAGCCGAAGACGGCGAGGCTCTTGGCCTTGCCGCCGCGGTCCTCCACGAGGGCCAGGAAGCGGCCTGCCGGGTCGAAGACGGCGACCGGGTTGCTGCCGTGCGGCGGCATGTCGATGCGCACCCCGTTGAGCAGCAGCTTCGCCCGGCGCTCGTCGACCTCCCAGCGGGGGAAGGCCGCGGCCGCCGCCTCGGCGATGGGCATGACGGTGAGCTGCTCCTGGAGCTGGTCCAGGGTGCGCGCCGCGTCCAGCCCGTACGGGCCGACGCGGGTGCGGCGCAGGGCGGTGAGGTGGCCGCCCACGCCCAGGTCCGCGCCGACGTCGCGGGCGAGGGCCCGGATGTAGGTGCCGGAGGAGCACACCACCGACACGACGAGGTCGACCACGGGGGTGCCGTCGTCCGCCACGTCGTGCCGCATGTCGTACACCGTGAACTGGGACACGGTGACGGGGCGGGCCGGGATGTCGAAGTCCTCGCCGCCGCGCACCCGCGCGTAGGACCGCTTGCCGTCGATCTTGATGGCGCTGACCTTGGACGGCACCTGCATGATGTCGCCGGTCAGCTTGGCCACCGCGGCGTCGACGGCCTCCCGTGTCACGGCGGACGCGTCGGTGGACGAGGTGGTCTCGCCCTCTGCGTCGTCGGTGACGGTGGTCTGGCCCAGGCGGATGGTGCCCAGGTACTCCTTCTCGGTGAGCGCGAGGTGGCCGAGCAGCTTGGTGGCCTTCTCGACACCCAGGACGAGGACGCCGGTGGCCATGGGGTCCAGGGTGCCCGCGTGGCCCACGCGCCGGGTGCGGGCGATGCCCCGCATCTTGGCGACGACGTCATGAGAGGTGAAGCCCGACGGCTTGTCGACGATGACCAGGCCGTCGGGCGTGCGTGCGGTGCTGCTCATCAGGTGCCGGCGCCGTCCTCGTCGGTGTCGTCCGCCGCCTCGTCCTCCGGCTTGCGGTACGGGTCGGCCTCGCCGGCGAAGGTCTTGCCGGTCGCGGCCTGCCGCACCTCGGCGTCCATGGCCCGCGCCCGGTCGAGGAGGTCCTCGATGGTGCGGGCGTTGTCCGGCAGGGCGTCCGGGACGAAGGTCAGGGTCGGCGTGAACTTGACCCCGGTCTGCCGCCCGACCTCCGAGCGGAGGATGCCCTTGGCGGACTCCAGGGCGGCCGCGGTGGCGGCGCGCTCCTCGTCGTCGCCGTAGACCGTGTAGAAGACCGTGGCCTCCCGCAGGTCACCCGTGACACGGGCGTCCGTGACGGTCACGAAGCCCAGCCGCGGATCCTTGATGCGCCCCCTCAGCATCTCCGCGACCACGACCTGAATGCGATCGGCCAGCTTGCGGGCCCGCGCGTTGTCGGCCACTGGTCCTTCTCCTCTTCCGTCTTGCGTACAAACTCAAAAGTCTCGGAGAGCTCGACAGAGCTCACTCTTCGTCGGTGTGCATCCGCCGCCGCACGGACAGCAGTTCCACCTCGGGCCGGGCGGCGACGAGCCGCTCGCACCGGTCGAGTACCCCGGTGAGGTGCCCGGCGTCCCCGCTCACCATCGCCACGCCGATCTCGGCGCGGCGGTGCAGGTTCTGGTTGCCGGTCTCCGCCGCGCTCACTCCGAACTTCCGCTGGAGTTCGGCGACGATCGGCCGGACGGCGGACCGCTTCTCCTTCAGCGACCGTACGTCGCCGAGGAGCAGGTCGAAGGACAGAGTCCCCACATACATGTGTGCCCGGATGTCCCGCCGGTTCGGGTTCGATGGCCTGCCAACCGCTTGGCAGGGCCATCAGAACCGTACACGCAGCGGCCGGGGCCGATCGACGGAATTCCTCCGCCGACCGGCCCCGGCACCCGCTCGCCCGGGTCAGGCGAGCCAGCCCGCCTGGATCAGGCGCGCTTCTTCTCGCGCATCTCGTACGTCGCGATGACGTCGTCGACCTTGATGTCGTTGAAGTTGCCGAGGTTGATACCGCCCTCGAACCCTTCGCGGATCTCGGTGACGTCGTCCTTGAAGCGACGCAGGCCCTCGATGGTGAGGTTCTCCGCGATGACCTTGCCGTCGCGGATGAGGCGCGCCTTGGTGTTCCGCTTGACCTCGCCGGAGCGGATGAGGACACCCGCGATGTTGCCCAGCTTGGACGAGCGGAAGACCTCGCGGATCTCCGCCGTGCCCAGCTCGACCTCTTCGTACTCCGGCTTGAGCAGACCCTTGAGGGCCGCCTCGATCTCCTCGATGGCCTGGTAGATCACCGAGTAGTAGCGGACGTCGACGCCCTCGCGCTCCGCCATCTGCGCGGCACGGCCGGCCGCGCGGACGTTGAAGCCGATGACGATGGCGTCGGAGCCCATCGCCAGGTCGATGTCGGACTCGGTGACCGCACCCACACCGCGGTGCAGGACCCGGATGTCGACCTCTTCACCGACGTCGAGCTGGAGCAGCGAGGACTCGAGGGCCTCGACCGAACCGGACGCGTCGCCCTTGATGATGAGGTTGAGTTCCTGGATCTGACCGGCCTTGAGGACCTTGTCGAGGTCTTCCAGGGACACCCGGCGGACCCGCTTGGCGAAGGCCGCGTTGCGCTCGCGTGCCGCGCGCTTCTCGGCGATCTGGCGGGCCGTGCGGTCCTCGTCGACGACGAGGAAGTTGTCGCCGGCGCCCGGGACGTTGGTGAGACCCAGGACCAGGACCGGTGTCGACGGAGTGGCCTCCTCGACGTTGTTGCCCTTGTCGTCGAGCATCGCCCGGACACGGCCGTAGGCGTCGCCGACGACCATCGTGTCACCGACGCGCAGCGTGCCGCGCTGGACCAGGATGGTCGCGACGGCACCGCGGCCGCGGTCGAGGTGGGACTCGATCGCGATGCCCTGCGCGTCCTGCTCCGGGTTGGCCCGCAGGTCCAGCGCCGCGTCGGCGGTGAGGACCACGGCCTCGAGCAGCTTGTCGATGTTCAGGCCCTGCTTGGCGGAGATGTCGACGAACATGGTGTCGCCGCCGTACTCCTCTGCCACCAGGCCGTACTCGGTCAGCTGACCGCGCACCTTCGTCGGGTCCGCGCCCTCGACGTCGATCTTGTTGACCGCGACCACGATCGGCACGTCCGCGGCCTTGGCGTGGTTGAGCGCCTCGACCGTCTGCGGCATGACGCCGTCGTTGGCCGCGACCACGAGGATCGCGATGTCGGTGGACTTGGCACCGCGGGCACGCATGGCGGTGAACGCCTCGTGACCCGGGGTGTCGATGAAGGTGATCTTCCGGTCCTCGTCGTTGACCTGGGTGGCCACCTGGTAGGCACCGATGTGCTGGGTGATGCCGCCGGCCTCGCCCGCGACCACGTTGGTCTTGCGGATGGCGTCGAGGAGCCGGGTCTTACCGTGGTCGACGTGACCCATGACGGTCACGACCGGCGGACGCGCGACGAGGTACTCCTCGCCGCCCTCGTCCTCGCCCCATTCGAGGTCGAAGGACTCCAGCAGCTCGCGGTCCTCCTCCTCCGGCGACACGATCTGGACCGTGTAGTTCATCTCGTCGCCGAGGAGCTGCAGCGTCTCGTCGGAGACGGACTGCGTGGCGGTGACCATCTCGCCGAGGTTCATCATGACCGCGACGAGCGACGCCGGGTTGGCGTTGATCTTCTCCGCGAAGTCGGTGAGGGACGCACCGCGCGACAGGCGAACGGTCTCGCCGTTGCCGCGAGGCAGCATCACGCCGCCCACGGACGGGGCCTGCATGGCCTCGTACTCCTGGCGCCTCTGCCGCTTCGACTTGCGACCGCGGCGCGCGGGGCCGCCGGGGCGGCCGAAGGCGCCCTGCGTGCCGCCGCGACCGCCCGGACCACCGGGACGACCGCCGAAGCCGCCGGGACGACCGCCGCCACCGGGGCCGCCGCCGAAGCCGCCGCCGCCACCGGGACGCGGGCCGCCGAAGCCGCCGCCGCCACCCGGGCGACCGCCGCCGCCGGGACCGGCAGGGCGTCCGGCGAAGCCGGGACGACCGCCCCCGCCGCCGCCGGGACGACCGCCGGCCGCGGGACCGCGACCGCCGCCGGGACCCGGACGCGGGCCGCCCGCAGCGGGGCGCTGCGGCATCATGCCGGGGTTCGGACGGGGACCGGCGGGACCGCCACCCGGGCGCGGGGCCTGCGGGCGCGGCATCGAGCCGGGGGTGGGGCGCTGGCCGCCGGGGGCCTGGGGACGCGGGCCGCCCTGGCCTGCGGCCTGCGGACGGGGACCGCCCTGGCCGCCGCCGGGACGCGGCGCGCCGCCGGGACGGGGCGCCTGCGGGCGCGCCATGCCGGTGGAGCCACCGGTGCTGAAGGGGTTGTTGCCCGGACGGGGACCGGCCGGACGGGCACCCGGGCGCGGGGCCGCGGGGCCGGGCTTCGGACCGCCGGGGCGGCCGCCGCCCTGCCCGGACGCCTGCGGACGCGCGGCCGGACGCGGGCCGGGGGCCGGGCCACCGGGCCGGGGACCGGCGGCGGGAGCCGCCGGAGGCGCGGTGAACTCGGGCTTCGCCGGCGCCGGGGCCGGAGCCTTCGGGGCCGCCGGGCCGGGCTTGGGGCCCGGGGACGGGCGGCCGCCGGCGGCGGGCGCGGCGGGCTTCTCGGCGGCCGCGGGCTTGGGCGCCGCGGGGCCGGGCTTCGGGGCAGCCGGGCGTGCCGCCTGCGCCGGGGACGGCGGGGCGGGCCTGGCGGACGAGGGTGCCACCCGCGCGGGGCGCGGCGGGGGCGGGGGGCGCGGCCTTGCGGGGCGCGCCGGGCTTGGCAGCGGACTTGCCGGCACCAGCGCCGGGTCCCTGCAAAGCGTCGGTCAACTTGCGGACGACCGGCGCCTCGATGGTCGAGGACGCCGAACGGACGAATTCACCGAGTTCCTGGAGCTTGGCCATGACGACCTTGCTCTCCACACCGAACTCCTTGGCGAGTTCGTATACCCGGACCTTAGCCACTTCGCTCCTTTGAGGTCCGGTTACCGCCGGACCGTCGCTACTTCATGGGCGTACTCATCGCGTACTCATCGAGTGCTCATCGCAATCTCGACCTACTTCCACTCGCGAGGTACCTGAACCGCGCGGGGGACCCGGTCGGGTCTCCGCGCCGTACTTCTTCTTACTCTTCTTGCGGTGTCGCCTGCTCGACGTGGTGGCGGACGCCCGCGGTGTCGAGCGGACCCTGGACCCGGAGGGACCGGGGGAACGCCCGGCGGCGGACCGCCAGATCGATGCAGGACGGGACGGGGTGCACGTATGCACCCCGACCGGGCAGCGTACCGCGTGGGTCGGGGACGCACGCGCCCTCGACCGCCACGATGCGCAGCAGCTCGCTCTTGGCCGCCCGCTCCCGGCACCCCACGCAGGTGCGCTCAGGGCGTGCGCAGGCATGCGTCCGGCCAGACACGCTTAAGTCTACCTCCCCGTACCGACTCCGCCCTTGGGGGGCGGAAATCGAACGGCTGTTGTCGTGATCTCGATCGTGATCACCGCGGTGACCACGTCGTGCTGCTGTGGTGGCTCAACGTGACCGCGCGCCACCGTATTCCCGTACGGTCCCCGCCGGGGCCGCCCACCGGGGCGCGGCTCCGGGTCGGTCGCCTGCCGGCGTCCGTACGGGTGGTCGGGTCAGTCCTCCGCGGGGCCCGCGGGCTGCTGCTCGGTGTCCGGGCGGATGTCGATGCGCCAGCCGGTGAGGCGGGCGGCGAGGCGGGCGTTCTGGCCCTCCTTGCCGATCGCCAGCGACAGCTGGTAGTCCGGCACGGTCACCCGGGCGGACCGGGTGGACATGTCGACGATCTCGACCTTGGAGACCCGGGCCGGGGACAGCGCGTTGGCCACCATCTCGGCGGGGTCGTCGGACCAGTCGACGATGTCGATCTTCTCGCCGAGCAGTTCGGCCATGACGTTGCGGACGCGGCCGCCCATCGGGCCGATGCAGGCGCCCTTGGCGTTGAGCCCGGCGCGGGTGGAGCGCACGGCGATCTTCGTGCGGTGGCCGGCCTCGCGGGCGATCGCGGCGATCTCGACGGAGCCGTCGGCGATCTCCGGGACCTCCAGCGCGAAGAGCTTCTTCACGAGGTTCGGGTGGGTGCGGGAGAGGGTGACCGACGGGCCGCGCACGCCCTTGGCGACGCGGACGACGTAGGTCCGCAGGCGCAGGCCGTGCGTGTAGTCCTCGCCGGGCACCTGCTCCTGCACGGGGAGCACGGCCTCCAGCTTGTCGTCCAGCTTGACCAGGACGTTCTTGGGGTCCTTGCCCTGCTGCACGACACCGGCGACGACATCGCCCTCGCGGCGGGCGTACTCGCCGAAGGTGACGTCGTTCTCGGCGTCCCGCAGCCGCTGCTGGATGACCTGGCGGGCGGTGGTGGCGGCGATCCGGCCGAAGTCCGACGGGGTGTCGTCGAACTCCTTGGGCTCCTGGCCCTCCTCCAGCTCGGACGGGTCCTCCTTCGCCCACACCGTCACGTGGCCGGTCTGCCGGTCCAGCACGGCGCGGGCGTGGCGGCGGGCTCCCTCGGTGCGGTGGTAGGCGATGAGGAGGGCCGACTCGATCGCCTCGACCAGCAGCTCGAAGGGGATCTCCTTCTCCTGTGCCAAGCCCCTGAGAAGCTTCACATCGATGTCCACGGCTACGCCTCCTCTTCCTTCTGGTCCTTGCGGCTGAACTCGATCTCCACGCGCGCCTTGGCGATCTCGGGGAACTCCACGCGGCGGGTGGTGGGCTTGCGGCCCTTCAGCCCCGGCACCTCCAGGTCGAGTCCCTCGTCGTCGACGTCGAGGACGCGGGCGACGACCGCGGCTCCGTCGTGCAGGTGCAGCTTGACGAGGCGGCCGGTGGCCCGTACGAAGTGGCGGTGCTCGGTGAGGGGGCGGTCGGCGCCCGGCGAGCTGACTTCGAGGACGTACTCGCCGTCGCCCATCGCGTCCGTCTCGTCCAGCGTGTCGGAGATGGCGCGGCTCAGTTCGGCGCAGGCGTCGAGTTCCACACCGGCGTCCGAGTCGACGATCACCCTCAGCACCCGTCGGCGGCCGGCCCGGGACACCTCGATGTCTTCCAGATCGAGATGCCTGGCGCTGACCAGCGGTTCCAGCAGCCCGCGCAGCCTTTCGTTCTGGGTGGTGCTCATCCGGGTGACTCCTCGGCCGCGTGTGCTGTTGTGGGTTCGTCGCGTGTCAGACGACAGGGTATCCGGTCCCGGGGGGTGTTGCCGTCCACGTCCGGACGAGCCGCGGGTACGCTCGCGTCCGGTGATCTTCGAAGGGCCCACCTGAAGGAGTGACGCGTGGAGCGCACGGGGACGACGCGCCGGCGCGCGCTCGCCGCGACGGGTGCGGCGGCTGCCGGGTTGCTCGGCGGCTGCTCCGGCGGCGGGGGCGATCGGCCCGCGCCGCGCCGCCCCTCTGCGGCGGACCGGGCCCGCCGCGCGGAGGAGGCGCTGCGGCGCAGGTCGGCGGGGGTGAGCCGGGATCTGCTCGCCGGGTACGACGCCGCCATCGCCGCCCATGCCGCGCTCCGGCCCCGCCTCGCCCCGCTGCGGGAGGCCGCGGCCCGCCATGTGGCGGCGCTCGACCCCGCATCACCGCCGCCGTCACCTCCGCCGGGCGGGGCCGCCCCGCCGGACGCCCCGCCCGGGGCCGCGGGCGCTCCGGCGGCGGCTTCCGCGGGTGCGGGGGCCGCGCGGGACGCGGCGGCGCCGTCGCCTTCGGCCGCCGGCGACCCGCCGGGGCCGCCCGCCGATCCGTCGGTGGTGCTGAAGGAGCTCGCCGCGCTGGCGTCGCGTACCGCCGGCGCGCACACCGAGGCACTGGACGGCGCGCCGCCGGAGCTGGCGCGGCTGCTGGCCTCGGTGGCCGCCGCGTCGGCCGCGCACGCCTACCTGCTGGCCGCACCGGCCGAGGGCGGCGCGTCATGAGCCCGCTGGAGGCGGCCCAGGCCGCTCTGGCCGCCGAGCACGCCGCCGTGTACGGGTACGGGGTGGTCGGCGCCCGCCTCGGCGGCGACCGGCAGGCGGAGGCCGCCGCCGCGCACGCGGCGCACCGCGCGCGCCGGGACGCCCTGGGCCGGACCGTGCGCGACCTGGGCGGGACGCCCGCCGCGGCGGCCGCCGCGTACGCCCTGCCGTTCCCGGTCGCGGACGGGGACGCCGCGGTGCGGCTCGCCGCCGAACTGGAGGAGCGGGTGGCGGCCGTGTACGCCGATCTCGTACGGGCCTCCGGCGGGGCCGCGCGGCGGGACGCGGCGGGCGCCCTGCGGGAGGCGGCCGTGCGGGCGGTGCGCTGGCGGGGCAGCGGCGTAGCCTTTCCTGGGCTCGCCGAGCGGTCGTGAGCCCCGACGGCCCGCGCAGGCCGACGCGGCTCACGAGAGGAAACACCGACACGTATGGCTGACGCCGCCTTTGAACCACCGCGCCGGCTCGTCCGGGCACTGCGGGAAGCGGCCGACCCCGCCGCGAGCGAACCGTGGCTGGACCGGCTCCCGGCGCTGCTGCGCGAGGCCCTGGCCGCCCACGGCGTCGCGGCCGAGCGCGTTGTGGAACCCGGCGGCCGCAGCAGCCTCGTGGTCCTCGTGCGCCGGCCGGACGGCGAGCCGGGCGCGCTGAAGCTGGCCCCGCCGTGCGCCGCCCCGGAGCAGGAGCGCGCCGCGCTGGCCCACTGGAACGGCTGGGGCGCGGTGCGCCTGCTGGACGCGCCGGGGCCGGGCGCCGGGCTGCTCCTGGAGCGGCTGCAGCCGGAGGTGTCGCTGCGGGCCCTGCCGGGGGCGAAGGCCCTGCTGGAGGCGGCGGGCACGGTACGCAAGCTGTGGGTGGAGCCCCCGGAGGGGCACGGCTTCGCGTCGGTCGCCGAGCGTACGGGGCGGCAGGCCGCGGCCATGGAGGCGTACCGGTCGGACGGGCGGCCGGCCCGCTGGTGGCGGCGGCCCTGGAGGCGCGCGCGAGGAGCTGCTGGCGGGTACGTCGGAGGCGCTGCTGCTGCACGGCTGCTTCCGGCAGGGCAAGGTGCTGGCCGGGGAGCGGACGCCGTGGCTGGCGGTGGGGCCGGACCCGGTGGTGGGCGAGCGGGCGTACGACCTGGCCCGGCTGGTCCGGGACCGGGTGGAGGACCTGGTGGCGGCGGACTCCGGTGCCTCCGCGGCACGGCGGCGGATCCGGGGGCTGGCGGAGTCGCTGGACGTCGACGGCGAGCGGTTGCGCGGCTGGGCGCTGTTCCGGGCGGCGGAGTCCGCGACGCGGGCGCTCGCCGCGGGGCGCCGGGGGGATGCGGAACTGCTGCTGGAGTTCGCCGGCTGGCTGTGAGGACGGCGGCGCGCCCCCGCGAACGCCCGCGGGCCGGGGCCGGCGGCTGCGGGCCGGGGCGGACGGCTATGGGGCAAGGCGGACGGCTGCGGGCCAAGGCGGACGGGTCGGCGGAGCGGCGGGGCGGCGGGGCCCGGCCGGCCCCGGAGGGACTCCTGCCTGCGGCGGCAAGACGCGGGGGTCCTGCCTGCGGCTGTGAGCCGGGGGCGGCGGATCTCGGGGTCACCGCACCCGGCCGCAGGCGGGCGGGCTGCTGCCCGCGGGCAGCAGGAGGCGGCGGCCGGCAGGCGGCGCTCCCGCCACGGCGGCTCCACCTGCGACAGCAGAAGGCGGCACGCCTTGCCTGCGGCTGCGCAGCAGGGGCCGGCGCGTCCGGGGGCCACCGCACCCGGCCGCAGGCGGGTCGGCTCCTGCCCGCGGCAGTAGAAAACGGAGCCCTGGCTGCGTCTGCGGCTGCGGGCGTCCGCGCTCGGCGCGGCCCCGGCTCGTGGGCCGCGGGGCATCCGGGGTCCGTCAGGCCCTGGTCGCGGACCGGTCGGGTCGCGGCCCGGCCCCCGGGAGGCTGACTCCTCCTCGCCAACCGGACGGGCGGGATCCTGACCGCACCGGCGTCCCGTGGGACGCCCTTGACCGGTCCGGCCCCTGGGTCTCGCACGCGACAGCCCAATATCCACCCAAACGGGTGCACTATGGGCATATGGGTGAGGAACTGGTGACCGTGCTGGTGCTGGCCGTGGCGGCCGTGCTGGCGTACGTGGCTGCGGCCGCCCGTGTGGTCAAGCAGTACGAGCAAGGCGTCGTCCTGCGCTTCGGGCGGCTCCGCGGAGAGGTGAAACCCCCGGGGTTCACCATGATCGTTCCGTTCGTGGACCACCTGCGCAAGGTGAACATGCAGATCGTCACGATGCCGGTCCCGGCCCAGGAAGGCATCACGCACGACAACGTGACGGTGCGGGTGGACGCGGTGGTCTACTTCAAGGTCGTCGACCCGGTCGACGCGGTGATCCGCGTCGAGGACTACCGCTTCGCCGTCGCGCAGATCGCGCAGACCTCGCTGCGCTCCATCATCGGCAAGAGCGACCTGGACGACCTGCTCTCCAACCGGGAGAAGCTCAACGAGGGCCTGGAGCTGATGATCGACAACCCGGCCGTCGAGTGGGGCGTGACGATCGACCGGGTCGAGATCAAGGACGTCTCCCTCCCGGAGACCATGAAGCGGTCGATGGCCCGCCAGGCGGAGGCCGACCGGGAGCGCCGGGCACGGCTCATCAACGCGGACGCGGAGTTCCAGGCGTCCAAGAAGCTGTCGGACGCGGCCCGCGAGATGGCGGACACGCCGTCCGCCCTCCAGCTGCGCCTGCTGCAGACGGTCATGGCCGTGGCCGCCGAGAAGAACTCGACGCTGGTGCTCCCGATCCCGGTGGAGCTGCTGCGCTTCCTGGAGCGGTCGGCCGGGGAGGCGGAGTCCCGCCCGGAGCGTACGCGTGAGGTCGGCCGGGCGGAGGGCGAGCGCCGGGAGGAGGAGCCCGCACGCCTTGAAGAGCCCGCACGGCGTGAGGAGCTCGCCCGGCAGGCCGCTCCCCCGGCTCCCGCACGCGCACCGGCGCCGCCGATCCCGGTGCGGGACGACGACGCCGGTACGGCGGGCTGCCTCTGAGCCTCGCGGCCGGAGCCCGGCGGGGGCGCGGGCGGCGGTTACGCGGTGGCGGCGGTCAGGCGGGCGACGGCCTCCTCGACCGTCAGCTCCTCGCGCTCACCGGTGCGCCGGTCCTTGAGTTCGACGACGCGCTCGCCCGAGCGGCGGCCCGCGACCAGGATGGCGGGCACGCCGATGAGTTCCGCGTCGGTGAACTTCACGCCCGGGGAGACCCCGGCGCGGTCGTCGACCATGACACGCAGCCCGGCCTCGGCGAGGGTCTCGGAGACCTCCAGGGCCAGCTCGGTCTGGAGCGCCTTGCCCGCGGCGACGACGTGGACGTCGGCCGGGGCCACCTCACGCGGCCAGCACAGGCCCTTGTCGTCGGCGGTCTGCTCGGCGAGCGCGGCGACCGCGCGGGAGACGCCGACGCCGTACGAGCCCATGGTGACCCGGACCGGCTTGCCGTTCTGCCCGAGGACGTCCAGCTGGAACGCGTCGGTGTACTTGCGGCCGAGCTGGAAGATGTGGCCGATCTCGATGGCCCGGTCCAGCTTCAGGCCGGTGCCGCACTTCGGGCAGGGGTCGCCCTCCTCCACCACGACGACGTCCAGGTAGTCGTCGACGGTGAAGTCGCGGCCGCAGACGACGTTCGCGGCGTGCGTGCCGGGCTTGTTGGCGCCGGTGATCCAGGCGGTGCCGGCGGCGACGCGCGGGTCGGCGACGTAGCGGACCTTGTCCAGGCCCTGCGGGCCGACGTAGCCGCGTACGAGGTCGGGGCGGCCCTCGAAGTCCTCGGCGGTGACCATCTCGACGACGGCCGGGGCGAGGTGGTCCTCCAGCTTGCCGAGGTCGACCTCGCGGTCGCCGGGGACGCCGACGGCGACGATCTCGCCGTCCACCTTCACCAGCAGGTTCTTCAGGGTGGCGGAGGCGGGGACGCCCAGGTGCCGGGCCAGCGTCTCGATGGTGGGCGTGTCGGGGGTGTCCAGCTCCTCGACCGGGCCGTGCCCGGAGCCGTCGACCGGCTCGCCGCCGGCGAAGGTCACGGCCTCCGTGTTGGCGGCGTAGTCGCAGGACGGGCAGTACACGAACGTGTCCTCGCCGGCGGCCGCGGGGGCGAGGAACTCCTCGGAGGCGGAGCCGCCCATGGCGCCCGAGACAGCCGAGACGATCTTGTGCCGCAGGTTGAGCCGCTCGAAGATCCGCACGTACGCCTCGCGGTGCAGGCGGTAGGACTCGGCGAGGCCCTCGTCGGTGGTGTCGAAGGAGTACGAGTCCTTCATCTGGAACTCGCGGCCGCGCAGGATGCCGGAGCGGGGGCGGGCCTCGTCGCGGTACTTCGTCTGGATCTGGTAGAGGATCACCGGCAGGTCCTTGTAGGACGTGCACTGGTCCTTGACCAGCTGGGTGAAGATCTCCTCGTGGGTGGGGCCGAGGAGGTACTCGGCGCCCTTGCGGTCCTTGAGGCGGAAGAGCTCGGCGCCGTACTCGTCCCAGCGGCCGGTCGCCTCGTACGGCTCCTTGGGGAGCAGCGCGGGCAGCAGGACCTCCTGGGCGCCGATGGCGTCCATCTCCTCGCGCACGACGCGGGCGACGTTCTCCAGCACCTTCTTGCCGAGGGGCAGCCAGGACCAGATGCCGGCGGCGTTGCGGCGGACGTATCCGGCGCGGACCAGCAGCTTGTGGCTGAGCGTCTCGGCGTCCGCCGGGTCGTCGCGCAGTGTCTTGACCATCAACCGGGACATGCGCTGGACCTGGGCCATGGGGAACTCTCCTGCGGTGAAAAGTGTGATGTGCAGGAGGTTAGCCGGGCGACGGCGGGAGGCGGAAATCAGTTGGGCCCGTTTCCGCGCGGCCCCGGCCGCCGAACCGCCTCACGGGTGCCGCAGCGGGAGTTCCGCGCCCATCACCGCGTAGGGCCGGGTCGCACTCGGGAAGTGGACGCGGCGGGCCAGGTCGACGTAGCCGAGGGTCCGGTAGAGGCGCCTGGCGGGGCTCTCCGCGTCGATGGCGGAGAGGATCGAGCGGGGTTCGCGGGCCGTGGCGGTGAGGGCCGTGATGAGCCGGGTGCCGATGCCGCGGCCCTGGTGGTCGGGGTGGACGTGCAGTTCCGTGATGACGAAGGAGTCGTCCAGCCAGCCGTCGTTGCCCTCGCGGACGAGGTAGGGCTGGACGACGGTCGACCACCAGTGGGCGCGGTCGTTGGGCATGCCGTAGACGAAGCCGGCGAGCCGCCCGGCGGGGGTGGTCGCGCCGAGGGCGCGCGCTCCCGGGCAGGCCATGTGGCGGAGCACGATGTGCCGGCGTACCGCGACCTCGCCCGCGGTCAGGCCGAAGGCCAGGGCCTGCACGGCGAGGGCCTCGTCCACCCGTGCGGGCAGGTCGAGCGGGCCGACCGTGACCTGCTCGGCGGCCGCCATGTCGTCATCCATGGGGCGAACCCTAGAACAGCACGCTCATGAACGCGCCGACCTCCCGGAAGCCGACCCTGCGGTAGGCGGCGCGGGCGGGCGCGTTGTAGTCGTTGACGTACAGGCTGACGACCGGCGCGACGTCGGCCAGCGCGTACCGCAGGACGGCGGCCATGCCGGTCTCGGACAGGCCCCGGCCGCGGTACTCGGGCGCGACCCACACGCCCTGCACCTGGCAGGCCTGCGGGGTGGCGGCGCCGATCTCGGCCTTGAAGACGACCTTGCCGTCCTCGATACGGGCGAACGAGCGGCCGGCGCCGACCAGTTCGGCCACCCGGGCCTGGTAGAGCAGCCCCCCGTCCCCGGCCATCGGGGAGACGCCGACCTCCTCCGTGAACATCGCCACGCACGCCGGCATGATCACGTCCATCTCGTCCTTGCGGACGCGGCGGACCAGCGGGTCGGGCTCGACGCGGGCGGCGGGCTGGTCGGTGACCATGAGCGGCTGGTGCGGGCGGACGTCCCGGGCGGGGCCCCAGCTCGGTTCGAGCAGCTGCCACAGCTGGGCGGTGGGCCCGGCGGGTCCGACGAGGGAGGAGCAGCGGCGGCCGGTACGGCGGGCGCGGTCGGCGAACGCCCGTACGGCCTCGGGGGTGGCGCAGATCGGGACGAGGTTGGCGCCCGCGTAGCAGAGGGAGCGCAGCCTGCCCTCGCTGTACCAGCCCCACATCTCGCCGCCGAGCCGCCAGGGGTCGAGGCCGGCGGCCCGGACGCGGGCGGTGACGAAGGCGTTGTTGACGGGCTCGCTCTCCAGGACGGCGAGCGCGGCGCCGAGGTCGCCGGGTTCGAGGACCCGGGTGGTGGTGTGCGTCAACACGGGGGGCCTCACCAGTGGTCTGTCAGTCTCCGCACTGTACCTGGCGTTCCGGCACGGCGGGCTCCCGCCCGCTCCGGGCCCGCCGCGGGGCCCGCCCCGACGCACGGCGTACGGGCTGCAGGGGGCGGCGCCGACCCCGCGCGGTGACTGGGCTCGGCCCCACCGGGCGGAGCGCGGCGCTCCGCGGGCGGCGGGCTCCGCGGGCGTGGGGCTCCGCAGGCGTGGGCACTGCGGGCGTGGGCTCCGCGTGCGTCGGACTCCGCAGGCATCGGGCTCCGCGGCGGAGGCTCAGGGCGGAGGCGGGCTGCGGGTTCGGGCCGCCGCGCGGGGGCCGGGGAGCCCCCGGGCAGCACGGGCCCCGGCGCAGCAGTGTGGGCCCCGGCGCAAGCGCGGCGGGGCCCACGGGCCTGTTCGGGGAGGCGGCGCGGCCTCAGCTCACGGAGACCTCGGGCTCGCCCGACGCCACGCCGTCCTTCTCCATCTGCTCGGCGATCTTCAGCGCCTCCTCGATGAGCGTCTCGACGATCTTCGACTCGGGCACGGTCTTGATGACCTCGCCCTTGACGAAGATCTGGCCCTTGCCGTTGCCGGAGGCCACGCCGAGGTCGGCCTCGCGGGCCTCGCCCGGGCCGTTGACGACGCAGCCCATGACGGCGACCCGCAGCGGCACCTCCATGCCCTCCAGGCCGGCGGTGACCTCGTCGGCCAGCTTGTACACGTCGACCTGGGCGCGGCCGCAGGACGGGCAGGAGACGATCTCCAGGCGGCGCTGGCGCAGGTTCAGGGACTCCAGGATCTGGATGCCGACCTTGACCTCCTCCGCCGGGGGCGCGGACAGGGAGACGCGGATGGTGTCGCCGATGCCCTCGGAGAGCAGCGCGCCGAAGGCGACGGCGGACTTGATGGTGCCCTGGAACGCGGGGCCCGCCTCGGTGACGCCGAGGTGCAGCGGGTAGTCGCAGCGCGCGGCGAGCTGGCGGTAGGCGTTGACCATGACGACCGGGTCGTTGTGCTTGACCGAGATCTTGATGTCGTGGAAGTCGTGCTCCTCGAAGAGGGACGCCTCCCACAGGGCGGACTCGACGAGCGCCTCGGGGGTGGCCTTGCCGTACTTCTGGAGCAGCCGCCTGTCCAGGGAGCCGGCGTTGACACCGATGCGGATCGGCGTGCCGTGGTCCTTGGCGGCCTTGGCGATCTCCTTGACCTGGTCGTCGAACTTCTTGATGTTGCCGGGGTTGACGCGGACCGCCGCGCAGCCGGCCTCGATCGCGGCGAACACGTACTTGGGCTGGAAGTGGATGTCCGCGATCACCGGGATCTGCGACTTCTTCGCGATGATCGGGAGGGCGTCGGCGTCGTCCTGCGTGGGGCAGGCGACGCGGACGATCTGGCAGCCGGAGGCGGTCAGCTCGGCAATCTGCTGGAGGGTGGCGCCGATGTCGGAGGTCCGGGTCGTCGTCATCGACTGGACCGACACGGGAGCGTCGCCGCCGACGGCCACGGTCCCGACCTGGATCTGCCGGCTCTTGCGGCGCTCGGCGAGCTTGGTCGGAACGGACGGGATACCGAGAGAAATCGCGGTCATCTGCTGTGCAACCCCAAGATGGTGGGAGGTCCTGACGAGGTCCTGGAAGCGGCGGGCTCAGGCCTCTGAGGTTACAGGTGGCGTGCTCCCGCCAGCACATTGCGCTGATGCGTGCCACCCCGAAGGGGGCGGCCGGGCGCTCGTGTGCGCCTGGCCGTGCGTCCCCCGTGACAGGTGTTCGGTTACGAGATCCTCACCGGGTTCACGATGTCGGCGAGCAGCACCAGCAGCGTGAAGCAGATGAAGAGGCCCGCGACGACGTATGCGACGGGCATGAGCTTGGCGACGTCGAAGGGGCCGGGGTCGGGGCGCCGCAGCAGCCGGGCGGCCTTCCGGCGTACGGACTCCCACAGCGCTCCCGCGATGTGGCCGCCGTCGAGGGGCAGCAGCGGGAGCATGTTGAACAGGAACAGCGACAGGTTGAACGTGGCGAGGACGAGCAGGAACGTCGCGATGACGTTCTGCGTCGGCATGTCGAGGTTCATCACCTCGCCGCTGATACGGGCGGCGCCGACGATGCCGACCGGTGAGTCGGCCTTGCGTTCGCCGTCGCCGAAGGTGGCGTTCCACAGGTCGGGGATCTTCGACGGCAGGGCGACGACGGCGTGGGCGCTGTCCTCGATCATGTCGCCCATGCGGTCGACGGACTCGCCGAAGGTGAGCGGCAGGATCTCGGTCCTGGCGGCGAAGCCGAGGTAGCCGGCGTCGACGAACTTGCCGGGGATCACCTCGCCGTCGGCGTCCTTGGCGTGGACGCTGTTGCTGGCGAGGGTCGGGGTGAGGGTGACCCGGCTGCCGTCGCGCTCGACGGTGACGGTGGCGGGGCCGATGGTGTCGCGGATCCGGGCCGACAGGGTGTCCCAGTCGTCGACGGGCTCCCCGTTGAAGGCGACGATGCGGTCGCCGGCCTTGAGGCCGGCGGCGTGGGCCGGTGAGACCGCGTCGCCGCTCGCGCAGGTGTCGCGCTGGGCGCTCTGCGGGATGATGCACTTCTGGACGCCGGCGACCTCGGTGGTCTGGGTGGCGAAGCCGAAGGTCATGGCGACGCCGAGGAAGAGCGCGACGGCGAGCACCAGGTTCATGAAGGGGCCCGCGAACATGACGATGACGCGCTTCCACGGCTTGCGGGTGTAGAAGAGCCGCTTCTCGTCGCCGGGCTGCAGCTCCTCGTACGCCGCCGCGCGGGCGTCCTCGATCATGCCGCGGAACGGCGAGGTGGACCGGGCCTCGATCCGGCCGTCGCCACCGGGCGGGAACATGCCGATCATGCGGATGTAGCCGCCCATGGGGATGGCCTTGATGCCGTACTCGGTCTCCCCCTTGTGGCGGGACCAGAGCGTGGGGCCGAACCCGACCATGTACTGGGGCACGCGGATGCCGAAGAGCTTGGCCGTGGACAGGTGGCCGAGTTCGTGCCAGGCGATGGAGACCAGCAGTCCGACAGCGAACAGCGCGATGCCGAGGATGTACAGGAACACCGTCATGCGCGAACCTCCGCCGCCGTCTGCACTGTCGTCTTCGCGGCCTCGACCGCCAGTCCGCGGGCCCTGGCCCGGGCCCAGTCCTCTGCCTCAAGGACGTCCGTCACCGTCAGTGAGGTTCCCGCCCGGGGTGTGCCGTGCTCGGCGACGACCTCGGTGACGGTCTCGATGATGGCGTCGAACGGCAGCCGCCCGGCGAGGAAGGCGTCGACGCACTCCTCGTTCGCAGCGTTGAACACGGCCGGCGCGGTCCCGCCGAGCTCGCCGACGTGCCGCGCGAGGCCGACCGACGGGAAGGCGTCGTGGTCGAGCGGGAAGAACTCCCAGGTGGACGCCTTGGTCCAGTCGAAGGCGGGTGCCGCGTCCGGGACGCGTTCGGGCCAGCCGAGGCCGATGGCGATGGGGCCGCGCATGTCGGGCGGGGTGGCCTGGGCGAGGGTGGAGCCGTCGGTGAACTCCACCATCGAGTGCACGTACGACTGGGGGTGGACGACGACCTCGATGCGGTCGAACGGGATGTCGTACAGCAGGTGCGCCTCGATCACCTCCAGGCCCTTGTTGACGAGCGTGGCGCTGTTGACCGTGATGACGGGCCCCATCGCCCAGGTCGGGTGGGCGAGGGCGTCCTCGCGGGTGACGTGGGCGAGCTCGGCCTTCGTCCGGCCGCGGAAGGGGCCGCCGGACGCGGTGACGACCAGCTTGCGGACGTCGGCGCGGGTGCCGGAGGCGAGCGCCTGGAAGAGCGCGGCGTGCTCGGAGTCCACCGGGATGATCTGCCCGGGTTTGGCGATGGCCTTGACCAGCGGGCCGCCGACGATGAGCGACTCCTTGTTGGCGAGGGCGAGCGTGCGGCCCGCTTCGAGGGCGGCGAGCGTGGGGGCGAGGCCGATGGAGCCGGTGATGCCGTTGAGGACGGTGTGGCACTCGGACGCGGCGAGCTGGGCCGCGGCGTCGGGACCGGCGAGGATCTCCGGCTGCGGCTCGGTGCCGTACGCCTGCGCCAGGGCTTCCCTCAGCGCGGGGACCGCGTCCTCGCGGGCCACGGCCACCGTGCGCACCTTGAGCCGGCGCGCCTGCTCGGCGAGCAGTCCCGCGCGTCCGCCGGCGGCGGAGAGCGCGGTGACGCGGAACCGGTCGGGGTTGCGCAGGACCAGGTCGACTGCCTGGGTGCCGATGGACCCGGTGGAGCCGAGGACGACGATGTCCCGGCGGCCTTCGGACGGGTCGAAGGCGATGTGCGGGTCGGCGAGGGGTGCGGGTGCGCTGTCGCTCATGGACCCATTCTTGCGGCATCAGGCGGGTGCCCGTGCCCGCACCCCCGCCGGGGCGGGCGGCACGGGCGGGGCACGTACGCGCAAGGGGACCGCCCGGCCGCGCCCGGCGGGCGGTCACCGGACGGGCGCGCACGGCGTACGAGCGGGGGCTCACCGGGTGAAGCCGGGTGCCACCCACCGGACCGGGCCGCGCACGGGCGTACGAGGACCGGCGCCCGCGCCTGGCCGCCGGTCGGCGGACCAGGTGCGTACGCGGTACGAGGAGCAGCCCCCGCGCCCTACCGGCTGTCGACAGACCAGGCCCGCACGCCGCGCGAGGGCCGGCGCCCCGCGCCCGACCGGCGGACAGCCGTCCAAGGCGGGGCACGCGAGAACCCGTGCCCGCCGTCCGTCGAAGGACAGCAGACCAGGCGCCCGCACGCCGCACGAGGACCGGGGCCCGCACCCGACCGAGTCGAAGGACGAGGTGCGTACGCCGGACGAGGACCGTGGCCCGGCGCCGGCCGAGGGGCGGTCACCAGGCCCGGCCCGCACGCCGCGCGAGGGCCGGCGCCCCGCGGTCGGCCCGTGGGCGGTCAGCGGATGGGGCGGTGGAGGTTGGGGCGGGTACTGGGCCCCGGGGTGGCGTCGGCGATCCAGGGGCCTTCGCCGCTGGGGTCGAGGACGCCTTCCTCCAGCCAGGTGTAGCGGTCCGCGAGGACGCCCTTGACGACCTTGCGGTCCAGGTCGTCGGTGTTGGCCCACAGGCGGCCGAACAGCTCCTCGACCCGAATCCGGGACTGGCGGCAGAAGGCGTCGGCCAGCTCGTAGGCGGCCCGCCCGTGGTCGCCGCGGGAGCGGAGGAGTTCGGCGCGGACGCAGGCCGCGCTCATCGCGAAGAGTTCGGCGCCGATGTCGACGATCCGGCCGAGGAAGCCCTGCTTGGTCTCCATACGGCCCTGCCAGCGGGACATGGCGTAGAACGTCGAGCGGGCCAGCCTGCGGGAGGTGCGCTCCACGTAGCGGAGGTGGGCGGACAGGTCCGGGTGGCCCTTCGGATGGAACTCGGCGTACGCGCCGGGCACCTGGCCGCGGCCCGCGACCAGCTTGGGAAGCCACCGGGCGTAGAAGGCGGTGGCCTGGGCGCCCGCCCTCGCCTTGTCGGCCAGGGGCTTGTCGGGGTCGACGAGGTCGCCGGCGACCGACAGGTGCGCGTCGACGGCCTCGCGGGCGATCAGCAGGTGCATGATCTCCGTGGAGCCCTCGAAGATGCGGTTGATGCGCAGGTCGCGCAGGAGTTGCTCGACGGGGACCGGGCGCTCCCCGCGGGCGGCGAGGGACTCGGCGGTCTCGTAGCCGCGGCCGCCGCGGATCTGGACGAGTTCGTCGGCCATGAGCCAGGCCATCTCGGAGCCGTACAGCTTGGCGAGGGCGGCTTCGATGCGGATGTCGTTGCGGTCCTCGTCGGCCATCTGGCTGGACAGGTCGAGGACGGCTTCGAGGGCGAAGGTCGTCGCGGCGATGAAGGCGATCTTGGAGCCGACGGCCTCGTGCCGGGCCACCGGCCTGCCCCACTGCTCGCGGACGGCGCTCCACTCGCGGGCGATCTTCAGGCACCATTTGCCGGCGCCCGCGCACATGGCGGGAAGGGACAGCCGGCCCGTGTTGAGGGTCGTCAGGGCGATCTTCAGGCCGGCTCCCTCGGGGCCGATGCGGTTCGCGGCGGGCACGCGGACCCGGTGGAAGCGCGTGACGCCGTTCTCCAGGCCGCGCAGCCCCATGAACGAGTTGCGGTGCTCGACGGTGACGCCCTCGGAGGCCGCCTCCACGACGAACGCGGTGATGCCGCCCTTGTGGCCCTCGGAAGCCGGTACGCGGGCCATGACGACCAGGAGGTCGGCGACGACGCCGTTGGTGGTCCACAGCTTGACGCCGTCGATGACGTAGTCGTCGCCGTCGGGGACGGCGGTGGTGGCCAGCCGGGCCGGGTCGGAGCCGACGTCGGGCTCGGTGAGGAGGAACGCGGAGATGTCGGTGCGGGCGCAGCGCGGCAGGAAGGTGTCCTTCTGCTCCTGCGTGCCGAAGATCTTCAGGGGCTGCGGTACGCCGATCGACTGATGGGCCGACAGCAGGGCGCCGACGGCGGGGCTGACGGAGCCGACGAGGGCGAGGGCCTTGTTGTAGTACACCTGGGTGAGGCCGAGCCCGCCGTACCGGGTGTCGATCTTCATGCCGAGGGCGCCGAGTTCCTTGAGTCCGTCCACGACGGCGTCGGGGATGCGGGCCTCGCGTTCGATGAGCGCGCCGTCGATCTCGGTCTCGCAGAAGTCGCGGAGCTTGGCGAGGAACTCCTCGCCGCGCTGGGCGTCCTCGGGGCTCGGCAGCGGATGCGGGTGGATGAGGTCGAGCCGGAAGCGGCCGAGGAACAGCTCCTTGGCGAAGCTGGGCTTGTGCCACTCCTGCTCGCGGGCCGCCTCGGCAACCTGTCGGGCTTCCCGCTCGGACACTCTGGGCTGCTGGTGGGGGCCGGGCATGGGGGCTCACCTCGCCGCGGATCGGGGGCGGCCGACCGGTCGTCCTGCCGGTCGGGGCTACCCATCCGTATTACCCGATGACGGCGCGTACGAAAATACGAGGAGACGGCCGGAGCCCCCGCACAGTGGGCTCCGGCCGTCGGTTTGCGGGCCGTCCGGGTGAGGGGCGGCTGTCAGAGGGCCAGGCCCGTGAGGACCAGGACCCGCTCGTAGGTGTAGTCGTCCATCGCGTAGGCGACGCCCTCGCGGCCGACGCCGGACTGCTTGGCGCCGCCGTACGGCATCTGGTCGGCGCGGTAGGAGGGGACGTCGCCGATGATCACGCCGCCGACCTCCAGGGCGCGGTGGGCGCGGAAGGCGGTCTGCAGGTCGTGGGTGAAGACGCCCGTCTGGAGGCCGAACTTCGAGTTGTTGACCTCCGCGAACGCGGCGGCCTCGCCATCGGCCCGGTGCAGGGTCAGGACCGGGCCGAAGACCTCCTCGCAGGCGAGGGTGGCGTCCGCGGGCAGGTCGGCGAGGACGGTCGGCGCGTAGGTGGCGCCCTCGCGCTTGCCGCCGGTCAGCAGCTTCGCGCCGCCCTTGACGGCCTCGTCCACCCAGGACTCCACCCGCTTGGCGGCGTCCTCGCTGACGAGGGGGCCGACGTCGGTGGCGTCGTCGGACGGGTCGCCGGTGCCCTGGGCCTCGACGGCGGCGACGACCTTCGGGACGAGCCGGTCGTACACCGACGCGTCCGCGATGACGCGCTGCACGGAGATGCAGGACTGGCCGCCCTGGTAGTTGGAGAAGGTGGCGATGCGGGTCGCCGCCCAGTCCAGGTCCTCCTCGGAGGACCAGTCGGCGAGGACGACGGCGGCGGCGTTGCCGCCGAGCTCCAGGGTGCAGTGCTTGTGCGGCACGGACTGCTGGATGGCGTAGCCGACCTTGTCGGAGCCGGTGAAGGAGATGACCGGGAGGCGCTCGTCCTGGACCAGGGCCGGCATGCGGTCGTTGGGCACCGGCAGGACGGACCAGGAGCCGGCCGGCAGGTCGGTCTCGGCCAGCAGCTCACCCAGGATCAGCGCGGAGATCGGCGTGGCCGGGGCCGGCTTGAGGATGATGGGGGCACCGACGGCGATGGCCGGGGCGACCTTGTGGGCGCACAGGTTCAGCGGGAAGTTGAACGGCGCGATGCCGAGGACGACGCCCTTGGGGAAGCGGCGGGTCAGGGCGAGTCGGCCGGTGCCGCCGGCGTCGGTGTCGAGGCGCTGGGCGTCGCCGCCGTTGAAGCGGCGGGCCTCCTCTGCGGCGAAGCGGAAGACGGAGACGGCGCGGCCGACCTCGCCCCGGGCCCACTTGACGGGCTTGCCGTTCTCCGCGGAGATCAGCTGCGCGATCTCCTCGGTGCGCTCGGCGAGCCGCTTCGAGACGTGGTCGAGGGCGGCGGCGCGGACGTGCGCGGGAGTGGCGGCGAACTCGTCGAGGACGGCGTGGGCGGCGGCCACGGCCTCTTCGACCTGGGCCTCCGTGGGCACACTGACCTGGCCGACGAGGCGGCCGTCCCAGGGGGAGGTGACGTCGAAGGTGGCGTCGCCGGTGGCCTGGCGGCCGGCGAGCCAGAAGGCGTGGGTGGCGGTCATCGCGGTCCCGGGCCCTTCCGAGTTGTGGGGGAGTTGGGTGTTCCCCGCGCGTTCGCGTGGTCTCAGGGGACACGGTAGGCGCGAGGAGCCGCGTCCGGGTTTGTCCGGCGTGGAGTGGTCGGGGGTCCCGATCCGCCGGTTCGGCAGATGCGGGGGCGGTCAGGTACGCCGTTCGGTGCTGACGATCAGGCACACCCCGGCGACCACGATCGTGCCGCCGACGACGAGCGGCCAGGTCAGCGCCTCGTCCAGGATCAGGGCGCCCAGCAGGACGGCGACGACCGGGTTCACGTAGGCGTACGTGGCGGTCAGCGAGAGCGGCGCCCGCTGCAGGAGCCACGCGTACGCGGTGAACGCGATGAGCGACCCGAAGACCACGAGGTACGCGAAGGCCGTCCAGGACCGGGCGGACACCTCGGCGAGGTCGGCGCCGTGCTGCTCACCCCGCGCGAGCCCCACGAGGAGGCAGCCGATGCCCCCGGCCACCATTTCGTACGCGCTGGCGGTGAAGGGGTTCCCCGGCATCGGTATCCGGGACGAGGAGAACGACCCCGTCGACCACAGCAGGGTCGCGGCGATCACCAGGACGACACCGCCCAGGTGGATGTCGCCGCTGAGGCCGGGCAGGGTGAGGACGGCGAGCCCCGCGAGGCCGAGGAGGACGCCGAGGTACGCGCCGGCGCCGGGCCGCTCGCCGAACGCGGTGCGCAGCAGCACGACCCACGCGGGGACGACGGCGATGAGCAGGGCCGCGAGCCCTGAGGGGATGGAGGTCTCGGCGAGGACCACCAGGCCGTTGCCGCCGACCAGCAGGAGCAGGCCGACGACGGAGGCGGACACCAGCTGGGCGCGGGTCACCTTGAGCACGGCCGGCCCCTGCCGCCAGGCGAGCAGCGCGGCGAGCAGCAGTCCCGCGGTGACGAACCGCGCCCCGGCGGAGAGGTAGGGCGGCATGGTCTCGACGACCACGCGGATACCGAGGTAGGTGGAGCCCCACACCACGTACACGATCGCGAGCGCGGCCCAGACGGCACCGGTGATGCGGCGGCGGGGGGCGGGAGGGGCCGGGTCGACCGGCGCTGCGGACACCGACTCGGCGGCAGGGGTTGTCATGAGCAGGAGACTAAAGATCAACCGGTCGGCATGGCAAAGATTCTGCCCGGATTCGGGCAGTGAGGTGGGTGTTGGGGGCAGGCAGGGTCGCTATCGGGGACGAGGACGGGAGCTGGGGATGGCCGGTCGCCGGAGGGCGGGGCCGGCGCGTGGAGGGCGGGGCCGGCGCGTGGAGGGCGGGGCCGGCGCGTGGAGGGCGGGGCCGAGCGCATGGGGATGGAGCGGTTGCAGCGGAGATGCGGCCGGTCGCCGGAGGGCGGGGCCGGTACGCGGAGGGTGTGGCCGGTCGCCGGAGGGCGGGGCCGGTACGCGGAGGGTGTGGCCGGGCGCCGAAGGACGGGGCCGGTGCGTGGAGGGTGCGGCCGGTGGGTGGCTTCCGGCGCCCGACGGCGCCCTCTGCCCGGTGGGTGCCCGTACCCGCCGGTTCGTCCTGCCCGGTGGGTGCCCGTACCCGCCGGTTCGTCCTGCCCGCCGGCTCCTTCTACCCGACGGCGCCCTCTGCCCGCCGGATCACTCTGCCCGTCGGCTCACTCTGCCCGTCGGCTCACTCTGCCTGGGGGGTTCCCGGGCCCCGGGCCGGGGTGATGCGGGCCGGTTCGGGGGCCCTCATGGTGCGGGAGGCTGGTCCCCCGTCGCCTTCAGGGCGAGCCACAGCTCCATGCGGACATCCGGGTCGTCGAGCGAGCGGCCGAGGATCTCCTCGACGCGCCGCATGCGGTAGCGCAGCGTGTGGCGGTGGACGCCCAGGTCCGCCGCCGCGGCGTCCCACTGGCCGTGGCGGGAGAGCCAGGCGCGCAGGGACGCGACGAGGTCGCCGCGGCCGGTCGCGTCGTGCTCGTACAGCGCGCGCAGCATGCCGTCCGCGAAAGCCCGTACGGCGTCGTCCGCGAGGAGGGGCAGCAGGGAACCCGCCGCGAGCTCCTCGTGCTCGACGAGGGTCCTCCCCCGGCGGCGGGCCACCGAGAGGGCCTGCTCGGCCTGCTTGTACGCGCCCGCCGCGGCTATCGGCCCGGTGGGGGCGGAGAGCCCGAGGAACGCCCCGGCCTCCTCCGCGTCCTTCTCCCCGTACGCCTCGCAGGCGGCGACCACCGCTCCCCCGTCCGCCGCCAGGACCACCAGCCGGTCGACGCCCTCGGGCACGGCCAGCACGGCCTCGCCCGCACCCGCGGCGGCGGTTTCGAGGGTGTCCGCGAGGGACGCGAGCGGCGGTTCGGCCGCCGGGTCCAGGTCGCTCCCGGCCTCGGCGACGACCAGCCGGAACGGGGCGTCGAGCAGCCCGCCGTACAGCTCCCCGGCGACCGTGCGGGCGTGGTCGGGCTGGCCGGCCAGCAGCATCCGCAGCACGGCCGCGCCCAGCCGCTGCTCGGCGGCCTGCAGCGAGCGCGAGCGCTCCGTCGTCAGGGTCAGCAGGGCGATCGCGGAGTGCACGGCGTACCGCTCCGCCGTGCCGAGCGGAGCGCCCGTGCCGACCGCGAGCGCGCCCCGCACACGCCGGCCCGTGCCCAGTGACTGGAGCTCCACGCGGTCGTCGGTGCCGCCCACGACGGCGGTGGCGGCGCGGCGCGCTCACGCAGCCGCTGCACGTCGGGGGCGAGCCTGGCCGCCCGGCGCGCCGCCCAGTCGGGCGCGGCGGCGACGACCGCGCCGGACGCGTCGTACAGCGCGGCCCAGCCGTCCACGTGCGCCGCGAGGCGGGCGACGACCGCGTCGGGGCCCTCCGCGAGAGCGGCGCGGGTCAGCTCCCGCTGGGCCTCGAACCCGGCGGTGACCGCGCGGTACTGGTCGGCGGCCAGCGCCGCCGAGACCGCCTTGGAGATGGCGAGGAACGGGGTGCGCCTCGGCACTTCCAGGAGCGGCAGGTCCTCCTCCAGGGCGGCGTCCAGCAGCGCCTGGGGAAGGGCGTCGTAATTGACGCCCACGGCGAAGCCGACACCGACGACCCCCGCGCCGGCGAGGTGCCGCACGTAGCGGCGCATCGCCTCGACGTTCTCGGCGTCGAGCGTCATGGCGGTGGTCAGCAGCAGCTCGCCGCCCTCCATGTAGGGCACGGGGTCGGCGAGTTCGCTGACGTGCGCCCAGCGGACGGGCGTGTCGAGGCGGTCCTCGCCCGCCCGCACGGTGAGCTTGAGCGCCGAGTGCTGGACGAGGGAGGCGAGGGTGAGCGGCATGAACCGGCGGGCCTTCGGGAGGGGGCGGGAGTGCGGGGGGGGTTTGCGCCGTCCCGTATGAACGGCTCTCCTCGATTCTGCCAGGACGTACGACTGTCGCTCATGGGGCGTCCTCTCCGGTCGGCGCACGCGGTGGCGGCGTGCACGGCCCCCGCCCCCGTCCGGACCCGGTCGCCGGTGCGCGGTGGCGCGGTGGCGCGTGACGGTGCGCGGCCCTGCGGGCCCGGTCGCCGGCCTCCGCCCGTCGTACGGGCCCCGCCCCTGGCCCCCGCTGCCGTACAGACCGGCCCCGGTCGCCGCCGCCGTACGGGCGGCGCCAGCCCCGCGGCCGTACGGTTCCGGCACCCGTGCCGTACGGGCCCCTCCGCCGGCGCGCGGCGGTGCGCGGGCCCGGCCGCCTGCCGACGGGGGTGAGCGGGGCCGGCTACCGGTCTCGGCGGTGTGCGGGCATGTGGGCCGAGTGGCGGTGTACGGGCGGGACGCCGCCGAGCGGTCAGCCGCGCAGGTCGACGAGGAGCGGCGGGACGTGCTCGCCCTGGACCCGGGTCAGCGAGAGCACCGCGTGGCCCGCCGGGACCCCGTGCGCCAGCTCGGAGGCGGACCAGCGCTGCCGTTCCACCTCGCGGACGGTGACGGCCTCCGCCGTGGCGGCGCGGCCCGTGACCAGGCGGCGCAGCGCGTGCAGGAACCGCGTCAGCGGCTCGTCCGCGATGATCTGCCGGTTGGTGATGTCGCGGGTCTGCACCCATTCGGTGCCCCACACCTCGGCGAATCGGCCGCCGTCCCAGGGCGCCAGCCCCGCGAACGCCATGCGGCAGCCGACCGCGCCGAGCAGCGGACCGCGCAGGGCCTCCGGCACGTCCTCCAGGGTGCGCAGCGCCAGGACGACGCCCGCGTGGGCGGAGCGCAGCCGCTGGATGCCGCGCACGGCGTCGGCGCTGACGGTGTCGGTGGCGTCGTCCAGGACGAGGCAGGCGAACAGCGACCGGTCGGCGCGGGCGAGCGCGGCCTCGGTGAACTGGGCCAGCACCAGCCGGGCGACGATCCGGGACGCCTCGGCGTGGCCGCGCTCCGGCAGGTCGACGCGGACCCGCACGGGGTGCTCGATGGCCCGCAGGGAGAAGGGCCGCCCGGGGCGGTCCGCGGGAGGCGTGGGGGCGGGGGCCTTGCGGGACGGGTCGGCGGGTGCCTCCCGCCGGGCGGCGGGGCCGTCGGTGCGGAAGACGTGTGCGAAGGCGGGCCGGTCCAGGAAGGCGATCCGCTCCGCGAGCAGCACCGCGACGTCGTCCCCGCGCTCGGCCTGCCGGGCCCGCGCGTCGAGGTCCCGCAGCTGGGCCGGGTCGCCGGCGACGGCGGCGCGCAGCGCGGCGAGGGCGCCGGGGGCGCCGCCGAGGAGTTCCCGCAGCTCCGGTACGCCGGGGAAGTGGCCGTGCGCGGCGCGGTACGGCCCGATGAGCTGGGCCAGGGCGGTGGCGGCGCGGCGGGTGTCCGGGAGGAGGTCGCCGGCCAGGGCTTCGGCGAGGAGCCGGGCCGCGTCGTCGGGCTCCTCGGCGCCGCCGTACAGGTCGAGGTCGTGCCGGGCCTCGGGGTCTCCGACGGCGATGACCGCGTCGAAGGCGTCGTCGGGGGCGAGGCGGGTGCCCCTGGCGGCCACGGCGACGACGGCGGCGCGGCCCGCGAGGGCCTGGAGGCACAGGGACTCGGTGACGGGTCGGGTGAGCCGTTCGGTCTTGCCCGACCCGGCGGGGCCGATGGCGAGCAGGGAGGTGCCGAGCAGCTGGGGTTCGAGGGCGACGCCGGTGGTGCGGCGGGCGTAGGGGTTGCGGGGGTGGTCGGCGGCCGTGCCGATGCGCACCTGCCCGGTGACGAGGTCGTGGGTGGCGGTGCGCGTCGGCAGGTCGCAGGCCGGAGGGGTGGGCGCAGGCGGCGGCGCCGTGCGCGCGCACGGCCTCGGTGAAGGCGGCGAGGCGGGCGGGGTGGGTGCGTACGCCCTCCCAGGCCCGCCGGATGCGCGCGTAGTCGACGTCGCCGAGCGCGCCCGCGCGGGTGGCCTCGGCGAGCCGGGCGGCGGCTTCGGTGAGGCCTGCGTCCCGCAGGTCAGGCCACTCGGCGGGGTCGGCCGCCCCTTCGGGGCTGTCCGGCTGCGTGTCGCGGGCGCCGCGGCGGCCGCGGCGGGCGACGACGGGCCAGCGGCGGCGCGGCCGACGACCGCGATGACGGCGGCGGTGAGCGCCACGTAGTACAGGTTGGAGAACCACGTCAGCCACTCCACGGTCCGCGGCATCGCCCGCCACACGCCGGGGAGCAGCACGAACAGCGGCCAGAGCGGCACGCCGTAGCGGCGCCACAGCTCGCCCCAGTTGCCCAGGCGCCCCATGCCGAAGGCGATCAGGGCCAGCACGAGGCCGTAGTAGAGGTAGGTGAGGACGACGAACAGCGGGTACTGCGGGTGGTGGACGTTCGTCCACTCGGTCGGCACGAGCCAGAACATCGGCTGGACCCACCAGTTGCGGGTGAAGATCCAGCCGAACTGGAGGTAGCCGTTCCAGAGCAGGGACCAGAAGAGCCAGCCACAGAGGTACGCGATGAGCGCGCCGCTGACGAGTTGCCTGGCGGGCACGAGGTCGGGTTCCTGCTCGGGCCGCGGGCGGTGGCCGAAGCGCCAGACGCCGGGCTCGGCCTCGGGCCGCGGGGTGCGCAGCCACTCCAGGACCGAGGCCGCCCTGGTGCCGCCGCCGGCGCCGGGAGCCGGGCGGGGCGCGTGCCGGGGCACGGGAGGCACCGGGGGCGCGGCCGCCGGGCCGTCCTGCGGGTGCGGGCCCGGCCCCGGGGGCGGGGCGGACGGTTCCGGAGGCGCGGCCGGGCGTGGTACGGGATCGGCGTGCGCGCCCCGTGCCTCGTACGACGTACCGTCCCTGTCCATTCCCTGCCCCCTGACCAGCCAGGCCCACACGTCCGTGCACCCGTCAATCTAGTGCCCGCGGCGGGTGCCGGCCCGGGTGACGCGGCGTCACCAGGAGCGGCGGAACGTCACATGGCCGCCGTCGCGGTCGAACCAGCCCTTGAAGCCCCAGTTGATCCAGCCGCCGTCGCCCTGGTTGGTGAACCGGCCGGACTCCGCGATCCACAGGCCGTAGTAGATGTTGCCCCACTGGACGTTCGCGTAGAGGCGCTTGCCGTGGAGGCGTTCCTGGTAGCCCTGGCTGAGGTTCATCAGCATGACGTTGTGTCGGCCGCCCGCCGCGTCGAAGGCCTTGTTGACGGCCTCACGGACGAAGTGGCCCCGGTCGTCGGTCTTGATGGACCGGATCGCGTCCGCGATGCGGTTGCCGGCCCCGAGCTGGTCCATGGAGACCTTCACGCTGACGCCCTTGGCGGAGGCGGAGGCGGAGGCGGGGGCGGGGACCGCGCTTGTCGGCCGCTCGGCCGCCTGGGCGGGAAGCGCGCCGCCGAGGACGGCGGCCGAAGTGAGGGCGAGAGCGGCCAGGGTGGTGCTGCGTCGCATGGTGTCGCGGTTCCTTTCGGTACGGGGTGCGGTACGGGTACGTGTACGGGTACGGGCATGGGGGCACGTGCGGGCCAGGAGGCGCGTACGGGTGAGGGGTTCGGGGCGGGCGGCGGCGGAATGGGCGGCACGACCGGGAGGGGCCGGGCGGGCGCCGTGGGGGCCGGCGGGGTGGCCCGTGCGGGCGGCGCTGGCGGAGGCGACGTGGTGGGCGGGTTCGGCTGCGGCGACGGATCCCGCCGGGTCGGCGGGTCCCGCCGGATCGGCGGCGCCGGTCACCAGGAGCGGCGGAACGTCACGTGGCCGCCGTCGCGGTCGAACCAGCCGCGGAACGCCCAGTTGATCCAGCCGCCGTCGCCGTGGTTGGTGAACGTGCCGGACTCGAAGACGATGACGCGGTAGGTGCCGTGGATGCCGCTGATCCTGGCGTCGTAGACGACGCCCCTGAGGTGCGCGGTATGGCGGTTGGCGTTGTTGATGACCATGACGTTGTACCGCTGTCCGGCCTCGTAGAAGGCGCCCTCCATGAGGCTCTTCACATAGCCGCTGCGGTTCTGCTTGCGCTCGATCGCGTCGGTGACGATGCCGATGAGCTTCTTGGTGATGTCGAGGATCGCGACGGCGACATCCGCCTTCCCCGCCCGGGCTCCCGCCTGGCCGGTCACCACGCCCTGCGCGGGGGCGGGACCGGGCGGCGCGGCGAGCGCGGCGGTCGGCAGGACGAGGCCGGTGAGGACGGCCGAGCTGACGGCGACGGTGGCGATACGCCTGCGGCGCAGGTTCATGACGGTTCTCTCCTCTTTCCTTCTCGCGGAGTACCCGGTCCGGCCCGTCGCGCAGGGCAATTCCGCGGGTGGCGGAAAAGCACCCTTCCGGGATAAGGACAGCTGTCCGGAAAACGCCACCAGGCAACCATTGAGAGCGGTCTCAACTCTCCTAGGATGGGCGCGGGGGCAGGGCCTCGCCCTGGTGTACGGACAGACCGAGCGAGCTTCATGCCATTGCTTCGACTGAACGTGAATTCAGCTCCGGTAATACGGCGGCCGATGTTTTCCGGCGCCTTTTCCCGGCGCCTCAAGAATGCGTGGGGAACGGACCTCCGGTCCAGGGTCCGCCCCGTTCAGCAAGCGGCCTGGCAGGAAGGTGAGGGGGCACGATGAACACGTTCACGAGTACGCCGTCGGACCTCGGCGACACGGCCCGGCGGGCCTACGCCCATCTGCTGGAACGGGGCGCGGCGACCCCGGAGTCCGTCCGGGCGGCGCTCGGCGTCTCGCAGCGGCAAGTGCAGGAGGCGCTGGCGGAGCTGACGGACCACCGGCTCGCCACCGCGGAGGCGGCCGGGGGGATCAGGGCGGTCAGCCCGTACACCGCGGCGGCCGAGCTGATCGGCCCGGAGGAGGGCCGGCTGCGGCGGCGGCTGGACGCCCTGGAACGCGCCAGGGCACGCCTTGAGGCCCTGGGGCCGGTGTACGAGCAGGCGCACCGCCGGCGGCGGGCCCCGGACGCGGTGGAGGTGGTGGGGCCGCACGACCGGGTGGCGCGGCTGGTGGCGGACGCGGCGGCCCGCTGTACCGAGGAGGTGCTGACCGCCCGGCCCGTCGGGCACCCGGGGTGCCGGCGGCCCGGCAGCGAGGCGGCCCGCGACCTGGAGCTGCTGGAGCGGGGGGTGCGCCTGCGGGTGCTGTACCAGCACACGGCCCGGCACAGCCGGGAGGCGCAGCGGTACGCCGAGGAGGTGGGCGGTGCGGGGGCGGAGATCCGCACCCTCGGCGGGCTGTTCGGACGCCTGCTGGTGTTCGACGGCGCGGCGGCGTTCCTGCCCGTGCCGGACGACCCCGAGGCGACCGCGGTGGTGCGGGAACCGTCCGTGGTGGCGTTCCTCGCGGCGGTGTTCGGGCACCTGTGGCACATGGCGGAGCCGTTCGCCCCTTCGTACTCGAAGGCCACCGAGAGCTGTCTGCGGGAGGCTGTCGTCCGGTGGCTGGTCTCGGGGGCGAAGGACGAGGTGATCGCCCGCAAGCTCGGCATGTCGCTGCGGACCTGCCGCAGGCGCGTGTCGGAGCTCATGGAGGAGCTCGGCGCGACCAGCCGCTTCCAGGCGGGCTTCCTGCTCGCCCGGCAGGCCGCGGCCGGGCCCGTGGAGGCGCCGCCGCACACGGCCGCGGGGCCGTCGTCCGCCGCGCCTCCGGTCTCGGAGGGCGCGCCCGCGGCCGCGCAGGCACCGCGCCTGGCCACGGGGACGCCCCCGGCCGGCGCCGGTTCCCTCCCGGACGCGGGGACGCCTCCGCCCCTGGGCCCTCGCTGATCACGGATGCGCCCCCGGACCCGGCCCCGGGCGGCACCCTCTGAGGCCGAGGTCCTCCCCAGGGGCAGCAGGCGCGGCAGGCACGGCACGCAGGCCCAGCCGGGGCAGCGGCAGGCCCAGCCAGGGACAGCAGGCGCGGCAGGCACGGCAGGCGAGGACGGCGATGACGGCGAGGCAGACAGGCCCTGCCAGGGCGGCGGCAGGCACGGCAGCGAGCCCGGAATGCCGGCAAAGGACGGTACGGCCGGCGAGGACGGCGCACGCGGGCGCGCGCGCTATGTCCGCGGCGGACAACGGGATCCGCCGCACCACTCCCGAACGGCGCATGCCCGGTCGGCCTGCCCGGGCCTAGCCTGCGGGAGAAAGTAGAGACATAGCGTCCGTAAGCACCCCCAGGAGCCCCGCATGACCGAAATCCCGCAGGAGCGCCGCGTCGTCACCGCCATTCCCGGCCCGAAGTCGCAGGAGCTTCAGGCACGCCGCGTCTCCGCGGTCGCCGCAGGCGTGGGCTCCGTGCTGCCGGTGTTCACCGCCCGCGCCGGCGGCGGCATCATCGAGGACGTCGACGGCAACCGCCTGATCGACTTCGGCTCCGGCATCGCCGTGACCTCCGTCGGCGCCTCCGCCGAGGCCGTCGTGCGCCGCGCCTCCGCGCAGCTCGCCGACTTCACGCACACCTGCTTCATGGTCACCCCGTACGAGGGCTACGTGGAGGTCGCGGAGGCGCTCGCCGAGCTGACCCCGGGCGACCACGCCAAGAAGTCGGCGCTGTTCAACAGCGGCGCCGAGGCCGTCGAGAACGCCGTCAAGATCGCCCGTGCCCACACCAAGCGCCAGGCGGTCGTCGTCTTCGACCACGGCTACCACGGCCGCACCAACCTCACGATGGCGCTGACGGCGAAGAACATGCCGTACAAGCACGGCTTCGGCCCGTTCGCGCCCGAGGTGTACCGGGTGCCGGTGGCGTACGGCTACCGCTGGCCGACCGGCCCGGAGAACTGCGGTCCCGAGGCCGCCAAGCAGGCCATCGACCAGATCACCAAGCAGGTCGGCGCGGAGAACGTGGCCGCGATCATCATCGAGCCGGTCCTCGGCGAGGGCGGCTTCATCGAGCCGGCGAAGGGCTTCCTGCCGGAGATCGTGAAGTTCGCCAACGACAACGGCATCGTCTTCGTCGCCGACGAGATCCAGTCCGGGTTCTGCCGCACCGGCCAGTGGTTCGCGTGCGAGGACGAGGGCATCGTCCCGGACCTGATCACCACCGCCAAGGGCATCGCGGGCGGTCTGCCGCTGGCCGCGGTGACCGGCCGCGCCGAGATCATGGACGCCGCGCACGCGGGCGGCCTCGGCGGCACCTACGGCGGCAACCCGGTGGCCTGCGCCGGTGCGCTCGGCGCCATCGAGACGATGAAGGAGCTCGACCTCAACGGCAAGGCGAAGCGCATCGAGGAGGTCATGAAGGGCCGCCTCGCCGCCATGCAGGAGAAGTACGAGATCATCGGTGACATCCGGGGCCGCGGCGCGATGATCGCGATCGAGCTGGTGAAGGACCCGGCGGCCAAGGAGCCGAACCCGGAGGCCGCCGCCGCGCTGGCGAAGGCCTGCCACGCGGAGGGCCTGCTCGTGCTGACCTGCGGCACCTACGGCAACGTGCTGCGCTTCCTGCCGCCGCTGGTCATCGGCGAGGACCTGCTGAACGAGGGCCTCGACATCATCGAGGGCGCGTTCGCCCGCGTCTGAGGAATCCCCCGGCCGGTCGGCCGGACCGTGCCCGCGGGCCGGTGACCGGCGGGTACGTGAAGAAGCTGTGGGGGGCCGATGGCGGGTTGGAAAGCCGGCTGTCGGCCCCCCTCCCGTGTGTCGTACGGTCGTGGTGGATGAGAGAAGAACCCCGCTCGCAGGAGACTGCGGGCGGCACCAGGCAGGGGCCTCCCCAGCCCCGTCCTGGGCGTGCCTCAGCGCACACCGCCGGCGCTTCCAGCTCCGGCACTCCTCACCGATCGGACCGTCGCCCGCCCCACACCCCCCGGGGCGCGCGGCTGCACACCGGTCCAGGCGGCCGCCCCGGAACACTCCCCCCTGTTCCTGGGCGGCCGGCTTCCGTTTCCGCCGTTCTCCTGCTGTGCGGGTTCGCACTGGTCACCTGGCAGGTCGCCGTCCGGGGCCCGCTGCTGCGGCTGGACGAGCGCGCCGGGCGCCTGCTCGCCGGGCGCGGGCCTGCCTGGCTCACCGAGGCCGGTGCGGATCTCGGCGGGCTGCCCGTCGCGCTGCCGGTGCTGCTGGCCGCCATGGTCTACGCGGTGGGGCGCGGCCGCCGGGCCCACGCGCTGTACGCGGGCGCGGCCATGGTCCTCGTCCCCGCCCTGGTCGTGCCGCTGAAGCTGCTGCTCGCCCGGCCGGGGCCGCTGACGGAGGCGGCCGGCTACTACCCGTCGGGGCACACGGCCACCGCCCTCGTCGCGTACTGCGGGGCTGCGCTGCTGGTGCACCGGCGCCTGCTGCTGCCGGTCGCCGCCGCCGCGGTCGCGGCGACGGGGTGCGGTCTCGTCCTGCGGGGCTACCACTGGCCGTTGGACGTGGTGGGCAGCGTGCTGCTGTTCAGCGGGCTGGGGCTGTTGCTGCGGGCGGTACGCGGCCGTCGAAGCTCCGCGAGGGCCTCCGGCCGCCGAAGCGGTCCGGTCTGACCCCCGCTCCGCCCGGCGGCGGCCTGCAGACCCGGCTGCCCTCCGCCACCGGCCGCCCGGCCCACTTCACCCCCGGCGGCCTCCTCCGCCGTTCCCGACCCGTGTCACCCCCAGCCGCCTCCGCCGCTGCCCGTGCGACCGGTTGCACCCCCAGCCGCCCACCCCGCCGGCCCTCCCGGCCCGTTTCGCCCGGCGGTCGCCTCTTGCCGCCTCACCGCCTCCGCCGTCGCCTCCGACTACGTCACCGCCTCCGGCGCCGACTGCTGCCGCCTCGCCGCCTCCGCCGTCGGGTGCGTCCCCGCCGCTCAGCCCGTCCCGCCCGTGCCGCCGCCGTTCCCCTCCCCGCCGTCGCCGTGTGCGTCCCCGCCGCTTCGAACGGTGCCGCCCGTGCCGTCTTCGGCGTGCTCGCGCGGGTGCTTTCCGCCCTCCGCGGGTGCGTCCCCGCCCCGGTCGTCGGCGGGGTCGTCCCCGGCGACGCGACCGCCGCCCCCGTGCCCGGGGCGCGCCCCGGCCCCGCCCCCGTGCCCGGGGCTGCCGGCCCCGTTCCGGGCCCGGTGCCCGGGGCGCCCTGCCGCGGTCCCGCCCTCGGCGCTGCGGGTGTGCCCGGCGAGGCTGCCGGCCGCCTCGTGCAGGGCCAGTTCCAGCAGCACGGGATCCGTGAGGGTGCCGGCGCCGTCCGGCAGCACCAGCCAGCGCACTCCGCCGGTGGTCCTCCCCGGGTACGGCACCACGATCCAGGTGCCCCGGCCGGCGGTGCGCACCCCCGTACCCACCCAGCGGGCCGCGGTGCCCGGCGGGACGAAGAAGCCCATGCGCGCGTCGCCGAAGTCCGCGAGGACCGGGCCGGGCCGGCCGACGAGGCGCTGGAGCACGTCGAGCGTCGGGTAGCCGAGCCTGCCCGGGATGATCAGCACGTCCCAGCGCCGCCCGGCCGGCAGCAGCGCGACCCCCGTCGGACTGCGCTCCCACTCCCACCGGCAGGCGTCCGGGTCCGGTGCCACCGACACCAGCCACTCCACCGCCGCCCTGGCCTCTGGTGTCCTCGCCCCGGCCGAGCCGGAGCCGGACGTTCCCGAAGCCCCCGAACCTGTCATCGCGCACAGCCTCCCTGTCCGTCTGCGGACGTGTGTGACTGCCCCTGTGAGCAGTGCGTTCACACAGGGAGAGGGGGGTGGCCGCGGATCATTACGCGGGTTGGGAGACCACGAAGGAGTGAACGGGCTCACGGGGGCGCACAGCGGGCGCGGCAAGCGTGGTGAGAGGTTTCACCCGCGCGTGCGCACGCCTTCTCCCAGGGTTCTGTTCAGCGGGGTTCCGTGGCTGCATACTGAGCTCCTCGCCCCGGTGCCGCATCGGTTCAGCCCGCCCGTGCACACCCGTCGGTGACACGGACGGCCCCGCCCGGCGAGCCTCTCCCTCACTCGCGCGCCGCGACGCCGGCGCGGGAGCTCCCCTGCTCGTGAAAGACCGATGTTCCGTTGCCAGTACCTGTTGTCCTCGACGGGCGCACGGTGCGCCTGGAGCCGCTGGCCATGTGCCACGCGGAGGGCCTCGCCCAGGCCGGTGCTCAGGATCGTGCCGCGTACGCCTTCACCCCGGTGCCCGACGGGCCCGAGGCGGCGCGCGACTACATCGCCCGGGCGCTGGGCGATCAGGCGGCGGGGCGCGCCCTGCCGTTCGCGATGCTCAGCGCCGCCGACGGGCGGGTGATCGGTTCCACCCGGTTCGTCGAACTGGACTACTGGCGGGGGCCGATGGTGTGGCCGCCGGTCACGGGCGTACCGTTCGGGGATCCCGTCACGGCGGTGCCGGACGCCGCCGAGATCGGCAACACGTGGATCGCGGCGAGCGCCCGGGGCACGGGCGCCAACACGGAGGCGAAGCTGCTCATGTTCGCCCACGCCTTCGAGACGTGGGGCGTGCGGCGGATCTCGCTGCGCGCCGACGCCCGCAACAGCCGGTCGCGGACGGCGATCGAGCGGCTCGGCGCCACCTGCGAGGGCGTGCGGCGGGCGCACTCGCGCGGGCTGGACGGGGTGGTGCGCGACACGGCGTTCTACTCGGTACTGCGCGAGGAGTGGCCGACCGTCCGGTCCATCATCGAGCTGCGGCTGTCGGCGGGGCACGAGGTGCGGCTGCTCGCCCCGTCCTTCCCTGCGCCGGATCGGCACCCGCACGGCGACCCGGACGCGGCGGCGAGCCGGCTCATGCCCGCCTGACGCCCGGCTGCCGGGCCCGGGGCACGGTCGCTGCCACACGCCGTGCACGCCGCGTGCGCTACGGCTACGGGCTGCGGAGGCGTACGGCCAGCAGGCAGGCGTCGTCCTCGTGGGACGCCCTCCCGTACTCCTCCGCCAGCCGGTCGACGACCCGCTGCGGCTCGGCGCTGCCGAGGGACACCAGGCGGCGCGCCAGCGCGTCGACGCCCTCGGTGATGTCCTGGCCGCGCCGCTCCACGACGCCGTCGGTGTAGAGCAGCAGGAGGTCGCCGTCGGCGAGGGGCAGTTCGGCCGTCTCGTACACGTGGCCGGGCAGTGCGCCGAGGAGGGGGCCCCGGTGCTCGGTCGGCAGGGCGGACGCCGTGCCGTCCCGCAGCAGCAGCGGCGCGGGGTGCCCGGCGGACGCCCAGCGCAGGATCCGCTCGGGGCCGATGTGGCCGATGACCACGCTCGCCATCGCCGCGGCGGGGTCCGTGGCCACCAGCTCGTTCAGCCAGGTGGCCACGGACCCCGGGCTGGCGCCCGTCTGCGCCAGCCCGGCCGTCGCGTACCGCTGCTGCGCCATGCGGGCCACCGCGTCCAGGCCGTGGCCCTGCGCGTCGCCCACCGCGATCAGCGCCTGCCCGTCGGGCTGGCGCCGGCACTTGTACCAGTCGCCGCCCACGGCCGCGTCCTCCTCCGCCGGCAGGTAGGCGGCGGCCGCGCTGATGCCGAGTTCCGCGAGTCCCGAGGAGTACGTCGGCAGCACCGCCTCCCGCAGGACCGAGGCCACGTGGCGCTCGGCCTCCGCCTGCTGCCGCAGCTGGCGGGCCTCCGTCTCCTTGGCGACCAGGCGGCGCCGGCTGCGCATCTGCGGGGTGAGATCGCGGGCCACCATCTGCACCGCCCAGGGCCGCCCGTCGGTGTCGGCCACCGGCCTGCCCAGCAGGTCCACCGTCCGGACCTCCCCGACCACGTTGAACCGGATCCGGGTCCAGGCGGGCTCCTCCCCCGCCAGCACCGACGCCGCGAACTCGCCGAACGCCTGGACGTCCGCGGGGAGCACCGCGTCGCACATCTCCAGCAGGGACCACGGAAGCTGCGGGTCGGCGCGGAAGATCCGCTGCATGCCCTCGGACCACGACACCGTGCCCGACAGCAGGTCCCACCGGCCCCAGCCCATCGACGCCAGGTGCTGCGCGTCGATGGTGAGCAGCTCCGCCTGGCTGCGCACCGGCCGCCACGTCATCAGCAGCCGGTCGCCGCAGCGGGCGGCGTGGTGCACGAGCTGCACGCGCCGCAGCCGGCCGAACCGCTCCTCGGTGTAGTCCACGACCAGGCCGCCCAGTGCCCTGCCGGTCTCCAGCACCTCGACCAGCGCGTCGCGCAGGCCGCTCGCCGCCGCCCCCGGCAGGGCCGCGAGGTACCTGCGGCCGACCTGCTGGTCCGGCGGGGCCAGCCACTGGGCGGAGCGGACGTGGTTCCCGGCCCGGATGAGGAAGTCGGTGACGGTGCCGGAGCCGTCCCGTACCGGTTCCAGGAGCGCGGCGGACGCGGGGACGGCGGGCAGCGCGGCGCACAGGCACCGCTCCGGGTCGTGGTCCGGGCCCGCACCGACGCACAGGTGCACCGGGCCGTCGCCCTGGCCGCAGGGGCACTGCTCGACGGCCCCGGCCGCCCGGTCCCGCTGCTCCGCGGCCGCCTCGGCGAGCTCGCGCTCGGCCCTCGCCGCCACCCGGGAGGAGTCCCGGGAAGCGGCGCTGCCGCCTCCTCCGTCACCTGCCGCACGTCGCTGCGCAGGGCCTCGGTCTCCCGTTCGATGTACGCCTTCAGCGACACGACGTCGAAGTTGCCCGGCTGCGTCATGGGGTGACCTCCCCGCGGGTGGACGCGCAGCGGCCCGGGTGGACCAGCTACCGCGTTGCCGGAGGAGCCGATCGTAAACGCGCCCGCCCGGGCGGCGCGGGCAGCGCGGGGGCCACGGCCCTATGCGGCCGGCCCGCGCTCCGAGGCGCCCCGGGGGCCGCGGGAGCCGCAGAGGAGGCGGAGGCGCCGCGTCCGCACCGCCCCCGGTCCGCACCCCGGACCCCGCACCCCGCACCCCGCGCCCTTCACTCCCCCGGCGCCCGGGTGCCTGCCGCGGCCGTGCGGGCGCCCTCAGCTGTCGAAGCCGAGGCCGAACCGGTCCATCGCCCGCAGCCACAGGTTGCGCCGGCCGCCGTTGGCGTCGGCGCGGGCCAGAGACCACTTCGTCACGCCGATGCCGGCCCAGGCGAACGGCTCCGGCGGGAACGGCAGCGGCTTGCTGCGGACCATCTCCAGCGCCGTGCGCTCGGTGGGCTCGCCCGACAGCAGGTCGAGCATCACGTCCGCGCCGAACCGGGACGCGCCCACACCGAGGCCGGTGTACCCCAGCGCGTAGGCGACCCGGCCGCGGTGGGCGGTGCCGAAGAACGCGGAGAAGCGGGAGCAGGTGTCGATGGCCCCGCCCCACGCGTGGCTGAAGCGGACGCCCTCCAGCTGCGGGAAGCAGCGGAAGAAGTGCTCGGCGAGCGTCAGGTAGGTCTCGGGGCGCTGGTCCAGCTCGGCGCGGACCCGGCCGCCGAAGGGGTAGATCGCGTCGTAGCCGCCCCAGAGGATGCGGCGGTCGGCGGTGAGCCGGAAGTAGTGGAACTGGTTGGCGCTGTCCCCGAGGCCCTGCCGGTTCCGCCACCCGACGGAGGCCAGCTGCGCCTCGGTGAGCGGCTCCGTCATGAGGGCGTAGTCGTACACGGGCACGGTGTAGTGGCGCAGGCGCCGCACCAGGGCGGGGAAGACGTTGGTGCCGAGCGCCACCTGGCGGGCGAGGACCCGGCCGTACGGGGTGCGGACGGCCATCGACGCGCCGGACGTGCCGAGGGACAGCCCCCGGGTGTTCTCGTAGATCCGCACTCCGGCGTCCAGGCAGGCCTGCTTGAGGCCCCAGGCGAGCTTCGCGGGGTGCAGCAGGGCGACGCCGCGCCGGTCCCACAGCCCGCCGAGGAAGGTCGGCGAGTCGACCTCGGCGCGCACGGCGTCGCGGTCGAGGAGGTCCAGGCCGTCGGCGAGGCCGAGCCGGTCGGCCTCCTCGTACAGCTCGGCCAGTTCGGCCAGCTGGTGCGGCTCGGTGGCGACGTCGATCTCGCCGGTCCGCTCGAAGTCGCAGTCGATGCCGTACGCGGCGACCGCCGCCTCGATGGCGTCGAGGTTGCGGGCGCCGAGCTCCTCCAGCTGCGCGAGCTCGCCGGGCCAGCGGGCGAGGCCGTTGCCGAAGCCGTGGGTGAGGGAGGCGGCGCAGAAGCCGCCGTTGCGGCCGGAGGCGGCCCAGCCCGCCTCCCGGCCCTCGATGAGCACCACGTCCCGCCGGGGGTCGCGCTCCTTGGCGAGGAGCGCCGTCCACAGTCCGCTGTAGCCGCCGCCGACCACGAGCAGGTCGCAGTGCTCGGTGGCGGTGAGGGCGGGCCGCGCGGCGGGCTTGCCGGGGTCTTCCAGCCAGTAGGGGACGGGCTGGGCGTCCGAGAGTGATCGTGCAGCGGTACGCATGGCGACTGGGGCCATGACTTCCAACTCCCTCAGGGTGTCCGGTGTTACTTGAGGTGTTCGGTGCGCTTCCGGCGGGCGGCGAGGAACTGCCCGGCGACGACGACCAGGACCGCGATGGCGAACATGGCGGTGCCGATGACGTTGATCTGCACGGGTGTGCCGCGCTGGGCCGAGCCCCACACGTACATCGGGAAGGTGACGGTGGTGCCGGAGTTGAAGTTGGTGATGATGAAGTCGTCGAACGACAGGGCGAAGGCGAGCAGGGCTCCGGCCGCGATGCCGGGGGCCGCGATCGGCAGGGTGACGCGCAGGAAGGTCTGCACGGGGCCGGCGTAGAGGTCCCGTGCGGCTTCCTCCAGCCGCGGGTCCATGGACATCACCCGCGCCTTGACGGCGACGACGACGAAGCTGAGGCAGAACATGATGTGGGCGATGAGGACCGTCCAGAAGCCCAGCTCCGCCCCCATGTTGAGGAAGAGGGTCAGCAGCGAGGCGGCCATGACGACCTCGGGCATCGACATCGGCAGGAAGATCAGCGAGTTGATCAGGCCGCGCGCCCGGAAGCGGTAGCGGACCAGCGCGAAGGCGATCATCGTGCCGAGGGCGGTGGCGGCGAGGGTGGCCCAGGCGGCGAGCTGGAGGGACAGTCCGAGGGCGGTGCACAGGTCGGGCGCGCCGCAGGGGTCCTTCCAGGCGTCGAGGGAGAACTGCCGCCACTCGTAGTTGAAGCGGCCCTGCGGCCGGTTGAAGGAGAACACCATCACGACGATGTTCGGCAGGACGAGGTACGCGAGCGTGAGGAGGCCCGCGAGCACGACGAGGTTCCGTCGGATCCAGCGCAGCAGCGGCATCAGACCAGGTCCTCCGTTCCGGCCCGGCGGATGTAGACCGTGACCATGATCAGCACGATGGCCATGAGGATGAACGACAGCGCGGCCGCCGTGGGGTAGTCGAGCACCCGCAGGAACTGCGTCTGGATGACGTTGCCGATCATCTTGGTGTCGGTCGAGCCGAGCAGTTCGGCGTTGACGTAGTCGCCGCTCGCCGGGATGAAGGTGAGCAGCGTGCCGGAGACGACGCCCGGCATGGACAGCGGGAAGGTGACCTTCCGGAAGGTGGTGGCGGGCGAGGCGTACAGGTCGTGGGCGGCTTCGTGGAGCCGCGGGTCGATGCGCTCCAGCGAGGTGTAGAGCGGCAGGATCATGAACGGCAGGAAGTTGTACGTGAGGCCGCAGACCACGGCGAGCGGCGTGGCGAGCACGCGGTCGCCCTCGGTGATGCCGAGCGCGCTCGTGACGTCGAGGACGTGCAGGGCGTCGAGGGCCCCGACCACCGCGCCGCCGTCGGCGAGGATCGTCTTCCAGGCCAGCGTGCGGATGAGGAAGCTGGTGAAGAAGGGGGCGATGACGAGGACGAGCAGGAGGTGGCGCCACCGTCCCGCGCGGAACGCGATGAGGTACGCGAGCGGGTAGCCCAGCAGCAGGCACAGCAGGGTGGCGGTCCCGGCGTACAGCAGGGACTTCGCGAACTGCGGGTAGTACGCGCCGAGGGCGTCCGCGTACGTCCGGAAGTGCCAGGTGACCGTGAAGCCCTGTTCCAGGGAGCCGGTCTGGACGGAGGTGGACGCCTGGTAGACGAGCGGCAGCGCGAAGAACACCAGCAGCCACAGGATGCCGGGGAGCAGCAGCCAGTACGGCACCAGCCGTTTGCGGGTGGAGCGCTTGCGCAGGGCGGGGGCGGCTGCGGGGGGCTTCGCCGCGGGCGGGGCACCGGTGAGCGCGGTCATGCGGCGCCCTCCACCGTCTCCACGCCGGCGGAGCGGTCCTGGGCGGCGTCGAGGCCGAAGGTGTGGGCGGGGTTCCAGTGCAGGACGACCTCGGCGCCGGGGACGAGCCGCGGGTCCCGCTCGATGTTCTGCTCGTACACCTGGAGGCCGCTGCCGGCCGGCCCGTCGATGACGTACTGGGTGGAGACGCCGATGAAGGAGGTGTCGGAGATGCGGCCGGTGACCTTGTTGCGTCCGGCGGGGACCTCGTCCGCGTCGTCGGCGTGCGCGAGCGTGATCTTCTCCGGGCGGATGCCGAGGAGGAGGGTGCCGCCGGCGGCGGTGGGCGCGGCGCACCGGTCGGCGGGGAGGCGCAGCGTGTCGCCGCCCGCGGTGACGGTGACGTCGGTGCCCGCTTCGAGGACCTCGGCCTCGATGAGGTTGGACGTGCCGAGGAAGTTGGCGACGAAGGTGGAGCGCGGGTTGTCGTAGAGCTCGGCGGGCGCGCCGAGCTGCTCGACGCGGCCGCCGTTCATCACCGCGACCGTGTCGGCCATCGTCATGGCCTCCTCCTGGTCGTGGGTGACGTGGACGAAGGTGATGCCGACCTCGGTCTGGATGCGCTTGAGCTCCAGCTGCATCTGGCGGCGCAGCTTGAGGTCGAGGGCGCCGAGCGGCTCGTCGAGGAGGAGCACCTGGGGGTGGTTGATGAGGGCGCGGGCGACGGCCACGCGCTGCTGCTGGCCGCCGGACAGCTGGTGCGGCCGGTGCTTGGCCTTGTCGCCGAGCTGGACGAGTTCCAGCATCTCGTCGACCTGCTTCTTCACCGAGGTGACGCCGCGGCGGCGCAGGCCGAAGGCGATGTTCTCGGAGATGTCGAGGTGCGGGAAGAGCGCGTACGACTGGAAGACGGTGTTGACGGGCCGCTTGTGCGGGGGCAGCTCGGTGACGTCGCGGTCGCCGAGGTGGATCGTGCCGGTGGTGGGGTCCTCCAGGCCGGCGATCATGCGCAGGGTGGTGGTCTTGCCGCAGCCGGAGGCGCCGAGGAGGGCGAAGAAGGAGCCCTGGGGGACGGTGAGGTCGAGCGGGTGGACGGCGGAGAAGGAGCCGTAGGTCTTGCTGATGCCGGTGAGGCGGAGGTCGCCTCCGGCGTGGGTGTCGGTCGTCATGAGTCGTGGTCCCAGGTGTGAGGACGGGCGCCGTTCAGGCGGGGTTCGGGGTCCGGGGGTGGACGCCCCCCGGGCGGGCACGGGGCCTGCGGAGGCGGGCACGGCCGGTGCGGGCGGGCACGGCCGGTGCGGGCGGGCACGGCCGGTGCGGGCGCCGGCCCGCCTACGCTCCGATGAGCTTGGCGAACTTCGCCTCGTACGCCGTCTCCTCCTCGGTGCTCAGGGAGCGGAAGGCGTGCGACTTCGCGGCCATGGCCTTGTCCGGCAGGATCAGCGTGTTGGACGCCAGCTCGGGGTCGATCTTGGCGAGCTCCGGGGCAACGCCGTCGACGGGGCACACGTAGTTGATGTAGGCGGCGAGTTGGGCGGCGACCGGGAGCTCGTAGTAGTAGTCGATGAGCTTCTCGGCGTTGGTCTTGTGCCGGGCCTGCGCGGGCACCAGGAGGTTGTCGGTGGAGGTCATGTATCCGGCGGCGGGGATGGCGAAGCGGATGTCCGGGTTGTCGACCTGGAGCTGGATGAGGTCGCCGGCCCAGGCGAGGCAGGCGGCGATGTCGCCCTTGCTGAGGTCGCCGGTGTAGTCGTTGCCGGTGAAGCGGCGGATCTGCTTGGTGTCGACGCCCTTCTGGAGGCGGCCGAGCGCGGCGTCGAAGTCGCCGTCGGTGACCTTGCCGGGGTCCTTGCCCATGTCGAGCAGCGTCATCCCGACGGAGTCCCGCATCTCCTGGAGGAAGGCGACGCGGCCCTTGAGCTTCGGGTCGTCGAGGAGCTGGGTGACGGAGTCGACCTTGCGGCCCCCGGTCGCCTTGATGTTGTACGCGATGACGGTGGAGATGCCCGTCCAGGGGTACGAGTAGGCCCGGCCCGGGTCCCAGTCGGGGCGGCGGAACTGCGGCGCCAGGTGGGCGTAGGCGTGGGGGAGGTTGGCGGGGTCGAGCTTCTGGGCCCAGCCGAGGCGGATGATGCGGGCGGCGAGCCAGTCGGTGACGCAGATCAGGTCGCGGCCGGTGTCCTGGCCGGCGGCGAGCTGCGGTTTGATCTTGCCGAAGAACTCGACGTTGTCGTTGATGTCCTCGGTGTACTTGACCTTGATGCCGGTGCGCCGGGTGAACGCCTCCAGGGTGGGGCGGTGCTTCTCGTCGTCGCTGATGTCGATGTACTGGGTCCAGTTGGAGAAGGCGAGGGTCTTCTCCGCGGCCGAGTGGTCCGTGGAGGAGGTGCCCTGGCCCTCCCGCTTGGCGGGCGGGATGCCGCAGGCGCTCAGGGCTCCGAGGCCGCCGAGGGTGAGGGCGCCGACGCCCGAGGCCCGCAGCAGCGAGCGGCGGGTGAGGGAGGCCCTGCCGTTCGCCAGGCTCCGCCGCATCGCGGCCACCTGGGCCGCGGAGAGGCTGTCGGGCTCGTACTGCTCCATGCGCTGTGCCTTTCGGGAGGGAGGGGTCGGGGCCGCTGGTCGGGCGGCGTCCCTGCGGGCTGTCGGTCCCCGTCCGTGCCGTGCGGTGCCGGTGCGGTCCGTGAGGTGCGGCCTAGCGGCCGCCGAAGACGGTGCGGTGCCAGTCCTTCCTCGCGACCGCGGTGTTGTCGAACATGACGTGCTTGACCTGGGTGTACTCCTCGAAGGAATACGTTGACATGTCTTTTCCGAAGCCGGAGGCCCGGTACCCGCCGTGCGGCATCTCGCTGATGATCGGGATGTGGTCGTTGACCCACACGCAGCCCGCCTGGAGCTCGCGGGTGGCGCGGCCGGCGCGGTACACGCCGCGGGTCCAGGCGGAGGCGGCGAGCCCGTACGGCGTGTCGTTGGCGAGGGCGAGGCCCTCGTCGTCGGTGTCGAAGGGCAGCACGGCGAGGACCGGTCCGAAGACCTCGCTCTGCACGATCTCGCTGTCCTGGGCGGCTCCGGCGACCAGGGTCGGCGGGTAGTAGGCGCCGGCGGCCAGGGCGCCGCCGGGGACCTCTCCCCCGGTCACGACGGTGGCGTACGCGCGGGCCCGGTCGACGAAGCCCGCGACGCGGTCGCGCTGGGCGCGGCTGACGAGCGGCCCGAGGTCGGTGCCCGCCTCGTACGGGTCGCCGAGCCGTACGGTCCCCATGAGGGCGGCGACCTGCTCGACGAAGGCGTCGTACAGCGGCCGCTGGACGTAGGCCCGGGTGGCGGCGGTGCAGTCCTGGCCGGTGTTGATGAGCGCGCCCGCCACGGCGCCGTGGACGGCGGCCTCCAGGTCGGCGTCGTCGAAGACGACGAACGGCGCCTTGCCGCCGAGTTCGAGGTGGAGGCGCTTGACGGTGGCGGTGGCCAGCTCGGCGACGCGCCGGCCGACGGCCGTGGAGCCGGTGAAGGAGGCCATGGCCACGTCGGGGTGCGAGACGAGGTGCTCGCCGGCGTCCCGGCCGGCGCCGGTGACGATGTTGACCACCCCGTCGGGGATGCCCGCCTCGGTGGCCGCCTGGGCGAACATCAGCGAGGTCAGCGGGGTGAGTTCGGCGGGCTTGAGGACGATGGTGTTGCCGGCGGCGACCGCCGGGAGGATCTTCCACGCGGCCATCTGGAGGGGGTAGTTCCAGGGCGCGATGGAACCGACGACCCCGATGGGCTCCCGGCGGACGTACGAGGTGTGGTCCGCGCTGTACTCGCCGGCTGACTGGCCCTGTAGCCGGCGGGCGGCCCCGGCGAAGAAGGCGGTGTTGTCGACCGTGCCCGGGACGTCGAACTCCCGGGTCAGCCGCAGGGGCTTGCCGCACTGGAGGGACTCGGCGCGCGCGAGGTCCTCGGCCTGCTCGGCGAGGACGGCGGCGAACCGGTGCAGGGCGTCGGAGCGCTCGGCGGGGGTGGCCCCCGCCCAGGCGGGGAACGCGCCCCGGGCGGCGGCGACGGCGGCGTCCACGTCGGCGGTGCCGGCCAGCTCGTAGGTGAGGACCTCCCGCCCGGTGGCGGGGTCGGTCACGGTGTGGGTGCGGCCCGAGGTGCCCGGCCGCAGCCGGCCTCCGATGTACTGGGCACCCGGCGCGAACCGCTTCTGTACGGCGGCGGTGTCCTGCGCCTTGTCGGGTGTCTGTGCTGTCTGGGCTGTCCGGCAGCCGTTCCCCATGACGCTCTCCGTTGTCCCGGCCTGAATTGAGTGCCGATCCTGACAGAGGGCGCAGGCTCCAACAAGGGATTCCGTTGTTGCCTTTTGGTTACGCGACGGATTCGGTCGACCAACTGTCGTGTGCGGCAGAAAATTCCCGTACGGACTGTCCGTGGCGGGTGCGAGGCTGGCGTGCATGGAACGAGTGGGTGGGCTGATCGAGCAGGTCAGCAGGGGCGAGAAGGTGAAGTTCCTGCACTTCTGGGGGCACCGCCCGCAGCCGGACGGCAGGATCGGCGCGTCCTGCCTCAGCCAGTGGTGGCCCGCGCCGTTCACCGTCGACGGGGTCCGGTACGCGACGGCGGAGCACTGGATGATGGCGGCCAAGGCCCGCCTCTTCGGTGACGCCGAGGCCGAGCGGCAGGCGCTCCTGGCGCCGAACCCGGCGGTGGCGAAGAGGGCGGGGCGGCTGGTGCGCGGCTTCGACGAGGCCGTGTGGAAGAAGGAGCGCTTCGGCATCGTGGTGGCCGGCAGCGTCCACAAGTTCGGGCAGCACGCGGACCTGCGCGACTACCTGCTGAACACGGGCCGGCGTGTGCTCGTGGAGGCGAGCCCGGTGGACCGCGTCTGGGGCATCGGCCTGGCCGCCGACGACGAGCGCGCCTCGGACCCGGCGCGCTGGCGGGGGCTGAACCTGCTGGGGTTCGCCCTGATGGACGCCCGGGAGCAGCTCCGCTGACGGGCCCGGCCGGTCCGCCGGTGCGCCGCGCCCCGCGGCGGGGTGGACGGCACGGGGCGGGCCGGGCCGGGCCGCCGAGCGGACCCGCCTGACCGGGCCGCCGAGCGGACCCGCCGGGGCCCTGCCCGCACTGCCCGGCGCCGGCAGGACGCCCGTCGACGGCGGCGCGGGCGGCGTCCGGCCAGCCGTCCCGGCGCTCCGTCAGCGTGATACGGGGTGCCGCCCGTCGGACGAGCAGACGCGCCGCGGTCCGCGCACCGCCCGCGCGCCGGGCGCGGGCGATGCCGCGCGATGCCGCCACCGGCCGCGGCAGCCGCCGCACCGCCGGTCCGGGGTGCCGCTCGCACCGGCCCGGGGCCCGGCGCGCAGGACCCGGCGCGGGTGCGTCGGGCGAGGGGGGCACACCGGTCGGCGTGCGGCGCGGCCGCGGCCCCGGAAGGGCCGGAAGGGCGGTACGCGGCGGGTCAGCCCGCCGCGCCCGCCATACCGAGGAAGCTGGCGAAGACCAGCAGGATGATCGACGGCAGCAGCACGGTCGCGATGATGCCCAGGACCAGGCCGGACGTGGCCGCGCCCTTGTTCGTCGCCTCACCGCGCTTGACCTTGCCGCGGCCGACGGCGCCGAAGATGATCGCGAGGATGCCGAGGATGATGCCGCCCACCACAGGACGACCGTCACGTTCAGGACGACGCCGATGATGCCGCACACCAGACCGGCCGTGCCGAGGCCGTTGGCGGGCTGGGCGGCGCCGTACGGCGCGGGCGCGGCGTACGGGGCGCCGGCCGGGGGCGCGGGGTAGCCGGGGGCGGGCGGCTGCGCCGGGTAGCCGTACCCCGGCTGCGCGCCGGCGTCCGGGGCGGGGTAGCCGTACCCGGGCTGCGGCTGCTGCCCCTGGGCGTACGGGCTCGGCCCGAAGCCGCCGGGCTGCTGATTGGGATCGGACATGGGTGTCCCCCTCCGGTGAGTCTGGTCGGCCCATCGTAGGGCCCTGCGATCAGGTCGGGGACGCCTGTTCCCCAGGGAGCGCGCCCGCGGCCCGTCCGGGCGCCACGTCCAGTCCCTCGCGTTCCAGCCCGGACGCCGGGCGCCGCGTCCCCGCCGTCCCGGTCCGAGCGCCACGTCCGGTGGCCACCGCCCCGCCGCCCGACGCCGCCCCTCTGCGGGCGCCGGCGGGTCCACCAGCCGCAGTCCGCCACCGCACCGCACCGCAGCGGCCGTCTTGTTCCGCCGTACGCCGGCACACAGGACGCCGCCCGACCCACCCCACAGGGGCGCCGCCCCTGTGGGGGTGCCGTCCGGTCCGCCCCGCCGCCGGACGCCGCCGCTGTGCGGACGCCGCCTCTAGCGCGGCGCCTCCGCGGCGACCGGAGCCGTCCGGTACGGGGCGTCCTGCCCGTTCCGGTTCTCCTCCTGGACGATGGCCCAGATCATGGCGCCCAGGATGACCGCGCCGAGCACGATGCCGACCGAGCCGGTCACGATGCCCGCCGTGGCGAAGGCGCCGTTGCTCGACTCGCCGCGCTGCACCCGCTTCCGCCCGATGATGCCGAACACCAGGGCGAGCGCGCCGAGGATGATCCCCAGCCCCCACAGCCAGCACGTCACCAGCGAGACGATGCCGAGCACCATCGCCGTGATGCCCATCCCGTTGTTGGGGGCCGGGCCCCAACCGCCCTGGCCGTACGGCCCGTAGCCGGGGTGGCCCGCCGGGTACCCGTACGCGCCCTGCGGGCCCGCGGCGGGCGGTGCCGGATAGCCGTACGCACCGGGGGCGGGCTGCGCGGGCCCGCCGGGCGCGACCGGGGGCGGCGGCACGTCGCCGGGCCCTGCGGGGCGGCGAAGCCCGGCGCGGGCATGGACGCCACCGTCGGCTGCTGGTGCACCGGCGGCGGGCCCGCCTTGCCCAGGTCGACCGGGCCCTGCTCCGCGGGGCCGCCCGCGTCGGCGGGGCCCTGCGGGGCGGCCGGCCGCTCCGGCGGCGCCCAGGGGTCGTTGCGGTCGTGGTTGTCTGTCATGGCCTCCCCCATCGTGGTCCGGCCATGCTAACGACCCGCTTACGATGGCCCGTGACCAGGGACGGCCCCCTCACACGAAGGACCCCCGATGACCGATCTGCACCCCTTCATCGCGGGGCTGCCCAAGGCGGAGCTGCACGTCCACCACGTGGGCTCGGCGTCCCCCCGGATCGTGTCCGAACTGGCCGCGCGCCACCCGGACTCGAAGGTCCCCACGGACCCCGAGGCACTGGCGGACTACTTCACCTTCACCGACTTCGCGCACTTCATCGAGGTCTACCTGTCGGTGGTCGACCTCGTCCGCACCCCCGAGGACGTCCGGCTGCTGACGTACGAGGTGGCCCGGGACATGGCCCGGCAGAACATCCGGTACGCGGAGCTCACCGTCACCCCGTACAGCTCGACCCGGCGCGGCATCGACGAGCGGGCCTTCATGGAGGCCATCGAGGACGCCCGCCGGGCCGCCGAGACCGAACTCGGCGTGATCCTGCGGTGGTGCTTCGACATCCCCGGGGAAGCCGGCCTCGAAGCCGCCGCGGAGACCGCGAGGCTCGCCGTGGACCTGCGGCCCGAGGGCCTGGTGTCGTTCGGGCTCGGCGGCCCGGAGATCGGCGTGCCGCGCCCGCAGTTCAAGCCGTACTTCGACCGGGCCCGGGCCGCGGGGCTGCGGTCCGTGCCGCACGCCGGGGAGACGACCGGGCCGCAGACCGTCTGGGACGCGCTGAACGACCTGGGCGCCGAGCGCATCGGCCACGGCACGAGTTCCACCCAGGACCCGGAGCTGCTGGCCCACCTCGCCGAGCACCGCATCGCCCTGGAGGTCTGCCCCACCTCGAACATCGCCACCCGGGCCGTCACCGACCTCGACAAGCACCCGATCACGGAGATGGTGGCCGCGGGCGTCCTGGTCACCGTCAACTCCGACGACCCGCCGATGTTCGGCACGGACCTGAACAAGGAGTACGCGATCGCCGCCCGCCTGCTGGGCCTCGACGAGCGCGGGGTCGCCGCGCTCGCGAAGAACGCCGTGGAGGCGTCCTTCCTCGACCCGGCGGGCAAGACGCGCATCAGCGCCGAGATCGACGCGTACACGGAGCAGTGGCTCGCGCCGTGACCGGCCCCGCCCCCGCGGGCCGCCCCCGGCCCGTCACCGCCGTCGCCCACCGCGGGGACCCGTACCGGGTCCGCGAGAACACCCTCGCCTCGATCCGCTCGGCCCTGGCCCGCGGCGCGGACGCCGTGGAGGTCGACGTGCGGCTCACCCGCGACGGCGTCCCGGTCCTGCTCCACGACGACACGTTGAAGCGGCTGTGGCGGATCGACCGCCCGCTGGCGGCGCTGACCCTCGCCGACGTCCGCGAGCTCACCGGTCCGCAGGGCGTGCCGACCCTCCGGGAGGCACTGGAGGCGGCCGGTCCCCGCCGGGTCATGATCGACTTGCCGGGGGCGACCGCCCGGTCCGTGCGCGCCGTGGTCGGCACCGTCCGCGACTGCGGCGCCGCCGACCGCGTCTACTACTGCTCCGGCGCGCCCGCGATGCTGCTGGTCCGGGCCGAGGACCCGGCGGCCGAGCTGGCGCTGACGTGGACGACGCTCGCCCCGGCCCGCCCGGCGCTGCTCGCCGCCCTCGCCCCGCGCTGGCTCAACTACCGCTTCGGGCTGGTCAGCGGCGCCCTGGCGGACCGCGTACACCGGGACGGGCTGCTGGTCTCGGCGTGGACGGCCGACACCCGGCGCACCATGCGCAGGCTGATCGACGCCGGCGTGGACTCCGTCACCACCAACCGGGTGGACGCGCTGGTCTCCGTCCGTTCCGCGCGGAGCACCGGGTGATCCGGCTCCGCGCCGCGTCGACCGCCCGCCCGTGGCGGGTGGACCCGCGGTCACGCGGCCGGTGCGGTCGGCGGAGCGCCGCCCCGAGCCGCGGTCCGGCAGCGGGAGGGCGGTGCGGCCGGCCCGGTCACCGCGGCCTGCCGTGCCCGGTTCACCGGCGGCTCGCCGAGGGCCTGAGCGGGGCGCCCGGCCCGACCGGGCCGCTGCGGCGGCCGCCCCTGGCGGGTGTTCACCGTGCGGCGGTGACCCTGCGGGCGAACGCGTGGGGGCGAGGGTGGCGCCGGCCGCCGCCGCGAGCCCGGCCGCCACGTGGGGCGCCCCGGGCGGGCCTGAGCACTCCGGGGCGCCGCAGCCGGCCGCGTGGCCGCAGCGTGCAGGACGACCGGCGGCGTGGCCGCCGATCCGGGCGGGTGGCCCCGTGCGGCCGCGGCCTGCGCGAAGCGCACCGAGCCGTGCAGCCCGCTCCCGGTCGGCGCCCCGGCGGAAGCCGACCGCCCGCCGGTCCGCGCCCCGGCGGCGGCCGCCGCGGCCGCGGTCGCGCCCAGGGCGCCGGCGGCGACCGCGAACCCCCGCTGGTCGACCGACTCGGCGGCCTGCCACACCCGTTCGGGTGCGGACGGGAGGCGTTCCCGCAGCTCCGGCAGGCGGGCCTGCGGCATGGTGGGGGCCGAACGCCGCCCCCTCGGCGGCGTGCAGCGCGCGGGCCGCCAACGGGCCCCAGGGGACGGCGTGGTGCACGTCATCGTTCTGCATGCCGCCCGTATCGGCGCGGAGTTGACGGTTCCGCGCCAACGGCACTGGCAGGGGTGCGTCGACAGCGCGAGGGCACGTCACCCGCGCGGGTGCTTTTGGCCCGGGTACGGCGCCGATCGGCGCTGCGGCGTGCCGGTGCCGGGCCGGGCCGCCCATAAGGTGGCGCCTCTCCCGAGACGGCGCCGTCTCCCCCTCGTACCGTCAGCTCTCCCGCCTGGAGTCGACCTTGCGCGTGCATGTACCTGCCGGAGTACGACAGCAGACCGATGTCGCGGTCACGGGACTGGGGCTCGTGACCCCGGCCGGGCCGGACGCCGAGTCGACGTGGGACGGGCTGCTGGACGGCCGGCCGACCGCGGCCCGCGACGACCTGCTCGCGGGGCTGCCGGTGGACTTCTCCTGCCGGGTGGCGGGCCTGGGCCCCGCGGCTCCGGAGGACGGGGCGGAGCGGGCGCTGCGGATGGGGGTGGCGGCGGCCCGTGAGGCCCTCGCCGACGCGGGCCTCTCGGCGGCGGGCTCCGCCTGGACGGGGGCGCGGGTGGCGGTCGTGATCGGCCGCAGCGGCGGCGACGGCGGCGAGGGGCTCGCCCACGGCATCGGTACGGCCCTGGGGGCGTCGGGCCCGTCGTTCGTGACGGCTGCGGGCTGCGCCTCCGGGGCGAGCGCCCTCGGGGTGGCGCGGGACCTGCTGCGGGCCGGGGCGTGCGATGTCGCGGTGGCGGGCGGCGCGGAGAGCGTGCGGGGCCGGGCGGCGGTGGCGGCGTACGGGAGCGGCGCGGCGGGAGGGTGCTGTCGGCCCGGACCCACGACCCGGCCGGGGCGTCGCGGCCCTTCGACGCGGACCGGGACGGCTTCGTGCTGGGCGAGGGCGCGGGGGTGCTGGTGCTGGAGCGCTGCGCGGACGCGCGGGCGCGCCGTGCGCGGGTGCGCGCGGTGCTGGCCGGGTACGGGCGTCGGCGCGGCCGCTGGCGGAGCCGGGTCCGGACCTGGAGGGCCGGGGGTGGAGCGGGCGCTGCGGGCGGCGCTGGCGGACGCGGGGCTCGGTCCGGAGGACGTGGACCACGTGAACGCGCACGGCAGCGGGGTGCCGCTGGAGGACCTGGTGGAGGCGCGGGTGCTGCGGCGGGTGTTCGGCTGGACCCCGCCGCCGGTGACGGCCGTGAAGAGCGTGATCGGCCACTCGGTGGGCGGCGCGGGCGCGGTGGAGGCGGCGTGCACGGTCCTGACACTGCGGGACCAGGCGATCCCGCCGACGGCGAACCTGGACCGGCTGGACCCGGAGATCGAACTGGACGTGGTCACCAAGTCGCCGCGGCGCCGCCCGGTGCGGGCGGCGCTGAGCACGGTGTGCACACTGCGCGGCCAGAACGCGGTCCTGCTGTTCCGCGCACCCTGACCCGCCCCGGCGGGGCGCAGGACGGGGCGGCGCAGGCGCGGATGCGCGGACGCGGCGCGGGCCCGGCGGTGGCCGGATGAGGGTGGGCCGGGCGGCCTCCGGGCCCGCGGGCCGGGGCACGTGCGGGCGGGGCGCCGGGCCCAGCCCTCCCGCGCCCGTACCGGGTGCCGGCCGGGCCGCGCGTACCGGGTGCCGCCCGGGCCGCGCGTGCCACGACGCCCGGCGGGCCGTCCGCCGGGGCGGGGGCCGGGAACGGGGCCAGGCCCGAGCCGACAGGGCGCGGGCCTGGAGGGGGCAGGGCAGGGCGGGCGCGGTGCGCCCGGTGCCCGGCGGGTGGAGCCCCTGCCGGTGCAGGGGCTCCGGGGCGGGTCAGCCCAGGGACGTCATCACGTGCTTGACGCGCGTGTAGTCCTCGAAGCCGTACGCGGAGAGGTCCTTGCCGTAGCCGGACTTCTTGAATCCGCCGTGCGGCATCTCGGCGACCAGCGGGATGTGGGTGTTGATCCACACGCAGCCGAAGTCGAGGGCCTTGGACATGCGCATCGCACGGGCGTGGTCCTTGGTCCACACGGAGGACGCCAGCGCGTACTCGACGCCGTTGGCGTACTGGACGGCCTGCTCCTCGTCGCGGAAGGACTGCACGGTGATGACCGGGCCGAAGACCTCGTTCTGGACGATCTCGTCGTCCTGCCGCAGGCCGGAGACGACGGTCGGGGCGTAGAAGTAGCCCTTGTCGCCGACGCGGTGGCCGCCCGCCTCGACCTTGGCGTGCGCGGGGAGGCGGTCGATGAAGCCGGTGACCTGGGCCAGCTGGTTGGCGTTGTTGAGCGGGCCGTAGAGCACGTCCTCGTCGTCCGGCAGGCCGGTCTTCGTCTCCGCGGCGGCCTTCGCGAGGGCGGCCACGAAGTCGTCGTGGATCGACTCGTGGACGAGGACGCGGGTGGCGGCGGTGCAGTCCTGGCCGGCGTTGAAGAACCCGGCGACGGAGATGTCCTCCACGGCCTTGTCGATGTCGACGTCCTCGAAGACGACGACGGGGGCCTTGCCGCCGAGCTCCAGGTGGACGCGCTTGACGTCCTTGGCGGCGGACTCGGCGACCTGCATGCCGGCGCGTACGGAGCCGGTGATGGAGGCCATGGCGGGGGTCGGGTGCTCGACCATGGCGCGGCCGGAGTCGCGGTCGCCGCAGATGACGTTGAAAACGCCCTTGGGCAGGATCGCGCCCATGATCTCGGCGATCAGGACGGTCGACGCCGGGGTGGTGTCGGAGGGCTTGAGGACGACGGTGTTGCCCGCGGCGATGGCCGGGGCGAACTTCCACACCGCCATCATCATCGGGTAGTTCCACGGGGCGACCTGGGCGCAGACGCCGACCGGCTCGCGCCGGACGATCGAGGTCATGCCGTCCATGTACTCGCCGGCTGCCTTGCCCTCCAGGAGCCGGGCGGCACCGGCGAAGAAGCGGATCTGGTCCACCATCGGGGGGATCTCTTCGCTGCGGGTGAGGCCGATCGGCTTGCCGGTGTTCTCGCACTCGGCGGCGATGAGGTCCTCGGCGCGCTCCTCGAACGCGTCGGCGATCTTCAGCAGGGCCTTCTGCCGCTCGGACGGCGTGGTGTCGCGCCAGGCGGGGAAGGCGGCTGCGGCGGCCTCCATGGCGGCGTCGACGTCCGCCTGCCCGGAGAGCGGAGAGGTGGCGTAGACCTCCCCGGTGGCGGGGTTGACGACGTCGATGGTCCGTCCGTCGGCGGCGTCCCGGAACTCGCCGTTGATGTAGTTGCGCAGACGACGCAGCTCGGTGGTCACGTGGCCACCCCTCCTAGTCGATCTCGGGTGTCATGGTCGCGGCGTCCGGTATCGCGGACGACGTGTCCGGATATCCGGACCCCGTTGTCCGGTGGTCCCGCCGGTCCGTCCGGTGGGTGAGACGTCCAGCCTAGTCGCTGGCACCACGCTTTCGACAGCCCTGACCCCCTACAACTTCGGATTCAGTGAGATCACGACGCTTGGACAACGAATTTCATCACTCCGGGGTTGCCAGACCGACGAGACTCGGTGCACAGTGAAGACGTGGCCAGTCGAAGTGCAGACCCCAGGACCGGCAGCGGATCGTCCCCCGCGGTCGACGCCGTGTCCCTGGCGATCATCGAACAGCTCCAGGAGGACGGACGCCGTCCCTACGCCGCGATCGGCAAGGCCGTCGGCCTGTCCGAGGCGGCCGTGCGGCAGCGCGTCCAGAAACTCCTCGACCAGGGCGTGATGCAGATCGTCGCCGTCACCGACCCGCTCACCGTGGGCTTCCGGCGGCAGGCGATGCTCGGCGTCAACGTCGAGGGCGACGTGGACCCGGTCGCGGACGCGCTGGCGGCCATGCCCGAGTGCGAGTACGTGGTGCTGACCGCGGGCTCGTTCGACCTCATCGTGGAAGTCGTCTGCGAGGACGACGACCACCTGCTGGATGTCATCAACAAGCGCATCCGCACCCTCCCCGGCGTGCGCTCCACCGAGAGCTTCGTCTACCTCAAGCTCAAGAAGCAGACCTACATGTGGGGAACCCGATAGCCGTGAGCAACTCCCGCAGCGACCTGTCAAAGACCGCCTACGACCACCTGTGGATGCACTTCACCCGCATGTCGTCGTACGAGAACAACCCCGTCCCGACCATCGTCCGCGGTGAGGGCACCTACATCTACGACGACAAGGGCAAGCGCTACCTCGACGGCCTCGCCGGCCTGTTCGTGGTGCAGGCGGGCCACGGCCGGCACGAGCTGGCCGAGACCGCCTACAAGCAGGCGCAGGAGCTCGCGTTCTTCCCCGTGTGGTCGTACGCGCACCCGAAGGCCGTCGAGCTGGCCGAGCGGATCGCCCAGCACGCGCCGGGCGACCTGAACAAGGTGTTCTTCACGACGGGCGGCGGCGAGGCCGTCGAGACCGCGTGGAAGCTCGCCAAGCAGTACTTCAAGCTGGTCGGCAAGCCCACCAAGTACAAGGTCATCTCGCGGGCCGTCGCCTATCACGGCACCCCGCAGGGCGCCCTGTCCATCACCGGCCTGCCGGGCCTGAAGGCCCCCTTCGAGCCGCTGGTGCCGGGTGCGCACAAGGTGCCCAACACCAACATCTACCGCGCCCCGATCCACGGCGACGACCCGGAGGCGTTCGGCCGCTGGGCCGCCGACCAGATCGAGCAGCAGATCCTCTTCGAGGGCCCGGACACCGTGGCCGCGGTCTTCCTGGAGCCGGTGCAGAACGCCGGCGGCTGCTTCCCGCCGCCGCCCGGGTACTTCCAGCGGGTCCGCGAGATCTGCGACCAGTACGACGTGCTGCTCGTCTCCGACGAGGTCATCTGCGCCTTCGGCCGCCTCGGCACCATGTTCGCGTGCGACAAGTTCGGCTACGTGCCGGACATGATCACCTGCGCGAAGGGCATGACGTCCGGCTACTCCCCGATCGGCGCGTGCATCATCTCCGACCGGCTGGCCGAGCCGTTCTACAAGGGCGACAACACCTTCCTGCACGGCTACACCTTCGGCGGCCACCCGGTCTCCGCGGCCGTGGGCCTCGCCAACCTCGACATCTTCGAGCGCGAGAACCTCAACCAGCACGTGCTCGACAACGAAGGCGCCTTCCGCGCCACCCTGGAGAAGCTGCACGACCTGCCGATCGTGGGCGACGTCCGCGGCAACGGCTACTTCTACGGGATCGAGCTCGTCAAGGACAAGGCCACCAAGCAGTCCTTCAACGAGGAGGAGACCGAGCGCGTCCTGTACGGGTTCCTCTCCAAGGCGCTGTTCGACAACGGCCTGTACTGCCGCGCGGACGACCGCGGCGACCCGGTCGTCCAGCTGGCGCCGCCGCTGGTCTCCGACCAGTCGACGTTCGACGAGATCGAGCAGATCCTGCGCGCCACCCTCACGGAGGCGTGGACGAAGCTCTGAGCCCCCGCCCGCCGGCGGACCGGCGGCCCCTCGGCGGGCCCCGGCCCCGCCGGGCGGCGGACCGCCGGACCGGACTCCCCCTCACCGACCGGCCCGGCAGCCGTCCGCCGACAGCGGCCGCGGCCCGGACGCACCCGAACGGGTGCATCCGGGCCGCGGCCGTTTCCTGTTGCCGCAGCACCGCGTTGGGGCCCGACGAGCCGCGTGTTATGTTCCGACCGGTTCGGGGGATTAGGGGGGGACATGGAAGGCTCTGACCCGATCTGAGGTGTTTTCGACCATGGTGGCCCCGCCGGACAACGACGTACTGTGGGCGCGTTCCCTGCACCACACCCACAACGGCTCACCCGCACTCGGCGGCGTCTCCCTCGGCGTCCGCGAAGGCGAGATCCTCGCCGTGCACGGCCCGCGCGGCAGCGGCAAGACGACCCTCCTGCGCTGCCTGTCCGGCCAGCTGCTCCCGCAGGACGGAGAGGTGTGGTTCAACAGCACCCCCGTCCACACCATGAGTGCCCGCCGGCGTGAGCGGCTGCGGCGCGACCGGTTCGGGTGGCTCGGCCCCGAGCCCGCCCTGCTGCCCGAGCTCACCGCCTGGGAGAACGCCGCCCTGCCGCTGCTGCTGCGCGGCTGCTCCCACCGCGCCGCCAAGGCCGCCGCCCTCGAATGGCTGGAGCGGCTCGACACCGGCCCCTGCGCGGCCCGCCGCCCGCACGCCCTGCTGCAGTCGCAGCGCCAGCGCGTCGCCGCGGCCCGCGCGCTGGTGGGCGGCCCGGCCGTGCTCTTCGCGGACGAGCCCACGGCGTGCCTCCACCAGGAGGACCGCGGACACCTGCTGCGCACCCTCACCGCGGCGGCCCGCTCCCACCGCATCACGGTCGTCCTCGCCACCCACGACGACGACGTGGCCGCGCTCGCGGACCGCACGGTCAGCCTGGTCGACGGACGCCGCACGGGCTCCGTCCAGCTCGCCGACCTCCACGACCCCGGCCGTCCCGGCGAACCCGCCGGACCCGCCGGTGCCGCCGAACCCGACGGCCCCGGAAGCGCGGTGGGGCTCGACGGAGCGGAGGGGCGCGACGCGTGCTCGCTCTCCGTCTAGCCCGCAACGCCCACCCGCTGGTCCTGCTCAGGCGGCTGCTCGTCGCCGCCGCCTCCGCGGGCGTGGGCTTCCTGCTGCTGTGCGCCCTCGCGCACGCCATGGCACACCCCGACCGGTCCGCGGCCTCCGTGCTGCGGCTCGCCTGGTGCCTCCCGCCGCTGGCCGCCGCGGTCTACCTGGCGGTCGCGGTCGCCCGCACGGACCCGAGCACCCGGCCCCGGCCCGGCCTGTCCTCCCTGGGGCTCGGCCCCGGGCGGCTCGCCGCCATCGCCGCCGCGTCCACCGCCGTCTCCTGCACCCTCGGCTCCGCCCTCGCCCTGCTGTTCTTCCTGCATCTGCGGGGCGACCTCACGGGCCTGCCGTTCGACCGGGCGGCCGCCGACCTGCTGGCCGCGGGCCGGCCGCTGCCGCTGCCGGCCGCGCTCACCCTCCTGGCCGTCACGCCCGCGGCCGCGTCCGCGGCGGCCGCGCTCACCCTGCGGCCGCGGCAGCCGCGCCGCCGCCACGGGCGCCCCGGCACCGCCGGCAGGGCCGGCACGGACCGGGGCGTCGACGGCGGCCTCGGCACCGAGGAGGCCCGCGACCCCTTCGACCCGGCGCCCGCGCCGACCGGCCTGCCCTGGGGCACCGCCCTCGTCGCCATCGGACTGGCCGTCGAGGTCTACGGCACACGGGGCGGGGACAGCCCCCGGCTGCCGCTGCCCGGCGGAGTGCCCGGCATCACCCTGGGCGTCCTGGCCGGCTGGGCGCTCACGGCGGTGGGCCTCGCCATCGCCGGCCCCGGCCTCGCCCACCTGTGCGGCCGGGTCGTCCAGGCGTACCGCCCCGGCGCCACCAGGCTGCTCGCGGGCCGCGCCCTCATGGACGAGGCCCGCCGCGTCGGCCGGCCCCTCGGCGTGCTCAGCGCGGTCGTGGCGGCGTGGATCACCGCGGCCGAGCTGTACGGCCAGGCCGCCGGCGCCCGCCCCTTCGGCCCCCTCGCCGGGCTGGGCGCCGCACTCGTCCTCGCCTGCGCGGCGGCCACCGTCCTCTCCGCGGCCCTGGAGACCCGGCAGCTCCGCGCGGGATCGACGGCGGCCCTGATCCGCCTCGGCGCACCCGCGGCCCTGCTGCGCTCCGCCGCGCTCCTGCGGGCCGCGGTGCTCCTCGCCGTCTTCGCGCCCGTGACATGGGCGGTGGCGACGCTCACCGCCCTGCCGCTGACCTCCTGACGGCCGGGGCCGCGAACCTTCGCCGGGCGGTCGGTCCGCAGGCGGGCCCCGCGGCGGTCCGGCCGCCTGAAGGACAGGTCAGTCCGCCCCGAGGGCGACGACCTCGTCCCCGTCGAAGGTCACGCCCACCACCGCGCCCTCGTCCGGCGCGTCCCGCAGCGCGCACTCCGCCTCCAGGGGCGGGGCGCCGCCCGCCCGTCCGCGCGGAGTCCCGCACCGCCACACGCCACACGGTGGCCCCGGAAGGTACGGGCCTCGACCGTGCACCGCAGCCCCTCGCCGGGGTCGCCGATGCGGACCCCGCCGGGCCGCACCAGCAGCCGGGCCGCGCCCTGCGGGGTGCCGGCGGGCACCGGCACCCTGCCCCACGGCGTCTCGGCGGCCCCGCCGCCGACGGCGCCCTCCACCACGTTGTCGAAGCCGAGGAACCGCGCCACGAACGGGGACGCCGGCCGCTGCCACACCTCGCGCGGCGTGCCCGCCTGGGCCACCCGCCCGTCGCGCATCACCACGACCCGGTCGGCCAGCGCGAACGCCTCCCCCTGGTCGTGCGTCACGGCCAGCACCGTGGTGCCGAGCCGCCCGAACAGCGCCCGCAGCTCGGTGACGAGCCGCTCCCGCAGCCCCCGGTCGAGCTGGCCCAGGGGCTCGTCCAGCATCAGCAGCCGCGGACTGGGCGCGAGCGCCCTGGCCAGCGCCACGCGCTGCTGCTCCCCGCCGGACAGCGCGGCCACCGCGCGCCGCTCCGCACCCGGCAGGCCGACGAGGTCCAGCAGTTCCGCGACGCGCGCGGCCCGCTCCGCGCGGGCGGTCCCCCGCATCCGCAGCCCGAAGGCGACGTTCCCGCCGACGTCCCGCTGCGGGAACAGCTGGTGGTCCTGGAACATCAGCCCCACGCCCCGCCGGTGCACGGGCACCCCCGCCTGGTCGGCGCCGGCCAGCAGCACCCGCCCCTCATCGGCCGGCTGCAGGCCCGCGACGACCCGCAGCAGCGTCGACTTGCCGCTGCCGCTCGGCCCGAGGACGCACACGATCTCGTGCTCGGCGACCGCCAGGTCCACGGCGTCCAGCGCCGTCCTGGCCCCGAAGCGCACGCTCACACCATCGAGCCGAAGCATCGTCAGAACTCCCCCGTGCGGTCCGTGCGGACCCGTTCGAGCAGCAGCAGCGCCACCGCGCACACCACCATCAGGATCGTGGACAGGGCCATCGCCTGGCCGTAGTTGAGCTCCCCGGGCCGCCCCAGCAGCCGGGCGACGGCCACCGGAAGGGTCGGCTCGTCGGCGCGGGCGATGAACACGGTCGCGCCGAACTCGCCCAGCGACACGGCGAACGCGAATCCGGCCGCGACCAGCACGGCGCGCCGGACCATCGGCAGGTCCACCTCGCGCCAGACCCGCAGCGGTGAGGCCCCCAGCACGGCGGCGGCCTCCCGCAGCCGCTCGTCCACCGCCCGCAGCACCGGCAGCATCGTCCGCACCACGAACGGCACCCCGACGAGGGCCTGCGCGAGCGGCACGAGGATCCACTCCTGTCGCAGGTCGAGCGGCGGCTCGTCCAGTGCGATGAGGAACCCGAAGCCCACGGTCACGGCGGACACGCCGAGCGGCAGCATCAGCAGCGCGTCGAAGCCCCTCAGCAGCCGCCCGGCCCCGGAGGGTCCCGTCCGCCCTGCCGCGCCGGGCCGGGAGCGGGGCGTGAGGGCGGCCGCGGCGAGCCCCCGACGACCACGGCGATGGCGGTGGCGGCCAGCGCGTACCGCAGCGAGTTCCCCACGGCCTCCAGCGGCGGCACCACGAAAGTGCCCCCGCCGGCGTCCGCGGACGTCAGCGCCCGGTAGTAGCCGAGGCCGCCCGATCCGTCGAAGGACCGGGCCACGAGCACCCCGAGGGGCAGCAGGATCAGCGCCGCGACGGAGGCGAGGACCCCGCCGAGCAGCGCCCACTGCCCGGCGCCGCGCGGCCGGCGGGCCGTGCGGGCCGGGTCGACCAGGCGCAGGGACGCCTCCCGGCGCCGCACCGTCCAGGCGTGCACCGCGAGGATCCCGCCGACCGCCGCGAACTGCACCAGGGTCAGCACGGCCGCGGTGGGCAGGTCGAGGAAGCTGCGCCGTCTGCCGGTAGATCTCCGCTTCCAGGGTCCGGTAGGCGGGCCCGCCGAGGATCACGACCACGCCGAAGGACGTGTACGTGAAGAGGAACACCATCAGCGCGGCCGCGGCGACCGCGGGGGCGAGCGCCGGGAGCGTGATGCGCCGCCAGGCCGCGAACCGGGAGGCGCCCAGCACCCGCGCGGCCTCCTCCTGGCGCGGGTCGAGCTGCGCCCACAGCCCGCCGACGGTGCGGACGACCACCGCGTAGTTGAAGAAGACGTGGGCGAGGAGGATCGCCCACACGGTGGTGTCGAGGCGGACGCCCCACAGGTCGTCGAGCAGCCCGCCGCGGCCGACGAGGGCGAGGAACGCGGTGCCGACGACGACGGTGGGCAGCACGAACGGCACGGTGACGACGGCCCGCAGCAGCCGCCTGCCGGGGAAGTCGTAGCGGGCGAACACGTACGCGCCGGGGAGCGCCACGAGCAGGGTGAGCGCCGTGGAGGCGAGGGCCTGCCAGGTGGTGAACCACAGCACGTCGAGGATGTCGGACCGGCCCAGCACCTCGCCGAGCCGGGCCGGCTGCCAGCCGCCGTCCTCCGTGCGCAGCCCCCGACCGACGATCGCGGCGACCGGGTACGCGAAGAAGACGGCGAAGAACACGGCGGGCACCAGCACCAGGGCGCCGCGCACGGCGCGGCCCCCGAGCCGGGCCCGCCGGCCCCCGGCGGCTACTGCAGGACGAGCGAGGACCACGACTGGATCCACTGGTCACGGTTCGCGGCGATCTTGTCGGGAGCCATGGTCAGCGGCTCGTCGATCACCACCCCGTGCTTCGTGAACAGCTCGGGCAGCTCCGCGTCCTCGGCGACGGGGTGCACGAACATGTTCAGCGGCACGTCCTCCTGGAACTCCTTGCCGATCAGGAAGTCGATGAGGGCCTTGCCTCCGTCGGGGTTCCCGGCGCCCTTGAGGAGGCCGGCGAACTCGATCTGGCGGAAGCAGGTGCCGGTGGACACGCCCGTGGGGGCCTCGCTGGGCTGCGGGTCGCTGTAGAGGACCTCGGCGGGCGGGCTGGAGGCGTACGACACGACGAGCGGCCGCTCGGCCTTGGCCTGCTTCCCGCCGGAGGAGCCGGAGAACTCCTGGTTGTAGGCGATCTCCCAGCTGTCGACGACCTTGACGCCGTTGTCCTTCAGCTTCTTCCAGTAGCCCTGCCAGCCGCCGTCCGCGTCGCCGTACGCGGCGACCGTGCCCAGCAGGAAGCCGAGGCCCGGGGAGGACCGCTCGGGGTTCTCGACGACCAGCAGGTCCTTGTAGGCGGGCTTGGCGAGGTCGTCGAGGGTCTGCGGCGGGGCGAGCTTCTTGTCCGCGAAGTACTTCTTGTCGTAGTTGACGCAGATGTCGCCGTAGTCGACGGGGGTGACGCGGTGCTTGTCCGCGTCGAGCCGGACCCCGGGGCGGACCCGGTCCAGGCCCTTGGCCTCGTACGGCTCGAAGACGTCGTGGTCGAGGGCGCGGGACAGCAGGGTGTTGTCGACGCCGAAGAACACGTCGCCCTGCGGGGCGCCCTTGGTGAGGACGGCCTTGTTGACGGCCTCCCCGGCATCGCCGCTCTTGAGGACCTCGACGGTGTACCCGGTCTTCGCGGTGAACTGCTTCAGGACCTCGTCGGAGGCGGTGAAGGAGTCGTGGGCGACGAGCGTGACGGTCTTGTCCTTCGCGCCGCCGTCCTTGCCGCCCCGGTCGGCTCCGTCACCGGACCCGCCGCCGCAGGCGGTGAGGGCGGTGACGCCCACGGCCGCGGCGACGGCGCCCGCGGCGAGCTTGCTGGTGGTGCTCACTGGTCATTCCTCCTGGTGGGTGCCAGGAAGAGACGCGGCCCTGCCCGCCGCCTGACGGGCGGCGGGCAGGGCGCAACAGCTCGAGTAACGACCGATCTCCCTACCCAGAATGACCTGGGCCAGGTTCGGAGGGTCTGCGGTCTGACGGTCACCGCACTCTCAGCGCTGTGGCGCTCCCCTGTCGGAATATGCGTTTGTCTGGCGGACAGGTTACCGCTCGGCCGCGGCGAGCTGTCCGCAGGCCCCGTCGATCTCCTGACCGCGGGTGTCGCGGACCGTGACGGGCACCCCGTGGGCGGCGATGGCCTCGACGAACGCCTTCTCGTCCTCGGGGCGGGAAGCGGTCCACTTGGAGCCCGGTGTCGGGTTGAGCGGGATCAGGTTGACGTGGACCCGCCGGCCCTTCAGGAGGCGCCCGAGGAGGTCGCCCCGCCACGCCTGGTCGTTGATGTCGCGGATCAGCGCGTACTCGATGGAGACGCGGCGGCCGGACTTCTCGGCGTACTCCCAGGCCGCGTCGAGGACCTCGCGGACCTTCCAGCGGGTGTTGACCGGCACCAGGGTGTCGCGCAGCTCGTCGTCGGGGGCGTGCAGGGAGACGGCGAGACGGCACTTGAAGCCCTCGTCGGCGAACCGCAGCATGGCCGGGACGAGGCCCACCGTGGAGACGGTGATGCCGCGCTGCGACAGGCCGAGCCCGTCCGGCTCGGGGTCGGTGAGGCGGCGGATCGCGCCGACGACCCGGTTGTAGTTGGCGAGGGGCTCGCCCATGCCCATGAAGACGATGTTCGACAGCCGGGCGGGGCCGCCGGGGACCTCGCCGTCGCGCAGGGCGCGCATGCCGTCGACGATCTGGTGCACGATCTCCGCGGTGGACAGGTTCCGGTCCAGACCGGCCTGCCCGGTGGCGCAGAACGGGCAGTTCATGCCGCAGCCCGCCTGCGACGAGATGCACATGGTGACCCGGTCGGGGTAGCGCATGAGCACCGACTCGACGAGCGTGCCGTCGTGCAGCCGCCACAGGGTCTTGCGGGTGGTGTCGTCGTCGCAGGAGATGTGCCGGACCACGGTCATCAGCTCCGGCAGCAGCTCGCCCGCGAGCCGCTCCCGCGACGCGGCGGGGATGTCGGTCCACTCGGCGGGGTCGTGCGCGTACCGCGCGAAGTAGTGCTGGGACAGCTGCTTGGCGCGGAACGGCTTCTCGCCGATCGCGGCGACCGCTTCCCTGCGTTCGGCCGGTGTGAGGTCGGCGAGGTGCCGCGGCGGCTTCTTGGCCCCGCGCGGGGCGACGAATGTGAGTTCGCCGGGAACAGGGCGTACCACGCGAGCAACTCCTCGTGACGACTGAGGTCAGGCCCCCATGGGCGGGAGGACGACGGCGGCGGTGCGCCGAAGCCGGGAGACCTCACCGGGCCGGTCCCGCGGGCGCGGACGCCCCTCGGGGATCGGACAGGGACCAAACGGAAGGGCCCGCAGCCGGTGCCGCGAGCCCTTCCAGGGTACCTCCTGGCTGTCAACCCGCCCCGACGAAGATCACCAGCAGCAGCCAAACCACCGGCGCCGTCGGCAGCAGCGAGTCCAGCCGGTCCATGATGCCGCCGTGACCGGGCAGCAGCGTGCCCATGTCCTTGATGCCGAGGTCGCGTTTGATCATCGACTCGCCCAGGTCGCCGAGGGTGGCGCTGACGGCCACGGCCAGCCCGAGCAGGAGACCCTGCCACCAGGAGCCGCCGTCGATGAGGAACTCCATGCACAGGGCGCCGGCCGCCATCGCGAACGCCACCGCCCCGAGCAGGCCCTCGCGGGTCTTGCCGGGGCTGATGCGCGGGGCGAGCTTGCGCGTCCCGAACCGCCAGCCGACGGCGTACGCACCGGTGTCGCTGACGATGGTGAGCACCAGGAACGTCAGCACCCGCCACGACCCGTCCTCCGCGGCGAGCAGCAGCGCCACGAACGTCGCGAGGAACGGCACGTAGAACGCGGCGAACACGCCCGCCGTGACGTCCCGCAGGTAGTCCTCCGGCGGCTCGGCCATCCGCCACACGAGGACGGCGAGCGCCGTGAGCGCCATGGCGACCCACGCGCCCTCGGCTCCGCGCGCATAGCCGGCGACGACCATCGCGGCGCCGCCCACAGCGAGCGGCACGAGGGGCGCCTTGATGCCCTTGCGCTCCTGCAGCCGGGAGGTGAGCTCCCACAGGCCGACGACGACGGCGACGACGACCACGCCGACGAACACGGCCTTCACGACGAACAGCGACGCGATGATGACGGCGCCGAGTCCGACACCGACCCCTATCGCGGCCCGCAGGTCCCGTCCGGCCTGCTTCTTCTCCCTCTGCTGCTTCCTCGGCGATCCCGCCGACCGGGGCTGCGGCGTCGAGGGCTGTGGTTCCGAGGGCGGCATGGGCTCCTGCGGCATCTCGTCACGGAACAGGGGACCGCTCAGCCGAGCGGCCCCCCGTTCGCTGTCGTCCTGGCTCCCGGCGCCGATCGCGGCCGGCACGCCCGGCATGCCGGACACGCCGCCTACGGGCGCGGGAACATCGGGCACGATGGGCATGGGCCGAGTCTGCTGCGCGACCCGCTCATCGTAGGTGGGACCCGCCGGGGCGGCAGGGCCGAACCCCTGGTCGGGCGGACCCCCGTGTCCGCCTCGCGGCGGGGCCCCCCAGGAAGCGTCGTTCATCAGACCTCAAGCAGCTCGGCTTCCTTGTGCTTGAGCAGCTCGTCCACCTGCGCGACGTACTTCGCGGTGGTGTCGTCGAGCTCCTTCTCGGCGCGGCGGCCCTCGTCCTCGCCGACCTCGCCGTCCTTGACGAACTTGTCGATGGCGTCCTTCGCCTTGCGGCGCACGGAGCGGATCGACACCTTGGCGTCCTCGCCCTTGCCCTTGGCGACCTTGATGTACTCGCGGCGGCGCTCCTCGGTGAGCTCGGGGAAGACCACCCGGATGATGCTGCCGTCGTTGGTCGGGTTGACGCCCAGGTCCGAGTCGCGGATGGCCTGCTCGATGTTGCGCAGCGCCGACTTGTCGAACGGGGTCACCACGGCCATGCGCGGCTCCGGCACCGAGAAGGAGGCCAGCTGGTTGATCGGTGTGAGCGCCCCGTAGTAGTCGGCCACGATCTTGTTGAACATGGCCGGGTGCGCCCGGCCCGTACGGATCGCGGCGAAGTCCTCCTTGGCGACCAGGACGGCCTTCTCCATCTTCTCCTCGGCTTCGAGGAGGGTCTCTTCGATCACCACTTGCTCCTGCGTGTCGTGTGGTCAGTCCCGGCGTGCTCGGCGGCCGCGGAACCTGCGTCGCGTCTGGTACCCCTGCACGGTGTCCGACCGTCAGGGCTTTGTCCATCCCCGGGCGGGGCGACCCGGGATCAGTGCCGGGTGCCCTGGTCGCTCACGAGGGTGCCGATCTTCTCACCCTTCACGGCGCGCGCGATGTTGCCGGCCGTGAGCAGCTCGAAGACGAGGATCGGCAGCTTGTTGTCGCGGCAGAGGGTGATGGCGGTGGCGTCGGCGACCTTCAGGTCGCGGGCGATCACCTCGCCGTACCCCAGTGCGTCGAACTTCACCGCGTCGGGGTTGGCCTTGGGGTCGGAGTCGTAGACCCCGTCGACCCCGTTCTTGCCCATGAGGAGGGCTTCGGCGTCGATCTCCAGGGCACGCTGGGCGGCCGTGGTGTCGGTGGAGAAGTAGGGCATGCCCATGCCCGCGCCGAAGATGACGACGCGGCCCTTCTCCAGGTGGCGCACGGCGCGCAGCGGGATGTACGGCTCCGCGACCTGCCCCATCGTGATGGCGGTCTGCACGCGGGACTGGATGCCCTCCTTCTCCAGGAAGTCCTGGAGGGCGAGGCAGTTCATCACGGTGCCGAGCATGCCCATGTAGTCGGAGCGCGCCCGGTCCATGCCGCGCTGCTGGAGCTCGGCGCCGCGGAAGAAGTTGCCGCCGCCGATCACGATGGCGATCTGCGCCCCGTCGCGGACGACCGCGGCGATCTCCCGCGCGATGGCGTGCACGACGTCGGGGTCGACGCCGAGGCCGCCGCCGCCGGCGAAGGCCTCGCCGGACAGCTTCAGCAGGAAGCGGCCGGTCTTTTTGCCGGTGTTGTCGTCGCTCTGTGCGGCGCCCTGGTTCATTGGAGATCTCCTCGTGCACATACGAAGAAGGCCATTGCCGTGGGTGTTGGTGTCCCTTGCGGCAATGGCCTCCTCGTCAGATCTGCGGTCGCCCGGCGCGAGCGCCGACGACTGCTTCCGACCCTACCGGGGTCCGGTGTCCGTGGCGTACGGACATGAGTCCCGTGAGTTGCTCACGGACTGGCCTCAGATGCCGACCTTGATGCGGCTGAAGCGCTTCAGGGTGACACCGGCCTCGTCCAGGATCTGCTGGACGGACTTCTTGTTGTCGAGCGCGTACGGCTGGCCGAGCAGCGTCGCGTCCTTGAAGAAGCCGTTCAGGCGGCCCTCGACGATCTTCGGCAGCGCGGCCTCGGGCTTGCCCTCGGCGCGGGTGGTCTCCTCGGCGACGCGGCGCTCGGCCTCGACGACCTCGGCCGGGACGTCCTCCTTGGAGAGGTACTTCGGCGCGAAGGCGGCGATGTGCTGGGCGACACCCTTGGCGAGCTCGGCGTTCTCCTTGTCGAGCTCCACGAGGACGCCGATCTGCGGCGGCAGGTCCGGCATGGTGCGGTGCATGTACGCGGCGACGTAGCCGCCGGAGAACTGCGCGAAGCGGTCCAGGACGATCTTCTCGCCCAGGTTCGCGTTGGCCTCGTCGACGTACGCCTGGACGGTCCTGCCGGCCTCGATCTCGGAGGCGAGCAGCGCCTCGATGTCGGCCGGGTTCGTCTTGGCGACGTGGGCGGCGAGGGCCTCGGCGACGGACTGGAACTTCTCGCCCTTGGCGACGAAGTCCGTCTCGCACTTCAGCTCGAGGATGACACCGGAGGTGTTGTCGTCGGCGATCAGGGAGACGATGGCACCGTTCTCGGCGGAGCGGCCCTCGCGCTTGGCGACGCCCTTCTGGCCCTTGATGCGCAGCGCCTCGACGGCCTTGTCGACGTTGCCGTCGGCCTCGTCCAGCGCCTTCTTGCAGTCCATCATGCCCGCGCCGGTGAGCTCGCGGAGCTTCTTGACGTCAGCGGCGGTGTAGTTCGCCATGATCTGTGAATCTCTCTCGAAGTCTGGAAGATCTACGAAGATCTGGGGGTGGACGGCGGACACCCGTGGCGTCCGCCGTCGACGACCGAACCGATCCCTACCGGATCCGGCCGAACGGCTCGGAACGAACCGCCGAACGGCCGGGGCCGGACCGCGTGGGCCCGACCGGAAGGATCAACCGACCGGGACGAACCGGCCGGAGCGACCGGACCGGTCCGACCCGGGGGCCCGGACCAGCAGGCCCGGACCCGCCGGTCCGGACCGCTGGGTCAGGCCTGCTCGCCCTCGGCGGCCGGAGCCTCCGCAACCGGAGCCTCCTCAGCCGGAGCCTCGGCAACCGGAGCCTCGGCAGCGGCCTCGGCCGGCTTCTCGGCCTCGTCGGCGTCCGCCTTCTTCTCACCCTCGAGCAGGTCGCGCTCCCACTCGGCGAGGGGCTCACCGGCGGCCTTGTCGCCCGGCTTGCTGTCACCGGTGGCGGCACCGGAGCGGGCGATGAGGCCCTCGGCGACGGCGTCGGCGATCACACGGGTGAGCAGGGTGACGGAGCGGATCGCGTCGTCGTTGCCCGGGATCTTGTAGTCGACCTCGTCCGGGTCGCAGTTGGTGTCCAGGATCGCGACGACCGGGATGTTGAGCTTGCGAGCCTCGCCGACGGCGATGTGCTCCTTCTTCGTGTCGACGATCCAGACGGCGCTCGGCACCTTCTGCATGTCGCGGATACCACCGAGGGTCTTCTCCAGCTTGGCCTTCTCGCGGGAGAGGACCAGCAGCTCCTTCTTGGTGAGGCCGGAAGCGGCCACGTCCTCGAAGTCGATCGCCTCAAGCTCCTTCAGACGCTGGAGGCGCTTGTAGACGGTGGAGAAGTTGGTGAGCATGCCGCCCAGCCAGCGCTGGTTGACGTACGGCATGCCGACGCGGGCGGCCTGCTCCGCGATGGCCTCCTGCGCCTGCTTCTTGGTGCCGACGAACATGATGGAGCCGCCGTGCGCGACGGTCTCCTTGACGAACTCGTAGGCGCGGTCGATGTACGACAGCGACTGGAGCAGGTCGATGATGTAGATGCCGTTACGCTCGGTGAAGATGAAGCGCTTCATCTTCGGGTTCCAGCGACGGGTCTGGTGACCGAAGTGGACGCCGCTCTCCAGCAGCTCCCGCATCGTGACGACGGCCATGGCCGTATCTCCTCGTGTGTTCTCGGTTGCATCCTGACGCCCCGACGCGCCGCGCCCCCGCAGGGGACCGATGGGCGCTGCCACTGCCGATACCGGCCGGCGGCGGGGCGTGCGAAGTCGACCCGGTGACCCGGGCCGCCAGCAGAAGTGTACGGGACCCCGACACCAGCAGGTGACGGCGCTGTCCACAACCGGCCGCCCGTCCACAGCCCCCGACCATGATCAGCGAACTCCCGCCCGGCTCCGGCACAGTTCCCCCATGAACCGCACCCTCCTGGCCACGCCCCTGCTCCTCCTCACCCTCGCCGCCGCCGGTCCGCCCCCGCAGGCCCCCGCACCGCCCCCACCGGAGCAGGCCGCCCGCGCCGCGCCCCGCACCGGCGTATGGCCCCTCGGCCCGCCCCGCCCCCGCGTCCTGCGCGCCTGGCAACCACCCGCCACGCCCTACGGCCCCGGCCACCGCGGCATCGACCTTGCGGCCCCGCCCGGCACCCCCGTCCGCGCGGCCGCCGGCGGACGCATCACCTTCAGCGGCCCCGTCGGCGGCCGCGGCACCCTCGCCGTCACCCTGCCTGCACCCCCCGGCACCACCCCCCTGCGCACCACGTACGAACCCGTCCGCAGCCTGCTCCCCGAAGGCACCGCCGTCACCACCGGCCAGGTCATCGCCACCACGACCGCCGACCCCGCGTCGCACTGCGCCGCCACCTGCCTCCACTGGGGCCTCCGCCGGGGCGACACCTACCTCGACCCCCTCGCCCTGCTCCCACCCGGCCTCCTGCGCCGCCCGCCCTCCCGCCTCCTCCCCCTCGCAGCCGACCCATGACCGCACCGCAGGCCCGCAATCGCGGGCGGGTGCCCCCCTCGGCGGGTCCTGCTGGGCCGGGCCCATGGCTGGGCGCGGGAACGGGGACGGGAGCGGCGACGAGGGCCGGCGGCGGAGCCGGGAGGACCCACAGGGCGTGGGTGCGGGCGGGCGGTGGATGCGGGCGGACGCTGGGTCCGGGGGTACACGGGCGGGCGCGGACAGGCTCGGAGGGCTCGGGCAGGCGCGGAGGCGGGGGTACGCGGGCGGGCGCGGGCAGGCACGGAGGTGGGGAGGTCGGTGCCGTGGGCCTGGTGACGCGGTGACGCGGTGGCACGGTGACGCGGTGGCACGGTGACGCCGGAGGGCCGACGCGAGCGGCCCGCCCGAAGGGGCTCGCGGGCAGCTCCGCGGAGCCCGGCAGTGACGCGAAGCGCGCGGCCGGTACCGAGGCGCCACCGCAAACACCCGACCGGCGCGACTGGCAGCACACGGAAGTGACCGGCCCGACGAGGGCCGCGGGCCGCACAAGCCGGCCGAGCTGCCGGCCCGTACAGCAAAGGGAGACGCGGCGGCACCGACCGCGGACACAGGCGGCCGGCGCCCGGCAAAAGCACGCCTACAGGGCCGGCCGCACGCCCACCGAGCCGAGGGCCGGATCCGGCCTCACGCCCCGCAGCCGACGGAGCGACGAGCGCTGGGACACGGGAGGGGGAAGGGGGCGGGGGGTGCCTCTATGTCTTTCGTCAAGGCACCTCTGTCGGGTTTCGGGTGGTTCGGGCTTGCTGAAGCTATGCGGCGAGTTCGACGTCCGTCGGTGTCCGGGGTTCGTAGAAGGTGCCGTCGCGGAGCATGGCGAACAGGACGCTGATGCGTTGGCGGGCGAGGCGGAGGAGTGCCTGGGTGTGGGTTTTGCCGCGGGCTCGTTGCTTGTCGTAGTAGGTGCGGGAGGCCGGGTCGGCGTTCATGCAGGCGAAGGCCGAGAGGAACATCGCCCGTTTGAGCTGCCGGTTTCCGCCTCGGGGTGCGTGTTCGCCGTGGATCGAGGTCCCGGACTGCTTCGTGGTGGGTGCGAGGCCGGCGTAGGAGGCGAGGTGGGCTGCGGTGGGGAAGCTGGTGCCGTCGCCGACGGTAACCAGCAGGACGGCGGCGGTCCTGACGCCGACGCCGGGCATCGACGTCAGGACCGGGGAAAGAGGGTGAGCCTCCAGCAGAGCGTTGATCTGGGCTTCCATCGCCCGGCGCTGGGTGTGAACAGCGGTGAGCGAGGCGGCCAGGGAGGGGATCACGATGTCGAGGGTGCCGGTGCCCGGGACCACGACGGTCTGTTCGTCGAGCGCGTCGAAGACGTCGTCGATCAGCCGGGTGGCCATGCGCGGGGCCTTCGGGCGGATCAGCTCCACGAGTCTGCGGCGGCCTGCCTTGCGCAGGGCGGCCGGGGATCCGTAGCGCTCCAGCAACCAGGTCACGGCCTGGTGGTCCAGGCGCGGGCCCAGGACGCGCTCCAGCGAGGAGTGGAACTGGGTGAGCAGACCGCGTATCCGGTTGGAGGTGCGGGTGGCCTCGGCGGCGAGGTCCTGGTCGAAGCCGACGAGCACGGTGAGCTCGGCAGTGATCTCGTCGGTCAGTTCCAGCGAGCGCAGGGTGTGCGGCATAGTCCGTGCGGCGTCCGCGATGACGGCGGCGTCTTTGGCGTCGGTCTTGGCCTCGCCCGGGTAGAGGTCGGCGATCCGGCGCATCGCGAGTCCGGGCAGGTAGGCGACCTGGCAGCCGGCGTCGCGGGCGACGGTCAGCGGCAGGGCGCCGATGGAGGCGGGCTGGTCCACGATCACCAGGACGGTGCCGAACTTGTCGCGCAGCTTGTCGAAGACGGCCCGCAGCCTGGGCTCGCTGTTGGGCAGCGGTTTGTCGAAGACCTTCTTCCCGCCCGGGGTGAGCCCATGACCGTGGTGGGCACTCTTGCCGACGTCCAGGCCCAGGAACACGCCCACGTCTTCGATCTCGAACATCGTGCCCCTTCCCAGGGGGTGTTGGCGGTGCCGGCCTCGGCTCGGGTGTCGTGCTCGCGCATCCACGTTATGCAGACCTGCCGCCCGCGAACTGTCCGGCATTGCGCCGGACCGGACGGTGGCCGGACCTCTGATCAGCGTCTCCGACGAACACCCCCGGACCCGGTGACACCACCCCCCAGGTCATGCCTTCGACAGGGGGCAACAGTCATGCCGGGCCCGGAGGCCAGCGGCCCCGTTGCGGAGCCGCAGAAAACATAACGGGGCGGGGGCGGGGGGGGAGGGAGGTCCCCTCCCTGTGGGTGTCAGGCTCCCCGTACGCCGTAGAGGGCCATCGCCACCGTCGTGTCGGCGATGGCCGACGGGTCCTCGGCGGCGCCCAGTTCGATGCGGCGTACGGCGGCGTCGACGGCGCCCTGGAGCAGCATGGCCGCGAGGCGCGGTTCGGCCTGGCCGAGGTCGGCGAGGGCTTGGACGATCATCGCGATGAGGCCGCCGTGGGCGGCGCGGATCTTCTCGCGGGCGCGGTCGTCGAGTTCGCTGGCGGAGATGGCGACGACGGCCCGGTGCCGGCGGTCGCCGACGAGTTCCAGCTGGCGGCGTACGTAGGCCTCGACCTTGGCCTCGGGGGTTTCGGCTCCCGCCATGGCGGTTTCGACCTCGGCTGCCCATACCGGGAAGTCGACGGCGCAGAGCTCTTCGACGACGGCGGCGCGCGAGCGGAAGTACTCGTACACCGACGACCGGGCCAGGCCGGTGCGCTCGGCGAGGGCGGGGAAGGTCAGCGCGTCCGTTCCGCCTTCGGACAGCAGGGTGCGCGCGGCGTCCAGCAGGGCGGCGCGCTGCATGGTCCGGTGCTCGGCCACGGAGGCCGCTCGAATCCTTGGCACGGCACCACTGTACGGCGGCTGGTGCGGCGCCGGGGCGCGGTGTCGGGTCAGCGCCCGAGATCGGCCAGCTTGGCCCGGAGTTGGAGGACGGACTTGGTGTGGATCTGGCTGACGCGGCTCTCGGTGACGCCGAGGACGTTGCCGATCTCGGCGAGGGTGAGCCCTTCGTAGTAGTAGAGCGTGACGACAGTCTTCTCCCGTTCGGGGAGGGTGTTGATGGCGCGGGCGAGGAGGCGCCGCAGTTCGCGGCCCTCGGCGACTTCGACGGGGTCGTCGGCGGCGGTGTCCTCAAGGGTGTCCATGAGGCTGAGCCGGTCGCCGTTCTCACCGCCCACGTGGAGGAGTTCTTCGAGGGCGACGACGTTGGCGAGGGACAACTGGCTGAAGACGCTGTGGAGGTCCTCGACGGCGATGCCCATTTCGCCGGCGACCTCGTTCTCGGTGGGGGTGCGCCGCAGTCGGGCTTCGAGGGTGGCGTAGGCCCGTTCGACGGCTCGGGCCTTCTGGCGCACGGAGCGGGGGATCCAGTCGAGGGCGCGCAGTTCGTCGATCATGGCGCCGCGGATCCGGGTGATCGCGTAGGTCTCGAACTTGATGGACCGGTCGAGGTCGAACTTCTCGATGGCGTCGATGAGGCCGAAGACGCCGGAGGAGACGAAGTCGGCCTGCTCGACGTTGGAGGGCAGGCCGACGCTGACGCGCCCGGCGACGTATTTCACGAGCGGCGAGTAGTGCAGGATGAGCTGCTCCCGCAGCCGCTCGTCACCCGTCTCCTTGTACGACCGCCACAACTCGTCGAGTGACGAGGGGGCGGGCGGCCGCAGGGTGCTCCCGGCAGCGGGAGAGACCGCTGCCGGGCGGGACCCGGAGGTGTGCTGGGGCATGCGTCGCCTTGAGCCGTTCTGCCGTGGTGTGCGGGGGACGGATGTGGGGGCTTGGTTAGGGGCTTGCCGGAAGGCGGGTGATGGTGAGCGTAGCGTGACTGGGCCGTTGCGGTGAGCGAAGTCGTGGGGATCGCCCCATGGTGGGGACGTGCCGTCGGGCGCATCTTCGAATGGGGTCGGCGGCGGGGGTGGCGGTGCGGCGGGGGTCGCCGAGGACGCTTCGCGGCTCATCGGGATCACCTTGTCACCCGAATGCCCCAGGTCAAGGAGCGCCTCGCCGGGTGTTCGGGTGACGCGGGGAGGCGGGTGGCAGCCGCCACAGGTCGCCTTCCCGCGCGACGTGACCGAGCGCGTGGAGTTCGTACAGCCTGCCGAGTGCGTCGTCAACGCTGGTCCCGGCCTCCGTCGCCACGTCCGAGGGGGAGGCCGGCCGGCCGGCGGGCGGGAGGGCTTCGAGGACGCGGACGGTGGCGGGGTCGAGGAGGTCGCGGGGCAGGACGGGTCCGCGACGGGCGGGTGCAAGGTCACCGATGGCGCCGACCAGTTCGGTGATGTCGTCGGCGTCGGTGACGAGGGTGGCGCCGCCGCGGAGCAGTTCGTGGACGCCTGCGGAGAGTGCGCTGGTGGCGGGGCCTGGGACGCCCATGGTGTGGCGGTTGAGGCGCTGGGCCTCCCGTGCGGTGGCGAGGGCGCCGCTGCGGTGGGCGGCTTCGACGACGAGGGTGCCGCGGGTGAGGGCCGCGATGACGCGGTTGCGGAGGATGAACCGGGTGGGGGTGGGGTGGTCGCCGGGTGGGAGTTCGCCGATGACGAGGCCCTGGCGTGCGATGCGGTCGATGAGGGCGGTGTGCCCGCGGGGGTAGGCGACGTCGACGCCGCAGGCCAGGACGGCGATGGTGGCTCCGGCGGCGCCGAGGGATCCTCGGTGGGCGGCGGCGTCGACGCCGGTCGCGGCGCCGGAGACGACGACCCAGCCGCGTTCGGCCAGGGCCGCGCCGAGGTCCGCGGCCATGTGGGCCCCGTACGGCGTGCAGGCGCGGGCGCCGACGACGGCGACCGACCGCAGCGCCCATCGGCGCAGGTCGTGGTGGCCGCGGATCCACAGTCCGAGGGGCCGGGCGGCGCCCAGGTCGTCGAGTTGGGTGGGCCATTCGGGGTCGCCGGGCACGATGAACCGCCCGCCCGCGGCCTGGATGGCTTCGAGGTCCTGCCGCGGGCGGATGCGGGTGGCGCGGCGGAGCAGGCCCTGGATGCGCCGGTCGCTCGCGCCGGGGAGGGATCCGGGGCGGTACGGGCTGGTGGTGAGCCGGCGGAGGAGTTCGACGGGGCCCAGGTCGCGCAGCCAGCGGCCGCCGTGCCCGTCGCCTGGTTCGAGGATGCGGCACAGGGCGGCGCGGGCCGTCCGCTCCTCATCGGATGCGGGCATGGTGTCCCCCGTCCTGGTGGTGCCCGTTCATGACGGCCGTCCCGCGGTGGCGGGCACGCCGCGGGCGATGCCGGTGCGCAGTTCCAGGGCGAGGTCCACGTCGCGTGCGTCGGGGCGGTCGCGGCCTGCGAGGTCGGCGAGGGTCCAGGCGACGCGGAGGACGCGGTCGAGTCCGCGTGCGGTGAGCAGGCCCCGTTCGATGTCGCGTTCGGCGGTGGCGAGGGCTCCGGGTGCGGGGTGCCAGCGGGTGCGCAGTTCGTGGCCGGGCACGTTCGCGTTGAGCTGCCAGGGCGTGCCGTGGAGGCGGGCGGCGGCGCGTGCCCGTGCGGTGCGGACGCGTGCCGCGACGGTGGCGGTGGCTTCTCCCCCGCCGCCGAGGAGGTCGGCGCGGGTGACGGGTTCGACGTCGACGCGGAGGTCGATGCGGTCGAGGAGGGGGCCGGAGAGCCGGGACTGGTAGCGGCGGACGGCGGACGGGGCGCAGTCGCAGGTGTCGCCGCGGACGGCGTGGCGTCCGCAGGGGCAGGGGTTGGCTGCGAGCACCATCAGGAAGCGGGCGGGGAGTCGTACGACGCCTGCGGCGCGGGCGATGACGACATGGCCTGATTCGAGGGGCTGCCGGAGGGCGTCGAGGGCTTTGGTGGCGAATTCAGGCGCTTCATCCAGGAAGAGGATGCCGCGGTGGGCGAGGGAGCAGGCGCCGGGGCGAGGGGTGCCGTTGCCTCCGCCGACGAGGGACTGCATGGTCGCCGAGTGGTGCGGCGCGCAGTAGGGCGCCGCGCTGACCAGGGGTTTGCCCGGCGGGAGGATGCCGGCGACAGAGTGCACGGCGGTGACTTCCAGGGAGTCGCGGCGGCTGAGGGGCGGCAGGATCCCGGGGAGGCGCTCGGCGAGCATGGTCTTGCCGGCGCCGGGCGGGCCGGAGAGGAAGAGGTGGTGGCCGCCTGCCGCGGCGACTTCGAGGGCAAGGCGGGCGCCGCGCTGGCCGGCGACGTCCCTGAGGTCGGGGGCGTCGGCGGCTGCGGAGGCCAAGCCGGTGCCGACTCCTGCGCCGGGGACGAGGAGGCCGGCGAGCATGGGGTCGGGCCTGCCTTCGTCGGGTGGCTCCTCGTCGGGGACGGGTGCGTCGGTGAGGACGGCGATGAGCTGGCGCAGGCTGCGTACGCCGAGGACGGAGACGCCGGGCACGAGGGCGGCCTCGCCCACGGTCTGCTGCGGGACGACGACCTGCTCGTAGCCTGCTTCGGCTGCGGCGAGGACGGCGGGCAGCACACCTCGGACGGGCCGGACCCGGCCGTCGAGGCCGAGTTCCCCGATGAGCACGAGGTCGGCGATGGTGCGCGGGTCGATCAGTTCGGCGGCGGCGAGGACGGCGACGGCCACCGCGAGGTCGAAGCTGGATCCCGCTTTGGGGACGGACGCGGGGCTGAGGCCGACGGTGAGCTTGCGCTGGGGCCATTCGGCTCCGGAGTTGACCACGGCGGCCCTGACACGTTCCCGGGCTTCCGACAGGCTCTTGTCGGGAAGGCCGACCAGGGTGAACGCGGCGACGCCGGGTTCCAGGTCGGCCTGGACCTCCACGACGACCCCGTCGACGCCGACGAGGGCGACGGAGCAGGCACGGGCGAAACCCATCACGCCACCCCCCGCACGTGCTCGACGACGGGCGCGCCGCGCCGGGGCAGGAGGACCCCGACGAGGTCGATGCGCAGTCCGCCGGGTGGTGCTCCGCCGTGGTGGTCGAGCCAGCAGGCGGCGAGCGCTTTCAGCCGGTCGGCCTTGGCGGGGGTGATGCCCGCCAAGGGGTGCTGGAAGGAGTCCGCCCTTCGGGTCTTGACCTCGCAGACGACGAGGGCGTCGCCGTCGTGCGCGACGATGTCGATCTCGCCGCGGCGTCCGCACCGCCAGTTCGTGGCGATCACGGTCATGCCCGCCTGGCTGAGCCGACGTGCGGCCAGCCGTTCTCCGTAGTGTCCGAGTGCCCCGGTCGCGTTCATTGCGGCACCACCTCCGGTACCGACTGTGACGGACCGGGCACCGCCGTGTGGATCTTGGTGGACAACGAGCCGGTTGTGGACAACTCGGCCACCCGTTCGGATGGCCGGAGAGCCGCCACCGAGGACGGGCCGACGTGGAGTCGGCGTGAACCGGCCGACGTGAACCGGCCGACGTGGACCGGCCGGCGTGGACCGGCCGGCGTGGAGCCGACGTGGACCGCCCCGGCGTGAATCGGCCATGCATGGACCGGCCGACGTGGAGCCGACGTGGACCAGTCGGTTCAGTGGTTGGCGATTAGGCCGCCGCGGCTGGTTGTTCCTCGCCTGGGGCGGCCGGATCCGGCCGGCCCTGGCGGATCCGGCGCTGGATGAGCGGGTCGGCGCGGGCCGACCGGTTCCGTGCCGGTGTGCGGGGTCAGCTGCCGGGGAGCTCCAGGTCGGTCTTGTTCAGCTCCTCGATGTTCACGTCCTTGAAGGTCAGGACGCGGACCTTCTTCACGAAGCGGGCCGGCCGGTACATGTCCCAGACCCAGGCGTCCGCCATCGACACCTCGAAGAAGACCTCGCCGTGCACGGAGTGCACCTGCATCTCGTAGTCGTTCGTCAGGTAGAAGCGGCGCTCGGTCTCGATGACGTACTTGAACAGCCCGACGACATCGCGGTACTCCCGGTAGAGCTTCAGCTCCATCTCGGTCTCGTACTTTTCGAGGTCCTCGGCGCTCATGGCATGTTCCCCTTCAGCCGTGCGTGCCCCCATTGTGCGCCAGCGATCCGTACCCCTAGACGATTTCCGGGGACAGGACGAGCGGCGTTCGCGGAGGGCCGTCGTCGAGCAGTGTGCGCAGCAGGTCGGCGAGTCGTGTCGGGTACACGGTCTCATGCGTCGCCGACAGTTCGGCGGAGGTCCACCAGCGCAGCCCCGAGACGCTGCGGGTCTCCAGTTCCGTGAGGTCGGTGCCGAGGGCGACCGCGGTGCGGCGGGTGCGTGCGAGGTAGTACCACTCCTCCTGGCTCCACCTCCGCCCGTCGAAGGGGAAGGAGCAGACCCGCTGCCACAGGACGGGCCCGAGTGCGGCGTCGGTGACGCCGGTCTCCTCGGCCAGTTCGCGCAGCGCGGCCTGCTCCCGGGTCTCCGTGCCCTCCACGCCGCCGCCGGGGGTGAACCACCAGTCCTTCACGGGGTCCGCGGGGTCGAAGCCGTGCAGCAGGAGGATGCGGTCGTCGGGGTCGAGCAGCACGACGCGGGCCACCCGGCGCAGCTCACCCAGAGCGGCCATGCCGAGCTGACCGGCCGGCCGCGGCTCATCGTCCGGGCGCACACCGCCCGGGGCCGTTCCGCCCGGGTCCAGTCCGTCCGGCTCCAGCCCGCGCCGCTCTCGTACGCCCGCATCCAGCCCGCCCGCATCCAGCCCACGCCGCTCCCATACGCCCGGCTCCAGCCCGCGCCGCTCCCGTACGCCCGGCTCCAGCCCGCCCGCATCCAGCCCGCCTGGTTCCGGAGCCGTCGTCCTCGCTCCCGCCGGTACTGGTCCCCGTCGGGCCGCCACGTCCTCAACCACGTGCCGCCGCCCCCGCCTCGCCGCGCCGGCCGGTGCGCCGCAGCGCCGCCGCGACCGGGCCGTACGCGGCCCCACCGAAGATGAGGCCGGCTCCGGCGACGACGGCCCACGTCAGCGGCACCACCGGCCCCGGACGCGACACACCGCCCGGGAGCGCCGCGAACGCGTCAGGCCGCTCCACCACACCGTCCAGGGGCCACACCACGGCGTCGACCCGTCCGGTGACGGCCTTCCTGGGCACCGAGCCCTGACCGGGTTCCGTCAGGTGCACACGGGAGTCCTGGGAGCCGGCGCGGTGGTCCCCGAGGAGGAAGAGGTGGCCGTCGGGCACGGTCGCGCTGAATTCGGTCGGGGAGGCTGTCTGCTCGTCCCCCGGGATGCCGGGGTGCAGATACGGTTCCTCGACCGCCTCGCCGTTGAGGGTGAGGCGCCCCCGGTCGTCGCAGCAGACGACCTTGTCGCCGCCGACGCCCACCACCCTCTTGATCATGGGGGTGTTCGACCAGCGGGAGTCGGTGAAGACGACGACGTCGCCGCGCCGGACCTCGGCGCCGTCGATGCGCTGGGCCAGCACGCGTTCCCCTGAGGTCACGGTCGGGCTCATGGAGTCCGTGGGCACGGTGTACGGACGGTAGACGAGGGCGGCCCAGACGAAGCCGCCGAGGAACAGGACGCAGCCGACGGCCACGGCCAGCCCGGACAGTGTGCTGCCGAGCCGGCTGTGGCCGTCGCCGCGTGTCGTCGCGCCCGTCCCGCTTCCGCCCATGCCCGCGCTCCCTCGTCCCGGATCGGTGACCCGGGACGGAACCCTACCGGCGGGTCGCTACCTGCGGTACGCCGCCGAGACACCAAGCGCGTAGGGCAGGCAATGGGCGCGGTCACGGCGTCGCCCCGGGAGGCGGAAGCCCGCCAGGCGGGTTGCCTGGCCCGAAACGCCGAGGGAGTACGGCGCAGAAGGGGCCATCGGGTGACCGGTCACGCTGCCGCGGTACGGGCGCGCGCCGCGGGGTGGAGCCGGGTCGGGGGCGCCGAGGGCCCGAGGCGGTGGAGGACGCGGCTCGCCGTGCACCCTGCCTGTCCGGGGCGCCGAGGGCTCGCCGCGGAGGAGGAGCGCCCCTCAGACGTCCTGCCGCGCGAGCAGCCGGCGTCGGCGCCACAGGACCAGGGGCAGTGCGCCCGCCAGTCCGAGGGCGCCCGGCCCCGCGGTGAGCGCGGCGGCCGCGCCGAGGCCCGGCTGGTCGAAGATGTCGGGCACCGGGAGGGTGGACCAGCGGGTGACCGGCCAGGCCACGACGATGGCGCGCCCGACGACGCCCTCGTTGGAGATGGTGCCGTTGCCCGGGAGCTCCTGGTGGTAGCGGGAGTCCAGCGAGTTCTGGCGGTTGTCGCCCATCACCCAGATCCGGTCTTCCGGCACCTTGATCGGCCCGAACGGCTGGTCGTCGCACGGCGTCGAACCGGGGTACAGGTAGGCGGTCTCGTCCAGGGGCTTGCCGTTCAGCTGGACCTTGCCGCCCTTCTTGCACTCGACGGTGTCGCCGCCGACGGCGATGACCCGCTTGATGAGGTCCTGCTGCGACGAGTCGGGCATGAGGCCGATCCAGCTCAGGACGCGCTGCACCGCGTTGGGCTCGGGCGCGGGCTCACTGAGCCAGCCGCCCGGGTCGTGGAAGACGACGACCTCTCCGCGCTCCGGCTCCGAGCCGAACCACGGGGTCAGCTTGTCGACCAGGACGCGGTCGCCGCGCTGCAGGGTGTTCATCATCGACTCGGAGGGGATGGAGAACGCCTGCACCAGGAACGTCTTGATCAGCAGCGCCAGCACCAGCGCGATACCGATGAGCAGCGGCAGTTCCTTCCAGAACGCGCGCTGCTTCTTGCGCTCGGGCCCGTCGCCGCCCGCCTCGGCGCCGTCGCCGCCGGTGCCGCCGCTGCCGTCGTTGCCGGTGTGGTCGTCCACGTTGCCGCCCTCGGCGTTGTCCGCGCTGTACGTGTCACCCGCGCCCCCGGTCGCGTCGGCGCCACCGGCGCCGGCCGCCGCGCCGGCTCCGACTGCCGTACCGGTCCCGACCGCCGTACCGGTGCCGACCGGGCCGGGGGATCGCTCAGCGAGTTCTTCGCGCCCCTTCTCCGGCTCGTCGCGTCCGGATCGTGCGCCGACCGCCAGATCCCCCACATCCACTCCTCAGTCCGTGCACTCGCCCGCCCCGAAGCAGGGGGAAGGCCCACCACTCCCATAACGAGCGGGAGTTCCGCAGGGGTCGGGAGCCGTAGCGATCCATTCGGATTCCGAGAGGACACACTATGCGACGCGCCGAGCACCGTCGCGGCACCGGACGGCGGCGGCGCGTCCGGCACGGCACCGAAGACGTCGCGTTCCTCCAGGCCGCGCCAGTGGGAGAACGGCCAGGCGATGAACACGGCCCGCCCGACGACGCCGTCCTCGGGGATGGTGCCCTGGAACTCCTCGTCGAGGTGGAACCGGGAGTCGGCCGACCGCTCCCGGTGGTCTCCGAGGACGAAGAGCCGCCCCGCGGGCACGCGGACGTCGAAGCCGATCTCGGAGGGCGCGTTGCCCGGGTGGAGGTACGGCTCGTCCACGGGTACGCCGTTGACGGTGACGCGCCCGCGGTCGTCGCAGCACTGCACGGTGTCGCCGCCGACCGCGACGACACGCTTGATGAGGTCCTGCTCGTCGTCGGACGGCAGCAGCCCGATGAACGTCATGGCCTGCTTGACCTGCTTGACGACGACCGGGTCCGCGTCCGCCGGGACGTCTTCCCTCTCCAGCCAGCCCCCGGGGTCGCGGAAGACGACGACGTCCCCGCGCTGCGGCCGCGTGCCGAACCAGGGGGTCAGCTTGTCCACGAGCACCCGGTCGTCGATCCGGATCGTCTGCTCCATGGAACCGGACGGGATGACGAAGGCCTGCACCAGGAACGTTTTGAGGACCAGCGCGATGAGGACGGCGACGGTGATCAGGACGGGGATCTCCTTGATCGCGGAGCGCCTGCGCCGCCGCTTGACCCGGCGGGCGAGCCTGCGCCGCTCGGCGCGCCCCGGAAGCGGCCTGCGGCCGTCGGTCGGCCGCGTACCGGTGGGCAGCCGGGTGTCGGAGCTGTGCCCTCCGCGCCGCCCCCGCCTACCCATGGGCGCCGCCCGCTGCCGTCCCGTGCGGCAGCGCGGGTACGGCGTCGAAGGCACCGGTGCGCCCGACCACCGACCATCTGCCGGCCGGCCAGCCGATCCAGTCGGCCCTGCCGATCACCCGCTCCACGGGCACCGTGCCGCCGCCGGGGGCGCCGAGGTGCTCGCGGGAGTCCCGTGACTGGCTCCGGTGGTCCCCCATCACCCACAGGGTCCCCTGGCGCACGACGATGTCGAACGGCACCCGGGAGGCCGCGTCGCCCGGCTGCAGGTACGGCTCGTCGACGGCTGTTCCGTTCACCTCGACCCTGCCTTCCTTGTCACAGCACGTCACGCGGTCCCCGCCCACGCCGATCACGCGCTTGACGAAGACGGTGTCCGAGGGCTCGGCGAGGCCGAGCGCCGCGGCGGTGCCGTGCAGCATCCCGGCGACCGCGTTCTCCTCGGGAACGTTCCTGACGAACGATCCGGTTCCGTCGAAGACGATGACGTCGCCGCGCTGGGGGAGGTTGCCGAAGCGGTACGCGAGCCGGTTGACGAGCACCCGGTCGCCGACCTGGAGCGTGGGCTCCATGGATCTGCTGGGGATCTGGTACGGCGGGATGACGAGCTGCCCGAGGAGCAGCACGCCCAGCGCGCACACGAGCCCGATGGCCCCGGTCCTGCGCCATGACAGCCCGCCGAGCCAGCCGGCCCCCCGCTGCTGCTCCTCGGGCGTCCCGGCCCCGGCTTCCGGGGCCGCCTCGTCCGGCGCCGGTCCTCCTTCCGCGGCGGTCCGGCCTCCGGTCGCCGGAGCGCTGGACGCGGGAGCGTCGGCGCCGGGCGCGGTGGCTTCGGGCGCAGTGGTCCCCGGCGCCGCGGAGTGGGACCCCGCGGGCTCGGGTCCGGCGGGGGCGGCGCGGTGGGAGTCGACCCGGCAGGCGCCGACCTGGTGGAGGCGGATCCGGCGGGCTCGGAAGCGGTGGACACCGATGCGGTGGAGCCGGGCGGGGTACGAGCCGACCCGGCAGGCACCGACCCGGCGGGGGCGGCCGCGGTGGGCTCCGGCGGAGCCGACGCGGGATCCGGCGCGGGATCCGGGGCGAAAGCCGTGGCAGCGGCCTGATCGGCGGCCGTGCCGGGGGCCGGCTCCCTGGTCACGGACGGTCCTTGCCCGGTCGGGGTTCCGCCGCGCCGACGGGACCGCCGGGAACGCGCGAAGCGCGACCCGCCCTCCGTACGCGTGTCGGCGTCGGGAGGCAGGTCGCGCTCCGGGTGCTGTGCTTCGGTGTCCATGAGGGCCTGAGCCTAACCGGCCGCCCTGTGAGGACTCATCCGAAGTGGGCGCTGTGCGAGGTGAGCGGGAGCTCAGTTGTCGCGCTTCTCCTTGATCTTCGCGGCCTTGCCGCGCAGCTCACGGAGGTAGTACAGCTTGGCGCGGCGGACGTCACCGCGGGTGACGAGCTCGATCTTCTCGAAGATCGGGCTGTGCACCGGGAAGGTGCGCTCGACGCCGACCGAGAAGGAGACCTTGCGGACCGTGAAGGTCTCGGAGACGCCCGCGCCCTGGCGGCGGATGACGACACCCTTGAACTGCTGGATACGGGAGCGGTTGCCCTCGATGACGCGGACGTGGACGTTCACGGTGTCACCGGGACGGAACGCCGGGATGTCGGTCCGCAGGGAGGCGGAGTTGACGGAGTCGAGCAGGTGAGACATGTGTGTCTGCTTCCTCACTGATGCCACAGGTCATCAGCGGCAACGAGAAACGGAGAGTGGGATGGCTGTGCGTCGGGGGCCGGCGCGCGTCCCCCTGTGGCAGGGGCGCCGTCCGGACGTACAGCAGCGGCCTATTCTTCCACGGCCTGCGGCCGGCGCCAAAATCGGCCCTCGGGGTCGGGGGCCCAGCCCAGGATGGACAGGATCTCGCGGTCCTTCTTGTCGAAGGCGGCGGGGTCGCAGCGTTCGATGAGGTCCGGCCGGTGCTGCACGGTGCGGCGGAGCGCCTCGTCGCGGCGCCAGCGGGCGATCCTGCCGTGGTGGCCGCTGAGGAGGACGTCGGGGATGCCGCGGCCGCGCCACTCGGGAGGCTTGGTGTACACGGGCCCTTCGAGGAGGTTGGCCATGGCTCCGGGCGCGAAGGAGTCGTCGCGGTGGGACTCGGCGTTGCCGAGGACGCCGGGCAGCAGCCGGGCCACGGCCTCGGTGATCACCAGGACGGCGGCCTCCCCGCCGGCCAGGACGTAGTCGCCGATGGAGAGCTCGTAGACGGGCATCCGCGTGGCGTACTCGTCCGTGACGCGGCGGTCGATGCCCTCGTAGCGGGCCGGGGTGAAGATCAGCCACGGCCGCTGCGACAGTTCGACGGCGATCTCCTGGGTAAAGGGCCGGCCGCTGGGCGTGGGGACGACGAGGGCCGGTCCGTGGGCGCCGGCCTCGTATCCGGCGGCGAGGGTGTGGTCCAGTGCGTCGCCCCAGGGCTCGGTCTTCATGACCATGCCGGGCCCGCCGCCGTAGGGGGTGTCGTCGACGGTGTGGTGGCGGTCGTACGTCCACTGCCGGAGGTCGTGGACGTGTACGTCCAGCCGGCCGCGGGCGCGCGCCTTGCCGACGAGGGACACGTTCAGCGGTTCGAGGTACTCGGGGAAGATCGTGACGACGTCGAGTCGCATCAGCGCTCGTCCTCACCGGTGTCGGCGGCCCCGCTGCTGCCGGCCGGCCCGCTGCCGCCCGGGGACTCCCCGCCGGTCGCCGTGTCCGAAACGGAGCCGGCTCCGTCCACGGCCTCAGCCGTGGTCCCGGATCCGGCCGCCTCGGCAGTACCGGCCTCGTCTCCGGCTCCGGCCTCCGCACCCGCGGAGGCGCCTGCGGCCTCGGCACCGGGCTCCGCTTGAGTCCCGGCTTCGCGGGTGGAGGCGACTTCGGCACGGTCGTCGATCAGCCCCGGCGGCGGTGCGATGACCGCCCTCTGGGCGTGCAGGTCGACTTCGGTGACGATCTGCTCCACGAAGGGGATCATGACCTCGCTGCCGTCGGGCCGCTCCACGATGAAGAGGTCCTGGGACGGCAGGTGGGAGATCTCGGTGATCCGCCCGACCTCGGTGCCGTCGGCCAGTACCACGTCGAGGTCGATCAACTGGTGGTCGTAGTACTCGTCGGGCTCCTCGGGCCGCTCGTCGGGGTCGACGTCCGCGATGAGCAGGGTGTTGCGCAGCGCCTCCGCGGCGTTCCGGTCGTGGACGCCCTCGAAGCGCAGCAGGAGCCGGCCGCTGTGGACGCGGCCGGTGGCGATGGTGAGAGGCCCGGCGGCGGCCGGGTCGGTGGCCAGTACGGCGCCGGGGGCGAGCCGCAGTTCGGGCTCGTCGGTGCGTACCTCGACGGTGACCTCGCCCTTGATTCCGTGGGCGCGGCCGATCCGCGCGACTACCAGCTGCACTTTTCGAATTCTCCTGGTCGGACGACGACGGGCCGGGGCGGGCGCATGCCCTCCCCGGCCCGTGCGCCGGTGTTCAACTTCGCTCAGCGAACCTGGTCCACGTCGACGAGGTCGACCCGGACGCCTCGGCCGCCGATGGCTCCCACGACCGTGCGCAGAGCACGCGCGGTGCGGCCGTTGCGGCCGATCACCTTGCCGAGGTCGTCGGGGTGGACCCGGACCTCCAGCACGCGCCCGCGGCGCAGGTTGCGCGCGGCCACCTGCACGTCGTCGGGGTTGTCGACGATGCCCTTCACGAGGTGCTCAAGCGCCTCTTCGAGCATGCTCAGGCCTCGGTCGACTCGGTGGACTCGGCCGCCTCGGCCTCGTCCGCCTTCTTGTCAGCCTTCTTGGCCTTGGGGGTGATCGCCTCACCCTTGGTGTCGTCGCCCTCGAGCGTCTTGGCGAACTCGTCGAAGGAAGAGCGCTTCTCGTCCTTCGTGGCCGGGGCCAGAAGCGGCTTCTCCGGGGCGGGCAGGCCCTTGTGCTTCTGCCAGTCGCCGGTCAGCTTCAGGATGGCGAGCACCGGCTCGGTCGGCTGGGCGCCGACGGACAGCCAGTACTGCGCACGCTCCGAGTCGACCTCGATGCGCGACGGGTTGTACGTCGGGTGGTACAGACCGATCTCCTCGATGGCCCGGCCGTCACGGCGGGTGCGGGAGTCGGCGACGACGATGCGGTAGTGAGGCGAACGGATCTTGCCCAGACGCTTCAGCTTGATCTTGACTGCCACGGGTGTGGTGTCTCCTGGTCTTGACGTGGTGGGCACGACGAGATGCCACGTGGGGTTGCGGTACCCGAGTGCCCGATGGACGCGTCAGCCGGAGGAGAGAGGGGTCCTGTTCGACTGTCGAGTACAGCTAGCCATTGTGCCACACCCCGCGCATCCGCCCGGCCGCGGGGTGCGGCACCCGTACGGTCACCGGGCCGCGCCGACGGCTTCCGGGATACGGAACGGCTTCCCGCAACTGCCGCACAGGATCGGCGCCTGGGCGAGCACCGAGGGGACGACCCGGACATTGCGGCCGCAGTCGCACACCGCCTTGACCCGCACGCCGCCGCCGGAGGAGCCGTGCCGGGCGGCGGGCCCGCGGAAGGAGCGCTTGGTGTCGGCGGCCGTCGCGGCGCTGTGCGCCTTGAGGGCGCGCTGCAGCCGCTCCATGGTGGGGCGGTAGCGGCGCTTCGCCTCGGGGCTGAGCGTGACCAGGGAGAAGCCGCTGCTGGGGTGGGGCTCCTCCGCGTGGTCCAGGCCCATCTCCTCGGCGATCGCCAGGAAGCGTCGGTTGTGGTAGCGGCCGGCGCGTGAGGTGTCGCGGACACCTCGCGCGGCGGCGATGCCGTGGACTGCCTCGTGGAGCAGTCGCTCGAAGGAGAGCTCGGCGCCGCAGGCGGACGACGACTCTCCGATCAGGGACTCTGGCGCGGCGAGATCGGGCAGCTCGGGGTGGTGCCGCTGAATGTCGGCCCACGCCTGTGCCAGTTCTGCGGCGAGGACAGGTGGTGTCGTGCTCACGTCGTGACAACGAGCCGGAGAGCCAGGGGGTTCCATTACGGGGCATCCCAAATAATTTGCACGTACCCGTCAGTTGCCGTTCATGCGTCCTGACGAGGGTCAGTGCGCTGATCTGCGGAGGATCTACCAGGTTCTGCGAGGAACTACCAGGAAGTGCAGGGGAGTACGGGGGTGTGCGGGGTGGTGCGGAGGATCGCGATGCTCGCGGGCCGCAGCAGCGAGCGCCGGTTCCCCGGGCGGCCGGGCAGCCGCACGGTCCGCCGCACGGTGCTGAGCGGCGCCCGGTGCGTCCGCGGCCGGTGTTCGCGGAGGTGACAGTACCCGGGCGGCCCGGTGTGCGGGGCACCGGCCCGGCTTGCATGGCGGGATTCGCGCGGCGCCCTCACTATGGAACTGGTTCGTGCCGGGCCAGGGGGCGCACGACCGGAGCACGCGAGCATTGCGCTGCCCACCCCCTGGACGCGATGGCGAATGCGGAGTTCTCTGGCTTCACGGACGTGCGAGCGCGCACACGGGGGCTGTCAATCAGGGCACGGACGCACAGATGCACCTCTCGGCTGATTGGGGCGCTTTCGATGACACCTATGCTCGTCCAGCACCACCCCCACCCGGCCCCGGCCTCCCCGGCGCCGTCGCGTGCGCCGAGCCGCGCCCGCGACTGGGCGGAGATCCAGGAGCGGATGCTGGTGCCGCTCTACGAAGCGGTGTACGAGCACCTGGAGGTCGGCACCGGGACGCGGCTCCTGGGTCTCGGCTGCGGCTCGGGGCTCGCCCTGCTCATGGCCGCCACGCGCGGGGCGCAGGTCACCGGGGTGGACACGGACCACGCACGCGTGGACCTGGCCAGGCAGCGGCTGCTGCCGGATCCCGGGGCGCATCCCGGGCCCGGCGGCGGGCCCGGGATGAGACTGGAGACCGCGCTGCTCTACGGCGGGCCCGACGAGGCGGCGCAGGCCGCCGATCCCGCCCGTCCTGCGTACAACCTCGTCACGGCGCTTCAGCCGATCGGGTGCACCGCGGACGACGCGGAGGGGCTGGTGCCCACGCTGCGCGCGGCCGCCCGCCTCGCCGAGCGGGGCAGCGCCGTCGTCCTGGCGGGCTGGGGCCCTCCGGAGCGCTGCGCGACCACCGGGGTGCTGCGGGTCGCCGGCCGCCTCACCGAGCGGTTGCGGCCGCAGGACGCCTGGCGTCCCGCGCTGCGCGACGAACTGGAGGACGTCGCCGCGCGGGCGGGCCTGCGGCCGGACGGCTCGGGGCGCGTGTCCTGCCCCTTCGGCTACGCCGACACGGACAGCGCCGTACGCGGCCTGCTGTCGACCGGGCACTTCGATGCGGCGGTACGGGCCTGCGACCTGGCGACGGTGGAGAAGGAGATCACCGAGGCGCTGCACCCGCATGTCCGCCCCGACGGCACGGTGTGGATGTCGAACGTGTTCCGGTACCTCGTCGCCAGGATCCCGTAGCGGGTCCGCGGACGAGGGCGGGGCGGCGGGGGGCCGCCCCTACCCGGCATTCGCCCGTTCGACCGGCCGCCCACCCGGCGGCCGCGGGCGGGCGTACGTGACCTGCGACGGCCCCGATTGCCGGTACGCGTAAGGGGTGCCCCTCCCAGGGAGGGGCACCCCTTACGCGCAGGCAGGTCGTGCGGGCGCAGGGCCCTTGCGGTGCCGGGCCGTCAGCCCATGAACTTCTTGAACTCGTCCGGCAGATCGAAGTCCTTGCCCGGCTCGCCCGGCGGCAGCCCGAACGCCGCGCCGGCCTGCTGGGCCTGCGCCTGCTCGCGGCGCTCGGCAGCCGCCTGCTCCTCGGCCTTCCGCTTCATCGGGTTGCCGCTGCGGCGCTTGCCCTTGGCCTGCTTCTGCTGCTTCTTCTGCCGGCCGGGGCCGCCGCCCATGCCCGGGATGCCCGGCATGCCCGGCATCCCGCCGCCCTGCGCCATGCGGGACATCATCTTGCGGGCCTCGAAGAACCGCTCGACGAGCGACTTGACGGCGCTGACGTCCACACCGGAGCCCTTGGCGATGCGGGCGCGGCGGGAGCCGTTGAGGATCGTGGGGTCCTGGCGCTCGGCCGGGGTCATCGACTTGATGATGGCCGCGGTGCGGTCCACGTCCCGCTCGTCGATGTTGTTGATCTGCTCCCGCATCTGGGCCATGCCGGGCAGCATGCCGAGCAGCTTCGAGATGCTGCCCATCTTCCGGACCTGCTCCATCTGGGCCAGGAAGTCGTCGAGGGTGAAGTCCTTGCCCTTGCTGCTCGCCAGTTTGGAGGCCATCTTGGCGGCCTCTTCCTGGCTGAACGTCTGCTCCGCCTTCTCGATGAGCGACAGGACGTCGCCCATGCCGAGGATGCGGGACGCCATGCGGTCCGGGTGGAACGCGTCGAAGTCGTCCAGCTTCTCGCCGTTGGAGGCGAACATGATCTGGCGGCCGGTGACGTGCGCGATGGAGAGCGCGGCACCGCCGCGGGCGTCGCCGTCGAGCTTCGACAGGACGACGCCGTCGAAGCCGACGCCGTCGCGGAAGGCCTCCGCCGTGTTGACGGCGTCCTGGCCGATCATGGCGTCGACGACGAAGAGGATCTCGTCGGGGGAGACCGCGTCCCGGATGTCCGCGGCCTGCTGCATCATCTCCTGGTCGATGCCCAGGCGGCCGGCGGTGTCGACGATCACGATGTCGAACTGCTTGGTCCGCGCGTACTCGATCGAGTCCTTCGCGACCTGGACCGGGTCGCCGACGCCGTTGCCCGGCTCCGGGGCGTAGATGCCGACACCGGCACGCTCGGCGACGACGCTGAGCTGGTTGACGGCGTTGGGCCGCTGGAGGTCGCAGGCGACGAGCAGCGGGGTGTGGCCCTGGCCCTTGAGCCACCGGCCGAGCTTCCCTGCGAGCGTGGTCTTGCCGGCGCCCTGGAGGCCGGCGAGCATGATCACGGTCGGAGGCTGCTTGGCGAAGCGGAGCCGGCGGGTCTCGCCGCCGAGGATGCCCACCAGCTCGTCGTTGACGATCTTGATGAACTGCTGGCTGGGGTTGAGCGCCTTGGACACCTCCGCCCCCAGCGCCCGCTCCTTCACACTCTTGATGAAGGCGCGCACGACGGGCAGGGCGACATCCGCCTCGAGCAGCGCGATACGGATCTCACGTGCCGTGGCGTCGATGTCGGCCTCGCTGAGGCGACCTTTGCCCCTGAGGTTCTTGAAAGTCGCGCTGAGGCGGTCGGAGAGCGTATCGAACACGGCGGTCGCGGATCCTCGGGTCTAGGGGGCAAGCGGACAGTCGGAGTCAAGGGTATCCGGCCGCGCGACGAGGATGCCCTCGCCCGCCGGATCCGACGGGCGGGGGCGCGTCCCCCGCGTACGCGGAAGAGACGCCACCGCGCGGGGCACCGCCACCGCGGTCCCGGGCCCCCGCCCCCCACCCGAGCCACCCAAGCCACCCGAGCCACCCGAGCCACCCGAGCCACCCAAGCCACCCAAGCCACCCAAGCCACCCCAGCCAACCAAGCCACCCAAGCCACCCAAGCCACCCAAGCCACCCAAGCCACCCAAGCCACCCGAGCCACCCGAGCCACCCGAGCCACCCGAGCCACCCGAGCCACCCGAGCCACCCGAGCGGAACGGCCGACGCACTGTCCGGTCACGCCGTCGACAGCGCCTGTTCCAGTCCCCTGGCGACTTCCGCCGCCTCCTCGCCCGCGAGCGGTGTGCCGTCGCCCCTGGTCACGTAGACGGTGTCCACCGCGTTCGCGCCCAGCGTGCTCACGTGCGCGCTGCGCACCCGGACGGCGGCGCCCTCCAGCGCCCGGCCGATCCGGTGCAGCAGCCCGGGGGCGTCCTGGGCCCGCACCTCGATGACCGTCGCGCGGGCGGCGGAGCCCGCGGGGGCGACCGTCACCCGAGGCGGTGGGGCCGGGACCCCCGCCGCCTCGGGTACGCGGCGTCCCGCTCGGCCAGCCGGGCCGCGACGTCCAGGGACCCGTCCAGTACCCGCACCAGGTCGGCGCGCAGCCGCGCGGCCTGCGGGAGGGAGCCGTACTCCGCGGCGACCCGCCAGTTGAGGACCAGCACGGCGGGGCCGCCGAAGGAGGGGTCCAGGTCGATGGCGCGGAGGTCGGCCGAGCGCACGGTGAGCCGGTGCAGGGCGAGGACGCCGGCGACGGCCGGGAGGACGCCCGGCTGGTCGGGCAGGGCGATGAGCAGCTCCACGCCGACCGGTTCGGGTGCGCCGTCCTGCGGGGCCGCTTCGGCGTGCAGGTCCAGCACGGGTTCGCCGGTCCGCAGGGCCTCCACGGCGAGCCGCTCCTCCGCGGCGCCGGGCGCCGCGGGCCGGGCCACCTGCGGGATGTCCCCCGCGAGGGCGCCGGCCACCCGCTTGACGAGGTCGGCGACCAGGGAGGCCCGCCACGAGGACCAGGCGGCCGGGCCGGTCGCCAGGGCGTCCGCCTCCGTCAGGGCGTGCAGCAGCTCAAGGGTCGACAGGGACCCGACGGCCTTCGCGACCGACTCGACGGTGGCCGGGTCGTCGAGGTCCCGGCGCGTGGCAGTCTCGACGAGGAGCAGGTGGTGCCGGACGAGGACGGCGACGACGTCGGCGTCCGCGGCGTCGAAGCCGATGCGCACGGCGGTGTCCCGGGCGATGGCCTCGCCGGCGAGGGAGTGGTCGCCTGGCCGGCCCTTGCCGATGTCGTGCAGGAGGGCGGCGACGAGCAGCAGGTCCGGGCGGCCGACGCGGCGGGTGAGGGCGGCGGCGCGCACCGCCGTCTCGACGAGGTGGCGGTCGACGGTCCAGGTGTGGACGGGGTTGCGCTGGGGCCGGCACCGGACGCGCTCCCAGTCGGGGAGGAGGCGGGTGACCAGGCCCTCCGCTTCGAGTGCCTCCCAGACCGCGAGGGTCGGCTCGCCCGCGCCGAGCAGGGTGATGAGCTGCTCTCGGGCCTCCGCGGGCCAGGGTGCGGGGAGGGGTTTCGCGGCGGTCGCGAGGTGCCGTACGGCGTGCCGGGACAGCGGCAGGCCCGCCTGGGCCGCTGCGGCGGCGGCGCGCAGCGGGAGGACGGGGTCGCGTTCCGGGCGGGCGGTGCGGGCGAGGACGGCTTCGCCGTCCATCTCCACCACGCCTTCGGCGAGGGGGGTGCGTTCCGGCGGGGGTTTCGCGCCGCCCAGGAGGGCGCGCAGGCGGGGGCGGGCGGAGCGGGCGCGCAGGACGCGCTGGACGTCGCGCCAGGTGACGTCGGAGGCGTAGGCGATGGTGCGGCCCGCTTCGTAGACCTGCCGCAGCAGGGCGTCGGCGTCCGGGACGCCGAGGGCCGAGGCGACCTGGTCCTGCTCCTGGAGGGCGAGGCGGTCGGTGGCGCGGCCGGTGGTGAGGTGCAGGGCGTCGCGGGTGTCGAGGAGGGTGCGGGTGGCGTCGGCGAGGCCGTCGCGGGGGCGTCGGCGAGCCAGGAGGCGGCGACGGCGCGCAGGGCGGTGGCGTCGCGCAGGCCGCCGCGGGACTCCTTGAGGTCCGGTTCCAGCAGGTGGGGCAGTTCCCCGGTGCGTTCGGCGCGCTCCCGGCAGAGTTCGCGCAGGGCGGGGAGGCGGACGGGGGCCTGGTTGCGCCAGTCGGCGAGGACGGTGGTGCGCAGTGCGGCGACGAGGCCGCGGTCGCCGGCGAGGGGCCGCGCGTCGAGGAGGCCGAGCTGGACTTTCAGGTCGTCGGCCGCGGTCTTCCTGGCCTCGGCGGGGGTGCGTACGGAGTGGTCGAGGGCGAGGCCGAGGTCCCAGACGGGGTACCAGACGCGGTCGGCGACGGCGGCTACGGCGGCGGGGTCGGCGGTGCCGTCGTGGAGGAGCAGCAGGTCGAGGTCGCTGCGGGGCGAGAGCGCGCCGCGGCCGTAGCCGCCGACGGCGACGAGGGCGGTGCCGCGGGGCGGGGCGGCGGCGGCGAAGAGGGCGGCCAGCCAGTGGTCGGTGAGGCGGGCCAGCTCGGCACGGCGCGACGGCCCGGGCCGGGCCTCCTGGTGGAGGAGGCTCAGCCGGGCCGCCGCGTAGCCGCCGGGTCCCGAGTGTTCGGTTCCTGAGGTTCCCGAGGTCTCTGACATGCCTGAGGTTCCTGAGGTGTGGTCGATGCTCGACACCCGGCAGCTCCTTACAGTGCGTCGGGTCCGCGCTCGCCGGTGCGGACGCGTACGGCGGTCTCGACGGGGACGCTCCACACCTTGCCGTCGCCGATCTTGCCGGTCCTGGCGGCCTTGACGATGACGTCGACGAGCTGCTCGGCGTCGTCGTCCTCGACGAGGACCTCGATGCGGATCTTGGGGACGAGGTCGACGGTGTACTCGGCGCCGCGGTAGACCTCGGTGTGACCGCGCTGGCGTCCGTAGCCGCTGGCTTCGGTGACGGTCAGGCCCTGCACTCCGAAGGCCTGGAGGGCTTCCTTGATCTCGTCGAGCCGGTGCGGCTTGACGATGGCGGTGATGAGCTTCATGCGTCCACCTTCTTGTTCTGCTGCTCTGCCGCGGCGGTCTCGGCCGCGGCGAGGACGGTCTTGCGGGGGGCGGCGCCGCCGCCCGCTCCGCTGAAGTCGTACGCGGTCTCGGCGTGCTCGACCTGGTCGATGCCGGCGACCTCGTCGTCCTCGCTGACGCGCATGCCGATCGTCTTGTGGATGACGAGGGCGAGGACGGCGGAGACGGCCAGGGAGTAGGCGAGGACCGCGACGACACCGATGACCTGCTTGACCAGCTGGTCGACCCCGCCTCCGTAGAAGAGGCCCTTGGCGTCGGACTGGACGGTACCGGTGGCGAAGAAGCCGACGAGGACCGAGCCGATGATGCCGCCGACGAGGTGGACGCCGACGACGTCGAGGGAGTCGTCGTAGCCGAACTTGTACTTGAGGCCGACGGCCATGGCGCAGGCGAGGCCGGCGATGGCGCCGATGGCGAGCGCGCCGAGCGGGGAGCAGGAGCCGCCGGCGGGGGTGATGGCGACGAGTCCTGCGACGGCGCCGGAGGCGGCGCCGAGCGTGGTGCAGGCGCCGTGGCGGACCTTCTCGTAGGCGAGCCAGGCGAGGACGGCGGCGGCGGTGGCGACCTGGGTGTTCACGAACATCACGGCGCCGACGCCGTCGTCGTTGCCGAGCCACGAGCCGGCGTTGAAGCCGAACCAGCCGAACCACAGGAGGGCGGCGCCCAGCATGACGAGGGGGAGGCTGTGCGGGCGCATCGGGTCCTTCTTGAAGCCGACGCGCTTGCCGATGACGAGGATGACGCCGAGGGCGGCGGCGCCGGCGTTGATGTGGACGGCGGTGCCGCCGGCGAAGTCGATGACGCCCATGTCGAAGAGCCAGCCGCCCTCCGCCCACACCCAGTGGGCGACGGGGAAGTAGACGACGGTGGCCCACAGCGTGATGAAGAGGACCCAGGCGCCGAACTTGACGCGGTCGGCGAGGGCGCCGCTGATGAGGGCGGGCGTGATGATCGCGAACATCAGCTGGAAGACGGCGAAGACGAAGACGGGGATGGTCGTGGCGCCCCACAGTTCGTCGCGTCCGATACCGCTGAGCCCGACGTAGTCGGAGGACCAGCCGATGACTGAGCCGGTGTCGGCGCCGAAGGCGATGCTGAAGCCGTAGAGCACCCAGAGGACGGTGACGATCCCCAGGCTGACGAAGCTCATCATCAGCATGTTGAGGGTGCTCTTGACGCGGACCATGCCTCCGTAGAAGAAGGCCAGGCCCGGCGTCATGAGCATCACCAGGGCGGAGCAGATGAGCATGAATCCGGTGTTGGCGGCAGAGAGCGCGGGTGCTTCCTCTGCGGCGAGCGTCAGGATGCCTGGGGACATCGCGGCGGTCTCCTCGTCGTCGGTCGGCCTGTGCGGGGGTGCGCGCCGGGAGGCTGCGCGGCTGGGAGGTGGCCGGTTATGACGCAGGAGATTCGCGCAGCGCGGTTTCCGTCGATGCCGCCCGTTGTTTCGGCGCGGTGACGAACCCTTCGGGTGTGTTACGTCACCATGAACTGCCGCATCACGGTTGGGTAACGGCGCTATCCTCTGCCGCTGTCGCCCGCGGCCGCGGGCACGCGGACCGGCCGCGGCGGTCGCACCCGTTGACCTGGCGGTGGGGGAACCGAGTCGGGCTGCACGGGGTGGACCGCCGCGGCCGGAGTCTGCGGGCGCGGGCGGGGAGGTGGCGGCTGCGCGGGGTGGTGGGGGCCGCGGGCGGGGTCAGACCGCTTCCGCGGACTCCGGGAGTTCGGTGGCGAGCTTCTCGGTGAGGTGGACGACTTCCTGCAGGTCCCCGAACTCCCGCGCGGCGTTGGCGACGGTCTTGCGGAGCCGGGTGTTGACGCGCTCGGAGCGGACCCGCTTGGCGACCGTGAGGGCCTGCTCGGCGCGGACGGCGGCCTGCTCGGGCTCCCGCTTGAGGAGGTGGACGGTGGCCATGCCCACGAGGTTGAGGGCGTAGGAGCGCTGGTGCTCATCGTCCGTGGAGAAGAGGTCGACGGCCCGCTGCATGACGGGTTCGGCGAGGGAGGCGTACGTGGGGCTGCGCCCGGCGACGTAGGCGAGGTCGCGGTACGAGTGGGAGTTCTCGCCGTTGAGCTCGGCCTCGGAGAAGAACCGGATCCAGTCGGGCTCGGGGTCGTCGTCGAGTGCGGCGTCGGCGAAGGTGTCCTCGGCCATGCGGACGGCGCGCTTGCACTTGCTGGGCTGCCCCATGTTGGCGTAGGCCCGGGCCTCCATCGCATACAGCATGGCCTGGGTCCGCGCGGTGGCGCAGTCGCGGCTGCCGTACTGGGCGAGGTGGATGAGTTCGAGGGCGTCGTCCGGCCGCCCGAGGTGGATCATCTGGCGGCTCATGGAGGAGAGGATGTACGAGCCGAGGGGCTTGTCGCCGGCCTCCTTGGCGGCGTGCAGGGCGAGCACGAAGTACTTCTGGGCCGTGGGCTGGAGGCCCACGTCGTAGCTCATCCAACCGGCCAGCTCGGCCAGTTCGGCGGCGCAGCGGAAGAGGCGCCGGGCGGTGGGGGCCGGGTGGGGTTCCTGGAGGAGGTCGGTGACCTCGTGGAGCTGCCCGACCACGGCCTTGCGGCGCAGTCCGCCGCCGCACTGGGCGTCCCAGGTGCGGAACATGACGGTGGTGGACTCCAGCATCTCCACTTCGGCCCTGGAGAGCTTGGGGCGGCGGCCGGCTCCGGCGGGCTCGACGCGGTCCGCGGCGGGGGCGGGTACCAGCCAGCGCTGCATGGGCTCGATGAGCGCGGGTCCGGCGGCGAGGGCGAGGGAGGTGCCGAGGAAGCCGCGGCGGGCGAGCATGAGGTCGCTGCGGGAGAACTCGCTGAGCAGCGACACGGTCTGGGGGCCGGCCCAGGGCAGGTCGACCCCGGAGACGGAGGGTGACTGGTGTGCGGGGCGCAGGCCGAGGTCCTCGATGCCGACGACCGCGCCGAACCGCTCGGAGAACAGCTCGGAGAGGATGCGCGGGATGGGCTCGCGGGGCTGCTCGCCGTCCAGCCAGCGCCGGACGCGCGAGGTGTCGGTGCTGATGTGGTGTGCGCCCATCTGGCGCGCCCTGCGGTTCACCTGCCGTGCGAGTTCGCCCTTCGACCAGCCGCTGCGCACGAACCACGAGCCGAGCTGCTCGTTCGGGCGCTTCCCGGTAGCCGTAGGACCGTCTGCGCCGCTGCCGCCCACTGGAAGGCCCCCATCTGCCGTGTCGCCGTGTTGCCGAACCCTTGTCAGATTGCCGTGTGCCGTGGGCCGCTGTCCGGGAACCCTCCCCTTCACGCCGCCCCGCACGGGAATCCGCTTGCCTCCGGCATACCCATGAGCCGGAACGCTACCCGGAGTTCGTGCACCGAAAGTAATCCTACGATCACCCGCCCCGCGAGCCCGTTTCGCTAAACGCCACCATTCGCCACCCCTTCGAATGAACGCGCGGAGCACGGGGCGCGATTGACTGGGCATACGGCGATCGGGAGCCGGGCGCACTGAGGTGTACGGCCAGCGCGCGCGGGGTCACACACCACCGCGACCGCTTCTGCGTACCACCCGAACGAGGGACAGCACAACGCAGTGTCACGCCGGCACTCCGAGTCGTAACCACCGGCGAGTTCGACCCGTTGGAGGGGGCATGGGCTTCACGATCGGCGGCACGCGCATCCGCGACAGGCGTTCCGGGTGGACGGGATTCACCGGTTTCACGGCGTTCACGGCGTCCCGCCGGCGGGCGGCCCGCTCGGCGGAGTGCACGGCGGCGGCGGAGTACACCGGTCTGTGGGGCTGGGACGTCGTGCCGGGTGCCCGCGCCTCGGCAGGCGAGTGCTCCTGCGGTGACACCGCGTGCACGGCTCCCGGGGCGCACCCGCTGGGCTTCGCGCCGGTGGTCCCGGCCGGCGCGCCGCTGGACGTGGTCGCGCAGACCTGGTCGCGGTTCCCGGGTGCGGCGCTGATGCTTCCGGTGGGGCGGGCGTTCGACGTCCTGGAGGTGGCGGAGGAGGCGGGCCGCAGGGCGCTGGTGCGGCTGGAGCGGATGGGCCTGCCGGTGGGGCCCGTGTGCGTGACGCCCACCGGCCGGGTGCGGTTCTTCGTGGCGCCCGGGGCGGCGGCGGAGCTTCCGCGGCTGCTGTACCGGATGGGCTGGGAGGACGCGGACCTGGACCTGCGGTGCCTGGGGCCGGGCGCGTACGTGACGGCGCCGCCGTCGGACCTGGGCGGTCTGGGCCCGGTCGGCTGGCTGCGGCCCCCGTCCCTGGACGCGCCGCACACGCCTCCGCAGGCGCGGCTGCTGCTGGGCACCCTGGCGTACATCTGCCACCGCGCGTGACCCCGCGGGCCCGGCGCTGAGGCCGAAGGCCCCGCTCGGGCACGCAAGGAACGCCCCGGCCGGGGCTCCTCCGTACGGAAATCCCGGCGCTCCTCGGTACGGAAATCCCGGGGCTCCTCCGTGCGGAAAGCCCTGGCACTCCCCCGGACGGAAGCCCGCTCCCCCGTACGAAAGCCCCGGTGCTCCGCTGGGCGCCTCCCCTGAGCGGGGAGGCGGCCGACGGAGCGCCGGGGCCGGGGTCTTCGGAGGAGGCGGCGGTCAGTCGCCGAGCAGGGCGTCGACGAACGCCTCCGGCTCGAAGGGCGCCAGGTCGTCGGGGCCCTCGCCGAGGCCGATCAGTTTGACGGGCACGCCCAGCTCGCGCTGGACGGCGACGACGATGCCGCCCTTGGCGGTGCCGTCCAGCTTGGTCAGGACGATGCCGGTGATGTCGACGACCTCCGCGAAGACCCGCGCCTGGACCAGGCCGTTCTGCCCGGTCGTGGCGTCCAGGACGAGCAGGACCTCGTCCAGCGGGCCGTGCTTCTCGACGACGCGCTTGACCTTGCCGAGCTCGTCCATGAGGCCGGTCTTGGTGTGGAGGCGGCCTGCGGTGTCGATCAGGACGACGTCGGCGCTCTCGGCGATACCTTCCTTCACCGCGTCGAACGCGACGGAGGCCGGGTCGCCGCCCTCGGGTCCGCGCACCGTGCGGGCGCCCACGCGCTCGCCCCAGGTCTGGAGCTGGTCGGCGGCGGCGGCGCGGAAGGTGTCGGCGGCGCCCAGGACGACGGAGCGGCCGTCGGCGACGAGGACGCGGGCCAGCTTGCCGGTGGTGGTGGTCTTCCCGGTGCCGTTGACGCCGACGACCATGACGATGCCGGGGGTGTCGAGGTCGCTCTCGGTCCTGACCGTGCGGTCGAAGTCCGTGCCGACGAGGGCGAGCAGCTCCTCGCGGAGCAGGGTGCGCAGTTCCTGCGGGGTGCGGGTGCCGAGGACCCTGACGCGCTCGCGCAGCCGCTCCACGAGCTCCTGGGTGGGCTTCACGCCGACATCGGCGGTCAGCAGGGTGTCCTCGATCTCCTCCCAGGTGTCCTCGTCGAGGTGCTCCCGGGAGAGCAGGGTCAGCAGGCCCTTGCCGAGGGCGTTCTGGGAGCGGGCGAGCCGGGCGCGCAGCCGGATCAGGCGGCCGGCGGTGGGGGCCGGGACCTCGACCTCGGGGGCCGGGGGCGCGGCCATGACCGGGTCTTCGAGGGCGGTCGGTTCGGTGACGATCTCGTCGGCGGTCGGGAGGCCGACCTCCTCGATCGTGCGGCGCGGTTCTTCCCGCGGGGTCTCCGCCTCCTCGCCGACGCGCGGTTCGGCGGGCGGGGCGGTGATGGTGGGGGTGGCGGTCGGCGCCTCGGGCGGCGGCAGCTGCTTGCTGCGGCGGCCGCTCACCAGGAGGTAGCCGGCCACTCCGGCCGTGACCAGGGCGATGACTACAGCGAGGATGACGTATTCCATGGTGCGTCCAGTATGCGCGAGACCCTCCGGCCACCCCTGACCTCCTTGCCCGGATATCCCCTTTTAGGGAATTCTGCGGGGAATGTATGAGAGTCGCGGGCTGGAGCCCGTGCCCGACTCAGCGCGCGTGGGCCGGGTCCGCGAACTGTTCCCCACGTGGGTGGCGGCGAACATCTCCGTCCTGCTCCTGACCATGGGGGCCGGCCTGGTGGTGCTGCACGGGCTGAACTTCTGGCAGGTGCTCGTCGTCGCGGCGGCGGCGCCGGTCGTGTCGTACGGGATCGTGGGGCTGGTCTCGATCGCCGGGAAGCGGGGCGGGGCGCCGGGCATGGCGCTGTCGCGGGCGGTGTTCGGGCAGCGCGGGAACCTGCTGCCGGGTGCGGTGATCTGGGTGGCGCGCTGGGGCTGGGAGGCCGTGAACGCGGTGACCGGCGCGTACGCCCTGCTGACGGTCGTCGACCTGCTGTCCGGGGTGCGGCCGGGGGTGCTGCCGTCGGTCCTGGCGCTGCTGCTCTTCGTCGGCGGCACGTTCCTCGTGTCGGGGCTCGGTATCGGGGCGCTGCGGTGGTGCTGCCGCTGGTCGGCGTACCTGTTCGGGGCGTTCTCGCTGCTGGTGCTGGGCCATCTGGTCGCGCGGACCGACTGGGGCGCGGTGCTCGGCCGCCCGTCGGGGCCGGCGGCGCTGATGGTCGTGGGGGTGGGGACGCTCGCCGCCGGGGCGATCAGCTGGGCCCCGTCGGCGCCGGACTTCACCCGCTACCTGCCGCGGCACGCGTCGGGGGCGGCGGTGGTGGGGGCGACCGTCGCGGGGGCGGCGGTCGTGGTGGTCCCGCTGGTGCTGATGGGGGCGGTGATGGCCGACTCGCTGCCGGGGCTGGCGTCGGCGCGGGACCCGGTGTCGTTCATCGGGGAGTTGCTGCCGCTGTGGCTGTCGGTGCCGTACCTGCTGATCGCCCTGGTGGGGACGCTGCTGATCAACGCGATGTCGATGTACTCGGCGGGCTTCACCGCGCAGACGCTGGGCTTCCGGCTGCGGCGGGCGTGGGCGGTGGGGTTGAACGCGGTGATCAGCGCGCTGGCGGGCGGGGTGCTGATGCTGGTGGCGCAGGGCTTCCTGGCGGCGTTCGTGTCGTTCCTGACGCTGCTGGGGGTGGCGTTCTCGGCGTGGATCGGCGTGTTCGGCGCGGACATGCTGCGCCGCGGGTCGTACGACGCGGGGGCGCTGCTGGACACGTCCCGGTCGAGTGGCTACTGGTACCGGGGCGGCTTCGCGTGGCGGGCGGTGACCGGGTGGGGGGTGCCTCTATGTCTTTCGTCAAGGCACCTCTGTCGGGTTTCGGGTGGTTCGGGCTTGCTGAAGCTATGCGGCGAGTTCGACGTCCGTCGGTGTCCGGGGTTCGTAGAAGGTGCCGTCGCGGAGCATGGCGAACAGGACGCTGATGCGTTGGCGGGCGAGGCGGAGGAGTGCCTGGGTGTGGGTTTTGCCGCGGGCTCGTTGCTTGTCGTAGTAGGTGCGGGAGGCCGGGTCGGCGTTCATGCAGGCGAAGGCCGAGAGGAACATCGCCCGTTTGAGCTGCCGGTTTCCGCCTCGGGGTGCGTGTTCGCCGTGGATCGAGGTCCCGGACTGCTTCGTGGTGGGTGCGAGGCCGGCGTAGGAGGCGAGGTGGGCTGCGGTGGGGAAGCTGGTGCCGTCGCCGACGGTAACCAGCAGGACGGCGGCGGTCCTGACGCCGACGCCGGGCATCGACGTCAGGACCGGGGAAAGAGGGTGAGCCTCCAGCAGAGCGTTGATCTGGGCTTCCATCGCCCGGCGCTGGGTGTGAACAGCGGTGAGCGAGGCGGCCAGGGAGGGGATCACGATGTCGAGGGTGCCGGTGCCCGGGACCACGACGGTCTGTTCGTCGAGCGCGTCGAAGACGTCGTCGATCAGCCGGGTGGCCATGCGCGGGGCCTTCGGGCGGATCAGCTCCACGAGTCTGCGGCGGCCTGCCTTGCGCAGGGCGGCCGGGGATCCGTAGCGCTCCAGCAACCAGGTCACGGCCTGGTGGTCCAGGCGCGGGCCCAGGACGCGCTCCAGCGAGGAGTGGAACTGGGTGAGCAGACCGCGTATCCGGTTGGAGGTGCGGGTGGCCTCGGCGGCGAGGTCCTGGTCGAAGCCGACGAGCACGGTGAGCTCGGCAGTGATCTCGTCGGTCAGTTCCAGCGAGCGCAGGGTGTGCGGCATAGTCCGTGCGGCGTCCGCGATGACGGCGGCGTCTTTGGCGTCGGTCTTGGCCTCGCCCGGGTAGAGGTCGGCGATCCGGCGCATCGCGAGTCCGGGCAGGTAGGCGACCTGGCAGCCGGCGTCGCGGGCGACGGTCAGCGGCAGGGCGCCGATGGAGGCGGGCTGGTCCACGATCACCAGGACGGTGCCGAACTTGTCGCGCAGCTTGTCGAAGACGGCCCGCAGCCTGGGCTCGCTGTTGGGCAGCGGTTTGTCGAAGACCTTCTTCCCGCCCGGGGTGAGCCCATGACCGTGGTGGGCACTCTTGCCGACGTCCAGGCCCAGGAACACGCCCACGTCTTCGATCTCGAACATCGTGCCCCTTCCCAGGGGGTGTTGGCGGTGCCGGCCTCGGCTCGGGTGTCGTGCTCGCGCATCCACGTTATGCAGACCTGCCGCCCGCGAACTGTCCGGCATTGCGCCGGACCGGACGGTGGCCGGACCTCTGATCAGCGTCTCCGACGAACACCCCCGGACCCGGTGACACCACCCCCCAGGTCATGCCTTCGACAGGGGGCAACAGTCATGCCGGGCCCGGAGGCCAGCGGCCCCGTTGCGGAGCCGCAGAAAACATAACGCGGGGCTGGCGGTGGGGCTGCTCTTCACGCGGGTGGAGTGGTTCGCGGGACCGCTCGCGGGGAGCTGGCCGGGCCGGCACGGCTTGGGCTGGGTGCTGACGGCCGGGGTGGCGGCGCTGGTGTACGGCGCGGGCGCCCTGCTCGCAGGGCCTGGAGGACGACTGCGGGCGCGCCGCGCCGCACGGGAGCGGGCGCCGGGGCAGAAAGGGTCGGCTGCCCCGGCCCGCACGGAAGAGGCGGGACGGGGCAGCCGGAAGAACGAGGAGAGGGGCAGCGGGGATTAGCCCATCTCCTCCAACGCCTTGCCCTTGGTCTCCTTCACGAACCTGAGCACGAAGGGGATGGAGAGCACGGCGAAGACCGTGTAGATCACGTAGGTGCCGGACAGGTTCCACTCGGCGAGCGAGGGGAACGTGGCGGTGATGAGCCAGTTCGCCAGCCACTGGGCGGACGCGGCGACGCCGAGGGCCGCGGCGCGGATGCGGTTGGGGAACATCTCGCCGAGCAGGACCCAGACCACCACGCCCCAGGACAGGGCGAAGAAGAGGACGAAGGCGTGGGCGGCGACGAGGGCGACGACGCCCTGCGTCTCGGGCAGCCTGCCGTCCACCAGGTCCGCGGAGAACGCCCACGCCTCGCAGGCCAGCGCGAGGGCCATGCCGGCGGAGCCGACGAGGGCCAGCGGCCGGCGGCCGACGCGGTCGACGAGGACCATCGCGATCACCGTGCCGACGATGTTGATGATCGACGTGGTGAAGGAGTAGAGGAACGAGCCCGACGGGTCGACGCCGACGGACTGCCACAGGGTCGCGGAGTAGTAGAAGGCGACGTTGATGCCGACGAGCTGCTGGAAGACGGACAGGCCGATACCGACCCAGACGATGGGCAGCAGGCCGAAGCGGTTGCCGAGCAGGTCCCGGAAGGTGGACTTGTGCTCGCGGTGCATGGCCTGCTCGATCTCGGCGACGCGCGCGTCCAGGTCGACGGCGCGACCCTCGACCTCGGCGAGGACCTCGCGGGCGCGCTCGCGGCGGCCGACGGAGAGGAGGAAGCGCGGCGACTCGGGGATGGCGAAGGACAGCAGCCCGTACAGCACGGCGGGCAGGACCTCGACGCCGAGCATCCACTGCCAGGCTTCGAGCCCGAGGATCTCGCCGCGCTGGCGCCCGTCGGCGACGTTGAGGATGGCCCAGTTGACCAGCTGGGAGACCGCGATGCCGATGACGATGGCGGCCTGCTGGAAGGAGCCCAGGCGGCCGCGGTAGGCGGCGGGCGCGACCTCGGCGATGTACGCCGGACCGATCACCGAGGCCATGCCGATGGCGAGGCCGCCGACGACCCGCCAGAGGGCGAGGTCCCACAGGGCGAAGGGCAGGGCGGAGCCGACGGCGCTGGCGGTGAAGAGGACGGCGGCGATCTGCATGACGCGGATGCGGCCGATGCGGTCGGCGAGGCGGCCCGCGGTCGCGGCGCCGACCGCGCAGCCGATGAGCGCGATGGCGATGACCTGGGCGAGCGTGCCGGAGCCGACGTCGTAGCGGTCGCGGATCGCTTCGACGGCGCCGTTGATGACGGCGCTGTCGTAGCCGAAGAGGAAGCCGCCCATGGCGGCTGCCGCCGTGATGAAGACGACGTGGCTGAGGTGGTCCGGGTGGGCCTGCCGGGCGCCCGGCGCCGGGGTCCGTGCGGTGCTGGTCACGAGTACTCCTGACCCGGCCTCGTCGCCGGGTGTGGGGGCGGGGCCCTTCCAGTGGCGCACAACCTCACGCCGCCCACCACTTGAAGGTAAATGCAACGCTGGAGAGACTATGCCTTCAAGTTGTGAAGTCAATACTTGGATCAGAACAACTTCCCCCGCGTGACTGTCAGCCCAGTACCCAGTAGCTCACGGCACTGCAGGAACCCTGGATTCATGAGTTGAATTGATCTTGAAGAGTTGATCAGCGGAGCCGCTGACTGATGACCTTGGAGACGCCGTCTCCCTGCATCGACACGCCGTACAGCGCGTCCGCGACCTCCATCGTCCGCTTCTGGTGCGTGATCACGATGAGCTGGGAGCTCTCCTGGAGCTCCTGCATGATCCGGATCAGCCGCTGGAGGTTGGTGTCGTCCAGCGCGGCCTCCACCTCGTCCATCACGTAGAACGGGCTCGGCCGCGCCTTGAAGATCGACACGAGCAGGGCCACGGCGGTGAGCGACCGCTCGCCGCCCGACAGCAGCGACAGCCGCTTGACCTTCTTGCCCGGTGGCCGCGCCTCCACGTCCACACCGGATGTGAGCATGTCGTCCGGGTCGGTCAGCACGAGGCGGCCCTCGCCTCCCGGGAACAGGCGGGAGAAGACGCCCTCGAACTCGCGTGCCGTGTCCCGGTACGCCTCGGTGAACACCTGCTCGACGCGCTCGTCGACCTCCTTCACCACCTGGAGCAGGTGCGCGCGGGTCTTCCTCAGGTCGTCGAGCTGCTCGCTGAGGAACCGGTGGCGCTCCTCCAGCGCGGCGAACTCCTCCAAGGCCAGCGGATTCACCTTCCCGAGCTGCTGGTAGGCCCGTTCGGCCGACCGGAGCCGCTTCTCCTGCTCGGCCCGCACGAAGGGCCGGGGCCGGTTGCGCGGGTGCTCCGGGTCGTCGGGCAGCGCCTCGCCGCCGGCGGGCGGCGCGGGCGGTACGGGCTGGTCGGGGCCGTACTCGGCGACGAGCGCGGCCGGCTCGACGCCCAGCTCCTCCAGCGCCCGGCCCTCCAGCTGCTCGATGCGCAGCCGCTTCTCCGCGCCCAGCACCTCGCCGCGGTGCACGGAGTCGGTCAGCTTGTCCAGCTCCGCCTTGAGGTCGCGGCCCTCGGTGCGGACGGCGGCCAGCTCCTGCTCCCGGGCGGTCCTGGCCGCCTCCGCGGCGGACCGCTCCTCCTCGGCGCGTACGAGCGACACCTCGATGTGCGCGAGGAGCCGGCGGGCGCCCGCGGCGACGGCCCCGGCGGTCTCCGCCTCGCGGCGCAGCCGCGCGCGGCGCTGCTCGGCGCGGGCACGGGCCTCCCGCTCGGCGCGCGCGGCCCGGTCGAGCGAGTCCGCGCGGCCGGCCAGGCCCTTCACCCGCTCCTCGTGGGTGCGGACCTGGAGGCGGGCTTCCATCTCGGTCTGGCGGGCGTTGGCGCCGTCGGCACTCAGCCGGTCCCGCACGGAGGTGTCGGGTTCCTCCTCCGCGGGCACCTCCTGGGCGACGAGCAGCCGCTCGGCCAGCTCCTCCGCCTCCTCCACCGCCCGCTCCAGGGCCTCCTGGGCGCGGGCGACGGCGGCTCCGCTCCGCTCGGCCTCCCCGGCGGCGGCGCGGGCCTGCCCGGCGAGGCGGGCGACCTGCTGGGCGGCGGCGGACCGCTCCCGGTCGGCCGCGCGGCGCCGCTCCCCAGGTCCCGCACGCGGTCCTGGCAGGCCCGCCGCCGCCGGGACGCCTCCTCCTGGCGTACGGCGAGGTCGTCGCACCGTACGGCCAGGTCAGCCAGTTCGGCGGCGGCCTCGTCGACGGACGCCTGCACCTCCAGGAGGCTGGGCGCCCCGGCGGAGCCGCCCTGCGCGAAGTGGGCGCCGAGCACGTCCCCTCCGCGGTGACGGCGACCAGCGACGGCCTGGCGTACACGAGCCGCTCGGCGTCGTCCAGCGTGTCCACCACCGCGACGTCCCGCAGCAGCCTGCGCACGGCGGGCAGCAGTTCGGCGGGGCCCCGCACGAGGTCGGCGGCGAGGGTGGCGCCGTCGGCGCGGCCCGGCTCCGGTACGGGTTCCGGCGCGCCCGCCAGCAGCAGCGCCGCCCGGCCCGCATCCTGCTTCCGCAGGGTCCGCAGCGCCTCGGCGGCAGCGGCGGGACCGCTCACCGCGAGCGCGTCGGCGGCGGCCCCGAGGGCGGCGGCGACGGCAGCCTCGTACCCCGGCGTGACGGTGAGCAGTTCGGCGGCGGGCCCCAGCAGGCCGGTGAGCCGGTCGCGGGCGTCCAGCAGGGCGCCGGTGCCGTCCTTGCGGCGCAGCCCGAGAGCGAGGGCGTCGTGGCGGGCCTGGACGGCGGCGCGGCGGCGCTCCGTCTCGGTGGCGGCTTCGCGGGCCGCGGTGAAGGCGGCTTCCGCTTCGGCCAGTTCGCGCTCGGCGGCCTCGTGGGCGGCGGTCAGCTCCGCGTCGCCCGCGTCGAGGGCGTCGGACTCCGCCTTGAGCCGCTCGTACTCCTCCTGTGCGGCGGCGGCGCGTTCCCGCGCGTCGTCGCGGCCGGCCGCCAGCCGGTCGATCTCGGCCTGAGCGGCCGCGGCCCGGGACCGGGCGGCGCCGACCTGGCCGGTCAACCGGGCGAGGCCCTCCCGCCGGTCGGCGAGGGCGCGGGCGGCGTCCTTGAGGCGCCGCTCCTCCGCCGCGAGGGCGCGCTCCAGCTCGGCGCGGTGGGCGACGGTGTCCTCCAGGGCCCGCTCGGCGGCCTCCAGCGCGGCCTGCAGTTCGGCTTCCTGCTCCCGCACGCGGGCGGCCTCGCGCTCCAGGTCCTCGGGGTCGCGGCCGCGGCGCTCCTCGGGCGGTTGGCCGGTGGCGCTCTTGACGCGCGCGTCGGCGAGGGAGACGGTGCCGCGGACCCGCTCGGCGAGGCGGGACAGCTCGTGCCAGGTGTGCTGGGCGCGCTGGAGGCGCGGGGTGAGGCGGCGCACCTCCTCCTCAAGGGCCGCCTCGCGTTCCTGGGCTTCCCGCAGCGCGGCCTCCGCGGCCCGTCTGCGCTCCTTCAGGGCGGCCTCGTCGTCGAGTTCCGCCTGCAGGGCCGCCCGGAGCCGTACGAGGTCGTCGGCGAGGAGCCGGAGGCGGGCGTCGCGCAGTTCGGCCTGGATGACGGCGGCGCGGCGGGCGGCGGCGGCCTGGCGGCCGAGGGGTTTGAGCTGGCGGCGCAGTTCGTCGGCGAGGTCCTGCACGCGGGAGAGGTTGGCCTGCATGGCGTCGAGTTTCCGCAGCGCCTTCTCCTTGCGCTTGCGGTGCTTGAGGACGCCCGCGGCCTCCTCGATGAAGGCGCGGCGGCCGGCGGGGTCGGCGTGCAGGACGGAGTCGAGTTGGCCCTGCCCGACGATGACGTGCATTTCGCGGCCGATACCGGAGTCGCTGAGGAGTTCCTGGATATCGAGGAGCCGGCAGGTGTCGCCGTTGATCTGGTATTCGCTGGCGCCGCCGCGGAACATGATCCGCGTGAGGGTGACTTCCGCGTAGTCGATGGGCAGGGCGCCGTCGGAGTTGTCGATCGTGAGGGACACCTCGGCGCGGCCCAGGGGCGGGCGGCCCGTGGTGCCGGCGAAGATGACGTCCTCCATCTTGCCGCCGCGCAGGGATTTGGCGCCCTGTTCGCCCATGACCCAGGACAGGGCGTCGACGACGTTGGATTTCCCGGAGCCGTTGGGGCCGACGACGCAGGTGATGCCCGGTTCGAACCGCAGGGTGGTGGCGGAGGCGAACGACTTGAATCCGCGGAGGGTCAGGGCCTTGAGGTGCACGGCGGGACTCTACCCGCCGGGTTTTGTTTGCCTCGTGAACACGGGGGGCAGATCAACGGGTGAGTCCGGCGGCGGGAGGGGCCGGGCGGTCGTCGGGAAAGGTCGTCCGGGAAAAGAAGGAAGGGACGCCGAAGCGTCCCTTGCATATCTTTCGCGAGAACGGTTCCCACCGTCCCGCAGGTCCCGGTTCGACGGGTTGCCTGCCGGGGGTCAGGTGAGTGCAGGCTCGCTCTTGGGTACGTCGATGTCGATGCCGTCGAGCAGCGGCTCGCGGTGAGCGGCGGCGGCGGTCAACGCGTCGTTCTCGGACTGGATCCGTACGAGCTCGGACTCCAGGTCCTGGACGCGCTGCTGCAGCCGTCGCATCTCGGCGAGCAGTCGCGGGTCGGTACCGCCGACATATCCGAGAAGCGCCTTTGCCATGATGGATGGTCCTCCACAATGAGTGACCGACCGTTGCGGTGTGGGTCGTGAGGGAATCGCACCCGCGGTGCTCGGCAGTAATGGGTTGGTGCCGCTGCGTTCTTACTGCCACACAGCAAGGTGCGCCGGGGCTTCCAGAGTCTCACCAAAAAGTTTGACGGTCAACACGATCACGCCCCGTATCACGGGGCGACCGGGGGGTCCGCCGCCGCTGGGCAAGCGGCGGCGCCTCGCACGCGGTGGGCCGTGGGGCGTGGAGATCATCCTTGCGTGCCGGAGCGGCCGCCACAACCCCTTCTCCGCAATCACCTGGCCCTTTCCGTCCCACGCGGCGGCGCACGGCGGCCCTCGGACGCCCCCGGGACACGCCCCGCACCCTTTCGCCAGGCCGGTTCGCGGGCCCCCGCGGGGGCGGTCAGCGCATGCCGAAACCGTCGTAGCCGCCGCGCGGTGTGTCCCAGATCTCAGTGACACCGTCGACGCGCCCGGGTGTGTCGCCGGTGCGCAGCCAGTCGAGGAGACGGTGGCAATTCTCACGCGGCCCCTCGGCCACGATCTGCACCCGCCCGTCGTCGAGGTTCAGGGCGAAGCCGGTGAGCCCGCCGATACGCAGGGCGTTCTCCCTGGTGAACCAGCGGAAGCCCACTCCCTGTACCCGCCCGCGCACCCAGGCGGTCATCCGTACCTCGTCGTCCATGGCTGCACGCTAACCGGCCAATGGCCCCTGCTTCACTTCCGCTCCGTACGCCATGGCGTACAGTCCCCACCCAACGAGCCTCACTCGTTCGGGTGTGTCACAGCTGCACCAGTGGACGAATGGCGCACGACCCCGAGAAGCGACTGGGAGCAGGAGGGCGGAGCAGATGGGACGCCACCGACGTTCAGGCGCCGCACCCGCCGCCGACGACCACGCGGCCGGCGCGGCCGGAGGCCACCGGGCCGTCGACCGCCGCCGCAGGAAGCGGGCGGCCGGACTGCCGGTACGCGGGGGCCTGCTCGGCGCCTCCGCCGCGATGGCCGTGGGCGCCGTGGCCGTCGCGTCGGGCCTGCTGCCCGGCGGTGAGACGTTCACCCTCGGCGGCGGCTCCTCGGAGCGGATACGCCCCGACGGCAGCGCCGAGCTGAACGCCCAGGGCGGCTCGACCGCAGCTCCCCCGCCGCCCTCCACTCCGGTGTCGGCCGCCGCCCCGTCCACCAGCCCGTCGCCGTCGCCCACGCCGACGAAGGCGTCTGCGTCCCCCTCTCCCACGCCGGTGAAGACGAAGACGGCGGAGCCGAAGAAGGCGTCCCCGACACCGACGAAGGCCGCCACGACCGCGCCCCGCACGACGGCGCCCGCCCCTCCCCCGCCGAAGACGACCGCGCCCGCCCCCGTGAAGACCGCGGTGAGCCGGGCGGAGGCCGCGGAGGCGGCGGTGCTCGACCTGGTCAACAAGGAGCGGGCCAAGGCGGGCTGCTCCCCCGTGCGCGCCTCCGGCGAGCTGGGCGCCCTGGCCCGGGCGTACAGCCAGGAGATGGCGGAACGGGGCTTCTTCTCGCACACGGACCCGGACGGCGACTCCCCGTGGGACCGCGCGGCCCAGGCGGGCATCGAGGGCCTGGGCGGCGAGAACATCGCCCGCGGCCAGGCCGACGCCGCAGCCGTCATGGACGCCTGGATGAACAGCGAAGGCCACCGGGCGAACATCCTGAACTGCGACTTCAACACCCTGGGCGTCGGCGTCCACTTGGCTGACGGCGGGCCTTGGTGGACGCAGAACTTCGGCTTCTGAGATTGCCCCAGGTCAGAGCACTATGAGCCCTCACGGGCCGGCTCAGGGCCGTCCTCGGTGACGGAAGCGGCCCAGACCTCGTCCACGGCGGCCCGCGGACGGGTCCCGCTCGACGGCATCCGGTGCGCGGAGGTCCGCAGAGCGAAGCCGGGTCATGGTGGCCGAGGTGTCCACTCAGGGCCTTGCTGCTCTCCCCCGCGTCCGGGAGCACGGACGCGGGGAAGTGCCGCAGCGCGCGCATGCCGTTGTCCCGCCCCGTGAGCACACCGGCGGCGCACCGGCCGGACGGCTGCCGTGCGTGCGGCCCCCGCGTCCTCTGCGCGGCCCGTCGGGGTCAGACCGCGCGCGGGGGCCGCTGGCAGCGGGGGCAGAAGTAGCTGGAGCGGTTCATCCACGGGCGGCGGCGTATCGGGGTGCCGCACCGCCGGCACGGCCTCCCCTCGCGGCCGTACGCGTCCAGGGACCGGTCGAAGTAGCCGGACTCGCCGTTCACGTTCACGTACAGGCTGTCGAAGCTGGTGCCGCCCACCGCCAGGGCCGCGTTCATCACGTCCCGGACGTGTCCGAGCAGCTCGTACGAGCGGGGGCGGGTGAAGGTCGCCGTGGGGCGGTCGTAGTGCAGCCGGGAGCGCCACAGCGCCTCGTCGGCGTAGATGTTGCCGACGCCGCTGATCAGGCTCTGGTCGAGCAGGGCCCGCTTCACGGTGGTGCGCCGCAGCCGCAGCGCGGCGTGGAACGCGGCGTCGTCGAAGACCTCGTCCAGGGGGTCCCGGGCGATGTGCCCGATGACGTCGGGCAGCCCGTCCGGGGTGGTGTCGTGCAGCGAGAGCCCGCCGAAGGTGCGCTGGTCGACGAAGCGCAGCTCCGTGCCGAGGACGTCCGCGAAGCGGATCCTGATCCGCAGGTGCTTCTCGTCCGGCGCGCCCTCCGGCTGCACGAGGAGCTGGCCGCTCATGCCGAGGTGGCCGAGCACGGCCGCGTCCGCGTCGTCCAGGGGCAGCCACAGGTACTTGCCGCGCCGTCGCGCCGTGCCGAACCGGTGCCCCTTGAGGCGGGCCGCGAAGTCCTCGCCGCCGCCGAGGTGCCGCCGCACGGCACGCGGGTGCAGCACCTCCACGTCGGCGACCGTGCGGCCGCTGACCCAGCGCGCGAGTCCGCGCCGGACCACCTCCACCTCGGGCAGCTCAGGCACGGGGCGGCCTCCTCGTCAGCGGGGACTTCAACGGGCGAAGCCCCGCCTGCACCGGCGGCGGGCACGGTGCGGCGGGGCGGGAAGCGTGAGCGTCAGGCCGAGGCCTGGTCCGCCGTGGAGGCCACGGGGGTCGCGTCGGCGGCGTGCCCGGGGACGGAAGAGGGGTCGGCGGCCTCTCCTGCCCGGGGTGCGGCCGCCGCCGTGGCGCCGGCCTCGGCCGCGGCCTTCGCCGCCGCCTCGCGCTCGTCCGCGGCGGCGCGGATGGCCCGCCACGCGGACTCCGCCGCCTGCTGCTCCGCTTCCTTCTTGCTGCGGCCGGTGCCGGTGCCGTACGAGACACCACCGACGCGGGCGGCAGCAGTGAAGGTCTTCTCGTGGTCCGGCCCGGTCTCGCTGACCAGGTACTCCGGGACTCCGAGGCCCTCGGCCGCGGTGAGCTCCTGGAGGCTGGTCTTCCAGTCCAGTCCGGCACCGAGGTTCGAGGACTTCTCGATCAGCGGGTCGAAGAGGCGGTGCACCAGTTCGGAGGCCGCCTCAAGGCCCTGGTCGAGGTAGACCGCACCGATCACCGCTTCGAGGGTGTCGGCGAGGATGGACGCCTTGTCCCGGCCTCCGGTGCCCTCTTCACCCCGGCCGAGCCGGATGAAGGCGCCCAGGTCGAGGCCGCGGCCCACCTCCGCCAGCGCACGCGAGTTGACCACCGCGGCCCGCAGCTTGGCCAGCTGGCCTTCGGGCAGGTCGGGGTGGGTGCGGTACAGCGTGTCCGTGACCACCAGGCCGAGCACGGAGTCCCCGAGGAACTCCAGCCGCTCGTTGGTGGGCAGGCCGCCGTTCTCGTACGCGTAGGAGCGGTGGGTCAGCGCACGCACCAGAAGGGCGGACTCGACCTGGTAGCCGAGCCGCCCTTCCAACAGCGTGTGGGACGAGGCCGTGTTGTCCGCCTGCTTCTTGGCGTCATCCGCCGTGGTGTGGCTAGACACGGTGCCTCTCACCAGCCGCTCAGACCGCGAGGACCTGGCGCTTGTTGTACGTGCCGCAGCTCGGGCACGCGATGTGCTGCTGCTTCGGCTCCTGGCAACGCTCGCACGAAACCAGGGTGGGGACCGCAGCCTTCCACTGCGACCGGCGGTGGCGCGTGTTGCTGCGCGACATCTTCCGCTTCGGAACAGCCACGGCTACTTCTCCTGCTTCTCGTCGGCGCCCGGTTCGGCGGCGCCGCTCATGTCGTCCTTATCACCGGTCCGGAGTGAACCGGTGAGTCCCTGCAGTGCCGCCCAACGGATGTCGACGGCGTCGTGGTGGTGGTCCGGGTCGTCGTTCAGGTTGGCGCCGCACTCGGCGCACAGCCCCGCACAGTCCTCCCGGCACACCGGCTGCATCGGCAGTGAGAGCACCACCGCGTCACGCAGCACGGGTTCGAGGTCGAACATGCCGTCCTCGAGGGGGGTGAGGCCCTCGTCCTCCTCGGCATCGTCGTCCGCGGCCGCCTTGCGGTGGCCCCGGTCGTCCGTGTCGGGGTACGAGAACATCTCCTGGAAGTCCGCTTCGACATCACGTCGCAGCGGCTCCAGACACCTTACGCACTCCCCCTCGGCGGCGGCACGGGCGGTGCCTGTGACAAGCACCCCTTCCATGACCGACTCCAGGCGGAGCTCCAGCTCGACCGGCGAGCCCTCCGGTACGCCGATGACTCCGTCGATGCCGAGGTCGGCGGGGGCCGCCACCTCGCGGGTCAGCCGCTGGAGGGCACCCGGACGCCGCCCCAGCTCGTGCGTGTCGAACACGAGGGGGTTGCGGTGGTCGAGGCGCGTGCTCAGGGCTCTTCCTGCTTTCGGAGTCGTGGAGGATGCCGCCCCGGACGCGCCGAGGGCGACGCGGGCAGCAAGGATCGCGGACGTACTCGCGACCGAACAGCCAGGATACTGGACGCTTCGCCCTGGGCCCAATCCGGTCACGGACCCGCGGTCGTCAGCGGCCCTGCTCGTAGCGGCGCAGCTGCTCCAGGTCGATCATGCTCGTGTCGAAGAAGCTGGTCTCGTCGAGCGCGGCGGCCTGCTGGGGGGCCTGGTACTGCTGCTGCTCCTGGTACGCGTACGGGTCCGGCTGCACGGCCGCGTAACCGCTCTGGTCGTACGCCTGGGCCGCGGCCGGGTCGTAGCCCTGCTGCTGGTACGCGTACGGGTCGGGCTGCTGGTAGGCGGCGTACGCGTCCTGGGGCTGCGGGACCGCCCCGTACCCGTACGGGTCGGGCTGGTGCGCGGGGGGCGGCGGGAGCTGCTGCGGGATGGCGGCGGCCGGGGCGAGGGGCTCCGGGACGCCGGCGGCGGGCCCGGGGTCGGCGATCTCGGCGAGGCCCGCGAGGTAGTCGGCGTCGCTGGTGTGGACCTGGTGGGTGCCGGCCGCGTCCTGGGCGGCCATGTGGTCGCCGAGCTCGTCGCCGGCGGTCCGGCCGTGCAGCTTCTGGCGGCCGCGCCCGACGGCCTCCAGGGTCTTGCTGAGGACCGCCTCGAAGGCGCTCAGCTTGGCGTCCACATACGCGTCGGCGCGCTGGACCAGGGTCTGCGGGTCGTCGCTGTACTCGGGCGCGTCCTCGTCGGTGTACCCGTCGGCGTCCAGGCCGGGGCCCCGGCCGAGGAGCTTCTCGCGGCCGCGGTCGACGGAGCCGATGGTCTTGGTGAGGACGACCTCGAAGTTGGCGAGCTTGGAGTCGACGTAGTCGTCCGCCTCGGCGCGGATCTCCTCGGCCTCGCGGCGGGCCTCCGCCAGGATCCGGTCGGCCTGCTCCCGGGACTCCCTGGCGACCTGGGTGTCGGAGATGAGCGAACCGCGCTCGGCGTGGGCGGCCTCGATGATCCGCTGGGCCTCCTGGCGGGCCTGCTCGACCATCTGCTCCCTGCCGCCGATCAGCTCCCGGGCCTCCGCGAGCGAGTCCGGCAGGGCCTGCCGCAGCTCTTCCAGCAGGGCGAGCAGGTCGGCGCGGTTGACCACGCAGGAGGCCGACATGGGCATGGACCGGGCGTTCCCGACCGCCTCGACGATCTCGTCGAGCTTCTTCTGCACGTCCACCGTGTGCTCGCCACTTCCTACAGCCGGATTGGAGACGGACGGGACGACTGTACGGCCAGTCGGCACCGCTCCGACAGCGGCTGAGGAGGTGTCAGCGGGTCACGCGCCGGACGATGTGCCGCGCAGCCGCTCGACCAGGGCCTCGTGGACGATGGGCGGCAGCAGGTGGGACACGTCGCCGCCCCACGCCGCGACCTCCTTGACCAGGGAGGACGACAGGAAGCTGTAGGTGGGGTTCGTGGGCACGAAGAGCGTCTCCACCCCGGTGAGCCCGTTGTTCATCTGCGCCATCTGCAGCTCGTAGTCGAAGTCGCTGACCGCCCGCAGCCCCTTGACGATGGCGGGGATGTCGCGCTCCTTGCAGAAGTCGACCAGCAGGCCGTGGTGCGCCTCCACCACGACGTTGTCGTACTCCCGGGTGACCTGGCGGATGAGGTCCATCCGCTCCTCGACGGTGAAGAGGCCCTTCTTGGACTTGTTGATCATCACCGCGACGTGCACGACGTCGTAGAGCTTGGAAGCACGGCCGATGATGTCGAGGTGTCCGTTGGTGATGGGGTCGAACGACCCCGGACAGACTGCTCGGCGCAACTGAAGTCCCTCGCTCTCCGGTCCGGTCATGGTGCGTCTTCGCACGTAGAGGCGGCGCGACCGTACCAAAACGTTCCCTCGCCGTAGCGGCGGGCCCGCAGCGCTTCGAACCCGTCGGGCCAGCCGAATTCCCCGCCCCTGGTGCTGCGCTCCACGGTGACGACCGCGTCGTCCGCGAGCCACCCCCCTCGCCGGAGTGTGAGGAGTATCTCGCGAAGATCGCCGTCCGGGACGGCGTACGGCGGGTCGAGGAACACCACGTCGTACGGCTCCGCGGGCGCGGGCCCGGTGACGACCTGCTCGGCCTTGCCGGTGCGGACCTCCGCGCCGGGCAGGCCGAGGCTCCTGACGTTCTCGCGGACGGTCCGGGCGGCCCGGTTGTCGGCCTCCACAAGCAGGGCGTGCGCCGCGCCCCGGGAGAGCGCCTCCAGGCCGACGGCGCCCGAGCCGGCGTACAGGTCGGCGACGCGGATGCCGCTGAGGGTGCCGAGGAGCGCCTCCCAGGTGGAGAACAGGCCCTCGCGCGCACGGTCCGAGGTGGGTCGGGTGCCGTTGCCCGGCGGGACGGCCAGGCGGCGTCCGCCGGCGGCACCGGCGATCACGCGGGTCATGTCGGTCCTTCGGTCTTCGCGGGTGGTCCGGCAGGCGACCGAGTGGTCGCACGGCGTTCGGGTCCACGATATGGGCTCGCGGCCCGCGGGGGCGCTCCTCAGCCCTTGTCGAGGTACTCCTCCCGCTCCGTGTCGAGCAGCGCGTCGAGGGCGGTGCGCAGCGCGGGGTGCTGCTCCAGGCCGGGGTCGGCGCGGACGAGCGCGTCGGCTTCGGCGCGGGCGGCGGCGATGACCTCCTCGTCGTCGATGACGGCGAGCATGCGCAGGGAGGAGCGGGCGCCGGACTGGGCCTGGCCGAGGACGTCGCCCTCGCGGCGCTGTTCGAGGTCGATGCGGGACAGCTCGAAGCCGTCGAGGGTGGAGGCGACGGCGTTCAGCCGCTGCCGGGCGGGGCTCGCCTCCGGCATGTCGGTGACGAGGAGGCAGAGGCCCGGTGCGGAGCCGCGCCCGACGCGGCCGCGCAGCTGGTGCAGCTGGGACACGCCGAACCGGTCGGCGTCCATGATGACCATGGCGGTGGCGTTGGGGACGTTGACGCCGACCTCGATGACGGTGGTGGCGACCAGGACGTCGGTGTCGCCCGCGGCGAAGCGGCGCATGACGGCGTCCTTGTCGTCGGGGTGCATGCGGCCGTGCAGCACCTCGACGCGCAAGCCGGCGAGGGGCCCGCGGGCGAGCTGCTCGGCGACGTCGGTGACGGCCAGCGGCGGCCGCTTGTCGGGGGCGTCCTCGGCGGGCTGCTGCTTCGGGGAGGCGGTGTCGTCCTCGTCGTCGCCGATGCGGGGGCACACGACGTACGCCTGGTGGCCGCCCTCGACCTCCTCGCGGACGCGGTCCCAGGCGCGGGCGAGGAAGTGCGGCTTGTCCCGGGCGGGCACGACGTGGCTGGAGATCGGTGAGCGGCCGGCGGGGAGCTGGTCGAGGACGGAGGTCTCCAGGTCGCCGAAGACGGTCATCGCGACCGTGCGCGGGATGGGGGTGGCGGTCATGACGAGGAGGTGCGGGGTGCGCTTCTCGCCGCCGGAGCGGCCCTTGCCGCGCAGGGCGTCGCGCTGCTCGACGCCGAACCGGTGCTGCTCGTCGACCACGACGAGGCCGAGGTCGTGGAACGTGACCGCGTCCTCGATGAGGGCGTGGGTGCCGATGACGATGCCGGCCTCGCCGGTGGCCAGGTCCAGGAGGGTCCTGCGGCGGGCGGCGGCGCCCTGGGAGCCGGTGAGCAGGACGACCTTGGTGGCGTGCTCGGGGCCGCCGAGCATGCCGCCTTCCGCGAGGTCGCCCATCATCTCGGTGACGGACCGGTGGTGCTGCTGGGCGAGCACCTCGGTGGGGGCGAGCATGGCGGCCTGCCCGCCGGCGTCGACGACGGCGAGCATGGCCCGCAGGGCGACGAGGGTCTTGCCGCTGCCGACCTCGCCTTGGAGGAGCCGGTGCATGGGGTGGTCGGTGGCGAGGTCGTCGAAGATCTCGCGGGAGACGGTCCGCTGGCCTTCGGTGAGGGTGAAGGGCAGCCGTGCGTCGAACGCGTCGAGGAGGCCGCCGGCGGCGGGCTTGCGGGGGACGGCGGGCAGCTGGGTGTCCGCGTACCGGCGGCGGGCCAGCGCGACCTGGAGGACGAACGCCTCGTCCCACTTGAGCCGGTCGCGGGCGTCGGCCACATCGGCCTTGCTGCCGGGGCGGTGGACCCGCTGGAGGGCGTCGGGCAGGTCGAGCAGGCCCCGTCCCTCGCGCAGGGCGGGGGGCAGCGGGTCGACGGCGTCCCGGGCGCGGGGCAGGACGGCGTCCACGGCCTTGGAGATCTTCCAGGACTCCAGCTTGGTGGTGGCGGGGTAGATCGGGATGAGGGCCCCGGCCCAGGAGCCCACGGCGTCGTCGGCGCCTTCGCCGCGCAGCAGCTCGTACGCCGGGTGGGCGAGCTGGAGCCTGCGGTTGAACAGGGACACCTTGCCGGCGAACATCGCGCGGGTGCCGGGCAGGAGGTCCTTGTGGGGCTTGTGGACGCCCTTGCCGAAGAAGACGAGCTGGAGCCGGCCGCTGCCGTCGGTGATGGTCACCTCCAGGCGCCGACCCCTCCCCCGGGACCCGCTGTAGGTGTGGACGCGGGCGTCGGCGACCTGGGCGACGACGGTGACGTGCTCGTCCAGCGGCAAGTCGGACAGCCGGGTCAGCTCACCGCGCTCGGCGTACCGCCGGGGGTAGTGGTGCAGCAGGTCCCCGACGGTGTGCAGGTCCAGGTACTCGGCCATCACCTTGGCGGTGGCGGGGCCGAGGACCTTGGTCAGCGGCTCGTCCAGCATGGGCCGGGCACCTCATCTCCGTGCAGCTTCCGTGCGGTTCCTCGCGCGGCGGTCGCCGCGGTCGTCCGCGGCGGTCGTCGCTCGTCCTCCAGTCGGCAGCCGTCGCTCGTCCTCCAGCCGAGCGGCGGCCGTCGCCCGCCCTCCGGTCGGCGCGGCGGCCCACCGGTCCGGTGCCCCTCCGGCGGGCGGTGCCGGCGGGCCGGGGTCGCCGCCCCCGGGGCGGTGCCGGGGCCCTGCCGGCGCGCGTCCGGCACGGTCCGGCGCCTCCCTCGCGGGTGCGTGCGCCTGGAGCCATTGCACACCACGCCACTGACAGCGCCGGGGATCCGGCGCTACTCGACACCGATCATCAGCGGCGCCTGCTGGTCGCCGCCGCGGTGGACGACGGTGTCGACGGCCAGGTGGCGGGCCCGGACGTGGGCCTCCAGACGGTCCGCGAGGGCGGGCGGGGCGTCGTCGGCGAGGATCAGGGTGACGAGTTCGCCGCCCGCCGCGAGCATCCGGTCCAGCACGGTGCGGGCCGTGTCGGCGAGGTCGCGGCCGATGACGGCGACGTCGCCCTCGATCAGGCCCAGGACGTCCCCGGCCTGGCAGACGCCCGCCGAGGTGAAGGACCGGTGGGCCGCGATGGCGAGTTCGCCGTAGCGGGTGGTGCCCGCGGCGGCGGTCATGGCGACGACGTCCTCGTCGAAGCGGCGCTCCGGCTGGTGCACGGCGAGCGCGGCGACGCCCTGGACGGCCGCCCGCGTCGGGATGAGCGCCACCCGGACGCCCTCGGCGCGGGCCTGCTCCGCGGCGGCCGCGGCCGCCTGCCACAGGTCGGCGTCGTTGGGCAGCAGCACCACTTCGCGCGCGTGGGCGCGCCGGATCGCGTCGAGGAGTTCGCCGCCGGCGGGCGGCTCCCCGGGGCGCGCCGGGACGGGCACGGCGCCGGCCTCGGCGTACAGGGCGGCGAGCCCGTCGCCGGGGACGACGGCGACAACGGCCCGCTGGGCGGGTTCGGCGGGGTGGCCGTGGCCGGCGGCGGCCGCCGCGAAGTGCGTGATGCGGATCCGGTGGGGGCGGCCGGCTTCGACGCCGGCCTCCACGGCGGCGCCCGCGTCGTCCACGTGGACGTGGACGTGCCAGAGCCCGTCGCCGCCGACGACCACCAGGGAGTCGCCCAGCGCGTCGAGGCGGGCCCGGAGCCGCGCCACGGCGTCGTCGCCGGCCTCCAGGAGGTAGATCACCTCGTAGCCGGGCCCGTCCTCCGTGCAGGACTCCTTGAGGGCGTGCGGGGCGACCACGCCCGTCTGCCGGCTCGGCGGCCGCGCGGGCGCCTCGCCCGTGAGGGCCTGCACCAGCGCGCCCAGCACGGTGACGAGCCCGCGCCCGCCCGCGTCGACGACGCCCGCCTCCCGCAGCACGGCGAGCTGCCCGGGGGTGGCGTCCAGGGCGGTGCGGGCGCCTTCGTACGCGGCGGCGGCGGTGGCGGCCGGGGCGGCGGACGCGGCGCGGGACGCCGCCTCGGCCGCGGCGGAGGCCACGCTGAGGATGGTGCCCTCCACGGGGTGGGCGACGGCCTGCCGCGCCGCGGCGGCCGCCGTGCGCAGCGCCTCCGCCAGGTGGTGTCCGTCACGTCCGCGGGCGAGCACCTCGGCCATGCTGCGGAGCAGCTGGGCCAGGATCGTGCCGGAGTTGCCGCGGGCGCCGGTCAGCGCGCCGTGCGCCATGGCCCGGACCACGTCGGGCAGCTCGGGGGCGCCGGTCGCGTGGGCGGTGAACACGGCCTCGACGGCCCGGTTCGCGGCGTCGGCGGTGAGGTGGAGGTTCGTGCCTGTGTCGCCGTCCGGGACCGGGAAGACGTTGATCGCGTCGATCTCCTCGCGCTCCCGGCCCAGGGCCTCCGCCGCCAGGGCGCACCAGGCGCGTACCGCTGCGGAGTCGACGGTCTGGGCGGTGTGCGGCACCTGGTGGTCCTCCTCGCGCGGTGGGCTGCACCGCAGGGTAGACCCCGCGGGGAGGCCGGGCCGCACCATGGGGGCCGCGGACCGGGCCCCCGCCGTCCGTGGTAATTTCGTTCTGCCGAAGCAGCCGTTGTATGCTGCTCCGGTTGCCCGATGAGAATCGGGCCGTTCCCCGGCAACGCCACTTCAGTCACCGACCCCGATGTCACCGATCTGATTCCGGCTTCGCCGGATTTCACTGTAAGTGCATCTGAAGTCTTTGGAGTGACCCGTGGCTGCCAACTGCGACGTCTGCGGCAAGGGGCCGGGCTTCGGCAACAACATTTCGCACTCGCACCGCCGTACGTCCCGTCGCTGGAACCCGAACATCCAGCGCGTGCGTGCCGTGGTCGGTCGGACGCCGAAGCGGCTCAACGTCTGCACCTCGTGCATCAAGGCCGGCAAGGTCTCGCGCTAACACGCGACGGACGTTCTTCGTCGTAGCGCAGCCTCTGCGGTTGCCTTGGAAGCCGGTCCACCTTCGGGTGGACCGGCTTCTTGCCGTTCCCGGGCGCCCTTACGCGCGCGTGCCGAGGCGCCAGGCGTGGTCGACGGGCCCGATGCCGCCGCCCAGGGCGAACCCGGCGGCGATGGCCCCGGTGACGTACTCCTTGGCCTCCCGCACCGCCTCGGGGACGGTGAGGCCCTTGGCGAGCCCGCAGGCGGTCGCGGAGGCGAGGGTGCAGCCGGTGCCGTGGGTGTGCCGGTTGTCGTGGCGGGGGGCGCGCAGCCAGTGCTCCTCGGCGCCGTCGGTGAGGAGGTCCACCGCCTCGGCGCCGCCGGGCAGGTGGCCGCCCTTGATGAGCGCCCAGCGCGGCCCGTAGGCGAGGACGGCGTCGGCGGCCCGCCGCATGTCATCCTCCGACCCGACCCGTACGCCGGTGAGCTGCGTCACCTCGTCCAGGTTCGGGGTGGCGACGGTGGCGGCGGGCAGCAGCCGGGTGCGGACGGAGTCCAGCGCGGAGGCGGCGAGCAGGGGGTCGCCGTGCTTGGAGACGCCGACGGGGTCGACGACGACCGGGGCGGCGGTCCCGGCCAGCAGGTCGGCGACGGCCTCCACCAGCGGGGCGGAGGCCAGCATGCCGGTCTTGACGGCCTGGACGCCGATGTCGTCGACGACGCTGCGGTACTGGGCGCGCACCGCCTCCACCGGCAGCTCCCAGGCGCCCTGGACGCCCAGGGAGTTCTGGGCGGTGACTGCGGTGAGGACGCTCATCCCGTGCACGCCGAGCGCCAGCATGGTCTTCAGGTCGGCCTGGATGCCGGCGCCGCCGCCGGAGTCGGATCCGGCGACGGTCAGGACGCGGAGCGGGGCCGTGCGGGGGGTCACTCCTGGCCTCCGAAGTGGTCCCAGCCGCCCTTGGTGTGCCAGGGGGCGCCGTCGACCGTGACCTGCGGCAGCGCGGAGGGGTTGAGGACCTCCCCGATCACCTTCCAGCGGGCGGGGAGCTTCACGTCGGGCGGGAAGGTGGCGACGATGGCGTGGTCCTCGCCGCCGGTGAGCACCCACTGGAGCGGGTCCACCCCGACCGCCTGGCCGATGTCGTTCATCTGGGTGGGCACGTCGATGGCGCCGGACCGCAGGTCGATACGGACCTTGCTGGCCTCGGCGATGTGCCCGAGGTCGGCGATGAGGCCGTCGCTGACGTCGCACATGGCGGTGGCGCCGAGCTCCGCCGCCGCGGGCCCCGCGTGGTACGGGGGTTCCGGCCTGCGGTGGGCCTCGACGAAGGCGCGCGGGGAACGGAAGCCGCGGGAGAGCACGGCGTATCCGGCGGCGGACCAGCCGAGCCAGCCGGTGTAGGCGACGACGTCGCCGGGCTGCGCGCCGCCGCGGGTGACCGGCTCGTGGTTGCGCAGGTCCCCGAGGGCGGTGATGGAGACGGTGATGGTGTCGCCGCGGACGACGTCGCCGCCGACCACGGCCGCCCCGGCGACCTGGCACTCGTCGCGCAGGCCGTCCATCAGCTCGCTGGGCCAGGTGGCGGGGAGTTCCGCGGGCACCACCAGCCCGAGGAGGAGCGCGGTGGGCACCGCGCCCATGGCGGCGATGTCCGCGAGGTTCTGGGCGGCGGCCTTGCGGCCGACGTCGTACGCGGTGGACCAGTCGCGCCGGAAGTGGCGGTTCTCCACGAGGATGTCCGTGCTGGCGACCACCCGCCGGTCGGGGGCGGCGACGACGGCCGCGTCGTCGCCGGGTCCGATGCGTACGGCCGGGGTGGTGGTGAGCCGGGACGTGAGCTCCCTGATCAGCCCGAACTCCCCGAGCTCGCCGACTGTGCCCTTCACCGAGGTTCACCTCTCCATGTCGTCGTGGGCTCACCGTACGACCGGTGTGACCGGTCTGGTCCCGGTGCGGTTGCGGTCGCGAGCCGTCACTGCTGTAGGTACGGTCGAGTAGACGGGCCGAGCCGTCAACTTCTGTCTGCCGTGCGCCCACCACGGGCGCGCCACCGACCCCGCGGGTCTCCCCGCCGCGCGCGGCGACGCGGTACCGTGGCGTCCCTTTCTTCCCTGGGTCCTTCCGCCCAGGATGATCCTCGCGGCCGCCCTGGAGGTTTCGTGGTACAGGCGTACATCCTGATTCAGACCGAGGTGGGCAAGGCCTCACTGGTCGCCGAGACCATCGCGAAGATTCCCGGCGTGCTCCAAGCCGAGGACGTGACGGGTCCCTACGACGTGATCGTGCGCGCCCAGGCGGACACGGTCGACGCGCTGGGGCGGATGGTGGTCGCCAAGGTGCAGCAGGTGGAAGGCATCACGCGCACGCTGACCTGCCCGGTCGTCCACCTGTAGCCCCGCCGGGCCTGTGCGGCGAAGCGCCCCCGCGGCGGGGCGCCTCCCCGCAGAGGCCCGGCGGGAGCCGCTCCGCGTCCCGCCCGTCCGGCCCGGCTGCGCGCGCCGATGGCCGCCGCACAGGTGCCGGGCCCTCTTGGGCGTGTCGGGTGCGGCGGCGTCCGCCCGGAGCCGTACGGGCTGCGCGGGGAGGCCCTGCCCGTGCTCCGGCGTGTCCGCGGGGGTACGGGGACGCCCGTACGGCAGGCGCGGCGGCGGGACCGCAGGCGTTGCGGCCGCGGCGCGCCGCCCGTGCGTGCGGCTGTGTCCCCCCCCCCCCCCCCCGGGCCCGGCCGCGGCCGCCCGGCCGGGGCGCCGGTCCGTGCCGCACGCGGGCGGCACGGCAGACGCCTTCGGCGGTGGCGCGGCCGGTGGTCAGCGCAGGCCGGTGGAGCGCCGCAGGGCCGCCTGGATGAGGCGGTCGACGAGGTCGGGGTAGTCGATGCCGGACGCCTCCCACATGCGCGGGTACATGGAGATGGGCGTGAAGCCCGGCATGGTGTTGATCTCGTTGATGACGAACTCGCCCTCGTCGGTGAGGAAGAAGTCCGCGCGGACCAGCCCCTCGCAGGAGGCCGCCTCGAACGCGGCGACGGCGAGCCGCTGCACCTCGGCCGTCTGCTCCGGGGTGATCGGGGCGGGCACGACGCCGGACGCGGAGTCGATGTACTTGGCGTCGAAGTCGTAGAAGTCGTGGTCCCCGACGGGCGGGATCCAGGCGGGGACGCTCGCGCGCGGCCCGTCCTCGAACTCCAGGACGCCGCACTCGATCTCACGGCCGGTGAGCAGGGACTCGACGAGGATCTTCGGGTCGTGGCGGCGGGCCTCCTCGACGGCGGCGTCCAGGCCCGACTCGTCGTCGACCTTCGTGATGCCGAAGGAGGAGCCGGCGCGGGCCGGCTTCACGAACAGCGGCCAGCCGTGCTCGCCGGCGAAGTCGACGATCCGGCGGCGGGCCGCGAGCGGGTCCTGCTGCCACTCGCGGGGGCGGATCACCTCGTAGGGGCCGACGGGCAGCCCGAAGGAGGTGAAGACCCGCTTCATGTATTCCTTGTCCTGGCCGACGGCCGAGGCGAGCACGCCCGCGCCGACGTAGGGAACGCCGGCGAGCTCCAGCAGGCCCTGGAGGGTGCCGTCCTCGCCGTACGGGCCGTGCAGCATGGGGAAGACGACGTCGACCTCGCCGAGGGCCTTGGGCACCGCGCTGGGCTCGGTGTAGACGACCTCCCGGCTGGTGGGGTCGGCGGAGAGGACGACGGTGCCGTCCCCGGGCTCCGCGACGTCGTCGACGCTCGGCAGCGTCCGGCCGGTGATGGCCATCCGCTCGGGGGCGTCGGCGGTCAGCGCCCAGCGGCCGTCGGTGGTGATGCCGATGGGCAGCACGTCGTACTTCGCCCGGTCGATGGCGCCCAGGATGGCGCCGGCCGTGACGACGGAGATGGCGTGCTCGGAGCTGCGTCCGCCGAAGACGACGGCCACACGCGGCTTGCGCCCGGGGGTGGAGGGGAGGTTCTCGCTGCTCATATCGCGATGAGCGTACCCGCTCGTACGTCGCGCGTCAGCGTCCGGCGTCAGCGCCGCTCCGGCTTGGCGCTGCGCGACATCAGCTCCTTGAGGGCCACCATCGGGGGCTTCCCCTCGTGGACGATGCCGACGACCGTCTCGGTGATCGGCATGTCGACGCCGTGCCGGTGCGCGAGGTCGAGGACGGACTGGCAGGACTTGACGCCCTCGGCGGTCTGCCGGGTGACCGCGATGGTCTCCTGGAGGGTCATGCCCTTGCCGAGGTTGAAACCGAAGGTGTGGTTCCGGGACAGCGGCGAGGAGCAGGTGGCCACCAGGTCCCCGAGGCCGGCGAGGCCGGAGAAGGTGAGCGGGTCGGCGCCCATGGCGAGCCCGAGGCGGGTCGTCTCGGCGAGGCCGCGGGTGATGAGCGAGCCCTTGGCGTTGTCGCCGAGGCCCATGCCGTCCGCGATGCCGACGGCGAGGCCGATGACGTTCTTGACGGCGCCGCCCAGTTCGCAGCCGACGACGTCGGTGTTGGTGTACGGGCGGAAGTAGGGGGTGTGGCAGGCCGCCTGGAGCCGTCGGGCGGCGCTCTCGTCGGGGCAGGCGACCACGGAGGCGGCCGGCATGCGGGCGACGATCTCCTTGGCCAGGTTGGGCCCGGTGACGACGGCGACGCGCTCCGCGGGGACGTCCGCGACCTCCTGGACGACCTCGCTCATCCGCTTGCAGGTGCCCAGTTCGATGCCCTTCATCAGGGACACCAGCAGGGTGCCGGGGGCGAGCTTGGGCGCCCACGCGGAGAGGTTCTCGCGGAGGGTCTGGGACGGGATCGACAGGACCGTGAAGTCTGCGCCCTCCGCGGCCTCCGCGGGATCCGAGGTGGCCCGCATGCCGGCGGGGAGTTCGACGCCCGGGAAGTACTCCGGGTTGGTCCGGGTGGTGTTGACCGCGTCGGCGACCTCGGGGCGGCGGGCCCACAGGGTCACCTCGCAGCCGGCGTCGGCCAGCACCATGCCGAAGGCCGTGCCCCATGAGCCGGTCCCGTAGACGGCTGCCTTGAGGGGGCGTGCGGGGTCTGCGGGGTGTGTCACTTGGCTTCCTCCCCTGCCGCCTTGCGGCTCTGTAGCTGGCGGGCCCTGCGGGGATCGTACGGCTCGGCGGGTGCCTTCTCGCCCCGGATGTCCTCAAGGAGGCGGGTGATGGCGGCCATGATCTCCTCGGTGGCCTCGCGGAGCACCTCGGCGGTGGGCTCCTGGCCGTGGAACCGGGAGAGGTCGACGGGCGGCCCCGCCACCACGGTGAGGGTCTTGCGGGGGAAGAGCCGGAGCTTGTCCCGCTTGGCGTAGGGCGGCATCGCCAGGTTGGCGCCCCACTGGGCGACGGGGATCACCGGGACCTTCGTGAGCAGGGCGACGCGGGCGGCGCCGGTCTTGCCGGCCATGGGCCACATGTCCGGGTCGCGGGTGAGGGTGCCCTCGGGGTAGAAGGCGACGCACTCGCCCCGCTCGATGGCGGCGACGGCGGCGCGGAAGGCGTCGAGGGCGTTGGCGGTCTCGCGGTAGACCGGGATCTGGCCGGTGCCGCGCAGCATCATCCCGACGAACGAGCCCTTGAACAGGCCGGCCTTCGCGAGGAAGCGGGGTACGCGTCCGGTGTTGTACTGGAAGTGCGCGTAGGACAGCGGGTCCAGGTACGAGTTGTGGTTCACGGCGGTGATGAAGCCGCCGTCGGCCGGAATGTGCTCCGTTCCGCGCCAGTCCCGCTTGAACAACACCACCAGCGGCGGTTTGGCGATGACCGCCGCCAGGCGGTACCAGAAGCCGATTCTGCGGCGGGACACGCGGACACCTTCCTGTGGGACTGCTGGTGGTACTCGCCAGTACCCGTCGGTACTGGTCGTGCCGGGGGTCAAGTGTCACCCCATGCCCCTGGTCTGTCGAGAACACCGTACGCCCCGCCTCCGGCGGCGGTGTTCCGGGTGGTGGGGGGCCGTGTCGCGGGCCCCGGCGGGAGGTGCGGCGGCCGGTGCGCGGCGGGGGCGGGCGACAATGGCCTGGATGGACACGGGGACGGAGACGGGGACGGCGGCGCAGGCAGGGCCCGGGATCTGGTCGCTGGTGGTGCCGTTGAAGCCGCTGGGCGCGGCGAAGACCCGGCTGGCGGGGGCGTTCGGGCCCGCGCAGCGCCGGCGGCTGGCGCTGGCCTTCGCGCTGGACACCGTGGCGGCGGCGCTGACCTGCGGCGCGGTACGGGATGTGGTGGTCGTCACCGACGACGGGGAGGCCGCCGCCGAGATGTCCGGGCTGGGGGCCCGGGTGGTGCGGGACCGGCCCGCCGCGGGGCTCAACGCGGCGCTCGCGTACGGGGCGGCCGCGGTGCGGGCGGGGCGGCCCGGGGCCGCGGTGGCGAGCCTGAACGCGGACCTGCCCGCGCTGCGCCCGGCCGAGCTGGGACGGGTCCTGGCGGCGGCGCGGTGTTTTCCGCGGGCCTTTCTCGCGGACGCCGCCGATATCGGCACGACGTTTCTGTCGGCGGCCCCCGGAATTGAATTGCGGCCCGCTTTCGGCGGCGCGTCGCGGGCGCGGCATTTGTCGTCGGGGGCGGCGGAAATCGAACTGGGCGGCGTGGCGTCGGTGCGGCGGGACGTGGACACGGCCGCTGACCTGCGGGCGGCGCTGACGCTGGGGGTGGGCCCCCGCACGGCCGCGCTGCACCGCGCGGGGCTGCCGGGCGGCGGGGTCGGGGGCCGCGGATCCCGCCCCCGGCACGGAACGCGCCGCGGGCGAACCGCCGCCCGGGGGGCGCGCGGGGTACGGGACGGAGGGCGGGGCCGCGGCCGGTCCCGGCGGGGAGCAGGCGGCCGGGCTGCCCGGGGCGGGCGGTCAGGCGGGCGGGTAGGCTGCGGCCCATGCAGGCGACCGCGTACACGTACGACCCTGAGACCCGCAGCGGGAGCGTGCTCCTCGACGACGGCACGCCGGTGGAGTTCGGCGCGGAGGCGTTCGACGCGGGCGGCCTGCTGCTGCTGCGCCCGGGTCAGCGGGTGCGGATCGAGACGGAGGGCGACGGCGCGGGGCTGCGGATCACCCTGGTGACCCTGCAGACGTTCTGAACTCCCGTACCCGTACGGAACTCCGGCCCCGGATGAGCCGCCCGTCCCCCTGGGGGCGCCGGCTTCGGGCGGACCACCCGGCACCGGGGGCAACTCCGGCCGCGGAGGGCCCTCCCGCCCCCATGGCGAACACCGGTCCTGCGAAGAGGCCCGGTCTGAGGGGGAATCCGGGTTTCGGACGGTCTACCCGGCCTCGCAGGGGCCCTCCGCACAGCACCCGGGCCGCATAGGGACTCCGGCCTCGGACGGACCACCCAACCCCCGTGGGGCCCCGGCCCCGGATGAGCCGCCCGTCCCCCTGGGGGCGCCGGCCCCGGAGGCCCGGCCTCGGATGGAAGCCCGGCCCCGCAGGGATGCGCACGCCCGCACAGAAACCGGCCCGCAGGGAACCCCGGCCCGCACGGAACCCCGGCCCGCGGGGAACTCGGTCGCGCACGGCGTTCCAGCCCGGTACGGAACCTCCGTCCCGCACGGCACTCCGGGGAGTTACGGCGCACCGCTCCCCTCTGGGGACCTCCCGAGCCCGCAGGAAGCGCCGGTCCGGTGCGGACGCACCGCGGGCCGGGCTCCCCCCAGGAGAGTCCGGCCCCGCGTGTGAGTGGCTCCGTGCGGCCGCGCCGCTTACCTGGTCGGCCTCGGCGCTACTTCTTCCTCGCGGTGGTCTTCTTGGCGGCGGTGGTCTTGCGCGCCGTGGTCTTCTTCGCGGGCGCCTTCTTGGCGGTGGCCTTCTTGGCCGGGGCGGTCTTCTTCGCCGCGGCCTTCTTCGTGGCGGCGGCGGTGGTCTTCTTCGCCGGAGCGGCCTTCTTGGCGGTGGTGGTCTTCTTGGCCGCGGCGGTGGTCTTCTTCGCCGTGGTCTTCTTGGCGGGCGTCGCCTTCTTCGCGGCGGCCTTCTTCGTCACGGCCTTCTTGGCCGCGGCCTTCTTCGCGGCGGTCCCGGTGGCGCCGGTCAGGCTGCCCTTGGGGGCCTTCTTGACGGAGACCTCGCCCGCCTTGGGCAGCTTCTTGCTGCCGCTGACCAGGTCCTTGAAGCCCTGGCCTGCGCGGAAGCGCGGAACGGAGGTCTTCTTGACCCTGACGCGCTCGCCGGTCTGGGGGTTGCGGGCGTAGCGGGCCGGACGCTCGACCTTCTCGAACGAGCCGAAGCCGGTGACCGAGACCCGGTCGCCCGAGACGACCGCGCGGACGATGGCGTCCAGCACCGCGTCCACGGCGTCGGCGGCCTGCTGGCGGCCGCCCATCTTGTCGGCAATCGCTTCTACGAGCTGCGCCTTGTTCACGTCTTCCCCTTCGGAGACATTGCCGGAACGAAAGTGTTCAAGCGTTTTCGCACGTTAGGCAGATATATACCGCAAATCAAACACGAAACGGGCTAATCACCCTTGTGCCGCAACGAAGTACGCTGCCGGGCACTTCGGATGTCAGTCCCCTTCAGGGAATCGGCCCTCGTCGAGGTCCTTCAACAACCGGTCGAGACGCTGTGCCGCGTCCGCGAGATCGTGCTTCGCCGCTGCCGTGACGACCAGCAGCTTCCGGGACAGCGCCATCCTTACGCCCTCCGGGACTTGCAGTGCGCGCACTCGGGCGTGCGCTTCTTTCAGCCGGGCCGCGACGGCCTCGTAGAGTTCGAGTTGGCTGTCGCGTTCCATGCGCCGATTGTGCCATCTGGGGCGAGTTGTCGCCTCCGTAGGGGGTAACTGGCCTCTGCCCGGGGCGGTGGCGCCCCTGGGGGGAGGCTCCCGTTCCGGTAGGGCTCGGATGCCCAACTAGCTGCGGCGCAAACCGGATTGCCCCCTTCGGGGGACGCCGGGGCGGGGGTGCGACGGGCGCGGCGGCCGGTGTCCGGTGCCGTCAGCCGGATGGCCGCGCGGGGCCGCTCCGTACGATGGATCGACCGTACTGAGGGGCGGTTTCTCGCCAGAACGGGGGCCGCGCCCCGGGTAGCCCCCGTGGGCTTCGTCCGGGGTGGGGCGGGCATGGCGACGCCCCCGGCCGGAAGGTCGGCCGGGGGCGTCGGGGGTCGTTCTCGCGGCCCGGAGGGGGGGAGGGGTCAGACGGGGAGGGTCCGCGGCTTGTAGGAGGGCCGCTCGGCCTCGTACGCGGCGATGTCCGCCTCGTTCTGCAGGGTGATGCTGATGTCGTCCAGGCCGTTCAGCAGTCGCCAGCGGGCGTTCTCGTCGAGTTCGAAGTCGGCGGTGATGCCCGCGGCGCGGACCTGGCGGCTCTCCAGGTCGACGGTGATCTCGGCGGTGGGGTCGGCTTCGACGAGCTCCCACAGGGCGTCCACGGTCTTCTGGTCCAGGACCACTGTGAGCAGGCCGTTCTTCAGCGAGTTGCCGCGGAAGATGTCGGCGAAGCGGGAGGACACGACGGCTTTGAAGCCGTAGTTCTGGAGGGCCCAGACGGCGTGCTCGCGGGAGGAGCCGGTGCCGAAGTCGGGGCCGGCGACCAGGACCGTGGCGCCCTGCCGCTCGGGCCGGTTGAGGACGAACTCGGGGTCTTTGCGCCAGGCCTCGAACAGCCCGTCCTCGAACCCGTCCCGGGTGACCTTCTTGAGCCAGTGGGCGGGGATGATCTGGTCGGTGTCGACGTTGCTGCGGCGCAGCGGGACGGCCCGGCCGGTGTGCGTGGTGAAGGCTTCCATGGTTCCTCAGACCCCCGCGGGAGTGGTGGCGTCGGCGTCGGACAGGTCGGCCGGGGAGGCCAGGTGGCCCAGGACCGCGGTGGCGGCGGCGACCTGCGGCGACACGAGGTGGGTGCGGCCGCCCTTGCCCTGGCGGCCTTCGAAGTTGCGGTTGGAGGTGGACGCGGAGCGCTCACCGGGGGCCAGTTGGTCGGGGTTCATGCCCAGGCACATGGAGCAGCCGGCGTGCCGCCATTCGGCTCCGGCCTCCTTGAAGACCTTGTCCAGGCCCTCGTCGACGGCCTGGAGACCGACGCGGGCGGAGCCGGGGACGACCAGCATGCGCAGGCCGTCGGCGATCCTCCGGCCGCGCAGGATGTCGGCGGCGGCCCGCAGGTCCTCGATGCGGCCGTTCGTGCAGGAGCCGACGAAGACGGTGTCCACCTTGATGTCGCGCAGCGGCTGCCCGGCCGTGAGTCCCATGTACTCCAGGGCCTTCTCGGCGGCCAGGCGCTCCGAGGCGTCCTCGTACGAGGCGGGATCGGGGACGTGCGCCGAAAGGGGCGCGCCCTGGCCGGGGTTGGTGCCCCAGGTGACGAACGGGGACAGCTCGGCGGCGTCGATGACCACCTCGGCGTCGAAGACGGCGTCCTCGTCGGTCCGCAGGGTCTTCCAGTACGCCACGGCGGCGTCCCAGTCCTCGCCCTCGGGGGCGTGGGCGCGGCCCTTGAGGTAGGCGAAGGTGGTCTCGTCGGGCGCGATCATGCCCGCGCGGGCGCCGGCCTCGATGGACATGTTGCAGATGGTCATGCGGGCTTCCATCGAGAGCTTCTCGATGGCGGGGCCGCGGTACTCCAGGACGTACCCCTGACCGCCGCCGGTGCCGATCCTGGCGATGATCGCCAGGATCAGGTCCTTGGCGGTGACCCCCTCGGGCAGCTCGCCGTCGACCGTGATCGCCATGGTCCTGGGGCGGGCCATGGGCAGCGTCTGGGTGGCCAGGACGTGCTCGACCTGCGAGGTGCCGATGCCGAAGGCGAGCGCGCCGAAGGCACCGTGGGTGGAGGTGTGGGAGTCGCCGCAGACCACGGTCGTGCCGGGCTGGGTCAGACCGAGCTGGGGGCCCACGACGTGGACGACGCCCTGCTCGACGTCGCCCAGCGGGTGCAGGCGGACGCCGAACTCGGCGCAGTTCTTGCGCAGGGTCTCCAGCTGGGCGCGGGAGACCGGGTCGGCGATCGGCTTGTCGATGTCGAGGGTGGGGGTGTTGTGGTCCTCGGTGGCGATGGTCAGGTCGAGCCTGCGGACCTGCCGTCCGCTCTTGCGGAGGCCGTCGAAGGCCTGGGGGCTGGTGACCTCGTGCAGCAGGTGCAGATCGATGTAGAGGAGGTCGGGCTCGCCCTCGGCGCGCCGGACGACATGGTCGTCCCAGACCTTCTCCGCGAGTGTCCTACCCATCGCTTTCCCTCCGGCCGGCGTGGTGTGCCGGCGATCTAGAGATACGTGCGCCCACGCCCTGGTCTCATAGGTGAAGCCACGTGATCCCACGTGCTGGACGCCGGCAGCGGACCCGTTGATCCCGGGGCCGCCCCTCCAGGTTGGCAAGTTCCCGGGAAAATTGAACTTGCGTTTCACAGAGTGAGACGTGAGTATCGTTGCATGGACAACAGTAGCGGCGTAGGCGTTCTCGACAAGGCAGCATTGGTTCTGAGCGCCCTGGAGTCCGGTCCGGCCACCCTCGCCGGGCTCGTAGCGGCGACCGGACTCGCCCGGCCCACGGCCCACCGACTGGCCGTGGCACTGGAGCACCACCGGATGGTGGCGCGGGACATGCAGGGCAGGTTCATCCTGGGCCCGCGGCTGGCGGAGCTGGCCGCCGCGGCCGGCGAGGACCGCCTGCTGGCGACGGCGGGCCCGGTGCTCACGCACCTGCGGGACGTGACCGGCGAGAGCGCGCAGCTCTACCGGCGCCAGGGCGACATGCGCATCTGCGTGGCGGCGGCCGAGCGCCTCTCCGGCCTGCGGGACACGGTCCCGGTGGGCTCCACGCTGACGATGAAGGCCGGCTCGTCGGCACAGATCCTCATGGCCTGGGAGGAGCCCGAGCGGCTGCACAGGGGCCTGCAGGGCGCCCGCTTCACGGCGACCGCGCTGTCGGGTGTGCGCCGCCGGGGCTGGGCCCAGTCGATCGGCGAGCGTGAGCCGGGCGTGGCGTCGGTCTCCGCGCCCGTGCGGGGTCCGTCGAACCGCGTGGTGGCCGCCGTGTCCGTGTCGGGGCCGATCGAGCGCCTGACCCGCCACCCGGGCCGTATGCACGCCCAGGCGGTCATCGACGCGGCGGGGCGCCTGTCGGAGGCCCTGCGCCGCGCCGGCTGAGCCCCGTACGTCCCGCCCGCACCGGTCCCCCGCTTCAACGCCGCAGCGGTGGGCCGGTGTTGCGTCTCTGTTCTGTTCTGTTCTGTTCCGCCCTGTCGCACCCTGCCCTGGTCCGTTGCCCCACGGGCGCCGGACGCGAGCCCAGGCGACGCGGACCGGCAGGGAGCGACGCGGAGGAGGCTGCATGCGGAGAAGCCCTCCCCGTACTGGGGAGGGCTTCTCCGTGTGGTACCCCCGACCGGATTCGAACCGGCGCTACCGCCTTGAGAGGGCGGCGTGCTAGGCCGCTACACAACGGGGGCGCGGACCATTCTCATGATCCCGCTGGCCTACCTGGACTCGAACCAAGACTAACTGAACCAGAATCAGTCGTGCTGCCAATTACACCATAGGCCACTGGTGGTTTAGACCAGTTGGTACCCCCGACCGGATTCGAACCGGCGCTACCGCCTTGAGAGGGCGGCGTGCTAGGCCGCTACACAACGGGGGCCCTAGCGATCCTGCATCGATGCCACCGGGAGCGACCCTGGTGGTACCGCGGGAAGGATCTGTACCCCCGACCGGATTCGAACCGGCGCTACTGCCTTGAGAGGGCAGCGTGCTAGGCCGCTACACAACGGGGGCTTTGCAGATAAGCTCTGCGAGCTGGCCTACCTGGACTCGAACCAAGACTAACTGAACCAGAATCAGTCGTGCTGCCAATTACACCATAGGCCACCGGAACGCAACCCCCTGGGGGATTTTTGCTCGGCTTGCGCTTCGGGGCTCCGGCCTCTCGGCCCGCTCCCCTCGGCGCAGGAAGAACATTACCCGAAGGTGTCCTGCGCTCCAAAACGGGTATCCCCGCGGAGCAGCGCGGGGAGCTGCTCAAGGCCCGTGATCCGCTGCAGTTCGGGCCTTCCGCCCGCACCCGTCCGGTCCAGCCAGATGCCGAGCAGGCCCGCCTCGGTGGCCCCCCGGGCGTCGATGTCGGGCTGGTCCCCGACGTACGCGACCTCGTACGGCGCCAGGCCGAGGGCGTCGCACGCGGCGTGGAAGGCGGCGGGCTCCGGCTTGGAGATCCCGATGTCGGCCGCGCAGACGACGGCCTCGAACCGGTCCCGTACGCCCAGGACGCGGAGCTTGCGGTCCTGGTTGAGGAGCGACGAGTTCGACAGCACACCGTGCCGGTAGTCCCCCGCCAGGAGCTCCAGGGCGGGCAGCGTGTCCGGGAACAGCTCCCAGGCGGCCTCGTAGTGCGCCAGGTACCGCGCGAACCAGGCGTCGGCCTCCTCGTCCGCCAGCACCAGGCCCAGGAAGGTCCGCACCCGGTCGCGGCGCTGCGCCTCCCAGCTCACCTCCCCGGCCGAGAACCTCGCCCAGTGCTCCGCCGTGGCCTCCTGCCACCGGGCCAGGGCCTCCTCGACGGTGCCGAACCTGCCGTCGAGGCCCTCGTCGCGCAGGTGGCGCCGCATGCCGGCGCGGTCGGCGGTCGCGTAGTCGAAGATCGTGTCGTCGATGTCCCAGAGGACGGCGCGGATGGCCATACCGCGACCGTACCGCCGGCGGCACGGGCCGGTCCCGCGTTTCGGCAGGACAGGACGGCGGGACAGGGCGGCGGGCGGGGATGGCGGGACGCGTCGGCGGGGAGGCGGGGAGGCGGGGAGGCGGAGTCTGGCGCGGCGGCGTCGACGCGGTGCGCGGCGCGGCGCGGCCGGGCGGGCGGGGATGCGGCAGGGGTGTGCCTGCCGCACGTCCGGGCGTGAGCGCCACGGCTCGAAGCGCCGGAACTCCGGGGCGTGAGCGTGAGAGCCGTCGCCTGCCCTGCGGGGGCTCCGCGGGGCGGGCACCGCCGCCCCGCGGTGCGGGGCTCCGGGGCGTGAGCGCGGCCGCCCGCGGTGCGGGGTCCGGTCGTGGGGCTGCCGGCGTGCGTACGGGCCCGGTGGCCCGTGCCGAGGGGGCGGAGGGACGAGCCGCCCCGCGGGGTGCCGGCGGAAAGCCCCCGGGGGCGGGCGCCCGTGGTGGGCGGCCGCCCCCGGGGGCGTACGGGTGCCGATCAGGCGGTGAGCTTGGCCAGGGCCGCGTCGATACGGGCCAGGGTGCGGTCCTTGCCGAGGATCTCCAGGGACTCGAAGAGCGGCAGGCCGACCGTGCGGCCGGTGACAGCGACGCGGACCGGGGCCTGGGCCTTGCCGAGCTTCAGCCCGTGCTCCTCGCCCGCCTTCAGGACGGCGTCCTTGAGGGACTCGGGGCTCGTCCAGTCCGCCGCCTCCAGCTTGGCGCGGGCGGTGGTGAGCAGGGCGGCCGGCTCGCCCTTCATGGCCTTCTGCCAGGACGCCTCGTCCTCGGCGGGCTCCTTCAGGAACAGGAAGTCGACGTTGGCGGTGATCTCGGACAGGACCGTCAGGCGGGTCTGGGCGTGCGGGGCGATCCGCTCCCAGGCGTCCCGGTCGAAGTCCTCCGGCGCCCACGGCGCGTGCGGGGCCTGCAGCCAGGGCTCGCAGCGGGCGGCGAACTCCTTCTCGTCCAGCATCCGGATGTGGTCCGCGTTGATCGACTCGGCCTTCTTCAGGTCGAACCGGGCGGGATTGGCGTTCACGTCCGCGATGTCGAACTTCTCGATCATCTCGGGGATGGTGAAGACGTCCTGGTCGGCGGAGAAGGACCAGCCGAGGAGGGAGAGGTAGTTGAGCAGGCCCTCCGGGAGGAACCCGCGCTCGCGGTAGAGGTTCAGGGAGGACTGGGGGTCGCGCTTGGAGAGCTTCTTGTTGCCCTCGCCCATCACGTACGGCAGGTGGCCGAACTCGGGCACGCCCTTGGCGACGCCGAGCTCGATCAGCGCCTGGTACAGCGCGATCTGGCGCGGGGTGGAGCTCAGCAGGTCCTCGCCGCGCAGGACGTGGGTGATCTCCATGAGCGCGTCGTCGACCGGGTTGACGAGGGTGTACAGCGGGGCGCCGTTGGCGCGGACGATGCCGTAGTCCGGGACGTTGTCCGGGGTGAACGTCAGCTCGCCGCGGACCAGGTCGCGGAAGGTGATCGGCTGGTCCGGCATCCGGAAGCGGACGATGGCGCTGCGGCCCTCGGCCTCGTAGGCGGCGGTCTGCTCGGCGGTCAGCTCGCGGCAGTGGCCGTCGTAGCCGGAGGGCTTCCCGGCGGCGCGGGCGGCCTCGCGGCGCGCGTCGAGCTCCTCCGTGGTGCAGTAGCAGTGGTACGCGTACCCGCCGGCGAGGAGCTTGCCGGCGATGTCGCGGTAGGTGTCCATGCGCTGCGACTGGCGGTACGGGGCGTGGGGACCGCCGACCTCCGGGCCCTCGTCCCAGTCGAGGCCGAGCCAGCGCAGCGAGTCGAGCAGCTGCCGGTACGACTCCTCCGAGTCGCGCGCCGCGTCGGTGTCCTCGATGCGGAAGACCATGGTGCCGCCGTGGTGCCGGGCGAACGCCCAGTTGAACAGGGCGGTGCGGACCAGGCCCACGTGGGGGTTGCCCGTCGGGGACGGGCAGAACCGTACGCGGACGGAGCGGTCGGGGGTGTTAACCACGCTTGATCACCTTGTTGGTGAGAGTGCCGATGCCTTCGATGGTGACGGCGACCTCGTCGCCGACGGTGAGGGGGCCGACCCCGGCGGGGGTGCCGGTGAGGATGACGTCGCCGGGGAGCAGCGTCATGGCCTCGGTGATGTGGACGACCAGGTCCTCGATGGAGCGGATCATGTCGCTCGTGCGACCCAGCTGGCGCTGCTCGCCGTTGACCGTGCACTGGATGGTGAGGTCGCCCGGGTCGAGCTCGGTCTCCACCCAGGGGCCGAGCGGGCAGGAGGTGTCGAAGCCCTTGGCGCGGGCCCACTGCTTCTCCCGCTGCTGGACGTCGCGGGCGGTGACGTCGTTGGCGCAGGTGTAGCCGAAGACCACGTCCTTGACGCGCTCGCGGGGGACCTCGCGGCACATGCGGCCGATGACGACGGCGAGCTCGGCCTCGTGGTGCACCTCGTTCGAGAACGAGGGGTACTCGATGGCGTCGCCGGAGCCGATCACGGAGGTGGCGGGCTTGAAGAAGGCGACGGGCACCTCGGGCACCTCGTTGCCGAGCTCCGCCGCGTGCTCGGCGTAGTTGCGGCCGATGGCCACGACCTTGTTGGGGAGCACGGGAGGCAGGAGGCGGACCTTGCTCAGGGGGACCCTGGTGCCGCTGAGCTCGAAGTCCGTGTACGGGATGCCCTTGATGATGTTGAGGACGAGGTCGCCCTCGGCCGCTGTGCCGGGGGCGACCTCGTCGCCCCTGACCGCTTCCACCGCGCCGAAGGCGACATGGCCGTCGATGGAGAACCTGGCGATGCGCACGGGTGCCTGCGCCCCCTACTTTCCGCTGACTGGAGTCTGACGCTCCAGGCTAACGCGGGAGGGGGCGCCCACCTGCCCCGTTATCCCGCGGCCGGGGCGGGAACGGCGTCGAGCACGGTGCGGCGCGGGTTGGCGGTGGCGGCCGGCAGCTCGGCCGCGTGCTCCGGGAGCGTGCCGCGCTCCAGCTCGGAGGCGTCCGCCAGGTGGGCGAGCGTGGTGCGGCGGGGGTTGGCGATGCTGGTGCTCGTCGTCTTCATGGGTGGGATGAGACCTCGGGGTGCGGGGCGCCGCTGGAAGAGCGCCGGTTGACGGACGCCCGTCACTGTAAGGCGTCAGGCTAAACAGCGGATTCCCTGCCATTACCGTGAACAGCCGGTGCTCGGCGTGTGAGTTTGCTCACCACTGATTACCCAAATCGGACATGTCAGACGCCCGAACAGACCGTCGAAATCGGACATCACGCCACTGAATCTGCCATTCCGCCGCTGATCATCTCGACTGGGGCACCCTGTACGCGTAAGCGACTCGTGACCGAAAGTCCGATTCCTCCGCGAAAGACCTCTACCGCAGGTGACCTCCCCCTCACACGAGGTGATGGCTCCGGCGGGGGCACCCGCCGCCCTTGTTGGAGATCCGGCACTGTGCTGGAATTCCACGCACCGCCGCGGATGGAGACCGGCGAGCTGGGGCGCGAGGCAGCGCCGAGCGGCGGCGGGGAAGGGGGGATTCCGGCGCCGGTCACCCAGACGGAAGGGCGTGGTCACACGCCCCCGATGAACGCCGACACCGTCTTCTCCGTTCGCGCGGAGGGACGCCTGGTCCAGAGGTTGCGACGCTAGTGCAGGGACGTTTCAAGAGGGATGGCAGCGCTGCGGCGGAGCACGAGCCGCGCGGCGGGACCGACCGCGGCACTTCGCCCCAGCATCCCCCGTACCCGGGACCGGCACCTGCCGGCGACGGCGGGGACCGCGCCGCACGCGCCCCCGGCGGGGCGACCGGCGGGCGCGAGGCGACGGGCGCGGCAGGCGCACTGAAGGCGGCGCGCGCCGGGCGGGCCGCCAGGGCGGCCGGAAAGTCCCGGCCCGACTCGGCGCTCCCCGCGCTCCCCAAGGGCCCGGGCCAGTCCGCCGACGCGGCGCAGGACGGCAAGGACGGCGGCAAGGACGGCAAGGACCCGAAGCCGGCCAAGGGCGGCAAGGGCAAGGCGCCCGGGGACACCGGCTCCCGAATAGCCCTGCGCAACTGGCGCATCTCCACCCGACTGGTCTCCCTGCTCGCCCTTCCCGTGGTCGCCGCGACCTCGCTGGGCGGACTCCGTATCCAGGAGTCCATGGAGAACATGGAGCAGCTGGACCACATGCAGCTGCTCACCAAGCTCACCCGCGAGGCGCACTACCTCGCCCAGGCGCTCCAGAACGAGCGCGACCTGACCGCCGGTCCGCTCGCCAACGGCTACCCGGTCACGGACTTCAAGATCACCCAGCCGCGCGGGGACACCGACGCGGCGCAGCGCGCGTTCCTTGACGCCACCCAGGAGATCGGCGACACGCAGGACGACGAGGCGCTGGCGAGTATCCGCGCCAACGTCACCCAGATCGCCAACCAGGTCGTCACGATCGGCTCCATCCGCAAGGAGGCCTACGCGGACGGCCGGATGAGCTCCGCGACGGTCGGCAAGTACAACCGGCTGATCGAGTCGCTGCTCACCCTGTCCCAGGACATGGCGCAGGCGACCAGCAACCCCGACATGATCAAGCGCACGCGTGCGCTGGCGGCGTTCTCCTCGGCCAAGGAGTACGCCTCGATCCAGCGCGCCGTCATCGCCGCCGCGCTCCCCAAGTCGACCGTCTCGGGCAAGAACCGCGAGCTGAACGTCAACGACCGGCAGTACGCCGAGGACGCCCGCGTCAACGAGAACGCGCAGCTCAAGTCGTTCCGCTCGATCTACGAGTCCGCGGGCGGCGACGCCTCCACCCTGCTGGCCCCGCTGAACTCCGGCAACCCGTCGATCCAGGCCGCCGACGAGTACGCCGGCCGCGTGCTGCGCGGCCAGAACGGCCTGAGCAACATGCCGGCCCGCTCGTTCCTCGACTGGACGGACGAGTCGGACACCAAGCTCAAGATGATGAAGACCATCGAGGAGACCCTCCTCAGCAAGGTGGAGGAGAAGGCGCGTGAGCTCCGCAAGGAGGCCGAGCGCGACGCCGTCATCAACGGTGCGCTGATCCTCCTCGTCCTCGGTGTCTCCCTCGTCGGCGCCTTCGTCGTGGCGCGCTCCATGGTGCAGTCGCTGCGGCGCCTGCAGGACACCGCCACCAAGGTCGCCCAGGAGCGGCTGCCCCAGCTGGTCAAGCACCTGTCCGAGGCCGACCCGCAGGACGTGGACACCTCCGTGGAGTCCGTCGGCGTGCACTCGCGCGACGAGATCGGCAAGGTGGCCGCGGCCTTCGACGACGTGCACCGCGAGGCGGTCCGCCTCGCCGCCGAGCAGGCCCTGCTGCGAGGCAACGTCAACGCGATGTTCACCAACCTCTCGCGCCGTTCGCAGGGCCTGATCCAGCGCCAGCTCTCGCTGATCTCCGAGCTGGAGTCCCGCGAGGCGGACCCGGACCAGCTGGCCTCGCTGTTCAAGCTCGACCACCTCGCGACCCGCATGCGCCGGAACGGCGAGAACCTGCTCGTCCTCGCCGGTGAGGAGCCCGGCCGCCGGTGGACCCGGCCCGTGCCCCTCGTCGACGTGCTCCGCGCCGCCGCCTCCGAGGTGGAGCAGTACGAGCGCATCGAGCTGGCCTCCGTCCCCGCGACCGAGGTCGCCGGCCGGGTCGTCAACGACCTCGTGCACCTGCTGGCCGAGCTGCTGGAGAACGCCACGTCGTTCTCCTCGCCGCAGACCAAGGTGCGCGTCACCGGTCACGCGCTGCCCGACGGCCGGGTGCTCGTCGAGATCCACGACACCGGTATCGGCCTCTCCCCCGAGGACCTCGCCGCGATCAACGAGCGGCTCGCGTCGCCGCCGACCGTGGACGTCTCCGTCTCCCGCCGCATGGGCCTCTTCGTGGTCGGCCGCCTGTCGCTGCGGCACGGCATCCGGATCCAGCTGCGCCCGTCGGACTCGGGCGGCACGACCGCACTCGTCATGCTTCCGATCGATGTCACGCAGGGCGGCAAGAAGCCGGCCGCGGGCACCCCGGGCGCTCCCGCGGTCCCCGGCGGCCAGGGCGGCCAGGCCCGTCCGGGCGGTGCCCCGGGCGGCTCCGGTGCGCGGGCCGGGCTGCCGGGCGGCCAGGGCGGTCCCGGCGCCGGCGGGCCCGGCTCCCAGAACCGGTACGGCGCCGGTACCGGTACGGGCATGGGCCAGGGTGCCGGCCAGCACAGCGGCATGCAGGGCCCCGGCGGTGTGCAGGGCGGCGGCCAGTCCGGCCGGCCGCAGCAGCCGCAGCAGCGGGACCCCCAGCGCCAGGGCCAGGGCGGCGGCTTCGCGGGCGGCTCGTACGGCGACTCCGGCCGGTCCTACGGCGACGCGGGCGCCTTCGGTGACACCGCGGGACGTTCCGCGCAGGCCGGGGCGGGTGCGGGCGGCGGCGTGCCGCGGCCCGACGCGTGGCAGGGCGGCCAGAACGCCCAGCACCCGCAGGGCGGCCAGAACCCGCAGCACCCGCAGGGCGGCCAGGACCGGCAGCCGCTGCCCGGGGCGGGCGACGGCCGCGGCGGCAGGCCCGGCGCCGGGCACCCGCAGCGCTCCCCGCAGCCGGAGGCCGCGGGGTGGGGCGCCGACCAGCGCGGTGCCGAGGGCCCGCGCGGCCACGAGGAGCCGGCAGGCTCCACCGGGCGGTTCGCCCAGCTCCCGGCCGAGGCGCAGGGCCCCGGCTCCACCGCCGAGTTCCCCGCCCCGACTTCGACGGCCCGCGCCCGGACGTGAACGGCGCCCGGGGCGGCCGGCCCGGCGACCCGGCGTCCACCGCCGCGCTGCCGCGCGCCGACTTCGGCGCCCCCGGGACGACAGCCGCGCGCTGCCGCCGGCGGGCGCTCCTCCGAGGCCCGCACGCCGCTGTACGACACGCTGGAGACCGACTGGTTCCACGGCCAGCAGGCGGGCCAGCAGCCGCAGCCCGGTCCGCAGGGCCCGGTGCAGCCCGGCCCCGGCCGCCAGGACCGCCCCGCACCGCAGGGCCAGGGACGGCCGGGCGGTGGCGACCGGTACCCGATGCACGACCAGACCGTGCCGACCCCGGCCCTGCCGCAGCAGCCGCCCAGGGCCGCACCGCCCCGTCGCTGCCGGCGCCGGCCTCGGGGCCCGCCGCGGCCGACAGCCGCACCGGCGCCCCGGCCCCGCTGGACCGCGGCCGGTTCGGCCAGGGCGCGGGTCCCGCCGGGCGGCAGCCGTTCGGCCAGGACGGCGGTGCCCAGGGCCGCGGCCAGGGTCTGCACCGGAACGGCCAGGCCGGCGGCTCGGACGCGTCCACCACGGGTTCGTGGCGGGTCACCCCCAACGACGAGCTGAGCCGCCAGGCGGAGCGCGCGCGCAAGCCCGCGGCCGGCGGGGTCACCACCTCGGGTCTCCCCCGCCGGGTGCCCCGTGCCAACCTGGTACCGGGCACCGCGCAGGACACCCCGCAGGAGACCGGTCCGCAGGTGTCCCGGGCCCCCGACGACGTGCGGGGCCGGCTGACGAACCTGCGGCGCGGTATCCAGCAGGGGCGCCAGGCTGGTTCCGGCAACACGGGAAGCTTCAATGTCGGCAGCACTCACCCGCAGGAGCGTGAGTTTTGAGCGTGATGAGCCAGGCAGCGCAGAACCTGAACTGGTTGATCACCAGCTTCGTGGACAACACCCCCGGGGTGTCGCACACGGTGGTGGTCTCCGCCGACGGACTGCTGCTGGCCATGTCCGACGGCTTCCCCCGCGACCGCGCCGACCAGCTGGCGGCCGTCGCCTCCGGGCTGACCTCGCTGACCCAGGGCGCGTCCCGGATCTTCGAGAGCGGCCCGGTCAACCAGACCGTCGTGGAGATGGAGCGCGGCTTCCTCTTCATCATGTCCGTCTCCGACGGGTCCTCGCTGGCCGTGCTCGCCCACCCCGAGTGCGACATCGGCCTCGTGGGCTACGAGATGGCGCTGCTGGTGGACCGCGCCGGCAGCGTCCTGACCCCTGACCTCCGCGCGGAGCTCCAGGGGAACCTGCTCAACTAGCGGACCAGGCGGGTATGCCCCATCCATACCCGCCTGTTGTCTTGTGTCGTCTTCGCTACCACCCGTCGGCCGCCCCATCCGGCCCCCCACCGGCCCAGTCAGACGGCAATCAGACCACCTGCTGTCACGACCGGAGGATTCATGACCCCGCCCACCGCCTCTCACGATCCCTACGGCGCGTCGCTGCACGACGCGTCGTACGGGGACGAGGGCGATCAGCCGCTGGTTCGCCCCTACGCGATGACCGGCGGCCGCACCCGGCCCCGGTACCAGCTCGCCATCGAGGCGCTGGTGTCGACCACGGCCGACCCTGCGCACCTGTCCACGCTGCTGCCCGAGCACCAGCGGATCTGCCACCTCTGCCGTGAGGTGAAGTCCGTGGCCGAGGTGTCGGCGCTGCTGTCGATGCCGCTCGGCGTGGCCAGGATCCTCGTCGCCGACCTGGCGGAGGCGGGCATGGTGGCGATCCACCAGCCAGGCAATGGAGAGGCCGGCGGCACGCCGGATGTGACGCTGCTCGAAAGGGTGCTCAGTGGACTTCGCAAGCTCTAGCGGCGGTACGGCTGCGGGAGGCCGGTCGACCACCAGCGCGAAGATCGTGGTGGCGGGTGGCTTCGGCGTGGGCAAGACCACGTTCGTCGGCGCCGTCTCGGAGATCAACCCGCTGCGTACCGAGGCCGTCATGACCTCGGCGTCGGCGGGGATCGACGACCTGACGCACACCGGCGGCAAGACGACGACGACCGTCGCCATGGACTTCGGCCGGATCACCCTGGACCAGGACCTGATCCTCTACCTCTTCGGTACCCCCGGCCAGGACCGCTTCTGGTTCATGTGGGACGACCTCGTACGCGGCGCCATCGGCGCCGTCGTCCTCGTCGACACCCGCCGCCTCGCCGACTGCTTCCCCGCCGTCGACTACTTCGAGAACAGCGGCCTCCCCTTCGTCATCGCCCTCAACGGCTTCGACGGACACCAGCCCTACACCCCCGACGAGGTCCGCGAAGCCCTCCAGATCGGCCCCGACACCCCCATCATCACCACCGACGCCCGCCACCGCGCCGACGCCAAGAGCGCGCTCATCACCCTGGTCGAGCACGCCCTCATGGCCCGGCTGAAGTAGGGCGCCCGGTTTCGTCGACTCCGTGGGGCGGATATTCAAGTAGACGTACCTATACGGAAGTTGTCGTAGGCATTCAGTGAGCGGGCTGTGTCCTCGGACACGGCCCGCCGCCGCGTTCATAACGTTTCGACAGAGAATTGCGGGGGGACGGACACGACCCGCATCCACCTGGTGCCGCTGCGCTCACATGAGCCCCGCCTTTTGACGGGGCTCGCTCTTTATGCCCGTTTTATCGGCCCTGCGGACCGAGGGTAATCCCCCGATCGGGCTGTTTGGAGCGCGGCAGCTTTACGTGCTGCAATGCACGAACTTCCGAGTAGTACGGCTCTGAACAGAAGAACGGCACAACCTAGGTGCCGACGCCGAGAGGTTGTTGGTCGAGTGAGGCGAAGCACGAAGAGCGCCGCTGAGCAGCAGGCACGGGGGAACTTCACCCCCCGCGCGGCGGCGTCGCCTGCGGACGCGCCCGTAACGCCCCCACCGGCCGGTCCCGCCGGCGGCGGGAGCGCCAGTCGGCTGTCCCCGCGCAACTGGCACGTGGCCACCCGCCTGAACGCGATCCTGCTGGTGCCCGTGCTGGTCGGCCTGGTCATGGGCGGCTTCCAGGTGACGGCGTCGGTCGACACCTGGCAGGAGGCCCGCGACGCGGAGAAGACCGCGCGGATCGTGCAGGCCGCGGCCGAGTACGGCCAGGCCCTGCTCAACGAGCGCGACCTCACCGCAGAGCCGCTCCTCACCGCGAGCAGCGCGGCCGACCGCGAGGCGGACGCCGTCACGGAGGCGTACGCCGCCACCGACGCCGCCAAGCTGAAGTTCGACACCGCGGTGCAGGACATGCCCTCCGGACAGGGCCTGGAACGCCGCCTCGACCTCTTCCGCAAGGAGGAGCCGACCCTCGGCGACCTGCGCAAGGCCGCGTACACCAAGGCCCTGGACCCGGTGCAGACCGAAGAGGGCTACGTCAAGGTCCAGCACTACCTGATGGAGTTCGCCAACGAGCTCGGCCTCGGCACCGGCAACGTCACCAGCTACGGCCGCACCGTCTACGCCATCCAGCTCGCCAAGGCCGCCGGGTCGCTCCAGCGCTCGATCGGCATGCACCTGCTGCTGCGGCCGAGCAAGGACGACGCGGTCTTCCGCGAGCAGTCCAAGGCGTTCAACTCGTACAAGTACCTGGAGAACATCGCCATCGGCGAATTCGTCTCCGGCGGTACCGAGGCGGACGTCCAGCGGCTGACCGACGTCATGACCCGCAAGGCGCAGGACGGCGCCAAGGACTTCCAGACCGCCGGCGTGCAGCCGCCGGTCGCGGAGAACGCCTCCGGGCAGAAGTCGATATTCGACGGCATGGCCAACGCGATCGGCCTGGCCGAGGACGCCGACGACATCGAGGCGCTGAAGAAGCGCAAGACCGGCGGCGTCACCCCCGAGACGTGGATGGCCGTCGCCACCGGCAAGTTCGAGGGCTACTCCGAGGTGGAGAAGGAGCTCCTCGACAAGGCCGTGACCGAGGCCGCGACGATCGCCGACGACGCCCGCAACGACGCCTTCATCAACGGCGGCATCGTCGTGGTCGCCCTGCTCGCCGCGTTCATCCTGGCCGGCATGATGGCCCGGCAGATGAGCCGCTCGATGCGCCGGCTGCGGCACGCCGCCCTCGGCATCGCCGAGCAGCGCCTGCCGATGCTGGTCGACCAGCTGTCGCGCACCGAGCCCGGCAAGGTCGACACCCGCGTGGAGCCGATCCCGATCGACACCCAGGACGAGATCGGCGAGGTCGCGCGCGCCTTCGACCAGGTCCACCGCGAGGCCGTCCGACTGGCCGCCGAGCAGGCCCTGCTGCGGGGCAACGTCAACGCGATCTTCACCAACCTCTCGCGGCGCAACCAGTCGCTGATCGAGGGCCAGCTGACCCTGATCACGGACCTCGAGAACAACGAGGCCGACCCGGACCAGCTGGAGAACCTCTTCAAGCTCGACCACCTCGCGACGCGCATGCGCCGCAACGGCGAGAACCTCCTCATCCTCGCGGGCGAGGAGCCCGGCCGGCGCTGGGACCAGCCGGTCCCGCTGGTCGACGTCATGCGGGCCGCCGCCTCCGAGGTGGAGCAGTACGAGCGCATCGAGCTGTCGGGCGTCCCCGAGGCGGAGATCCACGGCCAGGCCGTGACCGACCTCGTGCACCTGCTGGCCGAGCTGCTGGAGAACGCCACGACGTTCTCGTCGCCGCAGACCAAGGTGCGCGTCACCGCGACCCGACTGCCCGACGGCCGCGTCATGGTCGAGATCCACGACAAGGGCATCGGCCTGACCGCCGAGGACTTCGCGGACATCAACCACAAGCTGGCCAACCCGCCGACCGTGGACGCCGCGGTGTCCCAGCGCATGGGCCTCTTCGTGGTCGGCCGCCTCTCGGCCCGGCACGGCATCCGCGTGCAGCTGCGCCCGTCCGGCGAGCAGGCCGGCACGACGTCGCTGGTCATGCTCCCGGACGCGATCACCCACGGCGGTGGCGGCGAGCCGGCGATGGGCGACTTCACCGTCTCGCAGATGATCCCGGAGCAGCAGGGGTACGAGCCCGCTGCCGCCCCGATGCGGACGGCGGCGGAGCTCGGCTTCGACGACTCCCGCTACGAGCAGCAGGACGGCGCCTCGCTGGACCCGGTGGGCCGCTCCCTCATGCGCGGGGAGCGTCGCGCCACGCTCGGCGCCCAGCTCCACGGCCAGGACGACGGCGGCGACCCGCAGCAGCAGGCGTACGGCCAGGACCGGGACGGCTACGGCCAGGAGCAGGACGGCTACGGCCGCGACGGCTACGAGCAGGCCCCGTACGAGCAGCACGGGGCCCGGGACGGCGGGCAGGACCCGTACGGCTCCCAGGAGCCGTACGAGGGCCAGGCGCCGTACGGGAACGGCGGCGGCCAGGACGGCCCTGCCGACCAGGCGTACGGCCACGAACAGGCCCCGTACGGCCAGGAGGGCGGCTACGGCGCCCAGCCCGGCTACGACGAGTACGGCGCCCAGGGCGGCTACCAGGCCCCCGCGGAGCCCGAGTACGGCGGCGCCGGCGGCTACCGGGACGGCGCCGAGCAGTACGGCGACGGCTATCAGGACGGCGGCGCGCAACGGTCCGGTGAGTACCCGCAGCCCTCGGCATATGCGGAAGGCGGTTTCGGCAACCCCGACGCCGACCGGCAGCCGTACGGCGACGGGTTCGACTCCCGGTCCCACCAGGGTGACTGGCCGGACCAGGGCGGCCACTCCGGCGGCTATGCGGGCGGTTACGGTGCGGATACGGAATCTGCCCAGGGCGCTCCCGCGAACGACCGGGACCGCGTAGGCTTCGACCATCCGGGTTCCGCCCAGGAGACCGATCACGAGCACCAGCTGACCGACGCGGGCCTTCCGCGCCGGGGCAGCAGGCGGCCCGCGGACCACCAGGGCCAGGACCGGGACCGGCAGGACACGCCGGGCAGGGGGGCCGAGTCGGCCCCGCAGGCCCAGCAGGTCCGGCAGGAACCGCAGACGCAGAGCGAGGCGGGCGGCTCCGACGACTGGCGTTCGGCGAACGACGAGCGCTGGCAGCGGGCCACCAAGCTGAGGGATCCGAAGGCCGGTGGAGTGACGGCCTCCGGACTGCCCCGGCGGGTCCCCAAGGCGAACCTGATGGAGGGGACCGCCGAGCAGACCCCGCAGGGCGGCCCACAGGTCTCCCGCGCACCCGAGGACGTCCGCGGCAGGTTGAGCAATCTGCGGCGGGGTGTCCTGCAGGGACGCAACGCGGGGACGGACATGAACGGACCGGCCACTTACGATCGACCCAGTGGCCCGGGTAGTACCTACAACCAGGAGCGTTAGTGTGAGCCCGATGAGCCAGGCGGCGCAGAATCTGAACTGGTTGATCACCAATTTCGTGGACAACACCCCCGGGGTGTCGCACACGGTGGTGGTCTCCGCCGACGGACTCCTGCTGGCGATGTCCGAGGGCTTCCCCCGGGACCGCGCCGACCAGCTGGCGGCCGTGGCCTCCGGGCTGACCTCGCTGACCCAGGGCGCGTCCCGGATCTTCGAGGGCGGTCTGGTCAACCAGACGGTCGTGGAGATGGAGCGCGGCTTCCTCTTCATCATGTCCATCTCCGACGGCTCCTCGCTGGCCGTGCTCGCCCACCCGGACGCCGACATCGGCCTCGTGGGCTACGAGATGGCGCTGCTGGTGGACCGCGCCGGCAGCGTCCTGACCCCTGACCTCCGCGCGGAACTGCAAGGCAGTCTTCTCAACTAGCAGATGAACCGTGCGTTTCTCGCCACCGCGCCTTAAGGTGCGGTGGCGCGGTTCAAGGGACATGGACCGGCGAACGGTAGTCGGAGGAGGAAACGTGGCAACACCAGGCGGACATCAGGCGTACGACGGTGCGCATCTGTCGCAGGGTGAAGCGGACCGCTTCAACTTCCCCGCTGCGCCGGGCAGACAGGGCTACCAGCAGCCCTACCAGGACCCTTACCAGCCGCAGCAGCAGCAGCCGCAGCACGTGCGCAGTCAGCCGGCGCAGCGGCACCGCTCCGCGCCCGCGGGCGGCGGCACGGCTGCCCACAATCCCCTGGTCCGTCCGTACGCCATGACCGGCGGCCGGACGCGACCCCGGTACCAGCTCGCCATCGAGGCGCTGGTGTCGACCACGGCCGATCCGTCCCGGCTGGTCGGGCAGTTGCCCGAGCACCAGCGGATCTGCCGGCTGTGCTTCGAGATCAAGTCGGTGGCCGAGATCTCGGCACTTCTCTCCATCCCCCTCGGCGTCGCCCGGATCCTCGTCGCGGACCTGGCCGAGGCCGGACTTGTCGCCATCCACCAGCCCGGCGGTGACGAGGCCGCCGGCGGCCAGCCAGACGTGACACTGCTCGAAAGGGTGCTCAGTGGACTTCGCAAGCTCTAGCGGCGGTGCCACCCGCTCAACCACAAGCGCGAAGATCGTGGTGGCGGGTGGTTTCGGCGTGGGCAAGACCACGTTCGTCGGCGCCGTCTCGGAGATCAACCCGCTGCGTACCGAGGCCGTCATGACGTCCGCTTCCGCGGGGATCGACGACCTCACCCATACCGGCGACAAGACGACGACGACCGTCGCCATGGACTTCGGCCGGATCACCCTGGACCAGGACCTGATCCTCTACCTCTTCGGTACCCCCGGCCAGGACCGCTTCTGGTTCATGTGGGACGACCTCGTACGCGGCGCCATCGGCGCCGTCGTCCTCGTCGACACCCGCCGCCTCGCCGACTGCTTCCCCGCCGTCGACTACTTCGAGAACAGCGGCCTCCCCTTCGTCATCGCCCTCAACGGCTTCGACGGACACCAGCCCTACACCCCCGACGAGGTCCGCGAAGCCCTCCAGATCGGCCCCGACACCCCCATCATCACCACCGACGCCCGCCACCGCGCCGACGCCAAGAGCGCGCTCATCACCCTGGTCGAGCACGCCCTCATGGCCCGGCTGCGGTAAGCACGCCGCACGTCCGCGAGAGGCCCGCGCACCCTTCCCGGTGCCGCGGGCCTCTCGCGTACGCGGGCGTGCACCGGCGGTGCGCGGTACGAGGGGATGCCGGTGGTGCACGTGGTGGCCGCGGCGGCGGGCGGCGCGCGGGAGCCGGCAGGCGGCGCGCGGTGGTCGGCAGGCGGTGCGCGGGAGCCGCGGCGGTACTCCGTGGCCGCGGCGCTACTCCGTGGCCGCGGCGGTCAGGTACGTGCGGCGGAGGTGGGACCGGGGCGGTGCCCGATGGGCGCGGCGGTGCCGGGGCGGTGCCCGGTAGCGGGCGGCACTCTCGGCGGCCCGCTCGGCGGCCCGCTCGGCGGCCCGGGTGCGGGCACCGGCGCGCACAGGCCCGCGGGCATGCGGAAGGCCCCCGCACTCGCGCTGACGCGGCGGGTGCGGGGGCCTTCGGGGTGCTGCGCGGGGTCAGCCCTGCCAGGAGTGCGGCGCCCGGAAACCGGACTGGCGCTCCAGGCGCCGCCAGCCGGCGGTGGAGCGGGCGGGGCGGGCAGGCCCGGCGGCGGGCCGGGCCGCGGCGCGGGCGAGGATGACCGCGGTGAGCGCGGCGAGTTCCTCGGGCGCGGCCTGGCCCTTCTCCACCCGGAGGAGGGAAGGGTCGGCGGTGGGCGTGGTCACAGGGGGCTCCTCGGTCACTGGGGCGGGTTGCCGTGCTTGCGGGAGGGCAGGTCCGCGTGCTTGGTGCGCAGCATCGCGAGGGACCTGATGAGCACCTCCCGCGTCTCCGCGGGCTCGATGACGTCGTCCACGAGCCCGCGCTCGGCGGCGTAGTACGGGTGCATCAGCTCGGCCTTGTACTCCTTGACCATGCGGGCGCGCATGGCGTCGGGGTCCTCGGCCTCGGCGATCTGCCTGCGGAAGATGACGTTCGCGGCGCCCTCGGCGCCCATGACGGCGATCTCGTTGGTCGGCCAGGCGTAGGTGAGGTCGGCGCCGATGGACTGCGAGTCCATGACGATGTAGGCGCCGCCGTACGCCTTCCTGAGGATCAGCGAGATCCGCGGCACGGTGGCGTTGCAATAGGCGTACAGCAGCTTGGCGCCGTGCCGGATGATGCCGCCGTGCTCCTGGTCGACGCCGGGCAGGAAGCCGGGCACGTCGAGCAGCGTGATGATCGGGATGTTGAAGGCGTCGCACATCTGCACGAAGCGGGCGGCCTTCTCGCTCGCCTCGATGTCGAGCACGCCGGCCAGCGTCTGCGGCTGGTTGGCGACGATGCCGACGACCTGCCCGTCCAGCCGCGCGAGGGCGCAGACGATGTTGCGGGCCCAGCGCTCGTGCACCTCCAGGAACTCGCCGTCGTCGACGAGCTCCTCGATGACCTTGTGCATGTCGTACGGCCGGTTGCCGTCGACGGGCACGAGGTCCAGCAGCGCGTCGCCGCGCCGGTCGGCGGGGTCGCCGGTCGGGTGGACGGGCGGGTTCTCCCGGTTGTTGGACGGCAGCAGGGAGAGCAGGTACCGCACCTCGGCGATGCAGGTCTCCTCGTCGTCGTACGCGAAGTGGCAGACGCCGGAGGTCTCGGCGTGCACGTCGGCGCCGCCGAGCCCGTTCTGCGTGATCTCCTCGCCGGTGACGGCCTTGACGACGTCGGGGCCGGTGATGAACATCTGCGAGGTCTCGCGCACCATGAACACGAAGTCGGTGAGCGCCGGCGAGTACGCGGCGCCGCCCGCGCACGGGCCCAGCATCACGCTGATCTGCGGGATGACCCCGGACGCCTTGGTGTTCCGCTGGAAGATGCCGCCGTAGCCGGCGAGCGCGGAGACGCCCTCCTGGATGCGCGCGCCGGCGCCGTCGTTCAGCGAGACGAGCGGGGCGCCGGCCGCGATGGCCATGTCCATGATCTTGTGGATCTTGGTGGCGTGGGCCTCGCCGAGGGCGCCGCCGAAGATGCGGAAGTCGTGCGCGTACACGAACACGGTGCGGCCGTCGACGGTCCCCCAGCCGGTGACGACGCCGTCGGTGTAGGGCTTCTTGTTCTCCAGCCCGAACCCGGTCGCGCGGTGCCGCCGCAGCTGCTCGACCTCCCGGAACGACCCCTCGTCCAGCAGCAGCTCGATGCGCTCGCGTGCGGTCAGCTTGCCCTTGGCGTGCTGCGCCTCGGTGGCGCGCTCACTGGGGCCGCGCTTGGCCTCCTCGCGCAGGGCGTGCAGCTCGGCCACCCGCCCGCGGGCGTCGGTGGCCTCGCCCTGGGTTTCGTCCACAACGGTCATGCACCGACCCTACGGAACCGACCAAGGAAATCCCGCCGTCGACTCCGTACAGTCTCGGGGGTGTTCTCCTGTACCCCCTGAACAGAACCGCCTCCCGGTGCAGCCGAAGTACCAGGGTTGCACCCCGATGGCCTAGAGGAGTCCTACAAACGGCCCCCGCCCCGATGATCACCCGGCCGCGGGCGGCGCCGCGTGCCCCGTGGCCACGGGCGCCCTGTCCGTCGCCGTCTGGGTGTGGCTCGGCCAGACGGCGATGGTGTCGGCGAAGGCCGTGGTCGCGAACCTGCTCTGGTGCACGCCTGGATGCCGGACACGGTGAAGGGCGCCAACCCGGCCGCCTGGTCCCTGAGCGACGAGGCGTGGTTCTACCTCGTCTTCCCGCTGCTCATGATGCTCCCGGCGTTCCGCTCGGGCCGGGGCCGCCGCTGGATCTGGGCGCTGGCCTGCGTCGGCGTGGTCCTGGTGTGGATGGGCGGCGCGCTGATCGAGCCCGGGTCGACGCGGGTGTGGGCGCTGGACTACCTGCCGCTGTCCCGCATGCTCCAGTTCGTCCTCGGGGTCGCCGCGGGCCTCGCGGTGGCCCGCGGCTGGCGCCCGCCGGTCGGGCTGTGGCCGGCCGTGGCGTTGACCGCCGGCTGGCACCTCGTCCTGATCCCCTGGTCGTGGTATGCCTCGGACGCCGAATGGTACGGCCCGTACCACGCCTCGCAGCTGCTGTCGACGCCGGTCTTCGCGCTCCTCGTCGCGGCCGCGGCCCGCGCGGACCTCGACGGCCGCCGGACCGGCCTGGGCGGCCGCTGGTCGGTCCGGCTCGGCCACTGGTCGTTCGCCTGGTACCTGATCCACGAGATCGTCATCCGCACCTGGCTGGGCACCTACGGCCGCCCGGAGGGCCTGGTGGACACGGCCCTGGTCTGGCTGCTGGTGATCGTCGTCAGCCAGGCCCTGTCCGGCCTGGCCTACCACGGGGTGGAGCACCCCCTGGAACGCCTGCTGCGCGGCGCCGGCCCGCAGGTCCCCCGGCCCGCACCCGCCCCCGCCCCGCAATCACCGGGCGAACCGGCGCGTACGGGCTGAGCCGGGAGGTCCTCAGGGGTCACCGACCCGGTTCGGTCGCAAGGCGGGTCGGTCGCAGGCCGGGTGGTGCGGGGGCCGAGGGGCCGGGCGGTGCGGGCGGCCAGGGCACCGGCGGTGCGGTCCGGGGTGCGGCTAGTGTCTCGTGATTCCGTTGGCGTTACTTGATCCTGTGTGGCAGGGTCGCTTGGTGTGGAGCTCTCTGTAGAACAGGCCGCCGTGTTGCGGGAGTTGGTAAATAGCCCGGACGTGCCCGCCGACATAGCGACGCGGGGCCGGATCGTGCTGTGGTCGAGCGAAGGCCGTCGCCGCAAGGACATCGCTGAACTGCTTGGCGTATCCCTGCCGACGGTGGACCGCTGGAAGCGGCGTTATGTCGAGCTCGGACTGGCTGGGCTGGAAGGCGACCGGCCCGGCGGAGCCCGGGAACAAGTGCCGGCGCGGGTGCGGGCCCGCGTGATCGCGCTGACGCGCATGACGCCGCCGGACGGCACCGGCCTTTCGCACTGGTCCACGCGCGAGTTGGCGAAGTACCTGAGGCGGACCGAGAACATCACCGTGTCCTGGCACTACATCGCGCGGATCTGGCGGGAGGAGAACCTGAAGCCGCACCGCTCCGGCACCTTCAAGCTTTCGAAAGACCCCGCGTTCGCGGCGAAAGTGGCCGATGTGATCGGCTTGTATCTGGCCCCGCCGGGCGGCGCGGTGGTCCTCTCGATCGATGAGAAGACGCAGATCCAGGCCCTGGACCGGACCCAGCCGGTGCTGCCGGTCGCCTTCGCGGCGAGCGAGAAGCGCACCGCCGACTACGTCCGGCACGGCACCACAAATCTGTTCGCTGCCCTGAACGTGACCACCGGCGAAGTACTTGGCGAGTGCAAGCCGACCCGGAACGGCAAGGACTTCCTGGCCTTCTTGAAGAAGGCGGTGAAGCCGCACGCCGGGAAGGACATCCATGTCGTCCTGGACAACCTCTCCACGCACACCACTCCGGAGGTCAGGGAGTGGCTGGCCAAGAACCCGCACATCCACTTCCATTTCACCCCCGTCGGCTCCTCGTGGCTGAACCAGATCGAGATCTGGTTCGGAATCCTGACCCGGCAGTCCATCCGCCGCGGCACGTTCTCCAGCGTCAACGTCCTGATCAAGCAGATCCGTGACTACATCAGCTCCTGGAACGCGACGGCGAAGCCGTTCACCTGGACCGCGACTGCCGGCGAGGTCCTTGCGAAGGTCAAACTCGTCGCGACCAACGTGAAGAAACTCGTCAATAACAACTCGAACTGACATGAACAGGATCACGAGACACTAGAACCCGCCCCCGAAGTCGCCGCCTCCGCCTCCGAAGCCTCCGCCGCCCCAGTCGCCGCCGCCTCCGAAGTCGCCGCCGAAGTCGCCGCCGAAGTCGGAGGGGTTGTAGTCGGCGCCGGAGAAGTCGCCGCCCTGGAAGTCGGCGCCGCCGTACTCGGCCGCGTAGGCGGGGGTGGACAGCATGGAGCCGAGCATCGTGCCGACGAGGAGGCCCGGCAGGATGCCGCCCGTGTAGTAGCCGGCGGCCCAGGGGCCGTAGGCGGGGCCGGCCTCCCAGTACGGGCGGGGGCCCTGGGGGGTGTCGACGGTGCGCGCGTCCGGGGCATGGCCCGCCTTCAGGCGGGACTCGTCCGCCGCGCAGACCGGGACCTCCCGCGGGGTGCCGCCGGACGGGGTCCACTGCAGGGACGTCACCGACGGGCCGTGGCGGGGGTCGAAGAAGCAGGGTGCCCGCCGCTCGGGAAGCGGGCGGCCCTCGCGGCGGGCGGCAAGGACGGCCAGCGCGTGGCGGCCGTCCGCGAGGGACTCGGTGACGTCGCGGACGTCGTGGGGGTGGCGGGCCTGCGCCATGAGGGACTTGGACCGGTCGTAGGCGTCCAGGGCGTGCTCGTAGTCGGCCCGCATGGCGTCGTCGGCCGACGGGTCGCCGGGGTGGAAGTCGAGGCGGTCCAGCTCCTCGCCGAACGCCGTGATGTCCTCGTCGACCACCGTGCGGAGCTTGGCCAGGGACTCCTGCTCCTCCTCCCGCCTGCGGTTGCGCCTGCGGAGGGCGACGGCCGTGCCTCCCGCCGCGGTGGCCGCCAGGAGGGTGCCGACCGTGATCAGGCCGCCCACCGGGACCTCGCCGTCCGGCGTGCCCGCCCAGGTGGAGGGGGCGGAGCCGCGCATCTGGGGCAGCGCCTGGTCCACGAAGCCGTTCAGCTCGGTCTCCGCGTCCACACCGGGCTGGCGGACCGCCGACACGAGGTTCTCGACTGCCTGCTGCGGCATGACCGCCCGGTCCGCGCCCGCGTCGAAGGCGTCCCCCAGGCGGACCGCGTACACGCCGGTCACGCCCGTGAAGGTGCGCAGGTCCTGGAGGAGTCCGTCGGGCGGGAAGTCCTCGGACGCCGGGAGGACCGCCACCATCAGGGGCTTGTCCGCCTGGAGGATCTTCTGCTCCAGCGCCCGCTCCGCGGAGGGGGTCAGCTGCGCCCGCGCGTCCGGGTGGACGTAGACGGGGTCCTGCCGCAGCGACGATCCGGCGTCCCGCAGCGCGTCCGAGGCCGCCCGCGCCAGAGCGGCGGGCGCCAGCGCCAGGAGAAGCGCCAGGATCAGACCCGCCACCACCGAGAGCGGCCTCGTCCTCATATCATCGACGTTACCCCAAACAGGGGAAAAGGCGCGTGTGTACCGGTTCAGTCCTTCGCCGGTTCGACGCCCGCCCTGAGCAGGCCGTACGTGTACGCGTCGACCAGGGCCTGCCAGGACGCGGCGATGACGTTCTCACCGACGCCCACGGTCGACCACTCCGCCTCGCCGTCGCCCGTCGTGATGAGGACGCGGGTCGTGGACTCGGTGCCGTGGCTGCTCTCCAGGATGCGCACCTTGTAGTCGACCAGCTCCAGCTTGGCCATCTGGGGGTAGATCCGCTCCAGTGCGACGAGCAGGGCGCGGTCGAGCGCGTTGACCGGGCCGTTGCCCTCCGCCGTGGCGACGATGCGCTCCCCGTCGGCCCACACCTTCACCGTGGCCTCGTTGGCGTGGGTGCCGTCGGGGCGGTCCTCGACGATCGCCCGCCACGACTCCGTGCGGAAGTAGCGGATGGTGCGGCCCTCCGCCTCCTCGCGCAGGAGCAGTTCGAAGGAGGCGTCGGCCGCCTCGTACGTGTAGCCCTGGAGCTCGCGCTCCTTGACCCGGTCCACCACGCGGCCGACCAGCTCGCGGTCGCCGCGCAGGTCGACGCCCAGCTCCTTGCCCTTCAGCTCGACCGACGCGCGGCCCGCCATGTCGGAGACCAGCATCCGCATGGTGTTGCCGACCTGCTCGGGGTCGATGTGCTGGTACAGGTCCGGGTCCACCTTGATCGCCGAGGCGTGCAGCCCCGCCTTGTGCGCGAAGGCGGACACGCCGACGTACGGCTGGTGGGTGGAGGGGGTCAGGTTGACGACCTCGGCGATGGCGTGGGAGATCCTCGTCATCTCCTGGAGGGAGCCCTCGGGCAGCACGCGCTTGTTGTACTTGAGCTCCAGCGCGGCCACCACGGGGAACAGGTTCGCGTTGCCGACCCGCTCGCCGTAGCCGTTCGCCGTGCACTGGACGTGCGTCGCGCCGCCGTCGACCGCCGCCAGGGTGCTGGCCACCGCGCAGCCGGTGTCGTCCTGGGCGTGGATGCCGAGCCGGGCGCCGGTGTCCGCCAGGACGGTGGAGACGACGGCCTGCACCTGGGGCGGGAGCATGCCGCCGTTGGTGTCGCACAGGACGACCACGTCGGCGCCCGCCTCGTGGGCGGCGCGGACGACCGCCTTCGCGTACTCAGGGTTCGCCTTGTAGCCGTCGAAGAAGTGCTCGCAGTCCACGAACACCCTGCGGCCCTGCTCGCGGAGGTATGCGACGGTGTCGCGGACCATCGCGAGGTTCTCGTCCAGCGTGGTGCGCAGCGCCAGCTCCACATGGCGGTCGTGGGACTTCGCGACCAGCGTGATCACCGGGGCGCCCGACTCCAGCAGGGCCCTCACCTGCGGGTCCTCGGACGCCTGGATGCCGGCGCGGCGGGTGGCGCCGAACGCCACGAGCTGCGCGTGCCGGAAGTCGATCTCCGCGCGGGCGCGGGCGAAGAACTCGGTGTCCCGGGGGTTGGCGCCGGGCCAGCCGCCCTCGATGAAGCCCACGCCGAACTCGTCCAGGTGCCGGGCGATGGTCAGCTTGTCGGCGACGGTGAGGTTGATGCCCTCACGCTGTGCGCCGTCGCGCAGTGTCGTGTCGAACACGTGGAAGCTGTCGTCGACGGGCTGAACCGTGGTCATGGCTGCTGTCCTGCTCCTGTGGGATGTGGCTCCGGGCTCCGGAATGAACGGATCCACTTGTCCCCATCTTCGCGCGCCGCCCTCCGTGCCCGAGGGTGAGGGCCCGGAAAACGAAAAAACCCCTCGCGGGTGCGAGAGGTCTGCGCGCGGGTCTGGGACACGGTGTCCACTGCCGCGACGTCGGTGGCGTCGGGTTCAGCGATCACTGCGGACCGGCGCGCTGCTGCCGATAATCATCGGGTATGCGAGCACGGTCGCAGTGTGCCACAGACGGGCCGAAGCATGGGCATAAGTCTCACGATGCGGTCAGTACGGTCTGCGCCAGGTGTTCCCTCACGTGCGTGAGGACCTGGTCGCGGCCGGTGCCCGGTATCCCCACCGCCACGTGCACGCTGAACCCGTCCAGGAGGGCGCGCAGCCGGGTCGCGTACCGGTCGGGGTCGACGCGGCGCAGCTCGCCGTGCGAGACGCCCTCGGCGAGCAGGGCGACGAGGTCGCGGTGCCAGGCCCCCTCGATGGCGGCCTGCCGGGCGCGGGCGTCGGCGTCGGCGTTCTGCGACCGGTTCCAGACCTCCAGCCACAGCGTCCAGTGCGGGTCGCGCGGTCCTTCGGGGACGTACAGCTCGACGTAGGCCGCCAGGCGGTCCGCGACGGGGAGCGCCTGCTGCGACAGCAGGGCGCTGCGTTCGGCGCCGAGGCGGCCCTCGCTCCACTCCAGGGTCTGCAGCAGCAGTTCGTCCTTGGTGCGGAAGTAGTAGACGAGGTGGCCGCTGCTCATGCCGACCTCGCGGCCGAGCCCCGCCATGGTGAGGCCGTCGAGGCCCCGTTCGGCGATCATCGCCATGGCGGCGGCGAGCACCTCCTCGCGGGGCGGGGCGGCGTTGCGGCGCCGGGCGGTGGCGCTCCCCTGTCGTGCCTTGCGCGGTTCGTTCACTGGTCCGTTGTACCCGATCTCCAGCCGGCCTCGGCCACCCGTGCGTGCGGTCTCCTGCCCCGGCCGCCGGGGGCGGCCGTGTCCGCCGGCAGGGGCGCGGGCTCGCACCGCGCGCCCCTGCCGTCACCGGCGGGTGTCGCCGGGCGCTCGGTCAGATCCTCGGCTGCTGCTGGGTGATGCAGTGGATGCCGCCGCCGCCCGCGAAGATCGTGCGGGCGTCCACCAGGGTGACGGTGCGGTCGGGGAAGAGGCGGCGGAAGATGCCGGCGGCGAGCTCGTCGCGCGGGTCACCGAAGGCGCACAGGACGACGCCGCCGTTGCAGAGGTAGTGGTTGATGTACGAGTAGTCGACCCATGCGCCGTCCTCCTCCAGGATCGTCGGCGCCGGGACCTCGACGACCTCCAGCGTGCGGCCCTTCGCGTCGGTCTGGGAGCGCAGGAGGGCGACGTTCGCCTTGCACAGCTCGTGGTCGGGGTGGGCCGGGTCGGGCTGGGTGTGGGCGACGACGACGCCGGGGCGGGCGAAGGCGGCGACGATGTCGACATGGCCGCGGGTGCCGTAGAGGCCGTAGTCGCCGGTGAGGCCGCGGGGCAGCCAGATCGCCTTCGTGGTGCCGAGTTTGGCGTGGATCTCGGCCTCCACCTGGGCGCGGCTCCACCCGGGGTTGCGTTCCGGTCCGAGCTGGACGGTGTCGGTGAGCAGGACGGTGCCCTCGCCGTCGACGTGGATGGCGCCGCCCTCGTTGACGAGGGGGCTGCTGTGCACGGGGACGCCCGCGGCGTCCGCGACATGGCGGGCGATCTTGGAGTCGTGTTCCCAGCGCGCCCAGTCCGCGGCGCCCCAGCCGTTGAACACCCAGTCGACGGCCGCCAGTTCGCTGCCGTTCGTGACGAACGTGGGGCCGATGTCCCGCATCCACGCGTCGTCGAGGTCCCGTTCGAGGAGGTCGATGTCCGGGCCCAGCGCGGCGCGGGCGGACGCGGCGTCGGCCGGGGCCACGACCATGGTGACGGGTTCGAAGCGGCGGACCGCGCGGGCCACGTTCGCCCATGCCGCGCGGGCCTCGGCCAGCTCCTCGGCGTCGGTGAAGGTGGGGTTGGGGCTCGGCCAGGCCATCCAGGTGCGTTCGTGCGGGGCCCACTCCGCGGGCATGCGGAAGCCGGCGGGCGTACTCGACGTCATGGAGGTGTCCTTGGGTGTCGGGGTGTCGGGGTGTCGGGGGTGTCGGAGGTGTCGGAGGTGTCGGAGGTGTCGGAGGTGTCGGAGGTGTCGGGGCGTCGGGGCCTCGGGGGGTACCGAGAGCGAGGGCGGAGGGGGCGGCACGCGTCGGGCAACGGGGCCGCCGGAGCCACGGGGCCGGGCGCCCGCGGCCCCGGGACCACGAGGTCATCGGGGCTTCAGGCCCGGGGCGCCGGGGCTTCGGGGCGCCGGGGCCTCGGGGCGTCTGCGCGTCACAGGAAGTAGAGGCGGTTCAGGCTCACCGAGTCGGCGGGGGCCGAGCGGACGGGGTCGCCGTCCAGCGTCACCAGGCCCGTGCGGGCATCCACCGACACCTCTCCGATACGGGAGTTGAGGAGGAGGTTCCCGGGGCCGATGCCCCGCGTGCCGCGGACCGCGACGCGTCGGCGGCGGGTCGGCATGCCGTCACCGCCCGACCGGGCCGCGGCGCCGGACACGAAGGCCACCGAGATGTCGGCCGCGGTCGCCCCGTGCGCGCCGAACTGCGGCCCCAGCACGAGCGGTTCGCAGGTGTCGGTGGCGGCGTTCGGGTCGCCCACGACCCCGTACGCGGGGAAGCCGGCCTTCAGGACGAGCTGCGGCTTCGCGCCGAAGAACTCGGGCCGCCACAGCACGACGTCGGCGAGCTTGCCGACCTCGAGGGAGCCGACCTCGTGCGCGAGGCCGTGGGCGATGGCCGGGTTGATGGTGAGCTTGGCCATGTACCGCAGGACGCGGGCGTTGTCGTCGCCGTCACCGTCGCCCTCCAGCGGGCCGAGCTCGGCCTTCATCTTCCCGGCCATGGCGAAGGTCCGGCGTACGGTCTCGCCGGCCCTTCCCATGCCCTGCGCGTCCGACGACGTGATGCCGATCGCGCCGAGGTCGTGCAGGACGTCCTCCGCGCCCATGGTGCCCTCGCGGATCCGCTCGCGGGCCATGGCGGCGTCGCCGGGCAGGTCGGTCTTCAGGTCGTGGACGGAGACGATCATGCCGTAGTGCTCGGCGACCGCGTCCCGCCCGAAGGGGAGGGTGGGGTTGGTGGAGGAGCCGATGACGTTCGGGACGCCGGCCATCTTGAGGACGTTGGGGACGTGTCCGCCGCCGCAGCCCTCGATGTGGAAGGCGTGGATGGTCCGGCCCTCCAGGACCTTCAGGGTGTCCTCGACGGAGAGGCACTCGTTGAGGCCGTCGCTGTGCAGGGCGACCTGCACGTCGTGCTCCTCGGCGACCCTGAGGGCGGTGTCCAGGGCGCGGGTGTGGGCCCCCATGTCCTCGTGGACCTTGAAGCCGGAGGCGCCGCCCTCGGCGAGGGCCTCCACCAGGGGGGCGGGGTCGGAGGAGGAGCCGCGCGCGAGGAAGCCGATGTTGACGGGCCAGGCGTCGAAGGCGTTGAAGGCGTGCCTCAGGGCCCACGGGGAGTTGACCCCGACGCCCCACACAGGGCCGAACTCCTGCCCGATGATCGTGGTCACGCCGGAGGCGAGGGACGCTTCCATGATGCGGGGGGACAGCAGGTGGACGTGGGTGTCGACGGCTCCCGCCGTGGCGATCAGGCCCTCGCCGGAGACGATGCTGGTGCCCGTGCCGACGACGACGTCGACGCCGTCGACGGTGTCCGGGTTGCCCGCGCGGCCGATCGCGTGGATCCGGCCTTCGCGGATGCCGACGGACACCTTGCGGATGCCCTGCACGGCGTCGATCACGAGGACGTTGCTGATGACGACGTCGCAGGTGTCGCGGACGGCGGCGGCTTTCAGGTGCAGGCCGTCGCGGGCGGTCTTGCCGAAGCCCGCGAGGAACTCGTCGCCGGGCTTCTGGGCGTCGGACTCGACGCGGACCGTGAGCCCGGAGTCGCCCAGGCGGACGCGGTCGCCCGCGCGCGGGCCGTGGACGGATGCGTACTCGTAGGGGTCCATCAGGCGTTCTCCTCCACCCCGGACCCGGATGCCCGCTCCGGTGCGGCAAGCGCCGCCGCGGCCGGACCCGCCGCCAAGACCGCCTCGGCGGTCGCCGTGATCACCGGGACCGCCTGGGGCGCCGGGGTCACGGGGGTCGCTTGGGTCACCGGAGTCGCTAGGGTCGCCGGGGGCGCCGCGGCCGGCGCCTCCGGGGTCGCCGCGGCCGGACCGGCTGACAGGGCGGCTTCCGGCAGCGGCGCGGGGGCGGCCGCGGGGCCGCGTCCGCGCCCAGGTACCCGCAGGCCACGGCTCTGCGCAGGGCTTCCGCCTTGGCGCCGGGCGCGTCGAGCGGGCCGTCGACGAGGCCCGCGAAGCCGATCGCGACGCGGTCGCCGCCGATCGGTACGAGCCCGACCTCGGCCTCGCCGCCGGGGTCGAAGCGCATGGACGAACCGGCCGGGATGCACAGCCGCATGCCGTACGCGGCGGCGCGGTCGAAGCGGAGCCGGGGGTTGGCCTCGAAGAAGTGGAAGTGCGAGGTCACGCTGATCGGTACGGCGGCGGTGTTGCGGACGGTGAGCTTCACCTCGGGGGCGGCTTCGGCGTAGCCGGGGCCGGGGAGGAGGGCACCGGGGGCGTTCTCGCCGGAGCGGGCTCCGATGGGGTCGGACACCACGGCGAGCCGGGAGCCGTCATCGAACACGGCCTCGACGTGGACCTCCGTGACGACGTCGGCCACACCCGGCAGGACGTCGTCGGGGCCGAGGACGGACCGGGCGGCCTGGACGGCCTCCGCGAGGCGCCTCCCGTCACGAGCGGCCTCGCACACGGTGTCGGCTATCAGGGCCGTGGCCTCCGGGACGTTCAGCCGCAGTCCGCGGGCGCGGCGGGCCCGGGCGAGCTCGGCGGCGCCGAAGAGCAGCAGCCGGTCGCGTTCTGTGGGGGTCAGTCGCATGTCGTTCACACCTCCTGGCACGCACTTGCCAGCACGTTTGAGCGCCACTCTAACCTGCCCGCATAACGAAAGAAACCGTTGACTTATGACCCCGCACGTCTCATATTGAGCGCTGCTCTAACTCTCAGGGCAGGCCACGGAGCCCGTCGGAATGGCAGCCGCAGGGCGTGAAAGGGCCGGGCAGGAGGCATCCCGACGGCTCAACCGGCAGGCGGATGGCGGCGTCTCGTGAGGTGAGGCCGGGGGGCATCCGCGTACGACGGGTCACGGGCCGCCGCCGGGCTCCGGGAGGTCGACGGGCCGCGTCCGGACGGGCCGTTGCCGCGGGTGACGGGGGCGGGTGGGCAAACCGGTGCGGCGCCGGCAGGCGAAGGCGCCGCCAGGGCGCCCGCCTCTCCGCCCCAGGGTCAGGGGCCGGGGCCCGGTGCGGCAGCCTTCGGCTACGGCCGCCCTGCCCCGACTCCCTCGGGGTGGACTGACAGGTGTGGTACGGAAGGGAAGGACGTGCGGTGGAAGAGATCGCCGGAGTCGCGGTACGGGCACTGAGGGCGCTGGTCGGCGTTCTGGTCCACACCGCTGATGTCGTCGTCGATGTCATGGTGTACCGCGAGGAGCGGCGGAAGCGGCGACTCCGGCGCAGGCACCTCCTACAGGAGCGGCCCCAGGGCTGACACACCGGCCGGCGGCAGCAGCGAGCCGCGCAGCGGCACGGCAGGCGGGCGACGCCCCGGAGCCACGACTGCGGGGCGTCGCCCCTCGTAGCCACGCCACGGGGCCCCGGACTGCCGCCGCGGGCCCGCAGCAGCCTACGGCGGGCATCACAGGTGCCGCCGACCGCAGGCCGACGGCGGTCATCCCCACTCCACAGGATCGCCCGCACCACCCGCACCACCCGCCGCAGGCGTACAGCAGAAGGGCCCGGCCCGCGCTGGAGGCGCCCCAGGGGGAGCCTCCGCGTCGAGCCGGGCCCTGCCGGGCGTTGCGGGGGTCAGGCGACCGGACGGGTCCAGCCGTGGGCGTCCTCCGCGGCGCCGGTCTGGATGTCCAGCAGCGCCTTGCGCAGCTTCAGCGTGACCTCGCCCGGCGTGCCGTCACCCTGCGTCCACTCGCCGCCGGCGGACTTGACCGTGCCGACGGGGGTGATGACCGCGGCGGTGCCGCAGGCGAAGACCTCGGTGAGCGTGCCGTTCTCGGTGTCGCGGCGCCACTGCTCGGTGGAGATGCGTCCCTCCTCGGAGGAGAAGCCGAGGTCGCGGGCGACCTGGAGGAGGGAGTCGCGGGTGATGCCGGCGAGCAGGGAGCCGGTGAGCTCGGGGGTGACGATCCTGTCCCCGTACACGAAGTACAGGTTCATGCCGCCCATCTCCTCGACCCACTTGTGCTCCAGGGCGTCGAGCCAGACGACCTGGTCGCAGCCCTTCCCGGCGGCCTCGGCCTGGGCGAGCAGCGACGCGGCGTAGTTGCCGCCGGTCTTGGCGAAGCCCATGCCGCCGGGGACGGCGCGGACGTAGTTCTCGGACAGCCAGACGGAGACCGGCTTGACGCCGCCCGGGAAGTACGCGCCGGCCGGGGAGGCGATCACGATGAAGAGGTACTCGTTGGCGGGGCGGACGCCGAGGCCGACCTCGTTGGCGATCATGAAGGGGCGCAGGTAGAGGGACTCCTCGCCGCCGTGCGGCGGGACCCAGGCCGCGTCCTGCTTGACGAGGGCGGCGCAGGCGGCGACGAAGGTCTCGACCGGGAGCTCCGGCATGGCCAGGCGGCGGGCGGAGCGCTGGAACCGCTCGGCGTTGGCCTCGGGGCGGAAGAGGGAGACCGAGCCGTCGGGGCGGCGGTACGCCTTGAGCCCCTCGAAGATCTCCTGCGCGTAGTGCAGGGTCATGTTCGCCGGGTCGATGGACAGCGGCGCGTACGGGACGAGCTCGGCGTCGTGCCAGCCGCGGCCTTCGGTCCACTTGATGACCACCATGTGGTCGGTGAAGTGGCGGCCGAAGCCGGGGTTGGCCAGGATCGCCTCCCGCTCGGCGGCCGGCAGCGGGTGCGCGGAGGGCTTGAGCTCGATCGTCGTGAGCGTCGTCATGAGTGCTTGTCCTTCACCGGTTGTGTGTGACGGACCGCGCTCACGGCGCCCCGGCAGCCTGTCGGCAGTGCTGCTAGGACGTCCGAGTATCACCGCATGCCGCGGCCCCGCGTTCGATTATCGCTCGGGGGGCCGGGACGGCGAAACAGGTGTGACCGCGATCCTGGTTCGATGGTGGCACCCGCGGCCGCACAGGAGAAGCCGCCGGGTGCGGGGATGCGACCCGGCGGCTGTGTGTCTGGTGGTGTCCAGCGGTCTCCAGTCGGCGGGTCAGCTCGCTACGCGTACCGCGAGCGCGTCGCCGATCTCGTCCGTCGTACGGGGAGCGGCGCCGGTGCGCTCGGTGAGGTCGGCGGCGACCGCGTCCTCGATGCGGGCGGCCTCGGCGTCGTACCCGAGGTGGCGCAGGAGCAGGGCCACGGACAGGATCGTGGCGGTGGGGTCGGCCTTGCCGGTGCCCGCGATGTCGGGCGCGGAGCCGTGCACGGGCTCGAACATGGACGGGAAGGCGCCCGTCGGGTTGATGTTGCCGGAGGCGGCCAGGCCGATGCCGCCGGTCACGGCCGCGGCGAGGTCGGTGAGGATGTCGCCGAAGAGGTTGTCGGTGACGATGACGTCGAACCGCTCCGGCTGGGTGACGAAGAAGATCGTCGCGGCGTCGACGTGCAGGTAGTCGGTGGTGACCTCGGGGTACTCCTCGCCGACCTTGTCGAAGATCTTCTTCCACATGTGGCCGGCGTAGACGAGCACGTTGTTCTTGTGGACCAGGGTCAGCTTCTTGCGCGGCCGGGCGTCGGCGCGCGCGTACGCGTCCCGGACGACGCGCTCGACGCCGTAGGCGGTGTTGACGCTGACCTCGGTGGCGACCTCGGCGGGGGTGCCGGTGCGCAGGGAGCCGCCGTTGCCGGTGTACGGGCCCTCGGTGCCCTCGCGGACCACGACGAAGTCGATGTCGGGCCGCCCGGCGAGCGGGGTCGCGGTGTTCGGGAACAGCTTCGACGGCCGCAGGTTGACGTAGTGGTCGAACGCGAAGCGCAGTTTGAGGAGCAGTCCGCGCTCCAGGACGCCGGACGGCACGGACGGGTCGCCGATCGCGCCGAGCAGGATGGCGTCGTGGCCCTTGAGGGCCTCCAGCTCCGCGTCGGGGAGGGTCTCCCCGGTGCGGTGCCAGCGCTGGGCGCCGAGGTCGTACTCCTTGGTCTCCAGCTTCACATCCTGCGGAAGGACGGCGCGGAGGACCTTGAGTCCCTGGGCCACGACCTCCTGGCCGATGCCGTCACCGGGGATCACTGCGAGATTGATGCTGCGAGACATGGCGGCACCCTACTCTTCGTCCCATTGCCTGACATCGACCGTCCGCCATATGGACGAACGGACGAGGGGGCCGGCGCTCAGTGGCCGGTGGAGCCGCCGTTGTCGCGGCGGTCGAGGGCGCGCTGCAGCGCTGCCGCGGCGTTCCTCCGCTCGGCGTCGGTGAGGCGTGCGGCGCGGCGGACGCGGGCGGGGCGGGGGGCGGTGGCGACGGACATGGCGGATCGACTCCTTCAGATGAGGGCCCCTCGGGAGAGGGCGGGGGTGAAGGCGCCGGAAGGGGCGGGAGGCGCTGCCGCAGGGGTGACCTGCCGGGGGCGTCGCGCGCTCGACCGCCGTTCGCTGATGGAGCGAGACGTTCGGCTCCTACAAAGCTAAGCGAGCCGGACGCCTCTGTCTCCACAATTACTCGGACTTCCTACTATCTGAGACGGGCAGCCGCCCGGGACCGCCCGACGGGCCCCCGGGCCCCTGCCCCGCCACCGTTCAGAGCAGGTCGCCGTCGCGCCAGTCGAAGAGCAGCGGCCCCGCCTCGGGCGCGGGCAGCGGGCGCCCGGCGCCGGGGCGGAGGTAGGTGCTGTCCTCCTCGTCGGGGAGCGGGACCACGCCCTGCGGGCCGTACGCGCCGATGGCGCCGTTCCACAGCTGCCAGCCGTGCGCGCGGTAGAGCGGCACGCCGTCGTCGGACGCGGAGAGGGCCCCGAAGTCGTACGCCCCGTCGACGACCTCCTCCAGCGCCGCCATGACCCGGCCCCCGAGGCCCTGCCTGCGGCGGTCGGCCCGTACGCCCACCGCCTCGACGTAGCCGACGCGGTGGGCGCGTCCCGCGTGCACGACGCGGCGCATGACGACACTGCCGTGGGCGGCGATCCGCCCTTCGGCGTCCTCGATGTACGCGTGGACGCCGCCGAGCCCGTGCTCCCAGTCCGCGTCGCCGAAGTCGCCGTGGAAGGCGCCGTCGAGGAGGGCTCGGAACTCGTCGAGTATGGCGGGCTGCAACTCGTAGGTGTGGGCGGTGCGCAGACGGTCGCTCATACCGCCCACTGTCGCACCGCGGGCCCGACCGCCGCCGCCCTATTCCGGCGCGGACGGATGGCGGACGGCGGACGGAGACGCATGGGCTCGGCGGACGGAAGTCCGCATGCGGTCGGCGGTCGGCGGTCGCACGTCCGTATACCGACGACGGCCGCCGCGGCGGGGGATCCCGATCCACCGCCGCCGCGGCCCCCCGGCGCGGCGGGGCGTGCGCCTCCCCCGTGCCGGGGCGACCGCCCGCGGATCAGTACACGGCCACGCCGTACGCGGCGAGGGCCTCGCGGACCGGCTGGTGGATGGCGGAGCCGTTGGTGCCGGTGCAGCCGGAGCTGCCGGAGTGGATGCCGAGGGCGACGCTGCCCGCGAAGTGGGCTCCCCCGCTGTCCCCGCCGGCCGAGCAGGCGGTGGTGCGGACCATGCCGTAGACGGGTCCGCTGCTGTAGTTGACCGTGACGTTCACGGCGGTGACCGTGCCGCTGGTCACCTTGGTGGTGGAGCCGCTCTTGCGGAGGGACTGGCCGACGACGGCGTCGGCGGCGGAGGCGATGTCCTGGTAGCTGCCGTTGTAGAGGTTGACCCGGCCCCCGGTGTTGGTCGTCGTGGTGTAGCGGACGATGCCGTAGTCGTTGGTCGGGAAGCTGCTGCCCTCGCGCACGCCGATCTGCGCGCCGCCGGAGGTGGCGGACCAGCTTGAGGAGATGTTCGTGCAGTGCCCGGCCGTCAGGAAGTACCGGGTGCCGTTCTTGGTGACGTTGAAGGCGGCCGAGCATCGGGAGCCGCCGCCGTAGATGGCGTCGCCGCCGGCGACCTCGCGGCGGAACTCGCCCGGCACACGCGTGACGCGGACGGCTCCGTCGAGGGAGGCGGCGACCTTGCGGAGCCGCGCCATGTCCCTGGCCGACACGGAGGAGTCGGCCTCCACGGCGATCTGGTTGGTGCGCGGGTCCAGGCCCCAAGAGGTGCCGGTGATCTTGGCGCGGGCCTCCAGCGCGGCCATGGCGGCGTCCAGTTGCGCGGCACTGCGCTGGACGCGCCGGGGCACGGCGCCGCCGCGCGGGCCTTGGCGGCCGCGGCCTCGGTGGTGACGGTGACGACGAGCGCGCCGGTCTCGGCGTCGACGTAGGTGCCGGCGCTCTCGTCGCCGAGCGCCCGCTCGACGGCGGAGTCGAGGGCGTGGAGGCGGGCCGGGGCGGCGCCGCCGGTCTCGTCCGCGGCTCCGGCGGGGGTGGCGCCGAGGCCGAGGGAGGCGGCGACGAGCAGGACGGAGGTAGCGATGCGCGCACGGGTGGTGCGTCTCATGCCGGGACTCCTTCGTCGGTGGGGGGAGGAGCGGGGATGGGGAGGTACCGACGGAGAAGTCTGACGCGTACGCGACAAACAGCAAGGGCGGGATCGAGCCGTTCATGAGAACCGCCCCCGTCCGGCGTGGGGGCGCCGGAGGGGGGCGGGGTCTACGGGAGGGCGGGAGGTGTCAGCCCATGTGCGGGTAGCCGTACTCGGTCGGCGGGACCAGCGTCTCCTTGATGGCGCGGGTCAGCGTCCAGCGCATCAGGTTCTGCGGCGCGCCGGCCTTGTCGTTGGTGCCCGAGGCGCGGCCGCCGCCGAAGGGCTGCTGGCCGACGACGGCGCCGGTCGACTTGTCGTTGATGTAGAAGTTGCCGGCGGCGTAGCGCAGCTTGTCCATCGTGTACGCGACGGCCGCGCGGTCCTTGGCGATGACCGAGCCGGTCAGGGCGTATGCCGACACCGACTCCATCTGCTCCAGCATGGCCTCGTACCGGTCGTCCTCGTACACGTGCACCGCGAGGATCGGGCCGAAGTACTCGTCCCGGAAGACCTCGTTCTCGGGGTCGGTGCACTCGATGACCGTGGGCCGGACGAAGTAGCCGACCGAGTCGTCGTACGTGCCGCCGGCGACGATCGTGCAGGTCGGGTCCTGCTTGGCGCGGTCGATCGCGGCCTTGTTCTTGGCGAAGGCGCGCTCGTCGATGACGGCGCCGATGAAGTTCGACAGGTCGGTGACGTCGCCCATCGCGATGCCGTCGACCTCGGCCGCGAACTCCTCCTTGAAGCCGGAGTTCCACAGGGAGGCCGGGATGTACGCGCGCGAGGTGGCGGAGCACTTCTGGCCCTGGAACTCGAAGGCGCCGCGGGTCAGCGCGGTCTTCAGGACGGCGCGGTCGGCGCTCGGGTGCGCGACGACGAAGTCCTTGCCGCCGGTCTCGCCGACGATGCGCGGGTAGGAGCGGTACTTCTCGATGTTGTTGCCGACGGTCTTCCACAGGTGCTGGAAGGTCCTCGTCGAACCGGTGAAGTGGATGCCCGCGAGCATCGGGTGCTCCAGCGCCACCTCGGAGACGGCGATGCCGTCGCCGGTCACCAGGTTGATGACGCCCTTGGGCAGGCCGGCCTCCTCCAGCAGCTCCATGAGCAGCACGGCGGCGTGGGTCTGCGTCGGGGACGGCTTCCAGACGACCACGTTGCCCATGAGGGCGGGGGCGGTCGGCAGGTTGCCGGCGATGGCCGTGAAGTTGAACGGCGTGATCGCGTAGACGAAGCCCTCCAGCGGGCGGTGGTCCAGGCGGTTCCAGACGCCCGGCGAGTTCGCCGGCGGCTGCTCGGCGAGCAGGTCGCGGGCGTACGACACGTTGAAGCGCCAGAAGTCGACGAGCTCGCAGGGCGTGTCGATCTCGGCCTGCTGGGCCGTCTTGGACTGGCCGAGCATGGTGGAGGCGGCCAGCGTCTCGCGCCACGGGCCGGCCAGCAGGTCGGCGGCGCGCAGGAAGATCGCGGCGCGGTCGTCGAAGGACATGGCGCGCCAGCCCGGCGCGGCGGCCAGGGCGGCGTCGATCGCGTCCTGGGCGTCCTCGCGGGTGGCGCCGGCGAAGGTGCCGAGGACGGACCGGTGGTTGTGCGGCTGCACGACGTCCACCCGCTCGCCGCCGCCCATGCGCTTGACGCCGTTGATGGTCATCGGGAGGTCGACGGGGTTCTCGGCCAGCTCCTTCAGCTTGGCCTCCAGGCGGGTGCGCTCCGCGGAACCGGGGGCGTAGCCGTGCACCGGCTCGTTGACCGGGGCGGGGACCTGGGTCACAGCGTCCATGAGTTCCGTTGCTCCTTCTGGTGAGGTGGGGCTCTGCCCTGGGGGTTCCGGGGTGTCGGGAAAGGGTTTCCGGGGGCTCCCGGACGGGTCCGGGTGGCCGGGGGGTGTTCCGGGGTTTCCGGGTTTCCCCGGGTTTTCAGTTCTTGGTGATCATCGACCGTACGAAGAACAGCAGGTTCGCCGGCTTCTCCGCGAGGCGCCTCATGAAGTACCCGTACCAGTCGGTCCCGTACGCCGTGTAGACGCGCATCCGATGGCCCTCGGCGGCCAGCCGGACGTGCTCCTCGCTGCGGATGCCGTACAGCATCTGGAACTCGTACTCGTCCAGTTTGCGCCCGTGGCGGCGCGCGAGCTCCTGGGTGACGGCGATGAGTCGCGGGTCGTGCGAGCCGATCATCGGGTAGCCCTCGCCCGCCATCAGGATCTTGAGGATGCGGACGTAGGCCTTGTCGATCTCGGCCTTGTCCTGGTAGGCGACGGAGGCTGGCTCCTTGTAGGCACCCTTCACCAGCCGCACGCGGCTGCCGTTCGCGGCGAGGCGCCGGGCGTCGTCCTCGGTGCGGAACAGGTATGCCTGGATCACGCAGCCGGTCTGCGGGAAGTCCTTCCGCAGCTCCTCGTGGATGGCGAACATCGAGTCGAGGGTGGTGTGGTCCTCGGCGTCCAGGGTGACCGTCGTGCCGATCTCGGCGGCCGCCTCGACGACCGGCCGGACGTTGGCGAGGGCCAGCTCGTGCCCGCCGTCGAGCGACTGGCCGAACATCGACAGCTTGACGGACATCTCCGCGCCGGTGCCCAGACCGAGGGGTGCGAGGCGCTCGACGAGCCGCAGGTAGGCGTCGCGCGCGGCCGTGGCCTGCTCGGGGGTCGTGATGTCCTCGCCGACGACGTCGAGCGTGACCTCCAGCCCCTTCCCGGTCAGCTCCCGGACGATGGGGATGACCTGGTCGACCGTCTCACCGGGGATGAACCGGTCGACGACCGGCTTGGTCACCGGCGCCGCGGACACGAGACGGCGCATCTTGTCGCTGCGCGACGCGGCGAGGATCACGGGACCCAGCACGGGGCACCTCCACGAACAGGGGTCGGAGCTATCGGGAACGGAACAAGCGGTACGGGTGGCCGGATACCGACCAGGCGGCGACCTGTCGGAAACGGCACGGGGAACCACCGTGAAACCTAAGGATCGACCCGGGCGTCGGCCATCGACACGTGTCACGGGTCCGTGCCGCAGATCTCATACATCTGTCTGAAGCCCATGGGACACTGTCCTGGTGCAGGGCGACTACCAGGAACTGGTCGACGAGATCTCGGTGCTGCTGGGCGCCCCGGCGACCCTGGAGGACCGGGACTTCGGGCTGATCGCCTTCGGGGCGCACGACAGCGAGGACGCCACCGAGGTGGACCCGGTCCGCGCCCGCTCGATCCTCACCCGCCGGTCCACCCCCGCGGTGCGCAGCTGGTTCGAGGGCTTCGGCATCGCACGGGCCACCGGGCCGGTGCGGATCCCCGCCTCCCCGGAGGCGGGGGTGTACCGGGACCGCCTCTGCCTGCCGGTGCGGCACCGCGGCGTCGTCCTCGGCTACGTGTGGCTGCTGGACGCCGAGCCAGGACCGCCCCCCGAGCGGCTGGCCGCGGCCATGGACGTGGCGTCGCGGATCGGTGCGCTGCTGGCCGAGGAGAAGCAGGCGGGCACCGACCTGTCGCGGGAGCTGCGGGCCGTGCTGGCGGCGGACGACGGCCGCCGGGAGTCGGCGCTGGCCGCGCTGCGCACGGCGCTGGGCCCGGGCGCGGAGGGCCTGCACGCCCTGGTGTGCGTGGCCCCCTGGCCGGAAGCCGACGCCCCGTCCGCCCGTACGGTCCCCGGTGCAGCCGCCCTGTGCACGGTGCCGTGGCGGACCCCGGACGGCCGCGCGGTCGGCGCGCTCGGCGCGCTCGTACGGCTCCGCTCGGCCGAGGCGCTGTCCCCGGCGCTCGCCGCGGGCGCCCGGCTGCAGGGGGTGGCGGGGCCGGGCACGACCGCGGGCGTGGGCGAGCCGCGGCGGGGACTGGCGGAGCTGCCCTCCGCGTGGCGGGAGGCGGTGGGCGCCGCCCGCGCGGCCCTGGCGGAACCGCCGCTGGGGCCCGTCGCCACCTGGTCGGGGATCGGCCCGTACCGGCTCCTCGCGGCACTGCCGGGCACGGCGGAAGGAGGCGCTGCGGCCGCGGACCCGGCGGTGCGCCCCCTGCTCGCCGCGCACCACGCGGAACTGGCCCGGACGGCGGAGGTGTTCCTCGACTGCGCGGGCCAGGCCGGCCGCACGGCCACGGCCCTCGGCATCCACCGCCAGACGCTCTACTACCGGCTGTCCCGTGTGGAGCAGCTCACCGGGCTGGACCTGGACTCCGGCGAGGACCGGCTGCTGCTGCACATGGCACTGAAGGCGCGCCGGCTCTGACCTCGTCTGGGTTCCGCAGTTCCGCGAGCACTTCCGCGTGATCATGAGTACCGATCGAGCATTTCCGCGTGATCATGGGCAGCGGTTACAGGCAGTAAATGGATTCGCTGGCGGGTCGGGGTATCGCAGACTCCTGGCCCCCACAGCATGAGTAGCTGTGGGGACCAGACCCGGTAAGGGGTGGCGGGTCAGTCGGTGACAGTGATGGCGGCCCGGGACTTTGCCAGGTCGATATCGGTCCAGTAGTTCTCGGGGGCGGTGCGTGCCATGTGCTGCGTGCCATACCAGTAGCCGCCGGTTTTGCGGCTGTTGGTGGAGCTGAGCGCGACCTCGTAGGTACCGGCCTCGTCGATGGGGCTACTGCCCGCCGCCGCGCCCTCGACGCCGGCCACAGCGACACCGGCGGGGTGGCCTCGCGCTCGGCGATTTCGTCGCCGTACCCCCGGCCCGCACGGCCCGCGACGCCGGATTCCTGAGCGCCAAGCCGATGTTCCCCCAGCTCACCGCTACCGGTGTCCGGTGCAGGCCAGCGGCCATGCAAGCTTGGCGCGAAATGCACGTTACGTAGTCGTGTGAACGCGCTGGGTGATAGACAGTGTGGTCATGTCTAGGTTCCCTGAGGGCAAGTTCACCATCGTCAACAACGAGACCGGCCGGGCCGTGCGCGTGCGTCTGGGCCGCACCCACGACGTCAGCGACCACAGGTTGGGCACCAGGTACCTCCAGACCGTCAGTGAAAAGCCCTGGCTGGAGCTGGGCCAGGCCGACAACAGCCCCGCCACCGTGTGGCGGCACAACTCCCAGCAGATCGTCAGCCATGCCGTCGGCGAATACCAGAACATCGGCGACTACTGCGTGTGGATGGACTCGAAGTCGACAGACCAGATGAAGGACCGCTTCAACACCCAGCGGGCCTTCGAGAGCCGGCTGAACGACATGCCCGCAGACCTGCGCGGCCGTCTCGCCCCGCTGATCCCCGCCGAGTGGACCGCCATCCAGGCCCGCCTGCGCGCCGGGATGGCCAAGAACTACGAGTTCCAGCAGGACGAACGAGCCCGCGCGTACGCGGAGGCCGAGGCGGAGGCATGGGCCGCCGAGGAGAACCCTCCCAGCGCCCACGACCTCAGCCTGCTGCGCGCCTACCGACTGCGAAGCATGGGCGGCCGCCCCGACCCCATTTCGGAGAGGGGGCACCAATTCGCCGAGATGCCCGAGGAGGTGCGGGAGAAAGTACTGAGCTTCCTCCCTGCGGAAGAGCAGCAGGCGCTTCGGAGCGAGATTGCCCAGCTGAGGGGCGAGATCGACCAGCCGACGAAGGAAGTGGTCGAGCGCCTGCGGAGCGATCCGCGCGCCGAACAGGTCCGTGAGCGCGCCGAGAAGCTGCTGCCCGAGGTGAAGGAGCGCCGCGCCGCCGCCGCCCAGGCCGCCATCCCGCTGGAGGACCTGAACGAGTGGCACCGCAAGTGCGCCGTGCGCAGGCTCGACGACTCAGAGGTCCTCTTGCGCTTCACCAACTTCAATTACAGCACCGACGAGGACAAGCGCATCATGGCCGCGCTGGACACCTACCTCAAGGCTGCGGCCAAGGAAGGCATCGTCCCACCGGTGATCGCCTCCGACTCCACCACCCGCCTCTACGGCTGCGGAGCCAGCCAAGGCCCGGACAGCACATATGGGTGGACCTACGACGGCACCCACATCTACGCCTCGGACAGCAACACGATTCCCTCCCGCCAGACCTACTGGACCGACGCCGGCGGATACCTCGTCGGCAGGCCCAAGGGCGGCCCGGGCCAGACCTGGTCCATCGTGAAATGGACCCCTACCGAGCCCGAGCCCGGCACCAACCTCTCCGAGACCGCCCTCACCGGCCTGTTCGGCCCCCTCGACGCCTTCGGAACCGGCGTCTTCGGAACCGGCGGAATCTGACCCCCACACCCACCGCGCCGCCAGCCCCGCACCGCACTCCCAATGCGGGCGACGGACCACTTGCAGGGTGCGCAGCCCCCGCCGTCACCATCCTCGTCCCGCACCCCTGGCAGGTCCACCCTGCCTCCGGGGCGCGGCCACGGCCGGCCCGGCGGGGGCGGCCTGCGCCAGCGCGGCGGCCGGGAGCCGTGCGGCCAGTGGGGACGGGCCGCGGCGGCCCAGACGACGGGGCGTCCGGAACCGCCGCGCCGGACGAGGTGGCCAGGGCGCGCCCCTGCCCGCCCTCTGCGCAACGCAGATCGTGAGCTGGGGCATCGTCTACTACGTCTTCCCCGTCCTCGATCCGCAGATCACGCCGCGACCGGCTGGCCGGCCGGGGCGACCACCGCGGCGTTCTCCCTCGGTCTCGTCGTCTCCGCCCTCGCCGGAATCCGCGTCGGGCGCATCCTCGACCGGCGCGGCCCGCGCGCCGTCATGACCGCAGGGTCTGTACTCGGCGTCATCAGCCTGCTGACCGTGGCTGCGGCCCCGAACCTCCCGCTCTTCGCCGCCGGTTGGATGCTCGCCGGGCTCGCGATGGCCGCCATCTTCTACCAACCCGCGTTCGCCGCCCTCACCCGTTGGTGGGCACCCGACCACGTCCGCGCCCTGACCGTCGTCACCTCGCCGGCGGGCTCGCCTCCACTGTCTTCGCACCTCTGACCGCGGCCCTCGCCGAGCGCCTGTCCTGGCGCCACACCTCCCTTGTGCTCGCCGGCATCCTCGCCGCCGTCACCATCCCCGCTCATGCCCTCGCATTGCGCGCACCCTGGCCCGACGCCCAACCAGCCCCGCACATGCGACCGGAGGCGCTGACGGGGTCGGGCGCAGCCGACCGTTCCTCCTGCTCGCCGCCGCCTTCACCCTGTCCGGCTGCGCGATGTACGCCGTCGTCGCCCTCGTCCCACTCCTCCTCGAACGCGGCTACACCACCAGCCAGGCCGCCTGGGCCCTCGGTATCGGCGGCGCCGGACAGGCACTCGGCCGCACCCTGTACGCCGCCCTCACACGCCGCACCACCGCCACAGCCCGCACAACGATCCTCATCGCGCTGGGTACGGCACACACCCACTCATACGGTCGGTAGTCGGCGCCGGCCCCCTTCAACAGCCGAACCCAAGGGGTTCGGCGGGACATCTCGCGCAGGCATCCATGCAAAGCGGCCGCAACATAGCCGACGATCGCCGGTTTGGGTAACCGGTGATCGTAAGGACCAATGAAGCTCACCCCATCCCCGAGCTTCCAGCGGGGAACAGTGCCATCCTTCTTGCGGCCCATAGCCAGGGCCCCCTACCGCCAGTGACTACGGGGGGTCGTGCGGCCCCTCGGGGAGTGGAGCGGGCCCCGCCGTACGTCCCGGACGGCCCGTCGCCCGGTGGCCGGTAGCCGCTTGGCGGGGTCGGACCACCTGCCGGTGGAGGGGGGCGGCTCCTCGTGCGGTCAGCGATGCCCCCCGGGGGCGGAACGGACCCGCGCGACCGGTCGGCCTCGCCCGGGCGCCGGCGGCCCCTCGTCCCGACGCCCGCGACCTCCCGCCCGGCCGGGCGGGAGGTCGTCTCGTCCCCCGCGCCCGCGCCGAAACGGCGGTGCCCCCAGCCGCCTGGGCGGGTGGGGGCACCGGACGCGTGGAGCCGTCAGGCGAGGTTGACGGAGCGCGCGGACGTGGCGCCGACCTCGGTGGCGAGCTCGGTCAGGACCGACTGCGGCACGGTGTCGTCGACGGTGAGCACCGCCAGCGCCTCGCCGCCCTCCTCCGCACGCGCCACCTGCATGCCGGCGATGTTGAGGCCGGCCTCGCCGAGGATGCGGCCGACGGTGCCGACCACGCCGGGGCGGTCCTCGTAGCGCAGCACGACCATGTGGTCGGCGAGCGCCAGGTCCACGTCGTAGTCGCCCACTGCGACGATCTTCTGGATGTGCTTGGGGCCGACCAGCGTGCCGGAGATGGCGACCTCCTCGCCGTCGCCGAGCGTGCCGCGCACGGTGATGACGTTGCGGTGGTCGGGGGACTCGCTGCTGGTGGTGAGCCGCACCTCGACACCGCGCTCCTGCGCGAACAGCGGGGCGTTGACGTACGAGACGGTCTCGTCGACGACGTCCTCGAAGACGCCCTTCAGCGCGGACAGCTCCAGCACCTTCACGTCGTGCTGGGTGATCTCGCCGTACACCTCGACGTCGAGCCGCACCGCGACCTCGCCGGCCAGGGCGGTGAAGATCCGGCCGAGGCGCTCGGCGAGCGGCAGGCCCGGCTTGACGTCCTCGGCGATGACGCCGCCCTGCACGTTGACGGCGTCCGGGACCAGCTCGCCGGCCAGGGCGAGGCGGACGGAGCGGGCCACCGCGATGCCGGCCTTCTCCTGGGCCTCGTCGGTGGAGGCGCCCAGGTGCGGGGTGCACACGACCTGGTCGAGCTCGAACAGCGGGGAGTCGGTGCACGGCTCCTTCGCGTACACGTCCAGGCCGGCGCCCGCGACGCGCCCCTCCTTCAGCGCCGAGTACAGCGCCTCCTCGTCCACGATGCCGCCGCGTGCGGCGTTGACGATGCGGACGGTCGGCTTGACCTTGTGGAGGGCCTCGTCGCCGATGAGGCCGAGGGTCTCCGGGGTCTTCGGGAGGTGGACGGTGATGAAGTCGGCGACCTCCAGCAGCTCGTCCAGCGTCAGCAGCTTGACGCCCATCTGCGCGGCGCGGGCCGGCTGCACGTACGGGTCGTAGGCGACGACCTTCATGCCGAAGGCGGACATGCGCTGCGCGACGAGGACGCCGATGCGGCCGAGGCCGACGACGCCGAGGGTCTTCTCGCTGAGCTCGACACCCGTGTACTTGCTGCGCTTCCACTCGCCGTTCTTGAGGGCGGTGTTGGCCTGCGGGATGTTGCGGGCGGTGGCGACGAGGAGGCCGCAGGCGAGCTCGGCGGCGGTCACGATGTTGGACGTCGGCGCGTTGACGACCATCACGCCGGCCTTCGTGGCGGCGGACACGTCGACGTTGTCCAGGCCCACGCCCGCGCGGGCGACGACCCTCAGCCGGTGCGCGGCGGCGATGGCCTCGGCGTCGACCTTGGTGGCGGAGCGGATCAGGATCGCGTCGACGTCCGCGATGGCGGGAAGCAGCTCGGCGCGGTCGGCGCCGTTGCAGTGCCGGATCTCGAAGTCGGGGCCGAGCCCGTCGACGGTGGCGGGCGACAGCTCTTCGGCGATGAGAACTACCGGCTTTTTCTGAGGGTGCGAGCTCACGAAAGGTCCTCACAAGTCCAGTGCGGACGGCCGTCCCGACGGCCGCAGGCGGTGGAGGGGCTTGCCGCGTGAAAGACGCACGACGCTGTGAGCCTGACGCGTACGGGTGTGCAGTGCCGCGCTCAGTCTAGTAGTGGCGGGGCTGGGATTCTGCGCCTCGTTGGCACTGTCACCCGCACGTGGCTGGACGCCGTGGACAAGCCGCGAACGGGGTGCGCGGCACCTCGCCGCGCATGACGCGGCGGGGCCGGGCATCGCGCCCGGCCCCGCCGTCACGAGGCTCAGGCCTCGTCGTTGTCCACCCAGCTCATCAGCTTGCGCAGCTGCTTGCCGGTGGTCTCCAGCAGGTGCTCGGAGTCCTGCGTCTTGTACTCGTTGTACTTCTTCAGGCCGCCGTGGTACTCGTCCATCCAGTTCTTGGCGAAGGTGCCGTCCTGGATCTCGCCGAGGACCTTCTTCATCTCGGCCTTGGTGGCGTCGGTGATGATGCGGGGGCCGGTGACGTAGTCGCCCCACTCGGCGGTCTCGGAGACCGACCAGCGCATCTTCTCCAGGCCGCCCTCGTACATCAGGTCGACGATGAGCTTCAGCTCGTGCAGGCACTCGAAGTAGGCGATCTCCGGCTGGTAGCCCGCCTCGACGAGGGTCTCGAAGCCCGCCTTGACCAGCGCGGCGGTGCCGCCGCACAGCACGGCCTGCTCACCGAACAGGTCGGTCTCGGTCTCCTCCGTGAAGGTCGTCTTGATGACGCCGGCGCGGGTGCCGCCGATGGCCTTCGCGTACGACAGGGCCAGCGCGAACGCGTTGCCGGTGGCGTCCTGCTCGACGGCCGCGATCGCCGGGACGCCGCGGCCCTCCTCGTACTGGCGGCGCACCAGGTGGCCGGGGCCCTTGGGGGCGACGAGGGCGACGTCGACGCCGGCCGGGGGCTTGATGAAGCCGAAGCGGACGTTGAAGCCGTGGGCGAAGAACAGCGCGTCGCCGTCCTTCAGGTTGCCCTTGATGGAGTCCTCGTAGACCTGGGCCTGGATCGGGTCCGGGATGAGGATCATGATGACGTCGGCCTCGGCCGCGGCCTCGGCCGGGGTCACGACGCGCAGGCCCTGCTCCTCGGCCTTGGCCTTGGACTTGGAGCCCTCGTGCAGACCGACGCGGACGTCGACGCCGGAGTCGCGCAGCGACAGCGCGTGGGCGTGGCCCTGGCTGCCGTAACCGATCACCGCGACCTTGCGGCCCTGGATGATGGACAGGTCGGCGTCGTCGTCGTAGAACAGCTCGGCCACTGGGTCTTCTCCTTGGATGTTCTGGTGGTGCGTCCCACCGTACGCGGGGGATGAGGGTGGAAGTCGACGGGTCTCGCCACGCGGACGCGGGCCGCGGGCCGGGGTCTCGGGGGCGGCTCAGGCCGACCGGTCGAGCGCCCGCAGGGAGCGGTCCGTGATGGAGCGGGCGCCGCGCCCTATGGCGATCGTGCCCGACTGGACGAGCTCCTTGATGCCGAACTGCTCCAGCATCTTCAGCATCGCTTCGAGCTTGTCACTCGATCCGGTGGCCTCGATGGTGACGGCCTCCGGGGAGACGTCCACGGTCTTGGCGCGGAACAGCTGGACGATCTCGACGATCTGGGAGCGGGTCTCGTTGTCGGCGCGGACCTTCACCAGGACGAGCTCGCGCTGGATCGCGGCGCTGGGCTCGAGTTCGACGATCTTCAGGACGTTGACCAGCTTGTTGAGCTGCTTGGTCACCTGCTCCAGCGGCAGGTCCTCGACATTGACCACGATGGTGATCCGGGAGATGTCGGGGTGCTCGGTGACGCCGACGGCGAGGGAGTCGATGTTGAAGCCGCGGCGGGAGAACAGGGCGGCGATCCGGGCGAGGATGCCGGGGGTGTTCTCCACCAGGACGGAGAGCGTGTGCTTGGACATGTTCGGGAACTCGGCTCTCTCTCAGTCTTCTTCGCTGTCGCCGAAGTCGGGGCGGACGTCGCGGGCGGCCATGATCTCGTCGTTGGAGGTGCCGGCGGCGACCATCGGCCACACCATGGCGTCCTCGTGGACGATGAAGTCGATGACCACGGGGCGGTCGTTGATGGCATTGGCCTCCGCGATGACCTTGTCCAGGTCCTCGGGGCTCTCGCAGCGCATCGCGACGCAGCCCATGGCCTCGGACAGCTTCACGAAGTCCGGGATGCGGGTGCCGGCGCTCGGCTCCTTGCCCGTGGCCTCGGGGCCCGAGTGCAGCACGGTGTTGGAGTAGCGCTGGTTGTAGAAGAGGGTCTGCCACTGGCGGACCATCCCGAGGGCGCCGTTGTTGATGATGGCGACCTTGATGGGGATGTTGTTGAGGGCGCAGGTGACCAGTTCCTGGTTGGTCATCTGGAAGCAGCCGTCGCCGTCGATGGCCCAGACCGTGCGGTCGGGCATGCCCGCCTTGGCGCCCATGGCGGCCGGGACGGCGTAGCCCATGGTGCCCGCGCCGCCGGAGTTGAGCCAGGTGGCCGGCTTGTCGTAGTCGATGTAGTGGGCGGCCCACATCTGGTGCTGGCCGACGCCCGCGGCGAAGATCGTGCCCTCGGGGGCGAGTTGCCCGATGCGCTGGATGACCTGCTGCGGGGCGAGGGAGCCGTTCGCGGGCTGGTCGTAGCCGAGGGGGTAGGTCTCGCGCCAGCGGTTGAGGTCCTTCCACCAGGCGGTGTAGTCGCCCTTGCTGCCGGCGGTGTGCTCGGCCTGGACGGCCTGGACCAGGTCGGCGATGACCTCGCGGGCGTCCCCGACGATCGGCACGTCCGCGGCGCGGTTCTTGCCGATCTCGGCCGGGTCGATGTCGGCGTGGACGATCTTGGCGAACGGCGCGAAGCTGTCGAGCTTGCCGGTGACGCGGTCGTCGAAGCGGGCGCCGAGGGCGACGATCAGATCGGCCTTCTGCAGGGCGGTGACGGCGGTGACGGCGCCGTGCATGCCGGGCATGCCGACGTGCAGCGGGTGCGTGTCGGGGAAGGCGCCGAGCGCCATCAGGGTGGTGGTGACGGGAGCGCCGGTGAGTTCGGCGAGGACCTTCAGCTCGGCGGTGGCGCCCGCCTTGATGACGCCGCCGCCGACGTACAGGACGGGGCGCTTGGCCTCGGTGATGAGCCGGGCGGCCTCGCGGATCTGCTTGGCGTGCGGCTTGGTGACCGGGCGGTAGCCGGGCAGGTCGGTCTGCGGCGGCCAGCTGAAGGTGGTCTTCGCCTGGAGGGCGTCCTTGGAGATGTCGACCAGGACCGGGCCGGGGCGGCCGGTGGAGGCGATGTGGAACGCCTCGGCGATGGTCCGGGGGATGTCGTCGGCGTTGGTGACCAGGAAGTTGTGCTTGGTGATCGGCATGGTGATGCCGCAGATGTCCGCCTCCTGGAAGGCGTCGGTGCCGATCGCCTTGGAGGAGACCTGGCCGGTGATCGCGACGAGCGGGACGGAGTCCATGTGGGCGTCGGCGATGGGGGTGACCAGGTTGGTGGCGCCGGGGCCCGAGGTGGCCATGCAGACACCGACCTTGCCGGTGGCCTGGGCGTAGCCGGTGGCGGCGTGGCCGGCGCCCTGCTCGTGGCGGACGAGGACGTGGCGCACCCGGGTGGAGTCCATCATCGGGTCGTACGCGGGCAGGATGGCCCCGCCGGGAATGCCGAATACCGTCTCGGCGCCGACTTCCTCAAGAGAGCGGATCAGGGACTGGGCGCCCGTGACGTGCTCAACGGTGGCGGAAGCCTGCGGTCCGCCGCTGCGGGGCCGCGGCTGGGGGTGGTGGGCCCCGGTGGCCTGCTCGGTCATCGGCATTCTCTTCTCGAAGCTGAGGGTTGGGCGAGAGTTTCAGCGGGTCTGGCGGTGTCTGTCAGCGTCTGCCCGGAGGCACCGGTGCAACAAAAAACCCCTCGTGCCGTGAGGCAAGCGAGGGGAGCGCGCCGGTGTGGGTCCGCAGGGCCATGTCGGGACCTGCTCAGCCGACGCGCTTTCCAAGTACGAGAATTCGGGTGCGCATGGCAATGACCCTCCACCCGGCGCACCGTCAGTGTCAAGTGGGTGGGACACGCGTCTCATTATGTGAGCGTATCGGGGGAAGGACCGCGCCGCCGTGGCCGCTCGCGTGGCCGCCCGCCCGGCCGCCGCCGCGGCCGTCCGCGTGGCTTCCGGAGGCCGCGCCGCCGGGCCCGCCGCTGAAGACGGGCAGCGGCCTCGCGCCTCCCCGGCCGCCCTGCCGGGGCCCGGGCCGCGCCGCCGCCCGGCAGGGCGCCGGGCAGCGGGAACTCGCCCCTGCTCAGGGCCCGGCGCAGCCGGTGCTCGTCGAGCGGGCCGCTGAAGGCCATGCCCTGGGCGTGGGTGCAGCCCATGGAGCGCAGGGCGAGGACCTGCTCGGGGACGTCGGCGCCGTCGGCCACGGCCTGGAGCCCGAGGTCGCGGGCGATCCTCAGCAGGCCGCCGGTGATCTTGTTGAGCCGGGTGGACTCGACGACGCCCTCGATCAGGCCGCGGTCGAACTTCAGTATGTCGGCCGGAAGCCGGCGCAGGGCGGTGAGCGCCCCGTATCCGCTGCCGAAGCCGTCGAGGGCGATCCGCACGCCGAGTCGGCGCAGGGCGGCGATCCGCTGCTCCAGCTCGTCGAAAGGAATGCGCGGGTCGCTGTCGGAGAGCTCCAGGACGAGTTCCTCGGGGGGCAGGCCGTAGCGGCTCAGCAGGGCCTCGACGGTGGCCGGCGGCAGGGACCTGTCGAGCAGCCGCCGGGCGGGGACCCGTACGGAGACGGGTACGCGGTGACCGGCGCGGTGCCGCTCGGCCGCCTGTTCCACGGCCTTCTCCAGCATCCAGCGGCCGAGCTCCGCGGCGCGCTCCCCGCCGTCGTCGGTGACGCGCAGGAACTCGGCGGGCGTGAAGAGGATGCCCTGGGCGGAGCGCCAGCGCGGCTGGGCGGCGACGGCGGCCACCCGCCCGGTGGCCAGGTCGACGACGGGCTGGTGCAGCAGGGCGAACGCCCCGTCGTGCAGGGCGGTGCGGAGCCGGCCCTGCAGCTCGGTGCGGCGGACGGCGTCGGCCTGCATCTGCGGGACGTACATCTCGACCCGGCCCTTGCCGCCGGCCTTGGCGCGGTACATGGCGAGGTCGGCGTTGCGCAGCAGGTCACCGGCGCTGATGCCGGGCTCCGCGAAGGCGACGCCGATGGACGCGGCGACCCGCACCTCGGCGCCGTCGATGTCGTAGGGCTGGGACAGAGTGAGGCGCAGCCGGTCGGCGATCTCGTGGACCTGGAACTCGCGGGCGGCCGGGTCCTGCCCGCCGTCCCCGGCGATGAGGGCGGCGAACTCGTCGCCGCCGAGGCGGGCGGCGGTGTCCCCGGCCCGTACGGAGTCCTGGAGGCGGCGGGCGGCCTGGACGAGCAGCTCGTCGCCGGCCTGGTGGCCGAGCCGGTCGTTGACGCCCTTGAACCCGTCGAGGTCGATGTAGAGCACGGCGGTGCCGGAGTCCCCGGCCCGGCGGCCGCCCAGGGCCTGGCGGACGCGCTGGGTGAACAGGGCGCGGTTGGGCAGGTCGGTGAGCGGGTCGTGCTCGGCGTTGTGCTGGAGCTGAGCCTGGAGGCGGACCCGCTCGGTGACGTCCCGGCTGTTGAAGATCAGCCCGCCCTGGTGCCGGTTGACCGTGGACTCCACGTTGAGCCAGTCGCCGTTCCCGGACCGGAACCGGCACTCGATGCGGGTGGTGGGCTCTTCCGAGGGCGGGCTGGCCAGGAAACGGCGCACCTCGTGGACGACGGCTCCGAGGTCGTCGGGATGGATCAGGGCGGCGAGCTCGGTGCCCACGAGGTCGTCGGCGTCCCGCCCGTAGACACCGGTCGCCGCGGGGCTGACGTAGCGCAGGACGCCGTTGGGGGCGGCGATCATGATGACGTCGCTCGAACTCTGCACCAGCGACCGGAAGTGGTTCTCCTTCTGGGCCAGTTCGTGGGTGAGGGCGATGTTGTCCAGCAGCATGATGCCCTGCCGGACGACCAGGGCGAGGACCACGGTGCAGCCCGTGAAGACGACGACGCGGTCCACTCTGCGGCCCTCGATGACGCTGTACAGGATGCTGAGGGTGCAGACCGCGGCCGCCAGGTACGGGGTGAGGGCGGCGAGCGATCCGGCGATGGGGCGGCTGGAGTGGCGGGCCTGGCGCGGAGCGCCCCGGGGCGGCGCGGGGAGGTCGGCGGCGCGGCGCACGCCCCAGGGCGCGTAGGCCAGGAGCAGGGAGCCCGCGAACCAGCCGGCGTCGAGGAGCTGGCCGGACCGGTAGGTGTCGCGCAGCAGCGGCGAGGTGAACAGGGCGTCGCACAGCACGGTCAGGGCGAGGGCGGCGATGGCCGTGTGGACGGCGGAGCGGTTGCCCTTGGAGCGCCGGAAGTGCAGGGCGAGGACCATGCTGACGAGCACGATGTCGAGCAGCGGGTAGGCCAGGGAGAGCGCGGCGCCCGCGACGCTCTCCCCCCGGAAGGTCGCCGTGTGCGCGAGGGCGAGGCTCCAGGAGAGGGTGAGGAGCGAGCCCGCGATGAGCCAGGAGTCGAGCGCGAGGCAGATCCATCCGGCGCGGGTGACGGGCCGCTTGGCGAGGACGAGCAGGCCGACGATCGCGGGTGGCGCGAAGAGCAGGAAGAACACGTCGGCGAGGGAGGGACTGGGCACCGGCCGGTCCTGTACGACTTCGTACCAGCCCCAGACGGCGTTCCCGGCGGCGGCCATGGCGGAGGAGAACGCGAACAGCAGCCAGGCGGGCCGCATGCGGCGGTCGTGTGCACGCGCGTACAGGAAGCAGGAGGCGGAGGCGGCGAGCGCGGCGGCGCTCAACCCGAAGTCCCCCATGATCAAGGCGAGTTCCCGGGATCCCCAGCCGAGCAGCGCGCCGAGCGCGTAGCCGCCGCAGGCGAGGGCGAGGAGCAGCGGGGCGGCGTTTCCGCCGGCGCCTCCGGGCGGGGATCCGGTACCTCCGGACGGCCCTCCGGGGCTTCCGCTGCCGCCGGGCCCGCCCGGGCCCGGCAGGGACCGGGGGTCGATGAGCACGCCCGGGGCGCTCATCGGAAGACCCCCGCCTGATCCGCTCCGGCGGGTCCGCACCCGCGGTGGTTCTGCCGCTGCGGATCCGTGCTGCGTCGACCGCGCATCACCCGTCGCCCCCCTTGCGTTCCGATCAGCCATCACGTCGGCAATCACGTCGTTCCCCGGCGCTACGTGCCGCCTTTCGACGTGCCCCCAAGATGCGACGATACACCAGGTTCGTCACTCAGGGACAGGGGCTGTGTACAGTCCGTAGCGATCAAGCTTCTTATAGGCACACAGGGCGCACATATCACTCCCGAGCGTATAAGCCTCGGAAGCCCTACCGCAGGCAACGACCGAAGGCACGCGCCGGAGTCACCCTGCCCCGGTACGTGCCCGGGGCAGGGGCCGCCGCGGCCCTACGTGGTGAGGACGACGTTCCGCAGCTCCTCTCCGGCGGCGAAGCGGGCCACCTGCTCCGCGATCAGCCGCTTGGCCCGGGGCATGAACGCGGAGGTGGAGCCGCCGACATGGGGGCTGATCAGCACGCCGGGGGCATGCCACAGGGGATGCCCGGCCGGGAGCGGTTCGGGGTCGGTGACGTCCAGAGCGGCCGTGATGCGGCGGCTCTCCACCTCGGCTAGCAGGGCCTTGGTGTCGACGACCGGGCCGCGGGCGACGTTCACGAGCAGCGCCCCGTCCTTCATGCGGGCGAGGAACGCGGCGTTCGCGAGGTGGTGCGTGTCAGGGGCGAGCGGTGTGGACAGGATCACCACGTCCGCCTCCGGGAGGAGCGCGGGAAGATCGCCGAGCGCGTGCACGGGCCCGCGCTCGGTGGTGCGCGCGGAGCGCGCGACGCGCATGACCCGGGCGCACTCGAAGGGCGCGAGCCGGTCCTCGATGGCGGCGCCGATCGAGCCGTACCCGACGATCAGCACGGACCTGTCGGCGAGCGCCGGATAGAAGCCGGCGCGCCACTCCTCGCGGTCCTGCCCGCGGACGAAGCCGGGGATCCCCCGCAGCGAGGCGAGGACCAGCCCGAGGGCGAGCTCGGCGGTGCTGGCCTCGTGCACGCCTCGGGCGTTGCACAGGGCCACGCCCGCCGGTACGTCCCCGAGGCCGGGCGTGACGTGGTCCACGCCCGCCGACAGGGTCTGGACGACCCGCAGCGACCCCATGGCGGTGAGCGGCCGTATCGCCGTCTCCATGCCCTTCATGTACGGGACGACGTAGAAGGCGCAGTCGGCGGGGTCGGCCGGGAAGTCCGGCCCGCCGTCCCAGAAGCGGTAGGTGAGCCCGGACGCGGAGGCCCCGGGCAGCCCGTCGATCTCGTCGGCCGCAATCGGCAGCCACACATCAGCAGTCATGCCCAGGAGGCTAGGCGAAGGCGCCGGTCCGCCATTGGTTAGTTTTGGGTGCGCTGCACAGGGAGGAACGGGGAGTTGGAGCGCAGGACACTCGGAGCGACCGGGCTGGGCGTGGGGGCGGTCGGCCTCGGCTGCATGCCGATGAGCTGGGCCTACAGCGCTTCCCAGCGGCGCGGTGACCGCTCGCTGCGGGCCGTGCACGCGGCGCTGGACGCCGGGGTGAGCCTGCTGGACACGGCGGACATGTACGGCCCGTACACGAACGAGCTGCTGCTGGGCCGGGTGCTGAAGGAGCGCCGGGCGGAGGCGTTCGTCTCGACGAAGTGCGGTCTGGTGGTCGGTGACGGCCACATCGTGGCGAACGGCCGCCCCTCGTACGTGCGGCGGGCCTGCGACGCGTCGCTGCGGCGCCTGCAGACAGACGTGATCGACCTCTACCAGCTGCACCGGGCGGATCCGAAGGTGCCGGTGGAGGAGACCTGGGGGGCGATGGCCGAGCTGGTCACGGCGGGCAAGGTGCGGGCGCTGGGCCTGTGCGCGGTGGGCGTGCGCGGCGGACGCCGGGGCCCGTACGACCTGTACGACGGAACGATCCGGCAGTTGGAGCGCGTCCAGCAGGTCTTCCCGGTGGCGGCGGTGCAGGCGGAGCTGTCGCTGTGGTCGCGGGAGGCGCTGGCCCGGCTGCTGCCGTGGTGCGCGGCGCGGGGCGTCGGCTTCCTCGCGGCGATGCCCTTGGGCAACGGCTTCCTCACGGGGACGCTGACGCCGGGCGGCGGCTTCGAGCCCGAGGACATGCGGGCCCGGCATCCGCGGTTCACGGCGGAGATGATGGCCGCGAACCAGCCGCTGGTGGCGGGGCTGCGGCGGGTGGCGGAGCGCCACGGGGGCGCGGGCACGGGCGTCACCCCCGCGCAGGTGGCCCTGGCGTGGGTGCTGTCGGCGGGGCGCCACGTGGTGCCCGTGCCGGGCACGAAGCGGGCCGAGTGGGCGGTGCAGAACGCGGGAGCGGCGGCCCTGGAGCTCACCGCCCGCGACCTGGCCGAACTGGCGGCCCTTCCGCCCGCCCTCGGCTCCTGGGACTGAACCGGCGCCCGCCCGCCCGGCCGGCCGTCGGACGGGCGGGCGGCAGACCGCTGTACGGGCGGGAGCGGCGGGCGAGAGCGGCGGACGGGTGGGGCGGACGGGTGGGGCGGGCGGACCGGGCGCGCGCGTGGGCGGACGGGGCGGCCGGACAGGCGGGGCGGGCAGACCGAACGGGCGCGGTGGGCGGCAGGCGGCCGGACAGGCGCGGCGGTCGGGGGCCGGGGCGGTCGGGGCGCCGGGCGTGACGGTCCGCGCGGGGCGTCCGAGGATGCCGGGGGCCGGGGGCCGGGCGTGACGGTCCGCGCGGGGCGTCCGAGGATGCCGACACGCAGGTGGTGAAGGGCGGCCGCCCGCCGGGGGCCTAGGCTGGACGTGCTGCTCGCGACACCGCTGGGGGAAGGGATCCGAACCGTGCAACGTCCCACCATGACGGCCTTGTTGGCCGCTTCCGCGCTGCTCGTCGCGACCGGCTGCGCCTCGGACGGGCAGAGCCCGCCCGGCGCCACCGGGACGCCGCCGCCGTCCGCGTCCGCGAGCCCCGCGCCCTCCCCGTCCGCCTCCCCCGCCCCGTCCGCACCGCCCGCCAAGGGCTCGGTACGGGTGGTGCGGACGGTCGCCGAGGGGCTGACGTCTCCGTGGGGGCTGGCCGAGCTGCCGGGCGGCGACCTGCTGGTGTCCTCCCGGGACGAGGGCACGATCACCCGGGTCGACGCGGAGACGGGGAAGCTCACCGAGGTCGGCGAGGTGCCCGGGGTCGACCCGGGCGGCGAGGGCGGGCTCCTGGGCCTCGCCCTGTCCCCCTCGTACGGGGAGGACCACCTCGTCTACGCGTACTTCACCACCGCGTCCGACAACCGCATCGCCCGCATGATCTACGACGAGAGCCGACCGGCCGGGCAGCAGCTCGGCGCCCCCGACACGGTCCTGCGGGGCATCCCGAAGGGCGTCATCCACAACGGCGGACGGATCGCGTTCGGGCCCGACGGGATGCTGTACGCGGGCACGGGCGAGACCGGCGAGACGGGGCTGTCCCAGGACAAGGACTCCCTGGCCGGCAAGATCCTGCGGATGACCCCCGACGGGCAGCCCCTGCACGGCAACCCGCAGGAGGACTCCGTCGTGTACTCGTACGGCCACCGCAACGTCCAGGGCCTCGCCTGGGACAGGGAGAAGCGGCTGTGGGCGTCGGAGTTCGGCCAGAACACGTGGGACGAGCTCAACCTGATCCAGCCGGGCCGCAACTACGGCTGGCCCGAGGTGGAGGGGAAGGACGGCGGGTCGGGCGACTTCGTCGACCCGGTGGCGCAGTGGGACGTGGCCGAGGCGTCGCCGAGCGGTCTCGCCGTGGTGGCGGGCTCGGCGTGGATGGCCGGGCTGCGCGGCCAGCGGCTCTGGCGGATCCCGCTGGCCGGCGGGGAACCCTCCGCCGCGCCGCAGGCGTTCCTCGAAGGCGAGTACGGGCGGCTGCGCACGGTGCTGGCGGCGGGCGGCAACCGGCTCTGGCTGGTCACGAGCGAGACCGACGGCCGCGGGACGCCGGAGCCCGGCGACGACCGGATCCTGCTGCTGGAGGTGCGGTGAGGGGGCGCCGCCCGCCGGGGTGACGGCCTTCACCGAGGGTGACCACGCGCCCGCCTGACGCCCGCCTTGGGGCGGACGGCGGTGGCTGCCCCGGGGGAGCGCGGGTGGCTGCCCTGGGGCGGCGTCCCTGCCCGGGGCCGACCTCTACGGGCCGCGGGGGGACGGTGCCTGCCATGGCCGCGGAAGGCCATGCCTGCGCAGCAGACAGGGGGACGGCAGGCCCAGGAGGGCGAAGGCCGGCACAAGTCCGGGCGGTGGCTGTGGCGGTCGCCGCTCCTCGCGCGGGACGCCCCCACCCGCCGTCCCGCGGCGGCCGCAGCCGGTCGGATCCGGCCCCGGCAGCCCGGCCTCGACTGCCAGGCCCAGGCCGCCAGGCCCAGGCAGCCCGGACTCGGCTGCCCGGACTCGGCTGCCAGGCCCGGCAGCCCGGACTCGACTGCCAGGCCCCGGCTGCCCGGACTCGGCCGGCTGCCCGCCCCGGCCGCCTCAGCTGCCGGGGACGGCCCGGGCCGCCTTCCGGTGGGCGCGCCACTCCGGGGCGAGGACGGACCAGACCTCGCTGTCCTGCCGCTCACCCCGGTACAGGTAGACCCCGCGCAGCACGCCGTCCCGGGTCATGCCGAGGCGCTTGGCGACGTTGATGCTGTCGGTGTTGGCCGGGGCGACCACCCACTCGACGCGGTGCATGCCGCGCACCTCCACGGCCCAGTCGATGATCGCCGTGGCCGCCCGGGTGACCAGGCCGCGCCCCACGGCGGCGGGCTCCAGCCAGCAGCCGACCTCGCAGGTGCCCATCGCGGGGTCCATGGTGCGGAACATGACGCCGCCGACGAGGGTGCCGTCCAGCCGGATGGCGTAGAGGCGCCCCGCGTCGGCGGCCGTCTTGTCGGCGTACGACTGGAGGAACGCCCGGGCCGACGCGAGGTCCTTGCACACGTCCGGCAGTCCGACGTACCGGCCGATGAAGTCACGGCCGCGGTCGATGTGCGCGAGGTACTCCTCGGCCTGCCAGGGCTCCAGCGGGCACAGTTCGGCGCCGTCGTCGCCCAGGGACATCGCGAACACCATGGTGGTCTCCCCCCGCTCCCCCGCCGTGCCGGCGGGCTACGGCACGAGCTCTCCGTCGCCGCTCGTGCGCTTCTCCGGGATCCTCGCACGGGCTGCCGGTACGGGGACCTCGGGGGGCTCGATGCTGATCTTCGGCAGGATCCGGTCCAGACTCCGCGGCAGCCACCAGTTCGCCCCGCCCAGCATGTGCATGAGGGCCGGTACGAGCAGGGTGCGCAGGACGAAGGCGTCCAGGGCGACGGCGGCGGCGAGGCCGATGCCGAACATCGCGATGACCCGGTCGCCGGACAGCACGAACGCGAGGAACACGGCGATCATGATGACGGCGGCGGAGTTGATGACCCGGCTGGTCTCGGCGAGCCCCACGCGGACGGCGCGCCGGTTGTCCCTGGTCTCCAGCCACTCCTCGTACATCCGGCTCACCAGGAAGACCTGGTAGTCCATGGAGAGCCCGAAGAGCACGGACACGGCGATGACCGGCAGGAAGGGTTCGATGGGGCCGGCGCTGCCGAGGCCGAGCAGCTCGCTGCCCCAGCCCCACTGGAAGATCGCCACGACGATGCCGAAGGCGGACGCGACGGCGGCCACGTTCATGGCCGCGGCCTTCAGCGGGATGCCGAGGGACCGGAAGGCGAGTAGGAGCAGCAGGCAGCCGAGGGCGATGACGACGCCGACGAACAGCGGCAGCTTGCCGATGATGACCTGCGCGAAGTCGTCGTACGCGGCCGTGATGCCGCCGACGTGGACGTCCAGTGTGGTGCCCTGCTCGGCGGCGGGCAGGACGTCGGCGCGCAGCCGCTCGACGAGGTCGCTGGTCTGCTGCGACTGGGGTGCGGAGTCCGGGACGACGGTGACCGTCGCCGTGCTGCCGTTGCCGCTGTAGGTGACGGGGCCGACGGAGTCCACGCCGGCGGTGGCGCGCAGCTGGCCGGGCAGCTCGTTCATGGCGACCCGGTCGGCGGCGCCGTCCAGCTCGGCGACGACGGTCAGCGGACCGTTGACGCCGGGCCCGAAGCCCTCGGCGAGCTGGTCGTACGCCTGGCGGGTGGTGGCCGAGGCGGGGTCGTTGCCCTGGTCGGAGGTGCCGAGGCGCAGCGACAGCGTCGGCAGCGCCAGGACGAGCATGACGACGGCGGCGACCGCGCCCAGCTTCTTCGGGTGCCGCTCGACGAACGCGGACCAGCGGGCGGCGAAGCCCGTGGGCAGCTCGGGCTGCGGGCCGTGCTCGGTGAGGCGGCGGCGCTCGCGGCGGGACAGGGCCCGCATCCCGATGAAGGAGAGCAACGCGGGCAGCAGCGTCACGGACGCGGCGACGGTGAGGATGACGGTGAGGGACGCGGCTATGGCGACGCCGTTGAGGAAGCCCAGCCCGAGGATCAGCATGCCGAGGAGCGCGATGCAGACGGTGGCGCCCGCGAAGACGACGGCCCGCCCGGTGGTGGCGACGGCGCTCTCGGCGGCCTCGGCGACGGTGAGACCGCGCTTGAGGCCCTTGCGGTGGCGGGTGACGATGAAGAGCGCGTAGTCGATGCCGACGCCGAGGCCGATGAGCATGCCCAGCATGGGTGCGAAGTCGGCGACGGACATGACGTGGCCGAGCAGGGCGATCCCGGAGTAGGCGGTGCCGACGCTGACCAGGGCGGTGGCGATGGGCAGCGCGCTGGCGGCCAGGGAGCCGAAGGCCAGGAAGAGCACCACGGCGGCGACGGCGACGCCGACGATCTCGGCGGTGTGCGCGCTCTCGCTCTCGGTGAGCGCGGCGACGGTCCCGCCGACGGCCACCTCGACCCCGTCGCCGGCCGCGGCACGGGCGGTGTCGACGAAGGCCCGGGCCTGCTCCCGCGGGATGTCGTCGGTGGCCTGGTCGAAGGCGACGGTGGCATAGGCAGTGCGGCCGTCCTCGCTGATCTGGCCGCTGTACCCGCCGGAGGTGTGGGCGTCGGCCTCGGCGGCCTGCGCGGTCCTCGCGGACTGCGGGTCGGCGTCGCCCGCGCGGGAGGCGTCGATGCCGCCGGTCGCCTCGGGGACGGTGGCGGAGCCGTACGGGCCGGTCACGGAGGTGACCCCGGGCAGCTCGCCGACCTCGTCCAGCATGTCCGTCATCCGCTGCTCGACGGCCGCGGCGCGGACGGTGCCGGAGTCGGTGTGCCAGACGATCGTGCCGCTGCTGCCGCCCTGACCGGGGAAGCTTTCCTGGAGCACGGCCGCGGCACGGCCGGACTCGGTGCCGGGCACGTCGTAGTCGTTCGAGTACGCGGAGCCGGCGATGCCCGCGGCCGCGGTCACGCCGACAAGCGCGGCCAGCCAGAGCAGTACGGTCACGAGGCGGTGGCGCATGCACCACCGGGCGAGGGCTGCCAAAGGGTCGCTCCCTGAGGGGTGTGCGGTTCGTGCCGGGAACCTCCCGGAAGAACACATGACCTGCTGGTCTGCCACTCTGACAGCCAAAAGAGATCATTTGCCCCTTTCGTGGGCTTACTCACAGGCCGGATGGCGGGGGGCCCTCGGCAGTACGGGTGGCCTGCCGACCCCTGGAAAAGCGGGCCCCGCAGGGGCGCGGCGGGGGGTGCGGGTGACCTGCTTGCCGCCCCGCGGGGCGGCCGGCGCCGGCGGCTCCCCCTCACAGGCACGGCGGCGGCACGAGGTGGCCTGCTTGCCGCCGTGGGGGCGGCGGCGGCACGCGAGGACTGCCCGCCCGTACGGGCACGGCGGCGGCGGTACGGGAGGACCGCTCCCCCTCACAGTGGCGGCACGGGAGGACGGCTCCCCCGCACAGGCACGGTCGCCGCGCGGGCTGACGGCCCCCTCGCCCGAGCGTCCCGGCGGTACGGGATAGCCGCTCCGCCGCCCGAGCGCCCCGGCGGCAAGGGCTGACGGCTCCCCCGCCCGGGTACGGCGGCCGCCGTACCCCTCAGCCGACCCCGCGCCCTCAGCCGCCGTCGCGCGCCCCGCGTACGCCGGAACGGCACGCCCGCCCGCCACGGCGCCCTCAGACGCGGCTCACCGGCACGGCACCCGCGGGGCCCGGCCACGCGCACGCCACGGCCGTGCGCCCCCCGCCACCGCGCCCCGGACGCGACGAAGGGGCGGCGCGCCGGACCGTGCCGGTGCGCCGCCCCTCGCGGGACGCGGGGGTCAGCCCTCGCTGACGCCCAGCTTCTCCAGGATCAGTTCCCGGACCCGGGCCGCGTCGGCCTGGCCGCGGGTGGCCTTCATGACGGCGCCGACCAGCGCGCCGGCCGCCGCGACCTTGCCGCCGCGGATCTTGTCCGCGATGGCGGCGTTGGCGGCGATGGCCTCCTCCACGGCGGCGCCCAGGGCGCCCTCGTCGGAGACCACCTTCAGGCCGCGCTTCTCGACGACCGCGTCCGGGTCGCCCTCGCCGGCCAGCACGCCCTCGATCACCTGGCGGGCCAGCTTGTCGTTGAGGTCGCCGGAGGCGACGAGCTCGGTGACCCGGGCCACCTGCGCCGGGGTGATGGCCAGCTCGTCCAGCGCTGTGCCGGACTCGTTGGCCTGCCGGGACAGTTCGCCCATCCACCACTTGCGGGCCTGGTCGGCCGGGGCGCCCGCGTCGATCGTGGCGACGATCAGGTCGATGGCCCCGGCGTTGAGGATGGCCTGCATGTCGAGGGCGGAGACGCCCCACTCCTCGCGGAGCCGGTTGCGGCGCAGCCGCGGCAGCTCGGGCAGCTCGGCGCGGAGCTTCTCGACCCACTCGCGGGACGGGGCGACCGGCACGAGGTCGGGCTCGGGGAAGTACCGGTAGTCCTCGGCCTCCTCCTTCACCCGGCCGGACGTCGTGGAGCCGTCGTCCTCGTGGAAGTGGCGGGTCTCCTGCACGATCGTGCCGCCGCCGACGAGGACCGCGGCGTGCCGCTGGATCTCGTAGCGGACGGCCCGCTCGACGGAGCGCAGCGAGTTGACGTTCTTGGTCTCGCTGCGGGTGCCGAACTTCTCGGTGCCGATCGGGCGCAGCGACAGGTTGACGTCGCAGCGCATCTGGCCCATCTCCATGCGGGCCTCGGACACGCCGAGGGCGCGGATCAGGGAGCGCAGCTCGGCCACGTACGCCTTGGCGACCTCGGGTGCGCGGTCGCCGGCGCCGACGATCGGCTTGGTGACGATCTCGATGAGCGGGATGCCCGCGCGGTTGTAGTCGAGCAGGGAGTGCTGCGCGCCGTGGATGCGGCCGGTGGCACCGCCGACGTGGGTCGACTTGCCGGTGTCCTCCTCCATGTGCGCGCGCTCGATCTCGACGCGGAAGACCTCGCCGTCCTCCAGCTGCACGTCGAGGTAGCCGTGGAAGGCGATGGGCTCGTCGTACTGGGAGGTCTGGAAGTTCTTCGGCATGTCCGGATAGAAGTAGTTCTTCCGGGCGAAGCGGCACCACTCGGCGATCTCGCAGTTCAGTGCGAGGCCGATCCGGATGGCGGACTCGACGCCGATCGCGTTGACGACGGGCAGCGCGCCGGGCAGGCCGAGGCAGACCGGGCAGGTCTGGGTGTTCGGGTCCGCGCCCAGCTCGGTCGAGCAGCCGCAGAACATCTTGGTCTTGGTGCCGAGTTCGACGTGCACCTCCAGGCCCATGACGGGCTCGAAGGTGGCGAGGGCGTCCTCGTACGACACCAGGTCAGTCGTGGCGGTCACGGTGAAACTTTCCCTCTCAGCCGAACAGGACATCGTCGTCACCGATGCGCTTCAGCTCGCGCACCAGGATGGCGAGGCCGGTGACGATGGCAGCGGCGGACACGATCGCGTCCACGAGCTGCAGCGTGTCGTGCTCGGTCCGGGCCTTGCGGGCCTGCTTGATGACGCTGACGGCGCCGAACGCGGTGGTGCCGATGGACAGGTACGTACCGGTTTTCGACCTCTTGAAGCCCTTGGCCTTGGTCAGTGCGCTCACAGCGACGGTGCCTCCTCCAGCAGCGGGTGGCCCCAGCGTGCCACGAAGGCGGCCTCGACGGCGGCGCCCACCTGGTAGAGGCGCTCGTCCTTCATCACGGGGGCGATGATCTGCAGCCCGACCGGCAGGTTGTCCTCGGGGGCGAGGCCGCACGGCACGGACATGGCGGCGTTGCCGGCCAGGTTGGTCGGGATGGTGCACAGGTCGGCCAGGTACATGGCCATGGGGTCGTCGGCGCGCTCGCCGATCGGGAAGGCCGTGGTCGGGGTCGTCGGGGAGACGATCACGTCGACCTGTTCGAAGGCCCGGTCGAAGTCCTGCTTGATGAGGGTGCGGACCTTCTGCGCGGAGCCGTAGTACGCGTCGTAGTAGCCGGAGCTGAGGGCGTACGTGCCGAGCATGATGCGCCGCTTCACCTCGGCGCCGAAGCCGGCCTCGCGGGTGAGGGAGGTGACCTCCTCGGCGGAGCGCGAACCGTCGTCGCCGGTCCGCAGCCCGTAGCGCAGGCCGTCGAAGCGGGCGAGGTTGGACGAGCACTCCGAGGGCGCGATCAGGTAGTACGCGGACAGCGCGAGGTCGAACGACGGGCAGTCCAGCTCGACGATCTGCGCGCCGAGCTCCTTGAGGAGCGCGACGGACTCGTCGAACCGCTGCACGACGCCGGCCTGGTAGCCCTCGCCGCGGAACTGCTTGACGACACCGACGCGCATGCCCTCGACGCTGCCGTTGCGGGCGGCCTCGACGACCTGCGGGACGGGCGCGTCGATGGAGGTCGAGTCCATCGGGTCGTGCCCGGCGATGACCTCGTGCAGCAGGGCCGCGTCGAGGACGGTGCGGGCGCACGGCCCGCCCTGGTCGAGGGAGGAGGAGAAGGCCACCATGCCGTAGCGGGACACCGCGCCGTAGGTCGGCTTGACGCCGACGGTGCCGGTGACGGCGGCCGGCTGGCGGATGGAGCCGCCCGTGTCGGTGCCGATGGCGAGGGGCGCCTCGTAGGCGGCGAGGGCGGCGGAGGAACCGCCGCCGGAGCCGCCGGGGATGCGGCTGAGGTCCCAGGGGTTGCCGGTCGGACCGTAGGCGCTGTTCTCGGTGGAGGACCCCATGGCGAACTCGTCCATGTTGGTCTTGCCGAGGATGACGACGTCGGCGGCGCGCAGCTTCCTGACGAGCGTCGCGTCGTACGGCGGCCGCCAGCCCTCCAGGATCTTGGAGCCGACGGTGGTCGGCATGTCCTGGGTGGTGAAGATGTCCTTCAGGGCGAGCGGCACGCCCGCGAGCGGGCCGAGCTCCTCGCCGCGCTCGCGCTTCTCGTCGACGGCGCGGGCCTGCGCGAGGGCGCCTTCGCGGTCGACGTGCAGGAAGGCGTTGACCTTCTCGTCGACGGCGGCGATGCGCGCGAGGTGCGCCTCGGCGACCTCGACGGCGGTGAGTTCACCGGACGCGATCTTCTGCGCGATCTCGGCGGCGGTGAGCTTGATGATGTGGGTGTCCGTCATGACGGTCAGTCCTCCCCCAGGATCTGCGGCACCTTGAAACGCTGCTGCTCCTGGGCAGGGGCACCGGAGAGCGCCTGCTCCGGGGTGAGCGACGGACGGACCTCGTCCGCGCGCATGACGTTGGTCAGCGGCAGCGGGTGGGAGGTCGGCGGGACGTCTTGGTCGGCGACCTCGGAGACGCGGGCGACCGCGCCGATGATGTCGTCGAGCTGGCCTGCGAAGTGGTCGAGCTCTTCGGGCTTCAGCTCCAGACGCGCCAGCCGGGCGAGGTGGGCGACCTCCTCGCGCGTGATGCCAGGCATGCAGCGATCCTCAGGGGTGAGTGTGTGGATTTTGGCCCAATCCTATGGGGCGGTGCCCCTCACCCGTTAAACGGTTTGCCCCGTCGCCGGCGCCCCGGCCCGCCGGCGTGCCGCGGCGGGCCGCCGGCGGGGCGCTCAGGTGACGATCTGGCCGGACGGCTGGTCGGACGGCTGGTCGGACGCCTGGCCGGACGGGGACGGCGGCAGGGCGGCCGCGGGACGGCGCCAGCCGTGCTTGCCGCGGGCGCGGAGCCACGCCGTGGTCTCGGCGGGCGGCATGGCGGCGGCCACCAGCCATCCCTGCACCGCGTCGCAGCCGAGGTCCCGCAGGCGCTCCCACGTCTCGTCGTCCTCGACGCCCTCCGCGACGACGAGGAGGCCCAGGGAGTGCGCGAGGTCCACGGTGCAGCGGACGATCTCGGCGTCCTCGTTGTCCACGGCGAGCCGCGCGACGAACGAGCGGTCGATCTTCAGTTCGCTCACCGGCAGCCGCCGCAGGTGCACGAGCGAGGAGTAGCCGGTGCCGAAGTCGTCCAGCGACATCTTCACGCCGTGGCCGGTGAGTCCCGCGAGGGTGTCCGCGGCCCGCTGCGGGTCCTCCAGCAGCACGTGCTCCGTTATCTCCAGCTGGAGGGCGCCCGCCGGGACGCCGTGGCGGGCGAGCCGGGCGGCGACCGCCCCCGCGAAGCCGGGGCTGTGCACGTCCCGCGGCGAGACGTTGACGGCGACCGGCACGTCCAGGCCCTGGGCGCGCCACCGGGCGACCTGGCCGAGCGCCGTCTCGAGGACGTACTCGGTGAGGTGCGGCATCAGGCCGGAGGACTCGGCGATGGCGATGAACTCGTCCGGGGGCACCTTGCCGCGCTCGGGGTGCACCCAGCGCACGAGTGCCTCCAGGCCGGCCACGTGGCCGTCGAAGCGGACCTTGGGCTGGTAGTGCAGTTCCACGTCGCCGGCGTCGAGGGCGCGGCGCAGGTCCCCGAGGAGGCCGAGCCGGTCGGGGGTGTTGGAGTCGCGCTTCGACTCGTACACCTCGACGCCCGTGCGGTCCCGCTTGGCCTGGTACATGGCGACGTCGGCGCGCTGGAGGAGGCCCTCGGCGTCCAGCGCGTGGTCGGGGAAGACGGCGACGCCCGCGCTTGCCTCCAGGACGAGGGTGAGTCCGTCGAGGTCGAGGGGGGAGGACAGCTCGGCCGCGAGCAGCCGGGCGACGCGCTGGGCGCTGGTCGGGGAGTCGGCGGTGGGCAGGAGGACGGCGAACTCGTCGCCGCCGAGCCGGGCGGCCTCGGCGCCCCGCGGCAGGGCGAGCCGCAGGCGCTCGGCGATCTGCAGGAGGAGCCGGTCGCCCGCGAGGTGCCCGAGGGTGTCGTTGACGGACCGGAAGCGGTCGAGGTCGATGAGGACGAGGGCGGTGCGGACGCCGTCGGCCTCGGCGGCCTCCAGGGCGGTCCAGGTGCGCTCCAGCAGCCACTGCCGGTTGGGCAGTCCGGTCAGCGGGTCGCGCAACTGCTCCTCGGCGCGGGCGCGGGCGATCCACAGCGTGGAGTCGAGGGCGATTAAAGGCACGGCGAAGAGCGGCAGCAGCACCGGCAGGGAGACCGCCACGACGCAGATCAGCGGGGCGATGCCGAGCAGGGCGACGGCGACGAGCCCCTGGCGGAGCAGCGCGGTGCGGGCCGCGGTGGGCAGGCCGCCGGCGGGCGGCGCGAGCGTGTACCACAGGACGATCCGGGTCACCACCAGGTACGTGCCCGCGGCGAGCGCGACTTCCGGTACGGCGGCGATCCCCCATTCGAGGGGCTCCCAGGGCCGTTCGACGGACGGCACGTCCCCGAAGGCGGCCAGGACGAGGGCGGCTGAGCCGATGCCGAGGACGTCGGCGGCCCCGTGCAGGAGGCCCTGCCGCCACCGGTGCCTGCGGGCGGCGCCCACGAGGACGACGACGGCCAGGCTGACCAGGCCGGCGGGCACCCAGCCGTACAGGAGCAGGACGGCGAGGGTGAGGGCGGCGCCGGAGCCCGTGCCGCCCCACCAGCGGTCGCGGCCGAGGGCCACGAGGTGGCCCACGACGATGCCGGTGAGGACGGCGAGGGACCAGCCCGTGGCGCCGCCGGGGAAGAGTGCGTGGCCGTGGCTGACGGCGCGGTAGAACCCGGTCGCGAGGGCGACCGCGGCGAGCGCCACGACGATGGCGGGCAGTTGGGCGACGAGTCCCGCGCACGCCGCGCCGACGGGCGCGTACGGACGCGGCCGCGCGACCGGGTCGGCACTCTCGGTCGGTTTCATTCCGTCCCTCTCACAGCCGGCGGTGCCGTTGCCTCTGCCTGGTGGTGGTGGCCTCGTGTCATGTCACCACGGCGGGAGTGTCCCCACGCGGCCGTGCACAACAGGCGCACAGCTCAACAGTAGGCCGCGGAGGGCTTCCGCGGGCAGCGCTCTACAGCTCTTGCCCGAATGCGACCCAGCCACCCGTATGCAGCCGATATGGGCCGAACGGGTGACCTTTTCCGGCCGTTTACTGCTCCTTCCCGGTCTTACGCTTCCCCTGCCTCCTCCGCCTGCCGCTCTACTGTTCGACGGGCGCGGCCACTTCGCGGGCGGCGTCCGGCCCCTGCTCCAGGAGCACGGCGAAACCGGCCTCGTCCAGCACGGGGACCTTCAGCTGCACGGCCTTGTCGTACTTGGAGCCCGGGTTCTCGCCGGCCACCACGAAGGACGTCTTCTTGGAGACGGAGCCGGTCACCTTCGCGCCGAGTGCCTGCAGGGCCTCCTTGGCACCGTCCCGCGTGTGGTTCTCCAGCGTGCCGGTGACGACGACGGTGAGCCCCTCCAGCGGGCGCGGGCCCTCCTCCTCGCCGGCGCCCTCCTCCTCCATCCGGACGCCCGCAGCCCGCCATTTGCGCAGGATCTCGCGGTGCCACTCCTCCGCGAACCACTCCTTGAGCGACTGCGCGATGACCCCGCCGACGCCCTCCACCGCCGCCAGCTCCTCTTCCGTGGCCTGTTCGATACGGTCGACGGAGCGGAACTCGCGGGCGAGCGCCTCGGCGGCGACGGGACCCACATGGCGGATGGAGAGCGCGGTGATGACCCGGGCGAGCGGGCGGCTCTTGGCTTCCTCGATGTTCTTCAGCATGGCCAGGGCGTTCTTCTTCGGCTCGCCCTTCTGGTTGGCGAAGACCGTGACGACCTTCTCCTCGCCGGTCTTCGGGTCGCGCTTCGGCAGACCGCTGTCCTGGTCCAGGACGTGCGCCTTGATCGGCAGCAGCTGCTCGATCGTCAGGTCGAACAGGTCGCCCTCGTCGACCAGGGGCGGCTCGGCCGGCTCCAGCGGGCGGGTCAGCGCGGCCGCCGCGACGTAGCCGAAGTTCTCGATGTCGAAGCACTTGCGCCCCCCGAGGTAGAACAGCCGTTCCCGGAGCTGCGCCGGGCAGGTCCGGCCGTTCGGGCAGCGCAGGTCGACGTCGCCCTCCTTCATCGGCTTCAGCGGCGTGCCGCACTCCGGGCACGCGGACGGCATGACGAACTCGCGCTCGCTGCCGTCCCGCAGGTCGACGACCGGGCCGAGGATCTCCGGGATGACGTCTCCGGCCTTCCGCAGCACGACCGTGTCACCGATGAGGACGCCCTTGGCCTTCACCACGTCCTGGTTGTGCAGCGTGGCGAACTCCACCTCGGAACCGGCGACGGTGACCGGCTCCACCTGGGCGTACGGCGTGACGCGGCCCGTACGGCCCACACCGACCCGGATGTTCACCAGCTTGGTGTTGACCTCCTCCGGCGGGTACTTGTACGCGATGGCCCAGCGCGGCGCGCGCGACGTGGAGCCCAGCCTCCCCTGGAGGGGGATCTCGTCGAGTTTGACGACCACGCCGTCGATCTCGTGCTCCACCGAGTGCCGGTGGTCCCCGTAGTACGCGATGAACTCCCGCACGCCGTCCAGGTCCCCGACCACGCGGTTGTGCCGGGCGGTGGGCAGCCCCCACTCGCGCAGCAGCTCGTAGGCGTGCGACAGGCAGTCGATGGCCAGTCCCTCACGGGCGCCGACGCCGTGCACCACCATGTGCAGGGGACGCGTCGCCGTGATCCTCGGGTCCTTCTGGCGCAGCGATCCCGCGGCGGCGTTCCGCGGGTTCGCGAAGGGCTTGTCCCCGGCGGCCACGAGGCGGGCGTTCAGCTCCTCGAACGCTTCCATCGGGAAGTACACCTCGCCCCGGATCTCCACCAGGTCGGGGACGCGGTCGCCCTTCAGCCGGTCGGGGACGTCCGCGATGGTCCGCACGTTGGGGGTGATGTCCTCGCCCGTGCGGCCGTCGCCGCGGGTCGCGGCGCGGGTGAGCCGCCCCTTCTCGTACGTGAGGTTCACGGCCAGGCCGTCGACCTTCAGCTCGCACAGGAAGTGGTGCTCGGCGGCGCCGACGTCGCGCGCCACCCGCTCCGCCCAGGCGGCCAGCTCCTCGTCGTCGAACGCGTTGTCCAGGGACAGCATCCGCTCCCGGTGCCGGACCGCCGTGAACTCCGTCTCGTACGCCCCCGCGACCTTCTGCGTCGGGGAGTCGGGGGTGCGCAGCCCGGGGTGCTGCTCCTCCAGGCGCTCCAGGGTGCGCAGGAGCCGGTCGAACTCGGCGTCGCTGACGACCGGCTGGTCCTTCACGTAGTACCGGAAGCGGTGCTCCTCCACCTGCTCGGCCAGCCGGGCGTGCTCCTCCCGGGCCTCCGCCGGCACGGCGTCGTCCTGCCCGAGCTGCCGGTCGCGACCGCCCTGCCCGTCCTGCCGGTCCCGACCGTCCTGTTCGACCGCCACGTCGATCCTCCCGTTACTCAGGGTTGTCCGCGAGGGACTTCGCCGCCTTGACACAGTGCGCCAGTGCGCGGCGGGCGTAGGCGGGCGAGGCACCCGCCAGACCGCACGCCGGGGTGATCACCAAGGCGTGCGCGAGCGTGCCCGGATGCAGCCCCAACCTGCGCCACAGCGTCCTGACACCCATGACGCTACCGGCAGGGTCCGACAACGGGCCGTCGGTGGAGGGCACGACGCCGGCAAACAGCTTCGTGCCGCCCTCGACGGCCTCCCCGACCGCCTCGTCGTCACGATCCGTGAGGAGTCCGAAATCGAACGAGATGGCTGCGGCGCCGGCGCGGCGGAGCAGCGCGAACGGCACGTCGGGGGCGCAGGAGTGCACGGCCACGGGGACCTCGGCGGCCGCGATGACGTCCCGCAGCCCGGCCTCCACGACCTGCCGGTCCACGGCCCGGTAGGTGCGGTAGCCGCTGGCGGTCCTCACCTGACCGCGCAGCACCGCGGTCAGCGACGGCTCGTCGAGCTGGAGGACGACGCGGGCGCCCGGCACGCGCCGCCGGACATCCGCGAGGTGGCCGCGCAGCCCCTCGGCGAGGGAGCCGGCCAGGTCGCGGCAGGCACCGGGGTCGGCCAGGGCGGCCTCGCCGCCGCGCAGCTCCAGGGCGGCGGCGAGGGTCCACGGCCCGACGGCCTGCACCTTCAACGTCCCGTCGTACTCCTGGGTGGACTCCTCCAGCGCGTCCAGGTCCTCCCCGAGCCAGGAGCGGGCCCGCCGGGTGTCGCGGCCGGGCCGGTCGCTGATGCGCCAGCCGCTGGGCTCGACGTGCGCGTACATGTCGACCAGCATCCCGGCGGTCCGGCCGATCATGTCCGCTCCGGGGCCGCGGGCCGGCAGCTCCGGCAAGTGGACGAAGTCCTCGAAGGACCCGGTGACGGTCCTCGCGGCCTCGCGGGCGTCGCCGCCCGGCAGGGAGCCCACCCCGGTGGCCGGGCCCCAGATGACGTCCTCGCTACGGATGTTCTCGCTCACCCGGGAAGGGTACGCGCAAGGGCCTACCGCCCCGGCCGCACGGTGAGGTCGTTGACCTCGGCGTCCCGCGGCAGGTCGAGCGCCATGAGGAGGGTGGTGGCCACGGACTCGGGGTCGATCCAGCGGGCCGGGTCGTACGCCTTGCCCTCCTGGTGGTGCACTTTGGCCTGCATGGGGCTGGCGGTCCTGCCCGGGTACACGGAGGTGACGCGCACCCCGTGGGCGTGCTCCTCGGCGCGCAGGGAGTCGGCGAGGGCCTTGAGCCCGTGCTTGGAGGCGGCGTACGCCGACCACTCGGCGTGCGCGTTCAGCCCGGCGCCGGAGTTCACGAACACCACGTGCCCCTGGGACGCGCGCAGCTGCGGCAGCAGCAGCCGGGTCAGCTCGGCCGGGGCGAGGAGGTTCACGTCGAGCTGGCTCCGCCACGCCTTCAGCCCGAGCTCGCCCACCGCCCCGAGTTCGACGACGCCCGCGATGTGCAGCAGGGAGTCGAGCCGGTCCGGGAGCGCCTGGTGGGAGAAGGCCCAGGACAGCCGGTCGGGGTTGGCGAGGTCGCCGACGAGGGTCTTCGCCCCCGGGTGCGCCGCGGCCAGTTCCCTGGCCCGCCCGGCGTCACGGGCCAGCAGGATCAGCTCGTCTCCGCGCGCGTGGAGCCGGCGCGCGACGGCGGCGCCGATGCCGGAGCCGGCGCCGGTGATCAGATGAGTAGCCATACGGGTCATCCTCGCACCCGGCGCGCCGGTCACCGGATCCCGGCGGCCTCCTCCAGGTAGGCGAGGGCGGAGGCCCCGTCCTCGGCGAAGAACACCAGCTCGGTGAGGGGCAGCGGCAGGAACCCTTCCGCCTCCATCCGGCGGAACTGCTCCTTCAGCCCGTCGTAGAAGCCCGCCGTGTTCAGCAGCACGACCGGCTTGTCGTGCAGGCCGTGCTTCTTCAGCTCCAGGATCTCGGTGGCCTCGTCGAGGGTTCCGGTGCCGCCCACCATGACGACGACGGCGTCGGCCCGCGCCAGCAGCTCCGCCTTGCGCTCGGCGAGGTCCTTCGCGATGACCATCTCGTCGACGCCGGGGCGGGCCTTGTGGTGGAGGAACTGCACCGACACGCCGACGAGCCGCCCGCCGGCCTCCTCCGCCGCGTCCGCGACGACCTTCATGAGCCCCGCGTCGGAGCCGCCCCACACGAGCGTGTGGCCGCCCTTGCCGAGCAGCGCGGCGAACTCGCGGGCGGGTGCGGTGTAGCGCTCGTCCAGGTCGGCGGCGGAGAGGAAGACGCAGATGTCCATGGCGCAACGGTACGGGAACACCGGCGGGCCGCCCGCCGTTCACCCGTCATGAGCGACAGGACGCCTTCGGGGCACCGCATCACGGTCGAACCGGCCACCGAGCCGGTCCGCGTCACACGCGACGGCCGGGTGGTGGCCGACACCACCCGCGCGCTGACCCTCCGGGAGACGGGGTGCCGCACCCGCCGCTACATCCCGACGGAGGACGTCCGCGAGGACCTGCTCGCCCCGTCGGACACGCGCACGTACTGCCCCTTCAAGGGCACCGCCTCGTACTGGTCCCTGCCGGGCCGCCCCGACGCGGTGTGGGCCTACCTCGACCCGAAGCCGGAAGTGGCGGCCGTCAAGGGCCACTTCTGCTTCTACGAGGAGGACGAGGGCTGACCGGCAGGCGGGACGGCCGGACCCGCCGCCGACCAGAAGTCGGAGCGCACGTTGGGCGTGGGGATCCCACCGGGGGCGTACGCGGGGCCGTTGGGCTGCGACGTCGGGTCGGCCACTGCCGACTCCTCCACGCAGGGGGTGGCCACTTCGAAGAAGGCTTGGCCTTTGTGGCCGAACTCCAGGGTGATCCGGAAGCCGTCGGCGGACTCGGCGAAGATGGCCGGCACGTCGGCGCTCTTCCTCACAGCGCTGATGCGGTAGCCGCTCTTCTTCCAGTGACGCTCGACCACTCCGAGGAAGTTGCCGCGTCGCGCGTCGGAAATGATCGTGAGGACGGTGCGCCGACGCCACACCTCGCAGCTCGATGCGGTCGTGGTGTCGTGCGTCCACTGGATCTCCGGCACCACCGCCTTGATCGTCGTGTCCAGCATGGAGTCCGCGCGCTCCGCGGCTTCCTGCATGTTCATGTCTGCTGCCCCTCCGCCTGCGACTCCGCATCCCACGACGACCAAACCGGCCAGCGTGAGCGCAAAGGACCTCCGTAGCGCCCGTGCCCCACGTGTCACCGGTACTCCTCCTTGACCACTTCGCCGGATTTCCCGGCGACGATCAGAGCGATGTTGGACGCAGAGACGGGATCGGAATCCGCGCCCTGCGGCGTGAAGTAGTTGGAGTGGGCCTGGAACGGGTCTCCGCTAGTGACGGGGTGCGGGCCGGTCAGGGTCTGGAAGCGCTGTGCTCCGAAGGCCTCGCTGGCGGGGTCCTTGCCGAAGTACAGGTCGTCGCTGCCGGGGTCACTGATCTCCCCTGCGACTACCGTTCCCAGCACCGTCCCGACCGGCCCGGCAAGGGAGCCCACACCGGCACCGATCAGTGCTGCTCTCCCCTGGGTCTTCGACGGCAGGTGGGTCACGATGTCGTTGTCCGCCGCACCGACGAAGACGTGTTCCTTGCCGACGCCGAGATCCTCCGCCCTGTCCACCCCCACGCCCGGGCTGCCCAGCAGGATGACGTCATCGACGCCCGGGATGCCGCCGGGCTCCTTGGCTGCCGTACCCACGGTGAGAGAGCCGTACGAGTGCCCGATGGCTGTCAGGTGGAGGTCGGAATGGCGGTTCGTGGCCTGGAGACCGTCCATGAAGGAGCTGTAGGCAGGCGCCCCCCGTTCTGCGTCGCCCGTGCCCAGCACGTGCATGTTCGTCAACTGCGGAGCGTCGTAGCCAAGCCACACGATGGAGGCACTTGAGGGATCGTACTTGCGTGCGCCGATGGCGGTGTTCTGGGCCCGCACCATGGTTTCCTTGACGAACGTCTCGTTCAGACTGGTGTCCAGGCCCGGCACGTACGCCGACACGTGCCGGGACGTGTCGGGGTTGCCGTACGAGACGATCGCCCGGCCGTTCCCTTCCTCCCCGATCCCCAGCAGATACATCGGCGGGTGGCTCGGCTGGTTCAGCTTGTCCTGGATCATCCGCAGCGCGTCCAGCTTCGTCTGCGCGTCGTCGTCGCCTGTCCGCTGCGCCAGTTCGGCGATGAGGACGGGAAGGTAGGTGCGGTTGGCCTCGTCGCGGGTGGCGGCCGGGATGCCGTCCAGGCTGCCGATGAGGTCCGGTGCGATCACCAGGTACTCCTGGCGCTGCTCCTCCCCCAGGTTCTCCCACCACGCCCGGCGTTCGGCGGGCGTCTTGTCCTCCGGGACGGCGCGGGCCAGGTAGGCGTCGGCGGCGTCGCGGACGACGGCGGTGTCGTGCGCGGCGTCCTTCAGCATCGCCGCCGTGACGTCGAGCCCCTTCTCCGCCTTCAGTTCGTTCAGCGCCTTGGCGTACCGGGCGTCGACCTCGCGTGCCGCGTTCACCGCCTGGGTGATGCGGTGGGCGACGTCCTCGGCCTTCGCGGCGTGCGGGTTGACGAGCCGGAGCCCGGGCGCGCTGTCGACGTACGGGGACGTGAAGCCGCGGCTGTCGAGGGGCTGCGGGTCCAGCGGCAGCCGGCCGCCGCGCACCGTGCCGCCCGGCACCTGCCGCTTCTCCCCGGCGACGTTCTCGACCTCGGCGGCCGGAAAGCTGACGGAACCGTCCTGGTGGACGGTGAGGTTCAGGGTCGCGGCGTCTTCCAGGGCCTGCTGGAGCCTGCGTTGGGGTGCGGCGAGGTCGGCGGCGAGGCCGTTGAGGGCGGTCCGTACGAGGCCGCACTCGGTGTGCAGATACTGGAAGTTGCGGCTGAGCCGCTGCAGGCGCCCCAGCGCCTTCTCGGCGGATTCGCTCTCCTGGGTGTCGCGGAGCTGCTTGGACATGGCCCGATCGACCCGCGTGCGGTCCGTCGCCGAGCGGCTGGAGACCTCGTGCCACCGGTCGCCCGCGTCCTCGAACACGGAGCGCTTCAGGTCGCGGAGCTGCTGCCAGGTGAGGGTACTGGTCACGGCGCCTCACCGGCCTTCCGTACCTGCGTGAGGGAGTCCTTCACCGCGAGGTCGGTCTCGCCCATCTCCTTGGCCACCTTCAGGAGCGCCCCGTCGAGGTGGTCGCACTCGTCGCGTACGGACGCGAGCCGGTCCTCCCAGGATGTCAGCACGCTCGTGAGGGCCGCCGCCGACGCGAGGCCCGCGCCGCCCGACGTGACGCCGGTGTGGCCGGGGGCGAGGCAGGCGCGGCTCTTCTCCGTGTTCGTCCGCAGGTCGGAGGCGGTGGCGGACGCGCTGCTCCACGGTCCCTTCGTGTGCTGCAGGGTGCCCTGGCCGCCGCCCGTGCCGCGCGGTCCGCCGCTGTCCGCGGAGGCGAGGACCGTCCGCGCCGTACCGTGCTGTCCCGGCGGCAGGTCGAACAGCTCCTGCCACCGCTGTGAGTACTCCACCGTACGATCCCCCGATTCGCCATGCAGTCGTGCCATGGCGCCTTGCTTTCGCAACCGCGCAGCAGGAGACGTTAGCGCACATCGCGAGGGGGTCGTGCACGCGCCCGTTCGCTGACGCGGCCCCGGCCGGGGGCGGGTGAGTGGTCAGCTGCCGACGGCGGCCCGCGGGCGGCGGGTGGTGGCGGCGATGGTCGCGGAGCCGACGACCCTCGTCCCGTCGTAGAGGACGATGGCCTGGCCGGGTGCGACGCCCCGGACGGGCTCGGCGAAGGTGACGCGCAGCTCGCCGTCGACGGCCTCCGCCGTGACGTCGGTCTCGCCGCCGTGGGCGCGCAGCTGCGCGGTGTACGTGCCGGGGCCCTCGGGGGCGCGGCCGCACCAGCGGGGCTTGACGGCCGTGAGGGCGACCACGTCCAGGGCCTCCGCCGGGCCGACGGTCACGGTGTTGTCCACCGGGGAGATGTCGAGGACGTAGCGGGGCTTGCCGTCGGGGGCGGGGTGGCCGATGCGCAGGCCCTTGCGCTGGCCGATGGTGAAGCCGTACGCGCCGTCGTGGGTGCCGAGCCGGGTGCCGGACTCGTCGACGATGTCGCCTTCCGCCTTCCCGAGGCGGGAGGCGAGGAAGCCCTGGGTGTCACCGTCGGCGATGAAGCAGATGTCGTGGCTGTCGGGCTTCTTCGCGACCGCCAGGCCGCGGCGCTCCGCCTCGGCGCGGATCTCGTCCTTCGTGGTCACGGGGTCGCCCAGCGGGAACATGGCGTGGGCGAGCTGCCTCTCGTCCAGGACGCCGAGGACGTACGACTGGTCCTTGGCCTCGTCGGAGGCGCGGTGCAGCTCGCGCGTGCCGTCGGCGAGGGTGACGACCTTCGCGTAGTGGCCGGTGCACACCGCGTCGAAGCCGAGCGCGAGGGCCTTGTCGAGGAGCGCCGCGAACTTGATCTTCTCGTTGCAGCGCAGGCACGGGTTGGGCGTGCGCCCGGCCTCGTACTCGGCGATGAAGTCCTCCACCACGTCCTCGCGGAAGCGTTCCGCCAGGTCCCAGACGTAGAAGGGGATGCCGATCACGTCCGCGGCGCGGCGGGCGTCGCGGGAGTCCTCGATGGTGCAGCAGCCGCGGGCGCCGGTGCGGAAGGACTGCGGGTTCGCGGAGAGCGCCAGGTGCACCCCGGTCACGTCGTGGCCCGCCTCGGCGGCGCGGGCGGCGGCGACGGCGGAGTCCACACCGCCGGACATGGCGGCGAGGACGCGGAGGGGGCGGGGGGAGGTCTCAGTCATAGCCCTACCAGGGTACGGGGCCGCGGGAACCGTCGCGGCGGGCGTGTGCGTTCATGGTCACATGGGGAGCGAACAGGGCCCGGACGGCGGGCGGAAGCGGTTGGGACGGCGGGCCCTGCTGATCGGCGGCGGCGCCGCTCTGGCGGGCGGGGTGGCGGCGGGCTGGGACGAGCTGGAGCGCATGTGGTGGCTCCTGCCCGGGACGGAGAAGCCGCGGAAGGAGGGCGAGCTCGACCACGCGGGCGCGGTGTGGACGGCGGCGTCGCGGGCGAACTGGCGGCGGGCCGACCGGCCGGACGACTACACGGTGGACCGGATCGTGATCCACGTGGTGCAGGGCAGCTACGCCACGGCCCTGCGGGTGTTCAAGGACCCGCTGCACGGGGCGGCCACGCACTATGTGGTGGGCAAGGACGGGCGGATCGCGCAGATGATCCGCGAGCTCGACGTGGGCTTCCACGCGGGGAACCGCGACATGAACGAGCGGAGCATCGGCATCGAGCACGAGGGCTTCGTGGACCGTCCGCAGGACTTCACGGCGGAGATGTACGCCGCGTCGGCGCGGCTGGCGGCCGACATCTGCGGGCGGTACGGCATACCGGTCGACCGGGAGCACATCATCGGGCACGTCGAGGTGGAGGGCACGGACCACACGGACCCGGGCCCGCACTGGGACTGGGACCGGTACCTGAAGCTGGTGCGGGAGGCGGCCGCGAACCCTCCGTCGCCCTCGCCGTCCGCTCCTGAGCCGGGCGCCGGCGGGGCCTGAAGGGCCGGGACGGCGACGTGCGGCCGGGGCATCGGGCGGCCGGGCGGGCGGGTGTCCCCGTGGGGGTCGCCTGATGGCGACGGCCTCCGCCGGGTGGCGGGCCACGGCGTGCGCCCGCCTGCGGGTCATCGGGCGCGGAGGCGGTGGGCTGCTTCCGGTACCGGTACCGCCGGGCGCGGTACCGAGGCGGTGGACTGGATCCGGTACCGCCGGGCGCGGTACGGAGGCGGTGGGCTGCTTCCGGTACCGGCACCGCCGGGCGCGGTACGGAGGCGGTGGGCTGCTGTCCGTACCCGCGCGGCCGGGCCCGGAGGCGGTGGGCTGCGGCCGGGATCCGGCGCCGCCGCGTCGGCCGGCGGGCGCCGCGGTCAGCTGAGGCCGGCCGTCCGGGCCCGCTCCACGGCCGGGCCGATGGCCTTGGCGACGGCCTCGATGTCGGCGCGGGTGGTGGTGTGGCCGAGGGAGAAGCGGAGCGTGCCGCGCGCCAGCTCCGGGTCGGTGCCCGTGGCGAGGACGACGTGGCTCGGCTGGGCCACCCCGGCGGTGCACGCGGAGCCGGTGGAGCACTGGATGCCCTGCGCGTCGAGGAGGAGCAGCAGCGAGTCGCCCTCGCAGCCGGGGAAGCTGAAGTGGGCGTTGGCGGGGAGGCGGTCGACGGGGTCGCCGCCGAGGACGGCGTCCGGCACGGCCGAGCGGACGGCGTCGACGAGTTCGTCCCGCAGCGCGCCGATCTCGCGGGCGAACTCCTCGCGGCGCTCGGCGGCGAGCCGCCCCGCGACGGCGAAGGCGGCGACGGCGGGCACGTCGAGGGTGCCGGAGCGCACGTGGCGCTCCTGGCCGCCGCCGTGCAGGACGGGCACGGGGCTGTAGGCGCGGCCGAGCAGCAGCGCGCCGATGCCGTAGGGGCCGCCGATCTTGTGTCCGGTCACCGTCATGGCGGCGAGCCCGGAGTCGCCGAAGGCCACCGGCACCTGACCGAAGGCCTGCACGGCGTCGGAGTGCAGCGGCACGTCGAACTCGCGCGCCGCCTCCGCGAGTTCGCGGACCGGCAGCACCGTGCCGATCTCGTTGTTCGCCCACATGACGGTGGCCAGCGCGACGCTCGCGGGGTCGCGGGCTATGGCTTCGCGCAGGGCGTCGGGGTGGACGCGTCCGTACCCGTCGACGGGGAGGTACTCGACGGTGGCGCCCTCGTGCTCACCGAGCCAGTGCACGGCGTCCAGGACGGCATGGTGCTCGACGGGGCTCGCGAGGACCCGGACGCGGCGCGGGTCGGCGCCCCTGCGGGACCAGTACAGGCCCTTCACGGCGAGGTTGTCGGCTTCGGTGCCGCCCGAGGTGAACACGACCTCGCTGGGCCGCGCCCCGAGCGCTTCGGCGAGGGCCTCGCGCGCCTCCTCGACGGTGCGGCGCGCCCGACGGCCGGCGGCGTGCAGGGAGGAGGCGTTCCCCGTGGCGGCGAGCTGGGCGGTCATCGCCTCGATCGCCTCGGGAAGCATCGGAGTGGTCGCGGCGTGGTCGAGGTAAACCATGGTGCCGCCGATTCTACGGGCCCCCGTCCGGGCTGACGTGCCGGATCGCGCCATTCCGTCACCGGCTCGTGCCGGTGCGTCAGCCGAGGCTCCAGGACACGGTGCCGTTCGCGGTGACGAGCGCGGCGAGGACGGCGAGGTCGGCGACGCCCAGGGCCAAACCGAGGAGGGCCCTCCCCCGCCGGCGGGTGCGGCGGCGCAGGGCGAGGACGGCGAGGCCGATGGCGAGGGGGCCGAGCAGGAGGTTGAAGGCGACGAGCCCGACGAGGCCGAGGACGAAGGAGGCGACGGCCATGCCGTCGGCGTCCCGCTTCCGGGCCGCGGCGGCGGACGTGCCGGGCGCCCCGGCGGCCCCCTTCGACCCGGCGGACTCCCCGGTCGGGGCGGCCCGGACAGGGTCCGCGGGCGAGGGGCCGGCGAGGGGGGCGGTGGATGCGGTGGCTGTGGTGGATGCGGTGGTCTTCATGGCGGCCTCCGGACCGTGGGTCAGCTGGTGCGGCGCGTACGGGTGCGGCGCTCCCGGGCGGCGAAGACCAGGAGCCAGAGGGCGACCGCGGTGGCGGCGACCGCCGTGGCGGGCAGCGGCAGGAACGCCGGGGTGCCGATGAAGGTGCCGAGGAGGAGCAGGGCGGCTACGAGGAAGAGCATCGGGTTGCCTCCTGATACGACGGTTAGGTGACAACTGTGCACTGACTCTTCAGTCTAGGTGGTTTCGCCGCTGGAACCCTTCGGAGAACAGTTGTTTACTGCATGGCATGAGTCACACCACCGCCGCCACGGGGGTCCGGCAGGCCCGCAAGCAGAAGACCCGACAGGCCCTCCTCGACGCGGCGCTCGCGCTGCTGGAGGAGCAGAGCCTCAGCAGCCTGGGCCTGCGGGAGGTGACGCGGGCGGCCGGGGTCACCCCCACCGCCTTCTACCGCCACTTCCGCGACACCGCGGACCTGGGGGTGGCGCTGGTGGAGGAGGCGCTCGGCAGCCTGCACGGCACCATCCGCACGACGCTGGCGACGACCGGGGACAGCGAGGAGCGGATCGCGGGAGCGGTGGAGCTGATCGCCGCGCTGGTCCGGGACTTCCCGGCGCATGTGCGGTTCGTGGCGCGGGAGCAGCACGGCGGCGTACGGGCCGTGCGGGACGCGATCGCGGCGCAGCTCGAACGGTTCGCCCGGGAGGTGGCCGAGGAGCTTGAGGGGCAGCCGGAGACGGCCGGGTGGGGGCCGGACGACGTGCTGATGCTCGCCGGGCTGTACGTCGACCACATGGTCATGACGGCCTCCGCGTTCCTGGCGGCGGGCCAGGACGCGGAGGCCGTGGACGAGGTCGCCCGCAGGGCGTGGCGGCGGATGCGGCTGATCGTGATCGGCAGCCGCCACTGGCTGGACTGAGCGCGCCGCGCCGCTACGGGCGGGGGGCGCGTGCGAGCTGGCGGGACTGGGCGACCAGGCGGTCGGCGCTGTCCCAGACCTCCGCGTCCTCCTCCAGGAACCCGCCGGCGAGGTTGCGGGTGGTGATGGAGACCCGCAGCGGGCCCGGAGCGGGGCGGCAGCGGATGTGGGTGGTGAGTTCGACGGTGGGCGTCCAGCCGTTGAGGCCCAGGTCGAAGGCGGTGGGCGGCAGCGCGTCGACGGTGAGCAGCAGGGACAGCGGGTCCGGGTCGCGTCCGTCGGCCAGGCCGAACCAGCCGCGCATCTCGCCCTTGCCGGACGGGGCGCCGAGGGCCCAGCCGACGGTCGCCGGGTCGAGCTTGAGGTCGAGGAGCCGGGCGATCTCGGAGGAGCCCGGCAGCGGGGCGGGGGCGTCCGCGGGGCCCAGGCAGTGCTCGTACGGGGGGATGGCGGGCGGCTTGGCGGTGGTGCGGACGTCGTCGGGCAGGCCGTCCAGGTCGCCGTAGGTGGCGACGACGCGGATGTTCTCCACCTCGGTGCCGTCCTCGGCCTGCTGGTAGAGGGACGCCTGGCCGGTGGACAGGCTCCGCCCGGTGCGGACGGTCTCGGTCCGGATGACGGCCGGGCCGGGCAGCGAGGGCGCCAGGTAGTGGGCGGACACCGTGAAGGGGTGCGGGTGCGGCAGGGCGTCGCCGAGCGCGCGGCCCAGCAGGGCGAGCAGGTAGCCGCCGTTGACGACGCCGAAGATCGTCCAGTCGGCGGAGAGCTCCGCGTCGTAGAGGCCCGGCGAGCGGAGGGTCACCGCGGTGTCGCGGTCGAACTGGCTGTCCATGACGGCACCGTACAACAGGAAAATACTAAGCGGTAGCTTTGCCAGGGGGAGGTTCTTCGGTGGCCGACGACCGGCGGTTCCAGGCGCGCGGCGCCCGCCAGCGGTAGCGCAGGGCGAGCAGCCGCAGGACGAAGGCGGTGAGCGCGGCCAGGCCGCTGGTGAAAGGGTTCAGCATCTCGAAGCGGATGAAGAGCACGACCATCGTGGCGCCCACGATCGCCGGTACCGCGTAGAGGTCGCGGTCCCAGCGGAGCAGGGACGGCACCTCGTTGGCGAGCACGTCCCGCAGGACGCCGCCGCCGACGGCCGTGGCGAGGCCGAGCACGGCCGAGGAGGTCAGGCCGAGCCCGTAGTCGTACGCCTTGGTCGCCCCGGCCACGCAGAACAGGCCGAGCCCGGCCGCGTCGAAGACGTTGACGGCCGCCTGGGTGCGCTCCACGACGGGGTGCAGGAAGAACACGAGGGCGGTGGCGACGAGCGGCGTGAGGAAGTACCCGAGGTCGGTGAAGGCGGCCGGGGGTACGGCTCCGATGACGAGGTCGCGGAAGAGGCCGCCGCCGAGGGCGGTGAACTCGGCGAGGACGGCCATGCCGAAGACGTCGAAGTTCTTGCGCACGGCCAGCAGCGCGCCGGAGATCGCGAAGACGAAGATCCCCGCGAGGTCCACGGCGTGGAGGACGGAGGGGGTGAACAGATCCTGGAGCACCGCACCGTTGTACCCCGCGTGCCGGACGGCCGCGCCGCAGCCCCGCGGCGGGGTGCGCCGCCGCGGGACTGCGGGTGTGCCGCCGCGGGGGTGCGGAGTGCGCCGCCGCGGGGCCGCGGAGTTCGTCCGGTGTGCCCGGTGGGCCGGTGCGGCTGCGCGGTCCCGGGCTGTGCGGTCCCGGGCGGCACGCCCCCGCCACCGGCCCGCGCAGGCGCACGTCAGACCACCCGAGCCAGGGACCGCGCGGGCACAGGCCCCAGCACCCCGGCCGGCATCCCCATACGGGCACCCCTCAGGGCACCCCGACCGGAAGCCCCGTACCGGCAGAAGCGCAGAACGCGGCCCCGCCGGAAACCCCGCACAGGCAGATGGGCAGGGCGCGCCCCTGCCGCCGGAAGGCCCGTACAGGCAGGAGGGGCAGGGCGCACCCCCGCCGGAAACCCCGCACAGGCAGAAGCGCACAGCGCACCCCCGCCGCCGGAAGACCCGTACCGGCAGGAGGGCAGGGCGCGCCCCGCCGCAGGGCTTGCGCGTGCGCCGGTCAGGGGGCCTTCGTGACCGGGGCCGAGGGCTGCTCCGGGATGGTGGCGGTGACCGCTTCCGGGCCCGTCGGGCGCGTGGGCGCGAGGGTGCCCGCCTCGATCTCCGCGGTGAAGTGGCAGGCGACCCGGTGGCCGTCGCCCGTGTCCGTCAGCTCGGGACGGTCCTGCGCGCAGCGGGGCTGGGCCCACGGGCACCGCGTGTGGAAGCGGCAGCCCGCCGGAGGGGCGGCCGGGGAGGGCAGGTCCCCGTGCAGCAGGATCCGCTCGCGGCGGTCCTCCACCTCCGGGTCGGGGACGGGGACCGCCGACATGAGGGCGCGCGTGTACGGGTGCTTCGGCGACTCGTACAGCGCGTCGCTCGGGGCCTCCTCGACGAGCGAGCCGAGGTACATGACGCCGATGACGTCCGAGATGTGCCGGACGACGGCCAGGTCGTGGGCGATGACCAGGTACGTCAGCCCGAGCTGCTCCTGGAGCTCCTCCAGCAGGTTGATGACCTGCGCCTGGATCGACACGTCCAGCGCGGAGACCGGCTCGTCGCAGATGATGACGTCCGGTTCGAGGACGAGCGCGCGGGCGATCCCGATGCGCTGGCGCTGCCCGCCGGAGAACTCGTGCGGGTAGCGGGACAGGGCGTTCGACGGGAGGCCGACCCGTTCCAGGATCGCCTTGATCCGGTTGCGCCGGTCCTCCTGGTCGTCGCCGATGCCGTGCGCCAGCATGCCCTCCGTCAGGATGGACTCGATGTTCTGGCGGGGGTTGAGGCTGCCCAGAGGGTCCTGGAACACCATCTGGAGCCTCCGGCGGAACCTGCGCATCTGCTCCTCGGGGAGCGCCGCAAGGTCCGTGCCGTCGAAGACGACGGAGCCGTCGGTGATGTCCACCAGCCGCAGCACCGCGCGGCCCAGCGTGGTCTTGCCGCAGCCGGACTCGCCGACCAGGCCGTACGTCTGCCCGGCCTCGACCTTCAGGGACACCCCGTCGACCGCGTACACGTGGCCGACCGTGCGGTCGAAGAGCAGTCCCTTCTTGACCGGGAAGTGGACCTTCACTCCGTCCAGTTCGAGCAGGCTCATGCCTGGACCCCCTCGGGCAGGATCGGGTTGACGCAGCGGACCTGGTGGCCGGCGTTCCCGGGTTCGGTCAGGGCGGGCGTGCCCGACAGGCACTCCAGCGTGTAGTGGTCGCAGCGCGGGGCGAACGCGCAGCCGTCAACCCAGGCGATCTTGTCGTTGATGGAGCCGCGGATCGGGTGGAGCGGCTCGCCGCGCGGCGCGTCCAGCCGGGGGATGGAGCCCAGCAGACCGTGCGCGTACGGGTGCGTGGGGTGGGCGAACAGCTCGCGGCGGTCCGCCGTCTCCACGGCCTTGCCCGCGTACAGGACGTTGACCTGGTCGCAGAGCCCGGCCACCACGCCGAGGTCGTGGGTGATCATCAGCAGGGCCGTGCCCTCCTGGTCCACGAGCTCCTTCAGCAGTTCCAGGATCTGGGCCTGGATCGTCACGTCCAGTGCGGTCGTCGGCTCGTCGGCGATCAGCAGGCGCGGTGCGCAGGCGACCGCCATGGCGATCAGGGCCCGCTGGCGCATGCCGCCCGACATCTGGTGGGGGTACTCCTTCAGCCTGCGGTGCGGGTCGGGGATGCCGACGCGGTCCAGCAGGTGCGCGGCCTCCTTCCGGGCCGCCTCGCCCTTCATGCCGCGGTGGCGCTGGAGGATCTCGGTGACCTGGACGCCGATCGGGACGACCGGGTTCAGCGAGGACAGCGGGTCCTGGAAGATCATCGCGAGTCGGCTGCCGCGCATGTCGCGCAGCCTGCGCGGGTTCATGGCGAGCAGGTCCTCGCCGTCGAACTCGGCGCGCCCGCCGATCGTCACGCCCTTGCGGGGCAGCAGGCCCATGAGGGCGAGCGACGTGACGGACTTGCCGCAGCCGGACTCGCCGACCAGGCCCACGACCTGGCCCTGGTCGACGGTGAAGGAGACGCCGTCCACGGCGGCGGTGGGCGTCCGGCCACGTCCGTCGAACGTCACGGTGAGTTCGTCAACACTGAGCAGTGGCATGGTCGTTCAGCCTCGCAGCTTCGGGTCGAGGGCTTCCCGCATGGCCTCGCCGAGCAGGGTGAAGCCGAGGGCGGTGATGACGATCCCGACCGCCGGGTAGACGGCCATCATCGGCGCGTTGTCGAAGAACCGCTGCGCCTGGGCGAGCATCACGCCCCACTCGGGCACGGCGGGATCCGGGTTGCCCAGACCGAGGTACGACAGCGCGGCCGCCTCGATGATCGCGGTGGCGAGGCTGAGGGTCGCCTGGACGATCACGGGGCTGAGCGAGTTGGGGAGGATCTGGGTGACGACGATCCGCTTCTTCCTCACGCCGAGCGCCTTCGCCGCCAGGACGTAGTCGGAACCGCCCTGCGCCAGCATGGAGCCGCGCAGCAGGCGGGCGAAGACGGGGATCTGCACGACACCGACGGCGATCATCACGGTGGTGAGCGACTGGCCCATCACGGCCGCGATGGACACGGCGAGGAGCAGCGACGGGAGCGACAGCAGCATGTCGATGAACCGCATGACGACGGTGTCGACCCGCCGTCCCGCCCGGCCGCCGAGCGTGGCGGCGGCGCCGGACAGCATGCCGATGAGCGCACCGACCAGGAGGCCGATGAGCATTGACACGACACCGACGAGGAGGGTCTGGCGGGCGCCGACGAGCATCCTGGAGAACATGTCGCGCCCCAGGTGGTCCAGGCCGAACCAGTTCTCGGGGCGCGCACCGACGAACTGGCCGCGGTTGGCGAAGACCTCGCCGCGCCAGGTCTGCGCGGTCGGCGAGTACGGCACGAACCACGGGCCGACGACGGCGACGAGGACGAAGGCGGCGATGACCGCCGCGCCGATGACGGCCATCTTGCTGGCCTTGAGCCGCCGGAAGGCCTCGCGCCACAGGCTGGCGCCCGAGGTGGTCTCGGTCCGCTGGGTGAGCTCCGCCAGGCGGTCGATCTTGTCGGTCTTGGTGGACACGTCAGTTCACCCGCACTCTCGGGTCGATGAGGCTGTACGCCAGGTCCACCAGCAGGTTGATGACGACGTACACCATCGCGATGAACATGATGAAGCCGACGAGGACCGGGTAGTCGCGGGCGTCGATGGCGTCCTTGATGAAGGAGCCGATGCCGCCGAAGGCGAACACGGACTCGGTGAGGACGGCGCCGGACAGCAGGGATCCGGTGAGCAGACCGATCGCCGTGACCACCGGCAGCAGCGCGTTGCGCAGGACGTGCCGGAGGCGGATGACGCTCTTCTCCAGGCCCTTGGACTCGGCGGTGCGGATGTAGTCCTCGCCGAGGACCTCCAGCACACTGGCCCGGGTCATGCGGACGATGACGGCGAGCGGGATGGACGCCAGGGTCACGGCGGGCAGGACCAGGTGCATGACCGCGTCCCATGCGGCGTCGAACTCGCCGGTGAGGACGCCGTCCAGCACGGCGAAGCCGGTGACACTCGTCGCGTCGATGCCGGTCGAGAGTCTCCCGTAGCTCGGGAAGAGTCCGAGGTTGACGGCGAAGATGCCCTTGAGGATGAGGGCGAGGAAGAAGACCGGCACGCAGATGCCCACGAGGGAGCCGGAGACGGAGGCGACGTCCAGCCAGCCGCCGCGCCGCCGGGCGGCGAGGTAGCCGAGCGGGATGCCCACGGCGATGGCGATGAGCATGGCGGCCAGGCTGAGTTCGACGGTGGCCGGGAACCGCAGGGCGAACTCGTCCCAGACGGGCTGCCCGGTCTTGGTGGAGGTGCCCAGGTCGAGCTGGGCGATGCGCTTGAGGAAACGGCCGTACTGCACCCAGACGGGCTGGTCGAGCCCGAGTGCCCGGTTGATGCGGGCCACTTCGGTCGGCGTGGCGCGCTCGCCCAGGATCGCTGAGGCGGGTCCGCCGGGCAGTCGGTTCAGCCAGATGAAGAGGAGAACCGACAGGCCGAGCAGGGTGGGTATGAGCTGAAGCAGTCTTCGTACGACGAGTCGCAGCACCCCGCATGCCCCTTTCTTACGTCTACGCGAGAGCGGGTCCGCCCGGCCACGCTGGGTGTGGCCGGGCGGACCGCGCGTGCGGTGGCGGTTACTTGAAGGAGACCTCGGCGAAGTTCTCCTGCGTCAGCGGGGAGACCTTCATCGGGACGACGTTCTTGCCGAACGCGATGGCCGGCGGCGACGAGGAGATCGGGAGACCCGGCAGGTACTCCATGATCTTCTCGTTGGCGGCCTTGTAGGCCTCGACGCGCTGGGCGGTGTCGGTCACCTTCGAGGCGCCGTTGACGGCGTCGAAGAGCGCGGGCTCCTTGAAGCCCCACTGCTTGTCGTACTTGGCGAACCAGGTGCCGATGAAGTTGTAGCCGTCGTTGAAGTCACCGGTCCAGCCCAGCATGTGCAGGGCGCAGGCACCGGCCTCGGTGGCGTCCAGGTAGTCCGGCGCCCACTTCATCGGCTTCGGCGTGACGGTGATGCCGGCCTTCTCCAGGTCGGCCTTCATCTGCTCGAAGATGTCCTGCGGAGCCGGCATGTAGGGCCGGGTCACCTCGGTCGGGTAGCAGAACTCCAGCTTCAGGCCGGACTCGCCGGCGTCCTTCAGCAGCTGCTTCGCCTTGGCGGTGTCGAACGGGTACGTCTTCACCTTGTCCGACCAGCCGGCGACGGTGTCCGGCATGAACTGCGTGGCGACCTTGCCGCCCTCGGGCAGCTGCGTCTTGACGATGTTCTCGCGGTCGATGGCGTGCGCGATGGCCTGGCGGACCTCGGGCTTCTGCAGCGCGGGGTTCTTCTCCTGGGTCATGCCCAGGTAGAAGATGTTGAAGACGTCACGCGTGGGGACCTCGAAGCCCTCCTTTTCGAGGGTCTTGACGTCCGCCGGGGACACCAGGTCGTAGCCGTCGATGTCACCGGCCTGGAGCGCCTGACGGCGGCCCTCCTCGGTGGGGATCGTCCGGAAGACCAGGTTCTTCACCTTGGCCTTCTCGCCCCAGTAGTCGTCGAAGCGCTCAAGGGTGATCTCCTTGTTGCCCTTGTTCCACTTGACGATCTTGTACGGGCCGGTGCCGGCGACCGTGCCGGCTTCCTGGCTGTACGCGGGGTAGGTGATGGCGTCGCCGCTGCCGCCGGCAGCCTGCTTCTGGTACTCCTTGAGGGCCTTCGGCGAGTGGATCGCCAGGGCCTGGAGGGAGAAGCCGCCGGGCAGGTTGGCGGACGGCTCGTACACCTCGATGACGGCGGTGTGGTCGTCCTTGGCGGTGCAGCCCTTGTAGTTGGGCTTCGGGGCTTCCTTGTCCTCGTTCTTGGCGAAGCCGCCCATGATCTTCTGCCAGTAGTACGAGACCGCGCTCGACTGGTACGTGCCCGTCCAGTTGAACCAGTGGTCGTAGTTGGCGCAGACGGCGGCCGCGTTGAAGGTCTCCCCGTCGTGGAACTTCACGCCCTTGCGGAGGTTGAAGGTCCACACCTTGCCGGCCGGGTCACTGGACCACTTCTCGGCGAGGCCGCCGACGAGTTCGCTGCCGCCGGACTCGTGCTCCAGCAGGGCCTCGAAGGCCTGGCGCGTCACACGGAACGTCTCGCCGTCGCTGGCGAGTGCGGGGTCGAGAGAACCCGGGTCACCCGCGCCGGCGAACACGAACGTGTCCTTTCCGCCACCCTCCCCCTTGCCGCTGTCCTTGTCGCGCTCGCTGGCGCAGCCCGTGGCGATCATTCCGACGGCCAGCGCCGCGGTGACCGCCCGGACCGCACGGGACTTGAATATTCGCATGGGCCACCCCTGGTTTGGCCTAGTGAATGAGGTCTTGAGTGGGCCGAACACTACCCACGGGTGGACCTGCGGAGAACAGTCCGGATAGCGGTGATACCTAGTCGAGACCCGGACAGTCGCCAAACCGGTCCCATCCGGGACAAGCCCGCTGGGCGCGTTAACACGCCGGACACACAGGGGACTTCACGGCGCGTTCCGCGGGGTCGCGGAGAGGAAGGTCAGCGCTGCTGCGGGTAGCCGTAACCGGCCGTGCCGGGCGCCGGCGGGGCGGCGAGGTGGGCATCGCGGTCGTAGAAGGGGCGGGCGTGGGCGCGCAGCCACATCGCGACCGGGTCGTACGGGTCGGACATCGCGACCGTGGAGACCGGCAGCCCGTCGGGAACGGCGCCGACGGACTGCTGCATCATGGCGCGCACGGCGTCGACGGAGCCGGGGCTCGTGTCGTACAGGTCGAGGCCGATGGCGAGGTACGGGGTGCCGAGCGCCGGCTGCACCCAGGCCCGGCGCAGCGAGCGGACGGCGGCGGTCCGGTGCGCGTTCTGGGTGAGCAGGGCGTAGAACTGCGGAAGCTGGAGCGCGGGTTCCCCGAGCCGCAGGGGGCCCGCGGGCATGCGGTCCAGCCCGGTGGCGATGCGGCGCAGGTCGGCCCACGGGACGCCGACGCCGCCGCCGGGGGCGTGCGGGTTGAGCCAGATGCCCCAGCGGTCGGGGTAGAGGGTGCGGGCCACGTCGCGGACGGCGACGACCTCGTGGTCGCGGTTCCAGCCGGAGGCGGCGAGCTCCTGGGCGGAGGTCACGCAGGGGGCGTAGCCGTGCCCGTCGAGTTCGACGTTGCCGTACTGCGCGTCGGGCGACCCGGCCCGGCCGTGCCACAGCAGCATCCACACCTGGCTGTCGGCCAGTGCGTGCAGCAGGGCCTCGTAGGCGTCGTAGCGGCCGGGCGTGACCTGCCGCAGCATGTGCTCCACGTGACCGGCCGCCGCCGTGCCTGACGCGCTCACTGGATCCCGCCCCTCGTTCCGCGTGGTGTCCGGTCCAGCTTAAGCGGCCGCCCGGCGCGGGGCGCCGCCCAGGCGCCGTGTTCCGCCGGTCGGCGGGGGCGGGCGGCGGTCAGGACGCGGGGGCGCGGTCGTAGAAGGGGCGGACCTTCTCGCGCATCCAGTCGCCGACGGGGTCCTGCGCGACGTCGAGCAGGATGAGGTTCACCGGCCAGGGCACCGGGACCCGGCCGAGGGCCCGGCCCAGGGCGTCCAGCGGGGCGGTGCGGTCGGCGTCCCCCCACGACGAGAGCTGGACGCCGACGAAGAGGGCGGGCGGGTCGCCCTCGATGCTCGCGAGGGCGCGGCGGGCGGTGAGGACGAGGCCCGCGGCCTCGAACTCCTGGCCGGCCGCGGCGAGGAAGTCGACGGGGTCGTCCTTCCAGTCCGGCTCGAAGAGGCGGACGCGGCCCCGGTCGCGGGGCCGTCCAGCGGGCTGCGCCCGGCGCGGCACAGCTCGGCGACGGCCGGCGGCGGCAGCGGCACGCCGACGGCGCCGCCGGGGTTCACGGCGATGCCGAGCTGCGGCGGGAGCCCGCGGGCGACCTCCACGGCGGGCGCCACGGCGAAGGCCATGTGGTCGCCGGCGCAGGCGCGCAGCTGCGCCTCGGAGCTGAAGACGGGCACGTACGGCTGTCCGTCGACCTCCAGCGTCGGCAGGTCGAGTCCGGGGCCGCCGGGACCGGCGCTGTCGGGGCCGCCGCCCTTGGGGAGGGGCACCCACACGTGGCTGCGGCCGAGGACCTCGCCGATGCGCGGTCCCGCGCCGGGGTGGCCGACGGAGGCGGCGAGGACCTCTTCGAGCTCGTTGGCGGGCCAGGCGGTGGCGGCTGCTGCGTGGTCCAAGGCGCTCCATCCCTTCCCGCGCGGGGCACTTGGGTCTCCGCAGCACCCTAGCGCGACGGCCCGCGGGGGCGGTCGGCCGGGGCGGCGGGGGCGGTTGCGGCGGCCGGAACAGCCCCGGCGGCCGGGGTGGTCTGTGCCCGCCCGGTCGGCGGCGCGGCGGCCGCGCGGCGGCCGGGGTGGCCTGTGCCCGCCCGGCCGACCAGGCCGGCGGCGGCCGAGCGGCGGCCGGGCCCGGGCGGGAGATGTCGGCGGGGTGCCGCGGGGCGGGGCTGCCGTGGTGGGCCGAGGGCCGTCGTGGAGTCCGGGGCGGTCCCGGGCGGAGCGCCGCTGCGGGCCGGGTCGGCAGCAGGGCACCCGCCGGTTCCGGCCCCGGGGGCCGGCACCGCGGAGGGGACCGGCCCGATGGGCAGGCGGGGCACGCCCGCCGGGCGGAGTGGGCGGTCCGCCCCACCGGGCGGCCGGCTCCGGTCGCGGACGCCCCAGCCGGGCGGCAGCCCCGGGCCCCGCCGTCGTCAGCCGAAGGTGATGCGGGTCAGTGCGCCGGCGGCCGCCCGGTCGAGCAGCACCGCGGAGGCGCAGCCGCCCGGCAGCACGCCCCGCTCGGCGTCGCGCAGCAGCCGGGCGACGGCCCCGCGGTGCCGGGCGAAGGCGTACGCGGAGACGCCGCGGCCCCGCTCGCGCTGGCCCGCGCGGGCGGTGTCGGGGTCCACGTCGAGCAGCAGCAGGTGCAGCGTGCGGCCCCGCCGCCTGGCCTCCCGGGCGAGCCAGCGGCGGACCCAGGACTGGGTGCCGCAGTCGTGGACGACGAGGCTGCGGCCGGAGCGCAGGGCGCTCCACAGCCCGGCGTAGTGGGCGGCCCGTACGAGCGGGCGGTAGACCGCGTACGGGACGATCCGGGGGACCCTGCGCTCCCAGCGCTCGCGGACGTCCTGGGAGTCGACGGCGCGGCCGGGCACGGCGCGCCGCATCAGCGTGGACTTGCCGCTGCCCGGCAGCCCGGACACCACCACGAGGTCGCCCTCCGCGAAGACCAGCTCCCGGGGGCCCCGCCCGGCCCGGTCGCGCAGGTCGCGCAGCACGGCGGCGGCCGTCGGCGGGGCGCCCGCACACAGGGGTGCGCCGCCCGCGGGGAGCGGGACGGCGGTGGTGTCGCCGCGGGCGGGCAGCCCGGACGGCGCGGGCACCCCCGCGGTCACGGCGTACGCCTCGGACCGCTGCAATGTCATGGCCCCTCCCGGGTCGGCTTTCCACAGCCTGCCCACGAAGTGTAAAGAACCGGTAATAAGTCTCAAGTGATTTGCCGACAAGTCGAGGGTTTGCCGATCGGGACCCTCGTGCAATGATGTGCGCGCCGACAACCGCATACCGGCCGATCGAATCCGTGCGGGAGAGTTCCGGACCAGCCGCAGTCGCTGGCCCGGGCGCCGAAGGAGCAAGTCCCTCCCTTGAATCTCTCAGGCCCCGCACCGCACGGGTGAGGCAGATCTGAAAAGCGAGCCGCCCCCCGTTCCGGGCGGACGGCTCCACCCAAGGTGCAAGCCGCGCCCGGCGGGTCCTCCCGCGGGTCACGGCGAACCTCTCAGGTTCCGATGACAGATGGGGAGGAATCGTCCTCGCCATTGCCGCCCCCTGGACCTGGGAGCCCCCTTACATGAGCACTTCCCCGCGCCGTACGGCCCTTGATGCGCTGCATCGTTCGCTGGGCGCCACCATGACCGACTTCGCCGGCTGGGACATGCCGCTGCGGTACGGCAGCGAGCGCGACGAGCACCAGGCCGTCCGTACGAGGGCCGGCCTCTTCGACCTCTCCCACATGGGCGAGATCACCGTGACGGGCCCGCAGGCCGCGGACCTGCTGGACTACGCGCTCGTCGGCAACATCGGCGGTGTCGGCACCGGCCGCGCCCGCTACACGATGATCTGCCGGGAGGACGGCGGCATCCTCGACGACCTGATCGTGTACCGGCTCCAAGAGCAGGAGTACATGGTCGTCGCCAACGCCTCGAACGCACAGGTCGTGCTGGACGCGCTGACCGAGCGCGCGGCCGGCTTCGACGCCGAGGTGCGCGACGACCGCGACGCGTACGCGCTCATCGCCGTCCAGGGCCCCGAGTCACCCGGCATCCTGAAGTCCCTCACCGACGCGGACCTGGACGGCCTGAAGTACTACGCCGGCCTGCCCGGCACGGTCGCGGGCGTGCCCGCGCTGATCGCCCGTACCGGCTACACCGGGGAGGACGGCTTCGAACTGTTCGTGGCGCCGGAGCACGCCGAGCCGCTGTGGCGGGCCCTCACCGAGGCGGGCGCCCCGGTCGGGCTCATCCCCTGCGGCCTGTCCTGCCGGGACACGCTGCGCCTGGAGGCGGGCATGCCGCTGTACGGGCAGGAGCTGACCACGGAGCTGACCCCGTTCGACGCGGGCCTCGGGCGGGTCGTGAAGTTCGAGAAGGCCGGCGACTTCGTGGGCCGCGCGGCGCTCGCGGCCGCCGCCGAGCGCGCCGAGTCGGCGCCGCCGCGCAAGCTGGTCGGGCTGGTCGCCGAGGGCCGCCGGGTGCCGCGCGCCGGGATGGACGTGGTCGCGGGCGGCGAGGTCGTCGGCCGGGTCACCTCCGGCGCCCCCTCCCCCACGCTGGGCAAGCCGATCGCCATGGCGTACGTCGACGCGGCCCACGCCGCCCCCGGCACGGCGGGCGTCGGTGTCGACATCCGCGGCACCAGCGAGCCGTACGAGGTCGTGGCGCTGCCGTTCTACAAGCGCCAGAAGTGACATAAAGGCGTCAAAAGCGACGCTCGCGCCCGCGTGCGCCCCCGTTCCTCACCAGTCCCCCGCGTACAGGAGAATTCACGTCATGAGCAACCCCACCGAGCTGCGCTACAGCAAGGAGCACGAGTGGCTGTCGGCCGCCGAGGACGGCGTCTCGACGGTCGGCATCACGGAGCACGCGGCGAACGCCCTGGGCGACGTCGTGTACGTCCAGCTCCCCGAGGTCGGCGAGACGGTCACCGCCAACGAGACCTGCGGCGAGCTGGAGTCCACCAAGTCCGTCAGCGACCTCTACTCGCCGGTGACCGGTGAGATCACCGAGGTCAACCAGGAGGTCGTGGACGACCCCTCCCTGGTCAACACCGCCCCCTTCGAGGGCGGCTGGCTGTTCAAGGTGCGCGTCACGGAGGAGCCCGAGGGCCTGCTCTCCGCCGACGAGTACACCGAGTACGCCGGCTGACCGGCCGCCGCACCCGGACACCCGACACCTTCACCCACCCGTAGGGACCGCGTGATGTCGCTTCTGAACACCCCTCTCCACGAGCTGGACCCGGACGTCGCCGCCGCCGTCGACGCCGAGCTCCGCCGCCAGCAGAACACCCTTGAGATGATCGCCTCGGAGAACTTCGCTCCGGTCGCGGTCATGGAGGCCCAGGGCTCCGTCCTCACCAACAAGTACGCCGAGGGCTACCCCGGCCGCCGCTACTACGGCGGCTGCGAGCACGTCGACGTGGTCGAGCAGATCGCCATCGACCGCATCAAGGACCTCTTCGGCGCCGAGCACGCGAACGTGCAGCCGCACTCGGGCGCCCAGGCCAACGCGGCGGCGATGTTCGCGCTGCTGAAGCCGGGCGACACGATCATGGGTCTGAACCTCGCGCACGGCGGGCACCTGACCCACGGCATGAAGATCAACTTCTCCGGCAAGCTCTACAACGTGGTCGCGTACCACGTGGACGAGACCGGCGTGGTCGACATGGCGGAGGTCGAGCGCCTCGCCAAGGAGTCCAAGCCGAAGCTGATCGTGGCCGGCTGGTCCGCCTACCCGCGCCAGCTGGACTTCCCCGCGTTCCGCCGGATCGCGGACGAGGTCGGCGCGTACCTGATGGTCGACATGGCCCACTTCGCGGGCCTGGTCGCCGCCGGGCTGCACCCCAACCCGGTGCCGCACGCCCACGTGGTCACCACGACCACCCACAAGACCCTGGGCGGCCCGCGCGGCGGTGTGATCCTCTCCACGGCCGAGCTCGCCAAGAAGATCAACTCCGCGGTCTTCCCCGGCCAGCAGGGCGGCCCGCTGGAGCACGTCATCGCGGCGAAGGCGGTCGCCTTCAAGGTCGCGGCGAGCGAGGAGTTCAAGGAGCGCCAGCAGCGCACGGTGGAGGGCGCCCGCATCCTCGCCGAGCGCCTCGTCCGGGACGACGTCAAGGCCGTGGGCGTGGACGTCCTGTCCGGCGGCACCGACGTGCACCTGGTCCTGGTGGACCTGCGCAACAGCGAGCTGGACGGCCAGCAGGCCGAGGACCGCCTCCACGAGGTCGGCATCACGGTCAACCGGAACGCGATCCCGAACGACCCGCGGCCCCCGATGGTCACCTCGGGCCTGCGGATCGGCACCCCGGCGCTGGCCACCCGCGGCTTCCAGGCGGAGGACTTCCGGGAGGTCGCGGACATCATCGCCGAGACCCTGAAGCCGGCCTACGACGCCGCCGCGCTGCGCGCCCGGGTCGAGACCCTCGCCGGGAAGCACCCGCTGTACCCCAGCCTGTGACGTTCGGCACGTAACGGACTATTTGCCGGGGCACCGCGCACACTGACACGGTGAGTGCGGTGCCCCGTCCCGTGCCCAGGCACCACCACCCCAGCCCCGACCCGCACCACCCCACCGGCAGACAGCGGCGTCTACCACCCAAGGAGTCCCCCCGTGGCCATCTCGGTCTTCGACCTGTTCTCGATCGGCATCGGGCCGTCCAGCTCCCACACCGTCGGCCCGATGCGGGCCGCCCGGATGTTCGTGCGCCGCCTCAAGAACGAGGGCGTGCTGGCCGCCACCGCTTCCGTGCGGTGCGAGCTGTACGGCTCCCTCGGCGCCACCGGACACGGGCACGGCACCCCCAAGGCGGTCCTCCTCGGTCTGGAGGGCGCATCGCCCCGCACGGTCGACGTGGAGTCCGCGGACGACCGGGTCGAGGCGATCAGGGCCGCGCGGCGGATCAACCTCCTGGGCGCCCACGAGATCGCCTTCGACTTCGACGAGGACCTCGTCCTGCACCGCCGCAAGGCGCTCCCCTACCACGCCAACGGCATGACCCTGTGGGCGTACGACGCCGACGGCGCTGCGCTGCTGGAGAAGACGTACTACTCGGTGGGCGGCGGGTTCGTCGTCGACGAGGACGCGGTCGGCGCCGACCGGATCAAGCTCGACGACACGTCCCTGAAGTACCCCTTCCGCACCGGGGACGAGCTGCTGCGCCTCACCCGCGAGACCGGCCTGTCGATCTCCGCGCTGATGCTGGAGAACGAGAAGGCGTGGCGCACCGAGCAGGAGATCCGCGAGGGACTCCTGGAGATCTGGCGGGTCATGCGGGAGTGCGTCGACCGCGGCATGTCCCGCGAGGGCATCCTCCCGGGCGGCCTGCGGGTCCGCCGCCGCGCCGCCACCACCGCCCGCAAGCTGCGCTCCGAGGGCGACCCGCTGGCGCTGTCCATGGAGTGGATCACGCTCTACGCGATGGCCGTGAACGAGGAGAACGCGGCGGGCGGGCGCGTCGTGACCGCGCCGACGAACGGCGCCGCCGGCATCATCCCGGCGGTCCTGCACTACTACGTGAACTTCGTGCCGGGCGCCGACGAGGACGGCGTGGTGCGCTTCCTGCTGGCGGCGGGCGCGATCGGCATGCTCTTCAAGGAGAACGCCTCCATCTCCGGCGCGGAGGTCGGCTGCCAGGGCGAGGTCGGCTCGGCCTGCTCGATGGCGGCGGGCGCCCTCGCCGAGGTGATGGGCGGTTCGCCGGAGCAGGTGGAGAACGCCGCCGAGATCGGCATGGAGCACAACCTGGGCCTGACCTGCGACCCGGTCGGCGGCCTGGTGCAGATCCCGTGCATCGAGCGCAACGGCATGGCCGCGGTGAAGGCGGTCACGGCGGCGCGGATGGCGATGCGCGGCGACGGCACGCACAAGGTGTCCCTGGACAAGGTCATCAAGACGATGAAGGACACCGGCGCCGACATGTCGGTCAAGTACAAGGAGACCGCGCGCGGCGGGCTCGCGGTGAACATCATCGAGTGCTGAGGAGGCGGCCCCCGGTGCCCCCGGGGGCCCGTCACACGCGGCGGCCACCCGGTGCGACACCGGGTGGCCGCGGCGGTGCTCGGCCGGGCGGGCCGGCCGGGGTGCTCAGGCCCTGCTGACGCGGGTCCAGAACTCGTCCCAGCTCAGCTGCCCGTCGCCGTTGGCGTCCTGCGCGTTGATGACGGCCTGGGCCACGGGCTCGGTGACGTTGAAGTCGCCCAGCTGCGCCATGACGCTCTTGTACTCGGCGGCCGTGATGAACCCGTCGCCGTCCGCGTCGAACCGGTCGAAAGCCTTGCGCGCGGCCTCGATGTCCGCCATCGCTCCACCCCTTAGTGATACCTGCTGTACGGCGGTCAGCGTACCGGCTGGACCGGGCGGCGCCTCCTGGGCCCCATCGGTGAGGATGGGCGCATGAGCGACGCAGTGGGACGCGTACTGGCCGCGGCCGCGCGGGGCGTGTTCCCGCCGCCTGACGGCTCCGTGGCGGTCGTCCCGCAGCCGGGTCCGCGGGACGCGGGGGTGCCGGCCTTCACCGCGCACTCGGTGGTGTTCGTCGACGAGGACCCCGCCTGGGTGCGCGCCCGGTTGGCGGCCGTGGGGAGGGACCCGCTGGCGGCCGCCGTGAACCCCCGCTTCCTCACCGCGCTGATGGACCGTACGGGGCGGTGGACGGACGGCGTCGACCTGCTGAGCGTCGCGGACCGGCTGCCGGGCGAACCCCCGGTGGGGTTGCGGGAGATCGAGGACCCCGGCCACCCGCGGGTCGTACGGGCCCGTGCGCACCGCGACGACGTGCGGGTATGGCGGGCGGACGAGGGCGGCGTGGTGGTCCTGGGCCGGGGGGTGCCGGGCCGCTGGGAGTGCGCGGTGGAGGTGGACGCGGAGGCGCGCGGCCGGGGCCTGGGCGCCCGGCTGGCCCTGGCCGCCCGGCATCTCGTGCCGGGCGGCCGCGTGTGGGCGCAGGCGTCGCCCGGCAACGCCCGCAGCGTGCGCGCCTTCCAGACGGCGGGCTACCGGCCGGTGTGCGCGGAGGTGCTGCTGACGGCGGGCTGACGCCGCGGGCCGGCCCCGGGCCTGGCGGGTTCAGCGGAAGACGCCGGTGTGGCCCAGGGAGTAGCGGCCGGGCTGGGGGTAGACGGCCAGGCCGTGGGGGCCGTCGCCGACGGGGATGCGGGCCAGTTGCTTGCCGGTCGTGGTGTCGATGGCGTACACCTCGGAGTCGTACCGGCCGGAGAGCCACAGGACCTTGCCGTCCGCGGAGACGCCGCCCATGTCCGGTGAGCCGCCGTCGGGCAGCCACCACTTCTTGGTGAGCTTGTTCTTCGTGAAGTCGAAGACCGAGACGGAGCCCTCCCCGCGGTTCGGGACGTACATCTCCTTGGAGTCCCGGGAGACGTACAGGCCGTGGCAGCCCTTGCCGGTGGGCAGCAGCGTCGGGGTGGTGAACTTGTCGCCGTCCAGGACCCACATGCCGTGCGCCATCATGTCGGCGATGTAGAAGGTCTTGCCGTCCGGGGAGAGCTTGACGTCCTGCGGCATGGCCCCGTTGAAGGGCAGCTTCTGCTGGCCGACGACCTTCATCTTCTGCGTGTCGACCTTCAGCAGTTCGCCGGAGAACTCGCAGGACACGATGAAGTAGCGGCCGTCCGCGGAGAAGTCGGCGTGGTTCACGCCGTAGCAGGAGACCGGCTCCGTGTGGACGCGCTTCATGGTGTGCGGGTCGCGGAAGACCAGCTCGCGGTCCAGTGAGGCCATGACGACCGCGTACTTGCCGTTCGGCGTGAAGTACAGGTTGTACGGGTCGTGGACCTCCACGTCCTTGCCGCGCTTGCCGGTCGCGGGGTCGATGGGGGTGAGGGTGTGGCCCTGGTTGTTGTTGACCCAGAGGGTCTTCAGGTCCCAGGAGGGCACGACGTGCTGCGGGTGCTTGCCGACCGGGATGGTCTCGACGACCTTGTAGGTCTTCGGGTCGATGACGGTGACGGTGTTGGACAGCGTGTTGGGCACGTAGACCCGGGACGGGAAGTCCTTGACGACCGGCGACAGCTTGTTCGGCCGGTCGGCGGCGTAGATGTCCTTGGCGTCGAGGACCGGGGGCATGCCCGGCAGTCCGGCGGGGGCGGCGGGCTTCTTCGGTACGGGGGGCGCGGCGGCCTCGGGGGCGGCCGGTTCGCTCGCCGAGCCGCAGCCCGAGGCGAGGGCGGCGAGGACGGCGGCCGCGAGCAGGATCGAGGGGCGTTTCATCATGTGCACGGTCACCTGACCATTTAAGAGCGATGCGGTACGGAACATACCGATTGACCCGTCATGTGCCGTTTTTTGGTGGCAACGCCCCCCGTCTGCCATAGTCGGCCCTGCGACCCCCATGACCCGGGCCAGGTCGTCGACAGCGCCGTCGGACACACCCCTTTCCCGTTCGGGGCGCTCATGTGCAGAAGCCCCCGTGCGGCGCCGTCACCACGGCATGCAGGGGGCTTCCGTGCGTCCGGCGCAGCGGCGGGGGCGGCCGGCGGGTGGGCGCCGGACCGGGCGGAGGGTGCGGTGGACGGGGTGCGCGGAGCGCGCGGGGCGCCACCGGACGCGGGACGCCAGCGGATACGGGACGACGGGCCCGGCGGGTGCGGCGGGAGCGGGGCTTGGTGGGCCGTGCGGTGGCTCTGGACTATCCCCGGTCGGCGACCCGCATCTCGAACCACGTGTTCTTGCCGCGGGGCAGCAGGTCCACGCCCCAGCGGTCGGAGAGCTTGTCCACCAGGAACAGGCCGCGCCCGCTGATGTCCGTCTCCCGCACCGGCATGAGGCAGGGCAGTCCGCGCGAGGGGTCGCGCACCTCGACCCGGATGCGGCCCCGGCCGCGCCGCATGCGCAGGCCGAAGACGCGGGCGCCGGTGTGGCGCACGGCGTTCCCGACGAGCTCGGAGACGAGCAGGACAGTGTCCTCGGCGATCTGCGGGCCGAGCGACCACTCCCGCAGGACGACGTGATGCACCATCCTGCGGGCCAGGGCGGCGGACTGGGGGCGGGACGGCATCTGCACTTCCTCGACCGTCGGGTCGCCGTACTGCTCCAGCGCCTTCAGCGCCTGCTCGTCATCCGCCGTGGGCATCCACCGCGCGGTGGTGGCGCTGCCGCGCTGCCATGGTTGCTCCACACCTTCCAGCCCCGCCATGCCCCCATCATGACCGTCCGGCGTGCCGCGCGGGGCGGTTCCGCGGGAATCGCCGCCGCGGGACCCGCACCCAGGGGAGGGGCGTGCAGCATATGACGGGGGCAACGGAGACCCGCTCCGCCCGTGCTGACCTGCGGTGACACACCGTTCGGCCATGATCACGGACAGATTCGGGCACACCTGGCTCAAGGCGGGCTTGAGGCCGCCTCAAACCACCCGCAGGACTGAACCGGTAACGGACCGTTTCCGCCACCCGGATCGGCCGCTTTCCGCGGCGCCGCCCCCGCCGGTGTGGTCATATGTCAAAGGAACTTCGCCTTGCCGGGGCCCTCCTCGACGAAGCTGCGCATGCCCCGCTCCCGGTCCTCGGTCGCGAACAGGCCCGCGAACCAGTTGCGTTCGATCGCCAGGCCCGTGTCGATGTCCGTCTCCAGACCCGCGTCGACCGACTCCTTGGCGGCGCGCAGGGCGAGCGCCGGCCCCTGGGCGAGCTTCGCGGCCCAGGCGTGCGCCTGCTCGTACACCTCGGCCGCCGGGACGACCCGGTCGACGAGGCCGATGGCGAGCGCCTCGTCCGCCCGGACGTGCCGCCCGGTGAAGATGAGGTCCTTGGCCTTGGACGGCCCGACGAGCCGCGCCAGCCGCTGGGTGCCGCCGGCCCCCGGGATGAGGCCGAGCAGGATCTCCGGCTGGCCCAGCTTCGCGTTGTCCGCGGCGATGCGGAAGTCGGCGCACAGCGCCAGCTCGCAGCCGCCTCCCAGGGCGTAGCCGGTGACGGCGGCGACGACCGGCTTGGGGATGCGGGCCACGGCGGTGAAGGAGTCCTGCAGGGCCTTGCCGCGCAGCACCATGGCCCGGTGGTCCATGGCCTGCATCTCCTTGATGTCCGCGCCGGCCGCGAAGACCTTCTCGCCGCCGTAGAGCACCACCGCGCGCACGTCGTCGCGGTTGGCGGCCTCCTCGGCGAGTTCCTTGAGGCGGTCCTGGGTGGCGATGTCCAGGGCGTTCATGGGGGGCCGGTCCAGGCGGACGGTGCCGACACCCGCGGAGACTTCGAGAGTGACTGTCATACGGGGCAGGTTAGCCGTCGTTAACGGCGGCCGGAGCGCGGGTGGGCCCGGTGCCGCCCGCCACGGCACCGGGCCCACCCGCGGGGCGCGCTCCTACCTGATCCACTCCGACCACGGCATGTTCCAGCCGTTGAGGCCGTTGTCCGGCTGGATCTGCTTGTCCTGGGAGTTCTTCACGACCACCACGTCGCCGATGATCGAGTTGTCGTAGAACCAGGCGGCGGGTGTGGACGGGTCGCCGGCGCCCCGGACGTCGTGCAGGCCGACGCAGCCGTGGCTCACGTTGGCCGAGCCGAACGTCGACTTCGCGGCCCAGTAGTTGCCGTGCACGAAGGTGCCCGAGGTGGACAGGCGCATCGCGTGCGGCACGTCCTTGATGTCGTACTCGCCGCCGAAGCCGACGGTGGCGCCGTTCATCCGGGTCACCTCGTACTTCTCGCTGATGACCATCTGCCCGTTGTACGTGGTGGTGGCCGGGGCGCCCGCGGTGATCGGGAGGGTCCTGAGCACCTTGCCGTCCCGGACGACGGTCATGGTCTTGGCGCTCGCGTCGACCGTGGACACCTGGCTGCGGCCGATGGTGAAGCTGACGGTCTTGCGCTGCTTGCCGTACACGCCGGGGCGGCCCTCCACCCCGTCGAGGTCCAGCGCCAGCGTCACCTTCGTGCCCGGCTTCCAGTACTCCTGGGGCCGGAAGTCGAGCCGGTCGTTGCCGAACCAGTGGCTCTCGACCGGCACGGACGGCTCGGCGGTCACCTTGATGCCGGCCTCGACGGCCTCGGGGTCGGTGATGCCGCGGGAGAACTTCAGGGACACGGGCATGCCGACGCCGACCGTGGAGCCGTCCTCGGGCGTGAACTCGCCGAAGAAGGTGTTCTGGGGCACCAGCGTCGTGAAGGAGGTGTCCTTGGCGGACTCGCGGCCGGCGGCGTCCTTGGCGACGGCGTGCACCTTGTACGTCGTCGCCGCGGCCAGGTGGCGGACCGGCTGCCAGCTCGCGCCGTCGGCGGACATCCGGCCGTCGACCTTGCCGCCCTTGGAGTCCGTCACGGTGACCGCGGTGAGCGTGCCCTTCTCCGCGGTGACCTTCAGGGCGCCGCTCGTCTCCACCCCGTCCGCGCCGTCCTTCGGGGCGACGGTGACGATGGCCTGCGACGGCGCGTTGTCGACCTGCTGCGTGTCCTTCGCCGCGGCCGCGTTGTCCGCGTCGCCGCCCGCGCCGCCGCCGCCCGAGCAGGCCGACACCAGCAGCAGCAACGTTCCTGCGGCGACGGCCAGCGCTCCCCTGGCGCTCCGGCGCCGGGCCCCGCCCCGCGCCGCCGTCCCCGATATCGGCAGCACCCTCACGATGCACCTCTCCCCTCGCCGGACCCGGCACCGCCGCGGCCCGCACCCCCGCGCGCTGCACTCCGCGCGCACCGCGTCAGGTAATCACACCGCGAGCACTGTGGTGCGCCCCGGAATGTCACCGTTGCGTCCCAATGCTTCAATAGCCAACTTTCGGGGGGCGCACCCGTCCGCCGGGGCCGCTCAGCGCAGTGCCGAACCCGCCTTCCAGGCCGTCCAGTCCAGGTTCCAGCCGCCGAGGCCGTTGTCCGGAGCGACCTTCCGGTCGCGCGAGTTGACGACCTCCACGACGTCCCCGACGAGCGTCCGGTCGAAGAACCAGCCGGCGGGGGTGTCGCCGCCGCCGCCCTTCGTGTCGCGCAGCCCGACGCAGCCGTGGCTGACGTTCGCGGAGCCGAAGACGTCGGCGGGCGTCCAGTAGTTGCCGTGCAGGAAGGTGCCGGACGCGGTCAGCCGCATGGCGTGCGGCACGTCCTTGATGTCGTACTCGCTCTTGCCCTTGGCGTCCTTGAAGCCCACGGTGGCGCCGTTCATCCGCGTCACCTCGAACAACTCGGTGACCACCATCTTCCCGTTGTACGTGGTCGTCTTCGGCGCGCCCGCCGTCACCGGCAGCGTGGCGACGAGCCGCCCGTCGCGGCGCACCTCCATGGTGTGCCTCTCCGCGTCGACGAGGGAGGTCTGCGCCCGCCCGACGGTGAACCGCACGGTCTTGTGCTGGATCCCGTACACGCCGGGCGCCGCCTCCACGTCCCGCAGCCGCAGGTCGACGGTGACGCGGGTGCCGGGCGCCCAGTAGTGCTCGGGCCGGAAGTCGAGGCGCTCGCTGCCGAACCAGTGGCCGGCGATGTCGACGGCGGGCTCCGCGGTGACGCGGATGCGCCGCTCGACGGCGGCGCGGTTCCGCACCGGCTGGTTGAACCGGAAGGAAACGATCATGCCCGTGCCGACGGTGGAGCGGTTCTCCGGGGCGAAGTAGCCGATGAAGCGGTGCTTCGGTACAAGCGTGGTGAACGTGGTGTGCCGCGCGGAGCGGCGCCCGTGCCGGTCCACGGCCACCGCGTCCACGCGGTACTTCGCGGCGAGCGCCAGCCGGGTGCCCGGCTTCGGCCGCCAGGCCAGCCCGTCGCCGGTGAGGGCGCCCGGCAGGTCGGCGGGCTCGGCGTCCTCCACCTTGCGCACCCGTACGCTCTCCAACCGCCCGTCGGGGACCCGGACCTCGACCCGGGTGCCCGGCGCCACGCCCTCCGCCCCGTCGCCCGGCGTCACCCGGATGGTGTCGGCGGCGGATCCGCCCTTGCCCCGGTCCGCGGCGGCAGGCCCGCCGTCCGCCCGCCCCCGCTCGCCCGCGGCCTCGCCGCCCGGGGCGCACCCGGCCAGACCGAGGGCCGGACCCGCGCACATCAGCGCCGCGACCAGACCGGCCCATACCCGTGTCGTCCGTGGGATTCCATGTCGTCTCACAGCCCGCCCAACGACCGCGCCCCGGGCAGGGAAACGTCTGTACGGGTCGTGTTCGGGATCGGCCATGTTGGGATCGGGACAGTTCGGGCAGAACACGGTGAGGACCGGGAGCCCCGGGGACGGGTGACCGGATCCGTCAGCCGGACGAGCCGCAGGAGGCCGGCAGGTGTCGAGCGCAGCGGAACAGAGGTCAGTCGGTGGCGCCGTGCCCGAGGGGCCCGCCACGCCCACGGCACCGCCGCATCCGGGCCCGGACGGCTTAGGCCCCGAAGCCGCCGGGAGCGCGCCCGGGCAGGAGGCCCGCCCCGACACGCGGGCGCAGTCCGCGCCGCCCGCCTGGCCGGGGACGCCCACGCCCCTCGGGGCCCGCTACCGGGTCGGGCCCGACGGGGTGGCGGGCACGAACTTCGCGTTGTGGGCGGGCGGGGCGGAAGCCGTCGAGGTGTGCCTGTTCGCCCCGGACGGCACCGAGACCCGGGTGCCGCTCGCGGAGCTCACCCACGAGATCTGGCACGGCTTCGTGCCGGGGGTGCTGCCCGGGCAGCGGTACGGGTACCGGGTGCACGGCCGGTGGGACCCGTGGACGGGCGCCCGCTGGAACCCGGCGAAGCTGCTGCTCGACCCGTACGCCCGCGCGGTGGACGGCGACTTCCGGCTGCCGCCGGAGGTGTACGGGCACGTGCGGGACTGGCCGGACCAGCGGGTGGCGGACACGGTCCGCGACGAGCGGGACTCGGCGCCGTACGTGCCGAAGGGCGTCGTCGTGCACGACCCGGACGACTGGGCCGACGACCGCCGCCCGAAGACGCCCTGGTCGGACTCGGTGATCTACGAGCTGCACGTGCGCGGCTTCACCATGCGCCACCCCGGCGTCCCGGAGGAGCTGCGGGGCACGTACGCGGGCCTGGCGCACCCGGCGGCGGTGGAGCACCTGGCGCGGCTGGGGGTGACGGCGGTCGAGCTGCTGCCGGTGCACCAGTTCGCCCACGAGGACCACCTGCTGCGGCGGGGGCTGCGCAACCACTGGGGCTACAACTCGATCGGCTACTTCGCCCCGCACGGCGCCTACAGCGCGTCGGGCACGGGCGGCGGGCAGGTCGGCGAGTTCAAGCGGATGGTGCGGGCGCTGCACGCCGCGGGCATCGAGGTCATCCTCGACGTGGTCTACAACCACACCGCCGAGGCGAACGAGATGGGCCCGACGCTGTCGCTGCGCGGCATCGACAACCGCGGCTACTACCGGCTCGCGGGCGACGCCCGCCGCTACGCCGACTACACCGGCTGCGGCAACACCCTGCACGTGGTGCAGCCGCAGGTGCTGCGGCTCATCACGGACTCGCTGCGCTACTGGGTGACCGAGATGGGCGTGGACGGGTTCCGCTTCGACCTGGCGGCGGCGCTGGCCCGCTCGATGCACGACGTGGACATGCTGTCGCCGTTCCTCGCGGTGATCGCGCAGGACCCGGTGCTGCGGCGGGTCAAGCTCATCGCGGAGCCCTGGGACGTCGGCAGCGGCGGCTACCAGGTGGGGGCGTTCCCGCCGCTGTGGACCGAGTGGAACGACCGGTACCGGGACGCGGTGCGGGACTTCTGGCGGGGCGCCCTGCCGGACGTACGGGACCTCGGCTACCGGCTGTCCGGGTCGAGCGACCTGTACGCGTGGGGCGGGCGCCGCCCGTACGCGTCGGTCAACTTCGTCACCGCGCACGACGGCTTCACGCTGCGCGACCTCGTGTCGTACGAGCACAAGCACAACGAGGCCAACGGCGAGGACAACCGGGACGGCACGAACGACAACCGCTCCTGGAACTGCGGCGTGGAGGGCGAGACGGACGACGCGGACGTCAACGCGCTGCGCCGCCGCCAGATCCGCAACCTGCTGACCACGCTGCTGCTGTCGACCGGCGTGCCGATGCTGGTCGCGGGGGACGAGCTGGGCCGCACGCAGGGCGGGAACAACAACGCGTACTGCCAGGACAACGAGATCGGCTGGGTGGACTGGTCGCTGCTGGACGAGGAGCCGTGGACGCGGCAGCTCCTGGCGCTGACCCGGCGGCTGCTGGAGCTGCGCCACGCGCACCCGGTGCTGCGGCGCCGCGCGTTCTTCTCGGGCCGCCCGCAGGGGGCGGACGGGCTGCGGGACCTGGCGTGGTTCACGGCCAAGGGCGTGGAGATGACGGAGCAGGACTGGTACGCGCCGACGTCGACCATCGCGTTCTACCTGTCGGGGAGGGACATCCCCGGGCGGGACGCGCGGGGCGGGCCGATCCGGGACGACAGCTTCCTGGTGGTGCTGCACGCGGGCCACACGGAGGTGGAGCAGCGGCTGCCGGGCCCGCCGTGGGCCGAGTCGTACGCACTGGTGGTGGACACGGCGAGGGAGGACCAGGAGGAGCCGCCGGACACGGTGCACGAAGGCGGGGAGGCGGTGAGGGTGGCGCCCAGGTCGGCCCTGCTGTGGCGGGTGCGCGGGTAGGCGCCCGTCCGCGGCGCGCGCGGGCGTGCGGGCGCGCGGGCGCGCGGGCGTGTGGGCGTGTGGGCGTGTGGGCGCCCCTTTCCCGTGGCGGGGGCGCGCCGGGAACCCAGTCCCGGGGCGGGGGCGGGCGGTCGTAGGGCCGCGGGACCAGCACGAAGGTCCCAGGGCTGTTCGGCGGAAAAGCACATGAGCGGTGTCAGTGGTGAACCGTACGCTCGGTCCTGATGTCTGCCTCTCCGTCACCAGCCGCCGCGCCCCCCGTCCCCCCGACATCCGCCCCCGCCGCCCCCGCCCCGCCGCCGAAGCGGTCGGCCGTGCGGTCGCTGCTGCGGCTGTGGCCGTACCTGCGCCCGGTGCGGGCACGGTTCTTCACGGCCGCCGCCGTCGCCGTGGTGGCGTCCTGCCTCAGCCTGGTCATTCCGCTGGTCCTGAAGTGGATGGTGGACGGGCCGGTCGCGGACCGCGACCCGGACGGGGTGTGGCTGGGCGCGCTCGCGGTGCTCGGGCTCGGGGTGGCGGAGGCGCTGCTGTTCGGGCTGCGGCGCTGGCTGGTCGCACGGCCGCTGACGGGGGTGGAGGCGGCGCTGCGCGGCGACCTCTTCCGGCGGCTGCAGCGGCTGCCGGTGGCGTTCCACGACAAGTGGCCGTCGGGGCAGCTGCTGTCCCGCGGCACCACGGACCTGTCCCTGCTGCGGATGTTCCTCGCGTTCCCGCTGACGTTCCTGTTCGTCAACGGGGTGACGGTGCTGGCGGGATTCGTGGTGCTGCTGATGCAGGACTGGACGCTGGGCCTGGTGCTGCTGGTGCCGGTCGTGCCGCTGATCGCGGGCTGCTCGTGGTTCGAGGGGCGCTACTCGCAGGTGGCGCGCCGGGCGCAGGACCAGGTGGGCGACGTGACCACCGTGGTCGAGGAGAGCGTGCTCGGCATCCGGGTGGTGAAGGGGTTCGGGCGCCACCGCAGCCAGGCGCGGGCGTTCGCGGTGACGGCGGAGCGGCTGCGCGGCACGGAACTGCACAAGGCGCGGCTGCTCGCCTCCATCTGGGCGTTCATCACCGTCGTACCGGAGCTGGCGATCGGGGCGGCGCTGGTGCTGGGCACCGTGCACGTCGCGGACGGCACCCTGTCGGCGGGGACGCTCGTGGCGTTCCTGTCCACGGCGCTCGCGCTGCGCTGGCCGGTGGAGTCCATCGGGTTCCTGCTGGCGATGAGCCAGGAGGCGGCGACGGCGACGGAGCGGTACTTCGAGGTGATGGACCAGGCCGAGGAGGAGCCCGGGCCCGCCGCCGCGGCCCCCGCTCCTGCGGACGGCCGCCGGGGCCTGGTCTTCGAGGGCGTCCGCTTCCGCTACCCGGACGCGCCCGAGGACGCGCCGCCGGTGCTGCGCGGGGTGGACCTGCACGTCCGGCCCGGCGAGACGCTGGCACTGGTCGGCGCGACCGGCTGCGGCAAGACCACGCTGACGGCGCTGGTGCCGCGGCTGCACGAGGTGACGGCGGGCCGGATCCTGCTGGACGGCGAGGACATCGCGGCCATGCCCCGGGAGCGGCTGCGGGAACTGGTGTCGGTGGCGTTCGAGGAGCCGACGCTGTTCTCGGCGAGCGTCAGGGAGAACGTGCTGATGGGCGCGGCCGCGGCGGACGCGGGCGACCGGGAGCTGCGGCGGGCGCTGGACGTCGCCCAGGCCGGGTTCGTGGCGGACCTGCCGCAGGGGCCGGACACGCAGGTGGGCGAGCAGGGCCTGAGCCTGTCGGGCGGCCAGCGGCAGCGGCTGGCGCTGGCCCGCGCGGTGGTCGGCGGCCCCCGGTTCCTGGTGCTGGACGATCCGCTGTCGGCGCTGGACGTGCACACCGAGGCGCTGGTGGAGGCGGCGCTGCGGGAGGTGCTGCGGGGCACGACGGCGCTCGTGGTGGCGCACCGGCCGTCGACGGTGCTCCTGGCCGACCGGGTGGCGCTGCTGTCCGAGGGCAGGATCGCGGCGGTGGGCACCCACCAGGAGCTGCTGCGGAGCAGTGCGGAGTACGCGTGGCTGATGTCGGGGGCGGCGAAGGACGGGACACGATGACGGTTCAGGAGAAGCACCGGCCCCAGGAGGACGACCCCGCGGGCGGCGGCGGAGGCCCCGCGGGCGACGCGCCGGGCAGCGCCGGGGACCCTGCCGCCCGCACCGGCACCGCCGCGGAGGACCGCACCGCCGCACCCGCCGAGGACCGCCCCACGGGCCCCGGAGGCCCCGGCGGGCGTGCGGCGCCCGCGGACGGGGAGGGCGACCCCTTCGACCGGGACGCGCTGCCCGCGCCGAAGGGCGCCACGGGGGCGCTGCTGCGCTCGCTGCTCGCGCCCCGGCGGGCGGGCGTGGCGGTGTCGGCGCTTCTGCTGCTGCTCCAGCAGGCGGCCGTGCAGGCGGGCCCGCTGCTGGTGGCGTACGCCATCGACCGGGCCGTACCGGCGCTGCGGCAGGGAGACCACGGCCCCGTTGCGGCCGTCGCGGCGGGGTACGCGCTGTGCGCGCTGGGCGCGGCGCTGTTCCAGTACGCCTTCACGCGGGCGTCGGCGCGGGTCAGCCAGGACGTGCTGCTCGACCTGCGGGGCCGGATCTTCCGGCACGCGCAGGCGCTCAGCGTGGACTTCCACGAGCGGTACACGTCCGGGCGGTTGATCTCCCGGTCGACGACGGACGTCGAGTCGCTGCGCGAGCTGCTGAACGAGGGCCTCCAGGAACTGGTCAACGTGTTCCTGTCGTTCGTCGCGATCTCCGTGCTCCTGCTCTGGCTCGACTGGGGCATCGGGGCGGTCGCGGTGGCGTCGTTCGTGCCGCTGTACCTGCTCGTGCGGCTCTACCAGCGCCGGGCGGCGGTGGCGTTCAGCGCCCGGTCCACGGCCATCGCGGCGGTCATCGTGAAGTTCGCCGAGACCATGAACGGCATCCGGCCGGTGCGCGCGTTCCGCCGGGAGCGCGCCAACGACGCGGTGTTCGGGCGGCTGAACGCCCACCACGAGCGGCGCAACGGCGACGCGATCCTGGAGATGGCGCGCTATGTGGTCGGTTCCCGCCTGGTGGCCAACACGGCGGTGGCCGGGATGGTGCTGTGGGGGGCCTACCGGGTCGCGGACGGCACGCTGGCGCTGGGTGTGCTGGCGGCGGCGGTGCTCTACATGCGGCGGCTGTACGACCCGATCGACCGGCTGGCGATGTTCCTGAACGCCTACCAGTCGGCGGCGGCGTCCCTGGAGAAGATCGCGGGTCTGCTGGCCCAGCGGCCCGCGGTCGCGGAACCGGCCCCGTCGGCGTCCCGCGAGCTGCCGCCGCGGCCGGCCGAGGCGCCGGGCCGCGAGGTGGTGTTCGACGGGGTGTCGTTCGCGTACCGCACGGGTGGCGAGGTGCTGCCGCGCTTCGACCTGCGGATCCCGGCCGGCCAGACGGTGGCGGTGGTGGGGACGACGGGCGCCGGGAAGTCCACGCTCGCCAAGCTGCTGGCGCGGTTCTACGACCCGACTGCGGGCCGCGTCCTGCTGGACGGCGTGGACCTGCGCGAGCTGCCCACCCCGGAGCTGCGGCGCGGCGTGGTGATGGTGACGCAGGAAGCGTTCCTCTTCTCCGGGACGGTGGCGGAGAACATCGCCCTGGGGCGCCCGGAGGCGACCCGCGAGGAGATCGAGCAGGCCGCGAAGGCCATCGGCGCCCACGACTTCATCGCGGCGCTGCCGGACGGCTACGACACGGACGTACGGAAGCGGGGCGGCCGCATCTCGGCGGGCCAGCGCCAGCTGGTGGCCTTCGCCCGCGCCCTGCTGGCGGACCCGGGCGTCCTGATCCTCGACGAGGCGACGAGCTCGCTGGACGTGCCGGGCGAGCGGGCGGTGCAGCAGGCGATGGACACGGTGCTGCACGGCCGTACGGCGGTGGTGATCGCCCACCGCCTGTCGACGGTGGAGATCGCGGACCGGGTGCTCGTGATGGAGCACGGCCGCGTGGTGGAGGACGGCGCCCCGTCCGCCCTGATCCACGGCGACGGCCGCTTCGCGGGCCTCCACCGCGCGTGGCGGGACAGCCTGGTGGGGTGACGCGGCCGACCGCGGCTGCTGCGCCGCGCGGCCGTCCGCGTACACTCCCGGCATGTCAGCCGATGAACGCGTGACCCGGGCCGCGCTGTCGCGCCGCCTCAAGCCGATCGCCGTTCCGCGTGCGCTGCCGCTGCTGCCCGGACGGGTCTGGTCGGACGCGGAGTGGGAGCGGATCAGCCTCGGCTACCGCGCGCGGGACATGGACCAGAAGTGGAACGTCTTCACCGAGGGCGATGTCGTCCACGTGCACCGGAGCTGGACCGGCTTCGGGATGTACGAGGCGACGTTCACCCCGGTCGAGGGCGGCGGCCGGAAGATCACCGCGGCCGTGGTCGAACGCGACCCCGAGCGCTATCGCAACGACGACGACGCGTACGACTGCCTCATGCTGGAGCTGGTCCTGAGCGCGATCGTGCTGGGCGAGCCGGCCGACGAACTGCGTCAGCGGCTGGTCGAGTCGGCCCGCGCGCGGGCGAAGGACCCGAACGTGTCCGGCGGCCTGGTGCAGCACAGCGTCCTGGGTCTGCGCTCCGACTCATAGCGCCGTACGCCCCTCACGTGCCGCGCGGGGCGTACATGATCAGGCCGACCCCGGCGAGGCACACCAGGGCGCCGGCCACGTCCCACCGGTCGGGGCGGAAGCCGTCCATGACCATGCCCCACGCCAGCGAGCCGGCGACGAACACCCCGCCGTAGGCGGCCAGGACGCGTCCGAAGTTCGGGTCGGACTGGAACGTGGCGACGAAGCCGTACGCCCCCAGTGCCAGCACCCCCGCCCCCATCCAGGCCCAGCCGCGTCCCTCCCGCACTCCCTGCCAGACGAGCCAGGCACCCCCGATCTCCAGCAGGGCGGCCAGGGCGAACAGGGCGGCGGAGCGTGCGACGACCACGGTGGACCTCTCTCCTCACGGTGCGGGAAGAACCCCCATCCTCACACCTGTCCCTCGTGTGCTTCGCCGAGGTGCCGCCGCAGCAGGACGTTCGCGTCCGTCGCCGCGCTGGAGTCGCACCGGAACCGCGCTTCCGCCCGCTGGGCGGCCAGCTCCAGGCACGGCAGGCAGCCGGGCACGGGCGAGGGCGGCCGCAGCGGGTCGTAGACGCACGTACCGGAATCGACCTGTCGTTCCATGAGTGCTCCGAAAGGGGATACGCGTCCCGCACATGCGGACCACGTGACTACCGTGTGTGCCACCAGCGTTGCTCAGCGCGGTGGCCCGGCTCAATGCTGAGCACGTGCCAGTGGACGACTGTCACAGGAGGGGACAGGGTGGCCCAACGCAACGCCCCGGCCGACACGGCGCCGGGCAGCTCGGCGGAGCTGTTCGGGGAAGTCCTGAAGCACTACCGGGAGGCCGCGGGTCTCACGCAGGCGGCGCTCGCACGCCAGATCCCGTGCGACCGGTCGCACGTGGCCCGCGTGGAGGCGGGAACGCGGGTGCCGCAGGACCGGTTCGCGGCGCGCTGCGACGAGTTGCTGCGCACGGGCGGAGTGCTGACGCGGATGTGGGCGAAGGTCGACTGGTATCCGAACGTCGAGCACCCGGACTGGTTCAAGCGGCGCGTCCAGATGGAGGCGCAAGCCATCGCCCTGCGCATGTACCAGACGAGTGTCGTACCGGGCCTTCTCCAGACCGAGGCCTACATGCGCGCGCTGTTCTCCCGGCACGACTCCAGTCCGGCGTGGGTCGAGGAACGCGTCAAAGCCCGCCTGAGCCGTCAGCCCAGGTTCTTCGCGCCTGACGGGCCCCTGCTCATCACCGTGCTGGACGAAAGCTGCCTGCGCACCGCCGTGGGCGACCCGTCTGTCATGCGGGCCCAATGCGCCCATCTGCTGGACGCTGCGGCGCGCCCCAACATGCGTGTCCAGATCGCCCCCTTCGCGGACCGGAACATCGACCGCCCCAACACGTCCATGACCCTGATCAAGCTGCCCGACGGCCAGGAGTGGCTGTACTCGGAGTCGCTGCTGCGGGGGTCCTTCAGCAAGGATCCGAACCTCCTGGAGCGGTTCGGCCGCACCTATGATGTGCTCCGGGCCGACGCCCTGTCGGCCCGGGAGTCTGCCGCTCTCATCAGAGACGCGATGGAAGGGTACGAGGGCCATGGACATCCAGCACCCGAGCCCGACGACGTGGGTGAAGAGCAGCCACAGCGGAACAAACGGCGGCGACTGCGTGGAAATCGCGTCCGGTGTCCCCGGCCTCGTCCCCGTCCGTGACAGCAAGGACCCCGACGGGCCCGCCCTCGCCTTCGAGCGGGGCGCGTGGGCCTCGTTCGTGGCCGCCGTGCGGGGCGGGGAACTCGCCGCGCAGCCGTGAGTCGGGGCCTCCGCTCCGCCCCCTTCCGGACGCCTGCGGTGGCCCGTTGCCCTATGCTGTCGGCCTCCGTTCCTCCCGTGCGGGCGTACGAGCAGCTGCCGGGCCCGGGGGCGGACGAACGGACCGGGGTGGAGGCGGACATGGCGCTGGAGATGCGGGACAGGTGCGAGCGGTGCGAGACGGTCGCGCTGCCGCAGGAGGCGGACGCCCGCATCTGCTCGTACGAGTGCACGTTCTGCGTGCCGTGCGGCGACGCCATGCGCGGTGTCTGCCCCAACTGCGGCGGCGAACTGGTGCCGCGCCCGCGCCGCCGCACCGGAAGCTGACGCCCTACGCCGCGGTGAACTCGTGGACGAGCTCGATGCGGCCCGCGATGTGGGCGTTGAACGCGTCCAGCTCCTCCGCCGGGACCCACAGTTCGAGGATCGTCTCGCCGCCGGCCTGCCGTACCGGGTAGCGCGACACGAACTCCGTGTCGACCTCGAAGCGGGTGACGTACCCGGCGCCGCTGTGCGGGACGTTCCAGTCGCGGGCGATGCGGATCGCGTAGTCCTCGTTGAGGACGGGGTAGAAGAGGGGCTGCTCGGGCAGGCGGGGCGGCCACGCCCGCCAGTCGGCGGCCCGGACCAGCTCCAGCTCCTCGGGGCCCGTGGGACGCCACAGCGTCGTCGTGGGCCTGGTGGTGCCGGTGGTGTCGCTGCTGGTCATGGGCAGGACCGTAGCCGTACGCGCCGGGGCTGGGCATCCCCTTTTGCGCGGCGGCAGCGGCCCGGGGCCTGCCCGCCGGGCTGAAGCCGGACGAGACCCGCCTGCCGGACAGGGCCTTCGGGCCGGGGCCGGACCGGAGGCCGCCGGGCCGCAGCGGCGCCCCGCGGCATCCGGCCTCCCCGACTCGCCCCGGCCCGGCTGAGACCCCGGCCTCAGCCGACGCCGCGGGCCGTGAACTTCACGCACAGCTCCCGGTGCGCGCCGGTGTCGACGGTGGCGCGGATCTTCACCGTGCGGCCGACGAGTTCGCTGCCGGCGCGGAAGGAGCCGCGCGCGGTGTGCTTCGCCCCGGCCCTGAGCTCGCCCGTCGCGCTGTCGCCCAGCGGGAGTTCGCCGAACGGCGTCTCGGCGACGAGGCGGAACCGCGCCTTCGAGGCGGACGCTGCGGGCACGAAGTCGGCATCCACCGTGTAGCTCTGGTGCAGGCGCAGGGTGGTCGTGCCGCCCTCGTTGCCGCTGACGCGGAGCTCCAGCGGGCGGCCCTTGCCGCCGCAGTTCTCGACTCCGGTGACGGGGCCGCCCTGGGCCGGGCCCGCGCCGAGGACCAGGAGTCCCGCTGCCGCCGCCAGGGCCGCGTACACGCGGGAGGGGGTCTGGGTGTAGGTGTCCATGGGGCCTGGTCTTACACCCCCCGAGCGCCCGGCCCGCCGGTGCCGGTCCGGAGGATCCCCCCATCGAGGTAACCGCCGGTTGACGTCCGGTTAACGGACATGACATTTCAGGCAACGGACGAATTCCGGCCAAGTTGTTGACGCGGTCCTGACAGGCGCCCGCCGCCGGTGCCACTCTTCCTGCGTTCCGCACGTACTCCTCAGGACCGCGCAGGAGTCCGCGCACTGCTCCGCCGCTCTTCTTGCCCCACCCGGAGGCGCCACACCCAGCCCCCGGCAACCCCCCTCGCAAAAGGAGTCCGCGTGAGATCCACGCCAGCCCGCCGCGCGACCGCCACCGGCGCTCTCGTCGCCGCCGCCGCCATGCTCGCCGTGGGCGTCCAGACCGGGAGCGCCACCGCGGACGACTCCTGGGGCGTCGCCCCCAAGAGCCAGTCCGCCGGCCAGGCCGACCCCGGCGCCCTGCCCGCCGACCTCTCCCCCGCCGAGCGCACCGCCCTCATCCGGGCCGCCGACGCGGGCAAGGCGGAGAAGGCCAAGGAACTCGGCCTCGGCGCGCAGGAGAAGCTGGTCGTCCGCGACGTCGTCCAGGACCGCGACGGCACCACCCACACCCGTTACGAGCGGACCTACGCGGGACTGCCGGTCCTCGGCGGCGACCTCGTGGTCACCGAGACCAAGGCGGGCACCACGCAGAGCGTCACCAAGGCGGCCCGCGCCGAGCTGAGGAACGTGGACACCAGCGCGTCCCTCGCCCCGGCGGCGGCGGAGCGGCAGGCCGTGTCCGCCGCCAAGGCGGAGGGCTCCAAGGCCACCAAGGCGGAGCGCGCCCCGCGCAAGGTCGTCTGGGTCGCGGACGGCAAGCCCGTCCTCGCGTACGAGACGGTCGTCGGCGGGCTCCAGCACGACGGCACGCCCAACGAGCTGCACGTCGTCACCGACGCCCGCACGGGCGCCAAGCTCTACGAGTGGCAGGCCGTGCACAACGGCACGGGCAACACCATGTACAGCGGCACGGTGACGCTGGGCACCGCCCAGTCGGGCTCCTCGTACACGCTCAGCGACACCGCGCGCGGCAACCACCGCACGTACAACCTGAACCGCGGCACCTCCGGCACGGGGACGCTGTTCTCCGGCTCCGACGACACGTGGGGCAACGGCCTGCCGTCCAACCTGGAGACGGCCGGCGCCGACGCCCACTACGGCGCCGCGCTCACCTGGGACTACTACAAGAACGTGCACGGCCGCAGCGGCATCCGCGGCGACGGCGTGGCCGCCTACTCCCGGGTCCACTACGGCAACAACTACGTCAACGCGTTCTGGCAGGACAGCTGCTTCTGCATGACGTACGGCGACGGCGCCAACAACAGCAAGCCGCTGACGTCCATCGACGTGGCCGCCCACGAGATGACCCACGGCCTCACCTCCAACACCGCGGGGCTGCGCTACAGCGGCGAGTCCGGCGGCCTGAACGAGGCCACGTCCGACATCTTCGCCGCGGCCGTCGAGTTCTACGCCGACAACAGCGAGGACAAGGGCGACTACCTCGTCGGCGAGAAGATCGACATCCGCGGCAACGGCACCCCGCTGCGGTACATGGACAAGCCGAGCAGGGACGGCAACTCGAAGGACTACTGGTACTCCGGCATCGGCAGCGTCGACGTGCACTACTCGTCCGGGCCGGCGAACCACTGGTACTACCTGCTCTCCGAGGGCAGCGGCACCAAGACCATCAACGGCGTCACCTACGACTCGCCGACCTCCGACGGCCTGCCCGTCACCGGCATCGGCCGCGACAAGGCCTCGCTGATCTGGTTCAAGGCGCTCACCACCAAGTTCACCAGCACCACGAACTACGCGGGCGCCCGCACCGGGACCGTCGCCGTCGCCACCGAGCTGTACGGCGCGGGCAGCGCCGAGGTGAAGGCCGTCGAGCACGCCTGGGCCGGCGTCAACGTCGGCTCCCGCCCCGACGACGGCGGCCCCGGCGAGCCCGGCAAGGTCTTCGAGAACGGGACCGACGTCAACGTCCCGGACCTGGGCACCGCCAGCTCCTCCGTCGCCGTCACCGGCCTGACCGGCGCCGCGCCCTCGAACCTGAAGGTCGGCGTGGACATCGTGCACACCTGGCGCGGTGACCTGGTCGTCGACCTGATCGCCCCCGACGGCTCGGCGTACCGCCTGAAGAACGCCAGCGGCAGCGACTCCGCGGACGACGTCCGGGAGACCTACACGGTGGACGCCTCCAGCGAGACCGCCAACGGCACCTGGCAGCTGCGGGTCCAGGACACCGCCCGCTACGACACCGGCTACATCAACAGCTTCAAGCTGACCTTCCCGTAAGGGATCCGCAGGCAGGGCCCCCGCCCACCGGTCCCGGACGGGCCGGTGCGCGGGGCGAGCCCGCCGAGCGGACTCCCGCGAGCGGGAGAGCGCACGACGCGAGCGGCCGCCCGGGGCCTTCCCGGGCGGCCGCTCGCGTCGTGTACCGCGGCCCGGCGCCCCGCCGCCCCTCCTCCGGTACGGCCTCCGGCTCCACCGGACGGCCGACAGGGGTACCGCCCGGCGGGCCGATGCCCGCGGCGGGTGCGCACGGCAGGCTGCTGCCCGGCCCGCCGTCCCGTACGAGGGGAGGGGACGGCGGGCCCGGGCGCGGGCTCAGCGCATCAGCACGCCTCCGCCCTCGCCCGTGGACTCGTTCGGCAGGGCGACCAGGCCCAGGTCCGCGCCCGAGGCCAGCAGCCCGTGGGCCGGCAGCACCCGGACCGTGTAGCCGAACGGCCCGGTGCGGTCCAGGCTCAGCGGGCCCTCGTACACCCAGCGGCCCTGCTGGTCGGGGCCCGAGCCGCCGCCCGCCGGCTTGAGCGGGAAGGGGCGGGCGTCGGTCAGCGAGTCCTGGGAGTCGACCCGGCCCGCCACGGCCTGCACCTCCACGTCGTCCGGCGTCAGGTCGCCCAGGGCCACCCGCACCCGCAGGGCGAGGGTGGCGCCGAGCTCGGCCACGTCGCTGGCCTCGTCGACCTCCACGTGGTCCACGGCCACACCGGGCCAGGCGGCACGCACCCGGGACTTCCAGTCGGCCAGCTCCCGGGCCGCGTCCGGGTCGAGGGCGCGGTGGGCGAGGGCCGCCGGGGTGTAGAGGCGCTCCACGTACTCCCGCACCATGCGGCCCGCGAGCACCTTCGGTCCGAGCGTGCCGAGGGTGCGGCGGACCATCTCGATCCAGCGGCCCGGCAGGCCCGCCGCGTTCCGGTCGTAGAAGCGCGGCGCCACCTGCTGCTCGATCAGCTCGTAGAGGGCGGTCGCCTCCAGGTCGTCGCGGCGGTCCTCGTCGGTCGCCTGCCCGTCGGCGGTGGGGATCGCCCAGCCGAAGTCCGGGTCGTACCACTCGTCCCACCAGCCGTCGCGGACCGACAGGTTGAGGCAGCCGTTCAGGGCGGCCTTCATCCCGCTGGTCCCGCACGCCTCCAGGGGGCGCAGGGGGTTGTTCAACCACACGTCGCAGCCCGGATAGAGCTTCTGCGCCATGGCCATGCCGTAGTCCGGCAGGAAGACGATGCGGTGGCGGACGCGCGGGTCGTCGGCGAACCGCACCATCTCCCGCACCAGCCGCTTGCCGCCGTCGTCGGCCGGGTGGGCCTTCCCCGCGACCACGATCTGCACCGGCCGCTCCGGGTGCAGCAGCAGCTCGCGGAGCCGGTCGCGGTCCCGGAGCATCAGCGTGAGCCGCTTGTACGAGGGGACGCGGCGGGCGAAGCCGATGGTGAGGACGTCCGGGTCGAGGACCTGGTCGATCCAGCCGAGTTCGGCGGCGCCGGCGCCGCGCTCCCGCCACGAGGCCCGCAGCCGGGCCCGCACCTCGTGGACGAGCTGCTCGCGCAGCGCCCGGCGGCACTCCCAGATCGCGGCGTCGTCGATCTCTGCCACGGCGTCCCAGCGCTGGGTGCCGCCGACGCTGAGGGCGTCCTCGGCGCGCTGGGCGCCGATCCTGCGGGCGCCCAGGCGGAACACCTCGGGTGCCACCCAGGTGGGGGCGTGGACGCCGTTGGTGATGGAGGTGATGGGCACCTCCTCCGGCTCGAAGCCGGGCCACAGGCCGGCGAACATCGAGCGGCTCACCCCGCCGTGCAGGGTGGACACGCCGTTGGCGCGCTGCGCGAGGCGCAGGCCCATGACGGCCATGTTGAAGACGTTCGGCTCGCCGCCGGGGTACGTCTCGCGGCCGAGCTGGAGGATGCGGGCGGCGTCGACGCCGGGCAGTTCGGCGCCGGGGCCGAAGTGGCGGGCGATGAGGTCGCGGTCGAAGCGGTCGATGCCGGCGGCGACGGGGGTGTGGGTGGTGAACACCGTCCCGGCCCGTACGGCCTCCAGTGCCGCGTCGAAGCCGGTGCCTTCGTCGGTGAGCTCCCGGATCCGCTCCAGGCCGAGGAAGCCGGCGTGGCCCTCGTTGGTGTGGAACACCTCGGGCGAGGGGTGGCCGGTGAGCGCGCAGTAGGCGCGCACGGCCCGCACCCCTCCTATCCCGAGGAGCATCTCCTGCAGGAGCCGGTGCTCGCTGCCCCCGCCGTAGAGCCGGTCGGTCACGTTCCGCTCGCCGGGGCCGTTCTCCTCCACGTCGGAGTCGAGCAGCAGCAGCGGCACGCGGCCGACCTGGGCGACCCACACATGGGCGTGCAGGGAGCGGCCGCCGGGCAGGGCGAGGGAGATCCGCACGGGCGAGGAGTCGGTGCGGCGCAGCAGGGCGACCGGCAGCTCGTTGGGGTCGAGCAGCGGGTAGTGCTCCTGCTGCCAGCCGTCGCGGGACAGGGACTGGCGGAAGTAGCCGTGCCGGTAGAGCAGGCCGACGCCGACGAGCGGGACGCCGAGGTCGGAGGCGGCCTTGAGGTGGTCGCCGGCGAGGATGCCGAGGCCGCCCGAGTACTGCGGCAGGGCGGCGGTGATGCCGAACTCCGGGGAGAAGTAGGCGATGGCGGCCGGTGGTTCGGCGCCGGGCTCGGCGGTCTCCTGCTGGTTCTGGTACCAGCGCCGGCCCCGCAGGTAGTCGTCGAGATCGTCGGCGGCGGCGCCCAGGCGGCGCAGGAAGCGGCGGTCCCGGGAGAGTTCGGCGAGCCGGGCGGCCGGCACGGAGCCGAGCAGCCGCACGGGGTCGCCGCCGGCGGCGCGCCAGCCCTCGGGGTCGACGGCCTGGAACAGGTCGCGGGTCTCGGCGTGCCAGGACCAGCGCAGGTTCCGCGCCAGCTCGGCGAGGGGTCGCAGGGGTTCGGGCAGGACGGGGCGGACGGTGAATCGACGGATGGCCTTCACGTGCTCCACCTTCGCAGGGGGTACGTACGTACAGTGGCGGACACACCACGGTATGCGTCCGCCCTCCTGGTCAGACGGTAGTGCCACGGCGCCGCGCGCGGCCATGGCGCACGGCGCACGTGGCACTGGGGGCGCACTCAGGGGAGCGCGCGCAGGGGTACGCCGTACGGGCTGCCGCGGTTGACGGTCTCCCGGTCGAAGGCGCCCGCCGCGGCGTACCGGGCGGCGATGGCCCGGCGCTCGTCGGGCGGGACGACCTCGTCGATGTCGGTGAACCCGCCGGGGGCCCGCTCGTGCGCGAGGTTGATGACGACCTCGGGCCCGAGCCGCCGGTTCGCCCGCTGGAGCGCGGTGGTGACCGGGCGGCGCTCCCGCTCGTACGCGGCCAGGGCGTCGTCCGGGTCGCGGTGGACGGCCAGGGCGTGCGCGAGGGCGCGGGCGTCGATGACGGACTGGGTGGCGCCGTTGGAGCCGATGGGGTACATGGCGTGGGCGGCGTCGCCGATGAGCGTGGTGCGGCCGTGCGTCCAGCGCGGCAGGGGGTCGCGGTCCACCATGGGGTACTCGTACGCGCCGTCGGCCGCGCGCAGCACCTCCGGGACGCTGACCCCGCCGAACTCCCAGCCCTCGTAGTGGTGCAGGATCCGGGCGAGCGGGACGGGCCGGTTCCAGTCGCCGAGGAAGCGCTCGTCCACACGGTCGGCGGGCATGGCGAGCGCCCAGTTGACGAGGACGTCGGGGCGGCGGAGGGAGGGTTCGGTCATCGGGTAGACGACGGCCTTGCGGCGGTCGTCGCCCGCGATGAACATGAAGGACCCGACGTGGCGGGCGGGCATGCGGGACACTCCGCGCCACACGAGCATGCCGTTCCACGGCGGTTCGCCCTCGTCGGGGTGGAGGGCGCGGCGGACGGCCGAGCGGATGCCGTCGGCACCGACCAGCACGTCCGGTTCGAGGAACGCGGTGCCGCGGACGCCGTCGCAGCGGTGCTCCAGGCGCACCCGGGGGCGGGCCCCGGGCGTGTCGGGCTGCTCGACGTGGGTGACGCGGACGCCGGTCACCAGCGCCTCGGGTCCGAGGCGCTCGCGGACGGCGTCGGTCAGGACCCGCTGCAGGTGGCCGCGGTGGACCGACAGCTGGGGCCAGCGGTAGCCGGCCCGCAGCCCGCGCTCCTCGCGGGAGATGAGGGCGCCGCCGGCGTGGTAGTAACGCAGTTCCCTGGTGCGGACGGCGTCGGTCTCCAGGTGTCCGAGGAGGCCGAGGGCGTCGAGCTCGCGCACGGCGTTGGGCATGAGGTTGAGGCCCGCGCCCACCGGCTGGATCCCGGAGGCGGCCTCGACGACGGTGACGCGCCCGAACCCCGCGGCGTGCAGGGCGAGCGCGGCGGTGAGCCCGGCGATGCCGCCGCCGGCGACCAGGAGGTCGGGTCTGGTGTCCTGGGTCATGTCCGGTCCGCCCCTCAGGCGGCCGGGGTGCGCGGGGCGGACACGGCGGCGGGCGGCAGGGCCCGGCGGACCAGCGTCTCGTTGTCGCGGGTCAGGTCCAGGACGGTGCGCAGCAGGGCGACGGGGGCGCCGCCGCTGCCGCTGTCGTACAGGCGGAGGTCGTCGCGGTACGCCTTGCGGGCGATGCCGATGTGGCGGGCCCGGAAGGTCTTCAGGAGGCGCAGGACGCGGGCCAGGGAGTGGACGGACGCGGTGAGCTGCGGGGGCAGCCGGCGGGCGCTCTCCCAGCTGAGCGCGGCGGACACCTTGCCGACGGCGGAGACGGAGCCGCGGTGGGCGGCGTGGAAGGCGCGCCAGGCCGGCAGGCTGTACTGGAGGGACTCGTCGAGGAAGGCGTCGTAGGCGGGGTCGGAGCGGTCGCTCTGCCACAGCGTGAGGTCGACGAGCCACAGCGGCACCTGGGCGGCCGCGGGGCCGAGGTAGGCGCGCCCGGCGACGTCGATCTCCTCGAAGTAGGGCCGCAGGACGCGGGCGAAGAACTCGGGCGTGACGTTGGCGACGGTGAAGTCGATGGCGTCGACCACGGACTGGACGTGCTGTGCGGTGCGGTCCAGCGCGGGGGCGAACCCGGGGTCGTACGGTTCCAGCCGGGCCACCTCGGCGCAGGTGTCCAGGGCGGCGACGAGGCTGGGGAACACCATGCGGACGGCGTCCTGGAGGTGGCGCTCCATCTCGGTGGCGGTGTAGCTGCGGCGGCGCGCGCCGAGCGGGTTCCAGGTGGTGTAGTGGTGGACGGTGTCGCGGGGCACCATGTCGGTGCGGCGGCCCAGCTCCCGCAGGACCGGGAGGACTTCGGGGACGGCCGCGACGGGTTCGGTGCCGTGCCGCTTCAGGGAGCCGAGCAGCACCCCCAGGTCCCGCATCGCGGCGAGGCACTCGACGACGCTCCACCGGGCGAGCCGGTCCGGTTCCGGTATGAGGGCGCGCAGGGCGACGGTCAGCGCGGGCACGTCCGCGGCGTGGTTCATGGCGGGGACGGCGGCGAGCAGCGCGTCGGCGCCGAGCGGGTCTGCCTCGCGTATCTCGGCGATGCGGTAGCGCGGTTCCGCAGGATCGTTGCTGCAGCAGACGAGTGCGGGCTCGACAAGGTCGTACAGAGTCAACGCTGGCCCCTCTCGGGCAGGTGTGAGATGACGGGTGACGGTGGCGGGCCCCGTGGGGCGGCCCGGCCGGCCGGCGGGTGGCCCGCCGGCCGGGCCGCCGGGCGGTCACCGCGGGTCGCCCACCCGGCCCTGGCGCGGGGTCGCCGCCGCAGCCGGCGGTGGGAACTTCCCGTGCTCCGACGGAGTCGGGAGCCGGGGGGAGGGCGGGCGCAGCCGTACGGAGAGCAGGGCGGCCGCCGCCGCGAGGGCGGCACCGACGAGCAGCGCCGCACGGAAGCCGGTGGTCTGGTCGAGGGCGGTCGCCTCGGGTCCGCTGCGGGCGGTGGCGACGGCCACGAGGACGGCGAGGCCGAGCACGGAGCCGAACTGCTGGCTGGTGTTGACCAGGCCGGAGGCGAGCCCGGTCTCCTCGGGCCCGGCGTCGGCGGTGGCGGCCACGTTGGTGGCGACCACGACCAGGGGCAGGGCGGCACCGAGGACGAGGCTGGGCACGAGGACGGTGGAGGCGAAGGTGCCGTCGCTGCTCAGGGCGAGGGCGAGCCACAGCATGCCCGCGCACAGCAGGGCGAAGCCGGCGACGGCGGTGCCCCGCAGGCCGAGGCGGGCGATGAGCCGCCCGGTCTGCGGCGCGGTGGCGACCACGACGAGGGACAGCGGCAGCAGCGCGAGCCCGCCGGCGAGCGGCGGGTACCGCAGCACGCTCTGGAGGTACAGGCTCACGAGGAAGAACATGGGGAACAGCGCCGTCTGGGCGAGGGCGCTCAGCAGGTTGGCGAGCCGCAGGGTGCGCCGCCGGACGACGGCGGGCGGGACGAGCGGATGGGCGGCGCGGCGCTCGACTGCGGCGAACAGGGCGAGCAGCAGCAGCCCGCAGGCCCCGGCGGTCCAGTCCCGGCCGACCAGCGCGTAGGCGAGGAGGCCCAGCCCGCAGGTGGCGGTGAGGGCCCCGGCGAGGTCGAAGCCCGCCGGCTGCGTCCTGGTGTCCCCGTCGAGGAGGCGCGGCGCGAGCAGGCAGAGGAGGGCGGCGAGGGCGACGTTGAGCCAGAAGGTGGACCGCCACCCCAGCAGGTCGGTGAGCACGCCGCCGAGGACGGTGCCGGTGACCCCGCCGAGCCCGCCCATGGCGGCGAGGACGCCCAGCGCGCGGTGGCGGCCGGCGCCGTCCGGGAACAGGAGCAGGACCAGCGCGAACGCCGCGGCCGCGGCGAGGGCGGCGCCGACGCCCTGGGCGGCCCGCGCGGCGGCCAGGACCTGCGCCGACGGGGCGAGCGCGCCGGCGGCGGAGGCCGCGCCGAGGACGGCGAGTCCGGCCGTGAACACCCGCCGGTGGCCGAAGCGGTCGGCGGCCCGCCCGGCGAGCAGGAGCAGTCCGCCGAAGGTGATCAGGTAGGCGTTGGCGACCCAGGACAGTCCGGCGGAGCCGACCCGCAGGTCGTCGCCGATCGGGTGGAGCGCCACGTTCACGAGGGCCGTGTCGGTGATCAGCAGCAGCTGCGTGGAGGCGAGCAGGGCGAGTGCCCTGCCGCGCTGCGGGTCAGCGCTCACCGGGCGCCCGCGGCCGGTGCGGTGCTGTCCGCCGTCAGCCCGTACCCGTCGAGGCAGGTGCGTACGAGCTGCTCGCAGCCGGCGGCGCCGCCCTCCCACGCCTGCTGCATCAGGTAGACGTGGGGCGCCCCGTGGTAGAAGCGCTCGTACTGCTCGTGCCGTCCGGCGAACTCGGAGCCGACGGCGTCCCAGGCGAGCTTGAGGAGCTTGACGCGGGCGTCCGCGGGGGTGGCGGGCGTGCCGAGGTAGGTGCGCAGCAGCGGCCCGAGCTCAGGGTGGAGCAGCTCGCTGCCGGAGGCGGGCAGTTGGATGAGCCCTCCCCCGGCCAGCAGTTTGACCTCCTGCACGGCCTGCGGGTAGAGCTCGCCGGCCATGATGCGCTGGGCGTAGGAGATGTCCTTGCCGGGCGCGACCCCGCCGCGGCCCTCGTCGACGGGGGTGTACGACGCCTCCGCGGCCAGCACGAACGCCTTGGCCTGCGCGACGCGGCCCAGGAGGCGCCCGACGGCCTGGGTGACGGGCGGCAGGTCGTAGGTGCCGTTCGCCTTGGCGAGCAGCACGGCCAGTCCGGTGAGGAACTCCAGTTTGGTCCAGAAGCGGGTGGCTCCCTGGTGGACGAAGTTGAGGAAGGCCGGGGTGTCCCACCAGAGCCGGAAGGCGGCGTCGGTGTCCCGGTAGGTGAGGACGCGCTCCCAGGGCACGAACACGTCGTCGCAGACGAGCAGGGCGTCGTTCTCGTCGTACCGAGAGGAGAGCGGGTGGTCGAAGACGCTGCGGGCCCGGCCCTCGTAGGAGGCCCGGGAGACGAGGGTGAGGCCGCGGGTGGCGACGGGCACCGAGAAGGTGACGGCCCGGTCGGCGTCGCCCGGCCCGAGGGGCTCGATGGTGCCGACGACGATCTCGTCCGCGAAGACGGCGGCGGTGCCGATCATCTTGGCGCCGCGGACGACGATGCCGCCGTCCTTCTCCCCGACGACCCGCAGGGTGCGCTCGTCGTCCTCGCCGGCGCCGGCGGGGTTCGTCAGCGTGAACGCGGCGTAGAGGTCCCGCTCGGCGAGCCGCCGGTACAGCGCGAGCGCGGCCCCGGACCCGTCGTAGGCCCCGGCCAGTACTCCGGGTACGGCGGCGAACCCGGCGGCGGCCGCGGCCATGCAGTCGGGGGTGCGGCCCAGGAACCCGTACCCGGCCTCGGCCCACACCTTGTGCGCCCGGCGGCGGGCGACGAGGTCCTCGTAGGAGCGCGGCACGTGGAAGGCGCGGTGGACGCCGTCGCGGGTGAGGACGGGGGTGTGGTCGGAGTCGTGCGCCAGGTCGTACAGGTGGGCCAGGGACGCGGCGGTGTTGCGGAACGCGGGGTGCAGGGTCACGTCCGCGACCCGCTCGCCGTCGAGCCATATCTCCCGCCCGTCACGCAGGGACTGCGAGTACTCCTGACCGGACCTGGTCACCATGTCTCCTCCGGGGAACGGCTGTGCCGGTCCAGAGCCTCTCCGTAACCGGACGAGACGGGCAATGAACGACCGTCCACCAGCACTTAAGAACCAGCCAGGCCCGTGCCGCCGCAAACCGCCGCGAAACGGGTGCCCGGAGGCTGCCGGGACGGGACGGGAGGCGGGCCGCCCGCCGTTCGCGGCGGCGTGGCGGGAAGGCCGCGGCAGCGGTGGCGGGAAGCCCGCGGTGGCGGCGGCCTCAGCGCGGCGACCGGCGGCCGGAGGCCCGTGCCTGGCGGGCGCGGCAGGGCCGGGCGGCCTCCTCTCGGCTGGGGGTGCGCAGGCGGTGGGGGTGGGTCCGGCGGCTGCGGGGCGGGGTTGTCGGGGCGCGGCGCGGTGGCGGGAGGAGGGCCGCCGCAGCGGCTGGGCGCCGCGGCCTCCACCTTGGCGTGATCCGCACGGGTCACGCCCCCGCGGCACGCGGCCCGGCAGGCCGGGACGGCGCGGAACGCGAGGGCGGCCCGGACGGCGGAGGACCCGAAAGGCACGCGCAGCGGGGTGGGGGCGGGCCGCACGCGCGACGCGGCACCGGAACCGGGGACGGCCCGCACAGCCCGGAGGGCAGGGCCCCCGCCACCGGCCGGGCGGCGCCGCGGTGGGCCCGCCGCCACCGTGGGCCCGCCACCGGCCGGGCGGCGGTGCGGTGGGGGCGCGGCGGCCCGCTCCCTCCCGTCAGGCGGGGCTCGCCGCGTGCGTGCGGTACTCGCCGGGGGTCTTGCCGAACCACTTGCGGAACGCCAGGTGGAAGCCCACCGCGCTCTGGTAGCCGACGCGTTGGGGCACCGCCGACTGGGGCAGGGACGTCTCGCACAGCAGGCGGGCCGCCTCCTGCATGCGGCGGCCGGTGAGGTGGCGGGCCGGGGCCTCCCCGACGAGGTCGCGGAAGGCGGCCGTGAAGGCGGAGCGGGACATGCCGACCTCCTTCGCCAGGGACTCGATGGTCCACGGCTCCGCGAACCGGGTGGCGATCATCACCAGGGCGCGGCTGATCGCGGGGTGCCGCAGCACCGGCAGCACCGAGGGGTTCTCCGTGAGGTCGCGCAGCAGCGGGCGCAGGGCGAGGACGAGCGCCATCTCGAACGCCCGCAGGTGGATGAGGCGATCGCCGGGGCCCGTCGGGCGGTGGGGCGAGGCCAGCAGGTTCAGGGTGTCCCGCAGCAGGGGTTCGCGAGCGACCTGGGCGCCGTCCAGGACCAGGGCCCAGGGCAGGGCCTGGTAGAGGCCCGTCGCCGCGCTGGAGTCGTAGTGCAGGCCCGCGCACAGCAGGCGGCTCTCCTCGCCCTCGCCGCCGATGTTGATCTCGCCGGACGTGCCGGGTTCGCGCTCCGGCAGGACCGCCTTCAGGGGCACGCCCTGCCGGTCGGGCCGGTCCGACAGGCGGTGCGCCGCCCCCGTCGGGAAGACCGCCAGGTCGCCCGCGAGCAGCTGCTGCGGCGGCTGGTCCTCGCCCGTGATCCAGCAGCTGCCCTCCACCACGTAGTGCAGGACCGCGCAGCTTCGCTCCGCGTCCCCCTCGATGGCCCACGGCGCCCGCACATGCCAGCGACTGTCGAACACCCCGGTGAGTCTCAGGGGTTTCAGTAGTTCGCTGAGGAGGTCGCCGCCGTCGTTCCGCATGGTGTCCATGGACGATCCTTCAACCCCCGCCCCGGTTTGTTAATTGATCGGCCAAAGCCGCCGCCGCCAGCCTGAACGTGCCGGATTGGCAGCGTCCTACACCCTATCGAAGGGCCTTCAGGCACATGTCAGAACACATTCCGATGCGCGTCGCCGTGGTGGGGGCGACCGGTTTCCAGGGCGGTGCCGTCGCCCGTCTGCTGGCCGGCCGGGGCCATCGCGTGCGCACCCTCAGCCGGCGGCCCGAGGGCGACCGCCCGCCGCTGCCGGGGATCGCCTGCGCCCTCGGCGACCTCGCCCGGGCCGAGGACGTCCGGGCGCTGTTCGAGGGCGCCACGCACGCCGCGGTGACCATGCCGCTCGTGTACGACGAGGGGCTCGTGGCCGCGTACGCGCGCAACATCGCGGCCGCCGCGCGGGAGACGGGCCTGCGGCGGCTGGTGTTCAACGCCAACACCCGCGTCCCGGCCGCCGCGACCGGTGTGGCCGCGTTCGACACGCGGCGCCTCGCGGAGGAGATCCTGCGGGGCAGCGGCGTCCCGCTCGTCGTCGTGCGGCCGCCGGTCTACCTGGACAACCTCTTCAGCCCGTGGAACGGCCCCGCCCTCGTCAACGACGGTGTCCTCGCCTACCCGCTGCCGGCGCACACGCCCGTGGCGTGGCTGTCCCACGACGACCTGGCGGAGGCGGTGCACGCGGCCCTGACCGCGGAGGGCGCGGTGGGGCGGGTGTTCGACATCGGCGGTGCGCGGACGCTGACCGGCGACGAGCTCGCCGCCGCGTTCCAGCGGGGCCTCGGCCGGTCCGTACGGTATGTGCCGCTTGAGCCCGCCGTGTTCGAGCAGGGGCTCGCGGAGGTGCTGGGTGCGAAGGCGGCGGCCGGTGTCGCGGGGATCTACCACCACATGGCGTCGGACGCCGACCCGCACCTCATGGCGGGCGACGACGGCACCTCCGCGCGGCTGCTGCCGACGCGGCCGGGACCGGTCGAGGACTGGGTGGCGCGGCGGCCCTGGCAGATGTGGGCGCAGGCCGGGGCGTCCACATCGTGAACTCCCGCGTCACCCTGTGAGCAGGGCCGAACGGCCGTCTGACACACCCGGACCGCGAACCGGCCCCGTAATTCCACCGAACGGGGTCGGTTCTCGGCTGTCTGGCCGGAACTCCTCCGTGCCGGTAGGCAGGAATCCCCCGGATTGCCCACCGTAGAGGCGTGGGAAGGCTCCTCCGGTACCCGCCCACCCGAGTGAACCCGGAGAGGAGCGGTGATGCCTGCGCCACGCCATGCGTCAACGGAGCAGTTACAAAGAGCGATACCCCGTACACAAACCTCAGGTGGAGCTGTGAACTCGCTGATCGGCCGCATTCCCGTCCTGGATGTGTCCCCGCTCGTCGACTGCGGCAGAAAGCCGGCCAAGGCGGTGGCCGGAGAGACCTTCCAGGTCTCGGCCACGGTGTTCCGCGAAGGCCACGACGCGGTCGCCGCGAACGTGGTCCTCACCGACCCGGCCGGGCGGCCCGGCCCGTTCACGCCGATGAGAGAGCTCGCGCCCGGCACGGACCGGTGGGGTGCGGATGTGACGCCCACCGGCGAGGGGCGCTGGACCTACCACGTCGAGGCGTGGAGCGACCCGGTCGCGACCTGGCGGCACGAGGCCGGCATCAAGATCCCGGCGGGCATCGACACCGAACTGGTGCTGGCGGAGGGCGCGGCGCTGCACGAACGGGCCGCGGAGGGTGTGCCGAAGGACGAGGGCCGCGAGGCCGTCCTCGCCGCGGTGGACGCGCTCAGGGACGTGCGGGGGGAACCGGCGGCGCGGCTGGCCGCGGCGCTGGCGGCGGAGGTCCGCGCGGCGCTCGCCGCCCATCCGCTGCGCGAACTGGTCACCGCGTCGAAGAAGTTGCCGCTGCTGGTGGAGCGCGAGCGGGCCCTCTTCGGGTCGTGGTACGAGATGTTCCCGCGGTCCGAGGGCGCGTACGTCGACGAGTCCACCGGCCGTACGGTGTCCGGGACGCTGCGGACCGCCGCCGAGCGGCTGCCGGCGATCGCCGCGATGGGCTTCGACGTGGTGTACCTGCCGCCGATCCACCCCATCGGGACGACGCACCGCAAGGGCCCGAACAACGGGCTCGCCGCCGGGCCGGGGGATCCCGGGGTGCCGTGGGCGATCGGCTCGGCGGACGGCGGGCACGACGCGGTGCACCCGGAGCTGGGCACGATCGAGGACTTCGACGCGTTCGTGGCGCGGGCCCGGGAGCTGCGGATGGAGGTGGCGCTGGACTTCGCGTTGCAGTGCTCGCCGGACCACCCGTGGGTGAAGCGGCGCCCGGCGTGGTTCCACCACCGGGCCGACGGCTCCATCGCGTACGCGGAGAACCCGCCGAAGAAGTACCAGGACATCTACCCCATCGCGTTCGACAAGGACATGCGGGGGCTGGTGCGGGAGACGGTGCGGGTGCTGCGGCACTGGATGGCGCACGGTGTGCGGATCTTCCGGGTGGACAACCCGCACACGAAGCCGGTGGTGTTCTGGCAGAAGGTGATCGCCGGCATCAACCGCACCGATCCGGACGTGATCTTCCTGGCGGAGGCGTTCACCCGGCCGGCGATGATGCGGACGCTCGCGTCGGTGGGCTTCCAGCAGTCGTACACGTACTTCACGTGGCGGAACACCAAGCAGGAGCTGACCGACTACCTGACGGAGCTGTCGCAGGAGACCGCCGCCTACATGCGGCCGAACCTGTTCGTGAACACCCCCGACATCCTGCACGCCTACCTCCAGGAAGGCGGCCGCCCGGCGTTCGAGGCGCGGGCCGTGCTGGCGGCGACGCTGTCGCCGACGTGGGGCATGTACGCCGGGTACGAGCTGTGCGAGAACACGCCGCTGAGGCCGGGCAGCGAGGAGTACCTCGACTCGGAGAAGTACCAGCTGCGACCGCGGGACTGGGCCGCAGCCGAGCGGGAGGGGCGCAGCATCGCCCCCCTGGTCACCACCCTGAACCGGCTGCGGCGCCGCCACCCGGCGCTGCGGCGGCTGCGGAACCTGCGCTTCCACCATGCCGACAACGACGCGGTCCTCGCGTACAGCAAACGGCAGGGGTCGAACGTGGTTCTGGTGGTCGTGAACCTCGACCCCCACCACACCCAGGAAGCCACCGTTTCGTTGGACATGCCGGAGCTCGGCCTGGACTGGCACGAGACCGTACCGGTGCGCGACGAGCTCACCGGTGAGACATACCACTGGGGCAGGTCCAACTACGTGCGCCTGGAGCCGGGGGTCGCACCCGCGCACGTACTCGTGGTCCTGCGACCGTCTCCCCCGATCGGAGGGTCACCCACATCATGACCGTGAACGAGCCCGTCCACGACACGTTCGAGGACACACCGGCCAAGGACCGCGATCCCGACTGGTTCAAGCGCGCCGTGTTCTACGAGGTGCTGGTCCGCTCCTTCCAGGACAGCAACGGCGACGGCATCGGCGACCTGAAGGGCCTCACGGCCAAACTGGACTACCTCCAGTGGCTGGGCGTCGACTGCCTGTGGCTGCCGCCGTTCTTCAAGTCCCCCTTGCGGGACGGTGGTTACGACGTGGCGGACTACACGGCGGTGCTGCCGGAGTTCGGCGACCTCGCCGACTTCGTCGAGTTCGTGGACGCCGCCCACCAGCGCGGCATGCGGGTGATCATCGACTTCGTCATGAACCACACCAGCGACCAGCACCCGTGGTTCCAGGAGTCCCGCGCCAACCCGGACGGCCCGTACGGCGACTACTACATCTGGGCCGACGACGACAAGCAGTACGAGGACGCCCGGATCATCTTCGTGGACACGGAGTCGTCGAACTGGACCTTCGACCCGGTCCGCAAGCAGTACTACTGGCACCGGTTCTTCTCGCACCAGCCGGACCTGAACTACGAGAACCCCGCGGTGCAGCAGGAGATCCTGTCGGCGCTGCGGTTCTGGCTGGACCTGGGCATCGACGGCTTCCGCCTCGACGCCGTGCCGTACCTCTACCAGGAGGAGGGCACCAACTGCGAGAACCTCCCGGCGACGCACGCCTTCCTCAAGCGGGTCCGCAAGGAGATCGACGCGGCCTACCCGGACACGGTGCTGCTGGCCGAGGCGAACCAGTGGCCCGAGGACGTCGTCGACTACTTCGGCGACTACGCGGCCGGCGGCGACGAGTGCCACATGGCGTTCCACTTCCCGGTGATGCCGCGCATCTTCATGGCGGTGCGGCGGGAGTCCCGCTACCCCGTCTCGGAAATCCTGGCCAAGACGCCGGCGATCCCGGCGAACTGCCAGTGGGGCATCTTCCTGCGCAACCACGACGAGCTGACCCTGGAGATGGTCACCGACGAGGAGCGCGACTACATGTACGCGGAGTACGCCAAGGACCCGCGGATGCGCGCCAACATCGGCATCCGGCGGCGCCTGGCCCCGCTCCTCGACAACGACCGCAACCAGATCGAGCTGTTCACCGCGCTGCTGCTGTCGCTGCCCGGCTCGCCGATCCTGTACTACGGCGACGAGATCGGCATGGGCGACAACATCTGGCTCGGCGACCGGGACGCCGTGCGCACCCCCATGCAGTGGACCCCGGACCGCAACGCCGGCTTCTCGTCCTGCGACCCGGGACGGCTGTACCTGCCCACGATCATGGACCCGGTCTACGGCTACCAGGTCACCAACGTGGAGGCATCGATGGCCTCCCCGTCGTCGCTGCTGCACTGGAAGCGGCGGATGATCGAGATCCGCAAGCAGAACCCGGCGTTCGGCCTCGGCTCCTACACGGAGCTGCCGTCGTCGAACCCGGCGGTGCTGGCGTTCCTGCGCGAGTACGGGGACGACCTCGTGATGTGCGTGAACAACTTCTCGCGCTTCCCGCAGCCGACCGAACTGGACCTGCGCCGGTTCAACGGGCTGCACCCGGTGGAGCTGATCGGCGGGGTGCGCTTCCCCGCCATCGGCGAGCTGCCGTACCTGCTGACGCTGGCGGGTCACGGCTTCTACTGGTTCCGGCTGCGCAAGGACGCGGTGCTGCGCAAGCAGCCGGGCGGACGGGCGGCGAAGGCCGCGCGTCCGCGCTGACGCCGGCAGCAGAAGGCGCCGCCGCAACGGCCGGCGGCGCCCTCCGGCGGGTGGAGCGCGTTTCCCTCGCTCCACCCTGGGCACTGTCCCCCTCATACGTCGAATCGGGTCTTTCCGGATCTTCCCCGCCCGACACGTCCCGCACAGCCGGACAGCTCTTGCCGCATTCCGGGACACTCTGCACGTTCCGTGCATTCTGTAGTACCCGGGGAAAGGACGCGCTGCCATGTCGGAGACCGCATCCACCGCCCGGGCACCCGTCGCCCTGCTGCCGTCGTTGGCGCCGCTGCTGCGCGAATGGCTGCCGCGCAGAAGGTGGTTCGCCGGGAAGGGCAGGCCGGTGACCGGCTTCACGCTCGTCTCGGCCATCGAACTCCTTCCGGTCGACTCGGCGGGCCCCGGGCTGCTGCACCTGCTCGTACGGGTCCGCCAGTCCGGACTCGCCGGCACCGACCGGGAGAGCCCCGCGCACCACGGCGACCCCGGGGACTGCTACCAGCTGCTGCTGGGCGTCCACGAGACGCTGCCGCCGCACCTCGCCCACGCCCTCATCGGCCGTGTCACCGACGGCCCGCTGGCGGGGCGCGCCGTCTACGAGGGGCTCAGCGACCCCCGCCTGGCCGCGCTGCTGCTGGAGCGGCTGCGCACCCCGGGCGCCATCGGCCCGCTGCGCTTCCACCGCACCGTCACCATCCCCGAGGGCCTGGCCCCCCGCGTCCTCGACGCCGAGCAGTCCAACACGTCGCTCGTCTACGGCGACGCCTACATCCTGAAGATCTTCCGCCGCATCCACACCGGCGCCAACCCCGACCTGGAACTGCCGCTCGCGCTCTCCCGCGCGGGCTGCGCCCGGGTGCCCGCACCCGTCGCCTGGTACGAGGCGGGCGCCGGGCAGGCGGACGGCTCGACCCTGGGCGTCCTCCAGCCCTACCTGCGGGGCTCGCAGGACGGCTGGCAGCTCGCCCTCGACGCGCTCGCCGACGGGCGGGACTTCGCCGCGGAGGCGCACGCGCTGGGCCGCGCCACCGCCGAGGTGCACACCGCGCTCGCCGCGACCCTGCCGACCGTCACCCTGGAGACCCGTCAGGCGCAGGAGCTCGCGGCGGCGATGAGCCGCCGCCTGGACGCCGCCGCGCAGGCGGTGCCCGCGCTCCAGCCGTACGTCCCCGGGCTGCGCACCGCGTTCGAAGCCGTCGCCGTCCTCGCCGAGAAGGGCACCACCTGGCGGGCCCAGCGGGTCCACGGCGACCTGCACCTGGGGCAGGCGCTGCGCACGCCCGGCGGCGAGTGGGCGGTCATCGACTTCGAGGGCGAGCCGACCAAGCCGCTCGCGGAGCGCCGCCGCCCGCAGCCGCGGGTGCGGGACGTGGCGGGGATACTGCGCTCCTTCGACTACGCCGCCCGCTCCTGCCGCCCCGCCAACCCGCAGTGGGCGGAGCGCTGCCGCGACGCGTACTGCACCGGCTACGCCGAGGGCTCCGGCCGCGACCCGCGGGCGGAGGAGGCGCTGCTGCGCGCGTACGAGACCGACAAGGCGGTGTACGAGGTGCTGTACGAGGCCCGGCACCGCCCCGACTGGCTGCCCGTGCCGATGGCCGCCGTCCACCGCCTGGCCGCCCCGCACACCGATCTGCCGGCCCCGCCCGTCCGGCCCGGCGGTGCAGTGCGGCGCTCCCCCGACCCCCTGACGTGACCCACCAGAGGAGGCTTTCCCTCGTGACCCCCAGCCGCCCGACCCGCAAGCCGCCCGGCCGCTCCCCCGCGGCGCCGGCACCACCCTGGAGGCGACGGCCGCGCCCGACGCGCCGCTGCCCGCCGCCGCCCCGACCGCCGCCGCTCCGGGTGCGGTCTCCGCACCGGCCGCCGCCGGACCGCCGCGGCCGCGCGTCAGCGCCGACGGGGTGCCCGCGCACCCCGTCGAGGGCGCCGACCGGGACCGGCTGCTCGCCGGGGAGCACCACGACCCGCACGGCCTGCTGGGCGCGCACCCGCTGCCCGACGGCGGCGGCGTGGTGTTCCGCGCGCTGCGCCCGCACGCCCGCGCGGTGGCCGTCCTGCCGGCGGGCGGTGACCGGATGGCGCTGCACGACGACGGGGACGGCCTGTTCTCGGGTGTGCTGCCGCTGGCGGCCGTGCCGGACGACTACCGGCTGCTCGTCACGTACGAGGACGCCGAGCTGGAGGTCCGCGACCCGTACCGCTTCCTGCCCGCGCTCGGCGAGCTGGACCTGCACCTGATCAGGGAGGGCCGGCACGAGGAGCTGTGGCGGGCGCTCGGCGCCCACGTGATGGAGCACCAGGGCGTCACCGGGACCCGCTTCACGGTGTGGGCGCCCAACGCCCGCGGGGTGCGGCTGGCCGGCGACTGGACGTTCTGGGACGGCCGGGGCCTGCCGATGCGTTCCCTGGGCGCGAGCGGGGTGTGGGAGCTGTTCGTGCCCGGCATCGCCGAGGGCACCCTGTACAAGTTCGAGGTGGTCGGCCCGGACGGCGGCCACTCGCTGCGGGCGGACCCGATGGCCCGCCGCACCCAGTGCCCGCCGGAGACGGCGTCGGTCGTGACGTCCTCCTCGTACGAGTGGGGCGACGCGGAGTGGATGGCGCACCGCGGCGACCGGCCCGTTCACGCGGCGCCGTTCTCCGTGTACGAGGTGCACCTGGCGTCGTGGCGGCCCGGTCTGACATACCGGGAGCTGGCCGAGGAGCTGCCCGCGTACGTGAAGGACCTGGGCTTCACGCACGTCGAGCTGATGCCGGTCGCCGAGCACCCCTACAGCCCGTCGTGGGGCTACCAGGTGACGTCGTACTACGCGCCGACGGCCCGCCTGGGCGGGCCCGACGACTTCCGGTACCTCGTGGACAGCCTGCACCGGGCCGGGATCGGCGTGATCGTCGACTGGGTGCCCGCGCACTTCCCGAAGGACGACTGGGCGCTGGCGCGGTTCGACGGGACGCCGCTGTACGAGCACCCGGACCCGCGCAGGGCGGAGCACCCGGACTGGGGCACCCTGGAGTTCGACTACGGGCGGACCGAGGTCCGCAACTTCCTCGTGGCGAACGCGGTGTACTGGTGCGAGGAGTTCCACATCGACGGCCTGCGGGTCGACGCCGTGGCGTCGATGCTGTACCTGGACTACTCCCGCGAGTACGGCGACTGGGCGCCCAACGAGTACGGCGGCCGGGAGAACTTCGACGCGGTCCGCTTCCTGCAGGAGATGAACGCGACGGTGTACCGCCGCTGCCCCGGCGTGGTGACCATCGCCGAGGAGTCCACGGCCTGGACCGGCGTGACCCGTCCCACGGACCAGGGCGGGCTGGGCTTCGGGCTGAAGTGGAACATGGGCTGGATGCACGACTCGCTCGTGTACGTGTCGAAGGACCCGGTGCACCGCAAGTACCACCACAACGAGATGACGTTCTCGATGGTGTACGCCTACAGCGAGAACTACGTGCTGCCGATCTCGCACGACGAGGTGGTGCACGGCAAGCAGGCGCTGGTGTCGAAGATGCCGGGCGACTGGTGGCAGCGGCGCGCCAACCACCGCGCGTACCTCGGGTTCATGTGGTCCCACCCGGGCAAGCAACTGCTCTTCATGGGCCAGGAGTTCGCGCAGGGCGCGGAGTGGTCCGAGGCGCAGGGCCCGGAGTGGTGGCTGCTGGACGACGGCTACCACTCCGCGGGCGACCACCGCGGCGTGCGGGAGCTGGTGCGGGACCTGAACCGGGTGTACGCGGCGACCCCCGCGCTGTGGGAGCGCGACACCTCGCCGGAGGGCTTCCAGTGGGCGCTGGGGGACGCCGCCGAGGACAACGTGTTCGCGTATCTGCGGTACGACGCGGCCGGGCGTCCGCTGCTTGCGGTGAGCAACTTCTCGCCCGTGGTGCGCGAGGACTACCGGCTGTGGACGCCGGAAGGCGTCACCGCGTGGACGGAGGTCCTCAACACGGACGCCACCCGGTACGGCGGCGGCGGCGTGCGGAACGCCGAGCCGGTGAAGCGCGAGGCCGACGGCATCCGCCTGACGCTGCCGCCGCTGGCCACGGTGTGGCTGACCCCGGCGTGAGAGCGGGCCGCGGCGCCTGAGGGCCCGCCGCCGCGGAGGTGACGGAGAGGGCCCGCGTCCGCCGGCGGGCGGCGGGCGCAGTGCCGAAGGGGGCCCCGGCCGATCCGGCCGGGGCCCCCTTCGCGGTCTTCGCGGGTGCGGCGGCACCACCCGGCCGGGGCCCCCTTCGCGGTCTTCGCGGGTGCGGCGGCACCACCCGGGCGGGGCGCGCCGCCGGGTCCGTCGCGCCGGCACGTGCGGCCCGGAGCGGGCGGCGGGGTTTTTGCGGCGGCTCTCCTCCGCCCCGCCCCGCCAGGGGCATCCGGCTGCGCGGCTGCGCGGCTCGCCCCGGATGCTCAGGCCCCCGGGGCCGGGCGGATCAGGCCGAGGCGCTGGGTCGCCCGCGTGAGGGCGACGTACAGGTCGTTCACCCCGTGGGGGTGCCCGCGCGGATCGCGTCCGGGTCCGCGACGAGGACCGTGTCGAACTCCAGGCCCTTCACCTGGCGGGGGTCCAGCAGCACCACCGGCCGGGTCAGGTCCGGGGCCGGTCCGCGGGCGGCGTCCGGGAGCGCGGCGGCCAGCGCCGGGAGCCGGTCCGCGGGGGCCACGACGGCGAGCCGGCCCTCGGCCGGCAGCTCGCGGGCGACCGCCTCCGCCACGGCCGCGGGCAGGTCGTCCGCCACGGCCTCCCAGGGCGGCACGCCCGTGGTGCGCACCGAGCGCGGCGGCGCGAAGCCCGGTTCCTCGGTGCGCCGCAGCTCCGCCGCGACCTCCATGACCTCGGCGGGCGTGCGGTAGTTGACGCCGAGCCTGACGTGCTCGTACCGGTCCCCCACGTAGGGGCCGAGGATCGCGTCCCAGGAGCCGCAGCCCGCCGGGTCCCCGGTCTGGGCGGGGTCCCCCACCAGGGTCAGGGACCGGGTCGGGATGCGGCGCATCAGCAGCCGCCACGCCATCGCGGACAGCTCCTGCGCCTCGTCGACGATGATGTGGCCGAAGGCCCAGGTGCGGTCGGCGGCGGCGCGCTCGGCCGCGGTGCGGTGGTCCGCCTCCTCGTGGCGCTCCGCGAACCGCTCCGCGTCGATGACGTCGTGCGCGCCCAGCACCTCCGACTCCTCGTCCTCGAACTCGTAGGTCCGCGACGCGTACGACACGTCGAGGACGCCCTGCGCGTAGGCGACGCGCTCGGCGCGCTCCCGGGCCGCGGCGGCCCGCTCCGCCGCGTCGTCGTGGCCGAGGAGTTCGGCGGCCTCGTCCAGCAGCGGCACGTCGGCCTCCGTCCACGGGCCGGTCGTGCGCCGGACGAACTCCGCCTCGCCGTCGGGGAGGTAGCCGTACGGGTCGGCGAGGAAGTCCGCGACGAGCCGCTGCGGCGTGAGCGCGGGCCACAGCCGGTCGATCGCGGCGTGCACCTCGGCGCTCGCGGCGACGTCCTTGCCGATCTGCGCGACGTCGGAGGCGTCGAGGAGGTTCGGGCCCCCGAAGGGGTCGGCGCCGAGCCGTTCGGTGAGCTGCGCGGTCAGGGCGTCGATGACGCGGGTGGCGAAGCGGGGGCGCGCCAGGTTGTGCGGCAGGCCGGTGGCGCGGGCGTCGGCGCGGGCGTCCTCGGCGGCCGCCCGGTCGAGCAGGAGGGTGCCGTAGTCGTCGTGGACGATCTCCAGGGGTTCGTGCGTGCCGGGGACGGTCTGCCGGTCGCGGAGGTACGCGGCGAGCACGTCGGCCATCGCGGCGCGGCCCTTGATCTCGGCGGCCTCCGGGGTGTCGGCGGCGGTGGCGCGGACGCCGGGGAACAGCTCGCCGACGGTGGCGAGCAGTACGCCGGTCTCGCCGAGGCTGGGCAGCACCTCGCCGATGTAGGCCAGGAACGCCGGGTTCGGGCCCACGATGAGGACGGCCCGCCGGGCGAGCTGCTCGCGGTGCGCGTAGAGCAGGTACGCGGCGCGGTGCAGGGCGACGGCGGTCTTGCCGGTGCCGGGGCCGCCCTCGACGACGAGGACGCCTTGGTGCGGGGCCCGGATGACGCGGTCCTGCTCGGCCTGGATGGTCTGCACGATGTCGTGCATGCGGCCGGTGCGGGCGGCGTCGAGCGCGGCGAGCAGCACCTCGTCGGCGTCGTGGCCCTCGTGGCCGGTGCGGGCGGTGTCGCGCAGGTCCAGGATCTCGTCGTGCAGGCCGGTGACGGTCCGCCCCCGGGTGCTGAGGTGGCGGCGGCGCGCGAGGCCCATGGGCGCGTGGCCGGTGGCGAGGTAGAACGGCCGGGCCGCGTCGGCCCGCCAGTCGACGACGAGCGGGGTGCGCCGCGGGTCGTCGTCGCGGATGCCGATGCGTCCGATGTGGTGGTCGCGGCCGTCGCGGAACACCAGCCGGCCGAAGCACAGCCCGTTGTCGGCGGCGTCGTAGGCGGCGAGCAGCCCCGACTGCTCGGCGACGAGGACGTCCCGCTCCAGGCGCGCCTGGAAGGTGGTGCCGGCGCCCCTGAGGGCGTCCCGCCTGGCGGTCTCGGCGCGTTCCCGCAGGGTGTCGAGCCGGGCGTACAGCCCGGCCACGAAATGCCGCTCCTCGCGCAGTGCCACGGATTCCGGGATTTCCGCGATGTCCCCGATTGACAATTCCACTCCAGGCGCGATACCGTCCGTTTATTGGTCCGTGTGCATGCCCGCATTCAGCGCGCACACGAAACATTGAATATACCCGCGCAGATACCCCGGCCGTCAATTCCGCCGGGGTTTTTCGTGCGGTGGGACCGGTCGACCGGGGGGAAGGCCGTGACGGATCGGACCGAGGCGGCGGTCGCCCTGCTGGAGCGGTGCGGGGCCGCGGACACGGAGCACCCGGGCGGGACGCTGCCCGCCCGCCTCCTGCGCGTCAGGGAGCGGCTCGCGGCCCGGGGCGCCCGTCCGGAACTGCAGCTCGCGGGCCTGTGCCACGCCCTCCACGGCACGGACGGCTCCCCGCAAGGACTGCTCCCCCTGGCGCGGCGGCACGAGGTGCGCGCCGCCGTCGGGGACGAGGCGGAAGAACCGGTCTCCTTCTACGCGAGCTGCGACCGCGGGGCGTCCCATCCGGAACTGCACCGGCCGGGGACGCCGTTCCCGGACCGCTTCACCGGCGAGACGTCCGTACCGCCGGCCGGTACGCGCAGGAATTCGCCGAGCTGACCACGGCCAGCGAGCCTGACATCGCAGCGGTGAGTCCCGAGTTCCGCGTGAAGCGGGCCCCGACGTCCTTGGCTGCTGACCCGGCTGGGGCCGCTCCTGTCGGAGGCGGCCCGGCGGGACGCCCACCGGGTGCTCGGCCGGGGCTGACCGGAAGGCCGCGGCGAGCCGGACCGGCCGGCCGCGCGGGGCCACCGGGCGGCGCGGGGCCACCGCCTCGTACGCGATCCGCCGGGCAGGCGGCACCGCGCCGTACGCAACCCGTCGGCCGCGAGGGGCCACCGGGCGGCGCGGGGCCACCGCCTCGTACGCGATCCGCCGGGCGGGCGGCCACCAGGCCGTGCGGGCGCCGAGCCGGCGGGCCGCCGCTCACGGCCCAGGGGGAGCACGCGGTTCCCGGGCCGCGCCGGCGGACCGCCGCTCGGGGGCCGGAGGGGCGGCGGGCGGGCCGCCGCCCCGGCCGCGCGGCCCGGTCAGCCCTGCGGGCGGAGGCCGCCCAGGGCGTCCTCGGCGACGCGGCCCACCCGCTCCCGCTGCGGGAAGTCGCCCACCTTGACCCGCGCGACCTCCTCGGCGGTGCGGTAGTCCACGACGGACACCTCGTCCCGCTCGGAGAGCGTCACCCAGCAGTGGTCGCCGTCGGGGCCGGTCACCGCCCAGTACGGCAGGGAGCCCTGCGGATAGTGGACGTATCCGTCGGCCGTGAGGCCGGGGCGGGAGACGACGGCGGTGTAGTCGTCGATGGTCCCGGCCATGCACAGCTTGTCCTCCGCCGCGTTGGCGGCCATGCCGTGGTGGGCGGAGTTCTGCGGGTAGTCGTCCCGCCGCATCGCCGCGGCCGCCTCGCTGAAGGGCATCTCGACCGTCCGCACGGTCCTGCCCGCTTCCAGGTCGTACTCGACGAAGCCGTTGAGGTACGAGAGCTGGGCGTACATCGTCCGGCCGTCCCGGGTGACGACGGCGGGGCGGACGCCCTTGTCGAAGGCGTACGTCCGGACCACCCGGAGCGTCGCGGCGTCGACGACGGTGACCTGCCTGGCGCCCTTCAGGAAGTCGAGCGCGTACGGCAGCGAGGTGACGCCGATGGACATGTTGTAGATCAGCTTCCCGTCGGCGGAGTAGATGTTCTCGTGCGGGTAGGTGCCGGTCGGGAACTCGCCGGTGACGGCTCCGGTGGCGGTGTCCAGCGTCTGGGCCTTGGCCGCGCTGATCGCGGAGACGACGAAGGTCCGGCCGTCGGGGGACAGCGCCGCGTGGTCGGCCTTGAAGCCCGCCAGGTGGGTGCGCCACACCTGGCGGCCGGTCGCCACGTCGTAGGCCGCCGCGTCGCCGAGGTTGCCGCGCGAGACGTAGAGGGTGCGGCCGTCGGGCGAGAGGTGCGCGTCGTCGACGAACTTGTCGCCGCCGGCCTGCTGCCTGACGATCTCGTATGCGGCCCGCCGGATCGGGCCCATGCCGGACAGGACCTCGTCCAGGTCCGGGACGGCGTCCAGGGTGCCGAGGTTCCGGTGGGTCCGGGCGTCGAGGAAGCTGACGGTGCCGTCGGCGCTGTTGCCCACGAGGACGACGTCGCGGAGGCCGGTCGCGGCGGGCCCTGCGTGCGGCGCGGGCTCTGCATGCGGCGCGGGCCCGTCCGCCGTGGAGGCGGTCGCGCCGCCGAGAGTGAGGGCGAGGGCGAGGGCGAGCACTGCCGTGGAGCGGACCGTACGAGCCATGGGGGGTCCCTTCGATCGGTCGGGGCCGTCGGGAGCGGGGCTGCGGGCGAGGTGCGGGCCGGGGCGCGGACACGCCACTGAAGGGCATGCGCATGCCAGTACGACGCATGTTACCGGCGGTACACCGCGAAAGCTCCGCGCAGACGCGGACCTCCCGCACCAGGGCGCGCCGCCCCTGGCAGGGAGGCGCACGTCCCGCAGGGCCACCGCGGGCGCCGCCGCGGCCCTCGCGCGCGCCGCTCCGCGGCCGGGAGCGCGCGCGTCCCGCCACACACCTCCCGCGGGCCCGGCGCGCACGACCGCGCGGAGGCCGCCGACCGGCCTCCGCGCGGTTGCCCTCGCGCCCCTGCGGGGTCTCACACGCGGGCGGGCTCCTTCACCTCGTCCCGCGGCGCTTCCGGCCCCTCGGCGTCGGCGGGGGCCGCCGGGCCGTGGCCGTCGTCGACCAGCGTGCGCTCGTCGAACGGCACCCGGCCGGCCAGCACCTCGGCCGCGCGGGCCTTGTCGATCTCCTTCGTCCACGTCCCGACGAGGACCGTGGCGACCGCGTTGCCCGCGAAGTTCGTCAGGGCGCGGGCCTCGCTCATGAACCGGTCGATGCCGACGATCAGGCCGACGCCGTCCACCAGCGCGGGCTTGTGCGACTGGAGACCGCCCGCAAGCGTGGCGAGGCCGGCGCCGGTCACCCCGGCGGCGCCCTTCGACGCGATGACCATGAAGACGAGGAGCGAGACCTGCTCGCCGACGGACAGCGGCTGCCCCATCGCCTCGGCGACGAAGAGGGAGGCCATCGTCAGGTAGATCGCGGTGCCGTCCAGGTTGAAGGAGTAGCCGGTCGGCACGGTGATGCCGACGACGGGCTTGCTGACGCCCATGTGCTCCATCTTCGCGATCAGCCGGGGCAGCGCCGACTCGGAGGACGAGGTCGACAGGATCAGCAGGAACTCCCGCCCCAGGTAGCGGAAGAGGGAGAAGATGCTCACGCCCGCGACCAGCCGCAGCAGCGCGCCCAGCACGACGAAGACGAACACCGCGCAGGTCGCGTAGAAGCCCAGCATGATCACGGCCAGCGACTTCAGCGCGTCCAGTCCGGTGGAGCCGACGACCGCCGCGATGGCGCCGAACGCGCCGACCGGCGCCACCCACATGATCATGGCCAGGATGCGGAAGACCAGGCGCTGGAGGTGCCCGATGCCGCGCAGCACGGGCTCACCGCTCCGGCCCATCGCCTGGAGCGCGAAGCCGGCCAGCAGCGCGACCAGCAGCGTCTGGAGGACCTCGCCCTCCGTGAACGCGGAGACCAGCGTCGTGGGGATGATCCCGAGGAGGAAGTCGACCGTGCCCTCGCTCGCGCCCTCCGCCTGGGCGCTGCCCGCCGACCGCGCCTCCTCGGTGAGGTGCAGTCCGGAGCCGGGCTCCAGAAGGTTGCCGACCACCAGGCCGATGGCGAGGGCCACCGTGGACATCACCATGAAGTAGCCGAGCGCGAGACCGCCGACGGCGCCGACCTTCGCGGCCTTCCGGACCGAGCCGACGCCCAGCACGATCGTGCAGAAGATCACCGGCGAGATCATCATCTTGATCAGGTTCACGAACCCGGTGCCCAGCGGCTTGAGTTCCTGTGCCGCGCCGGGGGCCGCGAACCCCACGGCGATGCCGAGCACGACCGCCGCGATGACGGCCAGATAGAGATAGTGGGTACGTTCCCGCCGTGCGGCCACGGGGTCCTCCTCGTCGCGTTCGCTCCACGTCGTCCCGGTGGATGCCCCGTGACTATCCACCAGGGCTGTGACGCCGGTCACCGTTGCGTACGTTTCGTTCACGCGATTTCGGACAGGCACACTTACCGCATGCGCAGACCCCGCGTACCCCGCGCCGCCCGCGGCCGCCTCCGCCTCCCCCTCCGGTTGCCGCCGGCGCGGCCCCGGAGTCTCGCCGGGCAGCTCTTCGCGATGCAGGTGGTGCTGGTGGCCGTGATCGTGGCCGGGCACGCGGTCTTCGTCTACGTCACCGACCGCGGGCAGGCGGAGGAAACCGCGCGGCGGCAGGTGACGGCGACGGCGCTGGCCGTGGCGCGCTCCCCCTCGGTGGTCGCGGCGGCCCGCTCCGAGCAGCCGACGGCCCTCCTCCAGCCGTACGCCGACGCCCTGACCCGCGAGGGCGGCGTCACCTTCGTGGTGGTCATGGCGCCGGACGGGACCCGCTGGACCCACCCCGAGCCGGACCGGATCGGCGGGACGTACCTCGGCCACATCGGCCCCGCCCAGCGGGGCGGGACGCTGACGGAGACGTACGAGGGGACGCTCGGCCCGTCCGTGCGGACGGTCACGCCGGTCTGGGACCGGGACCGGATCGTCGGCCTCGTGAGCGCCGGCATCACCATCGACCGGATCAGCGCCCAGGTGCGCCGGCAGGTCGCGGCGCTGCTCGGGGTGGCGGGGGCCGCGCTCGCCCTGGGCGGCGCGGGCACGTACGTGATCAACGCGCGGCTGCGCCGCCACACCCACGGCATGAACGCCGCCGAGTTGAGCGCGATGCACGACTACCACGAGGCCGCGCTGCACGCCGTGCGCGAGGGCCTGGTGATGCTCGACGGGCGGCGGCGGGTCGCGCTCGTCAACGACGGGGCCCGCGAGCTGCTCGGGCTCACCGACCGGGACGGCGTGGTCGGCACGCCCGTGGACGCGCTGGGGCTGCCGGCCTCCCTGACGGGTGCGCTGCTGGACGACGCCCCGCGCGAGGACGAACTGCACCTGACGGCCGACCGGGTCCTGGTGGTGTCCACCCGGCCGGTGGTCGGCGGTCAGCGCAGGGGCACGGTCGCGACCCTCCGCGACCACACCGAACTGCAGGCGCTGTCAGGCGAGTTGGACTCGGAGCGCGGGTTCACCAAGGCGCTGCGCGCGCAGGCCCACGAGGCGGCGAACCGGCTGCACACGGTGGTGTCGCTCATCGAACTGGGGCGGGCGGACGAGGCCGTCGGGTTCGCCACGGCGGAGCTGGAGCTGGCCCAGGCGCTGACGGACCGGGTGGTGGCGGCGGTGGGCGAACCGGTACTCGCGGCGCTGCTGCTGGGCAAGTCGGCGCAGGCGAGCGAGCGCGGTGTGGAGCTGGTCCTGACCGAGGAGAGCCGGATCGACGACGGGGTGCTGCCGGAGGGGCTGCCGCCCCGCGACCTGGTGACGATCCTCGGCAATCTGATCGACAACGCGGTGGAGGCCGCGCAGGGCTCGGAGGTGCCGCGGGTGACGGTGACGGCGCGGGTGGCGGACGAGGTGCTGCTGCGGGTGTCCGACAGCGGGCCCGGCGTCGCCGACGAGGACGCCGAGGCGGTGTTCCGGCGCGGCTGGTCGACGCGGGGCGACGGACGGGGCATCGGCCTCGCGCTGGTCCGGCAGGCCGCGCACCGGGCGGGCGGCACCGTGGAGCTGGGCCAGGGGCCGGACGGCGGCGCCCGGTTCACCGTACGGCTGCCGCTGTCGGCGGGGCGCACGGCCGGTGCGCCCACCGATGGCCCCACCGGCGCGGACTCCGGGGAAGCGGCCCGAGCGGGCGCCGCGGATCCGGGCGGCACGGACACCGGGGAAGCAGTCGGCGCGGGCACCGGGGCGCGGTCGCCGCAGGCGCCGGGGGCGCGGGCGGCACGGACACCGGGGAAGCAGTCGGCGCGGGCACCGGGGCGCGGTCGGCGCAGGCGCCGGGGGCGCGGTCGCCGCGGGCGCCGGGGGCGCGGTCGGCGGGCCCGCGGCTCCCCGCCCCGGGGGCGTCCGGAGGAGCCGGCTGCGGCACGCGCGGAGGCCGGGCGGTGAGCGGGGCGGCGCAGGCGGGTGGTCCCGGCGCGGGGATCCGCGTGCTCGTCGTGGAGGACGACCCGGTCGCGGCGGACGCCCACGCGCTGTACGTGGGCCGGGTGCCCGGGTTCCGGGTGGTCGGCACGGCGCACTCGCGGGCCGCCGCGGTCCGGCTGCTGGAGCGGACCGGTGTCGACCTGATCCTGCTGGACCTGTACCTGCCGGACGGGCACGGGCTGCACCTGCTGCGGGCGCTGCGCGCGGGCGGCCACATGGCGGACGTCATCGCCGTGACCTCGGCGCGGGACCTGGCCGTCGTCCGGGAGGGGGTGGCGCTGGGCGTCGTGCAGTACGTGCTGAAGCCGTTCACCTTCCCCACGCTGCGGGACCGGCTGGGGCGGTACGCGGAGTTCCGCGGGGCCGCCGGGGAGGCCGCGGGCCAGGACGAGGTGGACCGCGCGCTCGCCGCGCTGCGCGCCCCGCAGCCCGCCGCACTCCCCAAGGGACTGAGCGCGCCGACCCTGGCCGCGGTCACGCGCAGCCTGCGCGAGGCGCCGGAAGGGCTGACGGCCGCCGAGGTGGGCGCGGAGGTGGGCGTCTCGCGGATCACGGCGCGCCGCTACCTGGAGCACCTCGTCGCCGCGGGCCGCGCCGCGCGCACGCCGCAGTACGGGCAGATCGGGCGGCCGGAGCTGCGGTACCGCTGGATCCCGGGCGCGTCCCGGTCTGGCTAGGGTGATGACGGACGAGTAGCCGCGAATCGCGCGAGACGCACGAGCCGGGCCATCTGGACGTTCCTCCAACGTTCGGCGTTGTCCGAACGCACCGTAGCCAGCCGTCACCCTGCGCACCTAGCTTGTGCGCGTGCACCCGTCTCCCCCTGCTTCCCCGACTCCGCCGTTCAACGCCCTGGCCGCGCGCCGCCTGCGCGAGGGCCTCGGCATGCTGCCCGGCCACGTGGCGTACGGGCTGCGCGCCCAGTACGGCCTGAACGTCCCGCCCGACACCGTCGTCTCGTGGGAACGCGGGCTGGCCCGCCCCGACACCCGGGAGTTGACCGCGCTCGCGGGCGTGCTGTGGTGCTCGCCCGGCGACCTGATCGCCACCGCCACCACGCTGCGGGAGCACCGCATCGCGCGCGGGCTGGCCGCGGACGACCTGGCGCGCAGGGTCGGCGTCGACGTCAGGTCGTACCTGAAGATGGAGGAGACCGGCCGCTGGCGGGGCAACGAGCGGCAGACGGCCGCGCTCGCCGAGGTGCTGGGGCTCGGTGCGCGCGAACTGCTGGCGGCGACCGGGAAGGACGCCGAACTGGCCGAGGTGCTGCGGGACGCGGCGACGACCCGCTGGCAGGCGTACGTGAAGCCGGCGGCCCGGCTGCTGCCGATGGACCGCCCGCACCTGGAGGAGGTGCTGCAGCGGCTGCACGCGGACTACCAGGCGCGCATGGTCGCCACGTACAGCTGGGGCGAGTCCGGCGGCAGCGGCGGCGAGGCCGGGCGGGAGTACCTGGAGCGGATCGTCGACCACTTCTGGGCGCTGGCCGGGCGGTAGCGGCCCGCCGGGCGGGCAGCGGACGGCCGACGCCGGGCGGGCAGCGGCCGACCGCGGACGGCCGGCGCGCGGAGGCACCCCCGCGAGCGCGCCGGCCGGCGACGCGGGCCCGGCTGCACGCGGCACGTGCGGCGGCCGCCCCCTGCACGCGGGCAGCCGCCCGGCCGGGATCAGAAGACGGACTCGGCCTCCGCCATGCGGTCCTCGGGGACCCGCTTCAGCTCGGTCGTGGCCTCCGCCAGCGGCACCATCTCGACGGCCGTCCCGCGCAGTGCCGTCATCCGGCCGAAGTCGCCGCGGTGCGCGGCCTCCACGGCGTGCCAGCCGAAGCGGGTCGCCAGGACCCGGTCGTAGGCGGTCGGGGTGCCGCCGCGCTGGACGTGGCCCAGGATCACCGGGCGGGCCTCCTTGCCGAGGCGCCGCTCCAGCTCCTTGGCGAGCCGGGTGCCGATGCCCTGGAAGCGCTCGTGGCCGTACTGGTCGATCTCGCCCTTGGCGTAGTCCATGGTGCCGTCGGCCGGGTGGGCGCCCTCGGCGACGCAGACCACGGCGAACTTCTTGCCGCGGGCGAACCGCTCCTCGACCATCTTCACGAGGTCGGCGGGGTCGAACGCCCGCTCGGGCAGGCAGATGCCGTGCGCGCCCGCCGCCATGCCGGACTCCAGCGCGATCCAGCCCGCGTGACGGCCCATCACCTCGACGACCATCACCCGCTGGTGGGACTCGGCGGTGGTCTTGAGGCGGTCCATGGCCTCGGTCGCGACCATGACGGCGGTGTCGAAGCCGAAGGTCCGGTCCGTGGAGGAGATGTCGTTGTCGATGGTCTTCGGCACGCCGACGACCGGCATGCCCGCGTCGGACAGGATGCGGGCGGCGGTCAGGGTGCCCTCGCCGCCGATCGGGATGAGGACGTCGAGACCGTACCGCCGCTGGAGTTCGCCGCAGTTCTCCGCGGCCTCCGCCAGCCGGGCCCGCTCCAGGCGGGAGGAGCCGAGGATGGTGCCGCCGCGGGCGAGGATGCCGCTGACCTCGTTGAGGTCGAGCGGGCGGTAGTGGCCGTCGAGCAGGCCCTTGAAGCCGTCCTCGAAGCCGATGACCTCGTCGCCGTGGCCGGTGAGCGCGCGGTGCACGACCGACCGGATCACGGCGTTCAGGCCGGGGCAGTCGCCGCCTGCGGTGAGAACTCCGATACGCATCGTGCTGTGTCTCCTGCTCGTAGTCGGACTGCGGGGGGCTTCCCGGATTGTCCCACGGTGTACGGAGCGGGGGTGCCCGGTGCGGGACGTGCGGGCCCCTGGTCCCGGCCGCCGCGGACCGTGCGGCCCGGTGTTCCCCCCTCGAACACCCGGCAAGCGCACTACCCATTCGGAGGGGTATTGTCAAGAGGGTATGGCTGCCTCTTCGGGGTGTTTTCCGCCCGTACGGAGCCACGGAGCGACAAGGCGAGGACAGGGGAGCAGGGCGTGGCGCGCAGCGTGTACGTGACCGGGATCGACCGCGGGGACGGCCGCCAGGTCGTGGAGCTGGGGGTCATGGAGCTCCTGACCCGCCAGGTGGACCGGGTGGGGGTGTTCCGCCCTCTCGTGCACGGCGGCCCCGACCGCCTCTTCGAGCTGCTGCGGGCCCGCTACCGGCTCACGCAGGACCCGGCGTCCGTGTACGGCACGGACTACGTGACGGCCTCCGACCTCCAGGCCGAGCAGGGCACGGACGCGCTGGTGTCGCGCCTGGTGGAGCGGTACCACGCGGTGGCGCGGGACTACGAGGCCGTGCTCGTGCTGGGCACCGACTTCGCGGACACCCAGCTGCCGGACGAGCTGGCGCTGAACGCCCGCCTCGCCAACGAGTTCGGCGCGGCCGTCATCCCCGTGGTGGGCGGCAAGGGGCTGCCGGCCGAGCAGGTGCGCGCCGAGACCCGCAACGCCTTCCGCGCGTACGAGGGCCTCGGCTGCGACGTCCTGGCGATGATCACCAACCGGGTGGCGCCCGAGGACCGCGGGGTCATATCCGAGCGGCTGGCGGCCCGCCTGCCCGTGCCCTGCTACGTGCTGCCCGACGACGCCTCCCTCGCCGCGCCGACGGTCGCGCAGATCACCCAGGCGCTGGGCGCGAAGGTGGTGCTGGGCGACGGCTCGGGGCTGGCGCGCGACGCCCTCGACTTCGTCTTCGGCGGGGCGACGCTGCCGAACTTCCTGCACGCGCTGACCCCCGGATGCCTGGTGGTCACCCCCGGCGACCGCGCCGACCTGGTGGTGGGCGCGCTGGCCGCGCACTCGGCGGGGACCCCGCCCATCGCGGGCGTGCTGCTGACGCTGAACGAGCAGCCGGGCGAGGAGGTCCTGACGCTGGCCTCCCGGCTCGCCCCGGGCACCCCGGTCATCTCGGTGCCGGGCAACAGCTTCCCGACGGCCGCGGAGCTGTTCGCCCTGGAGGGCAAGCTGAACGCGGCGACCCCGCGCAAGGCGGAGACCGCGCTGGGCCTGTTCGAGCGGCACGTGGACACCGCGGACCTGGTGAAGCGGCTGTCCGTGGCGCGCAGCGGCCGGGTCACGCCGATGATGTTCGAGCACGAGCTGCTGGAGCAGGCCCGCGCCGACCGGCGCCGGGTGGTGCTGCCCGAGGGCCTGGAGGAGCGCGTGCTGCGCGCCGCCGACGTCCTCGTGCGCCGGGACGTGTGCGACCTGACGCTGCTCGGCGACCCCGAGCTGATCCGCAGGAAGGCCGCGGACCTGAGCATCGACCTGGGGGACAGCCGACTCGTCGACCCGGCCGCGTCCGAGCTGCGGCAGCGGTTCGCCGAGCGGTACGCCGAGCTGCGCGCCCACAAGGGCGTGACGGTGGAGCTGGCGTACGACGTGGTGGCGGACGTGAACTACTTCGGCACGCTGATGGTGCAGGAGGGCCTCGCGGACGGCATGGTGTCCGGCTCGGTGCACTCGACCGCCGCCACCATCCGCCCCGCCTTCGAGATCATCAAGACCAAGCCCGGGGGCACCTCCCCGGGTGACGCCCGAGGGGGAGCCTCGATCGTGTCGTCGGTGTTCTTCATGTGCCTGGCCGACCGGGTGCTCGTGTACGGGGACTGCGCGGTCAACCCGGACCCGGACGCGGAGCAGCTCGCCGACATCGCGGTGCAGTCGGCGGCCACCGCGGCCCGCTTCGGCGTGGAGCCGCGGATCGCGATGCTGTCGTACTCGACGGGCAGCTCGGGCTCGGGCGCCGACGTGGACAAGGTCCGGGAGGCCACGAAGCTGGTGCGCGCGGCCCGGCCGGAGCTGATGATCGAGGGTCCCATCCAGTACGACGCGGCCGTGGAGCCGTCCGTGGCGGCGACCAAGCTGCCGGGCTCGGAGGTCGCGGGCCGGGCGACCGTGCTGATCTTCCCGGACCTGAACACCGGCAACAACACGTACAAGGCCGTGCAGCGCTCCGCCGGGGCCGTGGCGGTCGGCCCGGTGCTCCAGGGCCTGCGCAAGCCGGTGAACGACCTGTCGCGGGGCGCCCTCGTCAGCGACATCGTGAACACCGTCGCGATCACCGCGATCCAGGCCCAGGCCGCCCCCACCGCGTGACCGCCTGCCCGCGACCCGCCCCTCCCCTCCGACAGAAAGCCCCGCACCCGTGACCAGCGCCACCCGCGTCCTCGTCCTCAACTCCGGCTCCTCGTCGGTGAAGTACCAGCTCCTCGACATGGCCGACGACTCCCGGCTGGCCGCCGGCCTCGTCGAGCGCATCGGTGAGCCCGCCTCCCGGCTCGTCCACACGCCGCTCGCCGGCGGCGGGGACCGGCGGGAGCGCACCGGCCCGGTGCCGGACCACGCGGCGGCCCTGAAGGCGGTGGCGGAGGAGCTGGCCGCCGACGGGCTGGGGCTGGACTCGCCGGAGCTGGCGGCCGTCGGCCACCGCGTGGTGCACGGCGGGCTGCGGTTCACCGCGCCCACCGTGGTCACGGACGAGGTGCTGGCGGAGATCGAGCGGCTGGTGCCGGTGGCGCCGCTGCACAACCCGGCGAACATCACCGGCATCCGCACGGCGCGGGCGCTGCGCCCCGACCTGCCGCAGGTCGCCGTCTTCGACACGGCGTTCCACACGACGATGCCGGAGTACGCGGCGCGGTACGCCATCGACACGGAGGTGGCGGACGCCCACCGGATCCGCCGCTACGGCTTCCACGGCACGTCCCACGCGTACGTGTCCCGGGAGACGGCCCGGCTGCTGGGCAAGGGGCCGTCCGAGGTGAACGTGATCGTGCTGCACCTGGGCAACGGCGCGTCGGCCTCCGCGGTCGCGGGCGGCCGGTGCGTGGAGACGTCCATGGGACTGACGCCGCTGGAGGGCCTGGTGATGGGCACCCGGTCCGGGGACGTCGACCCGGCGGTGGTGTTCCACCTCAAGCGGGTGGCGGGGATGTCGGTGGACGAGGTCGACGCGCTGCTGAACAAGCGGAGCGGGCTGGTCGGCCTGTGCGGCGACAACGACATGCGGGAGATCCGCCGCCGCGTCGAGGAGGGCGACGAGCGCGCCCGGCTGGCCTTCGACGTCTACGTGCACCGGCTGAAGAAGTACATCGGCGCCTACTGCGCGGTGCTCGGCCGGGTGGACGCGGTGGCCTTCACGGCGGGTGTGGGTGAGAACGCGGCGCCGGTGCGGGAAGCTGCTGTGGAGGGCCTGGAGCCGCTGGGCCTGGCGGTCGACGCCGAGCGGAACGCCGTACGGTCCGGTGAGCCGCGGCTGATCTCGCCGGAGGGTGCGCGGGTGGCCGTGGCGGTCGTCCCGACGGACGAGGAACTGGAGATCGCCCGCCAGACTTACTCACTGGTAAACAACTGAAAACAGGAAAAACGACGACGGGAAGAGAAGCTCAGAAGAACTCGGCTGAGCGGCCCCCCGCCCATTTGTACATTCCGCCAGCCGGAATATTCCGCACAGAAACAAACCGATAGGATCCGCCTTATGCGCCGTTCCAAAATCGTCTGCACACTGGGCCCCGCCGTCGACTCCTACGAGCAGCTGAAAGCGCTCATCGAGGCCGGCATGAACGTGGCCCGCTTCAACATGAGCCACGGCACCCACACGGAGCACGAGGAGCGGTACCACCGCCTCCGCAAGGCGGCCGCGGACTCCGGGCGCGCCGTGGGCGTGCTCGCCGACCTCCAGGGGCCGAAGATCCGCCTGGAGACCTTCGCCGAGGGGCCGGTCGAGCTGGTCCGCGGCGACGAGTTCACCATCACCACCGAGGACGTCCTCGGGGACAAGTCCATCTGCGGCACCACCTACAAGGGCCTGCCCGGAGACGTCGCCAAGGGCGACCAGGTCCTCATCAACGACGGCAACGTCGAGCTGAAGGTCCTGGAGGTGGAGGGGCCCCGCGTCCGGACCATCGTCATCGAGGGCGGCGTCGTCTCCGACCACAAGGGCATCAACCTGCCCGGCGCGGCGGTCAACGTGCCCGCCCTCTCCGAGAAGGACATCGAGGACCTGCGCTTCGCACTGCGCATGGGCTGCGACATGGTGGCCCTGTCCTTCGTGCGGGACGCCGACGACGTCAAGGACGTCCACCGGGTGATGGACGAGGTGGGCCGCCGCGTCCCCGTCATCGCGAAGGTGGAGAAGCCGCAGGCGGTGGCCAACATGCAGGCCGTCGTGATGGCGTTCGACGGTGTGATGGTGGCCCGCGGCGACCTGGCGGTCGAGTACCCGCTGGAGAAGGTCCCGATGGTGCAGAAGCGCCTCGTCGAGCTGTGCCGCCGCAACGCCAAGCCGGTGATCGTCGCGACCCAGATGATGGAGTCGATGATCACCAACTCGCGCCCGACCCGCGCCGAGGCGTCCGACGTCGCCAACGCCATCCTCGACGGCGCGGACGCGGTCATGCTGTCGGCGGAGTCGTCCGTCGGCGCCTACCCGATCGAGACGGTCAAGACCATGTCGAAGATCGTCACGGCGGCCGAGGAGGAGCTGCTCGCCAAGGGCCTGCAGCCGCTGGTGCAGGGCAAGAAGCCGCGTACGCAGGGTGGTTCGGTGGCCAGGGCGGCCTGCGAGATCGCGGACTTCCTGAGCGGCAAGGCGCTGATCGCCTTCACCAAGTCCGGCGACACCGCCCGCCGCCTGTCCCGCTACCGCGCGGAGCAGCCGATCCTGGCCTTCACCACCGAGGACGACACCTGCAACCAGCTCACCCTGAGCTGGGGCGTCGAGTCCTTCGTCGTGCCGCACGTGGACAACACCGACGCGATGGTGGAGCTGGTCGACGCCGAGCTGCTGAAGCTCCAGCGCTACAGCTCCGGCGACGTCATGATCATCACGGCCGGCTCCCCGCCCGGCGTCCCGGGCACCACGAACATGGTCCGCGTCCACCACCTGGGCAGCACCACCTCCTGACGCGGGGCCTTCCGGCACACGTGTGGGCCGCACCCCCTGGCCGGGGGTGCGGCCCACCGCGTCGGTACGGGCGCGCGGGGCGGCTCACGGCCGTGCGGGCCCGGGGAGCCGCGGGCCGCGGTCAGCCCTCGATGTGGTTGTGCAGGCCCGGCACCGTGAGCGTGCCGCCGAACTGGCCGGCCTGGACGACCCGCGCGTCGGTGAAGAACGCGAAGGGCACGTCGAGCGGCGGCGGGGACTCCGGGCTGAAGGTGATCGGGATGATGCCGAAGAGGTTGCCCTTCAGCTCCTCCGTGTACATGGTCACCGTGCCGTTGCGCAGCGTGGACGTGGAGCCCGGTCGGGACTCCACGTGGGCCTTGCGGCCCGCGCTGTGGACCGTGATCTGGTGCAGGTCCTTGATGTCCACCTCGGACGCGGTGAACTTCAGCGCCTTCTTGACGGTGCCGCTGCCGGTCTTGACCTCCACGATGCCGTGGTACTTCAGGCCGCGCAGCGTCAGCAGCGTGCTCTCCAGCTTCCACGGGTCGTCCGGCAGGTGCGGCAGGCCGGGCTCCAGGTCGGCGTCGGCCAGCGCCTGCGGGTCCGGGGTCGGACACGGGAAGCGGGGCTTGGCGCCGTCGGGTATCTCCTCGTCCTGCTTCGGGTCCAGGCCCTTGACGTCGTCGGGCAGCTCCCTGACCTCGGCACCCGCCTGGTCGGCGGCGTCCTTGATGGCCCGCGCGACCGGGTCGGCCGGGGTGTCCGCCGGCGCGGCCGGGGGCTTCGCCGCGGCGGGGGCCTTCTCGTCCCCGGACTCCCGCTCCGCCTCCTCCGCGGTCTTCCCTTCGGCGGCCGTCCCGTCGGAGGTCTTGGTGCCGGCGGCCGGTGCGGTGGCGGCTGCTCCGCCGCGGGCCCACTCCCGTCCCCCTCCTCGGTCTGCGGCTCGGCGAGCGCGCCGACCGCGTCCGTGAGGCCCCCGAGGACGTCGCCGATCGCCTCGCCGACACCGAGCGGGTCCAGCGGGTCCCTGGTCTCGGCGGGGGCGGGGGCGCTCGTGGCGGGCGCCGGCTGCGTGGTGGGCCCGGCGGTGCCGGGCTTCGCGCCCGCACTCGAAGCGGAGCCCGTTCCGGACCCCGTACCCGTACCGGACCCCGCGCCCGTGTCCGACCCGTCGTCCGCGCCGGAGCCGGTCCGCGGGGCGGAAGGGCTCGCGGAGGGCTTCGGCCGCGCGTCCTGCGAGGGGCCCGACGAGGGCTTGGGGGCGGCGGACGCCGTCCCCGAGGGGGTGGCCTCCGGTTCCTGCGGCTCGTCCGGCTGCGTGACGCACGGGCCTGGGGCGAACGGGATGTCGTTCTCGTCGGCCAGGGCCGGCGGCGGTGTGAGGCTCATCCCGACGAGGACGGCCGTCGGCATCGCCGCGAGGGCCAGCGCCTTGCCCGCCGGGCCCTGCTGAAGCTTGGTCAGCAGGGACTTGCGGGGGGCCGCGTGCCGCGGGCCCCTTCTCGTCCGCCCGGCCCCGCCCTCGGCGGCCGCCGGCTGCGTGTCGTCACCCCGCACTGTTCCTCCCGCCGTTGACGTCGACGACCGTCGTGTCCGTGCCGTACTGGGCCGCGGCCTCGGTCGGCGCGGCCGGGCCGGGGCGGCCCTGCGGCGTTCCCGGGCCGGGCCGGGGCGGACGCCTCGGCCTGCTGCTGTGCATCGGGCTGCCGGGCCTCGGGCGGCCGGCCTGCGGCTGCCCGGTCTCCGGCTGTCCGGTCTCCGGTGCGCCGGGCGCCCAGGAGAGGGACATGGCACCGCCGACCAGGGCCAGCAGGAAGCCGACGGCGAGACCGCCGAAGTTGGCCACGGGGATCGACACCAGGGCCAGCAGGATGGAGGCGACACCCGCGAAGACGCGCACGATGGGCTGGAACCACATCGTCAGGCCCAGGGTGACCAGGAGCACCCCGATGATCAGGGAGCCGGCACCTCCGGTCGTCGCCATCGAGAGGGTCATCTGTCCGAGGTGGAGGCTCGCGTAGGGGAAGTACGCGATGGGGATTCCGCCCAGCAGGGTGAACAGGCCCGCCCAGAACGGCCGGGTGCCCCGCCAGTCGCGGAACCGCCGCTGGAGGACGCGAAGGTGGTGTTCGTTCTGCTCCGCGGACGCGGCTGACTCGGCGCTCATGGAAAGCTCCCTGGAACTGGCATTGCTGTGTGATGAGGGAGACGGGTGGGCTCGGGCGCCGGGAGCGTCCTCGCCCACCCGCACGGATCACCGGTCAGTAGCACTCAACGCCCGCACCCGAGCCCTTGAGAAGCTTCATCTTCAGACCGCTGAGCTGGAACTTGCCGGCGGTGGTCGCCCACGCCTTCTGCTTCACCTCGGTCAGCTTGGCGCCCTTGGCCTGCTGCGCGAAGCCGTTCTGGTTGATGTTCCGGTCCTTGACGACGGGCCCCTTGCCGATGCCGGGGTTGTCCGTGTCCTTGGCGGCCATGCCGATGTCGATGTCGTCGAACGTCGCGTTGGCCTCAAGGTCGGTGACGTCGAGGTACAGGTTCTCCGCCACGACCGGGTCCTTGTCCCCGGCCGTGAGCTTGAGCGTGATCTTGCCCAGCAGGGGCACGTCGGTCACGACCGACTGGCACATGCCGGAGATCGTGGCGTCCTTGAACGTCGAGATGGCGACCGGGCGCGGGACCAGGTCCTCACCCTCCTTGACGTTCGCGTAGCCCATGTCGACGCCGCCGTACTGGGCGAAGCCGGTGCCGTTGAGCTCCTTGGCCGTGACCTTGAACTCCTGGCCGGAGACGGCGAACGACGCCGCCAGGGCGCCCTGGGCGATGCCGACGCCTATCGCCGCCGTGGCGGCCACGCTGGGCACCATGACGACGGCGAACCGCTTCCATCTGGTCCCACCGCGAACCTGGGACTGCATAGATTCCTCCTTCTCGGACGTACATCGCCGGGAGGGCCCGAGGGCCGTCCTGGGATGGGAGAAGTGCTACGTCCTCGGGAAGGGGAACGCCTGCGGGCGAGCGCGGAACCCGCGACCTGACCGACGGCGACCACCCCCGAGCGACGACCAGGGGCCGCTCGGCGCTGGCGCCCGCGGCCCGTTCGGACAGGTCCTGCCGGTGGGCGGGAACCCCCCTGTCCGCGGCCGGCGCGACAGTGCCGCCGGCCTACCCGGTGGGGACCCGGATCCGCGGGCACGGCTGGTTGCCGGGCTCGTGCGGATTCGGACCGAGCGACGCCGATCGTGGTCCATTCGGGCCCGGGGCACAAGGGGGTTCGTTACCCGCTAGTAACGGCTCGATAAACCGGCTGCGACGGCACGGGGCCGCGCAGGTACACACGGTGCTACCGGCGGGTTCGGCAAAAGGCCATGTATCGCGGAATGGCCGGACATAAGAGCGCCGTTGACTTACTGCAAGTAACAGCGGCTGCGATTGCCAAGTTTTGGCAAAGCGCAGCCGCCGTCCGTTGCTCAGCCGCCGTACCGGCGACCCGGCTCACCTCGCGGCTGTCCGCCGCGCGGGGTGGTCAAACCCCCGGAAAAGGGGGGTGAACACCCGTCAGAAGAGCACGCGCGCCAGCGCCGCCCTTCCCTTCACGACCCGCGGGTCGTCCGGCCCGACGACCTCGAACAGCTCCAGCAGCCGCAGCCGCGCCGCGTCCCGGTCCTCGCCGGCGGTGATCCGCACGGTGTCGACCAGCCGGTCGAAGGCGTGCTCCACGTGTCCGCCGACCAGGTCCAGGTCCGCCACGGCGAGCTGCGCCGCGACGTCCTTCGGGTCCTCCGCGGCGTCCTTGCGCACCTTCTGCGGGTCCATGCCCTGGACCCGGCCCAGCAGTTCCGCCTGCGCAAGACCGAGCTTGGCCTCGCTGTTGCCCGGGTCGTCGACCAGCACGTTCCTGTACGCCTGGACGGCGCCGGCGATGTCACCGGAGTCCAGCGCGCGCACGGCGGCCTCCAGCAGGGCGTCGTAGGGTCCGGCCGGCGCGACCCGCGCCTCGGCCCCGCCCGCTTCGGCGTCCGCGTCGACGGCGATCCCGGTGATCCCGAACCGCTGCTCGGCCACCTGGACGAGCTGGTCCAGGGTCTGGCGGATCTGCTCCTCCGGAGCCGCGCCCTGGAAGAGCGGCAGGGCCTGCCCCGCCACCACCGCGAACACGGCGGGGATCCCCTGGATCCCGAACTGCTGCATCAGCAGCTGGTTGGCGTCGACATCGACCTTGGCGAGCACGATCCGGCCCGCGTACTCGACGGTCAGGCGCTCCAGCAGGGGGCTGAGCTGCTTGCACGGCTGGCACCACTCGGCCCAGAAGTCGAGGACGACGGGCACCTCGGCCGAGCGCTGCAGGACTTCGTGCTCGAAGCCCGCCTCGTCGACGTCGATCACCAGCGCGGACGGCGGTACGGCCGCCGCCCCGCCCTGCCGGGCCGCCTGGGCCCGCGCCTGCTCCGCCTTCGCCTTGGCCTCTCCGGCCGCCTTCACCGCGGCGAGGTCGACGACGCCGCTCATGGACATGTTCCTAGGCTGCATGGATACATCCTCCCCCTTCCGCGCGCGTGACCGGTACGCCACGGCTGCCGCCGCGGTGTCGGCACCGGGTCCCCACTCGGTGCCTGCGAACTGTCGCCTGTCGTCGCCCGGGCCTCGGTGGACCCTTTCGCTACGGCTCGTAGCGTATCCGGCGGACCCGCGGGGCGGCTAGGCACCCCCTGTGAAGTGCCCCACACGTGCGGTGCCGGAACAACGGACCTACTCACCGGTATGGTCGCCGTCATGCGCACCCCCCGCACCGATCCCCCCGGCGCCGCCCCGGCCCGGCCCGGGCGCCCGCGCAGCGCCGCGGCCGACACCGCGATCCTGGAGGCGACCCGCGCCGCCCTGGTCGAGCAGGGCTGGTCCAAGCTGTCGCTGAGCGACGTCGCCGCCCGCGCGGGCGTCGCGAGGACGACCCTCTACCGCCGCTGGCCCGGCAAGAGCGAGCTCGTCGTCGACGCCGTCGCGGTCCTCTTCGACGAACTGGAGCTCCCCGACCGCGGCAGCCTCGCCGCCGACATCGAGGGCGTGGTGCACCAGTTCGCCGGCATCCTCCAGCGGCCCGAGGCGAAGACGGCGCTCATGGCGGTCATCGCGGAGTCCACCCGGGACGGGGCCCTGCGGGACCGCATCCGCGCCTCGATCGTCGACCGGCAGAAGCGCCTCGTCCTGGAGGGCCGCGCCCGCGCCCAGGCCCGCGGCGAGCTGCCGGCGACCGCGGGCACGCAGGAGGACGGCACCGACGACCTGGTCTTCGACGTCATCGCGGGCGCCGTGGTGCACCGCGCCCTGGTGAGCGGCGAACCGGTGACCGCGGCGTGGGTGAACCGCTTCACGGCCCTGCTCCTGGGCGGGCTCGGCGCGGCGGCAGGCCGCGTCACAGCTCCTTGAACATGACGTGCAGCCCCACGTACCCCTCCACGGGGTGCCGGAAGGCTCCCGGCACGGTGCCGACGATCCGGAAGCCGAGCCGCTCGTAGAGCCGTACGGCGTGCCGGTTGGTCTCCACGACGGCGTTGAACTGCATGCCGCGGAAGCCCGCCGCCCCGGCCCAGTCCAGACTGTCGAGCACGAGCGCCCGCCCGACGCCCCGCCCGCCGTGGTCCGGGTCGACGAGGTAGCTGGCGCTGGCGACGTGGGAGCCGTTGCCGTGCTGGTTGTTGTTCATCTTGGCGGAGCCGACGACCGTGCCCGTGTCGGCGTCCACGGCGACGACCGTGCGGTTCGGCGGCCGGAGCAGCCACCAGCCGCGGGCCTCGTCCTCCGCGAGGTCCACCGGATACGTGAAGGTCTCCCCCGCGGCCATGATCCGGCGGAAGAACGGCCAGACGGCGGGCCAGTCCTCGTCGGCGGCCTCTCGGATCTCGATGCGCATCCGGCCAGCATGCATCCCGATCACGGTCCCCGCCAGCGGTTTTCCGTGCCGGGCCCCCGGTGCGAGCGCGGGTGCGCCTTCCGTCACGGGCGGCGCGGGCTCCCCGTCGGGGCTACGGAGCGGACTCCCGGCCCAGCAGCACGCGGTAGGTGTCGTCCCCGATGCTGTCCTCGTCCTCCGGGACCAGCAGCAGGGACAGCTCCGGCCGCGCCCCGCCGAACCGGATCGTGACGGACGGGTCGTACTTCTCACCCGGGTAGAAGTGGGCGGTGGCCGGGCGCTGCGCCGCGGCGCCCCACTGCCTCACCAGCCGCCGGGCGTCGGCCTCGGGATCGCCCTGCTCGGCGGCGAGGTCGGCGAGCCCTTCGGGGTCCCGCTCCTTGAGCCGCGCCAGGACGTGTTCGGTGACGGCGAGGCTGCCGGGGGTGGGGCGCCCGCTGACGGTCAGGTCGAGCGCATCGGTGCCGTTCTTCCCCCGCTCCGGCGTCTTGTCGGTGGAGAAGGGGCCGCACCCGCCGACCAGCAGCACCGCGGCGGCCGAGAGGCACACCGCACGGCGTGCGGTGCCATAGGTCCGATGCGTCATGAGCCCCCCGAGCCGCAGTGAAATGCCGCCGTACCGGGGCAGACGGATGGTAGCCCGGCACGGCGGCACGTCGCGCACCACCGCGGCCTGCGGCCGCGCGGTCGCGGTGCTTCGGCGGCAGGGACGCAGAACGGCCCGGGACCGGCGCTCCCGTCGCGCCGGGCCCGGGCCGGGTCGACTGCTCAGAACGTCGCCGGCTCCACGTAGTCGCCCCACTCCTCGCGCAGCACCCCGCAGATCTCGCCGAGCGTGGCCTCGGCCCGTACCGCCTCCAGCATGGGTCCGATCATGTTGGAGCCGTCGCGGGCGGCGGCCAGCATGGTGTCCAGGGCGGTGCGCACCTCGGCGTCGTCGCGGCGGGCCTTGCGGTCGGCCAGGAGGCGGACCTGCTCGCGCTCCACCTCGTGGCTGACACGGAGGATCTCCAGGTCGCCGGTCACCGAGCCGTGGTGGCAGTTGACGCCGACGACCCGCTTGTCGCCCTTCTCCAGGGCCTGCTGGTAGCGGAACGCGGACTCCGCGATCTCGCCGGTGAACCAGCCGTCCTCGATGCCCCGCAGGATGCCCGAGGTGATCGGGCCGATGGGGTGGCGGCCGTCCGGGTGGGCGCGCAGGCCGCGCTCCTTGATGCGGTCGAAGATCTTCTCCGCGTCCGCCTCGATCCGGTCGGTGAGCTGCTCGACGTACCAGGAGCCGCCGAGCGGGTCGGCGACGTTGGCGACGCCGGTCTCCTCCATCAGTACCTGCTGGGTGCGCAGCGCGATCTCGGCGGCCTGCTCGGACGGCAGCGCGAGGGTCTCGTCCAGGGCGTTGGTGTGGAGGGAGTTCGTCCCGCCGAGCACCGCCGCCAGTGCCTCCACGGCCGTGCGGACGACGTTGTTGTACGGCTGCTGGGCGGTCAGGGAGACGCCCGCGGTCTGGGTGTGGAAGCGCAGCCACTGCGCCTTGTCGCTCTTCGCGCCGTAGACGTCCTTCATCCAGCGGGCCCAGATGCGGCGGGCCGCGCGGAACTTGGCGATCTCCTCGAAGAAGTCGACGTGCGCGTCGAAGAAGAAGGACAGGCCGGGTGCGAAGACGTCCACGTCGAGGCCGCGTGAGAGGCCGAGCTCGACGTATCCGAAGCCGTCCGCCAGCGTGTACGCGAGCTCCTGCGCGGCCGTCGCGCCCGCCTCGCGGATGTGGTAGCCGGAGACCGACAGCGGCTTGTACGCGGGGATGCCCGCCGCGCAGTGCTCCATCAGGTCGCCGATGAGCCGCAGGTGCGGCTCGGGCTGGAACAGCCACTCCTTCTGGGCGATGTACTCCTTGAAGATGTCCGTCTGGAGGGTGCCGTTCAGGACGGACGGGTCCACGCCCTGCCGCTCGGCGGCGACGAGGTACATGCAGAAGACCGGCACGGCGGGGCCGCTGATGGTCATGGACGTGGTGACGTCGCCGAGCGGGATGTCCTTGAACAGGACCTCCATGTCGGCGGCCGAGTCGATGGCGACCCCGCAGTGGCCGACCTCGCCCAGCGAGCGGGGGTCGTCGGAGTCGCGGCCCATGAGCGTCGGCATGTCGAAGGCGACGGAGAGGCCGCCGCCGCCGTTGCCGAGGATCATCTTGTACCGCTCGTTGGTCTGCTCGGCGTTGCCGAAGCCGGCGAACTGGCGGATGGTCCAGGTGCGGCCGCGGTAGCCGGTCGGGTAGAGGCCGCGGGTGAAGGGGTACTCCCCGGGCCAGCCGATCCGCTCGAAGCCTTCGTAGGTGTCGCCGGGCCGGGGCCCGTAGACGGGCTCCACGGGGTCTCCGGAGAGCGTGGTGAAGTCGGCGTCGCGCTTCCGGGCGGCGTCGTAGCGGGCCTGCCAGCGTCGGCGGCCTTCCTCGATGGCGTCAGCGTCCATACCTTCGAATTTACTAGGACGTCCTAGTAAATGTCGATGGCTGACCGCCGGGCGCGTCCGCCCGGCGGTCGGCGGGTGTGCGGCGCTACGCCTTCGCGACGGCGGGCTCCGCCGCCGCGACCAGCGGCTGGATCTCGCGGGTGACCTTCCGCTCCACGAAGAAGGCGACGAAGGGAATCGTCCCGGACAGCAGGATCCACAGGAGCCTGCCGAAGGACCAGCGGGCCTTGGAGCCCAGGTCGAAGGCGAAGATCAGGTAGATGATGTAGAGGACGCCGTGGGTCTGGGACACCACGAACGTGACGTCCTCACCGACGCCGAAGCCGTACTTGGCGACCATGCACCCGCAGAGCACGAGGAGCATGACCGCGGTGACGTAGGCCATGACGCGGTAGCGGGTCAGCACGCTGGATTTCATGGCTACGAGCGTAACCAGGCGACGGGGCCGATCTTCACCGGCCCCCGCCGGGCTATGCCTCCTCGAAGTCCCCGGCCGCCACTCGCAGGGGCCGCAGCATCGCGAAGATCTCCGCGCACTCCTCCGCGTCGTACGCGCCGAGCCCGAAGTCCATGGCCATCAGGTCCTTGGTGGCGGCCTCCACGACCTCCCGGCCCTTGTCCGTGATGGACGCCAGGGTGCCGCGGCCGTCGTTGGGGTTCGGGCGCTTGGCGACCAGGCCCGCCCTGACCAGCCGGTCCACCGTGTTCGTCACCGACGTGGGGTGGACCATGAGCCGCTCGCCGATCTTGGACATGGGCAGCTCGCCCGCCTGGGAGAAGGTGAGCAGCACCAGCGCCTCGTACCGGGCGAACGTCAGTCCGTACGGCTTGACCACGGCGTCGACCTCGGCCAGCAGGATCTGGTGGGCGCGCATGATCGAGGTGATCGCGGCCATCGAAGGCACCGGGCCCCAGCGCCGCTGCCAGAGTTCGTCGGCGCGGGCGATGGGGTCGAACGGGAGACTGAGCGGCTTCGGCACGGGTCGACCTTACCCAGCGGTCACATGGCGGTCAGCCCGGTCTCACGCTTTGGTCGCCGGGCCTCGCAGCCCGCTGTGCCACCAGTGTGGCACCGGTGTCGCACCCTGACCGAATGTGACCACTGTGTCACGATGTGCAGCAGCCTGCCCTCAGCCGCCCAAGGGGTCCGGATGTCCAGCCACCACCTGACGGCCTCCCGTCTGACCGTCGCCGCCGCTCTGCTCGCCGTCCTGGCCGGCTGCTCCCCCGGGGACGCCGGCCGGTCCCCGCGCACGACCGGCGGCAGCGCCCCCGCCGACTCCGGCCAGGCCGCCGCGCCCTCCGCGGGGTCGCCGCTCTGGGTGGACCCCGACAGCCCCGCGGCGCGGCAGGTCCGGGCGTACGAGGCGGCCGGGCGCACCGGGGACGCGCGGGCGCTGCGGCGGATCGCGGAGCGCCCGGCCGCCGTGTGGCCGTCCGGCGGCGACCCGGTGCCGGACGTCACCCGGGCGGTGCGGGGGCCGCGGCCGACGGGCGCACGGTGATCCTGGTGGCGTACAACATCCCGCACCGGGACTGCGGCCAGTACTCGGCGGGCGGGGCGGCGGACGCGGGCGCGTACCGGGCGTGGGTGGACGCGTTCGCCGGCGCGGTCGGCGACGCCCCGGCGATCGTGGTGCTGGAGCCGGACGCGGTGCCGCACCTGGTGGACGGCTGCGCGGCGGGCGGGGCGGCCGAGGAGCGGTACGCCCTGCTGTCCGAGGCGGTGACCCGGCTCAAGCGGCAGCCGCACACGAAGGTGTACGTGGACGCGGGCAACCCGGCGTGGATCAAGGACCCCGGCAAGCTGGTGGATCCGCTGCGGCGGGCGGGCGTGGACCGGGCGGACGGCTTCTCCCTGAACGTGGCGAACTTCCAGACGACCGACGAGGTGACCGCGTTCGGCTCGCAGCTGTCGGCGCTGCTCGGCGGGGCGCACTTCACCGTGGACACCAGCCGCAACGGCGCGGGCCCGCTGCCCGGCGGGGGCGCGGAGGCGTGGTGCAACCCGCCGGGGCGGGCGCTGGGCACGCCGCCGACCCTGCGGACGGGCGTGCCGCGCGTGGACGCCTACCTGTGGGTGAAGCGGCCCGGCGAGTCGGACGGCACGTGCCGGGGCGGCCCGCCGGCGGGGACGTGGTGGCCGGAGTACGCGCTGGGGCTGGCGCGGCGCGCGGCGGCTGAGCCGGGGCCCGGCCGGCTGAGCCGGGGCCCGGCCGGCTGAGCCGGGGCCCGGCCGGCGCTACTCGCTCTTCGCCGGGACCTTCACCTGCACCCACTTGGCGACGGACGGGCGGCCCTCGTCGTCGAGGGCGAAGAGCATGTACCAGCCGGGCGGTACGAGGGTCGGGTCGAGCGGGGCCTCGACGGTGATCGAGTCGTCGGTCCGGGTGAGGCCGAGTTCCACCGAGCGCTGCTCGACGTCGGTGGTGTGGGTGACGGCGCTGGGCCGCATGAGCCGGGCCTCGGTGATCCTCGCGGCGTCCTTGGTGCGGAAGGTGGCGCGGCCGTTGGCGTCGAGCTCCTTCGGGCCGTCGCCGAGGACGGGGCGCCGGGTGGCGGCGTCGCCCTGGAGGTAGGGCGGGGTGTAGACCTCGACGCGCTGCTCGAAGGTGCCGAGCTTGGTGTTGTCCTTGTCGCCGAAGAGGGGGTCGGATCCGAAGGTGGCGACGCGGCCGTCGGGGAGCAGCAGCGCCTCGGAGTGGTAGTTGCGGCCGACGGTGGGGTCGGCTGCCGGGCGGAAGGTGTTGGTGGCGGGCTCGTAGAACTGGGCCTTGAGGATGTCGCTGGCACTGCGGCCGCGGTACTCGCGGGAGCCGCCGGTGGTGAAGACGGTGTCGTCGGGCAGCAGGACGCTGCTGAGGTAGCGGGTGCCCTGGGGCAGGCTGGGCCCCGGGCGGAAGACGGGGCTCTGCTGCTTGAGGTCGATGATGGCGGTGCGGGGCGTGGACAGGGCGGACTCGCCGACGCCGCCGCCGCCGAGGACCATGAACTTCTGGTCCTGGACCGGCGGGAGGGCGAGGGAGGCGGCGGTCTCCAGCTGGTCGGGGTCGCCGATGCCGCGGATCTCGGTGAAGACGTTCTTCTTCAGGTCCCACAGCCCGGGGATGCGGCCCTTGTCGGCGGGGCCGTAGCCGGCGTTGGCGCCGGTGTAGAAGAGCTTGCCGCCCTGGGTGAGGAAGAGCGCCGGATAGGTGGGGAAGTAGCGGAAGGGGCCCTTGGTCCACTTCTTGGTCTCGGGGTCGTAGATCTCGTTGTCGCCGGGCACGATGTCGCCGACGTCGTTGAGGCCGGAGACGGCGAGGACGCGGCCGTCCTGGAGCGTGACGAGCGTCGGGTACCAGCGCGCGTCGGCCATGGGGTCGACCGGGACGTACTTCTCGGCCACGGGGTCGAACTCGTACGCGGACTTGATGCCCTGGAAGTCCTGCTTCTCCGTGGTGAGCTTCTGGGCCAGCCCGTAGACGTTCCGGGCGTCCTCGCCCTTCAGGCCGACGATCCGGTACTGGGCGGCCTGGGTGGTGAGGCCCTTCGGGCCCTCCTGCTTCGCCTCGACGAAGACGCGGGCCTCGGCGGCGGTCACCTTGGTCTCCCACGGTTTCATCTGGCCGCTCTTGTAGTACGAGATGGTGAACTCGCGCTTGGCCTTGGGGACGGTGACGTCGAACCGGGACACGTACTCGACGCCCGACGGCGACCGGAAGACGGTGCCCTTCTTGAGGGTGACGGCCTTGTCGGGGCTCTCGTTCTTGACGCGCATGGCGCCGCCCGCGCGGTTGACCTCGCCGTCGAGGACCTCGTAGCGGGCGGTGCCGCCGGCGACGAGGAGGCGGCCGTCGGGGAGCTGGCTGTGGCCGGCGCAGAAGAAGTCCTCCGGGGTGTCGACGGCGGTGAAGGTGTTGTCGGCGGGGTCCCACAGGACGGTCTTGAAGGACCCTGCGTCGAAGTTCTTCTGGTTGTTGCCGGACCCGGCGATCAGCAGCACCTTGCCGGTGTGGAGCAGGGCGGCGTGGATGGCGTTGAGGCGGTACTCGCCGGGGACCTGCACGGGCGCCCAGGAGCCGTACCTGGCCTTGTACGCGGGCTGGGCGATCTTGTACGCGTGGTACTTCTCCTCGGCGAAGGAGAGCGCCGCGGGGGCGTTGAGGCCCGCGAGGACGACGACGGCGCCTCCGCCGAGCAGGGTCTTCTTGAACTTCTGCGACGGCCGGTAGGCCATGGGTCAGTTCCCTCCTGTCGTGGTGGCCAGGGCGGCGGTCTCGGGTTCCTCGGCGGCCGCGGGGGCGCCGGTCGCGGCGGGGGCGGCGGCCGCAGCGGCGGCGCGGCGCTCGCGGGCGGTGGTCCAGGCCCAGACGGCGACGGGCGCGAGGGCGACGAGCAGGGCGAGGACGGCCCAGGTGCGCATCGCGGCGTGGGTGTGGCCGAAGTGCACGGAGGCGGCGAGGGCGGCCGCGAGGACCGCGGCCCAGCCGAGGTGGATGCGGAAGGTGAGCAGCCGGTCGGGGCTCGCCTGGCGGCCCTTGGGGGTGACGACGAACCGCCCGCTGGTGCGCAGCAGCGCGGCCGCCAGGGACTTCAGGTAGACGGGCGCGGACAGCGCCGACATCGCCATGCCGGCGAGGCCGCCGGAGCCCTCCGGTTCGTGCGGGGAGACGTTGTGGCGCCGGTTCCACAGGTACAGGCCGATCTGGAGGGCCGCCGCGTCGCTGTAGAGCATCATCCACACGGAGGACGAGACCTGGGTGCCGGAGGCGCCGAGCCACAGGTAGAGGGAGCAGCTGAGGATGCCGAGGAACCAGTTCACCGCGGTCATCGGGTAGTACACGAGCATGAGCGAGTAGTTGAGGAGCCGCCCGGGAGGCATCCTGAACGGCGCCTTCCAGTACTGCTTGAGGAGGGTCTCGTACGTCCCTCGGGACCAGCGGAGCTGCTGGGTGAAGAAGTCGGTCCAGGAGGCGGGCCCCTCCCCCACGGCGAGGACGTCCGGGGTGTAGACGGACCGCCAGTGGTGCCCGGTCCTCGGGTTCTTCCTCCGGTGCATCTCGAACCCGGTGGCCATGTCCTCGGTGACGGAGTCGTACAGCCCGCCGGCCTGGAGCACGGCCGCGACGCGGACGACGTTGTTGGTGCCGACGAACATGGGGGCGCGGTAGCGGTTGCCCGCGCGCTGGATGAGGGCGTGGAAGAGGAACTGCTGGGACTCGGCGGCCTTGGTGACGGCCGAGGTGTAGTTGCCGTACACCTGGGGCCCGACGACGAAGGCCACGTCCGGGTCGCGGAAGTAGCCGAGCATCCGCTCCAGGAAGTTCGGGAGCGGGACGTGGTCGGTGTCGACGGAGGCGAAGTAGTCGTAGTCGCCGCCGTGCCGGGCGAGCCAGGCGTTGTAGTTGCCGTGCTTGGTCCTCGCCTTGTGGACGCCCCGGGAGCGGTTCCAGTCGAGCACGCCCTTGCGGGTGAAGTGGTGCACGCCCAGTTCGGCGCAGAGCGCCTTGGCCTGCTCGTCGTCCCCCTCGTCGAGGAGCCACACGTGGAGGGTCCCGTCGTGCCGGATGCGGACGGCGCCCTCCAGGGTGGCGCGCACCATGGCGAGGGGCTCCTTGCCGGGGACGTAGGTGGTGAGGAAGGCGACGCGGGTGCCCGGCTCGGGGCGTACGGGTACGGGGTCGCGGGCCATCAGCGTGGCGTGGGCGATGGAGGCGACGTTGACCAGCATGAAGAGGCAGATGAGCCCGATCGACACGAGCATCACGGTGTCGAAGGCGACGAGCCACCGGTCCCCGCCCTCGCGCCGGGTCCAGTGGGTGGGCCAGACGAGGTACGCGAGGAGGGCCGCGGACAGCACCGGGGCGAGCACCATCAGGAGGACGGCTCGTATTCGCCGGGGCTCCTCGGAGAGCAGGCTGCGGTACTGGACGGTGTACCCCGCCGGGTCGGGCTCGGTGAGCGGCCCGGCGAGGCGGCTGTAGCTGTCGTAGTCGTATGTGCGCGCGTTGCCCTCCGACCGGTGCACGAATGGCCTCCAGCCCTGTCGACTGAGATCGCTTACGTCAACAGAAAGGGATAGGTACGGACATGTCGACCGGAGGAGTCCGAGCGGGGGAAGCGGGGGGTGAGGGGTTTGACGGGCCGGGCTGACGATCCGTCAGACCACGGGCGGGGCCGCTGCGGGGCACGCCGCGGGGCGCGGCAGGGGCCCGGCAGGCGGCGGGCGGGGCGCGACGGCAGGCGGGCGCGGCGTGGAACGCAGGCCGGCCGAGGTACGGGGGCGGCGGGCGCACCGGTCCACCCCGGGCGGGCGATTCCGCCGCAAGCAGCCGGGGGGCTCGGGTCGCGGCGTACCTTCGGGGTATGGCTGCTGAGCACCTCGGGGATCGGATCGCGCGGCTGCGGCGGCGTGCGGCGCTGACGCAGGAGGGGCTGGCCGAGAAGGCGGGCGTGTCCGTCGACGTCGTACGGCGGCTTGAGCAGCACCGCAAGCACAGCGCCCGGCTGCCCACGCTGCACTCGCTGGCGCACGGGCTGGGGGTGGAGCTGACCGCCCTGCTGGGCGACCCGCCCGGGGTGCCGTCCAGCGGTGAGGCGGATCCGCCGCAGCTGGTCGCCGTGCGGCGGGCGATCATGCCGCCGCTGTTCGCGCCGCCCGCCGAGCCCGCGGGCGTGGAGCGGCTCTCCCCGGCGCTGGTGCGGGCGGAGCTGGCCGACGCCTGGACGCTCTACCACGCCGCGGAGTTCGGGCGGCTCATGGACGTCCTCCCGGGCGTCATCGCCGACGCGCGGCTGCTGTCCGCCGCGGGGAGCGCGGAACAGCGGGCGTCCGGGCAGGCCGCCCTCGGCAAGGCCCTGCAACTGGGCGGACACCTGGCCGTCCGCCTGGGAAAGACCGACCTCGCCCTGTCCGCGCTGGAGCGCGCCCACGCGGCGGCCGGACAGTCGGCGGACCCGCTGCTGCCCGCGATGGTGGCGAACTCGGTGGCGTGGGCGTACCAGCGGCAGGCCCGGCTGGACGACGCGCGCACCCTCGCCGTGCACGCGGCGGACGCCGTGGAGCGCGAGCACACCGGCACAGCGGAAGGCGTACGGGTGTGGGGCGGCCTGCTCATGTCCGCCGCCACGTCGTACGCCAGGAGCGACGACTACGAGACGGCGAACGTGATGATGGTCGAGGCGGAGAAGGCGGCGGGCCGCCTGGCGCATCTGCCGCCGCCGACCGACGGGCGCCTGGTGTCGGTGTTCAGCAGGTCCTCCGTCCGTATCGAGCGGGTGCGCCTCGCCGTCCAGCACGAGCGCCCCGAAGAGGCCCTGGCGCTGGCCAAGGGCATGCGCCTGAGCCGGGACACGCCCCCGTCGTGGCGCACCTGGCTGCTGCTGGACGTGGCCCGGGCGCACACGGACCTGGGCGACGCGGCCGGGGCCGTACGGGTCCTGCACGGTCTGCGGCGGACGGCGCCCGCGTGGATGCGGCACCACACCCTGGCCGTCGCCGTCGTCCGCGACCTGTGGAACGGCCCCGTACGCCCGCCGGGCCTGCGCAGACTGGCGGAGTACCTGAGTGTCGCCGACTAGCGCCCCGAAGTAGGACGTTCCGTCCCTGTCACGCGGCGGCGGCTCGCGCGACGATCGCCCCATGACCCCCGGCTGACGGGGCCGCTCCGGAGCGGCGGGAAGCGGTCGTCCCCGGCACGCGAACGTGCGGGCGCGGGCGGGACGGTCGCCGGGCGGGGCGCGGGCGCGGTCAGCCGAGGTACGGGTGCGGGCGCCGTTGCAGGTAGTGCTGGAGGCGCAGCCGCTGCGTGTGGTGCATCGGGAGTGACGCAAGGTCCTCGACCGCCACGAAGCGCACGTCGGTGCTTTCGTCCGACACGGCGAGGGCACCGCCCGCGAGACGGGCCGTGAAGCAGATGTTGAACTGCCGCCGCACCTCGCCGTCGCTGTAGGCGATGATGTGACGGGGATCGGTGTAGGTGCCGACAAGCCCGGTGATCTCGACGTCGAACCCCGTCTCCTCCTTGACCTCCCGCGCGGCGGCGGCCGGCAGCGACTCCCCCATGTCCATGGCGCCGCCCGGCAGCGCCCACAGGTCGTTGTCGCGGCGCCGCTGAAGCAGCACTCGGCCTTCGTCATCAGTGACCACGGCGGACGCCGCCACCACCATGCTGTTGGGCCGGGGCGCGTTCGGATCGTCGTAGTACTCGGTCCTGGCCATGGGCTCACTCTTCCACGGCCTGCGCGGTGTCCCACGCCCTGGCGAAACTGTCCGCGTAGGTATCGAACAAGCCGCCGGGGCCTTCGCGCCTGAGGTGCCACACGGGCGCCCGGTAGGCGTTGACACCCCACACGTGCGCGTTGACCAGCATGTGGTCGTCCACGCGATAGATGCTGTTGTACAGGGTCGTTCCGTGGGTGCGCAGCTCGAAGCCAGGCGTTGCGAGCAGCGGGCGGTAGTGCATGAGAGCGAGGCGGCACCGCGACTCGATGCCGAGTCCAAACCTCTCCTCCGTGCCACGCGCCTGTACGCAGGGGCTCTCCGGGTCCCCGACCGCGATACGGATAGAGCATCCGGCGGCAGCCCGCTCACACAGGACCTCGTTGAGCCTCGGATACGCCTCATGGAGATATACAGCCGCATACACCAGCACATCGACCTGCTGTCGCGCCCGGGCCACAAGTTCCGCGAACATGGACACGGGCATGTCGGCCCTCTGCTCGTACAACGCGACCAGTTCGGGACTGACAGCTCGCGCAGCCCGCGACTGCCGGAGAGCGGGCCACAGCTCGTGCACGTCCTCTCCCAGGGTCTCCGCCGCCTTCAGCGCGACGCCGCGCCGCGGAGTCCGCCCCAGGTTCACCCACCGTTCAACGGTCTTGGGATCGACACCCACGGCCCCTGCCAGCGCGGAGCATGTCCACCCTCCGGACGCCATGACCAGCCGCAGGCGTCCATTCGCCGCAGTCCCCATCCGAACCTCCTCTGGACACCGGGACTCTTCCAGGGACGTTGTACGGCAGTCAGGACGTCCCGAAGTGGGGAACGTACGTGGTTCCTTCGTCCTGATGAACGGCGCGACGATCGCACCGTGATCGAACCCAAGCGGTACAGCACCCCGCCCCTCGACCTGCCGATGCGGCCGGCGCCGGAGCCCGGCCCCGTCGAGGGGTGCCCCGCCTGTGCGTGGCTCGTGGACGTACGGGCGGCGGCACGGGAGCGGGGGGACATGGCGAAGGTGTCCGGCTACGACGTCCTGCTGCGGCGGCACCCGCAGGGTCACCGGTGAGCGGCGTGGAGCCCCGGCCCCTGATGACCCTGCGCGTCTCCCGGGACGGCGGGCGCACCTGGGGCCCCCGGCGGACCGTGGCCACCGCCGACGGCCCGCCCCTGCTACTGACAGCGGCGTGGCCCCCGTGCCGCTGCCGCCGGTGCGCGCCGCCCTCGCGGGGCTCGGGCCCCGGCTGACGGGGCCGCTCCGGAGCGGCGGGAAGCGGTCGTCCCCGGCACGCGAACCTGCGGGCGCGGGCGGGACGGTCGCCGGGCGGGGCGGGTCGGCCGCGGGCGCTTGGCTCGCCGTAATACGCGTCATACACTCGACGCGTGGCGAAGACCAGGATCAGCATCAGCCTTGAGGAGCACCAGGCCGAGCGCATCAGGCGGCACGCCGAGCGGGCAGGTCTGGACGTGTCCGCGTACCTCGTGCACGCCGCCACCCGGCAGATGGCCGAGACGGATGCCATAGAGGACCGGTTCGCAGGGGTGGACGCCGTCATCGCGGCGGCCGTGGCCGAGGCGGCGCGCATTCCCGGGGAGGCCACGGCACCCGTCGGTGAGCTGACCGAGCAGGAGCAGCGGGACGTCGACTCCGCCCTCGATCTCGTCTTCGGGCCGGACCGGGCCGGCGCCCGCCCAGGAGAGGCCGCGTGAAGGCACGGGTCCCCGTCTACGGCACGGGGATGCTGATCGCCCTGGCGGACCGCAGGGCCAAACCGGTCCGCCTGCACGAAGCGCTGAGGGCCGCCCCGCATCGGGCAGTGGTCCTCGGGCCGGTGCTCGCCCAGGTGTGGCGCCCGCATCCGGCCCTCGTGCACGTCCTGGGCGCCGTCCTCAAGGACTGCACGGTGCCGCGGACGCGCGGCTCCGCCCCGCCGATGCGCGAGACGAAGGCGGGCCGGCCCGAGTGCATCGCCTGCGCGACGGGCCTCGACCTGGCGGACTGGCACCGCGTCGGCACCCTCCTGGGGCAGGCCGACCTCCCCGCCAAGAAGCGGCCCGACGCGGTGGACGCCTGTGTGGCGCTGGCCGCTGCCAAGCACGGCAGCGCGGTGGTCTTCACCAGCGACCCGCAGGACATCGCCGCCTACCTCGCGGTACTGGACCCGCCGGACGTGCACGTCCACGCCGTGTGAGCCCTCCGCGCAGCGGCCCGCCACCGGCCTGGCCCCCGTGCCCCCGTGCCGCCGTGCCGCTGCGCACCGTCCCCGCGAGGCGCGAGCCCCGGCCGGCAGTGCCGCTGCCGGCCGGTACGCACCTGCCGGCCCCCGCTGTCGGCGGGGCGCTGCGGGCCGCCCCCGCGGGCTCAGGCCCCGGCTGACAGGTGCCGCTCCACCGTCGCGACCTTGGAGGTCAGGCCGTCCGTGACGCCCGGGCGGATGTCGGCCTTCAGGACGACCGAGACGCGGGGCGCGCGGGCCTCGACCGCGGCCACGGCGCGCTTCACGACGTCCATCACCTCGTCCCACTCGCCTTCGAGGGTCGTGAACATCGCGTCCGTGCGGTTCGGCAGGCCCGACTCGCGGACGACCCGCACCGCGTCGGCGACGTACGCGCCGACGTCCTCCCCCACGCCCAGCGGCGTGACGCTGAAGGCGACGATCACGCGGCGTCCACCACGCCCTTGCGGTCGGCGCGCGACGCGGCGACCATGTCGTCGGCCTCGCGCTTGAGCCTGCGGTCCGCGACGAAGCCGCCGAAGGGGAGGACCGACAGCACGAAGTAGAGGGCGGCGGTCTTGAGCGGCCACTTCGCCTTGTTCCAGGCGTCCAGCCAGAAGAGGGCGTAGAGGACGAACAGCAGGCCGTGGATCGCGCCCATGACGGGGACCGCGTTGAAGTCCGTCGTCCGCTTCAGGACCGAGCAGATCAGCAGCAGGATGAAGGACACGGCCTCGGGGCCCGAGACCAGGCGCAGGCGGTGGAGGGCGGATGCGGTCTTGATGTCCACGGAAGGCACCTTCCGGTGTGGTGGTGTACGGACGGATCGGTGGCGCCGGGCACGATCTTGTGAACGCGTGCACAAGCGGCTCCCATTGTGACAGGCGGCTTTGCCAACCCTTTAACTGGGGCCCTTCTCCGGGTCGCCCTCCTCCTCGGGGACCTGTCGGGTCCGCCGCGCCGCCGGTTACCGTCGGGGCGTGGCAACCTTCCGACTTCAAGGCAGCAGAGTGCTGGCCGTCGACCTGACCGGGGACGCCGTCAAGGCGAAGAACGGCTCGATGGTCGCGTACGAGGGCCAGATGGCGTTCAAGAAGATGACCGGCGGCGGTGAGGGCCTGCGCGGCATGGTCACCCGGCGGCTCACCGGCGAGCAGATGGAGGTCATGGAGGTGCGGGGGCAGGGCACCTGCTTCTTCGCCGACCGCGCCTCCGACATCACGGTCCTGGGCCTGCACGGGGACAAGCTGTGGGTCGAGGCCAGCAACCTGCTCTGCGCGGACGCGGCCCTGCGGACCGGCACCACCTTCACCGGGCTGCGCGGCGGCGCCTCCGGCAACGGGCTGTTCACCACCACGGTGGAGGGCTCCGGCCAGGTCGCGGTCATGTCCGACGGGCCGGCCGTGGTGCTCCGCGTCAGCCCGCAGTACCCGCTGTCGGTGGACCCGGGCGCGTACATCGCCCACCAGGGCAACCTCCAGCAGACGTTCCAGTCCGGTGTGACCTTCCGCACCTTCATGGGCGAGGGCGGCGGCGAGGCGTTCCAGATCCGCTTTGAGGGCGACGGGATCGTGTACGTGCAGCCCAGCGAGCGCAACACGGTCGGAGGCGACGTCTGATGCCGTTCCGGGAGATCAACTCCAAGATGGTGGAGGCCGTCCTCACGCCGGGGCAGCGGTTGTTCAGCCAGCGCGGCGCCATGCTGGCGTACCGCGGGGACGTCACTTTCACGCCGAACATCACCGGCGGCCAGGGCGGCGTGATGGCCATGATCGGCCGGCGCGTCGCCAACGAGGCGGCGCCGCTCATGACCGTCGAGGGCAGCGGCACGGTCCTGTTCGGGCACGGCGGCCACCACGTGCAGGTCATCCGGCTCACCGGGGACACGCTGTACGTCGAGGCGGACCGGCTGCTCGCCTTCGACGGCACCCTGGAGCAGGGCACCATGTTCATGGGCTCGCAGGGCGGCGTCATGGGCATGGTCCGCGGCCAGGTGACCGGGCAGGGCCTCTTCACCACCACGCTCAAGGGGCACGGGTCCGTGGCCGTCATGGCCCACGGCGGGGTGATCGAGCTGCCCATCGCCCCGGGGCGGCCGGTCCATGTGGACCCGCAGGCGTACGTCGCGCACCACGGCGACGTGCGGAACAAGCTCTCCACCGCGCTGGGCTGGCGCGACATGGTGGGGCGCGGCTCGGGCGAGGCGTTCCAGCTGGAGCTGAGCGGCAGTGGTGCGGTGTACGTCCAGGCCTCGGAGGAGAAGCTGTGAACGCGTCCGTCGTGTACGACCCGGTGTCGCTGCCGAGCGACGACAACGTCAACGCGTACACCTTCTGCGTGGAGCTCAAGGGCTCCCGGTGGTTCCTGCAGAAGGGCAAGATGATCGCCTACTACGGGAGCATCGCGTTCAACGGCGTGGGGCACGGGCCGCTGGAGCGGCTGGTGCGCGGCAGCTTCCACTCGCCGATGCACGCGAGTGACTGGGTGGTGGCGGAGGGCAGCGGGAAGATACTGCTCGCGGACCGGGCCTTCGACGTGAACTCCTTCGACCTGGAGGACGGCAACCTGACGATCCGGGCCGGGAACCTGCTGGCCTTCGAGCCGTCGCTGTCGCTGAAGCAGTCGATCGTGCCCGGGTTCCTGACGCTGATCGGCACGGGGAAGTTCGTGGCCGCCTCCAACGGCGAGGTGGTGTTCATGGAGCCGCCGATCCGGGCGGACCCGCAGGCGCTCGTGGGGTGGGCGGACTGCCCCTCGCCGTGCCACCACTACGACCACTCCTACCTGCGCGGCGTGATGGGCGGGGTGCGGGCGCTGACGGGGCTCGGCGGGGCCTCGGGCGAGGAGCACCAGTTCGAGTTCGTGGGCGCCGGGACGGTGCTGCTCCAGTCGACGGAGGCGCTGATGCCGGAGCAGGCCACGGGAACCGTGCCGCACGAGCCCGGCGTCCCCGGTGGCGGTGCGCACGGGGGACACGGGCACGGGCACGGTTCCGGCCACGGCCAGCACGGCTCCGTACCGCGCCTTCCCGGTCAGCTGGGGGACCTCCAGCGCCGCTTCGGGCTGTGAGCGGTAGTCTGCGGAGGGTGACGCGCTCGAACGTCTGCACTGCCGTGCGGGCGTACGGGGACGGGGGACGGGGAGCGGAGCAGGCGTCACCGCACGTCGTTCACTTCGTCCACATTTCAACTGTTTAGGTAGAATCCATCTATGGAGACCGAGACGGCCACCCCGTGGCTGACCGACGCGGAGCAGTGCGCCTGGCGCACGTACCTGGACGTCAACAGACTGCTGACGTACCAGCTGGAGAAGGACCTCCAGCCGTTCGGACTGACCAACAACGACTACGAGATCCTCGTGAACCTGTCGGAGTCCCCGGAGCGGCGGATGCGCATGAGCGACCTGGCGGCCGCCACGCTCCAGTCCAAGAGCCGCCTCTCGCACCAGATCACGCGTATGGAGAACGCGGGCCTGGTGCGCCGTGAGAACTGCGAGTCCGACCGGCGGGGGCTGTTCGCGGTCCTCACCGACCAGGGCATGGAGACCATGCACAAGGTGGCCCCGCACCACGTCGACTCCGTACGGCGCCACTTCATCGACCGGCTCTCACCCGAGGCGCTGAGCGCGATGCACGCCGCCCTCACGCCCGTCGCGGAGGAGCTGCGCGGCCTGCGCGGGAAGCCGTAGCCGCTCCCCCGCCGCCCCGCGCCGCCCCGCGGGGTGCCCGCCGTCCCGGTGAGGACCACGCCGACAGTCCCCCACAGGACCGCACCGCACACAGACGTCCGGCAGCCCCCGCCCCCTCGCGTCACGAGGGGCGGGGGCCGCCGTCGCGGCCGGGCGGGCGTCAGTTCCCGGTAAGGCCCGCCACGAGCTCGTCGGCCGCCGCGTACGGGTCGAGTCCGCCCGCCACGATGCGCTCCGCGAGCGCCTCCAGCCGGCGGTCGCCGTGCAGGTCGCCGATCCGCTCGCGCAGCGCGGTCACCGCGATGGTCTCCACCTCGTGCGCCGCGCGGGCCCTGCGCCGCGCGGCGAGGACGCCGTGCTCCTCCATCCAGGCGCGGTGCTTCTCCAGCGCCTCCACGACCTCGTCGACGCCCTCGCCCCGCGCGGCGACCGTCTTCACGATCGGCGGCCGCCAGTCGCCCGCGGCACGCGCCTCGCCGAGGCCCAGCATGTGGTTCAGCTCGCGGGCCGTGGCGTCGGCGCCGTCCCGGTCGGCCTTGTTCACCACGTACACGTCGCCGATCTCCAGGATGCCCGCCTTCGCCGCCTGGATGCCGTCGCCCATGCCGGGCGCCAGCAGGACGACGGAGGTGTCGGCCTGGGAGGCGATCTCCACCTCGGACTGGCCGACGCCGACCGTCTCCACGAGGATCACGTCGCAGCCCGCCGCGTCCAGCACGCGGATCGCCTGCGGGGCCGCCCACGCCAGGCCGCCCAGGTGGCCGCGGGTGGCCATGGAGCGGATGTACACGCCGGGGTCCGAGGCGTGCTCGGACATCCGGACCCGGTCGCCCAGCAGGGCGCCGCCCGAGAACGGCGAGGAGGGGTCCACGGCCAGGACGCCGACCCGCTTGCCCGCCTTCCGGTACGCGGTCACCAGCGCCGACGTCGACGTGGACTTGCCGACGCCGGGCGAGCCCGTGAGGCCCACCACGTACGCGCCGCCGGTGAGCGGGGCCAGCGTCGCCATCACCTCACGGAGCTGCGGGGACGCCCCCTCCACGAGCGAGATCAGCCGGGCCACGGCCCGCGGCCTGCCCTCCCGTGCCTGCGCCACCAGGGCGGGGACGTCCACCATCACGTACCAGAGCTCCTAACTTCCCGTACCGCGCCGACCGCGTGACCGCGGTGCCGTTGCCTGCGGCGCCGCGGGCCGCGGGCGCCGTACGCCCGGCGGTCCGCGGCGCCGCGTGCCCGTGTGCCTACTGCGCCGTGCCCGTCACTTCGACGAGGCGCCCGGCACCTTGACGATCAGCGCGTCGCCCTGGCCGCCGCCGCCGCACAGCGCGGCCGCGCCGACACCGCCGCCGCGCCGCTTCAGCTCCAGTGCCAGGTGCAGCACGATACGGGCCCCGGACATGCCGATCGGGTGGCCCAGGGCGATCGCACCGCCGTTCACGTTCACCTTTTCCGGGGATACCCCGAGGTCCTTCATTGACTGCACGGCCACGGCGGCGAACGCCTCGTTGATCTCGATCAGGTCGAGGTCCGCGACCTGGAGGCCCTCCTTCTTCAGGGCGTGGCGGATGGCGTTGGACGGCTGCGACTGCAGCGAGTTGTCCGGGCCCGCGACGTTGCCGTGGGCGCCGATCTCCGCGATCCACTCCAGGCCCAGCTCCTGCGCCTTGGCCTTGCTCATCACGACGACGGCCGCGGCGCCGTCGGAGATCTGCGAGGAGGTGCCCGCGGTGATCGTGCCGTCCTTGGCGAAGGCCGGGCGGAGCTTGCCGAGGGACTCGACGGTGGTCTCCGGGCGGATGCCCTCGTCCTTGGCGAAGACGACCGGGTCGCCCTTGCGCTGCGGGATCTCCACGGGGGTGATCTCGGCCTCGAAGAGGCCGTTCTTCTGCGCGGCCGCCGCCCGCTGGTGCGACAGGGCGGCGATCTCGTCCTGCTCGGGGCGGGCGATGCCCAGGCGGGTGTTGTGCTTCTCCGTGGACTCGCCCATGGCGATGCCCTCGAAGGAGTCGGTCAGGCCGTCGTGGGCCATGGCGTCCAGCATCTGGACGGCGCCGTACTTGAAGCCGTCGCGGGACTTCGGCAGCAGGTGCGGGGCGTTCGTCATGGACTCCTGGCCGCCGGCCACGACGATGTCGAACTCGCCGGCGCGGATCAGCTGGTCCGCGAGGGCGATGGCGTCCAGGCCGGACAGGCACACCTTGTTGATGGTGAGCGCCGGGACGTGCATCGGGATGCCGGCCTTGACGGCGGCCTGCCGGGCGGGGATCTGGCCGGCGCCCGCCTGGAGCACCTGGCCCATGATCACGTACTGCACCTGGTCGCCGCCGATGCCCGCCCGGTCCAGCGCGGCCTTGATGGCGAAGCCGCCGAGGTCGGCGCCGGAGAAGGACTTCAGGGAGCCGAGCAGCCGGCCCATGGGCGTACGGGCTCCAGCGACGATGACGGAGGTGGTACCGGTCGTTCCAGACATGAGGACGATCCCCTTCCAGCCTGGGGGGCTGCGGAGTGAACGAGGGTTTACCGTCAATGTACTGAGCGGTACCTGCCTCGGTCACCGGGCGGATGGTGTGACGGCGCGCACGTTGCGTAACCGCTCAATGGAGCGCTCCACTGGTCACATGCTCACGAGAATCGACCACATCGGGATCGCGTGCTTCGACCTCGACAAGACCGTCGAGTTCTACACAACGACCTACGGCTTCCAGGTGTTCCACACCGAGACCAACGAGGAGCAGGGCGTCCGCGAAGCCATGCTCAAGATCAACGAGACGTCGGACGGCGGCGCCTCCTACCTCCAGCTGCTGGAGCCCACCCGCGAGGACTCCACGGTCGCGAAGTGGCTGGCCAAGAACGGCGAGGGCGTCCACCACATCGCCTTCGGCACGGCCGACGTGGACGGCGATGCGGAGGCCGTCCGCGCCAAGGGCGTGCGGGTCCTGTACGACGAGCCGCGGCGCGGCTCGATGGGCTCGCGGATCACGTTCCTGCACCCCAAGGACTGCCACGGCGTGCTCACCGAGCTGGTCACGTCCGCCGGGTCCGCCTCCGGCTCCGCGGCTGAAGTCCCCTCAGCGGAGCACTGACCGCCCGATTCCCGGCCCGGTAGAGTGGGCGGCTCCGGGCCGGGGCCGGAGCGGGGCCGCGCCGCGGCACCGTCGCCGTCGGGTCGTCGCCAGGCGCCGAAAGGCGCCGCGGGGCGCCGATCTGACACCATTCCCCGGGGGGTCCGTTCGCCGGCGGACGGTACCCCTGCAAGGAGAGTTCGCGACCAGGGGACGGATGGGACCGCGCAGTGCGGGGCTACGAACGCCAGGAGAGCCACCGGGCTGACGACGACCACCTTTCGCGGTTCGAAGCCGAGATGGACCGGCTGAAGACCGAGCGGGAGAAGGCCGTCCAGCACGCCGAGGACCTCGGTTACCAGGTCGAGGTCTTGCGCGCCAAGCTCCACGAGGCACGGCGCACCATCGCGTCCCGCCCTGCCTACGTCGATCCGAACGAGGCCGGCTACCAGGCCGAGCAGATGCTGCGCACCGCCCAGGCGCAGGCCGAGCAGATGCGCTCGGACGCCGAGCGCGAACTGCGCGAGGCCCGCGCCCAGACGCAGCGCATACTCCAGGAGCACGCCGAGCACCAGGCCCGCCTCCAGGCCGAGTTGCACAACGAGGCGGTGCAGCGCCGCCAGCAGCTCGACCAGGAGCTCGCCGAGCGGCGGCAGACCGTCGAGGCGCACGTCAACGAGAACGTGGCGTGGGCGGAGCAGCTCCGCTCCCGCACCGAGCAGCAGGCCCGCCGGCTGCTTGAGGAGTCCCGCGCCGAGGCCGAGCAGGCCTTGGCCGCCGCCCGCGCGGAGGCCGCCCGGCTCGCCGAGGAGACCCGCCACCGGGTCGGCGCCGAGGCGGAGGCCGCCCGCGCCGAGGCCGAGGCGCTCCTGCTGCGCGCCCGCAAGGACGCCGAGCGGCTCCTGAACGCCGCGTCCGCCCAGGCCCAGGAGGCCACCAGCCACGCGGAGCAGGTCCGCACCGCCACCACGGCGGAGGCCGAGCAGGCGCGCCGGCAGGCCACCGAGCTCAGCCGGGGCGCCGAGCAGCGCATGCAGGAGGCCGAGGAGCGGCTGCGGGAGGCCCGCGCGGAGGCCGACAAGCTGGTCGCGGCCGCCACGGAGGACGCGGCCAAGCGCCTGGCGGCCGCCGACTCCGCGAACGAGCAGCGCAGCCGTACCGCCAAGGCGGAGATCGCCCGGCTCGTCGGCGAGGCGACCAAGGAGGCCGAGGCGCTCAAGGCGGAGGCCGAGCAGGCCCTCGCGGACGCCCGCGCCGAGGCCGACAAGCTGATCGCGACGGCCGCGGAGAAGGCCCGTACGAAGGCCGCCGAGGACTCCGCCGCCCAGCTCGCCCAGGCAGCCCGCAGCGCCGAGGAGATGCTCGGCAAGGCGTCCGAGGAGGCCCAGGCCACCACCCGCAAGGCGGGCGAGGAGGCCGAGCGGATCCGCCGGGAGGCGGAGGCGGAGGCGGACCGGCTGGTCAGCGAGGCCGCCGACACCGCCGAGCAGCTGCGCGGCGCCGCCAAGGACGACACCAAGGAGTACCGCGCCAAGACCGTCGAGCTCCAGGAGGAGGCGCGGCGGCTGCGCGGCGAGGCCGAGCAGCTGCGCGCCGAGGCCATCGCGGAGGGCGAGCGGATCCGGGCGGAGGCCCGCCGGGAGGTCGTCCAGCAGATCGAGGAGGCCGCGAAGAAGGCCGAGGAGCTCCTCACCAAGGCGAAGTCGGACGCCGACGAGCTGCGCACCGCCGCGAGCACCGACAGCGAGCGGGTCCGCGCCGAGGCCATCGAGCGGGCCGCCGCGCTGCGCCAGCAGGCCGACGAGGCCCTGGAGCGCACCCGCGGCGAGGCCGAGCAGCTGCGCGCGGACGCCGAAGAGCAGGCCGCGTCGGTGAAGGCGGCGGCCGAGGCCGCTGCCGCCGCGCTGCGGGAGGAGACCGAGCGGGGCATCACCGCCCGCCGGGAGGAGGCCGCCGAGGAGCTGGCGCGGCTCCAGTCGGAGGCCGAGGCGCGGCTCGTGTCGGCCGAGCAGACCCTGGCCGACGCCCGCGCGGAGGGCGAGCGGCTGCGCCGGGAGGCCGCCGAGGAGACCGAGCGGCTGCGCACCGAGTCCGCCGAGCGGCGCCGTGCGCTCCAGGAGGAGGCCGAGGCCGAGGCGCAGCGGCTGCGCACGGAGGCCGCGGCGGACGCGTCGGCGGCGCGCGCCGAGGCGGAGAACACGGCGGTACGGCTCCGGGCGGAGGCGTCCGCGGAGGCGGAGCGGCTCAAGGCGGAGGCGCAGGACGCCGCGGACCGGCTCCGCGCCGAGGCGCAGGCCGCCGCCGAGCGGCTGAAGACGGAGGCCGCGGAGGAGTTGGCGGCCGCGCAGGAGGAGGCCAACCGGCGCCGCCGGGAGGCCGAGGAGACGCTGGGCGCCGCGCGCGGCGAGGCGGACCAGGAGCGCCGCCGCGCCCGGGAGCAGAGCGAGGAGCTGCTGGCGTCGGCCCGCAAGCGGGTCGACGAGGCGCAGGCCGAGGCGCAGCGGCTGGTCGAGGAGGCCGAGCGGCGGGCCGCGGAGATGGTCGGCGCCGCCGAGCAGACCGCGCGCGAGGTGCGGGAGTCCGTCGCGGGCCTCCAGGAGCAGGCCGAGGAGGAGATCGCCGGGCTGCGGTCGGCGGCCGAGCACGCCGCGGAGCGCACCAGGACGGAGGCCCAGGAGGAGGCCGACCGGGTCCGCGGCGACGCGTACGAGGAGCGGGAGCGCGCCTCGGAGGACGCCACGCGGCTGCGGGACCGGGCGCGCGAGGAGTCCGACGCGGCGAAGGCGCTGGCCGAGCGGACCGTGCGGGAGGCGCTGGAGGAGGCCGAGAAGGCCAGGGCGGACGCGGCCGAGTACGGGCAGCGGGTGCGGACGGAGGCGTCCGACGCGCTGGCCTCCGCGGAGCAGGACGCGGCGCGCACCCGGCAGGAGGCCAGGGGCGACGCCAACCGCATCCGGTCGGAGGCGGCGGAGCAGGCGGACCGGCTCGTCACGGAGGCGTCCGCCGAGGCGGAGAAGCTGGTGTCCGACGCCACGGCCGAGGCCGAGCAGGTCAAGGCGGACGGCGAAGCCGAGGCCGAGCGCCTGCGCACCGCCGCCCGCGCCGACGGCGAACAGGTCCTCGACAAGGCCCGCGCCGAAGCCGACCGCCTCCTCGACGAGGCACGCAAGGACGCCGGCAAGCGCCGCTCCGACGCCGCCGCCCAGGCCGACGAACTCGTCACCAAGGCCGCCGCAGAAGCCGAACAGCTCACCGCCGAAGCCGCCGGGACGCTGGAGGAGGCCCGCGAGGAGGCCGCGCGGCTGCGCACCGAGGCCGAGCAGGTCAAGGCGGACGGCGAAGCCGAGGCCGAGCGCCTGCGCACCGCCGCCCGCGCCGACGGCGAACAGGTCCTCGACAAGGCCCGCGCCGAAGCCGACCGCCTCCTCGACGAGGCACGCAAGGACGCCGGCAAGCGCCGCTCCGACGCCGCCGCCCAGGCCGACGAACTCGTCACCAAGGCCGCCGCGGAAGCCGAACGGCTCACCGCCGAAGCCGCCGACCAGGCGGAGCGGCTGCGGGCCGAGGCCGCCGAGAAGGTCGGCGCGGCCCAGCAGGCTGCGGAGCGGATCCGCAGGGAGGCCGAGCAGCACCTCAAGGAGACCGAGAAGACGGCCGACCGGGTGCGGGCGGAGGCCCGCGCGGAAGCCGACCGGCTGCGGGACGAGGCGCGCGAGGACGCCGGCAAGCGGCGGGCGGACGCGGCCGAGCAGGCCGACCAGCTCGTGGCGAAGGCCCAGGAGGAGGCGCTGCGCGCCACCACCGACGCCGAGGCGCAGGCCGACACGATGGTCGGCGCGGCCCGCAAGGAGGCCGAGCGGATCGTGTCCGAGGCGACCATCGAGGGCAACGCCCTGGTGGAGAAGGCCCGCACGGACGCGGACGAGCTGCTGGTCGGTGCGCGCCGGGACGCCAACGCCATAAGGGAGCGCGTCGAGGAGCTGCGTACGCGCACCGAGTCGGAGATCGAGGAGCTGCACGAGCGGGCCCGGCAGGAGAGCGCCGAGCAGGCCCGCGTCGCGGGCGAGCGCGCCGACAAGCTGGTGAGGACGGCGGAGGAGAAGCTGGCGCAGGCCGAGGAGAAGGCCAAGGAGCTGGTGGCGGACGCCAATTCGGAGGCCAGCAAGGTCCGGATCGCCGCGGTGAAGAAGGCGGAGGGCCTGCTGAAGGAGGCCAATCAGAAGAAGACCGACGTCAACCGCGAGGCGCAGCAGATCAAGGAGGACGCCGAGCGGGAGGCGGACGCGCTGCTGGCGGCCGCGCGGCGCGAACTGGAGGTGCTGGAGCGGCGGCAGGAGGACATCAAGGGGGAGATCTCCCGTGTCCAGGCCGTGCTGGAGGCGTTGGAGAGTTTCGAGGCGCCCGCCGGAGGTGGCGGTGGCAAGGAGAGCGGCAGCAGCACCAAGGCGGCCGCCGGCGCCGGGGGTACCCGTACGGGTGGCAAGTCAAACGCCGGCTAAGCCACTCAAAAGGCTGGACATTCTCCCAATCAAACGGTCATCCGCTCGATGACACGCCGCTGCGGCCCCTAGGATTCCCCCTAACACCTCACCGGTCTCATTCGACAGGAACCCCATGAGCGACACTTCCTCCCCCTTCGGCTTCGAGCTCGTGCGGCGTGGTTACGACCGCGGTCAGGTGGACGACCGCATCAGCAAGCTCGTTGCCGACCGTGACAGTGCTCTGGCCCGTATCACAGCTCTGGAAAAGCGCATCGAGGAGCTGCACCTCGAAACGCAGAACGCACAGGCCCAGGTGAGCGAGGCCGAGCCGTCGTACGCCGGCCTCGGTGCCCGGGTCGAGAAGATCCTCCGGCTGGCCGAGGAGGAGGCGAAGGACCTGCGTGAGGAGGCGCGCCGCGCCGCCGAGCAGCACCGCGAGCTCGCCGAGGCCGCGGCCCAGCAGGTGCGCAACGACGCGGAGACGTTCGCCGCCGACCGCAAGGCGAAGGCCGAGGACGAGGGCGTACGGATCGTCGAGAAGGCGCAGGGCGAGGCGAACCAGCTGCGTGCCGAGGCGCAGAAGGACGCGCAGTCGAAGCGCGAGGAGGCGGACGCGCTCTTCGAGGAGACCCGGGCGAAGGCGGCGCAGGCGGCCGCCGACTTCGAGACGAACCTCGCGAAGCGGCGCGAGCAGTCGGAGCGCGACCTGGCGTCGCGTCAGGCGAAGGCCGAGAAGCGGCTCGCGGAGATCGAGCACCGGGCGGAGCAGCTGCGCCTGGAGGCCGAGAAGCTGCGTACCGACGCGGAGCGCCGGGCCCGCCAGACCGTGGAGACGGCGCAGCGGCAGGCCGAGGACATCGTGGCCGACGCGAACGCGAAGGCCGACCGGATCCGCAGCGAATCCGAGCGGGAGCTCGCGGCGCTGACGAACCGTCGCGACTCGATCAACGCCCAGCTGACCAACGTCCGCGAGATGCTGGCCACGCTGACGGGTGCGGCCGTCGCCGCCGCGAACGTGCCGGGCGACGACGAGGTCACCCGCGGGGTGCCCGCCCAGCAGTCCCGCTGAGGCACCGACACCTTGACCGGCGGGCCCGCGCCCGCCGCCCCGGACGCCGGAGGAGCTGACCGCAGCCCTCCGGCGTCCGCGCGTTCCCGGCCTCCCGGCCTCCCGGTGGCCCGGTGGCCCGGCACGCGCCGGTACGGGCGGGGCGGGCGTCCGTACGGGCGTGGCGGGCTGCCGGGCGGTCCGGGCATCCGCACGGGCGGCGAGCCCGGCCGGGCACACGTCCGGGCGGTCGGGGCGGCACACCCCGGTACGGGCGGGACGGGCCGGGGCCGTACGTGACGGCCGCCGGGCCCTGCATGGACGGCGGGCACGCGGGGCGTCCTCACCCCTGCGAGTGAGGCCGGACGCCGGTCGCCACCGCGCCGGTACGGGAGGGGCGCGCGCCGGTCGGCCGACGCTCCCTACGGGCGGCAGGCACGCGGGGGCGGTGCATGCGGAGGTCGCCGGCGCGGACCCGGGAGGGGTACGCGCCTCCATGCGCACGCGGAGCCGGGCCGGGACGCGCGGCGGCGACCAGGGCGGGGAGGATCAGGCGGCGCGGGCGGGCGGGAACGCGAGGCGGTGCCGGTCGAGGTCGGCTGGGCGCGGACCCGGGAGGGGTACGCGCCTCCATGCGCACGCGGAGCCGGACCGGGACGCGCGGCGGCGACCAGGGCGGGGAGGATCAGGCGGCGCGGGCGGGCGGGAACGCGAGGCGGTGCCGGTCGAGGTCGGCTGGGCGCGGACCCGCGAGGGGTACGCGCCTTCGTACGCACGCGGAGCCGGACCGGGAGGCAGGGGCCGGCCACGGCAGGGTGCGGACCGGGTGGGTCGGAGGGAAGTCGGGTCCGGGCATGGGTGGTGCGGACCACCCGCCGGGCGCTTGACGCGGTCCGGTGCTGCCTGGCCCGCGGGCGGCGCTGTCCTGGTCCGCGCGGGATGCCGTCCTGGCCCGCGGACGGCGCCGTCCTGGCCCGCGGACGGCGCCGTCCTGGTCCGCTGCCGGGGCCAGTCGGGGAGGCCGTACCGGGGTGGTCGGCGCGGCCCGTGGGGGCGGGGCGCGGCACAGGACCCGCGCCGGGCGGCCCGGCGGAGCGGCGGAGCGGCCGGCGCCCGTGCCGCGTCCGAGGGCCCGGGGAAGCCACCGGGCGCCCGGGGAAGCCGGGGCGGGCGTCCGCCCGGTGCGGCTCGCGCGGTGCCACCGGGCCGTCCGCGGCGGCGGGGCCCCGGAGTTCGGGTGTGCCCCCCGGTAGCGGCCGGTGCCCCGCCCCCGTAGCGTGGGTGCGTGATCGAGATCGAGGGTCTGACCAAACGCTTCGGCACGAAGACAGCCGTCGACGACCTCACCTTCACCGTCCGCCCGGGGGTCGTCACCGGCTTCCTCGGGCCGAACGGGGCGGGCAAGTCGACGACGATGCGCATGATGCTCGGCCTGGACGCGCCGACCAGCGGCACCGTGCGGATCGACGGGCGGCACTACCGGGAGCTCGACGAGCCCCTGAAGGACATCGGCGCGCTGCTCGACGCGAAGGCCGTGCACGGCGGCCGCAGCGCGTACCACCACCTGCTGTGCCTCGCGCAGTCGAACCGCATCCCCGAGCAGCGGGTCCGCGAGGTGCTGGACATCGTGGGACTGTCCTCCGTGGCGCGCAAGAAGGCCAAGAACTTCTCCATGGGCATGGGCCAGCGGCTGGGAATCGCGGCAGCGCTGCTCGGCGATCCGCGCATTCTCCTCTTCGACGAACCGGTCAATGGTCTGGACCCCGAGGGAATTCACTGGATCCGCAATCTCTTCAAAGCCCTCGCCGCCGAAGGCAGGACGATCTTCGTTTCCAGTCATCTGATGAGCGAAATGGCACTCACCGCCGATCACTTGGTGGTCATCGGACAAGGCAGACTGCTCGCGGACACGTCGATGGCGGATTTCATCGCCCGCAACTCCCGCAGTTACGTACGGCTCCGCTCCCCGCAGCGGGAGAGCCTGCTCGACGTGCTGCGGGCCGAGGGACTGGCCGCCGTGGAGGCGGACGGCGGGGCCCTGGAGATCGACGGGGCGACGACGGAGCGCATCGGGGAGCTCGCGGCGGAGCACGGCGTCGTGCTGCACGAGCTCAGCGCCCAGCACGCCTCCCTGGAGGAGGCGTTCATGAAGATGACCGCGGCGGCGGTCGAGTACCACGCACAGGACACCGCCCCGCAGCCCACCTGGGGCGCGGGCGTGAAGGGGGCTTGAGGGCAGTCATGGCATCCGTACCCGCGGTCCTCCGGTCGGAGTGGACCAAGATCCGCACGGTCTCCTCGACCGTGTGGACGCTGACCGGCGCGCTGCTCGTCACGGTGGCGATGGGCGCCGGCATCAGCCTGCTGATGAACGTGACCTTCGACCAGCTGTCCGAGGTCCAGCAGCTCACCTTCGACCCAACGGTGGTCAGCTTCTCCGGCATGGTGCTGGGCCAGCTGGCGATGGTGGTCTTCGGCGTGCTCGTGGTCGGCACGGAGTACAGCTCCGGCATGATCCGCACCTCCCTGGCGGCGGTGCCGCAGCGCGGCGCGTTCCTCTTCGGCAAGGTCGCCGTGGCGAGCGCCCTGGCCCTCGCGGTGGGCCTCGTCACCAGCTTCGTGTCGTTCTTCGTCGGGCAGGCCCTGCTGGGCGAGCACCGGACGACGATCGGCGCGGACCACGTGCTGCGCGCGGTGATCGGCGGCGGGCTCTACATGGGGCTCATCGCCGTGTTCTCGATGGGCGTGGCGGCGATGCTGCGCTCCCCGCTGCTGTCGATGGGCATCCTCGTGCCCTTCTTCTTCCTGGTGTCGCAGATCCTGGTGGCGGTGCCGAAGGTGCAGGATGTCGCGCGGTACTTCCCGGACCAGGCGGGCTCCGCGATCATGCAGGTGGTGCCCGGGGGCCTGGGGCAGGAGCCCTTGCCGTACGGTCCGTGGGGCGGACTGGGCATCATGGTGCTGTGGGTGGTCGCGGCGCTGGCGGGCGGCTACCTGGTGCTGAGGAAGCGGGACGCGTAGCCGTCCGCAGTCGGTTCGCCACCGGGCGTGTGGCGTGCGGGCCGTTTTCCGCATGAGGTGGAACCGTCAGGTGCGTACCCTGCTCTTACCTCCTACGGGTGACTTCACGGTGTCCCGCGACGCTGCTGCCCGTTGTCGTACCGACCTGTCGATAGGGCTGAAGAATGATCGAGGCAGTCGGCCTGACCAAGCGCTACGGCGCCAAGACCGCCGTCCAGGACCTCACCTTCCAGGTGCGGCCCGGTGCCGTCACGGGCTTCCTGGGGCCGAACGGCTCCGGCAAGTCGACGACCATGCGCATGATCCTCGGCCTCGACCGGCCCACCGCCGGCCGTGTCACGATCAACGGCCGCACCTTCCAGGAGCTGCCGAACGCGCCGCGGCACGTGGGCGCCCTGCTGGACGCCCGCGCCATGCACGGCGGCCGCACGGCGCGCAGCCACCTGCTGGCGCTCGCCCAGCTCTCCGGCATCCCGGCGCGGCGCGTGGACGAGGTGCTCGGCGTGGTCGGCCTGCAGGACGTGGCGCGGATGCGCACCAAGGGCTTCTCCCTCGGCATGGGGCAGCGGCTCGGTATCGCCGCGGCGCTGCTCGGCGACCCGCAGGTGCTGCTCTTCGACGAGCCGGTCAACGGCCTGGACCCCGAGGGCATCCTCTGGGTGCGGAACCTGATGAAGGCGCTGGCGGCCGAGGGCCGCACGGTCTTCGTCTCCTCGCACCTGATGAGTGAGATGGCGCTCACAGCGGAGCACCTGATCGTCATCGGCCGGGGCCGGCTGCTGGCCGACATGAGCGTCAGGGAGTTCATCGCGGTGAACTCGGCGGGCTTCGCCCGGGTCCGCACGCCGCATGACGCGCCGGAGCAGCGGGAGAAGCTGACCGCCGCGCTGACGGCAGCGGGCGGGTACGTCATGCCGGAGCGCGACGGCGCGCTGCGGGTGACGGGGCTGCCGCTGCCCCGCATCAGCGACCTGGCGCACGGGGCGGACGTCCGGCTCTGGGAGCTCTCCCCGCACCAGGCCTCCCTGGAGGAGGCGTACATGCGGATGACCCAGGCCGCGGTGGACTACCGGTCGACGGAGGACGAGCGCGCCGGCCTGATGCAGGAGCCGCTCCCCGGCATCGCGCCCGCGGAGCCGGCCGTGCCGGACATCCCCGTGGAGGGCTGGTACGCCCCGCCGCCGCCCGTCCCGCCGTCCGCGCAGCCCTCCCCGGCGGCCCGGAGCAGCACGCGGCGGCTCCCGCAGCCACCGGGGCAGCCGCCCCCGCGCCGGACGCGGTCGCGCAGGCGGACGCGGTCGCCGAGCCCGCGGCGGGCCCCGCCGCCGCGCCGTCCGTCGCCGGGGCCCCGGCCGACGCCACCCGTACGGCCACCGGCACGGCCGGCATCCCGTCCCCGGCCCGGCCGGTACAGCCGGCCCGACCGCTGGCAAGGCACCCACCGGCGCAGCCGGCGAGGCCGCCCCGGGCGGCCCGACCGGTACGCGCGGCCCTGCCGCCCGGCCGCAGCGGCTCCCTCCGCCGCCGCAGCGGACCCGCGCGTCGGCGGCGGGAGCGACTCGGGCTCCGCGGACGCCGCGGGCTCGGACGGCAAGCCGGGCAGCGCGGACGGTGCCCCGGCGGACCCCCGTACGGTCCACGGCACCGGGGCCGCAGCCCTGGCGGGCACCGGGCGGGCAGCGCCCGGGGCGGAGCCCGCCGCAGGGGAGGACGACGACCACCAGACGCCCGCTCACCGCCGTACCGAGGACGCCCGATGACCACCGCCGCCCCCTACACCTCGCCGATCCCCGTCCGCCCCGCCCGCCTCGGCGACGCGATCGCCGCCGAGTGGACCAAGATGCGGTCGCTCCGCTCCACGGTCTGGACGCTCGGGGTGATGACCGCCGTCGTCGTCGGTGTCGGCTTCCTGCTGGCCTTCGCGATCGGGCAGGTGCCCGAGGAGGGCCCCGACGGGGAGCTCGCCGGCAGCGGCGTCCTCGAACTCGGCATCGTCGGCATGCTGCTCGGCTCCGTCTGCGTCATCACCCTCGGCGTGCTGACCGTCACGTCCGAGTACGGCACCGGGCTGATCCGGGCGACGCTGACGGCCTGCCCCAGCCGGGGCCGCATCCTGGCGGCGAAGTCGATCGTCTTCTTCGCCGTGGTCTTCACGATCACCGCCGCCGTCTCCGCGGCCAGTGCCGCCGTGCAGACGGCCATGCTCCCCGGGGCCGGCAGCTCGACCGTGGAGCACTGGCTGCGTGCGACGGTCGGCGTGGGCCTGTTCATGGCGCTGCTGGGGCTGCTGTCGCTGGCCGTGGGGACGCTGCTGCGGCACTCCGCGGGCGCCATCACCACCATGATCGGCGTGGTGCTGCTGCCGTTCGTGCTGGCCATAGGGCTCTACGCGGAGTCGCTCGCGGAGCTGCGCACCTGGCTCGTGCAGTACTCGATCCCCAGCCAGCTGGCGGTCCTCTACAGCGGCCAGGCCGACTACACGGGCACGCCTTCCGGTTGGGACCCGCTGTGGATCATGGCCGGGGTGACCGCGGTCGCGCTCGCCGGGGCGTACGCGGCGCTCACCACGCGGGACGTGTAGCCGCCGGCGTCAGTGGCGGGGCGCGCTGCGGGACCGCTGCACCTTCGCGGTGCGGCGGTCCTTCGCGTTCCAGCACGCCTTGTGCCAGTGCCGCCGGTCGTCCACGCCGCCGTACTCGGGCCAGGCGACCACGTGCGCCACGGAGGGCGGGATCTCCTGGTCGCAGCCGGGGCAGCGGTAGTGCTTCCCCGCCGTGCCGGCGCCCGCCACGTGCCGCACGGACCACTCCTCGCCCTGCCAGGTCTCGGTCCGCTGGAAGCCGCCGTACCGGTCGCCCGGCTCGCCGCCGGTCGCGCTGGGCGGCTGTCCGCCCCTCTTGGGGTACCGGTTGCGGCGCGGGGACACGGTGAACACCTCACAGGATGCCGGCGGGCGGGGACGGTCGTGCGTCAGACGTCCAGCGTACGGGGAGCGCACCGGACCTTCCGCACCCCGCTGCGGTCGTCGGCCGTTCGCAGCGGTGACCGTTCTGATGTGCGATCACCCCCTCCCCCAGGGGTGCTTAGCGGAAAATCGGAAGAACCCGCCGTGGAGCCGTTGCCTTTGGCACGTGTCATGCGTTGGTGCCCGTGAGGCAGCCGCGTGGGCCGTCAAGGAGGCAGTAGGCGATGCGCGTGGGAACTTTTGTACTGGCGGCGCAATTCCCCGGCCAGGGGCACAGCGAGGCGCTGCACCGCGCGGTGCGCTCCGCCGAGGTGGCGGAGGAGGCCGGGCTCGACTCGGTGTGGCTGGCGGAGCACCACTTCGTGCCGTACGGCACGTGCCCCTCGGCCGTCACGCTGGCCGCGCTGCTGCTGGGCCGCACCCGCCGCATCCGGGTCGGCACGGCGGTCAGCGTGCTGCCGACCGGGCACCCGGTGGCGCTCGCGGAGCAGGCGGCGCTGCTGCACATCGCGTCGGGGGGCCGGTTCACCCTGGGCGTGGGGCGCGGCGGCCCGTGGGTGGACCTGGAGGTCTTCGGCGCCGGGCTCGACGCGTACGAGAAGGACTTCCCCGAGGCGCTCGATCTGCTGCTGCGCTGGCAGCGGCAGGGCCGGGTGTCGGCGGACGGCCCGCGGTACCGGTTCCGCGAGGTCGCCGTCGTGCCGCGGCCGGACGAGCTCGTGGACGGCTCCGAGGCACCCGAGACGGTCCTCGCCTGCACGTCGCCGGCGAGCGTGAAGCTGGCCGCCGCCCGCGGTCTGCCGATGCTGCTGGGCATGCACTGCGGCGACGACGTCAAGGCGGACATGACCGCGCTGTGGCGGTCGGAGGCGCTTGCCGCGGGCCACCCGCCCGAGGAGGTGGCGCGGATCGCGGACCTGCACGTGTCGGCGGGAGTCGCCCAGATCGCGGACCACACGGCGGACGCGCGGGAGCTGCTGCTGAAGACGATGCCCGGCTGGCTGCGGCGGGGCCTGGACGCGCATGTCACGGTCGACGGCCGGGCGCGCGCGATGCGGGATCCGCTGGCGTACACGGAACTGCTGTGCCGGCTGCACCCGGTGGGCACCCCGCGGCTGGCCGCGGACCGGCTGGCCGCGACGGCGGAGCGCACGGGCATCCGGCGGTTCGCGCTGCTGGTGGAGGGGTCGGGCCTGGTGGCGGCCACGGAGGAGAACGTACGGCGGCTGGCCTCCGACGTCCTGCCGCTCCTGCAATGAGCCCACACGGGGCTGCCGTCCGGCCCAGGCGGCGGCGGTCCCGGCTGCTGCCGCCCCTGCGCCGGTCACGCCCGGCGCCGGTCGCACCGTCGGGGGTCGCGGAGCGGCAACACGCGGACGCGGCGTCAGCAGTCCCGGAGCTCCGGGGACTGGTTCAGCAGCTGGGCCCGCACGGACGTGAACCGGGCGAGCCTCTCGTCGACCGACGGGTCCAGCGGGAACACCGCCACGCGGTGGCAGTTCTGGAACGCGAGCCGCACGCCGAAGTGGCGCTGCAGCGCCCCGCGGATCGCGTCACTCGCCAGGGCGCGCAGGAGCTGCCCCCGCGCCTGCTCGTCCGGCGGCGGCGTCCGGTTGTCGGCGAACGCACCCCCGTCCACCTGCAGCCTGGCCACCAGAGAACTGATCATCTCCCACGCATACGGCAGGGAGGTCCGGACGCAGTCGACGAATTCGGCTTCGTCGACCTCGCCTCGCTCGGCCTGTTCCAACAGAGCCGGTGAGACGTCGAGCGACATGGGTTCTCCTCTCGCGACCCCGTGGCGAACGGGGCCTTACGGGCAGGGAAAAGAGGCCCCCCGTACGCACGGAGCGTGCACGAGTGACGACCTCCCGCGTCCACGTTATGCGTGCTGTCCGGGCCGCACCAGGAGATTGGGACACAACAGGCCACGGATCCGCGCACCTTGGCGGCCGTGCGGTGGGAGCGCTCCGCCGTGCCGGGTGGAATCGCGCGGAGGCGGCCGTGTCGAGTAGCGTTGCGGACCATGCGTCTCGTCATCGCCCGCTGCTCCGTCGACTACGCCGGCAGGCTCACCGCCCATCTGCCCTCCGCCCCCCGACTGATTCTCGTCAAGGCGGACGGCAGCGTGTCGATCCACGCTGACGACCGGGCGTACAAGCCTCTGAACTGGATGTCGCCGCCGTGCACCCTCAAGGAGGGGGACGGGGAGACCGAGGGCGTGTGGACCGTGGTGAACAAGGCCGGGGAGAAGCTGATCATCACGATGGAGGAGGTCCTCCACGACTCCTCCCACGAGCTGGGCGTGGACCCGGGCCTGATCAAGGATGGCGTGGAAGCGCACCTCCAGGAGCTGCTGGCCGATCGGATCGAGACACTCGGTGAGGGCTACACCCTGATCCGCCGCGAGTACCCGACGGCCATCGGCCCGGTCGACATCCTGTGCCGGGACGCGGACGGCTCCACCGTGGCGGTGGAGATCAAGCGGCGCGGCGAGATCGACGGCGTGGAGCAGCTCACGCGCTACCTGGAGCTGCTGAACCGGGACCCGCACCTGGCGCCGGTGCGCGGCGTGTTCGCCGCGCAGGAGATCAAGCCCCAGGCCCGGGTGCTGGCCACGGACCGCGGGATCGGCTGCGTGGTCCTGGACTACGACGCCCTGCGCGGCATCGAGGACGACAAGCTCCGCCTCTTCTGACCGGACGGCACGGGCTCGCGGCCCGACGGGTACGGGCGCGGGCAGCGCGCGCATACGGCCCCGGGAGGCATCCGCCTCCCGGGGCCGTTCGCTGTTCAGGACCCCGGTCGCCGTTCAGGCCGGTCGGCGCCGGGGCGTGCGCGCGGCCGCGGCCGGGTCAGGCAGGCGTGCCGGTGGTCCCGGTGTCCCCGGTGGCACCCCCGCCGGACGTGGTGAGACCGCTCGCGGTGGGCTCCTCGCCGCCGGTGCTGCCGTCCGTGTCTCCGTCCCCGCCGGTGGTGGTGCCGTCCGTGGTGGTGCCGCCCGTCGTGTCCGTGCCGCCCGAGTCGGTCGACCCGGTGGTGGTACCGCCCGTGGTGTCCGTACCGCCCGAGTCGGTCGACCCGGTCGTGGTGCCGCCGCTGTCCCCCGTCCCGCCGGTGGTGGTGGTGCCGTCGGTGGTGCCGCCGGTCGTGGTGTCCGTACCGCCTGAGCCGGTCGTCCCGGATGTGGGGCTTCCGGTGGACGACGAGCTGCTGCCGCTCGGGGACGGCGACGACGAGCCTCCCGTGGTCGAGGACCCGCCGCCGCTGGGCGTGGTGCCGGACTCGCCGCCGGACGGGCTCTCCGAGCCGGACGACGACGGGCCGTCGCCCGCCGATCCGGTGGCGCCGGGCCGCACGGGGGTGCCCGGCGTCCCGTCCCCGGCCCCGGTGCCGCCCGTGGTGCCCGCGCCGGGCGTGGCGCCGCCCGTCCCGCCGGAGCCGCCGGTCGTGCCGTCCGCGCCCGGGGCGTCGTCGCCGGAGCCGCCGGAGGTGGCGGAGCCGTCGCCGCCGATGCCGTCGCCGCCGCCCGTCGAGTGGTCGGTGGTGACCGTACGGTCGCCGGCGCCGCCCGTGTCACCGCCGTCGCCGGAGGTGGCGCCCAGGGTCACGACGGTGCCGAGGACCGCCGCGAGGAGCGCGCCCGCGCCGGCCGCCACGAGGTTGCGGCGGGCGCCGGTCAGCAGGCTGCCCCGCAGCCGCGCGAGCGGTCCGCCCGGAGCGGCGGCGGCCCGGCCCGGCGCCGCCCGGAGCCGTGCGCGGTGGCGGCGACGTGGGTGTCGTACGGCAGCGTGTGCGCGGGGACGGTGTCCCCCGGTGCGTCTGCGCCGTCGGCGCCGTGAGCGCCGACCGGGCCCGCGGCCGGGGTGCCGGCGGCGGGGGTGCGCCCGGGGTGGGCCGCGGGCGCGCCGCCGCCGGTGCGGGTGGCGCCGCCCTTCCGCAGGGCCGGGGCGTCGGCGTGCGGGACGGGTCCGGAGGCGAGGAAGTCCTCCCCGCGGTGCCGGCCGCCGCCGGGCGGCCCCGTTCGCGGTCGGCGACGAGCGCCAGCGCCCGGCGGCCGGCGACCGTGCCGCGCTTGTCGGCGAGCGCGCCGCGCATGCCGATGGACGCCTCCAGTTCGGCGCGGGCCCGGTCGAGGTTGCCGGCGCACAGCGCGAGGACGCCGAGCTCGTGGTGGAAGTACGCCTCCTCCGCGACCTCGCCCGCGGCCCGGGCGGCGCCCTGCCCGCCGCGCAGCGCGCGCTCCCAGGCGCCCCAGTGGAGCCCGGCGGAGAAGGCGGGGGCCGCGCTGCGGGCGAGCAGTACGGCCGCGCTGGCGTGCCCTGCCTCCTGGCTGGCGGCGAGCGCGGTGAGCGCGGCCAGCAGGGCGTCGGCCTGGGCGGTGACCCGTTCGGGGGCGACCGAGGGTGGCCGGCCCACCAGGCGTAGTGCTGGGCGGCGGTGTGGGCACGCGCCAGTGCGCCGTCGGCGTAGCCGCGTTCGGTGAGCTGCTCGGCGATGCCGGCGGCCAGCCGGTAGCGCGGGCCCACGGGGGTGAGCAGCCCGCAGGCGAGGAGTTCGCCGACCGCGGCGTCGGCGTGGGTGTCGCCGACCAGGGCGGGCAGGTGGGCCTGGTGCGGGACCTCCCCGCCGAGCGCCACCGCGAACCGCAGGGTCTCCCGGGCGGCTTCGGAGAGCCGCGATGCCAGCAGCGCCGCGGGGGCGGCCGCTTCGCCGAGGCCGGGCAGGGGTGTCACGCGGTCGTCGGCGAAGACGCTGGCGTCGGTGTCCTCGCCGGACTCGCCGTCCTCGTCTTCGGTGTCCTCGCCGTCCGGGGCGGAGGAGAGCGCCTCGCGCTGGGCGTCGCGCTGCCGCAGGAGCGCGGCGGCCTGGACGAAGCGCAGGGGAAGGCCCTCGGACTCGAACCACAGGTCGCCGGCCCAGTTGGCCTCCTCGTCGGTGAGCTCGCGGCCGACGGCGTCTTCGAGGAGTTCGAGGGTGGCGGTGCGGTCCAGGCCGGTGAGGAAGACCTCTTCGATGTCCGCGCCGGACGAGGGGGCCGGGGTGGCGGGGGTGGCGGCGAGGAGGAAGGCGCACTCGGGGGCGGCGTCGAGCAGCTCGTCGAGGGCGGCGCCGCCGAACTCCAGGTCGTCGACGAGCACGACGGCACCGACGTCACGCACGAGGGCGAGCAGGCCGGCGCGGTCGGGGCGGTGGTCCGGCGCGTGGTGGACGGCGGCGAACAGCTCGTACAGCAGCTCGGTCGGGGTCCTGCGGTGGCCGGACAGGCGTATGACCCCGTCGGGTGCGAGGCCGGCGCAGTCGGCGGCGACGGCGTCGAGGAGCCGGCTGCGGCCGGCGCCGTGCGGGCCGGTGAGGCGCACGGAGCGGCCGCGGGTGAGGAGGCGCACGAGCCGGTCGTGCTGCTCGTCCCGCTCCAGCAGCGGCAGGTCGGGGGCGGCGGGGCCCGCGGGGACGGGCGGCGCGGCGGCGCGGTCGCGCTCGGCGCGCTGCTCGGCGGTGCGCCGGCCGGGGGTGCCGGGCTGGCGGCCGGGCGGGCAGGGCTCGATCTCGCTGCCGTCGACGGGGTTGACGGTGAGGAGGAAGTCGCCGGAGACGAGCTGGGCGGTCCGCGCCGGTGCGGGGCTGCCGCCCGCGGCGAGCGGGGGCAGGTCGTCGCGGGAGGCGCGGGCGCGGGAGGTGTCGGCGCCGGTGTCGTCGGCGTCGTCGGTCGTGCGGTGGCCGTGCTCGTCCGGCCGCCGGTTCATCGGGTCCATGGGTGGTTGCCCCCAAAAGCGTCGTGCGGCGAAGCCCCTCCCGGCCGTGGTGCACGCGCGGTGTCGCTTCTGGTCCGGTGCCCGCCGTGTGGGTGCGTCGGTCGATGGGCAGACGTGCGAAACCCTAGACGTTCGCCGGGCCTCCCGGAACAGCCGGGGTGCCGGCCGCCCAAGACGTGGTGGTCTCGGGGGGATTGGGCGTCCTGGCGGGCGTGAGCCGATACGGCCCGCGCATATGCGGACAGGTCCGGCGCCGCCGGTTCCGGCGCCGGACCCCGCCGCCGCGCACGCGGGCCGGCTCAGACCCGGGGCAACGATTCAGCGGCGAGGCCGCCCTCGATGGCGAGGATCCGGTGCAGCCGGGTGGCCACGAGGAGGCGCTGCATCTGGGGCGGCACGCCCCGCAGCACCAGCCGCCGGCCGCAGCGGCCGGCGCGCCGGTGGGCGCCCATGATGACACCGAGTCCGGTGGCGTCCCAGGAGTCGAGTCCGGTGAGGTCGAGCACGAGGTCGCCGGCTCCGTCGTCGACGGCCGAGTGCAGGACCGTTCGGGCGTCCGCCGCGCTGCGGACATCGAGGCGGCCCCCGATGACCAGCTCGGCGTGGTCGCCCCTGATGTGCATATGCGCTCCCCGAGAGTGCGGTGCGTGCGGATACGTGCGTGACGGTTACGTGCGTGGGTGCCCGTCAGGTTCCACCGTTTCAACAACTGACTGCCTCATGGGCATGGCAGTTGCGCGTTGTAAGCGAACCGATACCTGATTCACTCCACGGGGTGACGGCGGACTGGCGTGCGCGGCTCAGTACGTGTAGAAGCCCTGCCCGCTCTTGCGGCCGATGTCACCCGCGTCCACCATCCGGCGCATCAGCTCCGGCGGCGCGAACTTCTCGTCCTGCGACTCGGTGTAGATGTTGCCGGTGGCGTGCAGCAGGATGTCGACGCCGGTGAGGTCGGCGGTGGCCAGCGGGCCCATCGCGTGGCCGAAGCCCAGCTTGCAGGCGATGTCGATGTCCTCGGCGGAGGCGACGCCCGACTCGTAGAGCTTCGTGGCCTCGACGACGAGCGCGGAGATGAGCCGGGTGGTCACGAAGCCCGCCACGTCACGGTTGACGACGATGCAGGTCTTGCCGACGGACTCGGCGAACTCCCGCGCGGTGGCGAGGGTCTCGTCGCTGGTCTTGTAGCCGCGGACGAGCTCGCACAGCTGCATCATCGGGACGGGCGAGAAGAAGTGCGCGCCGACGACCCGCTCGGGGCGCTCCGTCACCGCCGCGATCTTGGTGATCGGGATGGCGGAGGTGTTGGAGGCGAGGACCGCGTCGTCCCGTACGAGCTTGTCGAGGGCGCGGAAGATCTCGTGCTTGACCTCCAGCTTCTCGAACACCGCCTCGACCACGACGTCCGCGTCGGCGGCGGCGTCCAGGTCGGTGGTCGGCGTGATGCGGGCGAGGGCGGCCTCGGCGTCGGCGGCGTCGAGCTTCCCCTTGGAGACGAACTTGTCGTAGGACGCCTTGATACCGTCCGTGCCGCGGGTCAGGGCGGCGTCGGTGACGTCGCGGAGGACGACCTCCCAGCCGGCCTGGGCGGACACCTGAGCGATACCGGACCCCATGAGTCCGGCGCCGATGACGGCGAGCTTCCTGGCCACGTTCTCTCCCCTTAACACGCGTTCACTTTTGTCTTCTCCGGCGGGAGGTTACTGCCAGGAAGCCCCGCTGTGGCGCTGAAGAGATGCGCGTCACGCGCGCCCGCCACCCGGGCGCGCCCCCTCGACGGGGGCCTTTGCGCCCCGGGGAACTGTTTCACATGACGGACATCACACCGGTGCGGAGCGCCGGGTGAGCCCGCGCGTGTGTCCGGGGGGCCGTCCGCCTCACTACGCTGGCGGCATGGTCAATCTGACGCGCATCTACACCCGTACCGGCGACAAGGGCACGACCGCGCTGGGCGACATGAGCCGCACCGCGAAGACGGACCTGCGGATCGCCGCGTACGCCGATGCGAACGAGGCCAACGCCGTCATCGGCACGGCCATCGCCCTGGGCGGCCTGTCCGAGGAGGTCGTCAAGGTCCTCACCCGCGTCCAGAACGACCTGTTCGACGTGGGCGCGGACCTGTCGACGCCGGTGGTGGAGGACCCGAAGTACCCGCCGCTGCGGGTGGAGCAGGCGTACGTCGACAAGCTGGAGGCCGACTGCGACCGCTTCCTGGAGGGCCTGGAGAAGCTCCGCTCCTTCATCCTCCCGGGCGGCACACCGGGCGCGGCGCTCCTGCACCAGGCGTGCACGGTCGTCCGCCGTGCGGAGCGCTCCACGTGGGCGGCCATGGAGGTGCACGGCGAGACGATGAACCCGCTGACCGCCACCTACCTGAACCGCCTGTCGGACCTGCTGTTCATCCTGGCGCGCGTGGCCAACAAGGAGCTGGGGGACGTGCTGTGGGTCCCCGGCGGGGAGCGCTGAGCCCCCGCCCGGCTCAGCCGCCCGCGCGGCCCCGGTCGGGGGTCCGCACCGGGTGCTCGCCCGCGGCGTGCGCGGGTCCCGCGGCGTGCGGGGCCGTGGCGGCCTCCCGGGCCCGCGGGGCCTTGGCGGCCTGCGGGGCCCGCAGGTCCGCGGGGGCCTGCCCCTCGGACGCCTCCGGGCGGCGGCGGCCTCGCGGCCCATAGCGGGGTCCACGGCCGCCGGGGCGTCCGCGGCCGCCGGGGTGTCCACGGCCTCCTGGGTGCCCGCGGTCGCCGGGTGCTCGGGTGCACCGGTGGTCCCGGGCGCCTTCTTGGGCCAGATCACGTACGTCAGGGCGATCAGTCCGTGGATGCCGGCCGCCCGCCACGCCGCGCCCATCCAGCCCTGCAGCGGTTGCACCCGCTCGGGGTCGCCGACGTACCGGATCGCCGCCCACAGCAGCGCCGTCGCCACGGCGGCGCCCACCACCGTGCCGAGCCAGACGCGGCCCTCGTGGCGGGCGCGGGCCATGCCGTAGCGGGGCGGGCCCGCCGGGCGGGGCGCCCCGCCGAAGCGGTGGGCGGCGTGGCCGTCCAGCCACTTCACGGTCCGGTGGCCGTGCCCCGCGGTGTAGCCGATGTACAGCGCGGCCAGGCCGTGCCGCCAGCTCGGCTCGGCGCCGCTGCGCAGGTCCACCGCCGTGGCGACCAGCAGCACCACCTCCAGGAGCGGTTCGCACAGCAGCAGTGCCGCGCCCGTCTTCGGCATCCGCAGCACGTAGCGGGTCGCGAGGCCGGCCGCCAGGAGCACCCAGAAGCCGACCTCGCACACCAGGATCAGTGTCAGCACCATGCCGTCCAGCCTGCCGGGCCGGGTCCCGCGCCGCGTCGTCGGCGGTGACGAGACCGCGGCGGGCGCTGCTGCACCTTTCGATGTACCCGCGGCTCGGACCGGGCGGGGACGCCGCCGCGGGCGCGGCCGTGTTGGATGGTGCCGTGACACTCCCCCGCCCCCCGCACCGCGGCGACGTCCTGCTGTCCGCCATCGGACTGGCACTGGGTCTGCTGCTGTGGGCGCTCGGACTGCACATGCAGGGCCCGCAGTACGCGGTGTTCCACGCGGACTGGCTGATGCTCGTCCCGCTCTTCGCCGTCGCGGGCCTGGAGCTGGTGCGCCGGACCCTGCCCAGGACGGCGCTGCTGGTCGGCACGCTCGCCGTCGTCGCGGACCAGCTCACCCGGGGCAACATCGCGACCGTCCTGATGTTCACCGACCTCGTGTACGCGGCGGTGGTGTACGGCACGCCCGCCTCCGCCCGGCGGATCCCGGTCACCACGGGGCTCATCACGGTGGGCGTGTCGCTGGGGTTCCTGGCCTGGTGGCAGAAGCCGGAAGGGCTGCTGGTGGGCGTGCTGACGGGCCTGGTGTCGTTCGCGCCCGCCGCCACCGGTGCGATCGTCCGCGCCCACCGGGAGGCCGCCGACGCCGCCCGGCTGCGAGCCGAGCAGACCGCGCTGCTCGCGGAGATGGACCGCCGGGAGGCCGTGGTCGCCGAGCGCGCCCGGATGGCCCGGGAGCTGCACGACATGGTGGCGGGGCACCTGTCGGCCATCGCGATCCACTCGACGGCCGCGCTCTCCCTGGACGACCCGGCCACCACCCGGGAGGCCATGGGCGTGATCCGGGAGAACAGCGTCGAGGGCCTGTCCGAGATGCGCCGGCTGATCACCCTCCTCAGGGACGGCGCAGGGCACGAGGAGCCCGCGCCCGCGCCCACCCTGGCCGGGCTCGGTGCGCTCGTGCGGCAGGCGGAGACGGCGGGCGCGGCCGGGGGGCTGGCGTTCGCGTGGGACGGGCCGCCGCCGCAGGACGGGGCTGCGCCGCTGCCCGCGCCCGTGGAGCTCGCGGCGTACCGCATCGTGCAGGAGTCCCTCACCAACGCCCTCAAGCACGCCGCGCCCGGCACGGTGTCGGTGGTGCTCGACCGTACGGACGAGGCGCTGACCGTGCAGGTGACGAGCGTCCACGGCGGCACCGCCCCGGAGGGCCCGCGGGCGCCCGGCTCGGGGGCCGGGCTCGTCGGGATGCGGGAGCGCGCGGCCCTGCTGGGCGGCGCGTTCGAGGCGGGCCCCGCCGACGCTCCGGGGGGCGGCAGAATCTGGCGGGTACGGGCCGTGCTGCCCGTACGGAAGGACGACAAGGAGCCGTCGGCATGACGTCCAGCAGCAGTATCCGGGTGCTCGTCGCCGAGGACCAGAAGTCCGTACGGGCCGGGCTCGTCCTCATCCTGCGCAGCGCGCCCGGCATCGAGGTGGTCGGCGAGGCGGGCGACGGCGAGGCCGCCGTGCGGCTGGCCCGCGAGCTGCGGCCCGACGTGGTCCTCATGGACGTGCAGATGCCGCTGCTGGACGGGGTGTCGGCGACGCGCCGGGTGGTCGCCGAGAGCCTGGCGGACGTGCTGGTCCTCACCACCTTCGACCTGGACGCGTACGTGTTCGGTGCGCTGCGGGCCGGTGCGTCCGGGTTCCTGCTGAAGAACACGGAGGCGCGGGACCTCGTCGAGGCGGTGCGGACCGTGGCGCGCGGCGAGGGCATGATCGCCCCGGCGGTGACCCGGCGTCTGATCGCGGAGTTCGCGGCGCCCGCCGGGCGGCCGGCACGGGCGGCGAACGCGCCCGATCCGGCCGTTCTGGATCCGCTCACCCGGCGTGAGCGGGAGGTGCTCGCCTGCCTCGGGGAGGGCCTGTCGAACGCGCAGGTGGCGGCGCGCCTCGACATGGCGGAGGCCACGGTGAAGACGCACGTCAGCCGGTTGCTGAACAAGCTGGGGCTGCGTAGCCGGGTGCAGGCCGCGGTGCTGGCCCAGGAGTTGGGCGTCGGGACGGAGAGCGACGACCGGCCCTGACCCACCCGCGGAAACCAGCCGTCCCCGTCACAGCACAACTGGTCTGGACCTATTGACGATTGGTCCAGACCTTCCTACGCTCGCGGCGCGCACCTTGTCATGGACGCACGGACCCCCACCATGTCCGTCCCCCTCTTGAGGAGCACCGTGAGCACGAGCACTCAAGCACCACCGCGCAGATCAGGACTCCTGGCCAGAGCCACGGCCGGAGCCACCGCACTCCTGCTTCCCCTGGCCGCGCTGGTCGGCCTCGCCACACCCGCCCAGGCCGCCACGTCGGCCACCGCCACCTACACCAAGACCCAGGACTGGGGCAGCGGCTTCGAGGGCAAGTGGACGGTGACCAACACCGGCACCGCCACCCTCAACTCCTGGACCGTCGAGTGGGACTTCCCCTCCGGCACCTCCGTCACCTCCGCCTGGGACGCCGACGTCACGAGCAGCGGCACCCACTGGACCGCCAAGAACAAGTCCTGGAACGGCACCCTCGCCCCGGGCGCCTCCGTCTCCTTCGGCTTCAACGGCACCGGCTCCGGCTCCCCGTCCGGCTGCACGCTGAACGGCGGGTCCTGCGACGGCGGCCCGAGCGAGCCCGGCGACACGCCGCCCTCCGCGCCCGGCACGCCGAGCGCCTCCGGCATCACCGACACCTCGGTCAAGCTGAGCTGGACCGCGGCCACCGACGACAAGGGCGTCAAGAACTACGACGTCCTGCGGGACGGCGCCAAGGTCGCCACGGTGACCGGCCTGACCTACACCGACTCGGGCCTCACCGCCGGCACCGACTACTCGTACGCCGTCCAGGCCCGGGACACCGCCGACCAGACCGGCGCGGTCAGCGGCTCCGTCGCCGTCCGCACCACCGGCGGCGACGGCGGCCCCGGCCCCGGCCCCTCCTCCAAGGTCAACCTCGGCTACTTCACCAACTGGGGCGTCTACGGGCGCAACTACCACGTCAAGAACCTCGTGACGTCGGGCTCGGCCGAGAAGATCACGCACATCAACTACGCCTTCGGCAACGTCCAGGGCGGCAAGTGCACCATCGGCGACGCCTACGCCGACTACGACAAGGCCTACACCGCCGACCAGTCCGTCGACGGCGTCGCCGACACCTGGGACCAGCCGCTGCGCGGCAACTTCAACCAGCTGCGCAAGCTGAAGGCGCAGTACCCGCACATCAAGGTGCTGTGGTCCTTCGGCGGCTGGACCTGGTCCGGCGGCTTCGGCCAGGCGATCCAGAACCCGGACGCCTTCGCGAAGTCCTGCTACGACCTGGTGGAGGACCCGCGCTGGGCCGACGTCTTCGACGGCATCGACCTGGACTGGGAGTACCCGAACGCCTGCGGCCTGACCTGCGACACCAGCGGCCCGGACGCCATGTCCAAGATGATGAAGTCCATGCGCGCCACGTTCGGCCCGGACAACCTGGTCACCGCGGCGATCACCGCCGACGCCTCGGCCGGCGGCAAGATCGACGCCGCGGACTACGGCCCGGCCGCGCAGTACGTCGACTGGTACAACGTGATGACGTACGACTTCTTCGGCGCCTGGGCGGCGAAGGGCCCGACGGCCCCGCACTCCCCGCTCACCTCCTACGCGGGCATCCCGCAGCAGGGCTTCAACTCCGCCGAGGCCATCGCCAAGCTGAAGGCCGAGGGCATCCCGTCCGCGAAGCTGCTGCTCGGCATCGGCTTCTACGGCCGCGGCTGGACCGGCGTGACCCAGAAGGAGCCGGGCGGCACGGCCACGGGCCCGGCGGCCGGCACATACGAGCAGGGCATCGAGGACTACAAGGTCCTCAAGACCACCTGCCCGGCGAACGGCACCGTCGCCGGCACCGCCTACGCGCACTGCGGCACCAACTGGTGGAGCTACGACACCCCGCAGACGATCCTGTCCAAGATGGCCTGGGCGAACAACCAGGGCCTGGGCGGCGCGTTCTTCTGGGAGTTCAGCGGCGACACCGGCAACGGTGAGCTGGTCAGCGCGATCCACACCGGCCTCGGGTAGTCCCCACCGCACCTGAGACGACGTCGGGCCGCACCCTCGCGGAGGGTGCGGCCCGATCCGTACGGAAAGGCGGCCACCGGCAGAACGCGTCCGGCCCGCAGCGGCCCGGCACACCGGACCAGCGGAGCTACGCCACGTTGACCCGCTGCCCGGGGGGCGCCGCCTCCAGCCAGGCCAGGAAGCCGGTGAGCGCGTCCTCGCTCATCGCCAGCTCCAGCCGGACGCCCTGGTGCAGGCAGCCCAGCACCACCGAGTCCGACAGCAGGGCCAGCTCCTCCTCGCCCTCAGGCATCCGGCGGGCGAGCACCTCGATGGCGTCGCGGTCCAGCACCCGGCGCGGCCGCGGAGCGTACGAGAAGACCCGGAACCACGCGATCTGGTCACCGCTGTAGCGGGCGACGCCGTACACCCAGCCCTTGCCGGTGGTGTCGCCTCCCTCGGGGACGTTCCAGCGCAGGCTGCAGTCGAAGGTGCCGCCGGAACGCTGGATGAGCCGCCTGCGCAGACCGAACACGAAGAGCCCGATCACCACCAGTGCGACGACCAGTGCGCTCAGCAGCAGAGCGAGGACCATCTCCACCGACCTCCTCGCTTCTCCCCGTTACGGATACATCCGGTACCAATCTGCCACCTGCATCGCCTCAGCCGCGGCCCGGTCTGGAAAGTCCAGTCCGCGCCGCGGCTGAGGGGTGCCGGCCCGCCCCGCGGTGCGGGACGGGCCGGCGGACGTCACGTCCGCGGTGGTGCGCCGGTCAGCGCGCCGCCGCCGCCGTCACCGCGCGCAGCCGGATCTCGGCGCGCCGCTCGGCGGCGGCGTCCGCGTCCGACTTGGCACGCTCCAGCGCACGCTCGGCGCGCTGGGTGTCGATCTCCTCCGCCAGTTCGGCGATCTCCGCCAGCAGCGACAGCTTGTCGTCGGCGAAGGTGATGAAACCGCCGTGCACCGCGGCGACGACCGTTCCACCATCACTCGTACGGATGGTCACCGGGCCCGACTCCAGCACACCGAGCAGCGGCTGGTGCCCGGGCATGACGCCGATGTCGCCGGAGGTGGTGCGCGCGATGACCAGGGTGGCCTCGCCGGACCAGACACTCCGGTCCGCGGCGACCAGCTCGACGTGCAGCTCAGCAGCCAAGGGTGGCTCCTCGGGTCACCACCCGGCGCGATGTGCCGGGTGTTGGGTCACAAGTCTAGTAGGGCCGCAGGTCCTGTTGTGGCAGACGCCCCTCCCCGGAGGCATGCTCGCGGGGAGGGACGGGTGCGCACGACGGGACCGGCCACCCGCCCGGGGACGGGTCCCCGGGGGTCCGGGGACGGGTCCCCGGCTGTACATGGTGAAGGGGGCGGGGCCGGCCCGCCCCCTTCGGGAAGGCGCCGGCGTCAGGAGACGCCGAGCTCCTTCGCGTTCTTCTTGAGGTCCTCGAGACCACCGCACATGAAGAACGCCTGCTCCGGGAAGTGGTCGTACTCACCGTCGCAGATCGCGTTGAACGCGGCGATGGACTCGTCCAGCGGAACGTCCGAACCGTCCACGCCGGTGAACTGCTTCGCCGCGTGGGTGTTCTGGGACAGGAAGCGCTCGACACGACGGGCGCGGTGGACGACCAGCTTGTCCTCTTCGCCCAGCTCGTCGATACCGAGGATCGCGATGATGTCCTGGAGGTCCTTGTACTTCTGCAGGATCCCCTTGACGCGCATCGCCGTCTCGTAGTGGTCCTGCGCGATGTAGCGCGGGTCCAGGATGCGGGACGTGGAGTCCAGCGGGTCCACGGCCGGGTAGATGCCCTTCTCGGAGATCGGACGGGAGAGAACCGTCGTCGCGTCGAGGTGGGCGAAGGTGGTGGCCGGGGCCGGGTCGGTCAGGTCGTCGGCGGGGACGTAGATCGCCTGCATGGAGGTGATCGAGTGACCGCGGGTCGACGTGATGCGCTCCTGGAGGAGGCCCATCTCGTCGGCCAGGTTCGGCTGGTAGCCCACCGCGGACGGCATGCGGCCGAGCAGGGTGGACACCTCGGAACCGGCCTGGGTGAAGCGGAAGATGTTGTCGATGAAGAACAGCACGTCCTGCTTCTGGACGTCGCGGAAGTACTCCGCCATCGTCAGACCGGCCAGGGCGACGCGCAGACGGGTGCCCGGGGGCTCGTCCATCTGGCCGAAGACCAGCGCCGTCTTGTCGAGGACGCCGGACTCCTCCATCTCCGCGATGAGGTCGTTGCCCTCACGGGTGCGCTCGCCGACGCCCGCGAAGACGGAGACGCCCTCGTGGAGGTTGGCGACACGCATGATCATTTCCTGGATCAGCACGGTCTTGCCGACACCGGCGCCACCGAACAGACCGATCTTTCCACCCTTGACGTACGGGGTGAGGAGGTCGACGACTTTCAGGCCGGTCTCGAACATCTCGGTCTTGGACTCGAGCTGGTCGAAGGCGGGGGCCTTGCGGTGGATCGCCCAGCGCTCGGTCTCCTGGCCGTTGGCCTCCGGCTCGTTCAGCACCTCACCGAGGGTGTTGAACACCTTGCCCTTGGTGAAGTCGCCGACCGGGACGGTGATGCCGTTGCCGGTGTTCACGACCGGGGCCTGGCGGACCAGGCCGTCGGTCGGCTGCATCGCGATCGTGCGGACCAGGCCCTCGCCGAGGTGCTGGGCGACCTCGAGGGTGAGGGTCCGGGTGCTGCCGGGGTTGGCCGGGTCGGCCACATCGACGTGCAGCGCGTTGTAGATCTCCGGCATCGCGTCGACGGGGAACTCCACGTCGACGACCGGGCCGATGACCCGGGCGACGCGGCCAGTCGCCGTGGCCGTCTCAACAGTGGTCGTCATTACTTGTCACTCCCCGCGGTCGCGTCGGCCAGGGCGCTCGCGCCACCGACGATCTCGCTGATTTCCTGGGTGATTTCGGCCTGGCGGGCCTGGTTGGCAAGACGGGTGTACGTGTTGATCAGTTCACCCGCGTTGTCCGTCGCGGACTTCATCGCCTTGCGGCGGGCGGCGTGCTCGGAGGCGGCCGCCTGCAGCAGGGCGTTGTAGATCCGGCTCTCGACGTACCGGGGCATGAGGGCGTCCAGGACGTCCTCCGCCGACGGCTCGAAGTCGAACAGCGGCAGCAGTTCCTTCTTCGCGCCCTCGCCGCCCTCGGCCTCGGAGAGGCTGAGGGGCAGCAGCCGGTTGTCCACCGGCGTCTGCGTCAGCATCGACACGAACTCGGTGAAGACGATGTGGAGCTCGTCCACACCCCCCTGCGCCGTGTCCTTCTCGATCGCCTCGATCAGCGGCGCCGCGACCTTCTTGGCGTCCGCGTACGACGGGTTGTCGGTGAAGCCGGTCCACGAGTCCGTGACCGGCATCTCACGGAAGCCGTAGTAGGCGACACCCTTGCGGCCGACGATGTAGGTGTCGACCTCCTTGCCCTCACCGCGCAGCCGCTCGGTCAGGGCGCCCGCCGCCTTGATGGCGTTGGAGGAGTAGCCGCCGGCCAGACCGCGGTCGCTCGTGAGGAGCAGCACCGCGGCGCGGGTCGGGTTCTCCGCCTCCGTGGTCAGGGGGTGCTTGGCGTTCGAGCCGGTCGCCACCGCCGTGACCGCGCGGGTCAGCTCGGTCGCGTACGGCGTGGAGGCCGCCACCTTGCGCTGCGCCTTGACGATGCGCGAGGCGGAGATCATCTCCATCGCCTTGGTGATCTTCTTGGTCGCCGTGACCGACTTGATCCGACGCTTGTAGACCCGGAGCTGGGCTCCCATGGATCAGGTCCCTTCCGTCGTCACTTCGAGACGTTGACGGCGGCCGGGGCGTCTTCGCCGAGCAGCTTGCCGTCCGACGTCTCGAACTGCTTCTTGAAGGAGCCGATGCACTCCGCGACCTTGTCGAGCGTGTCGTCCGACATCTTGCCGCCCTCGCGGATCGACGTCATGAGCGACTTGTGCTCGCGGTGCAGGTAGTCCAGCAGCTCCCTCTCGAAGCGGCGGATGTCCTCGACCGGCACGTCGTCCATCTTGCCGGTGGTGCCGGCCCAGACGGAGACGACCTGGTTCTCGGTCGACATGGGCTGGTACTGCGCCTGCTTCAGCAGCTCCACCATGCGCTTGCCGCGCTCCAGGGCAGCCTTCGAAGCGGCGTCCAGGTCGGAACCGAAGGCGGCGAACGCCTCCAGCTCGCGGAACTGGGCCAGGTCCACGCGGAGGCGGCCGGAGACCTGCTTCATGGCCTTGTGCTGGGCGGAGCCACCGACGCGGGAGACCGAGATACCGACGTTCAGGGCCGGGCGCTGACCGGCGTTGAACAGGTCGGACTCCAGGAAGCACTGGCCGTCGGTGATGGAGATGACGTTGGTCGGGATGAACGCCGAGACGTCGTTCGCCTTGGTCTCGACGATCGGCAGACCGGTCATCGAACCGGCACCCATCTCGTCGGAGAGCTTGGCGCAGCGCTCCAGCAGACGGGAGTGCAGGTAGAAGACGTCACCCGGGTAGGCCTCGCGGCCCGGCGGGCGGCGCAGGAGCAGCGACACGGCGCGGTAGGCGTCGGCCTGCTTCGACAGGTCGTCGAAGACGATGAGGACGTGCTTGCCCTCGTACATCCACTGCTGGCCGATGGCAGAGCCGGTGTAGGGCGCCAGGTACTTGAAGCCCGCCGGGTCGGACGCCGGGGCGGCGACGATGGTCGTGTACTCCAGGGCGCCGGCCTCCTCCAGCGCGCCGCGGACGGACGCGATGGTGGAGCCCTTCTGGCCGATGGCGACGTAGATGCAGCGGACCTGCTTCTTCGGGTCGCCGGTGCGCCAGTTGTCGCGCTGGTTGATGATCGTGTCGACGGCCAGGGCGGTCTTGCCGGTCTGGCGGTCGCCGATGATCAGCTGACGCTGACCGCGGCCGATCGGGGTCATGGCGTCGACGGCCTTGTAGCCGGTCTCCATGGGCTCGTGCACCGACTTGCGCTGCATGACCGTGGGGGCCTGCAGTTCGAGGGCACGGCGACCGGACGTCTCGATCTCGCCGAGGCCGTCGATCGGGTTGCCGAGCGGGTCGACGACGCGACCCAGGTAACCCTCGCCGACGGGGACGGACAGGACCTCGCCGGTGCGCTGGACCGACTGGCCCTCCTCGATGCCGCTGAACTCACCGAGGACGATCGCACCGATCTCGCGCTCCTCGAGGTTGAGGGCGAGACCGAGGGTGCCGTCCTCGAACTTCAGCAGCTCGTTGGCCATGGTCGAGGGCAGCCCCTCGACCTTGGCGATGCCGTCGCCGGCGAGGCTGACCGTACCGACCTCCTCGCGCGAGGCCGCGTCCGGCTTGTACGACTGGACGAAGTTCTCCAGTGCGTCCCGGATCTCCTCCGGCCGGATCGTGAGCTCCGCCATCTGGGTTCCCTGCTCTCCTTGTTGGGCCCGAAGTCTTCTTGGGGGGTCTGGGGGCTCCCCCCAGAACTTCTGCATCCTGTGCACGGCCCAACCGGGCCGTAGGTCACGCTTCTTTGAGTTTGCCGAGCTGGTACGCCGGGGCGTCAGCCCGCCAGTCGCCGGGACGCCTCGTCGAGGCGGCTGGCGATGGTGCCGTCGATGACCTCGTCGCCGACGCGCACGCTGATCCCGCCGAGGACCTCGGGGTCCACGTCCAGGTTGAGGTGCATCTGCCGGCCGTACAGCTTGGCCAGCACCGCGCCGAGACGCTGCTTCTGCGGGTCGGTGAGCGGCACGGCCGAGGTGACGACCGCGACCATCCGGTCACGCCGCGCCGCGGCGAGCTTGGACAGGGACTCGAGGCCCCCCTCCAGGCTACGTCCTCGGGGCTGGGCGGCCAGGCGGACGATCAGGCGCTCGGTGACCGGGTTCGCCCTGCCGCCGAGGAGGCTGCGCAGCAGCTCGCCCTTCGCGGTGGCCGTGGCGGTCCGGTCGGTGAGCGCGGCACGCAGCTCGGCGTGGGAGGCGACGATCCGGCTGAACCGGAACAGCTCGTCCTCCACGTCGTCGAGCGTGCCGGCGCTCTGCGCCGCGGTGAGCTCCGCGGTGCTCGCCAGCTCCTCGACCGCGTCGACCAGGTCGCGCGACTGGGACCAGCGGGCGCGGACCATGCCGGAGACCAGGTCGACGGTCTCGCCGCCCACCTGACCGCTCAGCAGTCGCGTGGCCAGGTCGGCCTTGGCCTCTCCGGCCTGCGCCGGGTCGGTCAGGACCCGACGCAGCGACACCTCGCGGTCGAGCAGCGCGGTGACGGCGGCCAGCTCCTCGGCGAGCTTCGCCGCGTCGACCGACGTGTTGTCGGTCAGCGCGTCGAGGCGCTCGCGCGCGGCAGCCAGTGCCTCGCGGCTCGCTCCGTTCATCGGGCGGCCTCGGCCTTCTCCTCAAGCTCGCTGAGGAAGCTGTCGATGACGCGGCTCTGGCGGGCGTGGTCCTCCAGCGACTCGCCGACCAGCTTGCCGGCGAGCCCGGTCGCCAGCTGGCCGACGTCCTGCCGCAGCACGGCGGCCGCGGCGGCGCGCTCGCGCTCGATCTGGGCGTGGCCCGTGGCGATGATCTCGTCGCGCTGGCGCTGACCTTCCGCCCTCATCTCGGCGATGATCGCGGCGCCCTGCTCCTGGGCTTCCTGCCGCAGACGCGCGGCCTCGTGGCGGGCCTCGTCCAGCTGGGCCCGGTACTGCTCGAGGACGCTCTGGGCCTCGACCTGTGCCGCCTCCGCCTTCTCCATGGAGCCTTCGATGGCCTCACGGCGCTCTTCCAGAGCCTTGTTGATCGTCGGGAGGAGCTTCTTGGCGAAGATGACGAAGACGATGCCGAAGGCGATCAGGCCGATGAGGATCTCGGGCCAGACCGGGAGCAGCGGCATCTGCGGCTCTTCAGCTGCCAGATGCAACATGATGGACCTTTCCGTCGGTTACGGCTGCGTACGGACCGTTACTTGACGATGAACGGAACGACGAAGCCGATGAGGGCGAGGGCCTCGACGACGGCGAAGCCGAGCAGCATGTTCTGGCGGATGAGGCCGGCCGCCTCGGGCTGGCGGGCGATGGCCTGCACACCGTTGCCGAAGATGATGCCGATACCGATACCCGGGCCGATCGCGGCGAGGCCGTAACCGATGGTGCCGACGTTGCCGTTGACGGCCGCGAGGGTCTCGAGAGCAGCAGACATGTCCGTGGTTCCTTCTCTTGGTGGGCCGGTGGCTGGTGGTCCACCGGACGTCTTGGGTTAGCCGGGTGGCTGTTTCCTCAGTGCGCTTCTTCGAGCGCCTGGGACAGGTACGTGGCGGTCAGGACGGTGAACACGTAGGCCTGCAGTGCCTGGATGAACAGCTCGAAGACCGTGAGGACGAGCGTCATCAGGAAGGAGGCCGAGGCGTAGACGGTGCCCAGGACCGTTCCGAGCATGTACCACGTGGCGATCGTGAAGATCAGGATCAGGATGTGGCCCGCGAACATGTTCGCGAAGAGTCGTACGGCCAGGGTGAAGGGGCGCACGAAGACGTTCGACACGAACTCGAGCGGCGTCAGCAGCACGTAGATCGGCTTCGGGAGGCCGCTCGGCACGCAGAGGTTGCGGAAGCCGCCGACGAGGCCGTTGGTGCGGAAGGTGACCGTCATGTAGGTGACCCACACCAGCAGGGCGAGGCCGACCGGGTAGGCGATGACGGAGCTCACCGGGAACTGGGCCAGCGGGATCAGTGCCCAGAGGTTGAGCATCCACACGAAGAAGAAGAGCGACACCAGGAGGGGGACGAAGGGTTCGCCCTTCTTCCCGATGACCTCTCGGGCCACGCCCTGCCGGACGAACTCGTAGAGCGCCTCGGCGACCATCTGCAGCTTGCCGGGCACGACCTTGGCGTTGCCGAAGGCCGCCCAGAAGAAGGCGATGATGGCGAAGGTGCCGATGATCGCCAGCAGCATCGGCTTGTTGAACTCGACGGGGCCGATCTCGAAGATCGGTTCGAAGATGAACGACCACACGGAAGGGGCGGGGAAGCCACAATCCTGGAACAGATGGCAGTCGACCTCGAAGGCGAGCGTCTGGGCGTCAGCAGTCACCAAGAGCTCCTTCTGCATGGCGCATGGTTACGGCAACCTCGTTGTATCGGAGCGGCAGGCAGCCGCAGGTCGGCACCGGACTGGTCTTACAGGGGTGGTGGCGGCGGACAGGCCTGGAGCCTCGCGATGGGGTCGGCGGCAGCTCATCTGCCCGCACCCTCAGTGCCGCAGTTGGAACCGGACGATAGCAGCCCTGCTGTCGGACGCTTATATCGCCCCTACTTCTCATCGGGCACCTCTGCACCCCGCGGCCGGTGCGTGACCTCCGCGACGGGCTCCACGTACGGGATCCGCGCCTTCATGTGGGCCCGGGCCTGGGCGGCGACCCACACCAGCGTCGCGGTCACGAGCGTGAGCGCCAGCGCCTTGAGGTCGAACCGCGTGGTGTCCCGGACGGCCATGACGAAAGCGAGCAGCAGGACGAGCTGGACGGAGTAGACCATGAGGCCCATGCCCTGGAAGAGCTGGGGCATGGCCTTGGCCACGTACTGGAGCGCCAGCTGCCCGAGTGCCATGAAGAGCAGCACGACGAGTGCGCCCAACGCGGAGCCGATCGCGCCCTCCGAGCCTGCCGTCAGGGCGCTCACGGCGATGGCGAGCACACCGACGGCAGCCGTGGGTACGACCATCGGAAGAAGGGCGCGGGTGGCGCTGGGGGGCATGGCGGCGTCTCCGCTACTGAGGGCAGGCAGGCGTGTCGTCATGGACAAAGCTAGACCCGGTGTGATGGCGAATCGTCGGAGCCAAGAGGCCATCGCACAACGACCACCCAACTGTCCCCGGGTCTCGTGAACGGTATCACAAACTTTTTGGCGAGGTCTTTACCCGAAGGTGTGCCAACACTCACACATGAGAGGGACAGCGCGCGTGTGTGCGCGACAGGCCGGAGCTTTGTCTGCTAATGCCCCGGCTGGTCGCTTCCGTCAACTCGGCGTTCCGGCCTTCCGCCGTTCGGGGAGGTGGGCACGGGCCCCGATGGCGGTCGCCCCGTGGATCCCGGCCGGCACGCGCAGGCCCTCGCCGTCCGCGTCGGCGAAGGCGCTCCCGTCGGACGCCGCCTCCGCGGCCTCCGGGCCGGCGGACGCGTACTGCTTGCGGAACCTGCGGCGGCGGTAGCGGGGCGGCACGAAGGACTGCGCCCACAGCGGCGCACGCGGCTTGAAGCGGGGCAGGAGCAGCAGGACCAGCCCGACGGCGCTCAGCGCCACGATCGGCAGCATGATCCACATGGACGCGGAGTGCACCGAGTACATCAGCGTCCCGAAGGCGATCAGCGCGGACCAGAAGTACATGATGAAGACGGCCCGGCTGTGCGAGTGGCCGACCTCCAGCAGCCGGTGGTGCAGGTGCCCCCGGTCGGCGGCGAACGGCGACTGCCCCTTCCAGGTGCGCCGCACGATGGCGAGGAACAGGTCGGCCATCGGGATCGCGATGACGGTCAGCGGCAGCAGCAGCGGGATGAAGACCGGGAGCGCCGCGTGGGTGGCCTGCCGGGTGGAGCCGCCCTCGAAGATCTTCAGCGCGTCCGGGTCGACCTGACCGGTGATCGAGATCGCCGACGCGGCCAGGACCAGGCCGATCAGCATGGAGCCGGAGTCGCCCATGAAGATCCGGGCCGGGTGCATGTTGTGCGGCAGGAAGCCCAGGCACATGCCGATCAGCACGGCGGCGAACAGGGTGGCCGGCGCGGCGGCCTCGATGCCGTACCCGAACCACAGCCGGTACGCGTAGAGGAAGAACGCGGCCGCGGCGATGCACACCATGCCGGCGGCCAGCCCGTCCAGTCCGTCGACGAAGTTCACCGCGTTGATGGTGAGGACCACCAGGGCGACCGTCAGCAGCGTGCCCTGGCCCTGGGTGAGGCCGACCGTGCCGATGCCCGGGATGGGCAGCCAGAGGATCGTCAGACCCTGGACGACCATCACGCCCGCGGCGATCATCTGCGCGCCGAGCTTGATCAGGGCGTCGATCTCGAACTTGTCGTCGAGGACGCCGATCAGCCAGATCAGCGCGGCGCCGGAGAGCAGGGCGCGCGGCTCGTTCGACAGGGCGAAGACGCTGTTCAGCCGGTCCAGGTGGTCCGCGACCAGCAGGCCGGAGCAGAGTCCGAAGAACATGGCGATACCGCCGAGCCGGGGGGTCGGCTCCCGGTGCACGTCGCGGGCCCGGATCTCCGGCATCGCGCCGGAGGCGATGGCGAACTTCCGCACCGGTCCGGTGAGCAGGTAGGTCACCGCAGCCGTGATGCAGAGCGTCAGCAGGTAGTTACGCACAGGCTGCCCCACAGGAATCGCTGGCCATCACAGCCCCACACCCTAGTCCCGCCGGTCATGTGGTGGAGGACACCGCGGGGCGGCGTACGGTTCCGGACCGGCCGGGGAAGGGCGCTCAGGGGCGGTTCCACCCCCTGTACGGGGGAAAGGCCGCGACGAGTTCACGGACCGCCTCACGGGTGGCGGGCGGATCCTGCGGGCCCCGCAGGGCGGACGCGAACAGCTCCGCGGTCCGCTCCATCTCGGCCGGACCCATCCCCTGCGTGGTCACCGCCGCCGTCCCCAGGCGGATCCCGCGCCCGTGGCCGTACGGCAGGGCGCAGGTGTCCACCACGATCCCGGCGGCCGCGAGGCCCGCCCGCGCGGCCCGCCCGTCGACGCCGAGGGGCGCCGGATCGGCCGACACCAGGTGGGTGTCCGTGCCGCCGGTGGTGACCGAGAAGCCGCGTGCGGCGAGCGCCGCGGCGAGGGCGCGCGCGTTGGCCACGGCCTGCCGTGCGTAGGCCGCGAAGCCGGGGGTCGCCGCCTCGCCGAAGGCCACGGCCTTGGCGGCGATGGTGTGCATCTGGGCGCCGCCCTGGGTGAACGGGAACACGGCGCGGTCGATCCGCCCGGCCAGTTCCCCGTCGCACAGCAGCATGCCGCCGCGCGGCCCGCGCAGCACCTTGTGGGTGGTGGCGCACACGACGTCGGCGTACGGCACCGGGTTGGGCGCCACTCCTCCGGCGACGAGCCCGATCGGGTGGGCGGCGTCGACGATGAGGGCGGCCCCGACCTCGTCGGTGATCTCCCGGAAGGCCGCGTAGTCGAGGTGGCGGGGGTAGGCGATGGACCCGCAGACGATCGCCTTGGGGCGGTGCTGGTGGGCGAGGGCGCGGACCTGCTCGTGGTCGACGAGCCCGCTCTCCGCGTCGACGCCGTACGGCACGAAGTCGAACCACCGGCCGGAGAAGTTGGCCGGCGAGCCGTGCGTGAGGTGCCCGCCGTGCGCGAGGCCCATGGCGAGGACGGTGTCGCCGGGGCGCAGGAGCGCGGCGTAGGCGGCGAGGACGGCGGCGGACCCGGAGTGCGGCTGGACGTTGGCGTGTGCGGCGCCGAACAGGGCGCGGGCCCGGTCGGCGGCGAGCCGCTCGGCGGCGTCCGCGTACTCGCAGCCGCCGTGGTAGCGGGCGCCCGGGTAGCCCTCGGCGTACTTGTTGGCGAGCCGGGACCCGAGTGCGGCGAGCACCGCGGGGGACGTGAAGTTCTCGGCGGCGACGAGTTGCAGGCAGTCCTCCTGCCGGCGCGCCTCGCCGTCCAGCACATCGGCGATCTCGGGGTCCTGCCGGCGCAGCGCCTCGGGGTCCGCCCCGTACGCGCGTGTCTCGCCGACTCCAGCGGTGACCGACATCAGTGCCTCCAGGCACACCAGACGACCCGGCCCCCGTGCCCTCCAATGTAGGCCCGGCCGGCACGTTCCGCCGGTCGTGGAAGGCCGCCCGCCGCACGCGGCGCGGTCCGCCCGCCCCTGGTCTCCCCCGCTCGCGGAACCGACGCGGCCGAGTCGCCGGCGACGGCCCCCGGGGTACGGGGGCGCGGGCCGCTGCCGGCGGGCGGGGCGCCGGGAGGCGGCGGGGCCGCCTGCGGCTGTGCGCGGGGCGGTGGGAGTCACTGCGGCCTGGCAGGGCTGCGGCGGGGCAGGAGAGGCCCGCGTGGGCTCCCGCGCTCGCGGCGGGGCGCCAGCCCGTGTGAGCGTCCGCGGCCTCCCAGCGGGGCGAGCCCGCGTGAGCGTCCGCGGCCTCGCGACAGGGCGCCAGCCCGTGTGAGCGTGCGCGGCCTCGCGGTAGGGCGGTCAGCCCGCCTGGGCGTCCGCGGCCTCGCGGCGTACGTGGGCGCACGGTCGGACGCGCCGGCAGGGGTCGCACCCTGTGGAGCGTCGGGTGACCGCACCGGTGGCGGCGGGGGCCCCGGAGCGGGCGGGCACGTCGGCGGGAGCGGGCGCGGCGGAGCCGTACGCGACCGCGGGGCCTCGGCGGAGGCGCGGACCGGTCGGCGGGAAGCGCACCGGGGCCGTACGCGGCTGCGGGGCGCCCTGCGCGGGCCGCCGCCGGGCGCGCCCGGTCACCTGCGGGTGGGGACCCCGTCAGGGCCGTCACCACGGGTTCGAGCGCCTGGTGGATCTCGTCGCCGATCGACCGGAAGTACGTGATGGGCCCGCCGTACGGGTCGCTCACCTCGTCCGCCTCCGGGCTCGGCGCCAGCAGCCAGCCGCGCAGCGCCGCGGCGGCGTGCACCAGCGCGTGCGCGCGGGCGACCACGCCGTCCGCGTCGGGGTCGGGCAGCGTGCTGGGGTCTATGGCCTTCACGAGGCGGGTGAACTCCTTCAGCGTGAAGGTGCGCAGCCCCGCGCTGTGCCCCATGGAGATGACCTGGGCGCGGTGGTCGCGGGTGGCCGTGAGGACCAGATCGGCGCGGATCACGTGCTCGTCCACGAGCTCGCGCCCCGCGAAGCCGCTCGCGTCGGCGCCGAAGTCCGCGAGGACCGCCTCGGCGTTGGCCTCCATCGGCGCGCCCTCGTGGCCCCACGTCCCGGCGCTCTCCACGATGAGCCCGCCGCCCGCCGGGTCGCCCAGGCGGCCGCACAGGGCATGGCGGGTCAGCCGCTCCGTGATCGGTGAGCGGCACACGTTGCCGGTGCTGACGTGGAGGATCCGGAAGGTGCTTCGCTCCCTGCCTATGCCACGCCCCTCAGGGGCGGTCACTGCGCGTGTCCTCGGTCGGTGGCTCCGTTCACGGGGCCACCTCAAGGTCGGGTACGACCTTGCGCAGCTCCTCCGCCGACACCGCCCCGGCGCGCAGCAGGACCGGGACGTCCCGGGTGACGTCGACGATGGAGGACGGCACGATGCCCGGGGTCGGCCCGCCGTCCAGGTAGACGGAGACGGAGTCGCCGAGCATGCCCTGCGCGGCGTCGCAGTCCTCCGGCGCCGGGTGCCCCGTCAGGTTCGCCGACGACACGGCCATCGGGCCGACCTCGGTCAGCAGCTCGATCGCCACCGGGTGCAGCGGCATCCGCACGGCGACCGTGCCGCGGGTGTCGCCCAGGTCCCACTGGAGGGACGGCTGGTGCCTGGCGACCAGGGTCAGCGCGCCCGGCCAGAAGGCGTCCACGAGCTCCCACGCCTGCTCGGAGAAGTCGGTGACCAGCCCGTGCAGGGTGTTCGGCGAACCGATGAGGACCGGCGTGGGCATGGTCCGGCCGCGGCCCTTGGCCTCCAGCAGGTCGGCGACCGCTTCCGCGCTGAACGCGTCCGCGCCGATGCCGTAGACGGTGTCCGTGGGCAGCACGACCAGCTCGCCGCGGCGGACGGCGGACGCGGCCTCACGCAGGCCCGTCGAGCGGTCGGTCGCGTCGTTGCAGTCGTATCGCCGTGCCATCAGCGGGCCTCCTCGTACGCGTACACATGCAGGGTGGTGGTCATGGCAGCGCCTTGCGCGCGGTGGCGAAGCGCGGCCGCCTGTTCAGGTCGGGGTGGTCGGCGGCGTCGGCCCAGCCGGCCGCCTCACTGAAGATCCACGGCACCTGGCCCCCCTGGGTGTCGGCGTGCTCGACGACGACGAGCCCGCCGGGGCGGAGCAGCCGGTGCGCGGTGCGTTCGATGCCGCGGATCACGTCGAGGCCGTCCTCGCCGGAGAACAGCGCCATCTCGGGGTCGTGGTCCCGGGCCTCGGGCGCCACGTACTCCCACTCGGTGAGCGGGATGTACGGCGGGTTGGAGATGACCAGGTCGACCTGGCCGTTGAGCTCGGGCAGCGCCGTCAGCGCGTCCCCGCGGTGCACGGTGACCCGCGAGCCCTCCGCGTTCCTGCGGGTCCACACCAGGGCGTCCTCGGACAGCTCCACGGCGTGCACGCGGGAGCGCGGCACCTCCTGGGCCATGGCGAGGGCGATGGCGCCGGACCCGGAGCACAGGTCGACGATCAGCGGCTCGACGACGTCCATGGCCCGCACGGCCTGTATCGCCCAGTCGACGACCGACTCGGTCTCCGGCCGGGGCACGAAGACGCCGGGGCCGACCTGGAGCTCCAGGTAGCGGAAGAACGCCCGCCCGGTGATGTGCTGGAGCGGTTCGCGGGCCTCGCGGCGCGCGACGGCCTCCCAGTAGCGGGCGTCGAAGTCGGCGTCCTTGACGCTGTGCAGCTCCCCCCGCTTGACGCCGTGGACGAAGGCGGCGAGCTCCTCCGCGTCGAAGCGCGGTGACGGCACGCCGGCGTCGGCCAGCCGCTGGGTGGCCTGGGCCACCTCGGCAAGCAGCAGGTTCACGTCGCTGGTCCTCCGGGGCTGTGCGGTCGTACGGGCGGTGACGGCGCGGTGGCTGCCGTCAGGCCGCAGCGAGCTTCGCTGCGGCGTCGGCGTCGACGCACGCCTGGATCACCGCGTCGAGGTCCCCGTCGAGGACCTGGTCCAGGTTGTACGCCTTGAAGCCGACGCGGTGGTCGGAGATGCGGTTCTCCGGGAAGTTGTACGTCCGGATCTTCTCCGACCGGTCGACGGTGCGCACCTGGCTGCGGCGCGCGTCCGCGGCCTCCCGCTCGGCCTCCTCCTGGGCGATGGCGAGGAGCCGGGAGCGCAGGATGCGCAGGGCCTGCTCCTTGTTCTGGAGCTGGCTCTTCTCGTTCTGGCAGGAGGCGACGACACCGGTCGGCAGGTGCGTGATCCGCACGGCGGAGTCGGTGGTGTTCACGGACTGGCCGCCCGGCCCGGAGGACCGGTAGACGTCGATCCGCAGGTCGTTCGGGTTGATCTCCACCTCCACCTCCTCGGCCTCGGGCGTGACGAGCACGCCGGCGGCGGAGGTGTGGATGCGGCCCTGCGACTCGGTCGCGGGCACGCGCTGCACGCGGTGCACGCCGCCCTCGTACTTGAGGCGGGCCCACACGCCCTGTCCGGGCTCCAGCTGGCCGCGGGCCTTCACGGCGACCTGGACGTCCTTGTAGCCGCCGAGCTCGGACTCGGTGGCGTCGATGATCTCGGTCTTCCAGCCGACCCGCTCGGCGTACCGCAGGTACATGCGCAGCAGGTCGCCGGCGAAGAGGGCGGACTCGTCGCCGCCCGCGCCGGCCTTGATCTCCAGGATGACGTCCTTGTCGTCGCTGGGGTCGCGGGGCACGAGCAGCATGCGCAGCTTCTCGGTCAGCTCCTCGCGCTGCGCCTCCAGCTCCTTGACCTCGGCGATGAAGTCCGGGTCGGCCGCCGCGAACTCCCGCGCCGTCTCGATGTCGTCGCCGGTCTCCTTCCAGGAGCGGTACGCGGCGACGATCGGGGTGAGCTCGGCGTAGCGCTTGTTCAGCCTGCGCGCGTTGGCCTGGTCGGCGTGGACCGAAGGGTCGGCGAGCTTCTGCTCCAGGTCGGCGTGCTCGCCGACCAGTTCCTCGACCGCCTCGAACATCGGGGGCTCCTGGTGTTTCTCCGTACGAAAGGGCTGCGGGAGAGGGGCCGGCGCCCCGGCACTGGCCCCGGGCCCACCGACCAAAAAGCCGGTCCCGGCCACCCCCCACCGGGGCGGCCGGAGACCGGCACAGGGCTCGCTACTTCTTGGAGCCGGCAGCCTTGCCGAAGCGGGCCTCGAAGCGGGCCACACGGCCACCGGTGTCGAGGATCTTCTGCTTGCCCGTGTAGAACGGGTGGCACTCGGAGCAGACCTCGGCACGGATGGTGCCGGCCTCGATCGTGCTGCGGGTGGTGAACGACGCGCCGCAGGTGCAGCTGACCTGGGTCTCGACGTACTCGGGGTGGATGTCGCGCTTCAAGGTGTCTCCTAGGTGTCGGAGGGCACCGGGTCGCACACGCGGGCTGCGTGCACGTGAACCGGGGCCGACGTACCAGTCTGCCAGGACCGGCCGCATCTCCCAAAACCGGGGCCCCGCCGATTCCATTCCCGCCCCGCCGACCCCGCTTCCGGGCTGCTGCCCCTCCGGCCCACGGCCCCGGGGCGCGGGGCCGCCCGCCCCGTGAGGGGGCGCTGTGCCGTGGCGTGCGCGGCCGACCGCCGGTCCGCCGTACGCCGTCGCACCCGGGCGGGCTACGGCCCGCCCTGCCGGCTCCGCGCGGGCGGCGCACCCGGCGGACCCTCGGCTGCGCCCGCGTGGACCACCGGTACGGGCCGCGCCCGGCCGGGGCCGACCCGCGTGGACCACGGGCACGGGCCCGCCCGGCCGGTACGCCGCTTGCTGCCGTCGCACCTCTGTCGGCGCGTGCCGCAGGCCCCGCCCGCGACGCGTGGCCCGCAGCGCCGTACACCGCGCGCCCCGGTCCCTCGCTCCCCCGTACGGCGGACACCCGGACCCCGCGGCCGCAGAGCACCTGCCCGTCCGCACCCCGCAGCCGGAGCGCTCCCGGCGGGTTCCCGGCGCTGTGGTGACGCCCTGCTGACCGAGGCCCGTCGAGGCGCGGCCCCGCCTCCTGGCACACGGCCCGACCGAGTGGGAACCGCCGGGGCGCCCGAGGCCGCCGGGTGCCGGAAGCCGCCGGAGCCGGGCGCCCCGGCGGTGCCACCGCGCCGGGGCCTTCGGGCCGAGGGTCGGCAGGCATCGGAAGCCGCCGCGGCCGGGCCCGGCGAAGGACCGCCGAGACCGACCGGCGCCGGGGCCTGCGGGGCCGCCGGGACCGGGCGCGGGGCCCGCAGGAGGCGGTGCAGGCGCGCGGCGCGGCGGTCAGCGGACGACGCCCTCCGCGCTGCCCGTCGCCGTGTCCTTCGTGGCCTCCGCCGGGATCGGCTGGTCGAGCCGCAGCGCCGACCACACCTGCTGCGCCTGGGTCTCGACCGGCACGACCCTGTTGCGGTCGACCGTGTCGTACACCACGGGCAGCGTGATCATCTGCACCTCGTCCGCGTCGAGTCCCGCCAGCCCGCTCGCGAAGTCCACGAGTTCCGAGACGCTGTCGAGCCCCGAATCGGGTTTGACGGCCTTCGTCGCGGCGTCGGCGAGCCCCCACAGCTTGGCGGGGCTGGTGAAGACCCCCACCCGCTGCACCTGCTCCATGAGCGCCTTCATGTAGGCGTGCTGCAGCTGGATGCGGCCCAGGTCGCTGCCTTCGCCGACGCCCTTGCGGGTGCGGACCAGGGCGAGGGACTGCTCGCCGTCCAGGGTGTGCGTGCCCGCGGGCAGGTCCAGGTGGCTGCTGCCGTCCTTGATGGGCCGTGTCGTGGTGACCTCGACGCCGCCGAGCTCGTCGATGAGCTTCCGGAAGCCGGTGAAGTCGACCTCGACGTAGTGGTCCATGCGGATCCCCGACATCTGCTCGACCGTCTTCACGGCGCAGGCGGGCCCGCCGACCTCGTAGGCGGTGTTGAACATGGCGCGGTAGGCGGCGGGGACCGGCTCGCCGTCCCGGCCGGTGCACTCGGGGCGGGTGATGAGCGTGTCCCGCGGGATGGACACGACGCTGGCCGCCGTGCGTCCGTCGTGGACGTGCACGACCATCGCCGTGTCGGAGCGGGAGGAGCCGCCGTCGTCGCGGCCGTACGCGGCGTTGTCGCCGGCGCGGGAGTCGGATCCGAGGACGAGGATGTCCAGGGAGCCGTCGTCGGTGTTCTCCGGCCGGTCGTCGCCGAGCTGCGTGCTGATGTCGACGGTCCGGATGTTCCCGTCGAGCTTCAGGTACGCCGCACCGAGCACGGCCGCTCCGGCGAGGAGCAGACCGACCGCGGTCCATGTGGCGGCGTTGCGTCCGCGCCGCCGCGCCGCGGACTCGTCGTGGGGGCGGCCCGTCCCGTCTATTCGGCCGCCCGCGTCCTGTTCGCCCATGGTCTCCTCGGTTTCTGCCGCTCCGGCTTCAGGTCAGACGGCCGAGGGGCGCAAAGGGTTGCACGGGACGCACTGTGCCCACTGTGCGTGGGCACAGTGGGCACAGGGCGCGTACGGTCGCTGTCGGGGCCGGGCGTGCGACCGGCGCTGCCGCCGGTCGCCGCACCCGGAGCCGGTCAGGTGATGATGGCGAACGCGTTCCAGCCGCTGCTGCCGATCGTGTGGCGGCTGCGGAACGGCTGGGTGGGCGAGTTGCGGCTCGGGTACAGGTACAGCTTGCCGTCGCTGTCGCGGACCACCATGTCGGACGCACCGTCGCCGGTGACGTCGCCGGGGCCGACGTACGCGGTGAAGTTCCACCCCGTGCCGATCTGCACCCGCTGGTTGCTCAGCGGCGCGTTGGCCACGCCGCGGCCGACGTACAGCCACATGCGGCCCTGGGCGTCACGGGCGAGGACGTCGGGGACGCCGTCGCTCGTGTAGTCGCCGTGCCCCGCGATCGTGTAGCCGGTCCAGCCGGAACCGCCCTGGATACGGCTCATGAAGGTGCCGTCGCCGCGCCCGGGGTACACCCACAGGGCGCCCGCGGAGTCGACCGTCACCAGGTCGGACCAGCCGTCCCCGCTGACGTCCCCGGGGACGAGGATGGCGCGGAAGCCGCTCCAGCCGGAGCCGATCCGGGTCTCCACCCAGTCGTACACCTCCGTCCCGGCGTCCCACTGCCAGCGCGACCAGTACAGGTCGCCGCCGGCGCGGAAGACGAAGTCCTGGTTGGCGTCCGCGTTCAGGTCGGCCTGGCGGACCAGGTCGACGCCGTCCCAGAAGCCCGAGAACTCGGCGGCGCCCAGGCTGGTGCCCTGCGAGGCGTAGGTGTAGCCCTCGGCGTTGTCCTTGCGGACGGCGACGATGTCGGCCTTGTTGTCGTCGGTGAAGTTCGCGTCGTCGGCCTGCTGGCCGATGGCGCCGGCGAAGGTGGAGACCTTGGCGTACATGCTGTACGCACCCGCCTCGATGCAGTCCTCGACGCCCCACGACACGATGCCGGCGATGCGGCCGCCCACGATGAGCGGGCCTCCGGAGTCGCCGTTGCACGGGCTGACCGTGGTGGCGTCGGTGCCGCCCGCGGGCTCCCCGGCGCAGAACATCTCGCCGGGCACGAAGTTGGCGGCACCGGCCGGGAAGCTGGTGCACGCGGAGTCCGCCTGGATGGGCAGGTCGGCCCGCTTCAGGGTCTGGGAGCCCTCGGAGCCGGGGGCGCCGCTGGTGCGGCCCCAGCCGTAGACCGTGGCCGTGGTACCCGCGGCGTACGACGCGGTGTCGTTGGGCGTCACGGTCCGCAGCGGCTTGTGCGGCATGGGCCGGTCGAGCGTCAGCACGGCGATGTCGTTGCGGATGTCGCCGTCGTAGGACGGGTGGACCCACTGCCGCTTGACCAGCGCGGGCGTGCCGCCGTGCCAGTTGGGCTCGCCGCCCACGCCGTCGGAGGCCGCCTGGGTGGCACCGGCGACCGCGATGCCCTGCTGGGTCCAGTCGACACCGGCGACGCAGTGCGCGGCGGTGAGGACCTTGGCGGGGCCGATCAGCACGCCGCCGCAGAAGAAGTTGTCCCCGGTGGCGGGGTCGAAGCCGTACAGCTGCGTCATCCACGGCGCCTCGCCGAACGGGGCGTCGACGCCGCCGATGACCTTCGGGTCGGCGGTGGTGGAGGAGCCGGACGGCGACGGGGAGGCCGTCGCGGACGGCTGCTCCCCGGCCGGGGCGGGGGCGGCGCTGCGCGCGCCGTCCGCCTTGCGGTCGCCGGCGGAACCGGCCTCCTGCTTCAGGAACTTCTTCGCCTGGGCGGCGATTTCGGCGCTGGACGGCACCGTCAGGGTCTGCCGCTTCCCGGGCTGGTGCGGCTCGTCGGCCGCGTAGGCGGGTGAGGCGGACAGGCCGGCGCCGCCGACCGCGAGTGCGGTGAACAGCGCCGGGAGGACGAATCGGGTCCTCGGCCGGGGAGATGACACTCACTACCCCCATCGTCATGGACGTACGGCGGCCCGTGGCAGGGCGCCGTACGGAAAGGAAGTGGGGGTCGGAACAGGCAGCTGCCACCCGCCGTGCGCCGCGCGTGCACAGCGGCGCGCCGCGAGCCGCACGGAGACGTGCGGCTCGCAAGAACGGCAGGCGTATAGAAAATACGTTCCCCCCCACCAGGTGGCTTGATCTTACACAGGTTCCGCACAGACCACTGCGCCCCGTCGGACATTCGACGGGGCGCAGTGGTCAGGGCCTCGGCCGGCGGGTGCCGGCCCTCGGCCGTCAGTCGTTGTTGCCCGAGGACGGCGTCGTCTTCTGGATCTGCATCAGGAACTCGGCGTTCGACTTGTGCTGCTTCATCTTGTCGAGGAGCAGCTCGACCGCCTGCTGCTGGTCGAGGGCGTGCAGCACCCGGCGCAGCTTCCACACGATGGCGAGCTCGTCGTTGCCGAGCAGGATCTCCTCCTTGCGGGTGCCGGACGCGTCGACGTCCACCGCGGGGAAGATGCGCTTGTCGGCGAGCTTCCGGTCGAGCTTGAGCTCCATGTTGCCGGTGCCCTTGAACTCCTCGAAGATCACCTCGTCCATGCGCGAGCCGGTGTCGACCAGCGCGGTGGCCAGGATGGTCAGCGAGCCGCCGTCCTCGATGTTCCGCGCGGCACCGAAGAAGCGCTTCGGCGGGTACAGCGCGGTCGAGTCGACACCACCGGACAGGATGCGGCCGGAGGCGGGGGCCGCGAGGTTGTACGCACGGCCCAGGCGGGTGATGGAGTCCAGCAGGACGACCACGTCGTGGCCCAGCTCCACGAGGCGCTTGGCGCGCTCGATGGCCAGCTCGGCGACGGTGGTGTGGTCCTCGGCCGGGCGGTCGAAGGTCGAGGAGATGACCTCGCCCTTCACCGACCGCTGCATGTCGGTGACCTCTTCGGGACGCTCGTCGACGAGGACGACCATCAGGTGGCACTCGGGGTTGTTGTGGGTGATCGCGTTGGCGACCGCCTGCATGATCATGGTCTTGCCGGTCTTCGGCGGGGCCACGATCAGACCGCGCTGGCCCTTGCCGATCGGCGACACGAGGTCGATGATCCGCGTGGTCAGCACGCCCGGGTCGGTCTCCAGGCGGAGCCGGTCCTGCGGGTACAGCGGGGTGAGCTTGTTGAACTCGGGGCGGCCGCGTCCGGAGTCGGCGGCCATGCCGTTGGCCGAGTCGAGGCGGACCAGCGCGTTGAACTTCTCGCGGCGCTCGCCCTCCTTCGGCTGGCGCACGGCACCCGTGATGTGGTCGCCCTTGCGCAGCCCGTACTTGCGGACCTGGGCGAGCGACACGTACACGTCGTTCGGGCCCGGCAGGTAGCCGGAGGTCCGGATGAACGCGTAGTTGTCGAGGATGTCGAGGATGCCCGCGACGGGGATCAGGACATCGTCCTCGGAGACCTGCGGCTCGCCCGGGCCGAACTCGTCGCGGCCGCGGCGGCCCCGGCGGTCGCGGTAGCGGCCGCGGCGGCCCCGGCGGCCGCCGTCGAAGTCGTCGTCGCCCTGCGGCCCGGCCTGGCCGCCCTGGCCGCCCTGGGGGCCTGCTGGCGCTGGCCGCCGCCCTGCTGGTCGTCGCCCTTGCGGTCACGGCGGTCGCGGTCCCGGTCCCGGTCGCGGTCGCGGTCGCGCTGGCGGTCGCGGCGGTCGCGGCGCTCACGGCGGCCGCCCTCGGCGGTCTCGACGCCCTCCGCGGCCTTGCTCTCGGACTGCCCCTCGGGACGGTCGGCGCGGGTGTCGGTCCGGGCCTCCGTACGGACGTCCGTACGGGCCTCCGCGGCCGCCTCGGCGCCGTCGGGCGTGCCGGCGGGCGCGGTGGCCCGGCGCCGGCGGCGGGCGCCGGCGGTCTCCTCGACCGCGGGCTGGGGCTCGCGGGCGGCGGCCTTGGTGGGCTGGCCGGGGATGTCGATGTGCTGCTGGACGCCCTGGTCGGCCTGGGCGGCGCGGCCCGCGGACTCGGCGCCCTCGGCCTGGTCGGCCTTGTCGGCCTTCGCGGCCTTGGCGCCGGTGCCGGCCGCCTCGCCGGTCTTGGCGCCGGCCTCGTCGCCCGTACGGGTACGGGAGGTGGTGCGGCGCTTCGGCTTGGCCTCGGCGGCGTCGGCGCTCTTGGCGGCGGGTGCGCCCCCGGCGGCCTGCGCCTCCTTGATGACCTCGATCAGCTGGCTCTTGCGCATGCGCGCGGTGCCCCTGATGCCGAGGCCGGACGCGACCTGCTGCAGCTCGGCCAGGACCATGCCTTCGAGGCCGGTGCCGGAGCGGCGGCGCCGTGTGGTGGTGCCAGAGGCAGCACCCGCGGCGGGCGCGGGGGTGTCGACAGACTTGTCGGCAGTCACGCCCATCAGATCGGTGGTGTCGCTCACGAAGGGTCCTTCCCTGGAGCGGACGTCGGCCTTCTGGCTCGGCGACCGGTTGTGCTGTCCGGCCTCGGTCCCTGATGTCGACCGTGCCGGGGCGGTGGTCCCGCCGGGTGCGGCGGGAGGAGAGATAAACGTGCGTGGTCCGACCCGAGGCCCCCTGCTCGGCCCTCTTCCCGGGAAAAGCGAGGGGTGACGCGCGCCGGTTCCGGAGCGTGCTCGAAACTGCTCAGGCAGGCTGCTCAGGCAGTTGGGGAGGAGGCTCCCGGAAGAATGGTGGTCCCTGACGGGGACACGCAGCACCGCGCCTTGAAGACGTCGGGTGCAGACTTGAGGTTAACACTACCGGCTCCAACAAACATTCCCCCTCTCCCACACCGGCAATCCGCTGCTCCCGGCATTCCCCGGATCCGGGGACCCTCCGGGAGGGCGTCTGGCGGTGCTGTGCGTTCACGCGCCGGCATGGTGCGCTGTCGCGGTCGTCCTACGCGGTGAGCGGCAGCACGCTCGCTCCGGCGGTGTCGAGACCGAGCCGGTTGGCGGCCCAGCCCTCCCCCGCCAGCAGCGCGACCTTCTCCGCCGCGCCGTCCTCGGCCAGTGCGAGCACCGTGGGGCCCGCACCGGAGATGACCGCGGGCACACCGTCGGCCCGCAGTCGGTTCACCAGGGCGATGCTCTCCGGCATCGCCGGCGCCCGGTACTCCTGGTGGAGGCGGTCCTCCGTCGCGGCGAGCAGCAGCTCGGGGCGCCTGGTGAGGGCCTCGACGAGCAGTGCGGCGCGCCCCGCGTTGGCCGCGGCGTCCACATGGGGGACGGTCCGGGGCAGCAGCCCCCTCGCCGTCTCTGTGAGTACCGGCTTTCCGGGTACGAAAACCACCGGAACGATGGAACGCGCGGGCTCCATCCTGATGGCGCGCGCGGCGCCGTTCTCGGTCCAGGCCGCGGTGAAGCCGCCGAGCAGGCAGGCGGCGGCGTTGTCGGGGTGGCCCTCGATCTCGGTGGCGAGTTCCAGCAGCGCGGCGTCGTCGAGCCGGCTCTCGCCGCCTATGGTCACGGCGCGGGCGGCGACGATGCCGGCGCAGATCGCGGCGGAGGAGGAGCCGAGCCCGCGGCCGTGCGGGATGCGGTTGGCGCAGACGACCTCAAGGCCGCGGGGCTGGCCGCCGAGCAGGTCGAAGGCGGTGCGCAGGGACCGTACGAGGAGGTGGCTCTCGTCGCGCGGCAGGGTGTCGGCGCCCTCGCCGGCGATGTCGATGTGCAGCCCGGAGTCGGCGACCCGGACGACGACGTCGTCGTACAGCCCCAGGGCCAGGCCGAGGGCGTCGAAGCCGGGGCCGAGGTTGGCGCTGGTGGCGGGGACGCGCACCCGGACGGCGGCGGCGCGGAACGCGGGACCGGCCATCGCTCGTTGACTCTCCTTGATCTGGACCTGCGGGGGTGACCTGCGGGGCGGGGATGGGCGGGGGTGGGGTCTCACGGACTTCCGGCCGACGCGCGAGGCCCGGTGGCCGTCCCGGAGGGGCCGTGGGCCGCTTCGGCGTCGCGGAAAGCGCCGTCACCCGCGCATGGGCGGCGCGGTGGGCTCGGTACAGCCTATCGAAGGAAGGTTCTGCCGCGACATAGGGCGCACAGGAGGCGCACGATGCGTGTCGTATGCCCTCCTGTGCTCCTGCCGCGGGCGCGGGGAGCAGGACGGCGCGGGACGCGGCCGGGGCCGGCCCGCGCCGCGCCCTCAGGCGAGGCCGAGGCGCTCCGCGGCGGCCGCGGCGTCGACCGGGACGGTGACCGGCTGCGGGGCGCCGGCGACGGCCCAGTCCGGGTCCTTCAGCCCGTTCCCGGTGACCGTGCAGACGATCGTCTGGCCCGGGTCGACCTTGCCCTGCTCCGCGGCCTTCAGCAGGCCGGCGACGGACGCGGCGGACGCGGGCTCGACGAAGACGCCCTCCTGCGCGGCCAACAGCCGGTAGGCGCGCAGGATCTCACGGTCCGTCACCTCGTCGATGAAGCCGCCGGACTCGTCGCGGGCCGCCAGGGCGTAGTCCCAGGAGGCCGGGTTGCCGATGCGGATGGCGGTGGCGATGGTGGACGGGTCCTTGACGACCTCGCCGCGCACCAGGGGCGCGGAGCCGGAGGCCTGGAAGCCCCACATGCGCGGGGTGCGGGTGGCGGCGCCGTCGGCCGCGTACTCGCGGTAGCCCTTCCAGTACGCGGTGATGTTGCCCGCGTTGCCGACCGGCAGGACGTGGATGTCGGGGGCGTCGCCGAGCATGTCCACGATCTCGAACGCGGCGGTCTTCTGGCCCTCGATCCGCACCGGGTTGACGGAATTGACCAGCGCCACGGGGTAGTTGTCGGACAGGGCGCGGGCCAGCGTCAGGCAGTCGTCGAAGTTCCCGTCCACCTGGAGGATCTTCGCGCCGTGGACGAGCGCCTGGCCCATCTTGCCGAGCGCGATCTTGCCCTGCGGCACGAGCACCGCGGAGACCATTCCGGCCCGCACCGCGTAAGCGGCCGCGGAAGCGGAGGTGTTGCCGGTGGAGGCGCAGATGACGGCCTTCGCGCCCTCCTCCTTGGCCTTGCTGATGGCCATGGTCATCCCGCGGTCCTTGAAGGACCCGGTGGGGTTCGCACCCTCGACCTTCAGGTGGACGGCGCAGCCGGTGCGCTCGGAGAGGACCTGGGCCGGGACGAGCGGCGTACCACCCTCACGCAGCGTCACGACCGGCGTGGTGTCCGTGACCGGAAGGCGGTCCCGGTACTCCTCGATGATGCCGCGCCACTGGTGGGTGCCGTTGCTGGTCATGGGTCCTACTCCCCTTCAACACGCATGATGCTGGCGACACCGCGCACGGTGTCGAGCTGACGCAGTGCCTCGACGGTCCCGGAGAGGGCGGCGTCGGGCGCGCGGTGGGTGACGACGACGAGGGATGCCTCTCCGTCCTTGCCCTGCTGGGTGACGGTGTCGATCGACACCCCGTGCTCAGCGAAGACGGTGGCGACCTGGGCGAGGACGCCCGGCTTGTCGGCCACGTCGAGGCTGATGTGGTACCGCGTGACGACCTCGCCCATGGCGCTCACGGGCAGCTGGGTGTACGCGGAGTCGCCGGGTCCCGTCGCGCCGCCCCGGCGGTTGCGGCACACGGCGACGAGGTCGCCGAGCACGGCCGAGGCGGTCGGCGAACCGCCGGCGCCCGGGCCGTAGAACATGAGCTGCCCGGCGGCCTCGGACTCGACGAACACGGCGTTGTAGGCGCCGCGCACGGAGGCCAGCGGGTGGCTGAGGGGGATCATCGCGGGGTGCACGCGCGCGGTGACGGACCCGCCGTCGGCGGCGCGCTCGCAGATGGCGAGCAGCTTGATGGTGCAGCCCATGCGTTTCGCGGAGGCGAAGTCGGCGGCGGTGACCTCGGTCATGCCCTCGCGGTAGACGTCGTCGAGCCGTACGCGCGTGTGGAAGGCGATGCCGGCGAGGATCGCGGCCTTGGCGGCGGCGTCGAAGCCCTCGACGTCGGCGGTCGGGTCGGCCTCGGCGTACCCGAGCGCGGTGGCCTCGTCGAGGGCCTCGGAGTAGCCCGCACCGGAGGTGTCCATCTTGTCGAGGATGAAGTTGGTGGTGCCGTTCACGATGCCGAGCACCCGGTTCACCTTGTCGCCGGCGAGGGACTCGCGCAGCGGCCGGATGAGCGGGATGGCGCCGGCGACGGCCGCCTCGTAGTACAGGTCCCGGCCGTGCTCCTCGGCGGCCGCGTGCAGGGCGGCTCCGTCCTGGGCGAGCAGGGCCTTGTTGGCGGAGACGACGGAGGCGCCGTGCGCGAACGCGGTGGTGATGAGCGTCCTGGCCGGCTCGACACCGCCGATCACCTCGACCACGACGTCGATGTCCCCGCGTTTGACGAGGGCCATGGCGTCGGTGGTGACGAGCTCCGGGTCGATGCCCTCGCGGACCTTGGAGGGCCGGCGCACGGCGACCCCGGCGAGCTCGACGGGGGCGCCGATGCGGGCGGCGAGGTCGTCGGCGTGCGTCGTCATGATGCGCGCCACCTCGGAGCCGACCACTCCACAGCCCAGCAGCGCCACCTTCAGCGGACGCGTACGCATCATCCGACCTCGTTTCCGTTCCTGCTTCGTATTTCTACGGTGGTCCAGTCTCACTCACCGGACGGGAGTTTCTATCCCCCGTCCGGATCCTGAGACATCTATTTCATCAGCCGACATCGAGAGACAGAAGATCTTCCTCTGTCTCCCGACGTACGATCACCCGCGCCGCGCCGTCCTTGACGGCGATGACGGGCGGGCGCAGAGCGTGGTTGTAGTTGCTGGCCATGGACCGGCAGTAGGCGCCGGTGGCCGGCACGGCGACGAGGTCCCCCGGCGCGATGTCCGCCGGCAGGAACGCGTCCCGCACGACGATGTCGCCGCTCTCGCAGTGCTTGCCGACGACCCGGGTGAGCATCGGCTCGGCGTCGGAGGTGCGGGACACGAGGGCGACGCTGTACTCGGCGTCGTACAGCGCGGTCCGGATGTTGTCCGACATGCCGCCGTCGACGGAGACGTACGTGCGCAGCCCCTCCAGCGCCTTGACGGTGCCCACCTCGTACAGCGTGAAGGCCGTGGGCCCGACGATGGCCCGGCCGGGCTCCACGGAGATCCGGGGCGTGGCCAGCCCGGCGGCCTCGCACTCCCGCGAGACGATCTCGCTGAGGGCCTTGGCGATCTCGTGGGGCTCGCGCGGGTCGTCGTCGGAGGTGTACGCGATGCCCAGCCCGCCCCCGAGGTCGATCTCGGGCAGCTCGACGCCGTGCTCGTCGCGGACCATGGCCAGCAGCGAGACCACCCGCCGCGCGGCGACCTCGAACCCGGCCATGTCGAAGATCTGCGACCCGATGTGCGAGTGGATGCCGACCAGTTCGAGGGAGTCCAGCTGGAGCACCCGCCGCACGGCCTCGGCGGCCTGCCCGCCGGCGAGGGCGATGCCGAACTTCTGGTCCTCGTGGGCGGTGGCGATGAACTCGTGCGTGTGCGCCTCGACGCCGACCGTCACCCGGATCTGCACGCGCTGGCGCCTGCCGAGGGACTGGGCGACGTGCGCCACCCGCACGATCTCCTGGAAGGAGTCGAGCACGATCCGCCCGACACCCGCCTCCACGGCCCGCCGGATCTCGTCCATGCTCTTGTTGTTGCCGTGGAAGGCGATGCGCTCCGCCGGCATGCCCGCGGACAGTGCCGTGGCCAGCTCGCCCCCGGAGCACACGTCCAGGTTCAGCCCCTCCTCCCGCAGCCAGCGCACGACGGCCCGCGAGAGGAACGCCTTCCCCGCGTAGAAGACGTCGGCGTCCTTGCCGAAGGCGTCGGCCCAGGCACGGCAGCGGGCCCGGAAGTCGTCCTCGTCGAGGACGTACGCGGGCGTCCCGAACTCCTCGGCGAGGGAGCCGACATCGATGCCGCCCACGGTGACGGCCCCGGTGCCGTCCCGCCGGACGGTCCTGGCCCACACCTTCTCGTCGAGGCGGTTCAGGTCGGCGGGCGGCGGGCTGTAGTGGCCCTCGGGCAGCACGTCGGCGTGGCGGGGCCCGGCGGGGTGTGCGGAACGGCTCATGGCTGTCTGGCTTCCTCAGAGGTGTTCGGGGGCGCGGATGCCGAGCAGGGACAGGCCGCCGGCCAGCACCGTCCCGGCGGCTTCGGCGAGCGCGAGCCGGGAGCGGTGGGCGGCCGTGGGTTTCTGGTCCCCGCGGGGCAGCACGGCGTGCTGGAACCCGAGGAACGCGTCGGCGACGACCTCCAGGTGCCGGGCGACCCGGTCGGGCGCGCGGTGCCGGGCCGCGCCGAGGAGGACGAGGGGGTGGTCCGCGAGGGCGTGCACGAGGCGGGCGGCCTCGCCGTTCCCGCTGTCGCGGCCGCTGCCGCTGCCGTGACGGTCACCGTCCACGCCGCCGTGACGACCGCCGTCCGCACCGCCGTGACGGCCACTGTCCGGGCCGACGTCCGGGCCGCCGTGAGGGCTGCCGTGAGGGCTGCCTGCGCCGCCCGGCCCCTCGAATGAGGCGTGGAACCCCAGATCCCGGGCGTTGCGCTGCAGGGCGCGGGCCCGGGAGTGGGCGTACCGCACCAGGAAGAAGGGGTTGTCCTCGGTCTGCCGCAGCAGCGCGCCCGGCTCCGGCACGCGGTCGTGGCGGGCGGGCCGGAGCAGCGCCCACCGCCCCGCGTCAGGCCCGAGGGCGGCGAGGACGTCGTAGTGGGCGGCCCGCACGGCGAGCCGCTCCCCGCGAGCGGCGTACCGGACGCGCCCGCCCTGCGACCGCACCAGCGCGGCGACCGCGTCGCCGACGACCCGCTCCCGCTCCTCGCCCCGGAGGGCGGTGCCGTACTCCGCACCGAAGAGGTGCAGGTCTTCGTCGCGCAGGGCGTCACCGTGCCCGTAAGCGGGCCCCTGCGCGAGGATCCTGCGCACGAGGGCCCGGTCGGCGTCGCCGCGGGCGGCGGAACGGAGCGTGAGGTTCAGGAACCCGGGCCCGGTGATGTCGACGCGCGCAATGCCCGGCTCGTCCAGCAGCCGCTCCCGCAGCACCTCGGCGACCCGCCGGGGCGGCAGGCCGGCACCGCGGGCGAGCTGCAGCGCGGCGTTGGTGGCCCAGTCCCCGCACCCACCGGGCCGCGGCCGCTCGACAACCACGCGCGGCGGCACCTCGACCTCCCGCAGCGCACCCTCGCCCACCGCGCGGCGCACGGCGTGCAGCACGGTGTGGGAGAGATCCGCGGGGGTCACGGGACAAGCGTAGGCGAGGAGGGGGGTGGCCACGCGAACCGGTTCCGCGATACGAACACCCCGGCGCACCCCGCCTCACCTCGGCCGCCGCGGTGAGGTCCGCCGTGGGGTCGCTCCGGGCCCTGCTGTGCGGGTACGTCCCGGGCTTGCCTGTGGGGGCAGGACCCGGGCCGTGCTGTGGGGGTAGGCCCCGGGTTGAGTCCCCCTGTGGAGGTACGTCGGGGCTCCGCTGTGGGGGTACGCCCCGGGCTGCCGCCGACACCCGCACGACCGCGGGTGCCGCGCCCCGGGCTGCCGCCGACACCCCTACGACCGCGGGTGCCGCGCCCCGGGCGCTCCCCGGCAGCACGGCGACGGCCCAGCCGGCCTCCGCGCCGCCCCCGCCTCACCCGAGAGGGGTGTCCGGCCGGCCCCGGCTCCGCCGCTTCAGCCCCGGGTACTGCCCGCCCGGCCTGCCCCGTGGCATCCGTCCATGGGCGGCGTGACGAGCCCGCGCACGACCCGCACCAGCTCGCCGGGCTCGAAGGGCTTGGCGAGGAAGGCGTCGACGCACACGTCGTCGGCCTGCACTTCGTCCTGTGCGCAGGCGCTGATCAGCACGACAGGCACATGCCGCGTCCGCGCGTCACCACGCAGGAGAGCGGCGGTCCGGAGCCCGCCCAGCCGGGGCATGACGACATCGAGGGTGACGAGGTCGGGCCGCACGTCATGGATCACTTCAAGACACTCGGCACCATCGGCCGCGGTCACGACCTCGAAGCCCTCCAGCTCAAGGTTGACCCTGATCAACTGCCGGATGACCCGGTTGTCGTCCACAACCAGCACCCGCCCGGACGCGCCTGACACAACTAGAGAGTAGGTCCCCGCCCACCCCTGCGTCCGGGTTTTCGCCACTTCCACCCCCACCAGGCGACCACACGCCACCCGACCACGGGAAATACCTGTTCACAGGCACCCGCCGAGAGCTGGTAGTGTTCTTCCCGTCGCCGCGAGCAGCAGCGACGAAGCCCCCGTAGCTCAGGGGATAGAGCAACGGCCTCCGGAGCCGTGTGCGCAGGTTCGAATCCTGCCGGGGGCACTTCGCAGGAAGTGCCCGAAGACCCCGCCATCAGCGGAAACGCTGAGGTCGGGGTCTTTGTTTGTTCTCTGCAGGTGACCACCGGCCACGGACAGGCCGCGTGTACCCCCGGACGGGCTCGACGCGCGGCCGGCCTGCGGCCGGCGGCTACTCGGGGGCTGCCGTGTCTGCCGCCTTCGGACAGGCTCGGTTCCCTATCCACCTCGGCGCCCGCGCCGACGGCACATCTGAACCCCGGCGCTCGGTGCGGCATGCAGCCCCGCTGAGACCACGCAGCGGGGGCGCCCCTGTGGGGGCCTCCCTCGGTTCGGCGACGGGGAAGACGGCGGGAGGTTGCTGATCCCGGGTTCGTACGGGCCCGGAGGTGCGCGCGGGAGCGGTCCGAGGGGTACGCGTGCGCCTACAGGCGGACGCGGCGCTTGCCGGACATGCCGTATGCGTCGGACGAGCCGAAGGAGTCCTCTGACGCACCGCCCATCTGCTGACTCATCCACACCGGCGTGACGCCTGGTGCCCGCTGCCTGTTCCGCCTCGCGGCCGGCTTCCTGGGCGGTCCGTCCGCCACTTCCGTCCTTGCTTTGACCGCTGCAGCCCCCCACCCCGGGGCAGACGGCCCTCACGCCCGCTGCGGCCCATGCGAGGAGTCGCCCACGGCCGGCGAAGCGATGGGTACCGGCGTCTCGGGCGCTGTTCTCGATGAAGCTCGTTCACCGACCGATGCCCCTCCTCGCCGGTCGTACGGTCCTGCCGTTGCTCACAGCCGGGATGCATCCGCCCGCCCCGACCCCTCCGGGACTCGGGACCCGGGTCTGCGTCGGCGGATCCGCCGCGCCCGCATTTCTCGCCCTGGACCCCTGGCTACCGGGCATGCCGGACCGTTGGGCCAAGCCCCCACCTGCAACTTGGCCGTCGGCATGCAACTTTCTCGCGCCCCCTGCGGATCGGTGGCCTGCCGTACGCGTTACGCCCCCCGCCGCTTGACCACCCACGAGACCGTGCGGCCCCGGAAGCCCCGTCCAGAACGGGCAACCGCCTGTCGGCGTCGTGCGGTTGTGAGACAGGGGCAGCAGGCTGCCCACTTCCACGCAGCACCTCTCAAGGCCGTGGAGCCCTGCACGACGCACACCACCCTCCTCCTCTGCACACCCCTGCCGGCCTGCCGCGCCCCCACCAGAGAGCGCAGCGCACCGAGGAGGATGCAAGGTGGGATTGGCGCTGCGCATCGTCCATGTCGACATCCGGGTCATCGGTGTCGACCCGCGCAGCGGAGGTCGTCGGCATCTCCCCGTCACCCCCTCACGGGCTGGGAAGCCCCAAGCTCCGCACGGACACAGCCAGCGACAGCCGCAGAGCCGAGGCGCTACAGCCTCCGCTCGGGCGCTTGGCCGCGGAGTGCCGGTTGCAGGCCGGCCGCTCCTGTCGTCGGCGAACGGGGACGAGTCGACACCCTGATCTCCGGTCTCATCGAGATCCCCCTACCCGACGGACTATTGATCAGAAACGGTTTGGGTTCTGGGTCGTTGGGTGGGTGTGAGCGATCTGGTGGGGGACGCGCGGCATCTGTCGCCGTCGGCGCAGGAGGCCCTGCGGCTGCGGGCGGTGGCCGCTCTGATGGCGGGGCGGGACCGCGAGGACGTGGCGGCAGTGTTCGGGGTGTCGCTGAAGGCGGTCGACGGCTGGTGGGCGAAGTGGCAGGCCGGTGGTCGGGAGGCCCTGGTCATGCGTCCTCGGGGTAAGCCGGTCGGTGTGCACCAGGTGCTCGGGGAGGCCGAGCAGGCCGCGGTGCGGCAGGCGGTCCTGGACCACCGGCCGTGTGACGTGGGGCTTTCCGGTCAGCTGTGGACACGGCGGCTGGTGGGCGAGCTGATCGCGAAGCTGTACCGGGTGCGGCTGACCGAGGTGGGGGTGGGCAAGTATTTGAAGCGATGGGGGCTGTCCTTCCAGCGCCCGGACAAGCGGGCCGTCGAGCAGGACCCCGAGGCCGTCCGGCGCTGGCATGAAGAGACCTGGCCGAAGATCCGCGTGCAGGCGAAGAAAGACGGCGGCGAGATCCTCTTCGCCGACCAGGTCGGCATCCGATCCGACCAGGTCACCGGCCGCACCTGGGGTGAGAAGGGGAAGACGCCCGTCGTGCGGCGGAGCGGGAACCGGTTCTCCGTGAACGCGATGTCGGCGATCAGCACCAAGGGCCGGATGCACTTCATGGTCTTCACCGAGTCCTTCACCGCCGAAGTGATGTGCCGCTTCCTGGGCCGGCTCGCCGGCCACTTCGACCACAAGGTCCACCTCGTGGTCGACGGTCACTCCGCGCACCGCTCGAAGAAGGTCCGCGACTGGCTCGCCGCCCACCCCGATGATGTAGAGCTGCACTTCCTGCCCCCGTACTCGCCCGAGCTGAACCCCGACGAGCTGGTCAACGCCGACCTCAAGCACAGCCTGCCCAAGCAGCACCGGGCCCGCGACCAGGCCGAACTCGCTGCCGAAACCCGCCGCTTCTTCCGCAGGCGTCAGCGTCAGCCGCACATCGTCCGCGGCTACTTCGGTGGCCCACACGTCCGCTACGTCATGGACGAGAACCCCATGAGTTTCTGATCAATACGTGTGCCCCATTCAGGAGCAGACCGTGACCACCCCTCCCTTTTCGCGCATCCACTGCTCGAGGTCAGCGCCACCGATTGCCCTCACCCCTCCGCCAGTCGAGACTTCAACCGGGCCGAAGATCGACCCCGTGAAACCCTCCAGAATCACATGCTCGTCCAGTCTGACTCTGAATGAATTCTGCATCGCTGCTGCACCGGTCAGATCAGCTCCGCAGAGGTTGACGTCCAACAGGGAAGCGCCCATGAGCTGTGCACCACGGAAGCTCGCACCCGATGCGTCGACGCCATAGAGAGAGGCCTTGCCGAAGTCTGCGCCGTCAAGAACAGCTGCCTTCATGACGGCGTCATCAAGATTGCATCGTACGAAGGAGGCACCCGTCAGGTCAGCCCCGGAAAGGTCGGCCCCTTGCATGTCAGCGCGATAGAGGTCCACCTCCTTGAGTGCCACGCCCGCCGACGTGGCGCCGCTGAACCAGGATGCAGAGAAGTCGCCTCCAGTAAGATCGGCACCCCTGAAATCGAGGCCCACTGCGTCGAGGCCCCCTTCCCCTTCCCGTAGCCAATCCTGCAGTCGGTGAGCGGCTTCTGGGTCACGGGGGAACACGTGCGGCGTCCAACCTTTACGGGCATCAGGTGACATCGTCTTCCCTGGCGTTCCTTTCGGTACTCGGCTTGCCGGAGGCCAACCCTGGTGGGGCCACCGTGTCCGCGGTGGCCGCCCCTCGGCAGGGCCGTGCCCGGACCATCGATGCCGCCGACTCCGGCGCCACCACATCAACCGCTTCTGTGCGGTGTCGTGTTGCTCGTACCGCCACCCGCCATGCCGTGTGGCGGTACGCGTCCGTCGTCAGGCGTGTTGTCCGTGCCGTGGCCCTGGGGCGCGGTCCGGGCAGGTCTTCTGCCCTGGGCACTTCGCGGGAGATGCCCAGGGCCCCAGGGCCCCGATACGAACGGAAGTCTGTGGGGGCTTCTTGCATGCGCGGCCGTTCGACGGCAGCCGCGGTCTCTCCGCGGCCTGCGCCGGGGAGCGTCGCGGGTGGCAGCCCGGCGATGTCGACAGTCCACACGCGCTGCCGGGCAGCCGGACGTCCGTGCCCCTCCTGCCTGGCAGCCCGCCGGTCGGAGTGCAGCGGTCGGAGCGCGGAACGGCCCCGGCACCGGATGGTCGGCACCGCTGCCGGCTGGTCGCCTCCAGGCTGCCTGAGCGAGCTTGTCGCCGCCACCCGGGTGCCCGCACGGCCGTGACGACCGCAGAGAAGGGTTTCCCGCCGCGTACCGTTGCGGGCCATGCGCTCGGTACACCCGACTCCGGGCACAGGCCCTAGCTGTGTTGTCCCGGGACGTTGGTGACACGCGTGCTGGGTGCTTGAACGGGTGAGGGCCTTCTGGTTTCGGTGTGGATTGCGACATCTACCGCCGACTGCCAGGAGGCCCTCGTGTCCCACCGTAATGCCCCGCTGACCCCGACCGGCAGGCTGCGTCCGGCCCGGTGTGTCGTGGATGACGGATGGCCGCTGCGGCGGGCCGCGGAACGCTTCAGGTCAGCCACACCACAGCCGCACGCTGGGCGAGCCGCTACCGGCAGCTGGGCCCGGCCGGGATGCACGACCGCTCCAGCCGCCCTCACCACAGCCCGCGCCGAACGCCGGCAGCCGTCGAGGAGCAGGTCGTGCGGTTGCGGCGCGAGCACCGCATCGGACCGGTGCGGCTGGCCGCCCGCTGCGGCATCGCCGCCTCCACCGCCCACCGCATCCTCGTCCGGCACCACCTGCCCGCCCTGACCATGCTGGACCGGGCCACCGGCGAACCCGTCCGCCGCTACGAACGCTCCCGGCCCGGCGAACTGCTCCACATCGACGTCAAGAAACTCGGCCGCATCCCCGACGGCGGCGGCCACAAGTTCCTCGGCCGGCCGGCCGGCCGGGTCAACCAGGACCGCCGCAACGGCACCGGATACGCCTACCTGCACACCGCCCTGGACGACCACTCCCGCCTCGCCTACACCGAGGACCTGCCCGACGAGAAGGCCGCCACCTGTGCGGCCTTCCTGCGACGGGCAACAGCCTGGTTCGCCCACCAGGGCATCACCATCGAGCGGGTCCTGACCGACAACGCCTGGGCCTACACCAAGAACACCTGGCGCCAGACCTGCCACGAGCTGGGTATCAGCCCTCGCTGGACCCGGCCCTGGCGGCCGCAGACCAACGGCAAGATCGAACGCTTCCACCGCACCCTGCTCGACGAATGGGCCTACATCCGGCCCTACACATCAGACCGCGAACGGCAGGCAGCGTTCCCCGACTGGCTGGACTGGTACAACTACCACCGACCCCACACCGGCATCGGCGGCCACCCACCAGCCAGCCGCGGCACCAACCTGTCCGGACAACACACCTACCGGCATCCTTTCGGCTGGCGGCGTTGACCTGGACCGGCCGACGGCACAGCCGAGGCGCGACGACCGGCGGCTGCGGCCAGGCACGACCGGCAAGGGCACGTCGCCCCGGGGGCCGGCACCGGTCAGGATTCCCCTTGCGGATCGTCGTCGACCGGACGCCGGGCCTTCGCGAGCGCAACCGTGTGGAGGAACCAGGCCAGGACACCGCGGAGCTCCTCGCCATGCTCGGCGAAAACCTCCAGGGGGAACGAAGGCCGGAGGTCGAGCTTCGCCTCCGCGAGGTCGATACCCTCGATCGCGTTCAGGCGCGCCATCAGCCCGCGACGCGGCAGCTCGTCGTCGAAGGGCGGGCGGCGCTTCAGGTACTGGAAGACCACCTCGACCGTTCCCGTCACCGGGTAGAGGGCGAACGGCCACAGGGAACGGGCGCGGCCGGCGTCTTGATACAGGGTCGGGAAGCAACTGGTCTCGTACTTCTTGCCGTAGTCGAGTGAGCCGCCCTGCTCCTCCCAGAACCGAAGGGAGGCGAGCACCCCCTCCACGGTGGCCGGTGTCTGGTTGCCGCGCAGTAGAGCCTCGAAGCGCTCGGCTGCGGTCTCCCCCTCCCCCTCGGCGCGCTCGCTGACCAGTTCCGGTGTCTCCTGCTCGACGTCGTCCTTGCCGATGAGAGCGGCCAGGTCGCCTGCGGTGAGCCGGTGGGAGCGTCGGGCGCGGCCGGACTCGTCGAAGCGGACGCCCTCGCTCTCCAGGACCTCTCGGGGGCCGGGCCTCCCCTCCTGCCCAACCGGCCAGCGGAAGCCGGGTGCCACCTTGCCGTCGGCCAGCAGCACACGATGCGCCCCGTGCAGTGCGGGCCTGGCGCTCACATGGCTCCCGACCCCCATGGCGGAGGTACCGATGAGGGCGGCGAGATCGCCGTAGGTCGTCCACGTGCCCTTCGGCATGTTCATGAGGGCCTGACGGAGCTCGGCCCAGCCCGTCCATTCGGCGTCGGTGCTCACCGGACCGTCGAGGGGACCCGGCCACAGCTTCACGGCCAGGTCGCTGAGCTCCTCTGCGCGCGAGAGGATCTCCGCCCGTCCCCAGCGCTTCTGGTCGGCGATCCGCTGGTTCATCCGCAGCGCGCTGGACTCGAGGATCTGCTGCTTGCGACGGAAGGGGTGGTTGGAGAGTCGGGCGTTGTCACCCGACAGAGTGAGGTTGCCGAGGGTGTGGACCAACTGACCGTGCAGCTCCTCCGGGCTCTCGCCCTCCCCGGCCTCCTCCGCGAGGAGGTCGAACCACTGCTGCGCGGGCTGCTGCGGGAGTACGTGTTCCACGGTCAGCGTCGCCTTGGCGTAGTCGACCGGTTCGCTGGCGGCGTAGCTCTCCTCGAACCGGCGCAGGATCTCGAAACGCTGGTTGGAGCGTCCCGACTTGTAGAAGGGACGGTCGCGGATCGACTCACGGACCACCGCGTCGGAGGGCCAGACCCTGGTGCCGGTCTTGGCTGACAGCGCACGTCGGACCGCGTCGGCGAGCGGCCGCCCGCTCTCCATCTCCTTCTCCACCTCCTTGGGCAGCTCCATGAACGTGCGGTTGTTCCCCGTGGTGGAGTTGCCCGCGAGCAGGCGCCGCACCACGTAACTCTCGGCGTAGGAGAGGGCTGTGGCCGCTTCCTCCGGGTCGCAGCCGTCCTCGTCCACCCGGTCGAGCAGGAGCAGCGCCAGCGGGTAGTGGGTGTGGCCGCCCCAGCGGGACAGCCGCTCCAGTGCTTCCCGCAGGCCCGCGTGGTGCTCGCGGTGCGGCTCGACGACGCGCATCAGGCGGCCGGCGCGCACATACAGCCGGGCGATCTCGGCCTCCAGGGCGTGCTCGTCCGAACTCAGCGGTTCCAGACGCCTTCTCTGGTCGCGGTAGATTTCGCTCTGCTTGGCTCGGCTGTCGCCCCCGACGACCAGGTCGAGCCAGACGAGGAGCTCCAGCCTCGCCGGCCCCAGGAGCTCCTGCATCGGGAGCCACAGGTTCCGGTAGACGGTCTCCCCGCGCTTGGGCAAGCACATGAAGAGGTAGTTGCGCAGCAGGTCGCTCTGGCTCAGCCCGACACCTGTGTTGTTGATGGACTCGAAGATCCGGTAGACGTTGTCGCCCTCGGCGGCAGTGATCGAGACGATGGACAGGAAGTCGCGGAGGACGGACTCCACGGCGCTGACCCACTCTTCACCACCGCTCTCCTCCCCGGCGGTCAGGGCCGCAAGGAAGAACCGGTACGCCCCGCCGACGTTGCCTGGACCGCCCGCCGTGGGAAGCGAGTCAACGCAGGCGACGTATGCGTCACGGTCGGCCTGGGTCGGCAGCAGACGGTAGTGGTCATGCCCCTCCTGGTAGCGGTTGACCAGGATGAGGTCGTGGATACGCGCCGCCTTCTGCTCTCGGCCCTGAGCCCTGTGGCGGTCGCGCAGCGCGGTGAAGGCGAGCATCAACGTGGTCATCCGCTGTTGTCCGTCCACCACAAGCCAGCGCTGCATGCCCCCGGCCGCGACGCGTTCGGGAGCCAGCACCACCGACCCGAGGAAGTGCGCGGCCGGGTCTTCACCCCCCAGCCTGTCCTCGACGAGGACCAGGACGTCGTCCCACAGCTGCCGCAGTTCGTCACGCTGCCAGGTGTAGGTGCGCTGGTACAACGGGACTTGGAACTGGGCCTCGCCGTGGACCAGCTTGCTGAACGTCGTCTCCTGGGCGTGCACGTACGTCCCCTCCCCGAGGCCTGCCCGTCAGGCCCGCCATTGTGCCGTACCTCGGTACGTTGATCAGCGGAATCGACGGCCGTAGGGCTTGCGCGCTCACGGCGACCGCTGATGTCCGCAGGGCTCCCGGCTGGAGTTCCTGATGCCATCAATCACCACCTGATATGCGCTACACGCACCAAGGGGCCACCGGGCGCTTGTTTTCGGCGCTCCTTCCCGCGGGGCCCTTGGTCCACCTGCGATGGCTGGCAGGATCGCATGCTGTTCTGAAGCGCTGAGAGTGTTCCGCACCTGCTGACGGGTGGTCCCATTCTGCGTCGCCTCGGCGCCATGACCTCAATCGCACGCCGCTCTCATCCCAGGTGTCAACCTCGCGGAGAGAGGCCAGGGCACCGTCGAAAAACCTGCGCGATTTCAAGGCCCCGTTGGGGTGCCACTCCCGAAATTCACCCACCGCTGGGCCTTCCTGGACGAACCCTTCGGAGCGTGGCGTCCCATCCTGATACCACTCACGTGACCATCCGTCCCGGACTCCGCGCTGCATTCGTCGGGAATGATCAGATGCCCGTTCTGATATTCAGCCACTTCCCCAAGGGAAAGGTCTCCGCGATAGAGCATGTGCTGGGAGTCGCCATGCCGACACCCGGATCATCGACGTCAATGCGCGGTACAGAACTCATCAGGGAGTCCTCTTCTCTGCGCTGAGGGAGGGGGAGGTCGTGGTCCTGCCGTGAGGGATGGGCATCTCCTGGAGCATCTGTTTGCAGTTCAGGCACAGGCGAGCCACCCTGTCAACTGGCCGACGCAGCTGTTCATTCCGCCCTGCAAGATCTCGGAAAAACCATCGCGAATCACCTATTGATCAGAAACGGTTTGGGTTCTGGGTCGTTGGGTGGGTGTGAGCGATCTGGTGGGGGACGCGCGGCATCTGTCGCCGTCGGCGCAGGAGGCCCTGCGGCTGCGGGCGGTGGCCGCTCTGATGGCGGGGCGGGACCGCGAGGACGTGGCGGCAGTGTTCGGGGTGTCGCTGAAGGCGGTCGACGGCTGGTGGGCGAAGTGGCAGGCCGGTGGTCGGGAGGCCCTGGTCATGCGTCCTCGGGGTAAGCCGGTCGGTGTGCACCAGGTGCTCGGGGAGGCCGAGCAGGCCGCGGTGCGGCAGGCGGTCCTGGACCACCGGCCGTGTGACGTGGGGCTTTCCGGTCAGCTGTGGACACGGCGGCTGGTGGGCGAGCTGATCGCGAAGCTGTACCGGGTGCGGCTGACCGAGGTGGGGGTGGGCAAGTATTTGAAGCGATGGGGGCTGTCCTTCCAGCGCCCGGACAAGCGGGCCGTCGAGCAGGACCCCGAGGCCGTCCGGCGCTGGCATGAAGAGACCTGGCCGAAGATCCGCGTGCAGGCGAAGAAAGACGGCGGCGAGATCCTCTTCGCCGACCAGGTCGGCATCCGATCCGACCAGGTCACCGGCCGCACCTGGGGTGAGAAGGGGAAGACGCCCGTCGTGCGGCGGAGCGGGAACCGGTTCTCCGTGAACGCGATGTCGGCGATCAGCACCAAGGGCCGGATGCACTTCATGGTCTTCACCGAGTCCTTCACCGCCGAAGTGATGTGCCGCTTCCTGGGCCGGCTCGCCGGCCACTTCGACCACAAGGTCCACCTCGTGGTCGACGGTCACTCCGCGCACCGCTCGAAGAAGGTCCGCGACTGGCTCGCCGCCCACCCCGATGATGTAGAGCTGCACTTCCTGCCCCCGTACTCGCCCGAGCTGAACCCCGACGAGCTGGTCAACGCCGACCTCAAGCACAGCCTGCCCAAGCAGCACCGGGCCCGCGACCAGGCCGAACTCGCTGCCGAAACCCGCCGCTTCTTCCGCAGGCGTCAGCGTCAGCCGCACATCGTCCGCGGCTACTTCGGTGGCCCACACGTCCGCTACGTCATGGACGAGAACCCCATGAGTTTCTGATCAATAGTGATCACGGCTGCCCCTCCGGAGTGAATCTGGCGCCAGGCGGAATGATCACAACCTCGTCGTCCACGTGTACGACGAACTGAACGTTCTCCTTGCCGTATACCTCCGCCAGAGCGCTGCTCGGTTCGCATGGCTCCATGGTCGGCCATGGAATCCCTGACATCCGCCACGAATGTCTTGAAATCAGTGCCAGACTCCCCGAACTGCTTGAGGTCTAACACAGGGCAGCATTCGCAGCTTCTTCCACCACTGAAAACGCCAGCCCCACATTGCTGCGCGAATACCTCGGCAGTCCACACATCCGCCGCATTCTCGACGAGGGAAGCCCTTGAGTTTGCCGGTCCTCCAGCGGAAGGCTCCACGGCCGCCCCCTGCGCACCGCGTCCGTCCCCTCGCGCCGCAACACCGTCACCAGCTTCCGAAGCTTCCGAAGGCACGCGGGCTCAGCCCGGTGACGGGGCTACCCAGAAAGGCTCCGACGCCGTGATCACACCAGCGATACCAAGATCATCACATCAAGGTCAGGCGCGCAGGTCCACTGCGCGGCTCTCGACTGAACGAGAGCTCAAGGCGACGCGCCCCCAGTTCGGTTTGTAATCGGCGAACGGCGTTGCGCCGCTGATGGCTCGCGGTGACCTGCCCCGAGTCAGGCATGTCATAACCGGTGTGCGGCTCCGACTCCTCCCACGTGAGGCGGTAGAGCGGTCCGCGGGCCGCGTGCAGGACCGGATCGGCCTCGCTCTGCACCACGACCCGCTCAAGGAGACGCGAGGCCACCGGGAGACCACCTCGATGAGTTGCGTCCTTCATGAACTCTGGGATCCGCCAGCCGGCCACCATGTCCCGTTCGGCTCGCGTCACATGCCCCGGACCGACCCACGGTCAGCTGGTCGCACGTCGCCATCAAATGAATTTGTTCCATCGACTGCGGCCCTGACCCTACCGAGCCGCCCCGAGGCCAAGGCAGCACCAGATATGCGGGACAACCTTTAGGTATTAAAAGAGGGCGAAACACGCAACACGGCCTCCGCATTGGCAATCATTCGAGCAATCTCGATCGGAAGATTCTGGAATTCCTCCATCACCACATCGAAGGGTTCCACCATGTGAACCGCCCCGTCCAGACCCTCAGCCTGAACAAAAAAACGGTAACCAGTCGGCGATTGCCGGTCGACGACCTTTATCCATGCCGCTCCGTGGCGAAGCGCTAGCACATCACCAAGATACGCGGTCAAGTCCGTGTGCAACGTGATCCAGTCCGACTGCTCGAACTCGCCGAGCGGAAGTCGATCTGTATAGTTCTGCAGACCTGGCATCAGAACCAAGGGGTCGCTCGTGTACCGATCCGGTTCGACGCCCAGCATAGATGCAAGGTTGAGCACATTCAGATGCGCCTCACGTCCCCACTCTTGGAGATCCGAATCCGGCTCATTCGACATTCCGCTGCTCATGCTCACATCCATTCTGATCGACCAGATGTCAATCTACTTCTTCTTCCTCACCGGCGGATCCCACTGATCCCTCTTGGGTGCCGGGCCATATTCCAGGAATATGATCTTCGCATCTTCAAGATAATTCCGGAGTTCATCTGATGGTCCCGCGTGCGTGAACGACCACCGTGGATCATAGTCGGGGTTCAGGTTTCGCAGAGCAATGTCCTTGTGGATCTGCTCCTTGATCTCCGGCTTGAGCGGTACCTTATTTTCGACTAGCTTACTGGTTCCATCTTTCATCGTGATGGTGCGATAAGGGCCGTAAGTCTTGACTTCGACAGCCACCGTGCGACCGTCAGGCAAGTCCACTGGAACATCCACTTTACGTCCACCTGTGGCGGTCACGGGATACCGCGCATCGGCATTCGTCGGTACGGGATACCACCGTTCGGTACCACCTCCCCACAGTTGCCGGTGGAACTCCTCTCCCCGCTGCCACCGAAGCTGGCGGTCACGGGTGTTACGGACATCCCTCAGCGTGAGCGGGCCGTCCGCCGGCAACAGCGCTGGCCTGGTGTGGTCAGGCTCTTGCCCGGCATACGGGTTCTCGTCGCTCGCCTTGGCTTCGCTCGCCCCGGGGCTCTCCTCGGGTCCTTCACCCCTCGTTGCTGAATCATCCGATGCACCCGTGACCGGGTTGTCGGTGGACGTATCGCCGGCTGCGCGGGGCGCGTCGTCCGCGCCGACGTCGAGGTCATTCAGGCTACTCGTACCAGCGGTATTCGGATGGTTGGAGTAGTGAGTCGAGCCGCCTGCGCCGTCGATGTGTCCTGTGCCGCTCGGAGTGTCGCGGAGACGGCCGATGATTGGTTCGTCGGCTTGAGCGCCGCCGGGCGGCGGCGCGTCGGTGTGGGTTCCGGTGGTGGGCGAAGTGTCACTGTGGCCGCCTCGAGGGGCGTTCAGGTCGTTGCTGGGTATGCCGTTGTTCGCGCGCCCGCCGGGCATGCCGCCCGGGGCCGTGCCGCCCGGGGTGGTGTCCGGGCGGGCAGTCGGGGTGTCATCCGCGGGGCGGAGCGGGTCGGGGGTGTCTGAGCCGAGGTGGAGTACGTCGTCGTTGGTGCGGGCGCCGACTGCGGCCAGTTCGCGTTCCGGGATCGCTGCGGTGGTCGGGGTGTCCGGTTTCGGGGTGGTGGTGTGCGGGGTGGTGGCGCCTGCGGTGGGACCGGCTTCCTTGGGGGCGTCCTCGGCCTTCTGCACCAGGGTGCCGTCGGCGTCGTAGAGGTGGCCTTCAGGGTCCACGTAGCGCGCGGCGCCGTCCACGGGGAGTTTGACCGTGCCCGGCGGGAGCGTGGTGGTGCCCTCGGGGAGTCTGATGGTGCCGTTCGGGAGCTTGAGTGCGCCTTCCGGGACGGGTGTGCCCGCAGGGAGGTCGATCGTTCCGTCGGGCAGGGTCCTTGCGCCGTCGGGGAGGGCGAATGCGCCGTCGACGTTGATGGTGGGGATGTCGACGGCCCCGGCGCCCTTGAGGCCGGTCATGATGTCGCCGATTTTGACCATGCCCGCGCCGGCGCCCTTGAAGACGTAGGTCATCGGGTCGATGGCCTTGCCGGCCTTGCTCGTTAAGGACAGCGTCTTGGCGACCGCGCCCGCCTTGCCGGCACCGGCCACCGCACCGCCGGCGCCGCCGGTGAAAACGGTGGTCAGGACGTTGAAGGTGACCTCGCCCGCGGCGCGTGAGGGGTTGGAGCCCCACTTGTCCCAGGCCACGAGCGCCTTGCCGGTCTCCTTCATCGCGGTGCGGGAGTCGCGCAGCCAGGCCGGCAGCTTGTCGTCGGGCATCGCCCAGTACGCGGCGCCGACGCCGGGTATCGCGGTGATCACCACGCCGGTGAGGAGCTTGCCCAGGCCGGTCCACGCCTGGCCGGCCGCGTCCCAGCCGTCGAAGCCGACCAGGGTGCCCAGGCCCTTGATCGTGCCCCACAGGCCGTCCACGACGATGCCCTTGCCGAACTCCCAGGCGTGCTCGTGGATGTGGTACCAGGGGATCGACTCCTCGACGGCGTCGCCCCAGGGCAGGCTCTCGGCCTGTTTGAGGGCCTCGGCGTCGTAGCCGTACATGTTCTTGGCGTTGGAGCCGTCGTTGATTTTCAGGGGTTCGCCGCCCACCAGTGCGACGATCTTCGCGTGGCAGGAGCGCTCCGCCTCCTGGAACTGCGTCCACACCTCGGCGATCGCGTTGCGGCGCTCGAGGTTCTCGTCGATCAGGTCGCCGTCCTCGCGCCACTCGTCGTCGCCGGCGATCCGCTCGCGGAAGGTCACCGCCTGCGCCCGTAGTTCGCCGAGACGCTTGACGAGCGGCCCGATGGTGTCGGCGTAGGTGCCCAGCGCGCCGGCGATGACCCTCAGGTCGGAACCGAGGTCCACGCCCTTGTCGGCGACCGGTTTGGTGGTCGCGAACAGCTGCTCGGCCTCGGGCGCCTCGTAGAAGGCCCGCAGCCCGCCGAACGTGGTGTGGACGGAGGAGGCCGCGGCGGACACCTTCGGTCCGTGGCCGCGCAGCGCCTTCACCTTCGCGGCCAGGAGTGCCTCATCGCCGGTGAAGACCGGCACCTCCCCCGGGATGACCGGCTCGTTGCCGCTCACTTCTTCCCCCCGAGGTCCTTCAGCAGGTCCAGGCGCACCGATCGCGCCGCGTCCTGGGCCTCCTTGGCCGTCTCCAGGTCGCCTTCGACGTAGGCGTTGGTGGCCTTGGCGGCGCCCAGGACCGCGGCCTGGGTGCGTTCGGCCATCGACGTGAACTCCTTGCCGCGCTTCTCCACGTACTGCGCCAGGGCCGCGGCGACCGGCCCCTGCGCCTTGCGCTCCAGGTTGTCGGACGACGACGGCGGGCCCTGAAGCCGTGTGGTGGCCGCCGATCCGGGCACCGCCGTCCCGGCGGCCTGCGCCGCCTCCTGGATGTCGCTGAGCATCGCCTGCAGGGCCTTCTCCAGCTCACCCGCCTTCGCGCCGGTGAGCCGCAGCTGGCCCTGCACGCCCTGCGGCTTGATGTCCCACCCCGTCATGCCCGCACCCCCGTACGCGGATCAGTCAGCGGTCAGCCGATGTTGTCGACTGCCGCCTTGGCCCGCGCGAGCGTCTGCTGCGCGGTCGCGTCGTTCTTCTCCAACGTCGTCTTCAGCAGCCGAATGATGTTCTTGACCTCCTGCGAGGCGCTGTTCCAGCGCAGTTCCTTCGCGTGGTACTCGTCCGACACGCCGTCGGCCTGGAAGTCCTTCATCGCGGCCTTCACCTGCGCGTCCCGCGCCGAGATCACCTGCTCCAGACGCGCGATCACCGCCTGGATGTTGGTCTGCGCCTCCGTCGACGCCGACACGTCGTACGAACGGCGGTCACTGCCCGATGCCATCGAAAGGTCCACTCCCCCGCAGGTATGCGTCTGTTGATGTCGGTGTGTGCCGGCCGTGCCCGCCCGGGCGGGACGGCACGTCAGCGGCGGCCCGAGAAGCGGGCCGCGTCGAAGTTCGCCGTCGCCATCTGCGACCGGGCGTTCTCCCCCTGCTCCTGCTCACCCGAGCCGAACGCCGACTCCATCCCCGACTGGCCCCCGAGGATCGCCCGCAGCGAGGCGTTCAGCTCCGCAGTGATCTCGTCCGACCGTGACTTGAACAGGTCGAACGACGCCTTGCCCGCACCGTTGAACTTGCCCTCCAGGGGCGCCGCCGCCTGGATCAACTGGCGGATGAGCAGGCCCAGATCGTTCGTCGACAGATTCGACTGCTGCATCAGCGTCGTCAGGACCTTGGAGCCCATGTCGAACTTCATCAGCTTCCCCCCACAACCGGTCTGATGTTCGGCTACCCGTCCATGTGTATCAACCCGACGAACCCGTTTGCAATCCGGAACCAGGTTCCTGTGACACGGATATGACACAGTGCCATCCCGTCGCCTCTCTGCTACTGACCCTTCAAGTGCCTCATCAGCGCCTCGAAGTCCGCCCAGCCCGACAGGTCCGACGGGTCGCCCGGCAACGGGTAGTACAGCGCCGGGCGGGTCTCGGGGCCCAGTTCCACGGGCGGCCGGGACAGCGGGGTGCGCCGGGCGCGGTCGCCCGGAACGGCCCGGACCTCCTCCGCGCCGAGGGCGAACGCCAGCGGTACGCCGGGGCCTTCGAAGCGGGGCGGCACCGCGAGGTCGCGGCGGGCCCTGCGGATCTGCACGAGCATCGACTGCAGGCGGTGGCGGGTGGCGAGGGCCTCCGCGGCACGCGGCACGGCGTCCACCGGCGGCTCCTCGCCGGCCCCGTAGCCGAGCGCCAGGGTGACCTCCTCCTCGACCCCCGCCGTGGTGCGGCGCACCCGTACGGTGGCGAGGCCCGGCCGGTCGGGGCTGCCGACCACGACGAGCCAGGTCGGCAGGGGGGCCCGGGCGCGGGCCACGTCGGTGAGGCGGCGGGGCGACCACGGCAGGTTCGCGGGCTCGGCGGTGCCCCAGCCGGCCGGCGGCTCACCCGTCAGCTCCCGCCAGACCGCCTCCAGGCCGCCGCCCAGCACCAGGCGCTCGTCCGCCGGGTGCACCGCGCGGTAGGTGATCGCGAGCTGCCGCTCCCCGGTGGGCGCCACCTCCCGGAAGGCGGCGGCCACCGGAGGTTCCGCCTCGGCTGTCGCCGGCGCGTCCGCGGTAGCGCCTGCCGGGGCTGCCGCCGGCCCGCCGGCGGTCGGGGCGGTCGGGACGAGGGGCGCGAACATGCCTTCCTGCCAGCGCAGTACGGCTCCCGTCAGGCCGTCGTAGTAGCCGTCCCTCTCGTCCTGCACGACCCACCGCGACGGCCAGCCGCCGAGGCTGTCGCGTACGGCGGGCGACATGTACGTGCCGGGCGGGCTGACGATCTGGAGGCCCAGACCCGCTTCGGCCGCGGCGCGGAAGGCGTCCGCGAGCCAGGCCGTCATGGCGACGACCGGCCGGTCCTGGATGACGACGGCGACCTTGTCGGTGAGGACGTCCACCGCGGGCTGCGCGGCGGCCGGCTCGGGCGCCACGACCACCCCGTCCGTACGGACGACGTCCAGCGACCCCGCGGCGTCCGGCGGCCATGCGGAGCCCCCGGCCAGGTCCGCGAGCCGGGCCGCGAACGTGCCGGCCAGCCGCTCGGCGTCCGGTACACCGGTGCTGGCGCGGACCTCCGTCCACCAGAAGGGGACGGGCGGCGGAGCGGCGCCCATCAGGCGTTCGGCCTCGCCCTCGACCTGTACGAGAAGCGGCGCCTCGACCGAGACGAGCGGCCTGCCCGTCTCGTCGCACAGCTGCACGACGGCGCCCTCGCCCGTGAGGCGCCCCACCTTGTCGGGGCCTCCGGCGAGCAGCCCCGCGAGCACGGTCGCCGGGTCGGGCATGCGGCGGGTCAGCGCGATGACGTCCTTGGTCATGTGGTCCTTCGGTCCCTCGGGCGTGTGGGGTCGGTCTGTCGGGTGTGCCCCAGGCTGTCCGGCCTGCTGGGCGTCTCCGGCCTCTCTGGTCTCTCTGGTCTCTCTAATGTCGCTGGCCTGCTGGGCGTCTCCGGTCTCTCTGGTCTCGCTGGCCTGCTGGGCCTCTCCGGTCTCTCTGGTCTCGCTGGCCTGCTGGGCCTCTCCGGTCTCTCCGGTCTCGCTGCTCTCTCAGGCCTCTCCGGTCTCTCCGGTCTCGCTGCTCTCTCGGGTCTGGCGAGTCTGCCGCGGCTGTCGGGTCTGGCGAACCTGGCGAGTCTGGCGAGTCTGGCGGGGGCTCCGGGGCTGGCGGCCCTGCGGGTTCTCTCCGGCCCCCCTGGTCTGCCGGGTCTCTCCGGTCCCGCTGGTCTGCCGGGTCCGTCGCGGTCCGTGAGGGTCCTGCGGCCGTCCCGGCACGTGTCCGGGCGGGCCCCAGGGCGCCGGGCCGGGGGCGGCGAGGCACCCGGCGGGGCAGGCGGTGCCGGTCAGCTGTGCAGGCGATGCGGTTCAAGCGGTACGGATCAGGTGGTGTAGGCGGTCTGGATCAGGCGGTTGGCGTGGCCCCGGCGGACGAGGACGCCCCGGCCCGGCGGCTGGGGCGAGGCGTACACGCCCGGGTAGAGCTGGCCCTCGCCGCGGTCACCGTCCATCACGAGCGCCGAGGCACCGGACTCGCGCAGGCCCAGGACCAGCGGCTCGTACATGCCGCGGGATGCTCCGGCGACCCGGCGGGTCAGCACGAAGTGCAGGCCGATGTCGACGGCGGACGGGATGTAGGGGAGGAACGGCGTGAGCGGCGCCTGCCCGGCGGTGGTGAGGACGTCGTAGTCGTCGACGAGGACCACGATGCGGGGGCCGCTGCCCCAGCTGCCCGGCTCCAGGGCGTCCAGGGGGGCGCTCTCGTCGGGCAACCGCTTCTCCAGTTCGGTGGCGATGCCGGCCGAAAGCCCCGCGCACAGCTTGCCGTTGTACGCGTAGCCGCCGAGGAACTCCTCGGGGATCAGCCCGCGCAGGCCCCGGCGCGGGTCCATGACGGCGAACACGAGGTCGTCCTCGCCGTACCGCTCCATGAGGCCCCTCGCGACCGTCCTGAGCAGGCTGGTCTTGCCGCACTCGCTGTCGCCGAGCACCAGGAGGTGCTGATCGTGCGCGAACAGGTCGAGCAGGACGGGCGCGAGGCCGGTCTGGTCCAGGCCGATCGGGACCCGGCGCGGCTCCGCCGCGGGGCCGGGCAGCAGGGCCGGTTCCAGGACGTGCGGCAGGACCCGCACGGGCTGGGCGACATCGCCGCTCCAGGTGGCGCGGACCGTGCCGGCGGTGCGTTCCAGGACCGTGCCGAGTTCGGCCGCGTCGGCGAGGCCGTCCGTGCGGGGGAGGGCGGCCTGCGCGAACAGCTTGCGGTCGGTGAGGACCCGGCCGGGCTCGTCGGGGGACAGGGTCTCGGCGAGTTTGCGGTCGATGCTGGACTCGCCGGGGTCGTTGAGCCGCAGTTCGACGCGGGTGCCGAAGTTCGACTGGACGGCGATGCGCACGTCGTTCCAGCGGAGCATGCCCGCCACCACGTGGATGCCGTAGCCGCCGCCGCGCTTGAGGAGGTCGGAGACGGTGTCGTCCAGCTCCTCGAAGTCGTCGCGGAGCGCGCCGAAGCCGTCGATGACGAGCACGATCTCGGCGGACGCCAGCTCCGGGAGGCGGCCGGTCGCGTGCAGGGTCCGCAGCTGCTCGACGGAGTCGATCCCGTGGGTGCGGAAGAGCTCCTCGCGCTGCGCGAGCATGCCGCGTACCTCTTCGACGGTGCGGGCGGCGCGCTCCCGGTCGGCGCGGGTGGCGACGCCACCGACGTGCGGGAGCCCGGACAGCGCCTGGAGGCCGCCGCCCACCAGGTCGAGGGCGTAGACGCCGACTTCCTGCGGCGTGTGGGTGAGTGCGAGGGACAGGACGAGGGTGCGCAGCAGGGTCGTCTTGCCGGACTGGGGGCCGCCGATGACGGCGGCGTGGCCGCCCGCGACCGTGAGGTCGAGGAACCACTCGCCCTGCCACTGCTTCGTCGGGTCGTCGAGCAGCCCGAGCGGCACCTGGAGGGGGCCGCGCCGCTTCCGCAGCTGCATCCCGCGGGCGCCGACGTCCAGGGGGCCGGCCACCCGGTCCAGCGGGAGCGCGGCGGGCAGCGGCGGCAGCCAGATGCGGCGCACGGGTGCTGCCGGTGCGCGCTCCAGCTGCTCCACCATGGTGCCGAGCTCGGTGGGGCCGGTCTCCCGGCGCCGGACGGCGGGCTCCTGCGCGTCGGTGTCGCGCCCGGGATCACCCAGGGTGTTGAGCGTCGGGTACTCCAGCACCAGGGGGCCGGTGTCCTAGTCGTCGGGGTGCCGGACGGGTCCCCGGTACGCGCCGGACACGTAGCCCGCCTTGAAGCGCTCGTAGTGGCTGGTGTCGACCTTGAGGTAGCCGAAGCCGGGCAGCGGCGGGAGGTGGAAGGCGTCCTGGGTGTCCAGGACGGTGCGGGACTCGTCGGCGGAGAACGTCCGCAGCCCCAGCCGGTACGACAGGTAGGTGTCGAGGCCGCGCAGCTTGCCGCCCTCGATGCGCTGGCTGGAGAGCAGCAGGTGCACGCCGATGGAGCGGCCGATACGGCCGATGGACAGGAACAGGTCGATGAAGTCGGGTTTGGCGGTGAGGAGTTCACCGAACTCGTCGATGACGACGAAGAGGTGCGGCAGCGGTTCGAGGTCGGGGCGCCTGTCGGCGCGCAGGGCCGCGTAGTCGCCGATGTCGGCGACGTTCCCGGCGTCCTTCAGGACCTGCTGGCGGCGCTTGACCTCGCCGGCGAGGGAGGCGTGGACCCGTTCGACGAGGCCGGCCTGGTTCTCCAGGTTGGTGATGACCCCGGCGACGTGCGGCAGCCCGGCGAACGGGGCGAAGGTCGCCCCTCCCTTGTAGTCGACGAGGACGAGCGCCAGGTCCTCCGGCGGGTGCGTGGCGGCCAGGGCGAGGACGAGGGTGCGCAGCAGCTCCGACTTGCCGGAGCCGGTGGCGCCGACGCACAGGCCGTGCGGGCCCATGCCGAGTTCGGAGGACTCCTTGAGGTCGAGGAGTACGGGCTCGCGGGCGTCGTTGACCCCGATGGGCACCCGCAGGAAGGAGCGTTCCCCGCGGGGCGCCCACAGCCGGTCCAGGTCGAGGCGGGCCACGTCCTCGACGCCGAGGAGGTCCGCGAAGTCGACCGGACCGGACAGCGGCGCGTCCGCCAGTGACTCGGCGGACAGCCGCAGCGGGGCCAGCATCCGCGCCAGGCCCTCGGCGAACGGAAGGTCCACGTCGTCGGCGGTGCCGTGCGCGGTGATCGGCTCCTCCCCGCGCAGGTCCTCGATGACGACCCGCTCCCCGTCGACGGTGATGCGGACGCCGACGTGGCCGGGCTCCTGGATGCGCTGGGCGAGGAGGTGGACGACGGTGACGCCCATGTCCCGCAGGCCGACGGCCTCGTCCGGCAGGGGGAGTTCGACGGCGTCCTCGCCGTGGCCGTCGGAGACGACGAGCAGCCGGGACGTCATCGTCAGGGCGTCTCTGCCGGACAGTCCGCGCCGCACCTCGGCCGCGTAGGAGGCGCGGCGCCGCAGCTCGGGGGCCAGTCGGCGGGCGAGCTGCGGGAGGGAGGGGGCGATGCGCCGGGCGGCCACCGGCCCGTCGAACCGCTCGGTGTCCAGCAGGTGGGGCAGCCACTTGGCCCACTCCCAGTCGCCGAGGCGCTCGCCGGGAGCGGCGACGGCGACGCCCACGTCGTCGGGTGCGTGGAACGCCGCCACCTGCACGAGCAGGGCGCGGACCACGCGCAGGCAGTCCTCGCGGGGCCCGATGACGCTGATGTCGCCCACCCGGTCGAGGGGGACGGTGAGCGGGAGTTCGTGGCCGGTGCGGAAGCGTGCCGTCAGGGCGGACGCCTCGTTCAGCATGAACCGGTCGGGCGGGCTGAGCACGGTGGACTCCGGCTGGGCGATCCTGAGATCGCGTACGGGCATCTCCCCGGTGCCCGTCCGGGCCCGCAGGAAGTCGCCGTCGTGGCGGCGGCGCTCCCATAGCCGCGCCGGGTCGCGCACGATGTCGTACAGCGCGTGCGGCGGCGGGTTGAGCACGTCCGCGGTCTCCCGCCGGTCCCGCTCCTCGGTGGCCAGTTCCTCGCGCAGGTCCTCCAGGTACGCCAGGTACGCCTCGCGCTGGGTGCGGCGGGTGCGCTGGGCCTTGCCGCGCTGGGAGAACACCATCACGAGGGAGCCGATGACGGTGACGACGAGGAGGAGCGCGCCGAGCGCGGCGAACTGGCTGTTGCGGACGACCGTCATCATCACGACGGACGACATGACGCCGGCGACCGGCAGCAGCGACATCGCGACGTTGCCGGCCTTCCCCTCGGGGAGGTTGGGCGGTGCCTCGACGACGCGGGGCTCCGAGGCGGCCGGGGGGCGGGTGGTCCGGGCCGGGCGGTGGATCAGTCGGGTGCTCATCAGCTGCTCAGACGGGGTTCAGTGGCGCCGCAGGGACATCTGGAAGACGTCGGCGGCGAAGCGGGTGACGGCCTGCCGGGTCGGCTCGGCCAGCAGGTCGGTGCGGATGGGCCCGCCGGCGGCGAGGTGCCGGTCGTACGGAAGGACGTGCACGGACGCCCCGGTCGGTGCGAGCACGCGGGCGGCCCTGGCCAGATCGAGGCGGGTGTGCGGGGTCGTCTCGGTGAGGACGACGACGGTGCCGGCGATCACGTGCTCGGGCAGTCCGCGCATCCATTCCAGGACCGTGCGGGTGCTGGAGACGCCCTCCGGTGTGGCGGGGGCTGTGAGGACGCGGGCCTGGGACGCGGAGAGCGCGACGCGGGCCACCTCGGCGGGCAGGGTCTCGCAGTCGACGACCGTGACGCCGAAGTAGCGGCGCAGGGCGACCATGGCGCGCCCGTACGTCGTGCTGTCCAGCATCGCGCCGATCCGGCCCTGGCTGGCGGGGAGGAGCCAGGCGTCGCCGGGCAGCCGGGTCAGGTAGCCGGTGACGTCCAGCAGGGACATCTGCGGTTCGACGATGTCCGCGATGTCGGCCGTCGTCCACCGCAGGTGCTCGGCGCCGAGCCGCAGCGGCAGGGAGCCGAGGGACGGGTCGGCCTCCACGATCAGGACGGGGTCCTGGCGGTAGTGCGCGTACGTGGTGCCCAGCAGGGCGGCGACGGTCGACTTGCCGGCGCCGCCGCGGATCGAGGTGACCGCGATCTGCCGACCGGTCGTCACCGGCTGCTGCAGCGTCTCGGCGGTACGGGTCGCTTCCGCGACCTCGCGCGCTACCGACGAGGAAACGATTCTCCGCATGGTGCGGAGGACGCGGGCGGTGCGGGACTCGCCATGCCGCGGTGTGCGGACGGCACCGGCCAGGTGTGCGTCGGCCACGGGCCGGGACTCGGCGGTGGGCCGCTGCCCGGCGGCGGGCCCGGGGTGGTGGGCCGCCGTGGGGTGCGCGGGGGCCGGGCGGGCGGAGGCCGCGGGGTGCGCGGGGGCCGGGTGGGCGGAGGTCGGGTGGTGCGCGGAGGCCGGATGGGCGGAAGCGGGCTGGGCGGAAGTCGGGGGTAAGTCGGCTGGGCGGAAGCAGGGTGGGCGGGTGCGCTATGCACTGGGGCGGGATGCACTGGGGCGGCGCCCGGCGCAGCGGAGGCGGGTGGGACCGGGGCGGTGCCCTGGGCGGGCACGGTGCCCTGCGTAGGGGCGGTGCCCTGCGTAGGGGCGGTGCCCTCCGTAGGGGCGGTGCCCTGCGTAGGGGCGCCCGGTCCTGGGGGCGCGGGCCGGGCCGGCGGTGCGCCCGGCCCGGTGGGTGCGGCCTGGGCGGGGGCGCCCGGTGCCGCGGGCGCGGGGGTCCGCGGCGGCACGGTGGCGGTGCCCGGGGTCCCCGCCGTCTGGCCCGTGGGCCCCGGGACGTGCCCGTGCGGTCCGTCGACCAGTGGGGACTGCGGCGCCGGGGCGTCGCTCCCCGGCCCGGTGCCCGCGGACGCGCCTCCCCGGGCCGCGGGGCCGGGCCCGCCGCCGTCCGTGGCTCCGCCGACGGTCCCTCCGGAGGCCGCCGCACCCGAGGAGGAGGCGGCCGCGCCGCCGCCCCTCAGGTCGCGCAGCACATCGCTCTGCCAGTTGTTTCCGCTCGCCATGTCGTTCCGCCCCGTTGCCCTTCTTCTCCGCCTCGCGCGCCGCTCGGCACGCCGACTCAGAACCGGTCGAGCAGTTGCCCGTACACGCCGAACACCCCCACGGCCAGCGGGAACAGCGCCACCATGCCGATCGACTCGGCCAGGTCGCCCGTCCGCCGCAGCCGGACCCGCACGTGCTCGGGCGGCTGGACCGCCAGCACGAGCAGCGGCAGCGCCGCGGCCGCGCACAGCACGAGGAGCGGCCCGACGCCCCCGGTGTGCTCCATCCACACCGCCACGAGCCGGACGACGACGGCTCCCCCGGCGGCGGACAGCGCGGCGACCTCCGCCACCAGGGGGAAGGCGCGGGCCCGCGACAGCAGGACCACCGCCACCACCGCAGCGAGGGCCGTGCTCCACGCGGAAGGCCGGCCACCCAGCGTCAGCAGCCAGGCGGCCGCCGCGGCGGAGACCGCGGTGACAACCGTCGCCAGCACGAGCCCCCGGTGGGTGGCGGCCAGGGCGTTGTGCACCTCGTGGCGGCTCACGGACGCGCCGCCGGACCGGCGGTCGTCGAGCGCGGCCAGCCCGGACGCCATCAGGGCGAGCCGGGGCAGCAGCCCGAGCAGCACGAGGGAGCACACGGCCATCACGGCACCGAGCCGGGGCAGTTCGGGCTGGACGGCGGCGACGGCCTCCCACCCGGCGGCGGTCACGGCCATGGCCGCCGCGCCGACGAGTCCGCCGCGGCCGAGCGGCGAGAAGAGGCCGAGCGCCGCGAGGGTCGCGGTCAACGCCGCGGCGACCGCGGCGAGCCGCAGCAGACCGGGCCAGGCGTACGCGTCGGCCGCGGTCCAGGCCGCGAGCGTGCCGAGAGTGCCGGACACCAGCAGCAGGGCCGTCGCCAGGCCCCGGTTTCCGCCCCCGATGCGGCTGACGAGCGCGCCGGCCGCCAGCAGGACCGCCATGGCCGCCGCGAGCACTCCCGCCAGCGCGTCGAGGGGGACCTCGCGCCGGGCGAGGACCGCGGCCGTCACCGCGAACACCACGGACGCCGCCCCGGCACCGACGCGGCGCGCGGCCGGACGCCACCGCCACGCCTGGACGTCGAGATCGTCCGCCACCTGGTCGGTGACGTCGTGCACCACGGGAGCGGGAGGCGCGGAGTGGGTCCGGACGAGCCGCAGGACGGCGCCGTCGGCGATGGCCGCCGAGGCCAGCGTGGTCTCGTGCGGCAGGGCGGAACCGTCCACGGTGACGAGTTGACGGGTCATCGGGCGGGAGGCGGCCCGGTCGTCGAGCAACCGGAGGATGTCCGGCAGCAGTTGCCCGATCGGGGTGTCCGAGGGCAGGACGAGATCGGCGCGGCGCCGCTCCCCGACCAGGGTCACCCGGCTCAGTGGGGCCCGGGACGTCGTTGCTGTGCTCACCACTTGGCGGAACCTATCATCACGGCTTCGGCTGCCTTCGGGATCGATGGGGCGTCACGGCAAGGCCGTTGCGGGCGGTCTCCCCGCCGGCGGACTCCGCCTGCCGAGGAGCGCCCGCAGGACCGTATCGGCTACGGAGCAGCCGAAGGGCTCGGCGTCTCGTAGGGCTGCTCCAGGCGGAGCCGCTGCTGCTCCTCCTCCGCCTTCTGCTTCGCCAGCGTGTGCTGGAGGAAGGACCAGCCGACGCAGCCCGCGCACAGCACGGCGGCGATGGCGATACCGGCGAAGACCTTGCCCAGCCGCTCGTCGGCCGTACGCAGGGCCCGCTGCGCTCCGAACAGCAGGGCGTCCCGCATCCGGCGCCGCCGTACGGCCACCGACTCCAGCAGCTGGCTGTCGTAGTCCCGTGCCATCTCCGGCTCACCGCCTCCCCCGTGGTTCGCTCGCGCAACCATAGCCGGGGACCGGCGGGCCCTCCACGCCCCGGGCCCTCCACGCCCCGGGGCCGCCGTCCGCGGGGTCCGGGCGTCCGGGACGGCAGCGGGCGCGCCCCTCCCTCGGCGGGCGCGGGAGGGGTCGCTGCGTCGCCCGGCCCACAGCCCTCCCGGCGGGCGCCGTCCCACTCGCCGTTCAGGCCGAGCGCTTGCGGGCCGCACCCCGCCCCGCGGTGGCCTTCTTCGCCACCGTCTTCTTCGCCGCCGTCTTGGCGGCCGCCGTCTTCTTCGCTGCCGTCTTGTCGGCCGCTGCCGTCTTTGCGGCCGCCGCCTTCTTCACCGCCGCCTTGTCGGCCGCCGCCCCCTCCTTGGTTTTCGACGCCGGTGCCGACGCCGTCTTGGACGCGGCCTTCCGGGCCCGGCCCCCCGGCGCCTCGGCGGTGGCCGACTTCCTGCCGCCCGCCGCCTTGGGCGCGGCCGGGGCGCGCGGGGGCGTCCTGCGGGAGCGGGAGGGCAGGTCCGTGACCGACGCCTCGGCTGCCCGCGCAACCTCCTCCCCTGCCGCCTCCTCGCCGCGGGCCTCGCGGGCCGCGCGGACGCTGCTCTCCAGCGCCGCCATCAAGTCGATGACCTGGGCGCCGCGTTCGGGGCCCGGCTCCGGGGGCGCCACCGCCCCCTCCGCCTTCGCGGCGATCAGCTCCTCCACCGCCGTCCGGTAGTCGTCGTGCAGTTCCCCGATGTCGACGGAGCCGAGCGTGTCCATCAGGGCGTCCGCCAGGTCCAGTTCGGCGTCGCGGACGGTGACGGGCGTCTCGGGTGCCACACCCTCGGGGCGGCGGATCTCGTCCGGCCAGAGCAGCCCGTGCATGGCGATCACGTCGTCCACGACCCGCAGCATCCCCAGGCGCTCCCGGCCGCGCAGCGCGTACTTGGCGATCGCGACGCGGTCGCTGCGCTTGAGCGCCTCGCGCAGCAGTGTGTACGGCTTCGCTGCGGGGACGCCGTTCGCCTGCAGGTAGTAGGCGGCGTCCATCTGGAGCGGGTCGATCTGGGAGGCCGGTACGAAGGCGACGATCTCGATCGTCTTGGCGGTGGGCAGCGGCAGCGCGGCCAGGTCCTCGTCGGTGATCGGGATCATGGTGCCGTCGGCCTCTTCGTACGCCTTGCCGATCTCGGCCGCCGTCACCTCTTGCCCGTCGAGTTCGCACACCTTGCGGTAGCGGATCCGCCCGCCGTCCTCGGTGTGGATCTGGCGGAAGGAGATCGACCGGTTCTCGGTCGCGTTCACCAGCTTGATGGGGATGCTGACCAGCCCGAAGGAGATAGCGCCGTTCCATATGGATCGCACGGTTCATCCCTTTCGTACCGGAATCGTGGGATTCTCATCGTATGACGCCGATCACGGAGGTGGAGGGGCGGCGGATCGCCCTCAGCAACCTGGACAAGGTCATCCATCCGGCGACCGGGACGACGAAGGGGGAGATCCTGCACTACTACGCGGTCGTCGCGGACCTGCTCCTCCCCCATCTGCGTGACCGCCCGCTGTCCTTCCTCCGCTACCCGGACGGGCCCGAGGGGCAGCTGTTCTTCACCAAGAACCCGCCGCTCGGCACCCCCGACTGGGTGACCACCGCGCCCGTTCCCCGCTCCGACGAGCCGGGCGCCCGCCAGGTCGTGGTCGACGGCCTGGCATCCCTGATGTGGGCGGCGAACCTCGTGGTGGAGTTCCACACCCACCAGTGGCGGGCCGGCGCCCCGGGCGTCGCCGACCGCATCGTCTTCGACCTCGACCCCGGCGCTCCCGCGACGGTCGTCGACTGCTGCCGGGTCGCCCTGTGGCTGCGCGACCGGCTCGCGGCGGACGGGCTCACCGCCTATGCCAAGACCTCCGGCGCGAAGGGGCTGCACCTGTACGCGGGGATCAGGCCCACGCCGTCGGACGTGGTGTCCGCGTACGCGAAGCGGCTCGCCGTGGAGGCGGAAGCGGAACTGCCCCGGCTGGTCGTGCACCGGATGGCGAAGGCCCTGCGGCCCGGCAGGGTCTTCGTGGACCACAGCCAGAACGCCGCCGCGAAGACCACCGCCGCGCCCTACACCCTGCGGGCGCGGGCGCGGCCCGCCGTGTCGGCGCCGGTGACGTGGGAAGAGGTGGCGGCGTGCGGCCGCCCCGAGGAGCTGACGTTCCTGCTCGGCGACGTCGCCCCGCGCGCCGAGCGGTACGGGGACGTGCTGCGGCCCCTGGTCGACGGCGCCGGCGCGGGGCCGGTCCCGGAGGGCTGAGGGCCCCGGGCGTCAGTCCAGGTACGCGGAGGACTCCTCGGGGGACAGGTCCGGGCGCAGCCTGAGCCAGGACGGCTGGCGCAGCAGCCCGCCCCTGGTGCGCGTGGCGTAGCGGACCTCGCCCACCAGCCGGGGCCGTACCCAGTGGGCCGTCGCGGCGACCGGCGGCGCCTGGGCGAACGGGCACGCGGGCGTCTCCGAGGCGTGGAGCAGGCGGGCCAGCTCGGCGCGCTCCCGCTCGCTCCAGCCCGTGCCGACGGCGCCGACGTAGCGGAGGTCCCCGCCGGGCCGCTCGTACTGGCCCATGAGCACCGAGCCGGGCAGACCGGTGAGCCGTCCCGCGCCGGGCAGCCAGCCGCCGACGACGACGTCGGCGGTCCGCATGTTGCGGATCTTGATCCAGTCGCGGGAGCGCGCACCGGGTGCGTAACGGGAGGCGAGCCTCTTGCAGAGGAGGCCCTCAAGGCCGTGCTCCCGGGTGGCGCGCAGCGCCTGCGCGCCGTGGCCGACGAGCGCGGCGGGCGTGGACCAGGCGGGGCCGGCCAGGCCCAGGGCTTCCAGCTCCTGCCGCCGCTCGGTCCAGGGCAGGCCGGTGAGCAGGCGGCCCCGCAGGTGGAGGACGTCGAACAGCACCGCGTGGACGGGCGCGCGGGCGGCCAGCCGGCGGGCGCGTTCCGGGAGGCCGCGAGCCCCATGCGGGGCTGGAGCCGGGCGAAGTCGCTGCGGCCCGCCTCGTCCGGCATCACGATCTCCCCGTCGAGGACGGCCGCGAGCCCGGCGGGCAGCGCACCGGCCAGGGGCCGCAGCTCCGGGTAGGCGGCGGTGATGTCCTCACCGGACCGGGAGCGCAGGGCGAGGGTGCCGTCACCGGGGAGGTAGAACACCGCCCGCTGGCCGTCCTGCTTCGTCTCGTAGGCCCACTCGGCGTCCTGGGCGGCGGGCGGGAGGGTGCCGGGGGTGGCGAGCATGGGGGCGATACGGGGCAGGTCCACGGGGTCAGTCCTGACCCCGCGTCCTCTCCGTCAGTCCCGCCGGGCCCGCGATTCACCCGCGCCCGCCCCGGTACGGGCGCCGCACGGCGGCGGAGCGCGGAGCGGGGGTCGGGTCGCGGGACAGCGGACTGCGGGGCGCGGCGCGCCGGACGGGGCCGACCTGCGGGCGCGCGGTGCGGCGGGCGGGGCGCGGAAGGGGGCAGGTGCACTGGGGTACGGGGCGTGGCCACGGCGCGGGCCGTGGAGCGGGGGCAGGGCACGGAGTGCGGGTGAGGGGCAGGGCACAGGGTGCGGGGCGAGAAGCAGGGCGTGGCCGCCGCGGCGCGGGCCGTGGAACGGGGCGCGGTGCGCGGAAGGGGGGCGGGGCGCGGGGGTGCGGGACGTGGCCGCGGCGCGGGCCATGGCGCGGAAGGGGGACGGGGCACAGGGTGCGGGGCGAGGAGCAGGGCGTGGCCGCCGCGGCGCGGGCCGTGGAGCGGGGGCGGGGACACGCCCGGGACGGCAGGGCGGCGGGGCCGGGGCTCGGCCGGGGAATGGGGCCGGGGGCCGGTCGGGGGAGGCGCTCGGAGATGTGGTCGGAGATGTGGCCGGAGATGTGGCCGAGGCGTGTCCCAGGCGTGTCCGATTGCCGGGGCATCGGCGTCCCCGGTGTGGTGCACTATTGCCCCCAAGTGCAGTGTTCACGGGGAGGGAAGGCATGTTCACGGGGATCGACGAGGTCGACTGGGCCTCGCTGGGTCATGCCTACGGCCCGGCCGACGACGTGCCTGCGCTGCTGCGCGGGCTCGCCTCCGCGGATCCGGCGGAGCGCGAGCAGGCCCTCGACGGGATGTACGGCACCGTCCACCACCAGGGCGACGTGTACGACTCCACGCTGGCCTGCATCCCGTTCCTGCTGGAGCTCGTCGCCTGCCCGGAGGTCCAGGACCGCGGCTGCGTCGTGGAGTTGCTCGCCAGCATCGGCGGCATCGACCTGTCGGGCGACGACGAGATGCAGGAACTCGACCCGGACTGCGAGGAGTTCGAGGACGCCGCGAACTACGCGATGGCCGCGGCGGCGGTGGCCGCGGGCGCCGACGTCTTCCTGGGGCTGGTCGGCGACGAGGACCGCGAGGTGCGGCTGGCCGCGCCGGGCGCGCTCGCCTCGCTGCACGGCGACCCGGCGCGCGTCCTGGACCTGCTGCGGGAGCGGCTGACGGTCGAGCTGGACCCGGAGGTGCGGCTCGCGCTGGTCGAGGCGGTGGGGCGGATCGCGCTGCGGTACGAGTCGCTGCGCGGGGAGACCGCGGGCTGGCTGGGCTGGCTGTCCGGCGCGGCCCAGGACCCGGCGCTGCGGCTGGCGGCGCTGGCCCAGTTGGCCCGGTGCGCACCCGCGCTGCTGCCCCGGGACGTGGCGGTGACGGTCATCGGGCTGCTGGCGGAGCTGCGGCAGCTGCCGGAGGGCGCGCACCAGGGCGGATGCGGACCGTCCTGCGCGGGCGGCGCGGCCGGGGCGTGCCCGGCGGGAGTGGACGGCCCCGGAGCGGGCGCCGGCGCGGCGGGGGGCGCCGGCGGGGCGGCCGGGGGCGGTACGGCGGGGAGCGGTGGTACGGCTGGGGCGGGTGGTTCCGTTATGCCGTCCGGGTTCGGCAGCGCAACCCTTGCGGGGTACAACGCCTCCGCGACCCCGTGGGATTCGGCCAACTCGCGAACCGCGCCCGGCGTACGGGAACCGATCGCTCCGGTCAGCGCGCCGGAAGCCGCCGGGGACCTGCGGCCCGCGGCGCCCACCCTTGTCGGGCAGCTCCGGGAGCTGCGCGAGGAGCAGCGTGCGGGACGGGGCACGGCCTGGGCCGACGACCTGCTGCGGACCCTGCACGGCGCCCTCGACGACCGGGTCGACGACCGCATCGCGCTGATCACCGCCCAGCTCCGCAGCCCCGACACCGCGCAGCGGACCGACGCGGTGTGGATGTGCGGCAGCCTGGTCCGCACCTGGCGGGGCGGCTACGGCGAGGTGGTGCGGCTGGTCGGGGCGCAGCTCGACACCCCGGACCCGCGGCTGCGGGCGGCGGCCGCGAGCTGGCTGGAGGACCTGTTCGCCCTGGCGGCGCCGGCCGCCGACGCGCTGGCCGCGCGGGTCGGGGCGGAGCCCGCACCGTGGGTTCCGGAGTGGGAGGGCGGCCGTCCCGGTGCGGCGCGGGCCCTGCTGGCGCTGACCCGGGCGGGCGACGCCCGTGCGGTGCCGGCGCTGGCCCGGGCCCTGGAGGAGCCGGAGCCGCACGGCAGGCTGCTGTACGCGATCCCGCACCTGGAGGAGGGGGCGCGCCGCTGGCGCCTGCGCTGCGCCGCCGGCTGGGGGCGCTGCCGCTGGACGACGACCTGGGCGAGCGGTGCGGTCCGCTGCTGCTGGCGCTGGCGCGGCTGCGGGCCGTGGAGGCGCTGCCCGAGGTGCTGCGGGTGCTGCGGGGCGCGCCGGTGTTCCGCCGGGAGTGGGTGCTGGAGTCGGCGCTGCGGGCGCTGGCGTCGTTCGGGCCGGCGGCGCGGGAGGCGGCGCCCGACCTGCGCAGGCTGCTGGACGACCCGTCGGCGGGGATGGCCGCCGCTGCGGCCCGCGCCCTGTGGGCGGTGGAGGGCGGCGACGCCCGCGCGGTGCTGCCGAGGCTGCGGGCGCTGCTGCTGGCCGGGGACGCGCTCAGCCGGCGGTCGGCCGCCGGGGCCCTGGGCGCGTTCGGCGGCGCCGCGGCCGTGGCGGCGCCGGAGCTGCGGGCCTGCCTGACGGCGCGGGACGTGTGGCTCCGGGTGGACGCGGCGGTGGCGCTCGGCCGGGTGACGGGCGGCCTGGGCGAGGTGTCGCCGGTGCTGGCGGCGGCCTGGCGGGAGAACCGGCACACCCGGCTGCGGGTCGCCGAGTTCCTGGCGGAGCTGGGCCCGCTCGGGGCGGACGGGGAGGACGGGGCCGCCATGGTGCCGCTGCTGCGGGCAGAGCTGGCCCGTGCCCGCCGCCACAACGCCTCGGCGGGCCTCGTCGGCGGCAGCGACCACGACATCCACGACGACGAACGGCTCCTCGCCCTGTGCCGGCAGGCCCTGGGCCCGGACGGCGGCGACACCGCGCCCTGAGCCGCTCCGGCGGCGCGCGCCCCGGCCCGTACGCCGTGACAGGACGTGCGCCGTGACAGGACCGCGGGGTGGGCTACGGCCCGCTGTTACACGGCCGCCGCACGGTCGCGACACGCCCCGCCTACGGTGTACGCGCTGCGGTGCGGGAGGAGCGGGCGAAGGGACGTCCGGCGCATAAGGTGTCGACACGGCCGCCGCCGCAGCCGTCGTCAGAAGCACCAGGAGCACCGTGACCCCGCACCGCCGCCGCCTGTCCGCGTACGCGGCCCGTCTGCTGCCGCTCGCGGCGGTCCCCTTCCTGCTGCTCCCGCTGGCGGCGGGGTGCGGTGACGCCGGGGGGCTGCAGAGCGCGGGCGCCACGCCCACGGCCGTGGGTCCGGTCCGGCTCTGGCCGGACCTGCCCCCGGTCACGGCGCCGCCGCACGACTACGGCGAGAACGACACCGAGGCCGTGCCGGGGATCGAGGTGCCGGGCGGGGACGTGCACCGGGTGGACCCGATCAGGGTGCTGCGGGCCGAGCTCGACGCGAACCCGGACACGTACACCGGGGCGGACGGCATGTACGAGGAGACCGCCGAGCGCATCCGGGCGTGCGCCGCCGAGCCCGGGGACTGCCCGGTCCTCAAGCCGTACTACCGCGACCTCACCGGCGACGGGAAGGACGAACTCATCGTGGGCGTGCGCCTGCCGGAGCAGCTCGTGGCGGTGCGGTGCTACATGCCGGGGCCGGACGGCGGGCTGGTCCGCGTCATGTCGACCGTGGACCAGATCGTCAGCGTGGAGCTGGCGGGCCGGGACCTCATCCTGCGCTCGGTGTCCGCGGGGATCCCCGGCTACGAGTACCGCACGGCCTGGTCGTGGGACGGGCAGCAGGGCACCATGCTGCCGGCCCGCGACGAGATCGTCCGGGTCAAACCCAGCCCTCCGGCGCAGGCGCCGCAGCCGGACGGCGGCTCCGCGAGCGGACCCGGCCCGGCGGCCCCGCCCGGGGGCGAACCCGAACCCGAGCCGCAGAGGAGCGCCCGGTGAGCGCACCCCGCCGACCGGCCTGGACGGCGACCCTGACGTGGAAGGCCGCCGTCTTCATCACGCTGATGTGCTGCGCCCTTGCGGCGCTGCTGGGCGCGCTGGTCCACGTCTCGGTGACCCGGCAGACCGTGGACACCTCCCGGGAGAAGGCGCTGGACCGCCTGGAGGAGGTGACCCGGACGTACGAGGCGGGCGGGCCGCTGCCGCCGTATGCGGGCGTGGACCCGGAGGGACTGCCCTCGGCGCTGCGGGACCTGGCGGCCCGCGGCAGCCGGGGCACGATGGTGGCCGACCACCGGGGCCGGCCGACGATGTGGGCGGCGGGTCCCGCGGACGGGCGCGCCCTGGCCGTGCGGGTGGACTACTCGCTGAGCGCCCGCACGATCAGCGGCCTCGACCAGGCGATCCTCGGCTCGTCGGTGCTGGCGATCGGGGCGACGCTTGTGGTCGGCTGGTTCGCGGTGACGCGGGTGACCCGGCGGCTGCACCTGACCGCCCAGGTGGCGCGGCGGATCAGCGCCGGGGACCTGGACGCCCGGGTGAACGACCCGCGGACGAAGGATCCTTCGCGGCCGCTGGACGAGGTGGCGACGGTGTCGGGCGCGCTCGACACGATGGCGTCGTCGCTGCAGGGCAAGCTGCTCAGCGAGCAGCGCTTCACCGCGGACGTGGCGCACGAGTTGCGCACGCCGCTGACGGGCCTGTCGGCGGCGGCCGAGCTGCTGCCGCCGGGGCGTCCCGCGGAGCTGGTGCGGGACCGGGTGCGGGCGATGCGGGCGCTGACGGAGGACCTGCTGGAGATCTCCCGGCTCGACACCCGCAGTGAGGCGGTGGACCTGGACGTGTACGCGCTGGGGCCGCTGGCCGAGCGGGTGGTGCGGGCCTCCGGGGCGTCCGGCGCGGCGGGGACGCGGGTGCGGATCGTCCGGGACGCCCGTGTCGAGACGGACCAGCGGCGGCTGGAACGGGTGCTCGGGAACCTGCTGGCGAACGCGCACCTGCACGGCGCCCCGCCGGTCGAACTGACCGTCGAGGGGCCGGTGGTGACGATCCGGGACCACGGGCCGGGCTTTCCGGCGTACCTGCTGGAGCACGGCCCGCAGCGGTTCCGTACGGAGAGCGGCAGCAAGGGGCACGGGCTGGGGCTGACCATCGCGAAGGGCCAGGCGGCGGCGATCGGCGGGGAGTTGCGGTTCGGGAACGCCCCGGACGGGGGCGCGCTGGCGCGGCTGACGCTGCCGGAGTACGTGGACCTCACCGAGGAGCCGGAGGGCGAGCGGGCGGCCGGCCCGGATCCGCGGGCCGCCGACGCCGACGCGCCCGGCGGTCCAGGCGACGCGGGCGGCCCGCCGGAGTCCGCGGAGCCCACCGGGACCGGGGACGGACCGCAGCCTCCGGGGCCCCCGGAGACGGCGTGAGCCTCCGGCGCACGGAAGCCGCCGCGCCACCGGGAGCCTGCCGGGCACCGGCGGCCGCGGGTGGGGCCCGTCCGGCACCGCGGGCCTCAGGTCGGGCTGACGGACCGTCGGCACGGCGGTGGGGCCCGCCGGCCCGGCTGACGAACCGTCGGCACGGCGGACAGCGGCGCGGGGTGCGCGGCGGGGCGCGTCAGGCCGGTGTGCACGCCACTTGAGCGGGCCCGCACCGCCATAAAGGACATATTTCACATATCTTGCTACGTTGCGGTGCATGACCGCAGCGACATCGGACCCCTCCCCTCCTCCGGTGCCGCTCGCCAAGCGGCGCGGGGTGGAGCTGTCCCTGCTCGTCTGCGCTGTCCTGTGCTCGGTGCTCGGCTACGCCGACGTCGGTCTCGCCCACAGCGGTGCCGTCCCGCCCGACGTCGCTGGGTACGGAGCGGGGCTCGGCCTGCTGGCGCTGCTCGCGCACCTGGCGGTGCGGCTGTGCGCCCCGTACGCCGATCCGCTGCTGCTGCCGATCGCGGTGCTCCTCAACGGTCTGGGCCTGGTCCTCATCTACCGCCTGGACCTGGAGACCCCTGCCGACCGGGCGGCGCCCACCCAGCTCGTCTGGTCGGCGCTCGGTGTGGCGCTGTTCGCGGTGGTCGTGGTGTGCGTGCGGGACCACCGGCTGCTACAGCGGTACGCGTACGTGTCAGTGGCCGCCGCGCTGACCCTGCTGATCCTGCCGATCTTCTTCCCCGCCGTGAACGGCGCGCGCATCTGGATCCGGCTGGGCGGCCTGTCCTTCCAGCCGGGCGAGTTCGCGAAGATCCTCCTCGCGGTGTTCTTCGCGGCGTACCTGGCGGCGAACGCCTCGGTGCTCGCGCGCAGCGGCGGCCGCGGGCTCCTCGGCACGCGGCTGCCGGCCGGACGGGTGCTGGGACCGGTCGTCGCGGTGTGGCTGACCAGCGTGGGCGTGCTCGTCCTCGAACGGGACCTGGGCACGTCGCTGCTGTTCTTCGGACTGTTCGTGATCATGCTGTACGTGGCGACCGGGCGAACCGGCTGGATCGCGCTCGGCCTGCTGCTGGCCGCCGCCGGGGCGTACGCCGTCGGGTCCCTGGAGCCGCACGTCAACAGCCGGGTGGCGGACTGGCTGCACCCCTTCGCGTCGATCGAGGCGGGCCAGGGGCCCGGGCAGCTCGCGCAGTCGCTGTTCGCGTTCGCCGCGGGCGGGATGTTCGGATCGGGTCTGGGGCTCGGGCATTCCTCGCTCATCGGCTTCGCCGCGAAGTCGGACTTCATCCTGGCGACGGCGGGCGAGGAACTGGGGCTCGCCGGGCTGACGGCGCTCTTCCTGCTCTACGCGCTGCTGGTCGCCCGCGGCTACCGCTCGGGGCTCGCGCTGCGGGACCCCTTCGGCAGGCTGCTGGCGATCGGGCTCGCCTCCATCCTGGCGCTCCAGGTCTTCGTCATCGCCGGCGGGGTGATGGGGCTGATCCCGCTGACCGGGATGGCGATGCCGTTCCTGGCGCAGGGCGGCTCGTCCGTGGTCACCAACTGGATCATGGTGGCGCTGCTGATCCGGCTCAGCGACTCCGCCCGCGACCCGCGCGGCGGCCCCCTCGCCCCGGGCCCGGCCACCCTCACCGACGCCGACGCCCCCGCGGACCCCGGCGGCGGTGCCCCCGCCGCCCGCGCACCCCCACCCACGCCGACACCGGGCCGGGCGCCGGCACCGGCACCGGCGGCGGCCCGGGTGCGCGGGCCGCCGGATCCGGGCCGGCGCCCCCGGACGCCGCCGTACCGCGAAAGGAAGCCCGTTGACCAGATGCATCCGGCGGGCCGCCGCCCTCTGCCTCGTCCTGCTCGTCGCCCTGCTGGTCAACGCGGCCCGCGTGCAGGTCTTCGAAGCGGACCGGCTGGACGGCAACCCGGGCAACCGCCGCCCCGTGCTCGCCCGCTACGCCGCGCCGCGCGGCAACATCCTCGTCGACGGGCAGCCGGTCACCGGCTCCAAGGACACCGGCGAGATCCTGCGCTACGAACGCACCTACACCGACGGCCCGCTGTACGCGCCGGTGACCGGCTACGCCTCCCAGACGTACGGCACGACGCTGATCGAGGACGCCGAGGACGCCCTGCTGTCCGGGACCAGTCCGCTGCTCGCCCCGCTCCCCCTGTGGAGCGACGTCAGCCGCACCACCCGCCGCCCCGCCGGCAACGTCGCCACCACCATCAGGGGCGCCCTCCAGCAGGCGGCGTTCCGCAGCCTCGCGGGCCGCCGGGGGGCGGTGGCGGCGGTCGAGCCGTCGAGCGGCCGCGTCCTGGCGCTGGTGTCGAGCCCCTCGTACGAGCCGGGCCTGCTGTCCGGTACGGGCAGCGAGGCGGCCACGGCCTGGGCGCGGCTCAACACGGCGGCGACCCGGCCCATGCTGAACCGGGCGCTCCACGAGACGTACCCGCCGGGCTCCACGTTCAAGATCGTGACGGCGGCGGCGGCCCTGGACGCGGGGGTCGTCACGGACGTGGACGCGCCGACGGGCGTCCCCGATCCGTACGTGCTGCCGGGCACCCGGACGGCGCTGCCGAACGCCGCCACCGGCTGCGCGGACGCCTCGCTCGCCTACGCCATCCGCTGGTCGTGCAACACGGTGATGGCGGCGCTGGGGGTCAGGACGGGCGAGCGGCGGATGCTGGAGACGGCGCGGTCGTTCGGCTTCAACGACCCGGACCTGCGCATCCCCTCCCGCGTGGCGCGCTCCAACGTCGACACGGGCATGTCCCCGGACCAGCTGGCGCTGTCCTCCATCGGCCAGTACGACACGAAGGCGACGCCGCTCCAGATGGCGATGGTCGCGGCGGCCGTCGCGAACGGCGGCGACGTGGCGCACCCGTACCTCGTCGACTCCACCACGACGGCGGACGGCGGCCTGGTCCGCCAGACCATGCGGCGCAGCTACGGCCGCGCGATGACGCCGTCGACGGCCCTGCGGCTGCGGAAGCTGATGGTGGACGTGGTGGAGCGGGGCTCGGGCGGCAACGCGGCCATCGAGGGTGCGGAGGTCGGCGGCAAGACCGGTACCGCGCAGCACGGCGTGGGCAACCACGGCACGCCGTACGCCTGGTTCATCGGCTGGGCGCGGGCCGAGGGCGCGGCCCGGCCCGCGGTGGCGGTGGCGGTGGTCGTGGAGGACGCGGCGGCCCGCCGGGAGGAGATCAGCGGCGGCGGCAGCGCGGCGCCGATCGCCCGCGCGGTGATGGAGGCGGCCGTCTCACTGGACGGAAAGGGCTGAGCCGGCGCGGGTGCGGGTGCTTAGGGTGCGCCCCATGACACTCGACACCGCCTTCGAACTGGCCCAGGTGAACATAGCCCGACTGAAACACCCGCTGGACTCACCGGAGTTGAAGGACTTCGTGGACGCGCTCGACCCGGTCAACGCGGTCGCCGAGGCGGCGGACGGCTTCGTGTGGCGGCTGAAGAACGACGCGGGCAACTCCACGGACGTCTACGCCTTCGGCGACGAGTGGCTGATCGTCAACCTGTCCGTGTGGCGGGACGCGAACGCCCTGGCGGCCTTCATGTACCAGGGGCAGCACCGCGAGCTGCTGTCCCGCCGCCACGAGTTCTTCGAGCGGGTCAAGGAGGCCATGACCACGCTGTGGTGGGTCGAGGCGGGCCATCGCCCGACCGTGGCGGAGGCGGAGGAGCGGCTGCTGCACCTGCGGGCCCACGGGCCGACGCCGTACGCCTTCGACCTGCGCAGGAGCTTCCCGCCGGGGGCCGCGCAGCCGCAGCCGCAGCCCGAGGCGGTGCACGCGCCCGACGCCGTCTGACGACCGGGGACAAGACTCGGCGTCAACAAGTCCCGCCGGAGGGATTGACGGGCTTGCTGACACCGAGTCTCATAAGGGTGAAGCCTCGGGTCCTCGGCACCCGAGACGTCCCGAACGTCCCGAACGCGAGGTGGCCGCACCCATGACGACCGTGTCCGAACCCGATCTGCGTCTGCTGCGCGACGCGCTGGGCCCGCTGCGGGACCGCGAACAGGTCGCCGCACGGCTCCTGGAGTCCTCCGCGAAGCACTCCTTTGACCCCGACAAGGAGCTGGACTGGGACGCCCCCTTCGAGGAGGGCAAGTGGTTCTGGCCCCCGGAGCTCGTGTCGCTCTACGACACACCCCTGTGGCACAGGATGTCCGAGGAGCAGCGGATGGACCTGGCCCGGCACGAGGCGGCCTCCCTCGCCTCACTGGGCATCTGGTTCGAGATCATCCTGATGCAGCTGCTGGTCCGGCACATCTACGACAAGTCGGTGACCAGCAATCACGTCCGCTACGCGCTCACCGAGATCGCGGACGAGTGCCGCCACTCGATGATGTTCGCCCGCATGATCCAGCGGGGCGGCGCCCCCGCGTACCCGGTGCCGCGGCTCTACCACAACATGGCGCGCGTCCTGAAGACGGTGTCCACCACGCCGGGCTCGTTCGCGGCGACCCTGCTGGGCGAGGAGATCCTCGACTGGATGCAGCGGCTGACGTTCCCCGACGAGCGGATCCAGCCGCTGGTGCGCGGCGTGACCCGCATCCACGTGGTGGAGGAGGCACGGCACGTCCGGTACGCCCGCGAGGAACTGCGCCGCCAGATGGTGACGGCGCCGCGCTGGGAGCAGGAGTTCACCCGGCTCAGCTGCGGCCAGGCCGCGAAGGTCTTCTCGGTGTGCTTCATCAACCCGCAGGTGTACGAGAACGTGGGCCTGGACCGCCGCGAGGCCGTCGCCCAGGTCAGGGCCAGCGGCCACCGCAGGGAGGTCATGCAGAGCGGCGCGAAGCGGCTCACGGACTTCCTGGACGACATCGGCGTCCTGCGCGGCCCGGGCCGCCGCCTGTGGCAGAGCTCGGGCCTGCTGGCGTAACCGCCCCGGCCCGCCCCGGGACCCGCCGGGGCGGGCCGGAGCCGGGAGCGCGGCGTTAGGCTGCCCGTATGACGAGTGCCGCCACGCCCGCCCGGCCGCCCGCGTACCGACGGCTCAGCGTCGAGGAGCGGCGCTCGCAACTGCTCGCCGCCGCCCTGACCCTCTTCGCGCACCACGCGCCCGAGGACGTCTCGCTGGACGAGGTCGCCGAGGCCGCGGGGGTGTCGCGGCCGCTCGTCTACCGCTACTTCCCCGGCGGCAAGCAGCAGCTGTACGAGGCGGCCCTGCGCTCCGCCGCGGACCGGCTGGAGCGCTGCTTCGCGGAGCCGTCCGCGGGGCCGCCCACCGACCGGCTCGCCCGCGTCCTCGACCGCTACCTCGCGTTCGTCGACGAGCACGACGCCGGGTTCAGCGCCCTGCTGCAGGGCGGCAGCGTCGCCGAGACCTCCCGGACGACGGCGATCGTCGACGAGGTGCGGCGGGCCGCCGCCGAGCAGATCCTCGTCCACCTGGACGTTCCCGAGCCGGGGCCGCGGCTGCGCATGATGGTGCGCACCTGGATCGCGTCCGTCGAGGCCGCCTCGCTCATCTGGCTCGACGAGGGCAAGAACCCGCCGGCCGGGGAGCTGCGTGCCTGGCTCGTCGACCACCTGATGGCGCTGCTCGCCGCGACCGCCGCGACCGACCCGCAGACCGCGGGGGTGCTGCGCGGCCTGCTGGCACTGGAGGCGCCGGACGGGCCGGCCGGCACGCTGGCCCGCCGTGTGCTGCCCGTCGTGGGCGAGGCCGGCCACCTGCTGTGACACTGGTTCTCGTGCACAGCGAGAACACCCCCTTCCACGGCGGCCCGCTGGACGGGCGCGTCCTGCCCGTCCTCACCGGCATGACCGGCCACCCGCCCAAGTGGTACGAGGTCCCCGTCCCCGACGAGGACGGCGGCCCGCCCACCGTGTACGCGTACCGCCGCGTGCCCGCGGGCCACACCCGCCGCCTCGGGCTCCAGCGCGGCTGGAAGTACACGTACGAGCCCGCCGGCCGGGAGCGCCGCACCCTCACGTGGCCCTGGTCGAAGTGACCCCGCGCGGCCGCCTGGAGGCCCTTTGACGGGCCCTTCGCCCGAGGCCGGCGGCTGCCCGACGGCCCGCCCCGCCGCGCCCCGGATGCCGCGCGGGGCGCCGCCCGCCGGGTCGCGCGCCTGCGTGCCGCCCTTCCGCGGCCGTGCCCCGTGACCGCGTCCCGCGCCCGGTCCTGGCGCGCGGCCGCCCGGTCCGGCCGGCCGGCGGTGGCGGGTGCCGAGGGTGCTCCGTCCTGCGGCGCCCCGCCGTTCCCCCTGCCGGTGACGGCGTTGGGCCGAAACGCCCATTCGTCGGATGAGCCTCTGATCGGACGGCAGGCACCGCCGCCATCATCCCGGTGTGCCCCAGAGCCCCGGAGGTGACGGCATGGCGTTCCGCACGAAGGCGGTCGCGGCGGCGGTGGCGGTGGCCGCCGCCGCGCTGGTCCCCGTACCGCGGGCGGCGGCCGCGGAGGAACCGGCGCCCCTGAGCTCGCCGGCCGCGGGTGCGTCGGAGGCGCCGCCCTCTTCGCCCGCCCCGGCGCGCCGGGCGTGGCGGCCCTGCTGACCCGGTTGCAGGGCCTGTACCGGGACGCCGAGGCGGCGACGGAGGCGTACGACGCAGCGGAGGAGGAGCTGACGGCGCTCACCGCGCGGACCCGGCGGCTGACGGCCGAACTGGCCGGGGCGCGGGACGCGGCGGCCCGCGCCCGCGCGGACGCCGGGCGGTTCGCCCGCGCCCAGTACCGGGGCCGGGCGCCCGCGCTGCCGCTGCCGCTGCGGCTGCTGTTCGCCCGGGACGCCCGGGCGGCCCTCGACGGGGACCGGACGCTGCGGCGCGCGGCCGCGGTGGAGGCCGCGGCGGTGGCCCGCTCCGCGCGGGCGGAGCGGCGGGCGGACGCCCTGGCGGGCGCCGCCCGCAAGGACCTCGACCGGCGGCAGACGCTGCTGGCGCGCCAGCGCCAGGCCCGCGACACGGCCCGGCTCCGGCTGCTGGAGGCCGCGGGGATCCTGGCGGCGCTGCCCCCCGGCGAACTGGCCGCCCTCGCGGAGCTGGAGGCGTCCCGCGCCGACGCCCCCGTCGGCGTTCCCCCTCCGCCCTGGAACCGGAGGCGGACGTGCCGGGTACCGGGCCGGACGGGTCCGTCGGCGTTCCCCCTCCGCCCCGGAGGCGGAGGCGGACGTGCCGGGTACCGGAGCGGACGGGCCCGCGGGGGCGGGTCCCGGCACGGGGGCGGGTGCCGCGGATCTCTCCTGAGCCGGCGGCGCGGCGGGCGGCACACGGCCTCGCGCCCCGGTGCGCGGCCCCCGTCCCCGGAGCCGCGTCGGCCGCGCCCGGACCGCCGGCGGGTCAGGCGCCGGCCGCCGCCGACTCCAGATAGGCCGCCGTGGCGGCGGGGTCGTAGAAGTAGTGCTCGAAGTCCGACGGGTCGTTGAAGCCGTTGGCGAAGCGGTCGGCCACCCGCGGGAGCTGCCCGGCCGCGCCGAGCAGCTGCACGGCGTGCTCCGGCAGGGGGCCGAGCATCGCGTTCGTCCACTTGGTGACGTGCCGCGCCGTCTCCCAGTAGCGGTCGAACGTCGCCTGCATCCACGCCTCGTCGAAGGGCCGGTCGCCGTGCGCGACGATCGCGTCGAGGTACGCGGCGGCGCACTTGGCCGCGGAGTTGGCGCCCTGGCCGGTGACCGGGTCGTTGGCGACGACCACGTCCGCGACGCCGAGGACGGCCCCGCCGCCGGGCAGTCGGCCGACCGGCTCGCGCACGGTGGGGGCGTAGCGCCCGGCGAGGGTGGCGCCCGCGTCGGTCAGCTCGACGTTGGTGGCCCGCGCGTACTCCCAGGGGGTGAACCGCTCCATCAGCTCCAGCGTGAGCGCCAGGTGCTCACCCGGGTCGGTGACGCCGTCGAACACGTCGATCGGCCCGCCGGGCACGCCCTCCCAGAACAGGATGTCCGCGCGCCCGCCGGTCGTGAGCGCCGGCATCACGAACAGCTCGCCCACCCCGGGCACCACGTTGCAGCGGACCGCCTCGGTGTCCGGGTGCTCGGGGCGGGGACCCAGCCCGTGCACGTACGACACGGCCAGCGCGCGCTGCGGTTCGCGGTACGGGGAGCGGCCGGCGTCGCGTGCGAACAGCGACACCAGCTCGCCCTTGCCCGCGGCGACGAGGACGAGGTCGTAGAGCCGCGAGAAGTAGTCCAGGTCGGAGAGGGCGGCGCCGTGCACGACGAGCTGGCCGCCGCGCTGCACGAAGGTGTCGAGCCAGCCGGACATCTTGACGCGCTGGTCGACGGACTGGGCGTACCCGTCGAGGCGGCCCAGCCAGTCGACGGCACGGCCGGCGCGGCCGGCGCCGCCGGGGGCGGCGACGGAGACGCCGAGCCCTTCGATGCGCGGGGCCAGCGGCTCCCAGAAGTTGATGCCGAGGTCCCGCTCGTGCCCCAGCGCCGTGGCGAACATGCACTGCGTGGACATGACACGCCCGGAGCGGATCTCGTCGGCGGTGCGGTTCGCCATCAGGGTGATGTCGTAGCCGCGCTCCTGGAGCCCCAGGGCCAGCTGCAGTCCGGACTGGCCTGCGCCGACGATGAGTATCTTGCGCATCGCTCTTCCTTCGGTTCCGTTTCGGCGCTCCGGCCGGTGGTGCTGGGGTCGTTCGGGTGCTACGGCCGGCCCGCCGGCGCGGGCGCCCCCGCCGGGTGCTCCTCGGGCGTCGTGTCGCGGGCGCGGGTCACCAGCGTCAGCAGCGTCCCGACGACCGAGCCGCGGTCCCGGGCGTCCATCACCACGACCGGCACGTCGGCCGGGATGCTGAGGGCCTCCCGTACGTCCTCCGGTGCGAAGCGCTCCGTGCCCTCGAAGTGGTTGACGGCCACGATGTACGGCAGCCCGCAGGTCTCGAAGTAGTCGAGGGCCGGGAAGCAGTCGGCCAGCCGCCGGGTGTCGACCAGGACGATCGCCCCGATCGCCCCGCGCACCAGGTCGTCCCACATGAACCAGAAGCGCCGCTGACCGGGGGTGCCGAAGACGTACAGCACCAGGTCGTCGTCGAGGGTGATCCGCCCGAAGTCCATGGCCACGGTGGTGGTGACCTTGTCGGGCGTCGCGGAGGCGTCGTCCGTGCCGGCGCCCGCCTGCGTCATCAGCGCCTCGGTGCGCAGCGGGGTGATTTCGGAGACCGCGCCGACCAGCGTGGTCTTGCCCACGCCGAAACCGCCCGCGACGACGATCTTGGTGGCTATCGGTGCCCGGGTGCGGTCGAGCTGCCAGGCCGGCGGCTCCTCCTCGGGCGGGAGCGGACCGGACGGCGGATCAGAGACGGCGAAGACCACTGAGCACCCTTTCCAACAGCGCGCGGTCGGGCCGGCCGGTGCCGTGCCCGGTCCCGTACACACGGAGCTTGCCCTGGTCGGCGAGGTCGCTGATGAGCACCCGGACGACACCGAGGGGCATCCTGAGCAGCGCGGAGATCTCGGCGACGGTCCGCATCCGGCGGCACACCTCGACGATGGCCCGCATCTCGGGCATGGACCGCGCTCGCGGGGCGGCGGACGCGGCGGCGGGCTCCGGTCCGTCCTGGGCGGCGACGAAGGTCTCGACGAGCAGGACGTGGCCGAAGCGCGTACGGCCGCCGGTGAGCGAGTACGGGCGGACGCGGGCCGCGCGGCGGCCCTCGCCCCGTACCGGGAGGCGCCCGGCGGCCGCGGCGCCGGCGGGGAAGGCGGACAGCGAGGTCACCGGTCGGCCTCCTGCTCCATCGACTCCCGCAGCTCGCTGCGGAGTTCGGGGGTCAGGACGTGCCCTGCGCGCCCCACGAAGAGCGCCATGTGGTACGCGACGGCACCCATGTCGCAGTCGGGTTCCGTGTGGACGCCGAGGAGGGAGCCGTCGCTGATCGACATGACGACGACGCTGCTCTGCTCCATGGCGACGATGGTCTGCCGCACCGCCCCGCCGTCCATGAGGTGGGCGGCACCGATGGTGAGGCTGGCGAGCCCGGACACGATGGTGGCGAGGTCGGCGCTGGAGCCGCGCGGGGTCCGCCCCCGCTGCGGCGGCACGGTCTCGGGCGGCGGCGCGGGCGGCGCGGGGTCGGAGGAGAGCAGGAGCAGCCCGTCCGAGGAGACGACGGCGACCGAGCGGATGCCCGGTACCTCCTCCACGAGGCTGCCGAGCAGCCAGCGGAGGTTGCGCGCCTCGCTGCTCAGGCCGGTGGATCTGCTCGCCCCGTGGGCGTCGGTGCCGGTCGTCGCACTCACTTGCGTGCCTCCTCGACTGTGCCCGTTCCTGGTGCCTTCTCTTCTGCCACGTCGGTGAGCTCCGCGCGGGCGGCGCGCCGGCCGTCCTCGGAGCCCCGCTGGAACCCGCCGAGCCTGCGGCGCAGTTCCTCGGCGTCGACCGCACCCGTGCGCTCGGGCCGCGGGGCCAGGGAGTCGACCTGGCGGGGCGTGCGCTTGGGCAGCCCCTTGCCGGTGACGCGCTCCCAGGCGGGCGCGGGGTCGGAGTCCGCACGCTCGTGTGCTTCTGCGGGGGCGGGCAGCCGCACCTGGAGGGTGGCCTCGGGGACCTCTGCGGCGTCGCCGCCGTCGAAGGCGTGCCCGTCGTCCTCGACGGCCGCGGAGTGCTGCCCGTGCCCGGTGGGCTGCGTGTTCCTGACGTGCCCGGTGGGGTCGGTGGTGGCGGCGTGCTCGGTGCTGCCGGCGGGCCGGGCGTGCTCGCCGCTTCCCGCGGGGTCGACGGGCTCCATGGGCTCGACGTGCCCAGGGTCCTCGACGTGCCCAGGGTCCTCGACGTGGTCGCCGTGTCCCGCGGGCTCGGGCGGTGCCGTGGACGCGTGGCGGCCCGGGCGTCGGCCGCGTCGGCCGCGTCGGCCGCGTCGGCCGTGCCGAGAGCGGCGGGGCCGTCCGACGGCGGGGTCCGGTCGGCGGGGGCGGGGGCCGGGGTTCCGGTGGAGGAACCGGCCTCCTCACTGCCGTGGGCGTCCGGGGTCTCGGCGGACGCCCCCGGCGCGGCGCCCTGAGGGGTGCGCGCCGGTTCCGCCGAGCCCTCGTGGTCGTCGTGCGCGGTGGTGCCGCCCGACTGCCGGGCGGCTCAGGGTGCGGCAGCGGCTCGGCGTCCACCAGCGGACGGGAATCCGTCCGCGACTCGCCGTCCGGGTACGCCTCGGGCTCCGGGTGCGGGTGCTGTCCCGCCTCCGGCTGGGACGCCGGCGCCGCGGCCGTGCCGGCGGCGGCCTCAGCCGTGCCGGCGGCGGCTCCGTCGCCCCGCGGGCCGCCGGCGTCGCCGGTGTGCTCGCCCTCGGCCGCGGCGGGGCGCGACCGGGTCGGCAGCGTGTTCCCGTTCGCCTCGGCGATGGTGCCGGGCAGGGTCAGCAGGGGCGCGCCCTCCGCGAGGGCGACCGCGGGTGGGGCGGCCAGGGGGCGGCGTCGGGCAGGAGGCGCCGCGGCAGGACCACCAGCGCCGTCGCCCCGCCCTGCTCGTCCTCGCGGAGCTCCACCCGCACGCCGTGGCGGGCGGCCAGCAGGGAGGCGACCCGGAGGCCCAGTCCGCCGTCGGCCCCGTCGTCCGCGGCGTCGCCGGGGGCGGACGGCTCAGCGAGCCGGGCGTTCAGCAGGGACCTGCGGTCCAGCGGGATGCCGGCGCCCTTGTCCCGCACGGACAGCATGACGTCGCCGTCCTCCAGCAGCCAGGCGGACAGCTGGACGCGCGCGCCCTCCGGGGAGAACGCGGTGGCGTTCTCCAGCAGTTCGGCCAGCAGGTGGCTGAGGTCGTCCGCGGCGTCTCCCGAGACGAACGTGTGCGGGGGCAGCGACTGGATGGCCACCCGCCCGTACTGCTCGATCTCGCTGACCGCGGCCCGCAGGACGTCGACCAGCGGCACGGGGACCTCGTGGGCGTGGCGGTGCTCGTGCCCGGAGAGGATGAGCAGGTTCTCGCAGTGCCTCCGCATGACGGTCGCCATGTGGTCGAGCTGGAAGAGGGAGGCCAGGCGCTCGGGGTCCTGCTCGCGCTCCTCCAGGGCCTCGATCACGGTCAGTTGGCGCTCGACGAGCCCGAGGGCCCGCAGGGAGAGGTTGACCGAGGTCGCGGCCGTCTCGTCGGCGGTGCGGCGCAGGCGCTCCAGTTCGGCGGTGAGCCGCTCGGTGTCCGCGCGCACCTCGGCGCGCAGGGCGGTGAGCTGGGCGGCGAGCGCCTCGCGCTCGGCTTCCGCGGCCGCGTCCGCCGCGTCCTGCCGGGCTCCGGCGGGCTGCCCGGCCGCTGCGGCGCCCTGCGGGGCCGGCTCGGCCGCTCCCGCCTGGACGGGTACGTCGCCGGGTACGGGCCCGTCCCCCGGTACGGGGGCGTCCTGCCGCGTGGCCGGGGTGCCGGGGCGCTCGGCGCGGGCGGCGAGGGCGGCGACCTTGCCGTGGAGGGTGTTCAGGGACCGGACGACCTGGGCGAACTCGTCGTTGCGGCCGGTGAAGCGGACGGGTTCCTCGGTCTCCGGGGACGCCGCGAGCCGGGCGGCGCCGAGGCGGAGCACGGCGAGCGGCCGGGTGAGGGAGCGGGCGACCGCCGTGGACACGCCGATCGCGACCAGCAGGCAGCCGCCGAGCAGGGCGATGCGCAGTTCGAGGGTCGTGACGTCGGCGTCACGCAGCCGCTCCATGCTTTCGACGCGGCCGGTGGCGAGGGCCGACTCCACGCCGCGCATCTGCTCGACGCGGGCGGTGAGGGCGGCCTCCAGTTCCTCCGGGTCGGTCCGCTGCTCCTTCTCCGACAGCTCGGGGCGGTCGGTGAGGGCGTCGAGGTACTTCTCGGCGGCCGTGACCTCCGGGCCGGTGACCGTGGCGCTGAGCGACTCGCGTGCGGCGGTGTCGGCCTCCTGGTCGAACTCGGCGAGGGCGACCTGCTCGCGGACGCGGGTGAGGTGCGCGGCGGAGCTGAGCGCGTCGCGGTCGCGGGCGGCGGCGACGGCCGCCGGGTCCTCACGGGTGCGGTAGGTGCCGGTGACCGGGTCGAACTCGACGCGGTCCGGGGCGTCGGTGCCGGGCACGGCCAGGGCGGCGAGCAGCAGCCCGCGCGTGGCGGCGGCGCGTTCGGTGGCCTGGCCCAGTTCCGCGGGGGCGCGCCCGGTGGTGTCGGCGCGGGCGGGCGTGCGGTGGGCGAACTCCGCGGCGAGTCCCTGGAGCTTGCCGATGACCTCGGTGTACGCGCGGTGCACTTCCAGGGCGGTGCCGGTGCCGGTGAGGGCGCTGCGGCGGAGTTCGGGGATGCCGGCGAGGACCCGCCGGAGGTCCTCGGGGGCGGCGGCGCGGATCTCGTCGATCTGGCGGTCGACGCGGGCGGTGTGGGCGGCGGGCGGCCGGGTTCCGCGGGCGCTGCGGTCCTGGTCCGTGCCGCTCCCGGCGCCGCCGTCGGCGGTGCCGTCGCTGCCCGTGCCGCCGCTTCCGGCGCCGGCGTCCGTGTCGCGCGGGGCGCCGCGCCCGGCGGCGACGTACTGGGTGACCTCGTCCCGCTCGTCCGCCAGGGAGTGGGCCAGGGTGACGGCCTGCCGGTTGAGCTGGGCGAACGTGACCAGTCCCTGCGATTCGTTCAGGTCGGCCGCGGTGGCGAGCAGACCGGGTGCCCCGGCGCCGACGACGGTGACGCCGACGAGTGCGACACCGGCCACCAGCCGGTTTCGTACGCGTACGCTGCGGCCGCCCGGAACATGGGGATCGCCGGGAGTGTCACTGCGCTTCTGCACCGGTGCTCACATTCTTGAACTCGTTAGCCCATGAAGCAGAGGTGGCGACCGGTCACGGACATAGAGCCCCCACCCCCAGCACGGCTTCCGACCATTCCAGCCCTTTTGGGAAGGGAGCACCCATCGGCCACTCCGCCACCCGAACGAGTGAACAACACTCCTGAGTTGGCGAACAACTCGCGTGGCCGCGCGTGACGCGTCGCGCGCGGCGCCGGGTTGGACCTTCCGCGAAGGCTTTGGCAGGATGCCCGCCCGCATGTGCCCGTGCCCGGTGGCGGCCCGGGCGCCGGTGCCTGCCCGGGTGCGCCGCCGACCCGACTGACCTGCTGGTACAGGCCATTCGCGGAGTGCGGTGCGCGGTGTGGAGGAGTCATGCAGACTGGGGCGCATGTACGCGGAATCCGCTTCGCTGCCCGGCGCGGCCGACCGCCCCAACGAGGACTGGTCTGCCACGGCAGTTCCGACGCCGGGTGGGGGCGGCGCGGTGGTCGTGCTGGACGGGGTGACTCCCCCGGCGGGGGATGACGGTTGTGTGCACGGTGTGCCGTGGTTCACGGCCCGCCTCGGAGGTGCGCTGACCGGACTGTGCGCTTCGCGCGGCGAGTTGACGCTCGCGGAGATCCTGGCGGAGGCAATCCGGCGCACCGCGGACTCCCACCGGTCGACCTGTGATCTTTCTCATATCCGCACGCCCCAGGCGACGGTGGTCGCGGCCCGCTGGGACGCGCAGCGCGTGGAGCATCTGGTCCTGTCGGACTCGGTGCTCCTGCTGGAGTCCCCGGCGGGCGCGGTGCGCGCGGTACGGGACGACCGGCTGGACCGCGTTCCGCGTGAGGTGCTGCGCTCCCACGAGGCCACCGACCGGTGGCGCAACGCGGAGGGCGGCTTCTTCACGGCCGCGGCCGATCCCGGTGTGGCGCGGCGCGCCGTGACGGGGGTGTCGCCCCGGAAGGAGGTGCGCGCGCTGGCCGCCCTCACCGACGGGGCGTCCCGCTGGGTGGAGTTGTTCGGCGAGGGCGACTGGCGGGACTGCTTCCGGGTGCTCCGGAAGGAGGGAACGCGGGGCCTCCTGCACCGGGTCAGGACCCTGGAGCGGCATGAGGCGGGCGCGGGCGGCAGCCGCCGGTGGAAGCTCCACGACGACGCCACGGCGGTCTTCGCGGAGCTCTGACGGCTGCGGTGCTGCGGGCGGCGCGGTGACGGGGCGGCCGGCCGCGGTGGTGCGACGGCGGCGGCCGTGACGCGCGGGCGGCCGCGGTGCTGCGGCGGTCATGCCGGGCCGCGGGCGGTGCCGGGCGGTGTCGCGGCGGCGGTCCTGATCGGCGGGGCCGGGCTGCGGTGGGCCCCGGTGGGCGCGCCCGGCCGCGGGCGGCACGGCTCAGTCGCGTGCCTCGGCCCGGGTGTTGAGCTGGTGCAGCAGCCGGGCGAGCTCGGCCACCTCGGCGCGGTCCCAGTCGGCCAGCTTGCGCACGTACCGGGCGCGGCGGCCGTCCCTGACCTGCCGGAAGCGGGCTCGGCCCTCGTCGGTGAGGCGCACCAGGGAAGCGCGGCCGTCGGCGGGGTCGGGCGTGCGGGCGATCAGCCCCAGGTCCTCCAGGCCGCGCAGTTGGCGGCTCATCGTCGCCCGGCCGACGCCGAAGTAGCCGGCGAGCTCGGTGGCCCGCTGCTCCCCCGCCTCGTCGAGCCGGACGAGCAGTCCGTACGCGGCGGGCTCCAGGTCCGGGTGGACCTCGCGGGCCAGTTCGCCCGACTGGGCGCGGGCGCGGCGCAGGAACACGGCGAGTTCGCGTTCGAGGGCGAGGTACGCCTCGTCGCCGCCGGCACCGCCCCCGCCGGCGCCCTCCGGGCCGTCCGGGTCCTGCCCCGTGCCGCTGCCGCCCACGTCCGTACCCCTCACGCCTGTCCTCTCCGCCGCGGAGGCTCCGCGGCCGGGCCAGTATGGCGCAGGGGCGCCGGACGGATCGCCCTCGGCGGCGGATCAGGGCAGGAACCGGCTCGCGGCTCGCGAGGGCGGCCGGGCTCCGGGGGCGGGGTGGCCGGGCCCGCGGCCCGGCTCCGAGGGGGCGGGGTGAGGCGGTCTGCGGCGGTGCGCCGGGGACTACCCCTGCGGCTTGGCGTAGTCGCCGAAGCCCGCCCAGTCGAGCATGACGCAGGGCTCGTCGCCGACGACCCACGCGTCGTGCCCCGGGGCGACGGCCATGAAGTCGCCGGGGCCGAGCTCGACCGCCTCGCCGTCGTCCATGACGATCTTCATCCGGCCGCTCAGGCAGTAGCCGACGTGCGCGGCCTGGCAGCTGTCGCCGCCGACGATCGGCTTGATGTGCTCGGACCACTGCCAGCCCGGCTCGAACACCGCCCGGCCCACCGGGCCGTGTTCCGTGTTCAGCAGGTCGAGTCGGCCCTTGCCCTCCTCGAAGGGACGGGTCTCGTCCGCCTGCTCGAAGGTTCTCTGCAGGATCCCGGTCATGATCTTCAGCCTCCGGGAGAGTCGCCGTCACCCCGAGTCCGCTTCCAGGCTACGCCCGGGACCGGGCGCGGTCACGGCCGGTTTGGGCGGGCACCCGACCGGCGCGGAAGGGCGTACGGGAGGCGCGGAGGGGCGCCCGACCAGCGCGGAGGGGCATACGGGCGGCGCCGACGGGCGTACGAGCGGGCCGGCGGTCCACGCGCTGGGGCGGGGCGACGGTGGCAGGGGGTGCCGGACCCGGCGGCGGGGCAGGGCGGCGGTCGGGAGCCGTGAGGACGGGTCCCGGCGCACCGCTGCCCCGGTGCGCCGGGACGCCTCTGCCGGTACGCCCGCCGCTCCAGTGGCGGGATCCCGTTCCGCGGACGTGGGCCGCGGAAGTTCCTCCTCGGGTCCCGGCGTGACTGGTCAGGTCCCCCAGGCCGGCTGCCCCCATGCTGCCGCGCGGGGCGGGGCGCCGTACCGCCGGTCGGCCCCCTCCGGTCGGTGGGGCGCCGCCGTCAGAGCGGCAGGTCCGCCCGTACGACGAAGCCGCCGTCCGGGCAGGGGCGGGCCGTCAGCCGGCCGCCCAGCAGCGCGGCCCGCTCCCGGAGGCCGACGAGGCCGTGGCCGCCCCGGGGCAGGTCGTCCCGGCACGCGGCGCCCACGGTCCCGGCCCGCGCGGGCGGGCCGTTGAGGACCTCCACCGTCAGGGACCGGCCGTCGGCGGAGCGGTCGACCCGGACCGTGACGCGGGCGTCGGGGGCGTGCTTCCGCACATTGCTCAGAGCCTCCTGCACGATGCGGAACGCCGCCGCCTCCACCGCGGCGGGGTACGCGCCGTCCTGCGGCCCGGCCGCCCCCGGCAGCCGCACGCTGACGTCCAGCAGGCTGTCGGCGGCCAGTCGCCGCAGGTCCTCCAGGCCGGAGCGGCCGGCCGCCGCGGCGGCCCCCGCGTCGGAGCCGCGCAGGACGCCGACCATGTCCCGGAGTTCCTCCAGGGCCTGCACGCTGTGGCGGCGGATGCTCTCCGCGGTCTCGCGCTTCCAGTCGTCGGCGGTCTCCACCGTCCGCAGGGCGCCCGCCTGGACGGCGATGATGCCCACGTGGTGCGAGACCGTGTCGTGCATCTCGCGGGCGAGCCGGGAGCGCTCGCCCGCGACGGCACGCTCGGCCTCCAGGCGGCGTTCGCGCTCCTGCGTCGCCGTCAGGTCGGCCAGCCGGGCGCGCAGTTCGGCCCGGGTGGCGGCCAGCAGGCCGAGGGCGGTGGGCCCCATGCTCAGCAGCCCGGCCGCCTCCACGGAGGTGAGGATCTCCTCACGCGTCATGGCGGCGAGCCCGCCGAGGGGCCAGGGGCAGGCGGCCGCGCAGAACAGCAGGCCGCAGGACCACGCGAGCCGGCGGCGGGAGCGGCCCCGGGCTATCTCGTACATCACGATCATCGGGGGCAGCCACAGGTGCCCCAGCAGCAGGGACGGCAGCGTCGCGCACAGGGCCGTGAGCGGCAGCCTCCGCCGCAGCGGGAGGGCCAGCAGCGCGAGCGCGCACACCGCGAGCGTCGTACGGCCGAACGCGTCGGCGACGGTCAGCAACTCGGCGGCGGCCGCCGCCACGGCGACCCGCTCGGCGGTGAGCCGCCCGCGGTGACCCGGCCGCACGCGACCCGCCAGGCGGTGGCCCGCTGCCGCAGCCCGCCCGGCCTTCCGCTGCCGCCCGTGGCCCCGTCCCCGCCGCGGTCCTCGCCGGTGGCGTCCGCCTGCGAGCCGGGCCGCCTCGGGCCGCCGGCTGCGGCGGCGGGCGCGCCGGCCTCCGGTACGCCACGGCACGCGGCGCGTCCACCGGCCGTACCGCCGGCGGGTGCGCCGGCGGTGTCCGAGCCTCCGGCGGGTGCGCCGGCGGTGTCCGAGCCTCCGGCGGGTGCGCCGGCAGTGTCCGAGCCTCCGGCGGGTGCGCCGCGGGCACCCGCGCCGTCCCCGGCACCGTCGGCACCGCTGCCGTCGCCGACCGCCCGCGGCGCGGGTGCGTCCCCGGCGGGTGCGCCGTCGTCGGCGGTGCCACCGGAGTCGGGCGGGGTGCCGCCGGCCGTACCGGGTGCGAGGGCCGACGGGCGGGGCGGGGCGGACCGTCCGGACGGGGCCCTGGGCGCCGGGACGCGGAGCCGTGCCGCTCGGGGGAACCTCACCGGATGAGTCTCCACTGGTGGGCGCGGACCGCCGCCTGGACGCGGTTCGTCACGCCGAGCTTGCCGAGCAGCGTGCTGACGTGGTCCTTGACCGTGGTCGTGCCGATGAAGAGCCGCTGCGCGATCTCGCCGTTGGACAGGCCCTCCGCGAGGAGCGCCAGGACCTCGCGTTCGCGGGCGGTCAGCTCGTCCAGCACGGACGGCGGGCCCTGCGGCCCGGCCCCGGAGGCGCCCGCTCCGTACCCGCCGTACGCCCGCGGTCCGGCGCCCGGACCCGCGCCGGGTGCGCCTGCGGCCGCACCGGCCCCCGCACCGCCGCCTTCCGCGGCCGTCCCCTCCCCTTCCGCGCGGAGGTAGCCGTCCACGACGGTCCTGGCGACCTTCGGGGAGATCACGCTGCCGCCCGCCGCCAGTTCCTGCAGCTGGTACTCCAACTGCTCCGGCGCGGTGTCCTTCAGCAGGAAGCCCGCCGCGCCGCCGCGGAGCGCCGCCGACAGGTGCTCGTCGGCGTCGAACGTGGTCAGCATGGCGACGACCGGCGGCTCGGGCAGGGACCGCAGGTCGGCCAGTACGGTCAGGCCGTCCCGGTCCGGCATGCGCACGTCCAGCAGGACGACGTCGGGACGGTGCTCCCGCGCGGCACCGAGCGCTTCCGAGCCGCTGCACACCGCCACCACCCGGGCCGCCGCGAACCCGTCGACGATCCGCCGGAGCCCCTCCCGGATCAGGACCTCGTCGTCGACGATCATCACGTGCACTGCTGAACGGTTCATACGGCCGGACCCCACTCAGGCGTTCTGGAGCGCCCTCAGCATAGGCGCTGCGCGCGCCGCGCCCCGACGGGCGAGGCAGCGGGAAGGACCCCGGCCCTGGCGGGCCGGGGGTCCTTCCCGGGTGCCGACCGGTCCTCACCCGCGCCGGGGGAGGCGGCTGCCGGCCGTCAGCCGCAGGTGCCCGCCGGGCGGCCGCGGGTCACGACGCTCGTCCAGCCCGCGGTGCCGTCCAGCCACACCACCCGGGTGCCGGAGACGGCGGCCGGGGAGACCTGCTCACCGCGGTTGCAGGACAGCCGCTGCTTGCGCGCGCCGTCCGTGGAGAGCTGCCAGATCTTCGTCAGGCCGGCGTTGGTGAAGGCGCCGTCGGCGCCCGCGTCCACCGGGACCGCGCCGACCGTGACGGCCGTGTCGGACACCGTGATGTCCGTCGCGGCGAGCGCGCCGGGCTTGTACTCGCTGCTGATGTCGAACGCCTGGGTGCCGTCCCCGGCGTCGGCCCGCCGGATGCCCGTCCGGCCGTCGTCGTCCGGGTTGTCGTCGGTGATCCAGAACACGTGCCGGCTGTTGAGCGCGGTCCCGCCGACGGCCTGCACCTCGCCGAGCTGCTCGGTCTGCACCGTGCGGCCGCTGCCGAGGTCGAGGACCCGCACGCCGAGGCGGTACCCCTGCGCCCCGTCCTCCGACGGGTACAGCACGGCGTACGCGATCCTGCCGTGCGCGAGCGACGGCAGGCCGGTCACGATGTCGTCCCGGCCCCCGTCGACGTACGTCGGCGTGCGGTCACCGGGCCGCAGATAGCCGACGCGGCGCTGGAACGTGGTGTAGTCGACGATGTCGAAGACGGTCGTCCCCGCCTCGACGCGCAGGGCCACCACGTCGCCCTGGACCGTGTGCAGCCGCTTCACCGGGCCGCCCGTGATCGGCCGGGACAGGAGGTCGACGCCGTCGGGACCGTACGCCGCCCACACGACGGTCCGGCCGTCGGTCGCCGGGTACACGTGGTAGCGGCCGTCGTTGGGGCTCATCAGCTTCGGCGCGCCCCTGCCGTCGACGCGGCCCGCGTAGACGGAGTACGCCTCCGTGCCGTCGTCGTTCGACAGGGACGTGGTCCACCAGTCGCCGCCCGCCTGGACGCCGACGCCCTGGGTGTGCACCTTCGCCAGGAGGGTGTCGCTGTCGAGGCCCAGCGCGTTCTCCCAGCCGGGCACGATGCCGTGGGCGTTGAAGGACCGGGTGACGGCCCTCATCTGCCCGGCCTTGGCGCCCAGGTCGCGGGCGGCGGCGAGGACGGCGGCGCGGCCCTCGGTGAAGCCGTCGAGCGGGGTGAGGTACTCGGTGAGGGCCTTGTAGGCGATCCTGTCCGCCAGCTCGGGCCCGACGTCCTGGCGCAGGTCCCACAGGGCGCCGGAGAAGATGGTCGAGTTGAGGTGCACACCGCCGTTGTCGGTGCCGAAGGTGACGCCGAGGAAGCGGCTCGTGGTGGTGGCGCCGTCGTCGAGGTCGCGCAGCGCGCAGTCCCTGGCCGCGGCCTCCCGGCACAGGTCCTCGCCGATGAGGCCCGCGTCCGGGTCGTCCATGGGGGTGCCGGACGCGTCGACGTCGATGGCGTTGCCGAAGTAGTCGGCGAACGCCTCGTTGAGCGCGCCGGACTGGCCCGCGTAGACGAGGTTCGAGGTGTGCTCGACGACACCGTGGGTCATCTCGTGGCCGACCACGTCCAGGTCGGCGGAGAGCGGCTTGTACGTGTCGTCGCCGGAGCCGTACACCATCTTGGTGCCGTCCCAGAAGGCGTTGACGTAGGGCCCGCCGAACTCGGTCACGCCGACGAGGGAGTCGACGGCGGAACCGCGACCGTCGAGACCGTCCCTGCCGTGCCGCTCCTTGTAGTAGTCGTACACCTCGCCCGCCGCCCAGTGGGCGTCGACCGCCCCGGAGTCGGTGGCGTCCTTCCCGAAGGCGGGGGTGGCGCTCGCGAACTCCTTCAGCCCGTCCGGCCAGGTGCCGGCGACGTCGAAGACGTCCTTGCCGCGCGCGTCCCACGTGGTGAGGGCGTTCTTGCTGGCGCGTGCCATGCGGGCGCGGTCGCTGAGGGCGTACGGCCCGTCGGGCGCGGCCCGGTGGATGTTGAGGGCGACCTGCGTGCCGTCGAGGCGGACGCCGCTGCCGGCCTGGGCGCCGTCCGCGGCCCCGCTGCCGGCGGTGGAGGCTCCGGGCGCGGCCCGGTCGGCGGCGGGCTTCGCCGCGGGGCGCTTCCCGGCCGCGGCGTTGCCCGCCGCGGGCTGTCCGGCCGCGGGCTTCGCCGCCGAGGCCTTTCCGGCCGGGGGCTTCGCGGGCAGGCCGATGGTCTTGATGCCGGTGTACTGGAGCACCGGGTAGCCGGCGCGGGCGTCCACGTACACGTGCTGGAGGACCGGCTCCCCCGTCGCCGGGTGGGTGCCGCGCACCGTCACGTGGTACGTGAGCACGCCCCCGCCGAGCGGGACGACCACCAGGCCGTTGGCGCTGCCCCGAAGAGACGGGCCGGCCGCCCGGCGGGCGTCGCCGGCCGGCTTGGCGAGGCGGCCGCCGACGAGCCGCGTGCGGGTCGCGGCCACCGCGCGCTGCACGGCGGTGGCCTCGGAGACGGCGGGCCGCGTGTCCGCCGTGAGGCCCGTGAAGTACTTGCCGGAGGTGCCGGTGACGGCGCGCCGCCCGCGCTCGTGCTCCATGCGGACCACGTACTGGCCGCCGAGCACCGGGACGCCCCGGTGCCGCTGCTGGAGCCGCACGGTCTCCTCGGCGCCCCGCGTCACCGTCTGCACGGGGACGAGATCGCGCCGGGGTTCGGCGATGCGGTAGCGGCTCTCCTTCGCGGCGAGGTGGCGGCGGGCGGCGTCCGCGGGGGCCGCTTCGGCGTCCACCGGTTCGTGGATGCCCTCCACCAGGGCGGGGGTGTCCGTCTCCGGCAGCGGCACGGCGTCGACGGCCGGTGGCGGCCCGTCGGGCCGGTCGGGGCGGCCGCCGGTGCCGGCGCCTCGGCCGCCGGAGGAGCGGCCAGGGCCGGGGGGACCGCCGTGATCAGCAGTCCCGCGGCGAGGAGGGCCGCTCCCCCGGTCGCGGCCGCCCCCCTCCGTATGCCGCTGCGTGTCTCGCCCATGCCCCGTGACTTTCGGGTGTTGCGCACAGTCCGTAACCCTCCTACGTGCTTGGTCAGAGCCGTTCGGGTGGTCTGGTCAGGGACATGCAAGCGGGGTCGGCGCGAAGTCGGCAATGAGCCAGATGCGTTGAGAAGTGGGGATGCACACTTGTGTGTCCCGTGAGCGTCTGGTGAGAATCCGACGCATGATCCAGGGGGAATGGCCCCCGCTCGGCCTGGGGGAGGCCGAGGAGCGGGCGTACGAGGCGTTACTGCTGGAACGGGCCCATGGGGTGGAGGAGTTGGCGCGGCTCCTCGACCTCCCGCAGAAGCAGGTGCACACCGCGCTGGACCGGCTCGTGGAACACGGCTTCGCCCGGCCGGCCGGACCGCCCGACGGCGCCGGGCTGCCGCACCCGACGGCGCCGGAGACGGCGCTCCACACCCTGATCCACCGCAGGCAGGCGGAACTGCACCGCAGATCGGCGGAGTTGGCCCGGCTGCGGCTCACCGCAGAACGGCTGGCCGCCGCGGCCGGTACGGGGCCGGGCCAGGCGTCCGGCCCCGTCGGCGGGGTCGAGGCGGTCTCGGGGGCGCGGGCCATCGCGGAACGGGCGGGGGAACTCGTGGCGGGCGCCGAGCGGGAAGTGCTGGTCATGGACGACCGGCCGCACGTCGCCTGGCTGGACCTCGCGGCGGCGCGGGCAGCCGAAGGCCTACCGGTACGGGTGGTGCTGGGCGGGCCGGGCCTCGGCTGCCCCGCCGGTCAGCGGCGTGCAGCCGCCCTCGCGGACCGGGGCCTGCGGCTGCGGGCCGCGGCGGCGGGGGTGCCCACGCGGCTGGTCGCGGTGGACGGCCGCGTGGCGCTGCTGCCGCCGGCCGGCGGGGCCGCCCCGGGGGCCTACGCCCTGCTGGTCGCGGAGGCCCGGCTCCGGGACGCGCTGCTGCCCCTCTTCGAGGCGGTCTGGTCCGGCGCCACACCCCCGGACCGGCCGGGGTGAACCCGAACGGCGCCTGGACCGGCCGGGGCGTGAACCCGAACGGGGCCCGGACCGGCCGGGACCGGAGGCCGAGCGCCACCCGAACCAGCCGGGGCCGGAGGCCGACCGGAGCCAGGCCCGCCTGCGACGGGAACCCGAACGGCGCCCGAACCGGCCGGAGGGGGAACCCGAGCGGCACCCGAACCAGCCGGGGCCGGAGGCCGAACGGAGCCAGGCCCGCCTGCGGCGGGAACCCGAGCGGGGCCCGAACCGGCCGGAGGGGGAGGCCGACCGGAGCCAGGCCCGCCTGCGGCGGGAACCCGAACGGCGCCCGAACCGGCCGGAGGGGGAGGCCGACCGGAGCCAGGCCCGCCTGCGGCGGGAACCCGAACGGCGCCCGAACCGGCCGGAGGGGGAGCCCGAGCGGCACCAGAACCAGCCGGGGCGGGAGCCCGAGCGGCGCCCGGCCGGACCGCAGGCGGCGCCCGCCGGTGACCAGCAGCGAGCGCCCGAACGGCGTACGAACCAGCCGAGGCGGGAAGCCGGACCGCACCCGGCCGGACCGCACCCGGCCGAGCCGGGACCGGCTGCCGCCGGGGACCGGCGGCCGGAGCCCCAGCGGCAGCCCGCCGGACCGGAACCCGCCGGTGACCAGCAGCGGGAGCTGCTCTCCCTGCTGGCGGCCGGTCTGAAGGACGAGGCGATCGCCCGCCGCCTGGGCGTCCATGTGCACACGGCGCGCCGCCGCATCACCCGGCTCCTGGACACCTTGGACGCCCGTACCCGCTTCCAGGCCGGGGCCAGGGCCACCGCCCGCGGCTGGCTCCAGCCCTGAACCCCGGCACCGCGAGGGCGGGCCGCCCGTCGGCGGAGCACCCTCGCGGGCCGTTCAGGCGGCGGCGACCGGGGTCCCGCCGACCGCCCCGGCGGCCTCGGCTCCGCTGTCCGCCGGGCGGGTGGACGCCGGGGTCAGGGCGATGTCGAGGACCTGCCGGACATCCGTCACGGTGTGCACCTCCAGCGCGTCCAGCACCTCGGCCGGCACGTCGTCGAGGTCGGGCTCGTTGCGCTTCGGGATGACGACGGTGGTGATGCCCGCCCGGTGCGCCGCCAGCAGCTTCTGCTTGACGCCGCCGATGGGCAGGACCCGCCCCGTCAGCGAGACCTCGCCGGTCATCGCCACATCGGTCCGCACCAGCCGCCCGCTGAGCAGGGAGGCGAGGGCGGTCGTCATGGTGATGCCGGCACTGGGGCCGTCCTTCGGCACGGCGCCCGCCGGGAAGTGGACGTGCACACCACGGTCCTTCAACCCGGTGACGGGCAGCTCCAGCTCGGCGCCGTGCGAGCGGAGGAAGGACAGCGCGATCTGCGCGGACTCCTTCATGACGTCGCCGAGCTGACCGGTGAGGGTGAGCCCGGCGGCGCCGGTCTCCGGGTCCGCCAGGGACGCCTCCACGAACAGCACGTCGCCTCCGGCCCCGGTGACGGCCAGACCGGTCGCCACACCGGGCACGGACGTACGGCGCTCGGACGGGTCCTGCGCCGACTCCGGCACGTGGTGGGGCCGCCCGATGAGCCCGCGCAGGTCGTCGGCGCCCACCGTGGACGGCAGCTTCCGCTCCCCCAGTTCGGCCTGCGCCGCGACCTTCCGCAGCAGCCGGGCGACGGCCCGCTCCAGGTTCCGCACGCCCGCCTCGCGGGTGTATTCGCCGGCGAGGCGGCGCAGCGCGGCCTCCTCGACCACGACCTCGTCCTCCGCGAGCCCCGCGCGGTCGAGCTGGCGCGGCACCAGGTGCTCACGGGCGATGACGATCTTCTCGTCCTCCGTGTAGCCGTCGAGGCGGACGAGCTCCATCCGGTCGAGCAGGGCGTCCGGGATGGCCTCCAGCACGTTGGCGGTCGCGAGGAAGACGACGTCGCTCAGGTCGAGTTCGACTTCCAGGTAGTGGTCGCGGAAGGTGTGGTTCTGGGCCGGGTCCAGGACCTCCAGCAGGGCGGCGGCCGGGTCGCCCCGGAAGTCGGAGCCGACCTTGTCGATCTCGTCGAGGAGCACGACCGGGTTCATGGAGCCGGCTTCCTTGACGGCCCGCACGATCCGGCCCGGCAGGGCTCCGACGTAGGTCCTGCGGTGGCCGCGGATCTCGGCTTCGTCCCGTACGCCGCCGAGCGCGACCCGGACGAACTTCCGCCCCATGGCGTGGGCGACGGACTCGCCGAGCGAGGTCTTGCCCACGCCGGGCGGGCCGACGAGGGCGAGGACGGCGCCGCCGCGGCGCCCGCCGACGACACCCATGCCGCGGTCGGAGCGCCGCTTGCGCACGGCGAGGTACTCGGTGATGCGGTCCTTCACGTCGTCGAGTCCCGCGTGCTCGGCGTCGAGCACGGCGCGGGCGCCCCGGATGTCGTACCGGTCCTCGGTCCGCTCGTTCCAGGGCAGTTCGAGGACGGTGTCGAGCCACGTGCGGATCCAGCCGCTCTCCGGGGACTGGTCGCTGCCCCGCTCCAGCTTGTCCACTTCCTTGAGGGCGGCCTCACGCACCTTCTCCGGGAGGTCCGCGGCCTCGACCCGGGCCCGGTAGTCGTCGGACTCGTCGCCGTCGCCGCCGCCGTCGAGTTCGCGCAGCTCCTTGCGTACGGCTTCGAGCTGGCGGCGCAGCAGGAACTCCCGCTGCTGCTTGTCGACGCCTTCCTGGACGTCCTTGGCGATGGACTCGGCGACGTCCTGCTCGGCGAGGTGGTCGCGCAGCTGCTGGGTGGCGAGCCTGAGCCGCTCGACGGGGTCGACGGCCTCCAGCAGGGCGACCTTCTGCTCCAGGGTCAGGAACGGCGAGTACCCGGCGTTGTCCGCGAGGGCGCCGACCCCGTCGATCTGCTGGACGCGGTCCACGACCTGCCACGCGCCGCGCTTGCGGAGCCAGCTGGTGGCCAGGGCCTTGTACTCGGTGACGAGTTCGGTGACGGCTCCGGGCAGGGGGTCCGGTACGGCCTCGTCGAGGGCCGTCCCCTCGACCCACAGCGCGGCGCCCGGCCCGGTGGTCCCGGCGCCGATCCGCACCCGTCGCAGGCCCCGGATCAGCGCGCCCGCGTCGCCGCCGGAGAGCCGGCCGACCTGCTCGACGGTGCCGAGCACGCCGATCCCCGCGTAGGTGCCGTCGATCCGCGGGACCAGCAGCACGCGGGGCTTGGCGCCCCCGCCCCGCGCGGCGGCCTGCGCGGCCTCCACGGCGGCGCGCACGTCGGCGTCGGACAGCTCCAGGGACACCACCATGCCGGGCAGGACCACCTCGTCGTCGAGGGGCAGGACGGGCAGGGTCAGCGAAGCGGACGGCGAATCAGCAGCCATGATCTCCCCTTAGGCAGGCAAGTTGAGCTCTACCGACTCAATGCATGTGAGCCGCCCTATGTTCCCACCCCGGCACGTGTTCGCTCTGAGCGATCACCGGCCGCAGCATCCACGACCTCGCCGGAGCCCTGCCCGAACTCCGTGACCCGCAGCCCGACTGGAGGATGTTCCGCCACCAGCCCCAGCCCGGCTGCCACCGATGCGACGCCCGGCATCCGGGCGGAAAGGTCACCCGCCTCCTGCCGCACCACCGCTACGTCTGCCTGCGCCACCGCACCTGGATCGGCCCGCCGGACGCCGACAGACCCTCCGCCGACCTGAGCGAACTTCCCGCCGTCGTCGACGCCCAGCGTCGGCACCTGCGCCTGCTGAGCCGACGCGGGTGGGCAGCCACCTACGACGCCGTGCTGACCGCCTCCAGCTTCTGCGGGCACATCTGGGACACGGTCCGCCCGCCCGAAGACCCCCGTCACGTCGCGTACACCTGGGACGCCCGGGCCCGGGTACTCGTGCCGGACGGCGACGAGTCCGCCGCCTTCTACGCCTACAGCACCTCCGCGGTCTATCCCGAAGCCGTCAGCCTCGCCGTGATCATCGCCTCGCCCCACTGGCGCCGCCTCGCGAGCGGCAACATCCTGGACGGCCTCCGCTTCTGTGCGGAGATCAGCCGCCGCGTCAGCTACCCGTACGACGACAAACCCGAGTTGGGCGACGCCATAGCGCACGGGGCGATCGCCGACTCCTGGCGTCCTCCCTCCGCGCCGACCAACACCTACTCGCCGGCACGGGTCAGCGGCGTCCTCCCGCCCCTGCACCGCGCGCAAGCCCGGCGACACGAGCAGAGCGCGCTCTGGTTCAGCCGGAACCGCAAGGCCGGCTCCCCCCTGCTCCGCCACCTCCACATCCGCCCCGTCATCGACCGCGCATGGGCCCCGAAGTACGAACGGACCGAAGGAGCGATCTGGCACAGCAAGCAGACCGATCCACAGTTTCTCGCCTGGGACGCACGCCGACGAGCGGAGGAGAGAACCTGACAGCTCACCCGGTTGATGCCACCAATCCGGCGTTTATCGAACGTTTAATCTCCACAGGCATATCGAACGCCTCAACTGCAATAGCGCCACGCGGGCGACACAGAAAGAAATTCACCCGTTCCATGGCGGCGTCCAGCGCGATTGTCTGGCGATGGACAAGCGGGAAGTGCGCCGACACCCCCTCAATCAGTACCGACCCCACTTCGTTCGAGCCACAAGTCACACCCGCCTCAGCCATCTCCCGCGGAACTCCACGGTCCGTGGGGACACAGGAGCCGATCTGTGTGAGGCTCACACCGCGAAGCCGACAGCGGCAGAACAAGCCGAACAGCCGGCTCCACGCCACGACCTCGGGGGAACACCGGTTAGCCACCGGTCGCAAGGTCCCTGCGGTCCGACGTCGACGTCTGCAATCTGCACCACAACGACCAAGGAGCGCACCATCATGTCCATTTCCTTCCGCGCCGCCAAAGGTGGCGCACTCGCGGTGGCCCTGGCAGGGCTGATGCTGGCCGGAGCGGGTCAGGCCACCGCTGCCAGCGAAGGCGCCACGATCTCCGACAGCGCCTCGGTCTCCATTCCGGGTACCGGAGTGGTCATCCAGGCCAACACCTGGAACTGCAACTTCTACAGCGACAAGTGCTCGTTCGCCACGTCCTCGAAGGCCCTCAAGAGCGGGTCCGCGTACAAGGTCGAGACGATCAAGAACACCGCGACGGTCACCGCGAACGGCTGGGGGGCGACCATATCGGTGTCGCCGAGCGCCACGCAGGTGAGCAAGGAGACGGCCCGGATCGCGTGGACGAACACCAACACGTGGATCTCCGACATCAGCGGGATCGCTGACCCGTCGGGCGCCTTCAGCACGAGCATCACCACCTGCTCCGACGCGTACGCGTTCAAGAGCGGTTCGAAGGCGTGGTCGTCGGCCTGCACCTGATGAACCCGTGTGGGGCCGCCGCGATCGCGCGGCTGCCCCACGCCGTACACCAACCCGAACTACGCAAGAAACGCGGGAACCACGATGACGAGGAAGCGACTCGGGTGGCTGGTCGGGGCGGGTGCTCTGCTGCTCGCGCTCGTCCTCACGCTCCCCCTGCACATCGGCCAGCTCCTTCCGGGCAAGAGCGACCATGTGCCGGACGCTCCGGGCCAGGGACTGCCGGAGGCGTTGGAACAGCTACGGGGTGACAACGACCTCGTGCGCCCGCAGGCTGTCGCGCACGGCGCCCGCCCCCGCCTTCACAGCACCGCGTACGGCCGCCAGGAGACCCGACTCTCCGACGGCACGACCGCCATGCCCGCCCTCGACGACAAAGCGCTCATCGCCCTCGCGGAATCGGACGCGACTGAATCGCCCGCATGGCGTGCCTACTATCTGTGCCTGGCTGTCGCCCCCAGGGACCCCGGCGCTCCATCGCCGCACGCCCAGCGGCTCATGGACCAAATCCCGTGGTCGAAGGAAGCCTTGGAGGAAGCCCGCACGTACCTGATCACCCGAGGCTCCACGGACAGCATCGACACGTCTGTCGCCACCCGCGGTTCTTTCCTCACCGCGCTGCGCTGTCTCGGCAAGGCGGACGGCGTACCCGAGTCGGCCCTTGACGCCCTCGCGACGGACGCGAACCGAATCAGCACGCCGATCCCCGTGCTGGAGGCGTCGGACGCGCTTTCCGGGCTCGGCCGCCCTCTGAAGCCGTCCACCGCGGTCAGCGACTGGCACTCAGAGGCCACGGCCCAGTCGTGCACCGAGGCCGACGCCGCTCAGCTGGCCGCCCAGCGGATCCTCTCCCCGGCCACGCGTCTGCCGCAGGAATCCGCGCAATGCCTCAAGGCCGGCATCGGCTCGGACAATCCACAAACACGCTGGCTGGCTCGCAGAGCTCTTCCTCAGGAAAAGAGCATCAAGACCAGGGCCGCTTTCGATGACAAGGGACTCGTCATCGAAACGCCCAATCAGCAGGGAAACCTCCGAGCGACGTACGAAGCGGCTCGCGCGCTCGCCATTACCGGAACACAGAATCAGGCACCCGACTGGCTCACCGACGCGGTGCGAAAGCTCAGCAATGAACGCGAACTTCCCCCCGGCGACAATGTCATGGTCGCCCTGATCTGCGACCGGTTGGAACTAGCCTGCGGCCCCCGAGCAGCAGAGGGCCAACGCGATGTCGCCGCGCTCGTCGTGCCCCCTCGCTATCAGGCCAACCGGTCCGCCCAATGGGGAGACACCATGCGGGCCCGCATCGAGCTGGAACTCGGCTGCCCCAAGACCGACATCGCTCCCGCGCTGCCCGAGGGCAAACGACTCGACGGCCCGGCGCTCCGCGCCCTCCGGCTCCTCGGCGAAGCCGGCTGCAAGGAGCAGGCCGCTCAGGCCGTTACCGGCCACGACCTGCCGAAAATCGCCACCGGATTGCTACGCGACGGCGACCTCATCGGCGCCGCGGACGCCTATTGGGCCGCTGTTCACTCCGGAGCGGTGATCTCCCAGGAGTTCTTCGACCAACTTCCCTCTCTCGTGGCAAAGTTCACGGCGAAGGGCAACGCTTCCCTCTACAGCCGTACTCCTGGCGGTCCCGCCGATGTGGAAGCCACCAACGCTGCCTACTCCCTGCAGTGACAGCACCGACCCGTCCCAGCGTCCCGGAGCGCATCGTGCTCGAAGAACCCCCTGCCGCACTCGTCCTCGACTCCGTGTCCTACCGATATCCGGGCACGGACCGGAATGTGATCGAGGACCTGAACCTCACCCTGCCTGCGGGCCTGACCCTTGCCGTGCAGGGTCCGTCCGGCTGCGGCAAGAGCACCGTGCTCGCGCTGGCGGGGTTGATCCTGGCCCCCACGGCCGGGACGATCACCATCGCCGGCGCCGACTCCGCCGCGGGCGACCCCGATGCTCTTCGCCGTCATCGCGTCGGCACGGTGCTCCAGGACCTCGGTCTCCTCCCGTTCCTCAATACCTGGGAGAACGTCGCGGCCGCCTTCGGGCCGCGCCTGGCCCGCCATCGCGAACAGGCGCGCGCCGCGCTGTCCGCACTGGACATGGCGGACCTCGCCGACCGCCCGGTCCAGGAGCTCTCCGGCGGCCAGCGGCAACGCGTGGCCATCGCCCGCGCCGCCGTGCACGAACCCGCGCTGATCCTCGCCGACGAACCGACCTCCGGACTCGACGAGAAGAACGGCGACCTCGTCATGGAGGCGCTGCTGGAGTGCGCGGCGCGCGGCACCGGCGTACTCGTCGTCACGCACGACCCGCGCATCGCGGACCGGTGCGCCCGCGCGTCCCGTCTCGTGGACGGACGACTCACCGACGCCACCCCCGCCGGCCCCACCCAGGAGGAACCGCGTGACCCCGTCCACTGAGACCGCCCCGCGGCACCCGGGCGGCTGGAGCGGCCTGACCTGGCGCCGCGACAGCAACTCCCTGCGCAGAGCCCTGACCACCGTGACCGCCCTGTCGGCGCTGCTCGCCCTGTCCGTCGGAGTGACCAGCGGCGCCTCCACCGCCGTGGAACGCGATGTCCTGTCCAGCGGCGGCCTGACGCAGATCGAGCTCGCCACGACCGGCTCGGGCTCCGGCGCCGGAGGCTCCGCACGGCCACTCACCCAGGACGTCCTCACCGAGGCCGCCGGGATCGACGGCGTCACCCAGGTCGTACCCGACTACGCGGCTTCGGTCTACGCCGCTACGGAGACCGGCGGAACCTACATCCTCGGCGCGAACAGCTACGTGCCCGGCAGCACGATTCCCGTCGTCGAGGGCCAAGCCCCGGACAAGCAACTCGCCGACGGCCAGATCATCGTCCCCGCCAAGGCCGACGGCACCGACCTCGGCGGATTCGTGGGCCGCACCCTCACCTTCTCGCACACCGTCGGCACCGGCCCCAACACGGGCACGACCAAGGACATCGCCCTCACCGCCGTCGCCGCCTACGATCCGTCCTGGCAGCCGGACGGGCCCGGCGCCGCCTACGTCTCCCCGACCACCGCCCTACGGCTCGCCGCCGCCCGCGCCGCTCAGACGCCCACGGAGTTCATGAGCACCGAAGGCGCCCAGAGCGCCCTCGTGGTGACCGAGCACCAGCGATACGTCGCACCCGTCACCGCGGCCCTGCAGAAACTCGGCATCTCGGCGTCGCCGGTCTCGGACCGGATCGGCAACCTGCCCGGGCTCTTCGGCGCCGTCCAGTGGTTCACCCTGGTGCTCGCCGCCCTGCTCGCGGTCGTATCGCTGCTGCTGGGGGCAGCCCGGGCGATGGACAGCGTCCGGGCCAGGCTCGCCCAATTCGCCGTCCTCCGGGTCCTCGGCGAGTCGATGTCCTCCCTGCGCCGCCTCCTCATCGGCGAAGCGGTGCGGACCGGACTCGCCGCCGGGCTCCTGGGGCTCGTGGCCGGAGCCGCCGTGGCCGCCGTACTGGCCGGCCCTCTCAGCGACGCACTCGGGCTGACGATCCGGCCATGGGACACGATCCCCGGCCCTGTCTGGATGCTGGCCGTCCTGACCCTTCCGGTCCTTGGACTCGCGGTCGGCGCGCTTGTCGGAGGACGGCGCGCATTGGCGGACGACCCGTACCTGACCGTGCGACGCCACAACGTATGACGGTGTGGGGCGCGGTCGACCGAGACCGCACGCCACAGCTGGAGAGTTCCCCAGACGTGGGCCCTGTCCGCCACTCCCCTGCGGCGGACAGGGCCCACCCCTATGTCGGCCCGCCCTGGAATATGCAAGGTATCTCTGCACAACCAGGGCGTCGATCGTCCGGGCGAACGTTTCACTTCGCCGGTCACCATCGCGACAGATGAAGTCTTCAACTGCACAGGACAACCGCGGCCGCAGCGCGGCACGCAGCACCGGAGGTGTGCCGCCCCGTCAGACCGGTGCGGAGGCGGCCGCCGGTGGCCGCCGCCCCCGCCGCCATGTCCCGCCACTCCGCCGCCCGGCACACCGGCCGCCGGAATCCCGGGCCGACGGGCAGTGCCGGCGGGGCCCGTTCGCGACCGGGCCCGCGAGATCCATGAGGCCGTACGGCAGCGTCAGTTCACCCGCGCCGGCACCGGTCGGCGCGGCCGCGGGGCGCACCAGGCCCCTCACCGCCCCGCGCATACCGGAAGGCCGAAACTGGTCCCCACGTTCAGAGGGAGCGCGAGGGCGCAGCAGAAGGTGAAGGGCGTCCCGGTCGGCGTCGGCAGCGGCCGCACGACCGCGCGCCGCGGGTACGGGAGCGCCGACGGGTCCGGCGTCGACCTGTCCGGAAACGTGCGGCGGGAGCGGGGCCGGCCCTCGGTGCGCCCGGCGTCCGCGCGCACGGTGGACGGGGCCGCGCCGGGGAGGCCCGGCGGCCGCGGCGGACTTCGGGGCGGGGCGCCGCCGCCGAGGCGGCACATCTCCGGCTCCGGTCACACAGCGGGTTCCTCCTGCCGGCCCCGCGCCCCGCCGCGGCGGCTTGCGGCACCGGACCGCGGCGCGCCCGGCCCCCGCCGCCACCCGGCGCGGTCCACGCCACCCCGTCCGTGAGGAAGGTCACACGGAGGTCGCGCCCGGCGTCCGCGGCCGCTCCGCAGGGGCGGTCGGCGCGCATAAGGTGAAGTCCATGCCTGTGACGCTCGACCGACGTGAAGGCCCGTACGGCGAAGTGGTGCTGCGGCAGCGCGGCGACCACTTCGAGATCATCGCCAACGGCACGTTCCTGATGGACACCTCGGACGGCCGCTCGGAACGCCTGCTGATCGACGCGGCCTTGGGCGCGCTGGACGGCCGTCCGGCCCCCTCCGTGCTCATCGGCGGCCTCGGGGTCGGCTTCTCGCTCGCGCACGCCGCCGCCCAACCGGCATGGGGCCGGATCGCGGTGGTGGAACGGGAGCAGGCCGTCATCGACTGGCACCGCGAGGGGCCCCTCGGCCGGATGTCCGGCGCGGCGCTCGCCGACCCGCGCACCACCCTCGTCCACGCCGATCTGGTGGCCTGGCTGCACCGTACGTCCGAGACGTACGACGCGCTGTGCCTGGACATCGACAACGGGCCCGACTGGACCGTGACCGCGGACAACGACGGCCTGTACGCACCGGCGGGGCTGGCCGCCTGTGCCGCGCGGCTCACCCCCGGCGGCGTGCTGGCCGTGTGGTCCGCGCAGCCGTCCGCGGATTTCGAAGAGTCCTTGCGGAATGCCGGATTCAGCGGGGTAAGAACCGAAGAGATCCCGGTTGCCCGAGGCGTACCGGACGTCGTCCACCTCGCTGTTCGCCCCGCGTAGCCGGGACACGTCGACTGCCTTTATGTTTTGACTCGACCAACGGAACGCACGGACCTAGAGGCTCGCGCAGGACGCGACAGGGGCGGGGCATGGAGCACGTACACACCAGCCACACCGGCAACGCGGCCACGCCGGGTACCCAGCGCCGGGTCCTGGTCGTCGAGGACGACGCGACCATCGTGGAAGCCATCTCCGCGCGGTTGCGGGCCGAGGGCTTCCAGGTGCAGACGGCGCCGGACGGCCCGTCGGCGGTGGAGGCGGCCGAGGCGTGGCAGCCGGACCTGATGGTCCTGGACGTCATGCTGCCCGGCTTCGACGGGCTGGAGGTGTGCCGCCGCGTGCAGGCGCAGCGGCCCGTCCCGGTCCTGATGCTGACGGCGCGGGACGACGAGACCGACATGCTGGTCGGCCTCGGTGTCGGCGCGGACGACTACATGACCAAGCCGTTCTCGATGCGCGAGCTGGTGGCGCGGGTGCACGTGCTGCTGCGCCGCGTGGAGCGCGCGGCGCTCGCCGCGGTGACCCCGCGCAGCGGGATCCTGCGGCTGGGCGAGCTGGAGATCGACCACGCGCAGCGCCGGGTGCGGGTCAGGAACGACGACGTGCACCTGACGCCGACGGAGTTCGACCTGCTGGTCTGCCTGGCCAACACGCCGCGCGCGGTGCTGTCGCGCGAGCAGCTGCTGGCGGAGGTGTGGGACTGGACGGACGCGTCGGGCACGCGGACCGTGGACAGCCACATCAAGGCGCTCCGACGGAAGATCGGCGCCGAGCGGATCCGCACCGTGCACGGTGTCGGCTACGCGCTGGAGACCCCGGCGCCGTGAGCCGGGCCGACGGCCAGGGCGCCGGGGCTTCCCCGCCGGGCCGGGCACCGAAGCGCACCCCCCGGGTCCCGCGCCCCAGGACCACTCCGGAGACCGGGGCGACCCCAGCGCAGGCCGAGGCCACCGCGGAGACCGGGGCGACCCCAGCGCAGGCCGAGGCCACCGCGGAGACCAGGGCGACCTCACCGCAGGCGCCCCGGGACACCGCGCCGGAGGCGGCACCGGACACCCCGCGGGGCCCCGCACCGGAGGGGTCCGCGGACGCCGTCCGCTCCCGGCCACCCGCCGGCATCGGCCGCCCCCGGACCCCCGCGGACAGCGACCGCCCCGCCACCCCGGCCGACACCGGCGCACCCCACGCCACCGCCGACACCGGCGCACCCCACACCGCCCGCACCGACCCCGCCGGCGCCACGGCCCGTACCGACCCCGCCGGCACCAACGCACCCCACGCTGCCCGTACCGACCCCTCCGGCGCCACCGCCCGTACCACCGACCCCGCGGGCGCCACCCCCGCCGGCACCGGCGCACTCCCCGTCACCGCCGGTACCGGCCGTCCCGCCGGTGCCGCTCCGGGCACCGGGGAGCCCCGCGGCAGCCGGCTCCGCCCGTCCGTCCGACGACCGCGACCCGCCCGCCGGGCACGAGCACCCCGCGGGCCGGCCCGCCGGAGGCGGTGCCGGGTGCCGCGCCGTCCGGCGGCGGCGACGGCGGCTCGGAGGGGTGCCGATCTCCATCAAGACGAAGCTCGGCAGCCTCGTCGTGGTGTCCGTGTTCATCACGACCGGGCTGCTGCTGGTGGCGCTCCGCACGGAGACCGAGCTGCGGTTCATCACCGTCTTCTCGGTGATCGCCACCCTCCTCCTCACCCAGTTCTTCGCGCACGGCCTGACCGCGCCGCTCGACGAGATGACCACCGTCGCCAAGGGCATCTCCCACGGCGACTACACCCGCCGGGTGCGCGGCGCCGACCGCCGCGACGAGCTCGGCGACCTGGCCTCCACCATCAACCGCATGGCGGACGACCTGGAGGCCGTGGACCGGCACCGCAAGGAGCTCGTCGCGAACGTGTCGCACGAGCTGCGCACCCCGATCGCCGCCCTGCGGGCCGTGCTGGAGAACGTCGTGGACGGCGTGTCGGCCGCCGACCCGGAGACCATGCGCACCGCCCTGGCGCAGACGGAGCGGCTGGGCCGGCTGGTGGAGACGCTGCTGGACCTGTCCCGGCTCGACAACGGCGTGGTGCCGCTGCGCTGCCGGCGCTTCGAGGTGTGGCCGTACCTGTCGGGCGTGCTGAAGGAGGCCGGGCTCGCGGCGTCGCAGCGCGCGGTGGGCGGCTCCGCCTCGGGCCCGCACACCCGCAGCGACGTGCACCTGCACCTGGACGTGTCGCCGCCGGAGCTGACCGCGCACGCGGACATGGAGCGGCTGCACCAGGTCGTGGCGAACCTGATCGACAACGCCGTGAAGCACTCGCCGCCGCACGGCCGGGTCACCGTGCGGGCACGGCGCGGGCCCTACCCGGAGTCCCTGGACCTGGAGGTGCAGGACGAGGGGCCGGGCATCCCCGAGGCGGAGCGGCACAAGGTCTTCGAGCGGTTCAACCGGGGCAGCGTGCCGTCCCCGCACGGCCCTGGCAGCGACGGCGGCACGGGCCTGGGGCTGGCCATCGCCCGGTGGGCGGTCGACCTCCACGGTGGCCGTATCGGTGTGGCCGAATCGGCTCGCGGCTGCCGGATTCTCGTCACTCTTCCGGGGATCCCCCCGCAGCGCGATTGACGTAGGGTTCGAACCGCGGCCGCCGCCGACCCGTGAACGTGTACGGGCACGGAGCCGGCCCGCTCAGGGGTGCGGACGAAGGGGGCCGCGGCCCTGTTCAGCGCTACCCGCGTCACGCCGGGTGACTGCCGAACCACGCTTGTTTCCCGCCATTGTCTTCGACGAAACCAGCGTTTTGGTGTGATGTACGCGACGATGCCCTGCCCGGCCTGCACCTCCCGCCCGTAGAGGCGTAGCCTTTATTTCCGCTGTCCATCACCTTGTGAAGCGGAAGAGGGCGGTTGCCGCCGTGTCGTCTCAGTCCCCCAGTAACTCGAGCATCTCGACCGACCCAGACGGACAGGGCAAGAGCCCTGCCGCGGCGTTCGGCGCCAACGAGTGGCTCGTCGACGAGATCTACCAGCAGTACCTCCAGGACCCGAATTCGGTCGACCGCGCCTGGTGGGACTTCTTCGCCGACTACAAGCCGGGCGCGCCCGGCACGGCGGACAAGCCCGCAGCACAGGCCCCCGCGGCCTCGGGGGCTGCGGGCACCGTGACGCCGCAGGCCCGGACGCAGGCCCAGCCCCCGGCGCAGGCCGCCGCCCCGGCGCAGCAGCCGCAGGCCCCGGCAGCAGGAGCGACCGCACAGGCTCCTGCCGCCACCCCGGCCGCCCCGGCGAAGCCCGCGGCCCCCGCGAAGCCGGCACAGGCGGCGCCCGCGGCTGCCGCGAAGCCGGCGCAGGCCAAGCCGGCGGCCGCGAAGCCCGCCGCCGAGTCGCCCGAGGGCCCCGAGTTCGTGACGCTGCGCGGCCCGGCCGGCGCCGTGGCGAAGAACATGGACGCCTCGCTGGACATGCCGACCGCCACGTCGGTCCGCGCCGTCCCGGTGAAGCTGCTGTTCGACAACCGCATCGTCATCAACAACCACCTGAAGCGGGCCCGCGGCGGGAAGATCTCCTTCACGCACATCATCGGGTACGCGATGGTGCAGGCGATCAAGGCCATGCCCGCCATGAACTGGTCGTACCAGGTCAAGGACGGCAAGCCGACGCTGGTGAAGCCGGAGCACGTCAACCTCGGCCTCGCCATCGACCTCGTCAAGCCCAACGGCGACCGCCAGCTCGTCGTCGCGGCCATCAAGAAGGCCGAGACGCTCGACTTCTTCGAGTTCTGGCAGGCGTACGAGGACATCGTCCGCCGCGCCCGCGCCGGCAAGCTGACGATGGACGACTTCTCGGGCGTCACCGTCTCCCTCACCAACCCCGGCGGCCTCGGCACCGTCCACTCCGTGCCGCGCCTCATGCCCGGCCAGTCGGTCATCATGGGCGTCGGCTCCATGGACTACCCGGCCGAGTTCCAGGGCACCTCGCAGGACACCCTGAACAAGCTGGGCATCTCCAAGGTGATGACCCTCACGTCGACCTACGACCACCGGGTCATCCAGGGCGCCGCGTCCGGCGAGTTCCTGCGGATCGTCGCCAACCTCCTCCTCGGTGAGAACGGCTTCTACGACGACGTCTTCAAGGCGCTGCGCATCCCCTACGAGCCGGTCCGCTGGCTCAAGGACATCGACGCGTCCCACGACGACGACGTGACGAAGGCGGCGCGCGTCTTCGAGCTGATCCACTCCTACCGGGTCCGCGGCCACGTCATGGCCGACACCGACCCGCTGGACTACCACCAGCGCAAGCACCCCGACCTGGACATCACCGAGCACGGCCTCACCCTGTGGGACCTGGAGCGGGAGTTCGCGGTCGGCGGCTTCGGCGGCAAGTCGATGATGAAGCTGCGCGACATCCTCGGCGTGCTGCGCGACTCGTACTGCCGCACCACCGGCATCGAGTTCATGCACATCCAGGACCCCAAGCAGCGCAAGTGGATCCAGGACCGCGTGGAGCGCCCGCACTCCAAGCCGGAGCGCGAGGAGCAGCTGCGGATCCTGCGCCGCCTGAACGCGGCGGAGGCCTTCGAGACCTTCCTGCAGACGAAGTACGTCGGCCAGAAGCGCTTCAGCCTGGAGGGCGGCGAGTCCGTCATCCCGCTGCTGGACGCGGTCATCGACAGCGCGGCCGAGTCCCGCCTGGACGAGGTCGTCATCGGCATGGCCCACCGCGGCCGCCTGAACGTCCTCGCGAACATCGTCGGCAAGTCGTACGCGCAGATCTTCCGCGAGTTCGAGGGCAACCTCGACCCGAAGTCGATGCACGGCTCCGGCGACGTGAAGTACCACCTGGGCGCCGAGGGCACCTTCACCGGCCTGGACGGTGAGCAGATCAAGGTCAGCCTGGTCGCCAACCCGTCGCACCTGGAGGCGGTGGACCCGGTCCTGGAGGGCGTCGTCCGCGCCAAGCAGGACATCATCGGCAAGGCCGGCACGGACTTCACCGTCCTGCCCGTGGCCCTGCACGGCGACGCGGCCTTCGCGGGCCAGGGCGTCGTCGCCGAGACGCTGAACATGTCGCAGCTGCGCGGCTACCGCACCGGCGGCACGGTGCACGTCGTCATCAACAACCAGGTCGGCTTCACGGCGGCGCCCGAGTCGTCCCGCTCCTCGATGTACGCCACCGACGTGGCGCGCATGATCGAGGCGCCGATCTTCCACGTGAACGGCGACGACCCGGAGGCGTGCGTCCGGGTGGCGCGGCTCGCCTTCGAGTTCCGCCAGACGTTCAACAAGGACGTCGTCATCGACCTCATCTGCTACCGCCGCCGCGGTCACAACGAGGGCGACAACCCGCAGTTCACCAACCCGGCGATGGTGAGCCTGATCGACAAGAAGCGGTCCGTGCGCAAGCTGTACACGGAGTCGCTGATCGGTCGCGGCGACATCACCGTGGAAGAGGCCGAGCAGGCTCTGCAGGACTTCCAGGGACAGCTGGAGAAGGTCTTCACCGAGGTCCGCGAGGCCGCCTCGCAGCCCTCCGAGGGCATGGCGGCGGACCCGCAGGCCGGCTTCCCGGCGAGCGACGTGGACACCGCGATCTCCCAGGAGGTCGTGAAGCGGATCGCCGAGTCGCAGGTCAACATCCCCGACCACATCACCGTCCACCCGCGTCTGCTGCCGCAGCTCCAGCGCCGCGCGTCGTCGATCTCCGACGGCACGATCGACTGGGGCATGGGCGAGACCCTCGCCATCGGCTCGCTGCTGATGGAGGGCGTCCCGGTGCGCCTGGCCGGCCAGGACTCCCGCCGCGGCACCTTCGGCCAGCGCCACGCGGTGCTGGTGGACCAGGAGACGAACGAGGACTACACCCCGCTCCTGTACCTCGCGGAGGACCAGGCCCGGTACAACGTGTACGACTCGCTGCTCTCCGAGTACGCGGCGATGGGCTTCGAGTACGGCTACTCGCTGGCCCGCCCGAACGCGCTGGTCATGTGGGAGGCGCAGTTCGGCGACTTCGTCAACGGCGCCCAGACCGTCGTGGACGAGTTCATCTCCTCGGCCGAGCAGAAGTGGGGCCAGACGTCCGGCGTCACCCTCCTCCTGCCGCACGGCTACGAGGGCCAGGGCCCGGACCACTCGTCCGCCCGCCCGGAGCGGTTCCTCCAGATCTGCGCGCAGAACAACATGACGGTCGCGATGCCGACGCTCCCGTCGAACTACTTCCACCTCCTGCGCTGGCAGGTGCACAACCCGCACCACAAGCCGCTGATCGTCTTCACCCCGAAGTCGATGCTGCGTCTGAAGGCGGCGGCGTCGAAGGCGGAGGAGTTCACGACGGGCCGGTTCCGCCCGGTCATCGGTGACGCGTCGGTCGAGCCGGCCGCGGTCCGCAAGGTCGTCCTGTGCTCCGGCAAGGTGTACTACGACCTGGAGGCGGAGCGGCAGAAGCGCGGCGTCAAGGACGTGGCGATCATCCGCCTGGAGCGCCTCTACCCGCTGCCGGGCGCGGAGGTCCAGGCCGAGATCTCCAAGTACCCGAACGCGGAGAAGTTCATCTGGGCCCAGGAGGAGCCGGCGAACCAGGGTGCCTGGCCGTTCATCGCGCTCAACCTGATCGACCACCTGGACCTGGCCGTCGGCGCCGACATCCCGCAGGCCGAACGGCTGCGCCGGATCTCGCGCCCGCACAGCTCCAGCCCGGCGGTCGGCTCCGCGAAGCGCCACCAGGCGGAGCAGATCCAGCTGGTCAACGAGGTCTTCGAGGCCTGACGGCCGACCGGCGACCGCACACGAACGGAGGGCCCGGCACCCCACAAGGGGTGCCGGGCCCTCCGGCGTTCTCATCGCGCCGCTGGGACCCGTATGAGCACCGCACCGCTGGCCAGGTCTATGGGGCCCCGCCCGGGATCGGCGTCCCCCACCTCGTCCAGCGTGACCTCCTGCCGCCGCCGCTCCTCCTCGGTGTGCCGACGGCCGGGAGCGAACAGCTCGTTCAACGCGCTACCGAACACAGTGACTCCTGTTCTTCTCCGGGGACGTGCCCATTGTGCCGAGATGGACGGGCCCCACGGAGCAGCCGAAGCCGTCCGTGGGGCCTCACCGACCTGCGGTTCCGCAAGCGACTACTTCCCACGCAGTCCCGCACAGTAGGCGGCGAGCCTGGCCTTGTCGTCCTCGATGCGCTCCAGCACCGCCACAGCCGTCTCCCGGCGCCTCGTACCCAGCTCGCGGTAGACAAGCCAGAGGCCCTGCCGTGCCGCAGCACGACACCTGTCGCCGAGGTCCACGTTGCCCCGCGCCGCCTCTTCCTCATCCGCCTCGCCGGCCACGATCTGGAACAGCAGCTCCAGAACCAGGTCACGGGCGTCGGCGGACAGGTCGTCCAGCAGCGCGGCCAGCAGGACCGGAACGGTGGGCAAAGCGGCGCCATAGAGCTGGCCCTGCACCACGACGACGTTCTCCAGCCCCCAGTAGGCATCCATCGCCTCGTCCTCGGTCACCGCGGAGATCAGTCGCCGCAGGGACTCGGGGACGGCCTCCGGCCTGTCGCCCAGGATGGGGAACGAGGCCCAGTCGACACGCTCGATCTCGATGACGGCCAGGCTCTTACTCACTGGGGCCTTCCCTTCGACTCGTTGTCACTGGGCCCATGGGCCATCCTTGTCGTACAGGACGTCCGGCGGGAACTGACTCCGCTTGTACCGGGCCTGGCACTTCTTGCAGATGGGGATTTCGACCCACTTCTTCGCCCGCCAACCGAAGGCCTTTGTGAAGACCACGTTCTCCGGGCCCCTGCCTGCCTGACGCTCGACATCGCGTTCGGCGCAGCCGGAGGGGTTCGACGAACAGCCGATGAACACCTGGCTCGGGTTGCTCGGGTCGAAACCAGCAGTGTAGGCGGAGTGCTTACCCTTGTCCTCGTGGCCCTGCAGGTCACGTGCGTACCGAGCGGCGGAGGCGGAGTCCTCCTGGCCTTCACTCCACTCCGCGGCCTTCTGTTGTACGGCTTCCTGTGCTTGTTCCTTGGCCTCGGATTTGGCCTCCTCGGCTGCCTTGCGCGTGGCCTTCTGAGCCGGCTTCCTGGCCTGGGACGGCTTGGCCCTGGGCCTCGGTTGCGTCCGCGGCTTCGCCCGGGGCTTGGGCCGTGCCGCTGCCTTGCGGGCCGCGGCCCTCCGGGCCTGGGCACGCTTGGCCGCCTGGCGGGCGGCCCGCTGCCTCGCCTGAGCCGCAGCACGTCGCTGGGCCGCACGCTTGGCCGCAGCTCGCTGGGCAGCACGGCGCGCGGCGGCCCGCTGCGCCGCAGCCCGCTTCCTCGCCTCCTCACGGGCACGCTTTGCCGCAGCACGCTTGGCCGCCTCGATGGCGCGCTTGCGGGCGAGAGCCGCCGCACGACGCGCCGCCGCTTCGGCAGCCTTCCGAGCCGCGATCTGGGCGGCACGGCGAGCCGCCGCGCGGATCGCCGCCTGGATGGCGATACGGGCCGCGATACCGATCAGAACCGGGAAGATCAACCCCGTCGGGTCAGAGAACGTCGCCGGAGCGTTGTTGCTGTAGGCGTACGGGTTCATCGTGGCCGGCTGGCTGTAGTCGACCATCGGGTCGACGGAGAGGAACCGGCCAGTGCCAGGGTCGTACTCCCGAGCCCCGAGCGTTGTCAGCCCCGTGTCCCTGTCCATCGTGCCGCCCACGAATCCGCGCTGGCCGGGCCAGGCAGAGGGTGCCGCGCCCCGCAGGTCGCCGAACGGCATCAGCTTGCGCCGCGTGACGCCCATGGCCGGGCTCGCCATGTCCACGACCGTATGGGACGAACCGTGGTGGTCGGACAGCATGAGCTGCCGGACACCGCCGGTGGCCCGGACGGACACCGCGCCATCGGGGTGGGCGTAGAAGCGTTCCGCCTTGACGGACGTGAGGTCCGCGCTGACGGTCAGTTCCGCCTCCCCGAGGTACAGCGTCCTGCTGCCGTCCGCACCGGTGCGGATCAGCCGGTCGCCGTCAGGGCCGTACAGGTACGAGGTGGTGTTGCTGCCCCCGCCCTTCGCCGGCTCGGACACGGATTCCAGCTTGCCCTCGACGTTCCACCGCAGCGTCTGGTTGACGTCGGCGCGCTGCCGGGTCGTGGTGTTGCCGGCCTTGTCGTAGGCGAAGGTGTTGAGTCGCTCGCCGTCCGGGCCCACCGACTTGACGGATGCGAGGGCGTTGGGGCCGCCCACGCCCGCCTTGCCGTAGGTGTAGAAGCGCGTGACGTTCTTGTCGGCGTCGCCCGCGGTGTCGTGCTCGACGAGCTCTGTGCGGTTGCCCGCCGCGTCGAACTTGTAGCTGTGCCAGTACGCGTCCGGGCCGCCGACCGTCTCCTTGGAGGGCCCGGCCGTGCAGTCGTCGCTACGGGCCGTCCAGGCGGAGGTCATCTGGCGCAGCTTGTCGTGGACGAAGCACTGCGTGTCCCTCTTACCGGCATCGGGTGCCGCCTCACCCGGCGTGTCAGTGATCTTCGTGACGTTGCCCGCCTCGTCAAACGAGTACCGGGTGTCGCTGATACGGCCGGGGGACACCGAGCGGTCGAAGACCGTCTGGTTCATCCGGCGGGTGAACTCGTCGTAGAAGTACGAGCCGTAGAGCTTCTTCCCGGCCGGTCCGGCCTCGGTGCGCAGGATCTCGCCGAATGCCGAGTACTGGACGTCGCCGAGGTACGTGGACGCACCGCTGATGGAGATCGGCAGTCCGTCGGAGTTGTACCGGAAGACGACCCGCTCCGTGGTCAGGCCGCCCAGTCCCGGCAGCTGAGCCCAGGCGAGGTTGCCCGTCGGCGTGTACGAGTAGCTGTAGTTGTACGTACCGCCCAGACCGGTCTCCTCTGCGGGGATGACGGTCTTCATCCCCTTCAGGCGGTAGGCCGCGTCGTACGCGGTGACCTCGTCCCGGTACTCGCGCCCGTTCTCGTAGCGGATGGCGGCGGTCGGCAGCCCCTTGGCGAGGGTGTCGTAGGTCCACTCGATCCGCTTCGGACCGGTCGCGCTGCCCTCGCGAAGCGAGGTGGGACGACCGACCACGTCGTAGGTCGTGGCCAGAGTGTTGCCACGCGGGTCCGTGGTCGACATCACCTTGTCGGAGTTGTCGTACGTGAACGTGGTCCGGCCGCCGTCGGGGTCGGTGACGGCGGTCTGCCGTCCCCGCCCGTCGTACTCGAACGACGTGACCGCACCGCCCGGCGCGGTGACCTTCACCACGTTGTCGTGGTGGTCGTACTCGTACACCGTGTCACGCCACGCCGTCCGGGCGTCGTTGGTGTACTCGCGCAGGCGGGTGGTACGGCCCTCCGCGTCCTCGAAGCGGGCCGTGACCGTGTCGCCCTTCGGCGGGATCGTCGTGGAGACGTCGCCGTCGCGTTCGGTCGTGGTGCGCAACTTCTCCTTGCCGAGGTGGTACGTGATCTCCGCGACCGGCTCGCCCAGGCCGTTGAACAGCGTGCGGTTCTGGGACGGGACGACGTTGTCGCCGACCTGGAGGAGCTTGGGTTCCGGCTCCCGGTCGTTGTAGTAGCCGTCGTTCTCCTTCCACTTGCGGCCGACGGTGTCGTAGTAGGTGTCGTTGACGATGCGGCCGGCGCCCACGGCCTCGTCCTGGGTCTGGCGCTCGCGCAGCAGGCCGTCGAGGATCTCGTAGGCGACGGCGTACTCGCCGTTGTCCTTCAGGGTCTTCGTCGTGACGATCGTGGGGCCGTCGCGGCGGACCGTGTAGTCGTACTCGGCGGTCGGCGTCTGCGTCGCCGGGTCGCGGTCGATCTCCCAGACCTTCAGCAGCCGGCCCAGCGGGTCGTACTGCATCGTGGCCGTCCTGCCGTTGGCGTCGGTCTCGGTCAGCGGCATGCCGCGGACGTCGTCGAACACCGTGGTCTCCGTGTGGCCGAGCGGGTCCGTGGAGACCTGCTTGACCGGGCGGGCGACCGTGGCCGGGGTGTACGCCACCGAGGTCTTGCGGTTCTCGGCGTCCCACGTCGCCGTCTCGCGGCCGTGGATGTCGTACTCGGTCTTGTCGATCGTTATGTAGCCCGTGCCCTCGGCGTCGAGCTCCTGGACCTCGGTCGCGAGGCCCCTGGTGGGGGCGGCGCCGAAGGCCTGGCCGTCGTAGAGGGTGCGGGTGTCCTCGATGACCTCGCCGCCCGTCGTGGAGCAGGCACCGAGGGTGGTGAGTTCACGGGACTCCGACTCCAGCAGGTGCGCCGCGGTGTTGCGGGCGTACGTCGTGCGGGAGCACATGCGCTTGCCGCCGGGCGTCGTCTCGTCGACCTCGTACGGCAGGCCGTACGCGTCGTACTTGGTGGTCTCCGTCGAGGTGCGCCAGGTGTCGCCCTTGACGCGTTCCCGGGTCGTGACCGTCTGCGGGCGGGTCATCCACGCTTCCAGCGCCGTCGTGCCCTCGCGGGCGCGCGTCGCCGTCTTCACCGACCACGGGGTGGTGAGCGTGGAGGAGTCGACCTGGCCGCCGTCGGACTCGTACGTGATCTGCTCGCGCAGCTGGCCCTGGTAGTGGCGCAGGTCGGGGTAGGTGCCGCCCTGCGAGTCCTCGACGACCGAGGTGCGGCTGCCGCCGGGCAGCTTGTCGCCGTGCAGGCCGCGGAAGTAGCGGTGCTCGGTGAGCTGCTTGACGTCGCCGCCGGCGCCGAGGCGGGTGCGGACCCGCTCGTAGCCGCGGTACTGCGACCAGGTGCGGTGCTTGTTCTCGGTGAACTCGCTGTCGTCGTAGGCCCAGGCGGCACCGCCGATGAACTCGTACGACGTCACCTTCGTCGGCGCGTCGGTGACCAGGTCCATCTCCTTGACCTCGGTCACGACGTACTTGTGGAACCAGTCCTGGACCGGCTTCAGCGCGCCCTTGGGCGTCCAGTACTGCGGGAAGCAGCGCATGGTGTTGGACTCGGGCGAGGCCGGCATACGGCGGGGTTCCAGGACCCGGCAGTCGCGCTCCGAGTAGGTGACGCCGATGCGCCCGCCCGTCTCGGTGTCGATGGCGTTGACACGCAGCCGGGAGAACGGCGGCAGGCCCTCGACCCCGTCGACGCGGTTGTCGAGCTGGATGCCGGCAAAGGTGACCTTCGGCATCGAGGCGGTGCCGCCGGCGCCGTGGCCGGTGCGGGTGACGGAGTCCAGCCACAGGGCCGGAGAGGTGCCGTCACCCGTGGACGGGAAGGAGCTCTCCAGCGTCCATGAGTCGACGTTCTTCAGGGCCGTGCCGGAGAGCACCTGGGTGGTGATCTTCGCGAGGCGCTTGGTGGACCAGAACGTCGGCGTGTACTTGTCGGTGCACTTGGCGCCGGACTTGCACTCCTGGTCGAGCGGGGTGTCGGGCCAGTGCTTGGCGTTGGCCGCGGTCCGCTTGGACTCCGCGCAGTCGAACCCCGCGTTGGGGACGCAGCGCTCGGTGGTGGTGAACACGACCCGGCCGGCCGGCTGGGCGGTGAACAGCGTGTTCGACCGCTGGCCGTAGTCGATGCGCGCCAGGTCGGCGGAGCGCACGTAGGCGGCCTGCCGGTCGGCCTTCATGTGCTGGCCGTAGTGGTTGACGTGCTTGTTCCACCACAGGGTCATGGCGTCGCCGAGCGGGTCGACGACGTAGTCCAGGTTCCAGCGGTAGGCCATGGCGCAGTCGGAGTCCGCGAACGCCGCGGCGTGGCAGGGCTCACCGGGGTGGTTGCCGAAGACGGGGACGGTCAGGGCCGAGTTGGTGGCCTGGGTGGACGCGCCCGGCAGCTTGTTGAGGCCGAAGTGGTACTTCACGCCGTCCGTGCCGGTGACGATCCAGTACTCGCCGTCCTTGGCGCCGTTGGCGGCGCCCGTCTTCCGCTCGATACGGGTGCCGTCGTCGTCGGACGGGCGCCAGGTGCCGGTCTTGTCGTCCTTGACGAGCTCGGTGGTGTTGCCTCCGAGGGACATCACGACCTGGTCGGAGCCGTAGCAGAGGTCGCCGCTGTCGCCGGTGTTGTTGGGCGCCTTGCCGTCGACCTTGGCCTTGTCGTCCGAGCAGGAGCGGTACTTGCGCTCGATGAACCCGGGCTCGTAGTCCCAGCCCTCGGCGATCCACGACGACTGGGCGTTGGTGGACGCGGTGCGGCCGTCGACGGACTGGGAGGAGTAGGACAGGGCGATCTCGGGTTGCGGGCCGCCCGGGACCTCGGCGGCCTCGATCGGGTACGTCCACGAGAAGCCGCCCGATGAGCTGCCGGCCATCCAGGAGCCGGACGGTGACAGCGAGGTGGCCTCGTGGCTGCCGCCCGGGCCGGAGGCGGCCGCGGTGGCGGCGAGCACCATGGGAGCGGCGGAGCCTGCGGAGGCGCTGCGGGCCGTCATGGGGGCGAGTCCGCCGGCGTCGCCGTCCTTGACGGCGGGTGCCGTGCCGCCGAGGTCCACGGTGGCCTCGACGGTGTGGTTCTCCACGTCGTTGTCGCCGCGCAGCTCCGTCCGGGTGCGGCATTCCGCCTTCTCCGGAGTGGTCAGTGCACAGGCGGGAAGCTGGACGAGGCGGAGTCGGGAACCCCAGTCGCCGCCATAGGTGTCCTTGATGGCGGAGTAGTCGAGGGCGACCTCGACGGCACCTGCCGCGGCGGTGTCACCGCCGGACGCCTCGGGTGCGGCGGTGAAGAGCACGCCCTCGATGCCGGCCTTCCGGGCCGTGGCGGCGTCCTTGATGTCGACGCGTGCGACGGAACCGGCCTTGGCTTCGGGCGTCTTGGCGCGGGCTCCCTTGGAGGCCGGCGCTTCGGATGCCTTGCGGAGCTGGACGGGCATCCGCTTCAGCGGCTCCGGGGCGGCGCGCAGGAGGTCGCCGGCAGGTGCCGGCGTCAGACCGCGCGGAGCCGCCTTGCCCCTGGCGGTGGAGCCTCCCCCGGCGGACCCGCCGTCGGCGGTGCCGACGCGGGCCGCGTAGCTGCCGGTCGGGAGCGTGCCGGCGGCCGGCCGGAAGGCCTTGAGCGCGCCGTTGCGGACGCCCTCGCGGTCGCGGCTGAACTCGCGGCCGGGTACGGAGCGTTCGTCCTTGAGGTCGGCAAGGCGCAGTCCGCGTCCGGCGGCCGCGGCCGGGTCGTTCGGTATCAGCGTGATGAGCGTCGCCATGAAGACGACGAAGGTCGTTTGTCTGTGCCAGTGGCCCCAGTAGCGCAACTGGCCGAGGAGTTGTTGCACGAAGGCTTCCCCCACCCTAAGCAACACGAACAGATGATCGAGATGACCTTATGAGGAGAGGTCACAAGCGACAAGTCGTCCCAGACGCTTGACAAGCGCCATGCAGTGGCACTCAACCGACCAAATGGAGGCAAGGGCTCCGGTTCTCCACGCGGTGTACTGTTCCGGCCGAAGTCACTCACGAAGAGTGCTGAAAAGAACAGCAACAAGGGGGGAATCGGTACATGTCAGATATACCCGCGGCGAAGGGGAGGGCGAGACGCACGGCGCGCACAGCGCTGGCGGCCGTTCTCGCCGGGGGCTCCCTCAGTCTCACCCCGGTCGTTTCCGCCACGCCGGCCGCAGCCGCCACGACCGACGCCTCAGCGGTCTCCCAGCCCGGTTCGGCGGCGCACGCCCTGACCGAGGCGAAGAAATCCGGCAAACCCGTCGAGATCCTCGACAAGCGCTCGGAGACCAGCGAGACGTTCGCCCTGCCGAACGGCAACTACCGCCACGTCCAGCACACCGTGCCGGTGCGCGTGAAGCGCGAGGGCGAGTGGACAGCCGTCGACACGTCGCTCGTCAAGGCGGCCGGTCGCATCACGCCCAAGGCCGCCGTAGGAAACGTCACCTTCTCGGCCGGCGGCAAGGCCCCGCTCGTCGTCCTCAAGGACCAGGGCCGTACGCTCAAGCTGACCTGGCCCGAGCCGCTGCCCGAGCCGGTGCTCGACGGCTCGGTCGCCACGTACCGCGAGGTCATGCCCGGCGTTGACCTGTCGGTCGCCGCGGACATCGACGGCTTCAGCCAGGCGCTCGTGGTCAAGACCCCGCAGGCCGCGGCCAGTCCGGAGCTCGCCGCGGTGGACTTCGGCATCGAGGCCGACGGCCTGACGGTGAAGAAGGACACCGAGACCGGCGTGGTCAGCGCCGTCAACCCCGCCGGGCGGACGGTGTTCGCCACCTCCACGGCCCGCATGTGGGACTCGTCCGGCGAGGAGTCCGAGGAACCCGCGCCGCCGCAGGCCATGGCCCGCACGATGGCTGCGGCCACCGGACAGGCCACCTCCGCGGGCGGACCGCCGTCGGACCTCACACCGGGCGCCAAGAGCGCGGCCGTCGGCGTGGCCGTGACGGAGAACCGGCTCACCCTGAAGCCGGACCAGAAGCTCCTCAAGGCGGCCGACACCACGTACCCCGTCTACATCGACCCGCGCATGACGGGCACCCGCCAGGCCTGGACGATCGCCTACAAGCCGCATGCGACCAGCAGCTACTGGAACGGCACCGGCTGGGGCGGCGGCACCACCAGCGAGGCCCGCGTCGGCTACGAGAAGAGCTCGGGCGGAACGGCCCGCTCCTTCTTCCGCGTGGACTCGAAGTTCCTGGCGGGCGTCAAGGTGGTCGACGCCCAGTTCCAGATCACCCAGACGCACTCCTGGTCGTGCACTCCCAAGCCCGTCGAGCTCTGGCTCACCGGCGGCATCAGCTCGTCCACCACGTGGAAGAACCAGCCGTCCTGGTCCACCCGGCAGGACAGCCGCAACTACGCGCACGGCAACGAGAGCGTCGGCTGCGCCAACAAGGCAGTGGACTTCACGGCCATGGACGCGGCCGTGAAGGCCGCCAAGGGCAAGTGGTCGAACATCACCTTCGGCCTGCGCGCCCCGCAGTCGGCGGAGGACGCGAAGGACACGTACAGTTGGAAGAAGTTCAAGCCGGACGCCAAGCTGATCGTGGACTTCAACCGGCCGCCGAAGGCGCCGTGGTCACTGGACACCATCCCCAGCACCAAGGTCGGCGCCAACGAGTGCGGCAACGGCAGCTCGTACGTGACGCTCGGCAACACCGACGTCGTCCTCACCGCGCAGGTCTGGGACCCCGACGGCGGTGACGTGAACGTCCAGTTCCACCTGTGGGCGACGGGCAAGCACGGCGGGTCGCCGGGGGTCTTCTTCGACCGGAAGGTCAAGGTCACGGTCTCGTCGAAGAACTCCAAGGGCGCGCGGGCGCAGGTCACGGTGCCCAAGACGCTGCTGAACCAGTACAAGGGCCTGAGCGGCGGCCAGTTCTCGTGGAAGGCCCAGGCCGAGGACCCGTCCGACGCCGCCTTCGCCTCCGACTGGACGCCCACGGCGGGCGCCCCGGGCTGCCGCTTCGGCTTCGACCCGCTGGCCCCCGCGGTCCCGCCGCTCGTGAAGTCGGCCGACGGGCTGTACCCGGAGGACGCCGACGGCGCCCTGGCCCGCACGACGGGCAAGTTCACCTTCGAGGCCAACGGCGTCACGGACGTCACCCGGTACAAGTACGCCCTGGACCGCGTCCCGCCGGACAGCACGGCCACCCCGTCCGTGAAGGGCGGCAGCGTCACGGTCTCGGTCACCCCGCTCACCCCCGGACCGCACACCCTGTACGTGCAGTCCTTCGACGCGGCCGGCAGCCCCGGCCCCACGTACCCGTACCGCTTCTACGTCGGCAGTCCCGGTGTCATGGACAAGCCGGGTGACGTGAACGGCGACGGCGTCCCCGACATGCTGAGCGTCGATTACCAGGACAACCTGCGCCTGTACGGCGGCATCGGCGGCGGCGAACTGGCGGTGGGCATCCCGCAGACCGCCACCGGCGACTGGAGCGGCGCGCTGGTGACGCACCGCGGGGACTGGACGGAGGACTTCTACGAGGACGTCGTGGCCCGCAAGGCCGACGGCAAGCTGTGGCTGTACCCGAACAGCGGCATCGGCGAGTTCTCGGAGGACACCAAGCAGGAGGTGTACGTCTTCCCGGACCCGGAGACGGGCACCGCCACCGACCCGGCCAAGATCCGGCAGATCGTCTCCGTCGGGGACATCACACCGGACTCCGAGTCCTACAACCCCGATTTCGTGGCCGTCATCGGCGACCAGCTGTGGTTCCTGCCCGGGTACTCCGGCGGCACCATCGAGTCCGGCTACCCGATCGGCAACAGCGGCTGGGGCAAGATGACCCTGGCCTCGCCCGGTGACCTGGACGGTGACGGCTTCGTCGACCTCATCGCCCGTGACACCGTCAGCGGCGACGTCTGGGTGTACCACGGCAGGAGCCGCGGAGACGCGGACGGCGACGGGGTCGCCGACGGCGGGACCGACCCGGGCGCGCTGGGCATCCCCTCCTACCGCACGGCCTACGCCACCGGCTGGAGCACCACCGCGCGCCCGCTGATCACGGCGACGGGCGACGGCAACGGGGACGGCATCCCGGACATGTGGACCACCACGGGCAATGCCACGGCCGGGCTGGAGTTCATGCCGGGTCGCCGCACCGGCCTGATCGGCGCTCCCCTGGTCGTCGGCACCGGCGGCTGGCAGGCGGTCGAGGCGATCTCCTGACGCGTTGACGCGGGCCACCGCCCATCAGGGGCCCGGCCCCGCGGCCTCACCGGCCGCGGGACCGGGCCCTTCGTGCGGTGCCGTCGCGGATCCGGACAGTACGGCTGTGGTCAAGTCCCGGTACGGCCGGCACCGCGCCCGCGAACCGACCTCCCTGCGCACGGCGATGAGCTGCCGCAGTGACGCGCGTGACGCGGGCACGTCCTGCGGCCGGTCGGGCAGGCTGCGTCGCGCGATCCGGTCGACACGTGCGATCTCGGCGGCGCCCCCGCGCCTGCCCGTCGGGCCTCTGCCGGCGGGATAGGCACCGACCCCGGCGCCGACCACCTCATACCCTGGACGGAGGACAGCGGGGCGACGCCCCCGGACGATCAGGAGCATGTCTTGTACTTCACGGACCGTGGCATCGAGGAGCTGGAGAAGCGGCGCGGCGAGGAGGAGGTCACCTTCGAGTGGCTCGCCGAGCAGTTCCGCACGTTCGTCGACCTGAACCCGGACTTCGAGGTGCCGGTGGAGCGGTTGGCCACGTGGCTGGCGCGGCTGGACGACGAGGACGACGAGTAGCCTCCCGCCACCCCGGTCCACCACTGCCCCGGCCGACCGCCGCACTCGGCCGGCGCCGTCACCCCCAGCCGGCCGCCGCACTCGGCCGCCCACCACCCCGGCCACCCACCGCCCCTGGGGCGCCGTCCGACCGCCGGCCGCGCCCGCCCGGTCAGTCGTCGTCGGTGTCCGCCTCGCGGGCGCGGATGCGGTCGTACGCGAGGCCGAGCGCGCCCTGCAGGGTGAGCAGCGCGCCCGCGGTGGCCCATCCGGGGCGGATCCGGCGCGGTGCGAGCGCCCACGCGAGCAGCGGCAGGCCGACCGCGAGCTGTCCGGCGGCGACGAGGCGGGCGCGCGGGCCGCGCAGCCAGGGGCCCAGCGGGCCGTTCTCGACGGTGGCGAGCTCGGCCCGGACGGTGTCGCGCCACCCGTGGCCGGCGAGGTGCCGGGCGCCGGGGACCGCGGAGGCGCCGCCCTGGAGGTCGGCGGCCGCGCCCCCGGGGCGGACGCCCTCCGGGAGGAGCAGGTCGAGCCGGGACAGCACGGCGAGGAGTCCCAGCAGCCGGGCGTGCGCGTCGGCGTCCGCGTCGGGGCGGGTCAGCCAGTGGAGGGCCTGGACGTCGAGGACGGGGTCGAGGCCGAGCCGCTCGGCGAAGGTCAGCATCGCCTCGTCCTCGCCCGCGGGCGTGCCGTCGGCGAGCCAGGTGTAGCCGACGGGCCTGCGGAAGCCGGAGGCGAGGGTGTAGCCGGCGCGGTCCTGGTCCCACCACAGGGCGAGCACGGGCCAGGGGGCGGCCACGGCGAGTGCGGTGGCCCACCCGGAGGCGACCCGCTCGACGGGTTCCGCGTCCTCCTGCCAGGGGCGGCCCTCGGGGACGAGGACGCTCCAGTGGGGGCCCGCGGGGGCGAGCACGACGCGTTCGCGCAGCAGGTACGCGGTGGCCGCGGCCGTGTCGCAGGCGGCACGGCAGAGCAGAAGCGCGCCCGTCGATGTCGCGTTCATGGGCCATACGCTAGGGCAATTTGTCCCGGTGTGAGGGATTGTGCGGGGGCCGGGGGGCAGAAACACGCGCTTGACTACGGGCTAGCGCGATATATCGTGTGTAGAGACGTAACGCGATATGCCGTGTCCGGTCGCGTTTCCGCCCGTGCCGAGGAGGACTGCCGCATGTCCCAGTGGACCGTCAGCGATTCCGTGAGACTCACCTTCGACCACCCCCTCGCCGCGGTGCGCGTCCGCGTGGTGAACGGCGCGGTCAACGTGATCGGCACCGAGGACGCCGGCGCCCCGGCCCGGCTGGAGGTCTCGGCCGTCGAGGGCCCGCCGCTGGTCGTCACCCACGAGGACCGCACCCTCACCGTCACGTACGAGGACCTGCACTGGAAGGGGTTCCGGTCCTGGCTGAAGCCCGGCGGCAGGCAGCGCAGCGCCGTCGTCACCGTCACCGTCCCGGTCGGCACGGACGTGCAGGTCGCCGCGGTCGGCGCCACGGCCACGGTCTCCGGCATCCGGGGCCGCACGGAGGTCCGGGGGGTCACCGGGGACACCACGCTGGCCCGGCTGTCCGGCCCGGTGAGGGCCGAGACCGTCTCCGGCGGTCTGGAGGCCCAGGCCGTCACCGGCGACCTGCGGTTCACGTCCGTGTCGGGTGACCTCACCGTCGTCGACGGCTCGGGCGCGTCCCTGCGGGCGGAGTCCGTGAGCGGCGACATGCTGGTGGACGTGGAACCGGCCGCCGGCGGCCCGACCGACATCCAGCTCGTCACCGTGTCCGGGGAGGTCGCGATCCGGCTGCCGCAGCGCGCCGACGCCCGGGTCGAGGCCAACACGACGAGCGGCGCCGTGTCGAACGCCTTCGACGGGCTGCGCGTCGGCGGCATGTGGGGCGCCAAGCAGATCACCGGCACGCTCGGCGCGGGCACCGGCACCCTGAAGGCGACGACCGTGTCCGGCGCGATCGCCCTGCTGCGCCGCCCGGAGGACGCCGAGGCTGCGCCCGCGCCCGCCGGCGGCGCGGCCCCCGATGACGTACCGTCCGGAAAGGTCCTGTGACATGCCGCCCGTCTTCGCCCACGGCCGACTGCGGCTCTACCTGCTGAAGCTGCTCAACGAGGCGCCGCGCCACGGCTACGAGGTGATCCGGCTGCTGGAGGAGCGCTTCCAGGGCCTGTACGCGCCGTCCGCCGGCACCGTCTACCCGCGGCTGGCCAAGCTGGAGGCCGAGGGGCTGGTGCGGCACACCTCCGAGGGCGGCCGCAAGGTGTACGCGATCACCGACGCGGGCCGTGCCGAACTGGCCGCGCGCGCCGGCGAGCTGGCCGACCTGGAGCAGGAGATCCGCGAGTCGGTGTCCGAGCTGGCGGCCGAGATCCGGGACGACGTACGGGGCGCCGCGGGGCGGCTGCGCAGCGAGGTGCGCGCGGCGGCGGGCGAGAGCCGGCACACGGCGGGCGCACCCGACGGGGAGGCGTGGCGCAGCGCCAAGGAGGAGCTGCGCCGGGCCAAGCAGGAGTGGAAGGAGCAGACGCGGCGCGCGAAGGACGAGTCGCGCCGGGCCCGCGAGGAGGCCCAGCACGCCCGCCGCCAGGCGAAGGAGGCGCAGGACCGGGCCCGCCAGGAGATGCAGCGGCTGGCCCAGCAGGTGCAGGAGCACCTCTCCCAGGGCGACTGGCCCAAGGGCGTACGGGACGGGCTGTCGGACCTGACGAGCCGCTTCGGCGGCCTGTTCGGCGCGCCGCCCGCCCCGAGCCCCGGCCCCGCGAACGGCGCGGCCAACGGCGCGGCGGCCCCGCGGGACCCGTACGCGGAGCCCGCCGCGGCCGACCTGCCGGAGTGGGCCGGGGACACCGGCACCTCGGGCGACCCGGCGCGCGACCTGGAACGGCTGCTGGACCGCTTCCGCGACGACGTCCGCGACACGGCCCGGGACCACGGCGTCACCGAGGCCGGGCTCGCCGAGGCCCGCGCGCAGCTGGCGTCGGCGGCAGCCCGCATCACCCGCCTCCTGCGCGGCACCGCGCCCTGACCCGCCCCCGCGGCGCAGCCGCCGACCGGGCCACGGCGGGCACACCCGGCCCCTGACGGCCGTCGCCGACCCGGGCCCGGGGGCCCGGGTCGGCGGCGGCCCCGTGTCACCCCGGTCGACGCGGACCGTGACCGGCGCACCCGGCACGGCCCGTACCGCCACCCGCACCGCCCCCGCGGACGGCGGCACCACCCGGGTGCGGGGCCACGCCCGCCCCTCGACCTCGATCCGCCAGCCGCCCCCGCTGGGCGGCAGGGACAGCACGGTGGGGCCGGCGCCCGGACGGCCCGCCGTGTAGGCCAGGCGGTAGGAGTGGGGCCCGTGCCGCTCCTCCCGTACGGCTCCGGCCACCTCCTGCGCGTACGGCGCGGCCGTCTTCTCCTTGTGGGTGCGGAACCTGCCGGCGCCGTCCACCGCGCAGTAGCCGCCCCCGTAGCACCACACGTACGCCGTCCAGCCGGAGCTGTAGCGGTTCAGCGACGCCAGAGCGTCGTCGTAGAAGCGGCCCATGCGCGGCAGCGCGTTGTTCAGCGGGCCCCACTCCCCCACGACCACCGGGACCTTGTACTCCTTCGGGTAGGCGACGACCGCCGCCTCGTACGCCTCGATCCACCCGGCGTCCGGGTCGTAGTCCGCCCCGGCCTCCATGGCGGTGTTGTAGAAGTGCGGCGCGTACACCACCTTCGGGTCCTTGATCTTCCCCAGGGCGGTCGGCACGCCCTCCCCGACGATCGGGGTGGGCTCGACGAACAGCCAGCTCTCCCGGTCCACCGAACGCACCGCCGCGGCGAGCCGGTTGTACATGGGCGTCAGCTTCTCCGCCTCGATCCTGCGGGCCGCCGCCGCGAGGTCCTCGCCCTCCCGCAGCTCGCCCATCGGCTCGTTGATCAGGTCGTAGCCCAGCACCGCCGGATGCCGCCCGAACCGGTCGGCGATCACCCGCCACATCGCGGCCTGGGCGCGGCGCAGGTCCTCGTCGTCGTACAGGTGGGTGAAGGCCCGCTGCACGGCGGGCTCGAAGTACTCGGAGAACCAGTCGTCCGGTCGCGGCGTGAACGGCAGCCCGTCCGTCCTCGTGGCCCACGCGGGGATGCCGCGGTGGCCGAACGCGGGCCCGAAGACGTCCTGGTGGGCGTCGATGACGACCCGTATGCCGTGCCGGTGCGCCCAGTCCAGGATGCGGGCGATCTTCCTGAGGTACGCCTCGCTGTAGTGGCCGCGCCGCGGCTCCAGGTCGTCCCAGAAGACCAGCAGCCGGGCCGTGTTGAACCCGCGGGCGCGCAGGTCGCGGAAGTGGCGCTCGGTGATGGCGGACAGGGCGGCGTCCCCGCGGTTGGCCTTGTCCTCGACGTTCCAGCCGCGCAGGGTCAGCACCCGGCCGCGCTCGTCGGTGAGGCGCGGGACACCGGGATCGGCGGCCGCACGGGCCGCCGGGGGCGCGGTGGCGGCGGGAGGCGCGGGGACCGCGGCGACGAGCAGCGCGGAGAGGGCGGAGAGGACGGCGGCACGGGCGGTGGTGCGCATGGGACCTCCGGCATGGCGTGACGGGACGTGTCGTACGCGATGCCGGAGATCCCACAGCGAAACTGACGAACCATCAAGAGATGCGGCGGGAAAACCGTGCGGGCCGGAGGAGCCCGGAAGGCCGCCAGGGACCGTCGAGGCCTGCGGGAGGCCGTCGAGAGCTTCAGGAGGCCGCCGGGCCGCCAGCAGACCACCGAGACCGGCAGGAGGCCGGCAGGCCACCGAGACCGGCAGGCCGGCAGGAGACTGACAGATCCCCGCCGCCGGCCAGGTCCGCGCAGGCCGTCGAGACCGGCAGGAGACCGTCAGCAGGCCGTCAGCAGGCCGTCACCAGACCGCCGAGGCCCTCAGGAGGCCGTCAGGACGATCTTTCCGAACAGGTCGCCCGACTCCATCTTCGCGAAGCCCTCCCGCGCCCGGTCCAGCGGCAGCAGCTCGTCGATCACCGGCCGCACCCCGGTGGCGGCGCAGAACGCCAGCAGGTCCTCCAGCTCGCCCTTGGAGCCCATCGTCGAACCGACGACCTTCAGCTCCAGGAAGAAGATGCGGGTCAGCTCCGCGTGCGAGGGCCGGTCACCGCTCGTCGCACCGGAGATGACCAGGGTGCCGCCCGGCCGCAGGGACTTGACGGAGTGCGACCACGTGGCCGCGCCGACCGTCTCGATGACCGCGTCCACCCGCTGCGGCAGCCGCGCACCGGGCTCGAACGCGTCGACCGCGCCGAGCTCGACGGCCCGCTTGCGCTTCGCCTCGTCGCGGCTCGTGGCGTACACCCGCAGCCCGGCGGCCTTGCCGAGGACGATCGCGGCCGTCGCGACCCCGCCGCCCGCGCCCTGCACGAGCACCGAGTCGCCGGGCCGCACGCCCGCGTTGGTGAAGAGCATCCGGTACGCGGTGAGCCAGGCGGTCGGCAGGCAGGCGGCCTCCGCGAAGCTCAGCTCCCTCGGCTTCGGCAGCACGTTCCAGGCGGGCACGGCGACCCGCTCGGCGAAGGTGCCCTGGTAGCGCTCGGTGAGGATGGAGCGGGGCTCGCGCGGGCCGACGCCGTGCCCGGTCTGGCCGATGACGGAGTGGATGACGACCTCGTTGCCGTCCTCGTCCAGGCCGGCGGCGTCGCAGCCGAGGATCATCGGCAGCTTGTCCTCGGCGAGGCCCACTCCCCGCAGGGACCACAGGTCGTGGTGGTTGAGGGAGGCGGCCTTGACGGTGACGGTCGTCCAGCCGGGGCGCACCTCGGGCTCCGGGCGCTCACCGAGCTCCAGTCCGTCGAGGGGCCGGTCACGGTCGATTCGGGCGGCGTAGGCAGCGAACATGGCCCTGACCATAGGGCGCGCCGGTGTGCGGCGGAACCGCACACCGGTGTGACACGCGTCCCGTCAGTCCCTGCGCCACTGGGCGGGTGAGCCCTTCGTGGCCGGGTCCTCGTAGGAGCCCGCCCGCCCGCGGTCCACGTGGAAGGACGTGAGGGTGGTGACCGGCGACAGCGGGTCCCGCCGGTCCGCGACCACCCGCATGCGGGTGGTGAACCGCTCCGGGGTGACCTCGTACACGTCGTAGCCGTAGCGGTTGCCCTCGAAGTACTTCAGATGGGGGTTGGCGCGGCCCATGAGGGGCCCGTTGGCGGCGTTCCAGTCGGCGGAGTAGGCCGAGGACGACACCGAGTGGGCGGTGAACTCGGTGCCGATGACGGGCGACGACGGGTCGTCGAAGTCCGGCCGGAGGTCGTCGACGAAGGCGGAGTGCCAGTCGCCGGTGAGGACGACGAGGTCCTCCATGCCGCTGCCGTGCACGTGGCCGAGGACCTCCCTGCGCTCCGCGAGGTACCCGTCCCACTGGTCGGTGAACATGTAGGACCCGCCGGGCCGGCCGCGCAGCTGGCTCAGCATGATGGAGTTCGCCCACACGTGCCACGAGTCGGGGGCCCCGCTGACGCCCTGTTTCAGCCACTCCTTCTGCTCGGCGCCCAGGATGGTGCCGTCGGGGAGGTTCTGCGCGGAGCGGTACGAGCGCAGGTCCAGGACGGTCAGCTCCAGCAGGTCGCCCCAGGTCCTGCGCCGGTGGAGGACGGGGTCGGGCAGGGCCGACTCCGCGCTGCCGCCGTCCCGGTGCGGCATGTGCTCGTACCACGCCTGGTACGCGGCGGCGCGGCGCTGCAGGAACGGGGCGCCCGTGCCGGCGCTGCTGTAGTCGTTGACCACCTCGTGGTCGTCCCAGGTGAGGAACCACGGGTGGGCGGCGTGGGCCTCGCGCAGCGACCGGTCGCCCTTGTAGAGGGCGTGGCGCCTGCGGTAGTCGCCGACGGTCAGCGGGTCGGGGGCGGTGTGGTCGCGCAGCGAGGAGCCGCTCGGCCCGCCTTCGTACACGTAGTCGCCGAGGTGGATGACGAAGTCGAGGTCCTCCCGGGCGATGGCGCGGTGGGCGGCGTAGTGGCCGGAGGGGAAGTGCTGGCAGTTGGCGGAGGCGAACCGGACGCGGGGCACGGGCCCGACGGGCGCCGTCCTCGTCCTGCCGACGCGGCTGGTGGCGCCGAGGGCGCTGAAGGCGTACCAGTAGGTCCGGCCGGGGGCGAGGCCCTGCACGGGGACGTGGACGCTGTGCCCGAGCGTCGCGGAGGCGGGGAGCGTCCCGCGGGCGACGACCCTGCCGAGGGCGGGGTCCTCGGCGACGACCCAGCCCACCTCGACGACCTCGGGCAGCCCCTGCTCGCCGGCGTCGGCGAACGGGTCGGGGGCGAGGCGTGTCCACAGGACGACCCCGGTGGGCTGCGGATCACCGGAGCCGACGCCGAGGGTGAACGGGGCGGGGTCGTAGTCGGCGCCCAGCGCCTCGGCGGCCTCGCGGGCCTGCGCGGGTGACAGGCCGCCGCTGAGCGGCCAGGCGGCGCTGAGCGCCCCGGCGGCGGCCGCGGCCTTGAGGAGGTCGCGTCGGTTGAGGCTCACAGGGCGCTCCCGGGGGTGAGGGTGAGGGCGATCCCGTCGGCGTACCCGTCGTTGGAGGTGCCGCCGGCGCGGGTGAACACGAGCAGCACGCGCGCGGTGCGGGAGCCGGGCGGCACCGCGGCCTCGCCGGAGCGTTCCAGCAGGCCGGTGCGGCCGCGGCGCTCCCCGGCGGTGACGGGCCCGAGGACGGTGAGCGCCAGCGGCGTGCCGCGGCCGTCCCGGAACTCCACGGACAGCCTGGCGCCGTCCTCCTGGGCGGCGTACCCGCCGAGCCACGCGGTGACGGAGTACCGGACGCCGCCGGCGTCGACGGCCGCGGAGCCGGCGGGACCGTCGGCGGGCAGGGCGACGTCCTGGAGCAGGGCGGTCCGCGGGGCGTTGCCGCCGGAGAAGAACCGGCTGCCGCGCCGGACCGGTCCGGGGTCCCTCGCGGTGGGGTAGCCGCCGCCGTGGCTGTACGCGACGAGTGCGGGCGCCCCTTGCAGGATCTGCCAGCCGGTCACGTTCCCGACGGGTTCCGGCGTGCCGCCGGGCCCGCTCTCGGCGTCTCCGTTGACGACCAGGTTCACGCGCGCCTCCCGGGGGTTGGGGGGTGGGGTGGGCGTGCGCATCAGAGCAGCCGCAGATGACGGGGAGGCGACACCCGCCCGACTCCCGCATGACGCCAGCCCGCCGGGGCCCTGCACGGCCCCTGCCGTGCGGGGGTCCGCAGGCGGCTCGGGCGTGCCCGTACCCGCGCCGCGCCGCCCGCGTCTGCTGCCGGTACGGGGCTGCCGCCTGCTGGGCGCGGGCCGCCCCCGCGAGCGCTCCGGGCGCCGCGCCGGGGTTCCGAGCCGTGCCGTACGCGGCCGGCGCCCGGCAGGGCCGGCCGCGCCTGCCGGGCGCCCCCGTGAGGGCTGCGGGCCGCCTGCCCTGGCAGCCGCTGGCCGCCCCGCGGGGGCTCCGTGCGCTGCTCCGGTACGAGCCCGCCGCCACCGGCGCCGCGGCCGGCCCCGTACGGCACGCGGCGGCTCAAGGCCGTCCCGTGCGCGGCCGCCGCTCCCGCAGGGGCTCCGGCCGGCCCGTACGCGCCCGGCGTTCGCGGAGGGGCGGCGGGTCGTCCCGTGCGCGACGGTCGCCGTCGCGGGTTCGGACGGCCGCCCCGCGCGTGGCGCCGTATGTGCGCCGGACCCCGTACGGGCCGCGCCGGGCCCCGCACACGGCGCCGCCGCCCCCGGGTGCGCCGGCGGCCCGTGCCCGGCCCCGCGGCGCAGGCTGAGGCGCAACGCGACGGGCCGTGCCGCGGCCCCGGGTGGGGCGCGGCACGGCCCGTGGTGGTGCGGTGCGCGGGGCGCGTCGGCGGGCCGGCGTGAGGTGCGCCGGCCGGCCGGGGCGGCCTCAGCGGCGGGCGACGCCCTCCGCGCGGGCCGCGGCGGCGACGGCCGCCGTGACCGCCGGGGCGACGCGCTCGTCGAACGGGGAGGGGATCACGTAGTCGGCGGCCAGGTCGTCGCCCACCACGTCCGCCAGCGCGTTCGCGGCGGCGATCTTCATGCCCTCGGTGATGCGGGAGGCCCGGACCTGGAGGGCGCCGGCGAAGATGCCGGGGAACGCCAGCACGTTGTTGATCTGGTTCGGGAAGTCGGACCGGCCGGTGGCCACGACCGCCGCGTACTTGTGGGCGATGTCCGGGTGGACCTCCGGGTTCGGGTTCGCCATGGCGAAGACGAACGCGTCGGGCGCCATCGAGGCGACCGCCGGCTCCGGGACCGTACCGCCGGAGACGCCGATGAAGACGTCGGCGCCGGCGAGGGCCGACTCCAGCGAGCCGGACAGGCCCGCCTTGTTGGTGAGCTCGGCGAGCTCCCGCTTGACCGGGGTCAGGTCCTCGCGGTCCCGGCTGACGACGCCCTTGCGGTCCGCGACCGCCACGTCGCCGATTCCGGCCTCCAGCAGGAACTTGGCGATGGCGACACCCGCCGCGCCCGCGCCCGAGATCACCGCGCGCAGGTCGCCGAGACCGCGCCCGGTGAGCTTCGCGGCGTTGCGCAGGGCGGCCAGCGTCACGATGGCCGTGCCGTGCTGGTCGTCGTGGAAGACCGGGATGTCCAGGCGCTCCTGGAGCCGGCGCTCGATCTCGAAGCAGCGCGGCGCCGAGATGTCCTCCAGGTTCACGCCGCCGAAGGACGGCGCGAGGCGGACGACGGTGTCGACGATCTCGTCGGTGTCGGTCGTGGCGAGCGCGATGGGCACCGCGTCCACGCCGCCGAACTGCTTGAAGAGGATGGCCTTGCCCTCCATCACCGGGAGGGAGGCCTCGGGCCCGATGTCCCCGAGGCCCAGAACCGCAGTGCCGTCCGTGACGACCGCGACGACCTGCGACTTCCAGGTGTAGTCGTGGACCAGCTCGGGCCGCTCGGCGATGGCGCTGCACACCTTGGCCACGCCGGGCGTGTACGCGAGGGACAGGTCGTCCTTGTTCCGGACGGGGACGGTGGACTGCACCGCCATCTTGCCGCCCCGGTGGAGGGCGAATGCCGGGTCGAAGGGCTCGTCCGACGGAGCGATCGGCGTACCACTGCCGGTATCGCTGTCGCTGTGAGGGTTGACGATCTCCGCTGCCATATTGGGTTGACCCCTTAAGTCTTCATCGTTTGAGGGTTGCCACTCCTGGTTGAGGAGGGGTGGGCGGGCACCGCGTCCGCGCCCTGCTCCAGGTGGTTGGACCGCCCGGCAGGGGTGGGTACGGACGCGCGGGCGCGCCGCACAACGCGCCCTGAGCCCCGGATGAGGGGTGTAAGGATCCTTCTTACCCGACGAAGGGCACTACCGACGAGTAGGTTTCACGCGATCCCGCCCACAGGAGCGGACCCCCGCCCACAGGAGCACCCGCCGCCGCGGAGTGCCGGTGAGGGCCCGGCCGCGACCGCCTCCACGCGTTCTGGTCACCCTCCGTCACGCGACGGAGTCGCCGGGGAGTCGTCCGCGGGCCGCGGGCCGCACACGGAGCGCCGCAGCGCGGTGACATGACTCATAGGCGAATATCTGGACAAGTCCGCAGTACTTCCGGATTGCGGCCGCAATCACGTCCGGATGGCGAGATCAACCGGAGGATTTTCGGCTGACCAGCCCCTCCCCCGCAGAAGGTGCGGCCTTGGTGGGCCGGGATGTTGAGGTTCGGGTGTCACCCGTTACCCGATTTTGACATGCGTGAGCCCTTGTTACGGGTGGTCCGAATGGCAAGATGCCGTAATCACACGAGGTCGCGACACTCGAAGGTGTGTGCCCGACCTATTGGCATTCCTTTCACCCGCCGGAGGAACCCGACCATGACCGCAAGCACCACCCGCCGCTCGATCGCCGCGAAGACCCGGACGGTGCGGACGTCCCGGACCGCCGCGCTCGCAGCGACCGCGGTCGCCGGCGCCATGCTGCTCACCGCGTGCGGCGACCAGACCGCCGGCAGCGGTGCCTCCGACAAGGAGACGAAGGGCGCGGCGACCTCGGGCGCCCCGCTCGCCGACAAGCTGCCCCAGGCCATCCGCGACAAGGGCGTCATCAAGGTCGGATCGGACATCGCGTACGCCCCGGTCGAATTCAAGGACAAGGACGGCAAGACCGTGGGTATCGACCCCGATCTCGCCGACGCCATGGGCAAGCAGCTCGGCGTGAAGTTCGAGTTCGAGAACGGCACCTTCGACACCCTGATCACGGGTCTGCGCGCCAAGCGCTACGACATGGCGATGTCCGCCATGACGGACACCAAGGACCGCCAGGAGGGCATCGACTCGGAGACCGGCAAGAAGGTCGGTGAGGGCGTCGACTTCGTCGACTACTTCAACGCCGGTGTCTCGATCTACACCAAGAAGGGCGACGACAAGGGCATCAAGGGCTGGGACGACCTCTGCGGCAAGAAGATCGTCGTCCAGCGCGGCACCGTCTCCGAGGACCTGGCCAAGGACCAGTCGGAGAAGTGCACGAAGGACAAGAAGGACGCGATCACCATCGAGGCCTTCGACACCGACCAGCAGGCCCAGACCCGCCTGCGCGCGGGCGGCGCCGACGCCGGCTCCTCCGACTTCCCGGTCGCCGCGTACACGGTGAAGACCTCCGGCGGCGGCAACGACTTCCAGATCGTCGGCGACCAGGTGGAGGCCGCTCCGTACGGCATCGCGCTCGCCAAGGACAACGCCCAGCTGCGGGACGCGATCAAGGCCGCCATGGACGCCATCATCGCCAACGGCGAGTACAAGAAGGTCCTCGACAAGTGGGGCGTCGCCGAGGGCGCCGTGACCGAGGCGAAGATCAACGGCGGTTCCTGAGTCAGGGCCCGGCACCCGCAGCACAGGCCACTGAGAGGCACCACCCGTGACAATCGACATCGAGAAGAAGGGCCCGGAGGGCGCCACCCCGCCCTCCGGCCCGGAGGCGATCAAGGCGATCCCCGTTCGCCACTACGGCCGGTACATCGCCGCCGTCGTCGCCATCGCGCTGCTCGCGGCGATCGTGTACGCGTTCGCCCAAGGCAAGATCAACTGGGACGCGATCCCCGAGTACTTCTTCGACGACCGCATCCTCGAGGGCGTCGGCCAGACCCTCCTGCTGACCGTCCTTTCCATGGCCATCGGCATCGTCGGCGGCATCCTCCTCGCCGTCATGCGGCTGTCGAAGAACCCGGTGACGTCGTCGATCGCCTGGTTCTACATCTGGTTCTTCCGGGGCACCCCGGTCCTCGTCCAGCTCTTCGTCTGGTTCAACCTGGGCCTGGTCTTCGAGTACATCAACCTCGGGCCGTTCTACAAGGACGAGTGGTCCGACTTCATGACGCCGTTCCTGACGGCGCTCCTGGGCCTGGGCCTGAACGAGGCCGCCTACATGGCCGAGATCTGCCGCGCGGGCCTCCTCGCGGTCGACGAGGGCCAGACCGAGGCCTCCCACGCGCTCGGCATGAGCCACAGCAAGACGCTGCGCCGCATCGTCATCCCGCAGGCCATGCGCGTCATCGTGCCCCCCACGGGCAACGAGGTCATCAACATGCTGAAGACGACCTCCCTGGTGGCCGCGGTGCAGTACTACGAACTGCTGCGCAACGCGCAGGACATCGGCCAGACGTCCGGCGCCCCGGTGGAGATGCTGTTCCTCGCGGCCACCTGGTACCTGCTGATGACGTCGATCCTCAGCGTCGGGCAGTACTACCTGGAGCGGTACTACGCGCGCGGCTCCTCCCGCACGCTGCCGCCCACCCCGTGGCAGAAGGTCAAGAAGAACCTGCTGTCCTTCTCCAGCCGTCAGGGAGTCAAGGCATGACCGCCATGGTGAAGGCCGAGGGCGTCCACAAGTCCTTCGGCGCCGCACACATCCTCAAGGGCATCGACCTGGAGGTGCAGCGGGGCGAGGTGTTCTGCCTCATCGGCCCGTCCGGCTCCGGCAAGTCGACCTTCCTGCGCTGCATCAACCACCTGGAGCAGATCAGCGCCGGACGGCTCTACGTCGACGGCGAGCTCGTCGGCTACCGCCAGAAGGGCGACAAGCTCTACGAGCTCAAGGACAGCGAGGTCGCGCTGAAGCGGCGGGACATCGGCATGGTGTTCCAGCGCTTCAACCTGTTCCCGCACATGACGGCCGTCGAGAACGTCATGGAGGCGCCGGTCCAGGTCAAGGGCGAGTCCCGGTCCAGCGCGCGGGAGCGTGCGCTGGAGCTGCTGAACCGGGTCGGGCTGGCCGAGCGGGCCCACCACTACCCCTCGCAGCTCTCCGGCGGCCAGCAGCAGCGCGTGGCGATCGCCCGCGCGCTCGCGATGGAGCCGAAGCTGATGCTGTTCGACGAGCCGACGTCGGCGCTGGACCCGGAGCTGGTCGGTGACGTCCTCGACGTCATGCGGGACCTGGCCGAGTCGGGCATGACGATGGTCGTCGTGACCCACGAGATGGGCTTCGCCCGGGAGGTCGGCGACTCGCTGGTCTTCATGGACGGCGGCGTGGTCGTGGAGTCGGGCAACCCGCGCGACGTCCTCACCGACCCGCAGCACGAGCGGACGAAGGCGTTCCTGTCCAAGGTCCTGTGACGGCGGCGAGAGGGGCGGTACAGGTGCCCGGCACCCGTACCGCCCCTCTCCGCGTGCTGCGCCGCGCCCGCCTACCGCAGGGCGAGGACCAGGGCGTCCGACGGCGACGCCCACACCGTCCTGGCCTCCGCGAAGCCCGCGTCCAGCAGGGTGCGGGTGTGCCACTGCATCGAGGGGGTCTCGCCGTCCGCGTGCTCGCCGTAGATCGCGAACCGCTCGGCGGTCGGCGCGGCGAGCACCGGGTCCTCGGCGGCCAGCCGCCACCACTCCGCCCAGTCGGGCACGCCCGCGGCCTTGGCCCGGTCCATCGCGGCGTGCCGGTGGGCGCGCTCCGCCGCGTTGATGCGGGGCGTGGTCTCATCGATCATGTGGTCGGCGTTCATGAACACCCCGCCTTCCCTGACGACGCCGGCGAGCTGCCCGTACAGGGCGGCCAGCGGCCCGACGCGGAGCCAGTGCAGGGCGGTGGCGGTGAGCACGGCGTCGTACGGCCCGTCCGGCAGCAGCCCGGTCCACCCGGGGTCGGTGAGGTCGGCCCGTACGAACCGGACCCGGCCGTCACCGGCGAAGTACCCTTCCGCGATGGCCAGAAGGGCGGGGTCGAGGTCGACTCCCACGCTGGTGGCGTCCGGGAACCGTTCGAGCAGCCGCTTCGTGATACTCCCCGTGCCGCAGGCGAGGTCGAGCACCCGGGGAGCGGTCCCCACGCACGCCTCGACCATGTCGAGCATGACGCGGAAGCGCTCCTCCCGGTCCGGCATGTACCACTCCTGTTGCCGGTCCCAGCTGTCCTGCCAGGCCGTCCAGTCGGTGGTCGCGACGGCTTCGCCCATGACACCCTCCGTAACACCCTGATAGCGAGCGCATCCCTTACGCTTGACGTGTGGCACCCTAACCCGCTCCGGTAAGGACTACAAGTGGAACTGGCCTATTACTCCGACTATGCCGTGCGCCTGGTGAACACCGAGGAGCCGGCACGCAGCACGGACACGCTGACCTCAGCGGAGGCGGTCCGCGCGCTCTTCGGGGACATGACGCAGATGTCCCGGCGGGTGACGGACGCCGACGTGACCCGCTTCCGCGCGGTGCGGGGCCGGCTGCGCGCGGTGTTCGCCTCCGCCGACGCCGGCGACCACGCCCGCGCGGTGGACCTGCTGAACTCCCTGCTGCTGGAGTTCCCCGTCAGCCCGCAGATCTCCGGCCACGACCTCCTGGACGACGAGGGCCGCCCCCGCTGGCACCTCCACCTGGCCGAGCACCCCTCGAACGCGACCGCCGGGTACGCGGCGATCGCCGCCATGGGCCTGGCCTTCCACCTCACCGAGTTCGGCGCCGACCGGCTCGGCCTGTGCCAGGCGCCCCCCTGCCGCAACGCCTACCTCGACACGTCCACCAACCGCTCCCGCCGCTACTGCTCCGACCGCTGCGCGACCCGGGCGAACGTGGCGGCCTACCGCGCCCGCAAGCGCCTGGAGAGCGCCGGCACGGGCCGCACCGGCAGCGAGGCGAGCCAGCCCAGCACGGCGAGCGGGGAGCGCTGACGGCCCACCCGGATCCGCCGGTACCGCAGCAGCGCCCGCCCCAGCAGCAGTTCGTCGGGCACCACCCCGAACACCCGGCTGTCGACCCCCTCGGCCGCGGGGTTGTCGCCCAGCACCCACCAGCCGCCGTCCCGCCGCTCCGCGAGCCGCTTGACGATCAGCAGGTCCTGCTGGAGCGGATGACGCAGCACCACCACCGCGCCGGGCCGCAGCGCCGCCCCGTACCGCACGACCAGCAGGTCCCCGTGCCGCAGCGCCGGGGCCATGGAGGGGCCGCCCACCTCGGCGACCCCGAAGGGCAGCAAGGGCCTCCGCGCCGACCGCTCGTCCTCCAGCGCCATGCGCACCTCCCTGGTGTCACGTCGTCCGGTTCCTCCACGAGCCCCATGATCACCCTGGACTTTTGTCCTAAGCCCCCGGGGGCACTCGCGTAAACCCGTCTCTCACCGAGTAATGTCCCACCTGAGAAGACGATCACGAGGAAGGACAGCTTCATGCTCTCCCGCCTGTTTGCCCCCAAGGTGAAGGTCAGCGCGCACTGCGACCTTCCCTGCGGCGTCTACGACCCGGCCCAGGCCCGTATCGAGGCCGAGTCGGTCAAGGCCGTCCAGGAGAAGATGGCCGCCAACGACGACCCGCACTACCAGGCGCGCGCGACGGTCATCAAGGAGCAGCGCGCCGAACTGGCCAAGCACCATGTCTCGGTGCTGTGGAGCGACTACTTCAAGCCTCCGCACTTCGAGAAGTACCCGGAGCTCCACTCCCTGGTCAACGACACCCTGAAGGCCCTGTCGGCCGCCAAGGCGTCGACGGACCCGAAGACCGGCGAGAAGGCCCTGGAGCTCATCGCCGAGATCGACCGGATCTTCTGGGAGACGAAGAAGGCCTGACCTTCCGAGATCCCGCCCCTGCGGTCCCCGCAGGCGAGAACGGCCCGACCCGCACCCCGCGGGTCGGGCCGTTCCGTGTTTCTGGGCCTTCTGGGAGGCGCACGGGAGACGACACGGTCGGAAAGACACTGCGGATCTTCGTCAGCCGCCCTCGCCGAGCATGACGAGCCGCCCCGCCCATGCCCGGACCGTGGCCAGGTGCCCAGCGCACAGACCGGCACGGGGATCAGGCTGGATCAGGAGGGTTGCCGCACCTCGGATGGTGCGGGCTGCGGCCCATTCATGGTCGAGGCTGGTGAAGTCGTCGTCGATCCAGACGGCGGGGGCGTCGCCCAGCCAGGCGTCGACGTGGTCGCGCTTCCAGAGATAGCCGTTGGGGTGGCTGGTGGTGATCTGAGGGCGCGGCAAGTCGACGTACGGCAGGTCCGGGAGGCCCAGAAGCGGGCCGATGAGGGTGGTGGCGTCCTGTCGCCAGCTGGTGCACCAGACCGGGGCGACCAGGCCGGTGCGGATGACGTCCATGAGCAGGCGGCTGTGGTCGGGGTTGAGCCAGACGGTGACCGGGTTGTGGGCGCTGCGGCCGGCGGGGACGACGTCGTGGCAGGCGTGCGTGGCCGGGGTCGAGCCGTGCTCGTCGGGGAAGGGTATGAGGACGCCGTCGATGTCGAGAAGCAGGTAGGGCGGGCGCATCGGTTCCTCCGGGGGGAAGCCGGACGGGGGCTGTCAGAGCTTGCGGGCGCGGATCAGCAGGGTGGTGGGCCAGTGGCCCATGCGGGGGTCGTGGAACTCCTGGGCAGAGGTGAGCCAGAAGCCCGCCCGGCTGAGGTGCTTCTTCCAGCGGCCCGTGGAGAACTCCCATCGGGCGATGGGGAGCCGGGAGCGGTCGGGGAGGGTGACGAAGTCGCGGCGGGGCCGGTCGTCGCCTGAAGGGCTTCGGCCGCCACGCTGCGGGTGGGGGACGGAGAAGGCGAGCACTCGTCCGGGCATGAGGCGCTGCGCAATGGCCGGCAACAGGAGCTCGGGGGCGACGAGGCCGACGGCGCCGAAGACGGAGTAGACCGCGTCGAACTGCTCGTCGGAGGCATGCAGGTAGTGCAGGGCGTGGCCGGCGACGAAGGTGAGGTTGTTCAGCCGCCCGTAGTGGGAGCGGGCGCGGCGGATCTGGAGGCCGACCAGGTCGATGCCGGTGACGTGAGCCCCGTGGCGGGTGGCGAGGTGGGCGGCGTTGTGGCCGGGGCCGCAGCCGACTTCCAGGAGTCGCTTGCCGCGTAGGTCGGGGCCCAGGATCTCTGCTCCGGGGCCTTGGCCGGGTCTGGTGGTCCATTCCATCCGGGCGGGTACGGCCAGGGGTTCGGCGAGTCCGGCGGCGGTGCGCTGGAGGGCGTGGGCGTGCCAGGGGGATGCCTGGGCTAGCACGTCAGATCTCCAGGAGGTGGAGGACATCGGTGAGGTGGCGGCGGACGGCCTTGATATAGGCGGGGTCGGTGGCCGGGTCGTTGATCCAGCGGACGGCCTGCTCCATGAACCACTCGACGGCCCACATGCGGTGCCATCCCAGGGCCCAGTTCTCGACGGTGAGCCCGCCGCGCGGGGCGAGGGCGTCGGGGGTGCCGCCAGCGGTGACGTACTGCTCCAGGAAGACGCGCAGGCGCACGGGGTGCGACGGATCGATGGTGCCGTGCCAGCTGGCGAGGTCGAGCAGGCCGGGGCCGGTGAAGGCGCGGGCGAAGTCGAGCAGCCGCCACCCCCGCTCACTGATGTGGAGGCTGGTGGGGTGAAACTCGGAGTGCACCCAACCGAACGGCTCCAGCGTCGCTCCGGCCGAGCGGGCCTTGGCGGCCTGGGCGATCCGGTCGAGCGCGTCCTCGACGTCGTAGGCGTCCTGCCACCGCTCGGCCTTGCGCAGCCGTTCGAGGTGCTCCAGCGCCCGGGCCGGCAGCGTGCGCAGCCGCTCCTGGTCGAGGACGGGCAAGGGAGGAGCCGTACGGGTGCTGTGCAGGATCACGGCTGCGGCGACGCCGTCGAGGTCGTCGGCCTCGCGGACGGACGGTCCGAGGTCCTCCATGAGCATGCCGAGCCAGCCGTCCAGGACGGCGGAGGCGTGGACCTGGGGGACGGGTACGCCGAGGGTGTGGGCCAGGCGGAGGGCCTGGTCCTCGCTGTCGAAGGGCTTCTTGGCGTACTTGAAGATGGCGGTGGCATCGTCGGGGAAGGTGACGCGCTCGACGCCGGACATGGACCACACGCGTACCTCCTCCCGTACGGCGGTGGCCTGGCCGGTCGCGGTGAGCAGGTTGTCGAGGAGTTCGGCGCTGGGGTTCGTGGTCACGTGAGTGCTCCGGGGAGGGGTGGTGGCGTCCGGGGCGGGCGGGAGATGCCGACCCGCCCCGGAGCCTGATCGGGTGGGGTTACGCGACGGGGTTCACGCGGTGGGCGTAGACCTGCTCGATCCAGCCCGCCTTGAACGCGGCGAGGTCGTCGCGGAAGTTCGCCATCGAGGCACCGTAGGGCGCGACCACGCCGCCGGACTGGTCCGGCACGGACTGGCAGCCGTGCACGAGCCGGCCGCCGAGCGCGGCGTGGGCCTTGATGGACTCGATCCGGCGGTGCTCGTTGAACCAGCCGCCGTGGTAGACCTCATCGAGCATGCCGCCCATCTCGTCGTCCAGGTCGAAGACGACGGAGGTGGCGGCGGGGAAGAACCAGCACGGGCCGACGTTGGAGATGTGCCCGTCGAGCTCGACCTTGTTGAGCGCCATGAGCGTGGCGGCCTCGCGGAGCATCCGCAGGTGGTCGGCGGTGATCTGCGGGAGGCCGAGGCCGGCCAGGTGCTCGTCGCGGAAGAGGTAGGCGTACACCTCGTACGCGGTGGCCACGACGCGGGCGGCGTCGGAGGTGGACTCGCTGTGCTGCTTGATGAAGTCGAGCGCGAGCTGCTCGACCGCGCTCTCGGTCGTCTCGTCCACTTCCAGGAGCTGGGCCTTGACCAGCTCCCAGTCGGCGACGAGCCAGGTGTTCGACTCGAAGCGGAAGAAGTACTCGGCCGGGTCGATCGTGATGCGCCGGCCGTCGACCTGGATGCCGGGCAGGCGGCTCCAGCGCGGGTCGAACGCCTCGGGCAGCTCGACCGTGATGGCCGTGGTGTCGATGGTGGTCACCGTGTCTCCGTCTCTGATCGGCCGGGTTCGGGCACAGGAATGCCCGAGCCCGGTGTGGGCGTACGGAACTTCGGGGTGCCGCCCGGACCAAGGGGGAGCCTGGATCACGGTCGTGCCGTTCCGGGCGGCTGCTGATAAGTGAACCGGTGGTCACGCTCAGTGGGTACGGTGGAGTGCAGTTGAAGCGGTATACGCGGTTTACAGCTCCAGGGCGGAGGCGATCGTGGCGGCGCAGAGAGAACCCAACTCCCGTCTGCGCGACGTCATCGCGGCGGTCGACTGCACCTACGAGGCCCTCGCCAGAGACGTGCGGCGCATCGCCGCCGAGAACGGCGAGATCCTCCAGACCAACAAGTCGGCCATCTCGCACTGGGTGAACGGCACCCGCGCCCCGTCGGGCCGGGTAGGCCAGTACCTGGCCGAGGCGCTGTCCCGCCGAGCGAGGCGCATGGTCACCCAGACCGAGATCGGCCTCCAGGCCAGCGATGACGAAGCACCGACGGCATCCGACCCTGTCCTCGCCGCCACCGACCTGGGCCGTGCCGACGTCGAGCGCCGCCGCTTCCTCGCCATCGCGGCCTTCACCACCGCCGGCGTCGCCATGCCGCTCGGATACGACCACGAAGCCACTGCCCGCATGCTCCGCGCCCGCACCGGCACGTCCGTGGTCGGGGCAGAGGACGTGGACGTCGTACGGCAGATCACCGCGGCCTTCAGCGCCGCCGACGAGCGCCTCGGCGGCGGGCACGGCCTGACCACCGTCACCGCGTACCTCGCCGACACAGCCGCCCCCATGCTCCGCGGACGCTTCCCCAGCGAAGCCTTACGTCGGGCGGCCTTTGGTGCCGTCGCCGAACTCGCCTACCTCGCGGGGTGGAAGCACCACGACCTCGGCGAGGAAGGCGCCGCCCAGCGCTACTACCAGGTCGGCTACAAGCTCGCCTGCGAAGCCGACCCCTACGGCCACGCCTCCTGGATGATGCGCGCCCTCGCCCACCAGGCCCTCAGCCTCAAACAGCCCCACCACTGCGTCGACCTCGTCGAAGGCGCCCTGAAGCGCGGCCTCGGCCACGTCGACGGCCAGACCGAGGCCCTCCTTCACATCACCCACGCCCGCGCCTACGCCGCCACCAACGAGCACCCATCGGCTGCGCGCGCCCTGCTCGCCGCCGAAGACGCCCTCCTACGGGACGACGGCCCTCAGCCCAGCTACTCCCGTGTGAGCGGCCCCGCCGCGGGCACCGTGGCCAGCCACACCGCCCGCACCCTGACTGACCTCGCCGACCACATCGGCACCGAACAGCAGCACCGAGACGCCCTCACCCGCTGGGACCCGGAGAAGTACAAGCGCGTCCACGCCCTCACCCACGCAGACCTCGGCGACAGCCTCGCCGCCCAGGCACGCGCCGACGAGGCCGTTGCCGCCTGGACCCAGGCCCTGGTCCTCATGGAGGGCATGACCTCCGACCGCACCCGCAAGGCGATCACCTCGATCCGCTCCACTCTCGCGGTCTACCAGAGGCGCAAAGTGCCCGGTGCCGCTGATCTCGCTCGCCGCGCCCGCGAGGCCCTCGCCTAACATGCCCAACAACCCGCCCGACGAAGGGAACACCGTGGCCCAGCAGACCGACGACCAGCCGAAGGCCCTCAAGCCGGCGCTCGAATCCATGACCCTGCTGGTCGCCGCGGTCATCGTCCACGACAAGGCCACCAACCGCGTCATCCTCCTCCAGCGCAGCGAGAACGCGAAGTTCGCCCAGGGAATGTGGGACCTTCCCGTCGGCAAGAGCGAACCTGGCGAGCCGATCACCGAGACGGCTGTCCGCGAGCTCTACGAAGAGACCGGTCTGACCGTGAAGCCCGAGTCTCTCAAGGTCGCCCACGTCATCCACGGTGCCTGGGGCGTCGAGGCCCCCAACGGCTTCCTCACCGTCGTCTTCGCCGCCCACGAATGGACCGGCGAACCCGAGAACCGCGAACCCCGCAAGCACTCCCAGGTCCTGTGGGTTGACGCCGACGCAGTACCCGAGAATTTCGTCGACACCACTTCAAGCGCCCTTCACCGATACCTCACGGGAGGCCCGGAGGTCTCCCTCGACGGCTGGCATTAGAAGCGTCAACTGCGGCGCGACTAGTTGCCAGGGCGGCCCGTCACCAATTGAGCCTGCCTCCTGGTGGGGCGGCGATCCCGTTCTCAGCAGAGCAGGCACACCCAGCCGACGCAAAGCCCATGGCAAGCAGACGCTGCCAGTCAGTGGCTGACATTCTTCCTCTGCATGCGCTTCACAATTCTCTCCTCGGCACGATCAATTTCGACTTGCGCATCCTCAAAGGCGCGCGAACAAGCCGACCTGATTTCCTCAATCGCCCGCACGCAAAGAAGCGCCTCAATATCTGGACCTTCCGGAGCTCCGCTAACCGCAAGAGAGAACGTAACCTGAATCAACGAGTTGAGCGCCATGATCGCCGGATCGATAAGCCCTACATTAGCCTTTCCAGCATCCCGCAGGACAAGCCCTCGGTATTCTATGAAGTTCTGGCCGAGCCCCCTGGCACCACAATGCACCTCACTGCTTGCCCATTGATAATAGGGGCGCACATGGCTCAGGGAGGTTTTCTCCTCCAGCTTGCGCAGGTTATCATCCGGTGAAAATCTCTTGGCCCATCCGTAATCACGCTTGAAGCTCTGCCCATATTTCGCGAGCACTTCAGCGTATCGCTTTTCGAGCTCGTCAACGTACGCCTGCTCAAGCGGCTCCTCGCCAAGAGTTGCGTGATCCCTTTGGAACTGGAGAGCGTCACGCCTCAATCCAACGATTTCGTGATCAAGAAATCGTTCGGCGAGGTCATGATGGTCAGGGTCGGCGGCTGCGTCTGCAATCACGCAAGCGATGACAGCCGTCTCATGAAGCGTGCGGCATCGCGCCATGGCGCCCCTTGGATGCCCATGCGAGAGAAGGGTAAGAACCTCGCCTGCTATGCGACAAGCGGTGACATGAAGACCCGTAAGGGCTTCCAGCGTGTGCTCCTGAGCGGGCGCCAGGCTCTCCCTCTTCTTGTGTGCCTCCCTCTCACCCAATTCGGCACACACCGAATGAAGGACCCAGTAAAGATCGAGGGCTTTACCCCACTTCTTCTGGAGTCTCCGATCGAACCGACGATCTATGCGCTTATTCGCTCGGAGCGTTCGCTTGTCCTTTATCATCGCGGCAGCCAACTGAGGCGCCAATTCGTTAATCACATCGGGGACCGCAGTGGAGATCAGGTCGCCGACGCGCTCAGGATCCAAACCTTTTCGGAGCTGGTCCAGCACAGCATCTTCAATTGCGCGCGTGAGGAAATCGCCGTCGACGTGACGCGTACGTTTGAACTTTCCGAGCATGATGGTCCTCTGGTGTGAGTTCTGCCGCACTTTAACTCGGGACGGCAGAGACTGCACGCATTTTCCGACCCTGATCAAATCGGCAGGAGCGAGCCTCCTGGCCGGCGGCTCCACGCCGCTGAAGCCGTGCCCCCTGCCCGAGAGCACCGCCCCATGGATGCTCGACACCCGTGGCGGCCCCGCGGTGCATAGCCCGGGGGCGCCGGCGGGAGGTCAGTCGGCGTCCGGTGCGGGGGCGGGGTGGCGGACGGCCTTCTTGAGGGCCGTTTCGACGTCGTAGCGGTTCTGGCCGGTGGCCTGGGCGTGGGCGGTGATGGCCGCCTGCACCTTCGCCGCCGTCTCCACCGTGAGGGCGCCTGCCTGCTGTTCCGCCCAGGCCGCGCGCTCCAGTTCGATCAGTTCGTCCGTGAGTTCCACTGCCACGACCGGATCGTAAGGCCAGGTCGGATCGGGTACCGGGCAGCGTGGCGGGGCCGATCGTGTGGTGGCTGCGCCGGGCCGGGCCGCCGCCCGCAGGTACGGGCCGGACGGGGCGCGGACCGCCGGGCGGGCGGTGGCGTCCGCTCCCGCGCCGCCCGGGCCGTGGAGGCCGTACCGCTCGCCACCGGCCCCGTGCCGCGCGGCGGGCGAGTGCAGGCCTCCTGCCCCCGGTCGCCGACAGGGGCGGCGGGTCAGCGTGGAGGGCCGGGAGGCGCCGGCCGTCGGCGGCGCCCGGGGACGCTGCTGCGGGTGCCGTGCGGCGACCACCTGCCGGGCGAGGCGCGGGCCGGGTGGATGCCGGACGCCGCCGACCGGCGGCGGGGCGCCACCTCGGGCGGTGGGTCAGCCGCACAGCAGCGGGCTTCCGTGGCGCAGCAGCCACTGCCGGTACGGCGCGGCCCGCAGGGCGGCCTCGCGGTAGGCGGCGGCCAGTTCGGCGTACGCCGTGTCGTACGTCTGCCGCTGCCCGTCGGGCGCCCGGTGGTAGAGCAGCAACCGGACGGCCAGCGGGTCGCCGTGCAGCGGCCGGATGGCCATGTCGTCGCGGGGGCCGGACGTCGGCTGGCAGGGGGCGACGGCCTCGCCGACGACGATGAGCGAGGCCGCCGTGTGGTAGTCGGCGCACATCAGGGGCGGATCGATCCCTGCGGCGCCGAGGACCCGGCGCAGGCCGTCCCATTCGCCGTCGACGCTGGGGTCGACCATCCAGCGGTCCTGCGCCAGGTCCGCGAGGTCGACGACCTGGGCGGCGGCGGCCGGGTGGTCGGCGGCCATGGACACGAACTGCGGCTCCCGCTCGACGAGGACGCGCCCCCGCAGGCCGTGCGGGACGCGCAGCGGGCAGCCCTCCACCTCGTGTACGAACGCCACGTCGAGCTGGCCCGCGGCGACGGCCAGGAGCAGGGCGCCGGCCGAGACGTCCATGTGCAGGGCGACGTCGGTGCCGGGGAGCCGCTGCCGCAGCCTGCGCAGCCAGCCGGCGAGGGCGCGGCTCGCCGTGGAGCCGACGCGCAGCCGGGTGCCGTCGGCGCGGGCGGCGGCCGCGCGCGTCTCGGTGACCAGCAGCGCCATCTGCGCGACGAGCGGCCGGGCGCGGCCGAGGACGGTGCGGCCGAGCGGGGTGGGGCGGCAGCCGGTGCGGCCTCGGGTGAAGAGGGCCCCGCCGAGGGCGTTCTCGATGCGCCGGAGCTGGGTGGTGAGGGACGGCTGCGTCATCCCGAGGTGGCGGGCGGCCTTGTGCAGGCTGCCCGTGTCGGCGATGGCGCACAGCGCCCGCAGGTGCCTCACCTCCAGCTCCATGCCCTGAGCGTAGGGCGGTCCCGGCCCGCCGCACCAGACGCACCCGCCCCGCCATTTCCGGTCAGTCTCAAGGGAGTTGAGGTGGCGATGCGTCTGTGCTATCGCCGCTTGGCATCATTCCGCACCGCCCGGGGCCTGCCCGACACTCTGTCGCAGCCGGACGCGCCCACCCAGCCGTCCGGACGGACAGGTGAAGGAGCCCCCCATGAAACCCCCACCCCGTATCTGAGGTCCGTGCTGGCCGCCGCGCTCGGCGTCGCCGCCGCCTGCGCGGCGCTGCCTGCCGCGTCGGCCACCGCGGCCACGCCCGCCGCCGCGCCCGCCGCCGCGGGCTACGCCGCGTACGCAGGTTCCGCCGAGAACGCGAAGGCCAACCGGGCGTTCTTCGAGGCCGTCATGGAGTCGGTCGCGAAGAAGCGGGCCGCGAACCCGGGCGCGCAGGCGGTCACGGTGGTCTACTCGGCCGCGAACGCGCCCGGTTTCCGCACGCAGATAGCCCGCTCCACGCAGATCTGGAACAGCTCGGTCAGCAACGTGAAGCTCCAGGAGGGCAGCAACCCGGACTTCCGCTACTACGAGGGCAACGACTCGCGCGGCTCGTACGCCAGCACCGACGGGCACGGCCGGGGGTACATCTTCCTGGACTACCGGCAGAACCAGATCTACAACTCGACCCGGGTGACCGCGCACGAGACCGGGCACGTCCTCGGGCTGCCGGACCGCTACTCGGGGCCGTGCAGCGAGCTGATGTCGGGCGGCGGCCCGGGCCCGTCCTGCCAGAACGCCGTCCCGAACCAGCAGGAGCGCCGGCGCGTGGACTACCTGTGGCGCTACGGCCTGGCGGCAGCAGCCTCGGCGAAGGCCTCCTGACCCTCGGGGTGCCCCGTCGGACCGGTGCGTCCGGCGGGTGCCCTGACCGCGAGGGGCCGCGCCGCACCGGGCGCGGCCCCGGCGGCAGCCGCCCGGCCCCGGCGGCAGCCGCCCGGCCCCGGCGGCAGCCGCCCGGCCCCCGGCGGCAGCCGCCCGGCCTTGGGCGGCCGCGCCCAGAGGTGTACGCATCCGAGTGGAGGCCGCATGACGCGGCCGCCGCACCGCGGGGACCGCACCGCGGGAACGCCCCGACCGTCTCGGGCCGCGGCCGCCGCACCGCGGGGAAGGCCCCGCAGTGACCGCCCCGCAGGGAAGGCAAGGCCCCGCGGGGACCGCACCGCAGGGAAGGCCCCGACCGTCCCGGGCCGCGACCGCCGCAGCGGGGACCGCGCCCCGCGTGGAGGTCCCCGCCCGGTCGTCCGGGCGTGGGGTCAGGCGGCCTCCAGCAGTCCGCGGGCGAACCGCGCCCCGGGCGGGAGTTGGCGCAGGATGCGCCCGAGGGCCTGCTCGAAGTCGCCGGCGGTGACGCCGGACTCGTACGCCGCTCCGCCGCAGTGCAGCGTGAGTTGCAGGTCCACTCTCTCGGGTGAGCCGTCGGACAGCGCTTCGCCGATGCTCAACAGGCAGCTGAGCGTGCCCTGTTGGGTCCCATGGTCCAGGACGACTGGAAGCGGCAGGTCCCACTCCAGTACGCAACCGGCCAGCGGGAGGCCGCCGTTGCCGTCCGTCGCCCGCAGGGCGGCGAGGCTGCCGCCCGTGTACTCCGCACCCCTGATACGGGTGGTGACGGTCCGTCCGTCCGCCGTGAGGACGATCGCTTCCGCGCCCCGGCGGTCCCGGTACCAACCGGTCCAGACGTCCGTCGAGTCAGAGACTTCCGATGACATGGCGCGGACTGTAGCGGTATGACTGGCTCCGGCGCGCAGCCGGACACCCCCGCGGCCGGACTTCAGCCGATCTTGGTGCTGTTGCCCGGCTCGTTCCGGGATGCTCGTCCGTCGCGCCTGCCGCGGCGCCTCCGGCGGCGCTCGGCGTGCGCCCTGACCTCGGCTTCGCCCGGCGTCCTCCCGAAGAGGGCGCGGCCGGCGTCGGAGCAGGTAAGCGGCTCCCAGCGCGGCACCCAGGCACCGAGCACCTTGTGTCGTCTGATGGCCGTACCGACGGGCTGCCCGCAGCCGGACAGGCGGGTTCCCGCTCGGCCTGCGGGCCGCGGACGGTCCGCAGCGGTACGTCGCCCATGCTTCCAGGGTGGGCCGCCGCACTGCGACGACGGCCGGCGCCTGCGGGTGGTACGCGCGGACGAGCACCCCGCTGCCGAAGGCGTGGACGTCCTCCGGGGCGGAGTCGGCCACGGAGGGCGCGGCGCCGCCGCGCACGGGCGTCCCCGAGCCGTAGATCTGCGGGTACGCCGTGAGGACCGGCTCGTTGATCTCGTCGCGCCGCCACCCCCGCCACCTGCCCGCCCCCGCAGAGCCGGACAGCCGACCCGCGCCCGGCCCGGTGGGGCCGGGCATGTGCCCACCCCCGCCAAGCCGACCCGCGTCCGGCCCGCAGGGCCCCCGGGCGTGCGCCCGCCGCCCGCGAATGCCCGCGGCACCGGCGTCCATCCGGGCCCGCACCGCCGCACGGAAGCACCCCGCCAAGCGCCTTGGAAGCACCCCGGAAGCCCCCGCCCGCCCCGGCCGAGCCGCCCGCGCCCGCACGGCCGGGCGGGCGGGGGCCGCGGTCCTGCTCCCGCTCCTCACGCTCGCGCCGTGTCGCACGGCCGGGCGGGCGGGGGCCGGGGCCCCGGCTGGTCAGCCCGTACGGCGGGTCACGAACTCCGCGAGCGCCAGCAGGTCGCCCGCCGCCGCCAGGTCCGGCACGGCGAGGCTGAGCTGGTCCAGGGCGCGCGCCATGCGGTCGCCCGCCTCCGCCTGCGCCCAGTCCCGGCCGCCCGCGCGCTCCACCGCGTCCGCCGCGCGCCGGACGTCCTTCTCCTCCAGCAGCGGCCCCCGGTACAGCGCGGCGAGCTCCTCGCCGTCCGCCGTGCCGGAGGTCAGCGCCGCGACGACCGGCAGCGACTTCTTGTGGGCGGCGAGGTCCGCCCCCGCGGGCTTCCCGGTCAGCTCCGGATCGCCCCAGATGCCGATCAGGTCGTCGATGAGCTGGAACGCCAGTCCCGCCTCACGCCCGAAGGTGTCCATGGCGGCCACCTCCGCCTCGCCGGCCCCCGCGTACAGCGCGCCCATGGCACAGGCGCAGCCGAGCAGGGCGCCCGTCTTGGCCTCGGCCATCCTCAGGCACTCGTCCAGGGACACGTCCAGCGGGGCGCGGTCCTCGAAGGCGCAGTCGGCCTGCTGGCCCGCGCACAGCTCGATCACGCACGTGGCGAGCCGCGCCGAGGCGGCTCCGGCCTGCTCGTGCCCGTCGTCGGCGAGGACCCGCAGGGCGAGCGCGAGCATGGCGTCGCCGGTGACGAGGGCGTCCGGGACGCCGAAGACGGACCAGGCGGTGGCCCGGTTCCTGCGGGTGGGGTCCTCGTCGACGATGTCGTCGTGGAGGAGCGTGAAGTTGTGCGCCAGTTCGACGGCGGCGGCCGCCCGCACCGCGTCGGCCGGGTCCCCGCCCAGGGCGTCGGCCGCGGCCAGCACGAGGGCCGGCCGGATCGCCTTGCCCGCCCGCCCGTCGGCCGGCGCGCCGTCCGCGTGCTCCCACCCGAAGTGGTAGGCGGCGACGCGCCGCAGCGGCCCCGGCAGCGAGTCGACGGCGGTGCGCAGCACGGGGTCGACGGCGGCGCGGGTGCGGCCGAGGAGCGCCGCCGCGTCCGGGCCGCCCTCGCCGTCCCGCCGCGCCCCGGCCCTGTCCGGACTGGTCATCGTCACGGTCTCCTCCTCCGGCTCGTGTCTTCCCCTCGGGCTTCCCCTCGGCCGTGGCTCGTACGCACCGGTCGGCCGCGGTCGGGTGCGGGCAGGGGTACGGGCGGGGGCGACGGTGCAGGGCGCCCCCGCCCGTACCCGGTCTCACCGCCAGCGGTCGATCTCGACGTTCTCCAGCACGCCGAGCGCGTCGGGCACCAGGATCGCGGCGGAGAAGTAGGCCGTGACGAGGTACGAGATGATCGCCTGCTCGTCGATGCCCATGAACCGGCACGACAGGCTGGGCTCGATCTCGTCCGGCAGTCCCGTCTGGTGGAGGCCGACGACGCCCTGGTCGGCCTCGCCGGTGCGCATGCACAGGATGGACGTGGTGCGGGCGTCGCTGATCGGGATCTTGTCGCACGGGAAGAGGGGCACGCCGCGCCAGGTCGGGATGCGGTGGCCGCCCATGTCGATGGTCTCGGGGACCAGTCCGCGCCTGTTGCACTCGCGGCCGAAGGCGGCGATGGCCTTGGGGTGGGCGAGGAACAGCTTGCTGCCGCGCCGCCGGGAGAGCAGCTCGTCCATGTCGTCCGGGCTCGGCACTCCGTCGTGGGGCTGGAGCCGCTGGCCGTAGTCGCAGTTGGCCAGCAGGCCGAACTCGGGGTTGTTGACCAGTTCGTGCTCCTGGCGCTCCCGCAGCGCCTCGACGGTGAGCCGCAGCTGCTGCTCGGTCTGGTTCATCGGCTTGTTGTAGAGGTCCGCGACGCGGGTGTGCACCTTCAGCACGGTCTGGGCGACGCTGAGCTCGTACTCGCGGGGCGCGGGGTCGTAGTCGACGAAGGTGTGCGGGATGACCGGCTCGCCGCTGTGCCCCGCGGCCAGGTCGATCTCCTTCTCGCCGTGCTGGTTGGTCCGCTGGTGCGGCAGGGCGGCGACGCCGGCGAGGTGGGCGGACAGGCCCTCGGCCCGCTCCGCGAGGTGGAGGACGTCGGCGCGGGTGAGCTCCAGCACCGTGCAGGAGGTGGCGGCCCGGTGGGAGTACTCCCAGGTGCCGTCGCCGTCGACGAGGGCGGTGTCGCCGAAGTACGCGCCGTCGGCGAGCACGTCGATCACGGCCTCGTCGCCGTACGGCCCGGTGCCGATCTTCTCGACCTTGCCGTGGGCGAGGAGGTAGACGCGGTCCTTGGGGGCGCCGGCCTCGGTGACGACCTGGCCGGGCCCGAACGTGCGCTGGGCGCACCGGCCGGCGAGCTCGGTGAGGGCGGCCTCGTCGTCGTACCCGCGCAGGGCCGGCAGTTCGCGCAGCTCGGCGGGGATGACCTCGACCCGCTCACCGGTCTGGACGAAGGTGACGCGGCCGTCCCCGATGGCGTACGCGAGGCGCCGGTTGACCCGGTACGCACCGCCCTGGACCTGCACCCAGGGGAGCATCTTCAGGAGCCACCGCGAGGTGATCTCCTGCATCTGGGGGACCGACTTGGTGGTGGTGGCCAGGTTCCGTGCCGCCGCGGTGCCGAGGCTCTGCTGCGGTGGCGCCTGTTCGGCCCGCACCTCGTCGCCGACCGAACCAACCGAACCAACCGACATGGACTTTCCCTCTCGATCATCAGGTGACCTGCCGGAAGGATGCTTTCAGCACGTGGCGTGAGGGTGCCATTACACAAATGAGTGGGACTGGATGACCATATGCCGGGGCAGCGCGGGCCGTTCTTCGAACGCCCTGCGGGTGCGCTCAGGGCTGCACGGCGGATCGGGCGGCAGGGTCCGGCGGGAAGTGATCGCGTTGTCCGGAACCTTTCGAACGGCCCGGGCGGGCGGTTTCGCGGAGGGCACGCTTCCGCCATGGCCACTCCCCTTTCCGCAGGTACTTTCCTGAAGGCACTACGCACCGAGGGCCTGACGGTCGTCGAGGTCGACGGCTGGCGGACCCGCAACCGGAACCACGCCGGCCCGTGGGGGCCCGTCCACGGCGTGATGATCCACCACACGGCGACCCGCGGGGCGGCGCGCACGGTGGAGATCTGCCGCGACGGCCGGCCGGACCTGCCGGGCCCGCTGTGCCACGGTGTGATCACCAAGGACGGCCGGGTCCACCTGGTGGGGTACGGCCGGGCGAACCACGCCGGACCCGGCGACGACGACGTCCTGCGGGCGGTGGTCGCCGAGCGGGGGCTGCCGCCGGTCAACGAGGCGAACACGGACGGCAACCGCCGCTTCTACGGGTTCGAGTGCGAGAACCTCGGGAACGGCGACGATCCGTGGCCGGCGGCCCAGCTGGACGCCATCGCGCGGGCCGCGGCCGCCGTGTGCCGCCGGCACGGCTGGACGGCACGCTCGGTGATCGGCCACCTGGAGTGGCAGCCGGGGAAGGTGGACCCCCGCGGCTTCACGATGGACGGGATGCGCGCGCGGGTGGCGGAACGCCTGAAGTGACCGCCGCTCCCGCGCGGCGGGCGGGGCGGCTGAGCCGCCGGCACCGGCGGCGGTACGGGACGCCCCGCGGTCGCCCCGGGGGCGTGGCCAGAGAAGGCCCGGCAGGGGCGCAGGCCGCCGGCGGGAGTCCGGACCGGGCCCCGCACCGCAGGCCGGTGCCGCCCGCGTCGCCCGTCACGCCGGAGCAGCGGGGCCCCGCGCGGCCGGGCGCGCGGCCGGGCGCGCGGCCGAGCGCGCAGGCCGCCCGACGGTCCGGACACCGCGGGCCGGTGCACGACCGGCGGCGGTGACGCGGCACCGGCGGGCCGCGAGCCCCTGCGCGGGCGGCCGCGCGGACTCGGCACCCTGAGCACCGTGGGCCGGTGCACGACCGGCGGTGCGGGCGCGGCGCCCCTGGAGCCCCGAGGGCGCCGCTGGCCGGGCGGCGGCGGTACGGCCGGGGCGCGGCCGCGGGGCTGGCGCGACGCGGCATGCAGGGAGCGACCGCCGCGGCGGGCGGGCCGGCGCACGTGCCGCCCTCGGCCGCGGCGGCGAGGCGCGGGGGACAATGGGCGGATGGACGACACGCGTACGCCCGCGGCCCCCGCAGCGCTCCGGGCGCTCGGGGTGTCCGGGGCGCGGCTGCCGTCGCCCGTCCAGGAGGTCGAGGACGACCGGTTCACCGGCCGCGGGCTGCGGCTGCTGCTCAAGCGCGACGACCTGATCCACCCGGAGCTGGTGGGCAACAAGTGGCGCAAGCTGGCCCCGAACCTGGCCGCGCTGGCGGGCGCCCCCTGCTCACGTTCGGCGGCGCCTACTCCAACCACCTGCGGGCCGCGGCCGCGGCCGGGCGCCTGCTGGGCGTGCCCACCATCGGGGTCGTCCGGGGCCAGGAGCTCGCGGACCGGCCGCTGAACCCGTCGCTGGCGCGGTGCGCGGCCGACGGGATGCGGCTGGTGTTCGTGGACCGGGCCACCTACCGGGCGAAGGACGACCCGCAGGTGCGGGCCCGGCTGCTGCGGGACGCACCGGAGGGCACCGCGGTGGTGCCGGAGGGCGGCAGCAACGAGCTCGCGGTGGGCGGCTGCGTGGAGCTCGGCCGGGAGCTGCGGGGCCGGGCGGACGTCGTGGCGGTGGCCTGCGGGACGGGCGGCACACTGGCGGGCCTCGCGGCCGGTCTGGGACCGGACCAGCGGGCGCTGGGGTTCCCGGTGCTCAGGGGCGACTTCCTCGGCGGGGAGGTGCGGCGGCTCCAGGACCGGGCCTTCGGAGGGCCGGCGGGCGCGTGGAGCCTGGACGGCCGCTTCCACTTCGGCGGCTTCGGCCGCACGACGCCGGAGCTGGAGGCGTTCGCCGAGGACTTCGGGGCGCGGCATGGGCTCGCCATCGAGCGCCTATATGTCGCCAAAATGCTGTACGGGCTGGTACGCCTCGCCCAGGAAGGCGCCTTCGCTCCGGGCACGGCGCTGGCGGCGGTGGTGACGGGCGGCCCGGAGCCGGGTGCGGGGACAGGCGGACCGGAGTGCGCGGCCCTGGGACGGGACGGTTCGACGGGGTGAGGTATGGGTACGTCAACCCTCCGCCGGATGCTCCGGATTGGACCCCGCAAACCTCTAGCCACTGTACGTACCCATGTGCTTACCATGAGTGACAGGCGCTGGGACCAGGGGCCCCGGCGACACGGCACCATGGATCGCGATAGCGTCACGGCGACTACGCACTCCTGCGTACCGCACGGTTCCGGGGAGATCTCGCTTCCCCCGGACCCCGAAAGAGTTTGTGCCACCTTGGAGGTGAGGGTGTCCCAGATCGCAGGCGAGCCCGGGACCCAGGACTTCGTGGAAGTCCGGCTGCCCGCTGCGGGTGCCTACCTGTCCGTGCTGCGTACGGCCACGGCCGGCCTGGCGGCGCGTTTGGACTTCACCCTCGACGAGATCGAGGACCTGCGCATCGCGGTCGACGAGGCCTGCGCGATCCTGTTGCAGCAGGCCGTGGCCGGCTCGGTGCTCAGCTGCGTGTTCCGGCTCATCGACGACTCCCTGGAGGTCACGGTGTCGGCGCCGACGACCGACGGGCGGGCGCCGGAACGGGACACGTTCGCGTGGACGGTCCTGTCGGCCCTGGCCGGCAAGGTGGACTCGTCGGTCGCCGAGGACAACACGGTCTCGATCAGCCTGTACAAACAGCGCGGCGCGGGTCCCGGGCCGGCGTGAGGGACGGGGGCGGTCCGGTGCGGAACGAGGAGCGCGGCCCCAGGGCGCCCCGCGCGGCGGAGGGCGCCCCGGGCATCCCGGAGCAGCAGGCGCGGCCGCATCCGGAGGACGGTCTTGCGGAGGCGCCCTACCAGGCGCGGGCGAAGCGGGCGGCGCAGATGAGTGAGAGCGGAAGCGAGAACGGGCACGGTCGGCGGCCGGGCGGGACCCGGACGCAGCAGGCGGACGGCCAGGACCGCAGCGGCGCGCGGGCGATGTTCGTCCGGCTCCGGCAGCTGCCGGACGGTTCGCCGGAGCGGGCGGAGCTGCGCAACCAGCTGGTGCGCATGCACCTGCCGCTGGTCGAGCACCTCGCCCGCCGGTTCCGCAACCGGGGGGAGCCGTTGGACGACCTGACGCAGGTCGCCACGATCGGCCTGATCAAGTCGGTGGACCGGTTCGACCCGGAGCGGGGCGTGGAGTTCTCCACGTACGCCACCCCCACGGTGGTCGGCGAGATCAAGCGCCACTTCCGCGACAAGGGCTGGGCGGTGCGGGTGCCGCGCCGGCTGCAGGAGCTGCGCCTGTCCCTGACGTCGGCGACGGCGGAGCTGTCGCAGCTGCACGGCCGCTCCCCCACGGTCCACGAGCTCGCGGAGAAGCTGGGCATCTCCGAGGAGGAGGTCCTGGAGGGCCTGGAGTCGGCGAACGCGTACTCGACGCTGTCCCTGGACGTCCCCGACACGGACGACGAGGCCCCGGCGGTCGCGGACACGCTCGGCGCGGAGGACGAGGCGCTGGAGGGCGTGGAGTACCGGGAGTCCCTCAAGCCGCTGCTGGAGGACCTGCCCCCGCGGGAGAAGCGCATCCTGCTGCTCCGCTTCTTCGGCAACATGACCCAGTCGCAGATCGCCCAGGAAGTCGGCATCTCCCAGATGCACGTGTCGCGGCTGCTGGCCCGCACGCTGGCCCAGCTCCGCGAGAGGCTGCTGGTGGAGGAGTGACACGGGGGGCCGCAACGCCCCCCGTACCGCCCCCGCTCCGCCCTGCCGGGGCCGGCGGGCCGGGCCGGCGCCCCGCAGGTGTCAGGCCCCGTCCGGCGGGATGATGCCGAGGGCGCGGGTGGTGGCCGGGTTCAGGAGCAGGGCGAGCGCCGCGAGCGCCGCCGCTCCCAGCACCACTCCGGCCGGCACGGCGGCGCCCGTGGCCTGGATCAGCGTCCCCGCCACCGGCAGCGCCATGATCTGCATGATGATCGCCGGGCCGCGGCTCCAGCGGCGCAGCTGCAGCAGGCCGCGGGCGGCCAGGAGGGGGATGACGCCCAGCACGATCAGGGTGAGCCCGCCCGACACGGCCTGCACCACCCCGTCGGGCCGCCCTGTCAGGGTGCTGACCAGGACGTACAGTCCACCGGCGATGAGGGCGAGCGCCTCCAGGCCCGCCACGGCCGCGGCGGCCGTCACGGCGGTGGGGCGCGGCGCGGACGGGGAGGCGGGGTTCGGCTCGGTACTCACCCTTGCAGGGTAGCCCGGCGTCTGGGGCCCCCTGGGCGCGGTACCCCGCGGTAGGTACCCTGGCGGTCATGCGTGCACTTCTCGTGGTCAACCCGGCAGCCACCACCACGAGTGCCCGCACCCGGGACGTGCTGATCCACGCGCTGGCCAGCGAGGTCAAACTGGAGGCGGCGACCACCGAGTACCGGGGGCACGCCCGCGACCTGGCCCGCCGGGCCGCCGAGTCCCAGGACGTCGACCTGGTCGTGGCCCTGGGCGGTGACGGCACCGTCAACGAGGTCGTGAACGGTCTGCTGCACGGGGGCCCCGACCCGGACCGGCTGCCGCGGCTGGCCGTGGTGCCGGGTGGGTCCACGAACGTCTTCGCCCGCGCCCTCGGACTGCCGAACGACGCCGTGGAGGCGACCGGCGCGATCCTGGACGCGCTGCGCGAGCGCCGCAGCCGCACCGTGGGGCTCGGCCTGGCGGAGGGCTCGCCCGGCAGCGAGGACGAGGGGGTGCCCGCCCGGTGGTTCACGTTCTGCGCCGGCCTCGGCTTCGACGCGGGTGTCGTGGGCCGGGTGGAGCGCCAGCGGGAGCTGGGCAAGCGGTCGACGCACGCGCTGTACCTGCGCCAGGTGGTCCGCCAGCTCCTCGGCGACCCGCACCGCAGACGCGGCACGATCACCCTGGAGCGGCCGGGCCACGCCCCGGTCGACGACCTGGTCCTGTCGCTCATCTGCAACACCGCCCCGTGGACGTACCTCGGCAACCGTCCGGTGTACGCGGCACCGGAGGCCTCCTTCGACACGGCGCTCGACGTGCTGGCGCTGAGCACGCTGTCCGCGCCGGCGGTCGCCCGGTACGCGACGCAGCTGCTCACGTCGACACCGGAGCGCGGCCCGCAGGGCAGGCACGCGGTGTCGCTGCATGACGAAACCGAGTTCACCTTGCATTCGAAGGTGCCGCTGCCGTTCCAGATGGATGGAGACCACCTGGGGCTGCGTACGAGCGTGAAGTTCACAGGCGTTCGCCGTGCACTGGGTGTGATTGTGTGAGTGGAAGGGCCGTTGGCCCTTTATCTCGAACGTATGGGCTGGGGTCCACCCCTAAGAAGTACGGCTGTGACGGAGCCGACACCGAGGAATCCAAAAAAACTTCTCGGAAGGGGTTGTATCCGCCGTCGAGGTTTGCGAGTCTCTACGTGGCGATCGGGACGGCCCGCAACACCGGCCTCCAGAGAGAGCCAGAACCCCTCCTCATCTCAGGACCCACTCCCAGTCACTTCTGGGATGTCGGCCCTTCCCTTGCGGGGGGATTCGTGAAAGCGTTCACATTCACAAGCAACTTGCATGCAACACCAAGGAGAGGTAGCAGCCATGGACTGGCGTCACAACGCCGTTTGTCGTGAGGAAGACCCCGAGCTGTTCTTCCCCATCGGCAACACCGGTCCTGCGCTGCTGCAGATCGAGGAAGCCAAGGCCGTCTGCCGACGCTGCCCCGTGATGGAGCAGTGCCTGCAGTGGGCGCTTGAGACCGGTCAGGACTCCGGCGTCTGGGGTGGCCTCAGCGAGGACGAGCGCCGCGCGATGAAGCGCCGCGCCGCCCGCAACCGGGCCCGCAACGCGAGCGCCTGAGCACCGCCACCGCGCCTCCCGAACAGCAGCGCGCAGCAGTAACCCACAGCATTCGAGCCCCGGACCGCGACGAAACGGTCCGGGGCTCGCTGCTGTCACCGCCTGCCCGCGCGCCTCACCGCTGGGGCCGCACGGGCACGTCGAGCACCACGCGGGTGCCGCCCTCGGGGACCGGGCGCATGTCGAAGCTCCCGCCCAACTCCCCTTCCACCAGGGTCCGGACGATCTGCAGGCCCAGGTTGCCCGCGCGCTGCGGGTCGAAGCCCTCGGGCAGGCCCCGGCCGTCGTCCTGGACGGTGATGAGCAGCCGGGCGCCCGGGAGGCGGCTGTCCCCGCGCACCGCCGTGACGTCGACCGTGCCGTGCTCGCCCGGCGCGAAGGCGTGCTCCAGGGCGTTCTGCAGGATCTCGGTGAGCACCATCGACAGCGGCGTGGCCACCTCGGCGTCCAGGATGCCGAAGCGGCCGGCGCGCCGGCAGGTGACCTTGCCGGGTGAGATCTCCGCCACCATCGAGATGACGCGGTCGGCGATGTCGTCGAACTCGACGCGCTCGTCCAGGTTCTGGGAGAGCGTCTCGTGGACGATGGCGATGGAGCCGACGCGCCGCACGGCCTCGTTGAGGGCCTCCCGGCCGCGCTCGGAGTCCATGCGCCGGGCCTGGAGGCGCAGCAGCGCGGCCACCGTCTGGAGGTTGTTCTTCACCCGGTGGTGGATCTCCCGGATGGTGGCGTCCTTGGTGATCAACTCCCGTTCGCGGCGGCGCAGTTCCGTGACGTCGCGGAGCAGCACGAGGGAGCCGATGCGGGTGCCCTTGGGCGCCAGCGGGATGACCCGGAGCTGGATGACGCCGCCGTTGCCCTCGACCTCCGTCTCCCGGGGGGCATAGCCGCTGGCCAGTTTGACGAGGGCCTCGTCGACGGGGCCGCGGGAGGGCGCGAGCTCGGCGGTGGTCTGCCCCAGGTGCTGCCCGACGAGGTCGGCCGCGAGGCCGAGGCGGTGGTAGGCGGACAGGGCGTTCGGTGACGCGTACTGGACGACGCCGTCCGCGTCCAGCCTGATCAGGCCGTCGCCGGCGCGCGGCGAGGCGTCCATGTCGACCTGCTCCTGCGGGAACGGGAAGGACCCCATGGCGATCATCTGGGCGAGGTCGGAGGCGGACTGGAGGTAGGTGAGCTCCAGCCGGGAGGGGGTGCGGACGGTGAGCAGGTTGGTGTTGCGGGCGATCACGCCGAGGACGCGGCCCTCGCGGCGTACGGGGATGGACTCCACCCGTACGGGAACCTCCTCGCGCCACTCCGGGTCGCCTTCGCGTACGATGCGGCCTTCGTCCAGGGCGGCGTCCAGCAGCGGGCGGCGGCCGCGCGGCACCAGGTGGCCGACCATGTCGTCCTGGTAGGACGTGGGCCCGGTGTTGGGGCGCATCTGGGCGACGGAGACGTACCGCGTGCCGTCCCGGGTGGGCACCCACAGCACCAGGTCGGCGAAGGAGAGGTCGGAGAGCAGCTGCCACTCCGACACCAGCAGGTGGAGCCACTCGAGGTCGGACTCGCTGAGGGCGGTGTGCTGGCGTACGAGATCGTTCATGGACGGCACGCTGCGAGCGTACCCGGGTGCGGGAACCTGGTGCTTTGCCGGTCCTTGGTGGAGGATGGACCGGGACGGGCGCGGACGGATGGACAGCCCTCAGTGGTCTAGTCCACAATGTCCGGTAGAACAGAAGACCTCCATCCTCCCCGCACAGGAGGGTGGACCGAGGGACCGGGCTCTCTGCCCTGACTGACCGGTTCCTCACCACGGCCGTGGGACCGCACACCCGACGGCCGGAGCAACTCCGGGCTGCGGTGCCGAATGCGGGTTGAGGGTCCCGCACCGGCGCCGCGGCCCGCGGGTCTTTCCGGGCCCGACCGCGTCGGCCGCTGCGCCCCGGGGCCTGCCGCCGGCACGCTCAGCGGCCCCGCCCCGACGGCGCCCGGCGCGCCCAGCGCCCCGTCTCAGCGGGTCCCCGCCCCCCGGTCCTCCGCCTCAGCGGGTCTCCGTCACCTTGGCCAGGGCCCGGGGAGCGTCCGGGTCCTGGCCCCGGGCGAGGGTGATCTCGTACGCGAGCATCTGGAGGGGCAGGATCTCCAGGATCGGCTGGAGCTCCTCCGGCAGCCCGTCCACGGGGAGCACGAAACCCGCCGACGCCTCGCGCACCTGGGCCTGCGGGCCGACCACGAAGAGGTCGGCCCCGCGGGCCCGCAGCCGGTCCAGGACGGGCTGCAGGGCCTCACCGCCGCGACCCGCCGCCACCACCGCGATGACCGGGGACACGTTGTCGACCATGGCGAGGGGGCCGTGCAGCAGGTCCGCGCCGGAGTACGACAGGGCCGGGATGTAGCTGGTCTCCATCAGCTTCAGCGCGGCCTCCTTCGCCGTCGGGTAGCCGTAGCCGCGGGAGGTGAGCACCATCCGCTGGGCGAAGCGGTAGCGGGCGGCGAGCGTGCGGACCTCCTCCCTGCGCGCCAGGATCCGGGCGGCCAGCTCCGGCAGGGCCTGCGCGTCCGCGCCGTCGCCGCCCCGCAGTCCCTCGACGAGGAGGTACAGGGCGAGCAGCGACGACGTGTAGGTCTTCGTCGCCGGCAGGGCCCGCTCGGGTCCCGCCAGGATGTCGATGTGGTGCTCGGTGACCGCCGCGAGGGGCGAGTCCGGGTTGTTGGTCACGGACAGGGTGATCGCCCCGGCCTCCCGCGCCGCCTGCGTGGACGCGACCAGGTCGGGGGAGCCGCCGGACTGGCTGACCGTGATCACCAGCACGTCCGTCAGGTCCTGCCTCGCGCCGTACGCGGTGGTGGTCGACATGGACGACAGCCCGCAGGGCAGGCCGGCCCGGATCTCCAGCAGGTACTTCGCGTACAGGGCGGCGTTGTCGGAGGTGCCCCGGGCGGTCAGCAGCACGAAGCGCGGCCGCCGCTCGGCGATGCGCCGGGCCGTCGCGCGGATCTCCGGTGCGGCCCGGTCCAGGATGCGGCGGAGCGCCGCGGGCTGCTCCGCGATCTCGGCGGCCATCATGCGGCCCCGTTCCTCGTTCATGGGTCCCAGTCGACCAGTGATGACCCGGGTCCGCCAACCGCACGCTCTGCTAGATTGGTCCCCAGATTGGTCTATACCACCAGAGCGACCGACCGACCACCACCACTCTCCAGATCGGCAGGCCCAGCGTGGAAGTTGTCATCGTCCCGGACGCCACGGCAGGCGGCGAACTCATCGCGGGAGCCATCGCGGACCTCCTGCGCCGCAAGCCCGACGCCCTGCTCGGCGTGGCCACCGGCTCGACCCCGCTGCCCATCTACGACGCCCTCACCGCCCGGGTCCGCTCCGGCGCGGTCGACGTCTCCCGTGCCCGGATAGCCCAGCTGGACGAGTACGTCGGGCTGCCGGCCGGGCACCCCGAGTCGTACCGCTCCACCGTGCTGCGCCAGGTCGTGGAACCCCTGGGGCTCGCCCCGGACGCCTTCATGGGGCCCGACGGCTCCGCGGCGGACGTGCAGGCGGCGTGCCACGCGTACGACCGGGCGCTGGCCGAGGCCGGCGGCGTGGACCTCCAGATCCTCGGCATCGGCACCGACGGGCACATCGGCTTCAACGAGCCCTGCTCGTCGCTCGCCTCGCGCACCCGCATCAAGACGCTCACCGAGCAGACCCGGATCGACAACGCCCGGTTCTTCGACGGGGACATCGCGCAGGTCCCCCACCACGTCATCACCCAGGGCATCGGCACCATCCTGGAGGCCCGCCACCTGGTGCTGCTGGCCACCGGGGAGGGCAAGGCGGAGGCCGTCGCGCAGACCGTGGAGGGCCCGGTGTCCGCGCTGGTGCCCGCGTCCGCGCTCCAGCTGCACCCGCATGCCACGGTCGTCGTCGACGAGCCCGCCGCGTCGAAGCTGAAGCTCGCCGGCTACTTCCGCCACGCCTACGCCGGCAAGCCGTCCTGGCAGGGGCTGTAGAGCGGGCGCCACGACACCGCGACGCACGGGAGCCGGGCACCCCAGGTGCCCGGCTCCCGTGCTGTCGTGCGCGCTCAGCGGCCGGCGATGACCTCCGCCGCCGCCGTGCCGCACACCCGCGCCGCCCCGTGCGTCGCGATGTGCAGCGCCCCGCGCGGCGGAGCCTGGTTCAGGCCCATCTCCACCACGACCGTGTCGGGGCGGGCGGCGAGCAGCCCGTCCAGCGCCTCCCTCATCCAGGCGTGACGGTGCGCGTCGCGCACGACGGCCACGATCCGGCGCTCCCCCGCCGCCCGCAGCACGTCCTCCGCTGCCGCCGCCGGGCCGTACGTCCCCGTCAGGGTGCCCGGCAGCAGCCGCTCCAGCTCGCCGGCGAGGCCCCACGGGGTCTCGTCGCCGACGGCGATGTTCGCGACCGGGGCGAAGGACGCCACGTACGGCGCACCGGCTCCCGGCCCGGCCGGCTCGTACGGCTTCTCCCCCGGCGTCACCCTGAGGGCCCGCCGCGCCGCCACGAGTCCGATGTCGGTACCGGGCGCGGTCCCCTCCTGCACCGCCGCGCCCGGCCCCGTCTGCGCCCCCTCACCCGGTGCGCCCTGGTCCAGGACGCCAGCTCGCGCACGCGCGCGGCCGCGTCGGCCAGTCGCTCCTCGGGCAGGTCACCGCTCCGTACCGCGGCCACCAGCGCGTCGCGCAGGCGCAGTACGGTCTCCTCGTCGGCGAGGCCGCCGCCGACGCACAGGGCGTCGGCGCCCGCCGCGATCGCGAGGACGGAGCCGCGCTCGATCCCGTACGTGCCGGAGATGGCCTGCATCTCCATGCCGTCCGTGACGATGAGGCCGTCGAAGCCCAGCTCCCGGCGCAGCAGTCCGGTGAGGATCCGCGGGCTGAGGGTGGCGGGGCGGTCGGGGTCGAGCGCGGGCAGCAGGATATGCGCGCTCATCACCGATTTGGAACCCGCGGCGATGGCGGCGCGGAAAGGCACCAGCTCACGGGCGTGCAGTGTGTCCAGGTCCACATCGATCCGGGGGGTCGCGAGGTGCGAGTCCACGTTCGTGTCGCCGTGCCCGGGGAAGTGCTTGACGCACGCGACGACGCCGGCGGCCTGGAGGCCCTCGACGTACGCCACGGTGTGCCGCGCGGCCAGCTCGGGGTCGGCGCCGAAGGACCGGACGCCGATCACGGGGTTGTCCGGGTCGGAGTTGACGTCGGCGGAGGGCGCCCAGTTGAAGTCGACGCCGCAGGCGGCGAGCCGGCGGCCCAGCTCGTGGGCGACGGCGCGGGTGAGGGCGGGGTCGTCGACGGTGCCGAGGGCGAGGTTCCCAGGGAACGAGGAGCCCTCGCGGACCTCCAGGCGGGTGACGTCGCCGCCCTCCTCGTCGATGGCGACGAGGAGGTCGTCGCGCTCGGCCCGCAGCCGGGCGGTGAGCGCGGCGAGCTGCTCGGGGGAGGTGATGTTGCGGCCGAAGAGTCCGACGGAGGCGAGGCCCTCGCCGACCCGGCGCAGCAGCCAGTCGGGCGGCGTGGTGCCGGTGAAGCCGGGCTGGAGGACGGTGAGGGCGTCGCGGGTGAGGGTGTCGGTGGCGCCGCGTGCGGGTGCGGTCATGGACGCGTTCATCCCTTCACTGCGCCGGCGGTCATGCCGCCGACGGCGCGTCGCTGGAGGAAGAGGAAGACGATGAGGACCGGCAGCGCGAAGAGCGTGGAGGCGGCCATGGTGGCGCCCCAGTCGTTGCCGAAGGCGGTCTGGAACTGGGTCAGCCAGAGGGGAAGCGTCTGCGCCTCCTTGTCCTTGTTCAGGATCAGCACCATGGCGAACTCGTTCCAGGCGGTGATGAAGCCGAAGAGCGAGGTCGACATGAGGCCGGGCGCCAGCAGCGGGAAGATCACCTTGCGGAACGCCTGGCCGCGGGTGCAGCCGTCGATCTGGGCGGCCTCCTCCAGCTCCACCGGGACGGCGGCGATGAAGCCGCGCAGGGTCCAGATGGTGAAGGGCAGCACCATGACGAAGTAGACGGCGGTCAGCAGCGGGATGCTGTTCAGCATGTCGCCGTCGCGGGCGATCATGTACATCACGATGACCATGACCTCCCAGGGGGCCATCTGGGCCATCATGACTGCGAGGACGAGCCCCTTGCGCCCGCGGAACCTCATGCGGGCGACGGCGAAGCTCGCGGCGAGCGCGACGACGAGGGCGAGCAGCACCGCGCCGACGGTGACGGTGAGGCTGTTGACCACGTACGTCCAGAACAGGTCCACGCCGGTCGCGGTGGGGTAGTTCTCGAACGTCGGGGTGAAGAGGAAGACCGGGTCCTTGGTGAGGATCTCCGACTGGGGCTTCAGCGAGGAGCTGAACATCCAGTACACGGGGAAGGCGAAGAGCGCGGCGAGGGCGAGGGCCGTCACGTTGGCGAGGACGGTCCCGGGGCGCACCGGCTTGCGGCGCAGCTTCTGGGCGGGGGCGCCGGCGGCGGGGGTGCTGGTGGCGGTGGTCACTGCTCCTCCTCCTGCTTCAGGATCAGACGGAAGTAGAAGGACATGGCGGCGATCAGCATCACGATGGTGAGCACGGAGATGGCCGCGGCGAGGCCGTAGTGGGCCTGGCCCTGGCCCTCGATGTACGCGTACACGGGGAGGGTCTCGGAGCCGCGGTCGGGGCCGCCCAGGTTCATGGCGTAGACCTGCGCGAACGCCTTGAAGACCCAGATGATCTCCAGGAACGTGGTGATCAGGAAGAACGGCTTCAGGTTCGGGAAGACCACGGACCAGAAGGTGCGCCAGCCGTTCGCGCCGTCCATCCTGGCGGCCTCGTACAGCTCGGTGCCGACGGTGGTCAGGCCGGCGTACATGTTGAGCGCGACGAACGGGATGGAGCCCCAGACCACCAGGGCGGTGACGATGGTGAGGGTGGAGAAGCCGGTCTCGAACCAGTTGTGCTGCTCGTAGCCGGCGAAGCCGAGCGTCCGCATCAGCCAGTTGACGACGCCGAACTGCTCGTCGAAGAGCCAGCGGAAGACGGTGACGGAGGCGACGATCGGCATGGCCCAGGCCAGCATCAGGGCCAGGGACAGCACCAGCCGCATCTTCTTGCCGAGCCGGTTCAGCAGGAGGCCGATCAGGGTGCCGATGCCCATGATCAGGACCACGTTGGCCGCGGTGAAGACGAGGCTGCGGACGACGACGGTCCAGAAGTCCGGGTCGCCGAGCAGCTCGGTGTAGTTCTCGAAGCCGATCCACTCCGGCTGCCGGGTGATCAGTTCCTTCCGGTTGACCTGCTGGAAGGAGAGGATCACGTTCCGGACGAGCGGATAGACCAGCAGGACGGCCATGGCCAGGACGGCCGGGGCGATCAGCAGGTACGGCAGCAGTCCGGTGGGCAGGGAGCGCCTGCCGCGGGAAGGCTGCCGGACGTCCTTGGGGTCCGCGGGCGGTGGCGGCGTCCCGCCCTGGGTCTGCGCCGCCCTCCCGGGCGCGTCCTGAGGGGCGGTGGTCGCCGCCCCCTGGGAGTCCACGGTCATGGTCTTCTTCCTCGCGGTTCTGGGGCTCCCGTGCCCGACGGGTACGGCCCTGGCCGGCGGCCGCCGTCGACGTCGGCGGGGCCGCCGGGCCGGGCGGTCACTGCTGCGGCCCGGGGGCGCGGCCGGATCGGGGTCGGCCGCGCCCCCGGGTGCCGGGGTGGTGTTACTGCTGGTTGATCCGCTCGGTGATCACCTTGTCGGCTTCCTCGCCGGCCTTCTTCGGGTCCTCGCCCTTCAGGACCTTGGTCATGTAGTCCTTGATCGGGTTGGGCGCGGTCTCGACGTTGGCCCAGCCCGGCGTGACCGGGGTGATCCTGCCGACGGACGCGGCCTGGGCCATGGCCTCGGCGAAGGAGCCCGCCTCGGGCGTGAACTGGGCGGCGTCGTTGTTCGGGAGCAGGGCGCCGCCGGTGGCCTCGGCGTACGTGGCCATGTGCTCCTTGCCGGCGGCGAGGGCCAGCCACTCCTTGGCGAGGTCCTTGTTCGGGGAGCGCTCGGCGATGGCGAGGTTGGAGCCGCCGAAGAAGACGGAGCCGGGCTTGTCGGCGGTCTTGCCCGGGATCGGGAAGTAGCCGAAGTCAGCGGTCTTGCCGGCCTTCTTCAGCGCCTCGATGGCGCCGCCGGCCTCCCAGCCGAGGCCGATCCAGGACGCGACGCCGCCCTTGGGGACGATGTCGGTGGACTGCTGCGGGGTGGCCTCGTCCTTGTCCTGCGGAGCGGTCGAGTACGACTGGAGCTCCTTGTAGAAGTTCACGGCGGCGGCGGCCTCGGGGGTGGAGAGGGTGCCCTTCCACTTGTCGCCGTCCTTGACGGCGAGGTCGCCGCCCTCGTCCCACAGGAAGCCGGCGAAGACGTACCAGCTCTGGCCGGGGAGGTAGATCGGCTGGACGCCGGGGTCCGACTCCTTGATCTTCTTCAGGCCGGCGATCCACTCGTCACGGGTCTTCGGCGGGGTCACGCCGGCCTTGGCGAAGAGGGCCTTGTCGTAGATGACCACGCGGCTGGCGGCGTACCAGGGGGCGGAGTACAGCTTGCCGTCGAGCTCACTGGAGGCCAGCATGCCCTTGTTCCAGCCGTCGTAGCCGAGCTTCGCCTTGTCCTCGGTGAGGTCGGCGAGGCCGCCCGTGACGGCGTAGCCGGCGGTCTGCGTGTTGCCGAGCTCCAGGACGTCCGGCGGGGTGTCCTCGGAGAGGGCCGTGGTGACCTTCTCCTGGATGCCGTTCCACTGCTGGACCTCGACCTTGACCTTGACACCCTTGTGCTTGGCCTCGAAGTCCTTGTTGACTTCCTGGATCCAGGCGTCGGGGGCGGAGCCGTCCATGACCCAGACCGTGAGGGTCTTGTCGCCGCCGGCGTCCGCCGAGCCGCCCTTGCCCCCGTCGTCCTTGCCGCACGCCACGGCGCCGACCATCATGCCCGCGACGCCGATCGCCGCGATGAGCTTGCGCTTCACGTCAGACCCTCCTCAGGGATGCCTGCAACCCCCCACCCACCGCGGAGACACACGTACGACGCATGACGAGTAGTGCTGATGGGGCTGGGCCGGTCTTTAATGGTTTAGACCAGTAACCCGGAGCTTGGCCTAGACCTTTAGGGGTGTCAAGGGTGTATAAGAAGGGCTGTTGGGTCCGTTATCGGACCGACACCTGAGGAGGGGCGACGACCCGTGACCGGTCCGTGCCACCATGTGAGCCGCGACAGACGGAGGAGCCGGTGACGGCAGCAGTGCAGGAGTCGGGAAGGCAGGCCATGGCCGCGCACAGTGGCGGTACGGAGACCGAGAAGAGGACGGCTGAGGGCCCGGCCTCGTCTTCCGCGACCGCGCCGGAGAACGGCACGACGCCCCGCGCGGCGCGCGTGCCGAAGTACTACCGGCTCAAGCGCCACCTGCTGGAGATGACCGAGACGATGCCGCCGGGCACCCCCGTGCCGCCGGAGCGCACCCTCGCCGCCGAGTTCGACACCTCCAGGACCACCGTCCGCCAGGCCCTCCAGGAGCTGGTCGTCGAGGGCCGCCTCGAACGCATCCAGGGCAAGGGCACGTTCGTGGCCAAGCCCAAGGTGTCCCAGGCGCTGCAGCTCACCTCGTACACCGAGGACATGCGGGCCCAGGGCCTGGAGCCGACCTCGCAGCTCCTCGACATCGGCTACATCACCGCCGACGACACCCTCGCCGGGCTGCTCGACATCCAGCCGGGCGGGCGGGTCCTGCGCATCGAGCGGCTGCGGCTGGCCAGCGGCGAACCGATGGCGATCGAGACCACCCACCTGTCGGCCAAGCGCTTCCCGGCCCTGCGGCGCTCCCTGGCCAAGTACACCTCCCTGTACACGGCGCTGGCCGAGGTCTACGACGTGCGGCTCGCCGAGGCCGAGGAGACCATCGAGACCTCGCTGGCGACACCGCGGGAGGCGGGCCTGCTCGGCACGGACGTGGGCCTGCCGATGCTGATGCTCTCCCGGCACTCCGTGGACGCCCAGGGCAAGCCGGTCGAATGGGTGCGGTCCGTCTACCGCGGCGACCGCTACAAGTTCGTGGCGCGGCTCAAGCGCCCGGCGGACGACTGACGGGTCCGGCACGCACCGACGGCCGACCGGCCCCCACGCGCGGACGACCGACCCGCCCCGGCTCGAACCACCGGCCGGCCCGGCACGGACCACCGACCGGCCCGCCCGCTCGCGCGGACGCGTGACCGCTCCGGCACGCGGACGCCGCACCGGGGCGCCCCACCGGGCACCCGGGCCCGCGGCGGAACCACGTATGGTCACACCGTTATCACTCGACGGCTTCCCAGGAGCGGGCCGCCCCCGTACCCTCGCCGCATCGCACGGCTGATCATGAGGGGACGGTGTGCAACCGTATGTCAGAAGTGAGACCGCGCCAGGGCGAGCCACCCGTGGTCACCCCCGTCCGGGTGGTGATCGCCCTGTGCCTGGCGGCGCCGTTCGCGGCGATGCTGTGGGTGGGGTCGTACGCGCGCATGGAGCCGGTGGTCGCCGGCGTCCCGTTCTTCTACTGGTACCAGATGCTGTGGGTCGTCGTGTCCACCGCGCTCACGATGGTCGCCTACAAGCTGTGGCACCGGGACCAGCGGGCGCGGGCCGCCCTCCGCGAGGGCGGTGACGGGCGGTGAAGGACGGTGTGAACGTCGTCGCCCTGGGCGTCTTCGTCTTCTTCTTCGTGCTCGTGACGGTCATGGGCTTCATGGCGGCGCGCTGGCGCAGGGCCGCCAACGAGAACACCCTCGACGAATGGGGCCTCGGCGGGCGGTCGTTCGGTACCTGGGTCACGTGGTTCCTGCTCGGCGGCGACCTCTACACGGCGTACACCTTCGTCGCCGTGCCGGCCGCCGTCTACGCGGCCGGTGCGGCCGGCTTCTTCGCGGTGCCGTACACGATCCTCGTCTACCCCCTGATCTTCACGTTCCTGCCCCGCCTCTGGTCGGTGTCGCACAAGCACGGGTACGTGACCACCTCCGACTTCGTCCGGGGCCGCTGGGGCTCGCGCGGCCTGTCGCTGGCGGTGGCCCTCACCGGCATCCTCGCCACCATGCCGTACATCGCGCTGCAACTCGTCGGCATCCAGGCGGTGCTGGACGTGATGGGCGTCGGCGGCGGCGAGTCGACGCACTGGTTCATCAAGGACCTGCCGCTGCTCATCGCCTTCGGTGTGCTCGCGGCCTACACGTACTCCTCGGGCCTGCGCGCCCCGGCGCTCATCGCCTTCGTGAAGGACGCGCTGATCTACCTCGTCATCGCGGTGGCGATCGTCTACATCCCCATCAAGCTGGGCGGGTTCGACGCCGTCTTCGGCGCGGCGGCCGACAAGTACGCCGAGTCCGGCAAGGGCGGGCTGATCCCCGGCGAGGCGGGCCACTGGACGTACGCCACACTGGCGCTGGGCTCGGCGCTGGCGCTCTTCATGTACCCGCACTCGATCACGGCGACCCTGTCGTCCGGCAGCCGCGACGTGATCCGCCGCAACACCACGATCCTGCCGCTGTACTCGGTGATGCTGGGTCTGCTGGCGCTGCTGGGCTTCATGGCGATCGCCGCGGGGATCCAGGTGCAGAACGGGCAGCTCGCCATCCCGCAGCTGTTCGAGAACATGTTCCCCGACTGGTTCGCGGGCGTGGCGTTCGCCGCGATCGGCATCGGCGCGCTGGTGCCCGCCGCCATCATGTCCATCGCCGCCGCGAACCTCTTCACCCGCAACATCTACCGGGACTTCCTGAAGCCGGACGCCACACCGGAGCAGGAGACCCAGGTGTCGAAGGTGGTGTCGCTGCTGGTGAAGGTGGGCGCGCTGGCGTTCGTGCTCACCATGGACAAGACCGTCGCCATCAACTTCCAGCTGCTGGGCGGCATCTGGATCCTCCAGACCTTCCCCGCGCTGGTCGGCGGCCTGTTCACCCGCTGGTTCCACCGCTGGGCGCTGATCGCCGGCTGGGCGGTCGGCATGGTGTACGGCACGTGGAGCGCGTACAACGTGTCGAGCCCGACGCAGGCGCACTTCGCCGGCTCCTCCGCGGCGATCCCCGGCATCGGCGAGATCGGCTACATCGGTCTGACGGCCTTCGTGCTGAACGTCGTGGTCACCGTGGCGATGACCTTCGTGTTCCGGGCGCTGAAGGCGCCGGAGGGCGTCGACGAGACGGCCGCCGCCGACTACACGGCCGACGCGGGCGACCCCGACGTGCGCAAGGACCTCACGAAGGCGGGCGCCGGCCACTGAGCCCCGCACGGCACGACGGTCCGAGGGCCGCCGCACCCCCCGGCGACGGGGCGGCGCGGCGGCCTTCCGGCGTGCGTGGCCGCGACGTCAGCTCAGGCCCAGGACCAGCTTGACCGCACGCTCGATGTCATCCCACTCCTGCGGTTCGACCCGTCCGGCGAAGTCGCCGAGCCGCGCGGGACCGACGGCCGCCATCTGCTCGACGAGCACGACCGCGCCCGTACGACGCCGTCATGTCCCGCAGCGCGGCGAGCCCCTCCGGCGCGCGACGGGTGTCCGAGTCCGGGCGGAAACTGATGGTCTTCGGAGTCATGACACCACGGCCATACGCATCGCATCACAGGTAAGGGGCACGCGCGGCCGCGGCCGACTGGGCCAGACTGGCCCCATGGACTTCACGATCAGGCCCGCCCGGCCGCACGAGTACGGGACCGTCGGTGAGATCAGCGCCCGCGCCTACCTCGACGGCGGGCTCCTCGCCTACGGCGAGGAGGACGACTACCTGGACGTGCTCCGGGACGTCGGGCGGCGGGCCCGCGAGGCCGAGGTGCTGGTCGCCGCCGACGCCGACGGCACCGTGCTCGGCGGGGTGACGTTCACGACGGCCGGCGGGGCCTGGGCCGACATCGCGCGGCCCGGCGAGGGCGAGTTCCGGGTGCTCGCCGTGGCGGCCGGCGCCCAGGGCCGCGGCGTCGGCGAGGCGCTCGTCCGGGCGTGCGCCGACCGGGCCCGCGAGGAGGGGTGCGAGCGGCTCGTGCTGTCCGTGGTGCCGGAGGCGGCCGCGGCCCACCGGCTGTACCGGAGGCTGGGCTTCACCCGGACACCGCACCGGGACTGGGAGCCGCTCCCGGGCCTGCCGCTGCTCACCTACGGGCTGACTCTCTGACACGTATCCACTACATGTGGGGGGTGCCGCATCAGGCGCCCCCCACATGTATGCTCATCCTCGCTGTCGCCGCAGGGGAATCCGGTGCGAATCCGGAACTGTCCCGCAACGGTGTGAAGGGTGCCCATTCGTGCACCCGGCAGTCCGATGACCTGCCGACAGTGCGCCCGGACCGTCCGGCCCGGGTGCCCCAGACGTCCGGGCCTCGCGGAATGGGCCGGTGGACGCGGCCACGCACGCCCCGGGCCGGGGAGGTGCGGCCCGCTCCCCTGCTCCGCGGCGCCCCAGCCGAGCGAGGGAGAGCCCCACGTGACCATCGCGCCCGCGGATCCGGCCTCAGCGGCCCCTGCCGCCACCGAAGCCGACGCGCCCGGGACCGCGCTCCTGCGGACCCTGACCGACCTCACCGCGGACCTCCCCGACGCCGACCCCGGCCGGGTCGCCGCCGCCGCGCTGCGCGGCCGCCACGCCGGATCGGACGAAGCGGAGCTGCGGGAGCTCGCCACCGAGGCCGCCGCCGGCCTGATCTCCGAGGACCCGGCCTACTCCCGGCTCGCCGCCCGGCTGCTGGCCCGCACCATCGCCGAGGAGGCCGCGGGCCAGGGCGCGGTGTCCTTCACCGCGTCCGTCGCCGTCGGCCACCGCGAGGGGCTCGTCGCCGACCGCACCGCCGACTTCGTACGGCTCCACGGCGAGCGGCTGGACGCGGCGGTCGACCCGGAGGGCGACGACCGCTTCGGCTACTTCGGGCTGCGCACGCTGTACTCCCGCTACCTGCTGCGCCACCCGATCACCCGCAAGGTCGTCGAGACCCCGCAGCAGTTCATGCTGCGCGTGGCGTGCGGGCTGGCCGAGGACGAGTCCGCCCGCGCGCTGGAGGAGGTCTGCGCGCTGTACGGGCTGATGAGCCGGCTCGACTACCTGCCCTCCTCCCCCACGCTGTTCAACTCCGGCACCCGCCACCCGCAGATGTCGTCCTGCTACCTGCTGGACTCCCCGCGGGACGAGCTCGACTCGATCTACGACCGCTACCACCAGGTGGCCCGGCTGTCGAAGCACGCCGGCGGCATCGGCCTGTCGTACTCCCGCATCCGCGCCCGCGGTTCGCTGATCCGCGGCACCAACGGCCACTCCAACGGGATCGTGCCGTTCCTGAAGACCCTCGACGCCTCGGTCGCCGCGGTCAACCAGGGCGGCCGCCGCAAGGGCGCCGCCGCCGTCTACCTGGAGACCTGGCACGCGGACATCGAGGAGTTCCTGGAGCTGCGCGACAACACCGGCGAGGACGCCCGGCGCACCCACAACCTGAACCTGGCGCACTGGATCCCCGACGAGTTCATGCGCCGCGTCAACGACGACGCCGAGTGGTCGCTGTTCTCCCCGTCGGACGTGCCCGAGCTGGTCGACCTGTGGGGCGAGGAGTTCGACGCCGCCTACCGAGCGGCCGAGGCCAGGGGCCTGGCCCGCAGGACGATCCCGGCCCGCGACCTGTACGGCCGCATGATGCGCACCCTCGCGCAGACCGGTAACGGCTGGATGACCTTCAAGGACGCCGCCAACCGCACCGCCAACCAGACCGCGGAGCCCGGCCACACCGTCCACTCCTCGAACCTGTGCACGGAGATCCTGGAGGTCACCGACGACGGCGAGACCGCCGTGTGCAACCTCGGCTCCGTGAACCTGGGCGCCTTCGTGGCGGACGGGGACATGGACTGGAAGCGGCTGGACGAGACCGTCCGCACCGCCGTCACCTTCCTGGACCGGGTCGTCGACATCAACTTCTACCCGACCGGGGAAGCCGCCCGCTCCAACTCCCGCTGGCGCCCGGTGGGCCTGGGCGCCATGGGCCTCCAGGACGTCTTCTTCCAGCTGCGGCTGCCCTTCGACTCCGCCGAGGCCCGCGCCCTGTCGACCCGGATCGCCGAGCGGATCATGCTCGCCGCGTACGAGGCGTCCGCCGACCTCGCCGAGCGGCACGGCCCGCTGCCCGCCTGGGACAGGACCCGCACCGCCCGCGGTGTGCTGCACCCCGACCACTACGGCGTCGAGTTCTCCTGGCCGGAGCGGTGGGCGGCGCTGCGCGAGCGCATCGCCGCCACCGGCATGCGCAACTCGCTGCTGCTGGCCATCGCCCCCACCGCGACGATCGCCTCCATCGCCGGCGTGTACGAGTGCATCGAGCCGCAGGTGTCCAACCTGTTCAAGCGCGAGACGCTGTCCGGCGAGTTCCTCCAGGTGAACTCGTACCTGGTGAACGACCTGAAGAAGCTCGGCGTGTGGGACGCGCAGACCCGCGAGGCGCTGCGCGAGGCCAACGGCTCCGTGCAGGGCTTCACCTGGGTGCCCGCCGACATCCGGGCGCTGTACCGCACCGCGTGGGAGATCCCGCAGCGCGGCCTCATCGACATGGCGGCCGCCCGCACACCGTTCCTGGACCAGTCGCAGTCGCTGAACCTGTTCATGGAGACGCCGACCATCGGCAAGCTGTCGTCGATGTACGCGTACGCCTGGAAGCAGGGCCTGAAGACGACGTACTACCTGCGCTCGCGTCCGGCGACCCGCATCGCCCGCGCCGCGTCCGCCACCCCGATCCCCGTGCAGCAGGCCCCCGCCGACCCCGACGCCGTCGCCTGCTCCCTTGAGAACCCCGAGTCCTGCGAGGCATGCCAGTGACCACAGAACGCACCCGGAACCTGCTCGACCCGGGCTTCGAGCTGACCCTGCGCCCCATGCGCTACCCGGACTTCTACGAGCGCTACCGGGACGCCATCAAGAACACCTGGACCGTCGAGGAGGTCGACCTCCACTCCGACGTCGCCGACCTGGCGAAGCTGACGCCGGGCGAGCAGCACCTCATCGGCCGCCTCGTCGCGTTCTTCGCGACGGGCGACTCGATCGTGGCGAACAACCTGGTGCTGACGCTGTACAAGCACATCAACTCGCCCGAGGCGCGCCTGTACCTCTCGCGCCAGCTGTTCGAGGAAGCCGTCCACGTCCAGTTCTACCTGACGCTCCTGGACACCTACCTGCCCGATCCGGACGAGCGCGCGGCGGCGTTCGACGCGGTGGAGAACATCCCGTCGATCCGCGAGAAGGCGCAGTTCTGCTTCCGGTGGATGGACTCGGTGGAGAAGCTGGACCGGCTGGAGACCAAGGCCGACCGCCGCCGCTTCCTGCTGAACCTGATCTGCTTCGCCGCGTGCATCGAGGGGCTGTTCTTCTACGGCGCCTTCGCCTACGTGTACTGGTTCCGCAGCCGGGGCCTGCTGCACGGCCTGGCGACCGGCACGAACTGGGTGTTCCGTGACGAGACCATGCACATGAGCTTCGCGTTCGAGGTGGTCGACACGGTCCGCAAGGAGGAGCCGGAGCTGTTCGACGACGCGCTCGGGCAGCAGGTCACCGACATGCTGAAGGAGGCCGTGGAGGCGGAGCTGCAGTTCGCCCGCGACCTGTGCGGCGACGGCCTGCCCGGCATGAACACCGCGTCGATGCGCCAGTACCTGGAGTGCGTCGCCGACCAGCGCCTCCAGCGCCTCGGCTTCGCCCCCGTGTACGGCTCGGAGAACCCGTTCGCGTTCATGGAGCTCCAGGGCGTGCAGGAGCTCACCAACTTCTTCGAGCGCCGCCCGTCCGCCTACCAGGTGGCCGTGGAGGGCTCGGTGGACCTGGACGAGGACTTCTGACCGGCACGTCCGGACATGCGGAGGGCCCCGCTCGCAAGCACGGCGAGCGGGGACCTTCCCGCGTCGGGCGCAGGCGGGCGGCTCAGCCGTTCGACACGACCGGGTAGCGGGGCGTGCCCTCCGCCATCTGCTTCAGCGCGTCCTTGCGGTCCCGCTTCGACAGGCGGTCGATGTAGAGGTAGCCGTAGAGGTGGTCCGTCTCGTGCTGGAGGCAGCGGGCGAAGTAGCCCGTGCCGCGCACCTTGATCGGGTTGCCCTTGACGTCCTGGCCGGTGACCTCGGCGTAGTCGGGGCGGGCCAGCGAGGCGTACGCCGTCGGGACGGACAGGCAGCCCTCGTTGGAGTCGTCGAGGACCCGGCGCTCCGGGGGCAGCTCGACCAGCCGGGGGTTGCAGACGACGCCCACGTGCCGCACGCCCTCGTCGTCGGGGCAGTCGTAGACGAAGACCTTCAGGTCGACGCCGATCTGGTTGGCGGCCAGGCCCACGCCCTCGGCGGTGCGCTGGCTGGCGAACATGTCGTCGACGAGCTGCGCCAGCGCGTCGTCGAACTCGGTGACGTCCTTGCACTCCTTGTGGAGCACGGGGTTGCCGACCACGGTGATGGGGCGGGACGTGCCGCGCTCGCGGTGCGCCCGCTCACGCTCCTCGCAGTCCTCGGTGTCGACGACGTACCCCTCGTCGTCCACGGGCAGGGTGCTGCTGCCGCCCTGCTGATCGGTCTCCTGCTGAGCCATGTCGGTCGTCCGAGCCTTCCGTCGTCAGTCACCGGGTTTTTCTGCCCGTACAGAGTACGGGGCGGCGGCGAGCTGCGGCGGCGGTGCTCAGCAGACCTCTTCCAGATCCCGCCACTCGCGGCTGTCCGGGCTGTCCGCCACCCACCCGTCGAGGAGGCCCCGCACCAGTCCGGCGGGCGCGGCGATGCCGCACTCCCGCTCCGGCACCCACAGGTCACCCGACGTGCGGTGCCCGAGCGGGCCGGGGTGCCCCGGTTCGCTGTGGTCGTGGGGGTCGAGGTGCTCGCCCTCGCCCTCGGCGCTGGGCATCCGGGACTCGGAGCAGGAGCGGCACAGCAGCCGCACCGAGGAGGACCAGTCCTCGGCGGCGAAACCCGCGTCGGCGGCGAGCCTCTCCAGGGCGTCCCGGTCGGCCTCGGTGGCCGCCTCCAGCAGGACCACCCAGGTCGGCACGGGTGAGGGCGCCCACAGCTCGATCTCGTCGAACACCGGGTAGCTGTGGCCGGTGGACGTCGTGCGCTCCCCGTTGGGGACGCCGTCGTGCAGCACGACCTCGCCCCAGCGGCGCCCGGACGACGGCAGCGGGATGGACAGCACCTCCATGCGGGCCGGGTCGAGCCTGCGGCCCCACACGACCTCGGCCTCGCCCTCCGGCGACAGCCGCACGGCGGCGCTGCCGAGCTCCATGCCGACGGGTTCGCCGCCCGGGGCCGTCCTGTCGGGCACCTTCAGCCCGTACGCCTGCCAGGCGCGGCGGGCCAGCGGCCAGTCCTGGAGGGCGGTGGCGGCGATGCCGACGTTCCACCAGTCGGGCGCGCCGGTCTCCTTGTCCAGCAGCGCGACGGCGCGCAGCCCCGCGGCCCTGGCCTGCTCCCAGTCATGCCGGAACTTGTGCAGCAGGGCGAGGTTGAACCAGGACTCGGAGAGCCAGGGCTCAAGGTCCGCCGCACGGGTCAGCAGCGCGCCCGCGTCCTCGTACCGCCCGTCCCCGATCAGCGTGAACGCGCGGTCGGTGGCCTGCCGCCACGAGGCGGAGGGCCGATGCCGTACCTTCCCGAAGATCCTCACGATTCCCGCCTACCGGTCACTGAAGGTCTCTGCCCCCGGACACCCTCTTGCTGGCATCCAACCATGCCCGGTCGCACGCCCGCTCATTACCCATGGGTTACCCCGCAATCCGCCCGGTGACGCCGTCCGCGGAACCACTGCGGGCACCTCCTCCCATGCCGTCGCCGCCGCCGGTACCGCCCGCCGCGCCGCCCCGGGCGAGGACCCGGGCGAGCGCCTCCACGACCGCGGGGTGGTGGTGCCGGGCCGTGTCCAGCCGGAGGTGCTCCAGGGCACGGAAGGCTCCCTGGGCGGTTTCCCCGGAAAGGTCGTCGTACGCGTTGGCGGTGCGGACGATCCGGGCGGCGAGGGGCTGCTCGCCGTACGGGTCGGCCTGCCGCTCCACGACCACGGCGACGGCGGCGGGGACACCGGTGCGGCGGACGACGGCGCCGCCGAGGAGGGCGATGCGGCGCTGCTCGGCTTCCGGCAGGAGGGCCGTGGCCCCCTGCGGCACGGGGTCGACGAGGGACAGCTGCCCGATGTCGTGCATGAGCGCCGCGTACTCCAGCACGGTCAGGTCCTCCCCGGACAGGCCGAGCTCGCGGCCGACGGCCCGGCTGAGCACGGCGACGCGCCGGGCGTGGCCCGGCCGGGTGTAGCCGGCCACCTCGGTGGCCCGGGCCAGGGAGGCGATGGTCTCGCGGTAGGTGCGGCGCACGGCCGCGTAGCGCCCGAACGCGAGCTGTGCGACGAGCAGCGGCACGCACAGCAGGGGGAGCGCCCACAGCCCGGCGACGCCCACGGCGAGCGCCGCCACCGCGCCGGTGGCGCACACCGCCGACCCGATGCCGAGCAGCCCGCGCAGCTCGTCGCGGAGCAGCGGCGGGTACGGGTGGCCGGTGCGGGCGCGGGCGAGGTAGGCGGCGAGGACGGCGTCGCACAGGGCGGTGAGCAGCAGCAGGAGCACCAGGAAGAGCACGTGCCCGGTCGGCCCTGGCAGGGCGCCGGACGAGGCGGGCGGCTGGAAGCAGACGGCGGCGAACGCGGTGGTGAGCACCCGCCGGGCGGCCTGGTCGCCGTAGGGCTGCCCGCGGCCGCACGCCACCTGGGGTACGGCCCCGACCAGGACGCCCGCGGCGACCACGGTCACGGCCTGGGCGACGCCGTGCCCGGGGAGGAGGGCGTACGCCAGCGCCCCGGCGGCGGCGAGGGGCGCCGGCTCCCGCCGGTGCGGCCGGGCGCGCGGCCTGGCCAGCTCGCCGATCGCGACCAGCAGCCCGAAGGCCAGCGCGGTCCCCGGCCGGGCGACGCCGTGCCACAGCGTCCATCCGAGGCAGCCCCCGCCCGCGAGGGCGGCGGCCCCGTGCACGGCGAGCACGGCTCCCGGGGCGGCTGCGCGCCTGCTCACTGCCGCCGCCCCGGTGCGGTCCGCCCGGTGGCCCGCGCCGCCGGCGGTGCGTCCGGCGGGGGTGCGGGGCCTGACGGGGGCCGGGGAGGCGGGACGTTTCCGCGAGCGGGTTCGAGGGGGGAGCCGGGTTCGTCGGAGGTGACGGCGGTCTGCCAGCCGTGGCGGGCCAGGGCGTTCGCGAGGGCCCGCACCATGGCGGGGTCGAACTGGCTGCCCGCGCACCGCGCCAGTTCCTCCAGGGCCGCGGGGACCGGCCGGGACCTGCTGTAGGAGCGGGTGGACGTCATGGCGTCGAAGGCGTCGGCGACGGCGACCACCCGGGCCAGCTCGGGGATCTCCGCGCCGCGCAGCCCGTAGGGGTAGCCGGTGCCGTCGAGCCGCTCGTGGTGGTGGAGGATCGCGGCGCGGGCCTCGCCGAGGAAGCCGATGCCGCGCACCATCTCGTGCCCGTACTCGGGGTGCAGCTCGATGATCCGGCGCTCCTCCGGGGTCAGCGGCCCGTCCTTGCGCAGGATCCGCGTGGGGACGCCGAGCTTGCCCACGTCGTGCAGGGTGCCCGCGAAGCGGAGGGTCTCCAGGCGGGCTTCGTCCATGCCCAGCTCACGCCCGATCAGCTCCGAGGCCCGGCCGACGCGTTCGCTGTGCCCGCGCGTGTAGGTGTCCTTCAGGTCGACGGCCTGCACGAGGGCGCGGATGGTCGCCTGGTGGGCGGCGCGCTCCCGGTGGTACCGGGCGAACGCCCAGCAGGAGACGGACATCGGCAGCAGCGCGAAGAGCGCGGCGGGCCATCCGTACGGGCTGCGCCACAGCACGGCCGTCATGAGGCCGACGAGCCCCTGCACGGCGTGCGGGGCGAGGGAGGGGACGAGGAGTCCGCGCCAGGCGTTCCGTACGGGCACCCGCTCGGCGGTGGCGAGGACACCGCCGTCGAGGGCGGCGAGCACCAGGCAGAAGCCGAGCACGGCACCCCCGGCGGGCACCAGCGCGTACGGGAGGTCGGGTGCGGCCGCGCCGCCGCCCAGGGCGGCGGGCCCGCCGAGCAGCGCGGCGGCCTGGGCGGCCGTCCAGGTGGCGAGGGCGAGCCGGGCGGCCCGCCACAGCCGCCGGAGCCGCGGCGCACGGAGCTGCCCTACGGGCGAGACCAGCGCTCCGGGTACGGCGGCGAGCGCCGCGGCGGCGGCGGCGGCAGCAGCAGCGCGGCGGCCAGGAGGACGGGGAAGAACGTCCCCGCCCAGGGGGCGGCCCGCTCGCACAGCGCGTACAGCGCGGCCAGCAGCGCGACGGCGCCCCACGGCGTCCCGGAGCCCGGCGCGCACGCGGGCGCCGCGCAGGCGGCGGCACAGGCCGCGGCCCCCGCGATGTACCCGCGCGCCGCCAGGGGAATGCCCGCCACCGCTCTTCCGCCTCCCGTTCGGCCGGCCGAGTGCCACACAGGCTGGCCAGGCTAACGAGCGGGTGCGCCGCCCAAGCCCGGACGACCCCGATTAGCACCTTCGGGTGACGCGCACCCGGCAGGCTCCGAAGGGCCGGGGCGCGGTCCGGCGGCACCCGCTGGCACGGGAGGCCGCACGGGACCGGCCCTGCCGCGGGCTTGCCGGGCGGGGACCGCGTGGAGGACCGGGGGCCGCGGAAGTCCACCCCCGCCGGGGCCGCGGACACCGCCCGGCACCGGCAAGGCTCCCTCCGCCTCCCGCCCCGCGTGCCTCCTGCCCCGCGTGCCTCCCGTCGCCGCGTACGACAGCGGGGCGCCTCCGCGTCGTCACGCGGGAGGCGCCCCGAGGGGTGCAGGTGTGCGGCGGGCTACTCCTGGGCCGCGGCCGGTACGTCCTTCGGCGGGCCGGCGGCGACGTCGTGGTCGGGCACGGCCTCGCCCGCGCGGATCAGCTCGATCCGGCCCATCACCTTGGCACGCAGGTCGGTCGGCACGTCGTCGTGGCCGCAGCACCGCTTGACCAGCTTCTTCACGGCCTGTTCCAGCCCGTACTTCTCCAGGCAGGGGGAGCACTCCTCGAAGTGCGTCTCGAACTTCGTGCAGTCGCTGTCGGGCATCTCACGGTCGAGGAACTCGTAGAGATGGTCCAGGACCTCCGAGCAGTCCGTCTCGTGCGGCTCTCCGCAGCTCATGAGCCCGAGCCTTTCCCGTCGTTCATGGACTCTCCTGCGCCCGCGGGCACCAGCCCGCGTTCGCGGGCGTAGTCCTCGAGCATGCCGCGCAGCTGCCGGCGCCCACGGTGGAGCCGGGACATCACGGTGCCGATGGGCGTACCCATGATGTCCGCGATCTCCTTGTACGCAAAGCCCTCGACGTCCGCGAGATAGACCGCTATGCGGAACTCCTCCGGGATCGCCTGGAGGGCTTCCTTCACGTCGGAGTCGGGAAGGTGGTCCAGCGCCTGGGACTCCGCGGACCGCAGACCGGTCGACATGTGCGACTCGGCGCGGGCCAGCTGCCAGTCCTCGATCTCCTCGGCCGCGCTGCGCTGCGGTTCGCGCTGCTTCTTGCGGTACGAGTTGATGAACGTGTTCGTGAGGATCCGGTACAGCCACGCCTTGAGGTTGGTGCCCTCCCGGAACTGGTGGAACGAGCCGTAGGCCTTCGCGAACGTCTCCTGCACCAGGTCCTCGGCGTCGGCCGGGTTCCGCGTCATCCGCAGGGCCGCCGAGTACATCTGGTCGAGGTAGCCGAGGGCGTCCCGCTCGAAGCGCGCGTTGCGCTCGCCGTCCGTCTCCTCGGGGCCGTTGGTCCCCGTGTCGGTCCCAGTGACCGGACCCACCTCCTCCAGCGCCGCGGCGAGACCGAGTCCGGACCCGCTCGAATCGGAGAATAGTCGACCATCGGTCGACCGTCCCTTCCGATTCGCCGCATCCGGCGCGGGCGTCGCAGGGGTCGCGGCGGCCCTCAGGGGTGCGGCGCCGTCCGGGGCCGTGGGAGCCGCGGGCGCCGGCAGCACCGTCCAGTCAAGCTCCACGGCGCGTGACCGGTTCGGGCAGATGGTCGAACCCATGCGACGGACTCCCTCTCCTGACTCTGATGTGACCGACGCTGGATGCAACAGCGCCGCTCCCCGGGTCATTCCCGGCCCGCGGGCTGTCCCCGTCAGAGTCCGGCCAGAGTGTCGTCAGACTTCGTCAGGCTCCGTGCAGATACTCGCCAGACCGCGTCAGGCTCCGCCCGGCCGGGCGGACCTCCGTCACGCCGGCCGGGTCCGTCCCCCGCCGCGCGTCCTCGTCTCCCCCGCCCCTTCTTCCCCCTCCTCTCCCCCCTCCTCTCCCCCTCCTCTCCCGGTCCTGCCCCGGTCCTGTCCCGGTCACCGCGCGGCTTCGCGCGGCCTCGTGCGTGCGGCACCCCGCCCGGTCTCCGCGCTTCCCCGCCCGTCGGCCGCCGCACGTCCCTCGTCCCTGCCCTTCGGCCCCCGTCGGCCGCGGCGCGCACCCGCCCCGGTCTGCGCCTGGCCTTCGTCCGGTCTTCGTCCGGCCTTCGCCGGTGCTTTCTCCGGTCTTTCCGAGGTCTTTCCGAGGTCTTCGCCGGGCCTTCCCCGCGTCGGGCGCGCCGCCTGCGCGCGTACGGGCCGGACACCACCCCTCCGCGGACTCCGCACCGCCGCACCGCCGGGCCACCGGGCCACGGACCCGCCGGCCGCAGGCCCGCCGGGGCAGGGGCCCGCCGGGGCAGGGGCCCGCCGGGGCAGGGGCCCGCCGAGGCAGGGGCCCGCCGAGGCAGGGGCCCGCCGAGGCAGGGGCCCGCCGGGCATGGGGCCGCTGGGCATGGGGCCGCCGGGGCGCGGCCCCACCGGGTTGCCGGGGCCGCCCGGCACAGGGGCCGCCGGGGGCCCGCCGGGGCGCGGGCCCGCACGGCATGGGAGCCGCCGGGCACGGGGCCGGCGGGCTGCCGTCAGAGCCGCCGGAGCCAGTCGGCGACGGCCTCCGTGATGACGTCCAGGGCCTCCTCCTGGGTGATCGCGGCCCGCTTCGGTACGGCGAAGCCGTGGTCGGCCCACGGGACCGGCACCAGCTCGTGGCCGCCGGCCGGGAACTCGTCCGGTCTGCCGAAGGGGTCGTTGGCGCCCTGCACGACGAGCGCGGGCACGCCCGCGTCCAGCAGTTCGGCGGCGCGGGAACTCTCGGGCCTGCCCGGCGGGTGCAGCGGGAACGACAACGCGAGCACGGCGTGCGCGTCCAGTGCGCGCGCCGTGCGGCAGGCGACCCGCGCGCCCGCGCTGCGGCCTCCCGCGACGACGGGCAGACCGGGGCCCGCAGCGCGGGCCACAGCTCCCGCCAGGCGGTGTCCAGGGTGCGGGGCGCCGGCGCCAGCTTCCGGCCGGCCACCCGCCAGGGCTGCTCGACCAGTGCGACGGTCGCCCCCGCTTCCGGGAGGCGGGCGGCCAGTGCCCGGAGGTCGCGGGCTTCGACACCGCCGCCGGCTCCGTGGCCGAGCGCGAGCGTGAAGCGGGCGCCGGCGCCGGCCTCGTACCAGGTGATGCGGGCGTCCCCGGCGCCGGTGGGGATGGTCTCGGTGGTGGTCACGGGTCCCATCCTCCACCCCGGCCCCCCGGAACCCGTCGGAACCTGTCGGACCCGTCGGAACGCGTCAGAACAGCGTGCCTTCTTCCGGAGCGTCGAGCTCCGTCAGCAGTTCGGGCCCGTTGTTGCGGACGTTGCTGACGGCCGTGCCGACCGGGTAGGCCCGCATGAGGCCCTCCGGCGGCGGGGCGAGCAGGGCGCGCAGCTCGCCGGTGTCGGTGCGGGCCGGGTCGAGCCAGGCGTCCCACCGGTCGGGCGGCAGCATCAGCGGCATCCGCGGGTGGATGTCGGCCAGCGAGCGGGGGCCTTCGGCGGGGGCCACGCCGAGCGGGCCCCGCTCCGCCTCCGTGGTGATCACCGAGCAGGTGGCCCGCCACGCCAGCGGGTGCTCGGGCGGCAGGCCGGGGTCGCGCCAGAACTCGTACACCCCGGCCATCGCGAAGACCGACCCGTCGGCGGGCAGCACGAAGTACGGCTGCTTGCGGGACCGCTTCTTCCTGCCCTCGACCTCCAGCTGCCGCTCGTCCGCGCCGGTCACCCACTCGTAGTAGCCGTCGGCGGGGATGATGCAGCGGCGGGCGGCGAAGGCGCGGCGGAAGGCGGGCTTCTCGTGGACCGTCTCGGCCCGGGCGTTGATCATCCGGGCGGCGCCCTCGGGGTTCTTGGCCCAGGAGGGGACCAGGCCCCACCTGAGGACCCGCAGCTGGCGAACCGGATGGGACGACTCCGCGTCTTTCAGGGGACGGTCGAGAACCGCGTACACCTCTTTGGTGGGGGCGACGTTCCAGTCCGGCTCCAGGGTCTCCTCGGGCTCCCACTTCCGTATCCCGAAGATGTCCACGAGGTCCTCGGGCTTTCGACTCGCCGCGTAACGTCCGCACATACTTGCCAACCCTGCCACGACCACCGCCGCACCGAGGAGCAGATCCGCACATGGCCGTCCCCGCAGACCCGTCCTCCGACGTCCTGTCGGCCGACGTCCTGTCCGAAATCCTCGGCACCCAGCCCTCCCCCGACCTGTGGCTGGTCGTCGTCACCGCCCTGGCCGCGCTCGCCGCGACGGCGCCGCGACCCCTGTGGCTGCTGTCCCGGAACGCCGTGACCATCGCGCACGAGGGCGGCCACGGACTGGTGGCGCTGCTGACCGGGCGGCGCCTGCAGGGCATACGGCTGCACTCGGACACCAGCGGCCTCACCGTGAGCCGGGGCAAGCCGACCGGCCTCGGCATGATCCTCACGGCGGCCGCCGGCTACACCGCGCCGTCCCTGCTGGGCCTGGGCGGGGCGGCGCTGCTGGCGACCGGCCGGATCACGCTCCTGCTGTGGGTGGCGACAGCCCTGCTGCTGGCGATGCTGCTGATGATCAGGAACGTGTACGGGGCGCTGACCGTGATCCTCACGGGCGGCGCCTTCCTCCTGGTCTCGTGGCTGACCGGACCGCAGGTGCAGGCGGGCTTCGCGTACACGGCGGTGTGGTTCCTGCTGCTGGGCGGCGTGCGCCCGGTGTTCGAACTGCAGGCGCGCCGGCGGCACGGGGAGGCCGCGGACTCGGACGCCGACCAGCTCGCCCGGCTCACGAACGTGCCGGCGGCACTCTGGCTGTTCCTCTTCCACGCCGTGTCCCTGTGCTCGCTGATCGGCGGGGGCCGCTGGCTGCTCGGTCTGTGATCTGCGAGGCCCACTAAAGTGAGGGGCATGACCGAAACCCCCGCGCACCCTGACCTCTGGCCCGCCCCGCACGCGAGCGGAGCCGTCGACGCGACCGTCGCCGTGCCCGGTTCCAAGTCGGTCACCAACCGCGCTCTGGTGCTGGCCGCGCTCGCCTCGGAGCCGGGGTGGCTGCGCCGCCCGCTGCGCTCCCGGGACACCCTGCTGATGGCGGAGGCGCTGCGCGCCCTGGGCGTCGGCATCGAGGAGACCGTGTCGTCCAGCTCCTCGGTCGCGGGGGGGCCCGACGGCGGGGGCGAGGCGTGGCGGGTGATCCCCGCGGGGCTGCACGGCCCGGCGCAGGTGGACGTGGGCAACGCGGGCACCGTGATGCGGTTCCTGCCGCCCGTGGCGGCGCTGGCCGACGGGCCGGTCCGCTTCGACGGCGACCCCCGGTCGCACGAGCGTCCGCTGCACGGCGTGATCGACGCGCTGCGCGTGCTGGGTGCCCGGATCGACGACGGCGGGCGCGGCGCGCTGCCGATGACCGTGCACGGCGGCGGCGCGCTGGACGGCGGCAAGGTCGACATCGACGCCTCCTCGTCGTCGCAGTTCGTCAGCGCCCTGCTGCTGTCGGCGCCGCGCTTCAACCAGGGGGTGGAGGTACGGCACACCGGCCCGCGGCTGCCGTCGATGCCGCACATCCGGATGACCGTCGACATGCTGCGCGCGGTGGGCGCGCAGGTCGACGAGCCGGAGACGGGCGGCGAGCCGAACGTGTGGCGGGTCTCGCCGTCCGCGCTGCTGGGCCGCGATCTGGTGATCGAGCCCGACCTGTCGAACGCCCAGCCGTTCCTGGCGGCGGCGCTGGTCACCGGCGGGCGGGTCACCATCCCGGACTGGCCGTCGCGGACGACTCAGCCCGGGGACGCGCTGCGGGAGATCTTCACCGAGATGGGTGGCTCCTGCGAGCTGTCTGAGGCCGGTCTGACGTTCACCGGTTCGGGTCGTATCCGGGGTATCGACGTGGACCTCGGCGAGGTCGGCGAGCTGACCCCCGGCATCGCGGCGGTGGCCGCGCTGGCGGACTCGCCGTCGACCCTGCGGGGGGTGGCGCACCTGCGGCTGCACGAGACGGACCGGCTGGCCGCGCTGACCAAGGAGATCAACGGGCTCGGCGGCGACGTCACCGAGACGGAGGACGGGCTGCACATCCGGCCGCGCCCGCTGCACGGCGGCGTCTTCCACACGTACCACGACCACCGCATGGCGACGGCGGGCGCGATCATCGGCCTGGCCGTGCCGGGGGTGGAGATCGAGGACGTGGCGACGACCGCCAAGACGCTGCCCGACTTCCCGCAGATGTGGACCGAGATGCTCGCGATCGAGGCCTGACCGACATGCGCCGCTACGGCAGGAACGCCGACGAGGACGACATCCGCGTCCGCCCCAACCGCAAGGGCAACCGCCCCCGTACCAGCATCCGCCCCAAGCACGAGGACGCCGCGGAGGGCATGGTGCTCACCGTGGACCGCGGCCGGCTGACGTGCCTGGTCGAGGGCCGGGTGGTCATGGCGATGAAGGCGCGGGAGCTGGGCCGCAAGGCGGCGGTCGTGGGTGACCGGGTGGCGCTCGTCGGCGACCTGTCGGGAGAGAAGGACACGCTGGCCCGCATCGTGCGGATCGGGGAGCGGGCGTCGGTGCTGCGCCGCACGGCCGACGACGACGACCCGTACGAGCGGGTGGTCGTGGCCAACGCCGACCAGCTGGCCATCGTCACGGCCCTGGCGGACCCGGAGCCGCGGCCGCGCCTGATCGACCGCTGCCTGGTGGCGGCGTTCGACGGCGGCCTCGAACCGCTGCTGGTCCTCACCAAGTCGGACCTGGCGCCCGCCTCGGCGCTGCTGGAGCTGTACGGCGCGCTGGACATCCCGTACGTGGTGACGAACCGCGAGGACCTGTACGACGGGCATGCGGCGGAGGTGGTGCGGGAGCACCTGGTGGGGCGGACGACGGCCTTCGTCGGGCATTCCGGCGTCGGCAAGACGACGCTGGTGAACGCGCTGGTGCCGGAGGACCGGCGGCGGGTGACCGGGGTCGTCAACGCCGTGACGGGCCGCGGCCGCCACACCACGACGTCCGCGCTGGCGCTGCCGCTGGCCGGGGACGCGGAGGGCTGGGTGATCGACACGCCCGGCGTCCGGTCGTTCGGCCTGAACCACGTGGATCCCGGCCGGGTCATCCACGCGTTCCCGGACCTGGAGCCGGGCACGGAGCAGTGCCCCCGGGCGTGCAGCCACGACGAGCCGGACTGCGCGCTGGACGCGTGGGTGGCGGAGGGGCACGCCGACCCGGCCCGGCTGTTCTCCCTGCGGCGGCTGCTGGCGGCGCGGGAGCGGCACGAGGGCGACTGACCCGTCCCGCTTCGCCGGGTGCGCGAAGCCCTCGCACGGCTCCACCCGGCGGTGACCGGCGATCGCCTTCGCGGCGTTCGCCCCGGGCGGCTTCGGCCCGCTCACCGGTGTCGCTGCGGCAGCTGGACAGGGGCCCGGCACACGCGGGGCGGACGGGACACCGGCGCCGCGGGCACGGCCGGTCTGCGGGACTCCGGCTGCCGGGGTGCTCCCCCTGAACCGCGTGGACGGGGGGGGCGACCGGGGCGCGTCGGGCCGGTGCGGGGGGCGGTCGGAGCCCCGATAGAGTCGGGCGCATGGCCGATTACCACGATGACCTGCGCTTCGCCCATGTTCTCGCGGACGCCGCGGACGCCGCCACGATGGACCGGTTCAAGGCGCTGGACCTCAAGGTCGAGACGAAGCCCGACATGACGCCGGTGAGCGAGGCGGACCGGGCCGCGGAGGAGGTGATCCGCGGGCACCTCAAGCGGGCTCGGCCCCGGGACGCGATCCTCGGCGAGGAGTACGGCGTGGAGGGCACGGGCCCGCGCCGCTGGGTGATCGACCCCATCGACGGCACGAAGAACTACGTGCGCGGGGTGCCCGTGTGGGCCACGCTGATCGCGCTGATGGAGGCCGGCGAGGACGGCACGTACGAGCCGGTGGTCGGCGTCGTGTCGGCCCCCGCGCTGAACCGCCGGTGGTGGGCGGCCAAGGGGCTCGGCGCGTACACGGGCCGGGGGCTGACCTCCGCCACCCGCATCCACGTGTCGCAGGTGGCCCGGCTCGCGGACGCGTCGTTCGCGTACTCCTCGCTGAGCGGCTGGGAGGAGCGCGACCGGCTCGACGGCTTCCTCGACCTGACGCGGGCCTGCTGGCGCACGCGCGCGTACGGCGACTTCTGGCCGTACATGATGGTCGCGGAGGGGGCCGTGGACATGTGCGCGGAGCCGGAGCTGTCGCTGTGGGACATGGCCGCCAACGTCATCGTGGTGCAGGAGGCCGGCGGCACCTTCACGGGCCTCGACGGCCGGCCCGGCCCGCACAGCGGTGACGCGGCCGCGTCGAACGGGCTGCTGCACGAGGACCTGCTGGCGTACCTGGCGCCGAAGAAGGACTGACCGGGCGGCAGGGCGCACCGGAGGCCCGCAGGAGGGCTGACCGGCGGCCCCCGCGCCTCGGCCGGCGCCTGGGAGGGGCCACAGGCGGACGGCCGGTGGGGGGCGCAGAAGTACTGACGGGCGAGAGCGCAGGCGGGCGGGCGGGCGAGGGCGCAGGGGGAGGACGGCGCTCGCCCTGCGCATGGGCTCGCCCTGCGCATGCGCTGGCGCTGCGCGGGTGGTCGCCCTGCGCGGGTGCGCGCACCCGCGCGGGTGCGCGCACCCGGCGATCAGCGGCACGCGCCCGACCGCGTCCCGCACCCGTCGATCAGCGGCACGCGCCCGCACCGCGGCCCGCGCCCACCGATCCGGGAACGCGGCCCGCGCCCGCCGGTCAGCGGCACGCGCCCCCCACCACGTCCCGCGCCCAGCGTTCGGGCGCACGCGCCCTCTTGTCGGGGCCACTTCACCCTGCCACTCTGAGGATCCCCCCACTTGTGCGCTTGTGAACCCCTCCTCGTTGAGGGGTTCACCAGGAGGAGGTGGTTCCCTTCATGTACGTCCGCGACGCCATGAGCACCCTGATCCTCACCATCGGCCCCGCCCACACACTCCGCCAGGCCGCCGCGCTGATGGCGGCCCGCCGCGTGGGCGCGGCCGTCGTCCTCGACCACGACAGCAGCCAGCTCGGCATCCTCACCGAACGCGACATCCTGGTCTCCGTCGGCGCCGGCCAGAACCCGGACCTGGAGATGGCGGGCGCCCACACCACCACCGACGTCGTGTTCGCGGCGCCGGGCTGGACCCTGGAGGAGGCGGCCGAGGCCATGACGCACGGCGGCTTCCGCCACCTCATCGTCCTGGACGGGGACGGCCCGGCCGGGGTCGTGTCCGTCCGCGACATCATCCGCTGCTGGGTGCCGGCCGGGCGCCGGGCTCCTGCGGCCGTGCCGGCGGTGGGCTGAGCCGGCGGACGCGCTCCGCATGCCGGAGGGCCGGCCCCGCGAACGGGAACCGGCCCTCCTCCTACGGCAAGCGATCCAGTGCTGGCGTCAGCCGCGCAGGGCCTGGACCGCGGCCTCCAGCCGCTTGCCGAAGTCTCCGTCGGCCTGACGGAAGTTGTTGATCGCGCGCTCGGCGATGTCGACGCGCGAGACCTTGGAGATGAAGCCCGCCAGGTTCTGGACCAGGCGCTCCTTCTCGTCCTCCGCCATCAGCCGGTAGAGGGCGCCCGCCTGGACGAAGTCGTCGTCCTCGGCGTGGACGGGGGTGACCGTCTCCCCGGTGCTGCCCGTCACCGGCAGCGGCTGCCACAGCGGGCGGTCCGTCTGGACCGGTCCGCCGAAGCTGTTCGGCTCGTAGTTCTTGGCGCCCTTGTGGCGGCCGTCGTACAGGTAGCCGTCACGGCTGTTGGTGCGCGCCTCGGTGGCGTGCGGGCGGTTCACCGGCAGGTGGTCGGCGTTGATGCCGACGCGGTAGCGGTGGGCGTCGCCGTACGCGAAGAGGCGGCCCTGGAGCATCTTGTCGGGCGAGGGGCCGATGCCCGGCACGAAGTGGGCGGGCGAGAAGATCGACTGCTCGACCTCGGCGAAGATGTTCTCCGGGTTGCGGTTCAGCTCCAGCTTGCCGATCTCGATCGGCGGGTAGTCCGCGTGCGGCCACACCTTGGTGAGGTCGAACGGGTTGAAGCGGTACGTGGCCGCGTCCGCCGCCGGCATGATCTGCACCTGGACGGTCCAGGACGGGAACTCGCCGCGCTCGATGGCCTCACGCAGGTCGCGCTGGTGCGAGTCGGGGTCCTCACCGGCCAGCTTGTTGGCCTCGTCCTGGGTGAGGTTCTTGATGCCCTGGTCGGTCTTGAAGTGGTACTTGACCCAGAAGGCCTCGCCGGCCTCGTTGTTCCACTGGTACGTGTGCGAGCCGTAGCCGTTCATGTGGCGGTACGAGGCCGGGATGCCGCGGTCGCCGAACAGCCAGGTCACCTGGTGCGTCGACTCCGGGGACAGGCTCCAGAAGTCCCAGACGTTGTCCGCCTCGGTCGACCCGGTGTAGGGGTCGCGCTTCTGGGTGTGGATGAAGTCGGGGAACTTGATCGCGTCCCGGATGAAGAACACCGGGGTGTTGTTGCCGACGAGGTCGTAGTTGCCCTCCTCGGTGTAGAACTTCAGCGCGAACCCGCGGGGGTCGCGCACCGCGTCGGGCGCGCCGAGGTTGCCGGCGACCGTCGAGAACCGCAGGAAGACCTCGGTCTGCTTGCCGATCTCGGAGAGGAACTTGGCCCGCGTGTACGGGGTGACGTCGGCCGTCACGGTGAAGGTGCCGTACGCGCCGGCGCCCCGGGCGTGCACGACGCGCTCCGGGATGCGCTCGCGGTTGAAGTGCGCGAGCTTCTCCAGCAGGAGCTGGTCCTGGACCAGAACCGGACCGCCGACACCCGCCGTCTCGCTGTTCTGGTTGTCGGAGACCGGCGCGCCGGCCTCCGTGGTGAGGGGTCCCTGCGTCACAGTGCGCCTCCTGCGTCTCTGCGTGAAGTCCTGTCCCTTGGCCAAAGCCGTAGCCGATCCTACAATGGACTTTGTCTAAGTCAAGCGCGCTTCCAAACCCACACCCGTTCGGGACTGAGTTCCCCCGCCTGTTAGGCTGAATTTCATGAGTGACCTGTTGGAACGCCTGCGCGGCCGCGGCTGGCGGATGACCGCGCAGCGCCGCGTCGTGGCTGAGGTCCTCGATGGAGACCACGTCCACCTGACCGCCGACGAGGTCCACGCCCGTGCGGCGGAGCGGCTTCCGGAGATCTCCCGCGCGACCGTGTACAACACGCTCGGTGAGCTGGTCAGCCTGGGCGAGATCCTCGAGGTCTCGACGGACCGCCGCGCCAAGCGGTACGACCCGAACGCCCACCGCCCCCACCACCACCTGGTGTGCGCCCGCTGCGGCGCAATACGGGACGTCCACCCGATCGGCAACCCGCTGGCGGACCTCCCCGAGTCGGAGCGCTTCGGCTTCGCGGTCTCGGACGTGGAGGTCACGTACCGCGGGATCTGCCCCGGCTGCTCGGGCGCCTGACAGGACACCCCACGACGACGAGCCCCCGGTGCGCCGCCCTGGCACCCGGGGGCTCACCCGTACCCGCCTCGCGGCCCCGTCCGTCCGCGGCCCTTGAGCCGGCCCCGCGCAGCACGGCGGCACCCGGCCGGCCACCCGCCTGGCACGACGGCGCCTGAGGGAAGGCGGCCCGGCTCCGCAAGGCTGCTTCCGGCCATCCCTGCGACCGCCGCCGGGCATGACGCACCGAAGGCCCGGATCCTTGAGGATCCGGGCCTTCGGCTTTCAGTAGCGGGGACAGGATTTGAACCTGCGACCTCTGGGTTATGAGCCCAGCGAGCTACCGAGCTGCTCCACCCCGCGTCGGTGAACACCACCTTACGGGACCGAAGCGTGCGCGTGCAAATCGGCCCTACGCCGTGAGCTCCTGGTGCAGCGCCTCACTGAGCCGCGCCGCCCGCTCGGCGACCTCGGCCGGCCCCAGCTCGACGGCGCGGGCGCACCAGTGGCGGCCCTCCGCGAGTTCGCCGCGCCGGGCGGCCAGCAGGGCGAGGCGCAGCGCGGCGCGGCCGTGGCCGGCGCGGGCGGCGCGCGCCCACCAGAGGGCGGCCTCGCGCTCGTTGCCGTCCCTGGCGAGCAGCAGCCCGAGGTTGAAGGCGCCGTTGCGGCTGCCCGCCTCGGCGGCCTCGCGGTACCAGCGGGCGGCGCGGGCCACGTCGCCGCGGGCGGCCGCGAGCATGCCGACGCGCACCTGGGCGCGGCGGTGCCCCTGGACGGCGGCCCGCTCGTACCACTCCTCGCACTCGGTCGTCGGCGCCTGCGGCGGCCCAGGGCGGGCGGGCCCTGCACGGGCTGCCGGGCGTCGAGGACGGTGGCGAGCCGGAACGCCGCCTCGGCGCTGCCGCCGCCCGCGGCGGTGCGCAGGTGCCGCTCGGCCTCCTGCTCGTCGCCCTCGCGGAGCTTGGCGATGCCGACCTGCAGGGCCGCCTCGGTGTGGCCGGCGGCCGCGGCCCGCTCGTACCAGCGCAGGGCGGTACGGTCGTCGTCGCGCCCGGCGTGGAGGATGCCGAGGTTGAAGGCGGCGTCCACACTGCCGGCCTCGGCGGCCTTGGAGAACCAGGGCTCCGCGCCGTGGGTGTCGCCGGCCTGGAGGAGCAGGATGGCGAGGGCGTTGGCGGCCTCGCGGTGACCGGCGTAGGCAGCGCGGCGGTACCACTGCTCGGCCTTGGACGTCTGCCCCTGGGCGGCGAAGAGCAGCCCGAGGTTGTAGGCGCCGTTGACGTCCCCGGCGTCGGTGGCCTGGCGGTACCAGCGCTCGGCGGTCTGGTACTCGCCGCGGGCGGCGTGCAGGGCGCCGAGCGCGTTGGCGGCGTTCCCGTCGCCCTCCTGTGCGGCGCGCAGCCACCACACGGCGGCGCTCTCCTCGTCGCCCGCGTCGCGCAGCAGGAACCCGAGGGCGCAGGCCGCGCGGGGTTCGCCGTCCTTGGCGGACGTCAGGTACCAGCGGCCGGCCTCCTTGAGCTCGCCGCGCTTCTCCAGGATCGCCCCGAGGTGCAGGGCGGCGCGGCGGTGTCCGCGCGCGGCCGCGCGGCGGTACCACTGCTCGGCGCTGTCGGCCCCGTCGGCCGCGTGCTCGGCACCGCCGGCCGCGCCGCCGCCGGCCGCCGGGCCCGCCGGCCGGCCGGTGCGTGCTGCCGGGACGGCGGCGCGGGCCTGCGCCGGGGCACCCGATCCGGGGCCGTCGGGGTGGGCGCGGTCCGCGATGGGGCGGCCCGGCACCCTGCGGTCGGGCGACGGGCCGTCCGGGTCGAAGCGGTCGAGGGCGGGGCCGTCCAGGGCGCCGGCCCGCTCCAGGGGCTCCCGCCCGGCGGCCCTGCGCTCCTGCTCCCTGCGCTCCAGGGCGCGGGCCAGCCGGTAGGCGGCCTCCCGGTGGCCCTGTTCGGCGGCGACGCGCAGCCAGCGCTCGGCCCCGGTGTCCCCGGTGCTCCATGAGGTCGGCCAGGGCGTACGCTCCCAGGGCGTGCCCCTGCTCCGCGGACTGGCGCAGCCAGTACTCGGCGGCGGGTTCGTCGCCGCGCTCGCGGTGGTGGCGGCCCAGCGCGTGGGCGGCTGCGGCGGATCCGGCGACCGCGGCGACCCGCCACCAGCCGGCCGCCTCGTCGGGGTAGCCCCGCTGGTGGAGGAGGACGCCCAGGTTGTTGGCGGCGGCGCGGTCGCCGTCGGTGGTGGCGGCGCGGAGGTAGGGCTCGGCTCCGTCGAGGTCGCCCCGGCGCAGCAGCATGGCGCCGAGGACGCTCATCGCCGCGGTGTCCCCGCTGTCGGCCGCGCGGCGGTGCCGCGCCTCGGCCTCGACGGCGTCTGCGGCCTCCGTGCAGTCGAACGGGGCGTCGGTCTGGTCGATCGCGTCCGCGGCCCGCACCGTGTGCCGGTCAAAACGCCAGGTATCCAAGAGCGTTGCCCTGTCCCCCATATGTTCCATCGTCGCACCACCCGCAACCTGCGTACACCTTGGTATACCGCAGCCAGTGAGGTCACTTCGGCGTTTTGTCGACATGCCCACAGAGAGACAAGTCAAACACGAGGCCCGCCAAGTCCCCCCATCGACATGACCCTTGGGCGTCCGCACACATGACCAGGGCCCGGATCCTTGAGGATCCGGGCCCTGGCTTTCAGTAGCGGGGACAGGATTTGAACCTGCGACCTCTGGGTTATGAGCCCAGCGAGCTACCGAGCTGCTCCACCCCGCGACGTTGTGTTGTACACGCTATCACGGCGCGGGAGGAGCTTTCCCCCTGGTTCCGGCTAGCTGCCGTCACCGCCGTCCTGCTCGGCCGATCCGCCGGGCTGGTCCTGCTGGGCCGGCTGGTCGGGGGTCTCGCGCTGGGCGTCGGCCTCGGCGGCCCGCCTCAGCGCGTCGGCGAGGTCCTGCTGGGCCTTGCCGTACGCCGTCCAGTCGCCCTTCTGCAGGGCCGCCTCACCCGCCGCGTAGGCCTTCTGGGCGTCCGCGATGGCCTGCTGGAGGGCGGCGTCACCGGTGGCCGGCGGCTGCGTGGGCTCCGTCGGCTGGTCGCCCGGCGGCGGGGTCGTCGGCGTCTCGCCGTCCACCCCGAACACCGCGTTGAGCGCCTCGCCCAGCGAGTTCTCGAAGACGGTGGTCTCCTTGGCGCTCTCGCCCTCCTTGGGGTTGGCCTCGACGTACGAGACCGCCACCTTCTTCAGCAGCGGGTAGAGCGCGCTGCGGCCCTGGGCATAGACCGGCTCCACGTACAGGAACCCGCCGTCGAGCGGCACGGTGAGCAGGTTGCCGTACTGGATCTCCGAGTCGGCGCCCTTCAGGTCGCGGACGAAGGTGGCGACGTCCGGGAGGCTGTTGAGCTTGCTCTGCACCTGCGCCGGGCCCGGCACGTCCGACGTGACCCTCAGCAGCCTTATCTTCCCGTAATCCTCGCTGGTGGCGTCCGCGTCGACCGCCATGAACCCGCCGAGGTTCGGGCGGCCGTTGGGCGTGAACGTCGTCGTCAGCGAGAACCGCTGCTGCGTGTCCCCGGGCATCTTCATGCTCAGGTAGTACGGCGGGACGGCGTTGCCCTCCTTGTTCGTCGGGTCGGCCGGCACCTGCCAGGCGTCACTGCCGCTGTAGAACTGCGCCGGGTCCAGGACGTGGTAGCGGGTCAGCAGCTCGCGCTGGACCTTGAACATGTCCTGCGGGTACCGCAGGTGCTCCTTCAGCTCGCCCTTGATCTCCGCCTTCGGCAGGACCGTGCCGGGGAACGCCTTCATCCAGGTCTTGAGGACCGGGTCCTTGGTGTCCCACTGGTACAGCTTGACCGAGCCGTCGTACGCGTCGACGGTCGCCTTGACCGAGTTGCGGATGTAGTTGACCTGGTTCTGCTGCGCGACGACCGCCCGCGTCTGGTTGCCCGCCGTGAGCGAGTCGGTCGTGGTGTCGCCGAGGGTCGTGCGGGAGGCGTACGGGTAGCCGTTCGTCGTCGTGTAGGCGTCGACGATCCACTGGATGCGCCCGTCCACGACGGCAGGGTAGGCGTCGCCGTCGATGGTCAGCCACGGGGCGACCGCCTCGACACGCTCCTTGGGGGTGCGGTTGTACAGGATCCGCGACCCCTCGCCGATGGCCCCCGAGTACAGGATCTGCGGCTCGCTGAAGGCGACGGCGTACGCGGCGCGGTTGAAGGCGTTGCCGAGGCTGACGCCGCTCTTGCCCTCGAAGCTCGTCGTCTTCTCGCCGTTCGCCTCGTAGTCGAGCTCCTTCTGCGGGCCGCCCACGATCGAGTACTGCTCGGTCTTCTCGCCGTAGTAGATCCGCTGCTGGTACGTCCCGAGCTCACCGGTGGTGGGCAGGCCCTTCTCGGTGAAGACGGGGGCGCCCGTGCGGTCCACCGCGGTGCCCGCGGCCATGATCGCGCCGTAGCCGTGGGTGTAGGTGAAGTGGTCGTTGATCCAGTTCCGCTTCGGGATGCCCCGGATGTTCAGCTCACGCAGACCGACGACGGTGTCCTTGCCGTCGTACCGGTCGACGTCCAGCGTCATCGGGAACTGGTAGTACTTGCGCTTCTGCTCCAGCTGCTGGAACGTCGGCGAGACGATGTTCGGGTCCAGCAGGCGGTAGCTGGCGGCCTCGTCGGCGTCCTTGCGGATCTGCTCGTTCGACTTGCCGGTCTGCTCGCCGGAGTAGTTCTCGGGCTTCGTGTCGTCGATGGCGTACGCCTTGCGGGTCGCCTCGATGTTCTTGGCGATGTACGGCGCTTCCTTGGCCTGCTCGTTCGGGTCGACCTGGAACTTCTGCACGATGGCCGGATAGAGGCCGCCGATCAGGATCGCCGACAGGACCATCAGGCCGAAGCCGATGACGGGCAGCTGCCAGGTGCGGCGCCACAGCGTCGCGAAGAACAGCAGGGCGCAGATGACCGCGATGCAGAACAGGATGGTCTTCGCCGGCAGGTAGGCGTTGGCGTCCACAAACCGCAGGCCGGTCCAGTTGCCCGCCGCCTTGAAGTCGCTGGACTTCACGGCGAGCCCGTACCGGTCGAGCCAGTACGCGACCGCCTTCAGCGAGACGAAGACGCCGAGCAGCACGGACAGGTGCCCGGTGGCCGCCGCGGTGGCGCGGGCACCGGGGCTGGTCACGCGCAGCCCGCCGTACAGGTAGTGCGTGAGGGCGGCGGCGATCAGGGACAGCACGGCGGCCGCGAAGCCGAAGCCGAGCAGGAACCGGTACCAGGGCAGGTCGAAGGCGTAGAACGCCACGTCCATCCGGAACTGCGGGTCCTTCTCGCCGAAGGGCACGCCGTTGACCCACATCAGCCACGTGCGCCACTGCCCGGAGGCGGAGGCGCCCGCGATGAGCCCGACGAGCGCGGCGACCCCGAGGAGCACCCACTTCTTGTACGGGGCCACGCCCATGCGGTAGCGGTCCAGGCTCTGCTGCTCCAGCGACATGGCGCTCAGCGGGGGCCGCATGCGGTGGGCCAGCCAGATGTTGAACCCGACGGCCAGGGCCATCAGCAGACCGAAGACGGCGAACATGCCGATCTTGGTCCACAGCGTGGTGGTGAACACGGACGAGTACTGCACGGACCGGTACCAGAGCCAGTCCGTCCAGAACCCGGAGAACATCACGAAGAGCATGGCCAGGACGGCCACCACTCCCAGTGTCATGAGCAGGGTCCGGGCCCGCCGCGACGGCCGGCCGACTCTGATCCGTGGCCCGGTCGGGCCTCCGCCGCGGTCCGGCATCTGGAAAGCCAACGTGCGCCCCTCGAAGTTCGCGGTCGATGTGTTGCCTGCGGGCCCAGCGATCGTAGGGCCCACTGATGCAACTTACTGAAGCTTTACCTAGTTCCCGTCCCCGGGTCGAGAGGAGGCAGGATATTGACCATGTCCAACGTTTCCCCCTCCGGCCCCCCGATGGCCGCAAGCCCCCTCACCCGCGCCGTACTGGAGATCGACGAGTACGCGTCGGGCCTCGGCTGGGACCAGCCCGCGCGGCTGTTCGCCCTGGTCGACACCGCGCTGATGCGCGCGCAGGAGCCGGAGCTGGCCGCCCAGCTCGGGCTCGACGGCGACGAGGCCGCGGCCCCCCTCACCCCGATCGAGCAGGACGAGCTGCCGGCGGGCGCCCCGCTCGACGAGTTCCTCGCCACCATCGCCTGGCCCGACGCGGTGGTCGGCTGCGCCCTGACCGTGGAGCGGCTGATGCTGCCGCCGTCCGCGGAGGGCTCCGTGCCGGACGCCCTGGACGAGGCGGCCCTGGCCCGCTGGGTCGCCGAGCACCCGGAGCGGCGCGAGGTCCGCATGACGGTGGCGGTGCTGCGCGACGGCGCCCGGGAGTCGGCCCTGCGCCTGCGGGAGAAGGACTCCCCGACGGAGGTCCTCACCGGTACGGACCTGGTCCCGAACCTCGCGGACGCGCTGGCCGCCACCTTCGAGGGCTGACGTGACGGGTCGGCGTGACGGGTCGGCGTGACGGGTCGGCGTGACGGGTCGGCCCGCCCGTCGCGGAGCCTGCCCTGCCGTCGGGCGGCACCCGCCCCGGCGGGTCCGGCGGCTCCGCTGCCGGCTCGCCCGTCGCGGACCGCCCGGCCGCGGTACGCCCCGGCGTGCGCCGGCGGCGTGCCCGCGGGGGCGAGCGCCGCGGGCCCGCGCGGGGACGTGCGCGGTCAGCCTGCCGAGCAGGTCGGCAGGGAGGACGTGTCGCCGCGGCTGACCTTCTCCAGGGACGCCACGGCGTCCTTGATCGTGTCGACCTTGATCAGGGTCAGGCCCTCCGGGGGGTCGGAGGCCGCGGCGGCGCAGTTGGCGGCCGGGGTGAGGAAGTAGGACGCTCCGGCGTCGCGCGCCCCGACGAGCTTCATCTCGATGCCGCCGATCGGGCCGACCTTGCCGGCGTCGTCGATGGTGCCGGTGCCCGCGACGAACGCGCCGCCGGTCAGCTCCCCGGGGGAGAGCTTGTCGACGATGCCCAGGGCGAACATGAGCCCTGCGCTCGGCCCGCCGACGTCTTCCAGCCGGATGTCGATCTCGAACGGGAACGTGTGGTCCGTGCCCGCCTGGATGCCGACGACGGCGCGGTCGCCGTCGTCCGCCCGCCTGGTGGTGATGGTGACCTTCCGTGTGGCGGTCGGCTCCCGGCCTGCCTTCTCCGCGGCGGCCGCCTCCTCGGCGGGGACGACGGTGAAGTCCACGGGCTGACCGGGCTGCCGCTTGGTGACGACGGCCGCCACGTCCTGCGGCGCCTTGACGGGGGTGCCGTCGACCGCCCTGATCACGTCGCCGGCGTGGAGCTTGCCCTGGGCAGGGCTGTCCTTGACGACGGAGGCGACGATCACCCGGGACGTCACCGGGATGCCGAGCTGCCGCAGGGCGGCGACGCGGGCGCTCTTCTGCGACTGCGAGAACTCCTCGGCGTTCTCCTGGGTGGACTCCTCCTCCGTCGTGCCCTCCGGGTAGAGGGTGTCGTGGGGGACGACGACGCTGTCGTCGGAGAGCCACCCGGTGAGGGCCTCGACCAGGCCCATCCGGTACTCCGCGCCGGTGACGCGGACCGTCGTCATGTTGAGGTGCCCTGAGGTCCGGTAGGTGTTGCGGCCGGAGATCTTGATGACGGGCTGGCCGCCGGACGTGCCGAGCGTGTTGACGGTCGGCCCCGGGCTCATCTCCGCGTAGGGAACCGGGATGAACAGCCCCGCGCAGATCAGCGCGATCAGGACGAGAGCGGAAGCGAGCATCGTCGCGGTGCGGCGTGGCATGGAACGACAGTACGGGACGGGCCCTCCCGTGCACTGCCTGGGCGGCCCGTCCGATGCGATCAGACGATGATCCCTCCGGCGGCGGAGGCGGTGCGCGCGGCGCGGCTCAGGCGGGGCCGCTGCCGGAGTGGGTCTTGTCCATCGCCTCACGGAACCTCGCGTAGCCCGTCAGTTCCGCGATGTCCCCAGTGGTGCGGTCCCGGGAGGCCCAGCCTCCCCATATCGCCGCACCGACGGCAGCGAACAGCGGGATCAGCAACCAGGCGAGCACTGCCATCGCGACCTCCCATCCCCAAGATCGAAAGCGACTGGCCGATCAGAAGATTAACCGTCCGCATTCTCAACGCTCGTGGCAGGGACGAAGTTTCGCAAATCGGCGCGGCAGCAGAACACGGGACCACCACGGGGCGGCCGCGCCTCGCCCGGGGCCCGGACGCCGCCGCACAGGCGGGCTCCGTGGGGGCGCCCTCGGTGCCGGGAGCCCTCAGCAGCAGCCCATGGGGCCCGCCGCGGCACCTCCTCCTCGCCGGGGCACCCGGCAGGCAGGGCCTCGGAGGGGGGCGGCCTCAGCAGGCCCCCACCCACTCCTCGGCGCCGTCCGAGAAGCGCTGGTGCTTCCAGATCGGCACCTCGTGCTTCAGGTCGTCGATCAGCCTGCGGCACGCCTGGAAGGCCTCGGCGCGGTGCGGGCACGACACCGCCACGACGACGGCGAGGTCCCCGACGGCGAGGTCCCCCACGCGGTGCACGGCGGCCAGGGCCCGCACCGGGAAGTCGGCGGCGACCTTCTCGGCGACCCGGCGCAGCTCCGCCTCGGCGGTGGGGTGGCTGGAGTAGCCGAGGGAGTCCACGTCGGCGCCACCGTCGTGGTTGCGCACGGTGCCGACGAAGAGCGCGGTCCCGCCGGCGGCGTCGTCGCCGACGGCGCGGAAGACCTCGTCGAGGGAGAGCGGGGTGTCGCGGATCGCCAGCAGCCGGATCGGGTCGGTGGCCGCGCGCTCGCCGGGGTGGTCGTTCGTGGAAGCCATGGCCCCATCGTGCCGTACGGGCCCGCCTCCGCGGTATTGCTTGTTCGCCCCGCGGACGTACGCGCGCGTTGGAGCCTCGTACAGCGCCCCGGTGTACAGCGCCCCGGTGCTCACCCCCGTCGCGGGGGCGGCGCCAGGGGCCTGGCGCCGCTCACAGGCCGCGGCGGCGGCGGGCGCGGCGTACGAGGGCGGCCGTGCCGAGCAGGGCGACTGTGGCTCCCGCGGCGCCGGCGGCGGTGGCGTCCTTGCGGCCGAGGCGGCGGCCCGCGACGGTGTGCCGGCCCTTGACCTCGTCGAGGAGGGCGGCGAGCACCTCCTCGTTGGTCCACTGGGGGCGCCACCCGGCGTCGTGGAGGCGGCCGACGCTCACGACCCACGGGTGCATGGTGTAGGCGAGGTCGCCGGCCGGCGACGGGGTGAGGCCGATCCGGTGCAGGCGGGTCGCGGCGCCGAGCGCCACCGCGGAGGGCAGCTCCATGCGCCGGATGCCGCTGAGCTCCTCGACCTCCTCCTGCTCCAGCCAGCCGTCGCAGCCGACGGCGAACTCCCCGTCGACCTTCTCCAGGGCCGCGTACTCCAGGGCGCTGGCCAGGTCCTCGACGTGGCAGAACTGCCAGGCGGGCCGGGACCCGGCGACCACGAGGAGCCGCGGGGACTCGAAGTAGCGCGTCAGCGCCGTGTCGGTGCCGCCGACGAGGACGGCGGGGCGGACCACGGTGATGTGCAGCCCCGGGTGGGCGCGGGGCGCGCGGCGGGCCAGCCGCTCGATCTCCATCAGGTCGCCGACGCCGGTGGCCTCGGCGGTGGCGCGCAGCTCGGCGTCCTCGGAGAGCGGGATGTCGTTGTCGGGCAGGGCGCCGTAGACCATGGCGGACGTGCACAGCACGGCCCGGCGCACGCCCGCGGCCGCGGCGGCCGTGAGGACGGTCTGGGTGCCGCGGACGTTGTAGGCGGTGCGGGCGGCGGCGTCGGACTCCAGGTCGAGGTCGAGCGCGAGGTGGACCACGACGTCGGCGCCCCGCAGCTTGTCGGCGATGGCCGGGTCGCGGACGTCGAGGATGTGCCACTGCGCCTCGGCCACCTCGCCGCGGCGCTCGTCGATCGCGATGACCTGCTTGATCTCCTCGGACGCGACGAGGCGCCGGGTCAGCAGGGCGCCGACCCCGGAGGCGGCGCCCGTGACCGCCACGACGGGACCTCGTGCGGCGGGCGGGGTTGAGTGGTTTCGCGCTGCGCGAACCTGCGGATCTGGGGAACTCACCAGGCGTCTCCAGCGGTTGTCTTCAGTACGTACGCGCGACAACGCGTGCGTACCAGGTGGCGTCCATCCTGCCGCAGGCGCTGCGTCAGTGGAGCACCGAGCCCCAGACCGGCCCGGATGTCTACGCTGGGTGTGATGTCGGGCCACCGCCGTCGGCACAAGGCCGGCGGCCCTACCAGCCGAGGAACCCCGTGAGCGACACCCCATTCGGATTCGGCCTTCCGCCGGAGGAGCCGGACGACGGCGACGAAGGCAAGAAGAAGCCCCAGGGTGGTGCGGACCCGTTCGGGTTCGGCGGGCTGCCCGGAGGCGGTCAGGGCGGCGACAACCCGTTCGCCGCGATGTTCGGCAACTTCAACCCGGCGGATCTGGGTGCCGCCTTCCAGCAGCTCGGCCAGATGCTGAGCTACGAGGGCGGTCCCGTGAACTGGGACATGGCCCAGCAGATCGCCCGCCAGACCGTCGCTCAGGGCACCTCCGACGGCACCAAGGACGCCAGTGTGGGCCCGGCCGAGCGGACGGCCGTGGAGGAGGCGGTGCGCCTGGCGGACCTGTGGCTGGACGGGGCGACGTCGCTGCCGTCGGGCGCGGGCACGGCCGTGGCGTGGAGCCGCGCGGAGTGGGTCGAGGCGACCCTCCCTGCGTGGCGGCAGCTGGTCGACCCGGTGGCCGAGCGGGTCGGCACCGCCATGGGGGATGTGCTGCCGCAGGAGATGCAGGCCATGGCGGGGCCGCTGATCGGCATGATGCGCTCCATGGGCGGTGCCATGTTCGGCCAGCAGATCGGGCACGCCGTGGGCGCCCTGGCCGGCGAGGTGGTCGGCTCGACGGACGTCGGGCTGCCGCTGGGCCCGCCCGGGAAGGCGGCGCTGCTGCCGCTGAACGTGGCGGCCTTCGGCCGCGACCTGAGCGTGCCGCAGGACGAGGTGCGGCTGTACCTGGCCCTGCGGGAGGCCGCCCACCAGCGGCTCTTCGCCCATGTGCCGTGGCTGCGCTCGCACCTGTTCGGCGCGGTCGAGGGGTACGCGCGGGGCATCAAGGTCGACACGTCCCGGCTGGAGGACGCGGTCTCCCAGCTCGACCCGAGCAACCCGGAGCAGCTGCAGGAGGCGCTTCAGCAGGGCATGTTCCAGCCGGAGGACACGCCCGAGCAGAAGGCGGCGCTGGCCCGGCTGGAGACGGCCCTGGCGCTGGTGGAGGGCTGGGTGGACGCGGTCGTGCACGCGGCCGCGGGGTCCCGTCTGACCTCGGCGGACGCGCTGCGCGAGACGCTGCGGCGGCGCCGCGCGTCGGGCGGGCCTGCGGAGCAGACCTTCGCGACGCTGATCGGCCTGGAGCTGCGGCCCCGGCGGCTGCGGGACGCTTCCCGGCTGTGGGCGCTGCTCGGCGACGCGCGGGGCGTCGACGGGCGCGACGCGCTGTGGGAGCACCCCGACATGCTGCCGACGGCCTCGGACCTGGACGATCCGGACGGTTTCGTGCACCGGGAGCACCTGGACTTCTCCGAGCTGGACAAGATGCTGGGCGAGGCCGCGGGCGGCACCTCCCGGGAGCGCCACGACGGGGACGACGGGGACGGCAAGGGCGACGAGGACCGCAAGGGCGGTCCCGCCGAGTGAGCCTGCACGAGGACGCCGTCCTGGTACTGAAGGCGTACGAGGACGGCCAGGACGAGCTGCGCAGGACGTACCTGGACCATCTCGCGGCGCACGGGCCGGACGCGATGTGGAAGTCCTGCACGGCCGGCCATCTGACGGCGAGCGCGCTGGTGGTCGACCCGGAGCGGGGCCGGGTGCTGCTGACCCTGCACCGGAAGCTGCGGATGTGGCTGCAGATGGGCGGGCACTGCGAGCCGGGGGACGCCGTGCTCGCGCAGGCGGCCCTGCGGGAGGCCACGGAGGAGTCGGGCATCGCCGGGCTGTCGCTGCTGCCGGGCGGGCCCGTCCGGCTGGACCGGCACGCGACGCCGTGCGCGTGGCACCTGGACGTGCAGTACGCCGCGCTGGCGCCGGCGGGCGCGGTGGAGGCCATCAGCGACGAGTCGCTGGACCTGCGGTGGTTCCCGTACGACGAGGTGGCGGGCGTCGCGGACGACTCGGTCGTACGGCTCATGGAGCGCACCCTGGCCCGGCTGTAGCGGGACGCGCAGGGGGGGCGGCCCACCGCGGTGGGCCGCCCCCCTGGCGCTCGGGCCGGTGTCAGCTCCAGGCGTTGCCCTGGTTGCGGCCGTGCGCGCCCTGCTGGCCGACGCCGAACTGGGCGCCGACCCCGGACCCGATCTGCGCGTGCTGCGGCGGCATGACCTCGCTGGGCTGCACGAGGGCGAAGCCCTGGCCGAGGAAGCTGAGCTCCCAGCCCTCGCCGGTGCTGCCGCGCCTGCGCAGGACCCCGGCGGAGTGCGTCTGGGCCTGCATCTGGACGCGCAGCGACGAGGACCAGGCGACGATCGCGTCGGCGTCGGCGCTGACGTACTTGTCCGGGGTCACCTGCATCATCAGGGGCCGGCCCGACGTCATCAGGGCGACCTTGCCGCGGCCGGAGATGTTCAGCTGGTACTTGCCGGAGCCGGAGATGCCGTACTGGCTGTCCACGGCGATGACCTCGGTGTGCAGGGCCGAGTCGAGCGCCAGCACGTACGCGCTGTCGACGGTCAGTCCGTCCTGGTCCACGTCGACGACGTGGACGTACTGGGCGAGGTTGGCGAAGTAGACCGTGCCCTGCCCGGAGCAGCGCATCAGGTCGAGTCCCTCCCCGGTGCGGGCGCGCGCGGTGCGCTGGCTGCCGGTCTGGTACTCGCCGTCGAAGTCGACCAGCCCCTGGTAGGCGACCATGGCGCCCTTGCGGGCGAGCACGTCGTCGTGCCCCGTGAGCGCGACCCGCAGCAGCTGCGGGTTCTGCACGGTGTACCGGTCCTGGCTCTGCTGCTCCGTGTACGCGAAAAGCGGGCTCTGCATGGGTGTTCTCGCTCCCCCTGGTCTCAGTTCCGGACCCGCATGCGGTCCGTACTGTCCTCGCTCGGCTGGACGACGACGATGCCCTGGCCGGAGAAGGCCATCTGGTAGGCCTCGCCGCTGCCCCTCCCGATCAGGGAGCCGGCCTTGAAACTGCGCTTGCCCTTCACCTTCAGCGACGGCGACCAGGCGACGAGCGCGTCCGGGTCCACGTACGTCTCGTCCTCGCCGCGCCCGCAGTCGACGACGATCGGTGTGCCGCGCGAGGTGAGCGCGACCCAGCCGGTGCCGGAGATCTGCACGTTCCACAGGCCCTGACCCGCGAACTTGGCCATGCCCTTGACCCGTTCGACACCCCACTGGAGGTGCGCGTCGAACGCGAGGACGTTCGTGCCGTTGAGGGACAGGGCGTCGTTGTCCAGGTTCACGACGACGACGTCGGCGCCGTAGTCGGCGAGGTAGAGCAGCCCGTCGCCGGAGCACTTCATCAGGGGCGCGCCCTCACCGGTGACCCAGGAGGAGGCGATCTGCCGGACCGCAGGCGGGTTCGGCTCGTACTGGATGAAGCCCTCGTACGCGACGACGGAGCCGGTGCGGGCGAACAGGTCCTGCCCGGTGGCCATGGCGACCTTCAGCATGGCGTTGCCGTGGTTCTCCATACGGGCCGCGGCAGGGGTCGGGGCGTAGCCCGCGAGTTGCTGGTTCATGTGTCGGGTCCCCCTCAGACCTCGTACGGCTGGACGACGATGAAGTTCCCGGGCGCCCCGCGGAACTGCAGGTTCACGGTCTCCCCGCTGTGGCCGGGGAAAGCGTTCCTGCGCAGCCTGACCTGGCTGGACAGCACCACCTGGGAGGCCGCGGACCAGGCCACGACGGCGTTGCTGTCGGCGAAGGTGGTGGGGGTGACCGGCAGGACGACGGGCACGCCGTGCGTCTTCACGACGACGGTGCCGGTGCCCTGGAACAGCATCGTGAAGAGGGCGCCGCCGGGTATGCCGTGGCCCTCGATGCGGCGCACCTCGTGGTGCAGCGACTCGTCGAAGGCGAGGACGTTCTCGGCGGACACGCAGATGCCGTCGCCCTGCAGCTCGATGGGGTGCAGGTGGGTGCCTTCCTCGGCGAGGAAGACCTGGCCGCGGCCGGAGCAGCGCATCAGCTGCATCTCCTGACCGGTGGCGTTGCCGACGATCCGCCCGGCGAATCCGGCGCCCTTGTAGCCGAACTCGACCTTGCCCTGGTACATGACCATGCTGCCCTGGCGGGCCAGGACGGGTGTCTGCCCGATGGCGAGGTCCACGCGCACCAGCTGCGGGTTCTGCGGTGTCCAGCGCTGGCCGGTGGGTGCCTCCCGGTACTTCTGCAGCGCGGCGGCGAGGCCGGGCCCCTGCGCGGCGACCGGGGCGCCGGGCACGGCGTGCGGCGGGGCGCCGACCGCGGGCTGCCCGTAGGGGGCGGGCCGGCCGTACGGCCCGGGCGGGACGGGTGCGGCGGGAGCCGCGGGGGCTGCCCGTACGGGGCGGCCTGGCCGTGCGGGACGGGTGCGACGGGGGCGGTGTGTGGCCGTGGGCGGCCGGATGGCCGTACGGGGCGGGCCCCCGTGGGGCGGCGTGTGGCCGTACGGGGCAGGGGCGCCGTGCGGCGGGGTCTGGCCGGGCAGGTGGCCGTGCGGCGCGGGCTGCGGAGGCCCGTACGGCGACGGGGCGGCCGGCGGGGCGGGCGGGGTCGGCGCGGGGGCCTGCGGCGCCAGCGGGGCCACCATGGTGGGCGCGGTGTGCACGGGCTGCTGCGGCGGCACGGCCGGGGCGGGCGCGGGGGCGGGCGCGGGCGGTGCGGGGGCCTGCGGGGCGCCGAACGCCGGCGCGGGTGCGGGTGCGGGTGCGGGTGCCGGCTGGGCCGGGCCGGGCGGCGGGGCGAACCCGGGGGCCGCACCCTGCGGCGCCTGCTGCGGCTGCGGCTGCGGGTCCTCGTCGAGGACCTCGCCGCCGAAGTTGCGGAGCAGCGCTTCGAGGCCGCCGTCGAAGCCCTGGCCGACGGCGGCGAAGCGCCATCCGTCCTTCCGGTAGAAGTCGCCGAGCATCACGGCCCGCTCGGTGCTAAACTCCGCGCCGCTGAACGCGTAGCGGGCGACCTCCTCGCCGCCGGCGACGATCCGCAGGTAGCCCGGCCCGACCTGGGACATCTGACCGGCGCCGTCGATCGTGGCGGTGAAGGCCAGCTTGTGGATGCCCTCCGGCACCCGGTCGAGGGTGACGCGGAAGGACTCGGTGTCACCGGCCTGCGCGCCGAGCAGCTGGATGGACTCCTCGGGCGACTTCGGCTGGTTGAAGAAGACGAAGTAGCGGTCGTCCGAGAGCCGCTCGTCGGCGTCGAGACCGAAGCAGCTGATGTCGAAGGTCAGCCCCGGAGCCGCGATCTGCACGCCGACGTACAGATCGGTGCCGGCGGTCAGATCACTGATCCGGGCCTTGTGGCCCCGTTGGAATTCCCTGGCCATGCGTAACGACCGTCCCCCATCCCGGATGGTGTGTGCGTCGCGCCAGGCTAACGGCTGGGTACGACGGCGACCACGCCCCGGGGCGCCGCGGGCGTCGACTGGTACGGAGTCGGTACAGGGCGGCTTCCGCTCACTCGGCGGGCGGACCAGGACGGCTTCCGCTCACTCGGCGGGCGGACCAGGGCGGCTCCCGCTCACTCGGCGGGCGGAACAGGACGGCTTCCGCTCACTCGGCGGGCGGACCGGGCGGGTGGGGCAGCCGGGCGGCGGCGACCACTCCCTCCAGGTAGCCGCGGGCGCGCTCGGTGCGCGGGTAGGACTCCAGCAGCCGCCAGAAGCGCGGCCCGTGGCCGGGGACGAGCAGGTGGGCGAGCTCGTGGAGGAGCACGTAGTCGACCACGTACTCGGGCATGCCCTGAAGGCGGTGGGACAGCCGGATGCTGCCCTCGGCGGGGGTGCACGACCCCCATCGGGTGTTCTGGTTGGTCACCCAGCGCACGGACGCCGGGCGGGCGCGCCCGTCGAGGTACTGGTCCGAGAGGCGCGCGGCCCGTTCGGCGAGCTCCGAGTCGCCGAGGAGGCGCCTGCGTTCCTGAGCCGCGAGCCTGTCGAGCATCACGGTGACCCAGCGTCGCTCCTCGGCCTCCGACATGCGGGCCGGGATGAGCACGACGGTGCGGTCGCCCTCGCGGTAGGCGGACACGGTCCTGCGGCGCCGGGTGCTCCTGCGTACTTCCACGGCGGACGTGCCGCGTCCGGCGGGCGGAGCGCTGGTCGGTCGGTGCGGGGGCTGGGCGGACACGCCCCGACGGTACCCGCTGGGTGCGGGGAAGTCCCCCACCTCCCGGGCCCGCGCACGCCCCGTCCACAACCGCGCACCATTCGTATGACCGGTGGGCGGCCCTGTGGACGGCGCTCGGCGCGGACTCGGTCTCCTCCGCCATGCTGCGGATGTCAGCGGAGGGCGGTCGGAGACGGAACGGGGTGACCGGAGCATGCATCCGATGGTGAAGCCGGCGCTGCGGCAGGCGTGGCGGGACCTGCAGTACGTGCAGTGCGGGGTGGCGCCCGCGCACGCGGTGGTGGTGGGCCCGGTGGACACGACGACGGGCAGCCTCCTGGGCCTGCTCGACGGGACGCGAGGGATCGGGCTGCTGCGGGAGGAGGCGCGCGCCCTCGGTGTGCCGGACGAACGGCTGGACGGCCTCCTCGCCCGGTTGGCGGCCGCGGGGCTGCTCGACGACACGGCGGCCGGGGATCCGGCGGTGGAGCCGGTGCGGCGGCGGCAGGGGGCCCTCGACCGCCTGCGGGCGGACCTGGCGTCGCTGTCGGTGGTGCACAGGGAGCCGGGCGGGGCGATACGGCGGCTCGCGGCGCGGGCCGGGATGCGGGTGCAGGTGCGGGGCGCGGGCCGGGTGGGGGCGGCCGCCGCGGCGCTGCTGTCGGCGGCTGGCGTGGGCCGGGTGGAGGTGCGGGACGGCGGGTGCGTGGAGCCGTGGGACGTGGCGCCGGGCGGACTGCCCGCCGAGTCGGTGGGTGAGCGCCGTGACGTGTCGGCGCGCGGGCTGGTGTGCCGCGCGGCCCCCGGTGCCGGGGGCGCTCGTCCGCCGGGCCGCGTCGCACGGGGCAGGCAGGGGGCGGGCGGAGCCGGCGCTGTCGCTGGTGCTGGTGGCGCCGCGGGACGGCCTGGAGGCGTACGCCCCGGATCCGGTGACGGCGGACCAGTGGGTGGAGACGGGGACACCGCACCTGTTCGCCGGGGTGCTGGAGGCGACTGGCGTGGTGGGGCCGCTGGTCCTCCCCGGCGGCACGGCGTGCGCCCGCTGCGTGGACCTGCACCGCACGGACCGTGATCCGGCGTGGCCGCGGCTGACGGCGCAGTGGCGGTCCGGTCGGCGGCGGCCCGGGCCGGCCGGGGATGTGGCGCTGGCGTCCGCTGTGGCGGGGCTGGCGGCGGCGCACGCCCTGGCCTTCCTCGACGGGGAGGCGCCCGCGAGCGCCGGGGCGCGGTGGGAGGTGGCGTCGCCGCTGCTGGCATGGCGGTCGGAGCAGGTGGCGCCGCACTCCGACTGCCGGTGTGGAGCGGCCGTCGGCGCCGGAGAGGAGCAGGCCACAATGGCGGGGTAACGGCCGTCCGTGGCGCCATCGGGACGAACACGGCTCGGCTTCCAGGGATTTGGAGGGGCGCATGTCGGATCTTCCGCGGAAGGCGGTCACCCGGACCGCCAAGTTGGCAGCGTTGCCCTTGGGGTTCGCCGGTAGGGCCACCTGGGGGCTGGGCAAGCGGATCGGAGGCAAGTCCGCCGAGATCGTGGCGCGGGAACTGCAGCAGCGGACCGCCGAGCAGCTGTTCAAGGTGCTCGGCGAGCTCAAGGGCGGGGCGATGAAGCTGGGCCAGGCGCTGTCCGTTTTCGAGTCCGCCCTGCCCGAGGAGGTCGCAGGACCGTACCGGGCGGCCCTGACGAAGCTCCAGGAAGCTGCGCCGCCGATGCCGACGAGCACCGTGCACGCGGTCCTGGAGGAGCGGCTCGGAGCGGACTGGCGGGAGCTGCTCCCGGAGTTCGACGACAAGCCGGCGGCCGCCGCGTCGATAGGCCAGGTGCACCGGGCGGTGTGGCACGACGGACGCGATGTCGCGGTGAAGGTGCAGTACCCGGGGGCGGGCGAGGCTCTCCTCTCCGACCTGGCGCAGCTCGGCCGCTTCGCCCGCCTGCTGGGACCGCTGGTGCCGGGCATGGACATCAAACCGCTGATCACCGAGTTGCGGGACCGGGTGGCGGAGGAGCTGGACTACGGGCTGGAGGCGCGGTCCCAGCAGTTGCACGCCGCCGAGTTCGCCGACGACCCGCACGTGGTCGTGCCGGACGTGGTGCACCAGTCGGAGCAGGTCCTGGTGACGGAGTGGATCGACGGGACACCTCTCTCGGAGATCATCGCGGAGGGCACGGCCGAGCAGCGGGACCGGGCGGGCCAGTTGCTGGCACGGTTCCTGTTCTCCGGCCCCGCCCGGACGGGGCTGCTCCACGCCGACCCGCACCCGGGCAACTTCCGGCTCCTGCCCGGCGAAGGCGACGGCGACCTCCGCCTGGGCGTTCTGGACTTCGGTACGGTCGACCGGCTGCCGGGCGGCCTGCCGGAGACCATCGGCACCTGCCTGCGGACGGCGCTGGCAGGCGAGGCGGACACCGTGTACGCGCTGCTGCGCGACGAGGGGTTCGTGAGGGAGTCGATCGACCTCGATCCCGACGAGGTGCTCGACTACCTGCTGCCCATCATCGAGCCCGCGGGGGCGGAGGAGTTCACGTTCACGCGGGACTGGCTGCGCACCCAGGCGGCCAGGATCGCCGACCCCCGCTCCCCCGCGCACCAGCTGGGCAAGCGCCTGAACCTGCCGCCTTCCTACCTGCTGATCCACCGGGTGACCCTCAGCACGATAGGCGTCCTGTGCCAGCTGAACGCCACGGTGCGCCTGAGAGACGAACTGGAGACCTGGTTGCCGGGCTTCGCCGGGGACGGGCAGCCCGCGGCCGCCCCGACGGGAGGCGCCTCCTGACGGCTCGGGCAGGGGCACCGCGAGGACGAGGGCCCGGCCCCCGCGGGGCGGGCTCCCGGGCCGGGTGTTCCGTGGGGTGCCCGGCTGCTTCCGTGAGCCCCGCGGGCCCGCGGCAGCCCCCTCCTGGGGTCACCACCAGGAGGAGTCGAGGCGGCTCTCGATGGCTCTGAGGTGGGTGCGGGCGCAGGTCTCGCAGAAGTAGAGCCTGGTGCCGTTCTCGACGGAGCACGTCCAGGTGAGGGGGACGCCTTCGGCGGTCCGGCCGCAGCGGGTGCAGGTGACGGTGTTCGGGCGGGGCGGCGGGGGTTCGGGGGTCTGGTCGTTCACCACGAGACGATAACTCCCGGTGTGGCCCGTTCCGGGTACAACGCACCGCGGGGGCCGGTCCGTTCGGACGGCCCCCGCGGTGGCTGGTGCGGTGCTTACTGCATGACGGCCATGGCCAGGGCGCGGCGGGCGCGCAGGGAGGCGCGCTCGGCGCGGCGCTGCATCCGCCGGGCGGCGATCAGGCGTGAGCCCGGGCGTCGCTGCTCGGCTTCGCGCAGGCGCTCGTGCATATGGGCACGGGCCAGGGCTTCTGGGATGAGTTGCATTTCTCGGGTCCTGTTCTGGCGCGCGGCGTGGGCGCCGAGGGTGGTGACGTCAGGGGTCGCGGAGCCCATGGGCTCGCGGGTGGAAGAGGTCATCGGGGCCTGCTTCTGGGGGTCGTGCGTGAGGGGGCGATCGATCGTTCCGGTGGTGTTCATGCCGTGACCGGGTTCTTGCGCGGGCGGCCGCGGGGCCGCTTGCGGGCGACGACGACGCCCTGGACGAACAGCTCACCGCCCCAGACGCCCCACGGCTCGCGCCGCTCCTTGGCACCCGCGAGGCAGGCGGCCATCAGGGGGCAGGTGCGGCAGAGGGACTTGGCGTACTCCACGTCGGCCGGCGACTCGGCGAAGAAGACCTCCGGGTCGTAGGAACGGCAGGGTACGGGTACGCCGAGGTTCTCGATGGCGTCGTCGAGCGCGGTGAGCGCGGTGAGGGCGGTCACGTCGTGGTCCTTCGGGAGGCCGAGCGGGGGGATCGTTTCGGAGGGCGGTACGGACGGGGCGTGCGCTTCGAGTTGCACGGTGGTGTTTTCCTCGTCTGGTCGGTCCGGCCGGTCGGCCGGTGGGCTGGTACCGGGTACTGCTTGGTCCCGAGGCGCCTTCTCTGCGTTCGCCCCGTGCGGGGAAAACAGAAGGGCCGCGGATCCCGGGTGGGGTTCCGCGGCCCTGAAGGCGCCGGCCTGATGCTGGATCAGGCTGGATCACTCCAGGGTTCGAGCCCGCGGAAGGCCCACATCGTGTGGTGCTGCTGCGTCTGCTTCTGGTTGCCGGCACCGGTCGCCGCGATGACATAGGCCGGGGCCTCTGCCACTGCTACTCCTGCTTCCAGTGCCTTGGTCGGTCGCTCATCGGCCAGGAGACCCTCGGCGACGGGGAACTCAGGCAGGAGGAACGACGGACGGACGGCCCGGCAGCCGGACAGACCGGTGGCGGTGAACGCGGAGCGGGTACGGCCGGACAGGCCGGACATGCCGAGCGAGCAGGCGGAGGCGACCGAGCGATCGGTCATTTTGGCGGTGCTGACGAAGCTGATGGTGCTGGTGTTGATGCTGATCACTGGGCTCGCCTCCTCTCGGCGTCTCGGGGGGATCGGGCAGAGCCGTTCCCACGGGTATTCGGATAAGTACAGCACGACGACAGCGCTTCAGAGAAGTCGCCGTTCGCGTGGTTAAGAACCTATGGGGCTCCCTGGGGCGGGCGCAAACTATTTTTCCGACGAGTTCGTCTCAGTCTTCGCCGTCCCCGTCAGGGAGTTGCCGACCTGCGCAGATGGCGAGGACATCGGTCCCGAAACGGTTCAGCTTGCGGATGCCCACCCCGGGGATGGCGGCGAGCTCCGCGTCGGTGGAGGGGACCGCTTCCGCGATGGCCATGAGGGTCTTCTCCGTGAAGACGCAGTAGTCGGGCTGGCCGAGCTGCCGGGCCTGCCCGGACCGCCAGTCGAGGAGTCGGCCGTAGAGGGCCTCGTCCATGTCGGAGGGGCAGTCCTCGCAGCGCATCAGCTTCATCTCGCCGGCGGCGGTGAGCGTGGTCCCGCAGACCCGGCAGCGCACGGGACCGCGGTTGCGGCGGGACCGGGCGGCGCCGGGTGCGGCGGTTCCCGCGCTGCCCGCGGCGGCCGGGGTGCGGCCGGCGACGGGGGTGGTGCCGGGCCGCAGGCCGGTGAGGAAGCGGGAGGGTTCGCGGTGGGCGCGGCCGCCCGGCGTGCGGGACAGCGACCACGACAGGGACAGGTGGCGCCGGGCGCGTGTCACGCCGACATACAGCAGCCGGCGCTCCTCCTCGACCTGCTCGTCCGTCCTGGCGTAGGTGATGGGCAGCATGCCGTCGGTGAGGCCGACCAGGAAGACGGCGTCCCATTCGAGGCCCTTCGCCGCGTGCAGGGAGGCGAGGGTGACGCCCTGCACGGTGGGGGCGTGCTGGGCGGCGGCGCGTTCGTCGAGTTCGGCGACGAGGTCGGCGAGGGTGGCGTCCGGGCGGGCGCGGGCGAGGTCCTCGGCGAGCCGAACGAGAGCGGCGAGGGACTCCCACCGGTCGCGGGCGGCGCCGGAGCCGGCGGGGGGCGTGGAGCTCCAGCCCTTGGCGGAGAGGACGGCGCGCACCTGGGAGGGCAGGTCGACCACGTCGTCGAGGAGGCGGTCGTTGGCGCCGAAGCGGGCGGCACCGCGCAGGGCGGCGCCGGCTTCCCGTACTTCCTGACGCTCGAAGAAGCGCTCCGCACCGCGCAACTGGTAGGGGACGCCCGCGTCGGCGAGGGCCTGCTCGTAGATCTCGGACTGGGCGTTGATGCGGTAGAGGACGGCGATCTCAGCGGCGGGGGTGCCGGAGGCGATGAGGTCGCGGATGCGGCGGGCCGTTCCCTCCGCCTCGGCGGGTTCGTCGCCGTACGCGGTGTAGGCCGGTTCGGGGCCCGGTTCGCGCTGGGAGACCAGCTCCAGCCGGTGGTCGGCGGCGCGGCCGCGGGCCTGTCCGAGGATGCCGTTGGCGAGGTGGACGACCTGCGGGGTGGAACGGTAGTCGCGGACCAGTTTGACCACGGTGGCGTGGGGGTGCCGGACGCGGAAGTCGAGCAGGTGGTCGGGGGTGGCACCGGTGAAGGAGTAGATCGTCTGGCTGGCGTCCCCGACGACGCAGAGGGTGTCGCGGTCGCCTAGCCACAGCTCCAGCAGGCGCTGCTGCAGGGGGGAGACGTCCTGGTACTCGTCCACGACGAAGTGCTGGTACTGGCGGCGGACCTGCTCCGCGATGTCGTGGCGGTCCTGGAGGATGCCGACCATGAGCAGGAGGACGTCTTCGAAGTCGAGGACATCGCGCTCCCGCTTGACCTCCTCGTACATGGCATAGATCTGGCTGATCTCGGCGGGGTCGCGAGGGGCTTCGCGCAGGGCTTTGGCAAGAGCCGCCGGGTAGTCGGTGGGGACGGTCTGGGTCACCTTGGCCCATTCGATCTCGGCGGTGACGTCGCGCAGCTCGGTGCGGTCGAGGCGGAGGCGGCAGCGGAGGGCCGCGTCGGCGACGAGCTGGGCCTTGCGGTCGAGGAGGCGGGGCAGGTCGCCGCCGACGGCTTTCGGCCAGAAGTACTGGAGCTGGCGCAGGGCGGCGGAGTGGAAGGTGCGGGCCTGCACTCCGGCGGCGCCGAGCTGCCGGAGCCGCCCGCGCATCTCGCCCGCGGCGCGGTTGGTGAAGGTGACGGCGAGCACGCTGGACGGCTGGAGGATGCCGGCGCGCACGCCGTAGGCGATGCGGTGGGTGATGGCGCGGGTCTTGCCCGTCCCGGCGCCCGCGAGGACGCACACCGGTCCGTGCAGGGCGGTCGCGACCTCGCGCTGCTCGGGGTCGAGCCCGTCGAGCACGGCGTCGGCGTCCTGGGGCACCTGCGGGAAGAGGGTGGTGTGCGTTGCTGCTGTCACCCTGCCATGCTGCCAGGTCGCCGGAGGCCGCAGAGTCCGCTGTCCACAGGGGTGCGGTATTCGTCATATGAGACGTGCGGCGGCCGCTGGGCGGAGGGCGGTGAAGCCTGGCCTTTCGCCGGCGGGGGCGGTGGGCGCGGTCACGGTACACGGGCGGCGGGGGCCGGGGGCGCGGTAGACGCGGGCGCGGGCGGCCATACGAGCGGCGTGCTGCGAGCAGCGAGCAGCGAGCAGCGAGCAGCGAGCAGCGAGCGAGGGTCCGGTTGGGCGGTGTGCGGGCCTCACTGGTGCGGCCTGGGCGGTGTCCTGTGTGCGCCGTGCAGTGGTAGGTGTGGTGCGCGGTGTACCTGTGCCGTGCGGGGCGCTCGTGCGGTGTGCGGGCGGCCTGCGGCGCGCGGGCGGTGTGCTGCGTGCGGACGGTGTGCTGCGCGCGGGCGGTGTGCTGCGTGCGGGCGGTGTGCTGCATGGGGCGTGAGAGGCACGCGGCGCGCGGGGCCATCGGAATCCTCGATACCTGCCGCGGGAATGGGGCGCAGGTGCGCGAGCGTTCCCCGTATGCGATCAAGCGAACCGAGCGATTCCCGGCCATTCCCCGGCCCGGGCGCTCGCCCTGACCCGGAGGAGCGGTAGACACATGCAGGGAACCGTGACGATGTACAGCACGACGTGGTGCGGCTACTGCCGGCGGCTGAAGAGCCAGATGGACCGACAGGGCATCGCGTACACGGAGATCAACATCGAGCAGGACCCTGAGTCCGCTGCCTTCGTGGAGAAGGTCAACCGCGGCAACCAGACGGTGCCGACCGTGCTCGTGAAGCCGCACAGCGGCAATGACGACGTGGTCATGACCAACCCGAGCCTGGCGCAGGTGCAGCAGGCACTGGTCAGCTGACCCCGGTCGGCCCGCGCGTGCCGGACACGCGGAAAAGCCCCCTGACGACCATGCCGCGCAGCATGGCCGCCGGGGGGCTTTCGCGTGGCGCCGCGACGCCTTGTGCCGTTGCGGGGCGGCGTGCTCAGCCCAGGTGGGCTCAGCCCAGGCTGCCGGGGCGGGGCAGGGGCCTGCCGTACCAGAGCTCCAGCAGGTGGGACGCGATGGAGATGCCGTACGGCGGGAGGACCTCGCCCGTCTCGAAGGCGGCGGCCAGCTCCTCGCGGGAGAACCAGCGGGCCTCTTCGATCTCGTCGCCGTCCACGTTGATCTCGGAGGACGTGGCGCGGGCCATGAAGCCCAGCATGAGGCTGGAGGGGAAGGGCCACGGCTGGCTGGCCACGTACGCGACCTCGCCCACCGTCACGCCGGCCTCCTCGTACACCTCGCGGACCACGGACTGCTCGATGGACTCGCCGGGTTCCACGAAGCCCGCGAGCGTCGAGAAGCGCCCCTCGGGCCAGTGGACCTGGCGGCCGAGGAGGGCACGGTCCTGCTCGTCCGTGACGAGCATGATCACGGCCGGGTCGGTGCGCGGGTAGTGCTCGGCTCCGCAGGCGGGGCAGCGGCGGATGTGGCCCGCCGCGGCGATGACGGTGCGCTCGCCGCAGCGGGAGCAGAAGCGGTGGAGCCGCTGCCAGTTCTCCAGGGCGACGGCGTGCGCCATCAGCCCGGCGTCCCGGGCGGACAGCAGCAGCCCCGCCTCGCGCAGGCCGGCGGGGCGTGCCGACTGGTCCATGCGGCCGGGGAGGGCGTCCTTCTGGAGGGCGAAGTAGCTGACCCCTTCGGCGTCCCGGCCGAGGAAGTAGCGGTGCGTCTCGGTGAGCGGCGCCTCGAAGGACGGGGTCATGACGAGCTCGGTGCGCCCGTCCGGCATGTCGTCGACGAGTGCCTGGCCGCCGGACACCACGAAGACACGGGTGGTGGGGTGGCTCCACGCCGCTGCCAGCCACGCCTCGTCGAGGCGGTGGTGGGCCGCGCGGTCGATGCCGCTCGGGGCGGCGAGGCCGATCGGGCGGGTAGCGGCCTCGTTGCTGATGATGCTCACTGGTGCGTCCAACTCCCCCGGTGTCTGGGTGTGTGTGTCGGCGTGGTCGTCAGCGGGTGCCCCGCCGGCGGCGGTTTCCGGTGCGGTGGCGGGCCCCGGTGCGGTGGTGGGACCCGGCGCGGTGGCGGGCTCCGGTGGGGAGGTGGGCCCCGGTGGGGCGCCGGACTCCTCCGCCGGGGCGTACTCCGTAACCGAGGCGGACTCTGCCACCGGCGCGGACTCCTCCACCGAGGCGGGCTTCAACGCTGTACCGGGCTCCGGCACCGCGGCGGAGTCCCTCGCGGCGGAGTCCCTCGCGGCGGGCGGCTTCACCGCAGGGCGGCGGCGAGCTCGCCCCACAGGTGGGCGCTCGCCTCGGCGCCTTTGAGCAGGAGGTCCAGCTCCACCTTCTCGTTCGGTGCGTGCCAGCCGTCGGACGGTACGGAGATGCCGAGGAACAGCACGGGTGCGCCCAGCACGTCCTGGAGGTCCGCGGCGGGCCCTGAGCCGCCTTCGCGCGTGTAGCGGATCTTCGCCCCGTCGAAGGCCGTGCTCATGGCGCGGGTGACCGCCTGGAGCCCGGGGTGGTCGAGCGGGGTGAGGCAGGGCCGGGTGGGCGCCCCGAAAGTGGTCTTGTGGCGGATGCCGGCGGGGATGCGGGCGGCGACCCAGTCCCGTACGGCGGCCTCGACGCGGGCCGGGTCCTGTCCGGCGACCAGCCGGAAGGACAGCTTCAGCCGGGCAGAGGCCGGGATGATCGTCTTGCCGCCGGGCCCCTGGTAGCCGCCGCCGATGCCGTTGACCTCGGCGGTCGGGCGGGCCCAGACGCGTTCCAGCGTGGAGTATCCGGCTTCACCGAGGGTGCCGTGGGAGCGGGCCGTCGCCAGCCACGCCGCCTCGTCGAAGGGCAGCTCGGCGATCAGGGCGCGCTCGTCGTCGGTGAGCTCGGCGATGCCGTCGTAGAAGCCGGGGACGGTGACGCGTTCGGCGTCGTCGTGGAGGGCCGCGGCGATGCGGGCGGCGACGGTGGCGGGGTTGGGGACGGCCCCTCCGAAGGACCCGGAGTGGATGTCCTGGTCCGGCCCGTACAGCTCGATCTCGCAGTCCGCGACCCCGCGCATGCCGGTGCAGACGGTGGGGGTGGTCTCGCTCCACATGCCGGTGTCGGAGACGATCACGGCGTCGGCGGCGAGCCGGGCGCGTTCCCGTTCGACGAGCGCCCTGAAGTGCACCGATCCCGATTCCTCTTCACCCTCGACGAGCAGCTTGAGGTTGACGGCGGGGGCGGTGCGGCCGGTGAGCGCGAGGTGGGCGCGTACGCCCAGGGTGTGGAAGAACACCTGGCCCTTGTCGTCGGCGGCCCCGCGCGCGTGGAGCCGGCCGCCGCGGACGACGGGCTCGAAGGGGTCGGTGTGCCAGCCGTCCGCGCGGGCGGCCGGCTGCACGTCGTGGTGGCCGTAGACGAGGACGGTCGGCGCGTCCGGGTCGTCGGAGGGCCAGTGCGCGAACACCGCGGGGGCGCCGCCGCCCGCCGGGTCGGTCTCCCAGACCTCGGCGACGGGGAAGCCGGTCGCCTTGAGCTGGGCCGCGAGCCACTCGGCGCTGCGCCGCACGTCCGGGGCGTGCTCGGGCTGCGCGGACACGGAGGGGATGCGCAGCCAGTCCGTGAGGTCGCCGAGGAAGGCGGCGCGGTGCTGCTCTATGTACTTCCGTACGGTCTGGACGGCGCTGTCCGGGGTGTCGCTCATGCTCCTGAGCCTATCCGGCGCCGGAGGGTGCCCCGGGTGCCGTCTCACCGAGCAGGATGCGTTCCAGCTCGTCGCGGACGGGCAGGTGCGCGGGGCGTACGACCTCACCCGTCCGCACGTAGACGAAGGCGGCGGTGACCGCGTCCGGCGGCAGCCCGTGCTGCTCGGCCCAGGCCAGGCGGTACACGGCGAGCTGGAGGGGGTCGCCGGTGCGCCGCCGGCCGGTCTTCCAGTCGACGATCTCGTACGCACCGGTGCCCGGGTCGCGGTAGACGGCGTCGATCCGCCCGCGGACCACCCGGCCCGCCAGGGTCAGCTGGAACGGCGCCTCCACCCGGTGGGGGGTCCGGCGGGCGTACGGGGTGCGGGAGAACGCCTCCTTGAGCGCGGCCAGGTCCCGTTCGTCGGCGATCTCCGGCTCGTCGGCCCACACGTCGCCGCCCGGCAGCTCGTCCGGCCCGAGCAGGGGCAGCGGCAGCTCCTCGAAGCGGGACTCCACCCACGCGTGGAAGCGGGTGCCGCGCCGGGCCGCGGGCTGCGGGGGCTGCGGCATGGGGCGGGCCAGCTCGGCGGCGAAGCCGTCGGGGTCAGCGGCGAGTCTCAGCAGCTGCGACGCGGAGAGGGACGCGGGCAGCGGTACGTCACGGGTGGTGGCGCGGGCGCGCAGCAGCTCGCCGGCGAGTGCGTCCAGGTCCCGGTCCCAGGAGGCGACGGTGCGGGCCTCCTCGGGGGTGAGGGGCTCGGCGCCGGACGGGGTGCGGTGGCGGCGGGGTGCCGGAGCACGGGACGGCGCGGCGGCGTCGGCCGGTCGTGCGCCGCCCTCCGGGACCGGCGCAGGCACCGGGGAGCCGTCGGGGGCGGCTCCGTGCTGTGCCGGGGCAGGGGTGAGGGCTGCGGCCGGGACGCCGCCCGGAACGGGGGCGTCGGCTGCCGCTGCCTCCTCGGGCGACTGCGGGTCCCGCTGGTGGGGCAGGGCGTGCGGGGACATGCCCCGGGGCGCGGGGCCGGCAGCGGCGGCTCGGGGTCCGTCCGGGGGCGCGGTGCCGGGGCGGGCCGCCTCACCGGGGCGTGTCACCGTGCCCGGCGGGGCCGCCTCACCCGAGCGTGTCCCCGTGCCCGGAGGGGCCGCCTCACCCGAGCGTGTCACCGTGCCCGGAGGGTCGTCTGCGGAGGGGTCTCCTCACCTCGCCCCGCCCCGTGCAGCGGTTCGTACCCGGGGCGGTGCGTGTCCGGGTGGTCGGCGTCCGGCCATGCCGGTGCGTCCTCGGGCCACGGCTCCTCCTCGGGCCACGGGTCGTCGAGGTCGTCCGGCCACAGGACGGTGTCGGGTTCCGCAGCGGGGCCACGGCCCGGCGCCGGGTCCCTGCGGTGCTCCTCCGGGCGCGGGCCGCGGCGGCATCGTCCGCATCCGGGCAGGGGTACGGGCCTCGGTCCGAGCAGGCATCCCCGTCGGCGGCCGCGGCGCCGCCCTGCGGGGGGGCCGCCCGGTCGTACGGCTGGTCGCGGAGTTCTTCCAGGTGGGCGAGCACGGTGTCGCGGGCCGCGCGGCGGCGGGCCAGCGACTCGGGGTCCAGGGGCAGGGGCCAGACCCGGTCGGCGGTGGCGGCGGTGAGCGCCGGGTTCTCCGCGTCCTCCTCCGGTTCCTCCGCCCACGCCTCGATCTCGCCGTGGCCGGCCGCGCAGTGGTCGTACAGCGCGTGGAGGAAGTCGGACGGGCCGCGGCGGCGCTTCTGGGAGGGCCCCCACCAGTGGGCGGACGCCAGCAGCAGGCTGCGGGGGCGGGTGAACGTCACGTACCCGAGCCGCAGCTCCTCCGTGTGCTGGTGGTCCTTCATGGCCTCCTTGAAGGCCCTGAGCGACGGGGCGTCCCACGTGTCGATGGCGGGCAGGGTGTCGGCGTCGCCGCGCAGGGCGTGCGGGAGGACCTGCGGCTGGGCGGTCCATGCCTCGCGGGCCCTGCTGCTGGGGAACTGGCCGGCGACGAGTCCGGGGACGGCGACGACGTCCCACTCCAGGCCCTTGGACTTGTGCGCGGTGAGCACCTTGACGGTGTTCCCGGCGCCGGGCAGGGCGTTGTCGAGGCCCTTCTCGTACTGGGCGGCGGTGCGGAGGAAGCCGAGGAAGGCGAGGAGGCTCGCGTCGCCGTCGAGGGACGCGAAGCGGGCCGCGACGTCGAGGAAGTTCGACAGGGTCTCGCGGCGGCGGGCGGCGAGGGCGTGGGGGGACGCCGACAGCTCCACCTCCAGGCCGGTGGTGGCGAGGATGCGGTGCAGGACGTCCATGAGGGGGTCGGCCAGGCCGCGGCGCAGGTCGCGCAGCTCCGCGGCGAGGCGTGCGAAGCGGACGCGGGCCGCGGCGGAGAACGGCAGCCCGTCGTCGTGCCCGCCCGAGTCCAGGAACGTGTCGAGGGCGTCCGCGAGGGACACCACCTCGGACGGGTCGACGCCCTCCACGGCGGCCGCGAGCCGCTCGTCGGGGTCGGCGGGGCCCTCCGCGTCCCGGTGCACGAGGAGGCGTGCGCGGCGGCCCAGGAGGGCGAGGTCGCGGGCGCCGATGCGCCACCGGGGCCCGGTGAGGAGCCGTACGAGGGAGGCGTTGGCGCCGGGGTCCTGGAGCACCTCGCAGACGGCGACGAGGTCCGCCACCTCGGGCAGGTGCAGGAGCCCGGACAGTCCGACGACCTCCACGGGGACGTCGCGGGCGACGAGGGCGGCCTGGATCTCGGGGAAGTCGGTGGCGGTGCGGCACAGGACGGCGATCTCGCCGGGCGCCTTGCCGGTGCGCACCAGGTGGGCGACGGAGTCCGCGAGCCAGGCGATCTCCTCGGCGTGGGTGGGCAGCAGGGCGATGCGGACGGTGCCGTCGCGTTCGGCGCCGGGCGCGGGGCGGAGGGCTTCCACGCCCGCGTGGCGGGCGCGCAGGGGCGCGGCGAGTCCGTTGGCGAGCCGGAGGAGGCGGCCGCCGCTGCGGCGGTTCTCGCTGAGGGCGAAGCGGGTGGCCGGGCGGCCGTCGCCGTGGGGGAAGTGCTCGGGGAAGTCGTCGAGGTTGGCGACGGAGGCGCCGCGCCACCCGTAGATGGCCTGGCAGGGGTCGCCGACGGCGGTGACGGGGTGGCCGGTGCCGCCGCCGAAGAGGCCGGACAGCAGGATCCGCTGGGCGACGGAGGTGTCCTGGTACTCGTCGAGGAGCACCACACGGAACTCGTCGCGCAGCAGCGCGCCCACTTCGGGGCGGGTGCGGGCGAGCTCGGCGGACAGGGCGATCTGGTCGCCGAAGTCGAGCAGGTCGCGCTCGCGTTTCGCGGCGCGGTAGCGGACGGCGAGGTCGAGGAGTTCCCGGCGGGCCGCGGCGGCTTCGGGCACCTTGCGGAGGTCGGCGTTGCCGAGGCGGGTGGCTTCCAGGGCGGCGAGGAGCGCGGAGTCGTGGGCGAGGAGGTCCTCGGGGCGTACGAGGTGCTCGGAGAGCTCGGCGTCGAGCGCCAGGAGGTCGCTGACGAGGGTGGGGAAGGAGCGGGTCAGCGCCGGGTACGGGCCGGGGGCCTCGCGCAGGACCCGGGCGGCGAGCTGGTAGCGGGTGGCGTCGGCGAGGAGGCGGGCGGTGGGTTCGAGGCCGATCCGCAGGCCGTGGTCGGTGAGGAGCTGCCCGGCGAAGGCGTGGTACGTGGAGATCCGCGGCTCGCCGGGGGGGTCGCCGGGGCCGGCCGGGTCGGGGTCGGTGACGCCGGCGCGGACGAGGGCGGTGCGGACGCGCTCCGCGAGCTCGCCCGCGGCCTTGTTGGTGAAGGTGAGGCCCAGGACCTGCTCGGGCGCGACCTGGCCCGTCCCGACCAGCCACACCACCCGTGCGGCCATCACCGTGGTCTTGCCCGAGCCGGCTCCGGCCACGATGACCTGCGGGGCGGGCGGCGCCGTGATGCAGGCCGTCTGCTCCGGGGTGAAGGGGATGCCGAGCAGTTCTTTGAGCTGCTCGGGGTCGGTGATGCGCGCGGTCACCCGGAGAAGGCTAACGGGGGCCGCTGACAGCGGCCCCCGTCACGCCCCGGAGCGGGGTCGGGGCGGGGACGCGCGGAGCGTCAGCCGCCGAGCTTCGCCGGGTCGACGACCTCGTCCACCGGCGGCGCCACGATCGTGATCTCGGTGCCGAACGCGGAGAGCTCGACGAAGCCGGGCTCCCTTCCGCCTTCGGCGGAGTACTTCAGCAGGTACGGGTCGCCCTCGGCGGCCCCGTAGTACGTGAGGGTCCGGTCGCCCTTCTTCTTGCTGAGGGCGAGCGCGGGCGCGCCGCCGACCTGGGTGACCTCGCCCTTGGTGAGGCCGCGCTCGTTCTGCTCGGCGTCCGGTCAGTCCGTGCGGTACGTCACAGCCGGGCGCTACTCGACGATGTGGCGGCCCTCGGGGCGGGCCGTGCAGGAGGAGCGGAAGGCGCAGTTCGCGCAGTGCTGGCCGGGGGTGGGGGTGAAGCGCTCGTCGAGGACGCGGCCGGCGGCGGTGGTGAGGAGGTCCGCGACCCAGTCGCCGGACGGCGGTTCCTGCGGTTGGACGCGCGGGAGGGCGTCGCCGCCCTCCTTCTTGGGGGCGGGCTGGCGCAGGTGGACGAGCTCGGCGCCGCCGGGCTCCGGACGGTCGCCGCCGAAGACGTCGTCGACGGCGCCCTCGCGGACGGCGAGCTGGTAGACGGCGAGCTGCGGGTGGCGGGCCACCTCGTCCTTGGTGGGGGTCTGCTTGCCGGTCTTGAAGTCGACGACGTACGCGCGGCCGTGCTCGTCGCGTTCGACGCGGTCCATGGAGCCGCGGATCCGCACCTGGTACTCCCCCGCCCCCAGGGTGAGGTCGAAGCCGTGCTCCGTGGCGGCGGTGGTGCGGCCGCCGCGGTCCGACACGTGCCAGCGCAGGAAGCGCTCCAGCGCCTCGCGGGCGTGCGCCTTCTCCTGCTCGGACTTCCAGGGGGCGTCGAAGGCGAGGGCGCCCCAGACGCGGTCGAGGCGCTCCATGAGGACGGCCAGATCGGCGGGGGTGCGGCCGGAGGCGACCTCGTCGGCGAGGACGTGGACGACGTTGCCGAAGCCCTGCGCGGCGGTGGCGGGCGCGTCCGCCCGTACCTCGCGGCCCAGGAACCACTGGAGGGAGCAGGTGTTGACGAGCTGGTCCAGGGCGCTGCCGGACAGGGTGACGGGCCGGTCGCGGTCGCGGAGGGGCGCGGCGGACCGCGTGGGCTCGTCGAGTCCCCACCAGCGGTGCGGATGGGCGGCGGGGACGAGCATCTGCCCGTCCTGGTCGGTCAGCGCGGCGAGCCGTGCGAGACGGCGGGCGGCGGCGTCCCGCAGGGCGGGCGAGGCGTCCGGGTCGACGGTGGTGGCGCGCAGTTCCGCGACGAGCGCGGCGACCGCGAGGGGGCGGCGCGGGCGGGCGGTGACGTCCTCCGGTTCGACCCCGAGCTCGGTGAGGAAGCGGCTGGGCTGGTCGCCGTCCTCCGCGGGCGCCTTCACGGCGGTGACCACGAGCCGGTGCTTCGCGCGCGTGGCGGCCACGTAGAAGAGCCGGCGTTCCTCGGCGAGCAGGGCCGACTGCGGCAGCGGCTCGGCCAGGCCGTCGCGGCCGATGCGGTCCGCTTCGAGGAGGGAGCCGCGGCGCCGCAGGTCGGGCCAGAGCCCCTCCTGCACGCCCGCCACGACGACGAGGCTCCATTCCAGGCCCTTCGCGCGGTGGGCCGTCATGAGCCGTACGGCGTCGGGGCGGACGGGCCGCCGCTTGGCGAGGGTGTCGGCCGCGATGTCCTGCGCTTCGAGCTCTTCGAGGAAGTTCAGGGCGCCGCGCCCGCCGGTGCGCTTCTCGGCGCGGGCGGCGGCGTCGAAGAGCGCGCAGACGGCGTCCAGGTCGCGGTCGGCGTTGCGGCCCGCGGCGCCTCCGCGGAGGGCCGCGCTGTGGAGGCGGTGGGGCCAGTTGGTGCCGTTCCACAGCTCCCACAGGGCTTCTTCCGCGGTGCCGCCGCCCAGGAGGAGTTCCTGCGTCTTGCGCAGGAGGCGGCCCAGGTTCTGCGCTCCGCGCGCGTAGGCGGGGTCGTGGACCACGAGCCGCTCGGGTTCGGCGAGGGCGCGCGCGATCAGCACGTCGGAGGGCTCGGGCACCTTGGTGCCGGCCGCCCTCTCCTCGTCGCGCAGTGCGCGTCCGAGGCGCCGCAGGTCGGCGGCGTCCATACCGCCGAGGGGCGAGGCGAGCAGGGTGAGCGCGGTCTCGGTGTCGAGCCGGCCGCTGCCGGCGGCCGACGCCCCGGCGGACCCGCCCGCGGGGTCGCCGTGAGCGGCGGTGTCGCCGTGGGCGGGGTCCCCGTGGACGGGGTCCCCGTGGACGGGGTCCCCGTGAGCGGGGTCCCCGTGGGCGGCGTCTGCATGAGCGTGGGCGGGGTCCCCGTGGACGGCGGGGTCGCCGTGGGCGGGGTCACCGTGAGCGGCGGCCTCACCGTGGGCGGGGTCCCCGTGGGCGGCGGCGTCACCGTGAGTGGTGTCGGTACCCGGATCGGGGGCGTCGGCGGGGGGGACGGCCGTCGGCTGCGGGGCCTCGCCTGGGGCATCGGGGTCCATGCCATCCGCCGGAGCAGGCGGGACAGCCGAGGCAGGCGGTACCGCAGGTACAGGCGGGACAGCCGGCGCAGCCGAAGCAGGAGGTACCGCAGGTACAGGCGGGACAGCCGAAGCAGGCGCTACCGCCGGTACAGGCGGCGCAGGCGGTACCGCCGGCGCGGAGGCGGCGGTGGCGCGCAGGGCGGCTGTGGCCGTCGCGCGCAGGGCGGTCAGCAGCGGCGCCACGGCGGGCTCGTGGCGGAGGGGGACGTCCGCGCCGTCGATGTCGAGGGGCACACCCGCCGCCGTGAGGGCCCGCCGCAGGGGCGGCAGGGAGCGGCCGCCCGCGCGCACGAGGACGGCCATCTCGTTCCAGGGCACCCCCTCCTCCAGGTGGGCCCGGCGCAGGATGTCCGCGATGTTGTCGAGCTCCGTCGACGCCGTGGGGAAGGTGTACGCCTCCACCCGGCCGCCCTCCCGTACGGGCGTGAGCGCACGGTGCGCGCGCACCGCGTCGGCGGGCAGCCGGGACAGCGGCATCCGCTGCGTGAGGAGCCGCGTCGCGGCCAGCAGCCGCGCCGACGAGCGGCGGGACGCGGTCAGCACGGCGACGGGCGCGGGGCGGCCGTCGGCGCGGCGGAACGTGCGGGGGAACTCCAGGATGCCGTTCACGTCGGCGCCCCGGAACGCGTAGACGGACTGGTCGGGGTCCCCGAAGGCGTACAGGGTCCTGCCCCGCCCGGCGAGCGCCTGCAGCAGCCGGACCTGGGCCGGGTCCGTGTCCTGGTACTCGTCGACGAAGACCGCGTCGTACGAGGGCAGCTCCGCCTCCTGGGAGAGGAGCACGGCCCGGTGCACCAGCTCCGCGTAGTCCAGGACGCCCTGGAGGTCGAGGACGTCCAGGTACTCGGCCAGGAACTGCGCGGCCGCCGACCAGTCGCGCCGCCCGGTGCGCTCCGCGAAGTCGGCGAGCGCGCGCGGGCCCAGCCCGAGCTCGCGGGAGCGCGCGAGCACGGCCCGCACCTCGTCGGCGAAGCCGCGGGTGGTGAGGCAGGCCCGGAGCTCGTCGGGCCAGCGGACCCGGGCGAGACCGGCCCGCTCCAGTTCCGGCTGGCCGGCCAGCAGCTCGCGGACGGTGACGTCCTGCTCGGGCCCGGACAGCAGGCGCAGCGGCTCGGCGAAGAGGTCGGCGTCCTGGTGGGCTCGGACGAGGGCGTAGCAGTACGAGTGGAAGGTGGTGGCCTGCGGGGCGCGGGCGCCGCCGAGCCGGGCCGCCATGCGGTCGCGGAGCTCGACCGCGGCCTTGCGGCTGAAGGTGAGGACGAGCAGCCGCTCCGGGTCGGCGCCCTGCTCGATGCGGGCCGCCACCGCCTCCACCAGGGTGGTGGTCTTGCCGGTGCCGGGCCCGGCCAGCACGAGGAGGGGTCCGTCGGCGTGGTCAACCACCGTCCGCTGCGCTGCGTCCAGGGAGGGAGGGGTGACGGGGGCCGGCGGGGTGCGCACCAGCCGGTACGCGCCGGGGGTCCGGTGCCGCGCCGGTTCGTGCCCCTGGTGCGGCGCTCGCCGGGTGCTGGAGGAGGAGCTCACGTGGATCGCCGGTCCTGACGGGTGTGCTGGGGGGTGGAGGAGCAGTGGTGGAGAGGCACCGCCCCGCCGTATGGCGGAAGCTGTCAATTGTGAGGCAACGGACCACCGGCGTCGTCGCCCCCGGTGCCGCCGTCCCATCGGGCCCGCCGCATGTCGATGCGCGGCAGACGGGTCGCGTCGGCGTGCGCGGCGTCCCGCAGGGGCGTGGCCTCCTCACGGTAGTGGGCGAGGGCGCGCGACTCGTGGCCGGGCAGCAGCCTGCCGTCGGCGCGGACGACCCGCCACCACGGCACGGCGCCTCCGTACAGCGCCATCACCCGGCCCACCTGGCGGGGCCCGCCGGCACCGAGCCACTCGGCGACGTCCCCGTAGGTCATGACCCTGCCAGGCGGGATGAGCTCCGCGACCTCCAGTACGCGCTCCGCGTAGTCGGGCAGCCGGTCGGGGTGCTTCGCGGTCTGCTCAGGTGGGTGCTCCTCGGCGGTCTTCCGGTCCACCCGGTCCATCCTGCACCACGGGTCCGACAACGCGGTCGGCGCGGTCATCACCCCCTGATGCCCCCCTGTACCTCCCGGTCATGCCACCATCTTCCGGGCGGTGACTGGTGATACGAGACCAAGAAGAGACAGCGAACGCGAAGGGACAGGACGTGCGGCCTTCGAATGTGGCGAGCACGCCCGACGCCGAGCCGCGCCCTGACGACGCCGCGCACCGCCCGGGCGGCACCTCCGGGGCAGCCTCCGCCGAGGACCGCTCCGGCCGGGTGCCGGCCGACGGCCCGGGCGGCAGCGCCGACCCCACCGACCCCACTGACACCGCCGCCGCCGACGCGACCGCCGCCACCGGGGGCGCCACCGACGCCGTTACGGGCCCCGGCGCCGGCGCCGGTGCCGACGCGGGCACCGGCGGCGCACACGCCCATGGCTCACCGCCCGAACGGGACGCCGGCGCCCCGGCGTCCCACGACTCCTCCGCCGGCGCACCCGCGGCCCACGGTCCACCGACCGGCCCGCCGACCGGTCCACCAGACGGGCCAACGGCCGGAAGCGGTTCCGCCGCGGGCGGCGGCGGCCGGCGGGCCCGTGCGTCCGGAGCGGCGCACCACGACCGCGTGTCCGGCGACGAGCCGCTGCTCGCGGCCCGCGTGCACCGCCCCTCCGACCTCCTGCGCCTGCTCGTCGGCGTGCTGTCCATCGCCGTCGTCCTGGCCATCGCGGCGTTCGCGAGCGGGACGACGTCCGGCCTGGAGCAGGACATCAGCAAGGGCACCGGCCAGGCGCCCGACGTGTTCGTCAAGCTCGCCGGCCTGGTGTCCAGCATCGCCGTGCTGCTGGTCCCGGTGGCGTTCGCGATCGAGCGGCTCGTCAAGCGGGACGGCCTGCGCATCGCCGACGGCGTCCTCGCCGCCGTGCTCGCGCACGGGGTGACCCTCGCCACGGACCTGTGGGTGGCGCGGGCGGCGCCCAGCGCGATCCAGGACGCGCTCACCCAGCCGCAGAGCGGCGGCGGGCTCACGGACCCCGTCCACGGCTACCTGGCGCCGGTGATCGCGTACATGTCGGCCGTCGGCATGGCCAGGAGACCGCGGTGGCGGTTCGTCCTGTGGGTGGTGCTGCTGCTCGACGCCTTCACCATGCTCGTCGCCGGGTACACGACCCCGCTGTCGATCATCCTGACGGTCCTCATCGGTGTCACGGTGGCGTACGGCACGCTCTACACCGTCGGGTCGCCCAACGTCCGCCCCACCGGTCAGACGCTGCTGGCCGGACTGCGGCACGTCGGGTTCCACCCGGTGTCGGCGAGGCGCGCGGAGGCCGGGGTACCGGAGACCGCCGAGCAGGGCGACCGGGGCCGCCGCTACATCGTGACCCTGGAGGAGGGCTCACCGCTCGACGTCACCGTCGTCGACCGGGAGCAGCAGGCGCACGGCTTCTTCTACCGGGCGTGGCGCCGGCTGACGCTGCGCGGCTTCACGACCCGCCGGTCCATCCAGTCGCTGCGGCAGGCCCTGGAGCAGGAGGCGCTGCTGGCGTACGCGGCGATCGCGGCGGGCGCCAACGCGCCCAAGCTGATCGCGACCTCCGAGCTCGGGCCGGACGCCGTCATGCTGGTGTACGAGCACCGGGCGGGCCGCCCGCTGGACGCCCTGGCGGACGAGGAACTCACCGACCGGGTGGTGCTGGGCTGCTGGGAGCAGGTGAGGGCCCTGCAGTCGCGGCGCATCGCGCACCGCAGGCTGACGGGTGACGCCCTGCTGGTGGATCGTTCCGGCAACGTGGTCATCACGGACCTGCGGGGCGGGGAGATCGCGGCGGGCGACCTGGTGCTGCGGATGGACATCGCGCAGCTGCTGACGACGCTGGGGCTGCGCGTGGGCCCGGAGCGGGCGGTGGCCGCGGCCGTGGAGGTGCTCGGCCCGGACAAGGTCGCCGACTGCCTGCCGCTGCTGCAGCCGATCGCGCTGAGCCGGTCGAGCCGGGCGACGCTCCGGCGGCTGGCGCGGGAGCGGTCGCAGCGGGAGCGGGACGCCGTGCTGCGGGCCTCGCAGGCCGCCAAGGAGGCGCGGCTCGCCGCGGCCGGGGGCGGCGGCGGGCCGGCGGAGGCCAAGGCGGACCGCAAGGCGGAGCGCGCCGAGAAGCAGGCGGAGAAGCGGGCGCTGGAGGACGCGCTGCACGGGGCGCGCGAGGAGGACCTGCTGGCGCAGATCCGCCGCCAGGTGCTGCTGATCCGGCCGCAGGCGCCGGTGGAGCCGGTCCGCCTGGAGCGGATCAGGCCCCGTACGCTCATCAGCCTGATCGCCGGGGCGGTCGCCGCGTACTTCCTGCTGTCGCAGATCGCGAGCATCCCGCTGTCGACGATCAGCGACGCGGCGTGGGGCTGGGTGACGGCGGCGGCGGTCTTCTCGGCGCTGACGTACGTGGCGGCGGCCATGAGCCTGCTGGGCTTCGTCCCGGAGCGGGTGTCGTTCCTGCGGACGGTGACCGCCCAGGTGGCGGGGTCGTTCGTGAAGATCGTCGCCCCGGCCGCGGTCGGCGGTGTGGCGCTGAACACCCGGTTCCTCCAGCGGTCGGGCGTACGGCCGGGCCTGGCGGTGGCGAGCGTCGGCGCGTCCCAGCTGTTCGGCCTGGGCGCGCACATCCTGCTGCTGCTGGCGTTCGGCTATCTGACGGGCACGGAGCGGTCGCAGGGCGACCTGACGCCGTCCCGTTCGGTGATCGCGGGTCTGCTGACGATCGCGGTGCTGGTGCTGGTGGTGACGGCGGTCCCGGTGCTGCGCAAGTTCGTGTCGACGCGGCTGCGCTCGCTGTTCGCGGGTGTGGTGCCGCGCATGCTGGACGTGCTGCAGCGGCCCGGGAAGCTGCTGACGGGCATCGGCGGCATGCTGCTGCTCACGGCGATGTTCGTGATGTGCCTGGACGCGTCGATCCGCGCCTTCGCGGACGGGGAGCAGCCGCTGAGCTACGCGAGTCTGGCCGTGGTGTTCCTGGCGGGCAACGCGATCGGCTCGGCCGCGCCGACGCCGGGCGGTGTGGGCGCGGTCGAGGGCGCGCTGCTGGGCGGTCTGCTGCTCGCGGGGGTGCCGAAGGAGGTCGCGGCCCCGGCGGTGCTGCTGTACCGGCTGCTGACGCTGTGGCTGCCGGTGCTGCCGGGCTGGTTCTCGTTCAACTACCTGACGCGGAAGGGTTCGCTCTAGGCCGACGGGGCGCGGCCCGCCCGCGGAAGGTCCGCCGGCGCCTCCCGGGCGGCTCCGCAGGGCGTTCCCCCGCTGTACGGCCGACGGCTCCGCAGGGCGTTCCCCCGCTGTACGGCCGACGGCTCCGCAGGCGTTCCCCTGCTGTACGGTCGGCGGCTTCGGCCGCTCTGCGGCTGCCCGGCCGGCGGGTTCCGCAGGGGCCCGCGGCCGGTCCCGGCAGTCGCCGTTCGGGCCCACACGGCCCGTACGCGGGGTCCCGAGCGCGCTCCCCCGGCATGGGAGTTTCGCACCGCACTGACCGCAGCCGCCAGGAGGATCAGCCGATTCCCCTTGCAGATGCGAGCACTACCGGCCTAGATTGCCGCACATGCGGTCCTATACCACTCAGCAGGCGGCGCGGCTCCTCGGCGTGAGCGCCGACACCGTTCGCCGCTGGGCCGACGCCGGAAGGCTGCCGACCCGCAGGGACGAGACGGGCAGGCGCCTCGTCGACGGGCCCGACCTGGCCGCCTTCGCCGTGGAGCTGGCGCAGCAGGCGGACGAGGCCGGGGACGTGCCGTACACCAGCGCCCGCAACGCGTTCGCGGGCATCGTGACGGCAGTGAAGCTCGGCGACGTGGCCGCGCAGGTGGAGATCCAGGCGGGACCGCACCGGCTGGTGTCGCTGCTCACCCGGGAGGCCGTGGAGGAACTCGGCCTGGAGGTCGGCGTCGAAGCGGTGGCGCGGGTGAAGTCCACCAGTGTCCTCGTCGACCGTGTCTGAGCGTCCGGAGGTCGCGATGTTCCGTCGTGTGGCGGGGGCGGTGTGCGCGGGGGCGGTGCTGCTCTCCCTCACGGCGTGCGGCGGTGCCCCGTCCGGCGGCGGCGAGGCCGGCGGCGGCAGGCTGACCGTGCTGGCCGCCGCGTCGCTGACCGACGTGTTCGAGGACGTGGGCGCCGCGTACGAGAAGGAGCACCCCGGCACCGAGGTCGCGTTCTCCTTCGCCGGGTCGCAGGAGCTGGCCTCGCAGGTGCGCCAGGGGGCTCCGGCGGACGTCCTGGTCACGGCGGATGCGGCGACGATGGACTCCCTGGAGGGCGAGACGCGCGAGCCCGTCGTCATCGCCCGGAACCGGCTCGTCATCGCCACCGCCGCGGGCAACCCGGAGGGCGTCGCCGGTCTGAAGGACCTGGCCCGCAGCGACCTCAAGGTGGTGCTCGCCGCCCCCGAGGTGCCCGTCGGGCGCTACAGCCGGCAGGCCCTCGACCGGGCGGGTGCGGCGGTACGGCCCGTGTCGGAGGAGCCGAACGTCCGCGCCGTCCTCGCCAAGGTGCGGCTCGGCGAGGCGGACGCGGGGCTCGTGTACGCCACGGACGCCGCCGCGGCCGGCGGCGAGATCGCTGCCGTCGCCGTGCCGGACGCGCAGAACGCCGTCGCCTCCTACCCGGCGGCAGCGCTGGACTCGGCGGAGAACGAGCAGGGCGCCCGGTCCTTCGTGGCGTGGCTGCGGTCCGCGCAGGCGCGCGGGCTGCTGGAGCGGGCGGGATTCGAGGCACCGTGAGCACCGCCCCGCGCCGGGTCCCCGCGGCGCTCGCACTGCCCGCCGCCGTGGCCGTGGCGTTCCTGCTGGTGCCTCTGGCAGGGGTGCTGGCGCACGCGCCGTGGGGCAGCCTGGCCGGGCGCCTGACGGCCCCCGCCGTGCGCGAGGCGCTGGGCCTGTCGGTGGTCGTGTCGGCGTGGGCGCTGCTGCTGTCCCTCCTGCTCGGCGTACCGCTGGCGTGGGTGCTGGCCCGGGTGGACTTCCCGGGGAAGCCCCTCGTACGGGTCCTGGTGATGCTGCCGATGGTGCTGCCGCCGACCGTGGCGGGTGTGGCGCTGCTCCAGGGGTTCGGGCGGCGGGGGCTGCTGGGCGGTGCGCTGGAGGACTGGTTCGGGGTGGCGCTGCCGTTCTCGACCGCGGGGGCCGTCGTGGCGGCGGCGTTCGTGTCGCTGCCGTTCCTGGTGATCAGTCTGGAAGGCGCGCTGGCGGGGCTGCACCCGCGGTACGAGGAGACCGCGGCGTCCCTGGGCGCGTCGCCGCTGCGCGCGTTCTTCACGGTGACGGTGCCGATGGTCGGCCCCGGGCTGGTCGCGGGCGCGGCGCTGTGCTGGGCGCGGGCCCTCGGGGAGTTCGGGGCGACGATCACCTTCGCCGGGAACCTCCCCGGCACCACCCAGACCCTGCCCCTCCAGGTGTACCTGCTGCTGCAGAACGACCCGGCGGGCGCGGTCGCGGTCTCCCTGCTGCTGCTCGTGGTGGCCACGGCGGTGCTGGTCGCCCTGCGCGGCCGCTGGCTGGGGCCCGCGGCCTCCCGGACCCCTGCTGCGGCGGCCCGGGACGGGGACGCGCAGGAGCCGCAGCCGGGTCCCCGCGACCCGCACCCGGCCGCCGGGGAGGCGAGGGCCGCAGCGGACGCGGACGCCGGCGGGGCGGGTGGCGGGGGCCGCTGAGCGCCCGCGTCACCGGGGCCGTCACCGTGGAGCTGGACGTGCCCGCCGGGACGACCGTCGCCGTGGTGGGGCCGAACGGCGCCGGGAAGACGACGCTGCTGCGCGCCCTGCTCGGGCTCACCCCCGCGCCACCGCGTCGTCGGTACGGCTCGGCGACGACGAGCTCGCGCAGGTGCCGCCGCACCGGCGGGGGTCGCGTGGGTGCCGCAGGACGGGGCGCTGTTCCCGCACCTGTCGGCGCTGGCCAACACCGCGTACGGGCTCCGCTCGCAGGGCGTTCCCCGGCGGCACGCGCGCGTGGCGGCCCGGGAGCGGCTGGAGCGGCTCGGGGTCGGGCGGTTCGCCCACCGCAGGCCGGGTGAGCTGTCGGGCGGCCAGGCGCAGCGGGTGGCACTGGCCCGGGCGCTCGCCGCGCGGCCCCGGCTGCTGCTGCTCGACGAGCCGCTGGCAGCGCTGGACCAGACGACCCGGGCGCGGGTGCGGCACACCCTGCGGCAGCACCTGGCCGGCTTCCCGGGGGTGTGCCTGATCGTGACGCACGACCCGGTGGAGGCGGTGTCGCTCGCCGACCGGGTGCTGGTGCTGGAGGAGGGCCGTGTCGTCCAGTACGCGGAGCCCGGTGAGGTGGCCCGCCATCCACGCTCCCCGTGGGTGGCCCGCATGCTCGGGCGGAACGCCTGGTCCGGCACCGTGCGGGACGGGGGGCTGGAGCCGGTCGGCGGGGGCGGCTGGTCACCGCCGCCGACCCGGCTCCGCCGGACGGGACGGCGGCGCTCGCGGTGGTCGCCCCCGAGGCGGTGTCCCTGCACCGGGCGCGCCCGTCCGGCGGCAGCCCGCGCAACGTCTGGCGGGGCACCGTGCGGGAGCTCACCGCGCACGGTGCGCGCCTGCGCGTGCTGGTCGCGGACGCGCCGGCGCCCGGGCTGGACGTGGTGGCGGAGGTCACCCCGGCGGCCGTGGCGGAACTGCGGCTGGCGGAGGGTGCCGAGGTGTGGGTCAGCGTGAAGGCGACCGAGATCACCGTCGTCCCTCTGTGACGTACCGGAAGGACCACCGGGCGGAACCACGCACGTCCCCTCACCACCCGCATGGACGCCCGCGCAGGCGGTGGGCCGTCGGCGCGCCGACGATGGACGCATGCCGTTCACCCGCCCCACCCGGCGCCGCCGGGCCCCCGGCGGCTCCGCGCCGCCCGCGTCCCCCGGCGCGCGGTCGGCCTCGCCGCCGCGGTCGTCCTCGCAGCGGCCGCCGCGGGCTGCGGCGGGGGCGGAGACGGCGACGCCCCGCGCAAGGGCACGCCGAGCGCGCTGGGCGACCTCGCCCGGCAGGAGCTGTCCTGGAGCCCGTGCGTCCCCTCCCCGGTCTCGGAGGGCAACCAGCCGGCGCCCAGCCCGCTCCCCGACGGCACGCTCTGGGAGTGCGCGTTCATGGACGTGCCGCTCGACTACTCCACCACCGGGGGCGAGACCATCGAGCTGGGCCTCATCCGCGCCAAGGCCCGCGACGCGTCGCGCCGGATCGGCTCCCTGCTGTTCAACTTCGGCGGGCCGGGCGGCTCCGGCATCACGGCCCTGCCCGCCTTCGCGCCGGACTACGAGGCCCTGCGCAGCCGCTACGACCTGGTCAGCTTCGACCCGCGCGGGGTGGGCCGCAGCGAGGGCGTGCGCTGCTTCGACGACAGCGAGCTGGACGCGTTCTTCGCCCAGGACTCCACGCCCGACAGCCCGGCGGAGGAGCGGGCGCTGGTCGACTCCCTGGAGGAGTACGCGTCGGCCTGCGAGGAGGACTCCGGGGAGCTGCTGCCGCACGTCGGCACGGAGAACGCGGCCCGTGACATGGACCTCATGCGGCAGGTCCTCGGCGACGGCAAGCTGTACTACTTCGGCATCTCGTACGGCACGGAGCTGGGCGCCGTCTACGCGCACCTCTTCCCGAAGAACGTCGGCCGGGCCGTGCTGGACGCGGTCGTGGACCCCGGCGGCACCGCCCTGGAGGGCGCGCTCGGTCAGGCCAGGGGCTTCCAGCTCGCGCTGGACAACTTCGTGCGGGACTGCGTCTCGCGCGGCGACGAGTGCCTGCTGCCCGGCAGCACCCCGGACGAGGTGAAGTCCTTCATCCAGGACCTGCTGGCCCGGCTCGACCGGGAGCCCGTCGACGGTGCCGGCACCCGCGAGCTGACGCAGACCCACGCGGCGAACGGCATCATCCAGGCGCTGTACTCCAAGGAGTACTGGCCGTACCTGGAGCAGGCCTTGGACGAGGCCGACGGCGGCGACGGCGCCCTGCTGCTCGCCCTGTCGGACTCCCTGAACGGCCGCGACGAGACGGGCCGCTACAACAACCTCCAGGCGGCGAACGCGGCCATCAACTGCGTGGACACCAAGCAGCGCTTCACACGGGAGGACGTGGAGGAGCACCTGCCGAAGTTCCGCGAGGCGTCCCCCGTGCTCGGCGAGTGGTTCGCCTGGGGCCTGCTCGGCTGCTCCCAGTGGCCGGTCCCCGGCACCTGGGACAACCCGGTCGTCAGCGCCCCGGACGCGCCGCCGATCCTCGTCATCGGCACCACGGGCGACCCCGCCACGCCGTACGAGGGCGCCGCGGCGATGGCCGCGGCCCTCGGCAAGGGCGTCGGGGTGGAGGTCACCTACCGCGGCGAGGGGCACGGCGCGTACAACTCGGGCGACGCGTGCATCAAGCGGATCGTCGACGCGTACCTGCTGAACGGGAAGGTCCCGGCCTCCGGAACGGTCTGTCCCACGACTTAGGATGGCCGCATTCGTCGGATTCGTGGGGTGGTCAGGGCATGGGCGGACGTCGTTCCATACGGGTGCGGGCCGGCGCGGCGGCCGCGGTCGCGGCGCTCCTGGCGGGGGCCGTGGCCGGCTGCCAGTCGGAGGGTGCGGGCCGGAGTGAGGGCCGGAGTGACGGCAAGGGCGCCGGCTCGGGCGGCCCGTACGCGGCCCAGGACGTGGACTGGCGGGCCTGCGAGGCCCCCGGGGGCGGGGAGCGGCCGTCCAAGGGGTGGCGCTGCGCCGACGTGGAGGTGCCCGTCGACTACGCCGACCCGGACGGCGAGACGCTGTCCGTCGCGCTGATCCGCAAGGAGGCGACGAGCCGGAAGGACCGCATCGGCTCGCTCCTGTTCAACTTCGGCGGGCCCGGCGCGTCCGGCGTCGCCACCCTGCCGGCCTACGAGACCGAGTACGCCGGGCTCAACGCCCGCTACGACCTGGTGGCGTTCGACCCGCGCGGCGTCGGCGGCAGCTCGGGCGTGGTGTGCCGCGGCGACAAGGAGCAGGAGAAGGCGCTGGCCGAGGTCGACTCCACGCCCGACACGGCGGCCGAGGAGGCCGCCTACATGCGGGACGCCCGCTCCTTCGGGGCCGGCTGCGCCCGGGCGGCGGGGGACCTGCTGCCGCACCTGACCACGTCGAACACCGCACGGGACATGGACGTCCTCCGGCAGGTGCTGGGCGACGACAAGCTGCACTACCTCGGCTTCTCGTACGGCACGCAGCTGGGTGCCGTGTACGCGCACCTCTTCCCGAAGAACGTCGGCCGGCTCGTGCTGGACGCGGTCGTCGACCCGACCGCCGACACGGCGGCCCACGCCCGCCACCAGACGACCGGGTTCCAGAGGGCGCTGAACAACTACTTCCACAAGCAGGGCGAGGACCCGAAGGAGGGCACCGCGCGCGTGGCGGCGCTGCTGGAGCGGCTGGACGAGCAGCCGCTGCCCGCGGGCGACGGCCGGAAGCTGACGCAGAGCCTCGGCGTCACGGGCATCATCTACCCGCTGTACTCCGAGGACATGTGGCCCTACCTGACCCAGGGCCTGGACGACGCCGAGAGCGGTGACGGGACCATGCTGCTGGCCCTCGCGGACGGGTACAACGAACGGGGCGAGGACGGCCGCTACGGCACCACCACGCACGCCCAGCGCGCCATCTCCTGCGCCGACAGCAGCGAGCGCCCCACCCTGGGGGAGGCACGGGCGCTGGTGAGGGACCTCGCCGGGGTCTCCCCGGTGTTCGGGCCCGCGCTGGCCTGGGACACCGCCGGCTGGTGCGCCGACTGGCCCGCGAAGGGCGAGCGCGCCACGGTCGAGGTGAGCGCCCCCGGCGCGGCCCCCATCCTGGTGGTCGGGACGACGGGCGACTCGGCGACGCCGTACGAGGGCGCCCGGACCATGGCGGAGGAGCTCGGCGAGGGCGTGGGCGTCCTCGTCACCAACGAGGGCGAGGGCCACGGCGCCTACGGGTCGGCGTCCTGCGCGACCCGCGTCATCGACGACTACCTGCTGCGCGGCAAGGTGCCGGCGGACGGCACCACCTGCAAGGGCTGACCCCCTCCCCCGGCGCGCGCCGCGGGGGAGACCGGAAACGCACGACGCCAGGCCGGGCCGCACACCGCGGCCGGGCCTGGCGCCGTCGTCCGCCTGGCTCAGTAGACCGGCTTGTGGGGCTCGATCTGGTTGACCCAGCCGATGACGCCGCCGCCGACGTGGACCGCATCGGAGAAGCCCGCGGACTTCAGCACGGCGAGGACTTCCGCACTGCGGACACCCGTCTTGCAATGCAGGACGATCTTCTTGTCCTGCGGCAGGTCCTGGAGGGCGCTGCCCATCAGGAACTCGTTCTTCGGGATCAGGCGCGCGCCGGGGATCGAGACGATCTCGTACTCGTTGACCTCGCGGACGTCGATGATGTCGATGTTCTCGCCGTCGTCGATCCACTCCTTGAGCTGCTTCGGAGTGATCGTGGAGTCGGCGGCCGCCGCCTGGGCCTCCTCCGACACGACGCCGCAGAACGCCTCGTAGTCGATGAGCTCGGTGACGGTCGGGTTGTCCCCGCAGACCGCGCAGTTCGGGTCCTTGCGGACCTTGACCTGGCGGTACTGCATCTCCAGGGCGTCGTAGATCATGAGGCGGCCGACCAGCGGGTCGCCCACGCCGGTGAGGACCTTGATCGCCTCGGTGACCTGGATGGAGCCGATGGACGCGCAGAGCACGCCCAGCACGCCGCCCTCGGCGCAGGACGGGACCATGCCCGGCGGCGGGGGCTCCGGGTAGAGGCAGCGGTAGCAGGGGCCGTGCTCGGACCAGAAGACCGACGCCTGGCCGTCGAAGCGGTAGATGGAGCCCCAGACGTACGGCTTGTTCAGCAGCACGCACGCGTCGTTGACCAGGTAGCGGGTCGCGAAGTTGTCCGTGCCGTCGACGATCAGGTCGTACTGACCGAAGATGTCCATCACGTTGTCGGCTTCGAGCCGCTCCTCGTGGAGGACCACGTTCACATACGGGTTGATGCCGAGGACGGAGTCGCGGGCGGACTCCGCCTTGGAGCGGCCGATGTCCGACTGGCTGTGGATGATCTGGCGCTGCAGGTTCGACTCGTCGACCTCGTCGAACTCCACGATGCCGAGCGTGCCCACACCGGCCGCCGCCAGGTACATCAGGGCGGGCGAGCCGAGGCCGCCGGCGCCCACGCAGAGCACCTTGGCGTTCTTCAGCCGCTTCTGTCCGTCCATCCCCACGTCGGGGATGATCAGATGGCGGGAGTACCTGCGGACCTCGTCTACGGTGAGCTCGGCGGCCGGCTCGACCAGGGGTGGCAGCGACACGGGGACTCCGTTGGTCGTATGTCAGTACGGGACTACCCCGCTCTGGCGGGGACTACTGTTCCCGTAACACTGCCACGGCCCTCCTCATTCCGAGACACCTGGTCCGATCTGCGAGACGATTTCGTCCCAGTAGCCGGGCAGGGCTGTGAATGGGGCGTTTTGTCCGCGGTCGGTGAAGAAGATCGTCCCCGCGCCCTGCCAGCGGGCGATCCGGACGGCCTCCTCCAGATGACTGCGGGGCACCCCGTGGACCAGGTGCACGAACCGCTCCGGCGGATGGTCGGCGGTCCACTGCTCCGCCTGTGACCAGCGGTATTCCGTCCACGGCCCGCAGAAGGTCACCAGCTGGTCCCCGATCTCGGCGTAGCCGGGGTCGGGGTGGGCGCCGTGGCCCAGCACCAGATGGCAGCCGTCGGCGTCGTCCAGCACGGTCTCCAGCGTCGCCGCCAGCCGCCGCACCTCAGGCAGGGCTTCCCACTCTGTGGGACAGCCGTCCAGCAGGTAACCCGCCACCCGGTACCAGTCCGCGTACCGGTGGGCGTCGGAGACGACGTCCCCGAAGGGCCGCGGCCGGTCGCCGTCCCGCAGCGCGAGGTGGCCCAGCACGCGGACGCCCGCGTGGCGGAGCCGGCCGGCGACCTCCAGGCAGTGCGGGTCCGGCCGCGTGCCCGGCCCGTCCGACACGTTCAGCACGGCCCAGTGCAGCGGCGTCCCCGGCCGGGTCAGCTCGGCCCACTCCACCGGCGCGAGCAGCGGGTGCGCGTAGCCGGGGATGCCGATCCCGAGCCGCTCGGCGCCGGTCGCCGACAGGTCGGTCCCCGCGGTTGTCAGATGCGGCACGCCGCCTCCATCCAGATGTCGGCCAAGGACTCCTCCAGGCCGATCCGAGGCCGCCAGCCGAGCCGGTCGCGGGCGGTGCGCACGTCGGCCTGCTGCCAGGACCCGCAGCCGTCCGGGTACGGGTGGGCGCCCGGCACCCCACCGCCGAGCGGCACGTGGTCGCCGAGGCTGTCGGCGCGCTGCGCGGCGATGGCCGGCCGCGACGGGGGCCCGTCCAGCTCGTGCAGGGCGCCCGTGTACCCGGCGACACGGGACAGGACGGCCGCGGCGTCCCTGAGCCGTACGGCGCGGCCCGTGCCGATGTTCACCACGCCCTGGGCGGCGGACAGCGAGGCCGCGTGGACGGCCCGCGCCACGTCCCGTACGTCGACGAAGTCCCGCTGCACTCCGAGGCCGCCGAGCCGGAGCTCGCCGTCGCCGGACTGCATGGCCCGCCGCATGGCCTCCGCGAGCCGCCCGAGCGGCGAGCCGGCGGGGGTGCCGGGTCCCACCGGCGAGAACACCCGCAGGACCACCGCGTCGAGCCCGGAGCCGAGCACCAGCTCGGTGGCGGCCAGCTTCGACACGCCGTACGGCCCGCCGGGGCGCGGCACGGCGTCCTCCGCCGTGGAGGAGCCGGGCTGGGAGGGGCCGTACTCGGAGGCGCAGCCGACCTGCACCATGCGGGCGCCGCAGCGGCTGCGCCGCAGGGCCTCGCAGACGGTGGCGACGGCGACGGTGTTGTGCCGGGTCAGGTCGCGGGCGCCGCCGCGGGTGGCGCCCGCGCAGTTGATGACGACGCCGGGGTGGACGGCGTCCAGGAACCGGGTGAGGGCGCCGGGACTGCCGGAGGCGAGGTCGAAGCGGACGTCCGAGTCGTCGCGGCGGCCGAGGGCGGTCAGGTGCACCGCCGGGTCGGCGAGCAGCCGGTCGGCGACGTAGCGGCCGATGAATCCCGTGGCGCCGAGCAGCAGCACCCTCATCGCGCGCCCCCTTCGCGCCGGCGGTCGGCCGTCTGCGGGGATTGGGGGGTCATGTCCTGTGTCTCCTTGGTCGGTGGGGGTGTCGTGGTGGTCAGTCGGTCGGGTGGTGGTCAATCGGTCGGGTGGTGGTCAGGAGGCCGGTGGTGGTCAGGAGGCCGGTGGTGGTCAGGAGGCCGGTGGTGGTCAGAAGGCCGGTGGTGGTCAGAAGGCCGGTGGTGGTCAGAAGGCCGGTGGTGGTCATGGGGCCGGTGGTGGTCATGGGGCTGGTGGCGGCCAGGGGGGCGGAGGTGGTCGGTGGGAGCCCGGGGTAGTCCGGGGCGCGGACTGCGGTGGGCGTTGCGAGGCGGTCGCGGGGGAGCCGTGGTGGTCGGTGGCCGGGTGTTGCAGGGGCGGTCGCAGGGAAGCCGGGTGGTCGGTGGCGGGGTGGCAGCGGGACGCCTGGGCGGTCGGTCGGGGTGGTGGCCCCGGCGCGGGGGCGCGTCCGTGCCCGCGGCGGCGCGGGCCCCCTGCGCGGCCCCTCGCGTGCGCGGCCCGCACGGCCTCATCCACGCGTGCGGGGCGCCGTCACGGCCGGGCGTGCGCGGAGGCGCGCGCCAGGACGGCCGCGGCATGGGCCAGCAGGGCGAGCGCCGCCGCCCCGCAGGCCGCGGCGGGTACGGCGCCGGTGCCCCAGGTCGCGACGGCCACCCGCACGGGCCGGTCCAGGGCGTCCAGCCCCGGCAGCGGCAGCCGGGCCGCCAGCAGTGACGCGCAGGCGAGCCCTCCGCGGCGCAGGCCGCTCCGAGCCCGGCCGCCGCGGCCTCGCCGTACCCGTGGACGGCCAGCAGCCGGGCCGTGAACAGCAGCACGCCCAGCGCGACGGTCGGGGCGAGGGCCCCGGGGACCGTGCCCGGCACGAGCCCGGCGAGCACGGCGAGACCGGTGGCCGCGGCGAGCTGGAGCGCGACCACGGCGAGCAGCAGCGGCCTGGCCCGCGCGGCGAAGTCGTCCAGGCCGCGGCTGGCGGCGAGCCGCTGCCCGGCCCGTACGGCGAACAGCCGGGCGCAGGCGGCCGCCGCCGGCACGGCGAGGGCCAGCCCGAGGAGCGGCCCGGTCGCGGGGGCCACGGCTCGTGGAGGCCGCCCCGGACCAGCTGGTCCAGCAGCCCGTCGCCGTACGCGGCGTACGCGAGGAGGAGCACGGTCCAGCCGGTCAGGCCGAAGGGCGTGCGTCCCGGGGCGCGCAGCGGGCCGTGCCGCAGGGCGGCGCCGGTCGCCGCGGCGAGGGCGAGCAGCCCGGCCGCCGTGGCGGCGGTCCGCACCGGCCCGGTGGTGCCGGCGTGGGCGGCCGCGGTGAGGCCGGCCGCGGCGGCGGGCAGCAGGGCGGCCGGGAGCCATCGGGCGGCGGGCTGGGCCGTGCCGGCCGCGCGGGCGCCTGCCGGGCGGGGGCGTTCGTCGCCGCCGCGTGGGACGCGCGCGTACAGCTCCTCCGCCAGGGAGAAGACGTCGCGGTGGCGGAAGCGGGCGGCGGTGCGGTCGGTGAGCCCGCGCGCCTCCAGTCCGGCGGCGATCTCCAGGGGGTCGACGGCCCGCTCGCACAGGTCCCGGTGGCGGTGCAGCAGCACCTTCACGGGGTCGGCGGGGCCGCGGGCGGGTGCCGGGGCGGTGCGCTCAGACACGGGCACTCCCGAGGGGGCCGCGCCCGCGGGGGCGTGCGGCGCGGGCGGCGGGCAGCCGTGGGCCGCGGCGGTGCGCGGCGCGGCGGCGGGGGTGCGCGGCCCAGGCGGGTGCCGGGCGGGGGCCGCGGCGGTCCAGGGGACGGGTACGCGGGTCTCGGCCGGGTGGGCGAAGGGCACCGGATCTCCGTGGGTGTCCACCGCCTCGCTCTCGCGGTGCACGGGTGCGAGGGACAGCAGTTCGAGGTAGAGGGCGTGGAAGGCGGCGACGTTCTGCTCGGCGGTGAAGAGCTCCAGCGCGCGGGCGCGGGCCGCGGCGCCGAGCCGCTGCCTGCGCTCCGGGTCGCGCAGCAGCGCCAGGCAGGCGCCGGCGAGCGCCCGCGGGTTGCGCGGGGGGACGACGAGCCCGGTGCCGCCGATGACCTCCACGACCGCGCCGGCGTCGGTGGACACGGTGGCGCGGGCGCAGAGCATGGCCTCGACGAGGCCGAGGGGGAAGCCCTCGACGACGCTGGACAGCACGCTCACGCATCCGGCGGCGTAGGCGGAGGGCAGGTCGGGGACCTCAGGCCCGCCGATCTCCTCGAAGGTCACCGGGCTCTCGCCGACGGCGTGGGCCCCGGCGGCCTCGTCGGGGAAGAGCTGGGCGGCGAGGGCCGCGCAGTGGGTGAGGTAGCCGCGGGCCCCGGCGTCCCGTACGGGCGCGGCGATGACGCGCAGCCGGGTGTGCGGGAGCTCCCGGTGGACCTGGGCGAAGGCGTGGAGGAGCCCGACGAGGTCCTTGCCGGGTTCGACGCGGCCGACCCACACGAGGGTGCGGTCGTCGCCCGCGGAGGGTGCGGCCTCACCGACGGCGGCGAACCGTTCCGCTTCGAGGCCGGGGTGGATGGTGCGGATCTTGGAGCGGTCCGCGCCGCACCGCTCCTGCCAGCGCCGGGCGTGGCTGCTGCCCGGGGTGACGGCGTCGGCCCGGCGGTAGACCTCGGTGGCGAGGCGGCGCTGGAACGCGGCGAGCAGGGCGCGTACGGGCGGGCTGAGCCGGGCGTCGGCGGCCGACAGGTAGTGCGCGCGCAGCTGCACGCCGTACTCGGTGACCAGCAGTGGAGTCCCGAAGAAGCGTTTGGCCACCAGCCCGGGCAGGGCTGCCGTGCCGCCCGAGGCGGCGTGGCAGAGGTCGGCGGCGCCGAGCCCGTCGGCGGGGTCGTACCAGTCGAGCGACAGGGGGCGCAGGGCGCGTTCGAGCCGGTCGGCGAAGGCGAGGTAGTCGGGGACGGTGGCGGGGTGCACGCGCCGGCGTGCGCCGGGGGCGCGGCAGGCGGTTTCGAGGACGCGGGCGGCGCTCTCGGAGCGGAGGGCGGCGCAGAGGCCGCCGCGGTCGCGGGCGAGGTCGGCGAGCCCGTAGAGCCCCGAGGCGAAGGCAGCGGCCTGCGGGTCGTCGCCGCCGGGCCGGTGCGCTGCCGGTTCCGCGGTGGTGCGGCAGAGGGCGGTGACGAGGTCCGCGAGGTGGTCGGCGAAGCGCCGCCGGTCGCGCCGTCCGTAGCTGCGGGCGTCGTCGGTGGGCGCCCCCAGGGCTGCGGTCCGCACGCGGACGTTGCGGGGGTGCGGGGTGCGACGCCGCGAGGCTGCCCGGCGCGGTGCTCGGAGGAGGCGCGGCCGTACGGGCCTGCGCCGTCCGGCGCGCCGCCGCTCAGTGCGTAGACGTCGAACTCGTGCTGTGCGAGCCCGCGCACGAGCCGGTCGCACCAGAGCCTGGAACCACCTGCTGCATACGGGTCGCGACTTTCCGTGAGCAGTCCGATGCGCACGAGCACACCCCCGATCTCCCTTGTGTGCGGCCGCCGTTGATCCGGCGACTCGCGGCGGGACGACCGTAAGCGGACAGGGCGGTGGTGCGACGGACGGTTGTCCGTCGCACCACCGGAAGGGGTGAATGCACGTAACTTTCGCGGACCGGTTGCGTTCTGTTGCGCTAGATCACCTGATGGTCACACTGCGTCAGGCTGACGGGTAGACCCAGGGGTTGGGGCGGCAGGCGATGCCGTCGATCTCCAGCGTCTTGGTCTGCTGCTGCATCACGGGGGCGAGCCCGCCGGGCTTCCGGCAGTTCTCGTGGTTGTGGCCCAGCCGGTGGCCCACCTCGTGGTTGATGAGCATCTGCCGGTAGGCGAGCATCCCGTCCGGGCCGTAGGTGTCGGCGCCCCGCGCCCAGCGGTAGGCGTTGATCATGATGCGCTGGGTGGCGGCGGAGTCGCAGGACACGTTGTCGACGGTGGTGTCGAGCCCCGACTTGGCGCACCAGACGCCCGTCGTGCCGGGGCTGGCCAGGGTGATGACGAACTCGGGGTCCCCGCTGGAGATCCGCTCGAAGGTCATGGCGCCGCCGTGGGCCCAGCTGCGGTCGTCGTTGAGGGTCTCCTGGACGGCGCGGGCGAAGAGCGCCGCGTCGAGCCCGAGGCCCTTCTCCACGTCGACGCGGTAGCGCACCTTGCGCCCCTTGCCGGGGGCCGGGTCGGCTCCCGGCACGGCCTCGAAGTCGCCTGAGCCCTTGAGGTCGGGGGCGATGTCGAACTGCCGGGTCATCAGCACGGCGTACGTCGGCGGTGCGGACGCGGACGCCGTGGGGGCCGCGGGGGCCGGTGACGCGGAGCCCTGCGACGGTGTGGGCCGCTGGTCGGACCGCGAGACGGCGTCGCCGGCACCGGGCCGCGCCGACGCGTCCGCGGCCCTGGCGCCGCGGGCCGCGCGCTGCCCGCCGTCGGCGACCTGCCCGGCCACGACGACCGCGAGCACGGTGGTCACCGCCGCCGCGACGACCCCGGCGAAGGTGCGCCCGATCCCGGACCGCCGCTGCGCGGCGGCTCCCCGCTCTCCTCGTCCGCCGGGTCCTGACCGCCGGCACCGGGCCCGCCGGGCCCGTCCTTGCCCTGCTCGTCGAACGCCTCGACGAACTCGCGCCGGGGCCCGGGTATCCGCGGCGGCCCCTGGGCGATCCGCCCGGCGGCCCGGGGAGGCGGCGCCGCGGGGTCGGGCGCGGCGGCGTAGGGGCCGCCGCCCCAGCCGCCCCCGGCCTCCCGCTGCTCCGGATGCCCGCCCCGCACCGGCGGGGCGGCGTGGGCCGCGGCCGTGCCGTGCGGCGGTGTCCCGCCGGCCGGGCCGTACGGGCCGTACGCCTCCCTCGGCCGCGGGTCCTGCGCCGGTACGGGCGCCGGCGCCTGCGCGGCACCGGACCTGCGGCGGCGCCCCGTACCGGCGGCCGCGGCGGCCGCGGACCGGCCGGCGTCCGCGCCCTGCTCCGTACGGGTCGAACCCTTGCGGCTGTGGCGTCCCACCCCCGGATCAGCTCCCCGTCCGGCCGCCGGCGCGCCGCCCGGCATCGCCGGACCCGCCGATCAGGTCCCGTACTGCCCGGGCGACCTCGTCCGGGTACTCCATCATCGCCACGTGCCCGGCCTCCGGCAGCGTCAGCAGCCGGGCGTCCCGGAAGGCCGCGGCGGCCCGGCGCGCCATCCGGTACGAGACGATCTGGTCGCGCCCCCCGTACACGAGGAGCGTGGGCGCGAGGACGCGTTCCGCCTGGCGCCACAGGTTGTGCTGTCCGCCCAGCGTGTAGGCGTCGACGATGCCGCGCGCCGAGCGGGCCATCGCGTCCCAGAAGTACGGCAGCTCCAGGCGCCGCTCCATCTCCTCCACCGCGGCCCGCAGCCCGTCCTCGGTGACCCGCCGGGGGTCGCCGTAGCAGAGCGCGAGGACTCCGCGCACCCGCTGCTCGGGCGTCCAGTCCCTGGTCATGCGCGCGAAGAGGCGGGCCGCACCGGGCACCGCCAGCAGGCCCGTGGGCCAGGCCGTGCGCTGCGCCCGCAGTTCGGGCAGCGCGGGCGAGACCAGGGCGAGCGTGCGGACCAGGTCGGGCCGGACGGCCGCGACCCGGACGGCGACGGCGCCGCCGAGGGAGTTGCCGATGAGGTGGACGGGGCCGCGCCCGCCGCTGTCCAGCAGGCGGATGACGGCCCGGGCGTGGCCGGTCACCGAGTAGTTGCCGTCGTCGGGCGGCGGGGAGGCGCCGAAGCCGGGCAGGTCGACGGCCTCGCCGTCCAGCAGGTCCTCCAGCAGCGGCATCAGCGCCGACCAGTTCTGCGAGGAGCCGCCGAGGCCGTGCACGTACAGCGCGGGCGCCCGGCCGCGGCGCTCCGAGGGGCGGAAGCGCAGGTTCAGGGTGAGGCCCGGCAGCGCCACGGAGCGGAGTCGTTCGCCGTCCGCGACCCGCACGGAGCGCGCCCGGGAGGCCGCGGCGGCGGTGGGGGACGCGGACGCGGGCAGCTCGGTCGAAGACATGCGGCAATGTTACGAGACGATCACGCCCGTGAAGTTGTGTCCGCCGTCACACGTCGCATAGCGCTGGAAAGAGTGAGCCCATACGCTCGTTTCGAGAGCTCGCCGAGGGTACTCGTGCGCCGACACGCCCCCGAGGCGGGGCCGCAGGAAGAGGAAGGGGAGCCATGACCGTCGACCCTACGGATCCCGAGACCCTGGCGGAGAACGGCGAGGAGGACGCGGCGGCGGCCGAGCTGGACGACGAGGCACCCGAGGCCGACGCGGCGGAGCAGCACACCGAACTCAGGCAGCACCGGGACGAGCCGCTGACCGGGATCGACCCCGCGGTGGCGAACGAGGCGGACGCCGTGGAGCAGCGGCGGGTGGTCACGCTGGACGAGGACGACTACCGCTGAGGACGACTACCGCCGAGGGCCGCTGCCGCCGAGGGCGACGTGGGGGCTCCCGGGGCTCCGCCTGGCGGTGGGCGGGCCGCCGCTGCCACCTGTCTCACCGCAGGTCCGCCGCCGGTCCGCCGCTTTCTGGCGGTATGCCGGGGTTCCCTGTGGCCCCGGCTGGTTCAAGGTTGAAGCTCTGCCTACCGTCGGCGTCCGATACGTGAAATTCTGCGCTCGCGACGCGCACAGTCGGGTTACCGAAAAGTACGATGGCGGGCGCGGCACACCGCACATGTGGATCGATTTTGGGAGGCGGCGTGACAGCCATCGAGCAGACAGAGGCAGCACGCCCGAGAGGCACCCGCCTGCCGCGCCGAGCCCGACGCACCCAGCTGCTGGGCGCCGCACAGGAGGTCTTCGTCGCCCAGGGGTACCACGCGGCGGCCATGGACGACATCGCGGAGCGGGCCGGCGTCAGCAAGCCCGTCCTGTACCAGCACTTCCCGGGCAAGCTGGAGCTGTACCTGGCGCTGCTCGACCAGCACTGCGACTCCCTCCTCCAGTCCGTCCGCACGGCGCTCGGCTCCACCACGGACAACAAGCAGCGCGTGGCGGCCACGATGGACGCCTACTTCGCGTACGTGGAGGACGAGGGCGGCGCCTTCCGGCTGGTCTTCGAGTCGGACCTGACGAACGAGCCCGCCGTGCGGGAGCGCGTGGAGCGCGTGTCGCTGCAGTGCGCCGAGGCCATCTCCCAGGTGATCGCCGAGGACACCGGGCTGTCGAAGGACGAGTCCATGCTGCTGGCGGTGGGCCTGGGCGGGGTGTCCCAGGTGGTCGCCCGGCACTGGCTGGCGAGCCACTCCCCCGTGCCCCGCGACCGCGCCGTAGAGCTGCTGACGTCCCTGGCGTGGCGGGGTATCGCCGGGTTCCCGCTGCACGGCGCCGAGGGCCACTGACCGGGCGGGGCGGCGGCTGTTCGCTGTTGGCGTGCGCCGCCGGGCCGTGGGCCTTCCCCTCTCCGGGCTAATGTGTGCAGCGTACGGCGCGGCTGGCCGCGCATCGCTGACCGTTCGGAGGGACATAGCCGTGGAGGTCAAGATCGGCGTGCAGCACGCGCCCCGGGAGATCGTTCTGGAGAGCGGGCAGTCCGCCGAGGACGTCGAGCGCCTCGTGGGTGAGGCGCTGGCCGGCAAGGAACGGCTCCTCAGCCTGACCGACGAGAAGGGCCGCACGGTGCTCGTGCCGGCCGACCGGATCGCGTACGTGGAGATCGGCGAGCCTGCGGTGCGCCGGGTGGGCTTCGGCGCGATCTGAAGTCGCACGGCGCCCTGGGCACCGGACCGGTGAGAGGCCCGGCGGGATCACCCCCGCCGGGCCTCCGCCTTTCCCGGCAGCCCAAAGGAGCCGGGCCCCACGCGGACCCTCGGGCTGGGGAGGCGGTATCCCGGCGGCACCTCGGGCGACGGTGGTGGCGGGCCCTGGCCCGGCCGGGCGATACGGATCCGCGGCCGCAGGCCGCAGGGGGCGGGTCGCGGACGGAGCGACGTGGGCCCCCGCGGCACCTCAGGCCGCAGAGGGGCGGGCCCCGGACGGCGCGATACGAAACCCGTCGGCGCCTCAGGCCGCAGAGGAGCGGGCCCTGGACGGGCGGCGATACGGATCCGCGGCCGCGGACCGCAGAAGAGCGGGCCCCGGACCGCGCGATACGGAACCCGGCGGCGCCTCAGGCCGCAGTGGTACGGGCACCCCGGACGGGGCAGTGCGCCCGGGTGGTGCCGGTCCGGATGGGGTGCGGGGCTCGGGGAAGAGGCTGGTCGGGGCGTTCTTGAGGGGCGGCCGGGAGGATTGCGGTCCGCGTGTCACGGGTAGGACGGGCTACGACCGTTTTGACCCGCCCCGCCGTCCGCGAGGTGATGCGTGTGTACTGGGAAGCGCTCGGCTCCGTCCTCCTCGGGCTCGCCCTGGCGTGGGCGGCCCTCCTGCGGATGCCCGACCGGCTTCCGCCGCGGCGCACGGTGCTGGTGACGGGCGTCCTCGGCGCCCTGTTCGGCGCCTTCGTCAGCCACGCGGCGCTCGGCCCCGGCTTCGTGCTGGGCACGCTCGTCGGGGCGGCCGCGGTCAGCGCCGTCCTGCTGTCCCTGCTGATCCGCCCGGCGAGCCGCCGCCTGCGCCGATCCGCGGCGGCGTGACGCACCGCGCCGCCGCCCCTCCCCTACCGAGGAACACCCGGTCCCCGCGACCGCGGCCGTCGCACGGACGGCCGCGGAGGCCGGGGCGACGAGCGCAGCCGATGAGCCACCGGCCGAGCGAGCGCCCCGGGTGAGGGGACGCGCCCCCGGGTAGGCCGGCGCCGCCGGCCCAGGGGGAGCCGTCAGGAGGCCAGGCCGAGGGCCGCCATCCGCTTGGTGTGGGCCTTGGTGATCCGCGAGAACATCTCGCCCACCGCCGCCAGGTCGAAGCCGTCCGCGACCCCGCCGACCAGCATGGTCGACAGGGCGTCGCGCTCCGCGACCACCCGCTGGGCCTGCGACAGCGCCTCCCCCATGAGCCTGCGCGCCCACAGCGCGAGACGGCCGCCGAGCCGCGGGTCCGCCTCGATCGCGGCGCGCACCTTCTCCACGGCGAAGTTCCCGTGCCCGGTGTCGTCGAGCACCGACAGCACCAGCGCGCAGGTGTCGGAGTCCAGCCGGGTCGCCACCTCCCGGTAGAAGTCGCTGGCGATGGAGTCGCCGACATACGCCTTGACCAGGCCCTCCAGCCAGTCCGAGGGAGCGGTCTGCAAGTGGAAGTCGTCCAGCGGCTTGGCGAAGGGCTCCATCGCGGCCGTGGGGTCCTCGCCGATCGCGGCCAGCCGGTTCCGCAACTGCTCGAAGTGGTGGAACTCCGCCGACGCCATCTTCGCCAGCTCCGCCTTGTCCGCCAGCGACGGGGCCAGCTTCGCGTCCTCGGCGAGCCGCTCGAAGGCCGCGAGCTCTCCGTACGCGAGCACCCCCAGCAGGTCGACGATCGCCTCGCGGTACCGCGGGTCGGCGGACGCGGCGGCCCAGTCCTTGGCGGCGATGCCGGTCGGCGCGGGGCTGCCGGCGGCGGTGTCTTCTGCGGTGTTGGCGTTGTCAGGCGTCTCCATAGAAGCGCACAATAGCCCGCCCTCCGCGCCCCGGAAGGACGCAGTCAGCGAGTGTGACCTCCCCCTCCTTGTGAATTGCCCCAACACACCTGCGCGATTCCGGGGTACAGTGATAAAGCGCCTGTCGAGTATGCGGACACTTCCGCATGGGCTCGGGAGGCCGTTCCATGAATGAGGATGCCCGGTCGGTGGCCCGATCGGCTCCGACCCGACAGCCCTCCGTGCGCTCTCGCACATGAGGGGCCCTCAGCGGTGTGACGCTTCGAGCGACGGCAGTGGTCCCGCGCCACCCGGCAGCGACCTCCAGGTCCGCGGCCGGCAGATGTTCCGGCGCGGTCACGACCCTCGCGGTCGAGACCCCCAGCGTTCGCCTCATGCCGCGGTTCACAGAAGAGGCGACACCCTGACTACGCAGCCTACGACTTTCCGAGAACTCGGGATCCTCCCCGAGACCGCCGAGGCCCTGGAGGCCGTCGGCATCACCACCCCCTTCCCCATCCAGGAGATGACGCTCCCGGTCGCGTTGTCCGGCACCGACGTCATCGGGCAGGCCAAGACCGGCACCGGCAAGACCCTCGGTTTCGGTCTGCCGCTGCTGGAGCGCGTCACGGTCCCCGCGGACGTCGAGGCGGGCCGGGCGCAGCCCGAGCAGCTGACCGACGCGCCGCAGGCCCTGATCGTCGTGCCCACCCGCGAGCTGTGCACCCAGGTCACGAACGACCTGCTGACCGCGGGCAAGGTCCGCAACGTCCGCGTGCTGGCGATCTACGGCGGCCGGGCGTACGAGCCGCAGGTCGAGGCCCTGTCCAAGGGTGTCGACGTGGTCGTCGGCACCCCGGGCCGGCTGCTCGACCTGGCCGGGCAGCGGAAGCTGGACCTCTCCCACATCCGCACGCTCGTGCTGGACGAGGCGGACGAGATGCTCGACCTGGGCTTCCTGCCCGACGTCGAGAAGATCATCGACAGGCTGCCGCCGAAGCGCCAGACCATGCTCTTCTCGGCGACCATGCCCGGCGCGGTGATCGGCCTGGCGCGCCGCTACATGTCGCAGCCCACGCACATCCGCGCCGCCGCGCCGGACGACCAGGGCATCACGCACGCCAACATCAAGCAGTTCGTCTACCGCGCCCACTCGATGGACAAGCCGGAGATGATCGCCCGCATCCTGCAGGCCCGCGGCCGCGGTCTGGCGATGGTCTTCTGCCGTACGAAGCGCACGGCGGCGGACATCGCGGAGCAGCTGGAGCGGCGCGGCTTCGCCTCGGGCGCGGTCCACGGCGACCTCGGCCAGGGCGCCCGCGAGCAGGCGCTGCGCGCGTTCCGCAACGGCAAGGTCGACGTGCTGGTCTGCACGGACGTCGCCGCCCGCGGCATCGACGTCGAGGGCGTCACGCACGTGATCAACTACCAGTCGCCCGAGGACGAGAAGACGTACCTCCACCGCACCGGCCGCACCGGCCGCGCGGGAGCGTCCGGTACGGCGGTCACGCTGGTGGACTGGGACGACATCCCGCGCTGGCAGCTGATCAACAAGGCGCTGGAGCTGGACTACAACGACCCGGTCGAGACGTACTCCACGTCGCCCCACCTCTACCGCGACCTGGACATCCCGGAGGGCACGAAGGGCGTCCTGCCGCGGGCCGAGCGCACCCGTGCCGGGCTCGACGCGGAAGAGGTGGAGGACCTCGGTGAGCCGGGCGGCCGCGGGCGCGGCCGTGCGGCGCGCGGGGGCCGCGGGCACGAGCGTGAGGAAGAGCGCCCCGCGCGCACCCGCACGCCCCGTCAGCGCCGCCGCACGCGCGGCGGGCAGGCGCTCGAAGAGGGCGCCCCGGTGGCGGACGCGCCCGCTGCGGGCCCCGAGGCGGAGACCGGCGCGGTGCCGGCCGAGCGCCGCACGCTGCGCCGTCGCCGCCGCACCCGCGCGGGCGGGGCGGCCGCAGTGGAGGCGACCTCCGCGGTGACGCCGGAGGCCCCGCAGCCCGAGGCCGCCGCCGTGGCCGTGCAGCCGGAACCGGCTGCGGAGGCCGTGGCGGCCGTCGAGACCGCCGAGGCCCCCGCCGAGCGCAGGCCCCGGCGCCGTACCCGCTCGTCGTCTGCTGCGGCAGCCGTGGAAACGGCGGAAGGCACGGAGCAGGCCACCGCGCCGAAGCAGCGCCGCACCCGCACCTCCGCGGCCGCCAAGGCCGTCGAGACGGCTGAAGGGACCGAGTCGGCCGCCCCTGCGGCGGAGGAGGCCGAGGCCAAGCCGCGCCGCCGTACCCGCAAGGCCACCACGGCCAAGGAGCCCGTGGAGGGCACCGAGGGCGCTGCGGCCGCCGAGGCGCCGGCGGAGCCCGAGGCCAAGCCCCGCCGCCGTACCCGCAAGGCCGCCGCGGCCGCCGACACCGCAGCGGTCGAGGAGCCCGCGGCCGAGGCCGCGCCCCGGCGCCGCCGCGCCCGGAAGGCCGCCGCGGTGCAGCCCACGGAGGCCTGACCCCGCAGCAAGCGCGACGCCCCCGCAGCCTCACCCGAGGCGGCGGGGGCGTCGCTCTGTCACGGCCCCGCGTGCAGGTGTACCGGGCCCGGCTGCCCGCCTCCCCGTGCGGGAGGCGTACGGGGAGGCGGCCGGCGGACCGCGGCATGCGGACCGCGAGCGGTGCGACGGTCAGCAGGCGGCGGCGCCCCAGTCACCGGCACAGGTCAGCGGGCCGGGCGCCAGCCGGCGGCCGGTCGGCCCACCGTCGGCAGCACCCCGGCGGCGGACCCGCAGCCGGCACCCTCGCGGCGGACCGGCCATCGGCGCCGTGGCCGGCCGCGAACGCCCCGAACCGCCTGGCAGCCCGACAGCACCGACAGCACCGCCAGCCCAGAGCAGCACCGCCGTCAGGGCACCCCAGCAGCCCCGGGACCCCCGGACCGCCGCGCCGCCCCAAGTGCCCCAGCAGCCCCGGACCGCCACGACACCCAGCAGCCCCGGCACCCCCGGACCGCTCGGCAGCCCCGCCAGCCCCAAGCACCCCGGCACCCCCCGACCGCCGCGCCGCCCCAAGTGCCCCGGCAGCACCGTCCCGCCACGCCACCCCCAGCAGCCCGGGCACCCCGGACCACCTCGGCAGCCCCACCAGCCCCAAGCACCCCGGCACCCCGACCGCCGCGCCGCCCCGACACACCCGAACCGCCCTGCCGCCCTGCCGCCCTGCCGCCCTGCCGCCCTGCCGCCCCGAGCATCCCGGTACGCCGGGACCGCCGCGCTGCCCTCACCAGCCCCGGCACCCCCGGACCACCTCGGCAGCCCCGCCAGCCCCAAGCACCCCGGCACCCCGACCGCCGCGCCGCCCCAAGTGCCCCAGCAGCCCCGGACCGCCACGACACCCAGCAGCCCCGGCACCCCCGGACCGCTCGGCAGCCCCGCCAGCCCCAAGCGCCCCGGCACCCCGACCGCCGCGCCGCCCCCAGCAGTCCCGGCAACCGGCGCCCCGAGCACCCCCGGACCGCCGCGCCACCCCCAGCGGCCCCCGGCCCACGGCCCCGGCCCCGGCCCCGGCCCCGGCAACCGCTGCCCCCGGCGATCCGCGGGCTGTCCGCCACCGCGGTGCCAGGTCGGGGTCGGCCGGCTGTGGCCCTGGGGCCGGAGGCAGGGGGCTGCGGGGCATCGCTGGGGTGAGGGACCGTTAGCCTCGGGGCATGAGTCGGCCGCCCACCTTCGTACCGCCCGCCTGTGCCCGTGCCCGAGTGCTGGAGACCGCCCGGGGCCCCTTCGCCGTGCTCGACGCCGCGCCCCCGGGTGGTCGCCCGGTGAGCGGCACCGCGCTCCTGCTGCCCGGGTACACCGGCAGCAAGGAGGACTTCATCGCCATGCTGGAGCCCCTCACCGATGCCGGGTACCGGGTCGTCGCCGTCGACGGACGGGGGCAGTACGAGACGGCCGGGCCGGACGACCCGCGGGCCTACGCCCAGCGGGAACTGGCACTCGACGTGCTCGCCCAGGCGGAGGCGCTGCGCGGCGACGGCACGCCCCTGCACCTGCTGGGACATTCGCTCGGCGGCCAGATCGCCCGGGCCGCCGTGCTGACCGACCACGCCCCGTTCGCGTCGCTCACCCTCATGAGCTCGGGGCCGGCCGAGGTCGCCGCCCCGCAGCGGGAGAAGATCAAACTGCTCGGGGACGCTCTCGGGGCGCTCGGCATGGACGAGGTCTGGACGGCCATGCGCGCGCTGGACCCCCCGGAGGACGCCGACGACCCGCTGCGTGGCGGCGACCGGGAGGACCTGCGGCAGCGCTGGCTGCGCCACAACCCGGCGCAGCTCACCGCCACCGGGCGCCAGTTGAGCACCGAGCCGGACCGGGTGGCGGAGCTGGCCGCGCTGCGTCCGGCGCTGCCCTGCCACGTGCTGTCCGGGGAGCGCGACGACACCTGGCCGGTGCCGCTGCTCGACGCGATGGCGGCGCGGCTCGGCGCCCACCGCACGGTCGTCGCGGGCGCGGAGCACTCGCCCAACACGGACCGGCCCCGGGAGACCTCGGAGGCGGTGGCGGCGTTCTGGGACCGGGCGGGCCGCCCCGGCAACGCCGCTGAAGCACGGGCGTAACCGGGACCGGCGAGCATGGCGCGACCGGGCCGCACGCGCGGCCCACCGCGCGACGAAGGGGACCGCCATGCGCTTCGAGATCATGCGCCTCGACGACGTCGACGGCGCCGCCGTGGACCGTACGGTGGTGGACGCCGCCTCCGTCGGCCGGATCGTGCAGCAGGCGGCCGCGACCGGCCAGCGGATCTACATCCGCCCGGCCGGCCCCGACGCCCCCTGACGGCGTGCCGCTGCCGCCCGTGGCCCATGGGCGGGGCGCTGGGGCGCGCGGCAGGCGTACGAACGCCCCCGTGCGCGGTGCACGGGGGCGTCCCGGGTCCGTCGGGATCAGCCCGATCAGGCGGTACCGTTGATGGTCTGGGTCACGCCGTTGATGATCTGCTGCACGGCGATCGCCGACAGCATCATCCCGGCGAGGCGGGTCACCAGGACCACACCGCCGTCCTTGATGACCCGGATGATGACCAGCGAGTAGCGCATGGTCAGCCACAGCACGACGTGCATGGCGGCGATGGCCGCCCAGACCGAGACCTGCCCCGCGGCGCCGTCGGCGTGCTGGACGGCGAGGATCACGGCGACGATCGCACCGGGGCCCGCGAGCAGCGGCATGCCCAGCGGTACGAGCGCGACGTTGACGTCCTTGGTCTGCTTCGGCTCGTCCGTCTTGCCGGTGAGCAGGTCGAGCGCGATGAGCAGGAGCAGCAGGCCACCCGCGATCATCAGGGCGGGCACGGACACGTGCAGGTAGTCGAGGATCTGCTGGCCCAGCAGGCCGAAGACGGTGATCACGCTGAAGGCGACGGCCACCGCCTGCCAGGCCATGCGGCGCTGGACCTTGGTGGCGCGCCCGGAGGTCAGCGCGAGGAAGATCGGAGTGATCCCGGGGGGATCCATGATGACAAAAAGGGTCAGAAAGAGAGAGCCGAAGAGGGCGAGGTCGAACACGATGTGGCCTTGCGGAGAGGGTTGTGCAGGGGAATGCCGCCCGAGGAGCGGGCAGGCCGGGGAAAGTGCGGGGCGGGAGGGGCGGGGCCCCTCACCGGGCGCTGCGGGGTGTCGGCCCCGGACCGTCAGGCGTCGACGCGTCCGCCCGCGCCCGGGACCGGGAAGGCTCCGGCGGCGCGCCGCGTGATCTCACCGAAGATCTCGGGGTCGGTGGTGTGGTCGCCGAGCGCGCAGGTCTTGCGGGTGCCGTGGTAGTCGCTGGAGCCGGTGGTGAGCAGGCCGAGGTCGGCGGCGAGGCCGCGCAGCCGGGCCCGGGTCGGCTCGTCGTGGTCCATGTGGTCGACCTCGATGCCGTCCAGGCCGTACGCCGTGAGGTCGGCGATCACGGAGTCGGGAGCGGTCTGGCCGCGCTTGACCGCGGCGGGGTGCGCGAAGACCGTGACGCCGCCCGCCTCCTTGACCAGGCGGATGGCCTTGAAGGGGTCGAGTTCGTGCTTCTCGACGTACGCCCGGCCGCCGTCGGCGAGCCACTCGGTGGTGAAGGCGCCGGAGACGTCGGGGACGACACCCAGCTCGACCAGGGCCTGCGCGATGTGCGGGCGTCCCACGGAACCGTCACCCGCGATGGCGGCGACCCGCTCCCAGGTCACCGGTACGCCCCGCTCCTGGAGCTTGGCCACCATGGCCCGGGCGCGCGGGACGCGGTCGTCGCGGACCAGCTCCATCTCGCGGGCCAGCTCGGGCTCGGCGGGGTCGAAGAGGTAGGCCAGCAGGTGCATGCCGACGCCGTTGAGGCGGCAGGACAGCTCGGCGCCCGTGACGAGGGTGAGGCCCTCGGGGAGCGCGGCGATCGCCTCGGCGTGGCCCCGGGTCGTGTCGTGGTCGGTCAGCGCGACCACGTCGAGACCGGTGGCGGCGGCGCGCCGCACCAGCTCGGCGGGGGTGTCCGTGCCGTCGGAGGCCGTGGAGTGGGTGTGCAGGTCGATGCGCACGACTCGGCTCCAGGGCTCGGTACGGAAGAACGGGGACACCCAAGAATAACCGGCACCGCGGGCCGCCGAACCGTGGCCGTGCTCACGTCACGACAGCAGCCGCGGCGACAGCGCCCCGCAGGGGACCAGGTCCGTCTCGGCTCCCGCCTCCCGCAGGTCCGCGAGCACCAGCTCGTCGTACAGCATCAGCCCGGCCGCCTCGGGCCAGGCGATGGCCCACAGCCACAGGCCGCGCGCCTCGCCCGCGAACACCGCCCGGTCCTCCGGGGTGCCGGCGACGTGCCACAGCGGTGTCGGGCGCCCGCCCGCCAGCACCTTCGCGTGCGGCGCCTTGGCCGTGCACAGGTGCGGCCCCGGGTCGGGCCCATCGAGTCCGGCGTGCCGGGCGCCGAGGCCGACGCCGAGTTCCTCGGCGATCAGCAGCAGCTCCCCCACACCGCCCAGCGGGCCGGGGCCGGAGCAGGCGACGGCGGTGGCGCGGCCGCCGCTGCGGTCGTCGCCGGCGTACGCGACGCCGGTGAAGAGCCAGCCGACGGGCAGGGGCCACGGCATCCACACCGGGACGCGGGCGCGGTGCACCACCACCCGCAGCGCTTCCACGCTGGGTGGGACCACCGGTTGCAGCGGGAAGACGGGACCGTGCACGTCGCACTGCCAACGGTCGGCGAAGAGGCCGGGCGGCCGGACCCGGCGTCCGCACTTCGGGCAACTGGGTTCGCCCCTCATAGCGTTCAACGGTCCTCCCCCGCCGTCGCCGCGTCAAGGACGATCACCCGTCCGGTGTGCCCCGCCGCACCCTCCGGGCCCCCGAAGGCACCCCCGCCGGTGTGCCCCGCCGCACCCGCCGGGCTTCCCGAGGAGCCCCGTGCGGTGTGCCCCGCCCTACTCGCCGGGCCTCCGGGGGCGGCCCGGCCGTCAGTCGAGCCGGACCCCGGACCGCAGGGGATCGCGCAGGTCCGTGCCCGCGGCGAGCCAGCGCTCCTCCAGCGCCTGGGCCCCGTGCACCCGCTTCCAGGCGGCCTCGTTCGGGGTCATCGGCAGCAGCGGCAGGAAGCGGACCGGATCCATGCCTTCCTCCGGCGGCTCCAGGTCCGGGACGAGGCCTCCGGGCTCCGCGACCAGCACGGACGTGAAGGGCGCGCCCGGCCACAGCGGCTCACCGACGTCGAGGGACGCCCCGGGCGCCACGACGACGCCCTCCACCTGCGGGGACGCGGCGAGCACGGCGAGCGGGCGGAGCACCTTGTCGGTGTCGGCGAGGCCGGCCCGCACCGACAGCACCAGTTCGGCGCGCGGACCCTTCACGGGGTCGGCGACGACCGCGGTGGGATCGGTCATCGGCTGCGCGGACATGCCGAGGGTGGCGTAGCGAACCACGGTGCGGGGCGCGTCGCCGTTCTCGGTGCCGGTGAACCGCAGCACCTCGATGCGCTCCGCGCCGAGGAAGGTCACCGCCGCCCTGGCATCAGGTTCACCGAGCGCCGTCCGCAGCCGCGCCTCGACGAGCGCGAGAACTTTTGCCATGCCGCGAGCATAGAGTGCGTATCGAACGGGCAAAGGAAGGGATTGACCTTCAGGCGGCTGCTAGTGTGGGCCGCTGTCCGGGACGGTACTCCGAGAGTGCTTTCAGGTCCCGACGACTCGTCATCCCCCACGGGGGACCGGCCGGAGGAGGTGGGACTGCGGTGGATCGAAGTCGACCGTGCAGTACCAGCCGCTCTTCCGCGCCGCACGCGCCGCGCAGCACGTACGCCTTCCCCGCCCGCTGACCGGTCCGCCGGCCGCGGCGCCGCTTCCTTCCCGTACCGCCCCTCGCCGGGCCGTCCGGAGCGGATGAGGCGTACCACGCACGCGCACGGGGCACTCGCGCCGCCGGAAGAGCACGTTTCCGCCCTCTTCCCGCTTCCCGCCGCTCGGCGGGCCGCGGAACCGAACCGCGAAACCGCGAACACCGTCATCGTGAACGCGGTGCCACCCGCTTCGGGGGCGTACGCGCCGAGCCGCCCGCCGGCCCCGCCGACGTCTCCGTTCCGGGTTGCGCCACGCCCCGCCGACGGCTTCCCCTGAAGGAGCCCGCCATGTCGATGATCCGTGAGCTGCGTGCCGTCGTCCGGCCGTCCCTGCGCAAGCGCAACACCGCCCCGTACCCGCCGTACGGCGGCTACGACGCGACGCGCGACCCGTCGGCGTCGACCGCGGTCGTCGACTGCGCCGTCTACCGCGAGGGCCGCCGGCTGAAGGAGGAGGAGCCGCTGACGCCCCGTGAGGCGATGCGCAGGGTGCGCGACGGCGGCGGCTTCGCCTGGATCGGTCTGCACGAGCCGACGGAGGCCGAATTCGCCGGAATCGCGGCCGAGTTCGGGCTGCACCCGCTGGCCGTGGAGGACGCGGTGCACGCGCACCAGCGGCCGAAGCTGGAGCGGTACGACGACACCCTCTTCACCGTCTTCAAGACGGTCCACTACGTGGAGCACGCCGAACTGACCGCGACCAGCGAGGTCGTGGAGTCGGGCGAGGTGATGTGCTTCACCGGCCGGGACTTCGTCATCACGGTGCGGCACGGCGGGCAGGGCTCGCTGCGCAACCTGCGGCACCGGCTGGAGGCCGACCCGGAACTGCTCGCGAAGGGCCCGTCGTCCGTGCTGCACGCGATCTCCGACCACGTGGTCGACGGGTACATCGCGGTCGCGGACGCCGTCGAGATCGACATCGACCAGCTGGAGATCGACGTGTTCTCGCCGCCCGCGAAGGGCAGCACGCGCGGCGCCGACACCGGCCGGATCTACCAGCTCAAGCGCGAGGTGCTGGAGTTCAAGCGGGCCGTGATGCCGCTGATGCGGCCGATGCAGCTGCTGAGCGAGCGGCCCATGCGCCTCGTCGACCCCGACATCCAGAAGTACTTCCGGGACGTGGCCGACCACCTGGCCCGGGTGCAGGAGCAGGTCGTCGGCTTCGACGAGCTCCTCAACTCGATCCTCCAGGCGAACCTGGCCCAGGCGACGGTCGCGCAGAACGAGGACATGCGCAAGATCACCTCGTGGGCGGCGATCATCGCGGTGCCGACGGCGGTCTGCGGCGTCTACGGGATGAACTTCGAGCACATGCCGGAACTCCAGTGGAAGTACGGCTATCCGCTGGTGCTCACCGCGATCATCGGCACCTGTTTCGCCATCCACCGCACCCTCAAGCGCAACGGCTGGCTGTGACTAAGCTGCGGGCATGACTGACGACCTGCTGCTCGGCCGCGCTCTCGTCGAGGAGGCCACGAAGAAGTCCGGCCTCGTCTGGGTGCGCGGCGACGGGTCCGCGCGGGCGCTGTGGCACGTGTGGCACGAGGGGGCGGCCCATGTCGTCGGGGACGGTCCCGGTGAGCAGCCGCTGCCGAGCGGCCTGGTGGACGGCGCCTGTGCGGAGGTCACCGTCCGCAGCAAGGACAAGGGCGGCCGGGTCGTCGCCTGGACGGCGGACGTGCGGGAGCTCGCCCCGGATTCCGAGGAGTGGCGGGCCGCGGTCGAGGAACTCAAGGGCAAGCGGCTGAACGCCCCGGACGCGGAGACGATGACCGCGCGGTGGGCCCGGGAGTGCCGGGTGCTGCGGCTCGCCCCTCGGGAGGTGTCCACGGAGCTGCCGGACGGTTCGCTGGCCGCGGCGCCGCTGCCGAGCCCCGCGACCACCCGCCGCCCTGCCCCGGCGGCCCTGCCGCGCCTGCTGTTCCGGCGCAAGCGCCGCTAGGTGCGCTGCCGCAGAGGTGCCGTCCCCGCAGGGCGAGCCGGTGAGGGGCCCCGCGTGAGCCGCCGCGTCGGCGCGCTGGTCTCGGACCGGGGCGTGCCGGTCCGCGCGGTGCTGCCGGCCGGCGCCGTCAGCGCGTACCGCTCCGGGGCCTCGGCCCCCTGGATCGCGGTCGGGGCGGTGGCCCTCCTCGGCGCCACCGCCGCACCCGTACGGGACGTACGGCGCCTGCGGGCACGGTCGGCGGGCTGACGGGCGGCACGAGGCACCGGCCGGGCCGCAGCCGCCGACCCCGCTCAGGCCCGCACGGCGCCGCCGCGCGCCGGACCGCGAGACCGCGGCCCGGCCCGGCCCGGCCGGTCAGCCGCTGGTGCGGGGCAGCTGCTTGCCGTAGTCGAGGGTGGCGTCCTTCGCCGGCGGGTCCAGGGTGAAGTCCTTGTCCCAGTCCGTGAGGACGACGACCCCCGCGCCGCCGCCGCGCGCGAACCGCATGGGATACGGCGTCCCGTCCAGGGAGACGTCCAGGGTGCCGCCCTCGCCGTGCGGACCGCCCGCGACCTTGATGGTGCGTTTGCCCGCGATGGAGTCGCGCTTCCCCTTCGTGGTCTCGCCGTGCAGCGTGATGAGCCCGCTGACCAGGACGTTCTTCTCGGTGAAGCCGCGCAGCAGCTTGTACGAGGGGTCGTCCTGCGGCACCTTCACGTACTTGCCGTCGAGCTTCTCCGCGGCCTGCACGTCCTCCTTGGTCGTCTCACCCGAGCTCTCCGCCCGGCGCCAGAACTCGGCCCCGGCCTTCATGTAGAGCAGGTCGCCGATGCGCAGCAGCTCGAAGCGGGAGTTCCGGGTGGCGACGGAGCCCGCGGCGCCGTCCTGCTTGAGCCGCATGTTCAGCTTGTACGAGACGCCCTTGCTGACGAGGGTTCCCGACAGCCGCACCGCCTTCGCCGCCGTGGCGGAGGACTGGGCCTTGGCCTCGATCTGCCGGGCGGTCAGCTTGCCGATCCCGTTCGTGCCCGCGTCCGGATCCTCCTTCGCGCATCCGCTCAGCGCCGCCGCGGCGCCGACGCAGAGCGCGACGGCCAGGGCGGCACGGGAACGACGGGCATGCGGAGCCGGAGGGGGAAAGGTCACCAGCGCTGCCTCTCAGAATCTCACCGTGGGGGGACGCAGACCGCAGCGTACCGGGGCCCGGCGACCGGCTCCGCACAGAGCCGTACGGACCGCCTGCCTGGCCGAGCCGAACCATATCGAGCTAGCCTGAATCCCCGTATGACGGATATGGAAGTGGACGTCGGGAGGAGGGCGGCATGGTGGCAGGCGCCCCCCGGATCTTCGTCTCGCACCTCGCGGGAACCGCCGTCTTCGACCCCAACGGCGACCAGGTGGGCCGGGTCCGCGACCTGGTGGCCATGCTGCGGGTGGGTCGCCGTCCGCCCCGGGTGCTGGGACTGGTCGTGGAGGTGATCGGCCGGCGCCGGATCTTCCTGCCGATGACCCGCGTGACGGGCGTCGAGTCGGGACAGGTCATCACCACCGGCGTGCTCAACGTGCGCCGCTTCGAGCAGCGGCCCACCGAGCGGCTCGTCCTCGGCGAACTGCTCGACCGCCGGGTGCGGATGGTCGACGGCGGCGACGAGGTCACCGTGCTGGACGTGGCGATGCGGCAGCTGCCCGCCCGCCGCGAGTGGGAGATCGACAAGGTGTTCGTCCGCCGGGGCGGCGGTGGGGCGCTGCGGCGCAAGGGCGAGACGCTGACGGTGGACTGGTCGGCGGTCACCGGCTTCTCCCTGGAGGAGACCGGTCAGGGCGCGGAGAGCCTGCTGGCCACCTTCGAGCGGATGCGCCCCGCCGACGTGGCGAACGCCCTGCACCACCTGTCGCCGAAGCGGCGCGCCGAGGTCGCCGCCGCCCTGCACGACGACCGGCTCGCGGACGTGCTGGAGGAGCTGCCGGAGGACGACCAGATCGAGATCCTCGGCAAGCTGAAGGCCGAGCGCGCCGCGGACGTGCTGGAGGCGATGGACCCGGACGACGCCGCCGACCTGCTGTCGGAGCTGCCGGAGGAGGAGAAGGAGCGGCTGCTGCGGCTCATGCGGCCGGACGACGCGGCGGACGTGCGGCGGCTCATGTCGTACGAGGAGCGCACCGCGGGCGGTCTGATGACGACCGAACCGATCGTGCTGCGCCCGGACGCGACCGTCGCGGACGCGCTGGCCCGGGTCCGCCAGCAGGACCTGCCGCCCGCGCTGGCGGCGCAGGTCTACGTGTGCAGGCCGCCCGACGAGACGCCGACCGGCAAGTACCTGGGCACGGTCCACTTCCAGCGGCTGCTGCGGGACCCGCCCTTCACGCTGGTGTCGGCGGTCGTCGACACCGACCTGGAGCCGCTGTCGCCGGACACCCCGCTGCGGACGGTGACCAGCCACCTGGCGGCGTACAACCTGGTGGCGGCGCCGGTCGTGGACGACGGCGGGTCGCTGCTCGGCGCGGTCACGGTGGACGACGTGCTGGACCACCTGCTGCCGGAGGACTGGCGGGAGGCCGAGTTCGAACCGGACGGCAACGGCGACGGGCTCTCCCGCCGGGCGCAGCCGCGCCGGGGGCCGGCGGGAGGGGGCGCGCATGGGGCCTGAGCGCGAACGCGTCCCGGAGTGGGGCCACGGCCGCGAGCGTGCCGCCTCCCCGCGGGAGCGGGCGGCGGCGGTGCGGGACCGGTCGGCCCCGCGGGCCCGGCTCGACCAGCCGCTGGACCAGCCGCGGGTGCGGCGGCCGAGGATCCTCCCGGAGTACGACCCCGAGGAGTTCGGGCGGCTGTCGGAGCGCATCGCCCGGTTCCTCGGCACGGGCCGCTTCATCGTCTGGATGACGGTCTTCATCATCACCTGGCTGACGTGGAACATCAGCGCGCCCGCGGCGCTGCGGTTCGACCCGTACCCGTTCATCTTCCTCACCCTGATGCTGTCGCTCCAGGCGTCGTACGCGGCGCCGCTGATCCTGCTCGCGCAGAACCGGCAGGACGACCGGGACCGGGTGAACCTGGAGCAGGACCGGGCGCAGAACGAGCGGTCGATCGCGGACACCGAGTACCTCACCAGGGAGATCGCCGCGCTGCGGATGGGCCTGGGCGAGGTCGCGACCCGCGACTGGATCCGCTCCGAGCTGGAGGACCTGGTGCGGGAGCTGGAGGAGCGGCGGGCCGTATTCCCGCCCGGAGCGTCCGCGCGGAGTGACGAAGGCGACCGCTGACGGGCTTTCCCGGGCCCGTGCCCGGCGCCGTACCATCGTCAGCATGACGACGGAAGACGCGGTGCGCGACGCACTGGCGACGGTGAACGACCCCGAGATCAACCGACCGATCACAGAGCTCGGCATGGTCAAGTCGGTGGAGATCGGCGCGGACGGAGCAGTGGCCGTCACCGTCTACCTGACGGTGTCCGGCTGCCCGATGCGCGAGACGATCACCAGGAACGTGACCGAGGCGGTCTCCCGCGTCGTGGGCGTCACCCGCGTCGACGTGTCCCTGGACGTGATGAGCGACGAGCAGCGCAAGGAGCTCGCGGCGGCGCTGCGCGGCACCACCGCGGAACGCGAGGTGCCGTTCGCCAAGCCGGGTTCGCTGACCCGGGTGTACGCGGTGGCGTCCGGCAAGGGCGGCGTCGGCAAGTCGTCGGTGACCGTGAACCTGGCCGCGGCGATGGCCGCCGACGGGCTGAAGGTCGGTGTCGTCGACGCCGACATCTACGGCCACAGCGTGCCGCGCATGCTGGGCGCGGACGGCCGTCCGACCCAGGTCGAGAACATGATCATGCCGCCGTCCGCGCACGGCGTGAAGGTGATCTCCATCGGCATGTTCACGCCGGGCAACGCGCCGGTGGTGTGGCGCGGCCCGATGCTGCACCGCGCCCTCCAGCAGTTCCTCGCGGACGTGTACTGGGGCGACCTGGACGTCCTGCTCATGGACCTGCCGCCGGGGACCGGCGACATCGCGATCTCCGTGGCGCAGCTCGTGCCGAACGCCGAGATCCTCGTCGTCACCACCCCGCAGCAGGCCGCGGCGGAGGTCGCCGAGCGGGCCGGTTCCATCGCCGTGCAGACCCACCAGAAGATCGTCGGTGTCGTCGAGAACATGTCGGGCCTGCCGTGCCCGCACTGCGACGAGATGGTCGACGTCTTCGGCACGGGCGGCGGCCAGAAGGTCGCGGACGGACTGACGAGGACGACGGGCGCCACCGTGCCGGTGCTGGGCTCGATCCCGATCGACGTGCGGCTGCGCGAGGGCGGGGACGACGGCAGGCCCGTCGTGCTGTCGGACCCGGACTCCCCCGCGGGCGCCGCGCTGCGCGCCATCGCCGGGAAGCTGGGCGGCCGCCAGCGCGGGCTGTCCGGCATGAGCCTGGGCATCACGCCCCGCAACAAGTTCTGACCGCTCCGCCGCGGGGCGCCGTTCCTTCCGGGACGGCGCCCCGCGGCGCGTGGTGGGTCAGCTGTACGCGGACAGGTCCGTCACCACGGAGAAGCCGAGCCCGTACGCGCTCATGCCGCGACCGTACGCGCCGAGGTGCACCCCGCCCGGCGCCGAGCCCGCCAGTACCCAGCCGAACTCGGACTCGCGGTAGTGGAAGGGCTGCGGCTCCCCGTCGACCGGCAGGGACAGCGTGGTCCACGCGGGCCCTTCCAGGTCGTCGGCGAGCGTGAAGGCCGTCTCGGTCTGCTGGTCCAGCCACTCGTTGCGCAGCGCGTGGTCGAGCTGGGCGGGCCAGGTGTACGCCAGGAGGCCGGAGCCGGCCAGCCAGGCGGCGGAGGACGCCGTGGTGGCGTCCAGGACGCCCGTGCCGTCGCCTGAGCGGCGCACGGGGCTGGCGGCGACGGTGACGACGACCGCGAAGCGGCTGCGGTCGGCGCCCGCGCCCTCGGGCCGTATCGTCGGCTCCTCTCCATGGCCCGTGGAGCCGTGCTGCACGGTGCCGTCCGCGGCTGTACCGACCTGCATCAGCCAGCGGGGGCCGGTGAACGCTCCGTCCAGCCCGTACCAGGGGAAGGAGGCCCGCAGGTAGCCGTCGGCGGTGCGACGGACGGCGGGCACCCCCTCGGAGGTGGGTGTGGTGTCGGGCGCAGGCTCTGCTTGTGCCTGCGCCTCCACCTGACTCGTGGTCTCCATCTGCCCGGCCGCCTCCTCGATCCGTTCGGACAGATGGAGAGGATATCCACCGAGGCGGGGCTCTTCGGGAAGGTCGGTACGACCTGTGACTCAGGTGGCGTCAGCGTCGAAGGGGGGCCGATCGGTCACATCCCGCTTCTTCAGCAGGTCGGGGCCGGTCGCGTCCCGCTTCTTCAGCAGGTCCGGGCCGGGCGTGTCCTGCTTCTTCAGCAGGTCCGGGGAGGGGGCGGAGGGGCCCGCGGCGGTGGGCGCGGCGGCACCCCTGACGACGTCGGCGACGTCGTCGATCTCCTTGCGGAGGTCGAAGCTGCTGCGCAGCTCCTTGAACTCCCGCAGGTCGTCGTTCTCGGCGAGCTGCTTGCGGATGAACGTCTTGGGGTTCAGGTCCTCGAACTCGAAGTCCTTGAACTCCGGGCCGAGTTCCGTGCGGATGTCCTGCTTGGCGTTCTCGGAGAAGTCGCGGACCTTGCGGATGAAGCCGGCGACGTCCTGGATGACCTTGGGGAGCTTGTCGGGGCCGAAGATGAGCACGGCGAGGATGGCCAGTGCCACCAGCTCGAGTGCCCCTATGTCACCGAACACCTTGTCGCTCCTCCTGAAAGTCTCGGTCCACGGTACCCGCTCCGCCGGGTGCGGAGGGACAGCCGGTCATCCGTTCACCCTCACGTCGTCCGGGTGTCGTCCGCGTGTCGTGGGTCCGCCGCTGCTCAGTCGCCCGCCGACGAGCCGAGCGTGAGCGTCTTCACCAGCTCGCGGCCGTCGCGGCGCAGGGTGAGCCGCAGTTCGTCGCCCGGCCGGTGGGCGCGGATCTTGATGATCAGCTCCTCACCGCTGTGCACCCGCTCGTCCCCCGCCTTGACGATCACGTCGCCGGGGCGGATGCCCGCCGCGGCGGCGGCGCCGCCGGGGGTGACCGACGCGCCGCCCCCGCGGGCCTCGTCGGCGACGCGGGCGCCGTCGCCGGTGTACTGCATGTCGAGGGTGACGCCGATGACCGGGTGGGTGGCCCTGCCGGTGTTGATCAGCTCCTCGGCGACGCGCTTGCCCTGGTTGATGGGGATCGCGAAGCCGAGTCCGATCGACCCGGCCGGGCCCCGGTCGGACTCCGCCCCGTCGCCGGCGGCGCGGATGGCGCTGTTGATGCCGATCACGCGGGCCCGGGAGTCGAGGAGCGGTCCGCCGGAGTTGCCGGGGTTTATCGGGGCGTCCGTCTGGAGTGCGTCGACGTAGCTGATGTCGCTGCCGTCGCCCTTCTCGCCGCCCGCGGTGATGGGCCGCCCCTTGGCGCTGATGATGCCGGAGGTGACGGTGTTCTGGAGGTCGAAGGGCGCGCCGATGGCGACGACGGGGTCGCCGACGCGGACGCTGTCGGAGTTGCCGAGCGGCAGCGGTGTCAGGTTGGAGACGCCCTGGACCTTCACCACGGCCAGGTCGTAGCCGCTGTCCTTGCCGACGAGGGTGGCCCGGGCCGTCTCCCCGCTGCTGAAGGTGACGGTGATCCGGCCCCTGGTGCCCGCCGAGTCGACGACGTGGTGGTTGGTGAGGATGTGGCCGCGCCGGTCGAGGACGAATCCGGTGCCGGTGCCCTGCTCCCCGCCGCCGCCGACGTGCAGGGTGACGACGCTGGGCAGGGCGCGGCTGGCGATGCCGGCGACGCTGCCCGGGGCGCGGTCGTCCGCCTCGGGCCCGGCCTGCGGCAGCTCCACGGTGGCCAGGCCGCCGTTCCGTTCCGTGTACGCGCCGACGGCGCCGCCCAGGACGCCCGCGATCAGGGCGAACACCAGCCCCGCCGCGAGCCCGAGGCCCCTGCGGCGCGGCTTCGACGCGGTGGCCTGCTGCGCCACCGCTGCGGCGCCCGGCGTGCTCCACGGGTCGTACTGGAGCCACTGCTGCGGGACCGGCGCCGGTGGTACGGCGGGCGGGCGGCCAGGAAGCCGTAGGCGGGCGGGCGCGCGCCGGAACCCGGCGCCGCCGGGGGCTGCGGGGAGCCGTACGCGGGCGGCGCGGGCGGTACGGGGCGCTGCACCGGGGGCGCGGGCGCCCAGGGCCCGGGGCCGCCGTAGGGCGGCGTCCGGTACTCGTCCGGCTCGTGCAGCGGCCGCACCCCGCTGTCGGCGCCACCGCCGTGCGGGCCGCCGTCGTGGAGACCGCCGTCGGCGGGTGCGGTGCTGCCGCCGGCGTGGGCGGCTGCGCCGCGGGCCCCGCCGTCACAGGTGCCGTCGGCGGGAGCTGCGCTGCCGGTGGGGGCGGCGGAGCTGTGGGTCCCTCCGTCTGCGGGGGCGGGGGCGCCGTGGGCATCGCCGCCGTGCGCGGGACCGGCGTGCCCGGACGGGCCGCCGGACGCCGCAGCGCTGCCGCCGCCGGCGGGGGCGGGCGCGCCATGCGGGCCGGCCTCGCTCCCGGTGAGCCCGCCGCCCGCGTCCGGGGCGCCCGCGGGCGGCGGGGGCACCGGCGCCTTGGGGGCGCCGGGCGGCTCCACCACGTCGGCTTCGGGCTCGTCCGCTTCCCGTCGTCCATGCTCTCCCCGCTACTGGCCACTGAAGCGCCTTCCGCGGCGCCCGTGCCCATGGATTCAACCAGGTGTTCCGGGCGGCCCGCAGCGGGCCCCGCGCCTTCCGCGCTACGGCGGCGGCGCCGCGATCCCGGTGGTGGGGGCGGCCGTCGGCAGCGGGCCCGCGACGGAACCGGGAACCGGGTCGGAGGCGTACGGCCCGGGGAGCGTTCCGAGCGGTCCCGCGAGGGGCGCGAGCAGGTCGAGCTGCCCCGGCACGGACCCGGGCGGCAGCGGGCCCGCGGCGGTCAGCGGCGCCGCGGCGTGCAGGAACGGCGGAGGGGCGGCGCCCGATCGCTCGGCGAGCCGGGCCACGCCGGTGTTCGCGGACAGGCTGGACCCGGTGCCCGCGGCGCTGAGGGCCCCGCCGCCGCGGCGGCGCTGGCCGTCCGCACCCGTGGACGAGGACTGGCCGGACGCCGAGCGCAGCGGTGTCACCTTGCTCCCGGTGCCGTCGCCGCGGGCGTCCGCGGTCGTGGCGGCGGGCAGCGCGCCCCCAGGGCGATCGCCGCGAACGACACGGCACTGGCGGCGGCGAAGGCGAACCTGCGGCCGCGCCACGGCGACCTCTCCGCCTCGGCACGGCCGACCTCGTGGATACGGAAACCGGAACCGGCCCGTCCGTCGGGCAGCACCGGCCCGTGGCCGCCGCGGCCGTCCGGCGCGGGCAGGTAGCCGAGCCCGCCGGACCCCGCCGCGAAGCCCCGGGGCCACCGCCGCCCGCTCCGCCCCGAGCCCGCCGCCGTCGGGCCCGGACCCCGGCGGCGTGCCGAAGCCGGAGCCCGTAGCCGTACCGAAGAGGCCGCCGCCGGGGTCGTCGCCGCCGAGGGCGCCCGCGGGCAGGCCCTGGAGCCGGGCCAGCAGCCCTTCCGAGGGCGGTGGCGGGGCCGCCTGCGCGAAGTAGCTCTTCACACGGCGCTGGGCGTCCGCCTCCGCCTTGCAGCGCGCACAGGTCGCCAGATGGGCGAGGACCCGCTCGCGGGCGTCATGGCCGAGCTCGCCGTCGACGAGGGCGGCGAGCCGGTCCCCCAGGTGCTGTTCCGCCGGGGTGGGGTGTGTGCCACTCACGCAGCCCCACCCTCCCCGCCCACGGCGACGAACACCTTCCCCCGGCTCTGCTCGAACGGGCCGGACTGCGGCTCCGGGACGGCGTCGTGCTGCTCGGCGCGCGCCTTGGGCGAGCGGTGCTTCAGGGCCTTGCGCAGATGCGACCGGCCCCGGTGGATGCGGCTGCGGACGGTGCCGAGCTTCACACCGAGCGTCGCGGCGATCTCCTCGTACGACAACCCTTCGATGTCGCACAGCACCACGGCCGCGCGGAACTCGGGCGCGAGGGTGTCCAGCGCCTGCTGCACGTCCGCGTCGAAGTGGGTGTCGTGGAACGCCTGCTGCGGCGACGGCTCGCGGCTCGGCAGCCGCTCCGCCGCGTCGTCGCCGAGGGCGTCGAAGCGGATGCGCTGCTTGCGCCGGACCATGTCGAGGAACAGGTTCGTGGTGATGCGGTGCAGCCAGCCCTCGAAGGTGCCGGGCGTGTAGGTCGACAGCGACCGGAAGACCCGGACGAAGACCTCCTGCGTGAGGTCCTCGGCGTCGTGCTGGTTGCCCGTCAGACGGTAGGCGAGTCGGTAGACGCGGCCGCTGTGCGTATTGACGATCTCCTCCCAGGAGGGCGGAGCCCACGCCTGCGGTTCCGCATCCGATGCGAAGGTCGCCGTGGTGGCTGCGGTGTCGTCGGCGGCGTGGCTGTCAGCGATGTCGGTCACGGATTTCGGCTCACCCGCCGACCTGAGAAAGCGCCGCAACCGCAGCACTCCTCCCCGATCCACAGGCGCAGCCGCACCTCCCCTGTCGGCTCTGGTGGTGTCCAGTGGAGCCCCTACCATAGCCACCTCGCCCGTTAGCTCCGGATAAGAATCTTTACGTGAATTTGGGACCGTCTTCCGGTCCCGCCCTCCGCCCCGGTCCGCGCCCGGGCCCCGGCTCCTGTCCATGCCTGTCCCCCCTGCCCCTCCCAACGCTCGGTCCCATCTGCGGGTTCCCGACGCCGAACGGCTACAGTCACGGTTGCCGACTACGGGACAGGAGAGGGCCATTACCGCCAACCGGCAGACGAGCTGGGCGTTCGCCGACGCCTTTGTCTGCGAGGACGAAGCGCTGCTCTGGGCTCGTGAGCGGGCCCGGGAGACGGGGCTCTCCTCGGTGTCCCCGGGCACGGGCGCCGCGCTGCGGATGCTCGCCGCGTCGGTGGACGCCAAGGCGGTCGCGGAGATCGGCACGGGTACCGGGGTCTCCGGTATCCACCTGCTGCACGGGATGCGGCCGGACGGGGTCCTCACGACGGTCGACCCGGAGCCGGAGCGGCAGCAGTTCGCCCGGGAGGCGTTCCGGGCGGCGGGCTTCGCGGGCAACCGGGCGCGGTTCATCCCGGGCCGGGCCCTGGAGGTCCTGCCACGGCTGGCGGACGGCGGCTACGACCTGGTGTTCTGCGACGGGGACCGCGCCGAGTACCCCGACTACCTCGCGGAATCGTTGCGGCTGCTGAGGCCCGGCGGGCTGGTGTGCTTCGAGGGGGTGTTCGCCGAAGGGCGCACGGTGGACTCCGCGGCCCAGCCGGCGGAGGTACTGGCCCTGCGCGACCTGCTGCGGACGGTGCGGGAGAGCGGTGAGCTGGTCGCGTCGCTGCTGCCGCTCGGCGACGGCCTGCTCTGCGCGGTCCGCCGCTGAGAGGACCGGTGAGGGGACCGGTGACGATCCCGGACTCCGCCCCGGTCCGGCCCGCGGCCCCGGCCTCCGCGTCGATCCCCGCCCCGGTCCGGCCCGCGGCCCCTGCCCCGGTGTCGGTCCCCGCCCCGCCCCCGGTCCCGGCATCCGCCGCCGGACGCGCGAGCGCCCTGGCGGGTCGGGGAGGTCCCCAGCCCGCCAGGGCGCTCGGAAGACAGCGAAACGCGTGTGCCGATGCCGGACGTCAGCCGACGACCTTCTTCAGCGCGTCACCGAGGGCTTCGGCCTCGTCCGGGGTCAGCTCGACGACAAGCCGACCGCCGCCTTCGAGCGGAACGCGCATGACGATGCCCCGCCCCTCCTTGGTCACCTCGAGCGGGCCGTCGCCCGTCCGCGGCTTCATGGCCGCCATGCTCGTTCCCCTTCCTGAAACCAGCTCATCGCAAGCCGATCGATGTCCCCGGAAAGGGCACGTACCGGCTTCGAACACATTGCTTCCAGGTCATTATCCCGCATGGTGACACCCGATGACCAACATCGGGCCGCATCGCTTGGGCAACGCGATCACGCAAAACCCCACAATTGGGCCTTCCGCCTGCGATACTGCGCCCTCGCCGCACGTGGCCCGGAGTGCCTTTCTTTGACGCAGCTCACATGCCCCGGCTCGTGTCGAAGCCGGATGATCTCCGCCATGCTGGGCGGGACACCACACGCCCGGAGCCGCGAAGGGACCCGCCAATGGCCGACACCGTGCTGTACGAGGTGAGCGACGGACTCGCCACCGTCACCCTCAACCGGCCCGATGCCATGAACGCGCTGAACACCGAGGCGAAGGTGGCCCTGCGGGAGTCCCTGGAGGCGGCGGCCGCGGACCCGGCCGTGCGGGCGGTGCTGCTCACCGCGGCCGGGCGGGCGTTCTGCGTGGGGCAGGACCTCAAGGAGCACGTGCGGGGCCTCGGCGGTGACGAGCCGATGCGGACCGTCCGCGAGCACTACAACCCCATCGTGCGGGCGATCACCGGGATGCCGAAGCCGGTGGTGGCCGGGGTGAACGGGGTCGCGGCGGGCGCCGGCTTCGGCTTCGCCCTGGCGGCGGACTACCGGGTCGTCGCGGACACGGCGTCCTTCAACACCGCGTTCGCGGGGGTGGCCCTGGCCGCCGACTCGGGCATGTCCTGGACGCTGCCCCGCCTCGTCGGCCCGAGCCGCGCCGCCGACCTGCTGTTCTTCCCCCGGACGGTGTCGGCGCAGGAGGCCGCCGAGCTGGGCATCGTGAACAGGCTGGTCCCCGCGGCGGAGCTGGCGGCCGAGGCGCTGGCCGTGGCCCGCACGCTGGCGGCGGGGCCGACGGTGGCGTATGCGGGGCTGAAGGAGGCCATGGCGTACGGCGCGGGCCGCGGCCTGGCCGAGGCACTGGAGAAGGAGGACGAACTCCAGAGCCGCGCGGGCACCTCGGAGGACCACCGGATCGCGGTGGAGGCGTTCCTGGCGAAGAAGAAGCCCGCGTACGTGGGCCGCTGACCCCCTGCCGGCGCGCGGCCCGGCCGCCGCGGGTGCTGTCGCGGCCGCACGTGGGCCGCTGCCCTCCTGCCACCGGTACGAGCCCCCGGCCCCCTCGGGTGCTGTCACGCCCCCGGGGCGGCAGCCCGGGATCGGCGCGGGCCGAACCGGCGGCGCCGGCCGTCTCGCGGGCCAGCTGCCGGCCGGGTGCGGGCGGCGCCGCGCCGACCGGACGCGGGGCGGGCACAGCGGCCGGGGTCGGGGGCAGGTACGGGGAGCCGCGTTCCGCGCGTACGCCGTCGCGCGTGCGCCTTCGCGCAACGGGCGGGGCGGCAGCCGGGTAGTCCGGGGAGGCCCGGTTCCGGGCGGCCGGCGCGGCAGCGGCGGCGCCGGTTCCGTACGTACGGCACGCGGGCGGCAGCCCCGCCGGGACTCGTGCCGGGAGATGCGCCCGGGAAGCCGGGGGGACGGTCAGGCGGCTGCCGGGTCGCGCGCGACGCAGTCGGCGAGGTGGTCGTTGACCAGGCCGCACGCCTGCATCAGCGCGTACGCCGTCGTGGGGCCCACGAACCGCAGGCCGCGCGTCTTCAGCGCCTTCGACAGCGCCGTCGACTCGTCGGTGACCGCCGGGACGTCGGCGAGGGTCCGCGGGACGGGGCGGGTCGCCGGGTCGGGGGCGTACGACCATATGAGGGCGTCCAGGTCGCCGGGCGCCCATCCGGCCAGGACGCGGGCGTTGGCGAGGGTCGCGTCGATCTTGGCGCGGTTGCGGATGATCCCGGCGTCGGCGAGGAGCCGCTCCCGGTCCTCGTCGGTGTACGCCGCCACCGCCGCGATCCGGAAGTCCGCGAACGCCCGGCGGAAGCCCTCCCGGCGGCGCAGGATCGTGATCCACGACAGCCCGGACTGGAATGCCTCCAGGGAGAGCCGTTCGAAGAGCGCGTCGTCCCCGCGGACCGCCCGGCCCCACTCGTCGTCGTGGTACGGCAGGTAGTCCGCCGTCGAGACGCCCCACGGACAGCGCAGGGCGCCGTCCGGTCCCGGCACCGCTCCGGTGGCCGCCATCAGGCCTCGCCCTCGCGCCCGCCGCCCGCACCGCCCGCGTCCCGGGTCCCGTCGCCGCCGTCCGGTGCGCCGCCCCGCTCTTCCGGCCGGGCGCCGACCGCGTCGCCGCCGTCCCCGGGAGCCTGCTGCGGGCGCCTCTCGAACAGGTCGCCGCCGGCCGCCGTCGCCTGGGCGCCCGCGAGCGCCGCCTCCAGCTCCGCGATCCGGGCGTCGCGCTCGGCCAGTTCCGCGGCCAGCCGGTCCAGGACGTCGTCGACGTCCACCATGCGGTAGCCCCGGACCGCCATGGGCAGCCGCATGGCCTCGATGTCGGCGCGGCTCACCGGCCGGCTCACCGGGAGCGGGTCGACCAGGTGCTCCGGGGCCGCCTCGGGCAGCGGCTCGCTCTGCCCCCCGCCGATCACCGCGACGGTCACCGCGGCCACCACGACCACCATCGCCACAGCCAAGAACCAGAACACAGCGCGCCTCTCCCGGGAGCGGAAAACATCCGGCCCCGATCGTGCCACGTGGTGGCGGCGGTTAGGGTCGCAGGGACGTCACGCGAGGAGGACATACGGGATGCTGCGCCTGGGACGACGCGAATTCGACCGGCACGAGCCGGTGATCATGGCGATCGTGAACCGGACGCCGGACTCCTTCTACGACCAGGGCGCGACGTTCCTCGACGAGCCGGCCCTCGCGCGCGTGGAGCAGGCCGTCGCGGAGGGCGCGGCCGTCATCGACGTCGGCGGGGTGAAGGCGGGGCCCGGCGAGGAGGTCACCGCCGAGGAGGAGGCCCGGCGGACGGTCGGCTTCGTGGCCGAGGTGCGGCGCCGCCACCCCGACGTGGTGATCAGCGTCGACACCTGGCGGCACGAGGTGGGCGAGGCCGTGTGCGAGGCGGGCGCGGACCTGCTGAACGACGCCTGGGGCGGTGTGGACCCGAAGCTCGCGCAGGTCGCGGCGCGGTACGGGGCGGGCCTGGTGTGCACGCACGCGGGCGGTGTGGAGCCGCGGACGCGGCCGCACAGGACCGCGTACGAGGACGTGGTGGCGGACATCCTCCGCGTCACGGTGGGGCTCGCCGAACGGGCGGTGGCGCTGGGGGTGCCGCGGGAGTCGGTGCTGATCGACCCGGGGCACGACTTCGGCAAGAACACCCGGCACTCGCTGGAGGCGACGCGGCGGCTCGGCGAGATGGTGGAGACGGGGTGGCCGGTGCTGGTGTCCCTGTCCAACAAGGACTTCGTCGGCGAGACCCTGGACCGGCCCGTCAAGGAGCGGCTGATCGGGACGCTGGCGACGACCGCCGTCTCGGCCTGGCTGGGGGCGCAGGTGTACCGGGTCCACGAGGTGGCGGAGACCCGGCAGGTCCTCGACATGGTCGCGTCCATCGCCGGCCACCGGGAGCCCGCGGTGGCCCGGCGGGGCCTGGCCTGACCGGTCCTCCGGGCCCCGCCTGGGCGTCGCGCTCGCCGACCTGGGCGGCCGGGGCCCTGACGTCCGGGACCGGGCACGGCGCACGACGCCTGCCCGGCCGGGTACGACGTCCGGAACCGCGTACGACGCCGCCACGACCGAGGTCCGACGGCGGGACCGGCACCGCGTCGGCACGGCCGGGTCCGACGGCCGGGGCGGGGCACCGCGCCTGCCCGGCCTGGGGCCGGCGGCCGGAACCGGGCGCCGCACCGGCCCGCCGGCTCCTGACGGGCCGGGCACCGAGCCGCCCCTGCACCCCACGGAGGCCCCGCCCCGCAGCCGTCAGGGCCGCCGTCCCCGTCACCGGGCGGGACGGCCCCGGGTGAGACCGGGCAGGACGGCCCCGAGGTTGGGCGCCCCGCGCTCCCGGGGTGAGCGGCCGACGGCCCACTCCCGGGGCGGGGGCGCCGCCGGGGCGCCTTCGGTGCGGAGCCGCCCCGGCGGGGTCGGCGGCGTCAGTTGCGGCCCGCCTCCTTGCTGACGAGGGCCACGGCCTCGTCCACGTCGTCCGTGACGTGGAACAGCATCAGGTCCCGCTCCGCGGCCTTGCCCTGCGCGATGACGGTGTGGCGGAGCCAGTCCACCAGCCCCGACCAGTACTCCGTGCCGAAGAGCACGATCGGGAAGCGGGTCACCTTGCGGGTCTGCACCAGGGTCAGCGCCTCGAACAGCTCGTCCAGGGTGCCGAGACCGCCCGGCAGCACGACGAAGCCCTGCGCGTACTTCACGAACATCGTCTTGCGGACGAAGAAGTAGCGGAAGTTGATGCCGATGTCGACGTGCGGGTTCAGGCCCTGCTCGAAGGGCAGCTCGATGCCCAGGCCCACGGAGACTCCCTTGGCCTCCCGGGCACCCCGGTTCGCGGCCTCCATCGCCCCCGGGCCGCCGCCCGTGATCACCGCGAAGCCGGCCTCCACCAGGGCCCTGCCCAGCTTCACGCCGGCCTCGTACTCGGGGGTGTCCGGCTGGGTCCGGGCGGAGCCGAAGACGCTGATGGCGCTGGGCAGTTCGGCGAGGGCGCCGAAGCCCTCGACGAACTCGGACTGGATGCGCATGACCCGCCACGGGTCGGTGTGCACCCAGTCCGAGTCGCCCGCGGTGTCCAGAAGACGCTGGTCCGCGGTGCCCGGCTGGACCTGCTCCCTGCGGCGGAGCACCGGGCCCAGCCGCTGTTCCGCCAGCGCACGCAGCCCTTCGGCCTCGGGGTTACCCATGATCCGCTCCCTTACGCTGAACATCGTTTGCCGGGATCAGCGTAGGACGGCGGAAGTGAAGCGTGGCGAAATTACGGTCGTCAGGCAGTGAGCCAGTCGTACAGGCGGCGCTCGCAGTGGGTGATGCGGTCGACGGCCACGTGCTCGTCCCGCTTGTGCGCGAAGAGCGCGTCGCCGGGACCGTAGTTGACGGCGGGCACACCGAGGGCGCTGAAGCGCGACACGTCGGTCCAGCCGAACTTGGGCTGCGCCGTGCCGCCGACCGCCTCCATGAAGGCGGCGGCCGCCGGGTGCGACAGGCCGGGCAGGGCGCCGCCGGTGTGGTCGTCCACGACGAACTCGTCGACGCCGCAGTCGGCAAAGACCTCCCGTACGTGCTTCTCCGCCTCCTCCTTGCTGCGGTCGGGGGCGTAGCGGTAGTTCACGACGACGGTGCAGGCGTCGGGGATGACGTTGGTGGCCACGCCGCCCTCGATACCGACGGCGTTGAGGCCCTCCCGGTACTCCAGGCCGTCGATGACGGGCCGGCGCGGCTCGTACGCGGCGAGCCGGGCCAGCACGGGCGCCGCGGCGTGGATGGCGTTGGCGCCCATCCAGGAGCGGGCGGAGTGGGCGCGCTCGCCGGTCATCCTGAGGTGGACGCGCAGGGTGCCCTGGCAGCCGCCCTCGACCTGGCCGTCGGTGGGCTCCAGGAGGACGGCGAAGTCGCCTTCGAGCCAGTCGGGGTGGGCGGCGGCCACGTGCCCGAGGCCGTTGAGGTGCGCCGCGACCTCCTCGTTGTCGTAGAAGACGAACGTCAGGTCGCGGTTGGGTTCGGGGACGGTGGCGGCGATGCGCAGCTGCACGGCCACGCCGGACTTCATGTCGGAGGTGCCGCAGCCCCAGAGGATCCCGTCGGCGTCCAGCCGGGACGGGACGTTGTCGGCGATGGGCACCGTGTCGATGTGGCCGGCGAGGATGACCCGCTCGGGCCGGCCGAGGCGGGTGCGGGCCACGACGTTGTTGCCGTACCGGTCGACGGTGAGGTGCGGGAGGGTTCGCAGGGCCTGCTCGATCGCGTCCGCCAGGGGTTTCTCGGTGCCGCTGACGGAGGGGAAGTCGACCAGTGCGGCGGTCAGCGCGGGGCCGTCCTGCTTCAGGTCGAGAGCCGTGTACGGGGGCGCTTCGGGCGTGGAGTCAGGCATGTGCCGAGCCTATCCCGGCCCCTTGTACGGTGGGGCCGTGTCCAAGTCCCTCGCAGCTCCCGCGTCGCCCCCGCCTCCGGTCGCCCGCACGTCCCGTGCGTCCCGACGTGCCCGGATCGCGGCCGGGTTCGCCGTTCTGCTCGCCGTGGCCGGCTATGTGGCGGTGCGCTACGAGACGGGCGGCCGGGGGGCTCCGGGCTGCGTGGTGGGCAGCGGCAGCCACACGTACCGGTTCACGCCCGAGCAGGCGGCGAACGCGGCGACGATCGCCGCGGTCGGCACGACGAAGGGGATGCCGGAGCGGGCGGTGACGATCGCGCTGGCGACGGCGCTGCAGGAGTCGGCGCTGCGCAACATCGACTACGGCGACCGGGACTCTCTGGGCCTGTTCCAGCAGCGGCCGTCGCAGGGCTGGGGCACGGAGCGGCAGATCATGGACCCGGTGTACGCGTCGGCCATCTTCTACGACCGGCTGGCGGAGGTGCCGGGCTACTCGCGGCTGCCGCTGACGGTGGCGGCGCAGAAGGTGCAGCGCAGCGGGTTCCCGCAGGCGTACGCGAAGCACGAGCCGGACGCGGCGCTGCTGGCGGCGGCGCTGACCGGCCGCTCGCGGGCGTCGCTCACCTGCACGACGCTGCTGGGGTCGCGGACCGGTGACGTGGTGCAGGTGCGCGCGGAGCTGACGCGCTCGTTCGGTACGGGCCTGCTGGGCGGCGGCGCGGGCCGGGGGGACGGCCTGGACGACGGCAAGGGGTCGCCCGCCGGCGGCGGGTCGGCGGGGTCCTCGGCCCCGGCGGAGGCCGCGGACGTCGTGACGGTGCCGGTCGCCCCGGTCGCCGGCTCGCCCGCCGACGACGCGGCGGACCGGGAGGACGCGGCGGGCGGCGGCGCCGCGCCCGCCGGTTCGCGGCGGGGCTGGGAGCTGGCCCAGTGGGCGGTGGCGCAGGCGGACGCCCTGCGGATCGAGGAGGTCGCGTACGCCGGGCGGGTGTGGAGCGCCCGGCTTCCGGCGCACGGCTGGCGGGAGGTGCCCGGCGGCGGGGACCGGCAGGCGGACGCGGACCATGTGCGGATCCGGGTGGCGGCGCGCGCGGCACGGTGAGTGCGCAGACCCTTTTCGCATCGTAGTCGACTCTGATCACAGAGTAATCACGCTGCTCTCGTACAGCATTCGGTCGCCTCTCCGGGAATTCGCCCGGAAGGGGTAGGTACCCCCGGACGGCAGCGGCCCCCGTCCGAGCAGCCGCCCTCTCTCGCCCGCGGCCCCGAATTCCCGGTGGCAGTTGGGCAGTGACGGTTCTTCAGGAAACGGGAAAGCCCATTGTTTGCCCGGTTTTGGGCGGGGAGGGGCTCCCAGGACCCCACGGGCGCATTACCAACTCTTTACCTTCGCCCGCCGCAACCTTCCCGGGTCTCCGAGCGGTTGTCACAGCGTCCGATCGTCGGACAGGCATCACAGCCCACACGACCCTCCCTCGTCGAAGGAGCATCATGTCCCTCCCCCTGACCCGCCGGATCGCCAGTGCCGCGCTGCTCACCGCAGCGGGAGCTGCCTCCGTGGTCGGTGCGGCCGGCTCCGCGAGCGCCGTGGCCCTTCCCGAGAACGCCGACATCGCCGGCGGCGTGACGGCCCTCGACACCGCCGCGGCGACCGACACGGTCGACACCGCCTCGAAGAGCGCCACCGGTCTGGCGGGCGAAGCGGGCAGCAAGGTGACCGACAAGGCCGTCCCGGCCGCCACCGAGAACGTCGGCGGCACCGCCAAGAAGACCGCCCCGGTCGCCCAGAAGGCCGCCGGCGACGTCGCCCGCAGCGGCGGCGAGGTCGCGGGTGACGCCGCCGGCGCCACCACGGACGTCGCGGGCGAGACCGCCCCGGCCGAGCGCCCGGCGGCGGCCTCGGCGGCGGTCTGCTCGGCGGCGTGCCGGTCGGCGGCCTCTGATCCGACCGGGCGCACCCGCCCGCACCCGGACCGGACGACCGCAACCGGGCACGGCCCACGACGGCCGGAGCCCGGCACCGGACGCCGGTGACCGGACATGGGCGGCCGGAGCCCGGCACCCGAGCCCGACAGGCCCGGACCGGCTCGCGCAGCCGGTCGGCTGAACCGGCCGGCAGGCCGGGACGGGAAACCGGGCCGGGCGCCGATCCGGCGCGGACCCGGTGCCGGAGCGGCCGCGGACCGGACAGCAGGTCGGCCGCGGACCGGACACCGGCCGGGAGCCGCGCCGCGGGCGGCGGTGCCGGGCGCCGATCCGGGCGCGCCGGAAGCCGCCGTCCTCCATGCGGAAGGCCCGGGGAGCACGCCTCCCCGGGCCTTCCGCATGCGCGCGCCCCCACCTGCCGCCGGCGTGGCCCGCGGCGGTGGCAGCGCCTGCCGGTCCGGTCAGCCGAGCCGCTTGACCGCCGCCTCGACCCGCTCGTCCGTCGCCGTGAACGCGACCCGCACGAACCGCTCCCCCGCCGTGCCGTAGAAGTCGCCGGGCGCCACGAGGATGCCGCGCTCCGCGAGGTACCCCACCGTGTCCCAGCACGGCTCGTCGCGCGTGGCCCACAGGTAGAGGCTGGCCTCGCTGTGCTCGATCCGGAAGCCGTGCCCCACGAGCGCGGACCGCAGCGCGGCGCGGCGGGCCGCGTACCGCTCCCGCTGCTCCCGCACATGCGCGTCGTCCCCGAGCGCGGCGACCGTCGCGGCCTGCACCGGTGCGGGCGTCATCATGCCGCCGTGCTTGCGGATCTGCAGCAGCTCCCCCAGCACCGCCGCGTCACCGGCGAGGAAGGCGGCGCGGTAGCCGGCGAGGTTGGACCGCTTCGACAGGGAGTGGACGGCCACGAGCCCGTCGTACGAGCCGCCGCACACGTCCGGGTGCAGCACGGAGACCGGGTCGGCCTCCCAGCCGAGCTCCAGGTAGCACTCGTCGCTGACGACCAGGACGCCGTGCCGGCGCGCCCACGCCACGATCCGGACCAGCTCCTCCTTGGGGAGCACCCGCCCGGTCGGGTTGGACGGCGAGTTCAGCCACAGCAGCTTCAGCCCCGCGGGGTCCAGCTCGGTCGGGTCGTCGTACACCACCGGCTCCGCCTGCGCGAGGCGGGCACCCACCTCGTACGTCGGGTAGGCGAGCCGGGGGTAGGCGACCCGGTCGCCGGGGCCGAGGCCGAGCTGGGTCGGCAGCCAGGCCACCAGTTCCTTGGAGCCGACCACGGGCAGCACGTTCGGGTGCGCCACGCCCCGCGCGCCGAGCCGCCGCCCGCACCAGCCGGCGATGGCGTCGCGCAGGGCGGCCGTGCCCCACACCGTCGGGTAGCCGGGCGAGTCCGCGGCGTCGACGAGGGCGCGCCGGATCAGCTCCGGTACCGGGTCCACCGGGGTACCGACGGACAGGTCGACGATCCCGTCGGGGTGCGCGGCGGCCGTCGCCTTGTACGGCTCAAGCTTGTCCCAGGGGAAGACGGGCAGGCGGGACGAGACTCCGGACACGGGTGGTGCTCACTTTCTCGTACGGGCACCGGCGGACGCCGTCCGGTGCCGCCGGGCGTACGGTCGCGAAACGCCTCGGTCCCGTACAGCGGGAGACCGTACGGGACCGAGGGCGATGAACAGGCGATCCGGTCAGCCCTGCGGGGGCAGGGCGGCGACGAAGGGGTGGTCGCGCTCGATCAGGCCGAGCTTGGAGGCGCCACCGGGCGAGCCGAGCTCGTCGAAGAACTCGACGTTCGCCTTGTAGTAGTCCTTCCACTCCTCCGGCACGTCGTCCTCGTAGAAGATCGCCTCGACCGGGCAGACCGGCTCACAGGCCCCGCAGTCGACGCATTCGTCCGGGTGGATGTACAAGGACCTGCTGCCCTCGTAGATGCAGTCGACGGGGCACTCCTCGATGCACGCCTTGTCCTTCACGTCGACACAAGGCTGCGCGATGACGTAGGTCACGCTGTCGTTCCTCCTTGGTAGGGCTGGCTCTGCGCGGGAGCGCGGCGTCGTCGATGCCCGCACCTAGTATCTCCGTTCTTGGAGAGGATCCGTACAGGAGGGGCGGAGACAGCTGTGGAGTTCACTGCGGGCGGACGGCTCGACGTCCACATCACACCCTCTGACGTGGGCAAACGCATCTCGGTGCGCCGCTTGAGGGACCCGGGCGACGGTGCGGGGAGGTTCACGGACGCGGTCGGGGTTCTCACATCCTGGACCGGGGGTGTGCTGCTGATCACACAGCGGACCGGGGAGACGGTCCGCATAGCGGAATCGTCCCTGGTCGCGGGCAAGGTGGTGCCCGCCGCGCCGGCCCGGCGGCGGGGGCCCGCCGCCGGGTTCGCGGAGCTTGCGCGGGCCCAGGCGCGGGCCTGGCAGCCATTGGAGAGCGAACCACTCGGAGAGTGGACGCTGCGCGCGGCGCGCGGCTTCACCCGCAGGGCCAACTCGGTCCTGCCGCTCGGCGACCCGGGCCTGCCCTCGACGACGCCCTCGACCGCGTCCGCGCCTGGTACGCGCGGCGGGGCCTGCCCCCGTACGCCCAGGTGGCGACGGGCGCCGAGGGCACGCAGGAGGCGCTGTGCGCGGCCCTGGACGAGCGGGGCCTGCGGCGCGAGGTGACAGCGGAGGTCCGCGTCGCCGCCCTGGCACCGCTCGCGGACGTGGCGGAGGCCGCCGACGTGACGGTGGCCCGCACCGCCGACCCGGGGTGGCTGCACCGCTACCACCGGGTGGGCGAGCCGGGCGAGCACGTGCTGCGGGTGCTGGCCGCGGGCCCGTCGGTGTGGTTCGCGTCCGTCCCCGGCGAGGGCGGCATCCCTGCGGCCATCGGGCGCTGCGTGGTGGACGGCCGCTGGGCCGGCCTGCTGGCGCTGGAAGTCGCCCCCGAGCGGCGCAGGCAGGGCCTGGCCACGGCGGTCACGGCGGCGCTCGCGGCGAAGGCGCTGGAGGAGGGCGCGTCGGCGGCCTGGCTCCAGGTCGAGACGGACAACGACGCGGCGCGGGCGCTGTACGCGGGGATGGGCTTCGCGGTCCACCACCACTACCACCACTTCCGCCTCTGACGGGGTACGTGAGCCGTATGCACAGCGAGGAGAGCGAGGACTGGAAGGCGCGGTTCGCTGCGGAGGCACGGGAGGAGCGGCCGGACCTGGCCGAGCTCTGCCTGCTGGTCTGCGCGGAGGCGGAGCCGGGCCTCGGCCGGCGCGGGATGGACGCGGCCGAGATCGAACTGGACCGGCTGGCCGGCCTCGTCCCGTACGGGGCGAAGAGCCCGCGGGACTGGGCTCGGGCGCTGGAGCGGCTGCTGGGCGGCGGGCACGACTTCCACGGCACGCCCGCGGACTACCGCCGCCTGGAGTCGTCGCTGCTGCACCAGGTACTGCTGCGCCGCCGCGGTCTGCCCATCACGCTCTCGGTGGTGTGGATGGAGGTCGCGCGGCGGGCGGGGGCGCCGGTGTACGGGGTGGCGCTGCCGGGCCACTTCGTGGTCGGCTTCGGCGACCCGGGCGAGCAGGTGCTGGCCGACCCGTTCGCGGGCGGGCGGCTCCTGACCGGCGCGGACACGGAACTGCTGGTGGCGGGGGCGACCGGGGAGCCGCCCGACCCGTCCATGCTGCTGCCCGCGGACGTGCTGGACATCGTCCTGCGGATCCTGAACAACATCCGCGCCTGGGCGTCGGCCCGCCCGGAGCACTCGGCGGTCGCCCTGTGGGCCCTGGAGCTGGCCCTGCTGCTCCCGGCCCACCCGGCCCGGCTCCGCTACGAGAAGGGCCGGCTGCTGATCCAGCGGGGCGAGTTCCTGGCGGGCGCCGCGGAGCTCGACGCCTACGCCGACGTGCTGGACGTGGTGGAGCCCGCCACGGCGGAGACGCTCCGCTCGACCGCCCGGATGGCGCGTGCCCGGCTGAACTAGGAGGCGGCCGGTTTCCTGGCCTCCCACAGGGTGCGGCTGCTGTGCGCCACGAACGGCCCGTCCGCCGTGATCCGCTCGTGCAGTTCCCGCAGGCGGTCGCGGTGGGCCGCGACGGTGAAGCCCGGCACCATCCAGACCACCTTGCGCAGGAAGTGCACGACGGCGCCGATGTCGAGGAACTCCATCCGCAGCCGCTCCGTGCGCAGGTCCACGACCTCCAGGCCCGCCGCCTCCGCCTGGGCCCGCTCGTCGTCGGGGTGCCGGGCCCTGCGGACCTCCTCGGGCTGCGGCCCCAGGAAATACTCCACCAGTTCGAAGACGCTGGCCGGTCCGACGTGCTGCGCGAAGTACGTGCCGCCCGGCCGCAGCAGGCGCGCGATCTCGTCGAAGTGCGGCTTCACCGGGTGGCGGCTGACCACGAGGTCGAAGGCGCCGTCCGCGAACGGCAGCGGCGGCTCCTCCGGTGCGGCGACCACGACGGTGCCCAGCGGGTGCAGGAGGGCGGTCGCCTTGGCGACGTTCGGCGGCCAGGCTTCGGTGGCCACGCACAGCGGGGGCCGCGCCGGGATCCCGGCGAGCACCTCGCCCCCGCCGGTCTGCACGTCCAGCGCGGCGGCGGCCCGCGCCATGCGCTCCCCCATGGCGCGCTGGTACCCCCACGAGGGGCGCGCCTCGGTGGCCCGCCCCTCGAACCACGAGAAGTCCCACCCTTCGGTGGGCTCGGCCTCGGCCTCGGCGACGAGTTCCTCGAACGAACGCGATTCGATCATGCCCTGATGGTGCCAGGGCGTCGCCGCTCAGCCGAGCGGGTTTCGCCTGACGGCGCGGACCGACCGTCCCCCAGGCGGCTGCGCCGAAGAGCACGACGGGGCCGGTGGGGTTCTTGCTGTCCCTGACGGGGACGTGGACCGGGCGGGCGGAGTCGTCGACTTCGAGGCAGCTGCCCCCGTTGGGGTCGCAGTAGGTGGACTTGCGCCACAGCGGAAGATCCGACGCCTCATGGGCGACGTGCTCGCTGTGCTTCATCCTCGTATCCCTCCGCTACGGATCTCATCATGCCCAGTGACTCTTGATGCGACAGTGCCTCACCCAAAGCAAGATCGTGGGCGGCGAAGGCCTGCTCCACTCGGGACACCTGCTCCCAGACCTTCCCGCCTTCCAGCCCTCCACGTAGGCGACCGGAGGCAGCTCCGCCAACCGCATCAGCGAGAGCATCCCTTCCTGCAGGGCGTGAGCACCGCCCCGAAAGGGAGGACATGCATACGGACACGGCTTCGCTGCCCCAACTGCACTCTATGGCGCATCTGTTGGGCTACCACCCCGGGCCGCCGACCTGTCGGCGCAGTACCGTCACGTTCAAGAGAGCCCACATGGCCGGAGACCGGAGGCGTCAAGTACGCGGGCACGCTCAAGCCGTGTGGCAACACGCTTGTCACAGTCTGCCCACCATCCACCCGGCGGACATCGCGGCCGTGGCGCGGGTGGCACTGACGGAGCCGTACCCCGGGGGACGGACGTATGCGCTGACGGGACCGGAGCGCGTCACCGTACGGCAGCAGGCCGCGGCCGTCGCGGAGGCGGTGGGGCGGGGCGTCGCGGTCGTCGCCATCAGCGAGGAGGAGGCCCACCGGGATCTGGCCGCGGTCATCGGCGGTGAGATCGCCGACGCGGGACTGGACCTGACGGACAGGGACCTCAGCGACGCGCTGCCGGCGGCCCGGGACACGGTGGCCCAGGTCAGCGGCTCCCCGGCCAGACCGTTCCGCGACTGGGCAGCCGAGCACGCCGCCGCCTTCCGCTGACGGGCTCCGGAAGCGCGGGCACCGGGAGCCACCGAAAGCGCCCATAGGATGGGCAGTCGATCATGCACAAAGTGCTCGACAACAGGGTGGGGGAGCCATGCACTCCTTTGACGCGGAGTGGGCGCAGCTCAAGCGAGGCTCGGGAGGTGGGGCGAGCATGAGTCTCGCGAGTGCCTCACCGGGCGGTGGCGGCAACGACGACCTGAAGAACGACAAAGCGGTCTGGTCCCGTGCCGGAAGCGATGTCGCCGCCGTGGCGGTGAACGTCAGGAAGGCGCTGGGACAACTGGAGTCGCGGCAGAAAGGCGCCACGATCACCGGTGTGGAGAGCGCCGGGGCTCAGCGGGAGCTGTACGCGTCGTGGAAGCGCTACCTGGAGGGCGTGGCCGGGAGGTGCAGTTCCCTCCAGGGGCCGCTGGAGCGGGCAGGCAAGGACCAGTACGCCAACGACCACGACATCGGCGAGGACTTGCAGCGAGTGACCAAGAAGTACGTGGACACACCGGCGACAGGTGGCAGCAGCAGCGGGGGCCGGTGATTCCGGCACATGGATTTCGCAACGCTCAAGAAGCTGAAGCCGTCCGAGTTCACGGAGGCGGCCGACCGCTATCAGTCTGTCAGTGCCATGGCCGACCAGGCCAAGGACAACGTCGAGAAACAGATCGGCGCGAGACTGCAGGCGGGTCTGAGGGGTGAGGCGGTGACGGCAGCGCTCGGTGAGCTCCGGGCGCTGGCGAAGAACTTCCACTACACGCAGGTGGAGTGCGGCCTCGCGGCCACGTCCCTCAACGCCCTTGCCGCTGCCCTGACGGTGGCCAAGAGCAGGCTCGACGGCGCATTGGCCGACGCGGCCGCCGCGAAGTTCACGGTGGGCCCGGACGGGTCGGTGACGTATCCCCCGGCCGGGGAGGAGAAGGAAGGGAAGCTGCCCCCGGGAGGCACGGTCTTTGGACACGCCAAGGGGAAGCCGTCCGGCGCGCCGATCGACCCCGCGGGTGATGCCAACGACCTCGCTGCGGCGCTGGAGCGCCAGGCGGCGAACATCCACCCCAATCCGAACTTCGGCGCCGCGGTGGAGATAGCCAACCGCATCGCGCAGGCCGTCGCCGACGCGACCGAAGCCGACGCGATGTGGGCGCCCAAGCTACACAAGCTCAAGGCCGACGACGACCTCGTGGTCTCCCACAGGGACTGGACCGACACGCAAGCGGACACCGGCGACGTCCGCAGCGGCGCGAAGGAGTATCTGGAGGGCATCAAGGGCCCTCCGAAGGGCGGCGACCCGAAGGCCAACGCCGACTGGTGGAAGGGCCTGTCGCCGGACGAGCAGTCGGCCTACATGTCCTTGAACGCGGCACAGCTCGGCGCGATGGACGGACTGCCTTCCGCGGTCCGCGACGAGGCCAACCGTGTCGTGCTGGCGGAGACCCGGGCCGAGTACCAGCTCAGGCTGAACTCGATTCCTCCGGAGCCACAGAAGTACGTTCCGTCCGGGAAGGACTACCCAGCAGTCGCGGTCAGTTCCGCATGGCGGGACTGGAACGCGAAGTACGGGAAGGAAAGGGAACATCTCGTCAAGTACCTGGACGCTATGAGGGCCATCCAGGATCGTTTCGACGCCACAGGAAAGGAAGGATTGCCACCGGCCTATCTGCTCGGTTTCGGTACCGAGGGAGGAGGGCGCGCCATCGTCGCCAACGGAAATCCGGACACCGCTGACCACACCGCGGTCTTCGTGCCCGGAACGTTCACGAGTATCGCGAAGACCGAGACATACGTCGGCCACATGGCGAGGCTATGGCAGATGAGTCATGCCGTGGCGCTCCCCGGCCAGGAGGTGTCCACCATCACCTGGATCGGCTACGACGCGCCGCAGAGCATCGCACCGGAGGCGATGGATCAGGACTTCGCCGATGAGGCGGCCCCTCACCTGAATCGCTTCGTCGCCGGCCTGGAGGCGAGCCAAGGCGGGGACGCGGCCAGCCATACGACCGTCATCGGCCACAGTTACGGCACGACGGTCGTCGGCGCGGCTTCTGAGCAGGGCAATCTGCGTACCGACGAGATCATCGCCGTAGCCAGTCCCGGCATGCTGGTCGGCCACGCCGACGACCTGGACGCCGACAAGGGTCACGTCTGGTCCCAGACGGCGTCGACATTGAAAGACCAGGTTCCGCTCGGCGGGAAACTCGCCGGGCACGGCGGTGACACGAGTCTCACCCCGTGGGTGGAGTGGCTGCCCTTCGGATACGCATGGTCGTCGAACGTACCCTCCGACGAGGATTTCGGGGCCAATATCATGGCGACCAACGCGAAAGACCACGGGGATTACTGGAGGAAAGGCTCCTTGAGTATCGAGAATCAGGCCCTGGTGGTCGCCGGTAGGTATGACGAGGTCAGACGTGACTGATCGCCAGAGTCCCACAGTCGGTCGCCTGGCCTCGAACGTCAGAAGTCACGCATGGGCCGGCATCCTCGCTATCACCGTTTCACTGTCGACTGTGGGGTGCACGAACATGCCCGAACTCAGCTACGAGCCCGTCCGCATGGACGTCGACCCGGCTCGCGACAAGGCGAAGGAAGTGTCAAGCCGCCTGCTGGACATGACCGGACTCAAGGGCAAGGTCACCGAGCCCGGTCCTCGGATCGACCGCTGCGAGGAGTACGGCGACGACTTGTTCTCCCTGCACTTCCCATGGGCGGTGTACGACATCTCCGAGGACGACGTCGACCGAGGCATGGAGAACCTGCGCAAGGAGCTCGTCCGGAACGGCTGGAAGATCACCAAGGACGGCAAGGCAAACAGCAAGGCGCAGCAGCCCGAGATCTTCGCCGACAACAAGGCCGAACAGTTCGCCGTGCACGTCCAAGGGCTCAAGCGGAAGGACGGCGACCGCCGCCTCGCCTTCACGGTCGTCTCCGCCTGCTTCCGGGCGGAATCGCCCGAAGCGCTCAAGGGCCAGTACTGAGCACCCTCGCTCGATGGCAGGGGCACGCCCACGGGCGTGCCCCTGCCTCCGCGTGGAGGCGCGTCAGCCCTGCGGGTCGAGTTCGATGGTGACCGTGCGCTCCGCGGGCGTCTTGCCGAGGAGGGCCTTCTGCATGGCGCTGGCGACGTCGTCGGCCGAGAGCTGGTGCTTCTCGCCGTCACCCTTCGTGATCATGATGCCGTCGAAGACGCCGTCCAGCAGGCGGTCGATCGCCTTCTTGTCGTACACCTCCACCAGGCGGCCGTCGACCGGCTTCATCGACAGGATCTGCGGCAGGGAGCGCTGCGGGCCGAACTGGATCTGCTTGCCGCCCGCCCTGATCGTGATCAGGTCGGACATGGCGGGCTTCGCGAACTCCTTCATCGCCCGGTCCAGTTCGGCCTGGGTGATGGTCGGCTCCTGGGACGCGACCGGCAGTTCCACCGTGTTCGTCCGACCGGTCTCCACCTGGGCGCGGTAGGCGTCCCGCATGGAGATCATCGACCGCTGGACGTCCAGGGCCTTGCCCGGCTTGCCCGGTACGGCGGTGACCTTGCCGGGTGCGAAGGTGATGGTGCCCTCCACCACCGTGCCGGAGCCGCCCGCGAGGTCGCGCAGCGCGACGGCGAGCTTCTCCTCGTCGACGGGGATGACCGGCTGCGCCACGCGCTCCTGGCCGAACAGGGAGCCGATCACGGACACCGGGTTGTAGTCGCTGCCCGCGGCGCCCCGGACGGTGGCCTGGGTGTCCAGGGTCAGGCCCGCCTTGTCGGGGGCGAGGCTCTGCTGCTCGCCGCCGACGCTGATCTCCAGCGGGCGGGCCGCGCGCGGGCCGAGGGCGGCGTCGAGCTTCTGGACGGCCTCCTCCTTCGTGCTGCCGCCGATGTCCACACCGAGGACCACGGTGCCCTTGGGCACGTCGGAGTGGTTGAGGAGCAGGCCCGCGCCGTAGGCGACGCCGACCAGGCCGAAGAGGCCCGCGGCGGCGACGACCAGCTTGGACCGGCCCTTCTTCTTCGGCGCGGCCGGCGCCTGCGGGGCCCGGGTCTCCGGGGCGGGCGTGGGCCTGGGCGCCGGCGGGGCGGGCTCGTCCAGGGCGGGCGGGTACGCGGCGAACCCCGCGTGCGGGCCCTGGTCGTCCTGCTGGTCCTGCGCGACCTGGGCGGGACCGGACAGGGGGAACGGCGTGCCGGGGCGCGGCTGCGGCTCCCGGGCGTCCTGCGGGACCACCGGGATGCCCGTCGTCAGGGTGTCGCCGGAGACCTGCGGCGGCGGCCCGGCGTGCGGGTCCTGCGGGGTGAGGAGCGCGGTGTCGTCCCCCGGGCGCGGGGTGCCCGCCAGGGGGTCGCCCATCGGGGCGCCCGGCGCGAGGGGGCCCGTGCCGAGCGGGCCGGCACCGAGGGGACCGGCGCCCAGCGGGTCGGTGGTCGGGTCGACGGGCGGCACGTGGGTCGTCCCCATGGCGGGGCCGGTGGTCGGGCCCGACGGGGCGCCGGGCCCGTCGGAGAAGTACGGCATGCCGGGCACGGGCGCCCGCTGCCCCTGGGCGCCACCGGTCTGCGGCAGGCCGCCGGTCTGCGGATCCATCCTGTACGGGCCCGGCTCCTGCGCGCCGCCGTACGGACCGGGTTCCTGCGCGCCGCCGCCGGATACGCGCCACCGGGCGGGGGCGGGCCGACCGCGTCGGCCGGATCGGCCGCGTCGGCGGGGAAGCCCGGCTGCTGGGCCGACGGGGGCTTGCGCGGCGCGAACCAGTCGCTGGTCGCCTTGTCGCGCGGCTCCGGCGCCGGCTCGTCGACCTGCGGCCGCGGCGTCGCGCCCGTACGCTCGGCGGGGCTCTCGGGCTGCGGTGCACGGGGAGCGGGGCCCGCGGCCGGGGGACCGGACTGCGGCTCCGCCCCGTCCGCGTCCGCGTCGGCCTTCGGCGCCGGCTTGTCGCCGTCGCCGACCGGCTTGCGGACGACGACGGGCGGGATCGGCCGCGATCCGGGGATGTTGATCCGGATCCGCGTCGTCAGCGTCGTCTCGGTCTTCGGCTGCTCCGGCTCGGCCGCGGCGGCGCCGGAGCCCTCCGGCACCTCCTGTGACGGGTGGCCGGATCCGTACGGCTGCGTGCCCGAGGGGTACGCGGCTCCGCCGCGCCCCTGGGGCCCCGAGGGCGAAGTGTCAGTGTCACGAGTCAAAGCAGGCTCTCCCGGTTGGCTCCGCCGCCCGCTCTCACACCCGCGGGCGTCCGGCGGCGACGCACCACCATACTGGCCGCCGTCGGCGCGCCCTTCCCGGCCAGGGGAACATCAGGGTGCCCGGTGCGGCAAGTTCTCCCGCTCACTTGTCAAGTGGGCGGACCGGACGGGGTTGTTGGGGGAACATCCCCAAAGTGGCGCACATCACAGCCAGCGTCATGCCGCCCAGCAGGTACACGAGGTCGGCGAGGCCGCCCCAGAACAGCTTGTCGCCCTCGCCGCGGCCCAGGCTCAGCAGGACGACGGCGACCAGCCAGCCCGCGCCGGTGCTGATGACGCCCGCCTGGCCGCCGGCGGCGCGCAGCCCTCCGTAGAACAGCGCCGCGGTCGCGGTGAGGGCCAGCAGCAGGCCGCCCGGGAACCAGCCGCCCTGGACGAGGGCGCCCGCGGTCGCGACCAGGGCGCCGAGCAGGGCCAGTCCCGCGTGGAGGAGCGCCTTCACGGTGCCGTCACCCCGGCGAAGAGGTCGGTCTCGCGCTCGCCTTCCGGCGCCCCCGAGGTGCCGCGGGCCAGCTCGTAGTACTCGTCGGTGAAGAGGGGCTGCCCCAGGCCGTTCGAGAGGGCGAAGAACGCCCCCTGTACGGCGACCTGCGTGGCGTGCGCCCGCATGGCCGCCGCCTTGCGGTCGACGTACGCCGCGCCGTCGATGCGCGCGGTGACGCAGGTGTCGTCGATGACGCCCGGGACGTCCTCGATGGCCGCGATGCCCGGAAACGCCACGTCCGGGGCGGTGCGCAGGGCGGCGAAGGCCTCTTCGGCGACCGAGCGGGGGACGCGGTTCCAGTAGATCTTGTCGATGGTGTGGGCGGTGCCCAGGTCCGGCCGGTACTCCGGGTCGGCGGCCGCGTCGGCGGCCCACATGGCGACGCGGTGGGCCTGGATGTGGTCCGGGTGGCCGTACCCGCCGTTCGGGTCGTACGTCACCATCACCTGGGGGCGGACCTCGCGGATCACCTCGACGAGGTGCGGCCCCGGCTCGTCCGCCACACGGGTGTTCCAGAAGGCGCCGGGGCGGCGGTTCTGCGGGGCGCCCATCATGCCGGAGTCGCGGAACCGGCCGGGCCCGCCCAGGAAGCGGTGGTCGGTGACGCCCAGCTCCTTCATGGCGGCGGCGAGTTCCCCGACGCGGTGCGGGCCGAGCCGGTCCTCCCGGTCCGGTGCCAGGTGGGCGAGGGCGGGCGGGATGACCTCGCCCTCCTCGCCCTGGGTGCAGGTCACCAGGGTGACCTGGGCGCCCTCGGCCGCGTACTTGGCCATGGTGGCGCCGTTGTTGATGGACTCGTCGTCGGGGTGCGCGTGCACCAGCAGGAGACGACGGGCTGGCAGATCCGTCATACGGACACCCTACGAGTCCGCCCGCCCCGGTGCCCCCGAAGCCCGGGGCCCGCTGCGCGGTCCGGGCTCGGAGCCGCTCAGAACTTGAGGTTGCCGATCATGCTCGCCACGCTCGTGGTCAGCTGGCTGACGGTGGGCGCGATGGACGAGCTGGCGATGTAGAAGCCGAGCAGCGCGCACACCACCGCGTGGCCGGCCTTCAGGCCCGATTTCTTGATCAGCAAGAAGACGATGATCGCCAGCAGCACCACCGCCGAAATCTCCAGTGCCACGGCGGTTCACCTCCAGAGACGTTCGGTCGGGAACGGGCAGCGTGCACGTGCCGGAAACTTCATACCCACCTTGCGCTACGGATCATAACTTTGCGATGCCGCTCCGTGTCCGGTGCACGGCAGCACTGGGGGCGCACAACGCCGCTTTCGGTCACATGATCGCGACCGCCGCGGAGTCCTCTCCCCCTGCCCGGTGGCTGGAATCGATGCCCGAAAGGCGCGCCGGGGCACCCTGCCGCGGGCGCGTCCGCAGGTCGGACGGTTGTGCGGCCGGATCCCGTCCTACGAGGGCTCACGCGGCAGTTGAGTCGCCGAAGCGGCGACCCGGCGGACCGACCGCGGCACGGAACCGGTCTGCGCGCGTCACGAGCCCCCGCAGGGAAGTTGGCCGAATCTGTATGTAACGGTGCCCACATGGCGACCGGCCGGGGCGACATGGCAGCGCCCCGACCGGTCCACGGCACCCGCACGGCCGTACGCAGTGCAGACTTCCGTGTCCGTATATCGGAACGGGGTCGGCTGGGTGTCGCCGCTGTTAAAAGGCCGCCGAGGGCACCGGGCCGGGCCGCCCGCCGGTCAACGGGCTTCCGGCACCACGTGCTTCTCCTCGGCGAAGTGGCAGGCGGAGGGGTGCCGGGCGCCGGTGTCGGCGCCCCGGAACCACGGCGGCACGTCGAGCGGCGGCAGTTCCAGGGCGCACCGCTCGCGCGCCTTCCAGCAGCGGGTGCGGAAGCGGCAGCCGGACGGCGGGTTCGCCGGGGACGGGACGTCGCCCGCGAGGAGGATCCGCTCGCGGTGCTCGCGCGCCTCCGGGTCGGGCACGGGCACGGCGGACAGGAGGGCCTGGGTGTAGGGGTGCGTGGGGTGGTCGTAGATCTCGGCGTCGGTGCCGGTCTCGACGATGCGGCCGAGGTACATGACGCCGACGCGGTCGGAGATGTGCCGGACGATCGACAGGTCGTGGGCGATGAAGACGTACGACAGGCCGAACTCCGCCTGGAGGCTCTCCAGCAGGTTCACGACCTGGGCCTGCACGGACACGTCGAGCGCGGACACCGGCTCGTCGGCGACGATGATCCGGGGGCGCAGGGCGAGGCCGCGGGCGATGCCGATGCGCTGGCGCTGGCCGCCGGAGAACTGGTGCGGGTAGCGGTTGACGTGCTCGGGGCTGAGGCCGACGACCTCCAGCAGCTCCTGCACCTTGCGGCGGCGGTCGCCCTTGGGCGCGACCTCGGGGTGGATCTCGTACGGCTCCCCGACGATGTCGCCGACGGTCATGCGCGGGTTGAGCGAGGTGTACGGGTCCTGGAAGACCATCTGGATGTCGCGGCGCACCGCCTTCAGGGCGCGGCCGGACAGCCGGGTGACGTCCTCGCCCTGGTAGCGGATCTGCCCGGAGGTGGGGCGTTCCAGGTTCACCAGCATGCGGGCGACGGTGGACTTGCCGCAGCCGGACTCCCCCACGATGCCGAGGGTCTCGCCCTTGTACAGGTCGAAGGAGACCCCGTCGACCGCCTTGACCGCGCCGATCTGCTTCTTGAAGAGCACGCCGCGGGTGAGGGGGTAGTGCTTGACCAGGTCCCGTACTTCGAGGAGGGGTTCGCGGGCGTCAGCGGCGGCCATCGACGGGCTCCTTGTCGAGCGTCTCGCGCCAGAAGTGGCAGGCGCTGCTGCGGGTGTCCGACACCTCGTACAGGGGCGGGACGTCGGTGCGGCAGACGTCGCGGGCGCGCGGGCAGCGGGGGTGGAAGGCGCAGCCGGGCGGGATGGCCATCAGGTTGGGCGGCAGGCCCTTGATGGCGTACAGGTCGCGGCCCTTCTGGTCGAGGCGCGGGATGGAGTCCAGCAGGCCCTGGGTGTAGGGGTGGGCGGGGGCCTTGTAGATGTCGTGGACCGGGGCGGTCTCCACGATCCGGCCGGCGTACATGACGGCGATGCGGTCGGCGACGTCGGCGACGACCCCGAGGTCGTGGGTGATGAGGATGAGGCCCATGCGCAGCTCGCGCTGGAGCTCGGCGAGCAGCTCCATGACCTGGGCCTGGACGGTGACGTCGAGCGCGGTGGTGGGCTCGTCGGCAATGATCAGGTCGGGTTCCAGGGCCATCGCCATGGCGATCATGATGCGTTGGCGCATGCCGCCGCTGAACTGGTGCGGGTACTGCCCGACGCGTTCGCGTGCGGCGGGGATGCGGACGCGGTCCATGAGCTCGACGGCCTTCTCGCGGGCGTCCTTCTTCGACATGCCCCGGTGGACGACGTACATCTCCCCCAGCTGGTCCCCCACCGTCAGCACGGGGTTCAGCGCGGACAGCGCGTCCTGGAAGATCATCGCCATGCCGGCGCCGCGGACCTTGCGGCGCTCGTCCTCCTTGACCCGGAGCAGGTCGCGGCCCTGGAAGAGGATCTCGCCGCGGGTGATCCGGCCGGGCGGCATGTCGAGGATGCCCATGACGGCATGGGCGGTGACGGACTTGCCGGAGCCGGACTCGCCGAGGACGGCGAGGGTCTCGCCCTCGTCGACGGCGTAGGTGACGCCGTTCACGGCCTTGGCGACGCCGTCGCGGGTGTGGAACTCCACGTGCAGGTCGCGGACTTCGAGCAGCACGGGCGGCTCACCTCAGCTTCGGGTCGAGGGCGTCGCGGACGGCGTCGCCGAGCATGATGAACGCGAGCACGGTGATGCTGAGGGCGCCGGCGGGCCACAGCAGCATGTGGGGGGCGTTGCGGATCTGCGGGGCGGCGTTGGAGATGTCGATGCCCCAGGAGACGGTCGGCGGGCGCAGGCCCACGCCGAGGAACGACAGGGTGGCCTCCAGGGCGATGTACGTGCCGAGGGCGATGGTCGCGACGACGATGACGGGCGCGACGGCGTTGGGCGCGACGTGCCGCAGCAGGATCCGGGCGGGGCTCGCGCCCAGCGAGCGGGCGGCCTGCACGTAGTCGTGCTGCTTGCTGGTGATGACGGAGCCGCGGGCGATACGGGCGAGCTGCGGCCAGCCGAGCAGCACGATGAAGCCGACCACGGGCCACACCGTGGTGCTGGTCACCACGGAGAGGAACACCAGCCCGCCCAGCACCACCGGGATGCCGAAGAAGATGTCGGCGGTGCGGGACAGCAGGGCGTCGGACCAGCCGCCGAAGAAGCCGGCGAGACCGCCGAGGAGGCTGCCGAGGAGAGCGGCGCCGAGGGTGGCGGTGATGCCGACGGTGATGGAGGCGCGGGCGCCGTGCACGGTGCGGGCGTACACGTCGCAGCCCTGCGTGTCGAACCCGAAGGGGTGGCCCGGCTCGGCGCCCTGCTGGGACCTGGCGAGGTCGCAGCGCAGGGGGTCGGTGCTGGTGAGGATCTGCGGCCAGATCGCGATGAGCACCAGGAAGACGATGAGCAGTGCGGAGACGAGGAAGACGGGGTTGCGGCGCAGCTGGTGCCAGGCGTCGGTCCACAGGCTGCGGGGCCTGCCGCCGGGCCCGGGGGCGGCGCCGTCGGTGGTGGTGGGCTCGGTCTCCCTCTTGTCGAGGGTCTCCGCTTCGCTCATGGCAAGGTCCATGGCGCCGCCGGCGCCGGTGGGGGCGATGGCTTCGCGCGGGTCGTCGTACGGGGTGTAGGGGCTGTGGGGGCTGCCGGGGGTGCCGATGCCGCCCGGGTCCTTCGGGTCGGCCGGGTCGTGGGGGTGGTCCTCGGGCGGCCGGTCGTGGCCCTGCGGTTCGGGACTGGTCGGGTCGGCGTGCGGCTCGTCCGCGCGGTGCGAGCGGGAGACGCGGCCGCCGCGGTGGGGGCGGCGGGGCCGGCCGTCGGGGGCCTGCGGGTCCGGGGGCCGGGGGTCCGGGTTCTGCGGGTCCTGGGGCCGGGGGTCCGGGTTCTGCGGATCAGGCATAGCGGATCCTCGGGTCCAGGACCGCGTACAGCAGGTCGACGAGCAGGTTCGCCAGCAGGAAGACGATCACGAGGATCGTCACGAAGCCGACGACGGTGGGCGAGTTGTTGCGCAGGATGCCCTGGTAGAGCTGGTAGCCGACGCCGTGGATGTTGAAGATCCGCTCCGTGACGATGGCGCCGCCCATGAGCGCCCCCACGTCGGCGCCGATGAAGGTGATGACGGGGATGAGCGAGTTGCGCAGCAGGTGGCGGGTGATGATCCGGCGGCGCGGCAGCCCCTTGGCCACGGCGGTGCGGACGTAGTCGGCGCGCACGTTCTCCGCGATGGAGGTCCGGCTGAGCCGGGTGACGTACGCCAGGGACACCAGCGCGAGCACGACGCCGGGCAGGATCAGCTCGTCGAAGGGCGCGTCGGGTGACACCGAGGGCCGCACCCAGCCCCACTTCACGCCCAGCAGGTACTGGAGCAGGTAGCCGGAGACGAAGGTGGGGACGGAGATGACGATCAGGGTGAGGACGAGCAGCCCGGTGTCGAGCGGGCGGCCCCGCTTGAGGCCGCTGACGACGCCGAGCGTGATGCCGACGACGATCTCGATGGCGATGGCGATGATCGTCAGGCGCAGCGTGACGGGGAAGGCGCTCGCCATGAGCTCCAGCACCGGCTGGCCGTTGAACGCGGTGCCGAAGTCGCCCTGGAAGATGGCGCCCATGTAGAGCAGGTACTGCTTCCACAGCGGCTCGTCGAGGTGGAGGTCCTCACGGATGCGGGCGGCGGTGGCGGGGTCGGGGGCCTTGTCGCCGAAGAGCGCGGCGACGGGGTCCCCGAGGGCGTACACCATGAGGAAGATGAGCAGGGTGGTCCCGACGAAGACGGGGACCATCTGGAGCAGCCGCCGGATGACGTAGCGTCCCATGGCCGGCGCCCGCTCAGCCGACCTTGATCTGGCGGTAGACCGGGACGCTGAACTGGTTGAGCTTCACGTCGGAGAGGCGCTCGCTGTAGCCGGCACTGCCGTTCTGGTACCAGAGCGGGATGGCGGGCATCTGCTCGGCGAGGACCCGCTCGGCGTCCTGGAACAGCTCGACGGCCCGGGACTGGTCGGTCTCGGCGTTGGCCCGGTCCACGAGGGTGTCGAACCGCTCGTTGGAGAACTTGCCGTTGTTGGAGGAGGCTCCGGTGTAGTACAGCGGCTGGAGGAAGTTCTGGATGAGCGGGTAGTCGGCCTGCCAGCCCGAGCGGAACGGTCCGGTCATCTTGTCGGTGGTGACCTGGTTGCGGAAGTCCGCGAAGGTGCCGACGGGGTTGACGGTGCAGACCGTGCCCTGGTCGAGGACGTTGTTGATGCTGTTGCAGACGGCGTCCATCCACTGGCGGTGGGAGCCGGTGTCCACGTTCGACGTGAGGGTCATACGGCCGCCGGGCAGGCCGCCGCCCTCCTCGATGAGCCGCTTGGCCTCGTCGGGGTCGTACGCGCACGCGTCGCCGCAGATGTCGGCGTAGCCGCCCTCCTCGCCGAGGGCCGGGGACGTCCAGTCCTGGGCGGGGGTGCGGGTGTTCTGGAAGATCTGCCGGGTGATCTCCTCGCGGTTGATCGCCTTGGAGATGCCGAGGCGGACCTTCTCCATGCCGGGCCTGGTCCACTCCGACCGGTAGAAGGGGAAGACGACCGTCTGGATGATCAGTGCCGGCTGGTTGATGTAGCGCTCGCCGAGGTCGTTCTCGACGTTCCTCAGCTGCTGGGCGGGCACGTCGTCGACGAGGTCGAGGTTCCCGGAGAGCAGGTCCGTGTAGGCGGTGTTGTTGTCGGTGTACACCCGGAGGTCGACCCCCGCGTTCTGCGCCTTGTCGGGCCCGTTGTAGCCGTCCCAGCGGCGCAGCCGCATCACGCTTCCCCTGTCGTACGACTCCACCAGGTACGGGCCGTTGCCGACCGGCTGGTTCAGCCAGGCGTCCTTGTCGTCGAAGAACGCCCGGGGCAGCGGCATGAACGCGTTGTAGCCGAGGGTGTCGGGCCAGGTGGAGAACTTGTCCTTCAGGGCGACGGTGAAGGTGCGGTCGTCCCTCACGACGAGCCCGCTCATCGTCTCGGCCCGGGGCGAGCCGGACTCGGGGTGCACCTCGTCGTAGCCGACGATGTCGCTGAAGAAGGGTGCGTTGGCCTGGCGGTTGTCGACGTTGGCGGCGTAGTTCCAGGCGTCGACGAAGGACTGCGCCGTCACCGGCTCGCCGTTGCTGAAGGTCCAGCCGTCCTTGAGGGTGACGGTGAAGTTCTGCGAGTCGGTCGTCTCGATGCTCTCGGCGACCATGTTCTCGGCGGCGCCGGTCTCCGGGTCGTACTGCTTGAGCCCCCGGAAGATCATGTCGAGGACCTTGCCGCCCTGCACCTCGTTGGTGTTGGCGGGCTCCAGGGGGTTCTGCGGATCACCCCACGAGGAACTGAGGACCCCCTCGCCGCTGCCGGTGCCGTTGCCGTTGCCTCCGCCGCAGCCGGTCGCCGCGAGGACGACGGCCAAGGCGCACACGGCCCACGTGGCGTGCCTGGCTCCGCGCATGGGATGCCTCCTGAGGGGACGGTCGTGTCGACTGCGCCCCAATACATCGCGCGCGGGGAGGACCCGCACCCCGGCCGCACCCATCCGGTGACGTGTCGCCACGCCAAACCCCCCGTACGGGTGGGCCGGGCGGCAGGGCCCGGCGGGGGCCCGGAAGAGGTCGGCCCGGAAGAAGCGGCCCGGAAAAGGCCGGCCCGGAATAGGCGGTCCGGAAAAGGCCGGTGCCCGGACCTCCGCGGGGAGGGCCGGGCACCGGGTGCGGCGGGGTGCGGTCAGGCCGCGTGGATCACGTCCTTCTCCTCGGCGAAGTGGCACGCCGACGGGTGCGCCGCCAGGGAGTCCGTGCCCGCGAAGCGCTCGGGGATCGCCAGCAGCGGCGTCTCCTGCGCGCACTTGTCCTGCGCCTTCCAGCAGCGGGTGCGGAAGCGGCAGCCGGACGGCGGGTTCGCCGGGGACGGGACGTCACCGGTGAGGATGATCCGCTCGCGGCCCTCGCGGGCCTCCGGGTCCGGGACGGGCACGGCCGACAGCAGCGCCTGGGTGTAGGGGTGCGTCGGGTGCTCGTAGATCTGCGCGTCCGTGCCGATCTCGGCCATGCGGCCCAGGTACATCACGCCGACCCGGTCGGAGATGTGCCGGACGATCGACAGGTCGTGCGCGATGAAGATGTAGGACAGGTCGTACTCGTCCTGGAGCTTCTCCATCAGGTTGATGACCTGCGCCTGGACCGACACGTCCAGCGCGGACACCGGCTCGTCGCAGATGATGATCTCCGGGTTGAGCGCCAGGCCGCGCGCGATGCCGATGCGCTGGCGCTGACCGCCGGAGAACTGGTGCGGGTAGCGGTTGATGTACTCGGGGTTCAGACCGACGACGTCCAGCAGCTCCTGGACCTTGCGGCGGCGGTCGCCCTTCGGGGCCACCTCGGGGTGGATCTCGAAGGTCTCACCGATGATGTCGCCGACCGTCATCCGGGGGTTCAGGGACGTGTAGGGGTCCTGGAAGACCATCTGGATGTTGCGGCGGACCTCCTTCAGCGCCTTGCCGGACAGCCGGGTGATGTCCTCGCCCTTGTACAGGATCTCGCCGGACGTCGGGGTCTCCAGCAGCATCAGCAGCTTGGCGACGGTCGACTTGCCGCAGCCGGACTCGCCGACGATGCCCAGGGTCTCGCCCTTGTAGAGCTCGAAGTCGACCCCGTCGACGGCCTTGACGGCACCGATCTGCCTTTTGAACAGGACACCCTGGGTCAGGGGGAAGTGCTTGACGAGGTTGCGCACCTGGAGGATCGGCTCGCCCCGGTCCTGGACGGCCACGGCCGCGTCCTTCTTGGCCAGCTCAGCCATGGATCGTCTCCTTCCAGAAGTGGCAGGCGCTCGCGCGGCCCGGCATCTCGGCGCCGTCCCGCTCGGTCACCTGGTGCAGCAGCGGCAGGTCCGTGCGGCAGATGTCCTGCGCCCGGTCGCAGCGCGGGTTGAAGGCGCAGCCGGCCGGCGCGCGCAGCAGGTTCGGCGGCAGGCCCTTGATGGCGTACAGCTCCTGGCCCTTGTGGTCCAGGCGCGGGATGGAGTCCAGCAGACCCCGGGTGTAGGGGTGCGCGGGCCGCTTGTACAGCTCGTGCACGGGGGCCTGCTCGACGATCCGGCCCGCGTACATGACGGCGATCTTGTCGGCCACGTCGGCGACGACGCCGAGGTCGTGGGTGATGAGGATCAGCGCCATGTTGAACTCGCGCTGGAGCTCCGCGAGCAGGTCCATGACCTGCGCCTGGACGGTCACGTCCAGGGCGGTGGTGGGCTCGTCCGCGATGATCAGGTCGGGGCGCAGCGCCATCGCCATGGCGATCATGATGCGCTGGCGCATGCCGCCGGAGAACTGGTGCGGGTAGTCGTTGACCCGCTCCCTCGCCGCCGGGATCTTGACCAGGTCCATCAGCTCGATGGCCTTGGCCTTGGCGTCCTTCTTGGACATGCCCTCGTGGACGCGGAACATCTCGCCGAGCTGGTTGCCGACGGAGAAGACCGGGTTCAGCGAGGACAGCGCGTCCTGGAAGATCATCGCCATCTTGGCGCCGCGGAGCTTGCGCCGCTCCTCGTCGCTGAGCTGGAGGATGTCCTGGCCCTGGAACCGGATGGCTCCCTGGCTGACCTCTCCGGGGGGGCTGTCCAGGATGCCCATGATCGCCTGTGCGGTCACGGACTTGCCGGAGCCGGACTCGCCGAGCACGGCGAGGGTCTCCCCCGCGGAGACGCTGTAGTTCACGCCGTTGACGGCCTTGACCACGCCTTCGCGGGTCTTGAACTGCACGTGGAGGTTCTCCACTTCGAGCACGGGGGCGGCGCCGTCCCGCGCGGTCGACGTGCCGGTTGCGGCCGTCTTCTCGACATTCGTCATGCCGTCCTACCTTCGTCCTGCCGGTTCGTGTTCGCTGCGGGCATCCGGGGCCTACCGGAGCTTCGGGTCGAGGGCGTCGCGCAGGCCGTCACCGACGAACACGAACCCGAGAACGGTCAGCACGATGGCGAAGCTGGGGAAGAGCCACAGGTGGTTCTCCACGCCGATGAAGCCGCGGCCGAGGGCGAGCATGTTGCCCCACTCCGGCACCTCCGGGGACACGCCGACGCCCAGGAAGGACAGCGAGGCCACGGCGACGACGGCGGTGCCGATGTTGAAGGCGGCGTAGACCATCACGGCGGTCATCGAGTTGGGCAGGATGTGCTTGCGGATGATGCGGCCGTTGCTGGCGCCCAGGGCGCGGGCCGCGTTGACGTAGTCCATCTCTCGTACCGAGAGGATCGAACTGCGCAGCAGCCGGGCCACGGTGGCCCAGGAGAACAGCGCCAGCGAGATGACGACCGGCAGCACGCCGCGGCCGACAACCAGGATGATGACGATGGCGCCGATGAGCAGCGGGAAGGCGAAGAAGATGTCGGCGGTCCGCATGATCAGCGTGTCGACGAACTTGCCGAAGTAGCCGGCCAGGGCGCCGAGCACGACGCCGATGACGCAGGTGAGCGCGATCGAGCTGAAGCCCACGATCATCGCGATGCGGGTGCCGGCCAGCACCCGGGAGAACAGGTCGCGGCCCAGGTCGTCGGTGCCGAACCAGTGCTCGGCGGACGGCTTCTGCAGGGGCTGCAGCAGGTCCTGGTGGTACGGGTCGTGGGGCGTGATGTACGGCCCGAATATGGCGATCAGGAACAGGAAGACCACGATGAAGAGGCCGGCGACCGCCAGCTTGTTCTGCATGAAGCGGTAGCGGATCTCGCTCCACTGCGTGATCTTGGGGATGGCCGCCTCGCCGTTGGCGGTGGTGGCGGGTTCTGCGGCGGCGCCCGCGGGCGCCGCTTCGGTCTTGGTGGTGTCCGTCATGGAACTTCCTCCGTCCTCGGGGCGCCGGTCACTCGTAGCGGATGCGCGGGTCGAGTGCCGCGTACAACAGGTCGACGATCAGGTTGAGAATCACGAAGATCGCAACGCTGTAGGTCACCACACCGATGACGATGGGGTTGTTCTGCGCCTGGATGGCCTGCACAAGGGCCAGTCCGACGCCGTCCCAGTTGTACATGGTCTCGGTGATGAGGGCACCGCCCATGAGGGCGCCGAAGGAGATGCCGAGGTAGGTCACCACGGGGATGACGGAGTTGCGCAGGACGTGCTTGAACAGCACGGTGCGGCGCGGCAGGCCCTTGGCCACGGCCGTTTTGACGTAGTCGGCGCGCAGCACCTCGAGCATCGTGCCGCGCATCAGCCGGGCGACGAGGGCCGCGTCGAGGATGGCCAGCGTGAACGCGGGCAGGATCAGTGACTGGAGGTCCCCCTCACTGAGTAGGGGGAACCATTCCAGCTCCATGACGAACACCGTCTGGAGCAGGAAGGCGGTGACGAAGGTCGGGAAGCCGATGATCAGCGTGGTGACGAAGGTCGCCAGCATGTCCCAGACGCTGTATCTGTACAAGGCCGCGATCAGGCCCACGACGATGCCGAGGCCGACGTCGATGATGATCGCCGCGACGGCCAGCTGAGCGGTGTTGCCGAGCTTCGGGCCGAGGATCTCGGAGACCGGGCGGCGCTGGACGTAGTCCTCGCCCATGTCGCCGGTCACGAGTCGGCCCACGTAGTTGGCGTACTGCTCGTAGATCGGCTTGTCGAGTCCGTAACGCTCGTGGAGTTCCGCGATGACCGCGGGATCACGCGCCTTGTCGCTGCCTGCCAGGGACCCCACCGGGTCGCTCGGGAAGACGAACAGACAGGCGAACAGGATCATGGTCGCGCCTATGAGGACGATGACCATCTGCCCTAGGCGTCGGGCGACATACCTTCCCATGACGTGCCTCTCTTCACGGCCGCTCCGGACGGGGGAGAGCGGCCGACCCCGCTGCCGGATTGCGGTACGGGTGTGGAGCGGCGGGCGCTGTGGAGCCCGCCGGAATCGGTGTACTTCGGCCGAAAAGCCGCGGAGTACCAGTGCCGTCCCGGCACTCCGCGGCCTTCGCTGGGTGCGGTGAGTGCGCCCCACCGCCCCTACGGGGTTACTTCTTCAGCGAGATGTTCTCGAGGATCGGGTCCTCGCCGAAGTCGATGTCGTCCAGACCGTTGAACTTGTCGGTCGCCATGAGGCGGTACTGGGTCCGGTCGAACATCGGGATGAGCGCCATGTCGTCCATGGCGATCTTCTCGGCCTTCTTGTACAGCTCGATCCGCTGGGCCTCGTCCTTCAGGGCACGGGCCTGGCTCACCAGCTTGTCGAACTCGGGGTTGCTGTAGCGGACGCGGTTGTCACCGATGACCTTGCCGCTCTCGTCCTTGTTGATCGAGTCGGTGTGGAGCAGCGGGTACAGGTAGTTGTCCGGCGTCGGGTAGTCGGCGCCCCACGCGAAGCGGAACAGGCCCTGGGCGCCCGGCGCGGTCTGCGCGTCGAGGAGCTCGGGGAAGGTCTTGCCGTCCAGCTTGACCTTCAGGCCGAGGACGTCCTCCAGCTGCTTGCCGACGGCCTGGATCCACTGCTCGTGGCCGGCGCCGGTGTTGAAGGCGAGGGTGATCTCGGTGCCCGGCTTCAGGCCCGCCTTGGCGGCGAACTCCTTGGCCTTGGCGGGGTTCTGGCCCTCGCAGGCGTCGCCGCAGAGGCCCTTCTGGTACGCGGCCGGGAGGGCCGGCGGCACGATGGCGCTGGCGGGCTTCTGGAAGCCCTGGAAGACGCCCTCGGCGATGGCCTTCTGGTCGATCGCGTAGGCGATGGCCCAGCGCGCGTCCTTGGTGAGCAGGTCGCCCTTGTCATCCGCCGGCAGGAGGTAGTTCATGCCGTTGGTGTCCTTCTCGAACCACTTGCCCTGCGGCTCGTACTTCGCCTTGGCGGGCTTGAGGTGCGGAGTCGGGATGTGGGCGTAGTCGAACTGGCCCGCCTGGAAGCCCTGGTACTCCAGGTCCTGCGCGTTGGCGGAGTTCAGCAGGCTGATCTCGACCTTGTCGAGCTTCGCCTTCTCCAGACCGTAGTCGTCGTTGCGGACGAGGTGGATCTGCTTGTTGTGCTCCCACTTGCCGCTCATCTTGAACGGGCCGTTGCCGATGGGGGCCTCGCCGAAGTTCTTGTCGGTCAGGGCGACCTTCGGCATCGGGCTGTAGACCGTGTGGCCGGTCTTCTTGTCGAACTCGCAGTCGGCGCCGGAGAGCTTGACCTCGAGGGTGTTCGGGTCCACGGCCTTCAGGCCGGACAGGGTGTCGGCCTTGCCGCCCTGGACGTCCTTGAAGCCGTCGATGCCGGACAGGTGGTAGGCGACGTCGGAGGCGAGCTCCTTCGACGCGGCACGGCTCCAGCCGCGGATGAACGCCTCGGCGTCCACCGGCTCGCCGTTGGAGAACTTCGTGCCACCCTTGATCTTGAAGGTCCAGGTGGTGCAGTCGTCGTTGGCCGTGGCCGACTCGGCGAGCTTCGCCTCCGACTTGCCGTCGGGCGTGTTCTCGAACAGACCGGCGTACAGGGCCTTCGAGACGATGATGCCGGTCGACTCGTGGGCCTTGCCCGCGTCGATCGTGTCCGGCTCCGTGCTACCCAGGCGGAAGGTGCCACCGGACGCGGACTTGCCGCCGTCCCTGCCCTTGTCGCCACCATCATTACCGCCACCACTGCAGGCGGTCGCGGCCATGGCGACGACGATCGCGCCCGCCACCCACTTGGCGCCCTTGGCACCGCGCATGGGTTCCTCCTCATGAGTCACTTGTCACTGAAGTGAGGGACGCACGCAGACCACCGACACCCCTGACGGGGGTCGCGCAGTGCCCTCTGTGTGTGCTCGTGAGTCGGCGCGCTCCCCACAGCGCGTGACCCATTGACCCGAGCTCAGTGGAGCCAACTATTAAGTACGACGGGTCTGTAAACCACACTTAAAGGGTCTCGTTTTGACAACATCACCCGGCTTCGCGTGACCGAAATCCGGACAAAACGATCATAGACAGACACACGCGAAACGGACTGTTAACACATGTTTCGGTGATCACCGTCCGGAAGACGGACGCTCGGGGTACGAAATCGGCTTGACCGTCCATCGGCCACCGGGAAGCTCAGATGATCCTCAAAACCCTTCCCAAGCCGCCACCTCGGGGGCGAGGATGACGCCCCGCACCGCCCGCCCCGCACGGTCCGGACGGCGACCCGGACGGCCCCCGCACCGCCGTCCCGCCGCGCAGCCGGCGGCCGGGGTTGCACCGTCCCCGCACAACCCGCACACCGGACCGCCGTACGCCCCCGCCCCGAGGACGCACCCGCGGCAGGGCCCGCGCCGCCCGGCTGACGGGCACCCCCACCGCCCCGTGCAGCACCCGGAGCGGCACGGCCCGGTCCGGGACACCCGCGATGCACAGCCCCCGCCGCCGCGCAGGAAGCAGGAAGACGGGCGGGGGCACCCCGGCACCGGCAACGGCAACAGCAACGCACAGGGCCCCCCGCCGTCAGAGACGGCGGGGGGCCCTGTGCTCCTGCGGGTCAGCCGTGCTTGGCGCGGGAGGCGGCGCGGGCCCGCTCGCGCTGGTCCAGGTTCACCTTGCGGATGCGGACGGCCTCCGGGGTCACCTCGACGCACTCGTCGTCGCGGCAGAACTCCAGCGACTGCTCCAGCGACAGCTTGCGCGGCGGCACGATGGACTCGGACACGTCGGCCGTCGAGGACCGCATGTTGGTGAGCTTCTTCTCCTTGGTGATGTTGACGTCCATGTCGTCGGAGCGGGAGTTCTCGCCGACGATCATGCCCTCGTACACCTCGGTGCCCGGCTCCACGAAGAGGACGCCGCGCTCCTGGAGGTTGGTCATCGCGAACGCGGTGACGGAGCCGGACCGGTCGGCGACCAGCGAGCCGTTGTTACGGGTCGTCAGCTGGCCGAACCACGGCTCGTGGCCCTCGTGGATCGAGTGGGCGATGCCGGTGCCGCGGGTCTGGGTCAGGAACTCCGTGCGGAAGCCGATGAGGCCGCGGGACGGGACGACGAACTCCATGCGGACCCAGCCGGAGCCGTGGTTCGACATGTTGTCCATCCGGCCCTTGCGGACGCCCATGAGCTGCGTCACCGCGCCCATGTGCTCCTCGGGCACGTCGATCGTCATGCGCTCGACCGGCTCGTAGACCTTGCCGTCGACGTCCTTGGTGACCACCTGCGGCTTGCCGATGGTCAGCTCGAAGCCTTCCCGGCGCATCGTCTCGACGAGGATCGCCAGGGCCAGCTCACCGCGGCCCTGCACCTCCCAGGCGTCGGGGCGGTCGGTCTCCAGGACGCGGAGCGAGACGTTGCCGATCAGCTCGCGGTCCAGGCGGTCCTTCACCTGGCGGGCGGTGACCTTGCGGTCCTTGACGGCCGCCTTGGCGTCGGCGCCCTTGCCGGTGCCGCCCCGGCCGACCAGCGGCGAGGTGTTGGTGCCGATGGTCATCGAGATCGCCGGCTCGTCGACCGTGATCAGCGGCAGCGCGACCGGGTTCTCCGGGTCGGCCAGCGTCTCACCGATCATGATGTCCGGGATGCCGGCGACGGCGCAGATGTCGCCCGGCCCCGCCTTCTCGGCCGGCTTGCGGGTGAGCGCCTCCGTCATCATCAGCTCGGAGATGCGGACGTTCTGCACCGAGCCGTCGCGCTTCATCCACGCGACGGTCTGACCCTTCTTCAGCTCGCCCTGCATGACGCGCAGGAGGGCGATGCGGCCGAGGAAGTTGTCGGCGTCGAGGTTGGTGACGTGGGCCTGGAGCGGGGCGTCGCCGTCGTACACGGGCGCCGGGATGTGCTCCAGGATCGTGGAGAAGAACGGCTCCAGGCTGTCGGAGTCCGCGGGGACCGTGCCGTCCTCCGGCTTGGTCAGCGAGGCGACGCCGTCCCGGCCGCAGGCGTAGACGATCGGGAACTCGATCTGGTCCTCGTCCGCGTCGAGGTCCAGGAAGAGGTCGTACGTCTCGTTGACGACCTCGTCGATACGGGCGTCGGGGCGGTCGGTCTTGTTGATGCACAGGATGACCGGCATCCGCCGCTGGAGGGCCTTGCGGAGCACGAAGCGGGTCTGCGGCAGCGGTCCCTCGGACGCGTCCACGAGCAGCACGACGCCGTCGACCATCGACAGGCCGCGCTCGACCTCGCCGCCGAAGTCGGCGTGGCCGGGGGTGTCGATGATGTTGATCGTGATCGGGGCCCCGCCGTCCTTGGGGTGGTACTTCACCGCCGTGTTCTTGGCGAGGATCGTGATGCCCTTCTCACGCTCCAGGTCGTTCGAGTCCATGACGCGGTCGTCGACGGAGTCGAGCTGGTGGGCGGCGAAGGCTCCCGCCTGCTTCAGCATGGCATCGACGATGGTCGTCTTGCCGTGGTCGACGTGGGCGACGATGGCGACGTTACGGATGTCGTGGCGCGTGGGCATGAGTGGCTGGCGCTTCTCTCGGATCGTGGGTGCGGCGTCTCGTTTTCCTCAGTACGCCCGCCGGGCGGATGCGCCACGGCTGCGTCCCATGGTACGGGGCGGCCGGGTGGTCGGCCTCCCGGGCAGGATCCGGCCCCCGGTCCGGGCCGCCCGGCGCGGCCCCGACCGTCGCGGAACCACGGGTTCCGGACACGGCCGTGCCCGCCGGTCGACCGGCGGGCACGGCGGGCACGGCGGGTGGGCCCGGGTCACTCCCCGTCCGCGGCGGTGGCCCCCTCCGGGCTCTTCTCCGCGCTCGGCTGCGGACTCTTCTGCGCGCTCTGCTCCCGGTTCTTCTCCGCGTCCTTCTCCGCGCCCTTCTCCGCGTCCTTCTCCGGGTCGCGCCCGGAGTCCTTCGCCGGGCTCTCCTGCGGGCTCTGCTCCGCGCTCGGCTGCGTTCCCTGCCGCGGGTCCCCCTGCGGGCCCTTCGCCGGAGCGCGGAAGCCGATGTCCTCGTAGCGCGGGGTCAGGAAGCCGAAGGCCCCGGCGTTCACCACGGTCTTCCTCACCGCGACGAGCTGCGGCCGCTGGTAGAGCGGGACCGACCCGGCGGCGGCCCAGATGCGGGCGTCGGCCTGCCGTACCAGGTCGCGGGACGCCTTCTCGTCCAGCTCTGCGGCGGCCTGCTCGAAGAGCTGGTCAATGTGGTCCGTGCCGACCCGCGTGTAGTTCTGCTCCACCAGCAGCGAGCCGTCGGTGGCGGGCTCCGGCTTGGCGAAGATCGGGCGGCCGTCGGTGGCCGGGTAGGCGGTGCCGGGCCAGGAGTAGAGGGCCAGGTCGTAGTCGCCCGAGGCGATGTGGTCCTTGAAGAAGCTGTCGTCGGACACCTTCACGATCTCGGTGCGGATGCCGATGCGGTCCAGCATGCCGACGATCTTGTCGCCGACGGTGCGCAGGGCCTCGGAGCCGGGGCCCGAGGGGAGCACGAAGCGCAGGCTGAGCGGCTGGCCGTCCTTCCCGAGCGGGCCCGCGGCGGCCTTGTCGGGGGCGGGAGCGGGGGCCGCGGCGGTGCCGCGCGGGGCGTACGCGCCGGGGACCCCGCCCTGGGCGTCCGACCGGTCGCCGGCGGCGCCGTCCTCGGCGTCCGCGTCCTTCGCGGCGGCCTGCTGCGCGTCCGCGTCCGCTTCCGCTTCCGCGTCGGTGAGTGCTGCGGTGAGGGCGCGGGCCTGGCGCAGCAGGGCGCTGTGCACGGCCGCGGCGGCGCGGGCGCCAGGACATGCGTGCCGGGCGCGGCGTCGGTACGGACCGTACGGGCGCCGGGCTTGTCGTCGCCCACGATGTACAGGCCCTCGTCGGAGGCCCGGTCCGCCGCGCGGGCCCCGGCGGCGGGGTGCCGCCCGACGCGGACGGCGAGGGCGAAGCGGAGGCCGGGGCCTTGGAGGCTTCCGCGCCCGCTTTCGTGCCGTCCTTGGGGGCGGCGGTCGCGCGCGCCCCCGCCTTGGTCCAGCCGGCGTCGGCCAGCAGGGCCAGGGCCTCCTGCGTGTCCTGGCTGCCGAGGGCGCCGCTGCTGTCGGCGTAGGCGTCCTGCCCGGCGAGCGCCAGGTGGGAGCCGACCGGTTCCGCGGGCAGCCCCAGCGGCCCGAGCACGGCCTCGGCCAGTTCCCGGCGGTCCAGGGCGCGGGCGACGGCGCGGCGCACCCGCTCGTCGGCGAGCGGTCCGGTCTCGCCGTTCAGGGCGAGCTGGGTGTAGGCGGGCTCCAGCGTCTTGCGGACGGTGTAGCGGCGCAGCCCGGCCTGCTCGGCGGCGTACGCGGCGGCGGCCTCCTGCGCGGCCTTGCGGGCGGCGAGCTCCTCGGCGGCCTTGGCCTTGTCGGAGCCGTATGCGAGGGCCCAGGAGCGGATGGCGTCCGCGGCGGTGGTGTGCGCGCCGGGCCCGTGGCCGAGGGGTCCGCCCTTGGCGGTGTCGCCCTGGCGGGCGGCCCGGGTGATGCGGTCGGCGGTGGACGGCTCGACCTCGGCGATGTCGAGGGTGCCCCCGGCGAGCGCGGCCGCGCGGTCCTCGCGGGGGACGGCGCGCAGGACGAGGGTGTCGAGCTTGGCGGTCCTCCCCCACCAGCGCGGGTCGCGGACGAGGGTGGCCGTGCCGGCCTTGGTGTCGACGGCCTTGAGGCGGAAGGGGCCGGCGGTCTGGGCGAGCTTGGTGCGGGCGCCGTCGTTGAAGGCGTCGGGCGAGCCCATCACGTCTTTCGGGTAGAGCGGTGTGAACAGCGCTTTCCAGTCGGTGTACGGCTTGCTGAAGGTGACCCGGACCTCCAGGTCGGACGCGCCGCGTTCGATCTTCTGGATGCGCTCGTAGCCGGCGTTCCGCGCGGTCCAGTAGGCGCTGTCCTTACCGCTGAGGGCCCGCCACTGGGCGACGAAGTCAGGGGCGCCGATCTCGCGGCCGTCGCTCCACACGGCCTCCTGGTGGAGCTTGTAGAGGACGACCTGCTTGGGTTCGCGTTCGACGATCTCCGCCGACTCCAGGTAGTCGGGGTTCATCCGGGGCCTGCCCCGCTCGTCGAGGGTGAAGAGGGCGGGAAGCACCGCTCCGACGACGCGGGCCGTGGCGGCGTCGGCGTCGGCCTGGAAGGCGTTGAGGGTGGTGGGCAGGGCGTCGACGGCCCAGCGCAGGGTGCCGCCGTCGGCGGTCCGGGAGCGGTCGGCGGGCGCGATGTCCACGGGTACGGCCCGGGAGCGGTTCTCCCCGTCGCCACCGGAGCCGCAGCCGGCGAGGACGGAGACGGCGAGCACCCCGCTCGTGAGGAGCGCGGCGGTCCGGGGTGCGCGGGCGCGGGCGCGGACCTGGAACATGACGGATACCTCTTCATCCGGATTGTGGAGTCTTCGAGGGATTTCAGGAGATCACGCAGAGATCACGAATTTAGAGATGATCACACCTATTGCCCCCTACTGAAGACGACCGTGCGACCCCCTCCCGGGCGACACGGCGGCGCGGCCCGCGAACCCCACCCGTGCGGCCCAACGTGTCCGGAAGCCGTGCGGGCGCTGGGGACGGCACAGTGGAATCCGTGCACGCGCCTTCCCAAACCGGGACGGGGCACGCGACACTCTCAGGCGCGTGCCGGCCACCCGCAATCCGCGGAAGTGAGGGCAGACCATGTCGCTCCAGGACGATGTGAACGCCGTCAAGCGCTGCCTCGACGACCTCGTCCGCACGGTCGGGCAGCTCGAAAGGGGCCTCGCGCGGGAGCAGGCGCGGCAGGAGCCGCAGAAGCCCGCGGCCGCCCCGGCCCGCCCGGAGGCCCTGACGGCCGTACCCGACGCTCCCTACGACGCGTCCCTGTGGCGGGGAGCGGACGACGAGGGCATCGGCCACCACGGCCGCCGCGCTCCGTGACGGCCGGCGCCGGCAGGAGCCCCCCGAGCCCCAGCACCGCCAGAACCCGACCACCCGCCACTTCCGGAGGCCGCCTTGGCCACAGGCACCGAACCCCCTCCGCCCGGCGCCGGGGCCGCGGCGGTACGGGATCCGGCGTGCACAGCGCCGGCCGCGCCGCGATCGCGCCCCGGCACCTCCGAACCGACCGGTGGTGGGCGGCTCCCGCCGCCACCGCCGCTGGCCTGCTCGCCTTCGTCGCCTACTCCACCTGGCGGGCGTTCGCGAACAGCGACTACTACGCGGCGCCCTACGTGTCGCCCTTCTACTCGCCGTGCCTCACCGAGAACTGCGTCCCCATGGAGGGCGGCCCCGACTGGCCCCTGTTCGGCAGCTGGTGGGGCCTGTCGCCCGCGCTGCTGATCCTCGTCTTCCCGCTCGGCTTCCGGCTGACCTGCTACTACTACCGCAAGGCCTACTACCGCGGCTTCTGGGCGTCGCCGCCGGCCTGCGCGGTCGCCGAGCCGCACGGCTCGTACACCGGCGAGACGCGCTTCCCGCTGGTCCTGCAGAACCTCCACCGGTACTTCTTCTACGCCGCCGTTCCGGTCGCGGGGATCCTCACGTACGACACGGTGCTGGCGTTCCGGGACGCGACGTACGCGTGGGGCCACATGGGCCTCGGCACGGTGGTGTTCCTCGTCAACATCGTCCTCATCTGGGCGTACACCCTGTCGTGCCACTCCTGCCGGCACATCGTCGGCGGGCGGCTCAGGCACTTCTCGAAGCACCCGGTGCGCTACCGGCTGTGGACGTGGGCCGGGAGGCTGAACGCCCGCCACGCGCAGCTCGCCTGGGCGTCGCTGGTCAGCGTGGCCCTCGCGGACCTGTACGTGTACCTGCTGGCGACCGGTGCCTTCGACGACCCGCGCTTCTTCTGAGCGCCGCGCCGCGACGCCTCCGGCCGCGCTGATGGAAGTCCACGCCTTCTCCCCGACGGAGGACCCGTTCTGATGACGCAAGCGGACCGGCAGCAGTGGGACGTCGTGGTGGTCGGCGCCGGCGGCGCCGGGCTGCGCGCCGCGATCGAGGCCCGCGAGCGCGGCGCCCGTACGGCCGTGGTCTGCAAGTCGCTGCTCGGCAAGGCCCACACGGTGATGGCCGAGGGCGGCATCGCCGCGTCCATGGGCAACGCGAACGCCGGCGACGACTGGCAGGTCCACTTCCGGGACACGATGCGCGGCGGCAAGTTCCTCAACCAGTGGCGGATGGCGGAGCTGCACGCCCGGGAGGCACCGGACCGGGTGTGGGAGCTGGAGACCTGGGGAGCGCTGTTCGACCGCACGAAGGACGGGCGGAACTCGCAGCGCAACTTCGGCGGCCACGAGTATCCGCGCCTCGCGCACGTCGGCGACCGGACCGGTCTGGAGCTGATCCGCACCCTCCAGCAGAAGGCGGTGTCGCTCCAGCAGGAGGACGAGCGGGAGCACGGGGACCCGGAGGCCCGGCTGAAGGTCTTCCAGGAGTGCACGGTCACCCGGATCCTGAAGGACGCGGACGGCAGGGTGTCCGGCGTCTTCTGCTACGTGCGCGAGTCCGGCCGCTTCCTCGTGCTGGAGGCGCCCGCCGTGGTCCTCGCCACGGGCGGGATCGGCAAGTCGTTCAAGGTGACGTCGAACTCGTGGGAGTACACCGGTGACGGGCACGCGCTGGCCCTGCTCGCCGGGGCACCGCTGGTGAACATGGAGTTCGTGCAGTTCCACCCGACGGGCATGGTCTGGCCGCCGTCGGTGAAGGGCATCCTCGTCACCGAGTCGGTGCGCGGCGACGGCGGGGTGCTGCGCAACTCCGAGGGCCGGCGGTTCATGTTCGACTACGTCCCCGACGTCTTCCGGGACAAGTACGCGCGGACCGAGGAGGAGGCGGACGGCTGGTACGACGACCCGGACCACCACCGGCGCCCGCCCGAGCTGCTGCCCCGCGACGAGGTGGCCCGCGCCATCAACGCGGAGGTGAAGGAGGGCCGCGGCTCCCCGCACGGCGGGGTGTACCTGGACATCGCGAGCCGGCTCCCCGCGGAGGAGATCAGGCGGCGGCTGCCGTCGATGCACCACCAGTTCAAGGAGCTGGCGGACGTCGACATCACCACGGAGAACATGGAGGTCGGGCCCACCTGCCACTACGTGATGGGCGGGGTGGCCGTGGACTCCGACACCGCGGCCGCGGTGGGCGTGCCGGGGCTGTTCGCGGCGGGCGAGGTGGCGGGCGGCATGCACGGCTCGAACCGGCTCGGCGGCAACTCGCTGTCCGACCTGCTGGTCTTCGGACGGCGGGCGGGCCTGTACGCCGCCGCGTACGCGGACCGGTTCCCGGCCGGGTCCGGTGGCCGGCCCGCCGTGGCGGAGGCGCAGGTCGCCCGCGCAGCCGAGGAGGCGCTGCGCCCGTTCGGCGCGGCGCAGGGCGCGGGCGGCGGCGCGGAGAACCCGTACGCCCTGCACCAGGAGCTCCAGCAGACGATGAGCGACCTCGTCGGCATCATCCGGCGGGCCGACGAGATGGGGCGGGCGCTGGAGAAGCTGGCCGAGCTGGGGCGCCGGGCGGAGCGGGCCGCGGTCGAGGGGCACCGGCAGTTCAACCCCGGCTGGCACCTGGCGCTGGACCTGCGGAACATGCTGCTGGTCAGCGAGTGCGTGGCGCGAGCGGCGCTGGAGCGTACGGAGAGCCGGGGCGGGCACACGCGGGAGGACTGCCCGTCCATGGAGCGGGAGTGGCGCCGGGCGAACCTGCTGTGCCGGCTGTCCCCGGACGGCGGCGTCGCCCTGGAGCGGGCCGTGGCGGAGCCGATCCGGCCCGACCTGCTGGCCCTGTTCGACAAGGAGGAGCTGGCGAAGTACCTGGCGGAGGAGGAGCTGAGCGCATGACGACATACGAGGCCCGCTTCCGGGTGTGGCGCGGCGACCGGGGCGGCGGCGGACTCGCGGACTTCCGGGTGGACGTCCACGACGGCGAGGTGGTGCTCGACGTGATCCACCGCCTCCAGGCGACGCAGGCCCCCGACCTGGCCGTCCGCTGGAACTGCAAGGCCGGCAAGTGCGGCTCGTGCAGCGCGGAGGTCAACGGGCGGCCGCGGCTGATGTGCATGACCCGCATGTCGGTGTTCACCCGTGACGAGACGGTGACGGTGACCCCGCTGCGGGCCTTCCCGGTGGTGCGGGACCTCGTCACGGACGTGTCGTACAACTACGCGAAGGCCCGGGACATCCCCGCGTTCGTGCCTCCCGAGGGACTCGCGCCCGGCGCCTACCGGATGCAGCAGCAGGACGTGGACCGCTCGCAGGAGTTCCGCAAGTGCATCGAGTGCTTCCTGTGCCAGGACACCTGCCACGTGGTGCGGGACCACGAGGAGAACAAGGCCGCCTTCGCCGGCCCGCGCTACCTGATGCGGATCGCCGAGCTGGACATGCACCCCCTGGACGCGGCCTCGTCGAAGGGCCTGGACCGGCGCCGCACCGCCCGCACCGAGCACGGGCTGGGCTACTGCAACATCACCAAGTGCTGCACGGAGGTGTGCCCGGAGGGCATCAGGATCACCGACAACGCACTGATCCCGCTGAAGGAGCGCGCGGTGGACCGCTCCTACGACCCCCTGGTGTGGCTCGGCGACAAGATCCGCCGCCGCTCCTGAGGGCCCCCTTGGCGTCCCGTCACCGGCCCCGCCCCCTCCGGGGTGCCCGGGGCCCCTGCGGCGCGGCCTGCGGGGGCGGTTCGGCGGGTGCGGCCGGGACCGTCGTCCGGTCGCGGGCCGCGGGGGTCGGCTTAGCCTCGCTGGTGTGAGGCGACGACCCACCCGGGGTTTCGGAACCCTGCCCGCCGGGGTGCTGGTGGCGGCGTGGTGGCTGTCCCGGCCCGCCGCCGCGGACGGGCACGCGCGGCAGCAGGACGACATCGGGACGTCGGGCGCGGACCTGGTGCTCCCGCTGGCGCTGCTGGCCGCGGTGGTCGCGGTCGCGGCGTACACGTTCCTGACGCGGCGGCGGCGCGCCGCCACCCGCACCACACCGCACGGCGGCGTCCCGGTGCCGGAGCTCGCCGAGCTGGACGGCCGGGCACGGGCCGCGCTGGTCTCGGCGGACGACGCGGTCCGCACCGGCCGGGAGGAACTGGCCGCCGCGGCGGCCGTCGCCGGAGCCGGCGCGGCGCCGTCGTTCGCGCAGGCCCTGCACCACGCGGAGGGGGAGCTGAGGGCGGCGTTCCGGCTGCGGCTGGAGCTGGACGACGCCCGGCCGGAGGACGAGCCGGCGCGCCGGGAGATGCTGGAGGAGGTCGTCGCCCGCTGTGCGGACGCGGAGCGCCGCCTTGCGGAGGCGGCCGGCGCCCTCGACGCCCTGAGGAGTGCTCCGGAGCCCGCGAAGGAGGCCCTGGACGCGGCCGAGGAGCGGTGCCGCGAGCTGGGCGGGCGGCTCGGCACCGCGGAAGCCGCCCTGACCGCGCTGCGCGGCCGGTACGCGCCGTCGGCGGTGGCGCCCGTGGCCACCGCGCCGGACCGGGCGGAGGCGCGGCTGCGGTCCGCCCGGGACGGGCTGGCGAGGGCGCGCACCGCCGCGGGGCCGGAGGCGGTGCGGCAGCTGTGGGCGGCGGAGGCGGCGCTGGCGCAGGCGGAGCTGCTGGTGGACGCGGTGGACCGGCGGGCGGTGGAGCTGGCCGAGGCGGCGGGGCGGCTGCCGGGGGCCCTTGCGGAGGCCGAGGCGGACCTCGCGGAGGCGGCGAAGGTGCTGGAGGACCTCGCCGAGGGCCTGCCGGGGCGGCCGCCGAGGGTGTGACCAAGGCGGACCTGCGGGGCCGCACCGCCCGGGTGGAGTCGGTCACCGGGGACGTGCGCCGCCTGGTGGAGGAGGGCCGGTACGACCCGGTGGAGGCGCTGCGCCGGGTGTCGGAGGCGGACGCGGCACTGGGCGCCGCGCTCGCGGCCGTACGGGGCCGCGGCGAGGAGGCGCGGCGGGCCCGGGCCTTCCTGGAGCACGCCCTGCTGTCGGCCCGCTCGGCGGTGGGCGCCGCCGACGTGTACGTGGCGGCCCACCGGACGCTGGTACGGTCCCCGCCCGCACCCGGCTGGCCGAGGCGCGGCGGCGCCTGGACGAGGCGTCCGGCGGCGGGGAAGGCGCGCCGGCCCTGGCCCAGGAGGCGGACGGCCTGGCCCGCTCGGCGCAGGCCCTCGCCGAACAGGACGTGCGGCTCCACGGCACTTCCCCGGCGAGCTGACCCCGCCGGGAGCCGGAACCCGGGCGGCGGACCAGGGGCGGGGCGGGTGCGGCGCGCGGCGGGGCGGGGCCTGCCCGCTCCAGGGGCGAGGCGAGGCGGGTGCAGCGCGGCGGGGCCTGCCCGTCCCGGGGCGGGGCAGGTGCGGCGCGGCGGGGCGGGGCCTGCCCGCCACGGGGGCGGGGGCGCCCGGGGCGGGACGTGCCGGGCCCCGGTGCGGGGCGGCGGGGCGCCGCCGCCCGCGTGCTGTCAGAACAGGTCCAGCAACTGGTCCACCGTCAGCTCGGCCGGCGCGCCGCCGTCACCGGACGGCAGCGGCAGCTCGAACCACACCGTCTTCCCGCGCGGTGTGCGCCGGGAGCCCCAGCCCGCGCTGAGCATCCCCACCAGCTGGAGGCCCCGGCCGCCCTCGTCGGTGTCGCGGGCGCGGCGCCGCCGCGGCTGGACGAGGCCGCCGTCCCACACCTCGCACACCAGGGTGCGGTCGTGCAGCAGCCGCAGCCGGATCTCGCCCTCGCCGTACCGCAGCGCGTTGGTGACGAGTTCGCTGACGAGCAGTTCGACGGTGTCCGCGAGGGCGTCGAGACCCCAGGCGGCCAGCTGCGCGCAGGCCAGCTCGCGGGCGCGCCCCACGGAGCGCGGCTCGCGCGGCAGTCGCCAGTCGCCCACGGCCTCCGCGGGCAGCCCGCGGACGCGGGCCATCAGCAGGGCGATGTCGTCCTGCCCGTGCCGGGTGTCGAGGGTGCCGAAGACGTGGTCGCAGACGTCCTCCAGGGGCCGTCCGGCCTGGGCGAGGGCGCCGCGGAACGCCTCCAGGCCCTCGTCGAGCGGATGGTCCCGGGACTCGACGAGCCCGTCGGTGTACAGCGCCAGCAGGGCGCCCTCCGGCAGCTCCACCTCGACCTCCTCGAAGGGCTCGCCGCCGACGCCGAGCGGCATCCCCGGCGGCACGTCGAGCAGCATCGCCTCCTCGCCGGGCTCGACGAGGACGGGCGGCATGTGTCCGGCGCTGGCGAAGGTGCACCGGCGGGTGACCGCGTCGTACACCGCGTACACGCAGGTGGCGAGGTACACCTCGGACAGCTCCGGGCCCTTGGGCCGGGCGCCGGTCCGCGGGGCCCCGTCGGCGCCGCGCGGGGCGGGGACGCCGCCGGGGGCGCCGAGGCCGCGGGCGATCTCGTCGAGGTGGGACAGCACCTCCGCGGGCTCCAGGTCGAGCTGGGCGAGGGTGCGCACGGCGGTGCGCAGCTCCCCCATGGCGACGGCGGCGCGCAGTCCGCGCCCCATGACGTCGCCGACGACGAGGGCGGTGCGGTGTCCGGGCAGCTCGATGACGTCGAACCAGTCGCCGCCGACCTCGGTGGCGGCGTTCCCCGGCAGGTACCGGCAGGCGATGTCGAGACCCGCGGCCTCGGGGGCGCCGGGCGGCAGCAGGCTGCGCTGCAGGATGAGCGCGCGTTCGTGCTCGCGGCGGTACAGGCGGGCGTTGTCGATGCACACGGCGGCGCGCGCGGCCAGTTCGACGGCGAGGGCCCGGTCGCGCTCCCCGAAGGGCTCGCTGCCCTTCGTCCGGGAGAACTGGACGAGCCCGACGACGGTGTCGTGGGCGACCATCGGCACGGCGAGGGTGGAGTGGACGAGGCCGCCGTCCCCGCCGGGGACGAGGGCGGGCCGGCCGGTGCGCAGGCTCTTGGCGCAGGGCGAGGCGTACGGGTAGCGGTGGACGGCGCCGACGTGCGGGGAGGCGGTGCCGCCGTCCTCGCAGCAGCCGATGGCGGCGGTGCTCGCGGCGGCTCTTCCGGTGGCTCCGGTGGCTCCGGTGGCTCCAGTGGCTCCAGTGGCTCCGGTGACGAGGGGCGCGTCGGACACCGCGCTGGCGAAGGCGACGCGCCGCAGGCTCGCGGTCGGCCCGGCGGGCTGTCCCGCGGGCCGGCCCGGCGGGGCCTCGTCGCCGGTGAGCAGCGCCTGGTAGAGGTCCACGGAGGCGAGGTCGCAGAAACCGGGGACGGCCACGTCGAGGAGTTCCCTGGCGGTCGTCTCCAGGTCGAGGGAGGTGCCGATGCGGGCACTGGCCTCGCCCAGGAGCGCGAGGTTGCGGCGGGCGCTGGCGGCCTCGCGGGCCGCGTTGTGACGGCGGGTCACATCGATGCCGAGCCCGGCGACACCGATGGGGCGGCCGGAGCCGCTGTGGACGCGGTAGAGGTTGACGGACCAGTGGCGGCGCTCCGTGTCGCCGGGCACGGTGCCGACGAGTTGGAGGTCCGTGACGGCCTCCCCGGTCTCCAGGACCTGCCGGAGCGCGGCGGTCATCCGGTCGGCTTCCTGGCGGGGCAGGTAGTCGTGGGCGCAGCGGCCCCGGTGCGCGTCGGCGGTGCCGCCGAAGACGGTGGCGAAGCGCTGGTTCGCCCGCTGCACCGTCAGGTCCGTACCGAAGAGCACGAAGCCGAAGGGGGATTGACCGAAAATGGCCTGTGACGCGGCCAGGTCCGTCTCTATTCGGCGTAGGGCACGTACGTCGACGGCGATGCACACGGCGCCACGTTCGCCGTGCTCCGTCTCACTCGGCATGACGTACACCTCGGCCAGGCCGTGGGCGTGGCGTTCACCGGGGACGCGGAACGGGACGAGGCCGGTCCACTCCTTGCCGTCGAGCACCTCGGCGACCTTGCGGTGGCCGCGGGGCCGCAACTCGGCGGGGATCAGGGCCTCGACGGGGTCCATGCCGCGCACCTCGCCCGCGGCGAGGCCGAACAGCTCCGCGGCCCGCAGGCTCCAGTGGTCGACGAGCCCGTCGGGGCCGATGGAGAAGGACGCCACCTTGATGTAGTCATAGATCGAGCCAGGCGGGCTGCTCTGCCACATGACGCCGTTCGCCGTCTCAGGTGTCTCGCTCACGCGACCGTCCCCTCCAGCTCACCGCACCGGACCGGCCATTCCCGCAGTATTCAGCACTACGGCCCGGGTCGGCACGCCGTTCACGATCACAGGGTGGTCTCGTTCGTTTCCCGCCGAGACGGAAGTGATCGTTGTCCCTTCCCTCTTCTAACCAGGCAGGGCCAGCTCGAACCACACGGTCTTCCCCGACCTGCCCTTACGCGTGCCCCAGCGGCGCGCGGAGCAGGCGACGAGCTGCAGTCCGCGACCGCCCTCGTCGTCGGGGCCCGCGACGCGTTCGCGGGGCGGATCCGGGAGCGGGTCGGACACCTCGACAAGGAGCGCGGGGTGGGCCGGCGTGGGCAGCGGCTCCTCCAGGTCGGGCTGGAGGCGGACGAGCCGCACACCGATCGGGCCGTAGGCGTAGCGACAGGAATTGGTCACCAGTTCGCTCACGAGGAGGACGGTCACATCGCCGAGGGCGGCGTCGAGCTGCCAGGAGCGGAGGGTGTCGCGCACGACGTGGCGGGCGGTGCGCACCGCGTCCAGCTCTCCGGAAAAGGTCCATTCGGCGCACTCGCCCTCGGTGTCGATCACGCCGCTCACTTCCCCAGGCCAGGAGCAGACCCGCGCCTGATTTCAGGCGGTTAATCAGCACATACCCGAAATGCGGTGCAGCCTATCGCGGGACGGCACCCGGGGTGGCACGAACGGCGTACACCGCGGGAGGCGTCGAGCACCGGCCGCCCCGCGGCACCACCGTGAGGGCGCCGCGGGGCGACCGCCTCCATGGTGCCCCTGCCGCCGGCAGGCCGCCGACGCAGGGGACTTGCCGACACGGTCGGTGGAACCGGCCGGCGGGTCGGCTCGTACGGCCCCACGGGCAGGCGCGGCCCATCCGTCCCACCGGCCCCGACACACCCCACCGGCCCTGACTCGCCCCTTCCGTCCTGACGCGGCTCATGCGGGCCGGCCGGCTCACCAGACCCGTCAGGCCCACCAGGCCCACCAGGCCACCAGAGCCACCACACCCATCAGGTCAGCCAAGCCCCACGGGATCTGGCCCACGGGGCCCACCCTTCCTACCGGGCTCACGGAGCCCACCCTTACCGGGCCCACCCCTTCCCACCGGGCCCACCAGGCCCATACGGCCCAGCACCCTCCTCCGGCGCGTCAGGGAGGAGACGCACGGCTTCGCGCACCGCGGGAACGTCCTGCTCAAGCCAGTCCACGCTGTCCCAGTCGCCGCGGGACACCCACCGCAGCCGGTCGTGGTCCTGAAGGGGGCGCGGCTCGCCGGACCGTACGCGGACCGTCCACACCCGCAGGACGTAGCCGCGCCCGAGGGGCCATTCGCCGGGGATGCGCTCGTCGGGCTCCGCCTCGATCCCCAACTCCTCGCGCAACTCGCGCACCAGCGCCTCGCGCGGGCTCTCCCCCGGCTCCAGCTTGCCTCCGGGCAGCTCCCAGCGGCCGGCCAGTTCGGGAGGCGCACTGCGGCGCGCGGCGAGCAGCCGCCCGCGGTCGTACACCGCTCCGGCGACCACCACGCGCTCCGTCACATCGGTCGGGTCCGTCATGCGCCGGAGCGTACCGGGCCGCCGGCGGGCGCCTCAGCGCGCCGGCTCGCCGATCCGCTCCACCCAGTAGAGCTGCCGGTGTCCCCGCAGGTCGAGCCGGTCCACGACCCGCTGGGCCTCGTCGCGCGTCGCGTACCGGCCGACGCGGTAGTGGTTGCCGTTGTCGTCCTGCCGAATGACCTGCCAGAGCAGGGTCGCACCACTGTCGGACATCACACCGCTCCCCCCGCCGGGTCGCATGTCTCCAAGGATTCCGATGAAACCGCAATCCGCATATGCCTGAGCTTACGCCTGACCTTCACACAGCGGATACGTGTTTACACAAAGAGACACAATCAAGCCAGCAGACCCCAAAGAGGGAGGGCGCAGCCTCCCGGCTGCGCCCTCCTCGACGCCCGACACCCCCTCGGACCCTTCCTCCGGCCACCGTGCGCGGCGCCCGCGCGCCGCCCGCGCGCCGCCCCGTACCGCCGCCGCGTCCGGGGCGCGGGCCGACACCCCCGCCAGTCAGCACACCCCCGTCAGCACACCGCCCGGCAGCACACCGCCCGGCAGCACACCGCCCGTCAGCGCACCGGCAGGTGGTACGCCACGCGGTAGCGGTCCGCCGGGATGACGATGTCGGCGGTCTCCACCGGGCGGCCGGACGCGAAGTACGTCCGCTCGACGACCATCACCACATGGCCGGGGACGCCGCCGAGCACGAGCAGTTCCTCGGCGAGGCCGGGGCGGGCCCCGACCTCCTCCGTCACGTTGTCCACGACGACGTCGATGGCGGCCATCCGCTCCACGACGCCGCAGCCGCCCAGCGGGCCCTCCTCGGGGAGCATCACCGGCGTGCGCCCGGTGAGTGCCAGCGGCTCCCAGGAGACGGAGAGCATCATCGCCTCGCCGCCGTCCCGGAAGACGTACCGGGTGCGCATCACGGGGTCGCCGACGGCGATCCCCAACCGGTCGGCGACGGCCGGACCCGCGCCCTGCTGCTCACTGCTCGACTCCCAGGTGCCGCGCGCCCCGTCGGCGGCCTGCTCCTGGCGGAAGGGGTTGACCGAGCCGACGGCCGGCCGGTACCCGGAGCGGGCGATCCGGCGCGGCACGGGCCGCTCCTTCACGTATGTCCCGGACCCGGAGCGCCCCTCGACCAGCCCCTCGGCCATCAGGACCTTGCGGGCCTCCAGGGCGACGGTGTCGGAGACGCCGTACTCCTCGCGGATGCGGGCCTGCGAGGGGAGCCGGGTGTGCGGCGGCAGCGAGCCGTTGACGATCTTTTGCCGGAGATCGCTCGCAACGCGCAGATAGGCGGGCTGCTCACCGAAAGTCACGGACCACTCCCATCGGATTGACAGACAGCTACAGACTCGCAACCTAGAGTTGAGCTCCGCAACCATGGGCCAACGTTTCACTCGATGTGATGAAGTGGTGCTGGGACACCGTTTGGCCCTCGGCTTACCGCGGGTAGGACGTCAGCCCGCCGCCTGGTCCCCCGCCTGCGTCGTCGCGAGGTTCAGCGCCTTGCGCGCCTCCCTGCCGAAGTCCGCGGGCAGGGAGCCGTACGCCGCGTCGTAGCGCTCCCAGTACGTGTCCGGGTCCTTCGCGGCCGCCGCCGCGGCCCAGCGCCGGCCCGCCTCCTCCAGTTGCTCCGCCAGACCGGCCACGAGCTTCGCCGCGTCGCCGCCGTAGGGGTGGTCCCTGAGGGCGGTGGCGGCGGTGTCCAGCCCCTTCGCCATGCGCCCGGCCCAGGCGGTGTTGGCGGCCAGGTCCGCGTCGGCGTCCGCCTCGGGCTCCTCGTACCAGACCTCGTCGACGGGGTTGACCGCCGTGAGAAACGCCTGCTGGTCCGGGCTCAGCGTGGTGGCGTCGCTGCGCAGGGGCCCCGTCAGCTTGCCCTGGTCCGCGGCGAACATGCAGGTGACCGTGCGGTCGCCGAGGTAGCGCCAACTCTCCGCGGTGGGGTGGTAGTAGAAGAGGACGGCGTCCCGCGGCACGGCCCACGCGTCCATCGCGTACGCGTCCGCCAGGTCGCCGCAGCGCTGCTCCGCCTGCCGCTCGATCCGCTCGACGCCGGGGTACGCGGACCCGTCGAGCCGGAACGTCCCCGTCACCTCGGCGTCATGGGGCTCGTCGCAGGGCACCTCGGTGATCGCGGCGACCTCCTGCTCCTCGGAGGCGCCGCCCGGCTGGTCGAAGCAGATCCCGCGCTCCAGGCGGTGGACGGACGCGGAGCCGTCGCCGCCGTGCCGCAGTTCGTCCACCAGCGCCGGGAGGCCCCCGACGGACGGGCCGACGGCGAGGGCGACGGAGACCAGCAGCGTGCTCACCGAGGAGAGGGCGATGCCCGCCACCGCCATGCCCCGGCCCCGCCGGCCGGTGCGCCTGATGCCGCGCAGCGCCAGGAGTCCGAGGACCAGCCCCAGCGGCGGGACGCAGCACACGACGCCGGTGACGAGGGAGGCCACGGCCAGTCCGCTGGTGGGGGGCGGCGGGTACGGCGGATGCGGCGCGTACGGCTGGTCGGGGGCGGGCCGGTCCTGGGGGGACGACGGTGACACGGGGGCAGAGCTCCTCGCCGGGCGCAGGGACGGTACCGAAGGGGCGGACGGTACCAAGCGAGGACGGCGCCCGGGGAACCGGGAGGGGACGCCCGGGCCACGCCCGCCCTGCGCCTCTGCGCCGCGCACCGGCCCCCAGGAGGGCGCGCCCGACCGGCGGGCCGTCCGCCGGCGGGCCCGCGGGCCCGTACCCCCCGGCCCTCCGCGGGTGTTCCCCGCGGCCGCGCGGCCTTCCGCGGAACGGGGAGGGGCGGGCGCCGCAGTCGGCGCCCGCCCCTCGTCAGCCGGGGTGCGTGGGACCCCGTGCCGTGTCAGCGGGTCAGAAGACCAGCGCCCAGGAGTCAATCTTTCCGGTGTCCCACCAGGCGTTGTCGCTCACGCGCAGCTTCCACGTGCCGTTGGCGCTCTCGGAGGAGGCGTCGACGGTGTACGTGGTGTTGATGTTGTCACCGCTGCCGCCGGTGCCGTAGTCCTTCAGCGTGTACGCGGTGCCGTCCGGTGCGACGAGCTGGACGCGCAGGTCACCGATGTACGTGTGCTGGATGTTGACCTCGACCTTGAGGGCGGAGGGGGCGTTGCCGGACCGGTCGGCGACGCTGATCGGCGACTCGACGGTGGCGTTGTCGTTGATCGTGTAGTCGGCGGTGTTCTCGTAGCGGTCACCGGTGGGCGGCGGGGGCTCCTCGCCGCCGCCGGAGCCCACGTGGAGCAGGAGGTTCGGGCTGCCGGAGCCCGGGTTGCCGACGACCCCGCTGGTGGCGGCGGTGGTCAGCGCCGAGGACACCTGGGCGGGCGAGGCCGACGGGTTGTTGGCCAGGTACAGCGCGGCCGCACCCGCGACGTGCGGGGCCGCCATCGACGTGCCGGAGATGGTGTTCGTGGACGTGTCGCTGCTGTTCCACGCCGAGGTGATCGACGAGCCCGGCGCGAAGATGTCCAGCACGCTGCCGTAGTTGGAGAAGCTGGAGCGGGCGTCCGAGCTGGTGGTGGAGCCGACCGTGATGGCCTCGGTGACCCGCGCCGGCGAGTAGTTGGAGGCGTTCGCGTTGGAGTTGCCGGCCGCGATGGCGTAGGTGACGCCGGAGGCGATCGAGTTGCGCACGGCGTTGTCGAGGGTGGTGTCGGCGCCGCCGCCGAGGCTCATGTTGGCGACGGCCGGCTTCACCGCGTTCTGGGTCACCCAGTCGATGCCGGCGACGACTCCGGCGGTCGTGCCGGAACCGTTGTCGTCGAGGACGCGGACGGCGACGATCTTGGCCTTCTTGGCGACGCCGTACGCCGAGCCCGCGACGGTGCCGGCGACGTGGGTGCCGTGGCCGTGGCCGTCCTCGGCGACGTTGTCGTTGTCGACGGCGTCGTAGCCGTTGACGGCGCGGCCGCCGAAGTCGTTGTGGCTGATGCGTACACCGGTGTCGATGATGTACGTGGTGACGCCCTCACCGCCCGGGTCCGGGTAGGTGTAGCTCTGGTCCAGCGGGAGGTTCCGCTGGTCGATGCGGTCCAGGCCCCAGGAGGGCGGGCTCGGCTGCGTGCCGTTGATGGTGAAGACGCGGTCCTGCACCACCGACTTGACGGCCGGGTCGGCGGCGAGCTTCTTCGCCTGCCCCTCGGAGAGCTCGACGGCGTAGCCGTTGAGGGCGGCCGTGTACGTCTTCTTGATCTTCGCGCCGTACCGCTTCGCGAGGCTCTTGCCGGACGTGCCGTCCGAGTCGGCGCGGGACTCGTCGAGGGTGACGACGTAGCTGCCGGGCACGGCGTTCGCGTCGCCGGCGTACTGGATGACGCCTTCGGCGGAGCTGCCGGCGGCGGCAGCCGGCAGGGCGGAGAGGGAGCCGAGGGCGAGGGCGGCGACGGCTATGGCACTGGCTGCGGCGACTCTTCGCCGCGGGGTACGCATCACGGACATGTGAGGGGTCCTCCTCATTGGTGGTGCGTTGCTGTGGGGGTTTCTCGGCAGGTGCATGACAACCCCTGTTCGCATGCACGACGAACCACACCACCCTGGAGCGGCGTTGCCCGTCTCGGTCTGCCAGCCGAAAGATTGACGGATCCATAGGAATCGCACAAGGGTGCCGCCGCATCGGCAACACGTGTGCCACACACCTGACATGCGGCCCGCCGGGGACGAGGGCCCGGCCCACATCTGCCACCCGTGCGGAGTCCGATCACCCGTTTCCGAGCTGACCTGGCACTGTCCGCGCTGCGGCGGACCCTGGGACCCGGACTGCACGCGGGCCCGGCGCAACGGACGGCGCGCGCCGACCGGATGAACTCCCTGTGGCGCCACGGCGAAGCGCTGCCGTTGTCCGATCCCCGTACGTTCCTCGGCGAGGGCTACACCCCGCTGGCGCCCCTCACCTACCGGGTTTCGGCCAAACTCGACTTCCTCATGCCGACGTTGCCGTTCAAGGGCCGCGGCGCCGTGATGCTCGCCGAACCGGCCCACCGCATCGGGCCGCGCCGCGTGGTCGCGGACAGCAGCGGCACCGCCGGCACGGCGGCCGCCGCGTACTGCGCCCGCGCCGGGCTCACCTGCACCCTGTACGTCCCCGGGGCCACCGTACCGGCGAAGCCGGAGCAGATCCGGGCGCACGGCGCACGGGTGGAGGCCGTCCCGGCAACCGGGAGGCGGCCGGGCGGCCCGCGCCGCGGCGGACGAACCGGCACCTTCTCCGCCTCGCACGTCTGCGACCCGCACTTCCTGCACGGCACGAAGACGTACGTGTACGAACCGCGGGAGGACCTCGGCGGCCGCCTCCCTCCGTACCCGGCGCTCCCGGTCGTGGGCGGCGCGCTCCTGCCGGGCGCCGCCCTCGCGGTGGCCGGGCTGCACGCGCACGGCCTGCTCGACCGGCGCCCGCGCCTGCTCGCCGTACAGGCGGAGGCGGTCTCCCCGCCGGCCGCGGCGTACCGGAGGCGCGGACGACGTGACGTCCGCGGCGCCCGCACCGACCGCGGCGGAAGGCAGCGTCGTCCCGCGCCCGCCGGGGGCCCGTCAGATCCCGCGGGCCGTACGGGAGTCCGGTGGCGTGTTCCGTACGGTCACGGACGAACAGATCCGGTCACCCCGGCACGACCTGGCGTCCCGGGGCCTGTACGTCGAGCCGACGGCTGCGGCGTGCCGGGCGTCGGTCAGCACGGACGGGACTGCGGGGCCAGGGATACGGGGCTGCGGGGCTGCCGGACCAGGGGTACGGGGGCGGGGCTGCGGGGCCAGGGGTACGGGGGCGGGGCTGCCGGACCAGGGGGCACGGGGGCGGGGCTGCGGGGCCAGGGGGACGGGGGCGGGGCTGCGGGGGCTGTGGGGGCTGAGACGGGAGGCCGGCGGCGCATCCGCCGCCCCGAGGGGTCAGACGCGACCCGACTCCGCGAGCCGGATCTGCTCCTCCTCGACGATCCGTCGGGCCAGCGCACCGTCGGAGACGTCCACCGCGTCCGGCGCGGCCTCGGCGACGTCACTGCGGCGGGCGTACGCGTCGAACATCCGGGACTTGTCCTCCAGAACCGCCACCAGCCGCTCGTCCAGGCACTCCGTGGCCAGCAGCCGGTGCACCCGCACCGCGCGCACCTGGCCCATCCGCTGCACGCGGGCCACGGCCTGGTGCTCCAGGCTCGGTTTGGTCTGCGGCTCGCAGAGGATCACCACGGAGGCGGCCTGGAGGTTGAGCCCGACACCGCCCGACTCGATCTGGGCGAGCAGCACCGCGTGACCGGGCCGCGCCGTGAACGCGTCCACCAGGTCCTGACGCTCCTGCGCCGGGATGCTGCCCGACAGCGGCCCGAGCGTGTCCGACGGTTCCAGTGCCGTCCGCACCGCGGCCAGCACGTCCCGGAAGTACGAGAAGACGACGACCTTGCGCCGGCTCTCGGCGGCCTCGGCCACGATCTCCCGCAGCCGCCCCAGCTTCGCCGACGTGGCGGGATGGGCGTAGGCCGCCCTCCGCATCGCCATGAAGCTGCCGCCGGCCACGGCGTCCTGGTAGGCGGCCCGGTCGGCGGGGCTGAGCTCCTCCCACTCGTCGGTGTGCAGCAGTCCGGGCAGCTCCGTCAGGACGTCCTCCTGGTTGCGGCGCAGATACGCCGGGGCGACCGCCATGCGGAAGGCCGCGGACCCGAGGGCCGCGGCCACCGCGCCGACGCCGTCGAGTCCGGGCACCAGCTCGGGCCGCAGGTGGCGGACGAGGTTGCGGAACTCCCCGACGCGGTTCTCCATCGGCGTACCGGTCATGAAGAGGACGTGCTCCGAGCGGGCGCTCCACGCGGCGACGGCCTGGGAGCGCTGCGTCCGCGGGTTCTTGACGTAGTGGGCCTCGTCGACGACCAGCATGGCGGGTGCGGGACTGCTGCCGTCCACGGGGAAGATCCGCAGCGCCTCGTAGTTCGTCACGGCGACACCGCCGCTCGCGCACCACTCGTCGTACCCCATGCGGCGGTGGTCCCCGTACATCGGCACGAGCGGCAGGCTGCTGCGGGCCTGGATCTCCCGGCTCCAGTTGATCAGCACGCTGGCCGGGCAGACGACGAGGAAGTGGCGCCCGCCCTGCGCGGCGAGGTGGGCGAGCGCGGCGATGGCCTGGATGGTCTTGCCGAGCCCCATCTCGTCGCCGAGGACGACCCTTCGCTGCGCGAGGGCGAAGCGGGCGCCGAACGACTGGTAGCCGCGCAGGGAGACGTTGCAGAGGGTGTCGTCGAGGGGCTGGGCGCGGACGTGCTCGGCGATCCGGGCGGGCAGGAAGCCCTCGGCGGCCGCCGGGTCGGGGGTCCGGCCGCCGGGACCGTCACCCGGCGCGGCGTCGGAGACCTCCGCGAGGGTGCTGTAGTACTCGGCGGGCCGCAGTTCGAAGTCGACCCAGGCCTCGACATCGTCGGCCGGGGAACGCAGCAGGTCCACGTTGACCTGCCCGAACAGCAGCGGCAGGGCACGCCGCTCGGCGTCCTCGACGAGGTCCCGCAGCCGGGTGGCGGCCTCCCTGACCCGGCGGCGCCGCTCCTTGCCGGCGAAGGCCATGCGCAGGCGGCCGGCGGCGGGCGCGGCGTGCGGCAGCTCCGCGTCCGCGTCCCGTACGAACGTCTCCGCGGCCGCCACCGCCCGGCGGGCTTCGGGGCCCGCCGACACCAGGAGGTGGAGGGCGATGGCGAGGGCCGTGCTGCGGGGCCGCGGGTCGTCCGGGTCGAGGCGTACGGCGACGTGGTCCCGTACCGCGCCGGCGACGTGCTGGGCGGCGGCGGCCGCCTGCCGCGCGGTCTGCCTGCTGACGCCGGGGATCCGCTCCAGTTCGTGGCCGGCGGCACGGTGGACGTCGCGGACGCTGGCCAGACCGGCGCGCTCCAGGTGGGCGACCTTCACACGGCCTTCGGTGGCGTCCTCGAGCCGGTGGACGGGGATGTTCCCCAGTTCGAGGTCGACGAGCTCCGCCAGGAGCGCGGCGTGCGCCTCGCGGACCGCGCGGCAGGCGCGGCTGTGGTCGTCGAGCAGGGCGCGCGCCGCGTCGTGCAGCCGCCGCGCCCGGTCGAGGAGCTCCCGCGTCGCCCGGCCGGGCGACGGCGCACCAGCCGCGCCGGGCGCACCGGCCACGCCGGGCGCACCGGCCTCATCCGGCTCACGCGGCGCCACCGGTCCCTCGTCCACTCCCGACACCGGCCGCACGCCGTCCCCGCCCGCCATGCCACCGCCCCCGGTGTCCGCCCGCTCGTCACGCCACGTATGCCGCGCCATCCTCCCACGAGGCACCGCGCCGCACCCGGGCTACGAGCCCTCGCGGCACACCCGGACGGACCCGGGCAGCGCCCCGCGCCCCGCCGTACGTGCCTCTGCTGGGCTACCGGACCACCGCGGGCTCGCGCACCCGTACGAGCCGACAGGCGGAGGGGCGTGGCCGAGGGCGCACGCGCGGTCGCCGAGGGGCGTGGCCGAGGGGGCACGCGCGGTCGCGGAACCGCAGGACCAGGCCACGCCCGCGCCTCGACAGTGCCGGGCACCACGCCGAGAGCCGCAGCGCGTGGCCCTCCCGCCCGGCCGGCGCACCCGCCCGGCCGCCCTCCGTCGACGGCTCCGCGTCCCGCTCGCACCGCACGGCAGGTCACGGCGGTCCGCACGCGGTACGGGTCACGCACCGACCGGCGGGCTCAGCCCTGCGGCGACCCGGCCCGGGCGGTACCGCCGTCGGCCACAGCACCGCCCTGACCGGCCGTCAGGAGGCGGTACAGCCGGCGGGCGTCCTCGGGCAGGTCCCGGCGCCAGCCCATCTCCACGACGGGCCACAGGGCGACCATCCCGCCCCACAAACGCACGCTGACGCCGATGTCGACATGGCAGCCGTCACCATGGGGCGCCACCCGGAAGTCGTGGCGCGGCACCTGGCTGCCGAGGGGGGTCCAGAGCCGCTCCCCGAGGTAGCTGATCCTGCGCCCCTCATGGTCCAGCCACCGCTGCAGCAGCGTCTCCCGCCGCCGCCCGGGAAACCGGTAGCGGTAGCTGCCCGCCCGGTCGGCGCGGATCTCGGCGACCCCGGAGTGCCAGCGGGCGAGGTTGCACCCGTCGGCCAGGAATTCGAACACGTCGGCGGCGGACCGCGGTACGGCCACGGACACTCTCACCTGCGGCATGGGGGCGCCCCCTTCGTCGAGCACCCCCTCCCTTCCACCCCCGCCGACCGGGATACCGGCCGGCGCCGCGAATTGCCTCGTTCGGCCGCCGAGAGCACCAGGAACGGGAAGAACGCGGGATCAACCGCACCATCGACGAGCGCACGGCCCGCCCGGCACCGCGCACCCGCCCGTCGGCCTCGAAACCGCCGAAGCCGCAGGCACCCCCTGCGGCAAGGCCGCCACGTCCGACATCGTCGACGCCACCGTCGTGACGACGGCAGCCGGCCTCGGCTCCCTCATCCGGACCTCGGACCCGAACGACATCCGCACCATCCTCGACGCCCAGGACATCACGCCCGCCCCTGTGATCCACACCGTCCAGTAGCCGACGGCATCCGACGACCGGCCCGTTCGCAGGCACAGCAATAAGACGCCCGGTTAGCGACAAACACGGAGAAGGACCACCAGACGAGTGGTGCACACTCACGCAGAAGGCGGCCCGGACCGGCGACGGAGCTGGACCGCGGCTGCCGCGGTCCACAGACCCTCGGGGTGGTCACCCGGTGGCAGCCACAGCCGCGGCTGCGAATGCCAGTGAGCTCTTTCCAACCTGCTGGTCTGGAGGGTCAGTTGGGCTGACAGGCAGGTGAAGCCCCTGGTAGATGGGTTTTCGACCAAGAAATCCGTCTCCACCAGAGGCTTCGTGTGCTTGTCTACCCGTCGGGCGTCGACGTGTCCAGCGCTGCCCTGCGCTTCCTGTCCTCCCAGCTCCGTCAGCGCCGCCGGGAGCTCGGTACCCGCTGGCGGCGCCTAAGTGCCGGCCGGCAGGCCCTGCTCACGGATCACACTGTCGAAGTGGCTGCGCCGCGCCGACACCGACGAGGGAGCCAGGCCCGCGACGGCATCGGGTGAGTCGGCCGAGCTGCGCGAGGCCCGCAAGCGCATCCGGCTGCTGGAGCAGGAGAACGAGGTCCTGCGGCGGGCAGCGGCGTATCTGTCGCAGGCGAACCTGCCGGCAAAATGATGTACCCGCTCGTCCGCGAGCTGGCCGCCGCCGCTGCCCCTCACCGGGTGCCGGTGGCGGTGACGTGCCGGGTGCTCGGGCTGGCCCGCCAGCCCTACTACCGGTGGCTGGCCTCACCGGTCACCGATTCCGAGCTCGCCGGGGCATACCGGGCCAACGCCCTGTTCGACGCGCACCGCGACGATCCCGAGTTCGGCCACCGCTTTCTCCTCGACGAGGCTCGCGCCGCCGGTGAGGCGATGGCGGAACGGACCGCCTGGCGGATCTGCCGGGACAACCGCTGGTGGAGTGCCTTCGGCAAACGCAGGGGGCCGCGGGAAGAACGCCAAGTCCGGGCCACCGGTCCATGACGACCTGGTGCGGCGCGACTTCACCGCGGACGGGCCGAACCGGTTACGGCTCACGGACATCACCGAACACGCGACCGGCGAGGGCAAGCTGTATCTGTGTGCCGTCAAGGACGTGTACTCGGGCCGCATCGTGGGCTACTCCATCGACGCCCGGATGGAGTCCCGCCTCGCCGTGACCGCGCTGGAGTCCGCCGTCGCCCGCCGCGGCCAGGTGGCCGGTTGCGTGGTGCATTCGGACCGCGGCTCGCAGTTCCGGTCACGGAAGGTTGCTGCCGTACTCACTCGGCACAGCCTGGTCGGCTCGATGGGCCGCGTCGGGGCCGCCGGCGACAACGCCGCCATGGAGAGCTTCTTCGCACTGCTGCAGAAGAACGTCCTCGACCGCCGCACTTGGGCAACTCGACAGGAGCTGCGGATCGCGATCGTCACCTGGATCGAGCGGACCTACCACCGGCGTCGGCGCCAGAGACGTCTGGGCCGATTGACCCCCATCGAGTACGAGACCATCATGACCCCACCCGCAGCTCTGGCTGCATAAACCCCGCTGTCACCCGATCGTGCAGCAGTCCCGGCTGTGGAACACCGCCCAGTCAACTCGTCGATGCCCAGCGCTACTCCAAGATGTCGAGCGCAGGGAGACTATCCACGATCTTCATCGTCTCCAGGCTGACTGTGACGATCCGCTTGAGCAGGTCGATGATGTAGCGCGGGTTGTCAGACCAGTCGTTGGGGTCGTTGACGATCCCCGATGCCTTGTCCACCTTGACCTGGTAGCGGTCGATGATCCACTCGATCGCGGACCGGGCACCAAGCTGGTAGCGGTACGCCTCCTTGGGGATGTTGGTCAGCTTAACCCGGTTGTTGTAAACGATCGTGGACCGGTCTGCTTGGCCCTTCACCTTCGGGATCTTCATCTTGGCAACGCGATACAGCTCGCTCGGCGGGGTCGTCGAAGGGTCACCGGCCACTGTCTCCACGATGCCCTTGTAGGGCTCGGCCTGCTCGTAGTTGAGGTGCAGGTCGGCAAGCTTGCGGCCAGCTTCGGCGAAGCCACTGAAGTCACGAACCTTTGGGATACGAGGCAGGGACCTCTTCAGGTCAGCAGCAAAGCGTTCCCGGTACTGCACAGAGTGGAGCAGAGCGTATGTGTAGTAGAAGATGTCATCCTTCGTGATGGCAGGGTCCTCATAGGCCTCGCGGTACCCCGCAAGGGCGACGTCGGTGATGTTGTCGACGCGCTCGTAGCGGTCGCTGTCCCCGAAGTCGAAGCCGCCTTCGACCTGAAGCTCACGGTACGTATAGCGCGCAAAGTAAGGCCCGACGCTCTTCGTACCTACGGCGTGTAGGTCGGGCACAGCGTCCGTCATCAAAAGCGAGAAGGGCTCTTCGGAACCAGTACCGGTGATGTAGAAGCCGAAATTCGCGTGGTTCACTGTCGGAAAAATCTGCGGAAGCTTGCCAGGGCGGTGAATCAACTCAGAGGAGAAGTGCACAAACTGCGCATTAAACGGGCGGTATACGCCCCTCATGACCTGATCGGAACTCGGATATACTTCGACCCCTTGAGCTAGCTTGCTGATCAGGCTCGTCGTCCAGCTAATCTTTTCCCCATCGCGATCGATGAATTGCGCAGCGTCAGCACCGCTCGGCTTCGAGATACTCTGCCGGCGACAGTGTTGCTTGAACGCCGCCAACTCCTCCATGTAGAAGTTGGCCATCGAATCGACGTTCTCTCGCAGGCAATTCTCCGAGTAGTTGTAAACCCATGCGTCTCGACCACTCTCGATACCACGAGTGTGCAGTGTGAACAGAGAGCTTCCCGGTTCGCCTCCAAGCGACTGAAATTCTGCGAAAGTTTCGTCCCGCTGGTTGACCCAGTCGCCCTCGGGGTTGGGGACGATCTGCTGCCAGTCGACGGTGTCGAGGTCCTGGGACTGGAGGATGCGGAGCTTGTCGTCGCGGCTGAGGTAGTCGCCGATATCGCGGTAGTGCAGAGTACAGCCCGACGTTGGGGTGTCGCTCTTGACCAGAATCAGGATGGCAACGGTGTTTCGGCTGCCCGCCCCAAAGATCTTGCCGCCTTCCTTCCGGGACTGCTCACCGGCAGTGCGCTGGTTACCCCGGAGGTTGTAGCAGTAGATCGCATCGAACTCGCTGACCAGCGACTTACGCAACCCGTCAGCTGTGTTGCCGTCGATGTAGCCGCCGTTAGAGACGAAGGCGACGACACCCTCGTCCTTGATGCGGTCGGATGCCCAACGGATGGCGCGGATATAGGAGTCATAGAGAGAATTCTTATTGGTCGCCGTAGAGAGCGCCGCGTAGGTCTCCTGAATACGCGCATCCAACGTCTCGTACTTCAGGTTCTGGTTGTCGTCGTTCTGGCTGTCCTGCCCAACGGAGTAGGGCGGGTTGCCCATGACAACCATGACCGGCTGGTTCTTCTGACGCTTCGCCCGCTCACTGTTGCCCTCCAGCACGTCCATGCCTTCGAGCTTGGCCGCGCCACCCTCGGCAAGCTGGAAAGTGTCGGTCAGCACGATGCCTTCGAAGGGGGCGTAGATGTCCTGCTTGCCAGCCAGGTCCACGTAAGCCGCCTCGATGTTGATCGCCGCGATGTAGTAGGCGAGCAGCACGATTTCGTTGGCGTGTAGTTCCTTTGCGTACTTCCGCGTAAGGTCCTCGGGTTTGATGAGGCTGGACTGGAGCAACCGCACTGGGAAGGTACCGGTCCCGGTAAAGGGATCGATGATGTGGACACTCTCGTCCGTCAGCGAACGGCCGAGATGCCTAGCCAAAGCCTGTTCGGTGGCACGGACGATGAAGTCGACGACCTCGATCGGAGTGTAGACGATGCCCAGGGCGTCGGCGGTCTTGGGCAGGGCGGTCTTGAAGAACTTGTCGTATAGCTCGACGATGACGCGCTGGCGGCCTTCGTGGTTGTCAATGCCTTCGGCCCGGACGCGAACCGAGTGGTAGAAGTCCTCCAACGTCTTGGTCTCGGCATCCATGCCCTGGTCGTCGAGGACGTCGAGTATGCGCTGCATGGCCTTGGAGACCGGGTTGTGCTCGGCGAACGCGTAGTTCTTGAACAGCGCATCGAAAACCGGCTTGGTGATGATGTGCTGCGCGAGCATGTCGATGGCATCGGAGTCTGCGACGCCGGGGTTTATTGTGGCGCGCAGCTCGCCGACGAACTCTTCGAAGGCTTCCTTCTTCTCCGGGATCTCCAGTGCGGCCTTGATGCGGGTGACGTGGCGGTCGGCGATCTGGGCGATGTCCTTGGCCCAGTCCTCCCAGTAGTGGCGCTCGCCGACTTTGTCGACGATGCGGGCGTAGATAGCCTCGCGCCAGTCGCTCACCGAGAATAGAACGTCCTGAACATGCTGCGCGTTCTGTGCTTCCTTCTCCTTGGCAGCCTGGGCGCTGTCCGCGCTGCTGGAGCCGTCCTTGTCCCCGACCTCTTCATCGCCGGCGCCGATGTGGCCGTGGCCGATGATGTCGGGCTTCTTCTTGTTCAGCTCGATCTGGTTGACGGTCGCGTTGAAGCGGTCATCGTGGGCGCGGAGCGCCTGGAGGACCTGCCAGACGGTCTTGAAGCGCTGGTTGTCCGCGAGGGCCTTCTCCGGGGCGACACCGGCGGGGACAGCGACGGGCAGGATGATGTAGCCGTAGTTCTTGCCCGGCGCGACGCGCATGACGCGTCCAACGGACTGCACCACGTCCACCACAGAGTTGCGCGGGTTGAGGAACAGCACTGCATCCAGGCTGGGGACATCCACGCCTTCGGACAGGCAGCGGGCGTTGGACAGGATGCGGGCGTTGTTCGGGCCGGGGTCTTGCTTGAGCCAGTCGAGGAGCTGGTTGCGCTGCAAGGTGTTAAACGTGCCGTCGACGTGTTCAACCTCACAGTGCAGCACGTCGTCGTCGGCGTCGTCGTAGGCGTCGATAACTTGGTTGAACCGCTCCACGATCTTCTTGGAGTCGGCGATGGACCGGGAGAACGCGACGGCCCGCTTCATCGGTGCTTCGTCCGCACCGAAGCCGGAGCCGTCGGCGAAGGTGCCGGTGCGCTTGGCCAGGGCGTTCCAGCAACCGATGATCTTCGCTGCGTCGTCGAGTCGCAGTTCGGAGTCGCCGCCGGCGAACCCCCCCTGGAGGGTCTTGGCGACCACGCCCTCGTCGATGGTGAGGATGAGGACCTTGTAGTCGGTGAGCAGCCCCTGCTCGACTGCTTTGCCGAAGCCGAGACGGTGGAACTCGGGACCGTACTTGGTCTCGTCGTCCATCGAGGCGACGGCCGCGGAGGCGCCCTTAGCCTCCTGCTTGGTGTCGTCGCTGTACACGCGCGGGGTAGCGGTCATGTACAGGCGGCGGTCGGCGCCGATGAAGCTGTCGTCGTGGACGCGGACAAACGCGGACTCGTCGTGGCCGGACAGGGTGACGCCGGTGGTGCGATGAGCCTCGTCGCACAGGATCAGGTCGAACCGCGGCATGCCCTGCTTCTGGGCGGCGGAGATGGTGGCGATCGACTGGTAGGTCGAGAACACGACCGTCAGACCGGGGGCGGCCTCGACGCTGGCCATCTGCGCTATCAGCCGGTCGGGGCTGGTGGTCGCTGGCAGGGCGAGGTCGTGGGTGGACATGTCCTTATCGTCGCCCTGGGCCTTCTGCTTGCCGACCTGGGCGTCGGAGCAGACGGCGAAGGCTCGGAGCGGAACCTCGGCCTCGTACGACCACTCACGCAGTGACTGCGAGAGCAGGGCGATGGAGGGCACCAGGAACAGAACAGTGGTGTGTTCACCTTGACCGGCCTCGGCCCGCTCCTGCTGCAACCGCTCAGCGATCTTCAAGCTGGTGAAGGTCTTGCCTGTACCGCAGGCCATGATGAGCTTGCCGCGGTCCTGCTGGGCGAAGCCGGCGAAGACATCGTCGATCGCGGCCTTCTGGTGCAGGCGCGGTTCCTTCTTCTTCCGCAGAGTCATCCGGACTTCGCGGTCGACGCCCTTTGCCGCCAGGTGCCACTCGACCGGGCTGTTCGCGATGTCGGGCAGCCCTATCCGGGTGACCGGAATCTGCTGGTCGTCCAACGCTTCTTCCGCGTGGACGCTCCACTTGTCCGTCGTGGAGATGATCATCCTGCGGGTGAAGAAGCCCTTGCCAGAGGCTGTGAAGAAGGAGTCGATGTCCTCCTTGCGGACCGTGTGGTGCGGCTCGTAGAACTTGCACTGGATGGCGCAGAAGCCGCCAGTCTCCCGGTCCTGCGCGACCAGGTCGATACCGGTGTCGCGCTTGTCCTGCTCCGCACCCGGCCAGTCGGCCCACATCCACACTCGGGTGAACTGCTCGGTCCACTGCGGGTCGGTACTCAGGTACTGGACCATGAGCTCCTCGAAGCGGGTACCGCGGTCCCTGTTCCCGGTGGCTCCGTTACGGATCGCCCTGAGTACGTCGTGCACCGTCGTCGTAGCCGTAGCCAACTCGCTCCGCACCCCATCACAGTCAGCGGCGCGCGTGCCTGCGCGCCCGGTATTCCACCCCAAACAGCCTGACAACTCTACTGCTCAAGAGCATGATCCAAGTCCTGATCAGAGAGTTCTGATCGACCTGGAAACCGTGGCGGAATCTTGGCTGCTATGACCTGGCGATCCCCGGCTCCCCTTTGGGGGGTCACCCCCCACCCCATGGGGCATGTAAAGAACTTGACTGATAACCGGACAAGGTCTTTACATGTGCCCATGTTTGATGACACCCACCTCGCTCGACGAGCGGAAGAACTCCGGGTCGCCGCCGGCGACCACTATCGAAAGGCCGCGCAGTATGACGCGCGGGGCGACGAAGCCCAGGCCGAGAGGGAACGCCAAGCTGCGGTCCGGTCCACGCAGAGAGCCGAGATACACGAACGCCTCAAGGGACGCCGCTGGTCCGCCATAGCCATGGCCTGGCTCCTCGGGAAGGACCCAGAGGAGGCACGCAAGCTCCTCGATCAGGTGGAGCGGGTTTCGGCTGATGAGTTGCTGACGCACGGGGATCGCGACCCGCACTTGGAGCACCGTATCGACTTCCTGCAAGGCCACGCGTGCGAGTGGGCTATGGCCAACGCGATGCGTAACGGAACCGTCGACAGCGTCGTGGACCAAGTGCTGCACATGGAGGGGCTGGGAGTCGAAGTCAACATCGCTGCCCTTGCTCGTATGACAGGCATCTCCCGGCAAACGCTTCACGCCCGCCTGCGCACTGCTCGCGCCTCGGAGTAGTCACGTCATAGGCCCTCGCGTCACGCGTCTCAACCGCGCAGGACGCGGGGGCTCTTGCCTGCCTGGGTCGACGCGCCGTGTCCAGATGGACAGGTCGCCGCTACTCAGCCCGCACGACGAGGGCGAGGGATGCACAGACCCGCCGGAAGCTCTGGTGCCCGGCCCTGCCGGTGTGCCGCATGCACTCCAGGTCGACGGCTGCCCCGTCCTCCGAAGGCCCGGCCTTCCAGTCGCACCGCAGACACTCAGCCTCGTACGTGACGTCCGTGTCCGGGTGCTGTGTGATCCGGTGCGTCACGTACCGCAGGACGGAGCGGGTCATCGAGGGTTTCCCGTGGTCCTCACAGCTTCCGCGATCCGCTCCGCGGCCTCCGCGCGCACCATGCCCACGTGTACGTACGCAGCGCCCTTGTGGGTGACTGTGGGGCGAACAGACCCCCAGACGCTCTCGGGAAGGCCGAGGGCCGCCAGTGCCGACCGGAGAGCCTCTGCCGCCTCAACGGCTCTCGTGCGGGCGTCTCGCCATGTCCGCATGTCCACCGCTTCAGCGCCTCCGCGTCCGGTGCGGGTGGTTGCGGATCTCGACGTCGGCGTCTGTCGCCGCCGGCAGGTCTCCCCTGTCCCGCGCTTCCTGTCGTTGCTTGACCAGCGCCTCGCACACATCGCACCCCGGAGCCGGCTCCGGAGGTGGGAGGGGAAGCGCCAAGTTCACCGGCCCCGCCATCGTCGTATTCCTTGTACTCACTGCACGACCTTCCGCCGACTTCCTGTGCGGCAGCGATACTTCCGCGGGATCTGCGTCTGTTCACGCTTTATTGATCAGAAACGGTTTGGGTTCTGGGTCGTTGGGTGGGTGTGAGCGATCTGGTGGGGGACGCGCGGCATCTGTCGCCGTCGGCGCAGGAGGCCCTGCGGCTGCGGGCGGTGGCCGCTCTGATGGCGGGGCGGGACCGCGAGGACGTGGCGGCAGTGTTCGGGGTGTCGCTGAAGGCGGTCGACGGCTGGTGGGCGAAGTGGCAGGCCGGTGGTCGGGAGGCCCTGGTCATGCGTCCTCGGGGTAAGCCGGTCGGTGTGCACCAGGTGCTCGGGGAGGCCGAGCAGGCCGCGGTGCGGCAGGCGGTCCTGGACCACCGGCCGTGTGACGTGGGGCTTTCCGGTCAGCTGTGGACACGGCGGCTGGTGGGCGAGCTGATCGCGAAGCTGTACCGGGTGCGGCTGACCGAGGTGGGGGTGGGCAAGTATTTGAAGCGATGGGGGCTGTCCTTCCAGCGCCCGGACAAGCGGGCCGTCGAGCAGGACCCCGAGGCCGTCCGGCGCTGGCATGAAGAGACCTGGCCGAAGATCCGCGTGCAGGCGAAGAAAGACGGCGGCGAGATCCTCTTCGCCGACCAGGTCGGCATCCGATCCGACCAGGTCACCGGCCGCACCTGGGGTGAGAAGGGGAAGACGCCCGTCGTGCGGCGGAGCGGGAACCGGTTCTCCGTGAACGCGATGTCGGCGATCAGCACCAAGGGCCGGATGCACTTCATGGTCTTCACCGAGTCCTTCACCGCCGAAGTGATGTGCCGCTTCCTGGGCCGGCTCGCCGGCCACTTCGACCACAAGGTCCACCTCGTGGTCGACGGTCACTCCGCGCACCGCTCGAAGAAGGTCCGCGACTGGCTCGCCGCCCACCCCGATGATGTAGAGCTGCACTTCCTGCCCCCGTACTCGCCCGAGCTGAACCCCGACGAGCTGGTCAACGCCGACCTCAAGCACAGCCTGCCCAAGCAGCACCGGGCCCGCGACCAGGCCGAACTCGCTGCCGAAACCCGCCGCTTCTTCCGCAGGCGTCAGCGTCAGCCGCACATCGTCCGCGGCTACTTCGGTGGCCCACACGTCCGCTACGTCATGGACGAGAACCCCATGAGTTTCTGATCAATAGTCGCGTTGTGGGGTAAAGATCAAGAACGGCAGGCAGCCGACCACTCGGCAAGCTTCGCTCTGGCCGCCTCACCGAACAGGGCGGATTCCTCTTACCCGGAGAACTCCTTCAGATAGCTCCGGATGTCTCGGCCGTCGCGCAGCACGAGACTGCCCGCCGAGGTCTCGATGGTGACCAGCGATGCGTCATAGACGGTGAAGGTGTTCAGCGGGTTCGTGGGAGTAGGAGTCCCCATCGGGATCACTCCGATACGCACGTTCGGCAAGTAGGTGAGCGAGGCCAGGCGGTCCATCTGCTCAGCCAGCGCCAGTGGAGAAACGACCGGCCAGCGGACCGCCTGCTCGGTGAGGACGAACGTGAACTGCTTCGACGTGTCGTAGAGGACGGCCTGCCTCTCCAGTTTTCCCGCTATCGCTTTGCTCGTGTCCGCCGGGGAGTGAGCGAGGCTCGCCCGCACATATTCCGGGGTGGCCAGCAGGCCGGTAACCATCGAGAGCAGGAAGTACCGCATGTGCGTCGAGGACGCTTCGAGCGCCTTCAGCTCCGCTTGCCTCGTTCCGAGCCTTTTACGGCGCAGCTCCCGCAGGTTCCTCCACTCCGTGTTGGCCATCCTGGCGAGTGCCGAGACCTCGGCGACCATGCTCGGTGGTGCGTCGAGGGCTCGGAGGATCTGCTCGACGTCGACCAGGGACGGCCGCACCTTGCCGTTCTCGATGCGGCTCACCTTGGACTGCGACATGTTGCAGCGCGCGGCGAGCCGAACCCCGGAGAGTCCGGCTTGCTTACGCAGCTCTCGGAGCATCGAGGCCAGTTCCTGACCGGACTGGCCGAGCTGCTCGGGCTCGAACGTCACTCGTTCACGTACTCCAGGAACGGCACCGACTCGGCGATCGCGACCCGCTGGTATTCGATGAACGACGCCGGGTCGCCCTCGTACAGCTCCCGGCCGATCTGCGTTCCGTCTTCCTCGTAGTGCATGAGGACGACCCTCGAACGGTCGAACATCCAGAAGTCCTGGACTTCAAGCAGGGGGTTCTCCCGGTCCGTTACGTCGAGGATTCGGACGTCCTCGCCAGCCAGTACGTGCGGGGCGTAGTATCGCGAGAACTCGAACCGCAGATACTCGGAAAGCGGACGGGCCACGATGTGCACTCGCCCCTTTCGCTTCCCCTCCCCTCGTATCCGCTTCAGATTCTCGGTATACGCGGACGAGTAAGTACGCGGGTCGACTCGCTTACCGGCCCGGAACGCTTCGAGTTCCTCCGCTTCCTGGGGGACGAGGTACTGCGGCAAGATCTCCAGCCGCCACGCTTCCGACTGGAATTCTCGGAGCGTCGCCCGCCACTCCTCACTATCCAAGAGCACGGAACGCCTCCCGAAGAACACTTTCCGGAATCTCGACCAGCCCCTCCCCCTGCGGTGGCGCGAAGGCATCGGACACGTCGCCCTGGACGATGAACGTTCCCCGCTCGGTGCGGTACACGTTCGGGCAGTCGTCCTCGCCGCACTCGCCGTTCCCGTTGCCGGTCAGTCGGGTCAGCTCTGCACGTTCGGACATATCCACTCCCCTGTCCGCGGCTCCCAGTGGAGCCGTTCAGGACGACCGTACGAGGGCCGCAGAGGACGGGTCTATACACTTTGGCGACTATGCACGTTCTTGCATAAAGAGGTCGCGAGAGGCCCGTCAGAGGCGGTCCCTCGCGCCTGCGGCGCCAGCCGGGAAGCCGAGCCGACCAGTATCCGGAGAAGGCCAGGTCACAGGCGCTTCCAGCCGTGCCAGCGCGTCAGCACCAAGTCAACACAGGGCCAGGAAACAGCCTGAAACAGCCGGGGAAAACAGGAAGGGGCCAGACCTTGCGATCTGGCCCCTGAACTGGGGTTTCCTGTTCCGATCAGCGGTTCAACCGATCCGGGGTTCAGCCGTCACACGTTGAAGCGGAACTCCACCACGTCGCCGTCCTGCATCACGTAGTCCTTGCCCTCCATGCGGGCCTTGCCGGCGGCGCGGGCGTCGGCCACGGAGCCTGTGGCGACGAGGTCGTCGAAGGAGATGACCTCGGCCTTGATGAAGCCCTTCTGGAAGTCGGTGTGGATCACACCGGCCGCCTCGGGGGCCGTGGCGCCCTTCTTGATGGTCCAGGCGCGGGCTTCCTTCGGGCCGGCCGTCAGGTACGTCTGGAGGCCCAGGGTGTCGAAGCCGACGCGGGCCAGGGTCGCCAGGCCGGGCTCCTCGGCGCCCACGGACTGGAGGAGCTCCAGGGCGTCCTCCTCGTCCAGCTCGGCCAGGTCCGCCTCCAGCTTCGCGTTGAGGAAGATCGCCTCGGCGGGGGCGACCAGCGCGCGCTGCTCGTCCTTGAACGCCTCGTCCGTCAGCTCCTCCTCGTCGACGTTGAAGACGTACAGGAACGGCTTGGTGGTGAGGAGGTGCAGGTCGTGAAGGAGGGCGGTCTGCTCGCTGCCCTGCACGATGCCCTGCGAGAACAGGGTGTCGCCGCGCTCCAGGATCTCCTTCGCGGCCTCGACCGCCGCCACCTTCGGCGCGACGTCCTTCTTGATCCGGGACTCCTTCTGGAGGCGAGGGAGGACCTTCTCGATGGTCTGGAGGTCGGCGAGGATCAGCTCGGTGTTGATCGTCTCGATGTCGTCCTTCGGCGAGACCTTGCCGTCGACGTGCACGACGTTCTCGTCCTTGAAGGCGCGGATGACCTGGCAGATCGCGTCCGACTCGCGGATGTTGGCGAGGAACTTGTTGCCCAGGCCCTCGCCCTCGCTCGCGCCGCGCACGATGCCCGCGATGTCGACGAAGTCGACCGTCGCCGGCAGGACGCGCTGCGAGCTGAAGATCTCCGCGAGCTTCTGGAGCCGGGTGTCGGGCACGCCCACCACGCCGACGTTGGGCTCGATCGTGGCGAACGGGTAGTTGGCCGCCAGCACGTCGTTCTTGGTCAGGGCGTTGAACAGGGTCGACTTGCCGACATTGGGCAGACCGACGATTCCGATCGTGAGCGACACGTTGGCGACTTCCTGGGAGGTGGGAGACGGGGCCGACCCCCCAGTCTACGGGCGCGGCGCCGCACCCGTACCACGGGCGGGGCCCCGGCGCTCCCCTGCGGCTTCCCGGGGACTTTGCGCCAAGCTCATCCCAAAGGCGTGTCTCGTACCGGTTTTCGGACCCCTCCCGGCCTACGTTGTCCCCGTGGAGCAGCAAAGGAGCAGTCCCCCTCGACGCCCGCGGCGGCCGCAGTCCCCGGCGGCCCGGCCGCAGCCTCCCGTACGGCCGCAGCAGTCCTCCGCGCGGCCGCCGTCCCCCGTCCTGCCCTCGCGGGGCGCCCCCGCCCCCGGCCCGACACTCCTGCGGCCGGCCGCCCGAAACGGTCGGCGGGCCGCGCCCTGCCACCGGTCACGGCACTGGTCCGGGCGGTGCGGCGGTTGCCGAACCCCCGGCTCACCGGCCTCGGCGCGGGACTCTTCGCATCCGCCGCCATGCTGGTGATCGGCTGCCTGGACCTGCTGCTCCTGAACGGCTCGCCCCTGGTGTACGGGCTGCTCTTCCTGCCGGTCAGCGCCCTGACCGCGCTGTGGGTGCGGGCCGCCGACCTCGTGACCGCGCCCATCAGCGTGCCCATCGCCTTCGCCGTCGGGGTGGTGCCCATCGCGGGCGGTGAGGGCGGGATCGGCGGGCACACCATGGCCGTCGTCACCGCCCTCGCGGTGCAGGCCGGGTGGTTGTACGGAGGGACGCTGGTGGCCGGGACCCTCACGTGCGTACGGAAGGTACGGCACATGGGGCGGCGGCAGCAGGCAAGGGCCGCGGCCCAGCGGCGCGCCGGCTGACCCCGGCCCGGCCGCAGTGGCGCGGCAGGCCGGTAGGCCCTTGCGCTCTGGTAGGCCGGTAGGCCCTTGTGCTCTGGTAGGCCGGTGGGCCCTTGTGCTCTGGCAGCTCCCCTGGCGCATGCGCCCCGCCCCCGCCGTCACCGCCCCGCCCTCGGACGGACCCGGCTCCGGTGGGGTGGCGGGCCGGCCGGCGGGGCGGAGGTCAGCGGGCCGCTGCCGCCGACATGGCGGCGCCGACGATGCCCGCGTTGTTCTGCAGGGCGGCCGGGACGATCTCCGCCCGTACGTTCTTGATCAGCGGCAGGAACTTCTCGGCCTTGCGGCTCACCCCGCCGCCCACGATGAACAGCTCCGGCGAGAACAGCATCTCCAGGTGGGCGAGGTACTTGCGGACCCGGTGGGCCCACTCCTGCCAGCTCAGGTCCTTGTCCTCCTTGGCCTTCGTCGAGGCGTGGCGCTCGGCCTCCTTGCCGTTCAGCTCCAGGTGGCCCAGCTCCGTGTTGGGGACCAGCCTGCCGTCGACGAAGAGGGCGCTGCCGATGCCCGTACCGAAGGTGAGCACGATGACGGTGCCTGTGCGGCCCCGGCCCGCGCCGTGGGTCATCTCCGCCACGCCCGCCGCGTCGGCGTCGTTCAGCACGGTCACCGGCAGGCCGCCCAACCGGTCGGTCAGCAGCGCCGCCGCGTCGACGTCGATCCAGGACGCGTCCATGTTCGCGGCGGTGCGGATGGTGGACCGGCCCGTCACCACGCCGGGGAACGTCACCCCCACGGGGCCGGACCAGCCGAAGTGCCCCACGACCTCGGCGACGCAGCCCGCGACGTCCGAGGGCGTCGCGGGCTGCGGGGTCAGTACCTTGTGGCGGGGCTCCGCCAGATCGCCGCGGTCGAGGTCCACGGGAGCGCCTTTGATCCCCGACCCGCCGATGTCCACTCCGAAGACGTTCATGGACACCACGTTACGGGGATCACATGCCGCCGTGGGCTACTGCTGCTCCGCCAGGGCAGCGGCCTCCGCGCGCAGGTCGCGGCGCAGCTCCTTCGGCAGGGAGAAGACGATCGACTCCTCCGCGGCCTTGACGATCTCGACGTCCTCGAAGCCGCGCTGCGCCAGCCACTCCAGGACGCCTTCGACGAGCACCTCCGGCACGGACGCGCCCGAGGTCACGCCGACCGTCGCCACGCCGTCGAGCCACGCCTCGTCGATCTCCTCCGCGAAGTCGACCAGGTACGCCTCCTTGGCGCCGGCCAGCTTGGCGACCTCGACGAGGCGCACGGAGTTGGACGAGTTGCGGGAGCCGACGACGATGACCAGGTCGGCTTCCGCGCCCATCTGCTTCACGGCCAGCTGGCGGTTCTGGGTGGCGTAGCAGATGTCGTCGCTCGGCGGCGACACCAGGAGCGGGAACTTCTCCTTCAGCGCGTCGACGGTCTCCATCGTCTCGTCGACGGAGAGCGTCGTCTGCGACAGCCAGACCACCTTGGAGGGGTCGCGGACCTCGACCTTCTCGACATCGCCGGGGCCGTCGACGAGCTGGATGTGGTCGGGGGCCTCGCCGGAGGTGCCGATGACCTCCTCGTGGCCCTCGTGGCCGATCAGGAGGATGTCGAAGTCCTCGTTCGCGTACCGGATGGCTTCCTTGTGGACCTTGGTCACCAGCGGGCACGTGGCGTCGATCGTGGCGAGGCGGCCCTCCTTGGCCTCCTCGTGGACGGTGGGGGCGACCCCGTGCGCCGAGAACATCACGATGGAGCCGGGCGGCACCTCCGCGGTCTGCTCGACGAAGATCGCGCCCTTCCGCTCCAGGGTCTGCACGACGTACTTGTTGTGGACGATCTCGTGGCGGACGTAGACGGGCGCGCCGTACTGCTCCAGCGCCTTCTCCACGGCGATCACGGCACGGTCCACGCCCGCGCAGTAACCGCGGGGAGCGGCGAGGAGGACCCGGCGGGCAGGAGGCGTAGGAGTCATGCCCCCCATCGTAAGGGTGGGCGCGGAAGGAGAAGATCCGCCGCCGGGCGGGGCGGGTCGCCCCGACCGCGGGACCTGCACACGGGTGTTCGACCCGGCGGGCGGCCGCGCGGCGACCGGCGGCAGTGAGGAGGCGGGCCCCATGTCCGCGGCGGGCCCCGCCGGCGCGCGGGCGCGGGTGGCGGGCCGCGGGGACGGGTGGCGGTCGTGCGGGGGCGGGTGACGGGGCGGGTGGCGGGCGTGGACAGGGGCGGGCCGCGGGGCGGGTGACGGGCGTCGGCGGGGGCGGACCGCGGCGGATGACCGTCGTGGGCGGGGGCGGTGTCAGCGGTGGCGCGTACGCTCGCTCCATGCCTCTGTCTACGTCTGCCGAAGCTCCCCTGCCCGTCGGAGAGGTGTCGCGGCTCATCGGGGGGTGGGTCGACCGGCTCGGGGCCGTCTGGGTGGAGGGCCAGATCACTCAGTTGTCGCGGCGGCCCGGCGCCGGGGTGGTGTTCATGACGCTGCGCGACCCGTCGTACGACATCTCGGTGAGCGTGACCTGCTACCGGCAGGTGTTCGACGCGGTGGCCGACGTGGTGGCCGAGGGGGCGCGGGTCGTCGTGCACGCGAAGCCGGAGTGGTACGCGCCGCGCGGCCAGTTGTCGCTGCGGGCCGCGGAGATAAGGCCGGTCGGCATCGGGGAGCTGCTGGCGCGGTTGGAGCGGCTGAAGCGGACGCTGGCGGCGGAGGGGCTGTTCGCGGCCGAGCGGAAGCGGCCGGTGCCCTTCCTCCCGCAGCTGGTCGGGCTGGTGTGCGGGCGGGCGTCGGCGGCCGAGCGCGACGTGCTGGAGGTGGCGCGGCGCCGCTGGCCCGCCGTGCGGTTCGAGGTGCGGAACGTGGCCGTGCAGGGCGTCCACGCGGTGCCGCAGGTGGTGCGGGCCGTCCAGGAGCTGGACGCGCTGCCGCAGGTGGACGTGATCATCGTGGCGCGGGGCGGCGGCAGCGTGGAGGACCTGCTGCCGTTCTCGGACGAGGAGCTCGTACGGGCGGTGGCGGCGTGCCGTACGCCCGTGGTGTCGGCGATCGGCCACGAGCCGGACTCCCCGCTGCTGGACCTCGTGGCGGACCTGCGGGCCGCCACCCCGACGGACGCGGCCAAGAAGGTCGTCCCGGACGTGGGCGAGGAGTTGCAGCGGGTGCGGCAGCTGCGGGAGCGGGCGCTGCGCTGCGTACGGGGGCTGCTGGAGCGCGAGGAGCGCGGGCTGGCGCATGCGCTGGCCCGGCCGGTGATGGAGCACCCGCAGCGGATGGTGGAGGAGCGGGAGGCGCAGGTCGAGGCGCTGCTCGCGCGCGGGCGCCGGGTGCTGGGGCATGTGCTGGACCGGGCGGATTCCGAGCTGGTCCATACTCACGCGCGCGTGGTGGCCCTGTCGCCGGCGGCGACCCTCCAGCGCGGGTACGCCGTGCTGCAGCGGGCGGACGGCGCGGTGGTGCGGGCCCCGGAGGACGTGGCGGCGGGCGAGCGGCTGCGGGCCCGGGTGGCGGCGGGCGAGTTCGCGGTGCACCGCGTGGACGAGGACGGCCCGGGCGGTGACGGCACGGGCGAGAGCAGCACGGGCGGTGACGGCCCGGGTGGTGACGGTCCGGGAGAGAGCAGCACGGGCGAGAGCAGCACGGGCAAGGGCAGCACCGGCGAGAGCAGCACGGGCAAGGGCGGGGCCGAGCGGTCCGGAGCGTAGGCGGATGCCGGCCCGGCGCGTAGGGCGGACACCGAGCCCGGCGCGCGGGCGGACGCCCAAGCCGGCGCGTAGGGCGGGCACCGGGCCCGGGGCGCGGCGCGAGGCGGATGGGGCACGGCCCGGGGTCGGGTGGACCGACGCGGGACTGGGTGACGGGGGCCGGCTGACGCGGGTGAGGCTGACGCGGAGGCGGGACGCCGCGTCGCGAGGAAGAGGGAAGGGGCGTGGTCGTCACGGCGTGCGCGGCAGTGTTGTCGGCGCCCGCCCGTAGGGTGGACGGCATGACGGCCAACACGACGGACAGGGCGGACGGGGTGGGCGCCCCCGACCTCTCCGGGACCACGACGCTGGGATACGAGCAGGCGCGCGACGAGCTGATCGAGGTCGTGCGGCGCCTGGAGGCGGGCGGCACCACGCTGGAGGAGTCGCTCGCCCTCTGGGAGCGGGGCGAGGAGCTCGCAAGGGTGTGCCGCCACTGGCTGGAGGGCGCGCGTGCACGGCTGGACGCGGCGCTGGCGTCGGAGCACGAGGACGCCGACGGGCCCGCGGACTAGCGTCCGGGACCAGCCGGTTCACCACCCTGCCGGCACGGCCCACCGGCCCTCCGGAGCCGGGCGCGGCGGCGCGTCCGCATCCCCCTGGGGCTCGGTCGGCGCACCGGCCCGTGACCCGTCACACCCCCGGTTTAGTTGAACATTCACCTAACAGCCCGTACGGTGGAGGCATCGCAGGATCACCGCTCTGCCGGAAGGTACGTTCCCCCATGTCTCTCGTCCTTGACCCCGCCGCCCAGGACCTCCTCTTCCGCGAGGCCCGCACCGCCCACGCCTTCGCCGACGAGCCGGTGACCGAGGAGCAGGTCCAGGCGATCTACGACCTGATCAAGTACGGCCCGACCGCGTTCAACCAGACGCCGCTGCGCATCGTCCTGGTCCGCTCGGCGGAGGCCCGCGAGCGCCTCGTCCCGCTGATGGCAGAGGGCAACCAGGCCAAGACCGCGACCGCGCCGCTCACCGCGATCCTCGCGGCGGACAACGAGTTCCACCAGGAGCTGCCGAGGCTCTTCCCGGCGTTCCCACAGGCCAAGGACCTGTTCTTCGCCGAGCGCCCGGCGCGTGAGGGCTCCGCCGGCATGAACGCCGCGCTGCAGGCCGCCTACTTCATCCTCGGCGTCCGCGCCGCCGGCCTCGCCGCCGGGCCGATGACCGGCTTCGACTTCGCGGGCGTCCAGAAGGCGTTCCTGGACGACGACCACACCCCGCTGATGATCGTCAACATCGGCAGGCCCGGCGAGAACGCCGCGTACCCGCGGTCGCCCCGCCTGGCCTACGACGAGGTCGTCACCACCGTCTGACCTCCCCGCAGCCGACGGCCCCGGGCGCCTTCCCCCCAAGGCACCCGGGGTCGTCGTCGTCTCCGCCGGTTCGTGGACGAGGGGCCCGCCGTCCGAGGACCGCGGCCGCGCCAGGGCGTCGACCACGCGCTCGTCCGCCCGACCGCCCCGCCGCCGGTCCACCGGCCGTATGTCAGACCCGGGCCGCCGGGCCGCCGGTCCGCCGCCGTACGTCAGCCGCGCCGCCGCCCGACTGGTCCGCTGCCGCACGTCAGCCGCCCGCCGTACGCCAGCCGCGCCACCCGCCACCCCGGGCCGTACGTCAGCCGCGCCGCCGCCCGACACTGGTCCGCTGCCGCACGTCAGCCGCCAGCCGTACGCGCGCCGTACGCCAGTCGGCCGCCACCCGCCGCCCCGGGCCGTAGGCCACCCCGGGCCGTACGCCACGCCGGGCCCCAGGTCACGCCGCCCGCCGCTCGACGGCCGCAGGTCACGCCGCCCGCCGCGCCACCGCCATGCGTCAACCACCAGGCATCAGACAGCAGGCGCAGGCATCAGGCGACAGGCCAGCCGCCAGCCGCCAGCCGTCAGCCGTCAGCCGTCAGCCGTCAGCCGTCGCCGACGCGCTCGGCGCAGCGCTCGGCGGCGCGGAACCCGGCGCCCCGCTGGGCGCAGCGCTCGGCGCCGAACCCGGCGCCCCGCTGGGCGCGGGCTGTGCGGACGTGAGCGCCGCGGCCATCATGCCGAGCTGTTCGAACGGCGCCGTGCCCAGCACGACGGTGGTGGCGCCCTTGTCCCGCAGCACCAGCGCGTCGTACTTGTCGCCCTCCCAGCGCTCCCAGGCGCGGCCGCCCACCTGCTGCGTCTCGCCGGTGGCCTCCGCGCCGTGGCTGACGTCCCCGATGTAGCGCTTCGGGTCGGCGGTCGACTGCTCGACGGCCACGTACTCGCGCTCCGGCGTCAGGTACCCGAGGTGCCAGGCGTGGCCCTCCTCGCGCCGGAACGAGACGGAGGTGGCCCGCCAGCCCTCCGGCAGCCCCTCGGGGGCGGCGACCGGGTAGGGCGCGGCCCGCTGGGCGGTCACGATCTCGACGCTGTAGTCCACCGCCTTGAGCGGGTCGGCGTTCTCGTCGTGCGGGACGAAGAGGTAGATCACCGCCGCGGCGGCGCAGATGACCGCCATCGACTGGAACATCCCGCGCACTGTCTGCTTGCCTTGCATGCCTGCCACGCCCCTATGGTCGCATCAGGGGGGCGTGCTCATCCGTGGGGCCCTCTGCTCAGTTTGTCGACCTGGCGATAGAGTCACAGCACCCTCTTCACCACCGGCCGTCGCCGTACAGAAAGGTGCGCTCCGATGACCGAGCACCATCTGCCGTCCGAACTCGAGGTCTCCCCCGAGGCCCCCGACCGCAACCTCGCCCTGGAACTGGTCCGGGTCACCGAGGCGGCCGCCATGGCGGCCGGCCGCTGGGTCGGCCGCGGTGACAAGAACGGCGCCGACGGGGCAGCCGTCCGCGCCATGCGCACCCTCGTCTCCACCGTGTCGATGAACGGCGTCGTCGTCATCGGCGAGGGCGAAAAGGACGAGGCGCCGATGCTGTTCAACGGCGAGCGCATCGGTGACGGGACCGGCGCCGAGTGCGACATCGCCGTCGACCCGATCGACGGGACGACGCTCACCGCGAAGGGCATGCCCAACGCGATCGCCGTGCTCGCCGCCGCGGACCGCGGCACCATGTTCGACCCGTCCGCGGTCTTCTACATGGACAAGCTGGTCACCGGCCCCGAGGCGGCCGACTACGTGGACATCAACGCGCCCGTGTCGGTCAACATCCGCCGGGTCGCGAAGGCGAAGAACTCGGCGCCCGAGGACGTCACGGTCGTCATTCTGGACCGTCCGCGCCACGAGGGCATCGTGAAGGAGATCCGCGAGACCGGCGCCCGGATCAGGTTCATCTCGGACGGCGACGTCGCCGGCTCCGTGATGGCGGTCCGCGAGGGCACCGGTGTGGACCTGCTGATGGGCATCGGCGGCACGCCCGAAGGCATCATCAGCGCCTGTGCGATCAAGTGCCTGGGCGGCGTCATCCAGGGCAAGCTGTGGCCGAAGGACGAGGAGGAGCGTCAGCGCGCCCTCGACGCGGGCCACGACCTGGACCGTGTGCTGACCACGAACGACCTGGTCGGCGGCGACAACGTGTTCTTCGTCGCCACCGGCATCACGGACGGCGAGCTGCTGCGCGGGGTGCGCTACCGCTCGGAGACCGCCACCACGCAGTCCCTCGTCATGCGGTCGAAGTCGGGCACCATCCGGCAGATCGACTCGACGCACCGCCTGTCGAAGCTGCGCGCGTACAGCCAGATCGACTTCGACCGCGCGAAGTGAGACCGCGGCAGGGCGGTCGGGTGACCGGGTGACGAAGAGGGGCGCTCCCAGTGCGGTGGGAGCGCCCCTTCTCGTGCGGGCGGGGGCTCGGCCCCGCGTCCGCCGCCGTCGCGTCCGCTGTCTGCTGCCCTGTCGCCGGCCGGTGGTGCCGCGGCGGACGGGTCAGCCCGCGGCGGCGATGCGCCGGTCCGTCGAGGCGGCCTTCTTCAGTTCCATGTCGCGGCGCCGGCGGCGGGCGAGCACGACACGGCGCTCGGCCGCCGTCAGGCCGCCCCACACGCCGTACGGCTCGGGCTGCAGCAGGGCGTGCTCGCGGCACTCGACCATGACCGGGCAGCGGGCGCAGACCCGCTTGGCGGCCTCCTCCCGTGCCAGCCGGGCGGCCGTGGGCTCCTTCGACGGTGCGAAGAACAGCCCCGCCTCGTCGCGGCGGCACACCGCCTCGGTGTGCCAGGGGCCTGCCTCGTCCTCGCGGGCCGGGACGCGCGGGGACGGGACGGCGGCGATCTGGAGGGGCTGATGCGGCAGTTGCAGCGGCACGGTCTACTCCTGACGACGGCTTACGCGAGCGAGGGAGACGATGCAGCAAGCCCTACCCGCTGTGCGCACGCCTATGCACTGCGTGGCGCGGGGTTCCAGAGGGCGCGCCGGTGGTCGGCCGGATTTCGACGGTACGAGTGGCGGGCGGGCCGGTGCGGGCCGGTCAGTGGCCCAGGTGCTTGCGCAGTTTGTCGTGGAGGATGTCGGTGACCCGCTTGCCGCGCTTCGGCTTGGCCTCGATGCTGCCGAAGACCGCGTATCCGTCGACGACCACGAGGGGGGCTTCCGGGTCGGGGGCTTCCAGGGCCCGTACGTCGAAGTCGCCGAAGACGCCGGTGCCGCTGCCGCGCAGGGAGATGTTCTCCGGGACGCGGACCTCGACGCTGCCGAAGACGGCCGTGGCCTGGATGGTGGTGAGCCGCTGGGTGAAGACGGCCTCGGTCAGGTCGATCTCGACGCTGCCGAAGAGGGCGAACGCGCGGGTCGAGGGGCCGATGCGGCGCCGCCCGCGGCGCGTGTGGGAGGAGAAGACGGCGACGAGCTTCTCCGCTTCCCCCTCGCCGCCCGCACCGGCGGTCCAGTCGGCGCCCTGCCCGTGCGCGGCCGCAGCGGCCGCGGGGGCGCGGCCGCCCGCCGCGGCGGGCAAGTCTCCGACGAGGGGCTCCAGTTCGCCCATGGTCTTGGCGCGGTAGACGGCGTCGATGCGTTCCGCGTGCTCGTCGGCATCGAGCCGCCCCTCGGCCAGGGCTTCGCGGAGGATGTGCGCGATCCGGTCGCGGTCGGCGTCCGAGGCACGCATGGAGGCCGCGTCCGGCACGGGGGCGGACGGCTGCTGGGGCTGCTTCTCAAGGTCCACCGGCTCAGCGTAGCGAAACGCGATAGATCGCGACTAGTGCGGGATGAGCCTTACCTCACAGACTTCGCCCGCCGCGGGGCCTCTACGCTGGTGGACGCGCCGCCAAGGGAGGCCGCGCCGCTGTCCGCCGAGTGAGGAATAGCCGTCATGCCCGAGTTTGCGTACACCGATCTGCTCCCGCTGGGAGAGGACACCACGCCGTACCGCCTGGTGACCAAGGAGGGTGTGTCCACCTTCGAGGCCGGTGGGCGGACGTTCCTCAAGGTGGAGCCGGAGGCGCTGCGCAAGCTGGCCGCCGAGGCGATCCACGACATCCAGCACTACCTGCGCCCGGCCCACCTGGCCCAGCTCCGCAAGATCATCGACGATCCCGAGGCGTCGTCCAACGACAAGTTCGTCGCGCTCGACCTGCTGAAGAACGCCAACATCGCGGCCGCGGGCGTGCTCCCGATGTGCCAGGACACCGGCACCGCGATCGTCATGGGCAAGCGCGGCCAGCACGTGCTGACGGAGGGCGAGGACGAGAAGGCCCTGTCGCGCGGCATCCACGACGCGTACACGCAGCTGAACCTGCGCTACTCGCAGATGGCCCCGCTCACGATGTGGGAGGAGAAGAACACCGGCTCCAACCTCCCCGCCCAGATCGAGCTGTACGCCACGGACGGCGGCGCGTACAAGTTCCTGTTCATGGCCAAGGGCGGCGGCTCGGCCAACAAGTCGTTCCTCTACCAGGAGACGAAGGCGGTCCTCAACGAAGCCTCCATGATGAGGTTCCTGGAGGAGAAGATCCGCTCCCTCGGCACGGCCGCGTGCCCGCCGTACCACCTGGCGATCGTCGTCGGCGGCACGTCCGCCGAGTACGCGCTGAAGACCGCGAAGTACGCCTCCGCGCACTACCTGGACGAGCTGCCGGAGGAGGGCTCGGTCCTCGGCCACGGCTTCCGGGACAAGGAGCTGGAGGAGAAGGTCTTCGAGCTGACGCAGAAGATCGGCATCGGCGCGCAGTTCGGCGGCAAGTACTTCTGCCACGACGTGCGGGTCGTCCGCCTGCCCCGGCACGGCGCCTCCTGCCCGGTGGCCATCGCCGTGTCCTGCTCCGCGGACCGCCAGGCCGTCGCGAAGATCACCGCCGAGGGCGTCTTCCTGGAGCAGCTGGAGACCGACCCGGCGCGCTTCCTGCCCGACACCACGGAAGCCGAGCTCGCCGCCGGCTCCGGCGCGGGCGTCGCAGAAGCCGCTGCCGGACAGGACGTCGTGAAGATCGACCTGAACCAGCCGATGGACGAGATCCTCGCCGAGCTGTCCAGGCACCCGGTCAAGACCCGGCTGTCGCTGTCCGGCCCGCTGGTCGTGGCCCGCGACATCGCGCACGCCAAGATCAAGGAGCGGCTCGACGCAGGCGAGGAGATGCCGCAGTACCTGAAGGACCACCCGGTCTACTACGCCGGTCCCGCCAAGACCCCCGAGGGGTACGCGTCCGGCTCCTTCGGCCCCACGACGGCGGGCCGCATGGACTCGTACGTCGAGCAGTTCCAGGCGGCCGGCGGCTCCAAGGTCATGCTGGCCAAGGGCAACCGCTCCCAGCAGGTCACCGACGCGTGCGCCGCGCACGGCGGCTTCTACCTGGGCTCCATCGGCGGCCCTGCGGCCCGCCTGGCGCAGGACTGCATCAAGAAGGTCGAGGTCGTCGAGTACGAGGAGCTCGGCATGGAGGCCGTCTGGAAGATCGAGGTCGAGGACTTCCCGGCGTTCATCGTGGTCGACGACAAGGGCAACGACTTCTTCCGCGACCCGGCGCCCTCGCAGCCGACGTTCACGTCGATCCCCGTGCGGGGCCCCGGCCTGGCCTGACCCCGGCCGGTTCCCGTCCGCAGGGCCTCAAGGCCCGGATTGGCGACCCCCGGCCGACCGGGGCCGGGCCCGCGGTCGGCGCTCTGCGCGGGCGCGTGCACGGCGGGGCGGCGGGTGCGTGCGGGGACGCCCCCGAGCGGTTCGGCTCCGCTACCGGACACCCGCGAGCCCGGCCCGGCGGCCCCCGGTCGACCCGGTCGCTGCCCCCGGACCACCCGGGCCTGCCCGCTCCCGAGACCTGAAGGGCCCCGGCCGCCTCCTCGGCGGCCGGGGCCCTTCCCCATGGTGCGGTGCTGCCGGGCGGGCCCGGTCAGGCGAAGCGCTGGTGCGCCGCGCCCGGCGTGCAGGGCTGGAGCCTCAGCGGTTCCCTGGCCGCCGCGTGCGTCACACACAGGTCGCGGGCGGCCGCCGGTCGCAGCGTGCCGTCGACCCGGACGAACTTCTGGTGCGCCGCGCCCGAGCAGTCCCACACGACGAGTGCCGCGCCGGCCTCGTACCGGGCGCCCGGCACGTCCAGGCACCGGTCGTGGGTGAGCGCGGTGTGCAGGGAGCCGCGCTCGGTGTCGTGCCACCAGTCCTGGTTGCGGCCGCCGTGGCAGTCCCAGCCGAGCACGGCCGTGCCGTTGCGGGTGGTGGCGCCGGAGACGTCCGCGCAGGCGCCGGTGGCGGCGTTCTTCAGCGGGGTGAACTTGTCGTCCCAGGCCCCCGGCCACAGCACCGGCTCACCGGTGGACGCCGGGTCGGCGCAGCCCGCCTCGCGCACCCCGGCGGCGTACAGCTGGGTCAGGCACGCCGCGAAGGCCCCGTGGCCTGCCTTGTTGGGGTGGAAGGACTGGCGGACGGAGTTCTCGTCCCAGGGGAACTTCGACACGTCGACGAACAGGCCCCGCGCCCAGGTCTCCTCCATGCAGACCTCGCGGCCGTGGAAGAGCCGGGAGGCGTCCAGGTACGTCGCACCGGTGGCGGCCGCGGCCCGGCGGACGCCGCGTTCGAAGGCCGGTACGGCCGTGTTGCGGCCCCAGACGGTGTCGGAGTCGTAGCCCAGGCCGCCGCAGGACAGCTTGCCGGGGAAGCGGGGGTTGTCGCGGAAGTCCGGGCCGATCGGGCTGGGGTAGCTCATCACCACGAGCTTGTAGTCGCCGTCGGCGTACCCGGCGTCGCGCATCACGGTGCGCAGGTCGCGCACGGTCTGCTCGACCTTGGGGACGAGGGCGTCGACGCGGGACTGCCAGCCCGGCGCGTACTTCGGCTCGCAGGGGCCCTGGAGCAGGACGTAGCGCGTGACGCAGTCCGTCATGGCGGGGCCGAACTGGAGGTCGTCGTTGGCGCCGGCGACCAGCAGCACCATCGAGATGCGGGTGTTGCGGGCCTTGACGGCGAGGCTGTCGCTCTGGACGAGTTCGTCGGCGTACTGCGGGGAGCCGCCGATCCGGATGTTGGCGGTGGACGCTCCGGAGCAGGCGACGTTGTACGTGACGTCGGCGGGGATCCCGGTGCGGTGGATGGCGGCGTCGGGCGAGCGGTGGCACCAGTTGTCGGGGCCGTCGGTGCCGGGCTCGTACGTGCCGACGCCCTCGCCGCTGATCTCGCTGTCGCCGAGGGAGATCAGCGCGCTCTTGCGCTCGTCGAACGGGCGTTCCTCGGGGCTGCCGTAGAGGGCGGTGGCCTCGGCCGCGCGCATGGCCTCCAGCGGGGCGGGCAGCGGAGTGGAGGTGAGGGTGCGTCGGGTGACGTCGTCCGCCGCGGCGGGAGCGGTCGTCCCGCCGAGTACGGCCGCGAGCGCGGCGACCGCGGCGACCGGCCATCCGAGTCTCAGTCTGGTGCGCGCCATTGCGCCTCCTGGAAGTGGGGTTACCCACGGTTTTTACTGGCTGGTAACGCACTTGGGAATAGAAGGAACAAGACAAGTGCTCGTTCCGAGCAGGAGGTTGGGCCATGACCGAAGCGAGTGAGCAGCCGGGGAACCACCGGATCGAGAAGGACTCCATGGGGGAGGTGCGGGTCCCCGCCCACGCCAAGTGGCGGGCCCAGACCCAGCGGGCCGTGGAGAACTTCCCGCTGTCCGGGCTGCGGCTGGAGCGCGCCCACATCGCGGCCCTGGCCCGCATCAAGGCGGCGGCCGCCCGCGTGAACGCCGAGCTCGGCGTGCTGGACGCGGACCTCGCGCACGCGGTGCGGGAGGCGGCGGGCGAGGTGGCGGAGGGCCGCTGGGACGACCACTTCCCCGTCGACGTGTTCCAGACCGGGTCCGGCACCTCGTCCAACATGAACATGAACGAGGTGCTGGCCACGCTGGCGAGCGAGCGGCTGGGGCGGCCCGTCCACCCCAACGACCACGTGAACGCCTCCCAGTCGTCGAACGACGTCTTCCCCTCCTCCATCCACGTCGCGGCGACCGCGGCCGTGACCAAGGACCTGATCCCGGCACTGGAGCATCTGGCCATGTCGCTGGGGCGGAAATCGGCCGAGTTCGCGGACGTCGTCAAGTCGGGGCGTACGCATCTGATGGACGCCACACCGGTGACGCTCGGCCAGGAGTTCGGCGGCTACGCGGCGCAGGTGCGCCACGGCGTGGAGCGGCTGCGGGCGTCCCTGCCCCGCCTGGCCGAACTGCCGCTGGGCGGTACGGCGGTGGGCACCGGCATCAACACACCGCCCGGGTTCGCCGCCGCCGTCATCACCGAGGTCGCCCGGATCACCGGCCTGCCCCTGACGGAGGCGCGCGACCACTTCGAGGCCCAGGGCGCCCGGGACGCGCTCGTCGAGACCTCGGGGCAGCTCCGCACGATCGCCGTGTCCCTCACCAAGATCGCCAACGATCTGCGGTGGATGGCGTCCGGCCCGCGCACCGGCCTCGCCGAGATCAACCTCCCCGACCTCCAGCCCGGCTCGTCGATCATGCCGGGCAAGGTGAACCCGGTCGTCCCGGAAGCCGTCCTGATGGTGGCCGCGCAGGTCACCGGCAACGACACGACCGTGGCCGTGGCGGGCGCGGCCGGGAACTTCGAGCTGAACGTGATGCTCCCCGTCATGGCGAAGAACCTGCTGGAGTCCGTACGCCTCCTCGCGCGCGCGTCGCGGCTGCTGGCGGACCGCACGGTCGACGGGATCACCGCCAACGTCGAACGGGCGCGGGAGTACGCCGAGTCGTCGCCGTCCGTCGTCACGCCCCTCAACCGGTACATCGGCTACGAGGAGGCCGCCAAGGTGGCGAAGCGGTCGCTGGCCGAGCGCAAGACGATCCGCCAGGTGGTGCTGGAGTCGGGGTACGTGGAGCGCGGCGACCTCACCCTGGAGCAGCTCGACGAGGCCCTCGACGTGCTGCGGATGACCCGCCCGTGACCAGGCCGGACGGTGACCGGAGTCGCGGACGTACGGGCCGGGCCGCCCCTAAGATCTGCGCATGACAGCGGAGACGACAGGGGCAGGGACGGCAGCAGACCCAGGTACGGAACCGGCCGCGGGCGGCACCGCGCACCGCGACCCGCTCCCCCGCGCCGCGCAACCCGCGGGCCCGCCCGCGCCGGGCGACCGGACCCGGCGGGCGGTCCCGCACACGGGGCGCGGCGCAGGCGCCGTACGGGACACGGACGAAGCGGCGGCCAGGGACGCGGACGCCGTACGGCACGAGGACCGGGCGGCCTCCCGGGACGCGGACGCCGTCCCGGACGCGGGCGGCGCGGCGGAACGGCCCGCGGAGACCGGGCGCGGGGCGCGCACCGGCGAAGCAGGGCCGGGGCACGCGGGCCCGGGGGCATCCGCCGCGGCGGGGACGGCCACGGGGGCCGCCTCCGCCGCCGTGCCCTCCGCCTCGGCCCCGACGCCTGCCGCGGGGTCCTCCTCCACCGCGTCGTCGCCCCCGCCGGCTGCTCCACCGCGGCGGCCGCTTCCTCCGCGGGGTCACCGCCCGCGGCGGTGACGGCCCCTTCCCCGGCGCGGCTGCGGGCACGGCCGCCGCCGTAGGCGGGGCCGCCGCCGGTCGCGCGGAGCGGGAAGGCGTCGCGCGGTGGGCGCCCGGCGACCGGATCCTGTGGCGGTACCGCGACAACGGCGACGGGCACGTCCACATCTGCCGGCCCGTCACCGTCGTCCAGGACACCGCTGACCTGCTCGCCGTCTGGATGGCCCCCGGCACCGAGTGCGTCAAGCCCGTGCTGCTGGACGGCACCCCCGTGCACGAGGAGCCGCTCGCCACCCGGTACACCGCGCCCCGCACCACCACCCGGGCGCTCTGGACCGGAATGGGCGTCCTGAAGCTGGCGCGTCCGGAGGACCCGTGGTCCGTGTGGCTGTTCTGGGACCCCGACTGGGTGTTCCGGAGCTGGTACGTCAACCTGGAAGCGCCGCGCGTGCGGTGGTCCGGCGGGGTGGACTCCGAGGACCACTTCCTCGACATCTCCGTCTTCCCGGACCGCAGCTGGCTGTGGCGGGACGAGGACGAGTTCGCCCAGGCGCAGCGCACCGGCCTCATGGACGCCGAGCAGGCGGACCGGGTACGGGCCGCGGGCGCGGCAGCCGTGGCGGTGATCCGCGCCTGGGGCGCGCCCTTCGCGGACGGCTGGGAGCACTGGCGGCCCGACCCGGGCTGGTCCGTGCCGGAGCTGCCCGCCGACTGGGATCGCGCCCCGGCGCGCACGGCTCCATGAGACCCTTGATGCGCCCCTGGGGGGTAACCGTAGGATCGTCCTCCGCCGGGTACCCGCCGCCGCGCACCGCGGTCCGCTCCAGGAGCAACGACCGAGCACAGGACCCGAACTGACCGTTAGTCACCTACGAGGGGGTGGAGCCGTGCCCGAGGTGAGCACGGATCCGCCGTCCCTTGTACAGGGCGCCCCCGCAGCGGGTATAGCGCCTGACAGAGCGATCGCATCGCCCCACCGGCCCGGACGGACGGAATCCCACGCGTGACGGAGCAGCCCACCTCCCACGAAGGCCGGCAGCCGCTCGCTGCCCGGCCGCAGGAACGCACCCGGCCGCGGCGGGAGGCCCACGACACGGCCGAGGCCCCCGCCGCCCAGGCACCGCCGGCGCTGCCCGCGGCCCAGAGCCAGGACGAGGGCTCGCCCGCGCTGCCGTCTCAGAACCAGCGCGGCACCGAGGGCCGCCAGGCCGCCGCCGCCCGTGCCGCCGCGCAGGCCGGGCGCGGGTCCCGGCGCGGGGGCAGGCACGGTGCGCGGACCGGCACGGGTGGTCCCGGCCGCTCCGCAGACGCGCGCGCGGCGACGCAGGCCGGGCAGCCGGGCCAGCCGGGACTGACGGGGCAGGCCGGACTGACGGGCCAACCAGGACTGACGGGGCAGACGGGACTGACGGGTCAGCCGGGGCCGCCTGCCCCGCGCCGGCACACGAGCATCACGGGAACCGACACCAGCACCGACACCACCAGCACCAGCACCAGCCCCGAAGGTGCCTCCGGCCACGCGGACGCGGCCGCGCCGCAGGCCGGCGTCGGGTGCCCGGCACCGGACGGGCCCGTCGGCGGCCCCGCGACCGGCCCGCTGGTCGCCGCGGGCGGCGGGCAGGACGCGCACGGCACCACGGGCAGTGGTCCCGCCCCCGGTGCCGGGGCCGGCACCACGGCCGCGAGCGGACCGGCGGAGGGCACAACGGCCCCGGGCGGTGGGACGACCCCGCCCGGAGCCGCCGCCGCTCCCCGCCTCCCGCGCCGGGCGCCGCATCGAACGGGGCCGAGGGCACCGGGGCCGTACCGGCGGCGCGGCACGAGCCGGTGGGGACGGCGCGGCGCGAGGGCGACCGGCTGCGGTTCGTGGGGGCCGCCACCCGGCGGATCGCCCGCGGCCTCGACCTGGACGAGATCGTCCTCGGGCTGTGCCGGGCCACCGTCCCGACCTTCTCCGACGCGATCCTCGTCTACCTGCGCGACCCGCTGCCCGTGGGCGACGAGCGGCCCGTCGACCCGTTCGTGCTGCGGCTGCGCCGCACGGACAGGCTGCGGTTAACAGAAGAGGACTCCGCCTCGGACCTGGGCCTGCTCACGTCCGGGCCGGTCGTGGCGCCCGACGCCGGCGAGCCGAGCCCGGCCGCCGAGCTGTGCGAGGTGCAGCCGGGCGGCCCCCTCGCCGAGGTGCTGCGCGGGGTGCGGCCGGTGTTCGGCGACTCCGCGGGCGCCCGTGCCGCGCTGCCCGAACTGCTCGGCGAGGGCAGGACCGTACCGTCCGGGCACCGGGCCGTCCTGGCACCGCTGCGCGGGCGGCGCCGCGTGATCGGCGCGGCGGTGTTCCTGCGGGGTTCCGACACTCCGCCGTTCGAGCAGAACGACCTGCTGGTGGCGGCGCAGTTGGCGACGCACACGGCGCTCGGCATCGACAAGGCCGTGCTGTACGGGCGGGAGGCGTACATCGCGGACGAGCTCCAGCGGACCATGCTGCCGGAGAACCTGCCGCAGCCGACCGGTGTGAAGCTGGCGTCCCGCTACCTCCCGGCCGCCGAGACGGCCCGCGTGGGGGGCGACTGGTACGACGCGATCCCGCTGCCCGGCAGCAGGGTCGCCCTCGTCGTGGGCGATGTCATGGGCCACTCCATGACGTCGGCGGCCATCATGGGGCAGCTGCGGACGACCGCGCAGACCCTCGCGGGGCTCGACCTGCCGCCGCAGGAGGTGCTGCACCACCTGGACGAGCAGGCGCAGCGGCTGGGCGAGAACCGCATGGCGACCTGCCTGTACGCGGTGTACGACCCGGTCGCGCACCGCATCACGATCGCCAACGCGGGCCACCCGCCGCCGGTCCTGCTGCACCTGGGCGGCCGTGCGGAGGTCCTGCGCGTGCCGCCGGGCGCGCCGATCGGGGTCGGCGGTGTGGACTTCGAGGCGGTGGAGCTGGACGCGCCCGCCGGGGCGACCCTGCTCCTCTACACCGACGGGCTCGTCGAGTCGCGGCTGCGGGACGTGTGGGCCGGGATAGAGCTGCTGCGGGAGCGGCTGGCGGCGACCGCCCAGCTGACCGGACCCGACCACTCGCCCCCGCTGGAGGCGCTGTGCGACGACGTGCTGGACATGCTGGGCCCGGGCGACCGGGACGACGACATCGCGCTGCTGGCGGCGCGGTTCGACGGCATCGCGCCGAGCGATGTGGCGTACTGGTTCCTGGAGCCGGAGGACGCCGCCCCGGGCCGGGCCCGGCGGCTGGCCCGCAAGGCGCTGACGCGATGGGGTCTGGAGGACCTGACGGACTCGGTGGAGCTGCTGGTCAGCGAGGTCGTGACGAACGCGGTGCGGTACGCGACGCGGCCGGTCACGCTGCGGCTGCTGCGGACGGACGTGCTGCGCTGCGAGGTCGGTGACGACTCGCCGCAGCTGCCCCGGCAGCGCCGGGCGCGGGACACCGACGAGGGCGGGCGCGGTCTGTTCCTGGTGAACCGGCTGGCCCGCCGGTGGGGCGCCACGCGGCTGTCGACGGGCAAGGTGGTGTGGTTCGAGCTGCCGACCCCGGCGTGAGGCCGCTGCCGCCCGCATGACGCCGTACGGCCGGGGGCTTCCCGCAGCCGTGCTCCGCGCGGTCCGGGTTTCGCCTCCGGCGGCCCCGTACGGCGCCGAGGGGTGACTGCGAGGGCGTACGCAGCGGCCGGCTCCCCAGGTGATCGTGGGGAGCCGGCCGCTGCGCGTCTGTCCGGTGGCCGTTACGAGCCGGGCGGCTGGAACGGGCGGGTGTCGCCCTGGCCGGTGATCGTGCCCGGGTCCGTACCGGTGTCGCCGCCGTCGCCCGGGGAGCCCGTGGGGTTCGGGGAGCTGGTCGGGGTGTCGACCGGCGGGGGCACGCTGGGGCTCGTCGGCGGCTTCGGCGGGTTCGGCGGGCGGCTGAAGGCCGGCGAGGACGACGACGGCTCGGACGGCTCGCGGGACGGCCCGGTGTCCTCGCTTTCGGACGGCGACGTGGACACGCTCGGCGAGGAGCTCGGCGAGGCGTCCCCGTCGGGCAGCGGGTCCCGCCGCGGGCTCTCGATGAGGTCGAGGTCGAACTCGGCGTCGGAGCCGCCGCCGAGGGCGTCGCGGGTGTAGTCGGCCCAGATCCGGGCGGGGAAGCCGCCGCCGTTGGCGCGGCCGGAGTTCGCCGTGCCCGTCAGCGTCACCTGCCGGCCCTTCTCGGCGTCCTCGCCGAACAGCGCCACGGCGGTGACGAGTTCGGGGGTGTAGCCGACGAACCAGGCGGCCTTGTTGTTCTCCGAGGTGCCGGTCTTGCCGGCGGCGTCGTACGCGGAGGTGTTCGCGGCTTGACCCGAGCCCGCGTCGACGACGCCGGTCAGCACCGAGGTGACGGTGTCGGCGCTCTTGCGGCTGATGGCCTGCGGGCCCACCGGGTCGGGCAGCTCCACCGTGCGGTCCTTGTGCTCGACGGACTTCACGATCGTCGGCGTGACCTTCTTGCCGTGGTTGTCGAGCGTGGCGTACACCCCGGCCATGTCCCACGTGGAGGCGCCCATGGTGCCCAGCGACATGGCGGGCCGCTCCACGAACCCGTCGCCGTCCTTCATGCCGAGGGCGAGGGCGGTCTCCTTCACCTTGGCGGGGCCGACGTCCACGATCATCTGCGCGAAGGCGGAGTTGATCGACTTGTTCATGGCCTGCTGGACGGTCACGGGGCCCCAGCTGCGGTCGTCCTCGTTCTGCGGGTTGAACGGGGTGTCGCTGCCCTCCACGGGGCGCCTGCTGGTCCCGTCGTAGACGGTGTTGACGCCGATGCGGCGCCCGTCCTGGGTCTCCGAGCCGTTCTCCAGGGCGGAGGCGAACACGAGGGGCTTGAAGGTGGAGGCGGGCTGGTAGTCGCGGCGGGTCGCGTTGGACAGCCAGTGCTCGGTGGCGCCGACGCCGCCGTACAGGGCGACGACGTGGCCGGTCTTCGGGTCCACGGAGGTGGCACCGGCCTGGACGGTGGCGTCCACCTCGTCGCCCTTGCGGTCGAGCTTGCTCTCCAGCTGGTCCTCGACGGCCTCGACGAGCTCGTCCTGCCGCTTCTTGTCGACGGTGAGGGTGATCGTCCACCCGCCGGCGTTGATGTCCTCCTCGGAGACGCCCGCCCGCATCAGCTCCTGGTTGGCGGCTTCCACGAGGTACCCGGTCTGGCCCTCCATGCCGGGCGCGGCCTTGGGCTTCTGCGGTTCGGGGAAGGTCAGCCCGGCGCGCTCGGCCGCGTCGAGCCACTGCTTCTCGACCATGTTGTCCAGGACGTAGTCCCAGCGCTCCCGCACGAGCTTGCGGCCGGTGGGGGTCGCCGTGGACCAGTCGTACTGGTTGGGGGCCTGGAGCAGCGAGGCGAGGTAGGCGCCCTGCGGGATGGTCAGTTCGCTCGCGTCGACGCCGTAGTAGGCCTGCGCTGCGGCCTGGATGCCGTAGGCGCCGCGGCCGAAGTAGCTGGTGTTGAGGTAGCCGGCGAGGATCTCGTCCTTGCTGCTGCGCTGGTCCACCTTGAGGGCGATGACCAGTTCCTTGAGCTTGCGGGTGACGGTCTGGCTCTGGTCGAGGTAGTAGTTCTTGACGTACTGCTGGGTGATGGTGGAGCCGCCTTGGCGGCCGTTGCCGGTGACCGTGTTGAAGACGGCGCGGCCGGTGCCCATGACGTCGACGCCCGCGTCCGTGTAGAAGGTCTTGTTCTCGGCGGCGACGAACGCCTTCTCGACCGGGTCGGGGATCTTGTCCAGCCCGATGATGGAGCGGTTGTACTCGCCCTTGCGGGCCAGCAGCGTGCCGTCGGCGTAGCGGTAGACGTTGCTCTGGAGGGTGGCCGTCGCGTTCGCCGCGGGGACGGGCACCATCAGGTACACGAGGTAGAGGCCGCCCATGGCGAGCAGGGCGCCCACGAGGAAGGTGCCCAGCAGCTTCCGCCAGGTGAACAGGCGGCGTATGCGGCCGCCTTCCGTGCCTTCCCGGCGCGACCCGCGCTGCCGGGACCGTCGCGCATCCGCTCGGCCCATGGCTCCGTTGCTCCGCTCTTCGTCTCTTCGGCTCTCTGCTGACGTCTTCGTTCGGTCTCACACCGCCGGATCGGCTCAGCAAGCTAACCCGTCACAGGCGACATAGACCAATGGATCCGGCCTTATCGGAACGTGACAATGAGCACCCGTCCCACAAGGAACCGACTCACGGGGGCTGCGGAAGGTTGCCGCGCACGATAAAGTGCTATCACTTTGCTAAGACCAAGCAATCAGACCAGTGCACCGGCAGACCACTGCAGAACCGGGGGGCCCTCCATGTCCGCGTCCACACCGTCCACGGCACCGTCCACACCGTCCACACCGCCCGCGTCCCTCTCCGCACCGTCCGCGGCCGCCCCGGCACCGGGGTCCGGGTCCGCGCCCGTCCCGGCGGCCGCGCCGGAGGTACGGGAGTTCACCGCCTACAGCGCGGGCGGCGGCCCCGCCCTGCTCGCCGGGCTGCTCGGCGTCCTCGCCGGCGGCTCCCTGGTCGCCGCAGGCGCCGTCGCCGACGGCACCGCCCCCGGCATCCGCGGGACGCTGGTGGTCCTGGGCGTCCTCACCGCGCTGGCCGCACTCCTGGCCATGACCGGGCTCAACATGGTGGCGCCCGGCGAGGCGCGGGTCGTCCAGCTCTTCGGCCGCTACCGGGGGACGGTGCGCAGCGACGGCCTGCGGTGGGTGAACCCGTTCTCCACGCGGACGGCGATCTCCACCCGGGTCCGCAACCACGAGACCGCCGTCCTGAAGGTCAACGACGCCTACGGCAACCCGATCGAGCTGGCGGCGGTCGTGGTCTGGCGGGTGGAGGACACCGCGCAGGCGCTGTTCGAGGTGGACGACTACGAGCGCTTCGTCTCCACGCAGACGGAGGCCGCGGTCCGGCGCATCGCGATCGAGTACCCGTACGACGCGCACGACGAGGACGGGCTGTCCCTGCGCGGCAACGCCGAGGAGATCACGGAGAAGCTGGCGGAGGAGCTGTACACGCGGGTGCAGGCGGCGGGCGTCCGCATCGTCGAGTCCCGGTTCACGCACCTCGCGTACGCTCCGGAGATCGCCTCCGCCATGCTGCAGCGCCAGCAGGCCGCCGCGATGGTGGCCGCGCGCCAGAAGATCGTGGAGGGTGCGGTCGGTATGGTCGAGGCGGCGCTCGACCGGATCACCGAGCGCGACATTGTCGACCTGGACCCGGAGCGGAAGGCAGCGATGGTCTCCAACTTGATGGTGGTGCTGTGCGGCGACCGCTCCGCGCAGCCGGTCCTCAACACGGGCAGCCTCTACCAGTGACCGCCCGCCGCGAGCGGAAGCAGGTCCTCCTGCGCCTCGACCCGGCGGTGTACGAGGCGCTGGCGCGCTGGGCCGCGGACGAACTGCGCAGCGCGAACTCGCAGATCGAGTTCCTGCTGCGGCGCGCGCTCGCGGACGCGGGCCGCCTGCCGTCCGCGCCGGCGCCGCTGCCCCGGCGGGGCGGCCCCCGAAGCAGCCTCCCGCCGAGCAGCAGCGCCCGGAGGACGGCTAGCGGATGCCCGCTCGCCCGCTTGTGCAGGGCACCCTCCCGTACGGGGCGGGCCGGGGTCCCCGACCGGCCGCCACGCGCCGGGTGGACGGGCCGGCGGGAACCATGGGGCCGGGGTGCGCGTGGTGGAGGATGTGAACGGGAGTACGAGGGGCGGCCGCGGCTGGGGACCGGACGCGCGGGGGCGCTCGGCGTGGACACGGGGACGGGTGGCCGCGGTGGCGGCCGCGCTGGCGGCGTGGCTCCTCGTCTTCCACGCGACGGTCCCCGACCTGCCGGGGCGGCCGGGCAGCCTGCTGGAGACGTTCCTGCCCTGGCTGGCCCTCGCCGTGCCCCTGCTGCTGGCGGTGGGCCTGCTGCGCCGTTCCGCGACCGCGCTGCTGGCCGCGCTCCTGCCGGCGGTCGCCTGGCTCGCGCACTTCGGCCACCTGCTCCCGCTGCCCGGCAGCGCGCCGCAGGACCCGGCGGCCCTGACGGTGGTGCAGCACAACGCCGCGGACGACAACCCCGACCCGGCGGGCACCGCCCGCACCTTGCTGGCCGCGGACGCCGGGATCGTGGCGCTGCAGGAGGTCGTCCCCGCCACGCGGCCCGCCTATGACGCCGCCTTCGCGGAGCGCTACCCCCACTCGGCGGTGCTCGGCACGGTCGGCCTGTGGTCGGCGTACCCGCTGACCGACGTACGGGCGCTGGACATCCGGCCGCACGGGATCGGCCGGGACTGGCAGCGCGGGATGCGGGCCACGGCCGCCACCCCGCACGGCGAGGTCGCCGTCTACGTGGTGCACCTGCCGTCCCTGCGGCTGACGCCCAAGAGCGGCTTCGGATCGGCCCGCCGCGACGAGAGCGCCGCCCTGCTCGGAGCGGTGCTCGCGGCCGAGCGCCTGGACCGGGTCGTGCTGCTCGGCGACCTGAACGGCACGGTCGACGACCGGGGCCTGGCGCCGCTCACCACCCGGCTGGACGCCCCCGCTTCGGGCCTGGCGTTCAGCTGGCCGGCGTCGCTCCCGCTGGCCCGCATCGACCACGTACTGGCCCGGCGGGCCGAGGTGACCCGGGTCTGGACCCTCCCGGCCACGGGCTCCGACCACCTGCCGGTCGCCGCCTCCGTGACCTTCTGACGGCCTGCCCGGCACCACGCCGCACCGCCCCACCCGGTGCCCGGCCGCCTCACCACCCCACCGCCCTGGTCCCGCCGCGCTGCGCAGCGGCCGCTGGCCGCCCACGGCCGGACCTCGCCGCCGGCCCCGCAGGCCGGCCCCCGCTTCCGCAACCCGGGCCCCGCCGCGCTGCGCACCGGGGAGCCGTGCGGCCCCGCGGCCCTATGCCCTCCCGTCCCGGACGACCTCCACCGGCAGGCCCGCCAGGGCGCCCCGCAGGGCGTGGGCCAGTTCGGCGAACTCCGCCGCGCGGGCCGCGCCCGTCCGCATGGCCAGCGCGATGCGCCGCGACGGCGCCGGATGGGCGAAGTACCCCGTGGCGAGCCGCGGGTTGCGGCCCGTCTCGACCGTGACGGCGGTGCGCGGGAGCAGGGTCACTCCCATGCCGCCCGCCACGAGCTGGACCAGGGTCGCCAGCCCCGCCGCGGTCGTGGTGACCGCGGCCCCGTCGGTGCGGCCCGCCTCGCGGCACACGTCCAGGGCCTGGTCGCGCAGGCAGTGGCCCTCGTCGAGCAGCAGCAGGTCCAGCTCGCGCAGCACGTCGCGCGGGATGCCGGTGCGCCCGCCGAGCGGATGGTCGTCGGGGGTGACCAGGACGAAGTCCTCGTCGAAGAGCGGCAGTTCGGTGAGGCCCGGCACGCCCAGGGGAACGGCCAGCAGCAGGAGGTCGAGCCGCCCTCCGGCGAGGCCCTCCAGCAGCGAGTGCGTCTGCTCCTCGTGGACCTGGAGGTCCAGCTCCGGATAGCGGTCGTGCACGAGCCGCAGCACGGTCGGCAGCAGGTAGGGCGCGACGGTCGGGATGACGCCGAGCCGCAGCACGCCCGTGAAGGGCGCCCGGGCTGCCTCGGCCTCCTCCATGAGCTCGCCGACCGCGTCCAGCACGGCCTTGGCGCGCACGGCCAGCCGCTCCCCCGCCGGCGACAGCAGCACCTTCCGCGTCGTACGCTCAAGGAGCTGGACACCGAGTGCCTCTTCGAGTGCCGAAACCGCGCCCGACAGTGCCGGCTGGCTCATCCCCAGCGCCGCGGCCGCGTCCCGGAAGTGCAGGTGCTCGGCCACTGCCGCGAACGCCCTGAGCTGGGCCAGGCTCGGCTGTTTTCCCTTGTGCGGGCTTTTCGGCATCGCCACCACTGATAACCACCTTCGATCAACACGCCCCAGTCTAGCTATTTCACTGATCAATGCACGCCGTGCCATATTGGCCAGCGTCCAACCCCCCGCGGATGCCCCCACAAGGGACATCCTCAGCACTAGGAGAGCGTGTGCTCACTGTCGGTGACCAGTTCCCCACGTACGACCTGACCGCCTGCGTGTCGCTGGAGAGCGGCAAGGAGTTCGCGCAGATCGACCACAAGTCCTACGAGGGCAAGTGGCGCGTGGTCTTCTTCTGGCCGAAGGACTTCACCTTCGTCTGCCCGACCGAGATCGCCGCGTTCGGCAAGCTGAACGACGAGTTCGCGGACCGCGACGCCCAGCTCCTCGGCGTCTCCGGCGACTCCGAGTTCGTGCACCACGCCTGGCGCAAGGACCACGCCGACCTGCGCGACCTGCCCTTCCCGATGCTGGCCGACGCCAAGCACGAGCTGATGCGCGACTGCGGTGTCGAGGGCGAGGACGGCTACGCCCAGCGCGCCGTCTTCATCGTCGACCCGAACAACGAGATCCAGTTCGCCATGGTGACCGCCGGCTCCGTCGGCCGTAACCCGAAGGAGGTCCTGCGGGTCCTGGACGCCCTGCAGACCGACGAGCTGTGCCCGTGCAACTGGAGCAAGGGCGATGAGACCCTGGACCCGGTCAAGCTGCTGTCCGGCGAGTGACCGAGCCGTTCGAGAGCACCGAGCACCGAGAGACGAGTGATCTGAGATGTCCCTGGACGCCCTGAAGTCGGCCATACCGGACTACGCGAAGGACCTGAGGCTCAACCTCGGTTCCGTCATCGGCAACAGCGACCTGCCGCAGCAGCAGCTGTGGGGCACCGTCCTGGCCTGCGCGATCGCCTCGCGCTCGGCGAAGGTGCTCGCGGAGCTGGAGCCCGAGGCCCGGGAGAACCTCAAGCCGGAGGCGTACGACGCCGCCAAGGCCGCCGCCGCGGTCATGGCGATGAACAACGTCTTCTACCGGACGCGCCACCTGCTGTCCGACCCGGAGTACGGCACCATGCGCGCCGGCCTGCGGATGAACGTCATCGGCAACCCGGGCGTCGAGAAGGTCGACTTCGAGCTGTGGTCGCTCGCGGTGTCCGCGATCAACGGCTGCGGCCAGTGCCTCGACTCGCACGAGCAGGTGCTGCGGAAGGCCGGCGTGGACCGCGAGACGGTCCAGGAGGCGTTCAAGATCGCCGCGGTGATCCAGGCGGTCGGCGCGACGCTGGACGCCGAGGCCGTCCTCGCCCCGTAAGCCCCGCGCGCACGGTGTGCACCGCGCGCACCCTGTGAAGGGCCCCGCCGGCCACCTGCGCCGGCGGGGCCCTTCACACGTCCGGGTGGTTCTACCCGACGCCCCGGAGACGTGCCATCAGCGCCTTCGCGTCCTCGACCATGAACTCCTTGATCCCCTCCATGGCCGTGGTGTCGACGTCGTCCGGGGCCTCGCCCGCGTCGTTCCAGAAGGTGGGCGAGATCCAGATCCGCAGGGTCGCCTGCCCGTCGAGGACGCGCAGCACGGCCCCGCCGGGCGGGGAGGCGAACAGGGCCCGCTCCCCGAGGCCGGCGACCGGTTCCCCGTCCATTCCGCTGCCCCACCACGAGCCGATCCCGTACGCGTCGAACTCGACGCCCGGGTCGGCGGCCTTGTGCAGTCGGTATTCCACCTGCACCGAGTAGAGGCCCGGGTCGCCGCCGAGCTGCACCTCGCACATCACCTGGTCGACCGCCTCGTGGTGGCGGTCGGGTCCCGGTGTGTCGTCGGACCTCGGCCCCAGGGCCGTCTCCAGCGCCTTCAGTCCGGCGGCCTCGCACAGGTCGTCCACCGTCCGGTACCCGCCCAGGTCGACCCCGCGGCTCTGGTAGGCGTAGAGGCCGCCGGCCCACAGGGCCGAGGCGGCGACCGCGCCGCCCAGCGCCCACAGCCAGGGGCGGCGGCCGCGCGGCGCCCCGGGCCGCGCCGCGGGCGGGGCGTCGCTGTCGACGAGGTCGCCGCCCTGGCCCGGGGGTCTGCCGTCCTCGTCGACCAGTTCCGGTTCGGATATCACGGGGACTCCTTCCTGAGGTCCGGTCGTGCCGGGACGAGGGCGCGCAGCGCTGTCTGCTCCTCGCTGTACGCGCGCAGGTAGCCCACCACCGTGTTGGTGACCGCCACCAGCGGCACGGCGACCACCGCGCCGCCGATGCCCGCCACGAGTCCGCCCGCCGCGACGGTCAGCACGACGGCCAGCGGGTGCACGCGCACCGCGCGGCCGAGGATGAACGGCTGCAGCACGTGCCCTTCGATCTGCTGCACGGCGAGCACCACCACCAGCACCATGAGGGAGGTGAACACCCCGTTCGTCACCAGCGCCACCACGACGGCGAGCGCGCCGGAGATGACCGCTCCGACGAGCGGGATGAAGGCGAAGAGGAAGATGAAGACGGCGAGGGGGACGGCCATCGGCACGTCGAGGAAGTAGAGGCCGAGGCCGATGAACACCGCGTCGATGAGCGCCACGATCACCGTGCCCCGTACGTACGCGGTGAGGGTGCGCCAGGCCCGCGGGCCCGCGCCGGCGACACCCGGGCGCGCCTGGGCCGGGACCAGCTTCAGCGACCACTCCCACACCTTCCTGCCGTCGTAGAGGAGGAAGAGGGTGGAGAACATCGCGAGGAGGATCCCGGTCAGCACCTCGACCATCACCGTCACGCCCTGGAGTCCGGCGGAGGTGATCTGCTCGGTGTTGGTGCCGATGGCGTCCTGGAGGTTCTTCGCGATGTCGTTGATCTGGCTCTCGGTCACGTGGAAGGGGCTGTTGAGCAGCCAGGTCTTCAGTTCCTCGATGCCGTCGCGCACCCGCGCGGACAGGTTGTCGAGGTTGTCCATGACCTGCCACACCACGAACCAGCCGACCAGCCCCATGATGACGAAGCCGAGGACGGCGGTGACGGCGGTGGCGAGCCCGCGCGGCAGTCCGAGCGCCTTCAGACGGGCCACCGGGGGCTGGAGCAGCGCGGTGATCAGCAGGGCGGCGACGAAGGCGAGGACGACGAGCTGCACCGTCCTGATGACCTGCATCAGCACCCACAGCGTGCCGGCCAGGACCAGCAGCCGCCAGCCGGCCTCGGCGGCGACGCGCATGCCCCACGGGACCGCGTCGGCGGGTTCCGGCCGGGCGGCGACGGCGGGGGCGTACGCGGGCGGGGCCGGCACGTGCTGCGGCAGGGCGCCCTTCCCGGCGCCCTCGGGGTCGTCCCCTCCGGAACGCTCCGGTCCACCGGGCCGCGCGGGCGGCTGTGATGCGGCGGTCCCGCCCGGCACGTTGTGCGCCTCCGCGTCGGCGTCGGCGCGGGCCTCGGCCTCGACCTCCGCCTCCGCGTCGGCCTCCGCGCGGGCGCGGCGCTCGGCCAGCCGCTGGGCGGCGCCGCTCAGACCGGCGCCCAGCCGGTCGAGCCACCCTGGCAGTCTCGACATGCCTCTCTCTTTCCCCCTGCCACTCCTTCCGGAGTTCCGGTCCGGAGTTCCGACCACCCGACGTTACACGCGCGGAGCCCCCCACCGTAGGACGGTGGGGGGCTCCGCGAAGTTGAGCGGCGCTCAGTACCAGTGGTTGGCCTGCCAGAAGGACCAGGCGCCGCAGGGGCTGCCGTAGCGGTCGTTCATGTAGTTCAGGCCCCACTTGATCTGGGTGGCCGGGTTCGTCTGCCAGTCGGCGCCCGCGGAAGCCATCTTCGAGCCCGGGAGGGCCTGCACCAGGCCGTAGGCGCCGGAGGACGGGTTGACCGCGCGGTAGTTCCAGGTGGACTCGCGCTGCACGATGTTGCTGAAGCACTGGAACTGGTCGCCGGGGATCATCTGGCGGGCCATGGCCTGCACCTCGGCCACCGTGTACGAGGACTGGGCGGCGAAGCTGGACGCGTCGCGCGCGGCGGAGCGGCTGGCGCGCTCCTTCTCCTCGCGCTCCCGCTGCTCCTTCTCCTTGCGCTCCTCCTCGGCCTTGTCGGCCGCGGCCTTCTTCGCCTTGGCGTCCTCCGCGGCCTGGAGGCGGGCGGCTTCCTCGGCCTGCTTCTGGGCGTCCGTATGGGCGGCGATGGCCTGGGCCTCGGCCTGCTGCTGGAGCGAGGCGACCTGCACCTGGGCCTGCTGACCGGCGGGGATGTCCGCCAGGAGCGTCGCGTCCGCGGCGGTCGCCTCGAAGTTGTCGTTCGACGGGGCGGGGTTGCCCGCGGCGACACCGACGACGGCGCCGACTGTGGTGACCGCGGTGGCCGACGCCACCGCGAATCCCCGGACCGAGATCCGGCTCACACGGTTTCCTTCCAGCATCGCCCGCACAGGTGACCTCGCGGGCGCGATCGTGCCCCTGGCGCTGGTCCCCCCATTCACTGGGTCACAAGGGACACGGGCCCGGTGGGCAACTCCCCTGCGAGGAGTGCCGCGTGGTGCTCGGGCGGCATACGGCGGGCGTCTGTGGAGTTGTACCGGGTACAGCAGTGCCGTATGCGGGGCCTGACGGAAGCAAGACTCTGCCGGAAGACGATGACGCAAGGCAATTCTTCGTTGCGTGGGAAAGCTCACACCTCTTTCGTCACAGGAGTTTTGGCCGATCGACTCCCGCACAGCGCGCCGCCCGGCTAAGCTCTCGCGCTTTGCCGGGCGGCACCAAGTGAGCTTCCAGGCTTATGCCTTGGATAGCGTCAAACCACCCCGTCCTCCAGCATTTCGGTCACCAGGGCGGCGATCTGCGACCGCTCGGAGCGGGTCAGCGTGACGTGCGCGAACAGCGGATGCCCCTTCAGCTTCTCGACGACGGCGACGACTCCGTCGTAGCGGCCGACGCGCAGATTGTCCCGTTGCGCCACGTCATGCGTGAGAACCACCCGGGAATTGGCCCCGATCCGGGACAGAACAGTCAGCAGGACGTTGCGTTCGAGCGACTGGGCCTCATCGACGATGACGAACGCGTCGTGCAGGGACCGGCCCCGGATGTGCGTCAGCGGCAGCACCTCCAGCATGTTCCGGCTGAGCACCTCCTCGATGACCTCGCGGGACGTCACCGCGGACAGCGTGTCGAACACCGCCTGCGCCCACGGGTTCATCTTCTCGGCCTCGGTGCCCGGCAGGTAGCCGAGCTCCTGGCCGCCCACCGCGTACAGCGGCCGGAACACCATGACCTTCTGGTGCTGGCGGCGCTCCAGCACGGCTTCGAGGCCCGCGCACAGCGCGAGCGCGGACTTGCCCGTGCCGGCCCGGCCGCCCAGAGAGACGATGCCGACGTCCGGGTCGAGCAGCAGGTCGAGCGCGATGCGCTGCTCGGCGCTGCGCCCCCGGATGCCGAACGCCTCGCGGTCGCCGCGCACCAGCCGCACGGTCCCGTCGGCGGTGACGCGGCCGAGGGCCTTGCCCCGCTCGGACTGCAGCACCAGCCCGGTGTGCACGGGCATCCCCGCGGCCTCCGGCACGTCCAGCGTCTCGTCCGCGTACAGCCGGTCGATGTCCTCGCCCGACACGGACACGTCGCACATCCCGGTCCAGCCGGAGTCGGTGATGGCGAGCTCGGCGCGGTACTCCTCGGCGAGGAGCCCCACGGAGGACGCCTTGATGCGCAGCGGCAGGTCCTTGGAGACGACGGTGACGTCGTACCCCTCGGCCTGGAGATTGCGCGCGACCGCCAGGATCCGCGAGTCGTTGTCGCCGAGGCGGTAGCCGGCCGGGAGGATGCCGGGGTCCGAGTGGTTGAGCTCCACCCGGAGGGTGCCGCCCAGGTCCCCCACCGTGATCGGGGCGTCGAGGCGGCCGTACCGGACGCGCAGGTCGTCCAGCAGGCGCAGCGCCTGCCGGGCGAAGTAGCCGAGCTCCGGGTGGTGCCTCTTCGCTTCCAGTTCCGTCACCACGACGATGGGGAGCACGACCTCGTGCTCCTCGAAGCGCGTCATGGCGTTGGGGTCGGCCAGCAGGACGCTGGTGTCGAGAACGTAGGTGCGCCGGTCGTTCAGGCGGCGCTTAGTGCTGTTCACCACGGAAGGACAGACCCCCTCTTAGTAGAGGACTGCGACGGCGTCGCGGGGGGATGGACCGGGAGCAGGCCGTTGGCTCGTCGTCCTGGCGCGCAAGGGACCTCCCGGGCGAGCGGGTTCCGTACCGCTCACTACTTGTCAGGGGTATGCCCCTGATCGCCGCTGACCATGCGGTCCGCCCCATGGCATATGACACATGTTCAGCTGGGCGACCGGCCCGCGCGGCGGGATCCGCGGTCGGGTCCGAGGCGGGATGTGCGGCCGGGGCCGGGGGCGAGGGGGGACCTGCGGCCGGTCCCGGGGAGCGGGGTGGAGCCTGCGGCCGGGCCCGAGGGGATCCGCGGTCGGCACGAGGCGGGATGTGCGGCCAGGCCCGGGGGCGAGGTGGGGCCTTCGGCCGGGGGATCCGCGGTCGAGTCCGAGGCCGGGCCCGAGGCGGGAGCCGAGGCGGGAGCCGAGACGCGTGCCCAGGCGGGAGCCGCGGTCGAGCCCGAGGGGGTTGCGTGGGGGGATGCGCACGGTCGGCCCGCTACAGGGCCTCGCGGGGCCGTCCCGCACCGCAGCCCGTTACGGGGCCGCGCGGGGCCGTCCGCGCCGCAGGGCGTGCCTGCCGCCGGAGGAGCGGGCGGCAGGGGCCGTCAGGTGCCGTAGCGGCGGTGGCGGGCCGCGTAGTCGCGCAGGGCCCGCAGGAAGTCGACCTTCCGGAACGCGGGCCAGTGGACCTCGCAGAAGTAGTACTCCGAATGGGCGCTCTGCCACAGCATGAAGCCGGAGAGCCGCTGCTCGCCGCTCGTGCGGATCACCAGGTCGGGGTCGGGCTGGCCCCTGGTGTACAGGTGCTCCGCGATCAGGTCGGTGTCGACGACCTCCGCGAGCTCCTCGAAGCTCGTGCCCTTCTCGGCGTGCTCCAGCAGGAGCGACCGGACCGCGTCCGCGATCTCCTGGCGGCCGCCGTAGCCGACGGCGACGTTGACCAGTATCCCGTCGAGGTGGCGGGTGGACTCCTCCGCCTCCTTCAGCACGGCCTGGGTGTGCGCCGGCAGGCAGTCCGGGGTGCCCACGTGGTGGACGCGCCAGCGGCCGTCCGCCGCGATGTCCCGCACCGCTCCCTCGATGATGCCGAGCAGCGGCTTCAACTGCTCCTCGGGGCGGTTCAGGTTGTCCGTGGACAGCATCCAGAGCGTGACGACCTCGACGTCCGTCTCGGTGCACCAGCCGAGCAGCTCCATGATCTTGCTGGCGCCCGCCTTGTGGCCCTGCTCCGGGGTGCCGCCGGACGCCTTGGCCCAGCGCCGGTTGCCGTCGAGGATGACGCCGATGTGCTTGGGCACCTGGGTGTGGTCGAGGCGGCCTTCCACGCGGCGTGCGTAGAGCCTGTACACCAGGTCGCGCAAGTTCACCGATCTCACCTCTCGATTGGGGGCCTGAAGGGGCCTGACTGCCATGTAGGGCCCGCACCAGCCGGCCGTCCCCCGGAGACGGCCACATTACTGCGCCCGGCAGGCGGCGACCCAACCCGGTATGTCACAAGTCCGTGATAGGGAGAAAGGCATGGCTGAATCCCCGTTCTCCCCCCATTACAGTGCCGCGCCGGGCCGGTACGACTCCATGGAGTACCGCCGCACCGGCCGCAGCGGCCTCAAGCTGCCGGCGATCTCGCTGGGCCTCTGGCACAACTTCGGCGACGACCGCACGCTCGCCTCGCAGCGCGCGATCCTGCGCCGCGCGTTCGACTTGGGCGTCACCCATTTCGACCTGGCGAACAACTACGGTCCGCCCCCCGGGTCCGCCGAGCTGAACTTCGGCAAGATCTTCGCCCAGGACTTCCGCCCTTACCGCGACGAGATGATCGTCTCCACCAAGGCGGGCTACCTGATGCACCCCGGCCCGTACGGCGAGTGGGGTTCCCGCAAGTACCTGCTGTCGTCGCTGGACGCCTCGCTGACGCGGATGGGCCTGGACTACGTCGACATCTTCTACTCCCACCGCTTCGACCCGCACACCCCGCTGGAGGAGACGATGGGCGCCCTGGCGTCCGCCGTGCAGCAGGGGAAGGCGCTCTACGTCGGCGTGTCGTCGTACAGCAGCGAGCAGACCGCGGAGGCGGCCCGCCTGCTGCGCGAGATGGGCGTGCCGGCCCTGATCCACCAGCCGTCCTACTCCATGATCAACCGCTGGACGGAGGAGGACTCCCTGCTGGACACCCTGGAGGCGGAGGGCATGGGCTGCATCTCCTTCGCGCCGCTGGCGCAGGGGATGCTCACGGACCGGTACCTGAAGGGCGTCCCCGAGGGGTCGCGTGCCGCGCAGGGCAAGTCCCTGGACCCGAACCTGCTGTCCGAGGAGGTGCTGCGGCGGCTGCACGGGCTGAACGGCATCGCGGAGCGGCGCGGCCAGTCCCTCGCGCAGCTGGCGCTGACGTGGGTGCTGCGCGACGAGCGGATGACCTCCGCGCTGATCGGCGCGTCCAGCGTGCGGCAGCTGGAGCAGAACGTGGCGGCGCTCGGCGGTCCGCCGCTGACCGACGCGGAGCTGGAGGAGATCGACACCTTCGCCGTCGACACGGCGGGCGTCAACATCTGGGCCGCCCGGAACTGACCGCTGCGGCGGGCGCCGGAACCGGCCCGCAAAAAACGGGCCGGTCCGTGGGGGGGATACGGACCGGCCCGAGGGGGGGTTTCCACCATAACCCTTCGTAAGTGGTGCTGGGCGCCACGACATGCCACCACTACGCTCCGAAAGCGCACGACTGCGCTGCGGACACGGCAGGTGCGGGGGTCCGGCGCCTGCGGGGTGTCCTCCCCAGGAGGGACCCGACGCGCGCGGCGCCCGGTTGACGCCCTTCCGGGGCGGCGGACAGGCCCGCCGACGGCTCAGGGGAGCGCGGTGAGGTACATCCCGGAGGTTCCGTCCCCGGGCGTGTTGCGGCAGGTGTGGTGGGCGGTGGGCGCGGCGGCGTAGGCCAGTTCCAGGCAGCGCCCCTGACCGAGCTGCCCGTAGTAGTTGGGGTGCATGGACTGCTGCACGGGGCCCTGCGTGCCGTCGCTGTCGATCCACCGGGCCCATTCGCTGGCGGTGGCGGACGGCGGCTGCGCCGCGGTCACGAGCCGGCTGGCGGTGGCGCACACCTCGCGGCCCTGCAGCATGTCGCGCAGGTCGAGGAACTGGACGCCCTTGGCGGTGGCGACACCGCGCAGCCGGTCGGCGATCTGCGGGACCAGGGAGTCGCGGGCCCAGTCGGCGTCCTTGTCCCAGAAGGGGCAGCCGCCGGTGTGCACCCGGGACCAGCCGCTCTCGCTGTACCGGTTCTCGCGGCCGCGGGGGATGGGCGAGGGGTACGACTGGAGCACGATCCGGTAGTCGCCCGTCCGGTAGCCCGCGGCGCCCATCACGGCCCGGATCTCGTCCACGGCCTTGCCGACATCCGCCATGACCGCGTCGATGCGCCGGTCCACGAGGACCTGCTGGTCGTCGTGGCAGTACGAGTACCAGACGATGTAGTCGGTGGCGCACTTCCCGATGATGGAGGCGAAGCCCAGGTCGTTGCCGCCGATGGAGAGGGCGATGGCCTTGACGTCGTACGTGGCGGCGACGGCGGCGAGCTGGTCGGCCTGCGGTGCCTCGCCCTTGTAGGAGGTGCCGCCGCTCGCGGCGCGGAAGACGTTTCCGGTGGTGGCGCCGGAGCAGGCGAGGTTGACGAGGGCCTGGGCTCCCGTGCCGGCGGCGCTCCGCACCTCGGCGGAGTCGGAGCGGTGGCAGCCGTTGAGGGCCGTCTCGCCGTAGACCCGGGTGGGGTCGTACGTGCTGCCGGTCCAGGCGCGGTCGGTGCCGTCGCGGCTGCCGGTGTCGGTGAGGCTGTTGCCGCGCCACCGGCCGGCCTCTCCGGAGATGTAGCTGTCCCCCATGGAGACGATGGCGGTGGGCCCGCTGCCCGCCTCGGCCGCGGCGGGCGGCGCGCCGACGAGGGTGAGGCCGAGGAGCCCGGCGGTGAGCGCCGACATCAGCGCGGTACGGGCCCTGCGGGCGGTGCGGGCGGTGCGGGCGCTCCGGGCGCTCCGGGCCGGGTGGGGGGTGGGGGCCGGGTGGGCGGTGCTGGTCGGGCGGGCGGTGCGGAATCCGGACACGGCGAACTCCATCGTTCGGCCATACCAGGGGCAGGGGTTCGAGACAGGTGCGGAGCTGCCCGTGGACGTGTGGCACATGGGTGAGGGGAAAGCCGCCGGCCGGTGGCAACCGGGAATCTGGCATGCGCCGCGTTGTTACCGCTAGGTAGCTGCTGATCTCTTTTCGGTCACGTGACCAATCCGTTTTCCGCAACGCCGAGCAGCGAAATCCGGTCGCGTACGGCGGTGCGCGCTCCGGGCCGGCCGGGTCCGCGGGGGGCCTCGGGGGCCCGCAGGGACCTTTTTCCCAAGCTGCCGCGCCGACACGGCCGTACGCTCGGCGGTGTGCTGAGACTGGAGCGCCTGCGCGCCGAACACGCCCCGGCCGTGCTGGCCTTCGAGCAGGAGAACCGCGCGTACTTCGCCCGGTCGATCCCGGACCGCGGCGACGCGTACTTCGCGGAGTTCGCGTCCCGGCACCGCGCGCTGCTGGCGGAGCAGGAAGCCGGCGTGTGCCACTTCCACCTCGTCGTGGAGGACGGCGTGCTGCTGGGCCGCCTGAACCTGGTGGACGTGGCGGACGGCTCCGCCGAGCTGGGCTACCGGGTGGGCGAACGGGGGGCGGGCCGGGGCGTGGCGACGGCGGCGGTACGCGAAGCGTGCGGCCTGGCGTCGGCGTCGTACGGCCTGGCGTCACTGCGGGCCCTGACGACCCGCGACAACGCGGCGTCGATGCGGGTTCTGGAACGCAACGGGTTCACGCCGGTGGCGGAGACGTGGATCGACGACCGGCCGGCGCTGCGGTGGCGCCGCGACCTCGCGGGCGGCGTGCGCGCGTGACGTGGGCGCCGGTCCGCCGCCCTCATGCCCCCACCGCCCGGCCCCCGGCCCGCGCGGTGCGTCGGCAACCACGCCAAGGCGACTGCCCGCGCCGGAGGGCATCCGGCGCGGGCAGTGAGCGGGACGACGCAGCAGATCAGCCCGTGATCGTCCGCGATTCCACGCCGACGTTGCCGCCGGCCTGCTTGGTGATGTAGGCGTTCGTCTTGTACTTCGCGCCCTTGATACGCCGGCTGTCACAGGTCCAGGTCTTGGTCTGGAGCGCGGAGAACGTCTCCACCTTCGCGCTCTTGCAGATGCTGACGTTGCCGTTGATGTAGCGGAACGACGTCACCTGGGTCTTCTGCGTCCGGTCGATCAGGTTGCGGACCTGGTGCCGGTGCTTGATCGTCGTGGAGTTGTGCGTGATGACGCAGCTTCGCTGCTGGAAGTTCTCCACCTGCTTCCACGCGGTGCAGTAGGTGGCCGCCTGCGCAGGGCCGGCACCGAACGCAACCATCCCGGATGCCGCTACGACGCCAGCCAGCGCGACACGCACGAATTTCATAGATTTCCCCCTCGTTCTCCACAATTGGTCATGTAGCTCGCAAAAGGATCGTACGCCGCATACGGGATGTCAACGACCCCACCGCGTCAGACCGTTGAGCCGCCGGAGGCCGCCAGCGCGCCGAGCAGCAGGCCGGTCGCCGCGCCGGCGATCATGAAGGGACCGAAGGGGATGGCGGTCTTGCGGCCGGCGCGGCGCAGGGCGATCAGCCCGAGGCCGTACATGGCGCCCAGCAGGAACCCGGCGAAGGCGCCGACGAACAGCACGTCCCACCCGTACCAGCCGAGCGCGACGCCCAGCGGCAGCGCGAGCTTCACGTCGCCGAAGCCCAGGCCGTTCGGGTTGACCAGGAACAGCACGAGGTACGCGCCGCCCAGCACCAGCCCGCCGAGCAGCGCCGTCTTCCAGGACCCGGCGTGCCCCGGCAGCAGCGCCACGCCGCCGAGCAGCACGGGCACCGCGGCGGCGAGCGGAAGGGTCAGGTGGTCGGGGAGCCGGTGCACCCGCACGTCGACGGTCGCGAGCAGCACCAGCAGCGGGGCGGCCGACAGCCACACCGCCAACTCGGGGCGCGGCCCCGTCGCCCAGGCGAGCGCGGCGCAGCCCGACGCGGTGACGACCGGCACCGCCCAGGCGCGGCGCGGCGCCGGTCCGGCGGGCGCGGCCGTCGCCGTACAGGTCGCGCAGTGGACCGGGCCCAGCCAGCCGCGCAGCCCGGCCGCGAAGGCGTGGCCGGACTCGCAGGCCCGGCGCCAGGGCTCCTCGGGCTCGACGGAGAGCCGGTAGGCGGCGCGCCGGACGAGGAGTCCGGTGGCGGCTCCCCACAGGGCGGCGGCGATCAGGACGGCGTACACCCGGACGACCTTAGAAGACCAGGGCCCAGGGGTCATGGGCCCGTGGGCCCAACGGAACGCCCAAACGGGGCGCCCGGCGGAACGCCCGGCGCAACATCCAGTGGAACGCCCCGCAGGGCCCGAACCCCTAGAGTGCGGGCCATGACGACGACACGGCGCCGCCCGAAGTGGCGGAACGGCACGGGATCCCTGACCGCGCCCGAGGCGGCCGGGATCCCGCTGGAGATCGCCGCGAGCTACGCGCGGCGCGCCCGCGGCCTGCTGGGCCGTGCCGGCCTGGAGGGGGCGCTGCTGATCACGCCGTGCGCGAGCGTGCACACGTTCCGGATGCGCTTCACCATCGACGTGGCGTACCTGGACCGGGACCTGAACGTCCTGGCGGTCCGCACGATGAGGCCCGGCCGCCTCGGCCTGCCCCGCCTGCGCGCCCGGTCGGTGCTGGAGGCGGAGGCTGGCGCGATGGAGCGGTGGGGCATACGGCCGGGTACGCGGCTGTCCGTTCACCCCTGAGGCGGGCCCCACGAACCCTTCACAGCGGGGTCTCCCACTCGACGATCTCCCGGTCGGCGACGACGGCCATCAGCACGAGCGGCGCCTTCTCGTCGCAGTGCTTGACGGAGACCCCCACCCACCGCGCCGCCCCACCGGGCCCGGCCGGCACGGGGCCCCACACGGTCAGGTCCCCGTAGTTGTCGACATCGCTCAGCGCTTCGAGTACGGGCGGCATCGGCTCGCAGGGCAGGGGCTGGAACATCACCGGCCGCATGACGACGGTGCGGGGCGCGCCCCAGCGCCGGGTGAGCGCGGCGACAAGGCTCATGGCGTTCAGGTCGCCGCCGTCGACCACGTCGTGCCACTCCTCGTAGGAGACGCCGTAGAGGGACCTGCTCTCCCAGAGCGGGGCCAGCACGAAGCCCTCGCCTCTGGTTCTCACCCACTCCCCGGTGTACGGGTCGTACTCCAGCTCCGTGGGACCGCCGCCGCGCAGGGGCTCGGCGAGCAACGCGTCGAGGTCCACGACGGCCCGTCCACGGTTGAAGGTGTCGTGCTGGTGGGTCACGGCATGCTCCTGTTCGTCCATCCAGGCGAGGACCCGGCCGACGCTTTCCCATATGCGGATGCGAACCATCAAGGCACCCATCCACGGGAAGCTCACCCGGCTCCACCGCCTCCGTCGACGGGTAGACGACACCAAAGCGCTGCTCAGTTCGCATGAAACCAGCCATGATGAACCCACAACAAAGAGGCGGCCACCCCGCCAGGGAAGCCGCCTCTTCATGTGCCATCGCGAAGAGCGGGAGGGGTCACCAGGGAACGCGCCGAGGCTGCCGACGCCACCGCCACGGGTCCCCGTCCGCGTCGGCCACGTCGACCCCGCCGTACGGCACCGCGAACAGCCCTGCGAGCACGCGCCGCAGAAGAGACGGCGCCGCGCCCGCGACGGCGCAAGGATTCCCCGTGAACGGGCCCGGCAGGCCCCCATCCCCAGGACCGTTCAGAGCGGATCCTCCAACTCGACGATCTCCCGATCGGTGACGACGGCCATCAACACCAGCGGCGCCTTGTCGTCACCGTGCCCGACAGAGATCCCCACCCACCGCGCCGCCCCACCCGGCCCGGCCGGCACGGGCCCCCACACGGTCAGGTCCCCGTAGTTGTCGACATCGCACAGCGCCCGGAAGACGGGCGGAATCGGCTCACCGGCCTGGTGCCGGAACATCGCCGGGTGCATGGCGACGCGCCGCGGCGCCCCCCAGCGCCGCGACAGCTCGGCGGCAAGGTCGAGGGCCTTGAGGTCCCCGCCCTCCACCTCCTCGTTCCACTCCTCACCGGAGACGTCGTCGAGCCACCTGCTCTCCCAGAGCGTGGCCAACACGAAGCCCTCCCCTCGGGCCCCGGCCCGCTCCCCGGTGAGCGGCTCCCACTCCGCCTCCGTCGGCCCGGCCTCGGGCACGGCCCGCTCAAGCAGCGCGTCAATGTCCGCGACCGCCCGGTCCCGGTCGAACTCGTCGTACTGGCGCGTCACAGCATGCTCCTGTTCATGGGCAGTCGATCCGATCCCGTGCTCCACGGTCCAGCGTCGGGCACTCTCGGAGTCGTCGGGCACTCTCGGAGTCGCAGAAGGGCGCTCCGGCTCTCGGGAGGCCTCCTGGTGCACGCCAGCGCGGCCAGCGCCTTCTCCGCCGTCGTTCCGCGCCGGGCGTACTGCTCGGCAAGGACGGGAAACCATGGCAGAGGGGCCTCCAGGACGGCACCTACCCGCCGGGGGGCCGTGTGCCGGCCGCGCTGGGGATCGCCCAGGGGTTCGGAGTGGTGAGCGCGACGGCGGCGGAGGCCGTGCGGGAGCTGCGCGAGCAGGGGTGGACGCGGGGCGGAGTCGGCTGGGGCACGTTCGCAGCCGACCCGCTGCCGCCCTCCGGTCGCCCCGGGGACGGCAGGTCCACCGGCTGAGCACCCCGCCGGTGCGTTACAGCGCGCTGCGGGTCATGGGCCTGGGGAGGGGCCGGAGGGCTCCGGTCTCGCGGAGCCGTACGTACGCCGCGACCACCGCGTCGGTGTCCTTGGAGGGCGGTGCGATGTCCAGCAGGACGCCTCCGCCGGGCAGTTCCTCGTGTGCCGCGGCCAGGCTGTCCGGGACGAGCGCGGCGCGGGCCGGGGACAGGTAGCCGAGGCGGCCCACGCACGGGTCGCCGACGGTGAAGTCCCCGTCGTCCTCCAGGGCGTCCAGGAGGTCGTCGTCCGTCACGTCGCCGAAGTCGGGAGCCCACGCCTCCGCGACGAGCGAGAGCAGCGCCGCCTCGGGAACGTGTGCGCCGTCCGGTGACGTCACCGCGAGGACGAGGCTCTGGAGCAGGAACTCGGACGTGCCTCCGGCGTTGCCGCGGACGTCGACCTGCCAGCCCGCGCCGTCCTCGTCCCCGATCGCGAGCGAGAGCCCGTAGCCCGTGCTGGAGGACCAGTCGTCGGCCGCCCCCGCCGCCCTCAGGGCGCCGGCGAGGGCTGAGGCGTCCGCCCGCAGGTGCCCGGCGGGGCCCGACTCGCGGGACTGGCGCCAGGTCCACGGGCCGGCCTCCCCGCGGCCTGCCTCCGGCACCAGGCGGGCCACCCCGTCCAGCGTCCGCAGCCAGCGGGCCGCCAGCGCCTCGGTGGACTCCTCCCGGGGGCCCCAGAAGCCCCGTACCAGTCGCCTCATGCTGTGCCTCCTGCCTCGCATGTCGCCGCCTCGGCCGCCGTGCTCCCGGCCACGCTAGTCGAACCGGTCCGGGTTCCTCGCTCCCGCCGGCTTCTCCGGCTTCGTGTGGACGACCTTGACCGGCAGGTTCTGCTCCCGGAACGCCCTGCGGGCGGCCCTGGCCACGTCAGGATCGGAGAAGTGCCACTCGATCGCCCGGCCGCCGGACGCGTCGATCTGCCGCTGGGCCTCCGCCAGGAACTTGTCCTTCGTGGACGTGTTCAGCTGCCCGTCGGCCTTGACCTGCTCCTTGTAGCCGTGCTTGGCCTCAATGAAGGTCTGCCTGCCGGAGTCCCAGCCGTCGAACTCCACGTCGGGCACGCCCTCCTTGGGGTGCGGGACGACGTACTCCTTGTTCCGCTTCATGCCGGTGACCTGCTCCTGGTAGCGGATCCAGGACTCGTTCTTCCAGTTCGGCGGCGAGTTGCGGGGGCGGCTCGCCCAGAAGCCGTCGCCCTGGTCGGCGTCGCCCAGCTTGGGGTCCTTCAGGTGCGCGGCCCAGTCCGGGGGCAGGTAGTTGCGCGGGTCCGACGTGTCGTTGCGCTTGGGCTCGGGCCACTGCTTCAGGTTCTTCTCCGCGTCCTTCGCCCGCTGCGGCTCCTCCGCGCGCTTCCTGTCGAGGTACGCGGCCCGCGCCTGCTCGCGGGCCTCCGCCGCCTCGGCCTGCGCCTCCTCGTCGCAGCCGCCGGCCGCCAGGACCACCCGGCCGGGCGCGTCCGCGGCGAGGACGCCGGTGCCGGAGCCGGGTACGCCGTTGAGGGTGCCCGCCCGGCGGGAGCCCGGGCCGCCGAGGGCGATCACGCAGCCGGTCTGGCGGGCCTTGTCCTCCGCCTCGTCCGCCGCCTCGTCGGCTTCCTTCGCCGCCTTGCGGGCCCCTTCGACGTCACCCGCGTCGGCGGCCTTGCGGGCCCGGTCGGCCGCTTCGCCCGCCCGGTCGGCGGCTTCGGCCACCTCGTCCGCGATTCTGCCCAGCTTGCCGAGCTTCCCGAACTTGCTGACGACCTTGCCGACGTTGTAGCCGGGGATGAACAGCGACCCGACGTTCCAGATGACATTGGTGACGGCGCGGGTCTTCTCGCCGTTGTTCCAGCGCTCGCGCACCTCGTCGCCGACGAAGACGTCGTCGCCGACCGTGACGACCGTGTTGAAGGACGCCTTGGTCCAGTCGCCGAGCGCGCCGAGGTAGTCGCCGTCGGACCACTTGTCGCCCGCGCCCTTGGCGTCCTCCGCCCACTGCCTGCCGAGCTGTCCGCCGTAGTCCGCCATGCCGGACCAGGTGTCGCCGTCGAACAGGGCGAAGATGCCGGTGAGGTCGCCCCAGACGCCGTCGACGAAGAGGCCCTTGGCGACCTGGGTCGTCCGGTCCCAGGCGCAGCCGAAGAAGCCCCAGCCGCTGCAGTCCTCCTCGTCGCCGCCGCCGTTGCCGTCGCCATTGTCGCCGTCGCCGTTGCCGTTGCCGTCGTCGGTGACGGAGATCGGGACGTCGTACGCGGCCTCGGGCTCGGGGTTCGTCTCGGGGTACGTGTCTTGCGGGGCGCCATCGGTGCCGTCGGTGCCGTCGGTGGAGCCGGGCCCGTCGGTGCCGTCGGTGGAGCCGGTGCCGCCGGTGGAGCCTGTGCCGCCCGGCCCGCCTGTGCTGCCTGTGCCGCCGGAGCCGCCGTTGGTGCCGCTCTGCGGCTGGCCGGTCGACCCGCCGGAGCCTGCGGTGCCGGAGGAGCCACCAGGGCGGCGGCGCCTCCGGAGCCAGTGGAACCCCCAGCGCCCCCGGCGCCACCGGAGCCGCCCGAGTCCCCAGAGCCACCCGAGCCGCCGGCCCCGCCAGGGCCGCCAGACGCACCAGACCCGCTGTCACCCGTCGTCCCGGAGCCTCCGGCAGCCGCGCCGCTCCCCGCAGTTCCGGCGTCGCCCCCGCCCGACGCGCCCGAACCGTCCCCGGCGCCACCCGAAGCGCCCGCCGAGCCGTCCGTACCGCCGCTCTGGGAGTCCTGCCCACCCCCGGCCTCAACCTTCCGGCCGTCACCGTCGCCGCCACCGCCATCACCGCAGTCGCCGTCGCCCACCACCCGGCACACCTGCTGGCCCAGCTTCGCGGCGATGTCCTGACTCACCCCCGTGGCCACCAAGCCCACGATGATGGCCGCGACCAGCACGATCAGCCCGACGTACTCCAGCGTCGACTGCCCCCGGTCACGCCGCCAGGTGAGCATGTGCGGCAGCGAGAACGGCGGCTTCCCCTCGCGCTCCCGCTCCGGCAGCCGGAACCACTCCCGGCTCTCCGGCCGCGTCAGGAACCACAGCACCAGCAACGGCAGGAACAGCTCGGTGAAGCCGTGCATATAGCCGTCACCGACGTTCGCCAGGGCACCGAGAACCAGCCACACCTGTGTGGCGACCAGCCCGAACCAGAGCCCCACGCCGCCGGTCCAGGCCCGCCGCGACAGCACCCACGCCGCCACACCGGGCGCCGCCCCGTACAGCAGGACGCCGAGAAGTCCGGCCTCCAGCGCGTCCGCCGCCAGCGCCGAGCCGAACAGGCCGAGCCCGCCCACCACCGTCGCGCCGAACAGCACATGGATCAGCACCCGCGCCACGCGCATCGCGCGGGGCAGCTCACGCCGCCCGCCACCGGGAGCCGTCACGGCCCCGCCGCCACCGGACACGCCACCGACCCAAGCCATCCGTGCCCCCACCCAAGCTCGCCGGCATACAAAATGAGTTTCCGTCAGGCTAAGGCGCCCCACCCGCCCACGTCGTGGGCCCACGGGCCTACGACAGGCTCTCCACGGCAGCAACACGAGAGGGCGACTGCCGGCCGTGGCAGTCACCCTCTCGTACATGCCGCCCAGCGTCGTCGGGTCGCTCAGTGGCGGTCGTTCACTTCATCAGTACGCACCCGGTGAGAACGCGAGAGAGCGGGGAGGGCGTCGTGACGCACACTTTCCACCTGCACGACGAAGTGACGTCATGCAGTACGCCTGGGCCGCCGTCGCGGACCTCGCCGCACTGCACGTCGTCGGCTCCCTGATCGCCCTGCTCTTCGTCAGGGCGAACCGCCTTCAGCATCGGCGTCGCGGTCAGTCGCAGGAGGGTCCCGCCCGCGTACGGCCGCTGCGTCGGCTTGCGCCTTGGCTCGTGCGGCACAGATCTTGAGGAGGACCGGGCTCAGCGGAGCCGGTTCGGTTCAGCGCGGAAGTGTGACCCAGGACTTGGTCCCCACCTGCGGCGACGCCGCCCCACTGACGCCCCACTCCCCGCCCCAGTCCTCCACCACGGCCGCCAGCAGCCACAGCGCCCGGCTCCGCCGCTCCCCGCAGAGGCGTTCCGCCCCGGGGTCCCGGTGGCGCGGGTGCTGGTCCCAGACCACCAGCCGCAGGACGTCACCGCGGTGCCGTACGGAGACGTACAGGTCCTTGCCCGGCGTCAACCGGGCCAGGGTCGCGGTCAGCTCGGACACCGCCACCTGCGCGGGCAGCCGGTACCGCTCCAGCCCGTGCGCCGCGAGCACGGTCCCGACGGCCGCCCGCGCGACGGCCGCACTGCGGAGTTCCCCGGGCAGCGTGAGGCTGTACGAGAGGCTGCGCGGCGGTCGGGCCCCATCCCTGTGGGGCGGGACGACGGGGCAGAGCGCGCTGCGGAGGATGGACGTCGACGACATGGCGAACTCCCGGATGGGGTGCGGAGAACTGTCGGTCACGCGAGCGCCCACAAGGTGGCCGGTGGCCTGTCGAACGCGCGGATGGCACGGCACGTCGATGCACTTCCGGCTTCACTGCGTGAGCGGTGCAGCACTAACTGTAGAGGATTGGGAGTACGTGTACTACGGACCGCGGAATGTCGCCGGAGGTTGGACCGGCGCGCAGACCAAGGGCCACACTGGCCACATCGACCGGCCCACGGGGAGGGCGCATGCCACCAAGGAAGTCACCGACGCTGCGCCAGCGACGGCTGGGTGCCGAGCTGCGCAAGATGCGCGCGGCGGCGGGCATCACCACCGAAGCCGCCGCGGCTCTGCTCGGCGTGCCCCGCACCAACATTCCGAACATGGAGTCCGGACGGTCCGGCATCAGCGCCGAGCGGGTGCGTACCCTCGCGAGGAACTACTCCTGCCAGGACGCCGAACTGGTGGACGCGCTCGCGGCCATGGCGACAGACCGTACGGAGGGATGGTGGGAACACCACCGGGACACCCTCACCGCCGACTTCGTGGACGTCGCCGAACTCGAGTGGTACGCGAAGCGCCTACGGGTGGCGCTGACCGTCCACATGCCCGGAATCCTCCAGACCGAAGAACACGCCCGCGCCCTGTTCAAGCTGGTCATCCCACGCCTCTCGTCGGCCGAGATCGAGGCCCGGGTCGCCCACCGCACCGGCCGGCGACAGGTCTTGGACAAGCCCGATCCACCCGTAGTCGACGTCGTACTGCACGAGGCCGCTCTGCGCATGCAGTTCGGTGGACCGCGAGTGGCCCGCCGCCAACTGGAGCACTTGGCCGCAGCGTCCACGCGACCTCACGTCACCGTCCGCGTCATCCCGTTCAAGGCCGGAGGCTTTCCAGGCGCAGGCCAGTCCGTGATCTACGCCCAGGACCGTGTCCAGCAACTGGACGTGGTGGAGCTGGACAGCACACACGGTCCGGAGTTCCTTGACTCGGAGGAACAACTGCGCAACTACCGGTCGCAACTCGACGAGATGCAGTCCCTCACGCTGCCGCCTGAGGCATCACGGGACCTCATTCGAGCCATCGCGAAAGAGCTCTAGGAGAGCAGCAACGTGCAGACCATCCGATGGGAATCCCCGTTCTGCGGCAACGCCGCCAACTGCTTCCGCATAGGCACCGACAACGACGGCAATGCGTATATCGCCGTCGCGGGGCAAGAGGACCACGCCATCACCGACACCCGTGAGGCCCTCCGCAACCTCATCCGCGACATCAAGGCCGGCAAAGCGGACCACCTGCTTTAAGGCCAACGCGCACGCAAGAGGGCGTCCGCCACGGTCATGGCGGACGCCCTCTCGTCGTATCAGCGACCGGAAGCCTGGATGTCAGGACCCGCGCGGGAAGGAGATCTCCACACGGCGGTTCTTCTTACGGCCCTCTTCGGTGCTGTTGTCCGCGATCGGGTAACGCTCGCCGTAACCCCGGATCTCGTACTTCACGTCGGAGCCGAGCTCCTTGGACAGCACCTCGTGCACGGCTTCGGCACGCTGCTTGGACAGCACGTCGCCGTGCGCGGAGGAGCCGAGGTTGTCGGTGAAGCCGAAGATACGGACCTGGTTCGCGCCGTTCGTCTTGATCTCCTCGGCCACCGACTTGATACGGGCCTCGGCCGCGCTGCCGAGCTCCGCGCTGTCCTTGCCGAACAGCACCTCGGCCTGGAGCGCGAGCCGCACGTCCGCGTTGGTGTCCTCGCGGCGCTCCTCACCGGCCAGGTCCTCGACCACGGACCGGATGTCCAGGACCTTGGGCGCGGCAAGGGTGGCACCGTCGGGAAGCTTGAGGTCCGGGTCCGACTGGTTCACCTCAACGGGTGCCGCGGCCGACGGCGTCGGGTACGGGCTGTCGCCCTCGTCCGCGACGGCCTGCGGAATGCCCATCAGACCAAGCGCGAGTGCCCCGGCAACCACGGTCGCCGCCGTACGCACACGCGCGCGCTGGGTACGGGTTGTGGTGGCACTCATCAGGAGATCTCAATCGGCGCGTTGGGGAAGCCGGGGAACTGGAGGTCCACCTTGGTGGTGGACGCCGGGGGGGCGGGGAACTGGGCGAAGAAGGGCACGCTCTCGTTCGGCTGAATCCAGGGCGAGAACCCTGTCGTGGTCAACGGACGGTTGTCGGTGTCACGGAGCACGTAGTAGCGCTTCTTCTCCTTGGAGTCCACCAACGTCATCGCGGCGAGCGACCGCCCTGTCCGTACGATGGCTGACTCTTCGCCACTCCACGCGGGCGGAACGGTATAGCGCTTGCCGGCAGTGTTCTTGATCTCACCGCCCACCGTCAGGAAGCCGCCCTCATCGCGGGTCACCGAGTACAGCACCATCTCGATGCCTTGGTTGCCCTTGAGGGTGGCAACGACCTTGCTCGTGTCCGGCAGTGTCTTGCCGTCGTCCTGCTGGCCCGGGTCCTTGTCCTGGCCCTTGTCCACACTGGCGGACGCGGAGCTTGCCGGTGGCGGAGCACCATCGTCACCGTTGCAGGCCGTCACGGACACCGCCAGAGCGGCGGCCAGGGCGGCTGCCGCCCCAGCCCGGCGCAGCTTTCCTACGTGCCGAATCTTCATGAATCGCTAGTCCTTCGTGTTCGCTCGCGGTCAGTCCTCGGCCAGTCGGACACGGAAGAGGTCCGCCATGTCCGGAAGGAGGTCCAGGTTGGCCGGGTCGATGATCCAGTCCTTGCCATCGCACTGGATCGTGCCGGGGGACGGCTTTTCTTCTTCCTCACCGGGCTCGTCGTCATCCCCGGGCTCCTCGGGGATCTCCGCGTCCTCATTGGGCTTGAAGCGGCAGAGGGGTTCGACGATGGCCGTGGCACTGGCGGTGGCACGCCTGTTCTCTGTTCCAGGCAGTGCGCTGTCACCAACTGTCTGGCCGGACTTCAGCTCGATCGTGAAGCCCCAGCGGCCGTCGTACAGCGGATCACAGACCACAGAACCTGTCTGAGCACCGTTCCGTTCAGCGAAGCGGTACGCCTCGTTGCAGCCCCTGGTCTTGCCCGGTACGTCGCCCCGGATCAGGTCCTTCAGGCCGTCGGGGTCAAGGATCTTGTCCAGGAAGCCGATCTTCAGGCCGTTCCTGGAATCCATCGCCGCCGCGAGTGCGGCAGCGTCGGCCGCCGTCTGCGCCTCGTTACGCCGGACGTCCGCCTTGCCGAACACGAAGTACAGCAACGCGAGAAAGAGCAGACCAACCACCGCCGTGATATACAGCGGTGCGGCCTGCCCTTCCTCGTTGCGAACCCGATGGCTCACTCGCCGAGGACCTCGCCGATCGCGTCGGTGAACGCGGTCGCGATCGTGTCGCCCATCTCCGTGTTCAGCAGCGCCACGACGATGGCCACCACGAGGATCGTGATGCCGACGTACTCGATCGCGCCCTGGCCCTCGTCGCGACGGGCCTTCATCTTCTCGACGCGGGTGTTCGCCCAGGTGCCGATGTAGGCCTTGGTGGTGGCGGCGGCCTTGATCGCGGTGTCCTTCATCATGGGGTTCCCCTCCAGGTTCGGCCGGCCGATCGCCGGCCGACTCTGTGACGTACGAAGTCTGTGTGTCGTTCGCGCTTCCGGCTTCCTCCCGGCCGGTCTCGCTGGCGACACCGGAAACGTACGCCGGGGAACGCCCCGCCCACATGGGCCCCAGGACCCAACGGCGGGCCCAACCCCGCGGTTGGGCCCTCGCGGTGGCCCGCTGGGACTCCGGGCCCAGGCCCGACGACGTGCGGTCAGCCACGGCCCGCACCCCCTCGCGTCGCGCCGTTCCAGATGGCGATGGCCTCGCCGCGGCTCTGGGCGTTCAGCTTGGCGAAGATCCGGTTGATGTGGTTCTTCACGGTCTTCTGGCTGATGAAACAGGTGTCGGCGATCTGCTGGTTCGTCATGCCGGACGCGATCAGCTCCATCACCTCCACCTCCCTCTGGCTCAGCTCTCCCAGTACTCCCCCGGCCCCGGCGGGTGCCGTCGGGCCAAGAGAAGAATGTGCCACATCCGCTTGCGGAAGCGAAGGGGAAGAAGCAAATTGTTGCGCACTCAACTCCGCTGCACCGCCGGGGATCGGCGGATTCCGTGGAATGTTCGACATTGGAGTATGTGCGGTTGCAGACGTCGGCACGCTCGGCATGGGCGGGTACGGCGTCGCGTGGCCCGTTCCGTGAACGGGCGGTTGCTGCACGGTGTTCGGCTGGTAGCCGGGGCCTGTGAAGGCGGTGCCCAGTCCGTCGGGGAGCGGGCTGCCCGCCGCGGGCGTGCCGCCCCCGCGCAGGCTGTCGAGGAGGGCGCTGGAGGCCGTGGCCGTGAAGTGGGGCCGGCCCGCCTTGATGTCCCGTACGGCCGCGACCAGCTGGTCCGCGGTGAACTCGCCGTGCACGAGGTAGCCGCCCGCCCCCAGGCGCAGCGTCTCGTGGACGATCTCGGCCTCCCTGCTGTACGTCATCATCAGTACGGGCGCGATGCGCGCCAGGTGCGGCAGCGCGGAGATGCCGTCCACGCCCGGCATCCGGACGTCGAGGAGGACGACGTCCGGGCGGTGCCGGACCGCCGCCTCATACGCCTGGCGGCCGTCGGCGGCCTCGGCCACCACGCGGAGGTCGTCGCGCCCGGACAGAAGCACGGTGAGTCCGGCCCGTACGACCGGGTTGTCGTCGGCGACGACCACGCGCAGGGGTGGCGCCTTCGGTGCCTCGGCCATCGAGGGGAAGGCGGGTATGCCCTCGGCCGGTGTACCGGTGGGCCCGGCGGGTGCCGCCGCCGGTGGGGGAACGGGTGGTCCGCCTGTCTGCTGCGCGGTGAGCGGCACGGCTGTGGGGTGGGCGGACGAGTACTGGGAGACGTTCTGCGTCTCGTACCCGGTGGTGGGGAAGGTGTCGTCCGGCATGTGCGGCCTCCTCTCAGAAGGATGGGGTGGTGGGGACGGTCAGGTGCGGGCGCGGCTGGAGCGGCGCAGGGGAGACGGGATGCCCGGGGCGCCGCCGTGCGGTCCGCTCGGCTCCGGGCGCGGCGGTTCGTCGGGGGGTAGCGCCTGGCCCCGCGGGCCGAGCGCCGCGAGCGGGAGGTCCAGGCGTACTTCCGTGCCGTGTGCCGCGCGGCCGCGGCCGATGCGGATGCGGGCGCCGATACCGGCGGCCCGCTCGACCATGCCGACCAGGCCGAAGTGGCCGGCGCGGCGCAGGTCGTCCAGGGTGGTGCCGGCGGGCAGGCCGCGGCCGTCGTCGTACACGCTGACGCGCAGTACGTCGCCGACGACGCCGGCGGAGACGTCCAGACGGGTGGGCTGGGCGTGCCGGTGGGCGTTCTCCATCGCTTCCGAGGCGATCGTCAGGAGCTGGCGCGCGGCGGCCTGCGGTACCGGCGGCGGTGGGGTGCCACCCAGGGCGCGGTACGTGGCCGGGAGGCCCTTGCGTTGCTGGAAGTCCGCCGTGCGGGCGGCCAGTTCCGCTGTGACGTCCACTCCGCCGTCCAGGCCCGACTCGCGGCGCAGGTCCGCGAGGAGCTCGCGCGACTCGGCGGCGGCCCGGCGGGCGGAGCGGGCGACCAGTTCGGCCTGGTGCTTGACCGTGGCGGGGTCCATGCGGTCGGCGGAGTGGGCCAGGCCGTCGGCGGCGAGGGCGACGCCGTGCAGGGTCTTCGCGACCGAGTCGTGCATCTCGCGGGCCAGGCGGGCCCGCTCGCCCTCGACGGCCTCGTTGACGGCGAGCCGCGCGCGGGTCTCGGTGAGCGCCTGGGACGCGGCGCCGAAGCCGAGCAGGAGGCGGCGCAGGCTGCTGCCGACCGCCCCGGCCAGCACGCACAGGCCCACGACGAGCAGCGCCGAGAAGTCCAGGTCCGCGTGGCGGTCCACCGCGTACGCCAGGCCGACCAGCAGGCACTGGAGGGGCGCGAAGACCGCGGCGCCGCGCCAGCCGTAGACGAGGCCGGCCAGCAGCGGGGTGCAGATGGTGACGTACGCGAGGGTGGAGTTGGGTGAGGCGGTGAACAGCAGCAGCGCGCCGAACACCATGTCGGCTGCCAGCAGGAAGGGATGGCGCAGCAGCACGGGGCCGAACCGCTCCCAGTCACGCAGCAGCGCGTACGACACCATGACCGTGACCAGGACGGCCGAGCCGACGAGCCACCCCGACAGCTCACCGCGCAGGCCGGTCAGCGCGAACGGTGTGGCCAGCAGGGTCATCGCCAGGCGGAAGCCGTACAGCCGTCGGCACAGTGCCGACAGGGCGTTGACCTGGATCGGCAGCGCGGGCGCCGCCGCTCCCCCGACGGCGGGGAACAGCTCCGTGGTGGCGCCGCCGATCAGCGCGATGATCCTTCTGCCTCTTGGCATGTGTCCGTCACCTCCCCGTGGTCATCGGTGTCCGTCGCCGTTCCGCTCCGTGGCCCCCATGTCAGCCGCCGAGCAGGTCGTTGAAGTCGACGCCCGACGCGTAGTAGAAGCCGACGCCGATGAGGATCATCGTCCCGGGCAGCATGAAGCTGGTGACGATCATCGTGGCCTTGGGGACGGCCTTGGAGGCCCGCTGGCGGGCCTTCTGCGCGTCCGTGCGCCGCATGTCGTTGGCGATCTGGATGAGCGTGTCGACGATCGGCGCGCCGAGCTCCTCGCCCTGCTGAAGGGCGGAGACGAACATCGACACCTGCTCGGACTCGTTCCGCTTGCGCAGCTGCTCGAAGGCGTCGCGGCGGCTGACGCCCATGTCCATCTGGCGGAGCGTGATGCGCAGCTCGTCGGCCCAGGGGCCGGCGTACTTCTCAGCGACGCGCTCCAGGGCCTGGCGGAAGCCGAGGCCGGCGGAGACGACGACGGCGAGGACGTCGAGGAAGTCGGGAAGGGTGCGCTCGATGTCGGCCTTGCGGCGGTCCATGGCGGACTTGATGGTGACGTCCGTCCAGAAGATGCCGTAGACGAAGAACAGGATGGCCAGCATGACCTGGCCGTTCATGAGCATGCTGAGGCTGGTGAGGGAGCCCAGGCCGGCGTACACGGCGACGCGCGCGGCGTACCGGTCGATGGTCATGCCGTTGGGGTTGCCGGCCATGTCGAGCTTGCGGCGCACCTTGTCGACGCGCTTGGGGCCCATGACGCGCAGCACGCTGGGGGCGTACCTCATGCCGAGCCGGTCGATGGCGGAGCCGGCGGCGGTGGTGCGGCTGGCACCGACCTCCAGGGCGACCGCGAGGTCGGCGGGCAGTTTGGCGTCCGCCCGGTAGAGGCGTATGCCGTGGAAGACGCCGTAGACGGCGAGTCCGAAGAGTGCGGCGATCAGCAGTTCCATGCGTGCCCTCCTCCTTTCTGCGGGCGTGGGCGGCGTCAGATGCGGACGCGGGTGAGCCGGTTGATGAGGAAGAAGCCGAGGCCGTAGAGGCCGGAGGCGATGACGACGGCGACCTTGCCGGCGGTGGCGTTGGTCATGTCGTCGAGTGCGCCGTCGCGCATGCCGTTGAGGATCAGCAGGAAGCCGAAGCCGAGGAGCGGGACGGCGACGGCGGTGACCTTCACCTGGGACAGCAGGGTGGTGACCTCGCGGCGGGTCTCCTTGCGCTCCTCCAGGGTGTCGGTGAGGTTGCGCAGCGAGGAGACGATGGTGCCGCCGGCCCGGTTGGACAGGATGAGCGTCGAGACGAGGACGGTCAGCTCCCGTGAGGGCAGGCGTTCGGCGAGCTCGTTGAGGGCGTCGTCCAGGCTGCGGCCCACGGCGAGCTGGTCCGCGACCTTGCGGAACTCCTCGCCCGCCGGGTTGTCGAGCTCCTCGGCGGCCATGGCGATGGCGGTGCGGAGGGCGAGGCCGGCCTGGGTGGCGTTGGCGAGGACGCGGGTCAGCTCGGGGAGCTGGTTGATGAACGCCTCGGTGCGCTTGCCGATCTGGTAGTTCAGGAAGTAGTTGCCGCCCCACAGGCCGAGCAGCGCGGCGAGCAGGCCGAAGAACGGGGCGAAGATCGAACCGACGACGAAGTAGAGGCCCAGGACGCCGCCGACGACGTACACCGCGTACTCGCCGGGGGTGAGGTCCAGGCCCGTCGTGTTGATCTTGCGTTCGATGCGCTTGCCGAGCCGGGTGCCGCGCAGCCGCCGGTCGACGCCCCTGAACCGGCGTCGGCGCCCGACCACGGGGATGGGACCGGTCTGCGACATCCGCTGGTAGAGCGCTTGCTGCTGCGCCTTGCCCGCGGAGTACGTGTGCACTCCGATGACGGCGAGCACACAGGCGAGCAGTGTGACACCTACGGTCAGGAGATAGAGGTTGTCCATGGCGGGCGGGGCCTTCTCGGGGGGAGCGGCGGGCGGGGCGGGCGGGGAGGGGCTGCGCCCTCGGGTGTCAGCCCGCGGTCTTGCGTACGGACAGCTGGTCCTCCGACTGGGCGACGCCGTAGGCCTGCGGGATCGGTTCGCCTCGCATGTAGAGCCGTTCCGCGACCCTCCGGGGCAGCGGGTGGTACTCGAACCGGCCGTGCACGACGCCGTCGGAGGACAGCGGCTGGGCCTGGAACCGGCACACCGAGACGATCTTGTAGTCCTCGCGGCCGTGCGAGTCCACGATGGCGATCTCGGTGATCCGGCGGGAGCCGTCGGTGTGCCGGGTGAGCTGCACGATGACGTCGATGGCGCTGTTGATCTGGTCCTTGATCGCGATGAAGGGGATCTCGACCTCGGACATCGACGCCAGGGTCTGCAGGCGCATCAGCGCGTCCTCGGCGCTGTTGGCGTGGACGGTCGCCAGGGAGCCGTCGTGACCGGTGGACATCGCCTGGAGCATGTCGAGCGTCTCGCCGCCACGGACCTCACCGACGATGATGCGGTCGGGGCGCATACGCAGCGAGTTGCGGACCAGGTCGCGGATGGTGATCTGGCCCTTGCCCTCGACGTTGGCGGGGCGGCTCTCCAGGGTGATGACGTGGGACTGCTGGAGGCGGAGCTCCGCGGAGTCCTCGATGGTGACGATGCGCTCGCCCTCGGGGATGAGCCCGGACAGGGCGTTGAGCAGTGTCGTCTTACCGGTGCCGGTGGCCCCGGAGACGATGACGTTGAACTTGGCGCGGACCAGCCCGGACAGCAGGACCAGCATCTGCTCGTCCAGCGATCCGAGGCCGATCATCTCCTGGAGCGTGAAGGCCCTGGGGAAGCGTCGGATGGTGAGGATGGGGCCGGTCAGGGAGAGCGGCGGGATGATGACGTTGACCCGCTCACCGGACGGCAGCCGGGCGTCCACCATGGGGTTCGCCTCGTCGACGCGGCGGTTGACGGTGGAGACGATGCGCTCGATGGTCTGCATGAGCTGCTCGTTGCTGGCGAACCGCATGGGGAGCAGTTCCAGGCGGCCGCCTCGCTCCACGAAGACCTGGTCGGGGCCGTTGACCATGATCTCGCTGACGGAGGCGTCCTCCAGCAGCGGTTCGAGGATGCCGAGGCCGAGGGCCTCGTCGACGACGCGGCGGATCAGCTGGGCGCGCTCCACCGAGGACAGCACCGGGCCCTCGCGGCTGATGATGTGGCCGAGGACGCGCTCCAGCCGGGCGCGGCGTTCGGATGCCTGGAGCGTCGACATCTCGGCGAGGTCGATTTCCTCCAGCAGCTTGGCGCGGTAGACGGAGACGAGCCGGCTCTCCTCCGTCAGCCCGTTCTGCGGCTGCTCGGTACCGTTGAGGCGCGCCCGCAGGCTCATGTCGTCATCTCCCTGGTGCGGCTGGGTGGTGGTGCCGGGTTCTCACGTGGTGTCGGTGGGCGGCGGCGGGCATGGGGTGGGGTACGGGTGGGGTCAGTGGTCGTCGATCGGCATGGTGGCGCTGCGTCGGGCCTCCATGCCGTCGAGCAGGCCGGGGATGACCGACGGGATCGGGACGGTGGCCGTGACGGTGACCTCGTCGCGCCGCGCCTCGACGTCGAAGCGGGCGTCGTCGGCCAGCCAGTCGCTCATCGCGTCGCGCCCTGCCTCCCGGAAGGTGCGGTCCGGGTGGTCGTACGACGCCATGCGCGCGGCGGCGCGGGAGGCCGTGCCGGCCTGCTGGACGGCGAAGACGGCGAGGCCGAGCTGGATGACGAGGGCGCCGACGAGGAGCAGCAGCGGCAGGATGCCGACGTACTCGACGGCCGCCTGGCCCCGGTCCTCGCGGTTCGCCCTGCGGGCGGGAGTGGAACGTATGCCACGCATCGGTCAGCTCTCCTTCACGGCCGAGGACCTGCTGTCGATCCCCAGGTCGAAGTCGACGCCGCCGGGGAACAGCACCGGGACCCGGACTTCGACGTCGGCCGTCACCATGTCGCCGTCGGCCCTGCAGTCGATGCGGGCCGTCCAGCCGCCCGGCAGGTCCTCCCGGCCGCCCCGCTCGCAGGCCTGGTCCCGGCTCTCCCGCCAGGTGTCGGCGGTCGCGCCGGCCCGTACGGCCTTGTCGGCGACGTTCCCGGACAGCACGAACGCGTAGCCGGTCAGCGCGCACTGCCAGAGCACGGCCATCGTGACCAGGATCGTGGGCACCATGCCGGCGAACTCCACCGCCAGCTGGCCCCGGTCGGCGTGCCGCCGGTCCCTCACGGCCTGGCGCCATCCGCCCTTGCCGCCCGCCTCAGCCGGGGATGTTCCGCCCCCGCGGCCGTGGCGGTCGCCCACCCGGAGTCTCATGATGCACATCGCCCCCTGTTCGTGTCCGTCTGGCGTGCTCTTACGCGTACGAGTACGGGTGTGAGCACACGTACGCGTTCGCTGCGCGGTGCTACGTCTTCCTGCCCTGGCCGGCCGTCCCGTCGCCGCCGGCCCCGTGCGAGCGGCGGCGCCTGAGGCCGACCGAGCCGCGGTCCCGGTGCTTGCCCTGCATCTTCGCCAGGGCCTCGGCCTTGACCAGGCCCAGTTCCCCGGCGAGGCCCCACAGGGCCTGCTTCACGGCGGACTTGGCGTCCAGTTCGTGCAGGCGGCCGGCGTCGACGGCGCCCTGGAGCTCCTTGAAGCCGGCCGGCACGGTGGTGCCGGCGACCGCGGTTCCGGTGATCTTCTGGATCAGCGGTGGCTGGATCTCGGTGTTGCGGGTGTAGCGGTTGACGACGCTGACGGTCTCCTCGGCCTTGCGGATCTGGAGCCGGTTCCACATCGTCACCAGCCGCCTGGCGGCCCGTACGGACACCACGTCGGGGGTGGTGACCAGCAGCGCGGTGTCTGCCATCTCGACGGCGGCGGCGTTCGCGGCGTTCATCTGGGCGCCGCAGTCGATGACGACCACGGCGTTGCGGGAGCGCAGGGAGCTGACGACCTGGCGTACGGAGCGGTCGGTGACCTCCTCGCCGCGCTCGCCCTCCTTGGGCGCGAGCAGGAGGGACACGCCCGACTCATGGCCGAAGACGGCGTCCTGCAGCACCCGGGGCGTGATGTCCTGGATGCCGGCGAGGTCGACGATCGAGCGGCGGAACCGCACGTCGAGGTACGAGCCGATGTCGCCGGTCTGGAGGTCGAGGTCGACCAGGGCGACGGACTGTCCGGACGCCTGGGCGGCCAGGGCGAGCTGGATCGCGGTGACAGTGGTGCCGACGCCGCCCTTGGCGCCGGACACGGTCACCACGACGCCGCCGGGGCCGGCCGCGACATCGCCGCCGGTCCCGAGGTGGCGGCGGACGCCGGTGGCCCACTGCGCGGCGGACTGGACCCGGCTGGCGAGCTCCTCGTAACTGAGGGGCAGGGCGACCAGGCCGCGGGCGCCCGAGTCCATGGCGGCGGAGAACAGCCCCGGGCCGGCGTCCGCCGTGATGAGGACCACCCCGACCGCCGGGAAGCGCAGCGCGACCTCCCGGATCACCTCGAGTGCCGGCACCGGGCCGATCCGCTCGTGGACGAGCACCACTTCGGGCAGCTCGTCGAGTGACTCGCCGGCGAGCCGGGCGAGCGTGTCGATGAGCTGGGTGGAATCCACCACCGGGACGGCCGGCTCGGCGTCGGGGAGCTGGCTGAGCAGGGTGGTGATGGACCGGGCGGCGTCGGTGTCACCGACGGCGGGGAGAACCCTCGTGATCATCCCGTCTCACTTGTCCTTGGAGATTTCGTAGGTGCGCTCACCGGGCTTGAGCGAGGCGTCGCTGCCCGGGGCGATCAGGGCGAGGCGGACGTTCTGGGCGAAGGACTCGGCGTAGGCGACGCGCTGGGCGTCGAGGGTGCTGAGCGCGAAGGTGATCGGCACGGCCTCGCTGCGGGCCCGGTCCTCCCGGCCCTCCAGCGCGGTCAGCCTGCCGACGTCGATGACCTTGGCGTTGGAGACGATGATCTTGGACTGTGCGGGGGTCTTCTCGTTGTCGCCCGCGAAGGTGGCGAAGATGTTGACCTTGGCGCCCGGCTTGATCTTGCCGGCCACACCGGTGGCGGCGTCGATCATGATCGCGATCTCCTGCTCGCCGGCCTCCAGCGCCGGCCGCTTGACGATCATGTCGCTCTGCAGGAGGGAGCCCTTGCGGAGGTTGGTGACGGCGATCTTCCCGTCGATCTCCGCCAGGTCGGTGACGGCGTTCTCCGACAGCCAGCGCTTGGGCATCGAGATCTTCTCGAACTGGCTCGGGCTGAGCTGGGTGTACGGCGCGATGTCCTTCTTGAGCTGGAAGGCCTCGACCTCGGGGCCGACCTTGGACTTCACGTCGCTGATCACGGAGAGCACACCGGCGAAGGCGGTGAAGCCGAGGAGGACGGAGAGGATCAGAAGTATGACGCCGCGGCGCTGGCGGGAGTTCATGGGCCGGACAACCTCATCAGGGGACGTGGGAGCGGAACGGGCGGACGGATGCGGGCGTCCGGGCAGGGCGGCGGGCCCTACTGCGCGGACTGGCCGGTATTCATGACACCGTTGGCTGGTTGCTGGTGCTCGCGCTGGGCGAGCGGGGCGGAGCAGAAGGCGCAGCGGTCACCGATGAGTTCCATCCCGCACCAGTGGCAGCGGGTCCGCATGACGGAGGAGACCAACTGGTGGAGCACCGCGTAGTCCGGGAGGTACGCGGCGAACTCGACGAGCTTGCCGGTGCCCCACCAGCGGGACGAGTCGGCGGGCAGCGCGGCCTCCTGGACGGCCTGGACCTGCCAGGCCGGCGCCAGGGTCCCGGTGACCCAGTCGGACTGGAGCTGGCCCTTGGCGACCAGCAGGTGGGTGGCGAACGGCGGCCCCGTCAGCGAGCCGTTGCCGATCCTGATCAGTTGCGGCTCGGGGGCCGCGACCACGCCGAACTGGGAGCCGGGCACCCAGGACTTGGCGTGCGACTTCAGGCTCACGGGGACCCGGTCCAGGCGGGCCACGGAGTTGAGCAGCGCGCCGGAGTGGATGTAGTGCGACAGCAGCCGCGCCGCCGAGGCGACGACTCCGGCACTGAAGCCGGCGAGGGACAACTGCCGGAGCTGGCGGACCAGGACGGCGAGGCCGAGCGGGGGGAGCGGGGTGCGGAGCAGGGCGATCCGGTCGGTCTCCAACAGCGACCTGACAGTGTGGAGTCGGCGTTCGAAGGCCAGGGGGAGGCTTGACGGGTAGAGCACGACGACATAGCCGTGCTCCTCGATCAGCACCCGCGTATCGGCCAGCGCCGCCTCCAGCGGCTGAACATCGGGCGACTGCAGCAGCGCCGCCGAGGGCGTCTGCTGGTCCGTCGGCGGCAGCACCAGATCAGCGCTGGTCACCGCGATCGCTGTCGACACTTCAAGATCCCCGTTCATTCTCCGGTCCGCACTTCCCCCGTGCGGACCGCAGATCGTCAACTGCGCAGCTCAGCTTGCACCAGCACCTTATCGGTGTCCTACATGACAGAGAACACCGACGATTTGACTGACAGGTGATCTCACCGCACCAGCGGCCGTCAAATCGGGACAAGTCAGCCGGGGCGGATCACCGACCTGAGGCAATACGGTGATCAATTCGCCATATTGAATGAATTGATCAAGGAGTTTCACCGCAAGGGGTCGGCGAGGCTCGTGGAAACCGTTACAGACCCCTCACAGAACCCCCGATCCCCCTAGATCAAGCCCCAGTGCAGGGCCAGGCCGTACAGCGGCATGGACAGCAGCAACAACGGCACGCAGATCAGGATCCGCACATACACCGGCCCCCAGGTGTCGGGCCCCGCGATGGTGGCCCGCTTACGCGGGCGCGCCGGGTCGTAGCACACGCGGACCGGCGCGCCCTCCTCGTATCCGAAGGCGCCAGGCCGGTCCTTGAACTCGACGGTCTCGCCGTCGGGGGTGCGGAAGGCGAAGGTGAACTCGGGGTGGTTGTAGGTCCTGCCGTCCCGGTGGTACGAGCGCCTCACGCACCACCCCTCGGTCCGCTCGCCGCGCATCACCAGCCGGATCACGATCAGCGCCCGGCGGACGCTCAGCACGCAGCCCGTCAGGCACGCCAGGCCGAGGACCAGGAAGACGACTTCCAAGGTCGTCACACCGCCACCTACTTCTTCTTCGTTTCCTTCAGCACGATGCTCTCGACGATGTCCGAGACGTCCCGGTCGGAGAGGGTGCCCTCCTGGGAGTTCACCGTGACCAGGTACGGGCGCGACCGGCCGTCCACGCCCGCCACCATGAGGCCCTCCAGCTTGGTGCCCTTGGGCGGCTCGCCCTCGCGGCCCTTCGCCGTGAACGTGTACGTGATCTTCCGGGCCTCCTCGGGCCCGTCAGGTCCCGCCACCTCGACGTCCTCGGTCCTGGTCGGGGTGGCCCCGATCTGGATCCGGGCCTTCGCGCCGGCGGCCGCCAGGCTGGTGGAGTGCAGGTCGCCGTAGTCGAAGTCGACGCTCATCGCGGCGACCAGGACGCCGTCCTCGGTGAGCGTGGCGCGCGCCACCTCGTACGTGTTGCCCTTCTCCGGGGGGACTTCCTCGAAGCCCTCGGGGTAGGCGACGGAGAGCCGCTCGGTGTCCAGGGTGCCCCAACCCTCCGGGGCAGCGGCCTTCGTGTCACCGCCGCCACCGCCGCACGCGGTGAGCAGCAGTCCGGCAACCGACACCGCCGCCACCGCACGAAGACCCAGCTTCGCGTTCGCGTTCATCCCTGATTTCCCTCGCTTATTCCGAACGGCTCTTCCGCCGGCCTGCCTGCGCTTCTGCGCGCTTCCGTGCGCTTACCCGCCGCTACTGCGCGCAATAGCTGTACGGGACGTAGTCGCGCTTCCCGCCCCTGGGGGCACCCAGGAACTCGGCATTCTTCAACGTCTCGGACTTGTTCTCCATGGAGATGGAGGCGCCGACGGAAAGGCCCAGGTTCAGCTCGAATCCGTACTCATGTGCTTCGGCCATGCCATCGTACGTGGTCTTGCTGGACTTCCCCTTGTCGAAGAGGAGCTGCCCGAACGGATCGTCCGCACCCGGCCGGCTGGTCGGCGCATGGTTGTTCAGCATGTACGACCAGACCGCGCTGCCGTCGCCGCCGCCGTCCAGCCACTGCTGGGCGACGGCCCGGTCGGCGTCGCCTTCCTGGCCCTTCGGGAACGTCAGGGTGTTGGTGTGGATCTCGATGTTGCTGGCGCCGGAGTTGTCGACGCTGCCGACACCGCCGCTCTTCTCGTCCTTGCCGTCCTTGCCGTTGCCGTTCTTGGCCGTGTCGGAGGTGCCGGTCGCACCGGTCTCCGTGGTCTGGGTGAAGTCGAGCCGGACGAGCTCGCCGGTCTCCTGGTCCCGGGTGATGGTGACCGTGGCACTGCGGTTGGCCTGTGCGTGGTCGCCCTTCCCGAAACCACCGGCGCCGGCCTGGGCGCCCCATTCGCCGTCGGCCTTCATCGTGTACGTGTACGACTCGGTGTTCCGGTAGTCGTCCGTGGTGATGACCACGTCGCCGACGAATTGGGCGCTGCCGTTGATACCGGCCGCGACGACGCGCTCGTCGCCCGCGTCGATCCCGAGGCCGCCGTCCACGTTGGTGTAGACGCCCGCGGAGCCGTAACTGATGTGGCGGTCCTTGAGCTTGCCCTCGATCCGCTCGCGGATCTTCTCCTCCTCGTACATCGGGCCCTTGTCGAAGAGGTACAGGAGGCTGTCACCGATGCTGGCCTCCGCGCCGCCGGGCGAGGTGCGGCGCATCTCGTACATCTTGAGCTTCTCGAGGTCGTCGCGGAACTGCTCGGCCTCCTCCTTGCTCTCGAAGACCCAGGTGTCGCCGTTGTTCACCTTGACGCCGGCGCCGAGGTCGACCGAGCCGTTGCCCAGCTTGCCGATCTTGCCGCCGACCCCGACGGTGGCGCCGATCGACGCGGAGTCCGTGAACGTGGTGTAGATGAGCTGGTCGTTCCCGTCGACCTTGCCGTCCTTGTTCACGTCGTAGTTGGCCTGGTGGACCTTGTCCTGGAAGCCGTACTCGTTGCCCCACTCCAGGAACCCGAGCTCGAACTTGCTGCCGGCCTTGTCCGTGACGGTGGAGATGGTGCAGAGCGGCGGCTCGTAGTCCGCGTCGGCGGCCTGCGGCTTGTCCACCCCGCCGTCGCCGGCGGAGCAGTCGCCGCCCCCGCCCCAGAGGGCCGATATGGAGCACATGAAGCGCTCGCCTATGGAGCCGGTCACGCCGGTGGCGACCAGCGCCAGCACGATGGCCACGGCGACGACGACCGCGCCGATGTACTCCAGCGCGGTGGCGCCACGGTCGGAACCGGCCGACGGACTGACCGCCGCCGTCCGGCGCCGCCACCATCCCGCGGCGGGTCCCTGCCCCCGGCGCGCCCTCATCGGTCCCCCTCCTGCAGCCGGTCCACGAGATAGCCGATGGCCGCGCCGGTCACGGCGACGGCGCTGGACAGCAGGAGACCGACCGCCGAGGCCCGGCCCCACTGGAGGGCGATGCTCACGACCACCAGGAAGACCGGCACCGCGAAGACCGCGGCGAGATGCGCCCGCACCGCATCGCGGAACGGCTCCCGGTGCACCCGTCCGGCCACCCAGGCGGCCAGCGCGACGCACACGAGGTCGGGCAGTTGGATCAGCAGCAGGCCGGCGCCGAACGACTCCGGCCCCGCCTCGGTGACGAACAGCTCACGGATGTAGGTGATCTGGATGTACTCGGTGACGGCGAGCACGACGAGCGCGGCGGCCCAGGCACGCACCAGCGCGAAGAAGCCACCCTTCTCCGCGCCCGCCGCCGTACCGTGCGCTGCACCGTTCCACGGCGGCCCACCTGTCCCACGCATGCCTGACGCCCCTCCGGTCGTTCCCCTGAATTGCCGGCCACACCTTAGGCATCCGGCCACACGGACCTCATAGGCCCGTGGGCCCACGGCCGGACCCAAATCCGCATTCCGCACACGCGGTCGACCCGGGACCTTGACACGGCGATTGGTCTGGACCACCTTGTACGGGCAACGACCGCGGTGGCCACCGTGACGCACGTCCTCCTCCTCGACTCCCCACTCCCCCACCACTTTCGGAGGCAGCAAGTGCAGCACCGCAGCAAGCACCGCGGACACCGCGGACACCGCGCCAGAGCGTCGCTCGCCGGGCCGCTGGCCCTGGCCCTCGGGGCCGGGGTCGCCCTCGCCGTCGGCGGGGCCGGGACCGCGCAGGCCGTCGAGGACCGCAACGTCGCGCGCAACGCCGGGTTCGAGTCGGGCCTCACCGGCTGGACCTGCACGGCGAACAGCGGCACCACCGTCACCTCCCCCGTCCGCAGCGGCGCCGCCGCGCTGAAGGCGGTCCCCGCCGGGCTCGACAACGCCCGGTGCAGCCAGACCGTGGCGGTCCTGCCGAACTCCACGTACGAGCTGAGCGCCTGGGTGCAGGGCGCCTACGCGTACCTGGGCGCGACCGGCACCGGCACCACCGACGTGTCGACCTGGACGCCCGGCTCCGGCACCTGGCAGCAGCTCACCACCAGCTTCACCACCGGGCCGGACACCAAGCAGGTCACCGTCTACACCCACGGCTGGTACGGGCAGGCCGCCTACCACGTCGACGACGTGTCCGTCTTCGGGCCGGACGGCGGCGGCGACGGCGACCCGGACCCGCAGGTGCCCGCCGCCCCGGCGGGGCTCGCCCCCGGGACGGTCACCTCGTCGTCGGTGGCGCTGACCTGGGACGCGGTCGCCGGTGCCACCGGCTACCACGTGTACCGGGACGGGGCCCGCGTCCAGACGGTGAGCGGGACGTCCGCCACCGTGACGGGGCTCGCCGCCGACACCGCGTACGGCTTCCAGGTCTCGGCCGTCAACGCCGCCGGCGAGTCCGCGAAGTCCGGGACCGTGACCGTGCGGACCAGGACCGGCGGGACCACCCCGAACCCGACCGTGCCGAAGCACGCCGTGACCGGCTACTGGCAGAACTTCGACAACGGCGCCACCGTGCAGAAGCTGCGGGACGTGCAGGACCAGTACGACATCATCGCCGTGTCGTTCGCGGACTCGACGGCCACGCCGGGGCAGATCGTCTTCAACCTGGACCCGGCCGTCGGCTACGCCTCGGTCGCCGACTTCACGGCGGACATCGCCGCCAAGAAGGCTGCGGGCAAGTCGGTGGTGCTGTCCGTCGGCGGCGAGAAGGGCAACGTCACCATCAACAGCGACGCGTCCGCCACCGCCTTCGCGGACAGCGCGTACGCCCTGATGCAGGAGTACGGCTTCAGCGGCGTGGACATCGACCTGGAGCACGGGATCAACTCCACGTACCTGACGAAGGCGCTGCGGCAGCTGTCCGCCAAGGCGGGTCCCGGCATGGTGCTGACGATGGCCCCGCAGACCATCGACATGCAGCACACCGGCACCGAGTACTTCAAGCTCGCGCTGGCCGTGAAGGACATCCTCACGGTGGTCAACACCCAGTACTACAACAGCGGTTCGATGCTGGGGTGCGACGGCAAGGTGTACTCCCAGGGGTCCGTCGACTTCCTGACCGCGCTGGCCTGCATCCAGCTCCAGGGCGGCCTCGACCCGTCGCAGGTGGGGCTCGGCGTCCCGGCCTCGCCCCGCGGGGCGGGCAGCGGCTACGTCAGCCCGACGATCGTCAAGAACGCGCTGGACTGCCTCACCCGCGGCACCGGCTGCGGCACGTTCAAGCCGCCCACGACGTGGCCGTCCCTGCGCGGCGCCATGACGTGGTCGACGAACTGGGACGCGACCGCGGGCAACGCCTGGTCGAACGCGGTCGGTCCGCACGTCCACAACCTGCCGTAGCGGCCGGCGGGCCGGTCACCAGGGCAGTTCGCGCACCTGCTCCACGCACAGCACCACGAACAGCAGCGCCGCGAGGCCCAGCATGCCGTTGCTCAGCCGGCCGTTGCGCCACTCGCGGGGCGTGCGGGCGGAGTTGAGCAGCCACAGCAGGGTCAGGGCGAGGAACGGCATGAAGAAGGCGCCGACCACGCCGTAGGCGATGACCAGGGCGAACGGCCGGTCCAGGAAGAGCAGCGCCATCGGCGGGAAGGTCAGCCACAGCAGGTACGCGCGGAACGGGAGGGACCGCTCCATCGGCCCTTCCAGCGGGGCGGCGTCGCCCGACGCCGCCCCGTCCGGCCGAGGCCCCGCCCCCGCCGCCTCGCCCGCCCCGGAGGCCGCACCCGCCGCGGTCCCGCGCCCCTCGCGGATCCTCCGGACGAAGTCCGCGAACATCAGGCTCACCCCGTGCCAGACGCCGATGAGGGAGGTGAACGACGCCGCGAAAAAACCCACCAGGAAGAGGTTCGCCGTGACGGTGCCGTAGCGGTCCGCCAGGACGGTTCCCAGGTCGAGCAGGCCCCTGTCGCCCTTGGCGAGGGCGACGCCGGAGGAGTGCAGCAGCTCCGCGCCGACGATCAGCATCGCGACGACGAAGACGCCGGTGGTGAGGTACGCGACCCGGTTGTCCAGCCGCATGGCCTTCATCCAGCCCGCGTCGCGCCAGCCCTTGGCGTTCACCCAGTAGCCGTACGCGGCGAGGGTGATCGTGCCGCCGACGCCGCCGACGAGGCCCAGGGTGTAGAGCAGGGAGCCGTCCGGCAGCACCGGGGCGAGCCCGGCCACCGCACCCCCGAGGTTCGGGGTGACGCGGACGGCGACGTACACGGTCACCAGGAACATGACCCCGACGAGGACGGTCATGGCCTTCTCCAGTACGGCGTACCGGTTGAACCACACGAAGACGAGCCCGACGAGGCCGCAGAGGATGCCCCACCACTCCGCTGCCAGGACGCCGGGGAACAGCGCGGCGAGCGGCAGCGCGCTGGAGGCCATGGCCGCCCCGCCGTAGACGAAGCCCCACACGACGACGTACCCGGCGAAGTAGACCGTGGTCCACGCGCCGAGGCTGCGCCAGCCGTCGAAGAGGGTGCGGCCGGTGGCCAGGTGCCAGCGGCCGACGGCCTCCGCAAGGGAGATCTTGACGAGGCAGCCGATGACGGCCGCCCACAGGAGCGTGTAGCCGAACCTGCTGCCCGCGACCAGGGTGGCCACGAGGTCCCCGGCGCCGACGCCGGTGGCCGCGACGACGATGCCGGGGCCGATGTGGCGCCAGCTCGCCCTGCGCGGGGCGGTGGTGCGCCGCCCTCCGGCGCCCGGGTCCTGGGTGGTGGTGCTCGCGGTGCCTTCCGCCATGGTGTCCACGCCTTTCGCCGTCCGCTCGTACGTACCGCTCGTGCCGCTGGTCCAGTCGTGCGCACCGTCACCAAAGCGGGTGCCCGGTGATCGCACAAGGGGGTAGGCCTCCCGGCGTGGCCGAAGTGCATGCTTGACGGGTTCATGCCACCGCCGGATGCTGCGACGCACGAGGACACACCTCGCCCCCCACACAGGAGAGACAGCATGCGTCCACGCTTCCCCGGCAGGCGGACCGCCACCCTCGCGGCCGTCCTCGCCCTCGCCGTCGCGGCGCCGCTCACCGCCACCTCCGCCAGCACCGCCGCCCCGGCCGCCGGATCCGCCGCCCGCACACCCGCGGCCGCCGGCGAGGAGACCGTCCGGCAGTACGAGATCCACGGCCCGGCCACCCCCGCCGAGCGCTCCGCCATCGCCGCCACCGGCGTCTCCATCGACGAGGCCGACGACCACTCCGTCGTGGTCAGCGCCGACGACCGGCAGGCCGAGCGGCTCCGCTCACTCGGCCACCGGCTGGAGGCCCTGCCGGCACCCCCGGACCGCAGCGCCGGGGCGGCCGTCGCACCGCAGGACTTCCCGCCCGCCGACTCCCGCTACCACAACTACGCGGAGATGACCGCGGAGATCGACCAGCGGCTCCGGCAGTACCCGGGCATCATGAGCAAGCGCGTGATCGGCCGCTCCTACGAGGGCCGCGAGATCGTCGCCATCAAGATCAGCGACAACGTGGGCACCGACGAGAACGAGCCCGAGGTGCTCTTCACCCACCACCAGCACGCCCGCGAGCACCTCACCGTCGAGATGGCCCTCTACCTGCTGCGCGAGTTCGGCGCGGGATACGGCTCCGACCCCCGCATCACGCGCATGGTCGACAGCCGCGAGATCTGGATCGTGCCCGACATGAACCCGGACGGCGGCGAGTACGACATCGCGTCCGGCAGCTACCGCAGCTGGCGCAAGAACCGGCAGCCCAACCCGGGCTCCTCGTACGTCGGCACCGACATGAACCGGAACTGGGACTACAAGTGGGGCTGCTGCGGCGGCTCGTCCGGCTCCTACGGCTCCGCGACCTACCGCGGCTCCGCCCCCGAGTCGGCGCCCGAGGTGAGGATCGTCGCCGACTTCGTGCGCTCCCGGATCGTCGGCGGCAAGCAGCAGATCACCGCCGCCATCGACTTCCACACCTACAGCGAGCTGGTGCTGTGGCCGTTCGGCTACACCTACTCCGACACCGCGCCCGGCATGACCCAGGACGACCGGGACGCCTTCGCCGCCGTCGGCCGCAAGATGGCCGCGAGCAACGGCTACACGCCCCAGCAGGCCAGCGACCTCTACGTCACGGACGGGTCGATCGACGACTGGCTGTGGGGTGAGCAGCGGATCTTCGGCTACACCTTCGAGATGTACCCGGCCAGCTCGTGGAACGGCGGCTTCTACCCGCCCGACGAGGTGATCGAGCGCGAGACCTCCCGCAACCGCGACGCGGTCCTCCAACTCCTGGAGAACGCCGACTGCATGTACCGCTCCATCGGCAAGGACCAGCAGTACTGCGCCGGTTCCTGACCGGACGCCGCAGCGCGTGGGCGCACCCGCGGGGACCGGGACGGCAGCCGTCTCCCCGCGGGTGCGCACGAGCGCCTGTGCACCCGCGGGTTGACGGCTACCCTGCTGGCGGAAGGCACCGCAGGAGGGGGCGGCGGTATGACGGGGGACGGTACCGCGGCGGGCCCGCGGCTGTGGCCGCTCGGCGGCGGCGACCCGCCGGTGCTGGGGCCGTACCGGCTGCTGGGGCGGCTGGGCGCGGGCGGCATGGGCCGGATCTACCTGGGGCGGGTGGGGCCCGGCGCCCCGCTGGTCGCGGTGAAGACCCTCCTCGCGGAGGGCGACGTGAGCGCCGCGGACCGGAAGCGGTTCACCCGGGAGGTGGCGCTGGCCCAGCGGATCGACAACGCCTACACCGCGAGGGTCGTCGACGCGGACCCGGCCGCGCCGTCGCCCTGGATGGCCATCCAGTACATCCCCGCGCCGTCCCTGGCGGAACTGGTACGCCGGGGCGGGCACCTGCCGGCCTCCGCGATCCGCTGGATCGCGGCCGGCACCGCGCAGGCCCTGGACGCGCTGCACCGGCAGGGCGTCGTCCACCGCGACGTGAAGCCGCAGAACATCCTGCTGCCGATGGACGGGCCGCGGCTCATCGACTTCGGCATCTCGCACGCCCAGGACATCACCCGCACCACCGTCACCCTCGGCACCATCGCGTTCACGTCGCCGGAGCAGGCGCGCGGCGAGCCGTCCACGGCCGCGTCCGACATGTACTCGCTCGGCGCCACCCTGTTCCACCTCGCGGTGGGACGCCCGCCCTACCCGGAAGGCGAGAACACCCTGCAGCTGCTGCTGCGGGTGTCGCGCGGCGAACTCGACCTGACCGGGCTCCCCAAGGAGCTGGTCCCGCTGGTCCGCCCGTGCCTGGAGGCGAACCCGCACCGGCGGCCGCGCCCCGAGCAGGTGCTCCAGCGGTTCCTGGCCGAGCTGACCGGCCTGCCGACCTCGCGCAGCGGGCGGCGGTGGCTGCCGCCGCGCTGGACCGAGGTCATCGAGACGTACGAGCAGCAGGGCCGCGCCTGGCAGCAGGACCTCTCCACGCACCCCGGCGAGCTGGCCGCGGACCGGCACGCGCTGCCCGTACCGCCACCGGAGCCGACCCGCCCGTACACCCGGCCGCGGCTGCCCCGCGGGGGCGGCGCCGGGGGCCGGGCCGCACCCGAGCCGAGTACGCCGCGGCCGCCGGACCGGCCGCCGCCCCGGCCCGACGCCCCCTGCGGCGCCCGCCGGGCCGCGGCGCCGCCCTGCGGGCGCTGCTGCTGGGGCTGCTCGGCGTCGTCGCCCTCATGGTGCTCGTGTACGCCTGCGACGGCGGGGCCGCCGCCTGACGCGCCCGGGGCGCAGGGGCGTCGGGGCGGGCGCGACGGCCTGCACCGCGGGCGGCTCGGCGGAGGCACCGATCGTCAGCCGAGGACCGCCAGCGCGTCGATCTCGACGAGCAGCCCGGCCGGGAGCCCGACGTAGACCGTCGTGCGGGCCGGGGGCACGGCGAGGTCCGCGAAGTGCTCGTCGTACACGGCGTTCACCTCCGCGAAGTGGTCCGTGTCCGTCAGGTACACACGGAGCATCACCACGTCGTCCCAGGTCGCGCCGCCCTCGGTGAGGACGGCCTCGACGTTGGCGAGGGTCTGGAGGGTCTGCTCCCGCAGTCCCGGCCCGGCCACGGCCGGGGGCTCGCCCGGCTCGGCGACGGGCAGGAAGCCGACCTGGCCGGCGACCTGGAGGACGTTGCCCTTGCGCACGCCGTGGGAGAAGCGGGCGGGCGGCGCGGCGTGCGCGGCGGGCGTGACGGCGGTCTTCGGGGTCATGGGGCGCTCCTCAGTGGTCGGTGCCGGACAGGTCCCGGCTGACGGCGTCCGCGGTGCGGCGCACCAGCGGCAGCAGGGCGAGCAGGTCGTCTGCGGTGGCGACGACGTTCGGCGCGGAGAGGGACAGGGCGGCGGCCGCCCGACCGTCGGCGCCGCGGACCGGCGCGGCGACGCAGTTGACGGACTCCTCGTGGCCGCCCAGGTCGGCGGCCCACCCGCGGGCGCGCACGGCCGCGAGCTCCTCGCGGTAGGCGGCGGCGTCCGGGGTGGAGCGGGCGGTATAGCGGGGGTAGTCGAGCCGGGCGGTGAGGGCGTGCCGCTCGGCGTCCGGCAGGTCCGCGAGCAGCACCTTGGCGACGGCGGCGACGGTGACGGCGACCGGCCGGCCGATCCGGGAGTACATGCGGACGGGGTAGCGGCTGTCGACCTTGTCGACGTACAGCACCTCGTCCTCCTCCCGAACCGCCAGGTGCACGGTGTGGCCGGTCTCCTCGCCGAGGCGGACGAGGTGGGGGTGGGCGATCTCGCGGACGTCGAGGTTCTCGGCGGCCTGCTGGGCCAAGGCGAGGAGGCGGGCGCCGAGCCGGTAGCGCTGGTCGGGCTGGCGGTGCACGAGGCCGTGGGCGTGCAGGGTGCGCAGCAGCCGCAGGGCGGTGGACTTGTGGACGCCGAGCCGCTCCGCGACGTGACCGAGGTCGGCGGGCCCCTCGGCGAGCAGCGGCAGGATGCTGAGCGCCCGGTCGACGGTCTGGCTCATCGCGTACGCCCCTCCTGTACCGCCCGCGGGCCCGGTGCCTGCGGGTCCTCCCGTGCCTGCCGGGCCTCCGGCGCCCGCCGGGCTTCCTGTGCCGCCCGGCCCGCCGGTCCCGCACCGCCCGTGCGTCCGGCGCCTGCCGGACCTCCTGTGCCGCCCGTGCCTCCGGTGCCTGTCGGGCCTCGCGGGTCTGCCCGGCCTCCGGTGCCTGTCGGGCCTCGCGGGCCTGCCCGGCCTCCGGTGCCTGCCGGGTCCAGCCGTGGCCCAGACGCAGTCTGCCCCATGCGCCGTCGTCCAGGGCGACCAGCCGGTCGGCGTGTACGGGGTCGAGGCGGGCGGCCACGTCGCCCGGTTCGGTCAGGGCCGCGGCGGCCCGCAGGTGCCCGTGGCGCAGCCGGTCCCGCACGGGCAGGCCGCGCAGGGTGGCGGAGAGGAACCCGGCGGCGAAGGCGTCGCCTGCGCCGCCGGTGTCGACGGTGTCGACGCGCGGGGGCCGCTCGGCCGTGGCCACCCCGCTGCCGCAGCCGACGGACCCGTCCGGATCGGGGTGGAAGGCCACCGCGCCCCCGGGCCGCACTTGACGACGAGGACGTCCGGTTCGGGCAGCGCCTCCCGGACGGCCCGTGCGCCGTGCAGGCCCCACAGCGCGCGGGCCTCGTCGTGGCCGACGAACACGAGGTCGGCGCCGCGAGCCAGTTCGAGGAGCACGGGCCCGGCGTCCGCGTCGCGCCACAGCGCCGGCCGGTGGTTGACGTCGAAGGACAGCAGCGGGCGTCCGGGGCGGCGGGTGGTGAGGTCGCGCAGCAGGGCCAGGCAGTCGGCGGACAGGGCGGCGGTGACGCCGGTCAGGTGCAGGACGCGGCCCGCGAGGACGGCGTCCCGGTCCTCCGTGCGCGGTCCCATGGCGGAGGCGGCGGAGCCGGCGCGGTGGTAGACGACCTCGTGGCCGGGCGCGGACCGGTCGGTGGCGGTGCGGAAGTAGACCCCGGTCGGGCGGTACGGGTCGCGCCGCACCGCCGACACGTCGACGCCCCGCGCGGCCAGGGCCGCCCTCACGTGGTCGCCGAAGGCGTCGGCGCCGACCCGGCCGACCCACCGGACGCGGTGCCCGGCGTCGGCGAGGGCGCAGGCGGTGTTGGCCTCGGCGCCGCCGACCGAGCGGGTGAAGGACGGCACGTCGGCGAGCGGGCCGGGCCGCGTGGGCAGGAAGGCCGCCATGGCCTCCCCCAGGCACACCGCGTCGGGGGTCACCCTCGCCTCCTTCCGCGCCCGGGGCCGTTGACCGGGCGACGGCCCGGATGCTAGACAGCAGCGAGCAGAGCACGCAACGCCCGTTGCAGCATGTGCAACAGAACGGAGTGGGCCCATGGACGCGGCGGACCGCCTCAGCGAGGAGCGCGTCGACCACCGCTTCAAGGGGCTGCCGCCGGACGCCGACGGACTGACGGTCGGCCGGCTCGCCGCCGAGCGCCGCGACCTGTTCACGGGCGGCTTCACCACACCCGTCCTGACGCTGTCGGCGTCCGCACTGGAGCACAACCTGGCGGCGCTGGAGGGGTTCGCCGAGCGGCACGGCCTGGCGTTCGCGCCGCACGGCAAGACGACGATGGCCCCGCAGCTCTTCGCCCGCCAACTGGACCTGGGGGCCTGGGGCATCACCGTGGCGGTGCCCCATCAGGTGCGGGTGTGCCGGGCGTTCGGGGTACGGCGGGTGTTCCTGGCGAACGAGCTGGTGGACGCGGCGGCCCTGCGCTGGGTGGCCGCAGAGCTCGCCGCGGACCCCGACTTCCGGCTGGTCTGCTACGTCGACTCGGTGCGGGGCGTCGCGCTGATGGAGGAGGCGCTGGCGGGCGCGGCCCGGCCGGTGGACGTGGTCGTGGAGCTGGCGGCGGGCGAGGGCGCGCGGACCGGGGTGCGGACGGACGCGCAGGCCGCGGAGGTCGCCGAGGCGGCGGCCCGCGCGCGGTCGCTGCGGCTGGTGGGCGTCGCCGGGTACGAGGCGCAGGTGCCGGACGCGAGCCCGCAGACCGTCGGGGCCTGGCTGCGGCGGCTGGTGGCGCTGGCGGCCGACCTGGACAAGGCGGGCCTCTTCGCGGACGCGGACGAGATCGTGGTCAGCGCCGGCGGCAGCGAGTGGTTCGACACGGTGGCGGAGGTCTTCGCCGAGGTGCCGGAGCTGTCGGCGCCGGTGCTGAAGCTGCTGCGCTCCGGGGCGTACGTGTCGCACGACCACGGGCACTACGAGCGGCTCACGCCGTTCAACCGGGTGCCGCGGGAGGGTGCTTTGGAGCCGGCGTTCCGGCTGTGGGCGCAGGTGGTGTCGCGCCCGGCGCCGGGTGAGGCGTTCCTGAACGCGGGCAAGCGGGACGTGTCGTACGACCTGGGGCTGCCGGTGGTGCACGTGGTCCGCTCGGCCTCCGACGGGCAGGTCCGCCCGGCGTCCGGGATCGCGGTGACGGCGCTGTCCGACCAGCACGCGTGGCTGCGCACCGACCCGGGGAGCACACCGCTGGAGGTGGGCGACTGGGTGGGGCTCGGCCTGGCGCACCCGTGCACGGTGTTCGAGAAGTGGCCGATGATCCCGGTGGTGGAGCCGGACGGCACGGTCGGCGACTACGTCCGGACGTTCTTCTGAGCCGTCCGGGACGGCGGGCGGGGGCGGCGCGATGGACCTGGTGATCAGGGGCGCGACGGTGGTCGACGGCTCGGGCTCCCCCGCGTACCGCGCGGACGTGGGGCTCGACGGCGGGCGGATCGCCGCCGTCCGCCGGCCCGGGGACCGGCCGCTGGGCGGCCGGCGGGTGCTGGACGCGCACGGGCTCGCCCTGTGCCCGGGGTTCGTGGACATGCACGCGCACAGCGACTTGGCGCTGCTGAGCGATCCGGCGCACGAGGCGAAGGCCGCGCAGGGCGTGACCCTGGAGGTGCTGGGCCAGGACGGGCTGTCGTACGCGCCGGTGGACGACCGGACGCTCGCCGGGGTGCGGGCGGCGGTCGCGGGCTGGAACGGGGACGGCGCCGACGTGCCGGGCGGCCTCGGCTGGCGGTCCGTCGGGGAGTACCTGGACCGGCTGGACCGGGGTTTCGGCGGCGAGGGCGTCGCCGTGAACGCCGCGTACCTGGTGCCGCAGGGCACGGTCCGGGCGTACGCGGTCGGCTGGGAGGACCGCCCGGCGACGGACGCCGAGCTGCGGCGGATGCGGCAGCTGGTCGCGGAGGGCATGGAGCAGGGCGCGGTCGGCATGTCGTCGGGCCTGACGTACACCCCGGGCATGTACGCGGACGGCCGGGAACTGGCGGCGCTGTGCCGGGTGGTGGCGGAGTACGGCGGCTACTGGTGCCCGCACCACCGGTCGTACGGCGCGGGGGCGCTCGACGCGTACCGGGAGGTGCTGGGTCTGGCGCGGGCCGCGGGGTGCGCGCTGCACCTGGCGCACGCCACGCTGAACTTCCCCGGCAACGCGGGGCGGGCGCCCGAGCTGCTGGCGCTGCTGGACGCGGCCCTGGCGGACGGGGCCGACGTGTCGCTCGACACGTACCCGTACACGGCGGGGTCGACGACGCTGGCCGCGCTGCTGCCGGGCTGGGCGCACGCGGGCGGCCCGGACGCGCTGCTCGCCCGGTTGCGGGACGGGGCGGCGGCGGAGCGGATCCGGCACGCCGTGGAGGTGGCGGGCTCCGACGGCTGCCACGGGGTGCCGGTGGACTGGTCGACCGTGGAGGTGTCGGGCGTGTCGGACCCGGCGCTGGCCCGGTTCGTGGGCAGCCGCGTGCCGGACTGGCCCGCGGCCCGCCGACTGCTGCTCGCGGACCGGCTGGGCACGACGGTCCTCCAGCACGTGGGCCACGAGGAGAACGTGCGGGCGATCATGCGGCACCGGGTGCACACGGGCGGCTCGGACGGCATCCTGCGGGGGGCGAAGCCGCATCCGCGGGCGTACGGCACCTTCCCCCACTACCTGGGGCACTACGTGCGGGAGCTCGGGGTGCTGCCGCTGGAGGAGGCGGTGGCGCACCTGACGTCCCGCCCCGCGGCGCGCCTGCGGCTGCCGGACCGGGGGCTGGTGCGCGCGGGGTACCGGGCGGACCTGGTGCTGTTCGACCCGGCGACGGTGGCGGCGGGCGCCACGTACGCGCAGCCGCGGGCGCTGCCGACCGGAGTGCCGCACGTGCTGATCGACGGCAGGTTCGCGGTCCGCGACGGGCGGCGCACGGACGTGCTGGCGGGCCGGGCGGTCCGCCGCACACCCGCGGGCCGGCCGGGCTGACCGGCCCGCGGGCCCCGGCTCACCGGATGGGCGGCCGGTACAGCAGGGCCGCTCCCGCGTGGTCCTCGGCCCTGCGCGGCGCGGGCACGCGGGCGGCGGCCGGGGCGTCCGCGGGGCGCAGTGTGCGGTGGGCCGCGACCGCGCAGGCCACCGCGGCGGCGGCGAACGCGTACGCCGGGGTGGACCCGTCGGGCGCGGTGACGTACGCGAACGCCGCGCACAGCACGGCGAGCCCGCGGGCGGTGCGGCCGCGCCAGGCGGTGGCGGCCAGCAGCGGCACGGCCCACAGCAGGTACCAGGGCTGGACGACCGGGGAGAGCAGGACCAGCACGAGCAGGGCGAGGCCCAGCGCCTTGACGGGGTCCAGCAGCCCGCGCAGCACGTGGGCGGCGAGGTAGGCGATGAGGGCCAGGGCCAGGGTGAGGCCCATGGCCTGGACGGCCCGCTTCACGGGGTCGGGGTGGGTGCCGGAGAAGTAGTGCATCGAGCGGCCCAGGGCGTAGCCGAGGTCGCTGCTGAAGGACAGCGCGGTGTGGATGGAGCCGGCGACGCTCTGGGTGCGCAGCCAGCCGAAGCCGGTGCCGCCGGCGAGGGTGGCGGCGACGGCCGTGGCGGCGGCGACGGAGCCCGGCCCGAGCAGGGCCTTCGCGGCGCGCCGTAGGGGCGGGCCCGCGGCCTCGCGGGCGACGACGACGCCGATGAAGAGCAGGCCCAGGGCGGCCGGGGACTTCACCATCATGGCGAGGCCGACGAGGGCGCTGCCCGCGACCCAGCGGCGGCCGCGCAGGGCGAGCGCGGCGGCCGCGAGGAGCAGGGCGGCCATCAGCCCGTCGTTGTGCATGCCGCCGACGACGTGGATGAGGAGCAGCGGGTTGAGGGCGCCGAGCCAGAGGGCGCCGTTGCGGGCGCCGCCGGGGGCGAGGCGGAGCAGCGCCCACACGGCGAGCGCGAGGGAGGCGACGGCGACCAGCCGCATGCCGAGGACGGCCGGGACGATCCTGCCGTCGGTGGCCACGGTGATGCCCTGCGCGACGAGGAGGAAGACCGGTCCGTACGGGGCGGGGGTGTCGGTCCAGTGGCCGCCGACGCTGGCGGCGGCGTCGCCGCCGAGGCCGGCCGGGTCGAGGACGGAGGGGCCGGCGGCGTACACGTCGTGGCCTTCGACGACCATCGCGCCCTGGGCGATGTAGCTGTACACGTCGGCGCTGTACAGCGGCGGCGCGACGAGCAGCGGGGCGGCCCAGCAGCCGAGGGTGGCGAGGGTGTCGCGGATCCGGACGGCGGAGGGCCGCAGGACGAGCAGCCGCCCGTACCGCCACCAGGCGACGACGAGGAGGGTCAGTCCGACGTAGGCGAGGAGCGTCCCGGCCTCGGCGGCGCGGGCCCCGCGGGGCAGCCACAGGCCCCAGGGGTCGCGCTCGGGCAGCGTGCCGGCCGCCCAGCCGCCGAGGGCCACGGCGGCGGAACCGACCACACCGAGCCGGCGGCAACCGGCGACGCTCAAGGACCACATGGGCAGCCAACCTACCCGGGGGGGCGCGCCCCCGTGACGGGTCGCCCCGCCCCACGTGGCGCAAAACACGAGGCGTGCCCGGCGCGGCCCCCGTAAGCTCGCGGACATGCAGGTCATCCAGTCCACGAAGCTCGCCAACGTCTGCTACGAGATCCGTGGCCCGGTGCTCGACGAGGCGATGCGGCTGGAGGCGGCGGGCCACCGCATCCTCAAGCTCAACACCGGCAACCCGGCGGCCTTCGGCTTCGAGTGCCCGCCCGCCATCCTCGAGGACATGCTGCGCAACCTCGGCGACGCGCACGGCTACGGCGACGCCAAGGGCCTGCTGTCGGCGCGCCGCGCGGTGATGAGCCACTACGAGACGAAGGGCATCCCGCTGTCCGTCGAGGACATCTACCTCGGCAACGGTGTGTCCGAGCTGATCCAGATGGCGATGCAGGCGCTGCTCGACGACGGCGACGAGGTGCTCGTCCCGGCGCCGGACTACCCGCTGTGGACGGCGTCCGTGGCGCTCGCCGGGGGCACGGCGGTGCACTACCGCTGCGACGAGCAGGCCGACTGGATGCCGGACCTGGCGGACATCGAGCGCAAGGTCACGGACCGCACGAAGGCCCTCGTCATCATCAACCCGAACAACCCGACGGGCGCGGTCTACGACGACGAGATGCTGCGCGGGCTGACGGAGATCGCCCGCCGCCACAACCTGGTCATCTGCTCGGACGAGATCTACGACAAGATCCTCTACGACGGCGCGACGCACACCCCGACCGCCGCCATCGCCCCGGACCTGCTGTGCCTGACCTTCAACGGCATGTCGAAGAACTACCGGGTGGCGGGCTACCGCAGCGGCTGGCTCGCGGTCTGCGGCCCGAAGGCGCACGCCTCCTCGTACATCGAGGGGCTGACCATCCTGGCCAACATGCGGCTGTGCGCGAACATGCCGGCGCAGCACGCGATCGCCGCCGCGCTCCAGGGGCGCCAGTCCGTCGAGGCGCTCGTCGCGCCGGGCGGCCGGCTGCTGGAGCAGCGGGACGCGGCGTACGAGCGGCTCATCGACATCCCCGGCGTGACCTGCGTGAAGCCGAAGGGGGCCCTCTACCTCTTCCCGCGTCTGGACCCGGCCGTCTACAAGATCAAGGACGACCGGCAGATGGTCCTGGACCTGCTGCGGGCCGAGAAGATCATGGTGGTGCACGGCACGGGCTTCAACTGGCACGAGCCGGACCACTTCCGCATCGTGACGCTGCCGAACGCGAAGGACCTGACGGACGCGGTGAACCGCATCGGGAACTTCCTGGACGGTTACGGGCAGCACTGACGCGAATACTTAGTACGGACTCAACTTTAGACTGAATCCAAGATAGGATGGCCTTCTCGCAGTGAGCAGGAAGGCCATCCCCCCATGTACGAACCGATCCGCAGCAAGTCGGTCCACCAGGTGGCCGACGACGACCAGCGACGGTTCCCCCATCGCTCCCGCGAGGAGGAACTGGACATCCAGCTGGCCGGGCACCTCGCCGCACTGCTCGCCGTCACCGACGAGCTCGGCGACGACGCGGCCGCCGAGCGCATCGCGCAGCAGGTCGCCCGGCTGCGCGGCGCCCGCCGCCCGGCACGCCGGCCTGACCGGCGCGGATCCGTCCGCGCTGCACCGCAGGGCGCACGCCCTGGCCGGGCGCGCCCTCGTCGTCGCGGCCTCCCGCGCCGACACCGCCGTCGCGATCCTCGCCGCCGAGCGCATGGACGCGCACAGCGCCACACTGGGCGACAGCAGCCTGGTCGGCGCCCCCTGACGGCCCCGGTCCGCGCTCGCGGAAGGCGCGCGGACCGGGTTGCCACTCTCCCCCGCACACCCGTGCACACGTCGAGACCCCCGGAGCGACACCGGTGTCGCTCCGGGGGTCGTCCGCCGCGGCCGGCCGGATGACTCCACAGGTCAGGGCGAGGCCGGTTCGGACCGGCCGCGGAGGCTCCCTTCTGACGGGCCCGCTCCGCGTCCGGGGCGCCTCAGCGCCCCTTCGGCTCCACGAGCGGCCCCCGTGTGCCGGGCTTGCTCAGCCCAGGCGGTCCACCAGGGCGCGGTACTCGTCCCACAGCTCCTTCGGCGTGTGGTCGCCGAAGGTGTCGAGGTGCCCGGGGATCAGGGCGGCCTCCTCGCGCCACACCTCCGCGTCCACCTTCAGCAGGAAGTCCAGGTCCTTCTCGGCCAGCGCCAGACCGTCGGTGTCGAGGGCCTCCCTGGTCGGCACGACGCCGATCGGCGTCTCGACGCCCTCGGCGCGGCCCTCCAGGCGCTCCACGATCCACTTCAGGACGCGGCTGTTCTCACCGAAGCCGGGCCACACGAACTTCCCCGCGTCGTTCTTGCGGAACCAGTTCACGTAGTAGATCTTCGGCAGCTTGGCCTGGTCGGCTGCCTGACCCACCTTGAGCCAGTGCCCCATGTAGTCGCCCATGTTGTAGCCGCAGAACGGCAGCATCGCGAACGGGTCGCGGCGCAGCTCGCCGACCTTGCCCTCGGCCGCCGCGGTCTTCTCCGAGGCCACGTTGGCGCCGAGGAACACGCCGTGCTGCCAGGAGAACGCCTCGGTGACCAGCGGGACCGCGGTGGCGCGGCGGCCGCCGAAGAGGATCGCGGAGATCGGCACGCCCTTGGGGTCCTCCCACTCCGGCGCGATGATCGGGCACTGGGCGGCGGGGACGGTGAACCGCGCGTTGGGGTGGGCGGCCGGCTCGTCGGAGGCCGGCGTCCAGTCGCGACCCTTCCAGTCCGTCAGGTGCGCGGGCGGCTCCTCCGTCATGCCCTCCCACCACACGTCGCCGTCGTCGGTGAGCCCGACGTTGGTGAAGACGGCGTTGCCCCACAGCGTCTTCATCGCGTTGGCGTTGGTGTGCTCGCCGGTGCCGGGCGCGACGCCGAAGAAGCCGGCCTCCGGGTTGATGGCGTACAGCCGCCCGTCCTCACCGAACCGCATCCAGGCGATGTCGTCGCCGATCGTCTCGACGGTCCACCCGGAGATCGTGGGCTCCAGCATGGCGAGGTTGGTCTTGCCGCACGCGGACGGGAAGGCCGCCGCCACGTACTTCGCCTCGCCCTGCGGCGGGGTCAGCTTCAGGATGAGCATGTGCTCGGCCAGCCAGCCCTCGTCGCGCGCCATGACGGAGGCGATGCGCAGGGCGTAGCACTTCTTGCCGAGCAGGGCGTTCCCGCCGTAGCCGGAGCCGTAGGACCAGATCTCCCGGCTCTCGGGGAAGTGGGAGATGTACTTGGTGGAGTTGCACGGCCACGGCACGTCGGCCTCGCCCGGCGCGAGCGGCGCACCGAGGGTGTGCACGGCCTTCACGAAGAACCCGTCCGTGCCCAGCTCGTCCAGCACGGCCTGGCCCATGCGCGTCATGGTCCGCATGGAGACGGCGACGTACGCGGAGTCGGTGATCTCGATGCCGATCGCGGAGAGCGGCGAGCCGAGCGGCCCCATGCAGAACGGCACGACGTACATCGTGCGGCCGCGCATCGAGCCCCGGAAGATGCCCTTCTCGCCCGTGAAGACCTCCCGCATCTCGGCGGGGGCCTTCCAGTGGTTGGTCGGACCGGCGTCCTCCTCCTTCTCGGAGCAGATGTAGGTCCGGTCCTCGACGCGGGCGACGTCCGTCGGGTCGGAGGCGGCGTAGTAGGAGTTCGGGCGCTTGACGGGGTCCAGTTTCCGGAAGGTGCCCTTGGCGACGAGCTCCTCGCACAGGCGCTCGTACTCGGCCTCGGACCCGTCGCACCAGACGACGGCGTCCGGCTGCGTGATCGCTGCGATCTCGTCGACCCAGGCGATCAGGGCCTGGTGCTTGGTGGGGGCGGTGGACTCGGTCTCGCGCGCCACGGTTGCTCCTTGTTGAGGGGTTTGTGGTTGTCGCCCCGTGGGGGCTGCGACCCGGACGCGGCGCTGCGGGATCCCTTCGCGCTCATCCGGTGCCGACCGCACTCATTTGATCATCCGATGTCCTTGCGCATATGTCCAGAGGGCCTCTCACGTGAGCATCGCCACGTGCCGCCTCCCCTGCTACGGAGCCGTAGGTAGCATTTCGCCATGACTGCCGCTGCGCCCGACACCACCGCGCCCGACGCGCCCGACGACGCCGCCGCCCCCGCCTCCCTCGCAGAGGGGTCCCCGCACGGGGACTCACCGCTCCACCCCCTCAAGCCCCGGCTGCGCGGCTGGCTGCACGCCGGGATGTTCCCGGCGGTGCTCATAGCGGGCATCGTGCTCACCGCGCTGGCCGACTCGACCCGCGGCCGCATCGCCTGCGGGGTGTACGTGCTCACCGCGTGCCTGCTGTTCGGGGTGAGCGCGCTCTACCACCGGGGCGACTGGGGCCCGCGGGCCGCGGCGGTGCTGCGGCGGCTGGACCACGCCAATATCTTCCTCATCATCGCCGGGACGTATACCCCGCTGACGCTGCTGCTGCTCCCCGACTCCACCGCGCGGGTGCTGCTGTGGGCCGTCTGGGCCGCCGCGGCTGCGGGCATAGCGTTCCGGGTCTTCTGGGTCGGCGCGCCGCGCTGGCTGTACACCCCGTGCTACATCGCCATGGGCTGGGCCGCGGTGTTCTTCCTGCCGGACTTCCTGCGCACGGGCGGTATCGCCGTGCTGGTCCTGGTCGTCGTGGGCGGCCTGCTGTACAGCGCGGGCGGCGTCGTCTACGGCTTCAAGCGGCCGAACCCGTCACCCCGCTGGTTCGGGTTCCACGAGGTCTTCCACTCCTTCACCCTGGCCGCCTTCGTCGTGCACTACGTGGGCATCTCGCTGGTGGCGTACCAGCACGGGTGACCGCCGTGGACGGGGACGGCGCCGGGCGCCGGACGGACCCGCGAGGATCCGCCCGGCGCCCGGGAAGCGCCCCCGGATAGCCACCAGATGCACCGCGGATGCGCCACCAGATGCGCCGCGGATGCACCGCGGGGAGGCGCCAGGGGCCGCCTCCCCGCCGAGGGCTCAGCGGCGCCGCACGTCACCCGGCCCGCACGCCGTCCCGTCGCGGTCGCGGTCCAGCCGCAGCGGGTCCCGCCCGGTGTTGACTGCCAGCGGCCCGTACCCCTGCCCTTCCAGCCACGTGCACCGGTCCCGGGTCGTGGGCTTCACCGAAGCCGGGAACGCCGTCGGCACGCACACGTCCGCGCTGCCGTAGGCCCGCTCGCACCCCGACACCTTCGGACTGACCGGCACGGACCGCCGCTCGGGCTGCGGCGCCTTCGGGGCCGCCTCCAGCCCGTCCGCGAAGTCGTGGACGTGCGGGGCGGGCGCCGCGGCCCGCGTGCCCGCACCGACATGCACCCACTGCGCCACCGACGGCACCCCGTCCGCGTCGACGGTGAACAGCATGTACCAGCCGGGCGGCGCGATGTTCGGGTTGCTGGTGACGTTCAGGTCCACCGTCCTGCCGTCGTCCCGCACCGTCATCGGCAGGTCCACGAACCGCTGGTTGGGGTCGGACGAGTGGGTGACGGCCGCCGGCCGGATCAGCTCGGCCCGCACCACCGGCCGGTCCACCGTGATCCGCTGCGTGGAGCCGTACGCCCAGCGCTGCCGCGCCACCGACGTGATCTGCGGGCGCGGCCCCTTGAACAGGTACGGCGGGGTGTACACCGACACCTTGTCCGTGAACGAGCCGTCGCCGGGGTTGTCCCCGACGGCCATCACCCGCCCGTCGGGCAGCAGGAACGTCGACGAGTGGTAGCCGCGGGAGGCCGGGTCCGTGGCCATGCCGGCCTGCCACGTGTCGGTGACCGGGTCGAACATCGACGCCTCGTACACCGGGTCCGCCCGGTTGTGCAGCGCCCCGCCGGTCTCGAACACCCTGCCGTCGGGCAGCAGCACCGCGGAGACGTACATCTTGCCCTGCGCCCCGGTCTGCGGCACGGGCGCGGCGCCGCCCAGCGAGACGGTGCCCTGCGGCAGCAGGGGGCCCGGCGTGTACCGCGGGTTCGGCTGCTTGAGGTCGATGAGGTCGACGAGCCGGTTGGCGTCCGGGTTCGTCTCGATGTTGCCGCCGCCGATGGTGATGACCCGCTGGTCCTGCGCGGGCGGCAGCAGCACGCTCGCCGACTGGTCGCGCTCGTCCTTGTTCCGCAGGCCCGGCACGTCGGTGACGGTGTTCTTGTCGTAGTCGTAGACGGAGGCGCCGGTGCCGGGCGTGCCGTTGCCGAAGACGTGGCTGCCGGAGTAGAACAGCCGCCCGTCCTGCATGAGGATCATCGACGGGTAGAGGCCCCAGTACGTCCAGGTCTGGTTGACCTCGCCGAGCGGAAGCCACCTGCCGCGCGCCGCGGACCAGCGCTCGGCCGTGACCGATCCCGTGGAGTCCTCGCGGAGCCCGCCGAAGGAGATCACGTCACCGTTGCCGAGGATGGTCGCGGACGGGTACCAGTGCCCGTCGTTCATGTCGTTGGTGCGGGTGTACGTCTCGGTGTCCGGGTCGAAGAGGTACGAGTCCCTGTAGCCCTGGTAGCCGACCGTGCCGTCGGCGGAGGGATAGCCCTTGTTGCCGCCCATGATGAGGACCTTGCCGTCGGCGAGCTGCACATGGCCGGCGCAGAACAGGTCGATGGGCGTGTCGACCGTCGTGAACGAGCCGTCGGCCGGATCGTAGACGGCGGTCTCGAACGAGCCCGCCGCGAACCGCTCCGGGTCGTTGCCGGAACCGGCGACCATCAGCACCTTGCCGGTCCTCAGCACCACGGCGTGGACGGCCCGCACCGGGTTCTTGAACGGCATGACCTGCCAGGCTCCCTTGGTGCACGCGTCACCCGCCGTGCACACCTCGCCGGCCGCGGGGACGGTCGCGTCCTCCATCGCGTAGTCGTCGGTGACGAGGGTGCCGGTGCCGTAGAGGGAGAGGCCCCAGGCGATCTGGTCGGTGCCCGGCGGGACCACCGGGGTGCGGACCTCCGCACGCCGGTAGGCGGCGCTCGCCGGCGGGGTCATGACGTCCGTCCAGTACGTCCAGCCCTGCCGGGCGTCGCGGCGGAAGAGGGTGAGGGCGATGTCCGGGCTGGTCGACTTGTACCAGACGGACAGGTCGTACTGGTGGCCCGGCGCGACGTTGGGCGCGCAGGACGGCGTCTCGCGCATCATCGCCTTGTGGTCGCCGTCGACCCGCCGGGTCACGCTCAGCTCTATGGCCCGGTCGCCGCTGCGGGCGTCGTCGGTGACGCGGAAGGCGTGGTCGTTGTCCCCCCAGCCGTAGACGTCCCAGCAGTGCGGTGTGCCGTCGGGTCGCAGGGTTTCGAAGCCGGGGTTCACCAGGAGGTTCACCCCGGCTTCCGCGCGGTCGGCGGTGGACAGCGACAGGCCGCTGCCGGCCAGGGCGAGGAGCGCGGTGGCGGCGAGCGTGCGCCGCCACCGGCCTCCTCCGCGGTGCCGTGTCATGCGTCGTTCCCTTCTCCTCTTCCACGGGGTGTCCGTCGGTGGTGCGTCGGGCGGTGCGTCAGGAACCCCTCGGGCAGCTGCGTCGGGCCGTGCTTCGGGGGGCCCGCTCGCGGCCGCTGCGGGACCGGCGGGGGGACCGGCGGGGGGACCGGCGGGACCGGCGGGGGGACCGGTCACCGGCCGCCACCGTCACCGGTGCGGCGGACGGTGCGGATCTCCACGCGCTGCGGGCCCTCACCGAAGGTCGCGACGGGCTCCGAGTGCTCCAGGACGTCGGCGACGGTCGGCAGGTCCGGGGCGTCCCTGCGCACGGTCGGCGTGGACACGATGTGGTCCACGTCCCGCCACCCGCCGGGCAGGGTGGCCTTCACCGCCGGGTCCAGGTCGGCCTTGTAGAACCAGATGGCGCCGGTGCCGGGGGTGTAGCCGGAGTGGACGAGGTCCGTCCACAGCGCGTCGTCCACGAGGACCCGGGTGCGGGCCGGGTCGGTGACGTTCCCCGCGGACGGGTCCAGCCAGGCGGCCGCGGCCCGGAAGCGCGCGTTCGGGTCGGCGGTCATGGCCGTGCGGGTGCCGGCGTACCAGTGCGGGACGGTGTACGAGGCGCCGGCGGCGAGCAGCAGGCCGAAGGCCGCGGCGGCCAGGGCCCGCGGCATCGACCGCCTGAGCAGCCCGTGCACGGAGGCGGCGACGGCCGCCAGGCAGAGCGCCAGGAACGGCAGGGCCTGGATGATGTACATGTCGGGCAGGTAGCCGGACGTCCGGAACGCGGCCACGGAAGCCAGCAGGACCACCGCGAACGCGGGTCCCGCGGAGGCGCGGGCGGTCACCGACCACCGGTGCCCGGCCGCCAGCAGCACGGCCGCGGCGAGCCCGGCGGCGGGCAGCACGGTGTCGTAGTACAGCCACGAGTCGACGACCTTGTTCGCGTCGGAGCCGTCGACGAAGACGGAGCCGGAGCCGGGCCGGGACAGCTGGTAGACCACGCCCTCCCACAGCGACACATGCCCCCTGCCGGGCAGCAGCTCGCCGTTGAGCATCGCGTACAGCGGGTACAGCAGCCCGAGCAGCACGCACGAGGTGAGCGCCCCTGTCACGGCGAACTTCCGGGTGTCCCGGTGGCTGTGCCGCCACAGCGTGAACAGCACCGCGGGCAGCGCCAGCAGGATCGTCTCCTTCGACAGCACGGCGACGGCGGCGCACAGCCCGGCGGCGAAGTGGTGCCACAGGTGGCGGCTCGGCGAGGCGGCCAGCACGAACGCGGCGAGCACCCACGCCACGGCGATGTTGTCGAGGAAGATCTGGCGGTGCAGCTCGACGGAGAGCGGCGACAGGCCGAACAGGGCGACCGCGAGGGCCGCGGCCCACCGCGGCAGGGCCAGACGCCGCGCCAGCACGTACAGCAGGACCCCGGTGACGAGGGTGACGCACAGCATGACGGCCCGGACCGAGCCGACCGTCATCGACTCCGGCACGAGGAGCGCGGGCAGCCACGTCAGCAGGGCGATCTGGAGCCAGCCGAGGGGCGGGTGGTCGTACCAGTACTCGTAGTGGGCGAGGCCCTGCCCCTGCTGGATCGCCCACGCCTGGGAGAGGTAGGTGCCCTCGTCGTCGCTGAAGGTCGGGAAGCCGCCGATGTTGACGCCCTGGACGGCGGTGATCGCGGCGAGCAGGGCGAGGCACAGCCACTGGTCGGTCCGGGAGGCCCAGAAGCGGAAGGGCGGGGACGGCGGGAAGGGCGTGAAGGCGACGGTGCGGTGCCCGGGCCCGGACGCGGCGGGGTGCCGCGGGGGGTCCGTGGTGAGCGCGGACGTCATCGGGTGGTGTCCTCCCCCGCGAGGTGGGCGCCGACATGCCGGGTGAGCTCCCAGTCGCCGCGGCCGCGCTGCTCGCGCCAGACCGCGCGGACCGCGGCGCCCGCCAGCAGCACCTGGTAGAAGGGCCCGCCGAGGATGAGCTTCACGTAGTGGACGAAGCGCACCCGCAGGCCGTACTGGGCACCGAAGTCGTGCAGCCCGACGACCTCGAACACGAACGTGACCAGCGCGGTGAGCAGCGGCAGGAACGTGATGACGGCGATGCCGACGGGCACGTCGAGGAAGACGGCGACGGCGATGTTCACGGGGATCACGACCCCCGTGAACGCCTGCATGAACGGGGTCATGAGGGTGTGGCGGGCGAGCATCCGCTGCCCGAGGGTGGGCAGTCCGCGCCAGTCCTTCTTGCGGTAGACCTGGAGGAACCCCTGGTTCCAGCGGGTGCGCTGCTTCAGCAGCGCCATGAGGGTGCCGGGCGTCTCCTCGCGGGTGACCATGTCGGCGTCGTAGGCGACGACGACCCGCTTGCCGGCGGACGACAGGCGGACGCCCAGGTCGCAGTCCTCGGCCAGGCAGTCCTGGTCCCAGCCGGCGGCGGCGCGCAGCACGTCGGTGCGGACGAAGACGGTGTTGCCGCCCAGCGGGATGAAGCCCTTGGCGGCGTGCAGGTGGAGCCGGCTGCGGAACCAGAAGAAGTACTCCAGGCAGTTGCGCAACGCGTACCAGCTGGAGTGGAAGTTGATGAGCTGCACACCGCCCTGCACGACGTCGGCGCCCGTGGCGGTGAAGGCGTGGTCGACATGGGCGAGCAGGTCGGGGTGGACCTGGTCCTCGGCGTCGAAGACACCGACGACGTCGCCGCGGCAGTACGGCAGGGCGGTGTTGAGCGCCTTCGGCTTGTTCTTGGTGTCGTGGACGTCCACGACGACGCGTATGCGCCGCGGGTCGCGGGCCGCGGCCCGCTCGGCGACGGCGGCGGTCTCCGGGTCGTCGTGCCCGACGATCACGATGATCTCGAAGTGGTCGTGGCGGGACTCGCGGAGCCGTTCGATGGTGTGCTCCAGCACGAGCTGCTCGTGCCGGGCCGGCAGCAGCAGGGAGAACGACAGGCCCTCGGCGCCCTCCGGGCTCTCGAAGCGGGTGGCGGCGAGCGTCTCCGGCGTACGCCAGGCGTGCATCTGCCACCACAGGGTGAAAGCGGCCATCCAGAACAGGGCGATGGAGATGGCCGCGATGGACAACGACAGCAGCACGTGGCAGTCCCCCCTCGGCCGGCACGGCGGGGCGCGCACGCGGACAGCGCGCAGCCGGCGGCACGGACGGTCCTCACTCGGTCGGCGGGCGGTGGTGATGGCGGGCGCGTGGACGCAGGTCGGTGACGTGGACGCGGGTCGGTGACGGGAGCGGGCCGCGGCGGGATCCCGCGGCCGTCGCCGCCCGCCTCGACGGTCCGTGCGCGCCTCCCCAGCACGAACGGGCCCCTTCTCGCAGGACGAGGATAGGGGGACGAGATGCCCGAGAGTGACTGCCTTATCTACAATGCGTACTTACTGGTTCAGTCGGACAGTTTCCCCGAAAGTCGGGACGCGTCCGTGGTAGGGGCGTCGCACACGAAATGCCGGCAGACATACGCGGCGGGCCGCCCGTCGATCAGCCCCCGGTCCCTGAGCAGCGGGAACTCCCCACTGCCGGGCTCCCCTACGGCGACGACCGCGCCGGGCGCGGTGGCCAGCAGCGCGGCGCGGTGCAGCTCCCGCGTGGCACCGTCCTCCCGCCCCCCGACGACGGCGACCTCCCGCGGCCCGTCCAGCAGCGCCTCCGCGGTGGCGAGGCCCCACCCGATGAACCGGGGCGCGCGCGGCCCGAGCGCCTTGACGATGCCGAGCGCGCGCTCGGCCGCGCTCCTGTGCGCCTCCGATCCGGTGTGCGCGCCGTAGGTCAGGAGGGCCCCGGCGGCGGCCGTCCAGCCGGACGGCGCGGCGTTGTCGGTGGGGTCCTGCGGCCGCCGGATCAGCGGTTCGGCGTCGTGGGCGGTGTCGTACAGCGAACCGTCCTCGGCCCGGAACCGGTCGAGCACGAGGTCCAGCAGGAACCCGGCGAACTCCAGCCACACGCCCTCGCCGGTCACCGCGGCGAGCGCGAGGAAGCCCTCCGCCACGTCGCCGTAGTCCTCCAGCACCGCGGCGTGGGCACCGGCCCGCCCGTCCCTGGAGGTGCGGGCGAGCCGGGCGGATTCGTCGAGGTGGACCCGTACCAGCAGGTCGGCGGCCTCGGTGGCCCGCTCGACGAGGTCGGGCCGGTCGAAGTAGGCGCCGGTCTCCGCGAGCGCGGCGACGGCCAGACCGTTCCAGGCGGCCACGACCTTGTCGTCCCGCCCCGGGCGGGGCCGCTCCTCACGGGCCGCCAGCAGCCGCCGCCGGATGCCGTCGAGCCGCTCCGCGTCCGCGACGCCGACCCCCTGCGGCAGCTGCAGCACGGAGGCGCCCTGCTCGAACGTGCCGTCCTCGGTCACCGCGAAGAACGCGGCGGCGTAGCGGGCGTCCTCCTCCCCGAGGACCTCGCGGAGCTGCTCGGGCGTCCACACGTAGAAGGCGCCTTCGACGTGCCGGCCGGTGCCGTCGTCGGAGTCGGCGTCGAGCGCGGAGGCGAAGCCGCCCTCGGGCGTCCGCAGCTCGCGCACCATGAAGTCGGCGGTCTCCAGCGCCACCCGCCGGGCGAGCCCGCTGCCGGTGACCCGCCACAGGTGGGCGTAGACGCGGCACAGGAGCGCGTTGTCGTAGAGCATCTTCTCGAAGTGGGGCACGACCCACTCGCGGTCGACGGAGTAGCGCGCGAACCCGCCGCCGAGCTGGTCGTAGATACCGCCGCGCGCCATGGCCTCGCAGGTGTCTGCGGCCATCTGGAGGGCCCCTTCGGCACCGGTCCTGGCGTGGTGCCGCAGCAGGAACTCCACCACCATGGACGGGGGGAACTTCGGCGCCCCGCCGAACCCGCCGTACTTCTCGTCGTACTCCCGGGTCAGCCCCAGCAGCGCCTGCGCGAGCTCCGCCTCGCGCGGCACCCCGCCGGCGCCGCCGGCCGCCTCCAGGGCGAGGGACCTGCCGGACAGCTCCCGCACGATGTTCCCGGCGACCTCCCCGACCTCCTCGCGCCGGTCCCGCCAGGCGGCGGCCACCCCCTCCAGGACCTGCCGGAAGGACGGCATGCCGTGGCGGGGCACGGGCGGGAAGTAGGTACCGAAGTAGAAGGGCTCGGCCTCGGGCGTCAGGAACACGGTCATCGGCCACCCGCCCTGCCCCGTGGCGGCCTGCACGGCCTCCATGTACACGGCGTCCACGTCGGGCCGCTCCTCGCGGTCCACCTTGACGGACACGAAGTGCTCGTTGAGGTACGCGGCGGTGTCGTCGTCCTCGAAGGACTCGTGCGCCATGACGTGGCACCATCTGATGGGTCGTCAGAAGCTAACCAATGGCAGGATGCGTACCCTACCGAGAGGAGGATGGGTACGTCCCGCCTTGCTGCTTCTGACATCGCCTCCTCTCCCCACTCCCACCAGTCCACAGGATTGGTGGCGTGCTGCTGGAGATAAGGCGACTGGGCATGGACCAGTCGATTCACCATGCCCGCAGTATCCCAGCCGCGGGGACCGTCTCGCCGAACACGCCGGGCGAGTGCCCGCATGATTCGAAGTCAGCGGTGGGACCGACGGAACAGCAGGGTCGCCCCAGCTGCGGCGGTCAGGAGCACGGCGTCGGTGATGACCCAGGGGTTGGTGGGCCCCGAGCGGATCCAGCCCGCGATTCCGGCAACGAGCAGAACGGGGCCGACACAGCAGACGGCGAGGAGGGCGGCGAGGGCGATGGTCGAGGGTTCGTCGCCGTGTCGGCGGTGGGTGGGGTATGGCATGGCGGGCCTGCCGAGTGGGCTGTGGGCACTGGTCCGGGGTCGGGCGGTGTCAGAGCCCGACTTCCAGCGCTGGTGATCATTTCGAGGGTGATGGCGGTTCGCGCGGCGAGGGCGAGCATGGCGCGACAGCGCGTCCGCTCACACGGGCCGGTGCGGTCGTCGGTCGTTCGGCCCTTGCTTCGCGGCCTCGTCTGCGCGGCCGTCCTGGTCCGCGGAGTCGGCGGGTGGGCAGCAGGAGGCGTGGTGGTGCGTCCGGCGGCGGGCCACGAAAGCGGCTGTGCCGGCAGCGATTAGGACGGCGGTGGCGATCACCCAGGGGTTGCCCAGCCATGCTCCGAATCCGGCGAGCGCGCCGCTGACGATCAGGGCGGGACCTGCGCAGCACAGGACCATCAGGACGACCACGCCGATTCCGGCGCCGATGTGGCGGGGGCGGAGGCTGTCAGGATCGCGGGGCGAGGGGTCGGGGGCGGGCATGGCGGTAGTCCTTGATGTCAGGCCCGGGGCGGGATGCGGGGGCAGCAGTCGAGGGCGGTGGCGTTGTCGGTGGCCAGGGCGCGGGCGAGGACGACGAGGTCGGCGACGCGAGGGTCGCCGACGGAGTAGCGCAGCTTCTTGCCGTCGCGGCGCGCGGTGACGTAGCCGCAGTCGACGAGGCAGGTCAGGTGGACGGACACCCTCGGCTGGGAGATTCCGGCGTGTTCGACGCACTCGGCGGAGGTGCGCTCGCCGCGCAGGATGAACTCCAGCAGGCGCAGGCGGGTGGGGTCGGACAGGGCACGGAAGAACCGGGCCACGGTGTCGGTGTGCGTGCAGCCGTGGTCGGCCGACGCCACGGCGATGACGGTGAGGGTTGAGTCGGCCATCTTGGCGCACCTCCAGAGCTGCGACTATTCGCCTACCCGAATAATATGGTACATCATGGTATTCGGCAAAGCGCATAGGAGATGTTGGTGTCGGACCACCCGCTCCGGCGCCGCCGAAGGAGGTAGTGCCGTGACCGTGACGCGATCCGGATTCGACCTGGCAATCATCGGCTCGGGCTCGGCGGCGTTCGCCGCCGCCATCGCCGCCCGGTCCAAGGGCGCTTCGGTGGTGATGATCGAACGCGGCACCACCGGCGGGACGTGCGTGAACGTCGGCTGCGTGCCGTCCAAGGCGCTGCTGGCCGCCGCGGAGGCCCGCCACGGCGCGGCTGCCGCCGCCCGTTTCCCTGGCATCCAGGCGAGCGCCGGGCCGGTCGGCTTCCCTGCCTTGATCGCCGGCAAGGACGCGCTAGTGGACCGGCTGCGGGCGGAGAAGTACGCGAACCTGGCGGACGAGTACGGCTGGGAGATCGTGCGCGGCACCGCCGCGTTCACCGACGGCCCGGCGCTGGAGGTGGCCCGGAGCGAGGGCGGTACGCTGCGGATCGAGGCTGCGCACTACCTGATCGCCACCGGCTCCGCGCCCTGGGCACCGCCCGTCGACGGCCTGGAGCAGGCGGGCCACCTGACCTCGACCACCGCGATGGAGCTCGACCGGCTGCCGGAGTCGATGATCGTGGTCGGCGGCAACGCCGTCGGCCTGGAGCAGGCCCAGCTCTTCACCCGCCTCGGCATCCGCGTCACCCTCGTCGAGGCCCTGGACCGGCTCGCCCCCTTCGAGGAACCCGAAATCTCCGCCGCGCTCGAAGCCGCCCTCGCCGACGAGGGCATCACCATCCGGACGTACAACACCCTCACCGCCGTACGCCGCGACGACACGGGCTACCGCGTCCGCACCTCGGGCAGCGAACAGGAGCTGCGCGCCGAGAAGTTGCTCATCGCCACCGGCCGACGACCCGTCACCGCCGCTCTGAACCTGGACGCGGTCGGAGTGAAGACCGGCAGACGCGGCGAGGTCGTCGTGGACGAGCACCTGCGCACCACCAACGAGCGGATCTGGGCCGCCGGCGACGTCACCGGCCACCCGCAGTACGTCTACGTCGCCGCCGCCCACGGCACCCTGGCGGCCGACAACGCCCTCGACGGCGCGATGCGCACCCTCGACTACACCGCCCTGCCCCGGGTCACCTTCACCAGCCTCGCCATCGCGGCGGTGGGGATGACCGAGGCCCAGGCCGCGGAGGCGGGCATCGCCTGCGAGTGCCGCACCCTCGGCCTGGAGTACGTACCCCGGGCACTGGCCAACCGCGACACCCGCGGCCTGGTCAAGCTCAACGCCGACGCCTCCACCGGCCGCCTGCTCGGCGCCCACGTCCTGGCCGACAGCGCGGGCGAGATCATCACCGCCGCCACGTACGCCATCTCCGCCGGTATGACGGTCGACCAGCTGGCCCACACCTGGCACCCGTACCTGACCATGGCCGAAGCCCTCAAACTCACCGCCCAGACCTTCACGAGCGACGTGGCCAAGCTCTCCTGCTGCGCGGGCTGAGAAACCGAGCACACCCTGGACGGGCAGCGGACGTGGCCGATTTCCGCGGGGAGAAACTCTCCCGCCGTGCCGGCGTGGGTGTGAAGGCGTGAGCAGGCGCTCGCCACTTCGTCAGCGAGGTCGATAGTCGAACTGGCATCCCGGGGATTTCGGTGGGGGCCCGGCGGGGGCTTGGGTCGACCACTCCGGTTAGCGGAGTGCCCTCATCGGACAGCTCGCCCCCGAGACGAGAGAAGCCCGGCGGTCAGCCCGGGGCCTCTCGTCTCGGGGACCGGTTTCAGTGGCTGATGAGTTCTCCGGTGAGCTTGCCGTGGAGGTCGGCACTGGGATTGTTGAGGCCGGTGATCTCGATGCTCTTGCCGCGCTGCCTGTACTTGGTCTCGATGGCGTCGAGGGCGGCGACGGAGGAGGCGTCCCAGATGTGGGCGGCGGACAGGTCGATGACCACCAGGTCGGGGTCGTTCGCGTAGTCGAACTGGCCGACGAGGTCGTTGCTGGAGGCGAAGAACAGCTCGCCGGTCACTGAGTAGACGACACTGCCCCCGTCGGGGTCGGTGACGGCGGTGACGTTCGCGAGGTGGGCGACGCGCTTGGCGAAGATGACCATCGCGGTGATCGAGCCGACGACGACGCCGATGGCGAGGTTGTCGGTGGCGACCACGCAGATCACGGTGATGGCCATGACGGCGATCTCACCCGTCGGCATGCGCTTCAGGGTCTTGGGGGCGATGGAGTGCCAGTCGAAGGTCGCGAAGGACACCATGACCATGACGGCGACCAGGGCGGCCATCGGGATGTCGGAGACGAGCGGCCCGAAGACGATGCACAGCACCATCAGGAACGCGCCGGCCAGGAAGGTGGACAGGCGGGTGCGGGCGCCGGAGACCTTCACATTGATCATGGTCTGGCCAATCATCGCGCAGCCGCCCATGCCGCCGAAGAAGCCGGTGACGATGTTCGCGACGCCCTGGCCGATCGACTCGCGGGTCTTGTTCGAGAGGGTGTCGGTGATGTCGTCGACGAGCTTGGCGGTCATCAGCGACTCCATCAGCCCGACCAGCGCCATGGCGAGCGCGTAGGGGGCGATGGTCGTCAGCGTGTCGAGGGTGAACGGCACGTCCGGCAGGCCCGGCACCGGCAGAGAGGACGGCAGATCGCCCTTGTCGCCGACGGTCGGCACCGCGATCCCGGCGGCGACGGTGACGACGGTGAGGATCACGATGGACACCAGCGGCGCGGGGACCACGGTGGTGACCTTGGGGAAGAACACCATCAGCGCCAGACCGACGGCGATCAGCGGATACACCGGCCACGGCATGTGCGTCATCTCGGGGACCTGGGCCATGAAGATCAGGATGGCCAGGGCGTTGACGAAGCCGACCATCACCGAGCGCGGCACGAACCGCATCAGCTTCGCGACACCGAGCGCCCCGAGCGCGACCTGGATGACACCGGCCAGGATGACGGCGGCGATGAGGTAGCCCAGCCCGTGCTCACGGTTGAGCGGGGCGACGACCAGGGCGATGGCGCCGGTGGCGGCGGAGATCATCGCCGCCCGGCCGCCGACCACCGAGATAACCACGGCCATGGTGAAGGAAGCGAACAGGCCCACCGCGGGGTCAACACCGGCGATGATCGAGAACGAGATCGCCTCGGGGATCAGAGCCAGCGCGACCACCAGGCCGGCCAGCACCTCGGTACGCCAGACCTTGGGGTTGTTCAGCCAGCCCGGACGCAGGGCCCGCAGCCGCGCGGCGGGAGAGGCAACGGAAGAGGACAAGATGAGGAACCTGTCGTGCTCGGGCACACTCCGCTCGGCAAGCCGGGGCGCGCGGGAGGACGCGAAGGGGCCGGGACGGCACCCCGCGAACGGCCCGCCGAAAGGGCAGGCCGGGAAGTCGAAGAACGGGACAGAGCACAGGGCCGCGCGACGGCGCGGCCGGGTCACGTCCGGGAGCGAAGCGTCACGGCAGGCAGACGGCAGCGGTGGGCGTCATAGGCTCGCGCACGCTCTCTCCTGCAAGAATCGGATCTTCGCGGGGGCGCCATCGGCCCCGACACAGCACCAGCGGGGCAGCACGCGGGCCGCCCCCACCACCAGAAACTCTACCCTAACGTTAGAGTAGAGATCGGCGGGCGATGAATCGGACGCAGCCCGCCACGACGAGACGGACCAGGGGCACGGGCGTGGACGACAAGCACATGCAGATCGGCGAGGTCGCCACGCGGACCGAGCTGTCCCTGCGCACCATCCGGCACTACGAGGAGGCCGGCCTGGTCGTCCCCTCCGCCCGCTCACAGGGCGGCTTCCGCCTCTACACCGAGACCGACGTACAGCGGCTCATGGTCATCCGCCGGATGAAGCCGCTCGGCTTCACCCTGGACCAGATGCGCGACCTGCTGGATGCCACCGACCGCCTCGACGCCGACGGCGACCTCGACGCAGACGAGCGCGATGCCCTACTGGACCGCGTACGCGAGTACGAGCGTGCCGCCACCGAGCAGGTCGACAAGCTCCGCGTCCAGCTGTCCCGCGCCGAGGACTTCGCCGCCACCCTGGGCGCCCGCCTGGAACAGAACATCCCCGCCGCACGCCCCTGAGCTGTCCCCCAAGTCCGGCGGCGGATCGCCCGTCAGTCGATCTCGAAGAGCGGCCCGGTGATCGTCAGGCCCAGGTCGTTGCCCGCGTACGAGATCAGGGCGAGAAGCATCAGGGCCGCGCCTGCCAGGGCCAGGTCCTTCTGGAAATGGACCATCTCCATCTGCCGGGCCTGCGCGTCGCCCTCCTTCCAGAACCCGTGCATCAGTACCGCGGTCGAGACCAGGAAGACGACCAGCAGCAGCGCGCCCAGGTCGGCCCAGATGCCGAGCAGGACGCTCAGCCCGCCGACGAGGATCAGCAGGCCGCTGCCGATCGTGGCAGGCACAGCGGCGGGCACCCCTCTGGACGCGGCGTACCCGGCCATCGCCTTGGTCCGGGTGAGGTGGCCAGCGGCCGAGGCGAGGAAGAGCACCGCGAAGAGAATGCGGCCGATGAGTACCAGGACGTCCATGACGACCTCCAGGCGGGAATGCTGTTGAAGCGCAAACCAACTTGCTTCAAGCGTAGTTGCCCATGGCCGCCGAAGCCGCAGCTCAGCCAGCCGCTCCGCAGGACAGCAGAAGGCGGCGGATCGGGACCGGTGCGACACGGGAGGGTGGTCCGTGGAGTGTGAGCGGCGTCACCGTCGGCGGCGGATCGGCCGATCTACCGTCCTGGCATGGACTCCTGTGGCCTGCCCGAAGGTGGAAGATCATGATCCGTGCAGTGTGGAACGGCGTAGTACTCGCGGAAGCCGAGCACACCCGCGTGGTCGAGGGCAATCACTACTTCCCGCCCGAGTCGCTGCGCCGCGAGTACTTCGCCGAGAGCCGGACGAGGTCGCTGTGCTTCTGGAAGGGCGTCGCCCACTACTACAGCCTGCAAGTCGACGGGCTGACCAATCCGGATGCCGCCTGGTACTACCCGAAGCCCAGCCCGCTCGTCCGGAAGATCAAGGACCATGTGGCGTTCTGGCAGGGAGTCGTGATCGAAGACGTACCCGAACCCGCGAAGGACGGCACCAACACCCCCACTCCAAGACGGGGGCACCCCGGTCATCATCGGCGCAGGAAGTGACGCAGGGCCACGACGCCCTGCATCGCGGCGGCCGGGCGCAGCAGTGCGGGGCGGGGCCGCTCTGGCATCCGGCCGCGGCCGATCGCGAGCGCGGTGACGGTGGCGACGGGCGCCGCCCAGGCGGCGATCGCCGCCACCCGGACCCTACGGCTCGGCTCGTGGCGCAGGGTGAGCCAGGTCCAGAACGCGGCGTCGGCGAAGGAGTCGGCGTAGTCACCGAACGGGGAGACGGTGCCCTGGCTGCGGGCCAGACGCCCGTCCGCCTGATCCAGGGCGATCGCCAGCAGGCCCGACCAGCGGCTCGACCCGACGGCCGTGGCGGGGAGGTTGGCGCGGATCAGCGTGAGCACGTCGGCCGGTGCGAGCCGGTCACGGTGCTCCAGCAGGCCCAGATGGAGCACACCGAGGGCCCAGCTGGCCGTCACCCATCCCCGCCCCGGGCGCTGCTGCCCGGCGCGTGCGAGCAGCAGGCAGTGCAGGGCGGTGACCTGTGCGAGTGCCCGGGGTCGCCGAGCTGCCTGCCGCGCGGACCGGTCGGCCGCCTGCCACAGGAAGCGGGAGACGGCACGCGGTCTCCAGCCCTCCTGTCTCAGTGTTCCCAGCAGGGCATCGGTCGCGGCGCGGCTGTCGGTGAGATCGGATACGGGCACGTGCCGGCCGCCTCCTCTCTTCAGGCAGGGGATCTGCTGGCCTCACGGTAGAGGGCCGACCCGTGGCCTGAAGGTGAGCGCGCTCACCGATCTGCGGGCCCGTCGGCCGTAGCGTCGTTCCCGGCGCGAGGCCGGAGCAGGGAGAAAGGGGCCGGTTATGGCGTGGCTGGCGAAGCTGGTGGGTGTGGCGGCAGTGGGCGGCGGTGCTGCGGCCGGGTATCTGGGCCTGGTCACCGGAGCACTTCCGCTGGACGTGGGCGTCGGCCGGCGGACCCGCCCGCTCGGGCCGCAGTCGGTCGACATCCAGGCCCCTCGGGAGGTCGTCTTCGACGTGATCGCCCAGCCGTACCTCGGGCGGGCGACCCGGGCGATGCGGGAGAAAGTGCGAGTGCTTGAGCGCGGCGGCGACCTGGTGCTCGCCGCGCACTCCACCCCGGTGGCCAGCGGGCGGCTGAAGGCCGTCACGGTGGAGACGGTCCGGTTCACCCGGCCCTCTCGGGTGGACTTCCGGCTGGTGCGCGGCCCGGTGCCCCATGTCAGGGAGTCCTTCGTTCTGTCCGCGCACGAGACGGGCACGCGGCTCGTGTACGAGGGGGAGCTGGGCACGGACCTGTGGGCGCTCGGGCAGCGCTGGGGCCAGGTGGTGGCCGTGCGCTGGGAGGAAACGGTCGCTTCCTCGCTCGACTCGGTCAAGAAGGAGGCGGAGCGACGCGCCGCCCTGGTGTGAACCCGGGCCCGCCTCCGCCGACCGTACCGGGAGGAGGAAATCCGCCATCTCGTCGCCGTGTTCGTTCAGCTCTCAGCTGTGCGACTTTCCCCACTCGACCGGCCATCGGCCCTGCCGAGCCGGGACGTGCCCCACACCAGCGTTCCGGTGAGCATCAGCAGCGTGAGCGGGTAGAAAACAGGCCGCAGGGGGATCAGCACGGGCAGCAGGGCCGCGGCGGTACCGGTACCGAGGACGAGCAGGAACGTCGGTACGCAGCAGGCGAACCCGAGCAGGAACGCCGGGAGCACGCCAAGCAGCCGCGCGTACCGGGTGCGACGGCACGAGGCCGCTTGGCGCGCCGCGAGTCCGGCGACCGCGACATTGCACCCCACCAGGGCGGCGACAACCGCGCCGAGCAGCAGGTTGACGGGGCTGAGGAAGAGCGCGACGTGGTCGGTGGGGTGCCAGGCCAGGACCGGCTCGAACAGGTACGGGGCGCGGGCCTGGAACAGCTGTCCGGGAGCGGACCGGAAGACGGGGGCGCCGGTGAACCGGCCGGAGGCCGACACCGCGAGATCACCGATGGAGAACAGGTACGCGACCAGCACGAGGGCGGCGGCGACCAGCCCGGTCCGCCGGTGGCGCCGTACGGCGAGGGCGGCACGCACCCGCCCGGGCGTGGCCGCGATCGCGGCCACGGCGGCGTCCCAGGCGTCGCCCGTCTTGGCGAGTACGGTCAGCGGCCCGCTCATGTCCGCACCTGGCCGTTGGGGTAGAACGCGTACCAGGCGAACCACATCGAGTCGAGGAAGTCCGCCGGCTCCCACCCCTCCCCCACCTGCTGGACGACGTGGGCGGTGCCGAGCCGGTCGTCCCAGCGGGCCTCCACCCGCGTGCCCGCGACATCGGCGCGCACGGTCCTGGCCGTGCGGACGAGGTCCTTGTCGATGGCGAGGCGCTCCTTGCCGACCCGGACGCCGATGACGACGTCCTTGTCGGCGAGCTGGCCACTGGTGGCCAGGACGGGGAAGATCGGCCCGCCCTTGGCGTAGTAGCCGCTGCGGTCGGGATAGGAGTCGTAGGAGCCGTACGGGTCACTGCCGTAACTGCGCAGCGCGCCGGTGTCGGTGGACAGCACCTCGGTGTCGGGGTGCGCGGCCCGCCACTGCTGCCAGGTGGTCCACACCAGGGGGACGGTGTCCAGCTTCGTTCCCTTGAGCGGGCCGTCGACGGCGGCACCGAGCAGCTGGGGCCACTGGGAGCCGGTCTGCCGGTCGTACATCAGCAGGTTGGAGTTGACCAGCTTGCCCGTGGTGCCGAACGTCAGGTCCTGGACGCCAGGCGGGGCGGCGAACCCGATGACCGTGCCCGTCAGGGGGCAGTAGGTGACCGCGAGCGGCTCGCCGCCGACGGTGTCGTTGACGATCTCGTGCCACACCAGCACCAGCTGCGGATACGCCCGCACCTCGCCCCGATGTTCAAGACCGAACACCGGATCGTCGTCGGAGAGGAAGCCGGCCTCGCTCGCCGGGACGAACCGGGGCTTGTCGACGGAGGGGATGCCGTCCTTGCCCGGCCCGCCGGACACCGCCGAGTCGGCCAGCGCCTCCAGCGAGGGATCCTGGCCCACCTGCACCGCCGTCACCGGATCGGAGGGGCGATCCGAGAGGGCCTGCCAGCCGATCACACCCCCGCCTACGAGCAGGACCGTGACCGCACCGATCACTCCCGCGCCCTTGAGTGCCTGCCTTCTCGTCGGGCGGGGGGACTGCTGACCGTTCACCTGGCACCTCCCGAAACGGCTCGGGACACCGGCTCGCGTGGCGGCGGACACCGCCTCGCACTACCGATCGTGCCGCGTACCCGACGGCGGTTCGGTGAGCGCGCTTACAGTTCTTGCCCTTGGCGGGGGCCTACGTTCGGCTCATGGTGCTGCGGATCGTGCTCGGTGCGGTGTACACGGCGATGGCGGTCGGCCAGCTCGCCTCCTTCGGGCACATGCCCGGGATTCTGGCCGCGTACGGGCTGGTGGACGGCGGTGCCGCGACCGCGCTGGCCGTGGCGCTGATCGCGGGCGAGCTGGTGTGCGGGATCTGGTTCCTGGCCCGCCCACGTTCGAAGGCGCTGGCCCCGGTGTGGGTGTACACGGCGGTATCGGTGGTGTGGTCACTGCTGGCCGTGCAGGCATACGCACGCGGCCTCACCGTGGCCAACTGCGGCTGCTTCGGGATCTACCTGTCCCAGCGGCTGAGCTGGTTCGTCCTCGCCCAGGACGCCCTGACTCTCTTCTACGCCGGGCTGCTGCTGCACGGGGCACGCAGCCGCCCCGCTGCCGAGCCGGAGGACTACCGCTCGTCCCCCACCCCACCAGCCGATGCGGCTGGCCGGGGCAGGCCGGATCGCCCGGACGCGGAAGACGCCCCACACGTCCATGACATCCAGTGACCGACGGAACCGCCGTTCACCCCGACCGCCACCGCAGGAGGCGGCACCGCCCACGCCGGGCGTGCAAGCCCGGCCGCCACGTGACTGGAGGAGCACCCGATGACCCAAGCATCCGCGCCGCGACGCAAGGTCGACCGGGACGAGGTGTTCGTGGAGTTCACCAAGTCCATCTGCCCGATGTGCAAGACGCCCATCGACGCCCAGGTCAACATCCGCGACAACAAGGTCTACCTGCGTAAACGCTGCCGCGAACACGGCGAGTTCGAGGCGCTGACGTACGGGGACGCCGAGGAGTACCTGGCCTCGGCGCGGTTCAACAAGCCCGGCACCATTCCCCTGGCGTTCCAGACCGAGGTACGGGACGGCTGCCCGCTCGACTGCGGACTGTGCCCCGAACACAAGCAGCACGCCTGCCTGGGAATCATCGAGGTCAACACCGGCTGCAACCTGGACTGCCCGATCTGCTTCGCCGACTCCGGCCACCACAGCGACGGCTACTCCATCACCCACGAGCAGTGCGCGACCATGCTCGACGCCTTCGTCGCCTCCGAGGGGGAGGCGGAGGTGGTGATGTTCTCTGGCGGCGAGCCGACCATCCACAAGCACATCCTCGACTTCATCGACCTCGCCCAGGACCGCCCGATCCGCAACGTCAACCTCAACACCAACGGCATCCGCCTCGCCACCGACAAGACCTTCGTCGCCGAACTCGGCAAGCGCAACCAGGTCCCCGGCAGGTCGGTCAACATCTACCTCCAGTTCGACGGCTTCGAGGAGCGCACCCACCTGGAGATCCGCGGCCGCGACCTGCGGACGTTCAAGCAGCGGGCGCTGGACAACTGCGCCGAGGCCGGGCTCACCGTCACCCTGGTCGCCGCCGTCGAACGCCGCCTGAACGAGCACGAGCTCGGGGCGATCATCGAGTACGGCATCGACCACCCCGCCGTCCGCTCGGTCGTCTTCCAGCCGGTCACCCACTCCGGCCGCCACGTCGCCTTCGACCCGCTGAACCGCCTCACCAACCCCGACGTCATCAGGCTGATCAACGAACAGCGGCCGAACTGGTTCCAGAAGGGCGACTTCTTCCCCGTCCCCTGCTGCTTCCCCACCTGCCGCTCCATCACCTACCTCCTCGTCGACGGCGAGCCCGGCAACCGCACCGTAGTCCCCATCCCGCGGCTCCTCCAGGTCGAGGACTACCTCGACTACGTCACCAACCGCGTCATGCCCGACACCGCCATCCGCGAGGCACTGGAGAAACTCTGGTCCGCCTCGGCGTTCATGGGCACCGCCACCACCGAGGAGCAACTCCGCGCCACCGCCGAGGCGCTGGACTGCGCCGACGCCTGCGGCATCGACCTGCCGGAGGCGATCAAGGGGTTGAACGACAAGGCGTTCATGATCGTCGTCCAGGACTTCCAGGACCCCTACACCCTCAACGTCAAGCAGCTCATGAAGTGCTGCGTCGAGGAGATCACCCCCGACGGGCGGCTCATCCCGTTCTGCGCGTACAACTCCGTCGGCTACCGCGAACAGGTCCGCGCCCAGATGTCCAGCGTCCCCGTCGCCGACGTCGTGCCCAACGCCCTGCCGCTCGCCGACCGGCTCACGACCACGCCGTACGGTTCCAAAACCGCCCGCGCCACCGCGCAGGAGGACCCGCGATGACGCAGCCAGATGCCGATCCGTCCGGCGACGAGCTGAAGGCGTGCTGCGCCGCCGCGTACTCCTCCGACATCGTCACCCTGCTCCTCGGCGACTCCTACCACCCCGGCGGCACCGCCCTCACCAGACGCCTTGCCGACGGCCTCGCCCTGCCGCAGGACGGCCGTGTCCTCGATGTGGCCTCCGGGCGCGGCACCACCGCCCTGCTCCTCGCCGACGCCTACCACGTGCGGGTGGACGCGGTGGACTACTCCCGGGCCAACACCGCCCTCGCCCAAGGCGCGGCCCAGGCCGCCGGACTCGCCGACCGCACAGCCTTCGCCACCGGCGACGCCGAGCAACTCCCCTACCCGGACGGTCTCTTCGACGCGGTGGTGTGCGAGTGCGCCCTGTGCACCTTCCCCGACAAGGAACGAGCCGCAGCCGAGTTCGCCCGCGTGCTCAAACCCGGCGGCCGACTGGGCATCACCGATGTCACCGCCGTCCCCGACCGCCTCCCACCGCAGCTGACATCCCTCGCCGCCCGGATCGCCTGCATCGCCGACGCCCGACCCCTCGACGAGTACGCCCGACTCCTGGCCTCAGCGGGGCTGCGCACCGTCCGAACCGAACGCCACGACGCGGCCATGACCCGGATGATCGACCAGATCGAGGCGAGACTGAACCTGCTACGCGTCACCGCCGCACCCCGGCTGACCGACGCCGGCGTGGACCTCGACGCCGCCCCGGCCGTCCTGGAAGCGGCTCGCGCAGCCGTCGCGGACGGCACCCTCGGCTACGCCCTGCTGATCGCCGAGAAATCCCCCTGATCGCCTTCGGCCCTACCGGCCCGTACGTAAGCGCCCTCACATACCCGCCCGGGTCATTGGTCCTAGCGTCAGAACGAAAACAAGATCCCTCAGCAGGAGAGGGCTCCCCTCATGACAATCACCAAGCAGATCTCGGAGAGAACCGCCGTCATCCCCCTCCACCACGCGGTGTGGGGTGCGGCGGCCGGCCTGGTCGGCGGCGTCGGGATGGGTATATGGATGTCCGTGTCCACGCCGATGCCGGACACGTCGATGATCACCATGGTCGCCGGCCTCCTCGGCTCCACCAATGCCTTCGCGGGCTGGCTGATCCACCTGGCCATCGCCACCTTCGCCGGCACCGGCTTCGGCGTGGTGCTGGGGCCCTACGCCCAGCGCACCGCGCCCGCCGTCGCCCTCGGCCTCGCCTACGGCGCGGTGTGGTGGACGGTCGGCGCCCTGTGGATCATGCCCGCCAACATGGGCATGCCGGTCTTCGAATGGAACGACGTCACCAGCTCCAGCCTCGGCGCCCACCTCGTCTTCGGGCTGCTCGCCGGCCTGGCCTTCGCCTCCATCGCGCAGGCGATGGGCAAGCGAACGGGCCCGAACAGGCGATGACGCCACGACCGCCCGAACAGACCGGCGGCCCCGATACGCCGCCGCAGGGCACTGCCCTGCGCGGCAACGTCCCGACCGGCGCTGTGATGTCCTACTGTCTGGCCGAAGGCGCCGACGCGCTGGCCAGCCCGGCATGGGGCGCCGCGCCCCCACCCTGGGCACCCGGACGACGCGAGGAGACACACCACATGACCGACACCGGTCCGGACACCGAACGGACCTGGTGCCTGGCCGAGGTCGACATCTTCCGCGACCTGTCCGCACAGGAAATGGAGGCCATCGCCGCCGCCGCGCCGATGAAGACCTACTCGGCCGGGGAAATGCTGTACGCCCCGACTCAGCCCTGCGAGGTGCTGTTCATCCTCAAGAAGGGACGGGTGCGGATCTTCCGCGTCTCCGCCGACGGCCGCGCCCTGACCACCGCGATCATCACCCCAGGCACCATCTTCGGCGAGATGGTGCTCCTCGGGCAGCGCATGTACGACAACTACGCCGAAGCCCTCGACGACGCGACGGTGTGCGTCATGAGCCGCACCGACGTGCACCGCTTCCTGCTGGCCGACGCCCGTATCTCCGCCCGCATCACCGCGATCCTCGGCCGACGCCTCGCCGACCTCGAACAACGGCTCTCCGACAGCGTCTTCAAGTCCGTCGCCCAGCGCATCGCCACGACACTGCTCACTCTGACCACCGCCCAACCCCCGGCCGGACCGCTGCGGCCCGTCGCCCGCCACCCACAGATCGCCCTCACCCACGAACAGCTCGCCGCCCTCGCCGGCACCTCCCGCGAGACCTGCACCAAGGTCCTGCGCGCCCTGGCCGACCGCGGCCTGATCCGCCTCGCACGCGGACGCATCACCGTCCTGGACGCGGCCCGTCTGGAAGACGAAGCCGGATAGCCAAGCCACGCCCAGTCAGCCGGGGCAGGCCGTCCCGGTGGCACGGCGAGTACCACCGGGACGGACAACACCGGCATCGCAGAACCACGACGCCAACGGGTCGGTTCTACTCCGGCTTCTTCACCATGGTCTTGCCGCAGCAGCACGTCGGGCTCTGCTGGCCAGTGCACGTGGCTGGAGCCGCCTTGGTCACGGTCAGCTCGCACCCGCAGGCCGCATCCGGGCAGCGGTAGACCTCGCCCTCACGGAACGGCATGGTGATCACCTCTCTCACAGCGCCCTCATCCGTACACCCCCGACGCTAGAACCCGGCCCCGGGGTGAAGGTCAAGAATGGAGGCGAGGAGGCACGAGCATGGCGCTACCAGGATTCACGATCGGGCAAGCCGCGAAGGCCGCCGGGGTCACGCGCAAGGCGGTGCGGGTGTACGAGGCCAGGAGCCTGCTGCCCGCCGCCGAGCGGACCACGGCCGGCTACCGGCTCTACGACCAGCGCCACGTCGAACTGCTGACCTTCATCCGCAGAGCCCGCGCCCTGGGCCTGCGCCTGGACGACATCCGCGACATCCTCGCCGCCCGCGACGGCGGCACCTCACCGTGCGCCGCCGTGCGCAGTCTGCTCGACGACCGGATCGCCGAGCTCGACACCACCGTCGCCGAGCTGCTCGCTCTGCGCCAGACGCTCATCGAAACCCGGCAACGAGCCGACGACCGCACCGGCGACGAATCCACCGGCGTCTGCGGGATCATCGAGGACGCGTAGCCCCGGCTTCGCTACGTCACGGGTGCCCTGCCGCGGGGGCGGTGGGTCGGTCGGTGCGAGGTGCACGGGAACCCACGCCGACTGTGCCTGACGAGGCTGCGGCCAGGCGCAGGGCGCCGAGTGTCAGGCAACCGGCCAGCCGAGTACCGCGGCGCCGATGCCCGCTGCTCCGGCGGCAAGGAGTGCGCTGACGACGCCCCGGCGGGCGGCGAGGTGCCAGAGGGCGGCTGCGGCGAGAACCGCGTACTGCCATCAGCAGGAGTGTTGCAGGGCGAGTGCGAGGGGGATGGCGAAACCGGTGATCGCGCCGATGACGGCCGGTCCGGCTCCGGTGAGGAACGCCTGCACCCCGGCGTTGGCGCGCAGGGCGTCGAAGCGGGGGCCTCCGAGGATGACGAACAGGAACGAGGGGGCGAACGCGACGGCGGCGGCGAGCAGTCCGCCGGGGATTCCGGCCGCGGCGTAGCCGACGACGGCGACGGTCTGGACGACGGGGCCGGGGGTGATCTGGCCGAGTGCGACCGCGTTGAGGAACTGGCTGTCGGCCATCCAGTGGTATGTGTGGACGGCGTCGGCCTGCATCAGTGGGATGATGACGAACCCGCCGCTGTACGACAGCGCACCGACCTTGAATGCCACCCACGCCAGTGCCAGCAGGCCGGTGGCTGCGGGCGCGGCCGTCGCGAGCGGCAGCGGCCACATCGAGTGGCGCCTGGGGACCTTGGCGCTCTCGCGGGTGCGGATGGCGACCTCCAGGAGCCCACAGGCGATGAGGATCAGGACCATCCACGGACCGACGAGCACTGCCGCCGTGCCTCCTGCCAGGAAGTAGCCGGCCCAACGGGCTCGTGCGGCCCGGGTGGTGCCGGCGCGTTTCCAGCTCGCGGGTATCAGCGCCGTCGCCGCTTGGACGGCGACCGCCGCGACCGCGGCCCCGGCACCCGCTGCGGCGCCGAGCACCCACAAGGGTGGGCTGCCGGCCAGGAACAGCGCGGCCAGGGCGAGGATCATGACCAGGCCGGGCACGATGAACGCGGCTCCGCCGAGCAGCGCTCCGGGGATGCCGCGCAGCCGCCAGGCGGTGAAGATCGCCAACTGGGTCGAGGCCGGTCCGGGCAGAAGGTTCGTGGCCGCGATGCCGTCCTCGAACTCCGCTGCCGTGATCCACCCCCGCCGCTCCACGCACAACTGCCGTAGCAGAGCGATGTGGGTGGGTGGACCACCGAACCCGATCGAGCCGATCCGGCCCCACTCCCGGACGATCGTCCCCAGCCCGACCCGCTGCCCAGCGGGCTCGTCCGTTCCGCCCACCGGGGCTCCATTCATGTGTCGGTCTGCCGGTTCGCGCCGCGACCCTACCCACCCGAGGCGGACCCGGCGTGGCCGGGGCCGCCTACGGCAGGTGCTCGGCGAGGTCGGCCCAGAGCGCGGCCTTGGGCTTGGCGCCGGTGATGGTGTGGACAATCTGTCCGCTCTTGAAGAGGTGCAGGGTGGGCAGGGACAGCACCCCGTACTTGAGGGTGGTCTCCGGGTTGGCGTCGGCGTCGAGCTTCGCGATGGTGATCTTGTCGGCGTTCTCGGTGGCGATCTGGTCGAGGACGGGGGCGATCTGGCGGCAGGGTCCGCACCAGGCGGCCCAGAAGTCGACCAGGACGGGCTTGTCGCTGGCGAGGACGGTTTGGGCAAAGGTCTCGTCGGTGACGGTGATGGTGGTGCCGGCCATAAGTGGCTCCGGTGTCGAGGCGTCCCCGGGCACGGATGCGCCCGGGGACGACGGGGAAGCGGATAGGGGTGTCGCGTCAGGCGACGGGTTCGAGCTCGGGGGTGTCCTCGCCGAGACCGGCGGCCTCGTCGGCGAGGGCGGCGAGAAATCGCTCGGCGTCGAGCGCGGCCTGGCAGCCGGAGCCAGCAGCGGTGATGGCCTGGCGGTAGGTGTGGTCGACGACGTCGCCCGCGCCGAAGACGCCCGGCAGGTTGGTGCGGGTGGAGGGCGAGTCGACCTTGAGGTAGCCCTCGTGATCGAGGTCGAGCTGGCCCGTGAACAGTTCGGTGCGCGGGTCGTGGCCGATCGCGATGAACACACCAGAGGCGGCCAGTTCGCGCTCCTCGCCGGTGGCGGTGTCGCGCAGGGTGACGCCGGAGACGAGCTTGTCGCCGTGGATGGCGGCGATCTCGCTGTTCCAGGCGAAGGTGATCTTCGGGTCGGCGAACGCCCGGTTCTGCATCGCCTTCGACGCGCGCAGGGTGTCGCGGCGGTGAACGACGGTCACGGAGTTCGCGAACCGGGTGAGGAAGGTGGCCTCCTCGAGGGCGGTGTCGCCCCCGCCGACCACGATCACGTCCTTGCCGCGGAAGAAGAAGCCGTCGCAGGTGGCGCACCAGGACACGCCGCGGCCGGAGAGTTCGTCCTCTCGCGGGATGCCGAGCTTGCGGTAGCCGGAGCCGGTCGCCACGATCACGGTCTTGGCGCGGTGGACGGTGCCCTCGGAGTCGGTCAGCAGCTTGATCTCGCCGGTGAGGTCGACGGAGACAATGTCGTCGTCGACCATCTCGGCACCGAACTTCTCGGCCTGGGCCCGCATGTTCGTCATCAGGTCCGGGCCGTCGATGCCGTTCGGGAAGCCGGGGAAGTTCTCGACCTCGGTGGTGGTGGTCAGTGAGCCGCCGACGAAGATGGAGCTGCCGAACAGCAGGGGCTTGAGCTGGGCGCGGGCGGTGTAGAGGGCGGCGGTGTAGCCGGCGGGGCCGGAGCCTATGATGACGACCTCGCGCACCCCGTCGGCACTTCTGTTGTCGCTCATGAAGATGCTCAGCTCTCCTGGCTCTGGGCGGCCTTGGTGTCGATCTCGGCGATGAGGCCCTCAATGAGGCCCTTGATCTCGTCACGGATCGGGCGGACGGCCTCGACGCCCTGGCCGGCCGGGTCGTCCAACTTCCAGTCGAGGTACTTCTTGCCGGGGAAGTACGGGCAGGCGTCGCCGCAGCCCATCGTGATCACGTAGTCGGACGCCTGGACGGCCTCGGTGGTGAGGATCTTCGGCTTCTGGTCGGAGATGTCGATACCGAGCTCGGCCATCGCGGCGACCGCGGAGGGGTTGACCTGGTCACCCGGCATGGAACCGGCCGAGCGGACCTCGACGCGGTCGCCCGCGAGGTGGGTCAGGAACCCGGCGGCCATCTGGGAGCGGCCGGCGTTGTGGATGCAGACGAACAGCACGGAGGCGAGCGGCGCGGTGGTCATCGGTAGGGGTGTCCTTCGTTGTGCGGTGGTGCGGGCGCGGTGCGGGGTGGGCCCAGGGGTCTACTTCGGGGCTTCAGTGAGGTCGGCGAGGAGGGCCTGGACGCGAGAGCCGATCTGGTCGCGGATCGCGCGCACGCGCTCGATCGGGGCGCCGTCCGGGTCAGGGACGGGCCAGTCCAGGTAGCGGCGCCCGGCCGGGATCGGGCAGGCGTCGCCGCAGCCCATGGTGACCACCACGTCGGCGGCGGCCACCACCTCCTCGGTCAGCGGCTTGGGGAACACGTCGTCGGCGAGCGGCACACCGGCCTCGGCGAGCACCTCGGCGATGTGAGCGTCCAGGTCGGCGGCCGGCTGGGTGCCGGCCGAGGAGACCTGGACGGTTCCCTGGGCGAGATGGCTGAGGATGGCGGCGGCGAGCTGGGAGCGTCCGGCGTTGCCTGAGCACACGAACAGCACCCGCGGCACCGCCACGGCCGCCTCGGCATGGGTGTGGGCGAGCGCGGCGAGGCGCTCGTCCGCAAGGCGTTCGGCCAGCACGATCAGGTGCGATCGGACGGTGGCCTGCTCGGCGAGGAGCCGGTAGGAGTCGGCGAGCAGCTTGAGGACGGTCTCCGGTGCGAAGGTCCCGTCGTAGCGGCTGGCCAGGTGCGCGGCGCCAGCCAGGAGCCGGTCGTCCGGCACGGGCGGCGTGGAGTCGGTCATCGCAGGGTCCAGCCCATCGAGGCAGCAGGATGTGGATGCGGGGAATCGCAGGTGAACCCCGGTCGCGGCCGGGCAAGGGGCTCGCCAGGAGGCCTCACACCGGGTAACGTATCACCCCATGGTGACGTCAGTCGACAGTGATGTATTGAAGGTCTTGGCCGACCCGCTGCGGATGCAGATCGTCCAGCTTCTCGCCCGCGAGGCGCTGTGCACGACCCACCTCGTGGAGGAGACCGGCGCCAGACAGACCAACCTGTCGAACCACCTCAAGACCTTGAGGGACGCCGGCCTCGTGGACGCCGAGCCCTGCGGGCGCTTCACCTACTACTCGCTCCGCCCCGAGGCCATCGATGCCTTGGCCGCGGACCTTGCCGGGCTGGCCGCCACCGCCCGCGCGGCAGCAGGCCGCAAACGCTCCTGCTGACCCCCACCACCACAGCCCCCACTGGCGGCCCTGCCCCGCCCTGCACCAGGAGTGTCCTTGAGCGCCATAGACGAGGCGAGATCCGAGACTGTCCCCGTGAACCTCGCCAGCCAGACCGAGGAGCCGCTGGCGGTCGAGCCGCCCGCGGTGCCGCTGCTGAACCGGGTCGCGGCCGAGCTGGTCGGCACCGCCGCGCTCGTCGCGGTCGTGGTCGGCTCCGGCATCCAGGCCACCGAGCTGACCAAGGACGTGGGCTTGCAGCTGCTCGCCAACTCCCTGGCCACAGTGTTCGGCCTCGGCGTCCTGATCCTGCTGCTCGGCCCGGTCTCCGGCGCGCACTTCAACCCAGTCGTCACCCTCGCCGAGTGGTGGTCCGGCCGCAACGACCCCCAGGGCCTGACCGTACGGGAGGTCGCCGCCTACATCCCGGCGCAGATCGCCGGGGCGATCGGCGGCGCGGTGCTCGCCGACGCGATATTCGGTAAAGCCCTCGTGGAGTGGTCCACGCACGACCGTTCGGCCGGGCACCTGCTGCTGGGCGAGGTCGTCGCCACTGCCGGACTGATCCTGCTGATCTTCGGCCTGGGCAAGAGCGACCTCCTGCGGTTCGCCCCCGTCGCGGTCGCCTCCTACATCGGCGCCGCCTACTGGTTCACCTCCTCCACCTCCTTCGCCAACCCCGCGGTGTCGATCGGCCGAGCGTTCACCGACACCTTCGCCGGCATCGCCCCCGCCTCGCTGCCCGGCTTCATCGGCATGCAGCTGGTCGGCGGCGTGGTCGGCCTGGCCCTGGTCGCACTGATCTTCACCCATCGCACCGGCCGCAAGTAGCCGCCCCGGCCGCCACACCCCGCGCCAGCGGTGGCGGCGGCCTTCGACCGTGTCCCCGGAGGCAGCGTTGAGTGAGCACCACACGCAGGTCCTGGTCGTCGGCGGTGGCCAGGCCGGGCTCGCGGCCGGCTACTACCTGCGCCGCGCGAAGCTCGACTTCGCCATCCTCGACGCCTCCACCGCGCCGGGCGGCGCCTGGCAGCACTACTGGGACAGCCTGCGCCTGTTCTCCCCGGCCGCCTACTCCTCGCTGCCCGGCCGGGCCATGCCACAGCAGACCGGTCAGACCTACCCGGACGCCGAGCACGTCACCGCGTACCTGGCCGACTACGAGAAGCGGTACGAGCTGGCCGTCCACCGCCCCGTCACCGTCCACGCGATCGAGAGCACCGCCGACGGACGGCTGCTGGCCCGCACCGACTCCGGCACCTGGCACACCCGAGCACTGAGCCTCCGCCAACTTGAAGCCGCAGGTCAAAGAGCTGGTATGTCGGCTTGTCGGGGTACTCACGCTGGTCGCGGACGGCGGTCTGCGGGGAAGATCGTCCGTCAGCAGCTGGCTTGACGGGATACGTCACCCATCAGTTCGAGGTCGGCTGTCGGAGTGGATCACGTGCGCCACGTGAGCGTGTTTCGAAATGTCGTCCGAAGGTTTGGTCAGGTACGGCGATACACCTGGGGCGGCTCACACCCGGTGTGACGTCTTTCCTGTATCCGAGCGAAAGCAGGGCATCTCGTGCTGAAGAAGTGTCTCGTAGCCGCCGCGGCCGCGGCGATGGTGATGGGGCCGGCCGCTGTGGCCCAGGCCGACGACATCGTGCGCGTCGTGGAGAACGAGGTGACCATCCCGGTCGCCTCCGGCGGCTTCCCCGGCCGGGCTGCGGCCCAGGCCGTCTGTCCGCCCGGTGAGACCCGGACGGGCGGGGGCGCCAGCGTCATCGCGGGCAACTCCCATGCCGAGCGGTACCTGCTGCACTCGACCCAGCCGATCAGCGGAGAGGCATGGTGGGCGTTCGCCACGAACACCGACACCACCAACCCCGGGAAGCTGAAGGTCTTCGCCATCTGCGCGAGGGTCGTCAGCACCCCCACCCTGACCACGCCCGTCAGCTCTTGACCCCGGTGCCCCCTCGCGTGGGGATCTGAGCAACCGGTGGACGTGCTCGGCTGGGTGTCCCAGCCGAGCACGTCCACGGACGGTGGTTCGGTTCGGCGGTGACCTGAACCGCTACGTGAACCGGTGACCCACCCGGGGACCGGCCGGCTCGCTGGTTCGCACCTGCTGCGGCTGGGCGGTGATGCTGATCCCGCACCGCGAACCGGGCGTGGAGGAGACGACGCTCCCGCCGGACTACCAGCGCATCCTCACCGCCGTGCGGCAGGCCACCAGGCCCGCCATGGCCCGGCAGGTCGGCGAGATGCCGGGAATGGACATCAGCGCGAAGAGCAAGCTGGAGCTGCTGCGCGGGAAGCTACTCAGCCTGACCGATCGCGGCTGGCTGCGTAAACAGCCCAACGTCCAGTTCACCACCCGGCTGTGACCACGGAAGCCATTGCCTGTGGGCGGTTCCGAGCAGGCGCAACCGGGGTGCCTCCGGAGGTCGTTCACCAGAGGGTCTGGCTCATGCTTCGACGACTTACCGCGACAGCGGCGCTGTCCGCTCTGGCTCTGCTCGCCCCCGTGGGGGCACACGCGGCGGAGCCGGGAGCTGTCGGCCACACGGACGGGGACGGGAACTGGGCCGACTTCCACTTCCGCTGGACCGGCGAGTTCAGCTTCGACAGCGGTGTCCTCAAGGTCCACGACGGTGACACCGACGGCCGCAGCGTCTACGTACAGCTGCGGGGCCGCAAGGGCAACTCCGGCTGGCAGCCGCTGGTCAGCGACAAGCTGTACTGGAACACCAACGGCTCCGGCACCACGCGCACGTACGACGGCATCCGCTTCTCAGGAAGTCTGCCCCTGCTGGAAGTCGGGTTCGCACTGTGCGAGGACCGCACCGGCGTCGACGTCTGCTCCCATCCCGGAGTCGTCGCCGAGAACCCCTACGCCCGCTGACCGACCGCACCCCGCCGCTCACGTCCGGAAGACTCCATGCGCCTTCGTTCCGTCCTCGCCGCGGCCGCCATGTCGGCCGCCGTCCTCCCCCCGCTGCTCGCCGCACCCGCGCACGCCGCAGCCGGGGACTTCACCGTCACGGGCAGCTTCGCGAACCTTTCCGGAAACCTCAAGTGGGTCAACGGTTACCGCTTCGAGCTGCCGCGAATGACCCTGCGCGACACGGTCTGTGACGACAAGTCCGTCTACTGGTACCTGACCGTCGACATGGGCTGGACAAGCGAGTGGTCCAACAAGGCGCGCTGGGCCGAAGAAGGGTGCGGCACCGAGAACTCCTGGACCGGGATCCATCTGGAACGGACGATCCCGATCCACTCGCTCCGTTTTTGGATCTGCCGCGACGACTGGGGCGCGGACACCTGCGAGAAGGCGGATTACCTCAATCCGCACGCGGACTGAGGTAATCCGCCCAGGACGCCCACAAAGGCCCTACGAGGTCACGCATTGCCCCTCGGCCGTTCCGGTCGACCGGACGGCGGGGGTGTCCGTAGCGGCCAGGGCCGCCTCGCCCCGGACTGACCCGTCGTGGACAGACACCGGAGAAGGCCCTGGCCGCAACTTGTCAGGGAGGCGCCCCGGACCCGCACCGTGACGCGCGTGCCGAAGCACACCGGGAGGCTCTCCGGGAAGACCAGCGCAGGGTGCTGGATCTGATCGGCGGCTTACGGGTGTTGCGCAACCAGGCGGCATCGCCGACCGCACCGGCAACCGCCGATGTCGCGGCCCTTCTGGAGAGCGGCGCCGCCGACGGCGACTCGCGCGAACCCCTCCTTGTCGGCGCGGCTGCTCAACGCAGCCCTGCTGACATGGCCGCCGCGATGACACCCGACCGCACCTGGACACTCCGCAGGCGCAGATCCACGAGCGCTTCCCCGAACCCCCCACTTCGCCGTAGCTTCGGAGCATTCGCTCACACGCACAGCGCCACCCTGTGAACCGCGCCTGCGGCTCCACCCCACTACTTCTCAGCGGCGACAGCGGGTGCGCCGCCCTCCAAGCGCTCGCGGATGCCGGCGATCTTCTCGGGCCCCCACTCGGGCGAAGCGGCCGGCTCAGCCTCCACCCAGGCGTCGATGCTTGCGTCCAGTTCCTCGTCGTACGTATCCATACGGCTACCCTCTGACAACACCCCAGGTCGTGACTACCCGGTTGTTCACATGCACTGGCACCAGTGGCAGGCGCTGTAGCCGACGCTCAGGAGGACGGGTACGTTGCGCCGGCGCGCTTCGTCGAACGCGTCCGTCTCCCATGGCCACCAGTCCACGGGGTTGTCCGCGTGCTGGAGGAGGTACGGGGACGTGGCCTGCGCGAGTCGGTTGGGCATACCCCCATCCTTGCGCACCCGTCCTCGCCCCGCCCATGCGCCACAGGGGCAGCGCACGAACAGTGGGCGGGCCGGCCGTGGAAGCAGCATGCCGACGGGGCGGAGGGCGTCGGCCGGCGCCCGCGGCCCGGCCTCAGGGGTGACCCGTCGCGGGGCCGAACGCAGGCCGCCTCACCGGCAGTCGGCGCAGGGAAGGGGGAACGCGCCGCGACGGGGGGGTGGTGCCCTATGCCCTACTGCCACGAGAAGAGCCGGAAGCTGAGGCAGAGCGTCGTGGTGCTGCCGAAGACGTTCGTCTCCTGGTAGGCGAGGTACAGGCCGAGGCAGTCGCTTTCGCCGTCGACCACGTCGACCACGCGGAGGGAGGCCCTGTCGGAGTCGCAGTCGACGGGGACGGGGTCGATGTGGCCGGCGCCGCCCTCGTTGGCCATGCAGTCGCCTACGTCGACATCGTCGGCCACGGTGCACCCCATGAGCATGGGCAGCGTGACCAGGACTGCCGCAAGGCATGCGGCGATGCGCTTCATCGTGACTCTCCCCCCGTCGCGCCCCTGCGGGCTCGTCATCACAGGGATTCTCCCCCGGCATGGGGGTGGCGACCCGTGGTGTCGTGGGACACGGCACGGGGAGTCAGGGGACCGGTAGGCGGCACGGCACGGCGCGGCCCCGGCATGTGGTCACGCGGGAGCCGCCGGCGACCGGGGCAGGCCGAAGCGGCGCCCGCCGCGCGGGGTGGTGCGGCGGCGGGCCCTGCGGGGTGAGCGGGGGCCTGCCGCCGGACGGTGGAGCTACTGCTGGGGGGCTGGCTTCGTCGGGGCGGCGGGCTGGTCCGCGGGGGCGGCCGCCGTGCGCTCCTCGAAGTCGACGCGGTTCATGTGCCGGTTCATCGACTTCATCAGCGCCCACACGGCGAGGGCCATGACGGCGAAGACGATGAAGCCGAGCACGCCGGGCGTGACCTTGTTCGGGTCGAAGCTGTCGGCGGCCAGCGGGGCGAGCTGGGTCAGGGCCTGGTGTGCGCTCATGTCATGCATTGTCGCGGATACCCGCGAAGAGGTCGTCCTCGGGGAGGGACGTGCCGACGAGGGACGTGGCGAGCTCGTACTCCTCGGTGGGCCAGACCTCCTTCTGGATCTCCATCGGCACGCGGAACCAGCCGCCGTCGGGGTCGATCTGGGTGCGGTGCGCGATCAGCGCCCGGTCCCGGGTCTCGAAGAAGTCGGCGCACGGCACGAAGGTGGTGAGGGTGCGCTCGGCGCGCTCGAACTCGTCCCAGCGCTTCAGCCACTCCCCGTACGGCGACTCCAGGCCCCGGTCGAGGAGTGCCTGGTGCAGGGCCTCGGTGCGGGGCCGGTTGAAGCCCTGGTTGTAGTAGACCTTCAGGGGCTGCCAGACCGGGCCGAACTCCTGCTCGGGGTACTTCTCGGCGTCGGTCGCCCCTTCGAACGCCACCATCGTGATCTTGTGGGTCATGATGTGGTCGGGGTGGGGGTAGCCGCCGTTCTCGTCGTACGTGGTGATCACTTGCGGGCGGAACGCGCGGATCGACTTCACGAGGCGGCCGGCCGCCTTGTCGACGTCCTCCAGGGCGAAGCAGCCCTGCGGCAGGGGCGGCAGCGGGTCGCCCTCCGGGAGCCCGGAGTCCACGAAGCCCAGCCACTCCTGCTTGACGCCCAGGATCTCGCGCGCCTCGTCCATCTCCTTGCGGCGCACCTCGTGGATGTTCTCCTCGATGTACGGGTCGCCCTGGAGCTTCGGGTTGAGGATGGAGCCGCGCTCGCCGCCCGTGCACGTCACGACGAGCACGTCCACCCCCTCGGACACGTACTTGGCCATCGTGGCCGCACCCTTGCTGGACTCGTCGTCGGGGTGGGCGTGCACTGCCATCAGGCGCAGCTGCTCAGTCAAGGCTGATCCTCAGTGATTGGTCATGTGGCTCGGCTTCTATAGTGACGGAATCGGCGCAGTGGCTATTCCGCCGTCCGGCGAACGGGACACGGACGGGGTGCGCGGACGCGCCGGGCGCGGACCGAGAGGAACGATCATGGGTGTGGCGGGCGAGAAGCTCCCCGAGGGCCGTTACGGCCGCTCCGCGGACGAGCGGACGGACCGCAGGCTGAAGATCGTGGGTTCGGTGCTGGGCGTCGGCCTGCTCGCGCTGCTCGGCTGGTTCGGCTACCACCACGTCGGCGGGCAGGCGATCAGCGGGGAGCTGATCAAGTTCGACCTGGCGGCGGCCGACCGGGTCGACGTGCACCTGGAGGTGCGCAAGCAGGACGGTGCCCGCGGGTACTGCACGGTGCGGGCGCTGGCGGTGGACGGCGCCGAGGTGGGCCGCAAGGAGTTCCGCTTCGACGAGCCGTCGAACCGCGTCGACCGGGTCGTGAGCGTCCGCACCACGGAGCGGGCGACCTCGGCGGAGCTGCTGGGCTGCACGGCCGACTGAGGCCTCCTGGTCCAGTACGGCGGCGACACACCCGCCGGGGGCGGGAAAGCCCCCCAGCACCGGCTCTGACCTGCGGAGTCGTAGATTCCGTGAGATACGTCCTCCCTCTTTGTCCGCGTCGTTGTTACGCTCGTGGTTTCGCCCTCCCGGGAAGGCCGCATCCTTACTGGTAGGGCGTTGCTTTGTATTCCCAGTACCGACGAGGAGCACCTGTGACCCAGACCAGCGAGAACGTCACCTGGCTCACCCAGGAGGCGTACAACCAGCTCAAGGCCGAGCTGGAGTACCTGTCTGGTCCCGCGCGAACCGAGATCGCTGCCAAGATCGCAGCGGCGCGTGAGGAGGGCGACCTGCGGGAGAACGGCGGGTACCACGCGGCCAAGGAAGAGCAGGGCAAGATGGAGCTCCGCGTGCGCCAGCTCACCCAGCTCCTCGAGCACGCGAAGGTCGGCGAGGCTCCGACCGACGCGGGTGTGGTGGCCCCCGGCATGGTCGTGACGATCGCGTTCGACGGCGACGAGGACGACACCCTGACGTTCCTCCTGGCCTCGCGCGAGTACGCCAGCGCGGACGTGGAGACGTACTCCCCGCAGTCGCCGCTGGGCAGCGGCGTGAACGGCAAGAAGGTCGGCGAGGACGCCCGCTACGAGCTGCCGAACGGCAAGATGGCCTCCGTGCGGGTCCTGGACGCGAAGCCGTACCAGGGCTGACGCCCTGCTTGACGCCCTGAGGGCCGGTCCCGTGCGTGACGGGGCCGGCCCTTGGTCGTCGGCGCGGCCGCCGCCCGGCTCAGGAGGCCGCCGCCCTGGTCAGGAGGCTGCCGAGCGGTACTTCCGCACCGCCAGCGTCCGGAACACCACGATGATCAGCAGCGACCAGGCGAGGGACGCCCAGACGGGGTGCTGCATGGGCCAGGCGTCGGACTGGGACACCCCGGGGTTGCCGAAGAGCTCCCGGGCGGCCTGGACGGTGGCGCTGAACGGGTTCCACTCCGCGACGTGCCGCAGCCACGGCGTCATCTGGGCGGAGTCCACGAACGCGATGGACACGAAGGTGACGGGGAACAGCCAGATCAGCCCGCCGGACGTGGCGGCCTCCGGGGTGCGCACGGACAGGCCGATGAGGGCGCCGATCCAGGAGAACGCGTACCCGAGCAGGAGCAGCAGGGCGTAGGCGCCGAGCGCCTTGGGGACGCCCTCCTCGATGCGCCAGCCGACCAGCAGGGCGACGACGGTCAGGACGACGACGGTCAGGGCCGTCTGGACCAGGTCGGCGAGGGTGCGCCCGGTGAGGACGGCGCCGCGGGCCATGGGCAGGGACCTGAAGCGGTCGACGAGGCCCTTGTGCATGTCGTCCGCGATGCCGGCGCCCGCGCCGGCGGTGGCGAAGGTGACGGTCTGGGCGAAGATGCCGGCCATCAGGAAGTTGCGGTAGACGGACGGGTCGGTGGTGCCGCCGATGGTCATGGAGCCGCCGAAGACGTAGCTGAAGAGCACCACGAACATGATCGGCTGGATGAGCCCGAAGACCACCACCTCGGGGATCCTGACCATCCTGATCAGGTTCCGGTGGGCGACGACGAGGGAGTCGGCGACGGACCGGGCGACGGGGCCGCGCGTGCGGCGCGGGGCGGGCAGGCCGGTCGGGGAGCCGTTGCCGGTGAGGGCGGTCATCGCACGGTCTCCTTCCGCTCTCCGCCGTCCGTACGGGCCGCCGCGTCCGACGCGGCCGCCGCGCCCCCAGTGCCGTCGGCGTCCTCCGTGTCGCCGGCGTCCTCGCTGCCGTCGCCGGCGGCGGCCTCGGCCGCGTGGCCGGTGAGGGAGATGAACACGTCGTCGAGGGTGGGGCGGCGCAGCCCGATGTCGTCGATCTCGACGCCGCGCGCGTCGAGCTCGCGGATCACCTCGGCGAGCAGCCTGGCGCCGCCGGTGACGGGCACGGTCAGCCTGCGGGTGTGCTCCTCGACGGTCACGGTGGCGGTGGCCTGGCCGAAGCGGGCGAGGACCTCCCGGCCGGTGGGGATCTGCCCGGGCGTGTGGACGACCACCTCGACGCGTTCCCCGCCGGTGCGGGCCTTGAGCTGGTCGGACGTGCCGCGGGCGATGACCCGGCCGTGGTCGATCACGCAGATCTCGTGGGCGAGGTGGTCTGCCTCCTCCAGGTACTGGGTGGTCAGCAGCAGCGTCGTCCCGCCGGCGACCAGTTCCTGGATCACCTCCCACAGCGCCTGCCGGTTGCGCGGGTCGAGTCCGGTGGTGGGTTCGTCCATGAACATGACGGGCGGGGAGACGACGAGGGCGGCCGCCAGGTCGAGGCGGCGGCGCATACCGCCGGAGTAGGTCTTCGCGGGCCGGTCGGCGGCGCCGGTGAGACGGAACCGCTCCAGGAGCTCGGCGGCGCGCGCCTTGGCGGTCTTCCCGGGCAGTTGGTAGAGCTGCCCGACCATGTGCAGGTTCTCGCGGCCGGTGAGGTACTCGTCGACGGCGGCGAACTGGCCGGAGAGCCCGATGGAACGGCGCACCTCGTCGGGGTGCTTGAGGACGTCGATTCCCGCGACGACGGCCCGGCCGCTGTCCGGCCTGAGCAGCGTGGTGAGGACGCGGACGGCGGTCGTCTTCCCGGCGCCGTTCGGCCCGAGAAGCCCGAGGACGGTGCCCTCCGGCACGTCGAGGTCCACGCCGTCCAGTGCTCGTACGTCGCCGAAGGTCTTCACCAGACCCTCGGCGTGAATGGCACCAGGCATCTACGCACTCCCCCTTACCTCTCCCGTGATGGGTCGTTTTGGGGTGATTCGCTAAGCGAAGCTTAGGGCGAGCGCGGGGCGGCGACCCGGCGAACGGCTCGGCGGGGCCGACCGGGACGCGGAAGCGGTGGCCGCGAGGGCGCCCCCGGCACTTGGCAGCGGCGGGGGCGAGTGCCGGTGGGGCCGTTCCGGTACGGGCGCGCGGCGACGGTGAGCGGAAGGCGGCAGGGCGGGCGGTGGGCCGCGTGGACGGTGGGCGGTGGGGCGGTTTGTGTGGCGTATGGGCGGCGCGGCAGGCGGCGGTGTGGTGGTGCGGCGTCCACGCGGTGCGGCAGGCGGTACGGCGGTGGGTGCGCGTATGCGCGGTGCGGCGGACGGTGGCGTGCCTGCTGCGGCGTATGCGCGGTGCCGTACGCACGGGGTCAGCCGATGACCGTGTAGCCCGCCTCGTGCAGGGCCGCCTGGACGTCCACGCAGTGGTCCGGTCCCTTGGTCTCCAGGTGCAGTTCCACCTCGACCTCGGTCAGTCCCAGCCGCGGATCGGTCCGGACGTGGCCCACGTCCAGTACGTTCGCGTCCACCACGGTCAGTACGCCCAGGAGGTTGGCCAGCGCCCCCGGCCGGTCCGGCAGGCGCAGCCGCAGGGTGAGGTAGCGGCCGGCCGCCGCCATGCCGTGGCGCAGGATCCGCTGGAGCACGAGCGGGTCGACGTTGCCGCCCGACAGCACCGCCACGACGGGGCCCTCGAACGCCTCCGGTTCGCTCAGCAGAGCCGCGACGGGGCTGGCCCCGGCGGGTTCGACGACCAGCTTGGCCCGCTCCAGGCACAGCAGCAGCGCCGACGACAGGGCGTCCTCCGACACGGTCCGTACTTCGTCGACCACCTCGCGGACCAGGCGGAACGGCACGTCGCCGGGGCGGCCCACCATGATGCCGTCGGCCATCGTCGACCCGCACCGGACCGACACCGGCCGCCCCTTCGCCAGCGACGGCGGGTACGCGGCCGCGGCCTGCGCCTGCACGCCGACGATCCGCACGTCGGGCCGCAGCGCCTTGACGGCGACGCCGATGCCTGCCGCGAGGCCGCCGCCTCCCATGCCGACGACGACCGTCCGGACCTCGGGGCACTGCTCCAGGATCTCCAGACCCACCGTGCCCTGCCCGGCGATGACGTCGGGGTGGTCGAAGGGGTGGATGAACACCGCGCCGGTGTCCCTGGCGTAGTCCTGCGCCGCGGCCAGCGTCTCGTCCACCACCTGACCGGTGAGCCGCACTTCGGCACCGTACTCGCGGGTCGCGGCGACCTTGGGCAGCGGGGCGCCGACCGGCATGAAGACGGTGGAGCGGACGCCCAGCAGGGAGGAGGCGAGGGCGACGCCCTGGGCGTGGTTGCCCGCCGATGCGGCGACCACGCCCGCCGCCCGCTCCTCGGGGCGCAGCCCGGAGATCCGCACGTACGCGCCCCGCAGCTTGAAGGAGCCGGTGCGCTGGAGGTTCTCGCACTTCAGGTGCACCGGTCCGCCGACCAGCCCGGACAGGTGGCGGCTGCCCTCCAGCGGGGTCGTCCGGGCGACCCCCGCCAGCATCTTCTGGGCCCCCATCACGTCGTCCAGCAGGACGGCGGGCGGGGAGAAGTGCAAGGGGCGGGGGGTGCGGAAGCTCATGGCAGCCAGTCTCGCAGCTCGCCGGGACCCCGCAGCACGTCCACGTCAAGCACCCGGGGGCACCGCAGCACGTGCACGTCAAGCCCCGGGGGCACCGCAGCACGTCCACGTCAAGCCCCGGGGGCACCGCAGCACGTCCACGTCAAGCCCCGGGGGCACCGCAGCACGTCCACGTCAAGCCCCGGGGGCACCGCGGGAACGGCTTCGGGAACGCTCAGGGAAGAGCTCGGTCTCGGATTCGACAGGGCAGGTACGCAGCGGCGACTTGGCGCGTACTCTGTCCCCCACCAAAACCGACCGCCGCACGAGAGAGCCCTGCAGCCATGCCCACTTCCCAGGACATGACGACTACTGCGCTGTTCTCCCAGGGGGCGAGCCCTGAGCCCCCGGGTGACACCGCTCTTCTCGATGCCCTCCAGCACCAGGTGGCCGTCTTCGCCCGGCGGGCCGAGCAGACCCGCCTCGCCGGGACAGGCCAGCTCCGCAACTCGATGGACCGGGCCGCCTACCTGCTGCTCAACCGGCTCGACCAGGAAGGCCCCATGGGCGTGAAGGCCCTGGCGGCCGGCATGGGCATCGACTCCTCGACGGTGACCCGCCAGGTGGCGCCGCTGGTGGACACGGGCCTGGTGAAGCGCACCTCGCACCCGGAGGACGGGCGCGCCGTGGTGCTGCAGCTCTCGCCGCGCGGGCAGGCCCGGCTGGAGGAGGTGCGGCTGTCCCGGCGCGATCTGATGGCGCAGGTCACGGAGGGCTGGACGCCGGACGAGCGGGAGGCCTTCTGCACGCTGCTGACCCGCTTCAACTCGGCCCTCTCGGCACGTCAGACGGGCCTTCCGGCAGCGGACCAGCCGCCGTCCTGACTCCGCCCGCGCGACCGGGAGGGCGGCCCTTGACACGGGAGTGGCGCCGCACCCCCGGCGGGTGCGGCGCCACTCGCCGCGTGCGCGGCCTGCGCTGCCGGCTGTCCGAGTGCCCGACGCGGGTCTCCCGCACGGCGCCCGGCTCTGCGCGTGACGCAGGGGCTCCGGCAGGTACCGGTCATCCGAGCACCTGACACAGAGGCTCCCGCACGGAGTCGGCTATCCGAGCGCCTGACGCAGGTCCTCCAGCAGGTCGTCGACGTTCTCGATACCGACGGACAGCCGGACGAGGTCGCCGGGCACCTCCAGCGGGGAGCCGGCGGCGCTGGCGTGGGTCATCAGGTGCGGGTGCTCGATGAGCGACTCGACACCGCCCAGCGACTCGCCCAGGGTGAAGAGCCGGGCGCGGTTGCAGACCTCCACGGCCGCCTGCTCGCCGCCGGTGACACGGAAGGAGACCATGCCGCCGAAGTCGCGCATCTGCTTCGCGGCGATCTCGTGGCCCGGGTGCTCGGGCAGGCCCGGGTACAGCACCTGCGCCACCTTCGGGTGACTGGTCAGCATCTCGGCGATGCGGGCGGCGTTCTGGCTGTGCCGGTCCATGCGCACCGCGAGGGTCTTGATCCCGCGCAGCACGATCCACGAGTCGAACGGGCCGGCCACGCCGCCCATCGCGTTCTGGTGGTAGGCGAGCTCCTCGCCCAGCGCCTCGTCGGCGGTGACGAGCGCGCCGCCGACCACGTCGGAGTGCCCGCCCATGTACTTGGTGAGCGAGTGCACGACGACGTCCGCGCCCAGCGACAGGGGCTGCTGGAGGTACGGGGAGGCGAAGGTGTTGTCGACGACGAGGCGCGCGCCGGCCGTGCGGGCCACGTCGGCGAGCGCCGCGATGTCGCTGATGCCGAGCAGCGGGTTGGAGGGCGTCTCCACCCAGACGATCTTCGTGCGGTCGGTGAGGGCGGCCCGCACCGACGCGGGGTCGGTGGTGTCGGCGACGGAGAACTCGACGCCCCAGCGCTGGAGCACCTTCGCGAAGAGGCGGAAGGAGCCGCCGTAGGCGTCGTTCGGGATGACGAGGTGGTCGCCCGGCACGAGCAGGGTGCGCAGCAGGGTGTCCTCGGCGGCCAGGCCGGAGGCGAAGGCGAGGCCGCGGCGGCCGCCCTCCAGCGCCGCCAGGTTCTCCTCCAGCGCCGTACGGGTCGGGTTGGCGCTGCGGCTGTACTCGTAACCGCCGCGCAGCCCGCCCACACCGTCCTGCTTGTAGGTGGACACCTGGTAGATGGGCGGGACGACCGCGCCGGTCAGCGGGTCGGCGGTGTTGCCCGCATGGATGGCGCGGGTCTCGAAGTTCTGGTGGGTGTACGCGTCGTCGCTCATGCCACGAGAGTAATCCGGCGGGGGCGCCCGCGGCCCGCGGTTGCCTTGACCCGTGGCGGAGCCCGGGTGGTCCCGCCCTGCCGGGGGTGGTGCGGGTCGGGGGCGGTCATCCGGGACGGGTGGGGGCCCCGGGCTGCTTGGTACGCAGGGCCTGGCGCGGTCGGCCCCGGCCCGCCCGGGAGTACGTGGCCGGGCTCGCCCGGGAGTACGTGGCCGGGCCTGATCGGGAGCACGTGGGCGGGCTCGGCCGGGTGGCCGGGTTTTCCCCAGCGGGGCCGTTGTCCACAGCCGCTCCGGTGTCCGCGGAGCCGTCCGGGACAATGGGCGCATGGTGGAGTTTCTCTGGTTCTTGTTCGCGGTCGGCCTGATCGGCGCGGTCGTCGCGCCGTGGCTGCTGCGCCGCCGCTCCGGCGGCATTCGCCTGACCGAGCCGGGCGCGCCCGACGCGGCGGACCCGCTCGCCTACGGCTTCGTGCGCCAGGAGCTCCTGGACGTCCGCACCCCCGGCCCCGACCAGGACCTGATGGACGTGCTGGACGTCGTGCAGCGCACCCAGGACTGGCGGGCCGCGTCCCAGCTGCTGGCGGGCACGCCCAAGGAGGGCGAGGTGCGCTGGCAGCGGGTGCAGGCGTTCGCGGGCGCCGCGTCGCTGGAGCTCGCGCAGCAGCCGGGTGCGGGCGGCGCGTGGCTGCGGACGTGGCGCGCGGAGGCGCCGAAGGACGCGGGGGGCGCCGCCGTGCACGCGGAGTTCCTGGTCCAGCAGGCGTGGCGCACCTCCGCGTCCGGCACGGACGAGTTCCGCATCATCCTGGAGGAGGCCAGGAAGGTCTGCGGGGAAGCGGCCCTGCTGGCGCCCGGCGACCCGGTCCCGTACATCGCGGAGCTCGCGGTCGCCCGCGGCCTCGGATACTCGCCGGAGCAGTTCGACCAGCTCTGGGCGAAGATCATCGACCGGAGCCCGCAGCACATGGGCGCGCACCTGGCGGCGCTGCACTACTGGTGCGAGAAGTGGCACGGGTCGCGGCAGGACGCGGACCGGTTCGCCACGGCGGCGGCGGCCCGCGCGCCGCAGGGCTCCCTGCTGGCCGCGCTGCCGCTCTTCGCGGTGTGGGAGCACCTGCCGGACCTGGCCATGGTGCGGGACTTCTTCGGCACGGAGGTGGTGTCGAAGGCGATGGACGGCGCGCTGTACGCGGTGCACTCGGCGGCCCCGGACGACCCGATGCTGGCCCACGTGCGCCATCTGCTGCTGCACTTCCTGGTGCGGGCCGAGCGGTGGTCGGAGGCGATGGAGCAGATCGTGCAGGTGGACGGCTACGTGGGCGCGCTGCCCTGGACGGTGAGCGAGGACCCGGCCGCGGAGTACGCGGTGTACCGCGCGCTGGCGGTGGCCGGATACGAGGCCAACGGCGGCAGCCCGGCGACGCTCCTGCGCTGAAGCCGACCGCGGGCCGACCGGGCCGCGACCGCGCAACGGCGGGCGGCGGGTCGGGCGGCTGAGACGGCCTGGCGGCTGCACCGCGGGGCGGCGGCTGCACGGGGCGGTGCCTGCACCGCGGGACGATGGCTGCACCGCGGGGCGGCGGCTGCACGGGGCGGTGCCTGCACCGCGGGACGATGGCTGCACCGCGGAGTGGAGTCGCGCCGCCGGGCGGCGGCTGCACGCCGAGGCGGGGTTGCGCCGCCGGGCGGCGGCTACACGGCGGCGTGGTGGCTCACGTACACCTTGCGCAGGGTCTCGTGCACGGTCCACGTGGTGCGGTCGCCCTCCCGCAGGACGACCAGGTCGCCGGGGCCGACACGGAGGGTGGGACCGTCGGCCACCTCGATGGTGGCCGACCCGCTGACGACGACGAACACCTCGTCAGCCGCCGTGTCGGTGACGACGCCGGGTGTCATCTGCCAGATGCCCCGGACGGTCCGGCCGTCGGCCGACTCCCCGACCACCCGTCCGGAGACCTCGGGCCGCCCGGAGACGACCTGTGCGGGATCGAGGGGTTCGGCGGACAGGTCGGCGCCGGGGACGTGTACGGCAAAGCTATGCTCCATGGCCCGACCGTAGCCGTGCGGGAGGCCGCGGCGCCCCGGACAGGGTGTCGCGTGCGGGGCGGTCCCGCCGGACGATCCGCCGACCCGGCCGCCGCGGCACGGCCCCTGGGGCGCCCACCCGGTGACCGGTCCGCACCGACCTCGCACGCTGCGGCCACGGTCGGCCCGGACCACGGCCGCCCGGCCCTCCCCCACCACCGGACCGTGCACCGCACCGCCCTCGCCACCACCGGGCCGCGTACCGCTCCGCCCTCCGCCACCACCAGGCCATGCAGCACACCCCGCAACCTTCAGGCCATGCAGCACACCGCCCTCCCCACCACCGAGCCGTACAGCCCCACACTCCCCCTCCGCCACCACCGAGCCGTACAGCACACCCCCTCCCCGCTCACCGGGCCGTAGCGGGAGGGCGACCGCGGGGGGAAACACACTTGCGAGTGAACCCGCCGGTAGGTGATACTCCGCTTCCCCCCACAGCTTTGCCATGTCCATTTCCGGACACGGGTTCCCGGGCGCCGTTCCGCGGACATCGCACGGCAGGCGTCAGGTGACGGCACCGTCCCCGGGCGCCCTGCCGGCACCGCCGCGTACGCCGTCCCGCGACGCCGCCGCGCGGACGCCGTCACACGCCGACGTCCGCAGGGAGCCCCTGTCCGCGTTCCGTGGGGGGACTCTGCCCAATGGGCGCCACGCTGCGCGCCGCGCGCGCCTTCCTGCTGCTTGCCGGTTTCTACCTGCTCGGCCTCGCCATGCTCGCCGCCCTCGCCGGGATGGACTGGGCCGCCTCGGTCTGGGCCCCGTCGAGCCTCGCGCTCAAGCTGTACGTGGTCAGCGCCGTCCTGGCCGTGCCGATCGTGCGCGGCATGTTCATGCTCCGGACGCCCAAGGGCGAGCCCGCCCCCGGCGTCCTCGTCAGCGAGCAGCAGGAGCCCCGCCTCTGGCGGACCGTGCGGGAGCTGGCCGACGAGGTCGGCACCCGCGCCCCCGACGAGATCCGGCTGACCGCCGACATGAACGCCTCGGTCAGCGAGGACGCCCGCCTCCTCGGCCTGCTCGGCGGGACCCGCCGCCTGTACCTCGGCCTCCCCCTCGTGGCGGGCCTGACCGAGGCGCAGCTGCGCTCCGTCCTCGCCCACGAGATGGGGCACTACGCCAACTCCGACACCCGTCTGTCCGCGCTGACCGTCCGCGGCCGCGTGCAGGTCGCCCGTACCATCGCGCACTTCGAGGAGCGGGCCGGCAAGAGGGCCGACAAGGAACGCGTCCAGCAGGAGAAGAAGAACGAGAAGCGCCTCGCCAAGGGCAAGGCGGCCAAGGAGGTCGACACCGCCGGGGCCGGCGTCACCTACCGGACGATGGCCAAGGTCTACCGGGTGTACGGCCACTTCTACCTGCGGGCCACCCTCGCGTCCTCGCGCCGCCAGGAGCTGGCCGCCGACCTGGCGGCGGCCCGTATCGCGGGCCGGGACGCCACCGCCTCCGCGCTCCGTGAGCTCCCGGCCCTCTCCTCCGCGTTCGACTTCTACATGAACGCCTACGCCACCCTCGGTGTCGGCGCCGGTCTGCTGCCGCCGCCGGGCGAGGTGTTCGGCGGTGTCCGCCATCTACTGGCGGCCCGCGCCGACGAGCTGGAGGAGCTGCGCCGCGACCTGCCCACCGAGCCCGCGTCCCCCTACGACTCGCACCCGCCGATCGCCGAGCGCGTCGCCCGCCTGGAGGCACTGCCCGACGACGGCCGCGGCCTGGAGGGGACCGGCCCGGCTCTGGACCTGCTCGCGGACGCGCGGGCCGCGATGGAGGCCGTCGAGAAGGCCGTGCTCACGCCGGAGGCGCGGCGGATGGAGCGCGTGGACTGGCCGGAGCTGGTCCACCGTTCGATGACCGTGTACGTGGCGCAGGGCGCGGAGCCCGTCCGGAAGGCCACCGCCGAGGTGACGGGTGCGAAGCCTTCGCTGGACTCGCTGCTGAACGCCGTCGACCTGGGCGTCGGCTGGGAGATCGCGGACCGGCTGCCCAAGTCGGAGGAGGCCGAAGCGGCGACGGGCCGGGCGGCCCGCGAGTTCGCCCGCCCGGTGCTGTACCGCGGCCTGCGGGGGCTGGTCGTCTGCGAGCTGATCGCCCGCGGCGACGCCCGCTTCGAGCTGTCCTGGTCGGGCCCGGCGGAGCTGCGCCTCGCCGCCGGGTACGACGACGGGCTGGACGCGGCGCTGGAGGCCGCGGTCGACGACCGTCCGGACACGGCCCCGCTCCGCGCGCTCCTCTCCCCCGCAGCCGCCTGAACCACGGGGTGGCCGCACTCGCGAGCCACCCCGTGCCGACACGCACCACCACGCGCCCGCACGCACCACCGCGTGCGCACGCACCACCCGTGCACGCGGCCACGCACCACCGCGTGCCGCACGCACCACTCCGTACACCAGGGGCCCGCACCGCCACGTACACGAGAACACGCACCACCCCGTGCGCCGAGGCTCGCGCCGCCCCACGGCACGAACCGCCCCGCGGCACCAACCGCCCCGCGGGCCCGCACGGCCCCGTGCGGTGCACGGCGCAGCCCCAGCCCCCACGTCCCACCCCCACCCCCGAGGTCCCTGTGAAAATCCTGCTCTGGGTCGTCGTGACCCCCGTCGTCCTGCTGGTCCTCGCGGTCGGCCTGTATTTCCTGTGGGCCATCATCAGCGGCCTCATCGAGGGCTGGCGCGAAGGCTCCGCCTCCGACCCGGAGGCCGAGCGCGAGGCGCGGGAGGCCGCCGAGCGGTCCGCCGCGATGGGCCTGCTGCCGCCGGAGCGGCAGCACACGGAGCTGGGCTTCCCCGACGCCCCCGCCGTGACGGTGGCCATGGCCGCAGCCCGGGCGGGCGACTGGAAGCCCGCGGCCGAGCTGTTCGACGAGACGGCGGCGTCCCGCGACTGGGAGCTCCGCTCCCGCCACGCGGAGCGGCTGAGCGAGGTCGCCGCCGACGACGACGCCTGGCTGGCGGCCTGGGAGGAGGCGCGCCCCGACGACCCGGGCGCGGCGCTGCTCCGGGCCCGCAGTTCGGTGCGGCTGGCGTGGAACATCCGGGGTGCGCAGCGCGCCCAGCACACGTCGCGTGAGCAGTTCGAGGGCTTCCACCGCACCCTGGCCCGCACCCGGCAGGAGCACGCCCGAGCGGCCGAGGTGGCGGTGCCCGGCGACCCGTGCCCGTACGTGGGCGCGATCTGGACGGCCATCGGCCTCGGGCTGCCGCACGAGGAGATGCACCGCATCTGGCAGGAGATCACCAGCCGCGCCCCGTACCACTACGAGGCGCACTACTCGGCCCTCCAGTACTGGTGCGGCAAGTGGCGCGGCTCGGAGGAGCTGGCGAGGGCGTTCGCGGTCAAGGAGGCGGCGCAGGCGCCCCTCGGCACGCTGATGCGGGTGTTCCCGCTGATCGCGCACTTCGAGCACGACTCCTCGGACACGACCGACGTGGACCGCACCCCGGAGATGTACGCGGCGGTGGACGCCGCCCTCGCGGACGCGGCCGCCGCCGACCCGGACCACCCGCGGCTGCCGGAGGTCCGGCACCTGCTGGGCTACTACCTGAACCTCCAGGGCCGCTGGGAGGCGTCGGCCGAGCAGTTCCGCCTGGTCGACGGCTATGTGGGCACCCTGCCGTGGAACTACCGCGGCGACCCGGCGGGCGAGTACTGCCGTGTGCGGGACGAGAGCGTGGCCAAGGCGGCGGAGGCCGCGCAGGCGGCTTCCGGCGGGGAAGGGGCCTGACGGTGGACTTCATCCAGGGTGCGGTCATCGCGGGCTGCGTCGGGGTCGGCGTGCTGGTGTACCGCCGTGTCGCGGGAGGTGCGGGGGACGCCGGGGCCCGGGCGGCCCGGGAGGCGGCGGCGCTGGGCCTGCTCCCGGCGTCCCGGCAGAACACGCTGCTGCCCGGCCCCGACCCTGCCCTCCAGGGGGCTCTGGCGGCCGCGGCGCGGGGAGACGGCGGGCCGGCGGCGCGGCTCATGGCCGCCACGCGGGAGCGCCGCGACTGGCAGCGCCGCTCCCGGTACGCGGCGTGCCTGGCCGAGGCGGCCGTCGAGGGCGCCGGCGGCTGGCTCGACGCCTGGGAGGCCGCGGCGGGCCCCGACGACCCGGACGTGGCGGTGGTGCGCGTCGAGTTCACGATCCAGCTGGCGTGGGCGCTGCGCGGCTCGGACTGGGCGAAGAACACGACGGGCGAGCAGTTCGCCGGCTTCTTCCAGGTCCTGCCCCAGGCCGTGGAGCGGATCGAGCGGGCGGCGGAGCTGAACCCCGGCGACCCGACCCCGTACGTCAGCGAGGCAGCCGTCGCCTGCGGCCTGAACTACTCCCACGGCGACATGCGCCGCATCTGGAAGACGATCACCCGCCTCGACCCGTACCACTACCCGGCGCACGTCTCGGCCCTGCGCTACTGGTACCCCCGGTGGCACGGCTCCGACGAGCTGGCCGCGTCGTTCGCGCGGGAGGCCGCCGAGCAGGCGCCGGCGGGGACGCTGCTGCGGATGCTGCCGCTGATCGTCTGGTGGGACCACCGGGACGACGGCGCGAAGGAGGCGGACTTCCGCACGCCGGAGCTGGTCGCGATGGTCGACGCGGCCCTGGTGGACGCGGCGGCCGCGCCGCCGGACCACCCGGACCTGCCGAGGGCCCGCCACATGCTGGCGTACTTCCTGGCCCGCCAGGGCAGGTGGGAGGCGGCGCTGGAGCTGTTCCGCCTGGTGGACGGCCACGTGGGGGCGGCCCCGTGGAGTCAGTACGACTTCCCCGCGGTGGCCTACTGCCAGTGGCGCGACCAGGCGGTACGGCACGCCGGCCGGCGCTGAGGAATCCTGCGGGCGGCCCGCACGTTCCGTACAGACAAGGACCGCCCGAAGGAGAAGCCTCCATGTTCCTGTACCGCCGTACCCCTGAGCTGCCGACTCCGGAACAGGCGCTGAAAGGCCGCGCGGAGCCTGAGTTCGGCGTGCCCGAGCAGCACACGGTCCTCGGCAACCCCCTGCAGGGCCCGTATCCGGAGGGCCTGGAGGTGGCCGACTTCGGGCTGGGCTGCTTCTGGGGCGCGGAGCGCAGGTTCTGGCAGACGCCGGGCGTCTGGACGACGCTGGTCGGCTACCAGGGCGGCTTCACCGAGAACCCGGTGTACGAGGAGGTCTGCTCGGGCCTCACCGGCCACACGGAGGCCGTCCGCGTGGTCTACGACCCGCGGAAGGTGTCGTACGAGACGCTGCTGAAGGTCTTCTGGGAGTCCCACGACCCGACGCAGGGCTTCCGCCAGGGCAACGACGTGGGCACGCAGTACCGCTCGGCGGTCTACACCCACACCGGGGCCCAGGCGCAGGCGGCGGAGGCGAGCCGCGAGGCCTACCAGAAGGTCCTGACGGGTTCCGGCTACGGCACGATCACCACGGAGATCCTCCCGGCGGAGGGCCGCCCCTTCTACCCGGCGGAGCCGTACCACCAGCAGTACCTCGACAAGAACCCGGCCGGCTACTGCGGCATCGGCGGCACGGGGGTGTCCTGCCCGGTGGGGGTGGCGACGGCGGAGGGCTGAGCGCTCACGGTGCGTGCCCGACGGCAGCGACCGCCGGCGAGCCGGTTCCGCTGACGTCCCGGACGGGGCGGGCCGATGGCCCGCCCCGGTGGAGCACGGCCCTGCCGCCGGGCGCCGCAGGAGGCGGGCCGGGCGCGTGCCGGGCCGACCGGTGCCGTGCCCGGCCGGTACGGGACGCGCGCGGGCGGACGGTACCGGACGCGCGAAGGCGGTACCGGACGCGCGAGGGCGGTGCGGAACGCGCGAGGGCGGCGGTGCCCCGGGTGCACCGCCGCCCTCGCCCGTACCCTGCGGGACGCCTTACAGCGCCGAGCCGGCCTTCCAGTCGGACCAGTTCATGTTCCAGCCGTTGAGGCCGTTGCTCGGCTGGATGGTCTTGTCCTTGGAGTTCTTGACGATGACCACGTCGCCGATGAGCGAGTTGTCGTAGAACCACGCCCCGGGCTGGTTCGGGTCGTTCGCGCCCTTCACGTCGTTGAGGCCCACGCAGCCGTGGCTGGTGTTGGCGTTGCCGAAGACGGAGTCGGCGCCCCAGTAGTTGCCGTGGATGAAGGTGCCGGACGTGGACAGCCGCATGGCGTGCGGGACGTCCTTGATGTCGTACTCGCCCTTGCCGTCGTCGTCGGTGAAGCCGACCGTGGCACCGTTCATCCGGGTCTCCTTGAACTTCTCGGAGATCACCATCTGGCCGTTGTAGGTCGGGGTCTCCGGGGAGCCGGCGGAGATCGGGATGGTCTTGATCGTCTTACCGTCGCGGACGACGGTCATCGTCTTCTTCGCGACGTCGACGGTCGACACCTGGCTGCGGCCGACGGTGAAGGTGACGGTCTTCTCCTGGACGCCGTAGACGCCCGGGGCGCCCTGCACGCCGTCCAGCTTCAGCTTCAGCGTGACGGTGGAGCCGGCCTTCCAGTACTGGTCGGGGCGGAAGTCGAGGCGCTGGGAGTTGAACCAGTGGCCGACGACCTCCTGGCCGCTGGTGGAGGACACCTCGATGGCGGCCTGGACGGCCTTCTTGTCGGTGATCGGCTTGTTGAAGTTGAGCGACACCGGCATGCCGACGCCGACCTTGGAGCCGTCCTCCGGCGTGAAGTAGCCGATGAAGCTGTTGGCCTCGGAGACGGTGGAGAAGGAGGTGTTCTCGTGGGCCTCGCGGCCCTCGGCGTCCGCCGCCGTCGCCGTGATCTTGTACGTGGTGGAGCGCTTGAGCTGCCCGGTCGGCTCCCAGCTGGCGCCGTCGGCGCTGATCTTGCCCTCGACGGCGGTGCCGTCGGCCGAGGTCATGGTGACCTCGGTGAGCTTGCCGTCGGCGACGGTCACCTTGGTGCCGTTGTTGATGCTGACGTTGTCGGCGCCGTTCTTGGGAGCGATCTCTATTCGGGCCTGCGACGTCTTCTGCGCGGCCGCCTCGTCGACCTGCTGCTGGGAGGTGCCCGGACTCTGGCTGCTGCTGGTGTCGCCGCCCGCGCCGTCCACCGGGGCGTCGCCGTCGTTGCAGGCGGTGAGCACGAGCACACCGCTGAGCAGTGCGGACGCCGCCATCAGGCCCCTGCGCCGCTTGCTGTCCGTCATCACACGCTTCTCCATGGTCGCGGCTTCCCTGCCAACTCTTCCCACAACACCCATGACACCCGTTCCGGTTCCGTCCGGGACCGCGATGTGGGGAACACCACTGATCGACGCTCCGGTCCGGGGCCCGGTTCCCCGGTATAGGCGTGACCCCGGACACGCGCCCAGCGGGCGTGCGGTCCGGGGTCGTTCCAGCGTACGGGCAAGGGCGGAGGTGCCGTCACCCCGCACCCGCCCGGCGGCCGGCGGGCCTACCTCCCTCGCGTCTCCCCCCGCGCTCCCTCCTCCTCTTCCTCGTCCTCCTCCTCGGCGGTCTCGTCGTCCAGGTCCCACGCCTCCACGTCCGGGTCGTAGTCCGCCTGCTCGCTGCTCCAGGACGCCTGGACGAGCTCCACGCCCGGCATCTCGCCGAGCATCTGGAAGGGCTCGACGAGGTACGCGAGAGCTTCCGCTTCGTCGCCGCGGACGGCCGTCCTGGCGTGTGCGCGCTCCTCCTCGGGCATGAACTCGTCGTCCTCGATCCGTTGCAGAGCGGCATCGGTGAGCTCGCTCCGCTCGGTGACCTCCAGCACCAGGTCGACGCGAAGACGCACATACCGTGATGTCTCAACAGGGCTCATATGACGGAGCGTAAGCTCCCGGATCCGGGACTTTCCCGCGACCCGCTGCGTTCACTAGCATCGGAACGCCACCAATTCTCGGTTCCGCAAAAGGATCTGAAGCCGTGTCCGCTGCACGCCGACCCCTGCTGACCGCCACCGCCGCCGGGACGCTGCTCGGCGCGCTGTGGTTCGTTCCCTCGGCGAACGCCACCGACGACCGGCCGGCCTCCGGCACGGGCCGCGCAGGGTCCCCGGCGGCCCCGCGGGAGCCTGCGGGGCAGGACGCGCAGGAGCTGCGACTGGCCGAAACGGGCAGCCCGGACACCACGCCGTACCTCGTCGGCGGCACCGGCCTGCTGACGGCGGGCGCCGGACTGGTGGCCTTCGCGATGCGCCGCGGGGCGCACACCGCGCGCTGAAAGCGGCGGTGCACGCCCCGCGGGGAGCCGTACCCGGTGCTACGCCAGCGGGCCGGTGACCCGCTCGACGGCCGCGACCAGCTTCCCTTCCCGTACGAAGGCGTCGGCGGCCTCCAGGTCGGGCGCGAGGAACCGGTCCGGGCCGGGCCCCTGCACCCCGGCGGCACGCAGCGCGTCGATGGCGGCACGGGAGGCGGGGGCGGGGGTGAGCGTGTCGCGCAGCTCGACGGCCCGGGTCGCCGCGTACAGCTCGATCGCGAGGACGCGGTTGAGGTTGCCGATGGCGGTGCGCAGCTTGCGGGCGGCCGACCAACCCATGGAGACGTGGTCCTCCTGCATGGCGGAGGACGGGATGGAGTCGGCGGAGGCCGGCACGGCCAGCCTCTTCAGCTCGCTGACCAGGGCGGCCTGGGTGTACTGGGCGATCATGAGGCCCGAGTCCACGCCCGCGTCGTCGGCGAGGAAGGGCGGCAGCCCGTGGCTGCGGTTCTTGTCGAGCAGCCGGTCGGTGCGGCGCTCGGCGATGGAGGCGAGGTCGGCGGCGGCGACGGCCAGGAAGTCCAGGACGTACGCCACGGGCGCGCCGTGGAAGTTGCCGTTGGACTCGACGCGGCCGTCGGAGAGGACGACGGGGTTGTCGACGGCGGCGGCCAGCTCGCGCTCGGCCACCAGCCGGGCGTGGGCGAGGGTGTCGCGCCCGGCGCCCGCGACCTGGGGGGCGCAGCGCACGGAGTAGGCGTCCTGGACGCGGGGGGCCTCGTCGGCCTGGAAGTGGCCGACCAGCCCGGAGCCCTTCAGCACGGCCAGCATGTTGGCGGCGGCCGCGGCCTGGCCCGGGTGGGGGCGGATGGCGTGCAGCTCCGGGCGGAGGACCTTGTCCGTGCCGAGCAGCGCTTCGAGGCTGAGGGCGGCGGTGATGTCGGCCGTCTTGTAGAGCTGCTCCAGGTCGGCGAGGGCCATGACCAGCATGCCGAGCATGCCGTCGGTGCCGTTGAGGAGGGCCAGGCCCTCCTTCTCGCGCAGCTCGACGGGGGTGATGCCGTGGGCGGCGAGCAGTTCGGCGGCGGGGCGCACGGTGCCGTCGGGGCCCTCGGCGTCGCCCTCCCCCATGAGGGCGAGCGCGCAGTGGGACAGCGGTGCGAGGTCGCCGGAGCAGCCGAGGGAGCCGTACTCGTGGACGACGGGCGTGATGCCGGCGTTCAGGACGGCGGCCATGGTCCGGGCGACCTCGGGGCGGACCCCGGTGTGGCCGGAGGCGACGGTCTTGAGGCGCAGGAACATCAGCGCGCGGACGACCTCGCGCTCGACGCGCGGCCCGAGGCCGGCGGCGTGCGAGCGGACGATGTTGCGCTGGAGCCGGCCCCGCAGGTCATGGCCGATGTGCCGCGTGGCGAGCGCCCCGAACCCGGTCGACACGCCGTACACCGGCTCGGGCTTGGCGGCGAGGGCGTCCACGATCTCCCGGGCGTGCGCGAGCGCGTCGACGGCCTCCTGGGAGAGCTCGACGCGGGCGTTGCCGCGGGCGACGGCGATGACGTCGGCGGCGGTGGTACCGGACGTCCCCACCACGACAGTGTGCATATCCATATTCAGCAGCCTACGGATTGAATCGCTGCATGTCACTACCCTGCCGCAGCATCGCCCCTTACCGCCCGTCCCCACCCTCCGCCCGTCCCCTCGGCACGGCCTCGGCCACGGAAGCCGGTGTGCGGCCCGACGCCGGACGGCCCGGCCCGCCCGCGCTGCGGCATCCTGACCGGCACGGCACCGGGCACAGGCCCGGAGCGGGTGGCCCCGCCCGCGGGCACTGCCGCAGCCCCGGCCGGTGACCGGCGCCGGTCACCCCTCCCGCAGCGGCCGCGGCAGCCCGGCCAGGGTGCCACGCCGGCCACCCCTCAGGTCCGGGCCGCCCTCCTGCGGCGGCTGCGGCGCCCATGGGCGGGTGCCACGCCGGTCACCCCTCAGGTTCCGGGTCACCCTTCCGCAGCGGCTGCGGCGCCCAAGGGCGGGTACTGCGCCGGTCACCCGTCAGCTCCCGGGTCCCGCACCGGCGCCTCCTCTAACGCCGCGCCCCTCTCCGGTGCCGGCCTCGGGGCCGGTTCCTGCGGCTGCGGGTCCGGGCGGGCGTCGCGGAACCGGCGCCGGTCCCGGGCCGCCGCGGGCGGTGCGTCGGCGAGGCGGACCACCGCCCCGTCGCGCCCGGCGACCACCGGCTTGGGCGACAGCGCCGCCTTGGCCCGGTACTGGGCGGCGTCCGCCAGCCGGAACAGCCGCCGGGCGGACCGCACGGGCCCGATCGGGTCGCCCGTGGAGGCCACCCCGCAGGCGACGCCCTCGCCGAGCTCCAGCTCTCCGGCCCGTACGCACAGCTCGTCCGCCACCGCGACCAGCTCGTCGGCGCTCGGCCCCACCGTCACGAGGCAGAACTCGTCGCCGCCCAGGCGTGCCGCGAGCGCACCCGGCAGGCGTGCCCCGCAGTACGACAGCAGGGAGCCGAACCGTTCCAGCAGCCGGTCGCCCACCGCGTGGCCCTGGGTGTCGTTGACCCGCTTCAGCCCGTTCAGGTCGCAGACGACGAGGCCGACCGCGGAGCCGTCCGCGAGGTGCCGCTCGATGGCCTCCTCCAGGCGGGTGTCCACGGCCCTGCGGTTGGCCAGTCCGGTGAGCGGATCGGTGAAGGCCAGCTTGCGGACCTCCTCCAGCCGTTCGGTCTGCGCGATCCCCGCGGCGACGACCGCCGCCAGCACCGTCGCGAAGTCCGCGTCGCCCCGGTCGAAGACGGGCGCGCCGACCGGCCGGGCCACGTACAGCTCGCCCCAGGCCCGCCCGTGCAGGACGATCGGGGCGACGACGCAGCAGCCGCGGCCCCGCCGCCGGAGGGCGGCCGCCCGCCCCCAGGGCCTGGACCGCGCCGGGCCGGGCGGCGCCCCGGGCGGCGGTGGCCGGGCCGCGGCCCGCCCCGCCGGGGCCGAGGCCGTCGGCCGTCTCCACCCAGGCGTTGGGCTCTCCGCCGCCCGCCCAGCGTTCGTGCAGGAACTCGGTGATCTCGGAGAACTGGTACACGGGGTACGTCTCGTCCTCCGGGAACTCCTCCTCGTCCGGGGTCCGCTGACCGGCGTTCACCAGGACCTTGAGCCTGCCGAGGTCCCGCTGCCAGGTCGAGAGGGCCGCGAACGTACCACCGAGCGCGTCGCGCGCGCCGAGCGCCGCGGCGCGCCAGCACTCACGCGGCGTGTGCGCGGCCGCCATGGCCTGCGCCAGCGCCACCACGGCCCTCAGCCGGACATCCTCACCCATTCCTCAAGCTTAGGGAGGATTTCGTACGTTTTACCCGAGATCGCCACTCCGGTTACGCCAGGTGACGCCATCCCCCGCACCCGGGGCGGGCTGCACGTCAGACGCCGGGCCACTCCGGGGAGCGCTTCTCGTTGAAGGCGGCGACGCCTTCCCGCCGGTCGCCGGAGAAGGCCACGGTCCGCCAGGCCGCGTCCTCGACCTCCAGGCCCGCCCGGAGGTCGAGGCCGTGGCCGAGCCGCATCGCCTTCTTGGCGGCGCGCAGTCCGACCGGCGAGTTGGCGGCGATCCGCCCGGCCAGCTCCAGGGCGGCGCCCCGGGCGTCCTCCTCCACCAGCTCGTCCACCAGGCCGAGTCCGGCCGCCTCGGCCGCGGGCACCCGGCGGGCCGTGAAGACCAGCTCGGCGGCGCGGGCCGCCCCCACGCGGCGCGGCAGCAGCTGCGTACCGCCGCCGCCGGGGATGACGCCGACCGACACCTCCGGCAGCCCGACGACCGCGGTCGCGTCGGCCACGATCAGGTCGCAGGCCAGGGCCAGCTCGAAGCCGCCGCCCAGGGCGAAGCCGTGCACGGCGGCGATCGCCGGCATGGGCAGCTCCAGCACGCCGGTGTAGCAGGCGCGGGCGGTCGGCCGCTGGCGGCGCAGTTCGTCGTCCGTGAAGGAGTTGCGCTCCTTGAGGTCGGCGCCCACGCAGAACGCCCGGTCATGGGAGGAGGTCAGGACGGTGACCCGCACGGACGGGTCGGCGGCCAGGGCGTCGCAGGCCGCGGCGATGCAGCGGGCCATCTCGGACGAGACGGCGTTCATGGCCTTGGGGCGGTCGAGCAGCAGCTCGGCGACATGGCCGTGCCGGCGCACGGCGACGAACTCCCCGAAGCGCAGGTCGGTGGCAGCGGACGACGAAGCGGACACGGCGGCGGGCCTCCCGGTTAACGACCGTTCATTTGGTTACCCGGGGATCTTAGGCTCCCGCCGCGACAGCAGCCAGGGCTCGATCACGCCGAGGCCGCGCACCGGCCGCTGCCACATCGGCTGGAGCGCGAACCGGTACGCGGGTGGCGTCCCGCCCTCCTTCTCCGCGCGCGCGGCCTCCTCCGCGAGCTGCGCCTCCGACTCCGGCGCCTCCCGGGTGCGGGCCAGCTCCTCCGCGAACGCCCCGTCCACGAGGACGGCGTCCTTCGGCGCTATCGAGGTGAGGCGGCTGGCGAGGTTCACGGTGGTGCCGAAGACGTCGCCCATGCGCGTGGTGACCGTGCCGAAGGCGATGCCGACCCGCAGCGCGGGCATGGTCTCGTCGTTCCTGAGGGTCTCGATGAGCCGGAGCGCTATCTCCGCGGCGGTCCCCGCGTCGTCCGCGGCGAACAGCACCTCGTCGCCGAGCGTCTTGATGAGCCGCCCGCCGTGGGCGGCGACGAGGTCGGCGCAGGTGGTCTCGAAGGCCTCCACGAGCTCCCCGAGCTCCTCCTCCTCCAGCCGCCGGGTCAGCCGGGTGAAGCCCACCAGGTCGGCGAAGCCGACGGCGAGCCGGCGGTCCACCATCTCGTCGTCGTCGGCCGCCTGCACGACCCGGCCGGTCGCGGCGGCGAGCTGGCGCCGCCACACGTACACGAGGAACTCCTGGAGCTCCGGCAGCAGCAGCTCCACCAGCGGGTACGTGACCTCGGTGCGGGTCATGCCGGGCTCGGGCGGCTCGGTCAGCCCCTCCAGGAACGAGTCGATCTGCCACTCCGCGAGGCGGGCCGTGGTCTGCCCGGTGGACCGCGCCACCTGCACGGCCATCGGCTCGCTCAGCAGCCCGGCCTCCACGAGGCCGGCGAGCCGCCGCAGGGCCAGCACGTCGGCCTCCGTCAGGGCCTTGGCCTGCCCGATGTCGGCGAAGCCCATGGCCCGCCAGAACCGGGACGCGAGGTCCATGGAGACGCCCGCGGTGCGGGCGGCCTGGAAGGGGGTGTAGCGCCGCTCGGCGCCGAGGATCAGCTGCTCCAGGCGGATGGCCAGGGGGTCGTCGGTCGGCTCCGCCGTGTGGTCGACGACATGGTGGGGGGTGGGGTGTGCCGTTCCGCCAGCGTTCGCGTCGTCGACGGTCACCGGCCGCCTCCTGCCCGTTCCGTACGCACTGCTCCGCCGTTCTGTCGCCGCCCTGCCCCGTGGCGTGCACGAGGGGGTGCTGCTGGGCACCCCCGGGCGGGCCGCCTCAACGATACGTCAGGTGTGCCGTAGCTCACGTCCCGGCGTCCCTGCGCGTTCAGCCCGCGGGGCGCAGATGGACGATGTCGCCCGCCCCCACGGCCTCGCGGCCGCCGTCGGCGGTGGCCAGGACCAGGCGCCCGTCGCCGTCCACGGCCACGGCCTCGCCGGTCAGCGTCCGGTCGCCGGGCAGCTCCGCCCGCACGGTGCGGCCCAGGGTGGCGCACCCGGCGGCGTACGCCTCCTGGAGCCCCGAGGCGGCCGGGTCGCCGTCGGCGGCGGTCCACCGCCGGTACCACTCCTCCAGGGAGCGCAGGACGGCCCGCAGCAGCGGGTCGCGGTCGGTGCAGACGGCGTCGGCGAGGGCCAGCGAGCCCGCGGTGGGCACCGGGAGCTCGTCGGCGCGCAGGGTGACGTTGAGGCCGAGCCCGACGACGACGCCGTGCTCGGCGGCGCGTTCGGCGAGGATCCCGCCTGCCTTCCGCTCCTCCTTCTCCGCGCCCTTGCCGACGTGCACCAGCAGGTCGTTGGGCCACTTGAGGGCCGTGTCGACGCCGGCGGCGCGGGCGAGCGCGGTGGCGGCGGCGACCCCCGTGAGCAGCGGCAGCCAGGCGAGCCGCCGTACCGGCACCGCGGGCTTGAGCAGCACGGAGACGAAGAGCCCCGACCGGGCGGGCGCCGACCAGGTCCGGTCGAGCCGCCCGCGTCCCGCCGTCTGCTCCTCGGCGACCAGGACGGCACCCTCGGGGAGGTCGGGGGCGCGGCGCGCAAGATCGGAGTTGGTGGAGTCGACGGAGGGCACGACGTCGAGGGAGGTCCACAGCGACCCCGGCCGCAGGAGGGCCCGGCGCAGCGCCGCGGGATCGAGCGGGGGCCGTTCGAGGTCGCTCCAGCGTCCGCCGGCGCCGGAAGCGGGGCTTCCGGAGCCGCTGCCTGCACGCTTCGCTGGACCAAGTGAGGGCGTCATGCAACCCAGCGTAGGTGTGGCAAACACCGCACTGCCGAAGGCCACCCCCGCCGATACGCTACGGGCCAGTAGCCAACGCAGCCCGTGACCACACGTGTACCAGGCAGGGAGCCGCATCCCGATGTCCGAGCGTCCAGAGATCGACATCCACACGACCGCGGGGAAGCTCGCGGACCTGCAGCGCCGAATCGAGGAGGCGACGCATGCGGGTTCCGAGCGCGCCGTCGAGAAGCAGCATGCCAAGGGCAAGCTGACCGCGCGCGAGCGCATCGACCTGCTCATGGACGAGGGCTCCTTCGTCGAGCTGGACGAGTTCGCGCGGCACCGCTCCTCCAACTTCGGCCTGGAGAAGAACCGCCCTTACGGCGACGGCGTGGTCACGGGGTACGGCACGGTCGACGGCCGCCCGGTGGCGGTCTTCTCCCAGGACTTCACCGTCTTCGGCGGCGCCCTGGGCGAGACCTTCGGCCAGAAGATCGTCAAGGTGATGGACTTCGCCCTGAAGACGGGCTGCCCGGTGATCGGCATCAACGACTCCGGCGGCGCCCGCATCCAGGAGGGCGTGAGCGCGCTCGGCCTGTACGGCGAGATCTTCCGCCGCAACACACACGCGTCCGGGGTGATCCCGCAGATCTCCCTCGTCGTCGGCCCGTGCGCGGGCGGCGCGGTCTACTCCCCCGCGATCACCGACTTCACCGTGATGGTCGACCAGACCTCGCACATGTTCATCACCGGCCCGGACGTCATCAAGACCGTGACGGGCGAGGACGTCGGCTTCGAGGAGCTGGGCGGCGCCCGCACCCACAACGCCACGTCCGGCGTCGCCCACCACATGGCCGCGGACGAGAAGGACGCGATCGAGCACGTCAAGTCGCTGCTGTCGTACCTGCCGTCGAACAACCTCTCCGAGCCCCCGGTGTACCCGGAGGAGGCGGACCTCACCGTCACGGACGAGGACCGCGAGCTGGACACGCTGGTCCCGGACTCGGCGAACCAGCCGTACGACATCCACACCGTGATCGAGCACGTCCTCGACGACGGTGAGTTCCTGGAGACGCAGGCGCTGTTCGCGCCGAACATCGTCACGGGCTTCGGCCGGGTGGAGGGCCACCCGGTGGGCGTGGTGGCGAACCAGCCGATGCAGTTCGCCGGCTGCCTGGACATCGACGCGAGCGAGAAGGCCGCGCGCTTCGTCCGCACCTGCGACGCCTTCAACATCCCGGTCCTGACCTTCGTCGACGTGCCCGGCTTCCTGCCGGGCGTGGGCCAGGAGCACGAGGGCATCATCCGGCGCGGCGCGAAGCTGATCTACGCGTACGCGGAGGCCACGGTGCCGCTCATCACCGTGATCACCCGCAAGGCGTTCGGCGGCGCGTACGACGTGATGGGCAGCAAGCACCTGGGCGCCGACCTCAACCTCGCCTGGCCCACGGCGCAGATCGCCGTCATGGGCGCGCAGGGCGCGGTGAACATCCTGCACCGCCGCACCCTGGCGGCCGCGTCCGACGAGGAGCGCGAGGAGCTCCGGGCGCGCCTGATCCAGGAGTACGAGGACACCCTGCTGAACCCGTACACGGCGGCGGAGCGCGGCTACATCGACGCGGTGATCATGCCGTCGGAGACCCGCGCGCACATCGTCAAGGGCCTGCGTCAGCTCCGCACCAAGCGGGAAGACCTGCCTCCGAAGAAGCACGGCAACATCCCCCTGTGAGGAGCCCCAGATGATCAGAGTCGTACGGGGCAACCCGACCCCGGAGGAACTGGCCGCCGCACTGGCAGTGGTCCGGGCCCGCGCCGCGGCGGCGTCCGCGGCGCCCGCCGCGGACGGGGCTCCCGCGACGCCGGACGCGTGGTCCGACCCGTCGCGCGTCGCCCGCGTCCGCACCCGTCGCCCGGGGCCGGCGTCCTGGTCGCGCACGTACTGGCCCGGCTGATCCCGGCGCGTCCCGCGCCCGCGCCCCGCTGCACGAGCCGGGGCGCGCGGACGCGGACGCGCAGCCGCGGACGCTTCAAGGCGTGCAGGGCGGCGGGGCGTGCCGCCTGCGGTGCGCCGTGCGGCTGCGCCGCGGCGCACGCCACCGCGGACCGGCGCACGCCCGGGCCCGCCGCACCACGTGGACGCGTGCGGGACCTGGGCCTGCGGCCGGACGGCACAGGCCGCACCGCGCGGCGGCGGACGCGTGCGGGACCGGGGCACCCCGCCCGGTAGCCCACCGGACCCGGCGGACACGGGCCGCCCCGCACCGGCGTGCGCCGCGGCACGCGCCACCGCTCCCCGGCCGTACCGGCAGCCACGGGCAGCCCCGCCGCACCGGCGGTGCCGTGCCCCCTCCGGGCGTCAGTAGGGTTCGGGGAGGTCCCCGAGGTGCGCGTGCAGCCGTTCCCTCAGCAGCAGGTACGCGTCCCACCGGCGCGGCAGCGGGCCGGGCGGCCGCTGCACGGCCCGGGCAGCGGATACCACCTCGCCGCGCCTGAACTGCTCCCGCGTCAGATCCAGCTCGACGCCGCTCGCCAGCCGGTTCCACCAGTGGTACCCGCGCTGCACACCGTCGGCGTGCACCTCGCCGACGACCAGGTCGCCGCCGAACAGGTCGTGGACCACCAGGGCCGTGATGTCGCAGTGCCCCCAGGAGGGGTTGTCCGGCAGCCACACGTCTCGGTCGTCCGGCGACGCGGTGTCCGCCGCCCAGCAGGCCCGCAGCGCCCGGTCCAGGTCGAGCAGGTTCCATGGAGTCATGCGGCCAGCGTCGCACCCGGCGCTGACATCGCCGGCGGCGTGGATGAGTACGCGTACTCAGGCGCCCCGCGCGGCGCGGGCGCACCATCGAAGGATGCTGTGGTCCGACCCCGATGACGAGCCGCCCGAGGACATGCGGGCCACACAGGCCATGCTGCGCCGGGCAGGGGTCCTCCTGGCCGTCGCGATGCTGTTCCTGATGCTCGCGACGGGCCTGCGCTGACCGGCGGGTGCAGGGACGCGGGCCGCCGCGCCCGTTTCCGTACGATGGCGCCATGAGCCCACAGCGCCGCCTCGTCCTCGCCTCAGCCTCCCCCGCCCGCCTCGGACTGCTGCGGCAGGCGGGCCTCGCCCCCGAGGTCATCGTCAGCGGTTTCGACGAGGACCGCATCACCGCCCCCACCCCTGCCGAACTGGCCCTGGCCCTGGCGGAGGCCAAGGCGTCCCTGGTGGCCGCGAAGCCGGAGGTCCAGGGCGCGCTGGTCGTCGGCTGCGACTCCGTCCTGGAACTGGACGGCCGGGCCCTCGGCAAGCCGGCGGACGCCGAGGAGGCCGTCGCCCGCTGGAAGTCCATGCGCGGCCGCGTCGGCGTCCTGCAGACGGGCCACTGCGTGCACGACACGGCGGCCAAGCGGTACGCCTCCGGGACGGCGTCCACGCTGGTCCGCTTCGGTGACCCGACGGACGAGGAGATCGCCGCGTACGTGGCGACGGGCGAACCCCTCAACGTGGCGGGCGCGTTCACGCTGGACGGCCGCTCGGCCCCGTTCATCGAGGGTATCGACGGCGACCCCGGCAACGTCATCGGCCTGTCCCTGCCGCTCTTCCGGCGCCTGCTGGGCCAGTTGGGCGTGGCGATGACGGACCTGTGGACGTGACCGCCCCCACCGCCGCGGCACTGCACCCCGCTTGACGCCCCATCGGCTCCGCGGCGCCCTTGCGCCGCACTGCCGCACCGGGCCGCGGGCGCGGGCCCGCGGGGGCGCGCACCACGGCGTATGCGCCCCCGCCGGGCGCCGCTCCGGCGTGCGGCACGTGCCCCGCGCGGCTACGGCGCCGCCGCCGCGCCGTCCTGCCGGGGCGCCGGCTCGTCCCCGTACGCGACGAGGGCCAGCACCAGCAGGCCCAGCACCAGCATCAGCACCGCGAAGGCGGCCCAGCCGACCACGGCCACGGCCACCGCGCCCAGCACGCCGTGCGTGATCGCGCAGGAGACCAGCAGGATCCTCGTCCAGCGGGCGGGCGCCCGGTCGCGTACGCCGAGGCGGAGGAGCACCGCCCCGCACAGCGCCAGGTACGCGCCGAAGACGGCGCCCATCGCCCAGGTGCCGGCGACCATCGCGTCGGGGTCCAGGTCCGCCAGCGACATCCGCTGGTCGCCCTGGACCTTCGCGAGCACCGCGTGCAGCACGAGCACGCCCACCGCCTCCAGCAGCAGCACGGTGGCCGCCGTCAGCGCTATCGGTCTGCGGGTCGCCACGGGTACCCCCTGCGCGCTCGGTCGGTTACCGGCAGTACGGAGAAACAACGCGCAGGCTACTCACCGGTAAACCCCTGGGCAAGGGTCCTGACGCAACAGCAAAGAATCATTCGCCCATTCGTAGGGACTCCACAAAGAAACAACCCGCCCCGCTGGCCCAGAGGACAGAGACCTTGGCCACACCGCGGGGCTACTGTGCAGTGGAGAAGCCCTGCTTACCGAGGCAGGACAAGGGGTCCAGAGGCCCGAGAGACCCCGTTTCACGCTCCGTGTGGGCAACCTCACGACTGGGGAACAGTCGAAACGTCGTGTCGGCAGTCCCTAAACTCAGCGTGTTTTGGGAATGGAGGGAGCCATCGTGCGCAAGGTGCTCATCGCCAACCGTGGCGAAATCGCTGTCCGTGTCGCCCGTGCCTGCCGGGACGCCGGGATCGCCAGCGTAGCCGTCTACGCCGACCCCGACCGGGACGCCCTGCACGTCCGTGCGGCCGACGAGGCATTCGCCCTGGGCGGTGACACCCCGGCCGCCAGTTATCTGGACATGGCCAAGGTGCTCCAGGCGGCCAAGGACTCGGGGGCCGACGCGGTCCACCCGGGCTACGGCTTCCTGTCGGAGAACGCGGAGTTCGCCCAGGCCGTCATCGACGCCGGGCTCGTCTGGATCGGCCCCCCGCCGCAGGCGATCCGCGACCTCGGCGACAAGGTCGCCGCCCGGCACATCGCCCAGCGCGCCGGCGCGCCGCTGGTGGCCGGTACGCCGGACCCCGTGTCGGGAGCGGACGAGGTCGTCGCGTTCGCCCGCGAGCACGGGCTGCCGATCGCGATCAAGGCCGCCTTCGGCGGCGGCGGGCGCGGGCTGAAGGTGGCCCGCACCCTGGAAGAGGTCCCCGAGCTGTACGACTCGGCGGTCCGCGAGGCCGTCGCGGCGTTCGGCCGCGGTGAGTGCTTCGTCGAGCGCTACCTGGACAAGCCCCGCCACGTCGAGACCCAGTGCCTGGCGGACAAGCACGGCAACGTAGTCGTGGTCTCCACGCGTGACTGCTCCCTGCAGCGCCGCCACCAGAAGCTCGTCGAGGAGGCGCCCGCGCCGTTCCTGACCGACGAGCAGAACGCCGAGCTGTACCGCGCGTCGAAGGCCATCCTGAAGGAGGCCGGCTACGTCGGCGCGGGCACCGTGGAGTTCCTGGTCGGCGCCGACGGCACGATCTCCTTCCTGGAGGTCAACACCCGCCTCCAGGTCGAGCACCCGGTCACCGAGGAGGTCACCGGCATCGACCTCGTGCGGGAGATGTTCCGCATCGCCGACGGCGAGGAGCTCGGCTACGGCGACCCCGCCATCCGCGGCCACTCCTTCGAGTTCCGCATCAACGGCGAGGACCCGGGCCGCGGCTTCCTGCCCGCCCCGGGCACGGTGACCCTGTTCTCCCCGCCGACCGGCCCGGGTGTCCGCCTCGACGCCGGTGTCGAGTCCGGCTCGGTGATCGGCCCCGCCTGGGACTCCCTCCTGGCCAAGCTGGTCATCACCGGCGCCACCCGGCAGCAGGCCCTGGAGCGGTCCCGGCGCGCGCTCGCCGAGTTCCAGGTCGAGGGCATGGCGACCGCCATCCCGTTCCACCGCGCCGTCGTCGCCGACCCGGCGTTCGCCCCCGCCGAGGGCCCGTTCACGATCCACACCCGCTGGATCGAGACCGAGTTCGTCAACGACATCAAGCCCTTCGCCGCGCCCACCGACGCGGAGGCGGACGAGGAGCCCGGTCGCGAGACGGTCGTCGTCGAGGTCGGCGGCAAGCGCCTGGAGGTCTCCCTCCCCACCTCGCTCGGCATGTCCCTGGCCCGCACCGGCCTCGCCGCCGGAGCCAAGCCCAAGCGGCGCGCCAAGAAGAAGGCCGCCGCGGCGGCCTCCGGCGACACCCTCGCCTCCCCGATGCAGGGCACCATCGTCAAGGTGGCCGTCGAGGAGGGCCAGGAGGTCAACGAGGGCGACCTCATCGTGGTCCTGGAGGCCATGAAGATGGAGCAGCCGCTGAACGCCCACAAGGCCGGCACCGTCAAGGGCCTCACCGCCGAGGTCGGCGGCTCGGTGACGTCCGGCGCGGCGATCTGCGAGATCAAGGACTGACGGCCGCGCACAGCGCAGCCCGGCGCGAGGGGCCCTCCGGATCGTTGCGGAGGGCCCCTCGCCCGTACCGGCCGGATGGCATCCTGGAGGACGAGGAGGGTGCGGCGATGACGACGACCCGGCCCATGCGGGCCGATGCCCGGCGCAACCACGAGCGGCTGCTGCGCGTGGCGCGCGCGGCCTTCGCGGAGCAGGGCGCGGACGCCGCGCTGGAGGAGGTCGCGCGGCGCGCCGGCGTCGGGATCGGCACCCTCTACCGGCACTTCCCGAACCGCCACGCCCTGCTGAACGCCGTCTTCCAGGACGCCCTGGCGGCCCTGCTGGCGCGCTCCCGCGAGCTGGCGGACACCGAGGAGCCGTGCACGGCGCTGGTGGAGTGGCTGCGGGCCATCGTCACCCACGCCGGCGAGTACCGGGGGCTGGCGCGGGCGCTGATGTCGGCGCCGTACGAACCCGGTTCGGCGCTGTCCCAGTGCAGCGAGCCGCTGCGCGCGGCGGGTGAGCGCCTGCTGGTCCGCGCGCAGGAGGCGGGCGCGGTACGGGCGGACGTGTCGATCGGCGACCTGATGCAGCTCACCAACGCGATAGCCCTGGCGGCGGAGCAGGACGCCGGCGACCCCGAACTGGCCGACCGCCTGCTGACCCTGACCCTCCGCGGCCTCAAGGCCTGAGCCCCGAACGGCCCCGAACGGCCGGGCCACCGAGCCGGGACGGCCCGGGCGGTCGGCGCCACTGCGCAGGTACGGCCCCGGGGGGCGGTCGGGCCGCTCCGCCCGTACGGCCCAGACGGCCTGGGTTGCTCCGCCCGTACGGCCCCGGAGACGGCCCGGGCCACCGAGCCGGGACGGCCGCCCCCGGGCGCATGTGGCCGCTCCCGCCCGTACGGGCTGGGGGCCGCAGGGCCGCTGACCGCCAGGCGGCCGACCACGGCCGCTCCGCCCGTACGGCCCGGGGCGGCCGGGGCCACTGGCCGGTACGCCCCCGGGCGAGCAGCCACCCAGCACGTACTGCTCCGCCCCTACGGCCCCCGGGACGCCGGGCTCCCTGAGGCCCCTGCGGCACGGGGCTCACCCCGGCCGCCGGTCCCCCCGGGGCCTTCCAGGATCGCGGGGCATCCGACTCCGGAGAGCCCCCGGGCCGTCCGGCCCGCCGCCGGTACCTCGCCCGGCCCTCGGTGGGCAGGGCCCCCACGCCGCCCGGACACCGCCGGGAACCACCGGCCCCGAGGACCGGGGGCGTGCCCCTGGGACGTGCGCCCGGCCGGTGGCCGCCGTGCTCGCACGAGCGGGGGCGGCGGGCAACGGCGGTGAGGCAGCGCCTTCGCAGCGGGGGTTCAGCGGCGGCGCAGGTCGGCCACGCGGGCCTGGCGGTCCGCCGGAGCGGAGTCCGCGGCCGCGGTCAGGGACGCGGCGCGGAGGGGGCGCCCGGGTGGCGCCCTCGCTGGCCCGGAAGCGGCACGTCCCTGCGGTGCTGGCGGCCCGGCGGCGCCCCCTCAGCGGTGCGGGGGCCGGGCCCCGTGGCGGAGCCGCCGCCCGCTCCCGTACCGGAGGACGAGGCGACCGTGATCTGGACGCCCTGGTCGGCCAGGGCCTGGAGCTCCATCGCGGCGCGCTCGTCGTGGCCGGGTGGCTCGTCCGTCACGAGGCGGGTGATGAGGTCGGTCGGGACGGTCTGGAACATCGTGTCCGTACCGAGCTTGGTGTGGTCGGCCAGGACCACGACCTCCGCCGCCGCCTGGACCAGCGCCCGGTCGACGCTCGCGGACAGCATGTTGGAGGTGGACAGGCCGCGTTCCGCGGTCAGGCCCGCGCCGGACAGGAAGGCGCGGGACACCCGCAGCCCGTGCAGGGACTGCTCCGCGCCGCTGCCGACGAGCGCGTAGTTGGAACCGCGCAGGGTGCCGCCGGTCATGACCACCTCCACGCGGTTGGCGTGGGCGAGGGCCTGGGCGACGAGCAGGGAGTTGGTGACGACGGTGAGGCCGGGCACGCGGGCCAGCCGGCGGGCCAGCTCCTGCGTGGTCGTCCCCGCCCCGACCACGATGGCCTCGCCTTCCTCGACGAGGCCCGCCGCGACGTCCGCGATGGCGGTCTTCTCGGCGGTCGCGAGATGGGATTTCTGCGGGAAGCCGGACTCTCGCGTGAAACCGCCCGGCAGTACCGCACCGCCGTGCCGGCGGTCGAGGAGTCCTTCTGCCTCCAGCGCGCGCACGTCCCGCCGTACGGTCACTTCGGAGGTCTGGACGACGCGGGCGAGCTCCCGGAGCGATACCGCCCCATTGGCCCGCACCATTTCAAGGATCAACTGGCGACGTTCTGCAGCGAACACGAAACTGACAGTAACCCCAGCGGTCGAGGGTTTGCAGCCGTATGCGCCGAATACGAGAAGTTGCGAACAGACGGGGCCGCCAAGTGGTATGGGCAGCCCCGTCCGTGAACGGTCTTCGACCGCGGTATGTCCCGACTTGCCGGGGGTTGCCGGGGGTTGCCCCCTGGCCAAGGGTGTTCGTTTGACCGCTTTGGCGTCCTTACGCCACCCCGTCCGCCTCGCCGGGCCCGTGACCTGCGCCGCGCTACCGCGGGCTCACGCCTCCGCGCCCGCCGACTTCCGGGTGTGCAACTGCCGTGCCACCTCGGCGATCGATCCCGACAGGGACGGGTACACAGTGAAGGCGTTCGCGATCTGCTCGACGGTCAGATTGTTGTCGACCGCGATCGAGATGGGGTGGATCAGCTCACTGGCGCGCGGGGCGACGACGCAGCCGCCGACGACGATGCCGGTGCCCGGCCGGCAGAACATCTTGACGAAGCCGTCCCGCACCCCCTGCATCTTGGCGCGCGGGTTGCGCAGCAGCGGCAGCTTGACGACCCGGGCGTCGATCTTGCCCGCGTCCACGTCGGCCTGGGTGTACCCGACCGTGGCGATCTCGGGGTCGGTGAAGACGTTCGACGACACCGTCTTCAGGTTGAGCGGCGCCACCGTCTCACCCAGGAAGTGGTACATCGCGATCCGGCCCTGCTGGGCGGCCACCGACGCCAGCGCGAAGACGCCCGTCACGTCGCCCGCCGCGTACACGCCGGGCGCCGAGGTGCGGGACACCTTGTCGGTCCGGATGTGGCCGGAGTCCTTCAGCCGCACGCCGGCCTCCTCCAGCCCCATGCCCGCGGTGTTCGGGACGGCGCCGACCGCCATGAGGCAGTGGGTGCCGGAGATGACCCGGCCGTCCGACAGGGTGACCTCGACGCGGTCGCCCACCCGTTTGGCGGACTGGGCGCGCGAGCGGGCCATGACGTTCATGCCGCGGCGCCGGAACACGTCCTCCAGCACGGCCGCCGCGTCCGGGTCCTCGCCCGGCAGCACGCGGTCGCGCGACGAGACGAGCGTGACGCGGGAGCCGAGGGCCTGGTACGCGCCGGCGAACTCGGCGCCGGTCACACCGGAACCCACCACGATGAGCTCCTCGGGGAGCTCCTCCAGGTCGTACACCTGCGTCCAGTTGAGGATGCGCTCGCCGTCCGGCTTGGCGTCGGGGATCTCGCGCGGGTGGCCGCCGGTCGCGATGAGGACGGCGTCGGCGGTCAGGGTCTCCTCGGAGCCGTCGGCGGCGGTGACCACCACCTTCCGGGAGCCGTCGAGCGCCTGCGGGCCGTCGAGCCGGCCCCGGCCGCGCATCACCCGGGCGCCGGCCCGGGTGACGGACGCGGTGATGTCGTGCGACTGGGCGAGCGCGAGCCGCTTCACCCGGCGGTTCACCTTGCCCAGGTCGACCCCGACCACCCGGGCGGGGGTGTCCACGTGCGGCGTGTCGTCGGCGACGATGATGCCCAGCTCCTCGTACGAGGAGTCGAAGGTCGTCATGACCTCGGCGGTCGCGATGAGGGTCTTGGAGGGTACGCAGTCGGTCAGGACGGAGGCTCCGCCGAGGCCGTCGCAGTCCACGACGGTCACCTCCGCGCCGAGCTGGGCGCCCACCAGGGCCGCCTCGTATCCGCCGGGTCCGCCACCGATGATCACGATCCGGGTCACAGGGGTCACGCCTCGCGCTCTCGTCACGGCAACCCCGCGGACTGTGCGGGCCCGGGGGTCGGGAATGGTCCTCGGAAGGAGGGGAGTACGTACTTCATTGTCCCGCACTGTTCGAGTCCGCTCAGCCCCGGGTCCTCGTTCGGCCGCTTCCGGCCGCGCCGTCGCAGCCGCCTCCCTTCGCCCGCGGCCAGCGCGCAGCCCCACCCCTCACGTACCCTCGACCCATGTCGCTCTACGCCGCGTACGCCGGCAATCTCGACGCGCGGCTGATGTCCCGCCGCGCCCCGCACTCCCCGCTGCGCGGCACCGGCTGGATGAACGGCTGGCGCCTGACCTTCGGCGGCGAGCAGATGGGCTGGGAGGGGGCCCTCGCCACGATCGTGGAGGACCCCTGCTCGCAGGTCTTCGTCGCGCTGTACGACATCGCCCCGCTGGACGAGGACTCGATGGACCGCTGGGAGGGCGTCGGGCTGGACATCTACCGGCGGCTGCGCGTGCGGGTGCACACCCTGGACGGTGAGGAGTCCGCCTGGACGTACGTGCTCAACGGCTACGAGGGCGGGCTGCCGTCGGCCCGCTACCTGGGCGAGGTCGCCGACGCGGCGGAGTCGGCGGGCGCCCCCCACGACTACGTGATGGAGCTGCGCAAACGGCCCTGCTGAGGGCGGCCTGCGGCGCTAGACTCGCGCCAGGACAGGCGGAGGGATCATCATGTCTCGCACCTACCAGGTGTACTTCACCGAGCAGGCCGCTTCGGCCCGCGACCGGCTGGACGACCAGCAGCGGTCCGCGTTCGACAAGGGCATCGCCCTCATCGCCCGCGATCCGTTCCTCGACCTCTCCCGCCCCATAAGCGCCACCGGAGACGACCGCACCGTCCTCCTCACGCAGAACATCCTGGTCGAGTACACCGTCAGCCTGGGGCGCCTGCTGATCTTCGTCGTCGAGGTCTTCAACAACAAGGACGTCCTCGTCACCGACGCCGACGCCTGACCCGCCCGTCCGGAGGGCCGGAAGGCCCTCCAGGGGCCGCCCGGCCGATTCGGCGGAAACCACAACGCAACGATCCGAACACCGTAGGCCCCGTCATCTACGCGCGTAGGCCCGTTCGGGTTACCCTCGTCGCGTGAACGCATCTGCTACTCCGGAACGCCCCCAGGGCGACCCCTACGCCGCCGCCGACCAGGCCGCTTCCCGCCTGCGTGAGCTGACCGGCGCCGAGAACCACGACGTCGCCCTCGTGATGGGCTCCGGCTGGGCCCCGGCCGCCGACGCGCTCGGCAGCCCCGAGCACGAGTTCCCCGTCACCGAGCTGCCCGGCTTCCCGCCGCCCGCGGTCGAGGGCCACGGCGGCAAGCTGCGCTCGTACCGCATCGGCGACAAGCGGGCCCTGGTCTTCCTGGGACGGACGCACTTCTACGAGGGCCGCGGGGTCGCCGCCGTCGCCCACGGCGTGCGCACCGCCGTCGCCGCCGGCTGCAAGACCATCGTCCTCACCAACGGCTGCGGCGGCCTGCGCGAGGGCATGCGCCCCGGCCAGCCGGTGCTGATCAGCGACCACCTGAACCTGACCGCCGCCTCCCCGATCGTCGGCGCCAACTTCGTCGACCTGACGGACCTGTACTCGCCGCGGCTGCGCGCGCTCTGCAAGGAGGTGGACCCGAGCCTCGAAGAGGGCGTGTACGTCCAGTTCCCCGGGCCGCACTACGAGACCCCGGCCGAGATCGGCATGGTCCGCGTCCTCGGCGGCGACCTCGTCGGCATGTCGACCGTCCTGGAGGCCATCGCAGCCCGCGAGGCCGGCGCAGAGGTCCTCGGCATCTCGCTGGTCACCAATCTGGCCGCGGGCCTTTCGGGTGAGCCGCTGAACCACGAGGAGGTCCTGCAGGCCGGTCGCGACTCCGCGGCCCGCATGGGCCAGCTCCTCACCCGGGTGCTGGAGCGCATCTGAGGCACCGCCGGGTATCGGCACACGGCAGGACCATCCCGTACGCGTACGACATTCACCCAGAGAGGGAGACCGTGCATCAGGACCTGATCGCGCAGGCGGAGGCGTGGCTCGCGGAGGACCCGGACGGCGAGACCCGCGAGGAGCTCGCCGCCCTCCTCGCCGACCGGGACCTCGACGAGCTGGCCGCCCGCTTCGGCGGCACGCTGCAGTTCGGCACGGCCGGGCTGCGCGGTGAGCTGGGCGCCGGACCGATGCGGATGAACCGCTCCGTGGTCATCCGCGCGGCGGCGGGCCTGGCCGCGTACCTGAAGGAGAAGGGCCGCGGCGGCGGGCTGGTCGTCGTCGGCTACGACGCCCGCTACAAGTCGGCGGACTTCGCCCGCGACACGGCCGCCGTGATGGTGGCCGCGGGCCTGCGGGCGGCGCTCCTGCCCAGGCCGCTGCCGACGCCCGTCCTGGCGTACGCGATAAGGCACCTCGGCGCGGTCGCGGGCGTGGAGGTCACGGCGAGCCACAACCCGCCCCGGGACAACGGCTACAAGGTGTACCTGGGCGACGGCTCCCAGATCGTGCCGCCCGCGGACGCGGAGATCGCGGCGCAGATCGCGGCCGTGCGGTCGCTGGCGGACGTGCCGCGCGCCGAGGAGGGCTGGGACACCCTGGGCGACGAGGTCCTGGACGCCTACCTGGCGCGGACGGACGCCGTCCTCACCCCCGGCGGCCCGCGCTCCGCCCGCGTCGTCTACACCGCGATGCACGGCGTCGGCAAGGACGTGGTGCTCGCGGCCTTCGCCCGGGCGGGCTTCCCGGCGCCGGTGCTGGTCGCCGAGCAGGCGGAGCCCGACCCGGCGTTCCCCACCGTGGCGTTCCCGAACCCGGAGGAGCCGGGCGCCATGGACCTGGCGTTCGCGACGGCGCGTGAGGCCCGGCCGGACCTCGTGATCGCGAACGACCCGGACGCCGACCGCTGCGCGGTGGCCGTGCCGGACGACGCGGCCGAGGGCGGCTGGCGGATGCTGCGCGGCGACGAGGTGGGCGCGCTGCTGGCGGAGCACCTGGTCCACAAGGGGGCGCAGGGCGTCTTCGCGGAGTCGATCGTGTCGTCCTCGCTGCTGCGCCGTATCGCGGAGGCGGGCGGGGTGGGCCACGCGGAGACCCTCACCGGCTTCAAGTGGATCGCCCGCGTGGAGGGCCTGCGCTACGGCTACGAGGAGGCCCTCGGCTACTGCGTGGACCCGGACGGCGTCCGCGACAAGGACGGCGTCACGGCGGCCCTGCTGGTGGCGGAGCTGGCCTCCGAACTGAAGGAGCAGGGCCGGACCCTGTCGGACCTGCTGGACGACCTGGCGGTGGCGCACGGCCTGCACGCCACGGACCAGTTGTCGGTCCGCGTGCAGGACCTGTCGGTCATCTCGGACGCGATGCGCCGCCTGCGCGAGGCGCCTCCGGTGAAGCTGGGCGGGCTGACGGTGGTGTCGGCCGAGGACCTGACGAAGGGTTCGGAGGCGCTGCCCCCGACCGACGGCCTCCGGTACTACCTGGAGGGCGACTACAAGGCCCGCGTCATCGTCCGCCCGAGCGGTACGGAGCCGAAGCTGAAGTGCTACCTGGAGGTCGTCGTCCCCGTCGGCGACGCCACCGGCCTGGCGGAGGCCCGCAGCCGCGCGGCCGGGGTCCTGGAAGCCGTCAAGCGCGACCTGTCGGCCGCGGCGGGCATCTGACGGGACCCGCGGCACACCTGCCGGAGGGGCCGGCCCGGAGCCACCCGGGCCGGCCCCTCCGCCGTACCCGCACACCACACCCCGCCGACCCGCCCCTCCGCCGCACCCGCACACCACACCCCTCAGACCCGCCGCACCCGCACACCGCACCCCCGGAGCCCGGCCCCTCCGCCGTACGCGCAGAGCGGGCCGCGATAGGGGCCCCTCCCCCGCGCCCGGCCCCTGCGGCCCCGAAGCCCCGGTGTCCGGGGTGTCCGGGGTGTCCGAGTGGGCCCGCGCCCCGGGAGCCGGCCCGCCCCGGCACGCCGGCACTCCCGTACGGCTGCGGCGTGCGAAGCAAGGTCGGCCGGCTGCTGCCCACCGGGCCCGGCCGGGCGCGCCGCCCGGGCCGCTCGCCCGCCACGCGAGGAGTACCGCGGCCGACCGCCCGGCGCGGAAGCACCACGCGCATGGCTCCGCCACCGCGAGCCGCCCCGGCCCGCAGGAGCCGCCCCCAGGTACATCCACAAGCCTGCGCCCCGCCCCGGCCCGCAGGCCCCGTTATGTTTTCTGCGGCTCCGCAACGGGGCCGCTGGCCTCCGGGCCCGGCATGACTGTTGCCCCCTGTCGAAGGCATGACCTGGGGGGTGGTGTCACCGGGTCCGGGGGTGTTCGTCGGAGACGCTGATCAGAGGTCCGGCCACCGTCCGGTCCGGCGCAATGCCGGACAGTTCGCGGGCGGCAGGTCTGCATAACGTGGATGCGCGAGCACGACACCCGAGCCGAGGCCGGCACCGCCAACACCCCCTGGGAAGGGGCACGATGTTCGAGATCGAAGACGTGGGCGTGTTCCTGGGCCTGGACGTCGGCAAGAGTGCCCACCACGGTCATGGGCTCACCCCGGGCGGGAAGAAGGTCTTCGACAAACCGCTGCCCAACAGCGAGCCCAGGCTGCGGGCCGTCTTCGACAAGCTGCGCGACAAGTTCGGCACCGTCCTGGTGATCGTGGACCAGCCCGCCTCCATCGGCGCCCTGCCGCTGACCGTCGCCCGCGACGCCGGCTGCCAGGTCGCCTACCTGCCCGGACTCGCGATGCGCCGGATCGCCGACCTCTACCCGGGCGAGGCCAAGACCGACGCCAAAGACGCCGCCGTCATCGCGGACGCCGCACGGACTATGCCGCACACCCTGCGCTCGCTGGAACTGACCGACGAGATCACTGCCGAGCTCACCGTGCTCGTCGGCTTCGACCAGGACCTCGCCGCCGAGGCCACCCGCACCTCCAACCGGATACGCGGTCTGCTCACCCAGTTCCACCCCTCGCTGGAGCGCGTCCTGGGCCCGCGCCTGGACCACCAGGCCGTGACCTGGTTGCTGGAGCGCTACGGATCCCCGGCCGCCCTGCGCAAGGCAGGCCGCCGCAGACTCGTGGAGCTGATCCGCCCGAAGGCCCCGCGCATGGCCACCCGGCTGATCGACGACGTCTTCGACGCGCTCGACGAACAGACCGTCGTGGTCCCGGGCACCGGCACCCTCGACATCGTGATCCCCTCCCTGGCCGCCTCGCTCACCGCTGTTCACACCCAGCGCCGGGCGATGGAAGCCCAGATCAACGCTCTGCTGGAGGCTCACCCTCTTTCCCCGGTCCTGACGTCGATGCCCGGCGTCGGCGTCAGGACCGCCGCCGTCCTGCTGGTTACCGTCGGCGACGGCACCAGCTTCCCCACCGCAGCCCACCTCGCCTCCTACGCCGGCCTCGCACCCACCACGAAGCAGTCCGGGACCTCGATCCACGGCGAACACGCACCCCGAGGCGGAAACCGGCAGCTCAAACGGGCGATGTTCCTCTCGGCCTTCGCCTGCATGAACGCCGACCCGGCCTCCCGCACCTACTACGACAAGCAACGAGCCCGCGGCAAAACCCACACCCAGGCACTCCTCCGCCTCGCCCGCCAACGCATCAGCGTCCTGTTCGCCATGCTCCGCGACGGCACCTTCTACGAACCCCGGACACCGACGGACGTCGAACTCGCCGCATAGCTTCAGCAAGCCCGAACCACCCGAAACCCGACAGAGGTGCCTTGACGAAAGACATAGAGGCACCCCCCAGATACATCCACAAGCCACCCGCCCGGTCCCCGGCCCGCAGGAGCCACCCGGGCACACGCGCAAGCCACCGCCCCAGCCCCGGCCCTGACCCGCAGGAGCCCGCCCGGGCACACGCACAAGCCGCCGCCCCGGCTGGCCCGTAGGAGCCGCCCGGGCACACCCGCACACCGCCGCCCCGGCCTGCCGCCGGGCCCTGGGGCCCGGATCCGGCCAGTCGCTGTCCCCGGGGCCCCGCTCCGGGAAGCCCCCGGTCGCCCTACCGCCCGGCCCGGGCGTCCTGGACGGTCGACCGCCCTGCCCCGCCCACCGGCGCCGTCGGCGTCACGCCGTGACCAGCAGGCCCACCAGCACCACCAGGCCGACCGCCATCGGGGCGAGGAGTTCGTAGCACCACCGGACCCGGGGCTCACCCTGGGCGGTGGGGCGCTGCTCGCCCTTCTCCGCGAGCTCCTTGAGTACGTCCAGCGGGCGGTCGTTGCCGCCCTCGGAGGCGCCGCCTCCGCTGCGCAGGGCCTTCTTCCGGGCCCTGAGGGACACGGGGACCGCCCACACCTGGTACTTGGCGCCGTCGCGGGTCACGGCCTCGGTCGAGTAGGAGGCGCGTACCGCGGCGACCGTGCCCCACGGCAGCTCGATGGTGCGGAAGGGGTTGCGGATCCTGACGCGGTCCGCGTTCGCGTACACGGCGGGGCGGAAGGTGAACGCCACCACCAGCGGCACGCCGAGCAGCAGCAGCGCGGCGGCCGTCCACGGCACCCGGCCGTCGCCCCGCAGCATCGCGTCGACGCCCATCCAGAGGCCGACCGCGAGGAGCAGCACGCCGCCGGCCATGGCCATCGGGGACCGGTAGACCCGGTCCGCGTACGCGGGCTCCGCGGAGGGGTCGGGGGTGCCGGGCTGCTGCTCAGGGGTCGTCATGGGGGCGATTGTGCCTCAGGCCGCCGGGACGCCGGTGTGAGGTACTGCACCCGCCCGCGGGGCGCGGCGCGTCCCCCGCGCGTTCCGCCGGTGTGACGTACTGCACCCCGGCGCCGGGCCGCGCCGCGCTCGCCTGCGCGTTCCGGGTCACGGATGCGCAGTCGTGACCTCCCGCGGACGTCCTGCTCTGTACAGGCCGCTACGCGCGTAGATATGCTCACCTGGTGACCATGCCCGACACTGCACCCTTCGCTGACGTGACCGCGTCCGACAGCACGCTGCGCCGCTTCCTCCACGGGCTGCCCGGCGTGGACCCCGTCGGTCTTGAGGCGCGCGCCGCGTCCCTCGGTACCCGTTCGATCAAGACGACGGCCAAGGCGTACGCCATCGACCTGGCCATCTCGATGATCGACCTGACGACGCTGGAAGGCGCGGACACCCCGGGCAAGGTCCGGGCGCTCGCCGCCAAGGCCGTCCACCCCGACCCGACCGACCGCACCGCGCCCCGTACCGCCGCGGTCTGCGTCTATCCCGACATGGTGGAGACGGCCAAGGCCGCCCTCGCCGGTACGGACGTGAAGGTGGCCTCCGTGGCCACCGCCTTCCCGGCCGGCCGCGCCGCGCTCGGCGTGAAGCTCGCGGACACCCGCGACGCCGTCGCCGCCGGGGCGGACGAGATCGACATGGTGATCGACCGCGGCGCGTTCCTCGCGGGCGACTACCTGAAGGTCCACGACGAGATCCGCGCGGTGAAGGAGGCCTGCGGGGCCGCCCGGCTGAAGGTGATCTTCGAGACGGGCGAGCTGTCCACGTACGACAACATCCGCCGCGCCTCCTGGCTCGGCATGCTCGCGGGCGCGGACTTCATCAAGACGTCGACCGGCAAGGTCGCGGTCAACGCCACCCCCGCCAACACCCTGCTCATGCTGGAGGCGGTCCGCGACTTCCGCGCGCAGACCGGTGTCCAGGTGGGTGTGAAGCCGGCGGGCGGCATCCGCAGCACCAAGGACGCGATCAAGTTCCTGGTCCTGGTCAACGAGACCGCGGGCGGGGACTGGCTGGACCCGCACTGGTTCAGGTTCGGCGCGTCGAGCCTGCTCAACGACCTGCTGATGCAGCGCCAGAAGCTCGCCACTGGCCGCTACTCCGGCCCCGACTACGTGACGGTGGACTGATACACCATGGCATCCGCATTCGAGTACGCACCGGCTCCGGAGTCGCGCTCCGTCGTCGACCTCGCCCCCTCGTACGGGCTCTTCGTCGACGGCGAGTTCACCGACGCCGCCGACGGCAAGGTGTTCAAGACCGTCAGCCCCTCCACCGAGGAGGTGCTGTCCGAGGTGGCCCAGGCCGGCCCCGAGGACGTCGACCGGGCGGTGAAGGCGGCCCGCAAGGCGTTCGGCACGTGGTCGGCGCTGCCCGGCCGCGAGCGCGCCAAGTACCTCTTCCGCATCGCGCGCATCATCCAGGAGCGTTCCCGCGAGCTGGCCGTCCTGGAGACCCTCGACAACGGCAAGCCGATCAGGGAGACGCGTGACGCGGACCTGCCGCTGGTCGCCGCGCACTTCTTCTACTACGCCGGCTGGGCCGACAAGCTCGGCCACGCCGGTTACGGCCCGGACCCGAAGCCGCTGGGCGTCGCCGGCCAGGTCATCCCGTGGAACTTCCCGCTGCTGATGCTGGCGTGGAAGATCGCCCCGGCGCTCGCCGCGGGCAACACGGTCGTCCTGAAGCCCGCCGAGACGACCCCGCTGTCCGCCCTGTTCTTCGCGGACATCTGCCGCCAGGCCGGGCTGCCCAAGGGCGTCGTCAACATCCTCCCCGGGTACGGGGACGCCGGGGCCGCCCTGGTCGCCCACCCGGGCGTCGACAAGGTGGCCTTCACCGGCTCCACCGCCGTCGGCAAGGAGATCGCCCGCACGGTCGCCGGCACCTCCAAGAAGCTCACGCTGGAGCTCGGCGGCAAGGGGGCCAACATCGTCTTCGACGACGCCCCCGTCGACCAGGCCGTCGAGGGCATCGTCAACGGCATCTTCTTCAACCAGGGCCAGGTCTGCTGCGCCGGCTCGCGCCTTCTCGTCCAGGAGTCGATCCAGGAGGAGCTGCTGGAGTCCCTCAAGCGGCGGCTGACCACGCTGCGCCTGGGCGACCCGCTGGACAAGAACACCGACATCGGCGCCATCAACTCCGCCGAGCAGCTGGCCCGCATTACGGCTCTCGCCGAGACCGGCGAGGCGGAGGGCGCCGAACGCTGGTCGCCCGCCTGCGAGCTGCCCGAGCACGGCTACTGGTTCGCGCCGACGCTGTTCACGAACGTCACCCAGGCGCACACCGTGGCCCGTGACGAGATCTTCGGCCCCGTCCTGTCGGTGCTGACCTTCCGCACCCCGGACGAGGCCGTCGCGAAGGCCAACAACAGCCAGTACGGCCTGTCGGCGGGCATCTGGACCGAGAAGGGCTCCCGCATCCTGGCGGTCGCGGGCAAGCTCCGCGCGGGTGTCGTCTGGTCCAACACGTTCAACAAGTTCGACCCGACCTCGCCGTTCGGCGGCTACAAGGAGTCGGGCTTCGGCCGCGAGGGCGGCCGCCACGGTCTGGAGGCGTACCTCGATGTCTGAGTCGGCGACGCGGCTGAGCGTCTTCAAGACCTACAAGCTGTACGTGGGCGGCAAGTTCCCTCGTTCCGAGAGCGGCCGGGTGTACGAAGTGACCACAGCGACCTCAGCTTCCGACGGGGCGGGCCAGGGCACGTGGCTGGCGAACGCGCCGCTCGCCTCCCGCAAGGACGCCCGCGACGCGGTGGTCGCCGCCCGCAAGGCGTTCGGCGGCTGGTCCGGCGCGACCGCCTACCTGCGCGGCCAGATCCTGTACCGGGTCGCGGAGATGATGGAGGGCCGCCGGCACCAGTTCGTGCGGGAGGTGGCCGACGCCGAGGGCCTGTCGAAGTCCAGGGCGGCCGAGACCGTCGAGGCGGCCATCGACCGCTGGGTGTGGTACGCGGGCTGGACCGACAAGATCAGCCAGGTGGTCGGCGGCGCCAACCCGGTCGCCGGGCCGTACTTCAACCTGTCGACGCCGGAGCCGACCGGTGTCGTGGCGGTGCTGGCGCCGCAGGAGTCGCCGCTGCTGGGCCTGGTGTCCGTGATCGCCCCGGTGATCGCCACCGGCAACACCGCCGTGGTCGCCGCCGCCGAGAAGGCCCCGCTGCCCGCCCTGTCGCTGGCCGAGGTGCTGGCCACCTCCGACCTGCCCGGCGGTGTCGTGAACATCCTGTCCGGCCGCACCGCGGAGATCGCCGCGCCGCTGGCCGCGCACCAGGACGTGAACGCCATCGACCTGACCGGTGCGGCGGGCGACGCCGAGCTGGCCCGGGACCTTCAGGTCGCGGCGGCGGACAACCTCAAGCGGATCCTGCGTCCCCAGCCTGTGGACAAGGCCGACTGGTTCGCCGACCCCGGCACCGGCCGGCTGACCGCCTTCCTGGAGACGAAGACGGTCTGGCACCCGACCGGCTCCCTGGGCGCCTCCGGCTCCTCGTACTGAGCCGCACGCCCCGCCGTACCGCGGCCCCGCCTCCCCTCCGTCCGGGGGAGGCGGGGCCGCGCCGTCCGCGCCCGGCCGCCTCAGCCCGGGACGACCCCGCCCAGCAGCGGGCCCGCGACCGGCAGGCTGGGGACGTTGGTGAGCGAGCCGGTCACCGAGGTCGTGTCGACCGGCTGGAAGTCGGCCACCTGCGTGCCGACCCCGTTGTCCAGCGGGTCCACCCCGGTCTCCGCCAGCGGGTTGATCTTGAGGTGCTTGACCGGGCCCGCCACGTGCGGGACCGCGCCCGTCAGCGCCTGCACGGAGGCCGCCGGGTCGACGTCGGGCAGCTGCGGCGCCGCCTGCGCCGCTCCCCCGGCCGCTCCGAGCGCGGCACCCACCGCCGACACGGTCAGCCCGGCCTTCAGCAAACGGTTCATCACACTGGTCCTCACCTGAGGGTGCTCGATCGAGGACGCAGCGTAAGGGAGGTGTGATGCTCGATACCAACGGGTGCCCGGCGGGGTCCCCCTACCGGCCCAATGGTTCACACTGGTGTCCCGTGAGTTCGCAACCGATCCCGACCCGCGTCGTCCTGCTCGCGGGCCCCTCCGGCTCCGGAAAATCGTCCCTCGCCGCCCGCACCGGCCTGCCCGTGCTCCGGCTCGACGACTTCTACAAGGAGGGCGACGACCCGACCCTCCCCCTCGTGCCGGGCAGCACGGACATCGACTGGGACTCGCCCCGGTCCTGGGACGCGGACGCCGCGGTCGCGGCGATCGCCGAGCTCTGCGCCACCGGGCGCACCACCGTCCCCGTGTACGACATCGCCACCAGCTCCCGCGTGGCCTGGGACTCCTTCGGCATCGAGCGCACCCCGCTGTTCGTGGCGGAGGGCATCTTCGCGGCCGACATCGCGCGGCGCTGCCAGGAGCTGGGCCTGCTCGCGGACGCGCTGTGCCTGCGCGGGCGGCCGTCGACCACGTTCCGCCGCCGGCTGCTGCGCGACCTGCGCGAGGGTCGCAAGTCCGTGCCGTTCCTGCTGCGCCGGGGCTGGCGGCTCATGCGGGCCGAGCGGTCCATCGTGGCGCGGCAGACCGCGCTGAACGCATACGCGTGCGGCAAGAAGGAGGCGCTCGGCCGCCTGGAGGCCGCCGCCGCGGGACGCCGCCGCCCCTCGCCGCCGCGGCCCCCGCACCGCAGGGCGGCTGACCCCGCCGGGGCGCCGCCGTCACCGCACCCGCGGCGGGCCGACGGCGGCACCTCCCCGGCCGGGAGCCGCGGCGCCGTACCGCGCCCGGAAAAGGGAAATGCGCCGGACAAGCCCCCAGCTTGTCCGGCGCAGGTGTTTCCCCCGTGCCCCCGTGGATCCCCCCGTTTCCCCCGAGGCGACCGCCGGCCTCCCCCGAGACCGCCGCCGCCTCCCCCCGTACCCTCAGGCCACGAGCTGGCCGAAGGACTCCTCCTGGTCGCGCCCGAAGCTGAGGACCTCGTCCTCGCGCAGTCGGCGCAGCGACCGCCAGATGCTCGACTTCACCGTGCCGACGCTGATGTCGAGGATGTCCGCGATCTCCGGATCGGTGCGGCCCTCGTAGTAGCGCAGCACCAGCATCGTGCGCTGCTGCTCGGGCAGCCGGGCCAGCGCCTGCCAGAGCACCGTGCGCAGCTCGGTGCCGCGCATCGCGTCGGAGTCGCCCACCGTCTCCGGCAGCTCCTCCGTCGGGTACTCGTTGAGCTTGCGCCGCCGCCAGGCGCTGATGTGCAGGTTCGTCATCGTCCGCCGCAGATAGCCGCCGACCGCCGCCTTGTCGCTGATGCGGTCCCAGGCTCGGTACGTGGAGAACAGCGCGCTCTGCAGCAGGTCCTCCGCCTCGTGGCGGTCGCCGGTGAGGTGGTAGGCGGTGGCGTACAGGGAGGCGCGGCGCTCCTGGACGTAGGCGGTGAACGCCGCTTCGGCGCTCGCCCCCGTCCGCTCCGCGCGCTCCCCCGAGCTCTCCCCGTACGCCCTTCCCCCGTCAGCCACGGCCACCATGTACGGCGCCTTGTGCTGACGCCCGGCGCCGCGAACGCACCCCCGCCCGTTCACGGCACCGGACTTCTCCCCGCTCCGGACGACGTCGTGGAGGCGCGTGACCACTGCGCTCGCGCTCGGAGTGGTGCTGTGCGGCACTGCGTTCATCACGCCCCCCTGTCGTCCTGGAGTCGGCTCGTCCGTGTGACCAAAAGACTGCCTGGGCCACTTCATGGCGCTGTCCGCCGACTGTCACAGGCCTGCAACAGGGGCGTGTGACGCGGTGCGGACCGCCCGCGGACCGTGCGGTGACATACCGGTCCGGTACCGGTGGGGCCGTGGGAGCGCTCCGGGTGTCGAACTCGCCGCACCCCATGGGACAGAATGACGGCGTGCCTTTCCTGTTGCTGATCGAGGACGACGACTCCATCCGCACGGCCCTCGAACTCTCGCTTTCGCGACAGGGCCACCGGGTGGCCACTGCCGCGTCCGGCGAAGAGGGTCTGAAGTTGCTGCGGGAGCAGCGGCCGGACCTGATCGTGCTGGACGTGATGCTGCCCGGCATCGACGGCTTCGAGGTGTGCCGGCGGATCCGCCGCACCGACCAGCTGCCGATCATCCTGCTGACCGCGCGCAGCGACGACATCGACGTGGTCGTCGGCCTGGAGTCGGGGGCGGACGACTACGTCGTCAAGCCGGTGCAGGGCCGGGTGCTGGACGCCCGGATCCGGGCGGTGCTGCGGCGCGGCGAGCGGGAGACGACGGACTCGGCGACCTTCGGGGCGCTGGTCATCGACCGGTCCGCGATGACGGTGACGAAGCACGGGCAGGAACTGCAGCTCACGCCGACCGAGCTGCGGCTGCTGCTGGAGCTGAGCCGCCGCCCCGGGCAGGCGCTGTCCCGGCAGCAGCTGCTGCGGCTGGTGTGGGAGCACGACTACCTCGGCGACTCGCGGCTGGTGGACGCGTGTGTGCAGCGCCTGCGGGCGAAGGTGGAGGACGTGCCGTCCTCGCCGACCCTGATCCGTACGGTGCGCGGTGTCGGCTACCGCCTGGACACCCCTTCGTAGGATCGTAGGACGGGAACAGCACAGTGAGCGGTGCCGCGAAGAGCACCAGGAACGGCGGGGCGGCGCTGCCCCCCGGCCGGCGGTGGACGAGTCTGAGGGTGCGCCTCATCGCCGTGTTCGGGCTGGTCGCGCTGGCCGCCGCGGTGTCCGCGTCGGGTATCGCGTACTGGCTGAACCGCGAGGCGGTGCTGACGCGTACGCAGGACACGGCGCTGCGCGACTTCAAGCAGGAGATGCAGAACCGGGCCGCGGTGCTGCCGCTGCGGCCGACCGAGGAGGAACTGCGGCGCGCCGCCGGGCAGATGGCGGCGAGCGGCGGCGGGTACAGCGTGCTGCTGCTGGGCGAGCGCGAGGAGGGCAAGCCCATCGTCGGGGCGTCCGACCCGGACCGCTTCACGTGGAAGGACGTGCCGAAGCCGCTGCGGGCCGCGGTGGCCGAGGAGCAGGAGGTCGGCTCCGGCAACGAGTACCCGTACCACCTGTTCTGGCTGCGTACGGAGCGCGGCGGGACACCGTACCTGGTGGGCGGGACGCGGATCATCGGCGGCGGGCCGACCGGCTACATGTACAAGTCGCTGGAGCCGGAGCGGCAGGACCTGAACTCGCTGGCCTGGTCGCTGGGCGTGGCGACGCTGGTGGCGCTGCTGGGGTCGGCGCTGCTGGCGCAGTTCGCGGCGACGACGGTGCTGCGGCCGGTGCACCGGCTGGGCGAGGCGGCCCGGCGGCTCGGCGAGGGCCGGCTCGACACCCGGTTGCGCGTCTCGGGCACGGACGAACTGGCCGAGCTGGCCCGGACGTTCAACGACGCGGCGGAGAACCTCCAGAAGAAGGTCGCGGACATGAGCGCCCGGGAGGAGTCGAGCCGGCGGTTCGTGGCGGACATGTCGCACGAGCTGCGCACGCCGATGACGGCGCTGACGGCGGTGACCGAGGTCCTGGAGGAGGAGCAGGACGGCCTGGACCCGATGATCGCCCCGGCGGTGGCGCTGGTCGTCAGCGAGACACGGCGGCTGAACACGCTGGTCGAGAACCTGATGGAGGTGACCCGCTTCGACGCGGGCACGGCCCGGCTGGTGCTCGACGACGTGGACGTGGCCGACCAGGTGACGGCCTGCATCGACGCGCGGGCGTGGCTGGACGCGGTGGAACTCGACGCGGAGCGCGGCCTCGTGGCCCGGCTGGACCCGCGGCGGCTGGACGTCATCCTCGCGAACCTGATCGGCAACGCCCTCAAGCACGGGGGGTCGCCGGTGCGGGTCGCGGTGCGGACGGACGGCGACGACCTCGTCGTACGGGTACGGGACCACGGTCCGGGCATTCCTGAGGAGGTGCTGCCGCACGTGTTCGACCGCTTCTACAAGGCGAGCGCGTCGCGGCCGCGCTCGGAGGGCAGCGGGCTCGGCCTGTCGATCGCCATGGAGAACGCCCTCATCCACGGCGGGAGCATCACGGCGGCGAACTCGCCCGACGGCGACGGAGCCGTCTTCACCCTGCGGCTGCCGAGGGACGGCTCGGGGGTGGCCGGCCGGGACGGCGGCGAGGGCGCACGGCAGGGCGGCCGAGGGGACAGCGACGGTCCAGGGGATGAGGAACAGCGGAGTGACAGGCAAGCAGGCGCCTGAGCCGTCCGGGGCGGCATCGGCCACCGGACCCGGTTCCCGCGCAGCAGGCGGTACGGGCAGGGGCGCAGCGGGGCGCCGCCGCCCGGGGCTGGTGCTCGCGGGCGCCGCGGTGCTGGCCGCGGTGTGCGCGGGCTGCGGGATCCGGACGACGTCGGTGCCGGTCGACGCGGGCGGCGCACCGTCCAGGATGTCGTGCGACCCGCCGCCTGCGGCCGCACAGGAGCCCGGCCCGGGCGCCGCGTCGGAGCCGGCGCGGGCGTCGGCCGGGCCGCGCACCCGGGCCGTGTACCTGGTGTGCGCGTCGGGCCTGACGGCGGTGGACAGGACCGTGCGGCTGCCGGCGGACGGCGGCGGGGCGGCCCGGGTGGCGACGGCGCAGGCGCTGCTGGACGCGCTGGCGCAGCAGCCGTCGGAGGCGGAGCGGCAGGCCGGGTTCGCCACGTACGTGCAGGGCCCGCTGACCGTGTCGGAGGGCCGGGACGGCGACCCCGAGGGCGCGCTGCGGCTGAGCCGGCAGCCCGAGGACCTGCCGCCCGCGGCGCTGTCGCAGATCGTGTGCACCTACGCGGGCGCCGGCGCGGTGGCCGTGGGGGTGCGGTGCCGCTGGGCGGCCCCGGTGACTACCCGGTGCGCCGCTATGTGTGCGACCAGGCCGTCAAGGAGCGCCCCGAGTCGGCCGTGCCGACGCGGCCGGCCTGACCGCGGTGCACGTTCCGGTGGGGCGCGCCGCGGACGGGACGCGGGGCCTGCCCCGGTCCTCGGGGCGGCTGCGCGTCCCGGGCGCCCCGCCGCCCGGCGGAGTGGGGCCGGGCGGAACCGATGCCGCCGCTCCTCGCGTCTTGGGGGGCGTGCAGCGTCATGGTTCGGGCGGCAGTGCCGCCATCCGCTACCGCGTGGCGGGGCTGGTCCTCCTCTTCGTCCATCTCGCGATCGTGGGGTGGCTGACGCTGCGCCCCCTGGACGTGATGTGGGTGACGGCCGCCAACTGGGAGCCCCTCGCGGGGATCAGGGCGGACCTGGCGCAGGGGCCGGTGGAGGCGGCGCGGCGGATCGCCGGGGGCCTGCTGCTGCTGGCGCCGCTGGGGGTGCTGCTGCCGCTGGCGGACGCGCGGCTGGACGTGGCGCTGTGGGCGTCGCTGCTGCGCACCGCTGCGGGGGCGCGCTGGTGTCCCTGGGGATCGAGCTGCTGCAGACCGCCGTGCCGGGACGGGTCGTGGACGTGGACCAGCTGCTGCTGAACACCGCGGGGGTGGTGCTGGCGCACCTCGCGGTGGTGCCCGCCTGGCGGGCGCGGCTGCGCCGGCGGCCGGAACCGTACGGGGACGGGCGCGGGGGCCGGCCGGGGGCGCGGCACACGGTCGCGGCGGCGGTGCGTTCGGCAGGTGAGCGGGTCTCCGCCCTGGGCGGGAGGGGCGGTCGGGGCGGTGCCCTCCTGAGGGAGGACGGTCCTCAGGGGCCGACCCCGACGATTCCCAGGGTAGGGATCGCCCCGTAGTCCGATGGTTTGTCCGGCAGGTCGGGGGCACGATGGAGTCAGTCGGAGGCCCGCTACGGAGGCTTCCTCGACGCTTCAGTTAGGAGCCCACCATGGCCGCACTGACCCGCCCCCGTGACGGACGCATGATCGGCGGAGTGTGCGCGGGCCTGGCGCGGCGCTTCGGCACCTCGGCGACGACGATGCGTGTGATCTTCGTGGTGTCGTGCCTGCTTCCGGGCCCGCAGTTCCTGCTCTATCTGGCGCTGTGGCTGCTGCTGCCGCAGGACAAGCCCGCGAACGCGGCCTGGTAGCCGGACCGGTCGTCCCCGTACGGCAAGACGGCGGTGGGCACGCCCCCTGGAGGGGCGCCCACCGCCGTCTTCGTGTGCGCGTGCGGGTCAGCCGAGGCCGGCCTGGCCGAGGGCGCCGCCGACGGGCAGGCCGCCGAGCAGCCCCAGGACCGGGTCGGCGGGGGTGTCGACCGGGACGTCCGGCGCGGCCTGGGTGGCCATCTCCACGGCGCCCTGGGTGAGGCCGACGGCCTCGCCCGCACCACCGGGGAGGTGGCCGGCGACCTCGCCGACCGGAACGGCCTGCGTGACGGTCTCCAGGGCGGGGCCGGTGGGGACGGAGGTCAGCGCGGCGGCGCTGCCCGCGGAGGCGGCGGCGAAAGCGGCACCGAGCGCGGCGACACCGAGGGACTTGGCAGCGGACTGCTTCATCGAAAATCGTCCTTGGGGGAAACTCGGGGGAGATGAGCGGCTCTGCAACTTAGCCACCGCGCAACACCCTCCGCAATCACCTGAAACCTGGGGGTCAACGGAATTCCGAGGCCCCCGAAGCCGGCGGGACGCGGGCCCCTCCCCCGCATCCCGGCTGTGGATGCGCTGGTCAGCGCCGCCTAGCCGAACAGCCACTCGGACTTCAGCTCGGCGTATCCGGGCTTGATCACGTCGTTGATCATCGCCAGCCTTTCGTCGAAAGGAATGAATGCTGATTTCATCGCATTGACCGTGAACCACTGGAGGTCGTCGAGCGTGTAGCCGAAGGCCTCGGTCAGCAGCTCGAATTCCCGGCTCATGCTCGTTCCTGACATCAGACGATTGTCGGTGTTCACCGTGACCCGGAAGTGCAGCCGCCGCAGCAGGCCGATGGGGTGCTCGGCGTACGAGGAGACCGCGCCCGTCTGCAGGTTGGAGGTCGGGCACATCTCCAGCGGGACGCGCTTGTCGCGGACGTACGCGGCGAGCCGGCCGAGGGTGACCGCGCCGTCGGCGGCGACCTCGATGTCGTCGATGATCCGCACCCCGTGGCCCAGGCGGTCGGCGCCGCACCACTGGAGGGCCTGCCAGATCGACGGCAGGCCGAACGCCTCGCCGGCGTGGATGGTGAAGTGGTTGTTCTCCCGCTTCAGGTACTCGAAGGCGTCCAGGTGGCGGGTGGGCGGGAAGCCGGCCTCGGCGCCCGCGATGTCGAAGCCCACCACACCGGTGTCGCGGTGTGCGTTGGCGAGTTCGGCGATCTCCAGGGAGCGGGCGGCGTGCCGCATGGCCGTCAGGAGCGCGCCGACGCGGATGCGGCGGCCGCTCTCGCGGGCCCGCCGCTCCCCTTCGCGGAAGCCGTCGTTGACGGCGGCGACGACCTCGTCCAGGGTGAGCCCGCCTTCGAGATGCTGCTCGGGGGCGTAGCGCACCTCCGCGTACACGACCCCGTCCTCGGCGAGGTCCTCGGCGCACTCCGCGGCCACGCGGAACAGGGCGTCGCGGGTCTGCATGACGGCGCAGGTGTGCGCGAAGGTCTCCAGGTAGCGTTCGAGCGACCCGGAGTCGGCGGCCTCGCGGAACCACAGGCCGAGCTTGTCGGGTTCGGTCTCCGGCAGGGCCGTGTAGCCGCTGTCCCGGGCGAGTTCGATGACCGTGCCGGGGCGGAGCCCGCCGTCGAGGTGGTCGTGCAGCAGCACCTTGGGGGCGCGGCGGATCTGGTCCGCGGTGGGCGTCGCGGTGGCCGGCGAGGCGGCCGTGGAGGGGCTCTGGCTCGTCATTTCCGCACTGTAGCCCCTACGCGCGTAGAGGGCACGGGTGCGACGCGGGGGCGGGCCGGGTGGCGGCGGACGAGGGGCGAGGACCGGCCGATCCGCCGCCCGATACGCAACAGTGACCGGTTGGACGAGTGGCGTACACCCATCCTTCTGAGACTGTTCTGCCATGGCACACGCACTCGTAGGCCCGGGCTCAGGGGATGTCCGGGCGCCCCGGCTGGGACGGCCGGTGAGGGACCCGGGAGCATCGGGGGTGGTGGACGGGGTGGTGCTGCTGCTCCCCGACGGCGTACCCGAGTCGGGGCGCGGGCCCTCGCTCCTGGCGCACGCCGCGCTGCGGCCGCTGGGGCGCAGCCTGGTGCGGGCGGCGGGCCGGGACCACGGACTGGTGGCGCACGTGGTGCGCTACCGGGGGCGCGGCTGGAACGGCGCGGACGCCCGGCTCGCGGCGGACGCCCGCTGGGCGGTCGGGGAGGTGGCGCGGCGCCACGGGGACGTGCCGGTCTGCCTCGTGGGGCACGGCATGGGCGGGCGCGCCGCGCTGCGGGCGGCGGACCACGCGGCCGTCGTGTCCGTGCTGGCGCTGGCGCCGTGGCTGCCCGGGGAGGACGTGGCGGCCGAGCCGGAGCCCGTACGGCAGCTGCTGGGCCGTCAGGTGATGGTGGTGCACGGCACGACGGACGAGACCGCGCACCCGGAGCTGTCGTACCGGCTGGCGATCCGCGCGAAGAAGGCGAACCGGTCCACGTGCCGGTTCGAGGTGCACTCGGACGGCCACGCGCTGCGCCAGCACCACGGTGAAGTGCTGGCGCTCGCGGCGGACTTCGTGCTGGGGTCGCTCTTCGGCCGGCCGTTCTCCCGGCCGGTCGCGGACGCGTTCGCGGCGCCGCCGCCGCTGGGGCTGCGGATGCCGCTGGCCGCGGGGTTCGGGAGGTCGCTGCGCCCGTGACCGTACGCGGCGCGACCGTGCGGTCCGCGGGGCGCGTGCCGGGGTGCGTGCGGCCGGGCGCGGCGGGCCGCCGGTGACCGCGCGGTCTGCGGGGTGCGACGACCGTACGGGCGGGGTCCGGGCGCGGCGAGGTGCGGGCGGCGGGCCGGGTCCGGCTGAGCCGGGCGGGCGGGTCGGCAGCGCCGCGCAGCCGTACGCCCCGGCCGCGGGGTGCGGCGGGGCGGGGGCGGCGGGTCGGACCCGGGCGCCGGGTCAGTGGATCGCCTCGCTCAGCAGCTTGCCGCGGCGGGACAGCAGGAACTTCTTGAAGGCGGCCACCGGCGGGGTGTCGGGCGGCCGGCCTGCCAGGCGACACCGATCTCGCGCACTGCCCGCGGCGCCGTCACCGTCAGCTCCACGACCCCGGGGCGGGGCACGGCGGGCGGCGGCAGCAGGGCGACGCCGAGGCCCGCGGCGACCAGGCCGCGCAGCGTCTCGGCCTCCTCGCCCTCGAAGGCGATACGGGGCCGGAAGCCCGCCTCCGCGCACAGGTGGTCGGTGATGCGGCGCAGCCCGTAGCCGGGTTCCAGCGTCACGAACGCCTCGTCGGCGGCCTCGGCGAGCCGGACCCGCTTGCGGGCGGCCAGCCGGTGGTCGTCCGGCACGACGAGCCGCAGCCGCTGCTCGTCGAGGCGGCGGGCGACCAGGTCGGGCGCGTCGGGCACCGGTGAGGTGAGGCACAGGTCGAGCTCCCCGGCGCGCAGCCGCTCGATCATGGCCTCGCCGTAGTTCTGGACCAGGGTGAAGCGGACCTTCGGGTGGTCGACGCGGAACGCCCGCAGCAGCCCCGGCACCGTCTCCGAGCCCATCGTGTGCAGGAACCCGAACGCGACCCGCCCCGCGCTGGGGTCGACGTCGGCCCGTACGGCCTCGGCGGCCCGCTCCACCTCGCCGAGGGCCCGCTCCGCGGCCAGCAGGAACGTGCGGCCCGCCGGCGTCAGGGAGACGGTACGGCCGGTGCGGGCGAAGAGCGTCACGCCGAGGTCCTCCTCCAGCTTCGCGACGGCCCGCGACAGGGTCGACTGCGGTACGCCCGTGTCGAGGGACGCCCGGGTCACGTGCTCGTGCCTGGCCACCGCCGCGAAGTACGCGAGGCGAGGGGCGAGCAGCAGACCCATTTCTTCTTCGTTACTGTTCAGTGACAGCCATGGCTGTGACCTGTAGTCATGCACCATGGGAATGATTAAAGCCGTTTCATGCATTGGACGCATGAACGGCCGCGTCCGTACGTTCGAGACATGTCTCCCGCCAGTACCAAGGCGTCCACGGCAGCCGTGGACGCCGACACGCGCCTTGCCCCCGGACGGCCCGGCTACCGCCGCATGAGCTTCGCGCTCTTCGCCGCCGGACTCGCCGCCTTCGCCCTCCTCTACTCGACCCAGGCCCTGCTGCCGGCCGTCTCCGCGGACTTCGCGGTGAGCGCCTCCGCGGCGAGCTGGACGGTCTCCGCCGCGACCGGCGCGCTGGCCCTGTGCGTGCTGCCGCTGAGCGCCCTGTCCGAGCGGTTCGGCCGGCGGGCCCTGATGACCACGTCGCTCGTCGTCGCCGTGGCGGTCGGGCTGCTGGTGCCGTTCGCGCCGAGCCTGGAGTGGCTCGTCGTGCTGCGGGCCGTGCAGGGCGCCGCCCTGGCGGGCGTGCCGGCGTCGGCGATGGCGTACCTGGCGGAGGAGGTGCGCCCGAAGGCGCTGGTCGCGGCGATCGGGCTGTTCGTCGCGGGCAACAGCATCGGCGGGATGAGCGGCCGGATCGTGACCGGCTGGGCGGCCCAGCTGTGGGGCTGGCGGGCCGGGCTGGCGGCGGTCGGCCTGCTGGCGGCGGTGTGCGCGGTGGCGTACCGGCTGCTGCTGCCGAAGGCCCGCCACTTCGCGCCGGCGCCGCTCGACCCGCGGGCGGTGGCCCGCACCGTGCGCACGCACCTGTCGGACCCGCTGCTGCTGCGGCTGTACGCGATCGGCGCCCTGTTCATGACGGTGTTCGGCGCGGTCTACACGGTGATCGGCTACCGGCTCGCTGAGGCTCCCTTCTCGCTGCCGCAGGGCGTGGTGGGCTCGGTGTTCCTGGTGTACCTGGTGGGGACGGCGTCGTCCGCGGCCGCCGGCACGCTCGTGGGCCGGATGGGCCGGCGCGGTGCCCTGTACCTGGCGGTGGCGACGACCGCGGCGGGGCTGCTGCTGTCCCTGTCCGCCTCGCTGGCCGCGGTCCTCGCGGGCCTGGTGCTGATCACGGCGGGCTTCTTCGCCGGGCACGCGGTCGCCTCCGCGGCGGTGAGCCGCACCGCGACGGAGGGCCGGGCGCAGGCGTCGGCGCTGTACCAGTCGGCGTACTACCTCGGCAGCAGCGCGGGCGGCACGCTGGGCGCGGTCGCGTTCCACTCCGGCGGCTGGTCGGGCACGGTCCTGCTGGGCCTGGTCGCGGTCCTCGGCGTCGTCTCGATCACCCTGTACGGCACCCACAGCGCCCGCGTCGAGGAGCGCCGCCTCGCCGGTCGCGCCCGCGCCCGGCGCGCGCACCCCGCGATGGCGGGCCGCTGACCCGGGGCCGCGGAAAAGGCGGGCTTCCGACCGTAACCATGCGCCGCCCCCGCACGTCCTACAGGTACGACAAGCACAACGGACGCGAGGGGGCGGGCGTATGCGCAGGAGTGGTCCGGGCGGGGCGCGGCGGTGGCGCGGCGGGGTCGCGCTCGCCGTCACAGGACTCGTCGTACCGCTGACGGCGGCGGTGGGGGCCGGGACGGCGCAGGCCGCCACGGCCTGCACGACCAAGGCGGGGCCGCACCAGAAGCAGGTGGAGAGGTTCCTCGGGCGGCCGGTGGACGGCAGGCAGTCGCCGGCGGACTGCCGGGCCATCCAGTCGTTCCAGCGGAAGCACGGCATCACCCCGGACATGGGGTACGCCGGGCCGCTCACCTGGCGGACGATGGACACGATGCTGCAGCAGCGGGCGGCCGGGAAGACCCCGAACAAGGCCGGCAAGTGCCCGGTGAACAAGGGCCGGATCGCGTGCGTGGACCTGACCCGGCAGCTCAGCTGGGTCCAGGACGGGTCGAAGCTGGTGTACGGGCCGGTGCCGGTGCGCACGGGCCGCGACGGCGCCGAGACCCGCACCGGCCTCAAGCGGATCTACCACCGCAACGTCAAGCACTGGTCGACGATCTACAAGGTGTGGATGCCGTACTCGCAGTTCTTCGACGGCGGCCAGGCCTTCCACTCGACGGAGAAGTCGATGTGGAACCCGCCGGGTTCGGGCGGCTGCGTGAACATGCGGCCCAAGGACGCGCAGGCGTACTGGAAGCTGCTCAAGAAGGGCGACGACGTGTACGTCTACGGCCGCAAGCCCGGCACCTGACCTGCGGCGGACCCCTGTTGAGGGGCCGCTGTCAGTGCCTTCCTGTAGCGTCCGAGAGGTACGCACAACCCATGCAGGCAGGCACGAGCGAGCGCGACAGGGGTGGTCGGGATGGCCGAGGCGGCTGCGCCCGAGGACACGGAGACCCGGCTTGAGGAGTACCGGACGGAGCTGACCGGTTACTGCTACCGCATGCTGGGCTCCGCGTTCGAGGCGGAGGACGCGGTGCAGGAGACGATGATCCGCGCCTGGCGGTCCCTGGAGAAGTTCGAGGGCCGCTCGTCGCTCCGCTCATGGCTGTACCGGATCGCCACCAACGTGTGCCTGGACGCGCTGAACGCGGGCAACCGCCGGGCCCGTCCCATGGACCTGACGGAGCCCGTGCCGGTGTCGCGGGCGCAGCTCCACTCCCGCCCCGAGGCGACCTGGCTGGAGCCGGTGCCGGACGGGCGCGTGCTGCCGCAGGCGTCCGATCCGGCGGAGACCGCGCTGGCCCGGGAGTCCGTGCGGCTGGCGTTCGTGGCGGCGCTCCAGCACCTGCCGGCCAAGCAGCGGGCGGTGCTGATCCTGCGGGAGGTGCTGGCGTGGAAGGCGAGCGAGGTGGCCGAACTGCTCGGCACCTCGGTCGCCTCCGTGAACAGCGCGCTCCAGCGGGCCCGCGCGACCCTGGCCGCGCACGATCCGGCGCGCACCCAGCCGGCGGACCCGCTGGACGCCGGGCAGCGCGACCTGCTCGACCGGTACGTGGCCGCGTTCGAGGCGTACGACATGGCGGCGCTCACCGCCCTGCTGCACGAGGACGCCACGCTGTCCATGCCGCCGTACGACCTGTGGCTGCGGGGCCACGACGACATCGTGGGCTGGATGCTGGGCGTCGGCTCGGTGTGCCGCGGCTCGCGCCTCGTGCCGACGGTCGCCAACGGCACGCCCGCGTTCGCCCACTACCACCCCGATCCCCAGGGCGGGTACAGCCCCTGGGCCCTGATGGTGATCGAGATAGCGGACGGCAAGGTCAGCGGGATCACGTCGTTCCTGGACGTGCAGCGCTGGTTCCCGCTGTTCGGTCTGCCCGAGCGGCTGGAGCCGGCGGAGGGCTGAGGGGGATGACCCCGCCGGCCAGCCCGGCCAGGTCGAGCAGCGCGCGCAGTTCGGGACCCGCGCCCTGGACGGTGAGGCGGTGGCCGAGGCGGCGGGCGGTGAGCTGCATGCGGGCCAGGGCGTCGACGGCGGCGAGCGTGGGGTGGCCCAGGCCGGTGACGTCCACGACGACGTCGCCGTCCTGCGGGGAGGCGCGGGCGCCGAGCTGCTCGGCGAGGGCGGCGCAGAGGCCGGGGACGTCGGGGGGTTCGAGGGGGCCGGTGAGCTTCAGCACGAGGGGGTCCCTGTTCTTCACATGAACAGGGACCCGGTCAGGGCCCGGAACTCATCGGAGCGGGGGGACGGAGAACCGGCCCACCTTGCAGCCCTCGGGCGCGTTCACGTCCTCCCGGACGCGGACGATGCCGTCCCAGCCGGAACCGCTCCCCGGTCCGGACTCGACGGCGAGTGCGCTCACGGGGTGCTCCTCTTCGGACGTCAGGCAGTCCGGCATGCCGAACGGGACCGGTGGCGAGCCACCGGTCCCGTTCGCCCGCAGGGGGCATATGCCTTGGCAGGGTCAGGCGATGCGGTCCAGGACGATCGGCTGCGGGGTGAACGCCGCGCCTTCGCCGGCGATGTCCCAGGCGCCGTCCAGGGACGCCAGGGCGTAGTCGAACTTCTCCGGGGTGTCCGTGTGCAGGGTCATCAGCGGCTGGCCGGCCGTGACGGTGTCGCCGGGCTTGGCGTGCAGCTCGACGCCCGCACCGGCCTGCACCGGGTCCTCCTTGCGGGCCCGGCCCGCGCCGAGGCGCCAGGCGGCGACGCCGACGCCGTACGCGTCCAGCCGCGTGAGGACACCGGAGGACGGCGCGGTGACCACGTGCTGCTCGCGGGCCACCGGCAGCTGCGCGTCCGGGTCGCCGCCCTGCGCGGCGATCATGCGGCGCCAGACGTCCATGGCGGAGCCGTCCGCGAGGGCCTTCGCCGGGTCGGCGTCCGTGATCCCGGCGGCTTCCAGCATCTCGCGGGCCAGGGCGACGGTCAGCTCGACGACATCCGCCGGGCCGCCGCCCGCGAGGACCTCGACGGACTCGCGGACCTCCAGGGCGTTGCCCGCGGTGAGGCCGAGCGGGGTGGACATGTCCGTGAGGAGCGCGACGGTCTTCACGCCGTGGTCGGTTCCGAGGCCGACCATGGTGGAGGCCAGCTCGCGGGCGTCCTCGATGTTCTTCATGAAGGCGCCGGAGCCGACCTTCACGTCGAGGACCAGCGAGCCGGTGCCCTCCGCGATCTTCTTGGACATGATCGAGGAGGCGATCAGCGGGATGGCCTCGACGGTGCCGGTGACGTCGCGCAGCGCGTACAGCTTCTTGTCGGCCGGGGCGAGACCGTCGCCGGCCGCGCAGATGACCGCGCCGGTGGTGTCGAGGACGTGCAGCATCTCCTCGTTGGACAGCAGCGCGCGCCAGCCGGGGATCGACTCCAGCTTGTCGAGGGTGCCGCCGGTGTGGCCGAGGCCCCGGCCGCTGAGCTGCGGGACGGCGGCGCCGCACGCCGCGACCAGCGGGGCCAGCGGCAGGGTGATCTTGTCACCGACGCCGCCGGTGGAGTGCTTGTCGGCGGTGGGGCGGGACAGGGACGAGAAGTCCATGCGCTCGCCCGAGGCGATCATCGCGGCGGTCCAGCGGGCGATCTCGGAGCGGTTCATACCGTTGAGCAGGATCGCCATCGCCAGGGCGGACATCTGCTCGTCGGCGACCTCGCCGCGGGTGTACGCGTCGATGACCCAGTCGATCTGCTCGGGGGTCAGCTCACCACGGTCCCGCTTCGTACGGATGACGGAAATCGCGTCCATGGGCTCAGTGTTCCTTCCAGCGGTGCGCGCCGAGGCATCTACGCGCATAGAGAGGGGCAAGTGGCGCGGCCCTTCTGCCAAGGGGAAGCAGAAGGGCCGCGCAGATCAGGTCAGGTGCTCCGGGCCGAAGGCCTGCGGCAGCATCTCGTCGAGCGTGCGGATGCCGTCGGGGGTGTCCAGCAGCAGCTCGCCGCCGCCGAACTCGTAGAGCAGCTGGCGGCAGCGGCCGCACGGCACCAGGGTCTCGCCGCGGCCGTCGACGCACACGAAGTGGGTCAGCCGGCCGCCGCCGGTGGCCTGGAGCTGCGAGACGAGCCCGCACTCGGCGCACAGGCCGATGCCGTAGGAGGCGTTCTCCACGTTGCAGCCGGAGACCACCCGTCCGTCGTCGGCCGTCGCGGCCGCGCCGACCGAGAAGCCGGAGTACGGCGCGTAGGCGTGCGCCATGGCCTCCCGGGCGGCGGCGTGCAGGGCCTCCCAGTCGAAGGGGGGTTCCTGCGCGGGCGTCGTCACTTGCCCTGGCCCTTCTTGTACGGCAGGCCGTTCGCCTTGGGCGGCCGCAGCCGCTGTGCGGACAGGGCCAGCACCAGCAGCGTCGTGACGTACGGCGCTGCGTCGACGAACTGGCTGGGCAGCGCGTCGGTGAGCGCGTACCAGGTGAACAGGCCCGCCGCCACCACGACGGAGAGCACGGCGGCCGGGTACTTCTTCTTGTACAGCGTCCAGCCCGCGGCGATGACGAGCAGGATCGCCAGCAGGAGCAGCATCGCGTGGACGTTCTCGGCGCCGCCGCGCAGCTTGAGGCTGTCGGTGAAGCCGAAGAGGCCCGCGCCCAGGGCGAGACCGCCCGGCATCCAGTTGCCGAAGATCATCGCGGCGAGGCCGATGTAGCCGCGGCCGCCGGTCTGGCCCTCCTGGTAGATGCCGGTGGAGACGATCGCGAGGAACGCGCCGCCGAGGCCGGCGAGGGCGCCGGAGACGAGCACCGCGATGTACTTGTACTTGTAGACGTTGACGCCGAGGGACTCCGCGGCGACCGGGTTCTCACCGCAGGAGCGCAGCCGCAGGCCGAAGCCGGTGCGCCACAGCACCCACCACGTGCCGGGGACCAGCAGCAGGGCGATGACCGTCAGCAGCGACAGGTTGGTGACCAGACCGCCCAGGACGCCGGCGAGGTCGGAGACGAAGAACCAGTGCTTCTCCTGGAGGTCGCTCAGCCAGTCCGACAGCCCGGGGACGGTGATGCGCTCGATGGGGTCGATGCGCGGGGACTGCTTGGAGGAGCCGCCCGCGACCTCGGCGAACGTGAAGTTCGAGAGGTAGCGGGTCGCGCCCGTCGCGAGGATCGTGATGGCCACACCGGAGACGATGTGGTTCACGTTGAACGTGACGGTCATGACGGCGTGGATGAGGCCGCCCAGCGCACCGCCGATGATGCCCACCAGCACGCCGGTCCACGGGCCCCACTGGTAGCCGGCCCAGGCACCGAACCAGGTGCCCAGGATCATCATGCCTTCGAGGCCGATGTTGACCACGCCCGCGCGCTCGGCCCACAGGCCGCCGAGTCCGGCGAGGCCGATCGGCACGGCGAGCTGGAGGGCGCCGGCCACCTGGCCGACGGAGGTCAGGTCCTCGGCGCCGCTGATGAGGCGGACCAGCGAGAACAGCAGCAGGCCGGCGGCGACGATCAGCAGGACGACCGGCAGGGACAGCCTGCGGCGGCCCCCGCCCTTCGCGGGAGCGTTGGCGCCCGCGGTGGTCACCGTGCTCGTGGATTCCATCTCGCTCATGCCGCCACGTCCTCCTTGTTCTTGCGGGCCTGGGCGGCAAGTTCCTCGCCGACCTTCTGCTGCTGCCGGCGCAGGCCGTACTGGCGGACGACCTCGTACGACACGACCACCGAGATCACGATCAGGCCCTGCATGATCGTGGCGATCTCCTTCTCGAACTCCGGGTCGATCACGGATCCGGACGCCTTCTCCAGGAAGGAGATGAGCAGGGCGGCGAAGAAGATGCCGACGGGGCTGTTGCGGCCGAGCAGGGCGACGGTGATGCCCACGAAGCCGACGCCCGCGGGGAAGCTCAGGCTGTACGTGTGGGTCTGGCCGAGCAGCAGCGGCATACCGGTCAGACCGGCGACACCGCCGGAGATCAGCATGGCGGTGAGCACCATCTTCTTGGCGTCGACGCCGCTCGCCTGGGCGGCGGTCGAGCTGGCGCCGGTGGCGCGCAGGTCGAAGCCGAAGCGGGTGCGGTTGAGGACGAACCAGTAGACGACGCCGAGGGCGAAGGCGACGAAGGTGAAGCCGTAGATGTTGCCGCCCTCGACCGACAGGCCGGTCATCCAGCCGGACTCGGCGATCTCACCGGTCGTGAGGTCGTTGGAGCCGGGCGGCTGCACACCGAGGTTGGACGGCAGGATCATCCAGGCGATCAGGCTGGTCGCGATGGCGTTCAGCATGATCGTCGACACGACTTCGCTGACGCCGCGGGTGGTCTTCAGGAAACCGGCGATGCCGGCCCAGAAGGCGCCCACGAGGACGGCGACGACCACGATCAGCAGCAGGTGCAGCGGACCGGGCAGCTCGACGCTGGCACCGACGACGGCGGCGAGCATCGCGGCGAGGCGGTACTGGCCGTCGACGCCGATGTTGAAGAGGTTCATCCGGAAGCCCACGGCGACGGCGAGGGCTGCCAGGTAGTAGGTGCCGGTCTGGTTGATGATCAGGACCTGGACGTCCGGGAACTCAGCCGTCTCCATCATCAGGGTGTACGGCCTGATCGGGTCGCGCCCGGAGGCCAGCAGCACGATCGAGGTGAGGACGAAGGCCACGGCCAGCGCGAGGGCCGGGCCGGCCAGGCCCAGCAGCACCTTGTCCTTGTCGAACTTCTTCATCGGCCTTCACCGTCCGTGTCGTGACCGTGCGCGTCGTGCTCAAGGTGGCCGGTGGCGGCACCGGTCATGGCCGAGCCGAGCTGCTCGGGGGTGATCGTGGCGGGGTCGGCGTCCGCGACCAGGCGGCCGCGGTACATGACCCGCAGGGTGTCGGAGAGCCCGATCAGCTCGTCCAGGTCGGCGGAGATCAGCAGCACCGCGAGGCCCTCCCGCCGGGCCTCGCGGATCTGGTCCCAGATCTGCGCCTGTGCGCCGACGTCCACACCGCGGGTGGGGTGGGCGGCGATGAGCAGCTTCGGCGCGTGGCTCATCTCGCGGCCGACGATCAGCTTCTGCTGGTTGCCGCCGGAGAGGGAGGCCGCGGTGACCTCGATGCCGGGGGTGCGCACGTCGTACTCGCGCACGATCCGCTCGGTGTCGCGGCGGGCGCCGCGGGGGTCGAGGATGCCGTGCTTGCTGTTGGGGGCCTCGGTGACGTGGCCGAGGATGCGGTTCTCCCACAGCGGCGACTCCAGCAGCAGGCCGTGCCGGTGGCGGTCCTCGGGGATGTAGCCGATGCCGCGCTCGCGGCGCCTGCGCGTCGGGGCGTGGGAGATGTCGGCGCCGTCGAGCGTGATGACGCCGCTGTCCGGGTCGCGCATGCCCATCAGGGCCTCGATCAGCTCGGTCTGGCCGTTGCCCTCCACGCCGGCGATGCCCATGACCTCGCCCTTGTGGATGGTGAAGCTGATCCCGCCGAGGACCTCGCGGACGATGCCGTCGGGGTCGGTCACCGCCAGGCGGAGGTCGTCGACCCGGAGCATGGCGGTGTCGGTGACGGTGGACTCCCGGGTCTCCGGCGAGGGCAGCTCGGCGCCCACCATCAGCTCGGCGAGCTGCTTGGTGGTCGTCGTGGCCGGGTCGGCGGTGCCCACGGTCGTACCGCGCCGGATGACGGTGATGTCGTCGGCGACGGACAGCACCTCGCCCAGCTTGTGGGAGATGAAGATGACGGTGAGGCCCTCGGCCTTGAGCTCCCGCAGGTTGGCGAAGAGCGCGTCGACCTCCTGCGGCACGAGCACGGCGGTCGGCTCGTCGAGGATGAGGGTGCGGGCGCCGCGGTAGAGGACCTTGAGGATCTCGACGCGCTGGCGGTCGGCGACACCGAGGTGCTCGACGAGCACGTCCGGGCGGATGTTCAGCCCGTACGCGTCGGAGATCTCCTTGATCTTGTCGCGGGCCCGGCCGCCGATCCCGTACAGCTTCTCGCTGCCGAGGACGACGTTCTCCAGGACGGTGAGGTTGTCGGCCAGCATGAAGTGCTGGTGGACCATGCCGATGCCGGCGGCGATGGCGTCGGCCGGGCTGTGGAACGAGACCTCCTGGCCGTCCACGACGATCGTGCCCTCGTCCGGCTTCTGCATGCCGTAGAGGATCTTCATCAGGGTCGACTTCCCTGCACCGTTCTCACCGCAGAGGGCGTGGACCGTGCCCTTGCGGACGGTGAGGTGGATGTCGTGGTTGGCGACGACGCCGGGGAAGCGCTTGGTGATGCCGCGCAGTTCGACGGCGGGGGGGCTGGACGCGTTGATGACGCACTCTCCTTGGCGAGAAAGGAGCGGGAGAAGCAAGGGGGGAGGACGGGCACGCTGGGCACGGTGGGCTCGGTGTGGCCGAAGTTATCGCGCCGGAGAGGGTTCTACGCGCGTAGCGATCCCGAATGCCAAACACCCGCGGCCAGGACCTGACGGCGGGGTCCGGAGGACAGGCGCGCTGTCGCGCTCCTGTCCGTCCGGACCCCGAGGACCGAGGGCCCTGGCCCCGTGACGCGTGGGTTACGGGGCGGTCTTGACCTTGATCTTGCCGGCGATGATGTCGGCCTTGGCCTGGTCGACCGCGGTGATGACGTCCTTCATCTCCGTGAAGGCGGGGTTGGACATGGCCAGGCCCACACCGTCGTCCTCCAGGCCGTAGCGGATCTCACCGCTCTGCGGCTTGCCGTCCTCGACGGACTTGACCAGGTTGTAGACGGCACCGGAGACGTTCTTGGTGACCGAGGTGAGGATGCGCTCCTTGTAGGCGGCCAGACCGGACTGGTTGTACTGGTCCGAGTCGACGCCGATGGCCCACTTGTCCGCCTTGGCGGCGGCCTCGATGGAGCCCGAGCCGGCGAGGCCGGCGGCGGCGTAGATCACGTCGGCGCCCGCGTCGATCTGGCCCTGGGCGGCGGCCTTGCCGAGGTCCGGCTTCGAGAAGCCGCCGAAGTCCGGCGGCTGCGTCAGGTACTGGACCTTGACGTCGACGTCCTTGTTGGTGTCCTTGACGCCCTGGACGAAGCCCGCCTCGAACTTCTTGATCAGCGGGGTCTCCACACCGCCGATGAAGCCGACGGTGTTCGACTTGGTCACCTTGGCGGCGGCGACGCCGGCCAGGTAGGAGCCCTGCTCCTCGTTGAAGACCAGGTTGGCGATGTTCTTGCCGGTCTTCGACGTGTCGTCGATGAGACCGAACGTGGTGTCCGGGAACTTCGGCGCGACCTCGGCGATGGCCGGCGCGTACGCGAAGCCGACGCCGATCACCGGGTTGTTGCCGGCACGGGCGAGCGAGGTGAGGCGCTGGACCTTGTCCGGGTCGCCCTCGCCTTCGCTGGGCTCCGCCTCGGTGCCCTCGATGCCGAAGTCCTTCTCGGCCTTGGCGAGACCGGCGTAGGCGGCGTCGTTGAACGACTGGTCGCCGCGACCGCCGATGTCGTACGCGATGGCGGCCTTGCCGCCGTTCGAGTCGGACCCGGCGTCCGACGAGTCGCCACCGCCACAGGCGGTGACACTGAGCGCGAGCGCCGCGGACGCGATGCCCGCGGTGGCAATCCTGGTGATCCGGCGCAAGGGGGGCTCCTTCGACCTGACCGAAGCGCCTCTTCTCGGCGCTGGTTTCGCGGCGATCGTAACGCGCGTAGATGTCAGATAAAGCCCCGTACGGAAGCCGTTATCGATTCGTCGCGAACAGGCCGCGGCCCGGCCACCTCCCGGTTGGCCCCGCCGGGTAGTGGCCGGGCCAGCGTGGCAGCCGCTCTGGCCTGCGGTCGACCGCCGCGCCGGGGGCTGCACCGGATGGCGCAGCGCGGGCCGACCGGCGGCGGCAGCGACGATATCGAGCCACCGACAGGGGCGCGCCGAGGGTCCGGTGTGGGACGCATCACCCGCGATCCGGGCGACCCCGGCGGGGCGCGGAACCCACGGGTGCGGGGGTCGGCTTCCGTCTCGCTTTCGCCGCGGGGCGGGGGGATGGGGGACGAGGGATGGGGGGATGGGGGGATGGGGGGTGGGGGCTGCGGGGTCGGGGCTGGGCTGCGGGGGTGCGTTGGGGTGTGGGGGGTGCGTTGCGGTGTGGGCTGGGTGGAGGCCCTCCTGCGGGTACGGGGCGGGGGCGGGTGGTGCCTTGCGGCGTGGGGCGGGTCGGGGGCGCCTGCGGGTACGGGGCGGGGCGGGTGGTGCCTTGCGGCGTGGGGCGGGTCGGGGCGCCTGCGGGTGCCTGGGCTTTGCGGGCGTCTCGGGGGCGCTGGCGCGTCTCCCGCGTACGGCGCGGGGCCTGACCGCGTCGCCGGGGCGGGTCACCCGGCGTCGAGCTGGTGGTCCGCCCACACGTAGGACTCGGGCAGCAGGTCGGCGACGGGCACGGCGCGGGCGCGGTCGCCCTCACCGACGATGACCTTGAGGGACGGGAAGTAGTCGAGGAGGACCTGGCGGCACCGCCCGCAGGGCGGGACCACACCGCGGCCGCGGTCGCCCACCGCGACGATCGTGTGCAGGTCGTAGGCGCCCTGCGCGGCTGCCGCACCGATGACGACCAGCTCGGCGCAGGGGCCTCCCGTGAAGTGGTAGGCGTTCACCGCGGTGATGATGCGGCCGTCCCCGGCGCGGGCCGCGGCCGCCATGGTGTGCTCGTCGCCCCGGCAGCGGGTGCGGGCGACGTGCGCCGCGGCCTGGATGAGTGCGCGGTCGACGGGGTGGGGCTGCGTGGTCATTCTCTCCGCCCTCGTGAAGGTGTCACGGGAGCCTGGCGTCGAGTGGCGGAGCCGCGCAAGCGAATACCTGGGGGTGTGCCGGCCTGCCTCTGATGGCCTCGGCGCTTCGGCGCTTCGGCGCTTCGGCGCTTCGGCGCTTCGGCGGAGGATCGTGCCGCACCCCGCCTGTGGCCTGCGTAGTCGGGTGGCCTCGGGTGCGGGCGGCGGCGGAGCGGGCGGGTGGCGGCCTCAGGAGACCGGGCGGGGAAGCAGGCGGTCGGGCCGCCCCGAGGCGGTCGCAGCGGCAGCACGTAGGCGCGCCCCGGCGCCGCAGCGCGTGGCCGCGTCCCGGGTGCCGCAGCGGCGGCACGTAGGCACGCCCTGGGGGCCGCGGCGGCAGCGGGGCGTCGGCTGGCGTCCACAGGGCGCCGCAGCGGCAGCACGTAGGCACGTCTCGGGGGCCGCAGCGGTGACGCCACCTGCGGGCCCGCGCCGGGAGGGGCCGCCGGTCCTGTCGCCGCGCACACCGCAGCGGCAGCGCCTGGGCGTGGCGCATCCCGGATGCATCCGGGATGGAAGGGGCAGGGGCCCGTGGGGCCGGATACGGCGGTGCCCCGCGGCCCGGGTGGGCTGCGGGGCACCGGCGGGCGCGGGGAGGATCAGACCGTGCCCGCGTCGATGAGGGCGGCGGCGGTGAAGAGCTCGACGCCGACCTTGATCGCGCTCTCGTCCACGTCGAAGTTGCCGCGGTGGAGGTCGAGGTGGTTGGGGTCGCCGGGGCGGCGGACGCCGAGGCGGGCCATGGCGCCGGGAACGTGCTCCAGGTACCAGGAGAAGTCCTCGCCGCCCAGCGACTGCTCGGTGTCCTCGATCGCGTACGGCCCGCAGCGGCGGGTCATCGCCTCGCGGAGGAGCTCCGCGATCACCGGGTCGTTCACGACCGGCGGCACCCCGCGGACGTAGTTGATCGTGGACTTCGCGCCGTGCAGGGTCGCGACCTCGTCGATCGCGGCGTACACCTGGTCGGGGGCGTCCCGCCACGCGGCCAGGTCCAGGCAGCGGACGGTACCGCCCAGCTCGGCGTGTTGCGGGATGACGTTCGGGGCGTGACCCGCCTCGATGCGCCCCCAGGTCAGCACCAGCCCGGAGCGGGCGTCGATCCGGCGGGAGAGGAGCGCCGGGACGTCCGTGGCGACCCGGGCCACCGCGGTGACCAGGTCCGTCGTCAGGTGCGGGCGGGCGGTGTGGCCGCCGGGGCCGTCGAGGGTGACCTCCAGGCGGTCGCAGGCGGAGGTGATGGGGCCCACGCGCAGACCGATCTTGCCGGCGTCGACGCGCGGGTCGCAGTGGACCGCGATGATCTTGCCGACACCGTCGAGGACCCCGGCCTCCACCGCGTTGACCGCGCCGCCCGGGAGGACCTCCTCGGCCGGCTGGAACACGAGTCGCACCGGGCGGGCCAGCAGGCCCTGGCGGTGCAGTTCGGCCAGGACCAGACCGGTCCCGAGGACCGTGGTGGTGTGGACGTCGTGACCGCAGGCGTGGGCGCGGTCCGGGACGGTCGAGCGGTACGGGCAGTCCGCCTTCGTGTCCGGAATGGGCAGGGCGTCGATGTCCGCGCGGATCGCCAGCATGGGGCGGTGGCCGTCCCAGGTGCCGATGTCGCAGGTGAGCCCCGTGCCGCCAGGAAGCACCCGGGGGCGGAGGCCCGCGGCCTCCAGCCGGGACTTGATCGCGGCGGTGGTGCGGAACTCCTGGTTGCCCAGCTCGGGGTGCATGTGCAAATCCCGGCGGAAGGCGATCAGCTCGGCACGCAGGGGTTCCGGCAGCGTACCGGGCAGGGGCGTTTCGCCGGGAACGTCTGCTTCGGGCTCGCGGGACATCAACTTGTTCACCCATCAAAGGGTAGGCGTCTTTACCCCTCAACTTACCTGTGATCTACAAAACTTCAGCCCGATAGGGGAAAGAAGGTGAGCTGAGGGCGCTTGAGTCGGGCCCCGAGTGGGTAAGCTCACGTCTTTTGGGCCTTGAGTCGATCTTCGTTCAGCCCTCGCACGCAGCGGAGTTAACAGTCGTTTACGGCCCGGTCAGCGACAGCCCGTGGGCCGCCCGGGCCGTCTCCGCCACCGTACGCAGGAACCCGCGCGCCCGGGGCGGAGCGCTCGCTTTCAGCCATTCCGGCGCCACGTCGCACACGGTGATCGACACACCGGTCCCGGCCAGGGCGGCCGGCAGGGTGTGCACGACCGTGGACGGGAAGCTGAGCACCGTGCGGCTGGTGGGGCCGCGGCGGGCGACCAGTTCCAGAGGCAGCTCCGGGCGGACCACCTCCAGCCCGGTCTCCGTCGCGATGCGGTGCAGCTTCGGGGTGCTCTCCCGGCGGTGCGCGTAGTAGCGGGTGACGCCGTGCGCCGCCGCCAGGGCCGCCACCGCGTCGACGTAGCGGTCCGCGTCCACCACGCCCGTCTCCACCAGCGACGTGCCGACCAGGTCCGCCCCCGGGGTGACACGCGGCGGCCCGAAGCGCGCCCGCGTCCACGCGAAGGCGTTGCAGGCGACCTCGGTGCCGGGCGGCGCCGCCGCCAGCGGCAGCGACGTGAAGATCTCGACCGTGCGGCCCCGACCCGGCGCCAGCCGGCGGCGGGCGAGTGCCGTCAGCGGGGCCAGGGCCAGCTCGCGGGGGCTGCGGCTCTCCCTGCGGTGCCAGCGCACGAGCCGCTCCCCCGTGCTGAGCCGCTCCGCGTACTCCATGGTGGCCGTGCCGTCGTCCACGACCGTCAGGCGGCGCGGCGGGAAGAGTGACAGCAGCAGCTGCACGTACCGGGAGAACGGGTCCCCGATCAGGACGTGCTCCGCGCGGCGCAGCAGCGGGGCGAGCGCCCGCAGGGTGTGCGGCAGGGAGCCCTCGCGGCCCCGCGCCTCCTGCCAGTGGACGGCGAGGCCCTCGTCGCGGGCCAGCCCCGCCATGCGGCGCAGCTGGCCCCGCGACATCGGGTCGGTGGGCGGGAGGACGACCAGCGTCAGGGGCGTGCCGCCCGCGACCGGCCGCCCTGCTTCTCCCGCCGCGCCCGCGCCCGGCCGCCGTGCTCCTCCCGCCGCGCCGGCGGCCGGCTCGGCGAGACGTGCGTACGTCCACTCCAGGACGTTCAGGAGCTGGACCGGGCTCTCGACGAACGCAAGGTGCTCGGTCGGCGGGGTCATGCCGGGGCCATCACGCGGCGCAGCTTCTTCATGGGGGCGAGCTCCGACTCGTACACGCGCTTCACGCCGTCCCCGAGGGCGGTCTCGATGGTGCGGATGTCGCGGACGAGGCGGCTGAGGCCGCCGGGCTCCACGGACGCGGCCTGGTCGGAGCCCCACATCGCGCGGTCGAGGGTGATGTGCCGCTCGACGAACACGGCGCCGAGGGCGACGGCGGCGAGGGTGGTCTGCAGGCCGGTCTCGTGGCCGGAGTAGCCGATCGGGACGTTCGGGTACTCCTGCCTCAGCGTCTCGATCACGCGCAGGTTGAGCTCCTCGGCCTTCGCCGGGTAGGTGGAGGTGGCGTGGCACAGCAGGATGGTGCCGCTGCCCAGGACCTCGACCGCGTGGCGGATCTGCCGCGGCGTCGACATGCCGGTGGAGAGGATGACGGTGCGGCCGGTCGCGCGCAGCTCCCGCAGCAGCTCGTCGTCCGTCAGGGAGGCGGAGGCCACCTTGTGGGCGGGGACGTCGAACTTCTCCAGGAAGGCGACCGCCTCCGTGTCCCAGGGGGACGCGAACCAGGCGATGCCCTTCTCCTTGCAGTACGCGTCGATCCTGCGGTACTCCTCCTCGCCGAACTCGACGCGGTGGCGGTAGTCGATGTAGGTCATCCGGCCCCACGGGGTGTCGCGCTCGACGTCCCACTGGTCGCGGGGGGTGCAGATCTCGGGGGTGCGCTTCTGGAACTTGACGGCGTCGCATCCCGCCTCGGCGGCGGCGTCGATCAGCTTGAAGGCGTTGTCGAGGTCGCCGTTGTGGTTGATGCCGATCTCGCCGGTGACGTAGACGGGCCGGCCGGGGCCGACGGTGCGGGTGCCGAGGGTGCGCAGACGGGGGTCGCTCATGATCAACTCTCTTGGTCGTGGGACGCTGGCGGACAAGGCGTGCGTGACCCGGCCACGCGGTGGGGTGTCAGTGACCGGGTCACGCGGTGGGGTGGGCGGTGAGCTCGGGTCCGAGGAGCCAGCCCGCGATCTCGCGGACGGCCCCCTCACCGCCCGGGGTGGTCGTGACGGCCCGCGCGGCGGCGCGGACGGGTGCGTGGGCGTCGGCCACGGCGACCGGCCAGCCGACGAGGCCGAAGCACGGCAGGTCGTTGACGTCGTTGCCGGCGTAGAGCACCCGCTGCGGGTCGACCCCGTACTCCTCGCACCAGTGCTTCAGCGCGAGGTCCTTGCGGTCGATGCCGTGCAGCACGGGCACGTGCAGCTTGCGTGCGCGGGCCGCGACGACCGGGTTCCGCTCCGTGGAGAGGATCAGCAGGTGCAGCCCGGCGCGGCGGAGCGCGGCGATGCCGAGGCCGTCGCCGCGGTGGACCGCGACCGTCTCGCGGCCCTCGGAGTCGATCCACACGCGGTCGTCGGTCTGGGTGCCGTCGAAGTCGAGGACCACCGCGTCGACGTCCGCCCGGGTCGGGGTCGGTGCGGCGTCCAGCAGCGGGGCCAGCGCCCGGGCGCGCGCCAGGTCGTGCGGGTCGTCGATCTCCAGCACCCGTGCGGGGTCGGTGGCCACCAGCGCGGTGCGGCCGAAGAAGCGGTGGCGGTGCCGGCGGAAGCCCGCCGCGTCCATGGCGTACGCGGCGCCCGTCTCCAGCAGCTCGACGGGGCGGTCCTGGCGGCGCGGCCGGTGCGCCTTGTCGTGGTTGACGCCTTGGGCGCCCGCGGCGGGGTACGGGTCCTTCGCGTTGTACGGGTCCTTGACGCTGTGCGTGTTTCCGGCGCTGTGCGCGCCCTCGGCCGGGTACGGGTCCTTGGTGCCGCACGGGGCATTGGCGCCGTACGTCTCCGTGGCGCCGTGTGGAGCCTGGGCGCCGTACGTCTCCGTGGCGCCGTGCGGGGCCTGGGCGCCGTACGTCTCCGTGGCGCCGTGCGTCTCCGTGGCGCAGGGCGGGGCCTGGGCGCCGTGCAGGTCCTCGGCGCTGTACGCGTCCTTGGGACCCGTCCCGCCCATGGCTCCGTACGGGGCTTCGCGGCCGCCCGCTCCCGCCGCGCCGGCGGGCGGGGAGTCCGCGGTGTCCGCCGCCGGGCGGGGCGGGGCTCCGCGCCATACGAAGCCGTGGAAGGGAGCGGCCGTCAGGGCCGTGTCGGCGCCGCCGCGCAGCACCTCGTCCGCCACGCCGTCCACGTCCTCGGGCGTCAGGAACGGGCTGGTGCACTGCACGAGCAGGACCACGTCGGCAGCGCGCCCCGTCTCGGCCTCGCGGGCGTCCAGGGCGTGCAGCACGGCGGCCTCGCTCGTGGCCGTGTCGCCCGCCAGGTCGGCCGGGCGGACGACCACCGCCGCGCCGCCCGGCGGGCGGCGGCCGCGATCGCGGGGTCGTCCGTCGACACGGCCACGTCCGTCACCAGCCGGGCCCGCAGGCAGGCGTGCACGGCGCGGGCCACCAGCGGGACGCCGCCCACCGGGGCGAGGTTCTTGCCGGGGACGCCCTTGGAGCCGCCCCGGGCCGGGATGACCGCGAGGACGGTCCTGCGGTCGCCGGCGCTCACAGCTCCCCCAGCCTGCGGACCAGCGGCGCAACACGCTGGACGCCGTGCCGGTACGCCCCGCGGGCCGTCCCGCGGACGGCGTCCCGCAGCACCCGGCGCACCCCCGCGCCTCCGGCGCGTCCCCGGCGGCCTCCAGGCGGTGGCGGCCCAGGATGCCCGGCAGGTAGCCGGGGGCCGTGGCCGCGGTGTAGTAGGGGGCGAAGGGCGGCGGCGCGCCGCGTTGCAGGAGCTCCTCGACCCTGGCGCGGGCCGCGGCGAACGCGTCGGTGCCCGGTGCGGCCCGCAGGCCCTGGTCGGTGAGCCAGTCCGGGTCGGGCTGCGGCGCCTCTCCCGCGTCGAGCCGGTCCCAGGAGGTGAGCAGGCCGGAGCCGGCGAAGTAGTGGTTGCCGAGGGCTTCGCGTACGCCCAGGTCGCTGAGCACCGCCGTCGGCACACCCCGGTGCAGGGCCTCCATGGCGGCCGTGGACGACACGGTGACCAGCAGGTCGGTGCGGTCGAGGACCTCGCCCATGTTCCCGTACACGAGGCGCAGGTTGGGCGGCAGCGGAAGGGTGCGGGCGAGCCGCTGGTACGGCAGCTCCTCGATGTGCGTGGTGTGCTCGCCGGGCTTGGAGCGCAGCTTCAGCAGCACCTCGCGGCCCGGGTGCAGCCGGGCGTACCCGGCGAGCCGGCGCAGCAGGTAGAGCCGCTCCGTCCGGGCCGCCGGCACGGACGGCTGCGCGGCGAACACCACCGTGTGCCGCCCGGGGACCGGCCGGTACGGCGTGCCGCCGAGGAACGGCAGGGCCGCCTCCACGACCGGCGACGCGTCGGCGCCCACGCCCTCGTACACCCGGCGGAACCGGCGGGCGTCGAAGGGGGAGTTGGCGAGGACGACGTCCGCGCCGTGCCGCAGCAGCAGGCCGTCGGTGAGCTTCTCGTAGACGACGCCGACGTAGCCGGTGACCGTCACCGGGCGGCGCTCCCCGCCCTGGGCGGCCAGCCCGTGCAGCAGCGCCTGGACGGTCCCGCCGACGGTGGCGAGGACCACGACGTCGTACGCCTCCTCCCGTAGCGCCCGCAGGAGTGCGGCTGCCGTGACCTCCCGGGGCGTGCCGAGGCCGGTCTCGGTGAGCTGCCGGGCCGTCGGGGTGGCCCGGCCGCGGAGGGCGAAGCCCGTGACATCGGGGGCGGCACCGGGCGGGGCGAGGCGGCGCGCGGTCAGCGCGCCCCATTTCCATCGGGTGTCGGAATCCGCGACGACCGCGGTCCGATACGTGAGCGAGGGCACGCCGAGGACGTTAGGAAGGCGTTTCGCTTCGCGGCCCAACTCGGCGGCAACAAACAGTGAACAGCTTCTTTCCGCCGTCCGGTTCAGCGGTGCGCCGCGCATTGTTCACCTGGCCGCCCCTCCTGGGAAGGAAAGAGGAAGCGGCGGGCGGCCTAGCGTCCGGTGCGTGGTCAAGCTCTCCGTCGTCGTGCCGTTCTTCAATGTGCAGAGATACGCGCCCGACACCCTCAGAAGCCTGCACGCCAACGCCCGGGACGATTTCGAGTTCCTGTTCGTCGACGACTGCTCGACGGACGGCACTCCGGAAATCCTCGAACGGGCCGCACGGGAGGTCCCCGGTGCGGTGCTGCTCCGGCACGGAGCCAACGGCGGCCTGGCGACCGCCCGCAACACCGGACTGGACGCGGCGCGCGGCGAGTACGTCGCGTTCCTCGACGGCGACGACTGGCTGGCTCCCGGGCACCTCGCCCGACTGCTGGCCGACATGGAGGACTTGGGATGCGACTTCGTCCGTACGGACCATGTGCGGTGCACGGGCCGCGACCGGTCGGTGCAGCGGGTGCCGGTGGGGAGGCGCGGTGAGGTGCTGCGGCCCCGCGACGCGATCCTCCCGGCGCACCGCTCGACGTCGGTCGACTATCCGTACGCGTGGGCCGGGATGTATCACCGGCGGCTCCTCGACCGGGGAATCCTGCATTTCCCGCACGGCCTGCGGACGGCGGAGGACCGGCCGTGGATCTGGCGGCTGCACCGGGAAGCCGAGTCCTTCGCCGTGGTGAGTTCGCTCGGCGTCTTCTACCGGAGAGGGGTGGCCACGTCGCTCACGCAGATCGGAGATGTGAGGCAACTCGATTTCCTCCGCGCATTCGACCAGGTGATCGAGGAGACGGCGGCGGATCCGGAAGCTGATCGACTTCTCCCGAAAGCGGTGCGCACGTATTGTGCGATCATCGCCCATCACTGCGGCCGGATCACGCAATTCGAACCGCCGGTCGCACGGCGGCTGCGGTCGCTGAGCGCGGCGGCGCTGCGGCGGATGCCGCAGGACGTCCTGAAGGACGTCCTCGCCACCATGGACCCGGACCGGGCGCGGCTCCTGCGCAGGCTGCGGCGACGCCCCGCTCCGGTGGGGACGCCGGCGGCGGAGGTGGGGGCGTGACGGCGCGACCGGGGACCACGCAACTGCTGTACGCCTCCAGCCTGTACGGCGCGGCGACGCTCGCCGCCGCCCTGGACGGCGGCTGCCTGCCCCCGGCCGGGCGGCGGGTGCTGCTGGTGTCCACCAACGCGGCGGTCCCGGAGACCACGCCGCCGCTGGACCGGATGCCGGGGTTCGCACGGCTGCGGGAGGGCGGCGGCGGCCGCTTCGACGAGGTGCTGTCCTGGAACGGGACGATCGCGCCCCTGCACCCGGCGGGCTGGTCGCCGCGCGGGGACGAGCTGCCGTTGTGGGAGCGGTACCTGCGGCTGCTGTGGGGGCTGGGGGACACCGGGCGGGTCGAACTCGTCCTGGAGTCCCTCCAGGTGGCGCCCGCGCTGACGCTGGCCCGGATCTTCCAGGACGCACCGCTGACGGTGTACGCGGACGGGCTGATGACGTACGGCCCGACGCGCAACAGGATCGACCCGCTGGTCGGTGAGCGGGTGCGGCGGGTGCTGCACCCGGACCTCGTGCCGGGTCTGCGGCCCCTGCTGCTCGGTGAGTTCGGGGCCGTCCCGGAGACCGTCCCGGTGGACGCCTTCACGAAGGTGCTGGACGACCTCGCGGCGCACGACACCGCGTCCGGCCCGGACCGGGACGGCGGGGACCGGGACGGCGGCAAGCGGGACGGCGGGGAGGGCGGGGCGCTGCTGCTCGGCCAGTACCTGTCGGCGCTGGACATCCTCACGGCGGACGAGGAGGAGGAGCTGCACCTGCGGATGGTGCGCGGCGCCGTCGCGCGCGGGCACCGCCGCCTGGTGTTCAAGCCGCACCCGGTGGCCCCGCCGTCCTGGTCGCGGCGGCTGGAGCGGGAGGCGGCGGCGCTGGGCGCCGAACTCACGTTGCTGGAGCGGCCGGTGCTCGCCGAGGTGGTGTTCCGGCGGATGCGGCCCGAGCTGGTCGCGGGCTGCTTCTCCACGGCGCTCTTCACCGCGGACCGGTTCCACGGCATCCCGGTGGCGCGGGTCGGCACGGACCTGCTGCTGCGGCGGCTGGCCCCGTACCAGAACAGCAACCGGATCCCGGTGACCCTGGCGGACGCCCTGCTGCCGGACCTGGAGGCACCCGCCGGCACGGCTCCCGCCGACGTGGACGTGCCGGGGCTGGTACGGGCCGTCGGCTTCGCGATGCAGCCGGACCTGCGGCCCGACCTGCGGGAGGCGGCGGAGCAGTACCTGGAGCGGAGCACCCCTGACCATGTCGCGCGCTACTTCAAGCGCCGCCGCCTGACGGTGCTCGGCCTGCCCGGCGGCCTCCCGGTGCCCCGCGGCCAGGCAGTACGGCGCGTGGCCCGCCGCGTACCGGCCCTCCGACGGGCAGCAGCCCGCCTGCGGTAACGCACCCGCGCGGAGGCCGCGGGGCGGCGCGGGTGCCGCAGGGCGGCGCGGGTACGGCGGGGCGGCGCGGTGCCGCGAGGCGGCGCGGAGGCCCCGGGGCGGCGCAGGTACCGCGGAGCGGCGCAGGTACCGCGGGGCGGCGCGGTGCCGCGGGAGCGGCGCGGGCGGCGGCTGCGGGCCGGGGCTGTGGGGCTCGCCCTCGGGGCGGAGGTGCTGTGGGGCGGCGCGGGTACCACGGGAGCGGCGGGTACCACGGGAGCGGCGGGTACCGCGGGAGCGGCGCGGGGCGGCGCGGGTGCCGCCGACTGCGGGGCCAGCGGATGCGGGCCGCCGACTGCCCGGCGGCGGCTGCCGGGCGGCTGCGGGCCGGGGCGGAGAGGCTCGCCCTCGGGGCGGGGGTGCTGCGGGGCGGGGGTCGAGGCGGCGGGGCAGGACAGTGGGGGCTCCCCGCCGAGGCGGGTTCCTGCGCGGCGGGAGCTCCCCAGGTTGACCGCGGTCGACCGACCCGCCGGGGCAGAGGCGGGCGACCGGGCCGGGCCGCCGCCGGGGGCAGAGGCGGGGAACCGGGCCGGGCCGCCGCCGGGGCGGGGGTACCGGGCCGGGCCGCCCGCTCCCGTCCCCCATGCCCGCCCGCTCCCGTCCGCCCGTGCCCGCCGTGTCGGCGGCGTCCCTGCCGGTCGGCTACGTCCTGGGCGCGCTGCCGGCCCGGCCCGCCGGTCGTGCCGGCCGGGCGGGGGCCGCACCCTCCAGCGGCTCCTGGAGCTCGGTGACCCACCGGCTCCGGTCCTCGGGGCACTCCAGGTACAGCTCGCGGGCGTACCCGACCGACCGGTGGCCGTGCGCGTCGATCCAGGAGGCGAGCGCCTGCGCGGTCGGCAGGACGCCGTCCATCGGCCCCCGATGGATCACGGTGGCCGCCCGCTCGACGGCGGGCAGGACCAGGACCTCCACTCCCGGCACGCGGGTGCCGTCGGGCACGGCCACCCCCGCGTGGACGACGACCGAGCCGTCCCCGGCGCCGGAGTCCTCGTAGTACGCGAGTCCGGGCCCGAAGCCCGTGACGCCGGCCGCCTCCAGCCGGGCGCACAGCTCCTCGTACAGCGGGGAGACGACGGGTGAGACGTGCTCCGGCTGGAAGCTCGCGGCGACGCCGCTGAGCTCGGCGAGCCGCACGGCCGGGAGGCGCTTGACGACGATGTCGTGCGTGGACATGTGTCCCTCGCTTTCGATGGCTCGGAGCCTCGCCGCGACCTGGTCGAGGCGGGCGGCCGCCTCGGCCACCGCCGCCTCCAGGTCGGCCCGCCGCAGCCGCAGCATGACGCGCAGCTCGTCGGCGCCCACCTCGCCGTCCACGATCGCCCGCACCTGGTCGAGCGTGAAGCCGAGGTCCTTGAGCGCGATCACGCGGTTGAGCCGGGCGAGCTGCCCGGCCTCGTAGTACCGGTAGCCGCTGTGCGGGTCGACCCGGGCGGGCCGCAGCAGTCCCACGGCATCGTAGTGCCGCAGCATCCGGACGGACACACGGCCGTGCCGGGCGAAGTCTCCGATGGTGAACATGACGCCTCCTACGGCACCGCCTCACACCGTGTCAGGGTCAAGCACGCTCCCCAAAGGCGGGCCGGGCCGCCGCGCCCCCTACGCGCTCGCCACCGACAGTTTCACGGCGAAGCCGAGGAACAGCGCGCCCGCCGCCGAGGTGGCCCCCGCGGACAGCCGCCTGCGGCGCCGGAACGTCGCGGCCAGCTTCGTGCCGCCGAATATCAGGGCGCTGAGGTAGAGGACGCTGGCGGCCTGGGCCAGCGTGCCGAGCACGACGAAGGAGAGGGCGGGGTGGGCGTACGCCGGATCCACGAACTGCACGAAGAAGGCGACGAAGAACAGGATCGCCTTGGGGTTGACCAGGCTGACGACGAGGGCGCGACGGAAGGGGCGCTCCTCGGAGCCGGCGCGGGCGGCGGACGGCGCGCCCTCTTCCGGGTCCGCGTCCCGCCGGGTGCGCCACATGCCCCACGCGGCCCGCAGCATGCCGACGGCGAGCCACGTCAGGTAGCCGGCGCCCACGTACTTCACGATCCCGAACAGCAGGGCGTTGGCCTGGAGCAGGGAGGCGACGCCCGCCGCCGACAGGGTCATCAGCACCGTGTCCCCGCACCAGACGCCGGCCGCGGCGGAGTACCCGGCGCGGACTCCCCGGCGGGCCGCGACGGACAGCACGTAGAGGGAGTTGGGGCCGGGCAGCAGGACGATCAAGGCGAGGCCCGCGAGGTACGTGGGCAGGTCGACGACACCGAGCATAGAGAGGAGTGTCGCACGCGGGCACGACACTCCTCCTCGGTGCTCCGCAGGACGAGACGGACGCACCCGCCGACCCCGCGAACCCCCCGATCAGCACCCGTCCGCCGACCCGGCGAACCCCCCGGTCAGGACCCGCCCGGCGACCCGGCGAACCCCCCGGTCAGCACCCGCCCAACGGCACCGAACGCCGCAGCCGGCGCCGGGTGCCGGGGTGCCGAGTGCCGGGTGCCGGTTCGGCGCGGATCCCGGCGCGGCCCGTACCACCGCGGCGACCGCCGTGCCCGGCAGGCGGCACACCGCACCTCCGAGGCCTCCGGGCACGCCCCGCCGGCAGACACCGTCCCGAGGCCGCGCGGCCCCCGGCACCCGCCACGCCCAGCGCACACCGTGAGGCCACGCGGCCCCGGCTCCCGCCACGCCCAGCGCACGCCCGTGAGGCCACGCGGCCCCGGCACCCGCCACGCCCAGCGCACGCCCGTGAGGCCACGCGGCCCCGGCACCCGCCACGCCCAGCGCACACCCGTGAGGCCACGCGGCCCCGGCACCCGCCACGCCAGGGCACTTCCCGTGAGGCCGCAACGCGGGCCCGGCATCCGCCACCCCCAGGGCGCGGCCCCTCCGTGCGGGACCCGGCTCAGAACGCGTCCGTCGGGACGTAGGTGCCCCACACCTCCCGCAGGGCGTTGCAGACCTCGCCGACCGTGGCGCGGGCCTTCAGCGCGTCCTTCATGGGGTACAGCACGTTGTCCGTGCCCTCCGCGGCCTTCTTCAGGGCCGCGAGCGCCGCGTCCACCGCCTCTTGGTCGCGCTCGGCGCGCAGCTTGGCGAGCCGCTCGGCCTGCTGGGCCTCGATGGCCGGGTCGACACGCAGCGGCTCGTACGGCTCCTCCTCCTCCAGCTGGAAGCGGTTGACGCCGACGACGACCCGCTCTCCGGAATCCGTCTCCTGCGCGATCCGGTAGGCGCTGCGCTCGATCTCGTTCTTCTGGAAGCCGCGCTCGATGGCGTTGACCGCGCCGCCCAGGTCCTCGACCTTGCCCATCAGCTCCAGGGCCGCGGCCTCCACCTCGTCGGTCATCTTCTCGATGACGTAGGAGCCCGCGAACGGGTCGACGGTCGCCGTCACGTCCGTCTCGTACGCCAGGACCTGCTGCGTGCGCAGGGCGAGCCGGGCGCTCTTGTCGGTCGGCAGGGCGATGGCCTCGTCGAACGAGTTGGTGTGCAGCGACTGCGTGCCGCCGAGTACCGCCGCCAGACCCTGCACGGCGACCCGCACGAGGTTCACCTCGGGCTGCTGGGCGGTGAGCTGCACCCCGGCGGTCTGCGTGTGGAAGCGCAGCATCCACGACTTGGGGTTCTTCGCCCCGAACTCCTCCTTCATGACGCGCGCCCAGATCCGCCGGGCCGCGCGGAACTTCGCGACCTCCTCCAGGATCGTCGTCCGGGCCACGAAGAAGAACGACAGGCGGGGCGCGAAGTCGTCCACGTCCATGCCCGCGGCCACGGCGGTGCGCACGTACTCGATGCCGTCGGCGAGGGTGAACGCGATCTCCTGCGCGGGCGAGGCGCCGGCCTCCGCCATGTGGTAGCCGGAGATCGAGATGGTGTTCCACTTCGGGATCTCGGCCTTGCAGTACTTGAAGATGTCCGCGATCAGGCGGAGGGAGGGCTTCGGCGGGAAGATGTACGTCCCGCGGGCGATGTACTCCTTCAGCACGTCGTTCTGGATCGTGCCGGTGAGCTTGTCGGCGCTGACGCCCTGCTCCTCCGCGACGAGCTGGTAGAGCAGCAGCAGGAGGGCGGCGGGCGCGTTGATGGTCATCGACGTGGACACCTTGTCCAGCGGGATGCCGCCGAACAGCACCCGCATGTCGTCGACCGAGTCGATGGCGACACCGACCTTGCCGACCTCGCCGTGCGCGATCGGCGCGTCGGAGTCGTGGCCCATCTGGGTCGGCAGGTCGAAGGCGACGGAGAGGCCCATGGTGCCGTTGGCGATGAGCTGCTTGTAGCGCGCGTTCGACTCGACGGCGGTGCCGAAGCCGGCGTACTGCCGCATGGTCCACGGGCGGCCGGTGTACATCGTCGGGTAGACGCCTCGGGTGTACGGGAACGAACCCGGCTCGCCCAGCTTCTCCGCCGGGTCCCACCCGTCGAGGGCATCCGGCCCGTACACCGGCTCGATGGGCAGTCCCGACTCCGACTCGCGCGCCATGTGCTTGTGCCTTCCGGTAGACCTACTCGCAGGTATCCGACCCTCGCGACGGACTGTAGCGGCGGGCGTGCGACCGGTGGAGAGCCGCACGCTGGGAGCTTCCTCACAGCCTCCTGCCGGGGCCGGGTCACAGCATCGTCACAACGCCCCCGGGGGCACGCAACCATCCACCCCCGGGAACGATCCCTACGGGCAGACAAACCAACCCGGGGGGCTGACATGCACCGTCGTACGCAGGGAATCCACAGAGGCGCGGGGCGCCGGGGCGCGGTCCGCAAGGCGCTGCTGTCCGCCGCGGCGGTGGCGCTGGCCACCGGCTGCACCGCCCAGGCCGTGGGGGCGGCCGGGTCGGCGTCGCCGTCCGCCGCCACCGCGTCCACGGCGGTGTCGCCGTCCGCCACGGCACCGTCCGCGGCGCCGTCGGCGGCGGCCGGGTCGCCCTCGGCGGCGGCGCCGTCGACCGCGGCCCCGTCCGAGCCGACCTCCGCGTCGCCGTCGTCCTCCGGCGGCGCGGACGCCGCGGACGGCAAGCCTTCCGGCAGCGCGGAGGGGCAGCCTTCCGGCGGCGCGGTGCTGATGAAGAAGGGCTCGGAGACCGAGCAGGTGCGGGAGCTCCAGGCGCGGCTGCGCCAGCTCGGGTACTTCAAGCGGAGCCCCACCGCGTTCTACGGCACGATCACCAGCGAGGCGGTGTCCGCGTTCCAGGAGAAGCGGGGGCTGCCGGTGACCGGGACCGTCGACGCGACGACGTGGCAGCGGCTGGTCGCGATGACCCGGAAGCCGACCGCCGACGAGCTGCGGCCCGCGACGTCGAACCCGCTGGCCAAGCCCGACGAGCGCTGCATGACGGGCCGGGTGCTGTGCATCAGCAAGGAGAGCCGCACCCTCGCCTGGATGATCGACGGCAAGGTGGTCTCCGCGATGGACGTCCGCTTCGGCGTGGAGGGCACGGAGCTGGCGACCCGTGAGGGCACGTTCAAGGTGGACCGCAAGGAGCGGACGTGGACGTCGACGCTTTACCACACGTCGATGCCGTATTCGATGTTCTTCAGCCGGGGCCAGGCCGTGCACTACTCGGCGGACTTCGCGGCGAAGGGCTACAACGGCAACTCGCACGGCTGTGTGAACGTCCGCGACAAGGCCCGGCTGGCGAAGGTGTTCGGCGAGGTGCGGGTGGGCGACAAGGTCGTCGTCTACTGGTGAGCCGCTGAGAGGCGAGCCCCTGCGAGAGGGGCGGGGGAAGTGGGCGCGGGCGGGACCGGGGGAACGTGTCCCGCCCGCGCCTGATGCGCTGAGCCGTAGGTACGGGGGGAACCCCGGCTCTTCTCGCGCCGCCGATGACCAGTCGGCTCACTCAGTACTGCGTCACGGCCCCGAAAAGTGTCACACCCCGTGTCACACCCCCGGTGACACGAGCGGAAACCTCAGGCCGGGGGCCGTACGGGGATGGGACGGGCCTGCGCCCGCCCGCGGGCGAACGGGGCGCCGACCGCAGGTGGGGGCTGCTGAGGAGCGGGGCGGTCCTGCGCCTGCCCGCGGAAGCCGCCGGGCCCGACCACAGGCCGGGGAGACGGGACCGTCAGCGCACGCCCGCAGGAACCACCGGAGCCGACCACAGGCCGGGGGTACGAACGGTCAGCGCCTGCCCGCGGAAGCCGCCGGGCCCGACCACAGGCCGGGGGTACGGAACGGTCAGCGCCTGCCCGCGCAAGCCACCGGGCCCGACCACAGGCCGGGGAAGCGGGACCGTCAGCGCACGCCCGCGGGAACCACCGGAGCCGACCACGGGCCGGGGGCACCGGCGGTCAGCGCATGCCCCCGGCGGCACAGGGGCGACCCCGGGTGCGGGACACGCCGGGTCAGCGCCTGCTGCAAGACAGCCGGGCGGACCGCAGGCGGGGGCAGGCCAGGGAGTACCCGCCGGGCGGACCGGGAGCCGACAGCGGGCGGAAGCAGGAGGCGGAGGCGCCAGCGCATGCCCGCAGGGTCGCCGGCCGACCGCCGGCAGGAGGCGGAGGCGTCAGCGCTTGCCCGGGGCGGGCCGGGGGCGTCCGCGGGTTTGCCGCCCGCGGGCGGGCGGCCCCGGTCGGGCTTCGGGCGGGGGCGGTCCCCGTCGGGTTCCGCGTCGGCGTCGCGGTCGCCGCTGCCGCCCGCGGTGGGCTTGCCGCCGCTCTGGCGACCGCCGAGCAACTGGTCGCAGAACTTCTGCACACCGCCGCGCGACGCGGCGGCCGACTCCAGCTGCCGGCGGCGTTCCGCGTCGAGGGTGCCGTCGCGGAAGTCGCGGCACGCCTGCGTGGCCCGGGTCTTCCAGTCGGGGTCGGGCGCCTTGGTGGCGCCCGCGGTCGGGGTGCCGTCCTGCTCGCGGCCGGCGCCGTCCCGGGACGGCGCCGCGCGGCGCCATCGTTGTCAGAGGACGGGCCCGCAGCCGGCTCGCCCGTAGGGGACGGCCCGTGCGTACGCGGGGCGGAGGATTGCGGCGCCGGGGTGGCCGGTCCGGCGGACCAGGACGGCGTACGCGCGCCGGGCGCCGAGGCGGCGGGCTCACCGGTGGTCCGGGGGCCGGGCGTGGCGGAGGCCGAGGCGACGGGGCCGGCTCGGGGTCGCCGCCGAGGGCGGGCAGCACGCCGGTGCCCGCGGCGACGGCGACGCCGCCCACCGCCAGGCCGGCCACCGAGGCGGCGAGGCCCCAGCGGGCGGGCCGCAGCCACCGGCCGGAGCGGGGGCGCCGCAGCGGATGCGTCGCCGTGCCGCCGATGTGCACGGAGCCGAGGTCCCCGGCGGGCGATCCGGGGCGGCGCCTTGCGCCCGGGCGCCGGCCGCGGCCCTGGCCGCGCGGAACGCCGTCAGCGCCTGCTCCTCGCCGGGCAGTTCGCCGGCCGGTCCGGGCGGAGGGGTGCGGGCCGCGCGTACATCCTCCAGTGCCTCCGCGAGGCGTTCGGCCTGCAACCGTACGTAGTCATCGTCGGCGACGACCGGCTCACCCCGCAGCAGTCGCTCCGCCGCCTGCGGGTCGAGCCACCCATACCGCTCGTCGGCCATCACATGTCCTTCTGCGTCCGCACGCGCGAATGCGTCACAGCGCGGCGCACGATCGGGGCCGCGCACCGCCCGCCGCCCGCGGCCCCGGCTGGGGCGGCACGGCGGTCAGCGGCACACCGCTCTGGTCGGCGGCGCCCAGGAGCTCGGCGAGCCGCTTGAGGCCGCGGTGCGCGGCCGTGCGCACCGCGCCCGGCCGCTTGCCGAGCGTCTCCGCGGCGCTCTTGGCGTCGAGCCCGACCACGACGCGCAGGATGACCGCCTCGGCCTGGTCCTGCGGCAGCTGGGCGATCAGGCTCATGGTGTGTCCGGTCGCGAGGGCGTCCATGGCTTCCACGGCGGTGTCGGCGTCGGCCGGCTTGTCGGTCAGTTCGGTCTCGTCCCCGCCCTGCGCGGGGCGCCGGCCCCGCATCCGCAGGTGGTCGAGGGCGCGGTTGCGGGCGATCCGCGCGGCCCAGCCCCGGAAGCGGTCGGCGTCGCCGCTGAACCGGTCGAGGTCCCTGGCGATCTGCAGCCACGACTCGGACGCCACGTCCTCCGCGTCCGCGTCGCCGACCAGCGTGCGTATGTATCCGAGCAGCCGCGGGTGCACGGCGCGGTACACAGTACGGAAGGCGTCCTCGTCCCCGTCCTGCGCCGCGAGCACTGCGGCGGTCAGCTCCGCGTCGTCCCCCAGCACTCCCACAACCCGTTCGTTAGCGCGGCAGGTCCATCCAAGCCGCTCCGCCCGGCGCGCAGCAGCACGCTACGTGCTGCTGCCGCATCTCGTCCATGTTTGTACAACATGGAACAGCTTCGGTCGCAGGCAGGTGTGACAGAAAACGCACCCGCGGCGCTGAGAGGAGTACGGGGCCGTTCTGCGGTCTCACGGACGGCGACCGGGGCCTCTCCTGTGGGGGGTGGCGGCCCCGGTCGTCTTTCCTTCTTCCATGGCTCCGGCCTGCGGTCATGTGCCACATCGGCTGCCGCCGTGACCAACCGCGTGACCAACGCCTCCCGCAGCCTGCGACACGGCCTGACGCTGGAATACGAGGACGCCCGCCAGGAAGCCGTCATGGTCGGGGCGGGACGCGCCTCCCGGGCGCCGCCTACTCACCGGCGGAGGTCCCGGCACGGTTCCTCGTCGGTCGGCGCAGCGGCTTCGCGATCGCCGGCTGACCGGGGCCGGGCACCGAGCCGGCCACCTCTCCTACGAGGCCACCCGAAGCCACGCGGGGACCTCCGCGTGCTGGAAGGGACGACGTTCAGGCGGGGACTGAGAGCCGTTTCACCATGACTGCGAAGACGGGCGAGTCGTCGAAGGGCTTCTGCTCGCCCACCTTTCCGTACCCCCACGACTCGTAGAGCCCCTGAACCTTCGGGTGTGTCACGTCGACGAGCAGCGTGGCGACGTCACAGCCCCTGCCCTCGACCAGAGCTGTGTGGAGCTGAGCAGACACCCCCGTCTTCCGCCACGCCTGCATCACAAGGAGCTCGGACAAGGCGAAGACGGATTGATGCGGAGGCACCGATGCCGGCCGGTCGGAGCCCTTCCACCACCCGCCGTTCTCGAACGTCGCGCCGTAGGCGAAGCCCGTGGGGGCTCCCTTGTCGAAGCCGACAACACAGCACCACGACTGCTTGCTGCTCCAGCGGTCGACGAACCAGGCGAAGCGCTCCCTCTCGTGGAATCGGTCCTCCTCGCCGTCATAGACAGCGTCATGCATGTCGAGGAGCATCTCCCGAATGCCGGCGGCGTCCTTCTGGAAGTACGTCTTCAGATCCATGCCTGTGCCCTCTCGACCCCTTCTCTCATGCCGGCTTCCCTTGATCCGGACGAAGTGACGAGCTTCTTCACACCGACCAGAACCTCAGTTGATCTCTTGGACCCGCGAGCCTTGGCCAGCAGTCCTGCCGCCTGGTCGCCAGTGTGGCAGGCCAGCTCCAGGTCTCCCTGCCTGGCCTGCGCCAGCGCAAGGTACGCGGTGTAGTAGGTACGGTTCCGAACGAGGTCGCCCCTGATTGCCCCGAGGGCGCGATGCAGGTGGTACTCGGCACGGTCGTTGACTCCGAGTCGGAACCAGACGATCGAGGTCAGGCCGTCGAATTCGGCCTCGTCGTATTGATCAGAAACTCATGGGGTTCTCGTCCATGACGTAGCGGACGTGTGGGCCACCGAAGTAGCCGCGGACGATGTGCGGCTGACGCTGACGCCTGCGGAAGAAGCGGCGGGTTTCGGCAGCGAGTTCGGCCTGGTCGCGGGCCCGGTGCTGCTTGGGCAGGCTGTGCTTGAGGTCGGCGTTGACCAGCTCGTCGGGGTTCAGCTCGGGCGAGTACGGGGGCAGGAAGTGCAGCTCTACATCATCGGGGTGGGCGGCGAGCCAGTCGCGGACCTTCTTCGAGCGGTGCGCGGAGTGACCGTCGACCACGAGGTGGACCTTGTGGTCGAAGTGGCCGGCGAGCCGGCCCAGGAAGCGGCACATCACTTCGGCGGTGAAGGACTCGGTGAAGACCATGAAGTGCATCCGGCCCTTGGTGCTGATCGCCGACATCGCGTTCACGGAGAACCGGTTCCCGCTCCGCCGCACGACGGGCGTCTTCCCCTTCTCACCCCAGGTGCGGCCGGTGACCTGGTCGGATCGGATGCCGACCTGGTCGGCGAAGAGGATCTCGCCGCCGTCTTTCTTCGCCTGCACGCGGATCTTCGGCCAGGTCTCTTCATGCCAGCGCCGGACGGCCTCGGGGTCCTGCTCGACGGCCCGCTTGTCCGGGCGCTGGAAGGACAGCCCCCATCGCTTCAAATACTTGCCCACCCCCACCTCGGTCAGCCGCACCCGGTACAGCTTCGCGATCAGCTCGCCCACCAGCCGCCGTGTCCACAGCTGACCGGAAAGCCCCACGTCACACGGCCGGTGGTCCAGGACCGCCTGCCGCACCGCGGCCTGCTCGGCCTCCCCGAGCACCTGGTGCACACCGACCGGCTTACCCCGAGGACGCATGACCAGGGCCTCCCGACCACCGGCCTGCCACTTCGCCCACCAGCCGTCGACCGCCTTCAGCGACACCCCGAACACTGCCGCCACGTCCTCGCGGTCCCGCCCCGCCATCAGAGCGGCCACCGCCCGCAGCCGCAGGGCCTCCTGCGCCGACGGCGACAGATGCCGCGCGTCCCCCACCAGATCGCTCACACCCACCCAACGACCCAGAACCCAAACCGTTTCTGATCAATAGAAGCCGATCCACGGAGGGCGTTCCACAGGTGCTGCCCTGCCGAACGAACGCTCAGCGGCCGCGAGCGCTTTCAAGGCCGCAGCTTGGTCCCTTCTGCCCGCATGCGCGTGGGCGTTGCGCATGTGAGCCAGTGAGGCGTATAGGGGGTCGGCTTTGGCGACCCGTTGACCCTTGGCTGCTTCCGCTGCGGCAGAGACTTCGGCGAAGTCCCCACACTGGCTGGCGACCAAAGCCAAGTGATTCCAGACGTGGTATTGCGTTTCGCTGTCGCCTGACAGGCCGGCCAGAGTCACCGCCGAGTCCAGGTGGTCACGTGCCCGCGTACGGGCTCGTGCGTCGATGGCCGCGAATGCAGCCGAGCACGTCACATTCGACGCGAGCGAATAGAGTTTCGACCTGACACGTGCGGAAGCCCCGCCTCCCGCTAGTGTCTCGTGATTCCGTTGGCGTTACTTGATCCTGTGTGGCAGGGTCGCTTGGTGTGGAGCTCTCTGTAGAACAGGCCGCCGTGTTGCGGGAGTTGGTAAATAGCCCGGACGTGCCCGCCGACATAGCGACGCGGGGCCGGATCGTGCTGTGGTCGAGCGAAGGCCGTCGCCGCAAGGACATCGCTGAACTGCTTGGCGTATCCCTGCCGACGGTGGACCGCTGGAAGCGGCGTTATGTCGAGCTCGGACTGGCTGGGCTGGAAGGCGACCGGCCCGGCGGAGCCCGGGAACAAGTGCCGGCGCGGGTGCGGGCCCGCGTGATCGCGCTGACGCGCATGACGCCGCCGGACGGCACCGGCCTTTCGCACTGGTCCACGCGCGAGTTGGCGAAGTACCTGAGGCGGACCGAGAACATCACCGTGTCCTGGCACTACATCGCGCGGATCTGGCGGGAGGAGAACCTGAAGCCGCACCGCTCCGGCACCTTCAAGCTTTCGAAAGACCCCGCGTTCGCGGCGAAAGTGGCCGATGTGATCGGCTTGTATCTGGCCCCGCCGGGCGGCGCGGTGGTCCTCTCGATCGATGAGAAGACGCAGATCCAGGCCCTGGACCGGACCCAGCCGGTGCTGCCGGTCGCCTTCGCGGCGAGCGAGAAGCGCACCGCCGACTACGTCCGGCACGGCACCACAAATCTGTTCGCTGCCCTGAACGTGACCACCGGCGAAGTACTTGGCGAGTGCAAGCCGACCCGGAACGGCAAGGACTTCCTGGCCTTCTTGAAGAAGGCGGTGAAGCCGCACGCCGGGAAGGACATCCATGTCGTCCTGGACAACCTCTCCACGCACACCACTCCGGAGGTCAGGGAGTGGCTGGCCAAGAACCCGCACATCCACTTCCATTTCACCCCCGTCGGCTCCTCGTGGCTGAACCAGATCGAGATCTGGTTCGGAATCCTGACCCGGCAGTCCATCCGCCGCGGCACGTTCTCCAGCGTCAACGTCCTGATCAAGCAGATCCGTGACTACATCAGCTCCTGGAACGCGACGGCGAAGCCGTTCACCTGGACCGCGACTGCCGGCGAGGTCCTTGCGAAGGTCAAACTCGTCGCGACCAACGTGAAGAAACTCGTCAATAACAACTCGAACTGACATGAACAGGATCACGAGACACTAGTGACGACTTGATCCCCATGGCCAACTCGACGGCCCTGTTCTCAATGGCGAGGGCGCCGCCGATCCTTTGGTCCTGGGTGATGATGTCGGCGTACTCGGCCTGAAAACGACCCACATCAGTCTGCCCAAGCCGAGGCCGCGGCGTCCCGACGGCAGCTCCAACGGCGGCACCCGTGACGGCGTTGACGAATCCGCGGCGGCGCATGGGGTCCTCCGTAGGTGCTTGGGTCGCCATCTTGGACCGCGGGACGAAGCCCAACTCGACCGCCGAGCGGCCAAGGACAGCCTCCAAGGCCAACCGCTGTCGAGCGTGCGGCCACCGAGTCTCGCCTGCCAGCAGCCGCCGAATATCTCGGTCTGTGAGCCGGCCTGGCCTGCCGGTCATCACCTCGATCTCCGCATTTGCCTGTCGAGCTAACTCGGCTTGGCCCATCTGGCGCTCAACCATTGCGGCAGCGAGCTTCCGGTTCTCTCCCACACCCGCAAGGTAGCGGTGCGTTCAGAGGCTGCAACACCCCGAAGGTAAAAATCACCGGGGTCACGCGCACAGCGTGTGCGGAATTCGCCTGTACCCCGAGGCTGGACCGGCGGTGAACTTCTCTCGTCGTACCGCCGCTGCGGTGCATGCCGGGGCGGCACGCCTCGCCGCCCGCCTGCGCGGCGGAGAGCGCCTCCGCCTCGTGTGCATCGGTGCTCCATCGCCCCGGAGGGGACACCCCTTGACCATTCCAGCGACCAGAACACCATCGACTGGCGCCCCGGGCCACAGCGAAACGATGCCGCGGATGGCCGAGTCCGCAGGAAGGGCTCGGCGGCTGGTGGACTCGGCTCTCAGCTCCTGGGGGCTGGGCAGCCTCGTCGAAGACGCGGAACTCATCGTCTCCGAGCTGGTCGCAAACGCCGTTCAACACGGCCGGTGCGAGCGCTTGCGCGTTCGCGTGTGGCGCCCCTCTCGGACGCGGGTCAGGATTGCTGTGTCCGACCGGTCCACCATCACGCCGACACTCCGGGACCCGGACTTCGACGACGAGGCCGGGCGCGGCCTGTTCCTTGTCGATCGTGTCGCCGCCCGCTGGGGCACGGACTTTCGGCGTTGGGGCAAGGTCGTGTGGGCCGAGCTGCTCGACACGGAGGGGCAGTGACGCCCCGACGGGCCAAGCGCCGGGCCTTCGTCCTCGTTCGGCCCGGATCCTCGCCCCAGCCTGTCGGGGCACGTCGGAAGCAGGGCACCGCCTGGGAACATCGACTCCTGCAAGCGGGCTTCGCCGTCACGCCGGGAGCCGGTCCAGCTGACACCGCCACGGTTCCCCGCGTACTCGGCGCCATGGGACGGCAGCTCGTAATTGAGCAAGCGAAACGCGCGGTGCACGTGACGGCGCAGTCCGCCCGGCAAACGGTCGACTTCGTACTCGTCGGCCACCTCAAGGTCGCGATAACCCTCAGAGATCAACGGAGCACGCGGAGACCTCAGGCCCGTCTCCAGCGCCTCCCGGACGCCGTCACCGCCAAGCACCAGCAGACGGCTCACTCCACGCTTCCGCACTCGGGAGATCTCCACGCGTGTGGACGTCCACTGCACGCAGCGGACAACACCCTGGCTCGTTCGAGTCGGGGTCGACCAGAGAAAGGACGTTGCACAATGAGCGCGATCGCCGAAGAGACCGGCATGGGCGCCCTCCCGGAGCTCAGCGTCGCGAGCCCGTGGGGCGTCGGCCGCCTCGCGCCGTACCCGACCACCACCCGCCTCCCGCACGCCACGGTCGCCATCGACCCCGTCACGCAGCTCGGGGTGTTCCGCGACCGTGACGGCCAAGTCGTCGAGATGGGCAAGCACGGCACCAGCTCCGGCACCGAGACATCCACGACCACGAACTCGGACTCCCGCAACGATCAGGGCCACGACCAGGACAGCCGGCAGGACTGATGACCGCGACCGAGGAGAGGCCGGTCCTGGTGGCCACTGAGGCGGACGACATCACCGCCGACATGGTGATCACCGAACTCAACCGGAGAGACGTGCCGGTGGTCAGGTTCAATCCCGCCGACATCGGCGCGGACCTGACGGTCTCGGCTCGGTTCGGCACCTGCCCGGCCCCCGTGGCCGGGCAGGTGCGGACCCCGTCGAGAACCGCCGACCTGACCGACGTGCGGTCCGTGTACTGGCGTCGGCCTGAGTGGCCCGCCTTCCCGCACCTGAGAGAACACGACGCGCGGTTCGCGTCCGCGCAGGCCCGCTACGGCCTTGGGGGCACCCTCTACGCCCTCGACGGCCCGCTGTGGGTCAACCACCCACTCCGCAACGCCGCAGCCGACTACAAACCCACCCAGCTCGCGGTCGCACAGCACCTGGGCTTCACGGTTCCCCCCACCCTGGTGACCAACGACCCCGCTGAGGCCCGCAGCTTCATCGCGTCGCACGACCAGGTGATCTACAAGACTCTGCGATGGACGCCGTACGAGAGGGACGGCATCCGCGTGACGGGGTGGGCAGACCCCGTCACCGCCGACGAGATCGACGACAGCGTGCGTGTGACGCCGCACCTCTTCCAGGCCCGTGTGGACAAGGTCGCCGACCTTCGCGTTCTCGTCGTGGGCCGACAGGTGTTCGCCGTACGCATCGACTCGGGTCTGCTGGACTGGCGCAAGGACTACTCCGCCCTCTCCTACACCGTGGCGAAGCTGCCCGAGGGAATGGACCGGGCGCTCCTCGCCTACCTGGACCACTTCGGACTTGTGTCCGGCAGCTTCGACCTGGCCGTCGATGGGACGGGCCACCACTGGTGGCTGGAGCTGAACCCGAACGGCCAATGGGGATGGCTGGAACCGGAGACCGGACTTGAGATGTCCGCGGCCTTCGCCGAACTGCTCATGCAAGGAGACAGCCTGTGAACGACTCGGCACCGGAGCGGCGCCGCCTGGCCGGTCTGCTGGCAGACAAGGGGGTTCTCACCCTCCCGTGGCTGCGGGCTGCCGTGGAGTCCGTGCCACGCGAGCAGTTCCTCAACCCTGGCGTGTTTCTCGACGAGGGAAGGGCCTGGCGGCCGATCACCCCCCGCGGCACGACCCGGGAAGAGTGGCTGCGGCTCGCCTACAGCGCGGAAACGCTCACCACCCAGCTTGACGGCCACCTGACCGCCGACCAGTGCGGCGGGCCGGTGACGGGAGTTCCCACGTCGTCGTCCACCGACCCGACCACCGTCGCCGGCATGATCGAGAGCCTGGACCTGGACGCAGGTCACCGCGTCCTGGAGATCGGCACCGGCACCGGGTACTCCACCGCCCTGATGTGCCACTACCTCGGCGAGGACAACGTCACCACGGTCGAGGTGGACCCGGAGGTAGCAGCCCGCGCGGACGCCGCACTGGAAGCAGCCGGATTCTCGACGTGGACCGTGACCGGTGACGGGCTTCTCGGGCACCCCCGCAGGGCGCCGTTCGACCGGGTGATCGCCACCTGTGCCGTACGCCGCATCCCGTACGCGTGGATCAGGCAGACGAAACCGGGCGGCAGCATCCTGGCGACGATCGGCTCATGGCCCTACGGGACCGGCCTGGCGAAGGTCACCGTGAACGAGGACGGCACCGCTGAGGGCCGCATCATCGGCCGCTCGTCGTTCATGCAGGCCCGGTCGCAGGCCGCAGCGCCGGTAGCGGGCGATCTCTCCGCCCGGACGGCCTACGCCGACAGTGAGCGGCAGGCGAAGGTGTCACCCCTCGTGCTGGACGAGTGGATGCCCGCCTTCCTCGCGCAGCTCGCGGCGCCCGGCGCACAGTTCGTACGCGCCACAACGAGCGAGGGCGTGCAGCTCCTCCACCTCTTCGCACCCGAGCGTGAGTCGTTCGCCGAGTTCCTCCCCGGCGGCGAGGGCCGGCGGGTCCGCCAGGGCGGTCCCGTCCCGCTGTGGGACCGCGTGGAACGCTCCGTCGTCGCCTGGCAGGACGCCGGGGCTCCGGATATCGGCACTGTGCGGCTCCGCGTCACCGCCGCATCCCACCTGTACTGGATCGACGCAAGCCCTGCGCTGCGGTGGGAACACCGTCTCGCGTAGGCCGATACGCTGCCCGGAGGTCCCCCAGCCACAGGAAGGGCGATGGACGACGAGCCGCTGTCAGAGTGGGCCGAGCGCCGCGACGCGAAGATCGGCCGCCTGCGAGCCGTGCCGATTGTCTCCGGCGACGGCCCGAGGGCATCCCACCTGAATCCCGACGCGCCGCGCGCCATCGAGCGGTGGAACGGTCACGTCTGGGAACCGTACGCCCTGGCGGCCGACCTCGCGGACGCCAAGCGCATCCTGTACCCCGAAGCCCACACTCCGCCCACCCCCGCTCCTGGCCCTGCCCGGCTGCCTCTCGCTCCCGGAACCGGCAGGCACCGAAAGCCGTAGAGCGTCGGCCTGCTGCTCTGGGCCCGGCCGCGTGACCAGCAGCGGTCCGCACACGACGTCACCGGCCGCCGTGGGCGTCAGCCGTGCGCACGGGCCCGAGCCGCGGCCTCGTCGAGGCGGGCGGTTTCCGCTCGGGGCGCGGGTGCGCGGGTCACCGCGGGGTGGCGCCGCCCCTGCGGTCCGGTGATCGCTGCGGCGGCTCCTCCTCGGCCAGCCGGACCGCGAGCCGTCGCAGTCCGCGGTGCGCCGCCGTCCGCACCGCCCCGGGCTGCTTGCCGAGGACGCGGGCGGACGAGGGCGCGTCGAGGCCGAGGACGACGCGCAGCAGGACCGCCTCGGCCTGGTCGGGCGGGAGCCCGCGGACCAGGGCGAGGACCCGCGCCGTCGACAGCGCCTCCAGCGCCGCCGCGGCCGTGTCCGGTCGGCCCGGCAGCTCCAGTACGTCGTCCTCCAGGGCGGTGGTCCGCGGCCTGCGCCGCTGCTTGCGCAGGTGGTCCAGCGCCCGGTTGCGTGCGATCGTCGCCGACCAGCCGCGGAAGGCGCCGCCGTCGCCCCGGAAGCGGCCCAGGTCGCGGGCGATCTCCAGCCACGCCTCCGCGGCCACGTCCTCGGCGTCCTCGCCCACCAGTCCCCGTACGAAGCCGAGCAGCCCCGGCTGCACGGAGCGGTAGACCTGCGCGAACGCCGCCTCGTCGCCGAGCTGGGCGCGCCGGACCGCAGCGCCGAGCTCCGTCTCGTGTCCCCCCACACCGACCTCTTCGCGCCGCGTGCCCGGTTCGTGCCCCTGCAGAGGTCTGCGCGCGGAGCTGCCGAAATGTCACTGAGGTGGTGTGGGAGGGCCGTTGAAGCAAGGTCGACCGGCGTCGGCAGGCAGGGGTGGACGGCCTGCGCTGCCCTGCGGCCTGCCCTGAGCGCCTGCCCGGCGGAGCGGGGTCGGGGTCCGGTGCCAGAACCGGCCCCCGGGGCCGCCGCGTCCTCTGCGGAAACGGATCTTCACATCCCCCGGGAGGCCGCATGGACAACGAACTGCCCGCGGAGGGCGCCGCCGACCGCTATCTGTACCTCGTACGGCACGCGGAGGCCACGCCGGACGAGCGCGGGCTCACCGACGCCGGGCGGCGGCAGGCCGCCCTGCTCGGGGAGCGGCTGCGCGGCGGTCCGGTGTCGGTGGTGCACCACGGGCCGCTGGTCCGGGCCGCCGAGACGGCGCGGATCATCGGGGAGCGGCTCGGCCCGGCCGTTCCGGTGCGGGAGGCCAAGGCGGCGGGTGACTACATCCCGTACCTGCCGGCGAAGGGCGAGATACCGGCGGCCTCCGGGGACGCCACGGTGGAGCGGCTCGCGGGGTTCCCCGCTCGGGAGCGGGAGGACGGCCCGCGGCTCGCCCGGGAGGCGCTGGCGCGGTTCACCGGGCCGGTGCCGGGGGACGCGCCCCGCCACGAACTGGTCGTGACGCACAACTTCCTGGTCGGCTGGATCCTGCGGGCCGCCCTCGACGCGCCCGCGTGGCGCTGGGTCGGCTTCCAGCACGCCAACGCCGCGCTGACCGTGGTCCGCTACGCCCCCGGGCGGCCGGTGTCCGTGCTGCTCTACAACGACACCGGGCACCTGCCCGCGGAGCTGCGCTGGACCGGTTTCCCTCCGGAACTGCGGGTCTGAGCCGGGAGGGAGGGTGCACTTCGCGCGTGGTCGCGCGGGCGGCGGCGAAGGGGTGCTCTCCGGAGGCGGTCCCGCGGGGGCGGTCCTGCGGGGGCAAGCCCACGGCGGCGGCAAAGGTGTGCTCTCCGGAGGCGGTCCTGCGGTGGCGGCGAAAAGGTGCTCTCCGGAGGCAGTCCCACGGTGGCGGCGAAGGGGCGCTCTTCGGCGGCGGTCGCGGGCCCGGCGGCGAAAGGCGTCCCGCCGGGTTGCATGTGCCGGGTCGTTCGGGTGCCCTTCCGGGGCCCGAGGCCGGCGGGGGCACTCCGGGGGCGAGGGCCCGTACGGAGCCGGTCGGCGCGGCACCGGGCACCTGCACGGGGAGCTGCGCCGTGAGGCCCGTACGGGGCCGGTCGGCGGGCCCGGTGATCGGGGGCGCGCCGAGAACACCCGCGCCGTGGGGGCCGCGCCCCGGCCGGTCGCGCACGACACCGCCTGAGGCCATGGGTGACGCAGGTCACCTTTAATCAAGTTTGACTACGAGCCCCAAGCGGCATACCTTCCAACAGGTAGTCAAACTTGACCAGCACGACTGCGCAAGGAGCCCGTGTGACCTTCCTCCCGGACACCACCGGATACACCCCCACCCCCGAGGACCGCGCCGGGCTCGACGCCTGGTTCGCCGAGTACGACGCGCGCAGCGCCCGGCGCGAGATCGAGCGCATGGCCGACATGGCGGTGTTCCCACTGAACCTGGTGAGCGACGACTCGGCCGGCAACGGCCGGTCGGCGCAGTGGGACCGGGAGCAGTTCGTCGCCACCATGACGCACGTCATGGGCGACGGCAGCGAGGACCTCTCGTTCGAGTCGACCCGGACCCCCGTGTTCCTCTCCCCGTCCATGGCCGTCGTCTTCACCGACTCCGTGATGACGGCGGGCGGCACCACCCAGCGGCTGCGGTACGCCGACATCCTCGTCCGGCAGGACGGGGCGTGGGCGTTCCAGACGATGATCCAGAGCGGCTGGGGCGACAACCTCTGACCGTCCGAACGTCGTTCGCCGGACGGCGATAATGCGTCGGTGAACACTCCTCCGGTCTCCCTGCCCGCGGAGCACATACCGCCGGGCACCGCCGAGTGGCGGTCCGCCGACGCCCGGGCCTGGCTGGCCGCCGTCCCCGCGCGGTGGGCGCATCCGCTGTGGGCCACGGCCGCGCTGGCGGGCGCGGCCGCCTGGTTCATGGAGAGCGGACCCGAGCCGTCCTGCACCACCGCATCACCGTGCGGGGTGCAGGACTGGCTCGGTTTCGGCCTCCTCACGGTGCTGCTCCTCACCTTCTACTGGCTGTGGCGCCAGCCCCGGCTCGCCCTCGCGGGGCTCGGCTGCGTCGCGGCCGCACTCGTCGCGGACGAGGTCGCGACGGGCGGCGGCTCCCTGGCCGAGCCCTCCTGGACCGGCTTCGTGCTGGCCCTCGCCTTCGCCGCCGCCGGAGCCCTGCACCGGCTGGGCGCCGCGGCCCGGCAGCACGCCCTGGCCCTGGCCGCGGCCGGCCCCGCGACGGCCCGACTCCCGCGCGCCGCCCACGCCTTCCGGCGCGGGCGGCTGTCCTTCGCAGTGGCCGCCGTCCTGCTGTCCGTGGCGGGATACGGCTTCTGGCAGGCGGGGGAGGAAGCCGACGCCTACGAGCAGCGGGCGGCCCGCCTCGCCCCCGTCACCGCGGAGGTCACCAAGTCGTCCGAGAACGACGACGGCGCGTCCGTGCTCACCCTGGACGTCGGCGGCCTCGTCGGCACCCGGACCGTGGAGACGCTGCACCCGGAGGACTTCCCCGTCGGCAGCCGCGTCGACGTGCTTGTCGACGGCGACTGGGTGCGGCTCCTGGCGGAGCCGTACGACTCCGTCGGCTGGGAGCTGCTGATGATGGCCGCGACCGTCCTCGGCCTGGCCTTCCTCGCCAACGGCGTCGACGGCAGGTCCCGCGCGGAGCGGCTGCGGCGGGGCCCGCTGCCGGTGCTGCGCGTACTCGTGCGTGAAGGCCACGACGACGCGCGGACCTGGGTGTACGCCGCCGACGACCCGGCCGGTGAACGGCCCCTCCTGCACTTCCACTCCCTCTTCGCCACCCCCGACGACGAGGACGGGCACGACGCGGAGGACGAGGAGGAGCCGGACGTGGACGCCGCCGCGGAGGGGCTCCAGCGGATGAGCGCGATCCTCAAGGGCGAGGACCCTCCCCCGCCGCTGCGCGAGGCCGTCCTCTACGGCGTGCCGTGCGCCGGCGCCGAACTCGCCTTCGTGGCGCGCGAGGACGAGGACGACCCGGAGGCGTCGGTGGAGTGCAGCGTCACCGCGGTGAAGCCCGCCGTGCCCCGCCTCCTCAGCGGACGCCGCCCCGGAGCGGAGCGCGACCGCGGCGCCTCCCCGCACGGGGGCGAGGCACCGGCACAGCGCCCGGCGGCGGAGGTCGCCGCGCGGATGGCGCCCACCGTCGCCCCCCGCGTGTACACCGCCCGCGGCATGTCCCGGGCGGTCGGGCTGGTGCTGCTGCTGGTGCAGGGAGCCGGCATCTGGACCGCCGTGTCCGACGGCCTGTCCTGGCGCTGGTTCTTCCTCCTCCTCACCGTCCCGTGGCTGGTGAACGCCGTGTCCACCGCGCTGAACTGGCGGATCACCGCCGACCGCCGGAGCCTGTGGGTGACGGGCGCCTGGCGGGTGCGCCGCATCCCGTGGGACGCGGTCACGGGCGTACGGCACACCGAGGACCGGATCGTGATCCGCGGCGCCGACGGCGAGCACACGTCCCTCTCCCCCACGGGCTGGGCATGGCTGGAGCGCCGCCTGGGGCGCGAGCCGCACGCGGTGCGCACCGCCGACGAGGTGCGGGCCCTGGTCCACGACCCGGATCTGCGGCCTTGGGAGGAGGCGTCCGCGGGGCAGCAGGGCATGCCGCTGGGGCCCGCGCTGGTGGCGCTTTCGGTGCTGTGGGGCGCGGCGGTGCTGCTCCTGGGCTGAGGGCCCCGGGGGCCGCCGCTGCGGTCCCGCCCGGCCGCCCGCCCAAGGAATCCGGCCGCACCCGGTGACCTGGAGCCTCCGCCGCGCGTCCTCCAGGGTGACATCGCCTCACCCTGTCGACGAGGAGCAGACCATGACCTTCCGCACCGCGCCCTTCATCGTGTTCCGGGACGGGCCGGACCTGCGCGAGGACCTCCGGCGGGCCCTGGCCTGCGCCACCTCGGAGGAGCGCCCCGGCCTTGAGCGTGCCCTTCTGCTGGTGGAGGCCCAGTGCGCGCGGTCCGACGACGAGGTGCTCGCGCGGTGGACCGCGAGCGTGCTGGACGCCGCGGGGCTCGACGCCGCCCGCGAGCACGTCCGGTCCGTCAAGGCCGTACGGGAGGCCGCGCCGGGCCTGGGTCTCGCCGCGGCGAACCGCCTGGTGCAGGAGGCCGCGCAGCGCTGAACCGCGCGGCGGCCACGGCGGACCCGCCGCCCCGCCTCTCCGTGTCCCGCGCGCGGGCGCCCCGCCGCTTCCCCGGCCCCGGCGGGCGCTCGTCCCGTGGGGGCGTCAGGCGGTGCGGGCGCGGCGGGAGACCACCGCCTGGAGGACCCGGCGGCCCTCGGCCGACAGGTCCAGGGCCCGGCGCAGCCCGTGGGTGGCGCCGTCCGCGAGGATCTCCAGCACGCGCACCTGCCGCCGCAGTTCGCCGGCGGCCAGGGGCCCGACGCCGTCGGGTTCCCCGGCCCGGCACCGCTCCAGGACCTCGGGCAGGTCCGGGGACGGCGCGGCGCACAGCCGGTGGTGCAGCTCCAGAGCGGCGAGCGAGCAGGTGTCGGCCCAGGCGCGCAGGGCCCGCACCTCCCACGTCGACGGTGCGGCGGCCAGCATCCGGCGGACCAGCTCCGCCTCCTCCGCGGCGTCCTGCGACGCGCTCGCCTCCACCGCCTCGGCCGCCTCCGCGAGCCGCGCCTGCCATGCGTCCCCGCCGCGCGCGACGCCCACCCACAGGGGGCGCAGCTGGTCGGCGGCCTCCGGGACGAGGAGCGGCAGGCAGCGGTCCAGGCAGGCGAGCGCGGAGGCCGCCAGGCCCCGGTCGTCGGCCTGGGCGATCAGCTCCACCAGGCGGGGGGTCGTGCTCGTGCTCGGGCTCATGACGTCTCCCGTCGCGTACGGACGCGGTACTTCCCCTTACTGCGCCGCATGACCGGAAAGCGTCACGCCGCGGTGGCCCACCGTAGCGCTACGGGCGGTCCAGCCGGTCCGCCAGACGGGTGAAGTCCGCCCAGGCGAGCTGCGGTTCGCGCGGGTCCCACACCTTCTGGGCCAGCGCCCGCAGCGGCAGCCGTATCCCCGCGGCCACCTGCTCCGGTGTCTGCGCGTTCGCGAGGTCGCACCACACGGCGAAGCGCCCGCCGAGTATCTGCCCGGAGTAGCGCTCCGGGACCGGCTGCGAGCCGCGCAGCACGAGCGGCGCCCACTGCTCGTAGACCTCGCGGCCCGTCGGGTACGTGAACTGGTTCGGCTCCCCGAGCACGTAGTAGAGGTAGCGGCTGTTCAGGTTGACGAGTCTGCGCCCCTCGGCCAGGTACGCGGCGGGCGGCCGCGCCCCGATCTCCCGGCCCGTCCAGTACTCGACCTCGATGCCGCGGTCCGCCGTCACCACCCCGCCGCCGTGGATGCCGTCGTTCCACGCCTTGGGCTGCTTGCCCGCCGCCCGCACCACCGCCGCGCGGTCGTTGAGCCAGCCGGTCGCCAGGTCCTGGACCCGGGCCCGCGGGCCGTACCTCTCGCGGGCCTCCGCCGCGAGCGCCGGGTACGTGGCCTCGGGGTTCCGGGCCGTCAGCGCCCGGTACTCGTCGGCGCCGACGTGGAAGTACGGCCCGGGGAACAGCTCCGCGTACTCCCGCAGCAGCTCGTCGACGAGCCGCGCCGACGCCGGGTTCGCGATGTCGATGGCGCCGCGCACGGGCGTACCGCCCGCGGTGCGCAGTTGCAGGGACGGGTGCGCGTCGAGCACGGCACCGAGGTGGCCCGGGGAGTCGAACTCGGGGACGACGGTGACGTGCAGCGAGTCGGCGAGGGCGATGATCCTGCGGACCTCCGCCTTGGTCAGGTGCTGCGGGGCGACCACCTCGGGGTGCCCGGCCGACTCGATACGGACCGCCTGGTCGTCCGCGAAGTGCAGGTGGAGCTGGTTCAGCTTCAGGTCGGCCAGCTCCCGTACCCGCGCCTCCAGCCACTCGGCGGTGAAGTGCTTGCGGGCGATGTCGACGAGCAGGCCGCGCTGCGGGCGGTCGGGGCGGTCGCGCACGACCCCTTCGGGCAGCGCGCCGCCGGAGCGCAGGGCCTGCTTGACGGTACGCGTGCCGTAGAAGACGCCCGCCTCGTCGGGGCCGCTGATCCTGACCCGCCCGTCGCGGACGGTGAGGGCGTACGACTCGGGGCCGCCGGCCTGGCGGGTGTCGAGGGCCAGCTCGATGTCGCCCGCGCGGGCGGGCGCCTCGCCGCGGTGGGCGATGCCCAGCTCCCGGGCGAGGAGCCGCGCCTCGTCGTCCAGGGCCCCGCTGCCTGCGGCGACGGAGACCCCGCTGCCGGGGGCGGGGCGCCAGCCGGGGCCGCGGGCGGGAGTGTGCTCCCGGACGGCGGGGATGGTGCGGGGCGGCTGCGACAGGGCGTAGCTGCGGGTGGGGCTCGGCGACGGCGCGGGGCTCGCGGCGGGGAGGAGGAGGGCGCCGCAGACGGCGTACGGGCCGCGGTGGCGGGGCTCGCGGCGGAACCGCCGCCCCCGCCTCCGCCGCAGCCCGCGAGCCCCGCGCACAGCGCCACGACCAGGGCGGTGACGGCGACCCGGCGGCGCGCCCGGGATATCCGCGGCCGCCGCACGCCCCGGCTGCCACCGCCGGGCCCGCCGGCGCCCGCACCGCCACCGGCCCCGCCGCGGCCTCCGGGCCCGGCGCCCGCACGGCCACCCATCCGGGCGGCACCCGCGGTCATGGCAGCACCCGCACCGCCACCGGCACCGGCACCGGCACCGGCCGCATCCGCGCCACGGCCGGGCCGGGCACCACTCGCCGCCCCACCGGACCCCGCACCGCCGCCGGGCCGGGCGGCGCCCTGTCCACCGCCGGATCCGTACGCGCCGCCGCGCCCCGCAGCATCGGCCCTGTCCGGCTGCACTGCCCTGCTCATCGCTCCACCACCGCCCACTCGCTCCACCAGGTGCACCCCGTCCGGCCACCCTGCCTCACCCGGCCGGCCGCCCCCAACGGACCCCCTGCCCTTCCCGCGCATCGAGGCCGACCGGGCCGCCCGGAGGCACCCGCCCCCGGGACGCCGCGCACCCGCCCGCCCCCACCGATCGTCCACCCGGAGACACCCGTCCCACCGGGCCCCGCACACCCGCCCGCACGGATCGTCCGCCCGGCCCCAGACCCACCGGGACCCACGGATCACCCCGCCGCCGGGCCCGCCGCCGCCCGGTCCCCCGGGACCGCCACCATCGTCCGGCCCGCCGCCGCCCGGCTCCACGGGCGCGGCCGCCGGGCGCGGATCCGCGTCCCCGCGCCCCGGACGAGGCGCACCACCCGGTCCGTTCACGTGCCCGCCTTCCGTTCGCCGCGCCACGGCCCCCCGCCGGTCGATCCGCTCGTGTTCCGGTGGAACCCCGACGCGCCGAGTGCGTCCATTCCTTGTGGCGAAACTCTGCCTTCCGAGTGAAATACGGAAAGGCTTGGGACCACACTTGCTCACCCTCGGTAGCGTTGTGTCGCTTCCCTCGCACCTTTCGCACGACTGACGCGCCCCCGGGCGCCCACCCCCCGCTGTCCCGTTCGAGGAGCCCACGCTGTCCCGCGAATCCGCCACCGGCACCCCGACGACCGTCAGCGCCCGCGGGCCGATACCGGCCCGGCCCCGCGACGCCCTCGGCTGCTTCAACGCGGCGCCCGCCGAGGCGGCGGAGACCTCGCTGCTGGCCTGCTGCGGCAGCCACCGCTGGGCGCACCGGATCGCCGCCCACCGCCCGTACCCCACGGTCGAGGCGCTGCTCGCCGCGGCGGACGAGGCGGGGTACGACCTGTCAGGTGCCGACCTCGACGAGGCCCTGGCCGACGAGGTCGCGCCCGCGCTGCCGACCGGCACGCCCGCGGCCGCCCACACCGCGCTGCGCGCCGCGCACGACGCGTACGAGAGCCGGTTCGGCCACGCCTTCGTGATCTGCCTGGCCGGGCACCCGCGAGAGGAGCACCTCGACGCCGTCCTCGGCGGGATCAGATCACGACTCGGCAACGAACCGGAGGAGGAGCGGGCCATCGCCGCCGACGAACTCCGGCGGCTGGCGCGCGCCCGACTCGCCCAACTCATTGGAAGTCCGGACAATACGGACTGAACCTCACAGTCCAGTAGCCCGTCCGTGGCTCTTTGCATGCCTGTTTGATCACACCCTTCGGACCCCGCGCGAGGGAACCGACATCGCGTCGCTACCATGACCGGGGCCGGTGGACCGTACCCGGCCGGGTCCGACCGACAGAGAAGCCGGCCGACCCCAATCCCGCTCCCGGAGGACATTTCCGTGCCGGCTGGAACGTTGTACCGCGGCCGGGAAGGCATGTGGTCGTGGGTGGCTCACCGAGTCACCGGCGTCCTCATCTTCTTCTTCCTGTTCGTGCACGTACTGGACACCGCTCTCGTCCGCGTCTCCCCCGAGGCGTACGACGATGTCGTCGCCACCTACAAGACGCCGCTCGTGGCGCTGCTGGAGTACGGCCTCGTCGCCGCCATCCTCTTCCACGCGCTCAACGGCCTGCGCGTCATCGCCGTGGACTTCTGGTCCAAGGGCCCCCGCTACCAGAAGCAGATGCTGTGGACCGTCATGGGCATCTGGGTGGTGCTGATGGCGGGTGCCATCTACCCCGTCCTCGGCCACGCCGCACGTGAAGTCTTCGGGAGCTGACGCCACACATGTCTGCTGACACCACCCCCGCCGCGGGTTCCGTCGAGGGCGCGAGCCTGTACGACGCCGACAACCCGGCCCCGCTGATCGAGCCGCCCCGCAAGCGGACGAAGAAGACCGCGAAGTCGACGCGCGGCAACTTCGAGATGGCCGCGTGGCTCTTCATGCGCCTGTCCGGCGTGGTCCTCGTGGTCCTGATCATCGGCCACCTGCTGATCCAGCTCGTGCTGGACGGCGGCGTTTCCAAGATCGGCTTCGCCTTCGTGGCCGGCCGCTGGGCGTCCCCGTTCTGGCAGGTCTGGGACCTGCTGATGCTGTGGCTCGCGATGCTGCACGGCGCGAACGGCCTGCGTACCGTCATCAACGACTACGCGGAGCGCCCGAACTCCCGCCTGTGGCTGAAGGGCCTGCTGTACACCGCGACGGTGTTCACCATCCTGCTGGGCACGCTGGTGATCTTCACCTTCGACCCGAACATCCGCTGAAGCCGGGGCTGACGAGAACATGAAGATCCACAAGTACGACACCGTCATCGTCGGCGCCGGCGGCGCCGGCATGCGCGCCGCCATCGAGGCGACGAAGCGCAGCCGCACCGCCGTGCTGACCAAGCTGTACCCGACCCGCTCCCACACGGGCGCCGCGCAGGGCGGCATGGCCGCCGCGCTGGCGAACGTGGAGGAGGACAACTGGGAGTGGCACACCTTCGACACGGTCAAGGGCGGTGACTACCTGGTCGACCAGGACGCCGCCGAGATCCTGGCGAAGGAGGCCATCGACGCCGTCCTCGACCTGGAGAAGATGGGCCTGCCGTTCAACCGGACCCCGGACGGCACCATCGACCAGCGCCGCTTCGGCGGGCACTCCCGCAACCACGGCGAGGCCCCGGTCCGCCGGTCCTGCTACGCCGCGGACCGCACCGGCCACATGATCCTCCAGACGCTGTACCAGAACTGCGTCAAGGAGGGCGTGGAGTTCTTCAACGAGTTCTACGTCCTGGACCAGCTGATCACCGAGGTCGACGGCGTCAGGAAGTCGGCGGGTGTCGTCGCGTACGAGCTGGCCACCGGCGAGATCCACATCTTCCAGGCGAAGGCCGTCATCTACGCCTCCGGCGGCTGCGGCAAGTTCTTCAAGGTGACCTCCAACGCCCACACCCTGACGGGCGACGGCCAGGCCGCCGTCTACCGCCGCGGGCTGCCGCTGGAGGACATGGAGTTCTTCCAGTTCCACCCGACGGGCATCTGGCGCATGGGCATCCTGCTAACGGAGGGCGCCCGCGGTGAGGGCGGCATCCTCCGCAACAAGGACGGCGAGCGCTTCATGGAGAAGTACGCGCCCGTCATGAAGGACCTCGCCTCCCGCGACGTCGTCTCCCGCTCCATCTACACGGAGATCCGCGAGGGCCGCGGCTGCGGCCCCGAGGGCGACCACGTGTACCTGGACCTGACGCACCTGCCGCCGGAGCAGCTGGACGCCAAGCTCCCGGACATCACCGAGTTCGCCCGTACGTACCTCGGCATCGAGCCGTACACGGACCCGATCCCGATCCAGCCCACCGCGCACTACGCCATGGGCGGCATCCCGACCAACGTCGAGGGTGAGGTCCTCGCGGACAACACCACCGTCGTCCCGGGCCTGTACGCGGCCGGCGAGGTCGCCTGCGTGTCGGTGCACGGCGCCAACCGCCTGGGCACCAACTCGCTCCTCGACATCAACGTCTTCGGCCGGCGCGCGGGCATCGCCGCCGCCGAGTACGCGGCGAAGGCCGACTACGTCGAGCTGCCGGACGACCCGGCCTCCCTCGTGCAGGAGCAGGTCGAGCGGCTGCGCAACTCCACGGGCAGCGAGCGGGTCGCCGAGCTGCGCCGCGAGCTGCAGGAGACGATGGACGCCAACGTCATGGTGTTCCGCACCGAGCAGACGATCAAGACCGCGGTCGAGAAGATCGCCGAGCTGCGCGAGCGCTACAAGAACGTCGCCATCCAGGACAAGGGCAAGCGGTTCAACACCGACCTGCTGGAGGCCATCGAGCTGGGCAACCTGCTCGACCTGGCCGAGGTCATGGCCGTCTCCGCGCTGGCCCGCAAGGAGTCCCGCGGCGGCCACTACCGCGAGGACTACCCGAACCGCGACGACGTCAACTTCATGCGCCACACCATGGCGTACCGCGAGGTCGGCGCCGACGGCTCCGAGTCCGTCCGCCTCGACTACAAGCCGGTCGTCCAGACCCGCTACCAGCCGATGGAGCGTAAGTACTGATGGCTACCCCGACCCTGGAGAAGGCGGCCGACACCGCCGCCGCCTCCCCGTACATCACGGTCACGTTCCGGATCCGCCGCTTCAACCCCGAGGTGTCGGACGAGGCCCAGTGGCAGGACTTCCAGGTCGACATCGATCCGAAGGAGCGCGTCCTCGACGGCCTCCACAAGATCAAGTGGGACCTGGACGGCTCGCTGACGTTCCGCCGCTCCTGCGCGCACGGCATCTGCGGCTCGGACGCCATGCGCATCAACGGCAAGAACCGGCTGGCGTGCAAGACGCTGATCAAGGACATCAACCCGGAGAAGCCGATCACGGTCGAGCCCATCAAGGGCATGACGGTCCTCAAGGACCTCGTGGTCGACATGGAGCCGTTCTTCCAGGCGTACCGCGACGTCATGCCGTTCCTCATCACGTCCGGCAACGAGCCGACGCGTGAGCGGCTGCAGTCCGCCGAGGACCGGGAGCGCTTCGACGACACGACGAAGTGCATCCTGTGCGCCGCCTGCACGTCGTCCTGCCCGGTGTTCTGGAACGACGGCCAGTACTTCGGTCCGGCCGCGATCGTGAACGCGCACCGCTTCATCTTCGACAGCCGTGACGAGGCGGGCGAGCAGCGCCTGGAGATCCTCAACGACAAGGACGGCGTGTGGCGCTGCCGCACCACGTTCAACTGCACGGACGCCTGCCCTCGCGGTATCGAGGTGACGAAGGCGATCCAGGAGGTCAAGCGGGCGCTCATCACGCGCCGCTACTGACCGCCCAGGCACCGCGCGAGGCCCGCTCCCTTCCCGGGGGGCGGGCCTTCGCCATGTTGGCCGGTACGCACGTAGCCGGAATAGGTGCAGTCGGCATGTAGTGGGAGCGGCAGGCGTGCCGATCACGTCTGCGTGTCCGCCGTCCCCGTCCGAGTGCGAGGTCCCCCATGGCGAACGACGTCACCTTCCCGCAGGACCGCACGTGCCCCTACCACCCGCCGCACGGCTACGCCCCGCTGCGCGCCTCCCGGCCGCTGGCCCGCGGCCGGCTCTACGACGGCCGCCCGGTGTGGCTGGTGACCGGCCACGCGGCGGCCCGCGAGCTGCTGGCCGACCCCCGGCTGTCCACGGACACCACCCATGAGGCGTTCCCGGTCCCCGCGGAGCGCGCCGAGGCCGTCCGCAGCCGGCGCCGGGCCGCCCTGCTCGGGCAGGACGACCCGGAGCACAACCGGCAGCGGCGCATGCTGATCTCCGGCTTCTCCGTGAAGCGCGTCGCGGCGCTCCGGCCGCGCATCGAGCGGATCACGGAAGGGCTGCTGGACGCGATGGAGGCGGCCGGTCCGCCCGCGGAGCTGGTGAGCGCGTTCGCGCTGCCGGTGCCGTCCATGGTGATCTGCGAGCTGCTCGGCGTGCCGTACGCGGACCACGAGTTCTTCGAGGAGCAGTCGCGGCGGGCGCTGCGCGGGCCGCGGGCGCAGGACTCCCTGGCGGCGCTGGAGCGCCTGGAGGAGTACCTGGGGGACCTGGCCGACCGGAAGCAGGCGGAGCCCGGCGGCGGCCTGCTCGACGACCTCGTACGGGAGCAGTACGCGCCGGGCCGCATCGACCGCCGGGAGTTGGTCGACCTGGCGTTGATCCTGCTGATCGCGGGCCACGAGACGACCGCGAACATGCTGTCGCTGGGCACCTTCACCCTGCTGCGGCACCCGGAGCGGCTGGCGGAGCTGCGCGCCGACCCGTCGCGCATGCCGGCCGCGGTGGAGGAGCTGCTGCGGTTCCTGTCGATCGCGGACGGCATGCTGCGCTTCGCGACGGAGGACATCGAGGTGGCGGGCACGACCATCGCGGCGGGTGAGGGCCTGGTCTTCCCGACGTCGGTGATCAACCGGGACGCGGAGGTGTACGAGGACCCCGACCGGTTGGACTGGGAGCGGGCGGCCCGCCACCACGTGGCGTTCGGGTTCGGCATCCACCAGTGCCTCGGCCAGAACCTGGCCCGCGCGGAGATGGAGATCGCCCTGCGCGCCCTGCTGGCCCGGTTCCCGGGGCTGCGGCTGGCGGCCCCCGCGGAGGACATCCCGTTCACACCGGGCGACACGCTGCAGGGAATGGTGGAGCTGCCGGTCGTCTGGTGAGGAGCCTGGACCCATGAAGATCTCCCTCGACAGCGACGTGTGCATCGGCGCCGGGCAGTGCGCCCTGACGGCACCTGACGTGTTCACCCAGGACGACGACGGGTTCGGCGCGGTGCTGCCGGGCCGCGAGGACGGCGGGGGCAGCCCGCTGGTCCGCGAGGCCGCCCGCGCCTGCCCCGTCCGGGCCGTCACCCTCACCGAGCCGTAAACCGACCTCACCCCCCTTTTGTCCGGCGGGTGCCGCCCCTGCACGGGCAGCACCCGCCGATCGCATTGAACATGTTCAAAAGAAGGCGTACAGTCATTCCCGACAGCGTTTTGAACGTGTTCAAGGAGGGTGGGGCATGGACCTCACGGTGGTTGCCTACGTCGTCTACCTGCTGATCAGCGTGGCTCTGACCATCTGGGTGGCGAGGACGCTCAGCAAGAACGGACAGGTCTTCCTCACCGACGTCTTCAAGGGGAACGAGAAGCTCGCCCCCGCCGTGAACCACCTGCTCGTGGTGGGGTTCTACCTCGTCAACCTCGGGTTCGTGGCCCTCTACCTCAGCCGGGAGTCGGCCGTCACGGACGCGCGGATGCTGCTGGAGGCGCTCTCGGTGAAGCTCGGCGTCGTACTGCTCGTCCTCGGCGTGCTGCACCTGTTCAACTTCTACGTGCTCAACCGCATCCGCCGCCGCGGCACCCTGGAGCAGCGGCAGCAGCCGCCCGTCCCGCCGCAGGCGTGGACCGCGCCCACCGCCCGGGCCTGATCCGCCGTGGAGCCCGTCACCCGGCTCACCGTGCTGTACGACCACCAGTGCCCGCTGTGCGTGCACATGCGGCACTGGCTGCTCCGGCAGCCCGTGCTCGTACCGCTCGACCTCGTGCCCGCCGGGTCCGAGGAGGCCCGGCGGCGGTTCCCCGCGCTGGACCACGGCGCCACGCTGGAGGAGATCACCGTCGTGGGGGACGGCGGGCAGGTCTACCGGGGCACCGACGCCTGGATCACCTGCCTGTGGGCGCTCGCCGAACACCGCGGCACGGCCCACTGGCTGGCCGGCCCCACCGGTCGGCCGTTCGCCCGGATGGCCGTCCTCGCAGCCGCCAGGTGGCGCGAGGCCACCGCGCCGACCTGCGCGGGCGGGCGGTGCGGGACCACGGGAACACCCCGTTAGGCTCCTCCTGTGAAGGAGCACCAGGAGCAGAAGGACGCGAAGGCCGGCGCCAGGGCGGCCAAGAGCGAGCAGACCCGCACCCTGATCCTCGAAACCGCGCTCCGCCTGTTCCAGGAGCGCGGTTTCGACAAGACCACCATGCGGGCCATCGCCCAGGAGGCCGGCGTCTCCGTCGGGAACGCCTACTACTACTTCGCCTCCAAGGAGCACCTGGTCCAGGGGTTCTACGACCGGCTCGCCGCCGAGCACGAGACGGCCGTGCAGCCCGTGCTCGACGGCGACAAGGACCTCGCCGTACGCATCCGGGACTCGCTCCTGACCTGGCTGGACGTGGCCGAGCCCTACCACCGGTTCGCGGCGCAGTTCTTCAAGAACGCCGCCGACCCCGAGAGCCCGCTCAGCCCCTTCTCCCCCGACTCCGTCGAGGCCCGGCGCGCCGTGATCTCCATCCACGAGCGGGTCCTGCACGGCTCCGACGCCAAGACCGCCCCGGAGCTCGCCCCGCTGCTGCCCCACATGATGTGGCTGATGCACATGGGGCTCGTGCTGTACTGGGTCTACGACCGGAGCGAGGGCGCCGAGCGCAGCCGCCGCCTCGTGGAGCGCACCGCACCGCTCGCCGCCCGCGCCATCACCCTGTCCCGGTTCCGGGTGGTGCGCCCGCTCGCCCGGCAGGCCCACGACGTCATCGTCGAGTTCATGCCGGGCGCGAAGGACGCCATGGAGCGGGACGCGCAGGGGCGGGGCAGCCGGGGGGCGGCTGCGCCGTAGCGGCGCCGGCCGGCCCCTCGGCGGCCCGGTCTAGAGCCAGCTGAGGTGCCAGAGCCGCCAGATGCCCGTGCCGTCCGACAGGTACTGGGACCCGGCCACGTCGCCCGTGCTCAGGACGTAGTCCTTCTTCTGCCACAGCGGCAGCACCGGCACGTCCTGCGCCACCGCCTCCTGGATCTGCCGGAAGTCCCGCACCGCCCGCGACCGGTCCGCACGGCCCTGCGTGGCGGCCACGAGCTTGTCCACCCCGGGGCTCTCGTACGCGTTCTGCAGGGCGTTGTCGCGGCCCACGAGCGGCTGGGTGAAGTTGTCCGGGTCCGGGAAGTCCGGTACCCAGCCCAGGCCGTACGCGTCGTACTCGCCGTTCCCGTACCCCTCCTGGAACCTCGTCCACTCGGCCGACTTCACCGTCACCCGGAACAGCCCCGACTCCTCCAGCTGCCGGCGCAGCTCCGCCGCCTCGGCCGCCCAGACGGCGCCCTCGCGGTGGCCGAGCGTGAAGGCCACCGGCGTCTCGACGTCCGCCTCCTCCAGCAGCTTCCGCGCCCGCTCGACCCGGCCGGCGTCGTCCGGGTAGCGGTCGAAGAACGGCGTGCCGTGGCCCAGGAACCCGCGCGGGATCAGCGAGTACAGCGGCTCGACCGTGGACTCGTAGGGGCTCGTGACGATCCCGGGCCGGTCCACGACGGAGGCGACGGCCTGCCGCACCGCCTTCTCCGACATCGGGGACGCCGAGCGCAGGTTGAAGACCAGCATGCGGATCTCCGCGCTCGTCGCCTCGGTCATCTGGATGCCGTCCTTGGCCGGGTCCAGGGCGGACAGCGTCTTCGGCGGGAGCTGGCGGTGCGTCACGTCGACCTCGCCGTCCCGCCAGGCGGCGGCGAGCTGCTCGCCGTCGGCGTAGTAGCGCACCTCGATCGACGCGGCAGGGCGGTCGTTGGCGCCCCGGTAGAGCGGGTTGGGCTCCAGCAGGGCGCGGACGCCGGGCTGGTACTCCGCGAGGACGTACGGCCCCGAGCCGTCCACCGCCGCGTCCTCCCGCAGCCCCTGCGCCGGGTAGCGGTCGCGGTCGACGATGGCTCCGGCGCCCGTGGCGAGCTTCTGCGGGAACGTCGCGTCCCGCGCGTCGAGGTGGAAGACGACGGAGCGGTCGTCCGCCGTGACGCTCTCCAGCGTCGGGAACAGCGGCGCGGGGCCCACGTCCGCGGCGATGCCCAGCATCCGGTCGAAGGAGTACTTGACGTCCTGGGCGGTCACCTCCCGGCCGTTGGCGAACGTCAGCCCCTCCCGCAGGGTGCACTGGTACGCCGTCAGCGAGGTCCCGAGGAACCCGCAGGTGCTCGCGGCGTCCGGGACCGGGGTCGTGGACCCCGCCTCGAAGGTCAGCAGTGACTGGTAGACGTTGCTGTAGACCGCCCAGGACCCGGCGTCGTACGCGCCCGCCGGGTCGAGTGACGTGACGGTGTCGGTGGTGCCGACCACGATGGGCCGGCCGTTCTCCCCTCTGACCGGAAGCAGGTGCCAGGCCCCTATCCCGGCAGCTACCAGAGCAAGACAAACTATGATGATCCGGACACGGATCGCTCGCATAACCGTGATTCCTTTCACGCCCTCCCCAGTGCGATGGCGCAAACTCAATCACAGGTTGTTAACTTGTCAAAGGGATAGGATTCGCTGCGCGGTCGCGCAACTACGCTTGACGCGATGCCAGTTGCACCACCGTGATGTCCGAGGGCGCGCCGACCCGCACCGGCGGGCCCCAGGCGCCCGCCCCGCGTGAGACGTACAACTGGGTGTCGCCGTACTGCTCAAGGCCCGCGAGGGTCGGGTTGGCCAGCTCCGCCAGGTGGTTGGCCGGCCACATCTGCCCGCCGTGGGTGTGCCCGGACAGCTGGAGGTCCACCCCGTGGCGCACCGCCTCCTGGATGAGCACCGGCTGGTGGGCGAGCAGGACGGCCGCGCGGGCCGGGTCACGGTCACCGAGGGCCCGCGCGAAGTCGGGGCCGTCGCCGTAGTTCGCCCCCGCCACGTCGTTGACGCCGGCCAGGTCGAAGCCGCCGGGGACTTCGACGCGCTCGTTGCGCAGCGGCCGCAGGCCGAGCTCGCGGACCTCCTCCACCCATTCCTCGGCCCCGGAGAAGTACTCGTGGTTGCCGGTGACGAAGAAGCTGCCGTAGCGGGCGCGGAGCTGGGCGAGGGGCTCGGCGGCGTGGCCGAGGTTCTCCACGGAGCCGTCGACGAGGTCCCCGACGACGGCCACGAGGTCGGGCTGCGTGCGGTTGATCGTGTCGACGATGCGCTGGGTGTGGGCGCGGCCGAGGATGGGGCCGATGTGGATGTCGCTGACCACGGCGACGCGCAGTCCGTGCGCGGCGCGGGGAAGCCGGGCGAGGGGGACGGTGACCCGCTTGACCTGCGGGCCGCGCAGCACGCCGTACGTGCCGTAGCCCACCGTGGCGGTCGCCGCGGCGGCGGCGCCGCCGCCCAGGACACGGCTGACGAACAGCCGCCGGGGCATCCCGCCGGCCGGCCCCTGCGGGCGGGCCTCCTCCCCGGCGGGCCCCTGCGGCCGGGGCTCCGGTGCCTCCTGCCCGGCGGACTCCTGCCCTGGCGACTGCGGTGCCTCCGGCTCCGTCGCCTCCCCCGCGGGCTCCGGCCCCGCCGCCTCGGCCACCGCCGTCGCGGCCGGGGCCGCGGCGGGGCGCGGGCCGCCGGGCGCCGCGGGCGCGGGTCCTGCGCCGGCCGGGGACGCGGCGGCGCGGCCCGCACCGGACGCGGGCGCGGGGCTGCCGCCCGGGGCGGACGCGGATGCACCGCCCGGCGCGGGGGCGTCGGCGGACCGCACGGGGTGGTCCGCCGACCCGCGGGGGCGGGGCCACCGCATGAGCACCGGGCGGAGCGCCTCCGTCACCAGGAGGGCGAGGACCAGGTACAGGAGCAGGGCCAGCCACATCTGGCCGGGCCAGGCCACGACCTGCTGGAGCCAGAACGGCGCCCCCGCGCGGGAGGCGGTCAGCGCACCGAGGGACAGCAGCGGCAGGGCGACGGCCGCCGCCGTGCCGGCCCGGCGCAGGGCGCTCCCCGGACGGGTGACGTCGCGGACGAGGCGGCGCCACACGTACCAGTGGACGACGGCGAGCAGGGTGAGGACCAGGGCCAGGACGGCGGCGAAGAGCAGCATGTGCGGGGCCCCTAGCGCGCCGGGTCCTGGCGGCGCAGCGCGCGCAGGCCCCGCAACCCGATCACGCCGATGGCCGTCCCCAGGAGAAAGGACGTGACGGCGAGCAGAAGATGGACCCAGAAGTACCCGGTCGGTTCACCCGCGTCGTCGAAAGCGAGGCCGCTCGCGTCGTTCCACAGGTTCTTGACGAAAGTGATCCAGATGAACCAGCTCCACACGCCGAAGGCGAGCAGGAACCAGGAGACGGGGCGGCTCAGCTTCATGGAGCCAGTATCGGGTGCACCGGTGTCGGCCGCGGAGCCGGGTGGCGGTACGTTCTCGCTCGTGCTTGCTCTCACGAAGGTCCCGGCCGCCGTCGCCGCCGCCGCCCTGCTGGTGCCCCTCGCCGCGGGTCCCGCCCTGGCGGAGGAGCCCGTACCCGCCCCGCAGCCGAAGCCGCCCGCCGTCATGTCGAACGTCGGCGGGGAGCGGCTGGCGAAGCCGGGCACGCAGGTGGACCTGGCGGGCGGGGCGCCCGTGCTGCCCAAGGAGCTGAGCGGCCGGTCGTGGATCGTCGCGGACGCCGAGAGCGGGCAGGTGCTGGCCGCCCACAACGCGCACTGGCGGCTCGCCCCGGCGTCCACGCTGAAGATGCTGTTCGCGGACACGCTGCTGCCGAAGTTCCCCAGGACGCAGAAGCACCGCGTGGCCCCGCAGGAGCTGGCGCAGCTCGGTGAGGGGTCCAGCCTCGTCGGGATCAAGGAGAAGAGCACCTACACCGTCGACGACCTGTGGATGGGGGTGTTCCTGCGGTCCGGGAACGACGCCGTGCACGTGCTGGCGGCGATGAACGGCGGCATAGCCAAGACCGTCGCGGAGATGAACGCGCGCGCCGAGGAGCTCCAGGCGCTCGACACCCGCGTGGTCTCCCCCGACGGCTACGACGCCGAGGGCCAGGTGTCGTCGGCGTACGACCTGACGCTGATAGCCCGGAGCGGGATGCAGAACGCGGACTTCCGGCGCTACGCCTCCACCGTGCGGGCGGCCTTCCCCGGGGAGGAGAAGCCGGGCAAGAAGCGCGGGACGTTCGAGATCCAGAACACCAACCGGCTGCTGACCGGGGCCGGCGACCTCCAGCCGTACAAGGGCATCGCCGGGGTGAAGAACGGCACCACCACGCACGCCGGGTCCACGTTCACGGGCGTCGCCGAGCGCGGCGGGCGCGTGCTCCTGGTGACCGTGATGAACCCCTCCTCGAAGGAACCTTTCGCCGTCTACAAGGAGACGCAGCGGCTGTTCGACTGGGGCTTCGCCGCCGCCGGGAAGGTGAAGCCGGTCGGGCAGCTCGTCCCGCCGAAGTCCGCCCGGCCGCAGGAGCCGGCCGGGCGGCAGGAGCAGGACGGGGGCACGGTCGAGGCCGGCGGGGACGCGGAGCAGCGGACCGGGGCCTCCCGGGCGTCCAGCGGTGCCGGGGTCGCCCTGGCCGTGCTCGGCGGGGTGCTCGTGGCGCTCGCCGCCGTCGTGCTGATCGTCAATCGGTGGCTGCCGCTCCGGAGGACCCCGGAAGAGGACCGGGCCGCACGTCCGTCCGGGGCCCCGGCTGCGGACCCGGCCCGGGACCCGGCTGCGGGCGTGGCTCCGGGGCCGGCCGCGGAGCAGGTCGCGGATCCGGCCGGGAGCCGCTCCGGGGACCTGTAGCCTCCCCGCCCTCCCGGCTCTCCTGGGTCTCCCGCCGGTCAGGGGCCTTCTCCGCCACCTCCTCCTGCCCGTCCGTCCGGGCGCCCGTCGCCGTCCACGCCGCGCACAGCAGCAGCAGCTTCGCCATGAAGCTGATCCACAGCAGCAGCGCCACCGGCACGCCGAACGCCCCGTACATCGACTTGCCCGCGACGCCCCGCATGTAGCCGCCGAGCAGCAGCTTCAGCAGCTCGAACCCCACCGCGCCGATCAGCGCCGCCACCACCAGGTCGCGGCGCGGCGGCTCCACCCCGGGCAGCAGCGTCAGCAGGTAGAGGAGCAGCAGGAAGTCGGCCAGCACGGCGACGGCGAGCGCGCCCGCCTGGAGCAGGGCGCCGCCCGCGCCGCCGCCGCCGATGCCGAGCTGGTCGGCGGTCCAGCCGACCGCTGTGGAGCCCAGCCAGGAGGCGGCGAGCGACAGCAGGGCCGTCACGCCGAGGCCCAGCAGGACCAGGGCGTCCTTGCCCTTGCGGACGACCGGGTTGCCCTCCTCCTCGTCGAGGCCCCACACCGCCCGCAGGCACTCGCGCAGGGAGCCGATCCAGCTGATGCCGGTGAGGAGCAGCAGGGCGCCGGCGACCAGACCGATGGTGGCGGCGTTGTCGACCAGGGAGCCGATGTCGAGCTGCTCGGAGATGCCGGGCACCTGTTCGCTGATCTTGCCCTCGATGGAGCGCAGCTGCTCGTCGCTGAGCAGCGCGGCCCCGACGGCGGCGCCCACGGTGATCAGCGGGAACAGCGCGAGGAAGCTGAGGAAGGTGATCGCGGCGGCCAGGCGCGTCCAGTGGGCGCGGTCCAGGGTCTCGTAGGCCCGCCACAGGTGCGTGCGCATGAGGCGGGCGGCCCACGGGCCGATGACGGGGAGCTTGGTCAGCCAGTCCATTCCGTACGCCTACCACCGCGGGGCGGCCGCCATGGCGTTCGGCGCACCCGCGGTTCAGCAGGAGGGCGTCGTGGTGGCGTGCTCGTCGACCGGGGAGCCCTGGGCGGGCACGGTCGGCCCGGCCCCGCCGCGGGCGAAGTCGTACGTGTGCAGCTTGCGCCAGACGGCGTCGGCGCCCTGCTCGTACAGGGCGAAGGAGCACACGGTCCACTCCGCGGCGAAGCCGGCGAGCTCCTCGTACGCCCGGTCCATCGCCTCGTCGGGGATGCCGTGGGCGACGGTCACGTGCGGGTGGTACGGGAAGGGCAGGTCGCGGGCGAGCGGCCCGTCGGCGTCCCGGATGCGCTCCTGGAGGCCCGCGCACTCCGCGCCGCCCTCGACGACCTTGACGAAGACCACCGGGGAGAGCGGGCGGAAGGTGCCGGTGCCGGCGAGCCTCATCGGGAAGGCCCGGCCGCCGGCCGCGACCCGGGCCAGGTGGGCCCGGATCTCCGGCAGCCGGTCCTCGTCGACCTCGGTCGGCGGGAGGAGGGTGACGTGCGTGGGGATGCCGTGGGCCGCGGGGTCGCCGAAGCCCGCGCGCTGCTGCTGGAGCAGACTGCCGTAGGGCTCCGGGACCGCGATCGAAACGCCGAGCGTTACGGTCCCCACGTCGTTCTCCTCATCCGTCGGTCACGCGGTGATGCGATGGTCCGGTCGTCAGTGTGGCGCCTCGGCCCGTCCCGTGGCCAGAGCCGTTTGGGCTCAGTGCTTCGCGGGCAGGAAACCCACCTTGTCGTACGTCTGCGCCAGGGTCTCGGCGGCGACCGCGCGGGCCTTCTCGGCGCCCTTGGCCAGGATCGAGTCCAGCGTCTCCGGGTCGTCCAGGTATTCCTGGGTGCGGGTCCTGAAGGGCGTGACGAAGTCGACCACGACCTCCGCCAGCTCCGTCTTCAGCGCGCCGTACATCTTGCCCTCGTAGCCCTCGACCAGCTCGTCGACCGGGCGGCCCGTGAGCGTGGACATGATCGTCAGCAGGTTGCTGACGCCGGGCTTCCCCTCGGGGTCGAAGCGGATCACCGTGTCGGTGTCGGTGACCGCGCTCCTGACCTTCTTGGCGGTGGCCTTCGGCTCGTCGAGGAGGTTGATCAGCCCCTTGGGCGTGGACGCCGACTTCGACATCTTCGCGCTGGGGTCCTGGAGGTCGTAGATCTTCGCCGTCTCCTTGAGGATGTACGGCGCCGGGACGGTGAACGTGTCCCCGAAGCGCTGGTTGAACCGCTCCGCGAGGTCCCGGGTCAGCTCGATGTGCTGGCGCTGGTCCTCGCCGACCGGGACCGCGTCGGCCTGGTAGAGCAGGATGTCCGCGACCTGCAGGATCGGGTACGTGAAGAGGCCGACGGTGGCGCGGTCGGCGCCCTGCTTGGCGGACTTGTCCTTGAACTGCGTCATGCGGGACGCCTCGCCGAAGCCGGTGAGGCAGTTCATGACCCAGGCGAGCTGGGCGTGCTCCGGGACGTGGCTCTGCACGAAGAGGGTGCAGCGCTCCGGGTCCAGCCCCGCGGCCAGCAGCTGGGCGACGGCCAGCCGGGTGTTGGCGCGCAGCTCGGCGGGGTCCTGCGGGACGGTGATGGCGTGCAGGTCGACGACCATGTAGAAGGCGTCGTGGGTCTCCTGCAGCGCCACCCACTGGCGGACCGCGCCGAGGTAGTTGCCGAGGTGGAACGAGCCTGCGGTGGGCTGGATCCCGGAGAGCACCCGCGGACGGGACTGCAGGGCGAAGCCATTCCCATGGGGCTGGTGGTGGGAGACGGGAGCGCGATCAGCAGAGGCCATGCTGCTCATTGTCTCAGGTCCCGCCCACCGCTCGTTGCCGTGCCTCACGCAACGACCGCGCGCTGCTCAGGCGGGGATACCCGGCGCCGGGTACTGCGCCATCAGGTCGGCGACCTCCGCGCGGACGGCCGCGAGGGCGTCCTCGTCGCCCTTCTGCGCCGCCGCCACCGAGCGGTCGATCCAGTCGGCGACGGCCCCCATGTGCTCCGCGCCGAGGCCGCGGGAGGTGAGGGAGGGCGTGCCGATGCGGATGCCGGACGGGTCGAAGGGCTTGCGCGGGTCGTAGGGCACCGTGTTGTAGTTCACGACGATGCCGGCCCGGTCGAGGGCCTTCGCGGCGGTCTTGCCGGGCACGTCCTTGCCCGTGAGGTCGATGAGGACGAGGTGGTTGTCGGTGCCGCCGGAGACCAGGTCGAAGCCCCGGGCCAGCAGCGCCTCGGCCAGCGCCCGGGCGTTGGCGACGACGGCGTGGGCGTAGTCGCGGAAGGACGGCTGGGCGGCCTCGTGGAGGGCGACGGCGATGGCGGCGGTCGTCTGGTTGTGGGGGCCGCCCTGGAGGCCGGGGAAGACGGCCTTGTCGATCGCCTTGGCGTGCTCCTCGCGGCACATCAGCATGGCGCCGCGCGGCCCGCGCAGGGTCTTGTGGGTGGTGGTGGACACCACGTCGGCGTGCGGTACGGGCGACGGGTGGGCGCCGCCGGCGATCAGGCCGGCGATGTGCGCGATGTCGGCGACCAGGACCGCGCCCGCCTCGCGGGCGATCTCCGCGAAGGCCGGGAAGTCGATGGTGCGGGGCAGGGCGGTGCCGCCGCAGAAGATCACCTTGGGGCGCTCCTTCAGCGCCAGTTCGCGGACCTCGTCCAGGTCGACGAGGCCCGTGTCCTGCCGTACGCCGTACTGCACGCCCCGGAACCAGGTGCCGGTCGCGGAGACGCCCCAGCCGTGGGTGAGGTGGCCGCCCATGGGCAGGGCCATGCCCATGACGGTGTCGCCGGGCTGCGCGAACGCCAGGTACACGGCGAGGTTGGCGGGCGAGCCGGAGTAGGGCTGCACGTTCGCGTGGTCGACGCCGAAGACGGCCTTGGCGCGGTCGGCGGCGAGCCGCTCGACCTGGTCGATGACCTGCTGGCCCTCGTAGTAGCGGCGGCCCGGGTAGCCCTCGCTGTACTTGTTCTGCAGGACCGTGCCGGACGCCTCCAGCACGGCGGCGGACACGTAGTTCTCGCTGGGGATCAGGCGGAGGGTCTCCGCCTGGAGGCGCTCCTCCGCGCCGACGAGCGCGGCCAGCTCGGGGTCGGCGGCGGCGAGGGCGGGGTGGTGGGCGGCGGGTGCGGGCATGGCGTCCTCCGGGGGCAGCGCGTCGGTCGTGAGCCGGGGTGCCCAGGCGGGCGGCACCCTGTGCGGTCTGCCGCACGCGGCTTCCCCGGGGTCGTTTCCCCGTACGCCAGTCGCCGCGCGTACCCCCCACCTTAACCGCGGGGCCGGGGGCCTGGTTTCCCCGTCCGCATCGCGAGCGACGATAGAGACCAGAGCACCACCTGGGCTCTACGACCGGCCGTACAAAGACGAACGGAGACCCCGTGTCGAGCACCACTGAGAAGGCGATCGCCTCCGCCGAGGCGCACAGCGCGCACAACTACCACCCGCTGCCCGTCGTCGTGGCGACGGCGGAGGGCGCCTGGATGACGGACATCGAGGGGCGGCGCTACCTCGACATGCTGGCCGGGTACTCGGCCCTGAACTTCGGGCACGGCAACCGCCGCCTCGTCGACGCCGCGAAGGCGCAGCTGGAGCGGGTGACGCTGACGTCCCGCGCCTTCCACCACGACCGGTTCGCGGAGTTCTGCGAGCAGCTCGCCGCATTCTGCGGCATGGAGATGGTGCTGCCGATGAACACGGGCGCGGAGGCGGTGGAGACCGCCGTGAAGACCGCCCGGAAGTGGGGCTACCGCGTCAAGGGCGTCCCCGACGGCACCGCGAAGATCATCGTGGCGGCGGACAACTTCCACGGCCGGACGACGACGATCGTCAGCTTCTCGACGGACCCGGAGGCGCGGGCGGACTACGGCCCGTACACGCCGGGCTTCGAGATCGTGCCCTACGGCGACCTCGGGGCGCTGCGGGAGGCCATGACCGACAACACGGTGGCGGTGCTGCTGGAGCCGATCCAGGGCGAGGCCGGCGTGCTGGTGCCGCCGCCGGGCTACCTGGCGGGTGTGCGGGAGCTGACGCGGGAGCGGAACGTCCTGTTCGTCGCGGACGAGATCCAGTCGGGCCTCGGCCGTACGGGGCGGACGTTCGCGTGCGAGCACGAGGGCGTCGTGCCGGACATGTACGTGCTCGGCAAGGCGCTGGGCGGCGGCGTCGTCCCGGTGTCGGCGGTGGTGTCCAGCGCCGCGGTGCTGGGCGTGCACCGGCCGGGTGAGCACGGCTCGACGTTCGGCGGCAACCCGCTGGCCTGCGCGGTGGCGCTGGAGGTGCTGGCGATGCTGCGCACCGGCGAGTACCAGCAGCGCGCGGCGGAGCTCGGCGAGCACCTGCACCAGGAGCTGGGTCTGCTGGTCGGCGGTGGCGCGGTGGAGGCGGTGCGCGGGCGCGGCCTGTGGGCCGGCGTCGACGTCACGCCGTCGAAGGGCACGGGGCGGGAGGTCTCGGAGCGGCTGATGCAGCGGGGCGTCCTGGTGAAGGACACCCACGGCTCCACGATCCGCATCGCCCCGCCGCTGGTGATCAGCAAGGAGGACCTGGACTGGGGCCTCGACCAGCTGCGGGAGGTGCTGGGGGCCTGACGGGCGGGCGCCGTCCGGCGGGACCGGCGCGGGCGGGCGCCGTCCGGCGGGGGCCTCCCCACCGGGCGGCGCCCCACCGGACGACGTGGCCGCGTGCGGCGGGACCGGCGTACGCCCCGGAGGGGTGTACGGCCGGGGGCCCGGCGGGCGCCTCAGAGGATCACGTGCGGCAGGAACCTGGCGTACGTGTCGGTGATCAGGCCGTCCGACTCGCGGATGCCGAGGCCCGCCGCCTCGTCCTCGACGACCCACGCGCCGAGCACGACCCGGTTCCCGTCGAAGTCGGGCAGCGGCGCCAGCCCCTGGTAGCAGCAGGGCTCGTCGCGGACGACGGGGTCCGCGCCCGGCTCGTGGACGGTGACCCCGGCGCCTTCCCGGCCCAGCAGCGGCTTGGCGACGTAGCCGCCCTCCCGGGCGAGTTCCCGGGGGCCGTCGAGGTAGGCGGGCAGCAGGTTCGGGTGGCCCGGGTGGAGCTCCCACAGCACGGCCAGCAGCGCCTTGTTGGACAGCAGCATCTTCCAGGCGGGTTCGATCCAGCAGGTTGTGCCGGTGCCGCCGCCGTTGTCGAGCGTGTCCAGGACGTGCGGGCCGAACGCGTCCGTGGCGAGCCACTCCCACGGGTAGAGCTTGAAGCAGCTGCGGATGAACTGCAGCCGGTCGTCGACGAACCGGCCGGTCAGCCGGTCCCAGCCGATCTCCTCCATCGACAGCGCCTCGGTCTCCAGGCCGGCCTGCTCGGCCGTCTCGCGGAGGTACGCGACGGTCATCAGGTCCTCGCCGATCTCGTCGCCCTCCGAGTGCGCGAAGTGCACGGGCCCCGGCGGCAGCAGGCGGGCCTGCCGCTTCCAGGCGTCGACGAGCCGCTCGTGCAGCGAGTTCCACTGGTCGGCGCCGGGGAAGCGGTCCTCCATCCAGAACCACTGCGGGCTGGCGGCCTCCACGAGGGAGGTCGGGGTGTCGGCGTTGTACTCCAGCAGCTTCGCGGGGCCGTCCCCGTCGTACCGCAGGTCGAACCTGCCGTACAGCGAGGGCAGTTCGGCGCGGCGCCGCCAGGACTCGGCGACCCGCTCGGCCAGGCGCGGGTCGGTGATGCCGAGGTCTGCGAAGCGGTCGTGCTCCACGATGTGCGCGGCGGCGCCCAGGCACATCGCGTGCAGTTCCTCGACGGTCTCCTCCAGGGCCTCCACCTCGGGGAGGGTGAAGGAGTAGTAGGCGCTCTCGTCCCAGTAGGGGCGCAGCGAACCGTCGGGGTGGCGGGTGAGCGGGTAGATGCAGCCCTGCTCCTCGACGGTGCGCTGCCAGTCGGGGCGCGGCTCGATGGTGTGGCGTCTCATGGTGTGCGGCTCCGTCCCGTGCCGGCTCAGCCGCCGCTTGAGCCGGAGCTGCCGAAGCCCCCGCGCTGGACGGCCGACTTGTCGAAGCTGCCGCCCTCGACCTTGCCGTTGCGGACGTTGCCGCCGTAGTAGTAGGTGCCGCTGCTGCCGCCGGAACCCCCGCTGCTGCTGCACTTGTAGTCGGGCAGCAGCTCGCGGGTCACGCGGTCGACGCACCGCTTGTCCGGTTCGCTGCTGCAGGACGTGAGGGTCAGGGCGAGCGCGCCCATCCCTCCCAGGACCACCTGGCGTGAGCGCCGTATGCGCATGTCGTTCTCCCCCGTTGTGCTTCTGTGCTTCCCCGTCGACGCGTGGGACGCCGCCAGGGTAGGGCCAGCCGGGGAGGTGCCGTAAGCCAGGGTGACGGAAGCCGTACGGGGCCGGCGCCTGCCGGTTCCCGGCAGGAACAGCAGGCCCTACGGCAGCACCCGGCACAGCGCGTCCAGCGCGCCCGCCCATGCGCTGTCGGTGGGGGTGGCGTAGCCGACGACCAGGCCGTCGGGGCCGCCGCCGGCGCGCCGCGGGGCGTCCGGGTGCCGGAAGGAGTCCAGGCCCTGGAGGTGGAGCCCGTGGAGGGCGGCGGCCCTCAGGACGGACCGCTCGGTGCCCGGCGGCAGCTCCAGCACGGCGTGCAGCCCGGCGGCGATCCCGCTGACCCGCACCTCCGGGGCCCGCTCGGCGAGCGCGGCCACGAGCTGGTCGCGGCGCCGGTGGTTCGCTATGCCGGGATCAGTTCGGGCCGGACGACAGCGCGGGCGCGTTCGTACAGCGCTTGCGCGTCGTGGTTTCGAGCGTGGGGGCGAATCAGGTGGAACATGGCCGTCATGCGCTTGTCGATACGACCCGAGTTGACCAGGGGGTAATCCTCCAGTGCGAGTGCCCAGGTCTGGCACGCGGCTTCGAGATGGCCCACAGCCAGTTGCCGCTCAGCGAGGATCGCTCGTTCCTTGACGCGGGTGCGCCGATAAACGCTGTACCGGAGCCGGTCCGATTCCTGCATGGCGGCGACTGCTCCGTGCGTGTCTCCCATCTCGAACCGCACTTGGCTGGTGTGGTACTGAAGGGCTGCGGGGTCGTATGACCCGAAAACCTTGCCGCGGGACTCTGCCTTGTCCATGGCCACTTCTGCTTCCTGCAAGTACCTGAGCGCGGATCGCCGGTTTCCGATCTGCGCGGCTGCGTGTGCTTGCTGACCGGCGAGGAAAGCACGCATCCGCGGCCCCGCCTGCGGGGAGGCGGAAGCTGCCGCATCCGCAAGCCGCATGGCCATCGGGGCCTGATGAAGGTCCACCGCTTGCACACTCATGCCGCGGAGCGTGGTGCAGTACGTCAAGTGGTCTTCCGACGCTCCCGCAAGCTCCAGCGCTTTCAGGTAGTAGCGCTGTGCGAGTCCGTGCAGACCCTCGTCGACCGCCATGTACCCCGTGAGGTAGCAGAGGTCGGATGCGGCGGACATCATGGCCTTGCGTACGTCCTCGGGGCCGTCCGTGCGCAGGAAGGGCGCAACAGTGTTCACCAGGAACGTCGCGGCGAGCGGGCGGGCGGTGCGGCCCCCGAACTGGTCGTCCATGGACGAGAGCTGCTCCGTCATCGCAGAGACCGTGTGCACATCGGACATGCCGAGTCGGGTCCGGGCTCCTCTTCGGACGGCTTCCATGCGCCCCACCACGTCCGGCCAGTCCGGGACTGCCAGGGCGACCGAGAACAGGGCGGCGCTCAACACACCACGGCGGGAAGGGTCCATGTCCAGCCTCCCAAGATCAATGATCCCGTCCACCGTGCTGGGTGCGGTCGCCTCCGTCCCAGCCCTGGGAGCGGGAAAGCCGACTTCCGCATGGGTGACGGGCCGCCCAAGCCTTCGGGCGAACGCTTCCAAGATGAGCGACCGTGCATCGTCGCGCGGCACAGTCCCGTTCAACCACTGGTGAACGGATGGCGCACGGTACTGCTTCGGGGTTCCGCGCTCGGTTGCGATCCGGTTGACGGCTTGCGCGCACTGCCGCAGCGTCCACCCTGTTTCGCGGAACAGCCGCTCTAACGCGGTGTTCGGTTCGCTGCTGCCCACAGATGCTCAACTCCCCATGCACGACAGCGCCATGCGCTTAACGCTCTTAATCCTTGCGCGTCCCTTAACGGTACCGCTGCGTGTCATCACACGGTTGCCTAGAGCGAACAGCCGGGCTCGCAGCGAAAGGGGATGGATGAGGTGAGTGGAGAGCCGGTGCCGCCCTCCGTGGGTGCGCTGATGGTGGACACGGGCCGTCGCCGCGTCGGAGAGTTCCGCGGAGTCGCCGGCCCGTACTGGTCACTGCGTCCCGTCGGCGGAGGCGCGGAGTGGGAGGCGGAGCCCGAGCACGTGCGGCCGGTGAGTCCCGAGCAGCGTTTGCGGGCCGAGATCGCCCGCGCGAACGCCCGGAGCCGGGGGGAGCGGCTGTGACGGCCGCCGCCCGCCGCACGTTCCGGTTCGTCGACTGGACGTTACGGCCCGACCAGGACGACGACGCCCCGCCGCTGACCTACGCGTTCCGGTGCCTCGCGCTCACCGAGGACGACACCGAGTGTGCCGCACGGTCCCCCGCAAGCTGGGACCCCGCCAGGCCGCAGGATTGGGCGTTCATGCACATGCGGGAGCACCCGGAGCACACCAGCTATGCCGAGGTGATCGAACGCCCGTGGGTCATGTGGCGGGGGTGCCCGTCATGACCGACAGACCCGAGCCGGCGGTCTACTGGGCAGAGGTACGCGCGGAAGGGCCGGTGTACGGCACGGGCGAGACCCTGCCGTACGTCCTGGGCACCACGCAGAGCGTTTCCTCCGTGCTGGTGCTCCGGTGGCTCCGCGGGGAAGCGCTGCGTATCGCGGACCTGCTCGCCCCCGACCCGCAACGTTCGGCGTGGGTGCAGCCGACCATGCGCGCGGCGACCGTGCCCGTGCCGGACTGCCCCGCGGAACTCCGCGCGTGGGCTGCGGACCCGGACGAGCAACGCGAGGCACGCGAGCACATCAAGGGCCGGCATCCGCTGTTCGTCGAGATCCCGGACACGGATTGCACGTACACCCTGTGCGTGTGGCCGGTCCGGCCGCCCGCCGGCGAGCCGAACGCCCCGGACGACACATGGCGATTCCCGATCTGACCCGCCCCCGCTGAGTCCCGGCAGACCGGGGTTCCCTCCCCCCGCCCTTCGGTGTGCCGGTGGCAACGCGACCGGAAGCGTTGCCACACCGCCCCGCCCGTGCATTGCCCCTGTGCCGCATGGGCGGGGCTCCCCTGCTCCTACGCGTCCTGGTGCTCGTCCTCGCCCCGCACGGCGGGACCGGCAACGAACGTCCCCTTGCCCTACTCGGTGACGACGAGCCCGCGTTCCCGGAGCACGCGCACCGCTCGGCGCGCTGTCTCGCGGGCGGCCTTGTGTCGCTCGCACAGCTCGGCTTCGGACGGGATGCGCTCACCCGGAGCGAAATCACCCCGCCCCGTTCGGCCAAGCGCCGGGCGGGGCGTTTCATGCGCGGATTCTCACGGCAGCACCCGGCACAGCGCGTCCAGCGCGCCCGTCCACGCGCTGTCGGTGGGGGTGGCGTAGCCGACGACCAGGCCGTCGGGGCCGCCACCGGCGCGCCGCGGGGCGTCCGGGTGCCGGAAGGAGTCCAGGCCCTGGAGGTGGAGCCCGTGGAGGGCGGCGGCCCTCAGGACGGACCGCTCGGTGCCCGGCGGCAGCTCCAGCACGGCGTGCAGCCCGGCAGCGATCCCGCTGACCCGCACCTCCGGGGCCCGCTCGGCGAGCGCGGCCACGAGCTGGTCGCGGCGCCGCCGGTAGCGCAGCCGCATGGCCCGCACATGCCGGTCGTACGCTCCGGACGTGAGGAACTCCGCGAGCGTCAGCTGGTCGAGCGCGCCGCACGCCCAGTCGGCGTCGCCCTTGGCGCGGACGACGTCCGCCACGAGGTCGCGGGGCAGCACCAGCCAGCCGAGCCGCAGCCCCGGCGCGAGGGACTTGCTGGCCGTGCCGGCGTACACGACCCGCTCGGGGTCGAGTCCCTGGAGCGCGCCCACGGGCTGCCTGTCGTAGCGGAACTCGCCGTCGTAGTCGTCCTCCAGCACCAGCCCGCCCGAGGCGCGCGCCCAGTCGACGGCGGCGGCGCGCCGGTCGGGTGGGAGGGCGCCGCCCAGGGGGAACTGGTGGGCGGGGGTCAGGTAGACGGCGGCGGGCCGCGCGGGGCCGCGGGCGTCGAGGTCCTCGGTGCGGGTGCCGCGCTCGTCGAGCGGCAGCGCCGGGGTGCGCAGTCCCGCTTCCCGCAGCCGCCGCCAGTAGACGTCGAGGCCGTACGGCTCGACGGCGGCGGCCCGGGCGCCGCGGGCGTGCAGGGCGGCGCCGACCAGCATCAGGCCGTGCTGGAAGCCGGAGCAGACGACGATCCGGTCGGGGTCCGCGTGCACGCCGCGGGCGCGCGCCAGGTAGTCGGCGAGGGCGGCGCGCAGTTCCGGGCGGCCGCGCGGGTCGCCGTAGCCGAAGGCCTCGTGCGGGGCTGCGGCGAGGGCGCGGCGGGCGGCCCGCAGCCAGTCGGTGCGGGGGAAGGAGCCGAGGTCGGGGGTGCCGGGGTGGAGCGTGTGGCGGGGTGCGTCCGGGGTGCGGGCCCAGGGCAGCCGCAGGGCGGCGCCCGCGGGGCGGGCGGGGGTGCGGCGGGCGGGCGCGCGGGGGCGACCCGGGTGCCGGAGCCCTGCCGGGCGGTGAGCCAGCCTTCGGCGACGAGTTCGGCGTAGGCGTCGGCGACGGTGTTGCGGGCGAGGCCGAGGTCGGCGGCGAGGGCCCGGGAGGACGGCAGCCGGGCGCCGGGGGCGAGGCGCCCGGTGCGCACGGCCTCGCGGATCGCCTCCATGAGGCCCGCGCGCCGGCGGGGGCCGCGTATCTCCAGGTGGAAGTCGGTGCCGCCGGGGGAAGTGGCCCAGGGATCCGTCATGGAAGTGGACCATACAGGTGCGTCAACCGGCGCGTAGCGTCGAGGACATGACGACGAACACGATCACCGCGCCCACTGCCTCCGACTCTCCCGCCTCCCCCGGGTACGCACCCGAGGAGCCTGCCCGGCTGAACCTGGCCGGCCTGGCGCCCGACGTGTACAAGGCCATGATCCGGCTGGACGCGGTGGCCCACGAGGGGCTGGATCCGGCGCTGGCGGAGCTGGTCAAGATCCGCGCCTCGCAGCTGAACCACTGCGCGTTCTGCCTGGACATGCACTCCAAGGACGCCCTGGCGGCCGGGGAGTCGGCGGAGCGGATCATCCAGCTCGGCGCGTGGCGGGAGTCGCGGCACTTCTACACGGAGAAGGAGCTGGCCGCCCTGGAGCTGACCGAGGCGGTCACGCTGCTGACGGACGGCTTCGTGCCCGACGAGGTGTACGCGCGGGTGGCGGAGCACTTCGAGGAGCGGGAGCTGGCCCGGCTGCTCTCCCTGATCCTGGTCATCAACTCCTGGAACCGGATCGCGGTGACGTCCCGCTCGGTGCCCGGCCACTACACCCCGGGCCAGTTCACGGCGCAGAAGTAGCGCAGAAGGAGCGGGGGGCGGCCGGAGGGGCGCCGGGGCGGACGCGCGCGGCTCAGCCGCCCGCCTTGATGGTCTTCATGGTCAGGTGGGACTGGAGGCGCAGGACCGCGGGCAGGCCGCTGAGCCGGTCGGTGAGGAACGCCTCGTACGCCCCGTGGTCGGCGACGGCGACGCGGATGACGTAGTCCGGCCGCCCGTACATGCGGCGGAACTCGACGACCTCGTCGTAGGCGGCCACGGTCTCCTCGAACTCCGCGACGGCCTGCCGGTCCCTGGCGTAGATCTCCACGTCGATGAGGACCTCCAGCCCGCGGCCGAGCGCGCGGGGGTCGATGTCGGCCCGGTAGCCGCTGATGACCCCCGCCTCCTCCAGGCGCTTGACCCGCCGCAGGCAGGGCGGCGGGGTCAGGCCGACCCGTTTGGCCAGCTCGACGTTGGTCAGTCGCCCGTCCTGCCGCAGGTGAAACAGGATTTCGCGGTCCACCGCATCCAGAGTGATTTGATTTCCCACAGCAAGATCGTACCGCCACGATCCGCAACCCTGTGTGGTGCGGTCCTTCCTAAGATGTCGCAGGTCAGCGGGGCCCGGCCCGGCCTGCGGCGGCCGTCCGCGGGCGTTCCCCGTCCTGGTGAAGCACCTGTGAAACCACCCTCGGACGCCCCGGCGGGCTCACTACGCTCGCCACCCCCGACTCTGGAGGTACGGCATGGGCGACCGCCCTGTCCGCACCGTCGAGGTGCCCCTCGGCGACGGCAGCGACGACACGGTCCTGGTACAGGTCCGCGAAGTGGACGAGACCCTGGTCCGCGTGGGGCGCGGCGGCCGCTCCGTGGTCCGCGCCGAGCGGTCGTTCGGTCAGATGCTGGACACGGTGCGGCCGGTGGCGGAGAGCTTCGTGGGGCGCTTCCGCGACCTCGCGAACGCGCCCGACGAGATCACCCTGGAGTTCGGGGTGTCGCTGTCGGCGGGCGCCGACGTCGTCATCGCCAGCACCGCGACCGCGGCGAACTTCTCCGTGACCCTCACCTGGCACAGGGCCGAGGGGACCGGGCCGGCCGCGTGACGCGGGTGCCCGGCGGGCCGGGGCGGCGCAGCGCGGACGAGGCGCTGGCGTCGGGTGTCGTGAGCATCAGCGGCGACGACGGCGCGGAGCCGGTCGGCGCCGGCTTCCTGGTCGCCCGCGATGTGGTGCTGACCTGCGCCCACGTGGTGTCCGACGCCCTGGACCGGCCGCGCGGGGCGGCGGTGGCCGACGGCACCGCCGTCCGGGTCGGCTTCCCCCTGCTGGAGCCGCCCGCCGGCCGGGGCGGCCTCCCTTGCCGGAGCCGCCCGCCGGCCGGGTCGCCGAGGTCGTGCACTGGGTGGGGATCGACAGGCACGGCCGCGGCGACGTCGCCGTCCTGCGGCTGCGGGACCCGGCCCCCGAAGGCGCGCGGCCGCTGCCCGTCGCCGCACCCGGGGAGGTCTGGGACCACCGCACGCGCACGGTCGGGTTCACGGGCGGCGAACCGGGCGAGAGGTGGTTCCGGGGCAGGCTCGGCGGGGCCACGGCCGAGGGGTGGCTCCAGCTGTCCCGCGCCGACGGGCAGACCACGCGCATCGAGGAGGGCTTCAGCGGCAGCCCTGTGTGGGACGACGAGGTGGGCGCGGTGGTCGGGCTCGTCGTGGCGACGCTCCGAGGGGAGGACGCCCAGGCGTTCGTCCTGCACATGCGGACGGTGCTGGGCGTGCTGCCGCCGGACCTCGCCTCGCTCCTCGACCCGCCCTCGCCGTTCCGGGGCCTCGCGGCCTACCAGGAGGACGACGAGGACGTCTTCTTCGGGCGGCACGGCGACGTCGAGGAGGTGGCCGCCGCCCTGCGCGGCGGGCACCGCGCCGTCACCCTCTACGGACCGTCGGGCTGCGGCAAGTCGTCCGTGGCGCGGGCCGGCGTCGTGCCCCGGATGCGGCGGGCGGGGTACGAGGTGCTGGTGGTGGACGCCGGGAAGGTGTCGTCACCGCGGGCCGCTCTGGCGGTCGAACTGTACGAGAGGGTCAGGCAGGAGCGGTACGGCCCGCCCCGGGCGGGCGGGGTCGACGAGGTGGAGGGCCGGCTCGCCGCGCACGGCCTCGCGGACACCCTCCACCGGCTGCGCGGCGACCAGGACGGCCGGCTCCTCGTGGTCCTCGACCAGGCCGAGGCGCTCCTGGACCGTACGGACGCCGAACTCGCGCAGACCGTGGACCTGCTCTTCCCCGAGCGGGCGGCGGGCGGCACGCGGGTGCTGCTCACGCTGCGGGCGGACTTCATGGACGCCGTCCTCAAGCACCCCCGCCTCGGCCCCGCACTGCGCTCCGGGCGGACGCTTCCGCTCACGCCGATGTCCGCCGAGCAGCTCCGGGAGGTGGTGGTCAGGCCGGTCGAGCGGGTGCCCGCCGTGGAGTACGACCCGGGGCTGGTGGAGCGCATCCTGAGCGACGCGGGCGACGACCCAGGCGTCCTGCCGCTGCTCGGCTTCGTCCTGGGGGCGCTGTGGGAGCGGCGGTCCTGCGGCCGGCTGCCGGCGGCGGCGTACGAGGAGATGGGCGGTGTGTCCGGCGCGCTCAAGCAGCACGCGGCCGCCGCGTGGAAGGCGTGCACGGGCACCCGGGGCGTACCGGAGGCCGAGGCGCTGCGGCTGCTCACCGGCCTGGTGCGGGTGCTGCCGGGCAGCGGGCGCCGCTGCGGCGCAGGCTCACCCGGGAGGAGGCCGGCGAGGCCCGCTGGGCGCTCGCCCGCGCCCTGGCGGCGGAGCGGCTGCTCGTGCTGCACGGCGACGAGGGCGAACCGGAGACGGCGGAGCTGGCCCACGAGGCGCTGTTCACGGCCTGGCCGGAACTGGAGCTCCGGGTGGAAGTCGACGCGCGGTTCCTCGCCGCCCGCGCGGAGCTGGCGCACGACCTCGACCGCTGGGAGCGCGGCGGGCAGGCCCCCGACCTGCTGCCGGGCCCGCTGCACCTGAGCTCCCTGGAAGGACGGCTGGACGGGAGGGAACACGAACTCGCCCCCGCGGAGCGGGACTTCCTGCACCGGGCGCGGCGCCGCCGCAGGGCCCGCCGGATCCGCGCCAGGGCGGCGTGGACCGCGGCCGCCGCGGTGCTCGCGCTGCTGGTGGGGCTCGGCACCTACCTCGTGCACCAGGCGGGGGTCAGCGCCGCCCGGGACGCGGAGGCGCGGTCCCGCGCCCTGGCCGTCTTCTCGGACGAGCAGGCGGTGCGGGAGCCCGGCCTGGCGGCCCTGGCCGCGGTCGCCGCGTACGACACCGCGCCGACCCGCGAGGCCCGCAACGCGCTGCTGCGCCGCTATGTGTCGCTCAAGAGGGCGGCGTGGGTGCTGAGCGGGGCGGAGGACGAGATCCGCGGGGTGGCCTCGGCCGCCGACGGGTCGGTCGTCCTGGCGACGACGGAGCGGGGCCGCGCCACCCTGTTCGTCCGCCGGGCCGAGGGGCAGGTGACGCGTCGGCACCTGCGTCCGGACACCAACGCCGTCGTGCCCCTGGTGAGCCGGGACGGGCGGCGCGTCGCCTATCTGTCGGCCGGAACCGACAGCCTGACGTGGCACGACGTGGATCCCGCGGCCGACGACCCGCTGGGACCCGCGCACACCGTCCCGGCCGGGGCGTTCCGGAACGCCGAGCGCGCCCGGTCGACCGGAGGGGTGCCCGCCGACATCGCCGGGTTCTCCCCGGACGGCGACGCCGTGGCGTCCGTGTCACGGGACGGCCGGGTGTGGCAATGGGACCTGCGGACGGGCCGGAACCGGACGCTGCCCGCACCGGCGGGCGGCGCCGAGGGCGTCGCGTACGGCCCGGACCGCGACACCCTCGTCGTCCACCTCGGCGAGGGCCGGGGCCCTCTCCGGGGCACCCTCGCCGTGGTCGACACGGCTGCCGGAACGGCGCGGACGGTGTCCCGCGGCGTGGGCCTGATCGGGGAGTCCACGGCGAGCGCGCTCTCGGGGGACGGCCGCGTCCTGGCCTTCTGCGAGCGCCCGGAGGAGGGCGGCCGCGGCCGCTACCGGGCCGTACGGGTCGCCGACGGGCGGGAGCTGGTGCGCCACACCCCCGCGTCGCACAGCACGTGCGCCGACGTGGCGGTGGACCTGACGGGCAGCCGCTTCGCCGTGCACCACGGGGACGGGCGGTGGACGTTCGTCGGCACCGGGCCGGGCGGGGCGGCGCGGCAGACCTACGGCATCCGGTCCGGCCTGGTCAAGGGGCTGCCCCTGCTCACCGTCGCGGGCACGCCCGCCCCGCTGGTCTGGGACGGGGGCTCGGTGACGGCCCTGCCGATGCACACGGCCTCCTTCGACGTCGTCAGCCCGCCGGTGCTCCTCGCCGGAGGCGCGAGGATGCTCGTGCACCAGGGCGACCGCGGTGAGCGGCTGAGCCTCCTGGACATCGCCGGATCAGTGACCGGAGGGCGGGTGAAGGTGGTGGAGGAGGCTCCCCGCACGCCGTCGCCGTCCGCCCTGACCGCGCCCCTGGAGGCCGTGAAGGTCAACGCGTCGGAGACGCTGGCCGCCGATCTGGTGCGGCCGGACCGGATCGAGGTCCGGTCCCTGCCGTCCCTGCGCGTCCTCGCCCGGATCCCGCTCGCGGTGCCGCCGCCGGACACCGCGGGCAAGACGCTTCCGCCGTACTTCGGGTTCACGGACGACGACGTGCTGCTCACGGTGTCCGGCAGCCGCATCGAGCAGTGGGACCCCCGCAGCGGCCGGCGCGCCGCCGCCGCGATCGACGCGCGGGACCTCGGGCTCACCGGCCGCGAGCCGGCGGAGTTCTTCGTACGTCCCCACGCCGTGCCGGGGCACCTGCTGGTCAGCGTGTCCGGCGAGCCCGTCGTGCACGCCGTGGACCGTCGCACCGGCAGGGTGGACGAGCGGCTCCGGGTGCGCTTCGACGACGACTACCTCTACGGGTCGTTCACGAAGGACGGGCGGTACGCCGTCACGATGGCCACCGGCGGCGTGCTGGAGGGCTGGCGGCTGACGGGGAACGGGAAGGCCACCAGAGTGGTCGGCCCCCTCGTGCCGCCGATGAGGACCCCCGGGGCCCAACTGCGGCCCGTGGGGGACTCCTCGTACGCCGTGGCGAACGGCACGTACGTCCGCTTCCTGCACTTCACCGAGCCGCTCCGGATCGACACCTACGACTTCGGGACGGACCAGGTCTTCCACGCGCTCTCCGCCGACGGGCTCACCGTGCTGCGGCAGGACGGCGGGGGGATGGACGCGGTCCGGCTCGACCCCGCGCTGTGGAAGCGCCACCTGTGCGCGGTCGTCGGCCGCGATGTCACGGAGCAGGAGCGCCGCGGTCTGCCGCCGGGCCTACCGGACCGGATCTGCCCCGGCCGCCGCTGAGCCCCCGGGCGCCGCCGAGGACCCGGGCGCCGCGGCCCGCCTGCGTGCCGCCAGGACGACGAGCGCCCCGGCCACGGCCCCGAGCACGAACGGCGACGGCACCAGCAGGATCCCGCCGAGCACGCACCATGCCGCGAGGCCCCAGCCGACCCACGCGGGCACGGCCGCCCCGCGCCCCGCGAGGTGCCAGACCAGGCAGCCCAGGAGGACGAGGGGCACCGAGAAGCTGCCGGGGCCGGCCCAGAAGGTGACTGCGTTCTGCAGGGCCGGCTCCGCGGGCCCGTCGGCCGGGCCCAGGGGGACTGCCGCCCAGAGGCCCTTCTCGACCCACACCCCGATGTCGTCCCAGGCCATGACCGCCAGCAGCGAGAGGTGTCCGACCCCCAGCCCGACCATGATCCCGCCCGCCCAGCGCAGCAGCCCTCGCCCCTCGACCTGTGCCACGGCTCTCCCCCGTTCCTCCGGACCCGTACAAGTGATCCATACGGAACCGTACAGGCCTCGGCCCCCGTCACGCCGGGCCGGTCGGCGAACGCCTCGACGCGCACCGGCGAGGAACCGCCTGCGGCGAGGGCTTCGCAGCCCGCCCCGACCCGGCGGCCGCACGGCATCCCCGCGTCCGCGCTTTCCCCGGACGCCACTTCACCGGCGCGGGCCGCCCCGGTCCCGCCTCCCGCGAGGCCGCCGCCCGCCTCGCCGGGGAGCTCCTGCTGCGCCCCGAGGACCGGCGACGGGCGCGGCGCCGTGCCACGCCTCGCGGCCTCCCGCGCGCGTCCGCGGGCACGGGAGAGAGCCGGAGGGAGGCGCAGCCCACACCTCGGTGATCCGCCACGGGCCGCCGGGCTGTGCTACGGTCTTGGTGTTGCAGTTGTGGTACCCATGAACCTATGTGCGCCTGACGGGAATGTTTCTCCTTCAGGCGCATTTGTTTGTTTCCGGCGTCTCCGGATGGGGCCTTCTGCCTACTGAAGGAGAGAGAAACATGGCACAGGGAACCGTGAAGTGGTTCAACGCCGAAAAGGGCTTCGGCTTCATCCAGCAGGACGGCGGCGGCCCCGACGTCTTCGCGCACTACTCGAACATCGCGACCCAGGGCTTCCGTGAGCTCCAGGAGGGTCAGCGGGTGTCCTTCGACGTCGCGCAGGGCCAGAAGGGCCTGCAGGCGGAGAACATCCTCCCCGCCTGATCGCCGGATCGCGTATCCGCTCACCGGGGTCCGCACCGCCATGGTGCAGACCCCGGTTTGTGCTGTTCCCAGGAAGGCAGACACCCGCATGTCCCGCAGACCCCAGAAGCCGAACCGGCGCGCCTCGGCGCCCTCTCCGTCCGCGCCGCCCCGGAGGGAGTTCCGGCTGCCGGAGAGCACGACCCCCGCACTTCCCGCCGTCGAGGACTTCGCCGCTCTGGGCATGCCCGCGGGGCTGCTGAAGACCCTCACCGCGCAGGGCGTGACGGCCCCGTTCCCCATCCAGGCCGCGACCCTGCCGAACTCGCTGGCCGGCCGCGACCTGCTGGGCCGCGGCCGCACCGGCTCCGGCAAGACCCTCGCGTTCGGACTGGCGGTGCTGGCGCGCACGGCCGGGCTGCGGGCGGCCCCCAGGGCGCCGCTCGCGCTGGTGCTGGTGCCCACCCGCGAGCTGGCCCAGCAGGTGACGGACGCCCTGACCCCGTACGCGGCGGCGGTGGACGTCCGGCTGACCACCGTGGTCGGCGGGCTGTCCATCGGGAAGCAGGCGCACGCGCTGCGGCGCGGCGCCGAGGTGGTCGTGGCGAGCCCCGGCAGGCTCAACGACCTCGTGGAGCGCGGGGACTGCATCCTCGACGACGTCCGCATCACGGTGCTGGACGAAGCCGACCAGATGACCGACATGGGCTTCCTCCCGCAGATCACCCGGCTGATCCGGCAGGTGCGGCCCGACGGGCAGCGCATGCTCTTCTCCGCCACCCTGGACGGCAACATCGACCGCCTCGTCAAGGAGTTCCTGAGCGATCCCGTGGTGCACTCCGTGGACCCGTCCGCGGGTGCGGTGACCACCATGGAGCACCACGTGTTCCACGTGCAGGACGAGACCGACAAGAAGGCCGTCACCACGCGGATCGCGGCCCGCGACGGCCGGGTCATCCTGTTCCTCGACACCAAGAGGTCCGCGGACCGGCTCGCCAAGCGCCTGCTGGCGGCCGGCGTCCGGGCGGCGGCGCTGCACGGGGGCCGCTCCCAGCCGCAGCGCAACCGCACCCTGGAGCAGTTCAAGAGCGGCCACGTCACCGCGTTGGTGGCGACGAACGTCGCGGCCCGGGGCATACACGTCGACGACCTCGACCTGGTCGTGAACGTCGACCCGCCGACCGACCACAAGGACTACCTGCACCGGGGCGGCCGCACGGCCCGTGCGGGCGGCTCCGGCAGCGTCGTCACCCTGGTGCTGCCCGAGCAGAAGCGGGACGTCACCCGGCTGATGTCCGACGCGGGCATCCGCCCGCGGACGGCGCGCATCACGTCGAGCGACGCGGTCCTGGCCACCGTCACGGGCGCACGGGAGCCGTCCGGCGTGGCGGTCACCATCGAGGTGCCGCAGCCCGCCGCGGCGCCTGCGACGGGACGCCAGGGCGGCGGGACGGGCACCGAGCCCGGCAGGCGGTCCGGCCGCCGCGCCGCGGCGGCGGGACGCAGACGGCGGCGGGCGCCGCCACCAGGGCGGGGGCCGCGGCTCCGAGCGCCGGGGCACGGCCGGCGCGGCGGCGGGTGACGCCGCCCGGCAGGGCGGGCGCGGATCCGGGCGGCGTACGCCGGCCACCGGGGCGGCGGCCTCGGCCGCCGGTGCCGACCGCCGCGGCTCCGACCGCCGCGGCGGCCGACGCTCCGCCGCCCGCGCCGGCTCGGGCGACGCGGGCCCCGGCGGCTCGTAGGCGCCTGCCTGGACGCGGCAGCGAGCTTGGCGCGTCCCTGCTCCCGCGTGGCGCCGCTGCCCGACGGTGGGCGCGGCCCGGCGCGGGAGCGTCGCACGGTCGGCGGGTTGACACTGTGCCCGTACGTACGGACACGGGGCTCCACCGCGGGCCCCGGCTGCGCCGGCGCGCCGATCCGCTACCGGCGCCTGCGGGGCGGCCCGGCCGCGGCCGGGGGCGGTGGACGGGGCCGACCCGGCCCGCCACCGGCCCCGCCGCGCCGACCGGGGCAGCCGGTCCGGCGGCCCCCGGTGCACGGCGGCCTCAGGGGCGGCGGGCCAGGACGTGGGCGTCGAGGAAGCCGCGTTCGGACGCGGGGTCGTGGAGCAGCCGGGCGAAGGGCACGAGCCCGGCCGCGGCCAGCAGCGCGGAGAACCGGTCGGCCGGCCAGCTGTAGGCGGGGGCCACCTTGTGGTCGAAGCGCAGCGGCTCCGGGCTGTCCGTCGCGAAGAACGACGCCAGCAGCAGCCCCCCTGGGGCCAGGACGCGGAACTGCTCGGCAAGCAGCTCCTGCAGGTCACCGGGCGGGGTGTGGATCATCGAGTAGTGGGCCAGCACGCCCCCGAGCACGCCGTCCGCGACCGGCAGTTCCTCCATCCGCGCCACGGCGAACCGCAGTGCCGGGTGGGCGCGCCGGGCGTGGGCGACCATGCCCGGGGAGAGGTCGACTCCGAAGGCGTCCAGCCCCAGGTCGCGCAGCAGGGCCGTCAGGTGCCCGGGGCCGCAGCCGGCATCCGCGGTCCGCGGGTTCCCCGTCCCCCGCACCAGCTCGGCGAAGGTGCCGATCATGTTCCGCGCGAACGGCTGGGTCTCCAACCGGTCGGCGTACATCGACGCGTACAGCTCGACGACCCCGTCGTAGGCCGCCCTGGTCTCGTCCTGGTACCCCGCCACGGGAGAGCAAGCTAGCACCAGCAGCCCCCCGGGTCCCCGGCACCGTGTCCGATCCGGGCTCGGCACACGGACGTCTCGGGAGGCGGGCGGCCGCTCACCGGACACCCCGGTACGGGCCGGAGGCACGGCTTCTCCGGGACGTCACGAGGAGCCTGCCCGCGCGCCGGCCCTGCGCCGGTGGCGCCGCACCGTGAGCGCCGCGACCGCGACCGTCGCGGCCGTCAGGACGGCCAGCTCCGTCGTCCCGGTCTGCCCGCCCAGGACGACCAGCAGGGCGATGAACGCGGCGCAGATCGCGCCCAGCCGCCACAGCAGTGCCTTCACGGAACCCCCCTCGTCCGGCATACGCCACCGGCCTCCGCCGCCGTTCACCGTACGAGCCCGATGATCACCCGGCAAGGCCGCCGGGACGGCCCCGCCCTTTTCGGCTGGAAACCCACGCAGCGGGCACGGAGGGATGCGGCTCTGCTGCCTCATGGACCCTTCGGACAGCACGGGGATCCCTCAGGGCACGAGCGCGCCCCGTCCGCCGGTGCAGTCGGCGGACGGGGCGGGCGGCGGGGGGCGGCCGGCGGGAAGGGGCCTGAAAAGGCCGGCCGCGTCGCTTACTTGGGCAGCCACGCCTTCCAGGTGGACTCGTTGGCCTTGACCCACTTCTCGGCCGCGGCCTCCGGGGACAGCTTCTGGTCGGCGATCATCGCGGCGACCTCGTTCTGCTGCTCCGCCGTCCACGAGAAGTTCTTCAGGAACTGGGCCGCGTCCCCGCCGTCCTTGGCGAAGTCGGCGTTGAAGTACTTCTGCAGCGACGTCTGGGCGTAGCCGCAGGCGACCTTCTCCGGGTCGGCGTCGCAGCCCTCCTTGTGCTCCGGCAGCTTCACCTCGACCAGGTCGACCTGCGCGTTCAGCCACTGGGGCGTCCACCAGTAGGTGATGAACGGCTTCTGGGCCTTGTAGTTCTCCTTGATCTGGGTGATCTGCGCGGCCTCGGAGCCGGCGTAGACCGTCTTGTAGTCCAGCTCCAGGTTCTTGATGATCGCGTCGTCGTTGGTGGTGTACGACGGCGAGCCCTCCAGGAGCTGGCCCTTGTCGCCGCTCTCGGCGGTCTTGAAGAGGTCCTTGTACTTGTTGAGGTTCTTCCAGTCCGTGATGTCCGGGTGCTTGTCGGCCAGGTACTTCGGCACGAACCAGCCGATGTGGCCGACCACGCCGAGGTCGCCGCCCTCGACGACGGACTTCTTGTCCTCGGTGTACAGCTTGATCTTGTCCGGAGCGCCCCCCCAGTCCTCCAGGACGGCGTCGACCTTGCCGCTGTTGAGGCCGTCGATGGCAACCGACTCGTCGAGCTGGGTGAGCTCGACCTCGGTGTCCAGCTCCTTCTCCAGGATGTGCTTGGCCACCGCCGCGTTGGCCTCGGCGCCGACCCAGGACGGCACGGCGATGGTGACGGTGCCGCCGGACTTGGCGGACGCGGAGTCGGTCTTGGCGGCGCCGCAGGCCGTCAGGCCGGTGATGCCGAGGACGACGGCGGCGGCGGTGGCGGTGCGGATCAGGTTCTTTCTGCTGTTCATGGTGTTCATGAGGGGGTGTCTCTCGTTTCGTACGGGCAGGGGGCCTGCGGGGGCGGGACAGGGACGGCCGTCCCTCGGGGTGCGGGGGGCTAGCGGGTGCCGGCCGGCCGGCCGGTGCGCTGGGTGGTGCGGTCCAGGACCAGGCCCAGCAGCACGATCGCGACACCGGCGCTCAGGCCGACGCCGAGCTGGCTCTTCTGGAGGCCGTAGACGACGTCGTAGCCGAGCGCGCCGGAGCCGACGAAGCCGCCGACGATGACCATGGCGAGGACCAGCACGACACCCTGGTTGAGGGCGAGCATCAGCGCGGGCCGGGCCAGCGGGAGCTGCACCTGGCGGATCTGCTGGAACGTGGAGGCGCCCATCGAGCGGGCCGCCTCCAGCGTCGCGGAGTCGACCTGGCGCAGGCCCTGCACGGTGATCCGCACGACGGCGGGCAGCGCGTACAGCACGGCCGCCGCGACGGCCGCCGCACGGCCCACGTTGAAGAGGGCCACCACCGGGATCAGGTAGATGAACTGCGGCAGGGTCTGCATGGTGTCCAGGACCGGCCGCAGGATCCGCTCCAGCAGCGGCATCCGGGCCGCCGCCACACCGATCGCGAAGCCGAGGACGAGGGTGACGACGACACCGGCGACAGCCTGGGACAGGGTGTCCAGGGAGTGGTTCCACAGGGAGCCGTCGGACACGGCGAGGACACCGACGCCGGCCATCGCCAGGACCGCGGTGCACATCGCGCCCCAGCCGCCCGCGAGCAGCGCGCACCCGGCGGCCAGCAGGAGCAGCAGCCACCACGGCGTGGCCGTCAGGCCGTCGCGGAGCGGGTTGAGGACGCCCACGGTGAAGCCGTCCGCCCAGGCGCGGGTGCCGCCGACGACGGGCACGCCCTCGGCCAGGTGGCCGGTGAACCAGTCCACGGCGGCGTTGACGGGCGGGGCGATGTCCACCTCCCACGTCTGGGGCCACTCCGCGATCAGCAGCAGCCACCCGGTCACGCCCAGCGCCACGCCGGAGACGGCCGTGACGGTCCAGGCGCGCAGGCCGTGCAGCCAGCGGGGGCCGGAGGTGGCCGCGCCCTCGCCGAGCCGCTCCCCGGCGGCGGAGGTCACGCGGTCCAGCCAGACGGCGAGCAGCACGATCGGGATGCCCGCGGCGAGCGCCCCGCCGACGTCGACGGTGGACAGCGCGCGGAACACCTCCTCGCCGAGGCCGCCGGCGCCGATCACCGAGGCGATGGTGACCATGGACAGCGCCATCATGATCGTCTGGTTGAGGCCGAGCAGGATCTCCTTGCGGGCGAGCGGCAGCCGCGCGGTCAGCAGCCGCTGCACCGGGCCGGTGCCCAGCGACGCCACGGCCTCCATCACGGACGGATCGGCGCCGCGCAGACCGAGGGCGGTCAGCCGGGCCATCGGCGGGGCCGCGTAGATGATCGTGGCGATCAGCGCGGACGGCACACCGATGTCGAACAGCAGGACCAGCGGCAGCAGATAGGCGAACGCCGGCATGATCTGCATGGTGTCCAGGGCGGGCCGCAGGATCCGCTCGAAGCGGTCCGACAGGCCGGCGCCCAGGCCGAGCAGTCCGCCGACCGCCGCCGCGACGGTGACGGCGACCGCCATGAGGGCGAGGGTCTCCATGGTGGCCTGCCACATGCCGAGGACCCCGCACGCCGCGAACGCGGCGAGGGTGACACCGGCGAGTTTCAGTCCGCGCCGGTCGCGCAGTCCGCCGATCCGCCAGGACAGCAGCACGGCGGCCACCGTCACCGGGAACCAGCCGACGCCCTCCAGCAGGCCGGTCATCCAGGCGACGGAGCCTTCGGACCAGTTGCTCAGGTGCAGCAGGAAGTAGAGGAAGACGGGGTGGGTGTCCCGGTTGCCGACGATCCAGCCGTACACGTCGTCCAGGGGGCTCTGCACGTCGACGGTCAGCGCGGTCGGCCATGTGCCGCTGCCCCACAGGGCGGCGGCGAGCGGGACGAGGACGAGCGCGGCGGCGCCCAGCGGCAGCAGGCGGCGCAGCAGCGGGTGGCGCAGCGGCGAGCGGCGGCCGGCGGGGCGGACCCGCCGGCCGGCGCGGTCGGCGCGGCGGACGTGCCGCCGGTGTCCTTCAGCACCGCGGCCTCCTCCGGCTCGGGTCTCTCGGATGCGGGGGTGGGGGCGGTCGTCGCGGTCATGCCGCCGCCTTCCCCCGGGGGACCCCGGCGACGACCGACAACAGCCCCTGGTGGTCGACCACGCCGAGGCACTCGCCGTCCTCGACGACGCAGACGGGCCTGCCGGTGCGGACGACGTTCTCGATGGCGGCCGACACGACCGTGTCGGGGGCGAGGGCGGCCGGGTGCTCCGCGTCGCCGCAGTCCCCGGGCGTCATGGCCGTGCGCACGGTCATGACCTGCTCGCGCGGCACGTCGCGGACGAAGTCCCGCACGTAGTCGTCGGCCGGGGAGCCGACGATCTGCTCGGGCGTGCCGAGCTGGACGATCTCGCCGTCGCGCATGAGGGCGATCCGGTCGCCGACGCGCAGGGCCTCGCTCAGGTCGTGGGTGATGAAGACCATGGTGCGGCCCTCTTCGCGGTGCAGGCGGATGACCTCCTCCTGCATGTCCCGCCGGATCAGCGGGTCGAGGGCGCTGAACGGCTCGTCGAAGAGCAGCACCTCAGGGTCCGCGGCGAGGGCGCGGGCGAGGCCGACGCGCTGCTGCTGGCCGCCGGAGAGCTGGCCGGGGCGGCGCTGCTCCAGTCCTTCCAGGCCGACCTTCGCGACCATCTCGGCGGCCCTGGCGCGGCGCTCGGCCTTGGCCATGCCCTGGATCTCCAGGCCGTACGCGACGTTGTCGAGGACGGTGCGGTGCGGCAGCAGGCCGAAGTGCTGGAACACCATGGCGGCACGGTGCCGGCGCAGTTCGCGCAGCCGGTTCTTGTCCATGGCGAGGACGTCCTCACCGTCGATCTCCAGGGTGCCGGAGGTGGGCTCGATGAGCCGGGTGAGGCAGCGCACCAGCGTGGACTTGCCGGACCCGGACAGGCCCATGACGACGAAGACCTCGCCCTTGCGGACGTCGAAGGAGACGTCGCGGACGGCCGCGGTGCAGCCGGTGCGGGCGCGCAGGTCGGCCTGGGACAGGCCGGTGAGGCCGCGGTCGCCGGGGATGCGGTCGGCCTTGGGGCCGAAGACCTTCCAGAGGTCGCGGACCCGGAAGACGGGGGTCTGCGCGGTCTCGGCCGTGCCCGCGGGCGTCTGCGTGGTCGTGTGCGTGGACGTGCTCATCGCGCGTCACCGCCCAGCAGTTCGGCGGCCTTCTCGCCGACCATCAGCACCGCCACCATCGGGTTGACGGCCGTCATGGTCGGGAAGACGGACGCGTCGGCGATCCGCAGGCCGTCCACGCCCCTCACCTTCAGGTCGGGGGTGACCACGGCCAGTTCGTCGTCGGCCGCGCCCATCTTGCAGGTGCCGGCCGGGTGGTAGACGGTGTGGGCGACCTTCCTGGCGTACTCGCTGAGCTCCTCGTCGCCCGTGACGTCCGGCCCGGGGCAGACCTCCCGCTTGAGCCAGCCGGCCAGCGGCTCGGTCTTCGCGATCTCGCGCGCGATGCGGATCCCGTCGACGAGGGTGCGGGCGTCGTAGTCCTCCTCGTCCGTGAAGTAGCGGAAGTCGAGGGCGGGCTTCACGGACGGGTCCGCGCTGGTGAGGTAGAGGCGGCCGCGGCTGCGCGGCTTGGGGATGTTCGGCGTCATCGACACGCCGTGCGCGGGCTTCTCGTAGCCGAGGCGCTCCGGGTTGTCGGTGAAGGGGATCTGGTAGAAGTGGAACATCAGGTCGGGCCCCGGCGCATCGGGGTCGCGGCGGACGAACAGGCCCGCGTCGCTGTCCATCGCCGAGTTGTCCGGGATGGGGCCGTCCGTCTCCCAGACGATGACCGACTCGGGGTGGTCGAGCAGGTTCTCGCCGACGCCCGGCAGGTCGTGGCGCACCGGGATGCCGAGGGCCTCCAGGTCCTGGCGCGGGCCGATGCCGGAGTGCATCAGCAGGCGGGGCGTGTCGACGGCGCCCGCGCAGACGATCACCTCGCGGCGGGCGGTGAGCAGTTCCTCGGTGCCGTCCTGGCGGCGGACGCGGACGCCGGACGCCCGGGTTCCGTCGAACTCCAGGCCGTACGCCCAGGTCTCCAGCAGGATGCGGAGGTTGGGCCGCTCGTCCATCACCGGGTGCAGGTAGGCCACGGAGGCGGAGGAGCGCTTGTTGTCCTCCGGGTGGTAGGCCAGGTCGAAGAAGCCGACGCCCTCGTGGAACGGCTTCTTGTTGAAGCCCTCGACGCGCGGCACGCCGAGCGCGGCCTGCGCGGCGTCGACGAAGTCGCGGGCGATGGCGTTCCGGTCCTTCTCGTCGACGGGGACGATGTGGTTGAGGAGCCGGTCGTAGTACGGGTCCATGGCGGCGGCGTCCCAGCCGTCGGCGCCGGCCGCGGCCCACTCGTCCCAGTCGGACGGGAGCGGCTTGAAGGATATGAGCGTGTTGTGGGAGGAGCAGCCGCCGAGGACCCGGGCGCGGCTGTGCCGGATGTGGGAGTTGCCGCGTGGCTGCTCGACGGTGGGGTAGTCGTAGTCGAGGTCGCCGCCGAGGAGGCCGAGCCAGCGGCGGAGGGTGAGGACGTCGGGCCGGTCCCGGTCGTCGGGGCCGCCCTCGACGACGGCGACGGTGACGTCCGGGTCGGCGGTGAGGCGGTGGGCGATGACGGAGCCCGCGGTGCCGCCGCCGACGATGACGTAGTCGAAAGCTGCGGGGGTGTGGTCAGGGGTGCTGCTCATGGTGTGTGTTCCTGCGTCCGTGTGCGGTGTGCCGGTCGGTGGGCGGCCGGTCGGGCGGGGCGGGAGGGGCCCGGCCGGTCGCCGGCGGTGGCTGATCAGCCCTTGAACCAGCGCACCGGGCGGGGGGCGAGGTTCTGGTAGACGTGCTTGCTCTCGCGGTACTCGGCGAGCCCGGCGGGGCCCAGTTCGCGGCCGATGCCGCTCTTGCCGAAGCCGCCCCACTCCGCCTGCGGCAGGTAGGGGTGGAAGTCGTTGATCCAGACGGTGCCGTGGCGGAGCCGGGCGGCGACGCGCCGGGCGCGGCCCGCGTCGGCGGACCAGACGGCTCCGGCCAGGCCGTACTCGGTGTCGTTGGCGAGGGCGACCGCCTCGTCCTCGGTACGGAACGTCTCGACGGTGAGGACCGGGCCGAAGACCTCCTCGCGGACCACCCGCATGCGGCGGTGGCAGCGGTCGAGGACGGTGGGCCGGTAGAACCAGCCGTCGCGCAGCTCGGGTTCGGTGGGGCGTTCGCCGCCCGCGCGCAGGACGGCGCCTTCGGCGAGGGCGGAGGCGACGTAGTCCTCGGTGCGGGCCAGTTGCGCGGCGGAGACCAGCGGGCCGCACTCGGCGTCCGGGTCGGTGCCGCGGCCGAGGCGGATCCGCTCGGCGCGGCGGGCCAGTTCGGCCGTGAACCGCTCCCGCAGGGACTCCTCGATGATGAGCCGGGAGCCGGCCGAGCAGACCTGGCCGCTGTGGATGAACGCGGCGTTGAGTGCCTGGTCCACGGCGGTGTCGAAGCCCCCGGCCGTGGCGCAGGCGTCCGCGAAGACCACGTTCGGGTTCTTGCCGCCGAGTTCGAGGGCGACCTTCTTGACGGAGTCGGCGGCGGCGCGCATCACCTTCGTGCCGCTGACGAGGCCGCCGGTGAAGGAGACCAGGTCGACGTCGGGGTGCTCGGCGAAGCGGGCGCCGACGGGGTCGCCGGGGCCGGTGACGATGTTGGCGACACCGGCCGGGAGGCCGGCCTCCACGAGCAGCCGGACGAGGGCCACGGTGGAGAGCGGGGTGATCTCGCTCGGCTTGACGACGAAGGTGTTGCCCGCGGCGAGCGCCGGGGCGATCTTCCAGCTGGCCTGGAGGAGGGGGTAGTTCCAGGGGGTGATGAGGGCGCAGACGCCGACGGGTTCGTGGACGACCACGCTGTGGATGTCCGGTGAGCCGGCGTCGACGACCCGGCCGCCGCTCTCGTTGACGACGAGGTCGGCGAAGTACCGGAAGGCGTCGGTCACGCAGTCGACGTCGACGCGGCCTTCCTCCAGGGTCTTGCCGGCGTCGCGGCTCTCCAGCAGGGCCAGTTCCTCGCGGTCGCGCTGCAGCAGGTCGGCGACGCGTCGCAGCAGGGCCGCCCGTTCGGCGACCGGTGTGCGCGGCCACTCCCCTTGGCCCCGGTCGAATGCCCTGCGTGCGGCGGCGATCGCGGCGTCGGCGTCTTCGGCCCCGCCTTCCGCCACGACGGCGAAGGCCGTGGCGTCGGCGGGGTCGAGTACGTCACGAGTGGCTCCGGAAGCGGCCGAGCGCCACTGTCCGTCCACATGGATGGTGTGTTTGTCGTGTTCCGACACTTCGCGTGTTGCCTTCCGTACCGGGTGCGGTCAGAACCGGTCATGACCGGCGACCCGGGCGCCTGCCCTAGGGCCTGGAAAGCATGCGCGAAAGTGGCGCGGATCACCCTGGCGCGGATGTCGGGGCTGTGCGGTGCCTACTCCGCGGGCTCGTCCTGGACGCGGAGGCAGGCGATCCAGCGCGGCGCCGTCATGTGGACCGCGAAGACCCCGAGGGCCACCGGGAAGAGGACGTTCCCGAAGCCGGCGCCGCCGAGCCGGTCCGTCAGCACGGCCGCGGCGGCGAGCCCCGCCAGCACCGCGGCGGTCCACCGGTGCCCGGCGGCCAGGGCGCGGTCCCGCTCGGCGCGCTGGCGCTCGTCGAGCATGCGGGCCCTCAGCTCGAACAGGCCGCGCGTGGCGGCGTTGACGACACCCATGGCCACGCACCAGGGCAGCAGCAGACCCAGCAGCACGAAGGCGGGCCACACGCGGTCGCCGACGACCGTCGCCGACAGGGCCGCCACATATCCGGCCGTCAGGGCGGCGTGGGCGGCCACCCAGGCACGGCGGCGGGCGGCCGTGGCGTACAGCGGGGCGGCCTCCGCGCGGTTCATCAGGGCGTACATGCGCCGGTCGCGGCGCGTGGGCGCCAGGGGCGTGCGCGTGCTCGCAGGTGCGTTCATTTCTTCCCGTTCCTCCCGTTTTCCCCGTAGACCTCGGTCGTGAGCGGCGGGAACGGCTCCAGGGAGAACAGCGCCTCCACGGGGAGCCGGAAGTGCGCGGCCAGCTTCAGCGCGAGGTCGAGGCTGGGGTTGTACTGGCCGCGCTCGATGTAGCCGATGGTCTGGTAGTGGACGCCGACAGCCTCCGCGAGGGCCTGCCGGGACACCTTCCGCTCGGCCCTGACCACGGCCAGCCTGTTGTGCACCTGCTCGCTCATGTATAAGGAGTACTACATTTGATCGTGGGTCTGCAACGGCGTGCGGGAGCACTGGGCGCAACGGCAGACACCCCGCCCCCGGCGGCGCGGGGCCTGCCGGGGGCGGGGTGTCTGCGGGAGGAGCGACCGGGTGGGGCTCAGATCAGGCCGAGGGCGCGGACCGCCTCGCGCTCCTCCGCCAGCTCCTGCACCGAGGCGTCGATGCGGGCGCGGGAGAACGCGTTGACGTCCAGGCCCTGGACGATCTCGTACGCACCGTCCTTGCAGGTGACCGGGAAGGAGGAGATGAGGCCCTCCGGGACGCCGTAGGAGCCGTCCGACGGGATGCCCATGGAGGTCCAGTCGCCCTCGGCGGTGCCGTTGACCCAGGTGTGGACGTGGTCGATGGCGGCGTTCGCGGCGGAGGCGGCGGAGGACGCCCCGCGGGCCTCGATGATCGCGGCGCCGCGCTTGGCGACGGTCGGGATGAACTCGTCGGCCAGCCACTTCTCGTCGTTGACGACCTCGGCGGCGTTCTTGCCGGCGACGGTGGCGTGGAAGATGTCCGGGTACTGGGTGGCCGAGTGGTTGCCCCAGATGGTGAGGCGCTTGATGTCGGAGACCGCGGCGCCGGTCTTGGCGGCCAGCTGCGAGATCGCGCGGTTGTGGTCCAGACGGGTCATCGCGGTGAAGCGCTCGGCCGGTACGTCGGGCGCGGCGGCCTGGGCGATGAGGGCGTTGGTGTTGGCCGGGTTGCCGACGACGAGGACGCGGATGTCGTCCGCGGCGTGGTCGTTGATGGCCTTGCCCTGCGGCTTGAAGATGCCGCCGTTGGCCTCCAGCAGGTCACCGCGCTCCATGCCCTTGGTGCGCGGGCGGGCGCCGACGAGCAGGGCGACGTTGGCGCCGTCGAAGGCGGTGTTCGGGTCGTCGGTGATCTCGATGCCGCGCAGCAGCGGGAAGGCGCAGTCGTCGAGCTCCATGGCGGTGCCCTCGGCGGCCTTCAGGCCCTGCGGGATCTCCAGCAGACGGAGCTTGACCGGCACGTCGGCGCCGAGCAGGTGGCCGGAGGCGATGCGGAAGAGCAGCGCGTAACCGATCTGGCCGGCCGCGCCGGTCACGGTGACATTCACGGGAGTGCGGGTCATGGCGGTCTCCGTAAGAAGCTGGCTGTGAGGGTTCGGTGGCCCTGGTTCCTGAAGCTGGTGCTGGGCCTCCCCGGCGTCGAGGTCGCCCGGTGTCGCCGCGCGGTCTCTCGACGTGAAGAGATCCAGCGGTCAGGCTATCCGACCCGGCCCCCCGCGCACCCCCGCCCCCTTGTGTCCCGGCTCACCCGGACGGGGGACCCGCCTCCCGGCGGCCAGTCCCCCGGAAGGGAAGGCCAGTTGCGGTCGGCTTGCGGTCGGCGCCCCCTCCGCAGCGCACACCCGCGGCGGCCACCCGGACCCGGCGGCGCCAACCCGCCTCCCGGGCGCGGCCGCCCACCCCACCGGCGGCGTCAGCTCACCTCCCCAGCGCGGCCACCCGGACAGCGACGGCATCAGCTCACCTCCCCAGCGCGGCCACCCGGACACCGGCGGCATCAGCTCGCCTCCCCAGCGCGGCCATCCGGACACCGCGGCATCAGCTCGCCTCCCCAGCACCGCCGCCCGGACACCGACGGCTCACCTCCCGGCGTGCCAGTCCGGCCCCCGGCGGCGTCAGCCCGCCTCCCGGGCGCGCCAGTCCGGTCCGGAGCCCACGGGCGCCCGCGGGGGATTGCGGCCCTCGGGTGACGGCCGCGTGGCGGCGCCTGCGGGCGCCGGTCCCGGGCGGCCTGCGGCGGCCGGTCCGGGGCCGCGTTCCGGCGGTCGGGCAGGAGCGGCCGCATGCGGTCGGCAGTCCGGACCCGCAGCGGGCAGCGGGCAGCGGGCAGCGGGCAGCGGGCAGCGGGCAGCGGGTAACGACGGTCGGGGTCCCCGCTCGCCGGCGTCAGTCGGGATCGGTGCAGCCGCGTGCACCGCTCGCGAGGGTGGCGCAGGCCCGGGCCTCGGAGGCGTCGGACACGGCGACCATCAGCGTGTAGGCGTCGTCGTCGCCGGGGCGCACGGCCCTCTCGTGGGTCGCCCCGGCCGCGCTGACCTCCACGACGTCGCCGGGCGCGGCCCCGGAGACTCGGGCCCAGGCCGCACCGCACACCGGGCTGTGCCGGACCTCCACCCGGGTGGTGCCGACGGTCCGGTACGCGACGGTGGTGGCGTACGGGCGGCCGCACCGCATGCTCTCCGGGTCCCGGCCCGCGCACCGGTCGCCGAAGCAGCCCGCGCCGGACGCCGGTCGGGGCCCGGCGGCAGCGGTGGGTGCGGCCGTGCCGGCGGGCGGCGCGTCCGGGACGGGGCGCGTGGACGCGGCGGACCGGGCGGGCGGGGCGGAGGCCGCCGCCGAGCGGTCGGCGGCGGCACCCGCCGCGCCCTTCCGGTCGCCGCCCAGGTCGGCGAGGAGGACGGCGGCGGCCACCACCAGGAGCGCGCCCACGGCGCCCGCCACGAACATGGCGAGGACGCGCCCGCCGCCACCGGGCGCGGGGGAGGCGCGGCGCGGCGGGGGCCGCGCGCTGCGGGGGGACCGGTGAGCCGCGGTGGGCGGCTGCACCCGGCGGGGCGGGGCGGGCGGCCGGGCGGGGGTGCGCAGCTGCCGCGGCGCAGGGACGCCGACGCGCGGCGCGCCGGGGAGGCCGCGCTGCGGCTGCCGGGGCCGACCGCCGTACGGGGTACGGGCTCCGGGCTCACCCGCCGGTGCGGCCGGGGCCCCGGGCCACTCGCCCGAAGCGGCCGGGGAGTCAGGCCCGTCCTGGCTCCCGTGGCCGGTGCGCGGGAAGTCTCCGAGGGCGGCGCGGGCCTGGGCGATGCGCAGGGCGTCCAGGGTCCGGTCACGCTGCATCCCGGCGCGGTCCCAGGCCCGTTCGGCCAGCTCCCACAGGGTCAGCAGGTGCACCTGGCTGGTGCCGGTCACGTCGGCGAGGGCGGTGACCGCGCCCCGGGGCGGCAGCACCCGGGCATCCAGGTATGTCTGCCACGCGCTGCTGCTGTAGCCGGTGCGGTCCGCGACGGCGGCGACGCTCAGGCCGCTGCGGTCCACCAGTCGGCGCAGCCGGTCCGCGAACTCCCGCACCTGCGGGTCCAGCTCATCCGGTAGCGCCCTCCACCGCGGCATTGCCCGCTCCCCCCTGCCCCCTGACGTCGGTTCACCCTGTGACGGTGCGTGCCGCCAGGATGACAGCTCCGGCGCACGGTTTCCCACTCGTGGCCGAGCGCGCACACCGTGCCGGAATGGTCACTTCCGTGCCACAGCGAACGGACATCCCTTGATCGGAATTGGCGCGTCCATGACGCTGTTCTCGCAAGCGGCGCCCGTCCCGACTCGGGGGAGGGGACGGGCGCCGCTCGTCCCGACTCAGCGCACCGTGAACTTCACGGCCTCCGTCAGGAACGGGATCTCCAGCCACGGGCTCGGCTGCGACTTGAGCGCGAACAGCACGATGGCGCTGCCGAGCACGCCGTACGTGATGACGTCCGTGAAGCGGGACCGTACGGCCAGCATGCCCGCCGAGGGCAGGACGCGGCGCAGCACGGCGCCCGTGAGCAGCGCGCCACCGACGAGGAGCGCACCGATCCGCGGGGCCTCGCGGAACGGGTCCGCCCCGATGACGAGCAGCCCCAGCACGGTGAGCCCCAGCACGGCGAGCAGCGGCCACTGCCTGGCCGGCGCGGGCGCGTCGCCGGGGCAGCCCTGCCCCCGCCCTCGGGCCGCGCCGTGCCCTCCGTGACCCGCACGACGGACCGGCCCCGGGACGCCCCGTCCGACGGGACGCCGTCGTCCGCTGCCGACTTGCCCCGGGTGGCGGCGCGGCCGCCCTCACCCCTCGGGGGCCCCTCGTCGGCGGATGCGGACGGCCCGGAGGGGCCGCCCCGTCCGGCAGAGGGCGCCCCGTCAGCGTGCTGTGCCCGCTCGGCGGAGGCAGCCGGCTCGGCGGAGGCAGCCGGCTCGGCGGAGGCAGCCGGCTCGGCGGGGTCTGTCTGCTCGGTGGCGCCTGCGCGCTCGGTGGAGGCAGCCAGCTCGGCGGAATCCTTCCGCTTGGCAGGGTCTGTCCGCTTGGCGGAGACGACCCTGGCGGCGGAGGCAGTCCGCTCGGCGGAGGCAGTCCGCTCGGCGGAGGCAGTCCGCTCGGCGGAGGTCGATGGCGTCGGATGTCCGTCCGCCCCGCGGCCGTCCGCCTGGTGGCCGGTCACCCCGTGGCCCTCGGCCCCGTGGCCGTCGGCCGGTCGGGCGTCAGCCGGGTGACCGTCCGCGACGCGGCTCCGGGGCGCGGCGCGCCCGTGCGGTGCGGGGTCGGCCGACGGGCCCGAGGCGCCGCCGGGCGCGCCGCCGCCCTCCGCCGCCGCGCGGCCGGAGGCGGCCGGTGCCGTACCGCTCGCCGGGTCGGCCGGCTCCGTGTCGCCCGCCTCGGTGCGGGATCCGTCGTTCGCCCGTACGCCCATGGGGTGGTCCTCCCCGTTCAGTTCGCGGTGGCCGCCGCGGCGCGCTCGGCCGCTTCGACGACGTTGACGAGCAGCTGGGCACGGGTCATCGGGCCCACACCGCCGGGGTTCGGGGCGACCCAGCCGGCCACCTCGCGCACGCCCGGGTGCACGTCGCCGACGACCTTGCCGCTCTCGTCGCGGCTGACGCCCACGTCGAGCACGGCGGCGCCCGGCTTGATGTCCTCCGGCTTGATCAGGTGCGGCACGCCCGCCGCCGCCACCACGATGTCCGCCTGCCGCAGGTGGGCGGAGAGGTCCCGCGTACCGGTGTGGCACTGCGTGACGGTCGCGTTCTCGGAGCGGCGGGTGAGCAGCAGCGGCATGGGACGGCCGATGGTGACGCCGCGTCCGACCACGACCACGTGCGCGCCCGCGATCTCCACGCCGTGCCGGCGCAGCAGCGCGACGATGCCGGCGGGCGTGCAGGGCAGCGGTGCGGGAACGCCCAGCACCAGGCGGCCGAGGTTGGTGGGGTGCAGCCCGTCCGCGTCCTTGGCGGGGTCCATCAGTTCCAGCACGCGGTTGGTGTCGATGCCCTTGGGCAGCGGGAGCTGCACGATGTAGCCGGTGCACGCCGGGTCCTCGTTGAGCTCGCGGACGACGGCCTGGATCTCCTCCTGCGTCGCCGTCGCGGGAAGCTCCCGCTGGATCGACGCGATGCCGACCTGGGCGCAGTCGCGGTGCTTTCCCGCCACGTACTTCTGGCTGCCGACGTCCTCGCCGACGAGCACGGTCCCCAGCCCCGGCGTGATGCCCCCGGCCTTCAGATCGGCCACCCGGGCGGTGAGATCGGACTTGATCGCGGCTGCGGTGGCCTTGCCATCGAGAATCTGGGCGCTCATGCGCCCCATCTTCCCGGATGGACGCCGTGCTCCACCAATTCCCCGGTGCGGCCGCGGAGATCCGTACGGATGCGTACAGGTCCGTGTACGTGGCGTGTACGCGCCGTGGACGAAACGCATGCGGCCGGTGTGGCGCAGCGGGAGACCAACGGGAAGTCGCGGCCCACAAACATTCCATGTGCACAACAATCCGGTTTCCGTCATCAATGCGACTGGACAAAGAGACGTTCGGAATAACACGATGATCCGCGCAATGCCGCGGGCAGTGCCGGGGGGACTGGCGGCCGCCGATACGCAGATTTCCGTACGCGTATACGCCGAGGTGCCGTTCCTCCGCGCGGGCCGCGCGTCCCCGCACGACCCACGGAGGAAGTCCGCCATGAGCTTCGGCGACCCCAACAACCCCTACGGCAACCAGCAGCCGCAGCCCGGCTACGGCTACCCCCAGGCCCCGGGCCAGTTCGGCGGGCAGCCCGCCGCCCCCATGCCGATGCCGAGTTCCGTGAAGACGGCCCGGATCATGGTGTGGATCATCACCGCCCTGCAGGTGGTCTTCGCCATCTACGCCGTGACGCAGATGGGCGAGGTCGACAAGGCGCTGGAGGGCGCCGGGCTGAACGGCCAGGAGGCCCAGATCGCCTCCGACATCGGCAAGGGCGTGGTCGTCTTCTTCGCCGCGTTCGCGGTGCTCTTCGCCATCCTGGGCCTGGTCATCGGTCTGAAGTACAGCAACGGCAGCAACGGTGTGCGCGTCTGCGCGATCGTCTGGGCGTCGTTCGCGATCGTGGGCGGCCTCTTCCAGCTGCCGATCGGTATCGCGACCATCATCCTCGCGATCCTGCTGATCGTCTTCGCCGCGAAGGGCGACAGCGCGGCCTGGTTCAAGCGTCCGCGCTACTGAGGCCGCCCGAGCCGGTCGACGGCTCCCCGGGGCTCGGGTCCGCGCCCCTCACCGGACCGATCGGTGACCCCGCGGACCCGGGCCCTGCCATGCAGCCGACCAGGCCCCGCACAGGCGGGACCGGGCCTCAGCCGCCGACGCAGTGCCGGTCGCCGGTCCGCGCCAGGACGACACACGCGCGCACACCGTCGGGGCCGCCGCCCAGCATGGGCGTCGAGAAGTAGCCCTCGGCGTCGTACTTGTCGCCGATCTCCGCCCGTTGGAGCCGGCCGTCCGGCGCGTGGACCTCCAACCGGTCACCGATGTCGGCGAGCCACACCCGGGCCCAGGTCGCCTCGCACGCCGCGCTGTGCCGGACGGACACCATGCGGCCGCCCACCACCCGCCGCTCCACGACCGTGCGCGGCCGGGCGGCGGTCGTCCCGCACCCCTGCGCATAGGACCCGAGCCCCTCGCAGCCGGCCCCGCTGCAACCGCCCACCGCGGCGCGCTCGCCGGGCCCCGGCGGCCACACGGGCCCGGTTCCCACCGCGGCCCCCACGCCTCCGAGCACCGCGGCGACCACCCCGACGGCAACGCCCCACCGCCGCGCCCGCGCCGGAGACCGCCCCTCCTGCCGGCGTTCACCCACGGGGCCGTGCCGGGGTCCGCCCCCGGGGTCCTGCCGGGGTTCCGGCTCGGATTCCGCCTCCCGGGCAGATTCCGGCTCCGCCTCGGACTCGGGCTCGGACTCGGTCGCGTGGCGGCGGCCCAGGTCGGCCAGGTCCCAGAGGGCCAGCAGGCGGCCGGGCGGCTCGTCGGAGAGGACGCACAGCTCGCGCACGAGTTCCCGGGGCGGCGGCAGGGCCCCGCTGAGGTAGCGCTGCCACGACGACTTGCTGGCGGTCGTACGGGCGGCCAGGGCCGCCATGCTCAGCCCCGAACGGTCCTTCAGGGCCCGCAGCTCACGCGCCAGGACACGCCACTCACGCGACGCTCCGGACGCACCGGGAGGAGTCACCGGCGCAGGACCTTCCAGGTGTGCTCCCCCACGACGCCGTCCACCACCAGCCCCGCGTCGTCCTGGAGCCGTTTCACGGCCTTCTCCGTCGCCCGGCCGTACACGCCGTCCACCGCCCCCACGTCGTACCCGTGGTGGTTCAGCAGGCACTGCGCCTCCGCCACGTCCCAGCTCGTGCCGATCTGCTCCAGCAGCGCGGTCAAGGTGTCGCTGTGCCCCGCGTACAGCCGCCCGTCCTCGCGGCGGACGTCGCAGTCGTAGGTGCGCCCCCGCTCGAACACGTACGGGGACGCCGCCACCCGGGTCTTCTGGCGCGCCTCGGCGCCCGTCCCGTCCCCCGGCAGCCCCCGTACCAGGAGCAGCACGGCGACCCCGACCAGCCCCGAGAGCACCACGGCGCCGCCCGCGATCAGCCGTGCCCTTCCCGGCACCGCGCGGCCCGCCTTCCCCGGCCTCCCGGACCCGCCGGCGGGCGGAGCGGAGGCCTGGCCGCCGCCCCCGTGCCGGCCGGCCCTCCCGACCCGTCCGCGCCCGCATCCGGAGCCGGGCCGGGCTCCGTGTCCGTACGAGCCGCCGCCTCACGGGCCTCCACGGCCAGCAGCCGCAGGGCGAGCAGCCGGTCCGCGTCCGCGTCGGTGCCGCACAGCCGGGCCAACTCCCGCAGGGCCTCCGGCGGCGGGAGCTGTCTGCCGTTCAGGTAGCGCTCCCAGGAGGACCTGCTGAAACCGGTGCGCGACGCGAGCGCCGCCAGCCCCAGGCCGCTGCGGTCCTTGAGGGCGCGCATCCCGCCGACGAGCCTGCGCTCGTCGGCGCCGAGCCCTGCGGGCAGTCGTTTCCACGGCGTCATGTGTCCCCCCACGCACTGTGGCACCGCTCCGGATGGTCGGCCCGGAGTCGGCTCCCAGCGTACCGAGGCGACCCACGAGGTCCCGCCCCGTCCTCCCCCACCGCAGGTCAGCGGCGTGGGTGACCCGTATGGGCCGCAAACCGCCCTGCGGCGGGGCCGCTTTGTGGCCCACTGGTGGCGCGGCGGGACACCGGCCGCGCAACGCACAGCCACCAGGCATAAGGAGCAGCATGCGCAAGACCCTCATGGGCGTCGCCTCGACGACCGCGGCCCTCGGCGTGGGCCTCTTCGGCCTCGCCGCGCCGGCCCAGGCCGTCGGGAAGAACGTCGGGACCTGCGTCAAGACGAACGTGTACACGCAGCCGGCCGACCAGGTCGCGCAGGTGATCAACCGGTGCAAGGGATCGGTCAAGGTGAAGGTCGTCGCGGCCTTCCACAAGGACAGCCCGTGCGTGACGCTGCCGAAGGGGGCCAAGCCCTACCACTTCCGGATCAAGGCGCCCGGCTACTACAAGAAGACGGTCAAGTGCTGACCCTTCCGTGAGATGAGACGCGACGGCGCCGGAGGCCTCACGGGGGAGGGGCTCCGGCGCCGTACGGTCACCTCGACCGGGAAGACATCAGACGTCAGGCGTCAGTGGAAGAAGTGGCGGGTGCAGGTGAAGTACATCGTGACGCCCGCCTTCTCGGCGGCCTCGACGACCTGCTCGTCGCGGACCGAACCACCCGGCTGCACGACGGCCTTCACGCCGGCCGCCGTCAGGATCTCCAGGCCGTCGGGGAAGGGGAAGAAGGCGTCCGACGCGGCGTACGCCCCGCGCGCCCGCTCCTCGCCGGCCCGCTCGACGGCCAGCTTGGCGGAGTCAACACGGTTGACCTGCCCCATGCCGACGCCCACGCTGGCACCGTCCTTGGCGAGCAGGATCGCGTTGGACTTCACGGCCCGGCAGGCCCTCCAGGCGAACGCCAGCTCGGCGAGCTCCGCCTCCGGCAGGGCCTCGCCCGCGGCGAGGGTCCAGGTGGCCGGGTCGTCGCCGTCGGCCTGCAGCCGGTCGGTGACCTGGAGCAGCGCGCCGCCGTCGATGGGCTTCAGCTCGACGGCGGCGGACGGGGCGTCAGGGCAGCGCAGCACGCGGATGTTCTTCTTGCGTGCCAGGACCTCGACGGCGCCGTCCTCGTAGCCGGGCGCGACGATGACCTCGGTGAAGATGTCGGCGACCTGCTCGGCCATGGCCACGGACACCGGGCGGTTGACGGCGATCACCCCGCCGAACGCGGACAGCGGGTCGCAGGCGTGGGCCTTGCGGTGGGCCTCGGCCACGTCCGCGCCGACCGCGATACCGCACGGGTTGGCGTGCTTGATGATCGCCACGCACGGCTCGGCGTGGTCGTACGCGGCGCGGCGCGCGGCCTCCGTGTCCGTGTAGTTGTTGAAGGACATCTCCTTGCCGTGCAGCTGCTCCGCCTCGGCGAGGCCGCCCTTGCCGTCGACGTAGAGCGCGGCGCCCTGGTGCGGGTTCTCGCCGTAGCGCAGCACGTTCTTGCGGGTGTACGTACAGGCCGCGAAGTCCGGGAAGAGCCCCGCGGCGGAGCCGCTGTCGGACGCCGTGTCGGCCGGGGCGTACGAGGAGGCGAACCACGAGGCCACGGCCACGTCGTAGGCGGCGGTGTGCTGGAACGCCTCCGCGGCCAGCCGCTTGCGGGCCGCCAGGTCGAAGCCGCCGCCCGCGACCGCGGCGAGCACGTCGCCGTACCGCGCCGGGGACGTCACCACGGCGACGGACGGGTGGTTCTTGGCGGCGGCGCGGACCATGGACGGGCCGCCGATGTCGATCTGCTCCACGCACTCGTCGGGGCCCGCGCCGGACGCGACGGTCGCCTCGAAGGGGTAGAGGTTCACGACGACCAGGTCGAAGGGCTCCACGCCGAGCTCGGCGAGCTGCTCGCGGTGCGCGTCCAGGCGCAGGTCCGCGAGGATGCCGGCGTGGACGCGCGGGTGCAGGGTCTTGACGCGGCCGTCCAGGCACTCGGGGAAGCCCGTCAGCTCCTCGACCTTGGTGACCGGCACGTCGGCCGCCGCGATCCGGGCGGCCGTGGAGCCCGTGGAGACCAGCTCGACGCCCGCCTCGTGCAGCCCGCGGGCCAGCTCCTCCAGACCCGTCTTGTCGTAGACGCTGATCAACGCGCGACGGATGGGCTTATTCACCGACATGAACCTTTCGTCCCTCAATGCGGTAGCCGTGTCGGGCCAGACGCCCCACGACCTCGACGAGCAGCCTGCGCTCGACTTCCTTGATGCGCTCATGGAGAGCGGCTTCGTCGTCCGTGTCCCGCACCTCGACCACCCCCTGGGCGATGATCGGGCCGGTGTCGACGCCGTCGTCGACGAAGTGGACAGTGCATCCGGTGACCTTCGCGCCGTACGCGAGTGCGTCCCGCACCCCGTGGGCACCGGGAAAACTGGGCAGGAGAGCGGGATGCGTGTTGATCGTCCGTCCCCCGAAGCGCGCCAGGAACTCCTTCCCGACGATCTTCATGAAGCCGGCGGAGACGACGAGGTCGGGCGCGTACGCGGCGGTCGCCTCGGCGAGCGCCCTGTCCCACGCGTCCCGGCTGCCGTAGTCCTTCACCCGGCACACGAACGTCGGCAGCCCCGCGCGCTCGGCCCGCTCCAGGCCGGCGATGCCGGTGCGGTCGGCGCCCACGGCGACGACCTCGACGGCGGAACCGAATCCGGCGGGGTCGGCGGCGACGGCGTCGAGCAGCGCCTGGAGGTTCGTCCCCGATCCGGAGACCAGGACGACGAGGCGGGCGGGGGCGGCGGCAGCCACGGGGGGACTCTTTTCGCTGTTCCGTTCGGCTTTGTGTGGTCGTACGAACGCGTCGCCCCCTCGGATACGGGGAACTCTACGAAGGAGCCGACCGTCAGCAACGATACCGGCACGGCGTCCCTCCCCCACGGGACGGGGGCGGACCAGGGCGGTAGCGTCTGGGGCGGGAGCCGTCCGGACGACGGACGGACACGACAACACAAGATCCGCGGGCGCCCGTTGCCCGGGGTCTGAGGGGAAGACGTTCACCACATGCCGGACCGACGCCGCCGCACGGCCACCCACCTCCTGCCGCGGGAACGCCAGTCCACCGACGACAGCAACCCGTTCGCGCCGCCGCCGGAGGGCAGGCCCGACCAGCCCTGGCAGCCGCGCCACCACTCCGGAGAGGGCGAAGGGAACGACGACGGCCAGGACGAGGGCGGCTCGAAGGCGCCCGGCGGCCGGTGGAGCCCGCGCCAGCCCGGCGTTGAGCACCCCGGGCTGATGACCTGGCACGGCAGCGGTACTGGCCCCCACCGGCCGCGGCCACCGGTCCGGCCCCCGCCGCCGACTGCACCGACGCTCCCCGACCCGTCCGGCCCAGCACCCACCTCGGGCTCATGGCGCACCCGGGAAGGGAGTCGGCCGGGCAGTCGGGAACGGAGTCGGCCGGGCGCCCGGGCGCACCGTCGGAGACGTTCGCGCCGCCTCCACAGCGGTCACTCTGCGTGGCCGACCCGCCGTCGAAACCTGTGCAACAGGGGAGAGTGCGTCACGGGTAGGTCTCCGTGGCCGCCCCGCTGTTCCGCCCGTCGCACACCCTCCGTAACCTTGCTCCGAAGCAGCGGGCGGGCCGAGCGGACACGTGGAACACACCAGGGCATGGGCGCTGGGCTGGTGCTCCTACGGTCGGTACCGGCTGAGGGAGAGACGCCGCGGGGCATGGGCAGGGTGTGGCGGGCCCATGACGAGTACTCCACCACCGTCGCCGTCAAGGAACTGACGGCGGGACGGTACGTCTCCGAGGCCGACCGCACGGTCCTGCACGCCCGCACCCAGAAGGAGGCGCGGGCCGCCGCCCGTATCAGCCACCCCTCGGTCGTCACCGTCCACGACGTGCTGGAGTACGACGACCGCCCGTGGATCGTCATGCAGTACGTGGACGGCCAGTCGCTCGCCGACGCGGTGAAGGCGGCCGACAGCGGACGCATCGACCGGGAGGCCATACATCGGCCTGCACGTGCTCGGCGCCCTCAGCGCCGCCCACGCGGCCGGGGTGCTGCGGGACGTCAAGCCGGGCAACGTCCTGCTCGCCCGGGACCGGAGCGGGTGCTGCCCCGACCGACTTCCCGGGATCGCCGCCATCGAAGGCGACTCCACCATCACCCGCACCGGCGAACTCGTCGGCTCCATCGACTTCCTGGCGCCCGAACGGGTACGCGGCGGCGACCCAGCCCGCCTCCGACCTGTGGGCGCTCGGCGCCCCCAGGCTTCGTCCCTCCGCGCCGGCGGGGGCGCCGCCGCACCCGCCGTGCGCCAGGCCAGGACCAGACCCGCGGCCACCGGCACCACCGCGGCGGACCACGTCAGCCAGTCGCCGCGCGCCGCCCCGTCCGGTACGGCGGCGAGCAGCGGGAAGTCCGGTACGGCCGCGTCGCCGCTCACGGCCAGCGGGGACACCGCAGCCCCCGTACCCACCAGGAAACCGGGGCCCAGCCCGTACGCCGCCCCCACACCGCGGCGTTCGGCAGCAGTGCCACGACCAGCGCCAGGACCGCCATCCGGCCGCCCCACTCGCCGGACAGCCCCATGAGCGACGCCCGTGCGGCCCCGGCGTGCCAGCCCACCGCGACGGCGACCACGAGCGCGCCTCCCCAGCAGGGCCGCGAGCGCGCCGCCCGCCGCCCGCGCCGCCACCAGGGAACGCGACCGCGCGGGAGCGCACCGCACCCACTGCGGCAGCCACCCGGGCAGCGGCCCCAGGGGGCGTCCGCAGGCGCTCCACGCGCCGGCGGCCGCCGCGAGCAGCACCACCCACGGCACGTGCAGCGCCGCGCTCACCGCGGTGGCGGCCGGCGCCCCGTCCCTGGCGTAGGCCACCGCGCCGACCGCGACCAGCAGGTAGCCCACCGTCACGGCGGCCACGACGCCGGACGAGGACGGCCGGGCCCGAGCGTCACCCGGGTCCAGCGCGTCCCTCGACGTCCGGTACACCAGCCACACCGGCAGGACCGACAGCAGCAGCGGCACGAGTCCGACCGGAGCCGGAGCCCCGGTCAGGGTGTCGGGCCGGACCAGCTCCGTCCCGTGCGCCAGCAGCCACAGCGCCGCCGCCACGCGCAGGGCACCGCCGGGGCCGCTGTCCGGGTACGGGGAGCTGATCCACGCGACGATCACCAGGACGGCCAGCGCCCCCAGCCCGAGCCCCGCTGCGATCACCCCGCGCGCCAGGCACACGGCGACCGCGGCGGGGGCGCTGCCCCCGTACACCACGGACGACGCCGCAGACGACGGGGGCGACGGAGCGGGCGCAGGGCGGGGTGCCATGGGCGGCTGCGGCGGAGGCGCGGTCGGGGACGGCCGGGACCCGGGGCCGGGTGCTGCCGCAGCCGTGGAAGGGGGCGGTGCGGACGGCTGGGACGGCGGCGGCGCCGCCGACGCGGAGGGCGCTGACGCGGAAGGCGGCGACGCGGAGGGCGCTGACGCGGGGGCGGTCGGCGCGGGGGCGGTCGGCGCGGGGGCGGCCCGCATGGCACCGGCCGGCATGGCACCGGCAGACGCGGGGGGCGGCGACGCGGCGGTGCCCGGCGTCGTGGAGGTCGGCGGGGCGGGGGGCGGCGACGCGGGGACGGCCGGCGTCGTGGAGGTCGGCGGCGGTGTCGGGGCGGACGGGTCGCGCGTCAACTCGGTCACGGAAGCATGCTGCCAACGACACGCGCTGTAGCCATGTAACAGGCGTATGCCCGTTGTGTCGCTCAAGATACGGTTATGTACTTTTCCGCCCACCTTGTACGGTCCGCGCCTCCCGCGGTGTCCGGGGCGTCCGCGACCCCCGCAGCGCCCGCCGGGCCCGTCGAGGCATTCGACAGGTTGTACGCGCACGTCGCCCCGCCCCTCGCCCGGCAGGCGTACCTGCTGACCGGGCGGCGGCAGCTGGCGCGCGAGGCCGTGGAACGGGCGTTCCACCAGGCATGGGAGCGGTGGCCCGAGGTCGCGGTGGACCGCGACCCCGCAGGCTGGGTACGGGCGGCGACGCACGACTACGCGCTGTCGCCCTGGCACCGGCTGCGGCCCGGCCTCACCCGGGCGGCGCAACCGCCGGACCAGGGGGACGACCGCAGACTCCGCACCGCCCTGCTCGCGCTGCCCGCCCCGTACCGCCGCACCCTGCTGCTCTTCGACGGGCTGCGCCTCGGCCTCCCGGACACCGCGGCGGAGACCGAGGCCAGCACGCCCGCCGCGGGCCACCGGCTGATGCACGCCCGCGAGGCCCTCGCGGAGCTGCTGCCCGAACTCGCCTCGGCGGAGCAGGTACGGGAACGGCTCGCCGCCCTGCTCACCGGCGGGCCGACGCCTCCCTTGGCCCCGCCTGCCGCCGTCCGCTCGGGCAGCGAGCGGCGGGTGCGGGGGTGGGTGCGCGGCACCGCGGCGATGACCGCGCTGATCGCCGCGGCGACCGCCTTCACCCTGGCGACCGCGCCCACCCACTACGAACCGGCGATCGCGCCCGGCGAGGCCGTGGCCGGGGTACCGCCGCCCTGGGCGGCCCGCCGCAGTTGACCTCCGCGGACCGGAAGCTGCGCGCGCGGCTCGGCGAGGAGTCCGTGACCGGCCCGCCCCGCCTCGTACCCGACGCCCGGTGACCGCGCGGCCGCCTGTGCCCGTACGCGACGGAGCAGGCGGCCGCCGACCCGGGTCCGGCCCGGTGGCCACACCCTTCACCTCCCCCGCCCGACGCGCCGCCCGGCGCGCGGGCGCGAACGGGCGCGGGTGGCCGGGGAAGCAAGCCCTGCACCGCGGGCGACCGCCTCAGGGCTGCCGACCGACCGCCGGGCGCAGGCGCAGGCGACCGAGAGGGCAGGCCGCCCGGGAGGCGGGAGGCCGCCGCGGGCCGCATCCCGCCGGGCTCCCGCCCGTGGGCCCGTGGACGGTGCGCCGCCCCAGAACGCGGGCGGGCCCGCCCCCGGTCGTCACCGGGAGCGGGCCCACACGTCGTACGGATCCGTACGGACAGCGGCTCAGGCGGAGCCTCAGGCGCGACCCTCAAGGATCTCGCGCGCCAGCTTGGCCGTCTCGGTCGGCGTCTTGCCGACCTTGACGCCCGCGGCCTCCAGGGCCTCCTTCTTCGCCTGCGCGGTGCCGGAGGAGCCGGAGACGATGGCGCCCGCGTGGCCCATGGTCTTGCCCTCGGGGGCGGTGAAGCCCGCGACGTAGCCGACGACCGGCTTGGTGACGTGGGCCTTGATGAAGTCGGCCGCACGCTCCTCGGCGTCACCGCCGATCTCACCGATCATGACGATCAGCTCGGTCTCCGGGTCGGCCTCGAAGGCCTCCAGGGCGTCGATGTGGGTGGTGCCGATGACCGGGTCGCCGCCGATGCCGACGCAGGACGAGAAGCCGATGTCCCGCAGCTCGTACATCATCTGGTACGTCAGCGTGCCGGACTTCGACACCAGACCGATCTTGCCGGGCTTGGTGATGTCGCCCGGGATGATGCCGGCGTTCGACGCGCCCGGCGTGATCAGGCCGGGGCAGTTCGGGCCGATGATGCGGGTCTTGTTGCCCTTGGCCTTCGCGTACGCCCAGAAGGCGGCGGAGTCGTGGACCGCGATGCCCTCGGTGATGACGACCGCGAGCGGGATCTCGGCGTCGATGGCCTCGACGACGGCGGCCTTGGCGAAGGCCGGCGGCACGAAGAGGACGGAGACGTTGGCGCCGGTCTTCTCCATCGCCTCGGCGACCGAGCCGAAGACGGGCACCTCGGTGCCGTCGAAGTCGACGGACGTGCCGGCCTTGCGCGGGTTCACGCCACCGACGATGTTGGTGCCGTCACCCAGCATGAGCTTGGTGTGCTTCATGCCGGTGGCGCCGGTCATGCCCTGGACGATGACCTTGCTGTCCTTGTTGAGGAAGATAGCCATGGTGTGTCTGTGACCTCGTCCCTATTACTTCGCAGCCGCGAGCTCGGCGGCCTTGTCGGCCGCGCCGTCCATGGTGTCCACGCGCTGCACGAGCGGGTGGTTCGCGTCCGACAGGATCTTGCGACCCAGCTCCGCGTTGTTGCCGTCGAGGCGCACGACCAGGGGCTTGGTGACGTCCTCACCCTTGGACTTGAGCAGTTCCAGGGCCTGCACGATGCCGTTGGCGACCTCGTCGCAGGCGGTGATGCCGCCGAAGACGTTGACGAAGACGGACTTGACGTCCGGGTCGCCCAGGATGATCTCCAGGCCGTTGGCCATGACCTCGGCGGAAGCGCCGCCGCCGATGTCCAGGAAGTTGGCGGGCTTCACGCCGCCGTGCGCCTCACCGGCGTACGCGACGACGTCCAGGGTCGACATGACCAGGCCGGCGCCGTTGCCGATGATGCCGACCTCGCCGTCCAGCTTGACGTAGTTGAGGTTCTTGGCCTTGGCCGCGGCCTCCAGCGGGTTGGCCGCCGCCTTGTCGACGAGCGCCTCGTGCTCGGGCTGGCGGAAGTCCGCGTTCTCGTCCAGGGACACCTTGCCGTCGAGGGCGATGACGTCCCCGGAGGCGACCTTGGCGAGCGGGTTGACCTCGACGAGGAGCGCGTCCTCGGCGACGAAGGTCTTCCACAGGGTGACCATGACCTCGGCGACCTGCTCGGCGACCTCGGCCGGGAACTGCGCCTGCGCGACGATCTCGCGGGCCTTCTCGATGCTCACGCCCTCGTTGGCGTCGACCGGGACCTTGGCGAGCTTCTCGGGGGTCGTGGCGGCGACCTCCTCGATGTCCATGCCGCCCGCGACCGAGGCCATGGCCAGGAAGGTGCGGTTCGTACGGTCGAGGAGGTAGGAGACGTAGTACTCCTCAAGGATCTCCGGAGCGGTCTCGGCGATCATCACCTTGTGGACCGTGTGGCCCTTGATGTCCATGCCGAGGATGTCCGTCGCACGCGCGACGGCCTCGTCCGGGGTGGCCGCCAGCTTGACGCCGCCGGCCTTGCCGCGGCCGCCGACCTTCACCTGCGCCTTGACGACCGACTTGCCGCCCAGACGCTCGGTGGCCTCGCGCGCCGCCTCAGGCGTGTCGATGACTTCACCGGCCAGCACCGGTACACCGTGCTTGGCGAAGAGGTCCCTCGCCTGGTACTCGAACAGGTCCACGCGCGTCCGTCCCTTTTCTGGTGATCGCGGTTCGATTTCATGCGTGGGCGTGCCGCGCGCCCGGGGTGCGGGCGGAGGGCAACGTGACTGCTCTGTCACTGAGGGAGGGCGTACACGGTGTCCGTGTGACGCGGCATGTCCGTCCCGCAGGTTATCCCCGGACGACGTGGGTCCCTAAATCACAGATCACACCGGTGTGGTGATACCTGTCACAGCAGGGAATCGCACAGTCACCTCAAACGGGCGGCCCCACCTGGTGTGAGGCCGCCCGCCGCTACGGATTTCGTACCAGAACCGGCCCCCGGCGGGAGCTCCCGGCGTGACGGCTCTCACGGCACACCGCGCCCCGACACCACGCGGCGGCGGGTGGACCCGCCGTGGAGCCGCGGTGATCCCGACGGCGGATCGGAGCGTCGGGGGCTCGCGGTGTTCACTGCGGCGGAACGGGGGCGCGGGGGCGCGCCGTGGGTACGGGGGGCGCGCCGTGGCGCTGGTGGTGCGGGGGTGGGGGGTGCCGGGGCGCTGGTGGTGCCGGGGGCGCGGGGCGCGCCGTGGGCGCTGGTGGTGTCGGGGCGCCGGGGGCGCGGCATCGGTTGCCAGGGACGCGGGGGCGCGGGGGCGCGGCCGCCGGTGGTGCCGGGGGCGCCGACGGGGCGGGGAGGCTCGGCGGCTCCGGTGAGGCCTGTGAGGCCGGTGAGGCCGGGGCGCCGAGGGCGGGGAGGTACAGGGAGGCGCCGGGGCTTCTCCGGTGGTGCCGGGGACGCCGACGGCGTGAGGAGGCGCTGGGGCGCGCGGAGGCAAGGCCGACGGCCCCAGCCCCAGCCCCAGCCCCAGCCCCAGCGGCAACGTGTGGGGCAGTGGTTCCGTGCCGTCGAGGGCGGCCCTTCACCCCGCGCGGCCTGCGGAGGGTCCCGGCACGCCCTTCCCCGCCCGGGGCGTCACGCGGCTTCGGGAACCGGTATCGGCCGGCGTTCCAGGGCCGCGGCCATCACCTCCGGGAACCGGTCCGGGGTGCAGGCGAAGGCCGGGACGCCCAGCGCGGCCAGTGCGGCGGCGTGCTCCCGGTCGTACGACGGAGCGCCGTCGTCGGAGAGGGCGAGCAGTGCCACCACCTGCACCCCGGAGGCCGTCATCGACGCCACCCGCTTCAGCATCTCGTCGCGCATCCCGCCCTCGTACAGGTCGCTGATGAGCACCACGACCGTGTCACTGGGCCGGGTGATGCGCGACTGGCAGTGGGCGAGCGCCCGGTTGATGTCGGTGCCGCCGCCGAGCCGGGTGCCGAAGAGCAGGTCGACCGGGTCGTGGAGCCGGTCCGTCAGGTCGGCGACGGACGTGTCGAAGACGACCAGCCGGGTCGACAGCGACCGCATGGACGCGAGCACCGCCCCGAACACGGACGCGTACACGAGGGACGCCGCCATCGAGCCCGACTGGTCGACGCACAGCACGACCTCCTTCCGCACGGCTGGCGCGGCTCGCGCGTGCCCGATCAGCCGCTCCGGCACGACGGTGCGGTGGTCCGGCAGGTAGTTCCCGAGGTTGGCGCGGATGGTCCGGTTCCAGTCGATGTCCCCGTGCCGCGGGCGGGCGGTGCGGGCGCTGCGGTCGAGGGCGCCCGTCAGGGTGGCGCGCGTGCGCGCCGACAGCCGCTGCTCCAGGTCGTCCACGACCGTGCGGACGACGGCCCGCGCGGTCTCCCGCGTGGTCTCCGGCAGGGCGTGGGCGAGGGAGAGCAGCGTGCCCACGAGGTGGATGTCCGGCTCGACGGACTCCAGCACGTCGGGCTCCGTCAGCAGTGCCGCGAGGCCGAGCCGGTCGATCGCGTCGCGCTGCATCACCTGGACGACGGACCGCGGGAAGTAGGCGCGGATGTCCCCGAGCCAGCGGGCGACGGACGGCGCCGAGCCGCCGAGCCCCGCGGAGCGCGGCCCGCGTCCCGGCCGCTCGCCGCCCCCGCCGGCCGCTCCGCCGTACAGGGCGGTCAGGGCGTCGTCCACGGCGGTGTCCGTGCCGGTGAGCGCGCGTTCCGTGCCGTCGGCCTCGCCGCCGCCGAGGACCAGGCGCCAGCGCCGCAGCCGCTCGTCGTCCGCGCTCATGCCGTGCGTCGTGGTCATCGGCCCGCCCCCACGGGTTCCCTGTGGTCGTGTCCGCTGCCGAGCAGCAGGCGCAGCACCGGCAGCACCCCGTCGGCGCGGGCCTCGTCCAGCCCCGCCCCGAACTCCGGTGCGCCGTCCTCGCGGAGCGCGGGGCGGCCGCCCCCGGCTGACGGGCCGCGCCGCACCAGCTCGCCCAGGGTGCGCCGCACCCCGGTGTCGTACGTCGAGAACGTACGGCGCAGCAGCGGCAGCACGTCCGTGAACGCGTCCGCGGGCACGCCCGCGAGCCAGCTGTCGACGAGCCGCAGGAGCCGCTCGTCGTGGACCAGGAGGAGGCCGCCTGACCGGTCCTGACGTGCTTCCCTGCCGGTGGCCGCGCCGAGGAAGCCCTCGATCCACGCGGCCGCGTCGGCGGGTCGCGCTCCGGGGGACAGGGCGAGGGCCATGAGGCGGGCGGCGTCGTCCTCGGGAAGCCGCCCGCCGTCGAGGAGGAGGCGGGTCGCCCGCCCGCGCAGGGACCCGGGGACGCGGTCCCGCGCGGTGAGCCCGCGCAGGGCGGCGCCCCACCGGGTGCGGAGGCCGCGGATGTCCGGGAGGAGCCTGATCGCGGCGTGTACGGCGTCGAGGTGGCCGCGCATCTCGGCGGCGCCGTCCGCGTCGAGGCCGGTGCAGGCGGGTGGCAGGCCGACGCAGACCCGCAGGGCGAGTCCGGTGGCGACCTCGGCGAGCGCTGCGGTGTCCGTCGAGCGGACGTCCCCGTACCGCAGGGCGCGGGCGAGTGCGGGCAGGGCGCGGGCGAGGCGGCCGATGTCCGCGTCGAGGGCGGCCAGGTCGGCGAGGGACCGCATCACGCGGGGCAGCGCCTCGGGCAGGCCGGCCAGCAGGCAGTGCTCGGCGAGGGTGGTGACGTCGGTGAGGGACCGCGCCGAGGCGGCCTGCGCCCGGGCCTTCGCGGTGGCGGCGGCGAGCACGGTGGTGCCCCAGATGCCCGCTTCGGCGACCCGTGGGTGCAGTTCCGGTTCCCAGCGCAGCCGCCAGCCCTCCCGGAACGTGCCCGTCCCGCCGCGGTCCCCGGCGGGCACGCCCCAGTCGACGCCGAGGAGACGGAGCCGGTGCAGCAGACGGCTGCGGGCGGCGTCGGTCTCCTTGCGCAGGTCCAGGTCGAGTTCCCGTTCCGGCGCGGCGGGCTTGAGCCGCAGGCTCCGCTGGAGCCGGGCCAGGTCGCGCTGCAGCGGTACGGCGGGGGCGGCGTCCGGCACCTCGCCGAGCACGTCCCCGACGACCAGCCGGTCGCGGACGAGGGCGAGGGGCACGTCGGAGCCGTCACACATCACGGCCCGCACGGCGTCGGTCGTCTCGGCCTGTCCGGCGGCGGGGCGCCCCCGCACGGCTGCGAGCGTCCGGGCGAGCCGGACGGCCTCGATGACGTGGGCGGAGGACACGGGGTGGTCTTCGGCGCGGAGCAGATGCGCGACCTTCGTCATCCACCGTTCGAGGGGCCGGTCCGCGGCGTGGAACAGGTGGGCGTACCAGCCGGGCGAGGTGATCCCCGCGCCGTAGCCGGAGCGGCGGGCGAGCCTGCGGTGGCTCCACGGGACCCACGTGATGTCGGTCCTCACCTTGGGGAGCCCCTTGAGGAGGGCCCGGTCGGCGGTCGCGGTGGTGGCCCCGGTGTCCAGGGCGGGGACGTGCCAGGCACCGCAGACCACGGCGATGGCGTCCCCGTACTCCTTGCGGGCGGCTCGGATCCGCAGCCGCATATGGGCCTCGCGGACGGCGTCACGGCCCGTGCCGGTGGCGGGGCCGCCGGGGGTGTCGCGCAGGGCGCCCATGGCCTCGGCGACGGCCGCGAACGGCGCGAAGGGGTCGGCGGCACCGGGGGCGGCGGCGCCGGAGCCGTCCGGTAGGGCCCCGGCCGGGGAGCCGTCGCCCGGGGCGCGGTGTTCGACGACGTCCTCCCACCACCGCTCGGGGTCGTCGTGCCCGGCGGCCTCCGCGAGGGCGGCCAGCGGGTCGGTGCGCGGGACGGGCCGCCGGGCGGCGGCCTCGGCGCCGTCACCGCCCTCCGCGTCGCCCTCCTCGTCCTCCTCGTCCCAGGTGGGGTCGCCCATCATGGCGAGGGTGTGGGCGGCGGGCAGGTCGACGAAGCGGACGGCTGCGCCGTGGCCGAGGGCCCACCGGATGGCGACCCACTCGGGTGAGAAGGCGGCGAGGGGCCAGAAGGCGGCCTTGCCCGGGTCGTCCGCGGCGTGGGCCAGCAGCGCGACCGGGGGCGCATGTCCTCGTCGGCGGCGAGCCTCACGAGGGCGTCCCCTTCGGGCGGTCCTTCGACGAGCACCGCGCGCGGCCTCGCCGCGTCCAGCGCCGCCCGCACGGCGCGGGCGGATCCGGGCCCGTGGTGGCGCACTCCCAGCAGCAGCGGGCCGCCCGCCGCGCGGTCGCGTGCCGTCGTCGCCGTCATGCCGACACCTCCCGGCAGGCGCGGTAGAAGTCCTTCCAGCCGTCCCGCTCCCGCACGACGGTCTCCAGGTACTCCTGCCAGACGGCGCGGTCGGCGGCCGGGTCGCGGACGACGGCTCCGAGGACGCCCGCGGCCACGTCCGCGGGGCGCAGCACGCCGTCCCCGAAGTGGCCCGCCAGGGCGAGCCCGCCGGTGACCACGGAGATGGCCTCGGCGGTGGAGAGCGTGCCCGACGGCGACTTGAGCCTGGTGCGGCCGTCGGCGGTGACGCCGTCGCGCAGTTCGCGGAAGACGGTGACGACGCGACGGATCTCGTCGCTCGCGTCGGGGGCGGCGGGCAGGTCGAGGGAGCGCCCCAGCTGCTCGACGCGCCGTGTGACGATCTCCACCTCGGCTTCGGCCGTCTCGGGCAGGGGCAGCACGACGGTGTTGAAGCGGCGGCGCAGCGCGCTCGACAGCTCGTGGACACCGCGGTCGCGGTCGTTGGCGGTGGCGATCAGGTTGAAGCCGCGGACCGCCTGCACTTCCTCACCGAGCTCCGGGATGGGCAGCGTCTTCTCGGACAGGACGGTGATGAGGGTGTCCTGGATGTCGGCGGGGATGCGGGTGAGCTCCTCCACGCGGGCGGTCATGCCGTGGGCCATGGCGCGCATGACGGGGCTGGGCACGAGGGCGTCGCGGCTGGGGCCGTGGGCGAGGAGCCGGGCGTAGTCCCAGCCGTAGCGGATGGCCTCCTCCGGTGTTCCCGCGGTGCCTTGGACGAGGAGGGTGGAGTCTCCGCTGACCGCCGCCGCGAGGTGCTCGGAGACCCAGGTCTTCGCGGTGCCGGGCACGCCGAGGAGGAGCAGCGCCCGGTCGGTGGCGAGGGTGGCGACCGCGACTTCGACGATGCGGCGCGGCCCGACGTACTTGGGAGTGATCACCGTGCCGTCGGGCAGGGCGCCGCCGAGCAGGTACGTGGCGACGGCCCAGGGCGACAGCCGCCAGCGCTCCGGGCGGGGCCGGTCGTCGGCGGCGGCCAGCGCGGCGAGCTCGTGGGCGAACGCGTCCTCGGCGTGCGGCCGCAGGGCCGTGCCGTCGGGCAGGACCTCGGCCCCGGTCCGCGGGGCGGGCCTCTCGGTGGTTCCGGGCATGGTCATGGATTCCCCCTCCAGATCGTTCGCGTGGTTCGACCGGTCTGCGATCCACCGTGCACCACGCCACTGACAACGGGCCGTTGCCGCACGTCACCCGGCGTGCGGCCGGGTCCGGCCCCGGCCCGGCCGGCCCGATTGTCAGTGGCGGGTCCTACGGTCGGAGGCATGAATCAGCAGGGGGTGCGCCGGACGGCGGATCAGGCGCCGGTCCCGGCTCCTGACGCCGCGGCAGGCAGGGCGGGCAGCGGGCTGGGGACGGCTGAGGCGTGGTCGGGGGCGGGATGCAGCAGTGCGGGGGTCGTCTGGGGCGTGTGCGAGGACGGCGGCGGCGCGCCGTACCGGACGGTGGCCTGCTCGGACGGCCGCGCGTACCGGTGCAGTTGCCCGAGCCGCAGGTCGCCGTGCCGGCATGTGCGGGGGCTCCTGCTGCTGTGGGCCGCCGACCCGTCGGCCTTGCCGTCCGGTGCGGCCTTACCGGACTGGGCGGCGCGGTGGCTTGAGGGCCTGCACGCGGGGCCGGGCACGGCGGGCGGCACGGCAGCGGCCGGTGCGGGCGGGGCGGAAGGCACCGGCGTGCGCGGGCCGTCGGACGTGCGGGCGGCGCAGCGGCGTGCGGCTGCCCGCGCGGCCCGGGTCACCGCGGGGGTCGAGGAGTTGCAGCAGCGGCTGTCCGACCTGCTGCGGGAAGGACTGTCGTCGGCAGAGCACGCGGGGGCGGAGCTGTGGGAGGAGACGGCCCGCCGGATGGTGGACGCGCAGGCCCCCGGTCTCGCGGGCCGGGCGCGGGAACTGGCCGTGATACCGGGCTCCGGGCCGGGTTGGCCGGTGCGGCTGCTGGAGGAGAGCGCGTTGACGCACCTCCTGGACCGGGCGTGGCTGACCGTGGACCGGCTGCCGGACCCCCTGGCCGCGACGGTGCGCACGCGCGTGGGCCTTCCGGTACGGGCCGAGGGCCCGGCCGTGCGGGACCGATGGCTGGTCCTCTGCCAGTACGACACGTCGGACGGCCGGCTGACGACGCGCCGCATATGGCTGTACGGCGAGGGGTCGGGGCGCACGGCCCTGCTGCTGTCCTTCGGGGCGGCGGGCAGGGCACCGGAGTTGGCGCTTCCGGTCGGTGCGGTCCTGGACGCGGAGGTCACGCCGTATCCAGGATCCGGTCGGCTGCGGGGGGAGCTGGGGCGGCAGTTCGCGGCGCCCGCCCCGGCGGAGGCGCCTCCGCCGGGAGGGACGGCGGGGGACGCGCTGGACGCGTACGGCCTGGCCCTGCGGCAGGATCCGTGGCTCGACTCCTGGCCCGTGACCCTGCGGGACGCCATACCCGCCCCGACGGGCGGGGGCGGCTGGCAGTTGGCGGACGCGGACGGCGCCGCGGCCCTGCCCCTGAGCCGCGCCGCGGTGTCCCGGCAGGGGTTGTGGCGGCTGGCGGCGCTGTCCGGAGGAGCACCGGTCACGGTGTTCGGCGAGTGCGGCCACCGCGGGTTCACGCCCCTGGCCGCCTGGGGCCCCGACGCCCCGGGGCCGGTCGCCCTCACATGACGCCCCCGCGCACGGCCCTGCACGGCGGCGCGGGCCGCAGCAGGCGCACTCGACCGCCGCTACCGGAGGGGCGCGTTGCCTCCCGGAGGGGCGCGGTGGGCGCCGGACCGAAGGGCAGCGCCCCACCGGGGACACCGCGAAGGCGAGGATGCCCGGCCTGGGGACCGCAGAAGCCCAGGGGTGCCGCGGCCCCGCGCCCAGCGCATGAAGCCGGGCCGTGCCGCGGCCCCATGGACACCGCAGAAAGCCCGCCATATCGCAACCCCAAGCACCCCACAGAAGCCGGCGATACCCCAGCCCCTGCACGCCACAAACAGCCGCAGATGCAGCAGCCACCCCTCGGACACCGCAGCACCGCACCCATCACGGCCCCTGGCCCGCAGCACCACGCCCCGGACGAATGCCGGACCCGCAGCAGCACCACACCCCCGCACAACCCCCGACCCCTAGCACCACGCCCCCGGACGAACCCCCGGACCCGCAGCAGCACCACACCCCAGGACCCCCGACCCCCAGCACCACCGCAAGCCCCCCGTCCCCCAGCACCACACCCCCAGGCGACCCCCGGACCCGCACCCTCCAGCCACCGCACCCCCGCACGACCCCGCAGCAGCAGCCGCCCCGCGGGCGCCGCGGGCCCGCTGTCACCGCCGTCCCGTCTCTCTGACCTTTCTCCGACCTCCCCTCGACCCCCTGGAGTAGAGATGACCGCGACCCCGTGGGAAGACCTCGTGACGTCGGCGCTGCTCGGCACCGAACGCCGGCCGCCGGGCCCCGGCGTCGCCGCCGACGGGCAGGAGGCGCCCGAGGCGCTGCTCGACGCGGCCGCGCTGGCGACCGTACGGCGGCGGGCCGGGCTGCGCCCCGCGGCCGCCGTGCCGCTGCCGGAGCCCGCACCCGGCGACGGACGGCCGCCGCTGCCCGACGCGGCGCGCAGGCGGCTCGCGCAGCTGCTAGCCGACCGGACCGGCGCGGGCCACGGCGCCGGTCGCCGGGGCGCGGCGCCGGACCTCACCGAGCTGCTGCCGCAGTGGTTGGCCGCCGCGAACCGGCACGGCTACCGGGCGCCCGCCGCCCTGCTGCCCGCGTTGCTGGACGCGGCACGGGCCCGTACGGACCTGAGGCAGCAGGTGCTGGCGTTCGCCGGGCCGCGGGGCCTGTGGCTGGCCCGGCTCAACGACGAGTGGCGGTTCGCGCTGCGCGGACCGCACGGCGGGCCTGCACTGCCCGACCCGGCCGACAGCGGACGGATACGGCAGCTGTGGGAGGAGGGTCTCTTCGCGGAACGGGTGGCCCTGCTGGAGGCCCTGCGGACCCGCGATGCCGCGGTGGCGCGCGCCCTGCTGGACTCCACGTGGGAGGCCGAGCGGGCCGAGGACCGGCTGATGTTCCTTGACGTGCTGAGGAGGGGGCTGTCGCCGGAGGACGAGCCGTTCCTCGAACGTGCCCTGACCGACCGCAGCCGCAACGTGCGGGCCACGGCGGCGGAGCTGCTCTCGGCACTCCCCGGGTCGGCGCTGGCCGGCCGTATGGCGCGGCGGGCCGCCACCTGCGTCGGCCTGGACCACACCGGCGCCGGGGCGACGATCGCCGTGGAGGCGCCGCACGAGTGCGACGCGGCCATGCGGAGCGACGGTGTCGAACCGAACCCGCCCGCCGGCCGCGGCCGCCGCTCGTGGTGGCTGAGCCAACTGGTGGAGGCGGCACCGCTGGCGGTCTGGACGGACAGGTTCGGCGGCCGCACCGCCGAACAGGTCGTCGCGCTTCCCGTCGCGGACGACTGGCGCGAGGAACTGCACGCCGCGTGGTGCCGGGCGGCGGTCCGGCAGCGGAACGCCGAATGGTCCCGGGCCCTCCTGGGGTCCGCGCCGGCGCCGCTCGCCCCCACCGGGGCGCGGCCGTCGCTGCTGTCGACGCTGCCGGACGCGGAACGCGCCCTGTGGGTGGCGCGGTTCATCGCGGCGCACGGCCTGTCGGAGGCGTTCCAGATGCTCGGTGCCTGCACGGTGCCGTGGTCGGGCCCGCTGGCGCGTGCGGTGGTCGACGCGCTCGACATCGCGCGGGACGCGGGCAGCTACCCGTGGAGCTTCAGTGGGGTGATGGGACTCGCCGAGCGGTGTCTGGACCCGGCGGAGGCGGACCGGCTCGAACCGCTGACGGCGGTGCCCGACGAACCGGACGGCGCCTCGCCGGGTGCCGGCGGCTACTGGTCGGAGGCGTTCCGCCGCCTCGTCGCCACGCTGCGTCTGAGGGGGGCCATGCACGCCGAGCTGTCGGAGCGGTCGGAACCGCAGAAGGTCTCGGAACCGCAGAAGGTGTCGGAACTGGCGCAGCCCTCTCCTCGGCCGCCCGGCCCCTGACCCGCACCGCAAGGGCCTGCCCCCTCGGAGCATCCGCCCCGGCGCCGCCTCCGCGGCTTGGAGCCACCGCCACGGCGATGACCGGCCACGAGACCGGTCCGTCGCGGAGCGGCGGGCGAACAGGCTGGGGAAAATCCCGCCCGCGGGACATGCACGTTTCGCGGTCGCACGGTGCCGTACGGCCGCCGGGTGCGGACGTGTCCCGTCGCGCCCGGCGGCTGCCCGCGCCCGACGGGGCGGTTTCCGGGGCCGTTCCCGGCACCGCGGAGCCTCGGACCGGCGCCGGGAGACCTGCGGTGCCGCCGGGGTCCGGCCCCGGCGGTGGCGGTGGCGGTGGAGGCAGGCCGCGTGAGCGGGGCCTGGGATCAGGCCACGTGCGGGGAACCGGGGATCACACGCCCTCGTCGGGGCCTGGGGTCAAGCCGCGCGGGCGGCCCAGGCGTCAGGCCACATGCGCGGCCCGGGCGTCAGGCCGCGTGCGCGGCCCGGGGGTCAGGCCGCGTGCGCGGCCCGGGGGTCAGGCCGCGTCGGCGGGGTGGCGGACGTTCGCGTTCACCCAGTCGACGATCGACGCCGTCGTCGCCCCCGGGGTGAAGATCTCGGCCACGCCCTTCTCCTTCAGCGGCGGGATGTCCGCCTCGGGGATGATGCCCCCGCCGAAGACCAGGATGTCCTCCGCGTCCCGCTCCTTCAGCAGCTCGATGACCTTCGCGAACAGCGTGTTGTGCGCACCCGACAGGATCGACAGACCGATCGCGTCCGCGTCCTCCTGGATCGCGGTGTCGACGATCTGCTCCGGCGTCTGGTGCAGCCCGGTGTAGATGACCTCCATACCGGCGTCCCGCAGCGCACGCGCGATCACCTTCGCGCCGCGATCGTGGCCGTCGAGACCCGGCTTGGCGACCACCACGCGGATCGGACCGGTCACACCCATCAGTGCCTCCAGATGCGTCCCCCGTACCTGTGTGCCGGGGAGGTGAACGAACGTTATCTACAGCATCCCGCACCCGACAGTTTCACGGCGGGCAGCGAGGGGGAAATCACACGTGGGACACGTTCACTCTGCGTCGTACCCGCATCAGGCGGACCCTCGGTCACGGCTGGGACGGACGCACCAGGAGCCTCGACGAGGTGTCGTATCCCCGTGCCGACAGCCGCGCGGCACGGCGGTACGACCCATCCCCACCACCTCGCCGACGGCCCCGCCCTGAGGGCATACGGGGGGTCGGAGCCGCCCTCCGTATGCCCCTCCGCTCCGGAGGTCGAGCCCGTGAAAGCCCTGCCCCCCTCATACGGACCCATGGCCAAGGCCACCGCGCTGGAGGTCGCCGTCCTGGCGCTGCACCTGCTGCTCTACCCGACCGGAGTCACCCAGGAGCGGCGCCTTCCTTACCGGGACGGCGGAGCGGGCGGCCCCGTCGACCACGGCGACGGCGGGGCGCAGGACCGCCGGCCCCGCGAGCACGAGCCTCGAAGCCGCCGGGCATCCGACAGCGAACCGCCCGACGGCGGGGCACAGCACGAGGGGCCCCGGACGTGCGAGGCGGCCGTGGACCAGGACCTTCGGGAGCGCGGCGCGCACGAGCCGCACGCGGGGGAGCCTGAGGCCCCGGCGCACAAGCCGCAGCCGAGCCGGGACCGTCCAGCCCACCAGTGCGGAGACCCGCAGGCCCGGGTGGCGACTGCGCACTCCGGAGGACCGGGCGGCCGGCAGGCGCGGGAACCGCGGGTGCCGCAGTGGGCGCCGCCGCCGGTCGTGCTGCTGCACGGCCTCGTCGACAACCGCTCCGTGTTCGTCCTGCTGCGCCGCGCGCTGGGCCGGGGCCGGCACGTCGAGGCGCTGAACTACTCCCTCCTGACCTGCGACCTGCGGACCGCGGCCCGGCAGCTGGCCCGGCACGTGGAGGACGTCTGCGCCCGCACCGGCCACCGGCAGGTGGATCTGGTGGGGCACAGCCTCGGCGGGCTGGTGGCCCGCTACTACGTCCAGCGGCTGGGCGGCGACGAGCGCGTCCGTACGGTGGTCACGCTCGGCACACCGCACTCCGGGACGGCCGCGGTGCCGCTCGCCGGGCTCCATCCGCTGGTCCGGCAGATGCGGCCGGGCTCCCCCGTCCTGCGCGAGCTCGCCGGGCCCGCCCCCGGCTGCCGTACCCGCTTCGTCAGCTTCTGGAGCGGCCTCGACCACTGGATGGCTCCGGCCGAGACCGCCCGCCTGCACCATCCGGACCTCACGGCGACCAATGTGGAGGTGATCGGAATAGGCCATCTCGCGCTGCCGGTCCACCCCGCGGTGTCGGCGCGGGTGCGGGAGGAGCTGGACGCCCGGCCGTGCACGGCGACGAGCGGAGGTTCCGCTTCCGTGTCGGTGGCGTGAAGACGCCACCATTTCTCGAACACCTTTCGAACGTACCGCCAAGGCTCGGTGTGCGCTCCGCCGAAAGGCGGCCGAATGCCCGTTTCCGACGGGCGTAAAACCGGTGGAAGATTGTCGCTTGCGCATACCGCCGGGTACAGTCGCGCCCACTGCTTCCCCTCTGGGCGTCCTCCGGGGGCCGTACCCAGACCTTGTCCTGCTGCCGAGGCGAGAGAGAAGTTGGTGAACGACCAGCACCCCCACGCCGACTATCCCAGCCACGGCGCTTATCCCACGGGCAGCCACGAGACGGGCGGGTACGAAGCCGGAACGTACGGCACCGGCACCTACGACACCGGGGCCTACGCCACCGGCACGTATGGCAGCGGGACTTACGGAACCGGGGTGTACGACACCGGTTCCTACGCCGCCTCTTACGACTCCGCTTCCCACGGCGGCTACGACGCCGGGCACAGCGGCTCGTACGACACCGGCCAGTACGACACGGGCGGCTGGACCGCGGCCGCCTCCGCGACCACGCAAGCGCACTGGGACGCCGGCGCGTACACCGGCCAGTGGGACGCCAGTGCGTGGAACCAGGCGCACGAGGCCCAGCAGGCCGACGCCGCGCAGCAGTTCGCCTCCACCGCTGTCTACGAGACCACCGGGCAGTGGTACACCGGCGGGCTCGACACGGGCTCTTACGACGCCACGGCCTGGGCCGACGCGTCGGCCGCCGCCGGTGCCGCGGACACTTCGGGCCTGGCCGAAGGCCCCGCCGAGCACACTCCCGAAACGTTCGTGCCGGAGCAGTACGACTACGCGACGGCCGACGAGGCAGGACTCGCGGACGCCGCGCCGCTCGGACACCCGGCCGGCCACCGCGCCGCCTCCCCGGGCGGGCAGCTCACCGACGACCGGCCACACGAAGCGGACTCCCCCGAGACCCATGGGGCCGACTTCGGCGCGGATTACGCCGGTTACCCCGACAGCCACCCCTACGACTCCTACGAGAGCCACGACGGCTACGAGGGGCACGAGGGCTACGGCGAAGGCACCGACCGCTCTGACGCGGGTGCCGACGAGACCGGTCCCGAACCGGTGGTGACCGCCGCGTCCGCCGCGGCGGCCGCCGCCCGCCCCGTGCGCCGCGCCGGTGGCAGCCGCAGCCGGCGGCGGCCCGCCGCCAAGCGGTCGGCCCTGCTCACCGTGGCCGTGCCCTCGGCCTGCGTGATGGGCGTCGCCGGTATCGCCGCCGCGTCCGTGAGCGGCCTCACCGGCACGGACGGCAAGGAGGAGGCGGCATCGGTGGCCGCGGACGTGCCCCCCGTGAAGCCGGCCGTCGCCAACCAGGCCCTCGACACACAGCTCGCCGCACTCGACACCGGGGCCCGCGACTTCGGCAACCGCGCCAGCCGCACGCAGGAGCGCATCGACCTCAAGGAACGCCAGGAGGCCGAGCGCAAGCGGAAGGCGGAGGAGGCCGCGCGGCGCGAGGCCATGCGTCCCAAGTTCGCCCTTCCCGTGGAGCTGCACCAGCTCAGCGCCCGGTACGGCCAGGCCGGCGTCAACTGGATGTCCCTGCACACCGGTATCGACTTCCCCGTCCAGTACGGCACGCCGGTCATGGCGGCCACGGACGGCACCGTGCGCACGCAGTGGAACAGCGCGTACGGGAACATGGTGATCGTCACCGCCAAGGACGGCACCGAGACGTGGTACTGCCACCTCAGCACCGCGAAGATCCGCTCCGGCCCGGTCAAAGCCGGTGACGTCATTGCGTATTCGGGCAACTCCGGTAACTCCACTGGTCCGCACCTCCACTTCGAGGTTCGACCCGGCGGTGGCACCGCCATCGACCCGGAAGCCTGGCTGAGGAGCCACGGCCTGAGCCCCACGGGCTGATTCACCACGGAAGCCCGCGGGCCGGCGGCCGCCGGTAACCCGCGGGCCTCAGCAGCAGGCCGGAGGCCGGCAACCGCCGGTAGCCCGCGGGCCTCAGCAGCTCCGATCCCGGAAACCGCCGGAAACCGGCGGGCTTCAGCAGGGCCGCCCGACGCCCACCGGCGAGTCCTCGGCAGTCGGCGGGCCGCCCAGGGCCGCGGGCCGCAGAGGACCGCAGCGGGTGGCCGTCGGGGCGCCGCCCCACCAGGAGACGCCCCGCCCGGCGGGAGCGGCGGCCGCTCCCGTCCGGACCGGACCGGTTACAGCTTCTCGACCGGCGCGTACCGGAGCAGCAGCCGCTTGGGCTTGCTGTCGCCGAAGTCGATCGTGGCCTGGGCGTCTCCGCCCGTGCCCGTCACCGCCGTCACGGTGCCGAGCCCGAACTGGTCGTGCGTGACCCGGTCGCCGACCGCCAGGGCGATCACCGGCCTGTCCGTCGTGCGGCGCGTGGCGAAGCCCGCCGGGCCGGAGCGGGCGCGGTGGGCCGACAGGGAGGCGGCCACGCCGGACGCGGGGGTGGCCGGGCCGCCCGCCGGGGCACCCACCCTGCGGCCGGTGCGGCGCCAGTCCATGTGCTGCTCCGGGATCTCCTCCAGGAAGCGGGACGGCGGGTTGTACGCGGGCTGCCCCCAGGCGCTGCGCATGGTGGAGCGCGTCAGGTAGAGGCGCTCGCGGGCGCGGGTGATGCCGACGTAGGCGAGACGGCGCTCCTCCTCCAGTTCCTTGGCCTGGCCGAGGGCCCGCATGTGCGGGAACACGCCGTCTTCCATGCCGGTCAGGAAGACCACGGGGAACTCCAGCCCCTTGGCGGTGTGGAGGGTCATCAGCGTGATCACGCCGTCGCCCTCCTCGTCTCCGTCCGGGATCTGGTCCGAGTCGGCGACCAGGGCCACCTGCTCCAGGAACTCCGCGAGCGTGCCCGCGCCCTCTCCCTCGCCCCGCTCCTGCTCGAATTCCAGGGCGACCGCCGCGAGCTCCTGGAGGTTCTCGATGCGGGTCTCGTCCTGCGGGTCCGTGGACGCCTGGAGCTCCGCGAGGTAGCCGGTGCGCTCCAGCACCGCCTCCAGGATGACGGCGGGCCCCGCACCGGACTCGACGATGGTGCGCAGGTCGTCCATGAGCTGGTTGAAGCGCTTCACGGCGTTCGCGGACCGTGCCGCCATGCCGTACGCCTCGTCGACCCGCTTCAGTGCCTGCGGGAAGGTGATCCGCTCGCGCAGGGCGAGGGCCTCGATCATCGCTTCCGCGCGCTCGCCGATGCCGCGCTTCGGGACGTTCAGGATGCGGCGCAGCGGGACGGCGTCCTCCGGGTTGGCGAGGACCCGCAGGTAGGCGAGGACGTCCCGGACCTCCTTGCGCTCGTAGAAGCGGACGCCGCCGACGACCTTGTAGGGCAGGCCGACGCGGATGAAGATCTCCTCGAAGACGCGGGACTGCGCGTTGGTCCGGTAGAAGACGGCCACGTCGCCCGCCTTCGCGTCGCCCGCGTCCGTGAGCCGGTCGATCTCGTCGGCGACGAACTGCGCCTCGTCGTGCTCGGTGTCGGCGACGTACCCGGTGATGCGGGAGCCGGCGCCGGCGTTGGTCCACAGGTTCTTGGGGCGGCGGCTCTCGTTGCGCTCGATGACCGCGTTGGCGGCGGAGAGGATGGTCTGCGTGGAGCGGTAGTTCTGCTCCAGCAGGATCGTCGTGGCGTCCGGGTAGTCCTCCTCGAACCGGAGGATGTTGCGGATGGTGGCGCCCCGGAAGGCGTAGATCGACTGGTCGGCGTCACCGACGACGCACAGCTCGGCCGGCTCGGGGTCGCCCTCGCCGCCCGCGGTGCCCACGAGCTCCCTCACGAGGGTGTACTGGGCGTGGTTGGTGTCCTGGTACTCGTCGACGAGGATGTGGCGGAAGCGGCGGCGGTAGTGCTCGGCGACGTCCGGGAACGCCTGGAGCAGGTGCACCGTCGTCATGATGATGTCGTCGAAGTCCAGGGCGTTGGCCTCGCGCAGCCGCGCCTGGTACATCCGGTACGCCTCGGCGAGGGTCTTCTCGAAGCCGTCGCTCGCCTGGTCGGCGAAGGTCTCCTCGTCGATGAGCTCGTTCTTGAGGTTGGAGACCTTGGCGCTGAAGGACTTCGGCGGGTACCGCTTGGGGTCGAGGTCCAGGTCGCGGCAGACCAGCGCCATGAGCCGCTTGGAGTCGGCGGCGTCGTAGATCGAGAACGACGACGTGAAGCCGAGCCTCTTGGACTCGCGGCGCAGGATCCGGACGCACGCGCTGTGGAAGGTCATCACCCACATCGCGTGGGCGCGCGGACCGACGAGCTGCTCGACGCGCTCCTTCATCTCGCCCGCGGCCTTGTTGGTGAAGGTGATGGCGAGTATCTGCCCGGGGTGCACGTCCCGGGTGGCCAGCAGGTGCGCGATGCGGTGGGTGAGCACGCGGGTCTTGCCGGAGCCCGCACCGGCCACGATGAGCAGCGGCGAGCCGGTGTGGACGACGGCGGCGCGCTGCTGCTCGTTCATGCCCTCCAGCAGGGCCGCCGGGTCCACGACGGGGCGCGGGGCGCCGTCCCGGTAGTAGGCGTCCGGATCCGGGGGCAGGTCGAAGCGGCCCCCGAAGAGGTCGTCCGGGACCTCCTCCGCGGGCGGCGCACCGCCGTCGAGGTCCTCGGGCGGCGGGGGCTCCTCCGCGGAGTGGTCGGCGAAGCCCGCCAGGAAGCTGTCGTCAAAGAGGCTGCTGCTCATCGCCTATCGAGTCTAGGCGGCCCCACCGACAGAGCGGTCCGGATCCGGACCGCTCGCCGGGAGAGGTGCGCGGACTCACAGGATCCGGCGGCGATCCGCCTCCTCCCCCGCCGTCGCTTCGCCGTCGCCCCGCCGTTGCCCCCGCCGTTGCCCCGCCCGGACCGTCACGGTGCGCGACGCTCTGCCGTGACCTTGGTGAAGACGCGAACAAACATCGAAAAGGTCACGGAAACGTATCGGGCATATCGCACATCATCCTTCACAGCACCACCACAGGTTGGCTAGCGTGCTCGCCCAAGCGGCCCGTCCCCCTTTCGGCGATCCCCGCCGACCGCGCCGCTCCGCCGATTCCGGCCTGTCCTGCCTGCCCTTCCACTGGCCGGCGCGGCGGCCCACGGAAGGAGATGCCGACCCTTGGCGTCGCATCGCAAGCCGCGCAGCCTCAGCACCACCCGTACGATCCGCTCGCACGCCCCCGCCGTCGGCTTCACCACGGCCGCCCTCGCCTCCGTGACGCTGCTGTCCTCCCAGAACGCGGTGGCCGCCCCCGGCGACGACAAGCCGACGGTGGAGGAGGTCCAGCGCAAGGTCGACGACCTGTACCGGCAGGCCGGCACCACGGCCCAGCGCCCGGGCAGGGCCAAGGAAGCCGCCGACCGGCAGCGGGGCGGCGCCGGCGGCCTGCGCAGCGCGGAGGCCGACCGCGCCGAGGTCCTCGGCGCGCCGCGGCAGGAGCGCGGTGCCCGCGCGGCGGCGCCGTACGGGACGGCGCCGCTCGGCCGTCCCGCGGCGCTGCTGTCCGCGCCGGACGTGCAGGCGGACGCCGACCGGCCCCCGCTCGTGGACCTGCCCGCGCAGCGGCAGCAGACGGCCGCCCCGGACCAGCCGGCGGCCGGGGGCGCACAGCGGGCGGACGCGCCGCGCGCGCGGGAGACGCCCGCGGTCTCGCAGGCCGAGCTGCGCTCGGCAAAGCGGACCGTGCAGGGGAAGCTCGCCGAGGCCCGCGCGCTGCTGGACCGGCTGGCGGCCGGGGAGCGGCAGCGGCTGGCGGAGCTGGAGCGCCTGCGGGAGGCGGAGGCCCACCGCCTCGCGGAGGAGCGGGCGGCGGCGGAGCATGCCGCACGGGCGGCGGAGGCGGCCCGCCAGGCTCTGGAGGCCCAGGCGCTCCCCCGGCACTCGACCTCCACGCGCCCCTCCAGGCACAGGAGCCCACGCCGCCCCCCGCCCACGCCGCCCTCGCGCTCATCCACTCCGCGGAGATCCAGCCGCCCTGTCAGGCCCAGGAGCCGACGCCGGCCTACGGCGAGGCACCCCAGGCGCTCGCCCGTACCCACGCCCCCCAGACGCCCCTCCAGGCACAGGAGCCCACGCCGGTCCCCGCCCACGAGGTCCACGCCGCCCTCTGGTCGCAGGAGTGCCTCCCGGCGGCCGGCGAGCAGGCCCGGGAGCCGCAGTCGGCGACCGGGTGGGGGGCGCGGCAGCAGGAGCCGTCACCAGCCCCGGGCGGGACGGCCGCCGCCGCGGAGGCCGACGGGGACGCGGTCTACGCGGCCAAGGCCGACAAGGTTGTCACGTTCGCCCGCGCCCAGATCGGCAAACCGTACGTGCGGGGCGCGACGGGACCGAGCTCGTACGACTGCCCGGGGCTGGCGCAGGCCGCCTGGCGGGCGGCGGGGGTCGACCTGCCCCGCGCCGCGGGCGAGCAGGCGCGGTGCGGCCGGCGCGTCTCCCCCGCCGAGCTGCTCCCCGGTGACCTGGTGTTCCTCTCCGGCGACGGCGGCCGCGTCGGCGTCTACGCCGGGGGCGGCACGGTGATCCACGCGACGGGGCCCGGTGCGGCGGTCCGCGAGGAACCGGTGTCCGACCTGCCCGTCCACGGGGCGGTCCGCCCGGCCTGACCGGCCGCGGCCCTCACCGTCGCCGCCGCCCTCCGCGTCACGTCCAGAGCGTGGCGAGGAAGATATTGACGACGGTGAGGCCGCCGACCGCGCCGAAGACGCCCTTCTCCACGTGCTCGTCGTCGCGCTTCACGTACACGAGCGCGAGGATCACGACCAGCACGGCCAGCTTGATGCCGATCTTGACGTGGTTGAGGTCGGCGCCCTGGGCCTCCCTGAGGCCGACCAGGGCGACGCCGGTCACCAGCATGGTGAGCGCGCCGTGCAGCATGGCCGGAACCATGCGGGCCGTGCCCGCGCCCATGGCCTTCATCTGGGTCAGGAAGCCGCCCAGGAGGGCGCCGATGCCGATGATGTGCAGGGCGACGAAGACATTGATGAGGACGTCCATGGTGGGGAGCCTAGCCCCGGCCATATCACCTGCCGCCACCGAGGTCGGCCTCTTTCGCGGCAACGGTCGCGGGTGACACGGAAGACGCGGTTCCGAACCGTTTCGCCCGGTCGCAGGCAGCGACCGAGCGCTCAACTGCGGCCAATAGCGGTCACTTCCCTGCCCTCCCCGAAACCCCGGCCTAGCGTCCTTCCCCAGGTGGCCGGACCTCCCCACCGACCGGCCACCGCACACCTCCCCCACCTGCCCGCCCCATGCCCCTGCGCCACCCCCGCCGCACCCGCCGCACCCGCCGCACCCGCACGCGCCCCTCACCCCGCACCGCACGCCCCCTCGGACCCGCACCGCACCGCCTCCGAGCCCCGGCACACCGCCACCCCGTGTCCCGCCCCCGTCCACCCGTACGCAGCGAAGGAAGTGACCGCCCTCGTGGCAGCGCACCGGAAGCCCAAGCAGTCCCCGCTGAGCGGACAGGCCGGTCGTACGGCCGCCACGCTCGCGCTCGCCGGGGCGGCCACCGCCACCGCCTTCGAGGGCTCGGGCCACGCCGAACCGCAGCTGACCGCCGCGCAGGTCAAGGCCAAGGTCGACCGCCTCCACCACGAAGCGGAGATCGCCACCGAGAAGTACAACGGCGCCAAGGAGAAGGCCGACCAGGCCCGCGACCGGCTGGACGCGCTGCGCGACGAGGCCGCGCGGCGCACCGAGCGCCTCAACTCCGCGCGCCACTCGCTCGGTGCCGCGGCGGCCGCCCAGTACCGGTCGGGCGGCCTGAGCCCGCGCTGCGGCTGGCGCTGTCCTCCGACCCCGAGCGCTATCTGCGCGGCGCCGCCCTCGCCGAGGCCGCCGGGGCGCGGCAGGCGGCCGCCGTCTCGTCGCTGCGCGGCCGGCTGGTCGACCTGGACCGGCTGCGGCAGGAGGCCGCCGACCGGACCCGGGACCTGAAGGCCCGCCAGGACGAGCTGAACCGCCACAAGGCGACCGTGCGGCAGCGGCTGGACGCCGCCGAGAAGCTGCTCGCCCGGCTCACCGCCGCCGAGCGCGCGGCGTACGAGGCCGGTCCGCACGCGCACGGCGGCGACGCGGGCCGCCCGGGTGCGGCGCCCCGTACGGACCGGTCCGGCCGCGAGGGACTCACCCGCGCGGCCGCGCCGTCCGCGGCGGCGGGGACCGGGGCCGCCCGGGGCCCCGGACACCGGCCCCGACGGCCCGCTCCGCCAAGGCGGTCGCCTTCGCGTACGGGGCCATCGGCAAGCCGTACCAGTGGGGCGCCACGGGCCCGTCCTCGTACGACTGCTCCGGGCTCACCCAGGCCGCGTGGCGGGCCGCCGGGGTGGCGCTGCCCCGCACCACCTACAGCCAGATCAACGCCGGGCAGCGGGTGGCCCGCTCCCAGCTCTCCCCCGGTGACCTGGTCTTCTTCTACTCGGGCCTGAGCCACGTCGGGATCTACATCGGTGACGGCAAGATGATCCACGCGCCCCGCACCGGCTCCACGGTCCGGATCGCGTCCATCGACGAGATGCCGTGGGCGGGCGCGGCCCGCGTCGGCTGAGCGCGCCCTTCTGCACGCGGCCACCCGCGCGCAGAAGGGGCAGCCGACTCAGACGAGCCGGCGGGCCGTCGCCCAGCGGGTCAGCTCGTGCCGGTTCGACAGCTGGAGCTTGCGCAGCACCGCCGACACGTGCGACTCCACCGTCTTCACCGAGATGAAGAGCTGCTTCGCGATCTCCTTGTACGCGTAACCGCGCGCGATCAGCCGCAGCACCTCGCGCTCCCGCTGCGTGAGCCGGTCCAGGTCCTCGTCCACCGGCGGCGCGTCCGTCGACGCGAACGCGTCCAGTACGAAGCCGGCCAGCCGCGGCGAGAACACCGCGTCGCCCTCCTGCACGCGGAACACCGAGTCGACCAGGTCCGCGCCGGTGATGGTCTTGGTGACGTAGCCGCGCGCCCCGCCGCGGATCACCCCGATGACGTCCTCGGCCGCGTCCGACACGGACAGCGCCAGGAACCGCACCGGCCGCTCCGGCGCCGCCATCAGCGAGGCGCAGCGCCGCAGCACCTCCACGCCGCCGCCGCCCGGCAGGTGCACGTCGAGCAGCACCACTTCCGGGCGGGTCGCCGTGATCACGGTGACGGCCTGGTCGACGTCGGCGGCCTCGCCGACGACCTCGACGCCGGTCTCCTCCGTCCGCCCGATCTCGGCCTGCACGCCGGTGCGAAACATCCTGTGGTCGTCGACGAGCACCACGCGCACGTGCCGCTCCGCCCCCTGCTGCTGCCCGCTCGTGTCCTCGGTGCTCATGCGCCCGTCTCCTCCGACTCCGACTGCCGCGACTCCCGCGCCGCTCCCGGCGCGGTCCGCGGCGCCGCCGACGGCTCCGCCTCCGGCACCGCCCGCTGCATCTCCAGCTCCACTTCCGTGCCCTCCCCGGGCGCCGACCTCACCCGTGCCGTGCCGCCGTTGCGCTGCATCCGGCCGATGATCGATTCCCGTACGCCCATGCGGTCGGCGGGGACGGCACCGAGGTCGAAGCCGGGACCGCGGTCCCGTACGGAGACGAAGACCGTGAGGCCCTCCACCTCGGCGTACACCTGGACGGCGCCGCCGCCGAGGCCCCCGCCGCCGGACGCCTCCCCGCCACCGTACTTGGCGGCGTTCACCATCGCCTCACGCGCGGCCTGCATCTGCGCGGCCAGTTTCTCGTCGAGGGGGCAGTCGCCGACGACCACGACCTCCAGCGGCACCCCGTGCTTGTCCTCCACCTCGGCGGCCGCCTTCCGCACCGCGTCGGCGAGGGTGGCGGGCTCCTCGTCCTCGTCCTTGCCGGTGCCCTCCGGCCGGTACAGCCAGGTGCGCAGCTCCCGCTCCTGCGCGCGGGCGAGGCGGCGCACCTCCGCCGGGTCGTCGGCGCGGCGCTGGATGAGGGTGAGGGTGTGCAGCACCGAGTCGTGGACGTGCGCGGCGACCTCGGCGCGCTCCTGGGCGCGGATGCGCATGGTGCGCTCCTCCGTCAGGTCCTGCGATATCCGGACCAGCCAGGGCCCGGCGAGCAGCGCGATCCCGGCGAGCACGGCGAGGGCGGCGGTGAGCGCGGTGCCGAGCTGGGCGGCGGAGCCGCGTACCACGAGGAACACGGTGAGGCCGAGGCCCACGAGGGCGACCCCGGCGAGGCCGCGGGCGAGCTGGAACAGCTGCTTGCGGCGGCCCGCGTCGGTCCAGCGGGCCCGGCGGGCGTTGTCGGCCTGCCGCCAGACGAGGACGACGCCGACGCCGATGAGCAGCGCCGGCCACACGTACCGGTTGGCGTCGCCGCCGAGGTCGAGGCTGCGGATGAAGACGGACATGCCGGCCAGCAGCGCGACGAGCGCGACGACCTGGCCGGTGTCGGGCTTGCGGAGCTTGCGGCGCCCGTCGGCGGTGGTCTCGAAGAGGCTGCGCGGCTCGGCGGAGCGCCCGCCGACGCCGAGGGGTACGGCGATCCAGAGCGCGGCGTAGAGCAGGACGGCCAGGGGGCCGTCGGCGAGGAACAGCCCGAGGAACGCCAGCCGCACCCACACGACGGGCAGTCCGAGGTGCCCGGCGAGGCCGCGGCCGACACCGCCGAGCATCCGCCCGTCGGCGCTGCGGTACAGCTTGCGCGGCGGCGGGTCGTCGGCGGCGGGGGCGGACGGGCGCGGGACGGCGGCTGGCATGCCTCGATGGTCACACGCCCGGCGCGCCGGAACATCAGGGTCGGCCCTGACCCGCACCCTGACCCGGCGGGCGCGGTCCGGGAGCGGAATATCAGGGACCGGCCAGGGTCGGGGCGGCTGCCGTCCCGGCGCGGCGGCCGTCACCATGGTCGTATGACTACCGCGACGCCGCCGCCGCCGCCCAGCCGGGGCGACCGGGCCCGACGGGGCACCCGACCGGCGGCGCCGCACCCCCGCTGCGCCGCACCCGGCAGAAGGTGATGGCGGGGGTGTGCGGCGGCCTCGGCCGCCACTTCGACCTGGACCCGGTGGTCTTCCGGGTCGCGACCGGTGTGCTCGCCGTGGCGGGCGGCATCGGCCTGATCTTCTACGGCTTCGCGTGGCTGCTGCTGCCCGCCGAGGGCGAGGAGGAGACCGAGGCGCGGCGGCTGCTGTCGGGCCGGGTCGGCGGTTCGTCGCTGACGGCCGTCCTGATGGCGCTGGTGGGCTGCGGGCTGTTCCTCACCATGCTGGGCGCCAACCGCGACGCGGTCGGTTTCGCGATCCTGCTGGTCTTCGCGGTGAGCGGCGCGGCGGTCTGGTCGCAGCGCCGGTCGGCCGCGGCGGCCTGGCCCTCCTGTGGGGACTCGCCGCCGGGCTCCTCGGCGGGCTCCTCGCCTCCCCGGTCCGCAGACGAGGCGACGTGACCCGGACTCAGCCCGGTCCGGGAGAGGCGTACCGGAACACCGGCAGCGCCCAGCGCGGCGGCGAAGGCGGCGGCC
>NZ_JAJPUI010000019.1 GCF_021390935.1 Streptomyces sp. CC228A
GCCCCGGCCGCCTCGGCTTGCCGGGACGACCGACGCGCTTCCGCGGTGGGCGCCACTCCGGGGCGAGGACGGACCGAACCTCGCTGTCCTGCCGCTCACCCCGGCCACAGGTGACCCCGCGGCACGCCGTCCCAGGTCATGCCGAGGCGCTTGGCGACGTTGATGCTGTATCCGGTGTTGGGGCGACCACCCTCGACGGTGCATGCCGCGCACCTCCACAGCCCAGTCGATGATCGCCGTGGCCGCCCGGGTGACCAGGCCGCGCCCCACGGCGGCGGCTCCAGCCAGCAGCCGACCTCGCAGGTGCCCATCGCGGGGTCCATGGTGCGGAACATGACGCCGCCGACGAGGGTGCCGTCCAGCCGGATGGCGTAGAGGCGCCCGCGTCGGCGGCCGTCTTGTCGGCGTACGACTGGAGGAACGCCCGGGCCGACGCGAGGTCCTTGCACACGTCCGGCAGTCCGCGTACCGGCCGATGAAGTCACGGCCGCGGTCGATGTGCGCGAGGTACTCCTCGGCCTGCCAGGGCTCCAGCGGGCACAGTTCGGCGCCGTCGTCGCCCAGGGACATCGCGAACACCATGGTGGTCTCCCCGCTCCCCGCCGTGCCGGCGGGCTACGGCACGAGCTCTCCGTCGCCGCTCGTGCGCTTCTCCGGGATCCTCGCACGGGCTGCCGGTACGGGGACTCGGGGGCTCGATGCTGATCTTCGGCAGGATCCGGTCCAGGCCGCGGCAGCCACCAGTTCGCCCGCCCAGCATGTGCATGAGGGCCGGGGAGCAGGGTGCGCAGGACGAAGGCGTCCAGGGCGACGGCGGCGGCGAGGCCGATGCCGAACATCGCGATGACCCGGTCGCCGGACAGCACGAACGCGAGGAACACGGCGATCATGATGACGGCGGCGGAGTTGATGACCCGGCTGGTCTCGGCGAGCCCCACGCGGACGGCGCGCCGGTTGTCCCTGGTCTCCAGCCACTCCTCGTACATCCGGCTCACCAGGAAGACCTGGTAGTCCATGGAGAGCCCGAAGAGCACGGACACGGCGATGACCGGCAGGAAGGGTTCGATGGGGCCGGCGCTGCCGGGGCCGAGCAGCTCGCTGCCCCAGCCCCACTGGAAGATCGCCACGACGATGCCGAAGGCGGACGCGACGGCGGCCACGTTCATGGCCGCGGCCTTCAGCGGGATGCCGAGGGACCGGAAGGCGAGTAGGAGCAGCAGGCAGCCGAGGGCGATGACGACGCCGACGAACAGCGGCAGCTTGCCGATGATGACCTGCGCGAAGTCGTCGTACGCGGCCGTGATGCCGCCGACGTGGACGTCCAGTGTGGTGCCCTGCTCGGCGGCGGGCAGGACGTCGGCGCGCAGCCGCTCGACGAGGTCGCTGGTCTGCTGCGACTGGGGTGCGGAGTCCGGGACGACGGTGACCGTCGCCGTGCTGCCGTTGCCGCTGTAGGTGACGGGGCCGACGGAGTCCACGCCGGCGGTGGCGCGCAGCGCGGCCGGGCAACTCGTTCATGGCGACCCGGTCGGCGAGCGCCGTCCAGCTCGGCGACGACGGTCAGCGGACCGTTGACGCCGGGCCCGAAGCCCTCGGCGAGTGGTGTACGCCTGGCGGGTGGTGGCCGGGCTGGGGTCGTTGCCCTGGTCAGGTGCCGGGAAGCAGCGACAGCGTCGGCAGCGCCAGGACGAGCATGACGGCGGCGGCTGCGCCGGCTTCGCTGGTGCCGCTCGACGAACGCGGACCAGCGGGCGGCGAAGCCTGTGGGCAGCTCGGGCTGCGGGCCGTGCTCGGTGAGGCGGCGGCGCTCGCGGCGGGGACAGGGCCCCATCCCGATGAAGGAGAGCAACGCGGGCAGCAGCGTCACGGACGCGGCGACGGTGAGGATGACGGTGAGGGATGCGGCTATGGCGACGCCGTTGAGGAAGCCCAGCCTGAGGATCAGCATGCCGAGGAGCGCGATGCAGACGGTGGCGCCCGCGAAGACGACGGCCCGCCCGGGCGGTGGTAGCGACGGCGTTTCGGCGGCCTCGGCGACGCTGAGACCGCGCTTGAGGCCCTTGCGGTGGCGGGTGACGATGAAGAGCGTAGTCGATGCCGACGCCGAGGCCGATGAGCATGCCGAGCATGGGTGCGAAGTCGGCGACGGTCATCACGTGCCCGAGGGCACGATCCCCAGTATGAGCGATGCCGACGCTGACGGGGGCGGTGGCGATGGGGAGCAGGAGGCGGCGAGGGCGAAGGCGAGGAGAGGACGACGGCGGCGACGGCCGCGCCGACGGCCTCGGCGATGTGCCCGCCGAGGCGCCTCGGTGGGGGGGCGACGGCGCTGCCGCCGAGCTCACCTGGAGCCCGTCGGTCCCGGCGGCCTTCGCCAGTACTCGACGAGGGCCTGCGCCTGCTCGACGGGGATGTCGTCGGCCTGCTCGCGGAAGGTCACGGTGGCGTAGGCGGTACGCCCGTCCTCGCTGACCTGCCCGCTGTACCCGCCGGGAGGCCGGGGCGGGGCGCGGGGCTGCTCCGCCGACGGCTCCGGGGCCCGGGGTGAGGGAGCGGGTCCAGGCGGGGAGCTCTCCCGGGGCCGCCGGGGCGGGTGCCGCGGGGAGGGAAGCGGGCGCGGGCAGGGCGGGGTGGGGTGCGGGGAGGCGGTCGGCGGCGGGGGCGGGGGCGGGCGGGTGGCAGGCTGCGGGGTGGGGCGTGCGGGACGGGGCGGGTATGACCACGCCGCGGGCGCCGGTGATGCGCCGGTGGAGGTCGCCCGCGTCGGCCGGTCTGGCCTCCGGGGCCTTGGCGAGGAGGTCGAGCACGATTCGCTCGAACACCGGCGGCAGTTCCGCCCGGTGGGCCCGCAGCGGCACCGGCGGGGTGTCGCGGTGGCCGACGAGCACCGCCCAGGCGTCGTCCTGGTCGAAGGGCGGCGAGCCCGTGGCGATCTCGTAGAGGACGCAGCCCAGGGAGTACAGGTCGCTGCGGTGGTCGACCTGGCCGCCGCTGATCTGCTCCGGCGACATGTAGTGCGGGGTGCCCATGGCGATGCCGCCGGAGGTGAGGCGGGAGGCGGCACCGGTGTCCGCGCCCGGGCGTGCGATGCCGAAGTCGCAGATCTTCACCCCGCCGTCGGCGAGCCGCACGATGTTCGCGGGCTTCAGGTCGCGGTGGACGATGCCCTGGCGGTGGGTGTAGGCGAGCGCGTCGGCCACCTGCTCGGCGATGTCGACGACGTCCGGCAGGGGCAGCGGGTGGTGCCGGTTGTCCTCCAGCAGCTGGCTGAGGTTGCGGCCCTGGAGGAGCTCCATCACGAGGAACAGGGATCCCTCGCACTCGCCGAAGTCGTGGACGACGGTGACACCGCGGTGCTGGAGCGAGGCGGCTACGCGTGCCTCGCGGCGGAACCGCTCGCGCAGGACGCTCACGAAGCCGGGGTCGTGCTGCGGTCCGAGCGGCTTGAGGCACTTGACGGCGACCCGGCGGCCGAGCGCCTCGTCCGTGGCCCGCCACACCTCGCCCATGCCGCCGCGCCCGATCACCTCCAGCAGCCGGTAGCGGCCGTGGATCAGCCTGGTGTCCGCCATCGCCTGCTGTCGCCCCCGTCGGTTCTCCGCGCGCCCTCCCCGGTCCGTCCAGTATGGCGCCCCGCTCTGACAGTGTGTACGGGGCGGGCGCCCGCGCGGACCGGGCCTGGCCACGGCTTTCGCGGCCCGGCCGCGAAGCATGGGCACGGCAGGGGTGGGCGGGGCATGCCGGTGCGCGCTCCGCCGGAGCGGGGGCGGGGGCGGGGAGGCGGGGGCGCCACTGCCAGAAGCCCTGGGCCCTGGCCGGGGCTGTGGCTGGGGCCCTGGCCGGTCCCTGGCGGGGCCGGGGCCGCGTCTGGGGGCCGCCAGAGTATGCGCATGCCGGTTCCCGCTCCGCGGGGCGGGACGGGGCGTGCGGAGTGCGCCGGTGGCGGCAGGGTGCCCCTGGGCCGCGCTCCGCCGGAGCGGGGCGCGGGGGCGCGGGTGCCACCGCCGGTGGCTGGGGGCTTGCCGGTTCGTGGCCCGCCTGCGCGGGCGCACGGGGGCGCGGGGCGCGGGTGCACCGTCGGTGGCCGGGCCGGGCCGGGCCGGGCCGGGACGGGCCGGGACGGGACGGGCCGGGACGGGCTGGGCAGGCGCATGCCGGTGCGCGCTCCGCCGAGGCGGGGCGTGCGCCGGAGGCGCGGGCCGGCCGCCGATGACCGCGGCTACCGCGCTATGGCCACTGCCATGGCGGCGAGTCCGGCGGCCACCAGGAGGACGACCAGCAGGATCCCGGCCAGCGGTGCCTTGGCCCAGCCCTTGGTGGGGTTGTGGCTCTCGTAGGGCCCCGCTTCCGGCATGCTGCTCTCGGCCGGGGGCGTCTCACCGGGCGGAACGCCTCCGCCCGGCTCCAGGCCGGTGCTGCGCTCGGGGTCCGGGTCGGGGTTGAAGTGCCTCATGGGTCACGAGTGCGCAGCCGCGGCGGGTTCATGCGCGGTGCGGCGCAAACGGCAACGGCGCGCGCGGCGCGGTGAAGCGCGGCGCGTGGTGCGGCACGGGGCAAAGGCGCCCGGCGCTCCCCGGGAGCCTGCCCGACGCGTGAGGGACGGGCCGCCCGTGACCGCCGGCAGAGGGCCCCCGTGAGGGGCGCAGCGGCCCGCTCCGGCACGTCCCCCGGCGGACGTCGACCCGCGGGACCGGCCGGAGCGGCGGGTCACCCGGGCACCGGCAGGGCCGGCAGGGCCTTCTGCAGCGGAGGGCAGCGGGGGCGGGCGGGGAGCCGGTGGCGGGTAGCGGGTGCCGGCGGCGGCGGGCGGGTGCGGGGAGCCGGGGCCAGTGCCAGTCGGCGGGTGCGCCCGGCAGCCGGCAGACGGGGGCGGTGGTGCCGCGTGACCGGTAGCCGACGGGCGGGGGCTGACGGTGCCAGGTGACCGGCACGGACGGGGGCGGATAGTGCCGGGGCCGACGAACGACGGGCCGCAGGCGGAGGCGGAGGGCAGCGGGTGGCCGGTAGTGGGCGGCCGCGGGCGGCGGATGGCCCTTGGCGGGCGGCGGAGGGCAGCGCGTGGCCCTTGGCGGGCGGCCGCGGGCGGCGGGCGGCGGGTGGCGGTGGGCGTACGGCCGGTAGCGGGCGGGCAGGGGCGGGCGGCCGGTGTGGTGCGCGACCGCAGGCGGCGGGCGGCCTTGGCGGGCGGCGGAGGGCAGCGCGTGGCGGTGGGCGTACGGCCGGTAGCGGGCGGCCGCAGGGGCGGGCGGCCGGTGTGGTGGGCGGCCGCAGGGGGCGGGCGGCCTTGGCGGGCGGCGGGTGGCCGGTAGTGGGCGGCTGCCGGTGGCGGGTGGCCGGTGGCGTTAAGAAGGCGTTAACGGGGCGCAGTGCCGCGTATGGAGGCCGTCAACGGGGCTCATGCGGTGTCCCCCGGGCGGGTTTCCTCGGATGAGGCGGTTGCCGCCGATCCCGTTGCATCCCTGAGGAGCTCACGATGGCCGATGTGGCCTTCGTCGCCGCCGCCGTGGCGGTCTTCGCACTGGTCGCCCTGATCACGCGGACCGTGGCACGGCTCTGAGCCGCACCCCTTCCCGCCCGGAAGGGCTCCGGTGCGGGGGCGGCGCGGCCCAGTGCGGTCGCGGAGAGAGGGAGCGGATCAGGGGAGGAGCTCGTCGAGAGCGGCCTTGCCCTTCTCGGCCATCCTGCGCTCGGCCCATGCCAGGTTCTTCGGGTTCACGTCGCGCCCGGAGGCGAGGACGAGGTCTTCCGCGGTGAACTCGCCTTCGGCACCGCTGTGGAGGAGGGCGTCAGGGGTGACGCCGCCCAGTCGGGAGGTCGAATCGGGCTCTTCTTTCATGCCGCCTCCTTTGTCGTCCGGCACTCGCCATTGTCGTCGCCGGTCAGCGCTGACGCATCCGCGGCCGCTGTGGCGTCAAGAGCACGCAGGGTGACGATCCCCGGTCCGGGTGCCGTCGAAGTCGAGGACCACCGCGTCGACGTCCGCCCGGGGCTCGGCGGCGGGCGCCGACCGGGGGTGCGGCCGGAGCTGCACCGTGGCGGTGTCCCGGGCACCGGTCTGCCCGGCGTGCGGTTCCCGACGCCACTCGGGCGCGTGGACAGCCAGCCGGAGGCGGTCGGAGGCACTCGCCCGCCGGCCGGCCAGGCTCCGGACGCCCGCCCGTCACGTCCGGGGGCCGTACCACTGGAGCCGGGCGGGCGCCGACCGGCTCCGGTGGGCGACCGCGGCGGCGCCCCGGGGCGCGGCTCGGCGGCGCGCCGGTCCGTCGCGGGCGGTGCCGCGCCGGTCGGCGGCTCAGAAACCGCCGGAGACGGCGGCCTCGGTGCCGTCCGTCGCCGTGCCCCGGGCGGTGAAGCGGTCCCGGCCCGCGTCGCGGCCTCCCTCGGCGTGGTTGTACTGGCCGGCGAAGACGTGCTGCCCGGCCGGCACCGTGCGGCCGGGCCGGAGCGTCCACGTGTAGACGAGCGCCCCGGCCTCCTCCCGTACCGCGACCGTGAAGTGCTCCTCCGGCAGGGACCGCCAGTTGCCGGTGTCGGCCACACCGCCGGTCTGGGCGACGCGCAGTTCGACGGTGAAGGCCGCCAGCGGCACCGCCGTCCTGACGGTGACGGTGGACTGGGCCCAGTAGCGGTTGCTGTGGGGATCGATGGCGCCCTGGCCGGACAGGTGCCCGGAGGGCTGCGCCGAGGGTGACGGGGGGCGCGGGGACGCGGGGGCCTCGACCGCGGGCGGCGTCGCCGCCGCCGGAGCCGGCGCGCCCCGCAGGACGGAGGCCGCGGTGTAGGCGCCCGCGCCGAGGACGGCGGCGACCGCGGCGGTGGCCGTGGCCACGCGCAGCCACGGGGTGCGGCTCCACCGGGAGAAGCCGGGGGCGGGCGGCGCGGCCCGGTCGGCCATGCCGCGCTCGACGCGGGCGAGCATGCGGGCGCGGTCGGGCCGGTGCGCCTGGGCGGCGCCCCGCAGCGCGCGCCTCAGCTCGTCGTCCCCTGCCACTACTTCCTCCCGCCCACGAGCTGGGACGCCGCGGTGCGGCTGCCCAGCAGCTGCTCCAGCCGGGCCATTCCCTTCGATGTCTGGCTCTTCACCGTACCGACCGAGATTCCGAGGGTGTCGGCGGTCTCCCGCTCCGACAGGTCGAAGGCGTGGCGCAGGACCACGCAGGCGCGTTTGCGGAACGGCAGGCGGCGCAGGGCGCCTTGGACGTCGACGACGGCCGGTATGTCCGGGTCGTCGGTGTGTTCGGGGCGCCGATCCCAGAAGAGGGCGATGCGGCGGCGTTCCCTGACGGCGCTGCGGATCCTGCTGCGGGCCAGGTTCGCGACGACGCCGCGGGCGTAGGCCGCCGGGTGGCGGGCGGTGCGGACGCGGTCCCAGCGGTGCCACAGGGCCAGCAGGGCGTCGGCGGCGAGGTCGTCCGCGGCGTCGGCCTCGCCGGTGAGGAGGTGGGCGAGGCGGGCGAGTTCGGCGTAGTGACGCTCGAAGAAGTCGTGGAACTCCGCGGCGGCGTCATCGGCGGATGTGCCCACGGGCGGCCTCTCCCTGCGCGTCGTCGCGCTGCTCCGTGCCGGTGTCGCGGCGGTGGTGGGTCCTCGAACAGCCGGTGGAACGGCGGCGGCTGTTCGAGATGGCGGATGATCTTAGCAACCGCCGCCTTGCGGCGGCGCGTGCTTCCCGCACCGCGCCCCGCGCGCCCGCGGCGGCCGGCGGCGTCGGGCGGGTGGGCGGCCCGTGGGCGCGCGCGGGGCACTCCCCGGAGCGGCAGCATCCCGTACGGAAGCGTCGCGTACGGCGGGGCCCCGCAGGGCGGTTGCCCGTACGGCAGCCCGTACGACGGTGTCGCGTGCGGCCGCGTCAGAGGCGGGGGCGCGCCGGGCGCGGGTCACCGGGCGTTCCGGTGGCCGAGGCGGGCGGAGAGGTCGTCGGCGCCCTTCGCGGCGAGTTCGGCCAGCTCCGCCTCCCGCTCCTCGCTCCAGCGGATCACGGGGACGCTGACGGACAGCGCGGCCACCACCTGCCCGGTGCCGTCGCGGACGGGGCGGCGACGCCGTGCACGTCCGGGTCGGACTCGCGGTGCTCGAAGGCGGTGCCGCGCTCGCGGACGGCGGCGAGCTCGGCGCGCAGCGCGTCGGGGTCGGTGATGCTGCGGGGCGTCATGGCGGCCAGTTCGCGGCCGTCGGCGCGGGTGTCGAACTCGTCCTGGGACAGCGACGCGAGGAGCATCTTGCCGGCGGCGGTGCAGTGGGCGGGCAGTCGGCGGCCGGCAGCGGAGACCATGCGGACGGCGCGTGTGGAGTCCACCTTGGCGATGTGGATGACGTCCAGGTCCTCCAGGATGGCGATGTGGACGGTCTCGTCGCAGGTCTCGGCGACCTCGCGGGCCACCCGCTGCCCCTCGGCGGCGATGTCCAGGTGCTCCGCGTAGCGGCTGCCGAGCTGGCAGGCGCGCACGCCCAGGCGGTAGCGGCCGGGGCGGCCGGGCACGGGCGCCAGGTAGGAGCGGGCGGCGAGGGTGGTGAGCAGCTCGTGGACGGTGGTACGGGGCAGGTGGAGCCTGCGGGTCACCTCGGGAGCGGAGAGGGTGCCGTCGCCGTCGAGGAACAGTTCGAGGATGTCGAGCGCCCTGGTCACGGCCGGCACGAGACGCCCCATGAGGCCATCCACCCCTTCGTTCGAAACCCCGGCCTGCGGCCGGTGCGGCGAACACAGGCTAGTGACCGGGGGGTTGGCGGGCAATGGCGCGGCCGGGGCGCGGAGTGCGGGGCCGTGCCGCCCTGCGTGGCGGGGGCAGCGGGGCCGCACGCCTGGCGGCAGGCGCCCGGGAAGGCCGCGCGGAGAGGGCGGCCTCGGGGGCGGAGGTGTGCCGAGCCGCGGCGGAACCGTACGGGGCCGGTAGCGCCTCGCCCGGGATCGGGAGGCGACCGGTCCGGTGGAGCGGCCCGGTGGCTCCCGGCCGGCGCGGACGGCGGCCGTCAGCCGGCGTCCTCCCCCGGCACGGACGAGCCGTCCTCCCCCGGCACGGACGGGCCGTCCTCCCTTGGCACGGACGAGCCGTCCTCCACCGGCACGGGCGCCGTGCCGGGGGGCGCGTCGCTGGTGCGCAGCAGGACGAGGGCCACGTCGTCGTGGCGGGGCGCGGACCGGTGGGCGTGCCGGATGAGGGCGTCGGCGAGGCCGTCCATGTCGTGGGAGGTGCTGCGGGACAGCTGGTCCGCGAGGTCGCCGGTGGCTTCGTCCGGGTCGGTGCCGGGAGTCTCGACGAGCCCGTCCGTGTAGAGGGCGAGGACGGTGCCGGGCGGCAGGGCGGTCTCGGTGCTCGTGTAGTGCGCGGCCGCGTCGATGCCGAGGAGCAGGCCCGGCGGCACGTCCAGGGTGTCGGTGGTGCCGTCGGGACGGCGGCACAGGGGCGGCGGGTGCCCGGCCGTGGCCAGGCACATCCGGTGCCCGGCCAGGTCGAGTTCGGCGTACAGGCAGCTGGTGAACAGGCCGGGGTCGAGGTCGACCAGCAGCCGGTTCGTCCGGGCGAGCACATCGGCGGGGGGCGCCCCGGCCATGGCGTGGACGGCGGTGCGGACCTGCCCCATCAGGGCCGCGGCGTCGACGTTGTGCCCCTGGACGTCGCCGATGGCGACGGCGGCGGTCGACGGGCCCAGCCGGATCACGTCGTAGAAGTCGCCGCCGATGCCCATGCCCACGGCGGCCGGCAGATAGCGTGCGGCGACGTCCAGGCCCGGCAGCCTGGGCAGGCGGTGCGGCAGCAGGCCCGCCTGGAGGCGGCGGGCGAGCTCCTGCTTGGCGTCGTACAGCCGGGCCCGGTCCATGGCCTGGGCCACCAGTCCCGCGAAGGAGCTGAGGACGGCGCGCTCGCCGGACGCGAAGGCGCGGGGCCGCTCGTACGCCAGGACGAGGGAGCCGACCGGGCGGCGGGAGGCGACGAGCGGCAGGAACGCCCAGGCCCCCAGGTCGGGCAGGCCGCTGTGCGGGAAGGCGGCGTGCAGCTCGTGATGCCCCTGGAAGAACAGCGGCGTGCCGGTGGTGTGGACGCGCACCGGCGGGGTGTCGGCGGTCACGGGGATCGAGTACAGGGTTTCCGCGAGTTCCGGCGGGCAGCCGATCCCCCCGGCGAGGCGCAGCCTGCCGTCCTCCGCCATCAGCAGCGCCAGGGCCTGCGCGCCCAGGGCGGGGGCCATCTGCTCGGCGGTCTGCCGGACGACGTCCTGGACGCCCGCGGCCTCGCTGAGGGTGGCCGCGAGATGCATCAGGTGGTACAGGGCACCGAGCCGGCCGGTCGCGACGGGCGGCGGCACGGAGAGCGCCTCCTGCCGGCGCTCCTCCGGTTCCGCGCCGGCGGCGGGGTCCCCGGCGGCCTCGGAGGTGATGCGGACGCTGATGCCGGTGGCGTCCGGGTACAGGTGGAAGCGGAGGCGGTGGTCCGGGGGGCGGACGGCCGTGAAGGCGGTGGCCTCCCGGCTGACGATGGCGGCGCGGTAGCGGTCCTCCACGGTGGGGTGGTCCAGCCAGGGGAGCTCCTCCCACGGGAGGGTGCCGAGCAGCCGGGAGACCGGGGCGCCGAGCAGGTCGGCCGCCGTCGCCGAGACGTAGGCGATACGGCCGTCGAGGTCCAGGGCGCAGCTGCCGCCGGGCAGCCGGTCCGCGAAGGCGAGGGCGGCGGCCGCCTGCCTGCTGTCGGGCGCGGGCAGCCGGGGGTGGGCGACGAGGGGCGGCCGGTCCGGTGCCAGGGGCCGTCCGGCGCGTGCGGCCCGGTCCAGCACGGCCGCCATCCGCTCGGCGCCCGCGCGGACGGCCGCGGCCTCGGACTCGCTCAGCTCGGTCGGGTGGGAGCCGGGCCACATCATGACGAGGCCGCCCCAGCGGGTGGTGCCGGAGGAGACGGGCAGGGCGGCGAGGGCGAAGCGGTAGGGCAGGACGAGGCCGGGGCGGGGGTAGTGGCGGGCCATGGCCTCCTGGTCGCCGAGCCACACCATCCGCTGCTGGGACACGGCGTCGGCGACCGGGATGGGTTCGCCGGGGGCCACGCGCAGCCAGGGCGCGGCGAACTCCAGCGGGATGCCGCTGAGGACCGCGAGCCGCAGGGCGCTGCGGCCGGGCGGCACGAGGTAGAGCATGCCGACGGACGCGCCCGTGTCCTGCATGACTGTGACCAGGGCGGCACCCAGTTCCCGCATCTCCGGTCGCGTGCGCTCCACGCCTCCAGCCTGCCCCGCCGCGCCGGACCCCGCAGTCCGGGAGCCGCCCTCCGCACCCGGTGCCGCCCCCGGCAGCCGGGTGCGGGCCTCCGCGTCCGGGTACCGCTCTGCGCGTCCGATGGCCGCCCGGGACCGCAACCACCGGCTGCGCGGGCCGAAGAGCCGGCCTCCGCGTCCGGGTACCGCTCTGCGCGTCCGATGGCCGCCCGGGACCGCAACCGCCGGCTGCGCAGAGCCGAAGAGCCGGCCTCCGCGTCCGGGTGCCGACATCCGCCTCACGAGTGCCGCCCTCCGCGTCCCGGGTGCCGCCCTCCGCGTCCGGGTGCCGCTGCGGCGCGGCGCGTCGGAGCGCGGGGCCGGGGCACACAGCAGCACGGCGTGGGCAGGCTTCACGGAGTCGCCCCGCCGTGAACGGCACACGGGGGCGCCTCACGGATCCACCGGGCCGGGAACAGCACGGGCAGCGGGCACGGGCACCGGCTCCGCCGCCCGTTCGCGCCCCCGCACGAGGCGTGGCAGGCACCGCCGGGGCGCCTCAGCCTCAGGGGGCCGCCGGGGTGAAGGCCGCCCCGGCGAAGCGCACGGTGCCCGTCAGGGTGACCCGCAGGTCCGTGGTGCCCGCGGCCTCCAGCGGGAGGCGGACCGTCGTGTAGTCGTACGGGCCCCCGGGCGCGGCGACCGCGGTCGCCGCGGCGGCCCGCCGGCGGCGGTGACTGCGACCGTGCCGGTGCCGGAGACCTCCAGGGCGGCGGCGCTCACGCCGGGCCCGAAGTCGCAGGCGCGGTACAGCAGCTTCGCCGGGGGTGTCGGGCGCCGCCGGGGTCACGCAGTCGCCGCGGGTCCTGGTGCGGTCGGCGAGGCGGGTGCCGTGCTGCTCGTCGTAGTCGGCGGCGGACAGGCCCCGCTCCCGTACGGGGCGGGGGCGGGCGGCTCCCCGGGCACGTCCACCGCGGCGCTGAGGCGGACGTCGGCGCTGGAGGCGGCGGCCTCGAAGGTCCAGGTGCCCGCGGCGACCGTCCAGCGGCCGCGGGCCACGTCCCAGTGGCCGAGCCGCCGACGGGCACCTCGAAGTCCAGCCGCCGCCGTTCGCCGGGCGCCAGGCGGACGCGGCGGTGGGCGACCAGCTCGCGGTGCGGGCGGGGCACGCCCGGCGTGGTGGTGCGGGCGTAGACCTGGGCCACCTCGTCGGACGCCGCCCGGCCCGTGTTCGTCACCGAGAAGCCCAGGCGGACGGTGTCCCCGGTCCGCTCGGCCGTGAGGTCCTCGTAGGTGAAGGCGCCGTAGGTCAGGCCGTGGCCGAAGGGGAAGAGGGGGGCGCCGTCGAAGTACAGGTAGGTCTGGCGGCCGCCGATGACGTCGTAATCCAGCAGGTCCGGCAGGTCGCCGTCGGCCGCGTACCAGGTCTGCGGGAGGCGCCCCGCGGGCGGGGCGTCCCCGGCGAGGACCCGGGCGAGCGCCGTGCCCGCGGCCTGGCCGCCGTGGGCGGTCCACAGCAGGGCGGGCAGCTCGGCCGCCGCCTCCCCCACGGCGTACGGGTAGGACGAGACGAGGACCAGGACGGTGCGGGGGTTGGCGGCGCGGGCGGCACGCCACAGGCGGTCCTGGGCACCGGGGAGGGCGAGGGTGGTGCGGTCCTCGGTCTCGCGCCCGTTGATGTGGGGGTCGTTGCCCGCGACGACGATGACGGTGTCGGCCGCGGCGGCGGCACGCGCGACCTCGTCCTCGCCCCGCTCCAGGGTCTCGACGGTGAAGACGGTGGGGGCCTCGTCGGGTGCGGCAACCTTCGCGCCGCCGGCGGCGACACAGACGTGCCCGCCGGTTCCGAGGTGCCGAAGGAGGTGTCCGCCGTCGTGCGGTTCGAGCCGGAACGTCTCCTGGACCACCCAGCCGCCCGGCTGGTCGGCGGAGGCGCGTACCCGCCGGTCGGCGGCGACGGACAGGTGGCGTCCGTCGGGTGCCCGCAGGGTGAGGACGCCGCCGCCCCAGTCGGTGAGCGCGAACACGGTGCCCTCGGTGCCGGCGACCAGCGGCGGGAGGTCGGTGCGGCCGTCGAGGAGCGCCGGGTCGAGGGCGCCCTCGGCGCCCCGCACCGCGTCGGCGGCGTCGCTCTCGGGGGCGCTGAGGTAACCGGACGCGCAGCGCAGCCGGACGCGGTCGGCGCCTTCGGCGTGTGTGGTGCGGTCGGCGCCGAAGCGGGCGCGCAGCCCGTCGAGCGGGGTGGAGCGCCGGATGAGGGTGCCGCTGTACCAGTCGAGCTTGCAGATGTCGGCGAGCGGCCCGACCACGGCGACGCGGTGGCCGGTGTCCGGGTCGAGGGGGAGGATGCCGTCGTTGGTGAGGAGGACGACGGCCTGCTCGGCGGCCTCCTGGGCGAGGGCGCGGTGCCCGGCGGTGTCGAAGGCGGAGGTCCGCGCGTACGGGTCGAGGTCGGGGTCGAACTCGCCGAGCGCGAAGCGGACGTGGAGCTGGCGGCGGACCGCCGTGTCGATGTCGGCCTCGGTGATCAGTCCCCGGCCGAGGGCGCCGCGCACGCGGGCGGTGGTCTGCGAGCTGTCGGTCCCGTGGTCGGTGAAGCTGTCGACGCCGGCCCGCAGGGCGGCGGCGGTCGCTTCCTCGTGGGTGTCGTAGTAGTGCTCGGAGTCGACGAGGTTGCTGGGCGCTCCCGCGTCGGAGCAGACCAGCAGCTCCTGGTCGGTCCAGGTCCGCAGGTGGTCGGCGAGGTACGGGGAGAGGTGGTTGGGGCGTCCGTTGACGAGGTTGTAGGCCGGCATGACGCCGGCGACGCCGCCCGCCTCGACAGGGCCGCGGAAGGCCCGCAGATCGTACTCGTGCAGGACGCGGGGGCGGACGGAGGAGGAGGTGGTGTCCCGGTCCGTCTCGTTGTTGTGGGCCAGCCAGTGCTTGAGGACCGGGGCGGTGCGCCAGTACGCGGGGTGGTCGCCGCGCAGGCCGCGCGTGTAGGCGGTCGCGAGGGCGGAGGTGAGGTGCGGGTCCTCGGAGTAGCCCTCCTCGCCGCGGCCCCACAGCGGGTGGCGGAGCAGGTTGACGGTCGGCGCCCACACGTTCAGGCCGACGCGGTCGTCGCGGGCCCGCATGGCGCGCGCTTCGGTGGAGACGGCTTCGCCGACGCGGCGGACGAGGTCGTCGTTCCAGGTCGCGCCGAGGCCGACGGCCTGCGGGAAGACGGTGGCGGGGCCCATCCAGGCGACGCCGTGGAGGGCTTCCTGGCCGGTGCGGAAGGCGGCGATGCCCAGGCGGTCCACGGCCGGGCCGAACTGGTGGAGCATCGCGATGCGCTCGTCGAGCGTGAGCCGCCCGAGCAGGTCGTCGACGCGCTTGCCGACGGGCAGCCGCGGGTCGCGGAAGGGCAGCCGTTCTGCGGTCACGTGCGGGTCCCCCTGGTGGATGTCCCGGAGCAGTCTTTCGAAGCGCTTCGATGCTCTGGCCGCACCGGGCGGGGTGTCAAGACGTCTCCGGGCACCATCTCGGCCACGTCCGGGCGGCCCGGGCATCGAGGGCAGGCGGGGAGGGACGGCAATATTGCCGTCGGGCCTTGTGTGCCCGGTGGGGTTCACTTAACCTCGCAGCAACATCGAAGCGCTTCGACTGGTCGCACCGAGCCGTCCTGTCCGTCTGCGGTGAACCGCTTCGAACGAGCCCAGCCGGTTCCTCCCGTTCCTCCGTTCCTCCCAGCCCCCGTCCCGTCCGGCGTACCCGGGCGGCGGGCCCCTGGCGTGCCACGAAGGGTTGACGCAATGACGCCGCACTCCTCCCCCTCCCCGAGCTCCGGCCCGAGCCGGAGAAGCCTTCTCGCCTCGACGGCCGTCGCCGCGGCCGCCGTGGCGGGCGGTGCTCCGCTGCTCGCCGCCTGCGGCGGGGACGCGCGGCCCCGGAGGAAGGACGGCACGACCAGCGGCAAGGAGGCCGCCGGGATCCTGCCGGCGTACGTGCCGCAGACCGTGGTGGAGCCGGACATCCCGCCGAGGAACGGCTCGTCGGCGGGGTTCACCGCGGCGGTCACCGCCGCGGCGCTGAAGACGTCGGTGCCGTCGAAGCTCGGCAGGGGCGGCACCGTCCGGGTCATGGCGCCGCTGTGGGGCTCGCCCCCCAAGAGCGGCAATCCCTGGTACACGGCGATGAACGACGCCATCGGCGTCCGGGTGGAGTGGCAGAACCAGGACGGCAACACCTACGACGAGAAGCTGGGCGCGGTCCTGGCCTCCAGCGACATCCCGGACGTCGTGGTCGTGCCCGGCTGGAACCTCACCGGCAAGATCCCCAGCGCTGTCAACGCGAAGTTCGCCGACCTCGGGCCCTACCTGTCGGGCGACCGGGTGAAGGACTACCCGAACCTGGCGGCGGTGCCGACGGACGCCTGGCAGCGTGCGCTGTTCGGCGGCGCCCTGCGCGGCATCCCGATGCCCGCCTCGTACGTCACCAACATCGCCCCCTTCTACCGCCGGGACGTCTTCGCCCGGCGCGGCTGGACGGCGCCGCGCAGCCCGGAGGAGTTCCTGGCGTGGGCGAAGGAGGCCACCGACGCCAAGGGCAAGGTGTGGGCCTGCGACGACATGAAGTGGACCGCGTTCAACGCGTTCGGGGTGCTCCCGGGCAGCGACAAGGCGCTGTGGTGGAACATGGCCGACGGCCGGCTCGTCAACCGCGTCGAGACCCCGGAGTACCTGGAAGCCCTGGAGTGGACGCGCAAGCTCTACGCGGCCGGGGTGGTCCACCCCGACGCGTTCGCGCAGAACCAGGGCGACTCCGGCAACCGGTTCACCGCCGGGCAGGTCCTCGTCTACAACAACGACCTGTCCCACTGGTACTCGAAGACCGCCGAGCAGGCCGCGCAGAACCCGGAGTTCCGGATCGCCGCGATGGACATCTTCGGACCGGGCGGCGCGGACCCGGAGCTGTACGCGCAGCAGCCGGCGAACATCTTCACCTTCGTCAGCGCCAAGGCACCGGAGGCGGTCGTCCGGGACTTCCTGGCCGTCGCCAACTTCTGCGCCGCACCGTACGGCACGAAGGAGCGCGTGCTGACGGACTACGGCGTGGAAGGGACCCACTTCACCTACCGGGACGGCCTGCCCGTCAAGAACGACACCGGGCTGAACCAGGTGACGTCGGCCTTCGACCTCACCGGCGATCCCGCTCCCTACATCGCCCACCCGGACCACCCCGACATCACCCGGGCGCAGGTGGAGTGGCAGCAGCGGATGGGCGCCTTCACGTCGAAGACGTCGTTCTACGGGCTCACCGTGACCGAGCCGTCCCAGTGGACCAACCTCGCCGACGGCTTCGAGCAGCTGGAGGACGACGTCGTGCGCGGCCGCAAGAAGGTCGGCGACGTGCAGCAGGCCGTCTCCGACTGGAGGAGCAGGGGCGGCGACAAGCTGCGCGACTGGTACCGCAGGCTCCTCGACGAGACCGGCTCCGCAGCCGGCTGACGCGGTGCCGCACCGACGCGCCCCGCCCGGTGCGGCACCGCCCGCGCACCCGCCCATCCGCAGGACGCCGACACGCAAGGAGAGAGCCCGTGTCGCAGCACAACACGGCGCCGGGCACGGGGCCGGCCCGGGACGACGCCGCACAGGAGGGGGCGCCGTCCCGGGAGGCCGCGGCCACGGGCGCCGAGGCCGCCGCCCCCGCGGCCCGACCGCATCCGCCGCGGCCGGCAGGCCCCTCGGCGGCCCCTGCCGCCCGGCGGCCCCGGGGCGCAGGGCCGGGGCGGCGCGCGGCGGGAGGCCGGCGCTGCGCGTGCGGTGGCGGCGGGACCGGACGCTCGTCCTGATGACGCTGCCCGCCCTGCTGCTGGTGCTGGTGTTCACGTACGTCCCGGTGCTCGGCAACGTCGTCGCCTTCCAGGACTACGACCCGTACCTCAGTGAGAACGGCTTCACCGCCATGCTGGAGAGCCCGTGGACCGGGCTCGACCAGTTCGAGCGGATCTTCGCCGACACGGCGTTCTGGCGGGCGGTCGAGAACACGCTCGTACTGTTCCTGCTCCAGCTGGTGCTGTTCTTCCCGGTGCCGATCCTGCTGGCGCTGCTCATCAACAGCGTCCTCAGACCCCGCGTACGGGCCGTCGCGCAAGCGGTGCTGTACCTGCCGCACTTCTTCTCCTGGGTGCTCGTCATCACGGTCTTCCAGCAGGTCTTCGGCGGCGCCGGCATCATCGCGCAGACGCTGCGGCAGCACGGTGTCGACGGCTTCGACCTGATGACGGACCCGGGCCTCTTCAAGCTGCTGGTGACGTCGGAGATGATCTGGAAGGACGCCGGCTGGGGCATCATCGTCTTCCTCGCCGCGCTGTCGGCCGTCAACCAGGACCTGTACGAGGCGGCCGCGATGGACGGCGCGGGACGCCGGCGCCGCATGTGGCACGTGACGCTGCCGGCGCTGCGCCCGGTGATCGCCCTGCTGCTGGTGCTGCGGGTGGGGGACGCGCTGACGGTGGGCTTCGAGCAGCTGCTGCTCCAGCGCGACGCGGTCGGGCCGGACGCCGCGGAGGTGCTGGACACCTACGTGTGGTGGAACGGGCTGCGCAACCAGGACTTCAGCTACGCCGCGGCCGCCGGCCTCGTCAAGGGCGTCGTCGGGCTCGGGCTGGTCCTCACGGCCAACAAGGTCGCCCATCTCATGGGCGAGCAGGGGGTGTACAGGAAGTGAGCCCGTTCGACGCCATCGCCCGGGGGTGGGCGGCCCCGCCTCGGCCCGTGTGGGAGGAGCGGCCGAGCAGGACCGGGACCGCCGCCAAGGCGACGGTCCTGGGAGCAGCCTGCCTCGCCGTGCTGTTCCCGCTGTGGATCGTCGTCGTCACCAGCCTGTCCTCGCGCAGGACCATCACCGAGGCCGGGGGGCTGGTGGTGGTCCCCCGGGACATCACGTTCGTCGCGTACCAGGAGCTGCTGAGCGGGGGCCAGGTGCAGCGGGCGGCGCTGGTGAGCGTCGGGGTCACCGTCGTCGGCACGCTGTTCAGCATGGCGGTGTCGGTGCTCTGTGCGTACGGGCTGTCCCGGCCCGGCTCGCTGGGGCACCGCTGGATCCTGATGACCCTGCTGGCGACGCTGTTCTTCGGCGCCGGGCTCATCCCCACCTACCTGCTGGTGCAGGCGCTCGGGCTGACGGACACGTACCTGGCGCTGATCCTGCCCAGCGCGGTCAGCGTCTTCAACGTGCTGGTGCTCCGGTCGTTCTTCATGAACATTTCCCAGGAGCTGATCGACAGCGCCCGCATCGACGGGGCCGGCGACCTGCGGATCCTGTGGACCGTCGTCATGCCGCTGTCGCGGGCGGTGCTCGCGGTCATCGCGCTGTTCTACGCGGTGGGCTACTGGAGTGCCTGGTTCAACGCGTCGATCTACCTGACCGACCAGGACATGATGCCGCTGCAGAACGTCATGATCCAGATCGTCCAGAAGCAGGAGCCGCCGACCGGGCTGGGCCAGGTGATCAGGACCGGCCGGCTGTCGCCGCTGTCGGTGCAGATGGCGGTGATGGTGATGGCGCTGCTGCCCGTCGCGGTCGTCTCGCCCTTTATCCAGAAGCACTTCAAGAAGGGCATGCTCACGGGCGCGGTCAAGGGCTGAGCCCGCGCCGGGGCGGGCGGCGCGCCACGCGGCCGCTCCCCTTCCCCTCCGCTTCCCCTCCCCTCCTTCCCCCTCCCCTGCCCCTTCCTCAGAGATCGAGGTGCGCACCTGTGCCAGTACGGGGTCCCGGCCTGATGCCCTCCCTCCATGACGCGACCCGCGGCCGCATCCTGTTCGGCGGCGACTACAACCCGGAGCAGTGGCCCGAGGAGGTGTGGGAGCAGGACGTCCGGCTGATGCAGGACGCCGGGGTGAACTCCGCCACCGTCGGCGTGTTCTCCTGGGCCCGGATCGAACCGCGCCCAGGGGCCCGGGAGTTCGGCTGGCTGGACCGGCTGGCGGACCTGCTGCACGCGCACGGCATCGGGATGGTGCTGGCCACACCGACGGCGTCCCCGCCCCCGTGGATGGGGGCGCGACACCCGGACACCCTGCCCCGCGACGAGGACGGGCGGACGGTGTGGTGGGGGTCACGGCAGCAGTTCTGCCCCAGCTCCGCCACGTACCGGGCGTACGCGGCGGCGGTCACCGAGGACCTGGCCGCCCGGTACGCCGGGCATCCGGCGCTGACGATGTGGCACGTCAACAACGAGTACTGCACGTCCTGCTGGTGCGACGGGACGGCCCGCCACTTCCGCCGCTGGCTGGCCGCGCGGTACGGCACGGTCGACGCGCTGAACGAGGCGTGGGGCACGGCGTTCTGGTCGCAGCGGTACGACACGTGGGACGAGGTCATCCCGCCGCGGCGGGCGCAGTACCTGCGCAACCCGGCGCAGCAGCTCGACTTCCGGCGGTTCACCTCGGACGCCCTGCTGGAGTGCTACACCGCGGAGCGGGACATCGTGGCGCGGCACGCGCCGCGGGTGCCGGTGACGACGAACTTCATGCCGTTCTGGACGGGCCAGGACGCGTGGGCGTGGGCGCGGGAGGAGGACGTCGTGTCCGTCGACGTCTACCCGGACCCGAAGGACCCGTACGGCGGGCAGTACAACGCGATGATCGGCGACATGACCCGCTCGCAGGCGCGCGGCCCGTGGATGGTGATGGAGCAGGCCGCCGGGCCCGTCAACTGGCGGGACGTCAACCACCCGAAGCCCGCCGGGCTGAACCGGCTGCTGTCGCTCCAGTCCGTGGCGCGGGGCGCCGACGCGGTCTGCTACTTCCAGTGGCGGCAGTCCCGGCAGGGCGCGGAGAAGTTCCACTCGGGGATGGTGCCGCACGCGGGCGAGGAGAGCCGTACGTTCCGCGAGGTCAAGCGGATCGGTGCCGAGCTGTCCCGGCTGGCGCCCGAGGTGTCCGGGGCGGGGGTCGCGGCGGAGGTCGCCGTGCTGCACGACTGGCACTCCTGGTGGGCGGTGCAGCAGGAGGGCATGCCGTCCCGGGAGGTGGCGTACCCGGACGTCGTGCGCGCCTGGCACCGGGCCCTGTGGGAGAACGGGTACGCGACGGACTTCGCGCACCCCGAGCACGGCCTGAGCGGCTACCGCATGGTGGTCGTGCCGCAGTTGTACCTGCTGTCGGACGCGGCCGTCGCGGGCCTCGTCGCCTACGTGGCGGGGGGCGGCACGCTCGTGTCGGGCTTCCTGACCGGTGTGGCGGACCCGGACGACCGGGTGCGGCCCGGCGGGATGGACGCGCGGCTGCGGCGGCTGTTCGGGATCCGGGTGCTGCACGAGTGGTGGCCGCTGGACCGGGGCGAGCGGGTGGCCTGCGACGGCTTCGACGGCACGCTGTGGTCGGAGGAGCTGGAGGCCGCCGGGGACGCCGAGGTGGCGGCCGCCTACCGGGGCGGGGAGCTGGACGGGCTGCCGGCGGTGCTGCGCAGGGGCCGCGCCTGGTACGTGTCGACGCTGCCGGAGCCGGCGGCGCTGCGCGCGCTGCTGGCGCGGGCGGCCGGGGAGGCCGGCGTGCGGCCTGTGCTGGAGGGGCTGCCGGAGCTGGTGGAGGCGGTGCGGCGGGGCGGTCTGCTGTTCGTGCTGAACCACGGCCGGAAGCCTGTGCGGGTGCCCCTGCCGGCAGCGGGCGGCGGGGTGTACCGGGACGTGCTGACGGGCGCCGCGGTGGCCGGCTCGGTGGAACTGGAGCGGTACGGCGCGGTGGTGCTGCGGGAGGCCGCGCCGTGACCGGGCGGTGCGCGGGCGGCGCCGGGCCGCGGTCGCGCCGGCGGCCGGGGAGCGCGGCGGGGGTGCGGCGGTGACGGGGAGCGCGGGCGCGGGGCCGGTCCACGGGACGTGGGAGGCCGAGCCGCCGCCCGCTGGGAGGACGCCTTCCTCAGTGGCAACGGCCGCCACGGCGCCCTGGTGTTCGGCGGGCCCGGCGACGAGCGGGTCGTGGTCACCCACCACTGCCTGGTCACGCCGGTGCCCCCGGCGGACACGCTGCCGCCGCGGCTGGCGGACCGCCTGCCGGATCTCCAGGACCGGCTGCTGGCGGGCGACACGGCGGCCGCCGACGCGTTCACGGACGGGCGCGGGCTGCGCTGGGTGGGCGCGTTCCACCCGGCGTTCGCGATCCGGGTGCGGCAGGAGGCGGCGGACGCCGCGGGGTACCGGCGGGAGGTGGACTTCGCCACGGGCGTGGTGCGGGCGCGGTGCCGCGGCCGGGACAGCCGGGTGTTCGTGTCCCGCGCCGACGACGTCGTCGTCCGCTACCTCGCGGGCGCGCCGATCCGGGCGTCGGTGGCGCTGGACCACCGCCTGCCGGGGGTGCCGCCGGGCCTCGGGGTGGGCCGCGGCACGGCGCTGACCGCGGAGGGGCGCTGCTGTCCCTGCGCGCCCGCTACCCCGGCGGCGAGGAGGCGTTCACCGGTGTCGCGCTCGCCGCGGTCGCCGGCGGCGCGGTGGCCGTGGAGGGCGACGGGGTGCGGGTGGCGGGGGCCCGCGAGGTGCTGCTGCTGACCCGGGTGCGCCGCCGCACCGGTGAGCCGGACGTCGCCGGGGAGGCGGCGGAGCTGCGGGGCCTGCTGGCGGGGTCCGGCGGGCCCGCGGAGGCGTACGCGCGGCTGCTCGCCCGCCACGAGGCCCTGCACCGGACCGCGTACGAGCGTGTCGTCCTCGACCTGGGCGGGTGCGCGCGGGAGCGGCGGCTGCCGGGCAGCGCGCTGCTGCGCCGCCCGGGGAGCCCGGCGCTGCCGGAGCGGCTGTTCGCGGCGGGCCGCTACCACCTGCTGTCGGCGAGCGGGATGCTGCCGCCGCGCCTGGTGGGCCTGTGGACGGGTGACTGGGACACGGCGTGGTCGGGGGCGTTCACCACCAACGCGAACCTGAACCTCCAGACCGCGTCGGCGGCGGCCGCGGCGCTGCCCGAGGTGTCCGAGGCCCATGCCCGGCTGGTGTACGGGCAGCTGCCGCACTGGCGGGACAACGCGCGGGAGGTCTTCGGGGCGGACGGGGTGGTGGCGCCGTCCCACACCGACGGCGTGTCGGGGCACGCGTACCACTTCCAGCGGGCGTATCCGCTGCACCTGTGGACGGCGGGCGCCGACTGGCTGCTGCACCCGCTGGTGGAGCACGCCGAGACCACCGGCGAGCGCGATCCGCGCCTGGTGGCCGCGCTCGGCGAGGTGGCCCGCTTCTACATGTCGTTCCTGACGCGGACGGGACCGGACGGCCGGGTCGCGGTGGTCCCGTCGTACTCGCCGGAGAACCGTCCGGCGAACGCCGGCTGGGGGACGGTCAACGCGACGATGGACGTGGCGGCCGCCCGGCACGCCCTGACCACGGCCGCCGAGCACCACGCCGACCGCGACCCGGAGTCGGCCGCGCGGTGGCGTGCGCTGGCGGCACGGCTGCCGGACTACCGGGTCAACGCCGACGGGGCGCTGGCCGAGTGGGCGTGGCCGGGGCTCGCCGAGACCTACGACCACCGCCACCTCAGCCACCTGTACCCGGTGTGGCCGCTGGGTGAGATCACCCCCTACGACACGCCGGAGCTGGCCCGGGCGGCGCTGCGGGCGCTGGAGCTTTGCGGCGCGGAGAACGACTCGGCGCACGGACACCTGCACCACGCGCTGGTGGCCGCCCGGCTGCGGGACGGGGAGCGGGCGTCGGCGGCGCTGGCGCGCGTCCTGGCCGCCGACTTCTTCCACGTGTCGCTGATGAGCTCCCACTACCCGGGCCGGGACGTGTACAACGCGGACGCGGCGCACGCGCTGCCCGCCCTGCTGGTCGAGCTGCTGGTGCAGTCGGCGCCGGGGCGCCTGGTGCTGCTGCCCGCGCTGCCGCCGGGCTGGGCCCGCGGGGCGCTGCGCGGGGTGCGCACCCGGTTCGGTGCCGTCGTGGACCTGGAGTGGCGCGACGGCACGTGTACGGCGACGGTCCGGCCGACGCGTACGGCCCGGATCGACCTGAGGACCCCCGCCGGGGCGCGCACGCTCCGACTGCGCGCCGGCGAGGACCTGGTGCTGTCCCTGAGCACGAGGGGCACAGGCACCGGGTGACACCCCCTGCTCCCCCACCTCCGAAGGGACTCCCCATGGCACGACGCACTCTCCGCGCCCGCCGGGCGCGCGGCCGGTTCCGTACGGCGCTGCCGGCGCCGGCGCTCGCGTTCGCCGCGGTCCTGGGCCTGGCCGCGGCCCCGGCGCAGGCGGCGGTCTGGCACACCTGCGAGCAGTGGGGCAACACCTCACTGAACGGCTACACGCTCTACAACAACATCTGGGGCCAGGGGCCCGGCGCCCAGTGCACCTGGGCCGACTCCGCCACGAGCTGGGGCGTGTGGGCCGACCACCCGGACACGGGCGGCATCAAGTCGTACCCGAACGCGAAGAAGACGGTGAACCGCCGGCTCTCCGCGCTGTCGTCGCTGACCAGCAGCTACCAGGTGCGGGTGCCGTCGGCCGGCTCGTACAACACGGCGTACGACATCTGGGACACGGACTACGACTACGAGGTCATGCTGTGGGTCAACCACCACGGCGAGGTCGGCCCGCTGGGCACGCCGCAGGGGTCGGTGGCGCTCGGCGGCCACCGGTGGGACGTGTACAAGGGCAGGGTGCCGCACCCGGACGGGTCCTCCCACGAGGTGTTCTCGTTCCTGCGGACCTCGGACTCGACGTCCGGCACGGTGGACCTCCTGCCGGTCCTGAAGTGGATCAGGGACGTCAAGGGCTGGTGGGGCGACGAGACCATCGGTGACGTGCAGTTCGGGTACGAGATCACGTCGTCGGCGGGCGGGCTGGACTTCGTGACGGACCGCCTCACGGTCTCGGCGTCGTGAACGGCCGCCGCCGCGCGCCCGGTCCCGGCGCGCGGCGGCGGACGGCGGACAGCGGACGGTGGACGGCAGCGTCAGGCCGCGGGCGGCCGCCCCTGACAGCGGCCCGCCAGCCGCCAGCCGCCGCCGGCGGTGCGCGGCTCGCTCAGGCGGGGGCGGCCGGACGGGGGCCGGTGCTCTCGCGGACGGTGAGCTCCGGCTCCAGCAGGAGCACCTCCGGCGCGCCCCGGCCCTCCAGCTTGGCGACGACCTGCTCGACGGCGTGCTGCCCCATCCGCTGCGCGGGCACGGCGACCGAGGTGAGCGGCACCGAGGCGTGGGCGGCCACCTGGTCGGGGCAGATGGCCATGACGGACACGTCCTCGGGCACGGCGCGGCCCTGCTGGCGCAGCAGGGCGAGAAGCGGATCGGTGGCGGCCTCGTTCTGGACGACGAACGCGGTGGTGCCGGGGCGTTCGTCGTACACGCGGGCCAGGGTCGCGGCGACCGAGGCGTAGCTGCCCTCGCAGGGGCGGTGCAGGAGGCGTACGCCGAGCTGCTCGCTGCGGGCGCGCAGACCGGCGAGGGTGCGTTCGGCGAAGCCGGTGTGGCGCTCGTACACGGCCGCGGCCTCGCCGATGACGGCGATCTCGCGGTGGCCGAGACCCGCGAGGTGCTCGGCGCACAGCGCCCCCGCGGCCTCGAAGTCCAGGTCGACGCAGCTCAGGCCGGTCGTGTCGGCGGGCAGGCCGATGAGCACGCCGGGGCGGGCGGCCTGCCGTAGGAGGGGCAGGCGGTCGTCGTCGAGTTCCACGTCCATGAGGATCATGGCGTCGGCCAGGGCGCTGCCCTCGATGCGGCGGACCGCGGCGGGGCCCTCCTCGCCGGTGAGGAGGAGCACGTCGTAGCCGTGGCCGCGGGCGGTCGTGGCGACGGCGATGGCGATCTCCATCATCACCGGCACGTACATGTCGGTGCGCAGCGGGATCATCAGGGCGATGATGTTGGAACGGCTGCTGGCCAGGGCGCGGGCGCCGGCGTTGGGGTGGTAGCCGAGCTCGGTGATGCTGCGCTCGACGCGGGCCCGGGTGGCGGCGGAGATGGACCGCTTGCCGCTGAGGACGTAGCTCACCGTGCTGGCGGACACTCCCGCATGCTGAGCGACATCGGCAAGGGTGACCATCGGCTCTCCTGGGATGAGTCCTCTGCACCGGGGAGCGGCAGCAGTGGTGAAGCGCTTCGATCCACGCTTCGCTCAGACATTAGAGGGAGGGGCGAGCGGTGTCCAGACACGGTGTCGAAGCGCTTCGATTCCCGGGCCGCCTGCGTGGCCTGAGGGTCGGGGGCACCGCCCGGGCGCCGCGGGGCCGCCGGTACGGAGGCCCCGGCCCCGTCCTCCGTGCCGCTCCCCTGACGGTCGCGTGGACGTCCCCGGCCAGGGTAGTCGGCATCCGCGCCGCCGGGCAGGCGCCCCACGACGGGCGACGTCCGACCCACGGGGCAGGTGCGGCCACGGGAACAGGCGGCGGGCAGGCGCCTCGGCGCGGGGCTGCCGGGGGCCGCGCCGACCAACGACCGTCCCCGGCGGTGCAGGGCCGCGCCGACCGGCGGCCGTCCCCGGCGTACGGCATGCCGCGCCGACCGGCGGCCGTCCCGCTCAGGGGCAGGGCCGCGCCGCCCGGCAACCGGCCCAGGGCAGTGCAGGGCCGCGCCGCCCGATGACCGTCCCGCTCAAGTACAGGACCCGCCGACCGGCGGCCGGTCGGTGGACCGCCGAGGCCGACACCGCACGGGGGCCGTGCAGAGGACCGCCCGGCCGATGCCGCCCCGCGGGGCCCGCCTCGGGGACGGCCGCGTGCCCGCGGCGGCGCAGCGCAGCGGGCGGGCGCAGCAGGCGGGGCGGCGCTCGGGTCAGCCCTGGACGTACTCCGCGAGGTGCTCGCCGGTGAGCGTGGAGCGCGCCGCGACGAGGTCGGCGGGGGTGCCTTCGAAAACGACGCGGCCGCCGTCGTGTCCGGCGCCGGGGCCGAGGTCGATGATCCAGTCGGCGTGCGCCATGACCGCCTGGTGGTGCTCGATGACGATGACCGACTTGCCGGAGTCGACCAGCCGGTCGAGCAGGCCGAGGAGCTGCTCGACATCGGCGAGGTGCAGGCCGGTGGTGGGCTCGTCGAGGACGTACACACCGCCCTTGTCCGCCATGTGCGTGGCGAGCTTCAGCCGCTGGCGCTCGCCGCCGGACAGCGTGGTGAGCGGCTGCCCGAGGGTGAGGTAGCCGAGCCCCACGTCGGAGAGCCGCTGGAGGATCTTGTGGGCGGCCGGTGTGCGGGCCTCGCCGGCGCCGAAGAACTCCTCCGCCTCGGCCACCGGCATCGCGAGCACCTCGCTGATGTCCCGCCCGCCGAGGCGGTACTCCAGCACGGACGGCTGGAAGCGCCTGCCCTCGCAGTCCTCGCAGGTGGTGGCCACGCCGGCCATCATCGCCAGGTCGGTGTAGAGCACGCCGGCGCCGTTGCAGGTGGGGCAGGCGCCCTCGGAGTTGGCGCTGAACAGCGCCGACTTGACCCCGTTGGCCTTGGCGAACGCCTTGCGGACCGGGTCGAGCAGTCCGGTGTACGTCGCCGGGTTGCTGCGCCGGGAGCCGCGGATGGGGCTCTGGTCGACGGACACCACGCCCTCGCCCGCCGGGACCGAGCCGTGCACCAGGGAGCTCTTCCCCGAGCCCGCGACGCCGGTGACGGCGACCAGCACGCCCAGCGGGATGTCCACGTCGACGTGCCGGAGGTTGTGCGTGGCCGCCCCGCGGATGCCGAGCTTCCCGGTGGGGGTGCGCACCGTCTCCTTCAGCGCGGCGCGGTCGCCGAGGTGGCGGCCGGTGACGGTGCCGGCGGCCCGCAGGCCCTCGACGGTGCCCTCGAAGCACACGGTGCCGCCCGCGGAGCCGGCACCGGGGCCGAGGTCGACGACGTGGTCGGCGATCGCGATCACCTCGGGCTTGTGCTCCACGACGAGCACCGTGTTGCCCTTGTCGCGCAGCCGCAGCAGCAGGTCGTTCATCCGCCGGATGTCGTGCGGGTGCAGGCCCGCGGTGGGCTCGTCGAAGACGTAGGTGACGTCGGTGAGCGAGGACCCGAGGTGGCGGATCATCTTGACGCGCTGGGCCTCGCCGCCCGACAGCGTGCCCGCGGCCCGGTCGAGCGAGAGGTAGCCGAGGCCGATCTCCACGAAGGAGTCGAGGGTGTGCCGCAGCGCGGCCAGCAGCGGCGCCACCGACGGCTCGTCGAGGCCGCGGACCCAGGCGGCCAGGTCGCTGATCTGCATGGCGCAGGCGTCGCCGATGCCGATGTCGCCGATCTTCGACGAGCGGGCCGCGGCGCTGAGCCGGGTGCCGTCGCACTCGGGGCAGGTCTGGAAGGTGACCGCCCGGTCCACGAAGGCCCGGATGTGCGGCTGCATCGACTCCCGGTCCTTGGAGAGGAACGACTTCTGGATCTTCGGGATCAGCCCCTCGTAGGTGAGGTTGACGCCGTTGATCTTCACCTTGACCGGCTCGCGGTGGAGGAAGTCGTGCCGTTCCTTCTTCGTGTAGGCGCGGATCGGCTTGTCCGGGTCGAAGAAGCCGGACTCCCTGATGACCCGCACCACCCAGCCGTCGCCGGTGTAGGTGGGGATGGTGAACGGGTCCTCGGACAGCGACTTGGAGTCGTCGTACAGCTGGGTGAGGTCGATGTCGGTGACCGTGCCGCGGCCCTCGCAGCGGGTGCACATGCCGCCGGTGCGCTGGAAGGTCACCTTCTCGGTCCGGGTCTTCTCCTCGCCCCGGTCGACGGTGAGCCCGCCGCTCGCGCTGACCGAGGCGACGTTGAAGGAGTACGCGCTGGGCGGACCGATGTGCGGCTGCGCGAGCCGGCTGAAGAGGATCCGCAGCATCGCGTTGGCGTCGGTGGCCGTGCCGACCGTGGAGCGGGGGTCCGAGCCCATCCGCTGCTGGTCGACGATGATCGCGGTGGTGAGCCCTTCGAGCACGTCGACTTCGGGTCGCGCCAGCGTGGGCATGAAGCCCTGGACGAACGCGCTGTACGTCTCGTTGATCAGCCGCTGGGACTCGGCGGCGATGGTGTCGAAGACCAGCGAGCTCTTGCCCGAGCCGGACACGCCGGTGAACACGGTGAGCCGGCGCTTGGGTATCTCGATGCTGACGTCCTTGAGGTTGTTCTCCCTCGCGCCGTGCACGCGGATCAGGTCGTGGCTGTCGGCGGCGTGCGGTGCGGACGTCCGCGGGTCCGTGCTCGTGGCCATGCTGCTCGGTCTCTCCCTCTGCTGTCGGCGCACCGCCCGCGGCGGGGCTGCCGCGGGCGGGCGGTGGGCCCGGTGGTCGTTCCGGTCGGTGCGGCGGGCGTCGCCCGGCGCTCGGTGTCAGCCGTCCTTGCGCTGGATGAAGCGGACCATGTTTCCCGCGGGGTCGCGGAACGCGCAGTCGCGGACCCCGTACGGCTGGTCGACGGGCTCCTGGAGGACCTCGCCGCCCGCGGCGCGGATCCGTTCGAACGCGGCGTCCACGTCGTCGGTGGAGAAGTTCACCCCCCGCAGCAGCCCCTTGGCCAGCAGCTCGGCCATGGCCCGGCGGTCGGCGGGCGAGGCGTGCGGGTCCGCGAGCGGCGGTTCGAGGACGATCTCCGTGTCGGGCTGGGACGGCGCGCCGACGGTCACCCAGCGCATCCCCTCGAAGCCCACGTCGTTGCGGACCTCCAGGCCGAGGGCGTCGCGGTAGAAGCCGAGCGCCGTGTCGTGGTCGTCGACGGCGATGAAGCACTGCTTCAAGGTGATGTCCATGTGGATCACGCTACGGCGGGTCGGCGCGCCGCGCTTCTCCGTTTCTGACGGGTCGCGTGCGGATCTTGGCGACGCAGGGCGGGACGGCCGCGCCGTCGTCGTGGCGGCGGGCCCGGTAGGCGCTCGGGCTCTCCCCCACCAGCTCGGTGAAGCGCGAGCTGAACGAGCCGAGCGAGGTGCACCCCACCGCGAAGCAGACCTCCGTCACCGACAGGTCGCCGCGCCGCAGCAGCGCCTTGGCCCGCTCGATCCTCCGGGTCATCAGGTAGCTGTACGGGGTCTCGCCGTAGGCGGCGCGGAAGCTGCGCGAGAAGTGGCCGGCCGACATGTGCGCCGCCCTGGCCATCGCCGGCACGTCGAGCGGCTCGGCGTAGTCGCGGTCCATCATGTCGCGGGCCCGGCGGAGCCGAACCAGGTCCGAGAACTCCATCCGATCATCATGGCACGTCCCGGCCGCGGTTCCCCGGCCTCGGGCGGCCTCAGAGCTCCCGGCCGGGCCAGTCCAGCAGGCGGGCGCCGATGACCGCGGTCTGCAGGGTGTAGCGGTGCATGGGGTCGGAGGGGTTCGACCCGGTGAGCCGGTGGATGCGGTCCAGGCGGTAGGTCAGGGCGCGCACGCTGAGGCTGAGGCGGCGGGCCGCCTCGGCGGCGTTGCAGCCGGAGTCGAAGTACGCGGTGAGCGTGTCGAGGAGGGGGCGGGCGCCGCCCCTGGCCTGCTCCAGGGGGCCCAGCGCGCTGCGCACCAGGTCGGCCATGGCCTGGCGGTCCCGGGTGAGCACCGGGAAGACCAGCAGGTCGGCGGCGTGCAGCACCGGGTCGTCGAGGTTCATCCGCTCGGCCAGGTCGAGGGCGTTGAGGGCTTCCTCGTACGAGTGGACGACGCCTCCGGCCCCCGGGTGGGGGCGGCCGATGGCGACGCGGCCGCCGTCCGTGGCGGCGTGCGCCTGCTTGGCGAAGAAGACGAGGACGTCGTCCTGGTCGCCGGGCGCCACGCACACGAGGCGGCCGCCCTTGGTGGTGAAGAGGATGCGCCGGTCCCCGAAGCGGCCCAGCAGGGCCTGCTCGACCCGGCGGGACACGGAGCCCGCCTCGTGGTGCTCGGTGCGGGCGTCGGCGACGGCGACGGCGTGGGCGCGGGACAGGCGCAGCCCGAAGCGCTCGGCCCGCTCGGCCAGCCGCCCCAGGTCGCTGCGCCCGTACAGCAGGTCGTCGATGAACTCGCGGCGCGCCGCCTCCTCCTGGCGGACGGCGAGCCGCTGGGCCCGCTCGTACCCTTCCGCGAACGCGTCGATGGCCTGCTCGACGGCGGCGAGCACGCTGTCGGCGGCGGCGTTCGCCGCCACGCCTCCCGGGTGGCCGCGAGGTGCATGCCGACGAGGGCGCGCAGGCCGTGGCCGTCCTCGGCGGCCCGCTCGCCCAGGGCGCGGCGGACCTTCAGCTCCCCGCGGTTGAGGCGGCGCCCCGTGGCGGAGACCTCCGCCAGGAGGGCCGCGTAGCCCTCCAGGTACTCGCCGGCCGTGTCCCTGTCCCGCGCCGCCACGCTGCTCCCCCCGAGTGGTGTCCCGGACCCCCGCCGTCCTGTCGACGTGGTCGCCGTGGGTAAGGGTACGGCCCGGTGGACACGGGGCGATCCCCTGGCGTTCGCCCGGTGCGGGCTCGACAATGAGGGTGATGACGGACAACCGTGAGCATGACGGACAGTCCGGGCCGCGCGGTGGGGAGATCGGTCCGACCGAGCGGCTCGCCATGAACAGGACCGGCAGTTTCGACTGGGACCTCGACGCGGGCAGCATCGACGTCGACACGGCCGGTCTGCTCGTGTTCGGGCAGGAGCCGGGCGGGTTCGACGGGCGGCCCGGCACGCTCGTGCACCGCCTGGACCAGCAGGAGCGGGCACGGCTGGAGGGTGTGGTCCGGGAGGCGCTGAAGAGCGGCCGCTCCTCGTACGCCGCGCACTTCCGGCTGGAGCGGGACGACGCCTCCGAGCAGTGGACGCACGTCCAGGCGCGCATCCTGCGGGGCGGGGACGGCAGGGCGCACCGGATCGTCGGCATCGTCCGGGACGCGACCTCCGAGGTGACGCACTCGGAGTTCGTGATGGAGCTGGAGCGGCGGCGGCGGCGCCAGACGGACATGGTGGAGCGGTCCACGCACGCCATGTCGCGGGCCGTGACCGTCGACGATGTGACGGCGGCGCTGACCGGCCCGGGAGGTCTGGCGCGGCTGGGGGCGGACGGGCTGGCGCTGGGCCTGGTGGAGAACGGCTCGCTGAACATCATCGCGTTGAGCGGTGACTCGCTGGAGGTGCTGGACGACCTGCGGCTGCGGCGGCTGGAGAGCGGGCTGCCGCTGCACGAGGCGGTGCTGAGCGGGCGGCCGCTGTTCACCAGTGCGTTCCAGGAGCTGGTCAAGGGCTATCCGCAACTCGCGCCGTACGCGGGGCGGCTGCCGTTTCGCGCGGCCGCCTATCTGCCGCTGGTGGCGCAGGCGCGCACGCTGGGCGGGATGGTGCTGTTCTACCGGCGGCCCACCGCGTTCAGCGCCGACGAGCGGAACCTCGCGCTCGGTCTGGCGGCGATCGTGGCGCAGTCGCTGCAGCGGGCGATCCTCTTCGACGAGGAGCGGGAGCTGGCCACGGACCTGCAGGCGACAATGCTGCCGCGGCGGATCCCGGCCATCGAGGGCGGTGAGATCGCGGTGCGCTACCACTCGGCGTGGAGCGGCCGCCAGGTCGGCGGCGACTGGTACGACGTGGTGCCGCTGCCGAAGGGGCGGGTCGGGATCGTGGTGGGCGACGTGGAGGGACACGACACGCACGCGGCGGCGATCATGGGGCAGCTGCGGATCGCGCTGCGGGCGTACGCCGGGGAGGGGCACGCCCCGTCGACGGTGCTGGCGCGGGCCTCGCGGTTCCTGGCGGAGCTGGACACGGAGCGGTTCGCGACGTGCACGTACGCAGAGGTCGACCTGGCGACCGGGACGGCGCGCGCGGTACGGGCGGGGCATCTGGGGCCGCTGATCCGGCACACGGACGGCCGGGTCGGGGTGCCGAAGGTCCGCGGCGGGCTGCCGCTGGGCGTCGCGTCGGTGTTCGGGGACGAGGAGTATCCCGAGACCCGGCTCGACCTGGTGCCCGGGGAGACGCTGGTGATGTGCACGGACGGGCTGGTGGAGGAGCCGGGCACGGACATCGGGCAGGGCATGGACGCCCTGGCGGAGGCGGTGGCCGCGGGCCCGCCGGGTGCGGAGGCACTCGCCGACCACCTGTCGCGGCGGTTCTGGGAGCGGTGGGGCGCGGGGGACGACGTGGCGCTGCTGGTGCTGCGGCGCAGCCCGGACCCGGGGACGTCGCGGGCGCCGCGCATCCACCAGTACATCCACCAGGCCGACCCGCAGGGCCTGTCGGAGGCGCGGTCGGTGGTGCGGCGGGCGCTGCGCGACTGGGGGATGCGGGAGTGGGCGGACGACGCGGAGCTGCTGACCGGTGAGCTGCTGGGGAACGTGCTGCTGCACACCGAGGGCGGTGCGGTGCTCACACTGGAGGTGCTGCCGGAGCCGGTGCGGCGGGTCCGGCTGGCGGTGCAGGACCGTTCCAGCGCGTGGCCCAGGCGATGCCGTTGTCGGGGAAGGGTTGGGAGAGCGTGCAGCCGCTGCGGCCGCGACGGCGTGGAGGTAGCCCACCTGGAGGGTCTCCATGCAGGCGGTGGGGGCGAGCGCGCCGCGCGCGAACGGGGCGTGGGGGCCGGTGGGGCGGGTGCGGCCGCGGGGTGCGGCCGGTTGCCGTGGTGGGCGGGACGTGGGGGTGGCGGGGTGTTCCCGGGCTCGGGAGCCTCCCGGGTCTGCGGGGTCGGGGTACGCCGCGAGCGCCATGGCTCTTCGTGCCTTCCGGGCTGGCCGAGCGTCAGGTGCGTTGTCTTTCACGGTTGTTGTGACCGGACGGCGTACGGGGCAAACGGTCCGGGTATCACCGGTTCGGCAGGGGATCGGTCCATCTGCCGGTGATGTGCGAGGAGTTCGGGCTATGGCGCACTGGTACGAGGGTCCTCTGGCCGCGTTCGACACGGAGACGACGGGTGTGGACGTCGAGCGGGACCGGATCGTCTCGGCGGCGGTGGTGGTGCAGGACGCGCCGGGCGGACGGCTGCGGGCGACGCGGTGGCTGGTGAACCCGGGTGTCCCGGTGCCCGCCGCGGCGACGGCGGTGCACGGCCTGACGGACGGCCATCTGCAGCGGTTCGGGCGGTGGCGGCGCCGGTGATGGAGGAGATAGCGCGGCTGCTGGTGGAGCAGTGCGCGGCGGGGCGGCCGCTGGTGGTGATGAACGCGCCGTTCGATCTGACGCTGCTGGACCGGGAGTTGCGGCGGCACCGGGCGTCGTCGCTGGCGCGGTACCTGCAGAACGTGTCGCTGTGCGTGCTGGATCCGCGGGTGCTGGACAAGCACCTGGACCGGTACCGCAAGGGGCGCCGCACGCTGACGGACCTGTGCGCGCTACGAGGTGGTGCTGGACAGGGCCCATGACGCGGCGCAGGACGCCGCGGCCGCGCTGGAGGTCGTACGGGCGGTGGGGCGGCGGTTCGCGAGCGGCTCGCGGAGCTGTCGGTGGCGGAGCTGCACGCCCGGCAGGCGGTCTGGCACGCGGCGCAGGCGCGGGGGCTGCAGGCGTGGTTCGCGCGGAACGGCTCGGAGGAGGCGGTGGATCCGGCATGGCCGCTGCGGCCCGAGCAGTCGGCGGCGGCCGCGTGATCGCGTGCCGGTGCCGGTAGTCCGCGCGGTACGGGCCGGGAACGGCGGAAGGCCGACCCGCTGCAACGAGGGCCGGCCTTCCGGTCGGTGGGCGATACTGGGATCGAACCAGTGACCTCTTCGGTGTGAACGAAGCGCTCTCCCGCTGAGCTAATCGCCCGGGAACGCAGTGAACCATACAGGTCCCGGGCGGCTTCGATCAAACCGCGCGGAGGCGGGCGGCGAGGCCCCGCCGGCGCCGCGCATCATCCAGGCGTGGTTGGCCCGGAAGACGAGCCGCCCGGGGAGCGCCAGACGGCGGAGCAGGGCGCGGGCGTGGACGTCCTGTTCGTAGACGGCGCGGGTGCGGTTTCCGCGGCGGGGTGAGCGTCCAGCGGGCCCGGCCTTCGAGGTCGCCGGTGAGGGCTGCTTCGAGGATGCGCGCCTGGCCCTCGACGCGGCGCTCGACCAGGGTCAGGTGCACGGTGAGGGTGTAGGGCAGGAGGAGCGGACGCGGGCGGTGGCGGTGTCGCCGTGGACGGCCACGTCGCGGACGGAGGGCCACCACCGGGGTAGTCCCCGGGGACGGCGAGGACGGCCAGACGGTGCGGAAGCGGTAGTGAAACCGGTCGGCATGCGTCGGGAATACCGCCGGGCGAGCGTACTCACGGAACTGAGTAGCCGCGCGCATGGCCCAACCGTGACGGGGCCCACGCCTGTGGACGGCCTTCCTTCGCAGCCGGGGGCTGGGCATATCGATCGCCGAACTGGCCCGCCTGAACGCCCGCCGCTCCTGGCTGCTGGCGCGCCGCACGTGG
>NZ_JAJPUI010000020.1 GCF_021390935.1 Streptomyces sp. CC228A
CGACGGCGGCCGCGTCGGCGTCTACGCCGGGGGCGGCACGGTGATCCACGCGACGGGGCCCGGTGCGGCGGTCCGCGAGGAACCGGTGTCCGACCTGCCCGTCCACGGGGCGGTCCGCCCGGCCTGACCGGCCGCGGCCCTCACCGTCGCCGCCGCCCTCCGCGTCACGTCCAGAGCGTGGCGAGGAAGATATTGACGACGGTGAGGCCGCCGACCGCGCCGAAGACGCCCTTCTCCACGTGCTCGTCGTCGCGCTTCACGTACACGAGCGCGAGGATCACGACCAGCACGGCCAGCTTGATGCCGATCTTGACGTGGTTGAGGTCGGCGCCCTGGGCCTCCCTGAGGCCGACCAGGGCGACGCCGGTCACCAGCATGGTGAGCGCGCCGTGCAGCATGGCCGGAACCATGCGGGCCGTGCCCGCGCCCATGGCCTTCATCTGGGTCAGGAAGCCGCCCAGGAGGGCGCCGATGCCGATGATGTGCAGGGCGACGAAGACATTGATGAGGACGTCCATGGTGGGGAGCCTAGCCCCGGCCATATCACCTGCCGCCACCGAGGTCGGCCTCTTTCGCGGCAACGGTCGCGGGTGACACGGAAGACGCGGTTCCGAACCGTTTCGCCCGGTCGCAGGCAGCGACCGAGCGCTCAACTGCGGCCAATAGCGGTCACTTCCCTGCCCTCCCCGAAACCCCGGCCTAGCGTCCTTCCCCAGGTGGCCGGACCTCCCCACCGACCGGCCACCGCACACCTCCCCCACCTGCCCGCCCCATGCCCCTGCGCCACCCCCGCCGCACCCGCCGCACCCGCCGCACCCGCACGCGCCCCTCACCCCGCACCGCACGCCCCCCTCGGACCCGCACCGCACCGCCTCCGAGCCCCGGCACACCGCCACCCCGTGTCCCGCCCCCGTCCACCCGTACGCAGCGAAGGAAGTGACCGCCCTCGTGGCAGCGCACCGGAAGCCCAAGCAGTCCCCGCTGAGCGGACAGGCCGGTCGTACGGCCGCCACGCTCGCGCTCGCCGGGGCGGCCACCGCCACCGCCTTCGAGGGCTCGGGCCACGCCGAACCGCAGCTGACCGCCGCGCAGGTCAAGGCCAAGGTCGACCGCCTCCACCACGAAGCGGAGATCGCCACCGAGAAGTACAACGGCGCCAAGGAGAAGGCCGACCAGGCCCGCGACCGGCTGGACGCGCTGCGCGACGAGGCCGCGCGGCGCACCGAGCGCCTCAACTCCGCGCGCCACTCGCTCGGTGCCGCGGCGGCCGCCCAGTACCGGTCGGGCGGCCTGAGCCCCGCGCTGCGGCTGGCGCTGTCCTCCGACCCCGAGCGCTATCTGCGCGGCGCCGCCCTCGCCGAGGCCGCCGGGGCGCGGCAGGCGGCCGCCGTCTCGTCGCTGCGCGGCCGGCTGGTCGACCTGGACCGGCTGCGGCAGGAGGCCGCCGACCGGACCCGGGACCTGAAGGCCCGCCAGGACGAGCTGAACCGCCACAAGGCGACCGTGCGGCAGCGGCTGGACGCCGCCGAGAAGCTGCTCGCCCGGCTCACCGCCGCCGAGCGCGCGGCGTACGAGGCCGGTCCGCACGCGCACGGCGGCGACGCGGGCCGCCCGGGTGCGGCGCCCCGTACGGACCGGTCCGGCCGCGAGGGACTCACCCGCGCGGCCGCGCCGTCCGCGGCGGCGGGGACCGGGGCCGCCCGGGGCCCCGGACACCGGCCCCGACGGCCCGCTCCGCCAAGGCGGTCGCCTTCGCGTACGGGGCCATCGGCAAGCCGTACCAGTGGGGCGCCACGGGCCCGTCCTCGTACGACTGCTCCGGGCTCACCCAGGCCGCGTGGCGGGCCGCCGGGGTGGCGCTGCCCCGCACCACCTACAGCCAGATCAACGCCGGGCAGCGGGTGGCCCGCTCCCAGCTCTCCCCCGGTGACCTGGTCTTCTTCTACTCGGGCCTGAGCCACGTCGGGATCTACATCGGTGACGGCAAGATGATCCACGCGCCCCGCACCGGCTCCACGGTCCGGATCGCGTCCATCGACGAGATGCCGTGGGCGGGCGCGGCCCGCGTCGGCTGAGCGCGCCCTTCTGCACGCGGCCACCCGCGCGCAGAAGGGGCAGCCGACTCAGACGAGCCGGCGGGCCGTCGCCCAGCGGGTCAGCTCGTGCCGGTTCGACAGCTGGAGCTTGCGCAGCACCGCCGACACGTGCGACTCCACCGTCTTCACCGAGATGAAGAGCTGCTTCGCGATCTCCTTGTACGCGTAACCGCGCGCGATCAGCCGCAGCACCTCGCGCTCCCGCTGCGTGAGCCGGTCCAGGTCCTCGTCCACCGGCGGCGCGTCCGTCGACGCGAACGCGTCCAGTACGAAGCCGGCCAGCCGCGGCGAGAACACCGCGTCGCCCTCCTGCACGCGGAACACCGAGTCGACCAGGTCCGCGCCGGTGATGGTCTTGGTGACGTAGCCGCGCGCCCCGCCGCGGATCACCCCGATGACGTCCTCGGCCGCGTCCGACACGGACAGCGCCAGGAACCGCACCGGCCGCTCCGGCGCCGCCATCAGCGAGGCGCAGCGCCGCAGCACCTCCACGCCGCCGCCGCCCGGCAGGTGCACGTCGAGCAGCACCACTTCCGGGCGGGTCGCCGTGATCACGGTGACGGCCTGGTCGACGTCGGCGGCCTCGCCGACGACCTCGACGCCGGTCTCCTCCGTCCGCCCGATCTCGGCCTGCACGCCGGTGCGAAACATCCTGTGGTCGTCGACGAGCACCACGCGCACGTGCCGCTCCGCCCCCTGCTGCTGCCCGCTCGTGTCCTCGGTGCTCATGCGCCCGTCTCCTCCGACTCCGACTGCCGCGACTCCCGCGCCGCTCCCGGCGCGGTCCGCGGCGCCGCCGACGGCTCCGCCTCCGGCACCGCCCGCTGCATCTCCAGCTCCACTTCCGTGCCCTCCCCGGGCGCCGACCTCACCGTGCCGTGCCGCCGTTGCGCTGCATCCGGCCGATGATCGATTCCCGTACGCCCATGCGGTCGGCGGGGACGGCACCGAGGTCGAAGCCGGGACCGCGGTCCCGTACGGAGACGAAGACCGTGAGGCCCTCCACCTCGGCGTACACCTGGACGGCGCCGCCGCCGAGGCCCCCGCCGCCGGACGCCTCCCCGCCACCGTACTTGGCGGCGTTCACCATCGCCTCACGCGCGGCCTGCATCTGCGCGGCCAGTTTCTCGTCGAGGGGGCAGTCGCCGACGACCACGACCTCCAGCGGCACCCCGTGCTTGTCCTCCACCTCGGCGGCCGCCTTCCGCACCGCGTCGGCGAGGGTGGCGGGCTCCTCGTCCTCGTCCTTGCCGGTGCCCTCCGGCCGGTACAGCCAGGTGCGCAGCTCCCGCTCCTGCGCGCGGGCGAGGCGGCGCACCTCCGCCGGGTCGTCGGCGCGGCGCTGGATGAGGGTGAGGGTGTGCAGCACCGAGTCGTGGACGTGCGCGGCGACCTCGGCGCGCTCCTGGGCGCGGATGCGCATGGTGCGCTCCTCCGTCAGGTCCTGCGATATCCGGACCAGCCAGGGCCCGGCGAGCAGCGCGATCCCGGCGAGCACGGCGAGGGCGGCGGTGAGCGCGGTGCCGAGCTGGGCGGCGGAGCCGCGTACCACGAGGAACACGGTGAGGCCGAGGCCCACGAGGGCGACCCCGGCGAGGCCGCGGGCGAGCTGGAACAGCTGCTTGCGGCGGCCCGCGTCGGTCCAGCGGGCCCGGCGGGCGTTGTCGGCCTGCCGCCAGACGAGGACGACGCCGACGCCGATGAGCAGCGCCGCCACACGTACCGGTTGGCGTCGCCGCCGAGGTCGAGGCTGCGGATGAAGACGGACATGCCGCCAGCAGCGCGACGAGCGCGACGACCTGGCCGGTGTCGGGCTTGCGGAGCTTGCGGCGCCCGTCGGCGGTGGTCTCGAAGAGGCTGCGCGGCTCGGCGGAGCGCCCGCCGACGCCGAGGGGTACGGCGATCCAGAGCGCGGCGTAGAGCAGGACGGCCAGGGGGCCGTCGGCGAGGAACAGCCCGAGGAACGCCAGCCGCACCCACACGACGGGCAGTCCGAGGTGCCCGGCGAGGCCGCGGCCGACACCGCCGAGCATCCGCCCGTCGGCGCTGCGGTACAGCTTGCGCGGCGGCGGGTCGTCGGCGGCGGGGGCGGACGGGCGCGGGACGGCGGCTGGCATGCCTCGATGGTCACACGCCCGGCGCGCCGGAACATCAGGGTCGGCCCTGACCCGCACCCTGACCCGGCGGGCGCGGTCCGGGAGCGGAATATCAGGGACCGGCCAGGGTCGGGGCGGCTGCCGTCCCGGCGCGGCGGCCGTCACCATGGTCGTATGACTACCGCGACGCCGCCGCCGGCCGCCCAGCCGGGGGCGACCGGGCCCGACGGGGCACCCGACCGGCCGGCGCCGCACCCCCCGCTGCGCCGCACCCGGCAGAAGGTGATGGCGGGGGTGTGCGGCGGCCTCGGCCGCCACTTCGACCTGGACCCGGTGGTCTTCCGGGTCGCGACCGGTGTGCTCGCCGTGGCGGGCGGCATCGGCCTGATCTTCTACGGCTTCGCGTGGCTGCTGCTGCCCGCCGAGGGCGAGGAGGAGACCGAGGCGCGGCGGCTGCTGTCGGGCCGGGTCGGCGGTTCGTCGCTGACGGCCGTCCTGATGGCGCTGGTGGGCTGCGGGCTGTTCCTCACCATGCTGGGCGCCAACCGCGACGCGGTCGGTTTCGCGATCCTGCTGGTCTTCGCGGTGAGCGGCGCGGCGGTCTGGTCGCAGCGCCGGTCGGCCGCGGCGGCGGTGCCCGGCCACGAGGCGGCGCCCGCCGCGCACGGCCACGCCGCGGTCGTGGAGGCGCCGCCGGAGGCGAAGGCGCCGCCTCCGCCGGGCGCGCCCTCGTGGTGGCGGGACCCGATCGTCAAGGACGGTTCGACGGGCCCGGTGCCCGTGGGCTACCTGTGGGGCCCGCCGGACTCGCCGGCGGTGGAGCGGGAGCAGCCGTGGGGCGCGGGCGCGGCGGCCCCCGCGCCGCCGCCTCCGAAGGAGCCTGCGCCGCGGTCGATCGGCGGCCTGGTGCTCCTGCTGGCGCTGCTGGCCGGCGGCGTCTGCACCGCCGCGTCATGGGGTGAACGGCCGTTCGGGGCGGCCCTGCAGATCGGCCTGGCGGCGGCGCTCGCGGTGTTCGGGCTGGGGCTGGTGCTCAGCTCGCTCCTGGGCCGTACGGGCTTCGGCACGCTGTTCATGACGGTGGTGACGGCGCTCCTGCTGGCGGGCGCGGCGGTCGTCCCGCGGGAGATCGACACCCGCTGGGGGCACACGGGCATCGCGCCGGCGTCGGCGGCGGAGCTCCGGCCGCACTACGACCTGGGCAACGGCGAAGCGACCCTGGACCTGCGGGACCTGCCCGTGGCGGCGGGCACCACGACCGGGGTCTCCGCCGAGCTGGGCATGGGCCGCCTGCACGTGGTGGTCCCCCGCGACGTGACGGTGGCGGTGCGCGCCGAGGTGGGGATGGGCGCGGTGCTGCTGCCGGGCGGCCAGGAGTACGCGGGCCCCGACCAGGACGTGACACGTACGCTGCCGCCGCCGGAGGGCGTCACCCCGGGCGGCACCCTGGAGTTGACGGCGGAGACGGTGGTCGGTGTGGTGGAGGTGACCCGTGCTGCTTCATGAGTTCCGGCCGGGCCGGCTGCTGGCGGGCGCCACGGCGCTGGCGGTGGCGGCGCTGTACGCGGCCGACGCCGTCGGCGCCCTGGACGTCCCCTGGTACACGGTGTTCCCGCTGCTCTCCGGCGGTCTGCTGCTGGCCGCGGCCGCGGCGGGGATCGCCTACCGCCTGCGCCTGCGGACCCGCCGCCGCTCCGCCAGCAGCGCGTCGGCGGACAGCACGGGCGCCCCGGCGAGCACCAGCGGCAGCCAGGCCATGAGGTAGGCGAGGTCGTTGCCGTAGTAGTACGGGTCGGTCTGCCAGCTGACGGTGAGCCACAGGCTCAGCGAGATGAAGGCGCCGCCGGCCGCGGCGACCCGCGCGAAGAGCCCGGCGAGGGTGCCGAGCCCGACGGCGACCTCCCCGAGGGCGATGGCGTAGCCGAAGCCCTCCGGGTTCTTCAGCGCCAGGTCGACCAGCCACGGCACGGCGGAGGTGTCCCGTACGGCCGCCATCAGCTCCCCCACGGAGCCGGGGCCCGAGGCGGCCAGGAACCGCGGGTCCGTGAGTTTGTCGATCCCCGCGTACACGAAGGTCACCCCCAGGAACACCCGCAGCGGCAGCAGCGCGTACCGCACCGCGGCCTCCCGCCAGGCGCCGCCCCGCCCCGCCCCGCGTACGGCCGTGGCCCCGTCCCGCTCACCCGTCATCGTCGCCCCTCGTCGCCTGGTCCTCGCTGAACCTCACAGGACATACGTAAGCGGACACTCCCGGGTTCAACAACGGCGGAGCCGCCGCCCGCTGCTGCGGACGGCGGCTCCTACAGGCCCGGTGACGGCGGGCTCACTCCCACTCGATGGTGCCCGGCGGCTTGCTGGTCACGTCGAGGACGACGCGGTTGACGTCCTTCACCTCGTTGGTGATCCGCGTCGAGATCCGCGCGAGGACGTCGTACGGCATCCGGGTCCAGTCGGCGGTCATGGCGTCCTCGGAGGACACGGGCCGCAGGACGATCGGGTGGCCGTAGGTCCGGCCGTCGCCCTGCACGCCCACCGAGCGCACATCGGCGAGCAGCACGACGGGGCACTGCCAGATGTCCCGGTCCAGTCCGGCGGCGGTCAGCTCCTCGCGGGCGATGGCGTCGGCCTCCCGCAGCAGGTCGAGCCGCTCCCGGGTGACTTCGCCGACGATGCGGATGCCGAGGCCGGGGCCGGGGAAGGGCTGACGCTGGACGATCTCCTCGGGCAGGCCGAGCTCCTGCCCGACCATCCGCACCTCGTCCTTGAACAGCTTGCGCAGCGGCTCGACGAGCTGGAACTCCAGGTCCTCGGGGAGGCCGCCCACGTTGTGGTGCGACTTGATGTTGGCGGTGCCGGTGCCGCCGCCGGACTCGACGACGTCCGGGTAGAGGGTGCCCTGCACCAGGAACTCCACGGGCTCGTCGCCCGGCGCCTCGGCGATGATCTCGGCCTGGGCCTGCTCGAAGACGCGGATGAACTCCCGACCGATGATCTTCCGCTTCTCCTCGGGGTCGGTGACCCCGGCGAGCGCGTCCAGGAAGCGCTCCTGCGCGTCGACGACCTTCAGCTGGACGCCGGTCGCGGCGACGAAGTCCTTCTCGACCTGCTCCGTCTCACCCTTGCGCATCAGGCCGTGGTCGACGTACACGCAGGTCAGCCGGTCACCGATGGCGCGCTGGACGAGCGCGGCGGCGACGGCGGAGTCCACGCCCCCGGACAGGCCGCAGATGGCGCGGCTGGTGCCGACCTGCTCGCGGATCAGGGCGACCTGCTCCTCGATCACGTTGCCGGTGGTCCAGGAGGGCTCGATGCCGGCGCCGCGGTAGAGGAAGTGCTCCAGGATCTGCTGGCCGTGCGTGGAGTGCATCACCTCGGGGTGGTACTGCACGCCGTACAGCTTCTTCTCGTCGTTCTCGAACGCGGCGACGGGCACGACGTCGGTGGAGGCGGTGACGGTGAAGCCCTCGGGCGCGGCCGAGCAGGCGTCGCCGTGCGACATCCACACGGACTGCTCGTCGGGCGTCCCCTCGAACAGCGTGGACCCGCTCCTCGACACGTGCAGGGGGGTCCGGCCGTACTCGCGGGCGCCGGTGTTGTCGACGGTGCCGCCGAGGACGGTGGCCATGAGCTGGAAGCCGTAGCACATGCCGAAGACCGGCACACCGGCTTCGAACAGCGCGCGGTCGAGCTGCGGCGCCCCCTCCTCGTACACGGAGGAGGGACCACCGGACAGGATGATCGCCTTCGGGTTCCTGGCCAGCATCTCGGCGACCGGCATGGTGGACGGGACGATCTCGCTGTAGACCCGGGCCTCACGGACGCGTCGGGCGATGAGCTGGGCGTACTGCGCGCCGAAGTCGACAACGAGGACGACGTCCGGGGTGCTGTCGGGGGCGGCGGCGGGGGACGCTGGTGACACTTCGGCGGCCTTCCGGCGGTGGGAGAGGGTCGGTATTGGCCAATTCTACCGGCGCACGGAGGAACGAATTCGTCTCACCATCCGAACGTACGGGCCGACCGGCTGGCGGTACCGGGAGAAGGCGGCCCATACTGTCGGCCATGCACACGCACTCGACCTTCGTCTTTACCTATGGCACCGGCTGGTCCGGCTGCCATGGTCGTGCTGCGTAGCATCTAGCTGACAGCGACTTCGACAGGCGCCCCGGGCCGGACAGGCCCGGGGCGCTCGTCGTTTCCGCACCGGGCGCACCGTCCTCGACCGGGGCTCACACGGACAGGAGCCACCCGCCATGACGACCCCCACCAAGACCCCCGCCCCCGCCCCCGCCTCCGGGGCCGCACCCGCGCCCGCAGAGGCGTCCGCCGAGCGGACCGGCGCGCACACGGCCGAGGCGGTGGAGGCGATCACCGACGCCCGCGGCCGCATCGACGCCCTGGACGACCACATCATCGGCCTCATCCAGGAGCGGATGGCGGTGTCGGCGGTCATCCAGGACGCCCGCATCGCGTCGGGCGGACGGCGTGTGAACCTGGCGCGCGAGATGGAGGTCCTGGCCCGCTACCGGCGGGCGCTGGGCAAGCCGGGCACGTCGCTCGCGATGACGGTGCTGGAACTGTCCCGGGGCCGCGTCTGACGCGGCCCTGTGCGCGGTGCGCGGTGTGTGGGGCGCCGGCTGCCGGTCGCCGGTCGCCATACGCGATGCGCGGTGTGCGGGCGCCGGGGGCGCGGGTGCCGGTCGCCGGTCGCCATGCGCGGCGCGCGGGGTACGGGGCGCGGGTGCCGGTCGCCGGTCGCCATGCGCGGCGCGCGGCTGCCGGTCGTCGGTCGCCGGTCGTCATGCGCGATGCGCGGGGCCTCGGTGCGTCGGGGTGCGCATGGCGGGGACGGGCGGCCGGCGGCCCTCGGGGCCCCTGGCCGGCGCGACGACGGCACTCACCGCCGTGCGGAGCCAGCCCACACTCACCCGTACGGAGCGTGACCTGCTTCACACCCGTTCGTTGGACGGGGTGTCCGCGCCAGCCAGGGGCGGGCCGGAGAAACCACGCGTGGCTCCGCCGGAGCGTGTGGCGTGTCGGCAGATGCGCCGTGGGACCGCGTTCCGGCGTGCGTGACCGGACGGCAGGGGACAGCAGCCCGGTCACCCGAAGAGCGGCCGGTTCCGGGGACGCCCGGAACCGGCCGCATCGAGGCCTTCCGTCCCAGCGGCGCCGCCTTCCCCCTCCCACCGGTGCGCCGCGCCCGGCCCGGCGCGCCCCCGACGCCGGTGCCCGCGCCCGGGGCCCTGCGCCCGCCTCGCACCGCGGCGACCGCGGGGCCCCGGACGCGACCCGGAACAGCCTGTTCCGTAGGCGACTTCAGGCCATATCCGCCCGACCGCGCACCCGGCTCGGCCTGCTCCTTCCCGCCGTCCACGCCCCGCCGGCACGGGCAGGGACGCGCCGACACGGCACGACGGGTCGGCGCTACCCGGCGGTACCGCGATGGCGGTTTCCCGCCCCTGCGTCCGCAAAGGACTTGGGCTCGTGATCGTCGGCCAGCAAAGTGGCAGCCGGTGAGCGCCGCTGACCACGGCACTCGCTTCTCACCACACCGACGACCACATTTGGGGGAACTTGTGGCCACTTCTGTGCGCCCCGGGCTGCGGGTCATCAGGTCCGTGTCCGCGGTGGCGCTCGCCGCCGGAATAGCCTTCACGACGGGCGGCGTCGCCCTCGCGGCGGACCCGCTTCCGGCTGCCGCCGAGGGCACCGACACGACCGAGGTCATCGACATCGCCGAGGCCGACCGGCCCCTGCCCACCGGGGACGCGGTCCTCGCCGAGGAGGACCTGACCGAGGACGGCACCGCCCCCGCGGCGGCGGGCCTCCTGGGTGCGGCGGCCAAGCGCCTGCCGTACCTCTGCAAGGCCTCGGTCGACTACCCGCACAACTCGCACACCACCCACAGCACCATCAACGTGCACTTCGACACCAAGTGCGGCCAGACCGCCCCCAACCTCTCCACCGAGGGCACGCTGTCGCGCTCCCGCTGGTACGGCTGGGAGCACCTGAGCACCGGCAAGGGCGGCAAGAAGAACACCCGCAGCCTGCGCGTGGTCGCCCCGAAGGGCTGCAAGAAGGGCACGTGGTACCGCTACAAGGGCCAGGCCCGCTTCTACGTGTCCGGCCCGCAGGGCAGGGGCTCGGCGCACGTCTACAACCAGAACGACAAAGAGATCAAGTGCACCGGCTGACAGTCCGGGCGACACGTGGGGCGGCGGCACTGGGGGCCGCCGCCCTGCTCGCGTCCTGCACGGGCGACCCGTCGACTGCGCCGTCCGCCAAGGAGGGCCAGCCGACGCACACGTCACCGGCACGCGAGAAGCCCGCGTCCCCGACGCCACCCACGAAGCCCGCATCCCCGGCACCGCCCGCGCAGACCGCCCCTCCGTCCGCGCACCTGACAGGCGGCACCGCAGCCCTCCCGCTGGTCGCCGGCGCGTGGGGCGGCGGGGAGGGGAAGCCCCCGCCGGAGCGCCTCACCTGGCCGTCCACCGCTCGGGCGGCGGACGGGCCCGCCCCGGTGAGGATCACGGTGAAGGCGGCTTCGCCGCCGTCGTACGCCTCCTTCATGCTGCACAGCAGGATCGACGCGGCGGGCATCCCGGACGAGGACACGCGCCGCCAGAAGGTGCTGGCCTGCGGCAGCGGGATCACTGATCCTGGCTGCCGGATCACCGACAACAACGACGGTTCGTACACGGTCGAGGTCCCGGGCAGCCCTCCGGAGGGCCATCCGTACCGCGTCCTGTACGTGCAGTGGGCACCGGACCGTCCCGGCGCTGAGGAGACCTGGGCCTCATGGCAGCTCCCCACTGGCTAGGCGAACCGCCCCGCGACTCCGAGGAGCTGGCGGCCTGGGCGCTGTCCCGCATCGCGGCGACGGCGGCGGAGGACGCGCGGGTGGAGGCGACGGTCGAGCTCGCGTATGCGCCGCGCGATGCGGAGCCCGACCTGGGCGGCCGCTACGGCCCGCGCCCGGTGGCAGAACGCCCCGGACCACGTCCGGGTGAGGCGCAGACCATCCGCCTCACCGGCGTCTCCACCCGCATGCTGCGGGAGGAGGACAGCGACGAGCCATGGGCGATGCTGCTGGACCCGGCGCGCCTGGTGCGGGGCATCGGCGAGGTGCTGTCCGCGCGGCGTACGGAGGACGGCGCGGTCGACCTGACGCTGGCCCCGCACCCCCTGTTCGCCTCACCCGAGGACCCGTGGCTGCCGCCGGGCGCGCGCACCCTCACCGTGCGGGTGGACCCGGCGACCGGCTTCCTCACGGCAGCCGAGCTGACGGACGCGCACGGCACCCTGGCGACGGCCCGCCTCACCGACCTGCACACCGAGGCAGCGCCCTCCTCACCTGAGGCCGGCCGGACCCTGGCCCGCATGGCGAGGACCCTGCTGGAACCGGCACGGCTCAGGGCCGAGGTCCGCGTGGAAGCGGAAACGCACGAGGACCTGATGTTCACGCCCGCACCGTCGGAGCGTTCGTGGACCGCCACGTGCGCGGCGGGGACGCTGACGCTGACGGGCGACTACGAACCGGACCGGACGAGCCCGGCGGCGGCCCGCCTCGCCGAACTCCTCACCCCGGCCCGCATCGTCTCCCACCTGGCGCACGTCACGCCCACGTCCCCCACATCCCTCACGGCCACGGTCCGCCCGCTGCGCACCTTCCCGTTCAGCGCGTGGGCGCCGGACGACGGCTTGACGTGCCACTTCACGGTGGACCCGACCACAGGCGTCCTCCTGAACGCAGAAGCAATGACCGACGACCGCCTCCTCTTCCACCACACGGTCACGGCGCTGCACGCGTAACACCCAAGCCGAGGAGCTACGGCCCCGCAGGACCTGGTCAATACACAACGCGGTGACAGGGATCAACTCAGCGTGGGGCGCACTCTCGCCACCCGCTCCGAACTTTGGAATCCGCGGCAGCAACGCCATGCGGAATAACTCGGGCGTACACACAAGGCGCCCTGTGAGCGCAATGGGCCATCCGTCGGCATTCACCCGCGCTGACGGCGGGGCGGGTGACCATGCGGCGGCAGCGATCAGGGCCTCAGAAACACCAGGTTACCCTCAATCTCGACAGTGTTCCACAAGACCAACTCCCCCTGAAATTCACCGACCCAAAGAACTGATCTGCACTTGTCAGAGTAAGTTAGGAATACGGCGCTCGTCCCCTCGCTTTCCCTGGTGCTCCACTGACCTTTTCCTGTCTTCTTGCTGACTCCGTCCCCGTCCGCTTCGAAGCATTCAGACAGCCTCGCGAAGAGATCGCGTGACGTAAATTCTCCTCCACTTTCCAGGTCCAGCGTGCCACCTTCACCCCGCCAGGTCCCAACGACCTGGTCCACAGCAACCAGGCGATCAGCTGGATACTTTTGATCCGACGCCTCGAGAGCCGAACAAGCCACCAGCAGGGCCGCAATGATTGCGACTACACCCAGCCGCTGCAATCTACTCCCCCAGGACGAGCCCACGCCGCCACCTCCACTTACCGCTCGCACATTGACACCCATTGCCTGCGAGAGGCCCGTGACGCCGACCCCGCAATCGGAGTCGAGCGTCACGGGCTTCAGCACCCACACATACCGAGCATCCACAAAGGGGACACGAAAGGGAGGACCGCGCCTAGAAGGGGATGGTGACCCTGTAAACGATAGTCATATCGTGACCCCTTCCAGCCCCATTGACATTAGGCCCGTGCAGCTCACCCCAAGCTACGATACCCTCACCGTCCAGCCACTTCTGAACAAATCTTTCCGAAGCAGTATTGTAACCGGTAGCGTAGTGAGAAAATGACGACCAGGTCATGGAATTCGTGACGGTGATCCTCGCCTGAATCCCCCTCGAATTAGCTCGGAGAATCTCATACTCAGCCCTGTGAGACCCCATGACGGAGGCGGCAACATTATGGTCTCCCTGAGCCATTGACACCGAATCCGCGAAGAGTCGTCGAGCCTTACTTTGGTCATTCGCAATGGAATGCGGCTTCAGCGGACCCGAGAGAAAACCCTCACGGTGACGCTTGATGACTTCCTGCATATACCCGAAGGCGACATCCGACCCCATGAATTGCTGGGCCAGTCGACTGTCTTCTCCATATACCGTATCGCGGTCCAGGAGTCCGGCAGCCCACTTTGCCCCAATCATGACAGCCCCGTCACTCCCACCTCCTCTGACCGCGTCTTCGGGGTTACATTGAGGTTCGATCGGCATCATCGCGCAGCGTCTTGCTTCAAGATACTGCGGAGCCGCGACACCGACGGGAATGTACGGCATCTGGTATGGAACAGGGCCCACTACCGGACCGTACGCCTTGGGAACCTTGCAGGCGAGCGGCGCCTGGCAACTATTCCTGCGAGTGGCAGTACCTGAACTCTTCCCCCTCTTGTTGGTACCGGTGCTACCTCCAGCTGGTGCGGCAGAAGGTGTCGAGGACGAAGCAGGCTTCGTGGAGCACGCTGATGCTGCTTCATAGTCGAGCCCGCACAGGACTCGGGTTCCGTCGGGGTCGCTGAAGGTGAGAGGGCTGTTCTTCCCGTAGCTGTAGCCGTTCAGCGTCTGCGCCTTGTCGGCCTCAAGCAGCGGATCCACGCTGATGAACTGCCCGATCAGGGGGTCGTACTGGCGGGCGCCCACGTGGGTGAGGCCTGTGGTGGTGTCTGCTGTCTTGCCGAGGAAGCCCTTGTCCGTCGGCCATGGGGTGGCCGCCGTTCCGCGCGGGGCGCCGAAGGGGGTCATGTGGCGCTTCACGTAGGGCTGCGCGTCCCCCGAGCCGATCGCGAGCGTCGACGTGCCGTGGCGGTCGCCGGCCAGGTAGTGGAGCTTCTGGGTGCCGGACTCGTTGCTGCGGACCGCGATCTGCTGTGCACCGAAGCCGTACGTGCGCTGCGCCCACGTCGTGCCGTCGGCGCGGAGGTGGATTTCTGTGGAGCCCGCGTACAGGATGCGCTCGCCGCCCGCCGTGGAGCGGATGAGGAGCGCGCCATCGGCGTCGTAGAGGTAGTCCGTCGAGGTCGCGGACTCCGTCAGCTTGGCGAGTCGGCCCTCCTCCGACCAGGTCAGGGTCTGGCGGGCCTTGGAGCCCGGACGGGTCGTCGTGTTGCCCGCGGCGTCGTAGGTGTACGCGCTGTCCGGGGTGGTGCAGTTCGCGGTCCTGCTCGTGCCCGTGAGGGTGTGGGGCTGCGCTCCCTTGTAGCAGTACGTCGTCTTCGTGTCGCCGGTGGACTTGTGCTGCGTCTCCGTCGTGCGCTGGCCCGCCTTGTTGTAGGTGTAGCTCGTCCAGTACGGAGCCGGGCCCGACAGGCCGGAAGCGCTGCGGGGGTCGGCGCAGTTCTGGGAGGACGGCGTCCACGCCTCCGTCATGCGGCGGTGGCCGTCGTACGCGAAGCACTGTGTCTCGGGACTGCTGGTACCGCCGAGGGTCGTGGGGTCGGCGATCGACGTGACGTTGCCCGCCTCGTCGTACCGGTACGTGAGGTCCTGGAGCATGTACGGGTGGGTCTGGTCCGTGACGTGGCTGCGCAGCAGGCGGCCGGTGCCCTCCTCGTACGTGTGGGTCACGTAGGACTTCTTGAACGCCTCCGTGTTGCCGGAGCCCAGCACCAGCTGCTGCGGACGGCCGTGCGCGGAGTAGTCGACGTCCAGGAGGTAGCCGGTGCTGCCGGTGACGCTCTCGACCAGGCCGAGCGTGTTGTGGCCGTAGGACACGACCTCCTGCGGCAGTCCGCCCAGCGCCGGCTCCGTGCTGTTCTGCAGGGTGCCGTCGATGCGGTAGTGGCTGCCGAGGGTGATGGTGGCCGGGGCCCCGGCCTTCACCAGCGGGTCGGTGGCGGGCAGTTCCAGCCGGGTGCCCGTCGGGCGGCTCATGGTGTCGTACGCCGTGACGGACTTCGTGTACGCCGCGCCCGTGCGGCCGCCGACGTAGCGGCTGCTGGCGGTGACGAGGCCCTTGAGCAGGGTGTCGTAGGTGGAGGAGGTGAGCTGGTGCGCGTCGGTCTTCTGGCCGGACCAGGTGCCCGTGCTGCGGCCGAGGGCGTCGTACTCGGTGAGGACGGACACGCCCCGCGAGTCCGTCGCCTTGATCACGCGGTCGGCCGCGTCGTACTCCTGGCGGGATGTGCCCTTGTCGGGGTCGGTGTCCGTGACGAGGCGGCCGAAGAGGTCGTACGCACGCGTCCACGTTGCACCGTCGGGCCCGGTGATGGTCCGCTCCCGGCCGCCCAGTGTGTGGGTGTACGCGACGCTGGAGTACGGGATGCCCGTCGTGGCGCCGTACTGGGTGTCCACCGGGGTCGTGCCGGCGTACTCGCGCGTCTCGACCGTGCGGCCCAGGGCGTCCGTGATGGTGCGGGTGGCGCTGCCGCCCTGCACGGCGGTGGTGGCCGTCGAGTCCCCCGTGTACGTCGTGGTCGTCGACCACTTCCTCACGCCGAAGACCAGCAGGCTGCTCGTCGTGGGGCGGCCCGCGCCGTCGAAGGCGGTCTGCGTCTGGGTCGGCGCCTCGCCGTACTCCGCGCGCGTGTACGTGCCGTTCGGGGTCGTCGTCGTGTCGAAGATGTCAGCGAACGACTCGTACGCCAGGCCTCGGGAGTCGTAACGCGTGTCGGTCAGCACCCTGCCGCCCTGCGGCGTCGGGGACTGGGTCTGCAGGGGCCGCAGGAGCGAGTCGTACAGGGCGTAGGAGGTGTTGTAGGTCGCGCCGTCGGCCTTCAGCGTCGCCGTGGAGACCCAGGACTGCGTCGTGGCGCTGATGCTGTAGCGGAATTTCTGGTTCGGGCTCTGGGACGACACCGCGGCGCGGTTGGGCAGCCACACGTCCGTGAGGCGGCCGAGCGCGTCGTACGCGACCTCCGTCTTCTTGAGGTTGGCGTCGTAGCTGCGGAGCGTCACCCCTCGGCGGGGGTCGAGGAAGGCGGCGCTGCGGTGGCCCTTGGCGTTGGTGGTGATGGTCTTGGTGAGGGGGCCTTCGGCCGCCGGGGTGTACGCCGTGGTGGTGGTGCTGCCGACGGCGTCGGTCACCGTCAGGGGGCGGCCGAGGGTGTCGTACGTGGTGGTCGCCATCCGCTGCCAGCCAGTGGTGCCGCCGGTGCCGTAGGCCTTGGCGCGGCCGGTCCACGTGGGGAGGCCCTTGGTGGGCTGCTGGGACGCGGACCAGGTGGTGGCGCCGTCGTACGCGGTGGCCGTGTCGGACAGGACGTCACCGGGGCGGCTCGCGTCGGCCGGCAGGTCCAGGGCGGTGTCCGCGACGGAGCAGGGCCTGCCCACCGTGCGGGTGCGGGAGGCGAGGTTCAGGCCGGTGGCGGTGTTGCGCGCGTACCAGGTGCGGGTGCACGTCTCGTCGCCGGTCCTGGCGTCGTCGCCGCGGTTCTCCACCCGGTGGGGCGCGCCGTGGCTGTCGTACTCGGTGAAGGCCGTGGTGGAACGCCAGGTCTTCGGCACGGTGAGATAGGTGTACTGCGTGGACTTCCGGGTGCGGATGAAGCGTGCCACGTGGGCGCCCGCGTCAGGCACGGTCTGGCGTGCGGTCTCCTGCGACCACGGCTCGTGCGCCTCCGCGCTCACGGCGGTGGCGCCGTCGTAGGTGACCTGCTGGCGGAGCCGGCCCGCGTACTGGTTGCTGTCCTTGAGGGTGGGGAGGCCCAGGGCCGGGGAGGCGAGCGGGGCCACGCTGACCGAGCGCGTCGCGCCGTTCTTCAGCTTGTCGCCGTCCATGCCCTGCATGTAGAGGGACACCGTCTTGGACCAGGTGGTGGTCGCGGCGCCGCTGAGCACGGTGACCTGGCGGTAGCCGCGCCAGTCGGACCAGGTGCGCTCGTCCTTCGGTGTGAAGACGTCGTCGCTGTGGTGCCAGGCGGCACCGCTGTACGCGTACGCGTGCTCGACCGTGTCGTTCTGGCCGGCCGGGTCCGACACGGTCACCGCGACGACCCGGTACTTGTGGAACCAGTCGACGGACGCCTCGGAGGAGCCGTTGATGTTCCAGTACTGCGGGTAGCAGGAGCGGGTGTTGGTGTCCTCGGCGGCGCCGAGGACCTGGCTGCGGACGCACTCCGGGGCGGACAGCGTCACCGTCGTGATCGCGCCCGTCTCCGAGGTGACGGTGGAGATGCGGGGACGGGTCAGCGGCAGGATGTCGTCCGTGCCGTCCACGCGGTTCGGCCGCATCTGGTACGTGAACGAGACCGGCGGCAGGGAGATCGCCGTGCTGCCCGCCTTGGCGGTCCGCTTCAGGGACTGGAGCGTGAGGACGTGGTCCGAGGTGTCACCGATGTCGCCGCCGTCCAGGTACTGCTGGGTGAGCGCCCAGGAGTCGACCGGCTTGTACGCGCCGGCGGCCGCGTCCCACGAGTGCGTGTGCACGGCCGTGACCCGCTTGCGGGAGAAGAACGTCGGGCCGGAGCCCTTGCAGTCGCTGTCACCGCTGGAGCAGATCGCGTCGAAGGGCACGTCCGGCCAGTTCTCGGCGGTGTCCTTGGTGAGGGAGGCGCAGTCGCCGGCGGTGCAGCGCTCGGCGTGCGAGAGGGTGACCTTGGCGTCGGCGGCGTCGGTGAACAGGGCGCCCTTGCGGAGGCCGTACCGGACCTCGGTGAGGTAGCCGCCTCGCGTGTAGGAGGCGTTCGCCGTGGTGGCCTTGTTCTTCTTGTAGTGGTTCGTTTCCTTGGCGTACCAGTACGTGGCCGCGTTGCCGCTGGTGTCCTCGACGTAGTCGAGGTTCCACCGCCACGCCTGGGTCAGGGAACGGCCGGAGAAGCTGCTGCCGCCGGAGTGACCGGGCTCGCCGGAGTCGTCGCCGAAGACGGGCGCGGTCCAGGTGGAGTGGGTGCGCTGGGTGGTGGCGCCGTCGAGCTTGTCGAGACCGAAGACGTACTTGGTGCCGTCGCCGGTGATGACGGTCCAGTACTCGCCGTCGTCGTCGCCGTTGTCCGCGCCGGTGGACCGGACCACCTTGGAGTCGTCGTCGCCCTGGAGACGCCACTGGCCGGAGGCGTCGTCCTTGACGAGGCGGGAGGACTTGCCGTTGAGGACGAGTGAGGCGTTGTCGTACTTCCAGCAGCGGTCGAAGACGTCCGCGTGGCCGTCGTCGTCGCAGGGCGTGTAGCTGCGCTCGATGTAGGACTCGGTGAGGGAGAAGCCCTCGCCGACCGATGTGCCCTGGTTGTTGGTGGTCGCGGTGCGGCCGTCGACGCTGCCGGAATCGTAGGACAAGGACAGCGTGGGGGTGGGGCCCGCCGCCGCAGGCGGCATCGGGAAGTCGTAGGACCACGTGAAGGAGCCCGAACTGCCTCCGGCCTCCCAGGAAGAGGACTCGGAGAGGTCCGTGGCGGAGTAGTCGCCGGAGCCGTTCGCCGATTCACCGGAACCCGGGTCGCCGGTGGCGGTGGCCGCAAAGACGGTGCTGCCGGCCGCGGCGGCTCCCGTGGCGGTCGCGAGCTGGGGGGAAAGGCCACCGGCCGCGTCGGGGAGTTCGATCCGCGCGGAGAGGGTCTGCTTGTCCGTGTCGTTGCGCGACGGCAGAGGGCTCGCCGTGCGGCACGCGCTCTTCTCCGGGGTCGTCACGGCGCAGGCGGGCAGCCGGACGAGCTGCAGACGGCTGGACCAGCCCCGGCCGAGGGCGGCTGCGAAGGCTCCGTAGTCGAGGGTGAGGTCCGCCTGCTGCGCCTGGTCTGCCTGGGCCGTGAGGACGACGCCCCGGATGCCGAGGCGGTCGGCGGCCTTCTGGTCGAGGACGCGGACGCTGGCGGTGTTGCCGCTCGGGGTGCCGCCCGTGGGCTTGAGGGTCACGGGCAGGCCGCCGGGGTCCGCCTCGGCCGGGCGGTTCCCTCGCAGGGCGAGGTCGGCGCTCCCGGACGACGGCCAGGTGGCGGCCCGGCTCTCGCTGCGGGCGCGCCTGGCCTGCCGGTGGTTGGCCGCGGTGTCGTTCGCCACGCGGGCGCGGGCCTCCGCGGCGCCTTGGTCGCGGACCTCCTTGACCTTGCTGACGCGCTGCTCGGGAAGGTCGGGGCGGCCGAGCCCGCCGGTCGCGGCCGCTGCGGTGACCGGGGTCATGCCGACGGGGACGGACATGAGGAGGGCCAGGGAGAGGAGCAGGGGGCGGCTGCCCGTGCGGCGCCGGGTCACCCCCGCCCGTCTCCACGTTGTAGTGCCTATGCCAAAGGGCATGCGTCATCCGTTCCTGGAAGAGGTGAGAAGTCGAGATCGCGACCGCGGTGCCCCGGGCGGGCGGCTCCTGCTGCCGTCCGCCGCCCTCCCGGGGGTCCCGTACTCGGGTCAGTCGCCTACGTGTGTGCCGATCTGCTCGGAGCCCGCCATGGCGCCGCTCCACAGCCGTACGTCGGCGATCCGGGCGGGCAGGTGCTGCTGCCCGCCGCCGGAGGTGTGGCCCTTGGCGAGCGCGAACTCGCCTGCGCCCAGCCGGGCTGTGTACGCCGTCGGCGCGCCGTTCGCGTTGTGGCCGAGGTAGAGGCTGATCGTGCCCGTCTGCGCGTCGTGGACGCCGGTGACGCGGACGAGGCTGTCGAGCGCGGCTTCCTCGTCGGAGGCCACCGAGGAGAACGTGCCGTCCGCGTCGAGGCGCCCGAAGTGCCAGAAGCCGACGGGTACGGTCCGCTCCTCAAGCGTCTCCGCGTCCACGACCGTCCTGGTCCCGGTCGTCCGGAACCACAGACCCCAGGCCGAGCCGTCCGCCGACCGCTGGCCGAGCACCTGGCCCGTGTAGCCGACGCCCTTGGCGAGCAGCTTCGAACTGTCCAACTCGACCGCCGCGGTGACGGTGAACGAACCGGTGTCGTCCAGCAGCGGACCGGCGATCGTCGCGGCGTCGTCGACACCGTCGAACACGATGGCCTCGCGGTCGACGGTCGCCCCACCACTCAGGGCCAGGGCCCTGCCGTACCCGGACACGGTGTCCGCGACGGTCGTACCGGAGACCCCCGCAGCGTCCCAAGCTGCCACGAGCTCGACACCCGCGTACGCGTCGGAGGTCAGCAGCCGCGCCTCCTGCGCGATCTCCGCCGGCAGCAGCGCCCGCTGCCAGGCGGCGACCTCGTCGACGGTCCCGTGCCAGTAGTCGGTGTAACCGCCCGCCACCAGCGCGCGCCCGATCTGGAAGGGCCCCGTGGACGCCCAGGCGGGGCTGACGGCGTCCGTACCCTGGAGCCGTCCGTTGACGTAGAGGCTGATCTGCTGCGCCTCGGCGTCGTACACGGCGGCCAGGTGGGTCCAGGCGCCGGCGACGGCCGGCTGCGCGGCGGCGACCTTCTGGTCGGTGAGGTCGCCGTCCGCGGCGTCCTTCGCCGGGGTACGCAGCGTCCACGTCTTGTCGGAAGGCTGGTACGAGAGGTGGAAGGCCCCGTGGTGGGCGCCGCTCTGGCTCAGCACCGTCATGGTGCGGCTCGGGTCCTCCAGGCGCGCCCAGGCCGAGACGGTGTAGGACGAGCGAGTCTCCAGCACCGGACCGGCCGTGGCGGCGTAGCCCGTGGTGCCGTTGGTGGCGAGCCCCTTGTCGGTGACGGGCACGGCCAGTTCCGTGCCGTGCCGGTCATGGGTGATCAGGCCGCGCCGACCGCGGTCGTCACGGACGGCTCCGGCGGACAGCGCCGCGTTGTGGGCCGTGCCGTTGCCGGACGTGTCGGCGGCGGGGCCGGTGTCCTCGTTGAAGTGCCAGCGGGCTATGGGCGCTTCGCCTGCGGCGACGAGGAAGTCGATGGTGCTCTCCGCACCCCATCGACCTGCGTTGTCCTTGGCGCGGGCGTAGAGTCGGAAGGTGCCTGAGCGTTCTGGAGTGAACGTTCCTCGAAAACTGCGTACCCAAATGGTGGACTCAGTGAGATTGGCACAGGATGTGGCCGGGATTCCATCCATGCACACCTTCGTAGCGTCCCGCCACGCGTCGCCGTTGGTAAGCCGGTACTGGTACGCCACGTTGTTGGTGTCACCGCCGCCGGCCTTGAAGGTGAAGCTTGCCTTGGCTCCCGGCCCCCCGGCTGCAACACAGTCGTTGGGTTTGCACTCGCTGTACGGGCTGGCCAGGGTGACCACAGGCGCCTTGGGAGCGGTGGTATCTACCTTGAAGTAGCAGGGTTCCGTGTAGCCCGTGTTCAGCCGGTTGGAGCCGTCCTCGAAGTACGAGAGCGTGAGCGCCTTGAGCCGGTACTTCACTCCCTCAGAGAGGGTGGGCAGGCTTCTGGACTGTTTGACCAGGTTGCCTGCATAGCCGGAGGTGGGGCTGTCGGTGTCGGCGTGTGCGGTGACCCATGACGAGCCGTTCCACCGGTCCGTGCGCCACCGGATGCGCAGGTTCGCTCCGGACTCACCACCGGCGGCCGTCTTCGGGCGGCCGGTCACCAGCGGGGTCGGGTCGGAGACGACCGACGGGGCGTTCTCGTATGTGGAGCAGACCAGCCCGGATCCGGCCACCAGGCCGACCTCTGCGGGAAGCGCGGGCAGCGCCACGTAGGTGACGGCCAGCACCGCGTCGTCCTTGAAGCGCTTCCACGCCGACGTGTCGCTCTCGTCGTGCGCGCGGAGCTGGAGCGTCAGCCGGGAGAACTTGCCCGCCGCGAAGTCGCGGACGGTCGGCGTCAGGTTCTCGTTGGACTCCTCGGGGTTGTCCCGGAACTCGATCGGCGCGTCAGGGGAGTCCGGGTCGCACAGCGAGCCGCGTCCCGCGGAGACATGGCGGTCCACCATCAGGTCCAGTTCCTTCGGCCGGGACGACCAGGTGGTGGCGGAGGAGATGTTGTCGGTACGGATCAGGTCCACCCAGCGCGGATCGCACTGGAAAGCCCACGGCTCGGTCACCCGGAACGTCGCGCCCAGGACCTTCTTGCCTTTCAGGCTGGCCGGGGAGAACTCGTAGTACAACCGCTGCACGTAGCCGGGGCCGCAGTAGTAGCCGTTCCAGCTCCCGCACTTGCCGACGCCCTGGCCTCGGCCGTCGGAGCCGTTGGACCAGTTGTACGAGACGTAGCCGTCCGAGCGGAGCTGGGTGCGCTCCGACTCGCCCCAGGTCACGGTGGGGTCGATGAACAGCGGGTACGACGCGTCGGGTGTCCCGGCCAGCATGGCGGCGTCGGGCACCACCGAGAGGGCGGCCTTGCCGACCTTCACGTCCATGCGGGCGACCTTGTCGCCCTGCCCCGGTGCCAGGCCGGACCCCGAAGCGGCGACCTCGGACGCGTCATGCGGCACCCCGGTGCCGGCTGCCGGGTCGGCCGCGCGCTTCGCGGGTGCCTGGGCCTGGAGGCGGGCCTGCCCGCCCTTGCCGGAGGAGTCCCACATCTGGGCCGGGGGCGCGCGGAAGACCGTCTGCCCGGTGGCGTCGATGGCGTCCAGGTTGCCGGCGGGCCCCTTGCTGACCGACAGGCCCTTGGTCTCCAGGCCGAAGCTCAGCACCCTGAGCCGCTTGTCGGATGCCGCCTTGCGCGACTTCACTACCAGGACGTGCTGGAAGCTCTCGGGGGTGGCCGTGACCTTCAGGTCGACATCGGGCAGCACCTCCCGGTAGAGGGCGCTCGCGCCGTCGAGCTCCGGCTCGGGCAGCTTGCCCGGCCAGGTGAGCGCCAGGGACCTGCCGCTGTCGGTGATGGAGGCGAGCGGGCTCGTGTCACCGCCACCGGAGAAGGCGATCCGGGCCGCGGCAGCGCGCGGGCCGACCGTTCCGTCCGTGCGCCGCTCCAGCGTGGCGTCCGGCTTCTCCCACCCACCGCCCTGCTTGCGCACCCTCACGGGGACGGCCGACTCCTCCAGCGTGAAGGTGCTGCCGTCCGGGTTCGCGAAGACCGTCGTGTGCTCCGAGCGCTCGCCGACCACCTCGACGCGCGTCCCCGAGCTCTTGGCCTGTGCCAGTGCCCTGCGGCCCTCCCCCGCCGGCTCCTGCTCCGCAGGGCTCGCGGAGCGGGTCTGCTCCCGGGCCTCCGCCGGTACCGCAGTGCCGGACACCACCGCCGCGAAGGCGGCGACAGCCAGAACGGCTGCCCGTCCAGCGCCGCGTCTTCGGGCGCGACGAGCATCAGATGCCGTACGCATGTTCCCCCCGTCCATGCTTGATCACAATGACTGGGGATTGAACCCGGCTTGATCGCGGAGCGTCAACACACAATTACGCCAACCCCCGAGCGAGTGGCGAGGGTCACATAAAGAAGTTGTCAGGGATCGTGCAACCAATGCCCTGCCTCGCAGGTCACCTATGCGCAACCCACGGCCACGCCCGGACCAGCGCCGAGCGCGGCCCCATCGGACTCCGTGCCACACCCGGTGGCACGCCCGGAACATGAGGTCTTGACTTGAAGCTCCGTCGTGCCATGGCCGTCGCCGCGGCGACCGCCGTCATCGCGCCTGCCGCGTTCCTGATGTCCCCGGCCGCCTACGCGACCGAGGGCCCGTCCGCCAGCCCCGAGGCCACCGCCGAGGCGACCCCGAGCGCCGAGTCCGGCGACGCGGAGAACGGCACCCCCGAGAACGACGGCCAGAGCGCCTCCCCTGAGGCCTCCGCTTCCGAGGAGAACAAGGAAGAGGAGAAGCCCTCCGAGGAGGAGAAGCCCGCCACCACGCCGGAGGCCGAGAAGGACGGCGAGGAGAAGAAGGAAGAGCAGAAGCCCTCGGACGACGCGAAGGCCGAGGGGGAGAAAGAGATCGTCTGCCAGGACTCCTCCGTCAAGGTCGCACTGAACGGCTTCCCCAACAAGATCGCCGCGGGCAGCGGCTGGAAGTACTTCACGTTCGACGTGGAGAACACCGGCAAGGAAGACATCAAGGACCTCGTCGTCTGGGCGGCCGCCGGGTACGAGAAGGAACTCGACACGGATGGGGACACCCTGCGCGAGAAGTTCGCCCACTTCGAGTACAAGGATCAGGACAACGGCAAGTGGGTGCACGACTTCGCCGATAGCGGCGACAACAACGGCCACTTCATCGGGATGTTCGACCTTGCCGCCGATGAGATCGCCACGATCGAGCTTCGCCTGAAGATCGACGCAGGCGCCCCCACGGGTGCGAGCCTGGCAGTCGCGGCAAGCCAGCACACGTCGGATGCCGGCTGCGAGTCCGGGCACGAGATGTACCCGTTCCAGATCGTCAAGGCCGGCTCCGACTCCGACGCCGGTACGGCGAAGCCCAGCGACAAGAAGCCGTCCTCCGACGTCAAGCCGCAGGGTGAGGCCAAGCCGATCGCGGTCAAGGGCAACCTCGCCGAGACCGGTTCCTCCTCGATGCTGCCGACCATCGGTATCGCAGGTGGTGTCGCCATCGTCGCCGGTGCCGGTGTCGTGTTCGCGCTGAAGCGCCGTAACAGCGGTGCCGCGGCGTAACGGTCGCCGTTAGCGGGGCCGCCGCGTAGCGGCGCCGCTGAGAAGCCGGAGAGGCGCTGCACTCGGAGGGGGGTGCAGCGCCTCTCTCATGTCCGCGGCAGGTCCGCGGCAGGCCCGCGGCACGTCCGCGGTCAGGTCCGCGGCGGGACCTTCGGGACCGGGAGCAGCGGGAGCTTGAGGGCCGCGAAGGCGTCCTGGGGGACCGTCGGGTTCTTGGGCTGGACCGGGGTGACGCGGGTGTAGCGCTCGCCCTGGGCGGGGCGGGGGTCGGGTTCGCCCTTGTTGGGCCACAGGGACATCGCGCGTTCCGCCTGGGCGGTGATCGTCAGGGACGGGTTGACGCCGAGGTTCGCGGAGACCGCCGCGCCGTCGACAACCGAGATACCCGGGTGGCCGTACAGGCGGTGGTAGGGGTCGATGACGCCTTCGTCCGGTGTCGCGCCGATGACGCAGCCGCCGAGGAAGTGGGCGGTCAGCGGGGTGCCCATCAGTTCGCCGATGTTCGAGCCCGCGAAGCCGTTGATCTCCTGGGCGAGGGCGGTGGCCGCCTCCGTCGCCGCCTTGATCTGCTTCGGGTTGGGGGCGCCGTGGCCCTGGCGGGCCGTGAGAAGGCCCTTGCCCAGGCCCTTCTCCTTGCGGTACGTGGTGAGGGAGTTGTCCAGCGACTGCATGACGAGGCCGATGATCGTGCGCTCCGACCAGCGGTGGTTGGACAGGGAGCGCAGGGCCTGGACGGGGTGGCGGGCCGCGTTCGCCAGCCAGGCGCCCACCCGGTTCCTGGCGTACGGGACCTGGAGGATGGACAGGGATCCCATCGCGTTGGATCCCTTGCCGTAGCGGACCGGCTCGATGTGCGTGTTGCCGTCGGGGTGGATCGACGAGGTGATGGCCACGCCCCGGGTGAAGTCGGGTCTCCCGCCGTGGCGTTGCGCGTAGCGGCGGTCCGTGGTCTGCGAGCCGACGAGGGCCTCGCTGTTGGTGCGGGTCAGTTCGCCCAGGCGCCGGGAGATGCGGGGCAGGTGGCCCTCGTCCTTCATGCGGTGCAGGAGGGTCTGCGTGCCGTACGTGCCGGCGGCGACGACGACGTGGCGGCAGCGGAGGGTGCGGGTCCGGCCGTTCCTGCGGCGCTGCGTGGGCACCACGGTGACGGCGTACGTGTCGTCGTCCTGCTGGGTGATCCGGGTGACGGTCGTCATGGGGTGGATCACGGCCCCGGCCTTCTCGGCCAGGTACAGGTAGTTCTCCGTCAGGGTGTTCTTCGCGCCGTGGCGGCAGCCCGTCATGCACTCGCCGCACTCGGTGCAGGCGCGGCGCGCCGGCCCGGCGCCGCCGAAGTACGGGTCGGGCGACCCGCCGCCGGGCGCGATCTTCGGCGCCGTACCGTCCGCGTCCTTCCCGTCGCCGAAGAAGACGCCGACCGGGGCGTGGTGGAAGGTGTCCTCCACGCCCATGGTCCGTGCCGCGGCCTTCAGGTGGACGTCGGAGGGGGTCGTGGTGGGGTTGAGGCGGACGCCGAGCATGCGCCTGGCCTGGTCGTAGTACGGGGCCAGCTCCTCCTGCCAGTCGGTGATGTGCGCCCACTGGCGGTCCTGGAAGAAGGCGGCGGGCGGCACGTAGAGGGTGTTGGCGTAGTTGAGGGAGCCGCCGCCCACACCCGCGCCCGCCAGCACCATCACGTTGCCGAGGAGGTGGACGCGCTGGAGGCCGTAGAGGCCGAGGGCGGGCGCCCAGAGGTAGTTCCTGAGGTCCCAGGAGTTTTTGGGGAGGGTGTCCCGGGTGAAGCGGCGGCCCGCTTCGAGGACGCCCACCCGGTAGCCCTTCTCGGTGAGGCGGAGTGCCGACACGGAGCCGCCGAAGCCCGAGCCGATCACCAGGACGTCGTAGTCGTACGGGGCTTCGCGCATGGTTCTCCCTCGGGCGGTCGGCGGGGGTGGTGGTCGGTGGGGCGTCAGCGCAGGCGGAGGGCCTTCATGATGCGCAGGCTGCGGCTCATGAACGCCGCGTACGCCTCGTCGTCCATGCCGAAGGACGGGGCGAGCGGCATCAGGCGCTGCTGGGCGACGGTCTGGGCCTCGGTGTACTTGAGGATGCCCTCGGAGCCGTGCCGGCGGCCGAGGCCGGAGTCCTTCATGCCGCCCATGGGCGCCTGCACGCTGCCGTACGCCGACGCGTAGCCCTCGTTGATGTTGACGGTGCCCGCGCGCAGCCGGGCGGCGACGGCGTGGCCGCGGCGGCTGTCCTTCGTCCACACGCTGGCGTTGAGCCCGTACGGGGTGGCGTTGGCCTGGTCGATCACCGCGTCCTCGTCCGTGAAGCGGAAGACGGAGACGACGGGGCCGAAGGTCTCCTCGGCGCAGACGGCCATCGGCTCCTGGACGTTCTCCAGGATGGTCGGCTCGTAGAAGAGCGGGCCGACGTCGGGGCGGGCGACACCGCCCGCCAGCACCTCGGCGCCCTTGGCCACGGCCTCCTCGACGTGCCGGGTGACGGTCTCCAGCTGGCGTTCGCCGACGAGGGACCCCATGTCGGCGCCGTACGCGAGGGCGGTGCCGAGGCGCATGGCCTTCGTGCGGGCCGTGAAGCGGGCGAGGAAGTCGTCGGCCACCGACGCGTGCACGTAGAGGCGCTCGATGGAGATGCAGAGCTGGCCGGCGGAGGAGAAGCAGGCGCGGACGGCGCCCGCCGCGGCCCTCTCCACGTCGGCGTCGCGCAGCACCAGCATCGCGTTCTTGCCGCCCAGTTCGAGGGAGACGCCGACGAGGCGGGCCGCCGCCCCCTGCGCCACCTCGCGGCCGGTGCGGGTGGAGCCGGTGAAGGAGACGTAGTCCGCGTGCTTCACCACCTCGGGGCCCACCACCGGGCCCTCGCCGAGCACCACCTGGAAGGCGTCCCGCGGCAGGCCCGCTTCGACGAGCAGGTCCCGGGCCCACAGGGCGGTGAGGGCCGTCTCGGTGTCCGGCTTCATGACGAGGGCGTTCCCGGCGACGAGCGCGGGCAGCGCGTCGCCGACGGACAGCTCCAGCGGGTAGTTCCAGGGGGCTATCTGGCCCACCACTCCGCGGGGCTGGCGCAGTTCGGTCACCTTGGTGAGGGTCGGCACGGCGCCGATGTGCCGCTTGGGCTTCAGGTACGCGGACGCGCGGACGCCGTAGTGGCGGGCCGCCATGGCGACGGCCTGCACCTCCTCGTGGGCGTGGAGGCGGGCCTTCCCGGTCTCCAGCTGGATGAGGTCGAGGACTTCGGCCTGCCGTTCCAGGAGCAGGTCGTGGAAGCGCAGGAAGACGGCGGCGCGGCGGCGGACGGGCGTCGCGGCCCAGGCCGGCTGGGCGGCGCGGGCCCGCCGGTACGCCTCCGCGACGTCCTCCGGCGTCGACTCGGGCAGTTCGGCCAGCCGTTCGCCGGTGAAGGGGGTGTGGTTGGCGGTGCGTCCGGATCCGACGACATCCCGGGTCAGCCGGGCGACCACGTCGGGCGTGACGACGTCCTGCGCGGTACGGACACCGGCGGGGACGGGAGCGACGGGGTTCGTACCGGTGGGTGCCGCGGCTGCGGGCGCCGTGCCTTCGGGGGCGGTTGCGGTGGCGGTGGCCTGCGTGTCCGTCATGGGGTGAGGGTATGCGGGCCCGGGGACCCGCACGGATCTGCCGCGACCGCAGGCTCCGAACGGGAGGCGTCCGCCCCAACGGAATCCGCACCGGCCGAAGGAATCCGCACCGGCCAACGGAATCCGCTGCGGTGAGGTCCGGCCCAGCGAGTCCGCCGGTGGGGTCCCGGCCCGGTGACGTCCGGCCCTGGAGCACCGACCCCGGAGGGCCAGGGCTCGCTGGACGCCGACCTCGCTGCGTGAGGACCTCAGTGACACCTCGGCGACACCCCCGGTGGCTCCCCGACGGGAGCGGATGACGGCCTCAAGCGGCTGCCGATGCAGGTGGATGCCGGTGTCAGGGGGCCGCCGGCATCCCGCGTGGGGGTGCCAGTGTGGGGGGCCAGTGTGTGGGGCGTCAGTGGCCGCCGGTGTCAGTGGCGCGGGGGCAGGGCATCCTCGACCCCGGTGGCGAAGGCGGCAGGTCAGAGGAGCGGTCCGAGCGGTCCCAGGTCGATGTTGAGGTCCTCGGGCTCCAGCCCGAACCGCGAGCGCAGCACCTCCATCCGGTCCTCCAGCAGCATGAGCGTCAGGCCGATCCGCTCCTCCTGCTCCTCCGTGAGGTCCCCGCTCTCCACGCGGCGCAGCGCCTGACCCTCCATCAGCCGGGCGCAGCAGCTCGACGACGGTGAGCACGAGCCGGGGCAAGGTCTTGCTCGACGGTGTCCGGGTCCATGTCGAGACGGCGGCGGTGCGGTCATGCCGCGGCTCCCCACGGGCGGGGACCCTGGTGCTCACCGAGCTGATCAGCGCCCTCAGGTCCACGCGGACGAGGTCGACGTCGGCGATGGCGAGGGTGAGTTCCCCGGTCAGGACGACCCCTCCCGCGAGGAGGCCGGTCCAGCAGGTCGACGAGGGCGATCCTGCGCCGCCCAGGGCGCTGTCGACGGGATCGGCGGTGCGGCCGGTCATGTGGCGTCCTCCGTGGTCCTGGCGAAGGAGTACGGCGCCCAGGGGCTCGTCACCTCCCACGCGGACGCCGCCGTGCTCGGCCCGCGCCCGGTCCACGAGGGCGAGGAAGCCCTCGCAGTGCTCCCGGGCGACGAGGTAGGCGGCGTTCAGGACGTTCGCCTCCCCGGTGACACCGGACAGGCGCGGGTCCTGCGGCGGGTGGACGGCGCTCTCCTCGGCGTACGCGGAGAAGACGTCATGCAGTCGGCGGCACGTCTCCTCGGCACGCCGCAGGCCCTCCTCGCGCCCTCGCCGCTCCCGCAACCGCCGCCGCAGGAACGCCCGTCCACCACCCTCCGCGCCCGGCGCC
>NZ_JAJPUI010000021.1 GCF_021390935.1 Streptomyces sp. CC228A
GTCGCCGGTGCACGCCCGGGCGAGCGCCGCCAGGTCGTCCACGCAGCGCCGCGCCACGGGCCGCAGGGCGGGTCGCCGGGCGGCGAGGAGGTACAGCTCGTACTCCGCGGCGACGAAGGGCCGCCGCTCCTCGGCCAGTTCCGCGGCCAGGGCGGATGCCAGGGCGGCGACCGGGTCGGGTGCGGCGGCCGCCGCCCGCAGCAGGCCGGAGAACTGGTCGGCGGCCCACACGAGCGCGGCGGTGAGCAGGTCGTCGACGCTGCCGAAGTAGTAGGCCGCGGAGGAGGCCGGCAGTCCGGCCTCGTTCGCCACCGACCGGTGCGTGACCCCGGCCACGCCGTCCCGCGCGACGACTCGCAGGGCTGCCTCAAGCAGCGCCCGCCGCCGCCGCTCGCCCTTGAGCAGCCGCCCGTCCGTCACCTCCGGGGTCAATGCGAGCCCCCTGTCTCCAGGACGAACACCCCGGCCGCCACGAGCACGATCCCCGCGGCCTGCGCCCACGACAGCCGGTCGCCGAAGAGCGCCGCCCCGAGCACGGCCACCAGGGTCACACCGACCCCCGACCAGATGCCGTAGGCGACGCCGAGCGGCAGGCCCCGCGCGAGCACCTTGGACAGCAGGAAGAACGACACCGCGTACCCGCCCACGACGAGCAGCGACGGTCCGAGCCGGCTGAACCCCTCCGCCCAGCGCAGCGCGAGCGTCGCACTGACCTCGGCGGTGATCGCCCCCGCCAACAGCACCCACACCATGCCCGGGACCCCTCACAGAAACTTGAACATCTGTTCAGGATTCTCCCGCCGGACACCGCCCCGGTCAAGCCCGCACGGAACCGACTGTCGCTGCGGTAGGGCGCGGGAGCGGGAGAGGCGAAGTGGGCGAGGGGCGGAAGACGGGCGGGGGCGGGAGCGGGGCCCGGCGCTCCGGCGTACGGGATGGGGAGCGCCCCCGCCGAAGAGGGCCGACGGCGCGTTCCGCGGCCACCAGGGCATCAGGCCGCTTTGCGCCGGCGGCCTCCGCCTGCCGCCGCCTGCTTCTGCCGTACGCATGCGCGCGTGCGGGTCACGTCACGAGGAACCGCCGCACCCGCAGCCACCGTGACGCACCCTCCCCCTCCCGGATCCCGCCCGCCCCCTGCGGCCCGCCATGAGGGCCGCTTCGGCGCGTGATCACTCCAGGACGCCTGCTCGCCTGCCCTCGTCGACCAGGGCCCGCGCCAGGCGGGACCTCGCGCCCGGCGCCACCAGCCAGAGGGGCGGGGCGGGGCGGCCCCGGAGGACCTCGACGCGGTGGAAGCCCGCGACGAGACCGACCACCGCCTCCTGCCGCACGCCGGTCACCTCGCGCCACGCCACGGAGTCGCGCACCCGCCCGAACCGGTCGGTGACGGCGACGCCGCCCTCGCACAGGTAGCACCGGTTCACCCCGAGCCGGGCAGTCAGCCGGCGCCATCCGAACGTCACGGCGTACACCGCGGCCACCACGCCGGTCATGACCGCGGCGTTGCCGTCGACCGACGACGGGTCGACGACCGTGGCGACGAGCACGGCGAGCCAGAGCACAAGCAGGAGCCCCCGCAGCACCTGCGCCACGACGCCGGCGGCGGGGTTGACGACGGCATGGTCGCCGCGGACCTCACCGAGCCCCAGACCGGCCACTGATGCACGCATCGACGCCCCCCTCGGCAGAGCCCCAAACCGCGCGCATGGCATGCGCACAGCAGGACATGGTCATACCCGTACCGCCGCCACCGGGAACTGCACGCCACAGGAGGCGCAGTCCCTCCCGGACAGATGAACGACGCACCCTCCTGCCACGGATCTGCCGTTCGCAGGGGACGGCTTTCGGGCCGGCACGGCCATGCACGGCGTCCTCGCCGGAGGGGCCTCCACGCGGGGACCGCTTTCGGACCGACACGGCCATGCACGGCCTCCTCCTTGGAGGGGCCACCGCCGGGAGGCCGCAGCGGCGTCGCGCACGGGAGCCTTGCCGCTACGGCTCCACCGACCGTGGCCCGTCCCGTTGTGACGCGCGACCCCGACGAGCAGTCCCGGTGCGCCGCTCCGCCGCCGCGTGCAGGCGACAGGGGACTTCCCCGCAGCACGCCGCCACGGCGGCAGTGCTCACCGGTCCCCGACCGCCGTGCCACCGGAGGACAAGGCCGCCCGTCGCCTGCGGTACGCCACCGCCCCGCACACCCCGGCCACGAGCACGGCCGCTGCGGACACCCCGAGGGCCGGCCGCTCGGCGAAGAGCCTTCCCAGCACGCCCAGCACGCCGAGCCCCGCGGTCGCGTAGATCAGCGCCCAGGCCGCTCCGCCCACGAACAGGGCGGGGAGGTAGCGCGGCAACGGCATGCGCATGCTGCCCGCGAGGAAGTTGGCGGCGGTCTGGAAGCCGACGGTCAGGAACGAGACGGCCACCACCGGCGCGCCCCACCGCTGGATCGCCCGCTCGGTGCGCTGGAACTTCGCCGAGGAGATCCGCTCGGCGAACCTGCTGCGCCGGGCACCGGCACCGGCGAGCCACCCCACGGCGAACGTCCCTCCGGCGCGGAGCAGGACGATGACATACAGGGCTCCCGCGGTGAGCGCGATCTTATCCACGGCGCCTCGTCCCGAGCGTGGGGCCGGAAGCCGCGACTCCCGTCACCCGCATGGGCGTCCCGCCCCAGCGGGCGCGCGGCGCGCACAAGCCCGGTAGCCGTCTCTCACCTGCGTCCCGCCCCTGTCTGTTCCGTCCTGCGGTGTGCCACCTGCGGCGCCGGAACCCGAACCTGCAGCCAGGCAAGGTCAGCCTAACCTGACGCGCATGCGCGGGTACAGGGCACCGCACGGCGGGGGCTCCGGCGCCCCGCTCCGGCCATCGCCCTCCGCTGTCCTTCATGGTCGGGCCCCGGCGACGGATGCACCACCTCCACCGTCGTTCCCGCCACACCGGGACAGCCGGCCGCCGGACTCCGTGCGTCCTGGCGCTTCTGCGGAGCCCACCGGGCAACCAGCCGCGCCCCGGGCCCTGCCCCTGGGGCGGCCGGCGGCCGTCCCGAGGTTCGGCCGTCCGGCCCCGCCGGCCTCAGTCCTCGTCCGGCACCAGCCGCAGCGACACCGAGTTGATGCAGTACCGCTGGTCCGTCGGGGTCGGGTAGCCCTCGCCCTCGAAGACGTGCCCCAGGTGGGAGCCGCAGCGGGCGCAGCGGACCTCGGTGCGGACCATGCCGTACGAGCGGTCCTCCACGAGTTCGACGGCGTCGGTGTCCTTCGGGTCGTAGAAGGACGGCCAGCCGCAGTGGGAGGCGAACTTGGTGCCGGAGGTGAAGAGGTCGGCGCCGCAGGCGCGGCAGGAGTAGACGCCCTTCGTCTTGGTGTCGGTGTACTCGCCGGTGAAGGCGGGCTCGGTGCCGGCCTCGCGCAGGACGTGGTACTCCTGCGGGGTCAGCTCGGCGCGCCACTGCTCGTCGGGCTTCTCGACCTCGTACGGCATGGTCTGCTCCTCAGTGCGACAGGCGGGCCAGGATCTCCGGGCCCAGGTCCGTGACGTCGCCTGCGCCCATGGTGAGAACGAGATCGCCGGGGCGGGCCATTCCCGCGATCAGCTCCGGGACCGCGTCCTTGTCGTGGACCGGCGTGACGTCGGCGCCTGCGGCGGTCGCCGCGTCGGTGATGAGGGTGCTCGTGACGCCGGGGACCGGGTCCTCGCGGGCCGGGTAGATGTCGAGGACCAGCGACGTGTCCGCGAGGGCCAGGGCCTGCCCCATCTCGGTGCCCAGTTCCTGGGTGCGGGAGAAGAGGTGGGGCTGGAAGACGACGAGGAGGCGGCGGCCGGGGCCGGCGGCGGCGCGCATGGCCTCCAGGTCGGCGGTCATCTCGGTGGGGTGGTGGGCGTACGAGTCGATGACCTGGACCCCGGCGGCCTCGCCCTTGAGCTGGAGGCGGCGGCCGACACCGGTGTAGGCGGTGAGGGCCTGGGCGAGGGCGGCCGGGTCGATGCCGGTGCGGGCGCCCGCGGCGAGGGCGGCTGCGGCGTTGTGGGCGTAGTGCCGGCCGGGGACGGAGACCGTGAAGGTGTGCTCGGCGCCGTCCAGGGCGACGGTGACCTCGCTGGTCATGCCCTGGGGAGTGATGGCGAGGATGCGGACGTCGGAGTCCTCGGACTCGCCGACGGTGAGGATCGCGGGGGTGTGCGCGGTGCCGCGGGCGCGGACGCGGGCGGCGAGTTCGCGGGCGCCTCCGTGCTCGCCCACCACGAGGGTCCCACCGGGGCGGATCTTCGCGGCGAACGCCTCGAAGGACTCGTAGATCTCCTCCATGGAGGCGTAGTTCGCGTGGTGGTCCAGCTCGACGTTGAGGACGAGGGCGACCTCGGGGTCGTACTTCTGGAAGCTGCGGTCGCTCTCGTCGGCCTCGGCGACGAAGACCTCGCCGTCGCCGTGGCGGGCGTTGGTGCCGGGGCCGGCGAGGTCGCCGCCGATGGCGTACGACGGGTCGAGGCCGAGTTCGGTGAGTGCGACGGCCAGCATCGAGGTGGTGGTGGTCTTGCCGTGGGTGCCGGCCACGGCGATCGCGCGCCGGTCCTTCATGCAGGCGGCCAGCGCGTCGGAGCGGTGCACCACGGGGATGCCGAGCTCGGCGGCGCGGGCCAGTTCCGGGTTGTCGGGGCGGATGGCGCTGGAGACCACGACGCTGCTGGCGTCGTCGGCCAGGTGGTGCGCGGCGTGGCCGATGTGGACGGTCGCGCCGAGGGCGCGCAGCGACGCGACGGTCTCGGACTCGCGCGCGTCGCTGCCCGCGACCTTGGCCCCGCGCTGGGCGAGGATCCGCGCGATGCCCGACATGCCGGCGCCGCCGATGCCGATGAAGTGCGGCCGTTCGAGTGCGGCAGGGGTGGCCGGTGCCATGCGTGATCTCTCCCCGGGGTGTGTCGTACGTGCGGGGGCCCAGCCTATTCGTTGTGCGCGAAGAGCTTGAGCACCGGTACGCCGACCTTGTGGCGGGCGCGGGAGGCCCAGTCGCGGTGGAAGAACTCCTCCACGTAGTGCGGCTCCGTCAGGACGATGACCTCGTCGGCTTCCGCCTCCTCCACGACGGCCTTCATCTTGTCGAGGGGGTGGTCCTCGACGACCTGCCCGACGGCTTCGCAGCCCGCGGCCCGCAGGGCCCGCACGGAGTGCTCCAGGGCGAGCTCGACGGGGCGGCGCGCGTCCTTGGCGGAGAGTTCCTCCCCCTCCTTGGCGGCGTCCTTCAGCTCGCCGAGCGCGATGTCGTCGATGGCGCGCAGCAGTGCGTCGGCCTGGTCGCCGCGGGGCTGCATGAGCACGATGAAGGAGACGCCCTCGTCACCGTGCAGGGTCGTGACGAATTCCACGTCCACGGATGACAGCGGTTTCTCGATCATCAGAACGCTTGTGAACACTTCGGGGCCCTTCTGCGGAAACCATCCTTCCCCGTGCCCGCACGGGGTCTGCGAAGTTAAGTGTGCCCGCCGGACGCTAAGCGGAACGGAAAATTCCGCCCGATTGCCCGACTGGTTCACCAGTCCTCCATACGGAGATATGTCCGCTTCCTACCGGTGGGGCGCACCGGGCCGCGCCCTTGCGGCCCGCAGGGGGTTTCGGCTCCCAGCCGCATCGTGGATGCAGCGGCGCCTCAGATGCGGCGGTAGCGGGTGAAGAGGAAGCCGTCCTCCTCCAGGACCGACGCCAGCCCGAACCGCGACGGCACCGCGAGCGACGGCCCGCCCGCGATCCGCTGCGCGTCGCCCGCCGTCATGAGCGGCGCCACCGTCAGGCACAGCTCGTCCAGCACGCCCGCCGCCGCGAACTGGCCCAGCAGCCGGGGCCCGCCCTCGGTGAGCTGGCGGGTGAGTCCCCGCCCGGCCAGCGCGCGCACCGCGCGCCCGGGCTCCACCCCGGGGCCGTCGCCGGCCACGACGACCTCCGCGCCGGCCCGCTCCGCGGCCTGCACCCGGCCGGGCGGGGCCGCCGCGCCCGTCAGGACCAGCGTCGGCACGAGCGGCTCCGTGAAGAGCGGGAGGGAGAAGTCCAGGTCCAGCGACGCGCTCACGACCGCGATCACCGGCGCCGGCCCCTGCCCGGCCGCCCTGCGCCGCTCGGCGAAGGCGGCACGCGCGCGTGCCGGGCGGTACTGCTCCTGGCGCACCGTCTCCGCGCCCACCACGATCACGTCGGAGAGGGCCCGCAGGGTGCCGAAGATCCGCATGTCCGCCGCGGAGGAGATGGGCTCGGAGCGGCCTTCGTGCTGGGCCGCCCCGTCCAGGGTGGACACCATGTTCCCCCGCAGCCAGGTGCCGTCCGCCGGATACGCGTAGGCGTCGGCCAGCTCGTCGAGGGTCCACTCGCGGCCGTCCGGCCGCTCGGCGCCCCCGGGAACGGGCGGTGTCGGGTCGGTCACAGGGAACAGGCGTCGCATGCCGTGCAGTGTGGCACGGCGCTTACAGTGGGGAGCGTGTCGACCAGTGCCCTGACCACCGAAGCGGACCCGCTGTCCCTCTGCGCCCGCGAGCCGCACGTCCCCGCCGACCGCCTGGTGGCCGAGATGGTGCCGCCGCCGCGCTTCGACGGAGTGCGCTTCGACACGTACATACCCGACCCGAACCAGCCCAGCCAGTCCGACGCGGTGAAGACCCTCGCCTCCTTCGCCGACGGGCTGGGCGGGGCGCACGCGAGCGGTGCGGGGGCCGCCACGGGGACCGGTCTGCGCCGCTGGTTCGCCCGCAAGCCGAGGACCGCGGTGCCCGCCGGACCGCGCGGGGTGTACCTGGACGGCGGCTACGGCGTCGGCAAGACGCACCTGCTCGCCTCGCTGTGGCACGCCACGCCCGCGGCGCCGTCCCTGAAGGCGTTCGGCACGTTCGTGGAGCTGACCAACCTGGTGGGGGCGCTCGGGTTCCAGCAGACCGTGCAGACCCTGAGCGGGCACCGGCTGCTGTGCATCGACGAATTCGAACTGGACGACCCGGGCGACACGGTGCTGGTCTCCTCCCTGCTCGGCAAGCTCGTCGAGGCCGGGGTGGCGCTCGCCGCCACCTCCAACACCCTGCCGGGCAAGCTCGGCGAGGGCCGGTTCGCCGCCGCGGACTTCCTGCGGGAAATCCAGGGCCTCTCCTCCCACTTCCGGACGCTGCGCATCGACGGCGAGGACTACCGGCACCGCGGGCTTCCGGAGGCCCCGGCCCCGTACTCCGACGCGCAGGTGGCCGAGGCCGCGCGCAGGACGCCCGGAGCCTCGCTCGACGACTTCCCGAGCCTGCTGGAGCACCTGTCCCGCGTCCACCCGAGCCGGTACGGGGCCCTGACCGACGACGTGCGCGCGGTGTGCCTCACCGACGTGCGGGCCGTCCCGGACCAGTCCACGGCCCTGCGGCTCGTGGTCCTCGCGGACCGGCTGTACGACCGGGAGGTCCCCGTGGTGGCCTCCGGACTGCCCTTCGACCGGCTCTTCAGCGAGGACATGCTGAACGGCGGCTACCGGAAGAAGTACTTCCGCGCCATCTCGCGGCTCACCGCCCTCGCCCGGGACTCGAAGGGCCTGATCACCCAGTAGGTTGGGGTGCCGCAACCCCGTTGTGAGGTTGCGCGGGGGCGTGCGTGCGCGTACGCGCCCGGGCGTACTCCATCCGAAGGGATCCGGCATGGCGACCAAGCGTCACGCCCACACCGTGTGGGAAGGCAACCTGACCGAGGGCAAGGGCACCGTCTCCCTCGACTACTCGGGCCTCGGCTCGTACGAGGTCTCGTGGCCCGCCCGGTCCGAAGAGGCGACCGGCAGGACCAGCCCCGAGGAGCTGATCGCGGCGGCGCACTCCAGCTGCTACTGCATGGCGTTCTCCGGCGCGCTGGCCAAGGGCGGCACACCGCCGACCCGGCTCACCGCCAAGGCGGAGGTGACCTTCGTCCCGGGCACCGGCATCACGACCGTGCACCTGACGGTCGAGGGCGAGGTCCCCGGCATCGACGAGGGCACGTTCCTCAAGACCGCCGAGGAGGCCAAGGCGAACTGCCCGGTGAGCAAGGCGCTGGCGGGCACGGAAATCACGCTGACGGCGTCCCTCGTGACGTCCTGAGCGAAGCCGGCCACCTCCGGGCCCGCGCTTCGCGACCCGGTACGGAAGGGCGCACCGCCTCGCGCGGGGCGCCCTTCCGCGCGTGTGCGGCGCACACCGATCCGCGCCGCCCGCGGGCGCCTTCGGGGCATGTGCACGACGCCCATACCGGGCGCGTGCGGCGCGCACTTCCCGGCACGCGGGGCGCCGCTGCCCGGAAGTCTGGGGCGCACTTCCGCACGTGCGTGCGGGCTGTTCCGGGCGCGCGCGGGACGCCGCTGCCGTGGCCCTGGGGCGCGCTCCCCTGCACGCGGGGGCGCCGCTGCCCGGGAGTCTGGGGCGCGCTTCCGCGCGCGCGTGCGGGCTGTTCCGGTTGCGCGGGGCGCCGCTGCCGTGACTCCGGTGCGCCCCCTGCACGTGGGGCGCCGCTGCCCGCGAGCCAGGCGCGCACTTCCGTGTGCGTGGGCTGTTCCGGGCGCGCGGGCGGCTTCGGGGGCGTGGGCGCCGCGCCCATCCGGGCGCATGCGGCGTGCTCTTGCCGCGCGGGTGGCTCCTTGCCCGCAGAGCAGGGGCGCGCTTCCGCGCGGGTGGCGCCTTCCCGCAGGGCAGGGGCGCACTTCCGGGCGGGTGCGGGGTCCGGGCGGCTGACCGGGGGAGCCGCGGACTCGGCTCGGCCGAGTCCGGCAGATGATCGGATACTTTCCGATAGTGACACTTTTCGTACGACGTCTGATCGCGCTCTCCGTTCTCGGTGTCGTGCTGGCCGGCTGCGCCGGCGAGGCCGGGAAAGCCCCGGGCGGGGCCCTCCACTCCGGCGCGGCGGGCCCGTCGCCCTCCTCGACCGCCTCCGCCGCTCCGCCCGCCTCCGCCTCTCCCTCCCCATCTCCCGGCTCCCGCCGCCCCGTACCGACGATGGCACCCGGTCCGGGCGGCCTCACGCCCGTGTTCGCACGCGCCCCCGAAGGGGTGCGGGAGAAGGTCGTCGCCCTCACCTTCGACGCCGACATGACCGCCGACCAGGGCCCCCGGGCCGCCCGCGGGGAGCGGTTCGACCACCCCGAGCTCGTGGCGACGCTGCGCCGCCTCAAGGTGGATGCCACCGTGTTCATGACGGGCCGCTGGGCCGAGGAGTACCCGGACCAGGCCCGGTCCATCGGCAACGATCCGCGCTTCGAGCTCGCCAACCACTCCTACAGCCACCACGCCTTCACATCGCCCTGCTACGGCCTCCCGGCCCTCCCCCGCGCGGACATGGCGGCCGACGTGCGCCGCGCCTTCGACGCCTTCCGCGCGGCGGGCGCCCGCAACGTCGTGCCGTACTTCCGCTTCCCCGGAGGCTGCTACGACGACGCGGCCCTGCGGGCCGTCGCGCCCGCGCGGGTGACGGCGGTGCAGTGGGACGTCGTCAGCGGTGACGCGTTCGCGAAGGATCCGGACGCGGTGGCGGAGCAGGTGCTCGCCGGGGTGCGGCCCGGCTCCGTCGTGGTCATGCACTGCACCCTCAGCGCTGCCCCCGTCACCGAGCAGGCGGTCCGCAGAATCGTTCCTGAGCTGCGGGCCCGCGGCTACCGCTTCGTCAAGGTGTCGGAACTCATGGGGGGCTGACGCTGCGTCGGCCGCCTGCACGGGCCGGCGGACGCCGCGCGCGCCGCCGCCCGAGCCTCATCTGTGCAGGTCAGCGGGGACTGTCAGTGCCCGCACGTATGTTCAGCAGTGTCCCGCCGGTCCGGCGGAGAACTCCCTTGCTGCTGCCTGCCCAGAAGAGGTGTGCCTTGTCGTATTCGGATGCGGAGTGGGAGCGGTCGAGCGCGGCCCGGGTGGTCCGGCCCGCGCGACCGCGCAAGCTGGCCAAGGTGCCGTTCGTGGAGCTGGCCGAGGGAAGGCTGCAGGGTGTGGTGTCCAGCGGCTCGGACGTCGGCCGCGTGTACGTCTCGTCGGTGGCCGCGGGCACGTACGCGTTCGCGTGCAGCACCAACAACAACCGGCCGTGCGGCGGCGCCCGCGGAGGCTTCTGCAACCACATCCGGGCCCTGGTCACCGAGGCGGTGCTCCAGTACGGCGCTCAGCGCGTCGCCCGCTACCTGCGGGTCGACGGCGGTGCGGGGAGCGGGCAGGGCGAGCCGACGGCCCAGTCCCTCACCGCCGAGATGACCGCAGCCTGCCCTCAGCCGGACGGCGGCAAGGCGGCAGCCACCGTGTTCAGCCGGTTCCTGCGCCACCTCGCCTACCTGGAGCTCGCGCCCGGCACGGCGCCGCTGCCGGAGATGCAGTGGTTCCCGCCGACCGGGGCGGTGGCCTGATGCGACCGGACCTGCTCACCGAGCCCGTCGAAGGGCTCGACGAGGCCCTCGGGGTCGTCGACGCCTTCGACGAGGCCCTCGTCGGGGGCCTGCTCCGCCCCCGGCCCGCCCAGGCCGCGGCCCTGGCGGGGCTCGCCGACGCCGTCTCCGGGACACCGCTCGCCGGGCGGGTCGCCGAGGCGGCGGGGCAGGCCGCGGCCGGCACCGCCGGAGAGGACCACTTCGTCGCTCTCGCCGCCGCCCGCACGGCCCTGATGGGCTCCGTGCACGACGCGCTGGCCGCCCAAGCGGACAAGGCGACCGGCCGTGCCCGCTGTACAGAGGAAGTCCCACCCGCCGCATCCGGGCAGCCGGCGAACCTGCTGCTCGCCGCCCGCGCCTGGCTGTGCGACCTGGCCCGCTCCGGGTGGCGTGGCATCGACCACGACGTGGTCTCCGGGGCGGCGCCGGTCGTCTCCGCGATGCTCCCCGACCCCGCCCTGCGCCGGCTGTCGGTGCTCTTGGACGGGTTCGCCGCCGAGCTCGCCGCCTCGTGCCCGGGTGCGGCGATGGACCGCGTCCCGGCGCGCCGCTGGGCCGACCTGTGGGCCCGAGGCGTGCTGCTCACGGTGCAGTGCGCGGGCGGCGCCCCGGCGACCGGCACGGCCACCGGCCGCCTGCTGCCCCTCGGCGTCGACGTGCAGGAGCACGCGACGGCCGTGCAGGCCCAGGTGCACGCCGTGTTCGAGCCGGCGGACGGCGGCGCGTCCCGCCTGGTCCGGGCCGGGGTGTCCGTGCCGAAGCCGGACACGGTCGTCAGTGCCGGGCTGTGGCAGCTGCTGCGCCCGCACATGTCGCTGCTGGCGGCCGTCAGCGAGGGCCGCTCGATGGACCTCGCCGACATGCCGGTCACCGCCGAGGGCGACCTGCTCTGGTCCGACGAGCACGCCCGCCCGGGCGAGCCGGCCGACCCCTTCGCCACGGCCCGCGTGGCGCTGTCCGGGGCGGCCGCCACCGCAGCGGCCCCCTTGGACCGGCACCCGGCGCACCTCGCCGTACCGGTGTTCCTGGAGGGCTACGCCTACGAGACCGCGGCGGGCGACGAGGACGCCCCCGACGGCGGCGCGCCCGCCTTCGTCCTGGCCGGGCAGCGCCTCGCTGTGGACACCGACCGGGTGCCGGCCGCCGGACCGCTCACCGCCGACGCGGTCGCACGGTCCCAGGCGTGCATCGGTCTGCTCCGCTGGGACGCGGGGGCGTTCCGTCTGCAACCGCTCGCCGTCGAGGCGACCGTGCGGAAGAAGACCGTCGCGATCCATGCCGGCGCGTGGGCCGGAGGCACCGCCGACAAGGCCGGTGCCAAGGCCGAGAAGGCCGCCACGGACGCGCTGGCGGTGCTGCGCGAGCGAGCCGGAAGGCTGCTGCGGAAATGACCGGACAGACCACGGACAGCACAGGCATCGCAGCCACCGCAGAAGCCGGAACCACCCTGGACGCCGGAGCGACCGCAGGGACCACGCCGACTGCCGAGGCCGCGCACACCACAGGGACCGGAACCACCACAGGGACCGCAGCCACCCCCGAGGCCGCAGGGACCGCAACCCCCGCCGAAGCCGGAGCAACCGCAGGGACCGCAACCACCGCGGAGGCCGCAGGCGCCGCAGGGACCGCAGCCACCGAGGCCGCATCGACCGCGGAGACCGGAACCACCGCGGAGGTCACGGACACCGCAGACACCGCAGACGCCACAGACGCCGCAGACGCCGCAGGGGCCGCAGGGGCCGCAGGGGCCGACGCCGCCGGAGGCGCCGGAGAGGGTGCGGGGGGCGGCGACGAGCGCGCGGGCGGTCCGGAGGAGAACCGGCGCCAGGCACTCTACTGGCGGCTGCTCGCCCGGCTTTTCGACCCCGAGGAGCAGGCCGCGCTGGAGTCCGCGAGCCTCGCCGTCGTCGAGGACCTCGGCCTGCCGCCGGCGCTGCTGGACCCGCAGGCCTCCGTCGACTCGATCGTGCAGCGCCACCCGGAGCTGGCCGCCGAGTTCGACGGCCTGATGGTGCCCGAGCCGGGCCCCGACGGCGTGCGCGACCGGGCGGCGGAGGTGAGGCGCGCGGCTCTGGCGTCCAAGCTGCTGCTCAACGTGTTCGCTTCCGCGCCGGGCACCGTCACCGCCGGGCAGCTGGCGCGCTGGCAGTCCGACGCCGGATGGCTGGAGCGCGGGCTCGGCTGCCGCCCCGGGGAGCTGCGCGGCGGGCGCCCCGGTGGTCCGGTCGGCGGCGCGGGTGCGGGCGTGGCACCGTACGGCACCGGCGGCCGCGGCGCGGCACCGGACCTGAGCCGCCTCGTACCGCAGATCGGCGCCATCGAGGCCGACCTGGTCAAGCGGATGCACCTGCGCGAGGTGCTGGCCGACTCCGGGCTGGCCGCCCGGCTCACTCCGAGCATGTCGCTGATCGAGCAGCTGCTGCGCGACAAGGACAACCTGTCCGGGGTCGCCCTGGCCAACGCCAAGGCGCTGATCCGCCGGTTCGTGGACGAGGTCGCCGAGGTGCTGCGCACCCAGGTGGAGAAGGCCACGGTGGGCGAGCTGGACCGCTCGGTGCCGCCCAAGCGGGTCTTCCGCAACCTGGACCTGAACCGCACGATCTGGAAGAACCTGACGAACTGGAGCCCGGAGGAGGAGCGGCTGTACGTCGACCGCCTCCACTACCGGCACACCGTCCGCAAGACGACGCCGCAGCGGCTGATCGTGGTCGTGGACCAGTCGGGTTCGATGGTCGACTCCATGGTGAACTGCACCATCCTCGCGTCCGTCTTCGCGGGGCTGCCCAAGGTCGACGTACACCTCATCGCCTACGACACACGGGCGGTGGACCTGACCCCGTGGGTGCACGACCCCTTCGAGACGCTGCTGCGCACCAACCTCGGCGGCGGTACGGACGGCACGGCCGCCATGGCACTGGCCGAGCCGAAGATCGCGGAACCCCGCAACACCGTCGTCGTGTGGATCTCCGACTTCTACGAGTGGCGCTGCGTGGAGCTCTTCAAGAGCATGGCCGGCCTGCACCGCTCCGGGGTCAGGTTCATCCCGGTCGGCTCGGTCACGAGCTCCGGCCGCGGCAGCGTGAACCCGTGGTTCCGGGACCGCTTGAAGGACCTGGGCGCGCCGGTGCTCTCGGGGCACATCCGCAAGCTCGTGCACGAGCTCAAGACGTTCCTCACCTGACGCCCTCCTCGCCACTGCTCATCGGATCCGCCCTCTGCAGCGTCCCTGTCCGCCTCCCCGCCTCCCCGTCTCACCGCACCCCTCGCCGTCCTCACCGCACCACCCACCGACCTCCGTCGACGACTCGCCGTCATCGACGGCGCTACTGAAAGGCTGTCATGTCCGACCTGCTGCGCGCCCCCGCCGAGATCAAGTACGCCGAGGAGCTGGACTGGCTGGAGTCCATCGACGACAGCCCCAAGCCGTTCTCGTGGCGGCTGTCCCCGAAGATGGTCCGGCTGTTCATCCTGGGTTCCGAGCGCTCCGACGGCCTGGAGCGGGAGGTCCCGCAGAAGTGGTTCGGTGACCGCAGCTTCGTCGAGCGGTCCATCGTGACCCTGGCCTCCGACCGCGGTCTGCTGCTGATCGGGGACCCGGGCACCGGCAAGAGCTGGCTGGCCGAGCTGCTCTCCGCGGCGATCTGCCGGAACTCCACCCTGGTGGTGCAGGGCACGGCCGGCACCACGGAGGACCACATCAAGTACTCGTGGAACGTGTCGATGGTGATCGCCAAGGGCCAGTCCCGCGAGTCGATGATCCCGTCACCGATCATGACGGCGATGGAGAGCGGCGCGATCGGCCGCTTCGAGGAGCTCACCCGCTCCACCAGCGACGTGCAGGACGCGCTGATCTCGATCCTGTCGGAGAAGTACATCTCCGTGCCCGAACTGGACAGCGACGGCAGCGACAACATCGTCTTCGCCAAGCCGGGCTTCTCCGTCATCGCCACGGCCAACAGCCGCGACCGCGGCGTCAACGACCTGTCGTCGGCCCTCAAGCGCCGCTTCAACTTCGTCCGCATCCCGGTGGTGACGAACAGGAAGAGCGAGGCGGAGATCGTCCGCTTCCGCACGGAGGAGCTGCTGCGCCGCCACCACATCGAGCTCGACGTGCCGCCGACCCTGCTCGACGTGCTGCTGCAGAGCTTCGCCGACCTGCGGGCCTCGGCCGCCACGGCAGGCAGCGACAACGAGAAGCTGGAGTCCGCCCTGTCCACGGCCGAGCAGATCGGCGTGCTGGAGGACGCGATCCTGCACAGCAACTTCTTCGGCGAGCACGCACTGACGGCCCGCACCCTCGCCTCCTCCCTGGTCGGCTCGCTGACCCGCCGCGAACCGGAGGACCTCGCCATCCTCAACAAGTACCTGCACGGCGTCGTCGAACCGCGCAGCAAGGAGGAGGGCGGCTCCTGGCCGGAGTTCCTGGAGGGCGGCCGCGACGCGATCGCCACCCTGTCATGAGCGGCACCCACGAAGGGTCCTTCGAGGCGCTGCGCTCCCAGTTGCAGGAGGCGGCGGCGGCCTTCGCCGACGGGCCCGACGCGTTGCAGGGCATCCTCCTCGGCATCGTCGACGACGTGGACCGCGCGGTGCGGGAGCCCCTGGAGGTCTTCCCGGTCTGCCACCACTCGCCCGCCTCGGCCGTCGCGATGGCGCGGCGGCTGCGGGAGAAGCAGCCCAAGGTGGTCTACCTGGAGCTGTGCGAGGACATGGCGCCGCTGCTGACCGAACTGCGCAGCTGCCGACTGCCGGTGGCCGTGCAGGCGTTCGCCGGCGACATCGACGGCTTCCCGCCCGCGTGGGCGCCGCTTTCGGTGGTCGCACCGATCACCGAGGCGTCGGCCGAGTACCAGGCCATCGCCTATGCCCTGGACACGCCGGGCGTCGAACTGGTCCTGGTGGACCGGTCCTCGGACCACGTGTTCCAGTGGGACGCCCGCCGGCCGCGGCCCGCCGGGGCGGCCGATCCGGACGTGCCCCCCGCCGTGGAGGAGGCCGCGCTGCACGGCGACGCGGTCGGCGTCGAGATCGGCGACCTGAGGCCCCGCTTCGCGGAGCTGGAGGAGCACCTGCTGCGCCACGGGCGGGTGCGCCACTGGTCGGAGTGGTGGCACCAGTACGTGGAACTGCCGCTGGGCGACAGCGACCACGACACGTACCGCCAGGTCATGCTGCTGATCGGCAGCCTGTTCCGGCGCCTCGCGCCCGGGGACCCGCACCGGCTGCGGGTCGACGAGGACCGCGAACGCCACATGTGGACCAGGATCCGCGAGCACCTCGCCGCCACCGGCACCGACCCCTCGGACGGCCTGTACGTGTGCGGGGCGTTCCACGCGGCGAGCCGCGTGGAGGAGTTCGGCGTGCACGGCTCCGGCGGGTTCCGGATCAGCCCCCGCACGGCCACCGTGTGGCAGCACGGCCTCATCCCGTCCAGCCACGCGGCGATCGAGGCGCAGTTCGGCCTCGCACCCGGGTCCGTGTCGATCGCGGCGACGGAGTGGACGAAGAACCTCAAACGCACGGGCGTTCGACCGTTCCGGCTGAAGGGGCAGGCAGGCGCGGGGAAGGCGAAGCCGCAGAAGACGCCGGCCCCGCACCCGGGGCGCGCCGGCGCGGTTTCCGCGCGGTCTCCGCACCCCGACCGCCTGTCCGGCTTCCTGCGGCGGCCGCCCGTCCTGGACCACCTGGACGAGGCGGAGCTGCTCGGCTGGTCGGTGGACATCGTGCGGGCGGCCCGACGCAACGGCTACCTGGCGTCGACCGCGGACGCCATCGCGGTGTTCGAGACGTCGATCCTGCTGGCCGGGATGCGGGACCGGGCCAGGCCCACGCCGTACGACTTCCAGGACGCGGCGGTCACCTGCATCGAGAAGGACAGCGTGCCGGGCCGGCGCGACGTGCGCCGGCTGGTCGAGATCATGATGGGCGGGGACCGGGTCGGCCAGGTCAGCTACGCCGCGCTGCCGCCCCTGGCCCGGGACGTGCACGACCGGCTGGCCCCGCTGAACTTGAGACTCCGGCAGCGCGGGGTGCAGCGGGCCCTGCTGGACATCGCCGGCAGGCCGGAGCTGGAGCAGTGCTCCGACGTGCTGTGGATACTGCGCCATCTGCTGCCGCACGGGGCGGCCCGGCCGATCATGGGTGAGCGGACCCTGGGCGAGCGGCCCATCCAGGAGTCGTGGGACCTGGCGCTCGGCACCCACCAGCGGGCCCTGATCGAGCTCGGCTACGAGGGCGTCAGCATCGAACAGGTCCTGGAGCAACGGCTGCGCCGTGCGGCGTACGACCCGCAGGCGACCACGGCCCGGGTCCTCCAGGCGGTGGAGGACGCCACGCTGTACCTGCGCAGTCGGCGGCTCGCCGACGAGCTGGGCGGCCGGGCGCTGGAGGTGCTGGCGACGGAGCGGAGCGTGGACGGCGCACCGGAGGTGCTGCGCCGGGTGCGGCGGCTGCTGGCGTACTACCGGACCAGTGAGCCGGTGCTGCCGCAGTGGATCGAGGCGTTCGCCAAGACGGGTTACGCGCACTACTGCACGCTCCTGCCGACGGCGTTCGCCGACGAGCAGGCGACGGAAGGCCAGGTCGCGGCGACCCTCGGCTTCCTCTTCGGCATGGAGGGGCTCGCGCTGTCGCTGGGCTGCGACCGGACGCAGCTGGAGCTGGCGGTCGCCCAGTCCCGTCCGCAGGAGCCGGCGAAGCGGGCGCTGCTGTGGGCGGCGCAGGTGCACCTCGGCCGGCTGTCACGCGCGGAGCTGCGGTCGCGGTGCGACGAACTGCTGGGCAACCCCCTGCTGCTGCCCGTCTATCCGCGCTACCTGAGCGGGTTCGTGCAGGCGCTGGAGCCGGTGCCGGGGCTGGCCGACTTCGTGGTGGAGGCGGTGTCGAACGCGTTCGCCCGGCTGCCGGACCCGGTGCTGCTGCCGTGGCTGCCGACACTGATCACCGCGCTGCGTGCGGACGGCGCCGAGTCGGCGCGGCTGCTGGTGGTGCGGGAGGCGGGGCGGATCTTCCCCGGCCGGCTTGCGGCGCTGGATGCCTGGGTGCCGCCGTGGCAGGAGGACGAGCCCGAGCGGGGGCCGCGGGGCCTGCGCGCACGGACCGCGGCCGCCGGGCCGCGCTGCTGGCGGCGCATCCCGCGGCGTGCGACGCGGTAGCGGACCTGCTGGGCTGCGACGGCACGTGGAGCACGACGGATCCGGTGCCGCCCGGTGCGGAGTTCCTCGGCCGCCACCCGGAGACGGCCACGGCCCTGGAGGCGCTGCTGGCCGCCAGGTGACCGACACGTGAACCGCCCAGTGAGCCGCCACGCAGCCGTCGCTCGGCCGCCACGGAAGACCTGCGGGGCGGGTCACCCGGGGGCGGACCCGGGACCGCCGGGGGCGGCGCGGGGCGGGGGCACCGCCCTCGTCGCCCATGAGCGCCGCTCATGACGAGCCCGTCCGCATCCGCATCGGCGGACGCTGGGCCTGCCACCCCGGCAACCCGGTGGGAGCCGAACCGGCCTGGCTCCGCCGCGGGCCGTACCGGCCCCTGGGCTCCAGGCTCCGGCTCGGTGCCCCGGGCCCCGTACTCCGGGCTCGGTGCTCCGTGCCCCGGACTCCGTGCCCCGGACTCCGTGCCCCGGACTCCGTACTCCGCTCCCCGGGCTTCGGGCTCCGTGCCCCCGGGCTCCGTACTCCACTCCCCGTGCTCCGGGCTCCGGGCTCCGCCGCCGAGGCGTACCGGCGCCGGTGCTCCGCCGGCGAGGCATCCGAGCCCGGCTCCACCGAAGTGGCACACCCATCGGGCTCCGCGGACGTCCGGCGGGCCGTCACCGCCGAGACGGTGCCGTCCGCGGAGGCGGCGGAGGACGGCGGCTGACGTCAGCCCTGCCCGGGCTGCGGCGTGTGCTCGCTCGGGCGCACGACGACGAACCCCTCTCCCTCCAGCATCAGCTGGACCGCCTCGCCGGAGCCGCCGCGGATCATCGAGCCGAAGGACTGCGAGCGGTGCAGCGACGTGGACAGGTGGGCGCTCCAGCCGACCACCGCGTCCGTGTCCACGTAGACCGGCTGGTGCCGGGCCGACGGGGATGACGATCGGTGAGCCGTCGCAGACCAGGGCGAGTTTGCCGGTGCCGGTGAACACGCTGTTGAAGAGGCCGCCGCCCACCATGCCGGCGCCCTTGACGGTCCTGATCTCGTAGGAGAGGGACGGGTCGAAGCACAGGACGTTGCGGCCGTTGACAGTGAGCGCGTCGCCCGCCTCCAGCTCGACGATGAAGCAGTTCTGCGCCTCGTGCGCGAACCACGCCTCGCCCTGCCCCCGCACCGCCATCAGCGGCAGCCCCTCACCGGTGACCGCCCGCTTCAGCACCCCTCCTATGCCCTGGCCCTTGCGTTCGAACTGGAGGTTGCCGCGGAAGGCGATCATCGAACCCTGGCGCGCGTGCATCTCGCCGTTCACCGCGTACTTCACGCACTTGGAGTTCTGGAGGGCCATCCCCGGGGCGGTCGCCTGCTGCGCCAGGTGCTCCGACGCGAAAAGATCGCTCTTCATGCAGGGCATGGTGCCCCGAACCGCCCGATATGCCAAGGAGGCCGTTTGGCAGACTGGCCGGGTGACCAGCGACGCCACCGACCTCCGCCCCCCCCGGCGCGCGCGACGCCGCGCCGCAGTTCGTCCTGCCCCTCGTGGCGCGGGTCGAGAAGACCGATCCGCCGCACCGCACCGACGCACTGGAGACGGCGGCCCGTGCCGTGCTCGTGCTGCTCACCGACGAGCGGTCCGTCGGCGACGGCGCATGGGCGCGGGCGGTACGCGACTGGCAGGACGCCCGGATCCGCAAGGTCGTCCGGCGCGCCCGCGGAGCGGAGTGGCGGCGGGCCGAGCGGCTGCCGGGCATCACGGTGACCGGGGGGACCGCGGAGGTACGGGTCTTCCCGCCGGTCCCGCTGGACGGCTGGCCGAAGGAGCTGGCGAAGTTGCAGGTGTCCGGCACGGAACTGGAGGACCCGGCAGGGCCGCCCGGCGGGGCGCCGGAGCCCGTCCCCGGGCGGGCTGTGCTGTGGCTCAACCCGGGGCTGGAGATGTCGACGGGCAAGGAGATGGCCCAGGTCGGGCACGGGGCGCAGCTCCTGTGGTCGGCCATGGACGAAGCTCGTGCGCACGTCCTGGCAGGAGGCGGGCTTCCCGCTGGCGGTGCGGACCGCGCCGCCGGCCGACTGGCCGGCGCTGGTGGCGAGCGGCCGGCCGGTGGTGCGCGACGCGGGCTTCACGGAGGTCGCCCCGGGGCTGCGCACGGTCGTCGCGGACTTCCCCGTGCCCACCGGCTGAACGCTGCCGCACCGACCGGACACTCCCGCGCGCCGGCTGAACGCTGCCGCACCGACCGGACACTCCCGCGCGCCGGCCGAACGCGTCCGCATCGGCTGAAGGCTCACTCTCCGGCTGAACGCGCCGCGTCGTCCGAACGCGTCCGCGGCGGCTGAAGGCTGCCGCTCCCACCGAACGCGTCCGCACCAGCCGTATGCTCTCGCGCCGACCGGCCCCTCCCCCACTGGGTGAACGCTTCCGCGGCGGCGTACGTACTCCCCGGTACCGCCATGCGCGGAAGACGGGTTCGGTTCGGGAGGCATCTTGCAGCTACGGCGCATCAACGGGACGGCACTCATCATCGCGGCCCTGGTGGCCACCGTCGGGGCACTGGCCTTTCCGGTCTGGTCGTACGCCGACCGGTCGGGCACCGGCGAAGCGAATCTGGCGGCGTCGACGGTGCCCACCCAGTGGGGACCGCTGTCCGCGACCGACCGGGACTTCCTGGTGAAGGTGCGGCTGGCCGGGCTGTGGGAGCTGCCCGCCGGGCAGCAGGCGATGGAGCGGGCCCCGACACAGGCGATCAAGGACGCGGGAGACCACCTGGTGGTGGGCCACGCGGACCTGGACCAGCGGGCCAGGGACGTGGCGGCGAAGCTGGGCGTGCAGCTCCCGAACCAGCCGACGGAACAGCAGCAGGGCTGGCTGCGGGAGCTGTCGGCGGCGCAGGGCGAGGAGTACGAGCGGAAGTTCGCGAACATCCTGCGCAACGCGCACGGGAAGGTGTTCGGCCTGATCGCCGAGGTGCGGCACACGACGCGCAACACCCTGATCCGGCAGCTCGCCAGCGACGCCAACCAGACGGTGCTCGACCACATCACCATGCTGGAGGGCACCGGGATGGTGGACTACGACGCGATCGCGAACGAGGCGGCGGGCCGCGCCACGGCCAGCCCCGTCGGTCCGCCCCCGCCGAACGGGAACCTGCCGCCCGCGCCGACGCCCGCGGTGCCGAGCGGTATCGCCGAGGAGGCCACGTCGCTCCCGTCGACGCAGCCGGGACCGCCGACCGCGGTCAACACCAACCGGCCGTGAGCCGCTGAGGCCGCACCCCGGCCGCCAGGGCCAGTGCGCGGGCCTGCTCGTGCGCCGCCTCCCAGCCCCGTACGAACGACGCCCCGGTGGACGCCCATACCACCGCTTCGGCGCCCGCGAGCCGCAGCCCCGCCGCCCGGCGGCGAGTCGCTCCGGATCCCGTCCGGCCCCCCTGGGTACGCCACCGAGGCCACGCGGATGTCGCTGTCCAGCAGCGTCTCGATACGGCGGTAGTCGTCCTCCGCGTGGCCTTCCGGGCGGAGCAGTCCGACGGTGGTCATGGTCAGCCTCCTGGTCCTTCGGCGCGGTCGCCGGGCGCGTCCGGCGGGAAACCCGCACGCATAGCCCTCGCCGCTTCGGGGTAGCGCCGCGCCCATGGCCCTCACAGACTCCAGGGAAGCAGGATCCATAAGACGGCGCTCGCTACTGGTCGGCGGCGCCGCGCTCGGCGCGTCGGGGTTCGCGCTCGGCGGCACGGGGTGCGCCCGCGTGCCGTCCGGGACGCGCTCGCCCGGCTGCAGCCGCAGCGCACCGTGCGGCTGGGCATCGCCGAGGTGCCGTGGGTACATCGACGAACAAGGGGCCTTCACCGGGAGGCGCCCGAACTCGCCAAGGTGGTCTTCGCGGCTCGGCATCGACCGGGTCCAGCCGGTCGCCACGGGCTTCGGCTCCCTCATACCCGGCCTCAACGCGCAGCAGTTCGACGTGGTGTCCGCCGGGATGTACATCAAGAAGGAACGCTGCGCGCAGGTGCTGTTCTCGGACCCCGAGTACCAGATGCTCGACTCCTTCATCGTCCGCAAGGGCAATCCCCTCGGCCTGCGCTCCTACGACGACGCTGTGCGGAAGAGGGCCCGGCTCGCCACCGGCACCGGCTACGCGCAGATCGGCTACGCCGTGGCGGCCGGGTACCCCGAGAAGGACATCGTCATTCTCCAGGACCAGGTGGCCGGACTGAACGCCGTCGAGTCCGGCCGCGTCGACGTGTTCGCCGGGACCGCGCTCACCGCCCGCGAGGTGGTGAAGAAGAGCAGCAGGGCCGAGGCCACCGAGGCGTTCGCGGCCGTCGTCGACGGCAAGGAGCAGATCGACGGCGGCGGCTTCGCCTTCCGCCTCACCGACGGCGACCTGCGGGACGCCTTCAACGCCGAGATACACAAGATGAAGCGGAGCGGCGAGCTCTTCCGGATCCTGCGGCGGTTCGGCTTCACGGAGTCCGAGATGACCACGCTGACCGCCGAGGAGCTGTGCCGATGACCTCCGGACTCTGGGAGAACTGGGTCCTGCCCGGCATCTGGACCACCCTGCAGCTGCTGGTGTTCAGCGCGGCCCTGGGCGCCGCCGTGGCGTTCACCGTGGGCACGGCCAGGACGCACCGCTCCCGCGCGGTGCGCTTCCTGGCGGCGGCGTACACGGAGGTGTTCCGTGGCGTGTCGGCTCTGGTGCTGATGTTCTGGCTGTTCTTCGTGGTGCCTCCGCTGCTGGGCTGGCAGCTGGTGCCGATGTGGGCGGCGGTGCTCGCGCTGGGCCTGTCGTACGGCGCGTACGGCGCCGAGATCGTGCGCGGGGCGCTGAACGCGGTGGCGCCGGCGCAGCGGGAGGCGGCCGTGGCGCTGAGCTTCACGCCCTGGCAGCGGATGCGGCTCGTGCTGCTGCCGCAGGCGGTGCCGGAGATGCTGCCGTCCTTCTGCAACCTGCTGGTGGAGCTGCTGAAGGGCACGGCCCTGGTGTCGCTGCTGGGCGTGGGTGACGTGTCGTTCGCGGCGTACCTGGTCCGGCTGGCGACGCAGGAGAGCGCGCAGATCTACACGGTCGTGCTGGTGATCTACGCCGTCATCGCCTTCGGCATCACGCAGTCGATGAAGGCCCTCGAACGACGGACCAAGGCGAATCTGGGGGTGGCCGCCAAGTGAACTGGGACTGGTCTGCTGTCTGGGACTTCCTTCCGCGCTTCGCGGACGGGCTGCTGGTGACGCTCCAGGTCCTCGTGCTGGGGTCGCTGCTGGCGTTCTCGCTGGGCCTGGTGTGGGCGGCCGCGTTCCGCGCGCCCAGCCGGTGGGTGCGGTGGCCGGTGCACGTGTTCACCGAGTTCATCCGCACGACGCCGCTGCTCGTGCAGCTCTTCTTCCTGTTCTTCGTGCTGCCGGAGTGGGGCGTGCAGTTCTCCGCGCTGGTCACCGGCACGTTCGCGATCGGGCTGCACTACTCGACGTACACCGCGCAGGTCTACCGGGCCGGCATCGACGCCGTGCCGGCGGGCCAGTGGGAGGCGGCGACGGCGCTGAGCCTGCCCGCGCACCGCACCTGGACCGCGGTGATCCTGCCGCAGGCGCTGCGGCGGGTCGCCCCCGCGCTCGGCAACTACGTCATCGCCATGCTGAAGGACACGCCGATCCTCATGGCGATCGGCGTGCTGGAGATGCTCCAGCAGGCGCGGCTGCAGAGCGCCGTGACCTTCCAGTACACCGAGCCGCTCACCGTCGTCGGTGTCGCCTTCATCCTCATCGCCTACCCGGCTTCCCTTCTCGTCCGAGCCCTGGAGCGCCGCCTTGTCCACTGAACCGTCCACCGGACCGTCCACCGAACTCGTCCGCTTCGAGGGCGTCGGGAAGAGCTTCGGTGAGCACACCGTCCTCGACGACCTGTCGTTCTCGGTCTCCCCGGGTCAGCACGTCACCCTGATCGGGCCGTCCGGCTCCGGCAAGACGACCATCCTGCGGATGCTGATGACGCTGGAGCGGCCCGACCGGGGCACGATCGAGGTCGGCGGCGAGCGGCTGTTCCCCGCCGACGAGCGGCAGCGGCGCGAGCTGCGCAAGCAGATCGGGATGGTCTTCCAGCAGTTCAACCTGTTCCCGAACATGTCCGTGCTGCGCAACATCACCGAGGCGCCGGTGCGGGTGCTCGGGATGGGCCGCGACGAGGCGGAGGAGCGCGCCCGCGGCCTGCTGGAGATGGTCGGGCTCGCCGACAAGGCGGGCGCCCGGCCGGCGCAGCTGTCCGGCGGGCAGCAGCAGCGGGTGGCGATCGCCCGGGCCCTGGCCATGCGGCCGAAGGTGCTGCTGCTGGACGAGGTGACGTCGGCGCTCGACCCGGAACTGGTGGCGGGGGTGCTGGACCTGCTGCGGGACATCGCGCGGACCACGGACATCACGATGCTCTGCGTCACGCACGAGATGAACTTCGCGCGGGACATCTCGGACCAGGTGCTGATGTTCGACTCCGGGCGGGTGATCGAGGCAGGTCCGCCGGAGCAGATCTTCTCCGCGCCCGAGCACGCCCGGACCCGCGAGTTCCTCGGCGCCGTGCTCTGAGCCGGACCGCCGTCCACCGCTCGGATCCGGCCCCGTCCCGGTTTCGGCCGACGGGGCCGCCGACCGGCCGCCGCATCGGCCCCGACCGCACCTCGATATGCCAGCAGCACATGCCACAAGGGAGCGCCCCAGCGTATACGGCCGGGGCGCCCCGGCGTTCTTGTCAACGGGGCGCCCGAAAACGGCCCTTGGCGGTTATCGGGAGGAAGCATGCGGTCACAACCTGGTAGGGGAAACCGTGGCGCTGAAGCCCGGAAGCTTACCGCGCCGTTCACTCGGTGCAACCGCCCTGCGCGTGCTGGAGACAGTCGCCCGGCACGGCGGCGGGGTGTCGGACGCCAGATCGCCCGGAGGCCGGACTCCCCGTCCCCACCTCGCCCCGCTGCTCCTCATGCTGCGGCAGGAGGGGTACGTCGAGGAGATCGCCGCCGGCGCGTACGTGGTCGGGGACTCCTGGTCCTCCTCGGCTCCGGCTCGACCCGCCGCGAGGCGCTGGAAGCGAAGCTCCAGGAGACGCTGACCGAGCTGCGGGACACGGTGGGCGCCGCCGTCTACATCAGCCGGTACATCGACGGCGAGGTCAAGATCACGCAGATGGCCGACGGCCGCACACGCCGAAGGTCAACGAGTGGGTGGACTTCCGCTCGGCGGCCCACGCCAGCGCGGTCGGCAAGTGCCCTGCTCACCCAGCTCGACCAGAACGGCCGCCGGGACCACCTGTCCCGTCACAAGATCGCCCGGCTGACCTCCCGGACGATCACGAGCGAGCGGGTGCTGTTCTCCAAGCTGGACAGCCAGCCGCCCACCGTGCCGGTGCTCGACCTCCAGGAGTACGCGGTCGGCACGGTCTGCGCGCGGTGCGCTGACGGCCGGGTCGTCCGTGGGCTGCCCGGCGCTGTCCCTCCCGATCGAGCACGCCCACCGCCTGCGCGCGGCGGCCGACACGCTGAACCGCAAGGCGGCGCCGGTGGTGCTGTCGCTGGCCCTGTGAGTCCCGCCACGCGCTTGAACGCGGTCGGGAGCACCCCTCGGGACCGGGGTAGTATTAACCCGTCAGCAGGCGCCGCTAGCTCAGTTGGTTAGAGCAGCTGACTCTAATCAGCGGGTCCGGGTCTGAGTCCCTGGCGGCGCACAGACGGAAGAAGCCCCTCGCGGAAGCGGGGGGCTTCTTCGTG
>NZ_JAJPUI010000022.1 GCF_021390935.1 Streptomyces sp. CC228A
GCCCGCCCGCCCGAGTCGGCGGGGGCGGTCTGCCAGCTCATGTCGGCGGCGGAGACCTGTCGGCTCAGGTCGCTCGGGACCGACTGCCAGCTCATGTCACCGGCGGAGAGGGCGGTCGATCCGGAGAGGGCCGAGACGCCGAGTGCGACGGCGAGGGCGGTGACCGCGGCGGCCCGGTGAGCGACGTGGGTGAGGGTCATGGCAGGTTCCTCTTCCGATGAGTGGATCGCTTGTCCCGTTCGGTCCTGCGCCCCGCGGTTGGCGCTGTCCCGTTCGGTGATTCATAGCTAAGCCGCAGCTCAGCGGGGGGAAAAGGGGTTTCGGGTGGACGGAAGGGGCCGTGGACGGTTGCGTCCAACCACCCCCAGGGGGTGCACCGCTGCCGACGCGGACGGGGCCGCTGCCGGTGCCGACGCCCGTGCACGTACGGGGCTGCTGCCGTGCCGACGCCCGTGTACGTACGGGGCTGCTGCCGTGCCGACGCCCGTGTACGTACGGGGGTGCTGCCGTGCCGACGCCCGTGCACGTACGGGGGTGGCTGCGGCTGCCGCCGGCGCCACCGTGCGGGCGGGCGCGGAAGCTAGCGGCTGGGCGTGCCGGGCCAGTCGCCGAGCAGCGCGGGGGCGACCAGCGGGACCCCCACGCTCAGCAGCCGCGCAGGCGGGAGCCAGCGCGCGTCGGCGAGCAGCCGGGCGCACACCCTGCGGGTGTGGTCCTCGGCCTCCCGCAGGCTGTCGGAGAGCAGGTAGAACCCCAGCGTGAACTGGTGCGGAGGGTGAGGATGCACGGAGAGGTGCTCCACCCCGTCGTCGGCCTTCAGTGACCGCCGGGCCAACTCCCGCAGGGCGACCGGGACTTCAGCGGGCGGTTCGATACGGAAGCGGGCGTGTACGAGATACATGCACCCCACGATCCCCGTCGTGGTCGCGTCCTGGTGGAGGCAGGCACGGGCCCCTTCCGGCCATGGCCGGATCCGTCCAGGCCGTGCCGCACGGAAGGCTGGGGCTCCCGGGGCGGCTGGTGTGGAGGGAAACTCCGGTAGGTGCGGGGCATGTGTGGGGATTGGGGCGGTCTGGCATGATCAGGTACGCCAGAGGTGACACTGCTGGGGGGAAGATGTTGACCGAACTAGGCCTCAACGTGACTGCTGAGGCGGTCTACCGCTGCATGCTGTCCCACCCGAAAGCCGGGGTGGCCGTGCTCGCGGAGACGATCGGTGTACCGGAGGGGGAGATCCGGGACGCCCTGGACGAACTGAGCGGGCTCGCTCTCGTGCGGCCCTCCGCCGAGCACGAGGGGCGGCTGAGGGCGGTGTCTCCGGACATCGGCATGGAGATCCTGATGGCGCGCCGCCAGGCCGACCTGGCGGCGCAGCAGCTGCGGTTGGAGGCGTCCAGGGCTGCTGCCGCGCAACTGATCAGCGAATACGCCGAGTTGACGCCCGCGGCCAGTACGCCCGGTGTCGAGCAGCTCATCGGGCTCGACGCGGTGCGGGACCGGCTGGTGACCCTGACGCGCGAGGTCGCCGAGGAGGTCATGGCCTTCTCGCCCGAGCCCGTGCTCACCGAGGCCGCCATCGCCGCGTCGCGGCCGCTGAACGAGGAACTGCTGGGCCGCGGCGTGAGGATGCGGACCATCTATCCGGACAGCGTCCGCAACAGCCGCCACTCGGTCGAGCACGCGAACTGGCTGGCCGGCCTGGGCGGCCAGGTGCGGACGGCGCCGTCGCTGCCCACCCGCATGGTGATCGTGGACCGCAGCACCGCCGTCATCCCCGTGGCGAGCGACAACACCGCCGAGGGGGCGGTGGTGCTCACCGGCCACGGCATGCTCACCGCGCTGTGCGCCCTCTTCGAGACGACGTGGGCGACCGCGCAGCCGCTCGCGGAGGTGCCGGTGTGCGGGCCGAACGGGCTCACCCCGCAGCAGGCGGCGGCGCTCTCGCTGCTCGCCGAGGGGCACACGGACGAGGCGATCGGCAAGCGGCTGGGGGTGTCACCGCGTACGGCACGGCGCATCGCCAACGACCTGATGGAGCGGCTCGGGGCGCGCAGCCGCTTCCAGGCCGGGGTGCGGGCCGTGCAGGAGGGCTGGCTGCCCGCCCGCGCCTGACGGCGTGCACGGCCCCGTGACCGGGGTGCCCCCTTGGGCGCCCCTCGGCTGACTCCCCGGCCGCCGCCGTGCACGGCCCCCGCTGACTCCCCGCTCGGCGTCGCTGCTCCCGGCACCGAACGGTCCGGCCGTGCCTGCCCCCGGTCTGCGCCGCTGCTCACGGCACCGGCGGGGTCCGGCCGTGCCTGCTGGGCGCGGTGCCGGGGCGGGAGGTGTCCGCCGGGCGGTTCAGTGCGTGCCGAGGGGCCAGGTGCCCACCGTCTCGTAGCGAGGGCGGTCGCCGGGGACGCCCGACGTGGGGAGGCTGCTGTGCACCAGGGCCAGTTCCGCCACCTCCCAGCGCCGGCCCTTGAACCGCTCCAGCTCCGCCACGAAGGGCCGCAGGTCCGTGTCCGTCCGGCTGCGGGCCAGCGTCAGGTGCGCCTGGTAGCGGCGGTGCTCCTCCATCGCGACGCCCGAGTGCCGGGCGGCCGCGTCGGTGCGCTCCGCGAGCAGCCGCAGGTCGTCCAGCCCGCCCGCCGCACCGGCCCACAGGGCACGGCGGCCGAACCGTCCGCCCCCGTGGACGCGCAGCGGAACCGTCCCGTGCGGTGCGCCGCCCGCGCCATGCGCGCGGACAGCTCGGGCAGCAGGTCCTCGTCCACCTCGCCCATGAACGCGAGGGTGTAGTGCCAGCCGGAGCGCTCCGTCCACCGTAGTTCGCCGGCGCCCGGGAGGGTGCGCAACTCGTCCACGAGGGCGCCCAGTTCGTCGATCGCACCCTGCGGCGGCAGCACGGCTGCGAATAGCCTCATGCACCTGAGTCTGGCACGCCGGACGGCCCCGGGGGACCGTCCGGTTCGCGTCACGTCGGGGCGGGTGCCTGCGCGGCCGGCCGGCGGTCAGGCGGCGTGGGCCAGCTCGCGGGGACGCCCGGCTGCCGGCGCCCCGGTCGGCGCCGCCGCCCGCGGGACGACCCGCAGATGGGGGCGGCGCTCACCGCTGCGGCGCTCCACCCGGAGCCGTACGCCCGTCGCCCGCGCCAGGAACAGGGCGATCACCACCGCGGCCACCAGCGACACCGCGCCGCCCGCCGCGAACCCGACCCGGGCGCCGTACGCGTCGGTGATCCAGCCCAGCAGCGGCGCGCCGATGGGCGTGCCGCCCGCGAAGACCATCATGTAGAGGCTCATCACGCGGCCGCGCATCACGGGGTCGGTGGCGAGCTGCACGAACGAGTTCGCGGTGACGTTCACGGTCAGACCCACCATGCCGATCGGCACCAGGAACGCCGCGAACAGCCAGAAGGACGGGCTCAGCGCCGCAGCGATCTCCAGGACACCGAAGGCCACGCCGGCACCGGCGAGCATCCGCAGCCGGGACGTGCCGCGCCGCGCCGCGAGCAGCGCGCCGGCCAGGGAGCCGAGCGCCATCAGCGTGTTGAGCAGGCCGTACATGCCGGGGCCCACGTGGAAGACGTCGTCAGCGAAGGCGGTCAGCCAGATCGGGAAGTTGAAGCCGAACGTGCCGACGAAGCCCACGAGGGCGATGGGCCAGATCAGTTCGGGGCGGCCCGCGACGTACCGCAGCCCCTCGCGGAGCTGGCCCTTGCCGCGCGGTGCGCGCTCCACCGGGTGGAGTTCGGCGGGCCGCATCAGGAGGTTGGCGGCGATCGGGGCGAGGAAGGACAGGCCGTTGACCAGGAACGCCCAGCCACTGCCGACCCCGGCGATGAGGAGGCCCGCGACGGCGGGGCCCACGAGGCGGGCGGACTGGAAGTTCGCCGAGTTCAGGCTGACGGCGTTGCGGAGCTGGTCGGGTCCGACCATCTCGGACACGAAGGACTGGCGGCTCGGGTTGTCGACCACGGTGACCATGCCGAGGAGCAGGGCGACGAGGTAGACGTGCCAGACCTGCACGTGTCCCGAGAGCGTGAGCGCGGCGAGGGCGAGCCCGCACAGGCCGAGGGCGCTCTGCGTCACCAGGAGCAGCGTGCGCTTCGGGTACCGGTCGGCGATGACGCCGCCGTACAGGCCGAAGAGCAGCAGCGGAAGGAACTGCAGCGCGGTGGTGATGCCGACGGCCGCCGCGGAGCCGGTGAGGCTCAGGACCAGCCAGTCCTGCGTGATGCGGGCCATCCAGGTGCCGGTGTTGGACACGATGGCGCCGGTGAAGAAGAGGCGGTAGTTGCGCGTCCTGAGGGACGAGAACGTCCCACCGGTGCGCCGTGCGGCCGGGGCGGGGCCCGGGGTGCCTCCGGTGCGGCGTACGTCCGGGCCGGGTACGGAGGTGCCGCCAGTGCGGCGCGCGTCCGGGCCGGGTGCGGGGGTGCCGGGAGCGGCGGCGGTGCCGGGAGTGGCACCGGTGCCGTGCGTGGCCGGACCGGAGGTGGAGGTGCTGCCGCCGGCCGGGGCATCGGAAACGGTACGGGCGCTGCCCGAGGCGGGGGCGCCGGGAGCGATGCGGGCGCCGCCGGTGGCGGGTGTGCCGCTGGGGGCGGCTGCGCGGTGAGCGGCGCCGGCGGCCGGGGCGCCGGGAGCGGCACCGGAGGCGGCCGGGGTGCCGGTGGCGGCGCGGGTGCGGCCGGGGTGGCTGCGCCGTGAGTGGCGCCGGTGGCGTGGGTGCCGGTGGTGGTGTGCGGTGCGGTGTCGTCGGGATGGTGTCCGGGGGCGGAGTCTGCTCCGGTTCCCGTACTCAAAGGGGTTCGCCTCCTCGGCTCGGTTCTCCTTACAGGTGCGCGAGCTTCTCCAGTACCGGAGCGGCTGCGCGCAGCCTGGCCCACTCGTCCTCGTCCAGGCCCTCGGCGAGCGCTGCCAGCCAGGCGTTCCGCTTGCGGCGGGACTCCTCGAGCATGGCGTCGGCCAGCTCGGTCCGGCTGACGACCTTCTGCCGGCGGTCGTCGGGGTGCGGCTCCAGCCGGACCAGTCCCTTGGCCTCCAGCAGCGCGACGATGCGGGTCATCGACGGCGGCTGCACGTGCTCCTTGCGGGCCAGCTCACCGGGGGTGGCCGAGCCGCAGCGGGCCAGGGTGCCCAGGACCGACATCTCGGTCGGGCTGAGCGACTCGTCGACGCGCTGGTGCTTCAGGCGCCGGGACAGCCGCATCACCGAGGAGCGGAGCGCGTTGACGGCGGCGGCGTTGGCAGCGGCCTCGGCGTCGTCGCCGTAGGACAGGTCAGGCATGGTCTTTAGCGTAACTCATTACCCTGTCTAAAGACCAGTCGGATGATCGGATCGCGGGGGTGTGCGGCGAAGGTCACTCCCCGGGGCGCTCCGGAGGGCCGTACTCGGCCCGCGGCCCGGCGAGCCGCCCGGCCACCCGCTCCAGCCACGCGCTCGGCGCGTACGGGGCGGGCGGGTCGACCTCCATGCCGAGATCCGCGAGGGCGAGCGCGTAGTCCGCGTCGTCCAGGTCCAGGGCGAGCAGCTCGTGCACCTCGCCCACCAGCCGGGCCACCAGCCCGGGAGCTGTGGACTGCGCGTAGTCCCGCAGTGCCGCCTCGTGGTCGGCGAACTCGTCGGGCATGTCCTGGGAGAACCAGCCGCCGACGAGCTGGGCGAGCTCGGGGAACCGCGCGCGCCACTCCCAGTGGGTCCGCGGCGGCGACGGAGGCGGCACCACGCCGTCCTCGACGGACCGCTTGATGTGGTCGGCGACGAGGAGCAGCCACGGCTGGATCTCCGCGTCGGACAGCCCCACGTCCGGGACCGGGTAGAACTCGCCGAGGCGCAGCCGCAGCCGGCCCGGCGGGTTGCGGGCGTACTCGCGGATCTGCTGCTCGGCGCTGCCCAGGGCCCAGGGCCGGGTGTGCCAGGTGTGCCGCAGGTACGCCCCGAGCGCCTCGCCCGGCGCCTCCTCCGTGTCGTCGGCGGTCCGGCCGACGTACGCGCTGATCACCTGGTCCAGCTCGCCGTAGCGGCGGTCGAATTCCAGCGGCTTCATGGGCACGGCGGCGTGATCCTAGAGGTAGACGGGGAAGGTGGCGTGGACGACGAACCCGTGGGGGCTCGCCGGTTCCCGGCGCAGCACGATCCGGGCGGCCCGTACGTCCACGGGGTCCCGCCCGGCGAGCATCATCGCCTGCAGCAGCACCCGCCCGACCGGCTCCTCACGGGACGGCCAGGCGGCCTCGATCGTCAGACGCTGCCGCGTGCCCTGGGCGAGCCAGCGGTGGATCGCCTGCTCGTTCCGGGTGACGACGTGCTGGGTGGCCCACTGGGCGGTCTCGCGGTCGGGATAGGTGGAGCTGCGGGTGCGCATGAGTGGACCTTTCGGCTCGGGGCGATCAGTACGCGTTGAACCGCCAGAAGACGCCGACCTCGTCGTCCGACACCGCCACAAGTCCCAGGTCCGAAAGGTAGCCGGTGGCCTGGGAGCCGCCTGTGACGTCGTGGAAGAAGTCCGCGTTCCTGTCGACGGCTGCGTTTCCCGCAGTGGTGTGGAAAGAACAGTCGGGTAGGTAGCGGGAAAGCAGTATGTGTGCGTCCGCCAGGAGGATTTCCTTGCGCTCCGGGAAATCCCTGATGTTCTCCACCTGGAACCATTCATCGGTCATGACGACGAGCAGCTGAGCGGCCGAATATGCGCCCACCTCATGGAGCATTTCCCCGATTCGCGCCTCGGAAGAGACGGTGAAAGGGAACGAGGAGCCGCGTGAGGGATCCGCTGTGTTCTCCTCGCGGTCCCCGTCCATCGCCAACCAGCCGCGCGGGTCAGCCACGGCGCGGGCCATGACGGCCAGCACATCCGTGCGCCAGTCGTCGTGGTGCCGCGGACCATTGGCCACGAACGCGTATTCGTCCTCGAAGAGACGCAGCGCTGCCGCTTCCCATTCCTGTTGTGCGGGCGGGTTCATCACACGTTCCGTGGTTCTGTCAGGGGACCGGCATCGAGGTCAGGACCACGAAGGGCGGGTCCAGGGAGTCATCGTACTTAAGGACGGTCCGGATGCCGGTGACCGGGAGGGCCTTGGCGTTCATCCCTCCCTCCTTGTAGCCGCTCAGCGGGTCGTTCGGATCGACGGGTTGCCTGGACACACTGCGCCCGCTGTACTCCCCGTCGGGTGCCCGCCCGTCGAACGACTTCGGTCTGTCCGTGTTGGTGGGGGGCGGTGGGCCTTCGAGCCATTCCTTGATGGCTCGGGAGTTCTGGTCGATGTTGTGCTGCGTCAGCCGCTGCGCATCCTCCATGTCCGAGAAGGTCGAAGCCGCGCCGATGACCGGCTTGTTGTGGGGCCAGCTCGGTGTGGGCGGCTGGCTCTGGTCCCGCAGGCGCTGTGCGAGCTGCTCGTCCGTCTTGCCCACGTGCTTGTCCAGGGTGTGGCCGTTGTTCATCCACTCGGAGGCCGCCAGGTCCACCTTGTAGACGCCGTTCGCCGTGTCCGCGGGGTCGGTCCACTGGTGCTCCTTGCGGAACTCGTGGAGGGCCCGCCGGCCGAACGCCTCGGCGCGTGCCTCCTGCGCCTCGAACTTCGGCGCGCTGCGCCGGGCTTCCTCCAGCGGGCCGGCGAGCGCGTCCATCTTCGGGACGAGGGCGTTCACCCGCCGGTTGTACTCGTTGACGATCGCGTTGAGCTTGGGGGTGTCGATGTTGAGCACGATGCCCGCGCCGAGCTGGCCCGCCCCCTTGACCACGCTCTTCGCCACGCCCTGGACGAGCCCCTTGAGGTCGTCCATGCCGACGCCGTCCTTGAGGTTCACCTCGATCTTGGGGATGGCGTCCCGGATCGCGTCGGTGTAGACCTCCCACACCTCGCGGTTGATGCAGACGGCCGCCTCCGCGAAGTCGTGGAGGAGGTTGCCCACTTTCTCCGCGGTGTCGAAGAGCACCGCCATCACGGGGTGGCTGGAGGTCGGGGCCGAGCCGGAGTCGTGCTTCCACTCGTAGCCCTGCCGCGACCTGCCCCAGGCGGTCGTGCCCCACAGCGAGCTGCAGAACTGCCGCATGGCGGTGTGCCACTCGCTGTTGCTCTGCTGCGTGATGCTGCTCACGTAGCCCGTCAGCGCGCTCTCGGCCATGGAGAGCGGTGCGGTCATGCCCAGCCATGCCTGCGCGTGAACCAACGGAACCACAGGTTATCGCGGGGCCGTTGACCTGCGGGGATGAACGCACGAAAGCCCCGCCCATGCGCCACGGGGGGAGGCGCACAGACGGGGCGGTCTTGCGGGTCAGTCGGTTACGGGAACGGGCTGATCGGGGGTGTCCAGCCATGCGGACTCTCCCGTTGGGGTCACGGTCAGACCGAACCGTTCCGGGCTGGGACGGTCGTGCAGTGCCCACCAGTCGTGAGCCGCTTCCACCTCGTTCCAGAGCCGACGCGGGCCGTACTGCCACACCGTGAATCGGTCGTCTGACTTCCCGTCACAGTCCACGGCCGCCCACGACGTGGCGCCGGTCGTCGCGACCCACAGCCGGGACGCGACCCTTTCCACGTCGGGGTTGTCGTGCCACGTCCACCACACGTCTCGGAGCTGTAGCCCCACGGCGAACTGTGCGGCCAGGTCGTCACCGGTCACCCGCCACGGCGGAAGGCTGGTGGTCGACTCGTCGGGCTGGTGATCGTCGCGCACCACGTCCCGGTAGATCCGGAGGTCTGTGCGCTGGTTCCTCATGAGCATGAACGCGGAGTGCGGCGAGAACGGGCCCGACGCGGTTCCCGTGTCGTCCACGGTCATGCGCAGCAGCCCGTAGCAGACCCACGGGCTTTCCCACGGGGTGAGGATGATGCCCCCGGGCTTCACCTGGTCGACCCACGGACGCGGGACGGACCGTACGGAGCATGTCGCCACGAGGCGGTCATACGGCGCGTTGTCCGCGTACCCCTCGGCCCCGTCCCCGGTCACCACGGCAGCGGTGACGCCTTCTTTTCGTAGACGTTCCTCGGCTTCCCCTGCCAACGCGGGGTCGATCTCCACGGTCGTCACGTTCCCCGGGCCGGCGACATGGGCCAGGAGACCCGCGTTCCATCCGGTTCCGGTGCCGATCTCCAGGACCCTGTGTCCCTCGTGAACGTCGAGCATGTGCAGCATCCGGAACACGATGCTCGGGGCGCTCGCGGACGATGACGCCCACCGCTCGCCGTCGTCGGGGTCCTCGCCGTCGTTGATCTGCGTCACGACGGAATCGTTGGCGTAGACGGCACGAAGCCACGTTTCCGGGGCGTCCGCCCGGTTGCACGGCACCAGGTCGTCACCCAGAAAGATGCGCTCGGGGACGAACGCGGAGCGGGGAACATTCCATGCCGCACGCTCCCACTCGGGCGTCACCGGCGCGTCCATGTCGTCGTTTACCGCGCCGAGCAGACTGCGCAGGGCGATTCGCTCGGACGCGGCGAATTTCGGTGTCGTCACCTGCGTCAATCTTCCTTCTTGTGCTTCGGTGGGTCCTTCGGCTTGGCGGTGTCGGACGACGGCTTGGACGTGCCCGGGTCCTTTCCCCCGGAGTGCTGCCCGTTGCCTCCGCTGCCGCCCTTACCCGTTCCCCATCCCATGGTGTTCCCTCTCTTGGTTACGTACGGATCTCGGGAACCCGCCCGGTGGAATCAAGTCCCTCCAGGGGCCCTACCGGACGGGCGTGGTGCACCCGAGCGCACCGGTCTGCATCGCGCAAGGTGTGCTCGGGGAGTCTTCGGGGGTTACTTGTCCCCGCCGGAGAACTTCGGGGGCGTACTGCCCTGCGGGAAGTACACGACCCCGGACCGAGGATCTTGGGCCCCGCCGTACTCCGTCCACCAGCCCTCGGGAGAGTCCCTGTACAGGCTGTCAGGGCTGTCGAGAAGGCTCACCAGTTCCGGGGCCGGTAACGGCCGCACAGAACGCCCCTGGAGCCGTGCAGGGGTCACCGGATGCGCCGGTACGGCTTGGCGCACTTGCTGTGCCGGTAGACCACGGCGGGCGGTCCCGACTGCCGTTCCACCGATCCCCGGCGGCAGGGCTCAAGCACTCCGATCGGCTGGTTGCACTCGGGGCAGGACACCCCCTCGGGCGCGTACGTCGCGTACTCGTCCCTGCGGGCGTCCGTGTCTCTGGTCGTACTCGCCATCGCTGGTGTCCCCTCACGTGGTCCGACGACGACCAAGCTAGGGAGGGGGAAGCCCCAACTCCCATGCGATTGCACGAGGTTGCACGCGAGTTATCCGAGAGCGTCCAGCGCCGATGTGATCAGCCCGCGAGCGGCGGCCCCGTAGACGGCCAGCGCCGCCAGTTCGGCGAACGTCTCGGCGTACATGGCCACCTCGCTGGGCTGCGTGATTGTGAGGTAGCCGGAGATCAATTCGACGTTGACTTGGGCTGTGTCGTAGATCCAGAACCCCTCAGCCGGCCAGCGCTCCCGATCGGGCCTCATGGGCACAACTCCCAGGCTGACATTGGGAAGTGAGGCAATCGCGATCAGGTGGCCAAGCTGCCCTGACATGACTTCGGCGCCGCCGATTCCGGCCCGCAACACGGACTCTTCAACGAGGAATGCGAACCGCCGATCGCCTTCGTACAGCACCCGCTGACGTTCCATGCGAGCGGCTACGGCGTCGGCCACATCATCCACCAGGCCGCGCCGTCGCTGGATCGCTTGGAGCGCTGCCGTGGTGTACGGCTGCGTCTGGATCATGCCGGGTACGAGCCACGACGAGTAGGAACGGAAACGGCGGGTCCGTTGGTACAGCGGCAAACGCGCTTCCTGCGCCTGCTTGAGCCCGGCCCTCTCCATACGGCGCCAGTCGACCCACATGCCCTCAGCGGTCCGCAGCGAGGCGATCAGGTCCTCGGTCTGGTCCTCGGCACCGCACGCCTGACACCAGGCCCGAATGTCGTCAGCGGACGGGGGTGTCTTGGCGTTCATGATCCGCGACGACTTGGACCGGCTCCACCCGCAGCGCTCGGCCAGGTCGAGACCGGTCAGCCCGGCATCCCGGCAGAGATCCGCGAGACGTTTCGCGAGAGCCTGCCGGGCCTGCTGGGCACTGGAAGATGCGGAGACAGCCATGGGTACGTGATCAGGCGGGCCGGTACTCCGCGTGAGGAATCGCGCGCTCCCACGCTGCCTCATACGCGCTGACGTACTGCGCGGCCAACATCGGATCGTGCACGACTTCCATCCGCGCGCCCGTCCACTGACCCTCGCCGCTGAAGTGGTGGAGGATCACGGTTTCCTCATCCATGACCCACCCGTCCAGGGCGGGGAGCAGCAGACCACGCGCCCGCGAGCGCGGCAGCCAACGGACGTCCTCGCCGGCTGCGACATTCGTAAAGGTGCCGTCGTACTCGTATCGGACGTAGTCGCTCAGCGGCTCCGAGACCACCCGCAGACGGCGCATGACGACACCCCGCCTAGTCGTCTCGGCCACCACGTCCAACCACGACCGCCACCACGACTCGCGGTCTGCCGGGTCGTACCGGTGCCCTTGCTGCCAACGGATGAACTCCGGATCATCGCGCATGTAGCTGTCCCGCATCTCAAGGTGCATCGCCGAGCGCTGCGCCTTGGCGAGGCATTCACGTACCGCTGTTGCCACCGTTGTCCTCACTGTCCGGACGGGGGATGAACTGGAGCATGTTCGCAGGGAGTCGGATCACGGTCTCGTGGTCCGGAACGTCCGTCGAGTGACCCGGCACCGAGCCGACTTCCTGTGCCTGCCGGATCGTCTCCTCGTCAGCCTTCCATGACTGGATGATGAGGTCACCGGTCGTATCGTCCTGCCAGATCGTGGGCGAGCCGTCATCGGGGGTGTTGGGCCAAATCCCCAGGAACTTTAGGGCCATTGGGCACTCTCCTAGCGAGTCGGTTGCACGGGTGTGCACGAGCCTCACCCTGTGGCGCGACCAGCGTCAAGGGCGCGTTGAGACATGTACGGGAGCAACTCCAGGACGCAGCAGCCCCGGGCCCGAACGCAGAAGAGCCCCGCACCCGCTGCCCTGAGGGGGTGGCGAGTGCGGGACTCTTACTGCGACGTCCTGTGGAACTCCTCACGTCGGAAACAGGTTGAGGGCCGAGTGTGCGGCCCCGCGAAAATGTTCCAAAGAGCCATGCGAGTTTGTTGCCTCCCTGCCGTGCTTCCAGGACACGGGAGGGGGGTCCCCGCCTGGGGCAGGGTCACGAGCGGCGAGGACGGACACGCTCGGCAGCCCATCCGCCGGGCTGGTGCTTCGCGGCACGTCCGGGTGCGGAGTGGAGAGCCTGTCCGCCTCGGCGTCCACGTCCACCTCCGCCTGGACCCTCCGGAAGCTCTCCATGATCTCCAGGTCCTGCTCCGAGAAGCCGTCCCTGCTCAGGCGTACGGCCTGTTCGAGCCGCTGCATGACGAGACGGATCCGCACGGCCTCCTCGGCGGTGTCGCGGTGCAGTTTCCGGTACGCCCGCGCCGCGGGCCCGCGCCAGCCGGCCTCGATGCTGTCGACGATCGCGTCCATCCGCCTGACCTGCTTGTCGAGGTGCTCCTGCATGGCGCCGAGGTCGTCGGCGAGCGCGGTGAGCTTGTCACTCTTCGCCTTGAGTGTGGGCTGCTCCATGCCTCTCCCGCTCAACACTGGTCAACTTCAGGCCTCCCCAGGCAACTTCCGTCACCATAGCGAACGCGGGTAGCGGTGGTCGCACGGCGAAGCCCCCGTCAGCCGCGGGGCCCGGCCCGCGGGATCCTGTGGCCAGGTCGACTCGCGATAGCGTCAGGATCGGTCACCTTCTGTCAGTTGCTGAGGAATCATCATGTCCCATCCGAGCCTTCCGCCGCCGCCTCCCCCTGTGCACCTGCGCACATGGCCCGACCGGGACGCCCTGGTGGCGGACCGGGCCAGGGCGCTCGCCGTCCTCTCGCAGCGCGGGCTGGGGTTCGGGCGGTTGGCGCTGCTGTGGCTGCTGGGCTGTACGGCGGCCCTGGGCTGGGTGCTGCTCACCCTCCCGCTGCAGGGGCTCGGGCCGCAGGGCGACAGGATGATGCTGATGACGGCGCCGATCCTCGCGCCCCTGGGGCTGGGGGCGCTCGTCACCGCGGTGCTCCTGGTGGTGCGCGGCGCACGGCGCGACCGGGAGGTGTACCGGCGCATGGGGGAGTGGCGTGCGCTGGACCGCGACCCCGCCGCGGACGCGGGTCTGCGTGCGCCGGGGCGCAGCCTCGCCTGGCTGCTGCTGTCCCTCGTCCCGTGCGTGCTGGGACTGTGGGCGTCCTTCGGCACGGCCGCCGCGGCCCGTACGGTCCAGGACGCCGTGCTCGGCATGGGCGCCGGGGTGTTCCTGTGGGTGACCGGGCTGCTCGGGGCCGCCAAGGCGTTCCGGCACCGGCGGTGGGTGCTGGGGAACGCGTCCGGGCGCTTCGGTCACTCGTAGGAGTGACAATCCTACGAAAAGGCTCCCGCGGGCGAAGAGCGGCCCGCGACGCTGTCGGGCATGGAGCTCGCGGGGACGTCAGGAACGTCAGCATCGGCAGGGACGACGGGGGCGCCGGGGACGACGGGGGCGCCGGGGACCGCAGGGGCCACCGCGGCCGTGGCGGGGGCGGTGGGCGTCCCGGCCAGGGGCTCGGGCGGCACCGGACCGGCCGGGTCGACGGTGCTGAGCCTGCGGATGGACGAGGGGCTCCTCGACCGGGTCAGGCAGCACGCGGCCAGAAGCGGAATGAGCGTCCAGGACTATGTGGTCCGGACGCTCATCCGCGCGGATTTCGACGAGCGCTTCAGCGCGGCCGTCGACGAGACGCAGAGGTTCTACGGCGCGACGCGCCTCACGTGAGGCCCGGGGCAGGCATCCCGGCAGGACCCGCGTGAGGCCCAGGCCGGCCGGCCCGCCCCGGGGCCGGCTGAGGCGGGGCCCGCCTCAGCCGCGGCAGTCCTACGTGAGGCCCAGGGCCGGCATCGCGTAGAAGAAGACGAACACCGCCGACACGGCGTACATCGCGACCGGCACCTCACGGCCCCGCCCGGCGGCGAGCCGCAGCACGCTGAACGCGATGAAGCCGATCCCGATGCCGTTGGTGATGGAGTACGTGAACGGCATCATCACCATCGCCAGGAACGCCGGGACGGCGATCGTGAAGTCGCTCCAGTCGATGTCCTTGACCGAACCGGCCAGGATCAGGAAGCCGACCGCGACGAGCGCGGGGGTGGCCGCCTGGGACGGCACCATGGTGGCCAGCGGGGTGAGGAACAGGGCGACGGCGAAGAGGCCGCCCGTCACGACCGACGCCAGGCCCGTGCGGGCGCCCTCGCCGACACCCGCCGTCGACTCGACGTAGCAGGTGGTGGCGGAGGACGAGGTGGCGCCGCCGGTGGCGACGGCGAGGCCGTCCACCAGCAGGACCTTGTTGATGCCGGGGAACTCGCCGTCCTTGTCCACGAGCTTGGCCTCGTCGCCGACGCCCAGGATCGTGCCCATCGCGTCGAAGAAGCAGGACAGCAGGACGGTGAAGACGAACAGCGAGCCGGTGAGCAGGCCCACCTTGCCGAAGCCGCCGAAGAGGCTGACCTGGCCCACGAGCCCGAAGTCGGGGGTGGAGAAGGGGTTGCCGGGCCACTCCGGCGTGGTGAGGCCCCAGGACGGGACGTCGGCGAGGGCGTGCACGGCCATCGCGGCGACCGTCATCACGACGATCGAGATCAGGATCGCGCCGGGCACCTTGCGGATCAGCAGGGCCAGGGTGAGCAGCGTGCCGACGGCGAAGACCAGGACGGGCCAGCCGTTGAGGTGCCCGTCGGAACCGAGCTGGAGCGGCACGGTGGTGTGGGCGGCGTCCGGGATGCGGGAGACGAAGCCCGAGTCCACGAGGCCGATCAGCATGATGAAGAGGCCGATGCCGATGGCTATGCCCTTGCGCAGGCCGAGGGGCACGGCGTTCATGACGCGCTCGCGCAGGCCGGTGGCCACGAGGAGCATCACGACGAAGCCCGCGAGGACCACCATGCCCATGGCGTCCGGCCAGGACATGTTCGGGGCGAGCTGGAGCGCGACGACCGTGTTGACGCCGAGGCCGGCGGCGAGGGCGATGGGGACGTTGCCGATGACGCCCATGAGGAGCGTCGTGAACGCCGCGCTCAGGACGGTGGCCGTGACGAGCTCGCCGCCGTCGAGCTGGTTCCCGTACATGTCCTTGGCGCTGCCGAGGATGATCGGGTTCAGCACGATGATGTAGGCCATCGCGAAGAAGGTGGCGAAGCCGCCGCGGACCTCGCGGCCGACGGTGGAACCGCGCTCGGAGATCCTGAAGAACCGGTCCAGGGCGCTGGAGCCGCCGTCGGCGCCCGCGGGCGGCTGCGGCTTCGGCTGCTCGGGGGTGACCGGCTGCGCGGTGACCGAGGAGGGCATGCGGAACCTCGTGGTGCTGGGGTGGGGGCGGGGGTGGTGCGGTGCCGGAGAAGCGATCTCTTTGTGCTCTCTTTGTGCGTTCATACGAGCAAAAAGGTTCACCGGCAAACTGCTTCAGTATGAATGTATGAATGGCGTGATCGCCATCTCCGCGCGTAGAACGCGGGTGCGCGGCGGCGGGCGCGGGTGTTGCGGCGGGTGCGGGTGCGGGTGCGGGTGCGGGTGCGGGCGGTGGGCGCGGGGTGCGGCCGGCCGCCGCATACGATGGCGGTATGGCGAAGTGGACCCCCAGCACGAGGCGCCCGAACCCCTGGAGGGGCCGGTCGTCGCCACCATCACCGGCGGCACGGTCGTGTGGTTCGCGCTGTTCCTGGTGCAGGTCCCCTCCTACGGCTGGTTCGCGGACCGCGGCTGGGAGAACTGGGTCTGGACCTGCCTCGCCGGCGGCGCCCTGGGCCTGCTCGGCATCTGGTACGTCCGCAAGCGCGACGCCGCCATCAGGCGTTCCCAGGCGGCGGGCCCCGGCGGCGATCGCCCGGCGGCCGGGACGGACGCGTAGCCGCGCCACCCGGAGGCGGCGCGGCCGGCGCGGAGCGGTGGGGTGGAGCGGGGCCGGGGGGAAGTCGGGCCCGCTCCGTCAGCTCAGCAGGCGTCCACCCAGTCGTGGGAGGAGACGTTGTCGTTCACCCGCTGGCCCTGGCCGCGGCCGGGAGCGGTGAAGACGGTGCCCGCGGCGTTGAGGTTCGGGATGGACTGGCCCTGCTGGAGGCACGCCCACGAACCGGTCATGGCCAGGCCGTAGAACAGCCGGACGTCCTCCCTGCGGCCGGGGAAGCCGTTGTTCCAGACGTCGGAGACCCTGTTCCGGCAGCCCGCCCAGTTGGCGTTCTCCCCGTTCCAGCGGCAGTGCATCCCGCCGGCGTGCGCGTGCTCCCACGCGTAGAGGAAGCCGTCGGGAGCCGGCGCGGCCGCGGCGGTGGCGGAGGTCTCGGAGGCGGCGGTCACGCCGTGCGCGGCCTGCGCCTCGACGCCGACGAGCGCAGACGCCGTCACGGCCAGCAGCGCGGTGAGAGTGGTGCGGATCCTTCGCATGGTGGTTCACCTTCCGGTGGTGTCGGTCCGCTGTCACGAGCGGACGGGTGATGCAGATGCAGACGGGGGCGGGTGTGGGTGCGGGTGTGGGTTGGGTGAGTAGCGGCCGGTGGTGGGTGGTGGCTCGTGGTCGGTGGTCGGTGGTCGGTGGTGCGGGGAGGCGCGGGTGCGGGGGCTTTCGGTGCGTGGGGCCGGGCGGCCGGGCGGTGCGGGTCGGGGTACGGC
>NZ_JAJPUI010000003.1 GCF_021390935.1 Streptomyces sp. CC228A
GCTGCTCACTTTCGCGCTTCCGACCGCGCAACTCCCCGTGAGGTGTCACTTCATGTCCGAAATCATCGCCGGTGTCGCCATTCCCGACAGCACGATCGCCAAGGAGGCGACCGAGCTGATCCGCGACGCCACGGATGAGCTGATCTACCACCACTCCCGCCGGGTCTTCATCTGGGGCGCGCTCCAGGGGCAGAACCGCGGGCTGTCCTTCGACGCGGAACTGCTCTACGTCGGGGCCATGTTCCACGACCTGGGGCTCACCGAGCCGTACCGCGACAACGGCACCCGCTTCGAGATCGACGGCGCCGACGAGGCCCGCAAGTTCCTCGTCTCCCGCGGGATCGACGCGGAGCGCGCGCGGGTCGTGTGGGAGGCCATCGCGCTGCACACCACCCCGGAGATCCCCACCCGGATGGCCCCGGAGATCGCCCTGGTGACGGCGGGCGTGGAGCTGGACGTCCTCGGCATCGGCTACCACGACGTGTCGGACGAGACCCGCGCTCCGGATCGGCCGCTCATACGGGCGCTGAAACCTGCGAAAACACGGCACCGGGTGCCTATTTCTCTGGCACCCGATGCCTACTTTGGCCCCAGGCATAGGAAATTGCGATACCCCCTTTGATCGATCATCGATCACGGTCGTACAGTCGTCGGCGGACTACACCAGAGTCCGCCGCCCTGTCCTGCCAAGACCAAGGGCACCCCCACCCCCCTTCGACTCCGGAAGGCGGCGCATATGACCGACCCCCACCGCATCCAGCCGAGCGAGCTCGACCAGCTCCCGGACCGGGACCCCGAGGAGACCGCCGAGTGGCAGGCGTCGCTCGACGCCGTGGCCGCCGCCGCGGGGCCGCACCGCGCCGCCTACCTGATGCGCCGCACCCTGGAGCGGGCCGAGGGCGCGGGTGTCGCGCTGCCCAAGCTGCTGGAGACCGACTACGTCAACACCATCCCGACCGCCGCCGAGGGCTCCTCCGGCTTCGACGGCGACGAGGAGATGGAGGCCCGGATCACCGCGTGGAACCGGTGGAACGCCGCCGCCATGGTGACCCGCGGCTCGAAGTACGGCGTCGGCGGCCACATCGCCACCTTCGCCTCCGCCGCCTGGCTCTACGAGACCGGCTTCAACCACTTCTTCCAGGGCAAGGAGCGGGACGGCTCCGGCGACCAGCTCTTCATCCAGGGCCACGCCTCCCCCGGCATCTACGCCCGCGCCTTCCTCGACGGCCGCCTCACCGAGGCGCACCTCGACAACTTCCGGCAGGAGGCCGGCGGCAACGGCCTGCCGTCCTACCCGCACCCGCGCCGCCTGCCCTGGCTGTGGGAGTTCCCCACCGTCTCCATGGGCCTCGGCCCGCTCTCCGCGATCTACCAGGCCCGGTTCAACCGGTACCTGACCAACCGCGGCATCAAGGACGTCTCCGCCTCGCACGTGTGGGCGTTCCTCGGCGACGGCGAGATGGACGAGCCCGAGTCGACCGCGGCGCTCGCGCTCGCGGCCCGCGAGGGCCTCGACAACCTGACCTTCGTCATCAACTGCAACCTGCAGCGCCTCGACGGCCCCGTCCGCGCCAACTTCAAGATCGTGCAGGAGCTGGAGGCCCAGTTCCGCGGCGCCGGCTGGAACGTCGTCAAGACGCTGTGGGGCTCCGCCTGGGACGAGCTGTTCGCGCTCGACACCACCGGCGCGCTGGTACGCCGCCTGCGCGAGGTACCGGACGCGCAGGTCCAGACGTACCAGACCCGCGACGCCGCCTACATCCGCGAGGACTTCTTCGGGAAGGACCCCGCGCTCGCCGAGATGGCGAAGCTGCTGTCCGACGACAAGATCATCGAGTGCTTCCACTTCTCGCGCGGCGGCCACGAGTCCCGCAAGGTCTTCGCCGCGTACAAGGCCGCGGTGACCTTCAAGGGCGCCCCGACGGTGATCCTCGCGCAGACCGTCAAGGGCCACACCCTCGGCAAGGGCTTCGCGTCGAAGAACGCCAACCACCAGATGAAGAAGCTGTCCGACGCCGAGTTCAAGGAGATGCGCGACCTCCTCGGGCTGCCGATCCCGGACAGCGCCTTCGACGGCGGCCAGGTGCCCTACGGCCACCCGGGCGCCGACTCCCCCGAGGTCCGCTACCTCCAGGAGCGCCGCGCCGCCCTCGGCGGCCCCGCCCCGGCCCGCCGCGTCCACCCGGTCGCGCCGCTGCCGGCCCCGGCCGACAAGGCGTTCGCCGCGTTCGACAAGGGCTCCGGCTCCCAGGCGGTCGCCACCACCATGGCGTTCGTCCGGCTGGTCAAGGACCTGGTACGGGACAAGGAGACCGGCAAGCGCTGGGTGCCGATCGTCCCCGACGAGGCCCGCACCTTCGGCATGGAGAGCCTCTTCCCCTCCCTCGGCATCTACTCGCCGAAGGGCCAGACGTACGAGCCGGTCGACCGCGACCAGCTGATGTACTACAAGGAGGCCGAGAACGGCCAGATCCTCAACGAGGGGATCACCGAGGCCGGTTCGATGGCCGACTTCATCGCCGCCGCCACCGCGTACTCCACGCACGGCGAAGCGATGATCCCGTTCTACATCTTCTACTCGATGTTCGGCTGGCAGCGCACCGCCGACCAGATGTGGCAGCTCGGCGACCAGCTCGGCCGCGGCTTCCTCGTCGGCGCCACCGCGGGCCGCACCACGCTGACCGGTGAGGGCCTCCAGCACGCCGACGGCCACTCCCCCGTCATCGCCGCCACCAACCCGGCCGCGCTGACCTACGACCCGGCGTTCGCGTACGAGGTCGCCGCCATCGTCAAGGACGGTCTGCGCCGCATGTACGGCGAGGCCGCCCCGGGCGAGGACCCGAACGTCTTCTACTACCTGACGGTCTACAACGAGCCGATGCCGCAGCCGGCGAAGCCGGACGCCCCCGGCATCGACGAGGGCATCGTCAAGGGCCTCTACCGGTTCAAGGAGGGCCAGGGCGCCGAGGGTACGCCGCGCATCCAGCTGCTGGCCTCCGGCACGGCGATCCACTGGGCGCTGGAGGCCCAGAGGCTGCTGGCCGAGGAGTGGGGCGTGACCGCCGACGTGTGGTCCGCGACCTCGTGGACCGAGCTGCGGCGCGACGCGCTGGAGGCCGACGCGGCGCTGCTGCGCGGCGAGGAGCGGGTGCCGTACGTGCGCCAGGCGCTGGCCGACGCACAGGGCCCGGTGCTGGCCGTCAGCGACTACATGCGGCAGGTCCCGGACCAGATCGCGCAGTGGGTGGAGCAGGACTACACCTCGCTGGGTGCCGACGGCTTCGGCCTGTCCGACACCCGCGAGGCGGCCCGCCGCCACTTCGGGGTCGACGCCCAGTCGGTCGTCGTCGCCGCCCTGGCCCAGCTCGCCCGGCGCGGCGAGATCGCGGCCTCCGCGGTGAAGGACGCCCGGGAGCGCTACGGCCTCTGACGCCCCGCGCCCCTGCCCGTGCCCCCGGTCCGCCTCCCCGCGTCCGGGGGCACGGGCATCTGGCGGGATCATGGCGGTATGCGTGCCGCCCGGCTGATCACGATGGTGCTGCTGCTCCAGTCCCGGCCCTCCATGACCGCCGCCGAGCTGGCGCGGGAGCTGGAGGTGTCGGAGCGCACCGTGCAGCGGGACGCGCAGGCCCTGTCCGAGGCGGGCGTCCCGGTGTACGCGGACCGGGGCCGGGCCGGCGGCTACCGGCTGGTCGGCGGCTACCGCACGCGGCTGACCGGGCTGGCCCGCAGCGAGGCGGAGGCGCTGTTCCTCTCGGGCGTGCCGGGCGCCCTGCGGGAGATGGGCCTGGACGACGCCGCGTCGGCGGCCCGGCTGAAGGTGTCCGCCGCGCTGCTGCCCTCCCTGCGGGACGCCCCGGCGTCCGCGGCGCAGCGCTTCCACCTGGACGCGCCCGCCTGGTACCAGGAGCCCGAGACCCCGGAGCTGCTCCCGGCGGTCGCCGAGGCGGTGTGGGCGGACCGGACGGTGCGGGCCCGCTACCGGCGGGGCGACCGCGAGGTGGAGCGGGAGCTCGCCCCGTACGGACTCGTGCTGAAGGCGGGCGTCTGGTACCTGTGCGCGCGAGCGGACGGGGGCTCCTTCCGGGTGTACCGGGTGGACCGCTTCGTCGCCGTGGAACCGTCCGGGGAGGCGTTCGTGCGGGACGGGGGCTTCGATCTGCCGGCGTTCTGGGAGGAGCGGGCGGAGGCGTTCGCCCGCGCCCTGCTGCGCACGCAGGTCGTGGTGCGGCTGTCGGAGGCGGGCGCACGGAGCCTGCCGTACGTGACGGACCGGGCGGCGGCCCGGGAGGCGCTGGCGGCGGCGGACCCGCCGGACTCCGCCGGCCGGGTGACCGTCACCCTTCCGGTGGAGTCCGACGACGTCGCGTACGGCCAGCTGCTGGCCCTCGGCCCGGAGGCCGAGGTGCTGGAGCCGGCGTCCCTGCGGGCCAGGTTCACCGAGGCCGCGGCGCGGCTGCGGCAGCTGTATGCCCCCGGCGGCGGCACGGGCACCGGTCCGGACGGCGGCTGAGCGGGGCGGCGGGCCGTACGGCGGCTGGGCGGCCACGGGGGCGACGAGCGGTACGGCAGCTGAACGGCCACGGGGGTGGCGGGCCGCACGGCAGCTGAGCGGCCACGGGGCGGCGGGCGGTAGCGGCGGGCGGCGCCACACCGGACCCGTGCCGGACCCGCGCCCGCCCCTTCGGACGAAGCTGCTGCGCAGGCGCCCGCTAGCGGTACTCGTCCGCCGACGCCTGCCTGCCGCCGTGGACGACGTCACGGAAGTAGGCCCAGGCGTCCGGCCGGGAGCCGTCCGCGTCGGTGAAGCCGTACTCCGCGGCGAGCTGGGCGCTGTTCAGCGACCGGCCGCTCCAGCGGGCCTTGTCGGGGTCGGCGGCGAGTGCGGCGACGCCGCGGCCGACGTACACCGGCGACTCGGCGATGGCGAAGTGCGGCTCCTTCGCGCAGGCGTCGCGCCAGTTCTCCTCCCGTACGCCGAAGTGGTCGAGCATCTCCTCGGAGCGCAGGAAGCCGGGCGTGAGGGCGACCGCCGTGCCGCCGACGTCCTCCAGGTCGTGCGCGAGGGCGAAGGCCATGCGGATCGGGGCGTTCTTGGCGAGGTCGAAGAAGAAGTTCTCCCGGAAGCGGCGGTTGTACTCGGCGGTGCCGTCGGTCATCTCGACCACCAGGCCGCCGGGACGCCGGACGAGCAGCGGCAGCGCGATGTGGCTGGTGATGGCGTGGCTGCGGATGCCGAGGTCGAGCATGCGCAGGCCCACGTCCAGGTCGGTGTCCCACATCTTGACGCCGAACTCCAGCAGGTGGTCGCCGCCCCAGAGGCTGTTGACGAGGACGTCGAGACGCCCCTGCTCGCGGTCCACGCGGTCCACGAGCGCGCGCACCTGGTCGGGGGCGAGGTGGTCGGTGGGGACGGCGACGCCCCGGCCTCCGGCGGCGGTGACGAGCTCGGCGGTCTCCTCGACGGTCTCGGTGGGCCGGCCGACCTCGCTGGTGTGCGTACGGGTGGTGCGCCCCGTGACGTAGACCGTGGCGCCGGCGGCGCCGAGCTGCACGGCGATGGCCCGGCCGGCGCCCCGGGTGGCTCCGGCGACGAGGGCGACGGTGCCGGCGAGGGGGCGGGGCGTGGTGGTGGTTTCGATGGTCATGGGGGAAACCTGCCACCGAAAGGCGACACCTTCTGTCGGGTATTCCGGCGGCTCTCCGCGGCTTCCCCCGTCGGGCCCTCCGCGGCCGTCCGGCGCACGCGAGCGGAACGACGCTCGGCGGCCGGAAGGCCCCCTGCACCCCCGGCCCGTTCGCGCCGGACCCGGGCTTCCCGCCCGGCGCCCCCGCCGGCTCACTCCGCGTGCGCGGGCGCCCGTCCGGCTCGATGCTGGTCCCGTGATGGACGAGACGGAGTTCTGGGAGATCGTCGACAGCACCCGCGAGGCCGCCGAGGGCGACCCCGACGATCACGCCGAGCTGCTGGTGGAGCGGCTGGTGCAGCTCGATCCGGAAGCGGTCCTGGACTTCGCGCGGCACTTCGAGGCGCGCTACAACCGGGCCTGGTCCTGGGACCTGCTGGCCGCCGCGGTGATCCTGCTCGGCGGGGCGGGCGACGACGCGTTCGACTCCTTCCGCTGCTGGCTCATCGGACAGGGCAGGGAGGTGTTCGAGGGCGCCGTGCACGACGCGGAGTCGCTCGCCGAGCTGCTGGAGGACTTCGACCCGGCGGTCGACGGGGACGGGGAGGAGCTGGGGTACGCGGCGGACGAGGCGTACGAGCAGCTCACCGGCCTTGAGACGCCCGACCTGGGCCTTTCCCCGCCGCCCGACCGCCCCGCCGGGGCCCCGCTGGACGTGGACGACGACGAGGCCCTGGCCGAGCGGCTGCCCCGGCTGTGGGACCGCTTCGGGGGCTGAGCCGCTCGCACCGGGCAGACGAGCGGGCGCCCCGTGGGCGTGTCGTCACGCCGGGTCGACGAGCGGACGCCCCATGAGCACGTCGTCCACGTACGCCCCGTCGAGGAGGAACTCGCCCGGCAGCACGCCCTCCACGGTGAAGCCCTCCGACTCGTAGAGGCGGCGGGCGGGCGTGTTGTGCGCGAGCACGCGCAGCGTCATCCGGACGGCTCCCCGGCGCCGCGCCTCCGCGCACGCGGCCCGCAGCAGGGCCCGCGCGAGCCCGCGGCCCCGCGCCGGCTCGGCGACGGCGAGGCCCTGGATCTGGCGCACGTGCGCGTTGCACCCCAGGGGGGTGGGCGGCACGAACCGCACGTAGCCGACCGGGCGCCCGTCGCCCAGGTCCGCGACGAGGTGGTCCTCGGGGACGTTGCGGTCGCCGAAGAACGGGCCGAACGGCGGTTCGGAGCGGGGCATGACGGCGTGCAGCGTGGACCAGGTGGCGTGGTCGAGGGCGCTCAGGGCGTCGCCGTCCGCCGCGCGAGCAGGCCGTATGAGGGAGGGCTCGGGTGCCGGTGAGGTGCTCATGGCCGCCACTGTGCCACGCGGGGCAGGATGGGCCCATGACTTTTCCCGAGCGCTCCTCCGCCCCCCGGGGACCCGTCCGGCGGGTGGCCGTGACCGGCTCCCACGGACTGATCGGCGCCGCCCTCGTGCGGTCGCTGCGCGCCGACGGCCACGAGGTCGTCCGGCTCGTGCGGCGCCCCCCGCGGACGGCGCACGAGGTGGAGTGGGACCCGAAGCGGCAGTACGTGGACGCGGCAGGGCTCGCCGGCTGCGACGCCGTCGTCCATCTGGCCGGCGCGGGGGTGGGCGACCGGCGGTGGACGGAAGCGTACAAGCGGGAGATCCGGGACAGCCGGGTCCTGGGCACCGCGGCGATCGCGGGGGCAGTGGCGTCGCTGGACGTGCCGCCGGAGGTGCTGGTGTGCGGGACGGCGCTCGGCTACTACGGCGACACGGGCGCGCGGGCGGTGGACGAGTCGGCCCCGGCGGGGGACGGGTTCCTCCCGTCGGTGTGCGTGGAGTGGGAGGAGGCCGCCGCCGCGGCGGAGGAGGCCGGCATCCGCGTGGCCTACGCCCGCACCGGCCTGGTGGTCGCCCGCGAGGGGGGCGCATGGGGGCGGCTGTTCCCGGTGTTCCGCGCGGGTCTCGGGGGGCGCCTCGGGGACGGCCGCCAGTACTGGAGCTTCATCGCCCTGCACGACGAGGTGGCGGCGCTGCGGCACATCATCGACACCCCGGCGCTGTCGGGCCCGGTGAACCTGACGGCCCCCGAGCCGGTCACGAACCGGGAGGTGACGGCGGCGATGGGCAGCGTCCTGCGCCGCCCCACGCCGTTCCCGGTGCCCGCGCCGGTGCTGCGCCTGGTGCTCGGCGACTTCGCGGACGACGTGGTGGGCAGCCAGCGGGTGCTGCCGGCCCGTCTGCTGGAGTCCGGCTTCCGCTTCGCCTTCCCCACGGTGGACGCGGCCATCCGCGCGGCCGCCGCGTAGCGGCCCCGCCGCAACCGCCGCGTAGCTGCCGCGTAGCGGACCCGCCGCACCGGTCGGGCGCCCCTCCGGCGCGGGGCGGCGGGCGCCGCCGGTGCGGCGGACGCGCCGCGGCTCCGCCGGGGACGCTGCGGCGCATCCGCGTCCGGGCGAGGGCCGGCGGCCCGGGCGGGCCGGTTGCCCGGGCCGGGTTCCGGGCCGACGCCCGCACGCGGCCACCAGCGCCGGCCGCAGACCCTCCTGCCCACCTGCGGCGCGCCGCACAAGACGGGGCGCGACGCGGCGACCAGAAGCAGCGCCCTCCCCGCGGGCACCGGCACGCCCCGGCCGCCGGCGCCCACCGCCACCGGCTCCGCGCCGGGGAAGGCGGAAGGCAGAAGGCAGAAGCCCCATGCCCGGGGCGACACCTCCCACCCGTGCCCCACCCGCGGCCTCCCGCCACCGTGGTCCACCGCCACGGGTCCGCCTCAGCCGCCTGCGCGCGGCGGACGCGCCCCGTTGTCCGCGGCCGCATCCCAGGCCGGACCGGCGCAGAGAACGCCCGAGCGCCCGCCACCGGCCCATCCCCGCACCTCACCCGACGAAAGCGCGCCGCCCCGGCCGGTGAGACCGGTGCGGCCCGGCCGGTGAGGCCGGTTCGGTCCGGGCGGTGAGGCCGGTTCGGTCCGGGCGGTGGGGCCGGTGCGTCCGGCCGGTGGGGCCGGCGGGCCCCGCCCGTGGGCCCGGTACGGCCCGGCCCGTGAGGCCGCTGCGGCCCCACCCGTGGCCCCGGTACGGCTCGGCCGGTGAGACCGGTACGGCCCCACCCGTGGCCCCGGTACGGCCCGGCCGGTGAGACCGGTACGGCCCCACCCGTGGGCCCAGTGCGGCCCGGCCGGTGAGGCCGGTTCGGTCTGGCGATGGGCCCGGTGCGTCCGGCCGGTGGGGACGGCGGGGCTCCGCCCATGGGCCGGTGCGGTCCCGGCGGTGGGGCCGGTGGGGTCCGTGGTGTCCGCCGCCGGGGGGACGGCGGGCCCTGCGTCTGCCGTACGTTGCGATCGCCCCCGCGTCCAGTGACGCCCCCTGCGCGGCCCCCTCGCACCCGACCGCTGCCCGTGGCGGGCCCGCGCGACGCGGGCCCGTGCGACTGCACGCCTGTGCGACCTCCGTGCATCGGTGACCCCCTCCGCGCGCGACTGCCCAACACCCGTCGCGGCCCCCTACGCTCTGGTGCCGCCAGAGACGCTCGGGTCCCGAACCCGAGCATTCCGGGGGCCTGTCCAGGGCATGAGCCACCCACGCACCGAACCGTCACCCGGGGAGGGTCACGTGCTCAGTACCACAGATCAGCACGCGGACGTCGTCATCGTCGGAGCGGGGCTCGCGGGGCTGTCCGCGGCCCACCACCTCACCGGCGCCGGCCTCGCCGTACGCGTCCTGGAAGCCGCTCCGCAGGTCGGCGGCCGCATGGCGACCGACCACGTCGACGGGTACCGGCTGGACCGGCTCTGGCACCTGCTCACCACCTCGTCCGCGGAGCTCCAGCGCGCCCCGGGAGTCGACCCCGGCCTGCTGCGCCGCTTCCTCCCGGGCGTACTGGTGCACAGCGGCGGCGGCTGCACCGCACGGGCGAGGTGCGGGGCGGCGCCCGTGCGGCGCTGACCCGGGCCCGCGCGCTGGCGAGCGCTCCGCGGCCGCTGGACCACGCACGGCTCGGCGCCTCGCTGGCCCGCCTCGCGGGCACCCCGACGGAGCGGCTCATGGCCCGGCGGGAACGCCCCGCGATGGAGGCGCTGCTGGCGCGGGGACTGCCGCCGCGCACTGTCGGAACGTTCCTGCGGCCGCTGCTCGCGGCGCTGCTCAGCGACCCGGAGCTGGTCACCTCCAGCCGCTGCGCGGACCTGGCGCTGCGCGGCTTCGCCCGGGGGCGGCTGTGCGTGCCGGGCGGCGGCGCTGCCACGCTGCCGCAGCGGATGGCGGCGGCGCTGCCGGACGGCACGGTGCGGACCGGGGTGCGGGTCAAGGACGCGTCGATCAACCGGGTGCTGACCGCGGAGCACGGCGAGTTCCGCTGCCGCTCCCTGGTGGTGGCGACGGGTGCCCGGGCGGCGGCCGAGCTGCTGCCCGGCCTGCGCGTGCCCGGCTTCCACCCGATGACGGTCCTGCACCACACGGCTCCCGAACCGCCGCCACCGCGGCGTCGCTGGTCCTGGACGCGGACCGGGCCGGGCCCGTGTCGCACACGGCGGTGATGAGCGAGGTCGACCCGTCCCGCGCGCCGAAGGGCCGCACGCTGGTCACGTCGACGGTGCTCGGCACGCCGCCGGACGACCTCGACCGCCGGGTCCGGCGCCATCTGGCGTCGCTGTACGGCACGGACACCGGCGGCTGGGAGCTGCTGGCGGTGCGGCACGACCCGGAGGCCGTCCCGGCCATGCCGCCGCCGCACGACCTGCTGCGCCCGGTGCGCCTGCTGGCCGGCCTGTACGTGTGCGGCGACCACCGGGACGTGAGCACCCCGCAGGGGGCGCTGCACTCGGGCCACCGCGCGGCGCAGGCGATCCTCCGCGACCTGGGACTGCCCCCGGCGCATCCGACCTCCGGCCTGGAGGAGGCCGCCTGACGCACGGGGCGCCGCGGCGGCATCCGACCGGCCGCGGCGGGCGCGCCGCCCGGCGGAGGGAGGAAGGGCCGGCGCGCGGGGGAGGGTCCCGGGGACGGCACGGGGGCGTCCCCGGACCCGCGCGCCCGGGCGACGGGCCGACCCCGGGGCCGCGCGCTGGGCGGCGGGCGGCGGGCGGCGGGCGCCGGCCCCGGGCCCGCGCGCCGGGCGGCGGGCTCAGGCCAGGGCCGCCACCCGGTCGCGGTACGTCCGTACGGCCGCGGCCTCCCGGTAGGGCTCCAGCCGCCGCTCGAAGTCGCGTACGTACTCGGTGGCCCGCGCGGACCGCATCTCGGACGCCTGCTGCGCCGCCTCCGCGCCCAGCGCGCAGGCCTGGTCGAGCTCGCCGAGGCCCAGCCGGGACGCGGCCAGCACGACGCGGCAGAACGTGCGGCTGCGCGTGTAGCCCGGCCCGTACAGCCGCAGCGCCCGCTCGGCGTGCTGGGCGGCGGCCCGGTACTGCTGGAGGTCCCGGTGGCAGTGCGCGAACTCGTCGGCGAGCTGCGCCTCGTCGAAGGGCCGCGCCCAGTACGGCACCTCGTCCCCGGGCCGGGACGCGTCGAGCGACCGCTCGGCGCGCACCAGGGAGGAGGTGCAGGCCCGCACCTCGCCCAGCACCGCGTGCCCGCGCGCCTCCACCGCGTGCAGCAGGGCCAGGACGACGGGCGGCGCGGAGGACCCGATGCCCTGCTGGGCGACGCGGGCGAGCTGCACGGCCTCCCGCCCGTGGCCGAGGTAGACGGCCTGGCGGCTCATGGTGAGCAGGACGTACGAGCCGTACGCCCGGTCCCCCGCCGCCTGCGACAGCCGCAGGGCCTGGACGAAGTACCGCTGGGCCAGGCCGTGCGCGGCGATGTCGTAGGAGGTCCAGCCGGCCAGCCGGGTCAGGTCGGCGGTCGCGCCGAAGAGCCGCCGCCCGACGGCTTCGCCGTAGCAGCCGCGCAGCATCGGCTCGGCCTCGTGCTCCAGGTACCGGACGAGGGCCTGCCGGGCGTGGCCGCCGCCGTAGGCGTGGTCGAGGGTGCGGAAGAGTTCGCTGACGGAACGCAGGGCGGCGATGTCGCCGCCGGTCACCCGCTGGCCGGGGCCGCGTTCCGTGCCGCGCTGCCGGGGCACCGCGAGCGCCGTGGCGCCGCGGCCCGGGCCGCCGGGGCGCCGGCCGGCCCGGTGGCGACGCCCGGCGCCGCGCCGAGACCCGCGGACGGGCCGTACGGGCCGGTGCGGGCGCCGGGTCCGGCGGGGCCCGGCAGGCCCGTGTGGCCGCCGCGCGGGGCCGCCGGCCCGGTCGTGCCCCCTCGGGGCGGGGCCCCGCCGGGTGCGGCGGTGCCGCCCTGGCCGGGCTGCTCGGTGCCCGCGCGCCCCGGTGCGCCGCGACCCTGCGCCGGTACGCGCCCCGGCGGGCCGCCCGCGGGGGTGCAGTGGGCGGGCTCGGCCCGGCCGACCCGCTCGTCGGCGCGGCCGATCAGCCAGTCCCGGCTGGGCACGACGAGCCCCGCCGGGGTGAAGGCGATCTTCCGGAGCTCGGTGTGGCTGCCGGAGTCCTTGCGCCACAGGCCGCTGACGATGTCGACGGCCTCCTCGGGCGTGGCGGCGAACTCCAGGCCCGCGTAGACGGGGGCGCACGCGTCGAGGCCGAGGTCCTGCGCCGACAGCCGCCGCCCGAGGCGCCGTGTGAACACCTCGGCGATCAGCGCGGGCGTGGTGCCGCGCGGCTGCTGGCCGCGCAGCCACCGGGTGACGGAGGTCTTGTCGTAGCGGAGGTCGAGTCCGTGCTCCAGGCCCAGCTGATCCACCCGTCTGGCGAGTCCCGCGTTGGAGAAGCCTGCCTCGGCGATCAAGGCGGCGAGCTGGCGGTTCGGGGTGCGCTGCGGGGGTCGATCCGTCATCAGCTGTGCGGTCTCCTGCCTTCCGGGCCGGGTGCGGCCCCCTTGGAACGGCGCGAATTTAGCCGCCGCCGACGCCCGTACCGCCACCTTCGCCCCACATTCATCCGATCGTGTGAGGATTGACCCCGGCGCTGACGGGTCGGACCTGGCCGACCCGACCGACCGGCCCCGCCGTACAGTGGCAGGGCGTGTCAGGCGCTTTTGCCTACGTTGGGAGACGGTGCCGTGAGTGAGCTGCGATTCGTCCACCTGGGCTTCGGGGACGCCCGGATGGAGTACCAGGAAGCCTGGGACCGGCAGCGCGACGTCCACGCCGCCCGCTTCGCGGACGAGATCCCCGACACCTGCCTGCTGCTGGAGCACCCGCCCGTCTACACGGCGGGGCGGCGCACCGCCGACAACGAGCGCCCGCTCGACGGCACGCCCGTCGTGGACGTGGACCGCGGCGGCAAGATCACCTGGCACGGACCCGGGCAGCTGGTCGGCTACCCGATCATGAAGCTGCCGCGTCCCGTGGACGTCGTGGCGCACGTGCGCCGCCTGGAGGAGGCGCTGATCCGCACGGCGGCGGAGTTCGGCCTGGAGACGAGCCGGGTGGAGGGCCGCAGCGGCGTGTGGGTGCTGGGCGACCCGGTGCAGCAGCCCCCTTCCCTCGGCGGGCTGTCCCTGGACCTGGACCCGCGGATGCTCGACGACGAGTTCGACCCGCGCCTCAACGGCCCCGAGTACGCCCCGTCGAACGCGGGCCAGCGCCGCGAGGACCGCAAGCTGGCGGCCATCGGCATCCGGGTCGCGAAGGGCGTCACCATGCACGGCTTCGCCCTGAACGTGAACCCGGACAACACCTGGTTCGACCGGATCGTGCCGTGCGGGATCCGGGACGCCGGGGTGACGTCGCTGGCGAACGAGCTCGGCCGGGACGTGACCGTGCAGGAGGTCGTGCCGGTGGTCGAGCGGCACCTGCGGGACGTCATGGCGGGCGCTGACCTGCGGCCCCGCGAGGTCATGCGTGACGGGGAGGCGGAGCCGGCCAACGCCTGACGGCCAGGGGGGAATGCGTCCCCCGGCCGGAGGTTGGCCGGACGGAGGACCGCACATTTGACGGGCGTACCCTGGGGTTCGCCGAAGAATCGAAAGTCGCGTGAGCAGAAAGGGGTGCCAGCCGTGTCCGCAGTCGCACCCGACGGACGCAAGATGCTGCGCCTGGAGGTCCGGAACAGCCAGACCCCCATCGAGCGCAAGCCCGAGTGGATCAAGACCCGGGCGAAGATGGGCCCCGAGTACAACCAGCTGCAGAAGCTCGTGAAGAGCGAGGGGCTGCACACGGTGTGCCAGGAAGCGGGCTGCCCCAACATCTTCGAGTGCTGGGAGGACCGCGAGGCGACCTTCCTCATCGGCGGCGACCAGTGCACCCGGCGCTGCGACTTCTGCCAGATCGACACGGGCAAGCCGCAGGCCCTCGACCGGGACGAGCCGCGCCGCGTGGGCGAGTCCGTGGTCGCGATGGACCTGAACTACGCCACGATCACGGGCGTCGCCCGCGACGACCTGGAGGACGGCGGCGCCTGGCTGTACGCGGAGACGGTGCGGCAGATCCACGCGATGACCGCGGACCGCGAGGCCGGCCACACCAAGGTCGAGCTGCTGATCCCCGACTTCAACGCGGTGCCCGAGCAGCTCGCGGAGGTCTTCTCGTCCCGCCCCGAGGTGCTGGCGCACAACGTGGAGACGGTGCCGCGGATCTTCAAGCGGATCCGCCCGGCGTTCCGCTACGAGCGTTCGCTCAAGGTCATCACGGAGGCCCGCGCGGCGGGCCTGGTGACGAAGTCGAACCTCATCCTCGGCATGGGCGAGACCCGCGAGGAGGTCAGCGAGGCGCTCCAGGACCTGCACGAGGCCGGCTGCGAGCTGATCACCATCACCCAGTACCTGCGCCCGTCCGTGCGCCACCACCCGGTGGAGCGCTGGGTGAAGCCGCAGGAGTTCGTGGAGCTGAAGGAGGAGGCTGAGGAGATCGGCTTCTCCGGTGTCATGTCCGGCCCCCTGGTCCGCTCCTCCTACCGCGCGGGCCGGCTCTTCCAGCAGGCCATGGAGGCCCGCGGCGCCGCGTCCGCGGAGGTGCCCGCCGCCCCCGCGGTGTGAGGTCGCGCACACGGACGACCGACGGCCCGTACCGCCCCGCAGGCAGCGGAGGCGGACGGGCCGTCGGCGTGTTGTCCGGCGTTTGACCCGCCGGACATGCCTTGGTAACACCAGGGAGTGACACTGGGCCCACGCACCGCACATGGGACGCCGCCGCAGCGCCCGGCTCCCCCACCGCACCGCCCGCGCATCCCAGCACACGACGACCATCCGCTCACCCGCCGAGGGGGACACCGACATGCAGGCAGCGAGTCAGCCCGTCCGCGCCCACACCGCGCCGTCCGTGACGGGCGCACTGCGCGCCGTCGAGGCCCTGCTGCTGGGCCGCGGCCAGCGCGTCGCGCGCCGCAACGCCTGGACCTCCGTACTGGAGGACCGCCGCAGGGCCAAGGACCGGATCGAGGCGCAGCACGTACTGGAGGCCGCGGCGAGCCGCTCGTCGTCGGCCACGTAAACTTCTGAGCATGGCGAGGAAGGCACATTCAGACAGCGGTGACGCTGCTGCGAACCCCGGGCGACTGAAGCAGATCGCCCTGACGTACAAGATGACCCGTCGGGCCGATCCGAAGATCGGGCTTGTCATCGCGGGCGTGGGGATCGTCGTCTTCGGCGCCCTCCTCGCGCTCGGCTTCCTGATCGGCCACCCGGTCTACCTGGGCATCCTGGGCTTCCTGCTGGCCTTCCTGGCGATGGCGATCATCTTCGGGCGGCGCGCGGAGCGGGCGGCGTTCGGGCAGATGGAGGGCCAGCCGGGGGCCGCCGCGGCCGTCCTGCAGAACATCGGGCGCGGCTGGACGACCACCCCGGCCGTGGCGATGAACCGCAACCAGGACGTGGTGCACCGGGCGGTGGGCCGCCCCGGCATCGTGCTGATCGGCGAGGGCAACCCGAACCGGCTGAAGGGCCTGCTCGCGGCGGAGAAGAAGCGGATGGCCAGGATCGTGCTGGACGTCCCGGTGCACGACTTCGTCGTCGGCAACGGCGAGGACCAGGTGCCGCTGAAGAAGCTCCGCACGACCATGCTGAAGCTGCCGCGCGTCCTCACGGCCGCGCAGGTCACGGTCGCGAACGACCGGCTGCGTGCGATGGGCGACATGCTGAGCAACATGCCCGTGCCAAAGGGGCCGCTCCCGAAGGGTATGCGCATGCCGCGCGGCGGCCGCCTCCGCTGAGGCCTCACCGCACAGCACACGGGCGAGGGGCGCCCCGGTTCTCCCGGGGCGCCCCTCGCCCGTCCGCGTGCGCGGCGTCAGTGGGTGGGCGCGTCAGCGGTGCGCGGCAGCCGGGGGATGCGCGGCGTCCGTCGCGTGCTCGCATCAGCGCGTGTGCGGGCCAGTAGTGCGCGGCGGCAGCGCGGGTGGGGCATGTGGTGCGCGGCGTCAGCGCATGAGCGACGTCGCGGGTGCACGGCGTCCGTCGCGTGCTCGCATCAGCGCGTGTGCGGCGTCAGTGGGTGTGCAGCGTCAGCGCGTGAGCGGCGTCAGCGCGTGAACGACGTCAGCGCGTGAACGACGTCCTGGGTGCGTGAGGCCGGCGCATGAGCGCAGTCAGCCCATGAGCGCCGCCAGTAGGAGCGGCGGCGTCAGTAGGTTCAACGGGGTCAGTAGGTGCGGCGGGGTCAGTGGGTGCGCACCTGCACGGCGTGGGACAGCCGGTCGTGGAGCCCGCGGCCGTCCCGGTCCCATACGAGGGCCGGAAGGGCGAGGCACAGCAGCGCGGTCCGCAGCACCACCCGCACCAGGCCCAGCCGCTCCCCGTCGACGGAGATGACCCGCAGCCCCAGCAGCCGCTTGCCCGGCGTGGAGCCGATGGTGCCGACGGTGAGGACGCTCAGCACGAAGAGCACGCCGAGCGCCCAGTTCCCCGCCGCCCCGGTGTCACCGCGCGTGATGAGACCGTATGCGATCATCATGCACAGGGACCAGTCGATGAAGAGGGCGCCGAACCGCCGCCCGAGGGGGGCGATGGATCCCGGCCCGTGCTCCGGCAGCCCGAGCCGCTCGCCCTGGTAGCCGAAGTCGACACCCATCTGCTCGGCCGCCGCGCGCGGCCCGGACAGCCACGATCCGATTGCTTGCCTGTTGTCCACCCGTACACGGTACTGCGGCTCCTTTGGATCACTACGGACCGGGTGCGGGTGCCGGGCGGTCGGCCGCACCGCGGCACTACGGGCCGGGTGCGGGCGCCGCGGGGCCGGACGCACCGCGGCCAAGCCGGTTAACGCAGGCGAAACAAATGGGTCATGCTTGAGAAATGCCCCGTCCCTATGGTCAGGTCCAGCGTGTGCCACCGCACTGGCCGCACGACCCAGCTGCAACCCCGCCCTCCTCCGGGTGGGAATGAGGAGGAGTGGGATGTTCCAGAACGCCGAGGAAGTCCAGAAGTTCATCAAGGACGAGGACGTCAAGTTCGTCGACGTCCGGTTCTGCGACCTGCCGGGCGTGATGCAGCACTTCACGATCCCGGCCTCGGTCTTCGACCCGGACGAGGAGCTGGCCTTCGACGGCTCGTCGATCCGCGGCTTCCAGGCCATCCACGAGTCCGACATGGCGCTGCGCCCGGACCTGTCCACGGCCCGCCTGGACCCGTTCCGCCGCGACAAGACGCTGAACGTCAACTTCTTCATCCACGACCCGATCACGGGCGAGCAGTACAGCCGCGACCCGCGCAACATCGCGAAGAAGGCGGAGGCGTACCTCGCCTCCACCGGCATCGCGGACACCGCGTTCTTCGGGCCCGAGGCGGAGTTCTACGTCTTCGACTCGGTCCGCTTCAGCACCTCCGCGAACGAGGGCTTCTACCACATCGACTCCGAGGCGGGCGCCTGGAACACCGGTGCGGTCGAGGACAACCGCGGCTACAAGGTCCGCTACAAGGGCGGCTACTTCCCGGCCCCGCCGGTCGACCACTTCGCCGACCTGCGCGCCGAGATCTCCCTGGAGCTGGAGAAGTCCGGCCTCCAGGTCGAGCGCCAGCACCACGAGGTGGGCACCGCCGGCCAGGCGGAGATCAACTACAAGTTCAACACCCTGCTGGCCGCCGCCGACGACCTGATGCTCTTCAAGTACATCGTGAAGAACGTCGCGTGGCGCAACGGCAAGACCGCGACCTTCATGCCGAAGCCGATCTTCGGCGACAACGGCTCCGGCATGCACGTCCACCAGTCCCTGTGGATGGGCGGCGAGCCGCTGTTCTACGACGAGGCCGGCTACGCGGGCCTGTCGGACACCGCCCGCTACTACATCGGCGGCATCCTGAAGCACGCCCCGTCGCTGCTCGCCTTCACCAACCCGACGGTGAACTCCTACCACCGCCTGGTCCCCGGCTTCGAGGCCCCGGTCAACCTGGTCTACTCGCAGCGCAACCGCTCCGCCGCGATGCGCATCCCGATCACCGGCTCGAACCCGAAGGCCAAGCGCGTCGAGTTCCGCGCCCCGGACCCGTCCTCCAACCCGTACCTGGCCTTCTCGGCGCTGCTCCTCGCGGGCCTGGACGGCATCAAGAACAAGATCGAGCCGGCCGAGCCGATCGACAAGGACCTCTACGAGCTCGCCCCCGAGGAGCACGCGGGCGTCCCGCAGGTCCCGACCAACCTCTCCGCGGTCCTCGACGCCCTGGAGGAGGACAACGAGTACCTCCAGGCCGGCGGCGTCTTCACGTCCGACCTGATCGAGACGTGGATCGACTACAAGCGCACCAAGGAGATCGAGCCGATCCAGCTGCGGCCGCACCCGCACGAGTTCGAGCTGTACTTCGACCTCTGAGAGGCATGGTCGGGCGACCTGGGCTGAAGCCCTGAAAACAGGCTGTGACCTGCGAAAACTTTTCTCAGTAGTTCTCGCTGCCACCGCTTGCTTCCCGCCCCCTTGTGCACCGAGTGTGCACCGCCCGGCCGATTCACTGACTTGATGTCAGGAGCAACCGCGAGGGCTGCTACCCACAGTCGGGGTGGCAGCCCTCGTCGGCTTTGCTCCTTATGTACGGCGGCAGCATTTCCTGGCCTCCTGGTAACCGGCCAGGCCGACGACCTGCGGCTTTGACTGCACCAGGGCGCCGACCTGGGCCTTCCGGTGATGACTGGCGGAGTCCCACGCCGTCCACGCCAGGCGCGCACCGGTGGCCCTTGCCGGGGCCCGGCCCGGAAGTCTCGTCATCGCCCCGAACGGGACCGCCCCCCGAGACGGTGGCGGCCCTGCGGGATGCCGGCGCTCGGCTGGTGACGGCTCCCGCAGGGCGGTTCCTCATCGTTCGGGCCGCTGCTGGTCGGGCACACTCGCAGGCTCGCCAGGTGGGGCTGATGCGAGGATGATCCTCCACTACCTGGGGGGCTCCATCCATATGTCCGGTTCGCTCACCATCCGTCGCATACTCGGGGACCGCCCCTTCGCCGAGATCGGCACGCCCTCGGCCGTGGCTGTCGACGAGGAGCGCGGCCTCGTCGCTGTGGGTGGCAACCTGGGGTATCTGCAATGGTCCGGGTGCGGGACCGCCAAGGACCGGTGGCGGCCGTACCGGGTGGGAATCTATGACACGGGGGATCTGCGGTGCCGGTGGGTCCTGGAATCCCGGTGGCCCGTACATTCCTTTGCCTTCCATCCGACGCTGCCGGTCGTGGCTGTGGGGACCGGGGCGTATGACGGGGGCTACTTCTTCGAGGGTGAGCTGCTGATCCTCGATCTGGAGTCGGAACGCTCGACCTCGGTCATACATGGGGCACGCGAGGTGCTGCACGTCGGTTGGGAGAGCAAGCGGACTCTGCGCGTCGTGGTGGCTCCGCCCGACGACTGCGACTACGACGAGGCGCACACCCATGGATTCGCCGCGGTCGTCGAGCGGTCCGACTGGAGCGATGTCGCGCCCGGCTCGGTACGGCAGGAAGAGCTGAGCGGACAGTGGGTCGAGTGCGAGCGGCCCAGGATGGAGGCGGCGGCCGATCGGGGCACAGAGTCGCTTGCAGGGTTGGCCGGAAACCCGTGGTGGGAGCCGCGCCGACAGGTTTGGGACGTACAGGGGCTGCGGGACGGGCGGGTACTGGCCTGCTCGGACGGTGTGCTGGCCGAGGCATGGCTGCCCGACGGGCGTCTGGAGTGGCGCGTCCCGGACGAGGAGGGCGGGCGGCAATTCGCGATCCGGGCCGGTCAGCGCGACGCCTGGGTCAATGTGGAACGGCGGCGAGTGCGCTGGGTGGGCCGGGAACGGGTGACCGAGCCACCGCTCGTCGCCCGGGTCTCCCTCGAGGACGGGAAGGTGCTCGACTCCCTCCGTGTCGACACTTCCGTCGCACTCACCTCGCGCGACGACGGCTGGCTGGCGCTCCGCTCCACGGCCTGGGACCGCCACCCGGAGCCGACCGCCCTGATCAGCCCTGCAGGCGAAGGCCCCGAGGTGCGGGTGCCGCTGGGGGGATTCGACCTCTTCAACCACGCTTTTCCGATCCGCCACAGCAGGCAACTGCTCTTCCTCCAGGGCAAGGAGCGCGAGCCATGGCGGGACAAGTGGGTGGTCGCCGTCGATCCGGCCTGCCCGGACGGTGAGCCCTCGGTGCGACAGCTGTTCCCCCTCGACTGGGACGCCAAGCGCGCCAGGCACCTCTTCGGCGGGCCCGGCATCGAGATCGGCCATGCGGAGAACCGCGACCTGGTGCACGCGGGGGCCGTGCATGACGGTGCCGGCCTGTTGCCCGGCAACGCCTTCGTCGTACGGCGGAGTCTCGGGGACGGAGCTGCGCGCTGGACGTTCACCGCCGACTTCCCGGCCACCGCCCTGGACGGGGACGACGACACGGTTTACGTCGCCTTCAACTCCGGCGAGCTGGTGGCCCTGCGCACCTCGGACGGGGCCGTGCGGTGGCGGCAGCAACTGGTGGTAGGCGGCCAACCCGTCGTGCCGCTGTCACTCACACGTACCGAGGCGGGGCGGCTGCTGATCGGCACGGTGGACGGGCGGATCCTCGACTGTTCCGTGGCCGACTCAGCGGGTCACCAGCCGAGTCCGATGGTTCGGTGACCGGCTCGGCGCCGGGCGCCGCCAGGACGAAGCGCCGTCCCCTCCGCTCCCCCATATGCAGACCATGTGATGTGCCTCCTCCGGCACCTCGTCCCAGGTGTCCAAAGTCAGCCGTGCATCCAGGATGGAGGGTCCGGCCAGGAACAGTCGCTGGTTGTTCGCCAGGGGCACCGGTTGTGCACCGAGCACCTCTGGGAAAGGGCGTTGATGCACGTCAGAAGCCGTTCCCTACGGTACTTCGACCTCTAAAAAAGCGGGCTGGGCCATGGCTTGACCGATGGTCCGTCCGGAACGGGCCCGGTCCCTGCCGCGTCCGACGACGCGGCAGGGACCGGGCTCGTTTGGCGCCGTGCAGGCGATCCGAGGGCCCGCAGAGGTGCCGTGGGGCGGTCACCAGCTCCAGCTGTAGAGGCCGCCACCGGTGCTCACCGCGGACTTCGCGAGCCCGGCGACTCCCTGGAGGACCGCGAGCAGGTCGTCGTCGGTCATCTCGTCCCCGTCGGTGCTCCTGAGCCTCGCGGCCCAGCGGTCCGCGAGTGCTTCCAGGTCGGCGGGAGCGGCGTGTGCCAACGCGCGCGTCAGGCGTGGCGGCAGGGCGAAGACCTCGGTGCCGTCGTTCGACGGGGCGGTGACCCACGCCGGCCCCGGCCACCGAAGGAGCCGCTCAAGCGGCGGTGCCTCGGCCGAGGGCTCCTCGAAGTACATGTCCCACTCGGCGATCGCCGTGTCCGGCTCAATGAAGCGGCAGGTCACAGAGTCGTAGCCCTGACCAGGTCCACGCAGGCGCGTGGCGGCGGCAGCGGCGTCGCCGGCTGCGAGGAAGAACACGATGTCGTGAGCCACCTCGGCATGATGCCAGGACTGCGGTCGGCGGGTGCGAGTCCGGAGGACCGACCGGCTTCCCCGCCGGCTCGGATCGCCGCACCGCTCAGCAGGTGTCCACGAAGGCGACTGCCGCCGCCCGCGGGACCGGGGTGTCGGTGGCCCGCCTTTCCTCAGTGACGGGTTGGGCGGCCGGCGCGGGTGGTCAGGTCGTCGATCACGGACAGGATGCGGGGGGTGGCGTCCTCCGTGGACAGGCGGTGGGCGAGGGCGCGGGCCCGGGCGCGGTAGGCGGGGGTGCGGGTGGTGTGGCGGAGGGCGGCGGCCAGGCGGTGGGGGGTGAGGTGGCGGAAGGGGATGGGGCCGGGGGCGACGCCCAGGGCGGTGAGGCGGTGGGCCCAGAAGGGCTGGTCCAGTTGGACGGGGACCGGGACGCACGGCACGCCGGCGCGCAGCCCCGCCGCGGTCGTGCCGGCGCCGCAGGCGTGGACGAGCGCCGCCATGCGGGGGAACAGCCAGTCGTGCGGGACCTCGCCGATGGTGAGGATGTCGTCGCCGTCCGCCTGGAGGCCGCTCCAGCCGGACTGGAGGACGCCGCGAAGGCCCGCGGAGCGCAGGGCCCGCACCGCGAGTCGGCTCAGGGCCTCCGGGTCGGGGGCCACCGCGCTGCCGAAGCCGACGTACACGGGCGGCGGGCCCGCCGCGAGGAAGTCGGTGAGCTCGGCCGGCGGCCGCCAGTCGCGAGGGCGGGACGGCCACAGGTAGCCGACCACTTGGGCCTCGGGCCGCCAGTCCGCGGGGCGCGGCAGGACCGCCGGGCTGTACGCGTAGCCGACCGGCCAGCCCTCGGTCTCGCGGCGCAGGGAGCTGCTGTCCGCCCTCCTCGGCAGGCCGAGGAGGGCCCGCAGGTCGCGGACGCTCTCGGCGTACATGCGGTCGATCAGCGCGAGCGCCGCCCGCCCCGCGGCACGGTTGCCCCAGCGGCCCAGCGAACGGGCGCCCAGCACGGCGGGGGCGAACTCCGCTGTGGGCGACCAGGGTTGGAGGAACACGCCCATGCTCGGCACGTCCAGGGCGCGGGCCACCAGGTGGCCCAGCCGGGCGGCGGTGGTCGACAGCAGCAGCACGTCCGCGCCGCGCTCGACGGCCGCGAGCACACCCCGGCCCAGCTCCGGCATGAACGACCGTCCCATGCTCATCAGCTGCGCCATGGCCAGCGGACCGGAGCTCGCCCGGACCAGCCGCCGCCCTCCCGCCGAGGACAGCTCGGTGAAGGGGTCGACCGGCAGGGAGCGGAAGCCCAGGCCGCGGTCGCTGACGGTGGCGGCGAACCGCTCGTGGGTGGCCAGCACCACCTCGTGGCCGGCCTCACTCAGCCGGACACCGAGCCCGGTGTAGGGCAGGACGTCGCCGGTCGAACCCGCCGTGACCATCAGGATGCGCATGCAGCCCAGTCTTCCCGGCCTCGGCCGGCGTCAGGCGCGGGTCCACCGTACGGGTGGCCACCCGCGGGGGCGCGGTGCGCCCAGGGTGAGGGTGGGGGTGCGTCCCGGGTGAGGGTGGGGTGTGTCCTGAGGGTGGGGTACGCCACGGGTGAGGGTGGAGTGCGTCCCGGGTGAGCGTTCGGGGGTGCGCCACGGGTGGGGGTTGGGGGGCGTCCCGGATGTGTCCCGGGGGCGACTGTCGCCCGGGGTGGGCTCGTACGGGCGGGCGGATCGGGCCGGGGCGGCATCCGGTCGACGGTGCGGCGCTCGGGCGGCGGGGCAGGTGCCGGACCGGCCCAGGGGCAGGCGCGGGCCCCGGCGCCGAAGCTGGTGCGGGAGCCGGGGCGGAGGCCAGAGCCGAGGGGCGGAGGCGGGAGCCGAGGGGCAGGCGCGGGAGCCGAGGCGGAGGCGGGAGCCGGGGCTGGTGCGAGAGCCGGGGCTGGTGCGAGAGCCGGGGTGGGCGTGGGAGCCGGGGCGGGTACCAGCGCAGGCGCCAGGGCGGGTACAAGCGCGAGTGCCGGGACGGGGGCGGAGGGCCGTCAGGGGGCGGCCGTGGGCCGTGGGCGGGGCGTGCGGGTGCCCGCCGCCGAGGTGGTGCGTACGGCGGCGGGCACGGCGCGCGGGTGGTGCGGCCGGTCAGCGGCCCGAGCGGATCAGGGACCTGACCATGCGGCACGTCGCCTCCGACGGCGGGTGCACGCCGATGCGGTGGGCGGCGTTCCGTATCGTCGCGTCGTCGGCCCTCGACGGGACGTACACACCCGAGTCGAGCAGGGCTATGGCCAGGCGCATGGCCTTCAGACGGCGGTTGTGGCGCACGTACCACTCCCGCGGCCGGCCGGCCGGGAGCGGCTTCTTCCGCAGGGGCTTGCAGACGTCGGCGGGCAGGGGCGTGACGGTGGCGACAGCCATCGGCGACCTCCAGAAGCGCGGCGCGGGAGTCCTCCCCCGGACCCTCGCTGACTGCCTCCATTCTACCGGCGGGCACTGACAATCGGCCCTGGTCAGGCGGTATTTGGGCGTGCCGGGCGGGGTCGGGGGCGCATGGCGGGCGGTACCGTGTGCGGCATGCAGATCTGGATCAACCCCGCATGCTCCAAGTGCCGCGGCGCGCTCACGCTGCTCGACGAGGAAGGCGCGCAGTACACGGTGCGGCGCTACCTGGAGGACGTGCCGTCCGCCGACGAGATCCGCGACGTGCTCGCCCGGCTCGGCCTGGAGCCGTGGGACATCACCCGCACCCAGGAGGCCGCGGCCGGGCAGCTCGGCATGCGGGACTGGCCGCGTGACGAGGCGGCGCGCGACCGCTGGATCGAGGCACTCGCCGCGCACCCGCGGCTGATCCAGCGGCCGATCATCACCGCCGACGACGGCACGGCGGTCGTGGCCCGCTCGGAGGAGGCCGTGCGGGACGCCCTGTCCCGCGGATAGCGCGGGGCCCGCACGGGTGAGGGTGTGCCGTCGAGGCGCGCCGCCCGCCCTCAGGGCAGGTTGGCGCGGCGGATGGGCGGACCGCGGTGGGAGCACGGCGCAGGACGACAGGCACCAGGAAACCGAGGGAACGGCGATCATGACCGGTGAGGGTGAGGCGCGGGGCGGGGCGGTCCTGGCGGAGCTGCTGCCCGCCGGCGAGGCGGCGCGTACGGCGCTGCTCGCACGGCGCGAGCCCGCCGCCTATGCGGGGGACGCCCGGGCCGCTGCCGTGTGGGAGGCGCTGGAGGCGCGCTGCGGCTCGCTCGTGGAGCGGGAGGGCGGCGGGCCCGCCGACCGGGCCGCGTGGGCGGGGCTGCTGGTGTGGCTGACCCGGGAGAGCGCGCGCTGCGGGGCGTTCAGCGCGCACAAGAGCGCCGTGCGGCTCGCGCTCCTGTGCCGGCGGCTGCTCGACGGCGGGCTGCGGGGCCTCGTCGACCCGGACGAGGCGGTCCGCGGCTGCCTCGCCGCGCTGCCCGCCACCCGCGAGACGGTGCCGACGCGTGACGACACCGAGCTGCGTACCGAGAACTTCGAGGCCATCCTCGTGTCGCGGCACACGAAGACGCTGGTGAACGCCGCCGCGCCACTGCTCGGGCACGTGAGCGACCCGGAGCTGCGGGCCGAGCTGGCCGCGTGGGAGGAGCTGCGGGAGCGGCTGATCTGAGCGGGGGACTGAGTCGGGGCCGGGTCGTTACCCGTACGTAGGGGCACAGCGAAACCGATCCGGCCGCCGCGTTCCCCCGTGCGCCGGCCGGGGACAGGAGCCCCACGTGTCACGCAGGAAGACCCTCAGCCGCGGCAAGAAGCTCGCCCTGCTCGCCGGCACCGCCGTGCTGGCCGGAGGTGCCGCGGTGGTGACGACCGGGACCAGCCAGGCGTCCGTGGCCTGCGACGGCCTGGCCACCGCACTGGCCAACAACGAGCAGTTCATCGCCGGTCAGCGGGCCAACCCCGACGCGCAGTCGGAGGCGCGGATCGCCAACCGGCTGGCGGTCATCGAGGAGATCAAGCGGAAGCAGGCCGCGAGCGGATGCGAGGTCGGCGGCGGCGCCCAGGGCGGGCAGCCCCCGGCGCAGGGCGCGCCGCCCGAGCAGGCCGCGCCCCCGGAGCAGGCCGCGCCCCCGGCCGGCGGTGGAGGCGGCGGCGCGGGTGAGGTCGTGTGCGCCGGGTCGACCGTCACGCTCTCCGGGGAGGGCGGCGCGCCGGCCGCGTCCAGCAACCAGTTCCCGGCCGGTACGCGCCTGAAGGTCACCAACCTCGACAACGGCAAGTCGACCACCGTGGAGGTCACGTCGGCGTCCGGTAGCTGCGTGCTGCTCAACAACGCCGCGTTCGAACAGGTCCGCGAGCCGGGCAAGTTCCTGATCCGGCAGGCGCGCATCGAGCGGGTCGGCTAGCCCGCCGGGGGCGGCCGGGTCCCGGACCGGGGCCCGGCGTCCAGGCCCGCTCGCCCGGCCCCCGGCGCGGGCCGGTGCCCCGTGCGCTCGCCCGGCCCCCGGCGCGAATTCCTCCGCTCAGCCCCGCCGGGCGGGCGGCCCCGCCGGGATCTGGGCCTCCGCCTCCGCCAGGAGTTCCGTGAGGCGCTGCCCGAACCGGGCGTCGCACGCGTGCGGCACCCCCGTCCTCACCGACTCCAGCAGCGCGTCCACCGCCGCGCCGAACGCGCCGGCCGCGTCCTGCCAGTACGGCATCACCGCCCGGCCCGCGGCGCCGTGGAGGGTGACGCCCGCGTCCGCCGCCGCCACCGGGGCGCTCAGGCTCAGCGTCGCCGTGCTGTCCGCGCCGGAGGCGTGCCGCAGCAGCAGGTGCCGGGTGTCGTCGGGGCCCGCCGCCGCGCGCAGCTCCGTCACGTCGCCCAGCACCGGCAGCAGCACCGACAGCACGTGCGGACCCACGTCCCACAGCGCACCCTTCTCCCGCCGCCACGGGGACGCGGCGTACGCGCTGGTGGCGCCGGGTGAGAAGAGGGCGCCCAGCCAGTGGGCCCGCGCCAGGTACCAGCCGCCCGCGGCCGCCTGCTCGTCCACCCACCGCGCCGTGGCCTGCGCGAACCGCAGGGTGCAGAAGACCACCGACGCGACGCCCGCCTTCTCCGCCGCCAGGGCCACGTCCCGCGCGGCGGCCGGGGTCGTCGCGACCGGTTTGTCGAGCAGCAGGTGGCAGCCCGCCGCCGCGGCCCGCGCCGCCAGCGGCGCCTGCACGTCCGGCGGCAGGGCGCACGCCACGGCGTCGCTCGCCGCGAAGAGCGCGTCCACGTCGTCGTAGGCGCGCGTGCCGTACGCGCCCGCCAGTTCGGCCGCCGCCTCGGGGCGCCTGCCCCACACCCCGCTGAACTCCGCGCCGGGGTGCGCGGCCAGTGCCGGTGCGTGGGTGCGGGCGGCCCAGGGGCCGGTGCCGAGGAGGCCGATACGGGGCGTGCGGGTGAGCGCGTGGGACATGCCCGCCAGTGTGCCCTGCTCCCCGCCTCTGTTCGAAAAAGGGGTCGGGCCGGTGCCTGCGGCGGTGCTAGGTTGCCGTGGCCGGCCGCGGGACTCCGGCGCGACTTCCGGGACCTGCTCTGTAAAGCAACGCTTTCGCTGTTCGCGCCCCCATTCCCCGGCCGGCACCGCTCGTCGACGCACCAGGGATCCGGGGGGGACCATGACGGGGGCCGAGACGCCCGCCGACCTCGTGGCGGCCGAGGACGTGCTGCTCTTCGTCAACGCCGCCATGACGGCGACCGGCCAGCGCGAGTTCCGGTCCGCCGCCGGCGCGCAGCAGCTGTCCCTCGGCTTCCTCCACGCGTACGTCCGGGTCAACTACCGCCCCCTGTACGCCGCGTCGCTCGCCCTCGACCTCAACGACCACAACGCCGCCCTCGTGGTGGAGGGCCTGCTGCGCCACCCGCACGACGCCGACGCCGCGCACAAGCGGCTGGAGGGGCGGCTGATCGCGGCCCGGCTGGCGGCGCTGCCGCCGCAGCGCGTCTACCGGCTGTTCCGCGCGCTGCGCGCCGCGAAGGTCAACAACCGCCGGACGCGGGCCATCATGCGGGACTGGCTGGCCGCGCGCCCCGACCTGGGGCACGACGCCGTCAAGTACCGGGCGGGGCTGAAGGAGACCGCGCGCCACGCCCATCTGCCGCCGCCCGCGGCCGAGGTGGGCGACTTCCTCTTCGCGCCGCGCCGCCGGGCCCGCTACGAGCACGCGCTGCTCGACGCGCACCGCCGGGCGCGGTACGACCAGGCGGCGCTGTACGAGCTGCCGTTCACGGTCGCGGAGGGCTTCACCGCCCGCCACAAGGTGCCTCGGGAGGTGTTCCTGGGGCGCATCGCCCCCCGGATGACGCACCTGGAGCGGCTGCGTGCCGCGGCCGGGCGCACCGACCTGTCGGCCATGCCGCTGACCAGGCTCGCGCTGTACGTGCTGTCCCTGCCGTACGGGGAGCGGGCGGCGCGGCGGGGCGAGTTGACCAGTGCGCTGCGGTCCGCAGCGCGGCGCGCCGCGGGGCGCACGCCGGGACGTGGGGGCGGGTGGCGGCGGTGCTGGACGACAGCTTCTCGTCCTCCGGCTCGGGCGAGAAGCGGCGCCGCCCGCTGGCCGTGGCCCTGGGCTGCCACTTCCTGCTGGAGGCGCTGGCCGCGCCCGGGGCGTACGCCCCGCGGTGGACCTCGGGCGCCGCCGACGCACTGCTCGTGCGGCCCTGGGGTCCGACGCCGCTCGGCGCGCGCGTGCTGGACGCGCTGGAGACGGGCCCGGACCGGCTGGTGATCGTCTCCGACGGCTGGGACAACGCGCCGCCGGGCCTGGCCGGCGAGGTGCTGCGGGTGTGGCGCACGCGGCTGGACCCCGGCCGCCGCACCGGCGTGGTCCACCTGAACCCCGTGTACGACGCGGACGGCTTCGACGTGCGCCGACTGGCCCCAGGAGTGCCGACGGCCGGGATCCGGGACGCGGAGGACCTGGCGTCGCTGGTGGAGATCGCGCGGTTCGCGGAGGGCCGCACGGGTGCCGCGGAGCTGAAGGCGTACCTGGACCGGCGGGTGGCTCTCTTCCTGGGGGACGTGTGACGAGAATCGACCTCGCCGGCCTGACGGCGGGCCCCGCGCAGGCGTGGGGCGGCATCCGGCTGGTGCCGCTGCTGCGTGACCGGCCGGTGGAGGGCCTGCGGCTGCACCGGCGGCTGTACGGGGACCCCGGGGACCCGGACGGCCCCGCGCACGGCGTCGTCCGCCTCGACGAGCGGCACACCTACGCGTCGTACGTCCCGCACGGCTTCGTCGCCGACTGGTCGGGCGACGGGGGCGGCCGGGGCGCCGCGTACGGCACGCGGCTCGGCGCGCAGGCGCCCGAGTGCATGCCGGTCCGCCACCACCACCGGCTCGCGAAGCGGGAGCGGGGGGCGGACGGGCCGTCGCGGCGGCTACGCTTCCTGCCGCTGCACCTCGCCCTGGAGGGGTATCTGGCGCTGCACTTCGGCGGCCCGTCCACGGTGTGGGACGAGTGGTCCCGGCAGGCGGTACGCCGAGGGTTGTCGCCGCGTGCGGAGGACGCGTACGCCGGCCGGCAGGTGCGGGGCCTCGCGGAGGCGCTGCGGGTGTTCGAGATCCACCCGGGGCAGTGCGGGGTGATGGTGTACGCGGCGGACGCCCTGGCCTCGGCCTTCGCGGTGCCCCACCCGGACGACTACCGGGCGCTGCACCCGTCGCTGGTCCTGGACCTGTTCGGGGAGCTGGTGCACCAGTACGCCCGCTACGGCGCGCCCGTGCCGGACTTCACCGCGCGCATCGACGACGCGCGGGGCACGGTCCGCACGCTGTCCGACCTGCGCCGGGCGGCGCGGGAGCAGGAGCGGGCGTGGCAGGCGGACCACGGCGCGCTCATGGCCGGCGACCTGCTGGAGACCCCGTACGCCTTCGAGCGGGTGCAGCGGCTCGGGTCCTTCGCGCTGCACCGCTTCCTGCCGCCGTTCGACCGGAGCCGCCCCGGGCAGCACATCGGCGAGCTGATCACCGACCACAAGGGCCGGACGGCGTATCTGAAGACGTTCCGGCTGTCCGAGGGCCAGGTGCGGCGGGGCTACCTGCTGCGGCGGCTCGCGGACTGCGACTGGCACATCGGGCGGACGGCGGAGGCGCTCGGCACGGACTACCGGGAGGTGGTGGCGCGGATCGAGCGGGCCGGGTTCGGGCCGCTGCTGAACGCGCACGCCGTCGCGCAGCGGACGCGCGGCACCGCACACGGGGAGCGGGGAGCGCGGGAAGGCTGAGTAACACGGGGTTCACACACGGGCAACGGTCGGGTAATCCCCTGTTGCGAGGCTGCGCGGCATACCGCTGCACCCGCAAAGGATGAGGCCCGTGAGCATCAAGGCTGAGTACATCTGGATCGACGGCACCGAGCCGACCGCCAAGCTCCGTTCGAAGACGAGGATACTGGCGGCCCCCGTCTCCGACGTCGCCGAGCTGCCGATCTGGGGCTTCGACGGGTCCAGCACGAACCAGGCCGAGGGGCACTCCTCCGACTGCGTGCTGAAGCCGGTGTTCTCCTGCCCGGACCCGATCCGCGGCGGCGAGCACCTCCTCGTGCTGTGCGAGGTGCTGAACACGGACATGACGCCGCACTCCACCAACACGCGGGCGCAGCTGGTGGAGGTCGCGGAGAAGTACGCCGCGCAGGAGCCGATCTTCGGCATCGAGCAGGAGTACACGTTCTTCAAGGGCCACCGCCCGCTCGGCTTCCCCGACGGCGGCTTCCCGGCGCCGCAGGGCGGCTACTACTGCGGTGTCGGCGCGGACGAGATCCACGGCCGGGACATCGTGGAGGCGCACCTGGACAACTGCCTCGCGGCGGGCCTGGGCATCTCCGGCATCAACGCCGAGGTCATGCCGGGCCAGTGGGAGTTCCAGGTGGGCCCGCTCGACCCGGTCACGGTGGCGGACCAGCTGTGGATCGCCCGCTGGCTGCTGTACCGCACCGCCGAGGACTACGAGGTCTCGGCGACCCTGCACCCGAAGCCGGTGAAGGGCGACTGGAACGGCGCGGGCGCGCACACGAACTTCTCCACGAAGGCGATGCGCGAGGGCTATGCCGCGATCATCACCGCGTGCGAGTCGCTCGGTGAGGGCTCCAAGCCGCTGGACCACGTGAAGAACTACGGTGCGGGCGTCGACGAGCGCCTGACCGGTCTGCACGAGACCGCGCCGTGGGACCAGTACAGCTACGGCGTGTCGGACCGCGGCGCGTCGGTCCGCATCCCGTGGCAGGTGGAGAAGGACGGCAAGGGCTACATCGAGGACCGCCGCCCGAACGCGAACGTCGACCCGTACGTGGTGACCCGCCTGCTGGTGGACACCTGCTGCGAGGCGCTGGAGAAGGCCGGCCAGGTCTGATCCGCGCGCGGGCACGGCCCGCGACGCGAGGGGCGCCCCCGCCGGAGTCTTTCCGGCGGGGGCGCCCCTCGTCGTGGCGCGGGTGCTACGCGGTGCGGGTCCGGCGGCGCGCCAGCAGCGAGCGGGTGCCGTCGATCGCGAGGAACGCCAGCAGGCTCAGCCCGAGGAGCGGCACGAACCAGCCCGTCAGGGCGACCAGCGCCGCCAGCGGCAGCAGCATGGTGACCGGCACCTTCCGCCAGGCCCCGGCCGGGACCGGCTTGCCGGGGCGGCGCAGCCACCACATGCGGTAGCCCCACAGCACGAGCAGGATCAGCGCGAGACCGAGCAGGGCCAGGGCGAGCTGGTTGGCGAGGCCCAGGTAGGTGCCCATGTGCAAGGCGATGCCGATGCTGGTCAGCTTGGCGAGCAGCGGGTAGTCCGCGTACCGCACGGTGTCGAGGACGGTGCCGTCCGCCGGGTCGAGGGCGACCGCGTCCAGGTTGACCGGGTACTGCCGGTCGGTCTCCTTGACGGTGTACCCGGTGACGTCGGTGGGCATGGCGACGGCGATCTCGCCGCTGACGCCCGCCTCGGCGGCCGCCCGGACGGCGCGGTCGATGCCGATGTCCTGTGCGGGTGCGCCGGGGGCCTCGGCGTGGCCGGAGCCGTGGCCGTCGTGGTCCTCGTGGCCGCCGCCCGCCGTCGCCACGCGGTCCAGGGCGGCGGAGACGGCGGGGTGGCGCCGCCGAGCTGCTCGCGCAGGGCGCCGATGTTCTCGCCCGCGTACGTGGACCAGGTCAGGCCGGTGGCGGAGAGGCCGAGCAGGCCGGCGGTCGCCCACAGGCCGACGGTGCCGTGCCAGGACAGGGTGCGGCGCCGGGAGCGCGGGCCGCCCTCCGGCAGGAAGAGGGCCCGCTTGGAGGCGCGCCTGCGGCCGAGCCACAGGGCGAGGCCGCCGAGCGCCACGACCCCCATCCAGCTGGCGGCCAGTTCGCTGTAGACCCGGCCGGGCTCGCCCAGGTGCAGGTCGCGGTGTAGCTCCGACAGCCAGGTGCGCAGCGGCAGCGCGCCGGAGCTGCCGTAGCTGGGCAGGGCGCCGCGTATCTGCGCGGTGTACGGGTCGACGAAGACGGCGAGGGAGCGGCCTTCCTCGACGTCGGGCCCGCTCATGAGCACGCGGGTGGTGGTGCCCTCCTCGTGGGCGGGCCACACGGCGGTCACCGTGTTGTCGGGGTGGGCGCGGCGTGCGGCGTCCACCTGCTGGGACAGCGGTACGGCGCGGTCCCCGACGGGCACCTCCAGTTCGTGCCGGTAGACGATCTTCTCGGCCTGGAAGGACAGGGCGTACAGCAGGCCGCTGGCGGCAGCGACGAGCAGGAAGGGGGCGATGAGGATGCCGGCGTAGAAGTGCATGCGGAGCACCAGGGGGCGCAGCGCGCTCCAGGTGCCGGGGCGTGCGGGGGCGCCGGTCGTGGCGGGTGCGGCGGTGGCGGGTGCGGCGGTGTTATCCGCCGCCGGTGTGTGCTCGGTGAGCATGGTGAGTCCTCGATGCGTGATCGCAGGGTGGGGAGCCCCCGGATCAGACGTGCGCTCCGGGGGGTGTGCTGGCGCGGGGTGCGGCGAGGACGGGTGGACCGCGTCGGGTGGCGGCACGGGCGAGGACGGCCCCGCGCAGCGGCTGGTCGGCGGGGCGGCGGCGGGGCAGCGGCGGGCGCGGCGCGGCCGGGAGGCGTACGGCGGTGAGCGGCGGCCGCAGCGGGGTGAAGACGGTGCGGGCGAGGCGGAACAGCGCGGCTTCGCCGCGGGCCAGCCACACGCCGCAGACGACGGCGGCGAGCAGGTGGGCGCCGAGCATGCCGGGGGTGGGCAGCAGCGCTTCGGCCAGACCGGGGGCGGGGCCCGCGGGGACGTGGTGCGCCGCCCCGTGCGCGTGGGCGCCGGCGGTGCGGGCCGGCGGGTGGAGCTGCGCGGCCGCGAAGACGGCGTGCAGCACCGCCTGCAGGGCGAGCAGTCCTCCGGCGAGGGGGCACGCGCCCCGGCGGCGGCGGCCGGCCGCCCAGGCGAGCGGGAGGATCAGGACGAAGGCGAGCAGCAGCGCGGAGACGGGCACGTGGTGGTCGGACTGCGCGGCGTGACCGGTCCCTGACAGCACGACGCACACCGCGGCAAAGAGCGCGGCGCGCAGCGCGCGCAGGGGGGAACGGGACCTGGTCATGGCCAGAACATGATGCCACTCCCCTGCATACGGACGGCAGGCGCCTGCGTCTCACCGCACGTCCGGCCTTTTCGCTGCACGTACCCCGGGGAGGCCGGGCCCCGTGCAGCTGCCGCGCCGGGAGGCGGCCGCGGGGCGTTCCTCTGAGAGCGGACGCGGGCCGTGTGCGGCATGGGTGCGCGACCGGCGCGCGAGGGGGCAGAGTCGGCGGTATGAGACTTCTCGTTCTGGGTGGTACGGAGTTCGTGGGCCGCGCCGTCGTGGGGGAGGCGCTGGCCCGCGAGGCCGATGTGACGGTGTTCCACCGGGGCGTCCATGCGCCGCCGGAGGGCGTGGCGGCGCTGCACGGCGACCGGACGGAGGGCGCGGCGGGGCTGGAGGCGCTGCGCGGCGGCTCGTGGGACGTGGTCGTCGACACGTGGTCGTCGGCGCCGTCGGCGGTGCGGGACGCGGCCCGGCTGCTCGCCGGGCGGGCGGGGCGGTACGTGTACGTGTCGAGCCGCTCGGTGTACGCGTGGCCGGTGGCGGCCGGGCTGGCCGAGGACGGGCCGCTGGTGGAGGCGTCGGAGGACGACTGGGACGACGTGCCGTACGCGCAGGCGAAGCGCGGCGGCGAACTCGCGGCGCTCGGGGCGTTCGGCGAGGCCCGCACGCTGCTGGTCAGGGCGGGCCTGGTGCTGGGCCCGTGGGAGAACATCGGGCGGCTGCCGTGGTGGCTGAACCGCGTGGCGCGCGGCGGCCCGGTCCTCGCGCCGGGCCCGCGCGACCTGCCGCTCCAGTACGTCGACGTGCGGGACCTGGCCGCGTGGGCGCTCGACGCCGCGGAGGCGGGGCTGTCCGGGCCGTACAACGTCGTGAGCCCGCCGGGCCACACCACCATGGGCGGGCTGCTCGACAGCTGCGTGCGGGCCACGGGGTCGGACGCGGAGCTGCGCTGGACGGAGCCGCAGCGGATCCTCGACGCCGGGGTCGAGCCGTGGACGGACCTGCCGGTCTGGCTGCCGCCGGGCGAGCTGCACGACGCCATGCACGGCGCGGACGTGTCGAAGGCGGTCGCGGCGGGCCTGCGCTGCCGCCCGGTCGCCGAGACGGTGGAGGACACCTGGGCGTGGCTGCGGGCGGTCGGCGGCCGGCCGCCGCTGCGCGCCGACCGCGGCACGGTGGGGCTGAGCCCGGACGTGGAGGCGAAGCTGCTGGCGGCCTGACCCGCCGGGTACGGCCGAGCCGCGCGGTGCCGGGCGGTGCCGAAGCACCGGGTCCCGCGGAATGTCGCCGGGCACGGCCGGGTCGAGCCCTGCGGGGTGGTGCCGGGTACGGCGCCGCAACGGGCCCCGCGGGACGCCGCCGGGACGGCACCGGGTCGGGCCGGCGGGGTGCTCCGGGTACGCACCGGCCGGGGCCCCGCGGCCGCGTCCCTGCCGGGCGCGGTCACGGGGCCGTGCACCTGCCGCGGGGGTTCGCGCCGCGGCTCGGGCCGGTCCCGCCCGTTCCGGGGGACGCTGAACGCCCCACGCGTCGCATCCGTATGGAGAGGAGCTGTTCCCCCGCAGGGATTGGAGTTCCATGCGCCGTTCACGAAAACGCTCCACGCTGGCCAACCGCGCCATCGCGGCGTCCGCCGCCCTGGTACTGGGCGGGGGCGGACTGCTCGCGGCCAATGTCTACGCCTCCGCGGGAGAGGGGTGGTCAGGATGGTCCCGGGAGCAGCAGCCCCAGACGAAGGCGGCCACGTCGGTGAACCTGTCGACCATCGACTGCCCCGAGGTGGCGAACGGGCTGCCCGAGTCGATCCCCGACCAGGCGCGGGGAGAGGTGGACCTGGAGCTCGCCAGAATCGACAACCGGATCACCGACGCGTACCAGCGCCTGGCCCAGTCGCAGCAGCAGATGCGGCAGGACCCGGCGTTCGCGGACAACGTCATCCTCACCCCCCTGAAGGACGAGCGGCTGGCGGGCATCAAGCGGATCGCCACCGCGATCGAACGCTTCGGGCAGCGCCCTGACGGGATGGAGTCGCTGGCGTCCTGCACCCTGCGCACCGCCGCCGGGGGCCAGGACCAGGGCGGCGGCCAAGGGCAGGACGGCGGCCAGGGGCAAGGCGGCCAAGGGCAGGGGCAGGGCCAGGGCCAGGCCGGCAACGGGCCGGTCGCGTCGGACTTCGTCGACATCCGCACGGTCGCGCCCAACGTCCGCGTGCCGCGCCAGCAGCGCGGCGCCTCCCGGGGCAGCTTCACCACGGACTGCGGCCGCAACGAGAACCGGAAGTTCAACTCCGACAACGTCATCGTGGCGCCCGGCGTCAGCAACGGCGCCCACCACATGCACGACTACGTGGGCAACCAGGCGAACGACGCGTTCGCCGACAACCGCACACTGGCCCGGGGCCGTACGACCTGCCGGAACCAAGGGGACCGCTCCACGTACTACTGGCCGGTGCTCCGCGTGCAGAACGGCCAGAACGAGGAGGACGCCAACGAGGACGGCGGCGGCAAGGACCAGAACGTCGGACAGATCCAGACCCCGTCGCAGGTGACGCTGGACTTCGTCGGCAGCCCGGTGTCGCGGGTGACGGCCATGCCGCGCTTCCTGCGCATCATCACGGGTGACGCCAAGGCGTTCACCAACGGCGACGCGAACGCCAACGCCTCGTGGAGCTGCACCGGCTTCGAGAACCGGGTGCAGTTGAAGGACAAGTACCCGCTCTGCCCGCAGGGCAGCAAGGTGGTGCGCACCTTCAAGTTCCAGAGCTGCTGGGACGGCCGCAACGTCGACAGCGCCAACCACCGCACCCACGTGGCCTTCGCCGACGGGTCGGGGCGCTGCCCGCGCGGCTTCCGCGCCATCCCGCAGCTCGTCCAGCGGGTCGTCTACGACGTGCCGCCGCAGGCGAACTTCGCGGTGGACTCGTTCCCCGAGCAGCTGCACAAGCCGATCACCGACCACGGGGACTTCATCAACGTCTTCGACAGCCGCCTGATGGCCCGGATGGTCGACTGCATCAACTCCGGTCGGCGCTGCGCCTGACCTCCCCGGGGGCCCGCGCCCCCGGGGCCCCCGTCCCCCGAGATCCCCCCACCCGCTCCCCCCACCTGCGCGGTCGGCTCTAGTGGTGACCCGAGTGCTGCTCCCCGGCCTCGACCTCACCGCCGAGCCGGCCGCGCAGTTCCGTGATCACCGCAGGCTCCGCGACCGCCACCCACTTGCGCCCCACGAGGTAGGAACCCCCGTAGTCCTTGGCGCTGTTGATCCACTCGCGCTGGCCGCGGTCGGTGGCGAAGGTCGCCAGCACGTACGTGCCGTACGCGGTGGTGCAGTTGGCCTGCCGGAGCTCGTCCGCGTCCGTCTGGACGCGGGGCTCGCACTCGGCGCGCTCCGCCAGCTCCTCAAGGGTGCCCTCGGCCACGGGCGGGGGGTCGCCGCCGTCCCCGTGCCCGGACCCGTGGCCGTCCTCCCCCGTGCAGCCCGCCAGGGCCGCCGCTCCCAGCGCCGCCGCGGCCAGGGCGAGCGCAACGTCCTTCGGGATACGGGAGGTTCGCATGGTACGCATGAGGCCATAGTGCCGTCCGGGACGGCTGTGCGGGCCCGAACGGGGAGATCCGCGGCGCAAACGACGAGAGGGCCTCGAGGTGACCATCACCATGATCGCTCGTTCTGCTGAACGTGAGCACCCAGGAAGCGCAGCACGCCCAGAGAGCCCCCGAGTCCCGCTCCGGCTCCGCCGCCGCCCCCGTCGACGTCGAGCAGGCCGAGGCCGCGCTCGTCGAGCACTATCCACGGCTGGTCCGCATCGCCTACCTGGTGCTGCCGCCGTCCCTCGGCCGCAACCGCCGGGTGCTGACCGCGCACGCGCTGGTGCAGCGGTCGCTGCCCCGGCGGCGCCTCGCCGGCGAGGACGCGGCGATGCCGGTGCAGCGGCGCCGCCCCGAGGACGCCGTCGACCCGGGCTACGCCTACGTACGGCTCCGGGTGCTGCGGCAGGCACTCGACGGTGCCGCGCCGCTGCGGCGGACGGCGTGGCCGAAGCGGGCCCAGCTCCCGCCGCTGCTGCCGCAGGTGTGGGGCCTGCGGTTGTTCCCGCGCTCCGGGGGCGCCGACGAACTGGCCCTGGACCAGCGGCTGTCGTCCGTGTCGGCGGCCGGCCGGGCCGCGTACGTGCTGCGCGGCCTCGAACGGCAGGGGGACGCGGAGGTGCGGCGGGTGCTCGCCGCGGCGGGCGTGGCGGACCCGGCGGCGGCGCTCGCCGAGGCGGACGGCGTGGACGGGAAGGACGCGGCGGGCGGGGCGGCGCTGCTGGAGTCGCCGGAGTTCGACCCCTGCTCCTTGCAGGCCCGGCCGACGGACCTGATGCGGCGGCGCCAGCACACGCGGGCGGCGCTCGCCGCGGGCGCGGCGGCGGTGGTGTGCGGGGTGCTGCTGGCCCTGCCGGGTGACGGCTGGGGCCGGGACGGCGCGGCGGCGCCGCCGTACGCGCGGAACGCGGCGGCGGAGGCGGCGCTGGACCCGGGCAAGGTGCTGCGGGTCTCCCCGGCGGCGTGGCAGCGGTCGTCCCGCACGGACTTCTCCGTGTGGCGGCGCGGGGCGACCTGGTCCGGGACGAGGAGCTGCTGCGGCGGGCGCTCGCGGTGTGGGCGCGGCCGGGGGCGAAGGTGCAGGCGTCGGCGACGCCCGGCACGATGCCGGGGCCGCCGGCGGGCCCGCCGCAGCTGCTGTTCGCGGGCGACGTGGACGGCGCCCGGGTGGTGCTGTTCCACGACGGACTGCGGGCGGTGCGGTACGCGGAGCCGAAGGACGGCACGGACGTGGCGGCCCTGGACTTCGCGCGGACCGACGGGGCCGACACGGCGTCGTCCGCGGCGCTGGTGGTGAGCCGCACGCATGCGAACGTGCGCTATCTGACGGCCCCGTGGGTGCGGGACGTGCGGGTGCGGGACCTGCTGCAGGCAGGCGGGGAGGCCCGGCCGCTGGAGCGGGACGGGCACGGGGTGACGTCCTCGATGCAGAGCCCCGCGGCGGCCAGCAGCTGCACGTCCTGGGACGTGCTGGAGGTGCGGGACGGGATCGCGACCCGGGTGCTGACGGACCTGGGTGAGCTGGTGCCGGTCCGGCTGACGTCGGGTGCGCCGTCGGCGCCGGTCGACGTGTCCGGGCAGACGGCGCGGGCCGAGTGGGCGCGCACGGCGTGCCTGCTGCCGTCGATGCGGGCGACGGGGGTGCGGTCGGTGAACTCGTGGCGGTTCGCCGAGCAGGACCTGCCGGGTGAGGGCACGGGCACGGCGTCGTGGCTGTGCACCCGCGCGGAGACCTGGCGGGGCACGGGCAGCAGGGCGCTGGCCCAGTTCCAGGCGCCGGTCACCGCCGTGACGCCGGGGGCGCCGGCGACGCCTGGTGCGGTCGCGGCGAAGGCGGAGGACTCCCCGGCGTGCGGGGCGCGGGTGCCGCAGGTGCTGGCGGGCGTGCTGTGGAAGGGCCCCGGCGACCAGTGGTACGTCCTGGCGGCCGGCAGTCCCGACGTGGCGTCCGTGACGGTGTCGGGCGGGGTCGACGCCCGTGAGCGGGGTCGGCTGCTCGCGGTCGAGGCGGACAAGGGCGCCAAGGTGGAGCTGGACGGGAAGCTGGAGGACGGCACGGAGATCAGCGCGCTGCGGTGATCCCTGGCGGGGGCCCGGCCCGGTCGGGTCCCCGCGACTTTTCCCGTGCACGGCTCTGTCCCCCGGGCGTACCCGTCAGTACATTGACGCCATGTCTAATACGCGGCCGGTTGCGTTGCCTCCCGCAGAGCAGGCACCCCCAGAGCGGATCGAACTGAAGGCGAGGAAGGTCTCCTTCGACTGGAAGCAGACCCCTCTCCACTGGGTCCCCGGCGACCCGTTCACCACCCACACCATCAACGTCCTGCACCTGCTGCTCCCCGCGGGCGAGCGCTGGTTCATCCACGTGTACCGGCAGGTGCTGCCGTACATCCGGGACGACCGGCTGCGTGCGGACGTCATCGGGTTCATCGGGCAGGAGGCCGTGCACTCCCAGGCCCACGACGACGTCCTGCCGCGGCTGAGGGAGCTGGGCCTCGACCCGACCCCGTACACGGCGCAGGTCGACTGGTTCTTCGAGAAGCTGCTCGGCGACCGGACGCTGCCGCCCGGGCGGCCGCGGCAGTGGTGGCTCATGGAGCGGGTCGCGCTGATCGCCGCCATCGAGCACTACACCGCGTTCCTCGGCGACTGGGTGCTCAACGCCGAGGAGCTGGACCGCAGGGGCGCCGACCCGGTGATGCTGGACCTGCTGCGCTGGCACGGCGCCGAGGAGGTCGAGCACAGGTCGGTGGCGTTCGACCTGTTCGTGCACCTCGACGGCGGCTACCGGCGGCGGGTGCGGACCTGGGCGGCGGCCTTCACCGCGCTGGTGTTCCTGTGGCAGCGCGGGGTGCGGTTCTTCATGGAGAACGACCCCACCCTGCTCGGCGACAAGCCGACGTTCACCCGGTTCGTCCGCAAGGGCAGGGAGGGCGTCCTGCCGTCCACCCCGGCCATGCTGCGGTCCATCCCCCGCTACCTGAGCCGCTCCTACCACCCGTCGCAGGAAGGCTGCACCGCCCAGGCGGTCGCCTACCTCGCCTCGTCCCCCGGCGCACGCGGAGGTGCCTGAGCATGCCCGGAACCCGCACCCTCCTGCTCGCCGCCGCAGCCGCCGTCCTCGCCCGGCGGGCCCTGCGCCGCCGCATCCGGCAGGCGCCCCTGTGGCCCCTGCCCGCCCTGGAGGAACCCGTGTCGGGGCGCGGCCGGCGCTCCTCCACCACCCCGCGCCGCGTGCTGGTCACCGAGCGGACCGAGCCCGCCGCGGGCGTCGTCCGGCTCCGGCTGGAGGGCGTCGGGCTGCCGCCCTGGTCGCCGGGCGCCCACCTCGACCTGGTGCTGCCCTCCGGGCTCGTACGGCAGTACTCGCTGTGCGGCGACCCGGCCGACACCGACGCGTACACCGTCGCCGCCCGGGTGCTGGCGGACGGGCGCGGCGGGTCCCTGGAGGTGCGCGACCAGCTCCACGAAGGCACGGAGGTGGAGATCCGGGGGCCGCGCAACCGGTTCCCGCTGGTGGACGCGGAGACGTACGTGTTCGTCGCCGGCGGCATCGGCATCACTCCCGTCCTGCCGATGGTGCGGGCCGTCCACGCGGCGGGCGCCGACTGGCGGCTGCTGTACTGCGGGCGCGACCGGGCGTCCATGCCGTTCGTCGACGAGCTGGAGGAGCTCGGCGCCGGCGGTCCGCACGGCAGCCGCACGGCGGTCGTCGCGGAGGACACCGACGGGCGCCCCGACCTGTCCTTCCTCGCGGACCTGCCGGACACCGCGGAGGTGTACTGCTGCGGGCCCGACGGGCTGATGGAGGCGGTGACCCGGGCTCTGGGCCGCGCACCCCGCCTGGAGCGGTTCACGGCGGCCGCGCAGGAGGGCGGTGCGTTCCGGGTGGAGCTGCGCCGCACCGGCGCCACCGTGGACGTGGCGGCCGGGCAGTCGGTGCTGGCGGCGGTGCGCGCCGAGGTGCCCCATGTGTCGTACTCGTGCGAACAGGGCTTCTGCGGCACGTGCCAGCAGCGGGTGCTGGAGGGCGAGATCGACCACCGGGACGAGCTGCTCACCGACGACGAGCGGCACGACTCGATGTTGATCTGCGTGTCCCGCTGCCGGGGCGACCGGCTGGTGCTGGACCTGTAGGCGGCGCCCGCGCACCGGCGTCCCGCGGCAGAGCGCCCGGGTCGGTGTTCGGGTCGGCGGGCCGGGTGCGGGCTCGCCGTCCGGCTCTGGCCGCACCCCTACGGCAGCAGCAGCCAGTCCGCCGCGAGCGCCGCGGCCAGGCCGGTCCCGAGGAGGCAGATGCCGAGGCGGGTGCGGCCGTGGCGGCTCAGCTCGATGACGACGCCGCACAGGATCATGGCCAGCCCGTACACGCCGACGACCAGCACGGAACCCCGGCTCGCCAGCCGCAGCGCCAGGACGACCGCCAGCGCGACCAGCAGCACGGTCGCGACCGCGGCTCCCAGCCGACGCGCCTGACGGGGAGTCAGGCCGCTGTCCTGCTCGGGGGCGTCCGCCTCCGGCTCGACGCGGTCCCGGATGTCGCGGTCGTCGGCTGTGGTCATGCCCGGAGCGTAACGGACCGGCACGCCCGCGGCCGTTCGAGGGAGGCGGTTAGGCTGTCCGCATGACGACCGGGGTGCGCAGACGGATGGGCGTCGAGGAGCGCAGGCAGCAGCTCATCGGCGTGGCTCTGGAGTTGTTCAGCCACCGCTCCCCCGACGAGGTGTCGATCGACGAGATCGCCGCCGCCGCGGGCATCTCCCGGCCGCTCGTCTACCACTACTTCCCCGGCAAGCAGAGCCTGTACGAGGCGGCGCTGCGGCGCGCCGCCGAGGAGTTGCGAGCGCGGTTCGTCGAGCCGCACGAGGGGCCGCTGGGCGCCCGGCTGCTGCGGGTGATGCACCGGTTCTTCGACTTCGTCGAGGACCACGGGCCGGGCTTCTCCGCGCTGATGCGGGGCGGCCCGGCGGCCGGGTCCGCGCCGGAGGGGACGCCGTCGGCGACGAACGTGATGATCGACGAGGTGCGGCAGGCGGCGTACGAGCAGATCCTCAGCCACCTGGGGGTGCCCGTGCCGCCGCCCGCCCGGCTCGACCTGGTGGTGCGGTCGTGGGTGGCGCTCGCCGAGTCGACGGCGCTGATCTGGCTGGACGGCCGCCGCGTGCCGCGCGCCGAGCTGGAGGTCCAGCTCGTGCACGATTTCGCGGCGCTGGCGGCGGTGAGCGCCGCGTACGACGACGAGATGGCCGCGCTGGTCGTGCGGATGCTGGCGGAGGAGCCCGCCGACGGGCCGTTCGGCACGCTCGTCGACCGGCTCGGCACTCTGCTGGCGCGGGTGCCGGCGGTGCCGGCTCAGCCGGTGCGGTAGGACACGTCGAGGTCCCGCACCTCCGCGGAGACGTGGACGGCCAGGCCGTCCACCGGGGTGAGGAAGTCCCGTACGAGCGCGGCCGCGGCCTCGCTCAGCCGTGCCTTCGCCTCCGGTGTGCGGCCGGGCAGCAGGGCGATCTCGACGTGGACGGCGGCGTCGGAGCCGGTGCCGTCGCCGACGGTGGTGTCACCGGTCGCGCGGGTACGGGTCGTGCAGGCGGCGAGGCGGGCGGACACGGTCTCGGCCACGACCGGGTGCAGGGCGGCGGCGTAGCCGCGGCGGTCGAAAGCACCGCCGAGGGAGTCCGAGTAGTCGATGGTGATCTGCGGCATGCGCCCACTCTCACCCGCGGCCGCGCGGGCGCACAAACCGCGACCGGATGGCGGACGCCCCCGCTCCGGTGGGACCGGGCGGGGGCGTGCGCGGGGCGGGGCCGCGTCAGCGGGCGGAGAACACCGCCACCGTGCGGGCCGGCACCGTGAAGGTGCCGGAGTCCGCGTCGTACGCGGCGGCCTTCACCGCGGCGTCGGAGCCGGACGCCTGCACGGGGTGCAGGGCGTAGCCGGTGCCGGACAGCGCCGGGACGGTCTGCTTCTGCTGCTCCGGGGTGGCGTTGAAGACCACGACGAGGTCGCCGAGGCGCATGGTGATCACGCCGGGCGTCTCGTCCCTGCCGGACAGCGGGAAGGACAGCTTCTCCTGCACCTGGCCGGAGGTGGCCAGGCTGAACGCCTTCTCCGTCGTCCGGATCTTCAGCAGGTCCCGGTAGGCGGCCGAGGCGCCGTCGATCTGCGCGCAGCCCGCGTTCAGGGTCGGGGCGGTGAGCAGCGGCTTCGCGTACGGCCACTTGTCCCGGTTGTCGGCCGCGGGCGGCAGGCCGCGGCCGAAGCCGTTACCGAGGCGGCAGTCCCAGTGCAGGGCGTTGAACCAGTCGCCGCTGTCGTACGAGTTGCGGTCGAGGGACTTCGACCGCAGCAGGTCCGAGCCGGCCTGCGACAGGGCGGGGCCCTGGGAGAGCGCGGCGGTCGCCATGGCGAGGACCTGCATCCTGGCCCGGTCGTCCGGGGACGTGGCGGCGGGCAGCTTGAAGGCCAGCGCGTCGTACAGGGTCTCGTTGTCGTGGGCGTCGGCGTAGGCGAGGGCCTCGCCGGGGGCGGCGGCGTAGCCTGCGGGCCGGCCGTTGTAGTCGACCTGCGCGCCCTTCACCTGCTTGCCGGACGTGTCCGTGAAGGTGAAGTCCGCGAGGTTCCCCGACAGGCCGACCTTGATCAGGTCCTGGTAGTGCAGGAGGCGGGCCTTCTGCTCGGCCGGGGTGCCGTTGGCGGCGGAGCCGTTGGGCTCGGTGTACAGGCCGGAGGCGAAACCCTGCACGCCGGGGTCGGCGTCGAAGGGGCCGCCGCCGCGCACCGCGTCGCGGGCCCGGTCGGAGAAGGTGGCGATGCCGGTGCCCGCCATGTTCTCCTGCGTGGCCTGGACGAAGCGGGCGTCGTCGGCGACCTCGCCGAAGTTCCAGCCCTCGCCGTACAGGATGATCTTCTTGCCGTCCACGCCGTCCTTCGCGACGGTGAGGGCGTCGAGCGCCTCGCGGACGGCGAGCATGTTGGCCTTGGGGTGGTGGCCCATGAGGTCGAAGCGGAAGCCGTCGACCTTGTACTCCTTGGCCCAGGTGACGACCGAGTCCACGACGAGCTTGCCCATCATGGTGTTCTCGGGCGCGGTGTTGGCGCAGCAGGTGGAGGTGGCCACGGAGCCGTCGGCGAGGAGCCGCTGGTAGTAGCCGGGCACGATCCGGTCCAGGACGGACTTGTCGTCCTGACCGCTCGCCACGGTGTGGTTGTAGACCACGTCCATGACGGTGCGCAGGCCGGAGTCGTTCAGCGCCTTGACCATCTGCCGGAACTCGACGGTGCGGCGGGTCCCTTCGGGGTCGGAGGCGTACGAGCCCTCGGGCACGGTGTAGTGCAGCGGGTCGTAGCCCCAGTTGAAGGCGTCCTTGCCGGCGACGGCCGCGACGCACTCCGCCTGCGCCTCGGAGTCCGGGGCGTGGGAGGGCAGGTCGCAGCCGGGGGCGGCCTGGTCGGACTTCTTCTCGGGGATGGTGCCGATGTCGAAGGCCGGGAGCAGGTGGACGTAGGAGGTGCCGCTGTCCGCGAGCTTCCCGAGGTGCTTCATGCCGTCCGCTTCGCGGTCGGTGAAGGCGAGGTATCCGCCGGGGTGCCGGTTCGTCGGGTCGGAGGCGGAGAAGTCGCGGATGTGCAGTTCCTGGATCTGCGCGTCGCGCAGCGGGACGGCGTCCGGCTTCTTCAGGGCCTTCCAGCCCTTGGGGGCCAGCTTCGGGTCGGTGAGGTCGACGACGAGGCTGCGGGCGGAGTCGGTGGTGAGGGCGGTGGAGTAGGGGTCGGTGACCTTGTTGGTGACGATCTTCCGGACGCTGGGCGCCCACACCTTCACCACGTACCGGTAGGGCTTGCCCTTCCACGACCTGGCGCCCCTGGCGGACCAGACGCCGGTGGCGTCGTCCCGCTTCATGCGGACGGTGCGGCCGTCGAGCTCGAGGGCGACGGACTGGGCGGTGGGGGCCCACACGGACAGGGTGGGCCGGCCCTTGTGGAAGACCGGGCCGAGCGCCCTGGTCTTCGCCTTCTCGCCGTACAGGTCGTCGAGGACGCCGGCGATCTGGACGCCGGTGGCGCTCAGCAGGGCGCCGTTGGCGGCGTACTGGGTGGCGACGACCTGGCCGCGCAGGGCGGTGCGGACGCGGTCGCGGTCGCGCGGGTCGATCGAGTACGCGGTGTACTGCGCGAGGTGCGGGAACCGCTCCTTCTGCGCGTCGGTGAGGCTCGTGCGGTGCAGCCGCAGCCAGGCGGTGTCGGAGCCGCCGGTCAGCGCGCCGTCCTTGACGGCGAGGGAGCCGGACGGGGAGTACTGGAGCTGGCTGGACGCGGCGGCGGCCGAGCCGTTCCAGGCGAGGGTGGTCCCGTCGATCCAGACGGCCGCGGACTGCGTGAGGTCCAGGGCCGCGCCGCCGCCCTCGGGCTGCGGCAGCAGGTGCTTCTCCTGGCCGCCGAGCAGCCACACCTCGTGGCCGGTCGCCTTCAGGTCCAGGGACTGGTCGGCGGGCAGGTCCTTCTCGTCGCCCTTGTGGATGATGTAGCTGAGGGACGTGGCGCCCTCGGCGAGCGGCACCTCGTAGACCGCGCCGTACGGGTCGGTGCGGACCGGCATGAGCGGCCTGGACCAGTCGGTGGGCTCGGCGGCGCCGGTCCACACGTGCAGGCCCCAGCCGTCGTAGTCGCCGTCGGCGCGCTGGTAGTGCAGGACGGCCTTGCTGGTGTCCTGCGGCGGGTAGGCGCCGCCGGGCGCCTGGTCGAGGGCCTGCTCCTTGCCCTGCTCGACCCACACCTCGCCCGTCTTGGACAGGTCGATGGTGCGGTCGGCGGCGACGTCCTTGTTGCCGTTCTCGTCGATGACGAGGTAGCCGACGCTGGAGGCGCCCGGCTTCAGCTTGACGTGGGCGAAGGCACCGTAGGCGTCGCGGCCGGTGAAGGCGTGGCCTTCGGGCCACGGGGTGGCCTCGCCCTCGGCGATGTCGCCCCAGGCGTAGAGGCGCCAGCCGTCGTAGTCCCCGTCGGGGCGCTTGTAGTGGACGACGGCGTGGTCCCGCTGGGTGGCGGTGGGCACCTCGGGCGGGAGTGCCTGGCCCGCGGTGGTCTGCGCCAGGTCGCTCGCGGTGCGGCCGCGGGCGTCGACGGCGACGGCCTTGTAGCGGACGGTGGCGCCCGCCGGGGCGGTGATCGTGTGGCTGACCCGGTAGGGGGCGCGGTCGGCGGAGCCGAGGACCTGCCACCTGCCGCTGCCCTGCTGGGCGGCGAAGACGACCCGGTTGAGGGGGCCGCCGCCGGTGACGTCGGCGGTGACCTCGACGGTGCCGGAGGCGCCCGCGGCGGGGGCCTTCAGCGCGACGGAGGGCGCGGAGGCGGGCGCGGCGACGGCCCGGCCGGCTTTCAGCACCACGGACGACAGGGCGGGCACGGTGACGGTGACCTTGCCGTCGGCGCCGCTGGTGGCGGCGGTCGCCTCGCCGTAGACGGGGCGGAAGGCGGTGCCGGCGGGGGTGTCGGTGGCGAGCTCGACGGTGCGGGCCTCGGTGGCGTTGTTGACGGCGGCGACGTACTCGGTCTTGGTCCGGGTGTCGATGCGGGAGAAGGCGTACACGCCCGCGCCGTCGTCGGCGTGCCGCTCGATCTGGACGCCGTCGGCGAGCGCCGGGTGGTCCTCGCGGAGTGCGGCGAGCGCGGCGATCTGCCGGTAGAGCGGGTGCGTCGGGTCGTAGGCGTCCCGGTCGTGGCCGCGTCCGGTGCCGAGCTGGTCGTCGTCCAGGTAGTCCGCGGTCTGGGAGGCGAACAGGGTCTGGCGGGCGTCCTTGTCGCCGCCGGCGCCGGTGAAGCCCTGCTCGTCGCCGTAGTACACGACGGTGTTGCCGCGGCTGAGGAACATCAGCTCGTTGGCGAGGCCGTACCGCTTGAGCAGCTCGGCGTCGCCGGCCTTGGCGTTGTCCTGCTTGAGGAACGTGCCGAAGCGGCCCATGTCGTGGTTGCCGAGGAAGGTGACCGACTCGTAGGCGTTGGCCTTGCCGGTCGTGTACTTGTAGTCGTCGGCGAAGAGCCGGGCGAGCCTCTGCGCCGACCCGCCCTGGGACGCGAAGTTCCGGGCGGCGTCCTGGAACGGGAAGTCGAGGGTGGCGTCGAGCCGTCCCTCGCGCACGTAGTGGGAGGTGACGGAGGTGTCGGCGGAGTACACCTCGCCGAACATGAAGAAGTCCGGCCTGCCCCGCTTCTTCGCGTACGCGTCGAGCGCGGTGGCCCACTGGGTCCAGAACTCGGTGTTGACGTGCTTGACGGTGTCGATGCGGAAGCCGTCGATGTCGAAGTCGCGCACCCACCGCTGGTAGATCTTCTCCATGCCCTCGACGACCTCGGGACGCTCGGTCCACAGGTCGTCCAGGCCCACGAAGTCGCCGTGGGTGGAGGACTCGCCGGCGAAGGTGGAGTCTCCGCGGTTGTGGTACATCGCGGGGTCGTTGAGCCACGCCGGGACCTTCAGGTCCTTCTTGTCCGGCGGGACGACCGGCTTGCGGGGGAAGGAGTCCGGGTCCGTCTTCGGGAAGCGGCGGGTCCCGTCGGCGTAGTCCGCGTCGTCGAAGGGCTTCCCGTCCTTGGTCAGGTAGGGGAAGGCGCCCTTCGAGAGGTACTCGTAGGACTGCTCCTCGTAGTCGACGACGTCGGCGGTGTGGTTGGTGATGACGTCGAAGAAGACCTTCATGCCCTTGGCGTGGGCCTGCCTGATGAGCTTCTTCAGGTCGTCGTTGGTGCCGAAGTGCGGGTCGACCTGGGTGAAGTCGGTGATCCAGTAGCCGTGGTAGCCGGCGGAGGCGTTCTCGCCCTCGCCCTGCACGGGCTGGTTCTTGAAGATCGGGGCGAGCCAGATGGCGGTGGTGCCGAGGCCCTTGATGTAGTCGAGCCGCTCCGTGAGCCCCTTGAGGTCGCCGCCCTGGTAGAAGCCCTTGTCGGTGGGGTCGTACCCGTGCCGGAGCCGGGTGCCGGTGAGTCCGCCGCGGTCGTTGCCGCGGTCGCCGTTGGCGAACCGGTCGGGCAGCACGAAGTAGAACTGCTCGCGGGTCAGGTCGTGCCGGGCGGGCTCGGCGGCCAGCTTCCGGTCCGACGGCGGGGCGGGCGGCCGGGGCGCGGCGTTCGCCGGGACGACGGCCGGGACGACGAGCGCCGTCACGGTCGCGGCGGCGAGGACGGCCGCCGATCTGCGCCGCGTGGCGCGCAGCCGCGGGGGCTGGAGCCGCGGAAGGCGAGGGCGTGTCAAGACGTTCTCCTCGTTGAGGGTCCTACGGGAGGAGGCCCCGCACCCGGGCGGGTGCGGGGCCCGGTGGGTGCGGGGGTCAGTTGCGCCAGGTGTCGTTCAGGACGACCTTGCCGTCGGCGGGGACGGTGGCGGTGCGGTTGGCGCCGCCCTCCCAGGTGACGTTCCCGGCGGCGTCCTTGCGGATGTACTTGTACTCGAAGGCGGTGCCGGCGGGCAGGTCGACGTCGAGCTTCCAGACGGGGTACGCGGCGGGGTCGAGCTTGAGGGCGCTGCCGGTGCTCCAGTTCCCCAGCTCGGTCCGGTTGCCGGTGACGTAGATGTCCTCTCCCCAGCTGGTGGTGGCCTCGACGTTGAAGGAGGCACCCGTGGTGCTGCTGGGCGGCGGGGTGTCGCCGCAGTCCTTGGCGCCGACGTGCAGGGCGAGGGCCGTGCCGGCGCCGAGGGTGGCGGTGAACCGGCCCGCGGAGTCGACGGTGACGGCGGTGCCGTTCTGCACGTTGCAGTAGCTGCCGGCGGCGAGGGACGTCTGGAAGGTCTGCGTGATCGCGCCGCCCTCGTGGTTGATGGCCACGAACGCCTTGTCGCCGCGCCCGAAGGCGATGGCGTCGTTGCCGTTGTCCCACCAGTTCGTGACGCCCTGACCGCGGGCCACGTTCCGGAAGGCGACCATGGACTTGATCTCGCGCCAGTCGTGCTGGCACTTCCAGCCGTCGCTGTAGCAGGCGTTCACCTGGCCGCCGTTGGGCGGGCCTGCGTCCTTGTCGGACCACTCGTAGCCGGAGTGGACGTCCGGGGAGCCGTACGGCCAGGCGAGCATGAACACGCTGGCGAGGGTGTAGGCGGAGCCGCTCTTGTAGCTGAGGGTGTCGCCGACCCGCTCGGTGTCGTGGTTGTCGACGAAGACGCCGGACTGGCCGGAGGACATGAAGCCCCAGCCCTCGCCGAAGTTGTTCAGGTGGGCGAGCTTGTCGTTCTGGAACGCCTGCTTCAGCCCGCGGGCGTAGCGGAACTCCTGCACGTCGCCGTTCTGGAGGTACTCGCCGGGGTCGACGGCCTCGCCTGCCCCGTGGATGGCCTCCTGCTTCCAGTACGCGTTCGGGTCGGTGAGCTGGGCCTTGATGGCGGCGAGGTCGTCGGTCGGCATGTGCTTGGCCGCGTCGATGCGGAAGCCGTCGACGCCGAGCGACAGCAGGTCGTTCATGTACGCGGCGATGCGCTGGCGCGGCCACGACTCCTGCGTGTCCAGGTCGGAGAGCCCGACGAGCTCGCACTGCTGGACGTTCCAGCGGTCCTGGTAGTCGGTGACGTTGGTGGTGCAGTTGTCGAAGTCGGCGGCGGAGTAGATGCCCGGGTAGTCGTACTTGGTGTACGAGGACCCGCCGGTGCCGACGCCGTCGCCCGCGGCCATGTGGTTGATGACGGTGTCGGCGACGACCTTGACGCCTGCCGCGTGGCAGGTGTCGATCATGCTCTTGAAGGCGGCGCGGTCACCGAGGCGGCCGGCGATCTTGTAGCTGACGGGCTGGTACGAGGTCCACCACTGGGAGCCCTGGATGTGCTCCTGCGGGGGCGAGACCTGCACGTAGCCGTACCCGGCGGGTCCGAGCGTGTCCGTGCAGGCCTTGGCGACGGAGTCGAACTTCCACTCGAACATCACCGCGGTGACGTCCTTGTCGCCCGGCGCGGCGGCCTGCGCCTGGGTGACGGGCGCCGTGACGCCGACTGCGGCTCCCGCCACGACGGCGAGTGCGGCGGCCACGGTTCTTCTGGCCATGTTTCCTCCTGGGGAGGGGAGGTGCGGATGCAGTGGAGGCAGCCTCGTACGACAACGCGCCGTGCCCGCAAGGCCGATGTGGGGGTGAAGCCTCTTGCTGCAAGAAGGCAGCAAAGGTTTTCGGACGTGACCGTACGAGCCGCCGGCGCGGGAGGTCAACCCCTGCGACACACTCCCCTTACGCGCGGGTCACATCCCGGAAACCCCGGCAACAAAGGGGTTGCAAGCTCTTTCGCAAGGAATTGCAGTGGTGCTACGTTCAACGACGACTCCGGTCCGGTCGGCCGAGGGTATCGGCTGCGCCAGCCGACCCCACGCGCCCGGTCGGCCGGGCCGGTCGCCAACCGGGAGGCCCGGGGCTCGAAGAAGACCCCGCCGCCCCTGACACCAGGGCAGGCCCCGGGCCTCCCCGCCAGCCACCCCCTTGGCGAACGAGCGCGCGCACGCGTCGCGCAGGCGTGTGCGCGTACGCGTGGCGTGAACCGGGGCGACAGCCCTGCCGGGCGCCTACGACAACGCGCGCAGTCGCGCAGGTGCGCGGCCGCCCCCTTCCGAAAAGCCACTCGCCCGCAACGGCCCGCCCTTCCCGCGCCCCTGACAGCGTCAATCGGACATACCGGCGCACATCGTGACGCAGGGCGGGTCGGCGCACCACCGCGTCCCGCAGGTCGCGGCGACGGGACGGCGCGGCCGCGTCAGCCAGGTGGATAGAGTCGCCCCGCAGTCAACGAGGGGAGTGACGGTGGGGGCGACGGGGGCGTGGGTGGTCGGTGCCCTTCCTGACGCGGCGGCTCGGGACCTCGCGCGCCGATACGGCCGCCCCGTACGGCCCCTCGACGGGTACCCGCCGCGAGAGGTCCGCCTGGCTCTGGCGTGGTGGCACAACGGCGGCGGGGAGGAGACCTTCTTCGCACGGCCCGCGGGCCCGTCCGGGCCCTTGGAGCCCACGCCGGCCGCCTACCGGTTCGCCGACCTCGTCGAGGCCGCCCACGCCTCCTCCGACTCCGCGGACGCGGACGCGATGCAGGACGCGAGCACGGCCGTGATGCCCGAGACGATCGGCGCAGGACTCTTCGTGGCGACCGCCCGGAAGGCCAACCCGGTCGCGGCCCTGTTCCACGGCCTCGGCCCGCGGCGCTCGGCACTGCTCCCCGGCTGGTTCGGGCACGTCCTCCTCTCCGCCGACGAGGTACGGGCCGCTCTGCCCCGGTACGAGGAGGCCCTGCTCCTGCCCGACGGGGAGCGGGCCGCCGTCCTCTCCGGCATCACCGACTGGATGACGGCGATGGGCGACGCGCCCGACGCCGACGCGGCCGAACTCGTCGACGGCCCCCTCCGGGTGGTGCGCCACGCCGCGGCGACCGGATCCGGTGTCGCCGCGTTCAGCAATTGGTACTGACCCGGGCCGCCGGCGCGGGGCCCGGGGTCAGGGGCCGCCCTGCATCCGGGCCTCACCCGGCACCGGAAGGAGGGGGTGAGGGCGCCGTGCCGTTGTCCCCCGAGACGCACGGCGCCCGGCCTCCTTCCGGAGGGCACCAGGCCCGGCGCGCGGCCCCGTGCCGGGCGAGGTGCCGGGGCGGGGCGCAGGGGTGCCGGGTCGGTCAGCCCGCCGAGGGGGACACCAGCATCAGCGACGCGCTCGAACTGCTCCGGGCTCATCTGCGTGCGCGGGCGGACACGGCGCGCAGGACGCCGCGCTCTCGGCGGGGGCCACGGTCACCAGGGCCGTATCCGACGGGCTGCGCTGGCACAGCGTCCTCCTCTCCCTGTCCGTCCGACGACTACAAGGCGACGGTACGGGCGCTGAGCGTGACGCCAGACCGCCGGCAGGCGCCTTCTTCCAGGGGACCACTCGCCCCCGTGATCCGACGACGGCCTCACGCCGCCTTGGCCGCGGCGACCTGCCGTGCCCGCTCCTCCAACTCCCGTACGGCTCCCAGGCCCCGGTAGGCGGGCAACGCGCGCAGCATGGCCGCCAGGTGGGCGTCGCCGCGGGCCGAGGACAGCCCCGCGTGCCCGTCCAGGAAGGCGTGCCAGGTGGCGCAGGCGGCTTCCACATGGCGCATCCGGAACTGGCGCTCGGCGATCACCCCCAGGCAGTGCAGCCGTCCCTGGCGCTCCTGCGGCGACCGGGCCGCGTTGGACCGGCGCAGACTCCTGACCGAGCCCTCACCGTCGCCCAGGCACCAGCGGACATGTGCCTCGTGGAAGAAATACGCCGCCTCGTCGTAGCCGCCCACCGCGTCCCGCCGGTTGTCCGCCCGCTCCAGCGCCGCCTCGGTCTCCCGGAGCCGTACCAGCGCCGCCCGCCGGTCGCCGGTCATGGCCGAGGCGTGCGCCTGCTGGCCGCGCAGGAACGCCACCAGGCGCGGCCCGGCCGCAGGGGCTGCCTCTGCCGCCGCGTCCGCCAGGTCCAGGGCCCGTGCGCCGTAGCCCAGATGCGATGCCTGAAGGCTCATGCCGCGCAGTGTGCGGCAGTACGTGACGTGGTCCCCCGCCTCCCCGGCCAGTGCGAGCGCCTTCAGGTAGTACCGCTGGCCGAGCCCCTGCTGCTCCTCGTACATGGCCATCCAGCCCGTCAGGTACACCAGATCGGCTGCGGCGCCCCTCATCTGCTGCCGCACCCGCTCCGGTCCCGACGCCCTCAGGTACGGACCGACCGTGTTGGCCAGGAACGCGGCGGCCATCGGCCGGGCATGGCCCGCGCCGATCTCGTCGAGGATCTCCGCGACCTTGTCCGTCATCCGCCGGACGGTCGCGACATCGCTCGCGCCGATCCGCACGGTACGCGCCGCCTGCGCCGCCTCCGCCCGGCCCGCCAGCACCTCCTGGAACGACGGCACCAGCAGTGTCGCGCTGTACAACCCCGCTCCCAGCACCCGACGGCGGGACGGGTCCATGTCGGCCCGGCTGAGCTCGACCACCCCCGACGCGACGTCCTGCGCCCCGGCACGTGCGGCGGGCCAGCCGAGCTCGGCCACCGTCACGGGTCGGCCCGCCAGCCGCGACAACGCCTCCGCGACCGCCGGACGCGCCTCGGCCTTCGGCACGCTGCCCCGCAACCAGTGCGAGACGGTGGACTTGTCGTAGTGCAACCGCAGCCCCAGCTCACCACCCACCGCGTTCACCCGGCGCGCGAGCTGTGCGTTGCCGACCCCGGCCTCGGCCATCAGCCGGGTCAGCGCCTCGTTGGGCCTCCGTGTCCGTACCTGTGCCGCCATGGGGCACCCCCAAGCGTTCAACGCGTTCAACCGGACCCCCAGAGTGCCTGGTTCTCCACCGGCGTGTATCCGCGTTGGATGAATGTCAGCCGCACGGAACAGCCGCGTGGCGAGACCTTCCCCCACCCATCCGAGGTGAACGACCATGGCATCCGTCCAGCGCCGGCATGCGGCGCCACCGCCGGCAGACGACTCCGAGGGCCTGCACGTCCTTCAGGATGTCGACCTGGCCTTGCGCTTGGCCTCCCTGCGGCCGACCGGCGAGGCGGCCGACGCAGTCCGGGAACGGCTCCGCAGCGTCCTCCGCACCCACGCAGACCGCGTCGCCACCCACGCCCGGGGGCTCTCCGACGGGAGGGCCCGAGGCATCGCCCTCAGCGTCTCGGCCCATGCCCGTGCCGTGGCCGCCGACCCCGTCCACGACCCGGCGGCGAACCTCCGCCTCCTCGCCCGCGGGGCGCAGATGCTGCTCCGGTGCACCGCAGTCCTGAGGGTGGAGGTCGCATGACGGAAACCGCGGGATCCGGTACCGACGTGCGTGTCCTCCTCGGGGCCGGACCCGAGGACAAGACGTGCATCCTGATCACCGACGGCGGCAGCGGGCCGCTCTCCCGTCACGCCGACGCGGTGGAGACCATCCGGCTCGACCACGCGGCGCACACGCTCGCGCGCGCCCGCAGCCTGCCTCCGTTCGCGTCCGTCACTGACCTGCGCAGATACGTACACCACCTGGCCGACCACCTGGAAGAGGTCCTGCTCGTGGCACGCAGCCGCGGTCGCCGGCTGCGTCTCTGACGGGCACGCCCCCGCAGGACAGAGCGGACACGCCCTGACCCGGACATGTGGCTGTGCTCCAGCGGGCTGTGGCGGGGTGGACAGGGTGAAGGCCGGTCCGAGCCGCGCCCTGCATCCGGGCCTCACCCGGCACCGGAAGGAGGGGATGAGGGCGCCGTGCCGTTATCCCCCGAGACGCACGGCGCCCGGCCCTTCCTCCATCGGGCCGGGAAAGCGGGCGGGCGGCCCCGCGCCGGGCGAGGTGCCGGGGCGGGGCGCAGGGGTGCCGGTCGGTCAGCCCGCCGAGGGGGACACCAGCATGTGGAAACCGGGCCGGTTCGGCAGTTCGGGGAGCGGGTGCGCCGCCCAGCCGCGGGCGAACGCGGGCGCGGGCCTCCCCCGGACAGCAGGACCGCGACCGGGCGGCGCTCCCCAGCCGCGCCAGGGCGTCCGGGGTGATGCTGGCGTCGTGGCCGCCGGGCTGGCGGGAGGCGCAGCCCGCCCGGTACGCGATGCGGACGGCGTCCTCCCCGCTGACGACGCACGGCGGGCGCACCCCGTGGGCGTGGAGCTGCTCGGCGATCCGCGTGAGCGTGACGGTGTCGGTGCGCACCCGCCGCGTCACCGAGTCGAGGACCTTGTACTGGATCGCCAGGTGCGCGAGCAGCGCGAGCGCGCACACGCCGAGCAGGGCGCGGCGGCGCCGGGTGCGGGCGTCCGCCACGCGCAGGAGGAGCAGCGCGACCGGCACGGCGAGCAGGACGTACGCCGGGAACAGGAAGCGCGGGGCGGCGTAGTCGACGGTGAACAGGTAGGGGAGCGCGAGTGCGCACCCGGCCGCGGTGGCCAGGACCGCGGGCGTGCGGTGCGGGGTCCCCGCGGCGGCCCGTACGCCGCCGGCCACGCACAGCGGCAGGACGAGGAACCACAGTCCGGTGACCGGGTTGCGCCACGGCACGTCGCAGGGGCGGCACAGCGTGCGGCCGCCCAGGGCCCGGACGTGGTCGTCGACCGCGATGTACAGGCCGAGTTCGCCCTGGATCTCGCTGGCCCGGTCCAGCCGGGCGGCCAGACCGCCGTAGCGGACGTACGCCTCGATCACCCACTCGGCGCTGCCGGCGGCGGCCCCCGCGGCAAGCGCGCCCCACAGCACCGGGCGCCGCCACGCCGGCACCAGCAGCGACGCCGCGGCCAGCACCAGGAAGAGCGGCACCGCGTCGGACGGCCGCATCAGCGCGACGAACGCGACGGCCGCCCCGAGGCCCAGCAGGGGTCGGGGCTCGCCGGGGGCGCGGGCGGCGCGCAGGAAGAAGCCGACGGCGGCGAAAGCGCCGTACGCCACCCACAGGTTGGGCATGACCTGCGGCCCGTAGTACAGCACCGTCCACAGGGTCGCGAACAGGGCGCCCGCCAGGGCGAGCACCCGCGGCGGCAGCAGGGGCCGCCAGGTGCGCAGGGCGAGGAACAGACCGAGCCCGGACAGCAGGGCCAGCCAGACCCGCAGTGCCGTGACGGAGGTCGTGAGGGCCGCGACGGGCGCGGCGAGGAAGGAGACGCCCCGGGCGCGGGGGGCGCTGAGGAACGCGGCCGGTCCCTGCCGGCCGACCTGGCTCACGTACACCGTCTCGTCCCAGCCGAGTCCCAGGCCGGGGGCGACCAGGGTCAGCTGGGCCAGGGTGAAGGCCGCGGCGACGGCCGCCGGCCACAGCGCCGCGCGGCCCGGCCCGCCGTCCGCGGCCGCGGTGCGCGGCGTTCCGGCCGGGGCCGGGCCGGCGGCGGGGGCTCCCCGGGGGCCCGACAGCAGGTGCGGTTCCCGCATGGAGACCTCGTCGGTAGGGGCCGGGCAGGTCCCGGCCTGCCCCTCCACGCTGGGCGCGGCCGCGTGGCCTCGCACACCGGCGCGGCGGTGGGCGGGACAGCTGCGCCCGATGAGGTGAGGCCGCTGCGCCATCCGCCGCAGGGTGCGCGGGGCGGCGGGCTTCCGGGCGGCGGCGGCGGATCCCGGTCCGGCGGGCCGGCGACGACGCGGACCTGCGCCGTTCGGCCCGCGCCGCCGCCGCGACCGGCGCCCGCGTCGCCCGTGCGCTGGAGATCCTCGACCCGTGCGACCCGCCCGCGCCCGAACAGTCGACCCTGGCCGCCCCCGTGGCAAGGGCCCGCCCCCGCCGAGGGCGGACGGTCCACGCCGAGGCGCGGCGCCGCGGGACCGCCCGCACCGGACAGCGCGCCACCGCAGGGCAGCGAGCACCGGGGCAGGCGGGCGAGGCAGCGACGCCCCCGTCCGGGAAGGGCGGGGGGCGTCGCGGTGCCGGGGGTCCCGGCCGCGGGGGCGGCTACCGCGGTGGGGCCGCCGTGGAGCCCCGGACGACCAGTTCCGGCTGGAAGACGTACTCGGTGCGCTGCACCGGGTTGCCGTCGATCTCCTCCAGCAGGGCGTCGACCGCCGCCGTCGCCATCGCCCGCACCGGCTGCCGGACCGTCGTCAGCGGCGGGTCGGTGAAGGGGATGAGCGGGGAGTCGTCGAAGCCGACGACGGAGGCGTCCCGCGGCACGTCCAGGCCCCGCGCCCGGACCGCGCGGACCGCGCCCAGGGCCATCAGGTCGCTGCCGCAGATGACGGCCGTGCAGCCCTGGTCCAGCAGGGTGCCGGCCGCCGCGTAGCCGCCCTCCACGCCGAACAGCGTGGACTGGATGTACGCCGCGCCCTCCTCGCGCGGCACGTCCAGGGTGCGGTGCAGCGCCGACACGAAGCCCTCCGCCTTGCGGCGGGACGGGACGTAGCGGGTCGGGCCGATCGCGAGACCGATCCGCTCGTGGCCGAGGTCGGCCAGGTGGCCCACCGCCATGCGGGCGGCGGCCCGGTCGTCCGGGGACACGAAGGGGGCGTCGATGCGGTCGTTGTAGCCGTTGATGAGGACGTACGGCACGCCCCGCGCCGCCAGCCGCTCGTAACGCGACGGGTCCGCCGTCGCGTCGGCGTGCAGACCGGACAGGAAGACGATGCCGGTGACGCCCCGCTCCTCCAGCTGCTCGACGAGCTCGTCCTCGGTCGCGCCGCCCGGCATCTGGGTGCACAGGACCGGGGTGTAGCCGTGCCCGGCCAGGGTCTGCTCGATGACCTGGGCGAACGCGGGGAAGATGGGGTTGGTCAGCTCCGGGATGACGAGGCCGACGAGGCCCGCGCTGCGCTGGCGCAGCCGTACGGGACGCTCGTAGCCGAGCAGGTCGAGCGCGGCCAGCACGCGGTGGCGGGTCGCCGCCGCCACGCCCGCCTTGCCGTTCAGCACCCGGCTGACCGTCGCCTCGCTGACCCCGGCCTGTGCGGCGATGTCCGCCAGCCGCGGGGCGCCTGCGGCCAGGTCGCCCCGCGGTGGCGGCACCGCCTGCGGGAGGGTCACACCGCCCACCAGACCGTCGTGTCGGCGGGCAGCTCGGCCGTGCCGTCGACGCTGGTGCGGACCTGCTCGCTGGCGAGCAGCATGCGGCCGGGGATGTCGACGCGGACCGGCTCGGACGTGGTGTTGGCCGTGCAGACGAAGCCGCCCCGGCGGAACGCCAGGACGCCGTCCGCGGCGTCCAGCCACTGCACCGACTCCCCCGCACCGAGGTCCGGCTGCTCGCGGCGGATGCGCAGGGCCGCGCGGTACAGCTCCAGGGTGGAGCCGGCCACGCCCGTCTGGGCCTCGACCGACAGGGCGCCCCACGTGGCGGGCTGCGGCAGCCAGCTGCCGCCGGAGCCGAAGCCGTACGACGTCCCCTCCACGGTCCACGGGATCGGCACCCGGCAGCCGTCGCGGAAGCCGTCCTGTCCGCTGGCGCGGAAGAACGACGGGTCCTGGCGCACCTCGTCGGGCAGGTCGGTGACGTCCGGCAGGCCGAGCTCCTCGCCCTGGTAGACGTACGCCGAGCCGGGCAGCGCCAGCATCAGCAGGGTCGCGGCGCGGGCGCGGCGCAGGCCCAGCTCGCGGTCGCCGGCCTCCCGCAGCTGCGTGCCGAGGCCCGGCGGGTTGGCGAACCGGGTGGCGTGGCGGGTGACGTCGTGGTTCGACAGGACCCAGGTGGTGGGGGCGGCGACCGGGGCCATCGCGGCGAGCGAGGCGTCGATGACCTTGCGGAGCTCGGCGGCGTTCCAGTGGGTGCCGAGGTACTGGAAGTTGAACGCCTGGTGCATCTCGTCGGCGCGCACGTAGTTCGCGGTGCGCTCGACGGTCGGGGTCCACGCCTCGGCGACGAGGATGCGCTCGCCGTCGTACTCGGCGAGCACCTTGCGCCAGCTGCGGTAGATCTCGTGGACGCCGTCCTGGTCGAAGAACGGCATGACGTCGTTGCCGAGCAGCTTCAGCTGGTCGTGGCCGCCGATGTCGGGCAGGCCGTCCGCCTTGATGAGGCCGTGGGCGACGTCGACGCGGAAGCCGTCCACGCCCATGTCGAGCCAGAAGCGCAGGATGGAGCGGAACTCGTCCCGTACGGCGGGGTGCTCCCAGTTGAAGTCGGGCTGCTCCGGGGCGAAGAGGTGCAGGTACCACTCGCCGGGGGTGCCGTCGGGCTCGGTGACGCGGGTCCACGCCGGGCCGCCGAAGATGGACTCCCAGTCGTTGGGCGGGAGTTCGCCGTGGGCGCCCTTTCCGGGGCGGAAGTGGTAGCGGTCGCGCAGCGGGGAGCCGGGGCCCTCCTTCAGGGCGCGCTGGAACCACTCGTGCTGGTCCGAGGAGTGGTTGGGCACCAGGTCGACGATGATCCGCAGGCCCAGTTCGTGGGCCTCGCGGACGAGGGCGTCGGCGTCGAGGAGGGTGCCGAACATCGGGTCGATGGCGCGGTAGTCGGCGACGTCGTAGCCGGCGTCGGCCTGCGGTGAGGCGTAGAACGGGCTGAGCCACACGGCGTCGACGCCGAGGTCCCGCAGGTACGGGAGGCGGCTGCGGATGCCTTCCAGGTCGCCCATGCCGTCGCCGTTGCCGTCGGCGAAGCTGCGCGGGTACACCTGGTAGATCACCGCGTCTCTCCACCAGCCGGTGTCCGTGCCGGTGGTCGGGGCGGCGGGGGCGGCGGCAAGGTGCTGGGTCATGTCTTCCCTGATGTGGATTAGGGGATGGAGGGGCGGTGCCGAGCCGGGGACAGGCCGGTTCGGCACCGCCGTCGTGGGCGCGTGGGGTCCGGGCGCCGGGGCGCCGGGCCCGCTCGGCGTCACGGGCCTGCGGGGGGTGCGAGGGGGGTCAGCCCTTCGTGCCGCCCGCGGTGAGGCCGGCGACGAGGTTCCGCTGGACCAGGAGGAACACCAGTCCCGCGGGGACCGTGATGATCACCGCGCAGGCGGTGAGGTAGCCCCACTCCGCCTTGTGCTGGCCGATGAAGCTCTGGAGGCCGACGGAGAGGGTGAGCATCGAGTCGCTGGACAGGAAGGCGCGGGCGAAGGCGACCTCGCCCCACGCGGTGAGGAACGAGTAGAACGCGGTGACCGCGAGGCCGGGCTTGGCCAGCGGCAGGATCAGCCGGTAGAAGGTGCCGAAGGGGGTGAGCCCGTCGACGCGGCCCGCCTCGTCGATCTCGTGCGGGATCGTGTCGAAGTAGCCCTTCATCATCCACGCGCAGAACGGCACCGACACCGAGCAGTAGGTGAGGATGAGGCCGAGGTACGAGTCGAGCAGGCCGAGGCCGCCGAGGATGTTGTAGAGGGCGACGATGAGCACCGCCACGGGGAACATCTGGGTGATGAGCAGCACCCACATCAGCGACTTGTGGCCGGGGAAGCGCATCCGGGAGATGGCGTAGCCGGTGGAGGCGGCGACGAACACGCCGACCAGGGTGGTGCCGGCGGCCACGAGGACGGAGTTGGCGAACCAGCGGGGGAACTCGGTCTCCGTCAGGACGTACGTGTAGTTGGTGATCTCCAGGCCGCCTTCGGCGCTGGTCGGCTTGGTCCAGCCGCTCCGGCCGCGCAGCGAGATGAAGACCATGTAGACGATCGGGAAGACCGCGACGACGCTGGCCGTGACGAGCCCGGCGTGCAGCCCGAGGGACGCGAGCGGGGAGCGCTCCTCGCGGCCCCGGACCTTGCGGGCCCTGCGGGTGCCGGTCGCGGCGTGGGCGGGGGCCGCGCCGGCGGGCTTGTTCCGGGGGGCGGTGACCGTGCTCATCGGGCGGTCTCCTGACGGTTGAGCATGCGCCGGTAGAAGGCGGCGAAGACGAGGAGCATGGAGAGGATGATGATCCCGTAGGTGGCGGCGCCGGCGTAGTCGCGCACGGACCCGAAGGCCAGCCGGTAGGCGTACGTCACGAGGATCTCGCTGTTCAGGGCGTTGGCCTCACCGAGCATCAGGTAGATGATCGGGAACATGTTGAACGTCCAGATGGTGCCGAGCAGGATCACCGTGGCGCTGACCGGGCGCAGTCCCGGCAGGGTGACGTGGCGGAAGCGCTGCCAGGCGCTGGCCCCGTCCATCTCGGCGGCCTCGTACTGCTCGCTGGAGATGGACTGGAGGCCGCCGAGGACGGCGACCATCATGAAGGGCACGCCGAGCCAGACGTTGACGCCGATGACGGCGACCTTCTGCATGAAGGTGTCGCCGAGCCAGTCGACGGGGGCGAAACCGAGCGAGCCGAGCACGGCGTTGAAGACGCCGGACTCGGAGTTGTACATCATGCGCCAGATGTAGGTGGCGACGAACGCGGGTACGGCCCACGGCAGGATGAGCAGCACCCGGTAGAGGGAGCGGCCCTTGAGCTTGCGGTTGAGCAGGAGGGCGAGGCCCAGGCCGATGGTGTAGTGGAAGAACACGCAGGACGCGGTCCACACCACGGTCCACCACAGCTTGGGGTAGAACTCTCCGTCGGCACCCGACAGCACCCGCCAGTAGTTGTCGAAGCCGACGAACTGGTAGGTGGCGGGGATCTCGGCGGCGCCGAGCTGCTTGGCGACGTTGAGCTCGTTGGCGTCGGTGAACGACAGGTAGACGCCGCGGCCCAGGGGGTAGGCGACGAGCACGCCGATGACCAGGACCACCGGCAGCACCATGGCCCAGGCGTACCAGTGCCGGTCGTAGGAGCGCTTCATGCGCGTGAGCAGCCCGGCCCGGGCAGGCCGCTGGGCCTTGGCGGGGTCTGCGGTGGCTGTGTTCATGGGCGTTCTTTTCCCTCGGGTCCCTCAGTGCGTACGGGTCCGGCCCGGACCGGCGCGCCTGTCGGGGAGGGCTGCCGGTCCGGGCCGAAGGGTGCTTACTCGACCGAGTACTCCTTGAGGGAGTTGATGTTGGTCTTCCACTTCTCGGCGGTCGTGTCGAGGCCCTGCTCGACGGAGGCGTTGCCCTTGAGGATCTCGACGTACTGCTTGGTCCACTCGGCGAACATGTCGCTGACGCCGGCGACCGCGGGGCGCGGGGTGGAGTCGGCGAGGACGTTCTTGAAGGCGGCCCGGATCGGGTCCGCGACGACCTTGACGGTGTAGGCGTCGTCACGGGTCGGCAGGACGCCGGTCTGGAGGGAGGCGAACTCCTGCGACTCGGCGGAGGTCATGAAGGCGACGAACTTCTGGGCCGCGTCCTTGCGGGGGGCGTCGGCGCCGTTGTAGACGACCAGGTTGTGGCCGCCGGTGGGCGTGCCCGCCTGGCCGGAGGAGCCGGCCGGCACGGCGGCGACACCGAGGTTGTCCTTGTTCTTGAAGGCCTTGCCGGTCAGGTCGTCGGCCGTGGACCACGGGCCGTTGACGACCATGGCGACCTTGCCGTCCTTGAAGGCGGCCTGCATGTTGTTGTAGCCGTCGGTGTAGTCCGGCTTGACCGCGACACCGCTCTTGATCATGTCGACGACGGTCTGGACGGCCTTCTTGCCGCGCTCGTCGTTGACGGTGATCTTCTTGTTGTCGGTGTCGACCATCAGGCCGCCCTCGCCGTACAGGAACGGCAGGGCGAAGTAGCTGTCCGGGTTGAGGTAGATGCCGTCGACGCCGGTCTTGTCCTTGATGGTCTTCGCGGCCGTGGACAGCTCGGCCCAGGTCTTCGGCGGCTGCACGCCGGCCTTCGCGAAGACCTCCTTGTTGTAGAGGAGGGCGAGGGCGTCGGTGACCTGCGGGACGCCGTAGAGCTTGCCGTCGACCTTGGCGCCGTCGACCAGGCCCTGGTTGAAGGAGCCGATCTCCTTGACGGCGGGGGTGCCGTCGAGCGGGGCGAGGTACTGGAGCTCGGCGAGGCCGGCGGTCCAGCCGACGTCGGCGCGCAGCACGTCCGGGGCGTTGCCGGCCTGGGCGGCGGTCTTGTACTTCTGCTCGGCCTCGGCGAACGGGACGTTCTGGTACTTGACCTTGATGTCCTTGTTGGCCGCCTCGAACTTCTCGATCAGCTTCTTGTACGTCGGCGCCTCGTTCGTGGCGTCCGACGTGTCCCACCAGGTGATGGTGACCGGACCGTCGGCCGCCTTCTTGTCCCCGTCGCCACTTCCGCCGCCGCACGCCGTGGCCGCGAGGGCCAGGCTCGCGACGAGCGCGGTGGCTGCTATGCCACGCCGCATGTGAACTCCTTCGAACGATCCCGGTTGCTGCAGACCGCTCCTTCGCGGGGGCGCCGGGTTGCCAGGAACGTAACAGGGATGAAAACGCGCCGAAAGACCTTGCGGCAAATTTCTGCAAGGCCCGGGGATCGTTACATCCACGTGTCCCTACAGTTGCCGTCGCATCGCTTGACACCCCAGGCGCAGCCGCCTCCCGACCGCTTCCACCCGCCTCGGCAAGGGCTCTTGCACCGCGCTGTCCGGCTCTGCAAGCCTTTGCACGGCTCTTGCAGAAGCGTCGCATACCGGCCTGCCGCCGGACGGCGGCCGGCGACGGGCCGGAGCACCGCGCCGCGGCCCCGCCTCGGGGGGTGGACGGCATCCCTGAGACCCGCTCCGTACGGCATGCAGCGGTTCGGGGCGCCGGCGAAGGGGCCCGCGGCCCCGCAGGCACCACTCCGGCCCGCCCCCGCACCGCACCGCACCGCACCGGCACCACACCCCCGGTGGCCGGACCGCACCGGCGCCGCAACTCCCGGTGGCCGCACGACCGCACCGCGCGACCGGGCACCCGTGGGCGGGGCGGCTCGCGCACGGCGGCGAGCCGTGCGGGGCGGCCGGGCCGCGGGCGCCCCGGGTACGGGCGCGAGTGGCACGGCAGCACCGCTTCAGGCGCCCGGGGCGCGGGCCACGGGCGCTCGTACCGGCGGATTCCCGCACCTGGTGGGCAATCCGACGCGCGCCCGGTACAGTCGCACCACATGACCGCGCGGCTTGCCGACATCGCAGCCCAGGCGGGGGTCAGTGAGGCCACAGTCAGCCGCGTGCTCAACGGCAAGCCCGGCGTGGCCTCGGCCACCCGCCAGTCCGTGCTGGCCGCACTGGACGTGCTCGGCTACGAACGGCCCGTGCGGCTGCGGCAGCGCAGCGCCGGCCTCGTGGGCCTGATCACCCCCGAGTTGGAGAACCCGATCTTCCCCGCGCTGGCGCAGGTCATCGGCCAGGCGCTGACCCGGCAGGGGTACACGCCGGTGCTGGCCACGCAGACGCCGGGCGGCTCCACCGAGGACGAGCTCACCGAGATGCTCGTGGACCGGGGCGTGGCCGGGATCATCTTCGTGTCCGGACTGCACGCCGACACCACCGCCGACACCCAGCGCTACGACCAGCTGCGCGGCAAGGGCGTCCCGTTCGTCCTCCTCAACGGCTTCTCCCCGCACATCCAGGCGGCGTTCGTCTCGCCCGACGACCGGGCGGCGATGAAGCTGGCCGTCACCCACCTCGCGTCCCTCGGCCACAGCCACATCGGGCTGGCCGTCGGCCCGAAGCGGTTCGTGCCGGTGCTGCGCAAGATCGAGGGCTTCCACACCGGCATGCGCGAGCGGCTCGGGCTGACCCCCGAACAGACCGAGGAGCTCGTCCAGCACTCCCTGTACACGCTCGAAGGCGGACAGGCAGCAGCGGCGGCGCTCATCGACCGCGGCTGCACGGCGGTGGTGTGCGCCAGCGACATGATGGCGCTCGGCGCGATCCGGGCCGCCCGGCAGAAGGGGCTGCACGTGCCCCGCGACGTGTCCGTGGTGGGCTTCGACGACTCCCCCCTCATAGCGTTCACCGACCCGCCGCTCACCACGATCCGGCAGCCCGTGCAGGCCATGGGGCAGGCGGCGGTCAGGGCGCTGCTGGAGGAGATCGGCGGCACCCCGGCGCCGCACGGGGAGTTCGTCTTCATGCCCGAGCTGGTCGTTCGCGGTTCAACCGCCTCCGGCCCCCAGGGACAGAGGTCCCCCGAGAGGCGTACGGCTGGCGACGGAAATCCGTTTGAAGGATGATCGAACAGATGGAGCTTTCTGGCAGACTCTTCCCCCATGGGTGACGGGACATTGACGACGTTGGACGGCCGCACGGCGGCCCCGACAACCCCTGTGGAGGAGGCCCGGACAGGCCGCCCGGAGGAGCAGCCGACCGCTTGGCAGCGGCTGCGCGCACCCCGCCGCCCGACCATCTGGTTCGAGATCCTCCTCCTCGGAGCCAGTTACGCCGTGTACTCGCTGATCCGCAACGCCGTTCCGGAGCAGAAGGCCCAGGCCATGCGGAACGCCGACTGGATCTGGGAGTTCGAGCGCAGCCTGGGGCTGGCCTTCGAGAAGTCCGTCAACCACGCGGTGGACTCCGTGACGTGGCTCATCGTGTCGATGAACTACTACTACGCCACCCTGCACTTCGTGGTGACCATCGGTGTGCTGGTGTGGCTCTACCGCCGGCACCCGGGCCGCTACGCGGCGGTGCGGGCGGTGCTGTTCTGCATGACGGCGGTGGCCCTGCTCGGCTACTACCTGTACCCGCTGGCGCCGCCCCGCCTCATGGAGGGCGAGAACTTCGTCGACACCGTGATCAAGCACGGCACGTGGGGGTCGATGGCCTCCGGCGACCTGAAGAACATGTCGAACCAGTTCGCCGCGATGCCGTCGATGCACATCGGCTGGTCGCTGTGGTGCGGGCTGGCGCTCTTCGCCCTGGCGAAGGCCCCGTGGGCGCGGATCCTCGGGCTGCTGTACCCGGTGCTGACGCTGGTCGTCATCGTCGCGACCGCCAACCACTTCTGGATGGACGCCGTCGGCGGCGTCCTGTGCCTGGGCTTCGGTGTCGGCATGGCCTACGCCTGGTACGGCGCGCTCCCGCAGCGGCTGCCGCGCGACGTGGAGCCGCCGCGGGGGCCCTCCGGCGGGGGCGGGGCCACGGCGATGCGGCTGGCTCCGCGCAGCTCGCTGGAGGCGTAGCGCCCCGCAGGCAGCGGCGAGAGGCGCGGTCGGCGGTGGCCCACTCCCCTGGCGCCCCTGCCGGGCGCGGCCGCTCGGCGCGTACCGCCCGCGCCTGCTCCGTACCGCCGCACCCGGGCGTCAGGACCCGTAGAACAGGTCCTCCATGACGGCGCGGGCCCGGCGGGTGGTGCGGCGGTAGCCGTCGACCATCTCCCCGACGTGCCCGGGGCCGTAGCCGAGGTAGCGGCCCACGGCGGCCAGCTCGCGGGTGTCCGACGGGAAGGTGTCCCCGGCCCGTCCCCGGACCAGCATCACGCCGTTGCGGACCCGGGTCGCCAGCACCCACGCCTCGTCCAGCGTCCGCGCGTACCGCTCGCTGATCAGGCCCGCCTCCCGGGCCGCGGCGAGGGCCGCGCGGGTGCGCGTGGTGCGCAGCCCCGGCACCTCGTGGCCGTGCCGCAGCTGGAGGAGCTGCACGGTCCACTCCACGTCCGACAGGCCCCCGCGCCCCAGCTTGGCGTGCAGGGACGGGTCGGCGCCGCGCGGCAGCCGCTCGTTCTCCATGCGGGCCTTGAGGCGGCGGATCTCCAGCACGGCGGCGTCGTCGAGGCCCTTGGCGGGGTAGCGCAGCGGGTCGATCAGCTCGACGAAGCGCCGCCCGAGGTCCTCGTCGCCCGCCATCGGCTCGGCCCGCAGCAGGGCGTGGCTCTCCCACACGCGGGACCAGCGCCGGTAGTAGGCCGCGTAGGAGGTGAGGGTGCGCACGAGGGGGCCGTTGCGGCCCTCCGGGCGCAGGTCGGCGTCGATGAGGAGCGGCGGGTCGGCGGTGGGCAGCTGCAGCAGCCGCCGCATCTCCGCGACGACCCGGTTCGCGGCGCGGGCGGCCTCCTGCTCGTCGACGCCGTCGCGCGGCTCGTGGACGAAGAGGACGTCGGCGTCGGAGCCGTAGCCGAGTTCGTGCCCGCCGAAGCGGCCCATGCCGATGACGGCGAACCGGGTGGGCAGGGTGTCGCCCCACTCCGCGCGGACGGCGGCCCGCAGGGCCCCGGCGAGGGTGGCGGCGTTCAGGTCGGTAACGGCCTGCCCGACCCGGTCGACGAGCGCCCCTGCGTCCATGGGGGTGGGCGCGTCCTCCGTCCCGTACGAGTCGATGAGGTCCGCCGCCGCCGTGCGGAACAGTTCCCGGCGCCGTACGCCGCGGGCCGCCGCGACCGCCTGCTCGGCGTTCCCCGCGCGGTTGACGGCGGCGATGATCTCCGGTTCCAGCTGGGCGCGGTCGCGCGGGGTGAGCCCCTCCGCGGCGCCCAGGATGGCGACCGCCTCCGGGGCGCGCAGCAGCAGGTCCGGGGCGAGCCGGCCGGCGGACAGGACGCGGGCCAGGTTCTGCGCGGCGGCGCCCTCGTCGCGCAGCAGCCGCAGGTACCAGGGGGTCTTGCCGAGCGCGTCGGACACCTTGCGGAAGCCGAGCAGGCCGGCGTCGGGGTCGGCGGAGTCGGCGAACCAGCCGAGCAGCACGGGCAGCAGGGTGCGCTGGATGGCGGCCTTGCGGGTGACGCCGGAGGCCAGGGCCTCCAGGTGGCGCAGGGCGGCGGCGGGGTCGCGGTACCCGAGCGCTTCGAGGCGCTCGCCGGCGGCCTCGGCGCTGAGCCGGGCCTCGCCGGGGGCGAGCCGGGCGGCGGCGTCGAGGAGCGGCCGGTAGAACAGCTTCTCGTGGAGCCGGCGGACCACGGAGGCGTGCCGGCGCCACTCGCGGCCGAGCTCCGCGACCGGGTCGGTGCGCAGGCCCAGGGACCGGCCGAGCCGCCGCAGGTCCGCCTCCCCCTCCGGTACGAGGTGGGTGCGGCGCAGCCGGTACAGCTGGATGCGGTGCTCCATGGCCCGCAGGAAGCGGTACGCGTCGGCGAGCTGGGCGGCGTCGGCGCGGCCCACGTACCCGCCTGCGGCGAGGGCGTCCAGGGCGTCCAGGGTGGTGCCGCTGCGCAGGGCGGGGTCGGTGCGGCCGTGCACGAGCTGGAGGAGCTGCACGGCGAACTCGACGTCGCGCAGGCCTCCGGGGCCCAGCTTGAGCTCCCGGTCGACGTGGGCGACGGGGATGTTGTCGACGACGCGGCGGCGCATCTTCTGGACGTCGGCGACGAAGTTCTCGCGTTCTGCGGCCTGCCAGACGAGCGGGGCGAGCGCGTCGACGTAGGCGGCGCCCAGCTCGGGGTCGCCCGCCACGGGGCGGGCCTTCAGCAGGGCCTGGAACTCCCAGGTCTTCGCCCACCGCTGGTAGTAGGCGACGTGGGAGGCGAGGGTGCGGACCAGCGGCCCGTTGCGGCCCTCCGGCCGCAGGTTCGCGTCGACGGGCCAGATGGTGCCCTCGACGGTGGTCTCGGAGCAGATCCGCATCAGGTGGGAGGCGAGCCGGGTGGCGGCCTGCAGCGCCCGCCGCTCCTCCGTGCCGTCGACCGCCTCCGCGACGAAGATGACGTCCACGTCGGAGACGTAGTTCAGCTCGTGGCCGCCGCACTTGCCCATGCCGATCACGGCGAGCCGGCACAGGGCGGCGTCGTCGGGGGCGGCGGCGCGGGCGATGGCGAGGGCGGCGCGGAGGGTGGCGGTGGCGAGGTCGGCGAGCTCCGCCGCGGTCTCGGCGACGTCGGTGGTGCCGCACACGTCGCGGGCCGCTATGGCGATCAGGCACCGCCGGTAGGCGACGCGCAGCGCGCCCGGGTCGGTGGCGGAGGCGAGGTCCCGCTCGAACTCCGCCACGCCGGGGTGGAGGTCGTCCGCCTCGTACGTGACGAGGGCTTGCCAGTCCAGGGGGTGGCGTGCCAGATGGTCGCCGAGCGCCTCGGACGCGCCGAGCACCCCGAGGAGCCGGTCCCGCAGCGGCTTGGCGTGCAGCAGCGTGGACAGCAGGGCCTGCGGGCCCGGGTCGGCGGGCTGCGCCTCGGCGATCCGTACCAGGCTGCGCAGCGCGAGGTCCGGGTCGGCGGTGGCGCCCAGGGCGTCGAGGAGCACGGGGTCGGTACGGACGGAGGCCATCGCGGGGGCGCCGAGCAGCCGCTCGGCGTCGGACGGGTCGGTGAACCCGTGCCGCAGCAGCCGCGTGAAGGTACTGCTCCGCCGCCCAGGCGCCGGCACCGCCATGCCCAGCTCCCCTTCCACGTCCGTACCTTCCCCGAGCTTAACGGCCGGGCGTACGGCACCGCCGCGGGCGGCGCACCGGTGGGGCGGGCGGCGCGCCGCGGGCCCGGGCGGGGTGCCGGGGGCGCCGCCGGGCGGGGCGGGCCGCAGCGGCGGGGCTGCGTGGCGGCGACCCCCGGAGCGGGGTGTTCCGGCGGGGGATGTACCGTACGTCGACCCTGTGCCCGGTTCGGCACGGACATGAGAAGAGGAGCGGCGGCGGCATGAAGACCCGGCGTACGTGGCGCAATGCGCCGAGGAAGTCGGAGACCGGCGGTGCGGTGGCCACCCGGGTGGCCCGGCTGCTGAAGGCACCGGGGGCGTTCCGGGGGCGGTGGGCGTGGGTGGCGGGCAGCACGGGCGTGCTGGTGCTCGGCCTGCTGGCGGCGTGGCTGCTGGCCGGCGACGGGAAGCCGACGCCGCCGGACCCGCGGGCCCGCCAGTACAAGGACTTCAACGCCTGCCTGCTGACGGACGACAAGGGCGTCACGTCCGGCACGACCGCGGCCACCGTGTGGGAGGGCATGCAGGAGGCGTCGGGCGACACCCGGGTGCGGGTCACCTACGTGCCCGTGACGGGGCCGCAGACCGTCGACAACGCCCTGCCGTTCATGAACGGGCTGCTCCAGCGCAAGTGCGCGGTCGTCCTCGCGGTGGGCGAGCCGCAGGTGAAGGCGGCCGAGCAGCAGGCGGACACGCACCAGAAGATACGTTTCGTCACTGTTGACGGCACGAAGAAAGCGGCCAACATCACCGCCGCCCGCACCGGCGACGGGCTGAAGGACACCGTCGCCGACACCCTTCGGGACGTCGTCGAAGCGGCCGGCATGTGACGGCCGGGCAGACAGTTCCCGACAGCGGGTAAAGGCACGGCAAAGTACCCGTACCCGAGTGGAACTGACGTACGGCCATCGGGCAGGCTCACGAGGCTTCTGTAAGCAACGTGTAAAGTTGAGGCCTGACCCATGGATAATCGTTGGGTCCGCGGCTCTCGCCTGTTTCCACCGGGTCGTACCGGCAGACGCAGAGTGAGGGCGACCGCGGTCACCACGCTGATATCCCTGTCCTTGCTGCTCAGTACCGAGCAGGCCATGGCCAACGGGGTGTCACTGCCGCCACTGTCGATGCCGAAGATGTCCCTGTCGGGGGTGTGGGAGTGGCTGAACACCAAGCCGCTGGACACTCCTGACCAGGAGGGCGGCACCGCTCGCGGCAAGAGCCACAAGGCGTCCGCGGACGACACCAGCGCCGAGGGGGGTGTCGGCCGCAAGCCCGGTAAGGGCAAGGGCGAGCTCGACCCCTTCGAGCGGCCCGTCGACGAGGTCGAGAAGGCGACGACGGGCAAGGCGCCCGGGAACGCCGACAGTTTCGACCCCAAGACCAGCCGGCGCGATGCGAAGAAGTCCACGGAGACCTCGGACTTCTTCGTCAACGCCGACGGTTCGACCACCGTCAAGCACTACACCGGCCCGGCCAACTTCAAGGCCGAGGACGGCACCTGGAAGCCGATCGACACCCGCCTGGTGGAGGAGTCCGACGGGCGCCTGTCCCAGCGGGCCAACTCCCTGGACGTGGAGTTCGCCGGCGACGCCGCCGACCAGCAGCTGGCCTCGGTGGACTTCGGCGACGGCCGCTCTCTGGCGTACTCGCTGCGGGGCACGGCGAAGGCCGAGCCGACGGTCGACGAGCAGAGGATCGTCACCTACCCCGCGGTGCTCCCCGACACCGACCTGCGGCTGGTGCCGCTGGCGGAGGGCTTCAAGGAGCTGCTGGTCCTGCACTCGCCGGACGCGCCGAACTCCTGGCTGTTCCCGCTGGAGCTGAAGGGCCTGACCCCGCGCCTCACCGACGCCGGGGACGTGGAGTTCACCGACGGCGACGGGAAGGTCGCCGCCCGGATCCCCCATGCCTTCATGGAGGACTCCAAGATCGACCCGCGGTCCGGTGACGCGACCCGCTCGCAGGCCGTCAGCTACGAGCTGGTGGAGGAGGACGGCAAGCCGGCGCTGCGGATGACGGCGGACGAGAAGTGGCTGAAGGACCCCGAGCGGGTCTACCCGGTCACCGTCGACCCCACCGTCACCGCGAGCAACACCACCTACGTCCAGTCCAACTACAGCGCGGACCGGTCCACCGAGAACACCCTGAAGGTCGGCTCGTACGACGCGGGCACGAACAAGGCGAACTCCTTCCTGCAGTTCTCCTCGCTCAGCACGACCCTGAAGGGCCAGCGCGTCACCTCGGCCAAGCTGAACGTGTACGCCTCCTGGTCCTCCACCTGCAGCGCCACGGTGTTCTACGCCCACCCGGTGACCCAGTCCTGGTCGCCGTCGACGACGACCACCTACCCGGGTCCGTCGCGCGGCGCGGCCATCGGCTCGGCCAAGGTCAACCCGGGTTCGTCCTGCACGAACACCAGCGGGTCCACGAGCGTCGGTGTGAAGATGCCGGTCACCCTGGACACCGGCTGGTTCGACTGGGTGGCCACGGGCGGCGCCAACTACGGCCTCGCCCTGACCGCGCCGACGAACGACAACCTGCACTGGAAGAAGTTCCACTCCGACAACTCCACGACCTCCACGTGGCGCCCGGCGCTGGAGCTGACCTACACGGCGAACACCAAGCCGCAGGTCACCGCGCAGTACCCGCCGGTGAACTTCCAGGCGAACACGCTCCAGCCGGAGCTGCTGGTCTACGCCTACGACTCCGACAAGTGGCCGTCCGCGCTCAGCTACACCTTCGAGGTGTACGACGCGGACAGCTCCAGCACCACGCCGGTGGCCACCTCGGGCGCGCTGACGCGCGGGGCGTGGAAGATCCCCTCGGGCAAGCTGAAGTGGAGCAAGAACTACGCCTGGTATGTGGCGGTGTCCGACGGCTACGCGGAGGTCGTCCACTCCAGCCGGTTCACCACCGCCGTGCCGCAGCCGCCGATCACCTCGGGGCTGGCGCAGAACACCGACGGGCACGAGTTCGACCCGTCGGACGGCAACTACACCACCGAGGACACCGACGCCGAGGTGTCGGTGGTCGGCCCGTCGCTGGAGATCGACCGGTCCTACAACAGCCTCGACCCGCGCATCGACAACGCGTTCGGTGCGGGCTGGTCGACGGTCGTGGACATGAAGGCCGCCGAGTTCAAGGACCCCTCCGGCGCGGTCACGCACGTCGAGATCACCTACCCCGGCGGTGAGCAGGTCGCCTTCGGCCGCAACTCCGACGGCACGTTCGTGCCGCCGCTGGGCCGCTACGCCCGCCTCCAGGCGGTCACCGGCGGCTACACGCTCACGGACAAGGACTTCACCGAGTACCGCTTCACGCAGGCGGTGTCGGGGAAGGCCGGGACGTACGCGATCAGCGCCATCAAGGACTACGCGGGCCGCACGGAGACGTTCACGTACACCTCCGGCAAGCTCACGAAGATCACGAACGTGGTCTCCAAGCGGTCGCTGACCCTGACGTGGTCGACCCCGGCCGGCGCCACCGCCGCGCACGTGGCGACCGTGACGACCGACCCGGCGACCGCCGGTGACGCCGCCACGGCCCAGACGTGGACGTACGGGTACGCCGGCGACCAGCTGACCAAGGTGTGCACCCCGGCCGACCCGCTGAAGTGCACCACCTACGGCTACACGACCGGCAACCACTACCGCACCACGGTGCTGGACGCGGACCCGTTCGCGTACTGGCGCCTGGGTGAGGCGGCGGGTGCCACGGCGGCCAAGGACAGCGTCGACATCAACCAGGGCAAGTACAACGGCCTGTACCGCGATGTGACGCTGGGCGCGGCCGGTCCGCTGGCCGGGTCGACGCAGAAAGCGGCCGCGTTCAACGGCACCAGCTCCTACGTGGAGATGCCGTCGGCGCCGGGTGCGACCCCGTCGTACATGTCGGTGTCGCTGTGGTTCAAGACCACCGACGCGGGCGGTGTGCTGTTCTACTACGGCGACAAGCCGCTCAGCGACCCCGACCCGGTGAAGAACACCACGAAGAACACCCCCGCGGTGTACGTGGGCACCGACGGCAAGCTGCGCGGCTGCCTGGCGATGTCGCCGGGCTGCATGTCCACCATCACCTCCGCGGCCACCGTCACCGACGGCAAGTGGCACCAGGCGGTGCTGACCGGCCAGGCCAACAGCCAGACGCTGTACCTGGACGGCGCGGTCGTCGGCTCCCTGACGGGCACCATCAACGACTGGAACCAGCCCTACATCACCCTGGGCGCGGGCGTGAACCACGACGGCTGGCCCGCCATGGACCCCAACGACAAGCTCGGCCACTACACAGGCGACCTCGCCGAGGTCGCCATCTACTCCGAGCCGCTCACCCCGGCCGTGATCACCGCCCAGTACAAGGCCGCCAAGAACCCGGCCGGACTGCTGAACAAGGTCACCACGCCGGAGGGCAAGGTCCGCGCCTCGGTCGTCTACGGCACCACCGACGACCAGGTCCTGCAGGCCACCGACGGCGACGGCGGCACGTGGAAGCTCCACACGCCGACCATCACCGGCTCCTCCGAGGTGTACCGCTCGGCCGTCATGGGCTCCGCCCCGACCGGCTACTGGCGCCTGGACGACACCGGCGCCGCCCCGCAGGCCGCGAACCAGGTCAACACCGGCTTCGGCACCTACAACTCCGTCACCCAGGGCGTAGCCGGCCCCTTCGGCACCGGCGACGCCACCGCCGTCTCGTTCAACGGCACCTCCTCATACGCGGAGGTGCCCTTCACACCGTGGCACGGCTCGTCCGAGCGCGCGGTGGAGCTGTGGTTCAAGACGGGGTCGCCCGGTGTGATCCTGTCGGACCAGTCGCAGCCGCCGACCGGCACCACGCCGACCGGCTCGTGGAACCCGCTGCTGTACGTGGGAGCCGACGGCAAGCTGCACGGCCACTGGTGGAGCGTGTCGGGCTCCGGGAGCACCGCCTTCGGCTCGGCCAAGACGGTCAACGACAACAAGTGGCACCACGCGGTCCTGTCGGCGTCCGGCACCAAGCAGACGCTGTACCTCGACGGCGTCAAGCAGGGCGAGTACAGCGGCGAGGCGAAGGACCAGGTCAACACCCGCACCTTCCTCGGCGCGGGCTTCGGCAAGTACTGGTACCAGTCGCCCGGTGACGTGAGCTTCTTCAACGGCTCCATCGCCGAGTTCGCCGCCTACGGCCACCCGCTGTCCGCCGAGGACGTGGAGGCGCACTGGAAGGCGTACAAGGCGTCCTCCGGTGTCGCACCGGTCAAGACGGTCAAGCTGACCGACCCCGGCAACAAGACGCTCACCTACATGTACGACGCGGAGATGGGCAACCGCCTGCTCGCCGCGATCGACACCAACGGCAAGCGCACCACGTACGGCTACGACACCGGCGGCTTCCTGCACACGGTGACCGACGCCAACGGCAACCGCAGCATCAACGGCCACGACGTCCGCGGCAACACGGTCTCCACGACCACCTGCCAGGACACCGCGGCCAACAAGTGCTCCACCGAGTACTACACGTACTACCCGGACGCCACCACGGCATTCCCGCCGATGGACCTGCGCAACGACCTGCTCCTCACCGAGCGTGACGGGCGCTCGTCCGGACCGACGGACAACCGGTACCTCACGTCGTACACGTACGACGCCTCCGGTCAGCTCACGTCGGTGACGACGCCGCCGGTGGCCGGGCACCCGAACGGGCGCACGGCGACGACGACGTACACCACGGCCTCCACCCCCGCGGCGGAGGGCGGCACGGCGACGGCCCCGGCCGGACTGCTGGACACGGTGACGACGGCGGGCGGCAAGAAGACGAGGCACGTCTACTACGCCAACGGCGACCTCGCGGAGGTCGTCGACGCCAACGGCGCCAAGGTGACCTACACCTACGACAACCTGGGCCGCCAGGTGGCGAAGAAGGAGGTCTCCGACGCGACGCCGGACGGTCTGACGACGACGTACACGTACGACAAGAACGACCAGATCGTCACGGAGACCGGTGAGAAGGTCACCAACCGGGTGACCGGCGCGGTGCACCAGGCCCGGACGACGACCGGCTACGACGCGGACGGCAACATCCTGTCGCAGACGGTGTCCGACCTGAGCGGCGGCGACGCGGCGCGCACCACGTCGATGACGTACGACGCGTACAACCGCATGGCCTCGCGGACGGACCCGGGCGGCGACACCACGTCATTCGAGTACGACGGCTACGGCAACAAGGTCAAGGAGACCGACCCCGACGGCTCGGTCATGACCTTCACGTACGACGGGGAGAGCAGGCCGCTCACCACGAACCTGCTGGACTTCGTGGGCGACCCGAACAACCCCTCCTCCCCCACCACCCTGGTGACGGAATCGCGCGCGTACGACCCGGCGGGCCGGCTCGCGTCGATCACCGACGCGATGGGCTGGGTCACGGAGTACACCTACACGGACGACGGCCTGTCGGCGTCGGTGGTCCGCAAGGACCCGGCGAACGGCAAGTCCTTCACCGAGCAGGCGAACACCTACGACGCCGCCGGGAACCTGATCAAGCAGGTCACGAACGACGGTCAGACGACGCACACCTTCACGGTGGACGCCTCCGACCGCGTGATCTCCTCGATCCTCGACCCGAACGGCCTGCGCCACACGACGACCGTGTCCTACGACCCGGACGACAACGTGGTGACGGAGTCCGAGTACGACCCGGCCACGGGTGACCGCAGCACGGTCGACCGGCTCTACGACAACCTGGGCAACATCACCGGCACCACCGTCCACGACGGCACGGTCGCCCCGGTGGCCCGCTACAAGCTGGACGAGACCACCGGCTACTCGGTCGGCGACTCCTCCGGCGCGAACCACACGGGCACCCACGGCACCGGATTCCACTGGAACACCGACCGCGGCGGCAGCGCCGCCTTCGACGGCACCGCCGAGGCGTACGCGCAGACGGACGGGCCGGTGGTCAACACCAACGGCAGCTTCACCGTCTCCACCTGGGCGAAGATCTCCGACAAGACCATCGACCACGGCCTGGTCTCGCAGAACAGCGAGAACGTCTACGGCTTCGTCCTGTACTACTCCCGGGGCTCCGGCTGGACGTTCCTGCGACGGGTCGCGGACAGCACGAGCGCCTCGTACGTGAAGGCGTCCTCCGGCACGGCCGCGGTCACCGCGAACACCTGGGCGCACCTGACGGGTGTCTACGACGCCGAAGCGGCCATGCTCCGCCTCTACGTCAACGGCACCCTCGCGCAGGAGACGCCGTTCACCACCCCGTGGGAGTCCACCGGCCCGCTGCAGCTCGGCCGCTGGCAGATCGGCACCGGCTACGACGGCGAGTTCACCGGCGGCCTCGACGATGTCCAGGTCTACAGCGAGGCACTGACCGCAGCACAGGTCTCGGCGGTCAAGGGCGGCACCCTGCCGGCCTCAGGCAGCTCGGTCCGCTCCACCACATGGAAGCTGGACCAGCGCGGCCTGCCCGTGTCGATGACGGACCCGAACGGACAGACCACCGACTACGGCTACGACGAGGGAGGCCAGCAGTCCACGGTCACCGAGCCCGCCGTCCAGGCGGAGCAGGAGGGCGGGGCCCCGGTCACCGTCCGCCCGGTCACGATGATGGGCTACAACACCTTCGGTGAGCAGACCGAGGTCTCGGACCCCCTGGGCAACGTGACAGTCGTCGCGTACGACGCCGAGGGCCAGGAGTCCTCGGTGACGATGCCGAACTACACCCCGCCGGGTTCCACGACCCCGATCACGGCCACGGCCTGGACGGAGTACAACAGCCTGGGCCAGGTCACGGCCGAGGTGGACCCGATGGGCAACCGCACCACGTACACCTACACGCAGCTGGGAGCCGTGGCCTCGGTCACCGAGCCGGGCGGCGGTACGACGCAGTACACGTACTCCCGCAGCGGTGACCAGCTCTCGGCGACCCGCCCGAACGGTGCACGGCAGGAGATGACCTGGGACTACCTGGGCCGTCAGCTGACCGACACCACGATCGTGCGCCAGCCGACGCAGCGCGCCTACACGGCGATCAACGAGTACGACGCCCCGGGCGGCGAACTGTCCCGGACCGTGAGCCCGACCGGGATCTCGGAGTCGTACAAGTACGACGTGCTGGGTGAGATGACCGAGCTGACCGACTCGGCCGGCCAGGTGACGAAGTTCGTCTACAACATGGACGGCGAGGTCACCAAGACCATCGAGCCGGACGGCACCAGCACCACGGTGGAGTACGACGGCTTCGGCCTGCCGGTGTCCACCAGCGACCTGGCGGCCGACGGCACGGTCATCCGCACCGCGCGGGCCACGTTCGACCGTGCGGGCAACCCGATCGCGTCGACGGACTACCGGGGCCACACCACCACCTTCACGCTGGACCCGACGGGTCTGGTGACGAAGGCGGTGCAGCCCGTCTCGGCCGGCGAGTCGATCACCACGACCTTCGGCTACGACGCGGCGGGCAACCGCACGCGTTTCACCGACGGCCGCGGCAACAAGTTCCTGACCACCTACAACAGCTGGGGGATGCCGGAGAAACTCATCGAGCCCTCCACTCCGTCCCACCCGGACCTCGCCGACCGCACCTTCACCACGGTGTACGACGCGAACGGCCGCGTGGCGGAGCAGCGCGCCCCCGGCAACGTGACCGTGTCCCATGTCTACGATGCCAAGAGCCGCCTGGTCCGCCAGACCGGCACCGGCGCCGAGGTGGAGACGGTCGACCACACCTACACGTACGACTCCGACGACCGCCTGGTCGCGGCAGCCGGTGTGGGTGACACCACCAACACCTTCAGCTACGACGACCGCGGTCTGCTGCTGTCGACGTCCGGCCCGTCGGGTGCGGCCTCCTTCGCCTACAACGGCGACGGCGCGCTGACGTCCCGCACGGACGCCTCCGGCACGTCGACCTTCGGGTACGACTCGGCCGGCCGGCTGAAGACGGTCAACGACGGTGCCACCGGCGCGTCGATGACCTACGGCTACGACGTCAACAGCAACGTCACGTCGATCGACTACGGCGCGGGCAAGGCCAAGCGCAGCTTCGGCTACGACGCCTTGAAGCGCCTGACGAGCGACAAGCTGACCGCCCCATCGGGCACGGTGCTCTCGCAGATCACCTACGCCTTCGACGCGAACGGCAACGAGACGTCGAAGACGACCGCGGGGGTGATCGGCGCGTCCACGAACACGTACACGTACGACTGGGCGAACCGCATCACGTCCTGGAACAACGGAACCACCACGGAGGTCTACGGCTACGACGCGTCCGGCAACCGCACCCGCGTCGGCGGCGACACCTACACCTACGACGCCCGCAACCGCCTCACCTCGGACGGGCACAACACCTACGGCTACACCGCCCGCGGCACGATGAGCTCCATCGTGGACGAGAGCGGCACCACCACGGTGGTCAAGGCCGACGCCTTCAACCGCGTGATCAACGAAGGCGACCGCACCTACCAGTACGACGGCTTCGACCGTGTCCTGTCGGCGAGCGTCGCCGGCGGCAGCGGACCCCTGTACGACTTCAAGTACAGCGGCATGGGCAACGACGTGGCGTCCGACGGCAGCGCGGTCTACAGCCGCAACGCCGACGGCAGCCTGATCGGCGTGAAGACCCCGACGTCGTCGGCGCTGTACATGACGGACCTGCACACCGACGTGGTGGCGCAGTTCACCGACAGTGGCGAGACCCTCACCGGGTCCACGACGTACACGCCGTTCGGCAAGGTCACCCAGACCACCGGCATGGTGGGCAACCTCGGCTACCAGTCCGGCTGGACCGACCCGCAGACCGCCAAGGTCAACATGGCCGCGCGCTGGTACTCGCCCGAGACCGGCCAGTTCAACAGCCGCGACACGGCGAACCTGAGCCCGCTGCCGAGCTCCGTCACGGCGAACCGGTACGCCTACGCGGACCAGAACCCGATGACGATGACCGACCCGACCGGCCACTGGTCGATCGGCGGCTTCTTCAAGAAGGTCACCAAGAAGGTCAAGAAGGTCGCCAAGTCGGCCTACAAGAAGACCAAGAAGGTGGTCAAGAAGGCCGCCAAGGTCGTCAAGAAGGCGGCCAAGAAGGTCAAGAGGGTCGTCAAGAAGGTCGTCAAGCGGGCGAAGCGGGCCGTTCGGAAGACGGTGCGCTATGTCAAGGACAGCGTCAAGAAGGTAAAGAGATACGTCAAACGGACCTATAAGCGCGTCAAGAAGTACGCTCACAAGGTCGTCAAGAAGGTAAAGAAGGCCGTCAGAAAGGTGGCCAAGGCCGCCAAGAGCGTCGCCAAGAAGGTGGTCAAGGCAGCCAAAAAGGTCGGCAGAGCCGTCAAGAAGGCAGCCAAGGCAACCGCCAACTTCGTCAAGAAACACGCCGGAACCATCGCCTCAGTGGCGGTGGGTGTGGCGGTGTTCGCCGGCTGTACCGCGTTGACAGCAGGTGTCGGAGCCATCGGCTGCGCCGCCCTGGCAGGCGCGGCCGCCAACGGCGTCGGCTACATGATGAGCGACGGACCCAAGTCCGTCGGCGGATTCCTGGGAGCCGTGGGCGTCGGTGCGCTGACGGGCGCGCTCGGTGGCGCGGCCGGCGGTGCGGTCTCCGGTGCGGTGGGCCGCCTGCTCGCCAACACCGGCGGCAGGGTCGCCCAGGGCGCGGCCATGGGCGCGGCCGGCGGCGCCGCCGAAGGCGCGGTCGGCTACGGCGTGACCTGCGCGGCCAGCGAGGAAGGCTGCAGCGCCAAGGGCGCGGCGACGGCCACAGCCGTGGGGGCCGTCAGTGGCGGCATCTTCGGAGCCGCAGGCAGCAAGTTCGGCCCGAAGTCCAAGCCGCAACCAGGAAACAACTCCTCCCCTTCGACGAGCCAAGGTCGTGCATCCTGCCCGACGCCACACAGTTTCACCGGCCTGACCGGCGTTCTGATGGCCAACGGCTCGACCAAGCCGATCTCTGAGGTCAAGGCCGGGGACTATATCCTCGCAGCCGAGCCAGGCAAGAAGGAGAAGGAGAAGCGCAGGGTCAAGGAGGTGATCGTCACCACTACGGACCGCAACTACGTCGATATCGTCGTCGCTACGAAGTCCGGCCCCAAGACGATCCAGACCACGAAGCACCACCAGTTCTACGAGGCCACCGCCAATGCCTGGACTCAGGCGGCCAACCTCAAGAGCGGCCACAAGCTCCAGACGGCAGGCGGCGAGTCGACCTCGATCATTGAGGTCACGTCGTACACAGCTGAACGCATCACATACGACCTGAGCGTCGACGGTTTGCACACGTACCACGTGGCAGCCGGGGACGACACCAACGTCCTGGTCCACAATTGCACCACGGGCGGCGCCCGCTTCACGGTCGACAGCCAGGGAGTGGTCACTGACGCCCAGACCGCGATGCCGACGGTGCGCTACAACCGCCAGCGAGACTACGGCGGAGCCCAGACGGACACGCCGGCAGGTCGTGCCGCCCGCGCTGCGGCAGAAGGACAGCCGTGTCCCGAATGCGGCAACATCATGCAGTCAGGGACCCCCACTCGGCCCGTCCCCGAACACGATCCGCCGCTCGTACTCCACTATTATTTCCATGGTGGATGGCAGATGACCGATGCGCAGCGACGCGCGCATGCGCAGGTCGGAATCAACGGCGCAGCGTGCTGGGCTTGCCAGAGAAGTCAGGGTGCCGTCATGGCGAGGGTCTCCCGAAAGATCGCCCAAGCCTTCGGCATGCGGCGACGCTGATGGAAGGTTCGAAAGTGCAAAATGAATCACTAAGGCGACACCTGCACGATAGTTGGCCTGACCGCCAGCACGATGACATTCGGTGGACGCTCGGGCCGATCGAGGAAGTAATCCCCGACTTCAGTGTGCGGAGAGTCTCGTCCTTGGGACCTGGAGATTCGTACATCTACCTCACCGTGGGTGCGTTCAGCGTTGCCGACCCGATGCGCGAGTTCTTCATCATGTCCCCCGTGGAGTCTCCGCGGCATGTTGAGACGCTCGCCATGGTGGCCCATTTCCACAGCTTCCCCCAGCACCACCTGGGCCACGGATCTGTGATGGACATCGGGCGCCCTTGGATCGAGGGCTCAGAGCACCAGCACCTCCTCGTTTCATGGCCGTACGCCCTGGATCCGAGAGCCGCTACCTATGCATCCGGAAAGGAGGAGGTCACCTATCTCTGGCTGGTCCCTATCTCCGCAGATGAGGCGGATTTCGCCCGACGCAAAGGAACTGAGGCGTTGGAGGATCGTCTGGAAGGATCTGGTGTCAACCTGGTCGATCCAGCACGCGTGTCCACCGTGTAGGCGGGCGCCCTCATAACGCCGACGCGTAGCTCACGCAGGTGAAACAGCAGCACAAGTGTCCTGCCGAGGTTCAACCTCGGCAGGACACTTGCATTGCGGTACGTTCGGCGCTGAAAAAGTCTCACCGCACCACCCCGTAACGCAGATGCGTGACATCAGGGGCGTCGACCACCTGCGCGATCTCCAGGTGCACGGACGGGTCCACGCCGTCCAGGAGGCGGATGCCGGCGCCCAGCAGGACGGGGGCCACGTGGAGCTGGAGTTCGTCCACCAGGCCCGCGTTCAGGGCCTCGCGGACCGTGTGGGCGCCGCCGCAGATCTGGACGTCCTTGTCGCCGGCCGAGCGGCTCGCCTGGGCCACAGCCGCCTCGACGCCCACCGTCACGTACGTGAAGACCGTCCCCCCGGCCCGGACCCACGGCTCCCGCGCGGTGGTCGTCAGGACGTACACCGGGGCCCGGAACGGCGGCGGGTCCGGCCAGGCCGCCTCGCCCTCGTCGAACATGCGGCGGCCCATGACGTACGCGCCCGTGCGGTCGAACGTCTCCGCCATCAGCAGCGCGGACCGGCTCTCCTCGCCGCCCTCCATGGCGTGCCGCTCCCGCCACGGCCGGATGCGGTACATCCACTCGTGGAGGCGGCTGCCGCCGTCGCCCAGCGGGTTCCCTGGGCGGGCGTGGGGGCCGGCGACGTAGCCGTCCAGGGACATGGCCAGGTTCGCGAAGACCTTGCTCATGTTCCCCATGCTGGCGCCGCCGGGTGCAGCGCGCACCCGGGTGCACCCCGGGACGCGGCAAGGCGCGGTCAGCCGCCGCCGGGGGCCGGCCCGTCACCCGCCCTGTCGCGGGCGACGGCCTCCGTGAGCCGCCGGGCGTTGGCGGGGGAACGCAGGAGGTGGACAGTCTCCTGCCAGGACGCGTAGTCCGCGGCGGACATCAGCACCGCATCGCCGCTCTCGGAGCTGATGCGCACCGGCACGTGGTCGTCGTTGACCCGCTTGATCAGCCCGAGCAGGTCCCGCCGGGCGTCCGAGGCGCTCATCGCCATGGGTGCGCTCCCTTCAGTGGCACGGGCAGGGCCACCCGTGCCCGCACCCCGGGCGGCCCGCAGACGGGCCGGGGCGGGTGATACGGGTCCGGGGTGGCGGTCGTCGACCGCCACCCCGGGACGCCGTGCAACGGCGAGAGCTGCGCTGACCTGCGCTTACAGCACCGGCAGGTTCTTCCGCAGCTCGAAGGCGGTGACCTCCGACCTGTACTCCTCCCACTCCTGCTTCTTGTTGCGGAGGAAGAAGTCGAAGACGTGCTCGCCCAGCGTCTCCGCGACGAGTTCGCTGCGCTCCATCAGGGAGATCGCCTCGCCGAGGTTCTGCGGCAGCGGCTCGATGCCCATGGCGCGGCGTTCCGCGTCGGAGAGGGCCCACACATCGTCGTCGGCGCCGGGGCCGAGCTCGTAGTCCTCATCGATGCCCTTGAGGCCGGCGGCCAGCAGGAGGGCGTACGCGAGGTAGGGGTTGCAGCCGGAGTCCAGGGAACGGACCTCGATGCGGGAGGAGCCGGTCTTGCCGGGCTTGTACATGGGGACGCGGATCAGCGCGGAGCGGTTGTTGTGGCCCCAGCAGATGTAGGAGGGGGCCTCGCCGCCGGCGCCCGCGCTGCGGGTGGAGCCGCCCCAGATGCGCTTGTACGAGTTGACCCACTGGTTGGTGACCGCGGAGATCTCCGCGGCGTGGCGCAGCAGGCCCGCGATGAAGGAACGGCCGACCTTGGAGAGCTGGTACTCGGCGCCCGACTCGTAGAAGGCGTTCCGGTCGCCCTCGAAGAGGGAGAGGTGGGTGTGCATGCCGGAGCCGGGGTGCTGGGAGAACGGCTTCGGCATGAAGGTCGCCTGGACGCCCTGCTCCAGCGCGACCTGCTTCATGACCAGGCGGAAGGTCATGATGTTGTCGGCGGTGGACAGGGCGTCGGCGTAGCGCAGGTCGATCTCCTGCTGGCCGGGGGCGCCCTCGTGGTGGGAGAACTCCACCGAGATGCCCATGTTCTCCAGCATGGTGATGGCCTGGCGGCGGAAGTCCATGCCGACGTTCTGCGGGGTGTGGTCGAAGTAGCCGGAGCTGTCGGCGGGCACCGGCGGGGTGCCGTCGACCGGCTTGTCCTTCAGCAGGAAGAACTCGATCTCCGGGTGGGTGTAGCAGGTGAAGCCGAGGTCGGAGGTCTTGGTGAGGGTGCGCTTGAGGACGTAGCGGGGGTCCGCGAAGGAGGGCGAGCCGTCCGGCATGAGGATGTCGCAGAACATGCGGGCGGTGCCCGGGGCCTCGGCGCGCCACGGCAGGATCTGGAACGTCGCCGGGTCGGGCTTGGCGATCATGTCGGACTCGTACACGCGGGCGAAGCCTTCGATCGCGGAGCCGTCGAAGCCGATGCCCTCGTCGAACGCCTGCTCCAGTTCGGCGGGGGCCACGGCCACCGACTTGAGGAAGCCGAGCACGTCGGTGAACCACAGGCGCACGAAGCGGATGTCGCGCTCCTCCAGGGTCCGGAGCACGAATTCCTGCTGCTTGTCCATATCCACACCCATCCTCGCTGATCAAGGCCAGCATGCCACCACACGGTTTCGTGCGCGTTGCGGATCCATACTGCATGCCGGGGTGTGGCGCACGTAACGCGGGGAAGGCGCGCGGACGCCGGTTCGCGCAGACTGGGGCCATGGACCGTGCCGGGCTGGAGTTCGCCGGGACGCGGCCGCGGCTGTGGGTGCGGCTGCTGCCGTGGGCGCTGCTCCTCGCCGCGGTCGTCGCGCAGCTCGCGACCCCGGAGACGGTGCAGCTGGGCTTCGCGTTCGCCGTCGTCGCGCCGCTGACGTCGCTGGTCTACGGGGTGCTGGGGACGTCCCTGATCGCGGTGGCCGTGGCGACGGTGCTGGCCGTGCCCGGGGTGCGCGCGGAGCACCTGTCGGACGGCGACCTGGTGGCGTTCGGGCTGATCGGCGGGGTGAGCGCGTTCCTGGCGTGGGCGCGGGCGCGGCGCGACGCCCAGCTGGTGTCGGTGCGGACGGTGGCGGAGGCGGCGCAGCTCGCGGTGCTGCCGCCGCTGCCGGAGCGGGTGGGGCGGGTGCGGTGCGGGGCGCTGTACCGGGCGGCGGAGCGGGGCGCGCTGGTGGGCGGGGACCTGTACGACGTGCAGAGCGGGCCGTACGGGGTGCGGGCGGTGGTGGCGGACGTGCAGGGCCACGGGCTGTCGGCGGTCGCGACGGTGGCGTCGCTGCTGGGGACGTTCCGGGAGGCGGTGCTGGACGAGCGGGAGCTGGCGGGGGTGGCGGCGCGGCTGGACCGGCGGCTGGTGGTGGACGCGGAGCGGGCCGAGGAGGCGGCGGAGCTGTTCGCGACGGCCGTGCTGCTGGAGTTCCCGGAGACCGGCGGGGACGAGCCGTGCGTACGGGTGGTGAGCTGCGGGCATCCGCCGCCGGTGGTGGTGGACGGGCACGGCGGCCGTGAGGTCGCCCTGGAGCCGGGGCCGCCGCTGGGCCTGGGGCTCGCGGCGTTCCGGGCGCCGGAGCCCGTCACCGTGCCGCTCGGGCCGTCCGAGGTGCTGCTCGCGCACACCGACGGGGTGACGGAGGCCCGGGACGGCAGCGGGGCGTTCTACCCGCTGACCTCCCGCGTCCCGTCGGAGCGGGATCCGATGGCGCTGGTGCAGGCCGTGTGGCGGGACGTGTCCTCGTACGCGGGCGAGGTGGTCGACGATGTGGCGCTGCTGGCGCTGAGCGTCTCCCCGGGCGAGTGACCCCCGATCCCTGGCCGACGGCGCGGCGCTGCCGGCGCTCAGCGCCGCCCGGGGCGAAAGGCGCCCGCACGCCGGCCGGCGATGCGGCGGTGCCGGCACCGAGCGCCCCGTAGCGAACGACCCATGCGCCCGGCCGACGGTGCGGCGCTGGCGGCGGTGAGCGTCTCGCAGGACAAGTGGCCCATGCACGCGGCCACCGGTGCGGCGCTGGCGGCGGTGAGCGTCTCCCGAGGGGAATGACCCGCACACGACGGAGGACGGTGCGGCGCTGCCGGCGCCGAGTGCCTCCCGGCGCGGGTGACCCCTGCACTACGATCAGCGCCCATGGAGGGCCTGCGGCTCGTACGCCTCGCGCGCCCCGCGCGTGCCTCGCGTCCCATGGCCCTGCTGGGTGCCGTGGCGACGCTCCTCGCCGCGCTCTTCCTCTGCCTCGGCCCGTCGGGCCACGCCGCGGACGCCGACGGCCACCGCGGCGCGGTGTCCGCCCGCGCCGGGGGCGCGGTCTCGCTGTCCCTCCCGGCCTCCGGGGCGGTGCGGCCGTTCGAGGCGTACCGAGCGGTCCACGACGGGACCGGAGGGCGGTACGCGTGCCCCCTCGACGGGCGGCACTGCGGGCTGCTGCCGTCGCTGACGCCCGCGGTGCTGACCGCGCCGCCGCTGGACCCGCCGCTGCACGCCCACAGCGCCGCGGCGCCCGCGCGCGCCCCGGCCCCGGAGCCGCCGTCCGCCGCGTGGAGCGTTCCGCGCGCGCCGGACCTGCACGTCCTTCAGGTGTTGCGGACCTAGGCCGACGCCCGCGGCCCCTCGTCCGGGCCGCCCGCTCGCCCCGGGTCCGCACCGCGCGGGCCCGTCCTCCGTACCTCGCCGTACCAGGTTCCTCGAAGTACCCGCACTCCGTGCCCGGCCGTACCGGCCGCCGCACAGGGTGCCCGTCGTACCCGTACCTCGTACCTCGTCGTACTTCCGCCGACCCACAGAAGGACCTCGGATCACCATGACTTCCCACACCTCCCAGTCCGCCGAGCGCCGCGCCCGAATAGAGCAGATGCGGCAGGCCGAGCGGGCCCGAGAGCGCCGGATCAGGATCATCACCATCTCCGTCAGCGTCGCCGTCGTCGCCGGTCTCGTCGGCTTCGGCGGCTATGTGCTGAGCCGCGAGCAGGACAAGAAGGAGCAGCAGGAGGCCCTCGCCGCGGCGCCCGTCGGCGAGGAGAAGACCTGGGACAAGCTCACCCAGAACCACGTGGACCCGAAGCCGGTCTCCTACCCGATGAACCCGCCGGTCGGCGGTGACCACCACCGGGCGTGGATGGACTGCAACGGCAACGTCTACGAGGAGGAGATCCCCAAGGAGAACGCCGTGCACTCCCTGGAGCACGGCGCGGTCTGGGTCACGTACAACGACAAGGCCCCCGCCGAGGACGTGAAGAAGCTGGCGGAGAAGGTCTCCAAGACGCCGTACTCGCTGATGAGCCCGGTCAAGGACCAGGCGGGCGCGATCATGCTGTCCGCCTGGGGCAAGCAGGTCACCGTCGACGGCGCCGACGACGAGCGCGTCAACCAGTTCTTCACGAAGTACGTGCAGGGCCCGCAGACCCCCGAGCCGGGTGCGGCGTGCACCGGCGGCCTGGCGGGGATGGACCAGTGAGCCGCTCACTGGTCCGCACGATCGGTCTGGCGGCCGGCGCCGTCCTGCTCGCGCTGGTCTTCGCCGGATGGGCCGCGTTCACGGCCCTGGGCCGGGAGGGCGGTGACGCCTCCGGCAGCGCCGCGGCGACACCCTCCGACACGTCGGCGGACGCCGGGTTCGCGCGGGACATGGCGGTGCACCACCAGCAGGCCGTCGAGATGTCGTTCGTCGTGCGGGACCGCACGCAGGACGAGGAGGTGCGCCGGCTCGCGTACGACATCGCGAACACGCAGGCCAACCAGCGCGGCATGATGCTGGGCTGGCTGGACCTGTGGGGGCTGCCGAAGACGGTGGCGGACCGCGAGCCGATGTCGTGGATGGAGCACGGAAAGGGCGGCGCTGCACACGGCGGCGGCCACGGCGGGAGCCACGGCGGTTCCGCGGAAGCCTCCACCGGCAGCGGTGACGACCAGCCGATCATGGCGGGTATGGCCACCCGGGCCGAGATGCAGCGGCTGGGCACGCTCAGCGGCAAGGAGGCGGAGGTGTTCTTCCTCCAGCTGATGATCGACCACCACGTGGGCGGGGTGCACATGGCGCAGGGCTGCGTCGACGCCTGCGCGGTGCCGGTGCAGAAGGCGCTCGCCCAGGGCATGGTCGACGTCCAGGAGTCCGAGATCGGCCTGATGACGGACATGCTCAGGGAGCGGGGCGCCGAGCCGCGCGGCTGAGCGCGTCCCGCCGTGCCGTCCCGGGCCCCGGACGGCGCGGCCGCCCCGGGGCCCGGGGCCGAGGCCGCCGCCCGTCACCACGGGTGGCGGCCTCGCACGTGCGGGGGCAGGTGTGGGCGGCGAGAATGGAGGAACTCGGGGACGACGACGTAAGGCGTTCTACGGAGGTAGGCACTTCATGACCACCGCCCGAGACATCATGCACCCCGGGGCCCACTGGATCCCCCGGCACGAGACCCTCGACCGGGCCGCGCAGCTGATGCGCGAACACAATGTCGGCGCGCTGCCCATCGCCGACGAGAACGAGCGCCTCTGCGGCATCGTCACCGACCGCGACATCGTGCTCAAGTGCGTGGCCACCGGCCACGACCCGTCACAGGTCACCTGCGGGGACGTCGCAGAGGGCACACCGCGGTGGATCGACGCGGGCGCCGACATCCGCGACGTGCTGCGCGAGATGCAGAGCCACCAGATCAAGCGCCTGCCGGTCATCGAGAACAAGCGTCTCGTCGGCATCATCAGCGAGGCCGACCTGGCCCGGAACCTGCCGGACGAGAAGGTCGGCGAGTTCGCGCAGGCGGTGTACGGCAGGTCCTGAGCGCCCCGCCCGTCATGCTGTCGTGAGGACCGCCTCGGCCACCGCGCCGGGGCGGTCCAGCATGATGAGGTGCCCCGCGTCCGGTACGGCGGTGAAGCGGCCGCCGAGGAGCTCCGCCAGGGCGCGCTGGCGTGACGTCCACCGGTCGGTGCCGTCCGGGGAGCCGGGCGCCGCGAGGACGGTGACGGGCAGGGCGGGCCGCAGCGGATGGCGGCCGCGCAGCGCCAGCAGTCCGGCGGCGACGGCCGTGTAGTGGGCGTTCTCCAGCAGGGCGCCCTCCAGGACCCTGCGGGTGGCGTAGCAGCGGCGGACCAGGGCCGCGGGCGCCGGATCGGGTGCGCGGCGCGCCCGGGACAGGCGCACCGCCGTGCGGCGGGCCGCGGGGCCGAGCGCGGCGGGTGCGCCCGCGGCGGCCAGCGCCGCGCCGAGCGCGCGGGCCAGGGCGGTGCGGGCGGCGGGTGCGGCGGGCGGGCGGGCGTGCTCCTCCACGGAGGCGTCGACGAGGACGAGCCCGGCGGTGCGGCCGGGGTGAAGGCGGGCGAACGCCTCCGCGTGGAAGCCCGCGATGGAGTGGCCGACCACGGTGACCGGGGCGCCGGTGAGGCGCAGGGCGTCGAGGACTCCGGCGATCCGGTGGGCCTCTCCGGCGGCGGTGGGGGCGGTGCGGGCGGCGGCGCTCAGGCCGTGGCCGGGCCGGTCGAAGCGGACGACGGTCCGGTGGGGGGTGAGGAGCGGCATGACCGGGTCCCAGTCGAACCAGCTCAGCGCGAGCCCGGCGCTGAGCACGCAGACGGGCCCGTCCCCTTCGACGGCGACGTGGTGCGGGACGCCGCCGACCCGCAGGAACCCGCGCCGGCCCGTCACGGCAGCCCCGCCCCGGCGGGTCGGCGGAGGCGGGCGCCTCGGGGGCCGGAGGGCCTCCTGGGGCTGGGGGAGGAGGTAGCGGGCGGCCCGGCGCGGCCCTCGGCGGGTGTCTCGGCGGGCTCGGCGGCCGCGGATACCGGCGGCCCGGCGGGTCCGCGGACCTGGGCGGGCGGGGGCGGCTCGACGGCCGCGGTGGCTTCCGCGGTTCCCGGCGCGCCCTTCGCCTCGACCGCCGTCGGCCTCCAGGCGGATCCGGGCGCGGGCCCCCGGCGGACACGGAAGCAGACGGCCCGGCGGGTTCGCGGGCCTGGGCGGGCGACGGCGGCCCGGCGGCCGTGGATACCGACGGCCCGGCGGAAGCCGGGGCTTCCGGCGTCCCCGGCGCGCCCGGCGCTCCGACCGCCCGGGGCACTTCGCGCTCCCCTGCCGCGCCCGGGGCCTCCGGTGCCGGCGGCTCCCCTGCCGCGCCCGGTGCCGGGGGCTCTGTCGGGCCCCGGGGGCCTCCTCGTCAGGGACCAGGCCAGGACCAGCAGCCACGCCGCGACCAGCAGCACCTGGAGGCGCTGTCCGGCGCCCAGGCCCCAGTGGCCGCGCTCCGCCTCGAACGCGGCGACCCCGGCCAGCGTCCACACCGTGGCCGCGGCCGCCGCCACGGCCAGCACGCTGCCCGTGCGGGCCACCGCGGGCCAGTGGCCGTAGCGGCGCGCGGCCAGCGTGAGGGCGGCGACGCCCGCGAGGGCCCCCGCCATCGCGAGGCTGGAGCTGACGGCGTGCGCGAGGTGGGTGAAGGGCACGTCCCCGGCGTCCTCGCGGGCGGCGCAGGCCGCGTCGGCGGTCGGCGTGCAGCTCAGCGGCAGGCGCGAGTCGGCGGCGGTGGCGGCGCCGAACAGCGCGAGCGCCACCCAGCCCGCGACCGTCAGCGGGCGCCGCTCCGACCCGGCGAGCGCCCCCAGCGCGGCGGTGAGCACGAGCACGCCGGACACGAGGTCGGTGGTGCGGAAGAGCCCGCCGAGGCGCTGGTCGGTGGCGGCGAGCTCACTGACGTACGACTGGACGGGGTCGAGTCCCGTGCCGAGGACGGTTTCGAGGAGCCACGCGCTGTACGTGACCGCACCCAGGGCGAGGAGGACGGCGAGGGGCCACCGCACGGGGCCCCTGCCGCGGGGCGGCGGTGTCATGGCCCCATGATCGGCGCGCGACCGGCCCTCCGCAAGGCGGGTACCCCACGGGGGTAGGCTGCCGCGTATGGAGGCCAGGGCGGGGAGACGGAGCGCGCGGGGAGCCGCGCGGTACGGGCGGCTGCTGCTGCTCGCCGCTCTGCTGCTCGGTTTCGTCACGATGCACACCTGGGGCCATCCTCCGGAGCATGCGGGTGCGGGTGCTCACTCGGCTGCGGCGTCCTCGCACGGTGCCCCGGCGCATGACGCACCGGCACAGCACGCCCCTGAAGACGCGCCCGCGACCGGGATGGATCCCACCACGGCGTGCCTCTTCCTGCTGGGCTCGGCCGGGGCCGGCCTCCTGGGCGGTCTCGCCCTGCGCCGGCTGCGGCGGCGGACGCGGCCGTACGGCGAGCGGTCGGGGCGGCCCGGTGGACGCGGGCCGGTGGCGCGGACCCGCCGGCGGCGGCCACCGCCGCTGCGGGTGGCCCTCGCGGAGCTCTCGGTGCTGCGGATCTAGGACGGCGGGCGCGCCGCCCGTGCGGCGCTCACGCACGTCCTCCTTCCCTCACACCGACACGAGGTGCACGACACATGCGTACGTTCCGCATGCCCCCATCCCGGCGCTCCCTGCTCGGCGCCGGGCTCGCCGCCGCCGGTTCGGCGGCGCTCACCGCCTGCACGGGGCCCGACCGGGGCCGCCCCGGACCCGGGTCCGCCGGGGCCGGGCAGGCCCCGGCGGCTTCGTCGCGCCGGACGGGCCGGAGGTCAGGGCCGCCGAGGCGGCGCGCGGCTCCGGCCCCGTCCGCACCGTCCGGCTCACCGCGACGGCCGCGACCCTGGACCTCGGCGCCGGACGGACCGTCAGGTCCTGGGCGTACGGCGACGAGCTGCCCGGCAAGGAGGTGCGGGTCGCCGCGGGCGACACCCTGGCCCTGACCCTCACCAACCACCTGCCGCAGGCCACGTCGCTGCACTGGCACGGGCTGGCCCTGCGCAACGACATGGACGGCGTGCCGGGCCTGACGCAGCGGGACGTCGCGCCCGGCGCGGAGTTCCCGTACCGCTTCACGGTGCCGCATCCGGGCACGTACTGGTTCCATCCGCACTCGGGCGCCCAGCTGGACCGGGGGCTGTACGCCCCGCTGGTCGTGGAGGACCCGAAGGAACCCCTGGCATACGACCGGGAGTGGGTGGTCGTCCTCGACGACTGGCTGGACGGTGTCGACGGGTCGACGCCCGACGCCGTGCTCGCCGAACTGCGCCGGGGCATGGGCGCGGGGCACGGGGGCCACGGCGGCGGGCACGGGCCCGGCCACGGCGGCGGGCACGGGGACGCGGGGGCGGGCGCACCGCCGCCGTCGCCGTCCGGTACATCCGAAACATCCGGAACATCTGGTCCGTCCGTTCCGTCCGGTCCGTCCAGGGTGGTGATGGGCGCGGCCAGCGACCTCCTGGGGGGCGACGCCGGGGATGTGGCGTACCCGTACTACCTCGTCAACGGCCACGTCCCGGAAACGCCTTCGGAGTTCCGCGCCAAGCCGGGCGACCGGATCCGGCTGCGGATCGTCAACGCGGGCGGCGACACCGCGTTCCGGGTCGCGCTCGGCGGCCACCGCATGACGGTGACGCACACGGACGGCTTCCCCGTACGGCACGTGGAGACGGGCGCGCTGCTGGTGGGCATGGGCGAGCGGTACGACGTGCTGGTGACCGCAGGCGACGGGGTGTTTCCGCTGGTCGCCGCCGCCGAGGGGAAGGGGGCGACCGCTCTCGCCGTGCTGCGCACGGGTGCCGGTGCGGTGCCCGCGGCGTCCGTGCGGCCGGCGGAGCTGACCCGCGGGCCGGTGCTGACCGCGGACCGGCTCTCGGCGGACCCGTCCGTGGCCCTGCCGTCGCGGGAGCCCGACCGGACGATCAGGATCCGGCTCACCGGAGGCATGGCGGCGTACGACTGGGCGTTCGACGGCAAGCCGTACAGCGCGGACCGGCGGCATCCGGTGGAGGAGGGTGAGCGGGTCCGGCTGGTCTTCACGAACACGACGGCGATGTGGCATCCGCTGCACCTGCACGGCCACACGTTCGCCCTGGCCGGCAAGGCGGGCGGGCCCCGCAAGGACACGGCCGTGATCCTGCCGAAGGCGTCGCTAGCGGTGGACTTCGACGCGGACAACCCGGGCCTGTGGATGCTGCACTGCCACAACGTCTACCACGCGGAGGCCGGGATGATGACGGTGCTCGGCTACCGGCGCCGGACGGCCCCCGAAGGCTCCTGAAGGGTGCGGGTCCTCCCGCGTTAGGGTGAGGTTTTCACTCGGGGGAGGGCCCGCATGAGCATGTCCGAGCCGGACGACGACCCGTTCCGGAAGGTTTGGGCGCCGCCGTCGCCGTCGCCGCTGACCACGGAGGCCGGGGGCCGGGAGCAGCCGGGGGCGCCGGCGCGGCCCGCCGGGCCCGGTGCGGCTGACCGGCAGGGGCCTGCGGAGGAACCGGGACAGTCGCGCGATCAGGGGCAGCGAACCGGGGCGCCGGGGCAGCCGGACCAGCCGGAGGCGCCGGGGCAGCCAGAGGCACCGGGCCAGCCAGAGATGCCGGACCAGCCGGAGGCGCAGGGCCAGCCGGGCTTCGTCGGTTTCGGTGCACCCGCCGGGCCGCCGTGGGCCGGGGCACCGGGCATGCCGGGCGCCCCCGGCCCGTACGGCATGCCGTTCCCGCCTCCGTACGCCGTCCCGCGCAACGGCTTCGGCACCGCCGGTCTCGTGCTGGGCATCGTGGGCCTGGTCTTCGGGGTGTTCCCCTTCGTCTTCGTGCTCGGCGGGGTGCTGGGGGTGCTGGCGCTGGTCTTCGGTCTGCTGGGGCGGGCGCGGGCCCGCCGCGGGGAGGCCACCAACCAGGGCATGGCGCTCGCGGGTGCGGTCCTCGGTGCCCTGGCGATCGCGGCCGCGATCACGTGGGGGGTGGTCATGGGGCTGCTGGTGTCGCACGTGCAGGAGGAGCTGGACGAGTTCGCCGAGCACGGCCCCTCGGCCTCCGCACCGGCGGTTCCGGGCGGCAGCGGGGACCGCGGCCCGGACGACGGGCTGGACGGCGGACCGGACGGCAGCAGCGCCGAGCCCGACACGAGCCACCCCGGCAGTGCGGAACCCCTCGCTTGGGGGCGGACCCACACGTACGCGGACGGCCTTGAGGTCACGGTCGGCAAGCCGGAGCGGTACACGCCGCCCGCGTACATGGCCGACTCCGTCCCCGAGGGCGCCGTCACCCTGCGCGTGAAGCTCGGCCTCGCCAACGGCGGCAAGGAGTCGGCGGACATCCGGCACGCGCTGCCCCTCCTCAAGGACGCCGACGGGAGCGAAGCGGAGCACGCCGGGAACTACAAGGACACCGGTCTGCGGATCATGGTCAAGGAGCGGCTGGCGCCCGGCGAGCGGGTCGACGGCACGTTCTCGTTCACGGTGCCGGCCGAGGCCGCGGGAACCCTGGAGGTGTCGCTCACCCCGTCCGTCTCGGTGTACGGGGAGACCCTCTGGAGGGGTCCCGGCGTGTGAGCACCGGCACGGCCCCTGCCCCCTGCCTGCCGGCCGTGCGGAACGGGGCCCGGAGGCGGCACGCCGCACGGTCCCAGGCGTGCCGGTCCCGGCCGCGCGGTGCCCCGAGTGCGGTGGGGCGGGGAGCGGGGCGGCCCCTACCCTCCCGCAGGGACATCGCGTCGGACTGACGATTACACTGGGCGGCGTGCCTCAACTTCGCCTCGCCCTGAATCAGATCGACTCCACCGTCGGCGACCTCGCCGGCAACGCGGAGTCGGTCGTCCACTGGACCCGGCACGCCGCCGAGCAGGGAGCGCACCTCGTCGCGTTCCCCGAGATGGTGCTGACCGGCTACCCCGTCGAGGACCTGGCCCTGCGGCCGTCGTTCGTGGAGGCGTCGCGGGCCGCGCTCCGCACGCTCGCCGAGCGGCTGGCCTCCGAGGACCTCGGCGAGGTGCCGGTGGTCGTCGGCTACCTCGACCGCGCCGAGAAGGCCCAGCCGCGGTACGGCCAGCCGGCCGGCGCCCCGCAGAACGCCGCGGCGGTGCTGCACCGCGGGCAGGTGGTGCTCACCTTCGCCAAGCACCACCTGCCGAACTACGGGGTCTTCGACGAGTTCCGCTACTTCGTGCCCGGCGACACCCTGCCGGTCGTCCGGGTCCGCGGCGTCGACGTGGCGCTGGCGATCTGCGAGGACCTCTGGCAGGACGGCGGCCGGGTGCCCGCGGCGCGCAGCGCCGGCGCGGGGCTGCTGCTGTCGGTCAACGCCTCCCCGTACGAGCGGAACAAGGACGACACCCGGCTGGAGCTGGTCCGCAAGCGCGCCCAGGAGGCCGGCTGCACCACCGCCTACCTGGCCATGATCGGCGGGCAGGACGAGCTGGTCTTCGACGGCGACACGATCGTCGTGGACGGGAACGGCGAGGTGATCGCGCGGGCGCCGCAGTTCGCGGAGGGCAGCGTCGTCCTGGACCTCGACCTGCCGGCGGCGGCCGCCGAGCCGGTCGAGGGCGTCGTGGACGACGGGATGCGCGTCGAGCGCGTCGTCCTGTCGGAGGAGCCGCTGCCCCCGTACGAGCCGGAGCTGACCGGCGGCTACGCGGACCGGCTCGACGACGACGAGGAGATCTACACCGCGCTGGTGGTGGGCCTGCGGGCGTACGTCGCGAAGAACGGCTTCCGCTCGGTCCTGGTCGGCCTGTCCGGCGGTATCGACTCGGCGCTGGTCGCCGCGATCGCGTGCGACGCCCTGGGCGCCCAGCACGTGTACGGGGTGTCGATGCCGTCGAAGTACTCGTCCGAGCACTCCAAGGCGGACGCGGCGGAGCTGGCCCGCAGGACGGGGCTGCACCTGCGCACCGTGCCGATCGAGCCGATGTTCGACGCGTACATGGGGTCGCTGGGGCTGACGGGGCTGGCGGAGGAGAACCTGCAGTCCCGGCTGCGCGGCACGCTGCTGATGGCGCTGTCCAACCAGGAGGGCCACATCGTGCTCGCGCCGGGCAACAAGTCCGAGCTCGCGGTGGGCTACTCGACGCTGTACGGCGACTCGGTGGGCGCGTACGGCCCGATCAAGGACGTGTACAAGTCGCAGGTCTTCCGGCTGGCCAAGTGGCGCAACCGGGCTGCGGAGGAGCGCGGGCAGACCCCGCCGATCCCGGAGAACTCCATCGTGAAGCCGCCGAGCGCGGAGCTGCGCCCGGGACAGGTCGACACGGACTCCCTGCCGGACTACGACGTGCTCGACCGGATCCTGGAGCTGTACGTCGACCAGGACCAGGGCCTGGAGGCCATCGTGGCGGCGGGCTTCGACGCGGAACTGGTGGCGCGGACGCTGCGGATGGTGGACGCGGCCGAGTACAAGCGGCGCCAGTACCCGCCGGGCACCAAGATCTCCGCGAAGGGCTTCGGCAAGGACCGGCGCCTGCCGATCACGAACCGCTGGCGCGAGACCGGCTGACGCCCGGACGAGGGGGCTTCCCGGATGGGGAGCCCGGATGAGGGGGCTTCCCGGATCGGTGGCCCCGGATGAGGGGGCTTCCCGGATCGGTGGCCCCCTCACGCCGTCCGCGGCCGCGGAGCGCCCACCGGTGCGGAGGCGTCCGGGAGCTGCCGCCGCCCTCGCGGCGGCAGCGGTCCGCCGCCCCGGCCCTCCGGCGCGGTGCAGGGCCGGGCCCTCCCCGCCCCCGCCGCGCCGGGCCGGGCCGGGCCGCCGCAACGGGTCGCCTCGCCTGGCCGCCGAGCAGGGCCGCCGCGCCGCTGCCGCGCCGAGCGGGCACGCCGCCGCTGCCGTCAGAGCGTGACCCTCGCCGCGATCGGCAGGTGGTCGCTCGGGGTGCGGGGCAGGGACCAGGAGGCGACCGGTTCCACGCCCTTGACGAGGATCTGGTCGATACGGGCCATGGGGAAGGCGGCCGGCCAGCTGAAGCCCATGCCGTCGCCCGCCGCCCCCTGCGTGGAGCGCATCTGCGAGGTGACGGCCCGCAGGGCGCGGTCGTTCATCGTGCCGTTGAGGTCGCCGAGCAGGATCACCCGCCGGTTGGGCTCCCGCGCGATGGCCTCGCCGAGCTCGTCGGCGCTGGCGTCCCGCTGGCTGGCGGTGAACCCGGCCTTCAACTTGACCCGCACCGACGGCAGGTGCGCCACGTACACGGCGACGTCGCCCCGCGGGGAGGCCACCGTGGCGCGCATGGCCCGGGTCCAGCCCATGCGGATGTCGACCGGGCGGCTGTCAGCCACGGGGTGCTTGCTCCACACGCCGACGGTGCCCTGCACCGAGTGGTACGGGTACGCGTCGGCCAGCGCCCGCTCGTACACGGGCACCATCGACGCCTTGAGCTCCACCAGGGCCACCACGTCGGCGCCGGACCCGGCGACCGTGTCGGCGGTGCCCTGGGGGTCCGGGTTGTCGGCGTTGACGTTGTGGGACACGACCGTCAGGTCGCCGCCGTCGCCGGCCTTGTCCGTCACCAGCCCGCCGAAGGCGTTGGCCCACACCAGCGCCGGGACGAGCGCCGCGACCACCGCGGTGGCGGAGCGGCGCAGCACGGCCAGCACGAGCAGGACGGGCACGAGGAGCCCGAACCACGGCAGGAACGTCTCCGTGAGGCTGCCCAGGTTGCCGACCGCGTTGGGGATGTGCGCGTGCAGCGCCATGAGGAGGGCGAGCAGCACCGAGCAGACGGCGAGGACGACACCGCGGCGCCAGAGGCCCGGGTCGCCGCGCAGGCGGTCGGCCAGCGACCGCGACCGGGTCTGCGGGCGCCGCGGCTCCGCCGCCCCGTCCCGGTCCTGGTCATGTCGTCCGCCCCACGCCATCCTGCCGCCCTCACGTGCTGTGCTGCCTGTCCCGTCCCGGTCACGACAGTAGGCGATCACGGAACGGCCGTACGGCCACGAGGACGAGCCGGGGCGGGGACGAGTTCCTGAGGGTGCGGCCGGAGCGCGGGTTGTGACAGAACCCGCACACTTCTGGCCAGGGGTTTTCCTGCTCTTCACGCGTGCCGTGCACCGCGCGGGCGGTACGGCGGCGGGTGTCAGGGCGTCCGCACCGCCCGGGGGCGGTCCTCCCCGCCGACGCGGGGCGGACGGTCCCGGCCGCCGCCGGGGCGTGCGGGGCGGCCCGGCAGGAACAGGGCGACGACCGCCGCCCCGGCCGCCGCGACGGCCGCCGAGCACAGCGCCGTCACGTGCATGCCGTGCAGGAAAGCGGCGTGGGCGGGCGCCACCAGGGCCTCCCCCGCCGCGCCCAGCCGGTCCGCCGCGGCGAGCGTCGCCTCGACGGACTCCCCCGCCGCCGCGCGGTCCCCCGGCGGCAGCATGCCGAGGTGCCCCTCGATGCGGCTCCGGTAGGCGGCGGACAGCACCGAGCCGAGCACGGCCACCCCGAGGGCGCCGCCGACCTGCCGGAACGTGTTGTTGACCGCGGAGCCGGAGCCGGCCTTCTCCCGGGGGAGCGACTGCATCACGGTGACCGTCACCGGCGGCATGACGTGGGCCATGCCGGTGCCCTGCGCGAACAGCACCAGTTCGACCGCCCAGATCGGCGTCGCGTCGTCGAAGGCGGTGAACGCGGCCATGCAGGCCGCCACCAGCAGCAGCCCGGCGGCGCACACCGCCCGGGCCCCGAACCGCCGCACCACCAGCCGCGACCGCGGTGCGAACACCAGTTGCGTCACCGCCAGCGGCAGCAGCAGCAGTCCCGTCTCCAGCGGGGTGAAGCCGCGCACGCTCTGCAGGTAGAACGCGGTGAAGAAGGTCACGCCCATCAGCGCGAAGAAGACCAGCGCGATGCCGCAGACGGCGGCGGAGAACGCCGGGACGCGGAACCACCCCATGTCGAGGGCCGGGTGCGCGGTGCGCCGCTCGTGCAGCACGAAACCGGTCAGCACCAGCAGTCCTCCCGCGACGGGCAGCACCACGCCCCAGTCCGTGAAGTCGGCCTGCTCGCCGCCGCGGATGATGCCGTACACCAGCAGCACGAGGCCGACGACGGACAGCGCGACCCCGCCCGGGTCGAGGCGGCCGGGCGCCGGGTCGCGGGACTCCGGGACCACCAGCGCGGTGGCCGCCAGGGACACCGCCACCACCGGCACGTTCACCAGGAAGATGGAGCCCCACCAGAAGTGTTCGAGCAGCAGCCCGCCGGTGACCGGGCCGACCGCGATGGCCACACCGACCGCGCCCACCCAGATGCCGATGGCCCGCGGCTGCTCGTCCCGTTCGAAGACGTTCATCAGGACGGCGAGCGTGGCCGGCATCACGAAGGCCGCGCCGAGACCCATGACCGCGCGCCACACGACCAGTTCGACCGGCGAGTCCGACAGTGCGGCCAGCGCCGAGGCGACACCGAAGAGTGCGGTGCCGCAGAGCAGGACCCGGCGGCGGCCCAGCCGGTCGCCGAGCAGCCCGGCGGTGAACAGCAGCCCGGCGAAGACCAGGGCGTACGCGTTGATCGCCCACTCCAGCTGCCCCTGGCTGGCGCCGAGGCCCGCGGGCGGGGGGAGCGCGATGGTCTTCACGGCCACGTTCAGGATGGAGTTGTCCAGCACCACGATCAGCAGGCTGAGCATGAGCACACCGAGCACCGCCCAGCGCCTGCGGTGCACGTCCGGGGGGACGGCGGGGCGGGGCCCGGACGCGGGCGCGGGCGCGGGCTCGGGGGCGGCGGGGCGCCGGTGGACGGGGGCATGCCTCGACCGTAGGGAGGCCGCGGTGCGGCGTCGTCCCGCGCTACTCCATTCGCCCCACACGCCGTCCCGCCGGCCTCCCGCCCGCCTCCCGCCGGTGTCCCGGTGCCGGCCGGCCCGGATCCGGGGCGGCGCCGCGGAGGCTCGTCCACCAGTTCGCCGGGCGACTTCCGCCGCGCGGCACGTAGTGCCACCATGGATGTGGTCTGGGGACGCCGTCAGGGCGCCTCAAGATGACGAAGGAGCCGTTCCAATGACGCTTCAGCCTGCCCGCGAGCAGACCGGCGACAGCAGCGGGGCCAAGCACCCCAAGGCGCTGTACGGCGGCAAGGGCACGCGCCGCATCACCGTCCACGACATCGCCTCCGCCAAGGAGCGGGGCGAGAAGTGGCCCATGCTCACCGCGTACGACGCGATGACGGCGTCCGTCTTCGACGAGGCCGGGATCCCGGTGCTGCTCGTCGGCGACTCCATGGGCAACTGCCACCTCGGCTACGACACCACCGTGCCGGTCACGCTCGACGAGGTCGCCATCCTGTCCGCCGCCGTCGTGCGGGGCACCCGGCGCGCCATGGTCGTCGGCGACCTGCCGTTCGGCTCGTACCAGGAGGGCCCCGTGCAGGCCCTGCGGTCGGCGACCCGGCTGGTGAAGGAGGCCGGGGTGGGCGCGGTCAAGCTGGAGGGCGGCGAGCGCTCGCTGCCCCAGACGCGGATGCTGGTCGACGCCGGCATCCCGGTGATGTCCCACCTCGGCCTGACGCCGCAGTCCGTGAACACCATGGGCTACCGGGTGCAGGGCCGCGGCGACGAGGACGCCCACCGGCTGCTGCGGGACGCCAAGGCGGCGCAGGACGCCGGCGCGTTCGCGGTGGTGCTGGAGCTCGTGCCGGCCGAGCTGGCCGCCGAGGTGACGCGGTCGCTGCACATCCCGACCATCGGCATCGGCGCGGGCGGGGGCACCGACGCGCAGGTCCTGGTGTGGACCGACATGGCCGGCATGACCGGCGGCAGGGTGCCGCGCTTCACCAAGCAGTACGCGGACCTCCGCAGGACCCTCGGCGACGCCGCGCAGGCGTTCGCGGAGGACGTCGCGGGCGGGGCCTTCCCCGCGGAGGAGCACACCTTCCACTGACCTCCGCCCCCGCGCCCACCGACCACTGCGGCACGGACGACAGCCCGCCGATCTTCCCCCGTCGGCGGGCTGTCGGGCGTCCGCGGCCGGGTGCCCTGTACGGTCGACCGGGTCCGCGGACCGCGGACCCGGCACCCGAGGACGAGGAGCCCGCCCATGACATCCGCCGCCTTCCGCCGCGACCGCGAGGGCCACGGGCGCGTCAGCCCGGTCTTCCTCGGCATCGCGGCGGTGACCGCGGTCACCGGCGGGGCGGTGTGGACGGGGTTCGCGGCCCTTCCCGGGCTGGCGGTGTTCCTCTTCGTGACGTCGGCGTGGATCGTCTCGCTGTGCCTGCACGAGTACGCGCACGCCAGGACGGCCCTGCACGGCGGGGACCTGACGGTGGGGGCGAAGGGCTATCTGACGCTGAACCCGCTCACGTACACGCACCCCCTGCTGAGCATCGTGCTGCCGGTGGTGTTCGTGATCATGGGGGGTATCGGCCTGCCGGGCGGCGCGGTCTTCATCGAGCGGGACCGGATCCGCGGCCGCTGGAAGCACAGCGCGGTCTCGGCGGCGGGACCCGCGGTGAACGTGGTGCTGGCGGTGGTGTGCACGGCGCCGTTCTGGCTGGGGGGTGCGGACGCGATGCCGGCCGGGTTCCGCTTCGCGCTGGCGTTCCTCGCGCTGCTCCAGGTGGGGGCGGCGCTGCTGAACCTGCTGCCGGTGCCGGGCCTGGACGGGTACGGCGTCGTGGAGCCGTGGCTGTCGGACCGGGTGCGGCGCCAGGTGGAGCCGTTCGCGCCGTTCGGTCTGATCGCCGTGTTCGTCCTGCTCTTCGAGCCGAGCGTGAACCAGGCGTTCTTCGGGCTGGTCGACGGTGTCCTGGAGGGTTTGGGCGTCGCCGGGACCGACACGTACTGCGGCTGGGGCGCCTACCGGTTCTGGGAGGACGCCGACGCGCTCTGCGCGGCAGCGGCGGCTGCGCCCGCCCGGTGACCGGTCAGCCCGCGGTCTGCCGGTCCCGGCGCCAGTAGTACCAGCACATGTTGGACGACACACCGGCCAGCAGGACCCAGACGACGCCGAGCCACATGCCCTGGACGAAGGAGACCACGGCCGCGGAGGTGGCGAGCACGCAGACGACGAGGCTGTAGAGCGCGAGGCGGGACATGGGGGTCGGCTCCTGTCCGGGGTGGGCTGGCGGTGGTGCCCGTCCAGTGTCCCCCATGGCCGCCGGTGCCCCGCGTCAGGGCACGGCCCCGCGCGACGCACCGCCCGGCCCCGCGCCGCTCCGCGCCCGGGGCGGGGCGGCGGCCGGGCGGTGCGGCGGTCGGGCGGGGCAGCGGCGGGGCGGCGGCCGGGCGGGGACGAGCCGGAGCAGGGCGGGCTCGGGCCCTTACCGGCGGTCGGGGTCGACGTCGGTGAGGCGCAGCCCCGCGTGGGCCTTGTACCGGCGGTTCACGGAGATCAGGTTCGCGACGAGCGCCTCGACCTGGTGGGCGCCGCGCAGCCGTCCCGCGAAGACGCCGCGCATGCCCGGGATGCGCGCGGTGAGGGCCTGCACGATGTCGGTGTCGGCGCGCTTCTCGCCGAGGACCATCACATCCGTGTCGATCTCCTCGACGGACGTGTCCTGGAGCAGCACCGCGGAGAGGTGGTGGAACGCCGCCGTCACCCGGGACTCCGGCAGCAGCGCGGCGGCCTGCTGGGCGGCGCTGCCCTCCTCCGGCTTCAGGGCGTAGGCGCCCTGCTTGTCGAAGCCGAGCGGGTTCACGCAGTCCACGACGAGCTTGCCGCGCAGTTCGGTGCGGAGCGCCTCCAGGGTCCTGGCGTGCCCCTCCCAGGGCACGGCGACGATGACGACGTCGCTGCGGCGGGCGCATTCGGCGTTGTCGGCGCCCTCGATGCCGAGGCCCAGCTCGGCGGCGGCCGCGCGGGCGCGCTCCGCCGCGCGGGAGCCGATGACCACCTTCTGCCCGGCGCGGGCGAACCGGTAGGCGAGGCCGCGGCCCTGGTCGCCGGTGCCGCCGAGCACGCCGACGACGAGGCCGGACACGTCGGGCAGCTCCCAGGGGCCGGGGGTCTTCTTGGTCTCCGTGTCTGTCATGGAGGTGACACTACGTGCCACGGCCCCGTACGGGTGACGCGGCGCGGAACGCGCGTGCGGCGGGCGGCGGCCCGGCAGGATGCGGCGCCATGGACGCCGTACGAGTAGCGCTGCTGCGCGAGGTCCTCGCCGGGACCGCCTGGCCCGCCGCCGCCCGCCGCTTCGCCGGGGCGCTGCGCTCGTCCGTGGTGCCGCAGGGCGGTGGGCTGCTGCTGGTGGGCACGGAGCGGTACGAGCCGTGGCACCTGGCGGCGCACCTGGCGGACGAGGCGATGTGGTCGGGGCAGCCGGAGCTGGCGCCGACGCTGGTGCGCCACCGGGTGCGCCCGGAGGAGCCCGCGCACCTGTCGGTGGGGCTCGGGCGGCTGGAGGCGGCGGGTCGGGGGTCGACGCTGCTGGTGGTGGCGCCGGACCGGCCGGACGGGGGGTTGCTGGAGCGGGTGCACGACGCCCGGCGCGCGGGGGCGGCGGTGCTGTCGCTGGACGGCGGGGACCCGGAGGTGCGCGGCCTCGCCCACGAGGCGCTGTCGGTGGACGCCGAGCGGGACGAGGGCGTCGACCTGGACCTCGTGCAGCATCTGGTGAGCGCGGCGGCCGGGGAGAACAGCCTGCCCGCGCCGCGCGGCCGGCGCCGTCTCCGCGACCGGCTGGCCCGGCTGGCCGACCACATGACGGCGCCGCCCCGGCCCGCTGGTAGCGCGGGCTGCTGCCGGGAGGCGGGCTGGGGACGCAACGTCCCGTGTGCGCGCGCCGCCGCGGCCGTGCGCGGGCGGGGCGGTGCCGTGCGGGGGCCGTGCGGTGCGGGGCGGTCCGGCGGGCCGAAAACCTGTTGCCGGGTGCCGGTGCGTTGCGGAGCATGGCGCCTCGTGATCCAGAAGCTCTCCGCACTGCTGCCCGACCTTTCGCCGTGGCGGTCTTCCCGGGATTTCCGGCTGCTGTGGGTGCAGGGGCTCGTCGCGTACTTCGGCAGCTTCACGGCCATGGTCGCCCTGCCGCTCCAGATCAAGGAGCTGACGGGCTCGCCGCTCGCCGTGGGCGCCATGGGAGCGGTCGAGCTGGTGCCGCTGGTGGTGTGCGGGCTGTACGGCGGGGCGCTGGCCGACGCGGTGGACCGGCGCCGGGTGATCCTCGGCACGGAGGTGTGCCTGGGCCTGCTGGCGGCGGTCCTGCTGGTGAACGCGCTGCTGCCGGAGCCGCTGCTGTGGCCGCTGTACCTCGTCGCCGCGGGGGTGTCCGCGTGCGCGGGGCTCCAGCGTCCGGCGCTGGACGCCCTCATCGCGCGGATCGTGCCGCACGACCAGCTCACCGCCGCGGCCGCGCTGAACGCGCTGCGCTGGCAGCTCGGCGCGATCGCCGGGCCCGCGGTGGCGGGGCTGGTCGTGGCGTACGCCGGTCACGCGACCGCGTACGCGACGACGGCCTGCTGCTTCGCGTTCTCCGTGCTGCTGTGCCTGCGGCTGTCGCCCGCGCCGCCCGCGCACGGCGCTGAGAAGCCGTCGCTGCGGGGCATCGTGGAGGGCGCGCGGTACGCGTGGTCGCGGCCGGTGCTGCTGGGCACGTACGCCGTCGACCTCGCCGCGATGCTGCTCGCCTTCCCGCACACGCTGTTCCCGTTCCTCGCGGACGACCTGGGCGCCCCGTGGGCGCTCGGGCTGATGTACGCGGCGGGGTCCGCGGGGGCGGTGCTGGTGAGTCTGACCAGCGGCTGGACGGGCCGGGTGCGGCGGCACGGGCTGTTGGTGGTGTGCGGCGCGGCCGGGTGGGGCCTGGCGGTCGCGGCCGCCGGGCTGCTGGAGAACGTGTGGCTGGTGCTGCTGTGCCTGGCGGCGGCGGGGGCGGGCGACATGCTGAGCGGTCTCGGCAGGTCCACGATCTGGAACCAGACGATCCCGGACGAGCTGCGGGGGCGGCTGGCGGGCATCGAGGTGCTGTCGTACAGCGTGGGCCCGCAGCTCGGCCAGGTGCGGGCGGGCGCCATGGCGGGCTGGACGGGGACGCGGAGCGCGATCTGGGTGGGCGGCGCGGCCTGCGTGGGGGCGGTGGCGCTGCTGGCGGCGGCGCTGCCGAAGCTGGTCTCGTACGACGCCTCCACCGACGAGGACGCGCGGCGCCGCCGGGAGCTGTCCCGGTAGCGCGGCCCGCGGCGGCGTGGCCCGCTCGCGCGGCGCCCGCGGCTGCCCTGCGGGCCGGTTCGGCGCGGCCCGTACGGCAGGGCTGCCGGGCGGGCGGGGGCTGCCGGGCCGCGGGGCCCGTACGGTGCGCGGGGCGGGACGGCCTGACGGGCCCGCGGGGCGGGGGCGGCCTATTCGCCGGGGCGGTCGGGGGCGCCGCCGTCCGGGTCCCGGTCGTGCCAGCGGGGGTCGGTCTCCCAGTCGAGGTTGCGGGCCTGCGCGGTCTCCATCGCATGGGAGGCCTCGGCGGCTGTCGCGTACGGGCCGAAGCGGTTGCGCGCGGGGCACTCGGGGCCTTCCTCGACCTTCTTGTGCTGCAGGCAGTAGTACCACTCGCCCGGCTTTCCCGCCGTGCGCTTCTTGAACAGGGCCATGTCCGGCTCCTTTCTCTGTCGCCATGGTGCCCCGCGCACCCTGGTTAGACTCGCTGGCATGTCTGGCCAGTCACTGCTCGTCCCAGGGGTCCTGTCCCCCACCCGTCCCGTCCCCGGCTCCATCCCCCGCCCCGAGTACGTCGGGAAGCCCGCCCCGAAGCCGTACGACGGCCCCGAGGTGCAGGACGCCGACACCGTCGAGCGCATGCGCATCGCGGGGCGCATCGCCGCGCAGGCCATGGAGGAGGCCGCCAAGCACATCGCTCCCGGCGTCACGACGGACGAGCTGGACCGGATCGCGCACACGTACATGTGCGACCACGGGGCCTATCCGTCGACCCTCGGGTACCGGGGCTTCCCCAAGTCGCTGTGCGCCTCGGTCAACGAGGTGATCTGCCACGGCATCCCCGACTCGACCGTCCTGCGTGACGGCGACATCGTGAACCTGGACGTCACCGCCTACATCCACGGCGTCCACGGCGACAACAACGCCACCTATCTCTGCGGGGACGTCGACGAGGAGTCGCGGCTGCTGGTCGAGCGGACCCGGGAGGCGCTGAACCGGGCCGTCAAGGCGGTCCGGCCGGGGCGGCAGATCAACGTCATCGGGCGGGTCATCGAGTCGTACGCGAAGCGGTTCGGGTACGGGGTGGTGCGGGACTTCACGGGCCACGGCATCAACTCGTCGTTCCACTCGGGGCTGATCATCCCCCACTACGACTCGCCGCACCACACCACCGTCATGCAGCCCGGCATGACCTTCACCATCGAGCCGATGCTGACGCTGGGCACCCACGAGTACGACATGTGGGACGACGGCTGGACGGTGGTGACGAAGGACCGCAAGCGGACCGCGCAGTTCGAGCACACCCTCGTGGTGACGGACACCGGGGCCGACATCCTCACGTTGCCCTGACGCCTCCGCGGGGTACCGTTTTACCGACAGGCCGTCGGAAAGAGGTTGACTTAGGTAAGCCTAAGTTGCAGGATCGGCGTTGTCACGCCCTGCCCCGAGCTCTTCCCGCACCCATCGGTCCCCTCGGCCCCCGGAGGCCCGCCTTGACCGCACGCGCCAGCGCCGCAACCGCCGCCACGCCCTTCTCGACGCTCATCCGCACCGCGTCGCACGAAGCGCACATGGAGGCCGAGACGTCGACGTTCATGGGCGACCTGCTCGGCGGCCGCCTGGGTGTGGACGCCTTCGCCCGGTACACGGAACAGCTCTGGTTCGTGTACCGGGCCCTGGAGGGCGCCGCCGCCCGGCGGCTGGCGGACGACCCGGTCGCCGGGCCGTTCCTGCGGCCCGAACTGCTGCGGACCGCCGCGCTGGAGCGGGACCTCGCCCACCTGCGCGGTCCGGACTGGCGCGCCGGGGCGGCGCCGCTGCCCGCCACCGCCGCGTACGCCGAGCGCGTCGAGGAGTGCGCCCGCACCTGGCCCGGCGGGTACGTCGCCCACCACTACACCCGCTACCTGGGCGACCTGTCGGGCGGTCAGATCATCCGCGACAAGGCGGAGCGCACCTGGGGCTTTCCGCGCAAGGGCGACGGGGTGCGGTTCTACGTGTTCGAGGGCATCCCGAACCCGGCCGCGTTCAAGCGCACCTACCGCGAGCTGCTCGACGGGGTGCGCGCCGACGACCTGGAGCGGCAGCGGATCGTCGACGAGTGCAAGCGGGCCTTCGCCCTCAACACCGCCGTCTTCCACGAGCTGGGACGGGAGTTCCCGCTCAGCGCGTGACGCCGCGGGGGCTCAGGCGAGGGCGAGGCGCCGCACCCTGCCGCCCAGTTCGATGACCCCGTCCGGGCCGGGAGCCGTCATGATCTGCGAGCCCCGGCCCTGGATGATGTTCAGGGCGCGCCCCAGCTCCGCCGTCAGCAGCAGGGCCGCCGCGCCCGTCGCCTCGTCCTCGTCGACGCCGTCGCCCCGCCCGGGGAACGCCCGTGCGCGGACCCGGCCCGCCGCCTCGTCCTCCCAGGCCCACGCATAGGTCCACTCCCCCACCGGCGGCACCGGCAGCGCGTCGACCTCGGCGGCGGATGCGTACCGGCGCAGGGTGCGGGGCGGCGCCCACTCGGCGCGGGCCTCGATCCAGGTGAACTCGCCGTCCTGGCGGGCCCACACCTCGCCGACGGGCAGGTCGAGCACCTCCAGGTCAAGCAGCCACGCGGCGCCGACGACGGGGTGGCCCGCGAAGGGCAGCCGCACGCTGGGCGTGTAGATGTCCAGGGCACCGCGCTCCGGGTCGTCGACGAACACCGTCTCGCTGTGCCCGAGCCTGCGCGCGAGCTCCTGGCGGGCAGCCGGGTCGGGGCAGGAGCGTCCGTCGCGTACGACGCCGAGCCGGTTGCCGTGCCGCCCGTCGGCGCCGCAGAAGACGGACAGGACCTCGGGTGCGCCGTTCGCGCCGTGCGGGCTCATCACGCGGGCATTCAAGCACGGCCCGTGCCCACCGGCCGCCGCCGGGCCCGGGGGCCCGTCCGGGTAGGGTTCGGTCGGTCGATGCGGGTACGGGCGAGGGCGTGAGGAGCAGTAGGCAACCGATGACGAGGCTGGGTCGGGCGCTGGGCGTCCTCACGGCAGTGGCCGTGCTGGCGTCGACGGCGAGCGGATGCGTGACGGTGCACGGCGAGTCGGAGATCGTGCCCACGGTCACCCGGGACGAGGCGGCGCGGGCGCTGGAGGAGTTCGTCGAGGCGTACAACGCGGCCGACAAGGCGTACGACCCGTCGCTCGACGCGCACCGGGTGACCGGGTCGCTGGGCGCGATCCACCAGGCCGGGCTGAAGGCCAGGTCGGTGACGCACCCTCAGGGCAACCCGAAGCACACGCCGCTGGAGCTGACGGACGCGCGGTTCGTGATACCGAAGAAGGCGGGCTGGCCCCGCTGGTTCGTCGCCGACACCGACTCCAACCGGGACGTGGACGACAAGGGACCGGGCGACAACCGCTGGCTGCTGGTCTTCATCAGGAACGGCAACGACCAGCTCTGGGAGGCCTCGCACCTCGCCGTCCTGGCGGAGCAGGCGGTTCCCGCGTTCCGCACCGACGCGGACGGGTTCGCCGAGCCGGTGGCGGACGGCCGGGTGGCCGGCATCAGCAAGGACTACGCCTCCTACCTGACCTCCGGGCGGCCCGCCGTGTTCACGCCAGGGCAGCACACCAGGGCGTGGCGGGAGGAACGCAGCAAGATCGCCAACCGGCCGGGGCTCGCCGTCCAGTTCGCGGACCAGGCCCTGGACACCGGGACGTTCCGGCCGCTGGCACTCGCCACCGAGGACGGCGGCGCGCTGGTCTTCTTCGCCACCCGGCTCTACGAGCGGCGCACCGCCGCGGAGGGGTACCGGCCCAAGGTCAGCGACAGCGAGAAGCCGCTGCTGACCGGCCGGGTGCGGGACACGGTCACGAAGGACTGGGTGCTGAGCGTGGCCGCCCGGCTGGAACCGGGCGCCGACGGCTCGGGCGGCGAGCGGGTCACGATCGTGACCCGCTCCCAGGGCGTGACCGCGGTGACCGGTTCCTAGCGGCGGGCGCGGCGGGCGGGGCGTACTGCCGCGGGCCCGCGCGCGGGCCGTGGACGTGCAGGGGAGGGCGCAGCCCCTTTTCCCCTGTGAACCGGACGCCCTGGCTGGGGGCCGCGGCGGTCCGCGGGCCCTACGCGCCGGGCAGGCGGGCGCGGGTCCCCTCCCCCTGAGCCGCACGCCGTCGCCGGGGGCCGCGGCGATCCGCGGGCTCTACGGGCCGTACGGCCTTACGTGCCGGGATGAGCCGCGCGAGCCCCGGCGGGCGCGCACGCCCGGCGGGGCTTGAGGACCGCGGGGCCGGACGACCGCGAGGCCCGACGGCCGCGGGGGCCGTCAGCGGCCGATGGGCCAGGCGACCGCCGGGTGCCCGCCGGCCTCGCCGTACTCGTCGGCGTACCGGTCGGCGTGCCGGGCGCAGGCGTCGGTGAGCCTCTCCAGCAGGGTCAGCGGGTCCGGCAGCGGGTGCTCCGGTCCCCGGACCCATTCCACGGCGTGGTCGCCGGGCAGCCGGGCGGGCGGCACCAGCACGTAGCTGCCGCGGCAGTGCCAGCGCAGACCGGGGTGCTCGTCCATGGTCTCGGGGTGGCAGTCGAGCTCGCACGGCCACCACTCGTCCTCGTCCTCCGGGGTGCCGCGGGTGGCGGTGAAGAACAGCATGCGGCCCTCACCGAGGGCGTCCCCGGCCTCGGCGACCGGGCCGACGTCCACGCCGTCGGCGAGCAGCCGCTCCAACGCGGCGCGACCGGCCTCCACGGGCACGTCCAGGACGTCGTGGACCATGCCGGTCGCGGTGATGAAGTTGGCCTGTGGCTGGCTCTGCGCCCAGCGCTCGATCTGGGCGGGGTCGGTGCTGCACTGCGTCTGCCAGGCGAAGGAGACGGGATGCCGGGCGGGCGTCGGACAGCCGATGCGCTCGCAGGAGCAGCGGTAGCCGGAGGGGTACGCGGCGGGGGCGAGCGGCAGTCCGGCCGCGGCGGTGGCCAGCAGGAGTTCCTCGCGGCTCGGGGCGGCGGACGACTTCCCCGGGTCCTTCGGCCTGCGGCGCAGCCAGTTCGCGAGTCTGCTCTCCCCCGTGCCGCGGTAGCGGCCGATACCGTCGCCCATCTATCCCCTCACACCTGATGCGAGCCCCTGCGGTCCCTGCCATGGTCCCACCATCCTGCGCCGCAGGTGACCGGACCGGGCAACCGGGGTGTGCGGGAGTGCTCCAGCGGGTAGGCAGAGGCGCCCCGACACACGGCCAGGGGGATGGAGTTACCGCTTTTTGTCGGGATATGCCCGGTGGTGGAGTTCCGTTCACCGTGAGGAGACCCACGCCGCCCCCGCGTGAAGCACACGTGAACGCCGGTAACCACCCGTACGGTGCGATGCGCGAAGCGGGGCCGCGGGCGCACCATGGCTGCGTCGCACGCACCCCGCGTGCGCCTGACGTCTGTGAGGAGCCTTCGTTGCCTCGTGACGCAACACCGCGCCGTTACCTGATGTGCCCACCCGCGCACTTCAGGGTGACGTACTCCATCAACCCGTGGATGGACCCGGCGAAACCGGTCGACCTGCCGCTCGCCCTCGCGCAGTGGGAGGACCTGAGGGACCGCTACCGCGCCCTCGGGCACACCGTGGACCTCCTGGAGCCGCACCCGGACCTCCCGGACATGGTCTTCGCCGCGAACGGCGCCACGGTCGTGGACGGCCGGGTGCTCGGCGCCCGCTTCCTGTATCCGGAGAGGGCCGCGGAGGCGGAGGCGCACCGCGCCTGGTTCCGCGCCCACGGCTTCCCCGACGTCCACGAGCCCGAGCACGTCAACGAGGGCGAGGGGGACTTCGCCGTCACCGCGTCGTACATCCTGGCGGGCCGCGGGTTCCGCTCCACGTCGCTGGCGGGCGACGAGGCGCAGGAGTTCTTCGGCCGGCCGGTGATCGGCCTGGACCTGGTGGACCCGCGCTACTACCACCTGGACACGGCGCTGTGCGTGCTGGACACGGCGGCGGACGAGATCATGTACTACCCGGGTGCGTTCTCGGCGGGTAGCCGCGCGGTGCTGGCCCGGCTCTTCCCCGACGCCCTGCTGGCGGAGGAGGCCGACGCGGCCGCCCTCGGGCTGAACGCGGTGAGCGACGGCCGCCACGTGCTGCTGCCGCAGGCGGCGGTGGGCCTGTTCGGGCCGCTCAGGCGGCGCGGATTCGAGCCGATCGGCATGGACCTGGGCGAGCTCCTGAAGGGCGGCGGCAGCGTGAAGTGCTGTACCCAGGAGCTCCGTCCCTGACCGGCAGGGGGCGGGGTCAGTCGTCGAGCGTGATGCGGAACTCGATCGTTCCGCCGCGCGCGGTGATCCTGGCCTCGCCCTCCGCGTCGGCGTAGGCGCCCGTCCCGCCGGTGACGGCGGCGGGCGCCCCGTGCGGGCCGGGGCCCTCCACGTCCATGGCGTCGCTGAGGGACAGGTGCCCGGCGTCGGTGCGCAGGACGCGCTCGCACTGCTGGACGTGGCCGCGCGCGTGCACGAGGACGGCGGTGCAGCGGGCGGTCATGTCGCCGATCTTCGCACCGGGCCCGCGGTCCGCGGTGCGCTCGTGGAGGTGCCCGTACAGGCTCCACGTGTCGCCCTGGTGCATGAAGAGCGGCCGGGTGCCGGACTTCAGGGTGACGACCCAGTCGAGCACCGGGCTCTCGGCTTCCGGTTCGGCAGCGGCGGCGCGGGCGGTCGCCGGGCTGATCAGCAGGGCGGCGGCCAGCGCGGCGGCCGCCGTCAGGTGTCGGTTCTTCGCCATGCCCTCAGACCAGCGCGCCGCGCGGGGCGGCGGCAAGGGGCGCGCGGGGCGGCTCACCCGGCCGGGCGCCCCGGCTCACCCGCCGGGCCGCCCGGCGGCGGTCGGTCCGGCGGCCAGGGGTCGCCCCACTCGGCGTCCCGCGCCGCCTTGTACCGGGTCCCGTGCCGCTTGGTGACGGTGTCGCGGCGCAGCGCCCCGCCCTCGGTGCACAGGTCCAGTAGGACCTGGCCCTTGCGGGTCTGCGGCCTGCGGACGATCCGTCCCTCCGCCGCGGCGGAGGGGAACCGCGTCGCCGCCACGTAGCCGAACTTCTCGTCCTCGTACGGCAGCGAGCCGCCCTTCACCTGCCGGTGCAGCGACGACCGGGCCACCCGCGCCGAGAAGTGGCACCAGTCGGTGCCCGGCACGATGGGGCAGGCCCCGCTGTGCGGGCACGGCGCGGCGACGGTCAGCCCGGCGGCGACGAGCTGCTCCCGGGCGGCGAGGATCCGCTCGTACCCGTCGGGGGTGCCGGGTTCGACGATGACGACGGCCTGCCCGGCGCGCGCGGCCTCGGCCACCAGGGAGCGGCGGTCCTCGGGGGTGAGCTCCTTGAGGACGTAGGAGACCGTCACCAGGTCGGTGGCCTCCAGGGTGAGCCCGGCGCCGATGCGGGCCCGCTGCCACCGGGCGTCCGGTCCGGCTCCGGCGGCCAGTTCGCGGCCCAGGGCGAGGGCGGGCTCCGCCCAGTCCAGCACCGTGCTGCGGGGTGCGCCGTCCCATGCCTCCGCGACCGCCCAGGTCGCCGCGCCGGTGCCGCCGCCGACGTCGGTGTGCCCGGTGGGCGTCCACTCGGGGGCCGCCTCCCGCAGCGCGGCCAGCGCGGCCCGTGCCGCCTCGAACGTGGCGGGCATCCGGTACGCCGCGTAGGCGGCGACGTCGGCGCGGTCCCGCAGGACGGGCGCGTCGGTCGGGGTGGTGCCGCGGTAGCTGGCGATCAGCCGGTCGACGGCCTGCGCCGCCCTGGTCGGGGGCAGCCCGTCGAGCAGCCCGGCGAGGGCGGCGCGCAGGGCGTCCGGGATGGGGAGGGAGGCGTTCACCGATCCATGGTAGGTGCGGGTCCGCGCTCCGCCCGCCACGGGCGGCACAGGCCGAGGAAGCAGCCCAGTGCGGCGACGGCGCAGGCGAGCTGGACCACGGCCATGGGCACGGCGGTCGTCTCGCCCGCGATGCCGACGAGCGGCGAGGCGACGGCCCCGACCAGGAACGACGCGGTGCCGAGCAGCGCCGACGCCGATCCGGCGGCGTGCTGGGTGCGCATCAGCGCCTGCGCGTTGGTGGTCGGCAGGGTGAGGCCCATCGCGGACATCAGCACGAACAGCCCGGCGGCGACCGGCACGAGCCCGACGGGTCCGAAGACGCCGGTGGTCATCAGCAGCAGCGCGAGCGCGGCCAGGGTGACGGCGGCCAGGCCGACCGCCAGCACCTTGTCGAGGGACACCCGGCCGACCAGCAGCTTGCCGTTGACCTGGCCGACGGCGACGAGGCCGACGGAGTTGACACCGAAGAGGAGGGCGAAGGTCTGCGGGGAGGCGCCGTAGATCTCCTGCACGACGAACGGGGACGCGGAGATGTAGGCGAAGAGTGCGGCGAAGGCGAGGCCGCCCGCCAGCATGTAGCCGGTGAAGACGCGGTCGGCGAGCAGTCCCCGCATGGTGCGCAGCGCGGTGCCGACGCCGCCGCCGTGGCGGCGCTCGGGCGGCAGGGTCTCGTGGAGCCACCTCCACACCACGAACGTCAGGACGGCACCGATGGCGGCGAGGACATGGAAGACGCCCCGCCAGTCGGTGAGCCGCAGGATCTGGCCGCCGATGAGCGGGGCGACGACCGGGGCGACGCCGGAGATCAGCATGAGCGTGGAGAAGAAGCGGGCCATCTCCACGCCGTCGTACAGGTCGCGGACCACGGCGCGGGCGATGACGATGCCGGCGGCCCCGGCGAGGCCCTGGAGCAGGCGGAAGCCGATGAGCAGGCCCGCGGTGGGGGCGAGCGCGCAGACCGCGGTGGCCGCCACGTACACGAGCATGCCGGCGAGCAGCGGGCGGCGGCGTCCCCACCGGTCGCTCATGGGGCCGACGACGAGCTGCCCCGCGGCCATGCCGGCGAGGCAGGCGGTCAGGGTGAGCTGGACGGTGGCGGCGGGCGCGTGCAGGGACCGGGTGACCTCGGGCAGGGCCGGGAGGTACATGTCCATGGACAGCGGCGGCAGGGCGGTGAGACCGCCGAGGACGAGGGTGACGAGGAGGCCGACCCGGCGGGCTGCGGCGCGGGGCGGGGACGCGGAGGCCGCGTGCGGCGGGGCCGCGGGGGCGGCGGCGCGCGGTGGGGGCGCGGGGGCGGCGGCGGTCTGCTCCGCCGGTATGTGTCCCGGTGTGTCCGTCGGTGGCTGTCCCTGCGTGCTCGGGCCGCTCTCCGGCATGGGGTCTCGTCTCCTGTTCTGGGGGGTGCGCCCGGCCTATGCTCTCAGCTCGACCGGAGTGGTTGAAACCTAAAGCGGAGGGGGCGGGCGTGGAGCGGAAGATCCGCTGGGGTGTGCTGGCGACGGGCGGCATCGCGGCGTCGTTCACGCAGGACCTGCTGGGCATGCCGGAGGACGCCGAGGTGGTGGCGGTGGCGTCCCGCACGCTGGAGGGGGCGAAGGGCTTCGCCGAGCGGTTCGGGATCCCCGGGGCGTACGGGTCGTGGGCCGAGCTGGCGGAGGACGGCGACGTCGACGTGGTGTACGTCGCCACGCCGCACGCGGCGCACCGCGCGGCGGCCGGGCTGTGCCTGGAGGCGGGGAAGCCGGTGCTGTGCGAGAAGCCGTTCACCCTGAACGCGCGGGAGGCGCAGGAGCTGGTCGCCCTGGCCCGGCAGCGCGGGGTCTTCCTGATGGAGGCCATGTGGACGTACTGCAGCCCCGTCGTGCGGCGCCTGGTGGAGGTGGTCGCGGAGGGGGCGATCGGCGAGGTGCGGACGGTCCACGCCGACTTCGGCCTCGTCGGCCCGGACGACCCGGGGCACCGGCTGCGCGACCCGGCGGCGGGCGGCGGCGCGCTGCTCGACCTGGGCGTGTACCCGGTGGCGTTCGCGCAGCTGCTGCTCGGCGAGCCGGACCGGGTGCAGGCGGACGCGCTGCTGTCGCCGGAGGGCGTCGACCTGAACACCGGCATGCTGCTGGGCTGGGACTCGGGGGCGACGGCCCTGCTGTCCTGCTCGATCGTGGCGGACACGCCGTTGACGGCGTCGGTGACGGGGACGGCCGGCCGGATCGAGTTCCCCCGCGGCTTCTTCTACCCGGAGGGCTTCACGCTGTTCCGGGACGGCCGGGACCCGGAGGAGTTCCGGGTGGAGGGCCGGCGCGACAGCATGCAGCACGAGGCGGCGGAGGTCATGCGCTGCCTGCGGGCCGGCGAGACGGAGTCGCCGCTGGTGCCGCTGGATGGGACGCTGGCGGTGATGCGGACGCTCGACGCGGTACGGGACCGCGTCGGCGTCCGCTATCCCGGCGAGTGACGGGCCGCGGGGCCACGAGACCGGTGGAGCCCGGCGCCCGGGCTTCCGGAGCGGGGCGGGCGGCGACGGCGCCGGGCCGACACCGGTCAGGCGGGCCGACCGGTCAGGCGGGCTGGCTAGGCGGGCGGGCTGGCCAGGCAGGCCGGTCAGGCGGGCCGACCGGTCAGGCGGGCAGGCGGGCAGGCGGGCAGGCGGGCAGGCGGGCCGGTCAGGCGGGCCGGAGCCCGGGGTTGCCGGCTTCCGTGACGAACGACGCCGCCGTGGTGACCGGTGAGCCCGGTGTCGTCACGGCGGACACGGTGCGGAAGTCGGCGCGGGCCGCGTCCTCGGCGAGGGTGACGCGGAGGTAGCCGCGGCGGCCGTCGTAGTACTTCATGTGCGGGTTGGCCCGGGTCAGGTTCTCCCAGTTGGCGGGCCGCGCCACGCCGTCCCTGCCGCTGCTGACGGAGGTGGCGACGAGCTCGGTGCCGATGGTGCGGGAGTCCGGATCGTCGAAGTCGGCCTTGAGGTCGAGCGCGTAGCCGACGTGGACGTCGCCGGTGAGGACGACGAGGTTGTCGACGCCGGCGTTCCACGCCCCGTCGAGCAGCCGGGTGCGGGCGGCCGGGTAGCCGTCCCAGGCGTCCATGGACACCTTGTGTCCGGGGCCCGGGACGTTGCGCCGGCGGGCGAGGACGACCTGCTGCGGCAGCACGTTCCAGACGGGGCGGGAGCGCCGCCAGCCGTCGAGCAGCCAGCGCTCCTGAGCGGCGCCGAGCATGGTGCGGGACGGGTCCTCCGACTCGGGGCCCGGCACCCGCCAGCCGTCGCCGTACGCCTGGTCGGAGCGGTACTGCCGGGTGTCGAGCACGTCGAACTGGGCGAGCGTGCCGAAGCGCAGCCGCCGGTAGAGGCGCATGTCGGGCCCGTCCGGCCGCTGCGGCCTGCGCAGCGGCTGGTTCTCCCAGTACGCGCGGTACGCGGCGGCGCGGCGCAGCAGGAACTCCTCGGGCGGCACGCCGTTCTCCGGGACGCCGCCCGCGTAGTTGTTCTCCGTCTCGTGATCGTCCCAGGACACGACGAAGGGGTGCGCCGCGTGCGCGGCCATCAGGTCCGGATCGGTCTTGTAGAGGGCGTACCGCAGCCGGTAGTCCTCCAGCGTGACGGTCTCCCGGGCGAAGTGGGCGGGCAGCGTGCGGTCGGTGTAGCGGCGGGCGCCGCCCACGGCGTCGACGGCGTACTCGTAGAGGTAGTCGCCCAGGTGGAAGACGGCGGAGAGGTCGTCCTCTGGCGCGAGGTGGCGGTACGCGGTGAAGTAGCCGTCGTGGTACGCCTGGCAGGACACCGCGGCGAGCTTCAGCGCGGCGGGGCGGGCGTGCGGGTGCGGTGCGGTGCGGGTGCGGCCGGCCGGGCTGGTCCAGGCGCCGGCGCGGAAGCGGTAGTGGTAGGCGCGGCCGGGTTCGAGGTGCCGTACCTCGACGTGGACGCTGTGGTCGAACTCGGGGTGCGCGAGGGCGCTGCCGCGCCGCACGACCCGGGTGAAGCGCTCGTCGTGGGCGAGCTCCCACTGCACCGGGACGCGGACGGCGGGCAGTCCGCCGCCGGGCTCGTACGGGCGGGGCGCGAGGCGGGTCCAGAGCAGGACGGAGCCGGGCAGCGGATCGCCGGAGGCGACGCCCAGCGTGAAGGGGTCCTCGGTGATCTTCCTGGCGTCGAGTTCGGCTGCCTGGGCGGCTCCGGCGGCCGGGAGGTGGACGGCGAAGGCGAGGGCGGCGGCGGCGCCGGTCGCGCCGAGGAACCGACGGCGACCGAACTGCTGTGCGGCTGCCCGGAGTTGGACTGCGTCGAAGGCCATGGGATCCAGTGCAGGCGGCCGGGTCGTCCGGAACACGACATCCACATGGCGGTCGCATGATGTCCGGGTGCCGGACCGTCCCGTACGCTGCGCCCCCATGGACGGTGCACGGAGGATCGCGGTGGTGACCGGCGCCGGCTCGGGCGTCGGCCGGAGCGTGGCCGCGGCGCTGGCGGAAGCGGGCTGGTCGGTCGCGCTCGCCGGCCGCCGGAAGACCGCACTGGCGGAGACGGCGGCGCTGGCGGGCGGGGACGCCCTGTGCGTCCCGACGGACGTGACGTCGCCGGAGGCGGTGCGCGCGCTGTTCGCGGCGGTGCGGGACCGGTACGGCCGGGTGGACCTGCTGTTCAACAACGCCGGCTCGTTCGCGGGCGGCGGCACACCGCTGGAGGACCTCCCGTACGAGACGTGGCGGCAGGTGGTGGACGTCAACCTGACAGGTGCCTTCCTGTGCGCCCAGGCCGCGTTCCGCCAGATGCGGGAGCAGGCGCCGCAGGGCGGCCGGATCATCAACAACGGCTCCATCTCGGCGCACGTGCCGCGCCCGCACTCGGTGGCGTACACGGCGACGAAGCACGCGGTCACGGGCCTCACGAAGTCGCTGTCGCTGGACGGCCGCCCGTACCGGATCGCCTGCGGGCAGATCGACATCGGCAACGCGGCCACGGAGATGACGGCCCGCATGCAGACCGGCACCCTCCAGGCGGACGGCACCGTCGCCGCCGAGCCGGTGATGGACGCGGCGGACGTGGCGCGCACGGTGGTGCACATGGCGTCGCTGCCGCTGGAGGCGAACGTGCAGTTCGCGACGGTGATGGCGACGACGATGCCGTACATCGGGCGGGGGTAGCGCGGGGGCGTCCGGTCGGCGGGGCTCCAGCCGGCCGGTCCGCCACGGACCCGCCGGTCGGCGGCGGGCCCGGAGGGACCGGTCGGCCACGGACCCGCGGGACGGCGGCGGCTTCGACGGGCTGGTGCACCCCGTACCCGCGGGACGGCGGCTTCGACGGGCCGGTACACCCCGTACCCGCGGGACGGCGGCTTCGACGGGCCGGTACACCCCGTACCCGCGGGTCGGCGGGGCCTCGACGGGCCGGGCGGCCACGGTCCCGCGGGTTGCCAGGGCCCCCGGAGGTCGGTCGACCGAGGTCCTGCGGGTCGCCGGGGCAGGTGCCGGTGCGGCGCGGATCCGCAGGCGGCTGAGGGCCGGTGCGGATCCGCAGGCGGCCGGGAGCCGGTGCGGGGAGCGCTGCCGGTGCGGGGCCTGGCAGCGGGGCCGCTACGCCTGGCCCGTTTCGAAGCGGCTGATCTTGCCGTCGTCGACGACGAAGTGCCACTGCGTGCGCATCTCGCCCCACGTGTCGTTGCGGTAGCGGGCGACGAGGTCGCGGCCGCCGCCCTTCTCCGACTCCACGTCCAGGTGGCCGCGCGTGGCGAAGACCTCGTTCTCCACCCACTGGTCGAGGTCGCGGTCGGAACCGTCGTCGGACATGGTGGCGTCGGGGGCGAGCGTCGCGACGAACGCCTCACGGTCGTGGGCGTTGAGCGCGGCGACGAAGGCGCGTACGGCGGGGTCGGTCAGCTTGTCCACGGGGATCGGCACGGCAGGCTCCGAGGGGAGAGGCGAAACGGACTCGTCGCCCCACCGGATACACCGCCTCCGGGGCGTCCCCGCGGCTGCCACGGGGGAGGCTCACCCCCATGGACCACATGTGGAAGACCATCGACGAGCTGCACGCCTGGCTCGACGGCCACGCGGAGGGACCGCCCGAGCGGACCACCCTGCTGCGCGTACTGAAGCTGTCGGAGGAGGTCGGCGAGGTCGCGCAGGCGGTGATCGGCGCGTACGGCCAGAACCCCCGCAAAGGCACCACGCACACGTGGGACGACGTCCGCGCGGAGCTCTGCGACGTGGTGCTCACGGCGCTGGTGGCCCTGCGGACGCTGACCCCGGACGCGCCTCGGGTCTTCGCCGACCACCTGGCCCGCGTCCGCGACCGGGCCCTGCCCTCCTGACACCCGCAACCGCTCCTGGCAGGGCAAGTGTGCAGGCGGCCAAGAGCCCGGAGCCGATGGCGACGGCGACAGCGACAGCGACAGCGACAGCGACAGCGACAGCGACAGCGACAGCGACAGCGACAGCGACAGCATGACCGTGCGGGGCAGCCGCGGCCGGTATCCGGACGACCACCCCCGGGCGGCCGCGCCGGCCACTCCCCCGCTCCGGGGTGCGCCCGGCCGCGGGCACCGGGTGCGGAATCCCGCCGCGGTGCCCGCCGCGGGCCGCCGGTGCGCCGTGCGGGGCGCCACCGGGGCCGCGGGGGCGTCAGGCCCGGCAGCGCAGCATCTCAAGCGGCGGGTTGGCGAGGAAGTCGGCCCAGAAGTCGGCGCCGAACTCCTCCAGACCGCTGTCGGACACCCGCACGGGCACCCAGGTCAGGTCGCGGAATCCGGCGGCCCGCAGACTCTGCTCGTAGACCTCGCGGCGCGGGCAGGTGGATTCGAACGAGACCGGCGGGTCGAGCAGGGCGGTGAGCCGGATACCCGGGCCGGTGCCGCCTTCCTTCCCGGTCGCCTCGCAGCGGAACCCGTACTTGTCCAGCGGCGGCCCGTCGAAGCGGTAGTCGGGGTTCTGGGCGAGCACGAAGAACTCGGCGCCGGGTGCGAGGCTCCGGTGCACGTTGCGGCACATCCGCTCCATGGCGGCGGCGTCCGGCGCGTAGTTGAGCAGCTGTACCGCCGTGGCGATGTCGAAGCGCCGCTCCAGGGGCCGCAGTTCGGCGATGTCGCCCACCTCGTAGCGCACCCCGAGCGGTTCGCGCTCCTCCATGGCGCGCGCCACGGCGACCATCTCACCGGAGATGTCGATCCCCAGGACCTCGGCGGCGCCGCGCCGCATGAACTCCCGGCTGTAGAAGCCGGTACCCGACGCCAGGTCGAGCACGGCCTTGCCGCGTACGTCGCCGACCATTCCCAGGAAGGCGGGTACCTCCCCGTAGCGCGCCAGCGGAAGGGACTTGAAGCCCTCGAACGCCTCACCGATCTGGTCATACAGCTGACTGGCCATCGTGCCGCCCTCTCTTGTGCCGTCAAGTCGTCTGTCCCGGGCCGCAGTTGCCCTGGGCCCGGCCTCTGTCGGGCAGTCTTCCGGCACGCCGGCGAAGGACCGTACTGGCGGAAACCACGAAGATGCGGACACCGCCCCGGCTCCCCGCACAAGGCACCCCGAGGATGGCGGCGGCCGGGGGCCGCGGGAGGACCAGTACGCCATGCCCCTCGGTGACACCGCCCGCATGCGTCTGCACCTCACCGAGGACGTGACCCTCGGCCCGCAGGAGCTCACCCCGGCAGAGACCGGGTCCAAGATTGACGGGTACGACGAGCTGGACCACGCGTCCTGACCGCACAGCGGCTTCGCTTCCGTCGGGAGGCGGGGCGCCGCCGTTTCACATACGCCCGCTACTGCACGCTTCGTGCCATACAGACAAGCCAGGGGGATTCCGGGGAAGGCTGAACAACCCCGATCTCCTCATATCCCCACCCTTCGTATAGCCTCATGACCTTTCCATCGCCTGCGGCGGGATTAACCATGAGGGTCGTGTAGGGCTCGTCGCGGTGCCTCATGAGCTCATCATGCATTTGCCGAGAAAGTCCTACCCCTCGCCACTTGGGAATTACACCGATTTCCTTGACGGCGATGGCGTCCTTGGATCTGTACTTAGCGGGAGGCGGGGTGCTCATTCGCTTCCACCATCGATCTTCGGGCGCCACTGTGTTTCCGTAGACATATCCGACAGCCCTGCCATCGGCCGAATCATGTCCGATTACGGCTGCCCAACCGGGTTCGACACCATGCCGATCCAGTCGCTCCAGGAACACGTCGAGTCGGTAATTCGGGTGGTCCAGACGGTCGGCACGCACCTGCGCGTACAGCTCTCCGAGCACGGCCCGCACGTGGGACGTGTAGGCAGTGTGGTGCTGTAGGCGAGCTGTACGCGTGGTCACCGGCGCTTCTCCTTGATTGCTCGGTCATGGTCGTACCACATTGCGGAGTATGGGCTGTGAGGAGCGATCTCGGAGATCCGAGCACCAAAGCCGGCCAGCATTCCGACCACTCGGGGATGGTTGACCGCGGAATCCTCGGGGACCGACATGACGGTCGTGATGGCCGCCTCCACTTCTCTCTGTTCGAGCTGGGCTCGGGCAAGGCGGGCGGTCGCAATGGCTCGCGAGCGGTGCATGTGCCCACGCAGGGAGGCAAGACAGCGGTGGCCATGTGCCTCAGCCTCGGCCCACATTCCGAGGCTGAGACAAGCCGACATGGCCAAGGAGTTGATTTCAGCCTCATCGTAGAAGGCGAGGAGCCACGAAGGACGCCCTGCATCGTCGCACCGCTTCGATCGGTGCCAGGCTTCTTCAGCTTGCTTGAAGGCGCGCAGCGCCGCACTACGGTCTCCGGATGCAGCGTAAATAGCACCGTGTCGGGCCAGTCCGAGGGAAGCGAAAACAGGATCGCGGCGTACCACCCCGAGACGCCTCGCGACGTGATTAGCCGCGTCGGCTTCCCCCGGTTTACCCATGTGTCTATACATCGTTCCGGCGTGCGACCAGATTCGGAACTGAATCATTTGGTCGCCGCTCATGCTCGCAACCTTGGCGGCCTTCCGCAGGTGATCCTCAGCGGCATCAAAGCGGTGGCCGTCGATGGCCGCCCACATTGCGGAAGACCTGAAGGCGGCAGCCGCTCCATACAAGGCTCCTCGTACCCGCTGGGAGGCCGTCCCGGCGCCTTGCAAGGCCATGGCCTCGTCGGCGAGCCGTTCCGACGCCTCTTCGATCCTGAGTTGGCCTCCGTGCCTGTGATCCGAGGCGATGATGTCGTCAAATCTCTGCCGAACCCGCGCCACGTCGGACATGCCGACTCTTCGAGGGGCGCCGACTGCGGGGGAAGCACTGCCGATCGCGGTGGCGGCTGCGATGGCGACTGTGCCCATGGAGAAGTCCCGGCGGTCCACTGGCGGCTCCTCAGACTTTCTGGCGGTGGTGCGTCTCCGACGCCTGAACCCTATTGATCAGAAACGGTTTGGGTTCTGGGTCGTTGGGTGGGTGTGAGCGATCTGGTGGGGGACGCGCGGCATCTGTCGCCGTCGGCGCAGGAGGCCCTGCGGCTGCGGGCGGTGGCCGCTCTGATGGCGGGGCGGGACCGCGAGGACGTGGCGGCAGTGTTCGGGGTGTCGCTGAAGGCGGTCGACGGCTGGTGGGCGAAGTGGCAGGCCGGTGGTCGGGAGGCCCTGGTCATGCGTCCTCGGGGTAAGCCGGTCGGTGTGCACCAGGTGCTCGGGGAGGCCGAGCAGGCCGCGGTGCGGCAGGCGGTCCTGGACCACCGGCCGTGTGACGTGGGGCTTTCCGGTCAGCTGTGGACACGGCGGCTGGTGGGCGAGCTGATCGCGAAGCTGTACCGGGTGCGGCTGACCGAGGTGGGGGTGGGCAAGTATTTGAAGCGATGGGGGCTGTCCTTCCAGCGCCCGGACAAGCGGGCCGTCGAGCAGGACCCCGAGGCCGTCCGGCGCTGGCATGAAGAGACCTGGCCGAAGATCCGCGTGCAGGCGAAGAAAGACGGCGGCGAGATCCTCTTCGCCGACCAGGTCGGCATCCGATCCGACCAGGTCACCGGCCGCACCTGGGGTGAGAAGGGGAAGACGCCCGTCGTGCGGCGGAGCGGGAACCGGTTCTCCGTGAACGCGATGTCGGCGATCAGCACCAAGGGCCGGATGCACTTCATGGTCTTCACCGAGTCCTTCACCGCCGAAGTGATGTGCCGCTTCCTGGGCCGGCTCGCCGGCCACTTCGACCACAAGGTCCACCTCGTGGTCGACGGTCACTCCGCGCACCGCTCGAAGAAGGTCCGCGACTGGCTCGCCGCCCACCCCGATGATGTAGAGCTGCACTTCCTGCCCCCGTACTCGCCCGAGCTGAACCCCGACGAACTGGTCAACGCCGACCTCAAGCACAGCCTGCCCAAGCAGCACCGGGCCCGCGACCAGGCCGAACTCGCTGCCGAAACCCGCCGCTTCTTCCGCAGGCGTCAGCGTCAGCCGCACATCGTCCGCGGCTACTTCGGTGGCCCACACGTCCGCTACGTCATGGACGAGAACCCCATGAGTTTCTGATCAATAGTTCCAGAGCACTTCGCCCCGATACGAGCTCGATCGCTCGGAGTTGCGGGCCGTTCGGGTACCTGACGCGGCCTGACCGCCAGTCGCGAATGTTGGAGCCCTCCAGGCCACCCATTCTGCCTGTGAGCTCCCCAACGGCCTGATTGACCTGCTCAGCGACCTCTCGGGCTGATAAGCCCGCCTCTTCCATCCAGTCCACGAACGCGCTGTTCGGCTTGTCCACATGGTCACGTTAGAGCCTCCCTCCGGCCTCTCGCACGCAAAGGAACGGTCAAATCGCCCTAGGCAGCGCCCTGTTCGCGGGGCCTGATCGCCCTACCTGTTGTTACCCGTGACGCGTTGACTGGTTATCAGCCGCCAGACGGGATCGGGTCCCTATCCGCAGTGTCTCCCCCGGCTCGGCGGCATGGAGGAGAGCCCGCCTCTGCGTCCCGTCGTGGGGGCGGGCGTCCATCCCGGAGGGAAGACCCCGTGACCATGAGTGCTACCCGAGCCGCAGCGACCGGAGTGCCCGGCTACTCCGAAACAATGCCTCGCCAGCCCGAGTCTGCGCAGCGAGCCCGTCAGCTCGTAGGCGCGGCTCTCCACAGTTGGGGCCTCGGCAACCTTGCCGAAGACGGTGTGCTGGTCGTCTCCGAGCTTGTGACCAATGCCGTGCAACACGGCCAGTACACCTCCTTGCGCGTTCGCGTGTCCCGGCCTGCTCCGAACCGGGTCCGATTGGCCGTCGCCGACAGGTCCCGCAAGGTACCCATCCGCCGCGAACCCACAGACGAAGCGGAGGCAGAACGAGGACTCGTTCTCGTGAGCCACGTTGCCGATCGCTGGGGCACCGATCTGCGCCGCTGGGGAAAGATCGTGTGGGCCGAACTGTCGACTGGTAAGTCCACGTGATGGGGCGCCACGCGAAGCGCAGCCGCTTCCTCCTCACCCTCCGCCCCCTGCCGTCCACACGAGGCAACGCGGCCGTCCCGGCGACCCGCCGTGAACCCGGCGCCACCTGGAGGCACCCATCGGTAGACCCGGCAGGCGTCGCCCCCGGACGGGCCCGATGACGACGCGCTCCGCCGGTTCCTCGAAGCACTCCGGCGTTGGCAAGTGGAGGACGGGGGCGAGCCCGTGCCGATCACGCGGGAGACGGCACTCCGCACTACCGAGTATGGGGGGTGTCTGGAGCTGCCTACCAGCTGACCGAAGGCGGTTGGCGAAGCGACTCCTCCATCCCCTGGTTGAGGTACGGGGACGAGCGCCTGGCCTTCGTGCTCGCCTCGCAGCTCATCCGCGAGTTGCGCAAGGTCACCGTCGTGGACCTTCCGTAGGGGAACGCAACTTCCACCGCCCAAAGGAGGGTGCCAGCCATCTCCCCTGGCGCTACCCGGCGGTGGGCTTGGTCTCGACGTAACGGGCGGGCCAAGCACCGCCAGCCCGACCGGGCTGGACCGACGAGAGAAAGGAGGCACCTGGTGCCCGAGATCCCCGAGCCGGCCGAGACCGATGAGCCGGTGGTCATCGAGAGCGACACCCAGCTCGCCGAGCAGCCGGACGAGGACGAGGACCAGAGCAGCAGCACCGCGGCCCGGTCCGGACGGCACACGCTGCCGGTCGGCGCCGCGAAGCTCAGCGCCCACGCCGTCCTCACGGCGTAAGTCTTCCCAGCAACCGCCCGCCCTCTCCGCGGTCAGCGCGGACGGATGAGGCGCCGCGTCCTGGCTGGGCGCGGCGCCACCCAGCACCACAACGACAGCGAGAGGAGCACGATGCCCAGCACAAGCCGCCGACTCGCCTCGGCCCCGCGTTCGGTGATCATGCAACCGACGACGCTGTGTCAGCCGATGGACTGCACTTATTGCTACCTGCCGTTCCGAAAGTCCAACCATCTCATGGCCCGCGAGGTCGCCGAGGCCGTGGCGAAGGCGGTCAACGGCTGGGCCGCCGAGCAGCCTGGGTTCGAGGTGGTCTGGCACGGAGGTGAGCCCCTGGCCGCCGGCCGCGAGTACCTGGCCACCCTCATGGCCACCTTCGTAGGCGTCAAGCACTCAGTCCAAACGAACGCCGCCTTACTGGACGACGCCTGGTGCCAGTTCTTCATCGAGCACGAGATGCATATCGGGGTCAGCATCGACGGCCCCGAAGACATGAACACCCATCGCGTGACCCGCGCCGGCCACCCCGGCTTCCGAGTCATCATGCGCGGCATCGAACGCCTGCGCCGCCACGGCATCCCGTTCTCCGCCATCGCCGTCGTCTCCGACCCGGACCCGGCCGACGCTCCTCGCCTCTACGAGTTTTTCGCCGAGCAGGGCGTGACCACCCTCGGCGTCAACGTCGAGGAGGAGGAAGGCGTCAATCACAACGCGACGCACACCGCCCCTGCGCGAGCGACGGACTTCTGGGCCGCCCTGACGGACGCCTGGCGAGCCAACCCGGTCATTCGGGTCAGGGAGGTGCAGCGCGTCCTGAACTTCGCCAGCGCCGTCATCGGCGGCCAAAACCTTGTCCCGAGCCCCGCTTCAGCACCTTGGGACCCGATGCCCACCGTCGCCTACGACGGCGGCGTCGTCATGCTCTCTCCCGAGCTCGCCGGGTTCACTGACAAGCGCTTCGGCGACTTCACCACCGGCAACGTGCTGCACACGAACCTCGACGTGCTTGTGGCCCAAGCCGAAGAGCGCACCCCCTGGATCTCCGAGTTCTGGTCCGGCGTGGACGCCTGCCGCTCCACCTGTCCCACCTTCGCCTTCTGCGGAGGTGCCCATGCGGCCAACCGGTACTTCGAGCACGAGGGCCGGATGGATGGCACCAGGACCCGGTACTGCACCACCTCCAAGATCGCCCTACTTGAAGGAGTGACGCGACATGTCCGCGAACACCGCCCCTGACGCCACCGCACTCGTGATGGACTCGGCCCCGGGGTTCACGTCCCTCCTGGAGGCCGCCGGCGCGGCGGCCCTCCCCCGGTGGCAGAACGTCCTCACCCCGCCCCTCGCGGCCGGGTTCGACAACCGCCCCACGTGGGACAACCCGACCCCCGCGTTCGACAACCGACCGTCCTGGGACAACTGGAAGAACAAGTAGACCAGCGCCCCAATCAGGACGGCCCCGCCCCCACGCGGGGCCGTCCCCGGCAGCACCAAGGAGCACCCATGGCCAGCCGAACCTTCGGCCACGTCACCGTCACCACCCCCGACCTGGATGAGCCGGGCCTGTACCTGTCCCAGGTCGACACGCTCGACAGCCCGCGAGGCATCGTCCAGGACTTCAGCTACGGGAACGCCGACCTGCGGGCTCTGAACCTGCGCGACGCCCAGCTCATCACCGGCCGTATCACCGGCGTCCAGGCCAAGCACGTCGAATTGGAAGCGGTCACCCTCCACGGAGTCGAGATCTCCGGGGCCCACCTCGGCACTGCCCGCTGGAGCGGAAGCAAGCTGACCCGCGTCCACCTCCGCGACAACAAGCTGATGGGCGCCGCCCTGGACGGTGTGGTCCTGGACGACGTGCTGTTCGAGAACTGCAAGCTCGACTTCGCCACCTTCCGAAAGGTTCGCGCGACCGGGCCCCTGGCCTTCGTCGGCTGCGTCCTCACCGAGGCCACGTTCACCGACTGCGACCTCTCCGCCGCCGTGTTCAGGGGCTGCACGCTCCGGCTCACCGAATTCGGCACCGGCCGCTACCGCGACACCGACCTCCGTGAGAACGACTTGTCGGCCCTCCGCGGGATCTCGAACCTCACCAAGGTCCGTATCGACCCCGGCCAGCAGGCGGACCTCACCGAAGCCCTCATGGCCGAGCTGGACATCACGCTCGGAGACAACTGAACCGGGAGACTCCGTGCCCCTGTACATAGCCTTCGACAGCCACTCCGCACTCGGCGAGCGGTGCGACTTCACGGCTGTCCGCACGACGAGGGGCGACGACCCGCGTTATGAGGAAGGGGCCGTCGTTCCCTCCGGGCCGTGGCTGCCCCTCGCGGAGGTGGACAGCGCGGAGCTGATCGCCCCCGCGAGCCTGGCCCCGAGCACTCTTGTGGAGCTCGTCCGGCCACCGATGCCGAGCGGCGCCGATCTTTCGCGGCTGGGCACCTCATTGGGTGACGACCAGGCTCATTACCTGGGTCAGGCACGGGCCACGCCCGACATGCTCACCACCACAGTGAACCACCAGAACGGTCGGCGCATCGGACTGCACCTGGACAACTGGGACAAGCTCATCTCCGGCCGGAAGCACACCGGGCGGCGTCGACTCGCCTTGAACCTGGGCCCAGGCGCCCGGTACATCGTCCTGGGCACCTTGGACGCCCAGGCGGTATGCCGCGCCCTGTATCCGGAGGATCACGAGTACCGCTATCCGCACACGGACGACTGTCGCGCCTACGTCGCAGCGGGTCACCCCGCCCGATGTGTCCGCATACGCCTCCTGCCCGGCGAGGGCTACATCGCCCCCACCGAATACCTGCTGCACGACGGCTCCACGGAGGAGCAGGGGGCCGGCTCGACCATGGCTTTCTGGCTCGGACGATGGCCTGCCCGAACCCTCCCGTCCCTGGTCTGACCGCCACACGATCGCCACACAGCACCGAGAAACACCCCGCACCAGTCACAAAGAGTGAACAGCACTCACCGAGTTCCCGCAGATCGAAAAGGCCCCTGACCAGGCAAAACGCCAGGTCAGAGGCCTCTCCTCAGCAGGCCGACAGACGAGCCAAGCTATACGCCGGGTTCTGTTCCGTGGGGTCCTCGCGGGCCCCACGGCGACGGCCATCCATCTAGGACCGGCGTTGCCGCCGGTCTCGTGCGGTCTACCCGCGGACTCGGGCGGGCAGCCCTCGATCGTCCGCGCAGGACCACCGCGAGGCGGTCCCTCTTGACCTTGCTCCGGGTGGGGTTTACCGAGCCGCCTGAGTCACCTCAGGCGCTGGTGGTCTCTTACACCACCGTTTCACCCTTACCGGGGGCCGAGGCCCCCGGCGGTCTGCTTTCTGTGGCACTGTCCCGCGGGTCACCCCGGGTGGGCGTTACCCACCACCCTGCCCTGTGGAGCCCGGACGTTCCTCGGGGGGATCCCGAAGGGTCCCCACGCGGCCGCCCGCCCGGCTCGTCTGCCGTGCTGGTCATCGTACCCGCTGCGGTGGGCGGGCAGACGTCGGTGCGGCCCGGCCTGGTGGTTCCCGTGCCGCTCGTCGGGCTGCTCGGGCGGCGGCGGGAGGTGCGGGCCGTGCGGTGCCGCGCCGATGACGCCGACGGGCCGGTCGCGGCGGTCACGCGGGCACGAAGTGCGCTTTGTCCCGGCCCGGGTATGCCCGGGTGAGGCGGACCGCGAGGCGTTCCCCGAGCGGCAGGGGTTCCGGGTCGGCGCTGTCGATGCGGGCGACCACGGCGGGGTCCCGGAGGTGCACGGTGCCGACGGTCGGGTCCTCGTCGCGGACGTCCACGACGACGCCGGTGAAAACCTCGCCGACCCGGTCCATGAGCAGGGCGGCCTCCACGAGGTCCACGCACTCCCGCTCGACGCGGTGGGCCAGGCTCGTGCCGTCCGCCATCTCCTGGGGCAGGGCGGGCAGTGCGGCCCGCACCCACTCGGGCGGCTCGTGGCCCGCGACGGCGGCGACGCACAGCTCGCCCGCGTACCGGTCGACGAGGCGGCGCAGCGGGGCCGTGCAGTGCGTGTACTCGTCGGCGACGGCGGCGTGCGCCGCGTGCGCCGGAAGGCTGCCGTCCGTGAAGACCGTGTACCCGGCGCCGCGCAGCAGGGTCGTGCAGTCCTGGAGGAAGGCCGCCTGCCGCGGGTCGCGCGGGTCCAGGGTGCGCAGGAGCGCCGCGTACGGCACGTGGTGCGGCCAGTCGACGCCGAGGGCGTGCGCCGAGCGGCGCAGCCTGGCCACGGCGCCGTCGGGGGCGGTCGGCAGGGTGCGCAGGACGCCGGTGCCCGCGGCCGTCATCAGGTCGGCGGCGGCCGTGCCCGCCAGCAGGGAGATCTGGGCGTTCCAGGCGTCGGCGGGGCGGGGCGGCCGGTAGGTGAGGCGGTAGCCGCCGTCGGTCGGGGTGATCTGCTGTTCGGGGACGTTGAGGGAGATCCCGCCGCGCTCGGCTTCCCGTTCCTCGCGGAGCCGGCCGATGTCGCGCAGCAGGGCGACGGGTTCCTCCGCGGTGCCCGTGTCGATCTGCCCCTGCACGGTCGCGTAGTCGAGCCGTGCGCGGGAGCGGACCAGTGCGCGGTGCACGTCGGTGGCGACCCTTCGGCCGTACGCGTCGAGGTCGATGCGCCACAGGAGGGCCGGTGCGGTCTGGGCGGGCAGCAGGCCGGCGGCGCCCTCGGACAGCACGGAAGGGTGCAGGGGGATCCGCCCGTCGGGGAGGTACAGGGTCGTGACGCGGCGGTGCGCCTCCGCGTCGACGGCGCCGCCGGGCTCCACGAAGGCGGAGACGTCGGCGATCGCGTAGTGCACGCGGTAGCCGCCGTCGGCGCGGCGGGCCAGGTGCATGGCCTGGTCGAGGTCGGTGGAGCCGGGCGGGTCGATGGTGAACAGCGGCAGGTCGGTGGCGTCCCTGCCGGGCAGGCGCGGGGACTTCGCGGCGGCCTCGGCCTCGGCGAGCACGGCGGGCGGGAAGCCGTGCGGCAGGTCCAGCTCGGTGCGCAGCGCCCGCAGGGCGGCCGTGAGCGGTGCCTCGGCGGCGCCGCTCACGCGGAGGTGGCGACGGGGCATACGGCGAGCGTAGGCCGGGGCGGGGCGGGCGGCACTTTGTACGCTGGTCGGCGCGGTGCCCGGCCCGGTCGGCCGTGGTGCCCGCGCCGGCGGTGGGGCCGCGCCCCCGCTGCCGTACGTACGGAGACGAAGGAGACGCATCGTGCTCGTGCTGTTGCCGCCCTCGGAGGGCAAGGCCGCCTCGGGGAGCGGGTCGCCGCTGGAGCCGGAGGGGCTGTCGCTGCCGGGGCTCGCCGGAGCGCGGGCGGCCGTGTTGGAGGAACTCGTCGAGCTGTGCGCGGCCGACGAGGACAAGGCGCGGGAGGTGCTGGGGCTGAGCGAGGGGCTGCGCGGCGAGGTCGCGAAGAACGCCGCGCTGCGGACGGCCGGTGCGCGGCCCGCCGGTGAGGTCTACACCGGAGTGCTGTACGACGCCCTGGGCCTGGCGGCGCTCGACGCGGTGGCGCGGGAGCGGGCCCGGAGGTCGCTCCTGGTGTTCTCCGGGCTGTGGGGTGCGGTGCGGATCGACGACCGGATCCCGTCGTACCGCTGCTCCATGGGGGTGAAGCTGCCGGGGCTCGGTGCGCTGGGGGCGTTCTGGCGGGCGCCCATGGCGCAGGTGATGCCCGAGGCGGCCGGGGACGGCCTGGTGCTGGACCTGCGGTCGGCGGCGTACGCGGCGGCGTGGAGGCCGAAGGGCGAGGTGGCCGGGCGGACGGCGACCGTGCGGGTGCTGCACGCGCCGACGCGGAAGGTGGTCAGCCACTTCAACAAGGCGACGAAGGGCCGCATCGTCCGGAGCCTGCTGGAGTCGGGGTCCGCGCCCGGCTCCCCCGGCGAGCTGGTGGAGGCGCTGCGGGACCTGGGGTACGTGGTGGAGGCCGAGGCTCCGGGGAAGGCCGGGAAGCCCTGGGCGCTGGACGTGCTGGTGGAGCAGGTGCACTGATCCGTGCCGGGCGGGGCCGCCGGGATCGGAGCAGGTGCACTGACCCGTGCCGGGCGGGGCCGCCGGGATCGGAGCAGGTGCACTGACCCGTGCCCGGCGGGGCCGCCGGATCGGAGCCAGTGCACTGACCCGTGGCCGGCGGGGCCCGCCGGGATCGCGCGGAGGCCGGTGCCTCTGCCGCCGGCGCGGGCAGTGTCGTTGCACTGCGTGCAACGGTGATTGCGGGGTGCGCACGGCGGCGGGCACGATGCGCCCATGGCTGCTGCGCTGGACCTGGTCCGCGGGCCCGTGCTGCCCGTGGTCGTCGTGGAGGACGCAAGCGAGGCGGTGCCGCTCGCGCGGGCGCTGGTGGCGGGCGGGCTCCCCGCCATCGAGGTGACCCTGCGGACGCCGGCGGCCCTGGACGCGGTGCGGGCCGTGGCCGGCGAGGTGCCGGAGGCGGTGGTGGGCGCGGGCACGGTCGTCTCGGCGCGGTCCGCGGCGGACGCGGTGGCCGCGGGGGCGCGGTTTCTGGTGAGTCCGGGGTGGACGGGCTCGCTGCTCGACGCGATGGACGCGGCGGGCGTGCCGTACCTGCCGGGGGTGTCGACGGCGTCCGAGGTGGTGGCGCTGCTGGAGCGGGGCGTGCGGGACATGAAGTTCTTCCCGGCGCAGGCGGCGGGCGGGGCCCCGTACCTGTCGGCGCTGGCGGGTCCGCTGCCGCAGGCCCGGTTCTGCCCGACGGGCGGGGTCACGGCGGCGACCGCGCCCGCGTATCTGGCGCTGCCCAACGTGGGCTGCGTGGGCGGGACGTGGATGGTGCCGCCCGGTGCCGTGGCGGCGCGGGACTGGCAGCGGGTGGAGCGGCTGGCCCGGGAGGCGGCACGGCTGGGCCGCCGGGGCGCGGACGCTTCCGGGTGACGGGCGGCCCCGGCGCCGGGGCCCTGGGCGCGGTCCCCTCGGGCCCGGCTCAGCGGCGGCCGGGGCATCCGCCGTGTGGAAGCGCCCGTGCTGCCGGTCGCGCGCCCCGGCAGGGGGCGTCGGCCGCACGCACCGGCAGTGGGAGTCGCCCGCACGCACCGGCGGCGACATCAGCCGCCTGCACCGGCCATGGCATCGGCCGCGCGCACCGGCAATGGGGGCCGGCGGCCGGGGTGCGTGGCAGGCGGCGAGCCGCGCGTGACCTCAGGTGAAGTCGATGCGCGCGTGGCCTCAGGTGAAGTCGATGTCCGTGTGGTGGTCGAGCAGACGGTAGCCGAGCCGTGCGTACAGGTCGTTGCTCGTGGGGTTCGCCGCGTCGGCGAAAAGCAGGACCCGCCGGGCTCCGGCGCTCTGCGCGGCCCTGGCGGCCGCGCTGGTCACCGCCCCGCCGTAGCCGCGGCCCCGGTCCCGCGGCGGGGTGTACACGGGTCCGATCCGGGCCTGCCCGGCCACGGTGGCGGAGCGCGCCGCCATCGCCACGGGCCGCCCTCCGTCCTCCCACAGGTGCAGGGCGCCGTCAGCGATCCGGCGGCGCGCCTGCGCGGTGAGGTCCGCGTCGGTGCTCCGCGGGAGACCCGTGTCGGTGGTGAAGCCCCGCAGCCAGGCGGCCACCAGCGGTACGTCGGCGGGGGTGGCGGGGCGGTCTGAGCCCGGCGGGGCGGGGTGCGGCGCGGCCGGTTCCGCCAGGGCCAGCAGGCGGAGGCGGCGGGTGGCGGTCCAGCCGCCGCCCGCCCACGCCAGGGCGAAGGGGACGGCGGAGCTTTCGGTGCCCTGTACGCCCGGAAGATCCGTCCCCGTGGGCCGCAGGGCGGCGGCCAGCTCGCGGGCCGCGCGCCGGGGCATGGGCCCCAGCGCGGGCGGGAAGGGCGGCGCGTGGACGAAGGCCCCCTCCACGGGCCCGCCCGCCGCCGCCCGCCACCAGCCGAAGACCGGCGCCGCGCCGCCGTACGCACCGGGCCCGTGGAGCCGCAGGGTCTCCGCGGTCGTGAGGAGGACGGTGCAGCGGGCCGCTTCGGCTCGCAGGTGCGTCCCGGCCTCGCGGTGGAACGCCTCGGTGCCGTACGCGAGTTCCCAGCCCGCCGGACCTGTCACGTGGGGCGCCTCACCTGAGGTGCGAGGTGTCGTTGAGGAGCCGCACCGACGTGTTCCCGTCCCGGTAGTACGCGATGGCCGAGAACGAGGCTGCGGACAGCTCCATGCGGAACAGCGACTCGGGCGGTGCTCCCAGGGCGAGCCGGACGAGGGTCTTGATCGGCGTGACGTGGGTGACCAGCAGTACCGTGCGGCCCGCGTGACGCTCCGTCAGCCGGTCGCGGGTGGCGGCGACCCGGCGGGAGACGGCCGCGAAGGACTCGCCGCCGGTGGGCGCGGCCTTCGGTGAGGCGAGCCAGGCGGCGAGGTCGTCGGGGTAGCGCTCCTGGACCTCGGCGAAGGTCAGCCCCTCCCAGGCACCGAAGTCGGCTTCCCGCAGCCCGTCGTCGATCCGTAGGTCGAGGCCGAGGCGGTCGGCGATGGCCGCCGCGGTCTGGCGGCAGCGGAGCAGGGGCGAGGCCACGATGTCCTGGACGGTGCCGCGGGCGGCGAGCAGGGCGGCTGCCGCCTCCGCCTGCCGGAGGCCCGCGGGCGACAGCTCGGGGTCGCTGCCGCCGCTGCCGGAGAACCGCTTCTCGGGCGTGAGCGCGGTCTCGCCGTGGCGGAGCAGTACGAACAGGGCGGGGGCGCCGAGGTCGGCGGAGGAGCCCCACCCGACGGTGGGAGCCTTGGCCGTGCCGTCGGAGGCGGCGGCCGTGCGGTCGGGGACGGCGGCCGTGCCAGCGGGCTGGGGAGCGCTCGGCGCGGCCTGGCCGGTGGGCTCCGGCAGCGCGCCCGCGGCCGTGTCCGCCGCCGTCTCCGCGGGCCCGTGCTCCGCCGTCTCCGCGGGCCCGTGCTCCGCCGTCTCCGCGGTCCCGTACTCCGCCGTCTCCGCGGGCCTTCCCGCCGCCGGGGCCGCGGCCGTCTCCGCCGGGTGCGCGGGGGCGGACGCCGCAGCCGCCCCGGCCAGCGCCGCGCGGGCCTTCGCCGCGCCCGCCGCCGCGTCGCCGACCACCCGCGCGGCACCCGCGTCGAGCGCCGCGCGCGAGGCGGAGGGCTGCCACTGGGCGCCCCGCCTGCCCGCGTCCATCGCCTCGTTCGCGAGCCGGTCCGCGTGCTTGTTGCGCTCGCGCGGGATCCACTCGTACGTGACCCGGCCCGGCGGGAACACCCGGGCGGCTTCGGCGGCCAGCGGCTTCATGTCCGGGTGCTTGATCTTCCAGCGGCCGGACATCTGCTCGACGACGAGCTTGGAGTCCATACGGACGCGCACCGACGCGTCAGGGGCGAGCTCGCGGGCGGCGCGCAACCCGGCGAGCAGGCCCTTGTACTCCGCCACGTTGTTCGTGGCGACACCGATGTACTCGGCCGTCTCCGCGAGGGGCTCCCCCGAGACCGGGTCCAGGACGACCGCGCCGTACCCGGCGGGCCCCGGGTTGCCCCGTGAGCCGCCGTCGGCCTCGACGACCAGTTCCTGCGGCTGCTGCGTCCCCGTCATTACAGGCCGGACTCCGGCGTACGGACCAGGATGCGGCGGCAGTTCTCGCACCGCACGACGGTGTCGGCGGCCGCGGCCCGCACCTCGTTCACCTCGGTGATGTTCAGTTCGATGTGGCAGCCCTCGCAGCGCCGCTGGTACAGGCGGGCCGCGCCCACGCCGCCCTGCTGCTCGCGGATCTTCTCGTACAGCTTCATCAGGTCCGCGGGGACCGCATCGGCCACCAGGCCGCGCTCCTTGGAGACGGACGCCGCCTCGGCGTCCAGCTCCTGCTGCTGCCGGTCGCGGCGGCCCGTCGCGTCGTCGACCTTCGCCTGCACGGAGGCGACGCGCTCGGTCAGCTCGGCCACCCGCTCCTGGGCGGACTCGCGGCGCTCCATGACCTCCAGGACGATGTCCTCCAGGTCGCCCTGGCGCTTGGACAGGGAGACGATCTCCCTCTGGAGGCTCTCCAGGTCCTTCGGGGACGTGACGGCGCCCGAGTCGAGCCGCTGCTGGTCGCGGGCGGCGCGCTGGCGGACCTGGTCGACGTCCTGCTCCGCCTTGGTCTGCTCGCGGGCGCAGTCGCTCTCCTCGGTCTGCGCGGCGACGAGCAGGTCGCGCAGCTGCGTCAGGTCCTTGGTCAGCGACTCGATCTCGGCGTGCTCGGGCAGCGTGCGGCGCTTGTGGGCCAGCTGCGACAGGCGGGTGTCGAGGGCCTGGACGTCGAGGAGGCGGATCTGGTCGGCGGGCGCGGCGTTCAGTTGGGGGCTCCAGGGGAGGTGTCGTGAGCGGAGGTGGACGGTTCGTGGGCGGCCCACGGGTCGGTGACCGTCGTGGAGACGTGCACCCGCAGGTTCCAGCCGTTGCGGTCGGAGATCTCGTCGAGTTGTGCGGCGGCCAGCTCGCACCAGGGCCACTCGGTGGCCCAGTGGGCGGCGTCGACGAGGCCGAGCGGGGTGTGCTGGGTGGCCTCGGAGGCCGGGTGGTGGCGCAGGTCGGCGGTGAGGAACGCGTCCACTCCGGCCGCGCGGACCGCGTCGAACAGGCTGTCGCCGGAGCCGCCGCTGACGGCGACGCGGCGGACGGGCGCGTCGAGGTCGCCCGCGACGCGGATGCCCTGCGCGGTGGCGGGCAGCCGCCGGGCCGCCCGTGCGGCGAAGTCGCGCAGCGTCTCGGGGACGTCCAGCTCGCAGATCCGGCCGAGGCCGTTCTCCGGTACGAGGGGGCCGACGACCCGCAGGTCGAGGGCGCCCGCGAGCGCGTCGGAGACGCCGGGGTCGGCGGTGTCGGCGTTGGTGTGCGCGACGTGCAGGGCGATGTCGTGCTTGATCAGGCCGTGCACGACGCGGCCCTTGAACGTGGAGGCCGCGACGGTGGTCGTGCCCCGCAGGTAGAGGGGGTGGTGGGTGACGACGAGCTGGGCGCCGAGCGCGACCGCCTCGTCGGCGACCTCCTGGACGGGGTCGACGGCGAACAGGACGCGGGTCACCTCGGCGTCGGGGTCGCCGCACACGGTGCCGACGGCGTCCCACTGCTCGGCCCGCTCGGGGGGCCAGAGGGCGTCGAGCTCGGCGAGGACTTCAGACAGACGGGGCACGCGACAAGGCTACCTGGGAGGGGGCCCGCCCCACCCGGCCCCACCCCAAGGCGCCGGACCCGCGCTCCCGCCCCGGCCGCCCGCGCCGCGGACCCGCCCCCACCCCGCCGAACGGACCGGCTGCACGCGGCCGCCGCCTGCCTCCCCACCGCGCACGGACGGCGGGCGTGCCCGCCCGCAGACCGGACGTGGCCGCTCCGCCCAGCGGCGCCCGCCGGGCGCACCCCCGCCGAGGGGCGCGGTGCGCTGCCCGCCCCCGGCGGGCGGGTACGGGGAGGGGTGCGGTGACCACGCCGGCCCCCGCGCCCGTGCAGGGGGTGCGACCACCACCGGAACGGAAGGTGCGGCGCGGGGGCCCGTCCCGGGTCGGCCGGGCCGCCGGCCTGCCGGGCGCGCCTACGCGGCCCCTTCGGCGGAGGGCCGTGACGGCCTTCAGGTCGGGCGGCCCTGCCCCCGGCCGACCGCTCGGATGGAGGGCGGCAGGGGTCTCCCGGATGCGGGACGGGTGCATGGCGGCCACCGCGGCGCCGCCGTAGGCGGCTTTCGGACCGGGCGACCCGCCCCCGGCCGGCCCCTCGGACGCGGGCACGGCCCCGTACGCGCGGCCCCGGGGGCCGTCCGTCCCGGCCCCGCGGGTCCGCGCCAGCACACCCGCCCCCTCCCGCTCGGCGTAACTCGAACACGGCCACCCTTATGTGTGAAGCGAGGTGGCTCGCGTTGTTCGGGAGGAAGTGCGAAAACTAGCTTCGGGAGCCGGAGGTGACGAGCGATGACCGCCTGTGCCATCGAGGCCGCCGCGCAGAACGAGGACGGCGCGGCCGGCCCACCGCAGCTGACGATCGCGGCGGACGGCTCCTACGCCGCCCGGCTGGCCGGGGAGGGCGAGGCCCTGTACCCCGAGCGCTGGACCCTGGACGGGCCTGAGCCCTACGCGGTGCCGCTGCCGCTGGAGCAGCCGGAGGAGCGCGACACGCAGCTGCTGCCGCTCGCGGACGGCCGGGTGCTGGTCGCGCGGCGGGTGGCGGGGAGGTGCGCGTTCTCGCTGCTGTACCCGACGGGCCCCGGCACGGGCGAGCTGCCGCTGGGCGCCGTAGAGGCGCAGTCCGTGCGGCTGCTGCCGCCCCCACCGGACGGTCTGAGCGCCTACGCGCTCGTGGCGGGCGAGCACTCCAGCGGGGTCTGGCAGGTGGCGGGCGGCGCGTTCGGGCCCGAGCACGTCGCGGAGGTGCGGGGGCGCTGCACGGGCGGGGTGTGGCTGGACCGCTCCGGACGGCTGCTCGCGCTGGACCGGGAGCAGGACGGCGGGGGGCCGGTCAAGGCGGTCGCCGTCGACCTGGAGCGCGGCGGCGAGGTCACGCCGCTGCTGCAGATCACCGACGAGAGCCATGACCGGCTGCTGCTCGCCGACCCGGACAGCGGGCTGCTGCTGATCCGCTCGGACGCGCCGTCACCGGGCCGGCCCCGGCTGGGCTGGGGCGTGCTGGGCAGCACCCGTCCGGTGCGGTTCCCGGAGTGCCTGCGGGCGGGGGACGCGTCGCTCACGCCGTTCGCGGTGCAGCCGGGGCAGGTGCTGACCCCGGAGGGGTGTGCGGTGGCGCTGCGCATGGACGCGGCGGCGGGCCGGTGGATCGGGGTGTGGCGCCCGGCCGCCCGGCGGCTGGTGCAACTCCCGGCGCCGGAGGGGTGGTTCGCGGGTGCGGGGACGTGGACGCCGGACGGCGTGCTGCTGCTGCCGTACGCGACGGCGGCCGCGCCGTGCGGACTGGCCCGCGTCGAGGGCGTACCGGAGGCCCTCGTGCCGGACGTGCCGAAGCCGGCGGCGGCTGCGCGCCGGGAGGAACCCGCAGCTGGGGGGCCTTCCGGTGAACCGGCGGCACCCGCCGTGTGCCGGCCGGTGCCCTTGCAGCAGGCACCGCTCACCGGCCGTGCGGCGCCCGGTTAGACTCACGGGCCGCACGTGAACAGCGATACGTATGGGGTGACTTCACCACATGTCTGAAGCCAGCACCGACACGACCCGGGCGACGCATCCGCCGCAGGGGGACGCCGGCGGCTCCGGAAAGCACCGCGGCGGCCCTGCGGCCTCGGAGGAGGCCTCGGTCCAGCCGCACGGCCGGCATCGCAGGCAGCCCGAACAGAGTGGTGCCGCGGCCTGACGGCCATGAGCCGGCAGCTCCGGTGAGGGGGGCCGCCCGGGAGATCCCCGGGCGGCCCCCCTTCCGCTGCCCCCGGCGTCCGGCACCCCCTGCGGGCAGGGAGGCGGGCCCCGCCGCGGGAGCCGGCGGCGGGGCGGTGTCAGAGGCCGTAGCGGCGGGCGGCCTCCTCTTCCTGGGCCAGGCGGTGCAGGGCCCTCAGGACGGGTTCGAAGAGGACAGCCGACACGACCGCGGCCTCCACGCCCTCCGTCTCCGTCGGGTACGCGTCGAGCCGGTCCATGTCGTGCACGGCCACCTGGTGCATCAACCGGGCGTAGGGCTCCATCAGTTCCGCGCCGCAGGGGTAGCCGAGCCGGAGCAGCACGGCCACCAGCGCCACGAGGGAGCGGTGCACCGGCGACAGCTCGCCCAGCTCGCGGGCGGACGCCCAGCCCAGGGCGGCGAGCAGCCGGTCGACCTCGGTCCGCGCGGCGGCCGCCGCCTCCCCCTCCTGCGGCTCCGGGCCCTGCGGCAGGGCCCACAGGGCGGCGCCGAGCCGGATGGTGCGGCCCAGGGAGTCGTCGTCGACGTGGCCCAGCACCTCCCGCACCTTCGCCACGGGCAGGCCGCCCACCTGGATCAGCGCCCGCACGAGGCGCAGGCGCCGCAGGTGGTCCTCGCCGTAGTCGGCGGTCGTCGCGCTGATCCGCCGGCCCGGCGGCAGCAGCCGCTCGCGCAGGTAGTACTTGATCGTCGCGGTGGAGACGCCGCTCCGTTCGCTCAGTTCGGCCAGCCGCATCCCTTGAACCCTTCACCGGAGAGTGCCACTATCCCACCACCACTCTTGGAGAGCACCGCTATCCAACATGCGATCGGAGGCCCCCGTGGCCCGTCACCGACCGATCCCGGGCGCCACCACGGCCGCCGCAGAGGGCGCTGCCGTGGTGCTGCTGATCGGGATGCGCATCAACCGCTTCCGGGCGGTCCGCCACTGGCTGCCCGTCTTCCTCGCCATGCCGCGCATGCTGCGCGAGCTGGGCAGGGACCGCAGCCGCGGACTGCTCGGCCACGTCCTGCTGACCGCGTCGCCGCGGACGTACTACGTCGTCCAGTACTGGGAGTCCAAGGAGAAGCTCTACGCCTACGCCTCCGCGCCGGACATGGCGCACCACGCCGTGTGGGCCGCCTTCAACCGCCGCGAGCGCAGCGGCTCCGGGGCGCGGGGGCACGTCGGGCTGTGGCACGAGGCGTACATCGCACCCCAGGGCTCGTACGAGTCGATCTACCTCGACATGCCGCCCTTCGGCCTCGCGGCGGCCACCGGCGTGCTGCCGCTCGCACAGCGCGGCAGGCGCGCGGCCGACCGGTTCGCGCACCGCCCCGCTCCGCGTCCGGAGGGGGCATGACGAGGACGCGGCCCTGACCGAGCGGATCGGTGCCGCCGCGGCTGCGCCACCGCCTCGTGCCGGCCCTCGTCGCCGGACCGCTGATCACGGCCATCGGCCTGCTGATGCCGCCGCGCCTCCCGCCCTGCCCCGTGCCGGCCCCGGCGCCCGCACCCGGGAGCCCGCAGCCGGGGGCCCGCAGCCCGGGGGCCTCGCACCTGGTGGCGGGACTACGCCGCCGCGGGTTCCGGCTCGGGCCGCGGGAGCCACAGCAGCATCAGCAGGGCCGCCGCGAGCAGGATGCCGGTGCCGGTGCGGAACGCCAGGGCGTAGCCCGCCGTCAGGGCCTCCGGGGTGGTGGCGCCGGCCGTGCGGGACGCGGCGACCGTCGCCAGGACGGCGAGGCCCACCGCGCCGCCCATCGTGCGGGAGGTGTTGGTCAGCCCCGACACAAGGCCCGCGTCCCCCGGTGCGGCGCCCGCCGTGGCGAGGGACGCGAGCGGGGTGATCGCCAGCCCGACCCCGGTCATCATCAGGATGCCCGGGCCCAGGACGGCGGTGGCGTAGGCGCCGTGCGGCTCCATCGCCGACTGCCAGGCGAAGCCCGCCGCGGCCGTCAGCGCGCCCGCCACCGCGAGCCGCCGGGCCCCCACCAGCGGGATGAGCCGCGGGCCCAGCTTGGAGCCGACGATGACGCTGACCGAGCTCGGCACGAGGGCGAGCCCCGCCTGGAGCGGGCCGTAGCCCAGCACGTTCTGGGCGTACATGGTCATGAAGAACCACATCGTGAAGGTGGCCGAACTCGTCACGAACAGGGCGGCGTTGGCGGCCGCGACCGCGCGGGAGCGGAACACCTTGAGCGGCATCAGGGGGTCGCGGGTGCGGGCCTCCACCACCGCGAACACCGCCAGCAGGAGCAGCCCGGCGAGGAGCGGCACGGCGGTCCGCGGGTCGGTCCAGCCGGTCTGCTCGGTCTGCACGACACCGTACGAGAAGGACGCCAGCCCTCCGGTGACGAGGACCGCGCCCGGCAGGTCCAGGCGGCGGCGCCGGCCCGTGCGGACCTCCCGCACCCACAGGGCGGCGGCGAGGAGGACCAGGGCGCCGACCGGGACGTTGACGAGGAGCACCCAGCGCCAGCCCAGGAAGTCGGTGAGGACGCCGCCGACGAAGCCGCCCGCGGCGCCGCCGCCCGCGCCGACGGCCGCCCACGTGCCGATGGCCCGCGTCCGGGCCTGGCCCTCCGGCACGGCGCTGGTGACGAGCGTGAGGGTGGCCGGTGAGAGGACGGCCGCGCCGAGGCCCTGCACGGCGCGGGCGGCCAGCAGCTGCCAGCCCTCCTGCGCCAGCCCTCCGGCGACGGACGCGGCGGTGAAGACGCCGAGCCCCAGCAGGAACATCCGCTTCTGCCCGTACAGGTCGGCGGCGCGGCCGCCCAGCAGCATGAACCCGGAGAAGGCGATCGAGTAGGCGTTCACCACCCATTGCAGCGCCGCGGCGGACATGCCGAGGTCGGACCGCATCGACGGCAGGGCGACGTTCACCACGGACACGTCGAGCACGACGAGGAACGTCCCGGCGCAGGCGACCAGCACCACCGCCCACGGGCGGCCGGTGCCGGGCGGGCGGGTGGACGGCGGCGCGGAGGGGCAGTCGGACGGGCTGCCGGTGCGGAAGGAGGGTGCGGCCATGCGTGTCATGGTCGCAGCCGACCGGTGACCCGTACATCCCGTTTCCCGTGACGCAGCACACGCGCCGGCACGCAAGCAAAGTGGCCGGCTGCGGGCTGCGGGCTGCGGGCTGCGCCTACGATGGACCGCCCCGCAGACCCGTGACCCGGAGGACCCTCCCCATGGCCGCACCGACCGTCCCGCAGCCGTCGCCCGAGACGCTCGCCGCCTTCGAGGCCGCGAAGGGGTTCATGCCCGTGCACGAGGGGCTCGCGCTGTACGCGGCGGCCGTGGAGGCCGGGCGGCTGGGGCTGCCGCTGTTGGAGATCGGCACGTACTGCGGGCGTTCCGCGATCCTGCTGGCGGACGCGGCGCGGGCGGCCGGGACGGTCGCGGTCACCGTCGACCACCACCGGGGCAGCGAGGAGCAGCAGCCCGGCTGGGAGTACCACGACCCGGAGGTGGTGGACCCGCAGGTGGGGCTGATGGACACGCTGCCGACGTTCCGGCGCACCCTGCACGCCGCGGGGCTGGAGCCGTACGTCGTCGCCGTCGTGGGCCGCTCCCCGCAGGTGGCGAAGGTGTGGGCGGGCGAGCTCGGCCTCGTCTTCATCGACGGCGGGCACACCGACGAGCACGCCACCGGCGACTACGAGGGCTGGGCGCCGCGGGTGGCGCAGGGCGGGCTGCTGGTCGTGCACGACGTCTTCCCGGACCCGGCGGACGAGTTCACCGGCCAGGCCCCGTACCGGGTCTACCTGCGGGCGCTGGAGTCCGGGGCGTTCACGGAGGTCTCCGCGACGGACTCGCTGCGTGTCCTGCGCCGCACCGGCCCGGGGATCTGAGGGCGAGACCTTAGGCTCGGGCCCGTGTCCGACCACGTGAACAAGTCCGGCCGCCGCGTCCGCCCCGTGCTCGCGGTCTGCGCCGCCGCCGTGCCGCTGGCCGCCGCCGCGGTCACCGGCTGGCTCGTCTGGGCGGCGCCCGGCGGCACCGCGCACCACCGGGCGGGCGCCGCGCGCCCCCGCCCGCCGCCGGCCCGTCCGCCTCCGCATCCGCATCCGCTTCGGCTTCAGCCTCCGCGCCGGGGACGCCGGACGCGTCCCCCGCGCCCCTCGCCGGCAAGGTGGTCGTCATCGACCCGGGGCACAACCCGGGCAACTTCCGGCACACCAGCGAGATCAACGAGAAGGTCGACGTCGGCACCCACCGCAAGGAGTGCGACACGACCGGGACGGCCGCCGCGAGCGGCTACACCGAGGCGGCGTTCACGCTCGACGTCTCGCACCGGCTGCGCGCGCTGCTGCGGGAGCGGGGCGCCACCGTCGTCCTGACCCACGACGCCGACCGCCCGTTCGGCCCGTGCATCGACGAGCGCGCCCGGATCGGCAACGAGGCCCGCGCCGACGCCGCGGTGTCCGTCCACGCCGACGGCTCCGCCGCCGGCCACCGCGGCCACCACGTCATCCTGCCCGCCCTGGTGAAGGCGGGTTCGGCGGACACCGCGCCGATCGTCGGCCCGTCCCGTACTCTCGGGGAGCGCATCGCGGCGGAGTTCGCCCGGGCGACGGGCTCCTCCCCGGCCAACTACCTCGGCGGCGGGACCGGTCTGGACGTACGGAAGGACCTCGGCGGACTGAACCTGTCCACCGTCCCCAAGGTGTTCGTCGAATGCGGCAACATGCGCGACCCGGATGACGCCGCGTCACTGGAGGACCCGGCGTGGCGCCAGAAGGCGGCGCGCGGGATCGCGGACGGCATCACGACCTACCTGCTCGGGTAGACCGACCGGACGATACATTCGTCCGTACGATGGGGCCGCCCCCGTACATCGCGCCACCCCTGATGACGACGACACTGACTGACGAAGGACTTATCACGTGAACATCCGCTCCCTCACTCGAGGCGACGGCGTGGTGATCGGAGCAGCGGTGGTGCTGTTCATCGCCTCGTTCCTCAGCTTGTACAGCTACGAGTGCCAGGCCGGGTTCCCCTGCGAGAAGGCCAACGCATGGGACAGCCTGGGCCTGGTGATGAGCATCCACATCGCCGGCATCGCCGGCGCGGCCCTCATCGTGGTCTCCCGGGCCCTGCCCGGGCGCAAGGTGGTGAACCTCGACCTCGGCCAGTTCGGTGTCGCCCTCACCGTCTTCTCGCTGTGGACGGCGTTCTGGACCATCATCGACGCGCCCTCCGCCGGCGCCGGCCTCATCCTGGGCCTGCTCGCCGCGATCGCCCTGGCCGCCGGCGCCGTCGCCTCCCCGATGGTGGGCGCGCTGAAGGCGCCGCTCGTCAGCGCGACGCCGAAGCCGCAGGGCGCCGCAGCCGCGCCGCCGCCGTACGGCGGCCAGCCGGGCGCCCCGGCGGCCGGCGGCTACGGGTACCCGGGCGGCGCCGCCCCCAGCCGTACCCCGGCGCCGGCACCTCCGGCGGCGGGTACGGGTACCCCGGCGGGCAGGCCGCCCCGGACCCGGCCGCGCAGGGCGCCTCCCAGGGCGGTCAGGCGCAGGCCGCGGCCGCGCCGGAGCCCGCCCCGGCCGCCGACTTCGCGCCGTTCTGGTTCGCCGTGCCGGTGGCGCGCCCGCTGTACGCGGAGGACGGCTCGGGCACGCCGGTCGCGGACCTCGCCCCGGGCACCTGGTACCTGGCGGTCGAGCAGCGGGGCGCGGCCCTGGTCGCCCAGACGCAGGACGGCCGCCGCGGCGTCCTCCAGGACACCACGGGCATCCAGCGCGGCTGACCCCCCGCCGGAGAGCACACGGCGAAGGGCCCGCCTCCCGGGTCGGTGACCGGGGAGGCGGGCCCTTCGCCGTGCCGTTCAGGCGGGGCAGCAGTCGGGGGGCAGGCCCTCGGGGAGGCCCGTCCCGCCGAACACGGTCGTCGTCGCCTCGTGGCCGCCGAGCGCGGCGACGGCCAGCAGCAGGGAGCCCGCCGTCCAGGCGGTGAGCTCCTCCGGCCACACGGCCCGGTCGCCCTCGAAGACGTACCCCGTCCAGTACATGCCGTTCTCGGCCCGCAGATGGGTGATGGAGCGGAGGATCTCCACGGCCCGGTCGGACTCGCCCATCGCCCACAGCGCCAGCGCGAGTTCGCAGCTCTCCCCGCCGGTGACCCAGGGGTTCGGGACGACGCAGCGCACGCCGAGCCCCGGGACCACGAACTCGTCCCAGCGGGACTCGATGCGCTCCTTCGCCGCCGCGCCGGTCACGGCGCCGCCGAGGACCGGGTAGTACCAGTCCATCGAGTAGCGGCTCTTGTCCAGGAAGCGGTCCTCGTGGTGCCGGATCGCGTGCGCGAGGGCGCCGGTCGCCAGCTCCCAGTCCGGCTGCGGGTCCTCGCGGGTCTCCGCGATGGCGAGGGCGCAGCGCAGCGCCTGGTGCAGGGAGGAGGAGCCGGTCAGCAGGGCGTCCGTGACGGGGGTGCCGTCGGGCTCCCGCTTCCAGCCGATCTGGCCGCCCGGCTGCTGGAGGCGCAGGACGAACTCGACGGCCGCGTAGACGGTGGGCCACATGCGGTCGAGGAACGCGTCGTCGCCCGTGGAGAGGTAGTGGTGCCAGACGCCGGCGGCTACGTACCCGCAGAAGTTGGTCTCGCGTGAGCGGTCCGTCGGCCGGTCGGCGTCGCCGTCGTGGTAGGCGGCGTACCAGGAGCCGTCGTCGTTCTGGTGGCGGGCCAGCCACGCGTAGGCGCGGGCGGCGGCCTCGTGCTCCCCGGCCGCGTCGAGCGCCATGGCGGCCTCGACGTGGTCCCACGGGTCGAGGTGGTGGCCGCGGAACCAGGGGATGGCGCCGCTGTCCCGCTGGACGGCGAGGATGCCCTGGACGGTCAGGGCGGCCTGCTCGGCCGTCAGGACGCCGGGCAGGGTGAGGTGTTCGGTGCGCTGCTCCTGCGACGTCACTGCGCGGCGCCCGACGGGAGGTGCGGCTTGGTCGCGTACACCACGAAGCTCTTGCCCATGACGGGGTTGAGCGCGTTCTCGGCGAGCCGGGTGAGCAGCGGCTTCTTCATGATGTCCCAGACGAGCAGCTTGTGGTAGGCGCGGACCGGCAGGGCCTTGTCGTTGTCGACGCCGAAGGCGCACTTCAACCACCAGTACGGCGAGTGCAGCGCGTGCGCGTGGTGGCTGCCGTACGGGCGCAGGCCGGCCTCGCGGATCCGGCCGAGGAGTTCGTCCGCCTTGTAGATGCGGATGTGCCCGCCCTCCACCTCGTGGTACGCGTCGGACAGCGCCCAGCAGACCTTCTCCGGTCCGTAGCGGGGGACGGTGACGGCGATGCGGCCGCCGGGCTTGAGGACGCGGACCATCTCGGCGAGGACGCCCTTGTCGTCAGGGATGTGCTCCATCACCTCGGAGATGATCACGACGTCGAAGGAGGCGTCGGGGAAGGGCAGGCTGAGGGCGTCGCCCTCCATGGCCGTGGCGGTGGCGCCCGCGGGGGCCTCGCCCGCCTCCTTCATGGCCGCGAACCACGTGGCGACCTCGCGGATCTCGTCGCCGTTGCGGTCGAGGGCCACGACCTGCGCGCCGCGCCGGTAGCACTCGAAGGCGTGCCGTCCGGCTCCGCAGCCCAGGTCGAGGACACGGTCGCCGGGGGCGAGCGGGAAGCGGGTGAAGTCGACGGTCAGCACGGGGACGGCCTGCTTTCGGGGTGGGTGGGGTTACGGGGTGCGGACGGCGCCGTGGCACGCCGCGGCGACGGCCGCGCGGTACTGCTCGGCGGTGCCCTGGGCCGCGCGCGCCCAGGTGAACCGCTCCAGCACGCGGGCGCGCCCGGCCGCGCCGAGGCGGGCGCGCAGGTCCGCGCCGCCGGGGCCGAGGAGCCGGCCGAGGGCGGCGGCCAGGGCTCCGGCGTCGCCGGGCGGGACGGCCAGGCAGGTCTCGCCGTCCGGTCCCGCGACCTCCGGGATGGCGCCGCCGGTCGTGGCGACCAGCGGGGTGCCGGTGGCCATGGCCTCGGCGGCCGGCAGGGAGAAGCCCTCGTAGAGGGAGGGCACGCAGGCGACCTGGGCGCCCCGCACGAGGTCGACGAGCTCGGCGTCGCTGATGCCCTTGACGAACCGGACGGCGCCTTCGAGGCCGTACTGCTCGACGGCCCGGGCGACGGGCCCCTCCTCCGCGCGCCGGCCGACGACGACGAGGTGCGCCTCGGGGACGTCCGCCCGGAGCTTGGCGAGGGCCTCGACGAGGAACACCAGCCCCTTGAGGGGGACGTCGGCGCTGGACGTGGTGACGATCCGGCCCGGCACCTCGGGGACGGACGGGTCCGGCTTCCAGAGGTCGGTGTCGGCGCCGATGTGCACGACGTGGACGCGGTCCGGGCGCACCCCGAGGTGGTCGACGATCTCCTGGCGGGAGGAGCCGGAGACGGTGAGGACGGACGGGAGGCGTCGGGCGACCCGCTTCTGCATGCGGGTGAAGGCGTACCAGCGGCGGACCGAGGCGCGGCGCTTCCAGTCCCGGGCGGCGTCCAGCTCCAGTTGCCGGTCGACGGTGATCGGGTGGTGGATGGTGGTGACGAGGGGCGCGCCGAGCGCCTTCGGGCCGCCGAGGAGGCCGTAGCCGAGGGTCTGGTTGTCGTGGACGACGTCGAAGTCGCCGCGGCGGGCGGCCAGGAGGCGGCGGGCGCGGAGGCTGAACGTGAGCGGTTCGGGGAAGCCGCCGGTCCACATGGTGGCGACTTCGAGCGCGTCGATCCAGTCGCGGTACTCATCGCGCCCGGGGGTGCGGAACGGGTCGGGCTGCCGGTAGAGGTCGAGGCTGGGCAGCGCGGTGAGGGTCGCGCTGCCGGGGGCGTCGGCGACGGGGTCGAGCACGGGGTACGGCTGGGCGCCGACCACCTCGACGTGGTGGCCGAGGTGCGCGAGCTCGCGGGCGAGGTGGCGTACGTAGACGCCCTGGCCGCCGCAGAACGGGTTGCCCTTGTAGGTGAGGAGGGCGATGCGCAGCGGGCGCTCGCCGGCCGTCGCCGGGCCCGTGCGGGGGCCTGCTTCCATGGCCTCAGCGGTCACTCGCGGCCCCCTTCGGCTGAACGTTTCGGCGGAGCGTAACCGGTGGCGCTAATCTGGAACAAGTTACAGAGTCGGGCGCTGGTGATCTCTCGCGGAGCATTGAATCTACCGGCAGGTAGCGCCGCTGTAAGGGCTGGATCAGGTGATTCCCGCCACGGCGCCGGGCGGCGTGATCACGCCGCCACGGGAACGGACAGCACGGACGGCACGACGCAGGATCGACGGGGGCTCCATGACAGCGGACAGCCGGACGGCGCCGCCCGGCGCCGCGGCGGCACCGGCGGCCGCACGCACGGAGCGGCAGGCCGCGCGGCGCCGCCGGATCCTCCAGGCCAGCGCCGGGCTCGCGGCGCGCGGCGGCTTCGACGCGGTGCAGATGCGGGAGGTCGCGGAGGAGGCGGGGGTGGCCCTGGGCACCCTGTACCGCTACTTCCCCTCCAAGGTGCACCTCCTGGTCGCCACGATGCAGGACCAGTTGGACGCCCTGCACGCGACGCTGCGCAAGCGGCCTCCGGGCGGCGCCGGCCCCGGCGAGCGGGTGAGCCGGACCCTCATGCGGGCCTTCCGCGCCCTCCAGCGGGAACCCCGGCTCGCGGAGGCGATGCTGCGGGCACTGACCTTCGCCGACCGCAGCGCGAGCACCGAGGTGGACACCGTGTCCCGGCGGACGACCGCGATCATCCTGGACGCGATGCGGGTGGAGCAGCCGACCGGGGAGCAGCTCGCGGCGGTGCGGGTGGTGGAGCACACCTGGTACGCGGCGCTGGTGGCCTGGCTCTCGGGACGTGCCTCCCTCGCCCAGGTCAGGGCGGACATCGAGACGGCCTGCCGCCTGCTGGACTGAGGCGCCGCCCGGCAAGGGCGACAGGGGGCAGGGCCGGCGAGGGCGCGGCGGGCGGCCCGGTCTCGGCGAGGGCACTGCGGGCGGCCCGGTCGGCGAGCGCACTGCGGACGGCCCGGTCAGCGAGCGCACTGCGGACGGCCCGGTCAGCGAGCGCACTGCGGACGGCCCGGTCAGCGAGCGCACTGCGGGCGTCCGAGGGAAGCAGCAGACGGCCGAGGAAGCAGCAGACGCCCTCCATCCTGCGTTCGGCGTCCGGCACCCGGCACCCGGCACCGGCACCCGGCACCCGGCACCCGGCACCCGGCACCCGGCACCCGGCACCCGGCACCCGAGGGGAGCGTCCGGCATCCGAGGAAGGCAGCGGGCGTCCGGGGGAAGCGTCCGGCCCCTCCCGACGCCGACCTGACCCGCGGGTAAAGTGAGCCCGTCGCTTCATGCCCGTACGGGGGGAAGCCGGTGCAAATCCGGCGCTGATCCCGCAACCGTGAACCACCGCCCGGTGGTGAGCCGGAATGCCTCGTCCGGGTCTGACCGGCTCGCGTCTCCGGGAACCGCCCGGGGACCGGCACCGTCGAGGAACTGCGGAGCCGAGCCTGGTGCCGCCGCGCGCCGGGGCCCGGCCCCCGGAGGAGAGGCACCCGCCATGACCACCGTCCGCCGCCGCCGCGCCGCCGCGGCGTTCGCCGCCGGCACCGTGCTCCTCACGGGCGCCGCCGGGGCGCTCGCGCCCGCCGCCCACGCGGCCCCGTCGCCTGCCGCCGCACCGCCCGGCACCGGGCTCTACGGCACCAAGGACCCGCAGTGGGACGGCGTCTTCCGCCAGTCGCTGGCCTTCCTGGCCCAGCAGGCGACGGGGGTCGAGCCCGCGGAGGAGGCCGTCGGCTGGCTGCTGGCGCAGCAGTGCGACAACGGCGGCTTCCCCTCGTACCGCGCCGACACCTCCGCGCCGTGCCCCGCCGACCAGCCGCTCGACAGCAACGCGACCGCCCTCGCCCTCCAGGCCCTGAAGGGCGTCGACAGCCACGGGGACGAGCCCGCCAAGGCCAGGGAGAAGGCCAAGGGCTGGCTGCGGGGCAACCAGAACAAGGACGGCGGCTGGGGCTTCAACCCCGGCTTCCCCAGCGACGCCAACTCCACCTCCCTCGCGATCGGCGCCCTCGCCTCGACCGGCGAGCGGCCCGGTGACGTGCTCTCCGCCGACGGCAAGAGCCCCTACGACGCGCTGCTCGCCTTCGCCGTGCCCTGCACCGCGGGCAAGGGCCCGGGGGCCTTCGCCTACCAGCCCGGCAAGGGCGGCGAGCTGGTGCCGAACGACGACGCGACGGCCGCCGCCGTTCTCGGCGGCCTCGGCAAGCACCTGCTGGCCAAGGGCATCGAGCCGGGGCAGCAGCCGAGCTGCGAGGACCCCGCCAAGCCGTCCGCCGAGCGGGCCGCCCGCAACGGCGCCGCGTACCTGGCCTCCGTCCTGGAGTCCAAGGGCCACATCCCGCTGCCGCCCGTGCCCGGCGCCACCGAGGCCCCCGCGGACCGGCCCGACCTGGGCAACACGGCGGACGCGGTCGTCGCGCTGTACGCCGCCGGGCACGGGGACAAGGCCGCCAAGGCGGTGGAGCTGCTGAAGAAGGACGGGCCCGCCTGGGCGAAGGAGGCAGGGCCCGCCGCCTACGCGCAGCTCGTGCTCGCCGCCCGCGCCGCCGGCGCCGACCCCCGCGACTTCGGCGGCACCGACCTCGTACGGGAGCTGAACGCGACCGGCCCGAAGCCCGCGTCCACGCCCGAGGAGCGGGCGCAGGAGAAGGCGGAGGCCGAGAAGAAGGCGCAGGAGGAGGAGGGCTACGGCGTCGGCTTCTGGCTGGTGATCGGGGCGTTCGCCCTCGCCGGCGTGGGCATCGGCTTCCTGCTGAGCGGGCGCGGCAAGAAGCGGTAGCAGCCAGTGAGCCGTATACGCCTCGCCGCCGCCTCCGCGGCGGTGCTCGCCGCATGCGCCGGGGGGACCCCGGCGCACGCCGCCGCCGCGTCCGCAGCGTCGGGCACCTCCGCCGCGACGGTCGCATCCGGCGCCTCCGCCTCACCGGCCGCGTCCGGCCGGTCCGGCGGATACCGGTACTGGTCGTTCTGGGAGGCCGGTGACGCCGGGACCTGGACATACGCCACGCAGGGCCCGGCCACGCTCAGGCCCGCCGACGGCGACGTCCACGGCTTCCGGTTCGCGGTGAGCGCCGACAGCCAGGACGCCCACCGCCCCCGGCGGGCACCCGACTTCGCCGCCGTCTGCGCGGACACGCCGGCGAAGGACGGCACCAAACGGGTCGGCCTGGTGCTCGACTTCGGCGTCCCCGCCGACGCGCCCGACGGCGAGGCGCCCCCGCCCCGCGGACCGCCTGCGCCCAGGTCCCGCCGGACGCCAGCAGCGCGGACGCGCTCGCCGCGGTCGCCCCTCCGCTGCGCTACGACAGCCAGGCGCTGCTGTGCGCCATCGCGGGCTACCCGCAGCGGGGATGCGGCGAGCAGGTCGCGGCCGCCCCGGCCCCCTCCCCCGCGGCGGACGAGCCCGCGGCGCCCGAGCCTGCGGCCCCGAGGCGGCGGACAGCGGCGGCGGCCCCTCCGTCGGCCTCGCCGCCGGACTCGCCGCCGTCCTCCTGCTGGGCGCCGCCGCCGTCGTGCGGGCCCGGCGACGCGGGCACCGGTGAGGCTGCGCGCGCCCGAGGCGCACCGCTCGAACGCCGTGCCCGCGGGCGCCTGGTGGCTGTGGGCGCTGGGGCTCGCCGTCGCCGCGTCCCGCACCACGAACCCGCTGCTGCTGGGTCTGCTGGTCGGCGTGGCCGGGTACGTCGTGGCGGCCCGCCATGTGCCCGGTGCCCCGTGGGCCCGCTCGTACGGCATGTTCGTGAGGCTGGGCCTGTTCGTCGTGGCGCTCCGGGTGGTGTTCTCGGTCGTGCTCGGCTCCCCGATCCCGGGCACGCACGTCCTGGTCACCCTGCCCGAGGTGCCGCTGCCCGCATGGGCGCAGGGGCTGCGCCTCGGCGGCCGGGTGACGGCCGAGCAGATCGTGTTCGCGCTGTACGACGGGGCGAAGCTCGCCGCGCTGCTGATCTGCGTGGGTGCGGCGAACGCGCTGGCCAACCCGGCGCGGCTGCTGAAGTCCCTGCCGGGCGCGCTGTACGAGGCGGGCGTCGCCGTCGTCGTGGCCATGACGTTCGCGCCGAGCATGGTCGCGGACGTGGCGCGGCTGCGGACGGCGCGGCGGCTGCGGGGGCGCCCGACGAGCGGGGTGAAGGCGGTGCTCCAGATCGGACTGCCGGTTCTGGAGGGGGCGTTGGAGCGGTCGGTGGCGCTGGCCGCGTCGATGGACGCGCGCGGGTACGGCCGGACCGCCGCGGTGCCCGCGCGGGTGCGGACGCTGACGAACGTCCTGACGCTCGGCGGACTGCTGGGCATCTGCGCCGGGGCGTACGGGCTGGTCGCGGTGGAGGGCGCCGGGTACGGGCTGCCGCTGGTGGCGGCCGGCCTCGCCGCGGCGGTGGCGGGGCTGCGGCTGGGCGGCCGCCGCTCGGTGCGCACCCGCTACCGGCCCGACCGGTGGGGGCCGCGCGCCTGGCTGGTCGCGGGGTCGGGGCCGCCGTCGCGGGGCTGGTGGTCTGGGCGGCGACCGGCCCGGCGGCGGAGGCGCTGCGTCCGGGGGTGGCGCCGCTGGTGGCGCCGGAGCTGCCGGTGTGGCCGGCGCTGTCGGTACTGGTGGGCCTGGTGCCCGCGTTCGTGGCCCCCGTGCCGGGGGAAGTGAAGGAGCCTGTGCGGTGATCCGCTTCGAGGACGTGTCGGTGACGTACGCGGACGCCGCCGCACCGGCGCTGGAGCACGTGGACCTGACCGTGCCGGAGGGCGAGCTGGTGCTGCTGGTCGGCCCGTCGGGGGTCGGCAAGTCGACGCTGCTGCAGGCCGTGTCGGGGCTGGTGCCGCACTTCACGGGAGGCACGCTGCGGGGAAGGGTGACGGTGGGCGGGCGGGACACGCGCACTCACCGACCGCGTGAACTGGCCGATCTGGTGGGCACGGTGGGGCAGGACCCGCTGGCGCACTTCGTGACGGACGTGGTGGAGGACGAGCTCGCGTACGGCATGGAGTCGCTGGGGCTGCCCGCCGCCGTGATGCGCCGGCGGGTCGAGGAGACCCTCGACCTGCTGGGCCTGGCGGAGCTGCGGGACCGGCCCATCGCGACGCTGTCCGGCGGGCAGCGGCAGCGGGTGGCGATCGGGTCCGTGCTGGCGGCGCACCCGAAGGTGCTGGTGCTGGACGAGCCGACGTCGGCGCTGGACCCGGGCGCGGCGGAGGAGGTCCTGGCGGTGCTGCAGCGGCTGGTGCACGACCTGGGCACGACGGTGCTGATGGCGGAGCACCGGCTGGAGCGGGTCGTGCAGTACGCGGACCGGGTGGCGCTGCTGGAGCGGCGCGGGGCTCCGGTCGTGGTGGGCCCGCCCGCCGAGGTCATGCGCGTGTCCCCTGTGTACCCGCCGGTGGTGGGGCTGTCCCGGGTGGCGGGATGGACGCCGCCGGCGCTCACGGTCCGCGACGCGCGGCGCCGGGCGGAGCCGCTGCGGCAGCGGCTGGCCGCCGCGGCTCCGGTGCCGGTCCGGCCGCAGGGCGGCGCGGCGGTGCCGCAGGGCGGGGCCGACGGGCCGACACCGGCACGGTCGGTGCAGGCACGGTGGGCGCGGGCGCTGAGGTCACGGTCGGCGCGGGCGCGGGCGCTGAGGTCACGGTCGCGGAGGGCGTGGTCGCCGCGGGGCGGAAAGCCGAGGACCGGCCCCGCGAGGACCGGCCCGGCGAGGACCGGCCCGGTGGGCGGCGGGCGCGCGCCTGGTGGCCGTTCGCGCGGCGGGAGGCGCCGCAGGCCGCGCACGACGGCCTGGCCCTGGTCGAGGGGCTCGCCGTGCGGCGGGGCCGGGTGGAGGCGCTGCGGCGGGTGGACCTGGCCGTGGGCCCGGGCGAGGCGGTCGCGCTGATGGGGCGCAACGGCGCGGGCAAGTCCACGCTGCTCGGCGCGCTCGCCGGCATGGTGGAGCCGGCCGCCGGCCGGGTCGCCGCGGGCGGCCGCACCCCGCACCGCACGCAGCCGCGGGAGCTGGTCCGCGAGGTCGGGCTGGTCCCGCAGGAGCCGCGCGACCTGCTGTACGCGGACACGGTGGCCGCCGAGTGCGCCGGGGCGGACGCCGACGCGGGCGCCGGGGCCGGGACGTGCCGGGCGCTGGTGGCCGATCTGCTGCCGGGGGTGCCGGACGGCACGCATCCGCGCGACCTGTCGGAGGGGCAGCGCCTCGCGCTGGCCCTCGCGGTCGTGCTGACGGGGCGGCCCCGGCTGCTGCTGCTCGACGAACCGACCCGCGGCCTGGACTACGCGGCGAAGGCGCGGCTGGTCGCGGTGCTCAGGGGGCTCGCCGCGCGCGGCCACGGCATCCTGATGGCCACGCACGACGTGGAGCTGGCGGCGGAGCTGGCGCACCGGGTGGTGATCCTCGCGGACGGCGAGGTGGTCGCCGACGGGCCGACGCACGAGGTCGTGGTGTCGTCCCCGGCGTTCGCCCCGCAGGTCGGCAAGGTGCTGGCGCCGCAGCCGTGGCTGACCGTCGCCCAGGTCGAGGCGGCGCTCGCGGCGGCGGGTGCGGTCCGATGAGCGCGCGGCCGGTACGGCTCGGGCCCCGGTCGGTGGCGGCTCTGGTGCTGGTGGGCGCCATCGGGGTGGTGGCGTTCGGCTGGCCGCTGCTGGCGGACCCGGAGGTGGCGCGGGCGCACGCGTCGCACGCGCAGGACGCCCCGTGGCTGCTGGCGCTGCTGCTGCCGCTGCTGGTCGCGGTGGTGGTGGCGACCCTGTCGGACGGCGGCGTGGACGCGAAGGCCGTCGCGATGCTGGGGGTGCTGGCCGCGGTCGGCGCGGCTCTGCGGCCGCTGGGCGCGGGCACGGCGGGCCTGGAGCCCATGTTCTTCCTGATGCTGCTGAGCGGCCGGGTCCTGGGCCCAGGTTTCGGGTTCGTCCTCGGGGCGGTGACGATCTTCGCGTCCGCGCTGCTGACGGGCGGGGTGGGGCCGTGGATGCCGTTCCAGATGCTGTCGATGGGCTGGTTCGCGATGGGGGCGGGGCTGCTGCCCGGCGCGGACCGGCTGCGGGGCCGGGGCGAGCTGCTGATGCTGGCCGGATACGGGGCGGTGGCGGCGTTCGCGTACGGGACGGTCATGAACCTGTACGGCTGGGTCACGCTGCAGGGCACGGCGAGCGGGATCGCGTTCCAGCCGGGCGAGCCGCTCGGGGAGAACCTGGTGCGCTTCGCGGCGTACTGCCTGGCGACCTCCATGGGGTGGGACGCGGGCCGGGCGGTGCTGACGGTGGTGCTGACGCTGACCATCGGATCGACGGCGCTGAAGGCCCTGAGGCGGGCCACCAGGCGGGCCGCTTTCGAGGCCCAGGTCACATTCGAAGGCCCGGAAAAGCCGCTTTAGGGCCCGTTCGGGGTGAGGCGCCCCACGCGACCCACGTCACATACGAAGGCCGGTAGGAGGCGGTGGGCGGGGGCCGGGTCGCCCGTGGCGACCTGCACTGCTGCGCCGTCGCGCCGCGGTGCCGGAAGGGGTGTTCTCCGGTCCCGCCTCGTACTGGGGGGGCTTTGCATCGGGCCTGCGGGCCTGGTTCATTGGTGATGTCGCCGGGCGCCGACGGCACGCCGAAGGGTTCACCGAGGCGAGACCACAGCGCTCCTGGCAGCCGCTCCCGAGAGATCCGGGTGACCCCGGGCCCTGGTTCCGGCATGCCTGCGACACCCCTGTCCCCGACGTGAGGTTCTCCTACGTGTTCCGCTCCATCGCCAGCCGTCTCACCGCCCGCAACAAGTCCGCCATCGCCGCAGCGACCGTGCTGCTCGGCGCCTCGGGCGCGGTGATGGGCATGACGGCCCCGGCCTCGGCCGCCCCGACCGACGCTCAGGCGATCGCCAAGAAGATGGTCCCCGCCGGCCAGTACACGTGCTTCAGCAAGATCATCGAGCGCGAGTCGGGCTGGGACCACACCGCGACCAACGCGTCCTCCGGCGCGTACGGCCTGGTGCAGGCCCTGCCCGCGTCGAAGATGGCGTCGGCCGGCTCCGACTGGAAGACCAACCCGGCCACCCAGATCGAGTGGGGCCTGGACTACATGAACGACCGCTACGGCAGCCCCTGCGGCGCCTGGAAGTTCTGGCAGGCCAACCACTGGTACTGAGCCGACAGGCCATGAGCCCAAGGGCCCGGTGAGTGCACCCGCACTCACCGGGCCCTTCCCGTGCGCCGCGGCAGGTGCCGCCCGCGGCGCGGACCGCGGGACCGCAGGGCGCCGGCCGCGTCCGCGCCGCCGGGTCCGCCTGCCACCGGCCCTCCGGGCGGACGCCGCCGTGACGTCGCCCCCTAGAGCCGCTGCAGGATCGTCGCGGTGGCGAGCGCGCCGGCTGCGCCCATGGTGACGAGCGCCACGTCCCCGTCGCGGCGCTCCAGTTCGTGCAGCGCGGTGGTGAGGAGGCGGGCGCCCGCCGCGCCGCCCGGGTGGCCGAGGGCGAGGGCGCCGCCGTTGACGTTCACCCGGTCGAGCCCCTCGTCCTGGCCGAGGGCCAGCGCCCAGCTGAGGACCACCGCCCCGAAGGTCTCGTCCACCTCGATCAGGTCGAGGTCCCGTACGGACATGCCGGCCTTGCCGAGGACCGCCCGGGTGGCGTCGACGGGCCCGTCGAGCGGCTGGCGGGGGTCGGTGCCCACCGCCGCCTGGGCGACGATCCGGGCGCGCGGCCGCAGCCCGAGGGCGCGGGCCATGCGCCGGGACGCCCACAGGAGCGCGGCGGCCCCGTCAGCCGCCGGGGCGCGCGTGCCGGTGGTGTGGACGGCGTCCGGCATGAGCGGGGTGAGCTCGGCGAGGGCCTCCGTCGCGGGACCCGCGCCGACGCCCTCGTCCCGGTCGACGGGCCGCCACAGCTCGTGGTCACCCGCGGGGACCTGCACGGGGAAGGTCTCCCGTTTGAAGCGCTCCTCCGCCCACGCGGTGGCGGCGCGCTGCCGGGAGCGCAGCGCGTAGGCGTCGGTGTGGCCGCGGCTCAGCCCCCGGCGGCGGGCCAGCCGCTCGGCGGCCCGCACGGGGTGCGGGAGGTCGACGTGCCACTCGTCGGGCAGGGGCCTGCCGGGGGCGCTGCGGCTGTCGCTCCCGGGCGGCACCCGGGAGGCCGACTCGGCGCCGCAGCTGACGCCGACGTCGACGGCTCCCGCGGAGATCATGTTGGCCACCATGTGGGCGGCCTGCTGCGAGGAGCCGCCCTGGCAGTCGACGGTGGTCGCGGCCGTCTCGTACGGCAGCCCCGCGGCGAGCCAGGCGGTGCGGGCGGGGTTCGCGGCCTGCTCGCCGGCCTGGGTGACCGTGCCGCCCACGACCTGCTCGACGCAGTCGGCGGGGATGCCCGCGCGGTCGAGGAGCTCCCGGCAGGTGGCGGCGAGCAGCTGGGCCGGGTGGAGGGCGGCGAGCGCGCCGCCGCGCAGGCCCACGGGGGTGCGCACGGCTTCGACGATCACGGGTTCCGCGGCCATGGGCGGGTCCTCTCCTCGCACCCGCGGGCGTCCCGGCCCGGGCGGGCGCGCGTGTGGGTCGACCGGACTGGTACGCGCTCTCGCTAAGTTACCGTCCAGTCTGCGGACGGCTACCGCCGGTACGCAAGGGGGCGGTGAGACCCCGCGGCGGCCGCGCGGCGCCGCGGCGCCGGTCCTCCGGGGCGCGTACCAGCGAAAACACCGACAGCCGGAGCGCGGGGTCGACTACGTTGCTGACCATGACTCAGAAGCACGATGACCCGCAGGACCTGTGGACCGCCGTCGACACCTACGTCTCCGGGCTGCTCGCCCCGGAGGACGAGGCGCTGACCGGGGCGCTCGCGGCGAGCGACGCGGCCGGGCTGCCGCAGATCGCCGTGGCGGCGAACCAGGGCAAGCTGCTCCACCTGCTGGTCCGCATGACCGGGGCCCGCCGCATCCTGGAGATCGGCACGCTCGGCGGCTACAGCACCATCTGGCTGGCCCGCGCCCTGCCGGAGGACGGCCGGCTGGTCTCGCTGGAGTACGACGCGCGCCACGCCGACGTGGCCCGCGGCAACCTCGCGCGGGCCGGGCTCGACAAGGTCGCTGAGGTCAGGACGGGGGCGGCGCTCGACACGCTGCCGCGGCTGGCGGAGGAGGGCGCCGGCCCCTTCGACCTGTTCTTCATCGACGCCGACAAGAAGAACAACCCGCGCTATGTGGAGTGGGCCCTGAGGCTGGCCCGGCCGGGCAGCGTCGTCGTGGTCGACAACGTGGTGCGGGGCGGCGCCGTCCTCGACGCGGACGGCGACGAGGCCGTGCGCGGCACGCGCGAGCTGTTCGACCTGGTCGCGCGCGAGCCCCGGCTGGACGCGACGGCGGTGCAGACGGTCGGGGCCAAGGGCCACGACGGGCTGCTGGTGGCCCGGGTGGTGTCCTGAGGTGACCGCGCACTGGGACATACGTCCCGAGCCGTACGACACGCCCGACGCGACGGAGCTGCGCCGCGACTACTACGGGGAGGTGGCCGGCCGGTACTGGGGCCGGCCCGCGACCCGGGCGGAGATCGACGAGGGGCTGGCGGACGACGGCGTCGAGGCCCTGGCCCCGCCGACCGGGCGGTTCGTCGTCGGCCGCAGCGACGGCGCCCCGGCCGCGTGCGGCGGCGTCCTGCTCCTGGACGCGGAGCGCGCGGAGCTGACCCGGGTGTTCGTGCGGCCGGCCTTCCGCGGCACGGGCGGCGCGGCGCTGCTGGTGGCGGCGCTGGAGCGGGAGGCCCGGCGGCTCGGCGCCCGGCGGGCCGTCCTCAACACCCGCCTCGACCTCGTGGAGGCGCGGGCGCTGTACGCGCGGCACGGATACGGGGAGATCCCGCCGTTCGGCGACGACCCGTACGCCCAGGTCTGGCTCGGCAAGACGCTGGACTGACACCCCCGGCCCCCGGCCCCCGGCACCCGTCCCTCATCCCCGGACCTTGGGAACGGGAACGGCCGGTCGGGGGCCGCGACGTGCCCGGCGGCGGGGCTTCCGCGAAGCGCTCACGCAGGTACGGGCCGACCGGGTCGCGGCGGTCCGCCGCGACCGCCCCGGAGCGGACGGCCCCGCCGCGGGTTCACGGGCGGTGGTCCACCGCGACAGCCCCGCCGCGAGGGTCACGGGCGATGGTCCACCGCGACAGCCCCCAGAGGGCGGACCCGCCCCGGGATCACAGGCGGTGGTCCGGGGGCGGCTCCTGACCGGGCCGCTCCCGGACCGAGCCGTTCAGCTCCGCGGTCAGCTCCTCGACGAGCTGGATCAGGTCCGTCGGCCGGTCGGGGCCCCACCAGTCGCCGAGCAGCTCCGCCAGCGACTCCTCCCGGGCCCTGGCCAGCAGGGTCGCCGCCTCCACTCCCCGGTCGGTCAGCATCAGGTCCAGGCCCTCCCTGCGGGCCAGGCCGCGCTCCTCCACCTGCCGGGACGCCTCGATGACGATCCGCAGCGGCACCGGCGTGGTCTCGGCGAGCCGCGCCGGCTCGACGGTGCCGTGCCGGCGGATCCGCAGCAGCAGCCAGCTCGCCGCCGGCGCCAGATCGAGCCCGGCCCGGGCGGTGATCTTCTCGTACACCGCCTTGCGCCCCTCGCGCGAGCCCAGCACCGACAGGGCGCGGGCGCACTCGTCGTACGACGAGCGCTCCACCGGGTTGGAGGCGTACGTCTCGCTCGGGTCGGGCGCGGTGACGGAGGCCCGCAGCCGGTCCTCCTTCAGGAGGAACGAGAGGGCGAAGGCCAGCACGACCACGGGCGACGCGTAGAGGAAGACGTCCGTGATGGAGGTGGAGTACGCGGTGAGCGCGGCCGCCCGGAGCCCGGCGGGCAGCAGCCCGATGGCGCGCGGGTCCGCGGCGATGGCCTGCGCGTCCGCGTCCGGCGGCACCTCCTGGCCGGCGAGGGCGGCGGCGAGTTCGCCGGTGAGGCGGTTGGTGAAGAGGGTCCCGAAGACGGCGACGCCGAAGGCCGCGCCGATGGAGCGGAAGAAGGTCACCCCGGAGGTGGCCACGCCGAGGTCCGCGTACCCGACGGAGTTCTGCGCGACCAGGATGAGGACCTGCATGACCAGGCCGAGTCCCGCACCGAAGACGAAGAAGTAGGCGCTGACCTCCCACACGCCGCTGTCCCGCTCCATCAGGTGCAGGAGCAGCAGGCCGACGGTGGTCAGGGCGGTGCCGGCGACGGGGAACACCTTCCACCGGCCGGTGCGGCTGACGATCTGCCCGGAGGCGGTCGACGTCAGGAGGATGCCGGCCACCATGGGCAGCAGGTGCACACCGGACAGGGTGGGGCTGACGCCCTGGACGACCTGGAGGAACGTCGGCAGGTAGGTCATCGCGCCGAACATGGCGAAGCCGATGACGAAGCTGATGGCGGAGACCAGGCTGAAGGTGCGGTTCCGGAACAGGTTCAGCGGCAGCACGGGCTCCGCGGCGCGCCCTTCCACGACGACGAAGACCGCGAGGAGGACGGCGCCGAGGACGGCCAGACCGATGACGGGGACGGACGCCCACGGCCAGGTGGTGCCGCCGAGGGACGCCACGAGGACCAGGCAGGTGGCGACGGACGCGATGAGGAACGTGCCGAGGTAGTCGATGGTGTGGCGGGTGCCGCGGCCCGGCAGGTGCAGCACCGCGGCGATCACGAACAGCGCGACGATGCCGACGGGCAGGTTGATGTAGAACACCCAGCGCCAGGACAGGTGGTCGGTGAAGAGTCCGCCGAGGAGCGGGCCCAGGACACTGGTCGCACCGAACACCGCCCCGAAGAGCCCCTGGTAGCGACCGCGGTCGCGGGGGGACACCAGATCGCCCACGATCGCCATCGACAGCACCATGAGGCCGCCGCCGCCCAGGCCCTGGACCGCGCGGTACGCGATGAGCTGGGGCATGTCCTGTGCGACGCCGCACAGGGCGGAGCCGGCGAGGAAGATGACGATGGCGGTCTGGAACAGCTTCTTGCGGCCGTACTGGTCGCCCAGCTTGCCCCACAGGGGGGTCGCGGCCGTGGAGGCCAGCAGGTAGGCGGTCACCACCCACGACAGGTGCTCCATGCCGCCCAGCTCGCTGACGATGGTGGGCAGGGCGGTCGAGACGATGGTCTGGTCGAGTGCGGCGAGCAGCATGCCGAGGAGCAGCGCCCCGATGGCGAGCATCAGCGCGCGGCGGCTCGGCGCCTCGCCGGGGGCGGGTGTGGTGGCCGGATCCCTCACGGGCCGCGACATGGGCGCCTCCCTCGCTGTTTCCCGAACCCATCGTGGAGGTTTCGGCCGGTTATGGCCTGTTGAGTGAGGCGTCGGGTGTTGGGCAGGTCACGTCGGCCCTGCATAATCGCTGCCAGTTTCCGGGGGCGGAACACCGGCGAACAGCAGCAGGACCTCAAGGGGAGGGACCCACACGTGGCCGAAAAGGTCTGTCCTGAGTGCGGCATGCCCGCGCCTCCGCAGGGCGCGGGCTGTGCGTGCACCGGGGCGGCGGCGTGGGCCGGCCCGCCGGCCGGCAGGGTCTTCGATCCCTTGCGGATACGCCCGTACGTGAACCTCCAGGACATGGGGCCCGCCCCGGGCGGCGCTCCCGGGCCGGAGGACGCCCACGTGGCGCAGGGCGCGGCGCCGGTGCAGGGCGGCGCCTGGAGCCGGGAAGGCGAGCCCCTCGGAGACGGCACCTGGAGCCGGGACGGGACGCCCGTCGGAGACGCCGCCCGGGGGCCCGGCGGTGCACCCGCCGGAGACGCCGCCCCGCAGACGCAGGGCCAGGTGGTGCAGGGCGCGGGGTCGGCGCCGTCGGCGCCTGCCCCGCACACCGCCCCGCACACCGCCCCGCACACCGCCGCGGCTCCCGCGGCGGGCACGGCCGGGCGGACACCGCGGCGGAGGGCCCGCACGGATCCGGGCCCGGGCCGCTGCCGCCGAGGCGCCCGGGGAGCCGCTGCCGCCCGAGGCGCTCACCGAGCCGCTGCCGCGGGTGCCGCCCGCGCCACCGGTGGCCGCGTACGCGCCCTCGCCTTCCCCGTACGGGGACCCGGCCGCGGCGGCGTACGACGACGGCGGCACCGTGCCGCTCCGCGTCGCGGAGTGGGACGGCGGCCCCGGGGCGGGGCCGGACGTCACTCCGGGGCCCCGCCGGTCGCGGCGGCGCGACGACGTGCGCCGCCGCCCCTCGGCGGGCCGGCGCGGACCGGTCGCCGCCGCGGGCGTCGCGGCGGTCCTGGCGGTGATCGGCACGGCCGCCTTCGTGAGCGGTGTGTTCGACGCGGACGACGGCACCGCCGACCGGGTGGCGCCCGTGCCCAGCCTGAGTGTGGACCAGTGGCCGGTCGACGGCTCCGGCGCGCCCTCCGCCGAGCCCTCCGCGGAGGACGGCGGGCCCGACGGATCGGCGTCGCCGTCGCCCTCGGCAGCGTCCTCCCCGCGCAGACCGCCGCGTCAGGGCCGGCCTCCGCTTCGGCGTCCGCCCGTGAAGCCGCTCCCGTGCCGGCGCCCGCCGGGCAGCCGGATGCGGCACCCGCGCGCCCCGAGCCGTCGCGGGAGACCTCGGACGCGCCCGGACAGCAGACGCCTACCGCCGAGGGGCCCACCCTGCGCCTGGGTGACCGGGGCCAGGAGGTGTCGGAGCTCAAGCACCGGCTGCGGCAGGCCGGGGCGTACGACGGTCCCATGCACGACCGGTACGACCGGGACGTGGAGCGCGCCGTCGCCGCGTACCAGCAGCGCGAGGGGGTCACGGGGGACCCGAGCGGGGTGTACGGACCGGCCACGCGCGCGGCGTTGGAGGGGGAAACGGCCGCGCGGGGCTGACGGGCGCCGCAGCGATTGGCGCGAACCCCTCCTCGTTTTGTATATTGCAGAAACAAAGTGGAGCCCGCCCGTACTCCCTGACCGGCGGGCGGGCCCGCTTCGTCCTTCTTCGCGCCCTCTTCGTACGCTTCTCACGCTCCTCACCGCCCCGAAGACCGCTGGAGACCTCCCCATGACGGCAGCCGCTGCCACGCCCGCCCCCGCCACCCTGACCGCGGGGGCCCTGCTCCTCGACATGGACGGCACGCTCGTCAACTCGGACGCCGTGGTGGAGCGCGTGTGGCGCCGCTGGGCGGCGCGGCACGGGTTGGACCCGGACGAGGCGCTGAAGGTGGTGCACGGCCGCCAGGGCTACGCCACGATGGCCGTCCTGCTGCCCGGCCGGCCCATGGAGGAGAACCACGCCGAGAACCGCGAACTGCTCGCGGAGGAGACCGCCGACGTCGACGGCGTCGTGGCCGTGCCCGGCGCCCCGGCGTTCCTGGCGGCGCTCGCCTCGCTCCCGCACGCCCTGGTGACCTCGGCCGACGCGGCGCTCGCGGCCGCCCGGATGGGCGCGGCGGGGCTGCCGATGCCCGCCGTGCGGGTGACCGCCGAATGCGTCGGCGCCAGCAAGCCCGACCCGGAGGGCTTCCTGAAGGGCGCGGCGGAGCTGGGCTTCGCCCCGGAGGACTGCGTGGTGTTCGAGGACTCCGAGGCCGGCATCGCGGCCGGCCGGGCCGCCGGGATGCGCGTGGTCGGCGTCGGCCCGCGCGCCGCGGCCTTCGCCCCGGACGTCCACGTCCCGGACCTCACGCGGATACGGGTGGAGGCGGCGCCCGACGGGACGGTCCGCCTCCGCACCGCGCCGTGACGGCGGCCCGCCCGGGCACCGGCCCGTGACGGCGGCCCGCCTCAGCCCGCCAGCGCCTCGTACAGGCTGAACCCGGCCAGCGTCAGCATCAGCCCGGCCGCCACCTTGGTGATGATCCGCAGCGGCACGTACTTCATCAGCGTCCGCCCGCCGAGGATGCCGATGCCCGCGACCGCCCACAGGGCGAGGACCGCGCCGAGGCCCACCGACAGCGGGTCGTCGTAGCGTGCCGCGAGGTTCGCGGTCATGATCTGCGTCAGGTCGCCGAACTCGGCGACGAGGATCAGCATGAAGCCGGCTCCGGACACCTTCCAGAAGGACTGGTCGGCCGGGGCCTTGAGCTGCTCCTCGTCCCCGTCGTCCTTCTTCAGCAGCAGCACGGCCGCGCCCGCGAGGAACAGCACGCCCACGAGGGCCTGCACCAGGCGGTGCGGGAGCAGGGTGAGCACGCTGCCGGCGGCGACGGCCAGCGCGACGTGCACGGCGAAGGCCGCGGCGACCCCCGCGAACACGTAGGAGGCGCGGTAGCGGGTGCCCAGCATCAGGCCGGCGAGGGCGGTCTTGTCGGGGAGTTCGGCGAGGAAGACGACACCGAAGGTGATCGCCGTAATCGTCAGGCTGAGCACGGGAGGGGTTCCCCAATCGGTCGGCGGCTCCGCCGCACCGGGGTTCCACCGCCAGGGGAGGGTGGCGTCGCTCCGGCACGGCAGGGCCATGAAGGCATGACTCTGCTGGTGCCGAAGGTCTCGCTGGCGGCAACCCGTCACGGGCTGCGCCTCCGGGCGCCGGCCGGGCACAGGGCCCAGCAGTATGTCGACGGTCCGGCGAAGAGCTACTCCCCTTCTGCGCCCACCAGGGTACGCGACGCCGCCGCGCGGCCCGCACGCGGCCAGGCCGCCGCCCCGACCCGCTCCCGCGGCCCCCAGCCACCGCCCTCGCCCCGCCGCTGCCGATCACAGCCGCCACCCTTGACCCGCTCCTGCCGGCCGCAGGCCGCCACGCCGACCGACTCCCGCCGGCCTCAGGCCGCCGCGCCGACCCGCTCCCGCGGCCCCCAGCCACCGCCCTCGACCCGCCCCTGCCGATCACAGCCGCCACCCTTGACCCGCTCCTGCCGGCCGCAGGCCGCCACGCCGACCGACTCCCGCCGGCCTCAGGCCGCCGCGCCGACCCGCTCCCGCGGCCCCCAGCCACCGCCCTCGCCCCGCCGCTGCCGGCCGCAGGCCGCCGCGCCGACCGACTCCCGCCGGTCTCAGGCCGCGCGCCGGCCGGCTCCTGCCGGTGCAGCCTGCCCCGCGCCACCAGCTCCAGGACCACGGCCACCGCGACCGCCTGCACCGCCATGAGGCCGACCAGCACGAACAGCTGCACCGCGCCCGCCTGCCAGGGCGACGCCCCGCCCAGCAGCATGCCCACGAACGCCCCCGGCAGCGTGACGAGCCCCACGGTCCTGGTCTGGTCGAGGCCCGGGAGCAGCGCGTCCGCCGCCGCCTGCCGCGCCACTTCCAGCCGCGCGTCGCGCGCGGGGAGCCCCAGGGCGAGGCCCGCCTCCACTTCACCGTGCCGGGAGGTGAGCTCGTCGAGGGCGCGGCGCCCGGCGAGGACGGTGGCGGTGAGGGCGCCGCCGACGAGGATGCCCGTCACCGGCACGAGGGTGATGCCCCGCGGTGGCACGAGCCCGGTCAGCAGCAGCGCGACCACCACGGGTCCCACGCCCGCGGCGATGGGCGCAGCCGCCCACCACCAGGTCCGGTTGCCGGTGACGCGGCGCCCGGCCGTGCGGACGGCCACGCCGTACATGAGCAGCAGGAAGAGCAGCAGCAGCGGTACGGCTCCGACGACCCAGGCGATGACCAGGGACACGGCGGCGAGTTGGAGGGCGGCGCGCAGCCCGGCGAGGACGACCTCGCGTGGCGGGCGCAGCCGGGCGACCGCGCAGACGGCGGCGGCGACGGCCAGCAGGACGGCCAGGACGGCACCGAAGGCGGGATCGACCGGCAGCAGCACGCCCTCACCCTAGGCGCACCGGCGCGGAGGGCCGCCGAGGCGGCCGCCGACCGGGCCCGCGCCGCCCGGACGGCCGGAAGGGCGGGCGAGCGCGGGGGCAGCCGGTCGGTGTCGGCGGCGGGCCGGACGCACCGGTGGCGGAGGCGGATCGGACGGCCGGTCCCGGAGCGGGCCGAGCGCTCAGCGCCGGGTGCGGGCCGGTCGGCCGGAGGCGGGGACGGGATCGGCGGACTGCTCGGTCGGGAGGGGCCGGGGCGGCAGCGGCCCCGGCCCGCCCGCCGTGCCGGTCAGTACTTCCAGTGGGGGCGGTCGGGGTCGGTGGAGAGGTACCGGCAGTGGGTGGTGCGCCCGTTGGCGGCGACGGTGGACCGGCCGACGTCGGCCTTGCGGCAGTACTGGCCGGCCTTGTAGCAGTTGCCTGCGTTGGACAGGATCGGGCCGCATTCGGTGCTGCCGGAGCCGCCGGCGGACAGGGGCGCCGGGTCGGCGCTGCGGGTGGACTCGGGGGCGGGAGCGGGCGGGGGCAGCGGCGCTCCGGCGCAGTCATGCCCGTCCGCGGCGACGAGGAAGGCCACGTCGAAGTCGGCGTTGAGCCCGTCGGTGTCGAGGAGTTGACGGCAGACCTTCTCCCCGCTGCCGTACCGGGACGCCTCCTTGCCCGGGGAGGCCACGGTGGCACCGGAGCGGGCCAGGTAGACGGCGTGGTCCAGGCCGCGCTGTTCGGCTGCCGCGACGGCCTCGCCGACGGACCTGCCGGTGTAGGAGGGCAGCGACGGGGGCGCCTCGGCGGGTTCGGCACTGGCGGTGGACTCGGGGAGGCGGAGGCGGGGGCGGCGGTCGGTTCCGCCGCGGCCACCGAGGGGGGCCCGCGAGTCAGCTCCCCACCGCCACAAAGCCGCCCACCCCCGTCACCCCCCGCCGCACCCCCGCCCTCAGCACCTCCCACTCCCCCACCCGCCGCATCCGGCTCGCCCCCACCACCCGCTTCGCCGCCGCCCTGTCCGGCCTTGCCGCCCTCCCGGCCCCGTCCCGCGCAACGCGCATGGTGACCCTCCCGGTCCCCTCCCTCGCCTTCCGACCCACCCACCCCCATTCCTGGCAGGCACACGACAGACATCTTGATGTGACGTGTCCATGTCGCCACTCTGTTGCCTGGCGCCCATCCCCACGCAACCTCGCGCCACCACGATGGCCGGGCCCGCCCGCCGGGGCGGCGCGGTCGACACCCCCACACCCGCAGGGAGTTACGCATGTCCCGTGTCTACGCGCGTCACACACTGCGCCGCATCGCGGTGCTCGCCTCCACCGCCGCCCTCTCCGTGGCCGGCCTGCTCGCCACCGCACCGCCGGCGCAGGCGGCCCCGCCCACCCCTGTCAGCGCCTCCACGGCCCGCTCGTACCTCAGTCAGCTCACCGTCAAGGCGGAGGGCTCCACCTCCGGCTACAGCCGCGACCTGTTCCCGCACTGGATCACCCAGTACGGCCAGTGCAACACCCGCGAGGTCGTGCTGGACCGCGACGGCTCCGGCGTCGTCCTGGACGGCTACTGCCGCGCCGTCAGCGGCAGCTGGTACTCGCCCTACGACGGCGCCACCTGGCACGCCGCCTCCGACGTCGACATCGACCACGTCGTCCCGCTCGCCGAGGCATGGCGCTCCGGGGCGGCCTCCTGGACGACGACGGAGCGCCGCGCGTTCGCCAACGACCTCGCCCGCCCGCAGCTGATCGCCGTCACCGACAACGTCAACCAGGCCAAGGGCGACAAGGACCCGGGCGACTGGATGCCGCCCCGGACCGCGTACCACTGCACCTACGCCCGCATGTGGGTGCACGTGAAGTACCACTGGGACCTGTCCGTGGACTCCGCGGAGAAAAGCGCGCTCCAGTCGGTACTGAACGGCTGCTGACACTCCGTCACCGTCCGTCCCGGGCGGCCGGTTTCCACCCCGGGAACCGGCCCTCCCCCGCGGCGGTCCGTACCGTACGGGTCCCGTACGGTACGGGCGGACGACGGAGGGACGACACACGTGGGTGCCGAACTGCGGCTCGGGCCGCTGCTGAGATACGTCGAGTGGCCGCACGGCACCCGGGCGACGGTCTGGGTGGAGACCGGCCGCCCCTGCACCGCCGAGGTGCGCTGCGCGGACGGGGCGGGCGGCCGGACCAGGACGTTCCAGATCGCCGGACACCACTACGCCCTCGTGCCGGTCACGGGTCTGACGCCCGGCACGAGCACCCCGTACGACGTCCTCCTGGACGGCCGCCGGGTGTGGCCGCCGGCCGGTTCTCCCTTCCCGCCGAGCACGATCACCACCCCCGGGCCCGGCACCGCGGGCCCGCGGCTGACGTTCGGCTCCTGCCGGTGGGCCGCGACGGGCGCCGAGGGCCGCACGCCCGCCGGACCCGACGCGCTCGGCGCGCTCGCCGCCCGGCTGGCCGCCGACCCCGGTGCCGAGCGGCCCGACGCGCTGCTCCTGCTGGGCGACCAGGTGTACGCGGACAAGCCGTCCAAGGCCACCCGGCGGTGGCTGGCCGCCCGGCGCGACCTGAGCGACCCGCCCGGCGCCCAGGTGGGGGACTACGAGGAGTACAGCCGCCTCTACGACGAGTCGTGGGGCGACCCGGAGGTGCGCTGGCTGCTGTCCACCGTGCCGTCTCTGATGATGTTCGACGACCACGACCTGATCGACGACTGGAACACCAGTGCGGCCTGGCTCGACGGCATGCGGGCCGCGCCGTGGTGGCGCGAGCGGCTGCTGAGCGGACTGATGTCGTACTGGGTCCACCAGCACCTGGGGAACCTCACCCCCGCCGAGCTGGCCGCCGACCCTCTCTACGCGGCGGTGCGCGCGACCCCTGACGGCACGGAGGCGCTGCGCGGGTTCGCCGCCGAGGCGGACGCGGATCCGGCGCGGGCCCGGTGGAGCTACCGGCGGGACTTCGGCCGGACGCGGCTGGTGATGGTCGACAGCCGGGCGGGCCGGGTGCTGGACGAGGAGAAGCGGGCGGTGCTCGGCGCGCAGGACGTGCGGTGGCTGGAGGAGCAGCTCCTGAGCGGCCGGGCGGACTGCGACCACCTGCTGGTCGGCAGTTCGCTGCCGTGGCTGCTGCCGCCGCTGGTGCACGACGCCGAGCGGTGGAGCGCCGCGCTGTGCGGGGGTGTGCGCGGGGCGCGCTGGGCCCGGCGCGGGGAGACGCTGCGGCAGGCGTCGGACCTGGAGCACTGGGCGGCGTTCCCGGCGTCGTTCGACTGGCTGACCGGCCTCCTGGCGGAGGCGGCGGCGGGCGGGGACGCCCCGGCGACGGTGGCCGTGCTGTCCGGTGACGTCCACCACGCGTACGTGGCGGAGCCGGAGCGGCTCCCGGGGGCGACCGCCGCGCAGGTGGTGCAGCTGACCTGCTCGCCCATGCACCAGCGCATCCCGTACGCGCTGAGGCTGGGATTCCGGTTCGGCTGGAGCCGCGCCGGCCGGACCCTCGGGCGGGCGCTGGCCCGGCACGGGCGCACGGGGCCGTCCTCGGTGGCCTGGCGGCGCACGGGCGGGCCGTGGTTCGGCAACCAGTTGATGACGCTGACCCTGCGAGGCCGGGAGGCGCGCCTGCGCCTCGAACAGGCGCGCGGCGGCGGCGTGCTGACCTCCGTGCACGAGCGCGCCCTGACCAGCGCCTCGGCCGCCGCGGGGCCGCCGGGCGGAGCGGACGACGAAGCGGCCGCGGCCTCCGCGACGGGAACGGCAGCGGACCTGGCCGCGCGCCCCCGGGAAGGGCGGCCGAGGACGCGCCCGCAGGACCCCCGGGGAGCCCGTACGAGGAGGCGCCCTCGGGCACGCCCAGGAGATCGGTCAGTGACGCGGCCGCGGGGCCCCGGGGGAGTGCGGGCCGGGGCGCGGCGGGCCGTCCGGCCGCCGACACGGCCGAATGTTGAACTTGCAACTACCAGTGAGGCTTGCCTAACGTGGGGGTGTCATCGGTGCCGTCCCCAGCCGAAGGAGCCCCCACATGTCCGCTGTCCGCACGCGCCTGACGCAGTTCCAGCCCTACGCGCTGGGCGTCTTCCGGATCGTCGTCGGCCTGCTGTTCCTGTCGCACGGGGCGCAGAAGCTCCTCGGCGCGCTCGGCGGCGTCGACGGCGCCGGCGCCTCGGTCCCGTCCGGCACCTGGCCGTTCTGGTACGCGGGGGTGATCGAACTGGTCGGCGGCGCGCTGGTGCTGCTGGGCCTCGGCACCCGCAGCGCGGCGTTCGTCGCCTCCGGCGCGATGGCGTACGCCTACTTCGACGTGCACCAGGCGCAGGGCCTGTTCCCCGTGCAGAACGGCGGTGAGGCCGCGGCCCTCTTCAGCTGGGCGATGCTGCTGCTGGTCTTCACCGGCCCGGGCGCGCTGGCCCTGGAGGCGCTCTTCGCCTCCCGTGCGCCGCAGGGCTCGCGCGGCGAGGCAGCAGCCGCCCTCTGACCCGCCGCCCGCACGGCCGCGCCCGCTCCCGGCCGCGTCCCGCTCCGCACCGCCCCCGACCCCGCCGGTCCGGCCACCGGCGGCCGGCACCGCAACCGGCCGGCCGGGGCCCGCCGCAGGGCCCCGCCCCACGGTCGCGCCGTACGCCCGCCCACGCAGCCCGCCGTACGCCCGCCCACGCAGCCCGCCGTGCGCCCGTCCACGCAGCCCCGCCGTGCCATCCATCCACGCGGCCCCGCCACGCGGTCCGTCCGTGCAGCCCCGCCGCGCAATCCATTCACGCAGCCCCGCCGCGCGGTCCGTTCATACGGCCCCGGAGGCGACCTCGCGCCCTGCCTGCCTCATGGCGGCGTCACGAGGCGTACGCTGTTCGGCGTTCTCAGGGGTGCAGCCGGGGTGAGCGGGAGTCAAGAGTGCTGGAGAGCGTGGGGTGGCTGGCCGCGAGCCCCTGGGTGTACGCCGCCGTGGTCGTCTCCGTCCTGCTGGACGTGTTCCTGCCCGTACTGCCCAGTGGCGTCCTGGTCATCACGGCCGCGACCGCGGCGACCGCCGCGACCGCCGCGGCCACGCCCGGTGAGGTCTCCCTGCTGGTCCTCGCGCTGTGCGCCGCCTCCGCGTCGGTCGCGGGGGACCTGGTCGCCTACCGGCTGGCGTGGCGCGGCGGGGCCCGCCTGGACCGGGCCATCGCCCGGTCGCGGCGGCTGACGACGGCGCAGGAACGTCTCGGCACGGCGCTGGGGCGGGGCGGCGGCGCCCTGGTGGTCATCGCGCGGTTCGCCCCGGCAGGCCGCTCCGTGGTGTCGCTGGGCGCCGGCGCGGCGCGCCGCAGGGCCCGCGAGTTCGTGCCGTGGTCCGTCCTGGCAGGCGTCGCGTGGGCGTCGTACAGCGTGGGGCTCGGCTACTTCGGCGGCCAGTGGCTCGGCGCCACGTGGATCAGCGCGGGCGTGTCGGTGGTGGCGCTGTTCCTGGCGGGCAGCGTGGCGGCGTACGTCCTGCGCCGCCCGCCCTCCGGCCCGGCGCCGTCCCCGCCTCGTAGGGCGAGCCGCCCGGGCGGGCGTACGGGTGCGGACAGCGCCGCGGGCCCCGGGGCCGTACGGCCCCCGGACCAGGACTTTGACGCGGGGCCGCCGCGAGGCTGCGGGCCCCCGGGGGAGGTACCGCAGCGGGCGCCACCGGCGGATCCCGCAGGCAGGCGCTGCGGGCCCGCGTGCCTGCACAGCGGGCGCCACCGACGACCCCCACGGCCAGGCGCGCCCGGTGCGGGCCGCCGACGGCTCACGCAGTCCCGGTGCGGGTGTCCGACCGCCGCGCGCCGCCGCGCACGTCGAGGCCGTCGAGGAGCCGGCGCGTGGCGTCCGCGACATCCGCGACGGCCTGCTCGAAAACCTCCCGGTTGTGGGCCGCGGGCGCGCGGAAACCGGAGACCTTGCGCACGTACTGGAGCGCTGCTGCGCGGATGTCCTCCTCGGTGGCCTTCTCGGGCAGGACCGGCGGGCGGAGGGTCTTGATGCTGCGGCACATGCCTTCAGTGTGCCGCGTCCCCTCACGCCTCCCAGAGCGCGTCGCGCCGGTGCCGGGCGGGCGGTACGTCGACGTCGTCGGCGGCGCCCCGGTCCAGCGCCCCGGCGGGCCGGTTCACCGACGCCCGCAGCAGCCGGACCCGCGCCCGCAGCTCCTGGCGCGCCCGGCGCTCCTGCTGCGTGCTCCAGCGGGCGACGGACGGGTCCTGGAGGGTGCGCGCCCAGGTGCGGACGGTGACGCTGCGGCGCACGGGCCTCGGCAGCGGCCTGCGGCCGCCGCGCCCGGCTGCGGCGAGCACGGCGGCGCTGTACCGCAGGTCGCGGTGCAGGGTCGTGAGAGCGGTGTCGTACCGGCGGTGAGCGCGCGCACGGTGGTGTGCGGTGCGGGCCATGACGGGCTCCTTCGGCGGGTAACGGCCGGGTCGTCTCCCGGCGGGCTGCCGGCAGCCCCACGGCCCTTCGCCCCGCTCCCCCGTGCGCCGCGCATACCGGCGACCCTACGTCAGTGGAGCTTCTGCACCGCCTTGACCGTGGCCTTCTTGAACGCCGGCACCGGCGTGTGCTCCAGACCGCCCATCTGCCCCCACATGAGGAACGTGACCGTGCGCCCGTCCCGGCCGATGCCGATGAGGTGGGAGTCGACCGCGCCCTCGGGCATCTCGGTCTGGATGCCGTACACGTGGGCGCCCTCCTCGACCGCGAGCCTGCCGTGGTCCCGCCACGAGGCGGTGGCGCCGGGGGTGTCGCTCAGCCAGTCCCCGGCGCACGCGGCGACGGCCTTCTCCGCCGCCGCGGCGAGCCGGGCGGCGGCGGACGTGCTCGGCGACGTGACGGACAGCTGCAGCGCTCCCGTGTCGAGGTCCGAGCGGTACTGGCGGTGCCAGGTGGCGCCCTTCGCGGGCAGGACGCTCTCCAGGCAGAAGGGCGGGGCCTCGGTGGTGCCCTTGGTGACCCGGCCGGCGGTCCACTCGGTGCCGGACCCGTCCGGGATGTCGGCGGCGGCGAGGAAGCCGGGCGCCTTCGGCTGCGCCTTGGCGGGGGACGCGGTGGCGGCGGAGACCGGCGCCGCGAGGAGGACGGAGGCGGCTGCGGCGGCGAGGGCGGCGGTGCGGTACCTGCGGAATTCCATGAGAAGTGACCCCGTTCCGGTGTGGTCGTCCGGCTCGCTGTGAGCCGGTGCCACCACCTTCGGCGGCCCCGGAGCGGCCCGGCAAGCGGCACCGCCCGGAACGGGACGCCGGGACGGTCCCGCGTACTCTGGCCTGGGCAAACGTCAACTGCCCGGGACGCGGAGCGGGATGGGGGAACGCATGGGACAGGGTGCGGGGGGCGGCGCGGCAGGGCAGCCGGAGGAGGTGGAGCGCTTCGCGGAGCACCTGCGCGAGCTGAAGGACCGCACGGGCCGCAGCTACGGGGCGCTGGCGGAGCGGCTGCACATCGGCCGGTCGACGCTTCACCGGTACTGCCTGGGCGAGACGGTGCCGGTCGACTACGCGGTGGTGGACCGGCTGGCCCGCCTCGCGGGCGCGTCCCGCGAGGAACTGGTGGAGCTGCACCGCCGCTGGGTCCTCGCGGACGAGGCCCGCACCAGGGCGGCGGCCCGCCCGCCGGAGCCGGAGCAGCAGCCGCGCACCGCCCGCCCGCAGGAGGCCCCGGCGGCACCCCGGGCGCCGCCTCCTCCGGCGCCCCGCAGCACCGCGAGCGGCCCGGCGGCGAAGACGACGCGGCGCACCCGGCGCGAAGCGCCCCTCGACTCGGCACCGGCGACGACGCCGAGCACCCCGCGGGCAGCGCCCCCGGGCCCGGCACCGGCAGCGGCCCGCACCACCCCGCAGGGCAAGACCCCGGCCGCAGCAGCGGCGGGAAGCCGGACCGCCCCGCACCCGACGGCAGCGACACCAGCCGCTCCCACGACGGCGACACCCGCCACTCGTCCTCCGACGCCCCTCCGCCCCCGAGCAGCGCATCCGCATCCGGCAGCCGCGGGCAGACGGGCCGCAGCGGGCGGGCGCGACGCCCCACCGGCTGCGCTGGGCGGTCGCCGCGGGCGCCGCGGCGGTGCTGGTGGCGGCAGCCGCGATCGCGGCGGACGTGACGGGCGCCCGGACCGGCGCGGACCCCGACGCGGGGGCGCACAGTGCGGCCCCGGGCGCCACCGCTTCCCCGTCGGAGGCCGCGGACCCGCCCACCTGGAGCGCCGACTCCCACGTCTGGAACCAGGGCTGCGACCACCGCTACCTCGTCGACCGCGACCCCTCCGCCGTACCGGCCCCGCCCGTGGAGCAGGACGCCCGCACGTGGGCGCAGGGGCTGGGCGCGGTGCACGCGGGTCAGACGGTCGTACGCGCCACGGTGAGCGCGCCGCGGTCCGGCTCCGCGGTGGTCGAACGGCTCTCCGTACGGGTGGTGGAGCGCCGGGCCGCCCTCGACTGGCCGGTGTACGCGATGAGCGACGGCTGCGGCGGGGCCCTGTCGCCGGCGCACTTCGCGGTGGACCTGGACGCGGCACGCCCGCTGGCCCGTCCGGTGGACGGGGCGGACACGGAACGCACCCTGCCCGCGCCCCGCCTGCCGTACCGGGTGACGAAGGACGACCCCTTGGTGGTGCGGGTGGAGGCGACGGCCGCCCGCTGCGACTGCGACTGGTACCTGGAGGCCGAGTGGAGCAGCGGCGGGCAGCGGGGGACGCTCCGCATCGACGACGGAGGACGCCCCTTCCGTACGAGCGGACACACCGCGCCGGGGCGGGAGCACTTCTTCGCGGCGGAGACGGGCGCCTGGGCGGCACGCTGATGCGCCGGTGAGGCACCGCCCCTAGACTGACACCACCCCGAACACCCCCAAAAGGGAGAAAACACCATGTCGAAGCGAGGCAACAAGCGCCGCGCCCGCAAGGGCAAGAAGGCCAACCACGGCAAGCGCCCCAACGCCTGACACCTCCCTCCCGACGCCGGGCCCGCGCCCGCGACGGCAGGCCCTGACCGGGAACGGCTCGGGGCCTGCCGGACTGCCTCTGCGCGCCGACGCCGATGTCGGCAGCAGATGTCAGATCACAGGTTCGGCACCTGCTCGCCAGCCGCCTGCCGCGGCCGTCCGATGACTTCCGCGGCACGCCTGCCAGCTGCACGCTTCCGCTCGATGGAAGCCCGCAGCTCCCCAGGGCCGGCGCATGAGGAGCCGTCTCTCAGGAGCGCTGCAGTCGTCGGACTCCTCGTCCTCGGTCGGCGCAAGGCTCTGCAGCTCGCCGGTCACGATGCCCTGCCGAATGAGTCGAGCGGCCTCAGCTCGCCCCTGATCCGACTGATGCGCCACGCCCGCTGGGGCTTTGGAGTCGTACTCCCGCCCCTCGTGCACCACAACGTACGAGCGAGCCTCGCCGGAGCCGTACTTCGCCAGGAACGCAGCCTGCCCCAACTCGTCGCACTCCGCTCGCCGCACTCCGCGATGGCCTTGAGCACGGATCCCTGTGCGATCGCTCCTCTGCGCAGGGCGGCAGCGTACGGCCCACCACTGACGGCCACCTGCCACCCGACGCAACCGATGCCGGACACCGTGCACCCCGTCATGCGCCGTATGCCCCCTTGCGCGGCTCGCACCCGGCCTGCACGGTTTCGTTGAATGCTGCTCGGCACTCAGGTGCCACAAGGGGGAAGGGCGGTAGGCCATGGCAACCGTGACAGGGTGGGCCGAGAAGACCTTCGGCGACGCCGCAGGACCCTTGGCCGATCTGATCCCCACCAGCCTGGTTCGAGCCCACGCCCGAGCCCGCAACGGCCACGAGGGAGTACAGACCCAGACCCTGGAGGCATATGGACACGGCCTGTACGCCGCGCAGTATGAGGAACTGGAAGTGGGCCTCGCCTCCCTCCCTGCCGCCACGCCTGTGCGCTTGCAGGGACGAACGCTCATGGTCCTCGGCGACCATGTGATCTATCCGCTCCGCTATGCGAAGAAGGACGTCCCCGTCACGGCCGCACGCCTGCGACGCGCCACAGGCTTCCGAGCCGACCTGATACGCCGACACGGCCCCGAGCCCATGCAGCAAGCCTTCGACCTGGGCCTCGACGAGCTGGACGAGCAAGAGCCCCATCCCGACCTCGCGCTGCTGTCAGAGGACGTCAAGCTCGTGCTCGTCGCCTACGCCTGTTCCATGACGCAGGGCGTCATGCGCATCGAGTGGGGCTCCGCCGAACTGCGCCGCGAGGACCGCTACCTCGTCTGGCACCACCACGAGCCTCTTCACGTACCGTCTGGTCGAGAAGGCTTCCCTCCTATCTGACCATCACCACGCATCGGCCGGAACTGCACCTGGACGGCCCCCAGGGCCCCGCCGCAAGCAAACGCCCCCCGCCCGGACAGGCGTAGCGCCGCCCCGCCGGCAGCGCCCGCCAGGCAGCCACACGGCAAAAGGCAGGCCCAGACCGCGGGAGTCGCCGCCGTTGATACCAGAACCGATGACATATACCCCAGCCGTGATCGGCTGGGGGTCTTTCGCGCTGGTGGGCGCGGACGGTTTCGAACCGCCGACACCTGCTGTGCAACAACCCGCACAGATAGAGCGGTTGGGTATGCCGGTCAGGTCAGGGTGAAGGTGGGGCCGCTGTTACCGACCGTGATTTTCTCTACAGGTACGGTGACTGCTCCGGATTGGTGGGGTCGGTAGAAGTACCTAGTGCGCTACGGGATTTCGGCGTGGGGCGTCGGGCCTGAACGGGCGTGTCAGTGGGGGTGTTTAGCATGCCGATGCGGCTTTGAAGAGGTCAGCTCGGCAGCTTGTCGTCTGAGTAGATGCCCTTCGACAGAACTCTGCGCCCATCACACGAGGAAAGTGTCCTGGCCATGATTGCCAACGCGCGTAGCTACAAGAAGAATCAGGTCTCCCATGCCGAGGTCATCACGGCAATCGGCCGCTTCCACGACGACTGGAAGACCAAGCGTGTGACGGCGGCGCTCCGTGACATCGAGGACTACACCAGCGATATTTGGCTCGTCGATCACGACCTGCACATACCCGGCGACCTCGAGCTGACACAAGAGCGCGCCTACCTCCTGGTCGTGCTCGGTGATCTGGTCGTCGACGGCACCTATGGCGACAGCGACCATCCCGAGTCCTTCTTGCTGGTGACCGGCAGCATGCGGGCACGCGACGTCGTGACCGCCGGCTGGCTCGAGGTCCATGGCGACCTGAGCACCGATCGGCTCATCGGCGACTACAACGCCTGCGGCGCCTACATCGGCGGCAATGTTCATGCCCGGCTCTTCTACGGCGAACACCATCACTTCACGATCGGTGGCACGCTCAGCGCCCAGGCGGTGATCGATGAGCCGCGACTCGATATTGCGACCCCACCGGCGGTGATCGGCATGTACGACCTCCGCATGCTGGACCATTTCGACCGCGACCTCCTGCACGTCTACGAGGATGTGGACGACAACGGCAACGTGATCACCTGCGTGGACGGTTTCCACGACTTCCACGAACTGAAGCGGCGCGTCTACGCAGGCCTACCGTTTCACACTGCGGAAACACGCGACAACTGAACCTTCACTGCCGAACCGGATGGGGCCGGGCTTGTTCGCTACCAGAAGTCCCGGTCGCGTCCATCTTCGTCCATAGCGCTGGCCCCCGCTGACCGCGTCCCGCACGGCACGCCCCTGGGGGCTGCCCACGTGGCCGTCACCACCGGGGGCGTGCCAGCGTCGACAGTTCAGGGGCGGCGGTGGGGTCGGGTGTGCCAGCGGTGCGGTCCACGCCCGACGGATGGAACTACGGACGCCGATGATGGCATCGGCAGGTCGAAGAACGCGTCGACGGCCACGGCGCGGCGCTCGAAGCAGCGGGCCAGGCGGTGGAAAGCGTTCTGCCAGGCATGGGTGCGCTCCCCATGCCACCGTCGGCTCGCCTGCATGAGGGCTTTCTGTCGAAGACGACCCGGTCACTGATGCGTGGCCGGTGACAGCCCAGCGGATGAGCCGAATCGCAGACCGGCCGCTCGGGCAGTAACGCCGTGAACCGCTCCCACAACGGCTCGGTCAGCCAGGACGCAGGGCGGGCACACATCACCCCTTGGCACGGCGCCTCCTCCGCCCCGTGTCGGCGGGGGAACGAACAAGGCCCAGGACTCCGGGAAACTCCCGGATGACCTGGGCCTTCGGCGTATCGCCGATCACGTGGGCGCGGACGGTTTCGAACCGCCGACATCTGCTTTGTAAGAGCAGCGCTCTACCCCTGAGCTACGCACCCGTGGAAGGAGTCAACAGCGTACATCGCCCCCCGGTGGGGTTCGCAAACCGTTGTGAGGGGGTGGGGCGCGCGAACGGAACCGCTCGGTTGTTCGTCGTACCGGGTGGGAGAATGTACCGGGCTCGATGGGCCGGCTCGGACACGTACGGTGACGGGGAGCGGATGTGACGGTGGGCGGTGGCGGGCGGCGCTGGTTCGGGGGCGGGCGCGCCGAGAACCAGCGGGCCGAGGCGCAGGCGGCGAAGGACGCCGCGGCGGCCGCGTTCTACGAGCTGGACACCGCCCAACGGGGTCTGCGGATCTCGATCGAGACCATCACCGCCGTGGACGGCTCGCCCGACGCCCTGCGCGTCGTCGACCAGTTCGCCGCGCTCGGGCGCCGTATCGACGACGTGAGCCATGCCTACATCGAGGCCGTCGACTCCTACGACCTGGACCGCGTGGATCTTGAGGGGGCCGTCGCCGTCCGGGCACGCACCGACCTGAACCGGGCGAGGGACGAGCTCGTACGGGTCAAGGGAGAGCTGGAGCGGTTCGAGCAGCAGCTCGGGCCGCTGCTCGCCACGGCGGAGACCCAGCTCGCCCGCCTGGCCCCGGCGGTCGAGCGGGCGCGCGCCGCACTGCTGGCCGCCAGCAATGCCCTCGACGACGCCCGGGCGGGCGGCCTGCGCGCCGACGACCTGGCCGCCCGGCTCGCCGCGCTGGGCCCCGAGCTGACCAAGCTCAACCAGGGCGCCGGGCAGCACGGCGTGCAGGAGACGCTGCGCCGCGCGGACCGGGTGCTGCGGGAGGCCGAGGCCATACGCGCGGAGGCCGAGCGGCTTCCCGAGCGTGCTGCCGAGACCGACAGGCGCCTCGTCTCGCTCCGTACCCGCGCCCAGGCCCTCGCCCACCGGGCCGCCTCCGTCGATCCGGTGCTGAGCGAGCTCCGGCGCAGGTTCAGCGCCGCCTGCTGGCAGGACCTCCAGCCCGTGCCGACGCGGGCCGCGGAGAACGTACGGCGCGCCGAGCAGAAGCTGGCGGAGGCGGCCAGGGCGCGCGAGGAGCAGCGCTGGGCGGATGCGACCGCGCTGCTGTCCACCGTACGGGCGCTGCTCAACGCCACGGACGAGGACGTGTCGGCCGCCGGTGAGCGGCTGCGGCGGCTGGACGCGGTGGCGAAGGATCCGCAGCAGGAGGTGGAGCGGACGCGGTTCGCGATCCGGGACGCCCAGCGGTTCGCCATGGCCGGGCGCCACACGCCCGACCCGAAGCACGCGCAGCCGCTCGACGACGCGGTGGCGCGGCTGGAGCGGGCCATCAGCAACCTGGAGGGGCGGCATCCGGATTACTGGCACTTCCTGGTGGAGACCGAGGCGGTGCGGGCCGCGGCCGCACGTGTGGTGGCGCAGATCCGCGAGGAGCGGGCCGGGTGAGCGTGCGCGGTGCGGTGGGGTGCGGTGTGGTTGCGTGCGGTGTGGTGTGGTCGGGAGCGTGACGCCGCGGGCGGGCCGTGCGGAGTGCTGTCTGTGGGCCTCGGTGGTCCGGTGGCCCCTTTTGCCTGTCCGGTAGCCGCCGCTCACCCAGACCTCCGGGCCCGGCGCACCGGGGACGAGTCTCGCGGGACGGTCGGCTGGGCCCTGCCGGGCGCGGGGGCGCGGGGCGCCGGAGTGCGCCGGTGGGAGTGGGGCGGCCCTGCCCCTCGTTAGTCTTTCCGTATGCCTCGATACGAGTACCGCTGCCGCACCTGCGGCGACACGTTCGAACTGAGCCGCCCCATGGCGGAGTCCGCCGCACCCGCCGCCTGTCCTTCCGGGCACGGCGACACGGTCAAGCTGCTGTCCGCGGTCGCGGTCGGCGGTACGGCCGCCGCCGCGGCGCCTCGGCCGTCCGGTGGTGGAAGCGGGGGCGGCTGCTGCGGAGGCGGCTGCTGCGGCTGACGCCCGCGGGCCGGCGGCGGCGGCCGGTGCACGGGAGCCGGAAGCGACCGCCGCAGCCAGCGCCCGGGCGTCGGAGGCGGCCGCCGCAGCCAGCGCCCGGGCGTCGGAGGCGGGCGCCGCCGCCGCTGATGCCCAATGGGCCGGAGGTACGCGCTGGGGCGGCTGATGCGCCGGGTGGCAGGGCAGCAGCAGCCGACGCCCCCGTGCAGCCGGGTCCGGGTGCCTGCGGGAACGGCGGCCGCCGAGCCCCAGGTGGGTGCGGCCGCAGCCGCCACAGCGGCCCCAACAGGCTGCGGGCAGCCGCGACAGGGGGCCCACCAGGCCGCGGGTTGCCGCTGCCGCCGCGACGCCGCCCCGGTCACCCCGCCGCGGCCGCCCCAAGGAAGCGGCACGGGATCGCCGCCCCGGTCACCCCGCCGGAAGGAAGCGGCACGGGATCGCCGCCCCGGTCACCCCGCCGCGGCTGCCGCAAGGAAGCGGCGCAGGATCTCCTCCCCGCCAGCACCCCGCGGGCCGTCAGCGCCTCCACGTGGTCGGCGCGCCACTGCGCGTCGGCGAGCTTCGCCGTGCCCCGGCCGCCAGCCGCGGTCGGCCGCGAGCAGCAGGTCGGCGTCGAGCAGCGAGTCGCCCGCGGCGAGGACGGTGCCCGCACCCGTGCGGCGCGCCACCTCCCGTACGGCCGCGCTCTTCGTCAGCGGCTTCGGCACCGCGTACACCTTGCGGCCCTGCAGGGACACCGTCCAGCCGCGGGCCTCCGCCCAGGCGGCAAGCTCGGCCAGCCACCCTTCCGGCAGCAGCGCCCGCTCCACGACCAGATAGGCGAAGAGGTCCTCCGCCACCCGTTCCTTCAGCAGCCACGCCGGGTCGGCGACGGCCAGCAGGTGGGTGCGCACCTCGTCGAGGGGGGCGCAGTCGGCGGCGATCCGTGCGTCGACGGCTGCCCGCCAGTCGGTGTCCGGCACGCCGTCGACGAGCAGGTGGCCGCCGTTGGCGCACACCGCGTACCGGGGCGGCGGGCCGGGGAGCCGCACCCGCAGGTACTGCTCGCGGGTGCGCGTGGTCACCGGCAGGAACGCGGCGGTGCCCGCCAGCTCGCCGAGGAGCGCGGCGGCGGCTTCCGTGACGTACGACAGCGGCTTGCCGTCGTAGACCTCCACGCACAGCAGGCGCGGGGCCGGCCGGTCGGGCGCGGTGAGTCCCAGGGCGGCCGCCGAGTAGATCAGGGTGCGGTCCAGGTCGCTGGCGACCAGGACGGGAGGAGCGGGAGTGCGCGCGGCGGGATTCACGGGGCGGTCACCGCCTTGCCGTCGGAGCCGGTCGCGCCGCGGGTGTACTGCGGGTGGATGAGGCCCACGCACGTGTACGGCAGGCCGTCGGCCTCCTCCACCGGTACGCCGCGCTGCTCGGCGAGGAGCCGCACATGGTCGAGGTCCGGGCCCGCGCCGCGCCGGGCGAGGACCTTCCAGGGGACGCGGCGCAGCAGCACCCGGGTGGTTTCGCCGACGCCGGGCTTGACGAGGTTCACGTCGTGGATGCCGTACTCCTCGCTGATGCGTTCGACGGCCTTCCAGCCGTCCCAGGTGGGGGTGCGGTCGGCGGCGAGGAGCCGCGCCGCGTCCTGCGCGACGGCGTCCGCGACCTCGGCGAAGCGGTCGGAGACCGCGTCCAGGAAGTCCGCGGAGACGTCGGCTGCGGCGAGCTCGCGGTAGTACTTGGCGCCGTGGTAGTCGTCCGGGCCGACCAGGTCGGCGCGCAGCACGGTGCGGGAGACCAGTCCGGACACCGTCGAGTTGAGGCAGGCGGACGGGACGAGGAAGTCCTCGCGGGTCCCGTACGTGCGGACGCAGGAGCCGGGGTCCGCGAGGACGGCGATCTCGGGGTCGAAGCCGGGGAATTCGGCGAGGGCGGCGGCGAGTTCCCGGGTGATGGCGCCCTTGCCGGTCCAGCCGTCGACGAACACGACGTCGGCCGGGTCGTGGTGGGCCCGCAGCCAGCGCAGGGCGTTGGCGTCGATGCCCCGGCCGCGGACGATGGACACGGCGTAGTGCGGCAGGTCCAGGCCGTGGCGGTGCTGCGCCCAGCGGCGCATGAGTACGCCGACGGGTGTGCCCGCGCGCGCCAGGGACACCAGCACGGGGCGCGGGGACCGCTCGGCCAGCACCGTTTCGGTGACGGCGCCGACAGCGCGGGCGATGCGGGCGGCCGAGGTGTCCAGCGCGGCGTGGAACAGCTTTTGATAGCGGTCGTCGGGCTGGTACTCGATGGGCAGCGATTCCGCGTAGTGCGCGCCGCCGCGCTGGACGGCCTCCTCGCGTTCCTCCGTGGGGGCCTCCAGTTCGACGCCGGAGAGGTCCTGGAGGAGCCAGCCGACCTCGTCGGGGGCGTAGGAGGAGAACGCGGGGCCGCGCAGGGGCTCGGGCAGCATGCTGGTGCTTCTCTCGGTGGCGGCCCCCGGCGCGGTGGACGGCCCGTACGGCGGGACGTGCGGGGGCGCGGGCGGGACGGCGGGGGGCTGTGCGGAGGCCGCAGCGGGCGGGGTTGCGGGCGAGGGGGTGGACGACGGCACGTACGACGGCGCGTACGACGGTACGGTCGCGAGGACGACATGGGGGACGTGGGCCACGAGCTGCGCCAGCAGGCCGCTGCCGGGCGCGTGCAGGGCGGGGGTGTCGGCCGTCGAGTCCACGACGACGGCGACCGCGTCGAAGCCGCCGCCCGCCACGTTGTAGGCGTACCGGTCGCCCGGCCCGTCGGCGGGGTCGTCGTGGGCGGGGAAGACCAGGCGCGTGCGGATGGCGTAGCCGGGGTCGTCGACGGCCAGGACCGGTGAGCGGGTGGTCGTGGAGAACCGCACGTCCACGTGCGGGGCCTGCTCCTCCAATGCGCCGGCCAGCATAAGGGGCGCGTACATCAGCTCCTCGCAGCCGAGGACGAGGACGCGGCGCGGCGCGGCGTCCCGGCCGAGTGCGAGCGCCTGCGCCAGGCGGCCGGCCATGCCGGGGAGTGCGGCGCCGAGGGCGGCCCGGTGCTCCGGGGTGAAGCCGTGGCGGCCTCCGTCGGGCAGCCCGTCCGGCCATCCGAGGTCCACCCGTCGTACGGCGGCGGGGTCGCCGGACCGCGCGGGCGGCGGGGTCCGGTGGGCGGCGACGAGGGCACGGCCCTTCTCCAGGACGCCGTCCGGCAGCTCCACCGTCCCCGCGGCGAGCGCCACCAGGTCCACCCGTGCCCCGATCGTGCCGGCGAACTCCTCCAGCCGGCCGCGGTCGGCGGGTGACCGCATGTCGACCAGCGCCACGATCACGTACCGCTCACGGGGCTGGTGCTCGTGCAGGGCGCGGAGGGTGTTCAGCACGGTGTTGCCGGTCGAGAACTCGTCGTCGACGAGCACGAGCGGGCCCGGCCGGGACAGCAGCCCCGGGTCGGAGGGCAGGAGGAGGTGGGAGGTGTGGTGCGAGTGGGACTCCTCGAACCCTGCGGCCTGCGCGACGCCGGGTACGGCACGCCGGGTGGAGTGCAGGTAGGGGGCGAGGGCCAGCCCGTCGGCGACGCAGTGGCCGAGGCCGGTCGCCGTCTCCGCGTACCCGAGGACGACGGCGCGGCGCGCGTCGGCGTCGCCGAGCAGGGCGCGCACGCGGCGCCCGAGCTCGTACCCGGAGCGGCGCACCACGGCCGGGCTCTGCGGGACGTGCTTGCCGAGCACGCGGGAGACCAGCAGATGCGCACGCTTGGGGTTGTCACGCAGGGCCAGCCCCAGGAGATCCGTCAGCCGTCCGACGTCCTCCCCGCGGAGTTCGACGCCGAGCCGTTCGGCCACCCATGTTCCGGTCCACGCCGTGCTCTTGATGACGGGTCTCCTCTTCTCGTTCTCGCGCATCTCAGTCGTCCCGCGTCTCGGCCCGGGTCGCCCCTCGCTCACGGCACCGCCAGGCCCGCCGCGAGGAGGTCGACGAACCCCACGTCCGACTTGGCGACGCCGAACACCTCCGCGCGGCGGAGCGTGCGCTCGGCCCAGGCGCGGTGCGGCTTCACCTCGTTCATCTTGTTCGTGTAGGCGGAGCGCATGACTCCGCCGCCGTTCCTGTCGGGGCGCAGTATGTCCCGTGCGTCGCTGTACTCCTCGTGGCTGACCACGGAGAGCGCGTGCACGGGCTGGACGTGGGACGGGTGGATGCAGGTCTTGCCGAGCAGGCCGTTGGCGCGGTCGAGTTCGATCTCGCGCAGCAGCCCGTCCAGGTCGTGCTGGATGAGCGCGGTGCGCAGCTCGTCGGCCCGGCCCTCCATGAAGGGGCTGCGGCGCAGCATGGGCTTGAACATGCGCTCCTGGAGGCGGAAGTACTCCCAGACCGGTCCGGTGATGGTGAACCCGGTGCCGTCGGCGCGCCCGAGGACGTTGACGACGTCCGCGATGACATGGGCGACGATCTGCACGTCGTACGCGGTCATGTCGGGTGAGCGGCGCAGCCCGTACGCGGAGCAGAAGTCGGTGACGCCGAGGCGGACCGCGAGGACCCGGTCGCGGTGGGCGGCGACGGAGCGGGCGATTCCGGCGAGGGTGTCGGCGCGGGACTCCAGGTGCAGGAGTTCGGGGGACTCCAGCACGGGCATGGCGTAGAGGGGCCGCCCGGCGAGCGCGTCGGCCGTGGCGGGGTGCGCCTCCGCCTCGGCGAGGGCCTCCAGGAAGGGCGTGCCGTGCTTCTCGGTGAACTTGGGCAGCACGAACCCGGAGAGCAGCCGCACGGCGGGGCCGAGGCGCCGGCTGAGGTCGGTGATCTGTGCGGCGTCGCGGACGCGGACGAAGATCAGGGGCTGTTCCCCGCCGTGCGCTGCCAGGTCGGTGAGCTGGTGGACGACGTTCGCCTCGGCGGCTTCCACGTCGCCGTCGCCGATGGAGTCCTCCAGGCACAGGACCATGGACACGACACCCCGCGCGACCTGCTTGAGGATGTCCTCGGCCAGGCGGGGGCGGGTGGCGGGGCTGTAGAGGGTCGCCCCGAGGGCCACCGACAGCAGCGGCGCCGGGGAGGCGGCGTCGAAGACGCAGGGCTCCTGGTGGAAGAGCCCGGCACGGGCAGCGGCTGAGATATGCCCGAAATGACGCATGTGATGTCCCCGTACGGCGGTGGCGTTCCGGTCGTGGTGTCCGGATCGCTCTGATGACGTGTGGCCGGTAATAGTACGTAGGCGGAGGCGTCGCCGGTTCCCCGACGACGTGAACACCGTATGTCGCCGGCGCGGACGTACGAGGCGGGGAGCGGTATGGCCGCAGCGCGGTACCGGGAGCGGCCCGGGGCCGCGGAGTGGGTGGGGGCGGCCGCAGGCTCCTGCACCCGGTGCGGGGAGCCGACGTGCGGGGCCAGGCGGCGGTCGGGCGGAGAGCCGGGGTGCCGGCAGAGCGGGGAGCCGGGGCGCCGGGCAGAGCGGAGAGCCGGGGGCCGGCCGGCGGGGAGCCGAGGCGCCGGGCCAGGCGGGGAGCCGGACCGGACGCGGTGCCGCCCCGCGTTGTCCGCCGGGGTGGCGGCCAGGCAGGATGACGCCCATGACGCACACGATGCTGAAGGGCTCGAACGTCCCGCTCGACACCGCGGCCGTACGGGCCGTGCTGCGGTGGACACCCGGCCCGGGGGTTCCGGACGTGGACGCCTCCGCCCTGCTGCTCGGCCCGGACGGGCGGGTGCGTTCCGACGAGGACTTCGTGTTCTACAACCAGCCGCGCCACCCGTCCGGCCTGGTGCGGCACCTGCCGAAGAAGCGGGTGGAGGACGGCCTGACCGACACGGTCGCGGCGGACCTGTCGGGTCTGGACGCGTCAGTGGACCAGATCGTGCTGGCGGCCTCCTCCGACGGGGACACCTTCGCGCGCGTGCCCGACCTCAGGATCGAGGTGTTCGACGCCGCCGTCGAGCCCGGCGGCGAGGGCGCGGGGCCGCTCGCGGTGTTCGAGGTGCGGCCGGAGACCGGCGAGGAGACGGCCATCATCTGCGGCGAGCTGTACCGCCGGGGCGAGGGCTGGAAGTTCAGGGCCGTGGGCCAGGGCTACCCCAGCGGGTTGATCGGCCTGGCCACGGCGTTCGGCATCTCCGTGGAGGAGAGCGGCGACGACGGCGCGGCCGCCGACACCGCGGCCGCCTCCACAAACCCGTCCCCGGCCGCTGCGGGTGACGAAGGCGCCGCGGACCTCCCGGACTCGGGCGGGGCGGGCACCGACTCCCCTGCCGCCGGCACCGGCGACGACGGCGAGTCCGCTGCCGGTAGGGGCGCCGCCGGTGGTGCCGCCGCCGGTCCTGCGGCGACGCCGGACGACGCCACCGCCGCCCTTCCGCCCCGCCCGCCGGCGCCGGCCGTCCCGCTGCCGGACGTTCCCCCCATGCCGACGGCGCCGCCCGCGTACGGCTACCCCCACGCCGCCGCGGCGGCCCAACCCGCGTACGGCTACCCGCAGCCCTCCTCGGCGCCTCCGCACGGCTCGCCGCAGCCCGGCTACGGATACCCGCAGCCGGCGGCGGGGCCGGGTCCGGTCACCGGGGCGCCCGTGCCGGACCCGCACTTCGAGCTGCCGCCCATGGGACCGCAGTTCCTGCGCCCCTGAGCGAGCCGGGACGGTGAGCCCCCTTGCCGGCGCCCGAGCCGCCGGGGCTCGCGCTCCGGTCGTGCACGCGGCCGGACTGCACGCAGCCGACACGCACACCACCGCGCTGCCGCCCTGCCATGGCCGTGCAGGGGCTTCCCTGAACCGGGGCTTCCCATGGGGCCGGGCTTTCCCATGGTCCGGGCTTCCTCGTGGGTCCGGGCTTTCCCGTACAGGCGGTGCCGCGCCGTACAGGCGGCGCCCGCCCCGTACCGGCAGCGCCCGCGCCGTACCGGCAGCGCCCGCACCGTACCGACGATGCCGCACCGCACCCGGCCCCCGGAGGACGCGCCGACCCCCCGCCGCGCTCACGCCTTGGTGGCTTTGAACCCCCTCCCCCACTGCATGCCCCACCCGTACATCCGGTCCAGCTCGCCCTGGAAGCCGTAGACGAACTGCACCTCACGCCGCACCAGCAGGTCGCCCTTGACGTTCTCCAGCAGAAACACCGCGCAGGAGCGGGCCTCGGGGGCGCGCTCGTCGAGTGCTATCTCGATGCGGGGCCCGCTGCTCGGGTAGAGCGTCATCGTGGCCTGGGTGCGGTCGAACGCCGGGGTCTGGTCGTAGATGTAGACGAAGAACAGCAGGCGTTTGATGGCGTCGCGCTGGTCGAGGTTGACGAAGATCGTCTCACCGGACCCCGATCCGAACCGGTCGTCGCCGGTGAGCTTGACGTACGGGGGGTCGTTCAGGTCGCCGAAGAAGCCGCCCAGGGGCTGGACGACGCCCTTGCTGCCGTCGGCGAGTTCGTACAGGCACCCGATGTCGAGGTCCACGGTCGCCATGGCCTGCGTGTGCGCCTGGATGGGCTCCGGCTGGAACAGTTTGAGGGGGTGCCGCAGCAGGCGGCCGCTCTGCCGGGACCTGCCTCCCAGGTCGGATGTCCGCATCTTCCAGGACAGGTTGACGCGGAGGTTGCCGGTCGCGGCACCCTGTTTGGTCAGTGAGACCGTCGGCCGCCGGCTCGTGAGGCCGATCGTGTTGCTCGCCGCGCCGGCCATGTCGAACTGCGCGGCCCGGCTCGGTCGGAGACCGTCCAGAAATCCCATGTTCCACCCCCATGCCGTAGCGGATACGCCGCGGGGCGACCGGGAGCACCCGGCCGCCCCGCCCAGAAGCGTTCCGCATTGCCGGAGTGGTCACACCCCGACCTGGTGGCCGGAGTGGTCACACCCCGGCGTGGTGGCCGGAGTGGTCACACCCCGGCGTGGTGGCCGGAGTGGTCACACCCCGGCGTGGTGCAGCGGTCGTCACATCCGGCGGGACCGTGTCGGCGGCCTCAGACCACGGAGGAGACCTTGGCCTTGTCCTCGGGGCCCTCGGCCTTCCGCTCGGCCAGGGCGAGCGACCTGTTGCGGCGGACCGAGGACAGGAACGACGCCCCGATGAGGAAGACGCCCAGGAGGCCGGTGATGATCTCGTTGACCTCGTACTGGATGGTGACCAGCAGGATCGCGGCGAGCGCGCCGATCGCGTAGTGCGCGCCGTGCTCCAGGTACACGTACTCGTCGAGGGTGCCCTGGCGGACCAGGTAGACCGTGAGCGAGCGGACGTACATGGCGCCGATACCGAGGCCGAGCGCCATCCAGAAGATGTGGTTGGTGATGGCGAAGGCGCCGATGACGCCGTCGAAGGAGAACGAGGCGTCCAGGACTTCCAGGTAGAGGAACAGGAAGAAGGCGGCCTTGCCGGCGAGGCCGACCGCGGAGACCGGCTTCCCCTCGCGCTGCGCCTGCTCCTCCTTGTCGTGCTCGCGCTCCTCTTCCTCCTCCAGCTTGTTCTCGAAGAAGCCGGAGAGGCCGCCGACGATCAGGTACGTGACCAGGCCCGCGACGCCCGACAGCAGGACCGTGGCCGACTTGTCCACGGCGCCGGTGCTGGTGTGGGCGTGCGTCGCGAAGGTGAGCGCGCTGCCCAGCAGGACGATCAGGGCGATGCAGACCGACAGCATGTCGACCTTGCCCAGCTTCGCCAGCGGGCGCTCCAGCCAGGTCAGCCAGGTGAACTCGCGCTCCTCGAAGATGAAGTCGAGGAAGATCATGAGGAGGAACATGCCGCCGAACGCCGCGATGGCCGCGTGCGCGTCGGTGACGAGATCCTCGTACTGCTCGGGCTTGTCCAGTGCCAGTTGGACGGCTTCGATCGGGCCGACGCCCGCGCTGACGGCGACGATCACGACGGGGAAGACCAGCCGCATGCCGAAGACCGCGATCAGAATGCCGATGGTCAGGAAGATGCGCTGCCAGAAGGCGTTCATCTTCTTGAGGATTCCGGCGTTGACGACCGCGTTGTCGAAGGAGAGGGAGATCTCGAGGATGGACAGGATCAGGACGATCCCGAACGCCTCCCAACCCCACGCCCAGGCGGCGAAGGCAAGGCCGCCCACCGTGACGGCGAACGACCACCCGAAGGTTTTCAGAACCACTGGCTACCCAATCGTGTTGGGGGTCCTCCCGGACATGACTCCGCGGAGGGGCCCTGGACCGGGCTCCTCCGCGCAGAGTTCGCCGGGCCGTGACCGAACCCTGAAACTGGCTTTACCCGACATTGACCCCGAAGTCCAGGGCGATGCCGCGGAGCCCGGAGGCGTATCCCTGGCCCACCGCCCGGAACTTCCATTCGCCGCCGTAGCGGTAGAGCTCACCGAAGATCATCGCGGTCTCCGTGGAGGCGTCCTCGGTGAGGTCGTAGCGGGCCAGCTCCTGGCCGTCGGCCTGGTTCACGACGCGGATGAACGCGTTGCTGACCTGCCCGAACGTCTGCCCCCTGTTGTCGGCCTCGTGGATGGAGACCGGGAAGATGATCTTGTCGCAGTGGGCCGGGACCTTGCCGAGGTCGACGATCAGCGACTCGTCGTCGCCGTCGCCCTCACCCGTGAGGTTGTCCCCGGTGTGCTGGACGGAGCCGTCGGGGCTGACAAGGTTGTTGTAGAAGACGAACCACTCGTCGCCGAGGATCCTGCCTGCCTGGCAGAGGAGAGCGCTGGCGTCGAGGTCGAAGGGCGCTCCGGTCGTGGAGCGCGCGTCCCAGCCGAGTCCGACCATGACCTGGGTCAGATCGGGTGCGACCTTGGAGAGGGAGACATTGCCTCCCTTGGCGAGCGTGACGCCCATGAGATGTTCCTCCCCGATGACGTGTTGCATGTCGTACATCCATGTGACGCCGGCGCGCAAGGCGTGCGTGCACCCGTTGCCCGTACGGTGCCCCCCGTGCGGTGCGTCGCGTGGTGTTCGCCCTCATCGTGCCCCGCTGCCGGCGCTCTTGCACTGCCGGCGGGGAGAGAGCCTCGTCCGGCGCCGCGCGGTGTGCGGCGCCGGACGGTGAGCACGTCGGCTCAGACGTTGACGCCGAAGTCCTGCGCGATGCCGCGCAGGCCGGACGCGTAGCCCTGGCCGATGGCGCGGAACTTCCACTCCGCGCCGTGGCGGTACAGCTCGCCGAAGACCATCGCGGTCTCCGTCGAGGCGTCCTCGCTGAGGTCGTAGCGCGCCAGCTCCTCGTTGTTGGCCTGGTTCACGACGCGGATGAACGCGTTGCGGACCTGGCCGAAGGACTGCTGGCGGGTCTCTGCGTCGTAGATCGAGACCGGGAAGACGATCTTGTCGACGTCGGCCGGGACGGTGGCGAGGCTGACCTTGATCTGCTCGTCGTCGCCCTCGCCCTCACCGGTGAGGTTGTCCCCGGTGTGCTCCACCGAGCCGTCGGCGCTCTTCAGGTTGTTGAAGAAGACGAAGTTGCCGTCGACGGCCACCTTGCCCTGGGCGTTGAGCAGCAGGGCGCTGGCGTCCAGGTCGAAGTCCGTACCGGTGGTGGTGCGGACGTCCCAGCCGAGACCGACGGTGACGGCGGTCAGGTTGGGCGCGGCCTTGGTCAGCGAGACGTTGCCGCCCTTGCTGAGGCTGACTCCCACGAGTCCCTCCATTGGTTTCCAGGGGCAGCGCCCCCGTCGTGCGTTGGCATCGGATCAACGAATGGATCCTAGTGACGGGTTCCCGCAGCCGGCAGGCTCTTGACCGGCAAAAGCCGGGGTGTCGGCTCCGCGGGGTCGGGCGGGCCTGCGGCGGCGGGCCGTTTCAGAGGGCTTCGAGGGCCTTGACGTACTCGTTGAGGTCGCGGGCGTCGGGCAGCGCGTTGACGACGCTCCACCGGACGACGCCGTCCTTGTCGATGATGAAGGTGCCGCGGACGGCGCAGCCCTTGTCCTCGTCGAACACGCCGTAGGCGCGGGAGACGTCGCCGTGCGGCCAGAAGTCGGACAGCAGCGGGTACTCCAGGCCCTGCTCCTCGGCGAAGACGCGGAGGCTGTGGATGGAGTCGGCGGACACGGCGAGGAGCTGGGTGTCCTCGTTGACGAACCGCGGCAGCTGGTCGCGCAGGGCGCACAGCTCGCCGGTGCAGACACCGGTGAAGGCGAAGGGGTAGAAGATCAGGACGACGTTCTTCTCACCGCGGTAGTCGCCGAGCCGCACGGTGCGCCCGTGGTTGTCCTTCAGTTCGAAGTCCGGGGCCTTCGTGCCGACCTCGATCGCCATGGCTCACGCATCCCTTTCAGTGGACTGACACGTGGGGTCCACCCTACGCACCAGGCCCCCGCTGATGTACTCGGCGGGGGCCTCTCGACTCGAGGATGCGGCGGTCAGCGCTTCTTGGCTGCCGCCTTGGGGGTGATCAGGCGGCTGCCGACCCAGTCCTTGCCCGCGCTGATGCTCTTGGTCTGGGACAGGCCGGCGGTGGTGGCGGCCTCACCGATGTCGCTCGGCTCGACGTACCCGTCGCGGCCGGTCTTCGGGGTGAGCAGCAGGATGCTGCCGCCCTCCTCCATGTACGCGATGGCGTCCACCAGCGCGTCGGTGAGGTCCCCGTCGTCCTCGCGGAACCAGAGCACCACGGCGTCAGCCACGTCGTCGTAGTCCTCGTCGACGAGCTCTGTGCCGGTAGCCGCTTCGATGGCCTCGCGGAGCTCCTGGTCGACGTCCTCGTCGTAGCCGATCTCCTGGACCACCTGGTCGGGCTGGAAACCCAGCCTTACGGCCAGGTTTGTCTCCGCGTGGTCCGCGGTCGCGCTCACGGCTTGCCTCCTGATCATGAATGGGAAAGTAATCCAGCCGCGCGCGTACGCGTGGCATGGGGCGTAGTCCACACGTGCTGGGCGGATCGCGCAAGTACCCGGCGACGTAGACCGCCGAAACGGTGACTTTTGGGGCCGTCCTGCCGCAAGACACAGCAGCCGACCCTCCGCGCTCGTGACATGCACCACACCTCTTGACCCACTTTAGGGCGTTGTAGGGCCGTTGCTCTCCGGGTGGCGCGTCCGGGTTCCCGCGTACCGCCCGCGCCGCGCCTCCAGGACCCCTTCCGGCCCGTCGTGCCAGGTCGTATGCCGCGGGTTACCCATCAGTAGAGATGACGTACGGGCGCCGGGGGTAGACGATGGTGGCGACCGATCGCAAAGCCGACACTCCGCCCCACCCCTCACCCGCGTACCCCGTCCGTCCCGGCCCATCCCGGGACCACGATCCCCGTAGGCACCCGAGCAGCGAAGGAACAGCGTGGCTTCCGGATCCGATCGCAACCCGATCATCATTGGCGGCCTTCCCAGCCAGGTCCCGGACTTCGATCCCGAGGAGACCGGCGAGTGGCTCGACTCCCTCGACGCCGCAGTCGACGAGCGGGGCCGCGAGCGCGCCCGCTACCTCATGCTCCGCCTGATCGAGCGGGCCCGCGAGAAGCGCGTGGCCGTGCCCGAGATGCGCAGCACGGACTACGTCAACACCATCGCCACCAAGGACGAGCCGTTCTTCCCCGGCAACGAGGAGATCGAGCGCAGGATCCTCAACGCGACCCGCTGGAACGCCGCCGTCATGGTCTCGCGCGCGCAGCGCCCGGGGATCGGCGTCGGCGGCCACATCGCCACGTTCGCGTCCTCGGCGTCCCTGTACGACGTGGGCTTCAACCACTTCTTCCGAGGCAAGGACGGCGGGGACGGCGGCGACCAGATCTTCTTCCAGGGGCACGCGTCGCCGGGTATCTACGCCCGCGCGTTCCTCCTCGACCGGCTGTCCGAGCAGCACCTCGACGGCTTCCGCCAGGAGAAGTCGAAGGCTCCCTACGGCCTGTCCTCGTATCCGCATCCGCGGCTGATGCCGGACTTCTGGGAGTTCCCGACGGTCTCCATGGGCCTCGGCCCGATCGGCGCGATCTACCAGGCCCGGATGAACCGGTACATGGAGGCCCGCGGCATCGCCGACACCTCGCGGTCCCATGTGTGGGCGTTCCTCGGCGACGGCGAGATGGACGAGCCGGAGTCGCTGGGCCAGCTGACACTGGCCGCCCGGGAGGGTCTGGACAACCTGACCTTCGTCGTCAACTGCAACCTGCAGCGGCTCGACGGCCCGGTGCGCGGCAACGGCAAGGTCATCCAGGAGCTGGAGTCGGTCTTCCGGGGCGCCGGCTGGAACGTGATCAAGCTGATCTGGGACCGTTCCTGGGACCCGCTGCTGGCGCAGGACCGGGACGGGATCCTGGTCAACAAGATGAACACCACGCCGGACGGCCAGTTCCAGACGTACGCCACGGAGACCGGCGCCTACATCCGCGACCACTTCTTCGGCGGCGACCACCGGCTGCGCGCGATGGTGGAAGGGATGACCGACGACCAGATCCTGCACCTGGGCCGCGGCGGTCACGACCACCGGAAGATCTATGCCGCGTACGCGGCGGCGCGGGCCCACAAGGGCCAGCCGACGGTGATCCTCGCCAAGACCATCAAGGGCTGGACGCTGGGCCCGAACTTCGAGGGCCGCAACGCGACCCACCAGATGAAGAAGCTGACGGTCGACGACCTCAAGCGGTTCCGCGACCGGCTGCACCTGCCGATCTCCGACAGCGCCCTGGAGTCCGGCCTTCCGCCGTACTACCACCCGGGCAGGGAGTCGGAGGAGATCCAGTACATGCACGACCGCCGCACGTCGCTGGGCGGGTACGTGCCGACCCGGGTCGTGCGGTCGAAGCCGCTGGTGCTGCCGGACGACAAGACGTACGCGGCGGTGAAGAAGGGCTCCGGCCAGCAGTCGATCGCGACGACGATGGCCTTCGTCAGGCTGCTGAAGGACCTGATGCGGGACAAGGAGATCGGCAAGCGGTTCGTGCTGATCGCGCCGGATGAGTACCGCACCTTCGGGATGGACTCGTTCTTCCCGAGCGCCAAGATCTACAACCCGCTGGGGCAGCAGTACGAGGCCGTGGACCGCGAGCTGCTGCTGGCGTACAAGGAGTCGCCGACCGGGCAGATGCTGCACGACGGCATCTCCGAGGCCGGGTGCACGGCGTCGCTGACCGCGGCCGGCTCCGCCTACGCCACGCACGGCGAGCCTCTGATCCCGGTCTACGTCTTCTACTCGATGTTCGGTTTCCAGCGCACCGGCGACCAGTTCTGGCAGATGGCTGACCAGCTCGCGCGCGGTTTCGTCCTGGGCGCGACAGCGGGCCGTACCACTCTGACCGGTGAGGGGCTGCAGCACGCCGACGGGCACTCGCAGCTCCTGGCGTCGACCAATCCGGCCTGCGTCGCCTACGACCCGGCGTTCGGTTTCGAGATCGCGCACATCGTCAAGGACGGCCTGCGCCGGATGTACGGGTCCTCCGAGGAGCACCCGCACGGCGAGGACGTCTTCTACTACCTGACTGTGTACAACGAGCCGATCCAGCACCCGGCGGAGCCCGCCGACGTCGACGTCGAGGGGATCGTCAAGGGCATCCACCGGTTCCGCAGGGGCGAGGCGGGTGCGATCCCGGCGCAGATCATGGCCTCCGGGGTCGCCGTGCCGTGGGCCCTGGAGGCGCAGCGGATCCTTGCGGAGGAGTGGAACGTCCGGGCCGACGTGTGGTCGGCGACGTCGTGGAACGAGCTGCGCCGCGACGCGGTGCAGGCCGAGGAGTACAACCTGCTGCACCCGGAGGAGGAGGCCCGCGTTCCGTACGTGACGCGGAAGCTGTCGGGGGCCGAGGGCCCGTTCGTGGCCGTCTCCGACTGGATGCGGTCCGTTCCCGACCAGATCTCCCGCTGGGTGCCGGGCCCGTACACCTCCCTCGGCGCGGACGGCTTCGGGTTCGCGGACACCCGCGGCGCGGCCCGGCGCTACTTCCACATCGACGCCGAGTCGATCGTGCTGGCCGTGCTCACGGAGCTGGCGCGGCAGGGCAAGGTGGACCGCCCGGTGCTGAAGCAGGCGGTGGACCGCTACCGGCTGCTCGACGTCACGGCAGCCGACCCGGGGCCGGCCGGCGGCGACGCCTGACGCGTCCGCCGGGGCGGCGGTCTCGGGGCGCGGCGGGGAGTCCGGGCGGGCGGGCGCCCGGGCACTTCGCCGCGCCCCTTTACTATGCGCGGCATGAAGGAAGCGACTGCGCAGGTCCAGTGGGAGGCCCGCACGCAGAGACCGCTGCTCTGGCTGGCCCTGGCGTTCGCCGCGGCGTACTCGGTACCGATCGTGGCGACGGACGCGGCGTCCTGGGTGCACCGGCTCTGCGCCGTGGTGGAGTGGCTGGTGTGGGGTGCCTTCGCCACCGACTACGTCATCCGGCTGGTGCTGAGCTCCGCGCGGTGGCATTTCGTTCGGACGCACTGGCTCGACCTCCTCGCTGTGATGCTTCCGCTGATCCAGCCGTTGCGGCTGCTGCGGCTGGTGTCGACGCTGCTGCTCGTGGGACGCCGGGCGCGGATGGCGTCGCAGATCAGGCTCACGACGTATGTGGTGGGCTCCGTGGCGGGGCTGCTGATGTTCGGCTCACTGGCCGTGCTCCAGGTGGAGCGGGACGCTCCGGACGGGAACATCAAGACGCTGGGTGACGCGGTCTGGTGGTCCTTCACGACCATGACCACCGTCGGCTACGGCGACCACGCGCCGACGACCGGCCTCGGCCGGCTGCTGGCAGTGGGCCTGATGCTGTCGGGGATCGCACTGCTCGGTGTGGTCACCGCGAACATCGCGGCGTGGTTCATCGCCCGCTTCGAACGCGACGACATGGAGGAGCGCCACAGGACGGCGCTGCTGGAGGCGCTCGTCCACGAGGTGCGCGAACTGCGGGGAGAGGTGGCCAGGCTCTCGTCGGAACCGGGCGCCGCGCCCCGGCCCGTGGCGCCGTCCGGTTCTCCGCTGCCGGAGCCGGAGGCCGCATCCGCCGCGGAGCGGGGCAGCGGGGCGGCGGTCAGTTCTCCCAGATCTTGAAAGCCCGCACCTGGTACGGCGAGTGCGGAACCCAGGTCCCACCGCCCGGGTAGGTCTCGAACTCCCCTGTCTCGCCGCAGGTCGCTGACTGGTAGGTCGTGACGGGCCGGCCGGTCCTGTTGGCGACGGCGGCGGCGCTGGTGCCGGCGGGGAGCGGGACGCAGCTGTCGATGTCGGTGTCGGCCAGTTCGTACGTGAGCCGCTTGCCCTTGAAGTCCTCCTTGGGCCAGAGGCAGAGCTGTCCGCTGCCGCAGGCGCCGAGGGCCGGCTGGGCCGCCCCCGCCGGGGGCGGTGTGAGGGTCAGTGCCCCAGCGGTGAGGAGGACTGCGGCGAGGACCGTACGTGTGGTGGCCCGCATCGTGGATGATCGCATCGCGGCGGATCGCATCGCGGTCGAGCACATGGTGGTTGAGCGCATGGTGGTGGAACCCCCCGTGTGTGTAACTCTCCGTACTGGAAGTCTTCCCATAGCTTGACGCTCTGTGATGGAGCGAGGGAAGGGGGCAGCCGGGGATCCACTCGTACGGGTGAAGGGGGCCGGTGCGCCGCGGGCCCGGCACGTGTGGCGTGCCGGGCCCGCGGGCCGCCGGGTACGCGGTGCGTCGGGGCAGTGGTTCAGATGTGGACCCCGCCGCCCGCCCCCGCGTTGGCTCCGGCCTTCGTGAGGGTAGCGACGAGGGCGGCCACGACCGCGACGCCGCCGGCGACCGCGAAGGCCAGGCCCATGCCGGACATGAACGTGTCGTGGATGACCTTGGTGATGGCGGCCAGGACGTCCGGCGTCATCCCGGGGGCCTGCGCCAGTTCGTCCGGGACGACGCCGAACTCGGCCGCCTGCTCCAGCCGGGGGTCCGGCGGAACGGGGATGCCCGCCGCCTGCCAGTTGCCGCCGAACTCGGCGTTGACCTTGGAGGACATCACGGCGCCCAGGACGGCGGTGCCCAGCGCGCCGCCGACCTGCATGGCCGCCTGCTGCAGGCCGCCCGCCACGCCGGAGAGCTCCAGCGGCGCGTTGCCGACGATGACCTCGGTGGCACCCACCATCACCGGGGCGAGCCCCAGACCCAGCAGGGCGAACCACAGCGACGTCGCCAGCGTGCCGGTCTCCGGCGTGAGGGTGAGCATGCCGAACATGGCCGCGGCGGTGCACACCATGCCGCCGACCAGCGGGATACGGGGCCCGAACCTGGTGATCAGGGCACCGGCCAGCGGAGAGGACACGATCATCATGGCCGTCAGCGGCAGCAGCCGCAGGCCGCTGTCGACCGGGCTCAGGCCCTTGACGCCCTGAAGGTAGAACGTCACGAAGAAGAGGCCGCCCATGAAGGCGAACGCCATGAGGACCATGAGCACCACGCCCGCGGAGAGCGGGACGGAACGGAACAGGCCCAGCGGGACGAGCGGCTCCCGCACCCGCGTCTGCCAGAGCGCGAAGAGCGCGAAGAGGACGAGGGCGCCGAGCAGGAAGGCCCACGTGGTGAGGCTGTCCCAGCCCCAGCTCTCACCGGCCTTGATGATGCCCCAGATAAGGGACCCCATCGCGGCGGACAGCAGCAGGATGCCGACCAGGTCGAAGGAGCGCGGAGCGTTCTGCGCCCGGTGGTCCTTCAGGATGAGCAGGCCCATGACCAGCGCCAGCACACCGACGGGCACGTTGATGAAGAAGACGGACTGCCAGCTCACGTGCTCGACGAGGAGGCCGCCGACGATCGGGCCGCCGGCCGTCGAGGCGCCGATGACCATGCCCCAGATACCGATCGCCATGTTGAGCTTCTCGGCCGGGAAGGTGGCGCGCAGCAGGCCCAGTGCCGCGGGCATCAGCAGCGCGCCGAACAGGCCCTGCAGCACACGGAAGGCGACCACCAGGGCGATGGTGTCCGAGAGGCCGATCGCGGCGGACGCCGCCGCGAAGCCGGCTATGCCTATGAGGAACGTCTGGCGGTGGCCGAAGCGGTCGCCGAGCTTCCCCGCGGTGATGAGCGCGACGGCGAGGGCGAGCAGATAGCCGTTGGTGATCCACTGGACGTCGGCCAGCGACGCGCCCAGGTCACGCTGGATCGCCGGGTTGGCGATGGCGACGATGGTGCCGTCGAGCGCGACCATCATCACACCCACGGCCACGGCGAGGAGAGTGCCCCAAGGGTGGCCGCGCAGCCCCTTGGCCGGTACGGGCACCGGTTCCGGACTGTTCGGTGCCTTCTCGATGGTGGTCTGACCAGTCATACCGACGAGGCTAGAGTCAGCGACTGACAATTGACAAAGCAATTCACACGCCGGTGACTGTCACTTCGCTCACAGCTAGGCTGAGCAGGCGAAATCCGGTGAAACGAGGGTCATGAAGTGACGGCTGAGCCGCCGACCGCCGACACGCAGGCGTCCACCGCGGGGCTGCGCGAGCGCAAGAAGCAGCGCACCCGCGCCGCTCTGCTGCGCACCGCGGTGGAGCTGTTCACGACGCAGGGGTACGAGGAGACGACGATCGACGAGATCGTCGACGCGGTCGAGGTCTCGCAGCGCACCTTCTTCCGCTACTTCGCCAGCAAGGAGGAGGTGGCCTTCGCCCTCCAGCACATGGTGGAGCAGCACTTCGTCGCCGCCCTCCGCGAGCGCCCAGCTGACGAGGGGCCCTTCGACGCGCTCCGCAACTCCGTGCTCGCGGCCTGGGACACCATCGGCGAAGCCATCACGCAGTTCGTGCCGATCGAGGACTACCTGCGGCTGCTGCAGGTCATCGAGTCGACACCGGCACTCCTCGCCGTGCATCTGCGCCGCTCCTTCGAGATGGAGGAGAACGTCGCCGGACTGATCGCGGAGCGGGAGGGCGTCGACGTGGACCGCGACCCCCGGCCGCGGGTCGCGGTCGCCGCCTTCAGCGGGGTCATGCGCGTCACCGGTCAGTTGTGGGGGCGCCGCGAGGACACCTCCCTGGAGGCGATCCGGGCGCTGACCGAGGACTACCTCGACCACCTCGGCCCGGCACTGGCCTCCGAGTGGCACACGGGAGCGCGGGGCACCGCCGGGGCACGCAGCTGACCGCGTGCGCGCCCCCTCCTTCGCCTGACCGCCCCCTCCTTCCCCTGGCCGCCCGGTCCTTCCCCTGACCGCCGCCGCGAATCGTGATCTCCGTCACCCGGAGCCCGGACCGCTGCGAACGTCTCCTAGGGTGTCTCGTAGTGACTCCCCTCCTCCCCTCCCCCACGCTCACCTTCTGGCGCACCCTGCTCGCCCTCGCGGTGGTCTTCGTCCTCCTCGCGACGACCGGCTGGACCACGGCGCACCGCCCTGGCGGGGCCGGCGGCGGTCCGGGTGGTTCCTGGGCCGAGGCTGTGGCGGCCTGGCGCGCCGACCGCGTCCGCGGCCGCGCGCTCCCGGGACCGGACGCCTCGCCGGCTGCCGTCGCGGCGTTCTTCGCCGCCCTGGCGCCCGGTGACCGCAACCGGCTCGCCCGGCGGCACCCCCTGGTCGTGGGCAACCTCAACGGTGCACCGCTCGGTCTGCGATACCGGGCGAACCGGCGTTCGCTGGGCCGCGCCCTGGCCGCGGAACGGATGCGTGTCGAGGACCGGAGGCTCTCCGCCGAAGGGCGCCAAGAGGCCGCGCACCGCGTCCACCGGTTCTCCGGGCTCATGAGCGAGGATCGCAGGATCCTCGCCTTCGACCCGTCCGGTACCGGCCGGGTCGCCGAGGTCATCGGCGATCTCGAAAGGGCGGAACGGGTGTCGGTGATCGTCCCGGGCGTGGACACGACGCTGATCACCTTCCAGAGGACCGTGCGGCGGTACGAGGCACCGGTCGGCATGGCGGAGTCGCTGTACGCCGCCGAGCGGGCGGCGGCACCGGGCGTGCGCACCGCCGTGATCGCCTGGGCCGACTACACCGCGCCGACCGGTGTGGGTATGGACGCGGTCACCGGACGGCTCGCCCGGGTGGGTGCCGAACGGCTCGTCGCCATGACGGAGGGCCTGCCGGGGGATTCGCGTGTCGCCTGGCTGTGCCACAGCTACGGTTCCGTGGTGTGCGGCCTGGCGGCCCGCCGGCTGCCGTCCAGGGTCAGCGACATCGCCGTGGCGGGCAGCCCCGGGATGCGGGCCGAGCGCGCGGCCGACATCCGCGGCCACGCGCGCGTGTGGGCCATGCTGGACCCCGAGGACTGGATCGCGGGCGTTCCCCACATGGACGTCGGGGGGCTGGGCCACGGGCCCGATCCGAACGCCCCCGAGTTCGGCGCCCGGCGGCTTTCCGCCTCCGGGGCCGGCGGGCACGGCGGCTACTTCCTGCCGGGCACCGACAGTGTGCGCAACCTCGCCGGAATAGGGGTCGGCGCGTACGGCCTCCTGCGCTGCGCGGACGCCGACGACGCCTGTAGAAGCGGAATTTCCGGTACCGGACCGGCCCGACCCGCGTAGAAGGCGGTGAGGGTAGTGCGTTCCCGCACCTCTTGCAGGGGCGACGCGCGGGCGTACGCCGCATACGATGAGCCGCATGGGTGATGTGCTGGCCGGAATTCATGCCACCTGGGAGTTCGAACCCGACGCCGTGCTCATCCGCTTCGAACGGGGGATCCGCGCGCCGAAGCTGTACCAGGCGCTGCGCGAGAGACGCATCCCCCACGAAGCCCTGGCGTCGGTCGTCCTCTCCCCTGGCAAGCGGGACACCGTGGTACTGCACGCGGTACCGCGCGCGGGTGCCGACCCGCTGATGGACGCTGCCGCGGGCCAGCTGAAGGAAGGCTGCGACCCGTACCGCCTGGTGCTGCCCGCGGACCTGGAGCCCCTCGCCGAGCACTACGCCGACGAGCTGCGGGCCCGGCTGGGGCCCGACCGCGCCGAGCGCGCCGAGCGGTTCATGGTCCCCGCGCCCGAAGCGCCGGTGCAGTTCAAGGCGTATGACGGAAAGGCGTCGTTCGACGGCAGGACCGTCTCGTTCCGCTGGTTCTGGACGGGCGCGTCGTCCGCGAAGTGGAAGGCGGGTGACCAGAGCTTCGCGGTGAGCGAGCTGAGCGGGGTGGAGTGGCGGTCGCCGGACATCGCGGACGGCCACCTCCGGCTGCTGCTGCGGGGCCGCGAGGAAGGCGGTACGCAGCCCGACCAGGACCCGGCCGCGGTCGTGTTCGGCCGCGGCTACGGCCCGGTACACGAGTCGCTGCCCTTCGCGGCGGCGGTGCTGGAGGCGGCCCGCAGGCCGGGCGCGGCGGTACCGGTGCCCGTGCCGGCGCGGGTGGCCGCGGGGCGCCGGGACCCCGCGGACATCGCGGACCGGATCCGGCACCTCGGTGACCTGCACCAGGCGGGTCTCGTGACCGACGAGGAGTTCGCCTCGAAGAAGGCGGAGCTGCTCGCGGAGCTGTAGGCCGGCACCGGACCGTACGGGGGCCTCCGCGTCGGTGAGCGGGCCGGACCGGACGGTACGGCGACGTCCGGTCCCGCCGTCCGGACACCGCGGCGCCCGCCTGTCCGACGTGCGCGGCACCGCCCGCGGGGCGGACGAGGCGGCACAGGCCGCACGGTACGGCCGCCACGCATGTCATACCGGGGTATGGGGTGGCGAACTGGCTCCCCGGTATGACGCGGCGCCGTCGTCCGCGCGCCTACGCTGACGGGACCATGAGCAGCCTCCCCGCACCCCCGAGCAGCCCAGCGCCCGATCCCCAGGGCAAGCCGGGCGGCCCCCGTGCCGCCGGCGGCCTGGCGCGGGGGCTGCTCCGCTCGGCCCGGCAGGGGCTGAACTCACTGGGCGCGGCCCTGTCGACGCCGACGGAACCGGGGACGGCGCTGCTCGGACAGGCGGGCTCCCGCTGGATGCGGCTGCTGCCCTACGCCGTGGCACTCGCGCTGGTCGCCTCGCTGCTTCCGGTCACCGTCGTCGTCCTCATCCACACCTACGGGGTGAACGGCGCCGTCGCCGGGGTGCTGGCCACCGCGCAGACGGCTCCGCTGCTGATGGCCGTGTCGCGGCCGCTGCAGGCGTGGTGGATCGTGTTCGCCGCCGATGTCCTCGGTGCGCTGGCGATGATGGACGCCCGGAACGTCCACGACCTTCCGTGGCCGTGGACGCCCATGGTGGTGATCGGCTACGCCGGGCTGATGCTGGCCGTGGGGCTGCGCGAGCAGCGGCGGACACTGCTCTGCGTCTGGCTGGTGACCGGCGCGGCAGGGTTCGCGTTCCAGTTGGCGCCCCCGTCGACAGGGCAGGGCACCCACTTGGTGATGTTCGTACTGAGCGGTGTCGTCCTGCTCGTCACCGGCATGCTGCGGGAGCACGGCGACGCCCAGCGGCGGCTGGTGGAGCAGGAGACGATCAGTGAGGCCGAGCGGGCCCGCAGAACGCTGCTGGAGGAGCGCGCCCGGATCGCGCGGGAACTGCACGACGTGGTGGCCCACCACATGTCGGTGATCACGGTGCAGGCCGATTCCGCGCCGTACAGGATCGAGGGCCTTCCGCCCGCCGCCTCAGAGGAGTTCTCGGCGATCGCCGCGTCCGCCCGCGAGTCGCTCACCGAGATGCGCCGGCTGCTCGCGGTGCTGCGCAGTGAGAACGCGGAGGGAGAGCGGGCCCCGCAGCCGGGCATCGACCGGGTGCAGCAGTTGGTGGAGGCGACCATACGGGCCGGGGTGCCGGTCGAACTGCGGCTCGCGGCGGAGCTGGGCCACGTACCGCAGGCGGTGGACCTGTCCGCGTACCGGATCGTGCAGGAGGCGCTGGCCAACGTGGTGCGGCACGCGCCGGGTGCGCGGACGCGGGTGTCGGTGTCCCGCTCGCCCAACCTGGAATGGCTGATCGTCCTGGTCGTCAACGGGGCGCCCGCTGAGCGGGGTTCACCACTGGAGACCTCCGGGACCGGGCACGGCCTGGTGGGGATGCGGGAGCGCGTACGGTTGATCGGCGGCAGTCTCGACACCGGACCGCTGCCGGACGGAGGGTTCCGGGTGGCAGCGCGACTTCCGCTGTTCCCGCATCTGCCCTGAACCGTACGGAGGAAGCCCCGTGACCATCCGCGTGATCATCGTCGACGACCAGGCCATGGTGCGGGCGGGGTTCGCCGCGCTGCTGTCCGCCCAGTCCGATATCGACGTGGTCGGGGAGGCCGCGGACGGCCGGGCCGGGGTCGAAGCCGGCCGGTCCGCGCATCCTGACGTGGTGCTGATGGACGTGCGCATGCCGGAGATGGACGGGCTGGCAGCAGCGCGGGAGCTGCTGAATCCGCCGCCGGGCGTGACGCACCGGCCGAAGGTCCTGATGCTGACCACGTTCGACGTCGACGACTACGTGTACGAGGCCCTGCGCGCCGGGGCGTCCGGGTTCCTGCTGAAGGACGCGCCGCCGGCCGACCTGATCTCCGCGGTGCGGGTGGTGGCGGGAGGTGAGGCCCTGCTCGCCCCCTCGGTGACACGGCGCCTGATCGAGGACTTCGCGGCGCAGCGCCCTGCCTCCCGTCGTGCGCGGTCCGTACGGCTGAACGGGCTGACGCCCCGTGAGACCGAGGTACTGGAGCTGGTCGCGCGGGGCCTGTCGAACCAGGAGATCGCCGAGCGGCTGGTGCTGGCCGAGCAGACGGTGAAGACCCACATCGGCCGGGTACTGGCCAAGCTGGGGCTGCGGGACCGGGCACAGGCGGTGGTGTTCGCGTACGAGTCCGGGCTCGTGACTCCCGGCGAGCCCGCCTGACCCGGCCGCCGAACGGCGCGAAGGACCAAAGGCCTCACCCACCCCCTACCCCGGTATCACCGCGCAGTTGGCTCCGTAGGGTGACGATCACTCAGGTCCCGGCTCCTTACCTTCCTCCACGTCACACCGGACGAGGGCAGGAACGGGGGGCGCCATGCGCCGCTACAGGAGGACTCTGGGGGCCGCCGCGCTGGCGGCGGCGGTGGTGGCCGGCACCGAGGGGTGGGCTTCCGGGACGGCGCAGCAGCCGATGACGGATGCTCCGCCGGGCAGCGCGGCGTGGCGGGCGGACCGGTCGCTGGGCCTGGTGCTGCCGGACCCGGAGTCGGCCTCGCCGTCGGACGTCTCGGCGTTCTTCCAGGGCCTGTCCGCCACCCGCCAGCGGGCGCTGCTGCGGCGGCACCCGGGGGTGGTCGGCAACCTGGACGGCGTACCGCTCACCCTGCGGTATGAGGCGAACGCCCTGTCGGTGCGCCGCGACGGCCGGTTCGCGCATCTGGCAGGGCGCCGGCTGCTGGCGTTCGACCCCCGAGGGCGGGGCCTGGTGGCGGAGGTGTTCGGGGACCCGGAGCGCAGTGGGCGGGTGGCCGTCGTGGTGCCCGGCTCCGACATCGACGCCGGTTCCTACGACAACCCCCGCAATCCCTACGGCACGCCGGCGGGTATGGCGCGGCAGCTGCGTGCCGCGACCGGAGGGCGCACGGCGGTCATCGCCTGGGCCGGGTACACGACGCCCGTGGGGGTGGGGCTGGACGCGGCGACGGGTGGTCTGGCCGAGGCGGGGGCGGACCGGCTCGTGCGGTTCGCCGACGGGCTCGCCGCGGAGGGGGTCGTCACGCCGTCGGTGTTCTGCCACAGCTACGGCTCCGTGGTGTGCGGGCTCGCGGCGGCGCGGCTGAAGGCGAAGGACCTCGTGGTGTTCGGATCTCCCGGCATGCGCGCCGACAACGCCGCGGAGCTGGGTACGTCCGCACGGGTGTGGGCGGCGAAGGACCCGAGCGACTGGATCGGGAAGGTGCCGCACATACGGTTCCTCGGGCTCGGGCACGGCACCGACCCGGCATCGGAGGAGTTCGGCGCCCGGTACGTCCCGGCGCGCGACGCCCGGGGCCACTCCGGCTACTTCGCCCCGGGCACGGCATCGCTGCGCACGTTCGCCTCGATCGCGGAATCGGGCGGTGCGGCATGAGCCTCGTGGAGCGGATCGAGCGGGCGACCCCGGAGCACCGGGACCGGGCCGTGGACGGGCTGAGGGCTCTGGCCCTGCTGGCAGTTCCGGTCGGGCACTGGCTGATCGGCGGATTCACGCTGGACGAGCAGGGCGCCCTGCACAACGCGAGCCCCTTGTCGACACTGGCGTACCTGGCGCCGGCCAGCTGGGTGCTGCAAATGCTCGGGATCTTCTTCCTCGTCGGCGGATACGCGTCGGCTCTCTCCTACCGGCGCCGTACCGGCAGCACCGGGCGGTGGCTGCGCGGCAGGGTGGTCCGGCTCGGCCGGCCAGTCCTGGGGGTCACGGCGGTGTGGGCCGCACTCATAGCCGCGGGCTTCGCGGTCGGCGTGCCGGGGGACACGCTGCGCACGGCGGCGACGCTCGTCGTCCAGCCGCTGTGGTTCGTCGGGGTCTACGTGGTGGTGACGGCACTCACCCCGTACTGCGTGCGCGCGGCGGAAGCCGCAGGGGTCTGGGCCGCGGTGCCGCTGCCGGGCTGCGTCGCGGTGGTCGACTTCCTGCGCTACGGGCCGTACTCGGCGGCCGTGCCGGACTGGGTGGGCGCGCTGAACCTGCTGCCTGGCTGGTTGTTCGCGTACCAGCTGGGCGCGGCGTGGGCCGTGCGGCGGCTCGGCCGACGGGGTGCGTGGGCGCTGCTGGCGGGGGGCGCTGCGCTGTTCGCGGTGCTGCTGGCGGTGTTCCACTATCCGGCGTCGATGGTCGGCGTCCCCGGTGAGGCCCGCACCAACTCGCATCCGCCGTCGCTGCTGGTGCCGGCCCTGGCCGCGGCGCAGTGCGGGGCGGCGATCCTGCTGCGCGACCGCGTCGCGGCCCTGCTGCGCAGGCCCGTCCTGTGGGCGCCGGTGGCGGTGGTGAACCTGTCGGCGATGACGGTGCTGTGCTGGCACCAGACGGCGATGCTGGCCGCGGCCGTGCCCGCGTCGCTGACCGCCGGCGGGGTTCCCGGGCTGACCACGGCGCCCGACTCGGTGGGCTGGCTGCTGGCGCGCGTGGCGTGGCTGCCGGTGTTCGCCGGGCTGCTCGTCCTCATAGCCCGGCCGGCCCGGCGGTTGGAGGGGCCCTGGCGGGGGGCCACCAGGAGCCGCCGGGCGGTGGCGGGCATCCTGGCGGCCGCGTTCGCGGTCTTCGCCCTGGGCCTGGCGTGACCGCGGGTCCTCACAGCTCGCGGGCGGCGGAGGTGGAGGACATGTCCGGGTAGCGGTCGCCGGCCACCTGGGCGGCGACCGGTTCGAGCAGGGCGAGGTCCGCCTCGGTGAGGGTGATGCGGGTCGCGGCGGTGTTCTCCAGCAGCCGGCGGCGCTTGCGGGTGCCGGGGATGGGCACGACGGTCAGGCCGTGGACGGCGGCCTGCTGGTGGACCCAGGCGAGGGCGATCTGGGCGGGGGTGGCGCCGTGTGCGGCCGCCACGGTGCGCACGGGGTCCAGGAGGGAGGCGTTGCGGCGGGCGTTGGCGCCGGAGAAGCGTGGATGGCTCTGGCGGAAGTCCCCCTGCGGCAGCTCCGTGGCCGCGTCGGTGAAGGCTCCGGTGAGGAAGCCGCGGCCGAGCGGGGAGTACGGGACGAAGGCGACACCGAGTTCGGCGGCGGCGGGCACCGCGCTGCGTTCCACGTCGCGGGAGAACAGCGACCATTCGGACTGCAGGGCCGCGATGGGGTGCACGGCGTGGGCCTCGCGCAGTTCGGCTCCGGTGACCTCGCTCAGCCCGAGGTGCCTCACCTTGCCCTCCTTGACCAGCTCGGCCATGGCGCCGACGGACTCGGCGAGCGGGACGGCCGGGTCGCGGCGGTGCATGTAGTAGAGATCGATGACGTCGACGCGGAGGCGGCGCAGGCTGCCTTCGACGGCGGACCGGATGTAGGCCGGGTCGTTGCTGATGACCCGCCCCCGGGGGTCGTCGCTGCGGACGACGCCGAACTTGGTCGCGAGGGTGATCTCGTCGCGGTGGGCGGCGGCGAACGGGGCGAGGAACTCCTCGTTGGCACCGCGGCCGTACATGTCGGCGGTGTCCAGGAGGGTGACGCCCGCCTCCAGGGCGGCGTCGAGGGTGTCGCGGGCGGCGGCTTGGTCGGTGTCGCCGTAGAACTCGCTCATCCCCATGGCGCCCAGTCCCTGGACGCCGACCAGGGGCCCGTCGGCGCCGAGGCGGACCTGAGCGATGCGCTGAGCGGGCCGGGAGGTGTGCGTGGTCATGCGTCGCGCCTTTCCGGGGCGCGGCCGGCGCCCGAGTAGATACCGATCTTGTAGTCGAGGACGGCGAGGGTGTCCTGCAGTTCCGCGATGCGGGAGAGCACGTCCCTGCGGGTGGCTTCCAGGAGTTCCCGGCGTTCGTCGAAGGTGTGCTCGCCCCGGCGTACGAGGTCGGCGTAGCGCACCATCGCGGCGACGGACATGCCGGTCAGCCGCAGCTTTCCGACGAGGACGAGCCAGTCCAGGTCCCGGTTGGTGAACCGCCGCTGCCCTGTGGCGGAGCGGTCGACGTGCGGCATGAGGCCGATGCGCTCGTACCAGCGCAGGGTGTGGGCGGTGAGTCCCGTCCAGGCCGCGACCTCGCTGATGGTGTAGCGGTCCTGTCCGTCGGGCCGGGGGTGTGCGGGTGGTCGGTCCGCGCACGCGTCGGTGCGGGGGGTGGTCGTCGGAGTGCTGTCGATCACCGTCATGTCCTCCACGCTAGGAGGTTGGAGTGCACTCCAGGCAAGGGCCGCCGGGCGAGCAAGTACGCTCGACGGCATGCAGAGCCTGGCGTTGATCGAGAACTGGCCCGTACCCGCCGCCGCGGCGGCCGTCGTACGTGCGGACGGCGCGGTGGCCGGGTCCCGCGGCCCGACGGACCGGCGGTTCCCGCTGGCCTCGGTGACGAAGCCGCTGGCGGCGTACGCGGTGCTGGTCGCCTACGAGGAGGGCGCGGTCGAGCTCGACGAGCCGGCCGGGCCGGAGGGCTCCACCGTGCGCCACCTGCTGGCGCACACCTCGGGGCTGGCGTTCGACGAGCAGCGGGTCATGGCGGCGCCCGGTACCCGGCGGATCTACTCCAACACCGGGTTCGAGGTACTGGCGGACCATGTGGCGAAGGCCGCGGACATCCCGTTCGGGGAGTATCTGCGCCAGGCGGTGCTGGAGCCGCTGGGCATGACGCAGACGACGCTGGAGGGGTCTCCGGCGAAGGACGGGGTGTCGACCGTCGACGACCTCGTACGGTTCGCGGCGGAGGTCCAGGCGCCGAGGCTGCTGGATCCGCGGACCGTCCTGGAGGCCATGACGGTCGTCCACCCCGGCCTGACCGGCGTCCTGCCCGGATACGGCCACCAGAAGCCGAACGACTGGGGGCTCGGCTTCGAGATCAGGGATGGCAAGTCACCGCACTGGACGGGGGTTTCCTCGTCCCCGCGCACCTTCGGCCACTTCGGCCAGTCCGGGACGTTCCTGTGGGTCGACCCGGACGCCGGGGCGGCGTGCGTGGCCCTGACGGACCGGGCGTTCGGCCCCTGGGCCGTCGAGGCGTGGCCGCCCTTCACGGACGCGGTCCTCGCGGAGCTGCGCGGCGCCGGCGCCTGAACACGGCGAGCAGCAGTCCCCCCTCGACGCTCCCCTCCGGGCGCGGCGGGGGAGCCCGAACCCCTCGGCATGGGCGGCCGCCCTTCAGCCGTCCCCGGGCCACCCTGGGGCAGCGCAGCCGTCGGCGGCAGCGGCCGCCCTCCGCCGCCCTTCCGCCCGCCGTACCTGCGCCCCCGCGCTGCCCGCCGCGGGCAGCGCGCCCGCCGCCGTGGGGCATGGGCGCACCGATGCGCCGGCACTCCGCGGGCGGACCGCCCCCGGGACGCGCCGGGGGGACCATCCCACCCGGCCCCCGGCCGGTGCCGCCCCGCCGCCACCCGCGACCAGAGAACGCCGCCCCGCCCCCGGAGGGCGCCGCCGCAGTGGATCAGGCGGGCGAGCCCATCGCCCACGCGAGGATCTCGGCCGGTTCCGTCGCGGTCAGCTCCAGCCCGCGGGCGCCGGTGATCCGGGCCGCGTCGCCCGGGCCGAGCCCGCGCCCGTCGAGCTCCGCGCGGCCGCGTACGACGTGGACGTACAGGAAGTCGCCGTCCGGGAGGGGCGTGCGCTCGCCGGCGGCCGGGCGCCGCACGTGCAGGACGGCTCCCGCGGCGGGCACGGCGTGGGACGCGGTGCCGGCGGGGCCGGGCACGTGGGCGTACGACGGTTCGCCGCCCGGCTCGCGCGGCGCCAGCCACATCTGAACGAAGGTCAGCGGCACGGTGCCGTCGTTCCGTTCCACGTGCCGCACGCCCGCGGCGGCGCTCAGGTGCTGGAGGCCGCCGGGCCGGACGACGGTCTCGTGCCCCGCGGAGTCCCGGTGCGTCAGCTCGCCCTCCACCACCCAGGTGACGATCTCGGTGTGGCTGTGCGGATGCTCCTCGAAGCCCGCGCCTGGCGCGAGCCGCTCCTCGTTGCAGGCGATGAGCGCGCCGAAGCGGATGTTGTCCGGGTCGTAGTGGGGCCCGAAGGAGAAGGCGTGCCGGGTGTCGATCCCGGCTGCCGGGTCGCCGCCGGGGTAGCGGTCCCCCGCCCTGTGCAGGGCCAGCTGCGTGTACGTCACGGACCCACCGTAGACGCCGCACGTGGTGCGGCCGCCTTCCGCCCGCCGGGGGCAGAGCAGGGCAGAAGGGACAACGGTGGACCGGCTGGGCAGGCTGCCGTCCCGATAAGGCAGTCTTGTTCCGTGCCTGATCCCGCAGCAAACGACGCCCACCCGCACGCGGCGACCCTGAAGCGCCTGGAGCAGTCCTCCGGGCGGCTGGCCGCGAGCGCCATCGCCCGCATGGACGAGACACTGCCGTGGTACAGGGCGATGCCTCCGGAGAACCGGTCCTGGATCGGCCTGGTGGCGCAGGCCGGTATCGCGGCCTTCACCGAGTGGTTCCGGCATCCGGAGACCCCCCAGGCCATCTCCACCGACGTGTTCGGGACCGCGCCCCGCGAGCTGACCAGGGCGATCACGCTGCGGCAGACCGTGGAGATGGTGCGCACCACCATCGAGGTGATGGAGTCGGCGATCGAGGAGGTCGCCGCGCCGGGCGACGAGGCGGTGCTCCGCGAAGCCCTGCTGGTGTACGCCCGCGAGATCGCCTTCGCGACCGCGCAGGTGTACGCCCAGGCCGCCGAGGCGCGCGGCGCGTGGGACGCCCGCCTGGAGTCCCTCGTGGTGAACGCGGTGCTGTCGGGCGAGGCGGACGAGGGTGCGGTCAGCCGGGCCGCGGCCCTCGGTTGGAACTCGCCGGAGCACGTGTGCGTGATCCTCGGCACCGCCCCGGACGGTGACAGCGAGCTGACGGTGGAGGCGATCCGGCGCGCCGCCCGCCACGCGAAGCTCCAGGTGCTCACCGGGGTGCTGGGGGACCGCCTCGTGGTGATCGCGGGCGGCAGCGACAACCCGCTGGCGGTCGCCAAGGCGCTGATCGGGCCGTACGCCGCCGGCCCGGTGGTGGCCGGGCCCGTGGTCTCGGACCTGCAGACGGCGACGCGGTCCGCCCAGGCGGCGGCGGCCGGCCTGAAGGCCTGTTCCGCCTGGCAGGACGCGCCGCGCCCGGTGCTGGCGGACGATCTGCTGCCGGAGCGGGCGATCGCCTCCGATCCGACTGCCCGGGAGCAGTTGGTGGAGGAGATCTACAGACCGCTGAAGGAAGCGGGCTCGGCCCTGCTGGAGACACTGAGTGTGTATCTGGAGCAGGCGAGCAGCCTGGAGGGCGCGGCGCGGATGTTGTTCGTCCACCCCAACACCGTGCGCTACCGCCTCCGCCGTGTGACCGACGTCACCGGCTGGTCACCCTCCGATGTCCGCTCGGCTTTCACGCTGCGGATCGCGCTCATTCTGGGGCGCTTGGCCGACGCGGACGGCCAGCTCTAGTCTTTTGTGGGGGATCAACAATTCGTCCGACGGTTCTTCGTCCCAGTCCCCACGGGCGCCACGGACCGTCCACAAGAGAGAGTGTGAGGGTGCTCGTACTCGTCGCTCCCGGCCAGGGTGCTCAGACCCCTGGCTTCCTGACTCCCTGGCTCGACCTCCCCGGGGCCGCCGACCGTCTCGGCGCCTGGTCCGAGGAGCTGGGCCTGGACCTCGTCCACTACGGCACGAAGGCCGACGCGGAGGAGATCCGCGACACGGCGGTCGCGCAGCCGCTGCTGGTCGCGGCCGGGCTGCTGTCCGCCGCGGCACTGGGTGACATCGCGCCGGACGCGGTCGCGGGCCACAGCGTCGGCGAGATCACCGCGGCGGCGTTCGCGGGGGTCCTGGACGACACGGCCGCGCTCCGCCTGGTGCGCGCCCGCGGCCTGGCGATGGCCGAGGCCGCCGCCGTCACCCGTACCGGGATGTCGGCGCTGCTCGGCGGCTCGCCCGAGACCACCGTCCCGCACCTGGAGAAGCTGGGCCTGACCCCGGCGAACGTCAACGGCGCGGGTCAGATCGTGGCCGCCGGCACGCTGGAGCAGCTGGCGGCGCTGGAGGCCGACAAGCCCGAGGGCGTCCGCCGCGTGGTGCCCCTCACCGTGGCCGGCGCGTTCCACACGCACCACATGGCTCCGGCCGTGGCGAAGCTGGAGGAGGCCGCGAAGGCCCTCACCCCGGCCGACCCGAAGGTTCCGTACGTCTCCAACAAGGACGGCGAGACCGTCGCCTCGGGTGCCGACGTCGTCACCCGTCTCGTGGGGCAGGTCGCCAACCCGGTCCGCTGGGACCTGTGCATGGAAACGTTCCAGCGGCTCGGCGCGACCGCGCTCGTCGAGGTGTGCCCGGGCGGCACGCTGACCGGTATCGCCAAGCGGGCCCTCCCGGGGGTCCGGACGCTCGCCCTGAAGACCCCCGACGACCTGGACGCGGCCCGCGAGCTCATCGCCGAGCACGCCGGCGCCGACGCCGCCGCGTGACGACCGGGACGACCGAGCAAGGAGCCGTAGAGAGCATGGCGAAGATCAGGCCCAGCAAAGGCGCCCCGTACGCGCGCATCATGGGTGTCGGCGGCTACCGTCCCACCCGCGTCGTGCCCAACGAGGTGATCCTGGAGAAGATCGACTCGTCCGACGAGTGGATCCGCTCGCGCTCCGGCATCGCCACGCGCCACTGGGCGTCCCCCGAGGAGACGGTGACCGCGATGTCGGTGGAGGCGGCCGGCAAGGCCCTCGCCGACGCCGGGCTGACTCCGGAGCAGATCGGCGCGGTCGTCGTCTCCACCGTGTCCCACTTCAAGCAGACCCCGGCCGTGGCCACCGAGATCGCGGACCGCATCGGGGCGCACAGGCCCGCGGCGTTCGACATCTCGGCGGGCTGTGCGGGCTTCGGCTACGGGCTGACCCTGGCCAAGGGGATGGTCGTCGAGGGCTCGGCGGAGTACGTGCTGGTCATCGGCGTGGAGCGGCTCAGCGACCTCACCGACCTGGAGGACCGCGCGACGGCCTTCCTGTTCGGTGACGGCGCCGGCGCCGTGATCGTCGGCCCGTCGAAGGAGCCGGCCATCGGCCCGACGGTCTGGGGCTCCGAGGGCGACAAGTCGGAGACCATCAAGCAGACCGTGCCGTGGACGGACTACCGCGACGGCACCGTCGACAAGTTCCCCGCGATCACGCAGGAGGGCCAGGCGGTCTTCCGCTGGGCCGTCTTCGAGATGGCGAAGGTCGCGCAGCAGGCCCTCGACGCGGCCGGCATCAGCCCGGCCGACCTGGACGTCTTCATCCCGCACCAGGCCAACATGCGGATCATCGACTCGATGGTGAAGACCCTCAAGCTGCCGGAGCACGTCACGGTCGCCCGTGACGTGGAGACCACCGGCAACACCTCGGCCGCCTCGATCCCGCTCGCGATGGAGCGGCTCCTGGCGACCGGGCAGGCGAAGAGCGGTGACACCGCGCTCGTCATCGGCTTCGGGGCGGGTCTCGTCTACGCCGCGACGGTCGTTACCCTCCCCTAGGGCACCGTGCGGATCTTCCGCGGGGTCGACCCGACAGTCCAGCCTCTGAGAAACCCAGAGCTACACACCGCTACACATTGAAGGAGCGCCACCATGGCCGCCACGCAGCAGGAGATCCTCGAGGGTCTCGCCGAGATCGTCAACGAGATCGCCGGTATCCCGACGGAGGACGTCGAGCTGGGCAAGTCCTTCACCGACGACCTGGACGTCGACTCGCTGTCCATGGTCGAGGTCGTCGTCGCCGCCGAGGAGCGCTTCGAGGTGAAGATCCCGGACGAGGACGTCAAGGACCTCAAGACCGTGGGCGACGCTGTCGACTACATCCTCAAGCACCAGGCTTGATTCGGTTCGCCACCCGGCGGTGGCGCCGCTCGCCTTACCTCTGACACGTGGAGAGAGAATTCCTGTGAGCTCGACCAATCGCACCGTGGTCGTCACCGGTATCGGCGCAACCACACCGCTGGGTGGCGACTCCGCCTCGACCTGGGAGGGTCTGCTGGCGGGACGCTCCGGCGTGCGCCCCCTGGAGGGGGAGCGCTTCGCCGACCTGCCCGTCAGCATCGCCGCCCGGGTGGCGGTCGAACCCGCCGAGGTCCTGCCGCGGCCGCTGGCCCGCAAGCTGGACCGGTCGGCGCAGTTCGCGCTGATCGCCGCACGCGAGGCGTGGGCCGACGCCGGTTTCACCGCCCCGGCGGGCGAGGACGCCGCGGTGCGCCCCGAGCGGCTCGGCTCCGTCATCGCCTCCGGCATCGGCGGCGTGACGACGCTCCTCGACCAGTACGACGTGCTGAAGGAGAAGGGCTCGCGCCGGGTCTCCCCGCACACCGTGCCCATGCTCATGCCGAACAGCCCCTCCGCCAACGTCGGCCTGGAGGTGAACGCCCAGGCGGGCGTGCACACCCCGGTGTCGGCGTGCGCGTCGGGCGCCGAGGCCATCGGCTACGCCGTCGAGATGATCCGCACCGGCCGGGCCGACGTGGTCGTGGCGGGCGGCACCGAGGCGGCCATCCACCCGCTGCCCATCGCGGCGTTCGCCAACATGATGGCGATGTCGAAGAACAACGACGAGCCCGAGAAGGCCTCCCGCCCGTACGACAAGGCCCGTGACGGCTTCGTGCTGGGCGAGGGCGCCGGTGTGGTCGTCCTGGAGTCGGCCGAGCACGCCGCCGCGCGCGGCGCCCGCGTGTACTGCGAGGCGCTGGGCCAGGGCCTGTCCGCCGACAGCCACCACATCGCCCAGCCGGAGCCGACGGGCCGCGGCATCGCCGCCGCCCTGCAGCACCTGCTGGACGGCACGGACCTGAAGCCGTCGGAGGTCGTGCACCTGAACGCGCACGCCACGTCGACCCCGCAGGGCGACGTCGCGGAGATCAAGGCCCTGCGCAAGGTGCTCGGCGACGATCTGGAGCACGTGGCGATCTCCGCCACGAAGTCGATGACGGGTCACCTGCTGGGCGGCGCCGGCGGCATCGAGACCGTCGCCACGGTCCTGGCGCTGCACCACCGCACGGCTCCGCCGACCATCAACGTCGACGAGCTGGACGAGGAGGTCGACGCCGACATCGTGCGCGGCGAGGCCCGAGCGCTGCCCGAGGGCACGATCGCGGCGCTGAACAACTCGTTCGGCTTCGGCGGCCACAACGTGGTGCTGGCGTTCCGTTCCGTCTGACGGCCCGCCAGGCGCTCTCCCAGGGCATGAGTGAGGCCCCCGCCGGAAGGCGGGGGCCTCACTCATGCCCTCAGCCGGAGCTGCTTCCCGGGCGTGGCTCAGGGCCGCACACGACGCTTCCGTACGCTCAGACCACCTGGTGCAGCCACCGCACCGGGGCGCCCTCGCCGGCATAGCGGAAGGGCTCCAGCTCGTCGTCCCAGGGCTTGCCGAGCAGTTTGGCGATCTCCGCCTCCAGCTGCGTCTCCCCCTGCGCGGAGCGGGCGAGCGCGGCGCGCAGCCGGTCCTCGGGGATCATGATGTCGCCGTGGATCCCGATGACCGCGTGGAAGATGCCCAGCTCGGGCGTGGCGCTGTAGCGCTCGCCCTCGGCCGCGGAGCAGGGCTCGGCGGTCACCTCGAAGCGCAGCATCTGCCAGCCGCGGAGCGCCGAGGCGAGTTTCGACGCGGTCCCCGGCTCGCCCTGCCAGGAGAACTCCGCTCTCCAGGTCCCCGGGGAGGCCGGCTGGCGGATCCAGTCGAGCTGGACCCTCGTGCCGAGCACTCCCGCCACCGCCCATTCGACGTGTGGGCACAGCGCGCGCGGCGCGGAGTGGACGTACAGGACTCCACGTGTCGTCACCGGGACCTCCAGTGTGGGACGAGGTTCGCCTTTCCCAGCGGCCTCAGTAAACAGCATCGGGAGCGAAACTCCACAAAAGGGACAGCATGTGACGTGATGTAATTTACCGGAGCCGGTCGGCCAGGCGCCTCTGGTTCGACGGGGCAAAGCTATCGTGCGCCGGGGCGATTGGGATGACGTACGGTCGGTCCTGTGGGCCGTCGACACGAAGCTTTCACTCGCCAGGACGCCGACCGCGCAAGGGAATCGAGCGGTACGGTGCCCCTCGCGGCATCCGCGCTCCGCGAACCGCCCCGGCGGCGCGCGACCGGACGTCCGGCCGCCGCCGCGCTGGTCTGCGCGGCCGTGATCTCCGGGTGTGTCGCGTCGCCCGGAAGCAGCAGCGGCGAACCGGCACCGACCACCCGCGCCGAAGCCCCGCAGCGGACCACCGCCCCGTCGCCGGCCCCGCCGCCGCCCTCCGCGTCACCGGACCCCTCGGGGTGGAACGCCCGTCCCGACTCCGTCGCGGCGGTGGGCGACTCGATCACCCGGGCCTTCGACGCCTGCGGTGCGCTGGCGGACTGCCCCGAGGCGTCCTGGGCCACAGGTTCCGACACCCGGGTGAACAGCCTGGCGCTGCGGCTGCTGGGCACGGCCGGGGCCGCCGAGCGCAGCTGGAACCTCGCCCGCTCCGGGGCCCGCGTCGCGGACCTGCCCGGCCAGATGGCACGGGCGGCGGAGCACCGGCCCGGTCTGGTCACGGTCACCGCCGGCGCCAACGACGCGTGCCGCCCCGCCCCCGCGCTGATGACGCCGGTCGCCGACTTCCGCGCCTCGTTCGCCTCGGCCCTGGCCCGGCTGTGGGAGGCGTCGCCGTCGACACGGGTCTACGTGACGAGCGTGCCCGACCTGAAGCGGCTCTGGGCGACGGGGCGGGACAACGCCGCAGGCCGCCGGGTGTGGGCGCTGGGCGTCTGCGCGTCCATGCTGACCGACCCGCTCGACACGGGGCCGGCGGCCGAGCGGCGCAGGTCCGCGGTGCGGGAGCGGGTCGTCGCGTACAACGAGGTGCTGAAGGAGGTGTGCGTACGGGACGAGCGGTGCAGGCACGACGGCGGCGCCGTCTTCGACCACCCCTTCGGCGCCGCCCAGTTGAGCCCGTGGGACTGGTTCCATCCGAGCCTGGAGGGCCAGGCCCGGCTGGCGGACATCGCCTACCGGAACGTCACGGCGGCACGCCCGCCCGCGTAGGCTCGCGGCATGGTCACGAAGGTTGAGGAGTGGGGCCGGCTGGCCGACGGCACCGCGGTGCACCACTGGACGCTGGAGCGGACCGACGCGCCCCTCCCGGTGCGGGTGCGGATCCTGACCTACGGCGGCATCGTGCAGTCGGTGGAGTTCCCGGACCGCCACGGGACGCAGGCGAACGCGGTGCTCGGCTTCGACGGTCCCGCCGGGTACGAGGCGCACCCCGAGCCGTACTTCGGGGCGCTGGTCGGCCGGTACGCGAACAGGATCGCGCACGGCGCGTTCACCCTGGACGGGCGGGCGTACCGGCCGGCCCGCAACGGCGGGCCGCACAGCCTGCACGGCGGCCCGCGCGGCTTCGACAAACGGGTGTGGAGCGCGTCCGCGACGGGGGCGGGTGACGGCGTGCGGCTCACACGGGTGAGCCCCGACGGGGAGGAGGGCTTCCCCGGGCGCCTGGAGGTGTCGGCGACGTACAGGCTCGACGACGAGGGCGCGCTGTGCATCGCGTACGAGGCGGCGACGGACGCCCCGACGGTGGTGAACCTGACGAACCACACGTACTGGAGCCTCGGCGACCCGCGTCCCGAGCTGCGGGTCGCCGCCGCGCACCACACGCCGCTGGACGCGACGGGCGTGCCCACCGGCGGGACCGCCCCCGTCGCGGGCACGCGGCTGGACTTCCGCACCCGCCGGGAGGCGGGCACCGGCCTCGACCACAACTTCGTGCTGGACGCACCCGGGACGGGCGCGGGCGCGGCGCCGGCCGCGGAGCTGTACGCGCCGGCGACGGGGCGCCGGGTGACGGTGTGGACCACCGAGCCGGGGCTTCAGGTGTACGCGCCGGACCACCTGGACGGGGTCGCGCTGGAGACCCAGCACTTCCCGGACTCGCCGAACCGGCCGGAGTTCCCGAGCACGGTCCTGCGGCCGGGCGAGGTGTTCCGCTCGATGACGCGCTACGGCTTCGGCGTCGTCCTCGACGACCGGGACTGAGCGGGGCGCGGGCGGTCGCGCACCGCTCCTCCGGGCCCGATCCGCGGAAGCGGCGGGCTCGCCGGGCGGCACTGCGGCCCGGCGGGCGGACCCCGGCCTCCCGCGCGGGCGCTCAGTCGAGTTCCAGGGTGACCCGCAGGCGGCTGTCCGTGAGGGAGCGGCCGGCGTGGACGTCGTACACCCCCGGTACCGCCGCCCACTCCCCGCCTCCTCGTCCCACACGTCGAAGAGCCGGGGCGCGAGCCGCACGACCGCCTCGACGGCCTCACCCGGCTCCGCCCGGACCGCCGCGAACCCGGCGAGCCACCGCCGGGGCCGCTCCACGAGGTCGGCGCGCGGCGCGACGTACAGCTGGACGACCTCGCGGCCGGCCCGCGTGCCGGTGTTGCGGACGACGACGCGGGCCGTGGTGGGCGTGGCCTCCAGGGATTCGTACTCCCAGGTCGTGTAGCCGAGGCCGTGGCCGAAGGGGTACGCCGGCGCGGCACCGCTCCGGTCCCAGGCGCGGTAGCCGACGAACAGCCCCTCCTCGTACGGGAGTGTCCCGTCGGGTGACGGGGTGACGCGGCTGACGGGTGCGTCGGCGAGCGCGGCGGGCCACGTGGTGGGCAGTCGCCCGCCGGGCTCTCGCGCCCCCAGCAGGACGTCGGCGAGGGCGGCGCCGCCCTCCTGGCCGGGGAACCACGTCAGCAGCACCGCGGCGACGTCGTCGCGCCACGGCATCTCCACGGGCGCCCCGGCGTTGACGACCACGACCGTGCGCGGGTTCGCGGCGGCCACGGCCCGGACCAGGTCGTCCTGGCCCCCGGGAGCCGCAGGTCGGCGCGGTCGTGGCCCTCGGACTCGACGCGTTCGGTGGTGGCGACCACCACGACGGCGGTGTCGGCGGCCCGCGCTGCGGCGGCGGCCTCCTCGATGAGCTCCCGGGGGTCGCGGCGGGGCGGCCGGTGGAGGAGGCTGAACGCGACCGCGGGCAGCGGCGCCGGGACGCCGCGGTCAGCGGTGTGGCGCAGGGACACCTCGACGGGCTCGCCGACGGCGAGGCGCGCGGTACCGCGTTCGGTGGGGGCGCCGGTGAACGCCTCGAACGGGTCGGTCTCCCCGCCCGCCTCCTGGACCCCGTCGTAGAGGACCCGGCCGTCGACGGCGAGGGTGAACGCGCCGAGTCCGCGGGTGCCGAAGACGTGGTCGCCGCTCTCGCGCGGCAGGAAGGTCCCGGTGATCTCGACGCTGTGCAGGGTGCCGTGGCCGACCCCCGCGGGCAGGTCGGCGCCGATCCACTGGACCTGGCCGGTGGGCAGCGGGACGTCGGCGAGCACCGCGCCGGAGGCGTCGCGGCAGACCGCGCGCAGGGTGAAACCGGCTCCCGCGGGGGCCGGTTCCCGGTCGGGGTCGGCGCCGACGGCGTAGGTGAGGGCGGTTCCGGCGGGCAGGGCGGCGGTGAGGCCGTCGAGCGGGGAGACCGTCCGTGCGGGGAAGACGTGCGCGGAGCCGCCGCCCAGGATGCGGGCGTCGCGCGCGGCCGCCCCGATGAGGGCGATCCGCGAGCCGCGGGCCAGCGGCAGCGTCCCGCCGGGGTTGCGCAGGAGCACGAAGGACCGGTGGGCGATCTCGCGGGCGAGGGCCTGCCCGTCCTCCGGCTCGGGAGGCTCGGGCACCGCCGGGTCCGCGCCGCGCAGCGCGCCGACGCGGGCGGCGAGCCGCAGCAGGCGCCGTACGGCCGCGTCGACGGCCTCCTCGTCGGCCTCCCCCGCCCGTACGGCGGCGGCCAGCGCCTCCCCGTACACGGTGTGCGGGCCCGGCATGGCGACGTCGAGTCCGCCGCGCAGCGCGCCGGAGGTGGAGCGGGCGGCGAACCAGTCGGAGACGGTGACGCCGTCGAAGCCCCACTCGCCGCGCAGCACGTCGTGCTGGAGGTGCCGGTGCTCGGTCATGGTGACGCCGTTGACCTGGTTGTACGCGGCCATGACGGCCCAGGGGCGGGCGTCGCGGACGATCCGCTCGAAGGGGCCGAGGTAGAGCTCGCGCAGCGGTCGGGGCGCGATGACGTTGTCGACGGTGAAGCGGTCGGTCTCGGCGTCGTTGGCGACGAAGTGCTTGACGCAGGCCGCGACGCCGCCGTCCTGGACGCCGAGGACGTAGCCGGTCCCGATCTCGCCGGTGAGGTGCGGATCCTCGCTGTACGCCTCGAAGTGGCGGCCGCCCAGCGGCGAGCGGTGCAGGTTCACCGTCGGGGCGAGCAGCACGTGGACGCCCTTGCGGCGGGCCTCGGCGGCGAGGGCGCGGCCGGCCCGGCGGGCGAGAGCGGGGTCCCAGGTGGCGGCGAGCGCGGTGGGGGACGGCAGGGTGAGGGAGGGGTCGTCAGGGGTCCAGCGCACGCCCCGCACACCGACGGGCCCGTCGGACAGCACCAGGGAGGCGAGTCCGGCGGCGGGCGCGGCGGGGAGGCTCCACATGTCCTGGCCGGCCAGGAGCCGGGCCTTGGTGTCCAGGTCGAGCGTGCGGAGCGCGGCGTCGACCGCCGCGCCGAGCCGCTCCGCGCGGGCCTGCGATCCCCGGGCCGGCGTCTCGCGGGGCCCGGTCCGGCCGCTCCTCCTTCCGGACGGTGCCCGACCCGCCGCCCGGCCGGTCTTCGCGCCCTCGTCTCCGGTCCGGCCCGCCGCCCGGCCGGTCCCTGCCTCGTCGCCTCCGGCCAGGCCCGCCGCCCGGCCGTTGGCGGGGTCCTCGCGTCCGGTCCGGCCCGCCTTCCCGGCGTCCGATCCTCCGGGCCCGGTCGCCCCCGGTGCGCGCCCGCCGGTGCCCGCCCTGTCAGCCGCCATGGCCACCTCCCGCTTCCCGGCCGTCGGTTGGCGCCCATCGTGGCCCGTGGACCGGGTGAACGGTAGGTGTCGTGACATTTTTGTGATCTGGCGGGGGCGGGTATGGCGTACGGTCCTGTCGGACGGGCGGGCGCCCGGGCACCGGGAACGGCGCCGCCGGGCGCGGCGCGAAGGAAGGGAGCGGCGGATGGCGGGGGCCAGGCCCAGAAGCGGGGAGCGGCGCGCGGACATCCTGCGCGCCGCCTTCGAGGTGATCGCGGAGCGCGGCTACCGGGGGGCGTCACTGGCGGCGGTCGCCGAGCGGGCAGGGCTCACCCAGCAGGGGCTGCTGCACCACTACCCCAGCAAGGAGGCCCTGCTCGTCGCGGTGCTGGAGGAGCGCGACCAGTGGGACACCGGCGGCGCGGGGCCGCGGGGCCGCGAGGGCTGGCGGCTGGACCTGCTGGCCTCCCTGGTCGAGTACAACGCGATGCGCCCCGGCATCGTGCAGACCTTCTCGGCGCTGCTCGGGGAGAGCGTCACCGAGGACCACCCGGCGCGCGACTTCTTCACCCGGCGCTACGCGCAGGTGCGGCAGGACATGGCAGCCGTGCTGCGCGCCGAGTTCGGCGACCGGCTGCCGGGCGGCCTGCCCCCCGAGCGTGCGGCGCCGCTGCTGACGGCCGTGCTGGACGGGCTGCAGTACCAGTGGCTGCTGGACCCGGAGTCAGTGGACATGGCGGCGGCGTTCCGCGACTTCCTGGCCCTCCTCACGGCAGGGAGCGCCGCCCCGCCCGCCGGCGGGCGGTAGCACCGTACGGGCGCCGGCCCGCGTCGGTCTCGGCGGCCGCCCGCGCACGGCGCTCCGCGCGCGGGCGTCGGGGCGCGCAGGGGGCGGGCCGGTCGCACCGCCGTCAGGGAGGAGCGGCACCGCCGGCAGGGAGGAGCGGCACCGTCGCGGCAAGGGGGCAGGGGGCCGTCGTGCTCGTAGCAGCAGCCCGGCAGGCGGGCCGCGGTGTACCCGGCGGTCGCCCGGGAGCACGGGCTCTTCGTGGTCCTCGCCGCCCGCGTGGGGCCCGCGGGCCCGTGGACCGGCTGCGGGTGCAGCGCGGTGCGGGGGCGGGACGGCGCGCTGCTCGCGGAGGCCGACGGGACGCGGCCGGGCGTCGGGCGCGCCCGGCTGCCGCTCGCCGCCTAGAAGGCCGATGAAGATCTTGTTGGGGGGCTGTCCGGCCGTAGGCCGGGCGGCCCTTTGGTCTATGTGGTGGTGGGGGTGAGGGTCCAGGTGGTGCCGGTGTGGGTGAGTCCGAGGTTGATGAGGCGGCGGAGGTTGAGGGCGGCTGCCCGGTTGTGGAGCCAGGTGTTGTTCTTGAGGACGCCTCGGTAGGGGACGCGGCGGTTGCCTTTGGCGACGAGCCAGGCGATGGCGCGTTCGACGGGTGGTCGCCAGCGGCGGTACTCGTCCTGCCATTCCTGGCTGGTGGCGGCCTGGTCCCGGGCGGTTTTGAGGAGGTCGTACTGGGGATGGACGCTGAAGACGCGTCCGGTCTTGGACCTGGTGCAGCGTTCGCGCAAAGGGCAATCGAGGCAGAGTTTTTTGAACTGGGCCTGGCGGTTGCCGCCCGAGAGGGGGCGGCCGAGGGCTTTGGTGTGGCCGGCCGGGCAGGTGACGTGGCCGGCCTGGGTGTCGACGTGGAAGTCGTCGGTCGTGAAGCCGCCGGGGATGGCCTGCCGCAGGGGCGGGGGCTTGATCACGAGGGTGTGGCCGTCGGCTTCGAGGGCTTCGCGGAGTTCGCCGGTTCCGTAGGCGGTGTCACCGAGGACGGTCAGGTCCTGGTCCTCGTCGGCGAGGAGGTCTTGGGCGACGGCGGCCTCGTGGTTGCCGGCTCCGCTGCCGGCGGTGAGAGCGACCTCGGTGAACAGTCCCGCCTCGGGCTCGAACGCGGCATGCGCACGGAAGCCCTCCTGGTGGCGGGTCCGGTTCTTGTGGATGTGCCGGGCCTCGGGATCAACCGTGGAAACCACGCGGTCGGGTGCGGTCCCCCGGGTGATGCGCCAGCGTCCGTCACGGCCGTCGGACTCCTGGGCCGGTTCGACGTCCTGGCCTGCGACCAGGGCCAGCAGGCCGGCCGCGTTCGCGGCCTTCTCGCCGAGTTCCTGTTCGGGCAGGTGGCCCAGCAGCCGCAGTGCGTCACCGACGAGGGCGTCCACCAGGTCCGCCCTGGCCTGCCGGTCGTTCCAGGCGATCCTCGGTTTGCCAGGGTCGCTGTAGTCGTGGGCGGTGCACTGCACGGCCGCGGCAGGTCCGGCGCCGGGGACCTCACGGATCACCGCCCGCACGGCGGAGATCAGCTGGGTGACGGTGTCCTGGGTGGCCACCGCGTCATCGAGGACGGTGGAGTCCAGTGCCCGCCGGTGCTTTCCCTTCAGCACGCCGGTGGCCTTCACGACCTCGCGCACCGCCTCGAAGACCCGGTTCGGGCAAGCCGAGCGGGCCAGACGACGGCGGAAGTAGGCCAGCAGCGAAGGATCGAACGCCATATCGTGCAAGCCGAGCCCGCACGCGGCCTTCCACCGCAGGTCACAGCGTAATTCCTGGACCGTCTCGAAGTCCGACATCCCATGCAGGGCCTGCAGCGTGATCGCCGCGGCCAGGACCTGCGGAGGCATCGACGGACGGCCGTTCGCCGACGGATACATGTCCTCGAACATCACCGCGGGAAACAGCTGCCCACGATGCTCGGCCAGGAACGCGAAGACACTCCCAGCCGGGATCAACTCCCGGCAGGTCTCCCACACATCCGGCCCGATCGTCTCCCCAACCCACTCCCCTTGCACCACAAGACGAGTCTGGCCCCGCCGCTGACGCGGCGAGGCCAGAACCCAACATTTTCAGCAGTCTTCTAGTCCTTCGGCAGGCCGTACGCCCCGGGCGCCTGCGGTGTCGGCGGGTGGGCGGGCGGCTGCGGGTGGGCGTCCTGCTGGTGCGTCCGCTGCGGGTGGGCGGGCTGCTGGTGGGTCGGCTGGGCGTCGGGGTGCGCCTGCGGCGGGAGCGGCTGGGCGTGCGGTGACGGCTGCCCGGGCGCCACGCCGGGCAGCGGCCCGCCGTCCTCGCCGGTCAGTTCGCGTGCCAGCAGGGTGGCGCCGGCCACCGCGCCCGGCATCAGGAAGACGGCCGCGAACGGCACGAGGTAGGCAAGGGCCAGCGGCACGCCGAAGCCGAGGGTCAGCAGGCGGCGGCCCCGCAGGAGGACGAGGCGGTCCTTCAGCCGCACGCGGCGGCGCTGGAGCGCGACGGCCGTGAGCTCCTCCGCGAGGAAGAAGCCCGACACGCAGAAGCCGACCACGGGGACGACGGTCTGGCCGACGACGGGGATGAATCCGAGGGCGAAGAGCAGGATGCCCCACAGGAGCACCCGCAGCAGCACGCGCAGGCTGTCCCAGGCCGAGATCCACAGTTCCCGCCACAGCGGCAGCCCGGAGACGGGCACCTTCCCGCCCTCGCTGCGGTCGACCTCCTCGGAGAGCGACTCGTAGAAGGGCTGGCCGACGATCAGTGTCACCGCGGTGAACGTGACCACGGCGAGGAAGAGGCCGAGGGCGAAGACCAGCGCGGTGAGGAAGCCCCGGAAGAGGCCCTGCCACGGGGACGCCCAGTCGTCGGCGAAGGGAGTCACCCAGGCGGTCAGGTCGCCCGCGCCGTACCCGAGCCCGACGAGGGCGCCGGCGTAGAGGACGAGGGTGATGAGCCCGGGCAGCAGCCCGATGCCGAACCAGCGGCCGTTCCGGGCGACCCACCGCTGTCCGGCGAGCAGGTGGCGGAAACCCTTGGCAAGATCACGCATGGGGTCACCCTATCGAGGGTCGCGAAGAGTCGGACGAGTAGGGGAACGCGTATGTCCGGGGTGCCGAACGAAGTCCGGGGTGGCGTGGCGGAGGGGTACGGGGACGTGCGGGACGCATTCGCCGCCGTGGTGGCCCAGGAGCGTCCCGACTACGCGGGCCAGCTCGCGGCGTACGTCCGGGGGCGGAAGGTCGTCGACCTGTGGGCGGGTCCGGAGTCCGACGAGGTCGACGGTGACACGCTGTTCGGGGTGTTCTCCTCCACCAAGGGCGCCGCGCACCTGGTGGTCGCCCTGCTCGTGCAGGACGGGGTCCTGGAACCGGACCGCCCGGTGGCGTCGTACTGGCCGGAGTTCGCGGCGGGCGGCAAGGAGGACGTCACCCTGCGGCAGCTGCTTGCCCACCAGGCCGGACTGGTCGGCACGGACACCGGCTTCACGCCCGGGGAGCTGGCCGACGACCGGGCACTCGCCGCGCGGCTCGCCGGGCACCGCCCGTACTGGCGGCCCGGTGCGGCCTTCGGCTACCACGCGCTGACGATCGGGGCGCTCACCGGTGAGGTGGTGTTCCGGGCAACCGGGCGGACGCTGCAGCAGGTGTACGAGGAGCGGATCCGCGCCCCGTACGGGCTCGGCTTCTTCCTCGGGCTGCCGGAGGAGCTGGAGCACCGCTTCCGCTCGCTGCTGCCGATGGACACCACTCCGGAGCAGCGGGCGGAGCCGGGGTCCGGGCCGCAGGGGCCGGCCACGCTGGAAGCCATCTCCTTCAACAGGCACGGCGATCACCCGACGGACCTGGAGTCGCTGCCGAACAGCCGTCTCGTGCGGGCCAAGGGGCCCGCGTCGGTGGGCGGGGTGGCGTCCGCCCGCGGGCTGGCAGGGATGTACGCGGCGGCCGTCGGAGTCCTGGACGGGGGCCACGCGCCGCTGCTGAAACCGGACACGGTCGCGGAGTTCGGCCAGGTCCACGCGCACGGCTTCGACGTGGTGACCCGCGTGCACGGGGCGTTCGTCCTGGGCTTCCAGGACCCGACGGTGCGCTACCCGTGGCTGGGCGCGGGCTCCTTCGGCCACAGCGGCGCGGGCGGTTCGCAGGCCTTCGCGGACCCGCGGGCGGGCCTGGCGTACGGCTACACCCGGCGGCGGTTCGCCTACCCGGGCGGGGCCGCACCCGAGAACGTGGACCTGGTGGCGGCGGTGCACCGCGCGGCGACCCGCTGAGGCCGCGTACGCGCGGAGCCTCGCGTACGCGGCCTCGCGGAGCCGCGCGCGGACGGCAGGGCGCCGGACGCACGGGGGCACACCGTGGCTCCGGCGGTACGGCGAAGGGCCGCACCCCCGCGGGGTGCGGCCCTCGTCCTGCCGCAGCCGTCAGACGGCGAGCTCGACCGTGATGTTGCCGCGGGTCGCCTTGGAGTACGGGCAGACCTGGTGGGCCTTCTCGATGAGTTCCTTGGCGGTGGCGGTGCTCACGTTCGGGATGCTCGCGGAGATCCTGACGATGAGGCCGAAGCCCTCGGCGTTCTTGCCGATGCCGACCTCGGCGGTGACGGTCGACCCGGCGATGTCGGCGCCCTCCTGGCGGGCGACGACGCCGAGCGCGCCCTGGAAGCAGGCGCTGTAGCCGGCGGCGAAGAGCTGCTCCGGGTTGGTGCCCTCCCCGGAGCCGCCCATCTCCTTGGGCGGGTTCACGACCACGTCGAGCTTGCCGTCGTCGGTGGCGACGCGCCCGTCGCGGCCGTTCTCGGCGGTGGCGACGGCGGTGTACAGGACGTCGGACTGCTGTATGGACATGTGAGAGTTTCCTCCTGTGTCGTCGCCGCGACTCGCGCCCACGATCGCGACGGCCAGGAGGCAGCCTAGCGGGTCAGCGAGACGATCATCTTGCCGGTGTTGGCGCCGCGCAGCATGCCGAGGAACGCCTCGACGCCGTTCTCGATGCCCTCGACGACGGTCTCGTCGTACGTCATCTCGCCGGACCGCAGCCAGCCGGAGACCTCCTCGACGAAACGCTGCTGCATGCCGTAGTGGTCGCCGACCAGCACGCCCTGGAGGCGCAGCCGCTTGGAGATGGCCTGTATGAGGTTGCGCGGGCCGGGCGCCGGCTCGGTGTCGTTGTACTGGGCGATCATGCCGCAGAGCGCGGCACGCCCGTGCACGTTGAGCGCGGAGATGGCGGCTTCGAGGTGCTCGCCGCCGACGTTGTCGAAGTAGACGTCGATCCCGTCCGGTGCGGCCTTCTTCAGCTGGTCCTTGACGGGGCCGCTCTTGTAGTTGAAGGCGGCGTCGAAGCCGTAGCCCTCGACCAGCTTGCGGACCTTCTCGTCGGACCCGGCCGAGCCGACGACGCGGGAGGCGCCCTTGAGCCTGGCGATCTGGCCGACGAGGCTGCCCACGGCGCCGGCGGCGCCGGAGACGAACACCGCGTCGCCCTCCTTGAAGGAGGCGACCTCCAGGAGGCCCGCGTAGGCCGTGAGCCCGGGCATGCCGAGGACGCCCAGGTAATAGCTGAGCGGCGCGAGGCAAGCGTCGACCTTGGCGGCGTGCCGGGCCTCCACCTCCGCGTACTCGCGCCAGCCGAGGCCGTGCAGCACATGGTCGCCGACGTCGAAGCCCTCGGCTTCGGAGGCGATGACCTCGCCCACGGCGCCGCCTTCCATCGGCCGGTCGAGCGCGTACGGATCGACGTACGACTTCACGTCGTTCATCCGGCCGCGCATGTACGGGTCCACCGAGAAGTGCAGGTTGCGCACGAGGATGCGGCCCTCGCCCGGCGCGGAGACCGGCGCCTCGCGCAGGGCGAAGTCCTCCGGTGCGGGCCAGCCCTGCGGGCGGGCGACGAGGTGCCATTCACGGCTGGTGGCGGGGAGTCCGGACATGCTGATGCCTCCAAGAATGCTTCATGACCTGAAACAACCATGCTCCTTGATATTTCAGGTTGTCAAGTAAAGCGGGTAGGCTGTGTGCATGGCCCACAGCACACGCACGGATCCGCTCACCCGCGAGGTCGTGGAACTCATCGGCACGGTCGTGTCCCGCTACCACGAGGAGTACGAGCAGGCCGCCGCACAGCACTCGCTGACCGGCGCGCAGGCACGGGTGCTGAGCCTGCTCGCACTGGAGCCCATGCCGATGCGGCGCATCGCCGTGTCCCTGCGGTGCGAGCCTTCGAACATCACCGGGATCGTCGACCGGCTGGAAGGCCGCGGACTGGTGGAGCGGCGCCCGGATCCAGCGGACCGCCGCGTCAAGCTGGCGGCGCCCACGGACGAGGGGCGCGCCACGGCCCGGCGGCTGCGGGACGCGCTGGACTTCGCCCGCGAGCCCCTCGCCGGGCTGTCCGTCGCGGAGCGCACCCTGCTGCGGGACCTGCTGCGCCGCATGCTCGGCGACGCCCCCGACTGACGGCGCCGCCGTCAGCGGGCGGCGCCGCCGTCAGCGGGCGGCGCCGCCGGAGCGGGAGCGCCCCAGCGCATGCGGCCGAGCCGCGTCAGAAGCACCACCACAGCCACGGCGTGCACGTCTCGGTGGGCGAGGGCTCAGGCTCCGGCGTGCTCGTCGCCGAGGGATCGGGATCGCCCGGCGGCGGGGAGGCCCCGTCGGACGCGGACCCGGAAGGACGGGGCGTGCCGCTCGGCTGGGCCTCTCCCCGCCCGCGTCCGGCTCCTGGTCCCCGTCACCGTCCTCTTCCGGCCCTCCGCCGGCCGTACCGCCCGCCCCGGAACCGCCCGTGGCGCCGGTCCCGGCGCCTTGGCCGCCCGCCTCGCCGCCGGACGTCGCCGACGCGTCCGCCGGCACGGCGGAGCGCCCGAGGCGGGGCCGCCCCCGCCGGGTCCGCCGGGCCCGCCGCCGCTGCTGTAGCCGCCCGTCGCGGAGGCGTCGTCGGACGGTTCCGCGGACTCCGCGGAGGACGGCGACGCCCCGGCCGGTTCCGACGGCGCCGCCACGCCCTCCGACGGCACGGGCAGTGGTGCCGGGTCGGCCGGCCGGTCCTCCTGCCGCACGGCGGACGCTGCGCCCCCGTCCGACGGCAAGCGGTCCATCGCCAGTCCGGCCAGCCCGAGGGCCACCAGAGCCAGAACCAGCCCTCCGACGCCGAGCAGGACGTTCCGGCCGCGCCGCCGCCGCGCCCTCCGGTCGGCCGAGCGCGCCGCGGCCCGCCCGCCCCGGGGACCCGCCGGTACGGCCCCGCGCGAGGCCCCGGCCCTCCGCGAGGCGCCGGTCCGCCCCTCCGCGTGCCGGGCCAGCTCGACGACCTGGTCCGCTTCGTGGGCGGGCGGCTCGGCGCCGGTCCCTTCAGGGGCAGCGGGGGACGTCGGGGCCGGCGGTACGTGCGGGACGGCGTCCACAGCGTGGTGGGCGGCTGCCCCGGCAGCGCCGCCGTGCACACCGGCACCCCCGTCGGTGGCGGACTCGGCGGTGGGGGTGCCGTACGGGTCGTGGGAGTGGGCTGCGGTGTGCAGGTCGGGGAGACCGGGGGCGAAACGGGGGCGGGAGTCAGGGGCGGCGCCGTGGGGGTCGGCGTGGGGGGTGTGGGGGAGGGTGTCGGGGGCGTGGTGTCGGAGCTGCTCGGCCGGCGTGCCGCACCCGGCGCATGCCAGAGCTCCGTTCAGGTGCCGCTGACACGGGTGGCAGTAATCCATGGCGCCCGCAGAGTATGCGGCGCGCGGGCCTGCGCGGCAGGGGAGCATGTGAGGGTGTTGTGTGAAACGTGCTGACCCATGTGCTGCGTGTGGCGTACGGTGATCGGCCCTTGCCGAGGGGTCACCGCGAGGCTCCGGGACGGACAGCAGGGAGCATGCCGCCCAGTCAAGCCCCGGCGGGATCGGGGCAGGATGGCGTCATGGCCTCCGCCTCCCCCGCCGCCCCGTTCGGCCCCCGCGATTTCCAGCTCGTCCTGCTGCGCCGTCTGGCCGACCACCAGCCGTCGCTGGCGGATGACGCCCGCCGTGCGCTCGGGGCGTCCGCCGGGGACATGCGGGAGGCCAACCGCCGCTGGCAGGCCATGGTCCGCTCGCGCCGGACCCGCGGCGCCCTCGCGCGCTACCGCTCCGTGCTGGGCCAGCCCGAGAGCAGGGCGCGGCGCACCGTCGGCGACCTGGAGTGCGAGGCCCTGGCGTGGCGGCTGCCACTGTGGCCGGACCTCCGCTTCGAGGTGCTGGCGGCAGCCGGCAGCGGTGCGGTGTGGAACGAATGGCTGGTCCGTGCGCCGGGCGCGCCCGCACCGACCTTGCGTACCGTCGCCGACCTGCGGCCCTGGGCGTGCACGATCGAGGAGGTGGCCCGCGCCTTCCCGCCCGCGCGGCCGCTGCCGGGTGACGCGCCGACACGGACACGGCTGGCCTTCACGGCCCCGGGCGGGCGGGAGCGGATCGCGGACTTCACCTGGGGCCTGTTCCAGCGCCTGGCGGACCCGCCCGGCGGCCTGCGTGCAGACGGCTGACGCCGGGCTCCCGGCCCGCGCGCGGTCGGCTGGCGGCGGGCTGCCGGCTGCTGGCCGCTGGCCGCTGGCTGCGGCACCCGGCCCTGCCGCGGCACCCGACCCTGAGCGCGGCACCCGACCAAGCTGCTGCACCCAGCCCCGAGCGCGGCACCCGACCAAGCTGCGGCACCCGGCCCCGAGCGCGGCACCCGACCAAGCTGCTGCACCCAGCCCCGAGCGCGGCACCCGACCCTGCCGCGCTCGGGGCCGGGCTGTTGGGCCCGTGACCGGCGACGGCGCGGGCTCCGATGGCCCGCGCCGCGACGATGAGCGGTCACACCGTGATCGGCACTTCGTGGATCTCGTCCGCCAGGTGCCCCGACTTCTCGTGCACCCGCTGCACGGCCTCGGCCGACGGAGCCGTGGAGAGGCAGTACACGACCCCCTCCTTCGGGTCGGCCCACGCCTTCTCGAAGTGGACGGCCTCCGCCTTCTCGTGGGACAGATCCGCCTGGTGCGCCTCCCGCAGCTGATCCGCTGTGATGCCCTTCATCCCGTAGTGCACATCCATGAACGTGCCCATGGCGCCTGCACCTCCGTTCCCTCCCCCTCCGGTCCTCGGTTCGGCCTGGACCTCCCCACCGCGCCTCCCCCGCCACACCCCCCTCTTCCATGCTCCGCCCGCTCTCCCGCCCCGTCGCGCCGAAGCCCCGTCGCGCCGAAGCCCCCGAGCGGCGCAGCCCCCGAGCGGCGCAGCCCAGCGCGCGCGACGCCCGCGCGGACCGCACGATGCAGACACACACCGCACTCGGGAGGATCCGCCGTGACCGTCAGTCTTGAGCAGTTGCGCCGTTGCCATGTCGCCGTCGACCTCGGGGCCGCGAGGACCCGCGTCTTCGTCAAGGGCGCCGGGCTGGTCGTCGACGAACCGAGCGTCGCCGCTGTGAACACCCACACCGGCGCCCTGATCGCCGTCGGGGACTTCGCCGAGAAGATGACCGGTCGCACCCCGGACTACATCCGCGTGGCCCGCCCCGTGTCCGGCGGGTCCGTCGTCGACATCGAGATGGCCCAGCGGATGCTCCGCCACCTCCTGGGCGAGAAGCTGCGCCGCCAGCTGCGCCGCAAGCCGGTGCTGCGGGCCGCCGCCTGCACCCCGCACGACAGCGACCCCCTGGCGCAGCGCGCCACCGTCGAGACGCTCGTCGGGCTCGGGGCGCGGCGCGTGGAGCTGGTGGACACCCTGATCGCGGCGGCGGTCGGCTGCGGGCTGCCCGTGGCCCAGCCGACCGCCAGCATGATCATGGTGTGCGGGGCGGCGACCACCCAGGTCGCGGTGTTGTCGCTCGGCTCCATCGTCACGGCCGAGCGCATCCCCGTGGGCGGCAACGCCATCGACCACGCCGTCATCCAGTACCTGCGCCACCAGCACGAGCTGATGCTGCCGTCCCAGTCCGTGCGGCCGCTCCAGATCGCCCTGCACGGCAACGGCCTCACCTCGCACGGCCCGTCCTCGACCGAGATCCACGGCCGGGACGTGGCGACGGGCCTGGCCCGCTCCGTGCACGTGGACACGGCGGCCGTCCGGCGGGCCATCCACACCCCGCTGACGGCGGTGCTCGACGGTATCGGGAAGGTGCTGCGCGACTGCCCGCCCGACCTGGTCGCGGATCTGGCCGACCGGGGCATCACCATGGTCGGCGGCAGCGCCCGCCTGCCGGGGCTGGACCAGATGCTGCGGGACGCCACCGGCATGCCAGTGGCCATCGCGGAGCGGCCCGACGTGTGCGCGGTCCTCGGGCTGGGCGAGATGCTGGAAGGCCGCACCGAGCCGCTGGCCATGGCGACGCTCACGGAAGCGGACTGAGCAGCGCCGCTCACGGAGGCGGCCAGGCCCCAAGGCCTACGGGCCGGCGGTTCGCCCGTCCACCGGTCTCCGCGGAGCTGTGACGGGACTCTCAAGGCCCCGGCGTAGGCGTCACGCCCCGCCGGGGTCTTCGGCTGCGACCATGGGGGCCGCACCGCCCCTGCCGTGACCGCCGTGACACGAGGAGGACGACGACCCGTGGATGCTCTCTTCCCGGCCCTCGCCGCCGGACCGGACGACGACCCGCGGCCCGCGCTGCGCTTCGGCGAGCGCGCCCTGTCGTACGGTCAGCTCCATGCGGCCGCCGCCGCGCTGACGCCCCGGTTCGCCGGTGCCCGCCGTGTCGCGGTGTGGGCGACGCCCACCCTGGAGACGGCAGTGGCGGTGGTCGCCGCGCTGCGCGCGGGAGTCCCCGCCGTACCGCTCAATCCGAGGACCGGACCGCGCGAGCTGACCCACATCGTCACCGACAGCGCCCCCGACGCGGTGCTCGCCGCCCCCGGTGACGAACTGCCCGCGTCCCTGGCGCACCTGCCGCGTATCGACGTACGGACGGAGCACGGCGTCGTACGGACGGACTCCGACGCAAGCACAGAGTCCGACGTGCGCACAGAGTCCGACGTGCGCACAGAGTCCGACGTACGCGCAGAGCACGGCGTCGCAGGGGCCGGCTCCGACGTACGGACGGAACCCGGCCCCTCGGCTCCCGCCCTCGTCATCTACACCTCCGGCACCACCGGCCCGCCCAAGGGCGCCGTCCTCCCCCGGCGGGCCCTCGCCGCCACGCTGGACGCGGTCGCGGACGCCTGGGCGTGGACCGCCGACGACGTCCTCGTGCACGCCCTGCCGCTGTTCCACGTGCACGGCCTCGTCCTCGGCGTCCTCGGCCCGCTGCGCCGGGGCGGGAGCCTGCGGCACCTGGGCGGCTTCTCCGCGGAGGGCGTCGCCCGGGAGCTCATGTCCGGTGGGACGATGCTCTTCGGCGTGCCCACCATGTACCACCGGCTGGCGCGGGCCCTCGACACCGACCGCGAGCTGCGGAAGGCCCTCGCGGGCGCCCGGCTGCTGGTCTCCGGGTCGGCCGCGCTGCCGCTGCCCGACCACGAGCGGCTCACCGCGGCGACCGGCAGGCGGGTCGTGGAGCGGTACGGGATGACGGAGACGCTCATGCTGACCAGCGTCCGGGCGGGCGCCGAACCGGACCGCCCCGGCTCCGTCGGGCTGCCGCTGCCGGGCGTGGACCTGCGGCTGGTCCACGACGACGGGACGCCGGTCACCGCCCTCGACGGGGAGACGATCGGCGAGGTGCAGGTGCGCGGCCCGAACCTGTTCACCGCGTACCTGAACCGGCCGGACGCCACGGCAGCGGCCTTCGACGGGGACTGGTTCCGCACCGGCGACATGGCGGTGCTGGAGGCGGACGGCTCCGTACGGCTCGTGGGCCGGCGCGCCACCGACCTCATCAAGAGCGGCGGCTACAAGATCGGCGCCGGGGAGATCGAGAACGTGCTGCTGGACCATCCGGGCGTGAGGGAGGCCGCGGTGACCGGCGAGCCGGACGCCGACCTGGGCGAGCGGATCGTGGCCTGGATCGTCCCGGCGGACCCCGCCGCTCCGCCGACGGACCGGGAGCTCGCCGACCACGTCGCGGCCCAACTCGCCCCGCACAAGCGTCCCCGGGTGGTCCGCAGGCTGGACGCACTGCCCCGCAACGACATGGGCAAGGTCGTGAAGCGGGCCCTCCGTGTCTGAGCGGGCGGAGCGAGCCGGGCGGCTGACGGCCCGGCAGGTGATCGCTTTGGTCGCGGAAGCGTTCACCGAGCAGCGGCCGCCGGCACCGGGGGGTCCCCGCCCGCCGGACGGCCCGCTCGGCTGGGACGGGTACGGGGAAGCACGGGCGCGGGCGGCCGGGCGCACCGGCGAGGACGAGTCGGTGGTGTACGGCGAGGCGCAGGTGTCGGGGCTTGTCTGCGTGCTGCTGGCCTTCGAGTTCGGCTTCCTGGGCGGTTCGCTGGGGCAGGGCACCGGGGACCGGATCTGCGCCGCCTACCGGCTGGCGCGGGAGCGGGGCGTGCCGCTCGTGTCCCTGGTGGCGACGGGCGGCAGCCGGATGCAGGAGGGCATGGTCGCGCTGACGCAGTTGCAGCGGGTGGCGCGGGAGGCGGTGCTGCTGCGCCAGGCGGGCGTCGGGCACGTCACGGTGTTGAGGGACCCGGCGACGGGCGGCGGCTGGGCGACGGTCGGCGCGGGCGCGGACGTCCTGCTGGCGCTGCCGGGGGCGCAGATCGGTTTCGCCGGCTCACGGGTGCGGCCCCCGGACGCGGACCCGGCGGCGTACACGGCGGAGGGGCAGCTCGCGGCGGGCCAGGTGGACGCCGTGGTGCCGGCGACGGAGCTCCGCACGGTGCTGGGGCACTGGCTGGCGGCCCTGTCGCGCCCCGCGGCCGGTCCCGTGCCGCCGCCCGGCGCACTGGGCCGCGCGGATCTGCCGGAGACCGGCTGGGAGGCGGTGCTGCGGGCCCGCGAGCCGGGGCGGCCGCGCGCGGACGCCTACCTGGACGCGTACTTCGACCGGCGGCTGCCCCTGGTCGGCGACCGCTGCGGCGGTACGGACCCGGGGGTGCGGTGCGGGGTGGGCCTGCGGGACGGGTACGGCATCGCCTACGTCGCCCAGTGCGGGACCGCGACCAGGCCCGCCGGCTACCGCACCGCGACGCGTGTCGTCCGGCTCGCGGACCGGTGGGGGCTGCCGGTGCTGACGCTGGTCGACACGCCGGGTGCCGCGAACGGCACGGAGGCGGAGCGCACGGGCGCGGGAGCGGCGATCGCCGAGCTGTTCGCCGCAGTCGCGGAGGTGCGGGTGCCGGTGACGACGCTGGTGGTCGGCGAGGGGGGTTCGGGCGGCGCGCTCGCCCTCGCCGCCCCCGGCAACACCTGGGCCACCCCGGACAGCTACTTCTCGGTCATCGCCCCGGAGCCGGCCGCGGCCATACTGAAGCGGCCGCCGCAGGAAGCCCCGCACACGGCGGAGCAGCTGCGCCTGCGCCCGCAGGACCTGGTGGAGCTGGGGGTGGTCCGGGGCATCGTGTGACGCCCCGCCCCCGGGCTGCTCCTGCTCACCCGGCCCCTACTCGACCGGCTCCCGCCCCTGCGCGCCCGGCTCCCGCCCCTGCGCCACCCCCGGCAGCGCGCCGTCCAGGGCCGCGGTCAGCGTGTTGAGGCGGTCGCGCAGGTCGCGGACCTCGGTGAGGGACAGGCCGGTCACCTCCGCCATGCGCCGGGGCAGCCGCCGTGCCTGCTCCCTCAGGGCGGCGCCCTCGGCGGTGGGGCGCACGGTCACGGACCGCTCGTCCTCGGCGCTGCGCCGCCGCTCCACGTAGCCGGCCGCCTCCAGCCGCTTCAGCAGCGGCGACAGCGTGCCGGAGTCCAGCCGCAGCAGCTCCCCGATGCGCTTGACGGGGAGTTCGCCCCGCTCCCACAGGACCAGCATCACCAGGTACTGCGGGTAGGTCAGTCCCAGGTCCTTGAGCGCGACGCGGTACACGCCGTTGAAGGCGCGGGTGGCGGCGTGCAGGGAGAAGCAGATCTGGTGGTCGAGGCGCAGGAAGTCCTCGTCCTGCGGGGTGCCGGGCGCGTCCATGCCTCCAGGCTAACGCCACACGGCCATCTACCTCACACCCGATTCAGTTGTGCACAATTGAATTGCGGGCTATAAATGATGCAGTGCCGCCCCGCCGGGCGGGACGAGACGAGAGAAGAAGGACGGGACACATGAACGCCCTGTACACCGCCGTCGCCACCGCCAACGGCCGCGAGGGCCGGGCCGTCAGCTCCGACGGCCAGATCGACCTGCCGCTCGGCTTCCCGCAGGCCCTCGGCGGCAACGGCCAGGGCACGAACCCGGAGCAGCTCTTCGCCGCGGGCTACGCGGCGTGCTTCGCCAGCGCGATGGGGTCGATAGCGCGCCAGGAGAAGATCGACGTCAAGGACGTCTCGATCACCGCCGAGGTCAGCATCGGCAAGGACGAGAAGGACGGCGGCTTCGGCCTGGCGGTCGTCCTGCGCGCCGAGATGCCCGCCCACCTGGAAGGCGAGCCGGGCCGCGAACTGCTGGAGAAGACCCACGCGTACTGCCCGTACTCCAAGGCCACGCGCGGCAACATCGACGTGCGGCTCGTCGTCGAGTGACGACGGACCGGCCGGCGTGCGGCGGGCCCCTGACCTCCGAGTGGAGGTCCGGGGCCCGCTGCACGTACAGGCTTCCGATGCCCGCCCCCGAATCGCCACGAGGCCGCGTCAGGTCCGCCGTCCGCACACCCACCAGGCGTACCCGGCGGGTGGTCACGCTACGTCATGCATCTGCCGACAGGACGCCGACGCATTCCCGGCCGCCAACGGCGGCCCCGTCAGCGCGCGCCGACCTCCGGTTCAGGTCGGGGCAGCTCGTCCAGGTCAAGGGTGAAGGTGCGCCCATCGGCGAGATCGATGGGGAGCTTTCCAATGCCGTACTTGTGCGTGTGTGCCGCGATGCAGCCGGATCCGGTGGGCTGGGTGTGGACGACGACTTCCGCCGTGTACGGGTCCACCACCAGGTAGACGGGGATGCAGTAGCGGCCGTACTTGGCGGTGCAGTCGTCGTAGTCCTTGCGGGCCGAGGAGACGGACACCACCTCCGCGATCAGCAGGTCGTCTCGAAGCTGTAGCGCTTGCCCACCCTCTGGGAGTCCTCGCGCAGGATCGCGAGATCGGGGGCGGAGTTCTCGTCCGCCGGGAAGTCGAGACAGACATCCGAGACGGTCTTCGCGTGGCGCCCGAGCGACACGATCGTGTCGTACTGCAACGACTTTGATCGTGCCGGAGTGCTTCACCGGCTCGCCCAGCGTCCAGAGAGGTTTGCGAGCGCTCTCTGGCATCCCTAGTCTTCCGCTCGTGGGCCGGCCAGGGTGAGAGTCACGCCCGCATGAATCGGGGGAGGATCGTGTCCGTGCACAGTGTCATTGTCGTGCCACCGTCATACGGAGATCCGGAGAACCGGACCGCCGACCAGATCAGAATCTCCAGCGGTGAACGGCTCGCCTTCGGGCGAGCGGCCCAGGACGGCGGCGGTCTCGCCATTGCGCACGAGGGAGTGCCCCGGATCGCCGGCGAGATCACGGCGCACCAGCGCTTCTGGCTGCTGAGCAACTTCAGCGAGAACCAGACCTACGTGGTGGAGAACCCGGAAGGCGCTGGCGAACACATCAAGGTCGCGCCGGGCAGACTGGACGCGCCGGTGTCGTTCGAGTTCTCGCGGGTGGTGCTTCCCGCCGCGGGCGACCTGCTCTCCTTCGACGTCTGGGCTCCCGATCACGCGTTCCGCAGCGTGGACCGCCACGGACTCGCGGGAACGCTGACCGCACCGTCCTTCGCCCTGGACCGCACGAAGCGCTACTTCGCGGTCCTCGCCGCACTGTGCGAACCCCGCCTGCGCGGCGAACCGCACGCACCACTGCCCTGCGTGGAGGAGCTGGTGGAACGCCTGCGGCCGGTCTGGCCCGGGGCCAGCCGCTCCGCGGTCTACTGGAACATCGACTACCTGTGCGTGAAGCTGCGCCTGCGCCCCGGCCCGGACACGGCGGAACCGGGCAAGCGCACCAACGGCAAGAAGGAGTCCTTGGTCTCCCTTGCCCTCCGCTTCGACCTCGTACACGAGGGCGACCTCGTGGTGCTCGCCCCGGCTGTGAGCGAAGTGGACCGATGACTGAGCGGTCCTACGTGGTGCCCGTCCCCAAGGGCTACACGGTCGGGTGCTGGGAGGTCCGTGCACCGCTGGCGTCCGGCGCGTTCTCCACGGTCTACGCGGCCCGGCGCACCGGCTCCCCGGCTGAGGGGCTGCCCGACCAGGTGGCGCTGAAGTTCCTGCCGACCGGCACGCGCACCCCGCGTCAGCTGCATCACCTGCGGGAACTGGCCGAGCGGGAGGTGGAGTTGCTGAGCAGGCTGCGCGCGCCGCGCCTGATCCGGATGTACGACACCCTGACCGTGGACGACCCCGGCCACCCGGAGCTCGACGGCGCCACCGTCCTCGTACTGGAACGGGCCGAGGGCTCCCTGGACGCCGTACTCGATCAGGCACCGAAGCCGGACGCGGGACCGGCGCTGCTCGCGCAGATCTGCGAGGGCCTGCACCAGTTGCACCACGCGGGCTGGGTGCACGGCGACCTGAAGCCGGCCAACGTCCTGCTGATGAAGGACTCTTCGGCGAGGCTGGCCGACTTCAACATGGCCGCCGAACTCAAGGGCACGCATGCGTACGCGCCTCCGTTCGCGACCCCCGACTACACCCCGCCGGAACTTCTCCGGCCGGAGATGGACGAGCGGGGAACCCGTATCCGCCCGTCGGCGGACATATGGGCCTTCGGCGTCCTGGCGCACACCGTCCTGACCGGCACCTTCCCGCTCCCGGGCAGCACCACGGAGGCCCGCTGCGACGCGGCGACGCGCTACGCGCGCGGCACCGAGGAGCTCCGCCTGTCTCCCGAACTCCCGGACGCCTGGAGGGAGATCGTCCGGGACTGCCTGGCCGCCGCTCACGCCGAACGCCCCACCGCACAGGAGCTGCTGCGCCGTGTGGAGGACGCCGCGGGCGCCGGCCGCTCGCCCCGCTTGCCGCGCCTTCGCCCCCGGCGCCGCCCTACACTCGTCAGCGCGCTCGTGGCGGCGGCCCTGCTGAGCGCCGCGACCGCGGCCTACGCCCTCTGGGACAAGCCCCCGGCCACCGCGTCCGCACCACCCACCTGCGAGAAGCCCGCGGTGTACGAGGACAAGAAGTACGGCCGCGGCTACACCGCGGGCGAGAACGGCACCTGGGACTTCACCATCAAGCGCGGCGACGGCGGCAGCCAGGTCCGTGAACTCCAGTGTCTGCTGCGGTACCTGCACGGCGTCACCGAAGTCGGGGAAGTGGACGGCGACTTCGGCCCCATGACTCACGGAGCCGTCATCACCTTCCAGAAGCGGGCGGGCCTGGACGCGGACGGACTCGTAGGCCCGGGGACATGGCGCGCGCTGCGCGCGGAACGCTAGTAGCTGATGGTCTTGACCCGGTGGAAGATGCGGGTGCCCGTGCTCTCGTAGACATGGACGCCGTCGCCCTGCATGACCTTGTGCAAGTGGTAGGCGCCGCCGTCCCGGTACTTGGCGGTGTCTCCCCGGTGGAGTTCCACGAACCCGAAGAGGCCGGAGCTCTTGTACCGCACGGTGTTGCTGCCGACCCAGACGAGCCGGTCGTCCGCCTTGCTCCAGGTGTCGTCCCCGACCATGCCGTCGGCGCTGAGCCCGGCCGCCCGCTGCCACTTGATGGTGGCCTCCTTGGTCTTGGGCCCGAAGTACCCGTCGGCATCGTGGAAGTCCAGGTAGTGCTCGGCAACCAGGATGGTCTGCCAGAGCAGGACGATGTCCGTGCCCGACGACTCCCCGCAGCCGACGCACAGCGAGTTGCCGAGCTCCTTGAAGTGGTCGCCGAAGTCGTCGGTGAGGACGCCTCCGCCGTCGACGAAGTTGGTCCCGTAGAAGCCGGAGTTGCTCGCGTAGGCCGCCTGCGCGGAGCTCGCGGGAAGGACAGCAGCCATCGCCGCGCTCAGGGCGACGAGCCCCAGTTTCCAGGCTCTGTTGTTCATGGATCCCCCTCGAATCAAACCAGCGGATCGGACCAGCCGGTTGCGTTTGCCGGACACAGGATCGCCCCAAGCGAGCCCGAAGTGACCCTGGATTATTCGAGGTACCCCGGGCCCCCTCCTCGGTGACAGTCAGCACATGGAAGATCCCAATGTGCTCGCGGCTCAGGAATGGGTGAACAAGACCTACAGCGGCGTGGCCCAGGGCTATGTGCGCTGCGCCGAGGACGGCAGCACCGGATGGGAGACGGTCCTCAGCCTCACTCAGGGCCTCCAGCACGAGCTGGGCATCTCCCCGACCGTACGGAACTTCGGTCCGGGCACGTTCAGCGCCCTTGAGGCACGCGGCGGTATCCGTCCCTCCGAGTCCAACGCCAACATCGTCCGCATCGTCAACTACGCCCTGTGGTGCAAGGGGTACCCCGGCGCTTCACCGGCAAGTCGATGGACCTCGACGACCACCGACTCGATGAACGACCTGATCGGTGACGCCGGGCTGTCCTCGGCCGCCACCATGTCCAACATCCCTACCAGGCTCCTTGTGCAGTTCATCAAGGCGCTCCTGCGGATGGACCAGTTCCGGCGTGTCCCCGGCGGCACCACCGAGATCCGGTCGTTCCAGCAGCATCTCAACCTGAACTACGTGTACGGCGAGGACATCACCACCATGGACCTCAGTCCATGCGACGGCTTCTACTCGCGTGATGTGCAGCAGGCCGTGATGAAGGCCCTCCAGTTCGAGATCGGCATTCCCCGCCCGGAGATCGGCGGGTACTTCGGCGCGAACACCAAGGCGAAGCTCAAGGAGCAGCCCACCCTGAGCGTGGGCAGCAGCGGAGACCTGGTCCATCTGTTCACGGCCCTGTGCGTGTTCAACTCGCCGGTCGTCGAGGGCGAGGGCGAGACCACGACGGCGATCCGCCGCGAGTACATCGACAAGACGGAGAGCTTCGTCCGGGCCTTCCAGAAGTTCAGCCAGCTCTCCGTGACCGGCAAGTCGAACTTCGACACCTGGGCGCAGCTCCTGGTCTCCACCGGCAACGAGTTGCGCGCGACCACCGCGTGCGACGAGGCGGAACCGCTCACCTTCGCCCGCGCACAGGCGCTCAGCCGTGCCGGGTTCCAGATCGTGGGCCGTTACCTCGACGAACACCTCCCCCCTGAACACAAGGACTACCTGGGGAAGGCGCTCACCAGTGCCGAGCTGAGCGACATCCTCCGCGGCGGCCTGAAGGTGTACCCGATCTTCCAGTGGAACGCCAAGTACAACTGGAACTTCACGTACGACAAGGGTTTCGAGCAAGGCGACGTGGCCGAGAAGAGGGCGCGGGAGTTCGGGTTCGGCCGCGGCACCTGCATCTATTTCGCCGTGGACTTCGACGCCACCGGGGCGGACATGGACGCGGTCATCGACTACTTCCGCGGCGTACGCGCGGCCCTGGGCCGGAAGAACCGCTACACCTACGGCATCTACGGCTCCCGGAACGTGTGCAGCACGGTCACCCGCCGCGTCGGAGCCACCTGGTCGTTCGTCTCCGGCCTGTCCTGGGGGTTCTCCGGCAACCTCGGCTACCCGCTGCCCGCGAACTGGTCGTTCAACCAGATCCGCAACGGCACGTTCAGCTACGGCAGCGGAAGTTTCGGCGAAGCCTGGGAGATCGACCGGAACGTGTGGCGCCGCTTCTCCGACCCCGGCACGTCCGTGCTCAATCCCGCCCGCTCCGCCGCACAGGACTTCATCGACCTCATCCAGCGCCTGTTCACGGAGGCCCTGGAGTACAACCCGGCAGTCGACCCGTACCGGCTCGTCTGCGTGTTCTTCCGGCAGGAGAAGTACAGCAACCTCGCCTGGCGCGTGATCCTGGAATCAGGAATCGACGAGGGCTGGATCGAGCACCTGGCGGCGCAGGGGATCACCCTCGCCGGCAAGAAGCACTTCACCGATCCGGTGACCGGGGCCCCCATCGGTACGGAGCACCTGATGGCGACCCTGGAGATGTGCCTGAGGTCTCCGGGGACCGCCGACCGCGTGACGGTGGGGGACATGGGCGGCTGGGCCGGTGACCTCGCGTCGTTCTACGAAGGATGGCGGACGGTCAAGGAGCAGTACCCGAACCCCATGCTGTACGCCCAGGACTACCTGGGACGGCGTGACACCGTATCCAAGTTCTCGAACGACGACTGGGTCCAGGACACCGACGCGTTCAACATCATGCGGCTCATCAGGACGGAGGAGATCAATCTCCCCACAGCGTTCGCCCGTTACTACGGCACCGACAGTCCGGCAGCCGGCGACCGGGTCTGCCAGCGGCGCTACACGCAGTTCTTCAGGGATCGTTTCAGCAGCGACATCGGGAGAGCGCAGACCCTCGCCAGGAACATGCTCCTCGGCGTGGACTCGGACATCGAAGTGCGAGGGGGCTCCTGGTTCCTGAGTGGTGGCTGGAGCCTCGGCGGGGAGGACCGTCCGGCCAACATCGCCTCGGACCTGCTGACCGGCTTCGTTCTCGCCTACGCGTTCGAGCTCGCGGAGCGCGCCGACGCCGAGAAGGGCATATGACATGACACTGACACGACGATCCGTCCTCCTGTCCGCCGGCGCCCTGGGCGCGGGCGCCGCGCTGGGCGGCGTGCTCACCGGGTCCGCGGTCGCGGCCGACGGCACGTGGAGCGCGCGGCGCAGCGACAACGGCTGGGTCATCGACCCGGATGCCATCGACTCGTTCCGTATCGAGGGCTCCCCCGCCACCGTCCGTCTGCACCGTGAGGCGTCGGCGGTGCTGCTGCATGTCGCGAGACGCTGGCACTACGAGGTGGTGCCGCTGCACAGTTCCAAGGACGTCCTGGGGCACCGCAGCGACCGCGCCGTTCGGGCCGCGTACGAGTCGAACCACCTGTCCGGCAGTGCGATCGCGCTGCTCGGGGCGGGTGACGGTCTGTGGCCGCATCAGGAGGCGGTGGTCCGCGACATCCTGGCCGACTGCGGTGGTGTGGTGCGCTGGGGTGCGGACCTCTCCCCCGCCGCCGCGGGTCATTTCCAGATCGACGTCGGGCCGGACGCGAAGGCCTTCACGCAGCTCACGGGGGCCTTCCGCGGCCGCGCCGTGCACCACAACGGCCCGCGTCCCGGCGCGGTGGAGGACCCGGCCTCACCGGAGCGCCGCGCGAAGGCCCGCCGTCTGGCCAGGGCTCAGAGCAAGAACTGACGACTGTCGTCCTGCGCTCGAGCCGATGGAAGCTCGGCCTCGGTCTTCTCGCCGCCGGTCCGGTCGGCGGTACTGATCGCCTACCCCGGCACAGGCCCGAAAAGCCCCAGGAGCAGGCCTCGTCGAGGACGGACCGGTCGGCCCGAAGACCTGGCCGTACCTGCGGTACAAGCACTGCTCCGCGCCCTGACCCCATCCGATGAGCGGGCTCAGGCACTCGTGGCCTGGGCCCGGTACACCCCACCACCCGACCCGCCGCGATCCGCGTCGAGGGTTCCCTCGGCACCAGCGGCAGGCCCGCCGGCGCGCGCTGGTCTCCGGTTCGGGACCTCTTCGGACGTGGCGGTGGTGGAACGGGCGTCGCAACAGGCAGGAGGACCGAGCAGCAGGCAACAAGGAGCGCAGATATTCGGCGTGATGTGCGGCGTGTCACACGCAGGAGTTGTGGGGTCGCCGTGGGATCATCGTCGCGGTTCCACACCCACGCTCCACTCAAAACCGCAGGTCAAGAAGGTACGACCCCTGTGACACAAGCCGGGGGCGCCCGTTCCGCTGTACCGATGCGAGGCGACCACTGCACACGGAAACACCCCTCCAGGGGCGTTCCCGCAGGTCAGGGCGTTTCTGCTGTGGTGGGGCGGGTGGGACTCGAACCCACGGCCGACGGATTATGAGTCCGCTGCTCTAACCGGCTGAGCTACCGCCCCGTGCGGCGCGTCGCGCACATTTGTGCGCGCCGTCTGCCGCAGCATAGCCGCTCATACGATCTCCTGCTCCGGCTGGTCGGCCGCGCACGCCCATGAGGACGATCACGGGGCCCGCGCGGTTCCGGAGCGGACCGGGAATCCCGCGGGGCCGGGAGAGCCGCCGGACAACGCAAAAAGAGAGAGCCCTCGGGAGGGCCCTCTCTCATCACCGCTCCCCCGGCTGGACTCGAACCAGCAACCCTCCGGTTAACAGCCGAATGCTCTGCCAATTGAGCTACAGGGGATCGCGCTCCCCCGACTGGACTCGAACCAGTAACCTGCCGGTTAACAGCCGGCTGCTCTGCCAATTGAGCTACAGGGGATTGCTGCGTTGCACCGAACGTACCCACCCGGTGCGTTCCGGGGGGCGCTCGCTCGCTGCGACACATACATTAGCGCAAGCAGGGGGGTGCTCCGCCAATCGGTTCCCCCCTGGCCTGCCGGGGCGACTTCCGGCCGCCTGCGGCAGCGGTGCGCACCGACACTACGGAAGGGTGGCAGCCATGCGGTACAAGCTCACGTTCGTCGTGGGACTCGCCATCGGGTACGTCCTGGGAACCAGGGCCGGCCGGGAGCGCTACGAGAAGCTGGTGACGTCCGCGCGGCGGGTGTCCGAGAACCCGGCCGTGCGCAACGCCGCCGAGTCGGCCGCCCAGACCGGCCGGGAGGTGGCGGGCCGGGCGTACCACGTGGTGAGCGAGAAGGTCGGGGACCGCATGCCGGAGGGGATGGCGGAGCGGGTGCGGTCCCTGCGCGAGCGCGGCCAGGGCACCGACGACGAGTGGGGCACGAGCAACACCTGACGCCGCCCGGCCCTCGGGAGGCGGGCGGGACATCCGGCCGCGTGCGGCAGAATCTCCGTCATGGGGATAGTCGCCGGGTTGGACAGTTCGTCGGGTTTCACGCGCATCGTGGTCTGCGACACGGACACGGGCGCGGTACTGCGGCAGGGGTACGCGGCGCACCCCGTCGACCCCAAGGCCACCGAGGTGGACCCGCAGGCGTGGCTGCTGTCGCTCGGTGAGGCGGCCACCGGCGGCCTGCTGGAGGGCGTGCAGGCCATCGGGGTGTCCACGCAGGCGCACTGCGTCGTGCCGCTGGACCACGACGGCGCACCGGTGCGGGCCGCCCTCGTCAGCAACGACAAGCGGGCGCAGGTGGCGGCCGCGGACCTGGTGGAGGCCCTGGGCGGCCGGCAGGCGTGGGCGCAGGCCGTGGGCTGCGTGCCGCAGGCGGCGCAGCCGGTGGCGAAGCTCCGCTGGCTGGCCAGGACGGAGCCGGAGGCGGCCCGGCGGACGGCCGGGGTGCTCCAGGCGCACGACTGGCTGGTGTGGCAGCTGCTGGGGCGCCCCGCGCGGCGGACCACGGACCGCGGAGGCGCTTCGGGCACGGGCTACTGGTCGGCGGCCTCCGAGGCGTACCGGCCCGACCTGGTCGAGCTCGCGCTCGGGCACCAGGTGGCGCTGCCCGAGGTGCTGGGCCCGGCCGAGGCGGCGGGCATGACGCCCGAAGGCCTGCTGATCTCGGCGGGCACCGGGGAGACCATGGCGGCGGCGCTGGGCCTGGGGCTCGGCATCGGCGACGCGGTGGTGTCGCTGGGGGCGTCGGGTTCGGTGATGGCGGTGCACCACGAGGCCCTGGCGGACCCGGCCGGCCTGATCACCTCCCTGGCGGACGCAGCCGGGACGCACCTGCCGGTGGTGCACACCGCCAACGCGGTGCGGGTGCTGCGCGGCACGGCGGAGATGCTGGGTCTGGAGGGCCTGGAGGAGCTGTCGGCGCTGGCGCTGAAGTCGACACCGGGCGCGTCGGGCCTGGTGCTGCTGCCCTATCTGGAGGGCGAGCGCACCCCGCCGCTGCCGCACACCGCGGGCACGCTCAGCGGTCTGCGGCGCGAGTCGATGAAGCCGGAGCACCTGGCGCGCGCGGCGTTCGAAGGCATGCTGTGCTCCCTCGCGGACGCGATGGACGTGCTGCGCGGCCGCGGGGTGGAGGTGCGCCGGGTCTTCCTGCTCGGCGCGGCCGCGGAGCTGCCCGCGGTGCAGGCCGTCGCGCCGGCGGTCTTCGGGGCGCAGGTGGTGGTGCCGCAGCCGGCGGACTACGCGGCGCTGGGGGCGGCCCGGCAGGCGGCGTGGGCGCTGGGCGTGGCGCAGGGCGCGCTGTCGCCCCAGGCGCCCCCGGCGTGGCAGGGTGCGGCGGCGCAGGTCTTCGAGCCGGGCGACGACGGGCCGGTGGGGCAGGCGGTGCGCCAGCAGTACGCGGCGACCCGCGACCAGATCCACCCGGGGGCGTTCGCCCCGTAGAGGCGCACGGGGGCGGGCGGCACCCGCGTCGGGGCGGGCGGGCGGCGCCGGTATCCCGGCGGACGGGCGGTACCCGCGTCACGGCAGGCCGGCGGCCCGCGCGTCGGGGTGGGCGGCGGTGCAGCCCGGTGGCACCCGCGTCGGGGCGGCAGCGGCGCGGGGATGCGGGAAGGGCGCGGCGGCGCGGGCGAGGCGGCGGCCTCGGGTGGGCGGCCGGCGGCATTTGTATGACCGGCCGTGCCGCCTGTGGAAAACGCGCTCGTCGCTGTCAGGGGTACGGGCGATAGTGAGACCGTGCTCCTTCAACTACTCCGCAACCATCTCGGGCCGTACAAGCGGCCCATCGCTCTGCTGGTGGCGCTCCAGCTGGTGCAGACATGCGCGACCCTGTACCTGCCGACGCTGAACGCCGACATCATCGACCACGGCGTCGTGCGAGGCGACACCGGCCACATCCTGCGGTTCGGCGCGCTGATGATCGCCGTGTCCCTGGTCCAGGTCGCGGGCAACGTCGGCGCCGTCTACTTCGGCGCGCGGACGGCCGCGGCACTCGGCCGGGACGTGCGGGCGGCACTGTACGCGCGCGTGCAGTCGTTCTCCGCGCGGGAGGTCGGCCACTTCGGGGCACCCTCGCTGATCACCCGCACCACGAATGACGTGCAGCAGGTCCAGATGCTGGTCCTGATGGCGTTCACCCTGGTGGTGTCGGCGCCGATCATGTGCGTCGGCGGGATCGTCCTGGCCCTGGGGCAGGACGTACCGCTGTCGGCGGTACTGCTGGCGGTGGTACCGGTGCTGGGCATCGCGGTGACCCTGATCGTGCGGCGCATGCGGCCGCTGTTCCGGTCGATGCAGGACCGGCTCGACGACGTGAACCGGGTGCTGCGCGAGCAGATCACCGGCAACCGCGTCATCCGCGCCTTCGTGCGCGACGCGTACGAGAAGGAGCGCTTCCGGGACGCCAACGACCGGCTGACCGACGTGTCGATGGGCGCGGGGCGGCTGATGGCGCTGATGTTCCCGACGGTGATGACCGTGGTGAACGTGTCCAGTGTGGCGGTCGTCTGGTTCGGCGCCCACCGGATCGACAGCGGGGGGATGCAGATCGGGGCGCTGACGGCGTTCCTCGCGTATCTGATGCAGATCGTGATGGCCGTGATGATGGCCACCTTCATGTTCATGATGGTGCCGCGTGCGGAGGTGTGCGCCGAGCGCATCGAGGACGTGCTGCGCACGGAGCCCAGCGTGCTGCCGCCGGCCGAGCCGGTGCGGGAGCTCGGCCGCCGCGGGCACCTGGAGATACGGGGGGCGGGCTTCCGCCACCCCGGTGCCGAGGAGCCGGTGCTGCGGGAGGTCGACCTGGTCGCCAGGCCCGGCGAGACCACGGCGGTCATCGGCTCGACGGGCAGCGGGAAGTCGACACTGCTCGGCCTGGTGCCGCGGCTGTTCGACGTGACGAGCGGCGAGGTGCTCGTCGACGGTGTGGACGTGCGGCGGCTCGATCCCGCGCTGACGGCCAGGACGGTCGGCCTGGTCCCGCAGAAGCCGTACCTGTTCTCCGGGACGGTCGCCACGAACCTGCGGTACGGGCGGCCCGACGCGACCGACGAGGAGTTGTGGCACGCGCTGGAGGTGGCGCAGGCGGCCGACTTCGTCCGGCGCCTCGAAGGCGGGCTGGACGCCCCGGTCTCGCAGGGCGGCACGAACGTGTCGGGGGGCCAGCGGCAGCGCCTCGCGATCGCGCGGACGCTGGTGCAGCGGCCCGAGATCTACCTGTTCGACGACTCGTTCTCGGCGCTCGACTACGAGACGGACGCGCGGCTGAGGGCCGCGCTCGCGCGGGAGACGGCCGAGGCGACCGTGGTGATCGTGGCGCAGCGGGTGTCGACCATCCGGGACGCCGACCGCATCCTCGTCCTCGACGAGGGCCGGGTAGTGGGGGCGGGACGCCACCACGAGCTGATGGAGACCAGTGAGACGTACCGGGAGATCGTCCTCTCCCAGCTGACCGAGGCGGAGGCTGTCTGATGGCCGGTCCTGGCGGACGGATGATGATGGCCGGAGGCGGCCCCGACCAGCGGTCCATGGACTTCAAGGGCTCGGGCAAACGGCTGCTGCGGCGGTTCGCGCCGGAGAAGGCCACGCTGTGGGTGCTGATCCTCGCGGTGGTGGCGAGCGTCGCGCTGTCGGTGGTGGGGCCCTGGGTGCTGGGCCGCGCCACGGACCTCGTGTTCGCCGGCGTGGTCGGCCGGGAGATGCCCGACGGCGCGAGCAAGGAGCAGGCGCTGGAGGCGCTGCGGGCCCGCGGCGACGACGGCCTGGCGGACATGCTGGCGGCGGTGGACTTCGTGCCCGGGCAGGGCATCGACTTCGGGGCCGTGCGGGACATCCTGCTGCTCGTGCTCGTCGTGTACGTGGCGGCCGGGCTGCTGATGCTGGTGTCGACGCGGCTGTCGGTCCGGGTGATCAACCGCACGGTGCAGCGGATGCGGGAGGACGTGCAGGCGAAGCTGGAGCGGCTGCCGCTGTCGTACTTCGACCAGGCCCAGCGCGGCGAGGTGCTGAGCCGGACGACGAACGACATCGACAACATCGGGCAGACCCTGCAGCAGACGCTGGGCCAGTTGATCAACTCGCTGCTCACCATCATCGGCGTGCTGGTGATGATGTTCTGGATATCACCGCTGCTGGCGCTGGTCGCGCTGGTCACCGTGCCGTTGTCGGTGGTCGTCGCGGCCCGGGTCGGCAAGCGGTCGCAGCCGCAGTTCGTGGCGCAGTGGCAGGCCACCGGCAAGGTCAGCGGCCATGTGGAGGAGATGTTCACCGGGCACACGCTGGTGAAGGTGTTCGGGCGGCAGGAGGAGGCCGCCGCGGAGTTCCGCGAGCACAACGACGCGCTGTACGAGGCGGGCTTCCGGGCGCAGTTCAACAGCGGGCTGATGCAGCCGCTGATGTTCTTCGTGTCGAACATCAACTATGTGCTGGTGGCGGTGGTCGGCGGGCTGCGGGTGGCGTCGGGGGCCCTGTCCATCGGTGACGTCCAGGCGTTCATCCAGTACTCGCGGCAGTTCTCGATGCCGCTGACGCAGGTCGCGTCGATGGCGAACCTGGTGCAGTCCGGTGTCGCGTCCGCGGAGCGGGTCTTCGAGCTGCTCGACGCGCAGGAGCAGCCCGGGTCCCCGGCCCTGGAGCGGCCGGCGGAGGTGCGCGGCGCGGTGGCGCTGGAGAAGGTGTCGTTCCGCTACGAGCCGGACCGGCCGCTGATCGAGGGGCTGTCGCTGGAGGTGGCGCCGGGTCAGACGGTGGCCGTCGTGGGGCCGACGGGGGCGGGCAAGACCACGCTCGTCAACCTGCTGATGCGGTTCTACGAGGTGACGGGCGGCCGGATCCTCCTCGACGGGGTCGACGTGGCCCGGATGTCCCGGGAGGAGCTGCGGTCGTCGATCGGCATGGTCCTGCAGGACACATGGCTGTTCGGCGGCACGATCGCGGAGAACATCGCCTACGGCGCGGCCCCCGGCCGCGAGGTGACCCGGGAGGAGGTCGAGGCGGCGGCCAGGGCGGCGCACGCCGACCGGTTCATACGCACCCTGCCCGACGGGTACGACACGGTCATCGACGACGGGGCGGGGGTCAGCGCCGGCGAGAAGCAGTTGATCACCATTGCGCGGGCCTTCCTCTCGGACCCGGTGATCCTGGTCCTGGACGAGGCGACGAGTTCCGTGGACACGCGGACCGAGGTCCTGATCCAGAAGGCGATGGCCCGGCTCGCCCACGGCCGCACCAGCTTCGTCATCGCACACCGGCTCTCCACGATCCGGGACGCGGACGTCATCCTGGTGATGGAGGACGGCTCCATAGTCGAGCAGGGTACGCACGCAGAGCTGCTGGCGGCCGAGGGGGCGTATGCGCGCCTGTACGCGGCGCAGTTCGCGCAGGCGGTGGCCGAGGTCGACTGAGTCCCTCGGGCCAGGGGCCCGATCCGACGACGGCAGGGGAGGACATGAGCGACAACGGCAGCGGCTCTGCTGCGGCCGAGGGACGTCCGGACGATTCCGGGGGCGAGCGGCAGTGGGGTTTCACCGTGGCACTGCCGATGGGGGTCTCGGCGGGGATCGTCCTGGGCGCGGCCTCGGACCGCCTGCCGCTCGGCATCGCGCCGGGGCCGGCCTCGGGCCTGGGGCTCCCTGCGACCCTCGGCCGTTCTGGCACGGGGAAGGAGGCTGCGCGTTAGCGGGTGCGCTCAGTCGAGGTAGCCGCGCAGCTGCTCCGCGAAGGCGTGGTCCCGCAGCTTGCCGAGGGTCTTCGACTCGATCTGGCGGATGCGCTCGCGCGTCACACCGAAGAGGCAGCCGATCTCCTCCAGGGTGCGGGGCCGGCCGTCGGCGAGGCCGTAGCGCAGCTGGACGACCTTGCGTTCGCGCTCGCCCAGCGTGGACAGCACGGCGTCCAGGTGCTGGCGGAGCAGCAGGAACGCGGCGGACTCCGCGGGGGATGCCGCGTCGCCGTCCTCGATGAGGTCGCCGAGCGCGACGTCCTCCTCCTCGCCGACGGGGGCGTGCAGGGAGATCGGTTCCTGCGCCAGCCGCAGTACCTCGGTGATCCGCTCGGGCGGCAGGTCGAGGAGGGCGGCGACCTCGTCGGTGGTGGGCTCCTCGCCGCGTTCCTGGAGGAGGCGGCGCTGCGTGCGGACGACCCGGTTGATCAGCTCGACGACGTGGACGGGGACGCGGATGGTGCGGGCCTGGTCGGCCAGGGCCCGCGACATGGCCTGGCGGATCCACCAGGTGGCGTAGGTGGAGAACTTGTAGCCGCGGGTGTAGTCGAACTTCTCGACGGCCCGGATCAGCCCCAGGTTGCCCTCCTGCACGAGGTCGAGCATGGTCAGGCCGCGGCCCACGTACCGCTTGGCGACGGAGACGACCAGGCGCAGGTTCGCCTCGATGAGGCGGCGCTTGGCCATGCGGCCGAGCACGACCAGCGCGTCCAGGTCGCCGGCGAGCCGCGAGTCCAGGTCGGGGGTGCGGGCCAGCTTCTCCTCGGCGAAGAGCCCGGCCTCCACGCGGCGGGCCAGCTCCACCTCCTCCTCGGCGGACAGCAGCGGGACGCGGCCGATCTCCCGCAGGTACTGGCGGAGCAGGTCGGAGGAGGGGCCGCCGCCCGTACCGCCGCCGACCGCGGTCCGGCTCTGCGGAGCGTCCGCCGGGTCGGGGGCGTCCGCCGGGTCGGGGGCGTCCGCCTGTCCCAGGGCCTCTGCCGGGTCCACGTCCTCCTCTGCCTCCACGGCCCCCGCCGGGGCGAGGGCCTCCCCCACGTCACGGGCCTCACCAGGGGCCGGGGCCAGGTCCGCCGGGCCGAGGGCCTCCCCCACGTCAGGGGTCTCACCCAGAGCCGGGCCGAGGCCCACCCCCGCGTCAGGGGCCTCACCGTGGGCCGGGGGGATCTCCGCCGGGTCGGGGGCGACCGCCCGTTCCAGGGCCCCGCGGGCCGGGGACTCCCCGCGTCCGGGACCCCCGCCGGGTCCGCGGCCTCCGTCGTGCCCGCGGTCTCCGCCGGCACCGTGGTGAACGCCGGGGCCGGGGCGTCCCCCGCCTGCGGGGGCGCGGCAGGCCTCGGGTCCAGGGCGAGTGCGCCGGGTAAGGCGGCGGGGATGCCGTCGGGCAGGTCGTCCGCCGCGTCGGGCTGCTTCGGCACGGTGACGGCCACGGAGCTCACGGTCTGGGTCTGCACGGGGGCGACCTCCCGGGGGCGGCGGTCTCAGGAACCGCCCCCAGTGTGGGGTACGACACATCGCCGCCACGAGGGTTGTGCGCCCACTTTTTGCGACCGTCGCGTGACGGCGCGCGCCCGCCGGCGCCCGGCCGGGTCCGGCTACAGCGCCGAGGCGCCGTGGGTGCGCAGGGACTGGGCGTACTGCTGGAGGACCCACAGTTCGTTCTGCACGCCGGCCAGGTGCTGCGGGTCGGCGTGGGAGCCGAGCCGGGTCAGCGAGCTCTGCACCTCCAGGATGCGGCGGTCCACGGCGCGGAGGCGGACCTGCACCAACTGCTCGCCGGCGTAGGCCTCGTCGACGGTGCGGGCGAGGACGGCCTCGACGGCCAGCTCCGTCACCATCGCGCGCACGCGGTCGTCGGGAGCGGCCTCGCGGACCCGGGCCAGGTAGCCGGGGGTGTCGTCGACGCCCTGGGCGGCGCCGCCTGCCTCGGCGATGGTCTGGCGGACCGCGGTGTAGGGCGGGGCGGTGAACTCGTCGGCGCCGTACGCGTCGAACGCCGGCGACACCAGCGCCGGGTACTGGAGGGCGAGCTTCAGCAGCTCCCGCTCCGTGCGGTGGGCGGGGCTGCGCAGGTTCAGCGGCGGGCCGGTGACGGACTGCCCCTGCGGGGGGTGCGCGGCCTGCCGGGGCCCGCCCGCCTGCCGGGGTCCTCCGGTCGGCTGCGGCGGCCTCCCGCCCTTGTCGCGGGACCAGCGGGCCAGTTGGGCGACGCGCTTGACGACGAACTGGGTGTCGAGGATGCCGAGCATGCCGGCGAGTTCGACGGCCACCTCGTGCTGTGAGGCGATGTTCTTGATGCGGGCCACGATGGGGGCCGCCTCGTCGAGGGCGGCGGCGCGGCCGGCCGGGGTGTCCAGGTCGTACCGGTTCACGATCTGGCGCAGCGCGAACTCGAACAGCGGGACGCGGGGCTCCGCCAGCTCCCGTACCGCCTCGTCGCCCTTGGCGAGCCGCAGTTCGCAGGGGTCCATGCCGTCCGGGGCGATGGCGATGTACGTCTCCGCGGCGAACTTCTGGTCGTCCTCGAAGGCCCGCAGCGCGGCCTTCTGGCCGGCCGCGTCGCCGTCGAAGGTGAAGATCACCCGCGCCGAGCCGTTGTCCATGAGGAGCCGGCGGAGGATCTTGATGTGGTCGCCGCCGAAGGCGGTCCCGCAGGTGGCGATGGCGGTGGTGACCCCGGCGAGGTGGCAGGCCATGACATCGGTGTAGCCCTCCACGACGACGGCGCGGCTGGTCTTGGCGATCTCCTTCTTGGCCTGGTCGATGCCGTAGAGGACCTGCGACTTGCGGTAGATCGGCGTCTCGGGCGTGTTGAGGTACTTGGGTCCGGTGTCGTCGTCGCGGAGCCGGCGGGCGCCGAAGCCGACGACGTCGCCGCCGACGTCCCGGATGGGCCACATGAGGCGGCCCCGGAACCGGTCGATGGGTTTGCCGCCGCGGCTCTCCTGGGCGAGGCCGGAGAGGAGCAGTTCCTTGTCGGAGAAGCCCTGGCCGCGCAGGTAGCGGGTGAGGTGGTCCCAGCCGGCGGGGCTGTAGCCGACGCCGAAGTGCCGGGCGGCGGCCTGGTCGAAGCCGCGCTCGGCGAGGAAGCGGCGCCCCACCTCGGCTTCCGCGCCGTCGAGCTGCTCCGCGTAGTACCGGGCGGCTGCCTTGTGGGCCTCGATGAGGCGGATGCGCTCGCCGCGCTGCTGGACGGGGTTGTAGCCGCCCTCCTCGTAGCGGAGGGTGATCCCGGCGCGGGCGGCGAGCCGCTCGACCGTCTCCGAGAAGGAGAGGTGGTCGATCTTCATCACGAAGGCGATGGTGTCCCCGCCCTCCTGGCAGCCGAAGCAGTGGAAGAGACCCTTGCTGGGGCTGACCTGGAAGGAGGGGGACTTCTCGTCGTGGAAGGGGCACAGGCCCTTGAGGTTGCCGCCGCCGGCGTTGCGCAGCTGGAGGTACTCGGACACGACGGCGTCGATGGGCACGGCGTCCCGTACCGCCTTCACGTCGTCATCGTTGATCCTGCCTGCCACGCGGTGATTCTACGGGGACCCGAACGGGTGGGGCGGGCGCTCAGTCCTGCTCCGGCCGGTGCGGGACGGCATCGAGCGGGGTTCCGGGGTCGGCGAGGGCGTCGGGGTCCACGGGCCGGCGGGACCTGATGAGGTCCTGGACGGGTTCTGTGACGTCCCACACGTTCACGTTCATCCCGGCGAGGACCCGCCGGTCCTTCAGCCAGAACGCGACGAACTGCCGCTTGGCGACGTCGCCGCGCAGGACGACCTGGTCGTAGGAGCCGGGGGGTGCCCAGCCGGAGTACTCCATGCCCAGGTCGTACTGGTCGGTGAAGAAGTACGGGACCCGGTCGTAGGACACGTCCTGGCCGAGCATGGCCCGGGCGGCGGCCGGCCCGCCGTTGAGGGCGTTGGCCCAGTGCTCGACGCGGAGCCGGACGCCGAAGAGCGGGTGGTGGGCGGCGGCCGCGTCGCCGGCGGCGAAGATGTCCGGGTCGGAGGTGCGCAGGGAGGCGTCGACGGCGATGCCGCCGCCGTGGGCGCGGTCCACGAGCGCCAGGCCGGCGGTCTCGGCGAGGGCGGTGTTGGGGACGGCGCCGACCGCGGCGAGCACGGCGTGCGCGGGGTGCTCCTCGCCGTCGTCGGTGCGGGCGGCGAGCACCATGCCGTCCTGGCCGGTGATCTCGGTGAGCCGGGTGCCGAACCGGAAGCGGACGCCGTGCTCGGCGTGCAGGTCGGCGAAGACCTGGCCGAGCTCGGGGCCGACGGCCTGGTGGAGCGGGGTGGGCTCGGGCTCCACGACGGTCACCTCGGCGCCGTAGCCGCGGGCGGCGGCGGCGACCTCCAGGCCGATCCAGCCGGCCCCGGCGACGACGAGGTGGCCGTTGTCCCGGCCGAGGGCCGCGAGGACCCCCTGCAGCCGGTCGGCGTGGGAGAGGCGGCGCAGCTGGTGGACGCCGGTGAGGTCGCTGCCGGGGACGTCGAGGGGGCGCGGTGCGGCGCCGGTGGCGAGCAGCAGCTTGTCGTAGTGGATGGTCGTGCCGTCGGCGAGGCGGACGGCCTTGTGGTCGCGGTCGACGGCGGTGACCGGCTGGCCGAGGTGGAGTTCGATGTCGGCCTGCGCGTACCAGGCGGGCGGGTGGACGAAGGCGCTGTCGCGCGGGTCCTTGCCGGTCAGGTAGCCCTTGGAGAGCGGCGGGCGTTCGTACGGGTGGTCGCGTTCGTCACCGATGAGGATGACGCGGCCGGCGAACCCCTCGGCCCGGAGGGTCTCCGCCGCCTTGGCGCCGGCCAGCCCCCCGCCGACGATGACGAAGGTCTCATCTGCGTCGACCACTTGTTGCCTCCTACCCGGAATGCACGGAACGTCCCTGTCCACGCTACGCCGCGGTGCCGCCGTCGCGGTCGTGGCCGCGGCGGCCGTGGCGCCCTCAGGAGGGTCCCGCACGGCGGGTGGTCAGGGAAGAGGGACATGTCCGGGAGCGGGGGCTACCGGGCGTGTGGCGCGGTGAGCCGGGCGTGCAGGGCGCGGGCGGCGGCGTCGGTGAGCGACGCGATCTGGTCGATGACGACGCGGGTGCGTGCGCGCTCGTCGGGCGCGGCGTCGAACAGGGCGCGGAACTGCGGGTCGAGGCCCTCGGGGGCGCGGCGGGTGAGCGCGTCGGCGAGTTCCGCGATGACGACGCGCTGGTCGGCGCGGAGCGCCTCCTGCTCGGCGCGCTGCATGACGTACCGGTCGGCGACGGCCTTGAGGACGGCGCATTCGTTGCGGGTCTCGCGGGGCACGACGAGCCGGGCGCCGTAGCGGGTGAGGCGGCCGGGGCCGTACGCCTGGCGGGTGGCGGTCTCGGCGGCGAGGCAGAACCGGCCGATGAGCTGGCTGGTGGCGTCCTTCAGCCGGGCCTGGGCCATGGCGGTGCCGTCGTAGCCGTGCGGCCACCACTCCTGGTCGATGAGCCGGTCGAGGGCCTCGGCGAGTTCCTGCGGGTCGGTGCCGGACGGTACGTACCGGCCGATGGCGCAGGCCCAGATGTCGGCCCGCTCGGGCTCCGCGAGGAGGAGGTTCGGGTCGATGTGGCCGGCGTGCAGGCCGTCCTCGAAGTCGTGCACGGAGTACGCCACGTCGTCGGACCAGTCCATGACCTGGGCCTCGAAGCAGACACGTCCGGCGGGGGCGCTCTGGCGGACCCACTGGAAGACGGGCAGGTCGTCGTCGTAGACCCCGAACTTCGGGGAGTGCGGGTCGGTGGGGTGGGCGCCGCGCGGCCACGGGTACTTGGTGGCGGCGTCGAGGGCGGCGCGGGTGAGGTTGAGCCCGACGCTGACCGGCTCCCCGGTCGCGGGGTCCGGCACGAACCGCTTGGGCTCGATCCGGGTGAGCAGGCGCAGCGACTGGGCGTTGCCCTCGAAGCCGCCGCAGTCCTCGGCGAACTCGTTGAGCGCCTGCTCGCCGTTGTGCCCGAACGGCGGGTGGCCCATGTCGTGGGACAGGCAGGCGGCCTCGACGAGGTCGGGGTCGCAGCCGAGCGCGGCGCCGAGCTCGCGGCCGACCTGGGCGCATTCGAGGGAGTGGGTGAGCCGGGTGCGGGGGCTGGCGTCCCAGGCGGGGCTCCTGGTGCCGGGGGTGACGACCTGCGTCTTCCCCGCGAGGCGGCGCAGCGCGGCGGAGTGCAGGACGCGGGCGCGGTCCCGCTGGAAGGCGGTGCGGCCGGGGCGCTTGTCGGGCTCCGGTGCCCAGCGCTCGGTCGCCGCGGGGTCGTAGCCGCCGTCGTCCGCCGGGTACGCGTGCGGGGCAGCGGCCGCACGGGTCGCGGGGCCGGTGGGGGTCCCTGGGGTGGTGGGTGTCGCGGGGCCGGTGGGGGTCCCTGGGGTGGTGGGTGTCGCGGGGTTGGTGGGGGTCGGGGGTTGGTGTGGGTCGTGCCTTCCATGCCGTCCATGCTTGGAAGGTAACCCCGCGGGGTGACAGTGAAGCGTGCGGCGGGTCAGGCGGACGCGTACGCCTCCGGGACGGGAGCCGTCGCGCGGCCCGCGGCCTCGTCGTAGCGCCGCAGGACGAGCCGGGCGAGGGCCGGGTGCGGGCCGATGGGGGCGGCGGCGGGGCCGGGCGCCGCGGCGGCGCTGCGGGTGGCGAACAGGCCGGGCGCGGTGAAGCAGGAGGCCACGGCGATGTCGGTACGGCCCCGGGCGGCCAGTTCCCGGACGGCTTCGGGCACGGTGGGCGCGGCGGCGGAGGCGTACGCGGCGAGGACCGGGACGCCGTCGAGGCGGAGGCTCAGCCGCGCGGCGAGGCGGCGGGTGACGGCCGCGGAGCCCGGGTGGCGGGACCCGGCGGCGGCGAGGACGACCCCGCCCGCGGCGGGCGGGGGCCGCCAGCCGGCCTCGGTGAGGCGGTCCCTCAGCGCGTCGACGACGAGCGGGTGGGCACCGAGCGGGGCGGCGACCCGGGCGCGTATCCGCGGCGCCGCGGCGGCGGCGGCCTGCGGCAGGTCGTGGGTGACGTGGTGGCCGGGCGCGAAGAGGAGCGGGACGAGGACCGCGTCGGAGCCGTCGGGCAGGGCGTCCAGGGTGTCGGTGAGCAGGGGTTCGTTCAGCTCGATGTGGCCGAGCCGCACGGTCAGGCCGGGCCGCAGTGCGCGGACCCGGTCGAGGAGCGCGGTCACGGTGGGCACGGCCCGCGGGTCGCGGCTGCCGTGCGCGACGGCGATCAGTGCGGGCGGGCCGGCAGGCCGGTGCAGTGGGCTCATGGGGGGCCTGCGCCTCCGTCCGGTCGGGGGTGGGGTGGGCGGGGATCGTGCGTCGATCCTGACGCGGGCACGTTGCCGGGGTGTTGCGCGGGGGTGACGGCGGTTTTGGGCCCGGCTCACGCCGCGGGCGAGGGGGCTGCCAGGTACGGGGCGGTCGGACGGCCCGGGGCCGCGCCCCGAGGATGGCCACTTCTACCCGGTCACGACATTCCGAAACGTGGAATATATTTTCCGTTGCGACGTCGATGCCTGGGCGCGGCACGAGGGCAGTGGAGTACGGGAGGGTTCGTTGGGAGGGACCATCGCGACCACCGGGTTGCCCCGGCGGGTGCTCGCCGAGCTCGTCGGCACGGCCGCGCTCGTGGCCGCCGTCGTCGGCTCCGGCATCCAGGCGGGCGGGCTGAGCGAGGACGTCGGGGTGCGGCTGCTGGCCAACTCGCTCGCTTCCGCGACGGCGCTCGGCCTGCTCATCGCGCTGCTGGGGCCCGTCTCCGGCGGCCACCTCAACCCGGTCGTCACGCTCTGCGCCTGGTGGGCGCGGCGCCGCTCCGGGGCCGCGCTGCCGGTGCGCGAGGTGGTCTCGTACGTCTCCGCGCAGCTCGTCGGGGCCGTCGCCGGGGCGCTGCTCGCGGAGGCCATGTACGGGCGGGCGCCCGGCGGGTGGGCCACGCAGGTGCGGGGCGCCGAGCACCTGCTGATGGGCGAGATCCTCGCCACCGCCGGCATGGTCGTGCTGGTCGTGGGGCTCGACCGCAGCGGCCGGGCCCGGCTGGCGCCGCTCGCGGTCGCCGCGTACATCGCCGCCGCGATCTGGTGCACGTCGTCCGGGTCGTTCGCCAACCCCGCCGCCACGGTGGGCCGTTCCCTCACCGACTCCTTCACCGGGATCGCCCCGGCGTCCCTCCCGGGCTTCGTCGCCGCCCAGTTGCTCGGCGCCGCGCTCGGCATCGCCCTGGCCGCCGCCCTGTTCGGCCGGAACCGGGCGGCGGCATGAGGCGGTCGGGGCGTCAGGGCGTCTCGGCCAGCCGGAAGCCGATGGCGTAGATGGCCTTGTCGTACCAGCCGTGCCGCCTGCGGCACCGGGTCAGGTCGCCGTAGCGGGTGAAGCTGCCGCCGCGCGCCACCCGGTAGGAGCCGTGGGCCTTCAGCAGGTCGTCGGCCGCGGGGGCGCCCCCTGGGTAGGGCCGGTACTCGTCGGCGACGAACTCCTCCACGTTGCCCGCCACGTCGTCGAGGCCGAACGGGCTGCGGCCCGGCGCGTAGACGCCCACCGGCGTGGTCGTCAGCGGGCCGCCCTCCACGGTGTTGGCGCACTCCGGCCGGAAGGTCTCGCCCCAGGGGAACTCGCGCCCGTCGCCGCCCGAGGCCGCGTACTCCCACTCGGCCTCGGTCGGCAGCCGGAAGCGCCGGCCGGTGCGCCGCGACAGCCACGCCGCGTACGCGTCGGCGGCCTCGGGCGGCACGCCCCACACCGGGTGGTTGGACAGCGCCCACGGAAAGACGCCGAACGGCCACGACCGGGGCAGCCAGGTCTCGTGGGTGTCTTCGAGGAACGCGCGGTACTCGTCATTGGTGACCGGGTAGCGGGCGATGCGGAAGGCCGCGATGTCCGCCTCGTAGGGCGGGCTCTCCTTCGCGATCCACTCCTCGACGACGCCGACGTGGCTCCAGCGGTCGGTCACCTCGGCCACCCGCTCCGGCGGCAGGCCGAGCGTCACCCGCGCCGCCGGGATGTCGAGCATCTCCGGGTCGAGGACGCGGATGCGGGGGTCGCCCACCAGGCTCAGCACCGTGCCCGCGGCGTGGCGGCGGCACTGGCCCTCCTGCGGGGACGAGACGATCACGGCCAGCGTCTCGGGGTCCTCGGCGAGGAGCTCGCGGTGGCGGACGACGGGGTCGGACTCGCGGCGGACGAAGGAGTCCGGCAGCCCCATCGCCGCCCGGTCGGTCACCAGGTTCGGGTTCGTCTTGGCCGGCTGCCCCGGGCCGGCGGGCGCACCCGCCCTCCCGGCGGTGCCGCCGCCCCGTCCCGTCCGGCCGCCGTGCCGCTCCCGGCCGTCCCGCCGCCGACCGCACCGCCGCCGCCCTCGGCTGCGCCTCTGCTCACGGCCGGGCCTCCCCGCTCCCGTCGGCGTCGCCGGCCGCCGGCACCGGCACGTCGTAGACCCGGCCGTCGTACGAGCCGGCCAGGAAGACGCCCCTCGCGGGGTCGTGGCACAGCGAGGAGACGCCGGCCGTGGTGGGCCGCAGCGCCACCGGCCACGTGCCGGTGCGGGTGTCGAAGACGCAGACCGCCCCGCTGTAGGACCCGGTCGCGACGTAGCGGCCGTCGGGCGAGGTGCTGACGCACTTCACCGAGTGGTCGTGCGGCGTGGGGTGCACCGCGGCCTCGGGGCCGTCCCACAGCCGCAGCCGGCGGTCCCGGCTGACGCTGGCGAAGCGGCCGCCGGGCAGCGGCGCGCAGCCGTTGGCGATCCGGTCGTGGGCGGCCTCGACGCGGTGCAGTTCGGTGAAGTCCCGTACGGAGAACCAGGAGGCGGCCGCGTCCGCGCACACGGCGAAGATGAGGTCACCGGAGACGGCGACGCCCTTCACGGCGCCGGTGTGCAGCGGCAGCGTCGCCTCGTGCTTGACGGTGCCGTCCGGGTGGACCGAGAACACCAGGCCCTCGCCGGTGTAGGCGCCGACCACCACGTGCGGCACGCCGTCGCGGGTGAAGGCGGCCCCGCAGTTGAGGGGCGAGCGGTGCTGGTGCAGGGCCTCGCCGGTCAGCGCGTCGAAGACCGTGCCCAGCTGCCCGCCGCTGAAGACCCGCCCGCCGACCGGGGTGAGGAAGTTGCACAGGCTGCCCGTCTCGGCGGTCGGGCTGCCGTCGGTGCGCAGGATGCCGGCGTCGCCGATGGTGAGGGTGCGGCCCTCGTGCGCGGTGACGGCGTTGACGCCGTGCGTCGGCTCGACGTGGTCGAGCTCCCACACGCCGTCCGCGATGCGGTAGACCGCGTACGACGAGCCGAACGTGGCGAACGCCAGGGTGTCGCCGTCGAGGAAGGCGCAGGACCGCGGCCACACGTCGGCGGGGAACGCCGCGGAGGCCACCGGCCGGGGCTCGCCGCTCACGTCCCAGATGCGCAGCGTGCGGTCGTAGCTGAGGCTGACCAGCAGGCCCTGGGCGGCGTCCAGCACCAGCCGCTTGATGCCCGCGTCATGGGCGTGGTGGGTGGCGGTGCCGCCTTCGGAGAGGACGACGATCTCGCCCTCGTCGTTGCCGGCGTACACGACTCCGTCGGGCGCCACGGCGATGGTATCCGTCTCGATGCCGCCCAGGTCGATGTCGTCGACGAGGCCGCCGGTGCGCAGGGACCAGCGCTTGACGGTGCCGTCGTCGCTGGAGGACACGAGCTCGTCGGCGTCGCCGCCCGCGGCCCACTCCACGGAGATCACGTCGGCGGTGTGGCCGGTGAAGGTGTGCAGCAGCGCGCCGGTGAAGTCGTAGACCCTGACCCGGTGGTCGCGGGACGCCGTCGCGATGAGGTCCTTCGAGGGGTGGAAGGCCGACATCTCCACGTCGTCCTGCTGGTCGGACAGCACGGCCAGCAGCTTGAGGTCCGGCACCGACCACAGGCGGGCGGTGTAGTCGCTCGACGAGCTGACGAGGTGCCGCCCGTCCGGGCTGAAGGCGACCTGGTTGGCGAGGTGGTCGTGGACGGCGCGGGCGAGCGCGCGGCGGGTGCCGGCGTCCCACAGCACGAGCTGGTTGTCGTATCCGGCGGTGGCCACGAGGCGTCCGTCGAAAGCCGCGACGCCGCTGATGGGTCCGTTGTGGCGGATCATAGGAGAGACGCCTCCAAGTCGTTCGTCAGGGGCAGGGTGTGACCGGCGTGCCGGGCCTTGGCGTCCAGGTAGCGGCCGTTCTCACCGGTCAGGTAGACCCCGGTGGGGACGGTCTGCGCCACGTCGATGCCGAGGTCGCGCAACTGCCGGGCCTTGTCGGGGTTGTTGGTCAGCAGGCGGATGCGGGGCAGCCCGATCGCCCGGAGCATGGCGGCGGCCGCGGTGTAGTCGCGTTCGTCCTCGCCCCGGCCCAGGAGCCGGTTGGCCTGGAAGGTGTCGTTGCCGTCGTCCTGGAGGACGTACGCGTCGAGCTTGTTGTACAGCCCGATGCCCCGGCCCTCCTGGCGCAGGTACAGCACCGCGCCGCCCTCGTCGGCGACGGCGAGCAGCGCCTCTTCCAGCTGGGGGCCGCAGTCGCAGCGCGCCGAGCCGAAGACGTCGCCCGTCAGGCACTCGCTGTGCAGCCGGACGAGGGGGGTGCCGCGGCGGGCGCCGGCCACCACCACCGCCACGTGCTCCTTGCCGTCGGGCAGCCCGGCGAAGCTCAGCAGTTCCGCGGTGCGGCCGCCGGCCCGGTGCAGGGTGACGGGAACGCGGGCGCGGACGGTTACGGCGCCGTCCGCGGCAGCGGTCTCCGGGGACCCGGCGGCCGGTGCCGCGGCGGCGGCCGCACCGGCGGCGGGGGCCGCGGCAGACGGGGCGTCGGCCCCGGTGGCGGGGGCCGCGGCGGCGGCCGGAGCGGGACCGGCGGCGGCCGGAGCGGGACCGGCGGCGGGGCCGCGGCGGCCGGGCTTCCGGGCGGGGCGGCGGTCCCGGTGCGGACCGGCGGGCCTGCCGGGGCGGGGCCCTCGGCGGGGCCGCGGCCGGGGCGCGGGCCGCCTGCCGCCTCTTCGTCGGCCGGGTGCGGGGTGCGCGCCCGGCTCATGCCGTCGCTCATGGCGTGACGGCCTCCTCTCGTGACGGGGTCTGCGGGGCTTTCGGCGCCCACTGCCGCCAGGTGCGCCACAGCCACAGCAGGCCGGCGAGCTGGACGCAGCCGAAGACGGCGAAGGTGGCGGAGCCGCCGAGCAGGTCGGCGAGCGCGGGCACGACGAGCGGGCCGGCCAGGACGGGCAGGCCCAGGACGAGGTCGACGATGCCGCCCACGCGGCCCAGGGCGTCGGCCGGCACGAACTGGAAGACCATCAGGTCGCTGGCGACGCTGAGCGCGCTCTGGAACCCGAACATGACGACCATCGCGCCGACGAAGACGACCAGCGAACCGGACGCCATCAGCAGCAGTGCCACGCCCATGCCGACCGTGCCGACGAGCACGATCGCGCGGAACGGGAAGGTCTTGCGCTCGGACACCAGGACCGTCCCGAGGACGCCGGCGATCCGCACCGCCACCAGCACCAGGCCCACGCTCTGCGGCGACAGCTGCCAGTCGTCCTGGAGCCGGAACAGCGACAGGGTCATCGTGCCGGTGGTGCCGACCAGCAGCATGGGGACGAACACGAGGATCGCGTGCAGCAGCACGGGCGTGGCGAGCATGACCCGCCCGCCGTCCACCAGTCCCCGCACCACGCCCCCGCTGCCGGGGGCCGCCCGGCGCGGGGGGTGGATCCCCATGAGCCACACGGCGATGGGCGCGAAGAACGTCAGCACGTTGAACCAGAGCAGCCCGGCGTAGCCGACCCACAGCAGGGCGAGGCTGACCAGGAGCGGCCCGACGACGTTGGTGACGGTGTAGAGGCTGCCGAGGCTCGCCCGGGAGCGGACCGGGTTGTCGGGGAACATGTGGGCCACGCCGGTCATCCAGCCCATCCGGTAGCCGGCGCCGCCGATCTGCACGAGCGCGCCGAAGACGAACAGCGGCCAGACGGGGGCGTCCTCGGCGAGTCCGGTGAGGTTCAGGGCGATGGCGGCGGCCGCCTGGACCAGCAGCCCGGGCACCACCAGCACCCGGGCGCCGTACCGGTCGACGACGGCTCCGAGCAGCGGGGCCAGCAGCAGCGTGGCGGGGGTGAGCACGGCCAGCATCGCCATCACTGCGAGCGAGCCGGTGCGCTCGTAGACGAACAGCGGGAGGGCCACCGTGTAGACGGCCTCACCGATGTTGTTGACGACGTTGCCGACGGCGAAGATCCGGAACCTCCGGTCCCGCCAGGGGGACGGCCGGGCCTCCGTGGCGGCCGTCCCGCCGTCCCCACCGGTCACGGCGTGGTCCTCTGCCGGGGCAGGAGCAGGTCCCGGACGCGGGTCAGCGGGGCCTTGCCGGCCTCGCCGCCCGTGCGGAACACCCGGATCCAGCCGCCCCGGCCGCCGACGAGGAGCACGTGGCCGTCCTCGAACGGCACCGCGGCGACGGCCTTGGCGAAGTCCGGCAGGTCCTCGACGAGGCCCAGGATCTCGGTGGACTCCCGCTCGTAGACGCCGAGCTGGGCGCCGTAGGACACGGCGTACACCCGGTCGGGCAGCAGCACGCCGTTCTCGACGGTGTTGTCGAGGAGCTCGGTCCAGCGGTGGGTGACCTTCCGCTCGGTGACGGAGATCCGCTTCAGGCCGTTCTCGCCGCTGACGATGAGCGTGTCGGCGTCCTCCGCCCACATGCGCTTGGGGTACTCGGTGGTGTCCAGCTCCCACAGCACCTCCTGCCGGTCGGCGGCGAAGGCGGTGACGAGCCCGGTGCTGGAGGCGACGACCCGCTCCCCGCCCGGCAGGTAGCAGCCGGCCCACGCGGACGCCCGCCCGATGTCGAGGCGCGCGACGACCTCGCCGGTGGCGGCGTCGATCTCGTCCACGCCGTCGTTGTGGCAGGCCAGCAGCCGGCTGTGGTCGGGTGACCCGGAGACGGTGTGGGGGAGGGCGGGCACGCGGTGGCGCCACAGCACCTCGCCGGTGCGGGTCGCGCGGAACACCCACCGGTCGCGGGTGACACCGGCCCAGCCGCCCGGCAGCGGCACCACGCGGCGGGTGAAGCCCATGCCGTGCTCCAGGTGGTCGCGCACGGCGACGCGGGGCTCGCCGACCGGGTCGGTGGCGACGGACAGCACGGCGACGCCGTCGTCGGTCGCGGCGTACAGCTCCGCCGGGTCGTCGGCGGACTGCCGGATGTCCCACACGCACTGGCGGCGGAAGGGGGCGCGGGCGAGGACCTCGCGGCCGTCGGCGCTGAGCCGGCGGATGTCGCCGTCCTGCGTCAGGGTGTAGAGCGTGCCGTCGTCGCCGACGGTGAAGTCGGTGAGCTGGTGGGAGAAGCCGGTGACGGTGTCGGCGATCCTGGGCTCCGGGGCGGTGTTGTCCAGCAGGTGCAGGACACCGTCGAAACCGCCGACGTAGACGGTGCGGTGGTCCGGGGAGAAGGCGAGGAACTCGACGTCGTCGCGGGCCAGCAGCACCTGGTGGGTGATGGTGCCCTGGGCGTCGAGGGTGAGGACGCCGTTGGCGATGTTGTCGTTCTCGTCGGTCCCGTCGTCCTGGGTGGCCCAGAACCGGTGGTGCAGCGGGTCGTAGAGGATGCGGTGGATGTTGCCGCCGTCGGCGCGCACCACGGTGGGGAAGTCGAGGCTCTCCAGGTCGCCGAGGAAGACCCGGCCGGCCTTGTCGGAGGCGGCGTCCACGTCCGGGTGGTCCTGGCAGAACCACTCCAGGGGCACGTGCTCGGCGAACGACGGCTCGACGCGCTCGACGGCGAACGTCTCCAGGTCGAGGACGGCCATCTGCCGGTAGCCGTTGTTGACGTAGACCTTGCCCCGGTGGACCGTGATGCCGCGGCTCATCACCGGGGAGGGCTCCTCGCCCTCCATCAGCTCCGCGTGGTCGGCGGTGTGGTCCGCGTCGAGGACGTCGACGAGGTCCAGGGTGTCCAGCCGCCACCGCAGCAGCGTGCCCCGCTTGTCCCGGCCGACCACCCACGGCCCGGAGGCGGTGACCGTGTAGACGGGGGCGTGTCCTGCGACCACGGTGCCCGTGGGCGCCGGCGACGACCTGACGACCCGCAGGTCCCCGTCGAGCAGGTGGATGCGGCCCGTCACGTCGGCGGCCAGGAGTCCGGCCTCCGGCACGTACTCGATCCGCACGACGCGGTCGGTCAGTTCCATGTCTGGCTCCTCATATGGGTGTGGTGGGGGCGCACTCGTGTGCAGGGACCTGACGGGAAAGCGGCGTGGCGGGCACCGCGGAGTCCGCCGTGCCCGCCACGCGCGGGACTCTGATCAGTGGTTCATGATCAGAAGGCCGCCTTGCGGGAGCTGACGCCCCGACGAACCGGCTTGCGCACCATGGCCTTTCCTCCTCTCGTGAGTCGCACGGGCAGGTCACGGGCCGGCACCCGGAAGTGCCGGCCCGGCCGGCGCGGTGACGGATCAGCTGATGACGGACTTGCGGGAGCTCACACCGCGGCGAACCGGCTTGCGGATCATGGCGTTACCTCCTCTCGGAGTGCGTCTTCGCCGCCCGATGTCCGGCGACGTACGTCAGCATGGGGCCCGGCTCTCGAAGGCGGCTCGTGCTCCGCTGGCCGGCGGCTCGAAGCGCGGACGTGACCGGCTCGGGCCGCGGATGTGATGCTGGGAGGGAGAGGCGAGGAGAGTGACGACATGACGCCGGCCCTGACCGTCCTGACCACCACCGACAGCGCGGCGAACGCCGAGGAGTTGGCGCGCGGCGCCGTGGAGGCGCGGCTCGCGGCGTGCGCGCAGGTCTCGGCGCCCGTGACGTCCGTCTACCGGTGGGAGGGCGCGGTCGAGACCGCCCGGGAGTGGCAGGTGCTGTTCAAGACGGCCGACGACCGCTACGCCGCGCTGGAGGCGTACCTGCGGGAGCACCACCCGTACGACACACCGGAGATCATCGCGACGCCGGTGCAGCGCGGCAGCGCGGACTACCTGGCGTGGATCGCGCGGGAGACCCGGTGACCGAGCGGCCGCGCCGCACGGCCGGGCCCGGCGGCCGCGCCCCGGCCCGCGGGGTGGACCGGTGGCCGAAGCGCCGCACCGACGCGGACGGGCGGCCGAACCGCCGCGCCGTGAAGGGGAGCCGGCGGCAGGAGTGCCGTACCGCGGAGGACGGGCGACGACCGGGCCGACGCACCGTGCGGGCGGGGCGGCGGCCGAACCGCCGTACCCGGGAGGAAGGCAGGCGGCCGGGCCGCCGCGTCGCTCGGGCACGGCGGAGGCCGAACCGCCGCGCCGTGAAGGGGAGCCGTCGGCAGGAGTGCCGTACCGCGCGGATGGCCCCGGGGCCGGACCGCCGCACCGCACGGCGGTGGTGGCGGCCGGGTCGCCTCACCCGGCGGGAGACCCCGCCGTCGAGCTGCCGTTCTTCGTGTACGGGACGCTGCGGCCGGGTGGGCGCAACCACGGCAGGTTCCTGGCGGGCCGCACGTCCGCCGAGGAGCCGCCAGGCTGCCGGGCGCCCTGCTGTACGACGGGCCCGGCTACCCGTACCTGCGGCTCGGCGGTACGGGCGAGGTGGCCGGGGACCTCGTGTGGTCGGCGCCCGGCGGGTACCGCGCGCTGCTCGACGCGCTGGACCGGCTGGAGGGCCGCCTGGGCCCGGGGGATCCGCGCAACCTGTACGAGCGGGTGGTGTGCGCCGCCGTCCGCGTGCGGGACGGGGCGGAGGTCCGGGCGTGGGTGTACGTGGCGGCGGCCCGCACCGCCGTGGGGCCGCCGCTGGCGGGCGGCGACTGGCTCAGCCGTCCGCCGGGGCCGGGGCGGCGGCGCGACCCGTTCCAGGCGGACCGCGCACACCTTGAACTCCGGCATCTTCGACGTGGGGTCGAGGGCCGGGTTCGTGAGCGTGTTGGCGCGCCCCTCGCCGTACCAGTGGAACGGCATGAACACCGTGTCGGGCCGGATCGCCGCGGTCAGCCGGGCCGGGGCGACCGCCCGGCCGCGCCGCGACACCACGGCGACGGGTTCGCCGTCCGCCACGCCGACCCGCTCGGCGAGCCGCGGGTGCAGCTCGACGAACGGCTCGGGTGCTGCGGCGTTCAGCTCCGCGACCCGCCGGGTCTGGGCGCCCGACTGGTAGTGGGAGACCACGCGGCCGGTCGTCAGGATGACCGGGTAGGCGTCGTCGGGTTCCTCCCCCGCCGGCCGGTGGGTGACGGGCACGAACCGGGCGCGGCCGTCGGGGGTGGCGAACCGGTCGAGGAAGAGCCGCGGGGTGCCGGGGTGGCCGGGGTCGGGGCAGGGCCAGAAGACGCCGTCCTCCTCGGCGATGCGCCGGTAGCTGATGCCGGAGTAGTCGGCGAGGCCGCCCGCCGAGGCGCGGCGCAGTTCGTCGAACACCTCCTCCGGGTCGGTGGGGAAGCCCTTCTCCCAGCCGAGTCGCCCGGCGAGCTCGTGCATGACCTCCAGGTCGCTGCGGACGCCTTCGGGCGGGGTGAGGGCGCGGCGGCGCAGCAGCACGCGGCCCTCCAGGTTCGTCATCGTGCCGGTCTCCTCCGCCCACTGCGTCACGGGCAGCACCACGTCGGCGAGCGCGGCGGTCTCGGAGAGCACGACGTCGGCGACGGCGAGGAAGTCGAGGGACTTCAGCCGTTCCTCGACGTGTCCGGCGCGCGGCGCGGAGACGACCGGGTTGGAGCCCATGACGAGCAGCGCCTTCACGTCCCGGCCGAGCGCGTCGAGCAGTTCGTAGGCGCTGCGGCCGGGGCCGGGCAGGACGTCCGGGTCGACGCCCCACACGGCGGCGACGTGGGCGCGGGCCGCCGGGTCGTCGAGCTTGCGGTAGCCGGGGAGCTGGTCGGCTTTCTGCCCGTGCTCGCGGCCGCCCTGGCCGTTGCCCTGGCCGGTGAGGCAGCCGTATCCGGAGTGCGGGCGGCCGGGCCGGCCGGTGGCCAGGCACAGGTTGATCCAGGCGCCCACGGTGTCGGTGCCCTTGGCCTGCTGCTCGGGTCCGCGGGCGGTGAGCACCATGGCGCTGTCGGCGTCGCAGAACATCCGCACCGTCTCGCGCAGTTGCGGCACCGGCACGCCGGTGAGCCGCTCGACCATCGCGGGCCAGTGGGACATGGCGGCGGCGCGGGCGTCCTCCCAGCCGGAGGTGCGCTCCCGCACGTACTCCTCGTCGACCCGGCCCTCGGCGACGACGAGGTGCAGCAGTCCGAGCGCGAGGGCCAGGTCGGTGCCCGGCCGGGGCGCCAGGTGCAGGTCGGCCTGCTCGGCGGTGCGGGTGCGGCGCGGGTCGATGACGACGAGCTTGCCGCCGTTGTCCTTCAGCTCGGTGAGGTAGCGCAGCGCCGGGGGCATGGTCTCGGCGATGTTGGAGCCGACCAGGATGACGCAGCCGCTGCGCGGCACGTCCTCCAGCGGGAAGGGCAGGCCCCGGTCGACGCCGAACGCCCTGGTGTGCGCGGCGGCCGCCGACGACATGCAGAAGCGGCCGTTGTAGTCGATCTGCGAGGTGCCGAGGACGAGGCGGGCGAACTTGCCGAGGCTGTACGCCTTCTCGTTGGTGAGCCCGCCGCCGCCGAACACCCCGACCCCGTCGGGTCCGTACGTCTCCCGGGTGCGCCGCAGTCCGTCGGCGACGGCCCGCAGCGCCTCCTCCCACGTGGCCGGTTCGAGCGCGCCTGTGGCGTGGTTCCGGATCAGCGGCCCGGTGAGCCGGACGCGGGAGGAGAGCACGGCGGGCGCGGTGCGCCCCTTGCCGCACAGGGCACCCCGGTTGACGGGGAAGTCCGTACGCTCCACGACCTCGACTCCGCCCTGCGGGTCCTGGGCGGGCCGGAGGTTCATCCCGCACTGCAGGGCGCAGTACGGGCAGTGGGTGGCGGTGGTGGAGGGGGAGGTTGCGGCGGCGGCGAGCATGGCACCGAGCGTGCGACGCGCGTGTTACGGCCGCGGTCACCCCGTATTACGCACGGGGTACGTCGCGCTCCGGGCGCGGGGCCCGGTCCGGTGAGCCGGCGGGCGGGCCCGTGCGGGGTGCTCCCGCGGAGGCCAGTGCCTCCTGGACGCCGGTCTCCTCGCGCCCCAGGAACGTCGGGTCCGGCCGGAAGGCCACGTCGAGGGCGGCCTTCCCGGCGGCGGCGAGTTCGCGGACGCCCCCGTAGTACCAGACGGCGTCGTGCGGTTCCGCGACCCCGACGCCGTACGACTCGACGCCCGCCGCCTGGCAGAGGGTGACCGCACGCCGGACGTGGAAGCCCTGCGTCACGAGGACGGCGCGGTCGACGCCGAAGATCTTCTTCGCCCGCACGCAGGAGTCCCAGCTGTCGAACCCTGCATAGTCGCTGACGATGCGCCCGTCCGGCACCCCGCGCTCGACGAGGTACGCGCGCATCGCGTCCGGCTCGTCGTACTCGGCGCGCGAGTTGTCGCCGGTGACGAGGACGACCTTCACCTTGCCGGTGCGGTACAGCTCCGCGGCCGTGTCGAGCCGGTGCGCCAGGTACGGGGTCGGGCGGCCCTTCCACAGCCCGGCGCCGAAGACGACGGCGACGTCCTGGGCGGGCACGTCGGCGGTGGTGCGCAGCCGGGGTTCGGCGGCGGCGTGCATCCAGGTGGCGGGGGCGAGCGCCGCCACGGCCGCCAGCATGGCGGCCTGCACCAGCCGGCGCCGGCCCCGCCGGGTGCCGGGCAGCAGCCGCAGCCGCCGGGGCGCTCCGCCCGCGGAGCCCTCCGGTCCGCCTGGGCCGCCTGGGGCGTCTGGGGCGCCTGGGCTCCCGGGGAGCCTGGGCTGTCAGGCGAGCCGCCCTCCGGTTCCGGGGCACCGGAGCCCTCCCCTACGACGGGGCCTCGCCGGGCGCCGGAGCCCTCCGGCCCGCCGGTACCCTCCGGCCCCGGCCCGCCGCGGTCCCTGTGGGTGCCGGGGCCGACCGGTCCGCCGGGGCCTTCCGGTCCGCCGGGGCCTTCCGGGGCGCCGCCCGCGTACGGGGGCCCGCCGTGCCCGGCCCCCGGGGCGCGGTCCCGGTGCCGGACGGTGCTCCGGGCACGTCCCGGGCGGGGCCGGGCAGCACCCTCCGTACCCCTTCCCGTATCGCGCGTCGGACGGTCGTGTGTGTGCGGCGCATCAGGTCCCCTCCTCGGTGCGGTGATCGTGTCACCCGTTCGCCAGCGTGCGCCCGCGGGTGCCTCTGGCTGCCCTGAGCTGGGACGTTGTGTCCGGCGCGATGGTTCCTGACAGCGCATCAGCGAGCGCGCGGCGGCCGGGCCGTCTTTGCTCGGAGGCACGAAGCCCCGCCGCGCCTGCCCGGAGGACCCCCATGCGCTGCACGTCCCGCCCGCTGACCGGTACCGCACTCGCGGTGCTCTGCCTCGGCGCCCTGGCCGCGCCGGCGGCGCACGCCGGTGACTCCGCCGCCCTGGAGGTGAACCCGGCGACGGCCGCCCCCGGCACCACGGTCACCGTGAGCACCCGGGCGTGCGGGCCGGACGGCCACGGTATCGGCGACGCCCAGTCACTGGGCGCCGGGGACTTCAAGCTGCGGCCCGGCGCGCACAAGGAACTCGCCGAGGGCCGGTTCACGGTGCCCGAGCACGCCAAGCCCGGCACCTACGGCATCGGTGTGGCCTGCGACAACGGCAAGACCGCTGCCGGCGACCTGGTGGTGGAGGCCAAGCACGGCGGCGGCCACCAGCCGACGCGTGCGCCCGAGCACGACATGCCGCACGGGCACGTGAAGACCGGCGTGGGCGGCAGCGTCGGCTCCGACCCCGCGCGGATCGCGGCGGGCGCCGCCCTGCTGGCCGCGGCGGCGGGCGGCGGCCTGTGGATGCTGCGCCGCCGGACCGCCGGCGACGGCTGACGGGCGCGCGCGGGCACGCGGTCCCGGCCGCCGCGCGACGGCCCGCCGGTCCGTGCCGCCCGCCCCGTCCCCCGAACCTCCCCGCCCCCGCCGCGTGGCCCCGAGACCGCGGCTGGGGCGGGGAGATCCCGCGTACGGCGCGCCCCGTTCGGCGGCCCCGTACGCCGGCCCGTACCGCACACCGCCGCCGTGCGCGTCCCCGCACCGCGCGGCCCGTACCCGTACCCCCGCAGGACGCCGGAGGGCACCCGTATGAGCGGCTCCACCGCCGACCGCCAGGCCAGGAGCAACAAGGGCTGGGGCCTGGCCGCCGCCGCGTTCCTCGGGTTGTGGCTGGTGCAGAGCGGCTCCGAGCACGCGACCCCGCCGGCGCCGTCCGCCGCGGAGGCGTTCGCCGCGGGCCCCGGCTGGCACACCACCGCGGCAGCCGACCCGCTCCCGCCGTCGGCGCCCGTCCGGATCAGGATCCCGCGGATCGGCGTCGACGCGCCCGTGGTCCGGCTCGGTCTGGCGCCGGACGGCAGCCTGGAGGTGCCGCCGCCGGGGAACAGCAACGTGGCGGGCTGGTACCGGGACGGCGCCCCGCCCGGCGCCGAGGGCACGGCGATCATGGCGGGGCACGTCGACAACGCCCAGGGGCCCGCCGTCTTCTACGCACTGGGCTCCCTGCGGAAGGGCGACCGGATCGAGGTGCCGCGGGTCGACGGGCGCACCGCCGTCTTCACCGTCGACGCGGTGGAGGTGTACGACAACGACGCCTTCCCCGACGCCAAGGTGTACGGCCGGGCCGACCGGGCGGAGCTGCGCGTGATCACCTGCGGGGGCGACTACGCCCCGGAGACCGGCTACCAGGGCAACGTGGTGGCGTACGCCCATCTGATCGGCGCCCGTTAGCGCCCGCCCGCGGGCGTGGTCCGCGCGCCTCGGCCCCGTACGGCGCCGGGCGTGCTCCCACGGCGGCCGGAGGGGTGCGCCGGCCGCGTCACCGCCCCGGGGACGGCCTCCCCCCTGGCGCCGCGGCTCACGCCCACTGGTCGAACGCCAGCTTCGCGACGAGGGAGAGCACCACCACCAGCAGGACCCCGCGGACGAACTCCGCGCCCTTGCTCAGGGCCATCCTGGCGCCCAGGGTGGCGCCCGCCAGGTTGAAGGCCGCCATGAGGGCCGCCAGCTGCCACAGCACGTTGCCCTGGTAGGCGAACATGGCGAGGGCGCCGGCGTTGGTGCACACGTTCACGATCTTGGCGGTGGCGGAGGCCGTCACGAGGTCCAGGTGCAGGACGGCGGTCAGGGCCAGCACCAGGAACGTCCCGGTCCCGGGGCCGAACAGCCCGTCGTAGAAGCCGATGCCGCCGCCGACGAGGACGATCGCGGTCACCACCCTGGCCCGGCGGACCGGCCCGGCGGGCGGCTGCCCGGTGCCGAAGGACGGGCGCAGCAGCACGAAGGCGGCCACGCCCAGCAGCACGACGAGGATGACCGGGCGGAGCACGTCGCTGCTGATGCCGGCCGCGAAGAAGGCGCCGCCCATCGAACCGGCGAGCGCCGCCAGGCCGATCTGCAGGGCCCTGCCCACCCGCACGGGCGCCCTCCGGACGTAGGTGACGGCCGCGCCGGTCGTGCCGACGATCGCCACGGCCTTGTTGGTGCCGAGCACCTGGGCCGCGGGCGCCTGCGGCATGCCCAGCAGCAGGGCGGGGATGAGCAGCAGGCCGCCGCCGCCGACCACGGCGTCGATCCAGCCGGCCACGAGCGCGGCCAGGCACAGCAGCACGAGGACGGTCAGCGGTATGTCGGGCATGACCATGATCTTATGTAAGGGCCGGACTCGTCGTCCATCGGTTACAGCCGCGGGCGCCGTCCCCGGACGGCCGGATCGGGCGGTCCGGGAGCGGGACGCGGTCGCGCGGCGGCTCCTCACGTCCCCGGACCGGCCCCGCTGAGGTCAGCTTTCCTCCCGCGAAACAATCGGGATCCCGTCGGGTAACACCGCCGACGCAGGCTGCCGGACATGAGTACACGGATCGTGGTCGTCGGCGGCGGCACGGCGGGGGCACGCCTCGCCGAGCGGCTGCCCGTCACCCTGCTCGGCGAGGAGCCGCACGCCCCGTACAACCGGGTGCTGCTCGCGGACGTCCTGGCCGGCCGGTACGGGCCCGAGGTCATCGCCCTCCCCTCACCGCAGGGCGAGCCGGTGCGCCGCGGTGTGCGGGTCACCGGCATCGACCGGGAGGCCCGCGAGGTGCACTGCGGCGACGGGACCCGGGTCGCATACGACCGGCTGGTCCTGGCCACCGGCTCGAACCCGGTGCTGCCCCCGCTGCGGGGACTGGCCGGGAACGGCAGGCTGCCCGCCGGGGTGTACGCCTTCCGCACGCTGGACGACTGCCTGGCGCTCGACGCGCTGGCGCGCCGCGGCGCGCGGGCCGTCGTCATCGGCGGCGGGCTGCTCGGGGTGTCCGCGGCCAGGGCCCTGACGGCCCGGGGCGCCGAGGTGGTGCTGGCCCAGCAGGGCGAGCACCTGATGGAGCGCCAGCTCGACGCGGAGGCGTCCGGGCTGCTCCGCTCGCACCTGGCCGACCTCGGCGTGGAGGTCCACACCGAGTGCCGGGTGCGCGGCCTGAGGACCGCGGACGGCGCCGTCACCGCGGTCGAGCTGGCCGACGGGTTCGTGCTGGACGCGGACCTGGTCGTGCTGGCCTGCGGGGTGCGGCCGCGCGTGGGCCTCGCCCTGGAGGCGGGGCTGGACGTGCGGCGCGGCATCGTCGTGGACGACGAACTGCGCACCTCCGATCCGTACATCCACGCCATCGGCGACTGCGCCGAGCACGACGGGCGGCTCTACGGGCTGGCCGGTGCGGCTCTGGAGCAGGCCGACGTCCTGGCGGACCTCCTGTCCGGGGGCTCCGCCCGCTACCGGGGCACGCGCGCCCTGACCCGGCTCAGCCTGGACGCCCTGGAACTCGCGGCGTTCGGCGAGGCCGTGCCGCAGCCGGGCGACGACACCGTGCGGCTGGCCGACGCGACCCGCGGGGCGTACCGGAAGGTCGTCGTCCGCGGGGACCGTCTCGTCGGCGGCGTCCTGCTCGGCGACCTCGCCGCGGTCGGCACGCTCGCCCGGGCGTGGGAGGGCGACGAAGCCCTCCCGGACGCTCCCCTGCTGCATCTGCTCACCCACGACGGAGGCTCCTGACATGCCGCACACGCCCGGGGCTGCGAACACGCCCACCCTCGTCCTCGTCGGCCACGGCATGGTCGGCCAGCGCTTCCTGGAGGCCCTCGCCGAGCGCGGGGTGACCGCGCGGTCGCGGGTGGTCGTGCTGTGCGAGGAGCCGCGGCCCGCCTACGACCGGGTCCACCTCACCTCGTACTTCTCCGGCACGACGCCCGACGAGCTGTCCATGGTGCCCGAGGGGTTCATGGCCGAGCACGGCATCGAGCTGCACACCGGCGACCCCGCGGTGGCGATCGACCGGGCGGCGCGCACGGTGACCGCCCGCTCGGGCGCGGTGTTCCCGTACGACACCCTGGTCCTGGCCACCGGGTCGTACCCGTTCGTGCCGCCGGTGCCCGGCAAGGACGCGACGGGCTGCTTCGTCTACCGGACCATCGAGGACCTCCTCGCCATCGAGGAGTACGCGAAGGGCGCCGCGACCGGTGCCGTGGTGGGCGGCGGCCTGCTGGGCCTGGAGGCGGCGGGCGCGCTGAAGGGCCTGGGCCTGCGCACGCACGTGGTGGAGTTCGCCCCCCGGCTGATGCCGGTGCAGGTGGACGAGGGCGGCGGCGCCGCCCTGCTGCGCACCATCGAGGGCATGGGCCTGTCCGTCCACACGGGCGTCGGCACCCAGGAGGTCGTCGCCGGCGAGGACGGCGCCGTGACCGGCATGAAGCTGTCGGACGGCTCGGAGCTGGCCACGGACCTGGTGGTGTTCTCGGCGGGCGTCCGCCCCCGCGACCAGCTGGCCCGGGAGTGCGGCCTGGAGGTCGGGGAGCGCGGCGGCATCGTCGTCGACGAGCGGTGCCGCACGTCCGATCCGGCCGTGTTCGCGATCGGCGAGTGCGCCCTCGCGGCGGACGGCCGGGTGTACGGCCTGGTGGCGCCCGGCTACGAGATGGCGCTGGCGGCCGCCGACACCGTCGTGGAGCGGGAGGCGTCGTTCACCGGGGCGGACACCTCGACGAAGCTGAAGCTGCTGGGCGTGGACGTGGCGTCGTTCGGTGACGCGCACGGCACCGCGGAGGGCTGCCTCGACGTGGTCTACTCCGACTCGCGGTCCGGCATCTACAAGAAGCTGGTGGTCGCGGCGGACGGCACGCTGCTGGGCGGCGTCCTGGTCGGCGACGCCGAGCAGTACGGGATGCTGCGGCCGCTGACCGGGACCGTGCCGCCGGTGTCGCCCGAGCAGCTGGTGCTGCCCGCGGGCGCGGGCGCCCCGGCCGCGCTGGGCCCGGAGGCGCTGCCGGACGAGGCAGTGATCTGCTCGTGCCACAACGTCACCAAGGGCGCGATCTGCGAGCACACCACGCTGCCCGAGGTGAAGAAGTGCACCAAGGCGGGCACGGGCTGCGGCAGCTGCGTGAAGGTCATCGAGAAGCTGCTGCCCAAGAGCGGCGACGGCGGCCTGTGCACCTGCTTCGCCAGGACCCGGCAGGAGCTGTACGAGATCGTGCAGGTGCTGCGCATCACCTCGTACGCCGAACTCCTCGACCGCTACGGCCGCGAGGAGGCCCGCGGCGGCGAGGGCTGCGAGGTCTGCAAGCCCACCGTGGCCTCGATCCTGGCGTCCCTGTCGAACGGCTACATCCTGGACGGGGAGCAGGCGGCGCTCCAGGACACCAACGACCACTTCCTCGCCAACATCCAGAAGAACGGCTCGTACTCGATCGTGCCGCGCATCCCCGGCGGTGAGATCACCCCGGAGAAGCTGATCGTCCTCGGCGAGGTCGCCAAGGACCACGGCCTCTACATGAAGATCACCGGAGCGCAGCGGATCGACATGTTCGGGGCGCGGGTCGAGCAGCTCCCGGGCATCTGGGCGCGGCTGGTCGACGCGGGCTTCGAGTCGGGGCACGCCTACGGCAAGGCGCTGCGGACCGTGAAGTCCTGCGTGGGCCAGACCTGGTGCCGGTACGGCGTGCAGGACTCGGTGCGGATGGCGATCGACCTGGAGCTGCGCTACCGGGGCCTGCGGGCGCCGCACAAGCTGAAGTCGGGGGTGTCCGGCTGCCAGCGGGAGTGCGCGGAGGCGCAGAGCAAGGACTTCGGCATCATCGCCACGGCCAACGGCTGGAACCTGTACGTGGGCGGCAACGGCGGCGCGAACCCGCGCCACGCGGACCTGCTGGCGAAGGATCTGTCGGACGCCGAGCTGGTCCGGCTGATCGACCGGTTCCTCATGTACTACGTCCGCACGGCGGAGCGGCTGGAGCGCACGGCGCCGTGGATCGAGCGGATCGGCTTCGACCACGTGCGGCAGGTCGTGGTGGAGGACTCGCTGGGGATCGGCGAGGAGCTGGACGAGCTGATGGCCCGGCACGTGGCGAACTTCCGCGACGAGTGGGCGGAGACGCTCAACGACCCCGAGCGGCTGCGCCGGTTCGTGTCCTTCGTGAACGCCCCCGAGACCCCGGACCCGACGGTGCAGTTCGTGCCGGAGCGGGACCAGATGAAGCCGAACCTGACGATCCTCACCCTGGAAGGGGTCAGCGCGCGATGAAGCTGGAACTCTCCCCCGGCGGCGGCGAGTGGCTGCCGGTCTGCGACCCGGAGGTGCTGACGCCCGGCCGGGGCATGGCGGCGCTGCTGCCGGACGGCCGCCAGGCGGCGCTGTTCCGGGACCGGTCGGGGCGGCTGTACGCGATCGACAACCGCGACCCGTTCACCGGCGCGCAGGTGCTGGCCCGGGGGCTGATCGGCACGGCGGCGGGGCGGACGTTCGTGGCGTCGCCGCTGCTGAAGCAGCGCTTCGACCTGGAGACGGGGCGGTGCCTCGACGACGACGAGGTGGCGGTGGCCGTCTACCCGGTGCGGACCGCCTGAGTCCGCGCCGGGCGGGGGAACGTCGACGCGGGGTCCGTGGTGGCACGGACCCCGTCGTCGTCGGCCGCCCGGGGCGGCCCGGTGGCCGTCAGCCCTGCGCGGCCTGCGGTCCGGCCTGCGCCCGCATCTTCTCGACGTCCATCCAGGCGATCTCCCAGATGTGGTGGTCCGGGTCCTGGAAGGAGCGGCTGTACATCCAATCGCCGTACTCCTGGGTGGCGTTGCCCGGCGAGCCGCCGTGGGCCAGGGCGGTGTCGACGAGCTCGTCCACCTGCGCGCGGCTCTCCGCGCTGAGCGCGATCATGGTCTCGGTGGTGGTGGCGGCGTCGGCGATCTCCTTCTCCGTGAACGACCGGTAGAAGGGCTCGGTCAGCAGCATCGCGAAGATCGTGTCGCTGAAGACCAGGCAGGCGGCGTTCTCGTCGGTGAACTCCGGGTTGAAGGAGTAGCCCAGCTTCGTCCAGAACGCCTTGCTGGCGTCCAGGTCCTTCACCGGCAGGTTCACGAAGATCATCTGTGCGGTCATGGCGGGTTGCGGTCCCTTCGGTGTGCCGTGGTGGCGCTTACGGAAGGGTGGACCGGCGGGCCCGCCGGAACTCATCGGCGCCCGCCAGATTTTTTTCGGCCGCCCCGGGCGGCGGGTCCCGCCGCGGCGTACGAGGAGTGCCGGCACGGGTCGTCCCACCACTCCCCCGGGCCCCCTGAGCAGCGGCCGCCCCGCCGCGGCGCAGCCGACCGCCGCACGCTTCTTCCGCTTCACCGCTTGTTGATGCACCGTCAATCCGGCACTCGTAAGTTCCCGCAGCGCGCGACCCCGTCGCCGAAGCGAGCGACGGGGCGGTCACGATTCCTCTGGAGTGATCTCGTGGAACGTCGCAGCTTCCTGCGCGGAGCGGTCGCCGGTGGCACCGCCATGGCCTTCGGTTACACCCTGATGCAGGGCGCGGCCTACGCGGCCCCCGCCCAGCCCGGCACCGGCCCGTACGGCCCGCTCGGCGCGGCCGACGCCAACGGCATCCAGCTCCCCGCCGGCTTCACCAGCCGGGTCGTCGCCCGGTCCGGCCAGAAGGTCGCGGGCACCTCGTACACCTGGCACAGCGCCCCCGACGGCGGGGCCTGCTTCGCGGACGGCACCGGCTGGATCTACGTCTCCAACTCCGAGATCTCCAGCACGGGCGGCGCGGGCGCCGTCCGGTTCGACTCCTCGGGCAACATCACCGGCGCCTACCGGATCCTGTCGAACACCAACCGCAACTGCGCGGGCGGCAAGACGCCGTGGAACACCTGGCTGTCCTGCGAGGAGGTCACCACCGGCTACGTCTACGAGACCGACCCGTGGGGCGTGAAGGCCGCGGTGCGGCGCCCCGCCATGGGCAGGTTCAACCACGAGGCGGCCGCCGCCGACCCGGTCCGGAAGGTGGTCTACCTCACGGAGGACATGTCGGACGGCTGCTTCTACCGGTTCGTGCCGAACACCTGGGGCGACCTGTCCTCCGGCACCCTCCAGGTGCTCAAGGCGGGCTCGGCCACCTCCGGCAGCTTCACCTGGGCGACGGTGCCCGACCCGGACGGCTACCCCACCGCCACGCGCAAGCAGGTCTCGGGTGCGAAGAGGTTCAACGGCGGCGAGGGCTGCCACTACGCCAACGACACCGTCTGGTTCACGACCAAGGGCGACAACCGCGTCTGGCAGCTGAACGTCGCCGCCGGCACCTACGAGCTGGCGTACGACGACTCGCTGGTGAGCGGCACCGCCCCGCTGACCGGTGTGGACAACATCACCGGTGCGTCCTCGGGCGACCTGTACGTCGCCGAGGACGGCGGCAACATGGAGATCTGCGTGATCACGCCGGACGACGTGGTGGCGCCGTTCCTGCGGATCAACGGCCAGTCGAGCTCCGAGATCTGCGGGCCCGCCTTCTCGCCCGACGGCAAGCGGCTGTACTTCTCCAGCCAGCGCGGCACGAGCGGCAGCTCGTCCGGCGGCATCACCTACGAGGTGACGGGGCCGTTCCGGGCGTAGCCCCGCCTGCGGGGCCGCTCCCGCACCTCCGGCCGGGCGCCGCCGTGCAGCAGGGCGGCGCCCAACGGCGTCAGCGTGTGCAGCACGGAGCTTCCCTGGCGCAGCGTGACGACGAGCCCGGCGTCGCGCAGCACACCGGCGTGCTGGCTCGCCGAGGCCAGGGACACCCCTGCCCGGCGGGCCAGCTCGCTCGTCGTCCCGCCGTGCCCGATGGCCTTCAGGACCGCCGAGCGGGTGTGGCCCACCAGCCGGCCCAGCGACCCGTCCGGTTCCGCGTGCGCGGCCGGCGCGTCCGTGTGGGTCACCGGGTAGACGAGGACCGGCGGCAGCCCCGGGTCGCGGTACGTCACGGCGCTGCCGCGGCAGAAGTACGACGGCTGGAGCAGCAGCCCGCGCCCGTCGAGGTGCAGGTCCCGGTCGACCGGGTAGTCCGCCTCCAGGACGGGCGCCCGCCACCGCAGCATCGGCGGCAGCGACGCCAGCAGCTCCTCGGCGCCGCCGTCGAGGAGCGCCCGGCCGCGCACGGCGCGGTCCGCCTCCACCCGGGACTGGATGTACGTCCAGTACGGCTCGATGGCGGCCCGGTGGTAGCCGCGCAGGGCCCCGAGGAGGCGGCTGAAGGACTCCGGGCGGCCCTCGCCGAGCCCCGCCGTCCAGGACGGCAGCGGGGCCGCCGCGGGGCGCTCCGCGGCCAGCAGCTCCAGCTCGGCGCCCATCCGCTCCTGCGGTGTCGCCCGCAGCGCCTCCAGGGCCGGGTCGAGTCCGTGCAGGCCCTCCGGCGGCGTCAGGAAGTCGGGGAAATAGCCCCGGGCCGGCACGAGCGCGCCCAGCAGCCGCGTTTCGCCGTTCAGCCGCGTGCGGGTTTGGGCCCGCCATTCCCCGTAGACCAGCGCGCCGCGGCGGTCCCGCAATCGGTGAAAGCTGAGAACCGTTTCCCACAGGACGTCGGGCCGGGCGGCCATCCGGACCCCGGCGAGATCCGCACCGGTGAAATGTATACGAAGCACTGAACCCCCACCTGTTGCATCCGCAATCACCCCCCACCGATGAGTATGCATGCCATCACAGGTTGTTACCACGGCATTTCAGCCACACTTGAAACCTATGGCCACGGGTGGCCCCGAACCGAAAAGCTGTACGCCGTCGGACAGGAAACCTTCAGGACCGAGGTGGCGTGTCGAAGACCGTGGGGGGCTTCTCACGCCCGGCGGCGGGCCTGAAAGGTTGCGGCTCTCCTGTCTGGCAGGGGTAATGGGGCGCGGTCGGCGGGTGGGGATCCGGTGGCCGCGCTCCGCCCTGCGTTTGCGGGTACAAGGCGGAGAATTGACGCGAAGTCACCGGCCCGTAAAAAGTCCGGACTTCAACTTGCGAGAATTCAACCGCCCGTAATTCACCCGGAACCTCCATTCCACGCACCGGACGAAACAGTACGGGGCGGACACCTCCGCACAAGGTGTCCGCCCCGTCTCGGTGTACCGGGGCCGCCGCCGATCGGTGAGGGTCGGGTGACAGACGGCGGCCCCGGCGGCCTGGGCAGGTTGCCGCCCGGTGACGCGGGCGGCGCGTGGTGGTGCGCCGGGACCGCCGCCGATCGGTACTGGTCGGAGACAGGCGGCGGCCCCGGCAGCCGGGGGCCGGCCGTCCAGCGGGAGCGGACGGCCGGGGAGGGCCGTACGAGACGGCCGGGTGTGGCGGCCGCCCTGTCGGGACGGCCGGGGGTGGCCGTACGGGACGGCCCGGATGGCGGCCGTAGGGGACGGCCGGGGTGGCTGTTCGGGAGGGACCGGCCGGCCGCCCGCGGGTGCGGGCGGCCGCCGGGCCCGCGTCAGCGGCTGTCGCTGCCGGCGGACTGCGCCGCGGCGCGGCCCGCCTCCAGGCGCGCCACCGGGATCCGGAACGGCGAGCAGGAGACGTAGTCGAGGCCGACCTCGTGGAAGAAGTGCACCGACTCCGGGTCGCCGCCGTGCTCGCCGCAGACGCCGAGCTTGATGTCGGGGCGGGTGGCCCGGCCGGCCTCCACGGCGTGGCGGACCAGGGAGCCCACACCGTCCTTGTCGATGGTCTCGAACGGGCTGACGCCGAAGATGCCCTTCTCCAGGTACGCGGTGAAGAAGCTGGCCTCCACGTCGTCCCGGGAGAAGCCCCACACGGTCTGCGTGAGGTCGTTCGTGCCGAACGAGAAGAACTCGGCGGCCTCCGCGATCTGCCCGGCGGTCACGGCGGCACGCGGCAGCTCGATCATGGTGCCGAGCGCCAGGTCCAGCTCGACGCCACTGGACTGCGCGACCTCCGCGATGACCTGCTCGGCCTCCTCGCGGACCAGTTCCAGCTCCTGCACCGTGCCGACCAGCGGGATCATGATCTCGACGCGCGGGTCGCCCTTGGCGTCGATCCGCTCGGCCGCGGCCTCCGCGATGGCCCGCACCTGCATGGTGAACAGGCCGGGGATGACCAGTCCGAGGCGGACCCCGCGCAGGCCCAGCATCGGGTTCTGCTCGTGCAGCCGGTGCACGGCCTGCAGCAGGCGCAGCTCGTTCTCGTGCGGCTCCTTGCGGGACTCCGCGAGGGCGACGCGCACCGAGAGCTCGGTGATGTCGGGCAGGAACTCGTGCAGCGGCGGGTCCAGGAGGCGGACGGTGACCGGCAGGCCGTCCATCGCCTCGAAGAGCTCGACGAAGTCGCCCTTCTGCAGCGGCAGCAGCGCCTTCAGGGCGTCCTCGCGCTCGGCGTCCGTGTCGGCGAGGATGAGCCGCTCGACGTACTGGCGGCGCTCGCCGAGGAACATGTGCTCGGTGCGGCACAGGCCGATGCCCTGGGCGCCGAACCGGCGGGCGCGCAGCGCGTCCTCGGCGTTGTCGGCGTTGGCGCGCACCCGCAGTCGGCGGCGGCGGTCGGCGTAGGCCATCATGCGGTGCACCGACTGGACGAGTTCGTCGGCGTCGTCGGCGCCGGCGTGCATGCGGCCCTCGAAGTACTCGACCACCGGCGACGGTACGACGGGTACCTCTCCCAGGTAGACCTTGCCGGTGGAGCCGTCGATGGAGATGACGTCGCCCTCCTCGACGACGTGCCCGCCGGGCACCGTCATGCGCCGGCGCTTGGTGTCGACCTCCAGCTCCTCGGCGCCGCAGACGCAGGTCTTGCCCATGCCGCGGGCGACGACGGCGGCGTGCGAGGTCTTGCCGCCGCGGGAGGTGAGGATGCCCTCGGCGGCGATCATGCCGTCCAGGTCGTCCGGGTTCGTCTCGCGACGGATGAGGATGACCTTCTCACCGGAGCGGGACCACTTGACGGCGGTGTACGAGTCGAAGACGGCCTTGCCGACGGCCGCGCCCGGGGAGGCGGCGATGCCGCGGGCGACCTTCTCGACGGTCGCCTTCTCGTCGAAGCGCGGGAACATGAGCTGGGCGAGCTGCGCGCCCGTGACCCGCTGGAGCGCCTCGGCCTCGTCGATGAGGCCCTGGTCGACGAGCTGGGTGGCGATCCGGAAGGCGGCCCCGGCGGTGCGCTTGCCGACCCGGGTCTGGAGCATCCACAGCTGACCGCGCTCGATCGTGAACTCGATGTCGCAGAGGTCCCTGTAGTGGTTCTCCAGCTTCTCCATGATCGCCATGAGCCGGTCGTACGACGTCTTGTCGATGGACTCCAGCTCGGCGAGCGGGACGGTGTTGCGGATGCCGGCCACGACGTCCTCGCCCTGCGCGTTCTGCAGGTAGTCGCCGTACACGCCCTGGTGGCCGGAGGCGGGGTCGCGGGTGAAGGCGACGCCGGTGCCGGAGTCCGGTCCGAGGTTGCCGAAGACCATGGTGCACACGTTGACGGCGGTGCCGAGGTCGTGCGGGATGCGCTCCTGGCGGCGGTACAGCTTGGCGCGGTCGCCGTTCCAGGAGTCGAAGACCGCCTTGATGGCGAGGTCCATCTGCTCGCGCGGGTCCTGCGGGAAGTCGCGGCCCGCCTCGTTCTTGACGATCTTCTTGAACGTGCGGACGAGCTTCTTCAGGTCGGCGGGCTCCAGGTCGGTGTCGACCGTGACCTTCTTGGCCTTCTTCGCCTCGTCGAGCGCCTCCTCGAAGAGTTCGCCCTCGACGCCCAGCACGGTCTTGCCGAACATCTGGATGAGGCGGCGGTACGAGTCCCAGGCGAACCGCTCGTCGCCGGACTGCCGGGCGAGGCCCTCCACGGACGCGTCGGACAGGCCGATGTTGAGGACGGTGTCCATCATGCCCGGCATGGAGAACTTGGCGCCGGAGCGGACGGAGACGAGGAGGGGGTTGTCGGCCTGGCCGAGCTTCTTGCCCATCGCCTCCTCGAGGGCGGCGAGGTGGGCGCTCACCTCGTCGCGCAGGGCGGGCGGCTCGGCGCCGCTCTCCAGGTAGACCTTGCACGCCTCGGTGGTGATCGTGAAGCCGGGTGGCACCGGGAGACCGAGGTTGGTCATCTCGGCGAGGTTGGCGCCTTTACCACCGAGAAGGTCCTTGAGGTCCTTGTTGCCCTCGGTGAAGTCGTAGACGAACTTCTGATCTTTGATTTCCGACACGGGTCTCGACTCCTCGGAGACGCGGTGGCTGCCCTGACGGCGAGGAACATACCCAGATCGAAGGCGTCTGTGGAGGTACACCTACCCGTCATGGGGCCTTAACCACTCGTCCGCCAACAGATTGAAAGTTACGGCGACGTTGCGCCGTGAGCGCCCGAGGATTCACCCCTTGAAGAGTGGATCTCACAGAAGAGCGAACATCCCGCTCACATGAGCGACTAGGAACCGTATGCGTTCACTTCTTGAACGCTCGAAGAGGTGGCACTCAGTGCCATCCTTAGAGAAGTACAGCCGCCCTAAACACGCTCATCTGAGCGCAACCCCTATCAGAGGTGGCGAGAATCACGCCGCCGTCCGCCACCGGATCCCACGATCCGGACGCGCGGAAGGGGCCCGCCGGAACGTCCCGGCGAGCCCCTTCCGCCCCTGGTCAGCCGCCCGAGGTGTCCAGTTCCGCGTCGGAACCCACGGCCGCGCAGTCGTACGGGTCCTTCAGCCAGCCGTCCGGCAGGACGACGCGGTTGTTCCCCGAGGTCCGCCCCCGCGGGCCGTCCGCGCCGGCCGGCCAGGGCTGGTCCAGGTCTAGCCCGCTCAACTGAGCGCGCAGCTCGTCCAGGGACGAGGTGACCGCGAGCCGCTTGCGCATCTCGGAACCGACCGCGAAGCCCTTCAGGTACCAGGCCACGTGCTTGCGGAAGTCGATGACACCGCGCGACTCGTCACCGATCCACTCCCCCAGCAGCCGTGCGTGGCGCACCATGACGTCCGCGACCTCCCGCAGCGTCGGCGCGGCCGCCGCGCCGGTCCCCTCGAACGCCGCCACGAGGTCCCCGAAGAGCCAGGGCCTGCCCAGGCAGCCGCGCCCGACGACGACCCCGTCGCAGCCGGTCTGCCGCATCATGCGCAGGGCGTCCTGCGCCGACCAGATGTCGCCGTTGCCGAGCACGGGGATCTCGGGCACGTGCTCCTTGAGCCGCGCGATGGCGTCCCAGTCGGCCGTGCCGCCGTAGTGCTGGGCGGCGGTGCGCCCGTGCAGGGCGATCGCGGTCACGCCCTCCTCGACGGCGATCCGCCCGGCGTCGAGGTACGTGGTGTGGTCGTCGTCGATGCCCTTGCGCATCTTCATGGTGACCGGGAGGTCCCCGGCGTTGGAGACGGCCTCGTGCAGGATCGCCCGCAGCAGCGGCCGCTTGTACGGGAGGGCGGACCCGCCGCCCTTGCGGGTCACCTTCGGGACCGGGCAGCCGAAGTTCAGGTCGATGTGGTCCGCGAGGTCCTCATCGACGATCATGCGCACCGCCTTGCCGACGGTGACCGGATCCACCCCGTAGAGCTGGATCGAGCGCGGCGTCTCACTCGCGTCGAAGTGGATGAGCTGCATGGTCTTCTCGTTGCGCTCGACCAGCGCCCGGGTCGTGATCATCTCGCTCACGAACAGCCCCTTGCCGCCGCTGAACTCGCGGCAGAGCGTGCGGAACGGGGCGTTCGTGATGCCGGCCATGGGGGCGAGCACCACCGGCGGCTGCACGGTGTGCGGACCGATCGACAAGGGAGCGAAGGGGCTGAACGCGGTCATTGCCCCATTGTCGCGTATCCCCGGCGGAGCCCGGCGGCCGGTGGAGGACAGCGCGGAGCCGCGGGCGGTACGCGGCAGACACGGCGGGGCGGACCCGCGGCGGGGCGGGCGGCGCGCAGGGCGTACCAGGCGGGCGGCAGCGGGCATCAGGCAGTCCGCAGGTGGTCCACACGCACCGGGCAGGCCGGGCCGGCCATGGGCATGGGTACGGCGGGCGGCACCGGCAAGGCCGGCGACGGGCCGCACCGGGCAGGCAGCCCGTCCCACACGCACCAGGCCGCGGGCATCAGGCAGTCCGTCCGTGGCCCGCGCTCCGGGCAGCAAGCGGGCCGCCGGGCACCGGGCCGCGGTCGGCGGGTGGTCGCGTGCATGGCCGCGGGCTCGGAGTGCCGCCGTGGCGCCGGGAACGCCGCGAGGGGCGGGGACCGCCGCGGTCCCCGCCCCTCGCCCTGCCGCCGGCGCGGCCGCGCGTCAGTCCTGCGCCGCGCGCTCGCGCATCTTCCTCAGCAGTTCCTGCCGCTGTTCGTCAGCGGCCCTGCGGTCCGCGGCGGACGCGGTGCCGCCGTCCTGCCGCTGCGCGCGGGACAGCTTCTTGCGCTGCCCGCCCACGCCGAGCAGGTTGTTGCGGTTCTTGGCCATGGCGGGGTCTCCCTTCGGGGTGAGAAGTGGTCCTGGACACATCAGGTGGGGCGTCACGGGCTCAGGCGGCCCGGCGCACTCTCACTCGTAGATCGGGAGGAAGGAGTACACGCGCCGCACGCTACCGGTGCAGCGACCGGCAGGCATCCGTTTTTCCGGTCCTGCGGAACCGGGCGTCCCCGCGGGACCGGCATACGGCGAGGCCCCCGGTTCCGCTTCCTGAACCGGGGGCCTGAGCCGTACGCCTGCGGCGCGTCAGCAGCCGATCAGGCGGGAGGCGAGGTAGCCCTCGACCTGGTCGAGGGAGACGCGCTCCTGCTTCATGGAGTCACGCTCGCGGACGGTGACCGCGTTGTCCTCCAGGGTGTCGAAGTCGACGGTCACGCAGAACGGCGTGCCGATCTCGTCCTGGCGGCGGTAGCGGCGGCCGATGGCGCCCGCGTCGTCGAAGTCGATGTTCCAGTGCTTGCGCAGGTCGGCGGCGAGGCCCTTGGCCTTCGGGGACAGCTCCGGGTTGCGGGACAGCGGCAGGACCGCGACCTTCACCGGCGACAGGCGCGGGTCGAGCCGCAGCGAGGTGCGCTTCTCCAGCTTGCCCTTGGCGTTGGGCGCCTCGTCCTCGACGTACGCGTCCAGCAGGAAGGCCAGCATGGCGCGGCCGACACCGGCGGCCGGCTCGATCACGTAGGGGGTCCAGCGCTCGCCGGCCTCCTGGTCGAAGTACGACAGGTCCTGGCCGGAGGCGCGGGAGTGCGCGTTCAGGTCGTAGTCGGTGCGGTTGGCGACACCCTCCAGCTCGCCCCACTCGCTGCCGCCGAACCGGAAGCGGTACTCGATGTCGGCGGTGCGCTTCGAGTAGTGGGAGAGCTTCTCCTTCGGGTGCTCGTACCAGCGCATGTTCTCCTCACGGAGACCCAGGCCCGTGTACCAGTTCCAGCGCTGCTCCATCCAGTACTCGTGCCACTGCTCGTCCTCGCCCGGCTTGACGAAGAACTCCATCTCCATCTGCTCGAACTCGCGGGTGCGGAAGATGAAGTTGCCCGGAGTGATCTCGTTCCGGAAGGACTTGCCCGTCTGCGCGATGCCGAACGGCGGCTTCTTGCGCGACGTCTGCTGCACCTGGGCGAAGTTGGTGAAGATGCCCTGCGCGGTCTCCGGGCGCAGGTAGGCGACGGAGCCGGAGTCCTGGGTGGGGCCGAGGTGGGTGGAGAGGAGGCCGGAGAACTGCTTGGGCTCGGTGAACATGCCCTTGTTGCCACAGTTCGGGCAGTTCAGGTCGGCGAGGCCGTTCTCGGGCAGGCGGCCGTGCTTCTCCTCGTACGCCTCCTCCAGGTGGTCCGCGCGGAAGCGCTTGTGGCAGGAGGTGCATTCGGTGAGCGGGTCGGTGAAGGTGGCGACGTGACCGGACGCCTCCCACACCTCGGAGGCCAGGATCACCGACGAGTCGATGCCGACGACGTCCTCGCGGGACGTGACCATGTAGCGCCACCACTGGCGCTTGATGTTCTCCTTCAGCTCGACGCCGAGCGGCCCGTAGTCCCAGGCGGCACGCTGACCGCCGTAGATCTCGCTGCAGGGGTAGACGAAGCCACGGCGCTTGCTGAGGCTGACGATGGTGTCGATCTTGTCGGCGGCCACGGTGCTCTCTTCATTACGACGACGACGAAGCGAATGCCTCACATTAGCGGCGCGTACGGCCCCGGGATCAAATCGGTGGGTGGTGCGGGCCACTTGACCCGTTTGTTGACAATCGTTTCCAGCAAAGTTGAAAATGAGTGTCATGAACGTACGACGCTCCATATCCGCCGCCACCGCCACCGGGGCCGCCGCCCTCGCCCTGGTCACGCTCTCCGCCTGCAGCGGCTCCTCCGCCGCGGGCGAGCAGAACAAGGACGGCAAACTGGACGTCGTCACGTCCTTCTACCCGATGCGGTTCCTGGCCGAGCAGGTCGGCGGCGAGCACGTCGCGGTCAGCACGCTCACCGAGCCGGGCACCGACCCCCACGACCAGACGATCACCGCCCGCCAGCGGGTCGAGCTGGAGAGCGCCGGCTACGTGCTGCACCTCACGGGGGTCCAGCCCGCCGTCGACGACGCGATCAAGGAAGCGGGCGTCAAGCACACCGTGGACGCCGCCACCCTCACCGAGCTGCACGTGCACGGCACCGGGGGCGACGGCCACGACCACGGCGGCTCCCACTCCGACGAGCACAAGGGCGAGGCCGAGGGGCACGGCCACGAGGGCGAGGCGCACAGCGAGCACGGCCACGAGGGCGAGGCCCACTCCGACGGGCACGCGGCCGAGGCCGACGGACACGGCCACGAGGCCGAGGGCCACTCCGACGAGCACAAGGGCGAGGCCGAGGGGCACAGCCACGAGACCGAGGCCGGCACCGACCCGCACATCTGGCTGGACCCGCTGAAGTACGCCGAGGTCGCCGAAGGCGTCGGCGAGACCCTCGGCAAGGCCGACCCCGACCACGCGGCCGACTACAAGAAGAACGCCGACGCCCTGGTGAAGAAGCTGAAGGCGCTCGACGCGACGTTCACCGCCGGGCTGAAGAACACCGACACCAAGACCTTCATCACCACCCACTCCGCCTTCGGGTACCTCGCGGAGCGCTACGGCCTGAAGCAGGAGGGCATCGCCGGGCTCGACCCCGAGTCCGAGCCGACCCCGGCCCGCATCAAGGAGCTCCAGGAGGTCGCCAAGCGCGACAAGGTGACCACCGTCTTCTTCGAGACGCTCGCCAGCGACAAGACGGCCAAGACCCTCGCCAAGGACACCGGGCTGAAGACGGACGTCCTCGACCCCCTGGAGGGAATCACCGAGAAGTCCAAGGGCGCTGACTACTTCGAGGTCATGGAAGCCAACCTCGCCGCGCTGCAGAAGGCGCTCGGCGCGAAGTGACGCGCTCCCCCGGCAACCCCCTGGAGGCACGGTGAACAGCGAGCCGACCGTCATATCCGTCGAGGCCGCCACCGCGGCCCTCGGTTCCCGTCCCGTCCTGCGCGGAGTCGACTTCGCCGTACGGCGCGGCGAGGTCGTGTCGCTGCTCGGCGCCAACGGCTCGGGCAAGTCGACCGCCGTCCGCGCCGTGATCGGCCAGGTGCCGCTCACCGGCGGCCGGGTCTCGCTGTTCGGCACGGAGCTGCGCCGGTTCCGCGACTGGGCCCGCGTCGGGTACGTGCCGCAGCGCACCACCGCGGCCAGCGGGGTGCCCGCGACCGTCCGCGAGGTGGTGGCCGCCGGCCGGCTGTCCCGCACGGGGCTGCGCTGGCCCTCCCGCGCCGACCGGGCCGCCGTCGAGCGGGCCATCGAGCTCGTCGGCCTCGCCGACCGCGCCAAGGACTCCGTGTCCGCGCTGTCCGGCGGCCAGCACCAGCGGGTGCTGATCGCCCGGGCCCTCGCCTCCGAGCCCGAGCTGCTGATCATGGACGAGCCCATGGCGGGGGTCGACCTGGCCAGCCAGGAGGTTCTCGCCGCCACCCTGCGCGAGCAGGTCTCCCAGGGCACCACGGTGCTGCTCGTGCTGCACGAGCTGGGCCCGCTGGAGCCGCTGATCGACCGCGCAGTGGTGCTCAGGGACGGCTGCGTCGTCCACGACGGGCCGCCTCCGGAAGCCGTCGGGCAGCACGCCCTGCCCGGCCACGACCACGTCCATCCGCACGCGGCCGGCGAGCCGCTCCGCACGGGACTGCTGACCTGACCATGGAATTCCTCGACCACGCCTTCATGCAGCGGGCCCTGATCGCCGCCCTGCTGGTCGGTGTCACCGCGCCCGCCGTCGGCATCCACCTCGTCCAGCGCCGGCAGGCCCTGATGGGCGACGGAATCGGCCACATCGCGCTCACCGGCGTCGGCCTCGGCTTCCTGATGTCCGCGAACCCGGTGTGGACGGCCGCGCTGGTCTCCATCGCCGGCGCCGTGCTGATGGAGCTGATCCGGATGTACGGCAGGACGCGCGGCGACATCGCCCTCGCCCTGCTGTTCTACGGCGGCATGGCGGGCGGCGTGATGCTGATGAGCCTCTCCGACGCGGGCTCCAACGCGAAGCTGGTCACGTACCTCTTCGGCTCCCTGTCGACGGTCTCGGACGAGGACGTCGTCGCGATCTGCCTGCTGGCCGCGTTCGTCGTCGCCGTGTCGCTGGGGCTGCGGCGCCAGCTCTTCGCGGTCAGCCAGGACGAGGAGTTCGCCCGGGTCACCGGCCTGCCGGTGCGGGCGCTGAACCTCCTGGTGGCCGTGACCGCCGCGGTGACCGTGACGGTCGCCATGCGGGTGGTCGGCCTGCTGCTGGTCAGCGCCCTGATGGTGGTGCCGGTCGCGGCGGCGCAGCAGCTCACGCGGAGCTTCCGGGCGACGTTCGCGGTGGCGGTGCTGATCGGCGTGGGGGTCACCCTGACCGGCACGGTGACCACGTACTACCAGGACGTGCCGCCCGGGGCGACGATCGTGCTGCTGGCGCTCGGCGTCTTCGTCCTGTTCACCGCCCTCGCCGCGCCGCTGGCCCGGCGCCGGGCCAGAGCGGCCGAGGCCGCGGTGCACCCGGCGCCCCGGGCGGCCGGGGAGGCGGACGAAGTGCGGGTCTGATGCACGCCCGGCGGGCCCCTGCGCCGGGCCTGGCAGAATGGCCCGACGTACGACCGAAGTGAACGAGCGGGCCGAGGGCAAGGAGACACCTGTGGCGACGGCAGGATCCGGCGTACGCGGCCGGTCGACCCGGCAGCGCGCCGCCGTGGCGGCGGCGCTGAACGAGGTGGACGAGTTCCGCAGTGCGCAGGAGCTGCATGACATGCTCAAGCACCGCGGCGACTCGGTGGGGCTGACCACGGTCTACCGCACGCTGCAGTCGCTCGCGGAGGCGGGCGAGGTGGACGTGCTGCGCACCAGCGACGGCGAGGCCGTCTACCGGCGCTGCTCGACCGGCGAGCACCACCACCACCTGGTGTGCCGCAGCTGCGGCAAGGCCGTCGAGGTGGAGGGCCCGGCGGTCGAGGAGTGGGCGGACGCGATCGCGGCGCAGCACGGTTTCGTGAACGTGGCCCACACGGTCGAGATCTTCGGCACCTGCGCGGACTGCGCGGCCGCCCCGAAGGACTGACCCGGCCCTCACAGAGCCCCCGTACGACCTCCGCCGGCCCGGCGCCGGGAGGCCGTACGGGGGCTCCGTGCGTACCGGCCCGGCGGGGACCCGTCCGCCGCTCCCCCGGCGGCGGCGCGGCCGGGCGCTGCACCCGTCCTGCCGGGCAGTGGGCCCCAGGCCCGTACGCCGCCGGCCACCCGCCCCGGACCCGCGGGGCCGGCGGCCCGGTACCGGCCGGGCGCCTCCTCAAGGCGCCGCACCCGTCCGCCGGGCGGGGCGTGGCCACGGCCCGTACGCCGCCGGCCGCGCCCCCGGCCCGCGGGGCCGGCAGCCCGGGTACCGGCCGCGCGACTCTGCGGCCCCCGGGTCCTGCACGGCGGCACCCCCGTACGCCGCCGGCCGCGCCGCCCCGCCGACGGGGCTGCGCGGTGCCGTCGGCGCCGCCGGTGCACCACCGAGCGGCCCGCCATCCGCCGGCGGTCGCGCCGCCGCTCCCCACACACCTGGCCCCTCTACCGCAAGACGCCGCGTCCCGCCGCGTCAGAGCACCGGGCGCGGCGCCGCCGACCTTCGACGGCCGGCCCGCCGCACCCGCGGGCGGCGGCCTGCTCGGGGCGGCCGTCCGGGCCCCGTGCTCAGCCCGCCGCAGGCGCGCCGCCGCCGTCCGAGGGCTCCGCGCGGCCCTTCATCGCGGCCTCCATCGCGAGGAGTTCCTCGTTCGGGACGGCGCCGCCGAAGCGGCGGTCGCGCTGGGCGTACTCCAGGCACGCCCGCCACAGGTCGCGCCGGTCGAAGTCGGGCCACAGGACGTCCTGGAACACCATCTCGGCGTAGGCGCTCTGCCACAGCAGGTAGTTCGAGGTGCGCTGCTCGCCGCTCGGCCGCAGGAAGAGGTCGACGTCCGGCATGTCCGGGTAGTAGAGGTACTTCGCGAAGGTCTTCTCCGTGACCTTCGACGGGTCCAGCCGGCCCGCCTTCACGTCCTGCGCGAGGGCCTGCGCCGCGTCCGCGATCTCGGCCCGGCCGCCGTAGTTCATGCAGAAGTACAGGGTGAGCCGGTCGTTGTCCTTGGTCTGCTCCTGCGCCACCTGGAGCTCCTTGGCCACGGACTTCCACAGCTTGGGCATGCGGCCCACCCAGCGCACCCGGATGCCCAGCGCGTCGAGCTGGTCGCGGGTCTTGCGGATGAAGTCCCGGTTGAAGTTCATCAGGAAGCGCACCTCCTCGGGGGAGCGCCGCCAGTTCTCCGTGGAGAAGGCGTACAGGGAGATGCTGCCGACGCCCATCTCGACCGCGCCCTGCAGCACGTCCAGCACCCGCTCCGCGCCCACCTTGTGGCCCTCGGTGCGGGGCAGGCCGCGCTCCTTCGCCCAGCGGCCGTTCCCGTCCATGACGATCGCCACGTGCTCCGGCACGAGCTCGCCGGGGATCTTCGGCGGGCGGGCGCCGGACGGGTGCGGCTCGGGGTCCTGGTAGTCGCGCCGGGAGCGCCCGAGGAATCCGCGTCGTGCCATCGCCATGCGGCTCACTTCTCCTATGTCCTCTTGGTTCTCTGCGTGCTGCTTCTACTTGTCCACGTAGCGGAGCGAGCGCAGCCCGCGCTCCAGGTGCCAGTGCAGATACGCGGACACCAGTCCGCTCCCCTCCCTGACGTGGCGCGGTGCGCACGCGTCCGCCGTCTGCCAGTCGCCGGTCAGCAGCGCGCTGAGCAGAGCGACGGCCTCCGCAGAGGGTACGACGCTGCCGGGCACCCGGCAGTCCCCGCAGACCACCCCGCCCGCGGCGACGGAGAAGAACCGGTTCGGCCCGGGCAGGCCGCAGCGGGCGCAGCCGTCGAAGGAGGGGGCGTAGCCGTTGACGGCGAGGGAGCGCAGGAGGAAGGCGTCGAGGACGAGGCGGGGCGCGTGCTCGCCGCGGGCCAGGGTGCGCAGGGCGCCGACCAGGAGCAGGTACTGCTGGACGGCGGGCTCGCCCTCGTGGTCGGTGAACCGCTCGGCGGTCTCCAGCATGGCGGTGCCCGCGGTGTAGCGGTCGTAGTCCGTGACGATGCCGCCGCCGTACGGGGCGATGGTCTCCGTCTGGGTGCACAGCGGCAGACCGCGGCCGACGAGTTCGCCGCCGCGGGCGAAGAACTGCACGTCGACGTGCGAGAACGGCTCCAGCCTGGCGCCGAACTTGGACTTGGTGCGCCGGACCCCGCGCGCGACCGCCCGCACCCGGCCGTGGCCGCGGGTGAGGAAGGTGATGATCCTGTCGGCTTCGCCCAGCTTCTGGGTGCGCAGGACGATACCGTCGTCACGGAACAGGGTCATGCGCCCATTGTCCCGTACGGGGCGGGGGCTCCGGCCGGGTGGCGGCCGCGTACCGTCCCCGCCCGCGCACGCAGCCGGGACCGCCCCGCCCGCGGACGCCCCCGGCGCCGGTCAGGGGCTGCGCGGGGCCTCGGGCGCGCGGCGGCTCGGGGCCGGAAGGGGCGGGGTGCGGCCCGTCCGTGTGCGCCTCCACCCCGCCACCGGCCCGGAAAAGACATAACTCATACTTATGGGGTCATAGATCGGAACCGGGTACCGTCGCGTCGCTGTGCTTGTGAGGCTGGCAGACAAGACGTGCTGTCTTTCGAAGGGAACCTGCCATGCCCCGCCCCCTGCGGGTCGCGATCGTCGGCGCCGGCCCGGCCGGCATCTACGCCGCCGACGCGCTGCTGAAGTCCGAGGCCGCCACCGACCCGGGTGTCTCCATCGACCTGTTCGAGCGGATGCCGGCGCCCTTCGGCCTCATCCGTTACGGCGTCGCCCCCGACCACCCGCGCATCAAGGGCATCGTCACGGCCCTCCACCAGGTGCTCGACAAGCCGCAGGTGCGGCTCTTCGGGAACGTCGACTACCCGGCCGACATCACGCTGGACGACCTGCGCGCGTTCTACGACGCGGTGGTGTTCTCCACCGGTGCCGACGCGGACCGTCCGCTGGACATCCCGGGGATCGGCCTCGACGGCTCGTACGGCGCCGCCGACTTCGTCTCCTGGTACGACGGGCACCCGGACGTGCCGCGGACCTGGCCGCTGGAGGCCGAGAAGGTCGCGGTGCTGGGCGTCGGGAACGTGGCGCTCGACGTGGCCCGCATCCTGGCGAAGACGGCGGACGAGCTGCTGCCGACGGAGATCCCGCCGAACGTCTACGAGGGCCTGAAGGCCAACAAGGCGCTGGAGATCCACGTCTTCGGGCGGCGCGGCCCGGCCCAGGCCAAGTTCAGCCCCATGGAGCTGCGGGAGCTGGACCACTCGCCGAGCATCGAGGTCATCGTCAACCCCGAGGACATCGACTACGACGCGGGCTCGATCGACGCGCGCCGCTCCAACAAGCAGGTCGACATGGTCGCCAAGACTCTGGAGAACTGGGCGATCCGCGACCAGGGCGACCGCCCGCACAAGCTGTTCCTGCACTTCTTCGAGTCGCCGGCCGAAGTGCTGGGCGAGGACGGGAAGGTCGTCGGCCTGCGCACCGAGCGCACGGAGCTGGACGGCTCGGGCAACGTGAAGGGCACCGGCCACTTCACCGACTGGGACGTGCAGGCCGTGTACCGCGCGGTCGGCTACCTGTCCGACGAGCTGCCGAAGCTGCCGTGGGACGCGGCCTCCGGCACGGTCCCCGACGAGGGCGGCCGGGTCATGGAGGGCGGTGAGCACGTGCAGTCCACGTACGTGACGGGCTGGATCCGGCGCGGTCCGATCGGCCTGATCGGCCACACCAAGGGCGACGCCAACGAGACGGTGGCGAACCTGCTGGAGGACCACCGCGAGGGCCGCCTGCACACGCCGGAGACGCCGGGCGAGGAGGCCGTGGTGGCCTTCCTGGAGGACCGGGGCGTGGCCTACACGACCTGGGACGGCTGGTACCGGCTGGACGCGGCGGAGCGGGCGCGCGGCGAGGCCGAGGGCCGCGAGCGCGTGAAGATCGTGGAGCGCGAGGAGATGCTGCGGGCGAGCGGCGTCGAGGTCTGACGCCCGCGCGGCGTCCGGCGGGCGCCCGGCCCGCGTCCCGTTCCCGTGCCCTGCGGCTCAGAACGGGGCGCGGGCCTCTTCCATGAGGCGGGCGACGTCGTCGGGGCGCAGCGACAGCGCGTCGCCCACGGTGGTGAGCACCTCGCGCTCCGCGGGGATGTAGCCGCCGTCGGCGAGGGCGATCCGGGCGCCCTGCAGCAGGATCGATTCGCGTCCGACGGCGGCGAGGTGCGGGGCGAGCGGGTCGAGGGCCTCGTGCAGTTCGATGGCGAGGGCGGCGCCGCACGGCCCCTCGGCGTCGGTGACGTAGCGGCCGGTGTCGGCGGCGAGGGCGTCGATGAGGCTGGTGAGGCTGTCGGCGGTGCAGTCCTCGTACCCCGCGGCCCGTACGGCGCCGACGGCGGTCCGTACGACGGTGGGCGAGGAGGTGCCGCCGGCGGCGAGGACGGCGAGGACGACGGTGTGCACGGCGTCGCGGAGCATCGCGGAGAAGCGGGCGGTGGTCGGCTGCTCCAGGACGTCGGGGTCCCAGTGCTCGTGGCAGGCCGCGCACTCGATCACCGGCCCGGTGGCGCCGCGCGGCACGAGCGGGACGCCGAGCACGGCGAACCGGCGGCGGCCGGTCCTGCGGCGGTAGTTGCGGTCGCCGCCGCAGCCGGGGCAGAAGAACTCTCCGTCGCCGACGGTGTGCCACGAGGTGTGTACGGAGCAAAGGCGGAGTTTTCGGCCGTGTGATCCGCGTGATCCCCGTGCTGGCTGCACGTCGCACCTCCAGACGCCTCGGCCACTGTGCCGATGTGCACGTGATGTTAGCCACATCAGTGATGCCTCGTCAGCACCTCGTCATGAGAACGCCACGGACATGGCCGAACCCCGTCCACGCGGGGTGGACGGGGTCCGTAGGGGCCGTACGGGCCGCGGGGGCCCGAGGGTCAGCGGGCAGCGCGGTTGACGGCCGAGATGACTGCCTTCAGCGAGGCGCGCGTGGTGTTGGCGTCGATGCCGATGCCCCACAGGACGCGGCCGTCGATGGCGCACTCGATGTACGACGCGGCCTGCGCGGAGGCGCCCTCGCTCATGGTGTGCTCCTGGTAGTCCAGCAGCCGCGCGTCGACCCCGATGGTGTTCAGCGCGTCGAAGAACGCGGAGATCGGGCCGTTGCCGGTGCCGGTCAGCACCGTGTCCTGCCCGTCCACGACCGCCTCGACGGTGAGCGTGTCCGTGCCGTCCTTGTCGCTGCTGGTCTGGCCGGAACGCAGCTGGATGCGGCCCCACGGGTCGGCCGGGTTCGGCAGGTACTCGTCCTGGAACACCGCCCAGATCTCCGCCGGGGTGACCTCGCCGCCCTCCGCGTCGGTCTTCGCCTGGATGATCCGGGAGAACTCGATCTGCATCCGCCGCGGCAGGTCCAGCTTGTGGTCGTTCTTGAGCACGTACGCGATGCCGCCCTTGCCGGACTGCGAGTTGACCCGGATGACCGCCTCGTAGGAGCGGCCCACGTCCTTCGGGTCGATCGGCAGGTACGGCACGGCCCACTCGATGTCGTCCACCTGCTTCCCGGCGGCGGCCGCGTCGGCCTCCATCGCCTCGAAGCCCTTCTTGATGGCGTCCTGGTGGGAGCCGGAGAAGGCGGTGTAGACCAGGTCGCCCGCGTAGGGGTGGCGCGGGTGGACCTCCATCTGGTTGCAGTACTCGGCGGTGCGGCGGATCTCGTCGATCTGCGAGAAGTCCAGCTGCGGGTCGACGCCCTGGGAGAACAGGTTCATGCCCAGGGTGACCAGGTCGACGTTGCCGGTGCGCTCGCCCTGCCCGAACAGGCAGCCCTCGATCCGGTCGGCGCCGGCCATGACGGCCAGCTCGGCGGCGGCCACGGCCGTGCCGCGGTCGTTGTGGGGGTGCGCCGACAGGCACACGAACTCGCGGCGCGACAGGTTCCGCGACATCCACTCGAAGCGGTCCGCGTGCGTGGACGGCGTGGAGCGCTCCACCGTCGCCGGCAGGTTCAGGATGATCTCCCGGCCCGCCTCCGGCTGCCAGACGTCCATGACGCCCTCGCAGACCTCCAGCGCGAAGTCCAGTTCGGTGTCGGTGAAAATCTCGGGGCTGTACTGGTAGCCGAAGACCGTCTCGTCGCCCAGGATCTTGTCGGCGTACTCCATCACCAGGCGGGTGCCGTCGACGGCGATCTGCCGGATGTCGTCCTTCGAACCGCGGAACACGACCCGGCGGAAGACGGGCGCGGTCGCGTTGTACATGTGGACCGTGGCCCGGTGCGCGCCCCGCAGGGACTCCACCGTCCGCTCGATCAGGTCCTCGCGGGCCTGCGTCAGCACGGAGATCGTCACGTCCTCCGGGATCGCGCCCTCCTCGATGATGGAGCGCACGAACGCGAAGTCGGTCTCACCCGACGACGGGAAGCCGACCTCGATCTCCTTGAAGCCCATGCGGACCAGCAGGTCGAACATCTCCCGCTTGCGCGCCGGCGACATGGGGTCGATCAGGGCCTGGTTGCCGTCCCGCAGGTCGGTCGACAGCCAGCGCGGCGCCTTGGTGATCCGCTGCTCCGGCCAGGTGCGGCCGGGCAGCACGACCTGCTCGTAGCCGCGGTACTTGTGGATCGGCATACCGGACGGCTGCTGGGTGTGGGTCGCGTTCGTGACGGGCGTGCGACGGCCAACGGGCTGGGACATTGCGTAGGGCTCCTCGGGTCCGACAGGGGGACGGCCGACTGTTCGAAGCAGCACCAGACTCCGCGGGGAGGGGGTCGGCCTACGACTACAGGCCCTCGCCGCGGCAGCTAAGGAGAAGCAGCCCGAAACGCATGATGTGCAGCAGCGTAGCCGAGTGTCCCCGATGGCGGAGGGGTCGTATCAGTATGCGGGATTCCCGGCGACTAACCCCCAAACAGTGACCTATCACTCCTTTTCATCAATCCCCGTCGCAACGCGTGACAGGACAGTGACACGCTGCCACATTGCGGAACATGACTCCTCTGCACCGCGTGTTCTGCGGAATCATCCCCCCGCACCTCCTGGACCGGCTGGCCCAGGCCCCCGACGCGGCCGTCGCCGACGCGGCCCGCCGCACCCTCATCGCGGACGCCGGCCACCGGACCGGCCGCAGCCTCACCACCGCCGCCGCCCGCGCCGCCGCCCGGCCCGCGTCCGCCGGCCGCCCCCACCGCACCGTGTGCGACGCGGAGAACGGCACGCGCCTGCCCGGCAGGAAGGTCCGCAGCGAGGGCGGGGAACCGACCCGCGACGCGACCGTGAACCGGGCGTACGCCGGGCTCGGCGCGACCTTCGAGCTGCTCATGGAGGCCTACGGCCGGGACTCGATCGACGGCTCCGGGCTGCCGCTGGACGCGACCGTCCACTACGACCGCGACTACGGCAACGCCTTCTGGAACGGCGAGCGGATGGTGTTCGGCGACGGCGACGGCGAGATCTTCCGGGACTTCACCATCCCCGTCGACGTCATCGCCCACGAACTCGGCCACGGCGTCACCCAGTACACCGCGAACCTCGCCTACTTCAGCCAGCCCGGCGCACTGAACGAGTCGGTCTCGGACGTCATCGGGTCGCTGGTCAAGCAGTACGTACTGGGCCAGACCGCCGACCAGGCCGACTGGCTGATCGGCGAGGGGCTGTTCACCGACCGGGTGGAGGGCACGGCCCTGCGGTCCATGAAGGCCCCCGGCACCGCGTACGACGACGACCTGCTCGGCAAGGACCCGCAGCCCGCGACGATGGACGACTACGTGCGGACCGGCCGCGACAACGGCGGCGTGCACATCAACTCGGGCATCCCCAACCACGCCTTCTACCTGCTGGCCACCGCACTGGGCGGGCACGCCTGGGAGCGGGCCGGGCAGATCTGGTACGACGTGCTGACCGGCGGCGAGCTCGGGGAGACCGCCGACTTCGCCGACTTCGCCCGGCTGACGGTCGCGGCCGCACGCGAGCGCTACGGCGAGGGCGGCGCGGAGGACCGGGCCGTCGTGAAGGCGTGGTCGACGGTCGGGGTCCCGACGCGCTAGACAGGCACCATGCGGATCGAGGTACGACGCGAGGGCGGCTTCGCGGGCATCGAACGGCGCGCCGTCGTGGACACGGCGGCCCGCCCGGACGCCGCCGTGTGGCACGCCCTGGCCGAGGCGGCCCTCGCGGGGGCGGGCGACGGCCCCCGCGAGGCCGTCCCGGACGGGTTCACCTACACGATCACGGTCGACGGCCGCACGGTGAGCTGCGGGGACCCGCAGCTCACGGACGCGCAGCGGGAACTGGTCGGCAGGGTCCTGCGCGAGGGGGCCTGAGCCGGGCCGCGGCTCAGAAGCCGAGCCGGCGCAGCTGCTTCGGGTCCCGCTGCCAGTCCTTCGCGACCTTCACGTGCAGATCGAGGAAGACGGGCGTCCCGAGCAGCGCCTCGATGTGCTTGCGGGACGTGATCCCGACCTCCTTCAGGCGCTTGCCCTTGGGGCCGATGACGATGCCCTTCTGGCTGGGGCGCTCGATGTACAGGTTGGCGTGGATGTCCAGCAGCGGCCGGTCGGCGGGGCGCCCCTCGCGGGGCAGCATCTCCTCCACGACGACGGCGATGGAGTGCGGCAGCTCGTCCCGCACGCCCTCCAGGGCGGCCTCGCGGATCAGCTCCGCGACCATCACCTGCTCCGGTTCGTCGGTGAGGTCGCCCTCCGGGTAGAGCGCCGGGCCCTCCGGCAGCAGCGGCACCAGCAGGTCGGCGAGCAGGCCCACCTGCTTCTCCCCCACGGCGGAGACGGGCACGATCTCCTGCCACTCGATGCCCAGCTCCTTGCCGAGGCGGTCCACGGCGATGAGCTGCTCGGCGAGCGTCTTGGAGTCGACCAGGTCCGTCTTGGTGACGATGGCCACCTTCGGGGTCTTCCTGATCCCGGCCAGCTCCTTGGCGATGAACCGGTCGCCCGGCCCCACCTTCTGGTCCGCGGGCAGGCAGAAGCCGATCACGTCCACCTCGGCCCACGTCGTGCGCACGATGTCGTTGAGCCGCTCACCGAGGAGGGTGCGCGGCTTGTGCAGCCCCGGTGTGTCGACCAGCACGAGCTGCCCGTCCGGCCGGTGCACGATGCCGCGCACGGTGTGCCGCGTGGTCTGGGGGCGGTTGGAGGTGATGGCCACCTTCTGCCCGACCAGAGCGTTCGTGAGGGTGGACTTGCCCGCGTTGGGCCGGCCGACAAAACACGCGAACCCGGCCCGGTGGACCGCTTCGTCTTCAGCTTTACGAACGCTCATGCCCGCCATTGTCCCCGATCCCCGCACGTCCGCCGCCCCCGGCGCCTCCCGGCGGGCTCCCACGGCGGGCGCGGACCCGCCGCAGAAGGGGCGCCCGGCCTCGCGAAACCCCGCCGGCGCCCCCTCCCCGCCTTCCGTACGGCGGCGGGCCCCGGTCCCGTCCCGGCGCCCCGTACGGCCCGGTCACGGCCCCGCCCCGGCGCCCCGTCGGCGCCCGGACACACGGCCCGGGGCGGCCCGGGGTACACCGCGTCCCGCGGTCCCGGCGGCGCGGGCGACGGCCCTCCGCCGCGGCGCCCGCTCCGGCGGCCGGCGCGGGGCGGCCCGTGCGGCGGCCGACGGGCGCCGGACGGTCAGATGAGGCGGCTCGGCAGGCAGCCCACAGGCGCCGGACGGCCGCCGCGAGGCAGCTACGGAACGGCTGCGACGCGGGCGGCCGGCGACTGCGTGAGGAGGCTCAGCCCGCCGTCACCGTGGTGTGCACCGCCCCGTCCGGTCCGGCCAGCAGGACCGGCGTCGCGGCGCCGCCCAGATCGCGGACGGCGGCCCGGTCCGCGTCGGAGACGGCGTCCGCCTCCGACACCACCGCCGCAGCCTCCAGCGACTTCGCCCCGCTCGCCACCGCCATCGCCACGGCGGTCTGCAGCGCGCTCAGCTCCAGCGACTCCAGGGCGACCGTCCCGGCGACGTACGTGCGCCCCGTCTCGTCCCGGACCGCCGCGCCCTCGGGCACGCCGTTGCGGGCCCGCGCGCTGCGCGCCAGGGTGACGATCTTGCGGTCCTCGGGGTCAAGTCCGGTGCTCTGTGTCATGCCCCGAGCATAGATCGCGTCCGCCGCTACGGGCGGCCGAGTCTCAGCCGCTCGGCCCTGGGCAGGCCGGCGACCACCAAGTCGTACGAGTCCTCGACCAGTTCGCGGACCAGGCGCTCGGGCAGGGAGCCGACGGTGACCGTGTTCCAGTGGCGCTTGTTCATGTGCCAGCCGGGCACGACCACGCCCGGGTGCTCGGCGCGCAGCCGCACCGCGTCGTCCGGGTCGCACTTGAGGTTGGCCTTCAGGGGCTGCGCGTCGAGCGCGCTCAGGGCGAACATCTTCCCCGCGACCCGGAAGACGGAGGTCTCCGGGCCGAACGGGAAGTCCTCGGCCGCCGCGGGGAGGTCGAGGCACAGCGCCCTGAGCCGCTCGGGTGTCACGCGGCCCCGCCCTCCGGGGCCGGCGGCACGGGCTCCGCCAGCACGGTCACGATCTTGTTCCTGCGGCCGGCGGGGGACTCGGCGGTGAGCCGCAGGGACCGCCCGTCCGGGAGGTCCACGACCGCCGTGGCCCCGGCGATCGGCACCCGGCCGAGCGCTTTCGCGAGCAGGCCGCCGACGGTCTCCACGTCCTCGTCGTCGTACGCGCCGAGGCCGAAGAGCTCGCCGAGGTCGCCGATGTCGAGCCGGGCCGTGACGCGGTAGCGGCCGTCGCCGAGGTCCTGGACGGGCGGCTGCTCGCGGTCGTACTCGTCGGTGATCTCGCCGACGATCTCCTCCAGGATGTCCTCGATCGTGACGATCCCGGCGGTGCCGCCGTACTCGTCGATGACGACGGCCACGTGGCTGCGCTCCTGCTGCATCTCCCGCAGCAGGTCGCCCGCGTTCTTGGTGTCGGGGACGAACGTCGCGGACCGCATGGCCGTGGACACCGGCTCGCTCTCAGACTCCCGGTTGATGTGGGTCTTCCGGACGAGGTCCTTCAGGTACACGACGCCGACGATGTCGTCCTCGTTCTCCCCGGTGACGGGGATGCGGGAGAAGCCGGAGCGCAGGGCCAGCGTGAGGGCCTGGCGGATCGTCTTGAAGCGCTCGATGGACACCAGGTCGGTGCGCGGCACCATCACCTCGCGCACCAGCGTGTCGCCGAGCTCGAAGACGGAGTGCACCATGCGGCGCTCGTCGTCCTCGATGAGGGACTCCTGCTCGGCCAGGTCGACCATGGCGCGCAGCTCCGCCTCGGAGGCGAAGGGGCCCTTGCGGAAGCCCTTGCCCGGAGTGAGGGCGTTGCCGAGGAGGATCAGGAGCTGCGGCACCGGCCCCATGATCCTGGCCAGCGGCAGCAGGACGTACGCGGCGGCGGTGGCGGTGTTCAGCGGGTGCTGGCGCCCGATGGTGCGGGGCGACACCCCGACGGCCACGTACGACACCAGGACCATCACGCCGATCGCGGAGACCAGGGCGAGCCAGGTCTCCTCGATCTCCTCCAGCGAGACGTACGTGACGAGGGCGGCGGCCGCCATCTCGCAGGCGACCCGGACCAGCAGCGCCACGTTCAGGTAGCGGGTGGGGTCCGACGCGACCTGCACGAGCTTCGCGGCTCCGCGCCGGCCGGTGCGCAGGGCCTCGGCGGCGCGGAAGGTGGACACCCGGGCCAGGCCGGCCTCGGCGCACGCGGCGAGCCAGGCCACGACGACGAGCGCCACCGCGCCGAGGACCAGTTGCGCGGTCACGGCGCTCAGGAGACGGTCGGCGCCGGGGAGGGGCCGGTGAGGCCCTTCTCCGCGCGCCAGCCGTCGACGATGGCCGCCTGGAGGCCGAACATCTCGGCCTTCTCGTCGGGCTCCTCGTGGTCGTACCCGAGCAGGTGCAGCACCCCGTGGACGGTGAGGAGCTGGAGCTCCTCGTCCATGGAGTGCTGCGTCGGTGCCTCGCGGCCCTGCTTCTCGGCGACCTCCGGGCAGAGCACGATGTCGCCGAGGAGGCCCTGCGGGGGCTCCTCGTCGTCCTTCGACGGCGGACGCAGCTCGTCCATCGGGAAGGACATGACATCCGTCGGGCCCGGCAGGTCCATCCACTGGATGTGCAGCTGCTCCATGGCCTCGGCGTCGACGACGATCACCGACAGCTCGGAGAGGGGATGGATGCGCATACGGGTCAGGGCGTAGCGGGCGACGTCGAGGATGGCCTCTTCGTCGACCTCAGTGCCCGACTCGTTGTTGACGTCGATCGACATGGTGCTGTTCGGTCTACTTCCCGTTTTTGCTGTCGTACTGCTCGTACGCGTCGACGATACGGCCGACGAGCTTGTGCCGTACCACGTCATGGGACGTGAGCCGGGAGAAGTGGACGTCGGGGACGCCGTCCAGGATGTCCTGGACCTGGCGCAGACCGCTCCTGGTGCCGTTCGGCAGGTCCACCTGCGTCACGTCGCCCGTGATGACGATCTTCGAGTCGAACCCGAGCCGGGTGAGGAACATCTTCATCTGCTCGGGGTTCGTGTTCTGCGCCTCGTCGAGGATGATGAAGGCGTCATTGAGGGTGCGGCCGCGCATGTAGGCCAGGGGGGCGACCTCGATGGTCCCGGCCGCCATCAGGCGGGGGATCGAGTCGGGGTCCAGCATGTCGTGCAGCGCGTCGTACAGGGGGCGCAGGTAGGGGTCGATCTTCTCGTAGAGCGTGCCCGGCAGGAAGCCGAGGCGCTCGCCCGCCTCGACGGCGGGGCGGGTGAGGATGATCCGGTTGACCTGCTTGGACTGGAGGGCCTGCACCGCCTTCGCCATGGCGAGGTAGGTCTTGCCGGTGCCCGCGGGTCCGATGCCGAACACGATCGTGTGCTTGTCGATCGCGTCGACGTACCGCTTCTGGTTCAGCGTCTTGGGGCGGATGGTGCGGCCGCGGCTGGACAGGATGTTCTGGGTGAGGACCTCGGACGGGGTCTCGACGCCCGTTCCCCCGGTCTCTTCCTTCAGCATGGCGATCGACCGCTCCACGGCGTCCTCCGTCATCGGCTGTCCGGTGCGCAGGACCAGCATCATCTCGTCGAAGAGACGCTGGACGAGGGCGACCTCCGCGGCGTCGCCGACAGCGCTGATCTCGTTGCCGCGGACGTGGATGTCGGTGTGCGGGAACGCGTCCTCGATCACGCGGAGCAGCGCGTCACCCGAGCCGAGCACGGTCACCATCGGGTGCTTCGCGGGAACGGTGAAGTGCGCGCGTACCTGGTCTGTGGGTGTGTGAGTCATGGGCCGGCTCTCTGGCCTGCGCATACCTCCTGTTGCAGGGTTCTCGCCGCTCGACAACCTCTGGACTGTCCAGGGTACGGCGTGCGGCCGGGGAGGCCGAGGGCTTTTCCCGCGGCGGCGCCGGGCCCGTGCGCTCAGACCGAGCGGCGGAAGCCGATCGTGGGCACCGCCCGGCGCAGCGGCCAGGGGCGGCTGGGGGCGGGCAGCAGGCCGTCCAGGAAGGAGTAGCGGCGCAGCGCGGCCGGGTCCTGGTCGGAGCAGCTCTGCACGTACTGCCACCAGGCGGCGACCTCCACCCAGCCGGGCGCGGACAGCGAGCCGCCGAACTCCTGCACGGAGAGGGCCGCGGTGAGGCCGGCGAAGGCCAGCCGGTCGGCGAGCGGCCAGCCGGCGAGGGTGCCGGTGAGGAAGCCGGCGACAAAGACGTCGCCCGCGCCGGTGGGGTCGAGGGCCGTGACGGCGATGGCGGGCACCTCGGCGGTCTCGCCGGTGGCGCTGTCGACGGCGTAGGCGCCGTCGGAGCCGAGGGTGACCACGGCGAGCCGCACCTTGTCGGCGAGGGCGCGGGCGGCGGCGCGGGGGCAGCCGGTGCGGGTGTAGCGCATGGCCTCCTCGGCGTTGGGCAGGAACGCCTCGCAGTGCTCCAGGTCGGCCAGTGCGGCGAGGTCCCAGCGGCCGGTCTCGTCCCAGCCGACGTCGGCGAAGATCCGCGTGTCGCGGCGGGCGGCCTCGGCGACCCATGCCTCCCGGCGGCCGGGGGCGAGGGAGGCGACGGCGGCGCGGGCGCGCGGCGGGCACATGGGCAGGGCGCCTTCCGGGGGCGGTGCCTCGTGGCCGTGGGACACCATGGTGCGTTCGCCGTCGTACGCCATGGACACGGTCACCGGGGAGTGCCAGCCGGGCACGGTGCGGGACCGGGAGAGGTCGATGCCCTCGCCGCGCGCGAGGGCGTCCCAGCAGTACTCGCCGTAGTGGTCGTCGCCGAACGCGGCGGCGAGCGAGGTGCGCAGCCCGAGGCGGGCGAGCGCCGTCGCCATGTTGGCGACTCCCCCGGGGCTGGAGCCCATGCCGCGCGCCCAGGTCTCGGTGCCGCGCGCGGGGGCGCTGTCGAGGCCGGTGAAGACGATGTCCAGGAAGACCGTGCCGGTGAGGAAGACGTCGCAGTCCGGGTCCTCGGGGGTGCGCAGGGTGCCCAGCGGGTCGACGCCCGCCGTGTGCTGTCGCCGCGGGTGGTCTCCTCCTGCGGGAGCGGCGGATGTGGTCACAGGGAACTCCCGGTCGCGTGGTGCGGGTGCGGTGCGGATTTACGACAGTCTGCCGGATTCCGGGCGGCGACGGGTCGTGATGGCGGCGCTTCGCCGAGTAGTCCCCGTACATCTCACTGAGGAGGGTCCTGCGGAATGCGTAGCACTCGGGGAGGACCCCGCACCCGCATGTGGAGGGACTTCGCGGCTTTTCCGGAACCCGGTCCGCCGCCGGCCGTCTTGGTCATCAAGTCGACTGAGGGAAGGCTGGTATGACGGCAGGTCAGATGGAGCGGTCGGGTGCGCGGGGCAAGGCGTTCGCGCCCGAGTACCAGGGCGCCGTGGGGTCGATGTCGGTGAACGCGTCGCTGGAGGACGTCCTGGCGAAGGCCGTGGCGGAGCTGCGGGCGGCCGAGGAGGCCGGCGACCTGCGGGAGACCGCGCGGTGCGGGCTGGCGGTGGCCGAGGCGCAGCGCAGGCTGGGGCGGGTCGCGGAGGCGGACCGGGCGTGGAAGGCCAGCTTCCGGGCGGCCCGCGAGGCCGGTGACACGGCGGCGAGGGCGTGGGCGCTGTGGAGCGGCGGCACGCTCGCCCGGCAGCGGGGCGCGCTGCGGCTGGCGTACCGGCTGCTGCGGCTGGCCGCGGAGCTGGGCGAGCGGGGCGGGGACGTCGTCGTGCGGGGCTACTCGCTGGCCGGGCTCGCCGAGACGGGCCGCATCCAGGGGGACTACGAGGCGGTGGGCGAGCTGCACGAGCAGCTGCTGGCGGAGGCCCGCCGGCGGGGCGAGGCCCGGCACACGGTGTGGGCGCTGGAGGGCATCGCGCAGATGCACCGGAACACGGGGGCGTACGACAAGGCGCTGGAGCTCTTCGAGGAGGCGGCGGAGACGGCCCTGCGGGCCGACGACCACCGGGGCCGGGCCTGGGCGCTGCGCGGCATCGCGGACGTGGTGTCGGTGCGGGACGGCGATGTGGAGCGGGCGCTGGCGCTGCTGTCGGAGGCGGAGGAGACGTGCCGCGCGATGCGGCTGTCGAGCGCGCTGGCGTACAACCACAAGATGCGCGGCAACGTGCTGTACCGGGCGGGCCGGCACGCGGAGGCGGAGGAGCTGTACGCCAGGGCGCTGGAGGAGTTCCGCGCCATGGAGGAGCCGCGGGGCACGGCCCTGTCCCGGCTGGGCCTGGTGAAGGCGCGGGCCCGGCTGGGCCGGTCGGCGGCGGAGACGGCCGCGGAGCTCGCCGCGCTGCGGGACGAGCTGGACCGGATCGGTCTGCACCACGCCCGGGACATGGCGGCGAAGGCGGCGGCGGAACTGGAGGTGGGGCCGCTGCCGGCGCCCGTGCCGTCCCGGCGGCCGGATGCCGCCGCCGGCACCCTGGCGGCGGTCGAGGTGGCGGCGCTGTCGACGGCCGGCGGAGCGGAGGGGGCGCGATGAACCGGGCGACGGCGTACCCGGCGGCAGCGGCGCCCTCCGCTGCCCGGGGGCTCCAGGGACTCCGGGGGCGCCGGGGGCTCAGGAGGCGTCGGGCGGCGGTGCGGCTCCGGGTGCGGCTCCGCGCGCGGTGGGGGGCGCCTTGGCGGACCCGTCCGACGCCGGAGGCGCCCCGGCGGGGGCTGCGCAGTCGCACGGCGCCGCGGACGCAGCCGGGCCCGCGGGGACGCCGCGCGGGCGGCCGGGGTGCTGCGGCGGTGCCGCGCCCGGGTGCGGCCCGCGCTGGCGGACGCGGTACGGCGGCTGGACCCGTACACCGGGGAGATGGCGGCGTACGCGATGGGCTGGCGGGACACGGGCGGCAGTCCCGCGCCGGGGGCCTCCGAGGGGAAGGGGCTGCGGCAGGCGCTCGCCGTGCTGGGGGCGGAGGCGGCCGGGGCGGACGGCTCGGCCGCCGTTCCCGGGGCGGTCGCCGTGGAGCTGGTGCACGCCTTCTCGCTGCTGCACGACGACATCATGGACGGCGACGCCGTGCGGCGGCAGCGCGAGACGGTGTGGAAGGCGTACGGGACCGGGCCGGCCGTGCTCGCCGGTGACGCGTTGTTCGCGCTCGCCGTGCAGGTCCTCGCCGAGGTGCCGGGCCCGCACACCGGGGCGGCCGTGCGGCGCCTGTGCGACGCGCTGGCCGCGCTGGTGCGGGGCCAGTCGGAGGACCTGTGCTTCGAGCGGCGTCCGTGGACGGGGCCCGGCGCGGTGCGGCCGGGGGCCTACCGGTCCATGGCGGAGCACAAGACCGGCGCCCTGCTGGGCTGCGCGGCGGCGCTGGGCGCGCAGCTGTCCGGGGCGCCGGACGGGGCGGTGGCCGCGCTGGACCGGGCGGGGCGGCACCTGGGGGTGGCGTTCCAGGCCGTCGACGACCTGCTGGGCGTCTGGGGCGACCCGGCGGTGACCGGGAAGCCGGTGCACGGGGACCTGCGGCAGCGGAAGAAGACGTTCCCCGTCCTCGCGGCGCTGGCCGCCGGGGGCGCGCGTCACGGGAGCTCGCGGCGCTGCTGGAGTCACCGGACGCCGGGGAGGCCGGGGAGGTCGCGCGGGCCGCGGCGCTGGTGGAGGAGGCCGGCGGCCGTGCCGCGGCCCTGGCGGAGGCGCGGCGCGGCCTGGACGCCGCCCGCGGCTGCCTGCGGCAGGCGCCGCTCGCCCCGGGCGCGGTGCGGGACCTGGAGGCGCTGCTGGCCGTCCTCGCGGACCGGGCGCGGTGAGGCCCGCAGGGGCCGGATGACGGGCCGCCCGGCACCGGACGCGATGGTGCCGGGAGGGCCTGACGACGGCGGCCGGACCCGGTGGTGGAGGACCGGGTCCGGGAGCGGTCAGGGGCGCTTGGGGAGGGGCACGCGCACGAGGTCGTGGGCCACGGTCAGTTCCCCGGTGAACCCGGCGGCGCGGGCCTGGGCCTCGAAGAGGGACGGGTCGTGGTAGCGCTGCGAGAAGTGGGTGAGGACCAGGTGCCGCACCCCCGCGTCCCGCGCCGCCGCCGCGGCCTGACCTGCCGTCAGGTGGCCGTGCTCGACGGCCAGCGACTCGTCCTCGTTGAGGAACGTGGACTCGATGACCAGCATGTCGCAGCCCTCGGCGAGGGCGTGGACGCCGTCGCACAGCCGGGTGTCCATGACGAAGGCGAACCGCTGCCCGCGCCGTGGTTCGCTGACCTCGTCGAGGCGGACGCCGCGCAGTTCGCCCTCCCGCTGGATGCGGCCGACGTCGGGGCCCGTGATGCCGAGCGCCGCGAGCCTCTCCGGCAGCATGCGCCGCCCGTCCGGCTCGGTGAGCCGGTACCCGAAGGACTCCACGGGGTGGGACAGCTTCCGCGCCTCCAGGGTGTACGCGGGCGTGGCGGCGACGACCCCGTCCGCGGTGACCGGCTGCTCCTCGATGCGGGCGCGTTCGCGGTAGGCCGTGGCGTACCGCAGCCGTTCGAAGAACCGCTGCCCGCCGGCCGGGTAGTGGGCGGCCACCGGGTGCGGGACCTGGTCCAGGTTGATGCGCTGGATCACCCCGGCGACCCCGAGCGAGTGGTCGCCGTGGAAGTGCGTGATGCAGATGCGGTGGAGGTCGTGCGCGGCGACCCCGGCCCGCAGCATCTGGCGCTGGGTGCCCTCGCCCGGGTCGAAGAGGAGGCCCTCGCCGTCCCAGCGGAGCAGGTAGCCGTTGTGGTTGCGGTGCCGGGTGGGCACCTGCGACGCGGTGCCCAGCACGACGAGTTCGCGGACGGACACGGTGTCTATCCGGGGGGCCAGGCGAGGCCGCGGCCGCCCAGGACGTGGGCGTGGACGTGGAACACGGTCTGCCCGGCGCCCGTGCCGGTGTTGAAGACGATGCGGTAGCCGGTGCCGTCGGTCTTCTCGTCGGCGGCCACCTCGCCCGCCATGCGCAGCACGTCCGCGGCGACGGCGGGCTCGGCGGCGGCGAGCGCGGCCGCGTCGGGGTGGTGCGCCTTGGGGATGATCAGCACGTGGGTGGGCGCCTGCGGGTTGATGTCGCGGAAGGCGAGGGCCGTGTCGGTCTCCCGGACGATCGTCGCGGGCACCTCCTTCGCCACAATCTTGCAGAACAGGCAGTCGCTCTGCGGCTCTCCGGCCATGCGGGCAGCCTCTCTCGGCTCGGCGGACGGGTACGTCCGTACCCTATCCGCCGCGTCCCCCGCCGGCCCCGCGGAGGGCGCCGGTCAGGACCAGCGTCCCGTGCGGCCCAGCAGCAGCGCGGTGGCGGCGGTGCCGGCGGTGGAGGTCCGCAGCACGCTGCGGCCCAGGCGGTACGGCTTGGCCCCGGCCTCGGCGAAGGCCGCCAGCTCGTCGGGCGACACCCCGCCCTCGGGGCCCACGACGAGCACGATGTGCCCCTCGGCGGGCAGTTCGGCGGTGGCGAGCGGTGCGGCGCCCTCCTCGTGGAGGACGGCCGCGAAGTCGGCGGCGGCGAGGAGGGCGGCCACCTGCCGGGTGGTGGCGGCGTCGGCGACCTCGGGGAAGCGGAGCCTGCGGGACTGCTTGCCGGCCTCGCGGGCGGTGGCGCGCCATTTCCCGAGCGCCTTCAGCCCCCGGTCGCCCTTCCACTGGGTGATGCAGCGCGACGCCGCCCACGGCACGACCGCGTCGACCCCGGTCTCCGTCATGGTCTCCACGGCCAGCTCGCCGCGGTCGCCCTTGGGCAGGGCCTGCACGACCGTGATGCGGGGGGCGGGCACGGGCTCGTCCCGCACCTCCGCGACGGCGACGTCGAGCCGGTCCCTGCCCTCGACGGAGGCGACGGTGCCGAAGACGCCGCGGCCCGCGCCGTCGGTCAGCACGATGTCCTCGCCGACGCGGAGCCGGCGCACGGACACGGCGTGGCGGCCCTCCGCGCCGTCCAGGGCGGTGGTGGCGCCCGGGGCGGCGCCGGTCAGGTCCTCGACGACGAAGACGGGGGCGGTCATGGCATGCCTCTCTGGATCGGCGCGGAGCCGGCCGACCGGAGTTCCGCGTTCAGTACGTGGACGAGCCGCCCGGCCGGCAGGTCGCGGGCCAGCCGGTGGCCCTGCCCGGCCCACAGGGCCATGCCCTGCGGGTCCCCGGCGGCGGCCGCGGCCTTGCGCAGGCCGCTGGTCATGTGGTGCACCTCGGGGTACGCGGCCGGGGCGTAGGGGCCGTGCTCCCGCAGGAAGCGGTTGACGAGGCTGCGCGCCGGGCGCCCGGAGAACGCGCGGGTCAGCTCCGTGTGGGTGAACACCGGGTCCGTGAGGGCCCGCTTGTGGAGCGGGTGCGCCCCGGACTCCGGGCACGCCAGGAAGGCAGTGCCGAGCTGCGCGGCCTCCGCGCCGGCCGCCAGCACGGCGGCGATCTGGCCGCCCCGCATGATGCCGCCGGCCGCGATCAGCGGCAGCCGCACGGCCTCCCGTACGCAGGCGAGCAGCGCGAGCAGGCCGCGCCGCGGGCGCCGGGCGGGATCTGGGGGTCGTCCCGGTGGCTGCCCTGGTGGCCGCCCGCCTCGATGCCCTGCACGCACAGGGCGTCGGCGCCCGCGCGCTCGGCGGCGACGGCCTCCGCGGCGGTGGTGACGGTGACGACGGTGCGGGTGCCGACGCGGGCGAAGGACTCCAGCACCTTCGGTTCCGGGCAGCCGAAGGTGAAGGACACGACGGGCACGGGCTCGTCGAGCAGGATGGCCACCTTCGCGTCGTAGCCGTCGTCACGCCCGCTGTCGTCGGGGTCGCCGAGGGGCGTGTCGTACCAGGTGGCCTCGCCGGCGATCTGCTGGCGGTACAGGTCGAGGGCCGCCGGCGCGACGGGCGGCGGGGCGCCGGCCGGTCCGGTCGGGCCGCCCTCCTCGCCGGGGCACCGGCCCTGCGGGAGGAACAGGTTGACGCCGAAGGGCCGGCCGGTGAGCGCGCGTACCTGTTTGAGTTCCTGGTACAGGCCGTCGGCGGTCTTGTACCCGCCGGCCAGGAAGCCGAGCCCGCCGGCCTCCGCCACGGCGGCGGCGAGCCCGGGACACGAGGCACCCCCGGCCATGGGGGCCTGCACGATCGGCACCCGCCACAGCCCATTCAGCACGGACGACATGCAGGCATCGTGCCACGCCCCTCCGGCCGCCCGCGCGGCCCGTCGTGCGCCGCCCCGCGATCACCGGCGGGGCGGGCCGCCCGTGTCCCGGCGCGGTCGGCTCCCGCTGCGGGGGCCGGCCGCGCCGGGGGCGGACTAACGGCCGTTGAACGCGTCCTTCAGCCGGGAGAACAGGCCCTGCTGCCCGGGCGCGAACTGCCCTGTGGGCCGCTCCTCGCCCCGCAGCTTCGCCAGCTCCCGCAGCAGCCGCTCCTGCTCCGGGTCGAGCTTCGTCGGGGTCTGCACCTCGACGTGCACGACGAGGTCGCCGCGCCCGCCGCCCCGCAGGTGCGTGACGCCGCGCCCGTGCAGCGGGATCGACTGCCCCGACTGCGTGCCGGGACGGATGTCGACCTCCTCCATGCCGTCCAGGGTCTCCAGCGGCACCTTCGTGCCGAGGGCGCCCGCGGTCATCGGGATGGTCACCGTGCAGTGCAGGTCGTCCCCGCGCCGCTGGAAGACGGGGTGCGGCAGTTCGTGGATCTCCACGTACAGGTCGCCCGCCGGGCCGCCGCCCGGGCCGACCTCGCCCTCGCCTGCGAGCTGGATGCGGGTGCCGTTGTCGACACCGGCGGGGATCTTCACGGTCAGCGTGCGGCGGGACCGCACCCGCCCGTCGCCCGCGCACTCGGGGCACGGCGTCGGGACGACCGTGCCGAAGCCCTGGCACTGCGGGCACGGCCGGGACGTCATGACCTGGCCCAGGAAGGACCGGGTGACCTGGGACACCTCACCGCGGCCGCGGCACATGTCGCAGGTCTGCGCCGTCGTCCCGGGCGCGGCGCCCTCGCCGGAGCACGTGGTGCACACCACGGCCGTGTCGACCTGGATGTCCTTCGTCGTGCCGAAGGCCGCCTCGTCGAGCTCGACCTCCAGGCGGATCATGGCGTCCTGGCCGCGCCGGGTCCGCGACCGCGGGCCGCGCTGCGTGGCCGTGCCGAAGAACGCGTCCATGATGTCGGAGAAGTTGCCGAAGCCGCCGGCTCCGAAACCGCCCGCACCGCCGGGGCCGCCGCCCGAGGAGGACAGCGGGTCGCCGCCGAGGTCGTAGACCTGCTTCTTCTGCGGGTCCGACAGCACCTCGTAGGCGGCGTTGATCTCCTTGAACCGCTCCTGCGTCTTCGGATCGGGGTTCACGTCCGGGTGCAGCTCGCGGGCGAGCCTCCGGAAGGCCTTCTTGATCTCGTCCTGGGACGCGTCGCGGCGCACGCCGAGTACGGCGTAGTAGTCCGTGGCCACTTACGACTCCGCCAGGATCTGTCCGACGTAACGTGCCACTGCGCGTACCGCTCCCATCGTTCCGGGGTAGTCCATGCGGGTCGGTCCGACCACGCCGAGTTTCGCCACCGCCTCGTCGCCCGAACCGTAGCCGACCGCGACGACGGACGTGGAGTTCAGCCCTTCGTGGGCGTTCTCGTGCCCGATGCGGACGGTCATCTTCGGGTCCGTCGCCTCACCGAGCAGCCGGAGCAGCACCACCTGCTCCTCCAGCGCCTCCAGTACGGGCCGGATGGTGAGCGGGAAGTCGTGTCCGAAGCGGGTGAGGTTGGCGGTCCCGCCGATCACCAGCCGCTCCTCGGTCTCCTCGACCAGCGTCTCCAGCAGGGTCGCCAGCACCAGGGAGACCGTCGCCCGGTCCTCCGACTCGAAGGACTCCGGGAGATCCTGCACCAGCTCCGGCACGTCCGTGAAGCGCCGCCCGACGACCCGGCTGTTCAGCCGGGCCCGCAGGTCGGCCACGGACGTCTCGCCGATCGGGGCGGGGCAGTCGACCATGCGCTGCTCCACCCGCCCGGTGTCCGTGATCAGCACCAGCATCAGCCGCGCCGGGGCCAGCGACAGCAGCTCCACGTGCCGGACGGTCGAACGCGTCAGCGACGGGTACTGCACGACCGCGACCTGGCGGGTCAGCTGGGCGAGGAGCCGGACCGTGCGGTGCACCACGTCGTCCAGGTCGACCGCGCCGTCCAGGAAGTTCTGGATGGCGCGGCGCTCCGGCGGCGACAGCGGCTTGACCCCGGCGAGCCGGTCGACGAAGAGGCGGTAGCCCTTGTCCGTGGGGATGCGCCCGGCGCTGGTGTGGGGCTGGGCGATGAAGCCCTCCTCCTCCAGCACCGCCATGTCGTTGCGCACGGTGGCCGGTGAGACGCCCAGCTTGTGCCGCTCGGTGAGCGCCTTGGAGCCGACGGGCTCCTCGGTGCCCACGTAGTCCTGGACGATGGCGCGCAGGACCTCGAGTCTGCGTTCACTCAGCACGGCGCGCACCTCCAGTTGGCTCGGGATCTCACTGCTGACAAGCTGCCGCGGCATCTGTTGGCACTCACCGTGTCCGAGTGCCAGTCATCCCCGCGCCAGTGTACGGCGCCGAGGTCATGGCGTGGCAAGGGCGGCGGTCACCCACCGCGTCACACCCCGCGCGCCGGTCGGGGGCGATGCGGATAGCGTCGCCGTATGGACGTCGGTTGGGAAGAGTTCGGATGGGAGCGGCTGGCGGAGGGCGTGGGCAGGCGGCGGCTGCCCGGGTGGGACGCCACGGCCGGGCTCGTCGTGGGCGGCACCGCGGCCCTGCTGTTCGACGCGGGCGCCACGCTGCGTGAGGGCGCGGAGCTGCGTGCACAGGCCCAGGGTCTGCTGGGGGCGGGGCGCCGCGTGACGCACATCGCACTGAGCCATGCCCACTTCGACCATGTGCTGGGCGCGGCGGCCTTCGCCGGGGCGCAGGTGTTCGGCGCGGTCGGGATGGCGGAGCTGCTGCGGCGGGACCGGGAGGCGCTGCGGGCGGACGCGGTCCGGCACGGGGTGGCGCCGGACGAGGCGGGCGAGGCCGTGGACGTCCTCGTGCACCCGCACCACGTGGTGAGCGGCGAGTGGACCCTCGACCTGGGCGGCCGGCAGGTGCTGCTGGCGAACGCGGGCCCCGGCCACACGGGCCACGACCTGGCCCTGCTGGTGCCCGCGCCCGGCGGGGGCCGCCCGAGGTGGTGTTCTGCGGCGACCTCGTGGAGGAGTCGGACGAGCCGCAGGCCGGCCCTGACGCGGTGCCGTCCTGCTGGCCGGCGGCCCTGGACCGGCTGCTGCAGCTGGGCGGCGAGGACGCGCTGTACGTGCCGGGGCACGGGGCGGTGGTGGACGCGGCGTTCGTCCGCGCCCAACGCGACGCGCTGGCGCGGAGGTTCGGCGTGCGGTGACGGATCACGGTGCCGTACCGTCGGCGGCATGCGCCAGTACGACCCCGATCTGACCCCGCCGTGGAAGAAGCAGGCCCCCGCGCCGGAGGTGCCCGCGGAGCCCGACCTGGTGGTGGAGGAGGTGGCGACGGGCTTCTGCGGGGCGGTCGTCCGGTGCGAGGCGGGCGCGGTGACGCTGGAGGACCGGTTCGGCAAGCACCGGGTGTTCCCGCTGGTGCCGCGCGGCTTCCTGCTGGAGGGCCGCACCGTCACCCTCGTACGGCCCCGGGGCGCGGTGCCCGCGCGCCCGTCCCGCACCGCCTCGGGGTCGGTCGCCGTGCCGGGTGCGCGGGCGCGGGTGGCCCGGGCGGGGCGGATCTACGTGGAGGGCCGCCACGACGCCGAGCTGGTCGAGAAGGTGTGGGGCGACGACCTGCGCGTCGAGGGCGTGGTCGTCGAGTACCTGGAGGGCGTCGACGACCTGCCGGCGGTCGTGCGGGACTTCCGTCCGGGCCCGGACGCCCGGCTGGGGGTGCTGGTCGACCATCTGGTGCCGGGTTCGAAGGAGTCGCGGATCGCGGCGTCCGTCACGGACCCGCACGTCCTGGTGGTGGGCCATCCGTACGTGGACGTGTGGCAGGCGGTGAAGCCGTCCGCGCTGGGCATCCCGGCCTGGCCGACGGTGCCGCGCGGCCAGGACTGGAAGACCGGCGTGTGCCGGGCCCTGGGCTGGCCCGCCGGGGACACCGGTGCGGCGTGGCGGCGGATCCTGGCCGCGGTCCACTCGTACAAGGACCTGGAGCCCGAGCTGCTGGGCCGGGTGGAGCACCTGATCGACTGGGTGACGAGCCCGGCCTGACCCTGTCCCCGAGCGGCACCCCGCCGGGGCGGCGGGGGTCCGGGGCTTGTGGGGCACGGCCGCCGCCGCGGGGCGGGGCCGCGGCCGACCGCTTCGGCGGTACCGGCTGGTCGGCGGTACCGGCTGGTCGGCGGTACCGGCTAGATGAATGAGTCCGATGTTCGTGCTGGTCGCGACCATGGCGAAGGGCGCCCGTTGGTCAGTGTGTGAAGACAAACCTGGACGCCCTTCTGGCGGCACTGTACGTGTTCATCGACGACCATGTGGCGCCTTGTCGCCGGATCGGGCGACCCCCGAAACTGACGGACGCCGAACTGCTGTGCCTGGCGGTCGCCCAGGTCCTGCTCGGTTTTCCCTCGGCCCGGCACTGGATCCGCTTCGCCCACGCCCGCCTCGGCCACCTGTTCCGCTACCTGCCCCAGCAGTCCGCCTACAACAAGCGCCTCAACGCCGCAGGCCCCCTGATCAGCCGCGTGATCGAGGCACTGGCCCGGCAGGTGCCGACCTGGAACGACGACCTGCGGCTGATCGACTCCACCCCGCTGCCCTGCGCGGCCTCCCGCGAGACCGTCAAACGCTCCGACCTGGCCGGACACTGCGGGTACGGCTACTGCCGCAGCCACTCCCGCTTCTTCTGGGGCTTCCGCCTCTACCTGGTCACCACCGCCGAAGGCATGCCCGTCACCTGGTGCCTGGCCAACCCCAAGATCGGCGAACGGGAGGTGATGGCCGCGCTACTCGAACGCGACCACCACCTCGTCCGCCAAGGACAGGTGATCCTCGCCGACAAGGGCTTCGCCGGGAAGGAGTTCGAAGCGTTCTGCTCCGAGCGGCTCGGGGTTCATCTGGTGCGGCCGGACCGCGAGGACGAACCGGCCCGGCACGGAAAGATCGCCCGGGTCCGGCAGTGGATCGAAGCCGTCATCGACACCCTCAAGGGCCAGCTCAGCCTCGAACAGCACGGCGGCAGAACCCCGGCCGGAGTCTTCGCCCGCACCGGCCAACGACTCCTCGCCCTCGCCGCCGGCATCTGGCACAACTGGGCCACCAACGCCCCCGTCAAGCGATCACTGATCGCCTACGACCACTGAAGACATCGGACTCATTCATCTAGTCGACCAGGTCGCGGACCACCGCGTCCGCCAGCAGGCGGCCGCGCAGGGTCAGGACCGCGCGTCCCTCCGCGTACGGACCCGGATCGAGGAGTCCGTCCCGTACGGCGCGCTCGGCGGCGGCCTGCCCCGCGGGCTTCAGCAGGGTCAGCTCGCAGCCTTCCCGCAGGCGCAGCTCCAGCAGGATGCGCTCCACGCGGCGGTCCTCGTCGGACAGCAGCTCCCGCCCAGCGCCGGGCGAGCGGCCCCCGGCGAGGGCGGCGGCGTAGGCGCCGGGGTGCTTCACGTTCCACCAGCGGACCCCGCCGACGTGGCTGTGGGCTCCCGGGCCCGCGCCCCACCAGTCGGCGCCGCGCCAGTACAGCTCGTTGTGCAGGCAGCGCCCCGCCTCGCTGGTGGCCCAGTTCGACACCTCGTACCACTGGAAGCCGGCAGCGGTGAGGGCGGACTCGGCGATCAGGTACCGGTCCGCGTGCACGTCGTCGTCGGTCATCGGGACCTCGCCGCGCCGGATGCGGTGGGCGAGCCGGGTGCCTTCCTCGACGATGAGGGCGTACGCGGAGACGTGGTCGGGGCCGGCGCCGATGGCGGCGTCCAGGGAGGCGCGCCAGTCGTCGTCACTCTCACCGGGGGTTCCGTAGATCAGGTCGAGGTTGACGTGGTCGAACCCGGCGGCGCGGGCCTCGGCGACGCAGGCTTCGGGGCGGCCGGGGGTGTGGGTCCGGTCGAGCACCTGCAGCACGTGCGGGCGGGCCGACTGCATGCCGAAGGAGATCCGGTTGAATCCGCCCTCGCGGAGCGCGGCGAGGTAGGCCGGGTCGACGGAGTCGGGGTTGGCCTCGGTGGTGACCTCGGCGTCGTCGGCGAGCCCGAACTCGTCCCGGACGGCGGTGAGCATCCGTACGAGGTCGGCGGCGTCGAGCAGGGTCGGCGTGCCGCCGCCGACGAAGACGGTCCGCACGGGCCTGGGGTCGTCGCCCAGGACCTTGCGGGCGAGCCGGACCTCGTCGGCCAGGGTCGCCGCGTAGTTGTCGCGGGAGGCGAGGACACCGCCGGAGCCGCGCAGCTCGGTGGCGGTGTAGGTGTTGAAGTCGCAGTAGCCGCAGCGGGTCGCGCAGTACGGCACGTGCAGGTAGAACCCGAGGGGCCGCTGGGCGGCCCCGTGGAGGGCCGACGGGGGCAGTGACCCGTCCTCGGGCACGGGCTCGCCGTCGGGCAGTACGGAAGGCATGGGGTCCATTGTCCGTCACCCCGCCGGAAGCGGGCGGCGGACCCGGAGCACGCCGCCAGGCCCCGCGTCCCGGGGGCGGGGGCCGGGGCATCCCCGCCGCAGGCCGGCGTGGGCGGCCGTCACCCCGGCGCGATCGGGCGGCGGGCCCGGAGCACGCCGTCAGGCCCCGCGTCCCGGGCGCCGGGGCACCCCCGCCGCAGGCCGGGGCGTGGGCGGGGTCGGGGCAGCGCTCAGCGCGGTACCCCGGGGCGTTGGCCCGGTGCGGCCCGCAGGGGCTGCGACCGGCGGGCCGTGCGCCCCCGGCCGCAGGGCCTGGACGGACCACCCCTCGGGGGCAGGCAGGCAGGCGTGCCGGGCCGGTTGCCCGAGCCACGGGAAGGGCAGCCGGATGTCGTCGGGCCTGCCCGCGGGCGCGCACACCCCAGGCAGAACGGGGCAGGCGGGGGCGGCGGGTGGCGGTGGCCGACACGGGGGCGGGGTGGGCCGTGGGGGCCGACACGGGCGCGGCTGCGGGTGGCGGTGGCCGACACGGGGGCGTGCGGGGTTGGGGGCCCGCACGGCGCGCGAGCTGCTCCGGGTGCCCGGGGCACGCCCCGGCACCCGGGAGCCGCCCCCGCGCCCCCGCCCCGCCGGGGTTCAGGCCTCGCGGGCGCCCTCGTACATCTCCTCGATCAGGGCCTTGTACTCCCGCTCGACGACCGGGCGCTTCAGCTTCAGGCTGGGGGTGAGCTCGCCGTGCTCGACGTCGAGGTCGCGCGGCAGCAGCCGGAACTTCTTGATCGTCTGCCAGCGCTGCAGGTTCGCGTTGAGCCGGTCCACGTACCCCTGCACCATGTCCTTCACCTGCTGCGTCGCCACGAGCTCGGCGTACGGCCTGCCGCCGAGGCCGTGCTCAGTGGCCCAGCCCGTCAGCGCGGCCTCGTCGAGCGCGATGAGGGCGGTGCAGTAGTTCCGGTCGGCGCCGAGGACGACGATGTTGGACACGAAGGGGCAGACCGCCTTGAACGAGCCCTCGATCTCGGTCGGCGCGATGTACTTGCCGCCGGACGTCTTGAACAGGTCCTTCTTGCGGTCGGTGATCCTGAGGTAGCCGTCGGCTGACAGCTCGCCGATGTCACCGGTGTGGAACCAGCCGTCCGGCTCCAGCACCTCCGCGGTCTTCTCCGGCAGCTTGTGGTAGCCCTGCATGATGCCGGGGCCGCGCAGCAGCACCTCGCCGTCGTCGGCGATGCGGACCTCGCAGCCGGGCAGCGGCTTGCCGACGGTGCCGGTGCGGTACGCCTCACCCGGGTTGACGAAGCTGGCGGCACTGGACTCCGTGAGGCCGTAGCCCTCCAGGATGTGGATGCCGGCTCCGGAGAAGAAGTACCCGATCTCCGGCGCCAGCGCGACCGAGCCGGAGATGGCGGCGCGCAGCCGCCCGCCGAACGCCTGGCGCAGCTTGGAGTAGACGAGGGCGTCGGCGACCTTGTGCTTGGCGGTGAGGGCGAACGGCGCCGATGCCTTGCCGGTGCGGCGGTAGCTGTCCTGGCTGGCCTTGGCGTACTCGCGGGCGACCCCCGCGGCCCACTGGAAGATCTTGTACTTGGCGGGGCCGCCGGCGCGGGCCTTGGCGGCGACGCCGTTGTACACCTTCTCGAAGATGCGCGGGACGGCCGCCATGTAGGTCGGCTGGACCACCGGCAGGTTTTCGATGATCTTGTCGATGCGGCCGTCGACGGCCGTGACATGGCCGACTTCGATCTGCCCGGAGAGCAGCACCTTGCCGAAGACGTGGGCGAGGGGCAGCCACAGGTACTGCACGTCGTCCTCGCGGACGAGCCCGGTCGCGGCGATGGCCTTGGCCATGTACGACCAGTTGTCGTGCGGGAGGCGCACACCCTTGGGGCGGCCGGTGGTGCCGGAGGTGTAGATGAGGGTGGCGAGCTGGTCGGAGCTGATCGCGGCGACCCGCTCCTTCACCGCGTCGGGGCGCTTCTCCAGGTACGCCTTGCCGCGGCGCTCCAGCTCGTCGAGGCTGACGACCCAGCCCTCCGGGTCGCCCTCGGCGGGTGCGGCGTCGGCCGCGTCGATCACCACGACGTGGTGGAGGTCCGGCAGGTCGGCGCGGCGCTCGCGGGCCTTGGCGAGCTGGGCGGCGTCCTCGGCGATGAGGACGCGGCTCTCGGAGTCGGAGAGGATGAACGCCGACTCCTCGGCGTTCGTCTGCGGGTAGACGGTGGTCGTGGCGGCGCCCGCGCACATGATGGCGAGGTCGCTGAGGATCCACTCCACGCGGGTGCCGGAGGCGAGGGCCACGCGCTCCTCGGGCCGGACGCCGAGGTCCACGAGGCCGGCGGCGAGGGCGTAGACGCGGTCGGCGGCCTGGCCCCAGCTGAGCGACTTCCAGGCGTCGGGGCCCTGGCCGGACGGGTCCGGCACCGGGTAGCGGAAGGCTTCCGCGTCCGGGGTCCGCGCCACGCGCTCAAGGAAGAGGGTCGCCACGGAGGGCGGCCGGTTCTCGATCTGGGTCTGGGTGTCGCTCACGGCGTCCTCCGGTGGGCCTGGGGCAGGACCGCTGACTGGGGCGGGGGCGGCGGCTCTGGCTCCGCACCACGCGCTGTCGTGCTGTCGGCGTACTGTTCGACCGGCTGTTTAACTCGCGAGTAACCGCGAGCGGGATCAGGTTAGAGCGCTGCGCCCCGCCACGTAAGGGTCTGTGGACGCCTGGTTCATACCCGGTTCATAACGAGTGTGGCGCGGCGGTGAAAAGACGGAAGCGCCCGTCCGCCATCCGAACGAGCGCCTCCGGTCCCTACCGGTCGGTACAGCCCTGCTCCCGGTCGGCCGCGCCCACGGGGCGCGGCCGATGCCGGGGCGGCCGTACCGCTACTTCTTGCCCTTGCCCGCGGACTCGTCGCTGGACAGCACCGCGATGAAGGCATCCTGCGGGACCTCCACCGAGCCGACCATCTTCATCCGCTTCTTGCCTTCCTTCTGCTTCTCCAGCAGCTTGCGCTTACGGGAGATGTCACCGCCGTAGCACTTGGCGAGGACGTCCTTGCGGATGGCGCGGATGGTCTCGCGGGCGATGACCCGCGAACCGATCGCCGCCTGCACGGGCACCTCGAACGCCTGCCGCGGGATGAGCTCCTTGAGCTTGGCCACGAGCCGCACGCCGTACGCGTACGCCTGGTCCTTGTGGGTGATCGCGGAGAACGCGTCCACCTTGTCGCCGTGCAGCAGGATGTCGACCTTGACGAGGGAGCTGCTCTGCTCGCCGGTGGGCTCGTAGTCCAGCGAGGCGTAACCGCGGGTCTTGGACTTCAGCTGGTCGAAGAAGTCGAAGACGATCTCGGCGAGGGGCAGCGTGTAGCGGATCTCGACGCGGTCCTCGGAGAGGTAGTCCATGCCGAGGAGGGTGCCCCGGCGGTTCTGGCAGAGCTCCATGATCGAGCCGATGAACTCGGAGGGCGCGAGGATCGTGGCGCGCACGACCGGCTCGTACACCTCGCTGATCTTGCCCTCGGGGAACTCGCTCGGGTTGGTGACGATGTGCTCCTCGCCGTCCTCCATGACGACGCGGTAGACCACGTTCGGGGCGGTGGCGATCAGGTCGAGGCCGAACTCGCGCTCCAGGCGCTCCCGGATCACATCGAGGTGCAGCAGGCCGAGGAAGCCCACGCGGAAGCCGAAGCCGAGAGCCGCGGAGGTCTCCGGCTCGTAGACCAGCGCCGCGTCGTTGAGCTGCAGCTTGTCGAGCGCGTCGCGCAGCTCCGGGTAGTCGGAGCCGTCGAGCGGGTAGAGGCCGGAGAACACCATCGGCTTGGGGTCCTTGTAGCCGCCGAGCGCCTCCGTGGCGCCCTTCGACTGGCTGGTGATGGTGTCACCGACCTTGGACTGGCGGACGTCCTTCACACCGGTGATCAGGTAGCCCACCTCGCCGACGCCGAGGCCGTCGGCGGCGAGCATCTCGGGGGAGTTGGTGCCGATCTCCAGCAGCTCGTGGGTGGCGCCGGTCGACATCATCCGGATGCGCTCGCGCTTGTTGAGCTGGCCGTCGACGACCCGGACGTACGTCACGACGCCGCGGTAGGAGTCGTACACGGAGTCGAAGATCATCGCGCGCGCGGGGGCGTCCGCGACACCGACCGGGGCCGGGACCTCCCGCACGACCCGGTTGAGCACCGCGTCGACGTTGAGGCCGGTCTTGGCGGAGACGCGCAGCACGTTCTCCGGGTCGCAGCCCACGAGGTTCGCGAGCTCCTCCGCGAACTTCTCCGGCTGCGCTGCCGGAAGGTCGATCTTGTTGAGGACCGGGATGATCGTGAGGTCGTTCTCCATCGCCAGGTAGAGGTTGGCGAGGGTCTGGGCCTCGATGCCCTGCGCGGCGTCGACCAGCAGGATCGTGCCCTCGCACGCGGCGAGCGAACGCGACACCTCGTACGTGAAGTCCACGTGGCCCGGGGTGTCGATCATGTTGAGGATGTGGGTCTTCCCCTGGTGCTCGCCCTCGGTGGGCGCCCAGGGAAGACGGACGGCCTGGGACTTGATCGTGATGCCGCGCTCGCGCTCGATGTCCATGCGGTCGAGGTACTGAGCGCGCATCTGCCGCTGCTCGACCACACCGGTGAGCTGGAGCATCCGGTCGGCGAGAGTCGACTTGCCGTGGTCGATGTGCGCGATGATGCAGAAGTTGCGGATCAGCGCCGGGTCGGTACGGCTCGGCTCGGGCACGTGGCTAGGGGTCGCGGGCACGCAGGGTCCTGATTCTCGAGACGCCTGGCAGGCTCGCCGGGGTCTCTGCTCGGTCTACTCGGGTCTACGTCGGGTCGATGATGGGTTCCATGGTCCCACGGACGGGGACCGGCACACGGTTTGGGCCGCCATGAGGGCTGCTGGTAGCTTAGGTAGCTGTGTCTCGTGCCCCCTTTCGGTACGGGGCGTGATCGAAGAATCCTTACGAACCTGAAAAGGCTCTTTCGTGGCGAACATCAAGTCCCAGATGAAGCGGATCAAGACGAACGAGAAGGCGCGCCTGCGTAACAAGGCCGTCAAGTCGTCGCTCAAGACCGCGCTCCGCAAGGCCCGTGAGGCTGCTGCTTCCGGCGACGTCGAGAAGGCCACCGTGGCCGCTCGCGAGGCCGCCCGCAAGCTCGACAAGGCCGTCTCCAAGGGTGTCATCCACAAGAACCAGGCCGCCAACAAGAAGTCGGCGATCGCTTCCCAGGCTGCCTCCCTCAAGGGCTGAGCACTGAACCCTCCGGGGGCGACCCCGGAACCGGCGCCCACCCCACGGGCCGACGCCCCGGGGTGACCGACCGGACGACTTGATCGCCGGACGGGGTCCAGCGGGCCCTCTCTACCACGCTCCCGACCGGCACCCCGAGCCCGTACGCGGCCTGCGTTCGCCACGCGGGTACGGGCTCAGCATCGTGAACCGAAGGCCCCGAGGCCGCTCCTTCCCCAGGACGGCCCCGGGGCCTTCGGCATGCCGGAAACCCCTGAGTCCGCCGGGACCGTTCTTGCTGTCCGTCGCTCACGTCCGCGGGTGGCTGCTGCGACGCCGCCGTACGGGGCCGGGCCGCGCGTCCGCGAGGAGGCGTCGGGGCGGTCGCGCCCACGAGCCGGGCCCGGGCGGCGAGGGAGCGGGGCGCCAGGGGCGCAAGGTGGTGCGCCCGGCAGGCTCAGCGGCGGGAGCGCGCCGCGCGGGCGATGGCGACGACGGCCTTCTCCAGCGCGTACTCCGGATCGTCGCCACCGCCCTTGACTCCCGCGTCCGCCTCCGCGACGGCCCGCAGTGCCGCGGCGACCCCGTCGGGTGTCCAGCCGCGCATCTGCTGCCGTACGCGGTCGATCTTCCACGGGGGCATCCCCAGCTCGCGGGCCAGGTCGGCAGGGCGGCCGCCGCGGGCCGACGACAGCTTCCCGATGGCTCGCACGCCCTGGGCGAGCGCACTGGTGATCATCACGGGTGCCACGCCGGTCGCGAGCGACCAGCGCAACGCCTCCAGCGCCTCCGCGGCGCGGCCCTCGACGGCGCGGTCCGCGACGTTGAAGCTGGACGCCTCGGCGCGGCCCGTGTAGTACCGGCCGACGACGGCCTCGTCGATGGTGCCGTCCACGTCCGCGGTGAGCTGGGCCACCGCGGAGGCCAGCTCCCTCAGGTCGCTGCCGACCGAGTCGACCAGGGCCTGGCACGCCTCGGGGGTCGCCGACCTGCCGAGCGTGCGGAACTCCTGCCGCACGAACGTCAGCCGCTCCCCGGCTTGGTGGTCTTGGGGCACGCGACCTCACGGGCCCCCGCCTTGCGTGCCGCGTCCAGCAGGCCCTTGCCCTTTGCGCCGCCGGGATGCAGCAGCACCAGGGTGATGTCCTCCACGGGCGCAGCGAGATACGCCTTGACGTCCTTGACCGTGTCCGCGGACAGGTCCTGGGCGTTGCGCACGACCAGCACCTTGCGCTCGGCGAACAGCGAGGGGCTCGTCAGCTCCGCGAGCGTGCCGGGCTGGAGCTGGTCGGCGGTGAGGTCCCGTACGTCGGTGTCGGCGTCCGCGGCGCGGGCCGCCGCCACCACCTGCTGCACGGCGCGGTCCAGGAGCAGGTCCTCCTGTCCCACCGCGAGCGTGACGGGCGCGAGGGGATCGTCTGTCGTCTTCTTGCTGGCCATCGCCCCCAGCATCGCACGCCCCACCGACACCCGGCCGCGAGCCGCCGACGGGCAGGCCGCACCGGCTACTCCGCCTCGCGCCAGCCGTCCCACTCGGCGACGAAGTCGTGCAGTTCCCCGGGGACGAGCCGGCTGTCCGGGTCCTCGACGACGACGAGCCACTGGGCGTCCTCGGCGTCGTCCTCACCGGCCAGGGCGTCCCTCACCAGCTGCGGTTCCTCGTCGAGTGCGTAGCGTTCGACCAGCGCTTCGGCCACCTCCTCGGCCGCGTCGCGGTCCGGCAGGACCAGCACGTGCCGCAGCTCCGCGGCGTCCCTGTCGTCGTACTCATCGTTCACGGCACCATTGTGAGACCCCCTCGTGTCGAACGGACGCGCAGGTACAGGCTGCGGCAGGCCGCCGCCGGCACCAGCGCCCCACACGACCTGGGTCCGCGGGCCCGGTGCAGCAAGCCGCCTTCGACGGGAGCCCGGCGGGACGGGGACCGGGCTGGGGGCTGCGGCTGGTGAGGCAGGGGTGGAGAAGCGGGGCCTGGCGACGCAGGGCCTGGCGACGCAAGGGTGGAGGAGCGGGGCCTGGCGAGGCGGGGCCTGAGTCCGAGGGTTTGGGTCCGAAGGCCTGGGACCGAAGACCTGGGTCCGAAGACCTGGGTCCGCGGCCCGAGGCGCTGCCGGGCACAGGACCGCTAGCGTCGTGATCATGATCAGTGACGCGCCGTACTTCCCCGCCGCCCGCAGCCGTGATCAGCGCAGGCGGGACGTCCTGCACCGGTTGGAGCACGACGACGACGTGTGGGTGGCGACCTCCTCCTCCGCCGGCGAACCCTTCCTCACCCCCCTGTCGTTCCTGTGGCACGACGAGACGCTGCTGATGAGCACCCGGCGCACCACGCCCACGGCCCGCAACCTCACCCCGCGCGGCCGGGTCCGGCTGAGTCTCGGCCATACCCGGGACGTGGTGCTGCTGGACGGCGACGCGGAGGTCGTCGAAGGCCGCGAACTGGACACGGCGGCGGCGGACGCGTTCGCGGCCAAGCTCGGGTGGGACCCCCGCGACCGGGAACCGTGGATCTACCTCCGTGTGGCGCTGCGGACGGTGAGGGCCTGGCGCGAGGAGAACGAACTGGCCGGGCGGCTGCTGATGCGCGACGGTGTCTGGCTGGTGTGAACGCCACGCCTCCGGGCGGGCGCCTGCGTCCGCGGCCACGGGCCACCGCGCGGAGGTCTGGCCCGGCACCGGTCACGGCGACCGCGCCGTCCCGGTCCGTGCGCAGTACCGCCGCGCCGGCTTCCCGCAGGTCGGCGAGGGTACGCGGCGACGGGTGGCCGTACGGATTGCCGCGCCCTGCCGACACCAGCGCGAGCCGCGGCCCGACCTGCCTCAGCAGTGCGGGCTCCTGATGGGCGGAGCCATGGTGGGCGACCTTCAGCACGTCCACGCGGGGCAGAGCGGGATGCGCCCGCAGCAGCCCGCGCTGCGCCGGGGGTTCGAGGTCGCCCAGGAGCAGCAGGCTCACCCCGCCTGCCGCCCGTACGTGGAGGGCCACGCTGGCGTCGTTCGGTTCCTCGGGATCGGCACCTCCCATGTCCGGGCCGCCGGGCGGCCACAGCACCCGCCAGTCGAGCGGCCCCGTCCTGCGGCGCTCCCCGGGAACGGCGCGTACGACGGGCACACGGGCCGCGGCAGCCGTCCGGTGGACGAACTCCGCCTGGGCAGAAGGCTCCAGCAGCGCCGTGGTCTGGACGGCACCGACGTCCCTGCCGCGGAGCACGCCGGGCAGCCCCGCGACGTGGTCGGCGTGGAAGTGCGTGAGCAGCACAAGCGGCACCCGGCTGACCCCCAGTTCGCGCAGGCACCTGTCCGCTGCCTCCGGATCGGGGCCCGCGTCAACGACGACGGCGGCGCCGTCGCCCGCGGCGAGAGCCATGGCGTCCCCTTGACCCACGTCGCACAGCACGAGCACCCACCCCGGTGGCGGCCACCCGGTCACGAGCCTGGTCAGCGGTGCCGGCCGCAGAACAGCCGCCACCAGGAGGGCCGCACAGCCCAGCAGCGCCCACGGGCGGTGCGAAGCCCGCCGTGCCAGCGCCAGGAGCAGCACGGTCACGCCGGCCAGCAGCAGCCCGCCCTGCCAGCCCCCGGCCAGTCCGCTGTCGCCCCGGGCAGCGCCGCGCCGGCGCGCGCCACGGAGGCCACCCACCCCGCGGGCCACGCGGCGCACTCGGCCAGGATCCGAGCCACCTGGAGAGACGCGGGTGCCGCCGCCAGCGTGGCGAACCCGAGCACCGTGGCGGGAGCCACCGCGAATTCGGCGAGCAGGTTGCACGGAACCGCCACCAGGCTGACACTCTCCGCGAACACGGCCACCACCGGAGCGCACACCGCCTGCGCTGCGGCCGCCGCGGCGAGCGCCTCCGCGATCCGCGGCGGCACCCTGCGGGCCTGAAGCCGGGCACTCCAGCGCGGAGCGATGGTGAGCAGGGCCCCCGTCGCCAGCACCGAGAGCAGGAATCCGTAACTCCGCGCGAGCCACGGCTCGTACAGCACCAGCAGCAGCACGGCGGCCGCCAGCGCGGGCAGCAGGGATCTGCGGCGGCCCGTGCCGATGGCGAGCAGCGTGACCAGTCCGCATGCGGCGGCCCGCAGCACGCTCGGCTCGGGTCGGCACACCACCACGAACGCGAGGGTGAGCGCCCCGCCCGCCACCGCCGTCACACGCAGCGACAACCCGAGCCGGGGCGCCAGCCCGCCCCGCTCCGCTCTCCCCGCCGTCCCCGCCGGACCGATGAGCAGCAGGAGCACGATGGAGAGGTTGGAACCCGACACTGCCAGGAGATGCGTCAGGTCCGTCGCTTCGAACGCGGCCCGCAGGTCCTCGGGAATGCGCGAGGTGTCGCCGACGACCAGGCCGGGCAGCAGGGCGCGGGCGTCGGGGGGCAGCCCGTCGGTCGCCGCCCGCAACCCCGCCCGCAGGCTTCCCGCCGTGCGCTGCAGGGCATTCGGCCGGCCGGTGATCCGCGGTGGTCCCGGGTCGGCGTACAGCACGGCGGCGAAGGGCTCACCTGCGCCTCTGGGCGGAGCCAGCCGGCCGTGCTGCCGCAGCCGCGTCGACGGCAGCAGCCGCAGCCACTCCTTCCCCTGGCGTCCGCCGTCCCCGAGCTGGGTGATGAGCAGGACAGGGGTCCTGACCCGGGTCACCGTTCCGTCCGGGGCGGTCACCCGGGTCACCACGGCGTTCACGATGACGGACGCCGGAGCGGCGCGGCCACCGCGGACTGCGGGAACACTCGGCCGCGGGTCCGAGGAGACGGCGACTTCGGCGGTGACCCGCGCGTCCTTCCCCGCCAGCTCGGGCACGGGGCCGCGCCGGGTGTCGGCGCCGTGCAGGCCGGCCGAGGCCGCGCCGCCGCCGCGCCGAGCAGCACTCCGGCCGCGGCCACGGCGGTGGTCCGCCATCGACGGGTGCCTCTCCCCACCCGGGAAGGAGCAAGGCCGCCGCCGCCGCGCCGCAGAGGGCGACGGCCAGGGCCGTGGCGCCGCCGGGGGCGGCGACCGCCCATGCGGCCGCGCCCCAGGCCGCGAGGGCCGGCCCGACGAGCCGCAGGTCGACGGTTTCGTCCTTCCGGTGCGGCAGGTTCCCCAAGCGGTGGCCGTCCGGGGCGTGCCCGGCGCCGGGCGGCAGTCCGCTCGCGGTCGCGCTGTCAGCCGCAGCCGCCTCCCCGGTGCCCGTCCCGACCGTGGCGGACAGGGTGCCGGCTTCGGGTGGCGAGCGCCTCGGCGGGTCCGTCCCCGATCCGGCGGTACACCCGGGCGACGCGCCTCCCGGGGCCGCCGCCGGGGGAGCCTCAGCCGAGCCTGTCACGGCCGCACCAACGGCCGCAGATCGGCGAACCGTCGTGCGCCGATGCCCCGCACGTCCCGCAGTTCCTCCACCGACCGGAAGCCGCCGTTGCGGGTGCGGTGGTCGATGATCTGCCGGGCCAGGACGGGGCCGACTCCCGGAAGGGTGTCGAGCTGCTCGGCGGTGGCGGTGCTCAGGCTGACCGGTCCCGTAGCGGCGGGGCCCGCCGCGGGCACGGAGAGCGCTGCTGCCGCGGGAGCCGGGACGACGCCCGGGACGCCCACCACCACGTGCTCGCCGTCGACGAGTACCCGTGCCCGGTTGAGGGCGGTCACGTCCGCACCCGGTCGGACACCGCCCGCCGCGCGGAGCGCGTCCACCACCCGCGACCCGAGCGGCAGCCGCAGCACGCCGGGGCGCAGCACTTTGCCGCTCACATCGACGACGACCACCGGCGGCGGCGACCCCGATGCCTGCCGGTCGGGGCGCGCGGTGCCCGCCTGCCGTGCTTCCACCGGGGCGGTGGGGCCGTCGGCCGATGCCCCCGGCGCCGCGGCGGCCACCGCAGGCGGCTCTGCGCCGGCGGGCCGAGCGTGGCCCACGACATCCGGGGCGCGCACCACCTCCGGGCGTCCGGCCAGGAAGTACCTCCCCGCGAGCACGACGCCCAGCAGGAGGACGACCGCGAGCGCAGCCAGTGTCCTGCGTTCCATGCCGCACCGGCCCCACAGCCACAGCGGCAGCCGTTCCCGCACGGCCAGCCGCCACCGCTCCCGCCGTCCCAGCGGGGCCGGGGCCTCCTCGGCGGATGCCGCCGCCTCGGCGGGGTTCGCCGAGAGCGGGGCCTCGCGGCTACTGGGCGGGCTCGTCCGGAGACCGGCCGGGGGTGCGGACGGCTGGGCGATGGCGGCAGTGGGGTGCGGCTCCGCGAAGGCAGCGGACGGCGGCGAACCCGAGACGGCGGACAGCGGCCCGGCTGAGGCAGCGGACAGCGACGAACCCGAGGCGGCCGTCGGTGCACCGGCAGGGACAGCGGACGCCGGCCCAGCCGACAGCGGCGCCGCGGAGGCACCGCGCAGCGGCTCGGCGGGGGCACAGGAGGCAGACGAGGCACAGGAGGCACAGAACGATGGCCCACCGCAGACGCCGGTCAGCGGCCCAGCAGAGACGCCCGCTGCCGCACCGGCAGCAACAGCGGACCCCGGGGCGGACGGACCGCCGACCGGCGGCTCTGGGCAGGCGGCAGGCAGCGGCTCCGGCGAAGCGGCATACGGCGGCTCTGGGGAGGCGGCAAACGGCGGGGCGTTCCCGGCCAGCAGGGCGTCGGCTCGCGACCGAAGTGCAGCCGCGGCCGCGGAGGAGTCCGTGCCAGGGTTCCGGGCCGCGGCGCGTGCCCCAAGGCCGAGCCCGCGGGCGGGAGCCCGGTGGCGGCCGCGTGCGCGGCCGTCGCTGCCCCGGGCCCGCCCCGGGCCGCTGGTCGCCGCGAGGGAACGGGGTCGGGCCGAGGTGCCGGGCTGGAGCGAGGTGCGGGGTTGGACCGAGGTGCGGGATGGGACCGAGGTGCCGGGTTGGACCGAGGTGCGGGGTTGGACCGAGGTGCGGGATGGGACCGAGGTGCCGGGTTGGACCGAGGTGCGGGGCGTCGCCACTCCCGCGTCCGTTACGGAGGGTGATGGAGTCGTCATGACACAGCACGGTAGGCGTATCTGCCCGAACGCGCTGAGTGAACCGTATTTCCGTGGAAAACCCCGCAGTTGTGGATAACCAGGTCACCCACAGGAGGGAAGCAGCCGATGTCCCCCACCCATGGGGGGCGGGTCCCGGCCCCGGTCAGCGCTGCGACACGACAACGCCGAGCAGACCGGGCCCCGTGTGAGCGCCGATGACCGCGCCGACCTCGCTGACGTGAAGGTCCGTCAACCCCGGCACACGCTCGCGCAGCCGCTCGGCGAGCGCGTCAGCCCGCTCGTCGGCGGCGAGGTGGTGCACCGCGATGTCGACGGGCGCGGCGCCCGCGCGCTCCACGGCGATCTCCTCAAGCCGTGCGATGGCCTTCGAGGCGGTCCGCACCTTCTCCTTCGGTTCGATCCGGCCGCCGGCGAGCTCCAGCAGCGGCTTCACCGACAGGGCGGAGCCGAGCAGCGCGCGCGCAGCCCCGATGCGGCCGCCCCTGCGCAGGTAGTCCAGCGTGTCGACGTAGAAGTACGCGGACGTCCCGGCGGCTCGTTTCTCCGCGGCGGCGACGGCCTCGTCCGGTGTGGCGCCGGCCTGGACCGCCTCGGCCGCGGCCAGCGCGCAGAATCCCAGCGCCATCGCGACCATCCCGGTGTCCACGACGCGGACGGGCACGGGTGCCTGCCGGGCGGCGAGCAGCGCGGCCTCGTAGGTGCCGGACAGCTCGGCGGAGAGGTGCAGGGAGACGATCGCGGTGGCCCCCGAGGCGGCGACGGCCCGGTAGTGGGAGGCGAACGTCTCGGGGCTCGGACGCGAGGTGGTGACGGGCCGCCGCTTGCGCAGCGCCTCGGCGAGGGAGCGGGCGGAGATCTCGGTGCCCTCTTCGAGTGCGCGGTCGCCGAGGACGACGGTCAGCGGGACCGCGGTGATACCGTGCCGCTCCATCGCCTGCGGCGGCAGGTAGGCCGTGGAATCGGTGACGATCGCGACATGGCGGGACATGAGCGGGAGGTTACCGGCAGGCGGCGTCCGAGGGCAGCCCGGGCCGGTGCCGCAGCCGTGCCGCGCCCCTTCCCGGGGAGCGGCCGGGGCGGTCCGCGATCAGGTGGACGTCTCGCGCCGCGGCGACTTCTCCCACGGGTATCCGAGGTCGAGACGGGGGTCACGGGCGGTGATCGCCGGTCGTTCGCCGCCGGGTTCGCGCTGTCCGTCCGCGGGGGGCCGCTCCTCGCCCCGCGGCGCATCCACGACCGTGCGGTCATGCTCCGCGTCGGCGGGCCAGACCTGGTCGGACGCCGTGTCCGCCGACGCCTGCGGCCAGGGCGCCCCCGACAGGTCCCGGCCGGCCGGCGGCTGCGCGGGGCCCGTCGACGTGCCGGGGGCGGCGGTCGGCGGCGCGGACTCCGTCCAGTGGCGCAGGGCGCCGGCCTCCATCTCGATCTGCCGGCTCAGCGCGTCCAGGTCCTCCTGCGCGAACCGCCGGGCGCGGTCGCGGGCGGCCCAGCGCAGCGCGTCCGCCGACTCGGTGACCTTGCGGGTGCGCTCCTTGAGCTCCTCCAGGCATGCGGCGACCCGGGCGCGGTCCGGATCCTGCTCCATGCGCCGCAGCTCGTCGTCGAGTTCGCGGCCGTGGGCGCTGAGCCGGTGGAACACGTCCAGCGACTCCTTCAGCGACGCGTCCTCCACCGCTCCGGCCTGCAGCGCGTCCTGGGTGGCCCGCATCGACGTGCGCAGGGAAAGCCGCAGCTGCGCGAGCTCCCCCGCGACACCGGCCTGGCCGAGGCTCTTCGCCCGCAGGGTGGTGTCCTCGACGGCACGCCGCGCCTGGTCGATGGTGCGGTCGACGCCCCGCTTGGTCGCGCGGACCAGCTTCACCGTGGCGTACACACCGAGGGCGACCAGGGCGACGATGAGCAGCGCCAGGATCGTGATCGCGGTGATCGCGGCTTCCATGGGGTCCCCTCGATGTCGTTGTTCTCTCCACCGTAAACGGAACGGGCAGGTTGGCGGTTCCCTCGGAACCCCCAACCTGCCCGTAGGGGAGAACCCGGCACGAGGCCGCGCCGGGTTCCCGGTCGGCCCGTAGGGGCCTTGGGGTGCTACGCCGGGACGATGTTGACCAGCTTCGGCGCCCGGACGATGACCTTGCGGATGCCGGCGCCGCCCAGCGCGCTGACCACGGTGGGCTCGGCCAGGGCCTGCGCCTCCAGGTCGGCGTCGCTGATGGCCGGCGGGACCTCCAGGCGCGCCTTGACCTTGCCCTTGATCTGCACGACGCAGGTCACGGTGTCGTCGACGACGTACGCCGGGTCGGCGACGGGGAAGTCCTGGTGGACGACGGAGTCCGTGTGGCCCAGCTTGCGCCACAGCTCCTCGGCGATGTGCGGGGCCAGCGGCGCGACCAGCAGGACCAGAGGCTCGGCGACCGAGCGGGCCACGGGGCGGTTCGCCTTGGTCAGGTGGTTGTTCAGCTCGGTGATCTTGGCGATGGCCGTGTTGAAGCGCATCCCGGCCATGTCCTGGGTGACGCCGTCGACGGCCTTGTGCAGGGCCCGCAGGGTGTCCTCGTCGGGCTCGGCGTCCGTGACGGTGACCTCGCCGGTCGCCTCGTCGACGATGTTGCGCCACAGCCGCTGCAGCAGCCGGAACTGGCCGACGACCGCGCGCGTGTCCCAGGGGCGGGACACGTCCAGGGGGCCCATGGCCATCTCGTACAGGCGCAGCGTGTCGGCGCCGTACTCGGCGCAGATCTCGTCGGGGGTGACGGCGTTCTTCAGGGACTTGCCCATCTTGCCCAGGACGCGGCTGACCTTCTCGCCCTGGTACCAGAACGCGCCGTCGCGCTCCTCGACCTCGGCGGCCGGCACGGCGATGCCGCGGGCGTCGCGGTAGACGTACGCCTGGATCATGCCCTGGTTGAACAGCTTGTGGAACGGCTCGGCGGACGAGACGTGGCCCAGGTCGTACAGGACCTTGGACCAGAACCGGGCGTACAGCAGATGCAGTACGGCGTGCTCGGCGCCGCCCACGTACAGGTCGACGCCGCCGTGCGGCATGCCCTCCCGGGGGCCCATCCAGTACTGCTCGATGTCCGGGTCGACCAGCTTGTCGCTGTTGCGGGGGTCCAGGTAGCGCAGCTCGTACCAGCAGGACCCGGCCCAGTTGGGCATGGTGTTGGTCTCGCGGCGGTACTGCTTGGGGCCGTCGCCCAGGTCCAGGGTGACGTGGACCCACTCGCTGTTGCGGGACAGCGGGGTCTCGGGCTGGGTGTCGGCGTCGTCCGGGTCGAAGGTGCGCGGCGCGTAGTCGTCGACCTCGGGCAGTTCCAGCGGCAGCATCGACTCGGGCAGCGGGTGGGCAACGCCGTCCTCGTCGTACACGATCGGGAAGGGCTCGCCCCAGTAGCGCTGCCGGCTGAACAGCCAGTCGCGCAGCCGGAAGTTGACGGTGCCCTCGCCGGTGCCGCGGGCCTCCAGCCACTCCGTGATCTTGGTCTTGGCCTCGACGACGCCCAGCCCGTCCAGGGACAGCCCGTCGCCGGTCGAGTTGACGATCACCGCGTCGTACGAGTCGAAGGCGTCGTCCCAGGCGGCCGGGTCGGTGCCGCGGCCGTCGGTCGGCTGGACGACGCAGCGCATCGGCAGCTCGAAGGCGCGCGCGAAGGCGAAGTCGCGGGTGTCGTGGGCGGGGACGGCCATGATGGCGCCGGTGCCGTAGCCCATCAGGACGTAGTCGGCGATGAAGACGGGCACCTGCTCGCCGCTGACCGGGTTGGTGGCGTATGCACCTGTGAAGACGCCGGTCTTCTCCTTGGCGTCGGCCTGCCGCTCGACGTCGGACTTGGCGGCGGCCTGCTTGCGGTAGGCGTCGACGGCCAGCGCGGGGGTGGCGTGCCCGCCGGTCCACAGCGGCTTGGTGCCCGCCGGCCAGGCTTCGGGGACGATCGTGTCGACCAGCTCGTGCTCGGGCGCCAGGACCATGTAGGTGGCGCCGAACAGCGTGTCGGGGCGGGTGGTGAAGACCGTGATCGCCTCGTCGCCGACGGCGAAGTCCAGGCGGGCGCCCTCGGAGCGGCCGATCCAGTTCCGCTGCTGCAGCTTGATGGCCTCGGGCCAGTCCAGTGCGTCCAGGTCGTCCAGCAGCCGGTCGGCGTAGGCGGTGATGCGCATGTTCCACTGGCGCAGCTTCGCCTTGAACACGGGGAAGTTGCCCCGCTCGGAGCGGCCGTCGGCGGTGACCTCCTCGTTGGCCAGGACGGTTCCCAGGCCGGGGCACCAGTTGACGGGCGCGTCGGAGGCGTACGCCAGGCGGAAGCCGCTCAGGACGTCGGCGCGCTCGGCGGCGGTCAGCTCGCTCCACGCGCGCGTGGTGCCGGGTACGGGCCGCTCACCGCTCTCGAACCGGGCGACCAGGTCGGCGATGGGCCGCGCCTTCTGCGCCTCCTCGTCGTACCAGGAGTCGAAGATCTGCAGGAAGATCCACTGGGTCCACTTGTAGTAGTCGGGGTCGATCGTGGCGAACGACCGCCGCTTGTCGTGGCCCAGGCCCAGGCGGCGCAGCTGGGCCTTCATGTTCGCGATGTTCGCCTCGGTCGACACCCGGGGGTGGGTGCCGGTCTGCACCGCGTACTGCTCGGCGGGCAGGCCGAACGCGTCGAATCCCAGGGTGTGCAGGACGTTGTGCCCGGTCATGCGCTGGTGGCGGGCGTACACGTCGGTGGCGATGTAGCCCAGGGGGTGGCCGACGTGCAGGCCCGCACCCGACGGGTACGGGAACATGTCCATGATGAACTTCTTGGGCTGCGCCACGACGGCCGGGTCGCCTGCCAGGTCGCCGCTCGGGTTGGGGGCGGCGTACGTGCCCTCCGCGTCCCAGAAGTCCTGCCAGCGTGCCTCGATGTCGGCCGCCATGGCCGCCGTATAACGATGCGGGGCCGCCGTCTCGGCAGCCGAATTCGTCTCGGTCATGTCCTCTGAAGCTCCATCGATCGTCTCTGCCTGGCTGCCGCTGCCGCGCGGAATTCCCCAGCGCGGCGAAATGAAAAAGCCCCTCGCACAGGAGGGGACGCCGCGCCGATTCCGACCGGGTTTCTTCACCCGTCGGCACTGATCAGCGCGGCTCGCTAAGCAGAAGGCGTACGGCACGCATGGCGTCAGGGTACCGCAGGGCCCCTCCCGGCCGCATCGGAGTGCCCCGAGGGTCGGACACGCGCAGTGGCGTGACGGTCGCACTACGCGGGCGGTACCGCTTACTCGGCGTATCGGCGCGTTCCCGGGCAACCTCCGAGTCAGTTGGCGGCCGATCTCAACGGTAAACGCGCAAACACCGTACTCACTGGTATGCGTCGCCCTAGCATGCGCGAACGGGACCCCATCCGCACCATTCGGAGTCGCCCATGACCCCTCATCGCAAGACACGCACGTCGCCCGCCGAGAAGCAGGGGCTGAGCCGGCCGGTCCAGGGCGGGTTGTACGCGGCCGCCGTGGTCCTCCTCCCCCTGCTGGTCCTCGGCGGAAGCGACGGCTTCCGCGAGTTCCTCGACTTCGGCACGGGCGTGCTGGCGCTCGTGTCGCTGACCGCGTCCGTCGCCTGGGCGATCGTCGCCACCGACCGGCTGCTCCTCACCCCCCGGCAGCGGCTCCTGGCCCAGGGCATCCACCGCGGCACCGCCGTGGCGTCCCTCGGGTTCCTGCTGCTGCACGGCACCGTGAAGGTGTCGCTCGGCCACGTGGAACTCGTGGGCGCCCTCATACCCTTCGGCCTGGGCGTCACCGGCACGGCCGGCCTCATCGGGTTCGGCTCGCTCGCGGGCCTGCTGATGGTGGTGGTCGCGGCGACCGGGGCCCTGCGCAGCACCCTGGCCGGCCGGGGCGCCATCGCGGCCCGCTGGCGGCCGCTGCACATGCTCGCGTACCCGGCGTGGTGCGCGGCGCTAATCCACGGCCTGTACGCGGGCCGCCCCGCCGCCGGATGGGTGACGGCGCTGTACTGCCTGGCGCTGCTGGCCGTCGCGGCGGCGGTGTCCGTGCGGTTCCTGCCCGCGCCGCTGCAGGAGCGGCTGGCCGACCGGGTGCTCATGCTCGTCGGTCCCGCCCCGGAGGGTGCTCAGGCGCCGGTGCGCGCACGGGGGCGCGGTCGCGGCCGGCGCGACCCGGCGACGGCACCGCTGCCGGGTGCCACGGCCCTGGGCGCCTCGTTCGGGGCCGAGGCGCCGCGCCCTCACCCGTACGAGCCGGAACCGGGCCGGCAGGGAGCGGGTGCCCGACAGGGCGACGCGCCGCTGTCCGCACCGGACTACGGCGCGTACGGGACCGGGGCGCGGGACTACGGCGCCGCAGCCGACGCGTACCGGCCCGGCAGCGAGCCGCCGCTGCGCGGCGAGCGCGGCCCCGGCGGGGGTATCTCGGCCGGGTACCGGGCGGTGTCCCTGGGGGCGGGCTCCGGGCCGCCGGACGGCTCCGTGCCCTACAGAGCCGGCGCGGACGGGACGGCATCGGCGGGCGGATCGGGGCCGTCCGGCGTGCGTCCCGGGGCGGCGGACCCGACCCAGAGGATCCCGTTCGCCGAGCGCGTCCCCATGACGGAGGAGCTCCCCGTCGTCGAGGAGGAGCCTTCGGTGCGTCCCGGTTTCTGGCCCACTCCGTCTCCGCCGCCGCCGACTCCGTCACCCGCTCCGCGCGCGTACGCACCGCCCCCGCAGGGGGAGCCGCACGGTGCGTTCTTCCCGGCCGATGAGCAAACCGGACCCTCCGGCACGTACCAGTTTAGCGAGCCGGCCGCCGGGCCCTCGTCCGGTCCCGCCTTCCGCCCGGCCGCCGGCGAGCCGTGGACCGCACCCGCAGGAGACCGCCCGTGAACGCCCCGCTGCCCGACGTCCCCGAAGTCCGCGTCGTCGGCCTCCCCCAGCTCACCCAGGGCTTCGACCTGGTGGAGCGCCTGGATCTGCCGATGCATCTGAAGGTGCACGGCCCGCTGGAGCCGATCGCCGGGGAGCGGCTGGCGGCTCTGGCCGAGGAGGTCTCCCTGCGCGGGCGGGGCGGCGCGGGCTTCCCGTTCGCGCGCAAGCTGCGTGCGGTGGCGGAGGCGGCGATCCGCCGCGGGGTGCGGCCCGTCGTCGTGGTCAACGGCAGCGAGGGGGAACCCGCCTGCCGCAAGGACACCGTGCTGCTGAACCGCGCCCCGCACCTGATCCTGGACGGTGCCCTGCTGGCTGCGGAGGCGCTGGGCGCGCGCACCCTGGTGGTGGCGGTGACCCGCAATTCGACGGAGATCTCCGTGCGGGCCGCGCTCGCCGAGCGCGGCTTGTCCGACCGGCGGGGGCAGCCGCTGCGCGCGCGTGTGGTGCGTACGCCGGAGCGCATGGTGTCCGGTGAGGCGTCGGCGGTGATCCGCGCCGTCGGAGGGGGGCGGCGCTGCCGCCGGGGCGGCGGGAGCGGGCGTCGGAGTCCGGCGTGGGCGGGGCTCCGACGCTGCTGTCGAACGCGGAGACGTTCGCGCAGCTCGCGGTGGCCGCCCGGATCGGCCCGCACCGGTACGCGAACGCCGGTGTGGACGGCGAGCCCGGCACGGTGCTGCTGACGCTGTCCGGTGCGGTGGCCCGCCCCATGGTGGTGGAGGTGCCCACGGGGGTGCCGCTGCGGTACGTGCTGCAGCTGGCGGGCGCCCCGCCGCTGCCGCAGGGCGTGCTGACCGGCGGCTACCACGGCAACTGGATCGATGCGGCGGCCGTGCACGAGGCTGTCGTGTCGAAGGCCTCCCTGGCGGCGGTGGGCGGTTCGCTGGGCGCGGGCGCGATCCTGCCGATCGGCCCGGAGACGTGCCCCCTGGGGGAGGCGCTGCGGGTGGCGAACTGGCTGGCCGCGGAGACGGCCGGGCAGTGCGGTCCGTGCCGGCTGGGGCTGCCCGCGGCCGCGGGCGGGCTGTCGGACGTGCTGAACGGCGGCGGCCCGGCCGCGCTGGAGGCGCTGCGGGAGGTCGTGGGGGCCGTGAAGGGCCGGGGGGCGTGCAAGCATCCGGACGGCTCCGCGCGCTTCTTCTCGTCGTCGCTCTCGGCGTTCACGGACGATCTGGCGGCGCACGTCCTGGACGGGGGCTGCGGGCGTCCGACGACGGGCGTGCTGCCGCTGCCCTCGCCGGGCTACGAGGAGGCCGAGGAGTCCATCCCGACCGGGGAGCGGCTGGCCGTGGACTGGACGCTGTGCCAGGGCCACGGGCTGTGCGCGGACATCGCACCCGAGCTGGTCCGCATGGGCGCCGACGGTTTCCCGGTCCTCGCGGACACGTCGGTGCCGACGCATCTGCGGGGGCGCGCCCAGCGGGCCGTGCGGCGGTGCCCGGCCCTGGCGCTGCGGCTTGAGCAGACGGCGGGCGGCGGTGGTCCGCGGCCCGTGGAGCGGCCGGCGCTGCCTGCGGCGAGCCGTAAGGCTCTGGGGCCGGGAAGGAGTTGACGGCCCGTACGACGACGAAGCGGGCCATCCGATCGGATGGCCCGCTTCCTTCCCTGTGGAGCTAAGGAGAATTGAACTCCTGACCTCTTGCATGCCATGCAAGCGCTCTACCAACTGAGCTATAGCCCCTTGCGGTGTGCCGCCCGCTTGGTTTCCCTCACTCCGGGCGCCCTCGCGGCGACACAGAGAACATTACGGGGTCCTCCGGGGAATCTCCAAATCGATTGTCCGACCACCGCGCGGGGGCGGGATCGGGGGCGGGTAGCGTCGGCTGTCGTGACCCTGACCGCGACCGCGCAGACCCGTCTGAGGGGCGTGCCGTGGGCCGCCGCGGCGGCCTGCCTGCTCTCTTTCGCCGGCTTCTGGGTGGCGCAGCGCGCCGCCCACGTCAACCTGCTCGACCTGTCCGTCTACCGGGCCGAGGCCGAGACCGTGCTGGCCGGCGGCGACCTGTACGCCATGCGCGCCACGTCGGCGAACCTGCCGACGACGTATCCGCCGTTCGCGGCGCTGCTGTTCACGCCTCTGACGCTGGTCGGGGTGCCGGAGATGCAGGTGCTGGCCGCGCTGGGAAACCTGCTGCTGCTGGTGGCCCTGGCGCATCTGTCGCTGCGCCTGGTCCGGTCGGGACCGCCGGGTCGGGGCGGCCGGGTGGCGGCCCTGGCCGCCCGCCCGGGGGCCGCGCTGTTGCTCGCGGCGGTCGTGGTGTGGTGCGAGCCGGTGTGGCAGACCTTCCGGTACGGGCAGATCAACCTGCTCATCACGGTGGCCGTGTTGTGGGACCTCACGCGCCGGGAGGGGAGCCGGTGGGCCGGGGTGGGCATCGGGCTGGCCACCGCGGTCAAGCTGACACCGGGCCTGTTCGTGGCGTTCCTGGTCCTCGCGGGGGTGGCACGCGCGCGTGGCGGGGGCCGAGCGGAGTGGTGGAACCCGTGGCTGCGGCAGGCGGTGCGGGCGACGGGGGCGTTCCTGGTGGTGACGGTGGCCTCGCATCTCGTCCTGCCGTACGACTCGCGCCGCTTCTGGACCGAGATGATCTTCGAGACGAGCCGGGTGGGCCGCACGGAGGAGACGGCGAACCAGTCGCTGAGCGGGGTGGTCGCGCGGCTGCTGCACACCACGGACCCGGGGGTGTGGTGGATCGCCGCGGCGGTTCCGGTGGCGGTGCTCGGCCTGGCCGTGGCGGTGCGGGCGGCACTGCGCGGGGACCGGCCGGTGGCGGTGGTGGCGTGCGCCACCACGGGGCTGCTGGTCAGTCCGATCTCATGGTCGCACCACTGGGTGTGGTGCGTGCCGATGCTGGTGCTGCTGGCGGTCCGGGCCCGCCCCGTGTGGGCGGTGGCGGCGGCGCTGGTCTTCGCGTCGAACGCGCTGTGGTGGGTGCCGCACGCCCCGGCTCCCGTACGGCTGGAACTGCACCAGACGCCGGGGCAGATGCTGCTGTCGGCGCTCTACACGCTGCTGGGCACCGGCCTGTTGGCGGCTCTCGCTGCGAGGCGGCGGGGGCGCCGCCCCGGAGGCGCGAACGGGCCGCACGCGGATGCGGGTAGTCCTCGGTCCGTCGGGAGCGTGCCGCACGCAGTCCCGGGCGGGCCTCAGGCGGTCGCGAAGGAGTAGAACCTCTTGAGGGTGCAGTGCTCGTCGAGGAGCCGCCCGTAGATGGGCTCTCCCTCAAGCTCGCGGTACGTCTCGATGGGGTCGCCTTTTATGATCAGCGCCCGCGCGCATTCCTCGCACCAGTACTGGTAGTCGGGGTTCACCGGGTCCATGTCGCGGACGATCGGCGTCCCGCTGCCGCACCAGTCGCACTTCCTCCTGTGTGCACCCATCACTCAGCTCCAGCTGTGGCCGCAGGACGGCACACATAGGACACGCCGCCGTTGTCACCGAGCATCTGGGCGACATGTGAGGATCCGCACTCCGGGCAGGCGAGGCCGGTCTGCCGCCGACGGGCCGCAAGCGGGACAGCGGGTTCCTCGCTTCTGCTGGCGGCCATGGCGCGCACACTCCCTCCCGTCCGGTCCGTCGCCCCTCCGGCGGTCCGATTGTGCCACGGCACGGTGGGGGCGGGAGCGGCGTCGGGCATCACGCGGGACCGCACAGCAGAAATCCCGCCCCCTGCGGGGACGGGATCCTTGACTGTGGAGCTAAGGAGAATTGAACTCCTGACCTCTTGCATGCCATGCAAGCGCTCTACCAACTGAGCTATAGCCCCTTGCGTTCTTCGCGCTCCGCGCTGCGAACAAGAAGAACTTTAGCCTGTCCCCCGCCCGGAAGGGAAATCCGGCCCGGTCGGCGCCGCCGCGGCACGCCGTTCCGGCTGAGGCACGGGCGGCCGCCAGGGGTCGGCCGCCCCTGGCGGCGCTCAGTCGTCGTCGCCGAGGACCGGCTCGGGCAGCGTGCCGGCGTTGTGCTCCAGCAGCCGCCAGCCGCGGGCGCCCTCGCCGAGGACGGACCAGCAGCAGTTCGACAGGCCGCCCAAGCTCTCCCAGCTGCGGGGTTCCAGGTCGATCAGCCGGCCGATGGTGGTGCGGATCGTGCCGCCGTGGCTGACCACGACGAGGGTGCCGTCAGCGGTCAGCTTCTCGGCGTGCGCCAGCACCACGGGGGCGGCCCTGTCGGCGACCTCGGTCTCCAGCTCGCCGCCGCCGCGCCGGACCGGTTCGCCGCGCTTCCACGCCCGGTACTCGTCGCCGTGCCGTTCGAGGATCTCCTCGTGGGTGAGTCCCTGCCACACCCCGGCGTACGTCTCCCGGAGCGCGGAGTCGTGGCTCACCTGCAGCCCGGTGAGCGCCGCGAGTTCCGCGGCGGTCGCCGCGGCGCGCCGCAGGTCCGAGGCGATGATCGCGTCCGGCTTGAGGGCGGCCAGCAGCCGGGCGGCCCGGCGGGCCTGCGCGACACCGGTCTCGGTGAGCTCGATGTCCGTGCTCCCCTGGAAACGGCGCTCCAGGTTCCACGAGGTCTGGCCGTGGCGCCAGAGGACGATACGGCGGCCCCGGCCGCCCCTGGCGGCGCTCAGCTCAGCTCACCGCCGTCCGGGCCGGAGCCGTCCGCGCCGGTGAGCCGGGCGTGCTCGGCGGCCTTGCCCCGGGTGCGCACGGCGTCCTCGGGGAGCTCCAGCTCGGGGCAGTCCTTCCACAGCCGCTCCAGGGCGTAGAAGACCCGCTCCTCGCTGTGCTGCACGTGGACCACGATGTCCACGTAGTCCAGCAGCACCCAGCGGGCCTCGCGGTCGCCCTCGCGGCGGACGGGCTTGGCGCCGAGCTCCTTCAGGAGCCGCTCCTCGATCTCGTCGACGATCGACTTGACCTGGCGGTCGTTGGGCGCGGAGGCCAGGAGGAAGGCGTCGGTGATCGACAGCACGTCGCTGACGTCGTAGGCGATGATGTCGTGGGCGAGCCGGTCGGCGGCCGCCTGCGCGGCGGCGTTCACAAGCGCGATGGATCGGTCGGTGGCGGTCACAGGCAGGCTTTCGTCGTCGGTCAAGGACACTTCAAGGGTCTCATGTGGCGCCGGAGGCACCGCACACCGTGACGCTGCCCTCCGCCTGCCGGCCCTGCCTCCTACCGGCCCTTGTAGTCGCCGCCCAGGACCACGGTGACGTCCGCGTTCGCCGACGCCTCGCCCTTCTCCACCGCGCCGGCGGGCAGGCCGAGGGTCTTGGCGACCTCCTCGGCCATCGGCTTGCCCGCGTCGTCGCGGTAGAGGACCTGGGACGAGCCCGCCCTGTCGGCCGTGCCGCTGTCGATGACGGCGTATCCGCCGTTGACCAGGACGATGCGGGCCGCTTCCGTCGTGTCGGCCTTCCCGGTGGCGTTGCGGACGGCGACGCGGACCGCGGAGCCCTGCTCGGGTGCCTTGACGGAGCCGCCGAGGATGTCCCGCACGACGCTGCGGCTGTCGTCCTCGCTGAGCCGCCCGTCTCCCTGGACGGGGAGCAGCGCGGTCTTGTGGTCGCCGGCCTTGGCGTATTCGGCCAGCTTGGCCAGTGAGGCGCCGAGGTCCTTCTCGGGCAGGGACGGGTCCAGGATCTGCGCAAGCGACTGGACCGTCATGGTCGCGCTCTGCGGGTCGTCCGACATCTTGCGCAGGATTCCGTGCACGACCTGGCCGAACCGCTGGAGCTGCTGCACCTCGGACTCCCCGGAGCCGCGGTGGGTGGCGTACGCCACGGCCGCGCGCCCGCCCAGGGTCTGGTTCTCGCCCTTCGCGACCAGCGGGGGCTCCCCCTCCTTCTCGGCGGGGATCTCGGTGTCGGTGGTGAGGTCGATGCCGCCGACCAGCTCGACGAGGTTCTCCAGGTACGGCGTGTCCAGGCGCCAGGTGCCGGTGATCTTCGTGCCGAGCAGTGTTCCGACGGCCTCGCGCGTGCCGGAGGAGCCGTCGTCCTCGACGGACTTGGCGAGCGTGGTGCTGGTTCCGTCGTCGTTGCCCACGGCGAGGGCGTTGGGCAGCAGGACGGTGGTGCCCTGCCGGGTGGTCTCGTTGCTGACCAGCAGCGCGGTGGAGGTGGCCTGGTCCTTGGTGTCGTGCAGGTGCAGCACGATCACGTCCCGCTTCTGCGGCCCGGTCGCGTTGCCGCCGCCCTTGCGGTCCTCGTCCTTGGAGAAGCCGGGCAGCAGGCCGGCGCTCCAGAGGTAGCCGGCCCCGCCGACCAACGCGAGGGCGAGGACCACGGCGAGCGCCACGACGCGGTTGCGGCCCCTGCGCTTGGCCTCCTCGCGGCGCTCCGAGCGGCTCTCGGTGAACTTCAGCCAGTCGATGACGTCCTCGGAGTCCTCGTCCGGCTCCTCGACGAAGGAGAACTGCTCCGTGCGGTAGTCGGCGTCGTCCCCGGCGGCCTTGCCGCCCGCACGGGCAGGCGCGTCCGGTGCGGCGGGGGCAGACCTGTGCGGTTCCGGTGCGGCCGCCGCGGGCGCGGCCTGCTGGGTGCGGGGGGCCTCGTGGGCCTGGGGGGCCTGCTGGGGCTGGGGGGCCTGCTGGGGCTGCTGGGGCTGCTGGGGCTGCTGGGGGAGATGAGGCGCTTGGGGCTGCTGAAGTCCCTGGGGCTGAAGTCCCTGCGGCTGCTGGGACTGGAGAGGCACCGACTGCTGGTCCTGCCAGGTCTGCGTCCCGTAGCCGGCGGCGTACCCACCGTAGCCGTAGTCCTCCTGGCCGGGGGCATAGGGCTGCTGCTGGTGGGCGGTGTGGCCGTACGGGTCGTAGGACTGGCCGTAGTCCTGCTGCGGGGGCTGGGGAGGGTACTGCTGCCCCGCGTACGGATCGCCGTAGGGCTGCTGCTGCGCCTCGGCGTGCTGGTACACCGGCTGCCCGTACTCGTCGTAGCCGATGATCTGCGGCTGCGGCGTGTAGTACGGGTCGTACGGGTTGTGCTGGTGGTCGTTCACCGGTGCCCCTCTCCGTGGCTCACTCGCCGCGGTACAACTGGCGCTTCGCGATGTAGCGGACCACACCGTCCGGCACCAGATACCAGACGGGGTCGCCGTGTGCGACCCTCGCGCGGCAGTCGGAAGACGAGATCGCCAGCGCGGGCACTTCCACGAGGGACACTCCGCCCTTGGGCAGGCCGTCGTCCGACAGGTCATGGCCCGGCCGGGTGACCCCGATGAAGTGCGCCAGGGAGAACAGCTCCTCGGCGTTGCGCCAGCCCGGCATGATCTGGGACAGCGCGTCGGCGCCGGTGATGAAGAACAGGTCGGTGTCGGGGTTGAGCGCACGCAGCTCGCGCAGCGTGTCGATCGTGTACGTCGGGCCCGCCCGGTCGACGTCGAGGCGGCTGACCGAGAACTGCGGGTTCGACGCCGTGGCGATGACCGTCATCAGATAGCGGTCCTCCGCGGGCGAGACGGTCTTGTGGGACTTCTGCCACGGCTGCCCGGTCGGTACGAACACGACCTCGTCCAGATGGAACAAGGCGGCCACCTCGCTGGCGGCCACCAGGTGTCCGTGGTGGATCGGGTCGAACGTCCCGCCCATCACGCCGAGTCGGCGTTTGCCGGAGCTCCGCGGCACTTGCTGCTCTCCCATGCGTGCAGAGCCTAACGGCACGGTGGTGCGGCCGGTCCCGGCGCTCACCGGCTCAGCGGTCGCGGTTGAAGCGGGTGGTGACCCACAGCATCAGGAGCAGCACGACGAGGGCGCCGCCGCCGGTGACGTAGGGGTTGAGGCTTTCGTGGTTGCCGCCGTGCTCGGAGCCCTCGGCGAGGGTGACCAGGGTGGCGGCGGCGGAGTGCAGGCTGCTCATCTTCTGAAGACCTATCCATCGGGGTGGGAGCGGAGACTTCGCGCACATCGTATGCGGGGCCCGCGGGCACGCTCACGCCGACGTGGTCGTTGTCTTCGTGACCGGTGCGTCGGCCGGGGCGCCGGCCAGGGCACCGGGTGCCGCCGGCGAGCTCCGCCGACCGTTGTCCACAGGCGGTTGTCCACAGGCCCGACGGCCTGGCGGCGGCAGCGCCTACGCTGGGTGTCGTACGAGACACCTTTCGCATCTCGCACGAAAACAGGGGGCTTCCATGACCGAGACCGACCACGAGGGCGTGCCGAGCCGTCGGCGCACACGCTTCCCCGGGATCTCCTCCCGGGCCTACGAACATCCGGCGGACCGCTCCGCCCTCGTCGCCCTGCGCAAGCTCAGCGGCTTCGACACCGTCTTCAAGGCGGTGAGCGGCCTGCTTCCCGAGCGCAGCCTCCGCCTGCTGTACCTGTCGGACTCGGTGCGGGTCGGCGAGACGCAGTTCGCGCGGCTGCACGAGATGCTGCGCGACGCCTGCTACATCCTGGACCTGGAGAAGGTCCCGGCGATGTACGTCACGCAGGACCCGAAGCCCAACGCGATGTGCATCGGGCTGGACGAGCCGATCATCGTGGTCACCACGGGCCTGGTCGAGCTCCTCGACGAGGAGGAGATGCGGGCGGTCGTCGGCCACGAGGTGGGCCACGCCCTGTCCGGACACGCCGTGTACCGCACGGTGCTGCTGTTCCTCACCAACCTCGCGCTGAAGGTCGCCTGGATCCCCCTCGGCAATGTGGCCATCACGGCGATCGTCACGGCGCTGCGGGAGTGGTTCCGCAAGTCGGAGCTGTCGGCCGACCGGGCCGGCCTGCTGGTCGGCCAGGACCTCCAGGCGTCCATGCGGGGGCTGATGAAGCTCGCCGGCGGCCACCACCTGCACGAGATGAACGTGGACGCCTTCCTGGCCCAGGCGGAGGAGTACGAGGCGGGAGGCGACCTGCGGGATTCCGTCCTGAAGATCCTCAACATGCTGCCCCGCACGCATCCCTTCACCACGGTCCGGGCGGCCGAGCTGAAGAAGTGGGCGGAGAGCCGCGACTACCAGCGGATCATGGACGGCCACTACGCGAAGCGCTCGGAGGACAAGGACACGTCGGTGACGGACTCCGTCCGGGAGTCGGCGAGTCACTACGCGGACTCGGTGCGCGGAAGCAAGGATCCGCTGATGAAGCTGGTCGGGGACATAGCCGGCGGCGCCGGCGACCTCGGCGGCAAGCTGTTCGAGAAGTTCACGGGCGGCGGCCAGTCCCGGTCCGCTGGGAGCGGCGGCGACAGCAACGGGTCCTCGAAAACCCCCTGAGGCGGTCTGCGGTTCATGGACGACCGGTCGGCGCCGGGGCGGCCTGCCCCCATGACGGGCGGCTGCGTCCCAGGCGGCCGGGCGGCGACGGGCGGCTACACCCCGGGCCCCTCTCCGTCCCAGGTCGGTCCCCTTCCCCGGCGGCCCGCCGGCGCGCTGCCGGAACGCCACCGGGGACGGTGAGGGGGTGGCACGCCGAATCCGTGCCGGGCAAGCGGTCAGCCCGCCGGGTCATGGGGGCGTGGGCTGGGCGTCGGGAGCCAGGGCGGAGCAGGCCGGTACGCCGGTGGCCGGGGCCGTCGCATAGGGATCCGCGGCCGGCGCGGTGGTCGATGTCGCCCTCTGACCTGCCAGGAGGGGGCTCAGGGTCCCGGACACGTCCGTGGCGCAGTCCAGCGGACCCGCCCACAGGCGGCTGGTGACCAGCTCGGCACGGTGGAGGCGCAGGTCCTCGCGGTCGAAGCGGAAGAGGAGCTCCCGGCGGACGGTGAACAAGGAGGCGTCCGCCGTACCGGGGTCGGAGGCCGCCGGGCGGAGCGCGTAGGTGAAGGTGTGCTGCGAGACCACCTCCAGCTCGTCGGCGGAGGTCTCGGTGTACCCGAGGGTGCCGTGGACCCGCACTTCCGGGTCGGCGAGCGCCACATGGTCCGGGTCGAACCGCACGAGCCAGCCCCCGACCGTGTGCCGGCCGTCCGCGGCGGGGCGGTCAAGGCTGCGGTCGAACTGCGCCAGCTGGTCGGGGTCGAGGAGCAGCCGTACGGGGCGGTCCGTGCCACCGGTCAGGACGGCGGGGTCCAGCGAAGACTGGACCAGGTAGTCCTTCGCCGTGCTGAGCGCCGCGAGCACCTGGCTCTGGGTGAAGTGGGCAGTGCTCCGAGCGGGCGGCAGGGTGATGCCCGCGGCGCCGGTGCGGTGCTGCGCGGCGGGGCCGTGGGTGTACAGCTCGGCGGGGGTCCCACCCGGGACGGGGCCCTGAGGGGCGAGGGCGACGAGCGCCATGCGGGCCGGTTCGGCCGGCTGGTCGAGCGGCGGGCCGTGGGGCCCGCGGAAAGCGAGGTGGACAGCCGCAGCGAAAATCATGGCGACGATGAGGACCAGGGCGAGGGCGCCTGTCCGGGATCCGTGCCGATGTCTCGAAGGCGGCAGGTAGCCGTGGTCGCCGTCCCCTTCGGGGCCGCGCCCGTCGCGGCCGCCGTGAAGCTCGTGAAGCTCGTGATCGGAAGCGTCTGCCCGGTGGCGGACGGGGTCACGGGTCTGGTCGTCCAGGCGTTCCCGGGCGGACAACTCGTGGAGGGAGGCAGCCCGGATGAACGACTCGTCGAAGACGACGGACCGGTACTCGTCCTCTCCACCGCCGGGGCGCCCCTCGGGTGTGCCGTCGGGTGTCCCGTCGGGCGGGTCGACACTCCCTGCCATACCTTGAGGGTAGGTCCGGCGGGGTCCCGGTAAACGCCCGGACGGACCCCAACTGTGGGTAACCGCTCAGCCCTTGGTCCATCTGCGGGGTCGAACAGGGCGCATGCCGGGGGGCGAGGTGCAGGCCTGACAGGCGAGACTGCCGGGCCGAGGCCGACGGACCGCCGTGAGCGGCGGACCGCCCGCTCCCGGGTTGCCCCGTCGGCAGGCTGGCGGGCTGGCGTCCAGTCGGCGGGCGCGCCGCGGCAGCCTGCCAGGCGGCCGGAGATCAGTACAGCGGGCGCACTGGAGCTGCTGGCTGCCGAGGGCCTCTTGCTCGGCAGGCGCACAGCGGCTGCCGGCCTGCCGGGGCATTGGGCCGCTGGGCTGCCGAGGCGGGGCGGCCGGCCCTCTGTGCCTCAGGCGTCCGGGCTCCGGGTCGGGGCCGGGTCCGGGCTCCAGATCCGCTCCAGCGCCGGGTCCGGGTCCGAGCTCATGGGGGTTGGCTGCCAGGCTGCTGGGCTGCCGGGCTGCCGGGCTGCCGGGCTGCCGGGGGCACGGTGGGGACAGCGGTCCAGGGGCCCTCCGTATCTGTGTCGGGCTGCGTCGGTGCAGGCCCGGAGCCCTGGGGGCGTGGCGCCTGGTCGGGAGGGAGCCGCGGTGGCTGGTGACGTTGCGGCTGCCGGCGGGGTGCCCTGCGGGTCCGGCCGGGGAAACGCTACGGCTCCTCGGGGGGCTCCTGCGACGGAGCCCGCGAAGGCCTGGGAGCGGTGGGCGCGGCTGCGGGGGCTCGTGCCGTGGTGCGGGTGCTCCTGGTGGCGCGGGCAGCCGCGTGGTGCGCGCTGTGGGCTCGGGCCGCCGCGTCCGTACCGTGTCCGCCGCGGCACCCGCCGCGGCACCCGAGTCGGCCGGATGCGGGCCGCAGAGCCCTCAGCGCCCACCCGGCGGGGCGGGGAGCCGTCAACCCCGCGAGGGCTGGGCCGGGGGGTCAGGGGGCGGGGTGGGGACTGGTGGTAGGTGGGGGGGCGGGGGCGGGGCCCCGGAGGGCGTCGCCGTCGCCCTGCGGCAGGTCCGTCGTCGCCGGTGCGGGGATCTGGTCGTCGCGGCCGGCGGACGCCGCGCTGCGGTACACGGCGGTGAAGGCGAGGACGACCATGCCGAGCCCCATCAGCAGGGCCACGATCCAGGCGACGGGGCCGGTACCAGCGGCCGCCCGGCCGGTAGGGGCGCAGAGCGCCGCCGTAGGGGCCGTACGGGTCGTGGATGTGGGCGGAGCCGTACGGGTCGTCGCCGTATGCGCCGGGGTGCCCGGCGGGGTCGTACGGGTCGTGGGAGCCGTACGGCGCGCTGTCCTGAGCGGTGCGCCTGCCGCGCGCCTGGGCGGCGGCGACGAACCTCTCGGCGGCGGTGGGTTCGTGGAACCGGGCTGCGCGTACGAAGTCCTCGTCGAACACCACGGAGGCGAAGTCCTCGTCGGCGCCTCCGCGGTCGTCGTCGGGCTCCCAGCCGTCCGGGAACGGCCTGCCCCCCACGTCGTCCGGCACACGCTCAGGGTAGACCCGGGAGCGGGCTTTGGGCAGGGAGAGCGGAAAGCTTCCGCGCCCCGCACGGCCGGGCAGCCCCGGGGCGGCGTCGCGCCCCGGGGCTCTGTTGCCTACCGGGTGTGACCGTCGCCGGTGACGATGTACTTCGTCGAGGTGAGCTCGGGGAGGCCCATGGGGCCGCGGGCGTGGAGCTTCTGGGTGGAGATGCCGATCTCGGCGCCGAAGCCGAATTCGCCACCGTCCGTGAACCTCGTCGACGCGTTCACGGTAACCGTGGTGGAGTCCACCAACTGGGTGAAGCGGCGGGCGGCGGCCTGCGAGGTGGTGACGATCGCCTCGGTGTGTCCGGAGGTCCACAGCCGGATGTGGGCGACGGCGGCGTCGAGCGAGTCGACGACGGCGGCGGCGATGTCGTGGGAGAGGTACTCGGTCTCCCAGTCCTCCGGCGTCGCCGGGACGACCTCGGCCTTGGAGCCTTCGGCGTAGGTGGTGACCCGCTCGTCGCCGTGGACGGTGACGCCCGCCTCGGCGAGCGCGTCAAGGGCGCGCGGCAGGAACTCCGCGGCGATGTCCTGGTGGACGAGGAGGGTCTCGGCGGCGTTGCAGACGCTGACGCGCTGCGCCTTGGAGTTGATCAGGATGTCGACGGCCATGTCGAGGTCGGCGTCGGCGTCGACGTACACGTGGCAGTTGCCGGTGCCGGTCTCGATGACCGGGACGGTGGACTCCTCCACGACGGTGCGGATCAGGGAGGCGCCGCCGCGCGGGATGAGGACGTCCACGAGGCCGCGGGCGCGCATCAGCTCGCGCACCGAGTCGCGGGACTCCCCCGGGACGAGCTGTACGGCGTCGGCGGGGAGTCCCGCGCCGCCGACGGCGTCGCGCAGCACCCGCACCAGCGCGGTGTTGGAGGCGTACGCGGAGGACGAGCCGCGCAGCAGCACGGCGTTGCCGGCCTTCAGGCACAGCGCGGCGGCGTCCACGGTCACGTTCGGCCGGGCTTCGTAGATGATGCCGACGACGCCGAGCGGGACGCGGACCTGCCGCAGGTCGAGTCCGTTGGGGAGGGTGGAGCCGCGGACGAGCTCGCCGACCGGGTCGGGCAGCGCGGCGACGTGGCGGACGTCGGCGGCGATGGCCCGCACCCGCTCGGGGGTGAGGGTCAGCCGGTCGATGACCGATTCGCTGGTGCCGGCCTCCCGGGCCTTGGCCACGTCCTCGGCGTTGGCCTGGACGATCTCGGCGGTACGGACCTCCAGGGCGTCGGCCATGGCGAGCAGCGCGTCGTCCTTGGGGGCACGCGGCAGGGGCGCGATCTCCGCGGCGGCGGCCTTGGCGCGGTAGGCGGCCTGGGTGACCGGCGACATGTCGTCGTACGGGTTGAGGGGGAGGGAGGAGGCGGAGTGCGAGGTCATATCCGCAGGGTAATGCGCTCGCGGCGCGGGCTTCCTCCCCTGCCCTGCCCCGTCCCGTTCTGCGAGACGGGGCGAGACGGGGCGGGGCGGGGCTGGGCGGGTGCCCCGGCGCCGGCAGGTGCGGTCCGCGGGGGCGGTGAGGCGGAGCGGTCACGAGGGATCGTGACGGGATACGGCCGATGGATACGGCCGGTGGAGGCAGCCCGTAGTGGTGACCTTGCAGAGGCGGTCCCGCGTGGTCCCGCGTGGTCCCGTAGTGGCGGCCGGGAGTGGTCACCCGTGGAGGTGGTCAGCAGAGGTGGTCAGTAGGGCGATCGGTGAGTGGTCAGTAGGGGTGGACGCCGACGGGGGACGCCGGGGGCGGGCCGTAGCCTTCGGCGACGCGCTGGTGGTAGGTCTCGCGGTCGATGACCTCCAGCCCGACGATCTCCCACGGCGGCAGGTTGGCGCTGTGCCGGTGCTCGCCCCACAGCCGGAGCGCCACCGCGGCCGCGTCGTGGAGGTCGCGGGCCTCCTCCCAGTAGCGGATCTCGGCGTGGTCGGCGGCGTATCTGCTGGTCAGCAGGAAGGGGTGGTCGTGGGCGAGCTGTTCGAGGGCGCGCCGGACGTCGTTCAGCGGTGCCTCCTCGCCGGAGACGCTGAGCGTGATGTGCCAGAGCCGGGACACGGGCCGGTCGGGTACGGCGCTGCCGCCCGCGGCCTCCTGCGCGCCCCGTGCGCCGCCTGCGTCCCTGACGTACGGGGGCTGCGCGGGGTGCGGGGTGCTCCTGGCGTCGTCCGTGCCGCCGCTGCCCGTGCGGTGCCTGGCTTCGTCGAAATCCGCCCCCGCCTCGACACTCGTCAAGGCACGTTCGGTCGTCCCGCGGGGCCCGGCCCCAGGGCGCGCTCGTCTCACCGGCGGCCTCCTGTTGATGCGTTGTCGTGCTGTCACCCCGCCTTACCCCCCAGACAAAGTTGACCAGCCCCGGGCGGGACGTGGGGCGGTTTTGGTGAAGGTCCCGGCCGGTTGACGCTACTTTCAGCCGTTCCAGGGGTGCAAGACGACCAGATCGTCCCTGTGTACGACTTCTCTCTCGTATGCCGGACCCAGTTCCTTCGCCAGGTCTCGGGTGGAACGTCCCAGTAGCTGCGGGAGCTCCTTCGCGTCGAAGTTGACCAGTCCGCGGGCGACGAGCCGGCCGTCGGTGTCGCGCAGCTCGATCGGGTCGCCGGCGCCGAAGTCCCCTTCCACGGCGGCGATTCCGGCGGGCAGCAGCGACTTCCTGCCGTGCACGACGGCCCGTACGGCGCCGTCGTCGAGGGTCAGGGAGCCCTGCGGGGCGGAGGCGTGGGCCAGCCACAGCAGCCGGCCGGCGGAGCGGCGCCCCGTGGCGTGGAAGTAGGTGCCGGTGTCCCGGCCCGCGAGGGCGTCGGCGGCCCGGCTGGCGGAGGTGAGGACCACGGGGATGCCCGCCTCCGCGGCGATCCGGGACGCCTCCACCTTGGTGACCATGCCGCCGGTGCCGACGCCCGCCTTGCCGGCCGAGCCGATCTCGACGCCCGCGAGGTCCTCGGGTCCGCGCACCTGCGCGATGCGGGAGGTGCCGGGGCGGCTGGGGTCTCCGTCGTAGAGGCCGTCGACGTCGGAGAGCAGGACGAGCAGGTCGGCGCGGACGAGGTGGGCGACGAGGGCGGCGAGCCGGTCGTTGTCGCCGAACCGGATCTCGTCCGTGGCGACGGTGTCGTTCTCGTTGACGATGGGGAAGGCGCCCATGGTCAGCAGCTGGTCGAGCGTCCGGTAGGCGTTGCGGTAGTGGGCACGGCGGCTCATGTCGTCGCTGGTCAGCAGCACCTGGCCGACGCGTACGCCGTAGCGGGCGAAGGACGCGGTGTAGCGGGCCACGAGGAGGCCCTGGCCGACGCTGGCGGCGGCTTGCTGCCGGGCGAGGTCGTGGGGGCGGCGGGTGAGCCCGAGCGGTGCCAGTCCGGCGGCGATGGCGCCGGAGGAGACGAGGACGATCTCGCGGGCCGGCCCCTCTGCGGGGCCGCCGCCGCGTACCTTCGCGAGGACGTCCACGAGCGCGTCGACCCGGTCGGCGTCGAGCCCTCCTGACGCGGTGGTCAGCGAGGACGAGCCGACCTTGACGACGATCCTGCGGGCTTCCGTCACCTGCTGCCTTGCCACTGTCACAGGGTGAATCTACGCGAGGCGCGATGATCAGTGCCGCCGCATCCCACCGACTGGACGGCCGGGTGGACACTGCCCGGGGTCGTGTGCCGGCTGTGCCGTAGCCGCGGGAGCGTTCCGTCCGGCTGCCTCCCGGCTCGTGCACGGGGCGCCGCTGGGGCGCGACGCGTACGGGGCCGGTGCGGCGTCCGCCGGAAGCCCTACGGCCGGGGCTCCGGTCGGCAGCCCTTCCGCCCGCGATCGGTCGACGCGGCGCCTACCGGAAACGCCCGCGGGCGGCCGTTGCGGACGGGACGCCCGCGGGGCCGCCCAGTGCGGCCGTTGCGGCCGTCCCGGCCCGGCGTCCTCGGGCAGGGCAGTGGGCAGTACGGAAGAGGCGCGCGCCCCGGGCAGACCCGGCGGCCCGAGGAGGGGGCGGCGCCGGCGTAGCGCACAAGACCCGCCCGCCCCGGGCAGGCCCCTGCAGCCGTCCGGGGGGTGCGAAGAGAGCCCCGCCCCCGCCGGTCAGGGCCGCGCCGCGGTGCGGCCCGTCAGGCGACCGGTGTGGTCTCGGCGTCGTCGGCGGCGGCCTTGGCCGCCTGCGCCATCTCCGCGTCGGCCTCGGGGTCGCCGCTGCCGCCCTTGCGGGCCTTCACGCGCTCCCCCGAGGGGCCCGGGACCTCCACACCGCCCTCGGCGGACAGCGAGACGGCGCCGTCCTCGCGGTCGAGCTCGCCGAGCGGCTGCCCGGCGAGGCGCTGGGCGACGCGCTCGTTGCGGGCTTCGGCCCTGGCCGCCAGGTCGCTTACCGCGGCGTTGAACCGCTCCGTCGACGTGGGCTTGTCGGGGCCGAGCAGGTAGCACTTGAGGTCGCGCCGGGCCTGCGCCGCCTTGTCGGCGGCGGGGTCCGCCACGGCGGCCAGCAGTTCGTCGATCTCGGCGGCGCTGTTGCTCAGGACGACCGCCGCGCGCACGGCGGTGTTCTGCCGCTTGAACTCCTCGGCGCCGACCTCGGCGGAGTCGGTGACAGCGTACGGCTTGCCGCTCGCGAGGAAGTCGGAGACCACGCTGGAGATGTCGGAGACCAGCGCGTCGGCTTCGTTGAAGCAGTCGTAGAGCCGCGGTTCCGCCCCGGTGATGACCTTGTGCTCCCACCAGCCGAAGGAGCGCCAGTAGGCGTCGTTCCACTCGGCGCGCAGCCGCTTGGCCTCGGCGAGGCGCTGCGGGTCCGCGAGGGAGGTGCGGGACGTCTCGGCCTCGTCGGCGCCGTCGCGGCCGCGGTGGGCGAGGGCGTCGAGGCGGGCCTCGATGCGGGCCAGCTCGGCGCGGGCGGCGGCCTGGCCGGCCTGGGCGGCGGCGGCTTCCTCCGCCCAGCGCGGGTCGGCGGCACGGCGGGCCGAGGCCGCCGTGATCATCGCCTTGACGCGTGCGTCGGCGGCTTTGGCCTTCTTGTCGACGAGGCCGGTGAACGGGTGGGGCTTGTACAGGACCCGGACGGGGCTGTCGGCCTCCAGCAGTCGCCGGACGATGTTCTCGCCGGCCAGGAGGAGCGAGGTGTTGCCGGGGTTGCCGTCCCAGCCCTCCCAGGTGGGGGCGTAGAGGACGGTGGGAATGGGGTTCTTCGGCGTGCCCGTCCACGGCTGGATCGGGGCGAGCTGCGGGCGGCCGACCTCGACGATGTCCTCGTCGCGGATGCCGACGTCCGCGAGGGCGTAGCGGTCGCGGCCGGCGCGGCCGGCGGTCCACACCTCGTCGTACACCTTGGAGAAGGGGTTGACGCTGGCGAGCTTGTCGCTGTCGCCGTGCCCGATGAAGACGTGCTTCATGGTGGGGACGCGCAGCAGGTGGATGTTCTTGCCGACGTTCGCCGGGTAGAGGGCGACGCGGACGGTCGGCAGGTCCATGGCCATGAGGTGCTGGGCGCCCGGCACGCACAGGACGGGGACCCAGGTGTCGCCGAGCTGCTCCACCAGGTTGCGTTCCCGCATGATGATGAGGGGGCGGCCGTCGATCTGCTCCAGGGTCTCCAGCCACATGTTGACCTGGTAGGCGGAGTCGGCGGAGCCGGAGAAGTAGAGCACGACGGTCGGCTGGTACTCGCGCAGCCACGTGTCGACGGCCTTGAAGACGGCGCCCGCGCCCGGGGCTCGGCGGCTGCGCCGCAGGTACGGCACGAGGAGCAGGGTGTAGAGGACGGCGAGGCCCAGGGTGGCGGCGACCCCGGCATACGCGAGGGCGGCCTGGCCGGTGGCGACGGCGGCGATGACGCCGGCGACGGCCGGGACGTCGAGGTGCAGCATCTTCTCGGCGGGGCGGTGCACCAGGGCGCGCGGCGGCGCGTCGGCGATGCGCACCGCGTGCAGGTCGATGTTGCGGGTGACGACCGGCATGGTGCGGCGCAGCAGGATCAGGTGGGTGAGGGCGCCGTGCGGGGCCTGCAGGGCGTAGAAGAGCAGGAACCCGCCGGCCGCGGCGTAGAAGACCGGCTGCTCGGCGAGGCCCTCGCGGGCGAGAAGCAGGATCAGCAGGAGCTGGCGCAGCAGGAAGCGGAGGGATGTGCCGAGGCGTACGCGGCTGAGGAGGTTCGTCAGTCGGCTGCGCTTCTGGTGGAGGTACCAGTCGGCGAGGTAGGTCACGGCGCCGGCCGCCGCGAACAGCCAGAGGTTGGGAAGCAGCGCGGCGAGCAGGACGGCCGGGTAGCCGACTCCGAGGAGGAGTACCGCCGCGGCCAGCTCTGCCCCACTGCCCGCTCGGGCCAGGCGAATGGCTGTTGAGATCACGTAGAACCTGCTCCAGATCCAAGAGGGATGCCGGTGTTTTTCACAAGGCGTCGGTTCCGTGAAGGTGGGGCTTCACTGCTCGGGCCCCCGCGTCGGCCGTCGAATTCGGCTGTGACACGGGGGCCCGGGAATTCACGACTCGCGAGTATTACACATCTTCCTGTCGGTCAAGGACCGCGGCCAGGGCCTGCTCGAAGCCCGAGGCCGCGCTGGCCCCGGCGGTCGGGTCCTGCTGCCGTACGTCGATGACGTGGCCCGTCAGTTCGGAGAGCAGCACGTCGAGGGAGGTGCGGGCGACGGCTTCCGAGGACAGCAGGGTGCCGGCGGGCTCCTGTCCGAAAGCCTTGGTGCGCATGGGAGTCGCGGTGCGCTCCGGGTTGACGCAATTGACGCGGATGCCGTCGCCGGCCCATTCGTCGGCGAGGGCCTGGGTGAGATTGACCATCGCGGCTTTGGTGGACGAATACAGGCTGTACTCGGCGCGGCCGCGGGTGTAACTGGAGGAGGTGTAGAGCAGCAGTTGCCCCTTGCTCTCGACCAGGTACTTGTACGAGGCGCGGGCGATCTGCACCGGTGCCAGGTAATTGACGTTCAGGGCTTCCTGGATGGTGGCGCTGTCGGTCTCGGCGAGCTTGCCGATGCGCAGGACGCCGGCGGTGTTGATGACGTAGTCGACCCGGCCGGTCTCCGCGTACGCCTTCGCCAGGGCGTCTTCGATGTGCTCCGGGTTCTCGACGTGGGTGCCGGTGGTGGAGCGGCCCAGGGCGTAGACGGAGGCGCCGTACTGCCCGGCGAGGCGGGCGATGTCGGCGCCGATGCCGTAGGAGCCGCCGAAGACGACGACGGTCCTGCCGGTGAGCTGCTCGCGGTAGGCCTCCTCGCCGGCCTGGGCGGGGGCGGCGGTGGAGGCGAGCTGGAACAGCTTGTCGGCGATGAAGACGTCGACGGGCTGCGTCACCTTCATGTTGTACTCGTCGCCCGGCACGACGTGGATGGGCACGTCGGGCAGGTACCTGAGGACGACGGAGCAGTCGTCGGTGGCCTGGAAGTGGGGGTCGCCGGCCGCGACTTCGTACGCCTTGCGGATGGTGGACAGCTTGAACGCCTGCGGGGTCTGGCCGCGGCGGAGCCGGGAGCGGTCGGGGACGTCGGTGATGAACTCGCCGTCCTCGCCGTGGGTGCGGGTGACGATGATGGTGTCCGCGGAGGGGATGGCGACGTCCACGGCCTGGTAGCGCTCCAGGGCGTCGACGCAGTCCTTGATGACGCGCTGGGAGAGCAGGGGGCGCACGGCGTCGTGGAAGAGGACGTTGAGGTCCTCGCCGTCGGCCAGGCCCTCGCCGAGGGCGGCGATGGCGCGCTCGGTGGTCTCGTTCCGGGTGGCTCCGCCTTCGATGACCTTGGTGACCTTGGTGAGCCCCGCCTTGGCGATGATCTTCTCGATGTCGCCGACGAAGCCGGGGGCCATCAGCACGATCACGTCGTCGACGCAGTCGGCCTGTTCGAAGATCGTCAGGGTGTGCTCGATGACGGCCTTGCCCGCGATCTTCAGGAGCTGCTTGGGGATCGCGAGGCCCACCCGCTGACCGGTGCCCCCGGCGAGCACGACTGCGGTGGTGCGGGTCTTGGCTTCCTGCGGCACGGACACGGAGACGACCTACCTTGGTATCGCTGGGGGAACGGGCTGATAGTCGCACTCTGCGTGACCGCCGTGCAAGGCGGGCGGCGGCCGCGCACAACCCCGTGGACACCGGCCGTTCACAAGACGGCCAGGGGCCCTTGCGGCACGGGGAGACACGGTCCGGCGGGGTACGAAGTGAGGCACAGCACACGGGTCGGCGGGGCTCCGCGCAGGTCGGGCCTGCTCGGCGGCGCCGCGTAGGCCTGTACGGGGCCCGGTCCGCTGGGGTCTCCTACCGGTCTGCCACCCGGACGTGGAGGGCGTTGTCCCGGTCGTAGAAGGCCGTCATGGTGACCACGAGTTGCTTGCGGCGGCGCAGCCTGCGCCAGGCCCTCCGGAGGAGCAGCAGCGGCCGGGGCTTGAGGCGTGCGGCGGGCCGGTAGGTGAAGACGTCGGCCTTGGCGACGACGTCGTCCAGGATCCGGCTGATCCGCACCGGTGGCCGGTCGTCGGCGTAGCGCAGCCACAGCGACCAGTCGTCGTGCTCCGCGCCGGTGCGCCGCGCCACGGGCTCGGTGAGCGGCAGCGGCAGCCGGAAGCCGCCGCCGGGGAGCCAGGTGCCGTCCGCGCTGACGTCGCTGCCGCCGCCCGCCGGGCGCAGCAGCACCTGCGGCCGTGCGCGGGTGCGGCCGTGCTGGCCGTGGAGGCGCCCGGTGACGGTGATGTCGTGCCGGGTGACGTGGAGGTCGCCCGCCTCGGCGTGGACGTCGCGGGCCCAGGCCCGGATCTCCAGCACCGGCTCGGGCGAGCGGCGGTGGGGCACGAGGTGGCGTACCGGGGTGCCGGGCCGCAGCAGGCGGGTGGCGTCCATGGAGCCGCGCTGGTCCGCGGAGCGGGCGGTGACGGGGACGCGCGGCCCTCCGCCCGCGGGGGCGGCATGGCACACCCAGGTGCCCTCGGCGATGTCGTCGCCTGCCGGGATGGTGGCGGTGCCGCCGCTGTCGAACGCGTACGTGCGCTCGGCCGCGCCGTCCGCCTTGGCGGGTCCTGCGTGCGGGACGCACACGAGCCGCAGCCCGTCGGGGCGGGCCGCGCCGGGCGGGGTCACGAGGGTCACGGTGACGGAGCCGTCGGGTGCGGCGACGGCGTCCGCGGCGGGGCGAAGCCGCCCGCGCCGCGGTCGGCCCGGCCGCGGTCCGCCCGCTGCTCCTCCGGTGAGCCGCCGCCTCCGGCGGGCGGAGCGGTGCCGGTACCGGTGCTGGTGCTGGTGCCGATGCCGGTGCCGGGGCTGGTGCCGGGGGCCGCAGCGGGGGCGCGGCGTCCCGCGCCGAGTTCGGCGAAGAGGTCGGTGTACTGCGCGGCGATGGCGGCCGGGTCGAAGCGGCGGGCGTTGCGCAGGGCCGCCTGCCCCATGCTGCGGCGCAGGTCCTCGTCGTCGATCAGGGCCAGCAGCGCCCCGGCCACGGCGTCGGCGTCGCCGACGGGCACGAGCAGGCCGTCCTCGCCGTCCTTGATGATCTCGCGGGGCCCGTAGTCGCAGTCGGTGCTGACCATGGGAACGCCGCAGCGCATCGACTCGACGAGGGTCATGCCGAACGACTCGTGGCGGGAGGTGGAGGCCGCGATGGCTCCCTTCGCCCACTCGGGTTCGATGGGTGAGCGGGGGCCCATGAGGAACACGTGGTTGTTGAGCCCCAGCCTGTCGATGCGGGCGCGCAGCCGCGCCTTCTCGGGTCCCCAGCCGCAGATGCGCAGGGTCCACTCGGGCCGCGCCTCCGCGACCTTCGCGAAGGCGGTGATCAGCACGTCGTACTGCTTCTCCTTGGACAGGCGGCCCGCCGCGACGACGGTGGTGCCGGACTGGTCGGAGGGCGCGACCATCGGCGCGGGCACGCTGTTGGGGATGCACAGCACGCGGGTCGCGGGCAGCCGCATCTGCTCGCGCCAGACCTCCGCGTCGCCCTCGGAGACGGTGACGAAGGCGTCCAGCGCTTCCAGATGGGGGCGTATCTCCTCGCGGAGCTCCGGTTTGTGGTGATGGTGCGTCATGTGCTCCTGCCCGATGAGCACGGCGCCCCTGGGGGCGAACTGCGCGGCGTAGGCGACCAGTCCGGGTCGGGTGCCGATCACCACGTCGGCGTCGGAGGTGGCGTAGTGGGCGCGCACCCGCTCGTCGGTGAGCTTGCTGTACTCCTGGTGACGCGCTTCGGTGCGGGGGAAGAAGGCCGCCGGCGTCAGCTGGTCGGGGTGCTGCTTCTCGCAGGTGGGCGAGGTGGGGCGGGTGTCGACCAGCGGGACGACGGTGATGCGGGGGTCGATCGAGAAGAGCGGGATGTCCCGGTGCCGGAAGACCGAGACGATCTCCACGTCGTGCCGGGCGGCCAGTTCCTCCGCGAGGTTCAGCGTGGTGCGGATGGTGCCACCGATCCCGTAGATCGTGTGGATGAGGAAGGAGATCTTCATCAGGGCCCTGTTCCCGGCGGAGACGGGGCGCTGCGCATCGCCCCCGGGGTCAGATGCCATCGGAGGCCCTGAGGTTGCCTGCCGGCCTGCCCTTGCCCCGAACGCCCCGGCGCACCGGGGGTGACCCGCCGCCCCCGGGTCAGGTGCCTTGCAGCAGGGATGTGCTCACCGGGCGCCCGTACCGCCCGCCCGGTCGCGCACCCGCGTGGCCCGCCGGCCTCCGCCCCACCTCACCCGTCCACCCGGAGCGGTCATGCAGAGCGCGGCGGGCCGCGCCCCGTCCGGAGCGCCGGCCCGCCGCGCCACCGCACCCCGACGGGCGGAGGCCGTCAGTACGTGAAGGCCGTGCCGCGGGTGGCCGCGATCCACTCCGAGGCGTGGCCCGCGTGGATGTTCACCGGGTTGCCGTGGACGTTCCTCACCTTCAGGGTGACGCGGACCTGCGTGCATCCGCCGAGTTGCGCCGTGTCGAGATACAGCGTGTTGGTGGCCGTCTGGTGGTGCTTGGCGTCGGAGATGCGCCACTTCCCCACGGGCCCCTTGACAGGACCGCCGCAGAGCGCGCCGTCGGGGTTCCGCGGCTGCGCCTCGATCCACGTCTCGGCCTCGGTGCCGTCGTACTCCTCGGTGCCGCCCGCGCAGATCGGCGAGCCCGGCGCGCAGGTGGACAGTGCGGCGTCCTGCACGACGGCGATACGGTCCCCGCCGGCGGGCGAGAACGTGTAGCCCAGCGTCGTCGCCTCGGAGCCGGACGGAACCACGGTGGCGTCGGCCGACTGCAGGGTCCAGCGGGCCGCCACGGGCGGGGTCGTGCGGGCCAGCTCCGCGCCTGCGGGCACGCGCATGGTCACGTTCTTGCCTCCGGCGACGACGGAGGAGTACGCGACGACGGACAGCCGGCAGGAGTAGGTCGCGGAGGTGGGGGCGGTGAACAGCCACCGCACACCGGGGGACAGCGACGTCTCCCCGGGCGGCACGAGGTTCGCCGCCCAGTACGCGCCGGACTCCGCGCCGTTCGCCAGGGGGGCGCCGTCAGCGTACCGGCAGCGGATGGCGAAGGTGTTGCCGATGTTCTCCCCGCTGACGAGGGGCGTGACGTTGCTGACGGAGAGGTGCCGGGACCACAGATAGGACTTCTGGCCGGCTTCGGCGGTGAAGGTGATCTGCGTTCCGGGGATGTCGTGGTACTGGTCGGCCCTGGGCCTGGCCGGGAAGTCGAAGGTCGTGGAGGCGGCGGCTGCGGGTGCGGCCGCGCCCGCAGCCGTACCGGCGCAGAGCGCGAGCGCCAGGAGGGCGGTCGCGCTGCGGGAGCGCCATGGCCGTGGGGCGGCCCCGCGACTCCCCGGCCGAAGGGCCGCCGGCCTGGGGACGGTGTTGATCAGCATGATCGGGAACCTAGCAGGCGGCGTCCGCCCGACCGCCGCCCGAGGGAGGGGCCTGCCCCGTGCCCCGGCCCCGCCCGGTGTGCGGTCCGGCGGGTCGGTTCCGCCGGCCGCGCCGCGCGCACGGGCCGTGGGCCGGTGCGCGCGGCGGTGTCGGGCGGACGCCTCAGAAGGCGTCGAACTCGTCGAACTCCCGCTGGGCCTCGTCGTGTTCGGCCTGGCGGTCCTTGCGGCGCTGGGCGGCCGGCCGGGGGGCCTCGAAGCGGTGGTCCTCGCCTCGGCGGCCGAGCATCTCGGCGCCCGCCATCATGGACGGCTCCCAGTCGAAGACGACCGCGTTCTCCTCGGGGCCGATGGCGACGCCGTCGCCTGCGCGGGCGCCGGCCTTCATCAGCTCCTCCTCGACACCGAGGCGGTTCAGGCGGTCCGCGAGGTAGCCGACGGCCTCGTCGTTGTTGAAGTCCGTCTGGCGCACCCAGCGCTCCGGCTTCTCACCGCGGACGCGGAACAGGTCGTCGCCCTCCCTCGTCACGGTGAAGCCGGCGTCGTCGACCGCCTTCGGGCGGATGACGATCCGGGTCGCCTCCTCCTGCGGCTTGGCGGCGCGTGCCGCGGCGACGATCTCGGCCAGGGCGTACGACAGTTCCTTGAGGCCCTGGTGGGCGACGGCCGACACATCGAAGACGCGGTAGCCGCGGGCCTCCAGGTCGGGCCGGACCATCTCGGCGAGGTCCCGGCCGTCCGGGATGTCGGTCTTGTTGAGGACGACGACGCGGGGCCGGTCGTCGAGGCCGCCGTACTGCTTGAGCTCCTCCTCGATGATGTCGAGGTCGGACACCGGGTCGCGCTGGGACTCCAGCGTGGCGGTGTCCAGGACGTGCACGAGGACCGAGCAGCGCTCGACGTGCCGCAGGAACTCCAGGCCGAGGCCCTTGCCCTGGCTGGCGCCGGGGATGAGGCCCGGGACGTCGGCGATGGTGTAGACGGTGGAGCCGGCGGTCACCACGCCGAGGTTGGGCACCAGGGTGGTGAAGGGGTAGTCCGCGATCTTCGGCTTGGCGGCGGAGAGCACGGAGATCAGCGAGGACTTGCCGGCGCTGGGGTAGCCGACCAGCGCCACGTCGGCGACGGTCTTGAGCTCCAGGACGATGTCGAGCACGTCGCCGGGCTCGCCCAGCAGCGCGAAGCCGGGGGCCTTGCGGCGGGCCGAGGCCAGCGCGGCGTTGCCGAGGCCGCCGCGGCCGCCCTGGGCGGCGACGAACCGGGTGCCGTGGCCGACCATGTCGGCGAGGACCTCGCCGTTCCGGTCCATGACCACGGTGCCGTCCGGCACGGGCAGGACGAGGTCCTGGCCGTCCTTGCCGGAGCGGTTGCCGCCCTCGCCGGGCTTGCCGTTGGTGGCCTTGCGGTGCGGCGAGTGGTGGTAGTCGAGCAGCGTGGTGACGGACTGGTCCACGACGAGGATCACGTCGCCGCCGCGGCCGCCGTTGCCGCCGTCGGGGCCGCCGAGCGGCTTGAACTTCTCCCGGTGCACGGAGGCGCAGCCGTGGCCTCCGCTACCCGCGGCGACGTGCAGCTCGACGCGGTCCACGAAGGTGGTCATGGTGGGGTGCCTCCAGCAGTGCGGGGATGTCTCTGCGTACGTGCGACGCCGGCGTTCGTCCGGCTGTCGCCTCAGCTGTAACACGCGAAAGGCGGACCCGCTTCCCGTGCGGTGTGCACCGCATGGGAAGAGAGGCCCGCCCTCGCGAAGTGATGCGTCCGGTCAGGCGACCGGAACGATGTTCACGACCTTGCGGCCGCGGAAGGTGCCGAACTGCACCGCGCCGGCCTGCAGGGCGAACAGCGTGTCGTCGCCGCCGCGGCCGACACCCGCGCCCGGGTGGAAGTGGGTGCCGCGCTGGCGGACCAGGATCTCACCGGCGTTGACGACCTGACCGCCGAAGCGCTTCACGCCGAGCCGCTGAGCGTTGGAGTCGCGACCGTTCCGGGTGGACGATGCGCCCTTCTTGTGTGCCATGTCTCCTCAGTCCCTTACTTCGCGGCCGACGGGATCGCGGTGACCTTCAGCGCGGTGTACTGCTGACGGTGACCCTGACGACGACGGTAGCCGGTCTTGTTCTTGTAGCGCAGGATGTCGATCTTGGCGCCCTTGTGGTGGTCCACGACCTCGGCCTCGACCTTGATGCCGGCCAGGACCCAGGGGTCGCTGGTCACGGCGTCGCCGTCGACCAGGAGCAGGGTCGAGAGCTCGACCGTGTCGCCAACCTTGGCAGTGGAAATCTTGTCAACCTCAACGATGTCACCGACAGCAACCTTGTGCTGGCGGCCACCGCTGCGCACGATGGCGTACACGCGGATCTCTCTTTCCTCGCTCGGGTGAAACCCCTGACGCCAGCCGCCCACGCGGGCAGGGCCTGCGGCGGGACCGGATGGTCTGGGACGGCCTCTCCCGACCCGGGGCCGGGAGGGAGGTGCTCAGAGGTTGGCGCGTCTGCAGACACGCCGACGGTCAAGGCTACGGGCCCGCCCCGGACGGGTCAAACCGGGGCTCTCCCAGGGCGGCGGTGCGCCGCCCCGGAGCCCTCCGGGTGGCCAGCGGGCCTCCCTCCGCCCCCGCACCGCACTCCTCTTTATTGCCGCGCTCTCCTGCCGCGGTGTCCGGGGGCCCGTCCGGGCCCGCCTGCCCGGCAGGGGCGGCACGGCCGGTGAGCGTCCGGCGCGTATGCTCGGCCCGAAACGTGCCGCCGTTCCCGTTCCCGTTTTCCGCCCGGAAAGAGACGCAGAAGTGAACTACAGGGTCCAGCCCACCGCCCAGGTCCACGAGACCGCAGAGATCGGCGCCGGCAGCAGCGTCTGGGAGCTCGCCCAGATCCGGGAGGGCGCGCGGCTCGGCGAGGCCTGCGTCGTCGGGCGCGGCGCCTACGTCGGCACCGGCGTGCGCATCGGCGACAACGTCAAGCTGCAGAACTACGCGCTCGTGTACGAGCCGGCCGAGCTGGGTGACGGCGTCTTCGTGGGCCCGGCGGTCGTCCTCACCAACGACCACAACCCCCGCTCGGTGGACCCCGAAGGCAAGCAGAAGCGCGGCGGCGACTGGGAGGCCGTCGGCGTCAGGGTCGCGGAGGGCGCCTCCCTCGGTGCCCGCTCCGTGTGCGTGGCGCCGGTGCGGGTGGGCCGCTGGTCGATGGTGGCCGCCGGGGCGGTCGTGACCAGGGACGTGCCGGACTTCGCCCTGGTCGCCGGGGTCCCGGCGCGCCGGATCGGCTGGGTCGGCAGGTCGGGCGTCCGGCTGGTCGAGCGCGAAGAGGAGAACGGTGTGTGGGAGTGCCCGCAGACCGGCGCAGTGTACGAAGAGAAGGACGGCGTTCTCACCGAGCGCTGAACCGGACACAGAACGTGAAGTGGCGTGTGCGGCGGTAAGCTCCTGCCCGCATGCCTATAGAAAGGGTTTCACGACCACCATGCCGCCTGGATCACGCGGACGCCGTCCCCGCGTTCTCTACCTCGCGTACTATTTCCCGCCGAGCCGTGCGAGCGGCATATTTCGAGCCCGGGCGACAGCCAACCACTTCGCCAAGGCCGGCTGGGACGTCACCGTCTACACGGCACCCCGGGAGTTCTTCCAGACGTATCTGCACAACGCGTGCGACCCGTCGCTGGAGGACACGATCGACCCGGACGTGACCGTGGTGCGGCCTCCCATGGGGTACTACGCGTGGGAGAAGGACATCCGGCGGTTCGGGCGACTCCGCCGGAACTTCCCGACGGTGGCCGGGAACCTCTACAAGCTTTTCCAGAGCAAGGTGTTCCCCGAGCACTACCTGACCTGGATTCCCGGGGTTCTCTCCCATGCTGTGAAGGCGCATTTCAAGCAGAAATTCGACCTGATCATCGCCACGGGAAACCCCTTCGTCTCGTTCGCCGCCGCCCAGGTCCTCGGAAAGCTGCTGCGCATTCCGTACGCGGTGGACTACCGCGACTCGTGGACGTTCAACCAGTTCACCGAGGAGCTGAAGTTCCCCGAGGGCAGCAAGGCCTTCGAATGGGAGGCCAGGGTGCTGCGGGACGCGGCGGAGATCGTCTTCGTCAACGACGGCATGCGCCAGTGGCACATCGACCGGTATCCGTACGCGGCGGAGCGGATGACCGTGGTGCCGAACGGCTGGGAGCCCGAACTCATGGGCGAGCAGGAGTTCGTGCCGCCCGCCCCCGACCGGCCGCTGCGGTTCGGCTACCTCGGCACGGTGACCTCCTACCTGCCGCTGGAGGAGCTCTTCGAGGGCTGGCGGATCGCCCGCAGCCACCCCCTGCTCCGTGACGCCGAGCTCGACATCCACGGGCACCTGGGCTTCTTCCCGCAGGACGTGGCCCCGCTGATGGAGCGGCTGCCGCTGGACGAGAACATCGGCGTGCGCTACCACGGCGCCTTCGGCAAGGCCGAGGCCAAGGCGGTGTACGCGCGGACCGACGCACTGGTCTTCTGCGTGCCGGGCGCCCGCTACGTGACGTCGGGCAAGATCTTCGAGTACATGGCGTCAGGCAAGCCCATCGTGTCGGTGCACCGCCCGGACATCGCGGCCACCGAGGTCCTGGACGGCTACCCGCTCTGGTTCCGCGGCAGCGAACTGACCGGCGACGACGTCGCCAAGTCGTTCATCGCGGCCGCCGAGGCCGCCCGCGGCGTGGACCGCGCGCAGCACGAGCAGGCCGTTGCCCACGCGCAGACCTACACCCGGGCCGCCACCCTCGGCCCCTGGGAGGAGCGCATGCGCAAGCTGGTGGAGGGGACCCGATGAGCACGAGCACGACCGGCAAGGGCCACGTCCTGTACCTCGCCCTGGGCGAGTACCGGGTCCGGGCCACGCGGGCGCACGTCGAGACGTTCGCCGCCGAGGGGCGCCCCGTCGTCCTGGTGATCGCGGACCGCCCCGAGTGGGACGACCTGCCGGACCTCCCCGGCGTCCGGGTGCTGCGCGTCCAGCGCAACAAGAAGGGCTCCCCGTGGCGGGCGGCCCGCAAGCTGCTCCTGGCCAAGGACGGCCCGCTGCAGGGCGCCGGCCTGCTCGTCGCCGGCGACGCGCAGGCCCTGCCCGTCGCGTGGGCGGCGCTGCGCCGCCGCCCCGGGCTGGAGTTCCGCCTGGAGCCGTACGACAACGGCGGCCGGGTCACCGAGCCCGCCGAGCTCGCGGTGATCACTCCGTGGTACCCGTCGCCGAACAACCCCTTCGCGGGTTCGTTCGTCCAGGCCGCCACGGAGGCCGTGCGGGGGCACTACGACCGGATCTCCATCCTCCACACCGAGGACTGGGCGGGCAGCGCGCCGGCTCTCCTGGAGGATGCCATCAGGGTCACCGGCGACCGGTTTCTGGACCGGCGGGAGCTGATCCCTGTCATCGACACCCCGGACGGCGTCCTCACCCGCGTCCCGGTGCCGCTCACCACCCGCCGCGGCTACTTCGCCTGGGCGGCCGCACAGGAGGCGGCCCTGCGCAAGGCGCTCCCCACCGGCCGGATCGAAGCGCCGGTGATCCACGCGCACACCGCCATCTACGGCGGCGTCCACGCGATGCGGCTGGGCCGTCCCGACGCGCGGATCATCGTGACGGAGCACTCCACCTTCCTGGAGAAGATCTTCAAGCAGCCGGCCGGGCGCCGCCTGTACGACGAGGTCCTGCACCGCGCGGACGAGTTCCTGTGCGTCGGCAGCTACCTGCGCGACCAGATCGTCCGGGAGTTCCCGCACCACGAGGGCAAGATCCGGGTGGTGCCGAACGTCATCGACTTCGACCGGTTCACCCCGGAGGCGAAGCCGTCGGAGAAGCTGCTGAACTGGCTGTACCTCGGCCGGCTGATCCGCCACAAGGGCGTCCTCCCGCTGCTGGAGGCGTTCGCGCTGGTCGCGCAGAAGGAGCCGGAGGCCACGCTGACGATGGTCGGCTCGGGCTTCCTGGAGGACGAGCTGCGGGCCCGCGGCGAGGAGCTGGGCCTGGGCGACCGCTTCAGGATCCTCCCGCCGGTGCCGCCGGAGGAGGTCAACGAGCTGATGCACCAGTACGACCTGCTGGTGCACGCGAGCCGCTTCGAGACCTTCGGCATGACGGTCGTCGAGGCGAACGCGGCAGGCCTGCCGGTCCTGGTGACCCGGAGCTACGGCCCCGACGAGACCCTGGCGGGCATCGAGGACCTGGCGGGCGCGCTGATGGACGTCAGCGACGACCCGGACGTCATCGCCGACGCCTACTGGGCGCTGCGGGCCCGGTTCCACGAGCTGGACCTCGCGAAGGCGCGCGCCGCGCTCCTCGCGAAGTACAGCCGCGAGGTCGTCGGCCGGCAGCTGGTCGAGCTGTACGAGGACCGTGCACCGGCCGTCGAACCGCCCGCCGCGGCCGCGGACGAGCAGACCGACGAGACCGCCCCGGCCGCCGCAGCGGAGGGCCCGGCGGCCGCCGCCGCGCCTGCCGGGGAGGCCGAGGCCGATCGGGCTGAGGAGTCCGGTGCCGAGCCGGCGGACCCCGGCCGGGTGGTCATCCTGGCCTACACCCCGGCCCGCCCGCACCGCGTCGCCAACTTCGCCAACGAGCTGGTCAAGCGCGGTGTGCACGTGGACCTCGTCACCGCCCGCACGGCCGCGTGGACGCGGTCGCGGCTGGACCCGCGGGTGGCGCTGCTCACCATCGAGGACGCCGAGACGTCGCTGGTCATTCCGCGCAGTGAGCGGTTCGTCGTCTACCGCGCGCCGCGCGCGGTGCTGCGGCGCGCCGACCGGCTGGCGGAGCGGCAGCGCGACAAGGCGGTGCCCGAGCTGGCGGTGAAGGTCGCCCGGCGCGCCCACAACAAGGTGGCGCACGGCTTCCACAAGAAGGTGTTCCAGCGGGGCTACCGGGTGGTGCGCCCCCGCCTGCTGGCGAAGATCGCGCAGCACGAGGCGCTGCCGCAGCTGCGGCTGGACCTCACCCAGCACGTGTTCCTCGCCGACACCAACGCGACGGTGACGGCCTGGCGGATGGCCCAGGAGCATCCGCACCTGAAGGTCACCAACAGCATGGACCTGCGGCCCTTCGAGCACCTCCCCGTGCTCGACCAGGGAGTGTCCTCCCCGTAGCGTCGTCCGCCCGCGGGCAGAGCGAAGCGGCCGGCCCCCTCCTGTGCGAGGGGGGCCGGCCGCTTCGCTCTGTGGCCCGTGCTCGGCCGTCCGCCGCCGCGGCGCGGCTCAGCCGGCGATCTCCTCCGCGACGTAGGCGCGCAGCCAGGTGCGGAAGTCCGGGCCGAGGTCCTCGCGTTCGCACGCCAGCCGGACGATGGCCCGCAGGTAGTCGCCGCGGTCGCCGGTGTCGTAGCGGCGGCCCTTGAAGACCACGCCGTGGACCGGTCCGCCGACCTGCTCGTCGGCCGCGAGCAGCTGCAGGGCGTCGGTGAGCTGGATCTCGCCGCCGCGGCCGGGCCCGGTCTCCCGGAGCACGCCGAAGACGGCCGGGTCCAGCACGTAGCGGCCGATGACGGCGTAGTTGCTGGGCGCCTCGGCCGGGTCCGGCTTCTCCACCAGCCCGGTCACGCGGACCACGTCGGCGTCGCCGGTCGGCTCGACGGCGGCGCAGCCGTACAGGTGGATCTGGGCCGGGTCCACCTCCATCAGCGCGACGACGCTGCCGCCCTCGCGTTCCTGGATCTCCACCATGCGCGACAGCAGCGGGTCGCGGGGGTCGATCAGGTCGTCTCCGAGCAGCACCGCGAAGGGCTGGTCCCCGACGTGGGGTTCGGCGCAGAGCACGGCGTGGCCGAGGCCCTTGGGGTCGCCCTGCCGCACGTAGTGCATGGTCGCCAGGTCGCTGGACTCCTGCACCCGCGCGAGCCGGTCGGCGTCGCCCTTGCGGGTGAGCGCCTCTTCGAGCTCGTAGTTGCGGTCGAAGTGGTCCTCCAGGGGCCGCTTGTTGCGGCCCGTGATCATGAGTACGTCGGAGAGTCCGGCGGCCACGGCCTCCTCGACGACGTACTGGATGGCCGGCTTGTCGACGACCGGCAGCATCTCCTTGGGGGTGGCCTTGGTCGCCGGCAGGAACCGCGTGCCGAGCCCGGCCGCGGGGATGACTGCCTTGTTTATCATGAGGGGTTTCGCTTTCGGTGAATGGCACGAGGCCCTGTCGTCGGTTGCTGACAGGGCCTCGCCATAGGGGTCGCGGTGGGGCGCCGGGGCGTCCCGGGGGTGTCGCTCAGCCGCCGATGACGACGCGGCGGACGCCTTCCCAGCGGGCCGGGTCGGTGGTGCGGCGGCCGTCGACCAGGACCGTGACGTCCGGCAGGTCGGAGGCGGCCAGCTCCCGGTACTCGGCGTGGTCGGCCTGGAGGATCGCCGCGGTGACCTTCTCGCCCTGGTGCGGGGTGAGGCCGTGCGCGGTGAGCTCCTCGGCCGTGTACATCGGGTCCGAGACGTACGGGACGGCGCCGCGCGCCTTGAGGGCCTCGACGGTCGGGAAGACGCCGGAGAACGCGGTCTCCTTGACGCCGCCGCGGTAGGCGGCGCCGAGCACCAGCACGTGCACGTCCTTGAGGTCGCCGTAGGCGGCGGCCAGCAGGTCGACGGCGTAGTCCGGCATCGCGGCGTTGGCCTCGCGGGCCGAGCGGACGACGGTGGCCTCCGGGTCGTTCCACAGGTACATCCGCGGGTAGATCGGGATGCAGTGGCCGCCGACGGCGATGCCGGGCTGGTGGATGTGGCTGTAGGGCTGCGAGTTGCAGGCCTCGATGACCTTCTTGACGTCGATGCCGTTCTTGTCGGCGAACCGGGCGAACTGGTTCGCCAGGCCGATGTTGACATCGCGGTACGTGGTCTCGGCGAGCTTGGCCAGCTCGGACGCCTCGGCGGTGCCGAGGTCCCACACGCCGTTGGGCTGCGGCAGGTCGGCGCGCTCGTCGAAGTCGAGGACCTGCTCGTAGAACTCCACGCCGCGCCGGGTCGACGCCTCATCGACGCCGCCGACGAGCTTGGGGTAGCGGCGCAGGTCGGCGAAGACCCGGCCGGTCAGCACGCGCTCGGGCGAGAAGACGAGGTGGAAGTCCTCGCCGGCCTTCAGCCCGGAGCCCTCCTCCAGCATCGGCGCCCACCGGGTGCGGGTGGTGCCGACGGGAAGCGTGGTCTCGTACGAGACGAGGGTGCCGGGCTTGAGGCCCTGGGCGATGGCCCGGGTGGCGCTGTCCATCCAGCCGAAGTCCGGCACGCCGTCGGCGTCCACGAACAGCGGGACGACGACCACGACGGCTTCCGACTGCGCGACGGCGGCGGCGGTGTCGGTCGTGGCGGTGAGCAGACCGGCGTCGACGGCCTTCTTGAGCTTGACGTCGAGGTCGTGCTCGCCGGGGAAGGGCTCGGTGCCGGCGTTGACCAGCTCGACGACCTTCTCGTTCACGTCGGCGCCGATGACCTTGTGGCCCTTGTCGGCGAACTGCACGGCGAGCGGCAGACCGATCTTGCCGAGCGCGACTACACAGATGTTCATCGGGTCAGTTTCCTCTTGACGGGTGACAGGACGCGGCGCAGTCGCAGGGCCACGCCGGACGAGGGCTCCCAGAGCGGAGCAGTGGTGATGACCAACCGCCCCTTGGGGTTGGCGTTGGCGGAGATCCGGTACGGGACGCGGTCCCGCCAGCGGCGGGCCAGGGGCAGCGGCGTGCCCTGGACCGGCACGGGGATCTCGTAGGTCGAGCCTGCCACGTCCAGGTAGACGCGGACGCCGAGCTTCGCCTTCACGGGCGGGAGCGGGAGGGTCGCCTCCAGCAGCGTCCCGTCGCCGTCCGGTGCGGAAGCCGTCTCCCCCACCGCCTCCGGCAGGTCGGTGCCCACCGGGACCCTCCGGCCGCCGGGCTTGTCCGCGCTCTTCGGCAGCGGCTTGGTGGCGAGCCGCACCGACGCGGAGCCCGCCCCGTCGCCGGACACCGGGACGCGGATGACGAGGCGTGCGGAGAGGTCGTCGCCGTTCTGGAGCCACTCGGCCTGCTGCAGGCGCGTGCCGTCCGCGAGCTGCCTGGGCACCGCTTCGCCGATCACTTCGAAGAGCCGGTCGGGCAGCCCGAGCGCCGGGTCGCGGAACCCGGGGTACCGCACGTAGGCGCGGCCGTCCTCCAGCAGCAGCGGAGGCGCCCCGTGGGCCGCCTCCTCCGAGATGGCCCGCACGAGGTGGTCGACGGCGCCCCGCTGGGCGAGGGCGATCCGGACGCGCCGCTTGACGTCCATGGAATCGCGCAGCGCCTCGGTGAAGTAGCGGTCGGCGAGTGCGGCGATGCCGGCGCAGACCTCGGTGCGGGTCGCCTCGTCCAGGAGCGGGAAGTCGTCCTGGACCAGCTTGGCGAGCTCCCAGGTGAAGTGGCGCCGCAGGACGTGGTCGCGCTTCGCGCCCGCCTCGATGAGCCCGGCCGTGTGCTCCATGATGCGCGCGGTGCATCGCAGCCGGGACAGGTGGTCGGCGCGGTAGGTGATGTTCGAGGCGTCCCCGCGCTTGACCGCGTAGTAGTACGTGTAGTCCGCGAGGACCGAGATCTTCCGGGCCCGGACGCACGCCTCGATGGTGAAGGGCTGGTCGGAGCCGACCGGCATGTCCTCGGGGAAGCGCAGCTTGTGCTGCTCGACGAGGTCCCGCCGGAACAGCTTGGTGTTGGCCAGCGTGAACGGCAGCGCCGAGTCGTAGAGGCTGACGTCGGGGTCGTCGGCCTTGTACAGCGCCTGGTGCACGTAGCGGCCGTTGGTGCCGACCATCTTGCCGACGACCACGTCCGAGCCGTGCGCGTCGGCGCAGGCCACCATCCGCTCCAGCGCCTCCTCGCCGAGGTAGTCGTCGGAGCCGATGAAGTACACGTACCGGCCGGTGGCGACGTCGAGGGCCCGGTTGCTGGGTGCCGCCGGGCCGCCCGAGTTCGCCTGGTGGATCACCTTCACCGTGCCGGGGTACCGCTCGGCGAACCGGTCGAGCTCCCGGCCGCTGTCGTCGGTCGAGCCGTCGTCGACGGCCACGATCTCCAGCCGGTCCCTGCCTATGCTCTGCCCCACGAGGGAGTCCAGGCACTGCGTGAGGTAGGGCATCGTGTTGTAGACCGCCACGACGACGGTCACATCGGGTCTGCTCAACGCGATCCAGTCCCCGGCCTACGCGGCGGAACCGTTGATGCGGACCGTCTCGCCGGAGGCGGCCGACTCCAGGACCGCCGCCGCGACCTCCACGGTGCGCAGGCCCTGCCGCAGCGTGCAGATGTCGTCGGACTTGCCCAGGACGGCGTCCCGGAACAGCTCGTGCTCGACCAGCAGCGGCTCGCGCTTCGGGATGGCGTAGCGGATCATGTCGCCTTCCGAGACGCCGCGGAAGGCGCGCAGGGCCTCCCACTCCGTGGTGACGGCGGCGTTGGAGTGGAAGGTGAGGTCGGCGGTGAGCGTGTCGGCGATGAAGCAGCCCCGCTCGCCGGTGACCGAGGTGAACCGCTCCTTCAGCGGGCTCAGCCAGTTCACGAGGTGGCTGGCCATCGTGCCGTCGGAGAGCTTGCCGACGGCCGACACCATGTCCTCGTGGGGGCGGCCCGACTTGGAGACGGTGTGCGCGGCGATCGATGTGTACGTCTGGCCGGTGACCCAGCCGGTGAGGTCGATGTCGTGGGTCGCGAGGTCCTTGACCACGCCGACGTCGGCGATGCGGTGCGGGAACGGGCCCTGGCGGCGGGTGACGACCTGGTAGACGTCGCCCAGCTCGCCCGCTTCGAGGCGGGCCCGCAGGGACCGCAGCGCCGGGTTGCAGCGCTCGATGTGGCCGACGCCCGCGACCAGCCCGCGCGACTCGAACGCCTCGACCAGGCGGCGGGCGCCCTCGACGGTGTCCGCGACCGGCTTCTCGATCAGCGCGCACACGCCGGCCTCGGCCAGCTTCAGGCCGACCTCCTCGTGGAGGGCGGTGGGGCAGGCGACCACGGTGTAGTCGACGCCGAGGGCGATGAGCTCCTCGACGGTGGCGAGGACGGGCGCGCCCTGCGCCCAGCCGTTCTTGTCGCCCATCGGGTCGACGACGCCGACGAGCTGGACGTTCTCCAGTCCGGCGAGGACGCGGGCGTGGTGGCGGCCCATGGAGCCGAGGCCGACGAGCCCGGCGCGCAGCGCTCCCTTGGCGGTCACAGGCCCTCCCCCAGCGCGTTGACGGCGGTGACGATCCGCTCCAGCTCGCCCTGGGTCAGGGAGGGGTGCACCGGCAGGGAGACGACCTCAGCGGCGGCCTTGTCCGTCTCGGGCAGGTCCCAGGTGCGCCCGGCCTTCTGGTCCGGCTCCCAGTAGGGCTTCAGGCGGTGGATCGGCGTCGGGTAGTACACGGCGTTGCCGACCCCGGCCTCGGTGAGCTTGGCCATGGCGGCGTCGCGGTCGCCGCGGATCCGGACCGTGTACTGGTGGTAGATGTGGCGCGCGCCTTCCGCGACGACGGGCGTCACGACGGCGGGCGCGGTGATGTGCTCCGACAGGTACGCGGCGTTGGCGATGCGCTGCTCGGTCCACGCGGGCAGCTTGCCCAGCTGGACGCGGCCGATGGCTGCGGAGACGTCGGTCATCCGCACGTTGGCGCCGACGATCTCGTTGGCGTAGCGCTGCTCCATGCCCTGGTTGCGCAGCAGGCGCAGGGTGCGGGCGGTCTCGGCGTCCGCCGTGGTGATCATGCCGCCCTCGAGGGAGTGCATGTTCTTCGTCGGGTAGAAGCTGAAGGTGCCGCCCGAGCCGAACGCGCCGACCGGAGTGCCGTGGAGCGCCGCGGCGTGGGCCTGGCAGGCGTCCTCGACGACGGCCAGCTTGTGCTTGTCCGCGATGGCCATGATCTTGTCCATCGCGGCCGGGTGGCCGTACAGGTGGACCGGCATGATGGCGGCCGTGCGCGGGGTGATGGCGGCCTCGACTGCCGCCGGGTCCAGGCAGAACGTGCCCGGCTCGATGTCGGCGAAGACGACGTCCGCGCCGACGAGGCGTACGGCGTTGCCGGAGGCCGCGAAGGAGAACGAGGGCACGATGACCTCGTCGCCCGGGCCGATGCCCAGGGCCATCAGCAGCAGGTGCAGGGCGGACGTGCCGGAGTTGACGGCCACGCAGTGGCGCCCGTCGACCAGTCCGGAGAACTCCTCCTCGAACGCGGCCACCTCGGGGCCCTGTACGACGCGACCGCTGCGCAGTACGCGTACCGCGGCCTCGATCTCCTCTTCAGCGATCACCGGACGGGCAGCCGCGATGGGCTGCTCGTTGACGCTCGGCATGTGCGTCCTCCTTGGACACCGTAAGAACTCCATGTGAAGGGGTCCGGGGTGTGCGGACGTTGTCGGGCGCCCAGTGAACCCCAACGGCGCGATGCCGACGCCCCGGCCGCTCAGGGCTGGGACGGGTCCGGCCCGGAACCGAGTCGGCCACCGTTCGCCTGCGCCCGTGGGTGCTGCGTCTCGGAGTCGACGGGCGTCACATTATCAGGTACGACTCCGCCCAATTCCGGACGGTTAAGGCCCTGGATGATTCGATTCCGAAACAATGCCCGTGTCCCGCCGCCGGACAATCAGCAGCGGGACACGGACGGTTGCGCAAACGGGACCGGATCACCCCGGCAGCACCCTCGCGGGCACGGCCGGTTCCGGGTGGGCCACCCTACCGGCCCCTCAGTCCTCCGCGGCCGCGGTCCCCGTGTCGGCCGCCCCGGCCGGGGCGGCCTTCTTCGCCGCGGCCTTCTTGGCGGGCGCCTTCTTCGCGGGCGCCTTCTTGGCAGCGGTCTTCTTGGCGGTGGTCGTCGACGCCGCGGCCTTCTTGGTGGTGGCCTTCTTCGCGGTCGTCTTCTTCGCCGCGGTCTTCTCGGCCGCGGCCTTCTTGGCCGTGGTCTTCGCCACTGCCGCCTTCTTCGCCGCGGTCTTCTTGGCGGGGGCCTTGCGGGCCGTCGCCTTCTTGGCCGGGGCCTCGGCCTCGGGGGCCTCCGGCGCGGAGTCCTCGGCGGGCGCCGCGGTGCGGGGCATCACGACGACCGCGGCCTCCTCGGCGCCCGACGGGGAGCCGGCCGGGGCGGTCACCTTGCGGACCACGCGGCGGCGCGGCCGTGCCGGGGCCGCCGCGGGGGCGGGCTCCTCCACGGCTGCGGGCGCCTCGGCGGCCGGGGCCTCAGGCTCCGGCTCGGCGGCGGGCTCCGGCCGCGGGGCGGTCACGACGGGCTCGACGACGGCTTCGGCCGCCTTCGGGGACCCCGCCGGAGCGGTGGCCTTGCGGGTCGCGCGGCGACGGGCGCGGCCGCGCGGCGCCTCCTCGGCGGCCGGCGCCTCGGACGCGGGCACCACGGGCGCCTCGGGCACCACGGGCGTCTCGGCGGTCAGCGGTGTCTCCACCACCGGCGCCGCGGCCTCCGCCTCGGGGGCGGCCGGCGCCTCGGGGCGGGCTCCGCCTGGGCGGCGGGCCGGGGCTCCGGTGCCGGCTCCACGGCGGGCGCGGGCTCGGCGAACGGCTTCGGCGCACCCGCGGGGCGGCCGCGCGGCGGGCACGGCGGCGGCCTCGGCCGCGCGCGACGGCGGCCTCGGCCTCCGCGGCGCTGGAGTACAGCTCCTCGTCCGGGGCGAACTCCGCGGGGGCTCGGGCGCCACCGCAGGTGCGGCCGGCTCGGCCTCCGCCACCGGCGCCTCCACCGCGGCCTCGGGCTGCTCGGCGCCGCCGCGGCCGCGCTTGCGCGCCCGCTTGCCGCCACCGCCACCGCCGCCGGCCGTGGTCGGCTGCTCCATGTGGACGATGACGCCGCGGCCGTTGCAGTGGACGCAGGTCTCGGAGAACGACTCCAGCAGGCCCTGGCCGACCCGCTTGCGGGTCATCTGGACCAGGCCCAGCGACGTGACCTCCGCGACCTGGTGCTTGGTCCGGTCCCGGCCCAGGCACTCCAGCAGCCGCCGCAGCACCAGGTCCCGGTTGGACTCCAGCACCATGTCGATGAAGTCGATGACGACGATGCCGCCCAGGTCGCGCAGCCGGAGCTGGCGCACGATCTCCTCGGCCGCCTCCAGGTTGTTCCTGGTGACGGTCTCCTCCAGGTTGCCGCCCTGGCCGGTGAACTTGCCGGTGTTGACGTCGACGACGACCATCGCCTCGGTCTTGTCGATCACCAGCGAGCCGCCGGACGGCAGCCAGACCTTGCGGTCCAGCGCCTTCATGAGCTGCTCGTCGATCCGGTACGTGGCGAAGACGTCGACCTCGGACGTCCAGCGCTGCAGCCGGTCGGCCAGATCGGGCGCGACGTGCGACACGTACCCGTGGATGGTCTCCCACGCCTCGTCGCCGCTGACGATGACCTTCGAGAAGTCCTCGTTGAAGATGTCGCGGACGACGCGGACCGTCATGTCGGGCTCGCCGTACAGCAGCGTCGGCGCGTTGCCGTTCTTGGCCTTCTTCTGGATGTCCTCCCACTGCGCCTGCAGACGCTCGACGTCGCGGCGCAGCTCGTCCTCGCTCGCGCCCTCGGCGGCGGTGCGGACGATGACGCCCGCGTCCTCGGGGACGATCTTCTTGAGGATGGTCTTCAGCCGGGCGCGCTCGGTGTCGGGCAGCTTGCGGCTGATGCCGGTCATGGAGCCCTCGGGCACGTACACGAGGTAGCGGCCCGGCAGGGACACCTGGCTGGTGAGGCGGGCGCCCTTGTGGCCGATGGGGTCCTTCGTCACCTGGACGAGGACGGGCTGCCCGGACTTCAGGGCGCTCTCGATACGGCGCGGGCCGTTGGCGAGGCCGAGCGCCTCGAAGTTCACCTCGCCGGCGTACAGGACGGCGTTGCGGCCCTTGCCGATGTCGACGAAGGCGGCCTCCATGGACGGCAGGACGTTCTGGACCTTGCCCAGGTAGACGTTGCCGACGTAGGAGGTGGTCTGCTCCTTGTTGACGTAGTGCTCGACGAGCACGTTGTCTTCCAGGACGCCGATCTGGGTGCGGTCGCCGTTCTGGCGGACGACCATGACGCGCTCGACGGCCTCGCGGCGGGCCAGGAACTCCGCCTCGGTGATGATCGGGACCCGGCGGCGGCCCTGCTCGCGGCCCTCGCGGCGGCGCTGCTTCTTGGCCTCCAGGCGGGTGGAGCCCTTGATGGACTGGACCTCGTCGGAGGGCTCGGTGCTCCTGTCCCGGGCGGGGCGGGGCTCGCGCACCTTGACGACGGTGCGGACGCCGTCCTCCTCCGGGGCCTCGCCCTCGCCGGCGGGCTCGCCGCTGCGGCGACGGCGGCGGCGACGGCGACGGGAGCTGCTGGTGCCGGCGGCGGCGGGGGTGGACTCGCCCTCGGCGGTCTCCTCCTGCTCGTCCTCCTCGGCCTCGTCCGCGTCGTACTCCTGCTCCTGGCCCTCCGCGCCGTCGGCGGTGTCCTCGGCGTCCTCGGCGTCGGCGGCCTCACCGCGGCGACGGCGACGGCCACCGCGGCGGCGGCGGCGCGACGGGCGCTCGTCGAAGTCCCCGGCCTCCGCTTCGGCCTCCTCGGCGTCCGCCTCGGCCTCGGCCTCGGTGCCGGGCTCGTCCTCGGCGGCTACGGGCTCGGCGGCGCGGGCGGGCTCGGCGGCCTCCCCGCGGCGGCGACGGCGGCGGCGGCCGGTCTCGGGCCGCTCGGCCGCGGGCTCGGCGACGACCGTCTCGGCCTCGACCTCGGCCTCGGTGTCCTCCTCGGCGGACTCGGCGGCGGCCGCCTCGGCAGCGGCGGCGGCAGCGGCCGTCTCGGGCGTCTGGAACATCGGCTCGGTGAAGACGGGCGCCTGGAACACCGGCACGGCGGGCCGCGCGGCGCGGCGGGAGCGGTCCGACTCCGAGCCCTTCTCCGCCTCGGTGGTGAACTGCGGCGTGGACACCCGGCGGCGGGTGCGGCCGCGGGTGGCGGCCTGCTCGGCCGCGGCGACGTCGGCTCCGGCGGTACCGGTGGTGATCTGCGCGACCGTGTCGGCGGGCAGGCTCTCGCCTCCCTCGGCGGCGGCCTCCTCGTCCTCCTTGGCCTCCGCGGGGGCGGCGGCGGGCGCGGTGGTCTTGCGGGTCGCGCGGCGACGCGTACGGGCAGGCGGCGCGGCCTCCGCCGGAGCCTCGGCGGCCTCCGGAGCGGCGGCCTCGGCGGGCGCCTCCACGACGGCTTCCGCCTGCGCGCCCTCGGCGGCGGGCGCGGCCGTCTTGCGGGTCGCGCGGCGACGCGTACGGGCGGGGGCGGGCTCGGCGGCGGGGGCCGCTTCGGCGGCGGCTGCTCCGCGGGCGCGGCGTCGGCGGCGGCGGGCGCGGCGGCCGGCTCCTGTGCGGCGGCGGGCGCGGTGGTCTTGCGGGTCGCGCGGCGACGCGTACGGGCAGGCGGCGCGGCCTCCGCCGGAGCCTCGGCGGCCTCGGCGGGCGCCTCCACGACGGCTTCCGCCTGCGCGCCCTCGGCGGCGGGCGCGGCCGTCTTGCGGGTGGCGCGGCGGCGCGTACGGGCCGGGGCGGGCTCGGCGGCGGGGGCCGCTTCGGCCTCGGCCGCGGGGGCGCCGGAGTCCGCGGCGGACACGACGACGGTCTCGGCCACCGTTTCCGCGGCGGACGAGGCGGCCGGCGGGCCTGCGGGGCGCGAGGCGGCCCTGCGGCGGCGGCGCGGGGGCAGCGTGTCGCTGGGCGTGTCGTTGTTCGTCTCGTCGGGGCCGGCGGTGCCGGCTTCGTTCGTTTCGAGCATGCGGGCGGTTCTCCCGTCACGCTCCCGGGCGCCGCGTCGTGGTCCGGTCCGGCGGTCGCGTCGCGCGGTGCGCGGTGGCCGTCGTCCGGGGCGCGGGCGCCGCACGGGAGCTCTGTGTCTGGCTCGCCGGTTCCGTACGCCTTCTGCGGACGGCCTGGCGAAAGTCTTCTGTCTGCACGCGGCCCGACCCAGGTGGCTCCCGAGTGCCAGGGCCGCGTTCGACGACCGCTCCTACGCGGAACCTGCACCTTCCGGCGCCGTCGCGACAGCGGTTCCGGCGGCCTTGGAAAGGGCGGCCGTGACTGCCTCGCGGTCGGGCGCGAGCGGGTCGGTCACCGTGCCGGACTCCTCGTCGAAGAGCCCCTGCGCCAGCCTGGTCACCGCTGCGGGGACCGGCGGCGCCAGGTCGGCCACAGCTCGGAGACCGGACAGGACGTCGTCGGGTCGGACGGCAGGTGTCACGTGCCGAACAACCAGCCGCAGTATCGCACAGGGCCGGTCCGCGGGCCTATCAGCCCGACCGGAAACGGCTTCGAGCCCCGCCACGGCGGCCCGGGCGTCGAAGGTCCTCAGCCCGTTCTTCGTCATCCGCTGCACGTCGACGGTGCCGGCGGCGAGGAACGCGGCGACGGCGCGCTCGGCGACGGCGGGGTCCACCCCGTCGAGCCGCAGCTCCCACACGGAGGCGGTGAGCCGGTCGGCGAGCCCGGAGGTGCGGGCCTCCACGGCGTCGACCACGTCGAGCCCGTCCGGCAGGGACTCGTCGAGCAGGGCGCGCAGCGCCTCGGGGTCGCGGGCCTCGGTGAGCGCGATCTCCAGGTACTCGGCCTCGGAACCGGTCCCGGTGGGGGCGGCGTTCGCGTACGAGACCTTGGGGTGCGGGGTGAAGCCCGCCGAGTACGCCATGGGCACCTCGGCGCGCCGCAGCGCACGCTCGAACGCGCGCTGGAAGTCGCGGTGGCTGGTGAACCGGAGGCGGCCGCGCTTGGTGTAGCGCAGTCGGATGCGCTGCACCGCCGGTGCGGGCGGCGGGCCTACGGGCTGTCGCTTGCCCAGTGGTTCTTCTCCTCGGTGCGGGGCGGGCGCGGTGACGCTCCGCCCACGGGGTGCGGGCGGACCTCCCGGGGGGCCTGCCCGGGCCGTCCCCGCTGTGCGGGGAGGCCTCGGGGGCGGGCGCCACGCCGGAAGCGGTCGTTTCACCCCCAGGGTACGCGCCGCGGCCGCGCCCTCCCCGGGCGGCCGCGCCCCGCTGCCCCGCCCGCCGGCGCCGCCGGCGCCCCGCGGGGCCTGCCGCCGGGCCCCTCCCGGCCGCGGCGGGAACGGCGCGGGACGTACACCCGGTGGGGTTGCGCCGCGCGGGCGGAGGGCGCCGGACGGGCGGTCCCGTACCGCGCCCCTGCTCCCGGTGCGCCCCTGCCCGCCCCGCCCTCAGCGTCCCGGCGGGGTGCTTGCGGCGGTGGGGGGCGGGACCGGCTCGGGGAGGGCGCCGAGGTCGAGGTCCGCGTCGCAGGCGGTCTGCGCCAGGGCGGTGTCGGTCCCCCGCAGGCGTACCGGTGTGCGGCCCTCGGTGTCCTCGGCGAAGGCGATCGTGCACACGAGCTGCCGTACCGCCAGGTCGTCGAGGCCGGCGAGCGCGATCGGCAGGGTCACCTCCACCCCGCCGCCCGGCAGCGGCTCCGTCCGGGCGACGCCCTCGAACGGCAGCTCGGGCAGGCCGTCGGTGAGTCCGGCCTCCCGTTCGTGCGGCAGCGGCCCCGCGAAGAGGGTCGCGACCATCCAGGACGCCGCCGTCGACACCCCCGACTCGTCGGTCAGGTCGGTGGCCGCGTCCTGGTAGCGGATCGACGGTGCCAACCGCCCGGACGGCGACCGGAGGAAGACGAACAGCCCGGTGGTCGGGCGGGGGACCACCTTGACGGCCGCGGGGCCCCCCGCGTCGATGACGTCCGTCTCCGGGACGTCGCACCCGCCGAGCCACAGCGCGGCGCACCCGGCGAGCAGCGCCGCTGCGACCCGCCTCATGCCGGCGCCTCCCCCGGCTGCAGCGGCAGCTCCACCGTGAACACGGCGCCGGTCCCGCCGGGGCCGTTCGCGGCGCGGAGGGTGCCGCCGTGCAGGCGTACGTTCTCCAGGGCGATGGCGAGTCCCAGGCCGCTGCCGGCCGAGCGGGTGCGGGCCGCGTCGGCCTTGTAGAAGCGGTCGAAGATGTGCGGCAGCGCGTCCGGCCGGATGCCGGGCCCCCGGTCCGACACCTCGATGACCAGCCCCCTCCCCGTCCGCGCCCGTGGCGGAACGCAGCCGCACGGCCACCGGCGCGCCGCCGTGCCGCAGCGCGTTGCCCACCAGGTTGGCGACCACCACATCGAGGCGGCGCGGGTCGAGCCGGGCGCGGATGCCGTCCGGCAGGTCGGCGCCGACCTGCCCGGTCCAGTGCCGCTGCTCCAGCGTCTTGCGTACGGTCTGGGCCACGTCGACCTCGTCGGTGTTGAGTTCGGCGGCGCGCGCGTCGAACCGGGAGATCTCCATCAGGTCCTCCACGAGCACCGCGAGCTTGCCGGTCTCCGCGCTGATCAGGCGCACCGCCCGCGCGGTGTCGGGGTCGAGGCGGTCGGCGTCCTCGTCGAGGACCTCGGTGACGGCGAGCATCCCGGCGAGCGGGGTGCGCAGTTCGTGCGAGACGTCGGAGGCGAAGCGGCGGGCGCGCGCCTCCGCCCGGCGCAGTTCGCCCACGGACCGCTCCAGTTCGCCCGCGGACGCGTTGAACGTCGCTGCCAGGTCGGCCAGTTCGTCACTGCCCCGCACCGGGATCCGGGTGTCGAGGCGGCCGCTGCCCATGGACCGGGCGGCCTCGCGCAGGTCGCGCACCGGGCGCAGCACACTGCGCGCCGCGACCAGCGCGGGCACCAGGGCGATGGCGAGGCCCGGCAGCGCGCCGTCCCGCGCGGCGGCGAGGAGCGCCTCCACGTTCGCCTGCTCCTCCGGCATCGGCATCACCGCGAAGAGGACGACCCCGGACGGCAGGGTCCTGCCTCCCCCGGCCTCGAAGGCGACCGGCATGCCGATGGTCAGGTACGGCACCCCGTCCTTGACGACCCGCTCGAAGCTGCCGTGCAGCGTCGTGTGGGCCCTGCGGCGCAGTTCGGGCGTGATCACCGTGGACGTGGGGCTGGTCGCGGACGACACGCGCAGCGAGCCGTACTCCGCGTACACGTACCACGGGCGCGGCTTGCCGGAGCGGGCGAGGGCCCGCAGCATGCTCCGCTTGTCGTCGAGGTCGCGGTGCTGGAAGAGGACGACGTCGAGGTCGCGCACCTGGGAGCGGAAGGAGGACACCGCCGTGTCCTGCGCCGTGCCGAGGACCGCGTTGCGGGCCTCGCGGAAGGTGAGCGCGGCGGTCGTGGCCGCGCTGACGGCGGCCACCAGCAGGAACGCCAGGACGAGGCGGGTGCGCAGGCCGAACGGGCGGCGGCGCTCGCCGGGGGCCGGGCGCCGCCGCGCGGGGCGGAGCCTCACAGCGGCCCGAAGCGGTAGCCGAAGCCCCGCAGGGTCTGTATGTAGCGGGGGCTGCCCGGCACGTCCTCCACCTTGTTCCGCAGCCGCCGCACGCAGGCGTCCACGAGCCGGGAGTCGCCGTGGTAGCTGTGCTCCCACACGTGCTCCAGCAGCTGCTGGCGGCTGAACACCTGCTCCGGCGCGGCGGACAGGTGCAGGAGCAGCTTCATCTCGGACGGCGCGAGGGCGAGGCGCTCGCCGTCCTTGGTGACGGTGAGCCCCGCCCGGTCGATGGCGAGCCCGCCGTGGAACTCGACGGCGGGCCGCCCGCCGCCCGGTTCCTCGATCCGGCGCAGCACGGCCCGGATGCGGGCCTCGATCACCTCGATGCGGGCGGGTTTGACGATGTAGTCGTCCGCGCCCGCCTCGAGGCCCACCACCATGTCGAAGTCGTCGCCGCGGGCGGTGAGCATGATGATCGGCAGCTGGCTGTCGTCCCGTACCCGGCGGCAGACCTGCACGCCGTTCATGCCCGGCAGCATCAGGTCGAGGAGCAGCAGGTCGGGGCGGAACTCGCGCAGCGCGGCGAGCCCGGCCTCCCCGGTGGCCGCGGTGCGCACCTCGTGGCCGCGGCGGCGCAGGCCGAGCTCCACGCCCTCGCGCACGGACGGGTCGTCTTCGATGAGCAGTACACGAGGCATGGGCACAGTATCCAGAGGGTCGGGGGCGGCGGTCGGGTGCGGGGCGGCGCTCATGGTGCCCGGCGGCGCAGCCGCGCGGCGGCCCCGGTGACCAGGGCGTCGATCCCGTCCAGCCGCAGCGGCCGGGCCAGCACGAGGAACACGCAGGCGATCGCCGCGGCCCCCGTCGCGGCAGCGGCCGCGGCCCCGCCGGGCCGGGCCCAGTCGGCGGCGCCGTGCCCGAGGGCCGTCGCGGGCACGGCGGCGGCCAGCAGCCGGGCCTGCGCCGCGAGGGCGCCCGCGGGGGTGCGCCGGGCGGCGGCCGGGCCCGGTCGGGCGCCCCGCGCCGCGAGCGGCGGCGCAGGACCAGCGCGGTCACGGCCCAGCCCGCCCACAGCGCCAGCGAGTACCCGCCGGCGATGCCGGTCACCACCCAGCGGGCGGGCAGCAGGACGTAGGCCGCCGCCGACAGGCCGGCGGTGAGGCCCGCGATCACCAGGTTCAGCAGGAACGGGGTGCGGGTGTCGGACAGCGCGTAGAACGTGCGGGACAGGACGTACTGCCCGCTGAAGGCGATCAGGCCGGGTGCGAACGCCATGAGCGTGCCCGCCATGACGGCGACGGCCTCCGCGTCCGTCTCGCCGTACTGGAAGACGAGCGCCATCAGCGGCTGGGCGAGGGCGAACAGCGCGCAGGCCGCCGGGACGACGGCGGCGGCGGTGGTGCGCAGCCCGTACGACACGTCGTGCCGCACGGCGGCGGTGTCCCCGTCGGCGGCGGCCGCGCTCATCCGCGGCAGCAGCGCCGTCATCAGCGACACCGTGATGATCCCGTGCGGTACCGCCCACAGCAGGTAGGCGTGGTTGTACGCGCTGAACCCGGCGCCTCCGTCGACGCCGGCGGCCTCCGCGCGCAGGCCCGCCGCCGTCGCCAGCCGGGTCGTGACCCAGTACGCGCCCTGGTTGGTGAGGACGAGCAGCACCAGCCAGCCGGCGTTGCGCAGCGGCCGGGTGAGGCCGCTGCCGCGCCAGTCGAACCGGGGCCGGAAGCGGAAGCGGGCGGCGCGCAGCGCGGGCAGCAGCGCCAGGGCCTGGACGGCGATGCCCGCCGTGGTCCCCCAGCCGAGCAGCGCGGTCTCGGCGGCGCCCAGCGTGCCGCCGCCGGTGGCGAACACCGCGAGGTAGAGGCCGAAGACGGCGATGACGACGACGTTGTTGAGGACCGGCGCCCACATCATCGCGCCGAACCGTCCGCGGGTGTTCAGCACCTGCCCGAGCAGCGTGAACAGCCCGAGGAAGAAGATTTGCGGCAGGCAGTAGCGGGCGAAGGCGACCGTCATCGCGGTCTGCCCGGGCGGGTAGTCCGTGTAGGCGTCGACGATGGCGGGCGCCGCCCACACCGCGCCGGCGGTGAGCACGAGCAGGGCGAGCACGCACACCGTGAGCAGCCGGTCGGTGTAGGCGGCGCCGCCGTCCTCGTGCTCCTTGGCGGCCTTGACCAGCTCGGGCACGAACACGGCGTTGAGGGCGCCGCCCATGAGGAGCATGTACACGATCGTGGGAAGGGAGTTGCCGACGGCGTACCCGTCGGCGACCGTCCCGACGCCGATCGCGGCGGCGACGACGGCGGACCGCACGAACCCGGTCGCCCGCGACACGACCGACCCGGCGGCCATGACGACACCACTGCGCAGCACGGACGCCTTGCGCGGCGGGGGCTGCGGGGTGGGACCACCGGCTCGGGCGGGCCCGGCGGACCCGGGCGCCTCGGCGGGCGCTGCCGTACCAGCGGGCGCGGTGGTAACGGCGGACGCAGCCGTCCGCGCACGGCCGGTGGACCCGGGCGCCTCAGCAGACGCTGCCGTACCAGCGGACGCTGCCGTACCAGCGGGCGCGGCCGTACCACCCGGATCGGGAGCCCCACCGGGCACGCCCACCGCGCCCGACGCACGCGCCGCGCTCTGCGCACGCGCCGCGCCCGACTCCCGCGCCGCACCTTCCGCACGCGCCGCGGCCGGCTCACACGCCGCCCCTTCCGCACGCGCCGCGCCCTGCGCGTCCGCCGCCGTCACCGGCGCGCCAGGTACGTCTGGAACGCGCGGTGCAGCGCGTGGTTGGCCGTGCCGTCCAACGGTCTCTCCCACTCCCCCAGGGTCTCGACGACCTCCCCGCCCGTCCCCAGCTTCCAGCGCAGCAGCCCGTACGGGCGGTCGTCGGGGTCGAGGGTGGAGGGTATCCCGCGCATGTCGTAGACGTCGGCGCCGAACGCCCGGGCGTCGAGCAGCATCCGCCACTGTAGAAGGTTGGAGGGCCGGACCTCGCGGCGGTGGTCCGCCGACGCGCCCGTCTGGTACCAGACGCGGCGGCCCACCCGCACCATGGTGTGCGCGGCGAGCGTCTCGCCGCCGTGGCGGGCGAGGTACAGCGTCATCCGGCCCGGCTCCTCCGCGTTGAGCGCCGCGTACTGGCGCTCGTAGTAGGCGAGCGACCGGCCCAGCCGGAAGCCGTCCCGCTCCTCCGTGATCCTCAGCAGCCGGTGGAACTCGGGCAGGTCGGCCGCGCCGCCGACGACCACCTCCACCCCGGACTTCTGCGCGCGCCGTACGTTGCGCCGCCACTCCTGGCTGAGCCCGGCCCACAGGTCGTCCGGGGTCCGGCCGGTGAGCGGCACCCGGAACACGTGCCGCGGCTGCGCGTCGCCGTCCTCCTCACCGCCGCACCGCTGCCAGCCGCGCGCCCGCAGCCGCTCGGCGACGGCGGTGCCGAGCGGGTCCACCTCACTCGCGAGGACGTCCGCGAGCCGCCGCCCGGGACCGGTCGCCGACTTGATCCTCGCCGCGGTCCAGCGGCGGTACGCGGGCGAGGGCCCGATCCGTACCGCGAACGCGCCCTCGGCCCGCAGGTACCGCAGCAGCGGGTCGAGCCAGGCGTCGACAGCGGGGTCGGCCCAGTCGGCGACCGGCCCCTCCGGCAGGTAGGCGAAGTACTTGCGTGTGCCGGGCAGCTGCCGCAGCAGCACCAGCGCCACCCCGGACAGCCGCCCGGACGCGGGGTCGGGCCCCCAGCCGACGAGCCGGCTCCGCCAGCCCTCCTTGACGTGCGCCCAGGACGGGCACTGCAGGAACGCGGCGCCCAGCGCCGCACCTTCGGGGGACTCCAGGAACCGGCGGTACGCGGCGGGCGTGATCGGGCCGAGCGGGGTTGCCCGGCCGCGGCCGGCCGTCACGAGCAGCGCTGACACGAGGGGAGCCTCTCTGTGGGGATCGCCCGGTCTCCCGGGGTGACGCCGAGGATGCTCACAGCCGTCCGTGACCGCTCCGCACGGCGTGTGTGACCGGACGATGACCGTTCCCCACCAGTCGCCGTCACAGCGCCGCAGCGGCCCCCACCTGCGCTTTCACCGGCCCTACAGTCCCGGTACCACCACTGCTCGCGACAGGGGCGCCCCTTGGGCCGGTCATCCATACGCACAGCACCGGTCGCGGCACTGCTCGTGCCGCTGGCCGCGTGTTCCGCACCGTCCGGGCCGGGCGCACCGCCCGCCGACGGCAGACCCACCGGGCGCGCCGCGGCCGGGGACCGCCCATCGGTCGTGACGGTGACACCGCGCGGCGAGAACGTCCGGGCGGGCAGGAACGGGGCGGGGCCGCCCTCGTACGGCCCGGGAAAGCGGGCGCCCGCCTTGAAGGCGGCGCTCCGACAACGCCGAGAGGCGCCCGGACCGGACGGTCCGAACGCCTCTTCACGCCTACCCCGGGCGGCTACTGCTTGACGGTCAGCGGCAGCAGCTTCTTGCCGGTGGGGCCGATCTGGATGTGCGTGTCCAGCTGCGGGCACACCCCGCAGTCGAAGCACGGCGTCCAGCGGCAGTCCTCGACCTCGGTCTCGTCGAGGGAGTCCTGCCAGTCCTCCCAGAGCCAGTCCTTGTCGAGGCCCGAGTCCAGGTGGTCCCAGGGCAGGACCTCCTCGTAGGTGCGCTCGCGGGTGGTGTACCAGTCGACGTCCACGCCGTACTCGGGCAGCGTCTTCTCGGCGCACTCCATCCAGCGGTCGTACGAGAAGTGCTCACGCCAGCCGTCGAAGCGGCCGCCGTCCTCGTACACGGCGCGGATGACGGCGCCGACCCGGCGGTCGCCGCGGGACAGCAGGCCCTCGACGATGCCGGGCTTGCCGTCGTGGTAGCGGAATCCGATGGAGCGGCCGTACTTCTTGTCGCCGCGGATCTTGTCGCGGAGCTTCTCCAGGCGGGCGTCGGTCTCCTCGGCGGAGAGCTGCGGGGCCCACTGGAAGGGCGTGTGCGGCTTGGGGACGAAACCGCCGATGGAGACGGTGCAGCGGATGTCGTTGGACTTCGACACCTCGCGGCCCTTGGCGATGACGTTCGCCGCCATGTCCGCGATCTGCAGCACGTCGTCGTCGGTCTCCGTCGGCAGGCCGCACATGAAGTACAGCTTCACCTGGCGCCAGCCGTTGCCGTAGGCGGTGGCGACCGTGCGGATCAGGTCCTCCTCCGAGACCATCTTGTTGATGACCTTGCGCATGCGCTCGGAGCCGCCCTCGGGGGCGAAGGTGAGACCGGAGCGGCGGCCGTTGCGGGTGAGCTCGTTGGCCAGGTCGACGTTGAACGCGTCGACGCGGGTGGAGGGCAGCGACAGGCCGATCTTGTCGTCCGTGTAGCGGTCGGCGAGGCCCTTGGCGATGTCGCCGATCTCCGAGTGGTCGGCGGAGGAGAGGGACAGCAGGCCCACCTCCTCGAAGCCGGTGGCCTTCAGTCCCTTGTCCACCATCGCGCCGATGCCGGTGATGCTTCGCTCCCGCACGGGGCGCGTGATCATGCCGGCCTGGCAGAAGCGGCAGCCGCGGGTGCAGCCGCGGAAGATCTCGACGGACATGCGCTCGTGGACGGTCTCCGCGAGCGGCACGAGGGGCTGCTTCGGGTACGGCCACTCGTCCAGGTCCATGACGGTGTGCTTGGACACCCGCCACGGCACGCCGGAGCGGTTGGGCACGACGCGCGCGATGCGGCCGTCCGGCAGGTACTCGACGTCGTAGAAGCGGGGCACGTACACGCCGCCCGTGCGGGCGAGGCGGAAGAGCAGCTCCTCGCGGCCGCCGGGGCGGCCCTCGGCCTTCCACGCGCGGACGATGTCGGTGATCTCCAGCACCGCCTGCTCGCCGTCGCCGATGACGGCGGCGTCGATGAAGTCCGCGATCGGCTCGGGGTTGAACGCGGCGTGGCCGCCGGCGAGCACCACCGGGTCGTCGACGGTCCGCTCGCGGGCCTCCAGGGGGATCCCGGCGAGGTCGAGCGCCGCGAGCATGTTGGTGTAGCCGAGCTCGGTGGAGAAGCTGAGGCCGAAGACGTCGAAGGCCCGGACCGGGCGGTGCGAGTCCACCGTGAACTGCGGCACGTCGTGCTCGCGCATCAGCTTCTCGAGGTCCGGCCACACGCTGTAGGTGCGCTCGGCGAGGACGCCCTCGCGCTCGTTGAGTACCTCGTAGAGGATCATGACGCCCTGGTTGGGCAGGCCGACCTCGTACGCGTCCGGGTACATGAGGGCCCAGCGGACGTCGCAGGCGTCCCAGTCCTTGACGGTGGAGTTGAGCTCGCCGCCGACGTACTGGATCGGCTTCTGCACATGCGGGAGCAGGGCTTCGAGCTGTGGGAAGACGGACTCGGCAGACATCGGAACCTTCATCGTCTGGCAGGGGCGACTCTCTAGCGTAACGCCCCTCGGAGCCGCCCCCCGCCGGTCAGGTGCCGAGGCCCCGTACGGACACCCGCCGCCACAGGTCCGGCAGCTCCTGCTCGCGGGCGGCCGCGGCGGCCTCCTCCCTGGCGTACAGCAGGCCCCAGGCGAAGGACGGCTCGCCGGCCGCGTGGGCCTGGATGGCGAGGTCCCGCAGCGCTTCGCGGGCGACGACGCTGTCCTGGTGGTCGCCCAGGCAGTCCTGGACGCCCTTCAGCCGCCGCACCAGGCGTTTCGCGGGTTTGCCGAGCGCGGGGCGGGCCAGCTCCGCGGCGTAGCGGGTGCGTTTGGCGGCCTTGCGGGCGCTGTGGAGGGCGAGGTCCCGGTCGGGGCCCGGGGGGAGGGAGAGGGCGTGCTCGACGCGGTCGGCGAGGCGGGCGTGGTCCTTGAGGACGGCGGCGGCGAGGACGGCCTCGGGGGCCTTGGCGGCCTTGCCGCGCAGGGGCGGGTCCGCGAGGAGGGCGTCCAGGGCGTCGAGGAGGGACAGGTAGCGCGGGCTGTCGAGGACTTCCAGGGTGCGGCCGCGGGAGTCGGCGCTGCGGGCGGCCGACCAGCGGCGGAGGCGGCCTTGCACGGGGCCGAGGAGCAGGGGGCGGGGGATGGTGTCGAGGGCGGTGCGCAGGCGTTCCTCCAGGACTTCCTGGTCGCGGTCGGCGGCGAGTTCCCGGCCGAGCCAGCGCAGTTCCTCGATGAGGGGGTCGGTGGCGGACCGGTCGAGGACGGAGCGGAAGCTGCGCAGGGCGCTGCGCAGGCGGCGGCTCGCGACGCGCATCCGGTGGACGCCGTCGGGCTGGGAGCGGCGTACGGCGGCGTCGTGGGCGAGCAGGGCGTCGGCCTGGGCGTGGACGTAGGTGAGGACGTGGTCGCCGGCGGTTCGCGGGGCGGGGGGTGCGGTGGTCGCGGGGGTGGGGGCGGGGCCGGTCTCCTGGAGGGCGCGTGCCAGTTTCGACGGGGCGGCCGCCGGGTGGATGCCGGCGTGGCGGAGGTGGCGGTCGACGGCGTCGAGGAGGGCGGTGTCTGCGCCGTCGGCGAGTTCGACTTCGATCTCGGTCCAGTCGGCGGTGCCGCCGTCCCCGGTGAGGCGTTCGGCGTGGACGGTGTCGGTGCTGAGTTCGGCGAGGAGGGTGCCGTCGGCGTCGACGAGGTGGTGGATGTCGCGGGAGGAGCGGAGGCGTACGGCGGGCCGGAGGGGGCGGCCGCGGGTCCTGGCGCGGACGAGGGCGGCCAGGGCGGGGGGTACCTCGTCGGCGAGGGGGGCGCGGATCTCGTCGCGTACGCCGGGGGCGACGGGGAGTTTCAGGTGCCAGCCCTCGTCGGCGCCGCCGGTGCGGCGGCGCAGGGTGAGGGCGTGGGCGGCGAGGCGCAGGTCGGTGGTGTCGTAGTAGTCGGCGTCGAGGTCCGCGGTGCCGGCGTGGAGGACGCGGGCGACGCCGGGGGTCTCGGTGAGGTCCGGGACGCGGGTGTCGGGGGTGGCTTCGTACTTCCGCTCGATCTCGCGCTTCGCGTGGGGTCGCTGCGCGTCAGCTCGGGTGTCCGCCATACATCGAATCTAGTACGCGGGCGCCTTATGCCGTTATGGGCCGCTGGACCCGGATGGACTGGAGCAGGCCGACCGCCACCCATACGGCGAACATGGAGGAGCCGCCGTAGGAGACGAAGGGCAGGGGGAGGCCGGCGACGGGCATGATGCCGAGGGTCATGCCGATGTTCTCGAAGGACTGGAAGGCGAACCAGGCGATGATGCCGCCGGCGACGACGGTGCCGTAGAGCTCGGTGGTCTCGCGGGCGATGCGGCAGGCCCGCCACATGACGACGCCGAGGAGCAGGATGATGCCGCCGCCGCCGACGAAGCCGAGTTCCTCGCCGGCGACGGTGAAGATGAAGTCGGTCTGCTGTTCGGGGACGAACTGGCCGGTGGTCTGGTGGCCGTTGAAGAGTCCGGCGCCGTAGAGGCGGCCGGAGCCGACGGCGATGCGGGCCTGGTTGGTGTTGTAGCCGGCGCCTGCGGGGTCGAGGGCGGGGTTGGCGAAGGCGGCGAAGCGGTTGATCTGGTACTCGTCGAGGAGTCCGAGGACGGCGACGAGGACGGCGCCTGCGATGCCGGTGGTGATGAGGCCGAGGATCCAGCGGTTGGAGGCTCCGGAGGCGAGGAGCACGCCGAGGACGATGACGACCATGACCATGACGGAGCCGAGGTCGGGCATCATCATGATGATGGCCATGGGGACGGCGGCGAGGACGAGGGACTTGGCGACGGTGCCGTGGTCGGGGTGGAGCTGGTCGCCGGCGTCGACGCGGGCCGCGAGCAGCACGGCCATGCCGAGGATGATGGTGACCTTGGTGAACTCGGACGGCTGGAGGGAGAAGCCGCCGCCGAGGACGATCCAGGCGTGCGCGCCGTTGATGGTGGCGCCGAGGGGCGTGAGCACGAGCAGCACGAGCACGACGGAGATGCCGTAGAGGATCGGGACGGCACCGCGCAGGGTGCGGTGGCCGAGCCAGATCGTGCCGACCATCAGGGCGAGGCCGATGCCGGTGTTGAGGAGGTGCTTGAGGAAGAAGGAGTACGGGTCGCCCTGGGTGAGTTCGGTGCGGTTGCGGGTGGCGGACCACACGAGGAGCGATCCGATGAGGGACAGGGCGAGCGCGGAGGACAGCAGGGGCCAGTCGAGCCGGCGGACCACGGAGTCGCGGGCGGTGAGCCTGGCCCACAGGCCGCCGGGTTCGGGGGTGTAGCGGGAGACGGAGAAGGTGTTCTTCTGTGCGGGCATGGCGGTCGTTCAGTCCCTCCACACCGGCGGGCCCGCGAGGCCCGGTTGTCCGCCGTCGGTGACGCCGTCCTGTCCTTCGGGGATCTGGGACTTCGGGTCGTACGGCTTGATGGCCGGAGCCTCGATGGAGCCGTCGGGCTGGATCTTCGGCAGGGTCTTCTGCGGCTGGGGCAGCAGGGCCCGCTTGAGGTCCTGGTTGCCGGCGTCGTCGAGGCCGTAGAGGGCGTCGTAGATGTTGCGTACGGCGGGGCCGGAGGCGCCGGAGCCGGTGCCTCCCTGCGAGATGGTCATGACGATGGTGAAGTCGTCGGTGTAGGTGGCGAACCAGGACGTCGTCTGCTTGCCGTAGACCTGGGCGGTGCCGGTCTTGGCGCGCAGCGGGATCTTGTCCTGGGGCCAGCCGACCTGGGTGAAGCGCCAGGCCGCGGTGCCGCCGGCCTCGACGACGGACTGCAGGCCCTTGTCGAGGTCGCGGATGGTCTCGGCGTCGACGGGGAGCCGGCCGCGGGCCTTGGGGGTGATCATCTCGACCTTCTTGCCGTCGGGGCTGATCACGGCTTTGCCGACGGTGGGTTCGTGGAGGGTGCCGCCGTTGCTGATGGCGGCGTAGGCGGTGGCGAGCTGGATGGGGGTGATGAGGACGTCGCCCTGGCCGATGGCGAAGTTGATGCTGTCGAACGCCTTGAGCTGGTTGCCTTCGAGGCAGTTCTCGTAGGCGATCTGCTCGACGTAGCTGCCGCCCTTCTTGCCCTGCTTGCACCAGGAGTCCTTGTTGGCCTCCCAGAACCGCTGCTTCCACTGGCGGTCGGGGATGCGGCCGCTGACCTCGTTGGGCAGGTCGATGCCGGTTTCGGAGCCGAAGCCGAAGTCGTGGGCGGTGCGGTAGAACCAGTCCTTGGCGTCCTTCTTCGGCTTGAGGCCGCCGTCCCGGGTCCACTCCTGGTGGCCGAGGCGGTAGAAGACGGTGTTGCAGGAGTACTTGAGGGCTTCGCCGAGGGTGATGGGGCCGTGGCCCTTGGACTCGAAGTTGGCGAAGCTGCGGCTGCCGAGGCTGTAGGAGGCGCTGCAGTTGTAGCGGTCGTTGAAGTCGTGGCCGGCCCGTACGGCCGCGCTGGCGGACACGACCTTGAACACGGAGCCGCTGGGCGCCTGGCCCTGGATGGCGCGGTTGAGGAGCGGGAAGTTGGAGTCCTTGCCGGTGAGGGCGGCGTACTCCTTGGCGGAGATGCCGCCGACCCAGGCGTTGGGGTCGTAGTCGGGCTGGGAGGCCATCGCGACGATACGGCCGGTCTTGGACTCCATGACGACGACGGCGCCCGCGTCGGCCTTGTAGGGGCGGCCGGTGATCCGGTCGGTCTCCTTGCGGACCCTCTTCATGGCGGCGGCGAGCTCGAATTCGGCGACGGCCTGGACGCGTGCGTCGATGCTGGTGACGACGGTGGAGCCGGGCACGGCGGGGCTGTTCTCGGCCTCGCCGAGGACCCGGCCGAGGTTGTCGACCTCGTAGCGGGTGACGCCGGCCTTGCCGCGCAGGTACTTGTCGTAGGTGCGTTCGAGGCCGGAGCGTCCCACCTGGTCGGAGCGGAGGAACGGCGAGTCGGTGTCCTTGGCCTTCTCGATCTCCTCGTCGGTGACGGGTGAGAGGTAGCCGAGGACCTGGGCGGTGCGGGCCTTGCCGGGTGCGGGGTAGCGGCGGACGGCGGTGGGTTCCGCGGTGATGCCGGGGAAGTCCTCGGCGCGTTCCCGGATCTGCAGGGCCTGCTGGGTGGTGGCCTCGTCGGTGATGGGGATCGGCTGGTACGGGGAGCCGTTCCAGCAGGGCTGCGGGGTTTTGGCGTCGCAGAGCCTGACCCGGTCCATGACCTCCTTGGGGGTCATGCCGAGGACGCCGGCGAGGCGGGTGAGGACGGCCTTGCCGCGGTCCTTCATCCGCATGAGATCGGTGCGGGACGCGGAGACGACGAGGCGGGTCTCGTTGTCGGCGAGGGGCACGCCGCGGGCGTCGAGGATGGAGCCGCGTACGGCGGGCTGGACGACCTGCTGGACGTGGTTGCTGCGGGCCGCGTCGGTGTACTCGTCGCCGTTGCGGATCTGGAGGTACCAGAGGCGGCCGAGGAGGGTGAGGAGGAGGGAGAAGACGAGGACCTGGATGACGATGAGCCGGATCTGCACCCGCGGGGTGCGGCCGGTCTCCGGGATGTTGCTCATGTGGTCGCTCCCTCCCCTGGGTTGCGGCGTGTGGTTCCGGCGCTGGTGCGGCGCGGGGTCACAGGCGCTTGACCCCCTTGATGCGGGCGGCCCGGGCGGCGCGGCTGCGGGCGGCGCGGGTGCGCAGGCCGCCGCGGAGGCTGCCGCGCTGGCTTCCGATGGTCAGGCCGGTGCCGCCGGTCGCCCAGCCGGTGGACACGTCGCTGCCGGCGCCGGTGGACTCGGCGACCGGGTCGCTGTCGGCGCGCCGGGCCAGCGCCATGATCAGCGGCACGGTGAACGGTGCGAGCAGCAGGTCGTAGATGACGGCGGTGAGGATGAGCGAGGCCAGGCCGACGTGGCGGGCGCCGGTGTCGCCGACGAGGGCGCCCACCCCGGCGTACAGCAGGGTGGAGCCGATGGCGGCGGCGACCACCATGACCATGGGGCCGGTGGCGGAGCGGACCTGGCCGTTCTCGGGCTTCGTGAGGCCGGCGAGGTAGCCGATGACGCACAGCACGAGGGCGTAGCGGCCGGCGGCGTGGTCGGCGGGCGGGGCGAGGTCGGCGAGGAGGCCGGCGCCGAAGCCGATGAGGGCGCCGCTGACGTGGCCGTACACGAAGGCGAGGCCGAGGACGGTGAGGAGGACCAGGTCGGGGACGGCGCCGGGCAGGTGGAGCCGGGCGAGGACGGAGACCTGCAGGACGAGGGCGACGACGACGAGAGTGGTGGAGAGCAGGATCCGGTTGAAGCGCATCGTCTCTACTCCTGGTCCTGGTCCTGGCCGTCGGGGCGGGGCGTCGCGCCGGGCTCGACGGCGAGCGGCTGCTCGTCGGGTTCGCCCTGCGGCTGGTCGCCGGGGTCCTGGGGGCTGGGGGTGACCGTGACGGTGACGGTGGGGGCGGGCTTCGGCTTGGCGGGCAGGACCGTGTCGCGGGGGTCGGTGCGCGGCGCCTGCACCACGACGCCGACGATGTCGAGCCGGCTGAACGCGGCGTACGGGCGGACGAAGAGGCGGCGGGTCAGCTCGCCGCTGGACGGGTCGACGCGCATGACCTCGCCGACGGGCACGCCGGGCACGAAGGGGCGGTTCGCCTGGGAGCCGAAGGTGACGAGGCGGTCGCCGGGCTTGACCTTGGCCTTGCCGTTGAGGAGCTGCACGGACAGCGGGCGGGCGCCCTGGCCGGTGGCGAAGCCCAGCTCGTTGGTGCGCTCTATGCGGGTGCCGACGGTGAAGTCGGGGTCGTTGGCGAGGAGCACGGTGGAGGTGCTCGGGCCGACGGTGGTGACCCGGCCGACGAGGCCGTCGCCGTTGATGACGGTCATGTCGCGCTTGATGCCGTCGTTGCTGCCGGCGTCGATGGTGACGGTCCAGGAGAAGCCCTGCGCTGCTCCTATCCCGATGACTTCGGCGGCCTTGATGCCGTACTGGCCGGCGCCCGCGCGCTTCAGCAGCTCGTCGAGTTCGCGCACGCGGTTGCGGTTGCGGTCGTCGCTGCCGAGCCTCGCCTTCAGCTCGGCGTTCTCCTTCTCCAGCCGGGCGATCCGGCTGTGGCGCTCGTCGGAGTCCCGGACGGCCGCGATGGCGTTGCCGATCGGGTCGACGGCGGACGCGACACCGTTCTCGACCGGGCCGAAGACCGTGGCGGCGAGCTGCCGGGCTCCGTCGACCGGGGACTGCTCACCGCCCCGGAGGTCCACCGTGATCAGTGCGAACGCGATGGCCACCAGCAGCGCCAGGAGCAGCCGGCTCTCTTTCGTGTCCCTCACGTGGGGCGGCCGTGCCTTCCTCGTAGGAATGTGTGTGCCGGAAATCTTCGTGCCGTTATACCAACGATCAGCCGTACGGGTATGGCAGCACCCGTACGGCTGATCGCGTACGCGCTATCTGCGGGGCTGGGAGTCCAGGACCTGCTGCAGCGCCTCGAACTCCTCGACGCACTTTCCGGAACCCAGCGCCACCGAGTCGAGGGGTTCCTCGGCGATGTGGATCGGCATTCCCGTCTCGCGGCGCAGCCGCTCGTCGAGGCCGCGGAGCAGGGCGCCTCCGCCGGTGAGGACGATGCCGCGGTCCATGACGTCGCCGGACAGCTCGGGCGGGCACTTGTCGAGGGTGGTCTTCACCGCGTCGACGATCGAGTTGACCGGCTCCTCGATGGCCTTGCGGACCTCGGTGGCGGAGATGACGACGGTCTTGGGCAGACCGGAGACCAGGTCGCGGCCGCGGATCTCGGTGTGCTCGTCCTCCCCGAGGTCGAAGGCCGAACCGATAGTGATCTTGATCTGCTCGGCGGTGCGCTCCCCGAGGAGGAGGCTGTACTCCTTCTTGATGTGCTGGATGATCGCGTTGTCCAGCTCGTCGCCCGCGACGCGGATGGACTGCGCCGTGACGATTCCGCCCAGCGAGATCACGGCGACCTCGGTGGTGCCGCCGCCGATGTCCACGACCATGTTGCCGGTGGCCTCGTGGACGGGCAGGCCGGAGCCGATCGCCGCGGCCATGGGCTCCTCGATGATGTGCACCTGGCGGGCACCGGCCTGGGTGGAGGCCTCGATGACCGCGCGGCGCTCCACACCGGTGATGCCGGAGGGCACGCAGACGACGACCCGGGGGCGGGCGAGGTAGCGACGCTTGTGGATCTTCAGGATGAAGTAGCGGAGCATCCGCTCGGTGATCTCGAAGTCCGCGATCACCCCGTCCTTCAGTGGCCGGACGGCCACGATGTTGCCGGGGGTCCGGCCGATCATCTTCTTCGCTTCGGCGCCGACCGCCAGGATGCCACCGGTGTTGGTGTTGATGGCGACGACCGACGGCTCGTTGAGGACGATGCCGCGACCCCTGACGTACACCAGCGTGTTGGCGGTCCCGAGGTCGACAGCCATGTCACGGCCGATGAACGACATTGAGTTCCCCTTGTTTCCCATGAGGAGCGCCGGGCCTTCCCAATAGAGCGTTGACGGCTTCTCAGGACGGCGCGCTGGATCGTGTGGAGCGGAGGATTCCATCGTAGTGCCGCTGACGCGAACACGGCGCGGTGGTCCGCCTCTGTATAGGTGACGAGGTGTCGGACGGATGCGTTCCCGGACGCCGCCGCCATATGTCCTGGGGCGACCGAAATTCCTTCGGTCGCCCCAGGTCAACAGCGCTGTATGGCTGACACCAGGTCAGGAAATGGCGGGGAAGAAAATCTTCAGTTCCCGAATGGCGGACTCCTCCGAGTCCGAGGCGTGGATCAGGTTCTCCCGGACGATCGTGCCGTAGTCGCCGCGGATGGATCCCGGGGCGGCGGCGATCGGGTCGGTCGGGCCCGCCAGCCGGCGGACGCCCTCGATGACCCGCTCGCCCTCGACGACGAGCGCGACGACGGGGCCGGAGGCCATGAAGGCGACGAGCGGCTCGTAGAAGGGCTTGCCCTTGTGCTCGCCGTAGTGCTGCTCCAGCGTGTCCTGGTCCAGGCTGCGCATGTCCAGCGCGGTGATGCCCCAGTCGGCCTTGCGCTCGATACGGCCGATGATCTCGCCGATCAGCCCGCGACGGACGGCGTCCGGCTTGAGGAGGACGAGAGTGCGCTGGGTCATGGTGTGCGGCTCCTTGCAGGCCGAATGATGTGCGGTTCCGGCAGAGGTTACCGGGTGTGACGGCGCCCCGGGCACCCGGCCCGGACAAGCCCCCCGCGCCCCCTCCGGGGCAGGCAGCCGCGGGGCCCCAGGGCGCGGGGCACGGGCCGGGGCAGGACGGGCCGCGGGTACGGGGCGCTCGCCGGGCAGCGGCACGGCCGGGCGATGGGCGCGGCCGGGCCGCGGTGCACGGGGGCGACGCCGTGGCACGGCGGCGGTCGGCACGGCCGGGCGATGGGCGGGCCGCGGCCGGGATCCGCGAGGCCGCGGAAGGCGGGCGGGACCCGGCGGCGGACCAGGCCGGGCGATGGACGGCGACAGGGCGGCGGGCGCGGCGGCAGCGGCGGGGCCCCGGGTTGCGGGCGCGGAAAGGCGGGCCGCGGGCGGGATCCGCGGGGCTGCCGGGTACGGGGCGGCGCCGCCCAGCGGCACGGCGGTCGGCACGGCCGGGCGATGGGGCGCCGCCAGGCAGACCGCGGCCTGCCGGCCCGGGCCGGGCGGCGGCACGTGGCGGGCGCCGCCCGGGGCCGGGTGGGGCAGGGCGGTCGGGGGCCGGGGGCGTTCCCGGGGGCCGGTCAGGCCGGGGGGGCGTCCGCCCCGGCCTGGGCCGCCCACTGCGCCTTCGCCTCGTCGACCTTGCGGCCGTAGTGGACCGACGCCCACCACAGGCCCGCGAAGACCGCGCCGAGGAAGAACATCATCGGGACGACGAAGCCGCTGGCGACCAGGGCGATCTGGAGCGCCCAGCCCAGGTGGACGCCGCCCGGCCGGGTGACCATGCCGCACAGCACGACCGACAGGAGCATGGCGACACCGCACACCGTCCACACCGCGGTCATGGACAGCGCGTCGTCCTTCATGGCGACCAGCCCGGCGAAGCCGATCACGAAGAACTCACCGATCAGGGTCGACGAGCAGAGCGTACGCATCGGAGAACCTCAGCCCTTTCCACGCAGCAGCAGCCGGGCCTCGCCGACCGTGATCACCGAACCGGTCACCAGGACGCCCGCGCCGGCATACTCGCCCTCTTCCTCCGCGAGGGTGATCGCCGCGTCCAGCGCCTCGTCGAGCCGGGGCTCTACCACGACCCGCTCCTCGCCGAAGACCTCCACGGCGACGGCGGCCAGCGCGTCGGGGTCCATCGCGCGGTGGGTCGAGTTCGCGGTGACGACGACCTCCGCGAAGATCGGCTCGAACGCCTCCAGCAGGCCGCGCACGTCCTTGTCGCCGCTCGCGCCGACCACGCCGATCAGCCGGGAGAAGCCGAACGCCTCCTGCACGCCCTCGGCCGCCGCCTGGGCGCCCGCCGGGTTGTGCGCGGCGTCCAGCACCACGGTGGGGCTGCGCCGGACGACCTCCAGGCGGCCGGGCGAGGCGACCGACGCGAAGGCCCGCCGGACCGTGTCCACGTCCAGCAGCCGCGCCTGCTGCGCGCCGATGCCGAAGAACGCCTCCACCGCCGCGAGCGCCACCGCCGCGTTGTGCGCCTGGTGCGCCCCGTACAGGGGGAGGAACACCTGCTCGTACTCGCCGCCCAGGCCCCGCAGGGTGAGCAGCTGCCCGCCGACGGCGACCTCGCGGGACACCACGCCGAACTCCATGCCTTCGCGGGCCACGGTGGCGTCGGCCTCGACGGCCTTCTTCAGCAGGACCTGCGCCGCGTCGACCGGCTGCTGCGCCAGGATCACGGTGGCGCCCTGCTTGATGACGCCGCCCTTCTCCTCGGCGATCTCGGCGGGCGTGGAGCCGAGCCGGTCGGTGTGGTCCAGGGAGATGGGCGTGATCACGGAGACGACGCCGTCGATGACGTTGGTGGCGTCCCAGCTGCCGCCCATGCCGACCTCGACCACGGCGGCGTCCACGGGGGCGTCGGCGAAGGCCGCGTAGGCCATGCCGGTGAGGACCTCGAAGAACGACAGCCGGTACTCCTGGGCCGCGTCGACCATCTCCACGTACGGCTTGACGTCGTGGTAGGTCTCGATGAACCTCTCGGCGCTGATCGGGGCGCCGTCGAGGCTGATGCGCTCGGTGATGGACTGCACGTGCGGCGAGGTGTAGCGGCCGGTGCGCAGCTCGAAGGCGCCGAGGAGGGCCTCGATCATGCGGGCCGTGGAGGTCTTGCCGTTGGTGCCCGTGATGTGGATCGACGGGTACGTGCGCTGGGGTTCGCCCAGCACGTCCATGAGCGCGGAGATGCGGGTGACGGAGGGCTCCAGCTTCGTCTCGCCCCAGCGGGTGGCGAGCTCGGCCTCGACCTCCCGCAGCGCCTGGTCCACCGCCGGGTCGGCGGGCCGCGCCGGCACGGGGTCGCCCTGCGGCGGGCCGGCCTGGGCGCGCAGGGTGCGGCTGCCGGCCTCGATGACCGCGAGGTCGGGATCGCTGGAGGTCTCGGCCTCGACGATCTCGTCGAAACCGTCGCCGTGGTCGCCGTCGTCCGGCAGGTCGCTGTGGTCGCTGGTCGGGGGCTGCTCACTCACGCGCCCAGTCTACGGAGCGGCACCGACAACGCCGGGCGCCGCCCCGGGTCCGGGGACGCCGCGGGCCCCGGAACCGTGCGGTTCCGGGGCCCGTGCGGTGCGGTCGGTCAGCTCTGCGGCAGGGTCGCGAGCTGGTTGCCGATGCGGGCGATATCCGCCTCCGCGGCGGCCAGGCGGGTGCGGATCTTGTCGACCACGTGGTCCGGGGCCTTGGCGAGGAACGCCTCGTTGCCGAGCTTGGCCTCGGCCTGGGCCTTCTCCTTCTCGGCCGCCGCGAGGTCCTTCGTGAGGCGCTTGCGCTCCGCCTCCACGTCGATCGTGCCCGACAGGTCGAGGGCGACCGTGGCGCCGGCGACCGGCAGGGACGCGGTGGCGTGGAAGCCCTCCCCTTCCGGCTGGAGGCGCAGCAGCTGGCGGATGGCCGGCTCGTGCGGGGCCAGGGCGGTGCCGTCCAGGTCCAGGCGGGCCGGGACCTTCTGGCCGGGCTGGAGGCCCTGGTCGGAGCGGAAGCGGCGGACCTCGGTGACCACCCGCTGGACCAGCTCGATCTCCTGCTCGGCGGCCTCGTCGCGGAAGCCGCCCGGGGTGTCGGCGCCGGGGACGCGGACGGCGGTCGGCCAGTCGGCGACGACCAGGGACTCCCCGCCGGTGAGGGTGGTCCACAGGGTGTCGGTGACGAACGGGACGACCGGGTGCAGCAGGCGCAGCATCACGTCGAGGACCTCGCCGAGGACCCGGGCGGACACCCGGGCCTGCTCGCCGCCCGCGAAGAAGGTCGTCTTGGAGAGTTCGACGTACCAGTCGAAGACCTCGTCCCACGCGAAGTGGTAGAGGGTCTCGCTGAGCTTGGAGAACTGGAAGTCCTCGTAGTAGGCGTCGACCTCCGCGACCGTCGCGTTGAGGCGGGACAGGATCCACCGGTCGGCGGCGGACATCCGGGAGGCGTCCGGCAGGGGGCCCTCGACGGTGGCGCCGTTCATCAGCGCGAAGCGGGTGGCGTTCCAGATCTTGTTGGCGAAGTTGCGGGACGCCTGGACCCAGTCCTCGCCGATCGGCACGTCGGTGCCCGGGTTGGCGCCGCGGGCCAGGGTGAAGCGCAGGGCGTCGGAGCCGTACTTGTCCATCCAGTCGAGCGGGTCGACGACGTTGCCGAAGGACTTCGACATCTTCTTGCCGCGCTCGTCGCGGACCAGGCCGGTCAGCGCGATCGTCTTGAACGGGACCTCGCCGTCCATGGCGTACAGGCCGAACATCATCATCCGGGCGACCCAGAAGAAGATGATGTCGTGGCCGGTGAGCAGGACGTCGGTCGGGTAGAACTTCCGCAGGTCGGGGGTGTCCTCGGGCCAGCCGAGGGTGGAGAACGGCCACAGGCCGGAGGAGAACCACGTGTCGAGGACGTCGGTCTCCTGCCGCCAGCCCTCGCCCGCGGGCGGCTCCTCGTCGGGGCCGACGCAGACGACCTCGCCGTCCGGGCCGTACCAGACGGGGATGCGGTGGCCCCACCACAGCTGGCGCGAGATGCACCAGTCGTGCATGTTGTCCACCCAGTCGAAGTAGCGCTTCGACAGGTCCTCGGGGTGGATGGCGACGCGGCCGTCGCGGACGGCGTCGCCCGCGGCCTTGGCGAGCGGCTCCACCTTGACCCACCACTGGAGGGACAGGCGCGGCTCGATGGTGGTCCCGCAGCGGGAGCAGTGGCCGACGGAGTGGACGTACGGGCGCTTCTCGGCGACGATCCGGCCCTGCGAGCGCAGGGCGGTGACGACGGCGTCGCGCGCCTCGAAGCGGTCGAGTCCCTGGAACGGGCCGTGGACGGTGATGACCCCGCGCTCGTCCATGATCGTCATGGACTCCAGGCCGTGGCGCTGGCCGATCGCGAAGTCGTTCGGGTCGTGCGCGGGGGTCACCTTGACGGCGCCGGTGCCGAACTCCGGGTCGACGTGGGTGTCCGCGACGACCGGGATCGTACGGTCCGTCAGCGGCAGCTTGATGTGCGTGCCGACCAGGTGCTTGTAGCGCTCGTCGTCGGGGTGGACGGCGACGGCGGTGTCACCGAGCATCGTCTCGGCGCGGGTGGTGGCGACGACCAGGGAGTCCTCGCCCTCGCCGTACCGGATGGAGACGAGCTCGCCGTCGTCCTCCTGGTACTCCACCTCGATGTCGGAGATGGCGGTGAGGCAGCGGGGGCACCAGTTGATGATGCGCTCGGCGCGGTAGATCAGCTCGTCGTCGTAGAGCCGCTTGAAGATGGTCTGGACGGCGCGGGACAGGCCCTCGTCCATGGTGAAGCGCTCACGGCTCCAGTCGACGCCGTCGCCGAGGCGGCGCATCTGGCCGAGGATCCGGCCGCCGTACTCCTCCTTCCACTGCCACACGCGGCGGACGAACTCGTCGCGGCCCAGGTCCTGGCGGGACTTGCCCTCCTCGGCGAGCTGCTGCTCGACCTTGTTCTGGGTGGCGATGCCGGCGTGGTCCATGCCGGGCAGCCACAGCGCCTCGAAGCCCTGCATCCGCTTGCGGCGGGTGAGGGCGTCCATGAGGGTGTGCTGGAAGGCGTGGCCCAGGTGGAGGCTGCCGGTGACGTTCGGCGGCGGGATGACGATGGTGTAGGCCGGCTTGGAACCGGTGGCGTCGGCCGTGAAGTAACCGCGCTCTACCCAGCGCTCGTACAGCGGCACCTCCACCTCGGCCGGCGCGTACTGGGTCGGCAGTTCGGGGACGGATGCTGGCTGCTGCTGAGTGTTCTCGGTCACGGGCCCAGTTTAGGGGTGTCACAGGCACGTACTGAAACGGGAATGTTCCGTGACGGTGCGGCCCCCGGCGTCCTCCCGGATCGCCGCTTCGGCCACTATGTGGGCAGCGCACAACGATCTGGAGGGGGAACTTCTCGATGAGCTACCACCAGCCGGGCCCGTACGGCGGCCAGCCGCAGCAGCCCGGTCCGTACGGCCAGCCGGGACCGCAGGGCCAGCCGGGGCCGTACGGCCCGCCGCCGCAGGCGCCTCCGCCCGGCTACGGCTATCCGCAGCAGCAGCCGCAGCCGCAGCCGGGTTACGGCTACCCGCAGCAGCAGCCGGGCCAGCCGAACCCGTACGCCCAGGCGCCTCAGCCGCCGTACGGGCAGCCGCAGCAGCCGCACCCGTACGGCGGTGCGCCCGGCGGCTACCCGGGCGCACCGGCCCCGCAGGCCCCGAAGAAGAAGACGGGCCTGATCATCGGGGTCGCCGCCGCGGTGGCGGCGGTGGCGGTCGGCGCGTACTTCGTGTTCGGTCCCGGTCTGGGCGGCGGGCTGGAGGACGACGGCCCGCACAAGCTGGCGACTCCGCAGCAGGTCCTCGGGGAGTACGAGCGCCGGTCCAAGGAGGGGGCGACCGACGGCGAACTGGAGGCGGACGCCGCCAAGCACGGGGTGCAGGGCGCCAAGTCCGTGCGGGGGACGTACTCCACGCTGGACCCGTCGAAGATCGACCCGACGAAGGTCGACCCGAACAACCCCGCGGCCTCACCGGAGCTGCTGGCCGCCAAGTCGCTCACCCTGATGGGCGTCTACGGCACGATCGCGGACCCGGAGAAGACCCTCGACGGCTTCTTCGCCGAGATCAACGAGAAGTCGCAGAAGGAGGGCGAGGACGAGGACTTCAAGCTCGTCGGCTCCCCGGAGGAGGTCTCCCCTGACGACTTCAACGGGATCATGAAGTGCCAGGCCGCGACGGGCGAGAACGCGATCACGAAGCAGCAGCAGAGCAGCTGGATCTGCGCGTGGTCCGACCACAGCACCTTCGCCTGGGTGATCCCGAGCCAGGCGCAGGGCGTGGGCAAGGAGACTGCGGCGGAGCTGGCCGCCGGCATGCGCAAGGAGGTCCGCGTCAAGGCGTGACCCGTGCATGCGGCAGGGGCGCCCGTCCGGTTCCGCAACCGGGCGGGCGCCCCTGTCCGTGACAGCGGGTCAGGCCGACTTCTCGTGGCGGCCCGGGCCCTGGTCCTTGACCACGCGGGGCACCAGGGTCGGGTTGACGTTGTTGTGGACGACGTCCTCGGTGATGACGACGCGGGCCACGTCCTTGCGGGACGGCACCTCGTACATCACGGACATCAGGACCTCTTCCATGATGGCGCGCAGGCCGCGGGCGCCGGTGCCGCGCAGGATCGCCTGGTCGGCGATGGCCTCCAGCGCCGGGCGGTCGAAGTCCAGCTCCACGCCGTCGAGTTCGAAGAGCCGCTGGTACTGCTTCACCAGGGCGTTGCGGGGCTCGACGAGGATCTTCAGCAGGGCCTCGCGGTCGAGGTTGTGGACCGAGGTGATGACGGGGAGGCGGCCGATGAACTCGGGGATCATCCCGAACTTCACCAGGTCCTCCGGCATGACCTCCTGGAACTGGTCGCGTGCCTCGATCTCCCGCTTGGAGCGGATCGTGGCGCCGAAGCCGATGCCCTTGGCGCCGGCCCGGGACTCGATGATCTTCTCCAGTCCGGCGAAGGCACCACCCACGATGAACAGGACGTTCGTCGTGTCGATCTGGATGAACTCCTGGTGGGGGTGCTTGCGTCCGCCCTGGGGCGGGACCGACGCCGTGGTGCCTTCGAGGATCTTCAGCAGGGCCTGCTGGACGCCCTCGCCGGACACGTCACGGGTGATCGACGGGTTCTCGCTCTTCCGGGCGACCTTGTCGATCTCGTCGATGTAGATGATGCCCGTCTCGGCCTTCTTGACGTCGTAGTCCGCGGCCTGGATGAGCTTCAGCAGGATGTTCTCGACGTCCTCGCCGACGTAGCCGGCCTCGGTGAGCGCCGTCGCGTCGGCGATGGCGAAGGGGACGTTGAGCATCCGGGCCAGGGTCTGCGCCAGGAGGGTCTTGCCGGAGCCCGTGGGTCCCAGCAGCAGGATGTTGGACTTGGCGAGTTCGATCGCGTCGTCCCGGCCCTGCGCGCCGCCGTTCTCGCCGGCCTGGACCCGCTTGTAGTGGTTGTACACCGCGACGGAGAGGGCCTTCTTCGCCGGCTCCTGGCCGACGACGTAGCCCTCCAGGAACTCGTAGATCTCGCGGGGCTTGGGGAGTTCCTCCCACCGCACCTCGCTCGTCTCCGCGAGCTCCTCCTCGATGATCTCGTTGCAGAGGTCGATGCACTCGTCGCAGATGTACACACCGGGGCCCGCGATGAGCTTCTTCACCTGCTTCTGGCTCTTGCCGCAGAACGAGCACTTGAGCAGGTCGCCGCCATCACCGATGCGTGCCACGAGGTGCTTCCCCTTCGCCTGGGAGCGGCTTGTCCGCAGCCGACTCCTGGTGCCTCATATCCGACGGTACCTTGCCGGGCCCACTGTTCGGGCCCCCCTTGGCGCGGTTCACATCGGCGGGCGGTCTCATCCGCCGCGCCCGTGCGCCGCGCCAAGGGAAGGTGGAGTGTCAGGCCGCAGCGGCTGCCGTGCTCTTGCGGGTGGTGACGATCTGGTCGACCAGGCCGTACGCCAGGGCGTCCTCGGCCGTGAGGATCTTGTCGCGCTCGATGTCGTCGCGGATCTTCTCGATGGGCTGGTTGGAGTGCTTCGCCAGCATCTCCTCGATCTGCGTGCGCATGCGCAGGATCTCGTTGGCCGCGATCTCCAGGTCGGAGAGCTGCTCGCGGCCGGTGCCGCCGGAGGGCTGGTGGATGAGCACGCGGGCGTTCGGCAGCGCCATGCGCTTGCCCGGCGTGCCGGCGGCCAGCAGCACGGCGGCGGCGGACGCGGCCTGGCCCATGCAGACCGTCTGGATGTCCGGCTTCACGAACTGCATGGTGTCGTAGATGGCCGTCAGGGCCGTCATCGAGCCGCCGGGGCTGTTGATGTAGATCGAGATGTCCCGGTCGGGGTCCATGGACTCCAGGCACAGCAGCTGCGCCATGACGTCGTTGGCGGAGGCGTCGTCGATCTGCACACCGAGGAAGATCACGCGCTCCTCGAAGAGCTTCGCGTACGGGTCGTACTCGCGCACGCCCTGGGAGGTGCGCTCGACGAAGCGGGGGACGACGTACCGGTTGTCCACCTGCGGGCCGGTGTAGAGGCCGCTCGCGGAGAAGTTGCTCATGGGGTGTTCACCATCCTGGTGGCTTCGCCTGGGGGCGTTCTGCTGGTGGGGCGGGGCGTGTCTTTCGGTGTCGGCCGGCTCAGGCGCCGGTGCCGCCACCGCCCGGGACGCCCGAGGCGGCGGAGATGATCTCGTCGATGAGGCCGTAGTCCTTGGCCTCCTCCGCGGTGAACCAGCGGTCGCGGTCGCCGTCGCGGATGATCGTCTCCATGGACTGGCCGGAGTGGCGCGCGGTGATCTCGGCCATCCGCTTCTTCGTGCGGAGCAGGTACTCGGCCTGGATCTTGATGTCGGAGGCGGTGCCGCCGATGCCGGCGGAGCCCTGGTGCATGAGGATGTCGGTGTTCGGCAGGGCGAAGCGCTTGCCGGCGGTGCCGCCGGTGAGCAGGAACTGCCCCATGGAGGCCGCCATGCCCATGCCGATCGTCACGACGTCGTTCGGGATGTACTGCATGGTGTCGTAGATCGCCATGCCGGCCGTCACCGAGCCGCCGGGGCTGTTGATGTACAGGTAGATGTCCTTGTCCGGGTCGGCGGCAAGGAGCAGCATCTGCGCGGTGATCTTGTTGGCGATGTCATCGTCCACCTGCTGGCCGAGGAAGATGATGCGCTCGCCGAGCAGCCGGTTGTACACATGGTCGCCGAGGCCACCACCGATGGACGGCTCACCGGCGGCGTAAGGCATCAGATTCGTCACGTATCCACCTGCTCGTCTCTTGACGGCTGACGGCCGTCTCAGTGTGTTGCGTACCGGGGGCGGGTACTCCCCTGCCCTCGTATTCATGGACCCTAACGCGCAGGTGGGCGGGCGCCATCCCGCTTCCCGAGCTGTTCGCTGGGAGCGCAAGGTAGTTGGCCCGGGTCGCGGCGGGGGCAGGGGCGCGCCGCGGCCGTGCGGGACGCCGGGCGCGGCCCTGGCGCCCGGACGCGGCGGGCCCCGGGCGCACGGATGCGCCCGGGGCCCGCCGGTACGAGGTCAGTGCGAGGCTCAGGCCTCGTTCTTGTCCTCGGCCTTCTCCTCGGCGTCGGCGGAGGCCTCGGCGGCCTCCTCGTCGTCCTCGTCGTCCAGGACGACCGGCTCGCCGTTGGTGTCGACGACCTTGGCGGCCTCGACGACCAGGGCCAGGGCCTTGCCGCGGGCGACCTCGCCGACGAGCATCGGGACCTGGTTGCCCTGGACGACGGCCTGGGCGAACTGGTCGGGGCTCATGCCGGAGGAGGCGGCGCGGCGCATGAGGTGCTCGGTGAGCTCCTCCTGGTTGACGTTGACCTTCTCCGTGGAGACCAGCTCGTCCAGGATGAACTGGGTCTTGATGCCCTTGACCGCGGCCTCGCGGGTCTCGGCGTCGAACTCCTCGGCGGTCTTGCCCTGGAGCTCCAGGTACTTGTCCAGCGTGAGGCCCATCTGGCCGAGCTGGTGGTGCTCCAGGTTGTGCTTGCGGGTGTTGACCTCGTCCTCGAGCAGCTTCTCGGGGATCGGGACCTCGACCAGCTTCAGCAGCTCGTCCAGGACGCGCTCCTGGGCCTGGGTGGCCTGGTCGTACTGCTTCATGTTCTCGAGGCGCTTGCGGCTGTCGGCCTTCAGCTCGTCGAGCGTGTCGAACTCGCTCGCCATCTGGGCGAACTCGTCGTCCAGCTCGGGGAGCTCGCGGGCGGCGACCTGGGTGACCTTCACGGACACCTCGGCCTCCTTGCCCTCGGCGGAGCCGCCCTTGAGGGTGGAGGTGAAGGTGGCCTCGCCGCCGGCCTCCAGGCCGGTCACGGCCTCGTCGATGCCGTCGAGGAGCTCGCCGGAGCCGATCGTGTACTGCACGCCGCTGGCGACGCCGTCCGGGAGGACCTCGCCGTCGACCTTGGCCTCCAGGTCGAGGGTGACGACGTCGCCCTCGGCGGCGGCGCGCTCGACCGGGGAGGTGGACGCGAAGCGCTCGCGCAGCTGCTCCACGGACTTCTCGACGTCCTCGTCGGTGACCTCGACGGCGTCGACGGTGATGTCGATGCCGGAGTAGTCCGGGATCTCGATGGCCGGGCGGATGTCCACCTCGGCGGTGAAGGCGAGGACCTCGCCGTCCTTCAGCTCGGTGATGTCGACCTCGGGCTGGCCCAGCGGGTTGACCTCGGCCTCGTTGACCGCCTCGGTGTAGAGCTTCGGCAGGGCGTCGTTGACGGCCTCCTCCAGCACCGCACCGCGGCCGAAGCGCTGGTCGATGACGCGCGCGGGGACCTTGCCCTTGCGGAAGCCCTTGACCGTGACCTGCTGGTTGATCTTCTTGTACGCCGCGTCGAGGCTGTCCTTGAGCTCCTCGAAGGGCACCTCGACAGTGAGCCGAACCCGGGTCGGGTTCAGGGTCTCCACGGCGCTCTTCACGGTTCGGTCTCCTTGGTGGCTGATTCTGGCTTTCAGCTGGGGCTCGGTGGTTGGGCGGCCCCATCGGGAACGGCCCGGTCACGAGACACACGGGCACGTAGCTTGCATAGTAACCGCAAGGAGTACGCGCCCCACAACGCGACCTTGATCAGCGGGAGCGCCGGAGCCGGGCCCCTTCGCGGGCGCGCGGGAGGCGTTCCCCGCGGGCAACCGGGGTGGCCCCTACGCGCGGCCCGCCGTCATGGGGAAGGCGCACCTCGCGGACGGGCGCCGCGGGGGCGGCTCGGTTCACAGGGGCCCGCGGAACGGCAGGCCAGGGGCCGCAGGGCGCGTACGCGGACGGGCGGCGCAGGGCCGGGGGGGGCCGGCGAGGCGCACGGCGGCCCGGCGTGGTCGGGGTGGCGGGATTTGAACCCACGGCCTTCCGCTCCCAAAGCGGACGCGCTACCAAGCTGCGCCACACCCCGTCTGGTGCGACACGTAGGGTACATGGCCGCGGGCACTGCGTCGGCCCTTTAAGGGGTGTGCGACCAGCGGGCGGGACCCGCTACGATGCTGTTCGTGCCGCACCGGTCGCCAGCGCGTGACGGGTGGGGTGCCGCTTGCGGGCGTAGCTCAATGGTAGAGCCCTAGTCTTCCAAACTAGCTACGCGGGTTCGATTCCCGTCGCCCGCTCCACTGCACCAGGGCCAGGCCCGAGGATGATCCTCCGGCCTGGCCCTGGTGCTTTCCGGGGCTCGCGCGGCTGGTCGGCGCAGGCGAGTGCGCGCGGATCACCGCGCTCCTCAAGAGGTGCCGGGCGCAGCAGCGCCGGCGGTATGCCCCACGGGCGCGCCGGCGAGTCGGAGAATGCGGGCCCCGGGGCACAGGGCGTCCGGGCCGCTTCTGGAGGCTGCCCGCGGGTGTCCATGCCGTCCTTTGCGCCGGGCCCCGTACGACCTGCTGGCCCGCCCGGCTGCCTGTGCCGCCGGGCGGGCCCGAGGCGCTCCTCAGAAGCTGATCTTGCTGATCGAGGCGGTTATCTCGCTCAGGACGTTGTTGATGGTCGGCCCGAGTCCGGACGACGCGAGGAAGAATCCGAGGAGCGCGGCGACGAACGCCGGCCCCGTCTTGATGGAGCCGCTGCGGATCATCATCACCAGGACGATCGCCAACAGCAGCACCACGGACAGCGAAATGACCACGACGCTCACCCCTCGGTCGGCCCTTACGGACACCGGGGGCACACGGCCCGGCACCCCCCGCTCGGCGTCCATCGTGCCATCAACCTGCCCGCCTGCGCTGCCCCGTGACACCTCGCCGGCGGGCCGCGCCAGGGCGGGTGCCCGCCGGGCGGCGGCGGGCGGCCGGAGCGGTGCCCGCCGGGCGGCGGCGGGCCGCCAGGGCGGTGTCCGCCGGTGGGAGGTTTCTCGGAGGAATACGCGGAATTCGTTGCAGGGCCGCTGCGGGTCGTTCACGGAACATACGCAGGGACGCGAGGCTGTGGCCACCGTCCTACGGAGAGTGTCGGCGATATGCGGCTTTTGATACGCACTTATCGCGGCATTTCGGGCTCCCCGTGGAGGGTGTGAGGGCGAACTCCCGGAACTCTCCGGGGCTGCGGGCGTGGTTAGTGTGCGGTGAATGCCCCACCCACCCCACGAAAAGCAGAAACACCGGAACGCCTTCTTCGACAACGCCAAATACCTGGCGATCGTGCTGGTCGCCGTGGCGCACGCGTGGGAGCCGGTCATGGAGGGCAGCCGCACCACCCGCGCGCTGTACATGGTCGTCTACACCTTCCACATGCCGGCCTTCGTGATCATCTCCGGGTACTTCTCCCGGGGCTTCGCCGGGCGGCCGGAACAGATGAGACGGCTGGTGAGCGGGGTCGTCGTCCCGTACGTGGTGTTCGAGGCGGCGTACTCGCTGCTCCGCCGCTGGGCCGGGGGCGAGCCGGAGCACCCCCTGTCGCTCACCGACCCCTTCTACCTGACGTGGTTCCTGGCAGCCCTGTTCGTCTGGCGGCTGACCGTGCCGCTGTGGCGGGCGCTGCGCCATCCGCTGCCGGTGGCGGTGGCCGTCGCGGCCGCCGCCTCCTGCACGCCCGGGATCGGCGCCGACCTGGACCTCCCGCGGGTGCTCCAGTTCCTGCCGTTCTTCGTGCTGGGGCTGGTGCTGCGGGAGGAGCACTTCCTGCTGCTGCGGCGGCCCGCGGTGCGCGCGGCGGCCGTGCCGGTGGCGGTGGGCGCGGTGGCCGCGGCCTACGTCCTGGCGCCGGAGCTGCGGCTCGGCTGGTTCTTCCGCAATGCGGCCGCGCAGGAGTCGGCCGCACCGTGGTGGTCGGGCCCGGTGATGACGGCGGCCCTGGGCGCGTGCGCGCTGGTGCTCGCGGCGGCGTTCCTCGCGTGGGTGCCAGGGCGCCGGATGTGGTGCACGGCCCTGGGGGCGGGCAGCGTGTGCGGCTACCTGCTGCACGGCTTCCCCCTGAAGGCACTGGAGTACGGGGGCGTGGTGGAGGCGTATCCGGTACTGGCCTCGCCCGCCGGGCGGATCGGCCTGACGGCGGCCGCCGCGGTGGTGGTGACGCTGCTGTGCACCGGGCCGGTGCGGCGGGCGCTGCGCTGCGTGACGGAGCCGCACCTGGCGTGGGCGTTCCGCCCGGCGCCGCCCCCGGCCGCGCCCGGACCCCGGCCCGCGGAGCCGGCCGGCGGCGAGCGGTCCGCCGGGGCGGGCCGGGAGCCCGTCGCCGTCAGCCGGCCGTGAGGCCCAGCAGCTGCCGCATGTGCGCGTACTTCGCGGTCAGCCGGGCGCGGACCGCCTCGTCCAGGACGGCGAGGCGGTCCGGGTCGGCGTTGTGGGCGAGGTCGGCCTCCTTGACGAGGAGGGCCCCCGGAACGGCCAGGATGCGGGCGGCGTAGTCCGCGGGCGCCTCACCGGGCCGCTTGGTCAGCGCGAGGACCATGTCCTTGACCTGCGGGGCCAGCGGGGCGTCGGCGAGCCACCGCGGGGACAGGGCGCCGTCCTCGACGGCGTCGTGCAGCCAGGCGGCGGCGATCTGCTCGTCGCTGCCGCCGCGGGCGCGCACGCCGTCGGCGACGGCCTGGAGGTGCTCGGCGTAGGGGCGGCCCGCCTTGTCGGTCTGGCCGTCGTGGGCGCGGCGGGCCAGGGCTTCGACCTGGTCGGGCGTGAGGTGCGGCTGCGGCATGCGGCGACTGTACGCCGGGGGCGGCGCCGCGCCGCCCGGAGGTGCGGGCGGGCCGGAGGTACGGGCGGGCCGGTGCGGCGGATCAGGAGGTGCGGGAGATGAGCAGCAGGGCCCGGTCGTCGTTGACGTCCTTGGCGCACGCCTCGATCAGGTGCCACGCCGCGCCCTGGAAGCCGGCGGTGACGTAGCGGTCGGCCTCGCCGGTGAGGCGGTCGACGCCCTCGGCGATGTCCCGGTCGGCGGCTTCCACGAGGCCGTCCGTGAACAGCATGAGGACGTCGCCGGGGCGCAGGGTGCCCTTCACCGGGTGGAACTCGGCCCCGTCGTACACGCCGAGGAGGGGGCCTTCCGCGGCCTTCTCCTCCCAGCGGCCGCTGCCCGCGTGGAGCTGGAGGGCGGGCAGGTGGCCGGCGGAGAGGAGTTCGTAGTCGCCGGAGTCCAGGTCCAGCACCAGGTGGACGGAGGTCGCGAAGCCCTCGTCCCAGTCCTGGCGGAGCAGGTAGCCGTTGGCGGCGGGCAGGAAGTCGTGCGGCGGCAGGGAGCCGAGGAGGCCGCCGAACGCACCGGACAGGAGGAGGGCTCGGGAGCCGGCGTCCATGCCCTTGCCGGACACGTCGGTGAGGACGACCTCAAGGGTGCGGCCCCCGTGGGTGCGGGCGGCCACGACGAAGTCGCCGGAGAAGGACTGGCCGCCCGCGGGGCGCAGGGCCATCTCGCGGTGCCAGCCCTTGGGGAGCGGGGGCAGGGCGCTCTGGGCGCGGATGCGTTCGCGTAGGTCGAAGAGCATGGTGCCGCCGCGCCGCCAGGGCACGCCGACGCGGGCGCGGAACTGCGCTATCAGCAGCCCGAAGAGCCCGCAGGCGGCGACCACGAGGACCGTGCCGGGGGTCACGCGGGCGAAGCCCTCGGTGTACGGGCCGAGCACCGCGGACTCGATGATGAGGGCGGCGGCCGCCGCCGCGTACAGGCCGAGCAGGCTCGCGGGCCGCAGCAGCAGGCCGCCGGCCACGATGGGCAGGACGAGCGCTTCGGGCGCGAACCACACCGGGGCGGCGAGCGTGGCCAGCATCAGCGCCGGGATGGTCAGGAAGAGGGCGGCCAGCGCGATCCAGTCGGAGCCGTCGCCGCGGAAGTAGTCGACGGCGGATTTGCGCAGGCCGACGCGGGCCCGGTGGACCGCCTTGCGGTACCGGGCCAGGTACGCGTCCACTCGTCGTGCGCTACGGGCCATCGGGACGTGACCCTATCCATCCGGCGGGGCCGTGTGCAGGCGACCCCCGTGTGCAGGTGTGCGAAAACGGTTCGCCCGGGCCGGACGGTGACTGGTACGCATGGCATATGACTACCGAGTTGCGGGTCCTGCGTGCGTCCGAGTGGGATGCCTGGTACGGGCAGTTGGAGCTGGCGTTCGGCGGGGTCCCGGAGGCCCCCGAGGAGCAGGAGCTGTGGCGGGCGCTGACCGAGCCCGCGCGGTCGCTCGGCGCCTGGGACGGGGACCTGTGCGTGGGGACGGCGGGGGCGTTCTCGTTCCGGGTGGCGGTGCCGGGCGGCGCGGTGGTGCCGGCGGCCGGGGTGACGATGGTGGGGGTGGCGCCGACGCACCGCAGGCGGGGGATCCTCACCTCGATGATGCGGCGGCAGTTGGACGACGTGCGTGCCCTGGGTGAGCCGCTGGCGCTGCTGACGGCGTCGGAACCGGATATCTACGGGCGGTTCGGTTACGGTCTGGGCGCGCTGCGGATGCGGGCGGAGATCGACACGAGCCGGGTGCGGCTGTCCGTACCCGAGGGGACGGATGGCGTACGGCTGCGGCTCGCGTCCCCGGCGGAGGCGTCCGGGGCGTGCGAGGCGGTCTACGCGCGCCTGGTGCCGGGCCGGCCGGGGATGCTGGAGCGCCGGCCGGGCTGGGAGCGGCTGCCGCTGCTGGACCCGCCGTCCGAGCGGGCGGGGGCGTCGCCGCTGACGTGCGTGCTGGCGGAGCGGGGCGGTGAGGTGGCGGGCTTCGCGCTGTACCGGGTGCGTCCGGAGTTCGACGCGGCGGGCGCCCGGGGCGCGGTCGTGTTGGAGCACTTGGAGGCGCTCGACCCCGCTGCGTACGCCGCCCTGCTGCGCTACCTGTGCGAGATGGACCTCGTCTCGTCGGTGCGGATGCACAACCGGCCGGTGGACGACGCCTGGCAGCACCTGGTGTCGGACATCCGGCGGTGCCAAGTGGCGCACCGGGACGGGATGTTCGTGCGGCTGGTGGACGTGGGCGGGGCGCTGGAGGCGCGGACCTACCAGGCGCCGGTGGACGTCGTGCTGGACGTGGTCGACGACTTCTGCCCCTGGAACACGGGGCGCTGGCGGCTGACCGGGGACGCCAAGGGCGCGCGGTGCGTGGGCACGAGCGACCCGGCGGAGCTGGCGCTGTCGGTGCGGGAGCTGGGCGCGGCCTACCTGGGCGGGGTGCCGCTGGCGTCCCTCGCGGCGGCCGGGCGGGTGCGGGAGCTGCGGGAGGGCGCGCTGGCGGAGGCGTCGGCAGCCTTCGGCTCGGTGGTGGCGCCGTGGCTGCCGCACGGCTTCTGACGGCCGGTCACCCCGGCTGGCAGGCGGGGCACCAGAAGAGGTTGCGGGCGGCGAGATCGGCGGTGCGGATCTCGCCGCCGCAGATGTGGCAGGCCTGGCGGGCCCGCCGGTAGACATACACCTCGCCGCCGTGGTCGTCCACCCTCGGCGGGCGGCCCATCGCCTCCGGGGTGTGCTCGGGGCGGACCGTGTCGATGCGGTTGAGGCGGACGCCCTCGCGCATGAGGGCGGCCAGGTCCGCCCAGATCGCGGTCCACTGGTCCGGCGCCAGGTCCCGGCCGGGGCGGTACGGGTCGATGCCGTGCCGGAAGAGGACCTCGGCGCGGTAGACGTTGCCGACGCCCGCGACGACCTTCTGGTCCATGAGGAGGGCGGCGATGGTGGTGCGGGAGCGGGAGATGCGGCGCCAGGCGCGTGCGGCCCCCTCCTCGCCGGCGTCGGCGGCGCGCAGCGGGTCCGGGCCGAGCCGGTCGTGGACCGCCTGCTTCTCGGGGTCGGTGACGAGCGCGCAGACCGCGGGGCCGCGCAGGTCGGCGTACGACTCCTCGCCGGCCAGGCGCAGCCGTACGGTGTCCGCCGGCGGGGGCGCGGGGGCGGCGCCGAACGCCGCCTTGCCGAACAGGCCGAGGTGGATGTGCACCCACTCCCCCGTGCCGAAGCCGAGGAAGAGGTGCTTGCCGTGCGCCTCGGTGCGCTCCAGGACGGTGCCGTCGAGGAGGGCGGCGGCGTCGGAGAACTTGCCCTGCGGGCTGGTGACGCGGACGCGGCGGCCGCCGAACCGGTTGCGGTAGTCGGCGGCCAGCCGGTGGATCGTATGCCCTTCGGGCACGGGCCTCAGTCCTGCTGCGGGTGGTGGGCCGGGATCGGGGGCATGGTGCCCTCCGTCTCGTACGCCGCCAGCATGTCGATGCGGCGGGTGTGGCGCTCGTCGCCGCTGTACGGGGTGGAGAGGAAGACCTCGACGAACTTGGTGGCCTCGTCCTGCGTGTGCATGCGGGCGCCGACGGCGACGACGTTGGCGTTGTTGTGCTCGCGGCCGAGGGCGGCGGTCTGCTCGCTCCAGGCCAGGGCGGCACGGACGCCCTTCACCTTGTTGGCGGCGATCTGCTCGCCGTTGCCCGAGCCGCCGATCACGATGCCGAGGGCCTCCGGGTCCGCGGCCGTCCGCTCGGCGGCGCGCAGGCAGAACGGCGGGTAGTCGTCCTGGGCGTCGTAGATGTGGGGGCCGCAGTCGACGGGCTCGTGCCCGTGCGCCGTCAGCCACTCGACGAGGTGGTTCTTCAGTTCGTAGCCGGCATGGTCCGAGCCGAGGTACACGCGCATGGTCCGAGTGTGGCACGCGCGGGGCGCGCCCCCGCAACCGGGGCAGGCCGCCCCCACGCGGGCCCCGGCGCGGGGTCGCTGCCGCGGGGGCGCTGCCGCGCGGGTGGACGGGCGCCTGCGGCGGTGCGGTGCGGGGCTGCCGGCTGCGCGGGCCTCGCCGGGGCTACGGAGGCCCCTTCGGGCGTACGGGCGCGGGCGCGCTGCCCCGTCGAGCGTACGGGCGCGGGCGCCTGCGCGCGGGCCTCGCCGGGGCTACGGAGACCCCCTTCGGGCGTACGGGCGCGGGCGCGCTGCCCCGTCGGGCGTACGGGCGCGGGCGCCTGCGCGCGCTGCCCCTTCGGACCTACGGGCGGGGGCGCCTATGGCGGTGCGGGGGTCCCGGGGCCGAGGGTGCGGGCGCGATGCAGCGCGGGCCTCGCCCGGCCTGCGGGCGCGCCGCCCTTCGGGCGCACGGGGCGCGGGTACCTGCGGCCGTGCGGTGCCCGTGGGCGGGAGCGCTACGGCCGCGGGGGCTGCCGGCCGTGCGGGCCTCGCCGGGGCTGGGGCACGCTGCCTCGTCGGGTGCACCGGGCCGCATGCGCCCCCGGCCGCACCGGGGGCCGGTGCAGGCGCGGTACGGCGGTGGCCTTGCGGGCGGCGGGGGCCGCGTGCCCTGCTGCCCGGAGCGGTGTCAGCCGCGGTGGCCCGCGAGCTTCCAGGCGGTCGGGAGCAGCCCCATGGCCAGGGCGGCCTTCAGCGCGTCCCCGAGGAGGAACGGGACCATTCCTGCGGCGAGCGCCTCGGACAGGCCCATGCCGGTCGCCAGCGCCAGGTACGGGACGCCGACCGCGTAGATGATCGCGGAGCCCGCGGCCATGGCCCCGGCCATGCGCCACACCGAGCGGTCGGCGCCGCGCCGGGCGAGCGCGCCGACCGCGGTGGCGGCCAGCAGCATGCCGAGGACGTAGCCGAGGCTCGGCAGGGCGTATCCGGAGGCCCCGCCGGCGAACCACGGCAGGCCCGCCATGCCGACGACGGCGTACAGGGCCAGCGCGGCGAAGCCTCGGCGGGCGCCGAGGGCGGTGCCGACGAGCAGGGCGGCGAAGGTCTGCCCCGTCACGGGCACCGGGGAGCCGGGCACCGGGACGGCGATCTGGGCGGCGAGACCGGTCAGCACGGCGCCGCCGGCGACGAGGGCCGCGTCGCGGACGCGGCTGGTCGGCAGCAGGTCGGCGAGGACCGCTCCTGCGGGGGCGGCGGCAGTGCTCATGGCATGGCTCCGGGGTCGGGTGGGCCGGTCGGGGGGACCTGCCGACCGTAGCCCAGGAGCGGACGGGTGATCACCGTCAGCCGCCGACAAAGCACCCAACGTCGCGTTCATGGACTTCTCACAAAGATCCCCGGCTACACCCGATCGGACGTGATGCTTGTCACGGGGGGCGGACGTTCGAACAGCCCGTTTTGCACCCTGGAGGCTCCACGGAAGAGACTGTGGACTCCCACCAAAGTCACCCGACAAGCGGATGTGGCCATTCCGTGCCCACCTCTTCACCTTGTGTCAGCGGTGTGTCCGTATAGCGGAAACCGGTTCCCTGTGAGCGGTACACGCACCCAGACTCATGGGCGACTTTGCCCCTTACCCGGACAGGAACAGGGCCCACCCATGCCCCCTACTTCCGCGCCCGCGTCCGCCGAGCCGGCCGCCGTCGAGAACGCCTCGACCGCGACCGCCGACGCGCCGCTCTCGCACGGACTCAAGCAACGCCACCTGTCGATGATCGCCCTCGGCGGTGTGATCGGCGCCGGCCTCTTCGTCGGCTCGGGCGCCGCCATCGCGGCCGCCGGGCCGTCGATCGTCGTCGCGTATGCGATCTCCGGCCTGCTCGTGATGCTCGTGATGCGCATGCTGGGCGAGATGTCCGCGGCCAACCCGGCGTCCGGCTCCTTCTCGGTGCACGCCGAGCGGGCGATCGGCCCGTGGGCCGGGTTCACGGCGGGCTGGGCCTTCTGGTTCCTGCTCTGCGTGGCGGTCGGCCTGGAGGCCATCGGCGCCGCGGGCATCGTGCACGGCTGGCTGCCCGGCGTGCCGGAGTGGGCGCTGGTGGCGCTGTTCATGCTGATGTTCTGCGTGACCAACCTGGCCGCCGTGAAGAACTTCGGCGAGTTCGAGTTCTGGTTCGCCGCGCTGAAGATCGCCGCCATCGTGCTGTTCCTGGTGATCGGCGTGCTGGCGATCCTGGGCCTGCTGCCCGGCGTCGACTCCCCCGGCACCTCCCACCTCACGGACCACGGCGGCTGGCTGCCCAACGGCACCGAGGGCCTGATCGTGGGCCTGCTCGCGTCGGTCTTCGCGTACGGCGGTCTGGAGACCGTCACCATCGCGGCCGCCGAGTCCGAGCACCCGGTGCAGGGCGTCGCCAAGGCGGTCCGTACGGCGATGTGGCGGATCGCGATCTTCTACATCGGTTCCATGGCCGTCATCGTCACCCTCATCCCGTGGAACAGCGAGTCGCTGGCGAAGGGCTCCTACGTCGCCGCGCTGGAGCACCTGGGGCTGCCCGCCGCCGGCGAGGTGATGAACGCCGTCGTGCTGATCGCGCTGCTGTCCGCGATGAACGCCAACATCTACGGCGCCTCCCGCATGGCCTGCTCGCTGGTCGCGCGCGGCCAGGGCCCGAAGGCGCTGGGGCGGGTCTCCGGCGGCGTGCCGCGCATCGCGGTGCTGACGTCGTCGGTGTTCGGCTTCTCCTGCGTGCTGCTGAGCTACTGGCGGCCGGACGACGTGTTCATGTGGCTGCTGCGCACCATCGGCGCGATCATCCTGGTCGTCTGGTTCTTCATCGCCGTGTCGCAGCTGATCCTGCGCCGCCGCCTGGAGCGGGAGGCCCCGGAGAAGCTGGCCGTGCGCATGTGGGCGTACCCGTACCTCACGTACGCCGCGCTGGTCGGCATCGCGGTGGTGTTCGTGCTGATGGCCCGCAACCCGGACACGCGGCTGGAGCTGTACTACACCGGCGGCCTGGTGCTGCTGCTCTCCGCGGGGGGCTACGCCCACCAGCGGTCCCGAGCGAAGGCCGCCGCGGCGGACTGACGCGGCTCACCCCACCACGGCAGGGCCCGGGCGCAGGACGCGCCCGGGCCCTCCTGGTTGCCCCGCGTCCGCCCGCTGCTGTTAGCCTGCACGAGTCCTGCACTTGCACATTGGTTGCAATAACAAGCTCGGAGCGGTCGGAGGCCCAGGCCATGGCGATGTACACCCTTCCGGAACTCCCCTACGACTACGCGGCGCTGGAGCCCGTGATCAGCCCGGAGATCATCGAGCTGCACCACGACAAGCACCACGCCGCCTACGTCAAGGGCGCGAACGACACGCTGGAGCAGTTGGAGGAGGCGCGGGACAAGGACCAGTGGGGCGCGATCAACGGCCTGCAGAAGAACCTGGCCTTCCACCTCTCCGGCCACATCCTGCACTCCATCTACTGGCACAACATGACCGGTGACGGCGGCGGCGAGCCCCTGGAGAAGGACGGCGTGGGCGAGCTCGCCGACGCCATCGCCGAGTCCTTCGGCTCCTTCGCCCGCTTCAAGGCGCAGCTGTCCAAGGCCTCGGCGACCACCCAGGGCTCCGGCTGGGGCGTCCTGGCGTACGAGCCGGTCAGCGGCCGCCTCATCGTCGAGCAGGTCTACGACCACCAGGGCAACGTCGGCCAGGGCTCGGTGCCGATCCTGGTCTTCGACGCCTGGGAGCACGCCTTCTACCTGCAGTACAGGAACCAGAAGGTGGACTTCATCGAGGCGATGTGGCGGGTCGTCAACTGGCAGGACGTGGCGAAGCGGTACGCCGACGCGAAGAACCGCACGCCGCTGATCGCCCCCTGACGGCCGGTCGCACCATGACGTCCTGCTCGTGATCGTCTTCTCACCCTTCACGCGGCAGGCGGAGAAAAAGGGGCAGCCCCCGCGAGGTCAGGACTCGCGGGGGCTGCCCCCTGCCGGTGCGGCGGCCGTCAGTCGAAGATCGGCGGGGTGGTGCGGGTGCGCTTGATCTCGAAGAAGCCGGGCGTCGACGCCACCAGCAGCGTGCCGTCCCACAGGCGGCCCGCCGCCTCGCCCTTCGGCGCCGGGGTCACCACCGGGCCGAAGAAGGCGACTTCCTCGCCCTCCGGGCCCGGCACGGCGATGACGGGCGTGCCGACGTCCTCGCCGACCTTGCTGATGCCTTCCTTGTGGGAGGCCCGCAGCTCGGCGTCGTAGGTGTCCTTCTCGGCGTACTCGGCGAGCGAGGCGGGCAGCCCGGCGTCCTCCAGGGAGGCGGCGATCGCCTCCCGCGTGACGCCCTCGCCCCGGTTGTGGAAGCGGGTGCCCATCGCCGTGTAGAGCCGGCCGAGGACCTCCGGGCCGTGCAGCTGCTCGGCGGCGACGGCCACCCGGACGGGGCCCCAGGCGGTGCGCAGCAGCTCCACGTACTCCGCGGGCAGCTCGTCGTGCCGGTCCTCGTTGAGGACGGCGAGGCTCATCACGTGCCAGCGCACGTCGACGGGCCGGACGCTGCCCACCTCCAGCATCCAGCGCGACGTCATCCAAGCCCACGGGCACAGCGGGTCGAACCAGAAGTCGGCGGTGGTCCTGCTCTCGGACATGTCTCTCCTCACGGTCCCCGGGTCACGGGTGGGCGCATCGGGTCGGTTCACCCCCGACAACACCAGGGGGTGACGAGGGCATTCCCGGTTCAGCCCGGTCGGCGGTGCGTGGGAGGATCGCGGGCGGTTGTCCACGCGCCACGAAGGAGTCGCCCGTGCCCGGTGAGAATCTGTCCCGCGACGAGGCCCGCGAGCGGGCCGCGCTGCTGTCCGTGGACGGTTACGACGTCGCACTCGACGTGCGGTCGGCCGTCGGGGACGGCGAGGCCGGGCAGCGGACGTTCCGGTCGGTGACGACGATCCGGTTCCGGTGCGCCGAACCGGGCGCGGACACCTTCGCGGACCTGGTGGCGCCGTCCGTCACGGCGGTCACCCTCAACGGGCGGGAGCTGGACCCGGCGGCCGTCTTCGACGGGGCGCGGATCGCCCTGGTCGGGCTCGCCGAGGAGAACGTGCTGACGGTGGACGCGCAGTGCGCGTACAGCCGCACCGGCGAGGGCCTGCACCGGTTCGTGGACCCGGAGGACGGCGAGGTCTACCTCTACACGCAGTACGAGCCGGCCGACGCGCGCCGGGTCTTCGCGAACTTCGAGCAGCCGGACCTCAAGGCCCCGTTCCGCTTCGAGGTGACGGCCCCCGAGGGCTGGACCGTGTGGAGCAACGGCGCGGAGGAGTCCCGCGGCGGCGGGGTGTGGCGGTTCGCCGGGACCCGGCCGATCTCCACGTACATCACCTGCGTCGTCGCCGGGCCGTACCACTACGTGACGGACACCTACCGGCGCGGCGACCTGGAGATCCCGCTGGGCGCGATGTGCCGCAAGGGCCTCGCGAAGCACTTCGACGCGGACGACGTCTTCCTGGTCACCAAGCAGGGCCTGGACTTCTTCCACGACGCCTTCGACTACCCGTACCCGTTCGGCAAGTACGACCAGGCGTTCGTGCCCGAGTACAACCTCGGCGCCATGGAGAACCCGGGCCTGGTCACCTTCCGCGAGGAGTACATCTACCGCGGCAAGGTGACGCGGGCGGCGTACGAGCGGCGGGCCAACGTGGTCCTGCACGAGATGGCCCACATGTGGTTCGGCGACCTCGTCACCATGAAGTGGTGGGACGACCTGTGGCTGAAGGAGTCCTTCGCGGACTTCATGGGCACCTTCTCGATGGTCGAGGCGACCCGCTTCACCAACGGGTGGACCACCTTCGCCAACAACCGCAAGGCGTGGGCGTACCGCGCCGACCAGCTGCCCTCCACGCACCCGGTCACGGCCGACATCCGGGACCTGGAGGACGCCAAGCTGAACTTCGACGGCATCACCTACGCCAAGGGCGCGTCGGTGCTGAAGCAGCTGGTGGCGTACGCGGGCCGGGAGGCGTTCCTGGAGGGCGCCCGGCGCTACTTCAAGCGGCACGCGTACGGCAACACGACGCTCGACGACCTGCTGGCCGTGCTGGAGGAGACGTCCGGGCGGGACATGAAGGCGTGGTCCCGGTCGTGGCTGGAGACCTCCGGGGTGAACGCGCTCACGCCGGTGCCGTCGTACGGCGCGGACGGCCGCCTCGCCGAACTGGCCGTGGAGCAGGAGGGCGCCGAGCCGCGCCCGCACCGGGCCGCGGTCGGGCTCTACCGGCTGGAGGGCGGCGCCCTCGTCCGGTACGCGCGGGCCGAGGCCGACATCACCGGCGCGCGGACGGTGGTGGACGGGCTGGCCGGCTCCGAGCGGCCGGCGCTGATCCTGGTGAACGACGAGGACCTCACGTACTGCAAGGTGCGGTTCGACGCGGAGTCCCTGGCGGTGCTGCGGGAGCACCTGGGCGGGGTCGCGGACCCGCTGGCGCGGGCGCTGTGCTGGTCGGCGCTGTGGAACATGACGCGCGACGCGCTGCTGCCGGCGCGGGACTTCGTGGCGCTCGTGCTGCGGTTCGCGGGACGCGAGTCGGACATCGGGGTGCTGCAGATGCTGCACGCCTGGGCGCGCACCGCGCTGACGCACTACGCGGCTCCGGGGTGGCGCGTGGAGGGCGCCGCCGCGCTGGCCGAGGGCGCGCTGCGGGAGCTGCGGCAGGCGGAGCCCGGCAGCGAGCACCAGCTGACCTGGGCGCGGTTCTTCGCGGCGGTGGCGTCGTCGGACGAGCACGTCGCCTTCCTCCAGGGCCTGCTGGCGGGTACGGCGGCCGTGGAGGGGCTGGACGTCGACCAGGAGCTGCGCTGGGCGCTGCTGGAGCCGCTGGCCGCGCACGGGCGCGCCGACGAGACGGTGATCGGCGCGGAGCTGGCGCGGGACGACACCGCGTCGGGCAAGCGCCACCAGGTGCGGTGCCTGGCGGCGCGGCCGTCGGCGGCGGTCAAGGCGCAGGCGTGGGCGCAGGTCGTGGAGTCGGACCAGCTGTCGAACGCGCTGGTGGAGGCCACCATCGCCGGGTTCGCGCAGCCCTCGCAGCGGGAGCTGATCGCGCCGTACGCGTCGAAGTACTTCGACGCGATCGAGCGGGTGTGGGCCGAGCGGTCCATCCAGATCGGCATGGACGTGGTGCGGGGGCTGTTCCCGGCCCTCCAGGGCGACGAGGCGACGGGCGGCGGCGGACGCCTGGCTGGCCGCGCACGCGTCGGCGGCGCCCGCGCTGCGCAGGCTGGTGCTGGAGGCGAGGGACGACCTGGCGCGGGCCCTGCGGGCGCAGGAGTGCGACGCCTCGGCCTGACCGCCCCGCGGGCGGCGCTCCCTGCGGGGCGCCGCCCGCGGCTGTGCGCGGGGCCCGGCGCGGGGCGGCCGGGTCCGGGGGCGTCCACCGGCAGCGCGCGGGGCGGGGCTGGGCCGTCGGCAGCGCGCGGGGTGGCGCTGGGCCGTCGGCAGGGCGCGGGGCGGCGCTGTGCCCGTCGGCAGGGCGCCCTACATCGGCAATCGAACGCCCGTACTTTAGGGCGGGCTTGTCCCGGATTGTCGACGGGCGTGTAACAGCGGTTAGCGGGCCCGTCGGCGGCGGGCACTTCCGCAGCATGAAGAACACCCCGCTCTCCCCCGCCCCCTGTCCCACCTGTCCGGCGCCCCGGCCCGCGTGCTGTCCGCCGCGCAGCTGCGGGCCCAGGGGGTGCCCCCGGCCGAGGTCAGCGCGCGCAGCCGCGGCGGCGGCCCGTGGCAGCAGCTGCTGCCCGGCGTGTACCTGCTGCACCCGGGGCCGCCCACCAGCGACGAGCGGCTGCGGGCCGCGCTGCTGTACACCGGCCGGCGCCCGCGCCCGCGGACGGCCCCGGGTACGGCGACTCGATGGTCACCGGTCTCGCGGCGCTCGCGCTGTACCGGTTCTCGTCCGCCCCGCCGCTGCTCGCCCTGGAGCGGATCGACGTGCTGGTGCCGCGCACCCGGCGGCTGCGGTCGACCGGGTTCGTCCGGATCGTCCGGGCGACGGGCCACGAGCTGCCGGTGCCGCAGGAGGTCACCGGGCTGCCGGTCGCGCCGGTGGCGCGGGCGCTGGCGGACGCGGTGGCGCAGATCACCGACGCCCACGCCGTGCGCCGGCTGCTCACCGAGGCGGTGCGCGACGGCCACTGCGAACCGGCCGCGGTGGTGCGGGAACTGAACCGGGCGCGGCTGCTGTCCCGGCCGCACGTGGTGGACGCGGTGGACGCGCTGCTGGCCGAGGGTCGGGCACGGGCGGAGGACCGGCTGTACGCGATGGTGCGGGACCACCGGCTGCCGGACCCGCTGTGGAACGTGGACCTGCGGCTGCCGGGCGGCCCGCACCTGGGCGGGGTGGACGCCTACTGGCCCGACCACGCGGTGGCGGTGGAGCTGGACACGCGGGCGCCGCGGCAGGACGACGACGCGGTGTGGGCGGAGTCCACGCGCAAGCGGGAGTACCTGGAGCGGCTCGGCATCACGGTCGTGCACCTCACGCCGAGGAAGCTGCGGGACTCCGCGGAGCAGCAGGCCGTCGTGGTGCGCACGGCCCTGATGGCGGCGGACGACCGCGCCCCGGCCGCGTACGTCGTCGTCCTGCCGCGGTGAGCCGGGACGGCGGGCGCCCTGGTGCTCCGGGGCCGGCCCGTGGGCTCCGGGGCGCGGAACGCGGGGACGGCCGGCGCGCGGGCGCGGTGACCGGGAGCGGGCGCAGCGCCGCCGGGCGGCCTTCGGGCGGCGGCGGGAGGGCCGCGGCGCCCCGCCGCGGAGGGACCGCTGCCGCGGCGGCCCCGGGCAGACGCCGCGCCGCCCTGCCGGGACCGGGCCGCGACCGCCCGGCCGGGGCGTTCCGGGACGGTGGCGGCCGCCCGGGAGCGGAGGCGGGGGCGGCCGTACGGGCGCGGCGGCACGAGGCGGTCGCACGGGTACGGCCCGCGGATGGGGCCGCGGGGACGCGGCCCGCGGGTGGGGGCGCTCAGGCGCGGAGGCGGGACGCGGGTGGGGGCGCGAGGACGCGGAGGCGGGACGCGGCCCGCGGGTGGGGGCGGGCCGCGTCCTGGACGTGAGCATGCCGTCCCGCCCGTGCGGCTAGCCGCAGAACTCCGCTTCCAGCACCTTGTCGAGGCCCACCCAGTCGCCGTTCACGTTGCCCGCCATCGAGTGCCGGCCGTCGCGCGTCGCCATCACCAGCGACCCCGAGCCGTGGATGCCGCCCGTGTGGCCCCAGACCTTCTCGCCGCAGCTCAGCTCCTGGACGTAGACGCCCAGGCCGTAGGCCCGTATGCCGTCCTCCCCGACCGGGACCGTGGCCGTCAGCTCCCTCATCTGCTCCCGGGGCAGCAGCCTGCCCGCGAGCAGCGCGCGCAGGAACCTCTGGAGGTCGGAGTTGTCCGAGACCATCTCCCCGGCCGCGTGGGCCAGCGACGGGTTCAGCTCGGTCACGTCGTGGATCCGCGTGGCGGGGTCGGAGGGGTCGGCGCCGAGGGTGGAGTAGGCGCGGCCGCTCGGCCGGGGCATGGCGGCCGAGGTGCCGGGGACCGAGGTGGCGCGCAGCCCGAGCGGCCTGAGGATGCGGCGCTCGATCTCCTCTCCGTACGGCCGGCCGGCGGCCTTCTCGATGACCATGCCGGCCAGCACGTAGTTGGTGTTGGAGTAGTTCCATCCCTGGCCCGGCGCGAAGTCCGGTCCGTGCCGCATCGCGACCGCGACGAGCTGCTCGGGGGTCCAGGTGTCGTAGCGGTGGCGGAGGAAGTCCGGGCCGAAGACCTTCTGCGCGAAGTCGGGGTCGGACGTGAAGCTGTGGACGCCGCTGGTGTGGTTGAGGAGTTGGCGCAGGGTGATCCGGCGGCCGTCGTGGCCGTGGCCCCTGACGACCCCGGGCAGCCATTCCTCGACGCTGTCGTCCAGGTCGAGGCGTCCTTCGGCCTCCATCTGCAGCAGGACGGTGGCGACGAACGTCTTGGTGACGGAGCCGACGCGGTAGCGGTCGCGGGCGCCGCGTTCGCGGCCGGTGGTGCGGTCGGCGACGCCCGCGCTGCCGTTCCAGACGCCGTGCCGGTCGCGGACCTGGACCAGTACGCCGGGGGCGCCGGCCCGCACGGTCTCCTCCAGGGCCTCCCTGGTGGCGTCGTGGCGGCCGTGGGCCGCGGCCTTCCCCGGCGCGGCGGTCGCGGCAGCCGGGGCGGTCGCCGCGGTCGCGGGGGCGGTGAGGGCGGTCGCGGTGACGGCCGCCGCGACGGCGCCGGCCAGGAGGGCGGCGCGGACGGTCTTCCCCTTGCGTACGGACATGGTGAGGTCGGTCCCCTCGTCGTCGGGCTCGGTTGCGGGAGGGGACCCGGGGGCGGCGCCGGGGGTTGAGCCCCCCTTCGGGGTTGACCCGGTTTCAGCCGTTCCCGGCGGGGTCGGGGAGGCGGCCGGTGGCGGGGCGCTCAGGCCAGAGGCGGAGGGCGGTGTCGACGAGGGGGACGCGGCGCAGCGCGGGGACGGCGGCGAGCGGGTGCCAGGCGGCGAGGTCCGTGGAGCCGTTCGCCTCGGGGCGCAGGGCGCCGCCGACGACGCGGCCCTCGTAGAGGAGGCGCAGGCTCTGGTGGTCGACGCGGGTGCCGAGGCGGCCGGGGTGGTCGGGCACATGCAGGGAGTCGACGCCGAGGAGCGCCGTGACCTCCGCGGTGTAGCCGGTCTCCTCCGCCACCTCGCGGACCACGGTGTCGACGGGGTCCTCACCGTGCTCCATGCCGCCGCCGGGCAGCACCCACTCCCGGCCCCCGTCGGCGGCCGGGCTGCGGGCGAGCAGGACGGCGTCGACCCGTATGCAGACCGCGTAGGCGGCCACTCTCAACCTCTGCTTCATAGAGGGAGGTTAGGAGGGTTTTCCCTCTCCCTCCATCCGTTTTCTGCGGGTTTCTGCCCCGTGGCGATCGGCGCGCGGTGGCGGGTTTACGTCATGGACACGATCCGTCCGGGTGCGTACTCCCCAAAGGCCGTCAGATGCGAAAAGCTCAGCGGTCATCCGGTATCGGATTCCGGACTGTTCCTTTCAGCAGCAGGTCACACACAGGGATGCAGATGACCCTCGAACCCCCCAGCCCCATACCGGGGATGAGACGTACGGCCCGGATCGCCGCCGCCGCCGGCCTCGTGGCCGCCCTGGTCGCGACCGGCGCCGCGCCCGCGTTCGCCGACCCCGCGCCCGCCCCGGCGCCCGGGTCCGCGCAGACCGAGCCGCAGCCGGCGAAGACCGCCGCCGAGAAGCTGGGCTCCGACGACGCGGAGCGGCTCGCCGAGGCGCAGGCCCAGGGCGAGAAGACCGTCACCCTCATGCTGGCCACCGAGCCGGGCAGCACCGAGCAGGTCGCCGAGCAGCTCGACGCGGTCAAGGGCGGCACCGTCGGCCAGACGAACGACAAGCTCGGCTACGTCCGGGCCACCGTGCCGACCTCGCAGGCCGAGGCCGCCATCGGCGCGGCCGCCAAGCTGTCCAGCGTGCAGGGCATCGACCTGAAGCACGAGATCGTGCTGGACGACCCGACGCCCGCCGCCGACCGGGCGGACGGGGCGGCCACCGCGAAGACCGGCAGCTACCCGGCGCCCGGCAAGCACACGCCCGCGGTCAACCCGTACAACCCGTCCCACGAGACGGGCGCCGTCGACTTCGTGCGGAAGTACCGGAAGGCCGACGGCCGGGGCATCACCATCGGCATCCTGGACTCCGGTGTCGACCTGGGCCACCCGGCGCTGCAGAAGACGACCACCGGCGAGCGCAAGATCGTCGACTGGGTGACCGCCACCGACCCGGTCTCCGACGGCGACCAGACCTGGCGCCGGATGGACGTCGGCGTGTCCGGCCCCGTCTTCACCGCCGAGAGCCGAACGTGGACGGCCCCCGAGGGCACGTACAAGTTCCGCACGTTCGCCGAGGCCGCCACCAAGGGCGGCGACATGGCGGGCGACCTGAACCGGGACGGCGACACCACCGACGTGTGGGGCGTGCTGTACGACCCGGCGGCGGGGACGGTGCGCGTCGACCTGAACGGGAACTCCGACTTCGGTGACGACGAGCCGATGAAGCCGTACAAGGACGGCTTCCAGATCGGCTACTTCGGCACGGACGACCCCGCGACCGATGTCGTCGAGCGCATCCCCTTCGTCGTCGAGATCCGCAAGGACGTCCCCTACAACGCGGCCGGCGACAAGGCCGACTACGTCAACATCGGCGTCATCGAGGGGTCCCACGGCACCCACGTCGCCGGCATCACCGCGGCGAACGGCCTGTTCGGCGGCCGGATGAACGGCGCCGCCCCCGGCGCCAAGCTGGTGTCGTCCCGCGCCTGCACCTGGAGCGGCGGCTGCACCAACGTCGCGCTCACCGAGGGCATGATCGACCTCGTCGCCAACCGCGGCGTGGACATCGTCAACATGTCGATCGGCGGCCTGCCGGCGCTGAACGACGGCAACAACGCCCGCGCCCAGCTCTACACGCGCCTCATCGACACCTACGGCGTGCAGATCGTCATCTCCGCCGGCAACAGCGGCCCCGGCGTCAACACCATCGGCGACCCGGCCCTGTCCGACAAGGTCATCAGCGTCGGCGCGGCCGTCTCCAAGGAGACCTGGGCCGCGAACTACGGCTCGGCCGTGACCACGCGGTACCAGATGATGCCGTTCTCCTCCCGGGGCCCGCGTGAGGACGGCGGCTTCACGCCGACCATCACCGCCCCCGGCGCGGCGATCAACACCACGCAGACCTGGGCGCCCGGCGGCCCCGTCAAGGAGGCCGGCTACGAGCTGCCGGCCGGCTACTCGATGCTGCAGGGCACCTCGATGTCCGCCCCGCAGGCCACCGGCGCGATGGCGCTGATGCTGTCCGCGGCCAAGCAGCGCGGCATCGAGCTGACCCCGGCAAAGCTGCGCACCGCCGTCACCAGCCAGGCCGACCGCATCCGCGGCGTGCAGGCCCACGAGCAGGGCGCGGGCCGGATCAACGTCGTGAAGGCGTGGAAGCAGGTGCTGCGCGGCGCCGACGCCCACGAGTACACGGTCAAGGCGCCCGTCGACACCGCGCTCGACCAGTTCCTCGCGGAGCCCGGCTTCGGCACGGGCCTGTACGACCGCGAGGGCGGCCTCAAGGTCGGCCAGAAGAAGGTGTACGAGGTCACCGTCACCCGCACCACGGGTCCCGACCGGCCGACCCTCCACACGCTGCGGTTCGAGAACAACCACGAGCGGACCTTCCGGGTCGTCGGCAGCCACTTGATCATGCTGCCGCTGAACAAGCCGGTCACCGTCAAGGTGGCCGCCAAGCCGCGCAGCGCCGGCGTGCACAGCGCGGTCCTGGAGGTCTCCGACCCGTGGACCAGGGGCGTCGACAAGCAGATCCTGACGACCGTCGTCGCCGCCGAGGACCTGGCCGCGCCGTCCTTCGGGATGTCGGCGACCGGCCGGGTGGAGCGCAACGCGCCCACGTCGTACTTCGTCAACGTCCCGGCCGGGGCGAAGACGCTGGAGGTCGCGCTGAGCGGGCTCGCCGAGGGCAGCCAGACCCGGTTCATCGCGATCCACCCGTACGGCGTCCCCGCGGACTCCACGTCGACGATCAACTGCTACCCGAACTACGACAACCCGAACAACACCTGCCGCCCCGACGTGCGCTCGTACGCGAACCCGCAGCCGGGCGTCTGGGAGATCGAGGTGGAGTCGCGCCGCACGTCGCCGCTGCTGCGCAACCCGTACAAGCTGGACGTCTCCGTGCTGGGCGCCACCTTCGACCCGGCCGTCCAGACCCTGCCGGAGGCGGTGCAGGGCGCGGCGGCTCCGGTCGAGTGGACGGTGACCAACGACTTCGCGGCCATCGAGGGCAAGGCCAAGGGCGGGTCCCTGGGCTCCGCGAAGACAGCCCGTCCGACCATCGGCCACCACGCCGAGCAGCGGACCACCGTGGAGATCGGTGCGGGCGTCGAGCGCTTCGACGTCGCCATCGGCAACGTCTCCGACAAGGCCGCCGACCTGGACCTGATCGTCCTGCGCGACGGCGTGCAGGTCGGTTCGTCCGCGGACGGCGACTCGGAGGAGTCGGTGTCCCTGGTGAAGCCGGCCCCCGGCACGTACACGATCGTCGTCGACGGCTACTCGGTCCCGGCCGGTGAGACCGCCTACGACTACAAGGACGTGTACTTCTCCTCCGCGCTGGGCGAGGTCCGGGTGGACGGGTCGAAGACCCTCTCCCTGGCGAACGGCGCCTCCGCGGAGCTCGCCGCCGAGGTCGTGGTGAACGGCGCGGCCCCCGAGGGCCGGCGCTTCTTCGGCGAGGTCTCGCTGGTGAACGCGCGCGGCACCGTGGCGGGCACCGGCAGCGTCGTCATCGAGAAGGTGACCGCTCCGTGAGCACCACTCCGTAGCCTGGAGGGATACGGAGTGTGAGGGCGGGCGCCCGGTGGGGCGCCCGCCCTTCGCGTTCCCGGATCCGTCCGTGGCCCTTCTCACCCTCTGGACAACCGATTGGACAACCGGGGACCGGACATACGCATCATGGACAGCGGCAGCACCCCTTGCCGCACATTCGTACGACAGGAGTCCCCGTGAAGGTCGGAATCGTCGGAGCCACCGGTCAGGTCGGCACGGTCATGCGCAAGATCCTCGCCGAACGCAGCTTTCCGGTCGACCAGCTGCGGCTCTTCGCCTCCGCCCGGTCGGCGGGGACCGTCGTGGACGGCGTGACCGTCGAGGACGCCTCCACCGCCGACTACACCGGCCTCGACATCGTGCTCTTCTCCGCCGGTGGCGCGACGTCCCGGGCGCTCGCCGAGAAGGTCGCCTCGCAAGGTGCCGTGGTGATCGACAACTCCTCGGCCTGGCGCCGGGACCCCGAGGTGCCGCTGGTCGTCTCCGAGGTGAACCCCCACGCGATCAAGGACCGCCCGAAGGGGATCATCGCCAACCCGAACTGCACCACCATGGCCGCCATGCCGGTGCTCAAGCCGCTGCACCAGGAGGCGGGCCTGACCGCCCTCGTCGCCACCACCTACCAGGCCGTGTCCGGCTCCGGCCTGGCGGGCGTCGCGGAGCTGCGCACGCAGGCGTGCGCGGTGGCCGAGCAGGCCGACCGGCTGGCCTTCGACGGCGAGGCCGTGGACTTCCCCGAGCCCGGCGTCTACAAGCGCCCGATCGCCTTCAACGTGCTGCCGCTGGCCGGCTCGATCGTCGACGACGGCTCCTTCGAGACCGACGAGGAGCAGAAGCTCCGCCACGAGTCCCGCAAGATCCTGGAGATCCCCGGTCTCAAGGTGTCCGGCACGTGCGTGCGCGTCCCGGTCTTCTCCGGCCACTCCCTCCAGGTCAACGCCCGCTTCGAGCGCCCGATCAGCGTGGAGCGCGCGTACGAGCTGCTGAAGGACGCCGAGGGCGTCGAGCTGTCCGAGATCCCCACCCCGCTCCAGGCCGCCGGCAAGGACGCCTCCTACGTGGGCCGGATCCGGGTCGACGAGACCGTCGAGAACGGCCTGGCGCTGTTCCTGTCCAACGACAACCTCCGCAAGGGCGCCGCGCTGAACGCGGTGCAGCTCGCGGAGCTGGTCGCCCAGGAGCTCCGGGGCTGACCCCCCGCCCGCCGTGAGGGCGGTCCCGCCGGCCCGGCGGGACCGCCCTTTTTTTCGGCGCTGCCGCCGGCACCCGGCCATGGAAGGATGGGCCAGCACAGTCGTACATGGAGGAGATGACCGGGTGCCTGGCACAAACCTGACCCGTGTGGAGGCGCAGCGCCGCGCCGCGCTGCTGACCGTGGACTCGTACGAGATCGACCTCGATCTCAGCGGCGCGCAGGAGGGGGGCACCTTCCGGTCCGACACGCTCGTGCGCTTCGACTCCGCGGAGGAGAGCGCGGAGACGTTCATCGACCTGGTGGCGCCCGCGGTGCACGAGGTGGTGCTGAACGGCAAGCACCTCGACGTGGCGTCCGTGTTCCGGGACTCGCGGATCACTCTCAAGCACCTGCGGCACGGCCGCAACGAGCTGCGGGTCGTCGCGGACTGCGCGTACACCAACAGCGGCGAGGGCCTGCACCGCTTCGTGGACCCGGTGGACGACCAGGCGTACCTGTACACGCAGTTCGAGGTGCCGGACGCGCGGCGGGTGTTCGCCAGCTTCGAGCAGCCCGACCTGAAGGCCACGTTCCAGTTCACCGTGAAGGCGCCGGCGGGCTGGACGGTCGTGTCGAACTCGCCGACGCCGAAGCCCGAGGACGACCTCTGGGTCTTCGAGCCGACCCCGCGGATCTCCACGTACATCACGGCCCTGATCGTCGGCCCGTACCACGCGGTGCACTCCTCCTACGAGGGGCCGGACGGGCAGGTCGTGCCGCTGGGCGTGTACTGCCGGCCGTCGCTCGCGGAGTTCCTCGACGCGGACGCGATCTTCGAGGTCACCCGGCAGGGCTTCGACTGGTTCCAGGAGAAGTTCGACTACGCCTACCCCTTCGCGAAGTACGACCAGCTCTTCGTGCCGGAGTTCAACGCCGGGGCGATGGAGAACGCGGGCGCGGTCACCATCCGCGACCAGTACGTCTTCCGGTCGAAGGTGACGGACGCGGCCTACGAGGTGCGGGCCGAGACCATCCTGCACGAGCTGGCCCACATGTGGTTCGGCGACCTCGTCACCATGGAGTGGTGGAACGACCTGTGGCTGAACGAGTCGTTCGCCACCTACACGTCCATCGCCTGCCAGGCGTACGCGCCGGGCTCCCAGTGGCCGCACGCCTGGACCACGTTCGCGAACCAGATGAAGACCTGGGCGTACCGGCAGGACCAGCTGCCGTCGACGCACCCGATCATGGCGGAGATCCGCGACCTCGACGACGTGCTGGTCAACTTCGACGGCATCACCTACGCCAAGGGCGCGTCGGTGCTGAAGCAGCTCGTCGCGTACGTCGGCATGGACGCCTTCTTCACCGGTGTGCAGGCGTACTTCAAGCGGCACGCGTTCGGCAACACGCGGCTCGCGGACCTGCTGGGCGCGCTGGAGGAGACCTCCGGGCGCGACCTGGCGACGTGGTCGGAGAAGTGGCTGGAGACGGCGGGCATCAACATCCTCCGCCCGGTCGTCGACACCGACGCGAGCGGCGTCATCACGTCCTTCGCGGTGCGCCAGGAGGCCCCGGCGCTGCCGGCCGGCGCGCAGGGCGAGCCGGTGCTGCGTCCGCACCGCATCGCGATCGGCTGCTACGACCTGGACGACACCGGCAAGCTGGTGCGCACCGAGCGGGTCGAGCTGGACGTGGACGGCGAGCTGACCGGCGTCGAGGCGCTGGTGGGCAGGCCCCGTCCGGCGGTGGTGCTGCTGAACGACGACGACCTGTCGTACGCGAAGGTCCGCCTGGACGAGGAGTCGCTGCGCAACGTCGTCGCGCACCTCGGGGACTTCGCGGAGTCGCTGCCGCGCGCGCTGTGCTGGGCGTCGGCGTGGGACATGACGCGGGACGGCGAGCTGGCCGCGCGCGCGTACCTGGACCTGGTGCTGTCGGGCATCGGCAAGGAGTCCGACATCGGCGTGGTGCAGTCCCTGCACCGCCAGGTGAAGCTGGCCCTCGACCTCTACGCGGCGCCGGACTGGCGGGCGACCGGGCTGGCCCGCTGGACGGAGGCGGCGCTGGAGCACCTGCGGGCAGCGGCGCCCGGCAGCGACCACCAGCTCGCGTGGGCGCGGGCCTTCGCGGCGACGGCCCGCACCGACGAGCAGCTGGACCTGCTGGCGGCGCTGCTCGACGGCTCCGAGACGATCGACGGCCTGGTGGTCGACACCGAGCTGCGGTGGGCGTTCGTGGAGCGGCTGGCGGCGACCGGCCGGTTCGGCGCGGACGAGATCGCCGCCGAGCACGAGCGCGACCGCACGGCGGCGGGCGAGCGGCACGCCGCCACGGCCATGGCGGCGCGGCCCACCGCGGAGGCCAAGGCGGAGGCGTGGGCGTCGGTCGTCGAGTCCGACCGGCTGCCGAACGCCGTACAGGAGGCGGTGATCGGCGGCTTCGTGCAGACGGACCAGCGGGAGCTGCTCGCCCCGTACACGGAGAAGTACTTCGCGGCCGTGAAGGGCGTGTGGGAGTCCCGCTCGCACGAGATGGCGCAGCAGGTGGCGGTGGGCCTCTACCCGGCGCTGCAGGTCTCCCAGGCGACGCTGGACGCCACGGACGCGTGGCTGGCCTCGGCCGAGCCGAACGCGGCGCTGCGGCGGCTGGTGACGGAGTCCCGCGCGGGCGTGGAGCGCGCCCTGAAGGCGCAGGCGGCGGACCGCTAGGCCCGCCGGCGCGGCGGGGGCCCTCGGCGAACGTGTCGCCGAGGGCCCCGGTGCTTCTACGGCTCCGCCCGCGCGGGAGCCGCCCGCGGCCTGGCGTGACGCCCCCGCCGCGCGCCCCGGGCCGACCGCGACCACCGTCGCGGCGGACTCGGTTCGGGAGGCGCCTCGATCCACACCCGTACGGACCGGCTCCAGCAGTGGCAGCGGTACGTCGTGCCGGGACGCTCCGGCGGGGGCGAGAGGGCTCTGCGGGGGCTCGGCATGGACGAGTAGATCGCCACCAGGGCCAGCCCGCCCAGGCTCACGCAGAGGACGAGCAGTCCGGCGACCAGCCGCCCGGTCACCATCCGGCCACCTCGCGTGCGGAGCGGACGCGATCCGGGCGATTCACGGCGCGGCCCTCCCGTCCGCGAGCAACGAGAACCACACTGTCTTCGACGTCTCCCCCGAGACCGTCGCCCACCGGTCGGCGAGCGCGGACACGATCCCCAGCCCCCGCCCCGTGGTCCGGAGCACGCGCCCGTCCGACCACGCCGGGCACGGCCGCGGGCCAGGACTCGGGGCGCCGTCGCGCACGCACACGGTCACACCGCCGCGCGAGAGGGACACGTCGACCGTGATCACCGAAGACGTGGTGTGCAGGTGGGCGTTGGTCACCACCTCGGAGGTGCAGAGCGCGGCCCGATCGACGAGCCGCCCGCGCCCGCTGATCTGGAGGAGGTCCACCACCCAGTGCCGGGCGAGCCCGACGGTACTCGCCAGGTTCGGCGCCGTGAGCCGGTAGCTCGCGGCCTCGGGGAGCGGGGCGGGAGGGGGTGCTAATGCAGTGGTCGTCATGTCGAATGTCTCCCAACGCGTTTCGTACTCGCGCTCGCCATGCGTGGCTTGGCCGCTCCCAGGTTCGGGCACGCAACAACGCGCTGCGCGGCTGCACTTCGCTCTCATTGGCGTGGCGCGATGCCACCAGCACCATAGGGGGCATGTATGCCCCGTAGCAAGGTTGCCCCCCGTGTTGGTCCCATTGAGTGGACCCATGACACGGTTACGGGCGACACTGTGCGCAGACAGGGGAAGGGACTCATGCCGCCGAGGGACAACCCGACAGTCCGCCAGGCCCGACTTGGCGCCGAGCTTCGCAAGCTGCGCGAACGCGCAGGGAAGACCGCCCGACAGGCGGCCGGGATGATCTCGACCGACCAGGCGAAGATCAGCCACATCGAGGCCGGCCGGATCGGAGTCAGCGAAGAACGCATCCGCAAGCTCGCCGTCTTCTACGCCTGCGACGACCCGGCGCTCATCGAGGCCCTTTGCAGCATCGCGCGCGAGCACCGAGGCCAGTACTGGTGGGACGACTACCGCGGCATCCTTCCCCCCGGCTTCCTCGACATCGCCGAGCTTGAGCACCACGCCACCCGGCTTCGATGCCTGCAACCCGTCACGTTTCCCGGCATCCTCCAGACCGAGGACTACGCACAGGCCCTGTTCGCCAGCCTCATCCCACATCTCCCGGGCGACGAAGTGCGGGCCCGCGTCGAGCACCGCATGAAGCGGCGGGCAATCCTGGAGCACGACACCCCCACGCGATTCGAGGCGATCGTGCACGAGGCAGCGCTACGCATGCGCGTAGGCGGGCGAAAGGTGGCACGTGGCCAACTCGAGCACCTCCTATCCATGTCGGAGCGTCCTGACCTGATCCTCCAGGTCATCCCTTTCACGAACGAGGACTTCGTCGAGGTGACACAGACCGTGATGTACGCGAACGGCACCGTGCCTCAACTCGACACCGTGCACATCGACACCCCGTTCGGCGGTCGCTTCCTCGATGCGGCCACGGACCTCGACAGCTACCGAACGCTGCTCGACCTGGCCGAGCAGGCCGCACTCGGACCCGAAGAGTCGCGCAGCTTCATTCATCACATCGCAAGGGAACTGTGAGAGTCAGACATGAGCGAAATCAAGTGGAAGAAGTCGAGCTACTCCGGCGCCGGCGGCGAGCAGTGCCTCGAAACCGCCAGAGTCGCCGGTGAAATCCTGCTGCGGGAGAGCGACAGCCCCAACGTCATCGTGAGAACCACTCCGGAGAAGCTCGCCGCCTTCATCCTGGGCGTGAAGAACGGCGAGTTCGACGACCTCGTCTAACACCAGCCACGCACGACCGTGCCCCTCGCCCGACTGGGCGGGGGGCACTCGTATGCTCGGACATACATGCCCCGGGGCACACTTGCCACCCATCAATGAGTAGCGCTACCGTCGCCGTGCGTCGCAAACAGGGCAGCCGCGCCCAGATAGCGGGCAATGTTCCTGCGCCCTGAGACGGACTCCTCGAAGATCACCCCTGGCCATGCGCGTCTACGGCATGCCCACGGCGGCAACCGCGCTACCGAGACGGAAGGCAAGTCATGCGGATCACGGACCATGCGATCGGCACACACGGGGCAAGGTTGTCCGCCCCTTTGACCGCAGAGGCCCAGATCGAGCAGGGCTTCCTACTCGAGGTACTGAGGTACCCGTCGACCACCGCCAAGAGAGCGGAGCCCGCCGCAGCCCCCCGCGTCCTCCCCACCGCCCGGGAGGCCGTCCGGACCATCCGCGTGCAGATCCGCACGGCGCACGTCTTCGGCATGACCCCGCACGAGATCGAGCGGGCGCTCGCCTGGGCCGAGTGCGGCTGGATGCAGGCCATCGGCCTCCTGAAGGCCGGGCAGCCGTGCGGATTCACCGTCGTGCTCGGAAGCGGCGCGGTCGCCGAGTGGGCGGTGCGTCCCGTGCGGTGCCTCACGCTGTCGCCCCGCCCCCGTACGCGGGCCGCGCGGTAACCCGGCGGGACGGCACGGGCCACGTGAGGGGACGTCACCCGGGAGCCCCCGGCGGTGCCGCCGACGCGGCGGCCGACATCCGCCGCGACACCCTCCGCTCCTCGCGAGTGGCGGGGGCGCGGTCGGCGGCCACGGAGCGGACGCCCGCGCGGACTCGCCAACGGTTGACGGCGTTCGCCCTCGGTCCGGGGTTCCGGTAGCCCGGGACGACCACGGCCTCGGAGACGCCCGCGCCGCTCCCCACGAGCGTCCGGGACCAGCGCCGGTTCACCCACTCGCCCCAGGCCCAGAACGCGGCCCCGGCCACCGCCGGTACCGCCCTTCGTCGCATGCGGCGACTGTAGGACACGGCGGCACCGCGTGGGACGCGGGGCGGGGGCACCGGGCCCGGAGGGCGGGGCCGTCGAGGACGGAGGCAGAAGTACGGCCGATGAAGCCGGCCGGGGACGCGGTCACCGGGCGTTCGCCGACTCCCGCAGGGCCGTCAGTACGCGGGCGATCGCCGGGCTCGCCTCCGCGCCGCTGCGGACCGCCGCGAGCACGTGGCGGCGGGGTGGGTCCGGGGTGAGGGGGCGGACCACGGCGCCCCCGGTGCCGGCGGTCGCCGCCATGCGCGGGATCAGGGCCACGCCCATGCCCGCGCCCACCATCGCCAGGATCGCCGGCCAGCCCGCCGCCGAGTGGGCCCGGTCGGGCACGAAGCCGGCCGCCTCGCAGGCCGTCAGCGTGATCTCCGACCAGGGGCCGCTGCCGCCGAAGATCCAGGGCTCTTCCGCCAGGTCGGCGAGGCGGAGTTCCGGCGCGGCCGTGGCCGGGTGGTCCTGCGGAAGGGCCACGTCCAGGGGGTCCGCCAGCAGCGGTACGCGGGTGAAGCGCGGGTCCCGCGCGGTGGGCGCCCGGGCCGCCAGCGACAGGGCCACGTCCACGTCCCCGGCCGCCAGCAGCCCGTACGCCTCCGCGGCCTCGGCCTCGCGGACGCGCACCTCCAGGCCGGGCCGCGCCGCGCGCAGCGCCCGTACCGCGGGCACCACCAGCGCGGGCACCGCCGTGGAGAAGGCGCCGATCCGGACCGTGCCGGCGTCGCCCCGCGCGTGCGCGGCCAGTTCCGCGTCGGCCTGCTCCAGCTGCGCGAACACCGCCTCCGCGTGGCGCAGCACCAGGTGGGCGGCGTCGGTGAGGCGGACCCGGCGCCCGTGGGCCTCCAGCAGGGGCACGCCGAGCTGCCGGGCGAGACCGGACAGCTGCTGCGACACCGCGGAGGGCGTCATCGACAGGGCCTGCGCCGCGGCGGTCACCGTGCCGCGGTCGCGCAGCGTGCGCAGGACGCGGAGCTTCCTGATGTCCCACTCGGTCATGGCGGCAACCTACGCGGGCCCCGCGGCGGCCGCCTCACGCCCCCCGTGGCGTCTTCCGGACAGCTCGCGCGAACCGGTTGCCGGTGGTGTGCGGGGACCCTGAGACTCGGTAGGGCGCCGGCCGGGCACCCCCCGGCCCTCCGGCGCCTCCCCGTTGAGGGGCCCGGTCCGCCGCCTGACCACCGGCGGGCCGGGCCTTTCCCCTGCGGCGCTCCGCGGAGCCCAGGGCGACACCGCCGAGCACGAGGCCCATGGCCAGGAGACCGGCGGGCCGCACCTCCTCGCCGAGCAGGAGCAGGGCGAGCAGCGCCGCGCAGAGCGGCTGCAGGTAGTAGACGAGGCCCGCGCGGGCGGCGCCGACGAGCGCGACGGCCTTGTTCCAGGCGAAGAAGGCGACGGCGGACGACAGCACGCCCAGGTAGAGCAGCGGCCCGGCGGTCGACACGGTGACCGGGAACCCGCCGGAGAGGGCCACCCCGGCCGCGTACGGGGGGACCAGCATCAGGGTGCCGAGTGCGAAGGTGGTGAACAGCAGGGCGGGGCCGTCCAGTTCGCGCGGCCGGCGGCGCAGCATGGCGCTGTAGGAGGCGAAGCAGCCGGCTGCCGCGACGATCCACAGGTCCGAGGGGCCGGGGAGGCCGGCCGTGCCGGAGCCGGTGGCGAGGAGCAGCACGACTCCCCCGAAGGCGGTGAGCAGGCCCGCCGTGCGGCGCGGGCCGAGCCGGACGCCGCCGATCCGCTCGTACACCGCCATCAGGACGGGCGCGGCGGCCATGACGAGGCCCATGGTGGCGGCCGGGGTGGTCAGCCCGGCCTGGTGGACGAGGGTGTTGTACGCGGTGACGCCGAGGAACGAGGTGAGGGTGAGCCAGCCGAGGCGGCGGCGGACCACGTGCCGCTGCCGCCACGCCGCGCGGGCGCCGAACGGGGCGACGACGAGGAGCGCGACGGTCCAGCGCCAGAAGACGGCCTGGACGGGCGGCACGGTGTCCGCGAGCGCCCGGGTGGCGACGAAGCTGCCGGACCAGACGACGGTCGCGACGGCCGCCAGGAGGACCCCGGCGGCGGCCGCCCGGCCCGCTCCTCCCGCCGCCGGGGGCGCGGCGGGGGGCGCGGGCGGCGGGGCGGGGCTCGGCGCGGGCGGGCGCGGGGGCGCGGGGGGCGGGGCGGGGCTCGGCGCGGGCGGGCCCGGGGGCGCGGGGGTGGTGCCGGCCGGTCCACGGGGGTCACGGGGCCTGCCTCTCTCCCCGCTCGCGGAGGGAGGCGGGGTGCGTCGGGGTCTTGGGGACCTACCGTCGCACCGGCTGAACCGTAAGGTCCATCTCGTCTTTCCGATCGTTCTTTTCAGCATTCCTGAACGATCGCGGCTGGAGCTGCCCCGCCGCCGTGGCCCCGAAGGCGAGGAGCATGCCGAAGACCTGGACGGGGCCGAGGGCCTCGCCGAGCACCGCCCAGCCGATCACCGCGGCCGTGATGGGGGACAGCGGGCCGAGGAGGGTGACGGAGGTGGCGGTCAGGCGCTCGACGCCGCGGAACCAGAGCCAGTAGCTGACGGCGGTGTTGCCGAGCGCCAGGTAGGCGTAGCCGAGCACCGCGGGTCCGTCGAACGCGGGCGGGGCGCCCTCGATCAGGAAGGCGATGGGGGCGATGAACAGGCCGCCCGCGGTGAGCTGCCAGCCGGTCATCACCAGCGGGCCGACGCCCTCGGGGCGGCCCCAGCGCTTGGTGAGCACCGTGCCGGCCGACATGCAGGCGGCGGCCGCGACACCGGCCGCGACCCCGACCGCGTCCAGGGCCGCGTCGGAGCGCAGGACGACGAGGCTGACCCCGCAGGTCGCGGCGACCGCGGCGGCCAGCGCCCGCAGTGTGGGGCGCTCGGCCACCAGCAGGGCGGCCAGGCCGATCACGAAGACCGGGCCCACGGAGCCGACGACGGCGGCGACGCCGCCCGGCAGCCGGTAGGCGGCGAGGAACAGCAGCGGGAAGAAGGCGCCGATGTTGAGGGTGCCCAGCACCGCCGACCGCCACCACCAGTCCGCGCGGGGCAGGGTGCGGGTCGCGGCGAGCAGCATGAGTCCGGCGGGCAGGGCCCGCACCAGGCCGGTGAAGAGGGGGCGGTCGGGCGGGAGGAGCTCGGTGGTGACGGCGTAGGTCGTGCCCCAGGAGATCGGGGCCAGGGCGGTGACGGCGACGACGGCGGCGCGGCGGGACATGGAGACCCCTCGGCGGTCGGAAAGGCGGCAGGGAACTTACTTGGCACTAAGTAGCTTAGCGCTAAGCTACTTAGACGCAAGCTGCTATCCCGCCGCTTGCTTGCGAGCAAGGGGACTCCTCATGAGACTTCGCGGTATGAGCTCGACTCGCACCTCAGGAAACGCCCCGGTGAACAGTCCGGAAACCAGCCCGGGCCCCGGCCGCGACGCCGTGGACGCCATCACCGACCAGTGGGCCGTCGTCCGGCCCGACCTGGAGACGCTGCCCATGGCGGTGTTCGGCCGCATCTACCGGCTCACCCACACCGTGGGCGGCCGCATGGAGCAGGCCTACGCCCGGCACGGCATCTCACGCGGCGAGTTCGACGTGCTCGGGACGCTGCGCCGCTCCGGAGAGCCCTACACGCTCTCGCCGCGGGAGCTCTCGGCCACGCTGATGCTCACGACGGGCGGCATGACGGGCCGGCTGGACAAGCTGGAGCGGGCGGGACTGCTCAGCCGCAGCCCGGACCCGCACGACCGGCGCGGGCTGCGGGTGACGCTCAGCGAACGGGGCCTGGCGCTGGTCGACGAGGCCGTCGGCGCGGGGCTCGCCGTGCAGCGGGAGGCACTGGAGGCGGGCCTGGACCGGCAGGAGGCGGAGCAGCTCGCCGGGCTGCTGCGCAAGCTCCTCATCGCGACGGGGGCCTGAGCCGCCGCCCGGCCTGCATGCCGGATGTCGCGCTCAGCACGGGCGGGACGCGGGGGCGCGAGCCGGCTCCGGGACGCCTCCCCCGGCACACCGACCGGTACGGGCCGGTACGGGCCGGTACGGGCCGGTACGGGCCGGTACGGGCCGGTACGGGCCGGTACGGGCCGGTACGGGCCGGTACGGGTCACGGAAGGACGGACGACGCGTCGGGGCGGCCCCGGAGCGGCGCGCGGACGCAGCAGAGCGCCGCACGGCGGGGTGGGAACCCTGCCGTGCGGCGCCCTCGGAAGAGCGGGTGCGCCCGGTGTCAGGCCTGCTTCTTCGAGCGGTCCATGACCATCACGAGGCCGGCGATGACCACGAACAGGGCGATCGGGGCCACCACGAACAGGCCGAGCGTCTCCATGACGCTCAGGCCCGGGCCCGGGTCGTCGCCGTCGTCACGGGTCAGCGCGAGCGCCGGGGACGACATCAGCAGCATCATCAGCGTCGTACCGGTCGCGACGGCGCCGGCGCGCAGGGCGTTCTTCTTGTCCACGGAGCAAACGTAGCGAACGCCTAGACGCAGCGCGCGCCCGGGGGTGCCGTTGGCGGCTCCTCCCCGTCCGCGCCGCCCCGCAGCACCGCCATGAGCGCCCCCAGCCGGGGCGACGCGGCCAGGTCCTCCAGGGCGACCGGCCGCCCGTCGGCCCCGGCGACGGGCAGCCGCCAGTTCGGGTACTGGTCCCAGGTGCCCGGCAGGTTCTGCGGGCGCCGGTCCCCCACGGCGTCCGGCAGCCACACCCCGGTCATCCGCGCGGGTGTCCGCCGCAGGAAGCGGTAGACGGCCCGGATCTCCGCCTCCTCGTCCCGCGGGCCGCCGGCCGCGTCGAGCAGCCCGAGCTCCCGCAGGTACGCCAGCCACTCGCGGACGTCCCGCGCGTCCCGCTCGCGCTCCTCCTCCACCGGCCCGGTCAGCAGGCCGAGCCGGTGGCGCAGCTCCACGTGGTCGCCGCCGAGCCGGGCCGCCGTGGACGGCAGGTCGTGCGTGGTGGCCGTGGCGACGCAGTCCGCCCGCCACGCCTCGGGCGGCAGCGGGCGGCCCGTGCCCTCCCAGTCGCGCTCGAACCACAGCACCGACGTGCCGAACACCCCGCGGCGCGCCAGCACGTCCCGCACGCCGGGCTCGACCGTGCCGAGGTCCTCGCCGATCACGCAGGCCCCCGCCCGGTGCGCCTCCAGCGCGAGGACCGCGAGCATCGCGTCGGCGTCGTAGCGGACGTACGTGCCCTCCGTGGGCGGCAGCCCCGCGGGCACCCACCACAGCCGGAACAGGCCCATGACGTGGTCCACGCGCAGGGCGCCCGCGTGCCGCAGCAGCGCCCGCAGCAGCTCCCGGTACGGGGCGTAGCCGGAGGCGGCGAGCGCGTCCGGGCGCCACGGCGGCAGCCCCCAGTCCTGGCCGCGCGCGTTGAAGGCGTCGGGCGGGGCACCGACCGACATGCCCCGCGCGTAGGCCCCGGGCTGCGCCCAGGCGTCGGCACCGTCCGGGTGCACCCCGACCGCCAGGTCGTGGACGACGCCGACGGCCATGCCGGACCCGCGGGCGGCGCGCTGCGCGGCGGCGAGCTGCTCGTCGGTGAGCCAGGCCAGCCAGGTGTGGAAGGCGACCCGGTCGGCGAGGCCGGCGCGCGCCCGGGCGGTGGCGGCCGACCGCGGGTCGTCCAGGCCCGCGGGCCACTGGGCGCGGTCGGCGCCGTACCGCTCCACGAGCGCGCACCACACGGCGTGGTCCTCCAGCGCCTGCCCGCCCCCGGCGCGGAAGGCGTCGAAGGCGGCCTGGCGGCCGGGGCCGAGGGGGACGCGCCGGACGGTCTCCAGGGCCTGCCGCTTGAGCACCCACACCGCGTCGCGGTCGATCAGCTCGCCCTTGCGCAGCACGCCCTCGCGCAGCTCCGCGGCGCGGCCGGCGAGGGAGTCGAGCTCCGCGCGGTCGGCGCCGGCGGCGTACGCGTACTCGGGCACGTCCTCGACCCGCAGGTGCACGGGGTCGGGGAAGCGCCGCGACGAGGGCCGGTACGGGGACGGGTCGGTGGGCGTGCCGGGCACGGCCGCGTGCAGCGGATTGACCTGCACGAAGCCGCAGCCGTGGGCGCGGCCCGCCCAGTCCGCGAGCTCCCGCAGGTCGCCGAGGTCGCCCATGCCCCAGGAGCGGGCCGACAGCAGCGAGTAGAGCTGCACGAGCAGGCCGTGGCAGGAGGCCGGCGGAGCGGGCACCCGCGCCGGTGCGACGAGGAGCGTCGCGTCGGCGGTGCGGCCGTCGGGCGCGCGGGCGGTCAGCAGGTGGGCGCCGGGCGGCAGGCCCGCCCAGGGCACGGGGAGGTGAGGGTGCGGCCGTCCTCCAGGGTGATGTGCAGGACGGTGCCGGAGGGCAGGGCGGCGACCGGGCGGGGGCGGCGGCCGGCTCGTCGCCCTGCCGGACCACGACGGTGGGCGGCAGCAGCCGGCGGGCCGCGGCCTCCTCGGCGGCGGCCAGGGAGGCGCGGACTGCCGCCGGCGTGCCGGCGTCGACGTCCAGGGCCGCCAGGACGGCGACGACGGTGGTGTCGGGGACCGGGACGGTGACTCCCGGGGACGGGGAGTAGGCGGTGGCCACTCCGTGCAGCGCGGCGAGCCGGGCGAGCGTCATGCGGGCTCCTGATCCTGGTCTCCTGGTCCCCGGGTTCCGGGGCGGGGCTACGCGCGGGGGAACTCCGGACCGCCGGCCGTGCCCCGTGCGGTCGGCTCACTGGTCAGGGGCGCGGCGTCGGTCATCGGCGGTTCGCTGGTGAGGGGGGCGGCGTCGGCGAGGGGCGGCTCACTCGTGAGCGGCAGCGCCTCGGTGACGCGCGGTTCGGCGAGGCGGGCGGCCGGCTGGGCCGGGAGGGAGCGGCACGGCTGCGGCCTGCGGGGGTGGTCCTGGGCATCCTGCCGGCCGGGACGGGAAGGGGTGCGGGCCTGCCCCGACAGGACGCGGACCTGTTTGGAGAGGGCGGCGTGCAGCAGATGGGCGGAGGTGGCCATGGTGGTCTCCCTGTGCGGTGGGAAGGGCGGACCACAGCAGCCCTACCCAGCATGCGCCGGACCATCCGCACGACGTGGCGGTCCTCACACCGCCCGCCCCGCCCGGTGAGGTCCGCCGGCCGCCGCGCACCGGGCCGGTGAGCCGCCGCCGGAACCTGACCCGTGTGCAAATACGACACATCGACCACGCACATTGACACCTTCGGCGAGGGGGTGGTGGGCTCGAAACCCACCGGTACGAGCACCCGTACGGCCGGGGGTACGGCCTTCCGTACGTCCGACGGCAAAGCTACCCGCACAACCAGGCGGCACGAGGGGAGACGCGCGTGCAGTTCGGCCAGCTCCCGCAGTTCGGACGCGGCAGGCGGACGGTGACCGCGGTCGCGGTCGCGGTCATCGGCGGCCTTCTGGGCGGCGCGCCCGGCGCGTCGGCCGCTCCGGGCGACCCGTCGTCCCCGGCCAGCGCCACGCCCGAGCGGGACGCGGCGACGCCTCCCGCCGTGTGGCCGCGCCCGCAGTCGCTGCGCGGCACGGACGGGGCGGCGGTGGCCCTGGGCGACGCGGTGGCGGTGGCCGCCCCGGCGGACGCCGACCCGTATGCGGTGGCGGCGCTCGAAGAGGTGCTGCGCGCGGCGGGTGTGCGGCGGGTGGACCGGGGCGGACCGGACGCCGGGGGCGGGGACCGGTCGTGTGGATGGGCGGACCCGGCGCGCAGAGCGTACTGCGCGCCCTGCGCGTGCCCGAGCGCGGGGACCTGCCCTCCGGCGGCTACCGCCTCGCGACCGGCCGCCACGAGGGCCGGGACGTCGTCGCGCTGGACGGGGTGGGCCGGGACGGTCTCTTCCACGCCGTGCAGACGCTGCGTCAGCTCATCACGGCGGACCGGCAGGTGCCGGGCGTGGTGGTGCGCGACTGGCCAGGGACGGCGGTGCGCGGCCTGACGGAAGGTTTCTACGGCCGCCCGTGGAGCCATCAGCAGCGCCTGTCGCAGCTCGACTTCATGGGGCGGACGAAGCAGAACCGGTACCTGTACGCGCCCGGCGACGACCCGTACCGGCAGGCGCGGTGGCGGGAGCCGTACCCGGCGGCGCAGCGCGCGGAGTTCCGGGAGCTGGCGGAGCGCGCCCGGCGCAACCACGTCACGCTGGCCTGGGCGGTGGCGCCCGCGCAGGCGATGTGCCTGGCCTCGCCGGACGACGTGAAGGCGCTGAAGCGGAAGATCGACGCCATGTACGCGCTGGGCGTGCGGGCGTTCCAGGTGCAGTTCCACGACGCGAGCTACGACGAGTGGCACTGCGGGCGGGACGCGGAGGTCCACGGCCGCGGCCCGCGGGCGGCGGCGACGGCGCACGCCCGCGTGGCGAGCGAGCTGGCCCGCCACCTGGCCGCGCGCTACCCGGACGCGGAGCCGCTGTCGCTGATGCCGACCGAGTACTACCAGGACGGGGTGACGGACTACCGCACGGCGTTGGCGGACGAGCTGGACCCCGGGGTGCAGGTGGCGTGGACGGGGGTCGGCGTGGTGCCGCGCACCATCACGGGACGGGAACTGGCGGGAGCACGCACGGCGTTCCGACAGCACCCGCTGGTCACCATGGACAACTACCCCGTCAACGACTACGCGCAGGACCGCCTCTTCCTCGGGCCCTACACCGGGCGGGAGCCCGCCGTGGCGGCCGGCTCGGCGGCGCTGCTGGCCAACGCGATGGAGCAGGCGTCGGCGTCCCGCATCCCCGTGTTCACGGCGGCGGACTTCGCCTGGAACCCGCGGGGCTACCGGCCGCACGAGTCGTGGGAGGCGGCGCTCGACGACCTGGCGGGCGGCGATCCGCGGGCCCGCGCCGCGCTGGCCGCACTGGCCGGGAACGACGCGTCGTCGCTGCTGGACCAGACCGGCGAGTCCGCCTACCTGCGGCCGCTGCTGCGGGAGTTCTGGCGGTCCAGGACCACGGCCGGGGTGGCCCCCGAGGTCCGCGACCGGGCGGCCGCCCGGCTGCGCGCGGCGTTCACCGCGATGCGGGCCGCCCCCGGGCAGCTCACGGGACCCGCGGAGGGCCGCCTCGACGACGAGGTGCGGCCCTGGCTGGAGCAGCTGGCCCGGTACGGGCAGGCCGGGGAGACGGCCGTCGACATGCTGCAGGCGCAGGCGCGCGGCGACGGGCCGGCGGCGTGGCGGGCCCAGCTGGAGCTGGAGCCGCTGCGCGCGGCGCTCGCGGCGAGTCCCGCGACGGTCGGCAAGGGCGTGCTGGGCCCGTTCCTGGACCGGGCCGAGAAGCAGGCCGCGGCCTGGACGGGCACGTCGAGGGCGGCGGGCGAGGCGTACCGGTCGGGCGACGCCTACACCGTGGACCTGCGCCGGACGCGGTCGCTGGAGGCCGTCACCGCGCTGGCCGAGCCGGGTTCGGCGGCGGGCACCGTCGAGGTGCGCGTGCCGGGTGAGGGCTGGCGGGCACTGGGCGCGCTGTCGCCGTCGGGGTGGACCCAGGCCCCGGCCGGCGGGGTGCGGGCCGACGCGGTGCGGGTGCGCTGGCCGCAGGGCGCGGGGGCGGTGCCCGTGCGGGCTCTCGTGCCGTGGTTCGCGGACGAGCCGGAAGTGGGGCTGGAGCTGCGGCGCACCGAGGTGGACGCGGAGATCGGCGGGGCGCCGCTGCGGGTGGACGCGGTGGTGTCCGCGCAGCGCCCCGGCGCCGTGCGCGGGCGCTCGCGGCGCGTGCGCCGGAGGGCGTCGTGGTGGACGTGCCGAAGGACACGACCGTGCCCCGGGGCACGGCGGCGACGGTCCCGGTGACGGTCACCGTCCCCGAGGGGACGCGGCCCGGGGAGTACGCGGTGGCGCTGTCCTTCGGCGGGGAGCAGCGCACGCTGACCGTGCGGGCCTTCCCGCGGACGGGCGGCGGGGACCTGGCCCGTGCGGGCACGGCCTCGGCGTCGGGCCAGGAGACGGCCGACTTCCCGCCGTCCGCGGCGCTGGACGGCGACCGGGAGACCCGCTGGTCCTCCCCGCCGCAGGAGTCGGCCTGGTGGCAGGTGGAGCTGCCGGCGCCGGCGCGGGTCGGCCAGGTGGTGCTGCACTGGCAGGACGCGTACGCGACGCGCTACCGGGTGCAGGTGTCGGCGGACGGCCGGACGTGGCGCACGGCGGCGACCGTGCGTGACGGGCGGGGCGGCCGGGAGGCCGTGCGCATGGACGCGCCCGGCGCCCGCTTCGTCCGCCTCCAGCTGGACGCCCGGGCCACGGAGTACGGGTACTCGCTGTACGGCGTCGAGCTGTACGCGGTGGCTCCCTGATACGCGGCGGCTCCCTGGCAGGGGGCCGCTGACAGGGGGCCGCTGACGGTCGCCCCCGCGCGGGCCTCCCCGCCAGGGCGGGGAGGCACGGGTGCCGGGCGCACACCGAAGGGGGCCGCGCCCGGGTGCCCCTGGGGGCGGGCGCGGCCCTCGGGCTACGCGTAGGCCCGGGTCTCAGGCGGAAATGCCGTCGATCCGGGCCAGGGCGTCGTCCGCGCCGTACGGCTGCAGGTAGGGCAGCCAGCGCGGGTCCCTATGGCCCGTGCCGATGATCCGCCACGCGAGACCGGTGGGCGGCGCGGGCGGCTGGTGGAGCCGCCAGCCCAGTTCGCGCAGGTGCCGGTCGGCCTTGACGTGGTTGCAGCGGCGGCAGGCGGCCACCACGTTCTCCCAGGTGTGCTTGCCCCCGCGGCTGCGCGGGATGACGTGGTCGACGCTGGTTGCGACGCCACCGCAGTACATGCAGCGCCCGCCGTCGCGGGCGAAGAGGGCCTTGCGGGTCAGCGGGACGGGCCCCCGGTACGGGACCCGCACGAACCTCTTCAGCCGCACGACACTGGGTGCGGCCATCACTCGGGTTGCGCTGTGCAGGAAGGCGCCGGACTCCTCAAGGCACACGGCCTTGTTCTCCAGGACGAGCACGAGCGCGCGGCGGAGCGGTACGACGCCGAGCGGCTCGTACGACGCGTTGAGGACCAGGACGTGCGGCACGGATGCCTCCTTGTACGCCGGCGGCGCGTGGCTCGCGCCGGGACGATCTGCTCTCAGTCTCTCCTCATGCCTGGTCGAAGCGCCACCACGTACCGGCAACGGGCACGGAGTGTTTTCGACCACACCGGGAGTCATCCCCGGGTGCGACGAAGCTCTCCCTCGAACATGGCGGCGAACCCCCTGCCCCGGGCCGTTAAATTGTTGTGACCCGCTCGTGATCCCAGGAGGTTCCGCGTGTTCGCATCGGCCACGCCTTCCGCCGACCCCTCTCCCCCGCCCGCCGGCTCGCTGGACGAGGCGGCGCGGCAGGCCACCGAGGCCGCGGGCTGGGTGGAGGAGAACTGGTCCACCTGGGTCAACACCAGCCTGCGGATCGTCGTGATCCTGGCCGTCGCGCTGGCCCTGCGGTTCCTGGTCCGCCGGGCGCTGACCAAGCTGATCGACCGCATGAACCGCGGCGTCCAGGCCGTGGAGGGCACGGCGCTGGGCGGCCTGCTCGTGAACGCCGAGCGCCGCCGGCAGCGGTCGGAGGCCATCGGCTCGGTGCTCCGCTCGGTCGCCTCGTTCCTGATCATGGGCACGGCCGGGCTGATGATCCTCGGCGCCTTCAAGATCGACCTCGCGCCGTTGCTGGCGTCGGCGGGCGTCGCCGGCGTCGCGATCGGCTTCGGCGCCCGGAACCTGGTGACGGACTTCCTGTCCGGCGTCTTCATGATCCTGGAGGACCAGTACGGCGTCGGGGACTCGGTCGACGCGGGCGTGGCGTCCGGCGAGGTGATCGAGGTCGGGCTGCGCGTGACGAAGCTGCGCGGGGTGGACGGCGAGATCTGGTACGTGCGCAACGGCGAGATCAAGCGCATAGGGAACCTCAGCCAGGGCTGGGCGACCGCGACCGTCGACGTGACGGTCCGGCCGACCGAGGACCTGGAGCATCTGCGCAAGCTCGTCGGCGACGCCGCCGCGACCCTGGCGGAGGACGAGCCGTGGAACGAGCGGCTGTGGGGGCCCGTCGAGGTGCTCGGGCTGACCGAGGTGCTGCTCGACTCGATGACCCTGCGGGTGTCGGCCAAGACCATGCCGGGCAAGGCCCTGGGCGTGGAGCGCGAGCTGCGCTGGCGGATCAAGCGGGCCTTCGACGCGGCGGGCGTGCGGATCGTGGGCGGGCCGCCGCAGCCCGGCGACGGGGCGTCCGCCGCCGACCCCGCGGCCGGGGTCGCCGCCCCGTCCGCGTTCGCCTCCCCGGTGTCCCCGCAGTCCCTCGCGACGAACCCGATACCGCTCCAGTCGGGCCCGAACCTGTCCAAGCACTGACGCCCACTGGTCTACACCTGTCTTCTGCTGGTTACGTATCCCCGTACGCGTCACGTGACGGAAGGGGTACGGCACATGAAGCTCGTCGTCGTCGGGGGCGGGTCGACGTACACACCGGAGCTGGTCGACGGGTTCGCGCGGCTGCGGGACGTGCTGCCCGTGGCGGAGCTGGTGCTGGTCGACCCGGCCGCCGAGCGGCTGGAGCCGGTGGGCGGGCTGGCCCGGCGGATCCTCGCCCGGCAGGGCCACCCCGGGAAGGTCACCTGGACCGCGGACCTGGACGCGGCCGCCGAGGGCGCCGACGCCGTGCTGCTCCAGCTCCGCGTCGGCGGGCAGGCGGCCCGGCAGCAGGACGAGACCTGGCCGCTGGAGTGCGGCTGCGTCGGGCAGGAGACCACCGGCGCGGGCGGGCTCGCCAAGGCGCTGCGGACGGTGCCGGTCGTGCTGGACATCGCGGAGCGGGTGCGCCGGGCCTCCCCCGGCGCCTGGATCGTCGACTTCACCAACCCCGTCGGCATCGTCACCCGCGCCCTGCTCGACGAGGGGCACCGCGCGGTCGGGCTGTGCAACGTCGCCATCGGCTTCCAGCGGAAGTTCGCCCGGCTGCTGGGCCTGCCCCCCGAGGACCTGCACCTGGAGCACGTGGGCCTGAACCACCTCACCTGGGAGCTGGGCCTGCGGCTCGGCGGGCCCGGCGGGGAGGACCTGCTGCCGAAGCTGCTCGCCGGGCACGGCGACGCCGTCGCGGCCGACCTGCGGCTGCCGCGCCCGCTGCTCGACCGGCTCGGCGCCGTCCCCTCCTACTACCTGCGCTACTTCTACGCCCACGACGAGGTGGTGGCGGAGCTGCGCACGAAGCCGTCGCGGGCCGCCGAGGTCGCGGCCATGGAGCGGCAGCTGCTGGAGATGTACCGCGACCCGGCGCTGGACGAGAAGCCGGGGCTGCTGGCGCAGCGGGGCGGCGCCTTCTACTCGGAGGCGGCCGTCGCCCTCGCCGCCTCCCTGCTCGGCGGCCGCCCGGCGGTGCAGGTGGTGAACGTGCGCAACGGCGGCACGCTGCCGTTCCTGCCGGACGACGCGGTGGTGGAGGTGCAGGCCGCGGTGGACGCGGACGGCGCCCGCCCGCTGCCGGTGCGCGAGGTGGACCCGCTGTACGCGGGGCTGATCACGCACGTCGCCGCCTACGAGCGGCTGGCGCTCGACGCGGCCCTGCGGGGCGGCCGCGAGCGGGTGTTCCGGGCGCTGCTGGCCCACCCGCTCATCGGCCAGTACGGGTACGCGGACACGCTCACCGACACGCTCATCGCGCACAACCGGGAGCACCTGGCATGGGCGTGAGACGCGTGCTGGCGGTGGACGCCGGCAACAGCAAGACGGACGTCGCCGTCGTGTCCGCCGACGACGGCACCGTCCTCGGCACCGCGCGCGGCGGCGGTTTCCGGCCGCCTGCGGTGGGGGTGGCGGCCGCCGTCGACGTGCTGGCCGGAGCCGTGGCGGAGGCCCTGCGGGCGGCCGGGCTGGACGGTGCGGCGCGGCACGGGCCCGCCGGCCGGATCGCGCACGTCTCCGCGTGCCTCGCCAACGCGGACCTGCCGGTAGAGGAGGAGCGGCTTGCGAGGGAGCTGGAGGCGCGCGGCTGGGGCGCGTCGACGGCCGTGCGCAACGACACCTTCGCGGTGCTGCGCGCCGGGGCGGACGAGCCGCGGGGGTCGCCGTGGTGTGCGGGGCGGGCATCAACTGCGCGGGGCTGCTGCCGGACGGGCGGACGGCGCGGTTCCCGGCGCTCGGCCGGATCTCGGGTGACTGGGGCGGCGGCGCCGGCCTGGCGGAGGAGGCGCTGTGGCACGCGGCGCGCGCCGAGGACGGGCGCGGCGAGCCGACGGAGCTGGCCCGCGCGCTGCCCGCGCACTTCGGGCTCGGCTCGATGGCCGCGCTGATCGAGGCACTGCACCGGGGGCGGATCCCGGACGGAAGGCGGCTCGAACTCGCGCCGGTGCTGTTCGCGGTCGCGGCGGGCGGGGACCCGGTGGCGGCGTCCCTCGTGGAGCGGCTGGCCCGGGAGGTCGTGGCCATGGCCGTGGTCGCACTGGACCGGCTGGACCTGCGGGACGCGCGGGTGCCGGTGCTGCTGGGCGGCGGCGTCCTGGCGGCCGCCACCCGGGGCTGGTCGACCGGATCGCCGCGCTGCTCCGGGAGGCGGCGCCGCGGGCGGTCCCCCGCGTCGTGACGGCGCCCCCGTGCTGGGGGCGGCGCTGCTGGGGCTGGACCACGTGGGCGCCCCGCCGTCGGCCGCGGCGGCCCTGCGCGAGCAGTACGGCGAACAGCGGTAGGGGCTGGGCGGGGACCGGCGGTGGGTGGCTGTCAGCCGGTGCGGCGAGCGGTGCGGCGGGCGGCAGCCGGTGCGGCGGGCGGTGGGTGGCTGGCAGCCGGTGCCTCCGCGCCGGGCGGTGATCGGCAGCCGGTGCCTCCGCGCCCGGGCGGTGGCCGGCACTCCCGGTGCGGGCGGCGGTGGCCGACACAGTCCCAGCGCGGGCCGACACGCAGCGCCGAGCGGTGGCCGACACGGTCCCGGTACAGGCCGACACGCAGCGCCGAACGGTGGCCGACACGGTCCCGGTACAGGCCGACACGCAGCGCCGAACGGTGGCCGACACGGTCCCGGTACAGGCCGACACGCAGCGCCGAACGGTGGCCGACACGGTCCCGGTACAGGCCGACACGCAGCGCCGAACGGTGGCCGGCACGGTCCCGGTACGGGCCGACACGCAGCGCCGAGCGGTGGCCGACACGGTCCCGGTACGGGCCGATACGTACAAGATCCCGGGAAGTCCGGTGTCAACGCCCGGTCCTGCGGCCATACTGCTGGGCGGGCAGCCGCCTCCGGCAACCGCCGGGGCGGCCGACGTCGGCGACCGAGGGGGAGGTCACGTGGCACAGCCGCCGTTCCTCCGCCCACGGGCCGCGGCCGCTCCCGCGGGCCCCGGGGCCGTCCGCGTCGCGCCGGCCGCACCCGCCCGCCGGGGCTCGGGCAGGGCCCCCGCGCGGTGCCGCGATTCGCTCATGGTGCTGAACGGCGCCCGGATCGGTCCCCTCGGGGCCCGGGCGGACGGGAACCTTCCTCCTGTGGCACGGAACGCGGACCGACCGGGCACGGCAGGAGCGGCACATGCGACAGGAGGGGCGAGCGGCGCGGGGCCGGGCGTCGACGAGCAGCAGTTCCACGAGAGCGAGGGGTGATCGATGGGCGCCACGGGGCTCCCCGGGTCGGTGATGGACCGGGACCAGGTGGACCGCGCGCTGGCGCGGCTCGGCGCGGAGCACCAGGCGGTCGAGGACTCCCTGCTCGCCTTGCAGGACCACGCCGGCCGCCGGCTGCTGGAGGGCGCGGAGCTGACCGGGACGACGAAGGAGCGCTGGGCGGCGACCGAGCGGACGGTGACCCGGCTGTGGACGTACTTCGACGCGTACACGGCGGCGCTGCACGAGCTGCGGGAGGTGCGGGCGCGGCGGCACTGGCCGGAACCGGACGAGCTGGCCGAGCTGACCGAGCGGCTGGCCGGCGCGAGCGTGGAGGTCGCGCACGGCGGGGGCGAGCCGGTCGAGCGGTTCACGCTGGAGCGGTTGGTGGAGCGGATGAACGAGCTCTACGCCCGCTCCCTGGACGTGGTGGTGACCGCGGAGGCGGTGTGGTCGGCGCTGCCCGCCCGCATAGACCTGCTGGCGGCCGAGCTGCACCGGACGCGTGCACTGGCCCGTTCGGTGGGCGTACGCCCCGGGGAGCACCCGGCGGGGGACGACCTGGAGGCGATCACGGAGGAGCTCGCCGCGCTGCGCGCGCAGGTGGTGAGCGACCCGCTGGCGTTCTGGCGCCCCGCGGAGGGCAGTTCGGCGCCCGGCGGAGGGCGGCCCGACACGGAGCGGTACGACGCGGCGGCGCGGGCGCTGGAGGACGTGCGGCGGGAGATCGAGGCGGTGCTCCAGGTGCGGCAGGACTCGGAGTCCCGGCTGCTGCGCCTGCGCGACCTGCTGTCCCGGGCCGACCGCACCCTGGCGGAGGCGCGGACGGCGCGCGGCGAGGTGCTGGCGAAGATCGCGGCGTCCGAGGTCCCGGCGGTCAGCGGACCGCCGACCGCACTGCAGGAACGTCTCGCGACCGCCGCCGAGCACCGGCGCCACGCCCGGTGGCACCGCCTGTCCCCGCTGCTGGAGGCGCTGGAGCGGGAGGCGGAGGAGGAACTGCTGCGGGCCCGCGAGTCGTTGACGGCGGTGACGGCCCCGCTGGCGATCCGCGCCGAGCTGCGGGGGCGCCTGGACGCGTACCGGGCACGGCTGGCGCGGCACGGGCTGGCGGAGGACGCGCTGGTCGCCGAGCGGTACGACGCGGCGCGGCGGATGCTGTGGAGCGCCCCTGCGACCTGCGGGCCGCGGAGCAGGCGGTGCTGCGCTACCAGCAGGCGGCGGCGGAGCTGCTCTCGGGCGGGGGTGGGGCCGGGGGCCGCGGATGAGGCCCCCGGCAGCGGACGGCACACGGGTGGGCGGTACGGCCTCCCGGCGCGGCGCCGCGGCACGCCTGTGCGCCGATCCCGGGCGGACAGGGTCCGGGGTCCGCCCGTGTCCGGAACACCCCTACGGGCCGTACGGGGTTGACGCGCGGCGTGCCGGGACAGACGGGACGGGCGGGGCGGCCCGACGGCCGCCGCACCGGAACAGGAGGCTGAGCGATGGCGCAGAGGCACGAAGAGACGCGGGAGCCGGAGCAGGAGGGGGCCCGGGACACGGCACAGGAGCCGCCTGTGCCCCCTGCCCCTGCTGCACCTCCCGCTGCACCGCCTGAAGCCCCCGCACCAGCCGCCGCCTCCCGAACTCCCGCGCCCGCCATGCCTTCTCAGCCTCCTCACCCCCTCAGCTTCCTCACCCCCCTCAGCCCCCTCTGCCTTCCCCTCCTCCGGTGCCCCCTCGGCCGCATGCGGCCCCCGCGCCTCCGCCCCCTCCTCCGCCTCCGCCCCCTCCGCCGCCTCCTCTTCCTCCTGCGCCTCCCGCCGTACCCGCGGCGCACGAGGCGTCCGCGGCACCGGCCGTGACCCGGGAGGCCGACGGGCCTACCGTGTCGGGTATGAGCGCCACACCCGACCACCCCGTACGCCACGATCCGCCGGGTGGTCAGCCGCACCCCGCCGGCGAAGGGGACTTCGAGCTCGCAGCGCCCGATCCCCGCGCCGCCGCGCAGGCCGCGGCCCACGCCACCGACCCGCCGCCCGGCACCGGGGTGCGTCGCCTGCGGTGCCGGGCGCGTCGACCGCGACGGGTACTGCGAGCACTGCGGGCACGCCCAGCCGCGCCCCAGGGACCACCTGGAGCAGGAGCTGGGCGGCGTCGCCGCCGTCACCGACCGGGGCCTGCGCCACCACCGCAACGAGGACGCGTTCGCGGTGACCGCCGCGGCCCTCGCGGACGGCTCGCCCGCCGTCGTCGCCGTCGTCTGCGACGGCGTGTCCTCCGCGGCGCGCCCCGACGAGGCGTCGGCCGCCGCCTCCGACACGGCGAACGCCTGCCTGACCCGGGCCCTGGCCGACGGCACCCCGCCCCGCCAGGCCCTGCACGACGCCATCCTGGCCGCCGGGGACGCGGTCACCGCCCTCGCGGCCCGCGACGGCGACGGGCCGGGCCACGACCCCGAGTCCCCACGGCACCGCAACGCCCCCGCCTGCACCCTCGTCGCCGCCGTCGCCGCCGGCGGCAGGCTGGCCGTCGGGTGGGTGGGGGACAGCCGCGCCTACTGGGTGCCCGACGACCGCACGGCCGCGCCGTCCCGGCTTACCGAAGACGACTCGTGGGCGGCGCAGATGGTCGCGGCGGGCCTGATGACCGAGGCCCAGGCGTACGCCGACGAGCGGGCCCACGCCATCACCGGCTGGCTGGGCGCTGACGCGTACGAACTGGAGCCCCACACGGCCGTGTTCGCCCCGGACCGGCCCGGGGTGGTCGTCGTCTGCACGGACGGCCTGTGGAACTACGCCGAGTCGGCCGGGGACATGGCCCGCGCCGTTCCGGCGGACGCCGCCCTGCGGCCGCTGCACGCGGCCCGGGTCCTGGTCGGCCACGCCCTGGACGGCGGAGGGCACGACAACGTGACAGTGGCGGTGCTGCCGTTCGCCGTACCGCCGCAGGGAGCAGGGGCCGCCTGACCGAGCCGCCCGCCGCCTGCCGCCTGCCGCCTGCCGCCTGCCGCCTGCCGCCTGCCGCCTCGGAACCGTACATCCGTCCCGGGACCTGGGCCCCGCCCGTGCAGATGCGGTGGGTCACGGGGGCGGCAGCGGGCGCGCCCCCGCGCACCGGGCCGGCCCTCGTCGACGGCCGCTCCCACCAGGGGCGTGTACGGCGCACCCGGCCCCCGTGCCGCACCACGGCGCACGGGTCGCCGCACGTCGGCGGCGTCCGCGCCGGGGCGGCTGCGCAGCGGCCCCCGTGCAGGTGGCGCGGCGCCCGCAGGAACACGGATACTGCGAAACTGCTTTCGAAGGCGGCCGACGCCGGCGCCGCGGCGGCGGGTACTGTGCGACGGAAGGCGAAGGTCGCGGAGGCGGACGAGATGACGCTCGCAACGCGCTCCACCAAGACGGTTCGCGTGAGAAAGCCCTGACGGACGAGAGCGTCACGACCACGGCCGCAGCGGCGGCCGGCGAGGAGAGGGGGAAAGGCCGACATGCCGACCTGCCCGAACGGACACCAGTCGCCTTCCGACGACTGGTGCGAGGTGTGCGGTCACCGCATGGCCGGGGCCGGCACCCCGGCGGGCGCCGTCCCGCCGCCTCCCCCGCCGCCCGCTCCCGGATACGGCTACCCTCCCCCGCCTCCGCCGCCGCCCCCCGCCCACGGCTACGGCACGTCGGGCGGCGACCCGAACGCCACCCAGCAGGCGGAGCTGTGCCCGCGCTGCCGTACACCGCGGGAGCCGGGGGCGCCGTTCTGCGGCGAGTGCCGCTGGAACTTCGCCCCGAGCCAGGGCGACCCGTACTCCCCGGTGCCCGCTCCCCCGCCGCACCCCGGACCCGCCGCCGGCGGACCCGGCCCGGGCGGACCCGGCGGCCACGGCCCCGGCCCGTTCGGGTCGTCGGCCGGGATGGACCTGCCGCCCGGCTTCCTGTCCGGCCCGCCCTCACAGGGGCAGGGCCACCAGGACCCGTACGCGTACCCGGGCCCGCCTCCCCCGCAGGGGCACCGCCCGGCCGGACCGCCGGCGCCCGAGCCGTCGCACGGGCCGTCGCACGAGCCGCCGGCGGGCCGGAACCCGGGGCCGCCGCCGCCTCCGCAGGGCTTCCCCCGCCCGGGCCGCCGCAGCACGCCGCCGGTGGCGACGACTGGCTGCTGCCTCCGCCCTCACACCAGGGCGGCCCGCAGCAGCAGGGCCCGCACTCCGCGCACGGCATGCCTCCGCAGGCGCACGCCCCGGCGCCCCCGCGCCGGGGCCCGGCACGGCGCCCCAGGACCGGGGCCCGGCCTTCCCGCCCGCCCCCGCGCCGGGGTTCCCGCAGCAGGGCCACCAGCCCGGCCCCGGCGGCGCGGCAGGTCACGGCGGGCACGGGCCCGGCGCGGCGCCCGCCGGCTGGTCCGTCGTGGTCGCGCCGGACGGTGAGTACTTCACGGCGATGATGCGGCGCAGCGGCCCCGAGGCCGCGGGGCTCACCCTGCCCGCGTACGCACCGGAGCGTCGGGTTCCGCTGACCGGCAAGCAGGTGGGCATCGGCCGCCGCCGCCAGTCCACGGGCGAGTCCCCCGACATCGACCTGTCGGGCCCGCCGGAGGACCCGGGCGTCTCGCACCAGCACGCGATCCTGGTCCAGCAGCCCGACGGCTCCTGGGCCGTCGTGGACCAGAACTCCACCAACGGCACGACGGTCAACGGCGGCGAGGACCCGATCCAGCCGTACGTCCCGGTGCCGCTGCGCGAGGGCGACCGGGTCCACGTCGGGGCCTGGACGACGCTCACGGTCGTCCGAGGCTAGCCGCGGGCGGGCGGTGACCCGAGGGGCCAGGCGTACGGCCCCTCGGGGTCGTCCAGCCACGCCCACTGGCGGTCCCCGGCGACCGTCACCCCGTAGCGCTCGCGTTGCGGCCTGCCCTCCCGCCGCCACAGCGCGTACGCCTCGTACGGGTCGAGGCTGCCCGCCGTGAGGGTGAGCAGGAAGCGGAACAGGTCGCTGTCGAGCGCCTGCCGGGGCAGTCCCGCCGTCCGCACCCCGGGCGGCGGCGGCAGGGCGCCGCGCAGCGGGACGAAGTACGCCGACGTGTGCAGGAACCGCCCTTCCGCGCGGGAGGTGTCGGCGACCTCCAGCCGCAGCACCCCCGTGGAGAGCGGGGCCACGATCCGGGCGCCGGGCCGGCACTGGGCGAGCCAGGCGGGCGGCACCTCGGGCATCGCGCACGTCGCGACGACGAGGTCGAAGGGTGCGCGCTCCGGGCAGCCCCGCGCCCCGTCGCCGGTGACGACGACGGGATGGCGGCCGGCCCGGGCGAGCCGGGCCCTGGCCGCGTCGGTGATGTCGGTGTCGAGGTCGACGGTCGTGACGCGGCCGTCGCCGAGGCGGTGGCAGAGCAGCGCGGCGTTGTAGCCGGAGCCGGTGCCGATCTCCAGGGCGGTGTCGCCGTCGCGGGCGTCGAGCGCGTGCAGCATCTCGGCCATGAGCGACGGCTGGCTCGCGGTGGACACCAGCTCGCCGTCCCGCAGCCGGATGCCGACCGGTTCGTCCTCGTACGCACCGAGGAGCCAGTCCTCGCGGCGCAGCGGGTCGGGGTCGTCGCACCCCAGCCGCTCGTAGCCGCCGGACACGCCCACGAAGTAGTACGGCACGAAGAGGTGGCGGGGCACCTCCGCGAACGCCGCCCGCCAGGCGGGGTCCGGCAGCCGGCCCTCGGCGGTGAGCGCGGCCACCAGGCGGCGGCGGGCGGCGCCGGCCGCCTCGGCCCAGGGGTCGTCCACGGGTGCACCCATGACTCCACTGTGACATCGGTCACCTGGTGCGGGCGCTCCCGGGCGGAGGGGTCCCGGGGCCCGGCTCCCCCCGCGCGGGGTCTGAGACGATGGACGGGTGACAGACATCCCGCACGGCACCGTCCAGGAGCAGACGTTCTACGAGCAGGTGGGCGGCGAGGAGACGTTCCGGCGCCTGGTCCACCGGTTCTACCAGGGTGTGGCGGAGGACCCCCTGCTGCGGCCGATGTACCCGGAGGAGGACCTGGGCCCGGCCGAGGAGCGGCTCGCCCTGTTCCTCATGCAGTACTGGGGCGGCCCGCGCACCTACAGCGACCGGCGCGGCCACCCGCGGCTGCGGATGCGGCACGCGCCGTTCGTCGTCGACCGGGCGGCGCACGACGCGTGGCTGAAGCACATGCGGGTCGCGGTGGACGAGCTGGGGCTGCCGCAGGAGCTGGAGCGCCAGCTGTGGGGGTATCTGACGTACGCGGCGGCGTCGATGGTGAACGCCCACGGCTGAGGCCGCGAGCCAGGCCACCCGCCGATCAACGCCCACGGCCGAGCCGCGAGCGGGGCTGGCCGCCGGTCGCCCACGGCCGAGCCGCGAGCCAGACCTCCCGCAGGTCAACGGCGGCGCGCCTGTGCAGGTCCCCGGAGGGGCCGCGACGGCATCCCTGCAGGCTGCGGTCCTGCGGAGCGGCCGCTGCCCGCCTGTGCGGACCCTGTCCCCGGTGCCGGTCCGCCCGCTCGTGACCGGCGGCGCCGACGTACCGCCCACCGGGCCGGATCGCCGGGCCGGATCGCGGGGGCGTTCGGCGCGGGTGCCCGCCCGGTCGGGGCTGCGGCGCGGTCAGCCGTGGCGCAGCGGGGTGACGCCCAGCTCGCCCAGGCCGGTGCCGGTCCGTACGGCGACCGAGCCGAACGGGGTGCGCAGCCGCAGCCAGGGGCCGGCCGCCAGCAGCGTCACCGGTGCCTCACGCGGCAGGAGGCCGGGCGGCGGGAGGAAGCCCAGGGACTGGGCGGCGTGCGCGGCGCGCAGCGGCAGCCCCGTGCCGGCGATGGTGCGCGACCAGATCTCACGGCCGAGCCGGTCCCGTTCGGCGCGCGTCCTGCGCTCCGGCGGAAGCTCCTCGTCGCGCCTGCGGAACTCGGCGACGGCGGCGGCGACCGCCCGGCCGAGCGCATCGGCGCCGGGGAGTCCCGGCACCTCCCGCCAGCCGCCGCGCGGCGGCAGCACGCCGCTCCACGGCGGGCCGGTGACGGGCGCGGGCAGCGCGAGCCTGCCGTCCGTGTCGTCGACGCCGTCGAGGAGCTCGCCGGCCGACACGGTGAGGTCCAGGGACGGCGCCGCGTCCCCGTCCCGCAGCAGGGCCGTGCGGACCGCGATCACCTCGAAGGACGGCGGGCGTCCGAACACGGCCAGGACGCCGCCGCCCGACTGGAGGCGGACGGCGGCGGCCCGGTCGTAGTGGAGCAGCCGGGTCAGGAAGGCGGCGAGGCCCGCCGCCTCCCTGACGTCGGCGCACTGCAGTGACGCGGTCGGCGCCGTCATGCGGCGGCGCCCTCCGAGGACATGGCGTCGTCCACGTACTCCTGGAGGAACGCCCTCTCCTCGTCGGAGATGCGGCGCGGACGCTGCGCCTCCAGGTCGTACGGCACGACGACCGTCGAGGCCCGCACGTACACCTGGTCGGGATCCTTGATCTCGTACGCGATGGTGAGCGACGCGGCGCCGATCTTGGTGACCCACGACTCGACGGTCACCGGCTCGTGCCGGTGGACCAGGGGCCGCAGGTAGTCGATCTCGTGCCGGGCCACGACGGACCCGCCGGAGAACGACGGCGAGCCGTCACCCGGCGCCAGCCGGAACATGAAGTCGATCCGGGCCTCCTCCAGGTAGCGGAGGAAGACCACGTTGTTGACGTGCCCGAAGGCGTCCATGTCCGACCAGCGGAGCGGGCAGTGGTAGAGGTGTCGAGCCACGAGTCAGCGCCGCCTCAGCCGCGGGTGAGCTTCTTGTAGGTCGCGCGGTGCGGACGGGCCGCGTCCGGGCCGAGCCGCTCCACCTTGTTCTTCTCGTACGACTCGAAGTTGCCCTCGAACCAGAACCACTTCGAGTCGCCCTCGTACGCCAGGATGTGCGTGGCGACGCGGTCGAGGAACCAGCGGTCGTGGGAGACGACCACGGCGCAGCCGGGGAACTCCAGCAGCGCGTTCTCCAGCGACGAGAGGGTCTCGACGTCGAGGTCGTTGGTCGGCTCGTCGAGGAGCAGCAGGTTGCCGCCCTGCTTCAGGGTGAGGGCCAGGTTCAGGCGGTTGCGCTCACCGCCGGACAGCACGCCGGCCGGCTTCTGCTGGTCCGGCCCCTTGAAGCCGAACGCGCTGACGTACGCGCGGGACGGCATCTCGACCTGGCCGACGTTGATGTAGTCGAGCTCGTCGGAGACCACGGCCCACAGGGTCTTCTTCGGGTCGATGTTCTCGCGGCTCTGGTCGACGTAGCTGATCTTGACCGTGTCGCCGATCTTGATCGAGCCGGAGTCCGGCTGCTCCAGACCCTGGATCATCTTGAACAGCGTGGTCTTGCCCGCGCCGTTGGGGCCGATGACGCCGACGATGCCGTTGCGCGGCAGGGTGAAGCTGAGGCCGTCGATGAGGACCTTCTCACCGAAGGACTTGCTGAGGTTCTCCACCTCGACGACGACGTTGCCCAGACGCGGGCCCGGCGGGATCTGGATCTCCTCGAAGTCCAGCTTGCGGGCCTTCTCCGCCTCGGCCGCCATCTCCTCGTAGCGGGCCAGGCGCGCCTTCGACTTGGCCTGGCGCCCCTTGGCGTTGGAGCGGACCCACTCCAGCTCCTCCTTGAGGCGCTTGGCGCGCTTGGCGTCCTTCTGCCCCTCGACCTTCAGGCGGGACTGCTTGGTCTCCAGGTAGGTGGAGTAGTTGCCCTCGTACGGGTAGGCGCGGCCGCGGTCGAGCTCCAGGATCCACTCGGCGACGTTGTCGAGGAAGTACCGGTCGTGGGTGATGGCGACGACGGTGCCCGGGTACTTCGCCAGGTGCTGCTCCAGCCACTGCACGGACTCGGCGTCCAGGTGGTTGGTGGGCTCGTCGAGGAGGAGCAGGTCGGGCTGCTCCAGCAGCAGCTTGCAGAGCGCCACGCGGCGCTTCTCGCCACCGGACAGGTTGGTGACCTGCCAGTCGCCGGGCGGGCAGCCCAGGGCGTCCATGGCCTGCTCCAGCTGGGCGTCCAGGTCCCACGCGTTGGCGTGGTCCAGCTCCTCCTGGAGCTTGCCCATCTCCTCCATCAGCTCGTCGGTGTAGTTCGTGGCCATCTCCTCGGCGATGGCGTTGAACCGGTCGAGCTTGCCCTTGATCTCGCCGACGCCGTCCTGGACGTTCTCCAGCACGGTCTTCGTCTCGTCGAGCGGCGGCTCCTGGAGGAGGATGCCGACGCTGTAGCCCGGCGTCAGGAAGGCGTCGCCGTTCGACGGCTGCTCCAGACCGGCCATGATCTTGAGGACGGTGGACTTACCGGCGCCGTTCGGGCCGACCACACCGATCTTCGCGCCGGGCAGGAAGCTCAGCGTCACGTCATCGAGGATGACCTTGTCGCCGTGCGCCTTGCGCGTCTTGCGCATCGTGTAGATGTACTCAGCCAAGAGAAACCGTCCGGCAATCCGTAGGGGTCGAGTCAGCGGCTCCGCCGCGTCAGGGCAGATACACCCCATCTTGCCGTACCGCCACCCCAGGGCGAAAACGAGTACCTCGGCGGGCCGTCACCAGGACGGGAGCCGGTGCCCGCTTCGGAACGGGGCCGTTGCCGCTGGCCGCCGGTCCTCGCCCGGCGCGCTCCGACGGCCCGGGGCGGCCCGGCAGGAGCCCCGGCGGCGGGGCGGCGCCGCCCGCGGTGGTGACCCCTCACGTCGGCGCCCGCGGGGCGGCCCCTCTACGGCGGCGCCCGCGGCGGTGGCCCCTCATCTCAGCGCCGCCGCACCCCGAGCCGCCGACGGTCAGCGCCTCAGCGGTCCGCGGCCGGGCGGTGGCGGACCTGCGGGCCGTGGGACCCGGCGCCCCGGCGGCGGCCGGGGCCCGGCCGACGCGGGCCACGCCGGGCTGCCGGTGGCTCACTGGGGCCTGGTGCCCGTGGCCACCCATTCCTCCCGTACCGCGGCCGGTGTGGCGTTGATGGCCGTGAGGGCTTGCCGGCAGACCTTGCCGAGGGTCTCGTCGGACACGCCGTTGGCCTTCAGCGCGTCGATCATCGCGTCCCAGGTGACCGGGTCGAGCTCGCACATTCCGTCACTGCTGAGTGCGTCCATGGATCCTCCGGGTGTCATGTGCTCTTTTGCCATTCCATTCTGCGATTGCTCCCCGCCCTCGCGCTTTCGGCCCGTGGCCGGCAAGGCCGCGTCACGCGCCGGGCCCGGCCCGGGTGAGGGATCCACATGGCCCGACCGGCCACGCCCGGGGCGAGGGAGCCTCAGGGCTCGGCGCACGGCCCGGCCGTACCGCCGTTCCGGGCGCGGGCGCGTGGGAGGGGCGCGGCAGGCGGCAGGCGGCAGGCGGCAGGCGGCAGGCGGCAGGCGGCAGGCGGCAGGCGGCAGGCGGCAGGCGGCAGGCGGTGGAAACGAGGCGGCGGCCCCCGGTGCGCCGTGCCGTTGGGCACGGGCGCCGGGGGCCGCCGAGGGGCTGTCCGGGGCGCGGGGCGCTACCCGGCGGAAGCGCCCTTCCGCTTGCGGAGGAAGAACACCGCTCCGCCACCGGCCAGCAGGAACGCGGCGGCGATGCCCGCGATCATCGGGGTGGCGCTGGAGGCGCCGGTCTCGGCCAGGTCACCGGCGCCGCCGGTGGAGCCGCCCGTGCCGGTGGTGCCGGACGAGGTGGTGCCGCCCGACTGGGGGCTCGGCGCGGGGCCGGGCTCGTCGGTGCCGCCGCTGCCGCCCCCGGTGGTGGGGGTGGTGCTGCTGGTGGTCTTGCAGTCCAGCACGCCCTTGAACGTCTTCTTCTCGCCGCCCGGAAGCGCGATGGTGAAGTCGTACGGCTGGTCCTCGGCGACCGGGATGGTCACCGTCTTCGACTCGCCGGCGCCGATGGTGAACTTGCCGCCCATCAGCTCGAAGCCGAACGGCTCGTCGCCCTCGTTGGTGGCAGTGATGTCGACACCGCCCTTGGCGCAGTTCTTCTCCGCGGAGAGCGCCGGGATGGCGCCCTTCTCGGCCCAGGTGGCGGTCGCCGTGGCGGAGACCGTGGACACGCTGGACCCGGCGAGGATCTGCGTCTGGCTCTTGCTGAGGCTGGCGAAGGCGCGGCCGACGGACACGGAGGTCGTCGCCTGCAGGCCGAAGGAGGCGGAGCCGTCCTTGGCGCCGGCCGGGACGTCGACGTACAGCTCGCTGCCGTCGGCGGCCTCGGTGACCGGCTTGCCGGCCTTGTCGGTGACCTTCACACCGGTGGCGGCGACCTCGGAGGGCAGGTTCACGGAGGCGCTGTCGGCGTTGGTGCGGACCGTGATCGGGCCGAGCCTGGTGCCGGCCGGGCCGGACACCGCGGCGGGCTCCAGGCTCAGCGAGGCCTTGGGCTCCTCCAGGTTCTGGGCCTTCTCCTCCAGCCAGTCGGCGAGCTTCTCCGCGGCCGGGTCGACCGCGGTGACGTCGACGCCGTCGGAGTAGCGCCAGATGGCGACCTGGGTGCCGGCCGCGGCGGTCTCCGGGGTCAGCGCGCCCGCGCCGGCCTTCTTGGCGAGGCCCACGAGGTCGTCGACCTGCGGGTAGGAGTTCTGCAGGATCCAGCGGATCTTGCCGGCCTCCTCGTTCTGCCCGAGGGACGTCTGGTCCCACGGCGTCTCGAGGTACTTGGCCTTCGACTGGGTCGGGTTGTGGATGTCGATGCAGTACGTCTTGAGCGTGCCGCCGCCCTCGACCTCCATCTCGAAGAGCCCGGCGGGCAGGGGCTTGTCGGCCTTGCCCTCCTCGTGGATCTCCGCGCGGTGGTACGTGGTGAGCCCGTTGAGGGTGGCGGACGCCCCGCCCTGGTGCGGCGCCTCCTCCGCGGAGGCGGTGGCCGCCCCCGCTATGGAGCCGCCCGCGATCAGGCCGGACGTCAGGACGGTGGCGGCGACGCGGCGGGCCATCCGCCGGCGCCCCTGGACAGAAAACGAACCGAACACGAATTTCCCCTCTGGGCGAGACCCCTTGGCGCGAGAGCACACCATGAGACACATGGGGGGTGGGACTCGCCGAACGACTCAAGTGCCCCGTGAGTACCCGGGAATCCTAGAGAGGCGGCCACCCACAGTCCCCCGGGATGCCCGCGATCAACCATTCCGAATCAGAATCGTTACCGTGAACCGCCCGTGTGTGCGGTGTGTTGCCCCAAGGACGCCGGCAAGTGGCTTCTCCGTTCCCTGCGTTCACGTCCCGTCGGTACCGGTTCCCGCTGCTGCCTGCGGGGCGTCCCTGTCGACGGCCACGGGCGCGTCCTGCACGGTGGGGTGCCACGGGTCCTGGGGGGTGGCCTGTGGCGCGTCCCGGCCGGTGGCCTCCGGGGCGTCCCTGCCGCTGCCGGGCGGCCCGGGTTCGGGGGGCGGGACGCTGGTGCGGCGGAAGGCGGCCGTACCGAGCGTCAGGTCGTGCCCGACCGCCAGGGCGTCGATGTCGACGAACGTCGCACGCCGCCCCTCCCTGGCGCCTTCCTCCCGCACCCTCAGCCGCCCGTGCACCACGAGGCGCTCACCGACGGACACGGAAGCGGCGACGTTGGCGCCGAGGCGCCGCCACGCGTTGACCGTGTAGAAGTTCGTCGGGCCGTCGGTCCACGTGCCGCGCTCGCGGTCCCAGCGGCGGGGCGTCGCCGCGAAGCGGAACCGGGCCACCCCGCCGCCCTGGGTCTCCCGGTACTCCACGCTCGTCGCCACGTTCCCCACCACGGTCACCAGGGTGTCGTTCATGTGCGTCGCTCCTCCCGTCCGCCGGCGCCTGCCGCCGCCGTGTGGGTCCATGGTGGGCGCCGCGGGCGGATCCCGCCGGGGCCTGTGGACGAGCGGGCCGCTGGGGACAACCCCGTCACCCGTCAGTGGCGGCGGAGCCTGCTGCTGCCTGACACCGTGGCGTACTGCTGGCGCACCTCCCGGTAGCGCATCAGCTCGGCGGCGATGGGGTCGAGCACCATGGCGCGCCCGCAGGCCGCCGCCGCCTCCCGCAGCCGCCGCTCGACGTCCTGGCCGTGGCGGCGTGCGGGCCCGCGGGCGGCCGCGGCGCAGCCCCACTCGATGAGCGGGCCGCCGACGATGCCGCTGAGCATGACCAGCACGGGCGCGAGCAGGCCGGGCTCCAGGACGCCGGCGATCTGGCCGACGAGCCACAGTGCGCCCGCGATCTGCAGCAGCGTCATCGCCATCTGGAGCAGCACCGCGACGGGCCACCAGGCGGGCCGCAGCGGTCGGCGGCGCCGTGCCCTGTCCGCGCGGGACGCGGGCTCGGGGGCCGGTTCCGCGCCGCCCGGTCCGGTGGCGGGTGCCGCGGCCCGGGTGTCCCGGTCGTCCTGCGCGCGGACCCTGACGGCGAGGTCGTCGAGGGCCTCCGGGAGCCGGTGCGCCCCGCGCACCGCGGCCTCCCGCACCGCCTGGGCCCAGGGGGCGGGGAGCCCGTGGGCGGCTTCCTCCGCCACGATCCGTACGGCCTGCTCGACCCGCTGGCGGGCGGTCGGCTCGTCCTCCGCGGGCGGCGGGCCCGGGGTTCGCCGCCGCCGGGTGTGCGCAGCCGCTCGTACCAGCGCCACAGCCGCAGCCAGGGGGTGCCGCAGGCGCGGCCGGCGTTGCGCTGCCACTCGCGCTCGGCGGCTTCGCCGGCGGCGGTGGCGCCGACGGCGACGGCGAGCCGGGCCGCGAAGTCCTCCTGGGAGCGCTCGCCGAGGCCCGGGCGTCCCTCCGCGACGTACGCGGGCCGCAGGCGGGTGGCGGCCGCGTCGACGTCGGCGGCGATCCGCCGGGCGGCAGCGGTCCTGCTCTGCACGAACGCGCCGAGGAGTTCGCGCAGTTCGCCGATGCCCTCGCCGGTGACGGCGGACACGGCGAGGACGGTGGCGCCGGGTTCGCCGTGTTCGCCGAGGGCCATGCCGTCCTCGTCGAGGAGGCGGCGCAGGTCGTCGAGGACCTGGTGGGCGGCGTCGCCGGGGAGCCGGTCGATCTGGTTGAGGACGACGAAGGTGATGTCGGCGTGGCCCGCGAGGGGGCGCAGGTAGCGCTCGTGGAGAGCGGCGTCCGCGTACTTCTCCGGGTCGACGACCCAGATCACGGCGTCCACGAGGGCGAGGACCCGGTCGACCTGGCGGCGGTGTGCGGTGACGGCGGAGTCGTGGTCGGGCAGGTCGACGAGGACGAGTCCCTGGAGGGCCTCGTCGCAGGCGCCGCCGGCGAGGGGGCGGCGGCGCAGGCGGCCGGGGATGGACAGCCGGTCGAGGAGCCCGGCGGCGCCGTCGGACCAGGCGCAGGCGATGGGGGCCCCGGTAGTGGGCCTGCGCAGGCCGGTCTCGGAGACGGGCACTCCCGCCAGCGCGTTGATGAGGCTGGACTTGCCGCTGCCGGTGGCTCCGGCGATGGCGACGACGGTGTGGCGGGCCGACAGCCGCTGCCGGGCGGCCGCCTCGTCGAGGACGCGGCCGGCTTCGGCGAGGACGTCGGTGTCGACGCGGGTGGCGGACAGGCCCATGAGTTCCCGCAGGGCGTCCAGGCGGGTGCGGAGGGCGCCTTTGTACGGGGTGGTCTCCAGGGTGTGCCCGGTGTCCTCGGCCGGGACGCGGGTGTCGTGGGGGGCGGGGGGGTCGAATGGGGTGTCGTCGTACACGGCGCGGCCGCTCATGCGGCGGGCGATGAGTCCGTCGTCCCAGCTCTGCTCCACGGCGCTCAACCGCCGTCACCTCTCCTTCTGCAGTACGGACAGCGCGGCGATGAGCGCGGCCTGGGGTTCGGGGGTCACACCGAGGCCGTCGAGGGGGGCGAGGCGGAGGTCGCGTTCCTCGCGCAGGATGCGGTCGATGGACGTGGTGGTGAGTTCCGCGGCCCGGTCGCGCAGCCGCAGGGTGGCTTGCGCGCCGAGGAGTTCGGCGAGCTGCTCGCCTGCGCCGCGGGCGCGGCGGCCGCCGAGGAGGGCGGTGGCGAGGAGGGCCGCGACCGTCTCGGAGGGGGCCGGGCCGGAGGGGCGGTCGGTGCGGCGCACCTCCTCGTCGGTGAGTTCCTCCAGGACGCGGCGCCAGCGGCGTACGGCCATGGCGATGCGTTCCGCGGCCTCCCGGTCCTGCCGCGCCCTGTCCTCGGTGCGCAGGGCGCCGGCGGCGGGCTCGCGCCGCCAGGCGTCGTGCAGGCGCTCGTCGGCGGCGGCGACGGCGCAGTGGAGGAGGGCGGTGAGCGATTCGACGAGCGCGTCGAGGAGTTCGGCGGGGGTGCAGTCGTGGGGGTGCGCGCGCCAGCGGGTGCGGGCGTCGCCTGCCAGGACGGCGCCGCGGCGCAGTTCGCTGCGGACCCGGTCGCGCTCGCGTTCGTACGCGTTCTCGACGGCGCCGGTGAGGCGCACGGCGGCGGCGCACTGGGCGGCGACGGCGGCGGCGAGTTCGGGGACGCGGGCGCGCAGGGAGTCGATGACCCCGGTCGCGGTGCGGCCGACGGCCTGCTGCCGGGCGGCCGGGTCCTGGGCGCGGTGGCTGAGCCAGGCCCGCAGGGGGGCGACGGCGGTGTCGGGGAGCAGCCCGTGGCCGCCGCCCGCCGACTCGGGGAGTTCCGGGATCGTGAACCGCGGTACGTCGCCGAGGCCGGCGCGGGTGAGGAGGGCCTCGTACTGGCGGGCGACGTCGGTGATGACCTGGTGGGGGACGCGGTCGAGGACGGTGACGAGGGTGGCGTCGTACTCCTTCGCGGTGCGCAGGAGGTGCCAGGGGACGGCGTCGGCGTAGCGGGACGCGGTGGTGACCATCACCCAGATGTCCGCGGCGCAGATGAGCCGGGCGGCGAGTTCGCGGCTCTCGACGACGAGGGAGTCGACGTCGGGTGCGTCGAGGAGGGCGAGCCCGGGGGTGAGGGCGTCGGACTGCTCGACGCGCAGGGTGCGCCCGCCGCCGGGGCCGTCGTCGCCGGGCTCGTCGCCGGCGGTGTCCCGGTCGGCGGGGCAGGGGCCCCAGACGCGGGTGAGGTGCGGCAGGACGCGCGGGTGGGCGAACCACTCGCGGTCGTCCGGATGGCAGACCAGGACGGGGGTGCGGGTGGTGGGTCTGAGCACCCCGGCCTCGCTGACGCGGCGGCCGACGAGGGAGTTGACGAGGGTGGACTTCCCGGCTCCGGTGGATCCGCCGATGACGGCGAGGAGCGGCGCCTCCGGATGGTGGAGCCGGGGGACCACGTAGTCGTCGAGCTGTGCGAGCAGCTCGGCCCTGGTGCGCCGGGCACCGGGCGCGCCGGGCAGCGAGAGCGGGAGACGCACAGCGGCGACACTGTCGCGCAGGGCGGAGAGTGCGTCGAGGAGCTGAGGCCGTACGTCCAAGGTCACCACATGTGAAGAATGCCCAATTTCACCATCTTTTTGAAGCGTATGCCCTCTCTGCGCGCCGACTGGACACAATGGATAGAGGGGAACGAGTGGGACTCAGGCATAACGAGTGCACAACACCCGGCGCGCGCGGCGCGAAAAGCGCTGCGGAAATCGCACCTGCCTGCGATTATCGGTGTCGCTTCACTGAACCTCCACATCGTGCCACGCAGCTGAAGCGACCGGCCCAAGGCGATCGGAGCCCTATCCTTGACCCCGGCAAGGTCACGGACCACCCACCCGGGCTCCAGAGGCCACAAGGCCACCACCGGCCCCAGTAGCTCAGTGGATAGAGCAGGCGCCTTCTAAGCGCTTGGCCGCAGGTTCGAGTCCTGCCTGGGGCGCTCCCCCACTTGACCAGCGGAAGCGCTGGTCATCGTCATGTGCGGGCGGAAGCGCGGCGCACGTTGGCCAAGCGCCTCCCCGGGGCGGGCGCAGGGCGGAAAAACGGCCGGACCGCGGCCGGCCCTTTTCGGGTCAGGAAGTGCGGCGGTGATGGGCCGACCCCGCGACTGTCCACGCTTCCGGACGCGGCAGCCGTATGGAGGGAGCCGCGCTGCAACCGTGCGGCCGTCGGGCAGCGGCTCATCGCTTACGGAAAGGCCAGAGCGCCGCCTCGTCATGGCCGGAGTCCGGGTGGGCCCAGTGCCTGCCGCGCGTGGCTGATCAGGCTGCGGGCACGGGCACCGTACACGGCTGACTCGCGGAGGGTCTCCCAGACCTTCTTGTACAAGGAGACGTTGTCGGCGTCGTCCAACCACATCTTGGCGTGCCAGTCCTCCGCGACGACCAGGCGGTCGTCGAGAATCCAGAAGCCGTTCGCCGGCACGATCTTGAGGGACGCGGAGAAGGGGATGACGCCCAGTTCGACCGTGTCCATGCCGATCATGCCGGTGAGACGGTCGAGCTGTGCGATCAGCACGGAAGGAGGGCAGATCAGCGAGCGGAGGGCGGCCTCCCACATCAGTACGTGCAGCTTGCGCTCCGACCGGTACAGCCACTCCTGCCGCTGCACTCGGGCGCGCACCGCGTCCTCGACGTCGTCTGCGCCACCAAGCAGTTCCGCGTACCGCCGGATGACGTGGCGCGCGTACTCCGGCGTCTGCACCAGCCCGGCGATCACCGCCTCCTCCCAGATCCACAGCTCCGAGGTGCGGTCGATTTCTGCGCTCAGCCCCTCGTGCAGCGGTCTGAAGCCGTGCGCCAAGGCCCTGCGCCATGACCTGATGTGCGACTCGAACCCGGCGAGCCGAGCCGAAAGCTCGGGGTAGGCCTCGGGCTGCTCCACCGCATCCGCCCACGCCCGCAGGTCCTCAGGGGTGGCGGTCTGCCTGCCGTTCTCCAGCTTGCTGACCTTGGAACCCGGCCAGCCCAACCGCAGGGCCAGCTGCCGACCGGTGAGCCGACCGCCAGGGCAGCTGTACCGGAGCTCGCGCAGGCGCGCCCCCAGGGCCCCCCTGGCTTGCTGGTAGTCCGTGCTCACCGGTTACGCGTCATGCGGTCGCAGCGAACCGGTCGAACGGCACGGCGTGGTGCATGGCTGCGTCACGCACCATGGCGTACCGGACGACCTCGGCCGGTTCGGTGATCAGCTCGATGTCCGTGATGTTGTCGGCGCCATCGAAGTGCAGCAGGGCCACCAAGCGTGAATCGAAGATCCAGAAGTCCTCGGCGGGCAGCTCGGATGCGTCCTCGCGCCACAGGTACCTGATGTCCTCGCCGACCGCGGCGTTGTGCCGGGCGTAGTCGAGCAGGAACCGCTGCTCGGTGGTCATCGGCTTGTCGGCGACGCGCACCCGGCCGACCTTCTTTCCCGCTGCGGTCTGCGCCTTGATGGTGACGAACCAGGGCTCGTCGGGGTCGCACGGCGCGGAGCCCGTGGCCAGGAACGCCCGGAAGTCAGGGTCCTCCCGGTCGGAGGCGTAGCCACGTCGGGTCTCCAGCCGCCAGGCGGTGTGCTGGAAGGTCTCGAACAGGCGGCGGAAGGTAGCCCGGTCGACGAGTTCAGGCACCCGGTCCATCTCCTTCGGTCCCCAGTTCACGAGGAGTTCGCGCGGCACGGCCACCGCTGCCTCGCCCGCTCCGAAGTGCCTGAGCTGCATGAGGTCTTCCGGGTCGGTGACAGGCGTGCCTTGCACGATGATCTCACCGGTGCTCTCGTCCGTGTGCAGGGCCGGGCAGCCGTCGACCTTGCTGTCCGTGCCGGTGAAGCGCAGCTGACGCGCCATGGACGCTCTCCCTTCCGGGGTGTTGGTCCACAGCATGGCCGGACGCCCGGCGCGGTTCCACGGGCCCAGACCGGGCCCAGGAGAAATCAGCAGCAATCTCAAGGGCAGGTCGAGCAAATCCGAGAAACCAGCGTACCGCCGGCAACCTGCTCGCTTCTAGCTTCTCGTCCATGACGAAGCAGGGGCCGTAGGGCACTTCACGGTGGTGCAGCGTGCGCCCGGCTTCGTCCTGCCTGCGCCGGTGTGCCGGCCGCGTCCGCGTGAGGCGGCCCAGCACCTGGTACCCGCCCTACGAGGGGAGACACCCATGATGACGATCAGTCGCACGAACAAGGACGGCGCCCGATGACCGTGCCGCCGCCCGTGGGCCCGCCGCCGACGTGGCTCGCCGCGCCTGCGCTCGCCGGGCCGCCGCAGACGCGCCCGCTCACCGACCGGCAGCGCCGCGGCCGGCAGTGTGCGGGCTGCGCCGTCGAGCTGACCGCCGTCACCGCCCGGCCGCTGCCGCGGCGGTTCCCGCTGCGGGTCTGCGTGCGCTGCCACACCGCGAGGAGCAGCCGGTGACCGCGCGGACGCTGGAGCAGGTGCGGGCGGACGCCGAGCGGGCGGGGCAGACCGGTGAGTGCGAGCTCGGCGAGCACCGGCAGTGCCACCCGCAGGACGTGTACGCCACCGACCGCCCCCGCCCCGGCGAGCGACCGCTGTTCTCTGTCACGTGCACCTGCACCTGCCACGAGAGGACACGGCCATGACCTACGCGGTCCGGCGCTGGTGCGTGCGCTGCGGCCGGGTGATCGAGGGTGAGGCCGTCGTGATCCCCGGGTTCTCCGCGTCGGGCGCGAGACCGGACGCCTACCGGCACCCCTCGTGCCGGCTCCCGGCTCCACCGCGCCCGCGCCACCGCTGACCGCACCCCCGCGCCCCGGCCGCTTCCCTGGCCGGTCCGCTGGCCGGGGAGGAGGCGCCGTGCAGGGGACCCGGTGCGGCAGCCGGATGCGACAGACCGGCCGCAGGGGCGCCGTCAGGCCCCGGAACGCCGGGTGCCCCGCGCCTGCGGAAGCGGCGCGGGGCCCGGGTGGGACGCGGGTGCACGGATGGTGCGGAGTGGTGCGTGCGGGGTGCGTGGGGGGATGCGCCGGCGGTGTACGGCCGGTGCGGGTGCCGGGGTCAGTCCCGGGCGGTCGAGCTGACCGGCTGGGACCGGGCGGCGAGTGCGGGCTCGGGCGGTGTCGGCTCCGGCCGAGCCTCCGAGGCGGGGAACGGGCTGCTGCACGTGGGGCAGTTGCCGTCGAGGGCCGTGTCGAGGCCGGCGGGGAGCCCGGCGGCCAGGGCGGTTTCCTGGGCCTCGGGCACCCCGGCGGTCCGGGAGCCGCGCACCGCCGCCGCGGCGACGGACAGGCACGCGGCCACCAGGACCAGGTTCTTGATGATGTACTGCCCCTCAAGCGTCGGCACGAGGGGGTGGCTCCATACGGCGCCGGGGACGATCGCCAGGGTGACGAAGACGCCGGCCATGTGCACGAAGAACGTGACGAGCGTCAGCCGCAGCAGCCGCCCGGTGACGAGGCCGATCCCGATCAGCACCTCCATGAGGGCCAGGAGCGGGGCGGTCACCTCGGTGGGCACCGCGTCGAACGTCATGATCCCCATCACGACGGTGGCGATGTCCTCGGCGGGGCTGAGGGCCGGGATGAACTTCAGGATGCCGAACCACAGGTAGAGGATGCCCACGCTCACGCGGAGCACGGTGATCTCCCTGCGCTGGTAGGCGGTGCAGAAGGCGGACAGCCAGGGCTTGCACCTGTCGGTGAGCCTGCCCTGGCCCGTCGCGGGGAGTGCGGAGCCCGCTGCATGGGCGGAGCGTCCGCGGCGGACTATGCGGGTGTGTCTCATGGAGGTTCCTCCGTTCGTTGGTGCGCGGTCGCCCGGGCGCGCTCCCGGCCTGCGTCGGTTTCCGACGGGCGGCCGGCCTTCAACCGGGCGTTCTCGCTTTCCAGTTCCGCCAGCCGACGGCGCAGCGGAGCGATCGCCTGCTCCACCTCGTCCGTGGTGTAGCGGGGCTCGATGTGCTGGGGGCAGTTCCAGTCGTAGGCCTCGACGTCGATGAGGACGACCCGCTCCACGACCGCCCGGTAGTCGCCCGGGACGAGCGGTCCGGCCGCGTCGGGCCACTCCTCGGCCCCGGCCGTACGGGCGCGGCCCAGGACCTTCAGCCGGCTCCGGGACGGGTAGTCGATGAGGAACAGCGCGACCCGGTTGTCGTGGTCGAGGTTTCCGGTGGTGATGTACTGCTTGTTGCCCCGGTAGTCGGCGAAGCCGAGGGTCTTGTCGTCCAGGGCCCGCAGGAAGCCGGGGGGCCCGCCGCGGTGCTGGATGTAGGGCCAGCCCGAGGAGCTGATGGACGCCATGTAGAAGCTCGTCCTGGTGCGGGCGAAGTACGCCTCGTCCTCGGTGAGCCGGTCGGGTTCGGCCGGCCCGGCCGTCATGTGGGCGTAACTGCGGCGGCTGCCGTGCCGCTCCTGGTGCCGCTGCGCCTCAGGGGTGAAGAGCAGCTGTCCGAATCTGCTGGTCATGGTCGCCCCTCACCACCAGTAGGTGGGGTAGCGGGCGGTCTTGCCGCTGCGTCCCGCGACGATGCCGACGCCGACCAGGACCAGCGTGGCGAGCAGCAGGAGCGACAGGAACAGGAGCGCGGACGGCTGGGTGACCACGACGATCACCGCCGTCGCCGCTGCGGGCGAGTGCGGCGTCCTGGCCAGGGCCATGGCGCCGATGGCGAGACCGCCGGCGACGGCGGCCGTCCAGGTGGAGCTGCCGCCGACCGCCAGGCAGACGAAGCCGACGACGGCCGAGACGAGCTGGCCGCCGACGACGCTGCGCGGCTGGGCGAGCGGGAGCGCCGGTGCCGCGAACACCAGCGCGGCGCTGGCGGCGAGCGGCGGGATGAGCACGGCCTGGTCGAGCAGGATGCCGATGGCGACGAGCAGGACGAGCGAGACGACACCGCTCAGCGTGGCCACCGAGATGGCGGCACCGGGGGCCCGGGCGGGCGCCTTGCCGCCCAGCGCGGCACCGACCCGCTTCAAGGCCGGGGTGCCGGCCTGCGGCTCGGTCACCGTGGACTCGGACATCGGGGACTCCTCCCTTGGAAATACACGGAGTTGAGCAGCTAACGTATGGATCATAGCCTGATGCATTAGCTTCAGGAGGGAGTTCCGGCGAAGTCCGAGGACGGCAGGATGGAGCGATGGACCAAGGGACACATGCAGGGCAGGGACGGGAGGCCATCGGGCAACTCCCGCTGCTGGGTGAGCCGCTGCCGCTCGACCTGGTGAACACGACGTACATCAAGGGCGGGGTGCGCGGTCACCTCGTGGACGCCCTGACCTCAGCGGAGGCCCTGGACGCGTGGCTGGCCGTGCACCGGGGGAAGTTCAGCTCCGCCCTCTCCGCGGCACTCGAACGCTCGGGGCCCGCGGGTGAGGACCATGTCGAGGCGTTCCGGGAGCTGCGCCGCGCGCTGCGGGGCCTGGCCGCCGCCCGTACGGCGGGTCACGAGCCGGAGCCCGCCGACGCCGCCGCCGTGAACGCGGCCGCCCGGCTCGCCACCCAGTGGCGGGAGCTCGCCCCCGGCCCCGCCTTCGACGCGGTCCCCCGGTGGCTGGAGGGGGATCCTTACCGGGTGGCGCTCGGAGAGGTCGCCGCGGCCGCGGTGGCGCTGTTCTCCGGGGAGCAGGCCGACCTGATACGGGCCTGCGGGGCGCCCGGCTGCATCCTGTACTTCGTCAAGAGCCATGCCCGGCGCGCCTGGTGCACGTCCGGCTGCGGCAACCGGGTAAGGGTGGCCCGGCACAGCCGCCGTACGCGGGAGAACGAGGTGACCGGACCGGGCGCGGCCGAGGAGCGGCGGCCGCGCCCGGTGCGGAGGGGGTCGGCCGGCTGCCGGGGTGAGGCGGGGGCTGCCTCGCCCGCGGCGCCGGCCGGGACTCGGGGACGGCGCCCGCACGTCAGCCGGCGGCGACGGGGGCACCGGCGGCGCCGTGTGCGGAGCCGTCGCGTCCGGCATCGGGGCCGGCGCTGCGGCGGGCCCGGCGGCCGGCGCCGCGGACGGCCGTGCGGCGGAGGGCCCCGCCGGTGGCCCGGAGGGTGCCCGAGCCGGTGCGGACCGTTCCGCGGGCGGGGCCTGGGCCCTGCGCCATGGAGCCGGCGGCGTCGTCGGGCACCGAGGACCTGGCGGCGACGCGGGGTAACGCTGTGCTGCGCTGGGATGCAGTGCGGAACATGGCGTGATCCTGTCTGTCGAAGCCCTGGCGCCCCCGGATCGGGAGTGGCGGAGGCCACGGCGTTTCCTGCTGTGCATCGAAACTAATGCGCCACGCTGGCTTGTCATCGACGGCTTCGCAGATTCCAGGGATCGGAAACTCCGATGCGCCGGGCCGCACGGGACGGCCCGGCGAACGTCACATCTTTGCTAACGGCCGGAGAAATCTTGCCCGTTAGGCAACCTGCGGCCGCGCTGGTGCCGGGCGTAGTGGCGGGCCACCCGGGCACGGTTGCCGCACCCGGTCGAGCACCACTCGCGACGGGATCGGGCGTGGTCGAAAAAGAACACGCAGCCCGGCGCCCGGCACGCGCGCACGTCGCCCGCCGCCGCCCCGGAGAGCAGCGCGATGAGCGCGTGCGCGATCTCGGCCTGGACGGCCACGAGCGGCGGCGCGGTGGAGACCTCCAGGGAGGCGGGCCGGCCGGCGCCGCTCCAGCGCAGCATCGGCCACGGCCGCCCGACACTCGACACCCGGTTCACCTGGGCGACGTCCCAGGCATCCGGGGCGTGCCCGCTGACGTGGGCGTCGACCAGCCGCCGGGTGGCGTCCCTGAGCATCACGAAGCATGCGACGTCGGCGGCGCCGACACCGTGCAGGTCGCTGTCGGACAGCGGGGTGGCCAGCCGGTCGCGGCAGGCGCCCAGCCACCAGGTGAGCCCCTGGGGGCTGTCGAGGACGTCCCTGAGGTCGCCGCGCACCGGGAACACCGTGTTGGCGAACTCCAGCGGCAGCGGCTCCCCGTGCAGCGGGGGGACGTCGGCAGGCACCGCCGGCAGGGCATCGGACGTCATGGCGGGCTCCTCATCCGGCTTGATTCGAGTGGCAGTTGAGTGTCCTACGGCATACAGGAACAGGACTTGTCGAGGGGAGCGGACACATGGCAGGATCCTCAATCTAACGCACTATCGCTCCCAGTAGCGTTAGTCTGGCAGTGGGTCCGACAGTCAGGTCGCACGGGGAAGTGGCCGCAGCTGTCGGGGGGTTGACGATTCCCGGAGCCCGACGACCGCAGCCCGACCTGGGCGGCGGCGCGGCCTGCGGGATGACACCGGATCCATGTTTCATGGGGGACAACGTGTCGTTAGATCTCGCTCTCTACCAACTCAGAACCTTTCGCGAGGTGGCTCGCCTGGGAAGTTTCACGAAAGCTGCCCGTAGCCTCGGCTACGCGCAGTCGAGTGTCACCTCACACATTCGGTCGCTGGAGTCCAGGGTCGGCATGCAGCTGGTCCAGCGGCTTCCGCATGGAGTCCGTCTCACTCCGTCCGGTGAAATATTCCACGAATACGCGCAGCGGATATTCCACGTGGTGGACGAGATGGCCACCGCCCTCAACCCCTCCGGTGAAATGGAAGGACGCACCACGGTCGGCGCGTCCGCGTTCCTGCTGGAAACGCGGATCGGGTCGCTGATGCACGAGTGCCGCTACCGCTACCCGAAGGTGCAGGTGTCGCTGCGGCAGCTGTCGATCAGCCGGGCCCACGAGGCCGTACGCAGCGGCGAGGTCGACCTGGCCCTCGTCCACGGGGAGCCCGCCGTCGGCGAGCCTCCTCCCGCCGGCATCACGGTCGAGGAACTGCCGGACCTGGAGGTCGTGCCGGTCGCCGCGGCGTCCCTCGTGAACGCCCCGGACCCGGTGGCGGCGCTCGCCTCCGTGCGGGTCCTCGCCGTGGACCCCGACTGCGCGTCCCACCAGGCCCTGGTGGGCGCGTTGCGGGAGACGTACGGCATCGACCCCGCGATCGTCGAGGCGGGCTCCATGGGCGGCGCGCGTGAGCTCGCACGGGCCGGCTACGGCGTCGCCATGCTGCCGTACGAGTCGGTGGGCCCCGCCGCGGGCGGACTCGCCGTCCTGCCCGGACTGCCCCGCCACCGGCTGGCCGTACGGGCCCTATGGGGCGGGCGCGAGCTCGCCCGGCCGCCGGTCGCGGCAGTGTGCGACGTGGCCACCAGGGTCGGCCGGGAGAAGGTGGTCCAGCCGGCCTGAGGAGCCGGTTCCGGATAACACCGGCCCGTCATGACGAGGCAGGTGGCGCGGAAAGCCGATCATTCGCTTTCCGCGCCACCTGCCTTTGCTTTTTTTATTCCCTCCGTTTACCGGCCGCCGCACCCTATCGGAAAGTCCGATACCCGCCATCAAGGAATATGCGGATCTGTATCCGCGGCATCGGCATAGCCTTCTTGAGGCAAACAAAAAAATTTCCACCGGCGGGTTGGTCGGAACTCGACGCGCCGGCCGAGGAGAGGCATATCACAGTGTCCGAAATCGAGTACATACCCAACGCGTTCCGCAGCGGTTTCGAGCTGGACGAACTGGAGTGGACGTCGTGGGACGAACCGGGCAGGGCCAATGTGGAGCACCACGTGCTGTGGGCCCCTGACGAGTCCAAGAACGAGGACTCGGTCGGCCTGCTGCTGCGCTTCCCCCCGGGCGCGCACGGCGACTTCCACGAGCACCTGGGCTACGAGCTGATGCTGGTCCTGGACGGTGTCCTCGACCACAGCGACGGCATGTCGTACGTCAAGGGCGACCTCGTCGTCGAGGGCCCGGGCACCGAGCACCAGATGTCCAGCCGCACCGGCTGCACGGTGCTCGCCATCCGCACGCGGCCGGCCTCCGCCCGCACCCCCCAGAAGGCCATCCGCCCCGTGGGCGTCACCGCGGCGCCCTGACCGACCGGGCGGGGCGGGGCGGCCTTCACGCCCTGACCGGCCGTCCCGCCCCTCCTGCCGGCAGCCGGCGTTCCGCAGCCGCGCCGAGTCCCCGCGAGACGGACACGCCGACCGGCGTTCCGTCTTTTCCGCCATGTCGTCACCGCGCCCCGCGCCGAGCCGAAAGAGCCAGCCTTGACCACGTACCACGTCCAGCCGCCGCAGAGCCGCCGGCAGGACGCTCCGCAGCAGAGCGCCGAAGGCGCCGTGGAGCGCCGCGGCCGCCGTGTGCTCGTCTCGAGTGTCTCCTCCGACTCCCATACCTGGAATCTCGTGTTCCTCCAACTCCTCCTGGAGGAGATGGGCCACGAGGTGACCAATATCGGTTCGTGCGTGCCCGACGAGCTGCTCGTCGAGGAATGCCGTCGGGTCCGCCCCGAACTGGTCGTCATCAGCAGCGTCAACGGCCACGGGGCGCTCGACGGCGCCCGGGCCGTCCGACGGCTGCGCGCCCAGCCGGACCTCGCCGGCATCCGGGTCGTCATCGGCGGCAAGCTCGGCGTGACCGGCGCGGAGGCGGGCACGTACGGGCCCGAGCTGCTCGCCGCCGGGTTCGACGCGGTCTTCGAGGACGCGGCGGGTGTCGCCGAGTTCCGCCGCTACCTGGCCGGTTCCGGGCCCCGCTCGCTGCCGGACGCCGACCCCGCGCCCGGCGCCGGCGGCGGGCCGGGCGTCCTCGGCGCTCCGGAGGCCGTCGGCACCTCCGGAGCCGTCGCCGTGTCGGGTGTGCGATGAGCGGCCTGGTACCGGAGTCCGCGGCGGCCGCGGACCCGTCGCATGTCCCGGCCCCCTGCACGGGCAGTGTCCCGGCAGCCGCGTCGCCCGCCGTCCCGGACGGCGTGCAGCTCGGCCCCTTCGCCTCGGCGGTCGCCGCGGCGGTGCGGGACGGGCAGCTCGTCGTCCAGCCCCGCATGGGCTTCGCCGACCTGCCGCGCATGCGGGAGGGCCTCGAAGCCGTGAGACGCGCCGACGCGCGCAGCGTCGGCACGCTGACCATCGACAGCTACACCCGCGTCAACGACAACGAGTCGGCGCGCCTCGCACTGGCCGAGGGCACCGACCTCAACGGCTACCCGATCGTCGCCCACGGCGCCGACACCACCCGCGGCCTGGTCTCCGACCTGGTCGACGGCCGTTTCGCGGTCCAGGTGCGGCACGGCTCCGCCAACCCGGTCGACATCATCCGCACCCTGCTCGACGCGGGCCTCGACGCGACCGAGGGCGGTCCCGTCTCGTACTGCCTGCCATACAGCAGAAAGCCGCTGCGGGAGTCGGTCGACGCCTGGGCGCGCAGCTGCGAGCTGCTCGCCGAGCAGCCGGGCACCCACCTGGAGAGCTTCGGCGGCTGCATGCTCGGCCAGCTGTGCCCGCCCAGCCTGCTTGTGGCGCTCTCCGTGCTGGAGGGCGTCTTCTTCAAGCAGCACGGGCTGCGCAGCGTCTCGCTCAGCTACGCCCAGCAGACCCACCGCGGCCAGGACGTGGAGGCGCTGCTGGCGCTGCGCACCCTGGCCGCGGAGCACCTGTCGGGCCTCGACTGGCACGTCGTGCTCTACACGTACATGGGCGTCTTCCCGCGCACCACGGCCGGCGCCCTGAAGCTGCTGCGGGACAGCGCGCAGCTGGCGTCGCTCACCGGCACCGAGCGGCTCATCGTCAAGACCCCGGCGGAGGCCCACCGGATCCCCACCATCCAGGACAACGTCCACGCCCTGGAGGAGGCCGCGCGCGCGGCGGCCGAGCTGCACGGCCAGCGGGCCGCGGCCGATGGGGAGTTCGGTGTCCTCGCGGAGGCGCGGGCGCTGGTCGAGGCGGTCCTGGACATCCACCCGGACACCGGGCGGGCCTTCACGGAGGCGTTCCGCCGCGGTGTCCTCGACGTCCCGTACTGCCTCCACGCGGACAACGCGCAGCGCACCCGCAGCTACATCGACGGGCGCGGGAGCCTCCAGTGGCACGCGACCGGTGGCATGCCGATCGCGGCCTCGCCCCAGCCGGGGCGCGACCGGCTCCGCGCCGACGACCTCCTGGGCATGCTGTCGCACACCCAGGAGTCCTTCGACCGGGCCGCGCTGACCTCCGGCGGCGAGCCGGGCAGGACGGCGCCCGCGCTGTCCGCCTGACCCCGCGCCACCACCGCCAAGACGACGACCGCGGCGCCGACCGGGACCCGGACCGGTGCGCGGAGCAGCACGACCACCCCGCCCAGGGCGGCGGGCCGGCCGCGACCCGAGCCGGACCCCGACCGGGGCACGCACGAGCCGCCCGGCCGCGGCCGGGCGCACCGGCCGGGACCTGCCGCGCCACCCGCCCGCGACGCCGACCCGGCCGCGGCCGGGCGCACCGGCCGGGAGACCGCCGGGCCGCCGGGCCCGCGGCTCCACCGGAGTGCGGCCGCAGCACCCGCCGGCGCTCCGGCGGCCACGGCGGCAGGCCCGCGCGGGCCGTCGGAGGCAGCCCGGACGACCCCCGTCCGGGGGCCGCTGCCCGGGGGCCGCTGTCCGAGTGGCGGCAGCCCGAGTGGCGGCAGCCCGAGTGGCGGCAGCCCGAGTGGCGGCTGTCCGGGTGGCCGGCCGGTCCGTCGGCCGTCGGTTGTCCGTCAATCGGTCGGACGTCGGTCGGTCGGACGTCAGCCGGTCGGCCGCCAGTCGGCCGGTCCGTCAGTCGGCCGCCAGCAGGCCGGTCGGTCGCCAGCCAGCCGGTCAGCCGGTCCGTCCGTCCGTCGGTCTGTCGGTCTGTCGGTCTGTCGGTCTGTCGGTCGCAGCAGTCTCCCGGCCGTGCGATGACCGCGCGGTCGCACCCCCACTCCAGTCCCGCGCCCCGACCCTCCTCGGGCGTTCCTCCTCACCACCTAGGACTTCCTGTGCAGTCACACACAGCCACATCCGATACGCGTCCTCTCGTCATCGCCGTCGTCGGCAGCGGCCCGCGCGGCATCTCCGTCCTGGAGCGGCTCGCCGTGCGGACCACCGCCGAGGCGCAGGCCGCGGCCGCCTCCGGCACCGCGCCCCGCCCGGTCCGGGTCCACCTGATCGACGCGACCGAGGTCGGCGCCGGCCGGGTGTGGCGCACCGACCAGGACGACTGGTTCACCATGAACACCGTCATCAGCCAGGTGACGATGTACTCCGGCGACCCCGACGGCGGCCCCGCCAGGCCGGGCGCCGGCCCGTCCCTCGGCCAGTGGATCGAGGAGCGCGCCCGCACCGCGGGCGAGGAGCTGCTGGGCCCCGACGACTACGCCCCGCGGGTGCGGTACGGCGAGTACCTCGTGGACGTGTACCGGACCGTCGTCGACGCCCTGCCCGGGCACGTGGAGCTGGTCCCGGTGAAGGGCCGCGTCACCGCGCTGCGGACGGGCGCCGGGAGCGGCTACCTGCTCAGCCTCGACACCGCGCCGCACCTGCTGGAAGCGGACCGGGTCGTGCTCGCCACCGGCCACCCGGTCAACGCGCCGGACCGCTTCGAGCAGGAGATGCTCGACTTCTCGACGCGGGTCCCCGGCCTGCACTACCTGTGCGGTGACTCCGCCGCCGACATGCCGCTGGACGAGGACACCATCCCGGCCGGCAGCGCGGTCGGCATCCGCGGCATCGGCCTGTCCTTCTACGACGTGATGCTGTCGCTGACCGTCGGCCGCGGCGGCACCTTCCACCCGCGCGAGGACGGCACGCTGGAGTACCGGGCGAGCGGCCGCGAGCCGCACATCGTCGCCGGGTCGCGCAGCGGGCTGCCCATCCCGGCCCGCGGCCGCAACCAGAAGGAGCCGAACTTCAGCCACAAGGCGCTCTTCCTCACGAAGGACGCCCTGGAGTCGGCGCGGGCCGCACGCCGCGCCGCGGGCGGCACCGGGCAGCTGGACTTCGCGGAGGACGTGCTGCCGCTGCTGCTGCAGGAGGTCGAGCACGTCTACTACGTCACGCACGTCCGCAACACCCGCGGGGCGCAGGCCGCCGACGCCTTCGCCGCCGAGCACGCCGAGGCGCTGCGCGCCGGGCGCGACCGCGGTGAGCTGCTGGCCTCGGCCGGCCTCGGCCACGTACCGCCCGTCGACCTCGACGCCCTGGCCCGCCCGTTCGGCGACGAGCAGTTCGGCTCGCCGGAGGAGTTCCGGGAGCGGCTGCTGAAGGTGATGGACGACGACCTGGCGGCCGCCGCGCTCGGCACCCTGGACGGCCCCCTGAAGTCCGCGCTGGACGTGCTGCGGGACATCCGCAACGTGGTGCGCCTGGCCGTCGACTTCGGCGGTCTGCTGCCCGAGTCGCACACCGGCTTCTTCCACCGGAGGTTCCTGCCGGTCAACGCCCTGCTGTCGGCCGGTCCGCCCATGTACCGGGTGGAGCAGCTGCGCGCGCTCATCGAGCAGGGCGTGGTCGAGGTGGCGGGGCCCGGCACCCGGTTCGGCACCGACGAGGAGGCCGGCGGCTTCCTCGTGGAGTCCCCGCAGGTGGCCGGCTCCGCACGGGTCGTACGGGCGCTGATCGACGCCCGGATCCCGACGCCGGACCTGCACCGCGACACCTCGCCGCTGACGCGTCAGCTGCTGGAGGAGGGCATGGTCCGCCGGTACGTGATCGAGGGCCCGGGCGGCAGCCGCTTCGTCACCGGCGGCCTGGAGGTGACGGACAGCCCGTTCCACGTGGTCGACGCCCACGGCGTGCCGCGGCCCGACCTGTACGCGCTCGGCATCCCCACCGAGCACACCCGGTGGTTCACGCAGGTCGGCAGCAGCCGCCCCGGCGTCAGCACCCTCTTCTACCGGGACGCCGACGCGATCGCGCAGGACGCGCTGCGCCCGCTGGAGGTCGTCCGGGAGAACGAGGCGGCCGTCGCCGCCGCGGCGCCCGGGGGTGCGGGATGACCCGGCCGTCGGCGACCGAGGAGTTCCGGGCGGCCCGGGACCTGCTGCTGCTGCACCGCACGGACCTGGCGAAGGCCGCGGCCGAGTTCCGCTGGCCGCGCCCCACCCACTTCAACTGGGCGCTCGACTGGTTCGACGCGGTGGCCGCCGAGCGGGGGGAGACGGCCGCGCTGCGGATCGTGGGCGGCGCCGGCCCGGACACGGACCGGGAGCTGACGTTCCGGGACCTGTCCCGGCGGTCGGCGCAGGTCGCCGCGTGGCTGCGGTCCCTGGGCGTGCGCCGGGGCGACCCGGTGCTGCTGATGCTGGGGAACCGGGCGGAGGTGTGGGAGACCATGCTCGCCGCCATCAAGCTGGGCGCGATCGTCATCCCCACCTACACGACGGCGACCCCGGCCGAGCTGGCGGACCGGCTGGACCGGGGCGACGTGCGGTACGTCGTCGCGGAGGCGGGCCTGGCGGGCCGGTTCGACGAGGCGGGCGACCCCGGGTCGCGCCGGTGGAAGGGCATCAGCGTGGGCGGTTCGCCCGAGGGCTGGCTGCCGTACGAGCTGTCCGCGGGCGTGGCGGCCGACTTCACCCCCTCCGGCCCCACGCCCGCGGACGACCCGCTGTTCCGCTACTTCACCTCGGGCACCACGTCGAAGCCGAAGATGGTGGAGCACACCCACGTCAGCTACCCGGTGGGCCACCTGTCCGGCATGTACTGGAACGGCGTCAAGCCGGGCGACGTGCACCTGAACATCTCGGCGCCGGGCTGGGCGAAGCACTCGTGGAGCTCCTTCTTCGTGCCGTGGAACGCGGAGGCGACGGTCGTCGCCCTCGACGCGGCGCGCAGTACGCCCGCGGACATCCTCGACGTGCTGCGCACCCGCGGCATCACGACGTTCTGCGCCCCGCCGACGGTGTGGCGGGGGATGGCGGCGCACGGCCTGGGCCCGCGGCCGCCCGCGCTGCGGGAGGCGGCGGCGGCCGGAGAGCCGCTGGAGGCGGCCCTGATCGAGCGGGTGGCCCGCGAGTGGGGGCTGGACCTGCGCGACGGGTACGGGCAGACGGAGACGACCGGCCAGATCGGCAACCCGCCCGGCCGCACCCCGGTGCCCGGCAGCATGGGCTTCCCGCTGCCCGGCCACACGGTCGTCCTGATCGACCCGGAGACCGGCCGTGAGGTCCCGGACGGCACGCCGGGCGAGCTCTGCCTGGATCTGGCGGACCCGCCCGTCGGGCTGATGCGCGGGTACGTCGGCGATCCGGAGCGCACCGCGAAGGCCCTGGCGAACGGCTACTACCACACCGGTGACCTGGGGGTCCGCAACCCGGACGGCTCGCTCACCTACGTGGCCCGCGCCGACGACATGTTCAAGGCGTTCGACCACCGGATCTCGCCGCGGGAGCTGGAGGACGTGGTGCTGCGGGACGAGGGGGTGGCCGACGCCGCGGTGGTGCCGGTGCCCGACCCCGTCGGCCTGTGGGCGCCGAAGGCGTACGTGGTCGCGGCACCGGGACGGCCCGGCGGAGCGGAGGCCGCGCGGCGCATCCTGGACCGGGTGCAGGCGGAACTCCCGCCGGAGAAGTGGGTGCGGGTGCTCGAGTTCGTCCCGTCCCTGCCCCGGACCACGTCGGGCAAGGTGCGCCGCGCCGAGTTGAGGGACCGCGGTGCGGACTCCGGCGGCGTGGAGTACCGCGTCGAGGCACTGCCGGAGGGCTGAGGCGGCGCGCGGGAGTAGTACGGCGACGGCCCGGGCCCGGTTTCCCACCGGACCCGGGCCGTCCGCTGCGCCCGGGCGGCCCGCCGCGCCCGAGGAGAGTGCCGAGCTCGGTGTACCGGCCTCCCCAGTACGCGGCGTCCGCACGACGGACGACGGCGCGGAGCTCTTCGACGGTGCCCGGCTCGACCTCGGCGGGGATGCCGATGGCCGCGTCATGGGTGGCTGCGGAGACCAGGCGCAACGCGGCCCGCTCGTCGCGGTCCATGGACCGCCGTGGCGCCTGCTGACCGAGGAGCACGGCGATGTCCGTGCCGAGCGCGTCGGCAATCGACAGCAGGGACGGCAGGGAAGCCGTTCCGCCGCGTTCGAGCTTCCGGACCACGCCGACGGACACACCGGCCGCCTCCGCCAACTGCTCCTGCGTCATGCCGCCGCGCAGCGCCTTCAAGCGCTCAGAGGTGGTGTACTCCGACCACTGCATGCTCCAGAACCTCCGCGTGATGGGCCCCACACGGACAGTACTGGCTGGAGCGGTGGAGCCGACAGCCTTTGATCAGACCGCAGTTGGGTTCACGCGGCGAGCACCGCTGTGACACCGAGGAGGGCCTCCAACTCGGTCACGGCCTCACCCTCGTCCGTGACGTGGACCGTGGCGATGCCCAGATCGGCGGCCGGCGGAAGGTTCACCGCGTGATCGTCCACGAACACACACCGCTCGGCGGGCAGCCCGATCCGCTCCAGGGCGAGTTCGTAGATCGCCGGATCGGGCTTCGCCATGCCGACCAGTTCGGAGACGACGTGCACGTCGAACAAGTCCCAGATGCCGACGTGTTCGTAGGGGTTGAACGGGTCGAGACCGAAGCTGTTGGACAACAGGGCAAGCCGGTGGCCGGCGGCACGCGCGGCACGCGCGAGCGCGACCATCCGGCGGGCTGCGGGCACCCCGGCCCAGGCCCGCCCCATCAGGTTCACCGGATCCACGTGCGCACCCAACAGCGCGGCCGTGCCCTCGTTCCACTGGGCCTGCCCGATCTCCCCGATCTCCAGAGCCGCGTACAGACGCCGGCCCTCAGGGTGATCGTTGAGAGTGCTGCGCCACGCGCCCGGAGCCAGCCCTTCCGACACGCACCAGGCGCGATGGACATCGATCGGGCTGGCGGTAAGCACCCCGGCGAAGTCGAGGATCAGGCCGCGCCTGTCGGCGACATCAGTCTTGTGCGGCATCCGGCGATCGTTCCTTCCCTGATGGGTTCTCTCGACGACGCTACCGCGCACGGAGGTTTGTCAGTGAAATGATCTCTGCGGGCCGGGGTGATGGCCGGTGTCACCGGCGAGCGGGTACGGCACCCGTGCCGCGGGCAGACATGAAGCCCCTGGTAGGACAGGTCTCGCGCAAGATCGTGCGTTGAACCAGAGGCTTCACGTTGGGCACCCGGATCCCACTCCCACTGCGGTGCAGGGCTCCTTGGATCCGCCACGGCTGTGCGACGGCCGGCTGCAGGATGTCGGCTGTCGCGGGAGGGCCGGCGGCCCTCCCGGTCTGCTCGGCTGCCGGTACGCGGCCCGTACAGGCAGGAAGGCGAGGCCCCGCGGTGCCCGAGGGGCATCCGCCGCCCGCCGTCCACGACGCCGCGGGTGCCGTGCGCGGCGGGCCCTCCCGTCCGGGCGGCCGCGCGGACCAGGCCCGGCTCGCAGCCGGGGCGCCGCCGGAAGTCGGGCGCCCCTCGACGCCGGGGCACCCGCCGGGGCCGGAGCACCCCGGCCCCGGCGCCCGGGCCCGGTGGGCGGTGCGGTCAGGGGCGGTGGTGGCGGGCGTAGTGGCGCTGCGCCTTCGCGCGGTTGCCGCAGCCGGCCATGGAGCACCAGCGGCGGGTGCCGTTCTTGGACACGTCGTAGAAGTGCAGGACGCATTCCGGGTTGCCGCAGGCCCGGATGCGGTCCGGGCGGTCCCCGAGCAGCCGCAGGAAGTCGGCGACCGCGATCCACGCGGGCAGCCAGGACGGGGCGTCCACCTCGACGGCCGTGGCGGGGCCCTCGGGGGTGAGCAGGTGGCGGACCCGGCCGTGCGCGAGGACGGAGTTGACGGCCTCGATCGCCTCCGGTGCGGGCAGGCCGGGGTCCGCGACCGCCTGGTCGAGCGCGGCACGAGCGCGCACCAACCGGTCCAGGGTCTCCTGATCGGCGGACACGGGCGTGTTCCCCAGCGCGTCCCGTATCTGCGGCGCGGCCAGCCAGATCGCCAGCCCTTCGGGCGACACCAGCAGGTCGTGGCGGCCGGCGCCGTCGATCCAGCGGGTGTTCAGCAGGTCGATGGCGACGGGCTCGCCGGTCAGCGGCCTCGGGTCGTTGTCGGAGGTCGTCGGCACGTTGCGGGTCCTTCCTCTAGGGGGGCTGCGGCTGCACACCACCCACGATAACCGGTCATCGCTTGATCACCGGTTGACGTATCCAGGTTCTAACCGCTAAATTCAGTTTCACCGGTTGCGAGGCGGACTCGCAACGCTGACCAAAGGCATGTGATCGACGATGAGCAAGGCCAAGAACCTGCAGACGGGGCACGTCGGGCTGAACGTCACGGACATGGACCGCTCGCTCGCCTTCTACCGCGAGGTCTTCGACTTCGAGGTCATGGGCGAAGGCAAGGAGGACGGCCGCCGGTTCGCCTTCCTGGGCCGCGAGGGCAAGCTGCTCGTGACCCTGTGGCAGCAGAGCCAGGGCACGTTCGCCGCCGACCGCCCCGGTCTGCACCACCTCTCCTTCCAGGTGGACACCATCGAGGAGGTGCGGGCCACCGAGCAGGTGCTGCGCTCGCTCGGCGCGGAGTTCGCGTACGACGGCGTCGTCCCGCACGGCGAGGGCGCCTCGTCCGGCGGCATCTTCTTCACCGACCCGGACGGCACCCGCCTGGAGGTCTACGCCCCCTCCGGCGCCGACACCGCGGAGGCCCCCACCACCGGTGCCCCCACCTGCGGCTTCTTCTAAGAGACAGACCAGTCCGCCGGGAGCCGCACCGACCCGTGCCGGGGCCCCTGCGCCGGGGCCCGGGCCGGGTCGGCAGCCCGGCGGCCGGGGCGGGACGCGCCCCGGCAGCCCGGCGGCACCTCGGACGTTCGGAAAGGACATGGCCGTGGCCACGTATCACAGCGGCGAGATCGCGGTGCAGCAGCGCGCCGGCCTCACCGAGACGGCAGGGTTCTCCCTCGGTGCCATCGGTGAGACCGTCCCGCCCATCGCGCGGGACTTCCTCGCCGAGCAACCGATGATCGTGCTGGGTGGCGCCGACGCCTCGGGGCTGATCTGGGCGACCCAGCTGACCGGTGAGCCCGGCTTCCTCCGGGTCCCGGACCCCGGCACGCTGCTGATCGACGCACTGCCGCTGCCGGAGGACCCGCTGGCCGGCGCCCTGAACGCGGCGACGCCCGGGAACCCGGCACGGATCGGGATGATCGCCATCGAGCCCGCCACGCGGCGCCGCATGCGCATGAACGGGCGGGCCCACCGCGTCGGAGACGGACTGCGCGTCGACCTCGACCAGGTCATCTCCAACTGCCCCAAGTACCTGCAGAAGCGCGACTACGAGCACGTCGGTTCCGGCGGCACCGCCCGGCGGGCCGTCACCGCCGGCGGCGAACTCACCGCCGCCCAGCAGCTGACCGTGGCCACGGCCGACACCTTCTTCGTCGCCACCGCCTCCGACCGCGGTGACGCCGACGCCTCCCACCGCGGCGGCAACCCCGGCTTCGTCAGGGTCCTCTCCCCCACCCGGCTGCGCTGGCCCGACTACATCGGCAACGCCATGTTCCTGACCCTCGGGAACCTCCAGCTCAACCCGGCCGCGGGGCTCTTCTTCCCGGACTGGGAGACCGGCTCCGTGCTCCACCTGTCCGGCACCGCGCACACGGTGTGGGACACCGAGGAGGCCGCCCGGGTGCCGGGGGCCCAGCGCCTGGTCGAGTTCTCGATCGACGCCGTACGGGAGATCTCCGCCGCCTCGCCGCTGCGCTGGTCCTCCCCCGGCTACTCGCGCTTCAACCCGCCGGCGGGCTGACGAACTCCCCTCTCCCCCACCCCTCCTCGCCCCCCTGAACCGCAACGGAGCCCGCCATGCGCATCACCGTCGACCGGAACCTCTGCGAGAGCCACGGGCAGTGCGTCTTCGCAGCGCCCGAGGTCTTCTCCTTCGACGACGACGACTACCTGATCTACGACGCCGAGCCCTCCGACGAGCTCCGCGACAAGGTCGAGAAGGCCGCCGCCGTCTGCCCGCTCCGCGCCATCGCCATCGCCCCGGCCACACCATGAGCACCCGTCACGCCATGAGCACCGGTCACGCGAACACCACGGAAAACGGCATGAGAAGCGGAAGAGGCATGGACAGCATCGTGGTCGTCGGCGCCTCGCTCGCCGGCCTGCGGGCGGCGGAGGCCCTGCGCTCCCGCGGCTTCGCCGGCACGCTGACCATCGTCGGCGACGAACCCCACCTCCCCTACGACCGGCCGCCGCTGTCCAAGCAGGTCCTCACCTCGGACGTCGAACCCGGCGTCACCGGCCTCGCCCTGCCGGACGGCCTGGACGCGGACTGGCGGCTCGGCCGGCCCGCCGTCGGCCTCGACCTGAAGGCGCGGACCGTCACCCTCGCGGACGGCGAGGACCTCCCGTACGACGGCTGGTCATCGCCACCGGGTCGGCCGCGCGCGGCTGGCCGGCCTCGCGCCCCGCGCCGCCCGCCGGCGTGGTCACCCTGCGCGGCTGGGACGACGCCGTCGCGCTGCGGGGATCGCTGGAACCGGGACGGCGGCTGGTGGTCGTCGGCGCCGGCTTCCTCGGCGGCGAGATCGCGGCCGCGGGCGTCGCCCGCGGACTCGACGTGACCCTCGTCGAAGCCGCCGACCAGCCCCTGGAGCGGGCCATCGGCGCCGAACCGGGCGCGTACATCGCGGCCCTGCACCGCGAGGCGGGCATCGACCTGCGCACCGGCACCACCGTCACCGACTTCCACGCCGCACCGGACGGCAGGCTCACCGGCGTGGTGCTGTCCGACGGCTCGACCGTCCCGGCCGACACCGCGGTCCTGGCGCTGGGCGCGGTCCCGTCGACCGGCTGGCTGGAGGGCTCCGGCCTGGCCCTGGACGGCGGCGTGCACTGCGACGCCTCCCTGCGGGCGCTGCGCACCGACGGCTCCACGGCACCGGGTGTGGTCGCCGCGGGCGATGTCGCGCGTGTGCCGCACCGGCTGGCCGACGGGCAGCCGCTGGCGCTCGGCCACTGGACGAACGCCGTGGAGCAGGGCGCCGCCGCCGCGGCCACCCTGCTGGCGGCGGAGGACCCGGAGCCGTACACCGGGGTCCCGTCCTTCTGGTCCGACCTGTACGGCGCCAGGATCCGGTCCGTGGGCCTGCCCGCCGCCGCGGACGAGGCGCGGATCGTCGAGCACGACCTGCCGGGCCGCCGGCTGGAGGTCAGCTACCACCGGTCGGGGCGGCTCGTCGGCGCCCTCACCATCGGCCGCACCGCGCGGCTCGCGTTCTACCGGAGCACCCTCCAGGAAATGACCGCCTGATGACCGGCGGGAATTCCGGAAGCGGTCGGAGCGGACCGGCACGCCCATTCTCCTGGGAAGTGCCGGACCGCTCCGCCGTGGTCCGCGAAGAATTCCCCCGGAATTCATTCTCCGCAGAACCAATGGGTCCGGCCCCCCTGCGCATGCGCCGGACGGAGGGAAGCCGGAGGGTCTTGCGCGACTGCCGGGGGCCGTTCCGCGGGTCAGCCGAAGTCGCAGTGGCGCGGGGCCTCGCGCTCGTAGCGCAGCGGGGTGCCCTCGGGCTTCATGTAGATGAGCTCCACGACGAGGGGCTCCGTGCCCTCGTTGACTCCGTTCAGCGGGACGCTGCCCTGCTTGACGAAGGAGTCGCCGGCCTTGAAGGTCTCCACGGTGCAGTGCCAGTCGGCGTTCTTGCGGGTGATCTCGCCGGACTTCACGGTGAGGACCACGATGCCGGGGTGGATGTGCCAGCCGGTCTCGCCGCCGGGCTGGATGGTCAGGGTCTGCTGGACGACGTCCGAGACGTTGTTGACCTTGATGTCGTGCGGCGCGAGGAACTTGCCCTCGAACCGGTCGACCAGGCTGGCGTCCACGGGCGGGGTGGCCGTGGCGATGCCCGCGCCGCCCATCGTCGCCGCTGCCGCGACCAGAGCCGTGATGATCTTCCCTCGACGCGACAGAGTGGTGCGCTTCATTGCATGCTCCTCGCTCGGTACGCCACCGGACGGCGGCGTTCAATTCCTTGACAGGATCGTAGGGAGCCCTTTCGGACAGCCACAAGGAAAATCCGGCGTAGCTATCCGATAGGGGAATTCGGGAAATCGAATACCATCCCAGAGCACGCGAGGCCCCGGCAAAAGGCCCCAAACAAGCGGCGCCCGGGGCGGTGTGCGGTGGTACGGGCCGGGCGGTGCGCAGCGGCGGCGGCCGACGCGGGGCGCGGATCGGCCGGAAGTGACGGTGGGCGGGCTCGCAGGGCCGGCGGCGCGTGAGGCGGCGGCGCCGACGGGGGCCGTCCCGCGGGCGAGATTCGGCCACGGCGACAACAGGAGTGGACGACCCGACTCCGGCACGGGCGCCGGGGCGCACGGGGCGCCGACCGGACCCCGCTCCCGAGGCGCCGTCAGCTGCCGTGCACGGCACCGACTCCGGTCCGCGGCGACCGCGTCGGCTCCCCCGGTAAACCCGGAACGCGATCTTCCCGTCCCTCCCTGTGGACACCGAACACCGGACGAGCGAAGGCGGCCCGCGCTGTGAGCACCACCCTTGTCATCACCAACGACTTCCCGCCCCGCCAGGGCGGCATCGAGACCTTCGTCCACGCCATGGTGACCCGCATGCCGGGCGATGTCGTCGTGTACACGTCCCGTGAGCCGGGCACGGAGGCGTACGACCGCACCCTGCCGTTCCCGGTGGTCAGGGACCCGGCGCGCACGCTGCTCCCCTCGCCGCGGGTGACCCGGCGCGCGGTCGGGCTCGTACGGGAGCACGGCTGCGACCGCGTGTGGTTCGGCGCGGCGGCGCCCCTCGCCTACATGGCGCCCGACCTGCGGCGCGCCGGTGTGCGCCGCATGGTCGCGACGACCCACGGCCACGAGATCTGGTGGGCGCGCACGCCAGGCGCGCGGCAGGTGCTGCGCCGCATAGGCGACCACGTGGACGTGGTGACGTACCTCGGGGAGTACACGCGCTCGCGGTTAGCGCCCGCTCTGGGGCCGCGGGCCCGGCTGAGCCGGCTCGCACCGGGCGTGGACGCGCGGGAGTTCCGCCCGGACGGGTCCGCCGAGCGCCGGCGCGCGGTGCGGCGGCGCCACGGCATAGGCGAGGACCGGAAGGTGGTGCTGTGTGCGGCCCGGCTGGTGCCCCGCAAGGGCCAGGACACGCTGATACGTGCCCTGCCGCGGCTGCTGCGCGAGGTCCCGGACGCCGTGCTGCTGGTGGTGGGCCGGGGCCCCGACGAGCAGCGGCTGCGGAAGCTGGCCCGCGGCTGCCCTCCCGGCACGGTCGTGTTCGCCGGGGGCAGGGACCACACGGAGATGGCGGACTACTACGCCGCCGCCGACGTCTTCGCCATGCCGTGCCGCACCCGCAAGGGCGGCCTGGAGGCGGAGGGCCTCGGCATCGTGTTCCTGGAGGCGCAGGCCAGCGGGCTGCCGGTGGTCGTGGGCGACTCGGGCGGTGCGCCCGACACCGTGCGGGGCGGGGGGAACGGCCGTGTCGTGGACGGCCGGGACGTCGCGGCGGTGGCGGACGCGGTGGGCTCGGCGCTGCGGTCACCGGACCGGGAGGCGCAGGGCGAGGCGGGACGGCGGTGGGTGGCCGAGGAGTGGTCCTGGGACTCCTCGGTCCGCCACCTCACCGACCTGCTGGCACCGGAAGGCGACCGGGGCGCGCCGCACGCGCCCGCGGGCTGACCCCCGCGGCCGTACGGACTCCGGCCCTGCGCCGGCCCACCCGGCCGCCCACCGGCAGCAGCCGGGCGGGCCGACCGGGACACGGGCCGCCCGGGACTCCCGGCCCGCCGAAGGGTCCGGACCACGGCCACCCCCCACCCGCCCCAGGCAACACCCCCATCGGCCGCCCTGCGCGGCCTCACGTGGTGGTCAGGTCGCGCAGGGCGTCCTCCACGCCCCGGTGGAAGGTCGGGTAGGCGAACATCATGTGCCGCAGCCGCTCCACCGGCACCTCCGCGTGCACGGCGACCGCGAGCCCGTACAGCACCTCACCGCCCGTCGGGCCGACCGCGGTCGCGCCCACGAGGACACCGCGCGCGGCATCCTCCACGAGCGTGACGAAGCCCTCGTTGCCCGCCTTGTGGATCCAGCCCCGCGTCGAGGACGGCACGCGGGAGCAGCCCGTGCGCACGGTGAGGCCCCGGTCGCGGGCGGCCTGCTCGGTGAGCCCGACCGCGCCGACCTCCGGGTCGGTGAAGGTGACGCGGGGCAGCGCACGGTAGTCCGCCTCCGGGCCGGCTTCGCCGAGGAGGTCGCGGACCGCGATCTCCGCCTGGTACATCGCCACGTGCGTGAACGCGCCCCGCCCGGTCACGTCCCCGACGCCCCACACCGCGTCGGCGCCGACCGCCCGCATCCTGCCGTCCACGTCGAGGGCGCGCGCCTGCGGGTCCAGGCCGACGCGGTCGAGGCCGAGCCCCCGCAGGTCGGGGCGGCGGCCGGTCGCCACGAGCAGCCGCTGCGCGGTGAGTTCCCCGCCGTCCTCCAGGGTGAGGCGGAAGGCGCCGTCCGCGTGCCGCACCCCGGCGGCCCGCGCCCCGGTCCGTACGGTGACGCCCTCCGCGCCGAGCACCTCGGCGAGCAGCCTGCCCGCCTCGGGCTCCTCGGCGGGCAGCAGTCCCGGCGCGGCCTCGACGACGGTCACGGCCGAGCCGAACCGGGCGAAGGCCTGGGCCAGTTCCACCCCGATCGCGCCGCCGCCGAGGACCAGCAGGGACGCCGGGGCCTCCTTCGCGGCGACCGCGTCGCGGTTCGTCCAGTACGGCACCGCGTCCAGGCCGGGCACCGGCGGGATCTGCGGGCGGCTGCCGGTGGCGACGACCACGCCCCTGCGGGCGGTCAGGACGCAGCCGTCCGGGCCGTCGACCTCCACCCGGCCGGGCCCGGTGAGCCGCGCGCGGCCCCGCAGGAACCGCCCGCCCCGCTCGGTGAAGCGGTGCACGGCCGCCGTGTCGTCCCAGTCGTCCGTCGCCTCGTCCCTGATCCTGGCCGCGACCGGTGCGAAGTCGGCGGTGACGTCGGCGCGTCCCGCCATGCCCGGCACCCGCCGCGCCTCGGCCAGCAGGTCCCCGGCGCGGATCATCATCTTGCTCGGGATGCACGCCCAGTACGGGCACTCCCCGCCGACCAGCTCCGCCTCCACCCCGGCGACGTCGAGCCCGGCGGCGGCCAGGCGCCCGGCGGCGTGCTCCCCGCCGACGCCCATGCCGATGACGACGACGTCCACGGCCTGCTCTTCCTGCGGTGTCCCCATGGGGGCGGCCTCCTCCTCGTCGGGTCCACTGGAGTCCCCTGCTCCGCACCATCGTCACGCGTCCGGCGCCGTCGGCACGGGGGACGCGCCCGGCACCGGCCCGCCTGGTCGGCCGGCCCGCCCGAGGCGCCCCGCCCGGCGCGGCAGGATGCCGCCAACTACCCTGTGGGCCATAGTGGTTGAGTCTCGCCACCCCGTGAACGCACCCGAGCGCGGCGGTGGGCGACCGCCGCCGCACGAGAAGGGACCCCGCACGATGAGCGAGCAGCAGGCCCCCGCGCCGGGCACGGCCCCCGAGGACCGGCGCCTCGACGAGGAGCTGCGTGCGGTGCGGGCCCGCCGCGGCGCGTACGTCCCCGCCGCCATGCTGGAGGTCATCGACCGGGCGACCGCCGACCTCGCCGCGTCGGGTCGGGCCGAGCGGGCACGGGGAGTCGGGGCGCGGGCACCGCGGTTCGCGCTGCCGTCGGCGACCGGCCGGACCGTCGCCCTGGACGACCTGCTCGCCGAGGGGCCCGTCGTCCTCACCTTCTACCGCGGCGCCTGGTGCCCCTTCTGCGTGCTCGCCCTGCGCGCGCTGCGGCGGCGGCTCCCGGAGATCACCGCGCGCGGGGCCCGGCTGGTCGCGGTCTCGCCGCAGATCCCCGACCAGTCGCTGTCCCTGGTGGAGAAGCACGCGCTGGACTTCGACGTGCTCAGCGACGTCGGCTCCGCCGTCGCCCGGAGTTACGGCCTGGACTTCCCCGTGCCCGACGCCCTCGCCAAGGTGTACGAGGGGTTCCGCTTCGAGATGGACCGGGTCAACGGCGGCCACGGCAGGACCCTGCCGCTGACCGCCACGTACGTGATCGACGCGGGCTCCACGATCCGCTGGGCGTTCGTCGACGCCGACTACACGCGGCGCGCGGAACCGGCCGACGTGCTCACGGCTCTCGACGCGCTGCGGCCGGGGTCCCGGTGACCGCTTCGGACCCGGAGGCCGCCCTGCGGCGCCCCCGCAGCCGCGCCGCCGCCACCGCCGCGGCGAGCAGCACCAGGGCGGCCGCCGCCACGGCGGGGGCGCCGACCGCGCCGAGGGCGTCCGCGACGCGGGTCTGCACCTCCCCGACCGCGGTGACCACCGGGTCGGCGCCGTCCGAGGCGCCGCGCAGCACCCGGATCTCGTACCAGCCGTAGTAGGCGACGTACGCCCCCGCGAGGAGCAGCAGGCCGCCGCCGAGGCGGGTGGCGAGCGGGCCGACCCGGCGCAGCGCGCCCACCCGGGTGGTGCGGGTGAGGGCCACGGTCAGGGCGGCCGCGCCGACGATCGCGCCCATCCCCGCCGCGTACGCCGCGAACAGCAGCGCGCCCTCGGCGACCGAGCCGCCGCGGAAGGCGGAGACGACGATGGCGAGGAACGGGGCGATGGTGCAGCCGAGCGAGGCGATCGCGTACGCCGCGCCGAACAGCGCCATCGACAGCGGTGAGCGGCCTACCTTCGGGGCCCGCCGCAGCTTCGGAAGCAGCGCCGCCGGCAGGTCGCGGCCGGCCAGCAGCCAGCCGCCCAGGGCGGCCAGGACGGCGCCGAAGACGACCGTGAACCACGGCAGGTGCTGCTGGACCTGCCCGGCGACCGGGGCGACGGCGAGGCCGAACACGGCGAAGACGGCGGTGAAGCCGAGCGTCATCGCGGCCGTGGCGGCCAGCGCGCGGCCCACGGCGGTGACCCGGCCGGGGCTGTCGTCGCCGAGGACGAGCAGCGACAGGTAGGCGGGCAGCAGGGCGAAGCCGCAGGGGTTGACCGCGGCGAGCATGCCCGCCGTGAGGGCGAGGGGCAGGTCGGCCATGTCAGCCCAGCAGTTCCCGGACCTTGTCGGCAAGGCCTTCGCCGCCGCGCAGCACGCCGGTGTGGGTGGGCCGGCCGGTGGCGTCCATGACGACATACGTGCTCTGCTGCGTGACCGCGAACTTCCGCCACACGTTGCCGGACTCGTCCGCCAGGTGCGGGAAGCCGTCCAGTCCGTTGCCGGAGACGAAGGTGCGCATGGCGTCCTTCCGGTCGAGGCCGGCCACGCCCACGACGTTGGCGCGACCCGCGTACTCGGCGGCGACCCGGGCGGTCTCCTTCGCCTGGCCCTTGCAGGTCGGGCACCAGGGGGCCCAGAACCACAGCACCGTCGGTTTGCCCGCGAGGCTGGCGCCGTCGAACGCGGCGCCGTCCAGGGTGGTCGCCGTGAACCGGAGGGTGGAGGCGAGGTCTTCGGCGCCCGGGCTCGCCGCCCCCGGGGCGGGCGACCCGCCGGCGGACGCGGACGGGGCGCCCCGGCGGGCGCCGCGGCGGACGCGGCGGGCTGCGGGGAGGAGTCCTGCGCCGGGCCGCCGGAGCCGGATCCGCCGCAGCCGGCGAGGACGACCGCCGCGAGCAGGGCGGCGGTGGCGGCGAGCGGGCGGGCGGGTCGCTGGCGGCCCATGGGGGACTCCTGACGTCGGGTGCCGGAGGACGCACCCACCGTACGGGGACGGGCGGGCCCGCCGGGAGGCCCCCCGGCCCTCAGGACCCTTACGAAATACGGACGTCGCCGCCGGCTCCGGGGCCCGGGGGCGACGCGGCGGCCCGGCGGTGCGAGGCTGGCCGCATGCAGAGTGGTCAGAGCGGGAGCAGCGGCGGCACGGGCGGGGGCGGCGCACAGCACGTCCTCGTGGTGGACGACGACCCGACGGTCTCGGAGATCGTGACGGGCTACCTGGAGCGGGCCGGTTTCGGCGTCGACCTGGCCGCGGACGGGCCGGGCGCGCTCGCGGCGGCGGGCGCCCGGTGGCCTGACCTGGTGGTGCTGGACCTGATGCTGCCCGGCATGGACGGGCTGGCGGTGTGCCGGGAGTTGCGGGCCCGGGGGCCCGTGCCGGTCATCATGCTCACGGCCCGCGCCGACGAGGAGGACCGGATCCTGGGGCTGGAGATCGGCGCCGACGACTACGTCACGAAGCCGTTCAGCCCGCGTGAGCTGGTGCTGCGCGTCGAGTCGGTGCTGCGGCGCAGCGCCCTGGCCGCCGGGCCGCGGCCCGAGCCGGTCGTGCCGCTGCGGGCGGCGGGCCTGGAGGTGGATCCCGCGGCCCGGCGTGCGACCAAGCGGGGCCGTGAACTGGCTTTGACACTGCGGGAGTTCGACCTGCTGGCGTACTTCCTGCGCCACCCGGGGCAGGTGTGCGACCGGGAGCGGCTGATGCGGGAGGTGTGGGGCTGGGACTTCGGCGACCTGTCGACGGTCACGGTCCATGTGCGGCGGCTGCGCGGCAAGATCGAGGACGATCCGGCGCGTCCGCGGCTGATCCAGACGGTGTGGGGGGCGGGCTACCGCTTCGACCCGGTGGGGCCTCAGGAGGCGGGCAGCGGTGCGTGACTTCCTGCTGATCGCGCTGTACGCGCTGGCGGGCGCCCTGGCGGCGGGCGCGCTGGGCTGGTGCGGGCTGCGGCTGACCCGGAGCCGCTCGGTGGCGGTGTCGCTGGCGGTGGTGTCGGCGGTGACGGTCACGGCGATGCTGGCGGGGACGCTGGCGGTGTGCTGGGCGATGTTCCTGTCGTCGCACGACCTGGGCGTGGTGACGACGGTGGTGGCGATGGCGGCCGCCGTGTCGCTGGCGACGTCGCTGCTGCTGGGGCGCCAGGTGGTGCGGAGGCTGCGGGGACTGGCGGTGGCGGCGCGGGAGTTCGGCGACGGCGGCACGTTCCTGGCGCCGCCGGGGCCGGCGCCCGCGGAACTGGCCGCGCTGAGCCGCGAGCTGGCGGCGACGAGCGCCCGGCTGGCCGCGTCCCGGGAACGGGAGCGCGCCCTGGAGGCGTCGCGGCGGGAGCTCGTGGCGTGGATCTCGCACGACCTGCGGACCCCGCTGGCGGGGCTGCGGGCCATGTCGGAGGCGCTGGAGGACGGGGTGGTGAAGGACCCGGCCCGCTACCACCGGCTGATGCGCACCGAGGTGGACCGGCTGAACTCCATGGTGGGCGACCTGTTCGAGCTGTCCCGGATCCACGCCGGGGCGCTCGCCCTCAGCCCGTCGCGGGTGTCGGTGTACGACCTGGTGGGCGACGCGCTGGCGGGCGCGGACCCGCTGGCGCGGGAGCGCGGGGTGCGGCTGGTGGGCGGCCGCCTGGAGGCCGTGCCGGTGGAGGTGGACGGCAAGGAGATGACCCGCGTCCTCGCGAACCTGCTGGTGAATGCGATCCGCCACACCCCGGCCGACGGGACGGTGGCGGTGGCGGCCGAGCGCGGCGACGACGGCACGGTGGTGCTGTCGGTGACGGACGGCTGCGGCGGCATCCCGGACGAGGACCTGCCGCGGGTGTTCGACACGGGGTGGCGCGGCACGGAGGCCCGCACCCCTCCGGCGGGGGCGGGCCTCGGCCTGGCGATCGTGCGCGGCATCGTGGAGGCGCACGCCGGGCACGCGCACGTACGGAACGTGGAGGGCGGCTGCCGGTTCGAGGTGACCCTTCCCGCGGCGGCCGCCGGCGCCTGACGGCGGCTCAGCCGGGCACCCCGTACAGGACGAGGTTCTCGGCGTACGCGCCCGCCTGCGGGTCGAAGTCGCCCGCGCAGGTGACGAGGGCGAGCCGGGGTCGGCCCGCCGCGCTGAACAGGTCCTGCGGCAGGTCGCCCGCCCGGTAGGTGCGGCGGGCGACGATCCGGTACGTGTGCCGGGTCCCGTCGGCGGCGGCGACGTGCGCGCGGGCCCCCATGGGCAGGGCGTGCAGTGCCTCGAAAGGCCCGGCGCCCTCCTCCGCCGAGTCGATATGCCCGGCGAGCAGCAGGGTGCCGCGCGGGTCGCCGGGGCGGGCGCCGAGCGCCCACCAGCCGACCCGGGACGGTGACGCGGGCACGTCGAGGGCGCCGTCGCGGGAGGCGGCGACCGGGTCGACGGGCAGCGTCCCCACGTGCCCCGGCACGGACAGCGCCACGGGCGGGGCGTGCGCGGACCCGGCGGGCCGCGCGGGCCCCGCAGGGGCGCTGGGCAGGGCGCCCGTGTCGGCCGGGCTGGGGGCGCCGGCCGGGAGGGCGAGGGTGAGCGCCGCCGACGCCGCGGCCGCGAGACCCGCCCAGGCGAGCAGCCGCGCCGGTCCCGGCTCGCGCCGCAGCACGCCGCCGCCGCGCCGCGCGGCGCGCCCGAGGCGGCCGGCGGCGCGCGGCCGGCCGCGCCCGGCGCTCCGCACGCGGCCCACCGGCCCGGCCCGCACGGCTGCGGCGGGACCGGTGCCCGCGCCGGGGCGGCGGCCGCCGCGGGCCCTGCGGCGGCCGCGGGCCCACCGGGCGAGGCGCGCGGCGGGCCTGCGCGCGGCCCGGTACAGGGCGCGGGCCGTGCGGCTGCGGCCGAGGCGCAGGCCCCAGCCCGCGAGCCGCACCGCGGGCACGGGCGCGTGGCTCAGGCGGCGCTCCCAGCGGGCGAGGCGGCTCCTGCGGCGGGCGGGGAGGGGACCGCGCCGGGGGCGGCGGGCCGCTCCCGCGTGCCGCCGCCGCGGGACGCCCCGGGCCGGGGTGCCTGTGGGCGCGGCCCGCGCGCAGGCGCACGGCACGGGCCAGCCGGACCGCGCCGAAGGCCAGTGCCGCGCGCCCCACCCGGCGGGCCAGGCCACTGCGGCGGGGGCGGGCGGTGTGCTGCGGTCGGCTGACGCGTACCACTGCGTGCCGCCGCTCAGCGGAGGTCGTTGCGGCGCAGCCGGGACGCCGTCCAGAAGGCGCCGCCCGCGACCAGTGCCCCGCCGAGCGCGACGGCCGGCACGGCGACGGCGGCGGGGACGCCCGCGGCGAACACGGTCGCGGCCTGCCCGCCGCTGCCGGCGTGGATGGTCCGCGCGGGGGCCGTGCCGTGGCAGGTGCCGCCCTCCACCCTCTCCAGGTGGCCGGCGACGACCGGTCGCGCGGCCTTGGCGGCGGCCGTGATCTGCCGGTTCTCGCCGCGGGCGACCTGGTGGTCGATGGCCTTGAGGGTCAGCCGGTGCACGGTGTCCTGGGTCTTCAGCCAGGCCCTGTCGTAGGCCGCGGTGCCCTTCTGCGCCATCACGTCGGCGAGCATCTGCTGCTGGTGGGCGGTGGGGGCGAGGGGCAGGTCGACGCCGAGCTTGTCGGAGAGCGCCTTCACGTCCGCGTCCAGCTTGGCGTGGTCGCGTTCCAGTTCGGCGGCCACGTCCTTGACGCAGGCCGTCGTGGCGTTCTTGCGGGCGTCCTGGCTGAGGGCGATCTCGGCCAGGTTGGCCTGGTGGGCGGCGCGCAGGAAGGCGTTGTCGGTGGGCAGCCCGCCGTCCTGGTCCGCGGCGACGGCGGGGGCGGCGGCTATGCAGGCCGCGGCGAGGGCGGCGAGCGCGGTCGCCGCGCGGCGGGAGCGGTGCGTGTGCATCACGGTGTCGTCATCCATCCATGGTGGTCGGAAGTACGGCCCCCGGGTGACGCGGGGCCACAGGACCATCCGGGCACGGCCGCCGCCGGTCCGCCATCCGCCGTAGTGCGAACGGCTCGGCGTGTCACTCCGACGGCCCTGCCCGGTGTCGCGCGGGGGCGGGGGCCGACCGGACCGGCGGATCGCGCCGGCACGGCCCGTGTACGCGAAGTGGCCGGGACTCGCCATCGACCCCGGACACCCTTGTCACCGTGTGGAGTCACGTGAGTACATGGAGTGGCGTACGTTCCGAGGGGATGGCGGGGGTGATCAGCCGTGGTGCACGTCCCGGGTGCCGTGCTCGGCCTGGCGGCTTCACATGAGGCGGCCGTGGCGCGCACGGTGCCTCCGCAGGTCCCCCGGCCACTGGGCCAGCCGGTGCGCGGCACCCGGCACGTCTGCGCGGCGCTGGCGGCCCTGACCGAGTCGGCCCGCCGCGAGCTGCTGACGTTCGACGACCCGGCGGCCGGGCTGCGCCAGCCGGTGCCGGAGCCGTTCCTGGAACTGGCCGGGGCGTGCGTGCGGACGGCGGCGGAGCGGGTCCGCACGGTGCGGCAGGTGGTGCCGCGGCACGCGCTGGGACGGGTGACGGCGGCGGACGTCGGCGTGGTGGCGCGGCTGCCCGGCCGGGCGCGGCTGACGGAGAGCATCCCCTTCAAGATGATCGTCGTGGACCGCGCGGTGGCGGCGGTCCCGCTGGACCTGGAACTGCTCTGCAACGGGCTGCTGCTGATCCGCGACCCGGTGATCGTGCAGGCACTGGTGCGGGCGCACCGCGCGTGGTGGGAGTCGGGCCAGGACGTCGGCGAGGCGGCGGCGCCGCACGCGCTGCCGCCGCGGCTGCGGCCCGTGCTGGAGGCGATGGTGGCGGGGCTCACCGACGAGACGGCCGCGGCGCGGCTCGGCATATCGGGGCGCACGTACAGCCGCCGGGTGGGCGAGCTGCTGGCCGCGCTCGGTACGACGAGCCGCTTCCGCGCCGGGGTGGAGGCGGCCCGCCGCGGCTGGGTGTGAGCGCCCGCCGCGCGCGTTCCGGCCCACCGCCTGCCGCGGCCCGCGGCCGCACCGCCCGCCCCGGCAACCGCCTGCCGCGGCCCGCGGCCGCACCGCCCGCCCCGGCTCGCCACCTGGCCCCGGTAGCGGCCAGGGTCCGGATCCGGCCCGTCCGGCCCGTCCGGCCCGTCCGGCCCGCGCCGGGACGACGGGACGCCGGAGGCGCCGGGCTCGCCCCGTACGGAGCCGGGCGCAGCAAGCGCCGCCCCGGACGCACCGGCCGTCGCGGGCGCGTCCGGGGCCGTGCCGTTCAGGACACGATGTCCTTGCGGGCGAACCCGCGGAAGGCCAGCGCGAAGAGCACCAGCGCGTAGCCGGTCGACACCGCCGCGCCCTTGGCCATGCCGGACCACTCCAGGTGCGGCTGGAGCGCGTCGATCCAGGCGTACTGCCAGTGCGCCGGCAGCAGGTCGCGCCAGTCGCCGAGCGCGGTCACCGCGTCGAGGACGTTGCCGACGATGGTGAGGCCGACGGCGCCGCCGACCGCGCCCAGCGGCGCGTCCGTCCGGGTCGACAGCCAGAACGCGAGCCCGGCGGTGACTAGTTGGGAGACGAACACGAACGCGACGGCGACCGCCAGCCGCGCCACGCCGTCCCCGGCGGCCAGCGCCCCGCCGGCGGGCAGCCGCAGCGGCCCCCACCCGTAGGCGACCGTGCCCGCGGCGAGCGCGACCACCGGCAGCAGCACCATGGCGGCGGCGCTGAAGCCGAGCGCCACGGCGAGCTTCGACCACAGCAGCCGGGCCCGCGGCACGGGCGCCGCCAGCAGGTAGCGCAGCGACGACCAGCCGGCCTCGGAGGCCACCGTGTCCCCGCAGAACAGCGCGACGGGGATCACCAGCAGGAAGCCGGCGGACACGAACAGGCAGGTCGCGGCGAAGTTGAGGCCCGACGCGGTGGCCGTGTCCATCAGCGTGATGCGGTTGTCGGGTCCGTCCCGGTCGTCGCCGCCGATCGCGAAGGCCGCGATCAGCACGAACGGCAGGGCGGCCAGGACCGCGCCCATGACGTACGTCCGGCGCCGCTTGAGCTGGCGCACGGCCTCCACCCGCAGCGGCAGGGTGTGCCGGGCCCGGTAGCCGGGCGCGGCGTCGAGCAGCGGTGTCATGCGGATCCGCCTCCTCCGATCAGGGTGAGGAACGCGTCCTCCAGGCGGCGGTGCGGCCCCACCTTGGCCACCGGCACGTCGAGCCGGACGAGTTCGGCGACGAGGCCGCTCGCGGTGGCCCCGTCCAGCCGTACGAGCAGGCCGCCCTCCGCGCGGGTGGCGGACGCGACGCCCGCGAGGGCGCCGACCTTGTCCACCACCGCGTCCGGGAGCGTGCCCGCGACGGTGACGAGCAGGGTGTCGCCGCTGCCGACGATGTCCGCGACGGGACCGGCCTGCACGAGCCGCCCCTGGTCCATGACGACGAGGTGGGTGCAGGACTGCTCGACCTCCGCGAGGAGGTGGCTGGAGACGATGACGGTCCTGCCGGCGGCGGCGTAGCGGACCATCACGTCCCGCATCTCGCGGATCTGCGGCGGGTCCAGTCCGTTGGTCGGCTCGTCGAGGATGAGCAGGTCGGGCAGGCCCAGCATGGCCTGGGCGATGGCGAGCCGCTGCCGCATGCCCTGCGAGTAGGTGCGCACGGCGCGGGCGAGGGCGTCGCCGAGTCCGGCGATCTCCAGTGCCTCGTCGATGTGCGCGTCGGCGGCGGGGCGGCCGGTGGCCCGCCAGTACAGCTCCAGGTTCTCCCGCCCGGACAGGTGCGGCAGGAAGCCGGCGCCCTCCACGAAGGCCCCCACGCGGGACAGCACGGGCGCGCCCGGCCGCACGGCGTGGCCGAAGACCCGGATCTCGCCGCCGTCCGGGGAGATGAGCCCCATCAGCATGCGCAGGGTGGTGGTCTTGCCGGCGCCGTTCGGTCCGAGGAGCCCCAGCACCTGGCCCTTCTCCACCCGGAAGGACAGGTCCTGCACGGCGTACCGGTCGGCGGACCGGCTGTACCGCTTCGTCAGGCCGGTGATGGTCAGCGGCACGTCCGCCAGTGCCGGGTCGGGGGCGGGCGCGGCGCTGCGGCGGCGGGTGGTCAGCAGCAGCCCGGCGGCGGCGACGGCGCCTCCCGCCGGGATGCCCCAGACCCACCAGGGCAGGGCGGCGGCCCGGGTGCTCACCCCGGGTGCGGTGGGCACGGACAGCGCGCCGCCGGCGAGGCCGACGGTGTAGGAGGCGGGGGCGGCCGGCGAGGCGTAGCCGAGGTCGGTGGCGGCCAGCACGACCCGGAGCCGGTGCCCGGCCTCCACCTCGTGGTCGATGGCGGGCAGCGTGAGGGTGACCTCCCGCGGCTCCCCGGCGTCCTGGATCCGCACGGGCGCGACGAGTTGCGAGGGCAGCACCTGGCGGCGGCCGTCGGGCCCCACGTCGTAGACCTTGCCGAAGAGCACGGCCTCGCCGCTGTCGGAGGCGACGCGCACCCGGACGGTCGGCGACCCGGTGATCCGCAGCGGCTCGTCGAGCGGGGCGGTGTCGAAGCGCGCGTACTGTCCGGGGAAGTCCAGCGACAGGCCGCCGACGCCGAGCGACGACAGCTGGGAGAGGCCGCCGCCGAGCCCGGGGACGGCGGACACGGCGGGCGGGGCGGCCCCGGCGGGGTTGCGGAAGGTCTGCGGGCTGCCGGTGAGGGGCACGTCCCGGGTGCCGGCCCGCAGTCCCGGGTAGCGGTCGGCGGAGGCGCCGCGCAGCCGGGCCTGCCCGTCGGTGGAGTCGACGCCACCGGTGCGGCTCACGCGGAAGGCGGGTCCCGTGTCGGCGCCCTCCTCGCCCTTGAGGTGGCGGTCGAACCAGCGGGTGATCCGCTGTGCGACGCGGGCGGCCTCCTGGTCGCCGCCGTCGTGTCCGCCGGCGGCCCAGTCCACGGCGACGGGCGCGCCGTTGGCCGCGATGGCGCGGGCCATGGCGTCGGCGTGCGCGAGCGGGAAGAGCGAGTCGGACCGGCCCTGCACGATGAGGGCGGGCACGTCGATGCGGCCCGCGACGGCCGAGGGGCTGCGCGCCTCCAGCAGGGCGCGGGCGTCCGCGTCGGGCGTGCCGCTGACGGCGACCCGCTCGTACATGGCGCACAGCTCGGGCTGGAACCGCCCGCAGCCGGTGGCGGCGGGGCCCGCGCCGCTGCCGGGGGTGCCGGCCGGACGGCCGGCGCCGGGGCCGTCCACGGTGCCGGGGGTGTCGCCGGGGCCGTCGCCGGGTGCGGCTCCCGTGCCGGGGGCGGCGCCGGAGGTGAAGAAGATGCCGGCCCACAGCTTCTTGAACACGCCGTCGGGGAACAGCGCGTCGGCGAGGTTCCAGTAGGCGATGTGCGGGGCGACGGCGTCGACCCGGCGGTCGTACCCGGCGGCGAGCAGCGACACCGCGCCGCCGTACGAGGTGCCCGTGACGCCGACCCGCGGGTCCCCTTCCGCGTCGAGCAGCACCTCGGGGCGGTGGGCCAGCCAGTCGATGAGCCGCTGGACGTCCTTGACCTCGTGGTCCGGGTCGTTGAGCCCGATCGTGCCGCCGGACCGCCCGAAGCCGCGGGCGGACCAGGTCAACACGGCGTACCCGTCGCGGGCGAGCCCCTCGGCCTGGGCGCGTACGTCGTCCTTGCTGCCGCCGAACCCGTGCGCGAGGAGCACGGCGGGGCGGCGGCCGCCGCCCCCTGCGGTGAAGTAGGAGGTGTCGATCGCGGCGCCCGGCATGTCCATCACGGCGTCCTGGCGCTGCACCGCGGATTCGCCGTCCGAGGCGGCGGCCGTCCAGGTGCCGGCGCCCGCGAGCACGGCGGCGGCCGCGGCGAGCGCGGCCCACCGGCGCCGCCGCGTCCGGGGAAGTCGGATCTGCATGCCCCGACCCTAGACGGACGGGCGGGCGGTCTCGGCCCCCGCCGGTCGGAATCCGGTGGCCTCCCTGAGAGGTACGGACTACGGTCCCCGTACACCAGACGCGGTACGAGGGGGCGCCTCACCATGGAGATCCGCAGGGCGACGACGGTCGCGGAGCTGCTGGCCGCGGCCGACCTGTACGACGGCCCGCCCCGCCCGGAGTGGGCGGAGCGGTTCCTGGCCTCACCCGGCCATCTGATGCTCATCGCCCACGAGGACGGGGCGCCGGTCGGCATGGTGTCCGGCATCGAGATGCTCCACCCGGACAAGGGCGCGGAGATGTGCCTGTACGAGCTGTCGGTGGCGGAGCCGTACCGCAGGCGCGGCATCGGCCGGGCGCTGACGGAGGCGCTGGCGGCCGAGGCCCGGGCACGCGGCTGCTACGACCTGTGGGTCGGCGTCGACCCGGACAACGCAGCGGCCCTGGCGACGTACCGCTCGGCGGGCGCCCTCGACGAGGGCCCCTTCACGATGCTGGCCTGGCCGTTCACCCCGGCCTCCTAGCGCGGCCGCGGCCTCGGGTCCCTGGCGGCCTGCCGGCGCGCCCGCCTCCGGGACGGGTGCTCCGCGGCTTCCCGGACGCGGCCGTCCCCGCCGGCCCTGCCGTACGGCGGGGCGGGCGGGGACGGGGACGTGCCGGGGGCTCAGTGGTTGCGGGGGAAACCCAGGTCGATGCCGGCCGGCGCCTCCGCCGGGTCCGGCCACCGGGTGGTGACCACCTTGCCGCGGGTGTAGAAGTGCACGCCGTCGTTGCCGTAGACGTGGTGGTCGCCGAAGAGGGAGTCCTTCCAGCCGCCGAACGAGTGGTAGCCCACCGGCACCGGGATCGGCACGTTCACGCCGACCATGCCCGCCTGGACCTCCAGTTGGAAGCGCCGCGCCGCGCCGCCGTCCCGGGTGAAGATCGCGGTGCCGTTGCCGAACGGCGAGGCGTTGACGAGGGCCAGGCCCTCCTCGTACGTCTCGGCGCGCAGCACGCACAGCACGGGGCCGAAGATCTCGTCCTGGTAGGCCCGGGCGGTGGTGGGGACCTTGTCCAGCAGGGACAGCCCGATCCAGTGGCCGCCCTCGTGGCCCTCCACGCGGTAACCGGTGCCGTCGAGGACGACCTCGCAGCCCTCGGCGGCGGCGCCCGTCACGTAGGAGGCGACCTTGTCGCGGTGCTCGCGGGTGATGAGCGGTCCCATCTCCGAGTCCGGGTCCGTGCCGGGCCCGACCTTGACCTTCTCGGCCCGCTCGCGGATCTTCTCCACGAGCGCGTCGCCGGTCGCGCCGACCGCGACGACCGCCGAGATCGCCATGCAGCGCTCGCCCGCCGAGCCGTACGCAGCGGAGACCGCGGCGTCGGCCGCCGCGTCGAGGTCGGCGTCGGGCAGCACCAGCATGTGGTTCTTGGCGCCGCCCAGGGCCTGCACCCGCTTGCCGTTCGCGGAGGCCGCGGCGTGCACGTACCGGGCGATGGGCGTCGAGCCCACGAAGGACACCGCCGCCACGTCGGGGTGCTCCAGCAGCCGGTCCACGGCGGGCTTGGCGCCGTGGACGACGTTGAAGACGCCGTCCGGGAGCCCGGCCTCCGTCAGCAGCTCGGCCAGCCGCACGGAGGCCGACGGGTCCTTCTCGCTGGGCTTCAGCACGAAGGTGTTGCCGCAGGCGATGGCCAGCGGGAACATCCACATCGGCACCATGGCGGGGAAGTTGAACGGGGTGATGCCCGCGACCACGCCGAGCGGCTGGCGGATGGCGGCCACGTCGACCCCGGTGGAGACCTGGGTGGACAGCTCGCCCTTCAGCTGGGTGGTGATGCCGCACGCCAGGTCGACGATCTCCAGGCCGCGGGCGACCTCGCCGAGCGCGTCGGAGTGCACCTTGCCGTGCTCGGCGGTGATGAGCGCGGCGATCTCGTCGCGGTGCGCGTCCAGCAGGGCGCGGAACCGGAACAGGACGGCGGTGCGCTGCGCGAGCGACGAGGTGCCCCATGTCGCGTAGGCGGCCCGGGCGGCGGCGACGGCCTCGTCGACGTCGGCGGCGGAGGCGAGGGCGACCCGCGTGGTGACCTCCCCCGTCGCGGGGTCGGTGACCGGCCCCCAGTCCCCCGACGTGCCCTCGACGGTCCTGCCGGCGATCCAGTGGTGGACGCTCTTCGTCATGTCGCAGGTGCTCCTTCCAGTTGGCGGCCACGGATGGCGGCGGCGTCAGGCCGATCCCACCACGCCGGGTCCCGGGGCGGCGCCCGACACTGTGTCGGGCGTTCCCCCGTCGCCGTAGACACCCCTGTCCTACCCATGCCGTCCGGTTGTCTCCCTCCCGTCACACTTGTCTCGATCACGCGGGTTTCCGGTCACAGATGCTCCACAGTCCGTCCGGATCCGGTCACTCTGCGTTGCCGAAGGGCACAGGGCTGGTGATCACCAGTCCGCGCCGGCGGCTCCCCCGACGACCCCGCCCGGGTCGCGCCGCGGCGCGTCCAGGGAGGTGCCTGACGATGACGGACAGAAGGCTCTGGTCGTACAAGGAGATCGCCGCCCACATCCGGGTGCAGCCGGACACGGTCCGCTCCTACCGCAAGCACGGGCTGCTGCCCCGCCCCGACCACGTGGAGGGCGGAAAACCGTACTGGTACGCGGACACCGTGCGCGCCTGGGTGGCGAACCGGCCGGGCAACCGCAACCGCCGGGACTGAGCCGGACGCGCGGCGCCCGCACGAAGATCCTCGCTTCATACCCCCTAGGGGTATAACATGGCACGTGCGAGGCGCCCCGCGCCCACCAGCGCCACCGCCCGCACCCGCACACACACCGGAGGAGAACGTCATGACCCCCGAAACGAGGACCGAACTGCCCCAGGCCGGCGGCTCCTGCTGCTCGTCGAACGGCTCCGGCCGCGGCGAGGCGGCGACCGGGCAGAGCGCCGGCGTCACCGCGGTCTACGAGGTCAAGGGCATGACCTGCGGCCACTGCGAGGGCGCCGTGCGCGAGGAGGTCTCGGCGCTGCCCGGTGTCGTGTCGGTCGAGGCGGCGGCCGCCACCGGCCGGGTGACGGTCGTCTCCGCCGCACCGCTGGACGAGGAGGCCGTACGCGCCGCCGTCGACGAGGCCGGCTACACCCTGGTGGGCCGCGCCACCGCCTGAGCGGCAACCCGCGCGGGGACCCCCGCCGCCCTACGGGCCGTGCTGCACCTTTTGGTGCGGTACGGCCCGTTCTGCCGCCCCGCTCAGGGTCGGAGCGCACGTGAATTCACCTTCACGTGACTCACCAGACCTTCACAAAGAGACCTAGATCACAGATATTTGGGGGTAACCATTTGGATGGCTCGCGAGTCTAAATGGGCGATGCCAAGAACGTCTTGGGGGACGTTCATGGGGTGTCTTGGGGGACATCCCAGGCAAGCGTTGGCCGGGGCACGTGCACCGGGGAGCTTTGAGCGGCCCTCCCGATCCGTACGTACCCCGGCAGATCGCGCGGCAGACGCCCGACCGGATCCCGTGGGGGGAATCCGCTGTCGGGGACATGGGAAGCGCCCCGCTCGTCGACCCGTGGGGGGATCGGCAGGCGGGGCGCTTCTCGCTTCTCGCACTACGGCGGAGCGGGTGACGGGGGGCGGGCCCCCCGTCGGAGGTCAGCCGCTCAGCGGGCCTCGACCGGCACGAAGTCGCGCTCGACCACACCGGTGTAGATCTGGCGCGGGCGGCCGATGCGGGAGCCGGGCTCCTTGATCATCTCGTGCCACTGGGCGATCCAGCCCGGCAGCCGGCCGAGGGCGAACAGCACCGTGAACATCTCGCTCGGGAAGCCCATCGCCCGGTAGATCAGACCGGTGTAGAAGTCGACGTTCGGGTAGAGGTTGCGCTGGACGAAGTAGTCGTCGGCGAGCGCGTGCTCCTCCAGCTTGAGCGCGATGTCGAGCAGCTCGTCGGACTTGCCGAGCGCCGACAGCACGTCGTGCGCCGCCGCCTTGATGATCTTGGCGCGCGGGTCGAAGGACTTGTACACCCGGTGGCCGAAGCCCATCAGGCGGACGCCGTCCTCCTTGTTCTTCACCTTGCGGATGAAGGTGTCGACGTCGCCGCCGTTCGCCTGGATGCCCTGGAGCATCTCCAGCACGGACTGGTTGGCGCCGCCGTGCAGGGGGCCCCACAGGGCGGAGATGCCCGCGGAGATCGAGGCGAACATGTTCGCCTGCGAGGAGCCGACCAGGCGGACCGTGGAGGTGGAGCAGTTCTGCTCGTGGTCGGCGTGCAGGATGAGCAGCTTGTCGAGCGCCGAGACCACGACCGGGTCGAGGTCGTACTCCTGCGCCGGCACCGAGAACGTCATGCGCAGGAAGTTCTCGACGTACGAGAGGTCGTTGCGCGGGTAGACGAACGGGTGGCCGATCGACTTCTTGTAGGCGTAGGCCGCGATCGTGGGCAGCTTGGCGAGCAGCCGGATCGTGGAGAGGTGGCGCTGCTCCTCGTCGAACGGGTTGTGGCTGTCCTGGTAGAACGTGGACAGCGCGCTGACCACGGACGACAGCATGGCCATCGGGTGGGCGTCCCGCGGGAAGCCGTCGAAGAACCGCTTGACGTCCTCGTGCAGCAGCGTGTGCTGGGTGATCTCGTTGGTGAAGCCCGCCAGCTCGTCGACCTTCGGCAGCTCGCCGTTGATCAGCAGGTAGGCCACCTCGAGGAAGGTCGAGCGCTCGGCGAGCTGCTCGATCGGGTAGCCGCGGTACCGCAGGATGCCCTGCTCGCCGTCCAGGTAGGTGATCGCCGATTTGTACGCGGCCGTGTTGCCGTAGCCGCTGTCCAGCGTCACCAGGCCCGTCTGCGCGCGGAGCTTCCCGATGTCGAAGCCCGTGTCGCCCACGGTGCTGTCGACCACCGGGTAGGTGTACTCGCCGTCGCCGTACCGCAGTACTACAGAGTTCTCGCTCACGTCATCCCTCACCGACGTAGTGCCTCTTCTTCGAGGTGCCCTGACTGTCTCTACCATCCCCCACTTGGCTCAGCAGAGTGCACTCGGGGTCGACCATTGCGCCTATTGGCGGCACTCAGTGCCGTCAACCTGCACATCTTGCCCCCTTCGCCCCGGTTGGGAAAGTCCTGATCAATCCTTGGTGATGTTTCCCACCGGCAGCGCCGCGGACAGCCGGTGGTCCAGCGCGGTGAACCGCCGACCAGCGGAGACGGTCCGCACCGCCTGGCCGATCGCCCTGCGGGAGCCGACGAGGACCACCAGCTTGCGGGCGCGGGTCACGGCCGTGTAGAGCAGGTTCCGCTGGAGCATCATCCAGGCGCCCGTGGTGACCGGGATCACCACCGCCGGGTACTCGCTGCCCTGCGACCGGTGGATCGTCACCGCGTAGGCGTGGGCCAGCTCGTCCAGCTCGTCGAAGTCGTAGCCCACCTCCTCGTCCTCGTCGGTCCGCACGGTCAGCCGCTGCTCGTCCCCGTCGATCGCGGTCACCACGCCGACCGTCCCGTTGAAGACGCCGTTCTCCCCCTTCTCGTAGTTGTTGCGGATCTGGGTGACCTTGTCGCCGACGCGGAAGACCCGGCCGCCCAGCCGCTTCTCCGGCAGGTCGGGGCGGGCCGGGGTGATCGCCTGCTGGAGCAGCGCGTTCAGCGTGCCCGCACCGGCGGGGCCGCGGTGCATGGGTGCGAGCACCTGCACATCGCGGCGCGGGTCCAGCCCGAACTTCGCGGGCAGCCGCCGGGCCGCGACGTCGACGGTGAGCCGCCCGGCCTCCTCGGTGTCCTCCTCCACGAAGTGGAAGAAGTCCGGCAGCCCGCTCGTCACGGGGAACTCGCCCGCGTTGATCCGGTGGGCGTTGGTCACCACCCCGGACTGCTGCGCCTGCCGGAAGATCCGCGTGAGGCGCACGGCGGGCACGGGCCCGCCGGGGGCGAGCAGGTCGCTCAGCACCTCCCCCGCCCCCACGCTGGGCAGCTGGTCCACGTCCCCCACGAGCAGCAGGTGCGCGCCGGGCGCGACGGCCTTGACCAGCTTGTTGGCGAGGAGCACGTCCAGCATGGAGGCCTCGTCCACCACGACGAGGTCGGCGTCGAGCGGCCGGTCCCGGTCGTAGGCGGCGTCCCCGCCGGGCTTCAGCTCCAGCAGCCGGTGCACGGTGGACGCCTCGGCGCCGGTCAGCTCCGCCAGCCGCTTGGCCGCCCGGCCCGTGGGGGCGGCCAGGACGACCTTGGCGCGCTTGGCGCGGGCCAGCTCCACGATGGACCGCACGGTGAACGACTTGCCGCAGCCGGGCCCGCCCGTCAGCACCGCCACCTTCCGGGTCAGCGCCAGCCGCACCGCCTCCTCCTGCTCGGGCGCCAGCTCGGCCCCCGTGCGGTCCGCGAGCCACGCCAGGGCCTTGTCCCACGCCACGTCGCGGAAGGCCGCCAGCCGGTCGTCCCCGGCCCGCAGCAGCCTCAGGAGCTGCCCGGCGAGCGAGCACTCGGCGCGGTGGAACGGCAGCAGGTACACCCCCGTGACCGGCTCCCCGTCCGCCCCGGGCACCCGCTCCCGCACGACGCCCCCGGCCTCCTCGTCCTGCGCCATCTCCCCGAGGCAGTCGATGACGAGCCCGGTGTCGACCTGGAGCAGCTGCACGGCGTCCGAGATGAGCCGCTCCTCGGGCAGGAAGCAGTGCCCCTGGTCGCCGGACTGCGACAGCGCGTACCGCAGCCCCGCCTTCACCCGCTCGGGGCTGTCGTGCGGGATGCCGACGGCCCGGGCGATGCGGTCGGCGGTGAGGAACCCGATGCCCCACACGTCGGCGGCCAGCCGGTAGGGCTGCTCCCTGACCACGGCGATGGAGCCGTCGCCGTACTGCTTGTAGATCCGCACGGCGATGGAGGTCGACACCTCGACGCTCTGCAGGAAGACCATGACCTCCTTGATGGCCTTCTGCTCCTCCCACGCCTCCGCGATCCTCCTCGTCCGCTTCGGCCCGAGCCCCGGCACCTCGACGAGCCGCTCCGGCTCCTCCTCGATGATCCTCAGGGTGTCCGTGCCGAAGTGGCGGGTGATGCGGTCCGCGAACACCGGCCCGATGCCCTTGACCAGGCCGGAACCGAGGTACCGCCGGATGCCCTGCACCGTCGCGGGCAGCACGGTCGTGTAGTCCTCGACGGTGAACTGCCGCCCGTACTGCGGATGGGAGCCCCAGCGCCCCCGCATCCGCAGCGACTCCCCCGGCTGGGCGCCGAGCAGCGCCCCCACGACCGTGAGCAGCTCCCCGCCGCCCCGCCCGGTGTCGACCCGGGCCACGGTGTAGCCGTTCTCCTCGTTGCAGTACGTGATCCGCTCCAGGACCCCTTCGACCACAGCCAACTGCGCCATGCCCCGACGCTACCGGGCGCCTCCGACAGCCGGGCGCGCACGGTGCGCGGCCGGCGGCCGCGCGGCAGGGCGGAGTGCAGGGTCTCGCGGAAGTGCGGCGGCCTCCGCGGCGTGCGGCTGCGGCTGCGGCTCACGGGCCGGGCCGGAGGCGGGCCTTGGCCCCGGCGGCGGGAGCCGTCCGGCACGGCAGGGCCATGCTTCGCGGGCAGCCGGGCTCAGCCGGTACCGGCGGGGCCCGGTATACCGGAGGAGCCCGGTCCGACGACGGACCGGGCCCCTTCCTCCCCCCCTGGCGCGAGCCCTCCTGGTTTCCCCCCCCGGGTCCCCCCTCTCGGGCTCTGCCGATACATACGACACCCGTCACGCCCAAAGGGTTGCACGGATGCGGGGGGTGATTTTTTCGGAAGCCCGGCTGCCGTTTGGCCGGCCGCTCAGAGGGCGTGCTCGACATAGCGTCGGGCCGTCTCCTCCAGGACCTCGACGCCGTCGCGGGCCCACAGGGCGTCGTTGAACAGCTCCACCTCGACGGGGCCCGTGTAGCCGGCCGCGTCGGCGCGTGCCCGCCATGCCCGCAGGTCGACGCAGCCGTCCCCGATCTGGCCGCGCCCGGTCAGGACGCCCGCGGGCAGCGGGGTGGTCCAGTCGGCCAGCTGGAAGGCGTGGATGCGGCCCTGCGCGCCCGCGCGGTCCACGGCCGCCGGGGCGCGGTCGTCCCACCAGACGTGGTACGTGTCGACGCAGACGCCCACCTGCGCGGCGGGGAACGGCTCGGCGAGTTCCAGGGCCTGGTCCAGGGTGGAGACCACGCACCGGTCGGCCGCGTACATCGGGTGCAGCGGCTCGATGGCGAGCCGCACGCCGCGGTCGGCCGCGTACGGCGCCAGTTCGGCCAGAGCGTCCGCGACGCGCCCCCGGGCCGCGTGGAGGTCGCTGCTGCCCGGGGGCAGGCCGCCGCAGACCAGCACCAGCGTGTCCGTCGAGCGCCGCCGCCTCGTCGACGGCCGCGCGGTTGTCGTCCAGGCCGGCGGCCGTGGTGAAGAAGCCGCCCCGGCACAGGCTGGTGACGGCCAGGCCCGCGTCCCGCACGAGCCTGGCGGCGGCCTCGACGCCGTACTCCCGGACGGGCTCGCGCCACAGGCCGACGCCGGGGACACCGAGGCGCAGGCAGTGGGCGGCAAGGTCGGGCAGGGCGAGCTGCCGGACCGTCATCTGGTTGATGCTGAACCGGGAGAGGTCCCCGACGGCGCTCACCGGATGCCGCCGTTCACCGTCAGCAGCGCCGCCATGCGGTCGCGGGCCAGCTCCGGGTCGGGGAAGAGACCGAGCCCGTCGGCCAGTTCGTACGCGCGGGCCAGGTGCGGCAGCGAGCGGGCGGACTGGAGGCCGCCGACCATCGTGAAGTGGTCCTGGTGGCCGGAGAGCCAGGCCAGGAGGACGACACCCGTCTTGTAGAAGCGGGTGGGGGCCCGGAAGAGGTGGCGGGACAGCTCCACCGTCGGGTCGAGGAGCTCGCGGAACCCCTTCACGTCACCGGTGTCCAGGACCCGGACCGCCTCCGCCGCCAGCGGGCCCAGCGGGTCGAAGATCCCCAGCAGGGCGTGGCTGAAGCGCCCTCCCGCCGCCGGCTCGTCGCCCGCGATCAGCTCCGGGTAGTGGAAGTCGTCCCCGGTGTAGCAGCGCACGCCCTCGGGCAGGCGGCGGCGCAGGTCGACCTCCCGGCCCGCGTCCAGCAGGGAGATCTTGACGCCGTCGACCTTGTCCGGGTGCGCGGCGACCACCTCCAGGAAGGTGTCCGTCGCCGCGTCCAGGTCGGCCGACCCCCAGTAGCCCTCCAGCGCCGGGTCGAACATGGGGCCGAGCCAGTGCAGCACGACCGGCTCGCCCGCCTGGCGCAGGAGGTGGCCGTAGAGCGCGAGGTAGTCGTCGGGGCCCTGGGCGGCGGCCGCGAGGGCGCGCGACGCCATGAGGATCGCCTGGGAGCCGGTCTCCTCGACGAGGGCGAGCTGCTCCTCGTACGCCTTCCGCACCTCGTCGAGGGAGGCCGGGCCGGGCGGGAGCTGGTCGGTGCCGACGCCGCAGGCGATGCGGCCGCCCACCGCGCGGGCCTCGGCGGCCGACCGGCGGATCAGCTCGGCGGCGCCCGACCAGTCGAGGCCCATGCCGCGCTGCGCGGTGTCCATGGCCTCCGCCACACCGAGGCCGTGCGCCCACAAGTGGCGGCGGAAGGCGAGGGTGGCGTCCCAGTCGACGGCGGCCGGGGAGTCGGGGGCGGTGTCGGCGTACGGGTCGGCGACGACGTGCGCGGCGGAGAAGACCGTACGGGAGGCGAGCGGGGCACCCGCCGCGAAGCGGCGCGGTTCGCCGCGGGGCCGGTACGCGCGGGTGGAGCCGTCGGGGTTCGGCAGCCTCAGCGCGGTCACAGCGACAGCTCCGGCACCTCGAAGCGGCGGCCCTCGGCGGAGGACTTCAGCCCCAGCTCGGCCAGTTGGACGCCGCGGGCGCCGGCGAGCAGGTCCCAGCGGTAGGGCTCGTCGAGCACGACGTGGCGCAGGAACAGCTCCCACTGGGCCTTGAAGCCGTTGTCGAAGCCGGCGTTGTCGGGGACCTCCTGCCACTGGTCGCGGAAGGAGTGGGTGACGGGCAGGTCCGGGTTCCAGACCGGCTTGGGGGTCGCGGAGCGGTGCTGCACGCGGCAGCCGCGCAGGCCCGCGACGGCGGAGCCGTGCGTGCCGTCCACCTGGAACTCGACGAGTTCGTCGCGGTGGACCCGCACCGCCCAGGAGGAGTTGATCTGGGCGACGGCGCCGGGCGCGAGGGCCTCGCCGGCCAGCTCGAAGATGCCGTACGCGGCGTCGTCGGCGGTGGCGGCGTAGGGCTTGCCCTGCTCGTCCCAGCGCTGCGGGACGTGCGTGACCACGTGGGCGTTGACGCTGCGCACCCGGCCGAACAGCTCGTGCAGCACGTACTCCCAGTGCGGGAACATGTCGACGACGATGCCGCCGCCGTCCTCGGCGCGGTAGTTCCAGCTGGGCCGCTGGGCCTCCTGCCAGTCGCCTTCGAAGACCCAGTAGCCGAACTCGCCGCGCACGGAGAGGATCTCGCCGAAGAACCCGCCGTCGATCAGCCGCTTCAGCTTGAGCAGGCCCGGCAGGAAGAGCTTGTCCTGCACGACGCCGTGCTTGATGCCGGCGCCGCGGGCGAGGCGGGCCAGGCCGAGGGCGCCGTCGAGGCCGGCGGCGGTCGGCTTCTCGGTGTAGACGTGCTTGCCGGCGCCGATCGCCTTGGTGAGGGCCTCGGCGCGGGCCGAGGTGACCTGGGCGTCGAAGTAGACGTCGGTGCGCTCGTCGGCGAGGACGGCGTCGAGGTCGGTGGACCACTCGGTGAGCCCGTGGCGCTCGGCGAGGGCGCGCAGGGCGTGCTCGCGGCGCCCGACGAGGACCGGCTCGGGCCACAGGACCCGGCCGTCACCGAGGTCGAGCCCGCCCTGCTCGCGGATCGCGAGGATGGAGCGCACCAGGTGCTGGCGGTAGCCCATCCGTCCCGTGACGCCGTTCATGGCGATCCGCACTGTCCTGCGTGTCACAGGTCCCCTCCCGGAGTGAAGCCGTCCAACGCTTGATAGCAAGCGCTTTCTATGCGTCGTGACGCTAGCCTGCCGAGTGCGGCGCGGACAAGGGCCGCGCCCGACTTCTCCTCCGGAGGGACGCGATGACAGTCACCCTCGCCGATGTGGCGGCACGCGCACGGGTGTCCCCGGCGACCGTCTCGCGGGTGCTGAACGGCAACTACCCGGTGGCCGCGTCCACCAGGGAGCGGGTGCTGCGCGCGGTCGACGAGCTCGACTACGTCCTCAACGGCCCGGCGAGCGCGCTGGCCGCGGCCGCCTCCGACCTGGTCGGCGTCCTCGTCAACGACATCGCCGACCCCTTCTTCGGGATCATGGCGGGCGCCGTGCAGTCCGCCATCGGCGACGCCGGCTCCGGCCGCGCGGGCGGCGAGAAGCTGGCCGTCGTCTGCAACACGGGCGGCTCGGCCGAACGCGAACTCACCTACCTGACGCTGCTCCAGCGCCAGCGCGCCGCGGCCGTGGTGGTGACCGGCGGCGCCCTGGAGGACCCGCAGCACGTCGCGGCGCTGGCGGCGAAGTTCGCCAAGCTGACGGACGCGGGCACCCGCGTGGTGCTGCTGGGCCGCCCGCCGGTGCCCGGCGACACCGTGACGGCGACCCTCGCCTTCGACAACCGCGGCGGGGCCCGGCGGCTGACGGAGCACCTGCTGTCCCTCGGGCACCGGCGGATCGGCTACGTGGCGGGGCCGGCGGAGCGCACGACGACCCGGCACCGCCTGGAGGGCCACCGCGAGGCGCTGCGCTCCGCCGGACTGCCGGACCAGGATGACGCACTGCTGGTGTACGGGGCGTACACGCGGGCCTCCGGATACGAGGCGACACGTGAACTCCTCGCCCGGGAACCGTCGTTGACGGCGGTCGTCGCGGCGAACGACACGGTGGCGCTGGGCGCGTGCGCGGCACTGCGGGAGGCCGGGCTGCGGATCCCGCAGGACGTCTCGGTGGCCGGTTTCGACGACCTGCCGTTCTCGCTGGACGCGGTGCCGTCCCTGACGACGGTCCGCCTCCCCCTGCACGAGGCGGGCGTACGGGCGGGCCGCCTCGCCATGGGCGCGGACGCCCCGCCCCTGGGCGGCGTCGCCACCGTCCGCGGCGAGCTGACCCTACGCGCCTCGACGGCACCGCCCCGGGACGGGGCGCTCCGCTGAAGGGCGGGACGCTCCGCTGAGGGGCGGGGCGGCCACCGGGCGGCGGCTGCCCTGGGCGGGGCGGCCGCCGGGCGGCGGCTGCCCTGCGCGGGGCGGCGCGGGGCGGGGCGGGGTGCTCGGCGCGGGACTGGGCGACGCGGGGCCGTGGACGCGGCGGCAGGTGCGCGGGGCGCTCCGCTGAAGAGCGCGGCGCGGTGGCCGGGCGGCGGGGGTCGAGGGCGGGGCGCTTCCCCTGAGGTGCTCCACCGCCCGCGCCCGCACCGGGCCCGCACCGGGCTCCCGCCCGTTGGCGCGTACGAGTGGAGTGCCTGCCCCGGCCGGGCTAAGCGGCCCGCGCGCCGGACGCACCGCCGGACGCCCATGGGCTCTCGTGGCCCGTGGAGGGCGGCGTCCCCCGCTCTCCGCACCTCACGAGAAGGGGAACCCCATGAGAGGGAACACCAAGGCGGCCATCGGCCTCGCCACGGGCACGCTCGCGCTCGGTCTGCTCGGCGCCATGACCGCGCCCGCCGTCCAGGCCGCCCCGGCCGGTGGCGACACCACCACCGTCGCGGCGCACCCCAAGCACGACAAGCAGCGCGGCAAGGTGCTCGCCCGCACCCTGAACGTCCGCAAGAAGCCCACCACCCACTCCGACACGGTCGGCCACGTCCACAAGGGCGATGTCGTCAAGCTGAAGTGCAAGGTCAAGGGCCAGAAGATCAAGGGCAACCACATCTGGTACCTGCTCGACAAGCACCACGACAAGCGCCACGGCTGGGTGTCGGCCCGCTACGTGAAGAACCTCGACTACATCCCGTGGTGCCGTCACTGACACCGCATGCCCAGCGCCGGGCGCGGCCTCCCGCGCCCGGCCTGGCGGCCGCGGCCCCGCCGGCGACACCGTCCCGCTCGTGGAGATCACCGAGCGCGCACTGAACCGGGCCGCACCGGACGGCAACTCCTTCTCGGGCTGCCGTCTTTCGGCGTAGCCGACGTGCTGAGCCTGCTGGGACTTCGAGCGCAGCAGCCGCGACCTCGCGCACGCCTGCTACGGCGGGCGGGACGACGCGTGCACCCGCCCCGACCACACCGACCGCGTCGACGTCACCTGAGCGGCACGGCGAGCCCCACGGCCCCGGTCACCGGGGCCGTGCACCGGAAGCGGCAGCAGGAGCGGGAGCGGAAGCGGCGGCAGGCTCCGCAGCCCCTGCGCGACACCGCCGAGCGGCACGCCGCGGGCCGAGACGGCGCTCACCTGGCGGCGGGGAAGGGCCTCCACCGCAGTGACCAGACCGAGCACCCTAGGGTCCGGCACTGACGGCAGTCCCCGGGCAGTCGACCTCCACCCACACCGTCTTGCCCGGCCCCCGTCGCCGCGCCACTCCCCACCGGGACGCCACGGCGTCCACGAGGAGCAGCCCGCGTCCGTGCTCGCCGTCCACCGGCGCGGGCGCCAGCACGGGGCGCCCGTCGTGGGTGTCCGACACCTCGACCCGTACGCGGCCCGCCCCCTGGTCCCGGAGGAGGCGCAGTTCGAAGTCCCTGCCGGGCACGCAGCCGTGCAGCACCACGTTCGCGGCCAGCTCGGCCACGACCAGCAGCACGGCGTCGCTGTGCGGACTGTCGTACGGCACGCCCCAGACGTGCAGCTGGTGCGCGGCGAGCATCCGCGCGAGCTGCGCACCGCGCCGCGTGGAGCTGAAGCGCTGGGCGAACACACTTACGGTGACGGCTTCTTGGGCCCTGATCACTGGCATGCCTGCCAGACTGACGCGCGAATTGCACGCGCTACCAGGCACTCCACTGGTACAGATCGATTTGTACCAGCTCACTCGCTGGACTGGGCGAGTCACGCACCGTAAGGATTTCCCTGTCGGGTGAGGCACACACCGAGCAGCGGAAGCGGGGCGGCGATGGCATTCGACAGCGGCGGGGACAAGGGATCGGCAGAGGAGCTTTCCGAGGGGCTTCAGGTGTATGGCGCAGTCCTCCAGGCGCTACGTCAAGGTGCGGGCCTGACGCAGGAGAGCTTCGCCCCGAAGGTCCGGTACTCAGTGCACTACATCTCCAAGATCGAGCAAGGGAGGCGGTTCCCGCCGCGCGATCTGCCCGAGCGGGTGGAACCGATTCTCGGCTCGGCAGCGGCGGGCGCTCTGAAGGCAGCTGCGAAGAAGCTGAATCGGAAGGCCGGGCTGGCATCGTGGTTCCAGCGCTGGGCCGACATCGAGGAAGAGGCATTGACGCTGTACGCGTACGAATGCCGCCTGGTCCCTGGGTTGCTGCAACCGGAGTCGTACATGCGGGTGGTGCACGACAACTACCTACCTCCGCTGACCGATGAGCAGTTGGAAGTGCGTCTTGCTGCCCGGTTGGAGCGCCAGAGGCTCCTCACGGAACGCGGTAACACCGCGTTCGGGTTCATCATCGAGCAGCACGTCATCGAGCGCGGCCTGGGTGGGTCCGACGTGACCCGATGCCTCATCGACCACCTGTTGTCCTGCGCCGAACTCCGCAACGTGGAGCTACTGATCATGCCAACGCGCCGCCTGGGACACGCAGGGCTCGACGGGCCGCTCTACCTGGCGGAGACACCTGGCCGCGAATGGATCGGCTACGCGGAAAGCCACGACACAAGCTTTCTCTTCAGCGAGCGAAACCAGGTCGGCACGCTGCTTCAGCGCTATGGCAGGATGCGAGGACAGGCCCTTGACTCCGAGTCCTCGATGAGTCTGCTGAAGCACATGCGAGGAGCCCCATGAGCACCCGAGACCTGCACTGGCTGAAGAGCAGCTACAGCGGCGGCGGCGGCGGAAACTGCGTCGAAGTCGCCCACAGCACCGGCTCCGTTCACGTCCGCGACTCGAAGGACACCGGGCGCCCCGCCATCACCGTCTCCCCCACCGCCTGGGCCCGCTTCCTGCGCCGCCCCGGCGGGCCCGCCGTGTGACGCTGCCGCGGTGCCGGGCGGGTCGCGGGGGCGTCCTGCTGCCTGTGCGGCGGTAGCTTCGGGGCATGAGATACGCGTTCTCGACGCTGGGCGTGCCCGGGATGCCGGTGGCCGACGTGGTGCGGCTCGCGGCCGGGGCCGGGTACGACGGGGTGGAGTTGCGGGCGCACCCGGAGGAGCCGGTGCATCCGGGGCTGCTGGGCCGGGAACGGCGGGCGGTGGCCGGGAGGTTCGAGGACGCCGGGGTGCGGATCCTGTGTGTCGCCGGGTACGCGCGGGTGGCGCAGGCCGGGGACGACGAGCCCGTGTACGAGGAGCTGCACCGGCTGCTGTACCTGGCGGCGGACCTCGGGGCGCCGTACGCGAGGGTGTTCCCCGGGGGCGGCGACCAGCCGCGGGCGGCGGCCGACGCGACGGCGGCGCGGCGGTTGGGGGCGGCCGCGGAGGTGGCGGCGGAGATCGGGGTGCGGGTGCTGCTGGAGACGCACGACTCGCACCCGGCGGGCGCGGACGCGGCCCGCGTGGTCGCCGCGGTGGGGCACCCGCACGTGGGGGCCCTCTGGGACGTGATGCACACCTGGCGGGCCGGTGAGGACCCCGCGGAGTCGTACCGGCTGCTGGCCCCGTACCTCGGATACGTGCAGGTCAAGGACATCGCCTCGCGTGAGGACACCGCACCGCTGCCGCTCGGCGCGGGCGTCCTGCCCCTGGGCGACTGCCTCGGGGCCGTTCGGGGCGATCCCGGCGCCTGGGTGTGCTGGGAGTACGAGAAGCGCCGGTATCCCCAGGCGGCGGAGCTCCCCGCGCTGCTGTCCGCCGGACGCACGCACCTGGAGGCGCTCGCCGCGCGGTGAGCGCGGCTCAGGGCGGCCTTGCGGCACCGCGACTTCGCTTACGCACGCCGGGTGCGATAGGAGTTGACTGCTCGTCAGACACTTCACCGCAGCAGGGGGGCGCCAGCGTGTCGTTCGGGGGACAGCAGCCTTACGGCGGGAATCCGTACGGAGGGAGTCCGCACGGCGGCCATCCGTACGCCCAAGGGCCCTACGGTCAGCCGGTGCCGCCGCCGTCGGCGCCGTATCCGCCGCGGGGACCGTACGTCCCCGGTCCGCGGGGCCCGCACCCCGCCCCGTACCAGCGCCCTCCGTACGGGTATCCCGCGCCGTCGCTGTCGGCGCGGTTCCGCGAGGACGACTGGCCGACGCTGCGGGAGCTGACGGGCCGGGTGAGCGGCTGCCTGTGGGTTCCGCTGCTGCTGTGCGTGTGGCCCGCGCTGCTGCTGGTCGCCGGATATCCCCTGGTGCGGTCGGCGCGTGCGCAGGCCCGGCGGGTCTTTCCGGCCGACCGGCGCACCGTCACCGACCCGTCCGTGGCGCGGGCGCAGAAGACCCGCGCCTGGGCGGCCGCGGCGGCGTCCTTCGTGATCCTCGCCGCGTACGGCAGCGGGGAGGACTGGGACCAGGCGTGGCAGCAGTTCACGATGCGGCTGGCGTTCACGCCGTGGCTGCTGCTGCTCAGTACGCCGCTGGTGGTGCTGGTGCTGTTCCGGCTGGCCCCGCCGCACGCCCGTCCGGGCATGCGGCGCGGAGTGGGGCCCGCGGTGCGGTCGGTGCTGTGGTACCTCGGCGCGTTCACGGCGACCCCGCTGCTGGCGTGGGGCTCGGTCCTGCTCGGCCAGGAGCTCCCGGCCGAACCACTGTGGATCCCGGTGCGGTTCCTGCTGATGCTGCCGCCCGTGTGGACGGCGATGTTCGTGGCGTTCGCCTCGGGGCGGGCGGTGCGCAGCGCGTTCAACACGACGGAGGTGCACCCGACGCTGCCCGCCCTGCTGACCGGGGTGCTGGTGTGGGAGTTCGCCGTCATCAACCTGGCCGTCGGCGGCCTCCCCCCGGGCCCGCCGCCGGTGCAGCTCGCCGCGCTCCTCGGCGGCCCGGCGTCGGTGACGGCGGTGGCGTGGTGGGAGGTCGCGCGGCTGCGGAGCCGTTACGGCGTGAGGCTCCGGAGCAGCTGAGCCGCGCCGTCCCGGGAAGCCGGCCCCGACGGCCGGCGGGCCGCGGGCACCCGGTGCGGCCGCGGTGCCCCGGAGCCGCCCCGCCGACGAGCCTGCGGCCACCGTGATGTCCGATTCCCGCCGGCGGGCCGCCGTGGGGCGGCCCAGCATGGGTGCATGACCGCGTACACCGTGCTGCCCGTCGACCCGGCCGCCCTCACGGAGCTGCGTACCGCCGACGACGCGGGCCGCCCCTGCGTCCCGTACCGCGCGACCCGCGACGACGCGGGTTCCCCGCTGCGCTGCTGCCTGCGCCCGATCACGCCCGGCGAGCGGATCGCCCTCGTCTCGTACGCCCCGCTGCGCCGCTGGGCCGCCGCCCGCGGTGCGGATCCGGGGGCCTACGACGAACAGGGGCCCGTCTTCATCCACGCCGACGGCTGCGGGGGGTTCGCGCCCGGTGCGGACTACCCCTTCGCCAGGCCGGGCGCGCTGCGTACCGTGCGCCGCTATGACGCCCGGGGCCGCATCGCGGGGGGCCGCCTCCTGGAGATCCCGGCCGACGCCACGGCCGCCTTCGACGCGGCCTTCGACGACGCGTTCGCCGATCCGGACGTGGTGCTCGTGCACGTCCGCGCGCTGGAGTACGGGTGCTTCCACTTCGCGGTGCGGCGTCCGTCCGCCGAGGACGGGACGCCCGCCCCGTGAGAGGGTGTGCGGATGCTGTTCGACGATCAGGGGTGCGGGATAGGGCTGAAGGTGCTGCGGTACGAGTTCGCCGCGGCCCAGGGCGACGCGTACGACGACAACTGGCTGGTCGTGCGCGGTGAGGTCGTCACGCCCACCGGGCGGTGGGCGTTTACCGAGCCGTGCCTGCTGACGGACGAGGCGCGGCGGCTGTCCGCGTGGCTGCGGGAGGCCGCGGCCGACGGCGGGAGCCCCGCCGTACTGGACTTCGTCGAGCCCACCCTGACGTTCCGTCGCACCGCCTACGGGGTGCGGGTCGGGCTGGCGCACGCCGGTCCCGGACTGCCGGACGCGGTCGACGTGCGGGTGGGGCCGGAGGGGCTGCTGCGTGCGGCGGACGCGTGGGACGCGGAGCTGGCGCCGTTCCCCGCCCGGTGAGGGCCGGCCGGCGTCCCCGCCGGTCGGTGTGCGGGCGGGCGGCGGGGGCGCGGCCGGTCAGTGGACCGAGAAGCCGCCGTCCACGTGGATCGACTGGCCGGTGACGTACGCGGCGGCGCGGCTCGCGAGGAACACGGCGGCGCCCGCGAAGTCCTCCGGCTGTCCGTTGCGGCCCACGAAGGTGCGGGCGGCGAGGGCGGCGACCTTGTCCGGGTCGGAGGACAGGTGGGCGTTCAGCGCCGTCATGACGAAGCCGGGCACCAGCGTGTTGCAGGTGACGCCGTGCGGGGACCACGCCTCCGCCTGGGAGCGGGCCAGTGCCTCCAGCCCGCCCTTCGACACGCCGTACGCGCCGCTTTGGACGAAGGCGCGGTGGGCCTGCTGCGAGCTGACGTGCATGATCCGGCCGAAGCCGCGTTCGGCCATGCCGGGGCCGAAGCGCTGACCGAGGAGGAACGGTGCCTCCAGGTTCACGGCCATGGTGGTGTCCCAGACGTCCTCGCCGAGGTCGCTGAGGTGCGGGCGGAGGTTGACACCAGCGGAGTTGACGAGGATGTCCGGCTCGCCGTACACCGCGGCCGCCTCCTCCGCGGCCGCCCGCACCCCGTCGCGGGTGCCGAGGTCGGCGCTCACCCAGGCGGCCCGGCATCCCCGGGCCTCCAGGGCCTCGACGGTGGCGGCGAGTTCGGCCTTCCGCCGGGCGATCACGACGAGGCGGGCCCCGGCCTGGGCGAGGGCCTCGGCGATGGCCCGGCCGATGCCGGTGCTGCCGCCGGTGACGACGGCGACGCGGCCGTCCAGCGAGAAGAGGTCGGAGAGGTACGTGTCCGTGGCCATGGCCGCAGCCTCTCATGGGCCGCAGGGGCCCCGGCCGACGGCCCGCACTCCCGCCTCCGCCCACCCGGCCCGCGCTCCCCGGGCCCTGCACCGCCCTGCCCGGCGCCGACCTTGCCCCGCACCGGCTGGCGCCCCGGCCCCGCGCCGCCGCCGATCCGTCCGGAACGGCCCGCCGCCGGACGCCTCCGGCCGCCGCCGCAGCGCCGCGCCCACCACACACCGCCACCGGCCCGCAGCCCGCCCGCCGTGTCGGCCTGTCCCGACCGGCCCGCCGCCGGGTGTCCCCGGCCGCTCGCCACCCGCTCGCCGCCCGCTCGCCACCGCCCCGGTCGGCCCGCGCCCGCGCCCGCAACGTCCCGACCGGCCCGCCCCGTCCCGCCCAGGACGGCGGCGGGCTCCCGCGCCGCAGCCCGCAGCCCGCCGCCCGGCCCGCCGCCGCCCCGCCCGCGGGCCAAGGCCGCTGCCGCCCCGCCCTTGGACCAAGGACCGCGACCCGCCGCGCGACCCGCCCCCGGACCGAGGCCGCCGCCCCGCTCGCCGCCGCCCGCCGCGCGGGTCCGGCTGCGGGCCGTCTGCGCGCTTCCTTGCGCTGGTCACGGCTTTCCCCTAAGCGTGGCCTGTTGGTCGTTATGCCACGGAATGTCCGTTGCATACGGGCCGGAAGGAGCACCCCTTGTCCGTGCAGGAACGCGCCACCCCCTCCCGACGCACCGTCCTCGCCGGTGCCGCCGCCACCGCCGCCGCCCTCGCCGCCGCGCCCCCGCCGGGGGCCCGCGCCGCCGGGGCCGCCCGCACCGCCGGGGGTGCCGAGACGCGGGCGGCGCGGCTCCTGGCCCGCATGAGCCTGGAGGAGAAGGTCGGCCAGCTCTTCGTCACCCGGGCGTACGGGCACTCCGCCACCGACCCGGACCCGGAGGACGCCGCGGCGAACCTGCGGGAGCTCGGGGTGCGCACCGCCGCCGAACTCGTCGGGCGGTACCACGTCGGCGGCGTCATCTACTTCCGGTGGGCGCACAACACCCGCGACCCGCACCAGATCGCCGACCTGTCCGACGGGTTGCAGCGCGCGGCGCTCGCGCAGCGCGTCCCCGTCCCGCTGCTCGTGTCCACCGACCAGGAGCACGGCGCCGTCGCCCGGATCGGGGCGCCCGCCACCCTGCTGCCCGGCGCCATGGCGCTGGGCGCCGCGGGCTCCCCGGACCTGGCCCGGCAGGCCGCGCGGATCGCCGGGACGGAGCTGGCCGCGCTCGGTGTCCGGCAGAACTACGCGCCGGTCGCGGACGTGAACGTCGACCCGGCCAACCCGGTCATCGGGGTCCGCTCCTTCGGCGCCGACCCGCGGGCCGCGGCCCGCCTGGTCGCCGCGCAGGTGCGGGGCCTCCAGGACGCCGGGGTCGCCGCGACCGCCAAGCACTTCCCCGGCCACGGCGACACCACCGCCGACAGCCACACCCACCTGCCGTCCATCGGCCACACCCGCGAGGAGTGGGGCCTCCTCGACGAGCCGCCGTTCCGGGCCGCCGTCGCCGCCGGGGCGGACGCCGTGATGACGGCGCACATCGTCGTACCGGCACTGGACCCCAGCGGGGACCCGGCGACGCTGTCCCGGCCGATCATCACCGGGCTGCTGCGGGAACGGCTCGGCTACGACGGGGTGGTGGTGACCGACTCGCTGCGCATGGAGGGCGTCCGCACCCGGTACGGCGACGACCGGGTGCCCGTGCTCGCCCTGAAGGCGGGCTGCGACCAGCTCCTCAACCCGCCGGACCTGGAGCTGGCGTGGACGGCCGTGCGGGACGCCGTGCGGAGCGGGGAGCTCGCCCGGGAGCGGCTGGACGCGTCGGTGCTGCGCATCCTGCGGCTCAAGGAGAAGCTGGGGCTGCCGCGGCAGCCGTACACCGTCCGCGCGGACGTGGACCGGTTCGTCGGCAGCCCGGCCCACCGGGAGGCCGCCGAGCGGATCGCGGACGCGACGACGACGCTGCTGCAGAACACCGGCGGCCTGCTGCCGCTCCACCGCCGCACCCACCGGGATGTGCTGGTCGTCGGCGCCGACCCGGCATCCCCTTCCGGTACCGGGGGCCCGGCCACGGCGGTGCTCGCCGCGGCCCTCACCGAGCTGGGGTTCGCGGCGTCCGCGCTGGCGACGGGCCTCACGCCCGGCCCGCAGCGGATCGAGGAGGCGGTGGCCGCGGCCGCGGGCCGGGACGCGGTCGTCGTCTGCACGTACAACGTCAGGGCCGGGGACGCCCAGTGCGCCCTGGTGGCCCGGCTGGCCGCCACCGGCGTCCCGGTCGTGGCGGTGGCGCTGCGCGACCCGTACGACGCGGCCCGGCTCACCGGCCAGCGCGCGGTCCTCGCCACGTACACGTGGACCGACGGGGAGCTGCGGGCCGCCGCCCGGGTCGTCGCGGGCCGGACGCCGCCGCGGGGCCGGCTCCCCGTGCCCGTCCACCGCGCCGACGCGCCGGACCGGGTGCTGTACCCGATCGGGCACGGGCTGGCGTACTGATCCGCCCCGGCGCCGCTGCCGCCCCGGGGGCCAGTCGCCCCGTCAGCCCGTCAGCCCGTCAGCCATCAGGCGTCACCCGTCACCCGTCACCCGTCACCCGTCAGCCGTCAGCCGTCAGCCGTCAGCCGTCAGCCGTCAGCCGTCAGCCGTCAGCCGTCAGCCGTCAGCCGTCAGCACAGGATCCAGCCGGTGGCGGTCTTCTTCCCCGCGATGGAGGCGGAGGCGCGGACGCAGCGGTTCAGGGCGTGCACGGTGACCGGTCCTGCCTGGTGGGTGAAGCGGCCCTTGTCGGTGACGGCCCTGCCGCCGCGCGGCTGGAGCGTCACCGACATGCTGCGGCGGACGCCCGGCTTCGCGGCGACGGTGACGGCGCAGGCGTACTGGCGGGACTTGTAGACGCGCAGCTCCCCGCCGGCGAACCGGGCCGTCTTGGCGAGCCGCCCCGAGCAGCCGGCGAGAGCGGCGGCGTCGGCGGTCACCGCGCCCGGACCGGTGAGGGCCAGCCCGGCCGCGACCAGGACCGCAAGTGTCCGTGCGGCCGCGCGTATGCCGGTGTGCCCTGCCCCAGCGCCCATTGCGTGCTCCCTCGCCTCATGCGTCCCCGTCCACGGTCCGTACCTGCGTACGACGCGGACGGCGTGCGGAGGGTTGCCTTCCGCGAAGCCGCGCCGAGGAAGGGGCCGGGGGCGCGGGGGCGGCGCCGGGGGCTTGCGGCCCGGACCCCCGCCCCGGCAGCGCCCCGCTCCGGTGCTCAGGCCACCCGTTCCGCCTCGTCCTCCCCTATGAACGTGCGCCACAGCTCGGCGTACCGGCCGCCGCGGGCGAGGAGCTCCTCGTGGGTGCCGTCCTCCGCGACCCGGCCGTGGTCCATCACGACGACGCGGTCCGCGCGGGCGGCCGTGGTCAGCCGGTGGGCGACGACCAGTGTCGTGCGGCGCCCGGCCAGCCGCTCGGTGGCCCGGGTGACCTGCGCCTCCGTCGCGAGGTCGAGGGCCGCGGTCGCCTCGTCGAGCAGCAGGACGTCCGGGTCGACGAGTTCGGCGCGGGCCAGGGCGATCAGCTGCCGCTGGCCCGCCGACAGGTTCCGGCCCCGCTCGGCGACCTCGTGGAGGTACCCGCCGTCGAGGGTGGCGATCATGTCGTGGGCGCCGACCGCGCGGGCCGCGGCCTCCACCTCGGCGTCGGTGGCGTCCGGCCGCCCGTACGCGATGGCGTCCCGGACCGTGCCGGGGAAGAGGTACGCCTCCTGCGGGACCACACCGAGGCGGTGCCGGTACGCGGTGAGGTCCAGCTCCCGCAGGTCGGTGCCGTCCGCGGTGACCCGCCCCTCGGTGGGGTCGTAGAACCGGGCGACCAGCTTGACGAGGGTCGACTTCCCGGCGCCGGTCTCGCCGACGAAGGCCACGGTCTGCCCGGCGGGGATCCGCAGGTCCACGCCGCTCAGCGCCGGTTCCTCGTCCCCGTACGAGAAGGAGACGCCCTCGAAGCGGATCTCCCCCTTCAGCGACGGCACGGGCCGCGGGTCGGCCGCCGGCGCGGTGGACGTGGGCTCCCGCAGCAGCTCCTGGATGCGGCCGAGCGACACCGCGGCCTGCTGGTAGCCGTCGAAGACCTGCGAGAGCTGCTGCACGGGCGCGAAGAACAGGTCGATGTAGAGGAGGTACGCGACGAGCGCGCCCGCCGTCAGCGTCCCCGCCTCGATCCGGCCCGCGCCCACCACCAGCACCGCGGCGGCGGCCAGCGAGGACAGCAGCTGCACGAACGGGAAGTACACGGAGATGAGCCACTGGCCGCGCACCCGCGCCGCCCGGTAGGCGAGGCTCCGCTCGGTGAACCGCGCGGCGCCCGACCGCTCGCGGCGGAACGCCTGCACGATCCGCAGGCCCGCCACGGACTCCTGGAGGTCGGCGTTGACGACGCTGATCCGCTCCCGCGCCAGCTCGTACGCCTTGACGCTGGCCCGCCGGAAGAACACCGTGCCGACGATCAGCACGGGCAGGGTCGCGAACACGACCAGGGCGAGCTGCACGTCGATGACGACCAGCGCGACCATGATCCCGAAGAAGGTCACCACCGACACGAAGGCGGTGACCAGGCCCGTCTGGAGGAACGTCGACAGGGCGTCGACGTCCGTCGTCATCCGGGTCATGATGCGCCCGGTCAGCTCCCGCTCGTAGTAGTCGAGCCCGAGCCGCTGGAGCTGCGCGAAGATCTTCAGCCGCAGCGCGTACAGCACCCGCTCACCGGTCCGCCCGGTCATCCGGGTCTCCCCGACCTGCGCGGCCCACTGGACGGCCACGGTCAGCAGCGCCAGCGCGGACGCGGCCCACACCGCGCCGAGGGCGAGCTGCGTGACGCCCTCGTCGATGCCGTGCCGGATCAGCACGGGCACCATCAGCCCGGCGCCCGCGTCGACGGCGACGAGCAGCAGGCTGAGCAGCAGCGGCACACCGAAGCCGCGCAGCAGCCTCCGCAGCCCGTACGACTCCTCGGGCCGCACGGCCCGCGCCTCGTCGACGTCGGGGGTGCCGTCGGCCGGGGGCAGCGCCGCGACCTTGGCGAGCAGGTCCGCGGTGGCGCCCGTGTCGGCGTCCGCGCGCTCCGCGCCCTCCGTCCCGGCGCGGTCCCACAGGTGCGGGGTGATGCCGCGCTCCGCGTCGAACTCGGCGTCGAGCTCGTCCCGCACGGTGCGGTCGCCGTCCTCTGCGGCACCGGTCCGCGGCGTGTGGCCCGGCGACACCCCGCCCAGTCCCTCCGGGTCGGTCAGCAGCCGCCGGTAGAGCGCGCAGCGCGCCTGGAGCTCCTCGTGGGTGCCGACGTCGGCCAGCCGCCCCCGGTCGAGGACGGCGATGCGGTCCGCGAGGCCGAGGGTGGACCGCCGGTGCGCGATCAGCAGTGTGGTGCGCCCGGCCATCACGGACCGCAGCGCCTCGTGGATCTCGTGCTCGACGCGGGCGTCCACCGCGGAGGTGGCGTCGTCGAGGAGCAGCAGCCGCGGGTCGGTGAGGAGGGCGCGGGCCAGCGCGATGCGCTGGCGCTGACCGCCGGAGAGGGTCAGGCCGTGCTCGCCGACGGTGGTGGCGTAGCCGTCGGGCAGTTCGGCGATGAAGCGGTCGGCCTGCGCGGCGCGGGCGGCGGCGGCGACCTCCTCGTCGGTGGCGTCGGGGCGCCCGTAGGCGATGTTGGCGCGGACGGTGTCGGAGAACAGGAAGGAGTCCTCCGGTACGAGGCCGATCGCGGCCCGCAGCGACTCCTGGGTCAGCTCCCGCACGTCGTGCCCGCCGACGCGGACGGCGCCGCCGGTCACGTCGTAGAACCGCGGCAGCAGCAGCGAGACCGTGGACTTGCCGCTGCCGGAGGCGCCCACGACGGCGACGGTCTCGCCGGGTTCGATGGTGAGGGAGAAGCCGTCCAGGACCGGCTTCGTGGCGCCCGCGTAGCCGAACGACACGTCGTCGAACTCGACGCGGGCGGGCGCGTCGGCCGGCAGCGCGCGGGTGCCGTCCTCGATGGCCGGGCGCGTGTCGATCAGCTCCATGACGCGCTCGGCGCCCGCTCGGGCCTGCTGGCCGACGGTGAGGACCATGGCGAGCATGCGGACGGGGCCGACGAGCTGCGCGAGGTACGTGGAGAACGCGACGAAGGTGCCGAGGGTGATCTCGCCGCGGGTGGCCAGCCAGCCGCCGATCGCCAGCATGGCGACCTGCCCGAGGGCGGGCACCGCCTGGAGGGCCGGGGTGTAGCGGGAGTTCAGCCGGACGGTCCGCAGCCGCCCGGCGAACAGCTTGCGGCCGGCGTCCCTGAGCTTGCCGGTCTCCTGATCCTCCTGCCCGAACCCCTTGACGACCCGCACACCGGTGACGGCGCCGTCGACGACGCCCGCGACCTGGGCGGCCTGCGTCTGCGCGTACCAGGTGGCGGGGTGGAGCCGGGTGCGGCTGCGCCGGGCGATCGCCCAGAGCGCGGGCGCGACGGCGAGCACGACGAGGGTGAGCGGCGGGGACAGCCAGGCCATGATGCCGAGCGAGATGACGAACAGCAGGACGTTCCCGATGGTCATCGGGAGCATGAACAGCAGGCCCTGGATGAGCTGGAGGTCGCTGGTGGCCCGGCCGACGACCTGGCCGGTGGACAGCTCGTCCTGCCGCCGCCCGTCGAGCCGGGCGATCGACCCGTACATCTCGGTCCGCAGGTCGTGCTGCACGTCGAGCGCGAGGCGCCCGCCGTAGTAGCGCCGGATGTACGTCAGCACGTACACGGCGAGGGCGGAGCCGACGAGCAGCCCGATCCACAGGGTCAGCGAGCCGTCGGCCTCCCCGATCACGTCGTCGATGACGACCTTGGTGATGAGCGGCACGACGGCCATGAGGGCCATTCCGCCGAGCGACGAGCCGAGGGCCAGCCACACGTCGACCGGGTGCCTCCGGCAGTACTCCCACAGCCGCCGCGCCCACCCTCGCGCAGGTGTCCGCCCTTGCTCCCCCACCGCCGACGCCACGTCGCCCGACCTCCCGTTTCCGCTGCTCTACCGGAAGGCCCAACAGGCCGGGTCCGGGTTTTCATCCCGGACGGGCCCGTTCGTGTGCGGGTCCCTCCCAAGGGCGGAGGCGGCTCGGTCTCCCGGCCTAGGGCCGGGGGTGGCGGGGGGCTGCGGCCGGGCGGCCGCCGAGTCCTGCCGTCCGTTCCGGTGCGGTCTCCGCCTGAGGGCGGGGTCGCGGAGTGATCGGCTTCAGGTCGAGCGGCGCCGCCGCCGGTTCCGGCCGGGGTGCGGCACAGGTGCCGGGACCGGGCCGGTGCCCCCGGGGCGGCCGGCTCGCGGGGAGGCGCTACGCCGCGGGCGGCCCGGGCGGACTCGACCGGAGGGCGCCCGGCACCCGCGCCGCGCCGCCCTTCAGCGCCGCGCCCGGCACCGGGACGCCCTGGTCCGGCGCTTCGGCTTCTGCCGTCCCGGGGTGGCGCTCATCGTGCATCCGTCCAGCCGGACGAACGGCCGCCGGCCGGCGGCAGGGACGTTCGCCGCAGACGGCAGCCGCTCGCCGCTTCTCCCGGTCTCAGGCAGCGCCACCCGCCGCGACCGGTCGCGGGCCGTCCGACTCCGCCCCGCGGGCGTTTCCGCGGGCGTTTCCGCGGTCGCGGAGGCGTGCCCGGAAGGTGACGCCCAGCAGGACGGTGAGCACCGCGATCGGCAGCGCCTCGACGGGCCCCAGCTCCGGCACCGCCACCCCGGCGGCGTTGACGAGGACGAACGCGGCCGCGGCGAGGCCCATGGCCCGCTGGAGGCGGGTGGCGGAGGGCAGTGCCAGACCGAGGAACGCCACGGCGAACATCGCGGCGGCGGTCTTCAGGGCCGCCACCGTGTAGAGCGCCGTCAGCGGCGGGGCCTGCACCACCGCTCCCAGCTCCGACTGCGCCGCGTAGCCCGCGAGCAGCGCGTTCTCGACGGCGTCCAGGGCGCCCGCGACCAGGATGCCGCCGAGGCTGAGCCCGCCCAGCAGCCGGGAGCGGGCCAGCCCGTACGCGCCGGTGAACATGGCCGTGTACCCGAGGACGAAGAGGCAGTCGAAGGCCATCCACAGCAGCATCGCGCCGGGCTCGGTCGCGATCGGCCGGAGGAAGTCGGCCGCGGGCAGCGGCAGGTCCGTGGGCTGGAGGTGCACGCCCGGATGGGTGGCGGCCAGCACCTGGAACGCGACGGCGCAGGCGAGCGTGACCCCGGCGCCCAGGAGCCCGGCACGGTCGTACAGGCGGGTGTCGGAAGCGGTCACCGGAGCGCCCCCGCGGGGCGGCGCCGAACGCGGCGCGCTGGGCACCGCCGGCGGCGGCTTCGAACGCGGCGCGCTCCGGCCGGTCGGCGGCGACGACGGGCACTGGGGGCGCCGGACGGTCGGCGGTGGCGCCCGGCTCCGGGAGCGCCGGACGGTCGGCGGCGCGCTCGGGCAGCTCCGCGCGGTCGGCTCGCTCCCCCAGGCGACGACGGGGCCATGCGCGAGGTCCGGCGCCCCTCGGGTGCCGGCACCGGGCTCCAAGGCCGGAGGCTCCGGTTCGTCGGTGAGGAGGCGGGTCACGTCGTCGCCGTGGACGCCCATCCGGGCGACGGCCGACTGCAGCCGGTCGCGCAGGGCGACCATCTGCCCGATCTGCGCGTCGACCTCGTCGATCCGCTGCCGCAGCACCCGGACGGCCGTGCCGACGGGGCAGTCGTCGTGGTGCTCGCAGGCGTCGAGGAGCTCCTTGATCTCCTCCAGGCGCAGCCCCAGCCGCTGGCCGACCTGGATGAAGGTGAGCCGTTCCCGGGTCGCGGCGGGGTAGCGGCGGTGGTCGCCGGAGGTGCGCTCGGGGGCGGGCAGCAGCCCCCTGCGCTCGTAGTAGCGGAGGGTGTCGACCGAGAGGCCGGCGGACCGGGCCAGGGCCCCAATGGTCAACCGGGGGGATTCGATCATCGTCGAAGCGGACATACGGCGAGGTTAGGACCTGGAGCCGACTCCAGGTTCAAGGCCGGGTGACGTGACCTGCGCCACAGAGCCCCCTCCGTACGCGCCCACCGCTCCGCGCCCGACGGGGCCACCGGGCCGCCCTCCCGCGCACCGGAGCACCCACGCCCCTGCACCCCTGCACCCCTGTGCACCCGCAGGCGGGGCCGCCCCCCGGTCGCGCGCGTCCCCGACCCGGCCCGGCCCCGCAGCCACACCCACACACCCGCGCACCCGTACACCCGCGCACCCGCCGCACCCGCCCACCCGCGCACCCACACCCACACCCACACCCACACGGCCCTTCAAGACCCCCGCCACGCGTAGAAATCCGGCCAATTGGGCACGTCCATGACAACGACACCGGATTGACGTGTCTCGTTCACACGACAGTGACCGATGCTGTGCCACCCTCCCCTTGCCGCACTCGTCAACTCGCGTAGAACGACCCCACCGTTCCCGCGTTCCTCCGCCATGGAAGGGGCTCCCCCATGCCCTCAGCGCTGCCCTCCGGCCGAGCCGCCCGCCGCTGGAGACTGCCGCTCCTCGCCGCCGCCGTCCTGCTCGCAGGGGGCGCGGTTCCGGCCGCCGCCGCGGACACCGCGCCCGCCGCCACCGCCTCGGCCTCCTCGTACGACGACACGTACTACGACGGCACCGCGGGCAAGTCGGGTACGGCGCTCAAGAGCACGCTGCACCACATCATCAGCGACCACAGCAAGCTCTCGTACTCGGCCGTGTGGAACGCCCTCAAGGCGACGGACCAGGACCCGGCCAACCCGAACAACGTGATACTGCTCTACAGCGGCAAGTCCCGCAGCAAGACCCTCAACGGCGGCGACCTCGGCGACTGGAACCGGGAGCACGTCTGGGCCAAGTCCCACGGCGACTTCGGCACCAGCACCGGCCCCGGCACCGACCTGCACCACCTGCGGCCCGCCGACGTCCAGGTCAACAGCATCCGGGGCAACAAGGACTTCGACTGGGGCGGCAGCGCCGTCAGCGGCGCTCCCGGCAACTACACCGACGCCGACTCCTTCGAACCGCGCGACGCCGTCAAGGGCGACGTCGCCCGCATGATCCTCTACATGGCCGTGCGGTACGAGGGCGACGACTACTGGCCCGACCTGGAGCCCAACAACTCCGTCAGCAACGGCAGCGCCCCCTACCACGGCCGGCTCTCCGTGCTGAAGCAGTGGAACGAGCTGGACCCGCCGGACGCGTTCGAGAAGCGGCGCAACGAGGTCATCTACCAGAGCTACCAGGGCAACCGGAACCCGTTCATCGACCACCCGGAGTGGGTCGAGGCGATCTGGTAGCCCGTCAGCGGTCCGCCAGGTGCGTGGGGGCGAACATGCGCGGCCTCGCCCCCAGCACCACCACCGACGGGCCCTTCGACGACAGGGCCCGCGCGAGGTCCTCGCGGAGGGCCTCCGGGGTGGTGCGGGTGGCGGGCACGCCGAACGACTCCGCCAGCGCCGCGAAGTCGGGGCCCGCCAGCTCCGTGCCCATCGGCTCGCCGTACTCCTCCGTCATGTAGGCGCGCAGGATGCCGTAGCCGCCGTCGTCCACGATGAGCCAGGTCACGGGCAGGTCGTGCTGCCGGGCCGTCGCCAGCTCCGCGATCGAGTACAGGGCTCCGCCGTCACCGGACACGGCCAGCACCGGCCGGGTGCGGTCCGCGACGGCCGCGCCGAGCGCCGCCGGGTAGGCGTAGCCGAGGCCCCCCGCGCCCTGCGCGGAGTGCATGGCGCCCGGCCGTCGGGCGTCGAACGCCGACCAGGCCCAGTAGCCCAGGACCGTCATGTCCCAGAAGCTGGGCGACGCGCTCGGCAGTGCCTGCCGGATGGCGGCCAGCAGCCCCTGCTCCAGGGTGAGCTGCTGGGAGTCGAGGCGGGAGCGGACCGCGGCCAGGACCTCCCGCACGCGGTCCCGCGCCGACGCGTCGGAGCGCTCGCCGACGGTCTCCAGCAGCGCCGACAGCGCCAGGCGGGCGTCGGCGTGGATGCCGAGCGCCGGGTGGTTGGACTCCAGCTTGCCGAGGTCCGCCTCGATCTGGATCACCCGGCCGCGCGGGCGGAACGTGTGGTAGTTCGACGACAGCTCGCCCAGGCCCGAGCCCACCACCAGCAGGACGTCCGCGTCCTCCAGGAAGTCCGTCATGTGGCGGTCCTCCAGCCAGGACTGGAGGGACAGCGGGTGCTCCCACGGGAACGCGCCCTTGCCGCCGAAGGTGGTCACCACGGGGGCGTCGAGCCGCTCCGCCAGGGCGCGCAGCTTCCCGGACGCGTCGGACCGCACGACGCCGCCTCCGGCGATGACCGCCGGGCGCTCGGCCGTCGTCAGCAGGTGCGCCGCCAGCGCCGTCAGCTCCGGGCGCGGCGGCAGGTCCGGCGGGGTCGCGTCCGGCGCCGTGACGACCGGCAGCGAGGTCGGGGCGGCCAGGACGTCCTGGGGGATCTCGACGAACACGGGCCCGTGCGGGGGCGTCAGCGCCGACTGCCAGGCCGCCGCGATCGCGGACGGGATCTGGGAGGCCGTGCGCGCGCAGTGGACGGACTTCACGACGTCGCGGAACGACGCCTGCTGGTCCCGCAGTTCGTGCAGGTGGCCGTGGCGGCCCCCGCCGAGGCCGCGCGCCGGGACCTGCGCGCTCACGGCCAGCACCGGCGCGCTGGCCGCGGCGGCCTCCTGGAGGGCGGGCAGGGCGGTCAGCGCGCCGGGCCCGGTGGACAGCAGGAGGGGCGCCGCCTCTCCGGTGACCCGGCCGTACGCGTCGGCGGCGAAGCCCGCGTTGTTCTCCACCCGCAGCCCGACGTATGCGAGGTCGGAGCGGCGCAGCGCGTCGAACATGCCCAGGGCGTGCTGGCCGGGCAGTCCGAAGACGGTCGTCGCGCCGAGGCCGCGGAGGGTCTCCACGACGAGGTCGCCGCCGATGCGGCCGGGGGGCGGGTTCAGCGCGGCGGCCGTCTGCGCGGCGGTGGGGCGCAGGACGAGGTCGTGGTCGTGGGTCATGGTCGGCGGGCCTTCGTGTCGGTGCGGTGACCGGCCGCGCCCGTCCGTGCGGTGCGGCGGTCCTCTGCGGTGGCGCCGGGCCGCGTCTGCGGGGGCTGCGGCCCGGCGCCGTCCTCGCGGAGGTTACTGCGCCGCTCCCTCCGCGTTCCGGGCCGCCGCGATCTGGCGGGACATGATCGTCGTCAGTTCGTAGGCGGTGTGGGAGGCGGCCACCGAGGTGATCTCCGCGTGGTCGTAGGCGGGGGCGACCTCGACGACGTCGGCGGAGACCAGGTTGCAGGACGCCAGGCCGCGCAGGATCTCCAGCAGTTCGCGGGAGGTCATGCCGCCCGCCTCCGGGGTGCCGGTGCCGGGCGCGTGCGCCGGGTCCAGGCAGTCGATGTCGATGGAGATGTAGAGGGGGCGGTCGCCGATGCGCTGGCGGAGCTGGTCGGCGACCTCGTCGGCGCCGCGGCGGTAGACGTCGGCCGACGTGACGATGCCGAAGCCCATCTTCTCGTCGTCCGTCAGGTCCTGCTTGCCGTACAGCGGGCCGCGGGTGCCGACGTGGGACAGCGCGGAGGTGTCGAGGATGCCTTCCTCGACGGCCCGGCGGAACGGGGTGCCGTGGGTGTACTCGGCGCCGAAGTAGGTGTCCCAGGTGTCGAGGTGGGCGTCGAAGTGGAGCAGGGCGACCGGGCCGTGCTTCTTCGCGACGGAGCGGAGCAGCGGCAGGGCGATGGTGTGGTCACCGCCCAGGGTCATCAGGCGGGCGCCGGTGCCGAGCAGGTCGTCGGCGGCGGCCTCGACCGTCTCGACGGCCTCGTTGATGTTGAACGGGTTGACGGCGATGTCGCCGCCGTCCGCGACCTGCGCAAGGGCGAACGGGGAGGCGTCCTGCGCCGGGTTGTAGGGGCGCAGGAGGCGGGACGCCTCGCGGATGGCGTTGCCGCCGAAGCGGGCGCCGGGGCGGTAGGACACGCCGGAGTCGAAGGGCACGCCGATGACGGCGACGTCGGCCGTGCCGACCTCGTCCAGGCGCGGCAGCCGGGCGAACGTCGCGGGGCCTGCGTAGCGCGGGACCCGGGAGGAGTCGATGGGGCCGCGGGGCGTCGTGTCGGTGCCGTGGTTGCTGCTCATGGTGTCGACGGTAGGCGGGCGGAAGCCCGGACAGAAGTGTACGTTTTATCCATCGGTACGAGGTGGAGTGGAGGAATCGTCCATGGCAGCGTCCGGGGCAGGCAGCCGCGGGGCGGCAGGCGGCGTCCCCGCGGACCGCGCGGCCGAGGGCCGCAGGGACAGGGAGCACACGGCGATGGACCGCAGCGCCCGGGACCGGGACCACGAGGGCACCCCCCGCACGGACCGCGCGGCCAGAGGGCAGGGCCGGGGCCATCCGGACAGCGGCCGGCCCGCCGGCGGCCGCGAGGACAGGCACCAGCCCGCCGGCGGCCGCGAGGACGGGCACCAGACCGTCGGGGGCCGCGACGGCGGGGGCCCCGGGGTGCGGGGCGCCGCGCCGCCGGGCGCGCGGCGCAGCCGCCCGTGCCGTTCGCGCCGCCGGTGCGGCTGGCCGACCTGCTGGCGAGCGAGGGCCTCGGGATGCGGCTGGTGGCGGGCGGGCCCGGGGCGGACCTGCACGGGGTGCACACCTCCGAGATGGCCGACCCCTTCCCCTACCTGCTGGGCGGTGAGCTGCTGCTCACGGCGGGGGTGCCGTTCCAGCTCGGGCAGACCGGTCCCGAGCGGTTCGTGGCACGGGTCGCGGAGGCGGGCGCCGCGGCGCTGGGCTTCGGGGTGACGCCGGTGTACGACACGGTGCCGGACGCGCTGGTCGCGGCCTGCCGGCGGCACGGGCTGCCGCTGGTGGAGGTGGAGCCGGGCACGCCGTTCGCGGCCGTGGCGCGGGCGGTGTGGCGGCTCATGACGGAGGCCCGCCACCACGAGCTGCGCCGGGTCGCGGACGGCCAGCGGGCCCTGGCCACGGCGGCGGCCCGGCCCGATCCCGTACCGGCGGTGCTGCACGCCCTGGCGGTGCGGCTGGACGGGCGGGCGGTGCTGTACACCCCGGAGGGCGGCGAGTACGCCGCCGACGGGCGGGACCTCATGCCCGAGGAGGACGCGGCACTGGCCCGGCTGGTCCGGCGGGCGGCCGGGGCGGCGCGCCGCCCGTCGTCGGCGGCGGACACCGCGGGCGGGACGCGGCTGGTGGCGTACGGCCTGGGCACGGGGGCCGGCCGGGGGCTGACGCTGGGCCTGGCCATGGCCCGCAGGGACGAGGCGGACCAGCGGCTCGCGGAGACCGCGATGGTGCTGCTGTCGCTGCTGACCGCCCCGCACCAGGGAGCCGACGAGGCGACCCGCTCGGCCGCGCTCGTACGGCTCCTGCTGGGGGCCCGGCCGGAGGAGGCGGCGCCGCTGCTGGGCGAGGCGCCCTGGACGGTGGTGCACGCGCGGGGCGGCGGCCCCGGCGCCCCGCCGCCCGCGCTGGGCAGCCCGCTCGTGGACCCGGCGGCGGACGGGACCGTGCGGGTGCTGCTGCCCGCCGGGCGGGAGCCGGCGCCGTACCCGGGCTGGAGCCTCGGGGCGAGCGCCCCGGCCGCGCCCGGCGACCTGGCGGCGGCGGACGCGCAGGCGGCCCGCGCGCTGCGCCGCGCGGAGGCCGCGCACACGGGCCTGGTGCGGCACCGCGCGGGCGGGCTCGCGGCGCTGGTCGACGAGGAGGAGGCGGCCGCGCACGCCCGCGCCCTCCTCGCGCCGCTCGCACAGGCGCCGGCGCTCCCGGAGACCCTGCGGGCCTGGCTGTCGCTGCACGGCAGCTGGGACCGCACGGCGGCGGCACTGGGGGTGCACCGCAACACGGTGCGGCAGCGGATCGCCCGGTGCGCGGCGCTGCTGGACGCGGACCTGGACGACCCGGAGACCCGGATGGAGCTGTGGTTCGCGCTGCGGTGGGGGTGACGCCGCGGCCCGCTGCGCGGCGGGGGTGCGCCGCGGGGCCGGGGCGCGGTCGCGGCGCGCCGCCGGTTGTGAGCTGAACGACTCTGGACAGCCGAACCGACCGCCGGGTAACTTCGATTGAGCAAGCGCTTAGTCGCTTTATTCGTCGTACCCCGGACCAGAAGGAGAAGGCTCCGTGCGCCGTACCGTATTCAACGAGGACCACGAGGCGTTCCGGGAGACCATCCGCGCCTTCATCGAGTCCGAGGTCGTCCCCGTCTACGACGAGTGGTTCGCCGCCGGGCAGGCGCCGCGCGACTTCTACTACAAGCTGGGCGAGCTGGGCATCTTCGGCATCAACGTGCCGGAGGAGTTCGGCGGCGCGGGCCTCGACACCCACAAGTTCGAGGCCGTGCTGTACGAGGAGACCTCGCGCGCGGGCGTCCAGTTCGGCGGCTCCGGCGTGCACGTGCTGCTGGCCCTCCCGTACATCAAGATGCTCGCCACCGAGGACCAGAAGAAGCGCTACCTGCCGAAGTTCGTCACCGGCGAGGAGATGTGGGCGCTGGCGATGACCGAGCCGGGCACGGGCTCCGACGTCGCCGGCATGAAGACCACCGCCAAGCTCAGCGAGGACGGCACCCACTACGTCCTCAACGGCGCCAAGACCTTCATCACCGGCGGCGTCCACGCGGACCGCGTCATCGTCTGCGCCCGCACCTCGGCCCCCACGGCCGAGGACCGCCGCTTCGGCATCTCGCTCTTCGCCGTCGACACCAAGTCCGAGGGCTACTCGATCGGCCGGAAGCTCGACAAGCTGGGCCTGCGCACCTCCGACACCGCCGAGCTGGCGTTCGTCGACGTGAAGGTCCCGGTCGAGGACCTGCTCGGCGAGGAGGGCAAGGGCTTCTATTACCTCGGCCACAACCTGGCCTCGGAGCGCTGGGGCATCGCCTTCGGCGCGTACGCGCAGGCCAAGGCCGCGGTCCGGTTCGCGCAGCAGTACGTGCAGGAGCGCACCGTCTTCGGCAAGCCGGTGGCGCACTTCCAGAACACCAAGTTCGAGCTGGCCGCCTGCCAGGCCGAGGTGGACGCCGCCGAGGCGGTCGCCGACCGCGCCCTGGAGGCCCTCGACGCCGGTGAGCTGACCCCCGCCGAGGCCGCGTCCGCGAAGCTGTTCTGCACCGAGGTCGCCCACCGCGTCATCGACCGCTGCCTCCAGCTGCACGGCGGCTACGGCTACATGAACGAGTACCCGATCGCCCGCCTGTACGCGGACAACCGCGTGAACCGCATCTACGGCGGCACCAGCGAGATCATGAAGTCGATCATCGCCAAGTCGATGGGCCTGTAAGCACCGGATGAGCCAGGCACTCGACGCCCTCCTCGATCTGCTCGACCTGGAGCGGATCGAGGAGGACATCTTCCGGGGCAGGTCGCGGTCCGCGATCGTGCCCCGGGTGTTCGGCGGCCAGGTCGCGGCCCAGGCACTGGTCGCGGCCGGCCGCACGGTGCCGGAGGACCGGACGGCCCACTCCCTGCACGCGTACTTCCTGCGCATGGGCGACCCGGGCGCCCCCATCGTCTACACCGTGGACCGCATCCGCGACGGCCGCTCCTTCACCACCCGCCGGGTCGTGGCGGTGCAGCACGGGCAGCCGATCTTCCACCTGTCGGCGTCGTTCCAGACGTACGAGGACGGGCTCGACCACCAGGCCCTGATGCCGCCCGCGCCGGATCCGGAGACCCTCCCCACCGCGGAGGAGGTCCTTCCCGGCTACCGCCACCTGTTCGCCGACCCCGGTATCGCGGAGCGGATGCTGGAGGCCCGCGCCGCGGTGGACCTGCGCTATGTGCAGGAGCCGCCGTGGGCGACGGCGGGCGCGCCGCGGGCGCCGCGCTCCCAGGTGTGGTTCCGCACCAACGGCAAGCTCGCGGACGACCCTCTGCTGCACATCTGCCTGGCGACGTACGTCTCCGACATGACGCTGCTCGACTCGGTGCTGCTCGCGCACGGCCGGGGCGGCTGGGCGGTCGGCGACGTGGTGGGCGCCTCCCTGGACCACGCCATGTGGTTCCACCGGCCGTTCCGGGCCGACGAGTGGCTGCTGTACGACCAGGAGTCGCCGTCCTCCTCCGGCGGCCGGGGCCTGGGCCAGGCCCGCATCTACACGCGCGACGGCCGGCTGGCCATCTCGGTCATCCAGGAGGGCGTGGTCCGCGTCCCGCACTGACACCCGCCGCCCGCGGTGCCGGGCAGCCGGCCTGCGGCGACCCGGTTCCGGCGGCGGGCTCAGAGCAGTCCGGCCGCCCCCAGCAGGTAGGCCGTCATCGGCTCGTAGGAGCGCGGGTCCACCACGTGGTCGTCGAGGGGGACGGTGACCTGGAGGGTGCCTTCGGCCTCGGCGAGGAACAGCGCGGGGTCGTTGCTGTCGGCGTAGCCCACCGTGTCGATGCCGCGCCGGCCCGCGCGGCCGGCCCAGCCGTGGTCCGCGACGACCAGGTCGGGCAGCGGCTCGTCGGCGGCCAGCAGTCCGTCGAGCACGGCGTCCATGGGTGCGGGCGAGTGGGTGTGCCACAGGGTGGCGCCCCGCTCGAAGAGCGCCACGTCGGCGAACTGGACGACGTACCCCTCGTCGGTGGTCAGCCCGTCGGGGATGCGCACGATGTCGCAGCCCGCGGCGCGCAGCGCGGCGGCGGTGCGGCTGTGCACGTCCAGCAGGGAGCCGGGGTGGCCCGTCGCGACGAGCACCCGCGCCCGGTCGGCGGCGGCCTTGCGCAGACGGCCCGCCATGCGGTCCAGGGCGTCGACGGTGAGCTCGGGGTCGATGGTGTCCTGGCCCGTCCGGTGCCCGGGGTCGTCGTTGACGCCGCACCGCTCCGCCATGACCGCGAGCACGTCCTGCTCGTCCGCCCAGCGGTCGCCGAACTCAAGCCCCAGCCAGTAGTGCCGGTCACCGTTGGCCAGGCTGCGGTAGTGGGCGAGGTTGTTGTCGCGAGGCGTGGCGACGTTCCCCGCGATACGCGTACGGACGAGGTGCTCGACGAGGGCGGCGCGGCTGGGTATCGGCATGGCCCCCATTCTGCCGTCCGCCACGCCCCGTGGCCGAGGGGTTCCGCGGCGTGGACGCGCCCACCGGCCTCCAGGGCACCTACCGGCCCTCCGCCCGAGGCCGGCGGCGCGGCGCCGCCCCCTCGACCGGTGATCTTCCCGGCGGGTACGGTGAGCGCCGTCCCGCGTGAGCCGCCGACGCCTCCGCGCCCCCGCACATGACTGGAGGCCCGGCCCGCCATGTCGTCGCCCGCCGCCCCCGCGCCCGCCCCGGGCGTGCGCCCCGCCTGGCTCACCGACCTGCCCGTCCTCCTCGTCGCGGTCGTCTGGGGCGCCAGCTACCTGGCCGCCAAGGGCATCACGACGGCCCACACCGTGATCGCCGTGCTCGTGCTGCGGTTCGCGGTCGTGCTGCCCGCGCTGGCCGTCGCCGCCGGGCGGCGCCTGCGGGCCCTGACCGCCGCCCAGTGGCGGGGCGGGGCGCTCCTCGGGCTGGTCCTCGGCGGCGTCTTCCTGCTGGAGACCTACGGGCTCGTCCACACCTCCGCGACCAACGCGGGCCTGATCATCAGCCTCACCATGGTCCTCACACCGCTCGGCGAGGCCGCCCTGACCCGCACCCGACCGTCCGGCGCGTTCCTCGCCGGGGCCGGGCTGTCCGTGGCCGGGGTCGTGCTGCTCACGCAGAACGGCGGCTTCACCACCCCTTCGGCCGGCGACCTGCTGATGCTGCTCGCCGCGCTCGCCCGTACCGCGCACGTGCTGGTCATGGCCCGCACCCGCGCGGTGCGGGGTGCCGACTCGCTGTCGCTGACCACCGTCCAGCTCGGCACGGCCGTGCTGCTGTTCGCCGTGCTGGCCGCCGTTCCCGGTACGGGCGCCACCCCGTGGGCCGCCGCGCTGGACTTCGGTCCGCGCGAGTGGGCGGGGCTGCTGTTCCTCGCCGTCTTCTGCACGTTCTTCGCGTTCTTCGTCCAGATGTGGGCGGTCCGGCGCACCTCGCCGTCCCGGGTCAGCCTGCTGCTGGGGACCGAGCCCCTCTGGGCGGCGGCCGTCGGCCTCACCCTGGGCGGCGACCGCCTCACCCCGGCGGGCCTGGCGGGCGCCGCGCTCGTCCTGGTGGGCACCCTGTGGGGCCGCCACGCCGCCGACCGCGCGCCGCGCGGCCCGCGCGGGCGCGCAGCGCGGACCGCGGACCTCCCGCGGCCGGCGCCCGGCGCCGCGGTCCGCCCGCAGCCGGCACCGCACGCCGCGGTGCCCGGTCCGGAGGCCGCCGGAAGCCCGCGCCCGGCGCCGGCGGAACCCGCACCGTAGGGCCGGAAGGCCGGCGGGCGTCCCGGTGCCGTACGCCCCGCCGGACCGTACGCCCCGCGGGCCCGGCCGCAGTGGGGCACGTACGCCGTGCGGGACCTGTACCGCGGGGCCCGTACGCCGTGGAGCACATGGGCCGCGGGGACCGCCGCCCCAGCCGGTACGCGCCACCCGGCGCCGCCGCGCCCCTGGAGCCCGCAGGCGCGTACGCCGCACAGCCCGTACGCAGCGCAGGCCCGCAGGCCGTGAGGCCCGTACGCCACCACCGCCGGTACGCCGCCCGGCGTCCCCGCACCCCCGTGCGCCGCCAGGCCGCCAGGCCGCCGGGCCGCGCAGGCCCGCAGGCCGTGGGCCCGTACGTCACTACCGCCGGTACGCCGCCCGGCGTCCCCGCACTCCCGCCAACCCGCGCAGGCCGCCCGCAGGCCCCCACGCCGACCCCGCCTCAGGCCGCCGGCGGGCCCGCGAGCGAGCCGAAGGCGCCGTGGGCCAGTCGGCGCAGCAGCGCCTCCATCGACCGGCGGGCCGCCGGGTCGCCCGCGGTGGACGCGGAGCCGAGGTGCGGGGTCGAGTTGAGCAGGCCGAAGACCGCGTGGACGGCCGCCCTGGCCTGCTGCTCCGACTGCTCCGGGTGGAGCCGCCGCACCACGTCGACCCACAGCTCCACGTACTGCCGCTGGAGCTGGCGCACCCGCTTGCGGTCGGTGTCCCGGAGGCGGTCCAGCTCCCGGTCGTGCAGGGTGATGAGGGAGCGGTCGTTGAGCGCGAAGTCGATGTGCCCGTCGATGAGCGCGGCGAGCAGAGCGTCGGGATCGCCGTCCGACTCCTCCACCCGGCGGCGCCCGCCGTCCAGCAGGCGCTCGCTGATGCCGACGAGCAGTTCGGCGAGCATCGCGTCCTTGCCGGCGAAGTGGCGGTAGAGCCCCGGACCGCTGATGCCGACGGCGGCGCCGATCTCGTCGACGCCCACGCCGTGGAAGCCGCGCTCGGCGAAGAGCCGGGCGGCTTCCCTGAGGATCTGCTCGCGGCGCGTGGGGGCGTCGGTCCTGGTGCTCATGGGACTGATTCTAGACAAGGCGGTTAGCGCTCGTTAACCTGAGGCGGTACGTTAACGCTCATTAACCGAGTGGTGACAGTCGTACGGGCAAGGGGGCTCGACACGATGCAGCAGGCACCTGTGCTGACGACCGCGGCAGATCCCGCGTCGCCGGCCTGGCAGGCCAACGAGGCGGCGCACCGCGAGCTCGCCGACGACCTGCGGGCGCGCCTGGCCGCGGCCCGGCTCGGCGGCGGCGAGAAGGCGCGTGCCAAGCACACCGCGCGCGGCAAGCTGCTGCCCCGCGACCGCGTGGACGCCCTTCTCGATCCGGGCTCGCCGTTCCTGGAGCTGGCGCCGCTGGCCGCGAACGGCCTGTACGGCGACCAGGCGCCCGCCGCCGGGGTGATCGCGGGCATCGGCCGGGTCAGCGGCCGGGAGGTCGTGGTCGTCGCGAACGACGCGACCGTCAAGGGCGGCACCTACTACCCGATGACGGTGAAGAAGCACCTGCGCGCGCAGGAGGTGGCCCTGGAGAACCGGCTGCCCTGCGTGTACCTGGTGGACTCGGGCGGCGCGTTCCTGCCGATGCAGGACGAGGTGTTCCCGGACCGCGAGCACTTCGGGCGGATCTTCTACAACCAGGCCCGCATGTCGGGCGCCGGGATCCCGCAGATCGCGGCCGTCCTCGGCTCCTGCACCGCCGGCGGGGCATACGTGCCGGCCATGAGCGACGAGGCCGTCATCGTGCGCAACCAGGGCACGATCTTCCTCGGCGGCCCGCCGCTGGTGAAGGCCGCGACCGGCGAGGTCGTGACGGCCGAGGAGCTGGGCGGCGGCGAGGTCCACTCCCGCACCTCCGGCGTCACCGACCACCTGGCCGAGGACGACGCACACGCCCTGCGGATCGTCCGGGACATCGTGGCCACCCTGCCGCGGCGCGGGCCCCTGCCCTGGCCCGTGGAGCCCGCGGAGGAGCCGAAGGCGGACCCGGCCGGGCTGTACGGGGCCGTGCCGGTGGACTCCCGCACCCCGTACGACGTGCGCGAGGTCATCGCCCGGATCACGGACGGCTCCCGGTTCGCGGAGTTCAAGGCCGAGTTCGGGCAGACCCTCGTCACCGGCTTCGCCCGCATCCACGGCCACCCGGTGGGCATCGTCGCCAACAACGGCATCCTGTTCTCCGAGTCCGCCCAGAAGGGCGCCCACTTCGTGGAGCTGTGCGACCAGCGCGGCATCCCGCTGCTGTTCCTGCAGAACATCTCCGGCTTCATGGTGGGCCGGGACTACGAGGCGGGCGGCATCGCCAAGCACGGCGCCAAGATGGTCACCGCCGTCGCGTGCACCCGCGTGCCGAAGCTGACGGTCGTCGTCGGCGGCTCGTACGGCGCGGGCAACTACTCCATGTGCGGCCGGGCCTACAGCCCCCGCTTCCTGTGGATGTGGCCCAACGCCAAGATCTCCGTCATGGGCGGGGAGCAGGCCGCGTCGGTGCTCGCCACCGTCAAGCGCGACCAGCTCGAAGCGCGCGGCGAGGAGTGGCCGGCCGAGGAGGAGGAGTCCTTCAAGGCCCCCATCCGCGCCCAGTACGAGACGCAGGGCAGCGCCTACTACGCCACCGCCCGCCTGTGGGACGACGGCGTCATCGACCCGCTGGAGACCCGGCAGGTGCTGGGTCTGGCCCTGACCGCCTGCGCCAACGCGCCCCTGGGTGACCCCCAGTTCGGCGTCTTCCGGATGTGAGGGAGCCGTGAGCGATTCCATGTTCGACACCGTTCTGGTGGCCAACCGGGGCGAGATCGCCGTCCGGGTCATCCGCACGCTGCGGGCCCTCGGGGTGCGCTCGGTGGCCGTCTTCAGCGACGCCGACGCCGACGCGCGCCACGTGCGGGAGGCGGACACGGCCGTGCGGATCGGACCGCCGCCGGCCGCCGAGAGCTACCTGCGGGTCGACGCCCTCCTGGAGGCGGCGCGGCGGACCGGCGCCCAGGCCGTCCACCCCGGCTACGGCTTCCTCGCCGAGAACGCCGCCTTCGCGCGGGCCTGCGAGGACACGGGGCTCGTCTTCATCGGCCCCCGGCCGACGCGATCTCCCTCATGGGCGACAAGATCCGCGCCAAGGAGACGGTGCGGGCCGCGGGCGTGCCGGTGGTGCCCGGCGCCTCGGGCCCCGGCCTGGAGGCCGCCGCCCGGGAGATGGGCGCCCCCGTGCTGCTGAAGCCGTCCGCGGGCGGCGGCGGCAAGGGCATGCGGCTGGTGCGGGACCTGTCGGTGCTGGAGGAGGAGATCGCCGCCGCCCGACGCGAGGCCCGCGCGTCCTTCGGCGACGACACGCTCCTCGTGGAGCGCTGGATCGACCGCCCCCGGCACATCGAGATCCAGGTCCTGGCGGACGGCCACGGCAGCGTCGTCCACCTCGGCGAGCGCGAGTGCTCCCTGCAGCGCCGCCACCAGAAGATCATCGAGGAGGCCCCGTCCGTCCTGCTGGACGAGGAGACCCGCGCGGCCATGGGTGAGGCGGCCGTGCAGGCGGCCCGCTCCTGCGGCTACCGGGGCGCGGGCACGGTGGAGTTCATCGTCCCGGGCCGCGACCCGTCCTCGTACTACTTCATGGAGATGAACACCCGGCTCCAGGTCGAGCACCCGGTGACGGAGCTCGTCACCGGACTGGACCTGGTCGAGTGGCAGCTGCGCGTGGCCGCGGGCGAGCGCCTGCCGTTCGGGCAGGCGGACATCGCCCTGACCGGCCACGCCGTCGAGGCCCGCCTCTGCGCCGAGGACCCGGCGCGCGGCTTCCTCCCGTCCGGCGGCACGGTGCTGTCGCTGCGGGAGCCGCAGGGCGAGGGCCTGCGCACCGACTCGGGCCTGAGCGAGGGCACGGAGGTGTCGAGCCTCTACGACCCGATGCTGTCGAAGGTCATCGCCTACGGCCCGGACCGGGCGACGGCCCTGCGCCGGCTGCGGGCGGCCCTCGCGGACACCGTGACGCTGGGCGTCCCGACGAACGCCGGGTTCCTGCGCCGCCTGCTGGCCCACCCGGCGGTCGTGTCCGGGGACATGGACACGGGCCTCGTGGAGCGGGAGGCCGACGGCCTGGTCCCGCAGGGCGTGCCGCCCGAGGTGTACGAGGCGGCCGCGGCGGTGCGCGAGGAGGCGCTGCGCCCCGCGCCCGGGGACGGCGGCTGGACGGACCCGTTCTCGGTGCCGAGCGGCTGGCGGATGGGCGGCGAGCGACTGCCGGTGGCGCACCACCTGCGGATCGCGGGACTCGAACCCGTCACTCACGTCCTGCGGGGCACGGGCCACCGCGTCACCGCCGACCGGGTCGCGGTCACCCTCGACGGCGTCACGCACACCTTCCACCGCGCCGGGACGTGGCTGGGCCGCGACGGGGACGCGTGGAACGTGCTGGACCACGACCCGGTGGAGGCGTCGCTCACCCGTTCGGCCCATGCGGGGGCGGACTCGCTGACCGCGCCGATGCCCGGCACGGTCACGGTCGTCAAGGCGGCGGTCGGCGACGAGGTCGCGGCCGGTCAGGGGCTGGTCGTGGTGGAGGCGATGAAGATGGAGCACGTCATCTCCGCCCCGCACGACGGCACCGTCGTCGCCCTGGACGTCACGCCCGGCACGACGGTCGCCATGGACCAGGTCCTGGCGGTCGTGGAGCCGCACGCCGCGCACGAGGAGGCCGGGTCATGACCGCGGGACTTCCGATGGCCATCCCGGCGCCGGGCCTCCCGGCCCGGGTGAGGATCCACGAGGTGGGTCCGCGCGACGGCCTCCAGAACGAGTCGGCGACCGTGCCGACCGAGGTGAAGGCGGAGTTCGTCCGCCGCCTCGCCGAGGCGGGCCTCGGCACGGTGGAGGCGACGAGCTTCGTGCACCCGAAGTGGGTGCCGCAGCTGGCCGACGCCGAAGACCTCTTCCCGCGGGTCCGCGGCCTCGGGGTGCGTGTGCCGGTGCTGGTCCCCAACGAACGGGGCCTGGACCGGGCGCTGGCGCTCGGCGCCCGCGAGGTCGCCGTGTTCGCCAGCGCGACGGAGTCCTTCGCGCGGGCCAACCTGAACCGCACGGTGGACGAGTCGCTGGCCATGTTCGCGCCGGTCGTCTCCCGCGCGAAGGCCGAGGGCCTGGCTGTGCGCGGCTATGTGTCGATGTGCTTCGGCGACCCGTGGGAGGGCCCGGTGCCGGTGGAGCAGGTCACGGGCGTCTGCCGCCGCCTCGCGGACCTGGGCTGCGACGAGCTGAGCCTCGGCGACACCATCGGCGTGGCGACGCCGGGCCATGTGAAGGCGCTGCTGGCCGGCCTGAACGGGGCGGGCGTCCCCACGTCCGCCCTGGCCGTGCACTTCCACGACACGTACGGCCAGGCGCTGGCCAACACGTACGCGGCGCTGGAGCACGGCGTGACCACCGTCGACGCCTCCGCCGGGGGCCTGGGCGGCTGCCCCTACGCGAAGTCCGCCACCGGCAACCTCGCCACCGAAGACCTCGTGTGGATGCTCCACGGCCTCGGCATCGAGACCGGGGTCGACCTCGGCCGGCTCACCGCCACGAGCGTGTGGCTGGCCGAACGGCTGGGCCGTCCCAGCCCCTCCCGTACCGTCCGCGCCCTCTCCCACAAGGAGTGACCACCATGTCCCTGGACCACCGGCTCTCGGCAGAGCACGAGGAACTGCGCCGCACTGTCGAGGAGTTCGCCCGCGACGTGGTGGCGCCGAAGATCGGCGACTTCTACGAGCGGCACGAGTTCCCCTACGAGATCGTGCGCGACATGGGCCGCATGGGCCTGTTCGGCCTGCCCTTCCCGGAGGAGTACGGCGGGATGGGCGGCGACTACCTGGCCCTCGGCATCGTGCTGGAGGAGCTGGCCCGGGTCGACTCGTCCGTGGCCATCACGCTGGAGGCGGCCGTCTCGCTGGGGGCGATGCCGATCCACCGCTTCGGCACGGAGGAGCAGAAGCGGGAGTGGCTGCCGAAGCTCTGCTCGGGCGAGGTGCTGGGCGCCTTCGGCCTGACGGAGCCCGAGTGCGGGTCCGACGCGGGCGGCACGCGCACCACGGCCGTCCGGGACGGCGACGAGTGGGTCATCAACGGCACGAAGTGCTTCATCACCAACTCCGGTACGGACATCACCGGTCTGGTGACCGTCACCGCCGTGACGGGCCGCAAGGACGACGGCCGGCCCGAGATCTCCTCCCTCATCGTCCCGTCCGGCACCCCGGGCTTCACGGTCGCGGCCCCCTACTCGAAGGTCGGCTGGAACGCCTCCGACACCCGGGAGCTGTCCTTCCAGGACGTCCGCGTCCCCGCGGCCAACCTGCTGGGCGAGGAGGGCCGCGGCTACGCCCAGTTCCTGCGCATCCTGGACGAGGGCCGCATCGCGATCGCGGCGCTCGCCACCGGGCTCGCGCAGGGCTGTGTGGACGAGTCGCTCCGGTACGCGCAGGAACGTCACGCGTTCGGCCGCCCCATCGGCGACAACCAGGCCATCCAGTTCAAGCTGGCCGACATGGAGATGCGCGCCCACATGGCCCGCATCGGCTGGCGCGACGCGGCGTCCCGCCTGGTCCGCGGCGAGCCCTTCAAGAAGGAGGCGGCGGTGGCGAAGCTGTACTCCTCCACGGTCGCCGTCGACAACGCCCGCGAGGCCACCCAGATCCACGGCGGCTACGGCTTCATGAACGAGTACCCGGTGGCCCGCATGTGGCGCGACTCGAAGATCCTGGAGATCGGCGAGGGCACCAGCGAGGTGCAGCGCATGCTCATCGCCCGCGAACTGGGCCTGTCCGCCTGACGGCCGGCCCCCGGGCCGCGCAGGCCCTCCGCCTCGCTGGGCGGGGGGCCTGCGCGCTGCCGGGCGGGGGCCGGCCCACGGACCCTTGGCCATAGGCTGACCCCGACCGAGCGGAGGGGGAGCCCGTGTCCGTCGAGTACGTCGTGCAGCTGGTCGCCGCGGTGGTGCCGCCGCTGCTCATGCTGGGGCTGGTGGCCTGGGGGGCCGTCAGGGTGTTCCGGCGCGCCCCATGGGTGGGCCTCGCGGTGGTGCTGCTGCTGGGCACGGTGGTGCTCTACCTGTGGGGGCTGCTGCACCTGTTCACCCTGGACACCGCCGAGACATGCGCGCTGTACCACCACCAGCCGTACGACTGGGAGGCGGTCCGCGCGGGGCAGTCGCTGCTGCCGCTGTCGGCGCCCTGCAACGCGTCGTACGACATGGTCCCGGGGTATGTGAACCCCGGCCTGGCGGCGGGGGTCGCGGGCACCGCCGGGGCCGTCGCCATGGCCGTGCGGGCACGGCGGAAGCGGGCCGTCGGCGTGACGTGATCGACAGCGTCGGCAGCCCCCGACCCCTGGACATGATCTGAGGTTAGGCTAACCTACCTTCGACCCTGCCAGAGGGCCGGTATCCGGCCGTACGAAAGCGATCCCGCCATGCCCAGCAACGCCCGAGCCAGCCACCTCACCCGCCGCGGCCTCCTCGCCACCGGTGGCGCCCTCGGGTTGGGCGCCGTGCTCGCCGCCTGCGGCGGCAGCGACAGCGGCAAGGACGCGAAGGACTCCGGCACGGACAAGGGCGGCGCCGGCTCCGGCCCCTGGTCCTTCAAGGACGACCGCGGCGTCACCGCCAAGGCCGACACGGTGCCGAAGAACATCGTCGCCTTCACCGGCATGGCGGCGGCCCTGCACGACTTCGGCGTCGAGGTGAAGGGCGTCTTCGGCCCCACCAAGACCGCCGACGGCAAGCCCGACGTGCAGGCCGGCGACCTCGACGTGAACAAGGTCAAGATCCTCGGCAACGTCCACGGCGAGTTCAACATCGAGGAGTACCTGAAGCTCCAGCCGGAGCTGCTCATCTCCGACATGTGGGAGAAGGACGACCTCTGGTACGTGCCGGCGGAGTCCAAGGACAAGATCCTCAAGATCGCCCCGAGCGTCGCGCTGTGGGCCGCCGACCAGTCCATGCCGAAGGTGATCGAGCGTCACGTGGAGCTCGCCGAGAGCCTCGGGGCCGATGTGAAGGCGAAGCAGGTCGTCGAGAGCAAGGAGCGCTTCGAGAAGGCCGCCGCCCGGCTGCGCGCCGCCGCCAAGGCGAAGCCGGAGATCAAGGTGCTCATCGGCTCGGCCTACCAGGGCTCCGACATCTTCTACGTCTCCCACCCGGACCGCCCGGCCGACACCAAGTACTTCAAGGAGCTCGGCGTCAACCTCGTCGTGCCGGAGAAGCTGGACGCCACCGGCTGGTTCGAGGAGCTGAGCTTCGAGAACGTCGGCAAGTACCCGGCCGACATCATCATGATGGACAACCGCACGTCGGCCATCCAGCCCGCGGACCTGGAGAAGACCAAGCCGACCTGGAAGCAGCTGCCCGCCGTCAAGGCCGGCCAGGTGATCCCGCGCGTCACCGAGCCCATCTACTCGTACGACAAGTGCGCCCCGATCCTGGAGGCCCTGGCCGAGGCGCTCGAGAACGCGAAGAAGGCGGCCTGACCCCCATGACGACCACCGGGACCGCCGTGTCCGTGCCCTTCCGGTTCTTCCCCCTCGCCGTCGTGAGCACCCGGCGGCTCGGGCCGTCGCTGGTCCGCGTCACCTTCACCGGCGCCGGGGACGAGGACCTGGAGGACTTCGCCTCCGGCGGGCGCGACCAGAGCCTGTCGCTGTTCCTGCCGCACCCGGGCCAGCCGGAGCCGGTGCTGCCGCCGGTCGTCGACGGCGACCTGTACGGGGCGCTGGGCGCCTGGCGGGCCATGCCGGACGACGTGCGGGCGGTCATGCGCTCGTACACCGTGCGGCAGCAGCGCCGGGACCCGAACGAGATCGACATCGACTTCGCGGTCCACGAGGACGGCGGGCCCGCGTGCCGCTGGGCGCAGCAGGCGGCGCCGGGCGACCGGGTCGCCGTGCTGGGCCCGGTCGTCGCGGAGAACACCGGGGTGCGCTTCCACCTGCCGCAGGACGCCGACGAGGTGCTGCTCTGGGGGGACGAGACCGCCCTGCCGGCCGCCTCCGCCATCCTGGAGTCGCTGCCCGCCGGCCTGCGGGTCCAGGCGTGGTTCGACGTGCCGCACGCCGCGGACCGGCTGGAGCTCCCGACCGCCGCCGACGCCGCGGTCACCTGGCTCGTACGGGACGAGGGCGCGCCGGCCGCGGTCGACGCGGTGCGCGCGGCCGAGGTCGCCGGCACCGCGCCGTACGTGTGGATCGCCGGGGAGTCCGGTGCGGTGAAGGCGCTGCGGCGCCACTTTGTGAACGAGCGTCAGTTCGATCGCCGACGGGTCACGTTCGTCGGATACTGGCGCCAGGGCCTGAGCGAGGACGCGCTGCGCGAGGCCCCGGAGACGGATACCGACACCGACGCGTGACGCGGGTGCGGGCACCGAGGCAGGGGCCCGCACCCGCGCAGCGACCCGCACGACCCTGCACCGCCCGAGGGGCGAGGAACGTTTGCGAGATCAAGTTAGGTTAGGCTAACCTAACTATCACCTCGTCCCTCGCCCCTCATCCTGTCCTCTGAGGGACGGCCAAGTCCCCGCATCCGGGAGGATGTCGTATGCGCTCGCACCTGCTGAACGACGAGACGGCGGAGCAGTACCGGCGTTCCGTCACCGAAGGAGTCGAGCGGGTGGCGCAGAAAATCGCCACCACCCGGCGCCCGTTCACCGGCGTCACCCCCGACGCGCTCGCGCCGACCGTCAACTCCGTGGACCTCGACCGGCCGCTCGGCGACACCGCCGCCGCGCTGGACGAGCTGGAGGAGGTCTACCTGCGGGACGCGGTCTACTTCCACCACCCCCGCTACGTCGCCCACCTCAACTGCCCGGTGGTCATACCCGCCCTGGTCGGCGAGGCCGTCCTCTCGGCCGTCAACTCCTCGCTGGACACCTGGGACCAGAGCGCGGGCGGCACCCTCATCGAGCGCCGGCTGATCGACTGGACCGCCTCCCGGATCGGCCTCGGCGACGCCGCGGACGGCGTGTTCACCAGCGGCGGCACGCAGTCCAACCTGCAGGCCCTCCTCCTCGCCCGCGAGGAGGCCAAGACCGCCGACCTGGCGAAACTGCGCATCTTCACCTCCGAGTCCAGCCACTTCAGCGTCCAGAAGTCCGCGCAGCTCCTCGGCCTCGGCCGGTCCGCGGTCGTCTCGATCCCCACGGACCGCGACCGGCGCATGCAGACCGTCGTCCTCGCCGCCGAGCTGGCCCGCTGCGCCGCCGAGGGCCTGGTGCCGATGGCGATCGTCGCCACCGCAGGCACCACCGACTTCGGCTCCATCGACCCGCTCCACGACATCGCCGGGCTCGCCGACGAGTACGGCGCCTGGATGCACGTCGACGCGGCCTACGGCTGCGGCCTGCTCGCCTCCCCCACCCGCCGCCACCTCCTCGACGGCATCGAGCGCGCCGACTCCGTGACCGTCGACTACCACAAGTCCTTCTTCCAGCCGGTCAGCTCCTCCGCGGTCCTGGTCCGCGACGGCGCCACGCTGCGGCACGCCACGTACCACGCGGACTACCTCAACCCGCGCCGCACCGTGCAGGAGCGGATTCCGAACCAGGTCGACAAGTCCCTCCAGACCACCCGCCGCTTCGACGCCCTCAAGCTGTGGATGACGCTGCGCGTCATGGGCGCCGACGGCATCGGCGGGCTCTTCGACGAGGTGTGCGACCTGGCCGCCGCGGGCTTCGACCTGCTGGCCGCGGACCCCCGCTACGACGTGGTCGTCCGGCCCTCGCTGTCCACCCTCGTCTTCCGCTACATCCCGGAGCGGATCACCTCCCCCGAGGAGATCGACCGCGCCAACCTCCACGCCCGCAAGGCGCTGTTCGCCTCGGGCGAGGCCGTCATCGCCGGTACGAAGGTCGACGGCCGCCAGTACCTCAAGTTCACCTTGCTCAACCCGGAGACGACCGTGCAGGACATCGCGGCCGTCCTGGATCTCATCGCCGGCCACGCCGAGCAGTACCTGGGAGAGAACCTTGTCCACGCCTCTTGACTTCATCGGTATCGGACTGGGTCCGTTCAACCTCGGCCTCGCCTGCCTGACGGAGCCCATCGAGGGACTCGACGGGCTCTTCCTGGAGTCCAAGCCGGACTTCGAGTGGCACTCCGGCATGTTCCTGGAGGGCGCCCACCTCCAGACGCCGTTCATGTCGGACCTCGTCACGCTGGCCGACCCGACCTCGCCGTACTCCTTCCTCAACTACCTGAAGGAGAAGGGCCGGCTGTACTCGTTCTACATCCGCGAGAACTTCTACCCGCTGCGCGCCGAGTACAACGACTACTGCCGGTGGGCGGCGGCCAAGCTGAGCAGCGTCCGCTTCGGCACGACGGTCACCCGCGTCGAGTGGGAGGCCGGCGCCGAGGTGTACGCCGTGCACACCGACGGCGGCGACGTGCTGCGCGCCCGCCGCCTCGTCCTGGGCACCGGCACCCCGCCGTACGTCCCGGACGCCTGCGCGGACCTGGGCGGCGACTTCCTCCACAACTCCCGCTACATGCCCGGCCGGGACGCCCTGAAGGCCAAGAAGTCGATCACGCTCGTCGGCAGCGGCCAGAGCGCCGCCGAGATCTACTACGACCTGCTGTCCGAGATCGACGTGCACGGCTACCAGCTGAACTGGGTCACCCGCTCCCCGCGGTTCTTCCCGCTGGAGTACACCAAGCTCACGCTGGAGATGACGTCCCCCGAGTACGTCGACTACTTCCACGGACTGCCCGAGGACACCCGCTACCGCCTGGAGGCCGAGCAGAAGGGCCTGTTCAAGGGCATCAACGGCGAGCTCATCGACGCCATCTTCGACCTGCTGTACCAGAAGAACGTCGAGACCGGCGGCCCGGTCCCCACCCGGCTGCTCACCAACTCCTCCCTGAACACCGCGTCGTACGACGAGGCTGCCGGCACCTACACGCTGGGCCTGCGCCAGGAGGAGCAGGGCAAGGACTACGAGATCCGCACCGAGGGCCTCGTCCTCGCCACCGGCTACAAGTACCGCGTCCCCGCCTTCCTGGAGCCGGTGCGCGACCGCATCAACTGGGACGGACGCGGCCGGTTCGACATCGCCCGCAACTACTCCGTCGACACCACGGGCCGGGGGATCTTCCTGCAGAACGCCGGGGTCCACGCCCACTCGATCACCTCGCCCGACCTGGGCATGGGGCCGTACCGCAACTCCTGCATCATCCGCGAGCTGCTGGGGACCGAGTACTACCCCGTCGAGAAGTCCATCGCGTTCCAGGAGTTCAGCATATGAGCACCGCCCCCGCCGCCCGCTCCGTGGGCAGCCTCGCCTTCCGCCCCCTCGACCCGCTCTCCGACGCCGAACTCGTCCACGGCTGGGTCACCCACCCCAAGGCGTCGTACTGGCTGATGCAGGACCACCGGCTGGAGGACGTCGAGCGGGACTACATGGCGATCGCCGCGCACCCGCACCACGACGCCTTCATCGGCCTGCACGACGGCGAACCGGCCTTCCTCATGGAGCGCTACGACCCGGCGCACGTGGAGCTCGTCGGGCTCTACGACCCGCAGCCCGGCGACGTCGGCATGCACTTCCTGGTCGCGCCGACCGACACCCCGATCCACGGCTTCACCCGCGCGGTCATCACGGCCGTCATGGCGGAGCTGTTCCGCGACCCGGCCACCGCCCGCGTCGTCGTCGAGCCGGACGTGCGCAACACCGCCGTCCACGCCCTGAACGAGGCCGTCGGGTTCGTCGCCGTCGACAAGATCACCAAGCCGGAGAAGGAGGCGCTGCTCAGCGTCTGCACCCGCGAGGCGTTCGAAGCCGCCACCGGAGGTGCCGCCCGATGAGCCCGATCGCCCTCGACCCGGTCGCCCACCTCACCCCCGAGCGCTGGGCGCACGCCAACCGCCTGCTCGTCCGCAAGGGCCTCGCCGAGTTCGCGCACGAGCGGCTCCTCGCACCCGAGCCGCTCGGCGAGAGCCGGTACCGCGTCCTCAGCGACGACGGCACCACGGAGTACCGCTTCACCGCCGGACGGTTCGCCCTGGACCACTGGCAGGTGTACGCCGACTCGATCAGCCGCCACCGCGACGGCGAGGAGCTCCCGCTCGACGCCCTGGAGTTCGTCATCGAGCTGCGCGGCGCCCTCGGCCTGAGCGACGAGGTCCTGCCCGTCTACCTGGAGGAGATCTCCTCCACGCTGTCCGGCACGGCCTACAAGTCCGGGAAACCACCGGTCACCGCCGCCGAGCTGGCGAAGGCCGACTTCCAGGCCGTCGAGACCGGCATGACCGAGGGCCACCCGTGCTTCGTCGCCAACAACGGCCGGCTCGGCTTCGGCATCGACGAGTACCACGCCTACGCCCCCGAGGCCGCGAGCCCCCTGCAGCTGATCTGGCTGGCCGCGCACCGGGACCGCACCGCGTTCTCCGCCGGCTCCGGCATCACGTACGAGTCGTTCATCCGCGCGGAGCTGGGCGACGCCTTCGTCGACTCCTGCGCCCGCGTGCTCACCGGCAAGGGCCTGGACCCGGACGACTACCTGCTGGTGCCGGTGCACCCCTGGCAGTGGTGGAACAAGCTGTCGGTGACCTTCGCCGCGGAGATCGCCCAGCAGCGGCTCGTGCTGCTCGGCCCGGGCGACGACCACTACCTGGCCCAGCAGTCCATCCGCACGTTCTTCAACACCACCGACCCGTCGAAGCACTACGTGAAGACGGCGCTGTCGGTGCTGAACATGGGCTTCATGCGGGGCCTGTCCGCCGCGTACATGGCGGCCACCCCGGCGATCAACGACTGGCTGCACCAGCTCGTCGAGGGCGACGACGTGCTCCGCGCGGCCCGGTTCTCGATCATCCGCGAGCGGGCGGCGGTCGGCTACCGGCACCTGGAGTACGAGCGGGCCACCGACCGCTACTCCCCGTACCGCAAGATGCTCGCCGCCCTGTGGCGGGAGAGCCCCGTGCCGTCCCTGGAGCCCGGTCAGCGGCCGGCCACCATGGCGTCGCTGCTGCACGTCGACCACGAGGGCGCGTCCTTCGCGGGCGCCCTGATCGCCGAGTCGGGGCTCACCCCGGAGGTGTGGCTGCGGCAGTACCTGGACGCCTACCTGCTGCCGATCCTGCACACCTTCTACGCGTACGACCTGGCGTGGATGCCGCACGGCGAGAACGTGATCCTCGTCATCGAGGGCGGCGCGGTCCGGCGGGCGATCTTCAAGGACATCGCCGAGGAGATCGTCGTCATGGACCCGCAGGCGGTGCTGCCGCCGGCCGTGGAGCGCATCCGGGTCGAGGTGCCGGAGGACCAGAAGCTCCTGTCCGTCTTCACGGACGTCTTCGACTGCTTCTTCCGGTTCCTGGGCGCCACGCTGGACGCCGTGGGCGTGCTGGACGAGGACTCCTTCTGGCGGACGGTCGCGGAGTGCGTGATCGCGTACCAGGAGTCCAAGCCGGAGCTGGCGGAGAAGTTCGCGCGGTACGACCTGTTCGCGGACGAGTTCACGCTGTCCTGCCTGAACCGGCTCCAGCTGCGCAACAACAAGCAGATGGTGGACCTGGCGGACCCGTCGGCGGCGCTCCAGCTCGTCGGCACCCTCGCGAACCCGCTCGCGAAGTTCCGCCCGTAGGGGTGCGGCCGGGCGCCCGCAGCCGCGGGCGCCGCACGGCCGGCGCCGACCGACCGGGGCGCGGTGGAGTACGGTCCTCCACCGCGCCCCGGTTTGCCCTTTTTGTAGGCATGTCAGGTATAGACCAAAGCCGTTACCGGCGCCGACCATGCGGCCTCCTGCCCGATACCGGGCAGATTTCTTGCGAAGAGGCGACCTCACCCCGCAGTATCTACGGGTGCTCGATCGCCGCCCGTCGTCCCACGACGACCTCATCGACCACCTGGTGCGCAGCACCGCGCTCCAGCGCGGGGAGGCCGCCCGGGTGGTGCTCGACGTGCTGGCGTACTTCGACGAGACGACCGAGGAGTTCGTCCGCCGCCGCCACCGCGAGCTGCAGGCGGACGGCGCGGTGAACTCGGAGATCTTCGAACGCATCGCGGCGGAGCTGCCGCACCGCGCCGTGGCGCCCCCGGAGCTCTCGCTCCGGCAGCTGCGCCGCATGGTCTACGGCTGACCCGCCACCGGGCCGCCGGGGCGCCGGCACCGGCCGGCGCGCGGACGCGAGCACACATCCGTGAAACCAGGAGGGGTTACAACTCTATGTGCGGAATCGTCGGTTACATCGGTAAGCGCGACGTCGCCCCGCTGCTGCTGGAGGGCCTGGCGCGGCTGGAGTACCGCGGCTACGACTCCGCGGGCATGGTGATCACCAGCCCGAAGGCGGCCGGGCTCAAGCTGGTCAAGGCCAAGGGCCGGGTACGCGACCTGGAGGCCCGGATCCCCAAGCGCTTCACCGGCACCACCGGCATCGCCCACACCCGCTGGGCCACCCACGGCGCGCCGAGCGACCACAACGCGCACCCGCACATGGACCCCGAGAACAAGGTCGCGGTCGTCCACAACGGCATCGTCGACAACGCCTCCGAGCTGCGCGCCAAGCTGGAGGCGGACGGGGTCGTCTTCGCGTCGGAGACCGACACCGAGGTCCTCACCCACCTGATCGCCCGCTCGCAGGCCGACTCCCTGGAGGAGAAGGTCCGCGAGGCGCTCAAGGTCGTCGAGGGCACCTACGGCATCGCGGTGATGCACGCCGACTTCAACGACCGCATCGTCGTCGCCCGCAACGGCTCGCCGGTCGTCCTCGGCATCGGCGAGAAGGAGATGTTCGTCGCCTCCGACGTCGCCGCGCTGGTCGCCCACACCCGCCAGGTCGTCACCCTCGACGACGGCGAGATGGCCACCCTGAAGGCCGACGACTTCCGTACGTACACGACCTCCGGCACGCGGACCACCGCCACCCCGGAGACCGTGGAGTGGGAGGCCGCGTCCTACGACATGGGCGGCCACGACACGTACATGCACAAGGAGATCTCCGAGCAGCCCGACGCGGTCGACCGCGTGCTGCGCGGCCGGATCGACGACCGCTTCTCGACCGTGCACCTGGGCGGTCTGAACCTGGACGCCCGCGAGGCCCGCACCATCCGCCGCATCAAGATCCTCGGCTGCGGCACCTCGTACCACGCCGGCCTCATCGGCGCGAGCCTCATCGAGGGCCTGGCCCGGATCCCCGCCGACTCCGAGCCGGCGTCCGAGTTCCGCTACCGCAACCCGGTCGTGGACCCCGACACCCTCTACATCGCCGTCTCCCAGTCCGGTGAGACGTACGACGTGCTGGCCGCCGTGCAGGAGCTGAAGCGCAAGGGCGCCCGGGTCCTCGGCGTGGTCAACGTGGTGGGCTCGGCGATCGCCCGCGAGGCCGACGGCGGCGTGTACGTGCACGCCGGCCCGGAGGTCTGCGTGGTCTCCACGAAGTGCTTCACCAACACGGTCGTCGCCTTCGCCCTGCTGGCCCTGCACCTCGGCCGCATCCGGGACCTGTCCGTCACGGACGGCAAGCGGATCATCGAGGGCCTGCGCAGGCTGCCGGAGCAGATCTCGGAGATCCTCACCATGGAGGACGAGATCGAGAAGCTGGCGCACGAGTACGCCGAGGCCAAGTCGATGATGTTCATCGGCCGGGTGCGCGGCTACCCGGTGGCGCTGGAGGCGTCGCTGAAGCTCAAGGAGATCTCCTACATCCACGCCGAGGCGTACCCGGCGTCCGAGCTCAAGCACGGCCCGCTGGCCCTCATCGAGCCCGCCATGCCGACGGTCGCGATCGTCCCGGACGACGACCTGCTGGAGAAGAACCGCGCCGCGCTGGAGGAGATCAAGGCCCGCAGCGGCCGGATCCTCGCCGTGGCGCACCAGGAGCAGGAGAAGGCCGACCACACGATCGTCGTGCCGAAGAACGAGGACGAGCTCGACCCGATCCTCATGGGCATCCCGCTCCAGCTGTTCGCGTACCACACCGCCCTGGCCCTCGGCCGGGACATCGACAAGCCGCGCAACCTGGCGAAGTCGGTGACGGTGGAGTAGCCCACCGCGCGCGTACGGCCCGGGGGCCGGCCCTGACAGTGTCCGGGGCCGCCGGCCCCCGGGCCGCTGCACGTCCCACCTGGCGCAGCAGGTACATCGTCCGGAAGCCGCCGCTGGTCGAGCAGCTCAGGGTGTTCTGCGTGCTGGTGCGGGTGAAGCCCCGCGGGCCGGTGCACGCCCGCGGGCCGGTCCTCGGGGTGCGCAGCAGGTGCACGCGGCCCCCGGGGCGACGGCGCGGCGTTCGGGGCGGAGGGCCGGTGCGGCATCCGGGGAGGCGGCCAGGCGCGGCACCCGGGGCCCGGAGCGGCATGCGGGGCGCGGGGAACGAGGCCCCGGCGAGAGGCGCGGCGCGCTGCCCGCCGCACAAGCGCACGGTGCCCGTGGGGGACGAGAGGCTCGGCGAGGGCGCGCTGCGGCCGGGGGCGAGACGCGTGGCGCGGGCGCGCGGTGGCGGCTCGGAGGCGGCGGCGGGGTGTGCGGAACGGCGGGCGGCCCCCGGCGCGTGCCACCGCGCACCGGGGCCGCCCTCGGCCCGGCCGGCGCCGCTTCGGCGCCGGCCTCATCGGTCCTGCTTCCGCCCGCTAGCTCGCGGCGGGCGCGCTGCCGCGTGCGCCGCGTCCGGTGAGCGCCGGCCAGCCGGCGAGCGCCGCCGTCGCGCCGTACCAGGCCGCGAGGCCCGCCACGGCGGCGATCCAGCCGCCGTCTTGCCGAGCGCGGACATGTCGGCGAAGGTGCCGATGCCGAGCAGCAGGAGCGACAGGAACAGCAGCCCGTACACCCCCTGGCCGAGCAGCCCGCTCCCGCCCGCCGAGGCGGTCAGGGTGAGCGCCAGGAGCGCGAAGAGCAGCAGGAACAGGCCGCCGGCCGCGGCGGAGACGTCGGTGCCCGCGGCGCTGCCCCAGGTGAACCAGAAGGCGCCGAGCCCGGCGAACGCGGTGCCGGTGCGGCCGTCGCCGGCGCGCAGGGCGAGGACGCCGCAGACGAAGAGGGCGACCCCGCCGACCCAGGTGGCGAGGGACGAGGCGTCCGCCGCCCCGACGTTGTCGATCGCCCCGGTGTGGCCGAGGCCGAAGGCGAGCAGGGTCAGGCCGAGGGCGAGCTGACCGAGAGTGGAGGTGGTGCTTCCCGCAGAGACGTCGTTGTCCACGGCGGGCTCCCTTCCTGTGCAGTTGTGCGCAGACGTGGCTGCTGTGTCGGGGACGCTGCCGGGCCGCCGCTCGCGGGCGCCGAGTCCGCCAGGCCGGTGCAGGGCTTCTGCTCCGCTGCGTTGGTTCCCAGCCATGGGGATATACCCTTCACAAGCGCACAACCCACCTCGCGGACGCATCGAATCACGCGGATCGGAGGCTGAGTTGACGAGGCCTCACCTGGGCCGACGGCAGGTTACGGAATGACGACGACCGGCCGCTGGGCGCGCCGGGCGAGCCGGCCCGCGACCGAGCCGAAAATGCGCCCCACGATGCCGTGGGTGGAGCCGACGACGATGGCGTCGGCCTCGTACTCGCGGCCGACCTCCTCCAGCTCGTGGCAGATGTCGCCGCCGCGCTCGACGAGGATCCAGGGGACCTCGGAGAGGTAGTCCGCGCAGGCGAGCTCCAGACCGAGCACCTCGGTGCGGTGGTCGGGGACGTCGACGAAGACGGGCGGCTCGCAGCCGGCCCACACCGTGGTGGGGAGGCGGTTCGCCACGTGGACGATGATCAGGCCGGAGCCGGAGCGGCTCGCCATGCCGATCGCGTACGCGAGGGCGCGCTCACTGGAGGTCGACCCGTCGAAGCCGACGACGACGCCGTGGCGGAACGCGGGGTCACAGGAGTGGCGCGGCTCGGCCGCCGCGAGGGGGTCGACCGCCGAATCGGCGCCCCTTCTGCGGTCCGCGGGTTCTGGGTATTCGTGACCGGCCATCGGTGTCTCGGCGAGGGAAGTCCTTCAAGGGAGGTGAGGGCAAGCATCGGGCGGCTCGGAGCCGTGTCCGGGAATCATCTTCCCAACCCCATACCCCCAAGGGTACGGCGCCACTCCTGCCATGCCCAGAGTTGCCCTGCGTACGCCACTGGGCACGCGGCGTTCCAGGGAGCATGCCCGAGCCGGCGGCGTATGGCAACGCCGGTTGCCCCTTACAGCCGTCCCCCGGAGAGCTTACGGAATGCCCGCCGACCGACACGGAGCGTCACCCCTATCGGGTCGGCGGGCACCGGCACGGCGGCCGCCCGGGCCCCCTGCGGCCCGAGCGGGACAGCCACCGTTCGGGCGTGCGGGGCAAGCGGGGCAGCCACCGCCCCGGGCGTATGGCGCGAGCGGAACGCCCGCCGGTCGGAGTGTGCGGCAGTGACCTGAGCGGCGCGCTCTCGTTGGCAGCGCGGTCCCCCCGACCGCCGCACCCCCAGGGAGCCCCCGTGTCCGCGACCCAGGCCACCGCCCCGCACCCGACCGCGCCCGCGGCGCCGCATCCGTACCCGCCCCTGTACGCGGCGGCGCCCGCGCCGTCCCGCGGGTACGCTCCCGCAGACACACCGGAGCCGTACGGCGAGGCGCCGGGGCCGTACGGCGGAGTGCCGGGCGCCGGGCCGCAGGGGGCGGTGCCGGGCGCCGGGCCGCATGACGCCGCGCAGGGCGCCGAGCCGTACGACGCCGTGCAGGGATCACGGGCCCGGCCTCCGCAGGGATCGCGGGGCCGGCGGGAGGGCGGGAGCGCACGGGGGCCGGCGCTCCGCAGGACGCGGTGGGCGAGGTGGTGCGCTGGGCGGCGTTCAGCTGCGCCCTCGTCCCTGCGGTGCTGCTGGTGTACGGAACGTCCTTCGGCGGCGCCGCGAGCACCGCGCTCGGCCTGGCCGCCGTCACCGCCGCCTGCCGGATGCTGCTGCGCCGTGCCGAGCGGGGCGCCCCCGTCCCCCTGCTGCCGGAGCCCGCGGCGGACCGGCCGCGCGGCGCGGGGCCCCTCCCCCACCGCGGGCGCCACTCCCGCACCGGGTCCGGAGCCCACCGGGGCGGGCGGCACGGAGTGCCGGGTACGCCGGAGGGCTGACGGCCGTTGACGCGGAAGGCTGACGGCTTCGCACATCCGCACCCGTATGTTTTCGGCCAACTTCCATGACCCCGCCCTTTGGTGCGGGAATGGCCCGCCAACCCCCTTGCCACCAGGGAAGAAAGGGCCGAAGACGGCTCGCGTACCCTACGCGGTTGGGCCATGAGCGCCAGACGCACTTCCCTGCGGGGCCCCTCGGGTGAAACGCTTCGTGATCGAATGCTTCACGCCAAGTTGCCTTGTCGACATAGTCCCGGATGCGGAACTTGTCACGTCGGCACCCCGGGACGCAGTAGATTCGATCATGACTATCGAAGAACGGGGTCTCGTGCAAAACCGAGGGGAAACGTGCAGGAGCGACAGGACCTAGGAGACGCGAACACCGAGGGGGGCTTAGCGTCATGAGCCAGGACTCCGCCGCACCGGAGGCCGGACGCAAACTGTCCGGACGCCGCCGTCGCGAGGTCGTCGCCGTCATGCTGTTCAGCGGCGGCCCCATTTTCGAGAGTTCCATCCCACTCTCGGTGTTCGGGATTGACCGCCAGGACGCCGGGGTTCCGCGCTACAGGCTGCTGGTCTGCGCAGGCGAGGAAGGCCCGCTGCGCACGACCGGAGGGCTGGAACTCGCCGCGCCGTACGGACTGGAGGCGATCAGCAGAGCAGGCACGGTCGTCGTCCCGGCCTGGCGGTCGATCACCTCGCCGCCGCCGGCCGAGGCGCTGGAGGCGCTGCGCCGCGCCCACGAGGAGGGCGCGCGCATCGTCGGCCTCTGCACCGGGGCGTTCGTCCTCGCCGCCGCCGGCTTACTGGACGGGCGGCCCGCCACGACGCACTGGATGTACGCGCCGACGCTCGCGAAGCGCTACCCGTCGGTCCATGTGGACCCGCGGGAGCTGTTCGTGGACGACGGGGACGTCCTGACGTCGGCGGGCACGGCGGCCGGAATCGATCTCTGTCTGCACATCGTGCGGACCGACCACGGCGCGGAGGCGGCCGGGGCGCTCGCCCGGCGGCTCGTCGTACCGCCGCGCCGCACCGGCGGCCAGGAGCGGTACCTGGACCGGTCCCTCCCCGAGGAGATCGGCGCCGACCCGCTGGCGGAGGTGGTGGCCTGGGCGCTGGAGCACCTCCACGAGCAGTTCGACGTGGAGACGCTGGCGGCCCGCGCGTACATGAGCCGCCGCACCTTCGACCGCCGGTTCCGCTCGCTGACGGGCAGCGCACCGCTCCAGTGGCTGATCACCCAGCGGGTTCTCCAGGCGCAGCGCCTCCTGGAGACGTCGGACTACTCGGTGGACGAGGTCGCGGGCCGCTGCGGCTTCCGCTCGCCGGTGGCGCTGCGCGGCCACTTCCGCCGCCAGCTCGGCTCCTCGCCGGCCGCGTACCGGGCCGCCTACCGGGCCCGCCGCCCGCAGGGCGACAGTGCTCCGGTCAGCGACGCGGTGGTATCGCCGCAGGGCCCGGGCGGGCACGGGATGCGGCGGCACCCGGCGGGCGCGGCGGCGGGCATGGCGCCGGACGGCGGCAAGTCCCACGCCGACGCGTACGGGCCGGGGTCGGCCGGGCTGCGGCGACCGCGCTGCCGGGCCAGCGCAGCGCGCCGTGACGGGCGGCGGGACGGAGTCACCACCGCCCCGCCGCGGTGCCGGACCGGCGCACCGTAGGACAACCGCATAGCCGATGACCGGGAACCGCCGGGAAGGGCGCACCGCCTCAGCGTGCCCCTTCCCGGCGGTTCCGCACGGTCATGCCCCCGTAAGGTGGACGCATGAACGACCGCATGGTGTGGATCGACTGCGAGATGACCGGGCTCTCGCTGGAGGACGACGCACTCATCGAGGTGGCCGCACTGGTCACCGACTCGGAACTGAACGTGCTCGGCGACGGCGTGGACATCGTGATCCGCCCGCCGGAGCAGGCCCTGGAGACCATGCCGGACGTGGTGCGCGCGATGCACACCGCTTCCGGGCTTCTCGACGAACTCGGGGGCGGCACCACCCTGGCCGACGCCGAGGCCCAGGTCATGGCGTACGTGCGCGAGCACGTCAAGGAGCCCGGCAAGGCGCCGCTGTGCGGCAACTCGGTGGGCACCGACCGCGGCTTCCTCGCTCGTGACATGCCCACGCTGGAGAACTACCTGCACTACCGGATCGTGGACGTGTCCTCGGTCAAGGAGCTGGCACGTCGCTGGTACCCCCGGGCGTACTTCAACAGCCCGGAGAAGAACGGCAACCACCGGGCGCTGTCCGACATCCGCGAGTCGATCGCGGAACTGCGCTACTACCGCGAGGCGATCTTCGTCCCGCAGCCGGGCCCGGACTCGGACACGGCGAAGTCGCTCGCGGCGCGCCACGTCGTCCCCCCGCAGTAGCCCTACCGGGCCGCACGGCGCCCCCTGTGAGCCACGCCTCGCGACGGGGCTCGCTGCGTGTGCGGCGGGGCGCGGTGCGGTAGGCGTCGCGGCGGGGTCGCCGTGCGGCGGGCGTCGCTGTGCGGCGGGCGTCGCTGTGCGGCGGGCGCGGGGTCACGCCGTACGGCAGGCCGGTCTCGCCGCGGTGCGCCGGCCCCGGCGTCACGCCGTACGGCACACCGGGCACTGAGCTGGGCCGCAGGCCCGCCGGCGCGCGGTGCGGCAGCACGGGCGGTGGCAGCGGGGCGCCGGGCGGCAGCTTCGGCCGGCGGGCGGCGGCTGCGCGACCACGGCCTGCGGTGCGCTGTGCGGCGGGCCGGGGCGGGGGCGGCGGCTCCGCCCCCGCCCCCGGGAGCCCTCCGGACACCCCCGGGAAAAGGTGTGCGCGAGCACCCTCTCGGACCCTGTACACTTTTTCTCGGCCGGTCGGGAAGACGACCGGTCGTGGTGGGTATAGCTCAGCTGGTAGAGCACCTGGTTGTGGTCCAGGATGTCGCGGGTTCGAGTCCCGTTACTCACCCTGATTGATCAGCCGGTGACCTGCGAAAACGGGTCACCGGCTGATCTTTTCCGTGTTGTGGCCAAACGGTGGGCGCCGCCCACGCGGCCGCCGCGCGCCGGTGTTCAGGTCTGGGTCGTCTTCGCCCGCCATGCAGCATCCGCGGCGTCCAGCGCCAGACCCCACGGATACTCCTTCGGACGACCCTGGCCCGGCTGGTTGGGGACGAATCCACCCTCTCCGTACAGCACCGTGACTCCAGCGGAGCGCAGGGTTTCCAAGGAGCGCTGAAACTGCGGATGCTGTACGTAGGCCGCATTCACGCAGGGCATGACTACGAGGGGCATGCCCTTGCCGATACCCTCCGCGACCACACCCACCACGAACTTGGACGTGAGTCCGAGGGCCCATTCGTTGAACGTGCTGAACGTTGCCGGAGCCATGAGTACGACATCCGCACGGGGCCACACGTCCGGCTCACCCGGTGTCTTGTAGTCGTAGAGCACCGGATGGCCCGCGAGCGCCGCCAGCCCCTCCAAGCTGGGCTCCAGCCACCGCGCGGCGGTAGGCGTGAGCCCGAGGCACACGTCCCAACCTCGCGTCTGCGCGTCCTCGATCACGCGGGCAACGTCGAACACAGGCGGCGCGGCAGAGCAGAACAGGTACAAGGTCCTCATCATGACCCCATCTGACCACAGCAGCACGCCCTAACCCTGTTGTCTGCAAGGCCCGTTAAAGGTGCGTACGCGTCGGGCACACTCGCCCGGAAGCGGCGCGCAAAGCGGACCCAGTACCCCTAGAGCCTCTCTAACCAGAAGAAGTGTGGCGCCCGTCCCGCAGGCGGCGGTGGCGCACCGCCTCCGTGTACAGCTCACGCGTCAGAGCGTCCGACTCGATCCCGAGCCCCTCCAGCACCGCTCTGACCGCTTCGAGAGCGTCAGTGACCTCGTCATCGGCCGCCTGGGTCTCCACTTCCAAGAACGTGCCGTCGATCTCGGGCACCCGCACCAGCGTCGCCAGCATCCGCCGACCGCCCGCCTGGAACTCGTAGTTGCGGCAATGCTTCTCGAAGCTGATCACGGGAACGTAACCGAGCCCGAGCAGCACTCCTTGGACAGCCGCTGCATCAGCGACGCTCGTCTCGTGCTCGGGCTTCGACCCCGACGCCTCATCGACGACGGCGCCCTTGAACGTAAGCACCGTGCGAGTGCTTGCCGAGCTGCGGATCGTGCGGACACGCAACTCCTGGCCGCCGGCCTCCAAGCGCCCGTCGGGGGCGTCGTAGTAGGTGTCCTGGTACACCTCGGCACGGCCTGCGGCGAGGTCGTCCAACTGCTTCATCACGGCCTCAGGGGCATCCACCCGGGCCTTCAGCTCCGCCTCGATCATCCCGTTCCCCTCTGGCTCACACCGTGCGGTCGGCGCCCTCGGCGATCGCATCGAACATCCGGCGGAACCCTCGGAAGAGCGGTCCATGCGGGGTCTCCATGATCTTGTACATGGCGGACTCGTGACCTTCCCACCCACTGTCGAAGGCTCCGACGAACATAGTGGTGTCTGCCCTGATGATGCGCCAGGTCGGCAGCATGCCGTATCGGTACACCCGCACATCACAGCCTTCGTCCGCCAGGTCACGCAGTCGCCCCTCGGACAGCCTGACGCCGTCGGAGAGGCACCGCGGAGACTCGCCGATCTCGGCGGCGCGCTGGACGACAGCCGGAGACGCAGGGTCGAGCAGCAGCACCCTTACCCGCGTGCCGCGGCCGCCGCGCTCCCGAGGCAGACAGGCCCGCAGGAGCGAGTCGTTCAACCCGATGAGCCCAAGTCCACGGACCGCCAGGACGTCCAGCTCGGAGGCCGCGCGGACCTGCTGTTGGATCTCGTCGGCCGCCGAAGCCTGTGCCGGGTACACCCGCACGACTTCCGGGAAGGCCGCGAGGTCGAAGGCCGCTCCCCCTCGGCCCGGCTCCCTGCTCGGGGCCAGACCGAGAAGGTGCCGGGCATCATCAGGGACCTTGAGTCCGTCGGCGATCCGCTCGTAGACGTCGAGCCGGGTCACCTGCCGACGACCGTTGAGGATCTCGTTGACACGGGCTTGAGTCATGTCGACGGCTGTGGCGATTCGGGCTTGGCTCGCCCCGGTGTACTGCTGCACGAACCGGAAGACTGCTGCCATATCGCGGGCTCGAAGTGCCTGGCGCACCTCTGCTCGTTCCCATGCCCACCGGGGCAGCTCAAGGGGGATGAGCAACGAAGGCAAGGGGCCCCTCCAGGCTGGGATGGAAACACATCTCACGGCGAGATTACCGTCCGGGTATCGAGCGGTCACCCCCCGTGGTTGGAGGGTGGCCTCATGAACACCCATACAGCCCGTCAGAAGCGCGGCCGACAGTGCGCGGACTGCGCGATCGTGCTCACTGCCGCCACCGCCCGGCCGCTGCCCCGCTGCTCCCCTCTACGGGTCTGCGTCCGCTGCCGCGCCGCGAGGAGCAGCGGATGACCGCGCGCACACTGGAGCAGATCCGGGCGGACGCCGAGCGGGCGGGCCGGACGGGCGAGTGCGAGCTCGGGGAGCACTGGCAGTGCCACCCGCAGGACGTGTACGCGACCGACCGGCCGCGGCCGGATGAGCGGCCTCTGTTCTCGATCCGCTGCACCTGCCCCTGCCACGCGAGGGGCCGGCCGTGACCCATCCGGTGCGCCGCTGGTGCGTGCACTGCGGGCGGCTGATCGAGGGCGAGGCGGTGGTGATCCCGGGGTTCTCCGCGTCGGGCGCCCGCCCGGACGCCTACCGGCACCCCACCTGCCGGCCCCCGGCCGCCCCGCGGCCGCACACCTACCCGACCGGCCCAGCCGGCCGCTGACCACGTCCCCGCCCCGGGCCGCTTCCTTGGCCGGTCCGCTGCCCAGGGCGGGGCACCCCCCTGCCCGAGGAGGCTTCATGCAGTGTCCCCGATGCGGCGTCCAGATGTCACAGACCGCGGGAGGCTCGTGGCAGTGCTGGACGTGCGGCAACACCCAGCTCCGCGCCGAGGTCCCCGCAGCCGCGGTGGACTGCCCGCACTGCCACCTGCCCGCGGTACCCGGCGCGCCCGGCTGGTACCGGTGCGGGGCGTGCCGATGGGAGATCGACGAGGCGTCCCGGCAGGTGTACGCCGACCTCGTCGCCCACCTGGACGCCGACCCGGACCGGTTCTTCGCCTACGTGCAGGCGCGTACGGCGCACCTCCGCGCCCTCGAACCCGCCTGGACGTGACCCGACTGCCCCGGCCGGCATCCATCCCCCCCCGGCCGGCCGGGGCCCTACCGCACCACCTCCCCAGGAATCAGCCGCGCTCACCACCCCGAGCGGCCCCCGACCACGGCGGTCCTGCACGGGCCCATGGCCACCTCACCCCCGTCCGACGGGCCGCACGACGCCGGGGTTGTGTCCTGGCCGGGATTGCGAGCAACCCGCGGCCTTCGACAGCGGGCAGCAATTCGTGGCAATCCGCCGATCCCGGCGCACGCTCCCTCGCATTCTGGTCGTCCGACCACCATCTGAGGAGGGCTTCATGGGGCTCAGGTTCATCGGCACCACCAGCGACGACGGTGACTGCCCCACCCTGTACGAGATCGAAGGCACCAACAAGATCCTGGTCCAGGGAGAAAGGGAGACCGACCCCGAGCACCTCGCCGCGCTGCGGGACGTCAAGCCGTCCGAGACCTTCGTCCGGGTTCCGCGCAGCCTCCTCGCCCGGTACGCCCCGAGGACCGAAGCGCCCGCACTTCAGCCGTTCTCCTCGATCACGCACCTGTTCCGCGAGTTCCGGCACACCGCATGGCGCCTGGAGACCCGCCGCGGCTACGCCTCAGACCGCAGGAGCCCCAAGTGGCAGCGTTTCCTCGCCGGTGAGGACATCGCGCGCGAGCCCGACAACGTGTGGCGGGAGAACGTCCGGACGCAGACGGCTCAGGGCAAGCGGTTCGAGCGTGTACGCCTGGTGGACGAGCCCATGACCCGGGGGCAGGAGTTCCTCCTCGCCAGCGCGCCGAGCAACGTCGCCGCAGGAGAGGACATCCGCAACCTCACCCGCCAGAAGGCACAGCAGTTGCGGCTGCCCGACTACGACTTCTGGCTCTTCGACTCACGCGTCGTCGCACGGTTCGCCTTCGACGACGAAGACACCACACTCGGCGTGTACGTCACGGACGACCCGGCTGACGTGCTCGCCGCGTGCCAAGCGCGCGACGCGGCCTGGCATTACGCCACGCGTACCGCAGACTTCGCCCGGCGGGTACGTTCAGGCATGTGAGCACCGACTTCCAGACGGCCCGCGCAGCGCTCGGCGCGCGGCTCCGCGAACTGCGCGCCGAGGCGGGCCTGGAAGGCAAAGACCTGGCGGCGAGACTCGGCTGGTAGCCGTCGAAGGTCTCCCGGCTCCAGAACGGCAAGCAGACCCCCACGGCCGCCGACCTGACGGCGTGGGCCCAGGCGTGCGGCCTGCCGGAGAGCGACGCGGAACTCCAAAGGCTACGAGCCGGATGGGAGATGAAGCAGCGTCACCGATCGCGGCGGCGTCAGCTCGCTGCCGGGCACCGCGGCCGACAGGAGATCGCCGTCCGCCAGATGGAGTCCACGCGGATGATCCGCGGCCTGGAGGTGTCACGCGTCCCGGGGCTGTTCCAGACTCCGGAGTACGCCCGGACCATCTTCGATGCGAACGCGAGGTTCCGGGGCATTCCGCCTACGACCGAGGCTGCCGTTGAGGCGCGGATGCGACGTCAGGAGGCGCTGTACGACCCGGGCAAACAGTTCCGGTTCCTGCTGTGCGAGGCGGCCCTCTACCACCGCTCCTGCGCGGCAGACGTGATGGCGGAGCAGTTGGACCGGCTGTACAACCTCGTCGGCCAGCGAAGGGTGGAGCTGGGCGTGCTGCCCTTCGGAACCCGGCTGCGCCGCACGGCACCCCACGCGTTCTGGATCTACGATGAGCGGCTCGTCATCGTGGAGACGATCAGCGAAGAGCTCTGGCTGACGGGTACAGAGGACGTGCAGTTGTACGAGCGGGCCTGGGAATGGCTCGCCGAGTCCGCCGAGTACGGAACAGTGGCACGCCGTCTCATCGGCCGGGCGCGGGCCTCGCTCGACCTCGGTTGAGCAACCGGCAGCAAACACCGTCCGGGCGTTCGCAATCGCGCGCAATCGTGGGGCTTCCAGGCGATCGCAGTCCCTACGGTCCTGGTCATGACCCCACAACCCGTCTCAGTGCAGGAATCCGCAAGAGGTGACCGCCCGATGAGCGTCCCGCCGCCTGTGGGCCCGCCCCCGACGTGGCTCGCCGCGCCCGCGCTCGCCGGGCCGCCGCAGCCTCCGCCGCTCACCGAGCGGCAGCGCCGCGGCCGGCAGTGCGCGGACTGCGCCGTCGAGCTGACCGCCGTCACCGCCCGGCCGCTGCCGCGGCGCTTCCCGTTGCGGGTCTGCCTGCGCTGCCACACCGCGAGGAGCAGCCGGTGACCGCGGCCGCGGGGGCGCTGCCCGCGTACGGGGCGCTCACCGCACTCCAGCGGTACGGCCTGGACTGCGCGTTCTGCGGCGCGCCGCTCGCGCCGGGAGCCGCGGTGTCGCCGGGGTGGCTGCGCCACCGGCCCGCGCCCGGCGTGCGGGTCGTGTGGGCGCCCCGCGCCTGCCGCGGCTGCGTCGGGGAGGGCGCGCCGTGACCGTACGCAGCGCCATCCGCGAGGCGGAGTGGGTCATCGGCGCCGACCGCGGCGAGGGTGCCCCGCGCTCGCCGGTCCGGGAGACCGAGTGCACCACGTGCCATGAGCGTTCGGAGGCCAGCGATGAGCAGCTCGGCCCCGACCTGTGGGCGATCCGGCACGCCGCCCGCACCCGGCACACCGGGTTCCGGGAGATCGTGACCGCCTTCCTCCGCGTCGCCCCGGCCCCCGGCAACCCCTGTACGACCAGCGGTGCCCGTAGGGCTGCCGCTGGATCCCCGCCCGCCAGCGCCCGGCAGCGGCCGCGGCGGCGGGTGCACGACCCGGTGCGGCCGGCACCCTGCCAGGTCCTCCGGCCGCACCGGCGACCACCCCATCCACCAGAACGGGAGGCACCACGTGAGTACCACACTCGACGCCCGCACGCTCCTGAGCGAGCACTTCCCGAACGTCGTCGCGACCGTCCTCGACAGCAACCCCGGCATGCAGCAGGACCTCGCCGAACGGATCACCGAGGAGGGCATCAAGTTCGTCGTCACCTGCGCCCGCACCCCGGCGTGGCCCGCTCCGTCACGGATCGTCACCGAGGCTGCACTCCGCATCAAGTTCGTCGTCACCTGCGCCCGCACCCCCGGCGTGGCCCTGGCTCCGTCACGGATCGTCGACGAGGGGTGGCGCCCTGCTGCTGCACTCCGCCCCGTACGCCGAGCTGTGCGCCCGCTTCGGGAGCATGGTGCACCACTACCCGGGCTACGACCCCACCCACTACGACCACGAGATCCTCGACCGTACCCGCGCGAGCATCCGCGCCGCCGGGTTCGACGTGGACGAAGAGCTGTGGGCGGCACCGGGCGACGAGCGTCTCGCCGCGGTGGCGGCGCAGTGCCAGCACGCGCCGTCCTGCGCCATCAGGCCGATGCCGAAGCCCGAGTGGCCGTAGCGTGGCGCCCTGGAGGTGACCCGCATGAAGGAGTGGATCGACCCGCGGTACGCGCACCTGGTGGCGGCGTGGAAGCGCGCCCAGCAGCCGGACTCGCGTGATCCGCGCGAACCCCGTCCGGCCCGCGGCTTCATCATGGCGCAGCCGAAGCGCTGACCGACCGCTCCGGCGGCACGTCCCGCGGTCGGCCGGGGCCCTACCGCACCAGATCCGTGCCGTCCAACGCGGCGTGGGCCCCTGCCACGCAGCAGCACGCCCCTGACCCACGCGGTCCGCCACCGGACGTGACTCCGGTCCCGCGGGCGGCCCGCGGTGGCGCGGTGGGCGCGTGCGGGGGCATCCGAGGGGCGCGGAGAGCGGGTGCGGATGCCACCGGCAGGTGCGGCCGCGGGGTGTCTTCGCCGCCCTGACCGGGCACGACTCCTGTACGCACCGCCCCGTAACGGCGCCTACGGCCCGGCTGCGCCCCCACCTGTCTCCCCCACCTCATCCCCTTGTCTCCCCGTTCCCCGCTGCCCGGCCGCACGCCGCCGGGTGCTCTCCCCTGCCCTGAAGGAGGGCCTCATGGACTTCGTCCCGCGCTCGGAGTGGGGCGCTCCCGCGACCAGCCCGGCGGCCTCCTCGCCTCGACCCGGGGGGAAGGTGAAGGTCCACGTGCGGAAGGTGCGCGACGCCCACCTGGCGAACACCCTACGTGCGGAAGGTGCGCGACGCCCACCTGGCGAACACCAGTGAGAACTACGTGGACGTGGCGTACAACCTCCTCGTGTGCGAGCACGGCACCGTGTACGAGGGGCGGGGCGCGCACCGCCGCTGCGGGGCCAACGGCAGCGCGGAGCTCAACCGCGCGCACTACGCGGTGTGCGCGCTGCTCGGCTCGTCGGGGCTGACGGAGCCGCCCGACGCGCTGCTGCGCGGGCTGCGGGACGCCATCGCGTACCTGCGCCGCGAGGGGGACGCGGGCGACGAGGTCCTCGGGCACCGCGACGGCCACCCCACCTCGTGCCCGGGCGATCCGCTGTACCGGTGGGTGCGGGCGGGCGCCCCCCGGCCGGGCGGTGGGGAGGGGGAGCCCGGGCCGCCGCCCGTGGCCCGGTACCAGACCACGATCAACGGGCTCGTGTACGGGTACGGGGCGCGCGGCGACCACGTGACGGCGGTCGGCCGGGCCCTCGTCGAGCGCGGTCACGGGGAGCACTACCGGGTGGGCCCCGGCCCGGTGTGGTCGGATGCGGACACCCTCAACTACGCGTCGTGGCAGCGTTCCCTCGGCTACACGGGCGGCGACGCGGACGGCGTGCCCGGGGAGGTGTCGCTGCGGCGGCTGCTCGGCAGGCTGCCGGGGCGGCCGGTGGTGGACCTGTCCCGGCTGGTGGCCGCCGCCCGGCAGGACCCGCCGTCGTCCGGTACGCGGGTGTCCTACGCGGGCGTACGGGTCGTGGAGGACGCGCTGGTCGCGGAGGGGCTGCTGGACCGGCGGTACGCGGACGGGCACTTCGGCACGGCGACGGTCCGGGCGTACGCGGCGTGGCAGCGCCGCTGCGGCTACACCGGGGCCGCCGCCGACGGCATCCCGGGCCGCGACTCCCTGACCCGCCTGGGCCGCGCCCGCGGTTTCGACGTGACGCCCTGAGGGGCGGGCCCGGGCGGCAACCCCGGAGCGGGTGGCGGCGACTGTCGTACGCAACGTCCCTCACCCCCATCCGGAGGACACATGCGTCACCCGCGCACACGCCGTGCGTCCGCGGCCGGAGCGGCTCTGGCCGCCGCCGTCGCGGTCGCCGTCACCGGGCTCCCCGCGCCCTCGGCCGGCGCCGCCGCCGCTGCCGCTCCCCCGCGGCAGGCGGAGCGGCTCGACCGGGGGCTCGTCAGCGTGCACACCGGCTCCGGCAACCTCGTGAGCTGGCGGTGGCTGGCCACCGACCCGGACGGCGTCGCCTTCAACGTCTACCGGTCCGGTACGAAGGTGAACGCCTCACCCGTCACCGGGTCCACCAACTTCTTCCACGCCGGTGCGCCCGGCCACGCCGGCTACACCGTCCGTGCCGTCGTCGGCGGCGTCGAGCAGGCCGACTCCCCGCCCGCCGTGCAGTTCCGCGCCGGGTACAAGGACGTGCCGCTGTCGCCGCCCGCCGGGGGCACCACCCCCGACGGGGTGGCGTACGCGTACGAGGCGAACGACGCGTCGGTGGGCGACCTCGACGGGGACGGCGACCTGGACTTCGTCCTCAAGTGGCAGCCCACCAACGCCAAGGACAACTCGCAGGCCGGGTACACGGGCAGCACCGTCCTCGACGGCATCACGCTGGAGGGGACGCGGCTGTGGCGGGTCGACCTCGGCCGGAACATCCGGTCCGGGGCGCACTACACCCAGTTCCAGGTGTACGACTACGACGGCGACGGGCGCGCCGAGGTCGCGGCGAAGACCGCGGACGGGACCGTGGACGGGCGGGGGGCGGTCCTCGGGAACGGGGCCGCCGACCACCGCAACTCCCGCGGGTACGTGCTGTCCGGGCCGGAGTACCTCACCATGTTCGACGGCCGGACCGGGGCCGCGCTCGGCACCGTCGACTACGTGCCCGCCCGGGGGAACGTGGCGTCCTGGGGCGACGGTTACGGCAACCGGGTCGACCGGTTCCTCGCCGGGACCGCGTACCTGGACGGCGTGCGGCCCTCGCTGGTCATGGCGCGCGGCTACTACACCCGTACCGTCGTCGCCGCCTGGGACTGGCGGGACGGGCGGTTCACCCGGCGGTGGACGTTCGACACGGACTCCTCCACCAACGCGGGGAGGGGGTACGACGGGCAGGGGTCGCACAGCCTGTCCGTCGGGGACGTCGACGGCGACGGGCGGGACGAGGTCGTGTACGGGTCCATGGCCGTCGACGACGACGGGCGCGGGCTGTGGACGGCCCGCACCGGGCACGGCGACGCCCAGCACCTGGGGGACCTGGACCCGGGCACGCCGGGGCTGGAGTACTTCAAGGTGTCGGAGTCCGCGTCGCAGCCCGCCGCGCTGTACCTGGACCCGGCGGACGGGGCCGTCCGGTGGCGGCTCGCCCCCTGCTGCGACAACGGGCGCGGGGTCGCCGGGGACGTCTGGGACGGCAGCGCCGGGGCCGAGGTGTGGTCCTCCGCCGACGGGTCGGTCCGCGACGCGGGCGGCGCGGCGAAGGGGCGCAAGCCGTCGTCCGCCAACTTCCTCGCGTGGTGGGACGGGGACCCGTCGCGGGAGCTGCTCGACGGGACCCGGGTCGACAAGTACGGGCCCGGCGGGGACACCCGGCTGCTGACGGGGGCCTCGGTCGCGTCCAACAACGGGACGAAGGCGACGCCCGCGCTGTCCGGGGACATCCTCGGCGACTGGCGGGAGGAAGTCGTGTGGCGGACCGCGGACAACCGGAACCTGCGGATCTACTCCACGCCGCACCTGACCGGGACGCGGATCACGACCCTGCTGCACGACACGATGTACCGGACGGGTCTGGCGTGGCAGAACACCGGCTACAACCAGCCGCCGCACCCGTCGTTCCACATCGGGGCCGGGATGCGCACGGCACCCCGGCCCCGGGTGTCCACCCCGTGACTACGGCGCCGCCGTCGCGCAGGGGGTGCCGTTCAGAGTGAGCGTGGTCGGGGGCGTGTTGGCCTCCGGCCACGTGCCCGTGAAGCCGAAGCCGACGGTGCCGCCCGGCCGGACCGTGCCGTTCCAGGAGGCGTTGGCGACGGTCACGTCCGCGCCCGCCTGGGTGAAGGCGCCGTTCCAGCCCTGTGTGACGCGCTGGCCGTCCGGGAACGCCCAGCCGGCCTGCCAGCCGTTCCAGGTCTCATCGGACGTGTTCACGACCGTCACGTCCGCCTGGAAGCCGCCCTGCCACTGGTTCGTCACCTTGTACACGGCCTCGCAGGCCGCGGGCGGGTCGGTGGGCTCCGTGGGGTCGGTCGGGTCGGTCGGGTCGGTGGGGTCGGTGGGGTCCGTGGGGTCGGTCCCGGGGTCCGACGTGTCGCCGTAGACGATGCCGCGGCCGTTCGTCGACACGTACACCCGGCCGTAGACCCTCGGGTCGCCGGTGATCGCGGCGCCCGTCCAGCCCCACTGGTGGGCGTCGTCGTTGATACGGGTCCAGGTGGCGCCCTCGTCCGTGGAGCGGAAGATGCCGCGCACCCCGCCGACCTCCGCGCTGGTGTAGAGCGTGTCGTACGACGCGCCGGGCGCGGCCTTGCCGAAGCCGATCGTGTCGGCCTCGCCGACCGAGGCGACCCGGTCGAAGGTCGCGCCCGAGTCCTTCGAGCGCCACAGGCCGTACGTGCCGTCCGGTTCGCCGCCCGCCAGCCAGATGTCGCCCTCCCGGCCGGGGGCCGCCTTGAAGCGGACGTTGCCGGACGCGGGCAGGCCGGTCGCCGCGGACGCCGTGAAGGTGGCGCCGCCGTCCGTGCTGACGTGGAAGGTGCCGTCCTTGAAGGCGTAGAACTTCAGCGGGTCCACCCGGTCGGACTCGACCACCGCGCCCGCCGGGACGCCCCGGGACGCCGTCCACGAGGTGCCGAAGCCGGTCGTCGTGTGCACGCCCGCGCCCTCGGGGCTCCACACGAAGCGGCTGCCGTCCGCCGCCGCGGCCACCGTGCCGCCGCCGGAGACGCCGGCGGGCTCCTGCCCGGCGAACCAGTTCGCGCCGTTGTCCGTGGAGAAGGCGATGCGGGGGCCCGTGTCGTTGCGGCCGGCGCGCACCACCGTGTCCGGGGCCTTCTCGGCGTAGTCCAGGCTCGTCGTGTTGGTGAAGACCGGCTGGGTGAAGATCATCGGCGGGACCTCGGCCAGGTCCGTGTGGCGGAAGCCCCCGATGTCGCCGAGGCCGCTGATCAGGGGGGCGCCGGCAGGCGGGGAGACCAGGTCGTTGACGGCGGTCTCCTCCAGGCCCCGCACCATCGGCTTGATGGTGATGTCGGCGCCCTCGTCCCAGCGGGTGAGGTCCTCCGTGCCGTAGATCGTGGCCCCGGTGCCGTACATCATGCGGTCCGAGTCGAAGGGGTCGATCTCCAGCGCCTCCGTCATCCAGCCGAGCTTCGGGGTCTGCTCGGGCGGGGACGGGTTCGCACCCCAGGTCAGCCACGGGGACGACGACACGTCCATGCGGTAGCGGTTGTCCCGCTCCGGGTAGGGCGCGAACTCCCACGCCCTGGTCCAGGTCTCGCCGCTGTCCGTGGTGCGGAAGATCTGCGTGTCGGGCCACCAGGAGCTGTAGCCGCTGACCATCACCGTGCCGGGGTCCTGCCGGTCCGCGCTCAGGCCGCTGAAGCCGTAGGAGGGCTCGGCGTCCGGGGTGATGTCCTTCCACGTGCCGGTGGCCGTCCCGTAGCGCCACACCGCGCCGTCGCCGCCGTCGTACGGGCCGCCCGTGTCGCTGTACGCGAGGTACAGGTGGCCGTTCTCGGCGTCGAGGACGCCCTTGTGGGGGAGGAAGCCCGTCGGCTGGCCGGGGAGCCGGGTCCAGGTGGCGCCGGCGTCGGTGGAGCGGTAGACGGCGTCGTCCTTGTCCGCCACGCCCACGTAGAGGGTGCCGGTGGCCTGCCCGGCGCTGCCGGTCGTCTCGTCGAAGACGACCCAGACGACGCCCTGGTTGTCGGAGCCGTAGCCGCTGGTGTCGGACGGGTCCTGGGCGTAGTTCCCGGGGTTCGGGAAGGACTCGACCTCCGACCAGGTGGCCCCGGAGTCCGTGGAGCGCCACAGGCCGTGGCCGCTGGGCGCGCCCAGGTACAGGACGCTGTTGCGGTGCGGGTCGATCGCGAGGCGCTCGCCCATGCCGCGGCCCGGCATGTTGCCGCCGAGCTTGAACGGCAGGTCGGTCTTCTCCCAGGTGGCGCCGCGGTCGGCGGAGCGCAGCACCGCGCCGTTGCCGGGGTCCCAGTCGTTGGTGTAGGTGCCGACGGCGGCGTACACCCTGTCGGGGTCGACGGAGTCGGTGGCGAGGCTCGCGACGCCGGTGTGGCCCCAGTCGTCCCAGCCGATGTGGTCGAGCAGCGGCGTCCACGTCCTGGTGGACTGCTCCCAGCGGTAGGCGCCGCCGATGTCGGTGCGGGCGTAGGCGAGGTCCTTCTCGGCGCGGTTGAAGACGATGCCGGGGACGAAGCCGCCGCCGTCGATGCGGACGTTCTTCCAGGTGTAGGTGTCGGCCGCGGCCGCCGCGGCGGGCCGGGCGGGGTCGGCCTGGGCGGGTGGCGGGCCGGCCGTCAGCAGGGCCGCCGTCACGGCCAGCCCCGCGAGCAGGTGTCGTCTCATGCGGGTGGTTCCTCCGGTGGTGCGGGGATGCGGAGGAGCCGGGCGGGACGCGCGGGGGCGCGGCCCGCCCGGCTCGTGTACGTACGCGGAGCCGCGGGGCTGGGGCTATTCGAGGAGCTCCGCGTACGAGCCCATGGCCAGGGCGATGTCCGCCTGGGCCCAGAAGCGGTGGTACGTGAAGACGGGCGCGGCGCCGCCCTTCAGGTAGCTCTCGACCTTCGACCACGCCGGGTCGTCCTGGTAGAAGGAGCGGATCGAGAGGAACGTGGCCGAGGAGTCGACGCGGTCGCCGTTCGGCATCGTGCCGGTCCAGCCGCCGGGCACGTACACCGGGTCGTCGAACCGCTCGTAGTCGGCGCGGGTCTCCGGGACGGCGATGCCCAGCGGGTCCTGGTGGTGCTCCCACATGCCGTCGAGGAGGGCCTTCGCGACCCGCTCGGCGTCGGCGTCGCCGGACCTGGCGGCGTAGTACGTCAGCGTCTTGGCGTACGCGGCGGCCACGCCGACGTCGTTGGTGTAGTCGGCGACGGTGACGTGCAGGCCGGCGTTGGCGCCCGGGGCGGACGGGTTCCAGGTGTCGGGGGCGCCGGTCCAGCGGAGGGTGGACGGGAAGCGGAAGGTGCCGTCAGGGTTGATCGTGGTCTCGCCGACCGCCCAGTCGACCCATTTGCCGAGGACCTCCTCGGCGAGGGCGTCGCCGGTCTGGTGGTAGTACTCGGCGACGCGCTCCATGGACCACGCCTGGAAGCCGAACCACTGGTTGGACGGTGGGTCGTGGTAGACCGGCTTCTCGTCGTAGAAGAGGCCGTGGAAGGTGGGCGTGCCCGCCGGCGGGGTGGCGTACCGGCCCTGCCAGCTGTTGGTGGCGCCGCCCGCGATGCCGCCTTCGGCGGACTGCAGCCAGCGGTAGAACTCGATCTGCCGCTTGAGGCTGGTCGCCCAGTCCTGGGCGGCGGTCGGGGACTTGGGCTTCAGGGGCGCGTACGAGCTGAGCGCGTACGCGGCCAGCGGGTTCTGGTAGCCGCTGTGGGCGTGGCTGGAGCCGATGCGCCAGGCCCAGCCGGCGCTGGTGTCGGTGGCGCCGCCCCAGGCGTAGTACCAGGACATCAGGTAGTGGGCGCTGTCCTTGCCGGTGCCGGCGGGGCAGGCGGCCGGGCCGACGCAGTTGCCGGCCTTCTTGAAGTACTTGTCGAAGAGGGAGTAGCGCAGGTAGTCGCCCATCTTCGCGGCCTTGGCGACGGTGCCGGCGACCTCGCCGCCCTTGCCCTGGTCCTTGGCCCACAGGTCGGCCCAGTAGGCGGCCTGCACGGCGCGGGCGTCGGCGTCGGGCGCGTTGGTGAACTTCCACTGCTTGGCGTAGGAGCTGTCGCCCGTGAACAGGTCCAGGTAGCCGTTGGGTCCGCCGAACTCGAAGTCGTCGCAGGTCGGGTGGGTGACGGTCTCCCAGACGGACTCCTGCGGGCCGCGCTGGAAGGTGTTGATGTACGACGGTCCCGTGGCGGCCGGTCCGGCGGAGCACGTGCCGGGCTCGTTGCCGAAGCCGTAGACGTTGTCGACGTCCTGGAGCCAGTGCATGCCGTAGACGTCGTCCGTGCCGTACGCGCTGCGCAGTTCGCCGGCGAGGGGGTCGGCGCCGGAGCGGACCTGCCCGTCGAGCCGGGCGGGGTAGTCGGACGGGTCGTCCAGCTCGGGGGCGTACGTGGCGGGGGCGGAGGCGTTGTACTTGTCGTTGGTCGGCTGGTCGGCGGGCGTGGGGATCATGTACTGCTCCATGGTGTCCCACGACGCGTTGAACCGGGACCAGTCGCCGGTGATCCTGCCGTACATCGCCTCCAGCCAGATCAGGTAGCTGTACGCCTCCGACGTCGTCTCGTGCCCGTGGTCGGGGGCCTCGACGATGAGGGTCTCCACGGAGTGGTACGGGATGCCCTCGGGCGAGAAGTAGCCGTTCGCCGGGTCGGTGATCTTGGCGTGCATGGCCAGGAACCGCTCGTCGTACGCGGAGCCGGCGGCGAGCTGCGTGGCGGTGACCTCGGCCGCGGAGTGGCCCGGGGCGGTCACCGTGAAGACGGCGGAGCCGGTGCCGGTCTCGGCGGCCGTGACGGTGACCTGCTGGGCGGTGTCCCAGTCCGCCGGGGTGAACGTGAGGCCGGCCGGGGCCGCGGTCAGGGCGGTGTTGCCGGAGGTGCGGGCCACGCTCACCGTGACGTCCGCGGACGGCCGGGTGGAGAGCTTCACCGCGAAGGACGCCGATTCGCCCTGGCGGACCGGCAGTTGCGCCGGTGTCGCGACGAGGGCGGGGCCCGCGGCGACGGTGATGCCGACGGGTGCGGACTCGGCGGCGGCGCCCTGGCTGTCGTACGCCTTGGCGTAGAGGGAGTGGGAGCCGGCGGCCAGGCCGGTGGCGGCGAGGGTGTACGGGGACGTGGTGTCCGTGCCGAGCAGGGTCGTGTCGCTGTAGAACTCGACCTTGGTGACGGCGGCTCCGTCGGCGGCCGCGGCGGTGGCGGCCAGGGGGACCGGGTCGCCGGCGCTGAAGGCGGCGCCCGCCTCGGGGCTGGTCAGCACGGCGATGGGCGGCTGGTGGGCGCCCGCGCAGACGGTGCCGTTGACGGTGAAGGCGGTGGGGGCGGCGTTGCTGCCGCTGTAGGTGAACTGGGCGCCCGTGGTGACGGCCGCGCCCGCGGCGACCGTGCCGTTCCAGCTCGCGTTGGTGACGGTGACGGTCTTCCCCGACTGGGACCAGACGCCGCTCCAGCCGCTGGTCAGCTGCTGGTTGCCGGGCTGGTCGTAGCGGAGGGTCCAGCCCTGGAGGGGGTCGGTGCCCCGGTTGGTGAGGGTGAGCTCGGCGGTGTAGCCGGAGCCCCAGTCGTTGGTCGTGTAGTCGACGCTGCACTGCACGGCGGCGGCCGCCCGTGCGGGAGCGGGGGAGCTGACGGCGCCGGCGGCGCCGAGGGGGAGGGCGAGTGCGGCGGCGGCGAGGGCTGTTCCCGCCCGTCTGCGCCGGCGCCTGCCCGGACCCGTCCGTGGTCCTGGCGACATGGGGTGTCTCTCCTAGCGGCTCTCGTGAGAGGTGAGGATGACAAGCCTTGAACCAGTGGGAGCGCTCCCACTATGAGGAGGGGGACGGGCGGGGTCAAGGTCCTTGAAGAGTCGAAGTGGTTCGACGAGAAAGTCCGCCCCGCCCTCTGTTGCTTGACGGCGGGATGGCGCTACGGTCGGCGTCGACCAGTGGGAGCGCTTCCATTCGGTAGGGCACGTTGTCAGGTACGCGCCCATGCTGGAAGGAGTCGCTCCATGCGACACCTACGCGTTCGCCGTTTCCGCCCGTGTCGGTCCGCGAACACCCCTGCTCGCTGCCGACCGTGCACGCCGCGCCGCTCCGGGAACCCGCACCGGTTCCCGTGGCCCGTGTCAGCCGTGCACGCCGCGCCGCCCGGGCCACCCGTGCCCGCCCGCGGCCCGGACGACCCGGACCCGTCCCGCCCCGGGACGCGCCGCACCGGCCCCTCCTCCTCGGCGGCCGCAGCCTGCCCCCGTGCCGGGCGGCAGGTGCGCGGCGCGGCCCCGGCGGGCGTGCCGGGCACCCCTCCGCACCCGCCCCGCACGGGCCGCCGCGCCATGGGCCGGCCCCTCGGGACGCGTACGGCGGCACGCCGCCGGGCAGGCCCGACGGCCGGCGCACGCACCACGGCCCGCGGCCGGCGACGCCCGCGGCCGGTTCCTCCTGAACCGCACGAGACCAGCGGAACAGCACCACGCCACCTCGGAAAGGAACCCCCATCCTCATGAGCCGCACCGCAACCCCCACACCGGCCGGGCGCCGCAGAACCGCCCTGCTGGCCGCCTGCACCCTCCTCGCGACCGCCGGCGCCACCGCCACCGCGCTGACCACCCCCGCCGGAGCCGCCGCCCCCGGCTGCACCGTCGAATACCGGATCACCAACCAGTGGGACACCGGCTTCGGTGCCGACGTCACCGTCACCAACACCGGTGACGCCCTGAACGGCTGGACGCTGGAGTGGACGTACGGCGGCAACCAGCGGGTGCAGCAGGGCTGGAACGCCGGCATCACCCAGTCCGGCGCCGCCGTGACCGCGAAGAACGCCTCGTGGAACGGCAGCCTCGGGACGGGCGCCTCCACGTCGTTCGGCTTCAACGCGTCGTACAGCGGCACCAACGACGTGCCCGGCACCTTCACCCTGAACGGCGTCACCTGCAACGAGGACGGCACGGACCCGACGGACCCGCCGACCGACCCGACGGACCCGCCGACCGACCCCACCGACCCGCCGACCGACCCGCCGCCGACCGGCAGCAAGGTCGACAACCCGTACGTCGGCGCGAAGGTCTACGTGAACCCGGAGTGGGCCGACAACGCCCGGGCCGAACCCGGCGGCAGCAGGATCGCCGACCAGCCGACCGGTGTCTGGCTGGACCGCACCGCCGCCATCGCGGGCGCCAACGGCAAGATGGGCCTGCGCGCGCACCTGGACGAGGCGCTGCGCCAGAAGGGCGACGGCGAACTCACCATCCAGCTGGTGATCTACAACCTGCCCGGCCGCGACTGCGCCGCCCTCGCCTCCAACGGCGAGCTGGGCGCGAACGAGATCGACCGGTACAAGGCGGAGTACATCGACCCGATCGCGGCGATCCTCGGCGACCCCAAGTACGCGGGTCTGCGGATCGTCACCACGGTCGAGCTCGACAGCCTCCCGAACCTCGTCACGAACGTGACCCCGCGCGCCACCGCCACCCCCAACTGCGACGTGATGAAGGCGAACGGCAACTACGTGAAGGGCGTCGGCTACGCCCTGAACAAGCTGGGCGCCGTCCCCAACGTGTACAACTACGTGGACGCGGGCCACCACGGCTGGCTGGGCTGGGACGACAACTTCGGCCCGTCGGCGCAGATCTTCAAGGAGGCGGCGACGGCCGAGGGCTCGACGGTCTCCAAGGTCCACGGCTTCATCGTCAACACGGCCAACTACAGCGCGCTGAAGGAGGACCACTTCACGATCGACGACACCGTGAACGGCACGTCGGTCCGCCAGTCGAAGTGGGTCGACTGGAACCGGTACACCGACGAGCTGTCCTACGCCCAGGCCATGCGCGACGAGCTGGTCCGGATCGGCTTCGACGCCGGCATCGGCATGCTCATCGACACGTCCCGCAACGGGTGGGGCGGCGCGAACCGCCCGAGCGGCCCGGGCGCGACGACGAACGTCGACACGTACGTGGACGGCGGGCGCTACGACCGCCGCTTCAACACCGGCAACTGGTGCAACCAGGCCGGTGCGGGCCTCGGCGAACGCCCGCAGGCCGCCCCGGAGCCGGGCATCGACGCGTACGTGTGGATGAAGCCGCCGGGTGAGTCGGACGGGGCGAGCAAGTCGATCCCGAACGACGAGGGCAAGGGCTTCGACCGCATGTGCGACCCCACCTACACCGGCAACCCCAGGAACAACCACAACATGTCGGGGGCCCTGCCCGAGGCCCCCGTCTCGGGCCACTGGTTCTCCGCCCAGTTCCAGGAGCTGATGAGGAACGCCCACCCGGCGGTCTGAGCCGCACAGCAGCTCCTTCCCCCAGCGAGCCCCCGCCCCCGGCGCCAGTCCGCGCCGGGCGCGGGGCTCGCCCCACGCGCGCCCCGGCCCCGCCTGCCTGCGTCCGCCTACGCGGCAGGGGCGGGGCGCGGGTGGGCGCGGCGGCGCGGGGGCCCCGGAGGCCAGCGAGGACTGGGAGGCGCGGGAGGCGCGGCGTGCCGACGGGCAGGGTCCGGCGCTTGCGGCCGCAAGTCCTCTGCGCGGGGCGGCACTCCATCGTGTGGCGCCGTACGCCGCCGCCGCGCTACCGTCGTCAGCGTGACTGCCGGGTCGGCCTCGGGCCATGAGCGAGTGGGGTTCCCGGCCTTGTCGTGAGGGCGCGACGGGCCAGGGGGCCGCCGTCGGTGCGGCCGCGTGCCCGGTGCCTGCGGGCGCCGCACGCGGACTCTTCTCCCGTACCTCTTCCAGCGCTCCGCACCGACGGGAAGGACCCGCCTCATGACCGCATCACTCGACCACACCGTCGTCCACGCCTCCGACAAACGGGCCTCCGCCGAGTTCCTCGCCGGCATCCTGGGGCTGGCCGTCGGGGCGCCGTTCGGGCCGTTCATCCCGGTGGACACCGGAAACGGCGTGACGCTCGACTTCTACGAGGACCCGGACGGCGCAGCCGTCGCCCCGCAGCACTACGCGTTCCTCGTCCCCGACGAGGAGTTCGACACGATGATCGACCGGCTGAAGGCGGCCGGGGTCACCTACTACGCGGACCCGCACCACACCGAGCCGAACCAGGTCAACCGGCTCTTCGGCGGCCGGGGCGCGTACTTCGACGACCTCGACGGGCACAACATGGAGATCATGACCCGCCCCTACGCCCGACCTGCCTGAGCCACCCGGCCTCCCCGGCCCACCCGGCCCTCCCGAGCCGCCCGGCACGGGAGGGCCCCGGTCCGTCCGGCCGTCCGACGCGGGCGGACACCGGCCCGCCTGGCCTGTCCGCGCCCGACACCTCTGCCGGCTGACCCCCGCGCCCTCCGGCACGGAAGCCATGCGGCCCGGAGGCCGTACGAGACGGAGCCGTCCGGCGCGGAAGCCAGGCGGCCGGTAAGCCGTACGTGACGGCAAGCCATGCGGCGCGCAAGCCATGGCGGCCGGGAAGGCGGGTGGCGTGTGAAGCCGGGTGGCGTGTGAAGCCGGGTGGCGTGTGAAGCCGGGTGGCGCGTGAAGCCGGGTGGCGGGTGCCGCCGGGTGGCGCGTGCAGCCCCGGGTGCGCCGGAAGCCGCGCCGCCGGTCCCGCGCGGCGGGGGGGAGGAGGCTGCGCCCGCCCCGTGCCGCGGTGCGCGGATTCCCCGCCCGCCCGGTGCGGCGGTGCGGGCGGGTCTCCCCCGCCTCCCCCGCCCGTACCGGTCCGTCCGCCGTTGCGCGTACGGGCGGCCCCGGTCGGCGGCACCCCCGCCGTCGTCGCCCTACAGGACCGGCGCCTGCGCCGGGGAGCCCAGGTCCCGTTCGCCGACCACCTCGTCCTCGCTCGTCTCCCCCGTGAGGTGGAAACCGAGCTTCCGGTAGAACTCCTCCGGTCCGCCCTCGGCCTGCACCCAGGTGACCGTCGCCGTGGTGCCGCCCCTGCGGCGGATCTCCTCGCAGACCGCCTCCACGGCGAAGCGGCCGTACCCCCTGCCCTGGCGGTCCGCCGCGATGTTGAGGCGCCACAGTCCACTGCGGGGCCGGTCGTGGTGGCAGCCCTCGGTGAACGGCACGTCGAAGAAGGCCATCACGAAGCCGACCAGCTCGTCGCCGTCCATGACGACCCGCGGCCAGGCGGTGTCCCCGTGGACGTACGCCTCCGCCAGGGACTGGGCCACCGGCGAGACGAACTTCCGCTGCTCCGGGGCCACCTGGAGACGGCATGCCTCCAGGACGTTGTCCTCGGTGACCTTCTCCAGACGCAGGCTGCTCTTCGACATGCGCCGGACCCTAGCCGGGCGCCCGGGCGCTGTCGCGCGGTTTTCCGCCTGCTTCCCGCGGGCGCGCGGCCGCACGCCCGCCGGAGCTCACGACGAGGCGCGGACCACCAGGGACGTCGGCAGCACGAGCTGGCTCGGCTCCCCCGAGGCGCCCCCGATCTCCTTCAGCAGGGCGCGGGCCATGACGCGGCCCATCTCCTCGATCGGCTGGCGCACACTCGTCAGCGGCGGGTCCATGTGGCGGGCCACCGCCGAGTCGTCCACCCCGACGAGCGCCACGTCGTCCGGGACCCGGCGCCCTGCCTCCCGCAGGGCCCCGCGGGCGCCTGCCGCCATCACGTCGGACGCGGCGAACACCGCGTCCAGGTCGGGGCGGCGGGCCAGCAGGGCGCGCATGGCGCTGCGACCGCCCTCCTCCGTGAAGTCCGCCGGTGCGATGAGGTCCTCGGCCGGGTCGAGGCCCGCCGCCTCCAGCCCCCGCCGGTAGCCCTCCAGCCGGCAGCGCGCCACGTACATGTCGAGCGGGCCGGTGATGGTGGCGATCCTCCGGCGGCCGCGGCCCGCCAGGTGGTCCACGGCGGAGCGGCCCGCGCCCACGTTGTCGGAGTCGACGTACGCGGCGGACTCCGTCTCCGAGCGGCGGCCGTTGAGGACGGCGGGGATGTCCAGCTCCCGTACGACCTCGGGCAGGGGGTCGTCGGCGTGCACCGAGACGAGCAGGACGCCGTCCACGCGCTGCGCGGCGAGGTACTGCTCGAAGCGCTGCCGCTCCTGCCGGGAGCGGATCAGGGTGAGCAGCAGCTGCTTGTCGGCGTCGGCGAGTTCGGCGCTGACCCCGCGGATGATGTCGAGGAAGTACGGCTCGGCGAACAGCCGCGCCTCGGTCTCGGGTATCACCAGCGCCACGGCGTCGGTGCGGGCGCCCGCCAGCGCGCGGGCGGCGCGGTTCGGGACGTACCCGAGCTCCGCGATGGCCTGGGCGACGGCGGCCTTGGCGCGGTCGCTCACCCGGGGCGAGCCGTTGATGACGCGGGACACGGTGCCCCGGCCCACGCCCGCGCGGGCCGCGACCTCCTCCAGCGTGGGTCTGCCCGTCTGCCGTCCGTTCACCGCCATGTTCCCGCCTCCCGTTCGCGCCCGCCCACCCGTGCAGCGGCTGCTTGAGCCCAACCTAGAGCGTGCACCGCTGGGCAGCCCCAGCGGGAGGGCCATCTTTTGACCCTCCGTAGTGGGAGCGCTCCCACCCTAGCGGACCGTACCGCCCCTTCTCCCTCGCACGCCTTGAGGTTCTGAAGGCGGACGCCATTCTGCGGACGGCCGGATCCCCTACGGCAACAATTCGCGTTCATGCCTTGACACCCACCCCCGGCAGGCAGCAACCTTCCGGCAACGAGTGGCGTGGGAGCGCTCCCATACCACGGTCCGTAGCCCCTCATGTGTGCGACACGGCCGAGCCGCCCTGTCGCCACGCCGACCCCCCGCAGCCCGGCTGCGGACCCGGCACCCGCCCCATCCGGCGCACACCAGCACCACCCTGGACGAGGAGAGTGGAATGCGCACCATCAGCAGAGTCCGCAGCCGCGGCGGCAGCGGCAGAACCGGCGACCGCGGCCACCGCCGCCCCCTGGTCGCAGCGACCGCCCTCCTGGCCTGCGCGGCGCTGGTCACGGGTTGCAGCGACGGCGCCGGGGACGGCGGAAGCGGCGACGCCGGCGGGGACGGCGGGCAGATCACCCTGCGGATCGGCACCTTCGGCTCGTTCGGCTACGACAACGAGAACGGCGCCAAGCTGTACGCCGAATACGAGAAGCTGAACCCCCACATCAAGATCGTCGAGTCCAACGTCGCCGACGGCCAGAAGTACTGGGACACCCTCAAGCTGCGCCTCTCCCGCAGCAGCGGCCTCGCCGACATCCAGGCCGTCGAGGTCGGGTACATCGCCGAGGCCACCGGACCCGCCATGGCCGGCAAGTGGGCGGACCTCTCCGAGTCCGGCGGCGCCGACCTGTCCGCCTACCTGGACTGGAAGGTCAAGCAGGCCACCACCGCCGACGGCTCCGTCATCGCGCTCGGCACCGACATCGGCCCCATGGCCATCTGCTACAACAAGGACCTCTTCGCGAAGGCCAAGCTGCCCACCGACCGGGAGGAGGTGGGCAAGCTGTGGGCCGGCGACTGGGCGAAGTTCGTCGAGACCGGCAAGAAGTACCAGAGCGCCGCCCCCGAAGGCACCGCCTTCCACGACTCCGCGAGCGGCCTCTTCAACGCCGTCCTGTCCAGCCAGCCCCAGCAGTACGCCGACGACAAGGGCGAGCTCGCCTGGGAGGACAGCCCCGGCGTGAAGACCGCCTGGGGCCTGGCGGTCGACGCGGCGCGAAGCGGCATCACCGCGAAGCTGCGCCAGTTCGACGAGAAGGGCACCTGGAACGCCGGCTTCAAGAACGCCAGGTTCGCGACCGTCGCCTGCCCGAGCTGGATGACCGGCATCATCAAGGACCAGGCCGGCGAGAAGAACAAGGGCGACTGGGACATCGCGTCGGCGCCGGTCGCGGGCAACTGGGGCGGCTCCTTCCTCGCCGTGCCGAAGGCGGGCAAGCACACCGAGGAGGCCGCCAAGCTGGCCGCCTGGCTGACCGCCCCCGAGCAGCACGCCAAGGTGTTCGGCGTCAACGGCAACATCCCGTCCACCAAGGAGACCCTGGCCTCCGAGGCGGTCCAGAACGCCACGATCGACTACTTCGGCGACACTCCGGTCGGCCGGATCTACTCGCAGGCCGCGGCGGGGATCACCCCGGCGGCCATCAGCCGCCACGACGGCCAGGTGAAGACCTTCCTCACCGACAACGGGATCCTCGACATCGAGCAGCGCGGGACCGACCCGGAAACGGCGTGGAACAACGTGAAGAAGCTGATCGAGGACAAGATCGTCCAGTAGCCCCCGGCGGGGAGCCCGCCGCACTTCCGGCGGGCCGGCGGGCTCCCCGTCCGGGCGCCCGCCCCGCCGCCCGGGCGGGGCGGGCCGGCGGCGGTCCCGGCCGGGTCGCCCGCGCGCCCGCGCCCCGGGTCCGGGTCCGGGTCCGCTGTCCGGCTTCCCGGCCCCGCCGCACCGCCGCCGGTCGCAGTCCGGGCCCGCGCGCCCCTGCCCGGCTCCGGGCCCGCCGCCCGGGACCGCGCCCCTGCACCGCTTCCCGCGCCTCCGTACCGCCGCCGCACCTCCGTACCGCCGCCGGTCGCAGTCCGGGCCCGCGCGCCCCTGCCCGGCTCCGGGCCCGCCGCCCGGCCCCCTCCCTCCCGCCCCCGCGCCCCCGCACCGCTGCCGGTCCCGGTCCGGGGCCGTGCCACCGTCCCCCGACCGCCCGACGTCTGCACCGACCTGGAAGGACGCCCCCGTGGCCACCTCCGTCCAGGCGGCGGACGGCGGCACCTCGCCGCCCTCCCCGCCCCCGCCCTCCTCCGCGTCCCGGAACAAGCGACCGAACCGGCCACCCGCCGGCACCGGCTGGCGCAGCAGGCTGTACCGCTGGGACCTCAAGGCGACGCCGTACGCGTTCATCGCGCCCTTCTTCCTCACCTTCGGGGCGTTCGGGCTCTTCCCACTGATCCACACGGGCTGGCTCTCGCTGCACCGGGTGGAGCTGGGCGGTGAGGCCGAGTGGCGCGGCTTCGACAACTACACGGCGCTCTGGGACAGCGACTTCTTCTGGAACGCCCTCGCCAACACCTTCACCATCGGCGTCATCTCGACGGTCCCGCAGCTGCTCATGGCGCTGGGCCTGGCGCACCTGCTGAACTACAAGCTGCGCGGCCGCGGCTTCTTCCGGGTCGCCGTCCTCGCCCCGTACGCCACCTCGATCGCCGCCGCGACGCTGGTCTTCGCCCAGCTCTTCAACTCCGACTACGGGCTGATCAACACCGTGCTCGGCTGGGTCGGGTTCGAGCCGGTGGACTGGGAGTCGTCCAAGTGGCCGGCGCAGATCGCCATCTCCGCCATCGTCACCTGGCGGTGGACCGGGTACAACGCGCTGATCTACCTGGCCGCGATGCAGGCGGTGCCGCAGGACCTGTACGAGGCGGCCTCCCTCGACGGGGCGTCCCGCTGGCGGCAGTTCGTCAGCGTCACCATCCCGTCCATCCGGCCGACGATCCTCTTCACGATCGTCGTGTCCACGATCGGCGCGACGCAGCTGTTCGGTGAGCCCATGCTCTTCGGCGGCAGCCTCGGCGTCAGCGGCGGCAGCGGCAACCAGTTCCAGACGCTGAGCCTGCTGATGTACGAGAAGGGCTGGGTCACCGGCGCCCTGGGGCAGGCGTCCGCGATCGCGTGGGTGATGCTGCTGCTCCTGCTCCTCATCGGCGCGCTGCGGCTGCTGCTCGCCCGTGCCGGCCGCAAGAAGCAGGGGGTCTGACCGATGACGCTCACCACCGACCGGCCGGCGCGCGGGCGCGGGCCGCGGCGCGGCTTCAGGCAGGCCGCCGGGCGCCAGCACCACGCCGGGCACCTCACCTACGTCCTGCTGGGCTTCGCGGCCCTGCTGTCCCTCTTCCCCCTGTACTGGAACCTCGTCGCCGCCTCCCACTCGGGTGAGCGGGTCGTGGAGGCCCCGGCGCCGCTGCTGCCCGGGCCGCGCCTGCTGGACAACCTCACGTTCGCCTGGAACCAGGTCGACATGGGCGAGGCGCTCGTGAACACGACGGTCGTGGCGGGGCTCGTGGCCGCGTCGACGGTGGTGTTCTCGACGCTGGCCGGTTTCGCCTTCGCCAAGCTGCCCTTCAGCGGCCGCAACGTGCTGCTGGCCCTCGTGGTGGCGACGATGACCGTCCCGCCCCAGCTCAGCGTGATCCCGCTGTACCAGATCGTCACCGACCTCGGGTGGGTGGACCAGCTCCAGTCGGTCGTGCTGCCTTCGCTGGTCGCGGCGTTCGGCGTGTTCTTCATGCGGCAGTACCTGCTGGAGGCGCTGCCGGTCGAGCTGATCGAGGCGGCCCGCGTGGACGGGGCGCACAGCCTGCGGATCATCTGGCACGTGGTGTTCCCCGTGGCGCGGCCCGCGATGGCGGTGCTGGGGATGCTGGTCTTCGTCCAGGCGTGGAACGACTTCTTCTGGCCGTTCATCGCCCTCACCCCGGACGGCAACCCGACCCTCCAGGTGGCGCTGGCCGGGCTCGGCTCCGGCAACCACACCATCGACCAGGCCATCGTGCTGACCGGTGCGCTGATCTCCACCGTGCCGCTGCTGGCGGTCTTCGCCGTGCTGGGCAAGCACATCGTGGGCGGCATCACCTCGGGCGCGGTCAAGAGCTGACCCCCGCGTCCGCCGGCCGCCCGCCCCCTGCTGCTCCGCGGCGCCTCCTTCCCCGTCCCTGGCGGCGCCGCGGCCGCCCTCCCCCGCGGTCCGCGCCGTCCGTCCTGTCCGCGCCGTCCGTCCCGTCCGCCCGTCCGAGCAAGCCGTACCTACTCCTGGGAGCGCTCCCCCTATGACTGCCTCCGACACCCGTCCGCTCACCGCGATCCGCCGGTTCCCCCCGGGCTTCCTGTGGGGCGCCGCGACCGCCGCGTACCAGATCGAGGGCGCCGCCCGGGAGGACGGGCGCACGCCGTCCATCTGGGACACCTTCAGCCACACGCCGGGGAAGGTGTTCGAGGGCCACACGGGCGATGTGGCCGTGGACCACTACCACCGGTTCCGCGAGGACGTCCGGCTCATGAAGGAGCTGGGCCTCACGGCGTACCGCTTCTCCGTGTCCTGGCCGCGGGTGCAGCCGACCGGGCGCGGACCGGCCGTGCAGAAGGGCCTGGACTTCTACCGGGCGCTGGTCGACGAGCTGCTCGCCGCGGGGATCCGGCCGGCGGTGACCCTCTACCACTGGGACCTGCCGCAGGAGCTGGAGGACGCGGGCGGCTGGCCGCACCGGGCGACCGCCGAGCGGTTCGCCGCGTACGCGGGGCTCGTCGGTGACGCCCTCGGCGACCGCGTCGACCGCTGGACCACGCTCAACGAACCGTGGTGCAGCGCCTTCCTGGGCTACGGCTCCGGTGTGCACGCCCCGGGCCGCACCGACCCGGTGGCCGCGCTGCGCGCCGCCCACCATCTGAACCTCGGCCACGGCCTGGCCGTGCAGGCGCTGCGGGCGGCGCTGCCGGCGCGCGCGGAGGTCGGCGTGTCGCTGAACCTGCACCAGGTCAGGCCGCTGACCGAGACGGCGGAGGACCTGGACGCGGCCCGCCGTATCGACGCGGTCGGCAACCGCATCTGGCTCGGGCCCATGCTGGGGGGCGCCTACCCGGAGGACCTGGCCGCCGACACGGCCCGGCTCACGGACTGGTCCTTCGTCCGCCCGGCCGACGCGGCCGCGGCGCACCAGGCGCTGGACTTCGTCGGCGTCAACTACTACACGCCGACGCTGGTGTCGGCGGTCGCCCGGGACGGCGTCGGCAGCGTCATGGCCGACGGCGGGCACGGCGGCGGCGGGCACTCGCCGTGGGCGGGTGCGGAGGACGTGGTCTTCCACCAGCCGCCCGGCGAGCAGACCGCGATGGGCTGGTCGGTCGACGCGTCCGGGCTGTACGACCTGCTGATGCGGATGGCCCGGGAGTACCCGGACCTCCCGCTGTACGTCACGGAGAACGGCGCCGCGTACGACGACGCGGTGGGCCCCGACGGCTCGGTCCACGACCCGGAGCGCGTCGCCTACCTGCACGGCCACCTGGAGGCGGTGCACCGGGCCGTGGAGAGCGGCGCGGACGTGCGCGGGTACTTCCTGTGGTCGCTGCTGGACAACTTCGAGTGGGCGTACGGCTACGCGAAGCGGTTCGGGGCGGTGCACGTGGACTACGCGACGCAGACCCGCACCCCGAAGGCCAGCGCCCACTGGTACGCGCGGCTCGCCCGCAGCGGCGAGCTGCCCCCGCCCGGGGAGGACGGCTGAACGCCCCGCCCGCCACGCCGCCGCACCCGAGGGAGAGGTCCATGCCCGTCCGTTTTCCGCCCGGCTTCCTGTGGGGCACCGCCACCGCCGCCTACCAGATCGAGGGCGCCGCCCGGGAGGACGGCCGCGGCCCGTCCGTCTGGGACACCTTCAGCCGCACGCCCGGCCGGACCCGCGGCGGTGACACCGGTGACACCGCCGCCGACCACTACCACCGCCGGGCCGAGGACGTGCGGATGATGGCGGGGCTCGGCGTCAACGCGTACCGCTTCTCCGTGTCCTGGCCGCGGGTGCAGCCGACCGGGCGCGGACCGGCCGTGCAGAAGGGGCTCGACTTCTACCGGGCGCTGGTGGACGACCTGCTGGAGCACGGCATCACACCGGCCCTCACGCTGTACCACTGGGACCTGCCGCAGGCCCTGGAGGACGCGGGCGGCTGGCCGCACCGGGACACCGCCGAGCGGTTCGCCGACTACGCAGGCATCGTCGCCGGCGCCCTGGGCGACCGCGTCCCGTACTGGATCACCCTCAACGAGCCGTGGTGCAGCGCCTTCCTCGGATACGGCTCCGGCGTGCACGCCCCGGGCCGCACCGACCCGGTCGACGCGCTGCGCGCCGCCCACCACCTCAACCTGGCGCACGGCCTGGCCGCCACCGCGCTGCGGGCGCGGCTGCCCGCCGCGGCCCGGATCGGCATCAGCCTCAACACCTGCGCCGTCCGGGCGCGGACCGGCAGCGGGGCCGACCTGGACGCGCGGCGCCGCATCGACGCGCTCGCGAACCGGATCTTCACCGGGCCGCTGCTGCACGGCGCGTACCCCGACGACCTGCTCGCCGGGACCGCGCGGCTCACCGACTGGTCCTTCGTGCGGGCCGGCGACGAGGCCGCCGTCCGCCGCGACCCGCTGGACTGGCTGGGCGTCAACTACTACGCGCCGACGCTCGTGTCCGCCGCGGACGGCGGGCCGGGGTCCGCGGCGGACGACGGGCACGGCGCCGGCGACCACTCCCCCTGGCCGGGCGCCGAGGACGTGTCGTTCCACCAGCAGCCGGGCGAGCGCACCGACATGGGCTGGGGCATCGACCCGACCGGGCTGTACGACCTGCTGACCCGGTGGTCGCGGGAGGCCCCCGGGCTGCCGCTGATGGTCACGGAGAACGGCGCCGCCTACCCCGACCGGCCGTCGCCCGCCGACGGCACCGTCCACGACGCCCGCCGCGTGCGCTACCTGCACGGGCACCTGTCGGAACTGCACCGGGCGATGACCGAGGGCGGCGCGGACGTGCGGGGCTACTTCCTGTGGTCCCTGCTGGACAACTTCGAATGGTCGTACGGCTATGCGAAGCGGTTCGGGATCGTGCACGTCGACTACGCGACGCAGACCCGCACCCCGAAGGCCAGCGCCCACTGGTACGCGCGGCTCGCCCGCAGCGGCGTCCTCCCCGACCCGCCCGGGTCGTGAGGGGGCGCGCGCTCCGGCCGGGTGGGGTGACGGCCGGAGCGCGCGTGTGGGGGGTGGTCCGGGCGGGGCGGGTCACCGGTGGGCGGCACCCGCCCGCGCCGGCTGCCGCCGGTGGCGGCGCCGCCGCGTGGGCCCATGCGCTGTGCCCGGCTCCCGCGGGAGTGGGGCGCGGCACCACGCTAGCGCGCCCGGAACCGGCAAACGGGGCACACCGGGCGGCGGTCGGGGACCTTAGGGCGCGCTTAAGGCGCCCATGGGGCCCGGTTAACGCTGCTGCCCGGCGCGCGGCCGCGCCGGGCCCGCCAGGAGCCACGGCCACCTGCCGGAGCGGTACACCGCGACCGCGCGGGCGTGGTCGAAGGCGGCGGCGGGGTCGGGGTGGCAGGTCCAGGGCTCGGCGCCCACCCACGGCTCCAGCGCCCGGAACTGCTCCAGTGCCTCCCGGCCCCGCCCCGCCACGACGAGGGCTCCGGCGAGGATGTGCCGGACGTACGGCAGCCGGGGGTCCCCGGGGGCCGCCGCGGCCACGGCGTCGCGGACCGCGTCGAGGTCGCCCCCGTGTTCCGGCCGCCGAGCGGGGTGTACGCGGCGCGCGCCAGCGCCCTCTCGAACGCCGCCTGCAGGGGCAGCACGGACAGCAGGCTGCCCTCGGGCGCGGCGCCCGCGGCGCCGTCGGCGAAGCGCTGGGCCAGGGCGTGGGAGCCGCACCACTTGGCGCACCAGTACTGGAGGGCGCTGAGGTGCCCGAAGAAGTGGTGGGGGGCGCGGGCGGTCAGCTCGTCCCACAGGAGCCGGAAGTCGCCGTGCGGCAGAGCGAGTCCGCGGGCGGCGGTGACGAGGGTGACCCACGGGGAGGGGTCGCGGGGCGCGAGCGCGGCGGCTTCGCGGGCGGCCTGCACCGCGGCGGACAGCATCCGCCGGAAGCGCTCCGGGTCCTCGGTGGAGGTGTCCTCGGCGGAGCCGCCGCCGCGCACCCCCACGCCTGCCGCAGCAGCGCCTCGGCGTGGACCGCGGCGGCGTCCGGGTCGTCGGGCCGCTCGGCCCGCCAGTCCGCCAGCCAGCGCCCGTCCCGTACCGCCGCGGAGGCGAGGGCGGTGAGCCGGTCCCAGCGCAGGTCCCAGTCCTCGCCCGCGTCCGCGAGCAGCGCCGCGGCGGGCCGCCGGTCGCCGCCCTGCGCGGCCTGCACGGCAAGGGCCGCCTCGGGCTCCGGCGGGCCGCTGCGCGACGGGTCGAGCAGGTGGCGCGGCACCAGGCCGTGGGCGGCGAGGTCGATGCCGGCCGTCCCCTGCCGCTTGGCTCGGGCCAGCCGGGCGCTGCTCCACAACGACCACAGGAGGACCGGGCCGCCCGCGGCGATGGCGATGCCCTGGGCGACGGGCGGCAGGGAGGTGAGGAGGTGCGGCATGGTCGTGGCGTGCTTTCGGCTCGTGGCGCGGCGGCGGGGACAGCGCACGCACCGGGGGTTCCCGCCATGTTCCCCTACCGCCCGCCGCGGCGGCACCGCGGGGCGCGGCCGGGACACGGGCCGAGGCGGGGACACAGGTGCGGGTGCGTGTGGCGCTGGAGGTGGGAGCTGCGGTGGGCGGATGTCCCCGGTCGGGCGCGGGGGCTTCAGGCCGGGGGCGGGCGGGCGGCTGGGGTGCGGGAGCGGTGACCGGCGGGCAGGTGCGGGCAGGGGCGCGGAAGGGTGGCCGGCGGCACGGGACCGGGTGCGACACGGGAGCGGCGACCGGCGGGGCAGGGGCAGGCCGAGGTGCGGAAGGGTGGCCGGCGGCACGGGGCCGGGTGCGGCCCGGGAGCGCCGGCCGGCGGGGCAGGTGCGGGCCGAAGTGCGGAAGGGTGGCCGGCGGCACGGGGCCGGGTGCGACACGGGAGCGCCGGCCGGGTGCGGGCCCCGGCTGTTCAGGCGGCGACCGCTCTGCGGCGGCGGCGCCCCACGCGGTGGGTGCGGCCGCCCGTGCCGCCGGTGCGGCGGCCGTCGAGGCCCAGCCAGACCCGTACCTCCGTGCCGCCCAGCACCGAGTGCCCGATGCGGACGTCGCCGCCCGTGGACTCGGCGACGCGCCGCACGATGTCCAGGCCGAGACCGGTCGACCCGGCCCGTTCCCCGCTGTTGCCGCGGGCCAGGGCGGCCTGCGGGTCCTTGATGCCGGGCCCGGCGTCGGAGACGAGCACGATGACGGCGTCCTCCCCGTTGTGGACGTCGACGGAGAAGGCGGTGCCCTCGGGGGTGTGCCGGAAGACGTTGCCGAGCAGCGCGTCGAGGGCGGCGGCCAGGTCGGGGCGGGCCACGGGGACCCGCACCGGCCGGTCGGTGCCGGCGAGGCGCACCTTGCGGCCCTCGTCCTCCGCGAGTGCCGACCAGAACGCCATCCGGTCCCGTACGACCTCGGAGACGTCGCAGCCCGCCCCGGGACCGGCCGCCTGCGTCTGCGGCTTGGCCTCCCTGGCCGTGCGGATGATGGTGTCCACCTCCCGCTCCAGCTGCTCCACGGCCGCGCGGGTCTGCTCGGCGGCCGGACCGTCACCGAGGGACGCGGCGTTGAGGCGCAGCACGGTGAGCGGGGTGCGCAGCCGGTGCGACAGGTCGGCGGCCAGCTCGCGTTCGTTGGCGAGGAGGTGCACGACCTGGTCGGCCATGGAGTTGAAGGCGACGGCGGCGGACCTGAGTTCGGCGGGGCCCTCCTCGCGGACACGGGCGCCGAGCCTGCCGTCGCCCAGCTCGCGGGCGGCGCGGGCGAGGCGCTGGGCGGGCAGCACCATGCGCACGCCCAGCCGGTCGGCGACCGCGACGGAGCCGACGACCAGGGCGGCGCCCACCCCGGCGAGGGTCAGCCACGCGGTGGTGAGGCCCCGGGTCAGCTCGCCCTCGGGGACGTACACCTCGACGATGGCGATCTTCCCGGTGCCGAGGGCGGTGGGCTGGAGCAGCACGGAGCCGCCCTCGACCTCGGTGATGGAGGCGCGCGGGACCCGGCGCACGGTGTCCAGGTCGGCGTCGCCCGCACGGCCCGTGCCGATCTCCGTCGGCCGTGCGGACGGCTGGTCGGGCGGGGCGGGGACGTGGACGGCCATCCGGCCGTCGGCGCCCGCCCGGGTGGAGGCGACGGCCCGTTCGAGGGCGCCGCGGTCGGTGGTGATGGAGAGGGTGGGGCCGAGTGCGGCGGCCTGCCGTTCGGCGTCCCCGAAGGCGCGGTCGCGGGCCATCTCCTTGATGACCAGGCCGAGGGGCACGGCGAAGGCGAGGACGACCATGGTGGTGACGGCGAGCGCCACCTTGACGAGGGCCCATCTCACGGCAGGGCCTCCTGCGGCGGCTCCAGCTTCACGCCCACGCCGCGCAGGGTGTGCAGGTAGCGGGGGTTCGCGGCGGTCTCCCCCAGTTTGCGGCGCAGCCAGGACAGGTGGACGTCGATGGTCTGGTCGTCCCCGTACGACTGCTGCCACACCTCGGCGAGGAGTTCGCGGCGCGGGACGACGACGCCGGGCCGCCCGGCGAGGAACGCCAGCAGGTCGAACTCGCGGCGCGTCAGGTCGAGTCGGCGCCCGTCGAGTTCGGCCTGGCGGCGCAGCGGGTCGATGGCGAGCCCCCGACGCGGAGGGCGGTGCCGTGCGGCAGCTCGCCCGGGCGGCGCCGGCGCGGGCCCGGCGCAGCACGGCGGCGATGCGCGCCGACAGGTGCTCCACGGAGAACGGCTTGGTGAGGTAGTCGTCCGCGCCGTCGTTGAGGAGCCGTACGATCTCGGCCTCGTCGTCGCGGGCGGTGGCGATGATGACCGGTACGTCGGTGATGCCCCGCAGCATCTTCAGCGCCTCCGCCCCGTCGAGGTCGGGCAGACCGAGGTCCAGGATGACGACGTCGAAGCGGAGATGGGCGACCTCGCGCAGCGCCTCCAGGGCCGTTCCGACGCTCCGCACGGTGTGGGCGGCCTCGGTCAGGTGCCGGATGAGGGCGGAGCGCACGAACTGGTCGTCCTCGACCACGAGCACACTTGCCATGGGCGGCACCGTACGCCATGAGGCGGAATGAGGGGGACCGGTGTTGACGCCGTGGGCGGGTGGTGCACTATGGCCCGGATGCGAAGAGGACTGGTTCACGCCATGGCGTGGTCGCTCGCCACGGGAGCGGCGGTCGCCCTCTCGTGGTGGGGCGTGCGCGCGGTGATGACCGGGACGGTGTACGACCGTCCGGCGGCGGTCCCGCTGGCGGCGGTGCCGGAGAGCCCCGCGCCGCAGGCGTCGTCGACGCACCGCCCGAAGCCGGTCCCTTCCCCGTCGCCGTCGGCGCGCCCCCGTCGTCCCCGGCCGCTCCCGCGCCCGCCGCGCCGGCGCCGGGCGGCGGCACCGGTTCCGCCCCGCCGTCCTCGCCGGCCGCACCGCCCACGTCGCCGTCGCCGTCCGTCCAGGGCGCGGTGCGGAGTTACGCGGTGGCGGGCGGCTGGGTGGCGTTCTCCCTCGGCGACCGCTCGGCGGAGCTGGTGTCGGCGACCCCGGCGTCGGGCTGGCGGATGCAGGTGTGGAAGCAGGACACGTGGATCCGGGTGACGTTCACCGGCGACGGCCGCGAGGTGTCGGTGTTCTGCGTCTGGCACGACACGGCGCCCCGGGTGGAGATCGACGAGCGCCCCGCGTGAGGGCTACCGGAACAGTTCCGGCGGCGGGGCGGGGGACGGCGCGGCGTTCGCGTCGGTGACCGGCGCGGCGCCCCCGGCGAAGTCGGCGAGGGCGCGGCCGTGTTCGACGCGGCCCGGGTGCGGGTCGGTGGCGACGCGCCGGGTGAGGTCCGCGACGGGCAGCGGGGCGTCGGAGGCGACCAGGACGGCGTTGCCGAAGCGGCGGGCGCGTAGCACCACCGGGTCGGCGGCGAGGGCGAGTTCGGGGAAGGCGGCCGCCGCGGTGGCGATCTGGCCGCGCAGGTGCGCGAGAGGGGGGCCGTCGGCGAGGTTCGCGGCGTAGGTGCCGCCGGGCTTCAGGACCCGCCGCACCTCGGTGAGGAACTCGGTGCTGGTGAGGTGGGCGGGGGTGCGGGCGCCGCTGAAGACGTCGGCGACGACGAGGTCGGCCCAGCCGTCGGGGAGCGGCCGAGACCGGCGCGGGCGTCGCCGTCCCGCACCCGTATGCGGGCGCCGGGGTCGAGGGGCAGCACCCGCCGCACGAGCCGGACGAGCGGCGCGTCGATCTCGACGACCTGCTGGGTGGAGCGGGGGCGGGTGGCGGCGACGTACCGGGCGAGTGTGAGGGCGCCGCCGCCGAGGTGCACGGCGTGCAGGGGCGCCCCGGCGGGGCGGCGAGGTCGATGACGTGCCCCAGGCGCCGCTGGTAGGCGAAGTCGAGGCGGGCCGGGTCGTCCAGGTCGACGTGCGACTGCGGGGCGCCGTCGACGAGCAGGGTCCAGGCCCGCGGCCGGTCCCTGTCGGGTACGAGCTCCGCGAGCCCGCCGTCCACCGTCTCGGACACGGTCTCCCGCCCGCGCCGCTGCTGCCTGCCTTTCGCCACGGACCCATTATCGGCGGCGGCCCCGCGGCCGTCCGCCCGGGGGCGGCGGCCCCGGCCGGGGCGGGAAGGCCACCGCGGCGGGCGGCGGGACGGGCGGCCGTCCCGGCAGAGGCGGAGGGCCGCCCCGGCCGCGGGGCGGGGTCGCACCGCATGCGGCGGCGAGGCGCGGTTGAGCGCGGCGCCGGCCCGAGCCGTACTGCCGTGTATGACCGGACGGACCGGGCCCGGCCCGGGGCGCAGGGCAGGGCCGCGCAGGGCACCGCGCCGCGGCCCGGTGGGCGGCGAGGCACCGCGCCGCGGCCCGCAGGCGCGGCCCGGCTGCGGGCGGGGCGGGCTGCCGGGCGCGGGCCGGGCCGCGCCGGGGCCGCGGTCAGTGGCAGCCGTCGGCGGCCCGGATGAGGCGGGCCGCCTCGCCGAGGGCCTCGCGGAGGGTGGCGGGGTCGGTGAGGGGCTCCGCGTCGGCCGGGGGCAGCAGCCAGCCCGCCCCGGCGACCGGCGGCTCGGCCGGGAGCCGCAGGCCGCGCCCGGAGGTGCGGGTGCAGGCGCTGCCGGGCACGTCCCAGGCCGCCGCGGTGCCGGGCGGCACGAGGAAGCCCAGGGTGTCGCTGGCGTCGTCGTGGAGGACGGGCCCGACCGACGGGGCCCCGGTGCGGCGCAGGATGTCGACCGCCTCAAGCCCCTGCCGGGCCGGGACCGTCACCAGGTCGCACGGCTGGTGCCGGGGGGCGCTCCGCGACGGGTGCTGCGGAGCGCGGGCGTGCGCTGCGGTCTCCGTGCTGGCTTCCCACAAGGTGGGTCCTCCTTGCTCCGGTCCCGGTGGACGGGACGGAGGCACCGTCCGGTGGCGTCGGTCGCCGCCCTGCCTCCGTTCCGCAGGGTTCGGCCCTGCCTCAGTTCCGCAGGGTTCAACGGCCGCCACCTGTCAACGGCTACGGCCGTACACCGCCGCAAAGGGTGGCACTTCATAGCGGATCAGGGGTGAAAAGTCCCTTTCATTCAGAAAAGTCGGATACCGGTGGCGTTCCGCGCAGGTACGTTCTTGCTCCGCCGGAGCATCGGCAGCACGCAGGGGAGGACCCGTCATGGCCTCGTCACGGGCAGTTCCGAATCTCGCCTTCCGCCGGCTGCGCGGGCACCGCTCCGCGGGGGAGTTCGCCGCCGCGGTCCGCCGGGCCGCCCGGGAGATCGGGGAGCAGGTCTCCTGCGACGCCCGCTACATCGGGCGCGTCGAGTCCGGTGAGATCCGCTGCCCCAACTACGCCTACGAGCGGGTGTTCCTGCACATGTTCCCCGGCCGGTCGCTGACGGACCTGGGGTTCGTCGCACGGGAGGCGGTGCGCGGCCGGGGCGCGCGCGCCGCCGCCCCGCCCCGGCGCCCCCGCACCCGCCCCGCCCCTGGACGACGAGGAGAGCGACGTGCGGCGTCGCGCATTCATGAGGAGCGGCACCGTGTCCGTGGCGGCCGCCTCCTTCGGCGGCGGCCTGGAGGCGCTGGCCGCCATCCCCGCGCCGCGGGCGGCGGCCGGTTCGGCGAGACCGAGGTGGGCGCCGTCGAGAGCGCCGTCCGGCAGATCAGGCTGTTCGACGACCGGTACGGCGCCGACGCGCTGTACCGGAGGGCGTCAGAACCGCTGCGCACGGCGTACGCGCTGCTCGACGCCGGGACGACGGCCCGCAGGTCGACGGCGGACCGGCTGCACGCGGGCGCCGGCGAGCTCGCCCTGTCCGTGGGCTGGCTGGCCCATGACTCCGGCCGCCTGGACGACGCCCGCTCGCACTACGCGGAGGCCCTGGCCACCGCGCGGGTGGCCGCCGACGCGGGCCTGGAGGCGCACGCGTTCTCGAACATGGCCTTCCTCGCCAAGGACGCGGGCCGGCACCGCGAGGCCGTGCGGGCGGCGCAGGCGGGGCAGCAGGCCGTCCGCCACCTGCCGGGGGCCGCCTGCGGCGCTGCTCGCGCTGCGCGAGGCGAACGGCTGGGCGGGCCTGCGGGACAGGGCCGCGTGCGAGCAGGCCCTCGGCAGGGCGCACGCGCTGTTCGGCCACGGGCCGTCGGACGCGGACCCGGAGTGGATGTCGTTCTTCGGGGAGCCCGAGCTGGCGTTCCTGGAGGCGCAGTGCTGGTCGCTGCTGGGCGACGGGCGGCGCGCGGTGCGGCACGCCCGGCACGCGGCGGCGCTCGCCGGCCCCGAGTTCGCCAGGAACCGGGCCCTGTACCGGGCCCAGTTGGCAGCCGACCTGGCCCGTGACGGCGCGCCGGAGGAGGCCGCGGAGGTCGGCGGGCGGGTCCTGGACGCGCTGGGCGAGGTGCAGTCGACGCGGATCCGGGCGATGCTCGCCGAGACGGCGCGGGCCCTGGAGCCGTGGCGCACCGCACCCCAGGTGGCGGCCTTCCTGGCCCGGCGCACGGGCGCGGGCGCCGGGGCGGCGAGCCGCACCCGCCCGCCGGCGGCCGCCCCCTGGACCACGGGTCCCACGCGCGCGTAGGCACGCCGGGACAGGCAGGGCGGCGGGCTCCGCGGGTCCTGGCCTCCCGGGTGCGGAGGCATGCGGTACGCCGCGGGGGTGGTCGCCGGCGGGCGCTGAGGGCGGCGGGGCCGCGGTGGGCGGGACGCTGCCCGCTCGGCGCGGGGCGGCCGCGGTGGCCGAGACACTGCCCGGTCGGGGCAGGGCGGGTGCGCGTGTGGGCACGGCGGGGCCGCGGTGGGCGAGACGCTGCCCGCTCGGCACGGCGGGGCCTCGGTGGACGGAGCACTGCCCGGTCGGGGCAGGGCGGGTGCGCGCGTGGGCACGGCCGGGTCGTCGTTCATCGGCACGTGCCCGCACCCGGGCGGGTGCGCGCGCGGGTACGGCGTGAACCGCACGGCTGCCCGGGGGCTACGCCTCCAGGTGCCCCGTGTCGTTCCAGCGCTCGATCGCGGGCGCGCCGTACGCCCAGCCGAGCCGCGACAGGCTCGTGGGTGCGAGGTTGATGCGCGCGGCGAAGGAGACGTCCTCGCCCAGCCAGCGCGCCGCGATGGAGCGCAGGATGTGCCCGTGCGCGAAGACCAGCACGTCCCGGTCGGCCGAGCGGGCCCACTCCACGACCTCGTCCGCGCGGGCGGCCACCTCCGCCAGGGTCTCGCCGTCCGGGACGCCGTCGCGCCAGATGAGCCAGCCGGGGCGGGCGGCCTTGATCTCGGTGGGCGTCATGCCCTCGTAGGCGCCGTAGTCGAACTCCATGAGCGCGTCCCACGTCTCGGCGCGGTCCCCGAAGCCGGCCAGCTCGCACGTCTCGCGCGCACGGGACAGGGGGCTGGTGCGGATCTCGTACCCGGCGAGCCCCGCCCAGGGACCGCGGTGCAGCCGCCCGCCCAGCAGCTCCGCGCCGCGCCTGCCCTCGTCCAGCAGGGGGATGTCGGTCCTGCCGGTGTGCCGGCCGAGCAGCGACCACTCGGTCTGGCCGTGCCGGGCGAGCAGGATGCGCGGTGCCATGGGTGGTTCTCCTGGAGGTGCGCGGGGCGTCTGGCGGGAGCCCGCGGAAGGTGTGCACACGACGGCGGGTGCAGCGGCGTACCCGTCCATCATCGCGTACGGGCGCCGGCGCCCACCCGCGGCCGGGGCCCCGAGCGGTTCCGGCGGACCGCGCCCCGTCTGTCAGTGGCGGATGGGAGACTTCCGCGGTGAGCGATTCCCTGGGCAGCGGGCCGCGTCCGGCTCCGCACACTCCGCAGACGCCCCTCCGGCTGCGCCTGGCCGAGCTGCGCGGTCCCGCCGCCGCGCCGCACCCGCTGGACGCCCGGGCGCTGGCCGCGCTGGCGGCGAACCCGGGCTGCCGCCGCGCGCGCTGCTGGACGGGGCCGGGGTGGACAAACTCGCGCTGGCGTCCGCGCTGGGCGCGCAGCCCGGCTTCGGGCAGTCGCAGTTCGCGTTCATGCGCGGAAACGCCTTCGAGGCCAAGGTCAAGGCGGGCGGCGGCGCCGAGCTGCTGCGGCTGCTGGGCGCCGACGCGCCCGGGGAGGTGCGGACGCCGGACCTGTCCGCCGCCGGTCCCGAGGGGCGCACGGCCCGTACGGCGCTGGCGCTGCGGGAGGCGACGGCGGCCGGGGCGTGGACCCTGCTGGACCATCCGCTGCTGGCGCTGGAGGTGGCGGGCTCCCCGGTGTACCTGGAACCGGACGCGGTGGTGGTGCACCCGGACGGGCGGTGGACGGTCGTGGAGATCAAGTCGTTCCCGATGATCGACGGGACGGCGGACGCCGCGAAGGCGGGTGCGGCGGCCCGGCAGGCCGCGGTGTACGTGCTGGCGCTGGAGCGGGTGGCGGCGGTGACGCCCGGCGCGGAGGTCGGGACGTCGGTGCTGCTGATCTGCCCGAAGGACTTCTCCAACCAGCCGACGGGTTCCGCCGTGGACGTGCGCAAGCAGCTCGCCGTGACCCGGCGTCAGCTGGCGCGGCTGACCCGGCTCGACGACATCGCGGCGGCCCTGCCCGAGGGGCTCACCTTCGACGTGTCGGCGCGCTCCGCCGAGGAGCTGGCGGCGGCCGTGGACGCGGTGCCGCACGCGTACGCGCCGGAGTGCCTGTCGTCCTGCGAGCTGGCGTTCCACTGCCGGGGCCGGGCCCGCGGCGCGGGGGCCGTGGAGACGCTGGGCCGGTCGGTGCGGGGCGAGCTCGGGGGCTGACGACGGTCGGCGCGGTCCTGGCGGCGGCCCGCGGGCGCCGGCGAGGCCGGGGACCCGGCGGTGGCGGCGCTGCGCAGGGCCGCGGCGCTGCGGGCGGAGGCGCTGGAGGCCGCGGCAGAGCGGGACGCGGCCGGGTGCCGGGGAGCGCGGGGCGCGGGAGGAGGCCGGGGCATGTCGCTGATCTCCACGCTCGCGCGGCTGGAGGCCGTGGAGGCGGGGCGGGCGCGCCCGCTGGCGACGGTGCGGCACCGGCACGTGTCGGACCGGCCGCTGGTGCTGGTGCCGCTGACGACGGCGGGCGAGGCGGGCGCGCCGCTCGGGGCCCTGGTCGGCACGGACCCGGCGGAGCCCCGGCTGCTCGTCGTGCCGCAGCCGCGCGACCGGGACCTGCGGTTCACGTTCCTCGCGGACCTGGCGGAGGAGGTCCTGCCGTACCTCGACGCGTACGCGGACGTGGTGGAGCAGGCGGAGCGGTCCGAGACCGACCCGGAGACCGGCAAAAAGGTGAAGGTGGCGGTCGACCTGTGCGCGGACGCGCCGCAGCTCGTCGTGCCGAACCGGGCGGGCGTCGAGTACGTACGGCTGCTGGGGCGGTCGACGCGGTTCCGGCGGACCGCCGAGCAGGACCCGGAGACCCCCTTCCCGGCGCCGCCGCGGGTGCCGCTGCTGGGCCGGTGGCTGACGCACTACGGCGAGCGGGCGCGGGTGCCCGGCTCGTCGCTGCTGGTGGCGGCGACGGAGCTGCTGAACCGGCACTGGGCGACGGGCCAGTCGTCGCTGGAGGACCAGCACCTGGGGGCGCTGCTGGCGTGGATCGACCCTCCCGAGGGGGAGCAGGGCGCGGCCGCCGCGCTGCGGGCCGAGTCGGGGCGGGACCGGGAGGGGCAGCTGCTGTGCCCGCCGGCGGGCCCGGCGACGGACCCGGCGTTCGACAACCGGCTGCTGGCGCCCGCGATCGAGCGGTACGACCGGGCGCGGCAGGCCCTGGCGGCCGCCGAGGACGGCGAGGCGGCCGACGAGCGGCTGGGCGCGCTGCACCGGGCGGAGAGCGAGATCCGCCGTCTGCTGCTGACGCAGATGCGGCCCACGTGGGACGCGGTGTGGCGGGCCCTCGGGCTGCTGCGGGACCTGCCGGCCGGGCAGCGGGTGGCGGACCGCTGGACGCGGGACCGCTGGTCGTTCACCGGGCACCGGGACCGGGTGCGGGCGGGCGAGCCGCCGCAGCCGCGCCGGGACGACGCGGTGACGGCCGCGCAGAAGCTCGCCGCGCGGGAGGCGGCGCAGACGCAGCTGGACGCGCAGGAGGCGCTGGACGACCCGCTGGTGATGGCGGGGCGGCGGCTCGCCGGCGAGGCGTTCCTCGCGGAGGTCGTGGACGTGGAGCCGGCGTGGACGGAGTCGAAGCGCCCGTCGCCCCGCCCGCTGCTGACGGTGCGGACGGACGACACGCCGCACCTGGGGCCCGGGGTGAAGGCGTACCGGTCGCTGGACGGCCGCCCGCAGAGCGCGGAGTTCGTCCGCTTCGAGGAGGCCGGGGAGCAGGGGGCCGGGTCCGGGGTGGTGCTGCGGGTCCTGGACCGGATGGGCAGGTCGCGGGAGCCGGCGGAGGGCTCGGTGCCGCAGAAGGGGGACCGGATCGTGTGGACGCTGTTCGAACACGACCAGCGGGTGGGGCCGAAACTGCCGGACCCGGAGGACACCCCGTGGACCCACGGGGGGCCGCCGCGCACGGACCTGGCGGAGACGCCCGACCCGGTGACGCCGGAGGACTTCCTGTGACGGCGGCGGACGGCTTCGACCCGGCGGCCGAGGCCGCCCGCGCCACCGCGCGGATCCTGCACGACACCCTGCACGGGACGGACCGCGGGGTGGTGGTCGACTCCCCGCCGGGTGCGGGCAAGTCGACGCTGGTGGTGACGGCGGCGCGCGAACTGGCGGCGGCGGGACGGCCCCTGATGATCGTGGCGCAGACGAACGCGCAGGTCGACGACCTGGTGCTGCGGCTCGCGGAGAAGGAACCGGGGCTGGAGCTGGGGCGGCTGCACTCCAGTGACAGCGACCCGTACGACCGGGCGCTGGACGCGCTGGACACCGTGCGGAAGTCGGCGAAGGCCGCGGACCTGGCGGGGCTGCCGGTGGTGCTGTCTACGGCGGCGAAGTGGGCGCACGTGAAGGGTGTCGAGCCGTGGCGGCACGCCATCGTGGACGAGGCGTACCAGATGCGCTCGGACGCGCTCCTCGCCGTGGCGGGCCTGTTCGAGCGGGCGCTGTTCGTCGGTGACCCCGGGCAGCTCGACCCGTTCTCCGTCGTCACGGCCGACCAGTGGGCGGGGCTGTCGTACGACCCGTCGGCGAGCGCCGTGTCGACGCTGCTGGCGCACAACCCGGAGCTGCCGCAGCACCGGCTGCCGGTGTCGTGGCGGCTGCCCGCGTCGGCGGCGCCGCTGGTGTCCGACGCGTTCTACCCGTACACGCGCTTCCGCGCGGGCACGGGCCCGCAGGACCGTCGGCTGACGTTCGGGGCGCGGGGCGACGGCTCCCCGGCGGACCGGGTGCTGGACGAGGCGGCGGAGTCGGGGTGGGGGCTGCTGGAGCTGCCCGCCCGCCACACGCCCCGCACCGACCCTGAGGCGGTGCGGGCGTGCGCGCTGGTGGTGCGCCGCCTCCTGGACCGGGGCGCAGCCGCGGTCAGCGAGCGCGCGGACGGGCCGGTGCCGCTCACCCCGGACCGGGTCGCCGTCGGCACGGCCCACCGGGACCAGGCGGCGGCGGTCCGCGCGGCGCTGCACGACCTGGGGGTGCCGCCGGGCGTCACGGTGGACACGGCGAACCGGCTGCAGGGGCGCGAGTACGACCTGACGGTGGTGCTGCACCCGCTGTCGGGCCGCCCCGACGCGACGGCGTTCCACCTGGAGACGGGCCGCCTGTGCGTCCTCGCCTCCCGCCACCGGCACGCGTGCGTGGTGGTGTGCCGCGCGGGCGTGGCGGAGCTGCTGGACGAGCACCCCTCCACGGAACCGGTGCAGCTGGGTGTGACGGTGAAGTTCCCGGACGGCTGGGAGGCGATGATGGCCACGTGGGACCACTGGTCCGAGCACCGCGTCAGCTGGCGCCCCTGAACCGCGCCCCCTCGGCCGGGTGCCCCGGCGGGGCCGTACGGGCCGGCTGCCCGCAGCCGCCGGGACGGGCAGCCGCCGCCGGACGCGGCACCGCCAGGACAGGCAGCCGCCGCCGGACGCGGCACTGGCAGGACGGGCGGGCGAGCGGGGAAGCCGCGTGGCCGAGCGCCGCGGCCCGGCCGCGCTGTCCCGGGCCCCGCGTCCGGGCACGGGCGGGCAGCACGGGACGTGCGGGCGGCCGTGCCCGCTCCGCGCCGGGCCGCCGGGTGAGCCGCGCGCCCGCCGCGTCACCGGAGGGGCCCCGGGGCCGGGGGCGCGGAGACCGGCGTCACCGGGGCAGCGAGGTCACCGGGGCGCGGGCACCGGCGTCACCGGGGCAGCAAAGTCACCGGGCGGCGGCGGGGCCGGGGGCGCGGGCACCGGCGTCACCGGCGCAGCAAGGTCACCGGGGCGCGGGGGGCGGCGGGGCACGGGGTCACCGACGTCCCGGGGCGTCGGGGAGGCGTTCGTACACCGTGACCCGGCGGCCCCGTACCTGGTGGTCGGCCACCGCCGTGAAGTGCTGCTCCAGCACGGACGCCTTCGCCTTGTCCCTGGCGCCCGCCACCGGCCTCGCCACCTGCTCCGCGTCCGTGACGAGCAGGATGCGCCGCTGGGCCAGCATCGCGGCCCGTATCCGGTCGGGCGCGGCCTCCTCGCCCTTCAGCGTGGCGGACTCCTCGGGGCTCCGCGCGAGCGCGACGTCCCGCAGACCGGCGACGGCGTCGGGGGAGACGAGCCCGGTGTCCCGCCGGGCCGCCGGGAGGTAGACGACTGCGTCACCGGGTTGCTTCACCCGCCGCACCTGCGCGGCTATGGCGAGGACGTCGTCCACCCGGCTCGCCGGGGACCGCTTGGCCAGGGACTGCGGCAGCAGGGCCAGCGCCGCCGCCGCGACGAGCACGGGCACCAGCCACGGCGCCGCCCGCGGTGACCGCGGCGCGGCCGCGCGTACCAGCGCGGCGAGGGCCGCGCCGATCAGCAGGGCCAGGCCCAGCAGGCTGAACAGGACGTACCGGTCCACGTACAGCGGCTTGACCAGGGACAGGCCGATGAGACCGGTCTGCGGCACCGCGAGCAGCGGCAGGCCGACGGACGCCGCGGACAGCCTGCCCCGGCGCGGGCGGTCGGCCAGGGCCCCGAGCGCGCCGATCGCCAGCAGGACGGCGGGGCCGATCATCATGTGCCACGTCAGCGGCGGTATCCAGGACACCTGGCCGGACTGGCCGCGGCTGTAGAGGACCAGCGGCAGGACCGCGGTCGCGGCGGCCGCCGAGGCCGCGGCCCAGCGCAGCAGCACCCGCCGCTCCGGGCGCACCCACAGCAGCGTCACGAGATGCGCCGGCAGGACCAGCAGCGAGAGCCAGTTGAGCAGGCCGCACACGGCGACCGCGCCGCCGTAGGCCGCCCAGCGGGCCGGGCTTCCGCGCCCCTGGAGCGCGTCCACGAGCAGCAGTGTCGCGAGCCCCGCCCCGGCCGCGACCAGGGCGTAGGGGCGTCCTTCCTGGAGGTGGAACTGGACGGCCGGGAGCAGGCCGAGCACGAGACCTCCGCCGAGGCCGGCCCACGCGCCGCCAGCCGGTGGCCGAGGGCGGCCACGCAGCCCGCCGCCGCGGCGACGGCGAGCACGGACGGCAGGCGCAGGGTGGTGGTGCCGGGGCCGAAGCACGCGAAGAGGCCGTGCATGAGCAGGTAGTAGAGCCCGTGGACCACGTCGACGTGCTCCAGCATGCGCAGGATGTCGGCGGTGGACCGCCGGGCCACCTGCCAGGTGGCGGCCTCGTCGCGCCACACGCTGTCCTGCCGGGAGAGCCCCCACAGTCCGAGGGCGACGGTCCACAGCACCGGCACCGGCCACAGGGGTGTCCGGCGGCGCACGGCGGAGCACACGCGGTCGGCGGCGCGCCGGCCCTCGGTGGTCCGTCCGCCCGGTGACGGCTTGTGCAGCATGGCGCTCCCCCCTGCGGGCCCCCGCCCGAAAAGCACATGATCATCCCTATGGTCGGGAGGAGGTTAATCGAACGGCGCGGGCGCACGACCGGCGGGGGACGCCCGACCCGAGGGGGCCGGTCGCGGCGCGCCCCCGGTGCGCCGCCCCGGCCGGAAAGCGCCGCGCCGCGGCCGGGGCAGGGGCGGATGCGGCCGCCGCGGGGTGTCCGGACGCGGTCTTGCGGGAGGCGGGACAATGGTCGGTGGCCGTGGGGAACCGGAACAGCGGCCGGGTCATCGGATGTGGGGAGTCGTCAATGGCGGAAACCGAGCGGAGCGAGCAGCAGCGGCGGCTGAGGCCGGGCCCTCTGCTCTTCGAACCTGCGGCGGCCGCCTCCGACCCGGAGCACTTCTTCGACCTGGAGTCGATCGAGGACCCCCGCGAGCTCCTCTCCCGCTCGACCGAGCTCGCGCTCGCCTTCCGGGCCGCCGCCGACCGGGCCATGGAGTACCAGGCGATCGCGGCGGCGCAGCTCGCCGACCCGCGCCGCTTCGACCGGCTCACCACCGCCGACATCGCGGCGCGGGCGGAGTGGACCGAGGACTACGCGCAGCGGATGGTCGACTTCGGACGCGACCTGGTCAAGGGCGGCGGTCAGACCCCGGACGAGTGAAACCGGGCACCCCGCCGTTGACCGGATGCGGGCCGCACCCCGCAGGGGACATATGCCGGGGGCGAACGATAGCGGCTCGCTCCCCGGTTTGTCCTCGATTCCGGGAACTCAGCGGGTTCGACCCGTCACAGCCGGTAGACCTGGACGCATGAGCACCTGGCTGCGCCACGAGACCCCGCTGCCCCCCGTCCACGGCGACGACGCCCGCGCCGCCCGCCGCGCCGCCCCCGTCCGGCGGCCGGCCGGCGGCTGCGGTCCGCAGCACGCCACGCAGGTCACCGCGGAGGGCGTGGACTGGCTCGTGTCCGCCTCGGCCTACCCGGACTCCACGCTGGCGCTGTGGGAGGCGCGCCCCACCGCGCCCGCCGTGCTGCCGTGCGGCCGCGCCTTCGACGTCGTGAACGTCCCGGCGTTCTTCGGGCGGCGCCTGCTGGACCGGCTCTGGGACGAGGGGCCGGGCTCCGGGCCGGTCGCCGCGCACCGCGGGCGGGTCCTGCTGCTCGCCGCCCCCGGCACCGCCCGCCGGCTGCCGTCGCTGCTGGACTGGGAGGAGTGGGGCGGCGCCGTCCCGCCGCTGCTGTGCCACGGCGCGGGCGACGCCGTGACCGTCCCGCCCCTCGTCCCCTGCGCCGGCACCGCGGACGGGCCCCGCTGGCTCGTCGCACCCGACACCCGCTCCCCGTGGCTGCCCGGCCCCGAGGTGCTGCTGTGGGCATGCGTCCGCGTGGCGCGCGCCACATCGGGCCGGGACGTGCGGGTATCGATTTCGCCAGTCCAGGATCCGGGTGCTAATGTCTACGACGTCAGCAGGCGCCGCTAGCTCAGTTGGTTAGAGCAGCTGACTCTTAATCAGCGGGTCCGGGGTTCGAGTCCCTGGCGGCGCACAGACGGAAGAAGCCCCTCGCGGAAGCGGGGGGCTTCTTCGTGCGGCGGAGGGGCCTACGGGGTGACCTTCACCGTCCACGTGCCGGTCTCCGTCCGGTCCACGACCTCGACCCGGGTCGTCTCCCCGGGCACCGTGAACGCCTCGCCCACCCCCAGGGGCGCGTCCGCCAGCGGCGGGTACACCGAGCGGTCCCGGCAGGCGTCCGTGAGGGGATGCGCGTCGATCACCTCCACCGGGCCGGCGCCGGACGCCGCCTCGCCCCGCACCCGGTAGACCAGCACGCCCTCCGTGCACGCCCCGAGGTCGTTGCCGACCGCGCCGCGCGCCTCGACGGCCAGGGCGCTGTGGGGCCCGGTCCGCACCACCGCCAGCCGGGTGCCCGGGGTCGTCCCGCGCACCGGCCGGGCCGCGAGCGGCTCCAGGGAGAGCACCTCCGGTCCCCGCACGCAGCGCACCTGCCGCTCCCCCAGCCAGCCCAGCTTCCACTTGTGCCAGCCCAGGAACTCCGGGGCCAGCGCGAACTGGCTGCCCATGACGTCCCAGTCGCCGACGTACGTGTCCCAGTCGCCCTTCCCGTCCACCGGGCGGTGGTACAGGTCGGGCAGGTCGAAGACGTGACCGGTCTCGTGCGCGAGGACGTTGCGGTCCGGCGGGTTCCGTTCGAACAGCGTCACCACCCGGGCGATGTCCGCGCCGTCGGCCCGCAGCGGGGTCCGCAGATTCACGACCTTCGTCGCGTCGGAGTCCACGCCCGGCGCGTCCGGGTCCGCGACCAGGTAGACGATGTCGTAGCGGGAGAAGTCCACCACCGGGTCCGCCACCGCCAGCGCGTCCCGCAGGTAGGCGGCGCGCCGGTCCGGCGCCCAGTCGCGTTCCACGGCGTACGCGGTCGACGCCCGCGGCATGCGGAGCCAGCCCTCGCGAGGGTGGGCCCGCAGCGTGAACCGGCCGTAGGAGGCCCGCTCGAAGAAGCGGCTGGTGTCCGGGAAGTACGAGGCCGCGATCTCCGCCGTACCGGTCAGCGGCCGGGAGTCGGGGAAGGACAGGAACAGCATCACCGCGTCCAGCCTCCGCTCGGGCTTCGGGTACGCGGTGTTCCAGGTGTCGAGACCCAGGGAGTGGTGCGCCGCGGTGCGCGGCAGGGCGCAGGAGCCCGGCGCGTCGGCGGCCGCCGACGGGCCCGCCACCAGTCCGGTCGCGGCGATGGCCGCCAGGCAGAACAAGCCCGCCGCCGCGGCGCGCAGGCTCGGGCGGTGCACTCCCTCGGGTGGTTGCGGGGGCGGCTGCTGACCCTGCACGTCGACCTCCGTACGGGAAACGTGATGTCTCACCACCCTGTGAGGATTTGCCGCCGTACGTCCTGTTCCACTGCACCAGCCGGGTGATCGGCGACACTCCCGGCCCCCGCGGACTCTTCACCGACAGTCACAACCGGTCAGAGGAGGATCGACCCCCGCCACACCCGCGCAGAAACGATCGTCCCGGGGCGGGGGGTCGGGGACCCGTTGTCCACAGGGCGCCAAGGTCGCTGGAACGGCCCCATGGGAGCCCTCTATGATCGGCACACTTTCCCAGCCTGACCTGGCCCGACCACATTTGTACGTCACAACTGCCCTGCGGGAGCGAGCGGTGAACGGAACTCCAGAAGGACCGGGACACACGGCAGTCGCACAGCTCGGCACCGCCCGGCTGTTCCGACTGGCGATCACTCAGCGTGACAGCGCCAGGTCGGCGCACCCGGCCGGCAGACCCGCGGGCCGCCCGGGACTCGCGGCGGTGCCCGGCGCCGCCCCCTGCGCCGACTCCCCCGGCGCCCGCCCCGCCGGCCGCACGGCGGGCCCCGGCGGCTTCCCGGCCGGGTCCGGTACGGCGGGTTCCGGGACGGCGGCCGCCGCGGGCGGAGGACCCGGTCCCGGCCCGGTGAGCGGCGCGGATCCGGTGGCGCGGCCCCGGGCCGGCGCGTCCGGCGCCCCCGCACGGTCCGCGTGCTGCGCGCCGCCCCCGGCACCATGACCGGCCTGGCCGCCGCCCTCGCGACGGGTCCCGCCGCGGGCCCCGCCACCGGTGCCGGGTCCCGCCCGGCGGGACCGGGCGGCGGCGCGGTCCCCGCCGTCCCCCGCGGCCGTACCGCGGCCGCCGCCCGCCCCGCCGCCCCGGGGGCCTCCCCCGCCGCCGGCTCCGGTGCGGCCCCCGCCCCCGGCACGGACCCCGCGGCGGGCGCGCTGCCGCACCCGCAGGGCCCCGCCCGCACGGGCCCCGCCGCCGTACCCGCCGCAGGCACCGCACCGGCACCGGCACCGGCGTCCGGGGACGCCCCGGCGGCCGCCGCGCCCGGTGAACTGCGGGACATCGGCGCCGCGTTCAGGAGCGCGCAGCTCGCCATGGCCGTGGTCGACCCGGAGGGGCTGGTCGTCAGCGCCAACGACTCCCTCGCCGCCCTCCTCGGCACCGACCGGTCGTCCCTGCGCCGCCAGGCCGCCGCCGACCTGGTCGACCTGGCCGCCGACCGCCGCACCTGGCACGCCTACCACGAGGTGCTCCGCGGCCACCGGTCCCGCCTCCGGTGCACCCGCCGCCTCAAGCACCCCGACGGGCACTCCGTGTGGACCGAGGTGACGGTCGCACCCGTGCCCGGCGGCCGCAGCGTCCTGCTGTCGGTCGCCGACATCAGCGACCGCCGCGCGCTCCAGGCCCGGCTGCGCCACCTCCAGATGTACGACCCCGTGACCCGGCTGCCCAACCGCACGCTGTTCTTCGAGCGGCTGACGTCCGCGCTGGAGAACTCCTCGTACGACGGGTACGAGGACGGGGGCACCGGGCGGATCGGGCTCTGCTACCTCGACCTGGACGGGTTCAAGGCCGTCAACGACACGCTCGGCCACCGGGTGGGCGACCAGTTGCTCGCCGCCGTCGCCGGCCGCCTCGCCGAGTGCGCGGACAACGACCCGCACACCCGCGGCGGCCACCTCGTGGCGCGGCTCGGCGGTGACGAGTTCGCCGTGCTCGTCGAGGACGCGGCCGGCACCGAGCAGCTCACCGACCTGGCCGGCGCGCTGCTCGCCGCCGTGCAGGAGCCGTTCGACCTGGCGGGGCAGCGGCTGTCGGTGTCGGCCTCCATCGGTGTCGTGGAGCGGGCCGCCGCCGGCACCAACGTCAACGGGCTGATGCAGGCCGCCGACACCACGCTCTACTGGGCGAAGGCCGACGGGAAGGCCCGCTGGACGCTCTTCGACCCGGAGCGCAACGCCCACCGCATGACGCGGCAGGCGCTCTCCTCCCATCTGCGGCCGGCCGTGGAGCGTGGCGAGTTCGCCCTCGCCTACCAGCCGCTGGTGGGGATGGCGGACGGCACCGTCCGCGGTGTGGAGGCGCTGGTCCGCTGGAACCACCCGCGGTTCGGCACCCTGGCGCCGAATCGGTTCGTCGGGATCGCGGAGGAGGACGGCTCCATCGTGCAGCTGGGGCGGTGGGTGCTGCGGACCGCGTGCCGCCAGGCCCGCAGCTGGCAGCAGGACCACCCCTCGGAGCCGCCACTCTTCGTCAGCGTCAACGTCGCCGTCCGCCAGGTGTGGGACTCCGACCTGGTGGCGGACGTCGCGCAGATCCTGGGCGAGACCGGGCTCGCGCCGCGGCTGCTCCAGCTGGAGCTGACCGAGTCGGCCGTGATGGGTTCGGCGGGGCGGCCCCTCCAGGCCCTGCAGGCGCTCAGCGACATGGGGGTGCGGATCGCCATCGACGACTTCGGCACCGGCTACTCGAACCTCGCCTACCTCAGCAGGCTGCCCGTGTCCGTGCTGAAGCTGGACGGGTCGTTCGTACGGGGCTTCCAGGACGAGGCGCACCCGAACCCCGCGGACGAGGTCATCGTCGAGGCCATGGTGGACCTCGCACACCGGCTGGGGCTGACCGTCACCGCCGAGTGCGTGGAGACCGCCGGGCAGGCGGCGAGGCTGCGGCGGATCGGCTGCGACACCGGTCAGGGCTGGCTGTACTCGCGGGCGGTGGACCCGGAGCGCATCGCGGAGATGATCCGGGTCGGCGCGAGGACGGCCTGAGCCCGGCGGACGCGTGAGAACCGCCCCCGACCGGGAGGATGTGGTCTCTCCGGTCAGGGGCGGCGGTGTGGGGGGCGGCCGTCATGGGGCCTTGCGGGTCAGCAGGCGCCGAGGTCCTGCCACACGCCCCATTCGCCGGTGGTGCCGGGCTCCTCGCCCTGCGTCCACCACTCGGCCTTCCAGGTGCGGCCGTCGTGGGAGACCTCGCTGCCGCCGGTGTAGGTGGCGGACGTGCTCCAGGCCGCGGCCGTGCAGCCCTCCGGGGCGGTGGGGGTCGGGGTCGGGGTGGGCTCGGTCGGGGTGGGGGTGGGGGTCGGGTCCGTGGGGGTGGGGCTCGGCGTCTGCGGGGTGGAGCCGACCGCTTCCACGATGTGGTTCAGCAGGGTCGTGTCCTCGTCCAGCCCGAGCAGCGAGTACATCATCGCGCCCGCCAGTCCGCGGCTGTGCGCGTAGTCGGCGCGCGCCTGGACGGCGCGCTTGTCCAGGCCGGTGAAGAACTCGCCGTCCTTGTAGAAGTAGGACGCCTTCGCGTCGTCGTCCCAGAACGTCGTCGCCGGGTTGTCGACGATGCCGCCGAGCTCCTTGTAGTGGGCGATGCCTGCCTGCCGGCTCAGCGGGCGGGCCGCCGAGCCGCCCGTGGCGGGCTGCGCCAGGCCGTGGGTGGCGCCGGCCGGGACGCCCTTCCAGCCGCGGTAGTAGAACTCGTACCCGAGGGTGAGCTTGTCCGCCGGGAAGCCGCCGGCGATGCCGTAGACCGGGTCGCCGTCGATCCACGCGTCGATGGCGTCGTCGATGGAGTACTTCTCGGTGCCGGGCTCGATCGGGTCGGTCGGGTCGTTCGCCCCGGAGTACAGCGGGGACTGGTGGTACGTCGGCCCGTCGCCGTCCCAGGCGCCGTGCATGTCGTACGTCATGATGTTCGCGTAGTCGAGGTACGCGCCGATCTTGTCCGTCTCGATGTACTTGATCTTGTCCTGGCCGGCCGGGAGGGCTGCGGTCAGCAGGTACTTCTCGCCGCCGTGCGCGGCTCCGTACGCGTCGAGCTGCTTGCGGAACTCCGCCAGCAGCAGCGTGAAGTTCTCCTTGTCCTCGGGTCCGTAGTGGTTGCCGAGGTGGCCGCCGGAGGAGCCGGGGTACTCCCAGTCGATGTCGATGCCGTCGAAGATGCCGGCCGCGGTGCCGGGGCCGCCGTAGCCGCCCTCGACGGGCAGGTCGCCCTGGATGTACTGCTTGATGCAGGACGAGACGAGCTTCTTGCGGCTCTCGTCGGTCTTGGCGGCGTCGTGGAAGTACTTCGAGTACGTCCAGCCGCCCAGCGAGATGTTGATCTTGAGGTGCGGGTGCTTCGCCTTCAGCTCCTTGAACTGGTTGAAGACGCCCACGATCGGCTGGTCCCACTTGTCGGCGACGCCGTCCACGCTGTCCGCGGCGGAGAAGGTGCGCTGGTAGTCGGCGTAGGAGTCGCCCGCGCCGTCACCGGCGTTGGGGTTGTTGTCGTCGCCCGCCGCCTTGTTCGCCATGAAGCAGGTGAGGTCGGTGGGGTGGATGTTGCCGAACGAGTAGTTGATGACGTCCAGCTTCGCCGCGATGCCCCGGGTGTCCAGGTGCTTCGGGTAGAAGGCGTTGCCGTAGATGCTCCACTGGTCGTAGTAGGCGATCTTCACTCCGCCCTTGCCGTCGGCGGCGGGCGCGGTGTCCGCCGCCGACGCCGCGGCGCCGCCGAAGGTGACGGCGGCCAGCGCTCCGGCGGCGAGGGCGGCGCTGGTGAGCGCGGCGAGCAAGGGTTTACGGGCGTGCACGGGGGGCCTCCGAGGGGGGCGAAGCGGGGTGCGCGATGCGGAAGTTGGAGCATTGATAGCCACCGCCGCCCGCGCCCGTCAATGGTCTGAACCAAACGAGGACTAGACCAATTCGCGCAGGAAAGCCCTCGTCAGAGCCCCTCCCGGGTCCCACCGAGCCGCTCGCCACCGGGGGTGACGAGCGGTTTAAGGTTCACTTAGGACACTTGTGCACCGCTTCCCGAGGCCGAACCAGCGAAGCCGTACGCGTCCGCCACCAGCTCGTACGAGCGCAGCCGCGCCGCGCCGCTGTGGACGTTCGCCGTCAGCATCAACTCGTCCGCTCCCGTGCGCCCCTGGAGCTCGTCCAGGCCCGCCCGCACCTCGTCCGGCGTGCCGTGCACGACGTCGGCCAGCCAGCGGTCGACGAAGTCCCGCTCCGCCGGGCCGAACGGGTACGCCTCCGCCTCCTCGGGCGTGGGGATCAGCCCGGGGCGCCCAGTGCGCAGCCGCAGCATCGACAGCGCGCCGGTCAGCACCTGCCGGCGGGCCTCCCCCGCGTCGTCGGCGGCCAGCGCGGAGACGCCGATGAGGGCGTACGGCGCGTCCAGCACGGCGGACGGGCGGAAGGAGGCGCGGTAGAGGTCCAGCGCCGGGACCGTGTTGCGGGCGGAGAAGTGGTGGGCGAACGCGAAGGGCAGCCCCAGCTCCCCCGCCAGTCGCGCGCTGTACCCGGACGAGCCGAGCAGCCACACCGGCGGGCGGCCCCGCGACCCCTGCACCGGCCCCGGCACGGCGTGGATCCCGGCGTACCGGTGGCCTGCGGGGATGTCGTCGTCCAGGAACGCGACCAGCTCGGCGAGCTGCCGCGGGAAGTCGTCGGCCCCCTCGCCCGGGGTGTCGGTACGGCGCAGGGCGGCCGCCGTGGCCCCGTCGGTGCCGGGCGCCCGCCCGAGGCCCAGGTCCACCCGGCCCGGTGCGAGCGCCTCCAGCGTGCCGAACTGCTCGGCGACCACGAGCGGGGCGTGGTTCGGCAGCATCACGCCGCCGGAGCCGAGCCGGATGCGGCCGGTGTGCGCGGCGAGGTGGGCGAGGATCACGGCCGGGGAGGAGGAGGCGACGCCGGGCATCGAGTGGTGCTCGGCGACCCAGTGGCGGTGGTAGCCGCGGCGCTCGGCGAGCCTCGCGAGCGCGACGCTGGTGGCGAGCGCCTCGGCGGCGGTGCTGCCGCGGCCGACGGTGACCAGGTCCAGCACGGAGAGCGGCACGGGCGCGGCGCCCCGGGCCGCCCCGCGTATGGCCGGATGGTCTGTCGCGTTCGTCGATGCGGGCTCGCTCACCGCGGGGTCCTCCTGTCAGGGCCGTGCACGTACGCAGAACCTAACTGGAGGGTCCTTCCGGTTATTCCCCGCAGAGGGAGGCGGCGGAGCTGTCCTGAGGCCGACGGCCACGGGGGCGGGCGGCGCCCGAGGCGAGGCGGCGGGAGCCCACCGGGCGGGCGGTACGGGGCGGGTGCCGGGCGAGGCTGCCGGCGGGGCCGGCGGTACAGGGCCGGCTGTACGGGGCGGGTGCCGCGTGAGGCGCCGACGGTACGGGGGTGCCGGCGAGGCTGCCGGCGGGCCGACGGTACAGGGCCGGCGGTACGGGGGTGCCGGGTGGGGGCTGCCGGCGAGGCGCCGGCGGTACAGGGCGGGCCGACCGGAGCGGCGCGGACGTGGGCCGCATGGCGGGGCGTACCGCGCCGCCGGCCGACGGTCCCCGGCCACGGTGAGAGGCACCGCCGGGAGCGGCGTGCCCGGACACCCAGCGGCGGGCCGGGCGCCGACGGGCGCGCGGGCCGGAAGCCTCGGGCGGCGCGGGCCGGAACCGGCGGGCGGCGCGGGCCCGAATCCGCGAACGGCGCGCGCCGGATCCCACGGGTGACGCAAGCCGGTTTCCGGGGCTGGCGCAAGCCGGAACCCGCCCGGGCGGCGCGCGCCGGATTCCGCGGGCGGCGCAAGCCGGTATCCGCCGGTGGCGTGAGCCGCTACCCGCCCGGGCGGCGCGAGCCCCCGTCCACGAGCGGCGTGCGCCGCCGGATTCCGCGGATGGCGCGCGGCCGGAGCCCGACCCGGGGTGGCGCGTGGCCGGAGACCGACCGCGGACGGCGCGCGGCCGGAGCCTGACCGGGGGTGGCGCGTGGCCGGAGACCGACCGGAGGTGGCGCGTGGCCGGAGACCGACCGGGTGGTCAGTGGTCCGGCTCCCAGACGTCCCGCGGCTCGTGGCGGGCGAAGAGCGTGCCCAGTTCCTCCGCCCACGCCCCGCGGCGCTCCGCCAGCCGCAGGCCCTCCCACACCGTGACCAGCGTGCCCGTCAGGACCGGCTTGCCGACGGCCGTTTCCGCCTCGGGCAGCAGGGACACCGTCGCGAGGGCCGTGTCCGGCACCAGGACCGCCTGCGCGCCGGGGTCGTCCGCGGCCCGCACCAGATCGGGCAGCGGACCCGCGGCATGGGCCCGGCGGGTGCCGACCACCTCGATCCCGGCCGCCTCCAGGAACCGGGCGAAGCCCTCCGTGACGTCCTGCGCGTACGTCGCGGCGAGGGCGACCCGCACGGCGCCCACCGCCCGCACCGCGTGCGCGAAACCGATCGACGTGCTGGAGGCCGGCACCCCGGCCGCCAGGGCCAGTGCGCGGGCCTGCTCGTGCGCCGCCTCCCAGCCCCGTACGAACGACGCCCCGGTGGACGCCCATACCACCGCTTCGGCGCCCGCGAGCCGCAGCCCCGCCGCCTCGGCGGCGAGTCGCTCCGGATCCTCGTCCGGCCCCCCGTACGCCACCGAGGCCACGCGGATGTCGCTGTCCAGCAGCGTCTCGATACGGCGGTAGTCGTCCTCCGCGTGGCCTTCCGGGCGGAGCAGTCCGACGGTGGTCATGGTCAGCCTCCTGGTCCTTCGGCGCGGTCGCCGGGCGCGTCCGGCGGGAAACCCGCACGCATAGCCCTCGCCGCTTCGGGTAGCCGCGCGCCCATGGCCCTCACAGACTCCAGGGAAGCAGGATCCATAAGACGGCGCTCGCTACTGGTCGGCGGCGCCGCGCTCGGCGCGTCGGGGTTCGCGCTCGGCGGCACGGGGTGCGCCCGCGTGCCGTCCGGGGACGCGCTCGCCCGGCTGCGCTCGCAGCGCACCGTGCGGCTGGGCATCGCCGGCGAGGTGCCGTACGGGTACATCGACGAACAAGGGGCCTTCACCGGGGAGGCGCCCGAACTCGCCAAGGTGGTCTTCAAGCGGCTCGGCATCGACCGGGTCCAGCCGGTCGCCACGGGCTTCGGCTCCCTCATACCCGGCCTCAACGCGCAGCAGTTCGACGTGGTGTCCGCCGGGATGTACATCAAGAAGGAACGCTGCGCGCAGGTGCTGTTCTCGGACCCCGAGTACCAGATGCTCGACTCCTTCATCGTCCGCAAGGGCAATCCCCTCGGCCTGCGCTCCTACGACGACGCTGTGCGGAAGAGGGCCCGGCTCGCCACCGGCACCGGCTACGCGCAGATCGGCTACGCCGTGGCGGCCGGGTACCCCGAGAAGGACATCGTCATTCTCCAGGACCAGGTGGCCGGACTGAACGCCGTCGAGTCCGGCCGCGTCGACGTGTTCGCCGGGACCGCGCTCACCGCCCGCGAGGTGGTGAAGAAGAGCAGCAGGGCCGAGGCCACCGAGGCGTTCGCGGCCGTCGTCGACGGCAAGGAGCAGATCGACGGCGGCGGCTTCGCCTTCCGCCTCACCGACGGCGACCTGCGGGACGCCTTCAACGCCGAGATACACAAGATGAAGCGGAGCGGCGAGCTCTTCCGGATCCTGCGGCGGTTCGGCTTCACGGAGTCCGAGATGACCACGCTGACCGCCGAGGAGCTGTGCCGATGACCTCCGGACTCTGGGAGAACTGGGTCCTGCCCGGCATCTGGACCACCCTGCAGCTGCTGGTGTTCAGCGCGGCCCTGGGCGCCGCCGTGGCGTTCACCGTGGGCACGGCCAGGACGCACCGCTCCCGCGCGGTGCGCTTCCTGGCGGCGGCGTACACGGAGGTGTTCCGTGGCGTGTCGGCTCTGGTGCTGATGTTCTGGCTGTTCTTCGTGGTGCCTCCGCTGCTGGGCTGGCAGCTGGTGCCGATGTGGGCGGCGGTGCTCGCGCTGGGCCTGTCGTACGGCGCGTACGGCGCCGAGATCGTGCGCGGGGCGCTGAACGCGGTGGCGCCGGCGCAGCGGGAGGCGGCCGTGGCGCTGAGCTTCACGCCCTGGCAGCGGATGCGGCTCGTGCTGCTGCCGCAGGCGGTGCCGGAGATGCTGCCGTCCTTCTGCAACCTGCTGGTGGAGCTGCTGAAGGGCACGGCCCTGGTGTCGCTGCTGGGCGTGGGTGACGTGTCGTTCGCGGCGTACCTGGTCCGGCTGGCGACGCAGGAGAGCGCGCAGATCTACACGGTCGTGCTGGTGATCTACGCCGTCATCGCCTTCGGCATCACGCAGTCGATGAAGGCCCTCGAACGACGGACCAAGGCGAATCTGGGGGTGGCCGCCAAGTGAACTGGGACTGGTCTGCTGTCTGGGACTTCCTTCCGCGCTTCGCGGACGGGCTGCTGGTGACGCTCCAGGTCCTCGTGCTGGGGTCGCTGCTGGCGTTCTCGCTGGGCCTGGTGTGGGCGGCCGCGTTCCGCGCGCCCAGCCGGTGGGTGCGGTGGCCGGTGCACGTGTTCACCGAGTTCATCCGCACGACGCCGCTGCTCGTGCAGCTCTTCTTCCTGTTCTTCGTGCTGCCGGAGTGGGGCGTGCAGTTCTCCGCGCTGGTCACCGGCACGTTCGCGATCGGGCTGCACTACTCGACGTACACCGCGCAGGTCTACCGGGCCGGCATCGACGCCGTGCCGGCGGGCCAGTGGGAGGCGGCGACGGCGCTGAGCCTGCCCGCGCACCGCACCTGGACCGCGGTGATCCTGCCGCAGGCGCTGCGGCGGGTCGCCCCCGCGCTCGGCAACTACGTCATCGCCATGCTGAAGGACACGCCGATCCTCATGGCGATCGGCGTGCTGGAGATGCTCCAGCAGGCGCGGCTGCAGAGCGCCGTGACCTTCCAGTACACCGAGCCGCTCACCGTCGTCGGTGTCGCCTTCATCCTCATCGCCTACCCGGCTTCCCTTCTCGTCCGAGCCCTGGAGCGCCGCCTTGTCCACTGAACCGTCCACCGGACCGTCCACCGAACTCGTCCGCTTCGAGGGCGTCGGGAAGAGCTTCGGTGAGCACACCGTCCTCGACGACCTGTCGTTCTCGGTCTCCCCGGGTCAGCACGTCACCCTGATCGGGCCGTCCGGCTCCGGCAAGACGACCATCCTGCGGATGCTGATGACGCTGGAGCGGCCCGACCGGGGCACGATCGAGGTCGGCGGCGAGCGGCTGTTCCCCGCCGACGAGCGGCAGCGGCGCGAGCTGCGCAAGCAGATCGGGATGGTCTTCCAGCAGTTCAACCTGTTCCCGAACATGTCCGTGCTGCGCAACATCACCGAGGCGCCGGTGCGGGTGCTCGGGATGGGCCGCGACGAGGCGGAGGAGCGCGCCCGCGGCCTGCTGGAGATGGTCGGGCTCGCCGACAAGGCGGGCGCCCGGCCGGCGCAGCTGTCCGGCGGGCAGCAGCAGCGGGTGGCGATCGCCCGGGCCCTGGCCATGCGGCCGAAGGTGCTGCTGCTGGACGAGGTGACGTCGGCGCTCGACCCGGAACTGGTGGCGGGGGTGCTGGACCTGCTGCGGGACATCGCGCGGACCACGGACATCACGATGCTCTGCGTCACGCACGAGATGAACTTCGCGCGGGACATCTCGGACCAGGTGCTGATGTTCGACTCCGGGCGGGTGATCGAGGCAGGTCCGCCGGAGCAGATCTTCTCCGCGCCCGAGCACGCCCGGACCCGCGAGTTCCTCGGCGCCGTGCTCTGAGCCGGACCGCCGTCCACCGCTCGGATCCGGCCCCGTCCCGGTTTCGGCCGACGGGGCCGCCGACCGGCCGCCGCATCGGCCCCGACCGCACCTCGATATGCCAGCAGCACATGCCACAAGGGAGCGCCCCAGCGTATACGGCCGGGGCGCCCCGGCGTTCTTGTCAACGGGGCGCCCGAAAACGGCCCTTGGCGGTTATCGTGGGGAGGAAGCATGCGGTCACAACCTGGTAGGGGGAAACCGTGGCGCCGAAGCCCAAGCCGCATCCGGCGTTCCATTCGGTGCAGTACGCCCTGCGTGTGCTGGAGACGGTCGCCCGGCACGGCGGCGGCGTCAGCGACAGCCAGCTCGCGAAGGAGGCCGGACTCCCGGTCGCCCACCTGACCCCGCTGCTGCGGATGCTGCGCCGGGAGGGGTACGTCGAGGAGATCGCCGCCGGTGTGTACGTGGTCGGGGACTCGCTGCTCCTGCTGGGGTCGGGTGCCAGCCGGCGGGAGGCGCTGGAAGCGAAGCTCCAGGAGACGCTGACCGCGCTGCGGGACACGGTGGGCGCCGCCGTCTACATCAGCCGGTACATCGACGGCGAGGTCAAGATCACGCAGATGGCGGACGGGCCGCACACGCCGAAGGTCAACGAGTGGGTGGACTTCCGCTCGGCGGCGCACGCCAGCGCGGTCGGCAAGTGCCTGCTCACCCAGCTCGACCAGAACGGCCGCCGGGACCACCTGTCCCGTCACAAGATCGCCCGGCTGACCTCCCGGACGATCACGAGCGAGCGGGTGCTGTTCTCCAAGCTGGACAGCCAGCCGCCCACCGTGCCGGTGCTGGACCTCCAGGAGTACGCGGTCGGCACGGTGTGCGCGGCGGTGCCGCTGACGGCCGGGTCGTCGGTGGGCTGCCTGGCGCTGTCCCTGCCGATCGAGCACGCCCACCGCCTGCGCGCGGCGGCCGACACGCTGAACCGCAAGGCGGCGCCGGTGGTGCTGTCGCTGGCCCTGTGAGTCCCGCCACGTTTGAACGCGGTCGGGAGCACCCCTCGGGACCGGGTAGTATTAACCCCGTCAGCAGGCGCCGCTAGCTCAGTTGGTTAGAGCAGCTGACTCTTAATCAGCGGGTCCGGGGTTCGAGTCCCTGGCGGCGCACAGACGGAAGAAGCCCCTCGCGGAAGCGGGGGGCTTCTTCGTGTCGGCCCGCGGGTGCGGGGGCCGGCGCACCGGAACCGGCACACCGGGACCCGCGGGGGCGGGCGGCTAGAACCGGACGTCGGAGCAGGCGTAGAACGCGTTCGCCGTGTCGTGCACGTTCCACACCGCCAGGACCAGGTGGCGGCCGGTCTTGCCACTCGGCATGGTGCCCTGGTGGGTGAGGGTGTACGGCGGCTGCTTGCCGTTGTACGGGACGGTGAGGAACGGCTGCGGGTCCAGGTCCGAGCGGGTCAGCGGCCTGGTGGGGTCCCAGCCGTTCCGGGTGATGTAGTAGCGGAAGTCGGTCGTGCGGTGCGGGGCGGTGAACCGCCAGCGGAAGCTGTAGCTCTGCCCGCTCGCCACCTGCGTGGCCGGCCAGGCGCCGCCCCGCGGGTCGTCGAGCTCGGCGAACCGGGCGTTGCCGCCCGAGCAGATGGTGCCGTCCGAGGGACCGCCCAGCGGGAAGCCCTTCGGGCCCTCGACGGACTGCGGCTCCCACTGGATGGAGCCGCAGTTCGCGACCGTGCCGTTGGCGCAGAGCTTCTGCCGGCTGATCGGTGCGTCGGTGTAGCCGTGGCTGCCGGCGCTGCCGGTGGCGAGGACCGAGACCCCGGCGACCCCCAGGGCCACGGCCAGCGCCGTGCGTATCCGATGCCTCTTCTGACTCGTCTCTCGCATGCTGTACTCCGGTGGGGAGGTGGGGGATCGCGCGCGACGTCATGGCGGAGGGAACGGGCGTGCTGCGGTGCTGCCGTACCGTCGTACGGGCCGTGCTGCGGTCTAGACCAACTCCCAATCTAGGGACATGAACTCGTCATGTCCATACCAATCGCAGGCGGCTCACGCGCCTTCGACCGGACCGCCCCGCCCCGCGCAGAACGCCACGGTGAGGTCCTTGACCAGCGCCTTGCGGTCGTAGTCGTCCAGCTCGACCAGACCACGCGCGGTCAGCCGGTGGACCACGTCGTCCACCGCGTCGACCACCCCCGACAGCACGGCGTCCCGCTGGTCCGCCTCGATCGCCGCGATCCGCCGCCGCCGCATCGCGGCCGCGATCTCGGGGGCGTACTCGATGTGGACCGGCTGCGCGGAGAACACCTCGATCCCGACCGGCGCGCAGGCGGCGGAGAGCGTACGGGTCAGGGCCTCGCCGACCGCGTCGGCGTCCCGGAGCGTCGGCGCCTCGCCGCCGCCGGAGCGCGGCGCGTCGACGGGCCGCCGGGACAGCACCCGGGCCAGCGCCGCCTCCACCTGCTCCCGCAGGTACGTCTCGTGGTCCGCCACCGCGAAGGCCGCGCGGACGGTGTCCCGGATCCGCCACACCACCAGCACCACGACCCTCAGCCCGGTGCCGCCCGCGTCCACCGCCGCCACCGGTTCACTGCGCCAGTGCCGCATCCGCACGTCGAGGCGGCGGCGCAGGAGCAGGGGGCTCACCCACACGAGGCCGGTGCGGCGGACCGTGCCCCGGTACTCGCCGAACAGCGTGAGCACCCACGCCGTCCCCACCCTGCTGCGCGTGAGGCCGCCGAACGCGAACAGCACGAGCAGCACCCCGACCGCCAGCAGCAACGCCGGCCCGAACGCCAGCCCCCGGTACGGGCGCACCGGCAGCCCCAGCAGACCGAGCAGCCCCTCGGGCACCGCCCCGGACCACCACGCCACCACCGCGCACGCCGCGAGGGCGGCCAGCCCGGCCAGCACCGCGACCCAGCCGGGCAGCACGGCCCCCGGCCGCTCGACAAGACGCGGCTCGACCTGCGCCGACCCGGCCTCCGGCACCGCCGCCGGCCGTCCGGCCGCGGCCCGGCCACCGGCGGCCCACTTCCCCGCCCCCGGCTGCCGGGCCCCCGGCCCGCCGCCCGGTTGCCCGCGTGCCGGCCGGGGCGACCGCCGCGCCCCGGCAGAACGGCGAACCCGGCGAACCGGGGCCCGCGCGCCCGCCGTTCGGGCTGCGCGGCCTCCTCGGGCGCGGACTGCGGCGCTGCGTCGCGCCGCGGGGCCGGGTCGCGCTGCGGGGCCGGGTCGCGCTGCGGCGTCCCCGGGGCGGCTGCTCCAGGCGGCGGACCGCGATGTCCCGCCGGGCGGCGGGGCGCACGGCGAGCGGAACCGTCACCGGACCCAGCGGCATGGTGGCCGCGGGGTCCTGCGACAGGTCGGTCGACCGTCCGCGCGGGGTGCCCGAAGCGGTGCCGCCCGCGGCCCGGCGGACAGCCCGGCCTGCTGCCGCCCCTCCGCCTCCGCTCCGGCCGCCGGTTCGGGCTCCGGCTGCGGCCGGCGTTCCGGGGACGGCGCGGACGGCGCCGTCGGGGCGTCCGGATCGGCCGGCCTGACGGGCGTCACCGGATCGGTCGGCGCGCCGGGCGTGACGGGCGTGACCGGAGTGACCGGCGCACTCGGCATGACGGAGGCGGAGGAGACCGCAGAGGCGCGGGAAGCGGCAGGGGCCGCAGAGGTGGGGGATGCGGAGGAGGCCGCAGAGGTGGGGGATGCGGAGGAGGCCGCAGCCGCGTGAGGGGCCGAGGAAGGCGCGGAGGTACGGGAAGCGGGGGAACTCCCGGCGGCGGGCGCAGCGGTGGGGGCCGGCGAGGCGGCGGACGCGCCGGGTGCCGTGCGGGCGGCGGACGCACCCGGTGCGCCGGGGCCGCCCGCCGCGCCCCGCTCGACGGAGACACCCCGATCGACGGAGACACCCCGATCGGCAGAGGCGCCCCGGTCGACGGAGACACCCCGGTCGGCAGAGGCGCCCCGGTCGGCAGAGGCGCCCCGGTCGGCTGGTCCGCCCCCGGGGTCGGGCCGCGCCCGTCGGTGGAACCGCCTCGGTCCGCTGATCCGCCGTAGTGGGGGTCGCGGCCCGGTCGGCCGATCCGGCGCGCTCAGCCGAGGGGCCGGTGCCGGCCGGTGCGGGCGCGCCCGCCGGGCTGGCGCCGCCGACCGGCGCCGACGGCGCCGCGGCCGCGGGGCCCGCCGGCGCAGCCCGGCGCACGGCCGCGGAGAGGTCGGCCGGAACGGCGGCCACGGTGGTCACACGGCGCCGCGGCGCCGACGCCCGCTCACGCTGCGGCCGCTGCTCCGGTGACGGCGCCGGCGCCGGCTGCGCCACCCGGGCCCGGGGCGGTTCCGCTGCCCCTTCGGTGACCGGCGTCTCGCGGGGCGCCCCGGCCGGTTCGCCGCCGCGCGGTGCCGTCGCCGGCGGGGCGGGCTGGGCCGGCGGGCCCGCCAGGGGCGCCAGGCTGGGCGGGGCCGCCATCGCGGCCGAGATCACCCGGGTGGCCGCCCTGGCGGGCGCCGACGGCCGGGCCGGCTTGGTCCGCGGGCCCAGGGTCGGGGGGAACGGCAGGTCCGTCATGGGGATGGACCCGGGCGGCGCCTCGTCCGCGGCGGGGGGCGCGGGCTCCTGGTTCGGCGTGGTCATCGTGCGGGCCTCACGCTCGTCGCTGTGGTCGGTCATCGGAAGAGCCGCCTCCATGTCTCCGGGCCGGGGTAGCCGTCGGCGGCGCCGCCGCGCCAGCCCTGGGCCCGCTGGAAGTCCTGGACGTTGCGCCGGTCGGCCTCGCCCCAGCGCGGGGTGGGGCCTTTCCGGTAGTGCCTGCCGTAGCCGCGCTTCACCAACTGGCGGCCCAGCAACTCGACGTACGTGTTCGACTGGCCGGGCCGGAAGCGGCCGCGGCCGGGGTAGGACGGGACGGCGCCCGACGGGGCGCGGGTGGCCGCCGCCGCCCCGCCGACGTCACGGCCCTTGCCGTGCACCAGCAGCCGCCAGGTGTGCGGTCCCGGCAGGCCGTCCGCCTCCTTGCCCCGCCAGCCCTGGGCCCGCTGGAACGCCTGCGTGGCCCGCCGGTCGGCCTCGCCCCAGTGGGGCCCCGGACCCTTGGCGTAGTAGCGGCCTGCCCCGCGGGCGACCAGCATCCGCCCGAGCTCGGTGATGTGCGGGTTCCGCGCGCCGGGGCCGAACGCCCACGGGCCGGGGAAGCCCGCACCCGCGGCGCCAGGGGCCCCGGTGCCTGTGCCGGTGTCGGCGTCGGTGTCGGTGTCGGTGTCGGACGGCGCCTCGCCGCTGATCAGCCCGTTGTAGCGGTAGGCCAGGTAGCGGTCGGAGTTCTTCCAGTACGCCAGCGGCGTGGCCTGCTTGCGGGTGTACGGCTTGGTCTGCTCGTACGCCACGTAGTGGGTGCGGCGGTAGTCGGTCCAGCCGCCGAAGATCGTGACGTGCGAGCCCTTGGTCGGGTTGTCGGGGTTGTGGAACAGCAGGATGTCGCCCGGCTGCAGTTCGCTGCGGTCCAGCCGGGTGGCGAACCGGTGCAAGGTGCCGGTCCACTCGTTGCCGGGGAGGTTCCAGGCCATGGAGACGTACCCGGAGCAGTCCTGGCGGTAGCCGTCGGACCAGTACTTCTCCATCGAGTACGGGACGCCCTCGGCGACCCAGCGCTTGGCGCGGTTGATGATGTCCGCGCGGGTGGTCCTGGGCAGGTCCTGGCGGGAGACCGGGCCGCTGGTGGGCCCGGGGTGCGGGCGGCCGTGCAGGCCCTCGGCCCAGCCCTGCGGGGTGGGCGGCGGCGCGGCGGAACCGGCGGGGCCCAGGGGGTGGGACGGGCCGGCCGGGTGGACCGCGCCCACGGCGCCCGCACCGCCGCCGAGGACCACGCCCGCCGCCGTGGCGAGGACGAGGGCACGGCGGGCGCCGTGCGCGGCGGGGTGCCCGCCGGTCCGCACCGGGAGGCGCAGCGCGAGCTCCCGCCGCCACCGGGCGCAGCCGGGGCAGGGACAGTCGGCGGCGGGCTCGTACTCCTCGAAGACCGGGACGGTTGCGACCATGTGGTTGTTCCCCTCCACGCTCATCACGCTTCGTTCGTCCTGATGCACGGGCGCCAGTCTCTCGACTGTCCTGACATAACGCATTTTGACGGTTGAAAAGGAAAAAACGACCATCCGACGGGCGTGGCGAGTCGGAAAATCGGACCGCGCCCCGCCGCCGGGGCCGGCCGGGTGGTGCGGGGCACCCCGCGGCATCGGGTAGAGTTGTGCAGGTCAGCAGGCGCCGCTAGCTCAGTTGGTTAGAGCAGCTGACTCTTAATCAGCGGGTCCGGGGTTCGAGTCCCTGGCGGCGCACAGACGGAAGAAGCCCCTCGCGGAAGCGGGGGGCTTCTTCGTGTCGGCCCGCGGGCGCGGCCGGTGCGCGGGTCAGCGGACGCCGGTGAGGTACGCGGACACCACGACGTTCGCGCTGTAGGTGCCGGAGGCCCGGTCGAAGGTGCCGCCGCAGGTGATGAGCCGCAGCTCGGCGCGGCCCGGGTCGCGCCGCCCGTAGGCGCGGTCGGCGTCGAAGCCGCGGCGCGGCAGGACACCCACGTCGTCGACGGTGAACTCGGCCAGCACCCCGTCGGCGCGCCGGACGCGCACGACCGCGCCGGGCCGCACGGCGGCCAGCGTGTGGAACACCGCCGGACGGGTGTCGGTGTCGGCGTGGCCGACGAGGAGGGCGGCACCGTCCGCGCCGGGCGCGGTCCCGGCGCCGTACCAGCCGACGGTCTGCGGCATCTCGTACGGCGGCGCCTCGATGCCGCCGGCCCCGTCGAGGCCGCGCGGGACGATCGGCGCGGTCACGCCCAGGGACGGGACCTCAAGCCGCTGCGGGGCGGCGGGCGGGAGGGGCGGCACGGGCGGCGGCAGCGGTACGCCCCGGGGGCGGCCGACGGCGGCGACGTCCCCGGTCGCGGGGGCGGACAGGGCCCCCTGCCCGTGGGTCACCTCCTTGCCCCAGAGCCAGAGCACGACGAGGACCAGCGCCCAGACCAGCCCCACGGCGAACCGTCCCGCACCGCCGGCCCCCGCCTCCCTGCCCATGGTCACTCCGTGCCGAAGCGGGTGTCGGCGTGCCGGGCACGCTCGGCGTGCGAGGCGTGTTCGGCCTGCCCGGCGTGCGAGGCGTGTTCGGCGTGCGAGGCGTGTTCGGCGTCCGCACGCCCGGGGCGCCCGCGGCGCTCCGCGTCCACCCGTACCGATCGGCCGGGGCGGCGGGAGAGGTCGGGGCGGCCGGCGGGACCCTCGGAGCCGTCGCGATCCGGCCGCACGGCGCCTTCGGGGCGGCCGGGGGCAGGACGGTCGGACACGGGACAGTCGAGTGCAGGACCGTCGGGCGCGGGGCGGGAGCGGGCAGGACCGCCGGGGGCAGGACCATCAGGCGCAGGACCGCCGGACCCAGGACGGTCGGACACGGAACGGTCAAGTGCAGTACCGCCGGGGGCAGGACCGCCGGGCCCAGGACCTCCAGGCGCAGGACCGCCGGCCCCGGGGTGGTCCGGGTCGGAACCGGACGGCTCGGGACGGTGGGTCTCGGAGCCGGACGGCTCGCGGCGATGGACCTCAGAGCCGGACGGCTCGCGGCGGTCGGCCTCGCGGGCGGCCGGACCGACCGCCGCGGCACCGAGCGAGTCAGCGCTGCGGCGGTCGGCGCCCAAGGAATCGGCGCCCAGCGAATCGGCGCCGAGGCGGTCGGCGCCCACCGAAGCGGATCCGCGTCGGCCGGCGCCCACCGAAGCGGCGCCGAGGTGGTCGGGCGCCCAGGGCTCCGTGCCCGTGGAGTCGGTGCCGGCGGGGCCGGTGGCGCGGCGGTCGGCGCCTCGGCCGTCGGGTTCGCAGGGGTCCGTGCCGAGGGGGCCGCCGCCGGGAGGGCCGGCCGCGGGGCTGCCTGGCCGCCTGCGGCGGTTGCCGCGCAGGGCGACGGCCACGGCGGCGACGGTCGCGAGGACCAGGCCGATGACGGCGTGCCGGGTCCCGGGCCCATGCTGCTCCGCCGCACCCGGCCCGGCCACGCTCGGCATGTCCGCGGCGAGGGCGGCACCTCCCCGCCCGCCCGGACGGCGGCGTACGGGGTGGGCGGCGGGTCCGGGGAGACGCGGACGCTGCCCGCGGCCTCGTAGGTGCGGCCGCCGCAGTCGACCAGGAGGGCGTAGGCGCCCTCGGCGGTGCCGGACCGCACGGTGGTGTCCCCGCGCAGGGTGCCGCCCTCGGCGCCGGACAGCTCGACGTCGGTCACGAACGCGGCCGACCGCACGGCCCCTCGGTCCGCGCCGCACCCCTCCACCCGGACGTCCAGGTCCGCCCCGGGCGCCACGACCTCCGGACTGGCCGCCACACCGACCCGCGCCTCCACGGCCCCCGCCTCCGGGACCACCCCGGATCCGAGTCCCAGCCCCGGCCCGAGCACCGCCGCCACCACGGCGACGACCCCTCCGGCACGGAGAGCAAGCACTCCTGTGCGCATCGTGAACCTCCTCGTACTGGAAGCGTCACGCCTCCCCGCGCTCCCCGCATCCCGAGCCGCCGGCCCGGCACCCGCCCGGCCGACCCCCGGACCGCCCCTACCGGCCGGTAGAGGCGCACGGCCCGGCACGGTGAACGGCCGTCCGCCCGCGGAGGCCGGGCACCCCCGGGCGGCCCGGCACCGAGGAACTAGGCTGAGGGCGTCGCGGCACAGCGTCGTCCCGGCGGCCCCAGCAGGTCCTCGCGTACAGGAGAGCGGCACATGGCAGAGCGCAAGCCCATCACCTCGTGGCTGACCGACATGGACGGCGTGCTGATGCACGAGGGCGTCCCCGTGCCGGGCGCGGACGCCTTCATCCGGAAGCTCCGGGACTCAGGGCGGCCGTTCCTCGTGCTCACGAACAACTCGATCTACACCGCGCGGGACCTGCACGCGCGGCTCGACCGGATCGGGCTCGACGTGCCCGTCGAGAACATCTGGACCTCGGCGCTGGCGACCGCGAAGTTCCTCGACGACCAGCACCCCGGCGGCTCCGCCTACGTCATCGGCGAGGCCGGGCTGACGACGGCGCTGCACGACGTCGGGTATGTCCTGACGGACACCGAGCCGGACTTCGTGATCCTGGGCGAGACCCGCACGTACTCCTTCGAGGCGATGACGAAGGCGGTGCGGCTCATCAACAACGGGGCCCGGTTCATCGCCACGAACCCGGACGAGACCGGGCCCTCGGCGGAGGGCGCCCTCCCGGCGACGGGCGCGGTCGCCGCGCTCATCACGAAGGCGACCGGCAAGGAGCCCTACTTCGTGGGCAAGCCGAACCCGCTGATGATGCGCACCGGCCTCAACACCATCGGCGCCCACTCGGAGAGCAGCGCCATGATCGGGGACCGGATGGACACCGACATCCTGGCCGGACTCGAAGCGGGCATGGAGACCTTCCTCGTGCTCACCGGCCTGACGGCACGGGCGGACATCGACCGCTTCCCGTACCGGCCGACCCACGTGAAGGAGTCCATCGCGGACCTGGTGGACTTCGTCTGACCGGCGGCGGCCGGCCCCCCTGCCGCGGGCGGGGCCGGCCGCCGGCCCGTCAGGAGGCGGTGGCGCGGACGCCGTCCAGCACCCCGTACCCGCTGTCCGCGCCGGCGCAGTGGAAGCGGAGGGGCACCGAGGACGCCCCGGCGGGCACGTCCGATGCCGGCCAGTGCCCCCGTGTCCCCGCCGGCCTCCCGGCCCGCACGGCGACCGACTCGCCCACCGGGACGCCGCGGATCCCGGTTCCGGCCCGATCGGCGGCAGCGCAGCCGGGTCGTACAGCAGCCTCACGCAGGTCTTGACGGCGTCAAGGCGGAGGGCACGAGCGTGGCGGGATTCCTCCCGCACCCGGCCGGACCGAGGGCAGACGTCACGCCGGAGCATCCCGCACCCTCGCCTTCACGCTCACCTCCCTCCGCCCCGCCCTCCACCGCGGCGGCGCGCCGTTCGCCCTTCTCCACGCCGGCACCCGCCCCGCGCCACGAGCACCCGAAGCAGTCACCGCGCGACCGTCTCGGGGCCGACAGCGAGCATCCGGGCACCCCTTGGCGAATGGCCGAAACCATCACCCACCTGCTGTGACCATCGCCACGGACGAGAATGATCGAACCTTGGTACGGTCATTTTCGAACCTGCCTTACTCAAGGGGGAACCGAGGCATGTCCATTTCTGGAAACCACGGTCTGTCCTACGCGGCGACCGTCTCCCGGCAGCTCGTCCACCGCGCCGCCATCTGCGAGGTGTTCCTGACCGACACCCAACAGCGCTCTGACAACGATTTCCTGATCGCCGCACAGCTCCCGCGGGTGCACAGCTACTACAGCGACCACCTGGCCACTCCGGCCGCCTACGACCCGCTCCTGCTGCTCGAAGTGTTCCGGCAGACCTCCATCCTGGTCGCCCACGAGCACCTCGGCGTGCCGCTGGGCGCCAAGTTCAGTTTCAACACCGGTGAGTTCACCGTCCTCGACACGGCAGCCCTGCAGATCGGGCCGCTGCCCGGGCACGCGCTGCTCACCGCCTCCGTCACCGCCGAGAAGCACCGCGGCGGCGAACTCGTGGGCGTGACACTGGAGATGCGGCTGGCCGTCGACGACCGCGCGGCCGCCGCCATGACCATGGCCATCCAGTGGATGCCCGGCGAGGCCTGGGACCGGTTGCGCGCACGCGGCCGCGCCGCACTCGACCTGGACACCCCGCGCGCCCTCCCGCACCCCGGCGGGCGCCGGCTGTCCCCGGCGGCCGTCGGGCGGCGCTCACCGGCCAACGTGGTCCTGGCCGAGACCGCGTCCATCGGCCGCGGCGTCGTCGCGCAGGTCGTCGTGGACCAGGCGCACCCGGCGCTCTTCGATCACCCGCTGGACCACATCCCGGGCGCGCTGTTCTTCGAGGCGTACCGGCAGACCGCCCTGCACGCCGCCCACGAGCTCCTCGGGCTCTCGCCGGAACGGCTGACGCTCACCCGCTGTGACGCCTCCTTCGCGCGGTTCGGCGAGTTCGAGCTGCCCACCGTGTGCCGCGCCGACCTGGTCGACGACCCCGGAACCCCGGGCGCGGCGGTCTTCCGGATGGAAACCCTCCAGGAAGAGACGGTGATCTCCACGGCGGAGATCGCCCTGCGGTGCACCAGCCCCATGGGGCGGATCCTCGTTCCCGCCACGTCCGTGCCGGCAGAGGCCCCGGCCCCCGCATAGCGGTCCGGCCCGCCCCTGCCCCGGCAGCGCGCCGTCGCGCGCGGCCCACCCTTCCACCATCCCGTTCACCGCCCCCAGGAGGGCGCCAGCATGCCCCTGCCCATGATCTGGTTCGACTTCGGCGGCGTCCTCTCGCCCCCGCTCGACGACCTCTACGACGCCTACCACCGCAAGACGGGCATCCCGCCCGCCTGTCTCCAGGCCGCCATGAAGGAGGTGGCCTCCGAGATGGGCGTGCCGACCCTGGCCCCCATCGAGACCGCCGCCCTCACCGAGGCGGAGTGGGGGAGCCGGCTGCGCCGCGTGCTGACGGCCCGCCACCCCGGACTCGACCTCGGCCGGGCGCGCCTGGAGACCTTCGGCGAGCAGTGGTTCGACGGCGTCACGGCCAACCCCGTGATGGTGTGCGCCCTGCGGTACGCCCGAGACAACGGCTTCCGCGTCGGCATCCTGTCGAACAACGTCGTCGAGTGGGAGCCGTACTGGACGGCGATCGTCGCCCCGGCCGGCGAGGTCGACTGCCTGATCGACTCCTGCAAGGCCGGTGTCCGCAAGCCCGACCCGGCGATCTTCGACCTGGCGGCCAAGACGGCCGGCGCGGCGCCCGAGGACTGCGTCCTCGTCGACGACCTCGCCGAGAACTGCGCCGCCGCCCGCGGACAGGGCTGGCGCACCGTCCACTTCCGCGACAACCACCAGGCACTGAACGACCTGCGGCAGCTCACGGGCCTGCCCAGCATCCTCTGACGCCCGCGGCACCCGCACGCCGCCCGCGTCACCCGACCGCGACCACGAAACGGGGCTCCCTCCATGGACCTCAGCACCTCCGCGACCACCGTCAGCACGGTGTTCCCGCTCGCCGGCGTCCCCCGGCTCGACGCGCCGCCCGCCTACACACCCCGGCCCGGCCGCTCCACCGGCGGACTGCCGCTCGTCACCCTCCCCAGCGGCCACACCGCCGTGCACCTGACCCGGTACGCCGACGTACACAAGGTGCTCGCCGACCCGACGTTCGCCCGCGCCGAGACGAACGTCGACGACGGGCCCAGCTTCCTGCCCACCACCATGCCGCCCGAGCTGCTGCTCAACCTCGACACGCCGGACCACGCTCGGATGCGCGGCTTCGTCACGGCCGACTACAGCTCCGCCGGTGTGGAGCGGCTGCGCCCCACCGTCGACGCCGTGATCGACGAGCTGTTCGCCGCGCTGCGCGCCCAGGACCGGCCCGACCTCTTCCGCACCGTCCTCGACCCGCTGCCCGTCACCGTCAACTGCCACTTCCTCGGCATCCCCGTCGAGGACATCGCGTACTTCCGGCCGTTCTCCCGCACCGTCCAGATCGCCTCCGGCGATGACGTGCCCACCCTCCTGGACCACTTCTGGAAGGTCTACGGCTACGTCACCGACCTGGTGACCGGCGCCCGCCCCACCCGGGCCGACGGCCTCATCGCCCGCTTCGTCACCGCCCGCGGCACGGTCGAACCGGCACTCAGCGACAAGGAGCTGGTGGGCCTGCTGCTCGGCTCGGTGCTCGGCGCGGACCAGAACATCCTGTCCGTCCTCACCAAGGCCGTGTACACCCTGCTGTGCGCCCCGCCGCTGTGGCGGCGCCTCGTGGACGACCCGGACGTCGCGCCGCGACTCGTCGAGGAGCTGATCCGGCTCATCCCGCTCGGCACGATCTCCACCTTCCCGCGCGTCGCCACCCGCGACCTGGAACTCGCCGAAGGCACCGTCCGCACCGGCGACATCGTCTACGCCGACGCCTTCGCCGCCAACCGCGACCCGGACGTCTTCCCGGACCCCGAGGTCATCGACCCCGACAGGACGGGCAAGCGGCACCTCCAGTTCGGCTACGGCATGCACCACTGCATGGGTGCGGCGCTGTCCCGGCTGGAGATCACGACGCTGCTCACCCGGCTCGCCGGGGAGTTCCCCGGGCTGACCCTGGACGCCGACCCCGAGGCGCTGCCGTGGGACCACGGCACGCTGCTGCGCCGCCCCGTGGCCCTGCCGGTGCGCTGGTAGACGCGGGCACCGGCCCGCGCGGGACGCCCCGGCCCCGGCCTGTCCGGGGTCCGGGGCGTCCCCGCGTGCCCTCACCCGGCGGCGGGCAGCGGCGCCGGGTCGCGGGGCTCGCCGAACCACTGGCGCAGCGCCCCGCCCAGGTCCTCCGGGGTGGCGGGCCGGCCCTGGGCGGACGTCCACGCCACGTACCCGTCGGGGCGCAGCAGCAGCGCGTCCCACGGCAGCCGGTGCAGGGAGCGGGCCCGCACGACGTCGACCGTCCGCGACCACGCGCCCGCCGCATCGGCCAGGCGCCGGTCGGCGTCCGGGAACAGCAGCACCACCGGCCGTCCGGCGTGGAGCAGCGCGGCCACGCACGTCTGCGCGCCTCCCGCCTCCAGCGGCAGGTTCGGCAGGAAGCGCCCCTGCCAGGGCGATCCCGGCGCGGCGGGGTACGCGGTCTCCTGCGCGCTGATCATGTCGCCCAGGTGAGCGCTGACCTGGTCGAGTCCGAGGAGTTCGGTGAACAGCGCGCGCAGCGGCGCCATGTCGTCGCCCGGCCGCATCAGCGCGAGCTGGGCCCGGGTGTTGTCGACGACGCGGCGGCCCGCCGGCCGGCGCTCGTCGTGGTACGTGTCGAGCAGGCCCTTGCCCGCCTCGCCGCGCACCACCAGGGCCAGCTTCCAGGCGAGGTTGAAGGCGTCCTGCAGGCCGAGGTTGAGGCCCTGCCCGCCGACCGGGAAGTGGACGTGCGCGGCGTCGCCTGCCAGCAGGACGCGGCCGTCCCGGTAGCGGCGGGCGAGCCGGGCGAAGTCGCTGAACCGGCTCGTGAACACCGCGTCGTCCATGGGGATGTCGTGCCCGGCGATCCGGCTCGCCGTGGCGCGCAGCTCGTCGAGGGTGACGGGGGCGTGCCGGTCGGGGTGCGGGCCGTCGAAGTCGAAGGTGATGACCCGGCTGTGCCCGAACGGGTTGACGTTGACGACGGTCCAGCCGCGGGGTGTGAGGTTCCAGCCGGGCGGTGCGCCCGCCGGGTCGAGCAGCCGGACCTGCCCCAGCAGGGCCGCGACCCTGGGCCGGTGCTCGTCGGACGCGATGCCCGCCAGGGCGCGTACGGCGCTGCGGGCGCCGTCGGCTCCGACGGCGTAGTCGGCCGTGACGGTCGCGTGCCCGCCGTCGCCGAGCCGCGCGGTGAGCTCCACCCGGTCGGGGTCCTGGACCAGCCCCACGACCTCGTGGCCCCGGCGGATCTCGACGCCCAGCGCGCGGGCCCGTCGCTCGAAGGCGCGTTCCAGGTCGGCCTGGGAGCGCCCGGCGATCGGCCGGCCCTCGACCGCCGGGGCGCTGATGGTGAGGCCGGGCAGCCCGGCGAAGTGGAAGGGGGTCGTGGCCGCGCTGTCCGGATCGCGGCCGGGTCCGGTGGGCAGGTAGCCGCGCCGGGCCAGGGACTGCACGGTGCGCGCGTGCAGGGTCCCGGCCTTCGGCTGGTCGACCGTGCGGGCATGGCGCTCCAGGACGACGGTGCGGACACCGTGCAGGCCCAGTTCGGCGGCGAGCAGCATGCCGACCGGCCCGCCGCCGACGACCGCGACACCGTAGTGCTGTGTCGGGGACATGAGAGGGTCCTCTTCGCTCTAGGCCCGGGTGGCCGTGCTGCCGCCGCGCCGCCACAGGGCGATCACGACGAGGAACAGGACGAGGCAGACGGCGGCCAGGACGTACAGGAGGGTGTCGAAGGCGGAGTCGTAGGCGCCGGTGAGGAAGTCGGCGAAGCGGTCCCGCTGGTCGGCCGCGACGCGTTCGGCCGCGGCGGCGAGGTCGCCGCCCGCCACCTGGTTGGCGATCCCTGCGGGGTCGCCGGCGTCCGGGAAGCCGTCGATGCCGGTGCCGATCTTCGCGCCGATCGCGGTGGCCAGCATCGAGCCGTACACGGCGACGGCGACGGCCTCGCTGCCGAGGCGCAGCGTGTTGAGGAACCCGGCCGCCATGCCGGCCTTCTCGGGGGCGACGTTCTCCAGGGCCTGGCCGTCCACGAGGCCGGCGGACAGGCCCATGCCGGCGCCGGTGACCAGCATCGGCAGGGCGACGACGGCGAGGGAGACGTCCGGGCTGAACAGGGTGAGCGCGATGTCGCCGACGACCAGGCACGCCAGGCTCGCATACAGCAGGCCCAGCGCGGGGACGCCGCGGGCGACCAGCTTCGCGGCGAGCATCGGGCAGACGAACACCGGCAGGGTGAGCAGCACCATGACCAGACCGGCGCCGCCGCTGGTGTAGCCGCCGACGGCCGTCAGGTACGTCGGCAGGTACGTCAGCATCGTCACGAACCCGAAGGACGCGGCGACCGGGACCAGGCACAGCGCGAGGAACCGGGTGTTGGCGAGCACGCTCAGGTCGAGCATGGGATGGGCGCGGCGCTTCTCGACCGCGGCGAAGACGGCGAGGACGACGACCGTCCCGGCGAACAGGCCGAGCACTCCCGCGCTGCCCCAGCCCCACTGCGAGCCCTGCACGATACCGGTGGTCAGCAGCAGCATGGCGACGACGAAGAGGGCGCTGCCCGCGACGTCGATACGGGCGCCGGTGCGGCGCTGCTCCGTCACCGAGCGGGCGATGGCGGGCACGGCGAGCAGCACGAGGCCCAGGGCGACGGCGTGCAGGGCGAAGATCCAGCGCCAGCCGAGGGTCTGCACGAGCGCGCCCGAGACGGACGGGCCGATGGCGACGCCGATGCCCGCGACCGTGCCGAAGAGCGCGAAGGCCTTGGCGCGGGCCGGGCCGGTGAAGACGGTCGACAGGATCGCGCTGCCGCACGAGAAGATCGCCGCGCCGCCGAGACCGGCCAGGCCGCGGGCCGCGTCGAGGAGCAGCACGTTCCCGGCGAGGGCGCTGCCGAGCGAGGCGACGGCGTAGATGGCGGCGCCGGCGGCGAAGGCCCGTACGCGGCCGATGATGTCGGCGATCGAGCCCCAGGCGAGGGTGAAGCAGGCGAACGCCACGTTGAAGGCGTTGACGACCCACTGGAGGGGGACGAGGCCCGCCTGGGTGTCGGCGCCGATGCCGGGGAGGGCGACGGCGGTGCCGGAGATGGAGGTGGGGACGACGAAGACGGCGAGCAGGACGGCGGCGAGCGTGAGCGTCTGCCGGGGGCCGGCCGGCGGAGGAGCGGGGGCGGGGCCGGCAGCGGCTGCCGGGGCGTCAGGCGGGGCCGCGGACCCGGCGGGCTCGGTCTCTGTGGACATGCGTGGGCACTCCGATGGAGGTTCGGTTTTGGTCGAACCTAAAGGTGGCACGGGGCATAGGTATGATGCAAGTAGAACCTCCCCCGCGGACCTGCCCGCCCCGCCCCCCTGAGCACGCCGTACGCCGGGTACGCCCCCCGATAGAGGAGCCGCCGCCATGCCCGACGCAGAAGGACACCCGTCAGTCGAAGAGATGCACCTGCGTTCCGTGATGAACGCCCTCGCGGACCCGCTGCGCTACGAGGTCGTCTCCGTCCTCGCCCACGCCGCCGAAGGCGCCGAACGGCACTGCTCGTCCTTCGGCCTCCCCGTCTCCAAGTCGACGCGCAGCCACCACTTCCGCATCCTGCGCGAGGCCGGGCTGATCCGCCAGGTCGACCGGGGCAACAGCCGGATGGCGCAACTCCGCACGGACGACCTGGAGACGCGCTTCCCGGGCCTCCTCGACCTGATCAGGAAGAACCCGCCCCAGCCTCTCTCCGGCCCCTCGGCGGCGCCCTGACGCCGACCGCGGCGGCGCGCGCCCACGCACCCGGCCCGGTCTCCTGCCGCGGCCTTCCGCCGGCCCTGCAGCGCAGGGCGGCGGCCTGAGCCCGCGGACGGCGGAGCAGCGGCGGCCACTCCGCCGCCAAGCGGTCCGACCCGGCCCGGCCGCTCTCGACCGAGCCTGTGCACCCCGGCCGGCGGACGGCCGGTCATGGAGATCGCGGGCCTGACCAGCGGCTCGTCGGCCGGCGACCGGCCCGCCGCCAGCAGACCGGGGACGCTCCGCCCGTCCGCACCGCACACCGCACACCGCACACCGCACACCGCACACCGCACACCGCACACCGCACACCGCACACCGCACACCGCACACCGCACACCGCACACCGCACACCGCACACCGCACACCGCACACCGCACACCGCGAGGAACGGCAGGGCCCCCGCCGGGGCAGCGGGCAGCCCGCGGCGGGCCCCAGGTGTCCTGCCCCGGGACGCCGGTGACACGTCGCCGGCGCCGCCGCGTCGGCGTCGGCGTCGGCATCGGCATCGGCATCGGCATCGGCATCGGCGGGCCGGACGTCAGCGCGGCCCGGGAAGCCTCCGCCCACCTCGCTCGCCCGGCCCTGGGCCTGCCCGCTCAGCGGGAAGGCCGCCCGCCCGGGACCGCGGGCGTGACCCGCGCACGCCCGGGACCGCGGGGCGCGCCCCGCGCATGCCCGGCACCGCGGGGCGTGACCCGCGCACGCCCGGGACCGCCCGCAGCCGACGCGTCCCCGCACTGCGACCGCCCGAGCCGGCACCGGCGTGTCCGGCGGCGGGCATGCGGCCCTGTCCCGCCCCGGCGGCGGCTCCGCCGGTCAGCGGCGGTGGCGGCGCAGGCGGGCGGCCAGCAGCACGGCTGCCGCGCCCAGCACCACGCAACCCGCGGCGGCGAGGGCCGGCGGCCACAGGTCTGCGGGCGACCGCTGCCCGCTGCTGGCCAGCTCGGCGGGGCCGGGCGGCGGGGACGGGGTGGCCGCCTGCGGGCCGGCGGGGGACCCGGACGGGGACGGCGGCCCGGACGGCGGGGCCGCGGTGGGCGCGGGTGCGAGGAGGGCGAGGCGGTAGGCGCCCGACTCCCCACCCAGTCGCCGTCGTCGCCCCTGCGCTGCACGATCGCGGCGTGCACGGTGATCTCGTCGGGGCGTGCCCCGGCGGCGAACGCGAGCCGGACGGGCACGCGGACGGTCCCGCCGGCGGGGACGGTGAACCCGCCGCCGACCGCGGCGGGGCCGCCGTCCAGGACGCCGACGACCTCCCGGGCGTCGGTCTCCTCCAGCGGCACGGGCCGCCGCCCGCCGGGCGCGGACGGGTCGGCGAACTCCAGCCGGACCTCGTCGGCCGCAGCGCGCCGGACCGGTCGGTGAGCACGAGGACGGGGTGGATGTTGCGGCACGGCTGGGAGGTCGTGTTGGTGAGCTCCACGTCCCATCCCTGCGGGCCGCCGCCGGCGCGGTACGCGACCGGGCCGCCGCGGATGCGGGTGCGCAGCGGGAAGCCGCTCCCGGTGGCGCCGTCCCCGCACCGGGGCTCCCGGCCGGCGACCGCCACGTCGGCGGACGCGGACGGCGCGGCGGGCCCGAGCAGCAGCAGGAGCACGAGCGCGGCCGCCGGGGTGGCCGTGGCGGCAGGAGCGGTACGCGGTGGCATGGGAGGCCCTCGGGGGTTCGCGGCACGTCGGTGGTCGTGGTTCCGCCTTCCCGCTCGGGCGCCCGCCCCACCGCGGCCGTGCCCGGACCCGCCGTACGGCCCGCCGGATGCGCCCGATCAGCCCAGCCGGCCGAAGAGCGGGGCGAGCACCAGGTGCGCCGCGCCCTCCGCCACCGGCTGCGGCGAGGCGTCCGCGGCGGCCACGGGCACCGGGGCCCCGCCGGTGCGGCGGGCGCGCTCGGCGAGGACGGCCGCCACGCCCCGTACGAAGGGCCCGGGCGCCGAGGCCACGACCCGGCCGCCGAGCAGGACCCGGTCGAGGCCCAGGAGGGCCACGAGGTTGGCGGCGCCCGTCCCGAGGACGCGGGCCGCCTCCTCGGTGTCCCCGCGGGCGACGGCCGCCAGGCACAGCGCCTCCAGGCAGCCGCGCCCGCCGCAGCCGCAGGGGGCACCGTCGAGCTGCACGGTCTGGTGGCCGAACTCGCCGGCGCCGGGGCGGGCGCCGCGGTGCACGGCTCCGTCAGGACGAGGCCCGCGCCCAGGCCCGTACCGAGGTGCACGTACGCGAAGGAGCCGGCGCCGGGGCCGCTGCCGCCGCGGACGGCGAGGCCCAGCGCGGCCGCGTCGGTGTCCTTGTCGAGGACGACCGGCAGGCCCAGCCGCTCCGCCAGGGCGTCCCGCAGCGGGAAGCCGTCCCATTCGGGGAATCCGGTCACCCGGCGCGGGACGCCCGCCGCGTGGTCCAGGGGGCCGGGCATGGCCACGCCGACGCCCAGGACGGTCGGCCGGTGCAGCTCGCGTACCGCGCTGGAGGCCGCTTCGAGGACCCGCTCGGGCCCGGCGCCCAGGTCGAGGGGCCCGCTGCGGGCTGCCGCGGTCGCCCCGGTGAGGTCGAGGAGCACGGCGTGGCACTCGTCGCGGTCCAGGTGCAGCCCCACGGCGTGGGCGGCCCCCGGCACGAGGCGCAGCACCGTGCGCGGCTTGCCCCCGGTGGAGGCGCGGCGGCCGGTGTCGTCGGCGAGGCCGTCCGCGCGCAGCCGGGCGGCGATCTTGCTGATGGCCTGGGGGGTGAGGCCGGTGCGTTCGGCGAGCTCCAGTCGGCTGATGCCGTCGGGGCCGGAGGCGCGGAGCAGTCCGAGCACGAGAGCGGTGTTGTGGCTGCGTAGCCCCGAGAGGTTCACGTCCGCATTCTGGGCCGCGGACTTGCCGTAACGCAACAGCGTTGCTTTAGTACGGGCATGACCGCACCCGCGCCCGCGCCCTCCTCGCCCCCGCCCGCCGAGCCCCCGGCCCCGCTCCGCGTGGGCCTCGTCGGCTACGGCCTGGCGGGCTCGGTCTTCCACGCCCCGCTGATCGCCGCGACCGGGGGCATGGTGCTCGACACCGTGGTCACCGCGCACGAGGAGCGCCGGGCGCAGGCCCGCGCCGCGCACCCGGGCGTCCGGCTGGCGGCCGCGCCCGAGGAGCTGTGGGCGCGCGCGGACGAGCTGGACCTCGTCGTCGTGGCCTCCCCGAACAAGACCCATGTGCCGCTCGCGTCGGCGGCCCTGGAGGCCGGGCTGCCGGTCGTCGTGGACAAGCCGGTCGCGGGCACGGCCGCTCAGGCGCGGGCGCTGGCAGCCCTGGCGCAGGAGCGGGGCCTGCTGCTGTCGGTCTTCCAGAACCGCCGCTGGGACAACGACTTCCTGACCCTGCGCGCCCTGCTGGAGAGCGGCGAACTGGGTGACGTGCAGCGGTTCGAGTCCCGCTTCGAGCGGTGGCGGCCGCAGCTGAAGGGCGGCTGGCGGGAGTCGGGCGCGCCGGAGGAGATCGGGGGCCTCCTGTACGACCTGGGCAGCCATGTCGTGGACCAGGCCCTCGTCCTGTTCGGCCCCGCGGTGCGGGTGTACGCCGAGGTCGACACGCGGCGGCCGGGCGCGCGGACGGACGACGACACGTTCCTCGCGGTGACCCATGCGGGCGGGGTGCGCTCGCACCTGTACGTCAGCGCGACGGCGGCCCAGCTGGGCCCGCGCTTCCGGGTGCTGGGGTCGCGTGCGGGCTATGTGAAGTACGGCCTGGACCCGCAGGAGGCGGAGCTGCGCGCGGGCGCCCGCCCGGCGGCCGGGCAGCCGTGGGGCGTGGAGCCCCAGGAGCTGTGGGGCAGGCTCGGCGCGGGCGTGTCCCCGGTGGCGGGGGACGGCGGGCGGCCGGTGCCGACGCTGCCGGGCGCCTACCCGGCGTACTACGCGGCGGTCGCGGCCGCCCTGCGGGACGGCACGCCGCCGCCGGTGACGGCCGCGGAGGCGGCGGACGCCCTCGACGTGCTGGAGGCAGCCCGCCGCTCGGCCCGCGAGGGCGTCGCGGTGGACCTGGCGTAGCCCCCGTACGGCAGCCGCCCCGCCCGGTGCCCGCCGGGCCCGCCGCCCCGCGCGGGCTACGCGTCCTTGAGCTGCTGCCGCTGGCGGCCGAGGCCGTCGATCTCCAGCTCGACGACGTCGCCGGCCCGCAGGTACGGCTTCGGCTCCGGCCGACCCATCGCCACCCCCGCGGGCGTGCCGGTGTTGATGACGTCACCGGGGTACAGCGTCATGAACCGGCTCACGTACCGGACGACCTCCCCCACCGGGAAGATCTGGTCGGCGGTGCTGCCGTCCTGCTGGAGCTCGCCGTTCACCCACAGCCGCATCCTCAGGTCCTGCGGGTCCGGCACCTCGTCGGCGGTGACCAGCCACGGGCCGAGGGGGTTGAACGTCTCGCAGTTCTTGCCCTTGTCCCAGGTGCCGCCCCGCTCGATCTGGAACTCCCGCTCGGAGACGTCGTGGGCCACGGCGTACCCGGCGACGTGCGCGAGGGCCTCCTCGGCGGAGTCCAGGTAGCGGGCCGTACGTCCGATGACTACGGCGAGCTCGACCTCCCAGTCCGTCTTCCTGCTCCCCCGGGGCACGAGCACTGTGTCGTCGGGTCCGACGACCGTGTCGGCCGCCTTCAGGAAGACCACCGGCTCGGCCGGGGGCTCGGCGCCCGCCTCGCGGGCGTGGTCGTGGTAGTTGAGCCCGATGCACACGACCTTCCCGACGCGGCCGACCGGCGGGCCCAGGCGCAGCCCCCGGCCGTCCAGCGGCGGCAGCACCCCGGCGTCCGCGGCGGCCCGCACGCGGTCGAGGGCGGACGCGTCGGAGAGCAGCTCCCCGTCGACGTCGGCGACGAGGGCGGACAGGTCCCGCAGGACCCCGTCCCGGTCGAGCAGGGCCGGTCGCTCGGCGCCCGCGGGCCCCACGCGCAGCAGCTTCATGGTCTTCTCCCTGTGGTCGAGGTGGGCCCCGGCCGATGGGGTGCGGCCATCGTCAGGATTTGGCTGATCCTCCAAGACGTCGGATCACTGTGCAAGCCCCTGTTCATTTGCTGGACCGGTACAGGACGGCCCGCTCGGCAGCGGTCCAGGCGGTGCTGGTCACCACGTAGAGAGCGGCGGCGAGCGGCACGACGGCGACCGTCACCAGCGTCGCGAAGGACAGCAGCGGCATCACCTTGACCATCGCCGCCATACCGGGCAGGTCACCGCCCACCTCGACGGCACCCATCTGCTTCCTGGTCATCCGGTACGTGAAGGTGGCGACGGCCGCGACGAGGGCGAACAGCACCAGGTAGACCAGCCCGGCGCCCCCCAGGAGCCCGCCGTGCGCGAGCGCGTCGGCCCAGCGCCCGCCGAGCGGCGCGGCAAAGAGGGCGTAGTGGCCGAGCTCCCCGGCGGAGAAGAGCTGGTAGAGCAGGACGAACACGGGCAGTTGGAGCAGTCCGGGCAGACACCCGGCGAGCGGCGAGACCTTCTCCCGCGTGTGCAGCTCCAGCACGGCCCGCCGCAGCCGCTCCGGATCCCGCGCGTGCCGCTTGCGCAGGGCGGCGACCTGCGGGGCGAGCCGGGCGCGGGCCCGCTGGCCCCGGGCGGCGGCGACGGACAGCGGGAGCAGGGCGAGCCGCACGAGGAGTGTGACGAGCACGATGACGAGGGCGGCGGGCACGAGGTGGGCGGCCCAGGTGAAGGCCGCGAAGAAGGCAGACATGACAGACCCCGGAGTGGTTCCGAACGTGGACGTACGCGGACGGCGGTGCGTGTCGACGGAAACGGCCGCGGAGCCGGGAGGGCCGGTGAGCCCGGTGAGCCCACGGAGGCCCCCTCCCGGACGGACCGGCGAGGGCCTCGGCCGCCGGAGCGCCCCGGCGCACCCGGGACGGTCCCGGAGCGCTCCGGGCTCCGGGCGGACCGGTCATCCGACCTCGCTCGGCCCGATGCCGGCACCCCGGGACCCCGAAGGGGCGGACCCCCGGAGGGCCGGACGCGTGCGCGGGATGCGTGCGCACGCCAGGTGGCCGGGAGTGCTCAGGGAGCCGCCGGGATCCCGAGGATCCGGGCGGGCTCAGCCGGTCGGGGCCGAAGTGGCCGGGAACCCCAGGTAGCCGGCACCCCAGCGACTGGGGCCCGGGTGACCGGGAGCCCAGGTGACCGGGAGCGCCCAGGTGGCCAGGCGGGGGCCGTGAGCCCGTACGGCTCGGGGAGAGACCCGCAACCCCGGGCGAAGCGCCCAGGTGGGGCCTACGCGACCGCCGTCGACAGGAAGGCGATGCGGCCGCGGCCGGGGGCGCGGGGCCGGCGGCGCCCGCGGGCGTCGGGATCACGCTGCGGCAGGAAGGCGGTACGCCGTGCGCGGTCGCGCAGGGCGGTGCGCACCCGGGTGGGCGGCACGGTCGGTGCGACCAGGACGCTCAGCACCGCGCAGGCGAGCAGCCCGGCGGCAGCGGCACCCACGGTGAGGACGGAGAGCGACGCAGCGTCGAGAGGCGACACGGCGGCGAGGAGGACGGAGAACACCGACAGCGCGGCAAGCAGCGCGCACACGCGCGACCCGAGCGACCCGAGCATCCGCCGCACCATGATCCCCCTCCCGCGTTCCGCCCCGACAGAACCGCCCCTACCGTAACACCGCGCCCCCGAACCCGAGCCGTACGGCAGTACGGTGGTGCCCATGCGCCTCGACACGCCTGCCGACCACACGAACGAAGCCGAGCGCCTGCTGCGCACCGCGGAGCAGTACCCCGAGGACCGGGAGCCGCTGCTCCTGCGGGCGGCGGCGCACCTGGAACTGGCGGGTGACCGCCCCAGGGCGACCACCCTCTACGACCTGCTCCTCACCTCGCCGCCGCCCCCGGAGAACCCGCACCTCATCCGGGCGCTGAAGGCGGCGAACCTGTGGGAGTACGGCCACGAGGCAGAAGCCCGGGCGATCATCGCGGGGCTGCGCGCGCTGCCGCCGACCGACGCGGCGGCCTGGGAGAGCATCGGGGAGACCCTGGAGTCCCACGACGAACTGGAAGCGGCGCACTCCGTGTTCACGGCGGCGGCCGAGGCGCTGGCCCCCCATCCGGTGGACGAGCAGGAGCTGTCCCACCCCACCCAGTCCCTCCTGATCGGCCGTCACCGGGTCCGCCGCCTGCTGGCGCTGCCGCACGACGACTGGGACGTCCTCGCGGACCGCCTCCACGCGGGCACCGTCCCGCTGGACGACCTGCACGACCCGAAGCGCACGTGGGCGCTCGGCTCCTCGGACCCCGCGGAGCTGCGGGCGGAGATCACCCGGCTGCGCAGCGAGCTCGGCACGTACCGCACGGCCCTGTCCCGGCCGTTCCCCGTGACGGTGCTGCACTGGCCGCCGGACGAGCTCGCCGAACTCCTCGCCGCCTACCCGGAGCTGGAGGCGGAGTACCCGACGTACGAGGCGCACGTGACCGACCTGGAGGCGTCGCTGCGCGAGCTCGCCGCCTCCGGCACCCCGAACCTCGGCGTCGTCCGCGGCACGGTCCCGTCGTACGAGGCGTTCGCGGCGGCGGAGTCCTCGTCCCCCGCCAACCCGGCACTCCTCCCCCAGTACGCCACCGCGCTGGCCGCCCGCGGGCACGCCACGCCCTGGCCGCCCGCCCGCACCTCCGCCTGCTGGTGCGGGTCCGGCAGGGAGTACGCCGACTGCCACGGCACGCAGGCGAGGCCCTGGACGTAGACCGGGCGAACGGGGCGGCGGGTGCGGCGCACCCGGACGTAGGCATGGCCCCGCGGGTGCGCGGGGCGCCGCACCAGGACGTCGACGTACACCGGCAGGGCGGTGCCGTACCGGTGCAGGGCGAGCGCGGCGGCTCCGGCGAGCAGCGCGTCCGGACCCGCGTACAGCAGCGCGGCCCGCATGCGCTGGTGCGGGTCGGGGCCCGCGTCGCCGAGCAGCACGACCCTGGGCAGCACCCGCCGCCAGGGGCCCCCGGGCCGGCAGCGCGCCGCGACCACGTGCGACGGGCAGCCGAGGTCGCGGAGCTGGTGCACGGTGGCGAGCCCGTCCTGCGCGACGACGAGCGGGTCGGAGACGAGTAAGTCGGACATGTGACCTGACCTGCCCGACAGCCCCCTCCAACTACCGTACGCGCCGGGCTCGTTACGCAACGGTGGCAGGAAGGGTCCTGCATCACCCGGAGCGGTTACTTGTCGTCACCACCACATCACGGTGCGCATGGACCTCGATGGCGTGGGGATCTCCGACCGCGTAACCGATCGCCCCTTGCTGTGAACGGAGCGCCCCATGCGCGCAGTTGTCGTCAGGTACGCCCAAGTCCTCCTCGCCGCGGCCGGCCTGGTCGCCACCACCACGGGGCCTGCGGCGGCCAGCGCGGTGGGGTACGCGAAGGTGGCTGCCTTCTGCCATGGGTTCAGGGGCGCGGAGGTCTGCGCGCCGGTGACGACCCTGGGGCACTTCATCCAAGGGCAGGGGAAGCGCATCACGCGGGAGGAGGCGTCCGTCCAGGATGTCGTGGGCGGTGACACGGCGGGAGGCAAGTGGTGCAACTGGCGCATCGACTGGCGCTATTCCGACACCGACGGCCGCACCTATCTGATCAGTAAGGGGCCCATGCACACGAGGTGCGACTGGCTCGGCTCCATCGGCCGTATCGACAAGACGAAGCGGACGTTGAAGCACTACGGCAAGGCATGCGCTGACTTCTACGCCGGAGGCAAGAAGCGTGCTTCCCAGTGCCACTACATCACCAAGTGACTGGAGAGCCCCATGGTGGACGGCCCGCTGAGTTCGTTGCAGTCCCGCACGCTGCGCTGGCTATTGATCATCTGCTTGACCGGCGTAGCCTCCGGAGTCCTCGTCCCCATCGTGTTCGGTCTCCTTCTGCCCGCCTCGGTTTACGAGGAGCTACCGGACTCCGCACTGTTCTTCGCCGTCGTGGCAGGGGCAGTCGGTCTCTCCGCAGCCGTCCACCGCTGGTCCCGCCGCAAATCCCCGCCCCCCGGGCGTTAGCCTCGGGGTGGAGGTTTCGGAGAGACCGGAGGTGCAGGATGCGTGGTGCGGCGGTGGCGGCTGTGGCGGCGGGTGGGCTCGTCGGGGGGTACGGGGTCGCCCGGTGGACGAAGAAGCGGCCGCTCGGCGGCGTCGCCCTGGCGGCGGCCGGGGCCGTGGCGGCGCGGGAGTGGCAGCGGACGAGCGGCGGCGCCGCGGCCGCGGGGCTCACCGCCGCGTACGTCGCGGCGTTCGCGGGGGCGCATCCGCTGGCGAAGAAGATGGGCGCCTGGCCTGCGGTGTTCTCCGTCGCCGGGGGCATGGCGCTGGCTTCCTGGGCGGTGACCCGCAAGGAGGGCTGAACGGGGCGGCGGGTGCGTACGTATAAGACGGCACCTCCCCGTAGTAACTGGGCGGGTGGCCGGTCGGCAGGGACCGGTCACCCGCCCAGGGTGTGGGAGACGGTGTGGATCAGCAGGCCCGCGAGGGCGCCGACCACCGTGCCGTTGATGCGGATGAACTGGAGGTCCCGGCCGATGTGGGCCTCGATCTTGCGGGAGGTCTCCGTCGCGTCCCATGCGGCGACGGTGTCGGTGATCAGCGACGTGATCTCCGCGCGGTACGTGGTCACGAGGTGCGCGGCCGCCTCCTCCAGCCAGCCTTCCGCCTTGCGCCGGAGGTCCTCGTCGGTGGACAGGCGGGCGCCGAGGGAGAGCAGGGACGCCCGCGCCCTCAGGCGCAGCTCGCTGCGCTCGTCCTCCGCGGCGGAGAGGACCATGGTCCGGACGGAGCCCCACGCCGACGCGATGACGTCCTGGACCTCCGGGCGGGACACCAGGTCGGACTTGAGGCGTTCCACCCTGTTCCTGGTGTCGGTGTCGGACTGGAGGTCCCGCGCGAAGTCCTGCAGGAAGCGGTCCAGGGCGCCGCGTGCCGGGTGGGCCGGCATGTCGCGCATCTCGGTGACGAAGCGCAGCAGCTCCTTGTAGACCCGCTCGCCGACCTTGCGGTCCACGAAGCGCGGCGTCCAGCCGGGCGCGCCGCCCTGCACCGCGTCCATGACGGAGTCCGCGTGCAGGACCAGCCAGTCGTGGGCGCGGGCGCAGACGAGGTCCACGGCCCGGTGGTGGGCGCCGTCCGCGACGACCCGGTCCAGGGTCTTGCCCAGTCCCGGCGCGACCTCCGCGGCCTCCGCGCGCCGGGTGATCGCCTCCCCCACCACGGCCTGCACGTCCGCGTCCCGCAGCACCGTGAGGGCGCCCCGCAGGGCGGTGGCGAGCTCGGACGTGACGCGGTCGGCGTGCGCGGGCTGCGACAGCCAGTCCCCCAGGCGGGCCGCCACGTTCAGGGCGTGGAGGCGGGTGCGGACCACGTCGGCGGAGAGGAAGTTCTCGCCCACGAAACGGCCCAGTGACTCGCCGAGCTGGTCCTTCTTCGTCGGGATGATCGCGGTGTGCGGGATGGGGAGGCCCAGCGGGCGGCGGAAGAGGGCGGTGACCGCGAACCAGTCGGCCAGGGCGCCCACCATGCCCGCCTCGGCGGCCGCCGCCACGTAGCCGGGCCAGCCGGTCACGCCCGATGCCTCCGCCCAGGTCGCGAGGGCGTAGACGACGGCGACCAGGAGGAGCAGGGCCGTCGCGGTCGCCTTCATGCGGCGTACGCCCCGGCGCTTCTCCTCGTCGTCCGCCGTGTACGCGAAGGGCGCGGCCGCCGCCGTCCGCGTCCTCGTGGCGTCTTCGCTCATGCGCCGCTCCGCTGTCGTCCGCCCCGGGCCTCGGGTCGGTCCCTGCCCGTCTCTCTCAGGTACTCCCGAGACGCGGCTCAGGTTCCCGGCGGCTACTTTTCCAGCTGCTTGTTCGTTTTGCTCCCTTTGCGGGGCTTCCGTTTCACCTCGACGCCGCCCATCAGGGCGAAGCCGGTGATCCGCACCCTCGGGGAGCCGGGGGTGCCCTCGCCGGCGCCCCGGTCGTCGAAGCCGCCCATGAAGCCGACGCCGGTCACCTCGACGTGCAGGTCGGGCGGGACGACCACCCCGACGCCGCCCATGACCGGGAAGCAGCGGATGACGATCTCTCGGTCCTCGAAGTCGGCGTCCCGCAGGTCGATGTCCCCGCCGCCGCACAGGGTGAAGGCGGTGAAGACCCGGCTCACGCTCCACCGGCCGCGCCTGCCGAAGCCGCCGAAGACGGCGACGGCGCCCCGGGAGGTGGCGGGGCGCCCGATCCGGGAGGCCCAGGACCCGGTCCGCGCGGGGACGTCCGCGGGGCGGGCGGGGACGCCGCCGGAGGGGGCGGCCGGGGGCAGGTCACGTGTCAGGGGCGCCAGCTCGCCGTAGGTGCGGGCCCGGTAGGCCGCGTCGAGCCGCTCGTCGAACTCCGTCATCTCCAGGCGCCCCTCGGCGGCTGCCTCCCGCAGCCGCTCGGCGACCTGCTCGCGGTCCGCGTCCGACGCGCGCATCTCCGGCAGCCGGTCCGGGTGCCCGCCCTGGGCGCTGTTCACGGGGTCGTCGGTCATCCCCTCAGCCTAGGCCGCACCGCGGTCCGCGTACATCTTCGCGATCAGCGCCTCGATGTCCGGTTCGCGCACCGACAGGTCCACCAGGGGGTACCTGGCCGCGGCCTCCGCCACCAGGGGCGCGGCGGACGCCGACGCCGGGAACGCCAGCCACTGGCGGGGGCCGGCCACCCGGACCGTGCGCGCGCCCGCCAGTTCGATCGGCGGCAGCTCCCGCTCCAGGTCGACGACGAGGGTGCGCTCCCCCGCGCCCCGCTCGTGCAGCCCGCTGAGCGTGCCGTCGTACATCAGGCGGCCCTGGTCGATGACCATGACCCGCCGGCACAGCTGCTCGATGTCGGTGAGGTCGTGCGTGGTGAGGAGGACCGTCGTGCCGTGCTCCGCGTTGAGGGCGCGGAGGAACGCGCGGACCTTCGCCTTCGACACGACGTCCAGGCCGATCGTCGGCTCGTCGAGGTACAGCACCTCGGGGTCGTGGAGCAGCGCCGCCGCGATGTCGCCCCGCATCCGCTGCCCCAGGGACAGCTGACGGACCGGCACCTCCAGCAGGTCGCCCAGTTCCAGCAGTTCCACGCAGCGGTCCAGGTTCTCCCGGAAGCGGGCGTCGGGGATGCGGTACATGCGGTGCATCAGCCGGTACGAGTCCCGCAGCGGCAGGTCCCACCACAGGGTGGTCCGCTGGCCGAAGACCACGCCGATGCGGCGGGCCAGCCGGGTCCGCTCCTGCTGGGGGTCGACGCCCGCGACGCGCAGGCGGCCGCCGCTCGGCGTCAGGATGCCCGTCAGCATCTTGATCGTCGTGGACTTGCCGGCGCCGTTCGGCCCGATGTAGCCCACCATCTCGCCGCGCGCCACGCGGAACGAGATGCCGTCCACGGCCCGCACCCGGCGCCGTTCGCGGCGCAGCAGCCCCGTGCGGCGCCGTACGTCGAAGACCTTCTCCACCCCTTCCAGTTCGATGAAGCCGGCGTCCGGCACCCGGTCCGGTGCCGTCGTCTGCTCGGTCTGTGCCATGCCGCCTCAGCTCCCCGTGCTCCGGTACGAACGCAGCCCCGCCCGCCAGGCCAGTCCTGCCGGCCCCATGCACACCACCGCCACCAGGGGCGACGCGAACGCCGCCCACCACGGCAGGCCCGCCGGTGACTCCCGCCCCAGGACGTACAGCGCCGGCACCCAGTTCACGAACGCCAGCGGCACCACGTACACCACCCCCCGCACCAGCTCCCCCGCGAAGATCGACGGCGGGTACTGGAGGAGGGTGTTCCCGCCGTACGTGAAGGAGTTCACGACCTCGGCGCCGTCCTGCGCCCAGAACTGGAACGCCGCGCCCGCCACCATCACCGACCCGAAGATCAGCGTGCCCGTCACCACCATCAGCGGCACCATGGCCACCGTCACGGGGGTCCAGGCCACCCCGTCCAGCACCACCAGGGACCACACCAGCACCAGCAGGCCCTGGAGGGGCCGCCCGAGCCGGCGCAGCGCGAACCGGTCGGCCGCCACCTGCGCCAGCACCGGCGCCGGCCGCACCAGCAACATGTCCAGCGTGCCGTCCCGCACCCGCCGCCCCAGCCGGGACACCTGGCCGAAGGCGAGGTCCGCGAGGCCGAACGCCGTGCTCGTCGTCCCGTACAGGAACGCGACCTCGGCGAAGGAGAACCCGCCCAGCCCGCGCACGTGCGTGAACATCAGCAGGATCACCACGAAGTCGAAGAAGTTGGCCACAAGGTTGGACAGCAGCGCCACCGCGAACGAGAAGCGGTACGTCATCGTGGAGCGGATCCACATGGCCGCGATCAGACGGTAGGCCCGCAGGCCGTCCGCCGGCCGGGCAGCCGCGTCACCCACCCTGCACCACCAGCCTGCGCGTCGCCGCGGCCTGCAGCGCCCGGCCCGCCACCAGCAGCACCAGCGCCCAGCCCGCCTGGAACCCGTACGCCCCGAGCAGCGCCCGGCCGGTGCGCTTCTCCAGGAACACGTCGGCCGGCACCTGGAGCATCGACGCCCACGGCAGCGCACGCGCCACCTCGCCGAGCGCCCCCGGGAAGACGTGCAGCGGCAGCAGCATCCCGGAGAAGAACAGCCCGGACAGCCACGCCACCTGCACCACGCCGGCACCGTCCATCAGCCAGAACACCGACAGCGCCACGAGGAACCAGAACCCGAAGCTCACCACCACGCCGAGCAGCACGGACAGCACGAAGGCCGGCCACGTCCACGGGTCGCCCGGGAGCGCCATGTCGAAGACGAGGACGCCCACGAGCAGGGGCACGGCCCCGCGTCCGGCGAACTGGAACGCCGCACGCCCCAGGGCGGCCGACAGCCACCACAGCTGGAGGTCGGCGGGCCGGTAGAGGTCCACGGCGATGTCACCGCTCTTCACGCGCTCGATCAGCTCGTCCTCGAAGCCGCCGCCCATGAGGGAGCAGACCGCCAGCAGCGCCTGCCCGATCCACACGTAGGCGAGCGCCTCCTGCATGTCGTAGCCGCCGAGCCGGGGGCGCTCCTCCCACAGGGCCGCATAGGTGAACGCCAGGATGCAGCCGAAGACGGTGTTCGTGAACACCCCCGCGGCGGTGGCCACCCGGTAGGTCGCGTGGCGCCGGAAGGACCCCGCCACGACGGCCGCGTACAGCCGCACGTCTCCTCCTCCGCCTCCGACCGCCCGCCCGCCGGGCGCAAAGCCCGAGAGCCTAGCGGGGCCGACGCACCGTCCGCGACGGGTTTTCCGCCTGCCGCCCTCCCGCGACCGGCGGGGCACCGGAATGCGCGGGATCGCGCCGCCGGCGGTGCAGTATGAGAAACAGGGCGGGGCATACCACCGCACACACGGTCAAACAGGTACAGAGACAGGGCCGGAGGCACATGAGCGACGACGCCCCGCTGCCGCCAGGAGGCTGGGAGCCACGCGACCCGACCGTCCACGGCACCGGCGCACCGCCGGGGGACCGCGCCCGCCCGGGCGCGGCCGCGGCACGCCCCACGCGCCGCGCCCTGCGCCGCGCCCGCCGCGCCGAGCGCCGCGCGGCCAGGCGCCGCCGCCGCACCGGATGGCGCCGCCTGGTCCCCACCTGGCGCATGCTGCTCGGCGGCCTGCTGCTGGTGGTCCTGCTCGGCGCCGCCGCCCTCCTCGCGGGCTACCACCTCATCGGCATCCCGCCCGCCAACGCCCAGGCCACCGCCCAGGCCAACGTCTACCTCTACGCCGACGGCAGCCCCCTCGCCCAGGCCGGCAAGGTGAACCGGGAGAACGTCCCCCTCTCCCGCGTCCCCGCGTCCCTGCGGCACGCCGTCCTCGCGGCCGAGGACCGCGACTTCCACTCCGAACCCGGAGTCGACCCCGAAGCCCTCCTCCGCGCCGCCTGGAACACCCTCAGCGGCAAGGGCACCCAGGGCGGCTCCACCATCACCCAGCAGTACGTCAAGAACTACTACCTCGGGCAGGAACGCACCCTCACCCGCAAGGTGAAGGAGTTCTTCATCGCCATCAAGCTCGACCGGCGCACCTCCAAGGACCACATCCTGGAGGGCTACCTGAACACCAGCTACTACGGCCGCAACGCCTACGGGGTGCAGGCCGCCGCCCGCGCCTACTACGGCAAGGACGTCGACGAACTCGGCACCGCCGAAGGCGCCTACCTCGCCGCGCTCCTCAACGCCCCCAGCGCCTACGACGTGGGCTCCCGCACCGGGAACCAGACCCGCGCGCTGGCCCGCTGGAACCACGTCCTCGACGCCATGGTCGAGGAACGCTGGCTCACCGCGGCGGAACGCGCCCGGCTCACCTTCCCCGCCGTCACCCCGGCCCGGCCCGCCGCCGGGCTCTCCGGGCAGCGCGGCTACGCCGTCCAGGCCGTGAACGCCTACCTCACCCGGCACGGCATCGTCGGCCGCGGCGAGCTCGCCGCCGGCGGCTACCGCATCACCACCACCCTGCGGAAGGACCGCGTCGACGCCTTCGCCGACGCGGTCGGCGCCCGGGTCCTCTCCCGCCTCGACCCCGACGCCCGTCCCGTCGACCGCTACGTCCGCGTCGGCGGCGCCTCCGTCGAACCCGCCACCGGCAAGGTCGTCGCCCTCTACGGCGGCATCGGCTACACCCGGCAGTACGTCAACAACGCCACCCGGCGGGACTACCAGGTGGGCTCCACCTTCAAGCCGTTCGTGTACGCCGCCGCCGTCGACCGCGGCGCCACCACCCAGTACGGCGAGCCGATCACACCCGACACCGTCTACGACGGCACCAACAAGCGCCCCGTGGAAGGCTGGACCGGCTCCCCCTACGCCCCCGCCAACGAGGACGACCACAGCTACGGCGGCATCACCCTGCGCACCGCCACCGACCGCTCCGTCAACGCCGTGTACGCCCAACTCGCCGTCGACGTCGGCCCCAAGGCCGTCGAGCGCACCGCCGTCGCCCTGGGCCTGCCGCCCGACACGCCCGACCTCAACGCCTCACCGTCCATCGCCCTGGGACCGGCCACCGCCAGCGTCCTCGACATGGCCGGCGCCTACGCCACCCTCGCCAACCACGGGCGGCGCGGCGGCACCTACACCCTCGTCGAGAAGGTCGAGCGCATCGGCCCCCGCGGCCCGGAGCCGCTCCCGCTGCCCGCCACCCTCGCCCCGCCCGCGAGGAGGACGGTGAGCACCGGCAGGTACACGGCCATCAGCAGGTCCTCCATGACGAGGATGCCGAGGACGACGGGTGTCTCGCGGTTGCCGAGGCGGCCGAGGTCGGTGAGGACCTTCGCGATGACGCCGGAGGAGGACCCAGGTGACGCCGGCGAGGGCGAAGGCGGCGACCGGCCCCAGCCTTGGCAAGGGCGGCGGCCGCGCCGGTGGCGTTGAGGACGAAGTCGACGAGGCCGGAGGGTACTGGGTGCGCAGGCTGGTGACGAGTTCGGAGGCGCTGCTCAGGCCGAGCAGGAGCAGCAGCAGGATCACCCCGATCTCGGCGCCGACGGCGACGAAATCCGCCGTGTCGAGCGGCAGGATGCCGCCGTCGCCGAGCAGCCCCGGCCGTGTCGTGCACGGTCACTCACCGCCGATGATCGCGTCGAGCGCGTCCACGCCCTCGCGGGTGCCGACGACGACCAGCGTGTCGCCGATGGCGAGCCGGAAGTCGGGTCCGGGTGACGGTGGGCGCTCGTCCGGCGCAGGACGGCGACGACGGAGGCGCCGGTGCGGGTGCGGGCACGGGTGTCGCCGAGCAGCCGCCCCCCGTACGGGGAGCGGCTGGTGACCTGGATGTGCTCGGTGACGAGGTCAGGCCCGTCGGTGCGGATGTGCCGTCCACCGGGACGGGGTCGATGAGCTGGGCGAGGGCGGCGGCGTCCTCGGGCGTGAGGGCCACCGCCGCCTCGCAGGTGTCGGGGTCGTCGTCCCGGTAGAAGCCGAGGAAGCGGCGACCGTCGCGGTGGACGACCACGGAGAGCCTGCGGCCCTCCTCGGTGGTGAAGTCGTACTGCGCGCCGACGCCGGGCAAGGGGAGTGCGACGGGTGGGCATGACCGCACTCAGGGCGATGTGCGTGGGGCGGAACGGCAGCACGCACACCTTATCAACACATATGCAGCTATACGCCTTGTATGCCCGGTATACGTATGTCAGGCCCCGGACCTGCGGCGGTGCGTCACGCCTTCTTCACCAGCTCGGCCGCGCCGAAGGACCACGTCGAACCGGTCGCACTGAGATGCTGACGCTGCCGCACGCACGTCGAAGCTGGCGGGCAGCGCGTAGTTCTGGTCGCCCCTTGTTGCCCTTGAGCTCGCCGAGGTCGACGTACGCGCCGTCGTCGAAGACGCCCCAGCCGCCTTGCCCTCGATCACGGGGGCGTCGGTCACCCACACCTTCAGGTCCGGGCCGTTGCTGGTGTCGAGGTCCTCCAGGCGGAGGACCTGGGAGCCGTCGGGCAGCCGCAGGACGCTGACCGTGCCGGTGGTGCCGTGCTCGTGCGTGATGTGCGCCCGTGGCGAGCGCCTGCGGGCCCGCGGCCGGGCGACGGCGACGCGGGGGCCTGCGGCGGACGGCTCCGGTGACGGGGCGGTAGCGGCAGCGGGGGCGCGCCGGAGTCCGCCGGGGCGGTGACGACCGCGTCAGGGCAGCGCCCTCTCGTCGATCTGTCCAGCCAGCTTCCACGGCTGGAACCAGTACAGCCCGAAGCCGAGCGCCACCAGGGCGACCACCGCCACCCCCACCGCCACCGGTCGGGTCACCAGCTTCCGTACGCCGCCATCGCCACCGCCTCCTCGCCTATCGCTGTCGTGGAGGCCATTCAACGCGAAGAACGCCCCCGCAGGGGCTTCACCCGGATGACGAGTCTTGCGTTCGCCATGTCCGACCCTGACAGGGCCGGCGGGGACGGCGCCTAGGGGTCGTCTCCGACATGGCCGCCACCCTCGCCTTCTACCGCCTCCTCGGCCTGGACATCCCCGCCTCCGCCGACACCGCCCCGCACGCGGAGGCCGCGCTGCCCGGCGGCATGCGCGTCATGTGGGACACCGAGGACACCGTCCGCTCGTACGACCCGGGGTGGACCCGGCCGAGCGGCGGCGACGCGGTCGCGCTCGCCTTCCGCTGCGCGAGCCCCGCGGAGG
>NZ_JAJPUI010000023.1 GCF_021390935.1 Streptomyces sp. CC228A
CCCGCCGGTGCCGTTCGATCTCCTCGCTCCAGCTCCGGGGCAGCCAGTCCTCGCCGCCCCGTGCACGGGGGCGTTCGGCGAGGTGCCGCTGGCAGTGGGCCAGGACGTCCGCGGGGCCCGGCCGGGCGGCGGGGTCCAGCGCGAGGCAGGGCAGGACCAGCGGCTCCAGTTCCCGGGGGAGCCCGGTCAGGTCCAGTTCGCCGCTCGCCGTGCGTACGAGCTGCTCCAGCGCCGGGCCGGTGCCGCCGTCGCGGTAGGGGGCGCGGCCCGCGGCCAGGTGGAAGAGGGTCGTCCCCAAGGAGAACACGTCGGACGCCTGGGTCGTCGGCTCGCCCCGCGCCTGCTCGGGGGACGCGTACAGCACCGTGCCCAGTGCGGCGTGGGTGCGGGTGGCGTCGTGGGCCTGGGAGATGCCGAAGTCGATGACGCGCGGGCCGTCCAGCGGCAGCAGGACGTTCGACGGTTTCACGTCCCGGTGCACCAGCCCGGCCGCGTGGATGCTCAGCAGCGCCTCCGCCATGCCCGCCGCCACCCAGTGCAGCGCGCCCGGCCCCAGCACGCCGCACCGGTCGACGAGGTCGCGCAGCGACGGGGCCGGTATGTACTCCGTGGCCATCCACGGCACGGCGGCTTCCGGGTCGGCGGCGACCACGCTCGCCGTGTAGACCCCGCGTACCCGCTGGGCGATCCGGACCTCGCGGGCGAAGCGCCGCCTGTCGTCGGCGGCGGTGAGCAGCGTCTTCACGGCGACGGTCCGGCCCCCCGGGGACCGGGCCAGCAGGATCCGCCCCATGCCTCCACTGGCCAGCTCTTCGAGCACCACGTACGGGCCGAAGCGCTCCACCGTCATCCGTGCCCCCCTGTCAGCGAGGCCCCCAGTATGGGTGACGTCCCGTCATGCCCCCGGCGCGGCCCGTCCGGCGGCTCCCGGGTGCCCTTCCGGGTGGGTGCGGGGCCCGCGGCGGCTCGCGGGTGAGGCGCGGGCGGTAGCGGTACCGTTCGGGCACACACTCGCGACGAGGTCACCGGTTCGCCCCAATGAGGTTGCGGGCAGGCCCCGTTGGTGGTGCCGCGGCGTACGATCTGCTCACGAGTCGGTGGATCCGTGACCGTGCGTGGGGGAGATCGTGGCGGACTCTGGGAGAAGACTGCTGCGCGCCTGCGGCGCCCTGTCGGCAGCAGCCCTGGTGCTGGTGGCGGGCTGCTCCGGCGAAGGCGGCGGGACGGCCGGCGGCACGGCGGGCAAGCCCCCGAGCGCCGGGACGGGCACCACCGGCGCGTCCTCGCCGCCCCCGGCGGAACCGCCCGCGTCAGGACCGCCCGCGTCAGAACCGTCCACGGCTGCGCCGTCCGCCCTCGACTTCACCCCGGACCCGGGACGCGCGCCCAAGAACGCCGCCGAGGCACGCCGGATGGCCCTCGCCATCGTCGCCGGACCGGAGGCATGGGGCGCCGACTACGTCAAGCGCTCCCCCCACCTGAGCCCCGACGGCTACTGGCCGGTCCTCGGCGGCGACTGCACCTGGCGTGCCGGCACCCGGCCCGCCACGGTGCTCCACAGCGTCACCGCCCGCAGTGAGGTTCCCGCTTCCGCGGAGCGGGCCGCGCTGCGGGTCGCGGCGACCGTCACCGTCCATCGCACGGAGACCGACGCCGACTGGGAGATGGCCCGGACGCTGGAGGAGGCCCTGCGCTGTCCCGCCCAGACGCTCAGCCCGGGGGAACGGGTCACGGCCCTGCGGTCCATCGGCAGCCCCTTCGGCACCGGCGGCAACTTCACGGCCACCGACTCGCTCGGTGAGATGGGCACGTACCACTCCGCGGCCTTCAAGGGCGGGCAGAAGTACGCGTGGTTCCAGTCCCGCGTCGGCCAGGTGACCGTCGCCGCCGTCGTGAAGGGCGCGCCCGGCCACGGCGAGCAGGAGGTCGACCACGCCCAGGTGCAGGCGCTCGTCGCCATGACCGACCGGGCCAAGGCGCAGTTGGAGGCCCCGCAGTGAACGGAACCCCCGCGGCGGGAAGCGGCGCGCGGCCCGAGGGCGCCCTCCAGCCGCTGCTGCCCGCAGACCCGTCCTCCCTCGCCGGCTACCGCCTCCTGGGCCGGCTGGGCGCCGGCGGCATGGGGGTGGTCTTCCTCGGCCGCACCGCGAGCGGCGAGCTCGCCGCCGTGAAGGTCACCCACGCCGACCAGGCGGACCAGGCCGATTTCCGGGCCCGCTTCCGCCGCGAGGTGGAGGCCGCCCGCCGGGTGGCCAGCCCGTGGGCGGTGCCGGTCACCGGCGCCGATCCCGACGCCCCCGAGCCGTGGATGGCGACCGCCTTCGTGCCCGGCCCCTCCTCGGCGAGGCCGTCCGCGCGCACGGCCCGCTGCCGGAGCGGAGCCTTCGGGTCCTCGGCGGCGCCGTCGCCCGCGCCCTGGCCTCCGTCCACGAGGCGGGGCTCGTCCACCGCGACGTCAAGCCGGGCAACGTCCTGCTCGCCGTCGACGGGCCCCGGCTCATCGACTTCGGCATCGCCCGTGTCGCCGGCGAGACGGGGCTGACCTCCGCCGACATGGTGGTGGGGACGCCCGGCTTCCTCGCACCGGAGCAGGCCGCGGCCCGCACCGCCGGCATCGGCCCCGCCGCCGACGTCTTCTCCCTCGGCTGCCTCCTCGCCTACGCGGCGACCGCACGCCCCCCGTTCGGCACCGGCACCCTGGACGCCCTGCTCTACCGCACGGTCCACGACGAGCCGGACCTCGCCGGCGTGCCGGAGCCGCTGCTCCCCCTCGTACGGCAGTGCCTCGCCAAGGACCCGGCCGACCGGCCCTCAGCCGCGGAGGTCGCGGACCGCCTCACCGCGGACGTCGACGCCGGGTCCGCGGACTGGCTGCCCGCACCGGTCGTCCGCACCATCGCGGAACGCTCGGCGCGGATGCTGGCCCTGCCCGACATCGACCCGACCGAGCCGGGAGCACGGTCAGAGGACCGCCGGGGGCCGTTCGGGAGGAGGAGGTTCCTGCTGTCCGCGGGCGGAGCCGTCCTGGCGGCCGGCGGCGCTGCCGGCATCTGGGCCCGCTACGGCCGGAGCGGCGCGGGCGGTGGCGCGAAGACGGGCTCCGGCGCCCGGGAGCGCCGCTGGGTCATCGGCGTCCACGCGGACCTCACCGGCCCGGCCCGGGCCGTCGGCCGGGCGCAGGAACAGGGTGCCCGGCTGGCCGTCGAACTGTTCAACGCCCGCCCCCGGTCGGGCGGCAGCTCGCGGAAGCGCCCCTTCACGCTCGAACTGAAGGTGTCCGACGACCAGGGCGACCCGTCCAAGGCCCTGGCCGCGGCCCGCGCCCTCACCACCGACCCCGACGTCCTCGCCGTCCTGGGCCCGACCTCCGACTACCCCGGTCAGGCCGCGATGCCCGCGTACGACGAGGCCCGCATGCCCGTCGCCACGGTCTCCGCGGGCCTCAACCTGCTGGCCGCGGGCGATCTGAGGACCCTGGTGCGGGCCATCCCGTCGCACCCCAAGGCCGGCAACTGGATCGGCTTCCACGTGCTGCACCAGGGCAGTACCCGGCCCGGGCTCGTGCACGACCGCACCGACGACGTGTACGGCTGGCAGTACATGGGCGGCGCCGACTGGGCCGTCCGGTACGAGAACGCGGCCGGCCCGTACCACCGGGTGGTCCCGGCCGGCACGACCGACTACCGGACCGTGATCCGGGACATGCTCGACCACGGCATCGACGCCTACGTGCACTGCGGTGTCACGGAGACGGCCGTGCTGGCCGCCCGCGCGCTGCACGAGGCCGGGTTCACCGGGCCGCGGGCCACCGGCCAGCAGGTCTTCGACGACCAGCGGTTCGTCCGGGAGGCCGGCGCCGCCGCGGAGGGCTGGGCCATCGGCGCGCCTGCCGCGGACCCGGCGGCCCTGCCCTCGGCGGCGGCGTTCCGCACCGCCTACACCCAGCGCTTCGGCGCCGCGCCCGCCCCGTATGCGGGAGAGGCATTCGACGTGGTGAACCTCATGATCGGCGTGGTGGCGGCGGCGGCCGCGGCCGGGCCCCGGCCCGAGCGGGCGCAGACGGCGCGGGCCCTCCTCGCGGCGGAGTACAAGGGCGCGATGGGCGCGTACTCCTTCGACAAGTCGACTCGCGAGGTCAACGGCGTCGGCACCTACATGTACGTGGTCAAGGGCGGCCGGGTGCGCTACGCCGGCGCCGCCCCCCTCGGGCCGCCCGGGACGAAGGGGGCCTGAACCCGTGCGGCCCCTGCACCGGTCGGACCCCTCGACGATCGCCGGCTTCCGGCTGCTGGGGCGGCTCGGCACCGGCGGCATGGGGGTGGTCTACCTCGCCCGGTCCGGTGGCGGCGCACTCGCCGCGGTCAAACGCATCCGGGCGGAGTACGCCGCGGACCCCGGCTTCCGCGAGCGGTTCCGGCGGGAGGCGCGCACCGCCGAGCGGATCACCGGCCGGTGGGTGGTCAGGGTCCTCGGCGCCGATGCGGAAGCCCGTGAACCGTGGCTCGCCACCGAGTTCGTGCCCGGCCCGTCGCTCGACGAGGCCGTCGCCCTGCACGGCCCCCTGCCGGAGGCCGCCGTGCGGGCGCTGGGCGCCCGGCTCGCCGACGCCCTCGCCGGGATGCACGACGCAGGGCTCGTCCACCGCGACGTGAAGCCCGGGAACGTGCTGCTCGCCCTCGACGGCCCGCGCCTGATCGACTTCGGCATCGCCCGCAGCACCGACGCGACGGCGCTCACCGCCACCGGCGCGCTGATCGGGACACCGGGCTTCCTGGCACCGGAGCAGGCCGGGCTCGCGGGGTACGGGGATGCCGGCCCGGCCGGGGACGTCTTCTCCCTCGGCTGCGTCCTCGCTTTCGCGCTGACCGGCCGCCGCCCCTTCGGTACGGGGATGGCGGCCGCGGTGGTGTACCGCACCGTGCACGAGGAGTGGGTGTTGATCCACACGCAGCCGAAGTCGAGGGCCTTGGACATGCGCATCGCACGGGCGTGGTCCTTGGTCCACACGGAGGACGCCAGCGCGTACTCGACGCCGTTGGCGTACTGGACGGCCTGCTCCTCGTCGCGGAAGGACTGCACGGTGATGACCGGGCCGAAGACCTCGTTCTGGACGATCTCGTCGTCCTGCCGCAGGCCGGAGACGACGGTCGGGGCGTAGAAGTAGCCCTTGTCGCCGACGCGGTGGCCGCCCGCCTCGACCTTGGCGTGCGCGGGGAGGCGGTCGATGAAGCCGGTGACCTGGGCCAGCTGGTTGGCGTTGTTGAGCGGGCCGTAGAGCACGTCCTCGTCGTCCGGCAGGCCGGTCTTCGTCTCCGCGGCGGCCTTCGCGAGGGCGGCCACGAAGTCGTCGTGGATCGACTCGTGGACGAGGACGCGGGTGGCGGCGGTGCAGTCCTGGCCGGCGTTGAAGAACCCGGCGACGGAGATGTCCTCCACGGCCTTGTCGATGTCGACGTCCTCGAAGACGACGACGGGGGCCTTGCCGCCGAGCTCCAGGTGGACGCGCTTGACGTCCTTGGCGGCGGACTCGGCGACCTGCATGCCGGCGCGTACGGAGC
>NZ_JAJPUI010000004.1 GCF_021390935.1 Streptomyces sp. CC228A
GCGTCCTCCAGCGCGAGCGTCGTCCCCGCGCCGGTCGAGTAGTGCGTGGTGTGGGCGGCGTCCCCGAGCAGCACCACGTTGCCGTGGTGCCAGGCGCGGTTGGTGAGCGTGCGGAAGGCCCGCCAGCGCACCGCGCCGCCGCCCTCGTCGCCGGCGATCAGCGGATGCCCGTCGAGCAGCTCCGCGAAGTGCCGCTCCAGCAGGGCCAATGCGGCGTCCGCGCCGAGCCGGTCCAGCCCGAGGCCCCGCCACGTCTCGGGCCCGCACTCGACGACGCAGGTGGAGCGGTCGCCGCTGAACCCGTAGCCGTAGGCCCAGATCCAGCCGTGCTCCGTCTCGGTGAAGGCGAAGCCGAACGCGTCGAGGACCTTGGTCGTGCCGAGCCACGCGTACCGGTTGCGGCCGGTGCGCACCTGAGGGCCGAAGCGCGGCGCGAGGCTCTGCCGGAGGCGGCTGCCGGCCCCGTCCGCGGCCACGACCAGGTCCGCGCCCCGCAGCAGGGGGCTGTCGGCGTCGGCGACCTCCTGCTCGTACACGAGGCGCACCCCCAGGGCGCGCGCCCGCTCGGCCAGCAGCGCGAGCAGCCGGTGGCGGCCGATGCCGAAGCCCTCGTCGCCGCGGTGCACCGTGCGGTGGCCGCGCACGAGCGCGACGCCGTCGCTCCACCGCACCGAGGCCGCCTCGACGGCCCGCGCGGACTCCGGGTCGCCGGCGCGGAGCCGCTCCAGCAGCCCGCCCCAGTAGGTCACGCCCCAGCCGTACGTGGAGCCCGCCGGGTCGCGTTCGACGACGGTGATGTCATGGGACGGGTCCTGCAGCTTCATCAGCACGGAGAAGTACAGCCCGGCGGGCCCCCCGCCGACACAGACGATCTTCATGTGCGGCCCTTCGGTAGCGCTGTGCGTCCGATTCGTCGCGCACGGTAGCATCTGCCCGCGCGATGTCGGTGAGGCGCGCTAGCGTGTGGGGAGTGGTGGTCGAGAACCCACATGGCATACAGAAGTGTGGATCATGAGCGTGACCAACGTGGACCTGGACGACGATGTACTCGCCGAGGCCGCGAGGCTCCTCGGTACGAAGACGAAGAAGGACACGATCAACACGGCGCTTCTGGAGGTGATAAGGCGCTACCGCAGGCGCGCCGCGTGGGAACGCGTCGGCGAACGTGCCGCCCGTGGCGACTTCGACCAGCTGCGCCGAGACTGGGAGGCCCGCAAGGCCGCGCAGCACGGGAGCAGTGAGACGTGATCACGTACCTCCTCGACACCAGCGCTTACGTTCACCTGACGGGTGATCCCGCCGCGCGGCGTCGATGGGACGCCGAGATCGAGACCGGCGCTGTCGGGATGTGCGAAGCCACCCGTACGGAGATTCTCTACAGCGCCACCGGCCTCACACACAGGGATGAGACCGACGAGGAGCTGGAAGAGCTCTTCGAGCCGGTGCGCGTCCCCAAGGACGCCTGGCGCTGGGCCGGCAGCGCCCAGTACAAGTTGACCCAGCGGGGGCAGCATCGCGCGGCGGGGGTGGTCGACCTGCTCCTGTGCGCCACGGCCGTGCACCACGGCCTGGTCGTCCTGCACCGCGACGACGACTTCGCCACGGTCTCCCGGGTCCTCAAGGACGTCGAGCAGGAGGACGTGCGGCGCCTCGACGGCTGAGGGCGCGGCGCGTCAGGCGCGCGGTGCGCAGCCCAGGACATGGGCCTTGACCAGGCTGCCGATCGCCGGGTCCCGGCGGCGGAACGCGTCCACCAGCTCCTGGTGCTCCTCCGCGTACTCCTTCTGGACCGTGCCCAGCCAGCGGATCGACAGCGCCGTGAACACCTCGATGCCGAGGCCCTCCCAGGTGTGCAGCAGGACCGCGTTGCGGGCCGCCCGCACCAGCTCCCGGTGGAACGCCACGGTGTGCCGCACCTGCGCCGTGCCGTCCCCCCGGGCGTCCGCCTCGTACAGCGCCGCCACGTGCGGCTCCAGCGCCGAGCAGTCGTCCGCCAGGCGCCCGGCCGCCAGCTCCGCCGCGATCTGCTCCAGGCCGGCCCGCACCGGGTACGACTCCTCCAGGTCCGCCGCCGTGAGGTTGCGGACCCGCACCCCCTTGTTGGGCGCCGACTCGATCAGCCGCAGCGACTCCAGCTCGCGCAGCGCCTCGCGGACGGGCGTCTGGCTCACCTGGAGCTCCGTCGCGATCCGCCGCTCCACGATCCGCTCGCCCGGCTTCCAGCGGCCGCTGACGATCCCCTCCACGATGTGCTCGCGGATCTGCTCGCGCAGCGAGTGCACGACGGGGGGCGGGGTGGTCATGGAGGGGACTCCTTCGCTGATGCCGGTGAGGCCATTATTCCGCCCTGGGTGACCGGCCGGTACGACGGCGCCCCCGCCCTGGGTGACCGGCCGGTACGACGGCGCCCCCGCCCTGGGTGACCGGCCGGTACGACGGCGCCCCCGCACCGGTCGAGTGCCGGGCGGGGGCGCCGAGTTGCCGTGCGCGAGGAGCGCGGTCCTACAGGCCGAGGTCGACCTCGAACTCGCCGGCCTCCAGGATCGCCTTGACCGCCGAGAGGTAGCGGGCGGCGTCCGCGCCGTCCACCAGGCGGTGGTCGTAGGACAGCGTCAGGTACGTCATGTGGCGCACGGCGATGGTCTCGCCGAGCTCCGGGTGGTCCACGACGACCGGGCGCTTGACCGTGGCGCCGATGCCCAGGATGGCGACCTGGTTCGGCGGCACGATGACCGTGTCGAACAGCGCGCCGCGCGAGCCGGTGTTGCTGATCGTGAAGGTCGCGCCGGACAGCTCGTCCGGGGTGATCTTGCTGGCCCGGACCTTGCCCGCCAGGTCGGCGGTGGCCTTGGCGATGCCCGCGATGTTGAGGTCGCCGGCGTTCTTGATGACCGGCGTCATCAGACCCTTCTCGGAGTCCACGGCGATGCCGATGCTCTCCGAGTCGAAGTACGTGATGGTGCCCTCGGCGTCGTTGATCCGGGCGTTGATGACCGGGTACGCCTTCAGCGCCTGGGCCGCCGCCTTGACGAAGAACGGCATCGGGGACAGCTTCACGCCCTCGCGGGCCGCGAACGCGTCCTTGGCGCGGGCGCGCAGCCGCATCAGCTTGGTGATGTCGACCTCGACGACGGAGGACAGCTGCGCCTGCTCGTGCAGCGCCTTCATCATGTTGTCGCCGATGACCTTGCGCATGCGGGTCATCTTGACGGTCTGGCCGCGCAGCGGGGAGACCTCCAGCGCCGGGGCCTTGGCGGCGGGCGCGGCCTGGGCGGCGGCCGGAGCCGGGGCGGCGGCGGACTTCGCGGCCTCGGCGGCGGCGAGGACGTCCTGCTTGCGGATGCGGCCGCCGACGCCGGTGCCCTTGACGCTGCCGAGGTCGACGCCGTGCTCCGAGGCGAGCTTGCGCACCAGCGGGGTCACGTACGCACCCTCGTCGGTGGCGCGGGCGGCGGCCGGGGCCTGGGCGGCCGGGGCGGGGGCCTGGGCGGGCGCCGGGGCCGGAGCGGCGGGGGCCGGCGCCTGAGCCGGGGCAGCCTGGGCCGGGGCGGCCTGGGCGGGCGCCGGGGCCTGGGCGGCCGGAGCGGCAGCCGGGGCCGGAGCCTCCTGGGCCGGGGCGGCCGGGGCCTCCTGGGCGGGGGCAGGGGCGGGGGCCGCGGGAGCCGGGGCGGCGGCCGGAGCCGCACCCGCGGCGCCGATGACGCCCAGCTTGGCGCCCACCTCCGCGGTCTCGTCCTCGCCCACCGTGATCTCCAGCAGCACACCGGAGGCGGGGGCGGGGATCTCGGTGTCGACCTTGTCGGTGGAGACCTCCAGCAGCGGCTCGTCGGCGTCGACGCTGTCGCCGACGGCCTTCAGCCAGCGGGTGACGGTGCCCTCGGTGACCGACTCGCCCAGCGCGGGCAGCGTGACGTCGGTGCCCTGGGCGCCGCCGGACGGGGCGGCCGGTGCCTCGGCGGCGGGCGCCGGGGCGGCCGCGGCCTCCTGGGCCGGGGCGGGGGCCGCCTCCTGGGCGGGGGCCTCCTGCGCCGGGGCGGGGGCGGCCTCCTGGGCGGGGGCCGGGGCCTCGGCGGGCGCGCCCGTGCCGTCGTCGATGACGGCGAGCTCGGCGCCGACCTCGACGGTCTCGTCCTCGGCGACCTTGATGTGGGACAGGACACCCGAGGCGGGGGCGGGGATCTCGGTGTCGACCTTGTCGGTGGAGACCTCGAGCAGCGGCTCGTCGGCCTCGACGCGCTCACCCTCGGCCTTCAGCCAGCGGGTGACGGTGCCCTCGGTGACGCTCTCGCCGAGCGCCGGCAGGGTTACGGAAACCGGCATGGTTTCACTAGCTCCTAACAGATCTGTGCGGTAAGTGGTCGCGCCCGGTGACTGGTGCGTCAGTCGTGGGAGTGGAGGGGCTTGCCGGCCAGCGCCAGGTGGGCCTCCCCGAGGGCCTCGTTCTGCGTCGGGTGCGCGTGGATGAGCTGGGCCACCTCGGCCGGCAGCGCCTCCCAGTTGTAGATGAGCTGCGCCTCGCCGACCTGCTCGCCCATGCGGTCACCGACCATGTGGACGCCGACCACGGCACCGTCCTTGACCTGGACGAGCTTGATCTCGCCCGCGGTCTTCAGGATCTTGCTCTTGCCGTTGCCCGCGAGGTTGTACTTCAGGGCGACGACCTTGTCCGCACCGTAGATCTCCTTGGCCTTGGCCTCGGTGATGCCCACGGAGGCGACCTCGGGGTGGCAGTACGTCACCCGGGGCACGCCGTCGTAGTCCACCGGGACCGGGTTCAGACCGGCCAGCCGCTCCGCCACCAGGATGCCCTCCGCGAAGCCGACGTGCGCGAGCTGCAGCGTCGGGACGAGGTCGCCCACCGCCGAGATCGTCGGCACGTTGGTGCGCATGTACTCGTCGACCAGGACGTAGCCGCGGTCCATGGCGACGCCCTGCTCCTCGTAGCCGAGGCCCGCGGAGACCGGGCCGCGGCCGATCGCGACCAGCAGCACCTCCGCCTCGAAGGTCTTGCCGTCCGCCAGGGTCACCTTCACACCGCTGTCGGTGTACTCGGCGCTCTGGAAGAAGGTGCCGAGGTTGAACTTGATGCCGCGCTTGCGGAACGCGCGCTCAAGAAGCTTGGAGCTGTTCTCGTCCTCGACCGGCACGAGGTGCTTGAGCCCCTCGATGATCGTGACGTCGGTGCCGAAGGACTTCCAGGCGGAGGCGAACTCGACGCCGATGACACCGCCGCCGAGGATGATCGCGGACTCCGGGACCCGGTCCAGGACCAGCGCGTGGTCCGAGGAGAGGATGCGGTTGCCGTCGATCTCCAGACCCGGCAGCGACTTCGGCACGGAGCCGGTGGCGAGCAGGACGTGGCGGCCCTCGATGCGCCGCCCGTCCACGTCGACGGAGGTGGGGGAGGACAGCCGGCCCTCGCCCTCGATGTAGGTCACCTTGCGGGAGGCGACCAGACCCTGCAGGCCCTTGTACAGGCCGCTGATCACGTCGTCCTTGTACGTGTGGACGCCCTTGATGTCGATGCCCTCGAACACGGCCTTGACACCGAACTGGTCCGCCTCGCGGGCCTGGTCGGCGACCTCACCGGCGTGGAGCAGGGCCTTGGTGGGGATGCAGCCGCGGTGCAGGCAGGTGCCGCCCAGCTTGTCCTTCTCGATGAGTGCGACGTCCAGGCCAAGCTGCGCGCCCCGCAGGGCCGCGGCATAGCCGCCACTACCACCGCCGAGGATCACTAGGTCGAAAACGGTGCTGGCGTCGTTCGCCACGTCACGTCCTCCATGCATGTGCGCCGGTCGCCGGTCCTCAGTGACCTGCGGCGGCTGGTGTTCGGCCGCTGTCGATGTTCGGCCCTGTGGTGGGGGCCCTGTCCTGCCGGTCACCCATCTTCGCACTAGTCGGCCCACGCCGGGACGCGGGGCCGGGTCCTGAGACGGAGGATGATCCACCACCCGAGGTGGGGGCGGCGTACGCACGTACGGATTTCGTCGAGAGCGAACGGGGCGCCCATGGCGAAGGCCCCGGACGGGTGACGTCCGGGGCCTCCGCCCACGCTGCGGCCCGTACGGGCGGCTCGGCCGCGGGCCCCGTGCTGCCGGCCTGTCGAACAGGCCGGCAGCCCTCCCCAGGGCGGTGTGCGTCAAGCCGTACGCGGTGCCGGTGCGGGGTCAGCCGAGGTCGCCCGCCGCGGTGCGCTCCGCCAGCCGCACGAGGGTCCGCACGGACGAGCCCGTGCCGCCCTTCGGGGTGTAGCCGAAGGGGCCGCCCTCGTTGAAGGCGGGGCCCGCGATGTCCAGGTGGGCCCAGGTGATCCCCTCGCCGACGAACTCCTTCAGGAACAGGCCGGCCACCAGGCCGCCGCCCATCCGCTCGCCCATGTTGGCGATGTCGGCGGTCGGCGAGTCCATGCCCTTGCGCAGGTCCGCCGGCAGCGGCATCGGCCACGACTGCTCGCCGACCTCCTCCGCGACCTCGTGGATCGCGGTGCGGTAGGCGTCGTCGTTCGCCATGATGCCGAAGGTGCGGCTGCCCAGCGCCACCATCATCGCGCCGGTGAGGGTGGCCACGTCCACGATCGCGTCCGGGTGCTCCTCGGAGGCGCGGGTGATCGCGTCGGCCAGGACCAGGCGGCCCTCGGCGTCGGTGTTCAGCACCTCGACCGTCTTGCCGCTGTACATGCGCAGCACGTCGCCGGGGCGGGTGGCCGAGCCGGACGGCATGTTCTCGGCGAGCGCCAGCCAGCCGGTGACGTTGACGGGCAGGCCGAGGCGGGCGGCCGCGACGACGGCGGCGAACACGGCGGCGGCGCCGCTCATGTCGCACTTCATCGTCTCGTTGTGGCCGGCCGGCTTCAGGGAGATGCCGCCGGAGTCGTACGTGATGCCCTTGCCGACCAGGGCGAGGGTCCGCTGCGCCTCCGGGTGCGTGTAGGCGATCCGGACCAGGCGCGGCGGGTTCTGGGAGCCGGCGCCGACGCCGAGGATGCCGCCGTAGCCGCCCTTGGCGAGCGCCTTCTCGTCGAGGACCTGCACCTTGAGGCCGTTCTCCTTGCCGGCCGCGGTGGCGACGGCGGCGAACGCCTCGGGAGTCAGGTCGTTCGGCGGGGTGTTGATGAGGTCGCGGGCCCGGTTGACCTCCTCGGCCAGCACGAGCGCGCGCTCGGCAGCCGCCTTGTACGCCTTGTCGCGGGGCTTGCCGCCGAGCAGCGCCACCTCCGCCAGGGGGCCCTTCGCGTCCTTGCCCCGGTCCTGGTACGCGGTGAAGGCGTACGCGCCGAGCAGCGCGCCCTCCGCGACGGCCTGCGCGTCCTCCGGGGAGTCGACGGGCAGCCCGAACGCGGCCTTCTTCGTGCCGTGCAGGGCGCGGGCGGCCGCACCGGCGGCGCGGCGCAGCGTCTCCCGCGGGAACGCCGCGTCCTTCTCGGGCACCTGGCCGAGGCCGACGGCCAGCACGAGCGGGGCCTTCACGCCGTCCGGGGAGGGCAGCTTGACGACCTCACCCTCGGCACCTGACGCACCGAGGGTCTCCAGGACGGTGGCGAGCTTTCCGTCGAACGCCGCGTCCACGGCCTCGGCGCCGGGCGCGGCGACGAGCCCCTTCCCGCCGTCGGCGGGCTTGGCGACACCGACGACGAGGGCGTCCGCGCGCAGCGTCGCAGCCCCGGCGGTGCTGAGAGTGAGAGCAGTCACGGTGGTGAGATCTCGCTTCCGTTGAGTCATATGAGCGGTCGAGGGGTGGGCCGACCGTGCCCGCCGCATCGTAGACGGGCTTGCCAGGGCGTCACGGGGCGGCCCGGATGGAGCAGGGCTGAGCCTACGCGTGCCCGTCCGACTCGTTCAGGGGGCCGGATGTTCACTCTTCCGCGGTGTCTGCTTCATGCCGGACGGATAGGCCCCGCGCGGCCCCGGCCGGGGCCGCGCGCTCCTCGCCGTGCCGGGCGCGCGGCCGGCGCTCCGGCGGAGGAGTGCCCGGCCGGCCGGCAGGCGGGCTAACCGAGCGTCAGCGCGACCAGCGCCGCCGTCGCCGCGGTCTCCGCGACCGCGCCGAACACGTCCCCGGTCACCCCGCCGAACCGGCGCACGCAGCGGCGCAGCAGCACCTCCGCCGCGACCAGCGCCACCAGGGCGGCCAGCACGTGCCGCACCGCGTCGTACGCCCCCGGCAGCGCGGCACCGGCCGCCGCGCACCCGGCGAGCACCACCGCGGCGGCCGTGAGCGCGGCCCGCGGCGGGACGGTGCCCGCGACCACCGCGCCGAGCCCTTCCGGCCGCGCCGCGGGGACCGCGGTACGGGAGGCCAGGGTGAGCGCCAGCCGGGCGGCGGTGCCCGCGAGCACCGCGGCGACCGCGCCGCGCGCCCACCCCTGCCCGTACAGCTCGTACAGCGCGGCGACCTGGGCGAGCAGGCACAGCACCAGGGTGAGGACCCCGAACGGGCCGATGTCGGACTGCTTCATGATGCGCAGCGCGTCCTCGGCGGGCCTGCCGCTGCCCAGTCCGTCGGCGGTGTCCGCGAGGCCGTCCAGGTGCAGGCCCCGGGTCAGCAGCGCCGGCACCGCGACCGCCGCGACGGCGGCGAGCAGCGGCCCCGCACCGAGCACCAGCAGCAGCCCGCCGGCGGCCGCCGCGCACAGGCCCACCACCAGCCCCGCGACGGGGGCGCACAGCATTCCGGCCCGGGCGGCCTCCCGGTCCCAGCGGGCGACGCGCGCGGGCAGCACCGTGAGGGTGCCGAAGGCGAAACGCAGGCCGTGGAGGCGCGCGGGGGCGGGGGAAGTCGTCACCGCGCGCACAGTAGTCGCTGTCACCCGCCGCCCTCCGCCGGTAAATTGCGCGTACTGCCGCAAAAGGGACGGAGGTGGCATGGGTCACTGGTTCACCCGGAACATCGTGGAGCCCGGGAAGCTGCCGCTGCTGATCGCGCTCGCCTCCTTCCTCCTCACGTTCTTCGCCACCCGGACCGTCACCCGCATGATCCGCGCCGGCCGGGGCCCCTTCAGGAACATCAGCACCGGCAGCGGCGTGCACATCCACCACGTCGTGCCCGGCGTCGTCCTCACCCTCGTGGGCGGCTTCGGCGGGGTCGCCGCCGACCACCGCGGGGCGGCCGCGACGGCCTGCGCCGTGCTGTTCGGCATCGGCGCCGGACTGGTCCTCGACGAGTTCGCGCTGATCCTCCACCTCGACGACGTCTACTGGACCGAGCAGGGCCGCCAGAGCGTGGAGGCGGTCGTGCTGACCGCCGCCCTGCTCCTGCTCGTCCTGGCGGGCTTCTCCCCGCTGGGCGTGGACGAACTGACACCGGAGGAGCGGCAGAACCGCGCCGGTCTCGTCCTGACGCTCGCCGTGAACTTCGTCTTCGTGGCCGTCGCGTTCCTGAAAGGGAAGTTCCGGCTCGCGGTCATCGGGGTGCTGGTGCCGTTCGTGGCGCTGTTCGCCGCCGTACGGCTCGCCCGCCCCGGGTCGCCGTGGTCGCGCCGCGCCTACCGCCGCCGCCCCCGCGCCCGCGCAAGGGCGGGGCTGCGGGCCTACCGCCACGACCGCCGGTGGACGCGCCTCACCCGCCGTTTCCAGGACCTGATCGGCGGGACTCCCGACTGACGCGGGGCCCGTCGCCCGCGGCGGTGCCTGCCCCGGCCGAGGCCGCGGGCCCAGTTGCCGCCCCGGCCGAGGCCGCGGAGCCAGCCGCCGCCCCGGCCGCGGACCGTCGGCGCCACCACGCCGCCACCGCGTACGCCGCCGCCACGCCCGCGATCGCGGCGAGGTGCTCCTTGCCGGCCAGGTTCGGCTTGACGACCACCTCCACCACCATCGCCGCGACCACCAGCCACGCGGTGAGCCGCGCCCGGTGACGCCAGCAGACGTACACGGCCAGTCCGACCACCGCCGCGGACGGGCCGGTGTCCACCACCCGCGCGTCCGACGCGGGGAGCCCCACCGGGCCCAGCAGGCCGTCCGGGCCCAGCGCGACACCGACGCGGGCGTACAGCGTGCCCGCCAGCGTCGCCGCGTAGGCGACGAGCAGCGTCCGCCGCCGGCCCAGGCAGACCTCGGCGATGCCGAACACCACCAGGATCTGCGCCAGCGCGCCCCATACCGGCAGGTCCAGCGCGGGCACGAACAGCGACAGCGGCGTCCGGACCAGCGCGAGCCACAGGGGCTCCTCCGCCCGCACCGCCCCGACGGCCTGCACCGGGGCGTAGCCCCACGGCTGGTTCTGCACCCATTGGAGGAGCGACGTCAGGCACACCGCGGCCAGCGTCAGCGGGACCGCCCGCCACCCGCGTGCCGCGAGCCCCGCGCGCACCCTCCCGAACAGCGGCCCCCACTCGCGCAGGGCGAAGCCCCGCACGGCCGGCCCCGCGCCCCGCAGCGCACCGGCGCCCCTCTCGAACAGCATGAACCGCGGCTCCCACGTCGGTCGGTACGTCCCGCGGCCCGGCACGGCGACTCGCGACCGGGCGCACGCTCGAAGACCGACCGGGACAGCGCCGAGTTCAGCGCCCCGCGCGTGATCCGCGTCTCCCCGCCCTTCAGCCGCCGGGAAGCGGGCCCGGCGAGGGCGGCCGGGCCGCCGGCTCGGGGCGCGCGGCCGCGTCCCGTCCCTCCGAGGGCGCTCCCAGGCCCCGGCCGGGGCCGTGCGCCGACGGCAGCCGGGGGCGCCGGGCACCTGGCGGGAGGTGCGGCCCGTACGCGGTCCGGGCGGTCGTGTCGGGGAGCGGCCTCTGCGGCACGCCGGGCGGTCGCCGTATCGGGACGGGCCCCTGCGGGTGCTCCGCGCGCCGGGACGCGGCAGGCGCTGCGAGGGTCGCAGCGGGGGAGGCCCCGTCCGTGCAGCCGGCTCCGCGGGCTCCCGCGTACCGCCTACCCGCGCGCGCCCCGGAGGCCGTCAGCCCGCTGCGTCCTCCTCCGGTGCGCCGTCCTCCCGGGGCGCGCCGGGACGCTCCGGCAGTTCCGCCGCGAGCGCCGCGGCGGCCTGGACGAGCGGCAGCGCGAGCAGCGCACCGGCCCCCTCGCCGACGGTGACGCCGTGGTCCAGCAGCGGGACGAGGGCCATCCTGTCCAGCGCCTTCGCCTGCGCGGGCTCGCCGCCCACCTGACCCGCCAGCCACCAGTCCGGCGCCCGGAACGCGGCCCGCTGCCCCACCAGGGCGCACGCCGCCGACACGACGCCGTCCAGGACCACCGGCATCCGCCGCACCGCCGCCTGCAGCAGGAACCCGGTCATCGCCGCGATGTCGGCCCCGCCCACGGCGGCCAGCAGCTCCATCTGGTCGCCCAGCACCGGACGGGCCCGGCGCAGCGCGTCGCGGATCGCCGCGCACTTGCGCATCCACGCCAGGTCGTCGATGCCCGCCCCGCCCCGGCCGGTCACCACCGACGCGTCGGTCCCGCACAGCGCGGCGACGAGGGTGGCCGCGACCGTCGTGCCGCCCACGCTCAGGTCGCCCAGCACCACCAGGTCGGTCCCCGAGTCGGCCTCCTCGTCGGCGACCGCCATCCCGAGCCGCACGGCCCGCTCCGTCTCCTCCGCCGTGAGGGCGTCCTCGACGTCGATGCGCCCGCTGCCCCGGCACACCCGGTACCGCACCACGTCCTTCGGCAGCAGCTCCGGATCGCAGTCGAGGCCCGCGTCGACGACCCGCACCGGGACCCCCGCCCGCCGTGCCAGCACGGCGACCGGGCTCGACCCGTCCAGGACGTCCCGCACCAGCCGGTACGCCGTTCCCGCGGGGCGCCCTGAGACGCCCAGCTCCGCCACCCCGTGGTCGCCGGCGAACAGGACGACCCGCGGCCGCTCCACCGGTCTGACCGGTACGGCCCCCTGGGCGGCGGCCAGCCACTCGCCCAGCTCGTCCAGGCGACCGAGCGCACCGGGGCGCACGGCCAGCCGCTCCCTCCGTTCCTCGGCGTCCCGGCGGACCGTGCTGTCGGGCCGCTCGATGAGGTCGGAGAAGTCGTCGAGATTCAGGCTGCTGCTCATTCGCGGAACAGTACCGGGCACGCACCGGCGCGGGCATGGCCGCAGGTCCGCCGCTGCCTGGACGCGGTCAGGCGCGGTCAGTTGCCCGGACAGCGACCGCCCGCCGCCCGCCGCCCCGGCCGTACGCGCCCCTCCGCCCGCCGGCCGTACGCGCCCCTCCGCCCGCGCAGCGAACGCCGCTTACGCCCGGCGCACCTCCCGCACCTTTCGGCCCCACCCGCCCCACCCGTCCTACCCGCCCCGCCCGCCCCGCGTGCCGCCGGCCCGCGCACGCCCGTCAACCGCGGAGCACCAGCGCCTGCCCCGACACCACCAGCAGCACCTGCTCGCACTCGTCGGCGAACGCCGCGTTCAGCCGCCCCAGCTCGTCCCGGAAGCGCCGCCCCGCCGCCGTCGCGGGAACCACCCCCGCGCCGACCTCGTTGGTGACCGCCACGACGGTCCTGGAGGTGGTGCGCACCGCCGCCACCAGCTCCGCGACCCGCTCGCGCAGCGCCTTCCGGCCTTCCCGCGCCCATGTGTCGTCGTCCCAGGCCCCCACCCGGTCCATGGCGTCCGTCAGCCACAGCGACAGGCAGTCGACCAGCAGCGGCGGCCCGTCCTCCCGCAGCAGCGGCGCCAGTTCGCAGGTCTCCTCGGTACGCCAGGACCCCGGGCGCCGGTCCCGGTGGGTGCTCACGCGGTCCGCCCACTCGGCGTCCCCGTCCCGGGTGCCGCTCGTCGCCACGTACACGACGTCGGGGAAGGACGCGAGGCGCCGCTCGGCCTCCAGCGACTTCCCCGACCTGGCGCCGCCGGTGACCAGGGTGCGCCGCGGCACCCGCGGCAGCTCCCGGGACGCGCCCGCCACCAGCGTCGTCCCGTCCGGCACGGCCCGCGCCCCGGCCGCCGCGAGCCGCCGCGCCAGCTCCGCGCCTGGCGGCACGTCGTGGTCCAGGTGGACGGCCACGACGTCCGTGTCCGGGCCGACCGCCCCCAGGGCCCGCAGCCGCGCGAGTCCGTCGGGCCGCCCGCCACGTCGGCGACGACCGTGTCGTACGGGCGCGGCGGCGGCGCCATCCCCGCCGGGGCGCCCCCGCGCGGCAGGTACAGCAGCCGGCCGCCCTCCAGCGACACGATCTCGTACCCCGTGCCCGGCGCGTCCATGGGCACGGCACGCACCTTGTGCCCGCTGATGAGGGTCAGCTCGCGCCCGTCCGGCACGCGCCCGGCGTCGGGCAGCCCGGCGGGGACCTCCACCGGCGGCCCGTCGGACGGATGCGTCAGCAGCACCTGCCGGACCCCGGACAGGCTGCGGTCGGCGCGGGCGGCGGCCAGGGCCGCGCCCGGGGTGAGGTCGAGGAGCAGCGCGCCGTCCACGAGCAGCGAGGTCGCGGCCCGCGCGTCCGCGTCCCGCGCGGCGGCGCAGGCGGCGCAGGAGCAGCCGGGGCGGGGCAGCCCCAGGGGGGCGCCGGTGCCGAGCAGAGTCAGTTCCACCCCCCGATCTTCCCGCGAGCCCTCCCGTGCTGCTCGCCCGGCTAGGCTGCGGGCAGGAATGGGCAGGAAGGCCCTGTAGGCACGGCAGCTCGGGAGGCGCACCATGGCATGGACGTGGCGGTTCGAGAAGTCCGACGGCGCGGAGGTGGAACCGGCGGTCGCACCCGAGGAGTTCACCACCCAGGGCGACGCGGAGTCCTGGATCGGGGAGAACTGGCGCGACCTCCTGGACGGCGGCGCCGACCAGGTCACCCTGTTCGAGGACGGCGCGAAGATCTACGGCCCGATGCCGCTGAACGCGGAGGCGTGACGGGGCCGCGGCGGCGTCACATCTCGCCCAGCGTCACCGTCGCCGACCGCGCTTTGCCCTCCCGCAGGTACCGGACCGTCACCTCGTCGCCGGGCTTGCGGGAGGCGAGCGCTTCCAGCAGCGAGGTGATCGTGGTGATGTCGTCGTCGCCGAGGCGCGTGACGATGTCCCCGGCCCTGAGGCCCGCCGCCGCGGCGGCCCCGTCCTCCAGGACCCGTTCCACCGCCACCCCGGCGGGCTGGTAGGCGTCGTCGAGGACCGTGCGGCCCGAGATGCCGAGCGCGGCCCGCCCGGACTCGCGGACCTCGCCGTACTTCACGATCTGGCCGGCCACCGTCTGCACCATCGACACGGGGATGGCGAAGCCGATCCCGGACGCCATGCCGGCGCCCAGCTCGGGGTCGGCCGCCGCCAGGGTGGGGATGCCGATGACCTCGCTGTCCAGGTTGACCAGCGCGCCCCCGCTGTTGCCCGGGTTGATGGGCGCGGACGTCTGCACCATGTTGCCGATCGTGGCGCCCGTGCCGCCGTCGGAGCCGTCCGCGCTGACGGTGCGTCCGATGGCGGACACGATGCCCTGCGTGACGCTGCCGGACAGGCCGAGGGGCGAGCCCATGGCCAGGACGATCTGGCCGACCTCCACCTCCGAGGAGTTCCCGAAGCGGGCCGGCCGCACGCCCTCCGGCAGGGCGCGCTCCAGCTTGATGACGGCCAGGTCCTGCTCGGGGTAGCTGGACACCAGCTTCGCCGTCAGCGGCTGCTCCCGGGTGGCGACGGTGACCCGGAACGTCTCCGCGTCCCCGACGACGTGGGCGTTCGTCACGATGTGGCCCTCACCGTCGTAGACGATGCCGGAGCCGAGGCTCTGCCCCGCCTCGATGGTCACCACCGACGGCAGGACGTTCTCGATCACGGTCTGGTAGTCGTTCTGCAGGTCGTCCGCCTGCCGCCGCGGCGCCGCGGCCTGCGTGCTGGTGGCCCGCGCCTGTGCGCCCGGCCCGGCGGGCACGGGGGCCGGCACGGCCGAGCAGCCGGCCAGCAGAGCGGCCACGACCGCGGCACACGGACCTGACCACCACGGCGTCGGCGGGCGGTGGGGGAGGGCGTCCATGACGGGAGTATCCCCACGGAGGCCGCGCCCCGGCCTCCGGAACGCACCCGTTCAGGGGCGCGCACCCGGTGCCCGGCCGCTGCCGCACCGCGGCGGCGCCCGCGCCGGGGTCGGTCCCCGGCGCGGGCGGAAGCGGTCAGCCGCGCACGCCGCACAGGTGCAGCAGCGACGCCAACCGGCGGTACGGCTCCGTACGCCCCGCCCGGTCCTCGGCCGCCAGCAGCCGCTCCAGTTCCTCCGCGGGGGGCAGACCCTGCTCCGGGGGAACGTTGTCAGTGAAGAGCCGCACCCCGTACCACGCCTGGAGCGGCGCGGCGATGCCCGCGAGCGTGGCCGTCAGCGTGGCCAGCCGGTCCGCCCGCACGGGCTTCCCCAGCCGGCCCGTGTACTGCTCCGACTCGAACGCGGAGAGGGCACCCGACCAGTCCCCGGCCAGCCCCGGCCGCATCGCCAGGGCGTCCGCGTTCCGTACGACCAGGGACAGCAGGCCCCCAGGGGCCAGCATGCGGGCGAGACCGGCCAGCATCGCGTCCGGTTCGTCCACGTACATGAGCACGCCGTGGCACAGCACGACGTCGAAGCTGCCGGGCAGGAAGTGCACGCCCGTGTCCCGGCCGTCGCCCTCGATGAAGCGCACCCGCTCCCGGATCCCGGCGGGCTCCGAGACCAGCGACTCCCGGGCCGCCTTCAGCATCTCCGGGTCGGACTCCATGCCGGTCACGGTGTGCCCGGCGCGCGCCAGCCGCAGGGCCTGCGTGCCCTGCCCCATGCCGACGTCGAGTATCCGCAGCCGCTGCCCCACGGGGTAGCGGGCCGCTATCTGCTCGTCGAGCTGGCGGGCCACCAGCTCCTGACGGACCGTGTTGCGCAGTCCTCCGAGTCCGTCCATCCAGTCGGCCGGCGCCCCCAGAAACCCGGCGGACTCGGTGCTCAGGGTCGCTCTCCCCGTTTGACCTGCGGCTTCGGCAGCCGCAGGCGGCGGAGCTGGAGCGTGCGCATCAGTCCGTACGCCACCGCGCCGCGCTTCGGCTCGTTCGGGAAGCGCTCGTTCAGCTGCTTCTTCAGGCGGACCACCAAGCCGATGGAGTCCACGACGATCATCACGATGACACCCAGCCACAGCAGGGTGGCGATGGTCTGCATCTGCCCGACGCGGATCACCGACAGGACGAGGATCACCACGGCGAGCGGCAGGAACAGCTCGGCGATGAAGAACCGGGAGTCGACGAAGTCCCGTACGAACCGGCGGACCGGCCCCTTGTCCCGGGGCGGCAGGTAGCGCTCGTCGCCGCCGGCCAGCGCCTCGCGCTGGCGGGTCATGTCGGCGCGGCGCGCCTCCCGCTGGCGGCGCATGGCCTCCTTGCGGTCGAGGGGCGGGCTGACCGCGCGGCGGCGCTGGGACTGGGCCTCACTCCGCTTGGGAGTGGGCCGGCCCTTGGGGGCCTGCGGGTCACGGGGCTGCTTGGAGAGGTCCATGCCCGCCTGGTCGGCGGCGGCCTTCTCATCCTTCGAACGGCTACGGAACACAAAGCCCAAGGGTACGGGGTGCCGGGTGTGGACCCCACTCCGGTGGGGAACGATCCGGCAACGGCCCGCGTCCCCGGTGGGGAAGGCCCCCTGAGCTCCCCTCTACTCCCTGAGCCGGAGGCGGGCCGCCCGCAGTCGTCCTTGGGGAGGAGCACATCGGGGCTCGAACAGTGCGGTAATGGAAGCAGGGCCCGTACTGTGGGTTCTGTCGGAGAGCTGCAGCAGACTCGGTCAGAAGGGGGCGCGCGAAGCCCATGAGCGGTGTGATGAAGCGTATGGGGATGATCTTCCGCGCGAAGGCGAACAAGGCCCTGGACCGGGCCGAGGACCCGCGCGAGACCCTCGACTACTCGTACCAGAAGCAGCTGGAGCTGCTCCAGAAGGTGCGGCGCGGCGTCGCCGACGTGGCGACCTCCCGCAAGCGCCTGGAGCTCCAGCTGAACCAGCTGCAGAGCCAGTCCGCCAAGCTGGAGGACCAGGGCCGCAAGGCGCTGGCGCTCGGCCGGGAGGACCTGGCCCGGGAGGCGCTGACCCGGCGGTCGGCGCTGCAGCAGCAGGTCACCGACCTGGAGACACAGCACCAGACGCTCCAGGGCGAGGAGGAGAAGCTGACGCTGGCGGCGCAGCGGCTCCAGGCGAAGGTGGACGCCTTCCGCACGAAGAAGGAGACGATCAAGGCCACGTACACGGCGGCGCAGGCGCAGACCCGCATCGCCGAGTCCTTCTCCGGGATCTCGGAGGAGATGAGCGACGTCGGCGTCGCCATCCAGCGCGCCGAGGACCGCACCGCTCAGCTCCAGGCCCGCGCGGGGGCGATCGACGAGCTGCTGGCGTCCGGCGCCCTGGACGACCAGTCCGGCCTCGCCCGCGACGACATCCAGGCCGAGCTGGACCGGCTGTCCGGCGGCTCCGACGTGGAGCTGGAGATCCAGCGTATGAAGGCCGAGCTGGCGGGAGGCACGAGCCCGCAGCAGGCCATCGAGGGCGGCAACGGCACCCAGCAGGGGCAGCAGCAGTCCCCGCAGGAGTCCCGCCCGAGGTTCGACAAGAGCTGACCGCGAGCTGACCGAAGGGCGGCGCGTCATGATCGTACGGATCATGGGGGAGGGCCAGGTGAAGCTGGCGGACAGCCACTTCGCCGAACTGAACACGCTCGACGACGAGCTGCTCGCCGAACTGGAGAACGGCGACGGCCCCGGCTTCCGGCACACGCTGCACGCGCTGCTCGACCGGATCCGCGAGCTGGGCGAACCGCTGCCCGACGACTCCCTGGAGCCGTCGGAGCTGATCCTCCCCTCCCCGGACGCCACGCTGGACGAGGTCAAGTCCCTCCTCTCCGACACCGGCCTCATCCCCCCGGCCTGACCCGGCCCCGCCCCGGACCGCCGCGACGCGGTGCCGGGGCGGTCGCCCGGCGGGGCCCGGCGGGCCCCGTCAGGCGCCACCCCGCCGACGGCGCCACGGCCACCAGCGGCCGCGCGCCGTGCCGGCGGCGCACGGCCTGACGAGTACGGTCGGCCGCAGAGCGCCGTGCCGGCGGCACACGGCCTGACACGTACGGTCGGCCGCACCCGCGCCGTACGGAGGCTGCGGCTCCACCGCCCGGCCGCCGTACCGCCCGGCCGCCGCGCCACCTGGCCGCCGCGCCACCCGGAGGCCGCGGCGCCCCGCCTGCTCCCGCGCCCATGGCGGCGCCCGCCTGCTCCCGCGCCCATGGCGGCGGCGCCCACCTGCTCCCGCGCGGTACAGGGGCGGCGCCTGCGTCACGGTCCGGTGCGCACCCGGCACCCCTCCCGACGAAGGCCCGTCCGCGGCCGTGCGCAGGGGCGGCTGCCGGGCGGCCCCGCACACACGCACCCGCCCGCCCGACACGGGCGCCTCGCGGCCGCGGCCTCCCGCGCATCCGCCGCGCGCCTTCCTCACGCGGTCGGCGGGTGCCCGGTGCCGCTCCTCCCGCCGTGTGCGGCGCGCCACCACCGGGGAGGCCGGGGCCGCGGGCGCTTACGCTCGCGGGTGTGAGGTTTCCCGTCCGTGCCCGCGCCTGGCTGCGCGCCCACCCCCTGGCCGCCGACGCCGCCCTCGCCGTCGCCGTGCTCCTCGCGATGGTCCTCGGCTCCTTCGCGGACCCGCACGGCAGCCGCACCGGTCCCACCTTCGGCACCCGCGCCCCCGGACCCGGAAGCGTCCTCCTCATGGTGCTGGGCGCCGCCGCGCTCGTCCCGCGGCGCCGCGCGCCCCTCGCCGTCCTCGCCGTCACCAGCGCCGTCACCGTCGCCGAGTTCGCGTCGGGCGACCCCGCCGCGCCCGTCGCGATGAGCGCCGTCGTCGCCCTCTACACCGTCGCCTCCCGCACCGACCGCCCCACCACCTGGCGGGTCGGCCTGGCGACGATGACCGTGCTGACCGGTGCCGCCATGTGCTGCGGCTCCGCCCCCTGGTACTCCCAGCAGAACCTGGGCGTCTTCGCCTGGACCGGCATGGCGGCGGCGGCGGGCGACGCCGTCCGCAGCCGCCGCGCCTTCGTCGACGCGATCCGCGAACGGGCCGAGCGCGCCGAACGCACCCGCGAGGAGGAGGCCCGCCGCCGCGTCGCCGAGGAGCGCCTGCGCATCGCCCGCGACCTGCACGACGTCGTCGCCCACCACATCGCCCTCGTCAACGTGCAGGCCGGCGTCGCCGCCCACGTCATGGACAAGCGGCCCGACCAGGCGAAGGAGGCCCTGGCCCACGTCAGGGAGGCAAGCCGCTCCGCGCTGGACGAACTGCGCGCCACCGTCGGACTGCTGCGCCAGTCCGGCGACCCGGAGGCCCCCACGGAGCCCGCCCCCGGCCTGGCCCGGCTCGACGACCTGCTGGACTCCTTCCGCCGGGCCGGGCTCCCCGTGTCCCTCGCCCGCACCGACCAGGGCGTACAGCTGTCCGCGGCCGTCGACCTCGCCGCGTACCGGATCATCCAGGAGTCCCTGACGAACGTCCGGAAGCACGCGGGCCCGGACGCCACCGCCGAGGTCAGCGTGGTGCCGGTGGGCCGCACCATCGAGGTCACCGTGCTCGACAGCGGCAGCTCCGCCGCCGCGGCGCCCGGGCCCGCCGCGTCGGGCGGCCACGGCCTGCTCGGCATGCGGGAGCGCGCCACCGCCCTCGGCGGCGCCCTCACCACCGGACCCCGCTACGGAGGCGGCTTCCGGGTGCGGGCGATACTTCCGCTCAGCGCACGCACAGGGGAGGACGGGCCCGCATGACCATCGACGCCGCCGGGGAGCCGGAGCCCACGGGGCCCATCCGCGTCCTGCTCGCCGACGACCAGGCCCTGCTGCGCAGCGCGTTCCGGGTGCTGGTGGACTCCGAACCGGACATGGAGGTCGTCGGAGAGGCCGCCGACGGCGCCGAGGCCCTCGCCCTGGCCCGGGCCACCGCACCGGACGTGGTGCTGATGGACATCCGCATGCCCGGCACCGACGGACTCGCCGCCACGCGCGCCATCACCGCCGACCCGGCCCTGGACCGGGTGCACGTCGTCATGCTGACCACCTTCGAGGTCGACGACTACGTGGTGCAGTCGCTGCGCGCCGGCGCCTGCGGGTTCCTCGGCAAGGGCGCGGAACCGGACGAGCTGCTGGGCGCCATCCGGGTCGCCGCCGCGGGAGACGCCCTGCTGTCGCCCGCCGCGACCAAGGGGCTCATCACCCGCTTCCTCGCCCAGGGCGGCGGTGGCCCGGGGGACGGCCCCGGCGGCGCCGGGGCCGCGGCGACCCGGGGGACGGAGCGCCTCGCCCCGCTCACCGGCCGCGAACGCGAGGTCCTCGCCCTCGTCGGCGGCGGCCTGTCCAACGACGAGATCGCCGAGCGGCTGACGGTCAGCCCGCTCACCGTGAAGACACACGTCAACCGCACCATGGCCAAGCTCCGCGCCCGGGACCGCGCCCAACTGGTCGTCGCCGCCTACGAGACCGGCCTCGTCACGCCCGGCGCGGACTGACCCACCGGCTGCCCGCCGGGCCGCGGGCGGATTGCCGGCCGGCTGCCTGCCGGGCTGTGGACGGACTCGCCGCCCGCCGGCTGCCCGCAGGGTCATGAGAGGCGCACGATCCGGCGGCGGTCCGCTCGCGTAACTCGACGCGGCGGATCGGACTGCCGCCCGGCTGCCCGCAGGGTCATGGGAGGGCTGCCGCCCGGCTGCCCGCCGGGCCGTGGGCGGACTTGCCGCCCGGTTCCCCACCGGGCCGTGCGTGGAGCGGGGTCGGCTTCCCGCCGGGCCCGGGGACCGCCCCAGGCTCCGGCGGGTCAGGGGCGGACAGCTCCGGCCGCCCGGCCGCCCGGCCGCCCGGCGGGCCGCGGCCCGCCGGGTGACGACGGAGGGCGCCTGGGCGTACACCGACCGGTGTACGCCGAGACGCCCCTCGTAGGCGTACGGCGGCGGCCGCCACCGCGGCGCCGTGGTCCTTACGGCAGCGCCAGCATCCGCTCCAGCGCCAGCTTCGCGTACTCCTCGGTCTCCCGGTCCACCTGGATCCGGTTGACCAGCTTGCCGTCCGCCAGCGACTCCAGCGCCCACACCAGGTGCGGCAGGTCGATGCGGTTCATCGTCGAGCAGAAGCAGACCGTCCGGTCGAGGAACGAGATCTCCTTGCCCTCGTCGGCGAAACGATTCGCCAGGCGCCGGACCAGGTTCAGCTCCGTGCCGATCGCCCACTTGGAGCCCGCCGGGGCGGCCTCCAGCGTCTTGATGATGTACTCGGTCGAGCCCACGTAGTCGGCGGCCGCGACGACCTCGTGCCGGCACTCGGGGTGGACCAGCACGTTCACGCCGGGGATGCGTTCGCGGACCTCGTTGACCGAGTCCAGCGAGAAGCGGCCGTGCACCGAGCAGTGGCCGCGCCACAGGATCATCTTCGCGGCGCGCAGCTGCTCCGGCGTGAGGCCGCCGTTCGGCTTGTGCGGGTTGTAGACGACGCAGTCGTCCAGGGACATGCCCATGTCGCGGACCGCGGTGTTCCGGCCGAGGTGCTGGTCCGGCAGGAAGAGGACCTTCTCGCCCTGCTCGAAGGCCCAGTCCAGGGCGCGCTCGGCGTTCGAGGAGGTGCAGATCGTGCCGCCGTGCCTACCGGTGAAGGCCTTGATGTCGGCGGAGGAGTTCATGTACGAGACGGGCACGGTCACGTCCGCGACGCCCGCCTCGGTCAGCACGTCCCAGCACTCCGCGACCTGCTCGGCCGTGGCCATGTCGGCCATCGAGCAGCCCGCGGCCAGGTCGGGCAGCACGACCTTCTGGTCGTCGCCGGTCAGGATGTCCGCGGACTCGGCCATGAAGTGCACGCCGCAGAAGACGATGTACTCGGCCTCCGGCCGCGCCGCCGCGTCGCGGGCGAGCTTGAACGAGTCACCCGTGACGTCCGCGAACTGGATGACCTCGTCGCGCTGGTAGTGGTGGCCGAGCACGAAGACCTTGTCTCCGAGCCGCTCCTTGGCCGCGCGGGCGCGCTCCACCAGGTCCGGGTCGGACGGCGCGGGCAGGTCGCCCGGGCACTCCACGCCGCGCTCGCTCTTCGGGTCGGCCTCGCGGCCGAGGAGAAGCAGCGCGAGCGGGGTCGGCTGGACGTCCAGGGGCTGGGCGGTGGTCACGTCACGCACCCTTTCTACTGAGCTTCACGTGGCAGGCACTGCGCCTTCTCGTCTAAATGACGCTATCTATCATATCCGGTTCACGTCACTTTGACGATGTCCATAGTGTCGATGTGACACATTCGCCTTCCCCGTGGCGGTGCTTGCCCGACGGCCGGTGTGCGAGCATGAGGAGGGACAAGAGGCAGACGAGAAAGACGAGCGCTCGGCCCGGAATGAATCCGCGGCCCCGCCGGTTGACCTGACCGTCGGCAAGCAGTCTTCGTACAACCCGGGAGAGAAGCAGATGTCCGTATCGGACGAGAAGACCACTGTCAGTGACGGCATCCTCCTGACGGACGCCGCCGCGGCGAAGGTCAAGGCCCTGCTCGACCAGGAAGGCCGCGACGACCTCGCCCTGCGGGTGGCCGTCCAGCCCGGTGGCTGCTCCGGCCTGCGCTACCAGCTCTTCTTCGACGAGCGCTCCCTCGACGGCGACGTGGAGAAGGACTTCGGCGGCGTGAAGGTCGTCACCGACCGCATGAGCGCTCCGTACCTCGGTGGCGCCACCATCGACTTCGTGGACACGATCGAGAAGCAGGGCTTCACCATCGACAACCCGAACGCCACGGGTTCCTGCGCCTGCGGCGACTCCTTCAGCTGACGCCCGCAGGGAGTGACGGCGGCGGCCCCGGACCACCACGGTCCGGGGCCGCCGCCGTTCGCGCCCCGGCGCTGTCGGCCGCGCTGCGGCTGCCGCTGCCGTCTGATGCCCTCCGCGGGCTGCTGCTGCGTCTGATGCCCTCCGCGCCCGCCGCTCGCTGCCCGGCGCCGTCCGCGCCCGAGTCGGCGCACGCCGCTCGCGTTCCGGCGCGGTCCGCGCCTGCGCTGCCGCCCTCTGGCGCCTCCTGCGGACAGACGGCGCACCGCACCACCGGCCCACCGGGGAAACGCCCGAGCGGCCGCCCCGCCGGTCCAGGGCGGAACCGCTGGAGCGCCCCTCCGCCGACTCACCGCGGAAACGCCCGGCCCCTCCCCACCGGCCCACCCGGGCGCTGCCGCCGACGCCCTGCCCGCGGGGCTGCGGTGGTGCCGCCCCGCCGGTCCAGGGCGGAACCGCTGGGGCGCCCTTCCACCGGCCCGACCCGCAGACATCGGGCCCCTCCCGCCAGTCCGCCGCGGAAACAGCCGGTCCCTCCCCGCCGGTCCGCAGTGGGAAGGCCGGACGGCGCCCGCCCGTTCACCGGCGGGAGCGCGGGGCGCCGCCCCCGCCGGCCCGCTGCGAAGAGCCGGTCGCAGGGCCGCACAGGGGCGCCGCCCCGCCGGTCTTCCGCCGAAGCCGCCGGGCTACTTCCGGGGCACCGGCTCGCCGGTCACCGCGTCGACGACCTGGCGGTCGCCCAGCGGGGCCCGCAGCGTCACCGTGTCGCTCAGGTCCACGCCGAGCGCGATGCACGCCCGGTCCAGCTCGACCGGCGTCTCGTACAGCCGCACCTTCACCTGGGTGGCCGTCTCCTCGGCCCGCACCGTGTACCGGCTGCACACCCCGCCGGTGAACCACACCGTCAGCGTGCGGTCCCGCGCTTCGTACCGGTCGACCCGCAGGTGCCCGCCCGCTTCGCCGGGCTCCGGGGCCAGCCGCTCCACCGGCACCGCCGGGTAGGCGAACCGGTAGCGCTCCCCGTTCTCCCGCTCGGCGTCGAACAGCCACGCCGGGACCAGCGCCGGAGCGCCCTTCTCCAGCTGGCCGGCGAGACCGAAGGCCGCACCGCGGATGGTCACCCGCTCCTTCGGCGGCAGCGGTGTGCCGCCCGGCTCGCACGGCGCGGCCGGGTCCGTGCCGCCCGGGTTCGTGGCGCCCGGCTCCGCGCCGGCCGGCTCCGCGGCTCCGCCCATCACGTCCGGGGCCTGCGGCCCGCCGTTCGGCACCGGCGTCGCGCAGCCGCCGATCCGGCCGTCGCGGTGGCCGACGGCCTCGTTCAGCTCCCGCACCGCCTCCTGCGCGGTCATCACCGGGTACTCCGATGCCCGCACCGGCTCCAGCAGCCGCCCGCTGCCGCCGACGACCGCGCCCGCCGCTCCCACCCTGATCCCGGTCGACCAGTCGTACGTGGGCAGCCCGGCCACCACCGGGTCGGCGTTCACCACCCGGACGCCGTCCATGACCTGCGAGGCGTCCAGCCGGGCGTCGTCCAGGCCCAGGCCCTCCAGCACCGGGGCCGCCGCCCGCTTCGCCGCGTCCTCGCCCACCGGCTTCCCGGGCCTGCCCCCGTCCGGCGGGCACGCCTTCTTCCCCTTCGGGCAGTTGTCCGTCACCGGCCCGCCGACGTGGTACGTCCAGGTCGCCGGCGCCTGCGCGTCCACCCGCAGCACCGCGCCCGACCCGTCCTTCTGCGGCCCGACGTGCCAGCCGCCGTGCTCCTCGACCGGAGTGCCCGCGACCCCGAGCAGGTCCGCGAGGCGCGCCACGTCGTCCGCGTCCACCGACCCCTTCGGGCGGTACGTGTACGCCTTGTCGGGGCCGTCCGGCAGCGTGCCCTCCACGCGGTAGGTGGCACCGCCCGGGTCCGGCTCGCCGGGGGCGATCCCCGGGGCCGTGGCGCCGCCGTCACCCGCGGCCGGAGGCGGCGCCCCCGGTTGTCCGCGATGCCCGCCTGCTCGGCCCCTGCCGCGCCGCCCCGCTCGCCGCCCGCCGCGGCCACGGCCAGATACGTGCCCCCGCCCGCGAGCAGCACGGCCGCCGCCACCACGGAGACGGCGAGCGGCGAACGCCGCCGACCGGGGGCGGCGTCGACCTGGCTGACGCCTGTGGGTTCGGTCTCGCTCACCGCAACGCTCCTTCGTCGGTCTCTCCCCTGTCGTATCTCCTTTTGACCGGAGACACCGTTGGGACGGAGCGGACGGGCGAGCGGTTCCGTACATCCGGGGTACGGTCCCGTCCCCGTCCCCCGGGCGGCCCGGGGGACGGGACCGTGCGGCTCAGCCGCCGTACTCCGAAGCGGCGTCCATCATCCGCGCCGACGCCGCGGGCACCACCACGCCGTGGATCGCCGAAGGCGGCACACGGCCGGGCGCGTCCGCCGCGGGGACCACCCAGTGCGGGGCCATCCGTGCCGAGTTCCCGCACAGCTCGGCCAACGTCAACTCGGGCTCACGCCGCTCACGCGGCGCCTTGGTGTTCGACATACGGGCACGGTACGCACGCCCGACCGGACCGACAAAGACCTACTATCGGGTAGTTTCCGCTGTTCTCCGTCACCGGCCGCACCCGGTAGCGTGGACTGCCGCCCGTCGACCACTCGACGATCCCGTACGAGCGCCCTTCGCGCGTCCCGTCCAGCCGCCTCCCCGCAGGAGCATCCCGCCGTGCGTATCGCAGTCACCGGCTCCATCGCCACCGACCACCTCATGACCTTCCCCGGCCGATTCGCCGACCAGCTCGTCGCCGATCAGCTGCACACGGTCTCCCTGTCCTTCCTGGTCGACAACCTCGACGTCCGCAGGGGAGGGGTCGGCGCCAACATCTGCTTCGGCATGGGGCAGCTCGGCGCCCGGCCGGTGCTGGTCGGAGCGGCGGGCTTCGACTTCGGCGAGTACCGCGCCTGGCTCGACCGCCACGGTGTCGACACCGCCTCCGTACGGATCTCCGAGGTGCTGCACACCGCGCGCTTCGTCTGCACCACGGACGCCGACCACAACCAGATCGGCTCCTTCTACACCGGCGCCATGAGCGAGGCCCGGCTCATCGAGCTCAAGGCCGTCGCCGACCGGGTCGGCGGCCTCGACCTCGTCCTGATCGGCGCCGACGACCCCGAGGCGATGCTCCGCCACACCGAGGAGTGCCGGACCCGGGGCATCCCGTTCGCCGCCGACTTCTCCCAGCAGATCGCGCGGATGAACGGCGAGGAGATCCGCACCCTCCTCGACGGCGCCACGTACCTCTTCTCCAACGAGTACGAGAAGGGGCTCATCGAGGCCAAGACCGGCTGGACCGACGAGGAGATCCTCGGCCGTGTCGGCCACCGCGTCACCACCCTCGGCTCGCGCGGTGTCCGCATCGAGCGCGTCGGCGAACCGGCCGTCGAGGTCGGCTGCCCGGAAGAGGACGCCAAGGTCGACCCGACCGGCGTCGGCGACGCCTTCCGGGCCGGATTCCTGTCCGGCCTGTCCTGGGGCGTCGGCCTGGAGCGCGCCGCGCAGGTCGGCTGCATGCTGGCCACGCTGGTCATCGAGACACTCGGCACCCAGGAGTACACGCTGCGCCGCGCCCACTTCATGGAGCGCTTCACGAAGGCGTACGGCGACGAGGCCGCGGCCGAGGTGCAGGCCCACCTCCCCTGACGCCCGCGCCACCCGCCCCGGACCCCACCGCCCTGGCGGAGGGCTCGGGGCGGTGCAGGCCCGCACCCCCACCCGCTGCGCGCCCCGCGCTTCGCGGCCACCGCAGCCGCGGTCCTGACCGCGATCACCTGCGAGCCGCGACGGCCGCCGAACGGCGGACCCCCGCCACCGCGCACCCGGCCGACGGGCTCCGGGCGCCGCGGCGCAGGGAGCTAGGTCCGGCGGCGCACCACGTAGGCCGCGCCCCGCTCCGCGGGCTCCTCGCCGACGTACTCCTGGTCGCGCATCCAGCACCAGGCGCGGATGTCCAGCGCGGCCACCTCGTCATCGGTGACGACGCGCACCGTGCCGCCCACCGGCACGTCCCCGATCGCCTTCGCCAGCTCGATGACCGGCACCGGGCAGCGCTTCCCCAGCGCGTCCACCACCAGCTCCCCGGCCTCCCGCGCCGCCCCGGCCGGTGCGCCCGCCGCCGGGGCGCCCAACTGCTCCCGCACATCCGCGACCACACCCGGCAGCACGTCGAGGAAGCGCTCCACCTCCGCCTCCGCCACGCCGGCGGGCAGCGACACCCGGACGTTGCCCTCCGACAGCACCCCCATGGCGCGCAGCACATGGCTCGGGGTCAGCGTCGAGCTGGTGCAGGAGGAGCCTGAGGACACCGAGAAGCCCGCCCGGTCCAGTCCGTGCAGCAGCGCCTCGCCGTCCACGTACAGGCAGGAGAAGGTGACCAGGTGGGGGAGGCGCCGCAGCGGGTCGCCCACCACCTCCACGTCCGGCACCAGTTCGGGCACCCGCGCCCGGATCCGGTCCACCAGCCCCCGCAGCCGCTCCGCCTCCGCCGCCGCCTCCGCCCGCACCGCCCGCAGGGACGCCGCGGCGGCCACGACCGCCGGCAGGTTGGGGAAGCCGGGCGAGCGGCCCGACTCCCGTTCGTCGGCCGGACCGGGCGCGGCGAACCGCACCCCCTTGCGCACCGCCAGCAGCCCCACCCCCGCAGGACCGCCCCATTTGTGGGCACTTCCGGTCAGGACGGACCAACCGGCCTCGACCGGGCCCCATGCGAGCGACTGCGCCGCGTCCACCAGCAGCGGCACCCCCGCCGCCCGGCAGGCCTCGGCCACCTCGGCCACCGGCTGGACCGTGCCCACCTCGTGGTTGGCCGACTGGAGGCACGCCAGGGCGGTCTCCTCGCGCAGCGCCGACGCGTACGACGCGGGCAGCACCGCGCCCGTGCGCTCCACCGGCACCTCGGTCACCGCGCCCCCGCCCGCCTCATGGGCGGCAGCCGCGTGCAGCAGGGAGGAGTGCTCCACCGCCGACAGCACCAGGTGCCGCCCGTCCGCCGCCGGCCGGCCAGCACGCCCGACACGCCCGTGTGCACCGCGTGCGTGCCCGAGGGGGTGAACGTGAGCTCGTCGGGGCGGCACCCCACCGCCTCCGCCGCGGCCTCCCGCGCCGCGTCGAGCAGCAGCCGGGCGCGCCTGCCCTCCCGGTACAGCCGCGCCGGGTCCGCCCAGCCCTCGTCCAGGGACGCCTGGAGGGCCTGCCGGGCGACCGGGTGCAGGGGGGCTGAGGAAGCAACGTCGAAGTAGGCCACGTGGTCACGCTATCCCCCTCCGGCGGGTCCGGGAGAGGCCCGGAACCGCGCCGTCCGTACGGCTCTCACCTGCGGACACAACCCGAAAGAGGGGCGCGGCGGCGCGTTGGGCACCCTCCCCGCGCGGCGCCAAATAGCGTCCAGTAGGGTTTGGTCCGCATAAACATCCAAACCCCTGCCCGCGTCAGGGCCGGCGACCGACCAGCGAGACGGCCGCAGCCGACCCGCGGGCGAGACTCTCGGGAAGGCGCTACGTGAGTCCCAACGGCTCCGACCGCTCGTCGCGGCGCCCGATGCGGCGGAAGCTGCCGCAGGTGCTGACTGCGGGCCTGATCCTGGCTACCGCCTCCGGTTGCTCGTACAACTGGGAGGACTTCCCCCGCCTCGGTATGCCCTATCCGGTGACGGAAGAGGCGCCGCGGATCCTCTCCCTCTGGCAGGGCTCGTGGGCGGCTGCGCTCGCCACGGGCGTGCTCGTGTGGGGTCTGATCCTGTGGAGCGTCTTCTTCCACCGGCGCAGCCGCACCAAGGTGGAGGTTCCTCCGCAGACCCGGTACAACATGCCGATCGAGGCGCTGTACACGGTCACTCCGCTCATCATCGTCTCGGTGCTCTTCTACTTCACCGCGCGTGACGAGTCCGAGCTCCTCAAGCTCTCCGAGAAGCCCGCCCACACCATCAACGTGGTCGGCTACCAGTGGAGCTGGGGCTTCAACTACATCGAGAACGTGGACGGTGACGCCTCCACGGGCACCGGGGTCCCCGAGGAGCTCGGCGCCATTCCGGACAAGTTCCAGAAGCAGTTCCCGCAGGGTGCCGAGGGCGTCTACGACGCCGGCATCCCGGGCACGCGGGACCCGGAGACGAAGAACCCCGGCCCGACGCTGGTCCTGCCCAAGGGCGAGAAGGTCCGGTTCGTCCTGACCTCGCGTGACGTCATCCACTCCTTCTGGGTGGTGCCGTTCCTCATGAAGCAGGACGTCATCCCGGGTCACACCAACGTCTTCGAGGTGACCCCGAACCAGGAGGGCACCTTCCTGGGCAAGTGCGCCGAGCTCTGCGGCGTCGACCACTCCCGGATGCTCTTCAACGTCAAGGTCGTCTCCCCCGAGGAGTACCAGCAGCACCTGGAGAAGCTGGCGGAGAAGGGGCAGACCGGCTACATCCCGTCGGGCATCGAGCAGACGGACCCGGCCAGGAATGCGGAGAAGAACCAACTGTGAGCATCCTCAACGAACCCCAGGGTGCCGACAAGGCAGCTGACGGCTCGCGGGAGCCGTACGAGAACGAGCTGCCCGTCCGGCGCAGGCAGCCAGGCAACGTCGTCGTCAAGTGGCTCACCACCACGGACCACAAGACGATCGGCACGCTCTACCTGGTCACCTCGTTCGCCTTCTTCTGCATCGGCGGCCTCCTGGCGCTCTTCATGCGCGCCGAGCTGGCCCGGCCGGGTACGCAGCTCATGTCGAACGAGCAGTTCAACCAGGCGTTCACGATGCACGGCACGATCATGCTGCTGATGTTCGCGACGCCGCTGTTCGCCGGATTCGCGAACTGGATCATGCCGCTGCAGATCGGCGCGCCCGACGTGGCGTTCCCGCGGCTGAACATGTTCGCCTACTGGCTGTACCTCTTCGGCTCGCTCATCGCGGTGGCGGGCTTCCTCACCCCGCAGGGCGCCGCGGACTTCGGCTGGTTCGCGTACACCCCGCTGTCGGACGCGATCCGCTCGCCGGGTGTCGGCGCCGACATGTGGATCATGGGCCTCGCCTTCTCCGGCTTCGGCACCATCCTCGGCTCGGTCAACTTCATCACCACGATCATCTGCATGCGCGCCCCCGGCATGACGATGTTCCGCATGCCGATCTTCACGTGGAACGTGCTGCTGACCGGTGTCCTGGTCCTGCTCGCCTTCCCGGTCCTCGCCGCCGCGCTGTTCGCGCTGGAGTCGGACCGCAAGTTCGGCTCGCACATCTTCGACCCGTCCAACGGCGGCGCCCTGCTGTGGCAGCACCTCTTCTGGTTCTTCGGCCACCCCGAGGTGTACATCATCGCCCTGCCGTTCTTCGGCATCGTCTCGGAGATCGTGCCGGTCTTCAGCCGCAAGCCGATGTTCGGCTACATCGGCCTGATCGCGGCCACGATCGCCATCGCCGGCCTCTCGGTGACGGTGTGGGCGCACCACATGTACGTCACGGGCGGTGTGCTGCTGCCGTTCTTCGCCTTCATGACGTTCCTGATCGCGGTGCCGACCGGTGTGAAGTTCTTCAACTGGATCGGCACGATGTGGAAGGGCTCGCTGTCCTTCGAGACCCCGATGCTCTGGGTCGTCGGCTTCCTGATCACCTTCACCTTCGGTGGTCTGACCGGTGTGATCCTGGCGTCGCCCCCGATGGACTTCCACGTCTCCGACTCGTACTTCGTCGTCGCGCACTTCCACTACGTCGTCTTCGGCACAGTGGTCTTCGCGATGTTCGCCGGATTCCACTTCTGGTGGCCGAAGTTCACGGGCAAGATGCTGGACGAGCGCCTCGGCAAGATCACCTTCTGGACGCTGTTCATCGGCTTCCACGGCACGTTCCTCGTCCAGCACTGGCTGGGTGCCGAGGGCATGCCGCGCCGGTACGCCGACTACCTCGCCGCGGACGGCTTCACCGCGCTGAACACGATCTCCACGATCGCCTCGTTCCTGCTCGGCCTGTCGATCCTGCCGTTCTTCTACAACGTCTGGAAGACGGCCAAGTACGGCAAGAAGATCGAGGTCGACGACCCGTGGGGCTACGGCCGCTCCCTGGAGTGGGCCACCTCGTGCCCGCCGCCGCGGCACAACTTCCTCACGCTGCCGCGCATCCGCTCCGAATCGCCGGCGTTCGACCTGCACCACCCTGAGATCGCCGAGATCGACCAGCTGGAGAACCAGGGTCGTACGGAAACCGCGCTGGTCGGTGGCAAGGAGGCCGGCAAGTGAAGATCCAGGGCAAGATGTTCATCTGGCTGAGCTTCTTCATCCTCGCCATGGCCGTCCTGTACGGCGTGTGGGCGAAGGAGCCGGTCGGCACCACGGCGCTGTTCATGGCCTTCGGCCTGGCGATCATGGTCGGCTACTACCTGGCCTTCACGGCCCGGCGGGTGGACGCCATGGCGCAGGACGACAAGGAGGCCGACGTAGCGGACGAGGCCGGCGAGGTCGGCTTCTTCTCGCCGCACAGCTGGCAGCCGCTCTCGCTGGCCCTCGGCGGTGCCCTCGCGTTCCTGGCCGTCGCCCTCGACTGGTGGCTCATCTACTTCTCCCTGCCGATCATCCTGATCGGCGTCTGGGGATGGGTGTTCGAGTACTACCGGGGCGAGAACCAGAACCAGTAGGCGCCACGCGCCCCTGAAGGGCCCGGTGTCCTCCGTAAGGAGGCCGCCGGGCCCTCTTTCGTGGTCATCCTTTTGCAGTCATCCGGCGTGCCAGGGTCGACAGCCGTTCCTACGGTGTGCTTATGAGCCACACGCCAAGCATGCGCACCGTCCTCAGCTGCTCCCTGCTGGTCGTCGTCGCGGGTGCGGGCGCGACCGGCTGCAACGGCCCGGAGGGGCACCCGCTGTCCGCCCGCCCCTACGACGCCGCCGGCCAGATCACCTTCAACGGGCCCGGGGACGACCGCAAGGCGCCCCTGGACCGGCCCCTGGAGGTCACCAGCAAGGACGGCGGCGGCCGCATCACCGACGTCACGGCCGTCGACGAGGCAGGCCACTACCTGGCCGGCGAACTCGCCGCGGACGGCAGCCGCTGGCGCTCCACGGGCCCGCTGGCCGCAGAGGCCCGCTACACCGTCAGGATCGCCACGGAGAACGGCGACGGCGCCCCCGGCGTCCGTGTGCTGACGTTCGAGACCGCGGCGGCCCGGCAGCGGATGAAGGTCGAGTTCGGGCCCGAACCGGGCACCTACGGGGTCGGGCAGCCCCTCACGGCCGCACTCAGCCACCCCGTCACGACCAAGGAGGGCCGCGCCGCCGTCGAGCGGGGCCTCAAGGTCCGCTCCACGCCCGCCGTCACCGGCGCGTGGCACTGGGTCGACGACAAGCAGCTCCACTACCGGCCCAAGGAGTACTGGCCGGCCGGCACCCGGATCAACCTCACCAGCAACCTCGCGGGCGTCCGCGTCGCCAAGGGCGTCTACGGCACCCCCACCGACCCGCTCGTCCTCACCATCGGGGACCGCGTCGAGGCCGTCACCGACGCCGCCGCCCACCAGATGGTGTTCAAGCGGAACGGGAAGGTGATCAACACCATTCCCGTGACCACCGGCAAACCCGGCTTCTCCACCCGCAACGGCACCAAAGTGGTCCTGGAGAAGCAGTACTTCGTACGGATGCGCAGCACCACCGTCGGCATCGCCGAAGGCAGCAGCGAGTCCTACGACCTGCCGGTGTACTACGCGACGAGGGTCACATGGAGCGGCGAGTACGTGCACGCCGCGCCCTGGTCCGTCGGCTCGCAGGGGTACGCCAACGTCAGCCACGGCTGCGTGGGCATGTCGACGGGCAACGCCGCCTGGTTCTTCGAGAACATCCGCCGCGGCGACCTGGTCACGGTCGTCAACAGCATCGGCCAGGACATGGCCCCGTTCGGGAACGGCTTCGGCGACTGGAACCTGCCCTGGGACGAGTGGCGCCAGGGCAGCGCCGTGCTGGGCGGCACGCGGGACGGCGCCACGCCCGCGGACGGCGCCCGGCTCAGGCCGCGCGCCGCGTAGCCCGCCGGACGCCCGCGGCAGCCCGCGGGCGCCGCCCGCCGGGCCCCGCGGGGGCCCGGCCGCTACGCCTCCACCGACAGGCGGCCGCGCACCAGTCCGGCCAGCGCGTCCGCCAGCTCCGCCGGGTCCACCGGCAGCGTCACCGCCGCGTCCGCGCGGCTCCACGTGGCCAGCCACGCGTCCTGCGGGCGCCCCATCAGCAGCAGCACCGGCGGGCAGTCGAAGACCTCGTCCTTGAGCTGGCGGCACACGCCCATCCCGCCCGCGGGCACGGCCTCGCCGTCCAGGACGCACACGTCGATCCCGCCCTGGTCCAGGCGCTCCAGCACCGCGGGCAGCGTCGCGCACTCGACGTACTCGATCGGGGGGACGTCCGCCGCCGGCCGCCTCCCCGCCGCCATCCGGACCTGCGCGCGGGTGTTCGCGTCGTCGCTGTAGACCAGTACGGTGGCGGTCGACTGCATGCTGGGTCCCTCCGAGTTTCGTACGGCGTCGTACACGGTGAGTTGCTCGGTAACCGACGCCGCGGATGCTACTCCCTCCCGGGCCCCGTCAACACCGGGCAGACGGCTGTTCGGGGCGGTTGCCGCTGGGCCGTTCGGGTCGGCCGGGGCGCCCCGCCGGAGGGGGGACACTCCGAACGGCACCCCCCGGAGTGAGGGCGAGATAAGCGACCGACATAATGTCGGTCGTGGCGACAGCAACGACAGTAGATACCGGGCACGCGCACCCGCCGGTCAATCGACCGAACCTCACCAGCGTCGGAACAGTCATCTGGCTGAGTTCCGAGCTGATGTTCTTCGCGGCCCTCTTCGCGATGTACTTCACCCTGCGTTCGGTGACGGGTCCCGAATACTGGGCCGAGCAGGCGGGACACCTGAACTTCTGGTTCGCGTTTTCCAACACCACGATCCTGGTGCTCTCCTCCCTCACCTGCCAGCTCGGCGTGTTCGCCGCCGAGCGCGGTGACGTGAAGAAGCTGCGTGCCTGGTTCATCGTGACCTTCATCATGGGCGCGGTCTTCATCGGCGGCCAGGTCCTGGAGTACACCGAGCTGGTCAAGGAGGCGGGCATGTCCCTGTCCTCCGGTCCGTACGGCTCCGTGTTCTACCTGACCACCGGCTTCCACGGCCTCCATGTGACGGGCGGCCTCATCGCCTTCCTCCTGGTACTCGGCCGGACGTACGCCGCGAAGCGGTTCACCCACGAGCAGGCGACGGCCGCCATCGTCGTGTCCTACTACTGGCACTTCGTCGACGTGGTCTGGATCGGCCTCTTCGCCACGATCTACATGATCAAGTAGTCGGGTCCCACCCGACACGTCCAGCAAGCATCGACGCAGAAGATCCTGACACCGGGGTAATCCGTGAAAAAGCTCTCCGCACGACGACGCCATCCGCTGGCGGCGCTCGTCGTCCTACTTCTCGCGCTGGCGGCCACAGGGGGGCTGTACGCCGCGTTCGCGCCCGCGGGCCAGGCACAGGCCGACGAGACCGCCCAGTCCCTCGCCATCGAGGAGGGCAAGAAGCTCTACACCGTCGGCTGCGCCACCTGTCACGGCACCAACGGTCAGGGCACCTCCGACGGCCCGTCCCTGATCGGTGTGGGCTCGGCCGCGGTGGACTTCCAGGTCGGCACCGGCCGTATGCCCGCCATGCAGCCGGGCGCGCAGATCCCGCGCAAGCCGAAGGTCTACACCCAGGCGCAGATCGACCAGCTGGCCGCGTACATCGCGTCGCTCGGCCCCGGCCCGGTCACGCCGACCGAGGAGCAGTACAGCCCGGAAGGCGCGGACATCGCCAAGGGCGGTGAGCTGTTCCGCAACAACTGCGCGCAGTGCCACAACTTCACCGGCGAGGGCGGCGCGCTCACCAAGGGCAAGTACGCCCCGAGCCTCGAAGGCGTCAGCGAGAAGCACATCTACGAGGCCATGCAGACCGGCCCGCAGAACATGCCCTCCTTCCCGGACACGATCATGCCGGAGCAGGAGAAGAAGGACATCATCGCGTACATCAAGGCCGTCAATGGTGACGAGACCCCGAGCCCCGGCGGTTTCGCACTCGGCGGTCTGGGACCGGTCGCCGAGGGCCTCTTCGGCTGGATCTTCGGTCTCGGTTCGCTGATCGCTGTCGCCGTCTGGGTCGCGGCCCACACCGCTAAGGCCAAGAAGTCATGAGTAGCCAAGAGATTTCCGAAGAGAGCCTGCCGAGCGGGCAGGACAGCGCGCACGGCAAGGCGGTAGCCGAGAACCCGTTCGCAGACCCGGGGCTCCCGCCCCACAAGCCCCGCATCCAGGACATCGACGAGCGGGCCGCCAAGCGCTCGGAGCGCACGGTCGCCCTGCTCTTCACGGTGTCGATGCTCGCCACGGTCGGCTTCATCGCCTCGTTCGTCGCCTTCGACGTCGACCAGATCGTGTACATCTGGCCCCTCGGCCACGTGAGCATCCTGCACGTGATGCTGGGCCTGACGCTGGGCATCGCCCTGTTCTGCATCGGCGCGGGCGCGGTCCACTGGGCCCGCACCCTGATGTCCGACGTGGAGGTCGCCGACGACCGCCACCCGATCGAGGCGAGCCCCGAGGTCAAGGCCAAGGTCATGGCCGACTTCCGGGAGGGCGCCGCCGAGTCGGCGATCGGCCGCCGCAAGCTGATCCGCAACACGATGTTCGGCGCCCTCGCGATGGTGCCGCTCTCCGGTGTGGTCCTGCTGCGCGAGCTCGGCCCGCTGCCCGGGGACAAGCTGTTCAAGACGTCCTGGGCCAACGGCAAGCTGCTCATCAACATGAACACGAACGAGCCGCTGCGCCCCGAGGACGTGGTGGTCGGGTCGCTGACCTTCGCCAAGCCCGAGGGCCTGGAGGAGAGCGACCACGACTTCAACACCTTGATCGCCAAGGACGCCCTGATGATCGTCCGGATCCAGCCGGAGGACATCAAGGACAAGCGCGAGCTCGAGTGGTCCCACGAGGGCATCGTGGCCTTCTCGAAGATCTGCACCCACGTGGGCTGCCCGATCTCCCTGTACGAGCAGCAGACGCACCACGTCCTCTGCCCGTGCCACCAGTCCACCTTCGACCTCTCCGACGGCGCCCGCGTCATCTTCGGCCCTGCCGGCCACGCCCTCCCGCAGCTGCGGATCGGCGTGAATGACGAGGGCTTCCTCGAAGCGCTCGGCGACTTCGAGGAGCCGGTCGGTCCTGCATTCTGGGAGCGCGGATGAGCACCGCAACCACGCACACATCAGGCGCTGACGCACCGGGACAGCAGAAGGCGCCCGCCGGCGAGCGGGTCGCGGACTGGGCGGACGGCCGGCTGGGGATCTACTCCCTGGCCAAGGCCAACATGCGGAAGATCTTCCCGGACCACTGGTCCTTCATGCTGGGTGAGGTCTGCCTCTACAGCTTCATCATCATCATCCTGACGGGTGTCTACCTGACGCTGTTCTTCCACCCGTCGATGAACGAGATCGAGTACCACGGCGCGTACGTGCCGATGCACGGCGTCCGCATGACGGAGGCCTACGCCTCGACGCTGGACATCAGCTTCGACGTCCGCGGTGGCCTGCTGATCCGCCAGATCCACCACTGGGCGGCGCTGATCTTCATCGCCGGCATGTTCGTGCACATGATGCGCGTCTTCTTCACCGGCGCGTTCCGCAAGCCGCGCGAGATCAACTGGCTGTTCGGCTTCCTGCTGTTCGTCCTGGGCATGTTCACCGGCTTCACCGGCTACTCGCTCCCGGACGACCTGCTCTCCGGCACCGGTGTCCGCTTCACCCAGGGCGCGATCCTGTCGACGCCGATCGTCGGCACGTACATCTCGATGTTCCTGTTCGGCGGCGAGTTCCCCGGCCACGACATGGTGGCCCGGTTCTACTCGATCCACATCCTGCTGCTGCCGGGCATCATGCTCGGCCTCGTGGTGGCGCACCTGATCCTGGTCTTCTACCACAAGCACACGCAGTTCCCGGGGCCCGGCCGGACGAACAAGAACGTCGTCGGCATGCCGCTGCTGCCGGTCTACATGGCCAAGGCGGGAGGCTTCTTCTTCCTGGTCTTCGGCGTCATCGCGATCATCTCGGCGCTGTTCACCATCAACCCGGTGTGGGCCCTCGGCCCGTACCGCCCGGACATGGTGTCCACCGGCGCCCAGCCCGACTGGTACATGGGCTTCGCCGAGGGCCTGATCCGCGCCATGCCCGGCTGGGAGATCAACCTGTGGGGCCACACGCTGGTCCTGGGCGTGTTCATCCCGCTGGTCCTCTTCGGCGTGATGCTGGCCGCGATCGCGGTCTACCCGTTCATCGAGTCGTGGATCACCGGCGACAAGCGCGAGCACCACATCCTGGACCGCCCGCGCAACGCCCCGACCCGCACCGCGCTGGGTGTCGCCTGGGTCACGGCCTACATGGTCATGCTGGTCGGCGGCGGCAACGACATCGTCGCCACGCACTTCCACCTGTCCATCAACGCGGTCACGTGGTTCGTCCGGATCTTCTTCTTCGTCGGACCGGTCATCGCCTTCGTGGTCACCAAGCGGATCTGCATGGGCCTCCAGCGCCGCGACCGCGACAAGGTGCTGCACGGCCGCGAGACGGGCATCATCAAGCGGCTGCCGCACGGTGAGTTCGTCGAGGTCCACGAGCCGCTGAGCCAGGCCAAGCTGCACACGCTCACCGCGCACGAGCAGTACACCCCGGCCGAGATCGGCCCGACGGTCGACGAGAACGGCGTCGAGCGCAAGCCGGGCCGCATGGAGAAGCTCCGCGCCAAGCTCAGCAAGGGCTACTACGGCGAGGACAACCAGGTCCCCAAGGCCACCGTCGAGGAGTACAAGGAGATCAGCGCCGGCCACGGCCACCACTGATCCCCTGCCCCCTGACCGGGGGACCTGACAGACAGGTCGCACCCGCAGGTCGCCTCGGCGAGAGCCCCGTCCACACCACGGACGGGGCTCTTCGCCGTACCGGGGGATGGATAGGCTGGGAGCCGACGGAACCTCACACCACGTGAGCCCCACGACCCAGGAGCGACCATGAGCGCTGTGACCCCCGCTGGAGGACCGACCGCGGCGGGCCGCTCCTGGCCCCGGGTCCTGGACGCGCTGCTGACCGGGCAGGACCTCGACGCGGACGCCACGGCCTGGGCGATGGAGCGCATCCTCAGCGGCGAGGCCACCGACGCGCAGATCGCCGGCTTCGCCGTGGCGCTGCGCGCCAAGGGGGAGACCGTCGAGGAGATCACCGGCCTCGTCCGGACGATGTACGCGCACGCCCGCACCATCGAGGTGCCCGGCCCGTCCGTCGACATCGTCGGCACGGGCGGCGACGGCGCCAAGACCGTGAACATCTCGACGATGTCCGCGATCGTCGTCGCCGGCACGGGCGCGAAGGTCGTCAAGCACGGCAACCGGGCCGCGTCGTCCGCGTCGGGCGCCTCCGACGTCCTGGAGAAGCTCGGCGTCAACCTGGATCTCGCGCCCGGCCGGGTGGCCGAGGTCGCGGAGGAGGCGGGCGTCACCTTCTGCTTCGCCGTCAGGTTCCACCCGGCGCTGCGGCACGTCGCCGCCGCCCGCAAGGAGCTCGGCATCCGCACGACCTTCAACTTCCTCGGCCCGCTGACGAACCCCGCCCGCGTCCGGGCCCAGGCGACCGGTGTCGCCGACGCGCGGATGGCGCCCATCATGGCGGGCGTCCTCGCCGAGAGGGGCTCGTCGGCGCTGGTGTTCCGCGGCGACGACGGCCTCGACGAGCTGACCACCACGGCCACCTCCAAGGTGTGGGTCGTCCGCGACGGCGCCGTCCGCGAGGAGTCGTTCGACCCGAGGGACGTGGGCATCGAGCCCGTCCCGGTGGAGGCCCTGCGCGGCGCCGACGCGTCGTACAACGCGGACGTGGCCCGCCGCCTGCTGGCCGGGGAGGCCGGGCCCGTACGGGACGCGGTGCTGCTCAACTCGGCCGCGGCGCTGGTGGCCCTGGAGCCGACGGACGCGCCCCTGGCGGAGCAGATCCGGGCGGGCATGGCGAAGGCGGCGGAGTCCATCGACTCGGGCGCGGCGCGCGAGGCCCTGGACCGCTGGGTGGCCGCGAGCCACCGGTAGGCCCCTGCCCGCGCGGCTCCGCCCCGTGCCACCGCGCCGGCCCGTAGCGCAGCATCGGGCCCCTGTACGCGCGGCTCCGCCCCCGGCCCCTCCTCGCAGGCGCCGGGGGCGGAGCCGTCCTGCCGCCGTGTGCGCCGTCCGCTATCCGGACCGGGGACTTGCGCCACCGGGCGGGTGTGGCAGGATGCTGCACCAAGGTCATGAGTGACAGCGACCACGGCCCCGGCCCGCTGTCCGGCAACCCTCCGTCCGTGGCGGGGTGCCCCGGGTGAAGACCAGGCCGCAGGCAGCGAGGTCTACGGCAAGCGCGGACCCCTGCGACGCCCTGGGGTCCTGGTCCCGAGGGAGTTGTCCCGTGAGCAAGCGAATGCGTTAGGGCCTGGCCCCTTCTTCGGGCCGAGGCCCTTTTCCGTACCCGTGTGCGGGCGCCCGTCCGGGCAGCCCCGCGGGTTTGACCACCCTCGTTCGCCGTGACTCCCGGGAGAGTTCGCCATGTCCGCGTACCCGAACACCGCCACTGCCGCCGTCGCCGCCACTGCCCCTGCCGCCGCCACTGCCGCAGCCCCTGCCACCGCCGCCGGCACCTGTACCGAGCCGCTCCCCGTCCTCGGCCGGGACGTCACCGTCCCGCTCGTCACCGGCGGCGAGGTGACCTACGCGGCGCTGGACTACGCGGCCAGCGCGCCCGCCCTGCAGCGGGTCTGGGACGACGTCGCCGCCTACGCGCCCTACTACGGCAGCGTGCACCGGGGCGCCGGGTACCTCTCGCAGCTCTCCACCGACCTGTTCGAGCGCAGCCGGAGCACCGTCCACACGTTCCTCGGCTGCCGCCCCGGCGACCAGGTGGTCTTCACCCGGTCGACCACCGACTCACTGAACCTGCTGGCCAGGGCGCTTCCCGAGGGCTGCGAGGTGTTCGTGTTCGAGACCGAGCACCACGCCGCGCTGCTGCCGTGGCGCGGGCACCGCGTGACCTGCCTGGACGCCCCCCGTACGCCGGGCGAGGCGGTCGACACCCTGGAGCGGGCCCTGGCCGCCCGCGAGCCGTACGGTCCGGCCCTGGTGTGCGTCACCGGCGCGTCCAACGTGACCGGGGAGCTCTGGCCCGTACGGGAGCTGGCCGCCGCCGCCCACGCGCACGGCGCGCGGATCGTGCTGGACGCCGCACAGCTCGCGCCGCACCAGCCGGTGGACGCGGCCGCGCTCGACGTGGACTGGGTGGCGCTGTCCGGGCACAAGCTGTACGCCCCGTTCGGCGCGGGCGTGCTGGCCGGGCGGGCCGACTGGCTGCGCGCGGCGGAGCCCTACCTGGCGGGCGGCGGGGCCTCCGCAGCGTGGTGCGGCGCCCCGGCGGCGGGCTGGAGGCGGCCTGGCACGACACCGCGGCGCGGCACGAGGCCGGCTCCCCGAACGTCATCGGGGCCTACGCCCTGGCCTCCGCCTGCAGGGCGCTCACCGAGGCCGGGTTCGAGGCGCTGGCGGCCCGGGAGCGGGAGCTGGTGGCACGGCTGCGGGCGGGCCTCGCCGAGGTGCCGCAGGTGCGGGTGCTGTCGCTGTTCGGCGACGACGCCCCGCGGGTGGGTGTGCTGTCGTTCGTCGTGGGCGGCTGGAACAGCTCGCACTTCGCGGCGGCGCTGTCCGCCGAGTACGGCATCGGGGTGCGCGACGGCCTGTTCTGCGCCCACCCGCTCGTCCGCAGGCTGCTGGGCGGCGCCCCGCAGGCTCCCGCGGAGTGCGGTGCGCCGGACGCCGCGCCGGAGGACCGGCCGCTGAACGCGGTCCGGGTCAGCTTCGGCGCCGGCACGCCGGACGAGCACGTCGACCGGTTCCTGCGGGCGGTGAGGGAGCTCGTACGGGACGGTGCCCGGTGGACGTACCGCACGGAGGACGGACGCTGCGTACCGGACCGTGGCTGAACTGCGTTCGCTCGTACGGGTGATTCGGCCCTGGGGGCGGGACGCGCGGCGGCGCTACGCGTCGAGCCCGATCGCGAAGGCCGCCTCCAGGTCGTGCTGCGAGTAGGTGCGGAAGGCCACGTGCGTGTCGGTGGCCCGCACGCCAGGGATCTTGCTGATGCGGCCCGGGATGACGTCCGCCAGGTCGTCGTGGCGGCCCACCCGCACCATGGCGATCAGGTCGTACGTACCGGTGACCGAGAAGACCTCGCTGACGCAGTCGAGCGCGGCGATCTCCTCGGCGATCTCGGGGATCCGGTCCACGCTGGTCTTGATGAGCACGATCGCGGTGATCACGGTTGTCCCTCTCCCTCGGTGGCCGCTGCTGGCGCCTTCACTCTAATGCCCCGGTAGCGCGCCCACGCGTAGAGGAAGCCCAGGCCGAAGCCGATCAGGTGCGCCAGGTAGGCCACGCCGGGACCGCTGCCCGCGCCCCGCGCCGCGAGCCACTGCAGGGCGAACCAGAAGACGAGCACGATCCAGGCGGGGAAGCGCAGCGGCAGGAAGAAGAGGAAGGGGAACAGGCTCGTCACCCGGGCCCTCGGGAAGAGGTACAGGAAGGCGCCGAGGACTCCGGAGATCGCGCCCGACGCCCCCACGAGCGTCTGGTCGCTGCCCGCGTGCGCCACCGCGTAGCCGAACAGCGCCAGGTACCCGCAGCCCGCGTAGAACAGCCAGAACCGCAGGTGCCCCATCCGCTCCTCGGCCATCGCGCCGAACACGAACAGGAAGAGCATGTTGCCCAGCAGGTGCAGCCAGTTGCCGTGCACGAACAGCGCGCTGAACGGCGTGAGCAGCGCCGCGGGCGCCCCGCCCAGCAGCTCCGCCGGGATCACGCCCCAGCGCTCGAAGTAGGCGCTCTGCGCCGCGATGAGGGCGTCCCCGGTGCCGTAGGAGGTGCGCAGCCCGGAGGCCGGGCCGAGCACGAAGACCAGGGTGCACACCCCGATGACCCCGTAGGTCACCGAGGGGCCGGTGACGACCGTACGGACTGCTCCCCGCCAATCGATCATGCACAGATCATGACGTAAAGGGAGTGAGCAGGACAGAGCGCCTCGCCGGGCCGTCACCGACCGCGCCAGGCCGTAGGGTTACGGGCATGCCCAGGCCCGGGCCGGACGGCCGCGGCCCTGGGCGCCTCCGCAGTTCGACGGCGCACCGCGGACCCCCGCTCCGGCACGACACGGCCGGCCCGGCCCGGACCGATCACGAGAAGGACGACGGCACCCATGACGACGGTTCCCCTGCCGACGGACACCACCCGCTGGCGCTGCACGCTCTGCGGCAACCTGACACGCTTCGACGTGACGCGCTCCTCCAAGGTCGTGGAGTACGTCCATCTGGACCTGGCCGGCGAGCCCGCGGTCGAGGAGCGCGAGGTGGTCTCTGAGACCATCGAGTCGGTCCGCTGCCGTTGGTGCAACGCGGTGGACCAGGTCGAACTGGTGGACCGGCCCGGAGCCGGTGCCTGATCGAGACCTGATCGAGACCCGGGTGCGTGCGCACGGGTAGTACGCCTGATACGGCTGGAGCCGGTGATGCCGGCAGGCCGGGACGTGATGGGTAGTGGGGTGACGGATCGTGGCGGAGCCGGACAGCGGCGCCGAGTCGGCCGGCGCGGCCGGTGACGCCGCCGAGGCGCTCGACCGCCCGCTTCCCGAGGCGGTGCGGCGCCGGGTCGTCGCCCTCGTGTCGGACGCGTTCGGCGGCCTGACGGTCGCCGAGCTCCCGGCGCAGCTGCGGCAGTACGCGCGCTTCACCCCGACCCGGCGGGCCCGGTTCGGCGGCAACGCGATGGCGTCCGCGCTGGAGACCGACGCCGCGTTCCGCCGGCGGATCGCCGAGCGACTGCGCCGCGCCCAGCCCGAGTTGGCCGACGCCGTCGAGTCGGGCACGCCCCCGGCCGCCGCCGACCCGGTCGACGTGGCCGCCGCCGCCTGCGTGCTGCGCCCGCCCGGCTGGGTGAAGCTGGTCGCCGCCGCGGGCGAGGAGGTGCAGCGCGCCGACGCCGAGCGCGCCGGCGAGGAGGGCCGCCGCGAACTGGACCGCCTGCGCGAGGAGCTCGCCGAGGCGCGGGCCCACACCAAGGCGGAGACCGAGCGGCTGCGCACCGAACTGGAGGCCGCGCGCAAGGAAGCGGAATCGCTTCACCGCAAGCTGCGCAGCGCCCAGAGCGACGTCAAGCGCGGCGAGGCCGCACTGCGCCGGGTCCAGGCCGACGCCGAGGCCGCCAAAGCGGAGGCGGCGGCGCGGGTGTCGGCGGCCGAGAGCGAGACCCGCCGCCTCAAGGCGCGGCTCGGTGAGGCCGAAGCCGCGCTGGAGGCGGCCGCCGGGCCGTCCGCGAGGGCCGCTCGGCGGAGGACGTACGGCTGCGGCTGCTGCTGGACACCGTCCTGGAGGCGGCCCAGGGCCTGCGCCGCGAACTGGCGCTGCCGCCCGTGTCCGCGCGGCCCGCCGACTCCGTCGACGCGGTCGAGCCCGGCCGGCTCTCGCCCAAGGACGTCGCGGCCCGCGCGCTGTCCGAGACCGATCCGGCGCTGCTCGACCAGCTCCTCGCGCTGCCGCAGGCCCATCTGGTCGTCGACGGCTACAACGTGACCAAGACGGGCTATCCGACGATGCCCCTGGAGAAGCAGCGGCTGCGGCTGCTCGGCGGGCTCTCGGCGCTGGCCGCCCGCTCGGGCGCCGAGGTCACCTGCGTCTTCGACGGCGCGGAGCTGGCCGCCCCGGTGCTGCTCGCCCCGCCCCGAGGGGTGCGGGTGCTCTTCTCCAAGCCCGGGGTGACCGCCGACGAGCTCATCCGGCAGCTCGTACGGGCCGAGCCGCCGGGTCGCCCCGTCGTCGTGGTCTCCAGCGACCGGGAGGTGGCCGACGGGGTCGCCAGGTCGGGTGCCAGGCCGGTGCCGTCGGTGATGCTGCTGAAGCGGCTTTCGCGGCCGACGTGATGTTCTCGCCTGGAAAGCAACTCCTGCGCCGGATGTCTGCTTTGGGGAAGCGTGCGGGGGACGGTGCGTCAACTGCCCATGACGCAGGGTGGGACACGCGTAACGAATGCGGCTCCGCGGCGAGATTTTTCCTATGAGGATTTGAACTGATCACAACTTGGTCACTAGGGTCTGGCCTCGAACCTTCGCGCGGTTGACCGCTCACCCGGAGCGGCAGCGAAGGAACCGCCTAATCCGTGCAGTCCGGCCGAGTTCGCGGGGGATCCGGACGTGATGCGCGGAGCCGGGGCGCGACCCCAGCCCGGCCGGCGGCGTTGAGGAAGAAGGAGCTCGCCTCCGTGGCGTCCCACCGTCGACCCAAGCAGCCGAGCCGCGCCCGCGTGACCGTGCTCACCGCGACCGCCGCAGCGGCCGTCGCGCTCACCTCCCAGACCGCGTCGGCCACCCCGAAGCCGGCCGTGGAGGAGGTCAAGGCCAAGGTCGACAAGCTCCACCACGAGGCCGAGGAGGCCACCGAGCAGTACAACCAGGCCGACGAGCGCCGCGAGAAGCTCCAGGAGGAGATCGGCGCGCTCCAGGACCAGGTGGCCCGCGGCCAGGAGGAGCTCAACACCCTGCGCGACGGCATCGGTTCGGTCGCCGCCGCGCAGTACCGGGGCGGCGGTCTCGACCCGGCCGTCCAGCTCTTCCTCTCCTCCAACCCGGACGACTACCTCGACAAGGCGTCCGCGGTCGACCAGCTCACCGCCAAGCAGGCCGAGACACTGGAGTCCATCCAGGTCAAGCAGCGCACCCTCGCCCAGCAGCGGGCCGAGGCCACCGCGAAGCTCGCCGACCTCGAAGACGTCCGCAAGACCCTCGGCGAGAAGAAGAAGAAGTTCCAGGGCAAGCTCGCCGAGGCCCAGAAGCTCCTCAACACGCTCACCGCCGAAGAGCGGCGGAAGATGCAGGAGGAGGAGGACCGCAAGGCCCGCGAGGCGCAGCAGCGCGCCAGCCGCGCCACCGGCGGCGACCGCCCCGAGCTCGGCAACGAGGTGCCCGCCTCCCAGCGCGGCGCCGCCGCCCTCAACGCCGCCGCCACGCAGGTCGGCAAGCCGTACGTCTCCGGCGCCGAGGGCCCCAACTCGTACGACTGCTCCGGCCTCACGCAGTGGGCCTACCGCCAGGCCGGCGTCAGCATCTCGCGCACCACCTACACCCAGCAGAACGACGGCGTGAAGATCGGCCGCAGCCAGCTCAAGCCCGGCGACCTGGTCTTCTTCAACAACCTCGCCCACGTGGGCCTGTACGCCGGCAACAACACCGTGCTGCACGCCCCCAAGCCGGGCGCCAGCGTCCGCTACGAGTCGATGAACTACCTCGGCACGTTCCAGTTCGGCGTGCGCATCTGACGCCGGGCCGTCCGGCCGCAGCCGACCCGGACGCGTTGCGCGGGTCCCGCAAGCGGCCGCTCCCGGGCGGCCGTTGACCGCGGCTCCCGGCATCGGAGGGCGCGGGCGTCGGCCGTACGCGACCGTGCGGTCCTTCCTGGTCCGTGCCGTGAGGCCCGGACCCGTGCCACGCGGTCCGGGCCTGCCGTGCGGACCGGGCCCGCAGCGCCCGCCCGTTCGGCCCGAGGTCCGGGCCCGCAGCGCCCGCCCGTGCGGGTCCGTTCAGTCCGGTGCCCGGGCCACCCGTTCAGCCCGGAGCCCGGGCCCGCGGCTCCCGTGCTGCCTGACGCCCGCCGTCCGGGCGGCACATGGCCGGGCCGGTCGCCGTGCGTCCCGGTGGGCGGCGGCACATGGCCGGGCCTGCCCGCCGCGCATCTGATATGCGCGGCGCGTGCTCCAGACGCGCGAACCGCCCGCCACACGCGCCCGATCGGGCGAAATACCCGCCCCCGAAGTGACGCCCCGCCCCGCCGGTGACCTGTGTTTCCCGGCGGGGCGTCACTTTGTGCCCATTCTGAGGTCTTTGGCCCGGACGTCACCGCCCGGCTACTGTCTGCCGCGCACCAGCCCGCACCAGGCACCCGCCTGCGTACCGCTGAAGGGAGCGCGGTTCGTGGCGTCCCATCGCCGTACCTCACCCTCGGGCCTCGCCCAGAGCGCCAAGGCCGCCAGGGTCACCGTCCTGTCCGCGGCCGCCGCCACCGCGGCCGCCGCCTTCGGCGCCACCCCCGTCGCCGCGGAACCGGCCGAGCCCTCCGCCGACGCGACCAGGGCCCGCGTGGACCGGCTCTACACCGAGGCCGAGCAGGCCACCGAGAGCTTCAACAAGGCCGGCGAACGCACCGCCGAACTGCGCGCCCAGGTGGCGCGGGCCCAGGACAGCGTGGCCCGCGGCCAGGAGCGCATCAACCACATGCGGGGCGCGCTCGGAGCCGTCGCAGGCGCCCAGTACCGCTCGGGCGGCCTCGACCCGACCCTGGCGCTGCTGCTGTCCAAGGACCCCGAGTCCTTCCTCGACCGGGCCGCCGCCCTCGACCGGATGAGCGAACGCCAGAGCGGCGCCCTCGTCGAACTGCGCCGCGCCCAGCAGCGGCTGGACCAGGAGCGCGCCGAGGCGACCCGCGCCCTCGGCGAACTCGAGCGCAGCCGGGCCGCCGTGGCCCGCCACAAGCGCGCCGTCGAGAAGAAGCTCGCCGAGGCACGTGCCCTCCTCAACTCGCTGAACAGCGAGGAGCGTGCGGACTACGACCGCGCCTCCCGCTCCGGCGACCGCGGCGACGGCCCCGTGCCCGCCCCCTCCGGGGCCGCCGCCTCCTCCCGGGCCGCCCTCGCCGTCCAGGCCGCCCGCTCCGCGCTCGGCAAGCCGTACGTCTGGGGCGCCAACGGCCCCAACGGCTTCGACTGCTCCGGCCTCATGCAGTGGTCGTACGCCCAGGCCGGCGTCGGCCTGCCGCGCACCTCCCAGGGGCAGCGCAACGCCGGCCGGCACGTCCCGCTCTCCGAGGCCCGCCCCGGCGACCTCGTCACCTACCGCTCCGACGCCAGCCACGTCGCGATGTACATGGGCAACGGCCAGGTCATCCACGCCCCCTACCCGGGCGCGCCGGTCCGCTACGACCCGGTCGGCATGATGCCCGTCTCGGCGGTCACCCGCGTCTGACACCGGTGTCCGGCTCCCGGCCCCGGGCGGCCCGCCGGGCCCGTACGATCGGGGCGTGGCCGGCCGGGAACGCGGAGGTGGTGGCGGAGTGCGCCGAGGACGGCTCGTGGCGCTGCTCGCCGCACTGGTGTGCCTGTCCGCCGCCCTGGGGCTGACCGGCTGCACGGCACCGGGCACGGCCCCCGAGCGGGGCGCCGCCGACCGCGAGGACGTGCAGGCCGCACTCGACCGGCGGGGCGCCGACGTGCTCGCCGGGCGGGTGCCGCCCGACGACCCCGCGGCCCACGAGTTCGCCAACCTCGCCGGAGTGCCCCTCGGCTCGTGGTCGTACCGGGTCCTGCGGGTACGGCGGGACGGGCCCGACGCCGCCGCCGTCCGGGCCGAACTGGCCTACACGCTGGAAGGCCACGACACGGCCGGCCCCGTCACCGGGGAGCGCGACCTGGAACTGCGCCGCGACCCGGACGGCACCTGGCAGGTCCGCGAGGACCGGCGCGCCGGGGGAGCGGCGGCCCAGCTGTGGGAGCAGGGGCGCGTCGACGTGGTGCGCGGCGCACGCAGCCTGGTGCTCGGCGTCGGCCACGCCAAGGCCAGGCTGCGGGAGATCGCCGCCGAAGCCGACCGGGCCGTCCCCGGGTCGCGGACGCCTGGCCCGAACCGTGGGACCGGCGGGTCGTGGTGCTGGTGCCGCCGTCGCTGGACGCGATGGGGGAGCTGCTGGGGCAGCCGGCCGACGGCTACCGCGGCACCGCGGCCGTCACGACCGGCCGCACCGGGGACCGGGGCGCGGCGCCCGCCGACCGCGTGGTCGTCAACCCCGAGGCGTACGCGTCACTCGGCGCCTTCGGCAGGCGCTTCGTCCTCGCCCACGAGACCACGCACGTGGCCACCCGGGCGCACACCTCCGCGGCCACGCCCCTGTGGCTGTCCGAGGGCTTCGCCGACTGGGCCGCGCACCGGGGCGGCGACCGGGCGCCCCGGGACATCGCGCCCGCGCTCGGGCGCGCCGTGCGGGCGGGGGACGTGCCCGACGCGCTGCCCGCCGACGCGGACTTCGCCTTCGGCGGCGACCAGGAGGCCGTCGCCCGTGCCTACGAGGGTGCCTGGCTGGCCTGCGAGCTGATCGCGGACCGATGGGGCGAGGCGGAACTCGCCGCGTTCTACCGGGCGGTGGGCGCCCACCCGCAGCGGGAGGGAGCCGTCGAGGAGGCCCTGCGCACGGTCCTGTCCACCACGCCCGAGGCGTTCACCCGGGCCTGGCAGGACCGGATGCGTCAGGACTTCAGCAGCGCCCCGTCCCGCTGAGCCGCCGCCTGCGCGGGCACGGCGGCCGCCGCCTCCCGCAGGGCCGGCTCGGTCACGGTCTGCCGCCACAGCTCGCGGCACGCCAGCAGGGAGGCCGCCACCAGCAGCCCGTTGCGCACCAGCAGCAGGAGCAGGCCCAGGGCGTCGCTGGCCACCACGTGGGAGAACCAGATCGGGAACTCCAGCAGCGTCACCCCGGTCGCCACGAGCACCAGCACCGCGGGCTGCAGCATCCGGCTGCCCCGCCACACCAGGCACGCCGCCGCCAGACCCACCAGCCACAGCATGTACTGCGGGCTGATCACCCGGCTCGTCGTGGTGAACAGCAGCACCGCCGTGAACGCCGCGTCGCACAGCGTCGTCCTGCCGAACTCCCGCGCCCGCAGCCGCCACAGCACCAGCCACGCGAACGCCAGCACGGTCAGCGCCAGCGCGGCCCTGCTGACCAGCGGCACGTACGGGCCGAGGAACTCCACCGACCCGTAGTTGAGCCGCACCTCGCCGTCCCAGGAGCCGAAGAACCGCGCCATGTGGAACACCAGCGCGCCCAGCGACTCCACCTCGGTGCCGCGGTCCCGCTGGAAGGTGAGGAACGCGAGGGCCCCGGGGGCCGCGGCGAGGCAGGCCAGCAGCACGGCCGCACCCGTCGCGGCGGCCGCCGCCCACGACGTGCGGGTCACCCGGCCGCGGGCCGTGCCCGCCAGCAGCAGCACCGGCCACACCTTCAGCAGCGCGCCGAACCCGGCCAGCGCGCCCAGGACGCCCGGCCGGCGGACGCCCGCCAGCAGCGCGGCCACGGCCACCGCCGTCACCATCACGTCGTACCGGGCGTACGAGGTCGGCCCGAGCAGCGGCAGACCGACCACCCACACCCACGCGCCCGCCAGGCTCTTGCCGGGCCGCCTGCCCGCGTACATCAGCAGCCCGAACACCGCCGCGTCGCAGAGCAGCGCCAGCACGAAGAACGCGTGCGCGTACTCCAGGAACGGCAGCAGGGCGGGGGAGAGGATCGCGAGCGCGGCGGCCGGAGGGTACTGCCACGTCACGTCGTTCATCGGGTACGTGCCGCGCTGGAGCACCTCGTACCACTGGTGGTAGATCACCGACACGTCCGTGGTGACGTCCGGTCCCGGCACGAACACGACCCGGAAGGTGTAGAGCAGCAGCACGGCTCGGGAGGCGAGCCACAGGGCCGCGGGGAGCCGTCGTCCGCTCGTGTGCGTCATCGGTACCTCGTCCGGGTTCGGTTGGTGCTGATCGGCGGTGTCAGGGTGCCTCGCGGGGCGCCGCGGTGCGCGAGCGGAGTGCCGGGCCGTGCGGTCCTTCGGTACTGTTTCGGCCACGATGCACAAGACGCTGATCGTAACCAACGACTTCCCGCCGAGGCCCGGCGGGATCCAGGCATTCCTGCACAACATGGCGCTGCGGCTGGATCCCGACCAGGTCGTCGTCTACGCGTCCACGTGGAAGCGGGACGCGGAGGGTGTCGCGGCCACGGCGGCGTTCGACGCGCGGCAGCCCTTCCCGGTGGTCCGCGACCGCACGACGATGCTGCTGCCGACGCCCCGGGCCACCGCCCGCGCGGTGTCCCTGCTGCGGGAGCACGGCTGCTCCTCCGTGTGGTTCGGGGCGGCCGCGCCGCTCGGGCTGATGGCGCCCGCGCTGCGCCGGGCCGGGGCCCGCAGGATCGTCGCCACGACGCACGGCCACGAGGCGGGCTGGGCGCAGCTGCCGGGCTCCCGGCAGCTGCTGCACCGCATCGGGGAGACCACGGACACGATCACGTACCTCGGCGAGTACACCCGCTCGCGGATCGCCGCGGCGCTGACCCCGCAGGCGGCGGCGCGCATGGTGCAACTGCCGCCGGGCGTCGACGAGAAGAGCTTCCACCCCGAGTCCGGCGGCGCCGACGTGCGCGCCCGCCTCGGCCTCACCGACCGCCCCGTCGTCGTCTGCGTGTCCCGGCTGGTGCCGCGCAAGGGCCAGGACACCCTGATCGCCGCCATGCCCCGGATCCTCGCGCAGGTGCCGGACGCCGTCCTGCTGATCGTGGGCGGCGGCCCGTACGCGAAGGCCCTGCGCCGGCTCGCCGACGAGACCGGGGTGGCCGGTTCTGTGCGGTTCACGGGCGCTGTGCCGTGGGAGGAACTGCCCGCGCACTACGGGGCGGGGGACGTCTTCGCGATGCCCTGCCGCACCCGGCGCGGCGGCCTGGACGTCGAGGGCCTCGGCATCGTCTACCTGGAGGCCTCCGCGACCGGCCTGCCCGTCGTCGCCGGCGACTCGGGCGGCGCCCCCGACACGGTCCTGGAGGGCGAGACGGGCTGGGTGGTCCGCGGCGGGTCCCCCGAGGAGGCGGCGGAGCGGATCGTCCCGCTGCTCAAGGACCCCGCCCTCCGCCGCCGCATGGGCGAGCGGGGCCGCACGTGGGTCGAGGAGCGCTGGCGCTGGGACCTCCTGGCGGACCGCCTGCAGCACCTGCTGTAGGAGAACGGGCGCGCCTACCGCCCGGGCTCCGGTCGGGCGTCAGCCCCGGGGCGCGGCGGCCCGGCGGTGCGGACGCGGCGGGCGGGGCGAGGGCTGCGCCGCGTCGGCGGCCCGCGACACGGCACGGACCCCGCCCCCGTGACACGGCCCCCGCGACACGGACCCCGCCCCCGCGGCACGGGGGCGGGCGGACGGGCCCTACGAGCGGTAGATCGCCTCGATCTCGTCCGCGAAGTCCTTCGCCACCACGTTGCGCTTCAGCTTCAGCGACGGCGTGATGTGCCCGGCCTCCTCCGTGAACTGGGACGGCAGGATGCGGAACTTCCGCACCGACTCCGCCTTCGACACGGCGGCGTTGCCGTCGTCCACGGCCTTCTGCACCTCGGCCAGCAGTTCGGGGTCGTCCCGCAGGGACGCTGCCGTCGACCCGGCCGGCTTGCCGTGGTCGGCGGCCCAGCGGCCGAGGAACTCCTCGTCGAGGGTGACCAGCGCGCCGACGAACGGCCGCCCGTCGCCCACCACCATGCACTCCGCGACCAGGGCGTGGCCGCGGATCCGGTCCTCGATCACCGCCGGGGCGACGTTCTTGCCGCCCGCCGTGACCAGGATCTCCTTCTTCCGGCCGGTGATGGCCAGGTAGCCGTCCTCGTCCAGCGTGCCGATGTCACCGGTGTGGAACCAGCCGTCCGTCAGCGCCTCCGCCGTCGCGGCCTCGTTCTTCCAGTAACCCGTGAAGACCTGCTCACCGTGCAGCAGCACCTCGCCGTCGTCGTCGATGCGCACCTTCGAGCCCGGCAGCGGCTGCCCGACCGTGCCGATCTTCTGCCGGTCCCACGGGTTGAACGCGGTCGCCGCGCAGGACTCCGTGAGGCCGTAGCCCTCCAGCACGGTGAAGCCGATGCCGCTGTAGAAGTGGCCGAGCCGCTCGCCCAGCGGAGCGCCGCCGGAGATCGCGTACTGGCAGCGGCCGCCGAGCACCGCCCGCAGCTTGCCGTAGACCAGCACGTCGAACAGCTTGTGCTTCAGCCGCAGGCCCAGCGACGGGCCGCCCGGCCCGGCCTTGGCGCGGCTGTAGTCGATCGCCGTCTGCGCGGCCCGGTCGAAGATCCGGCCCTTGCCGTCCGCCTGCGCCTTGGCGCGCGCCGAGTTGTACACCTTCTCGAAGACCCGCGGCACGCCCAGGATCAGCGTCGGGCGGAACGTCGCCAGGTCGTCGGTGAGGTTCTTGATGTCCGGGACGCAGCCGAGCCTGATCGGCGCCAGCACCGACGCGACCTCGACCATCCGCCCGAAGACGTGCGCCGCGGGCAGGAAGAGCAGCACGGACGACTCGCCCGTCCTAAACAGCGGCTTCAGCCGCTCCACCACGTTGCCGCACTCCGCGAAGAAGTTGCGGTGCGTGAGCATGCAGCCCTTGGGGCGGCCCGTCGTGCCGGAGGTGTAGACGATGGTGGCCAGGTCGTCCGCCTTCGCGGTGGATCCGGCCGCGTCCACCGCCTCGTCGGAGACGTCCGCCCCGGCCGCGGTCAGCTCCGCCACGGCGTCGCCCTCGATGATCCACACGTGCTTCAGGTCGGGCAGCTCGGCCTGCACGGAAGCCACCGCCTTGGCGTGCGCGTCGCCCTCCACGATCGCCGCGACCGCGCCGGAGTCGCCGAGGATCCACCGGATCTGCTCGGGCGAACTGGTCTCGTACACCGGCACGGTCACCGCGCCCGCGCTCCAGATCGCGAAGTCGAGCTGCACCCACTCGTAGCGGGTGCGGGAGATCAGGGCCACGCGGTCGCCCGGCCGGACGCCCCGGGCGATGAGGCCCTTGGCGGCGGCGCGCACCTCCTCCAGGAAGCGGGCGGCGGTGACGTCCGTCCACGTACCGCCCGCCGCGTCCTCCTTGCGGGCCATCACGGCGACATCTGGGTGCTGCGCGGCGTTCCGGCGGATGAGATCCGTCAGGTTGCCGTCCGCGGGGACCTCGTACAGGGCCGGAAGGCTGAACTCGCGCAAGACTGCTGCTCCTCATCGGGCGCCGACGCCACGGCTCTGTGTGAGTGCGCCGGTTTGCGGTCCTTGACAGGCCGCGCTCAGTGGGGGTGAGCACGACTGGACTGCCCGGACGTTACCCAGCAGTAGGCGGTTCCCGATAGGGGGTCCTGGCCAGATGTTCCGTGCGTCACACGTGGTGGTCGTACTGCGCGCACAGTAGTCCACACCGGTCACAACGGAAAAGTAACCGCAGGTCCGGCCGGTGGGCGCGCACCCGTAAGGTGAGGCGGCATGCGACTTCATGTGGTCAGTGACGTGCACGGCAACGCCCGGGACCTGGCCAAGGCGGGGGACGGCGCCGACGCCCTGGTCTGCCTCGGCGACCTCGTCCTCTTCCTCGACTACGCCGACCACTCCCGCGGCATCTTCCCGCAGCTCTTCGGCGAGGCGAACGCCGACCGGATCGTCGAGCTCCGCACCGCGCGCCGCTTCGAGGAGGCCCACGCCTTCGCCCGCGGCCTGTGGGCCGAACTGGCCGAGCGGGGCGTCGACCGGGCCACGGCCATCGAGTCGGCCGTCCGCGCCCAGTACGCCGAACTCTTCGCCGCCTTCCCCACCCCCACGTACGCCACCTACGGGAACGTGGACATACCGGCCCTGTGGTCCGAGTACACGCAGCCGGGCACGACGGTCCTCGACGGCGAGCGGGTGGAGATCGGCGGCCTCGTCCTCGGCTTCGTCGGCGGCGGCCTCCCCACGCCGATGCGCACCCCGTACGAGATCCCCGAGGAGGAGTACGCGGCGAAGGTGGAGGCGCTGGGCGAGGTCGACATCCTGTGCTCGCACATCCCGCCGGACGTCCCGGAACTCACCTACGACACGGTGGCCCGCCGCTTCGAACGCGGCAGCGGCGCCCTGCTGGACGCCATCCACCGGGTGCGGCCCCGCTACGCGCTCTTCGGCCACGTCCACCAGCCGCTGGTGCGGCGCATGCGGGTGGGGGCGACGGAGTGCGTGAACGTGGGCCACTTCGCCTCCTCCGGGACGCCCTGGGCCCTGGAATGGTGACGGAGGGCCACGCGGTAGCCTTCCCCCACGTACCGAGCCCCCGGAGGAGCCACAGCGATGGCCGAACACACCAGCTCAAGCATCACGATCGAGGCCGCGCCGGCCGACGTCATGGGCGTGATCGCCGACTTCGCGCGCTACCCGGAGTGGACGGGTGAGGTGAAGGAGGCCGAGGTCCTGTCCCAGGACGGCGGCGGCCGCGCCGAGCAGGTGCGCCTGGTGCTGGACGCCGGGGCGATCCGCGACGACCACACGCTGGCGTACACGTGGTCCGGCGACCGCGAGGTGAGCTGGACGCTGGTCAAGTCGCAGATGCTGCGGGGCCTCGACGGTTCCTACCGGCTGGCCCCGCTGGACGGCGGCGCCCGCACCGAGGTCACCTACCAGCTGACGGTCGACGTCAAGATCCCGATGCTCGGCATGATCAAGCGCAAGGCGGAGAAGGTCATCATCGACCGGGCGCTCGCGGGTCTCAAGAAGCGCGTCGAGTCCCACCCGTAACACCCGCCCCCGGACCGGGGCAGCCCGGCCCGTCCTCTCCGCCGGCCCCCTTCCACCACCGGCCCCGGCTCCTCGCCGGCCCCGGCTCCTCGCCGGCCCCGGCTCCTCGCCGGCCCCGGCTCCTCGCCGGCCCCGGCTCCTCGCCGGGGCCGGACCGGAGCCGGAAGCGCGGCCCGTCCCAGGCCATGGCCGCGCGGCCTACCGGACCGGCGGCCCCGCGGGACCTGCCTGCCGGGGAGAGGCCCCCGTTCAGCGGCGCCGCACCACCGGTAGCGTGCCGCTATGCGCATGCTCCTCGTCACCGGGACGGGCGGCGCCGGCCGTACCACCCACGCCGCCGCCACCGCCCTCGCCGCCGCCCGCCAGGGCCGCAAGGTCCTGCTCGTGTGCGGCGACCCGGTCGACTGGCTGCCGCAGCAGGACGGGCTCGACGTCCGGTGCGTCGACCCCGGCGCCCACTTCCGCGCCGAACTCCTCGCCCTCCAGGAGCACGCCGCCCCCGCCCTCGAACTGCTCGGCGCGGCCCGGCTCGACGGCGAGGAGCTCACCGAACTCCCCGGCAGCGACCGGTACGCCTTCCTCAAGGCCCTCCGCGAGGCAGCCGACGCCGACGCGGACCTGGCCGTCGTCGACCTCCCGCCCCTGCACGACGCCGTCGCCCTGCTCGCACTGCCCGGACAGCTGCGCCGCTACCTGCGCCGGCTCCTGCCGACCGAGCGCCAGGCCGCCCGGGCGCTGCGCCCCATGCTGGCGCAGCTCGCCGGCGTCCCCATGCCCGCCGAGTGGCTCTACCGCACCGCCGCCCGCTGGGACGCCGACCTCGCCGCCGTACAGGAGCTCATCGACGCCCCCGCCACGGGCGTACGCCTCGTCGTCGAGCCGGGTCCCGCCGCCGCCGAGGCCCTGCGGACGGCCTCCGCCGGGCTCGCCCTGCACCGGCTGCCCCTCGACGCGGTCGTCGCCAACCGCGTCCTGCCCACGGCCTCCCCGACCCGTGGCTCGCCGCCCTCGCCGCGCGCCAGCAGGACCACCTCAAGGAGCTGCGCGACGCGCACGCCGTGCTGCACGAGGTGCCGCACACCGGGCGCGAGCCGCGCTCCGCCGACGAGCTCGCCGCCCTCGGGGACGTCCCGGACCTGCCGCCCGCCCCCGCGCCGAGTGGACCGTCGAGGACCGCCGCGCCGACGACGGCGTCCTCGTGTGGCGCATCCCGCTCCCCGGCGCCGCCAGGAGCGACCTCGGGCTGGTCCGCCGCGGCGACGAACTCGTCCTCACCGTCGGCCGGTTCCGGCACATCGCCCCCCTGCCGTCCGCGCTGCGCCGCTGCACCGTCTCCGGCGCCGCCCTGCGCGGCGGCGTGCTCAGCGTCCGCTTCACGCCGGACCCGGGGCTGTGGCCCCGCACCCCCTGAACAGCGCCCCGCCCTTCGGGTACCGTCGAGTGCATGAGCGACCCCACGACCGACCGCCCCGGACCCGACGCGGACGCCTGGGCGCGGGCCTGCGCCGAGGACCTGGCCGCCGAGCGCGCCCGGCGCCGGGGGGACGGGACGCCGCCGCCCGGCACGGCGGCCGAAGAGCTGCGCAGGCTCGTCGACGCCGTCGCCGGCAAGGTGGCCGAGCTCGGCGGCCCGCTGCTCGGCGAGGGGGCCCAGGGCGCCGTACGGCACTTCGTGGACCAGGCCAGGTCCGCCGTCGAGCCGGTCATCGAACGCAACCCGCAGGTCTTCGACCACCTGGCCGCCGCCGGCAGCGAGCTGCTCGCCGCCTACCGCTCCGCGGTGCAGGGCCACGAGCACCGCTGGACCCACGGCACCGCGGGCACCACCGGCACCACCGGTGACTCGGGTACCACCGGCACCACCAGCGCTCCCGGAGGGAAAGACGACGGGAACGGCGGGGACCCTTCCGGGAACGAGCGGATCGACCTCGACTGAACCCGCGGGGAACAGGGCGGCACCCGCCCTCGGGTACGGTTGGCCATAGCGGGGCTCGACCGAATACTGAGGGACACATGGGACTCACCATCGGCGTCGACATCGGCGGTACGAAGATCGCGGCCGGCGTGGTCGACGAAGAGGGCACCATTCTCGACATCCACCGGGTGCCCACCCCGCCGACGCCCGAAGGCATCGTCGACGCGATCTGCACGGCCGTCTCCGAGGCGGGCAGGGGCCATGACGTCGAGGCCGTCGGCATCGGCGCCGCCGGCTACGTCGACGACAAGCGCGCCACCGTCCTCTTCGCACCCAACATCCACTGGCGCCACGAGCCGCTCAAGGACAAGGTCGAGCAGCGCACGGGCCTGCCCGTCGTCGTCGAGAACGACGCCAACGCCGCCGCGTGGGGCGAATACCGCTTCGGTGCCGGCCAGGGCCACGACGACGTCATCTGCATCACCCTCGGCACCGGCCTCGGCGGCGGCATCATCATCGGCAACAAGCTGCGCCGCGGCCGCTTCGGCGTCGCCGCCGAGTTCGGCCACATCCGCGTCGTCCCCGACGGCCTGCTGTGCGGCTGCGGCAGCCAGGGCTGCTGGGAGCAGTACGCCTCCGGGCGCGCCCTCGTCCGGTACGCGAGGCAGCGCGCCAACGCCACCCCCGAGAACGCCGGCATCCTGCTCGGCCTCGGCGACGGCACCCCCGAGGGCATCCAGGGCAAGCACATCAGCGACGCCGCCCGCCAGGGCTGCCCGGTCGCCGTGGACTCCTTCCGGGAGCTGGCCCGCTGGGCGGGCGCGGGCCTCGCGGACCTCGCCTCCCTCTTCGACCCGTCCGCGTTCATCGTCGGCGGCGGCGTCTCCGACGAGGGCGAGCTCGTCCTCGACCCCATCCGCAAGTCGTTCCGCCGCTGGCTCGTGGGCGGCAACTACCGCCCGCAGGCCCAGGTGCTCGCCGCCCAGCTCGGCGGCAAGGCCGGCCTCGTGGGGGCCGCGGACCTGGCCCGCCAGGGCTGAGGACACGCACCCGCGCGCCCGCCGCGTCCCCTGGGGACGCGGCGGGCGCTGCCGTATCGTGCCCGGCATGGCGTCGCCGCTCCCCCCGCTGCCCGACTCCCGCACCGAGCCCGACGGTTCGGCCGTGATCCGCGTCCTCGGCTACAACATCCGGTCCCTGCGCGACGACGAGGACGCCCTGGCCCGGGTCGTCCGCGCCTGCGCGCCGGACGTGGTCTTCGTCCAGGAGGCGCCCCGCTTCTTCCGCTGGCGCAAGCACGCCGCCCGGCTCGCCGCCAAGAGCGGTCTGCTCGTGCTGGGCGGCGGCGCCACCGCGGCCGGGCCGCTGCTGCTGTGCTCGCTGCGCGTCACCGTCGAACGGGCCGAGGACCTGCTGCTGCCCCTCACCCCCGGCCTGCACCGCCGCGGCCTGGCCACCGCGGTCGTCCGGATCGGGCGCGCCCGGCTGGGCCTGGTCTCCTGCCACCTGAGCCTGCGCCGCGACGAGCGGTACACCCAGGCCGGCCTGCTGCTCGACCGGCTGGCCGCGCTCGACGTGCCGCACGCCGTCGTGGGGGGCGACATCAACGAGCGGCCCGGCGGCCCCGCGTTCCGGCGGCTGGCCGGCGAACTGCAGGACTGCCGGGCCGTACGGCCGTGGGGAGGCGAGCACACCTGGCCCGCGCACGCCCCCGACCGGCGGATCGACGCCCTCTACGCCACCAAGGGCGTCGAGGTGCTGGGCTGCGGCGTGCCCGCGGGTCTGCCGGGCGTCACCGGCGCGGACCTGGCGGCCGCCACCGACCACCTGCCCGTGCTGGCCGCCCTCCGCATCCCCGCGGGCCCGTGACCGCTAGACGACCGCGCCGCGCCCCGGGTCGTCGTACTCGTCGTCGTCGCCGCGCTTCATCCGGGCGACCAGGGTCGCGAAGCCGCCCAGGAAGCCGCCCACGCACAGCGTGGTCAGCCACCACGTCATCTCCCACTGGAGCAGCACCGCGAGCAGCATGAGCACCGGGCCGCCCACCACGCCCAGCCAGCCGAACTTGGTGGCCGCGTCGGCCTCCGGCAGCGGCGGCGGCTCCGGCGGCACGAAGTGCCCCTCGTCGCCCTCGCCGCCCTGGCCGGGCCCGTCGTCCTCCCGCTCCTCCGCCAGCTCGTAGTCGCGCGGCCCCGCGGGGCCCACACCCGGAGCGAACACGACCGAACTGCCCGGCGCGGGCTTCTGGCCGCCGGCCGGTGCGCCGCCCCCGCCGCGCCGGTCGCCGTCATGCCCGTCGGGGTCGTCCTCCTCCAGCAGGGCGAGGTCCTCCACCGAGCGGAACGGCCGGGCGCCCGGCGGGTCCGGGGCTCCTGGCCGTAGGCCGCCACGATGGCGGCCCAGGCCGCGTCCTCGTCCAGCGGCGACCCGCCGGAGCTTTCCCCGGACTTCCCGGAGGGCTTCCCGGCGGGCTTCGCGGACGGCTCCCCGGCAGGTTTCGCGGACGGCTCCCCGGCCGGCCCCCGGCGGGGCGGTCCTCCCGCTGCGCCCGCCCCTCGCCCTCGCCCCGGGCGCCGCCCTCGGCCGGGGCGCCGCCCTCCGGCAGCGCCTCGCCGTCCGGCTGCGCGCCGCCCGCGGCCGGGGCGGTCCCGCCGCCCTCCACGCGGTCCTCCCCGCGCTCCTCGTCGCGGTCCGCGCCGTGCTGCTCAGACAACGCTCTCGTTCCCCTCGCGGCTCACGCCCGCGCTGAGGCGCTCGATGAAGGCGTGGCTCTCCTCGAAGATCCGCTCGGCGTCGTGGTCCAGGGTCGCCACGTGGTAGCTGCGCTCCAGCAGGACCTCCGTGACGTCCGTCGAGGAGATGCGGCTGAGGATCCGGGCCGAGTCGGAGGGCGGCACGACGTGGTCCTGCGGGCTGTGCAGCAGCAGCACCGGCTGCGTCACCTGCGGCAGCTCGCCGTCGACCACCCGGAAGAACTGCCGCAGGGAGTGCGCGGCGTGCAGCGGCACCCGGTCGTAGCCCACCTCCTGCACCCCCTCCTTGGCGATGTCGCTGGCGATCCCCTCGGTGGACGCCACGAAGTGCCGCACCACCGGCAGCGCGTGCGCCATCACGCCGTGCACCTTGTTGCCCGGGTTGACCAGCGCGATGCCGCGGACCGCGTCGCCGTGCCTGGCCGCCAGCCGCAGCGTGAGCGCCCCGCCCATGGACAGGCCGAAGACGAACACCCGGCCGCACCGCTCCAGCATCACCCGCAGCTCGCGGTCCACCTCGGCGTACCAGTCCTGCCAGCTGGTGACCTGCATGTCCTGCCAGCGCGTACCATGCCCGGGCAGCAGCGGCAGCGACACGGTCAGACCGCGCTCCGCGAGGAACTCGGCCCAGGGGCGCAGCGACTGCGGCGAACCGGTGAAGCCGTGGCAGAGGAGCACGCCGACATCGCCGCCCTCGTGGCGGTACGGCTCGGCTCCGGGGAGGACCGGCACGGGGGTCTCCTGTTCGGGGTCGATGGACGGTCGGTGGACGCGGAACGTCCGGTGGTGTCCGGGGACTACGGGAAACGGGAACTGTGTGGTTCACCGTACGCGACCGCGCTGACACCGACCAGGTCCGTCGCCCCGCCCGGGCGGGCGGCGACCGCCGAAGGGGTTATGGTCTGATCGACGGACCAGAGGACGAAGAGGGACCCAGTTGATCTACGGCGCCATGAAGTTCTCCATCGGGGGGCCGCTGAAGCTCGCCTTCAGACCCTGGGTGGAGGGCCTGGAGAACATCCCTGCCGAGGGCCCCGCGATCCTCGCGAGCAACCACCTCTCGTTCTCCGACTCCTTCTTCCTGCCCGCGGTCCTCGACCGCAAGGTCACCTTCATCGCCAAGGCCGAGTACTTCACGACGCCCGGCGTGAAGGGCAGGCTCACCGCCGCCTTCTTCAAGGGCGTCGGCCAGCTGCCGGTGGACCGCTCCGGTGCCCGCGGCGCCGGGGAGGCGGCCGTCCGCAGCGGTATCGAGGTCATCGAGCGGGGCGAGCTGTTCGGCATCTACCCCGAGGGCACCCGCTCCCCGGACGGCCGCCTCTACCGCGGCAAGCCCGGCGGCCTCGCGCGCGTGGCGCTGGCCACCGGCGCGCCGGTCATCCCGATCGCCATGATCGACACGGAGAAGATCCAGCCGCCCGGCAAGGTCGTCCCCAAGCTGATGCGCCCGGGCATCCGGATCGGCAAGCCCCTGGACTTCAGCCGCTACCAGGGCATGGACGGCGACCGCTTCATCCTGCGCTCGGTGACCGACGAGGTCATGTACGAGATCATGAAGCTGTCCGGGCAGGAGTACGTCGACATCTACGCGACGGTCGCCAAGCGGCAGATCGCGGAGGCGCAGAAGGCCGCCAAGGAAGCCGCGAAGGGGCGTGCGGCCAAGGGCGCCGGCGACACGCCCTCCGGCGCCTGACCGCGTCCGCGTCCGCAGGACGGAGTGGGGGGCACATGGCCAGGCGTGAGCGTGTCGTGCGCATGTCGGTGGAGCAGCCGCTGTGGCGTGCGCTGACCGGGTACCGCGTCCTCACCATGGGCTACGCGGTGCTCATCCACGTGCTGGGCCGGGACGAGCTCGAACGGCCCTGGCTGGCCTACGCCTTCCTCGCGGTGCTGGCCGTCTGGACCCTGGCCACCCTGCCCAGGGTGTCCAGTGCCGCTCGGTGCACCAAGCGGTTCCTCGTCGCCGACCTGGCCATCGCCCTCACCGGCATCCTCCTCACCCCGCTCGCCGACGCCCACGCCCAGCTGGAGGACCGGCCCACGCTGCCGAGCATCTGGACGGCCGGCGCGGTCCTCGCGTACGCGATCAGGGGCGGCTGGCGCTGGGCGGGCTTCGCGTCCTCCCTGGTCGCCGTCGCCAACCTGATCGCGCGCGGCGCGCCCACCGCGGACACCGTCCACAACGTGCTGCTCGTGTGGGTGGCCTCCATCGCCATCGGCTACGTCGTGGAGGTCGCCCGGGCCTCCGAGCGCACCCTCGCCCGCGCCCTGGAGATCGAGGCGGCGACCCGCGAGCGGGAGCGGCTGGCCCGGGACATCCACGACTCGGTCCTCCAGGTGCTGGCCATGGTGCAGCGGCGCGGCACCGCCCTGGGCGGTGAGGCGGCCGAGCTCGGCCGCATGGCGGGCGAGCAGGAGGTGGCCCTGCGCGCCCTGGTGGCCGGCGGCCTGGACCGCCCGTCCCCGGACGCGGCCGCGCGGGTGCCCGGCGCCCGGCGGGACGCGGCGGCACGGGAGGCGGACGCCGCGGCGGAACTCGACCTGCGCGCGCTGCTCACCGCGCACGCGGGCTCCCGGGTGACCTTCGCCGAGCCGGGCGCACCGGTCCTGCTGCCCGGCCGGGCGGCGCGCGAGGTGGAGGCCGCCGTCGGCGCCGCCCTGGACAACGTCCGCAGGCACGCCGGGGCGGACGCCAGGGCGTGGATCCTGGTCGAGGACTGGCCCGACGAGGTGACCGTGACCGTACGGGACGACGGGCCGGGCATCCCCGAGGGCCGCCTCGCCCAGGCGGAGAGCGAAGGACGCCTCGGCGTCGCCCAGTCCATCCGCGGACGCCTCCGCGACCTGGGCGGGACGGCCGAGTGGATCTCGGTGCCCGGGCAGGGCACGGAGGTGGAGTTGAAGGTTCCCCGGGGGAAGGCGGCGCAGCAGTGACGGAACAGCCGATCAAGGTGATGGTGGTCGACGACCACCCCATGTGGCGGGACGCCGTGGCACGGGACCTCGGCGAGGCCGGGTTCGACGTGGTCGCCACGGCCGGCGACGGCGAGCAGGCGGTGCGGCGGGCCCGCGCCGCCGCACCCGACGTGCTGGTCCTCGACCTGAACCTGCCGGGCAAGCCGGGCGTCCAGGTCTGCAAGGAACTCGTCGGACCCGGGTCCGGGCCGCGGGTCCTCGTGCTGTCGGCGAGCGGGGAGCACGCGGACGTGCTGGAGGCGGTCAAGTCCGGGGCGACCGGGTACCTGCTGAAGTCCGCGAGCACCCAGGAACTGCAGGACGCGGTGCGGCGCACGGCGGCGGGCGACCCGGTGTTCACGCCGGGGCTGGCCGGCCTGGTCCTCGGCGAGTACCGCCGGCTGGCCGCGGAGCCCGCCCCCACCCCCGACCGGCCGAAGGCCCCGCACCTCACCGAGCGCGAGACCGAGGTCCTGCGCCTGGTCGCCAAGGGCCTCAGCTACAAGCAGATCGCGGAGCGCCTGGTCATCTCGCACCGCACGGTCCAGAACCACGTCCAGAACACCCTCGGCAAGCTCCAGCTCCACAACCGTGTGGAACTGGTCCGCTACGCGATAGAACGCGGACTGGACGAGGTGTAGCCCCGCGGGCCCCGCCACGGGCGGGCGGCCGCGGGGCTGGGGCGGCTGCCCGCCCGCACCGCTCGGCTGCCTCCGCAGCCTTCCGCGGACCACGTCCCGCCTCCGCGGCCCGTGCCCCTCGGAAACGGCTGCCCGGCGCCTTCGCCCGGTGCCCGCGGCCTCGGTCGGACGGGTGCCCGGCGCCTCGGCCCGGCGCCCGCCGTCTCCGCCGTACCGGCGCCCGCCGTCTCCGCCGTACCGGCGCCCGCCGTCTCCGCCGTACCGGTGCCCGCACTGCCCTTCGGCGCGGCCCCCGCAGCCCCGCAGTCCCAGCGCGCACCTCCGCTCGGCCTCTCGGACCGGCGCCCGCAGCCCCCGTCGCACGGGTGTCCACCCGCACCCGCGCCCGTGGCGGTCTCCGAGCGGCGGGTCCCGCGGGAGCGCTCCGCGGCCGGGCGGCGCGGGACCTTCGGCCCCGGGCGGGGGGTCCGGCGGAGACCTATAGTCGGCTCGTCGGCGTATCGCGTAGGCCCGGCCCTCAGGAGGAGGCCCCGTGGACGTGCTCGCGTTCGGTGTGCAGGCTGACGAGAAGCCCCTGCTCGAAGAGGCGTTCGCGGGGAGGCATGCCGTGCGCTGCCTCGACGTGTTCCTCAACGCGGACACCGCCCCCATCGCGGCCGGTTACGAAGCCGTCTCCACCAGCGTCAACGCCGACCTGAGCGCCCCCGTCCTGCGTACCCTCGCGGCGGGCGGCACGCGGCTGGTCGCGCAGCGGTCGACCGGCTTCAACAACATCGACCTCGACGTGGCCCGCGACCTGGGCCTCACCGTGGCCCGGGTGCGGTCCTACTCGCCGTACTCCGTCGCCGAGTTCGCCTGGGCCCTCGCGATGGCGGTGAACCGCCGCATCGTGCGGGCCGCCACCCGCACCCGCGACTTCGACTTCCGGCTCGACGGGCTGCTCGGCCGGGACATGCGGGGCCGCACAGCGGGCGTGCTCGGCACCGGCAGGATCGGCACCGCGTTCGCCCGGATCGCCCACGGCTTCGGGATGCGGCTGCTCGGCTGGGACCTCGCCCCCAGCCCCGACTGCCTGGAGCTGGGCATGGCGTACGTGGAGAAGGAGGTGCTGTTCCGCGAGGCCGACCTCGTCAGCCTGCACGTCCCCCTCCTGCCCGAGACCCACCACCTCGTCGACGCCGACGCGCTGCGGGCCATGAAGGACGACGCCCTCCTCGTGAACTCCAGCCGCGGCGGCCTCGTCGACACCGACGCCCTCGTCGCCGAGCTGCGCGCCGGTCGGTTCCGCGGCGTCGGGCTCGACGTGTACGAGGCGGAGGCCGGCCTGTTCTACCTGGACAAGTCCCTCCAGGGCGTCGACGACGACACCCTGGCCCGGCTCATGACCTTCCCGAACGTGCTGGTCACCTCGCACCAGGCGTACTACACCGCCGAGGCGCTGGCCGAGATCATCGCCACGACGGTGCAGAACGTCAGCGACTACGCGGAGGGCCGCCGCAGCGGCAACGTGCTGGTGCCCGCCCCGGCCTGAGCCGCCCACCCGGCCACCAGCTCCCGCACGAGGGCGGCGCCGTCCAGCGTCAGCACCGACTCGGGGTGGAACTGCACGGACGCGAAGCCCGCCCCCCGCAGCGCGTGCACCTCGCCGGTCGCCGGACAGCGGCTCACTTCCACCCCGCGCGCCGCGAGGCTCCGCGCCGCCTCGTCGTCGCAGCGCGCCACGAAGCTGTTGTAGAAGCCGACGGTCTCGGTGCGGCCGAACAGGTCGACGGCCGCCTGCGTGCCCTGATAGGGCACCTCCCTCCGGACGATGGGCAGCCCCAGCTCCGCCGCGACCAGCTCGTGCCCCAGGCACACCCCCAGCACCCCGTGGCGGTGGCCGGCCAGCACCTCGGCGGCCAGGCCGCGCAGGAACCGCATCCGCGGGGACGACAGGTCCCCGGGGTCGCCGGGCCCCGGTCCCAGCACCACCGGCCCGGTGTGCGCCGCCACCGCCTCCCGCAGCCCCGGCTCGTCGTACCGCCGCACCGCCACCTCAAGGCCCGCCGCGCGCAGCACGTGCGCCAGCATCGACGTGAAGGTGTCCTCGCAGTCCACGACCAGGGCCCGTCCCCGCAGCTCCGCGCCCGGCTCCTGCATCCGCAGCCAGAACGGCGCCAGGTCCGCACGCCGCGCGTCCAGCGCCGCCCGCACCCGCGGATCGTCCGCCAGTCCGGCGCCTACGGGACCGGTCCCGTAGGCGGGCGGCCCGGCCGCACCCCGAGCGCCGCGAGCACGCCCGCCGCCTTGGCGTGGGTCTCGGCGACCTCGCCCGCCGGGTCGGAGTGCCGCACCAGCGTCGCCCCGACCGGCACCCGCAGGGAGCCGTCGGCACCGATGTCGGCGGTGCGGATCAGAATGGGGGAGTCCAGGGTCTGCGCGCCGCCGTCGCCGGTTCCCAGCAGGGCCAGCGCGCCCGCGTAGTAGCCGCGGCCGCCGCGCTCGTGGCGCCCGATGACCCGGCAGGCGTTCTCGACGGGGGAGCCGGTCACGGTCGCGGCGAACATCGTCTCGCGCAGCACGTCCCGCACGTCCAGCGTGGACCGGCCGCGCAGCTCGTACTCGGTGTGCGCCAGGTGGGCCATCTCCCGCAGCCGCGGCCCGACGACGACCCCGCCCCGGTCGCCGACGGTGCACATCATCTTCAGCTCCTCGTCGACGACCATGGACAGCTCGTCGGTCTCCTTGCGGTCGGCGAGGAAGTCCAGCAGGCCCTCGACCGTCGGGCCGCCGGCCGGGTAGCGGTACGTGCCGCTGATCGGGTTCATGACGACGGTGCCGCCGGACATCCGCACGTGCACCTCGGGGCTGGCCCCGACGAGGGTGCGGTCCCCGGTGTGCACCACGAACGTCCAGTACGCGCCCCGCTCCCCGGCCAGCAGCCGCCGGAACAGCGCCAGGGCGTCGGCCCGCCCGAATCCGGGGATCCGGCCGCCGTAGGTGCGGCGGATCACGAAGTTGGCGCCCTCGCCGTGCCCGATCTCGTCCTCGACGACCCGCCGCACGATCCGGGCGTACTCCTCGTCCGGCACGTCGAAGCCGCCGCCCTCCACCCGCACGCCGTGCGCGGGGAGCCGGTCGAGGGCCTCGGCGAGCGGCAGCTCGTACGACTCCTCGGCGACCAGCACGGACAGCGGGGTGCCGTCGTCCGGTACCTCGAAGCCGCGCTCGCGGAGCTGCCGGAACGGCACGAGGGCGAGCGCGGGCCGCCCGCCGGCACCGCCGACGGGGAGGTCGGCCAGGTGCTGCACCTCCCGGACGGGGCCGGTCAGAACCTCGACCGTGTCGCGGTCCCGGCCGGGCGTGCGGCGGCGCAGCAGGGCGAAGGGCTGCCGCCCCCGGGGGGAGCGGGGGTCGAGCAGATCGCTGAGGTGCATCCGTGGTGTTCCTTCCGAGTGGGGAGGAACGGCCCGCGCACAGCAGGAAGGCCGCCCCTCGGGCGGCCTTCGCGATGTCGGTGGGTACGCGCAGTCAGTGGGCCGCCGGATGAGCGGTCCACCACCAGTCCAGGATCGTCTGCGCGAACACGGGGGGATCGTAACGCAACCGCCCGCGGCGCGCGGCGCGTCCCGGATACCGGGACGGCCGCCGTGCCGCGGGCGGGCAGGGCCTGGGACTGCCAGGCGGGTCGGCTGCTCAGGCCGGATCAGATGACCAGGTCGTAGATGTTCCAGCCGTCGGCGAACTTCTTGCCGGTGGTGAGGGGCGTGGTCGCGTCGCCGGTGCCCGGGTAGAGCCACATGCCGCCGTTCGCGTCACGGGCGACCACGTCGGGCCTGCCGTCGCCGGTGAGGTCGCTCGGCCCGACCAGCGAGGTGAACCCCTGCCAGCCGCTGCCGATCTTCCGGCCCTTGGTGAGGGGCGTCGTCGCGCTGCCGCTGCCCGGGTAGATCAGCAGGCTGCCGTCGGCCGAGCGGGCGAGCATGTCCGGGATGCCGTCTCCGGAGAGGTCGCCGGCGGGGAAGAGCGCGGTGTAGCCCTGCCAGCCGCTGCCGATCTTCGTGCCCCGGGTGAACGGGGTCGTCCGGTCTCCGGTCGCCTTGTACAGCCACAGGCCGCCGTCGGAGGAGCGGGCGATGATGTCCGGGTGGCCGTCGCCCGTGAGGTCGCGGGCCCCGGTGAGCAGGGTCCAGGTCTGCCAGCCGCTGCCGATCGAGACGCGCGAGCGGAAGGGCGCGTCCGGATTGCCGGTGCCCCAGTAGATCCAGAGCGTGCCGTTGCTGTCACGGGCCACCAGGTCGCCGGTGCCGTCCGCCCGCAGCACGGACAGCGGCGTCACGTCGTAGCCCTTCCAGCCGCTGCCGACGCGGTAGCGGCTGAGCAGCGGCGCCGCGGCGTCGCCGGTGCCCTGGTACTGCCACAGCACGCCGGAGGAGTCGCGGGCGACCATGTTGTAGCGGCCCTCGGTGCCGACGGGAGCGGTGCCGGGAACCTCCACGATGTCGCTCTGCTTCACCCAGGTGATCTTGTGGTGGAAGCGGATCGGCACGAACATCGTGCTGCCGATGACGTTCTTCTGGGCGGAGCCGAACCAGTCGTCGCCCTTCACCGCGGGGCCGGCCGTCGCGTAGGCCTGGCCGGAGGCGAAGGTGAACTTCGACAGCGGGTCGTTCTCGTCGCCCGGGTTGTCCAGCCCGGCCGCGGTGTACGCGGCGGTCTCGGGGAAGGAGCGGCCGAAGACCTTGGTCGAGGCCAGCCCCGCCCGCAGCTTCACGGCCGTGGCGCCGGCCACCGGCACGGTGTACTGGCCGCCCGGGTTGTGGAACCAGGCCTTCTGCCCCGCGTACCAGATCGCCGTCCAGTCGTTGCGGGCCTCGGCGACCACGTACCTGCCGCCGGCGCGGACCTTGTTGCCGTAGTTCGAGCCCTCGCTCCACAGGGAGGTGAAGTAGGGGTCCTTCAGGGTGCTCGCGCCGGTCGACGGCGACGTGTAGAGGTAGCCGAAGTTCGACGGGCGCGGCGTGACGGCGTTCCCGCCGACGGTCAGCTTCGGCTGGTTCGCCGTGGTGAAGGGCGGCACCACGCGGACCACCTGGCCGGCCTTGAGCAGGCCGCCCGCCCCCTGGTCGCCCTGCGGGGCGCCCAGCAGCTTCATGTAGTGGTTCCAGTCCCAGTACGGGCCCGCGTCCCAGTGGAGCTTGCTGACGCCCTTGTCCGTCTGGAGCGCCACCTCGTCGTGGCCGATGATGTGCTCACGGTCCAGCGGCACGCCGTACTTGGCGGCCAGGAACTTCACCAGCTCCGCGGAGGACTGGTACTGGGACTCCGTGTACCACTTGCCCTCCTTGATCGCGTAGCCCTCGTGCTCCACGCCGATCGAGTGCATGTTGTGGGTCCAGTTGCCCGCGTGCCACGCCAGGTGCTTGTTCTCGATCATCTGGGTGACGAGACCGTCCGAGGCGCGGATCAGGTAGTGGGCGCTGCCCGGGACGTCCGGGTTGGTGAGCGCCGCGAGGGAGCCGTCGTAGCCGCCCTCGGTGTCGTGGATGACGATCTGGCGGATGTCGACGCCCTGGTGGGGGCGGTCGCCGAGCGTGTAGTTGCGCTTGCCCGTGCTCGACGTGCGGGACGGCACGAAGTTGCAGTTCAGGCCGGTGGGGCAGTCGGGCGTCGGGGTCTGCGTCGTGGTGGCGTGCCGCACGGCCAGCGGCACCTTCGCCGGCTTCACCGGCTCGACCGACGGGTCGGCGGGCAGGCTGACCTGCTCGCCGTCCAGCGTGAGCTCCTTCTCGCCCGTCTTGATCGACTCGAAGACGCGCTCGGCGAAGAGGTCCGCGCCCTTCTTGTCGGGCGACTGGCTGTAGCGCGCCACGGCCGGGTACCAGTCGCCCGGCTCGTCGGACAGCGGTCCGCCGGCCTGCTTCTGGTACTCCGCGAGGAGCGCCGCGCCCGCCCGGATGGACTGGGAGCTGTCGTTCTGGACCTCCTCGGTGGAGGCGTCGATCAGCTTGGCGGCCTTGTCCAGGGTGTGCAGCCGGGGGTCGCTGGTGTCGACCTCCGCCTTCTCCAGGATCCGGCGGACCTTGGCGGGGTCGAAGGTCTTCTCGATCTCCCGCTTGCCGCTGCCGTTGAAGTGGGCGATGGCCTCGTCGTCGTGGTGCTCGTCGTGCCGGATGTCCTCGGGGTCGACCTTCGTCAGCCCCATGACGTTGTACGCACCGGTCACACTCGGCTCGCCGTCGTGCGACTCCCAGCGGGTCTGCCGGTACGACACGGCCATCAGCACGCTCTGCGGCACGTCGAACTCGCGCGCCGCCTCGGCGAACCGGGCCTGCAGCGGGACGTCCTCCCGGCTCTTGCCGGCCGGGGAGTCCAGAAAGCCCGGTGACGCCACCGCGATCGTGCCGACCACGGCCGTGGCGACGACACCCGCCGCCGTGCCGAAGAGCAACCGTTTCCTCTTCAGATCCCTGCGGTGCCTGCGTGCCACGCCCCACCCCCTGGTTGAAACTCTTAAGTTCTTGTAAGGGCCGCACGTTAGCAGCACGGCCCACGCTGCCCTGCACCCAGGGACGGCCGAGGCGCCGTCTCAGCCTCTGGTCACCGACAGGGATGCGCCTGCGGACCCCGTAATGTGGTGGTGTGACCGTGAACGCTGATTCCCACGCCGTCGCCGCCAAGGCGACCTGGCGAGACCTGCCCGCGGCGCAGCAGCCCGAGTACCCGGATGCCGAGGCTCTGCGCGATGTGATCGCGGACCTCGAATCGTATCCGCCGCTCGTCTTCGCGGGCGAGTGCGACCAGCTGCGCGCCCGGATGGCGGCCGTCGCCAGGGGTGAGGCGTTCCTCCTCCAGGGCGGCGACTGCGCCGAGTCCTTCGACGCCGTCGGCGCCGACGACATCCGCGCCAAGCTGAAGACGCTGCTTCAGATGGGCGCCGTGCTGACGTACGCCGCCTCGGTGCCCGTCGTGAAGGTCGGGCGGATCGCGGGGCAGTACTCCAAGCCGCGCTCCAAGCCCACCGAGACCCGCGACGGGGTGACCCTGCCGACGTACCGCGGCGACTCGGTCAACGGCTTCGCCTTCACCGAGGAGGCCCGCGTCCCGGACCCGCAGCGGCTGAAGCGGATGTACCAGGCGTCCGCGTCGACGCTCAACCTGGTGCGCGCCTTCACCACCGGCGGCTACGCCGACCTGCGCCAGGTGCACGCCTGGAACCAGGACTTCGTGAAGTCCTCGCCGTCCGGTCAGCGCTACGAGCAGCTCGCACGCGAGATCGACAACGCCCTCAACTTCATGAAGGCGTGCGGCACCGACCCGGCCGAGTTCCGCACGGTCGAGTTCTACGCCTCCCACGAGGCGCTTCTGCTCGACTACGAGTCCGCGCTCACCCGTGTCGACTCCCGCACCGGCGACCTGTACGCCACCTCCGGCCACATGCTGTGGATCGGTGAGCGCACCCGCCAGCTGGACCACGCGCACATCGAGTACGCCTCGAAGGTCCGCAACCCCGTCGGTATCAAGCTGGGCCCCACCACGACGGTCGACGAGGCGCTCACCTACATCGACCGCCTGGACCCGGAGCGCGAGCCGGGCCGGCTGACCTTCATCGTCCGCATGGGCGCCGACAAGGTCCGCGACCGGCTGCCGGAGCTCGTGGAGAAGGTCACCGCCTCCGGCGCGACGGTCGCCTGGGTCACCGACCCGATGCACGGCAACACCTTCGAGGCCGCCTCCGGCCACAAGACGCGCCGCTTCGACGACGTCCTGGACGAGGTCAAGGGCTTCTTCGAGGTCCACAAGGCCCTGGGCACCCACCCGGGCGGCATCCACGTCGAGCTGACCGGCGACGACGTCACCGAGTGCGTGGGCGGCGGCGACGAGATCTTCGTCGACGACCTGCACCAGCGGTACGAGACGGCCTGCGACCCGCGGCTCAACCGCAGCCAGTCGCTGGACCTGGCGTTCCTGGTGGCGGAGATGTACCGCGACCAGTGATGTCGGCCTGAAATCGCCTTGACGCGCATGGGGCGCGGATCCGTGTGATCCGCGCCCCATCGTCGTACGGGCGGGCCTCCCGGGCTTTTGCGTCATCCCCGCTGTGGGTAAGGTTAGGTTAGCCTCACTGATCAGGGCGGGGCGCAGAGCCTGTAGGGAGGTGACCCGCGTGTTCGTCTGCTCGTGCTTCGGTATCACGGAGAAGCAGGTCAAGGAGCACGCCGACGCGGGCGCCTGCACCCCCCGCCAGATAGCCTCCGCCTGCAAGGCCGGCACGGACTGCGGTTCGTGCGTACGCCGCATCCAGGCCATCCTCGGCCGCGGCGCCTGCCCCCGCCGGGACCTGCTGGACCAGGGCGCACCCGCCCTCGCAACCCTCGGGGAGTCGTCCGAGCCCGTCGCCGCCGAGCGCGCCGTTCCCCAGCCCGCCGCGGCGTAGACCGGCTCCGCGCCGCCCCCTGCACCGCCGCCCGGCCGGGCGGTGCCCGGCCGGGCGGAGGGGGTGCTGCGAGGAGCGCTGCCTAGCTCTCCGGCTGCTCGATCACCTGGGCGATGTAGAGCGCCTCACCGAGCTTCTCGACCAGTTCCAGCTGGGTGTCGAGGTAGTCGATGTGGTGCTCCTCGTCCGCGAGGATCGACTCGAAGATGTTCGCCGACGTGATGTCGCCCTTGCTGCGCATCAGCTCGATGCCCCGCTTCAGGCGGTCGATGGCCTCCACCTCGATCTGCCGGTCGGCCTGGAACATCTCGGTGACCGTCTGCCCGATCCGGACGTGGAAGAGCCGCTGGTAGTTCGGCAGGCCCTCCAGGAAGAGGATCCGGTCGGTGAGCACCTCGGCGTGCTTCATCTCGTCGAAGGACTCCGCCCGGGTGTATTTCGCGAGCTTCGTCCAGCCGTTGTTCTCCTGCATCTTGGCGTGCAGGAAGTACTGGTTGATCGCCGTCAGCTCGGCCGTCAGCTGCTCGTTCAGGAACTCGATGACCTCGGGGTCGCCCTGCATCGCAGAGGCTCCTTCCACACGTGAAGGGGGCGGATGCGCGCATCCTCGCACCGGTCCGGGGAGTTCGTCCAGTAAGTGCAGGCTTAGTGGTAGTTGTCCGATTAGGGCTGTCAGGGTGCACGGCGGGTCGGCACCGCACGGACCCGGGTCGTGACCATCCCTTGCCGTCTGTCACCATGGAGACATGGGTCAGCCGGAGAGCGGGGAACACCGGACAGCAGGGGAGTCCACGCTTCCACCGGGGCAGCGGCTGCAGCGCGGCTGGCCGGTCACCCACTACGGACCCGTTCCCAAGTTCCGGCCCGAGCGCTGGGAGTTCCAGGTCTTCGGAGCGACGGCGGACGGCGGCAAGCACAGCTGGAACCACGCGGCGTTCTCCGCCCTGCCGTTCTCCACGGTCGTGGCCGACCTGCACTGCGTGACGAAGTTCAGCATGCTGGGCGCCGAGTGGGGCGGCGTCCTCGCCCGCCGCGTCGTGGAGATCGCGCCCCCCGCCGCCGACGTCACCCATGTGATGGTCTGGGCGGAGTACGGCTTCAGTGCCAACATGCGCCTGTCGGACTTCACCTCCGACCGCACGGTTTTCGCCACCCACAAGGACGGCGAGCTCCTCACCGCGGAGCACGGCTTCCCGGTCCGGCTGATCGTCCCGCACCTGTACGCCTGGAAGGGCCCCAAGTGGGTGCGCGGGGTGGAGTACATGACCGCCGACCGCCGCGGCTTCTGGGAGGAGCGCGGATACCACAACATCGGCGACCCGTGGGCGGAGCAGCGCTACTCGTACCAGGAGGAACCGGGCGACGGCCCGGAGCTGTGAGCGCGGGCGGCGGGCCCCGGCCCTCCTGATGCCCGCCGGCGGGCGGGGCGGCGGGCCCACGTCCTCCTTGCCCGTCGGCGCGGCGGGGCGCCCCTTACGGGGGTGCCTCAGGTGTCCCGCAGCGACTTCAGGCGGGCCACGTCGGCCGCGTGCCCCTCCTTGCCGCCGGGCGTCTCGATGACCAGGGGGACGCCCTCGGCGGCGGGGTGGCGCATCAGGGCGCGGAACGGCTCCTCGCCTATGTGGCCGGCGCCGATGTTGGCGTGCCGGTCCTTGTGGGCGCCCACCACGTCCTTCGAGTCGTTGGCGTGCACCAGCCTCAGCCGGCCGGGCCCCACCGCCCGCACCAGTGCGTCGAGCGTCTCCGCCACGCCGCCCGGGCCCGCGAGGTCGTGGCCGGCCGCGAAGACATGGCAGGTGTCCAGGCAGACGCCCAGCTTCGGATGGGCGTCGAGCGCCTCGAAGTACGGTCCGAAGTCCTCCGCCAGCGAGCAGATCGACGCGCCCTGCCCGGCCGTCGACTCCAGCAGCAGGTACGGGTCGTCGTCGTGCGTGAGCTCCTCCAGCAGCGGCAGCAGGTGCTCCCGCACCTGCGCCAGCGCCTCCTCGCGGGGGCGGCCGCCGGTGGCCGAGCCGGTGTGCACCACCACGCCGAGCGCGCCGATCCGCCGGCCCCGGCGCAGCGAGTGCCGCAGCGACTCCACGGACCGCTCCACGGTCGCCGCGGTGTGCGAGCCGAAGTTGACCAGGTACGGGGCGTGGACGTACGCCGGGATGCCGGCAGCCGCGCACTCCGCGCGGAACAGCTCGTCCTGCGCGGGGTCGCCGGCCGGGGTCGCCCAGCCGCGCGGGTTGGCGACGAAGACCTGCACCGCCTCGGCGCCGATCTCGCGGGCGTACGCCAGGCCGGTCTTGGCCAGGCCGCCGGCCACGGGGACGTGGCTGCCGACAGGGGTGGTGCGCATGTGCGGCTAGATTCCCTTGGTCTTGATGGTGATGGTGCTGCCCTCCGGTGCCGTGTCGCCGCCCGCGACGGACTGGCCGGCCACCGTGTCGCTGAGGAACGGGAAGCTCTTGCTGACCTCCACCGCGAACCCGGCCGCCTCCAGCTCCCGGGTCGCGTCGTCGACGCTCTTGCCGGTCACGTTCGGCACCGGCACCATGCGCGGGCCCTTGGAGAGCGTGAGCGTGATCGTGTCGCCTTGCGCGGCCCGGGAGCCCTCGGCGAGGGACTGCGCGGCGACCGACCCGGCGGGCTGCGCGGAGTGCACCCGCTCCGGGGCGGTCTCGACCACGAGCCCGGCGCCGGTCAGCGTGCGGCGCGCGGCGTCGGCCGGCTGCCCGACGACCCCGGGCACCTCGACCGGGCTGCCCTTGCTGACGACCAGCGCGACGGCGGAGTCGGGCCGGCGCTCGGTCCCGGCGGGCGGGTCGCTGCTGATCACGGCGCCCTTCCGGACGGTGTCGCTGAACTCCTCGGTGACGACCCCCACCGCCAGGCCGGCGCCGCGCAGCGCGTCCTTCGCCTCTCCGAGCTGCCTGCCCTCCAGCGCCGGGACCTTCGCGGTCTCCGGGCCCCGGGAGACGACCAGGGCCACCTCGCCGTTGTCCCGGATGCGCTCCCCGGCCGCCGGGTCGGTGGCCATCACGGTGCCCCGCTCGAAGGCGCTGCTGAACTCCTCGCGGACGGTGCCCACGGCGAGCCCCGCGTCGGCGAGCTTGCGCTCGGCGTCGGCGCGGGTCGCGCCCAGGACGCCGGTCGGGACGCGGGTGAACTGGCCGGAGCCGATGTACCAGACGCCCGCGCCGAGTCCGAGGACGAGCAGGACGGCGGTGACCGCCGCGAGCACGCCGCGCCGGGCCAGGGGACCCGACCGGGGCGGTGCGGGCGCGGGCTGCGGGCGGGCGTCCGGCGGCACGTCGAGCCGGCTGGTGTGCTGGACGTCCCCGCCCCCGTCCGCGGTCGGCAGGGGGCGGGCGATGACACTGGTCACAGCCTCGGAACCGGCCTCGGCACCGGAGTCGCCGCCGGGCGCCCGGCCCTCGGCCGACGGGGGTACGAGGTCCAGCTGGTCGTCCGTGAGCGCGGTGCGCGCCTCGCGGACGAGGGCGAGCAGCGCCACGGCGTCGTGCGGCCGGGCCCCGGCGTCCCGCGCGGTGGCGGCGGCCACGACGCCGTCCAGCCCGGCGGCGAGGCCGGGGACGGCGTCGGAGGGCGGGGGCACGTCCGCGTTGAGGTGCCCGAAGAGGACCTGGGCGGGGGTGTCGCCGGTGTGCGGCTTGGCGCCGGTCAGCATCTCGTACAGCACGACCCCGCACGCGTACACGTCGGTGCGGGTGTCCGCGGTGCCGTGCTCGATCTGCTCGGGCGCGAGGTACGACGCGGTGCCGAGCAGGGAGCCGGTGGTCTGGGTGGCGGAGCCGACGGCCCGTACGAGCCCGAAGTCGGCGACCTTGACCCGCCCGTCGTCGCCTATGAGCACGTTCTCCGGCTTCATGTCCCGGTGGACGAAGCCGGCGCGGTGCGCGGCGCCGAGCGCGGCGAGCACCGGCTCCAGGACGTCCAACGCGGCCCGCGGTGTCAGCGCGGTGCGCTCCCGCAGCACGTCTCGGAGCGTGCAGCCGGCGACGTACTCCATCGCCAGGAACACGTACGGCCCGTCGGCGCCCTGGTCGAAGACGCCGACGACGTTCGGATGGGAGAGCCGCGCGACGGACTTCGCCTCCCGGATGAACCGCTCCACGAACGACCCGTCGGCCGCGAGTGACGGGTGCATGACCTTCAGGGCGACCGCCCGGTCGAGCCGGGTGTCGAGCCCCCGGTAGACCGTGGCCATTCCCCCGACGGCGATGCGCGCGTCGACTCGGTAGCGGCCGTCGAGCATCTGGCCCACCAGCGGGTCGTGAAGGGTCGTATCCACGGCGTCGAGTCTACGAGCCCCTCACGCGCCCCCTGTCGTCCTGTACATGACCGTCCCCGCAGTGCATCCGACTTGTGACACTGGCAGGCCCGCGGCCTGCGGCGGGCCGGGCGCCCGACCGTGCGGGCCCGGGGTCCGCGCTGCGGGGCGGCTCAGAAGGCCGGGCGTTCCGGGTCGAGGGCCGGGCGGCCCTCGGCGGGGGAGGAGGCGCGGGCGAAGTGGCGGCGGGGGATGCGGCCGGCGCGGTGGGCGAGGCGCCCGGCGGCCACGGCGTGCCGCATGGCCTCGGCCATCAGGACCGGCTCCTGCGCGCGGGTGACCGCGGAGGCCAGCATGACCGCCGCGCACCCCAGCTCCATCGCCGACGCCGCGTCCGACGCCGTCCCCGCGCCCGCGTCCAGGATCACCGGCACCCCGGCCTGCTCCACGATGAGCTGGAAGTTGTGCGGGTTGCGGATGCCCAGCCCGGAGCCGATGGGTGAACCCAGCGGCATGATCGCGGCGCAGCCGACGTCCTCCAGCCTCCTGGCCAGGACCGGGTCGTCGCTGGTGTACGGCAGGACCGTGAAGCCGTCGTCGACCAGCGTCTCCGCGGCTTCCAGCAGCTCGACCGGGTCCGGCAGCAGCGTGCGCTCGTCGGCGACGACCTCCAGCTTGATCCAGTCCGTGCCCAGCGCCTCGCGCGCCAGCCGGGCGGTCAGCACGGCCTCGCCCGCCGTGAAGCAGCCCGCCGTGTTCGGCAGGACCCTGATGCCCAGCCTGTCCAGGACGGACAGGACGGAGCCGTGGACCGTCGGGTCGATGCGGCGCATCGCCACCGTCGTCAGCTCGGTGCCGCTCGCCACGAGCGCCCGCTCCAGCACGTCCAGGCTGGGCGCGCCGCCCGTCCCCATGATCAACCGGGAGTTGAACGCGGTGCCGGCGATGGTCAGCCGGTCGTCAGCCATGGTCAGCCTCCTTGTACGGCGGTCAGGACCTCGACCCGGTCCCCGTCGGTCAGTTCCGTCGCGGGCCACTCGGTGCGCGGGACGACCGTCTCGTTCACGGCCGCGGCCACCCCGCTCGGCGCGGTGGTGAGCGTGGCGACGAGGGCGTCCAGCGTCAGCGGCGCGGCGAGCGCACGCGGCTCGCCGTTCACGGACACGGTCACGGTCGGTGCGTGGGCGGTCATGACACTCCTACGGGGGTGAAACGGGCGGGCGTGAAGGCGTGGGCCTCCTCGGGGAGCTCCCCGGTGGCGAGGAGCGCCCCCATCACGTCCCCGGTCACCGGTGTCAGCAGCACGCCGTTGCGGTAGTGCCCCGTCGCCAGCAGCAGGCCGGGCAGCGCCGAGGGCCCCAGCAGCGGCGCGTTGTCGGGCGAGCCGGGCCGCAGCCCCGCCCTGGTCTCGGTCAGCGGCAGCTCCGTGATGCCCGGCACCAGCTCGTGCGCGTCCCGCAGCAGCTCGTACACCCCGCCCGCGGTGACGGTCGTGTCCCAGCCGAGCTCCTCGCTGGTCGCGCCCACCACCAGCTCGCCGCTCTCCCGCGGCACGAGGTACACATGGCTGCCCCGCACCACGGCCCGGACCGTGCGGCTCAGGAACGGCGCGTACGCCTCCGGCACGGACAGCCGGACCACCTGGCCCTTCACCGGCCGCACCGGGGGGAGGACCTCCGGCGGGACGCCGGCGAGGCGGCCGCTGCGGCTGCCCCCCGCCAGCACCACCTGCCCGGCGGCCACCTCCGTGCCGTCCGCGAGGACGCGCCGCGCGCCCGGTCCCCGGCCGCGGACAGCCGCTCCGCCCAGGCGCGGTGGAACACGACCCCGGCCCGCCCGCACGCCGCGACCAGCGCCGCCGCCAGCCGCCGGGGATCCACCTGGTGGTCGCCGTCGACCCGCAGCCCACCCCGCACGCCGGGCGCCAGCATCGGTTCGAGGCGGCGGCACTCCCGCCCGCTCAGCCATTCCGAGCGCAGCCCGCAGCGCTGCTGGAGCGCGTGCAGCTCCCGCAGGTGGGCGCGGTCGTCGGCGTCCAGCGCCACGGCGAGCGTGCCGCACGCCCGGTAGCCGACGTCCCGCCCGGTGGCGTCCTCCAGTTCGGCGACGAAGTCCGGGTAGCGCTCCGCCGAGGCGAGGTTGAGCCGCAGCAGGGTCTCCTCGCCGTAGTGCAGCTCGGTGACCGCAGCGAGCATGCCCGCCGCGACCTGGGCGGCGCCGCCGCCGGGCTCGGGGTCCGCCACGGCGGTGCGCAGACCCCGCTGCGCCGCCCGCCAGGCCGTGACCAGGCCGATGATCCCGCCCCCGATGACGAGGACGTCTGGTGTCGTACCTGCGCTCGTGCGCGACATGGGCGTCCAGCCCCTCCCTTCGCCGGCATGACCCGGATCAGGTTCGTACGGTCGGAGGCGGCGGCAGCCTCCCTCTCAGCCCGGTGCCCCGGGCTCCCGCGAGTGCGTTGGCGGCCAGACTAACCCCACCCGGCCGCGGGCAGTAGGGCCGCCCGCCGCGGGCGCGCCCGCCCGGCGGCACGCCGCCGGCTGTCCTGACGGGCCGTCAGGTGCGTAAGGTGGCGGGGTGAGCGAGCGCCAGAGCGAACCGACGCGGCAGAGCGGGCAGAGGCAGGAGCAGCAGGCCGGGGAGGCCCCGCGGACCGCGGCGGAGAACCCCGCCGAGCGGACCGTCGTCATCGCCGGCGCCGGCATGGCGGGCGTGCAGACCGCCGTGGCCCTGCGCGAGCAGGGGTTCACCGGACCCGTGCGCATCATCGGCGCCGAACCGCACCAGCCGTACGACCGGCCGCCGCTGTCCAAGGCCTACCTCCTCGGCAAGGCCGAGGGTTCCGCCTTCGACGTGGACTTCGAAGCGCTCGGCGTCGAACTCCGCCTCGGCGTGGAGGTGTCCGCGCTGCGCCCGCGCGACCACGAGGTCGACACGGAGGCCGGCCCCGTCCCGTACGACGTGCTCGTCCTCGCCACCGGCGCCGTGCCGGCGACCCTGCCCGGGGCGGCGGGGGTGCCCGGCGTCCACCTGCTGCGCACCCTGGACGACGCGGAGCGGCTGCGCCCGGTGCTGGCGGCCGGGCGCGACGTCGTGGTGGTCGGCGCCGGCTGGATCGGCGCCGAGTTCGCCACGGCCGCCCGCGAGGCGGGCTGCGCGGTGACCGTCGTGGAGGCGGCCGGGCACCCCCTCGCCGGGGCGCTGCCCGCCGAGGTGGCCGCGCCGATGGCCGGCTGGTACGAGGAGAGCGGGGCCCGGCTGCTGACGCACGCGCGCGTGGCGCGGGTCGAACCGGGCCGGGTCGTGCTGGAGGACGGCCGCGAGCTGCCCGCCGAAGCCGTCGTGGTCGGGATCGGCGCCCGACCCGCGACCGGCTGGCTGGCCGGATCCGGCGTCGAGCTCGGCCCGGACGGCTCCGTCACCGCCGACGACCGGCTGCGCACCTTGGTCCCGGACGTGTACGCCGTCGGCGACTGCGCCTCCTTCCCGTCCGCCCGCTACGGGCGGCGGCTGCTCGTCCACCACTGGGACAACGCCCTGCAGGGCCCCCGCACGGTCGCCGCGGACATCCTCGGCGCGACCGGTGCGCCGTACGACCCGGTGCCGTACTTCTGGTCCGAGCAGTTCGGCCGGTTCGTCCAGTACGCGGGGCACCACGCGGGCGCGGACACGGCGGTGCGGCGCGGCGACCCGGCCGACGCCGCCTGGTCGGTGGCGTGGCTGCGCGGGGACGCGCTGGTGGGGCTGCTCGCGGTGGGCCGGCCGCGCGACCTGGCCCAGGGGCGGCGGCTCATCGAGTCGGGGGCGCCGCTCGACCCGGCCCGCGTCGCCGACCCCTCGGTGCCGCTCAAGGCGGCGGTACGCGGCTGAGCCGGGCGCTCGGCGCCGGCGGCGCCCCGGTGCTCCGCGGCCGAGTCCGGTGCCCGGCACGCGGGGGCCGCACCGCCGGCGCGGTCGGCTGCGGAGGGCGGTCGGCTGCGGTGGGCCTCCGGGGTCGCGCTGTGGGCCCCGGTCCGGGGCTGCACGGTGCCCGGGCGGTCATCGGAGGCCTGGCGGGCGAGCGGTGGCCCGGCCCCGGGGTGGGCGTGTGTCCGGCGCGGGAGGGGCGGCCCCCGGGGCGCGGCGGGGCGGGGTGCACGGTCGGCTGCGGAGGGCGGGCAGGGGGCGACGTGCGCCGGGCGGCGGCGGCCTGCGGTCCGGGGCAGCCGGCGCGGTGCCTCGGAAGGCCCGGCCCGGCTACCGGCTGTCAGCGGGGGATGGCAGGCTTGTCGTGTGACCGAGATTGACGCGAACATCGATGCGCTTGTCCCCGCCTGGCTGCACCTTCCCGACATCGCCGAGCTCCTGGGCGTCGAGGTGACCCGGGTGCGGCAGCTCGTCAAGGAGGGCCAGCTGATCGCCGTGCGCCGCGGTGAGAACCGCACGCTCCAGGTGCCCGCCGCCTTCATCAAGGACGGCCGGGTCGTCAAGGGCCTGTCCGGCACCCTGACCCTCCTGAGGGACGACGGTTTCACCGACGAGGAGATGCTGGAGTGGCTCTTCACTCCGGACCCGTCCCTGCCGGGCACGCCCGCGCAGGCCCTGGCGGAGAACCGCGGCACGGAGGTGAAGCGCCGCGCCCAGGCGCTCGCCGTCTGATCCGGAACCGACCCAGCACACACCGACACACCGGGCGGTGCGCGGTCGGGGCCCTGTGCCCCCTGCCCGCGCACCGCCCCACCACCGGGGGGAACACCGCCTGATGTCCACCACCGCCTCCGCCGCAGCCGCCTCCGGCAGCGCCCGCGACCGCCTGGCCGACGCCCGGCTGTACCTGTGCACGGACGCGCGCACCCGGCAGAAGGACCTCCCCGAGTTCCTCGACGCCGTGCTCGGTGCCGGCGTCGACATCGTGCAGCTGCGCGACAAGGGCATGGAGGCGGGCGAGGAGCTGGAGCACCTGGCCGTCCTCGCCGACGCCTGCCGCCGGCACGGCAGACTGCTCGCCGTGAACGACCGCGCCGACGTGGCGCACGCCGCCGGCTCCGACGTCCTCCACCTCGGCCAGGGCGACCTGCCCGTCCCGGCCGCGCGCGCCATCCTCGGTGACCGGGTGCTGATCGGGCGGTCGACGCACGCCGAGGCCGAAGTGGACCGGGCGGTCGCGGAGCCCGGCGTGGACTACTTCTGCACCGGACCCTGCTGGCCCACCCCCACCAAGCCGGGCCGGTACGCCCCGGGCCTCGGCCTCGTCCGGTACGCGGCCTCGCTCGCCCAGGACCGCCCGTGGTTCGCCATCGGCGGCATCGACGCGGGGAACCTGGACGAGGTCCTGGACGCGGGCGCCCGCCGCGTCGTGGTGGTCCGGGCCATCACGGAGGCCGACGACCCGGCCGCCGCCACCGCCGAGCTCGCCCGCCGGATACGGGAGCGCGCCGCCGGGTAGGCGGACCGGCCGCGGTGCCCGTGGATCCCCGGTGTCCATATGGTGGGACGCCGGGGGCTCCGAACTGGCCATTTCGGGCGCTCACCGTCCACTCCGTGGACAAGATTCCGGCAAGTCGGATAAATCCCCCTGCTCTGGTTGGGTGAGCGATCCACCGGTGGCTAACCTGCCGGTATGGCCCTAGGCACACCCTCCACCAGGACGGATCGCGCACGCACCGTGCGCGACCTGCTCGCGAACGGCACCACGTACTCCTTCGAGTTCTGGGCGCCCAAGAACGAGAAGGGCGAGCGGAACCTCTGGAACGCGCTGCGCCGCGTCGAGGCGGTGGCCCCGAGCTTCGTGTCCGTCACGTACGGTGCCGGAGGGTCGACCCGGGAGGGGACCGTCAAGGCCACCCAGGACATCGCCGCCGACACCACGCTCACCCCGGTCGCCCACCTGACCGCCGTCGGCCACTCCGTCGCCGAGCTGCGGAACATGATCGGCCAGTTCGCCGACGCGGGGATCCGCAACATGCTCGCCCTGCGCGGCGACCCGCCCGGCGACCCCATGGGCCCGTGGGTGCCCCACCCTGAGGGCCTCCACTACGCGGCCGACCTCGTCCGCCTCATCAAGGAGGCCGGCGACTTCTGCGTGGGCGTCGCCGCGTTCCCCGAGATGCACCCGAGGTCCGCGGACTGGGACACCGACGTCCGCCACTTCGTCGACAAGTGCCGGGCCGGCGCCGACTACGCCATCACCCAGATGTTCTTCGACCCCGAGCACTACCTGCGGCTGCGCGACCGGGTCGCCGCCGCGGGCTGCGACACCCCCGTCATCCCGGAGGTCATGCCGGTCACCGCCGTACGGCAGCTCGACAGGCTGCCACAGCTCAGCAACGCTCAGTTCCCGGCCGCCGTGAAAGAGCGGATCCTCGCGGTCAAGGACGACGCGGCGGCTGTACGCTCCGTAGGTCTAGAGTTCGCGACGGAGTTCTGCGCACGGTTGCTGTCCGAGGGTGTGCCCGGACTGCACTTCATCACGCTCAACAATTCCACGGCGACGCTCGAGATCTACGAGAACCTCGGACTGCACACGCAGTCCTGACCGGCCGCACCCGTCAGTCCCCCAGGCTGCGGCCGAAGGAGAGGGGCGGGCATGGATTGGTGGACGGTCCTCTACGTCGCGTTCGGCGTCGTCGCGCTGTGGCTGCTCGGCGAGGTGCTCCTGCAGTACAAGGCGCGGCTGCGCTGGAGACTGGTCGCGTTCTTCGGCTTCCTCGGCGTCGTCGCCGGCGTCCTCGCGTCCTCCATCCCGCTGATCATCGCCGGGGCCGTCGCCTTCGGGATCGGCCAGACCTGCGTCACCCTGTCGTTCCTCCGCGGCTTCTCGACCGGCTGGGCGCTCGGCGGCCGTCCCGGCGCCAGCCGCCGCCGCAGGACCAGGCCGAAGGACGCCGGGCCCACCCTGGAGGTCTCCGGCCTGGAGGTCTCCGGCCTGGAGGTCTCCGGCCTGGAGTACGCGGACGACGACCGCGACGGGGCGGACCGGGACTCCCGCCCCGCGCGGGACACCGATGACGACACCCCCGCCCAGGACGCCCCGCCGCAGCCCGAGGACACGGGCGCGTACGGCCCGTACGGTGCCGGCACCGCCGACCCGTCCGCCGCCACGGCCGCCTACGGCGCCTACCCGGACTACGGCACGGGCGAGTACACCGGGGCGTACGGCTACGGCTACGGCGGCGAGCAGCAGGGCTACGCCGCCTACTCCGACCCGTACATCGGCACCACCACGACCGCTGCGGGGCAGCCCTACGGTTCCCCCGCCCACGACGGCTACCCGGTCGGGCAGCAGTACGCCGGCCCCTACACCGGGCAGTACGGCATGGACACCCCGCCCGGCGGGGTCTGGGTGCCGCCGCAGCGCGACGCGGAGCAGCCCTACCCGCCGCAGCCGCAGGACCAGCCGGGCCCGTACGACTACGACCAGACCGGGCACACGTACCGCTACTGACCCCCGGCCGCTGCTGACCGGCGCCTCCGCCCACCCGCAGCCCCGCCCTGGCCGTCGGTGTCCCCGACCGGTGGACCGGCGGGCTGCGGGTGCACGTGCCTCGCTCCCAACGCCCGCCGGGACCGCGCACGCCGGACCGACCGCCCCGCGCTGCCGCGGGCCCCCACCGGAGCGTCCCGCCCGGGGAGGGCGCCGCCGGCAGCGGGACCCGCGGAAGTCCGCGCCCTCCACGATCAGGCCCGCCACCAGCGCCCCCGACATCCCGGCGTGCGCAAGACCGCCGCCCGGGTGGGCCCATCCGCCCGCGAAGTACAGCCCCGGCAGCGGCGCCGGGTTCGCCGCGGGCAGCAGCGCCCCGCCGGCACCCGCCAGGGCCGGGCCCGGCACCGCGTGCTCCCCGTCTCGCGGAAGGTGTCCGCCGGCGTCCGCACCGCGCGCCACAGGATCCGCTCCCGCAGCCCCGGTACCGCCGCCTCGGCGGCCGCCACCATCCGGTCCGCGAACGCCTCGACTGCCTCCGGGGCGAGGCCCCCGCCGTCCCACAGGCCGCCCGCCGGGACCGCCGCCGTCACCGTCACCGCCTCGTGCCCCTCGTCCGGCCGCAGCGCAGGGTCGTCCGGGCGCAGCACCGTCACCGTGGGCCGCTCGGGCAGCCGCCCGCCCTCCGCGAGGGCCGCCGACTCACCGCCCGCCGGCGGCGCGTGGACCACCGTCCTGTGCGCGGCCTGCGCGTCCCGCGCCCCGCGCAGCGCCAGGCACACCACGACCCGCCCGGTCCGCGCGCCCCAGGCGAAGCGCGGCCAGTCGTCCTGCCGCTCCCACGCGGCGACGTGGTCCCGGTACAGCGCCGGCACGGGCGCCCCCGCCACCACGTGGTCAGCTTCGACGAGGGTCCCGTCCGCGAGCTGCACCCCGGCGGCCCGCCCGGCCTTCTCCACGACCTCCGCCACGGCCGCCCCGAACACGAACGCGACCTTCCGGGCCAGGCACCGCCCGTACACCGCGTCGGCCAGCGCCCGCAGGCCCCCGCGCACGTACCACGTGCCGAACGTCTGCTCCATGTACGGCAGGACGGCGGCGGACGGGGGAGCGGAGACCGGGGCCAGACCGTACGCCAGCGCGTACCCCTCCAGCAGCGCCGCGAGCCGCTCGTCACCCAGCTCCCTGCGCCCGACCTCCGCCAGCGTCGCGGCCCTCCGGCGCAGCAGCCCGGTCGGCGGCGCGGGGTACGGGTCGCGGGAGAACGGCGACGGGTCCGCGGGCAGCGGCTCCTCCAGCAGGGGCCGCCGCGACCGGTCCCACGCCTCGCGCGCCCGGTTCAGGAACGCCGCCCACCGCTCGCCGGAGCCGGCACCGAGCGCACCGTCCAGGGCCGCGACGACCCCGGCCCGCGAGGCGTTCGGCAGGGACACCGCCGTGCCGTCGGCGAAGACGTGCCGGCTCGCCGGGTCCACCTGCGCCAGCTCGACGCACGCTTCCAGCGGCTCCTTGCCCGTCTTGACGAACAGGTCCCGGTAGACGGCCGGCAGGTGCAGCAGACCCGGGCCGGTGTCGAAACCGAAACCGTCCCGCTCGAACCGGCGGACCGACCCGCCGTACGTCTCCGTCCGCTCGTACACCGTCACCCGGTGGCCCGCCACGGCCAGCCGGGCGGCAGCCGCCATGGCGCCCATCCCGGCGCCGATCACCGCAATCCGTGCCATGCCAGGACTCTATAAGCCGCCGTCGGCAGCCGGTCCCGGCAGGTGCCGGGAGCGCGGACGGTGCCGGCAGCGCGGATGGAGGCGGGCGGAGGTCGGGCGGCTCAGCCGGCCGGGGAGGCGGGAGCGGCCCGGCCGCGGCCATGCGCTTCTCGGCCCGCCGCTCCGCGCGCCTGCGCCGGAACCGCCGGATGCGGCTGACCAGGAACAGCACCGTGGCCACGCCGAGCACCAGCAGCACGGCGGCGATGACGGCCGCCGCGACCGGGTTGAAGACCGCGAAGGTGATGAGCCCGGCGACGCCGAGGTCCTCGGCGAGGCTGACGGCGATGTTGCTGACCGGCTCGGGGGAGGTGTTGACGGCCATGCGCGTGCCGGCCTTGACCAGATGGCTGACCAGCGCCGTCGAGCCGCCGACCGCGCCAGCCGCCAGCTCCGGGAGTGATCCGCTCTCGCCCGCGAGCAGGGCGGCCACGACGGCGCCCGCCAGCGGCCGGACCACGGTGTGGACGGAGTCCCAGGCGCTGTCGACGTACGGGATCTTGTCGGCCACCGCCTCGACCAGGAAGAGGACGCCGGCCGCGATCAGGACGTCGGGGCGCTGGAGCGTCTCGGGGACGCCCTCCGCGACACCGGTCGCGCCGAATATGCCGAGGAGCAGGACCACCGCGTACGCGTTGATCCCGCTAGCCCAGCCGCTTGTGAAGACCAGGGGGAGTACGGACACGAGCGACGATCGTAGTCAGCGGCGCGGGCACTGAGTATCCGTACTCATTCCGCGGGATGAGTAGCGATGCGGATGGGCCGAGGCCCGCCGGGACGGGAGAGTGGGGACCACGGAAGGACGCGGCGCCGGCACCGCCGACACGGGGCGGCGGAGCAGGCGCCGCGTACCGGCCGCACGGGGGAGACGGGGGAGACGGGGGAAGACCGGGGGAACAGCGCGCCGGTCCGGCGGGGCTCGGGGGGATCGAGCCTCGAAGGACCGGCGCTTTCCCGTACCCGGCAGCGGTGCGCCGGGTCGGCGCCCGACCGCCGGTCAGGCACCGGCCCGGCCGCTGCGCGGCACCCGCGGCGCCCTTCCGGCGCGACCCGCCCGGCGTGCGCCACCCGGCGGTGACCTTCCGGTGCGACCCGGCCGGTGAGCGCCATCCGCGGCGCCGGTCGCCGGTCGGCTGCCCTGCCGGTCGGTGTGCGGTACCGGCGTGCCCTGCCATCGTTCGGACGTCCCGCCGCCGGTGCGGGCGGCACGCGGTACGCGGCCGCAGTGCCCGGCAGCGGTCTCCGCACGCGGGTTCCCGCCTGCGGTCCGCGGTCGGCGGCGGTCCGTCGGCTGTGCCGCCCCGGCGCTCGTCAGCGCCCGCCGCTGACCCGCCCGTGCAGGAGCCGGGACAGCGCGGCGTGGACGTCGTCCAGGGACCGCTCACGCTGGAACGCCTGCCAGTCCAGAGCGGCGACGAGCACCATCCCGACCAGCGCGGCGGCGGTGAGCGGGATGTCGATGTCCCCGCTCAGCTCGCCGTTCTCGACGCCCTCCCGCAGCACGTCCTCCACCACGGCGACCGCCTCCTGGCGCACCACCAGCAGCGTGGACTGCCAGGCGCGGTTCGTGCGCCACAGCTCGGCGACGTAGAGCTGGGTGAAGGCCGGGTAGCGGTCGATGAAGACCAGACCGGCCCTGATCATCGCGTCCAGCGCCTCCACCCGGGTCCCGCCGCGCTCCGCCGTCTCGTCGGCGGCGGAGCGCAGCGAGGCCGTGAGCAGCCCGACGCCGTGCCGCAGCAGCTCCTCGAAGAGCTCGGTCTTGCTCTTGAAGTTGTAGTAGACCGTGCCCTTGGCGACCCCCGCGCGCTCGGCGATCTCGTCGACCGTCGTCGCCGAGAAGCCCTGCTCGGCGATCAGGGTGACAGCCGCCTCGTACAGCTTCGTACGGGTGGCCTGCCGTCTGGGGCTCTGCGTGTCCATGGCGTCGATTCTCACAGCTCGGATGGTCCTTCCTGCACGTGACAGGCTCAGCGGCCTCAGAGGCTCAGCTCGGGGTGCAGCCGGTCGAACGTCCACACCTGCTTGCGCCGGGCCGACAGGGCCGTCAGGGCGAGGGCGCCCACGGTGAACGCGGTCAGGACCGCGCACGCCTGCCAGACCGGGCCCATGCCACCGCCCGTGATGAGCCGCCGCAGCGCCTCGACGACGTATGTCATCGGCAGGTACGGGTGGATCGCGTTGAAGAAGCCCGGGCTCGTCTGCACGGGGTACGTGCCGCCCGCCGACGTGAGCTGCAGCATCAGCACCGCCAGTACGAGGATCCGGCCCGCCGCGCCGAAGCGGGCGTTCAGCCACTGGATGATCGCGGCGAAGCAGCCCGTCACCAGGGCCAGGAAGGCCACCGTCCCGGAGGCGCGGGCCATCTCCAGACCGAGCCCCCAGTGCAGCACCGACATCAGCGCGGCCACCTGGAGCAGCCCGATCGCGGCCACCGGCAGCCAGCCCGCGAAGGCGATCCGCCAGGCGGAGGCGCCCGCGGCGAGAGCCCGCCGGTTCATCGGCTGGATCAGCATGTACGCCACCATCGCGCCCACCCAGAGGGAGAGCGGGATGAAGTACGGGGCGAAGCCGGTGCCGTAGTTGGCCGCCTTGTGCAGCGACTGCGAGGCCAGCTTGACCGGGTCGGCCATGACCTCCGTGCGGCGGTCCCGGTCCTCCTTGCCGTAGTCGGGGATCTGCTCGACGCCCTTGTCCAGGCCGCTGGCCAGCTCGTTGGAGCCGCCCTTGAGCTGGTACAGGCCGCCGCTCAGGTCGTTGGCGCCCTTCTTGATCCTGCCGAGGGCCGAGTCGAGGCCGACGGCGCCGTTCTTACTCTTGGTGATGCCCTTGTGCAGCTCCGACATGCCGGTGGAGACCTTCTGCGCCCCGGTGTTCAGCTCGTTGATCTTCGCGACGGCGTAGTCCACGTCGCTGCTCAGGTGCGGGGCCCGCTTGGCGAGGTCGTCGGCCTTCTTCTGGAGGTCCTTGAGCTGCGCGTCGAGCTTCTTCAGGTCGCCGCCGCTGTCCTTGGCGATCTCCGCGAGGTCGTCGGCGATCACGGCGACATCGGCCGCGGCGACCTTGGCGTCCTTCAGGTCCTCGCACAGCTCGGGGGAGGGGTCCACCACGCCCTCGCCCTTCTCGCAGTACTTCGTGTGCGCGGCGGTGAGCCGGTCGGCGGACGCGTGGGCGACGGTGCGGGCCGCGGGTCCGCGCTCGACGATCCGGTCCAGGTTGTGCTGCGCCGCCTTGGAGGTGTCGGAGACCAGGCGCGCCGTGTCGCCGATCTTCTTGCCGTTGTCCCGCAGGTACGGGCGGGCCTGCGCCGCCGTCCCGTTGACCCGGTCGGCGAGCTGCTGGGTGCCCTGGGCGATCTCGCGGGTGCCGGTCGCGAGCTCGGAGGCGCCGGCGTCGATCTTCTTCAGGCCCGTCGCCAGGTCGCTGCTGCCGTTCTTGGTCTTCCCGACGCCGTCGACGAGGTCGTCCGAGCCCTTCTTGGCCTTGCCGACGCCGTCCTTCAGGTCGTTGGCGCCCTTGGCCGCCTTCTCCGTCGCGTCGTGGATGTCGGAGAACGAGATGAAGATCTTGTCGAGGAACGAGCGGGACGACTTCGTCGAGGCCGCGGTGCGGACCTCGGAGAACACGGAGCGGGAGATCTGCCCGACGATGTAGTTGTTCGCGTCGTTGGTCCGCACCTCCAGCGCCCCCGTCTCGGGGGAGTCGCCCGAGCTGGAGGAAATGCGCGCGCTGAAGTCGGCGGGCATGGTGAGCGACAGGTAGTACGTGCCGTCCTCGACGCCTTCGCGCGCCTTCGCGTCACTGACCTCGTGCCACTCGAAGACCGCGCTCTCGCGCAGGCCCTCGGTGATGTCGTCGCCGGCGTTGACCTCCTTCCCGTCGACGGTCGCACCCCGGTCGTCGTTCACGAGCGCCACCGGGATCCGGTCGAGCCGGCCGTACGGGTCCCAGAACGACCACAGGTACAGCGCGCCGTACAGCAGCGGCAGCAGCAGAATCGCGACCAGCGCGGCGCGCGGCAGCTTGCCCCGCCCGAACCGCCTGAGCTCAAGCGCGGCCAGTTTCGGCGAGCGCATCAGCCGCCCCCTCCTTGGTGTCCCCGGTCTTCTTCGTGTGGGTGCGCCGCCTTCCGGAGGCGCTGCCCCCGGTGTCCTTGGTGCGTGTCTCCGCGGTGCCGGCGGAGGTCTCTGCGCCGTCCCCGGCGCCGCCTTCCGTGCGGATGACGGTGTCGGCCTGCCCGGGGGCCTCCGTGCAGACGGCCAGCACGGTGACGCCGCTGTCGGCGACCGCGCGCAGCGCCGTCCACGCGGCCGCCTCGTCGGCCTCGCCGAGCTTCAGGTCGGTGTCGTCCACGGCGAGCAGGCGCGGTTCGCCGACGAGCGCCAGCGCGAGCGACAGCCGCAGTGCCTCCAGCCGCTCCAGGTCCCGCACGGAGGTCCGCTCGCCCTTCGGCAGGCTCTGCGGGTCCAGGCCCGCGACCTCCAGGGCCGCGTCGATCCGGCGCCGGTTCTCGGCGACGCGCTCGGAGCGCGGTCGCAGCAGCGCGAGCGGGGAGCCGTCGAAGCGCCGCCGCAGCAGCGCCGCCTCCCGCAGGTGCTCACCCACGGTGAACGCCTGGTCCAGGTCGGACACGCCGGGTACGTGCGCGAGGGCGCTGATCCGGCGGACGGCCGCCATCTTGCGGGGCAGCCGCAGCCCGCCGACGTCCGCGTGGCCCTCCTTGATCCGCATCCGCCCGGTGAGGGCGAGCAGCAGGCAGGTCCTGCCCGTGCCCGACGGACCGGCGAGCGCCACCAGCGATCCGGGAGCCGCCGTGCCCGACACCCCGCGGAACGCCCACCCGCGGGGCCCCTGCACCCCGAGTCCCTCCACGCTGACCGCGGCACCCCGCTGCGAGGCGCCGGTGCCACCTGCGGTCCCGGTCCTGCGGAAGCGGCCCTTGCCGCCCGCCCGGCGGGCGGAGACACCGGCGGTGCCACCTGCGGCCGCTGTGCTCTCGGCCGGTGTCCCGGCGGACGCGGTGCCGCCGCCCGGGGCGCGGGTGGCCGGTGCGTCGGCGGCCACTGTGGTCCCGGGTGCGGAGGTGCTGCCGTCCGGGGTGCTCGTGTCCGCCGTGTCCCGGCCGCTGCCGTCCTGTGCGGCGGCCGGCGCCGAGGATCCCGTAGCGGCGCCCCCGCGGTACCCGTGCCCTCGGCGCCCCCTGTGGTGCGCGCGCCCTTGGTGCCCCCTGCGTTGCGCGGGCCCCTGGTGCTTCTCGCAGCGGCGGGGCCGCCGTTGCGGGGAGCGGTGTCCCCAGCGGCGGCGGGACCGGCGGCGGTCTGCCCTGCGGTGGGCTGCCCGGCCGGGCGGTCGGCCGGGGCGGCCGGCGACGTGTCTCCTCCGGCGCGGCCGCCTTCGGCAGGGCTCTCTATGTCCGGGCTCTCCACGGACCTCCCCCAACTGTTTTGAACTGACCAGTCAGTCCAAAAGCTACAGCCTGTCGAAGATCATGGCAAAACCGCAGGTCAGCTGGATTGTCAGTGGTGGGGCGCACCATGGACGCAGACGATCGACGTGCCGTCACCCGACGCCAGGAGGTCCGCCATGGCGAGCGACGTCCACCCCGTGCCGCGCCGCGCCACCGCACCGCCCGCCGCACTCGACCTGCTCGCCCAGGCGCGTGCCGGCCTGGCCGAAGCCGCCGCCCTCGACACCCCGAACGAGCGGTACGCCACCGCGCACCTCGCCGCCCTGCGCACCGCCGCCGCGGTGATCGCCGTACGGGGCCGCCCCGAGCGGGACCCCCGCGGCCGCCGCCGCATCCGCAGCGCCTGGGACGTGCTGCCGGAGACGGCGCCGGAACTCGCCGAGTGGAGCGCGCTCTTCGCGGCGGCGCCGCCCGCAGGGCCCGCGCGGAGGCCGGCATACCCGGCGCGGCCACCGCCAGGGACGCCGACGACCTGATCCGCGACACCGGCATGTTCCTCCGCCTCGCGGAGCGCCTGCTCGCGCCGGGCGGGGCACCGCGGCCGAGGACCTCCCCGGAGGCCATAGGCTGGGACGGTCCGTAGACCGTCACCGAGGAGTCAACTGCCGTGTCGGACCCGCAGCGCCCCCGCGCCTCCCTCCGTACCGCCGTGGTGTGGGACGTTCTTGAGGACGCCCTCGATCGCAGGGTCAAGGCCACCGGCAAGGACAGGCTGGACGTCCTCGACACCGGCGGCGGCAGCGGCCACTTCGCCGTGCCCGTCGCCCGCCTGGGGCACGTCGTCACCGTGGTGGACCCGAGCCCGAACGCGCTGTTCGCGCTGGAGCGCCGCGCCGCCGAGGCGGGGGTGGCCGACCGGGTCCGCGGGGTCCAGGGCGACATCCACGACCTGTTCGACGTCGTCGAGCGCGACGGCTTCGACGTCGTGCTCCTCCACGGCGTGCTGGAGTACGTCGACGACCCGGCCGAAGGCGTCCGCCTCGCCGGCGAGGCCCTGCGCCCCGGGGGCGCCCTGAGCCTGCTCGCCGCGGGCCTCGGCGGGGCCGTCCTCACCAGGGCGCTGGCGGGACACTTCACGGAGGCGCACCGGGCGCTCGCGGACCCGGCCGGGCGCTGGGGCGAGAGCGACCCCGTGCCGCGCCGCTTCACCGCCGAGCAGCTCTCCGAGGCCGTCACGGCCGCCGGGCTGGACGTCGGCCCCGTGCACGGGGTGCGGATCTTCTCCGACCTTGTCCCCGGCGTCCTCGTGGACACGGAACCCGGCGCCCAGGAGGCCCTGCTCCGGCTGGAGGCGGCCGCGGCCGAGCTGCCGGCCTTCCATGCGGTCGCCACCCAGTTGCACGTGCTGGGTGAAAAGCGCGCCTGAACCCGGAAGGCGCCTGATCAGCGGCGCAACCGCAGATGGAGTACGCCACAGGCGCCCCGTTCACGCCAGGATCCCCGTATGATCGAGGGACACCATCCGGCATGACGGTTCGGACGACGGGGAATCAACGCCTCACCAGCCGAACCGGCATCGCGGTCCGATCGGCAATTGGCACCCAGGGCGGGTTTCACGGGGGCGATTCCCTGCCTATCCTGAAAGGGCCGCATACCGGTCGCCCCCCGCGACCGACGATGAGGAGGACGCCGTGCCGCTCTCGGAGCACGAGCAGCGAATGCTCGAGCAGATGGAGCGAGCGCTGTACGCCGAAGATCCCAAGTTCGCGACAGCGCTCGAGGGAACCGGGCTGCGTACGTACCCCCGGCGACGGGTCTACCAGGCCGTCGCAGGTTTCCTGGTGGGTATCGCGCTCCTCATGGCCGGAATGGTCGCCCAGCAGATCTGGATCAGCGTCGTCGGCTTCCTGGTGATGCTGGGATGCGCGGTGCTCGCGGTGACCGGATGGCGCAAGGCCCCGAAGCCGGGCGAGCAGCCCGCTGCCGGAGGCGCACCCCGCGGCCGCGCCCAGCGGCAGCGCCGCTCGGTGATGGACCGGATCGAGGAGCGCTGGCAGCGCCGACGCGACGAGCAGGGCCACTGAGCAGCGGCCCGTACAGACGGACATGAGTGAGGGGTGACCGCCGAAGCGGTCACCCCTCACTCATGTCCGCAGCCGTGCAGGAGACGTACGGGCAAGGGGTACGCCCTGGCATGCTGCCCCGCCCCACCCCCTGGACCCGGCCGGGCTCCCGCAGCACAGCGGCAGCGCCCGGCCGGGCTCGCCGCCTGTCGGCCCGCGGGCCCCGGTCGGACCGGCTCCTGCCCGCCGCAGGGCGCGGCCGGGTGTCCCGTCGCTCAGCCGCGCCGGCGTGACGGGCGTCCCAGCAGGGTCGACCAGGCCGCCGCCGGCCGTGTGCGCAGGGCCGCCGCCCGTCGGGCGAGGGCGGCCCAGCGGTCCCCGAGGGCCCACCCGACGCGGGCCGCCGACCGCGGCGCCAGCACCGCCCGCAGTCTGGCCCCGCGGCCGAGCCGGGCGCCCAGCCCGGCCCGTATCCGAGCGGCGTCCTCCGCGAGGCCGGGCGTGGCCCGCGGCAGCGGCGCGTACAGCACCTGCTCCACCGCGCCCGCCACCCGGTGCACCGCCTCGGCCGCGTCGCCGTCCAGCCCGCCGAGCCGCACCAGCCGGGCGGCGGTACCGCGCGGCGTCAGCGACCCGTCCGGGGGCACCCCGTGGTCCCACGCCGTGTCGACGACCTCCTCCCACACCGCGAGGGTGCGGGCCGCCACGTCGTCGGCGGTACGGCCGCGAGGGCCCAGCCTGCGGGCCCGTACCCGCCGCCGCCACAGCATCGGCAGCAGCGGAAGCAGCACCACGGCCGCGGCACCGGCCGCGACCAGCAGCGCCGGGCTGCCGCCGCACCGGAGTCCTGCCCCGGCCCGCCGCCCTGCGGCGAGGCTCCGGGGCAGGGCACCGCACCGGCCACTGCGGGGACCCCCGCCGGCGCCGCGCAGCTGTCCGAGGGCGACGGCGCCGCCGAGGACGGCGCCGCGGAGGCGGCCGGAGCGGACGACTCCGGCGCCGGGTCCTCACCCGCGGGGGCCTGCGGCCGCGTGTACTCCGGTGCCGAGCCCCGCGACGGCGTGGGCTCGAAGCGGGTCCAGCCCACACCCTCGAAGTACAGCTCCGGCCAGGCGTGCGCGTCGCGGATGCCCACCGACACCGTGCCGTCCGCCGTCGTCCTGCCCGGCATGAACCCCACGGCGACCCGCGCCGGGATGTCCAGCGTGCGGGCCATCGCCGCCATGGCGAAGGAGAAGTGGACGCAGAAGCCCTCCTTGTCCTTCAGGAACCGGGAGATCGCTGTGACGCCCGTGCCCGACGACACCTCGACGTCGTAGCGGAAGCCGCCCTGCGTGGTGAACCAGTCCTGCAGCCGCACCGCGCGCTCGTAGTCGTTCGAGGTGCCCGCCGTCACGCGCAGCGCGGCGGCCTTCACGTCGGCGGGCAGCGAGTCCGGCACCCGGGTGTACTCGCGCAGCAGTGTCCCGGGCGGCTCCGGCGCGGCGGCCAGCTGCTCGGCCGTCGGGTTCACCGCCAGGCTGCTGACGGAGTACCGGACGCCGCTCGTGGTCTGCCCGTCGTCCCCGACGAGCATCCGGCCCACCGGCTCGTACCGCCAGCGGCCGTCGATGTCGACGGCGGTCGCCGGGAACGGCATGGGCAGCCACTTCTGCTCGTACGAACCGGACGCGGAGATGTTCGTGCGGATCTCCGTCGTGCCGATCCGGCCGCTCAGTCCCGTCGGCCCGGGCAGCCGCTGCGGCACGTCCTGCACGGCCCGCACGGAGGTCTTCCAGGCGGTGCCGTCGAACTGGTCGAGTGCCACGAGCCGCAGGTACAGCTCGTCGCGGTCCTCCGCGGTGGTCCGGTAGCGCAGCACCTCGCGGTCCGACGGCTGCTTGAGGCTGTCCTGCAGGGACACCAGCGGGTTGACCGCGGAGATGGTGCCCCCGTTCGCGCCCTCGCCGCTCCCGCCCCGGTCCAGCAGGCCGCCGCCCAGCGACGGCAGGGCCGCTGGCACGGCCACGGCGATCCCGAGCGCGACGGCGCCGATCCGCCGACCGGTGCGCAGCGGGGCCGCCGAGCGGGAGGCCGGCGCGCCCGTCCTGTGCGGGCGGCCCGCGCCGCCGAAGACCCGGCCCCACTGCGTGAGCCGGTCGCGGCTCTCGGCCAGCAGCAGCACGAGGTACCCGGCGGCGGCCAGCAGGAACCACAGCCAGCTGAGCCCGCCGCCGCCGGACAGCCCGGCCGCCACCGAGTACAGGGCCAGCAGCGGCAGCCCGGCCGGGGCCGCGGCGCGGAAGGTCGCCGCCAGCAGGTCCACCGCCAGGCCGACGAGCAGCACCCCGCCGACCAGCATCAGCTCGATGCCGTCCGTCGTGGGCGCCGGGATCGCGTACTGCCCGACATCGTCCGCGCCCCGCGTGAGGAGCGTGCCGAACCACTCGAAGGTCTGCGGGGTGGGCAGCAGCCCGACGAGCGCGTGGTCCCGCGCGAAGACCAGCGTGAGCAGCACCAGCACCACCGCGGCCTGCAGCAGCGCCGTCAGCGGGCGGGCCAGCGGCACCCGGCGCGCCAGGGCTCCCGCCGCGGACACCACGGCGAGCAGCACGCCCGCGAGCACCAGCCAGTCGCCGCCGCTGACCAGCGGGAGCAGGGCGCACGCCGAGGTCAGCGTCGCGATCAGGGCGCACACCGCGAGTCGTATGTCCGTGCTCATGACCAGCCCCCGAGTGGCCCGCCGTCTCCTCGAAACCGCCCTGCGCCCCCGCGGGGCCGCCCGCGGCGCGCCCGGCGTGCCGCCACAGGTCGGCGAGCACGTCGCCCGGCCGCACCGCGACCGCCGTCCACCCCGCCTGCCGCAGCTGCCGCACGGTGCCCGCCCCCGCCTCGGCACCGGCGGCGGAGGGCGCGCCTCCGGTCCCCGCGGACCGCGCACGGGACCAGGCGTCCTGGTCCAGTACGAAGGCGACCGCCGCTCCCGACCGCGTGCGCAGGCCGCCGAGCAGCGCCGCCTGCTCGGCGTCGAGGACGCCGAGGAAGGCCACCAGCAGCCCCTCGCCGCCGCCGCGCAGCACCTCGTACGCCCCGGAGAGGCCCTCCTCGTCGGAGTGGTCGACCTCCGCCAGCATGTCCATCATCAGGCCCGCCGTCTCGGCCGCGCCGAACCCGGAGGCGGTGTGGCCGTCGGAGCCGTCTCCGGGGAGTGTCTCCCCGGTGTCCGTCAGCAGGCGGACCGCGTAGCCCCGCTCCAGCAGGTGCATCACGGCGGAGGCCGCGCCGGAGACCGCCCACTCGAACGGCGCGGTCGGCCCGCCGTCGTCGTCGTAGCCGGCAGCGCGGGTGTCCAGCAGGACGGTGCAGCGGGCCTGGTGGGACTGCTCCTCGCGGCGCACCATCAGCTCTCCGTACCGGGCCGTGGACCGCCAGTGCACCCGGCGCAGGTCGTCGCCGTACCGGTAGCCCCGCGGGATCACGTCGTCCTCGCCGGACTGGGCGAGCGAGCGCTGCCGCCCGTCGCCGTGGCCGGGGGCCGCGCCGGCGAGCCGCACCGGCGGCAGCGCCTCCGTGCGCGGCACGACGGTCAGCATGTCGTGGGCGGCGAACGAGCGGGTGAGCTCGCACATCCCGAAGGGGTCGCCCAGCCGCAGTTGCAGCGGTCCGAGCGGGTAGCGGCCCCGCAGGTCGGAGCGCACCCGGTACGACACCTCGCGTTTGCCGCCGGCCTCCACCCGGTCCAGCACGAACCGGGGCCGCGGCCCCAGCACGTACGGCACCTGGTCCTGGAGCATCAGCAGTCCGGTGGGGAGCCGGGAGACGTTGTCCATGCGCAGTTGCACCCGCGCCTCGGATCCCGCGGGCACCCGCTGCGGTGCCAGCCGCCGTGCCGCCGTGACCCGGTAGCGGGTGCGGTAGAGCACGGCCACGCACACCAGCGGCAGCACGGCCAGCAGCAGCCCGACCCGCAGGAGGTCCGTCTGCCCGAGCACGTAGGCGCAGACCGCCGCCGCCATGCCCGCGGCCAGGAAGGACCGGCCCCGGGTGGTCAGCCCGCCGAGGGCGCCCCGCAGCCCGCCCCTGACCGGGCCGTCCGGCCCGGCGGCGGGCGCCTCGGCCGTCATCACAGCCGCCGCAGGCCGGGGTGCCGCTGGCCGTAGTACGCGCCGACCGGCGGCTGCCCGCCCACCGCGGGCACCGGGGTGCGCTGCAGGATGTCCACCACGACCTGCTCCGCGGTGCGCCGGTTCATCTGCGCCTGCGCGGTGAGCAGCAGCCGGTGCGCGAGGACGGGCACGGCGAGCGCCTGGAGGTCGTCGGGCAGCGCGAACTCGCGGCCGCTCAGCATGGCGGACGCCTTCGCGGCGCGCAGCAGGTGGAGCGTGGCGCGGGGGGAGGCGCCCAGCCGCAGCTCGGGGTGGGCCCGGGTCGCCCCGACCAGGTCCACGGCGTACCGCTGGACCGCCTCCGCGACATGGACCCCGCGGACGGAGTCGATGAGCTTGAGGATGTCGTGGGCGTGCGCGACCGGCTGGAGGCCGTCGAGCGGGGACGCGGAGCCGTGCGACGCCAGCATCCGCAGCTCCGCGTCGGCGCTGGGGTAGCCCATCGAGACGCGCGCCATGAAGCGGTCCCGCTGCGCCTCGGGGAGCGGGTACGTGCCCTCCATCTCCACCGGGTTCTGCGTGGCGACCACCATGAACGGCTCGGGCAGCTCGTACGACCGGCCGTCCACCGTGACCTGGCGCTCCTCCAGCGACTCCAGCAGCGCGGACTGGGTCTTGGGGGAGGCGCGGTTGATCTCGTCGCCGATCACGATCTGCGAGAAGACCGCGCCCGGCTTGAACTCGAACTCGTGGCGCTGCTGGTCGTAGATCGAGACGCCGGTGACGTCGGACGGCAGCAGGTCGGGGGTGAACTGGATCCGGGTCACCGAGCAGTCCACGGACCGCGCCAGCGCCTTGGCCAGCATCGTCTTGCCGACCCCGGGCACGTCCTCGATGAGGAGGTGGCCCTCGGCCAGCAGCACGGTCAGCGCGAGCCGTACGACCTCGGGCTTGCCTTCGATCACCGCCTCCACCGACCGGCGGATCCGCTCCGCCGTGGCGGTCAGGTCCTCCCCGGCGCCCGGCTGCGTCCGTGCGGGGGCGCCCCCACCGTTCGCTCGGTCGTCATAGGTCGTCACCCGGCCCTCCTCGGCCCATCGTCGGGGGCCGTCGCGCGACGCACCGCGGCGGGGCCCAGCTCAGAAACACGGACACCGCCTCCGGACCGGAGACGGTTCGGAGGAGGTGTCACTCCCGCATTCTTGTTGCCGTTCAGCGCGGTGTCACTCGCCTGTGGACAACTGCGGGCGATATGTCGGCTGTCAGTCGTTTCCGTCCCGTGGCTCAGTCCTGCTGAGCCGTCTCCTACTCGCCGGACGGCGCCGGGTCGACCTCGCGGAGCAGGCCGGTGGTCACGTCGAAGACGAAGCCCCGCACATCGCTGGTGTGCTGGAGGAACGGCGACGTCCGCACACGCTGCATGGACTGCCGCACGTCCTGGTCCACGTCCCGGAAGGCCTCCACGGCCCAGGTCGGACGCTGCCCGACCTCCTGCTCCAGCTCGTCGCGGAAGCCCTCGGTGATCTTCTCCAGGCCGCACCCGGTGTGGTGCACGAGCACGATGCTGCGGGTGCCGAGGGCCCGCTGGCTGATGGTGAGCGAGCGGATCACGTCGTCGGTGACCACGCCGCCCGCATTGCGGATGGTGTGGCAGTCGCCCAGGTTGAGGCCGAGGGCGGCGTGCAGGTCGAGGCGTGCGTCCATGCAGGCCACCACGGCGACCTTGAGCACGGGCCGGGCGTCCATCCCCGGGTCGGTGAACTTGGCCGCGTAGCGGTGGTTGGCCTCGACGAGGCGGTCCGTGACCGTGTCGCCCGGACGTCCGGGGTGCGTCGAGTCGGTGGAGAGGTGCGCAGAAGTCGACATGGATACGACGTTAGTGGGCACCTGCCCGCCGGGCGCGCCGTGAGAGTGGGGCAAAGGACACCAAGGGCCCCGGATGTGACGTAACCCACACTCGACGGCAGTCCTGCCGGACGGGTGATCCGCCCGTTTCGTCCCCGCCGTCACGGGGCGCGGGCGACGCGCTGGCCGGTTGATTGACCGGGCCGGGCGGTCGACTAGAGTGGCGCGGAGTTCACGGGAGACCACGGGGATCATCGAGCGGTTCCGCCGGTGGCCGCGGTCCCCGCTCCGCGTGTGCGGGCGGTACGTACCAGCGCGGACCTGGCAGTACGTACGCCGCGCCGGACCTGAGAGGGCAGATGACAGGGCGCGATGGGGGTGCCGCCGGGTTGACCGGGGCGGACCTCCCCGAGGACGACGGCGGCGGCGGACGACCGGACGGGAGCGACCGGCACGTCCCCGTGATGCTGCGGGAGTGCCTGGACCTGCTCGCCCCCGCCCTGGAGCGGCCCGGCGCAGTCGTCGTCGACTGCACCCTCGGTCTCGGCGGCCACAGCGAGGCGCTGCTCACCCGCTTCCCCGAGGCCCGGCTCATCGCCCTCGACCGGGACACCGAGGCGCTGCGGCTCTCCGGCGAGCGCCTCGCCCGGTTCGGTGAGCGCGCCACCCTCGTCCACGCCGTGTACGACGAGCTCCCCGAGGTGCTCGACCGGCTCGGCGTCCCCCGCGTGCAGGGCGTCCTGTTCGACCTGGGCGTCTCCTCCATGCAACTCGACGAGGCGGACCGCGGCTTCGCGTACGCGCAGGACGCCCCCCTCGACATGCGCATGGACCAGACGACCGGCATCAGCGCAGCCGAGGTCCTCAACACCTACCCGCCCGGCGAACTCGTCCGCATCCTGCGCGCGTACGGCGAGGAGAAGCAGGCCAAGCGGATCGTGGCCGCCGTCGTACGGGAGCGTGAGAAGGAGCCGTTCAGCCGCAGCGCCCGCCTCGTCGAACTGATCCGCGACGCCCTGCCGCAGGCCGCCAAGCGCACCGGCGGCAACCCCGCCAAGCGCACCTTCCAGGCGCTGCGCATCGAGGTCAACGGAGAGCTGTCCGTCCTGGAGCGGGCGATCCCCGCCGCCGTCGCCGCCCTGGCCGTCGGCGGCCGCATCGCCGTCCTCTCGTACCACTCTCTGGAAGACCGCCTGGTCAAGCAGGTGTTCGCGGCGGGCGCCGAGAGCACCGCGCCGCCCGGCCTGCCCGTCGTCCCCGAGCAGTACCAGCCCCGGCTCAGGCTGCTGACCCGGGGTGCCCGGCTCCCCGGCGACGAGGAGGTCGCCCGCAACCGCCGCGCCGCGCCCGCGCGGCTGCGCGGCGCGGAACGGATCAGGGAGGACGTGTGACGAAGGCAGGACCCCTGAAGGGGCGGGCGGCCCGGCTGGCCGGTCTCCTCCCGTCCGGGCCGAGCACCGCCGCCCGCACCCCCTTCGTCCTGCTCGTCGTCCTCTTCCTCGGCGGCGGCCTCATCGGCCTGCTGCTGCTCAACACCTCCCTCAGCCAGGGCTCCTTCAAGCTGCTCGAACTGAAGAAGAAGACCACCGCGCTCACCGACGAGGAGCAGGCCCTCCAGCGGGACGTCGACGCGCGTTCCGCGCCCGACGCCCTGGAGCGCCGCGCCCGCGAACTCGGCATGGTCCCCGGCGGCGGCCCCGCCTTCCTGGAGCCCGACGGCACCGTACGCGGCCTGCCGAGTCCGGCCCCCACCCCCGCCCCGTCGCCGACGCCGGACCCTGCGGCGGACGGCACCGCGGACGCCGACCCGGCGCAGGTCCCGGATGCCGGGCCGTCCCCCGCAGGCGGCACCGCGCCCGCCCCGCAGCCCGCAGGTCCACCGCGGGTCCCGGGCGCCGACCCGGCCGCGGGCGGCGCGACGGCCGCCGACCCGGCCCCGGGCGCGCCTGCGTCCGAGGGATCCGAGCCGACGGAACCGGAAGCGCCGGACCCGCAGGCGGCCGAACCGCAGCCTGCCGAGCCTGAGCCGACGGAACCCCGGGCGGCGCGACCGCGAGCGGCGGAACCGGAAGCGACGACACCAGAACCGACGGCACCAGAACCGACGACCTCCGGCAGGTGACGCAGTGCCACCCCAGGAACCTCCGCGCCGCCGCGTCCCCGCCCCGCCGCCGACCGCGGCGGCCCCGCCCGGCGCACGGGAAACGCGGCCCGCGGCCACCGCGACGGCCGCGCAGGCGGCCGCGCGGGAGCCCCCGCCCCGCCGCCCGCCGCCCCCGCCCCTCACCGCCCCGGTCGCCCGCGCGCCCGGCCGAGGCGCTCAGGCTCGGCGACCACCGGCCGCGCCTGCGCCTCGTCAGCATCGGCCTGACCCTCGTCATGCTGGTCTTCACCGTCCGGCTGCTCCAGGTCCAGGCCGTCGACGCCGCCGCGTACTCCGCGAAGGCCGAGAAGAACCGCTACCTCAGCCACAAACTGGCCGCCGAGCGCGGCGTCATCGCCGACCGCTCCGGCGTCGCCCTCGCCACCAGCGTCGACGCCTACGACATCACCGCGGACCCCAAGATGTTCACCCCGGAGGAGGCCAAGGTCCCGGACGCCCCCGAGCAGGCCGCCGCCCTCCTCGCCCCCATCCTCGGCAAGGAGCCCGCCGACCTCGTCCGCACCCTCAAGGCGCCGCCCTCGCCGCGCTACGCCGTACTCGCCCGCAAGCAGACGCCCCAGGTCTGGAACCAGATCAAGGACCTCAAGAACCTCTTCGCCAAGAAGGCCCGCGAGGACCGGGCAGCGGGCGGCCCCGGCACCAGCGTCCTCGCCGGCGTCCTCAGCGAGAAGAGCAGCAAGCGCGTCTACCCGAACGGCACCCTCGCCGCCGGGATACTGGGCTGGGTCAACGCCGAGGGCCGCGGCGCCGGCGGCCTGGAGTCCATGCTCGACGAAGAGCTCGCCGGCCGCGACGGCGAGATCACGTACGCCCACTCGGGCGGCCGCCGCGTCCCCACCGCCGACGCCCGCGAGACGCCCGCCGTACCGGGCTCCGACATCGAGCTCACCATCGACCGGGACATCCAGTGGGCCGCCCAGAAGGCCATCAGCGAGCAGGTCGCCGCCTCCCGCGCCGACCGCGGCTACGTCATCGTGCAGGACACCAGGACCGGAGAGGTCCTCGCCATGGCCAACGCACCCGGCTTCGACCCCAACGACCTGTCCCAGGCCAACGCCGCCGCCATGGGCAACGCCGCCCTCCAGGACGCCTACGAACCCGGCTCCACCTCCAAGGTCATGTCGATGGCCGCCGTCCTGGAGGAGGGCGTCGCCACCCCGTCCACGCACGTGGTCGTCCCCAACCGGCTGCACCGCGGCGACCGGCTCTTCAAGGACGACATCGACCACCCCACCTGGTACCTCACCCTCAACGGCGTCCTCGCCAAGTCGTCCAACATCGGCACCATCCTCGCCACCGGGCAGCTCGGCAGGAACCAGGCGGAGGCCAACCGGGTCCTCGACTCGTACCTCCGCAAGTTCGGCATCGGCAGCCCCACCGGCCTCGGCTACCCCGGCGAGACCCCCGGCATCCTCGCCCCGCCGCAGAAGTGGAACACCTCGCAGCAGTACACGATCCCCTTCGGCCAGGGCCTGTCCGTCAACGCCATGCAGGCCGCCTCGGTCTACTCGACCATCGCCAACGGCGGCGTACGCGTCGAACCCACGCTCGTGCGCGGCACCCGCGGGCCCGACGGCCGCTTCACCCCCGCCCCGGCCCCCGACAGCAAACGCGTCGTCAGCGAGAAGACCGCCACCACCCTGGCCGCGATGCTGGAGTCCGTCGTCGACGACGAGGAGGGCACCGGGACCCGGGCCGCCATCCCCGGCTACCGCGTCGCGGGCAAGACCGGCACCGCCAACCGCGTCGACCCCGAACTCGGCCGCTACAAGGGCTACACCGCCTCCTTCGCCGGGTTCGCCCCCGCCGACGACCCGCGCGTCACCGTCTACTGCGCCATCCAGAACCCCACCAAGGGCGACTACTTCGGCGGCCGGATCTGCGGCCCCATCTTCAAGAAGGTCATGGAGTTCGCCCTGAAGACGCTGCACGTCGCACCGACCGGAAAACAGCCCCCGCGCATGCCGGTCACCTTCACCCCAGGAACCTGACCGAGCGGAGCTGCCAGTGACGACGATCACGCCAGGCCCCGGGAACCGGCCCGGAGCCGGGCCCGACCCGGCCGCCTCATTTAGCCCGATGACGGGTGCGCCCGGTACGCTCACCGCCGTGCCACACCCCGATCAGCCCCGAAACACCGACCAGGACGCCCCCGCGAAGCAGCAGGGAGCGCCCCGCCCGGCCCAGGTACGCCCCACGCCCCTCGGCGTTCTGGCGGCCCGGCTGGACGCCCCCGCCCCGCGCGCGCCGCAGCCGCCCCAGGAGGACGAGGCCCAGGTCACCGGCATCACCCACGACTCACGGGCGGTCCGCCCCGGCGACATCTACGCCGCGCTGCCCGGCGCCCGCCTGCACGGCGCGGACTTCGCCGCCCAGGCCGCCGGCCTCGGCGCCGTCGCCGTGCTCACCGATCCGACGGGCGCCGACCGCGCCGCCGCCACCGGACTGCCGGTCCTCGTCGTCGACGACCCGCGCGGCCGTATGGGCGAACTCGCCGCCGACATCTACGGCCGCCCCGGACACGACCTTCTCCAGATCGGCATCACCGGCACCTCCGGCAAGACGACCACCGCCTACCTGGTGGAAGGCGGCCTCAAGGGCGCGGGCCGGAAGACGGGCCTCATCGGCACCGTGGAGACCCGCATCGGCGACGAGAGCATCAAGTCCGAGCGGACCACCCCCGAGGCCACCGACCTCCAGGCGCTGTTCGCGGTCATGCGGGAACGCGGCACCGAGGCCGTCGCCATGGAGGTCTCCAGCCACGCCCTCGTGCTCGGCCGGGTCGACGGCTGCGTCTTCGACGTCGCCGTCTTCACCAACCTCAGCCCGGAGCACATGGAGTTCCACTCCGACATGGAGGACTACTTCCAGGCGAAGGCGCAGCTGTTCACCGCGCGCCGCTCCCGCCAGGGCGTCGTCAACTTCGACGACGCCTACGGCAGGAGGCTGGTGAAGGAGGCGGAGATCCCCGTCGTGACCTTCTCCGCCGAAGGCCACCCGGACGCCGACTGGCGCGCCGAGGACGTCGAGATCGGCCCCCTCGGCTCCACCTTCACCATCGTCGGCCCCAAGGACGAGCGCGTCAGCGCCAAGGCCCCGCTGGCCGGCCCGTTCAACGTCGCCAACACCCTCGCCGCCGTGGTCACGCTGGCCCTGGCCGGGATCGACCCGCAGGAGGCCGCCGACGGCATCGCCGTCGTGCCCGGCGTGCCGGGCCGCCTGGAGCGGGTCGACGCGGGGCAGCCGTACCTCGCCGTGGTCGACTACGCCCACAAGACCGACGCCGTCGAGTCCGTCCTGCGGTCCCTGCGCAAGGTCACCGAGGGCCGGCTGCACATCGTGCTCGGCTGCGGCGGCGACCGCGACACCACCAAGCGCGGCCCCATGGGCGCCGCCGCCGCACGCCTCGCCGACACCGCCATTCTGACCTCCGACAACCCCCGCTCCGAGGACCCCCTCGCGATCCTCGCCACCATGCTCGCCGGTGCCGCCGAGGTGCCGATCCACGAGCGCGGCGACGTCGCCGTGTTCGAGGACCGCGCCGCCGCCATCGCCGCCGCCGTCGCCCGCGCCCAGCCGGGCGACACCGTGCTCGTCGCGGGCAAGGGCCACGAGCAGGGCCAGGACATCGCGGGCGTGGTCCGGCCCTTCGACGACCGCCGGGTCCTGCGGGAAGCCATCCAGAACAGTCAGGGATGAAGAAGTGATCGCCCTCTCCCTCACCGAGATCGCCGAAATCGTCGGCGGGCAGCCACACGACATACCGGATCCGGCCGTCCAGGTCACCGGCTCCGTCGTCTACGACTCCCGCCAGGTCGAACCCGGCAGCCTCTTCGCCGCATTCGCCGGCGAGCACGTCGACGGGCACGACTACGCGCAGCGGGCGGTCGACGCCGGCGCGGTGGCCGTCCTCGCCACCCGCCCCGTCGGCGTGCCGGCGCTCATCGTGCCCGACGTCACCGCCGCCCTCGGCGCGCTCGCCCGGGCCGTCGTCGAGCGGCTCGGCACCGTCGTCGTCGCCCTCACCGGCTCGGCGGGCAAGACCAGCACCAAGGACCTCATCGCGCAGCTCCTGCAGCGCGTGGGCCCCACCGTCTGGCCGGCCGGCAACCTCAACAACGAGATCGGACTGCCGGTGACCGCCCTGCGCGCCACCGGGGACACCCGGCACCTCGTCCTGGAGATGGGCGCCCGAGGGGTCGGCCACATCCGCTACCTCACCGAGCTCACCCCGCCCCGCATCGGGCTCGTCCTCAACGTCGGCAGCGCCCACATCGGCGAGTTCGGCGGCCGCGACAAGATCGCCCAGGCCAAGGGCGAACTCGTCGAGGCACTTCCCGCCGCCGAGGAGGGCGGCGTGGCGGTCCTCAACGCCGACGACCCGCTCGTGAAGGCCATGGTGTCCCGCACCCGGGCCCGCGTGGTCTACTTCGGAGAGTCGACCGAAGCGGTCGTACGTGCCGAAAACGTCCGGCTCACGGAGACCGGGCAGCCCTCGTTCCGCCTTCACACACCCTCCGGGTGCAGTGACGTGACCCTGCGCCTGTACGGTGAGCACCACGTGTCGAACGCGCTCGCCGCGGCCGCCGTCGCCCATGAGCTGGGCATGCCCGTGCACGAGATCGCCGCCGCGCTCTCCGAGGCGGGCTCCCTCTCCCGCTGGCGCATGGAGGTCACCGAGCGTCCGGACGGTGTGACGATCGTCAACGACGCCTACAACGCGAACCCGGAGTCCATGCGGGCCGCCCTGCGCGCACTGGCCGCCATGGGCGAGGCCGCACGGGACAGGGGGGGCCGTACGTGGGCGGTGCTCGGCCTGATGGCCGAGCTCGGCGACGAGGCGCTAGCCGAGCACGACGCGGTCGGACGGCTCGCCGTCCGGCTCAACGTCAGCAAGCTCGTCGCAGTCGGGGGCAGGGAAGCGTCCTGGCTGCAACTGGGCGCATATAACGAGGGTTCGTGGGGTGAGGAGTCGGTGCACGTGTCCGACGCGCAGGCGGCGGTCGACCTGTTGCGCAGGGAACTGCGGCCAGGAGACGTCGTGCTGGTGAAGGCATCCAGGTCGGTCGGGCTCGAGCGGGTCGCCGAGGCGCTGCTCGGGAACACCACCGAGGGCGAGGTCACCGGCCGATGAGGCAGATCCTCTTCGCGGGAGCCATCGGGCTCTTCCTGACCCTGATCGGCACGCCCCTGCTGATCAAGCTCCTGGCCCGCAAGGGATACGGGCAGTTCATCCGCGACGACGGCCCCCGTACGCATGGCAGCAAGAAGGGCACGCCCACCATGGGCGGCATCTCCTTCATCCTGGCCACCCTCATCGCGTACGCCCTCGCCAAGGTCATCACCGGTGAGAACCCGACGTACTCGGGCCTGCTGGTGCTGTTCCTGATGGCGGGCATGGGCCTCGTCGGCTTCCTCGACGACTACATCAAGATCGTCAAGCAGCGGTCGCTGGGCCTGCGCGCCAAGGCGAAGATGGCGGGCCAGCTGATCGTCGGCATCGCCTTCGCCGTCCTGGCCCTCCAGTTCTCCGACAAGCAGGGGCTGACGCCGGCCTCCACCAAGCTGTCGTTCATCACCGACTTCGGCTGGTCCATCGGCCCGGTGCTGTTCGTCGTGTGGGCGCTCTTCATGATCCTCGCCATGTCCAACGGCGTGAACCTCACCGACGGTCTCGACGGCCTCGCGACCGGCGCCTCCGTGATGGTCTTCGGCGCGTACACCTTCATCGGCCTCTGGCAGTTCCAGGAGTCCTGCCTCAACGCCGAGACGCTGACCAACCCGAACGCCTGCTTCGAGGTCCGCGACCCGCTGGACCTGGCCGTCGTCGCCGCCGCGCTCATGGGCGCCTGCTTCGGCTTCCTCTGGTGGAACACCTCACCGGCCAAGATCTTCATGGGCGACACCGGCTCGCTCGCCCTCGGCGGCGCCCTCGCCGGTCTCGCCATCACCTCCCGCACCGAGCTGCTGCTCGCCATCCTCGGCGGCCTCTTCGTCCTGATCACCCTGTCCGTGGTCATCCAGGTCGGCTCCTTCCGCCTCACCGGCAAGCGGGTCTTCCGGATGGCACCGCTCCAGCACCACTTCGAGCTGAAGGGCTGGTCCGAGGTCCTCGTCGTGGTCCGGTTCTGGATCATCCAGGGCATGTGCGTCATCGTGGGCCTGGGGCTCTTCTACGCGGGATGGGCAGCCGGCAAGTGAGCGACGACAGCAGCAGGACCGAGGACTGGCCGGGCCGGCGGGTCACCGTCGCGGGCCTCGGCGTGAGCGGCGTCCCCGCCGCCCGCGTCCTGCACGGACTGGGCGCGCACGTCACCGTCGTCAACGACGGCGACGACGAGCGCGCCCGCGCGCAGGCCGCCGAGCTGACGGCCGAGGGGATCGCCGTCCGCCTCGGCGACGGGGACACCCTGCCCGAGGGCACCGAACTCGTCGTGACCGCGCCCGGCTGGCGCCCCGACAAGCCGCTGTTCGCCGCCGCCGAAGCGGCCGGCGTCCCCGTGTGGGGCGATGTCGAGCTCGCATGGCGGCTGCGCGGCCACGGCGGCCGCACCCCCGCCCCCTGGCTCGCGGTCACCGGCACCAACGGCAAGACGACGACCGTCCGCATGCTCGCCTCCATCCTGGAGGCCGCGGGGCTGCGCACCGCCGCCGTCGGCAACATCGGCGTCTCCCTGCTGGACGCCGTCCTCGGCGACGAGGAGTACGACGTCCTCGCCGTCGAGCTGTCCAGCTACCAGCTGCACTGGGCGCCCTCCCTGCGCGCCCACTCGGCCGCCGTCCTCAACCTGGCGCCCGACCACCTCGACTGGCACGGTTCCATGGAGGCGTACGCCGCCGACAAGGGCCGCGTGTACGAGGGCAACACGGTCGCCTGCGTCTACAACGCCGCCGACAAGGCCACCGAGGACCTGGTCCGCGAGGCCGACGTCGAGGAGGGCTGCCGCGCCATCGGCTTCACCCTCGGCACCCCGGGCCCGTCCCAGCTCGGTGTCGTCGACGACCTCCTGGTGGACCGGGCGTTCGTGCCGAACCGTCAGAAGCAGGCCCAGGAGCTCGCCCAGGTCTCCGACGTGCAACCGCCGGCCCCGCACAACATCGCCAACGCCCTCGCCGCCGCCGCCCTCGCCCGCGCCTTCGGCGTGGAGCCCGGCGCCGTGCGGGACGGGCTGCGCGCGTTCCGCCCGGAGCCGCACCGCATCGCGTTCGTGGAGGAGGTCGCCGGGGTCTCGTACGTGAACGACTCCAAGGCCACCAACACGCACGCCGCGGAGGCCTCGCTGGCCGCCTACGACCCGATCGTCTGGATCGCGGGCGGCCTCGCCAAGGGCGCCACCTTCGACGAACTGGTCCGGAAGTCGGCGGCCCGGCTGCGCGGCGTCGTCCTCATGGGCGCCGACCGCGCGCTGATCCGCGAGGCCCTCGCGCGACACGCCCCCGAAGTGCCGGTCGTGGACCTCGACCGGACCGACACTGGGGCGATGCCCGCGGCGGTCCGGGAGGCGGCGGCGCTCGCCCGGCCGGGCGACACGGTGCTCCTCGCCCCGGCCTGCGCCTCGATGGACATGTTCGTCAACTACACCAAGCGGGGCGAGGCGTTCGCGGACGCCGTGCGCACCCTGGCCGCCGAGCGCGACGCCTGACCAGCCGCAGGGTCCGGCGCCGCCGGACACGACTGGAGGGGACAGCGACCATGCCGCCCGAGCCGACCGCCGCCGCGCCCGACGGGGCCCGGGCGGCCCCGGACCCCACGGCCCCTCGTCCCGCCGCCGCGGTGGCCCGGCCGACCGGCGGGCCGCGGGCTGCCGCCCAGGCGCCCGCCTCGTCCCGCCGCGGGCCGGCCCCCGGCCTCCCGGCCGGCTCCCCGCCGCCCTGTCCCGCGGGCACCGGTGCGCCGGCCGCACCGACCGGTGCCGCTGCCCCGCAGGGCGAGGCCCGGCCCGCGGTCCTCGCGGCCGCCGCACGGCTGCGTGCGGGCGCGCGGGCGGCGGCGGCCCGGCTCCTGCCGCGCCCGGCCGGGGGGTTCGCCCTCGCCGGGGCGCCCGGCCCGTGGGCGGCGCCCAACCCGTCCGGACTCGCCCTGCGCACCCGTACCGCCGCCCCGCGCAAGGCGCCCGCCCAGCGCGGCGGCGGGGCCGCGGGGGCTCCCGGCCCCCGCGCGGCCGGCAGCTGCGGCGGCTGTACGAGCGGGCGCGGCGGGCCTGGGACCGCCCGCTCACCGCGTACTACGTGATCCTGGGCGCGAGCATGCTGATCACCGTGCTCGGGCTCGTCATGGTCTACTCCGCGTCGATCATCAAGGCGCTGGCCCTGGACCTGCCCGCCACGTACTTCTTCCGCAAGCAGTTCCTGGCCGCCGCCATCGGCGCCGTCCTGCTGCTGGCCGCCTCGCGGATGCCGGTGAGGCTGCACAGGGCCCTCGCGTATCCGCTCCTCATGGGCACCGTCTTCCTGATGGTGCTGGTGCAGATCCCCGGGATAGGGCACGAGGTCAACGGCAACCAGAACTGGATCCACCTGGGCGGGCCCTTCCAGTTGCAGCCCAGTGAGTTCGGCAAGCTGGCGCTCGTCCTGTGGGGCGCCGACCTGCTGGCCCGCAAGCGGGAGAGGCGGCTGCTCGGCCAGTGGAAGCACCTGCTGGTGCCGCTGGTGCCGGTGGCCTTCCTGCTCCTCGGGCTGATCATGCTCGGCGGGGACATGGGCACGGCGATCATCCTCACCGCGATCCTGTTCGGGCTGCTGTGGCTCGTCGGCGCCCCGCCCCGGCTGTTCGTGAGCGTCCTCGCCGTCGCCGCGGCCATCGGGGTGATGCTGATCCGCACCAGCGCCAACCGCATGGCGCGGATCGGCTGCCTCGGCGCCACCGACCCCGGGCCGGGGGACCTGTGCTGGCAGGCGGTGCACGGCATCTATGCTCTGGCGTCCGGCGGATGGTTCGGTTCCGGGCTCGGGGCGAGTGTGGAAAAATGGGGCCAACTCCCCGAACCGCACACCGACTTCATCTTCGCCATCACCGGGGAGGAACTGGGACTGGCGGGGACGCTGTCGGTGCTCGCCCTGTTCGCGGCTCTAGGCTATGCGGGTATTCGCGTGGCCGGACGCACGGAGGACCCCTTCGTGAGGTACGCCGCGGGAGGCGTGACCACCTGGATCACGGCCCAGGCCGTGGTCAACATCGGTGCGGTGCTCGGCCTGCTGCCGATCGCCGGTGTCCCGCTCCCGCTGTTCTCCTACGGGGGTTCCGCCCTGCTGCCGACCATGTTCGCCGTCGGGCTGCTCATCGCCTTCGCGCGAAACGAGCCCGCGGCGAAAGCGGCCCTGGCCGTGCGTCAGCCCCGGTCGGGCGGGAGGACCGGGGTGAGTTGGATGTCGATGCGACGGCGCGTCAAGAAGCGCCCGTCCGGAGAGCGGTGAATTTCGGTGCATGTCGTACTCGCCGGCGGGGGGACCGCCGGCCACATCGAGCCCGCGCTCGCCCTCGCGGATGCCCTGCGCAGGCAGGACCCTTCCGTGGGGATCACGGCCCTCGGCACGGAGCGCGGGCTGGAGACCCGGCTCGTGCCCGAACGGGGCTACGAGCTGGCGCTCATCCCGGCCGTGCCGCTGCCCCGCAAACCCACCCCCGAGCTGATCACCGTGCCCGGGCGGCTGCGCGGCACGATCAAGGCGGCGGAGCAGGTCCTGGAGCGCACGAAGGCGGACTGCGTGGTCGGCTTCGGCGGCTACGTGGCGCTGCCCGGCTACCTGGCCGCCAAGCGGCTCGGTGTGCCCATCGTCGTGCACGAGGCCAACGCCCGACCCGGCCTGGCCAACAAGATCGGCTCCCGGTACGCGGCGGCCGTCGGTGTCGCCACCCCCGACAGCAAGCTCCGCAACGCCCGCTACATCGGCATCCCGCTGCGCCACACGATCGCCACCCTGGACCGCGCCCGGATGCGGCCCGAGGCCCGCGCCGCCTTCGGGCTCGACCCGAACCTCCCGACGCTGCTGGTCTCCGGCGGCTCGCAGGGCGCCCGCCGGCTCAACGAGGTGATCCAGCAGGCGGCGCCGGCGCTGCAGCGCTCCGGTATCCAGATCCTGCACGCCGTCGGCCCGAAGAACGAGCTGCCCCACGTCGAGAACATGCCGGGAATGCCCCCCTATGTCCCGGTATCGTATGTGGACCGGATGGACCTCGCGTACGCCGCGGCCGACATGATGCTCTGCCGCGCGGGCGCGATGACCGTCGCCGAACTCTCCGCCGTCGGGCTCCCCGCCGCGTACGTGCCGCTGCCCATCGGCAACGGCGAGCAGCGGCTCAACGCCCAGCCGGTGGTCAAGGCCGGCGGCGGCATGCTGGTGGACGACGCCGAGCTCACCCCCGAGTGGGTCCAGGGCAATGTCCTCCCGGTCCTCGCCGACCCGCACCGGCTGTACGAGATGTCCCGCGCCGCCGCCGAGTTCGGCCGCCGGGACGCCGACCAGCTGCTGGTCGGCATGGTCTACGAGGCGATCGCCGCCCACCGGGCCTGACCGCCCGGACGCGACAGCACGCCGCCCGGCGTGAGAAGGCAGGGAGCATGGCCGGACCGGCGACCACCGAACGCGGCGCCCAGGGGCCGTCCGCGGGAGCGTCGCCGGGCCGGCCCCCGGGGCCGCGCAGCCCCAGGGCGGGCCCGCGCGCCGGCTGCCGCGCCTCCGGTTGATCTTGTCGGCCCTCGGCGCCCTGGTCCTCCTCGGCGGCGCCCTGTGGGCCCTGTACGGCTCCTCGTGGCTGCGGGCCGACCAGGTCACCGTGTCCGGCACGCGCGTCCTGACCCCCCGCCAGGTCGAGGACGCGGCCCGCGTCCCGCTGGGCGCGCCGCTCGCCTCCGTCGACACCGCCGCCGTCGAGGGGCGGCTGCTGCGGGCGCTGCCCCGCATCGACTCGGTGGACGTCGTCCGCTCCTGGCCGGACGGAATCGGTCTCAAAGTGACCGAACGCACCCCTGTCCTGGTGCTCGAACAAGGCGGGAAGTACGTCGAAACGGACGCCAAGGCCGTCCGTTTCGCCACGTCCGCTACCGCCCCGCGCGACATCCCCGTCCTCCGACTCGACACCTCCGGCGCCCCCGGCCTGCGCCGCTTCGGTGAGGACCGGCTCGTCCGCGAGGCGGTCGGCGTGGTGACCGGACTGCCCGGGAACGTGGCCCGAGAGGTGGTCTCCGTCCGCGTCCGCTCGTACGACTCGGTCACCCTGGAGATGACCGGTGGCCGGACGGTGTTCTGGGGGAGCGGCGAGTACGGCGTGGCGAAGGCCCGTGCGCTCCTCGCACTGATGAAGGCGGCGCCCGGAGCGGTCCGCTTCGACGTCAGCGCCCCGAGCGCCCCCGCCGCGTCGCGGAGTTGACGCACATCTGCGCTGACCAGCACCCTGGTTGGTCAGCAACCCGGGTGATCACATAGGGTGAAAAGAAAAACGGGAGGTTCGGCGTGTTCGTTGAACGTGCGCCGCTTGTCGACTTAGTGTCCTGTTCGGGAGAGTCCAGGGAGCAGGAACACTGGTAACCCTAAACTTCAACGTTAGGGTTTGGGTCGGCGATTGGGACCGTCCCATCGGCATCCGTCGTCGCGGCGCGCCAGGCAGCGCGAAGCGGCGGCCCGTTAATCGAGGCGAGAGGCCTTCGACGTGGCAGCACCGCAGAACTACCTCGCAGTCATCAAGGTCATCGGTGTCGGCGGCGGTGGTGTCAATGCCATCAACCGAATGATCGAGGTCGGTCTCAAGGGCGTCGAGTTCATCGCCATCAACACGGACGCGCAGGCGCTGTTGATGAGCGACGCCGACGTCAAGCTCGACGTCGGCCGCGAACTCACCCGGGGACTCGGCGCCGGCGCCAACCCGGACGTCGGCCGCAAGGCCGCCGAGGACCACGCCGAGGAGATCGAGGAGGTCCTCAAGGGGGCCGACATGGTCTTCGTGACGGCGGGCGAGGGCGGCGGCACCGGCACCGGCGGCGCCCCCGTGGTCGCCCGCATCGCCCGCTCGCTGGGCGCCCTCACCATCGGCGTGGTCACCCGCCCCTTCACCTTCGAGGGCCGGCGCCGGGCCAACCAGGCCGAGGACGGCATCGCCGCGCTGCGCGAAGAGGTCGACACCCTCATCGTCATCCCCAACGACCGGCTGCTGTCCATCTCGGACCGCCAGGTCAGCGTGCTCGACGCCTTCAAGTCGGCCGACCAGGTGCTGCTCTCCGGCGTCCAGGGCATCACCGACCTCATCACCACCCCCGGCCTGATCAACCTCGACTTCGCCGACGTCAAGTCGGTCATGTCCGAAGCAGGTTCGGCCCTCATGGGCATCGGCTCCGCGCGCGGCGACGACCGCGCCGTGGCCGCCGCCGAGATGGCGATCTCCTCGCCGCTGCTCGAGGCGTCCATCGACGGCGCCCGTGGCGTGCTGCTCTCCATCTCCGGCGGTTCCGACCTCGGCCTCTTCGAGATCAACGAGGCCGCACAGCTGGTCAGCGAGGCCGCCCACCCCGAGGCGAACATCATCTTCGGCGCCGTCATCGACGACGCCCTCGGCGACGAGGTGCGGGTCACCGTCATCGCGGCCGGGTTCGACGGCGGCCAGCCCCCCGCCCGGCGCGACACCATCCTGGGCGCGTCGGCCGGCGGCAAGCGCGAGGAGCCGGCGGCCCCGGCGCCGTCCCGCCCCGCCGAGGCCGCCCGCCCGGTGAACGGCGGTCTGGGCACCGTGCCCGTACGCGAGGAGCCCCCGGCCGCCCCGGCCGAGCCCGCTCCCGCCGTCGCGGAGACCCAGCTGCCGCCGATCGCCCCGACCTCCATCCCCACGACCCGCCCGTACCAGGACAGCCAGGCCGAAGAGCTGGACGTCCCGGACTTCCTGAAGTGACACCGGAGTGATAGGGCAGCACGACTCCGCGGACGGCGCGCACTTCGCCTTCACCGACCGGTGGGGCGGGGTGAGCGCCGTTCCGTACGAGGAGCTCAACCTCGGCGGCGCGGTGGGGGACGACCCGGCCGCCGTACGCGAGAACCGGAACCTCGCGGCCAGGGCGCTGGGGGTCGATCCCGCGCACGTCGTGTGGATGCGCCAGGTCCACGGCCGTGCGGTGCACGTGGTCGACGGCCCCTGGCCGGCGGAAGCGGAAGTTCCGGAAGGGGACGCGGTGGTCACCGCCCGACGCGGGCTTCCGCTCGCCGTCCTCACCGCCGACTGCGTTCCCGTCCTGCTCGCCGACCCGGTCGCCGGTGTCGTCGCGGCCGCCCACGCGGGCCGCCCCGGCATGGTCGCCGGGGTGGTCCCGGCGACCGTGGAGGCGATGGTCTCCCTGGGCGCCGAGCCGGCCCGGATCACCGCCAGGACCGGACCCGCCGTCTGCGGGCGCTGCTACGAGGTGCCCGCGGCCATGCGGGACGAGGTCGCCGCCGTCGAGCCGGCCGCCCGGGCGGAGACCGGCTGGGGCACCCCGGCCGTCGACGTCGTCGCCGGGGTCCACGCCCAGCTGGAGCGGCTCGGGGTGCGGGACCGTCGCGCCTCCGCGGTCTGCACCCGGGAGTCAGCCGACCACTTCTCGTACCGCCGCGACCGCACGACCGGGCGGCTCGCGGGTTACGTCTGGCTGGACGCCTCCCAGCCGGAAGGACCGGAAGGAGGCGACGGGTGACGGACCGCAAGGCGGAACTCGCCGAGAACCTGGCGCGGGTGGAGGAACGTATCGCTGCCGCCTGCGCCGCCGCCGGGCGCAGGCGGGAGGACGTGACCCTCATCGTGGTCACCAAGACCTACCCCGCCGACGACGTCCGGCTCCTGCACGAGCTGGGCGTGCGCCACGTCGCGGAGAACAAGGACCAGGACGCCCGCCCGAAGGCGGCTGCCTGTGCCGACCTCGATCTGACCTGGCACTTCGTCGGTCAACTCCAGACGAACAAGGCCAAGTCGGTCGCTGGATATGCCCAGGTTGTGCAGTCCGTAGACCGGTTGAGGCTGGTTTCCGCCCTGTCCGCGGCGGCGGTGCGGAACGGCCGGGAGCTCGACTGCCTTGTGCAGGTGGCCCTTGACGCGGAGTCGGGCGAGCGCGGGGACCGGGGCGGGCTCGCTCCGGAGGGCCTCGGCGAGGTGGCGGACGCGGTGGAAGCGGCCGAGGGGCTGCGGCTGCGCGGCCTGATGACGGTGGCGCCGCTGGCCGGTCCGTACGCGGGACGGCAACGCGCCGCGTTCGACCGGCTGATGGAATTGTCATCCCGCCTGCGCGCGGCACATCCGGCTGCGAACATGGTGTCAGCAGGGATGAGCGCGGACCTTGAGGACGCCGTCGCGGCCGGGGCGACACATGTGCGCATCGGCACGGCGGTACTCGGAGTCCGTCCCCGGCTCGGGTAACGTCGCGAAGCAAGTCGGACCACAGTAGAAAATATGGTCATTTCCGCCAATAGGCGGACAGGCCACGTGGATCGCAGGCGCGACGTGACGTTGCCGATCCACCACAGAGCGGAGGACTCAGAGAATGGCCGGCGCGATGCGCAAGATGGCGGTCTACCTCGGCCTCGTGGAGGACGATGGGTACGACGGCCGGGGCTTCGACCCCGATGACGACTTCGAACCCGAGCTCGAGCCGGAGCCGGAGCGCGACCGGCGACGTCACCAGCCCCCGCATCAGGTGGAGCGCGAGGAGCCGGTCCACACCCCGGTGGCGCAGCCGCCGGCCCAGCGCGAGCCTGTCGCGCTCCCCGCGGACAGTGGCCGACCCGCACGGATCGCCCCCGTGGCGTCCATCACACCTGAACGCCCCAGTCTGGAGAAGAGCGCACCGGTGATCATGCCCAAGGTCGTGTCCGAGCGGGAGCCCTACCGCATCACCACGCTGCACCCGAGGACCTACAACGAGGCCCGTACCATCGGGGAACACTTCCGCGAGGGCACCCCGGTGATCATGAACCTCACGGAGATGGACGACACGGACGCGAAGCGACTTGTCGACTTTGCCGCCGGACTGGTCTTCGGGCTCCATGGCAGCATTGAGCGAGTGACGCAGAAGGTGTTCCTGTTGTCGCCTGCTAACGTCGACGTTACGGCGGAGGACAAGGCCCGCATCGCAGAGGGCGGATTCTTCAACCAGAGCTGAGACCAGAGCACGGACACGAGACCGGAACGGCCCGGCCGGCAGGCCGGTGAGACGAGAGCCAGGGGAGAGGGAAGCACGGCATGGGCGTCGTACTGCAGGTGATCTACATCGCCTTGGCCTGCTTCATGGTCGTGCTGATCTTCCGGCTGGTCATGGATTACGTCTTCCAGTTCGCCCGATCCTGGCAACCTGGCAAGGCGATGGTGGTCGTTCTGGAGGCCACCTACACTGTCACCGATCCACCACTGAAGCTTCTGCGGCGGTTCATCCCACCGCTGCGTCTCGGGAGCGTGGCACTCGACCTGTCCTTCTTCGTTCTGATGATCATCGTGTACATCCTGCTGAACATCGTGGGTAGCCTCGCGATGGGGGTGTGAGCGATAACGGTCCTGCCGACTGCCGACGACTACGTAGAGGTGAAGAAGAGATGCCGCTGACCCCCGAGGACGTGCGGAACAAGCAGTTCACGACCGTCCGCCTCCGAGAAGGCTATGACGAGGACGAGGTCGATGCCTTCCTCGACGAGGTCGAGGCCGAGCTGACGCGCCTGCTCCGCGAGAACGAGGATCTGCGCGCCAAGCTGGCGGCCGCGACGCGCGCCGCCGCGCAGAACCAGCAGCAGGCCATGCGCAAACCACCGGAGCAGCAGGAGCGACCCGCCGGCCCCGGGGGTCCTGGCGGCCCCGGCGGTCCGGGAGCTCCGGTGCCCGCCGGGATATCCGGTCCGCCGGTCCAGCAGCAGCCGCAGATGGGCCCGCCCCAGCTGCCGGGCGGTGCGCCGCAGCTGCCGGCCGGTCCCGGTCACGGTGGCCCGCAGGGCCCCGGCCCCATGCAGGGCGGTCCCATGGGCGGCCCGATGGGTGGTCCGATGGGCGGCCCCATGGGTGGTCCCGGCATGCCGCAGCAGGGCCCGGGCGGTGACAGCGCCGCGCGTGTCCTGTCGCTGGCCCAGCAGACCGCCGACCAGGCGATCGCCGAGGCCCGCGCCGAGGCCAACAAGATCGTCGGTGAGGCCCGTTCGCGTGCCGAGGGCCTGGAGCGGGACGCCCGCGCCAAGGCCGACGCGCTGGAGCGGGACGCGCAGGAGAAGCACCGCGTCGCGATGGGCTCCCTGGAGTCCGCCCGCGCCACGCTGGAGCGCAAGGTCGAGGACCTGCGCGGCTTCGAGCGCGAGTACCGCACGCGTCTGAAGTCGTACCTGGAGAGCCAGCTGCGTCAGCTGGAGAGCCAGGGCGACGAGTCGCTGGCGCCGCCGCGCACCCCGTCCGCGGCCCCGTCGCTGCCGCCGTCCCCGTCGATGGCGTCGGCCGGTGCGAGCGGCCCCTCGTACGGTGGCAACCAGACCATGGGCGGCGCGCCCGGGATGGGCGGTGGCCCGTCCTACGGCGGCCAGCAGCAGATGTCGCCGGCCATGACGCAGCCGATGGCTCCGGTGCGGCCGCAGGCGCCGCAGCCGATGCAGCAGGCGCCGTCCCCGATGCGGGGCTTCCTCATCGACGAGGACGACAACTGACGTAGCCGCCGTCGGCAGTCGGCAGCAGGGCCGGGGCCCGCACACCATCGGTGTGCGGGCCCCGGCCCTTTGCCTGTCCGTGCGCTCGCGGTCCGGTTGCCGACCGGCAGTGGCTCGCGTGAGGCCCGGCCCGCCCGATGCACACCGGCGTGGTGTGGCCACAGGAACGGCGGGCGCGTGCGGCGGAGCCCGAGGCGCGAGGAACCGGGGCTGTCGAAAGCGCGGACGGCAGCAGTACGGGTGCGTGCCCCTTGACCACGCAGAGCGGATCGCGCAGAGCCCCGGCCCGCCGAGGGCGGCGCCGGGGCTCCGGAGCGGGGGCGGGGGAGGGGAGCCCCGCCGGGGTCAGGCCTTGCGGAGGCGGAAGGTGAGGGACAGCGACTCGTCGGTGAACGGCTCGCCGTACGTCCCGTCGGCCTCGCCGCGCGCGAAGTCCGTCGCCAGCACCTCCTCCGCGATGAGCGCCGCGTGCTCGCCGAGCGCGGAGGCGACGTCGCCGTCCGCGGACTCCCAGCGCAGCGCGATCCGGTCCGCCACGTCGAGGCCGCTGTTCTTGCGGGCCTCCTGGATCAGCCGGATCGCGTCGCGGGCGAGGCCCGCACGCCGCAGCTCCGGCGTGATCTCCAGGTCGAGCGCGACCGTCGCTCCGGCGTCGGACGCCACCGACCAGCCCTCACGCGGGGTCTCGGTGATGATCACCTCGTCGGGCGCGAGGGCGACCGTCTCGCCGTCGACCTCGATGGTGGCCTCGCCGTCCCGCAGTGCCCGCGACAGCGCTGCCGCGTCCGCCGCCGCGATGGCCTTGGCGATGTCCTGGACCCGCTTGCCGAACCGCTTGCCCAGCGCCCGGAAGTTGGCCTTCGCCGTCGTGTCGACCAGCGAGCCGCCGTCCGCCGCGCCGGCGGAGTCGGCCAGCGACGCCAGCGACGAGACGTTCAGCTCGTCGGTGATCTGGGCGCGCAGCTCGGGGGAGAGCGCCTCGAACCCGGCCGCGGCCACCAGGGCCCGCGACAGCGGCTGACGGGTCTTCACCCCGGACTCCGCGCGCGTGGCGCGGCCCAGCTCCACCAGCCGGCGCACCAGCGCCATCTGCTGCGACAGCTCCGGGTCGATCGCCGACAGGTCGGCTTCGGGCCAGGTCGACAGGTGCACCGACTCCGGCGCGTCCGGGGTCACCGGGACGACCAGGTCCTGCCAGACCCGCTCGGTGATGAACGGGACCAGCGGGGCCAGCAGCCGCGTGATCGTCTCGACCACGTCGTGCAGGGTGCGCAGCGCGGCCGGGTCGCCCTGCCAGAACCGGCGGCGCGAGCGGCGCACGTACCAGTTCGACAGGTCGTCGACGAACGCCGACAGCAGCTTGCCGGCCCGCTGCGTGTCGTACGCCTCCAGGGCCTGCGTGACCTGGTCCGTCAGCGCGTGCAGCTCGCTGAGCAGCCAGCGGTCCAGCACGGGCCGCTCGGCCGGCGCCGGGTCGGCGTCGGACGGGGCCCAGCCCGCCGTGCGGGCGTACAGGGCCTGGAAGGCGACCGTGTTCCAGTACGTGAGGAGCGTCTTGCGGACGACCTCCTGGATGGTGCCGTGGCCTACCCGGCGGGCCGCCCACGGGGAGCCGCCGGCCGCCATGAACCAGCGCACGGCGTCCGCGCCGTGCTGGTCCATGAGCGGGATCGGCTGGAGGATGTTGCCCAGGTGCTTGGACATCTTCCGGCCGTCCTCGGCCAGGATGTGCCCCAGGCAGACCACGTTCTCGTACGGCGACTTGTCGAAAACGAGTGTGCCGATGGCCATCAGCGTGTAGAACCAGCCGCGGGTCTGGTCGATGGCCTCCGAGATGAACTGCGCGGGGAAGCGCTTCTCGAAGAGGTCCTTGTTCTTGTACGGGTAGCCCCACTGCGCGAACGGCATCGAACCGGCGTCGTACCAGCAGTCGATCACCTCGGGCACCCGCGTGGCGGTGGTGCCGCACTCCGGGCAGTCGAAGGTGACCTCGTCGATGAACGGGCGGTGCGGGTCGAAGTCCGACAGGTCGCGGCCCGCGAGCCCGCCCAGCTCGGCGCGGGAGCCCACGACGGTCAGGTGGTCCTGCTCGCAGCGCCACACCGGCAGCGGGGTGCCCCAGTAGCGGTTGCGGGACAGCGCCCAGTCGATGTTGTTGTTCAGCCAGTCGCCGAAGCGGCCGTCCTTGACGGAGCTCGGGTACCAGTTGGTGGCCTGGTTCTCCGCCAGCAGGCGGTCCTTGACCGCGGTCGTGCGGATGTACCAGGAGGGCTGCGCGTAGTAGAGCAGCGCCGTGTGGCAGCGCCAGCAGTGCGGGTAGCTGTGCTCGTACGCGATGTGCTTGAACAGCAGGCCGCGTGCCTCCAGGTCGGCCGTCAGCGCTTCGTCGGCCTTCTTGAAGAACTGGCCGCCGACCAGGCCGACGGACTCCTCGAAGGTGCCGTCCGCGCGGACCGGGTTCACCACCGGCAGCCCGTAGGCGCGGCAGACCTTGAGGTCGTCCTCACCGAAGGCGGGCGCCTGGTGGACGAGGCCCGTGCCGTCCTCGGTGGTGACGTACTCGGCGTTGACCACGAAGTGGGACCGCTCGGGGGCGGACTCGCCGCCGCCCTCGCCCGGGGCGGGGAAGTCGACCAGCTCGAACGGGCGCTGGTACTCCCAGCGCTCCATCTCCGCGCCGGTGAAGGTCTGCCCGGTGGACTCCCAGCCCTCTCCGAGGGCCTTGGCGAGCAGCGGCTCGGCGACGACCAGCTTCTCCTCGCCGTCGGTGGCGACGACGTACGTGACCTCGGGGTGCGCAGCCACGGCGGTGTTGGACACCAGGGTCCAGGGGGTCGTCGTCCAGACGACGAGGGACGCTTCGCCGGCCAGCGGGCCGGAGGTGAGCGGGAAGCGGACGTACACGGACGGGTCGACGACCGTCTCGTAGCCCTGGGCCAGCTCGTGGTCGGACAGGCCGGTGCCGCAGCGCGGGCACCAGGGTGCCACCCGGTGGTCCTGGACGAGGAGGCCCTTGTCGAAGATCTCCTTCAGGGACCACCACACCGAGTCGATGTACTCGGGGTTCAGCGTCCAGTACGCCTCGTCCAGGTCGACCCAGTAGCCCATGCGGGTCGTGAGCTCCGCGAAGGCGTCGGTGTGGCGGGAGACGGAGGCACGGCACTGCTCGTTGAACTCGGCGATGCCGAAGGCCTCGATGTCCTTCTTGCCGGAGAAGCCCAGCTGCTTCTCGACGGCGAGCTCCACCGGCAGGCCGTGGCAGTCCCAGCCCGCCTTGCGGGCCACGTGGTAGCCGCGCATCGTGCGGAAGCGCGGGAACACGTCCTTGAAGACGCGGGCCTCGATGTGGTGGGCGCCGGGCATGCCGTTGGCCGTCGGCGGGCCCTCGTAGAACACCCACTCCGGGCGGCCCTCGGACTGCTCCAGGCTCTTGGCGAAGATCTTCTGCTCGCGCCAGAAGTCGAGCACGGCGTGCTCAAGGGCGGGCAGGTCGACCTGTGCGGGTACCTGACGGTACTGCGACATCGAATCCTCCGGCGGACAGGTTCGTCGTTCCGTCGGAGGGACGAGAGCCATGCGCTCCCGCGGTACCACCCTCCTTGACCCCGGGCGTCACACCCGTGGTCCCCTCATTCGGGTCGCGAAGCCGGTTCTACTGACCTTGCGCCGCGGGCCGGGCCCGCACGCCGAGGTGTTCTTCCGGCGGCTCCGGGGTGATGTTTCACATCGTGCTCGCCCCCGGGCTCTCACCGTCCCCGGGTCGCTCATGGCCGCTCGCGACGCTACTCGTCCCCATCCACGCCTTTCGCTCCGCCCAGTGTACGGGCCCCCGCCGACACGGGCCGACCGCATTTCTCCGCGCCCCTCCGGCATGCGTGTCGCACACCGCCGAATGGGCATATCAGGACATATTTCCTCTAGAGGGTGAAGTGGGTGGTTATCGCCCCGGGACCTGGGCACAAACCCTCCAGGCTTCCCGCGGGGCGTGCCGGGCCGGTGGAACCGGCGGCGCGCCCCGTTGCCGCCGGACTTGGGTCGATTTATCGTCCCAGCACGATTCGCGAGCAAGATCACAATTTGTGAAGGGGTCGCGGCATGGTGGCGAAGCAGACCGCGAGGGCGACCGGGACGGCCGCGCGCAAGTCCGCGGCGGCCAAGGCCCCCGCCACCGCGCCGACCGGGAAGAAGGCCGCTGCGAAGACGGCTGCGCCGGCGAAGAGGGCGGCTTCCGCCAAGAAGGCGACCGCCACGAAGAGGGCGGCTTCCGCGAATAAGGCGACCGCCACCAAGAAGGCGACTCCCTCGAAGGAGGCGGCTGCCACCAAGCGGGCGGCCGCGAAGAAGGCTGCTCCCGCGAAGAAGGCCGCTCCCACGAAGAAGGCGGCCGAGACCAGGAGGGCGGCTCCAGCGAAGGAAGCAGCTTCCGCTAAAAGGGCGGCCGCCACCAAGAAGGCGACCGCCGCGAAGAAGGCGGCTCCGGTCAAGAAGGCGGCCGCCGTCAAGGAGGCGGCTCCCGCCAAGAAGGCGGCACCCGCCAAGGAGGTGGCCACCAAGAAGGCGGCTGCGAAGAAGGCGGCCCCCGCGAAGAAGGCGGCTGCGAAGAAGGCGGCTCCCGCGAAGAAGGCGGCCGCTGCCAAGAAGGCGGCTGTCGCCAAGAAGGCGCCCGGGAAGAGCGTGGCTGAGGAGGCCGCGGCTCGCGGGGTGGCATCGGAGGGGGGCAGCACCGAGAAGGCGGCCACCGGCAGGGCCGCCTCCGGGAAGTCGGCTGCCGAGCAGACCGCTGCCAGGAAGGCGGCATCCGGGAAAGCCGCCGCCTCCGGAAAGGCGGCCTCCGCCGCAGGTGCCGCCGCGGAGACCGAGGCCGGCAGGCAGTCGGCGGCGGGCTCCGGGAAGTCGGGCGCCAAGAGGGCCGTCTCGAAGGAGGCGCCCGCCCGGCGCGGGGAAGGTGCAGGGGAGGCGGCGGGCGAGGGCGTCACGGGCGCCACGGCGGGGAAAAGGACGGCTGGAAGGACTACGGGCACGCGGATCGAGGGGCCGGCCCGGAGGGCGCCCGCACGGAAGGCCGCCGCGTCCGCGCAGGAGGGCGGGGCACCGGGAGAGGCGGCGGCCTCGGAAAGCGGCGTCATGACGGCTGCGGCGGGGAAGAGGACGGCGGAAGCACGCACGAAGGCCCGCGCGGAGAAGGCGCCCGCCAAGGAGGCGGCCGCCGGGAAGGCCCCGCCAGGCGGGCGGCTGCCGCGGGGGCCGGGAAGCAGGAGCCGGCCGCGCGGGAGGCCGGCGCCGGAAAGGCCGCCTCCGGGCGGACCGCCGCCAAGGAGGCCGCCGCCAAGAGGTCGGCGGCCAGGAAGGCCACGGCCGCCAAGGCCGGGAGGAAGGCCGCACCCGCGGCCTCGGCCGCAGAGCAGACAGGAGACCCGACGGTGGCAGCGAAGAAGACGGCGGACATGGAGGCGACGGCCGGCGCGGGGGTCCCCCCGGCGCGCGGGCTCGCCGAGGCGGCGCCCGAGGACCTCGCCGTACGGCCGGGCGAGGAGCCGTGGACTGCAGAGGAGGTCGCCGAGGCCCGCGCCGAGCTGGAGGGCGAGATCCACCGGCTCCAGCACGAGCTCGCCGCATCCGAGACCGCGCTGACGGGCCTGATGCGCGACTCCGGCGACGGCGCGGGGCACGACGAGGCCGACACCGGTACGAAGAACATCACACGGGAGCACGAGATGGCCCTGGCCGCGAACGCCCGGGCCACCCTGGAGCAGACCGAGCACGCGTTGGAGCGGCTCGACACAGGCACGTACGGCCTGTGCGAGGTGTGCGGCAAGCCCATCGGGAAGGCCCGCATGCAGGCGTTCCCGCGCGCCACGCTGTGTGTCGAGGACAAGCAGAAGCAGGAGCGGCGGGGCTGACCCGCCGGCGGCGCGGCAGGCGGCCGCGGCCGCCGCACGGGACCCGTCCGGACCCGTACGCGTGTGCCGTACCCTCGTCACAGTCAGGCACCTAGGTTGAGGGACTCACGTGACAGAGGCGGAGCACGTCATCGGTACGCCGGATGCGGACGACGCGGCCGGGGCGCCCGCCGAGCCGCGCAAGGGCAGGCGGAGGATCGCGGCGCTCGTCGCCGTGGCCCTTGTGGCGTACCTGCTGGACCTCGGCAGCAAGATGCTGGTCGTGGCCAGGCTGGAGCACCACGAGCCGATCGTGCTGATCGAGGGCCTGCTGAAGCTGGAGGCGGTGCGGAACCCGGGCGCGGCCTTCGGCATCGGCGAGGCCTTCACCGTGATCTTCACGGTCATCGCGGTCGCGGTGGTCGTGGTGATCATGCGCATCGCCCGCAAGCTGTACAGCCTGCCCTGGGCGATCGCGCTGGGGCTGCTGCTCGGCGGTGCTCTCGGCAACCTCACCGACCGGATCTTCCGCGCCCCGGGCGTCTTCGAGGGCGCGGTGGTGGACTTCATCGCACCGGCCCACTTCGCCGTCTTCAACCTCGCTGACTCCGCGATCGTCTGCGGCGGGTTCCTGATCGTGATCCTCTCCTTCCGGGGCCTCGACCCGGACGGCACCGTCCACAAGGACTGACCGTCCGGGGCCGGGGCGTCCGGGCGGTTGTCCACAGGGCCGACCGGGTGAGTGCGCGGACAGGGCATACTCGACGGGTGAGCACGATTCCCGAGATCCGCACCCTGCCCGTTCCCGACGGCCTCGAAGGCGAGCGCGTCGACGCCGCCATCGCCCGTATGTTCGGGTTCTCCCGCACGAAGGCCGCCGAGCTGGCCGCGGCCGGGAAGGTCCTGGTGGACGGGGCCGTCGTCGGCAAGTCCGAGCGGGTCACGGGGGGTGCCTGGCTGGAAGTGGAGATGCCGGCGGCGCCCGCCCCCGTGCAGATCGTGGCCGAACCGGTCGAGGGCATGGAGATCGTCCACGACGACGACGACATCGTCGTGATCGTGAAGCCCGTGGGTGTCGCCGCCCACCCGAGCCCCGGCTGGACGGGGACGACCGTGATCGGCGGGCTCGCCGCCGCCGGATACCGCATCTCGACGTCGGGCGCCGCCGAGCGGCAGGGCATCGTGCACCGGCTGGATGTCGGCACGTCCGGCCTGATGGTGGTCGCCAAGTCCGAGCGCGCGTACACCCTGCTGAAGGCGCAGTTCCGCGAGCGGGTCGTCGACAAGCGCTACCACGCGCTGGTGCAGGGGCACCCCGACCCGCTCAGCGGCACCATCGACGCGCCGATCGGCCGGCACCCGAACCACGACTACAAGTGGGCGGTCACCGCCGACGGCAAGCCGTCCGTCACCCACTACGACCTGATCGAGGCGTACCGGGCGGCCTCCCTGCTGGACATCAAGCTGGAGACCGGCCGGACGCACCAGATCCGCGTCCACATGTCCGCCCACCGCCACCCGTGTGTCGGCGACCTCACCTACGGCGCCGACCCGACCCTCGCCAAGCGGCTGCGCCTGACCCGCCAGTGGCTGCACGCCGTACGGCTGGGCTTCGAGCACCCCTCGGACGGCCGCTGGGTCGAGTTCGAGAGCACCTACCCGGACGACCTCCAGCAGGCTCTGGACACCATCGCCGCGGAGAGCGCATGAGCCCCTTCGCGGTGCGCATAGCCGACGACGAGGCGGACAGGAAGGCCGCCTTCGCCGTCCGGCGCGAGGTGTTCGTCGTCGAGCAGGGCGTGCCCGAGGACCTGGAGTACGACGCGTACGACGCCACCGCCGTGCACGTCCTCGCCGTCCGCGGGCACGACGGGACCGCGCTCGGCACCGGTCGGCTGCTGCACGGACCGGACGCCGCCGGCAGGACGGGCGGCGCCGCGGGCGTCGGGTCCCTGGGCCGCCTCGCGGTCACCCGGGCGGCGCGCGGTCTCGGTGTGGGCGCCGCCCTCGTCCGCGGCATCGAGGACGCGGCGCGGGCCCGCGGACTGACCGCCGTGGACCTCCACGCGCAGACGCACGCCCTGCGGTTCTACGAGCGGCTCGGCTACGTGGCGTACGGCGGCGAGTTCCTCGACGCGGGCATGCCGCACCGGGCGATGCGCCGCACGCTCTGACGGCCCGGCGACCTGCCCCGCGGGCGGCTGCGGACCATGACGTCCGGGGCCGTGACTCCCGGGGCCGTGACGTCCGGGGCCATGGCCCCCGGCGACGGTCCCTCCGGCAGCCGGGAGCGGACCGGCCGTCCCGCCTACCGGCGGCCGTCCCGCATGCCGCCGTGGCGGTACATGCACGGCCGTCCGTCCCGGCACATGCCCGGCCGTCCCGCATGCCGCCGTCCCGGCACGCACACGTCCGTCCGTTCCGGCACATGCACGGCCCGCCCTGCGCGAGGGCTGCTGCTGCGCCGGGCCCGTGGCCGACCCTGTGGCGCTGTGTCAGGTCCCGGGCGGCGCGCGGCCATGGCGGAAGGCGGCGCCACGATGGCAGCGGGTGCGGGGTTGCCGGGCTGCCGCCGTGTGCCGTGGCAGGGTGGGGGCCCGGGGTTCGTCGCGTCGTGAGCGTGCGGAGGATGGCGCACCGTGGACCAGTTGGCGCTGCTGCTCGTCCTGCTCCTCGGCGCGGTCGTGACCGTGCCGCTGGGAGACCGCCTCGGCCTGCCGGCACCGGTGCTGATGACGCTCCTCGGAGTGGCCCTGGCGCTGCTGCCGTTCGTGCCGGACGTCGACATCCCGCCCGAGTTCATCCTTCCGCTGGTGCTCCCTCCGCTGCTGTACGCGACCGTGCAGCGCACCTCCTGGCGGCAGTTCGCCGCGAACCGGCGGCCCATCCTGCTGCTCGCGGTGGCGCTGGTCCTCGTCACCACCGCCGCCGTCGGCGCCGTCGCGCACACCGTGGTGCCGGGCCTGCCGATCGCCGCGGCCGTCGCGCTCGGGGCGCTCGTCGCCCCTCCCGACCCCGTCGCCGCGACCGCCGTCGCCGGCTCGCTGGGGCTGCCCCGCAGGCTGGTGTCCATCCTGGAGGGCGAGGGCCTCTTCAACGACGTGACGGCGATCGTCGTCTACCACGTGGCGGTCGGCGCGGTGGTCGCCGGGGCGTTCTCCTGGGGCGGTGCCGCCGTGGCGCTGCTGCTGTCCGCCGTCGTCGCCGTCGCCGTCGGCTTCGCTTTCGGCCGGCTCGGCGGCCGCCTCATGGACGCCCTCGGCGACGCCACCCTCCGCACCGGCCTCACGCTCCTGCTGCCCTTCGCGGCGTACGCCGTCTCCGAGGAGCTGCACGGCTCCGGCGTGCTGGCCGTGCTGGTCACGGCTCTCACCCTGTCCGCGTACACGGTGGACGCCGACGACGTGCTGGGGCGGCTCACCGGGCGCTCCTTCTGGGAGGTCGTCGACACCCTCGTCACCGGGGTCGCGTTCGGCCTCGTCGGCCTGGAGCTGAGCACCGTCCTCGACAGCGCCGGGGGCCGGCTGCCGGACATGCTCGGCTGGGGCGCGGCGGTCGCCGCCACCGTCGTCGCGGTCCGGCTGCTGTGGCTGCTGCCCGCCACCTGGCTGGCCAAGCGGCTGCACTCGCGGCGCGACACCGCCGAGGAGATCCCCATGACGTGGCGGGAGGCCGTCGTCATGTGGTGGTCCGGCATGCGGGGCGTCGCGACCGTCGCCCTCGCGCTGGCCCTCCCGTACCGCACGGACGCGGGGGAGCCGTTCCCCGGCCGCGACGAGATCGTCTTCGTCGCCTTCTGCGTCATCATGGCCACGCTCGTCGTGCAGGGCCTCACCCTGCCCTGGCTGGTGGGGCGGCTCGGGGTGCGCGCCGACACCGGCGCCGAACGGCGGCTGGAGCGGGAGCTCGCGGTGCGCGCCGCCCACGCCGCCAAGCGGCGCCTGAGGCAGATCGAGGCGGAAGAGGGCCTGCCGGAGGAGCTCGTGGAGCGGCTGCGCGGCACGGCGTACGACATCGGCGCGCTGGTCAGTCCCGATGCCGGGGACGCCGGACGGCAGGCGGGACACGGCGGGCGCAGGGAGCGGATCGGACTCGTCCTGCGCATCCGGCGGGAGCTGATGTCGGCCGCCCGCCGCGAGGTGCTGGCTGCCCGTACGGAGCCGGGCGCGGACCCGGAGGTCGTCGACCGGGTGCTGCACCGGCTCGACGTCCGCAGCCTGCGCTGAGCCTCCCGCCTCAGCCGTCGTCGCGGCGGGCGGCCGTGCCGCCGCCGTCATGGCGGTCGGGCGCCGGCATCGTGGCGACGCGGGGCAGCGCGTACGGGTGCCGGGCGTACAGCCAGGCGATGAGCTCCTCCCGCACGGAGCAGCGCAGCGTCCACAGGTCGTCGGCGTCCTTCGCGGTGACCACGGCCCGCACCACCATCGTGCTCGGCGTCGTGTCGGTGACGACGAGCGACCAGCCGCGCCCGTCCCACACGGGGGACTGCTCCACCAGCTGCCTGAGCCGCTCCCGCATCAGGGCCACCGGCGCCGCGTGGTCGAGGTGGAAGAAGACCGTGCCGGTGATCTGGGCGCCGCCGCGCGACCAGTTCTCGAACGGCTTGCTGGTGAAGTACGACACGGGCATGGTGAGCCGGCGCTCGTCCCAGGTCCGCACGGTGAGGAAGGTCAGCGTCACCTCCTCCACCACGCCCCACTCGCCGTCCACCACCACGGTGTCGCCGATGCGCACCATGTCGCCGAACGCGATCTGGAACCCGGCGAACATGTTGCTGAGCGTGGACTGCGCGGCCACGCCGGCGACGATGCCGATGATGCCCGCGGACGCCAGCATCGACGTCCCGATCGCGCGGAAGTCGGGGAACGTCAGCAGCATCGCCGCGACGGCCACGACCCCGACGACCGCCGTGACGATCCGCATGATCAGGGTGACCTGGGTGCGGACCCGGCGGACCCGTGCGGCGTCGGTCGTCAACGCGGCGTAGCGGGCGTACGTGGCCTCCACGGCGGCGGACGCGATCCGCACCACCAGCCAGGCGCTCGCCCCGATCAGCAGGACGGTCAGCGCACGGCCGATGCCGACCTCGTGGTCCCGGATGATCCGCCACTGCGTCTGCTCGTAGGAGCCGCGCAGGAGGGCGGTCAGCAGCACCGTCTGCAGGGGCAGCCGGCAGCGGCGCAGCATGCCCCACAGCGGGGTCTCGGGGCGGCGGACGTCGACCCTCTGCAGCAGCTGGTCGGCCAGCCAGCCGACGAGCAGGGTCAGGACGACCGAGCCACCGAGCACGATCAACGGACGCAGTACGTTCTCCATGACTCCGACACGCTAGACGGCGAGTGGCACCATGACCGGATGGAGATCATGCTGTTCCACTCGATGTACGGGTTGCGCCCGGCCGTGCACGCCGCCGCCGAGCGGCTGCGGGCCGCCGGGCACCAGGTGCACGTGCCCGACCTCTACGAGGGGCAAACCGCCGGCACGGCGGAGGAGGGCCTGGCGATCAGGGACCGCATCGGCTGGGACGAGCTGGTGCGCCGGGCCGTGCGCGCCGCCGCCCTGCACTCCGAGCGGGGGCTGGTCTACGCGGGCCTCTCCCTGGGCGCCGCGTTCGCGCAGATCCTGGCCACCGGCGACGAGAAGGCCCGCGGGCTGCTCCTGCTGCACGGCACGTACGACGTGGGGGAGGGCCCGTCGCTGGACGGCCTGCCGGTCCGGCTGCACCTCGCGGACCCGGACGTGTACGAGCCGGACGACTGGCTGAACTCCTGGTACCTCGCCATGGAGCGGGCCGGTGCGGACGTGGAGGTGCACCGGTACCGGGGCGCCGGCCACCTGTACACCGACCCGGACCTGCCGGACCACGACGAGGAGGCGGCGGAGGCGACGTGGGCGGCGGTCCTGGCGTACCTGGAGGAGCTGTGAGCCCCGGGCCGGCTCCCGCGGAGCATCGGGCGGGGGCGGCGCCCGCGCTGCGGACGGGCCGCGCGCCCGCCCCGCAGGCGCGCGGGGCACGGGCGAGGTCGGCCTGGAGGATCGCCGCGGTGACCCGCCGCCCCGCACGCGCGCGGGGCACGGGCACGGTGCCGCGTCCCCGCCGCACCGTGCCCGTGCCCGTGGTCCCGTGCCGGTCCCGGAGGGCCGGCGGTGCGCCCGTCAGGCGCGGTAGGCGACCCAGTGGTCCTGCATGCGCTGCACCTGACCGGGGGTGAACTGGTACATGCAGGAGTCGTACGTGTAGTCCATGAAGTTGTGGATCGGGTCCAGGCCCGCCTTGCGGGTGCAGGAGTCCCTGCCCTCGGGGCACTGGTACGCGGGGCTCTTCTCGGCCGCGGTGTCCGCCACGTAGTCGCCGTTGCCGTTGCAGCCGCCCTGGAAGGTGTGGTACAGGCCCATCCAGTGGCCCACCTCGTGGGTGGCGGTGTCGCCCTCGTTGTAGTTGGGGGCGGAGCCGCCCGGCAGGGAGGCGTCCAGGACGACGACGCCGTCCATCTCCGGGTTGGACTTGTACGAGGACGGGAAGGTGGCCCAGCCGAGGAGGCCGTCGCTGAGGTTGGCGGTGTAGAAGTTCAGGGCCCCCGCGCCGCCCTGGCGGAGCGTCGACTTCATCTCCTTCTCCTCCTGCGAGCCGGAGGAGAGGTTGTACCAGGCGGCGTTGTCCGTGTAGGTGGTCCCGGCCAGCGTGAACTGGAAGCCGGAGTCGGCGTTGCCGGAGCCCTGGCCGCCGAAGGCGGAGTTGAGGACCGCCATCTGCGCGTTGATGTCGGTGCTCGACAGCTTGCCCTTGGCGCCGTCGTGGATGACGTGGAAGTAGACCGGGACGGAGGTCGCGGCGGCCTGCGCCCCGGCGGCGTCGAAGCGGCCGCCGTCCAGGCCCTTGACCGCGGCCGCCTTCAGCTTCTTCCTCAGGTCCCGCTCCATGGCCTCGGCCTTGGCGGGGGTCACCTCGTTGGGCTCGTGCTTGTGGACGCCCTCCCCGGGGTGCGCCTCGCGGGCGTGGGCGCTCGTGCCGGTCTCCTCGCACTCCTCGGCGGCGGTGGCGGCCGTGGCGGTGGCGGCGGAGGCGCCGGTGGGCGCGGAGAACGGAGCCAGGGCCAGGGTTCCGGCCAGGACCGTGGCACCCAGGACGCGGTGGGCCGTACGCGGCGATATTCGGGCAAGAGCACGCATGGGTGACTCCTCGCGGGGGGTTGTGGGAGGACCTTCCTCGCCACCGCCGGAGGACATTACGTGGCCATGTCAGATCTGGAAGAGAATCGTTCCAGCCCAATCAATCGTTGAGGAAATGGAGACATCGGTGAGAAAACCTGCGGTCCGTCCCGGAAGTTGAGATGCGGACGTAACGAAGACGCTGACGCGAGCGGGCGGTGTGTCCGGATTCGATCTCCCCGGACGCACCGCCCGCCACACGACTGTGATCTTCGGTTAACAGGGCCGATGTTGGCTGACAATCGCCCTTGCGTCAGCTCAGCGGACCGGCGTGTACACCCGCTCGACCTTCTGCGTTCCGCTCAGCGTCCGGTAGGAGCGCGCCCACCGCGCCGAGGCGGCGGGGTCCTTGCGCTGCGAGATCACGTAGTAGTCCATCTGCGACCGCTCCGCGGTCACGTCGAGGACGCCGTACCCGTGGTGGTCCATGTCCACCCAGTGCACATGGCGGTTGGCCGCCTTGATGGCCGCAGCCGCCACGTACGAGGCGGTGTTCGCCGGGACGCGCAGGATGTCGTCCAGATTGTCCGAGGTCACCGACGTCACCACGAACTCCGTCGCCGCCGACGGCGACTTCGGGTAGGTGGCCGCGGTCACCGGCACGTCGTTCGCCCACGCCATGTGGATGTCCCCGGTGAGGAAGACGGTGTTGCCCACCCCCCGCTCCGTCAGGTGCGCGAGCAGCTCCCTGCGGTCGTCGGTGTAGCCGTCCCACTGGTCCGTGTTGACCGCGAGCCCGCCCGCCGGCAGGCCCAGCAGTTCGGCCACCGGCCCCAGCAGGTGGGCCGGAAGCGACCCGAACGCCACCGGCGAGACCATCACCGACGTGCCGACCAGCCGCCACGTCGCGTCCGAGGACGCCAGCCCCGCCTTCAGCCAGTCGAGCTGGGCGCGGCCCGTGATGGTGCGCTCCGGGTCGTCCGCCTGCCCGCTGCCCGCCCTGGTCTGCTGCGAGCGGAACGACCGCAGGTCCAGCAGGTGCAGGTCGGCCAGCCTGCCGTAGCGCAGCCGACGGTAGACCGTGCCCTCGGTGGACGTGCGCACCGGCATCCACTCGAAGTAGGCGCGCTTCGCGGCCGCCACGCGCTCCGCCCACGCGCCCTCGCTCTCCGGGCTGTGGTTGTCGGCGCCGCCGGACCACGTGTCGTCGGCGAACTCGTGGTCGTCCCATATCGCGATCACCGGGTGCGCCGCGTGCAGCGCCTGCAGGTCGGGGTCCGTCTTGTACGTGGCGTGCCGGACCCGGTAGTCGGCGAGGGTGACGATCTCGTGCCGCGGCTCGTGCGGCCGCAGCACCCTGCCGGTCTTCGGGTACTGCCCGGAGCCGTACTCGTAGATGTAGTCGCCGAGGTGGAGCACCGCGTCCAGGTCGGTGCGGGCGGCGAGGTGGCGGTACGCGGCGAAGTAACCCGCCTCCCAGTTCGCGCAGGAGGCCACGCCGAACCGGATGCCGGGCAGCGCGGCGTCGTACGCGGGCGCCGTGCGCGTACGGCCCGCGGGGGACAGGACCTCCGCGCCGCTCCCCGCGTCCCCGGCCGCGAACCGGAACCAGTAGGAGGTGGCCGGGCGCAGCCCCCGCACGTCCACCTTCACGGTGTGGTCGGAGCCGGCGCCCGCCACAGCGGTGCCGCGGGCGACGGTGCGGGTGAACGACCTGTCCTCGGCGACCTCCCATCTCACCTCCGTCTCCGGCCCCTTCCCGGAGCCGGGGGTGGCGTCCGGGGCCGGGGTCACACGGGTCCAGAGCAGGACGCCGTCGGGCAGGGGGTCACCGGAGGCGACACCGTGGAGGAAGGCGGGGGCTCGGGTGTCCGCGGCGGCGGGCGGGGCGGCGGCGAGCAGGGCGGGCGCGGCGACAGCGGTGGCGGCGGCGGCCTTGACGACCGTACGGCGGCTGGGGACGCGGGTGTGCAGGGTGTTTCGACTGGTCACGGCCGATCAGACTACCCGTCACATTACTCACGGGTACGCCGTAAGTCGGCCTCTTCGCGCGGTGGTTGGCCGGTGTTCGCCGGTCATACACGGAAGGGCCCGCTCCGGTGGAGCGGGCCCTTCCGGGGCAGGGAGGCGTCAGCCCTTGAGGGCCTTGTCGATCGCCGCGGTGAAGTCGGCAGCGGTCATCGGCGTGCCCTGGCCGTCCGCACCCGTCACCTTCTTGCCGTCCATCTTCAGCGTCGGGGTGCCCTCGACGCCGCTCTTGTTGAAGGTCTCCGACATCTTCAGCGCCCACGCGTCGAAGGTGCCGTCCTCGACGTCCTTCTTGAACTGCTCGTTGCTCTTCAGCGCGGGGACGGTGTCCGCGATCTCCAGCAGGTAGGAGTCCTTCGCGAACTTGTCCTCCGACTCCTCCGGGTGGAAGTTCGTGGAGAACAGCGCCGACTTGAACTCCATGAACGCCTCGGGGCTCACGTTGAGCGCCGCCCCCATCGCGGACAGGGCGTTCTTCGAGCCCTCGCCCGGGAAGCTGTTGTCGATGAAGGAGGCGCCCACGAAGCGGAGCTTGTACTTGCCCGCCTCGACGTCCTTCGCGACCGTCTCGCCGACCTGCTGCTCGAACACGGCGCAGACCGGGCAGCGCGCGTCCTCGTAGATCTCCAGCGTCTTCTTCGCCGTCGCCTTGCCGACGACGACCGTGGTCCCGTTCTCACCGGAGGTGTTCTTCGGGGCCTTGACGTCCTTGACCTCGGCCGCCGCCTCCCAGGCCGTGGGCTTGTTGGCCTGGACGACGGCGTAGCCGATGCCGCCGGTCAGCGCCAGCACGCCCACGCCGACCAGGCCGACGGTGAGCTGGCGGCGCAGCTTCTCCTTCTTCGCCTGCCGCTCGCGCTCGAGGCGCAGGCGCTCCCGGGCCGCCGCCTTGTTGGCCTTGCTGTTGCGTGCACTCATGGTGGTGTATCTCCGTCTGCGGAAACGAGGGGTGGGGTGGGGGTCGCGGTGCCCTCCCGAGTCCACGCTGCGCGCTCCCGCCCGTGCCCCGGACGAGAGCGGCCCGCGTCTCAGGCGAGCGCGGCCCCGCGCGGCGGCCCCCGCCGCCCGACGGAGTGCACCAGCAGGCGCGTACGGGACGCCCGGGCCCGCACCCGCGGCCGGGCGGACGGGACCCGGCGCCCGCCGTCGCCCAGGGCGACCGCCACGACGACGGCGCAGGCGGTCAGCAGCGGCCGGAACGTGGAGGTCGCCGCCGCGCGCGCCAGCCGGGCCAACGCCGCCTCGCCGCGCCGCAGCCAGGCGGCCGCGGCCAGCCCGACCGCCACGTGCGCCGCCAGCAGCAGCCACGGCACGGCGGGATCGGGGGAGTGGACCAGCGCGCCCACCGCGGAGTCGGGCGCGGTCACCCCCGGCAGGGGCGCGCCCAGGAAGTCACCGCACAGCACGTCCAGCCCGACCGCGCGCAGGGAGCCGGCGACGGGCCCGCCGGACGGCCCGTAGCAGGTGTGCTGGCCGGCCGTGAACACCGTGTCCGCGGCCAGCTCCAGCGGCACCAGCAGACCCGCGATGGCCCAGAAGCCGCGCTCCCGCCCCGCCAGGGCGTAGGCCGCGGCGAACACGCCGCCCGCCACCAGCAGGACGGCCGTCACGGGGAGCGGCACGCCGGACAGCAGCACATGGGAGGCGACGGACAGCGTCACGACGAGTGCCGTGAAGATCGCTGCCCGCAGCCCCCTCAACCGGGTCCCGGCTATGCCGTCCATCGCGTCCATCGTCGGAGAGTGTGCCACGCCCGCGCGTAAGAGCCCGCTAAACCGACCGCCGGGCCGGTTCCGCCCCCGGCGCGCCGGCGGCCCGCGGCCCCGCCCCACCCACCTCCGCGCGGCACCCGCCACCCCCGCCCGGGGGCCTCCCGGGGCCCGCCGCCCCGGGCTCGCGGCCCCCGCCGACCGCCTCTCCCGCACCCCGCGCGCCCCCGCCCGCCGTACCGGTCCGGGGCGTTCCGCGAGGTGCCGGACGCGCGCCGTGCGCACCCCCGCGCGCTGCGTCGCGCCGTGCCCGGGGGTGTCACCGCGGAGCCGTAGACTTCCCAGCGACCCCCCCTTCCCAGGAACCCCGGAGGCCGCAGCCGTGTCGAAGCCGCCGTTCACGCACCTTCACGTGCACACCCAGTACTCGCTGCTGGACGGTGCCGCGCGGCTCAAGGACATGTTCAACGCCTGCAACGAGATGGGCATGACCCATATCGCCATGTCCGACCACGGCAACCTGCACGGGGCGTACGACTTCTTCCACTCCGCGAAGAAGGCCGGGGTCACCCCGATCATCGGGATCGAGGCGTACGTCGCCCCCGAGTCCCGGCGCAACAAGCGCAAGATCCAGTGGGGCCAGCCGCACCAGAAGAGGGACGACGTCTCCGGCTCCGGCGGCTACACCCACAAGACGATCTGGGCGGCGAACAACACGGGCCTCCACAACCTCTTCCGGCTGTCCTCCGACGCCTACGCCGAGGGCTGGCTGCAGAAGTGGCCGCGCATGGACAAGGAGACCATCTCCCAGTGGTCGGAGGGGCTCATCGCCTCCACCGGCTGCCCCTCGGGCGAGCTCCAGACGCGGCTGCGCCTCGGGCAGTTCGACGAGGCCCTGAAGTCGGCCGCCGAGTACCAGGACATCTTCGGCAAGGACCGCTACTTCCTGGAGCTGATGGACCACGGCATCGAGATCGAGCGCCGGGTCCGCGACGGCCTGCTGGAGATCGGCAAGAAGCTCGGCATCCCGCCGCTGGTCACCAACGACTCCCACTACACGTACGCGCACGAGGCCGGGGCCCACGACGCGCTGCTGTGCATCCAGACCGGCAAGAACCTCTCCGACCCCGACCGCTTCAAGTTCGACGGCACCGGCTACTACCTGAAGTCGACGGACGAGATGTACGCCATCGACTCCTCGGACGCCTGGCAGGAGGGCTGCCGCAACACCCTCCTGGTCGCCGAGCAGGTCGACACCACCGGCATGTTCGAGAAGCGCGACCTGATGCCGAAGTTCGACATCCCCGAGGGCTACACCGAGGTCACGTGGTTCCAGGAGGAGGTCCGCCGCGGCATGGAGCGCCGCTTCCCCGGCGGCATCCCCGAGGACCGGCAGAAGCAGGCCGAGTACGAGATGGACGTCATCATCCAGATGGGGTTCCCCGGCTACTTCCTCGTGGTCGCCGACTTCATCATGTGGGCCAAGAACAACGGCATCGCCGTGGGCCCCGGCCGAGGCTCCGCCGCCGGCTCGATCGTCGCGTACGCCCTCGGCATCACCGACCTCGACCCCATCCCGCACGGACTGATCTTCGAGCGGTTCCTCAACCCCGAGCGCGTCTCCATGCCCGATGTCGACATCGACTTCGACGAGCGCAGGCGCGGCGAGGTGATCCGGTACGTCACGGAGAAGTACGGCGCCGACAAGGTCGCCCAGATCGGCACGTACGGCACCATCAAGGCCAAGAACGCGATCAAGGACTCCGCGCGCGTGCTGGGCTATCCGTACGCGATGGGCGACCGCATCACCAAGGCCATGCCCGCCGACGTCCTCGGCAAGGGCATCCCGCTCTCCGGCATCACCGACCCCACCCACCCCCGCTACAGCGAGGCGGGCGAGGTCCGGGCGATGTACGAGAACGAGCCCGACGTGAAGAAGGTCATCGACACCGCGCGCGGCGTCGAAGGGCTGGTCCGGCAGATGGGCGTCCACGCCGCCGGCGTGATCATGTCCAGCGAGACCATCACCGACCACGTCCCCGTCTGGGTGCGGCACACCGACGGCGTCACCATCACCCAGTGGGACTACCCGAGCTGCGAGTCGCTCGGCCTGCTGAAGATGGACTTCCTGGGCCTGCGCAACCTCACGATCATGGACGACGCCGTCAAGATGGTGAAGGCGAACAAGGGGATCGACATCGATCTCCTGAGCCTCCCGCTCGACGACCCCACGACCTTCGAGCTGCTCCAGCGCGGCGACACCCTCGGCGTCTTCCAGTTCGACGGCGGCCCCATGCGGTCCCTGCTGCGGCTGATGAAGCCCGACAACTTCGAGGACATCTCCGCCGTCTCGGCCCTCTACCGGCCGGGCCCGATGGGCATGAACTCGCACACGAACTACGCCCTCCGCAAGAACGGCCAGCAGGAGATCACCCCGATCCACCCCGAGCTGGAGGAACCGCTCAGGGAGGTCCTGGACGTCACGCACGGCCTGATCGTCTACCAGGAGCAGGTGCAGAAGGCCGCCCAGATCATCGCGGGCTACTCGCTCGGCGAGGCCGACATCCTCCGCCGCGTCATGGGCAAGAAGAAGCCCGAGGAGCTGGCGAAGAACTTCGTGCTCTTCCAGAAGGGCGCCCGGGAGAAGGGCTACAGCGACGAGGCCATCCAGGCCCTGTGGGACGTGCTGGTCCCCTTCGCCGGCTACGCCTTCAACAAGGCCCACTCCGCCGCGTACGGACTGGTCTCCTACTGGACGGCCTACCTCAAGGCGAACCACCCCGCCGAGTACATGGCGGCGCTCCTCACCTCGGTCAAGGACGACAAGGACAAGTCGGCCGTCTACCTCAACGAGTGCCGCCGCATGGGCATCAAGGTGCTCCCGCCGGACGTCAACGAGTCGGAGTCCAACTTCGCCGCCCAGGGCGACGACGTGATCCTCTTCGGCCTGTCCGCCGTGCGGAACGTCGGCACGAACGTCGTCGAGTCGATCATCAAGTGCCGCAAGTCGAAGGGGAAGTACTCCTCCTTCCCCGACTTCCTCGACAAGGTCGAGGTCGTCGTCTGCAACAAGCGGACCGTCGAGTCGCTGATCAAGGCCGGCGCCTTCGACACGATGGGCCACACCCGCAAGAGCCTCGTCGCCCACCACGAACCGATGATCGACAACGTGGTCGCGGTCAAGCGCAAGGAGGCGGAGGGCCAGTTCGACCTCTTCGGCGGCATGGGCGGCGACGAGGGCAGCGGCGAGCCGGGCTTCGGCATGGACGTGGTGTTCTCCGACGACGAGTGGGAGAAGTCCTACCTGCTCGCGCAGGAGCGGGAGATGCTCGGCCTGTACGTCTCCGACCACCCCCTCTTCGGCATCGAGCACGTCCTCACCGACAAGGCCGACGCGTCCATCGCCCAGCTCGCCGATCTCTCCGACGGCTCCATCGTCACCATCGGCGGCATCATCTCCGGCCTCCAGCGCAAGATGACCAAGCAGGGCAACGCCTGGGCCATCGCCACCGTCGAGGACCTGGCGGGCTCCATCGACTGCATGTTCTTCCCCGCCTCCTACCAGCTGGTGTCCACCCAGCTCGTCGAGGACGCCGTGGTCTTCGTCAAGGGCCGGCTCGACAAGCGCGAGGACGTGCCCCGGCTTGTCGCCATGGAGCTGATGGTCCCCGACCTCTCCGACGCGGGCACCAACGCGCCGGTGGTCATCACCATCCCCGCCCTGAAGGTCACCCCGCCCATGGTCGGCCGCCTCGGTGAGATCCTCAGCCACCACAAGGGCAACACCGAGGTGCGGATCAAGCTCCAGGGCCCCCGCAAGACCACCGTGCTCCGCCTCGACCGGCACCGCGTCCAGCCCGACCCGGCGCTCTACGGCGACCTGAAGGGGCTGCTCGGGCCCTCCTGCCTGGCCGGCTGACCGCCCGCCCCGCCACCGGACCGCGCCCGTGCGGTGCGGCGGGCCCCGCGGCTCCCCGCGGCCCCGCCGCCCCGGTCACGGTCACCGCGGATCAGGCGCGCCGGTCGCCACGGCCGCCAGGGAGGGGCGCCTCCGTCGTCACGGGGGCAGAGGAGAGGCGCAGCTTCCCGTCGCGGTCGGAGGGGCAGGCGCTGTCTCCCGTCACGGTGGCAGGGGAGGGCGCAGTTCCCCGTCACGGGGGCAGGGGAGAGGCGCAGTTTCCCGTCGCGGCCGGAGGGGCAGGCGCTGTCTCCCGGCACGGTCACGCGGAAGGGGCGCGCCCGTCGTCACGGGCGCGCCCCTTTCCGTACCGACCGCGTCAGTTGTGGCCGAACCTCTTCTGGCGGCCCTTCTGCGCCACGTCCGCCGGCGTCACCTGCGCCGCCCGCTGCTCCATCGACGTGTCCCGTGCCTGCTGCGTCTCGCGCTCGGACTGCCGCTGCGGCTGGGTGCGGTCGCTCTTCTTGTTCTTGGCCATGGGGGTGCCTCCTGTGGATGAGTGGGGGCCAGGGCCGCGACCAGCCTCACACACCCCCATGAGCTGCGCATTTTGGATCATTGCGGACCGTAGTGGCGCCCGGCCGCCGACCGCGGGCGCCACCGGGCCCGTAGTCAGGAGGCGCCCGAGCGCGTACGGTGAGGCGCCACGCCGAAGATCGCGTTCCGGCCGTTAAGACTCCGGCAGTCGGGCAGACTCGAAGGAAACCCGAAGCAACCTCCGATCCCGAGGTTCCCGAAAGAGGGTGGAACACGTGGACCGCTGCGTCGTGCTCGTGGACGCCGGCTATCTGCTCGGCGCCGCAGCAAGCCTCATCGCCGGAGAACCGGCCCGCTCCCGGATCACCGTCGACCACGCCGCCCTCGTCCAGGCCCTGCGCGAAGGCGCGGAGGCGGACACCCGGCAACCCCTGCTGCGGATCTACTGGTTCGACGGCGCACCCGACCGCGTCCCGCAGCCCGAGCACCGCCGGCTGCGCGTGATGCCCCGCGTCACCGTCAGGCTCGGCGCCCTGACCCGCAGCGACGGACGCTGGGCGCAGAAGGGCGTCGACGCCGCCATGCACGCCGAACTCACCGAACTGGCCCGCAACCGCGCCTGCTCCGACGTCGTGCTCGTCACCGGCGACGGCGACCTCCTGCCCGGTCTGATGTCCGCCAAGGAGCACGGCGTCGCCGTCCACCTGTGGGCCGTCCAGGCCGCCGACGGCGACTACAACCAGTCCGAGGACCTTGTCGCCGAGGCCGACGAGCGCCGCGTCCTCGACCGCGCCTGGATCACCCGGGCCGTCCGCGCCAAGGACCTGACCGGGCCGTGCGCCCCGCCTCCGGCGCCCCGCCCCGAGATCGCCGCGATCCTCGCCGCGCCCCTGCCCGAGGCGGCCCTCGCCGCTTCGGCCGAGCGCTCCTCCGGCAACGGCTCCGCGCCCCACACCCCGGGGAACGGCCAGGGCTCCGGCGCCCCGACCCCGGATTCCGCGGGCACCTCCCGGACCGGCGCCGCCGACGCGCCGACCGGCGGCGCGGCCTCCGGCACCGCCTCCGCGCCCTCCGGGGCCTCCAGGGCCGTCCCCACCCCGAAGGACCTCGCCGGGCTGCGCCCTCCCGGGCACCCCGCGGCCCAGCCCGCCCCCGCCGTGCCCGCCAACGCCACCCTGCGCTGGTCGTCCGACCGCGGCTGGATCGACCGGCCCGGCGGCCCCGTCGGCGAGCCCCCCGAGACCGCCTCCCTGCCCACCCTCGCCCAGCTCACCAGCGCCGAGCAGCGCTGGGCGGACCGGGAGGAGGACATCACGACCGTGGGCGGCGACCCCTTCGAGGTCGGCCAGGTCTTCGCCCGCCGCTGGATGGACCGGCTCCCCGACCCCTCCCACGTCGACAACCTGTCCAGCATGTACCCGCGGATCCCGCACCGCATCGACGGCGAACTGCTCCGCTACGCCGCCCGCTTCGGGCTCCTCGCCCACAAGGACGACCAGATCGACGAGCACGACCGCTACGCGATCCGGGCCGGCTTCTGGCGCGAGATCGACGTCCGCGCCGCCGCCGCGAACCACGCCGCGCACCCGCCGGCCCCCCACGTCGGGCACACCGCGCCCGCCGAGTGACCGCACCGGGCGGCATCCCGACACCGCCCCGGGCTCGGCCCGGCCGCCCCGACCCCTTAGGCTCATCCCTCGTGAGTACGGTGTGCGTGGTGCGGGATCTGGTGAAGACGTACCCCGCCGCGCGCGGCAGACGCGGTGCTCCCGCCACCCCCGAGGTGCGGGCCACCGACGGGGTCTGCCTGGACGTGCGGCGCGGCGAGGTCTTTGGGCTGCTCGGACCCAACGGCGCCGGCAAGTCCACCCTCGTACGCCAGCTCACCGGCCTCATGCGCCCGGACTCCGGCAGCGTCGAGGTCCTCGGCCACGACCTCGTACGCCACCCCGAGCGAGCCGCCCGCCTCATCGCGTACCTCGGCCAGGAGTCCACCGCCCTCGACGAGCTCACCGTGTCCCTGGCCGCCGAGACCACCGGGCGGCTGCGCGGTCTCACCGCCCGCGACGCCCGCGCCGAACGGGACGCCGTGCTCGAAGAGCTCGGGCTCGGCGAGCTCGCCGGCCGCCCCCTGAAGAAGCTGTCCGGCGGCCAGCGCCGACTGGCCTGCTTCGCCGCCGCCCTGGTGGGGGAGCGGTCCCTGCTCGTCCTCGACGAACCCACCACCGGCATGGACCCGGTGGCCCGCCGCGCCGTCTGGGCCGCCGTCGACCGCCGCCGCGCCGAGCACGGCGCCACCGTCGTCCTGGTCACCCACAACGTCATCGAGGCGGAGACCGTCCTCGACCGGGTCGCCGTCCTCGACCGCGGCCGGGTCATCGCCTGCGACAGCCCCGCCGGGCTCAAGCAGCGCCTGGCGGGCGAGGTCCGCGTCGAACTGGTGTGGCGCGACCGCGCCCCCCTGGAGCTGCCCGAGGTGGCCGCCCTGCACGCGGCCGCCCGCGAGTCCGGGCGCCGCTGGGTGCTGCGCCTGCCCCGGACGAGGCCCGCGCCGCGGTCGCCGCCGTCACCGGCGGCTCGGCCTTCGCGGCCCTCGACGACTTCACCCTCGCCACGCCCAGCCTGGAGGACGTGTACCTGGCGCTCGGCGGCGAGACGGCCAAGGGGCTGGTCAAGGCATGACCGCCCCGCACGCCGGCGACGACGACGGGAGCAGGAAACGGTGAGCACTCTGCCCGCGGAGGCGCTGTCGACGAGCGCCGTGCCCGCGCAGGCCCCCGGGGCACGGGAGGACAGGGCCGCGCCGCTGGCCCCCCGCGCCCGGCTGCTGCCCGCGCTCGCCGCGGTCTACCGCGCCCAGCTGTCCCGGGCCCGGGTGGCCCGGATCCCGCTGCTGTTCGTCGCCACCTTCCAGTCCGTCGGGATCATGGTCCTGATGCGCGGAGTCGTCGACGGCGGCAGCGAGGCCCGCGCCGTCGTCGCCGGCTCATCCGTCCTCGTCGTGGCGTTCGTGGCGCTGAACCTGCTCGCCCAGTACTTCGGGCAGCTCCGTGCCAGCGGCGGCCTGGACCACTACGCCACGCTGCCGGTGCCGCCCGCCGCCGTGGTGCTCGGCGCCGCGGGGGCCTACGCCTCCTTCACCGTGCCCGGCACGGCCGTCACGGCGGTCGCCGGCTCCCTGCTGTTCGGACTGCCGCTCACGCACCTGTGGGTGCTGGCCGCGGTGGTGCCGCTGGCCGGTGCCGCGCTCTCCGGCCTCGGTGCGGCGCTCGGGCTGCTCGCACCCCGCCAGGAGCTGGCCACCCTGCTGGGGCAGCTCGGCATGTCGGCGGCCCTGCTCCTCGGCGTCCTGCCGGCCGAGCGGCTGCCGGGGCCGATCGGCTGGGCACGGGACCTGCTGCCCTCGACGTACGGGGTGGAGGCGCTGGCCCGCAGCTTCGACGCCCGGCCGGACTGGGCGGCCGTCGCCGCCGACCTGTCCGTCTGCGCGGTCGTCGGCGTCCTCTCGCTGGCGCTCGCCACATGGGCGTACCGCAGGGCCGCCGTCCGGTGAGGCCGCGGCGCGGCGGCCCCCGGCGGCACCTGGCACGATGACAGGGTGACCCCACCCTTGACCCCACCCCACCAGCCATCGAGTGAGAACGTGTCCCACGACGTACCGGAACACCCGCACCCGGAGCAGCCCGCGCCCGGCGGCCCGGCCGGATGGCCGCCCCGCCACCCCGTGCCGCCGTACCCCTACGCGTACGGGGACGCGGAGCCGACGGCACCGGACGTGGCCGGCGAGGTGCGGCGCGGAGCCCTGGTGCTGCTCGCGGTGGCGGTCCCCGGCATCCTGCTCGGCCTGCTGTGGCTGTGGCTCGCACCGCGCATCCCCCTGGTGTCGGACGGGTCGGCGGTGCTGCTGAAGGAGACGGAAGGGGAGGGCGCGGTCGGCGCGGACGGCACCTTCGCGCTGCTGGCCGCCGCTTTCGGCGCGGTCAGCGCGACCGCCGTGTTCCTGCTGCGGCGGGAGGGCGGCGTGTCCGTGGTCGTCGGGCTCGCGCTGGGCGGGCTGCTGGGCTCGGTGCTCGGCTGGGGCACCGGGACGCTGCTCGGGCCCACGCACGATGTGGTGGCGCACGCGAAGGCGGTCGGCGAGGGAGTCACGTTCGACGCGCCGCTGGAGCTCCAGGCGTACGGGGCGCTGCTGGTCTGGCCGGTCGCCGCGATGTTCGTCCACCTGGCCCTCACGGCGCTCTTCGCACCACGCGAACCCGAAGCGGTGTGGGACCCGGGCCTCCCCGCCGCGCCGCAGGCCCCGCCGCGGCACGAGCCCCGCAGGGCGGCCCCGGCGCCTGACCCCGCGCCGCCGCGGGCGCGGACGCAGGGCGGAGACCGGTCCGGAGCGGCGACCGGCTGATCCGGACGGGTCCGGCTAGCCGCGCCCGATGGGGGCGACCACCGCGTCCGTGAGGGCGGCCAGGTCCTGCGGGGACAGTTCGACCTCCAGCCCGCGGCGGCCCGCCGACACGCAGATGGTCTCGTGGTGCGGCGCCGACGCGTCCAGCACCGTCGGCAGCCTCCTGCGCTGGCCCAGCGGCGAGATACCGCCCCGGACGTAGCCCGTGGTGCGCTCCGCTGCCGCAGGATCCGCCATCGCCGCGCGCTTGCCGCCCACCGCCGCCGCGAGCGCCTTCAGGTCGAGCTGGCCCGCCACCGGCACCACCGCGACGGTCAGCGTGCCGTCCACGTCCGCGACCAGCGTCTTGAACACCCGGTCCGGTGACACCCCCAGGGCCTCGGCGGCCTCCTCGCCGTAGGACGGGGACGAGGGGTCGTGGTCGTACGCGTGCACCGTGAACGGCGTGCCCGCGGCCGTCAGCGCCACGGTCGCCGGAGTGCCGTTCGCCTGCTTCTTCGCCTTCTTCGCCAACGCCTCGCCGTCCTCTTCTCCGCTCGTAGGCGCCCGACCGCCCGTCAGTTCGGGCTGGTCGGGGCCTGGGTCAGGTCCACCGCGGGCAGCGACGGCAGATGGCGCAGCAGCGCCGTCTCCGACCGCAGCATCCGCAGCTCCTCACGCAGCCGGGCCGCCGTGTCCGGGGCCTCCAGCAGCCGCTGCTTGGCCGACGTGTCCAGCACCGCCGCGGCGGCCACCAGATACGACACCACCGACGGCTCGTCCGGCAGCTCCGCCGCCGCCAAGGACCGCTCCCGGGCGCCGGCCAGCCGCTTCTGGTAGGCGCGGAACGCCCTCAGGACACCTTCTGCCAGCGCGCCCGCGCCCTCCCCGCGGCGCTCCTCCAGCTCCTCCAGCTCCGCCGTCAGGAACGGGCCGCCCGCGTCCACCGACAGCAGCCGGACCCGGGTCGTGCCGGTCGCCAGCACCTCGAAGCTGCCGTCCGCCCGCTCCCGGATGCTCGCCGCGTCCGCGACGCACCCCACGCGGTGGAAGGCGGCGGCGGGGTCGGGTCCGAAGCCCGCGGCGGGACCCTTCTCCGGCAGGGCCGTCGGGTCCGGCATGCCCGGGGCGGTCCGCGCCACCTCGTGCCCGTCGCGGATCGACACCACGGCGAAGCGGCGCGGCTGCGACTCGTCGATGGTCAGCAGCTCGCGCATCATCGCGCGGTACCGCTCCTCGAAGACGTTCAACGGCAGGACGAGGCCCGGGAACAGCACCGCGTTCAGCGGGAAGAGGGGCAGGCGAGCGGTGGTCACAGCGGTCAAGCCTAATGGCCGACCGCCCGGCCGCGTCCGGCCCGTCCGCCCACCGCCTCCCCGCCGGCCGCGCAGGGCGCCCGGCCCGGAGCCCGGCCCGCCTCCGCGGCGGCCGCACGGCGCGCCAGTTCCCGCGTGTCCAGGAAGCGGCCCAGCGGATCGCCGCCGCCCACCGACCACGGGAAGGACGTCGCGTACGGGCCGGTGAGCCGGAACTGCTCCAGCGCCGCCGACCACCGCCTGCGCGAGACCAGTACGTACGCGAGCGTGTTGCGGGTCTCCGCGGCCGCCGGGTCGCCCGGCCGCCAGCGTCCGCAGAACGCGGCGGCACGGTCGGCCGCCGCGTCCGTGCGCCCGTCGGACACGGCGCCGGGCCCCCGCCGGTCAGCTGGGCGAGCGCGGCGCGCAGCGGCAGCGTCTGGACCGCCGAGTCGGCGCGGGCGTCGAGCGCGGCCTGCTCGGCGAAGTCGAAGCACACCCGGTGCGAGCCGTACCAGCGGGCCGAGAGATAGGTGAGCGCCGACAGGTGGCACCCGTAGTGGTGGGCCGACCGCCGCAGCGCCTGCTCCCACAGCGCGGCGAACACCTGGTGCGGGATGCGCGCGCCCCGCGCGTGGTCGAGCGCGAGCCGCCAGGGCACCGGGTCGTGCGGCGCGGCCTCCGCGGCCGTGCGGATCGCCGGCTCGATGTCGCGGAGCCGCTCCACCCGGGCGGGCGACCGCCAGGCCAGGTGCACCGCGAGCTGGGCCGACAGCAGCAGCGCGTCGGGGTCGTCCGCCGCCTGGGCGAGCCACCGGGTCAGCCAGGCGTCGCGGCTGCGCGCGAAGAGCGCGAGCCGCAGAGCGTACCGGTCGCGGGCCTCCCAGTCCGCGGACCGCCGCGTCGCCGCCATGAGGGCGGCGGCCGGGGTGTGGTCCCCGCGGGCGGCCGCCACCAGTGCCGGTCCGAGCCGCTCGTCCGGCACGTCCAGCAGCACCGCGTCGTCCGGTGGCAGCCCGGACGCGGGCGGCGCGGCAGGACGGACCGGGCGCGGGCGGCTCAGCAGGGAACGCAGCAGAGACATGGTGCCGCCCATTGAAAGCCGCAGGTGGGGGGTGCGCCAGGGCCGTGCTGTGAAGCTTTGGTGGGAGCAGGGTGGGGAGCCGGCGCCCGTACGCCCGGCGCCAGCACCCTGGGCGCGCGCCCCCGTTGGGCCTTGCCCGCTTGCCCGCTTGCCCGCTTGCCCGCTTGCCCGCTTGCCCGCTTGCCCGCTTGCCCGCTTGCCCGCTTGCCCGCTTGCCCGCTTGCCCGCTTGCCCCGGCCGCCCCGGCCCCCACCCGCCGTCGGCCGCCGGGCCGGAGCCGGGGCGGCCGCCTGACCGGCGGGCTGTTCAGCTGCGCCGCAGGAGGCGCGACGCGCCCGCCGCCACGGTCGTGGCCAGCACCCAGCCGACGAGGATCAGACCGGTCGACATCCACTGCCACGGTCCCGTCAGCAGCCAGTACCCCTCCTGCCCCAGGTTGATCACCGGCACCAGCAGGTCCAGCGCGTACAGGGCCGCGTTCCAGTGCGGGGCCTCGTCGTCCTTGATCGGCACCGGGTCGTACCGCGAGAACGCCAGCGCCCCCGCCGCCCACAGCACCGCCATCCACACGGCCGCCCGGCCCGGCCGGTAGCCGTACGCCACCGCCAGGTCCTGCACGTACCCCCACAGCTTCGCGCCCAGCGGCAGGGTCTCGCGCCGCCGCCGCTGCTTGGCGAGCAGCACCTCGCGGGCATCCGCGTCCTCACCGGTGGCCCGCAGCACCGCCGCGAGCCGCTCGTACGGCTCGGGGGAGTACTCCGGGGTGGCCGCCGCCACCCACTCCAGGCGCCGGGTCAGCGGGAACGGCCCGTACGGCACGAGGTTCTCGTACACGAACCCGTGCAGGGCCAGCCCGCCCGGGCCCGGCCAGCTCGCCGCCTGGTCGACCAGGGTCACCACCTTCGCCCCGTTCAGCACCACCCGGCCCTCCTCGGGCCGCTCGCAGGTGAACCGCAGCTCCGGGGTCACGATCCGGCGCATCGACAGCTCCTCCTTGCGGGCCGAGGACAGAAGGAACCGCGAGTAGCGCAGGTCCACGGCGTCCTGGAACCTCCCGTCGTCCAGCCTCACCCCGCCGTGGCACTCGAAGGGCCGCATCCGCGTCCCCCGCATCGGCGTGTGCACATCACCGAGCCCGTACGGCGGCGTGCCGCCCAGCGAGTCCCCGGGGCCGCCCACCGAGTCGCTCACCCACGCGTACGTCATGTACAGCGTCCGCTCCACCGACAGCTGCGGCGCGTTCAGCGCGCGGCGCCCCTCGGCACCCCGCAGCCGGCTGCCCCGCAGGCTCAGCGAGCCGCCCACCTTGGCGCCCCGCATGCTGAACTCGCCGTATGCCTCGACCAGTTCCGCCTGGAGGTCCTGCGCCACCGACAGGCCGTCCGCCACGATGGCCTGCCCGCGCCGGTCCGGCTCCACGTGGATCTGGCTGATCAGCAGGTCCGTGCCGATCTGCGCGTCGCTCAGCCGCACCCCCCGGTCCACCCGGCAGCGCGGCAGGTGCAGGTCGCCCTCCGTGTGCAGCCGTGCCGCCTCCACCCGGGGGATCGCGCAGCCGATCATCCGCAGGGTGGTGAAGCGCGACTCGGGCAGCACCACCTCGTTCTCGAACCGGCACCCCTGGAGCTCCACATACGGCGCGATCTGGCCACCCGCCAGGTCCAGCGTCCCGGTGATCAGCACCCCGCGCAGCTTCAGCGCGGGCACCCGGCCCGCCACGGCGGGCGGCCCGGACAGCAGCAGCCGCGCCACGACCTCGGCCCGCACCCGGCGCTCCCCGGGCCACACCCGGGGCGAGAACGGATCGTCCAGCACCGGATGCCCGGCGCGCAGGTCGTGCCACGCGCCGACCCGGAACGCCAGCCACATCCCCGACTCGACCGCCGTCAGATCGCCGGGCACCTCGGCGTCGTGCCCGTCCCCTGCCGGCTCCCCGTCCCGACCGTCCTGCGGCTCGGTCACTTGCCACCCCTCGCTTCCCCGATTTTCGTACAGCCGTTCTTCCCGCTGAGTGACGAGGTGAACGCTAACGGTCAGCAGTGACAGTCCGGGGGTGGTGTGGCGTGTATCAGCCAGTGATACGGGCGCCCGGCCCCCCGAAGCGGTCTGCGAGAATTGACCCGTGATCTCTCGAATCGATCTGCGCGGTGACGCCCTCCCGAAGGGCGGCGCCCTGCGCGACCTGCTGCCCCGAGCCGAGTTCGACGTCGAGGCCGCCCTGGAGAAGGTGCGGCCCATCTGCGAGGCCGTCCACCATCGGGGAGACGCCGCGCTGATCGACTACGCCGAGCGGTTCGACGGCGTGAAGCTGGACCAGGTGCGCGTTCCGGCCGCCGCGCTGACCCGCGCCCTGGAGGAGCTGGACCCCGCCGTCCGCGCGGGCTTGGAGGAGTCCATCCGGCGCGCCCGGATCGTCCACCGCGCGCAGCGCCGCTCCCCGCACACCACCCAGGTCGTGCCCGGCGGCACGGTCACCGAGAAGTGGGTGCCGGTCGAGCGCGTCGGCCTCTACGCGCCGGGCGGCCGCTCCGTCTACCCCTCGTCCGTGATCATGAACGCCGTCCCGGCGCAGGAGGCCGGCGTCGAGTCCGTCGCCCTCGCCTCCCCGCCGCAGCGGGAGCACCACGGCCTGCCGCACCCGACGATCCTCGCCGCCTGCGCCCTCCTCGGCGTCGACGAGGTCTACGCGGTCGGCGGCGCCCAGGCCGTGGCCATGTTCGCCTACGGCACCGAGACCTGCGCCCCCGCCAACATGGTCACCGGCCCCGGCAACATCTGGGTCGCCGCCGCGAAGCGCTACTTCACCGGCCGCATCGGCATCGACACCGAGGCCGGCCCCACCGAGATCGCCGTCCTCGCCGACTCCACCGCCGACCCGGTGCACGTCGCCGCCGACCTGATCAGCCAGGCCGAGCACGACCCGCTCGCCGCGGCCGTCCTCGTCACCGACTCCGTCGGGCTCGCGGACGCCGTGGAGCGGGAACTGGCCCCGCAGATCGCCGCCACCAAGCACGTCGAGGACCGCATCGTCCCCGCGCTGAGCGGCAAGCAGTCCGCGATCGTCCTCGTCGACGGCCTCGACGAGGGACTGCGGGTGGTCGACGCGTACGGCGCCGAGCACCTGGAGATCCAGACCGCCGACGCCGCCGCCGTCGCCCAGCGCGTCCGCAACGCCGGGGCAATCTTCGTGGGCCCCTGGTCGCCGGTCTCCCTCGGCGACTACTGCGCGGGCTCCAACCACGTCCTGCCCACCGGCGGCTGCGCCTGCCACTCCTCCGGCCTGTCCGTGCAGTCCTTCCTGCGCGGCGTCCACATCGTCGACTACACGCGCGACGCCCTCGCCGAGGTCGCCCACCACGTGGTCACCCTCGCCGAGGCCGAGGACCTGCCGGCCCACGGCGCCGCCATGAAGGCGCGCTTCGGATGGAAGGTGCCGCAGCAGTGAACGACACCCTCCGCGCCGACGACCTGCCCATCCGCGACGAGCTGCGCGGCAAGTCCGCGTACGGCGCCCCCCAACTCGACGTGCCGGTCCGGCTGAACACCAACGAGAACCCCTACCCGCTGCCGGAAGCGCTCGTCGAGCGCATCGCCGACCGCGTGCGGGAGGCAGCCCGGCACCTCAACCGCTACCCCGACCGCGACGCCGTCGAGCTCCGCACCGAACTGGCCCGCTACCTCACCCGCACCACCGGGTACGAGGTCGGCGCCGCCCAGGTCTGGGCCGCCAACGGCTCCAACGAGGTCCTCCAGCAGCTCCTCCAGGCGTTCGGCGGCCCCGGCCGCACCGCGATGGGCTTCGAGCCCTCGTACTCCATGCACGGCCTCATCTCCCGCGGCACCGGCACGGACTGGATCTCCGGCCCCCGCGGCGACGACTTCCGCATCGACGCGGACACCGCCGCGGCGGCCATCGCCCGGCACCGCCCCGACGTGGTGTTCGTCACCTCCCCCAACAACCCCACCGGCACCGCCGTCGACGCCGGCACCGTGCTCGCCCTGTACGACGCCGCCCAGGCCGCCAAGCCGTCCCTGGTCGTGGTCGACGAGGCGTACGTGGAGTTCAGCCACCGCCCCTCGCTGCTCCCGCTCATCGAGGAGCGCCCGCACCTGGTGGTCTCCCGCACGATGTCCAAGGCGTTCGGCGCCGCCGGGCTGCGCCTCGGCTACCTCGCCGCCCACCCGGCCGTCGTCGACGCCGTCCAGCTGGTCCGCCTGCCGTACCACCTGTCCGCCGTCACCCAGGCCACCGCGCTCGCCGCCCTCGAACACACCGATACCCTGTTGGGGTACGTCGAACAGCTCAAGGCCGAGCGGGACCGGCTGGTCGCGGAGCTGCGCGGCATCGGCTACGAGGTCACGGAGTCGGACGCCAACTTCGTCCAGTTCGGACGGTTCGAGGACACCCAGGCCGTGTGGCGCGGCATCCTCGACCGCGGCGTCCTCGTCCGCGACAACGGCGTACCGGGATGGCTGCGGGTCACGGCCGGCACGCCGGAAGAGAACGACGCGTTCCTCGATGCGGTTCGCGCACTGAAGAAGGAGCAGAGCTCATGAGCCGCGTAGGACGGGTCGAGCGCACCACCAAGGAGACGTCCGTCGTCGTCGAGATCGACCTCGACGGCACCGGCAAGGTCGACGTCTCCACCGGCGTCGGCTTCTACGACCACATGCTGGACCAGCTCGGCCGCCACGGCCTGTTCGACCTCACGGTGAAGACCGACGGCGACCTGCACATCGACTCGCACCACACCATCGAGGACACCGCCCTCGCCCTCGGCGCCGCCTTCAAGCAGGCCCTCGGCGACAAGGTCGGTATCTACCGCTTCGGCAACTGCACCGTGCCGCTCGACGAGTCCCTCGCCCAGGTCACCGTCGACCTCTCCGGCCGCCCGTACCTCGTGCACAGCGAGCCCGAGAACATGGCGCCGATGATCGGGGCCTACGACACGACGATGACCCGGCACATCCTGGAGTCCTTCGTCGCCCAGGCCCAGATCGCGCTGCACGTCCACGTGCCGTACGGGCGCAACGCCCACCACATCGTGGAGTGCCAGTTCAAGGCCCTCGCCCGCGCCCTCCGGTACGCCTCCGAGCGCGACCCGCGCGCCGCCGGGATCCTGCCGTCGACGAAGGGCGCGCTGTGACCGCCGCCCCCACCGGCACACGGCGCCCCGCCCCCGCGAGCGCCCCGTGTCCCGCGGCCGCCGGCACCGCCGTGGCCGCGGAAGCGGACGGGGGGACGCGGTGACCGGGCTGTCCGCCGTCCTGATCGTCGTCGGCCTCTTCCTGGCCGGCGGCGTCTACTCCTTCACCAAGCAGAAGATGCCCAAGAGCCTCATCGGCCTCCTGGCAGGCGCCTCCGCGCTCTGCCTGATCGCGGGCGTCCTGCGGATCCAGGGACTCTGGGAGTGAGCACCGCATGACCGCGAAGAAGGTCGTCGTCTTCGACTACGGCTTCGGCAACGTCCGCTCGGCGGAACGCGCCCTCGCGCGCGTCGGCGCCGACGTCGAGATCACCCGCGACTACGACCGGGCCATGAACGCCGACGGGCTCCTCGTGCCCGGCGTCGGCGCCTTCTCCGCTTGCATGGCCGGGCTCAAGGAGGCCCGCGGCGACTGGATCGTCGGCCGCAGGCTGGCCGGCGGCCGCCCCGTGATGGGCATCTGCGTCGGCATGCAGATCCTGTTCGCCCGGGGCATCGAGCACGGCACGGAGACCGAGGGCCTCGACGAGTGGCCCGGCACCGTCGGCCCCCTCAAGGCGCCCGTCGTGCCCCACATGGGCTGGAACACCGTCGAGGCCCCCGAGGGCAGCGAGCTGTTCGCCGGACTCGACGCCGACGCCCGCTTCTACTTCGTCCACTCGTACGCGGTGACCGACTGGACCCTGGAGAGCGCCAACCCCGCCCTGCGCGCCCCCGAGGTCACCTGGGCGACCCACGGCGAGCGGTTCGTCGCCGCCGTGGAGAACGGCGCCCTGTGGGCCACCCAGTTCCACCCGGAGAAGTCCGGCGACGCCGGAGCCCGGCTGCTGACCAACTGGCTCGCCACCCTCTGACCCGCGACCCCGCTCCGACGATTTCCTTCAGACAGACGCTAGGACCGCTGAGATGACCAAGCTCGAACTCCTCCCCGCCGTCGACGTCCGCTACGGCCAGGCCGTACGGCTCGTCCACGGCGAGTCCGGCACGGAGACGTCCTACGGCTCCCCGCTGGAGGCGGCGCTGGCGTGGCAGCGCGCGGGCGCCGAGTGGCTCCACCTCGTCGACCTCGACGCCGCCTTCGGCACCGGCGACAACCGCGCCCTCATCGCCGAGGTCACCGCCGCCATGGACCTCAAGGTCGAGCTGTCCGGCGGCATCCGCGACGACGCCTCCCTGGCCGCCGCCCTCGCCACCGGCTGCACCCGCGTCAACCTCGGCACCGCCGCCCTGGAGACCCCGGAGTGGGTCGCCAAGGTCATCGCCGAGCACGGCGACCGGATCGCCGTCGGCCTCGACGTACGGGGCACCACCCTGCGCGGCCGCGGCTGGACCCGCGACGGCGGAGACCTCTACGAGACGCTGGAGCGCCTGAACAAGGAGGGCTGCGCCCGCTACGTCGTCACCGACATCGCCAAGGACGGCACGCTCCAGGGCCCCAACCTGGACCTGCTGAAGAACGTCTGCGCGGCCACGGACCGCCCCGTCGTGGCCTCCGGCGGCGTCTCCTCCCTGGACGACCTGCGCGCCATCGCCGAGCTCGTGCCCCTGGGCGTCGAGGGCGCCATCGTCGGCAAGGCGCTGTACGCCGAGGCGTTCACCCTCGAAGAGGCCCTGGCGGCGGTGGCCGCATGACGGCCGGAGCCGTACGGAAGGTCGTCACCGGCGCCCCCTGGGAGGAGCAGTTCGGCTACTCCCGGGCGGTGGAGCTGCCGAACGGCCTCGTCCTCGTCGCCGGCTGCACGTCGGTCGTGAACGGCCAGATCGCCGACGGCGGCCCCTACGAGCAGGCCCTCAACGCCTTCCGCGCCGCCTTCGCCGGTCTTGAGCAGCTCGGCCTCGGACCGGCCGACGTGGTGCGCACCCGCATGTACCTCACCCACGCCCGGGACGTCGAGGAGGTCGGCCGCGCCCACAAGGAGCTGTTCGACGCCGTCCGCCCCGCGTCCTCGATGCTCATTGTCTCCGGCTTCGTCGACTCCCGGCTGCTCGTCGAGGTCGAGGTCGAGGCCTACCGCACGAACGGAGGAGCCGCGTCATGAGCCTCGCGGTCCGCGTCATCCCCTGCCTGGACGTCGACAACGGCCGTGTCGTCAAGGGCGTCAACTTCCGGAACCTGCGCGACGCCGGCGACCCCGTCGAGATGGCCAAGCTGTACGACGCCGAAGGCGCCGACGAGCTGACCTTCCTCGACATCACCGCCTCCTCCGGCGACCGGGAGACCACCTACGACGTGGTGCGCCGCACCGCGGAGCAGGTCTTCATCCCGCTCACCGTCGGCGGCGGCGTCCGCAGCGCCGGGGACGTCGACAAGCTGCTGCGCGCGGGCGCGGACAAGGTCGGCGTGAACACGGCGGCGATCGCCCGCCCGGAGCTGATCCGGGAGATCGCGGAGCGCTTCGGCCGCCAGGTCCTCGTCCTGTCGGTGGACGCCCGCCGCGCGCCCGGCACCCCGTCGGGCTTCGAGGTCACCACCCACGGCGGCCGCCGTGGCACCGGCATGGACGCCGTCGAGTGGGCCCACCGCGCCGCGGACCTGGGCGCCGGCGAGATCCTGCTGAATTCCATGGACGCGGACGGCACGAAGGACGGCTACGACATCGAGATGATCGCCGCCGTGCGCCGGCACGTCAGCGTCCCGGTGATCGCCTCAGGCGGCGCCGGACGGCTGGCGGACTTCCCGCCCGCCGTCGAGGCGGGCGCGGACGCGGTGCTGGCGGCGTCGGTCTTCCACTTCGGCGACCTGCGGATCCCGCAGGTGAAGGCCGCCCTGCGCGAGGCGGGCCACGAGGTCCGCTGACGCCCTGCCGGGCGGGGCGGCTGGCAGCTCCGTTGAGCGCTCTGCCGGGCGGGAAGAGCTGCGCGGGGCCCACTGAGCGCCCCGCCGGGCGGGGGAGGGCTGCGAGAGGCTCGCTCAGCGCCGCCCTGCCGGGGCGGGGGAGGGCTGCCGGGTCCGTGAACCGCCTTGCTTGGCGGGGGCGGGCTGGGAGGTCCGTGGAGTGCTCTGTCGGCGGGGGAGGGCTGAGAGGTCTGTGGACCGCCCTGCCGGGTCGGGAGGGCCGCCTGGTGCGCTGAGTGCCTTGCTCGGCGGGGGTGGGCTGGGACTCCGTTGAGCGCCCTGCCGAGCGCCGCTGACCGCCCTGCCGGGTCGGGAACGCCGCCAGGTGCGCTGAGTGTCCTGCCGGGTCGCGAGCGCCGGCGGTCCGTGGAGCGCGGGCAACGCCCGGCAGGCCGAGAGGCCCGCGAGCGCCGTGCCGTGCGGGCAGGGCTGCGAGGTCCGCTGAGTGCTTACCCGAGCGCTGCGGGCCCGCCGGGGGCTGGGAGCACCGAGAGGCCGCAGCGTGCCCTCCGCGCCTGGCAGGCGCCGACGGCCGTCCGGTGAGCGGGTCGCAGAGCGCCCCGGCGACGGCAGCGGCCCTGCCGGACACGGCGGGACCGCTGCCTGCGCCCGGGGGCGCCCCGGAGGCTAGATGAATGAGTCCGATGTTCGTGCTGGTCGCGACCATGGCGAAGGGCGCCCGTTGGTCAGTGTGTGAAGACAAACCTGGACGCCCTTCTGGCGGCACTGTACGTGTTCATCGACGACCATGTGGCGCCTTGTCGCCGGATCGGGCGACCCCCGAAACTGACGGACGCCGAACTGCTGTGCCTGGCGGTCGCCCAGGTCCTGCTCGGTTTTCCCTCGGCCCGGCACTGGATCCGCTTCGCCCACGCCCGCCTCGGCCACCTGTTCCGCTACCTGCCCCAGCAGTCCGCCTACAACAAGCGCCTCAACGCCGCAGGCCCCCTGATCAGCCGCGTGATCGAGGCACTGGCCCGGCAGGTGCCGACCTGGAACGACGACCTGCGGCTGATCGACTCCACCCCGCTGCCCTGCGCGGCCTCCCGCGAGACCGTCAAACGCTCCGACCTGGCCGGACACTGCGGGTACGGCTACTGCCGCAGCCACTCCCGCTTCTTCTGGGGCTTCCGCCTCTACCTGGTCACCACCGCCGAAGGCATGCCCGTCACCTGGTGCCTGGCCAACCCCAAGATCGGCGAACGGGAGGTGATGGCCGCGCTACTCGAACGCGACCACCACCTCGTCCGCCAAGGACAGGTGATCCTCGCCGACAAGGGCTTCGCCGGGAAGGAGTTCGAAGCGTTCTGCTCCGAGCGGCTCGGGGTTCATCTGGTGCGGCCGGACCGCGAGGACGAACCGGCCCGGCACGGAAAGATCGCCCGGGTCCGGCAGTGGATCGAAGCCGTCATCGACACCCTCAAGGGCCAGCTCAGCCTCGAACAGCACGGCGGCAGAACCCCAGCCGGAGTCTTCGCCCGCACCGGCCAACGACTCCTCGCCCTCGCCGCCGGCATCTGGCACAACTGGGCCACCAACGCCCCCGTCAAGCGATCACTGATCGCCTACGACCACTGAAGACATCGGACTCATTCATCTAGAAGGCCGATGAAGATCTTGTTGGGGGGCTGTCCGGCCGTAGGCCGGGCGGCCCTTTGGTCTATGTGGTGGTGGGGGTGAGGGTCCAGGTGGTGCCGGTGTGGGTGAGTCCGAGGTTGATGAGGCGGCGGAGGTTGAGGGCGGCTGCCCGGTTGTGGAGCCAGGTGTTGTTCTTGAGGACGCCTCGGTAGGGGACGCGGCGGTTGCCTTTGGCGACGAGCCAGGCGATGGCGCGTTCGACGGGTGGTCGCCAGCGGCGGTACTCGTCCTGCCATTCCTGGCTGGTGGCGGCCTGGTCCCGGGCGGTTTTGAGGAGGTCGTACTGGGGATGGACGCTGAAGACGCGTCCGGTCTTGGACCTGGTGCAGCGTTCGCGCAAAGGGCAATCGAGGCAGAGTTTTTTGAACTGGGCCTGGCGGTTGCCGCCCGAGAGGGGGCGGCCGAGGGCTTTGGTGTGGCCGGCCGGGCAGGTGACGTGGCCGGCCTGGGTGTCGACGTGGAAGTCGTCGGTCGTGAAGCCGCCGGGGATGGCCTGCCGCAGGGGCGGGGGCTTGATCACGAGGGTGTGGCCGTCGGCTTCGAGGGCTTCGCGGAGTTCGCCGGTTCCGTAGGCGGTGTCACCGAGGACGGTCAGGTCCTGGTCCTCGTCGGCGAGGAGGTCTTGGGCGACGGCGGCCTCGTGGTTGCCGGCTCCGCTGCCGGCGGTGAGAGCGACCTCGGTGAACAGTCCCGCCTCGGGCTCGAACGCGGCATGCGCACGGAAGCCCTCCTGGTGGCGGGTCCGGTTCTTGTGGATGTGCCGGGCCTCGGGATCAACCGTGGAAACCACGCGGTCGGGTGCGGTCCCCCGGGTGATGCGCCAGCGTCCGTCACGGCCGTCGGACTCCTGGGCCGGTTCGACGTCCTGGCCTGCGACCAGGGCCAGCAGGCCGGCCGCGTTCGCGGCCTTCTCGCCGAGTTCCTGTTCGGGCAGGTGGCCCAGCAGCCGCAGTGCGTCACCGACGAGGGCGTCCACCAGGTCCGCCCTGGCCTGCCGGTCGTTCCAGGCGATCCTCGGTTTGCCAGGGTCGCTGTAGTCGTGGGCGGTGCACTGCACGGCCGCGGCAGGTCCGGCGCCGGGGACCTCACGGATCACCGCCCGCACGGCGGAGATCAGCTGGGTGACGGTGTCCTGGGTGGCCACCGCGTCATCGAGGACGGTGGAGTCCAGTGCCCGCCGGTGCTTTCCCTTCAGCACGCCGGTGGCCTTCACGACCTCGCGCACCGCCTCGAAGACCCGGTTCGGGCAAGCCGAGCGGGCCAGACGACGGCGGAAGTAGGCCAGCAGCGAAGGATCGAACGCCATATCGTGCAAGCCGAGCCCGCACGCGGCCTTCCACCGCAGGTCACAGCGTAATTCCTGGACCGTCTCGAAGTCCGACATCCCATGCAGGGCCTGCAGCGTGATCGCCGCGGCCAGGACCTGCGGAGGCATCGACGGACGGCCGTTCGCCGACGGATACATGTCCTCGAACATCACCGCGGGAAACAGCTGCCCACGATGCTCGGCCAGGAACGCGAAGACACTCCCAGCCGGGATCAACTCCCGGCAGGTCTCCCACACATCCGGCCCGATCGTCTCCCCAACCCACTCCCCTTGCACCACAAGACGAGTCTGGCCCCGCCGCTGACGCGGCGAGGCCAGAACCCAACATTTTCAGCAGTCTTCTAGGGCTGGTCGAGGCGCTGCGCGAGCTGGACCAGATTGCCCACCGTGTCGTCCAGGACGGCCGTCAGGACGGGGCCCTGCTCCACGGGCTCCTGCGTGAACTCGACCCCCAGCCCGCGCAGGCGCTCGTACTCCGCCCGCAGGTCGTCGACCGCGAAGACGATGCACGGCAGGCCCGCCTCCCGCAGGCCCTTCGTGTAGGCGCGGGCGATCGGGCTGTCGCCCGGCTCCAGCAGCAGCTCCACGTCCTGGCCCGGCGCGCCGACGGTGACGAACAGCGCCTCGCCGAGATCGATGTGCGCCCGCGTCTCGAAGCCGAGGACGTCCGTGTAGAAGGCGTGTGCCTTCTGCTCGTCGTCCACGAACACGTTGGTCATCGCGATCCGCATGGCTCAGACTCCCAGTTCCGCTTCCAGGGCCCGCGCCACCGCGTCCTTGTCGCCGTCGAGCTCCACCCGCGCGGCCGCCTGCCGCCCGTACAGGAACAGCACCAGCTCACCCGGCTCACCCGTCACCGTGACCACGGGCGCCCCGCGGCGCGCCACCGCCGTCTGGCCGTTCGGGCGGCGCATCACCAGGCCCACGGGGCACCGGCGGCCCGCCAGCCGCGCCCCCTTCTCCAGCCGGGCCCACAGCGCGTCCGCGAACACCGGGTCCAGCTCGCGCGGCGTCCAGTCCGGCTGCGCCCGCCGCACGTCCTCCGTGTGCACGTAGAACTCCGCCGTGTTCGCGCCCTCGTCCACCTGCTTGATCGAGAACGGCGACATCCGCGGCGGCCCGCTGCGGATCAGCCGGACCAGCTCCTCGTACGGCTTCGCCGCGAACTCCGCCTGCACCCGCTCCAGCCGGTCCCGCAGCGCCCCCACCAGCACGCCCGCCGCAGCGTCCGGGCGCCGCTCCCGCACCACCACGTGGGCCGCGAGGTCGCGGGCGGTCCACCCGTCGCACAGGGTCGGGGCGTCCGGCCCGACCGCCTCCAACAGATCGGCCAGCAGGAGCCGTTCACGCTTCGCATGGGTCGACATGTCGGCCAGCGTACGGCGGGCCGCCCCGGTCCGCCCAGTGGACACGGCCGGGAGCGCCCCGCGGCGCGCGGCACAATGGCGTCATGACCAGCAACCTTGACCCGGCCATCGCCGCCCGTCTCAAGCGCAGCCCCGACGGGCTGGTCCCGGCCATCGCCCAGCAGTACGACACCGGCGAGGTGCTCATGCTGGGCTGGATGGACGACGAGGCCCTGCACCGCACCCTCACCACCGGCCGCTGCACCTACTGGTCCCGCAGCCGCCGCGAGTACTGGGTCAAGGGCGACACCTCCGGCCACGTCCAGCTGGTCAAGTCCGTCGCCCTGGACTGCGACGCCGACACCCTCCTGGTCAAGGTCGACCAGGTCGGCGCCGCCTGCCACACCGGCGCCCGCACCTGCTTCGACGCCGACGTCCTCCCTCTGGGCCAGTAAGGTCGGGCGCCATGGACCTCGAGACCTTCCGCAAGCTGGCGACCGACCGCCGCGTGATCCCCGTCAGCCGCCGCCTCCTCGCGGACGGCGACACCCCGGTGGGCCTCTACCGCAAGCTCGCCGCGGAGCGCCCCGGGACCTTCCTGCTGGAGTCCGCGGAGAACGGCCGCTCCTGGTCCCGCTACTCCTTCGTCGGGGTCCGCAGCGCCGCCGCGCTCACCGTGCGCGACGGACAGGCGCACTGGCTCGGCACGCCGCCCGTCGGCGTGCCCGTCGACGGCGACCCGCTGGCCGCGCTGCGCGCCACCGTCGAGGCCCTGCACACGCCGCGGGACCTGGCCGGCGGCATGCCGCCCTTCACCGGCGGCATGGTCGGCTACCTGGGCTACGACATCGTGCGCCGCCTGGAGCGCATCGGCGAGCACGGCACCGACGACCTGCGGCTGCCCGAGCTGACCATGCTGCTCACCTCGGACCTCGCGGTCCTCGACCACTGGGACGGCACGGTCCTGCTGATCGCCAACGCGATCAACCACAACGCCACGGACTCCGGCGTGGACGAGGCCTACGCGGACGCCGTGGCGCGGCTCGACGCCATGCAGGCCGACCTGACCAAGTCCGCCGAGTCCGCGCCCGCCGTCCTCCCGCCGTCCGAGCTGCCCGAGTCCACCGCGCTGTGGGGCGGGCCGGCCTACCAGGACGCCGTGGAGGACATCAAGGAGCGCATCCGCGCCGGGGAGGCCTTCCAGGTCGTGCCGTCCCAGCGGTTCGAGACACCCTGCACGGCGAGCGCCCTCGACGTGTACCGGGTCCTGCGGGCCACCAACCCGTCGCCGTACATGTACCTCTTCCGCTTCGACGGGTTCGACGTCGTCGGGTCCAGCCCCGAAGCGCTGGTCAAGGTCGAGGACGGCCGCGCGATGGTGCACCCCATCGCCGGCACCCGGCCGCGCGGGGCCACCCCGCAGGAGGACCAGGCCCTCGCCGACGAGCTCATCGCCGACCCCAAGGAACGCGCCGAGCACCTCATGCTCGTCGACCTCGCCCGCAACGACCTGGGCCGCGTCTGCCGGCCGGGCTCCGTGGAGGTCGTCGACTTCATGTCGATCGAGCGGTACTCGCACGTCATGCACATCGTGTCGACCGTGACCGGCCGGGTCGCGGAGGACCGCTCCGCCTTCGACGTCCTCACCGCCTGCTTCCCCGCGGGAACGCTGTCCGGGGCGCCCAAGCCGCGCGCCATGCAGATCATCGAGGAGCTGGAGCCCAGCAGGCGCGGCCTGTACGGCGGCGCCGTCGGCTACCTGGACTTCGCGGGCGACTCCGACACCGCGATCGCCATCCGCACGGCCGTGCTGCGCGACGGCACCGCCTACGTGCAGGCCGGAGCCGGTGTCGTCGCCGACTCCGACCCGGTCGCCGAGGACACCGAGTGCCGCAACAAGGCGGCCGCGGTGCTGCGCGCCGTCCACACCGCCAACCGGATGAACCGGGTCTGACTGCGGCGAGCCGGGAGGCATGGGGGATAGTGGGTGCGTGAGTGCCGCATCCGTACCCCAGCCCCGTCCCGCGCGCGCGGGTGGCGCGGCGGCCGCAGGCGGCGGCCGCCGCAGCCTCGCCGCAGCGCTCCTCCTGGGCGCCGTCGGCGCCGCCGCCGTCCTGCTCGCCTCGGGCCAGACCTGGACCACCGGCACGGTCACCGGCAGCGGCGGCAGCTTCCGCCTCGACGCCTCGGGCGGTGACGTCACCGGCGTCCCGACCGCCCTCGCGGTGGTCGGGCTCGCGGCCCTCGTCGCCGTCCTCGCGGCCCGGGGCACCGGCCGGCGGATCGTCGCCCTGCTCCTCGCCGCCAGCGGCGCGGGAGCGGCCCTGGCCGCCTTCCTGGGCGCCTCCGACAGCGCGGCCCTCGACGCGGAGGCCGCCCGCACCACCGGTGACGCCGCCGCCCGCGTCGAGGGGCTCGCCCAGACCGCCTGGCCGACCGTGGCGGGCACGGCGGCCCTGCTGATCCTCGCCGCCGGACTGATCGCCTTGCGCCACGGCTCGGCGTGGCCCGCCATGTCGGGCCGGTACGAGAGGGACGGCGGCCCGCGCGCCCGTGCCGCCCGCCGCCCTGCCGCGGAGCCCGAGCGGCCGGAGGAGCTGTGGAAGGCCCTCGACCGCGGCGAGGACCCCACGGCCCCCGAGGACCGGCAGGACCCCGCGGCCCCCGAGGACCGGCAGGACCCCGCGGCCCCCGAGGACCGGCAGGACCCCGCGGACTGACCACCGGGACCCCGCCCACCGGCGCTCCGCTGCGGCGGCACCCCCCGGATCACCCGCGGGTGCGCGCGTGCGGGACAATGGCGGCGAGCGACCGCACTCCGCGGGGCCTCACCACAGAGCAACATCAACGAGGAGCAACTCATGGCGGGCAGCGCCCACGGACACACCCCGGCCGCCTGGACCGGTGTCATGATCGCCTTCATCGGCTTCTGCGTCGCCGGTGTCTTCATGGTCGCGGCCAACCCGCTCGGTTTCTGGGCCGGCCTGGGGATCGTGGTGCTCGGCGGCGTCGTCGGCGGCATCATGCGCATGATGGGCATGGGCCAGCAGAAGCCGACCGCGGAGCAGCTGGAGGCCCGCTCCCGCGCCGCGGGCGCCCAGGCGTCCTCCTGACTCTCCGCTCCGCCGCAGGCGGCAGCGCGCGCGAGGCGCGGTCCGGCGGTCCCGGGCTGCGCCTTTCCGCTGCGCGCCGCACCGCCGCGGCACCCTTGCGGACGCACGGGGCTGCGCCGCCCCGCACCCGCGGCGACAATCACCGGATGGACGCCACCCCGCCCGCCGCCGCCCCGCCCCAGCCGGCGCCGCCTCCGCCCGCCCCGCACCAGGCCGCCGTCCCGGCCCACGGGGACCCGCCGCAGGCCGACCCGCCCCACGGACCGGCCGCCGCACCGCCGCACACGCCCCCGTCGCGGGCCGTGCCGCCCCACGGCGCCCCTCCGCCCCTTGCCCGGCGCGTCGCCGCGCCCCTCGGCCTCCTCGCCGGAGCCGCCGCCGCCTTCGCGTTCGTCGCCGCCGTGGACCCCAACGAACCGGGCCACTACCCGGCCTGCCCGCTGCTCCAGTACACCGGCCTGTACTGCCCGGGCTGCGGCGGGCTGCGCAGCGCGCACGCCTTCGCCCACGGGGACCTGGCCACCGCCCTGGGCGCCAACGCCATGGCCGTCGCCGGCTACGCCGTCTTCGCCGCGCTGATGCTCGTCTGGCTCGTCAAGGCCGTCCGCGGCGTACGGTTCCACCTCACCGTCCACCCCGTCGCCTGGTGGGTGCTCGGCACCGGCGCCGCGCTGTTCTGCGTGATCCGGAACCTGCCGTTCGGCGCCTCGCTCGCTCCGTGAGACGGTCCCCCGAACCAGCAGGTCAGCGCCGTAGGGTGGGAGCGAGCCCGAGGCACGGGCCGTGGCCCGTGCGGTTTCCCGCCGCCCGGCCGGATACCATCGAGGTGTCCGGCTGATCAGACATCACACCCTCCGGAAGGGGGCCTCTCGCGTGAGTGTGCTCGACGAGATCATCGAAGGAGTGCGCGCCGACCTCGCGGAGCGGCAGGCGCGGGTCTCCCTCGACGAGCTCAAGGAGCGGGCCGCCAAGGCGCCCCAGGCCCGTGACGGAGCGGCCGCGCTGCGCGGCGAAGGCGTCCAGGTCATCTGCGAGGTGAAGCGGTCCAGCCCCTCCAAGGGCGCCCTCGCCGCCATCGCGGACCCCGCCGCCCTCGCCGCCGACTACGAGGCGGGCGGCGCCGCCGTCATCTCCGTCCTCACCGAGGAGCGGCGCTTCGGAGGGTCGCTCGCCGACCTGGAGGCCGTCCGCGCCCGGGTCGACATCCCCGTCCTGCGCAAGGACTTCATCGTCACCGCCTACCAGCTGTGGGAGGCGCGGGCCTACGGCGCCGACCTCGCCCTGCTGATCGTGGCCGCCCTGGACCAGCCCGCGCTGGTCTCGCTGATCGAGCGCGCCGAGTCCATCGGACTCACCCCGCTCGTGGAGGTCCACGACGAGGAGGAGGCCGCCCGGGCGGTCGACGCAGGCGCCCGCGTCATCGGCGTCAACGCCCGCGACCTGAAGACCCTCAAGGTGGACCGCTCCACCTTCGAGCGGGTCGTCCCGGAGATCCCGTCGGGCATCGTCAGGATCGCCGAGTCCGGTGTCCGCGGCCCGCACGACCTGATCGCCTACGCCAACGCCGGCGCCGACGCCGTCCTGGTCGGCGAGTCGCTCGTCACCGTCCGCGACCCGAAGGCGGCCGTGGCCGACCTCGTCGCGGCGGGCGCCCACCCCGCGCTGCGCCACGGGCGGGACTGACCCCCGCCATGACCGCCCCCGTCACCCGCTGCCCCGCCGCGCCCCCGCGGCGTACGCCCGCCTGGCCCGGGGCTGCCGCCCGCGCGGCTGCCGGGCCCCGGCGCGGCGCGTGCACGGGCGGCGGGTGCGGTACGTCATCGGCGACGAACCGGGCCAGGTCAACGGGATGCGATGGCGCGTGAGGACCGCGTGCCGTTAGCGGTCCCCTCGGGGGGCGCCGTGCGTCCCCCGCACCCCCTGCCGCACGGCGGCCGGGGACGGAGGCGCCGCCTCCGGGAGTGCCCCGCGCTGTGCGGGGAGAGGACCGCCGACGCCACCACGACGTGCACCCACACCCTCGCAGGCCCCCCGCAGGGGCCAGTCCTGGCATAGGAGCATGCGCTGATGTCCAGCGAGTTCTTCATCCCCGACCCGGAACGCCGGGTCCCCGACGCCGCCGGCTACTTCGGCGCCTTCGGCGGCACGTTCATCCCCGAGGCCCTCGTCGCCGCCGTCGACGAGGTCGCCGTCGAGTACGAGAAGGCCAAGGCCGACCCCGTCTTCGCCCGCGAGCTCGACGAGCTGCTGAGGCACTACACCGGCCGGCCGAGCGCTCTGACCGAGGTGCCGCGGTTCGCCGGGCACGCCGGCGGCGCCCGCGTCTTCCTGAAGCGCGAGGACCTCAACCACACCGGCTCCCACAAGATCAACAACGTGCTCGGCCAGGCCCTCCTCACCCGGCGCATGGGCAAGACCCGCGTCATCGCCGAGACGGGAGCCGGACAGCACGGCGTCGCCACCGCCACCGCCTGCGCCCTGTTCGGGCTCGACTGCACCATCTACATGGGCGAGGTCGACACCCGGCGCCAGGCCCTCAACGTGGCCCGCATGCGCATGCTCGGCGCCGAGGTCGTCGCCGTGAAGTCCGGCAGCCGCACCCTCAAGGACGCCATCAACGAGGCGTTCCGCGACTGGGTCGCCAACGTCGACAGCACGCACTACCTGTTCGGGACCGTCGCGGGCCCGCACCCGTTCCCCGCCATGGTGCGCGACTTCCACCGCGTCATCGGCGTCGAGGCGCGCCGCCAGATCCTGGAGCGCGCCGGCCGGCTGCCCGACGCCGCCGTCGCCTGCGTGGGCGGCGGCTCCAACGCCATCGGCCTCTTCCACGCCTTCATCCCCGACGCCTCCGTCCGCCTCGTCGGCTGCGAGCCCGCCGGGCACGGCATCGAGACCGGCGAGCACGCGGCCACGCTCACCGCGGGCGAGCCGGGCATCCTGCACGGGTCCCGCTCGTACGTCCTGCAGGACGACGAGGGCCAGATCACGGAGCCGTACTCGATCTCGGCCGGCCTGGACTACCCCGGCATCGGACCCGAGCACGCCTACCTGAAGGACTCCGGGCGCGGCGAGTACCGGGCCGTCACCGACGACGCCGCCATGCAGGCGCTGCGCCTGCTGTCGCGCACCGAGGGGATCATCCCGGCCATCGAGTCGGCGCACGCCCTCGCCGGGGCCCTGGAGCTCGGGCGCGAACTCGGCCCGGACGGGCTGCTCGTGGTCAACCTGTCCGGCCGCGGCGACAAGGACATGGACACCGCTGCCCGCTACTTCGGGCTCTACGACGGGGAGGGCTCCGAGTGAGCGGCACCATCCACCTGCTGAGCGACACCCTCGCCAAGGCGAAGGCGGAGAACCGGGCGGCGCTCATCGCCTACCTGCCGGCCGGCTTCCCCACCGTGGACGACGGCATCGACGCGATCAAGGCGGTGCTGGACGGCGGCGCCGACGTGGTCGAGGTCGGGCTGCCGCACAGCGACCCGGTCCTCGACGGCCCGGTCATCCAGACCGCCGACGACATCGCCCTGCGCGGCGGTGTGAAGATCGCCGACGTGCTGCGGACGGTGCGGGAGGCCTACGAGGCCAGCGGCAAGCCGATCCTCGTCATGACCTACTGGAACCCCATCGACCGCTACGGCGTCGAGCGGTTCACCGCCGAACTGGCCGAGGCCGGCGGCGCCGGCTGCATCCTGCCGGACCTGCCGGTCCAGGAGTCCGCGCTGTGGCGCGAGCACGCCGAGAAGCACGGCCTGGCCACCGTCTTCGTCGTGGCCCCGAGCAGCAAGGACGAGCGGCTCGCCACCATCACGGCCGCCGGCTCCGGCTTCGTCTACGCCGCCTCCCTCATGGGCGTCACCGGCACCCGCGCGTCCGTGGGCGCGCAGGCCGCCGACCTGGTGGAGCGCACCCGCGCCACCACGGACCTGCCGGTGTGCGTCGGGCTCGGCGTCTCCGACGCCGCGCAGGCCGCGGAAGTGGCGTCCTTCGCGGACGGCGTCATCGTCGGCTCCGCCTTCGTCAAGCGGCTGCTGGACGCCGACGACCGCACGAGCGGCCTGGCCGCCGTACGGGAACTGGCGGGCGAACTCGCCCGGGGCGTGCGACGGGACTCCTAGCGGTTCCCGGGGTTTCGTCGCTCGAACGGGTGGATGTCGGTCCGGGGAGGCACGCGGGTGCCTCCCCGGTTCGTTTGCCGGGCGTGAACGAGAACAGCAGCGCGGGGAAGCGGAGCGCCCGGGAACGGCTCCAGCAGCAGCGCCAGCGGGAGCACGCCCGGGAGAAGCGCCGCAGAGCCCTGCTCGTGACGGCGGCCGTCGTGGGCGTGCTCGGCCTGGCCGCCGTGGTCGGCGTCCTGGCGGCCAACAGCGGCGGCGACGACGGGGACAGCGCCGCGGGCCCCGTCGTCGCCCCCTCCGGCGCCGTCGGCGACGACCGGCTCATCATCCCCGTCGGCGCGTCCGACGCGCCCTCCACGCTGACCGTGTGGGAGGACTTCCGCTGCCCCGCCTGCGCGTTCTTCGAGACCACGTACCGCGACACCATCCACGAGCTGACCGACTCGGGCCAGATCAAGGTCGAGTACCGGCTCGCCACGATCATCGACGGCAACATGGGCGGCAGCGGCTCGCTGAACGCGGCGAACGCGGCGGCGTGCGCGCAGGACGCCGGCCGGTTCGTCCCGTACCACGACGTCCTCTTCCAGAACCAGCCGATGGAGACGGACGACGCCTTCTCGAACAACCAGACCCTCTTCGACCTCGCGGGCAAGGTCCAGGGCCTGGACACTCCCGCCTTCCGCAGCTGCGTCGCCGACGGCACCCACAAGGCCTGGGCGAACGAGTCCAACGAGGCGTTCCTCGCCGGGGACTTCCGCGGCACTCCCACGGTGCTGCTGAACGGAGAACCGATCTTCCCCGCCAAGGGCGGCGAGCAGATCTCGCCGGAGAACCTGAAGAAGTGGGTCACGGAGGCCAACCAGGGCAAGCAGCCCGGCACGGCCACCCCGACCGGCGCCGCCACCGCGACGGGGACCCCGACGGCGTCCCCCGCCGGCTGAGACCGAGCCGGGCAACGCCCGGCGCCGCCACGCCCCCGCGCCGCCCCGCCGGCCGGGGGCCGTACGGACCTCGCGGCGGCCGCGGCGGCGCACCCGGTCCGCGACCGCCCGTGCCGCGGCGGCCGCGGCGCCCGCCGGGGCCGACCCGGGCCCGGCGGGGCCCGGCGGGATCCGGAGGCCCGCGTCCGCCCGCACCTGTCCCGGTGCTCCGGAGGCCCCGCCCGCCGCACCCGCCTCCCGTGCCCGCGCGGCCCCGGTCGGCCCGGCGGGGAGCGGGCGCGGCAGTGACGTTATGCAGTCTTTGCCGGGTGGGCTGCCCTCGGGTCCGCTCGGCAAGGTAGCGTCGGTCCTGCCATGGACCTTGCCTACATTCCCAGCCCGTCGACCGGCGTCCTCGAACTCGGACCGGTTCCGCTGCGCGGCTACGCCTTCTGCATCATCATCGGTGTCTTCGTCGCCGTCTGGTACGGCAACAAGCGCTGGATCGCCCGGGGCGGCAAAGCCGGCACCGTGGCCGACATCGCCGTCTGGGCGGTGCCGTTCGGGCTGGTCGGCGGCCGGCTCTACCACGTGATCACCGACTACCAGCTGTACTTCAGCGAGGGTGAGAACTGGGTCGACGCCTTCAAGATCTGGGAGGGCGGCCTAGGGATCTGGGGCGCCGTCGCCCTCGGCGCGGTCGGCGCCTGGATCGGGGCCCGCAGGCGGGGTGTGCCGCTGCCCGCGTACGCCGACGCCATCGCGCCCGGCATCGCCCTCGCCCAGGCCATCGGCCGCTGGGGCAACTGGTTCAACCAGGAGCTGTACGGCAAGCCGACCGACCTGCCGTGGGCGCTGGAGATCTCCGAGGGCGTGAACCGGGAGGCGGGCCTCTACCACCCGACCTTCCTGTACGAGTCGCTGTGGTGCGTCGGCGTCGCGCTGCTCGTCGTGTGGGCCGACCGCCGCTTCACCCTCGGCCACGGGCGGGCCTTCGCGCTGTACGTCGCCGCGTACTGCGTCGGCCGCGCCTGGATCGAGTACATGCGCATCGACGACGCCCACCACATCCTGGGCCTGCGCCTCAACGTGTGGACCGCGCTGCTGGTGTTCCTGCTGGCCGTCACGTACATCGTGGTGTCGGCGCGGGTCCGGCCGGGCCGCGAGAAGGTCGTGGAGCCGGGCGCCGGCGCACCGGCAGGGGACGCCGGCGGCGCCACCGCGGAGGGCGGCGAGGACGCCGAGGACGCGAAGGACGCCGAGGCTGTGGGGGACGGCACCGCCGCGGGCGGTTCCGGGGACGCGGCCCGCCAGAAGCAGAAGTCGTAGCGACACGGGACGACCGCCGTACGGGGCGGCCGCCGGGGCTCGGGCTCCGGCGGCCGCCCCGTCGCATGCGGCGCGCCCGCCGCCCGCCGCCTCACACGGCGTCGATCTCCGCGCGGTACGGCATCGAGGACGACGCGCCCTGCCGCTGCACCGCCAGGGACGCCGCCGCGCCCGCCCAGGACAGGGCCTCCGGCATGGGCCTGCCCTCCCCGAGCGCCACCGCCAGCGCACCCGCGAACGTGTCCCCTGCGGCGGTCGTGTCCACCGCCCGCACCCGCCGGGCCGGCACGGTCACCGGCCGGGCGCCGCGGGCCGCGTAGAGGCACCCGGCCGCGCCGAGGGTCACCACCACCTCGGGCACCAGGCGCAGCAGCTCCTGCGCGGCGGCCGCCGGGTCGGCCACACCGGTCAGCTCCGCGGCCTCGTGCTCGTTGGGCAGCAGCAGGTCGACGGCGGCGAGCAGCTCGTCCGGGAGGCCCTGCGCGGGCGCGGGCGTGAGGATCGTACGGACCCCGTGGCGGCGGGCCGCCTCCGCACCGGCCGCCACGGCGTCCAGCGGCAGCTCCAGTTGGAGCAGCAGGGCCCCGGCCGCCGCGACGCACTCCTCGTCCGCGGGCGTCAGGTCCCGTACCGCGGCGTTGGCGCCGGGGACGACGACGATCGCGTTGCCCCCCTCGTCGTCGACGACGATATGCGCGGTGCCCGACGGGCCGTCCGCGGTGCGCAGCAGCGCGGTGTCCACGCCGGACGCCTCCAGGCAGGCCCGCAGCCGGGCGCCGAAGTCGTCCGAGCCGACCGCGCCGATCATCGAGACCGCCCCGCCGGCCCGCGCGGCGGCGACGGCCTGGTTGGCGCCCTTGCCGCCGGGCACCGTACGGAACTCCCGGCCGCGGACGGTCTCACCGAGCCGGGGAGCCCGGCGGGCATAGGCGACGAGATCCATGTTGGCGCTGCCGAGCACGGCGATGCGGGGGGCGGACGGCGCGGCGGAGGCGGGCGGGCCCGCGAGCGGTGACGTCATGCCGGGCATTCTCCCCTCCCGCGGCCCTCCGGGCCCTCCCGAGACGCCCGCGAGGCCGTCCGCACCCGCGGCTCCGCAGGTCAGGCGGTCCTCACTAAGTAAAGCCTGCCTTGCTGGCGCGACCCTTACATCGCGCGTACTTTCGACGGCAGGAGGGGCGGCGCCCGTACGGGGCCCGTCCGGGGAGACCTGGGGAGAGCTGTGTCCATCATCGAGACCGAGGCCGCACTGCACGCGGCGCACCGCGACAACCACACCCACCGCGATGTGAACGGCGGCTGGCTGCGGCCCGCCGTGTTCGGCGCCATGGACGGACTCGTCTCGAACCTCGCCCTGATGACCGGCGTCGCGGGCGGCTCGGTGGCCCCCCAGACCATCGTCATCACCGGCCTGGCCGGCCTGGCCGCCGGCGCCTTCTCCATGGCGGCGGGGGAGTACACCTCCGTGGCCTCGCAGCGGGAGCTGGTGCAGGCGGAGCTGGAGGTCGAGCGCCGCGAGCTGCGCAAGCACCCGGTGGACGAGATGGAGGAGCTGGCCGCGCTCTACGCGGCGCGGGGGGTCGAGCCCGCCCTCGCCCGCGAAGTGGCGATGCAGCTGTCCCGCGACCCCGAGCAGGCCCTGGAGATCCACGCCCGCGAGGAGCTCGGCATCGACCCGGACGACCTGCCGTCGCCGCTGCTCGCCGCCGTCTCGTCGTTCGCGTCCTTCGCCCTCGGCGCGCTGCTGCCCGTGCTGCCGTATCTGCTCGGCGCGACCGCGCTGTGGCCGGCGGTGCTGTGCGCCCTGATCGGGCTGTTCGCCTGCGGCGCCCTCGTCGCCCGGGTCACCGCCCGCAGCTGGTGGTACAGCGGGCTGCGGCAGCTCGCGCTGGGCGCCGCCGCCGCGGCCGTCACCTACGGCCTGGGGGCGGCCTTCGGAGCCGTATTCTGAGGCGCCGCGCCGCACTGGTGAAACGCCCGCCGAGCCACCGACCCGGCCCCCTCACCGTGCAGCGCAGGCTGCTGCCCCGCCCGCACCGCACAGGCCGCTGCCCCTGCAGCCCCGTGTGCACCGCACATGCGGCTGCCTCTGCGTTCCGTAGCTCCGCCCACACCGCACAGGTCGCTGCCCTCGCGTCCCGTAGCGTGTGCGCCGCGCAGGCTGCTGCCCCGCCCGCACCGCACGGGCCGACGGCCCGCCCCCGCTGAGCGGTCGCTGTCCCGCCCGCTGCCCGCGCCACCCGGCCCGCACCGCCCCGGCCGTCCTCCGCAGGACGGCCGGGGCGGTCGTGCGACCGTCCTCCGCAGGACGGCCGGGGGCGGTCGGGCGACGCGCGTCTGTGACGAACGTCCAATGGCAGGATCGCCCCGCCGGGTGGGACACTATGCGGAGCGCCACATACGCAGCTGTTACACGGCGGTTTCGAGTCCCTCATCCCAGGGCATGAGTCGTGAGCGCCGCGGGCAACGAAGCCCGCCACCTCGGACGGACCGGCGGACGCCATCCGCGTCCCGCATCCCGCCCCGTCCCCACCCTGTGGGAACCCTTGCAGGACTCCCCGTACGACCCCATCGCACCACCCCCCCAGACCACAGGGAACCCTCGCACCGCGTCACCGCGGTGTCCGCATGCTGGAATGGACTATCCGCTAGCCGAGAACCCCTCCATCATGTAACCTGCACGAAATTTCGCGGAGGGCCAACGTCGTCCCTCTGGCACGTGAACATGCCACGACGACGACGGGAGAGCCGATGCGTTCCGACGCCTGGTCGCCCATGGACGGTCGCCCCGCCCCGCAGGGGATGTACGACCCCCGCAACGAACACGACGCGTGCGGCGTCGGGTTGGTGGCCACCCTCACCGGTGTTCCCAGCCACGAGCTGGTCGAGCAGGCGCTGACCGTACTGCGCAACCTGGAGCACCGCGGCGCCACCGGCTCGGAGCCCGACTCCGGCGACGGCGCCGGCATCCTGCTGCAGGTCCCCGACGCGTTCCTCCGCGAGGTCGCAGGCTTCGACCTGCCCGAGGCCGGCGCGTACGCCGTCGGCACCGCGTTCCTGCCCGTCGGCACCGCCGACGAGGACGCCGCCCGCATCGAGGCGATCGCCGCCGAGGAGGGCCTCACCGTCCTCGGCTGGCGCGACGTCCCCGTCACCCCCGACCTGCTCGGCGCCACCGCCCGCTCCACCATGCCGGTCTTCCGCCAGCTGTTCGTCACCGACGGCGAGACCACCGGCATCGACCTGGACCGCAAGGCGTTCGTGCTGCGCAAGCGCGCCGAGCGCGAGACCGGCGCCTACTTCCCGTCGCTGTCCGCCCGCACCCTCGTCTACAAGGGCATGCTCACCACCGGGCAGCTGGAGCCGTTCTTCCCGGACCTGTCCGACCGCCGCATGGCCTCCGCCGTCGCGCTGGTCCACTCCCGGTTCTCCACCAACACCTTCCCGAGCTGGCCGCTCGCCCACCCGTACCGCTTCATCGCCCACAACGGCGAGATCAACACGGTCAAGGGCAACCGCAACTGGATGCGCGCCCGCGAGTCCCAGCTCGTCTCCGACCTCTTCGGCCAGGGCAAGGACCTCGACCGCATCTTCCCCGTCTGCACCCCCGACGCCTCCGACTCCGCGTCGTTCGACGAGGTCCTGGAACTGCTCCACCTCGGCGGCCGCTCCCTGCCGCACGCCGTGCTGATGATGGTCCCCGAGGCGTGGGAGAACCACGACTCCATGGACCCGGCCCGCCGCGCCTTCTACCAGTACCACTCCACGATGATGGAGCCCTGGGACGGCCCCGCCTGCGTCACCTTCACCGACGGCGTCCAGATCGGCGCCGTCCTCGACCGCAACGGCCTGCGCCCCGGCCGCTACTGGGTCACCGACGACGGTCTCGTCGTGCTCGCCTCCGAGGTCGGCGTCCTCGACATCGACCCGTCCAAGGTCGTCCGCAAGGGCCGCCTCCAGCCCGGCAGGATGTTCCTCGTCGACACCGCCGAGCACCGCATCATCGAGGACGACGAGATCAAGGCCGCCCTCGCCGCCGAGCACCCGTACCAGGAGTGGCTGGAGTCCGGCATCATCGAGCTCGGCGACCTGCCCGAGCGCGAGCACATCATCCACACCCACGCCTCGGTGAGCCGCCGCCAGCAGACCTTCGGCTACACCGAGGAGGAGCTGCGCGTCATCCTCGCGCCGATGGCCCGCACCGGCGCCGAGCCCATCGGCTCCATGGGCACCGACTCGCCGATCGCTGCCCTGTCCGACCGGCCGCGCCTCCTCTTCGACTACTTCACCCAGCTGTTCGCGCAGGTCACCAACCCGCCGCTGGACGCCATCCGCGAGGAACTCGTCACCTCGCTGATCTCCTCGCTCGGCCCCCAGGGCAACCTGCTGGAGCCCACCGCCGAGTCCTGCCGCAGCGTCACCCTGCCGTTCCCCGTCATCGACAACGACGAGCTGGCCAAGCTCATCCACGTCAACGCCGACGGCGACATGCCCGGCATGACCGCCGTCACCCTGTCGGGCCTGTACCGGGTCTCCGGCGGCGGCGACGCCCTCGCCGCCCGCATCCGCGAGATCTGCGCCGAGGCCGACACCGCCATCGAGGACGGCGCCCGCCTGATCGTCCTGTCCGACCGGCACTCCGACGCCGAGCACGCCCCGATCCCGTCGCTGCTGCTCACCGCGGCCGTCCACCACCACCTCATCCGCACCAAGCAGCGCACCCAGGTGGGCCTGCTGGTCGAGGCCGGCGACGTCCGCGAGGTCCACCACGTGGCCCTCCTCATCGGCTACGGCGCCGCCGCCGTCAACCCGTACCTGGCGATGGAGTCCGTGGAGGACCTCGTCCGCGCCGGCACCTTCATCGAGGGCGTCGAGCCCGAGCAGGCCATCCGCAACCTGATCAAGGCGCTCGGTAAGGGCGTCCTGAAGGTCATGTCGAAGATGGGCATCTCGACCGTCGCCTCCTACCGCGGCGCCCAGGTCTTCGAGGCCATCGGCCTCGACCAGGACTTCGTCGACACCTACTTCAACGGCACCTCCAGCAAGCTCGGCGGCGTCGGCATCGACGTCGTCGCCAAGGAGGTCGCCGCCCGCCACGCCAAGGCGTACCCGGCCAGCGGCATCGCCCCGGCCCACCGCACCCTGGACATCGGCGGCGAGTACCAGTGGCGCCGTGAGGGCGAACCGCACCTGTTCGACCCGGAGACGGTCTTCCGCCTCCAGCACGCCACCCGCGCCAAGCGGTACGACATCTTCAAGAAGTACACCGAGCGCGTGAACGAGCAGTCCGAGCGGCTCATGACGCTGCGCGGCCTCTTCGGCCTCACCTCCGACCGCAAGCCGATCCCGATCGACGAGGTCGAGCCGGTCAGCGAGATCGTCAAGCGGTTCTCCACCGGCGCCATGTCGTACGGCTCCATCTCCAAGGAGGCGCACGAGACCCTCGCCATCGCCATGAACCAGCTGGGCGGCAAGTCCAACACCGGTGAGGGCGGCGAGGACCCCGACCGCCTCTACGACCCGGCCCGCCGCTCGTCGATCAAGCAGGTCGCCTCCGGCCGCTTCGGCGTCACCTCCGAGTACCTCGTCAACGCCGACGACATCCAGATCAAGATGGCGCAGGGCGCCAAGCCCGGCGAGGGCGGCCAGCTGCCCGGCCACAAGGTGTACCCGTGGGTCGCCAAGACCCGGCACTCCACGCCCGGCGTCGGCCTCATCTCGCCGCCGCCGCACCACGACATCTACTCCATCGAGGACCTCGCCCAGCTCATCCACGACCTGAAGAACGCCAACCCGGCCGCCCGCATCCACGTGAAGCTGGTCTCCGAGGTCGGCGTCGGCACGGTCGCGGCCGGCGTGTCCAAGGCGCACGCGGACGTCGTGCTCATCTCCGGCCACGACGGCGGCACCGGCGCCTCCCCGCTCACCTCCCTCAAGCACGCGGGCGGCCCCTGGGAGCTCGGCCTCGCCGAGACCCAGCAGACCCTGCTGCTCAACGGACTGCGGGACCGCATCGTCGTCCAGACCGACGGCCAGCTGAAGACCGGCCGCGACGTCGTCATCGCCGCGCTGCTCGGCGCCGAGGAGTTCGGCTTCGCCACCGCGCCGCTCGTCGTCTCCGGCTGCGTCATGATGCGCGTCTGCCACCTGGACACCTGCCCGGTCGGCATCGCCACCCAGAACCCGGTGCTGCGCGAGCGGTTCTCCGGCAAGGCCGAGTTCGTCGTCAACTTCTTCGAGTTCATCGCGGAAGAGGTCCGCGAACTCCTCGCCGAGCTCGGCTTCCGCACCCTGCAGGAGGCCGTCGGCCACGCCGAGCTGCTCGACACGGACCGCGCCGTGGACCACTGGAAGGCCCAGGGCCTCGACCTGGCCCCGCTCTTCCACGTCCCCGAGCTGCCCGAGGGCGCCGTCCGCCACCAGCTCGTCGAGCAGGACCACGGCCTGGAGAAGGCCCTGGACAACCAGCTCATCGAGCTCGCCGCCGACGCCCTCGGCGCCGCCACCGCCGAGGACGCCCGGCCGGTCCGCGCCCAGCTGGAGATCCGCAACATCAACCGCACCGTCGGCACCATGCTGGGCCACGAGGTGACCAAGCGCTTCGGTGGCGCCGGCCTGCCCGACGACACCATCGACATCACCTTCACCGGCTCCGCGGGCCAGTCCTTCGGCGCCTTCCTCCCGCGCGGCGTCACGCTCCGCCTGGAGGGCGACGCCAACGACTACGTCGGCAAGGGCCTGTCCGGCGGCCGGGTCGTCGTCCGCCCGGACCGCGGCGCCGACCACCTGGCCGAGTACTCCACCATCGCCGGCAACACCATCGCCTACGGCGCCACCGGCGGCGAGATCTTCCTGCGCGGCCGCACCGGCGAACGCTTCTGCGTCCGCAACTCCGGCGCGCTCGTCGTCTCGGAAGGCGTCGGCGACCACGGCTGCGAGTACATGACCGGCGGGTACGCCGTCGTCCTCGGCGGGACCGGACGCAACTTCGCGGCCGGCATGTCCGGCGGCGTCGCCTACGTCGTCGACCTCGACCCCGACAACGTGAACTCCGGCAACCTGGAGGCCGTCGAGGCGCTCGACGACGCCGACAAGGCGTGGCTGCACGACGTGGTGCGCCGCCACCACGAGGAGACCGGCTCCACCGTGGCCGAGAAGCTCCTCGCCGAGTGGTCCGTCGCCGCGGACCGCTTCAGCAAGATCATCCCGACCACGTACAAGGCAGTGCTCGCCGCCAAGGACGCCGCCGAGCGGGCCGGTCTCTCCGAGACCGAGACCACCGAGAAGATGATGGAGGCGGCGACCAATGGCTGATCCCAAGGGCTTTCTGAACCACGGCCGTGAGGGCGCGACGTCCCGCCCCGTCGAAGAGCGCGTCAAGGACTGGAACGAGGTCTACGTCCCCGGCTCCCTGCTGCCGATCATCAGCAAGCAGGCGTCCCGGTGCATGGACTGCGGCATCCCCTTCTGCCACAACGGCTGCCCGCTCGGAAACCTCATCCCCGAGTGGAACGACTTCGCCTACCGCGAGGACTGGGGCGCCGCCTACGAGCGGCTGCACGCCACCAACAACTTCCCCGAGTTCACCGGGCGCCTCTGCCCCGCGCCCTGCGAGGCGGCGTGCGTGCTCGGCATCAACCAGCCGGCCGTCACCATCAAGAACGTCGAGGTCTCGATCATCGACAAGGCCTGGGAGTCCGGCAACGTGACGCCCCAGCCCCCGGAGCGCCTGTCCGGCAAGACCGTCGCCGTCATCGGCTCCGGCCCCGCCGGCCTGGCCGCGGCCCAGCAGCTCACCCGGGCCGGGCACACCGTGGCGGTGTACGAGCGCGCCGACCGCATCGGCGGCCTGCTGCGCTACGGCATCCCCGAGTTCAAGATGGAGAAGCGGCACATCAACCGGCGCATCGAGCAGATGCGCGCCGAAGGCACCCGCTTCCGCACCGGCATCGAGATCGGCCGCGACCTGAAGGCCACGGACCTGCGCAAGCGGTACGACGCCGTCGTCATCGCCGCCGGCGCCACCATGGCCCGCGACCTGCCCGTGCCGGGCCGCGAGCTGAACGGCATCCACCAGGCGATGGAGTACCTGCCGCTCGCCAACAAGGTGCAGGAGGGCGACTTCGTCACCCCGCCGCTCACCGCCGAGGGCAAGCACGTCGTCGTCATCGGCGGCGGCGACACCGGCGCGGACTGCGTCGGCACCGCCCACCGGCAGGGCGCGGCCTCCGTCACCCAGCTGGAGATCATGCCGCGGCCGAACGACGACCGCGACCCGATCGGGCAGCCCTGGCCGACCTTCCCCCTGCTGTACAAGGTCACCTCCGCCCACGAGGAGGGCGGCGAGCGGGTCTACTCCGTCTCCACCACCCACTTCGAAGGCGACGAGGACGGCAACGTGCAGTGGCTGCACCTCGTCGAAGTCGAGTTCACCGACGGCAAGTTCGCGCAGAAGCCGGGCACGGAGCGGAAGATCCCGGCCCAGCTGGTCACCCTCGCCATGGGCTTCACCGGCACCGACCAGGAGAACGGCCTCGTCGAGCAGTTTGGTCTGGACCTCGACCCGCGGGGTAACATCGCCCGCGACGCCGACTTCCAGACCAACGTGCCGGGCGTCTTCGTCGCCGGCGACGCGGGCCGCGGCCAGTCCCTCATCGTGTGGGCCATCGCCGAGGGCCGCTCCGCCGCCCGCGGCGTGGACCGCTACCTCACCGGCGCCAGCGACCTGCCGGCCCCGATCCGCCCGACGGACCGCGCACTCGCGGTCTGACGGCCCTGGAACGTCCCGTACAACGGCGTACGGAACACAGCAGCGCCTGCCTCACGTCCCCGACCGGACCGTGGCAGGCGCTGCGCCTTTTCCCCCGCCGCCTTTCCCCCCCCGCCGTGCGGCGCCCGCACGGCGCCGCCGACCGCCTGCACGCGGGAGGGCCGCGGGAGCGGCGGTGCCGCCGCCTGCACGCGGGAGGGCCGCGGGCATGGCGCCGCCGGTGGTAGGGCCGGGGGAGGGCCGCGGGGGTGGCGGTGCCGGGCGGCCTGCACGCGGGACGGTTGCGGGAGGGGCGGTGCCGGTGGTAGGGCCGGGGAGGGCCGCGGGGGTGGCGGTGCCGGGCGGCCTGCACGCGGGACGGTTGCGGGAGGGGCGGTGCCGGCCGTATCCCCGGGGAGGGCCCCGGCAACGGCGGCGCAGCCCCTGCCCCGTGCGGGGCGCCCGGCGGCCGCCCGCGGGCCGGGCGCCGCCCCGCATGGCGTACCGTCGGTGCGTACCGCGCCGGTCACGCAGGGGGGACCACGACATGGCCATCAGCCTCCGCACGGTGGAGGAGTCCGCGCCCGCGCTCGTCAGCCTGTACAAAACCGCGGGGGTGTCCCTGCGCAAGCACGGGCTGGAGGGGCAGCGCGCGGCGGTCTACCTCGTCGTCGACCACTCCGGCTCGATGCGCCCCTACTTCCGGGACGGCAGCGTCCAGGCCCTCGCCGACCGGGTCCTGGGCCTGTCCGCCCAACTGGACGACGACGGCCGGGTCCCCGTCGTCTTCTTCTCCACCGGCATCGACGCCGAGACCACGATCGACCTCGCCGACCACCAGGGCCGCATCGAGCGGATCGCGGCCGGGCTCGGCCACATGGGGAAGACCAGCTACCACCTCGCCATGGACGCCGTCATCGACCACTACCTCGACAGCGGCGCCGACGCCCCCGCCCTCGTCGTCTTCCAGACCGACGGCGGCCCCCTGAGCCGCCTCGCCGCCGAGAAATGGCTGTGCAAGGCCGCCCGGCTGCCGCTGTTCTGGCAGTTCGTCGGCTTCGGTGATCCCGGCAGCCGCCAGTTCGACTTCCTGCGCCGCCTCGACGAACTGCCCGTCCCGGCGAAGCGCCCCCTCGACAACGCCGGCTTCTTCCACGCCGGCCACGACCCGCGCCGCGTCCCCGACGACGTCCTGTACGACCGGCTCGTCGGCGAGTTCCCCGCGTGGCTGGCCGCCGCCCGCGCCCAGGGTGTAATTCGCTCGGCCTGAGCAGCACCGCGATGGCAGGCTGGCGTCCATGACCTCACTCGTGCGACACGTGACGTTCGACTGCGCCGACCCCTACCGCCTCGCCGGGTTCTGGTCCGCCGTCCTCGACGCGCCCCTCGGCGACGACGACAGGCCCGGCGACCCCGAGGCCGTGGTGGAGACGCCCGGCGTGAGCCTGCTCTTCATCGCCGTGCCGGAGGGCAAGACCGTCAAGAACCGCGTGCACCTGGACCTCCAGCCGCAGGACCGCTCCCGCGACGAGGAGGTGGACCGCCTGCTCGCCCTGGGTGCCACCCTCGTCGACGACCGGCGACGCCCCGACGGCACGGGCTGGGTCGTCCTCGCGGACATCGAGGGCAACGAGCTGTGCGTCGAACGCAGCGCCGCGGAGCGGGCAGCGACGGACGCACCCGCGTGAGCAGTACGCCCAGCGGTCCTCGCTGACGTCCGCCCCCCGCCGTGCCCTGCCCGGGGCGGGAATGCCCGCGCGGGCGGGCAGGTACGGGACGACCATGCCGTCACCGGTGCGGGGGAGCGTGTCCGAGGGCGCCTGCCCAACACCCCCGGCATGCAAGGATGTCACCCGTGACCGGATCGTCCTCCCCGCCCGTCGCCGAGGAAACGCCACGCACCTGCGGTCTGGGTCCCCGTGCGGCCGCGGTACTCGTGTTCGGCTCCTCGGCGGCGGTCCTGGTGGTCGAGATCGCCGCTCTGCGCCTGCTGGCTCCGTACCTCGGCCTCACCCTCGAAACCAGCACGATGGTGATCGGCATCGCCCTCACCGCCATCGCCTGCGGATCCTGGCTGGGCGGGGTCATCGCCGACCGAGTCGATCCGCGGCGGCTCATAGCCCCTTCGCTCGGGGTGTCCGGAGCGGTCGTGGCGCTCACTCCGGCCGTGCTGCGCGCCACGGCGGAGTGGGCGCCGGCGCTGCTCGTGCTGCTCGCGTCGCTGACCATCCTCGTGCCGGGCGCGCTGCTCTCCGCGGTGACGCCGTTCGTGACCAAGCTGCGTCTCACCAGCCTCGCCGAGACGGGGACGGTCGTCGGCCGGCTGTCCGGCGTCGGCACCGCCGGAGCCATCGCCGGTACGGTCCTCACCGGATTCGTGCTCGTGTCCCGATGGCCGGTCAGCGGCATCCTGGTCGGCCTGGGAACGCTGCTGCTGGCCGGTTCTGCGCTGACCGGATGGCGGACGCGGGCCTGGCGCGGCACCCCGGCCCTGGCCCTCGCGGTCGTCGCCGGCAGCCTCGCCACCGCGGTCGCGCCGGGCGGCTGCGACACGGAGACCAGATACCACTGCGTACGGGTCGTCGCGGACCCCGACCGGAAGGGCGGCCGCACCCTCGTCCTCGACGGCGTGCGGCACTCCTATGTCGACCTCGACGACCCGACCCACCTGCAGTTCACCTACGTGCGCGCCATCGCCTCCGTGGCCGACGCCGCCTTTCCCGAAGGCCAGGCCCTCTCCGCCCACCACCTGGGCGGCGGCGGGCTCACGATCCCCCGGTACCTCGCGGCCACGCGGCCGGGGACGCGCAGCGTGGTGTCCGAGATCGACAGCGGCGTCGCGCGCGTCGACCGCGACCGACTCGGGCTGCGGTCGCAGCCAGGCGTCACCGTACGCGTCGAAGACGCCCGGCTCGGTCTGCGGCGGCTGGACACCGGCAGCCGAGACCTCGTCGTCGGCGATGCCTTCGGCGGCGTCAGCGTGCCGTGGCACCTCACCACCCTGGAAGCGATGGCCGACGTACGCCGCGTGCTCGACGAGGACGGGCTGTACGTCGCCAACCTCATCGACCACGGTGACCTGGCCTTCGCGCGGGCCGAAGCAGCCACCCTGCGCGCGGCCTTCGCACACGTCGCCCTCCTCGGCAGGCCCGCAGACATCGGCACCGCCCCGAGCGCCACCGCCCGGGGCGGCAACCTGGTGGTGCTCGCCTCCGCCCGGCCCCTCGACCTGCGCGCGGTCCAGGAGGCGCTGGACGCCCGGCGCACGGGCTGGACGATCGCCACCGGCGAGGGCCTCACTTCCTGGATCGGCGACGCCCGACCCCTCACCGACGACTATGCGCCCGTCGACCAGCTCCTCCAGCCCTACGGGTCGCCGGGCGGGAGGTGACGGGGCGTTGTCCGGCCGCGCCGGCCTGCCGCAAGCGAAGGAGTCGCTGTCCGGCCGTCAGGCCGCACCGGCGGCCTGACGGCCGGGCCCGCTTGTGAGCCCCGAGCCCCTGCGCGGCTGGGAAGACGCGGAGCTCTCTCCCTTTGTGGCAGCTGCGGGACAGCCCTCGGGTGGCCGCGCGCCGGGTCTCCTGGAGGCCGGCTGTGTGAGCAGCTTGGTCGTCGAGGATCAGGCGCACCGCAGGGCCGACCGGTACTGCCTCGTCGCGTGTGGTGCGGAGCTTGTCGGGTACAGCGGCTCGGATGTCGTCGGGGGCGCGGTACACAGAGCCGCCGGGAACCGGCATCACCTGCTGAGGACGGTAGGGAAGCCGCACCTGGGACCTCGCGACCGTGCAGAGGGCCAAGGCTTCGTTCGGCGGGCAGGGGCACCGACCGACGACGTCGCTGACCTTGGTCGCACTTTGAACGGGGCGTACACGACTCACGCCGGCGGTCGCCATCCACCTGGCCGGTCAGTACGTGGCAATCTGTGGCCTCTCCTCACACGTCAGGCGATGACGCTCGACGCCCGCATCGGTGAGCCTGGGCGGGACGTCGGCGTGCGGGCCGTCACGCCAGTCACCGAGACCTCGTTCAAGGAAGCGTCGCCTCATGGGTCGGACCGTGTCCGGAGTGCCCTCGCATAGGGGCGGGACACTTCCGTCGGCGAGGGCACTTCGGCACACTGCACCGCGATTCCGGGGGCCGGGCCGAAGCCTGAGCCGTCGTATGGCGATGCCCCCTGTTCTCCGGTGCGGTCGGGTTGGGCATCAGTCCGCATCGAACATCGGATCTCCGGCCCCGGGAACTCCCGCTCCCTGCTGGGGCTTCAGGTCGTTTCCGGGCCCGTCCTGGGGCGCAGCCGGGTGGAGAGTCGGGGTGAGGAAGGCACTGCGTGTACATATAATGCGAACGCCGGTCGCACTCGCGAGCGATTTGCTCCTGTGTTGCGGGCGGTACTGGCGCTCATCAGAGCCGGTACGGGGTAGGAACAGACCGGAGGGGAACATGAACATCAACCGCCACGTGAGCCGGGTGACGACGCTTGCCGTGGGGACCGCTGCTGCGGCGGCCATGGCCGTCAGCCCGGCGTCCGCTGCGACGAATTGGAAGGAAGTGAACACCAACGCCACCTGGAAGTGCGAGCCGACCATGCAGCACAGCGTCTACCCCGGTGTGGGCTTCCAGGGGTGTGTGGTGATGAACGCGCAGGGTGATGCGCAGGTGGTCCTGGTCGTCACCAACAACGGCCCCAAGGGGGTCCGACTCGGTGGTTCCATCGCTTCCGGATTCGGCAGCAGCACCACCTGCGCGGACTCGGTCCTCAACCCCGGGTTCACCCGTGGCTGCTTCGCACCCACCAAGCACGTCACGCCCGGCTACGTGTACGAGAGCCGGGTCACGGTGAAGGTCAACGACTCCGTCCAGCACGGACGCAGCCTGCTGACGGCTCGCGGCTGATCCGTCTGAGGTCCCGGAAGGTGGACTGCGCCCGTTCGGCAGGGCCGGAGGCGCAGTTCGCCCTCTGCGGCGTCTGTTCCGTCGCCCGCTGCGGGAACGGCATTCCGGCCGAGCACACCGAGGCAGTGGCCTGACTGAGCGCTCGGGCAACGCCGGCCACGCCGTCGAGGTGGACCTGCCGATCGAGCAGGTGACCATCGCTGACTCGGTCGAGGCCACCGCAACCGTGCGCTGCCCGCTCGGACCCGCTCGCCGCGGAGCCCGCTTCCACCAGGCCCACGACTGCACAGGAGCCGCCGGTCCGGGGCTGACGCAGTTCCTCGCCTGCCGCTGCTACGTCGAGGCACTCGGCCCTGTCCGCACCGCGCTCGTGACCTCCGGGCAGCGGAGTCCGACACCTCGGGGCAGTCACCGCCAACTTCCGCCGGCAGACGATCGGAGGGACCAACCCGCCACCATCATGAGTCGGCCGTCCACAGGCAGTGCCCGGTGCTCGGACGGCGATGGCGGGACTGCTCCCGTCAGGCGGTGAGCCTGCAGGGCGGCTCCCTCCGGCATGCCGAACGCCCACCGGCCGCTGACTCCCGACGGGTGAAGGTTCCGTCCGCCGCGCGTACCTGCCGTGCGTCACGGGGACCACCCACCGGTGAACGTCCTCGCCCAGGTCTGCGCGCTCGCCGCCGCCGTGAACCACGTGACCGCCGGTGTGCTGGAGAGCTTCTTCTTCCACCGTCCCGCCGTACGCCGCCTCCTCACCCGCACCGACGACCACTCGCCCGCACTGCGCCTGTGGACGTTCAACGTCGGCTTCTACAACATCTTCCTCGCCTGCGGGGTCCTCGCCGGACTCGTCGCCCACTGGACCGGCCACCCCACCACCGGCCGCGCCCTCGTGCTGTATGCCGCTTCCTTCATGGCCGCGGCCGGTGCCGTTCTCCTGGTCTCCGACCGGCGCCTCTGGAGGGGTGCGCTGGGCCAGGGGCTCCTGCCGCTCGTCGCCGTGGTGGCGCTCCTCGTGTGAGGCCGGGAAGGCCTGGCGGGCGGCGGCGCGCTGTCCGGTACGGTCCCCGTCAGGCCGCCCACCCTGACCGTCCTCGGCACCGCCTTGCCCCGCCCCTCCCCGGGCCGCCCCTGATCCGGACACCTGCTGTCCGACACCGGCGTCCGCGTCCGGTGGACGCGGGACCCGGCTCCTTCGCCGAGCTCCAGCGGCCCCCTGGCACCGCTTTCGAACGGCTCGCCGCCGACGCCGACCTGCTGCTGTGCGAAGCCGGCATCGACCGCCACGACGGGCCGGGTCCGCAGGTCCACCTCACCCCGGAGGACGCGGGACGCCTCGCCCGCACCGCCGGCGTCGAGCGGCTGCTCGTCACCCACGCGGGGCCCGCCCTCGGCCGGGAGGCCGACGCCCGCCGCGCCGCCGGGGCGTACGGCGGCCCCACCGCTGCCGCGTACGAGGCGCGTCCACCACCTCGCCCGCTGGCGGCGCCGCCGAGCGAACCCCGCGGTCACCCGACCGGCAGGACCGGGAAGGGGCGCCGCCCGTACGCACCGCCCCCGGGCGGCTCCGCCTCGGCCGAGTGCCCCGCGCGGCGCCGCCCCGCGGCCCGGGGAGGACGGGCGCGGGGCGGGTGGCGCGGGTGGGCGGTCAGCGGCGGGGCCAGGCGAACTCCAGGCGCCTCCTGACGCGTTCGTCCCTGACGTGCTCCAGTGCCTCACGCGCCACCGCGTACGCCCGGCCGTCCGGGTCCCCGCACACCAGGATCCGGTCCAGCGCGTCGACCGCCCGCGGGTCCTGCCGGATCGCCAGGCCCCGTGCCGCCTCCGCCGCAGTGACCGGATCCGGATCCGCCGACGCCTCCGCCAGCACCTCCCGTACGGCGGGGAGTCCTCCGCCGCGACGGCCAGGGCGTGCGCCGCGGCCGCCCGCACCCCGGCGTCCCCGTCGCGGGCCAGCACGGTCAGCGCCGCCACCGCCTCCCGGTGCCCGCGCGGTACGAGCCCGGTCACCGCGACCGCCACCCCGCGCCGCACCCGGGTGTCCGGGTGCACCGCGTGCCGCAGCACGTCCGGCAGGACGGCCGGGTCGCCCTGCGCGCCCAGCGCCCGCACCACCGCCAGGGCCGGCTCCGCCTCGCGCACCTCGCGCCCCAGCTCCCGCAGCACGGGCAGCGCCCGCGCCCGGAACGCGGCGGCCCCGGCGGTCCCGTGGGCGGTGAGCCGCGCGAGCACATCCGCCCCCAGCGCCTGCCGCAGCGGGTCGGACGCCCCGCACCAGCGCACCGCGGCGGTGAACGTCTCCTCGTCCCCCCGCCGCCCCAGTGCCTCCGCGGCCTCCACCCAGTCCCCGAGCCCCGGATCCGCGCACCCCAGCGCCCGCCCCGCCAGGTCCTCGGCCGGCGCCCGCACGCCCAGCGCCTCCTCCAGCAGCGTCACGATCGCCGCGTGCCCCGTCTGCTGCTCGTTCCCCGCAGCCGGCACACCGTCGGCGAGCACCTCCACGACCACCGTCACCCCCTCGTCCTCCGGCAGGCGCCGTACGACGACGTCGGCGGCGCCGGACGCGTACGCCTCCGCCAGCCCCTCCCTCAGCACCGCCTCCACGTCCCGCCCCAGCCACGAACGGGCCTCCGCCAGCGCCTCCTCCCGCCCCGGCGCGCCCCTCTCCAGCAGCGCCCGCACGATCGGCAGCGAACCCCGCCGCGCCGCCGCGACCAGCGGCACCCTCCCGTCCGGGCCGGGCCGCGCCGGATCCGCGCCGTACTCCAGCAGCGCCTCCACCGCGCCGGAGCGGCCCTGCCGCACCGCCCACGCCAGCGCCGTGAACCCGAACTCCTCCCGCTGGTCGGGCCAGGCCCCGGCCGCGAGGAGCGCCCGCACCGCCTCCGTGTGGCCGTTGCAGGCCGCGCCGCACAGGGGCAGGTCGCCCGCGGCCTCACCGCAGGCCCGGCCCGGGTCGGCGCCCGCCGCCAGCAGCAGCCTGACGACGGCGGCACGGCCGTTGACCGCCGCCGTGTACAGGACGGTGACCCCGTCCTCGTCGGTCGCCTCCGCGGGGGCCCCGGAGCGCAGCAGCCGCACCACCGCGTCGACCTCCCCACTCAGGACGGCCTCGAACAGATCCTCGTACACCGGAGCCGGAACCATCGTCATACGTCGACCCTGACCCGCCCGCGAGCCCTTCGCAAACACATTCGCCCCCACGCGTGCCCCGCCCCGTCGCGTGCCCCGCCCCGTCGCGGACCCGCCTACGTGTCGCACTCCAGCACCGCCCGGCACAGTCCGCACCGCACCCGCACGCGGCCCCGCACCGGCACCCGGATGCGCTGCAGGCACGTGGGGCAGGGGAACGACACCCGCAGCTCGCCGGCCCCGCCGCCCTCGAACGCGTACCCGTCCCGGCCGGCGGGGACCGCAGGCCCGGCGCTCCCGCCCGCGGACCGCCGCTTCTCCTTCGCGTACCGGTGCCGCGCGGCCCGCCCGGCCGCCGCCAGCGGAGGCCGCCGCTCGTCGCGCAGCGCCTCCTCCCGGCCCCGTACGTACGCCTCGTACCCCTGGGGGCTGGAGAACCACGGCGAGGGGTCCTCGCCGAAGAGCCGCGCCCGCTTGGCGAGCACGTAGCCGAACTCCTCCGGCGTCAGGTACCCCAGCTTCTGGCTGGACAGCGCGTCCTCGCGGTAGGCGTCCAGCAGCAGCCATCCGGCACCCAGGTACGCGGCCGCGGTGTCCGTGAGGATCTCGTTGTCCCGGGTCCCGCGGAACGCCAGGTCGAGCCGGTGCAGCAGCACATGGGTGATCTCGTGCGCGAGCGCCGCGCCGATGTCCCGCCGGTGGGTCCTGAACCGGTCGTTGAGCTCGATGAAGTACTCCGGCCCGGCCTCCAGTTCCACGCTCGCCGCGTGCTCCATCGCACGGAAGCTCACGATCATCCGCGCCTCCGGCAGCCCGAGCTGCCGTACCAGCGCCGCCGCGACCCGGTGCGTCCCCAGGTGCAGGTCGTCGCCGTCTCCGAAGGCCACCGCGTCGGGGGAGACGCTCACCGCGTACGCGGCCAGGCCCTCGTACGAGATCCTCCGGTGCACGGCGGTGATCGCCGACCGGACCGTGTCCAGGTGGGGGAAGCCGTGGACGACCTCCCCGCCGGGCCTGTTCCCCGCCATGTCCGCACCCCCGTGGACCACAGCCGCCGCGGCGGCCCCCGCGTACGCCGCCGACAGGCTCCACAGTACGGCGCCGGGGCGCCGCGCACGGGCCGCGGCGCGCGGGTGGCCGCGGCGCCGCCGTCCGGACCGTGCGGCGGCCGCGCCGGGCCGGGTGCGGTCCGGGTGCGGTCCTGGCGGCGGAACAGGTGCCGAGGGGGTGCCTGCTGGGTGTGGGAAGGGGTGCCTGTCGGGTGCGCAACAGGTGGCGAAGGGGTGCCGTGCCGAGTGCGGGAAGGGGTGCCTGCCGGGTGCCGAGTGGGTGCCTGCCGGGGGAGGCGGTCGGCGGCCGCGGCCCTGGGTGGGCGGTCGGGCACCCCGGCGCCCCGCTGTCCGAAAGGACGCCTTGCGGGGCCCCGGCGGGCCTCCGGATAATCCGGCACAAGCCTTGACGCGCTCATGCCATTCATGGGTGCTCCCGGGCCAACCCCCCACGAAAGGCAACCAGGTGAACACCACCACGAGCACACTGCCGCGCGCCCTGAAGCGCTGCGCCGCCGCGGCCACCGTCACCCTCGCCGCCCTCAGCCTCCACCCCGCCACCGCCAACGCCCTGCCCAAGCCGCCCACCGCCCCCAACCCCGTCGTCGGCGGCAGCCCCGCCTCCCAGGGCGAGTTCCCCTGGATGGTCCGCCTCTCCATGGGCTGCGGAGGCTCCCTCCTCACCCCGCAGATCGTCCTCACCGCCGCCCACTGCGTCAGCGGCTCGGGCAACAACACCAGCATCACTGCCACCGCCGGCGTCACCGACCTGCAGAGCGGATCCGCCATCAAGGTCCGCTCCACCAAGGTCCTCCAGGCCCCCGGCTACAACGGCCAGGGCAAGGACTGGGCCCTCATCAAACTCGCCCGCCCCATCAACCTCCCCACCCTCAACATCGCCACCACCACCGCCTACGACAACGGCACCTTCACCGTCGCCGGCTGGGGCGCCGACCGCGAGGGCGGCAGGCAGCAGCGCCACCTCCTCAAGGCCCAGGTGCCCTTCGTCTCCGACGCCACCTGCCGCCAGGCATACGGCAGCTCCCTGGTGCCCGCCGAGGAGATCTGCGCCGGACTGCCCCAGGGCGGCGTCGACACCTGCCAGGGCGACTCCGGCGGCCCCATGTTCCGCCGCGACCAGAACGGCGCCTGGATCCAGGTCGGCATCGTCAGCTGGGGCTACGGCTGCGCCCGCCCGCAGTACCCCGGCGTCTACACCCAGGTGTCGACCTTCGCCACCGCCATCAAGCAGGCCGCGGCCACCCTGTAACACCCCGCCGCACCCCTGAGGGGCAGGCCGCCACCCCCACCGCGCGGCCTGCCCCTTCCCCCTGACCTGTGCCGTGCCCCCTGACTTGCACCTTGCCGGGAGTCCGCGCCTGCCTCCCGACTCGCGCCTCCCCAGGGATCTGCGCCTCCCCCGGGGCCTCTGCCTCCCCAGCGGCCGGGGTTCCTGGCGGCCGGGCTTCCATGTGCCGGGGCTTTCCGGGCGGCCTGGTGCTCCCGGCGGCCTGGTGCTCCCGGCCGGCCGGCCCTTCCGGGGAGCCGGGACCTGCCGGCCGGGCAGCTCCTCCCGGGCGCCCTGCCCCGCGCGCTCGGCCCGGCCCGCCCCGGTGACCCGGCCCGCTCCGGTGACTCGGTCCTCCCGGGCGGGCCGCGCCCGTCCCGTATCCCGAACACCCCCCGACGAACCGTCCGCAACCCGTCTAAGCTCGCCGCATGAGCACGAGCGACCCCATCGACGGCACCGTCCGCGCCGAACTGACCCGGCTGCGCGAGAGCATCGACAACATCGATGCGGCGGTCGTCCATATGCTCGCCGAACGCTTCAAGTGCACCCAGCAGGTCGGCCTCCTCAAGGCCCGCCACCACCTGCCCCCGGCCGACCCGGCCCGCGAGGCCCGCCAGATCGCCCGCCTCCGGCAGCTCGCCGAATCCGCCAGGCTCGATCCCGCCTTCGCGGAGAAGCTCCTCAACTTCATCATCGCTGAAGTGATCAGGCACCACGAGCAGATCGCGACCGACCCTTCGACCAGCGACGAAGCCGCCCCGGAGGTCACCGGAGCCGCCCCGCAGTGATCGTGCAGGAGGGATCCCGGCGGCCGGAGCCCCCGCACGCCCGGCGCCCGCGCCACTCTTCCTGACCCCGCACCGCCCTCACCGCACCCCGACCACCCCCGGCTGCCGCGCAGCGCCCGGCCCGCCGGGCCCCCGCGGGCGGCCCCGCGGCCCGTCACCGCGCCGGTCCCCGCCGGGCCGGGCGCCATGCCCGCGGACCCCGCGGCGCGGCCGGTGCCGGCCTGGGAGGCCGCCGTCAGAGCAGGTCGGTACGGGGGTCGACGGCCCAGTGGTTGCTGCGGAGCACCCGGTCGGCAAAGGACACGTCCACCTCGCCGAGCAACGTGAACCCGAGGCTGCGGCAGATGCCGTTCGACGGAGCGTTCGCCGTCGCCGGAAAGGCGTGCACGAGCCCCCACCGACCGTCCTGGCGGGCCAGTTCCAGCAGCATGCGGACACCTCGCTTGGCGAGACCCCGCCCCTGGAACTCCGGCAGCACCATCCAGCCGATCTCCGACACCGGCCCGGCGCCCTCCCCGCAGGAGCGGTCAGCGGAGGACCACAGGGCCACCGTCCCGGCCACCACACCCGGCACCCCCGGGCACGATCATCTTGATCCAGTCCACGTCTTCCTGCGCCCGCCGGACATCGCGGCGGACCTTCGCCGCCATGCCCTCCCGGGGCAGCGGACCGCCCAGCCCGGCCATCATGGCCGGGTCGCACCGCATCCGGACGTACGCACCGAGGTCGCCGTACTCCACGTCACGCAGCAGCATCAGCCACTCCTCACCCAGGTCCGGGACGAGCCTCGCACACGGGCGCCCCCACACCCGCCCCCGCGGCACCACCGCCGAAACGGGCCGATCCTACTCTCCACGGCGCCCTCCCGGAGTCGGCGGCGCAACCCGCTGACCAGCCCGCACCGCATCAGGCAGCATGGGGCCATGCCCGCACTGACGCGCGAAGAGGCGCAGACCCGAGCCCGCACCCTGGACGTCGACCACTACACCGTCGACCTCGACCTGACCACCGGCGACGACACCTTCGACTCCGTCACCCGCATCCGGTTCACCACCCGGACGCCCGGCGACACCTTCGTCGAACTCAAGCCGGCCACCCTTCACAGCGTCACCCTCGACGGGCAGCCCCTCGACCCCACCACCCTCGACGACAACCGCCTCCCCCTCACCGGCCTCACCGAAGGCCCCCACGAACTCCACGTCCACGCCGCCATGCGCTACTCCCGCACCGGCGAGGGCATGCACCGCTTCACCGACCCCGCCGACGGCGAGACCTACGTCTACACCCAGCTCTTCCTCGACGACGTCCAACGCGTCTTCGCCGCCTTCGACCAGCCCGACCTCAAGGCGACCTACGACGTCACCGTCACCGCCCCCCGGCACTGGACCGTCCTCGCCAACAGCACCACCACCCACACCGGCGACGGCCGCTGGACCGCCGCCACCACCCCCCGCATCTCCACCTACCTCGTCGCCGTCGCCGCCGGCCCCTGGCACTCCGTCCGCACCCGGCACGCCGGCCTCCCCTTCGGCATCCACTGCCGCCGCTCCCTCGCCCCCCACCTCGACGCCGACGCCGAAGAGCTCCTCGACATCACCCGGCAGTGCTTCGACCGCTACCACGAGAAGTTCGAAGAGCCCTACCCCTTCGACTCCTACGACCAGGCATTCGTCCCCGAGTTCAACGCCGGCGCCATGGAGAACCCCGGCCTCGTCACCTTCCGCGACGAGTTCGTGTTCCGCTCCGCCGTCACCATCAGCGAACGCCAGCGGCGCGCCATGGTCATCGCCCACGAGATGGCCCACATGTGGTTCGGCGACCTCGTCACCCTCACCTGGTGGGACGACATCTGGCTCAACGAGTCCTTCGCCGAGTACATGGGCTACCAGACCGTCAACGAAGCCACCATCCGCTACCCCGACACGTGGATCGACTACGCCGTCGAACGCAAGGCCTGGGGATACGACGCCGACCAGCGGCCCTCCACCCACCCCGTCGCCCCCGCACCCCGCGACGTCCCCGACACCGCCTCCGCCCTCCTCAACTTCGACGGCATCTCCTACGCCAAGGGCGCCTCCGCCCTGCGCCAACTCGTCGCCTGGCTCGGCGAGAAGGACTTCCTCGCCGGCATCAACACCCACTTCGCCCGCCACAAGTTCGGCAACGCCACCCTCACCGACTTCCTCGACAGCCTCGCCTCAGCCACCGACCGCGACGTCCACGCCTGGGCCGAAGCCTGGCTCCGCACCACCGGCATCGACACCCTCACCGCCGCCGTCACCACCACCCCCGGACGCTGGTCCCTCACCCTCGACCGCACCGGCACCCGCCCCCACCGCATCACCGTCGGCGCCTACGACCGCGACCTCAGCGACGGACGCACCCTCGTCCTGCGCGAACGCTACGAAACCGACGTCCCCCCCACCGAACCCCCCACCCCCCGCACCGGCACCCGCCCCGCCCTCGTCGTCCCCAACGAACACGACTACACCTACGCCAAGATCCGCCTCGACGCCCCGTCCGAAGAGACCGCCCTGCGCACCCTCTCCGGCGTCCCCGACCCCCTCACCCGCGCCGTCCTCTGGAACACCCTCCGCGACATGGTCCGCGACGGCGACCTCGACCCCTTCGCCTACCTCGAAACCGCCCGCGCCCACCTCTGCGAAGAAACCGACGTCGCCATCGTCCAAGCCGTCCTCACCTTCGCCGGCGACCAGATCGCCGACCGCTACCTCCCCACCGAGCAGCGCCCCGAAGCCCTCACCACCCTCGACCACCTCACCCGCGACCTCATCCGGCGCACCGAGGACGGCTCCCACCCCGACCTGCGCCTCACCGCCGTACGCCACTACATCGACACCACCACCCGCACCGGTACCCTCCACGGCTGGCTCGCCGACAACAACGTCCCCGGCGGCCCCGACCTCGACCCCGAGCTCCGCTGGCGCATCCTCAAGCGCCTCGCCGTCCTCGGCGCCGTCGACGACACCCACATCACCGCCGAACTCGACCGCGACCCCAGCGCCACCGGCCAGGAAGGCGCCGCACGCTGCCGCGCCGCCCTCCCCACCCCCGAAGCCAAAGCCGCCGCCTGGGAGCGCATGTTCCACGAGGACACCCTCTCCAACTACCTCTTCACCGCCACCGCCCAAGGCTTCTGGCAGCCCGAGCAACTCGACCTCCTCCAGCCCTACGTCACCCGCTACTACCCCGAAGCCATCGCCCTCGCCGCCCGCCGCGGCCCCGCCATCGCCGCCGCAGCCGGCCGCGACGCCTTCCCCGGCTACACCATCACCCCCGAGAACCTCCGCCTCGGCAACGAACACCTCACCCACCCCGACGTCACCCCCGCCCTCCACCGCAAACTCACCGACCGACTCGACGACCTCCACCGCGCACTGCGCGTACGCGGCCACTGACACCCACCCACACACCCGCACCCACCGCGAGGCGCCCCGGCCACCCCCGGGGCGCCTCGCCGTATCACCCCACCACCCCCCACATCCCCCGATCGGGTTGCGAAACCCCCACACCACCCCCACCCCCCACACACCAGGTACACGCTGACTCACGCAACCCCGCGCGCCCGCGAAAGGCACCACCCGTGACCAGCGCCCACCCCGCCTCCGGCACCCCCGAACACCCCCACGACCTCGTCGGCATCGGCATCGGCCCCAGCAACCTCTCCCTCGCCGCCCTCGCCCACCACCTCCCCCACCCCCTCGACACCGCCTTCTACGACCAGCAGCCCGCCTTCCACTGGCACCCCGGCACCCTCCTCGACGACACCACCCTCCCCACCCCCTTCCTCGCCGACCTCGTCACCCTCGCCGACCCCACCAACCCCTGGAGCTTCCTCAACTACCTCCGCACCCACCACCGCCTCCTCCCCTTCCACCTCGCCCGCCAACTCCACATCCACCGCGCCGAATACCAGGCATACGCCCGCTGGGTCAGCGACCACCTCCCCGGACTCCACTTCCACCACCACGTCGACTCCATCCGCTGGAACCCCGAACTCGCCCTCTTCGAAGTCGACTACGACCGACACGACCCCCACAGCGACACCCACACCCACGGCCGCACCCACACCCGCAACATCGCCCTCGCCACCGGCACCGAACCCCACATCCCCGACCCCCTCAAACCCCTCGTCGACGCCCCCGCCGTCCCCGTCATCCACTCCTCCGACTACCTCCACCACCGCGACCGGCTCCGCACCACCCCCCACGTCACCGTCATCGGCTCCGGCCAATCAGGCGCCGAAATCTTCCTCGACCTCCTCCGCACCCGCCCCCCGGGCCGCGAACAACTCCACTGGCTCACCCGCACCCCCGCCTTCACCCCCACCCCCCACACCCCCCTCAGCCTCGAACACCTCACCCCCGACCACGCCCACTACTTCCACCACCTCCCCGAACACGTACGCAACGACCTCACCCCCCGCCACGCACACCTCCACAAAGCCATCGACCCCACCACCCTCACCGCCATCCACCAGGAGCTCTACCGCCGCACCCTCCACGGAAGCTGGCCCGACACCACCCTCACCCCCGGCGTCCGCGTCCGCACCGCAGGACGCCTCGCCACCACCAAAGTCGAACTCCACCTCGAACACACCGAACAAGGCACCCGCTCACGCCTCACCACCGACGCCGTCATCCTCGCCACCGGCTACCGCGAACGCCCCCACCACCGCCTCCTCGCCGCACTCGACCCCTACATCCGCCGCGACTCCAAAGAACGCCCCCGCACCGACCAACACCACCGCCTCATCCTCGACCCCGCCGTCACCGGAAACGTCTACACCCAGAACGGCACCACCCACACCCACGGCATCGGCGCCCCCAGCCACACCCTCACCGCCTGGCGCGCCGCCACCATCCTCAACCACCTCACCGGCAAGAACCCCTACCCCCAACCAGACCGCACCGCCTTCACCACCTTCGGCCTGGAACGGCGCGAACCCACGCACATCCCCCCACAGGAACGCAGGCTCACGCCACTCACCCGACACACCTGACGGAACACCCGACAGGACAACGCCCGACTAGAACACCGGAGTTCCCGCCCGCGTCAGACGCCACCCCACCGAGGCGAACTCGGCCGGATCCACCACCCCCCGCGCCCTCACCCACTGGATGATCGTGTTGCGGATCTCGTCCGAGTTCGCCCACACCTGCGGCGCCGACGCCACATGCGGAAACGCCCCGCCCCCACTCGCCCGGTAGTTGTTCACCGCCAGCACGAACCGCGCCGCCGGATCCACCGGGACCCCCTCGAACGACAGCCCCACGATCCGCGACCCCACCGGCTGCGCGATGTCGATGTCGTACGTCACCCCGTACACCGCGTCGTAGTTGTAGTCCGGCGTCCCCTCCGCGTTCGTCAGCGCCGCCGGATCCACCGCCGCACCCGGCGCCGTCCGCACGTAGTACTTCGCCGAGTACTCCAGATAGTCCTTCAACTGCGCCCCCGTGAGGACCCGCGCCTCCAGGGTGTTCTCGAACACGTACAGCCCCGCCACCTCGCGGATCGTCACCTCACCCGCAGGAACCGCCGCCGACCGCGAGAAGCACGACGCCTGCGACAGCACCGGAAGCGACCCGTACTCCCCACCCGCCAGCGCCGCCCGCACCGTCTCCGCCTGCACATGGTTGATCAGGTCGATCACCGGCACATCACGCCACGGCGCCTCCGCCGCCGTCATCCCCGCCAGCGACCTGCCGATCACCTGGTTGACATACGCCACGACCCTCCCGTGCTCGTCCCCCAGCAGCCGCACGATCTCCGGATCCTCCTCCACCTCGTTCGAGTTCAGCACCTGCGCACCCACCCGCTCCACCACCCAGCGGCCACGCGACCACACCACGTCGAAATCGAACAGCGTCAACCGCTGCCCCCACTTCAACGGCTCCGACAGCACCACCTCCCGGCCCGTCTCCCGGTTCACCACCCGGTACTCCGCGATCTCCGTGTGCGCGTGCCCCACCAGGATCGCGTCGATCCCCGGCACCTGCTCCGCCACCAGACCGGCCGCGTTCTCGACGTACGGCAGCTGATCCCCGTACGACGACGTGCCACTCGACCCCGAATGCGCCGACACCACCACCACGTCCGCACCCATCGAACGCAGCCTCGGCACCCACCGCGCCGCCTGCTCCTCCAGCCCCGGGAACACCATCCGCCCACCCACATGCGCCTTGTCCCAGATCGCGATCCCCGGATTCGTCAACCCCAGCACCGCCACCCGCACATCCCGCCCGCACGGCGTCCGCAACCGGTGCATGCTGTACGGCGCGAACGCCGGCCGCAACGTCCTCGCATCCAGCGCGTTCGCCCCCAGCAGCGGGAACGCGCACTGCTCCTCGAACTTCCGCAGCACCGGAATCCCGTAGTTGAACTCGTGGTTCCCCAACGCCGCCGCGTCGTACCCGATCGCGTTCATCGCCACCGCCATCGGGTGCACCGGCCCCGACTCCGCCGTGATCGGATCCACTTTCGCGTAGTAGTACGACAACTGGGTGCCCTGGATCGTGTCACCCGCGTCGATCAGCAGCGTGTTCCCCCGCCCCCGCTCCGCGCGGACCCGGTTCACCAGCGTCGAGATCTTCGCCAGCCCGACGTCGTTGCCGCCCTTGTCGTCGTACTCCCGGTCCGTGAAGTAGTCCCAGTTGAAGACATGACCGTGCAGGTCCGTCGTCCCCATCACCGTGAACGAGTACCGCTTCGCCCCCCGGCCCGGCCGCGCCGCGGCGGCGGGTGCGACGGCCGCACCGGTCCCGCCCGCCACCGCCACCCCGGCGCCCACCCCGGCCGACCGCCCGAGAAACGACCTACGGTTCCACGACATGCAAAGCTCCCCTGTGTCCCAAGACGAACGCGCGTAGACACGACGCGCGTAGATTCTGACGCGCACCCGCCCGCCCCGGCACCCCCCGCACATGTCGATCCGGTGACGGCCCGCCGAAACCCGCACAAGCCGCCCCACACCCCCGGCCGCCCCCACCCCGCCACCCTCTGAACACTGCTCATCAGAGCGACCACCCGCACACTTCAACACTTGTCAACCCGCCTTCACCCAAAGGCTGTTGAAAGGCCACTCACACCCCCATCCCTACCCATTGGTAAGCCATAGGCTCACCCCATGCGCCGAGCCAAAATCGTCTGCACGCTGGGACCCGCCACCCACACATACGACCAGATCAAAGCCCTCGTCGAAGCCGGCATGGACATCGCCCGCCTCAACCTCAGCCACGGCACCTACGCCGAACACGAGGAGCGGTACGAGCGCGTCCGCAAAGCCGCCGACGAAACCGGCCGGAACGTCGGCGTCCTCGCCGACCTTCAAGGCCCGAAGATCCGCCTCGGTCGCTTCCACGAAGGCCCCGTGCTCCTCGAACGCGGCGACGACTTCACCATCACCACCGACTACGTCGAAGGCGACCGCACCCGCTGCGGCACCACCTACACCGGACTCCACACCGACGTCACCCCCGGCGAACGCATCCTCGTCGACGACGGCCGCGTCACCCTCCAGGTCACCTCCGTCGACGGACCCCACGTCCGCACCACCGTCCTCGAAGGCGGCCTCGTCTCCGACCACAAGGGCCTCAACCTCCCCGGCGTCGCCGTCTCCGTCCCCGCCCTCTCCGACAAGGACATCGACGACCTCCGCTGGGCCCTGCGCACCGGAGCCGACATCATCGCCCTCTCCTTCGTCCGCAGCGCCCGCGACATCGAGGACGTCCACCGCGTCATGGACGAGGAGGGCCGCAGGATCCCCGTCATCGCCAAGATCGAGAAGCCCCAGGCCGTCGACAACATCGACGACATCGTCGCCGCCTTCGACGGCATCATGGTCGCCCGCGGCGACCTCGGCGTCGAAATGCCCCTCGAACGCGTCCCCCTCGTCCAGAAGCACGCCATCAAACTCGCCAAGCGCAACGCCAAACCGGTCATCGTCGCCACCCAGATGCTCGACTCGATGATCGACAACTCCCGCCCCACCCGCGCCGAGGCCAGCGATGTCGCCAACGCCGTCATCGACGGCACCGACGCCGTCATGCTGTCCGGCGAGACCAGCGTGGGCCGCTACCCCGTCGAGACGGTCCGCACGATGAGCCGCGTGGTCGAGGCCGCGGAGGAGGACGTCCTCGCCAAGGGCCTCCCCCCGCTGACGGAACGCAGCAAGCCCCGCACCCAGGGCGGCGCGGTGGCCAGGGCAGCAGCGGAGATCGGCGACTTCCTGGGCGCCAAGTACCTCGTCGCCTTCACCCAGTCCGGCGACACCGCCCGCCGCCTGAGCCGCTACCGCTCGCCCATCCCCCTGCTGGCCTTCACCCCCGACCCGGCGACCCGCTCCCAACTCAACCTCACGTGGGGGGTCGAGACGTTCCTCGGCCCGCACGTGGAGTCCACGGACGCGATGGTGGCCCAGGTCGACGAGCACCTGCTGGAGATCGGCCGCTGCCGCCCCGGCGACATCGTGGTCATCACGGCCGGCTCCCCGCCCGGCGTCTCCGGCTCCACGAACCTCGTCCGCGTCCACCGCATCGGCGAGGCCGTCCACTAGCCCGCCGCCCGGTTCAGTACTTCGCCCCCACATGGGCGTCCATCAACGCGACGGACGCCCTCCGGGCGACGGAGATGTTGCAGGCGCCTGCCTGCGTCCAGGCGACGCCGAGCCCGTCCAGGGCGTCGGTGAAGAGCCGCCGGATGTCATCGGACCTGTTGGTGAAGAAGTACCGGGGATACTCGTACCGCTTCCGGACGCCGCGGATCACCCGCGTGGTCCAGTTGATGGTCCGGCAGCCGTCGGAATGCACGAGTCCCCGGACGAACTCCCACGGGTGCGCGTCGACCACCGCCTGCTGCCAGGCCTCAAGGGCGATGGGGCGCTCGTGCTTCCGGCCGGGCCCGTGCTGCGGGAAGAGGCAGGTCCAGTGCCGACCGGAGGCCGTCACCGTCACGCAGCCCTCGTTCCGCACCCTGCACACGGTGCCGTCCGGCCGCACGGCGCGCACGGCCGCCTCGCAGGCGTCGATAAGCCCCGGCCAGGCGTCGGCGCAGGCGATGCGCAGATACGCGAGGCCCTTCCGGTGGCGCTGCGGGCTTATGCAGCCGTCCCCCAGGTACAGCCCGAGGAGGTACGCGTACTGGGCCCGGTCGGCGGGCGGGCCGGGGGCCGCGCAGCACCTGGGGCAGGACTCGGGGGAGCGGAGCGGGTCGATACGGCGCTGCCAGGAGCGGATCGTCGAGCGTGAGACACCGGTCTGCCGGCTCACCGAGTGCAGGCTGCGTCCCTGGGCGACCAGGGCGAGGGTGGTCCGGCGCACATGCATGTCGTACATGCGGTCGACGGTGGTGCATGAGGGCGGCGTTGCGGTGGCCGAGCTGCGAGGTTCACCCGGGCGGGTGGCGGCGTTCACGCATGCGGGTGACGGCGACCCGGAAATTCGTGACCTTGGAATCCTTGGAAAAAGTACCCCGGGTGGGATTCGAACCCACGCTAGATGGTGTTTGAGACCATTGCCTCTACCGCTGGGCTACCGGGGCATCCTTTGAAACGAAGGTCACGGGAGACCCTCATGGTTCCTACCTTACAGGAGCTAGGTAGGCTCATGGGGAGCTGTACCGCCCCGCAAAGAGGAGCCTCCGTGACCGCCCCCGAGTCGCCCCAGCCCGTCGCCGACGACGACGCCCCGTCGCACGTCCCGCCGCTGACGACCCGCGTCGTCATCGCCGAGGACGAGGCCCTCATCCGCCTCGACCTCAAGGAGATGCTCGAAGAGGAGGGCTACACCGTCGTCGGTGAGGCCGGGGACGGGCAGCGGGCCGTCGAGCTCGCCCGGGAGCTCAGCCCCGACCTGGTGATCCTGGACGTGAAGATGCCCGTCCTGGACGGCATCTCCGCCGCCGAGAAGATCGCCGGCGAGTCCATCGCCCCCGTGCTGATGCTGACCGCGTTCTCCCAGCGCGAGCTGGTCGAGCGGGCGCGGGACGCCGGCGCCATGGCGTACCTCGTCAAGCCGTTCAGCAAGAGCGACGTCGTGCCGGCGATCGAGATGGCGGTCTCCCGCTTCGCGGAGCTGCGGGCGCTGGAGAAGGAGGTCCAGGACCTCGCGCAGCGGCTGGAGACGCGCAAGCTGGTGGACAGGGCGAAGAGCGTCCTGCAGACGCAGTACGGCCTGACGGAGCCGGCCGCGTTCCGGTGGATCCAGAAGACGTCGATGGACCGGCGCATGTCGATGCAGCAGGTGGCGCAGGCGGTCATCGAGGACGCCGAGGAGAAGAAGGCGGCCAAGGGCGGCGGGCAGTAGGCCGCGTACGACGTGGAAGGGCGAGAGGCCCGCCGCGCGCCGTGGGGCGCGGGGCGGGCCTTTCGCCGTCGGGTCAGTCCTCGCCGAGGTAGGCCTTGCGGACGTTCTCGTCGTGGAGGAGGTCCTGGCCGGTGCCGCTGAGGGCGATTTCGCCGATCTCCATGACGTAGCCCTGGTCGGCCAGGGCGAGGGCGGCCTGGGCGTTCTGCTCGACGAGCAGGATGGTGGTGCCCTGGGCCTTGAGTTCCGCGATGGTCGTCATGATCTTCTGCATCATGATCGGGGAGAGGCCCATGGAGGGCTCGTCGAGCATGAGCAGTTTGGGCTGGGACATGAGGGCCCTGCCCATGGCGAGCATCTGCTGCTCTCCGCCGGAGAGGGTGCCGGCGGCCTGCTTGCGGCGTTCGCCGAGGATGGGGAAGAGGTCGTAGGCCCGCTGGACGTCCTTGGCGATGCCTTCGGTGTCCTTGCGGAGGAAGGCGCCGAGGAGGAGGTTGTCCTCGATGGACATCCTGGGGAAGATGTGCCGTCCTTCGGGGGAGTGGGCGAGTCCGAGGGACACGATCTGGTGCGCGGGGTACTTCTTGAGGGATTTGCCGTTGAACTTGATCTGGCCGCTGACGGGCTTGATGAGGCCGGAGAGGGTGCGCAGGGTGGTCGTCTTGCCGGCGCCGTTGGTGCCGATGAGGGTGACGACCTGGCCTTCCTCGACCTTGAACGAGATGCCCTTGACGGCTTCGATCTTGCCGTAGGCGACGCGCAGGTCCTCGACTTCGAGCAGTGCGGTCATGCGTCGTTCTCCTTGCCGGAGCCGGTGGCCTTGGCGGAGTCGTGGTCGTCGCCGCGGGGGGTCGTGGCCGTGGTGTCCGGGGTGGTGGTGCTGTCGGGGGTGTCACCGGCCGTGTCGCCGCCGGTGGTGTCGTCGGCGGGGCCGTCGGTGTCCGCGTCCGCTGCGTCGTCGGCGCTGTCGCCGGCGGTGGTGGCGGTGGTGGCGGTCTGGTCTTCGGGCGCGGTGTCGCTGCCGGTGTCCGCCGTGTCCGCGTCCTCGGTCGTGTCCGCCGTGTCGGCGTCGGCCGTGCCCTTGCCGTCCGCGGGGTCCGCGTCGGAGGAGTCCGGTGCCTCTGCGTCAGGGGCGTCCGCCTCCGGGGCGTCCGAGGCGGCTGCTCCGGGGTGTCCGGCGCGGCCGACCCGGCGGCCTCGGGGGTCTCGGCGTTCTCGGGGGTCTCGGCGGGGGCCGGGTCCGCCGCGGGTGCGGCTGCGGCGGACGCGCCGTGGGCGTGGGCCTCCGCTGCGGCGACCTCCGCGGCCTCCTCGTCGCCGGGGGCGCCTTCGAAGGGTTCGCCGAGGTAGGCGGCGATGACGCGTTCGTCGCTCTGGACGGTCTGGCTGTCACCTTCGACGAGCTTCTTGCCCTGGACCAGGACGGCGACCCGGTCGCAGAGGTTGAAGATGAAGCGCATGTCGTGCTCGATGACGAGGACGGCGATGCCCATGTCCCGGATGGCGAAGACGAGTTCCTCGGTGGCGCGGGTCTCCTGGGGGTTCATGCCCGCGGTGGGCTCGTCCAGGAGGAGCAGTCCCGGTTCGCTGGCGAGGGCGCGGGCGATCTCCAGCTTGCGCTGCTCGCCGTAGGGGAGGTTGCGGGCGAGGTGCTCGGCCTTGTGGTCGAGGCCGACGAACTCCAGGAGTTCCATGGCCCGGGCGCGGGAGGCGGCTTCGGCGCGGTGGAATCCGGGTCCGCGGAGGAGGGCGGACCAGAGGCCCTCCTTGGTGCGGGTGTGGCGGCCGACGAGCACGTTTTCCAGGACGGTCATGTTGGCGAAGAGCCGGATGTTCTGGAAGGTGCGGGCGATGCCTGCGGCGGTGACCTTGAAGGACTTGGGCGGGAGGACCTGGCCTTTGTAGCGGACTTCGCCCTCGGTGGGGACGTAGAGGCCGGTGAGGCAGTTGAAGAAGGTGGTCTTGCCGGCGCCGTTGGGTCCGATGAGGCCGACGATCTCGCCGCTGTTGACGGTGAGGTCGACGTTGCTGACGGCGGTGAGGCCGCCGAAGCGCATGGTGACGCCGCGTGCGTCGAGGACGGCCTCGCCGGTGGGGGCGGTGGCCTTCGCCGGGGTTTCGGTCTTGGTGGTCATGTGTCAGGCACCTGCCTTGGTGAGGGTGGCGGGCGCTTCCTCGTTCTCGTGGAACTCGAGCTGGCGGCGGCGGTTCGGGATGAGTCCTTCGGGGCGGAACCGCATGAGCAGGATGAGGGCGATGCCGAAGGCGAGGAGCTGGTATTCGCCGAGGAACTGGAGCTTGTTGGGGATGAGGAAGAGCAGGGCGGCGCCGACGAGGGGCCCGCTCATGGTGCCCATGCCGCCGAGGACGACCGCGGCGAGCAGGAAGGCGGAGTTGGGCGGGATGGGTCCGGCGAAGAGGTACTGCTCGGGTGTCACGGTGTAGGTGACGTGGGCCTGGACGGTGCCGGCGAGGCCGGCGAGGGCGGCGCCGAGGGCGAAGGCGATGAGCTTGACGCGGAAGCCGTTGATGCCCATGGCGAGCGCGGCGGTCTCGTCCTCGCGGATGGCGACCCAGGCGCGGCCGATGCGGGAGTCGCCGCTGCGCCGGAAGACGAGGACGACGATGGCCGTGATGACCAGCATCAGGAGCAGGTAGTTGGCGAAGCGTCCGATGGTGAATCCGGCGATGGTGTGTTCGGCGCCGAAGTCGAATCCGAGGATGTTGAGGTTGGGGATGGACGCGATGCCGTTGGAGCCGTTGGTGATGTCGGGGCCGCTGGTGCCGTCGAGGTTCATGACGGTGATGCGGAAGATCTCTCCGAAGCCGAGGGTGACGATGGCGAGGTAGTCGCCGCGGAGCCGGAGGGTGGGGGCGCCGATGAGGACGCCGAAGATGAGGGAGGCGACGGCTCCGACGAGGACGGCGGCCCAGAAGGGCAGCTGGATGCCGAAGGGGGAGGTCGGGGCGCCGGAGACGAGGGCGGCCGCGTAGGCGCCGACGCCGAGGAAGGCGACGTATCCGAGGTCGAGGAGGCCGGCGAGGCCGACGACGATGTTCAGGCCGAGGGCGACGGTGGCGAAGATGAGGATGTAGACGCCGAGGGTGGCGTACTGGTCGTCGGTCTGGGTGAAGGGGAAGAGCGCGGCGGCGATGAAGGCGCCGGCGATGGTGAGGCTCTGGTGCTTGCCGGTGATGTAGGTGGCCTGCTGGAGGAGTCCGGCCTTGTGGACGGCGGCGAAGCCGAGGCCGGCGGTGATGAGGAAGCCGATGAAGAGCTGCTCGTACTCGGTGCCGATGCCGTAGGTGAAGATGCCGAGGGCGGCGGCGAGGAGCGCGGTGATGATGAGGATCTCGGCGTACGAGGGGAGGGGCCGGGGCCGCTTGACGGGGCCGGTGGCGAAGGCGGCGCGGAAGGTGGCGAGGCCGCCCCGCGCGCGGTGCTTGGTGTGCTCCCAGCCGGTGTCGTCGGGGTCGGCGGGGAGGTGCTCGGGGTGGGTGAAGGGGAGGGCGAGGGCGCCGAGGAGGGTGAGGAGGCTGGCGAGGGCGGCGACGTAGGCGCCGGGTTCGAGGTGGGCGAGTCCGCCGAGCTGGACGGCTATGGCGGTGATCGTGTACCAGGCGGTGCCGAAGGCGGCGAGGGCGGTGAGCTTGATGGCCGCGTCGGGTCCTGCGGGGGTGAGCCAGCGGGTGCCCTTGACGCCGTAGGAGGACAGGCCGAAGAGGGTGGTGAGGAGGCCGGCGACGAGGACCTGCCACTGGAGTCCGCCGGGGTAGCCGTAGACGGTGAGGTTGCCGGGGAAGGCGGGGGTCCAGGTCCAGGCGAGGAAGGCGCTGAGTGCGGTGACGGCGCCGCCGCCGGTGGCCAGGGCGCGGGCGGTGCCGGCGGAGGGTACGGGGAGGAGGCCGGCCTGCCGCGGGGCGGCGGGTGCGGTGTCCGCCGTGGTGGTGGTGCTGGTGTCTGTGGTCATGGTGCTCACGCCCTGTCCGCGACGCGCTCGCCGAGGATGCCCTGGGGCCTGGCGAGGAGTACGACGATGAGGAGGATGAAGGCCCAGACGTCGGCCCAGGACTGACCGCCGAGCTGGTGCATGCCGGGGATGTGGCTGATGTAGGCGGTGGCCATGGTTTCGGCGATGCCGAGGACGAGGCCGCCGATCATGGCGCCGTAGATGTTGCCGATGCCGCCGAGGACGGCGGCGGTGAACGCCTTGAGGCCGAGGAGGAAGCCCATGCGGTAGTCGACCTGGCCGTACTTGAGGCCGTAGGCGACGGCTCCGACGGCGGCGAAGGCGGCGCCGAGGGCGAAGGCGATCACGATGATGCGGTCGGTGTTGACGCCCATCAGCTTGGCGGTGTCGGGGTCCTGCGCGGTGGCCTGCATGCCGCGGCCGGTGCGGGTGCGCATGACGAAGTAGCCGAGGAGGGCCATGCAGGCGGGGGCGGCGACGAGGAGGAAGATGTCGCCGGGCTGGATGGTGACGCCGCCGATCTCGAAGGGGCCGCCTTCGAGCTGGGGGAACCGCCGTGCGGAGGTGGCCTCGGGGTAGAAGCCCCAGACGGCCTGCTGGAGGGCGAGGGAGAGGCCGATGGCGGTGATCAGGGGTGCGAGGCGTGGTCCTCCGCGCAGGGGCCGGTAGGCGAAGCGTTCCGCCCCGATGGCGACGGTGGTGGCGACGATGACGGCACCGACGATCATGAGTGGCAGGGCGAGCCACATGCTGACGCCGGTGGGGAGGATCAGCCACACCGTGAGTGCGCCGAAGCCTCCGGTCATGAAGATCTCGCCGTGGGCGAAGTTGATGAGCTGGACGATGCCATAGACCATCGTGTAGCCGATGGCGACCAGCCCGTACATGGATCCCAGGAGCAGGCCGTTGACCAGCTGCTGCGGCAGTTCGTTCACCGCATTGTCCTCCGATACTTGGACGTATGTGACACCGCGCGGGGCGCCTGGTGCGGCGCCCCGCGCGGCGGAAGGGGGGTGAAGCGTTGTGGTGTTTCGGTGGATCAGCCGGTGGGTCAGCCGGTGAAGGTGCCGGACTCGACGTCCTTGAAGGCGTCGCCCTCGACGGTGTAGACCGTCAGCTGCTTGTTGGTGGTGTCGCCGAACTCGTCGAAGGAGACCTTGCCGGTGACGCCGTCGAAGGAGACGCCCTGCATGGCGTCGACGACCTTGGCGCGGGCGTCCTCGGGCAGCTTGCCGTCGTTCTCGTCGACGACCTTCTTGACGGCCTCGATGATGGCCCAGGCGGAGTCGTAGGCGTAGCCGCCGTAGGCCTCGTAGGCCTCCTTGAAGTTGGCCTTCTTGTAGTTGGCCAGGAACTCCTTGGCGGAGTCGAGCTGCTCGATCGGGGCGCCGACGGAGGTCGCGATGTCGCCCTGGGAGGAGGCGCCGGCGAGCTTGATGTACTCGGGGCTGTAGAGCGCGTCGCCGCCGGCGACGACGACCTTGGCGCCGGCTTCCTTGATCTGCTTGCTCAGCGGGCCGCCGGCGGGGTACTCGCCGCCGTAGTAGACGACGTCGGCGCCGGAGCTCTTGACCTTGGTGGCGACGGCGCTGAAGTCCTTGGCCTCGGGGTTGATGTGGTCGGTGCCGACGACCTTGCCGCCGAGCTTCTCGAACTCGGCCTTGAAGGTGGCGGCGAGTCCGGCGCCGTAGGTCTTCTTGTCGTCGATGATGAAGGCCTTGGTCTTCTTGGCCTTGTTGACGATGTACTGGGCGGCGAAGGGGCCCTGGATGGCGTCGGTGGTGGCGGTGCGGAAGTACGCCTTGAAGCCGCGCTTCTTGTCGCCGCTGTTCCAGTTGGGGCCCTGGGAGAGCGCCGGGTTGGTGTTGGCGGGGGAGACCTGGACGAGCTTGGCGTCGTCGAGGACCTTCTGCATCGACTCGGCGACGTTGGAGTTCAGCGGGCCGACGACGCCGAGGACGTCCTTGTTGGCGACGAGCTTCGAGGCGTTCTGCTGGCCGGAGGAGGGCTGGGCCTGGTCGTCGAGGGCTTCCAGCTTGAAGGTGACGCCGTCGACGTACTTCTTCTCGTTCGCCGTGCGGACGGCGAGGTCGACGGAGTTCCTGATGCCGAGGCCGAGGGCGGAGAGGTCGCCGGTGAGCGGGGCGTCGAGGCCGATGACGACGGTGGTGTTGCTGTCGCCGCCGGCGGTGCCGCCGCCGGTGTTGTCGCGCGAACCGCAGGCGGTGAGGGTGAGTGCTCCGGTCAGTACGGTGCTGAGTATGAGCAAGGAACGGTGTCGCACGATGAGTCCTTTCCCTGGCGCGGCCTCCTCTGAGTGAGGTGCCGTTTCCTGCGCCGGGGCGTACGTCTGGTGTGGTGGTGGTGCGGTGGTTCACGCCCGGCGGCGCGGTGACTGGGCGTGACTCTAAGCGCATGCGGGGCGGTCGGGGAGCGCCCTGGGGATGATGTGACGCTCTTGTTATGCCGTGGCCATGGATTGCCGGTTGCGTGTGGCATGCATCGGTCTTCGGGGTGCGGGGCGGCATCTCGCATGGTGAGAATCCCCAGTACTACTAAGGGGCTTGGGGGGTTCTTGGTCCTGACGCCGACGGCGGGGAGGTGTCGGCGGTTTATGGGGGAAGTGTGAGAGCGCCGGGGCGCGCGCGGCGGCGGGCGGACACGGGCGCACACGGCAGGCATGTTGCGGAGAGTGATATTTCCGGCGGTGGGGTGCGCGCCGTCCGTACGGCGCGGCAGGGGGTCGGCTCTGGTCGCGGGCGTCCGGTGCGGTGGTGCCGGCGGGGGTCCGCGGTGCCGGTCGCGGGCGGCTCGGCGCGTGGTCGGCGAGGGCGCCCTCGGCGGGCGGCCGGTCGCGGTCGGGGATGTCTTCTCGCCATCGCTCAGGGGCACTTGGGGGCGGGTCGCCCCGGCCCGGCCCGGCGTCGGCCTCGCGCGTCCCTTCGGTGGGTGGCGGATTGCGCGGTGCGTCCGGCCAACTGGCATGTGCCGCAGGCGGGTTGACGGGGCGACCGGTCGGGTTCCGGTGCGCGGGCGGTCCTGAGCAGCGCGGCGGAGCGGGCGCGGCCGGGCCGCGGCGCCGGTCGGCCGGCCGGCGTCCGGGCCGGTCGCGGCGCGGGACGGCCGTGGCGCGGGGAGTGGCGGGCGCGTGCGGGGGCGCGGCAACTCTCGGTGCGGCGCGGGGCCGTTGCCGGGGCGGGCGGCCGGGGCGGCGGTGGCGTTCCGGTCATCGGGCCGCCGGGGTGCGGGTGCCGGTTCCGCGGGGCCCGGGGGCTGTCCGGTGAACGGTGGCGAGGTGGCGAAAACCGGAGGGGCGCGGCACGGTGCCGCTGCCGGTGGCGGGTCGTCCGGTGGGTGTTCGGGTGGGGTGCGGGGGCGCTGCGGGGCCTCCGGGGCTGGGGGCGTGGAGCGTACGCTGCGTGACCGGCCGGGTCCCGGGTCCGGCCGGTCGCCGGCGGCGCCCGGGGCTCCGCTGCGCGCCCCGCCGGGGGCTGCCGGAGCCCCGGGCCCGGCCGCCGGGTCAGGCGGTGCCGGGTCGGGCCGCCGGGTCAGGCGGTGCCGGGGATCCTCTCGGCGTCCTGCGGCGTGACGTCGCGGAGCATGCAGGTGAGGCGGGCGCTGCACACCCGCTTGTCCTGTTCGTCCGTGATGACGATCTCGTACGTGGCGGTGGAGCGGCCCCGGTGGACGGGGGTGGCGACGCCGGTGACGAGTCCGGAGCGCACCCCGCGGTGGTGCGTGCAGTTGAGGTCGACGCCCACGGCGATCTTGCGGGAGCCGCCGTGCAGCATCGCACCGATGGAGCCGAGGGTCTCGGCGAGGACGGCGGAGGCGCCGCCGTGGAGCAGGCCGTAGGGCTGGGTGTTGCCCTCGACCGGCATGGTGCCCACCACGCGGTCGGGGGCCGCCTCGACGATCTGCACGCCCATGCGGTTGCCGAGGTGGCCCGCGGAGAAGAGGGCGGGCAGGTCGACGCCGAGTGCGGCGTACTCGTCGAGGACCTCCTGCGGGAACTTCACGGTCGTCTGCTCGCCCATGGGGTGCGGCTCCGTTCGTCGTCGTACGGCTGTCCGGGTGGTGCTGCGGTGCGGTACCGCGTGTCCGGGTGGTGCTGCGGTGCGGCGCTGCGATTGAGCGAACGCTCAGTCGGCCGGTGATTGTTCCAGACGGATGACGACGGACTTGCTGGCGGGGGTGTTGCTGATGTCGGCGGTGGCGTCCAGCGGGACGAGGACGTTGGTCTCCGGGTAGTACGCGGCGGCGCAGCCCCGGGCGGTGGGGTAGTGGACGACGCGGAACCCGCGGGCGCGGCGCTCGGTGCCGTCGGTCCACTCGCTGACGAGGTCGGCGTACGCGCCGTCGACGAAGCCCTGCTCAAGGGCGTCGTCGGGGTGGACGAGGACGATGCGGCGGCCGCCCCTGATGCCGCGGTAGCGGTCGTCGAGGCCGTAGATGGTGGTGTTGTACTGGTCGTGGGAGCGCAGGGTCTGCAGGAGCAGCCTGCCTGCGGGCACGCGCGGGTACTCGACGGGGGCCGCGGTGAAGTTGGCCTTGCCGGTGGCGGTGGGGAAGCGCCGCTCGTCGCGCGGGGCGTGCGGGAGCGCGAAGCCGCCGGGGTGGGCGGCGAGGCGGGTGTTGAAGTCCTCGAAGCCGGGGATGACGCGGGCGATGCGGTCGCGGATCGCGGCGTAGTCCCGCTCGAACTCCTCCCACGGGGTGGCCGAGGCGTCGCCGAGGACGGCGCGGGCCATCCGGGCGACGATGGCGGGCTCCGACAGCAGGTGCGGGGAGGCCGGCGGCAGGTTGCCCCGGGACGCGTGGACGAGCCCCATGGAGTCCTCGACGGTGACGACCTGCCGGCCGCTCGCCTGGACGTCCCGGTCGGTGCGGCCGAGGGTGGGCAGGATCAGGGCGCGCGTGCCGGTGACGGCGTGCGAGCGGTTGAGCTTGGTGGACACATGGATGGTGAGGCGGGCGCGGCGCATGGCGGCCTCGGTGACGTCGGTGTCGGGGGAGGCGCTGACGAAGTTGCCGCCCATGGCGAAGAAGACCTTGGCCCGGCCGTCCCGCAGGGCCTGGATGGACCGGACGACGTCGAAGCCGTGGTGCCGGGGCGAGGTGATGCCGAATTCCTTGTCGAGGGCGTCGAGGAAGGCGGCGGAGGGCCGTTCGAAGATGCCCATGGTGCGGTCGCCCTGCACGTTGGAGTGCCCGCGGACGGGGCAGACGCCGGCGCCGGGGCGGCCGACCGCGCCGCGCAGCAGCAGCAGGTTGACGATCTCGCGGATGGTGGGCACGGAGTGCTTGTGCTGGGTGAGGCCCATGGCCCAGCAGACGATCGTGCGCTGCGAGTCGAGGATCATCCGCAGCGCCCGCTCGATGTCCGCGCGGTCGAGGCCGGTGGCGGTGAGGGTCTCCTCCCAGGTGGCGGCCCTGGCGGCGGCGGCGAACTCCTCGTAGCCGTGGGTGTGGGTCCGTACGAAGTCCTCGTCGACGGCGCCGCCCGCCTCGATGACCAGCTTGCCGAGGAGCCGGAAGAGGGCCTGGTCGCCGCCGATGCGGATCTGGAGGAACAGGTCGGTGAGGGCGGTTCCCCTGATCATGCCCCGGGGGGTCTGCGGGTTCTTGAAGCGTTCGAGGCCGGCTTCGGGCAGCGGGTTGACGGAGATGATCCGCGCGCCGGCCGCCTTCGCCTTCTCCAGGGCGGACAGCATCCGCGGGTGGTTGGTGCCCGGGTTCTGACCGGCGACGATGATCAGGTCGGCGCGGTGGAGGTCGTCGAGGGAGACGCTGCCCTTGCCGACGCCGAGGGTCTCGGTGAGGGCGGACCCCGACGACTCGTGGCACATGTTGGAGCAGTCCGGCAGGTTGTTGGTGCCGAACTCGCGGGCGAACAGCTGGAGCAGGAACGCCGCTTCGTTGCTGGTGCGCCCGGAGGTGTAGAAGAGCGCCTCGTCGGGGGAGCCCAGGGCGGTCAGCTCGTCGGCGATGATCCGGAACGCCTGGTCCCAGGTGACCGGCTCGTACCGGTCGGCGCCCTCGGCCAGGTACACGGGGTGGGTGATGCGGCCCTGCTGGCCGAGCCAGTAGCCGCTGCGGGAGGCGAGGTCGGAGACGGGGTGCGCGGCGAAGAAGGCGGGGGTGACGCGGCGCAGCGTGGCCTCCTCGGCGACGGCCTTCGCGCCGTTCTCGCAGAACTCGGCGACGTGCCGCTTGTCGCCCTCCGGCCAGGCGCAGCCGGGGCAGTCGAAGCCGTCCTTCTGGTTGACCTTGAGGAGGGTCCGGGCGGTGCGCGCGAGGCCCATCTGCTGCCGGGAGATCCGCAGGGTGTGGGCGACGGCGGGCAGGCCGGCGGCGGCATGCGGGGCCGCCGTCACGTCGGGGGCGTCCTGGACGGGGTCGCCTGCGGGCGGTTGCGTGGCCATCGCGCTCTCCCTCGAGTCGCTGCGGTCGGGATGCGGGGTGCCGTGCTGCCGAGCGCTCCCCGCGGTCCGGTGTCCTTCGATCCTGTCACGCGCCTCGGACATCGTGTGAGGGGCGTCGGTGGTTGTCAGTGGAGCGTGGCAGGATCGTCTGCGTGGCAGAGACAGCATCGAAGAAGACCGCACAAGACCGTCCGCGTCTGCTCCTCATGGACGGGCACTCCCTGGCGTACCGGGCGTTCTTCGCGCTGCCCGCGGAGAACTTCACCTCGTCGAGCGGGCAGCCCACCAACGCCGTGTACGGCTTCGCGTCGATGCTGGCGAACACACTCCGTGACGAGGAGCCCACGCACTTCGCGGTCGCGTTCGACGTCTCCCGCAAGACCTGGCGGTCGCAGGAGTTCCCTGAGTACAAGGCGAACCGGTCGTCGACGCCGGACGACTTCAAGGGGCAGGTGGAGCTCATCGGCGAGCTGCTGGACGCGATGAACGCGCAGCGCTTCGCCGTCGAGGGGTACGAGGCGGACGACGTCATCGCGACGCTGACCGCGCAGGCGGAGGCCGCCGGCTTCGAGGTGCTCATCGTCACCGGTGACCGGGACTCGTTCCAGCTGGTCAGCGAGCACACGACGGTGCTGTACCCGACGAAGGGCGTGTCGGAGCTGACCCGCTTCACACCCGAGAAGGTGCGGGAGAAGTACGGGCTGTCGCCGAACCAGTACCCGGACTTCGCGGCACTGCGCGGCGACCCGTCGGACAACCTGCCGGGCATCCCCGGGGTGGGGGAGAAGACCGCCACCAAGTGGATCAACCAGTTCGGCTCGTTCGCGGAGCTGGTGGAGCGGGCCGACGAGGTCAAGGGCAAGGTCGGTCAGGCGCTGCGCGACCACTTGGAGGCCGTCAAGCTGAACCGGCACCTCACGGAGCTCGTGCGGGACGTGGAGCTGCCGAAGTCGGTGGCGGACCTGGAGCGCGCCCCCTACGACCGCAAGATGCTGGCGGTGCTGCTGGACACGTTGGAGATCCGCAACCCGTCGCTCCGCGAGCGGCTGCTCGCCGTGGACCCGGGTGCCGCCGAGGAGGAGCCGGTGCCCGCGGCGGGCGTGGAGATCGACGGCACGGTGCTGGCGCCCGGCGCGCTGGCCCCGTGGCTGGAGCGGCACGGCGACCGGCCGCTCGGCGTGGCGACGGTCGACAGCTGGGCGCTGGGTGTCGGCACGGTCACCGAGATCGCGCTGGCGGCGGGCGGCGGGGCCGCCGCCTGGTTCGACCCGGCGGAGCTCGACGAGGCGGACGAGCAGGCGTTCGCGGCGTGGATCGCCGACCCGGACCGGCCGAAGGTGCTGCACAACGCGAAGAGCGCGATGCGGGTGTTCCCCGAGCACGGCTGGAGCGTCGCCGGCGTCACCATGGACACCGCGCTCGCCGCGTACCTGGTGAAGCCCGGTCGGCGCACGTTCGCCCTCGACGCGCTGTCCCTGGAGTACCTCGGCCGTGAGCTGGCCCCGGCGGCCGCCGCGGACGGGCAGCTCGCGTTCGGCGCCGAGGACGCGGCGGAGCGGGACGCGCTGATGCTCCAGGCCAGGGCGGTGCTCGACCTGGGCGAGGCCTTCGCGGCGCGGCTGGAGGAGGTCGGCGCGACGCGGCTCCTGCACGAGGTGGAGCTGCCCACGTCGGAGCTGCTGGCCCGGATGGAGCGGCACGGCATCGCGGCCGACCGGCCGCACCTGGAGGCCATGGAGCAGCAGTTCGCCGGCGCGGTGCAGCAGGCCGTGAAGGAGGCGCACGCCTCGGTCGGCCGGGAGTTCAACCTCGGCTCGCCCAAGCAGCTCCAGGAGGTGCTGTTCGGCGAGCTGAACCTGCCGAAGACCAAGAAGACGAAGACCGGGTACACGACGGACGCCGACGCGCTGGCCTGGCTGGCCGGCCGGACCGAGCACGAACTGCCGGTGATCATGCTGCGGCACCGCGAGCAGGCCAAGCTGCGGGTGACCGTGGAGGGCCTGATCAAGTCCGTCGCGGGTGACGGCCGCATCCACACCACCTTCAACCAGACGGTGGCGGCGACCGGCCGGCTGTCGTCGACCGACCCGAACCTGCAGAACATCCCCGTCCGCACCGACGAGGGCCGGGCGATCCGCCGCGGCTTCGTCGTCGGCGAGGGCTTCGCCTCCCTGATGACGGCGGACTACAGCCAGATCGAGCTGCGCGTGATGGCCCACCTGTCGGAGGACGCCGGGCTGATCGAGGCGTTCACCTCCGGCGAGGACCTGCACACCACGGTCGCGTCCCAGGTGTTCGGCGTGGACAAGTCCGCCGTGGACGCCGAGATGCGCCGCAAGATCAAGGCGATGTCGTACGGCCTGGCCTACGGCCTGTCGGCGTTCGGCCTCTCGCAGCAGCTGAACATCGAGGCGGCCGAGGCGCGGGCGCTCATGGACACGTACTTCGAGCGGTTCGGCGGGGTCCGGGACTATCTGCACCGGGTCGTGGACGAGGCCCGCGCGACCGGGTACACGGAGACCCTCCTCGGGCGCCGCCGCTACCTGCCGGACCTCAACAGCGACAACCGGCAGCGGCGCGAGATGGCCGAGCGGATGGCGCTGAACGCCCCCATCCAGGGCACCGCAGCGGACATCGTGAAGGTCGCCATGCTGAACGTCGACCGGGCGCTGCGGGAGGCCGGTCTGCGCTCCCGCATGCTGCTCCAGGTGCACGACGAGATCGTGCTGGAGCTGGCGCCCGGAGAGCGGGAGCAGGCGGAGGAGCTGGTGCGCCGCGAGATGGCCTCGGCCGTCGAGCTGCGGGCACCGCTGGACGTCTCGGTGGGCGTCGGCGGCGACTGGGAGTCCGCCGCGCACTGACGGCGCGGCCGCCGGAGGAGCCGCGTACGGCGGCGGGGCCTGCCCCGGCAGCGCCCCGCCGTACGCCCTCGGGGCCCCGCGCCGCCGGGGCGTCAGGCACGGGGGCCGGGGCCCCCGGCGCGCAGGCGCATCCCGGCTCCGTACAGGAGCAGCCCGACGGCGAGCCCGGCACCGGCGCCGAAGCAGGCCGTGGGGATGATGTCGAGCGGCGTCTCGATCCTGCCCCAGTACGCGTACCAGCGCAGGCACCGGTGCACCACGCCCGCCACCGTGCAGCCCGCCAGCACCCCGACCGCGAGCCACCGGCCCCGGCGGGTCAGCCCGGCGGGCGCCCCCGCGCCGGCACCCGGCGGAACCCGCCGCAGGCCCCCGTACGCGAACCAGCCGAGGACCATCAGGGCGAGTGCGGAACTGCCGTACTGCACGTACGTGTAGACGGGGAAGCCGCCCACCGTTTCGCCCAGCACCGGTAGCACCCGTGTGCCCCACCGGCCGGGATGGGTGAACAGGTCCCACACGACGTGGGTGGCCGCACCGGCGACCGCCGAGAGGTAGAACCACACCGCCAGCGCCGCCGGCCGCCGTTCCCGCCACGGCCTGCCCCGGAGCAGGCCGTGCACCGGGCCGCGCCACCGGCGGGGCAGCAGCGCCACCAGCGGCTCACGCACCATCAGCCACAGTCCGACCAGCGCCGCGGCGGTCAACGCGTCGACCGTCAGGACGCCCCACGCGCTGTGGGTGACCTCACCGAAGGACATGGCCCCCGGAATCAGGCTGTCCGCGAAATAGGTCATGTCGGGCGCGAACGACCCCATGACAAGGGCGGACGCCACCACCGGACCCCGTCCGGCGCCGCAGCGGCTCATGCCGGGGAGGACGGCGGCGGCATGGCTGAGGGTGAACGGCATGGGGGAGGGGCTCCCGTCGGATGTCAGCAGGACGAGCGGTTTCGCGATCAGTGCTCTGTCACTGTCGATCGCATATGACCGTGTGCGGTTGCGTCAGAACCGTAATCCGGACGGATGACCGGTGACGAAACCGTGAAAACCGGTCACGCATGAGTGTGGTGGGGGCGCGAGGTGACGTAGGGTTTCGCCAGTCCGCGCTGTGGGGAGCGGCGGGCAGTCGTCGGGTCGGGCGCGGCGTCACCAACCCAAGGGGCGCCGTCGGGGGAGGGACACACGCATGGCAGGACATCTCGGGCGGCGGCTGCGCAAGCAGGCCACCACGACGGCGGTGGCGGCGGCAGCCGTGGCGGCGCTCTCCGCGTCGCAGGGACCGGGAGTCACCCCGGTGGGCGGCGAGTCGCCCACCACGGACGGCACGCCGCCGGCCGCCTCGGGGGACACCGCCACCGGCAACTCCCCCTACTACACGGAGCTGCCGCCCCTCAACAGCCCCCACCCCGACCGGCCGGGCGCCGGGACCGGCGACACCCACGGCTCCGCCCCCGCGGGCGGCGCGACGGCGGCCGGCATACCCGCGACCGTCTTCTCCGCGTACCAGCAGGCCGAGCAGCATCTGCGGAGCGTCGACCCGGGCTGCAACCTGCCCTGGCAACTCCTCGCCGGCATCGGCAAGGTGGAGTCCGGTCACGCGCGCGGCGGCCGGGTCGACTCCGGCGGCACCACGACCTCCCCGATCCTGGGCCCGGTCCTCAACGGCGTCGGCTTCGCCAACATCTCCGACACCGACGGCGGCGCCCACGACGGCGACACCCGCTACGACCGCGCCGTCGGCCCCATGCAGTTCATCCCGTCGACCTGGGCCTCCTGGGGCCAGGACGCCAACGACGACGGCCGCAAGGACCCCAACAACATCTTCGACGCGGCCCGCGCGGCCGGCATGTACCTGTGCGCCGGCAGCCGCAACCTCGCCCTCCAGGCGGACCTGGACCGGGCCATCCTCAGCTACAACCAGTCGCGGGAGTACCTGCGCACGGTCCTGTCCTGGTTCGACTACTACAAGAGGGACGGGGCCCACCGGATCCCGGACGGCACCGGCCACGTCCCCACCGAGCGCAGCGACCGGCACTCCGGCAGCGGAGACGGTACGCGGCCCGGCACGGGCGGGACGCACGGGAGCGGATCCGGGAAGGGCGCCGGCACCACCACCGGCAAGGGCGGCGGCCCGGGCACCGGAGGCAAGGGCGGAAGCACCCCGGGCGCCACCCCCGCCACCCCCGACGCGAAGCCCTCCCCGTCGCCCGCGAAGCCGGTACCGCCGTCCGGTTGGCCCGGCCCTTCGCCCAAGCCGAAGCCGAAGCCCACCCCGACGCCGACCCCGACTCCCACCCCCACGCCGACCCCGACTCCCACCCCCACGCCGACCCCGACTCCCACCCCCACGCCGACGCCGACTCCCACCCCGACGCCGACCCCGACGAAACCCGCTGACCGGGTGCACCTCCTGCAGAGCGCGGGCGGCGGTGCCCTCACCGCCACCGCCGGCACCGAGTTCGCCGAGCGCGCCGCCGTCGTGGCCCGCGACGAGCAGGGCGGCGGCGTCGCCGAGGTGGCGGTCGAGTTCCGGATCGTCGGCGACACCGACAGCCGCTTCCCCGACGGCGCCACCACCGCCACGGTCACCACCGGAGCCGACGGCACCGCCACCGCCCCCGTGCTCCTCGCGGGCGAGAGGACGGGCGAGTTCACCGTCCGCGCCACCGTCGTCGGGCGCACCGCGCTGCCGGGCGTCGACCGGCCGGCCACGGTCACGGCGCCGCAGGCCGACACCCTCGCCCGTACCGGTGACACCAAGCCCACCGCCGCGGCCGGCGGCGAGTTCGCCGAGCGCCTCACGGTCAAGGCGACCGAGAAGGGCGCCGCCGCGGCCGGGGTCGCCCTGACCGCCACCCTGCTCGCCGATGCGGACGGCACGCAGGCCGCCGACGCCGGCCCGTACTTCAAGGACGCCCAGGGGGAGCCCGTACGCACCCTCACCGGGCTGAGGACCGGCGCCGACGGCACGTTCCAGCTGCCCCGGATGTACGCCGACGACCGCACCGGCACGTTCCTGCTGCGCATCACCGCTGAGGGTGGCGCGACGCTCACCATCGAACTGCACGTCGGCTGACGCGCCGGGGCCGCCGTCCACCGGGCCGCCTCGGCTCCTCGCCGAGCGGCCCCGCAGGCGGCGTACCCGCCGCGGCCCGTCCGAGGCAGGGCGCTGCCGCAGGGCGGCCCGTACACCACGGGCGCCGGCGGGCCCGCCGGCGGAAGAGCGCGGCGCCGGACCGTCCGGCGCCGAAACCCCGTGCAGGCCCCGGCGGACGTCAGCGCCGGGGGTTCGTCCGCCGTGTGGGCCGGGCGGCCGAAGGGTCCTCGGGCCACGGGTGCTTCGGGTAGCGGCCCCGCAGCTCCGCCCGCACGGCCCGGTAGCCGTCCCGCCAGAACGACGCCAGGTCCGCCGTCACGGCCGCCGGACGCCCCGCCGGCGACAGCAGGTGCACCAGCACCGGCACCCCCGCCACCCGCGGGGTCTGCGCCAGCCCGAACATCTCCTGCAGCTTCACCGCAAGCACCGGCTGCTCGCCCGCGTAGTCGAGGCGCACCCGGGAACCGCTCGGCACCTCCAGCCGCTCGGGGGCCAGCTCGTCGAGGCGCGCCGCCTCACCGCTCGCCCACGGCAGCAGCCGCCGCAGCGCCTCGCCGGCGTCGATCCGCGCGAGGTCCGCCCGCCGCCGCGCCGCGGAGAGCTCCGGTTCCAGCCACGCGTCGGCGCGCGCCGCCAGCGCCTCGTCGGAGACGTCCGGCCACGCGCCGCCCGCCACCCGGTGCAGGAAGGCCAACCGCTCCCGCAGCTGCCGCGCCTCCCGCGACCAGCCCAGCAGACCGAGCCCGTCGCGCCGCAGTCCGTCCAGCAGCGCCGCCCGTACGAGCCCGGGCTCCGGGGCCCGCAGCGGCCGCACGGCCAGCTCCACCGCGCCCAGCCGTTCCGCGGACCGGGCCGCGACATCACCGTCCTCCCAGCGCACCTCGTCGCCGGCGGTCCGCAGATGCCCGGCCGCCAGCCGGGCCACGTCCTCGTCGCAGACCGCCGCGAGCCGCACCCGCGCCGACGCCGCGTGGGCGGGACGGTCCGCCACCGCCACCGCCAGCCACGGCGCCGACCGCAGCCCCGAGCCGTCCTCGACCTCGGCGCCCGTCCCGGAGACCATCAGGAAGGCGCCGCCGCCGCGCGCCCGCGCCACGCGCTCCGGGAACGCCAGTGCGGTGACCAGACCGGCGGCCACGTCGTCGGACGCGTCAGCGGAGCCGTACGGAACGGCGTCGGCCCGCCCGCCGGGAGCGCCGTCGGCGCGGCCCCCGGGGCAGCGGTCCCCGCGGCAGCGGAGGGAAGGCCTCCGAGCCGCTCCGCGGCCGCGCCGCCGTCCCGCCCGGGGCGACCGCGCGCCGCGCCGCCGGACAGGCCGGCCGCGCCCGCCAGCCGCCGGGCCTCCGCGCGCCACCGCGCCGCGTAGGCGTCGCCGCCGCGCCGGGCCGCCCGCCACGCCGCCGCCAGGTCGTCCCCGTACGTCCGCGGCGGCTCCTCCGCCACCAGCGCCACGATTTCCGCCGCCCGCCGCGCCCCCACGTGCGGCGCGCCGTCCAGCAGCGCGCGCCCCAACCGGGGTGCACGCCCAGGCGCGCCAGCGCGCGGCCGCGCTCCGTCGCACGCCCCGCCGTGTTCACCGCGCCGATCGCGCCCAGCACCGCGCGTGCCGCCGCCATCGCCCCGGCGGGCGGCGCGTCCAGCAGCGCGAGGCCCGACGCACCGGGATCGCCCCAGACCGCGGCCTGCAGGGCGAAGGAGGTCAGGTCGGCCACCTGGATCTCCGGCGCCGGGAAGGCGGGCAGCCGCCCGTCCTCCGCCTCCGCCCAGCAGCGGTAGACCGTGCCCGGGGCCTCGCGCCCCGCACGGCCCGCCCGCTGCCTGGCCGAGGCCCGCGACGCGCGCAGCGTCGTCAGCGCGCCCAGCCCGCGGGCGTGGTCCACGCGCGGCTCCCGCGCCAGACCCGAGTCGACGACCACGCGCACCCCCGGCACGGTCAGCGACGATTCGGCCACCGCCGTCGCCAGCACCACGCGGCGCCCCCGCCCCGGGGCCAGCACCGCGTCCTGCACCGCCGCGGGAGCCCTGCCGTGCACCTGGAGCACCTCCACGCCCGGCAGCCCGGCCAGCAGGCCCGCCACCCGCGCGATCTCCCCGACCCCGGGCAGGAAGCACAGCACATCGCCGTCCCGCTCCCCGAGCGCCCGGCGCACGACCCCCGCCACGTGGGCCTGCAGCGCCGGGTCGACGAACATCCCGTGCGGCGGCCGCACCGGACCGGGCGGCGGGGCCCACACCACCTCCACCGGATGCGTCACGCCCGACGCCTCGACCACCGGCGCACCGCCCAGCAGCCGGGCCCAGCCCTCCGCGTCCGTCGTCGCCGACGCCGCGACCAGCCGCAGTTCCGGTCGCAGGGCCTCCCGCACGTCGAGAAGGAAAGCGGCGGCCGTGTCGGCGTCCAGGTGCCTCTCGTGGCACTCGTCCAGCATCACCGCGTCGACCCCGGCAAGCTCCTGGTCCCGCTGGAGCCGCTGCAGCAGTACACCGGTCGTCACGACCTCCACGACCGTGTCCCGCGACACCGCGCGCTCGCCCCGCACGGTGAAACCGACCCGGCTGCCCACCTCCTCACCGAGCAGCCACGCCATGCGCCGCGCCGCCGCCCGTGCCGCGATCCGGCGCGGCTCGGCGACCACCACCCGGGCGCCGCGCTCCGCCAGGACCAGCGGCACCAGCGTGGTCTTGCCGGTCCCGGGCGGCGCGCACAGCACCGCTGCCCCGTGGCCGTCCAGCGCCCGCTCCAGCGCGGGCAGGGCCGTGTGCACGGGAAGCCGCTCGCGCTCCTCCGGGCGGATCACCGCCGACCAGCCGCCTTCGGCGCTCCGCCGCGCGCCGGGCCGCCGGGCGGGCGCCCCCGCACATCAGGCCGGCGTGCCCCAGCCCGTCACGGATCGGAGCGGCATCCGCCGACCCCGCGCCCACCGGTTCCGAACCCGGCCCCGCACCCATCAGTCCCTCACGCACACGAAGATCGCCGTGCCCGGGATGAGGTTGCCGCGCAGCGGGGACCAGCCGCCCCACTCCTGGCTGTTCCAGGCCGGCCACTCGGGCTCCACCAGGTCCACCAGCCGGAACCCGCCGACCACCACGTCCCGCACCCGGTCGCCCAGCGTCCGGTGGTGCTCGACGTACACCGCCCGCCCCCGGTCGTCCTGCTCGACGTACGGCGTGCGGTCGAAGTACGAGGCCGACACCGACAGGCCCTCGGGGCCCGGTTCGTCGGGGAACGCCCAGCGGACGGGATGCGTCACGGAGAACACCCACCGGCCGCCCGGCCGCAGCACCCTGCGCACCTCCCGGAACACCCGCACGGGGTCGGCGACGAAGGGCACCGCCCCGTACGCCGAGCAGGCCAGGTCGAAGGAGCCGTCCCGGAACGGCAGCGCGCCCGCGTCCGCCTCCACCAGCGCCACCCCGTCGCCGCCCGCGCCGATCCGCAGGGCGTGCTGGAGCTGGCGGTGGGAGAGGTCCAGGGCGACCGGCCGCGCCCCCTGGGCCGCCAGCCAGCGCGAGCACTGCGCGGCGCCCGCCCCGATCTCCAGGACGTCCCGGCCCTCCAGCGAGCCGGCGGGGCCCAGGAGCCGGGCCTCCTCCTCGTCCAGCCCCTCGGGGCCCCAGACGAAGCGGTCGTCCCCGAGGAACGAGCCGTGCTCGTCCTGGTACTCGTCGGCGTTCCGGTCCCACCAGCCCCTGCTCGCCCGGCTGCTCTCCGCGTCGCCCGCCGCCCGGCGGGTCGCCTGCGGTTCGTGGTCCTGGATGTCTTGGATCATGTCGCCCGTCGTTGTAGGTTTCCGCGTGCGCACGAGCGCACGTCCCTGTGCACGGCGGCGCGCGGGTGCGGCCAGGGGGAGCGCGGCCCCGGTGGCGTCCGGCCGCCGCGTCCGTTCCGCCCCGCCTCGCCCTGATCTGTGACATGTGTGACACGCGTGCGGCGCCTTCGGCGCCCCAGGCCATCGTGGCCTGCGGCAAGCTTAGTTGCGCCGGGTATACGGCGGTGCGCCCCGGGTGTGCCCCTTCGCGCATTGACCATGCCCCGCGGCGCCCGTATGCTAAAGGTTGCGCTGCGGGCCTGCGCGCCTCAGACGGAGCAGGCCGCGCTCGCATCTGTTGTATGTCCCCTCGGTTGTCGAGGCGCCGCCCGTTCGCCGGGCTCGGCGCTTCCTTGGCTGTCCGGCTTCTGCAGAGGCGATACGGGCCTTCGGCGTGGCAGTACCTACGACTTCAATGTCCGTACCGGAGCCCTTTCCCACATGACGAGCAGCACCGAGACCACCGCCACCACCCCGCAGGTTGCGGTCAACGACATCGGTAACGAGGAAGCTTTCCTCGCCGCGATCGACGAGACGATCAAGTACTTCAACGACGGCGACATCGTCGACGGCGTCATCGTGAAGGTCGACCGGGACGAGGTCCTGCTCGACATCGGTTACAAGACCGAAGGTGTCATCCCGAGCCGCGAGCTCTCGATCAAGCACGACGTCGACCCGAACGAGGTCGTCAAGGTCGGCGACGAGATCGAGGCCCTCGTCCTCCAGAAGGAGGACAAGGAAGGCCGCCTGATCCTCTCGAAGAAGCGCGCCCAGTACGAGCGTGCCTGGGGCACCATCGAGAAGATCAAGGAAGAGGACGGCATCGTCACCGGTACCGTCATCGAGGTCGTCAAGGGTGGTCTCATCCTCGACATCGGCCTCCGTGGCTTCCTGCCGGCCTCCCTCGTCGAGATGCGCCGTGTCCGCGACCTCCAGCCGTACGTCGGCAAGGAGCTCGAGGCCAAGATCATCGAGCTGGACAAGAACCGCAACAACGTGGTCCTGTCCCGCCGCGCCTGGCTGGAGCAGACCCAGTCCGAGGTCCGCCAGACGTTCCTCACCACCCTGCAGAAGGGCCAGGTCCGCTCCGGCGTCGTCTCCTCGATCGTCAACTTCGGTGCGTTCGTGGACCTGGGCGGTGTCGACGGCCTGGTGCACGTCTCCGAGCTGTCCTGGAAGCACATCGACCACCCGTCCGAGGTCGTCGAGGTCGGCCAGGAGGTCACCGTCGAGGTCCTCGACGTCGACATGGACCGCGAGCGTGTCTCCCTGTCGCTGAAGGCGACGCAGGAGGACCCGTGGCAGCAGTTCGCCCGGACCCACCAGATCGGTCAGGTCGTCCCGGGTAAGGTCACCAAGCTCGTTCCGTTCGGCGCGTTCGTCCGCGTCGACGAGGGCATCGAGGGCCTGGTCCACATCTCCGAGCTGGCCGAGCGCCACGTGGAGATCCCGGAGCAGGTCGTCCAGGTCAACGACGAGATCTTCGTCAAGGTCATCGACATCGACCTGGAGCGTCGCCGGATCTCGCTGTCGCTGAAGCAGGCCAACGAGTCCTTCGGCGCCGACCCGTCGGCCGTCGAGTTCGACCCGACCCTGTACGGCATGGCCGCGTCCTACGACGACCAGGGCAACTACATCTACCCCGAGGGCTTCGACCCGGAGACCAACGACTGGCTGCCCGGCTACGAGAAGCAGCGCGAGGAGTGGGAGCGGCAGTACGCCGAGGCCCAGCAGCGCTTCGAGCAGCACCAGGCGCAGGTCATCAAGTCCCGCGAGGCCGACGCCGCCGCCGCTGCCGAGGGTGGCCCCGCTGCTCCGGCCGCCGCGCCGACCGGTGGTTCGTACTCCTCGGATTCGGACGACAACTCCGGCGCCCTGGCGTCGGACGAGGCGCTCGCCGCCCTCCGCGAGAAGCTGGCCGGCGGCCAGAGCTGACACCCCACGCGCGGCCTTCACCTGAGGCCGCCGCGCGGTTGACGCTCGGACCCGCTCCGGCTCCTGGCTGGTGACACTGGGGCCCGTCCCGAAAGGGACGGGCCCCAGTGCCGTTTCCGCACGGTGCACCCCGCTCAGGACACGGTCCCGCGGTACGCCCGGACCGACGTGCTCCGCCCGCGAGCCGACGGACCCCGATTCCGTTCCCTGGAGGCGCTCAGGCCCCCGCGCGGCAGCGGAACGGGAATGTCAGTGGTGCATGCGACGTTCTTCCGTAGGAACACGAGGAGGAGCGGTAAACGTGCTTGATCCGCAGGACTTGTACGCATGGGAGCCAAAGGGCCTGGCGGTGGCCGACATGGCGCTGGCCCAGGAGTCCGCCGGCCTGATCTTGCTCTATCACTTCGACGGATACATCGACGCGGGAGAGGTCGGCGAGCAGATCGTCGACGGCCTGCTGGAGGCCCTGCCCCACCAGGTGGTGGCCCGCTTCGACCATGACCGCCTGGTCGACTACCGGGCACGGCGGCCCCTGCTCACCTTCCGCCGCGACCGCTGGACGGGATACGACACACCCGCCATCGAGGTCCGCATCGTCCAGGACGCCACCGGCGCGCCCTTCCTGCTGCTGTCCGGCCCCGAGCCGGACGTCGAGTGGGAGCGGTTCGCCCAGGCCGTACGGCAGATCGCCGAACGCCTGCGCGTCCGGCTCGCCGTCAACGTCCACGGCATCCCCATGGGCGTCCCCCACACCCGCCCCGTGGGCCTCACCCCGCACGGCAACCGCACGGACCTGGTGCCCGGGCACCGCAGCCCGTTCGACGAGGCCCAGGTGCCGGGCAGCGCGGAGGCGCTGGTCGAGTACCGGCTGATGGAGGCCGGCCACGACGTCCTCGGCGTGGCGGCGCACGTGCCCCACTACGTGGCCCGCTCCCCGTACCCGGACGCCGCCCTCACCGCGCTGGAGGCCATCACGGGCGCCACCGGGCTCGTCCTGCCCGGTATCGCCCACGGGCTGCGCAACGCCGCCCAGCGGACCCAGACCGAGATCGAGCGCCAGATCCGCGACGGCGACGAGGAACTGGTCGCCCTGGTCAAGGGCCTTGAGCACCAGTACGACGCACTCGCCGGAGCGGAGACCCGAGGCAGCCTGGTCGCCGAACCCGTGGACCTGCCGTCGGCGGACGAGCTGGGCCGGCAGTTCGAGCGGTTCCTCGCCGAACGCGAGGGCGACACCCCGTAGGCGCCGTCCCGGTCCCAGGGCATAGGCTGCCGCCATGCTGACCGTGGGGCTGACCGGTGGAATCGGAGCCGGCAAGAGCGAGGTGTCGCGGCTGCTCGTCTCGTACGGGGCCGTACTGATCGACGCCGACAGGATCGCCCGCGAGGTCGTCGAGCCCGGCACGCCCGGGCTCGCGGCCGTCGTGGAGGCGTTCGGGCGGGACGTCCTGACGCCCGACGGGGCTCTCGACCGCCCGCGGCTCGGTGCTGTCGTCTTCGCGGACCCGGAGCGCCTCGCCACCCTGAACGGCATCATCCACCCGCTGGTGCGGGACCGTTCCGCCGAGCTCCAGTCCGCCGCGGCACCCGACGCGGTCGTGGTCCACGACGTCCCCCTCCTCACCGAGAACGGCCTGGCCCCCCTCTACGACATCGTCGTGGTCGTCGACGCCTCTCCCGAGACCCAGCTGGACCGGCTCGTACGGTTCCGGGGCATGACCGAGGACGAGGCCCGCTCCCGCATGGCCGCCCAGGCGACGAGGGAGCAGCGGCACGCCATCGCGGACTACGTGATCGACAACGACGGACCGCTGGAGGCGCTGGAACCGCAGGTCCGCAAGGTGTGGCAGGCGCTGACCGAGAGGGCTGCGGCCGCGGACCCCGGCCACCGCGACTGACCAGGCCGGGCTCGGGCGAGGGCGCCCGACGGGACACACCGCGCCGCCCGGCGTTTCACCTGCCGACGCGCGCGGGTTCCCCTTCCGCCCCGTGGTCCTCTTCCGCCCCGCGGTCTCCTCCGCTCCCGCTGCGGAATACCACCGTCGGAGGCGCTGTTGAACGGCCGCAGCAGAGGGGAAGGATGGAAGCGTGCCCGACAGCGACCCGGAAACCCACGTCATCGACTACCGGGCGGCCGAGCAACTGCTCGCCGCGCGGGACCCCCGCGGGGCCGTCAAGCTGCTCGACTCGGTGATCGCGGCCCACCCGGAGAACACCGCCGCACGCCTGCTGCGCGCCCGCGCGTTCTTCATGGCGGCCCAGCTGCGCTCCGCCGAGCTGGAGTTCGAGCTCGTCGTGGAGCGCGAGCCGGACAACGCCTACGCCCACTTCGGGCTGGCCCGCACCCTCCAGCGGGCGGGCCGCCCGCAGCACGCGCGGCGCCACTTCCGGCTGGCCGCGGCTCTGGACCCGAGGCCCGAATACCGCGAGGCCGCCGGTTTCGCCGACGAGGAATGACACCCCGAAGCCCGCTGTCAGTCCCCCCGCGTAACGTCCTGCTTGCGTAGCGTCACGAGCGAGGGGGTGGGCCATGACGGTCCGGGGTGTACGGAGGGACGTCGCGGCCGGGCTGGTACCGGGGGCCCTGGCGCATCCGGTGGACGACCATCACCAGGTCCGCCAGCACGACCAGCGCCAGTACCCCGCAGATGACGGCCCAGCTCCTGACGCCGATCACGGCGAAGGCGACGGTGCCGCCCACGGCCCAGACGAGGCCCCACACACTCAGCCAGAACCGCAGCCTCAGCGGGCTGCGTGCGGTGACCGGTTCGTTTCCACTGCGCATGATCATGGTCATCGTTCTCCTTCCCGCCGTGTACCCGCGAACCGCCCGCCGACCCCGGCCGGCCGCAGGGCATCGGAGGACAGCACAGGATCCGGCGCCGCGCAGTGTCACACCCCCGCCGTAAGGTCGGAGACCCGGAGGCCGGACCCCCGGCACCGCACCCGGAAGGAGGTCGCCCCGGTCATGGACACATCGCGTACGGCAAGCGCCGCGCACGGCGTGCCTGGCTCCGCCGAGGCGCACCCCCTTCACACCTGCCCCGCCGTGTTCCTGCCGGACGCGCTGCCGCGCGCGGGACGGGTCGCGTTCTGGGCGCCCGACGGCCGCACGCTGCCGCCCGCCCCCGGTGCGGCGACCGCCACCGAGCAGCTCACGGTCGTCCGGCGCCACGGCACCGGAGCCCGCACCCGTACCGTGCCGGCCGTGGTCCTGTCCGTGGACGACGCGCTTCCGGTGCTCACCGCCGCCCGGCACGCCCCGGGCGCCCACCCGGCCACCGCCTGCTGGGGCGCGGCCGCGCTGCACGGGCTCCACCTGGTGGCGCGGGGGCGGCTGCTCCCGGGGCTCACCGCCGACGACCGCGACGCCTGGCGGGCCGGCCCGCTGGACGCCGACGACATCGCGCACCTCCGGGCGGTCGCCGCCGCCATGCCGTACGAGGCGCACGCCGTGCCGGTGCCCGGCCGCGGTCCGCTGCGCCTGCCGGAACCCGAGGCGCTCGTGCGGGCCTTCCTCGACGCGGTCGCCGACACCCGGCCGCGCACCCCGGCGGCGCCGCACGCCGCCGGGCGGCCCTTCGCCGCGCGGGAACCGCAGCGGCTCCCCGGAGCCCGGCCCTGGGCCGCGGAGGTGGCCGCGGGCATGGACGCGGGCGTCCGCGTGTCCCTGCGGCTCGACCTCTCCCCGTTCGAGCTCTTCGACCCGGACCCCGGGATCCCGGGCGAGGGCGGCAGCGCGGAGGAGCGGCAGGCCGCCGCCGCGGTCGTGCAGGTGCACAGCCTCGCCGACCCGGCCCTGGTCGCCGACGCGGCGGAGCTGTGGTCGGGGGACGCGGAGCAGCACTTCGGCGCCCGCGCCCGGGTCGACACGATGCTCGCCCTGCGCCGGGCCGCCCGTGTCTGGCCGCCGCTCACCCGGCTCCTGGAGCGGCCCGTGCCCGACGTCCTCGCCGTCACCGAGCGCGAGCTGTACGAGCTGCTCGGCCCCGCGGCGGGCCGGCTCGGCTCGGCGGGAGTCAGCGTGCACTGGCCCCGCGAACTGGCCCGATCCCTGACCGCGGCCGCCGTCGTCCGCCCCGCACCCGGCTCGGCCGCCGACGGCACCCCGTTCTTCGACAGCACCGACCTGCTCCGTTTCCAGTGGCAGCTCGCCCTGGACGGCGACCCGCTCACCGAACGCGAGATGGACGCGCTCGCGGAGGCGCACCGCCCCGTGGTCCGGCTCAGGGACCGGTGGGTCGTCGTCGACCCCGCGCTCGTCCGCAAGGCCCGCAAACGCCAGCTCGGCCTGCTGCAACCGGTGGACGCCCTCGCGGCCGCGCTCACCGGCACCGCGGACGTGGACGGCGAGACCGTGGAGGCCGTGCCGGCCGGCGCGCTCGCCGCGCTGCGCGACCGGCTGCTGGCCGGACCCGCCCCCGTGCCGCCCCCGCCCGGCCTCGACGCCACGCTGCGCGACTACCAGCTGCGCGGGCTGGCCTGGCTCGACCTGATGACCTCCCTCGGCCTCGGCGGCTGCCTCGCCGACGACATGGGTCTGGGCAAGACCGTCACGCTGATCGCGCTGCACTTGCGGCGCGCCCACCGGGCGCCCACCCTCGTGGTGTGCCCCGCGTCCCTGCTCGGCAACTGGGAGCGGGAGATCCGCCGCTTCGCGCCCGGCGTGCCGGTGCGGCGCTTCCACGGCGCGGGCCGGAGCCTGGACGGGGCGGCGGGCGGCTTCGTCCTCACCACGTACGGCACGATGCGCACCAGCGCCGAGGAGCTGGCCGACCGGTCCTGGGGGATGGTGGTCGCCGACGAGGCGCAGCACGTGAAGAACCCGTTCTCCGCCACGGCGAGGGCGCTGCGCACCATCCCCGCTCCGGCACGGGTCGCCCTGACCGGCACCCCCGTCGAGAACAACCTGTCCGAACTGTGGGCGCTGCTCGACTGGACCACGCCGGGACTGCTCGGCCCCCTCAAGGCGTTCCGCGCCCGCCACGCGCGCGCCGTGGAGAACAGCGGCGAGCTGGGCGACACCGAGGCCGCCGAACGGCTCGCCCGGCTCGTCCGCCCCTTCCTCCTGCGCCGCCGCAAGTCCGACCCCGGCATCGTGCCGGAGCTCCCGCCCAAGACGGAGTCGGACCATCCGGTGCCGCTGACCCGGGAGCAGGCCGCCCTGTACGAGGCGGTCGTCAGGGAGACCATGGCCGCCATCGCCGGCGCGGAGGGCATCGCACGCCGCGGCCTGGTCATGAAGCTGCTCACATCCCTCAAGCAGATCTGCAACCACCCGGCGCAGTTCCTCAAGGAGGAACCGGCCCGGCTGTCCGGCCGCTCCGGCAAGCTGTCCCTGCTCGACGAACTGCTGGACACGATCGTGGCGGAGGACGGCGCGGTCCTCGTCTTCACCCAGTACGTGTCCATGGCCCGGCTGCTCACCCGCCACCTGGCCGCCCGGGCCGTGCCGTCCCAGCTGCTCCACGGCGGCACGCCCGTCGCCGAACGGGAGCGCATGGTGGACCGCTTCCAGGCCGGTGAGGTCCCGGTGTTCGTGCTGTCGCTGAAGGCCGCCGGCACCGGCCTCAACCTGACGCGGGCCGGCCACGTCGTCCACTACGACCGCTGGTGGAACCCCGCCGTCGAAGAGCAGGCGACCGACCGCGCGTACCGCATCGGCCAGACCCAGCCCGTGCAGGTGCACCGGCTCATCGCCGAGGGCACCGTCGAGGACCGCATCGCCGGACTGCTCGCTTCCAAGCGCGCCCTCGCCGAAGCGGTCCTCGGCTCGGGTGAGGCCGCCCTGACCGAGCTGACGGACCGGGAACTGGCGGACCTGGTGTCCCTGAGGAGGCCGCGGTGAGCCCCGCACGGCCGGGCAGGCCCCCGGCGTACCACGACGACCGGCGGCGCTCCTTCCCGCCGCTGCCGCCCCCCGGCACGGGAGACGGCGGGCTCGCCGGGAGCTGGTGGGGAAACGCCTGGGTGGCGGCTTTGGAGAGCGCGGCGCTCGACCCCGCCCGCCTCGCCCGCGGCCGTGCCTACGCGGGCCGGGGCCTCGTCGACGCGATCACCGTGACGCCGGGACGCGTCACGGCGTACGTCCACGGCAGCCGGGCCCGGCCGTACCGTACGGAGATCAGGCTGCGGGTGCTCGGCGACGACGCGTGGGAGCGGCTGCTGGACGCGGTGGCGGAGCGCCCCGACCACATCGCCGCCCTGCTCGACAAGGACGTGCCGCAGGCGCTGGCCGAGGTCGGAGGGCTGCTGCCCCGGGCGGGGGACCTCCTGCCGGACTGCTCCTGCCCCGACCACGGCCATCCCTGCAAGCACGCCGCCGCCCTGTGCTACCAGGCGGCGCGGCTGCTGGACGAGGACCCGTTCACGCTGTTCCTCATGCGGGGCCGGGGGGAACAGGAGATCCTCGCCGCACTCGGCCGGCGCAATACCGCGCGCACGGCCGCGGAGAGCGCCGCGGCGCCACCGCCCCTGCCGACGGTCCCCGCACGGGCCGCCGTCACGGCCGACCCGGTGGTCGCCCTGCCGCCTCCGCTGCCGCTGCCGGCCCGTCCCGGGCGGCCCCCGTCTTCCCCGAGGCTCCCGCGGCCCCCGACCCGCTCGCCCTGGAGATGCTGGCCACGGAAGCGGCCGCCCGCGCCCACGCCCACCTGGCCACCGGCCGCGACCCCGTCGCCGCGCTCACCCCTGGCAGGACGCGGTCCGCCTGGCCGCCGCCCACCCCGGCTCCGGGCTCACCGCGGCCACCCGCGCCCTCTACCGCGACCTCGCCACCGCCCTCGACCGCAGCCCCGCCGACCTGTCCCGCGCCGTGGCCGCGTGGCGCCAGGGCGGACCGGCCGGGCTCGCCGTGCTGGAAGAGCCGTGGGATCCGCCCGCGGGGCCGTTCGACCGGGCGCGACCGGCTCTGATCGCCGCCGACTTCCCGCACTTCCGGCCCTGGCGCAACCGGCTGTCCACCGCCTCCCTCCAACTGCGCTTCGGCCGGGACGGCCTCTGGTACGGGTACGAGTCCGACGCGGGCCGCGAGGACTGGTGGCCGCGCGGCACCCCTGACGCCGACCCCGTGGGCGCGCTCGCCGGGCTCCTCGGGCAGTGACGGACCGGGGCCTCCCGCCCGTCCCGGTTCACCCGCAGGTGCGAGCAGATGGAGAGGTGATGTGAAAGGTCTATGAGATCTCCACCGATCGGGTGAAAGCGAGAGGCGTCATAACCCGCCCAGGAGGTAGGGCGTTATGCCCGGTGCGGGTGAGTGCCCGTGAACGTCTCCGGAAGGCAGGAAGCCATGAGGCATACGCGCCGAAAAGGTCTCGTCACTCTGATGGCCACGGGCGGCGCCCTCGCCCTGGCGGCGGGCTCCGCGCAGGCCGACGCCGACGCGTCGGGCGTTGCGGCCGACTCACCCGGCGCGGTCTCCGGCAACACCGTGCAGTTGCCGGTCCACGTCCCGGTCAACGCCTGCGGCAACACCGTGAACGTGGTGGGGCTGCTGAACCCCGCGGCCGGCAACACGTGTGTGAACCAGGGCGGTCAGGGGCACCGCGACGAGGCGCCCGGTGGGCACGGCCCCGGCCACGACGGCGGCAGCGGCCATGAGGGCGGCAGCGGCGGTCACGGCGGCGGCGGTCACGGCGGCGGCAGCCACGGCGGCGCCCATGAAGGCGGCGGTCACGGTGGCGGCCACGGCGGCGGCCACGGTGGTGGGCACGCACCCGGCGACGGGGCGGCGTCCGGCAACGGCGGCGGCGCTTCCGCCGACGCGGGCATGCAGGGCTCGCCCGGTGTCATCTCCGGCAACGGCGTCCAGCTGCCCGTCGACCTGCCGGTGAACGTCTCCGGCAACCAGGTCAGCGTCGTCGGACTCGGCAACCCCGTCTTCGGCAACACCTCCGTCAACGACAGCGGCGAACCGCCGACCCACACGGAACCCCCCGCGGCCGAGAAGCCCGAGGCGCCGCAGCCCGTCGACCGGACCGTGCCGCCCCAGCACGACGAGACGGCGCCGCCGCCGCCGACGCCGACCCGGACCGGCCCGCCGAGCCCGGCAGCACGCCCGCGCTGGCCGAGACCGGTGCCGGGGACCTGGCCGGCGCGGTGCTGCCCGCCGCCGCGGGCCTGATCCTCGCCGGCGGCATGCTGCGCCGCCGCCTGCGCTCCGCGGCCGACGCCTCCTGAACCGGCCGTCACCGCCACCGCGGCCCCGTCACCGTCGCCAGGCCGCCAGCACCGCGTCGATCGCCGGTGCCACCCGCATCCGGGCTTGGCGGCGGGGGACGCCGCTCATCAGCAGGGCGTCGTACTCGGTGTCCCGATGCCGCACCGACGCCCGCACCGCGGCCGTCACGGCGCCTTCGTCGAGCGCCCGGCCCGCTGCCGTACGCCCCACCCGGCCGCTTCCGCGGACCGACGCGTGGGCCGCGATGTCCGCCGCCCGCTCCGCCGGGCAGCCCGGGAAGAGCCGGCCTATCTCAGCCGCCAGCTCCGCCGTGAACCGCACGTCCTGGGCCGCCCGGCGCCGCGCGTCCCGGTCCCGGCGCCTGGCCCGGGCCTCGGCGTCCCGCAGGCACGCCGCCTCCGCCCGGGCCAGAGCCGCCTCCTCCACGAGGATCCCCTGGCGCTCGTAGCGCGTACGGCGCCTGTCGTGCCGCACGACGACCGCCCACAGCCCCCCGGCCTCCCGGGCCCGCCGGGTCAGCGCGGCGTCCCCGCGCGGCAGGTACACGAGGTGCCCGAGGTCCGCGCACGCCAGGCAGAGCGGCGCACCCGACTCCAGCACCATCCGCCGCAACGGCCCCCGGCGGCACTCCGCACAGCGTGCCGCACTCCGGGGCTCCACCACGACGATCGGCTCCACCGCCACCACGTCTCACGCCTCCCCGGGGACTGACGGGGCGTCTCACACGGAAAGCTACCCGCCTCGCCGGGGCCCGATCCGCCCCGGCTCCTACTGCCGGTAGCCGCTGAGGAAGCGCCCGATCCGGCTGATCGCGGCATCCAGGTCGTCGACGTGCGGGAGGGTCAGGATCCGGAAGTGGTCCGGACGCGGCCAGTTGAAGCCGGTGCCCTGCACCACCTGGATCTTCTCGCGCAGCAGCAGGTCGAGGACGAACTTCTCGTCGTCGTGGATCGCGTGCACCTCCGGATCGATCCGGGGGAACGCGTACAGCGCGCCGCGCGGCTTCACGCACGACACCCCCGGGATCTCGTTCAGCTTCTCCCAGGCGCGGTTGCGCTGCTCGTACAGCCGCCCGCCGGGCGCGGTGAGGTCCTTGATGGACTGCCGCCCCCCGAGCGCGGCCTGGATGGCGTACTGGGCGGGCGCGTTGGGGCACAGCCGCATGGAGGCCAGCATCGTCAGCCCCTCCAGGTAGCTGCGCGCGTGCTGCTTCGGGCCGGTGACGACGAGCCATCCGGAGCGGAAGCCCGCCACCCGGTACGTCTTGGACAGCCCGCCGAAGGTGAGGACCACCAGGTCCGGGGCCACCGTCGCCACCGGGTGGTGCACTGCGTCGTCGTAGACGATCTGGTCGTAGATCTCGTCGGCGAACACCATCAGCCCGTGCCGGCGCGCCAGGTCGAGCATGCCCTCCAGCACCTCGCGCGGATACACGGCGCCCGTGGGGTTGTTGGGGTTGATGATGACGAGGGCCCGGGTGCGGTCGGTGATCTTCGCGGCCATGTCGTCGAGGTCCGGGTACCAGTCGGCGGCCTCGTCGCACACGTAGTGCACCGGCCGCCCGCCCGCGAGTGTCGTCACCGCCGTCCACAGCGGGTAGTCGGGAGCCGGGACGAGGACCTCGTCGCCATCCTCGACCAGAGCCTGCACGGCCATGGAGATGAGCTCCGAGATGCCGTTGCCGAGGAACACGTCGTCCACGTCCACGTCCGTGAGGCCGAGCGCCTGGTAGCGCTGGGCGACCGCCCGGCGGGCGGAGAGGATGCCGCGCGAGTCGGTGTAGCCGTGGGCCTGCGGCAGCATCCGGATCATGTCCTGGACGATCTCCTCCGGGGCCTCGAAGCCGAAGAGGGCGGGGTTGCCGGTGTTGAGGCGGAGCACGCTGTGACCCGCCTCCTCCAGTGCGTTCGCGTGCTCGATCACGGGACCGCGGATCTCGTAGCAGACCTCGCTCAGCTTGCTCGACTGCCGGAACTCCATGGCGGCCACCCCGAATTCTCCTGGGAACTGTGATGCTTGGTTTTACCAAGTGTGAGCTTGGAAAGTCCAACAACCGGTCTAGACTGCGGCGTATGCCACGTCCCAGCCAGCGCTCGACCACCGCCCGCCGCCGCACTTACGACCAGTACTGCGCCGCCGCCCGCGCCCTCGACGCCGTGGGCGACCGCTGGACCCTCCTGATCGTCCGTGAACTCCTCGCGGGGCCGCGGCGCTACACCGACCTGCACGCCGACCTCCCCGGCGTCAGCACCGACATGCTCGCCGGACGGCTCAAGGACATGGAGCGCGACGGCCTCGCCACCCGCCGCCGACTGCCGCCGCCGTCCTCCGCGTCCGTGTACGAACTCACCGCACGGGGGCGCTCCCTGCTGCCCCTGCTGCGGGAACTCGCCCGCTGGGGCGCGGACGCGCTGGACACCCCCCGCCCGACGGACGCGGTCCGCGCCCACTGGTTCGCCGTCCCGCTCCTGGACGCCCTGCACCCGCTGGAGGGCGCCGGCCAGCGGACCGTCGTGGAAGTGCACGTCGACGAAGGGGTGTTCCACCTCGCCGCAGGCGGACCCGGCGACCCCTCCTACGGGGACGGCCCCGCCGAGGACCCCCACATCCGGCTGCACATGGACACCGCGACCTGCGCCGCCGTCAGCCGCGGCGACCTCTCCCTCGCGGACGGGGTGAAGACCGGACGCGTCGACGTCGCGGGCCTCGGACCCGCGGCCGCCGCGCTGAGGGGTGAGACGGGACGCGGCTGAACCGGCAGGATGGAGGAGTGGCACTGGAACCGATCACCTGGGAGCGGCTGGCCGACCGGATCGCGGCCTGCGCGGACACCCGCACGCCGGGGGACGGCGGGCCCTGGCTGAAGGTCGCCGTCGACGGGGCCCCGGCGGCGCGTCCCGGCGCACTCGCCGACCGGGTGGCCGAGGAGCTGCGGCTCCGCGGACGCGCGGTCCTCGCCATCGCCACCTCCGGGTTCCTGCGACCCGCGTCGCTGCGCTACGAGTCCGGGCGCGAGGACCCCGACGCGTACTACAGCGGGTGGTTCGACACGGGGGCGCTGTGGCGGGAGGTGTTCCGACCGCTGGAGCCGGGCGGCGACGGGCGGGTGCTGCCCGACCTGTGGGACCCGGTCACGGACCGGGCGACCCGCAGCCCGTACCGGGAACTGGCACCCGGCGGGGTGCTGGTGCTGCACGGCCCGTTCCTGCTGGGCCACTGGTTCCCGTTCGACCTGACCGTCCACCTCCGCTTGTCGCGGGCGGCGCTGGAGCGGCGCACGCACGAGGGATGGACCCTGCCGGCCTACGCGCGCTACGAGACGGAGGTCGCCCCGGCGGACGCCGCGGACGTCGTCGTACGGGCGGACGATCCGCGCCACCCCGCGTGGACCGGGCTGCCGTAGCCGACCTCCGCAGTCGACCTCCGCAGTCGGCCTCCGCCGCCGATCTCCGCCGCCGGCCTCCGCAGTCGGCCGGAGCGCCGTGCGGGTGCGTGCGGGGCCGGTCAGGCGGGGCGGGCGCCCACGCGGGCGACCGCTTCCGCCGCCGTGCGGCAGCCCGCGGCGGCCGCCTCCACCGGCGAGGCCCCGCCAGGGAGGCCGCCAGGAAACCGCCGGTGAAGGCGTCGCCCGCGCCGGTGGTGTCCACAGCGGCCACGCGCGGCGCGGGCACACGGGCGAGGACCGCGCCGGCCGCCGCGACCAGCGCGCCGCCGCGCCCCAGGGTCACCACGGCCAGCGGAAAGGCGCGGCTCAGCGCCGCCGCCGCCGCTTCGGGGCCCGCCGCACCGGTCAGCAGCCGCGCCTCGTCGGCGTTGGGCAGCAGGACGGACGCGCCCGCCACCGCGCCGAGGAAGCGGTCGGCGCCCAGCTGCCCGAGGAAGCCCGCAGAGGCGGGGTCCACGCTGACCGGTATGCCCCGCTCCCGCGCCGACGCCAGGGCCGCCGCCGCGGCGCCCCGGCTCGGCTCGCCGAAGAACAGGTAGCCCGACAGGTGCAGCCGCCCACGCCGTCGAGGAGCGCGGGCGACCAGTCGGCGGGGAGAGCCGCAGCACCGCCCCGCTGTCCGTCAGGAACGTCCGCTCGGCCCCCGCCGCCGCGTCGACCAGGGCCACCACCGTCCCCGTGGGGGCCTCGGCGTCCCGTACCAGCAGCGGCCGCACCCCCGCCCGGCGGAGCTCCGCCTCGTGCCACGACGCCCGGTCGGCACCCACCCGCCCGAGGAGCCGCACGTCCCCGCAGCCGGAGCGCGCCGCCCAGCACGCCGCGTTCGCGCCCGCGCCGCCCGGAAGGACGCGGATCCGGGCGGGCGTGTCCGTGCCGGGCGCGAGCGGCTCGCCGTGCAGGGCCACCACGTCGGTGACCACGTCCCCCACCACGAGCAGTCCGCTCACCGGGCGCTCGCCACCGCGATCCGCGCCGCCAGCCGCACGTTGCCGCGCACCGCCGCCAGGTTCGCCTCCAGGGACGCGCCGCCCGTGCGCCGCATCAGGTAGTCCAGGAGGAACGGCGTGACCGCCTGCCCCGTGACACCCCGGTCCCGGCACTCGGCGAGGCCCTCGGCCAGCACCCGGTCGTGCAGCGCGGGGTCCAGCTGCTCGGCTTCCGGTACGGGATTGGCGACGATCAGCGCGGCCGCGGGCCCGCCCAGCGCGTCCTGCGCCCGCATCACCGCCGCCACCTCCTCCGGCGACCGGACCGTCCAGTCCACCGGTTCACCGGACGACGCCAGGTAGAAACCCGGGAACCGGTCCGTCCCGTAGCCCAGCACCCCCACGCCCAGGGTCTCCAGCCGCTGCAGCGTCGCCGGTACGTCGAGGATCGACTTGACGCCCGCGCACACCACCGCGATCCGCGTGCGCGCCAGCAGGCCCAGGTCCGCCGACTCGTCCTGCGTCGTCGTCCACTCCCGGTGGACCCCGCCGAGACCGCCCGTGGCGAACACCCGGACGCCCGCCCGGGCCGCGAGGAACGCCGTCGCCGACACCGTCGTCGCCCCGCTCGCCCGCGCCGCCACCGCCGGCGCGAGATCCCGGTGGCCCAGCTTCCGCATCGCCGGGTCCTCGGCCACCCGTCCCAGCTGCCCCTTGTCCAGCCCGACGTGCGGCACACCGTCGAGCACGGCGACCGTCGCCGGAACGGCGCCCCCCGCCCGTACGAGCTCCTCCAGCTCCTCGCCGACGGCCAGATTGCGCGGCCGCGGCAGCCCGTGCGCGAGGATCGTCGACTCCAGGGCGACCACGGCCCGGCGCGCCGCCAGGGCCTCCCGCACCTCTTCGGACAGCACCGGCACCGAGGTCTCAGACATGCCCCATCCCTGGCGCGCCCGGGCCGCGGCCAAACCTGCGGGCACCGGGAACGGCTCAGAACAGCGGCTGCGGAAGCACCCCCTCCAGCACCAGCAGCCGCCGCTTGGTCTCCAGGCCGCCGCCGAAACCGCCCAGCCCGCCGTCGCTCTCCACCACCCGGTGGCAGGGCACGACCACCGGCAGCGGGTTGGCGCCCATCGCCGCGCCCACCGCCTGCGCGGCGCCCGGCTGACCGACCCGCGCGGCCAGCTCCCCGTACCCCACCAGCGTCCCGTAGGGCACGCCCGCCGCGAGCTCGCGCAGCACCTGGCGGGTGAAGCCGCCCGTCAGCGACCAGTCCAGCGGCAGCCGGAAGTCCCGCAGCCGACCGTCGAAGTACGCCTCCAGCATCCGTATCGGCTCGGCCAGGCGCCGGGAGCCGTCCGGGACCGGCTCCGGGCCGCCCAGCCGCTCCACCAGCCGCGGCAGCGCCCGCTCCCGTATCGCACCCTCCGCGTGGAAGACGACATTGACCAGCCCCGTCTCCGTGGCGGCCAGGAACAGCGGGCCGACGCCGCTGTCGACGACGGCCCACTCGACGGTCCGTACGGTGCTCTCCATGCCGCCACGGTACGGCCCGCCACTGACAACGCGGCCGGGAAAGCGGCCCCGCCGCCCGGGGGGAGCAGCGGCTTTCCGCGTCGACTACCCTCCACGCAACGGTCCGGCGCGGGAACGAGGGGTGAGGGGCGCTACGGATATGCAGGGCACAGTCGACGGTTTCAGCTACGGTCTCGTCACTCCCGTCGTGGCCTACCTGATGGCCTGCATCGGCGGGGCGCTCGGCCTGCGCTGCACGACCCGGGCGCTGCGGCACCCCGGCGCGTTCCGCCCCGGCTGGCTGGCCCTCGGCGCCACCTCGATCGGCGCGGGCATATGGACCATGCACTTCATCGCGATGATGGGGTTCCACGTCGCGGAGGCGCCCGTCGACTACGACCGGCCCGTGACGTACGCGAGCCTCGCCATCGCGATCCTCATGGTCGGTATCGGGGTCTTCATCGTCGGCACGCGGGGGCCCACCGTGATGGCGCTGGGCACCGGCGGCACGATCACCGGCCTCGGCATCGCCTCCATGCACTACCTCGGCATGGTGGCGCTGGAGCTGCCGGGCCGGATCGCCTACGACACGCTCACCGTGGCGCTGTCCGTGCTCATCGCCGTCGTCGCCGCCACGGCCGCGCTGTGGGCCGCCGTCGCCGTGCACGGCGTGCTCCCCGCCCTCGGCGCGGGTCTCGTCATGGGCCTCGCGGTGTCCGGAATGCACTACACCGGCATGGCCGCCGTCACCGTCCACCTGCACCCGGGCGAGCAGGCGGACCCCGCCGCCGTGGCCGTGGGCGCCCTCGATCCCGCGAGCGGGCCGGCCGGCGGGGACACGGCCGTCGACGCGGCCGACCTCCTGCAGGCGCCGCCCGCCGGGTCCGGTGACACCGCCGCCTCCCTGCTGGCCCCCATGCTCGTCGGCCCCTCGGCGTTCCTGCTGTTCGCGGGCATCGTCGTGCTCTTCGACCCGCTGCTGGTGAGCGGCGACCAGGGCGCCCGCCACCAGGGCCCCCGCTGCCGGGCATCCCGGCCCAGCGCCACCGCGACCGCCGTCACCGCGACCAGCACCACCGCGACGGCCGCTGACGCCCCGCGCCGGATCCCCGCCCCTGGCCGAAAACCGGCTGAACCACGCCGCGACCTCCGGTTTCGCGCGCTCCGCGGCGGGCCGCGGAGGCGTCCGCGGCGGCCTTCGGCGCCCGACTGTCAGTGGCGGGTCGTACGGTGGTCTCATGCGGCCCGTAACCCAGATCGAACGTGCGGTGGCACCCTTCGAGGTGGTCAGCCCGTACCAGCCCAGCGGCGACCAGCCCGCGGCCATCGACGACCTCGAGCGGCGCATCCGCGCCGGCGAGAAGGACGTGGTGCTGCTCGGCGCCACCGGCACCGGCAAGTCGGCGACCACCGCCTGGATGATCGAGCGGCTCCAGCGCCCCACCCTCGTCATGGCGCCCAACAAGACGCTGGCCGCACAGCTGGCGAACGAGTTCCGCGAACTGCTGCCGAACAACGCCGTCGAGTACTTCGTGTCGTACTACGACTACTACCAGCCGGAGGCGTACGTCCCGCAGTCGGACACCTACATCGAGAAGGACTCGTCCATCAACGAGGAGGTCGAGCGGCTGCGCCACTCCGCCACGAACTCCCTGCTGACCCGGCGGGACGTGATCGTCGTCGCCTCGGTCTCCTGCATCTACGGCCTCGGCACGCCGCAGGAGTACGTCGACCGGATGGTGTCCCTCAAGGTCGGCGACGAGGTCGACCGCGACGAGCTGCTGCGCCGTTTCGTGGACATCCAGTACGCCCGCAACGACCTGGCCTTCACCCGGGGCACGTTCCGGGTGCGCGGCGACACCATCGAGATCTTCCCGGTGTACGAGGAGCTCGCCGTCCGTATCGAGATGTTCGGCGACGAGATCGAGGCCCTGTCCACGCTGCACCCGCTCACCGGCGAGGTCATCAGCGACGACCAGCAGCTGTACGTGTTCCCCGCCAGCCACTACGTGGCGGGTCCGGAGCGCATGGAGCGGGCGATCGACGGCATCGAGCGGGAGCTGGAGGCCCGCCTCGCCGAGCTGGAGAAGCAGGGCAGGCTGCTGGAGGCGCAGCGGCTGCGGATGCGCACCACCTACGACATCGAGATGATGCGCCAGGTCGGGTCCTGCTCCGGCATCGAGAACTACTCGATGCACTTCGACCAGCGGGAGCCCGGCTCCCCGCCCAACACCCTCCTCGACTACTTCCCCGAGGACTTCCTCCTCGTCATCGACGAGTCCCACGTCACCGTGCCGCAGATCGGCGCCATGTACGAAGGCGACGCCTCCCGCAAGCGCACGCTCGTCGACCACGGCTTCCGGCTCCCGTCGGCACTCGACAACCGGCCGCTGAAGTGGGAGGAGTTCCAGGAGCGCATCGGCCAGACCGTCTACCTGTCGGCCACCCCCGGGCAGTACGAGCTGTCCCGCTCCGACGGCTTCGTCGAGCAGATCATCCGTCCCACCGGCCTCGTCGACCCCGAGGTCGTCGTCAAGCCGACCGAGGGGCAGATCGACGACCTCGTGCACGAGATCCGGCTGCGCACCGAGCGCGACGAGCGGGTCCTCGTCACCACGCTCACCAAGAAGATGGCCGAGGACCTCACCGACTACTTCCTCGAACTCGGCATCCAGGTGCGCTACCTGCACAGCGACGTGGACACCCTGCGCCGGGTGGAGCTGCTGCGCGAACTGCGAGCCGGCGAGTACGACGTCCTGGTCGGCATCAACCTGCTGCGGGAGGGCCTCGACCTGCCGGAGGTGTCCCTCGTCGCCATCCTGGACGCCGACAAGCAGGGCTTCCTGCGCTCCGGCACCTCTCTGATCCAGACCATCGGCCGTGCGGCGCGCAACGTCTCGGGACAGGTCCACATGTACGCCGACTCGGTCACCCCCGCGATGGCGCAGGCCATCGACGAGACCAACCGCCGCCGCGCCAAGCAGGTGGCCTACAACGAGGCCCACGGCATCGACCCGCAGCCGCTGCGCAAGAAGATCAACGACATCGTGGCCGCCATCGCCCGCGAGGAGGTCGACACCGAGCAGCTCCTCGGCAGCGGCTACCGCAGCACCAAGGACGGCAAGGGCGCCAAGGCGCCCGTGCCGTCGCTGGGCACCGCCTCCCGCACCGCCAAGGCGGCCAAGACCGGAGGCGGCCAGGCCGCCGTCAAGCCGGTCAAGACCGCCAAGGGAGGCAGGTCCGCCGGTACGGGAGCGGTCACCAGCGACCGCCCGGCAGCCGAACTCGCCGGCATCATCGAGGAGATGACCGAGCGCATGCGGGCCGCCGCGGCCGAGCTCCAGTTCGAGGTCGCCGCGCGCCTGCGGGACGAGGTCGGCGAGCTGAAGAAGGAACTGCGGCAGATGAAGGAGGCGGGCATCGCCTGAGGCAGGCCCAGCCGCCGGCCCGGGGCCCGGACGCCGGTACGCCGCGGACCCTGGGGCGGCCGCCGCGCCGCACCGGCGCCCGCTGTGTTGCAACACCGATACAAAAGACGAAGCGCCCTGATGCCGCCGCCGCGCCCTTGCATAGGCTGCTGGGAACCCCGCAGCCGGGGGCGGTCGCGGGGAGCGCACAGAGAGGGGACAGCGCGTGTCGGTCAACTTGACCAAGGGTCAGGCCATCAGTCTGCAGAAGAGCGACGGGGGGGCCCTGACCGCGGTGCGGATGGGGCTCGGCTGGCAGGCGGCGCCGCGCCGCGGTCTGTTCGGCTCGCGTACCCGGGAGGTCGACCTGGACGCCTCGGCGGTGCTGTTCGCCGACAAGACCGCCGTCGACGTGGTGTTCTTCCGCCACCTCGTCAGCGACGACGGCTCCGTCCGCCACACCGGCGACAACCTGGTGGGCGGCGCCGGCCAGGGCGGCGACGACGAGGCCATCCTCGTGGACCTGCCGCGGCTGCCCGTCCACATCGACCAGATCGTGTTCACGGTGAACTCCTTCACCGGCCAGACGTTCCAGGAGGTGCAGAACGCGTTCTGCCGCCTCGTCGACGAGACGAACGGCCAGGAGCTCGCCCGCTACACCCTGGACGGAGGCGGTCCCTACACCGCCCAGATCATGGCCAAGGTGCACCGCGCCGGAGCCGGCTGGCAGATGACGGCCATCGGCCAGGCGGCCAACGGCCGCACGTTCCAGGACCTGCTGCCGGCGATCCTGCCGCACCTGTAGTCCCGCCCGTACGGCCGCGCAGACCGTACGGCCGCGCACACCGCAGCTCCCGGAGGCATGAGCCCGCCGGGAGCTGCACCGTATCCGTACGCACGATCCGCATCCGTACGCACGGGGACGTCCGCATCCGACCGCGAGGGGGAAGACAGGCGATGAGCGTCGAGCTGGTCCGGGGGCAGAACCACCCCCTGCCGGACACGCGACTGGAGATCCGCGTGGCGGCCGACGTGCCGGTCGTGGCGGGCGTCCTGCTCGCCGGCGCCGATGGCCGCGTCACCGGCCCGGACCGGATCGCCCACCCGGGCTCGCCGCGCCTGCCCGGGGTCGAGGTGCCCCGGCAGGCCGCAGCGCGGCACCGGCTGGCCGTGGACCTGGGAGCGGTGCCCGACGCGGTCCACCAGGCGGCCGTGGTCCTCGCCCTGCCGGCCGGTGCCGGACCCGACCGGTTCGGCACCGTGGCGGCACCCTGCACCGCCGTCACCGGAACCGACGGCTCCGAGATCGCCGGCTTCACCCTCACCGGCCTGGCGGGCGAGTCCGCCGTCGTCGCCCTGGAGCTGTACCGCCGCCAGGGCTCGTGGAAGGTCCGCGCAGTCGGCCAAGGGTACGCGGGCGGACTCGCCGCGCTGCTCCACGACCAGGGAGTGCCGGACGCCGACGGGCTCGCCCGGGACATCCAGGAAGCGGTCGGCCGGGGCATGGGGCGCACGGCCGCCCCGCCACCACCCCGCACCCCCGACGCGGCCCGCGTACGCCAGGGAGCCGCCGGCCCGCACGCCGCGCCCCGCGGCCCGTCGCCGGAAGCGCCGCCTCCGCACTCCGCGGACACCCAGCATCCCGCCCCGCCTCCCGGCCCGCACCCGGCCACGCCCGGGGGCCCGCTCCCGCCCACCGGCCACCACCCGGGCCGGCACCCCGCCCCGCCCGCGGGCCCCCGCGCGGCACCGGTCGGCGGCGCGCCCGCTCAGCCCCCGTCGCACCCGGGCACCGCGCCGGGCGGCGGCACGGCGGCGGGCGGCGCCGGCCGTATCGACTACACGCACCCGGGGCGCCGCCGGAGCACCGCGCCTCCGCCCGCCGCGCCCCCACCGCCTCCGCCCGCCGCGCCTCCCGCGCAGCCCGCCGCCCCGGTCGCGGGCGACGCCGCAGGCTGGTCGATGGACGAGCGCCTCTACAACCAGGTCTGGGGCATGTTCGAGGACCTGGCCCGGGCCACCGCCGCCTACCGCAGCGCCGTCGACTTCGCCGAGACCCGGAGGGAACAGGAACTCGACCGCGCCCTCGCCGACCCCCGCAACCGCGTGGGGGCCGGAGGCGACGCGGCCCGCGCGGCCGCGCGGGCCAGGTGCCAGGAGCTCACCGACCGGGCCCGCGAGGCGCTCGACCGCGACCTGGACCGGCTCGCCGCCGAGTCCGACGTGGTCGAGCCCGCCCTGCCGCCCGCCTTCGCCGGCTGGGACAACCCCGTCTGGCACGCCTACCGGGCCCCCACGGAGATCCCCATGGCCGTGCGCTTGGGCGACCTCCACCTCCCGGAACGGCCCGAGCTGCGCATCCCCCTGCTGGTCCGGCTGCCCCTGGAGCGCGGCCTGTGGATCGACTGCGGCCGCCGCGGCTCCGAGGAGGCCCTGCTCGCGGACGGCGCCCGGTTGCGCCGACTCGCCCTGGACACCGCGGTCGCGCACGCCGCGCGGCTCCTCGCCGTCTACCCGCCGGACGAGTTCGCCGTCCACGTCATCGACCCGGCCGGGGCCGCGGCTGCCGCTCTCGCGCCGCTCACCGCCGCGGGCGTCCTCGCGGCGCCGCCCGCGGCGGGGGCGGCCGGGGTGGCCGCAGCGCTGTCCCGGCTGACCCGGCGCGTGGACCTGGTGCAGATGGCCGTGCGGGCGGGCGCGGGCACCGATGCGCTGCCGCCTGACCTGGACACCGGCGAGCAGCTGCTCATCGTCAACGACTTCCCCCACGGCTTCGACGACCGCGCCGTCAACCAGCTGCGCTACCTCGCCGACGAGGGCCCGCCCGTCGGGGTGCACCTGCTCCTCGTGGCCGACCGGGAGGACGCCCGCGCGTACGGGCCCGTACTGGACCCGCTGTGGCGCTCGCTGCTCCGGCTGACGCCCGTCGCCGGCGACCACCTGGCGGACCCGTGGGTGGGCCACGCCTGGACGTACGAACCGGCGAGGGTGCCCCCGGGCAGCGAGGTGCTGGGCCATGTCCTGCGGCATGCGGCCGGGAAGCGGCGGGGCCGGGGCCGCTGAGGCCGGGGCCCCGGGCCGCTCAGCAGGGCCCTTCTGTGCACTTGCCCTTCTCTTTACCTTTCTTTGGCGCGTCGGGTACGGTGTGCAGTGCGGAGGGGAGTATTCCCGCCTGCGGCGTGCTCGTCAGTACGGACGGTCGGACGGAAGACCGGTCCCGGGACGCCGGCCCAGCGTCGGCCCGTCACCGGGCGGCCACGGGTGGAAGAGACCTCCGGCAGCGACGACGCTGAGCAGTAGCCGTACGACGCCGGAGGCGCAGTGCAAGTCACGACAACCATGTGGGTGGTGACCGTTCTCGGTCTGCTCGCCCTGATCTCGGTCGACTTTCTCATCGGCCGCAAACCCCACGACGTGTCGGTGAAGGAAGCCGGCATCTGGACGGTCGTCTGGGTCGTCCTCGCCGTGCTCTTCGGCGTCGGACTGATCTTCATGGGGGAGAGCCAGGCATCCGGCGAGTTCTTCGCCGGGTACATCACGGAGAAGTCGCTCAGTGTCGACAACCTCTTCGTCTTCGTCCTCATCATGGCGAAGTTCTCCGTGCCCTCCCACCTCCAGCAGCGCGTCCTCCTCGTCGGTGTGCTGATCGCGCTGGTCATGCGGGCCATCTTCATCGCGGCAGGCGCCGCGATCATCTCCACGTTCTCGTGGGTCTTCTTCATCTTCGGCGCGTTCCTGATCTACACCGCCTGGAAGCTCATCAAGGAGGCGTCCTCCGACGAGCCCGAGGAGGAGTTCGAGGAGAACCGCCTCCTGAAGGCCGTCGAGAAGCGCTTCGGCGTCGCCGACCGCTACCACGGGACGAAGCTGTTCATCCGGGTGAACGGCAAGCGCGTGCTGACGCCGCTCATGGTCGTCATGCTGGCCATCGGCACCACCGACCTGCTGTTCGCCCTGGACTCGATCCCCGCGATCTTCGGCCTCACCCAGGACCCGTACATCGTGTTCACGGCCAACGCCTTCGCGCTGATGGGTCTGCGGCAGCTGTACTTCCTCATCGGCGGCCTCCTCAAGAAGCTGGTCCACCTCAGCTACGGCCTGTCCGTGATCCTCGGCTTCATCGGCGTGAAGCTCATCCTCCACGCCCTCCACGAGTCCGGGGTGCACGTCCCCGAGATCTCGATCCCCGTTTCGCTGGGCGTGATCTGCGGTGTCCTCGTCATCACGACCATCACCAGCCTGATCGCCTCCCGCCGCCTGGCGGCCGCCGAGCAGTCCGCCGGCGAGCAGCCTTCCGTCGACGAGGGCGACAAGGACTCCGTGAAGGTCTGACCCCTGCGGAGTACACGCGGACGCCGCCCGGTTGCCGAACGGCACGGGCGGTGTTTGCGTGTCCGCATGAGATTCACGCAGATCCTCGATGTCGAGACGGACCGCATGGACGAGGTCCGCGCCCTGATGGACGAGTGGGGCGCGGAGAACGAACCCCGGGACTACGGACCCAGCCGCAGCATGATCCTCAAAGACCGAGACAACCCGGGGCGCTACTACGTGGTCGTCGAGTTCGACTCGTACGAGGAGGCCATGCGCAACAACGACGACCCCGGCACGAGTGAGATGGCCCAGCGGCTGGAGTCCCTCTGCTCCCGCCCGACGAAGTTCCTCAACTGCGACGTCCTGGAGATCCAGACCGCCTGAGCCCGCCGCCGCGGCCTGGCGCCGTCCCGGGCGTCAGGCCGCCGCCGCGGGTTCCCGGCCCGCTCGCCGGCCGGCTCACCGCCCTCCGGCTCGGGACGCGTCTCCGGCAGCAGGGCGAAGCAGCCCAGGCTCAGCAGTGCGATGCCCGTCAGGTATGCCGCCACGCCCCACGGCGGACCGGAACCCCCCGACACGGCCGTCGCCACCATGGGCGTCAGCGCCCCGCCCACCACACCCGCCAGGTTGTAGCCCACAGCCGCGCCCGTGCACCGCACCCGCGGCTCGTACAGCTCCGGCAGGTACGCGGCGACCACGGCGAACATGGTGATGAACGCGAGCAGCGCCACCACGAGCCCCAGGAACATGGCCGCGGGCCGCCCCGTGTACAGCAGCCACACCATCGGGAACATCCACAGCGCCGACATCGCGCACCCCGCCAGGCACAGCGGCCGCCGCCCGTACCGGTCGCCCAGCATCGCCGCCAGCGGGGTCAGCGCCCCCTTGACGGCCACCGCGGCCATCACCACCAGCAGCATGACGGTGCGGTCCACTCCGCGCTGCTCCGTCCCGTACGCGAGCGCCCACGTCGACACGGTGTAGAACACCGCGTAGCCGACGGCCAGCGCCCCGGCCGTCAGCAGCACCGGCCGCCAGTGGTGCCGCACCACCTCCACCACCGGCGCGGTCGCCCGCGCCCCGCTCTCGGTGAGGTCCCGGAACTGCGGCGTCTCATGCAGCGACGTGCGCAGCAGCAGCCCGCCGACCGCGAGCAGACCCGCGGCCCAGAACGGCACCCGCCATCCCCACTCCCGGAACGCCTCGTCGCTCAGCGACGCCGACAGGGCCAGCACCACGCCGTTCGCCAGCAGGAAGCCGACCGGCGGACCCATCTGCGTGAAGCTCGCCCACAGGGCCCGCCGCCCCGGCGGCGCGTGCTCGGCGGTCAGCAGCACCGCGCCGCCCCACTCCCCGCCGAGCCCGAGCCCCTGCACGAACCGCAGCACCACCAGCAGCACCGGGGCCGCCACACCGATCGTCGCGTACGTGGGGACGAACCCCACCGCGACCGTCGCCGCGCCGGTCAGCGCGAGCGACGCGAAGAGCACCGGCCGGCGCCCGTACCGGTCCCCGACGTGGCCGAAGATCAGCGAGCCGAGCGGCCGGGAGACGAACCCCACGGCGAACGTGCCGAAGGCCGCCAGCGTGCCCGCGAGGGGCGAGAAGGCGGGGAAGAACAGGGGGCCGAGGACCAGGGCCGCCGCGGTGCCGTAGACGAAGAAGTCGTAGAACTCGATGGCCGTCCCGGTGAGGGAGGCGGCGGCGAGCCGACCCATGGACGGCGCCGACTGTGCCGCCGGCGGGAGGTGACGTGCGTGCATGCCGCGCAAACTACCGGGCGGCGGGCCCCCTTGCGGCCGCGCACACGAGGAGGCCCGGTCTCACCAGCCGCGTTCGCGCCATTCCGCGAGGTGCGGGCGCTCGTCGCCGAGCGTGGTGTCCCTGCCGTGGCCGGGGTAGACCCAGGTCTCGTCCGGCAGGGCGCCGAACAGCTTGGTCTCCACGTCGTGCAGCAGGCTCCTGAACGCCTCCGGATCGTTCCGGGTGTTGCCGACGCCCCCCGGGAACAGGCAGTCGCCGGTGAAGACGTGGGGAGGGCCGTGCGGGTCGTCGTAGACCAGCGCGATCGAGCCGGGGGTGTGGCCCACGAGGTGGCGGGCCGTCAGCTCGACCCGCCCCACCCGGATGGTGTCACCGTCCTCGACGAGCACGTCGGTCGGGACGGCCACGCCCTCGGCGTCGTACCGCCCGGCGTAGGTGCGGGCACCCGTGGCGGCGACGACCTCGGCCAGCGCGCCCCAGTGGTCCTGGTGCCGGTGGGTGGTGACGACGGACGCGATGCCGTCGTCACCGATCAGGCTCAGCAGAGTGTGCGGCTCGGCGGCCGCGTCGACGAGCAGCTGCTCGTCGGTCGCGCGGCAGCGCAGGAGGTACGCGTTGTTGTCCATCGGGCCGACGGCGACCTTCGAGACGATCAGGTCCTGCAGCTCGTGCACGTCCGCGGGACCGCCGACCTTCACCACTCCGCTGTACGTCATGGGCTCAGCCTATCGCCGGGTCCTCACAGCGGGGGCAGCTTCGGGAGGGCACCGCCGGAGACCTTCAGGGCGGCGCCGTCGCGGCGCCCGGCCAGCCAGCCGAGGAGGTCGGCGGCGGTGCCGGTGACGGCCGTCTCCGGGGCCCCCGCGCCCTCGGCCGCCGTCCCCGTCCGCCACGTGCTGCCGTCGTCCGCGGTGAGCACGGTGGCGGGGACCGCCGGGTGGCCGGCGAAGCGGTCCGCCAGGAAGTCGATCTCCCGCGCGGTGAACTCCGCGGGCAGGTCCTCCAGCTCGTAGCCGACGCCGAGGTCGACGTGGTGCAGCTCGACCTCCACGAGGCGGCGGAAGGGGACGCGGGCCGCCTGGTCCGTGACGCCGTTGCGGAGCTCCACCGTGCGGCTCCAGTCGGCCGGGGCCTCGCCCTCCGCCTGGAACCGGGCGGCCGTCTCGCGCAGGTCCGCCAGCTGCGCCTCCAGGGGGCGCGGGGCGCCGGCCTCGATGTCGGCTTCGCGGGCCTCTGCGCTTGCGTACATGGGGAGGCCCTGGAGGACGTTCACCAGGGCGTCGGCGTTGCGGGACAGGTGGGCCAGGACGTGCCCGCGGGTCCACCCGGGCAGCCGTGACGGGGCGGCGACCGCCGCGTTGTCGAGAGTGGCGGCCGCGCTGAGCAGCCGCTCGGTCGCCTCGCGTACCGAGGCCAGGTCACGTACGTGGTCGATCATGCCGCCGACCCTAGCGCCGCCACTCGATCGGGTGAAGGTGACGAAGCGCGGACGTAAATCGAATGCACGTGCTATACGCTCGGTGGAGGCATCCTGGAAAGTCAGGGATTCATCCATCCGGCGGCCCCCATAGGCTCGAAGAGTCTGGGACGGGGGCTGTGCCCCCGCTTCTCTCAAGAAAGGTGCGGACCGGCGTGGCCGACCGTCTCATCGTCCGTGGCGCGCGCGAGCACAATCTGAAGAACGTCTCGCTCGACCTCCCGCGTGACTCGCTCATCGTCTTCACCGGTCTGTCCGGATCCGGCAAGTCGTCCCTCGCGTTCGACACGATCTTCGCCGAGGGCCAGCGCAGATACGTCGAATCGCTGTCCTCGTACGCCCGGCAGTTCCTCGGCCAGATGGACAAGCCCGACGTGGACTTCATCGAGGGCCTGTCCCCTGCGGTCTCGATCGACCAGAAATCGACCTCGCGCAACCCGCGCTCCACGGTCGGCACGATCACCGAGGTGTACGACTACCTGCGGCTGCTCTTCGCGCGGATCGGCAAGCCGCACTGCCCGGAGTGCCGCCGCCCGATCTCCCGCCAGTCGCCGCAGGCGATCGTCGACCGGGTGCTGGAGCTGCCCGAGGGCAGCCGCTTCCAGGTCTTGTCCCCGCTCGTGCGCGAGCGGAAGGGCGAGTTCGTCGACCTCTTCTCCGACCTCCAGACCAAGGGCTACAGCCGGGCGCGGGTCGACGGGAAGACCGTCCAGCTGACCGAGCCGCCGAAGCTGAAGAAGCAGGAGAAGCACACGATCGAGGTGGTCGTCGACCGCCTCACCGTCAAGGAGAGCGCCAAGCGCCGGCTCACCGACTCCGTCGAGACCGCGCTGGGCCTGTCCGGCGGCATGGTCGTGCTCGACTTCGTCGACCTCCCCGAGGACGACCCCGAGCGCGAGCGGATGTACTCGGAGCACCTGTACTGCCCGTACGACGACCTGTCCTTCGAGGAGCTGGAGCCGCGCTCCTTCTCCTTCAACTCGCCCTTCGGCGCCTGCCCCGACTGCACCGGCATCGGCACGCGCATGGAGGTCGACCCGGAGCTGGTCGTGCCCGACCCGGACCGGACCCTGGACGAGGGCGCGATCCACCCGTGGTCGCACGGGCACACCAAGGAGTACTTCGGGCGGCTCATCGGCGGCCTGGCCGACGCGCTGGGCTTCCGCACCGACATCCCGTGGGCGGGCCTGCCCCAGCGCGCCAGGAAGGCGCTGCTGTACGGCCACAGGACCCAGGTCGAGGTGCGCTACCGCAACCGGTACGGCAGGGAGCGGGCCTACACGACGCCCGCCTTCGAGGGCGCCGTGTCCTTCGTGAAGCGGCGGCACAGCGAGGCGGAGAGCGACTCCAGCCGCGAGCGCTTCGAGGGGTACATGCGCGAGGTGCCCTGCCCCACCTGCGAGGGCACGCGCCTGAAGCCGATCGTGCTGGCCGTGACGGTCATGGACAAGTCGATCGCCGAGGTGTCGGCGATGTCGATCAGCGACTGCGCCGAGTTCCTCGGGCGCCTCACGCTGACCGCGCGCGACAAGAAGATCGCCGAACGGGTGCTGAAGGAGGTCAACGAGCGGCTGCGGTTCCTGGTCGACGTCGGCCTCGACTACCTGTCGCTGAACCGGGCGGCCGGCACGCTGTCCGGCGGCGAGGCCCAGCGCATCAGGCTCGCCACGCAGATCGGCTCCGGCCTGGTCGGCGTGCTGTACGTGCTGGACGAGCCGTCCATCGGCCTGCACCAGCGCGACAACCACCGGCTGATCGAGACCCTTGTACGCCTCCGCGACATGGGCAACACCCTCATCGTCGTCGAGCACGACGAGGACACCATCAAGGTCGCCGACTGGGTCGTCGACATCGGCCCCGGCGCCGGCGAGCACGGCGGCGAGGTCGTGCACTCCGGGCCGCTCAAGCAGCTGCTCGCGAACAAGGCCTCGATGACGGGGCAGTACCTCGCGGGCAAGAGGGCCATCCCGGTGCCCGACGTCCGCCGGACCGTGGACCCCGCCCGGAGGCTGACCGTCCACGGGGCGCGGGAGAACAACCTGCGGGACATCGACGTGTCCTTCCCGCTGGGTGTCCTCACCGCCGTGACGGGCGTCTCGGGCTCCGGCAAGTCCACCCTGGTCAACGACATCCTGTACACGCACCTGGCCCGCGAGCTGAACGGTGCCAAGTCGGTGCCGGGGCGGCACACGCGCGTGGAGGGCGACGACCTCGTCGACAAGGTCGTGCACGTCGACCAGTCGCCGATCGGCCGCACCCCGCGGTCGAACCCGGCCACCTACACCGGCGTCTTCGACCATGTGCGCAAGCTCTTCGCGGAGACGATGGAGGCGAAGGTCCGCGGCTACCTGCCGGGCCGGTTCTCCTTCAACGTCAAGGGCGGCCGCTGCGAGAACTGCTCCGGCGACGGCACCATCAAGATCGAGATGAACTTCCTGCCGGACGTGTACGTGCCGTGCGAGGTCTGCCACGGCGCGCGCTACAACCGGGAGACCCTGGAGGTCCACTACAAGGGCAAGTCCATCGCCGAGGTGCTGGACATGCCCATCGAGGAGGCCCTGGAGTTCTTCGGGGCGGTCCCGACGATCTCGCGCCACCTGAAGACCCTCACGGAGGTCGGCCTCGGGTACGTCCGGCTGGGCCAGTCGGCGCCGACGCTGTCGGGCGGCGAGGCCCAGCGCGTGAAACTCGCCAGCGAGCTCCAGAAGCGGTCGACGGGACGCACGGTCTACGTCCTGGACGAGCCGACGACGGGTCTGCACTTCGAGGACATCTCGAAGCTGATCAAGGTCCTGTCGAACCTGGTCGACAAGGGCAACACGGTGATCGTCATCGAGCACAACCTCGATGTCATCAAGACCGCCGACTGGATCGTCGACATGGGTCCCGAAGGCGGCAGCGGCGGCGGGCTCGTGGTCGCCGAGGGCACACCGGAGCAGGTCGCCGGGGTGCCGGCCAGCCACACCGGCAAGTTCCTGCGCGAGATCCTCGGGGACCGGGTCAGCGACGCCGCGCCCGTGAAGGCGGCGCCCGCACGGCGCAGCCGCGCCCGCAAGGCGTAGGGCGGCGGCCCGCACGGCATAGGGGCCCGTACGGCGCGCGGGCACGTGGGGCGTGGGCGGTTTCGTGCGGCGTGGGCGGTCCCGTGCGGGGTGGGGTGTTCCGCGTCCGTTCGGCCCCCGGGGAGCCTGGCTGCCCCGGGCCACCGGGCGGGTAGCGCACCGGGCCGCAGGGCCGCCCCGGGGATGCCGGGGCCCAGCGGCTTCAGGGCCGCAGTGCCGTCCCGGGGCTCGGGCCGCAGGTCCCCGGGGCTGCCGGGCCGCCCTGGGGACCCCCGGGCGGGCGGGGTCCGGTGCGTCGGTATCGTCGGCTTCGTCGTTCGCGCACCTGTCTAGTCCTGGAGCAGCCCATGTCCGGCAAGCCCGCCACCCGCCGTACCGTGCTGAAGGGCGCCGCGCTCGCCGGGGCGGCCGGCGTGGGGGTCGCCGCCTGCTCCACCGAGTCCAAGGTCGGCCACGCCGTGACACCCACGCCGACCGCCCCCGTGGACCTCGGCGCGGCCGGTGACGTGCCCGTCGGCGGCACCCGGCTCTACCGGGAGCAGCGGCTGCTCGTGCACTGCCCGGCCCAGGGGCAGTACAAGGCGTTCAGCGCCCAGTGCACGCACGCCGGCTGCGTCCTCGACAAGGTCGAGGACGGCGAGGGCAACTGCCCGTGCCACGGCAGCCGATTCGACGTCACCACCGGCAAGGCCCTCAAGGGCCCGGCCACGGTGCCGCTGCCCGAGGTGCCCGTGACCGTCAAGGACGGGAAGCTCATCGCGGGCCCCCAGGCCTGACGGCCTCCGGAGTCCGCGGGCTGCGGCTTCTGCGGCTCCCGGGGCTTCTGGAGCTGATCTGCGGCTGGGCTTGGCGGCCGGGATGGATCGCCCGCCCCGCCCGCCCCGCCGACTCCGCCGCTCCCCGGCCGGGGCGGACCGCCTGCCCGCCCCGCCCGCGCCTCCGTCCGCTGCCCTGGCCCGGACGCCGTCCGGGACCCCGGGCGTGTCAGCGTCCGCCAGTAGGGTGTGAGGCATGGCAGACCCCTCCAGCTACCGCCCCAAGCCGGGACAGATCCCCGACTCGCCGGGGGTCTACAGGTTCCGCGACGAGCACCGCCGGGTGATCTACGTGGGCAAGGCGAAGTCGCTGCGGCAGCGGCTCGCCAACTACTTCCAGGACCTGGCCGGACTGCACCCCCGCACCCGCACGATGGTCACCACGGCGGCGTCCGTGGAGTGGACGGTGGTCTCCACCGAAGTGGAGGCGCTCCAGCTCGAGTACTCCTGGATCAAGGAGTTCGACCCCCGCTTCAACGTCAAGTACCGCGACGACAAGAGCTATCCGTACCTCGCGGTCACCCTGGGCGAGGAGTTCCCGCGGGTGCAGGTCATGCGCGGCCAGAAGCAGAAGGGCACGCGGTACTTCGGGCCGTACGCCCACGCGTGGGCCATCCGCGAGACCGTCGACCTCCTCCTGCGGGTCTTCCCCGTCCGCACCTGCACGTCCGGCGTGTTCAGGAACGCAGCCCGCACCGGCCGCCCCTGCCTCCTCGGGTACATCGGCAAGTGCTCCGCCCCCTGCGTTGGCCGGATCAGCGCCGAGGACCACCGCGAACTGGCCGAGGAGTTCTGCGACTTCATGGCCGGGCGGACCGGCACGTACATCCGCCGCCTGGAGAAGGACATGATGGCGGCGGCCGACGAGATGGAGTACGAGAAGGCCGCGCGGCTCCGCGACGACATAGAGGCCCTCAGGCGGGCCATGGAGAAGAACGCGGTCGTTCTCGCCGACGCCACCGACGCCGACCTGATCGCCGTGGCCGAGGACGAGCTGGAAGCAGCCGTGCAGATCTTCCACGTCCGGGGCGGACGGGTGCGCGGCCAGCGGGGCTGGGTCACCGACAAGGTCGAGGCCGTCGACACCGCCGGGCTGGTGGAGCACGCCCTGCAGCAGCTGTACGGCGAGGAGCGGGGCGACGCCGTCCCCAAGGAGGTCCTCGTGCCGGCCCTCCCCGAGGACCTGGACGCCATCAGCCAGTGGCTGAGCCAGCGGCGCGGGTCCCAGGTCTCCCTGCGGGTGCCGCAGCGCGGCGACAAGAAGGCACTGATGGAGACCGTGGGCCGCAACGCCCAGCACGCCCTGGTCCTGCACAAGACCAAGCGCGCCAGCGACCTCACCACGCGCTCCCGCGCCCTGGAGGAGATCGCCGACGCCCTCGGCCTGGACGCCGCGCCGCTGCGCATCGAGTGCTTCGACATCTCCCACCTGCACGGCGAGGACGTCGTGGCCTCCATGGTGGTCTTCGAGGACGGTCTGCCCCGCAAGAGCGAGTACCGGCGGTTCCAGATCCGCGGTTTCGAGGGGCAGGACGACGTCCGGTCCATGCATGAGGTGATCGGCCGGCGGTTCCGCCGATACCTCGCCGAGAAGGAGAAGACGGGGGAGTGGGTCGGCAGCGACGGCGAGGTGCCGGACGGGGTGCCGTCCCCCGCGGGCGGCGAGGTGCCGGACGGGGAGCCGCCCTCCACGGGCGGTGAGGTGCCCGCCGAGGTCCCTTCTGCCGCCCTGGACGACGACGGCCGCCCCAGGAAGTTCGCGTACCCGCCGCAGCTCGTCGTCGTCGACGGCGGGCAGCCGCAGGTCGCCGCCGCCCGCCGGGCCCTGGACGAGCTGGGCATCGACGACGTCGCCGTGTGCGGGCTCGCCAAGCGCCTCGAGGAGGTCTGGCTGCCCGGCGAGGACGACCCGGTCGTCCTGCCCCGCACCAGCGAGGGCCTCTACCTGCTCCAGCGGGTCCGCGACACGGCCCACGACTTCGCGATCCGCTACCAGCGCAGCAAGCGCACCAAGCGCCTCAGGACCGGCCCCCTGGACGCCGTGCCCGGGCTGGGCGAGGCCCGGAAGAAGACCCTGATCAAACACTTCGGCTCGGTGAAGCGGCTCCGGCAGGCGACAATCGAGCAGATCTGCGAGGTCCCCGGCGTCGGCCGGAAGACCGCCGAGGCCGTCGCCGCGGCACTCGCCCAGGCCGCCCCGGCCGCTCCCGCCGTCAACACGGCGACAGGAGAGATCATGGAAGACGACAACGGGGACACCGCGCGTGGACGGGGATCCGGACATGAATGACCACACCGACGGCACCGCGCCCGCCGCAGGCGGCGCGGAGCGAGAAGACGGAGCAGCACACGTGAGTACGGGCAGTACGGGCACGACGGCCGACGCCGCCGCCAACGGCGGGAACGGCGGCGCCAACGGTGCGAACGGCGTGAACGGCGCGGTCGGGGCGACCGGCGCGGCGGCCGAGCCCGCCATCCCCGAACTGGTGATCATCTCCGGCATGTCCGGGGCGGGCCGCAGCACCGCGGCCAAGTGCCTGGAGGACCTCGGCTGGTTCGTCGTCGACAACCTGCCGCCGGCCCTCATCCCCACCATGGTCGAGCTCGGCGCCCGGTCGCAGGGCAACGTGGCCCGCATCGCCGTCGTCGTCGACGTCCGCGGCCGGCAGTTCTTCGACAACCTCCGCGACTCCCTCGCCGTGCTCGACGCCAAGGGCGTCAAGCGCCGCATCGTCTTCCTCGAGTCCTCCGACGAGGCCCTCGTCCGCCGCTTCGAGTCCGTGCGCCGCCCCCACCCGCTGCAGGGGGACGGCCGCATCGTCGACGGCATCGCCGCCGAGCGCGACCTGCTGCGCGAGCTGCGCGGCGACGCCGACCTGGTGATCGACACCTCCAGCCTCAACGTGCACGAGCTGCGCGCCAAGATGGACGCCCAGTTCGCCGGCGACGAGGAACCCGAGCTGCGGGCCACCGTCATGTCCTTCGGCTACAAGTACGGGCTGCCCGTCGACGCGGACCTGGTGGTCGACTGCCGGTTCCTGCCGAACCCGCACTGGGTCCCGGAGCTGCGCCCCTTCACCGGCCTCAACGAGGAGGTCTCCGCGTACGTCTTCAACCAGCCCGGCGCCAAGGACTTCCTGGACCGCTACACCGAGCTGCTGGAACTGATCGCCGCGGGCTACCGCCGCGAGGGCAAGCGCTACGTGACCATCGCCGTCGGCTGCACCGGCGGCAAGCACCGCTCGGTCGCCATGTCCGAGAAGCTCGCCGCCCGGCTCGCCTCCGAGGGCGTCGAGACCGTCGTCGTCCACCGCGACATGGGGCGCGAGTGAGGCGCCCGTACCGGCGGCGTACGAGCACCCTGTCCGCCCGTACGCTCCGCCGACGCGGCACCCAGCCCAAGGTCGTGGCCCTGGGCGGCGGCATGGGCCTGTCCGCGTCACTGGCCGCGCTGCGCCGCATCACCGGAGACCTGACCGCCGTCGTCACGGTCGCCGACGACGGCGGCTCCAGCGGCCGTCTGCGCGAGGAGCTCGGCGTCCTGCCCCCCGGCGACCTGCGCAAGGCCCTCGCCGCGCTGTGCGGCGACGACGACTGGGGCCAGACCTGGGCCCGCGTCATCCAGCACCGCTTCCAGTCCAAGGGCGACCTGCACGAGCACGCCGTGGGCAACGTGCTGATCGTCGCGCTGTGGGAGCAGCTCGGCGACCCCGTGCAGGCCCTCGACCTCGTCGGGAAACTGCTCGGGGCGCACGGGCGGGTGCTGCCGATGTCCGCCGTGCCGCTGGAGCTCCAGGCCCTGGTCCGGGGCCACGACCCGGAGCGGCCGCGGGACGTGGACCTCGTACGGGGCCAGGCCACGGTGGCGCTCACCCCCGGTGAGGTGCAGTCCGTCCACCTGGTGCCGAACGACCCGCCGGCCGTCCCCGAGGCGGTGGAGGCCGTGCTGGACGCCGACTGGGTGGTGCTCGGCCCGGGCTCCTGGTTCTCCTCGGTGATCCCGCACCTGCTGGTGCCGGAACTGCTCGACGCGCTGACCGAGACCAAGGCCCGCCGGGTCCTCTCACTGAACCTCGCGCCGCAGCCCGGGGAAACCGCGGGCTTCTCCCCGCAGCGTCATTTGGAGGTTTTGGCCCGACACGCCCCTAAACTCTCGCTGGACGTGGTGCTGGCCGACGAGGCCGCCGTGCCCGACCGCGGGTCGTTGTCCGAGGCCGCCGAAAGGCTCGGAGCCGCGGTCGAGCTGGCGCCGGTGGCCAGGGAGGACGGACTGCCCAGGCACGACCCGGAGCTGCTGGCCGCCGCGTACGACCGTATTTTCCGGATGCATGGAAGGATCGGCCCATGGCGATGACGGCAGCGGTGAAAGACGAGATCTCCCGGCTTCCCGTCACCCGCACGTGCTGCAGAAAGGCGGAGGTCTCGTCGATCCTGCGGTTCGCCGGGGGCCTGCACCTGGTCAGCGGGCGCATCGTGATCGAGGCCGAGCTGGACACCGCGATGGCGGCGCGCCGGCTGAAGCGGGACATCGCGGAGATCTTCGGGCACGGTTCGGAGCTGATCGTGATGGCTCCGGGCGGACTGCGGCGCGGTTCGCGCTTCGTGGTGCGGGTGGTCGCGGGCGGTGACCAGCTCGCCCGCCAGACCGGGCTCGTCGACGGGCGCGGCCGTCCCATCAGGGGCCTGCCGCCGCAGGTGGTCTCCGGCGCCACCTGCGACGCCGAGGCCGCCTGGCGCGGGGCCTTCCTCGCGCACGGTTCCCTGACCGAGCCGGGCCGCTCCTCGTCCCTTGAGGTCACCTGCCCGGGACCGGAGGCCGCGCTCGCGCTGGTCGGCGCCGCCCGCCGCCTCTCCATCGCCGCGAAGGCCCGCGAGGTGCGGGGTGTGGACCGGGTCGTCGTCCGGGACGGCGACGCGATCGGCGCCCTCCTGACCCGGCTGGGCGCCCACGAGTCGGTCCTCGCGTGGGAGGAGCGGCGGATGCGGCGCGAGGTGCGCGCCACCGCGAACCGGCTGGCCAACTTCGACGACGCGAACCTGCGCCGTTCGGCCCGCGCCGCCGTCGCGGCCGGCGCCCGCGTCGCCCGTGCGCTGGAGATCCTCGGCGAGGACGTGCCCGAGCACCTCGCCGCCGCCGGACGGCTGCGCATGGAGCACAAGCAGGCGTCCCTGGAGGAACTCGGGGCGCTCGCGGACCCGCCGCTGACGAAGGACGCGGTGGCCGGGCGGATCCGCCGCCTGCTCGCCATGGCCGACAAGCGCGCGGCCGACCTCGGCATCCCCGGCACGGAGTCGAACCTGACGGAGGAGATGGCGGACGGCCTCGTCAGCTGACCCGCCCCGCCCGCGGCGGCCACGGCGTCCACCGGCCCGCCGGGCGCGCCGCCGCGGTTCCGCGGTGCACGGGGGCGTGCCGGGACGCCGTGCGCGTACGGCCCCGCCTGCGCGGCCGTACGCGCGCGGCCCCTGGCCTCCCGCTGCGAACCGTGAGCGGCCCCCTGGGCCTCCCGCGCCGGGGCGCGTCGCAGCTCCGGCCGCCTGCGCGGTCGTACGGGGCGCTGGGCCTCCCGCTGCGGGCCGTGCCGGGCCCGTACCCGGGCCCGTACCCGGAGGACCGCCGCAGAGCGCTCCGCGGCCGCGCCGTCCGCGGAGCGCCGCGGCACCGCGACGGGAGCGCCACACGATTTCCCCTGCCGGCAGCCACCGGGGCCCGGCCGCACCGCCCCGCGCCGACGCCCCCTTGTGCCGAAGCCGCCTCCACCCGGCCCCCGTACGGTCGTTCACGCCGGCGCGCGGGTCCGGCGGGGCCCGCGCCGGGAGCCGTCGGCAGGGTCGTCATATGCACATTTGACGCTCCCCTGGCACAGTCGTGCAGTCATCACCGTGCTACCCGTCAGTAAGTTGCGCGATAGCGGTCGTACGCGTGCGCTCGATGTCACTCCGGGGGGCCAGGAGAGGTAGGGTCATAACCGGTCGGGGACATCCCATACAGCTCGCCGGCGTCGAAACCCGGCGTACCAACGAGGAGATCGGTTCGTGACGATCCGCGTAGGAATCAACGGCTTCGGCCGCATCGGTCGCAACTACTTCCGTGCGCTGCTGGAGCAGGGTGCGGACATCGAGATCGTGGCTGTCAACGACCTGGGTGACACCGCGACCACCGCCCACCTGCTGAAGTACGACTCCATCCTCGGCCGCCTGAAGGCGGACGTCTCCCACACCGCCGACACCATCACCGTCGACGGCCGCACCATCAAGGTGCTGTCCGAGCGCAACCCGGCCGACATCCCGTGGGGTGAGCTCGGCGTCGACGTCGTCGTCGAGTCCACCGGCATCTTCACCAACCGCGACGACGCCGCGAAGCACCTCGCGGGCGGCGCGAAGAAGGTCCTCATCTCGGCCCCGGCCAAGAACGAGGACGTCACCATCGTCATGGGTGTCAACCAGGACACCTACGACCCGGCCAACCACCACGTCATCTCCAACGCCTCCTGCACCACCAACTGCGTGGCGCCGATGGCCAAGGTCCTCGACGAGAACTTCGGCATCGTCAAGGGCCTCATGACGACGGTCCACGCCTACACCAACGACCAGCGCATCCTGGACTTCCCGCACAAGGACCTGCGCCGCGCCCGCGCCGCCGCGGAGAACATCATCCCGACCTCCACGGGCGCCGCCAAGGCCACCGCGCTGGTCCTCCCGCAGCTCAAGGGCAAGCTGGACGGCATCGCCATGCGCGTCCCGGTGCCGACCGGCTCCGTCACCGACCTCGTCGTCGAACTGGACCGCGAGGTCACCAGGGACGAGATCAACAGCGCCTTCCAGAAGGCCGCCGAGGGCGAGCTGAAGGGCATCGTCGACTACACCGCCGACCCAATCGTCTCCTCCGACATCGTCAACTGGCCGGCTTCCTGCACCTTCGACTCGTCGCTGACGATGGTCCAGGGCAAGCAGGTCAAGATCGTCGGCTGGTACGACAACGAGTGGGGCTACTCCAACCGCCTCGTCGACCTGACCGTCTTCGTCGGCAACCAGCTCTGATCGGAAGCACCACTACGATCAGCAGCAGGGCTGGCACCTCGATGTGAGCACAGGGCTCGGGCAGCGCACGGCAGCGCTGCGCGGGCCCTGTCGCTTGCCCCGACCCGCCGGCCCCCGTCCCTTCCAAGGAGCACGAAAACCGATGAAGACGATCGACGAACTTCTCGCCCAGGGAGTCCAGGGCAAGCGGGTCTTCGTCCGCGCCGACCTCAACGTGCCGCTCGACGGCGGCACGATCACCGACGACGGCCGGATCCGCGCCGTCCTGCCGACCCTGCAGGCCCTCACCGCGGCCGGTGCCAAGGTCGTCGTGGCCTCGCACCTGGGGCGCCCCAAGGGCGAGCCCGACCCGGCGTTCTCCCTCCGCCCCGTCGCCGCACGCCTCGCCGAGCTGCTCGGCCGGTCCGTGGCGTTCGCCGCCGACACCATCGGCAGCGAGGCCCACGCCGCCGTGAACGGCCTGGAGGCCGGCCAGGTCGCGGTCATCGAGAACCTGCGCTTCCACCCCGGCGAGACCTCGAAGGACCCGGCCGCCCGCGCCGAACTCGCCACCCGCCTGGAGGCCCTCGCGGACGTGTACGTCGGCGACGGCTTCGGCGCCGTCCACCGCCGGCACGCCTCGGTGTACGAGCTGCCGCGGCTCATGCCGTCCTACGCCGGCTACCTCATCGCGTCCGAGGTGGGCGTCCTGAAGAAGCTCACCGAGGACGTCAAGCGGCCGTACGTGGTCGTGCTCGGCGGCGCCAAGGTCTCCGACAAGCTGGGCGTCATCGACAACCTGCTCAAGAAGGCCGACCGCATCCTCATCGGCGGCGGCATGGCGTACACCTTCCTCAAGGCCCAGGGCCACGAGGTGGGCATCTCGCTGCTGCAGGAGGACCAGGTCCCCGCCTGCCGCGACTACCTGGCGGAGGCAGGGAAGCGCGGCGTGGAGTTCGTCCTCCCCGCCGACGTGCTGGTCTCCACCGAGTTCCCGGACCTGAAGACCAAGGCCCCGGCGAACCCGGGCACCGTCGCCGCGGACGCCATCCCCGCCGACCAGGAGGGCCTGGACATCGGCCCCCGGACCCGCGAGCTGTACGCCGCGAAGCTCGCCGACGCCGGCACCGTCTTCTGGAACGGTCCCATGGGCGTCTTCGAGCACCCCGACTACGCCGAGGGCACCAAGGCCGTCGCCCAGGCGCTCGTCGACTCCCCGGCCTTCAGCGTCGTCGGCGGCGGGGACTCCGCCGCCGCCGTCCGTACCCTGGGCTTCGACGAGAACGCATTCGGCCACATCTCGACCGGCGGCGGCGCCAGCCTCGAGTACCTCGAAGGCAAGACGCTTCCCGGCCTCGCCGCACTGGAGGACTGAACACCGTGACCACCCGCACCCCGCTGATGGCGGGCAACTGGAAGATGAACCTCAACCACCTTGAGGCCATCGCCCACGTCCAGAAGCTCGCCTTCGCCCTGACCGACAAGGACTACGCGGACACGGAGGTGGCGGTCCTCGTGCCGTTCACCGACCTGCGGTCCGTCCAGACCCTCGTCGACGGCGACAAGCTGAAGATCAAGTACGGCGCCCAGGACCTGTCGGCACACGACTCCGGCGCCTACACCGGCGAGATCTCCGGCGCCATGCTCGCCAAGCTGTCCTGCACGTACGTCGCCGTCGGCCACTCCGAGCGCCGCCAGTACCACGGCGAGACCGACACCACCTGCAACGAGAAGGTGAAGGCCGCCTACAAGCACGGCCTGACCCCGATCCTGTGCGTCGGCGAGGGCCTCGACGTCCGCAAGGCCGGCGACCAGGTCGCCTACACCCTGGCCCAGCTCGACGGCGCGCTGAAGAGCATCCCCGCCGAGCAGGCCGAGTCCATCGTGATCGCGTACGAGCCGGTCTGGGCGATCGGCACCGGCGAGGTCGCCACCCCCGAGGACGCCCAGGAGGTGTGCGGGGCCATCCGCGGCCGCCTGGCCGAGCTGTACTCGCAGGACCTGGCCGACCGGGTACGGATCCAGTACGGCGGCTCCGTCAAGGCCGGCAACATCGCCGCGATCATGTCGCAGCCGGATGTGGACGGCGCCCTGGTCGGCGGTGCCTCGCTGGACACCGAGGAGTTCGTCAAGATCGTCCGCTTCCGCGACCAGTGAGTATGCGGTAAGGCCGATCCGTCGTACCCTTGCGGGGGTCCGGGCAGTGCGCCCGGGCCCCCGTCGTCCATCCAGTCCGAGAGAATTGCCAGGAAGTAGGGTCCAGCCGTGATTATGGGGTTCTCGATCGCCCTGATCGTGTTCAGCCTGCTGCTGATGCTGCTGGTGCTGATGCACAAGGGGAAGGGCGGCGGTCTCTCCGACATGTTCGGTGGCGGCATGCAGTCCTCCGTGGGCGGCTCCTCGGTCGCCGAGCGCAACCTCGACCGCATCACCGTGGTCGTCGGCCTGCTCTGGGTCGCCTGCATCATCGTCGTCGGCCTCCTCATCAAGTTGGAGGCGTAGCCGGGACCTCCCGGCCCCGCGTCCACTGTCCGCGTCCCGTGGCGAAGGGGTAACTCCCCTCACTGGACGCGCGTTGGGCCTTACGTAGACTGGGGCATCCTTGAGCACCGCACGCAGGGAGTGACGACCGTGGCAAGTGGCAACGCTATCCGGGGCAGCCGGGTGGGAGCGGGGCCGATGGGAGAGGCCGAGCGCGGCGAGTCCGCGCCCCGGCTCCGCGTTTCCTTCTGGTGCTCCAACGGGCACGAGACTCAGCCGAGCTTCGCGAGCGACGCGCAGGTCCCCGACACGTGGGACTGCCCGCGCTGCGGCTTCCCTGCCGGCCAGGACCGGGACAACCCGCCGGACCCGCCGCGCACCGAGCCGTACAAGACGCATCTCGCGTACGTGCGGGAGCGCCGCAGCGACGCGGACGGCGAGGCGATCCTGGCCGAGGCGCTCGCCAAGCTCCGCGGCGAGATCTGAGACGGCGCACCGCACCGCGAGGCAAGGGCCCCGCCCGCAGGAACGACAGTTCCGGCGGGCGGGGCCCTTGCCGCTTCCGGCCTGTCCGGCCTGTGGACAACGGGCCTGTGGACAAGTCCGTCGGAGTCTTCCCGATCAATTAGGTTGGAGGGGCAGCGGGGCAATCAGGCAGGTACGAAGAAGAAGTGGGCTGATGTCCAAGATGATGGCGGAACGCACCAGCGGCCGACGGCTCGACCAGTTGCCCGAGTGGAGTGCGCTCGGGAAGCACCGGGAGCAGTTCGGCAGCACGCATCTGCGCGAGTTGTTCGCCGGCGACCCGCAGCGGGGCACCACGCACACCCTGCGCGTCGGCGACCTCCACCTCGACTACTCCAAGCACCTCGTCACCGGCGAGACGCTCGCGCTGCTGCGCGACCTCGCCGCAGCCACCGGCGTCGCCGAGCTCAGGGACGCCATGTTCCGCGGCGACAAGATCAATAACACGGAGGGGCGCGCCGTCCTCCACACCGCGCTGCGCGCCCCGCGCGAGGCCGTGATCGAGGTCGACGGCCGGAACGTGGTACCGGACGTGCACGCCGTCCTCGACCAGATGAGCGCCTTCAGCGAGCGCGTGCGGTCCGGCGGATGGACCGGCCACACCGGGAAGCCCATCAAGAACATCGTCAACGTCGGCATCGGCGGCTCCGACCTGGGCCCGGCCATGGCTTACGAGGCGCTGCGCCCCTACACCCGCCGGGACCTGACGTTCCGTTTCGTCTCCAACGTGGACGGCGCCGACCTGCACGAGGCCGTGCACGACCTGGACGCCGAGGAGACCCTCTTCATCATCGCGTCCAAGACGTTCACGACCATCGAGACCATCACCAACGCCACCTCCGCGCGGGACTGGCTGCTCACCGAGCTGAAGGCCGGCCAGGAAGCCGTCGCCAAGCACTTCGTGGCCCTGTCGACCAACGCCGAGAAGGTGCAGGACTTCGGCATCGACACGGCCAACATGTTCGCGTTCTGGGACTGGGTCGGCGGGCGCTACTCCTACGACTCCGCCATCGGCCTGTCCCTGATGATCGCCATCGGGCCCGACCGGTTCCGCGAGATGCTCGACGGCTTCCGGCTGATGGACGAGCACTTCCGCACGGCCCCGCCGGAGGAGAACGCCCCGCTGCTGCTCGGCCTGCTGGGCGTCTGGTACGGCGCTTTCTTCGACGCGCAGTCGCACGCGGTCCTGCCCTACTCCCACTACCTGTCGAAGTTCACCGCGTACCTCCAGCAGCTCGACATGGAGTCCAACGGCAAGTCCGTCGACCGCGACGGCAACCCCGTCGCGTGGCAGACCGGGCCCGTCGTGTGGGGCACGCCCGGCACCAACGGGCAGCACGCCTACTTCCAGCTCATCCACCAGGGCACGAAGGTCATCCCGGCCGACTTCATCGGGTTCGCCCGGCCCGTCGACGACCTGCCGCCCGGTCTGGTCGCCCAGCACGACCTGCTGATGGCGAACTTCTTCGCCCAGACCCAGGCGCTCGCCTTCGGCAAGACCCCCGACGAGGTGCGGGCCGAGGGCGTCGCCGAGGAACTGGTCCCGCACAAGACGTTCCGCGGCAACCACCCGACGACCACCATCCTCGCGGACGCGCTGACCCCCTCCGTCCTCGGCCAGCTCATCGCGCTGTACGAGCACAAGGTCTTCGTCCAGGGCGCCGTCTGGAACATCGACTCGTTCGACCAGTGGGGCGTCGAGCTCGGCAAGGTCCTCGCCAAGCGCATCGAGCCCGTGCTCACGCAGGGCGTGGGAGGCGAGGACCTGGACAGCTCCACCGCCGCACTCGCCGCCGCCTACCGGGCGCTGAGGGCGCGGTAGACCATGACGGGGGAGGACACGGTGCACGACAACGCCCGGCTGAGACTGCGGACGCCCGCCCACACGCTCCACGAGCGGGCCGTCACCTGGTGGCGCACCCAGTGGCTGCTGACCACGGCCGTCCTGGGCGCCGCCCTCGCCGTGACGGCCTGGCTGGCCGAGCCCGTCAGGGGCTGGGCGGCGGCCGCCGCGGGCGCCGTGGCGGCGGCGGGCCTCGCCGGCACCGTGTTCCTCCCCCGCTGGTGGTACACGGTCCACCGATGGGAGGTCACGGACGAGGCGGTGTACGTCCGTACGGGTTATTTCTGGCAGGAGTGGCGCATCGCGCCGATGTCCCGCATCCAGACCGTGGACACCGTCCGCGGGCCCCTGGAGCAGGTCTTCCGCCTCGCCACCGTCACGGTGACCACCGCGTCGGCCAAGGGCGCGATCACCATCGCCGGGCTGGACCACGAGGTGGCGGCCGACCTCGCCCGCCGGCTGACCCGCATCGCGCAGGCCACGCCGGGGGACGCGACATGAGCACGGAGCAGGGCCCCGCGCCCGGCCCCGGCGAGTGGCAGCGGCTGGACTGGAGGGTGATCCCGCTCTCCGGCCTCTTCGGCGGCGGACTGTCCCTGGGCTCCTTCGTCCCCGTCGCCGTCGTGGTGATGGGCAAACTGCCGCTGTGGTCGGCGCTGCTGGTACTGCCGGCGTGGTTCCTGCTGCCCGTCCTCGGCGGGGCGGGCATCGGGTACGTGCGCTGGCGGCGCACCCGCTACCGCGTCGGGCCCGAACGGGCCGAGCTGCACACCGGCGTCCTGCTGGTGAAACGCCGCTCCCTCGCCCGCGAACGCATCCGCAGCGTCGACCTGACCGCCCATCTCCTGCTGCGCGTCCTCGGACTCGTCAAGGTCCGGATCGGCACCGGCGAGCAGTCCGCCGGCGGCGAGTCCACCCTGGAGCTCGACCCCGTCACCCGCGCGGAGGGGGAGCGGCTGCGCCGCGAGCTGCTCAACCGCCAGGAGGCCGCCGACGGCGTGCCGCGGCAGGACGGCGAGCTCGCCGTCCTCCGGCCCGCCTGGGTCCGCTACGCCCCCCTGTCGTTCGTCGCGCCCCTCCTCGGCGGCGCGGCGGCCGGAGGTGTGATGCAGGTCAGCGAGTGGTTCGGCGCGCAGGGTGAAGTCATCGACTGGATAGGCGGCCTGTTCCGCGACACCCCGCTGCTGTGGCTCGTCGCCGCCCTCGCCGCCGCGGCGCTCCTCGCCGGCGCCGCCGGCGCCCTCGCCGTCTGGGTGGAGATGTGGTGGAACTACCGGCTGGAACGGGAGCCGGGCGGCACGCTGCGGCTGCGGCGCGGGCTGCTCACCGCCCGCTCCCTGACCATCGAGGAGCGGAGGCTGCGAGGCGTCGCGCTCGTCGAACCGCTCGGCATCCGGCTGTGCCGGGCCGCCCGCGTCGACGCGATAGCCACCGGCCTCGTACAGGGAAAGGACGATGAGCGCGACAGCCACCGGACGCTGCTGCCCGCGGTGCCGCGCCCGGTCGCCGAGACCGTCGCCGGACGCGTCCTCAGGGACGGGGGAGGCGCCCTGCGCGCCCCGCTCACCCCGCATCCCCGAGCCGCCCGCGGCCGGCGCCTGCGCTGGGCCCTCACCTCCGCCTCGGTGCCCGTACTGGGCCTCGCCGCTACCGGGGCGTTCCTCCGCCTGCCGGAGCTCCTGTACGCGGCGCTGGGCAGCGCCCTGGCCCTGCTGCCGCTCGCGGTGCTGCTCGCCCTGGACGCCTACCGGAACCTCGGCCACGGCATCGACGGCCCCCACCTGCTGGCGCGCTCCGGTACGGTGCGGCGGTCCACGGTCGTCCTCCAGCGGGGCGGCGTCATCGGGTGGACGGTGAAGCAGTCGTACTTCCAGCGCAGGTCCGGGCTGCTCACCCTCACCGCGACGACGGCGGCGGGTGACGGGGCGTACGAGATACCGGACGCGGACGAGACCGAGGGGCTGCGCTTCGCGGCGGACGCGGTGCCGGGCCTGCTGGAGCCGTTCCTGCAGAAGCCGCCATCCCGGGCCATATGAGGGCAGGGCATACGATGTCCGCCGTGCGGCGGGGGAGGTGCAAGTGCCGCACGCCACCCCAGTCCACCATCGAACGGATGTTTCTTTGAGTGCCACGGCCCTGGTGTCTTCGCGGGAAGCCACTTCACCCCCGAACCGGGAACAGGCGGGTGCCCCCCGACCGGGTGCCCACCTGCCCTCCCTGACAGGGATGAGGTGGGCAGCGGCCCTCGTCGTGTTCCTCTTCCATCTGAAGAACGCCAAGTACTTCGGCGGCGACGACCTCGACCTCGTGGTGTGGGCGTTCGGGCCCGGCGCGGTCGGGGTGACCTTCTTCTTCATCCTCTCGGGGTTCGTGCTGGCCTGGTCCGCGCGGCCGGGGGACAGCGCGGTGTCCTTCTGGAGGCGCCGACTCGCCCGGATCTACCCCGTGCACGTGGTCACCACGCTCGCCGCCCTGGCGCTGGCGTTCACCGTGCTGCCCGAACTCAGGCCGCACGGCCTCAAGGAGACGGCCGCGAACTTCCTGCTGCTGAACGCCTGGAAGGACGCGTGGTGGCACGGCATCAACCCGGTCAGCTGGTCGCTCGTCTGCGAGGCCTTCTTCTACGCCTGCTTCCCCGCCCTCTACGCGGTGCTGCGCCGGCTCGGCCCCCGCGCGCTGTACGCCCTGTCGGCGGTGTGCGTCGGCACGGTGATGGTCCTTCCCGAGGCGAACGCCCATCTGGACCTCGGCGTCGTCCTCTACAACTTCCCGCTCGCACGCCTCCCCGAGTTCGTCCTGGGCGTCGCCCTGGCCCGGCTGGTCCGGCTCGGCGCCTGGCGCGGGCCCGGTCTGGAAGCCGCCACGGCCATCACCCTGATCGGGTACTTCATGACCCCGTACTTCCTCAACGCGTACGCGTCCACCACCGTCCTCGGCTTCGCCCTCCTCATTCCGGCGGGAGCGCTCGCCGACATCGAGGGCAGGAAGACGATGTGGCAGGGACGCCGCACGGTGAAGCTGGGTGAGTGGTCGTTCGCGTTCTACATGGTGCACGTGCTGGTCCTGGAGGCCGGGACGCTGGTGTTCGGCCACCAGCCCCGCTTCGACACCCTCCCGGCGCTGGCGGCCGCCGCCGCCGTCTTCACCGTCACCCTGGGCCTCTCGGCAGCGCTCTACCGGTGGGTGGAGCTGCCGGGCCGCCGCCTCGTCCTCGGCAAGCGCAAGCCCCGTCGCACAGCCGGCGCCACGGGCTGAACCGCACCTGCCCGCGCATACGGGGGAGGCCCGGTCCGCGCACGCGGAAGCGCGCGCGGACCGGGCCTCCGGTGCAGCGGCCAGAGAGGGCTGCACCGACAGGTACAGGGACCGGGGGCCGCCGCGACCCGGCCGACGCGATACGGCGCAGGGGAGACCGAGGCAGCGAGACCGAGGGGCTGCGCTTCGCGGCGGACGCGGTGCCGGGCCTGCTGGGACCGTTCCTCGAACGGCAGCCGTGACGCATGCCACGCCGCAGGCGGCATGCCGCCCCCCGCGGGTCGGTGATCATGGCGCAATGACCTACACCAGCCGTCGTACCGTACTGACCGCTCTCGCCGCGGCTGCCGTGGCCGGCCCCGCCCTGGACGGCCTGACCGCCGCTCCCGCGCACGCCACGGGCGAGTTCGACACCTACAGCTCCAACACCGACCTCTACACCCGGCTCGCCGGACAAGAGGGGGTGGACTTCGCCCGCCGCTACAAGCGGCACGAGTTCCTCGACCACAGCTACACCGAGCGCTACCCCTACAACCGCACCACGATCCTGGCCATGCACGGCGGCGGCATCGAGATGGGCACCTCCGAGCTCTGCCTCGGCATAGCGGGCTACCACCCCGCCACCCTCGCACCGGCCGACGACGGCCTCGGGGTGCACGACTACTGGATGTTCGAGGGGCTGCGCAGCTCCAACAACCGGGAACTGCACGTCACCGCCAAGAACAACGACGACCACGTCTGCCGGTCGATGGTCCGCTCCAGCCTGAACGTGCTCAGCCTGCACGGCTGCACGTCCGCCCAGGCGGGCACCTCCGACCCGCAGGCCGTGGTCGTCGGCGGGCTCAACAAGCGGTTCAGGACGCTGCTCAAGGCCGAGTTCGACGCGGTGGGCATCGCCTGGCGGGACGGCGACGAACTCCCCGACCTGGCCGGGGTGAACCCGAACAACCCCTGCAACCTCACCATGCTGGGCAAGGGCGGCCAGCTGGAGCTCACCACCGAGCTGCGCGCCGCGATGTACTCCGTCAACACCCGGAAGGGCCGAGCCGGCAGCACCACGCAGAAGTACTGGGACTTCGTCGGCGCCTGCCGCGCCGCGATCGCCGCCCTCCACGGGGACCCCGACCAGATCGTCCTCTGATCCGGATGATCCGGAGCGGGCCACCGGGCCCCACGGGAAAGGCCCGGTCCGCGCACGCAGGAGTGCGCGCGGACCGGGCCTCCGGTACGACGTCCGTCAGGGCTGCGCCGCCGGGTACAGCGTCCGGGGCAGCTGCGAAGCGGCCGCCGCGTCCAGCAGCCACAGCGTGCGGGACCGCCCGTAGGCACCCGCAGCCGGGGCCTGGAGCTCACCCGCACCCGACAGGGCCATGGCCACCGCCTTCGCCTTGTCCTCGCCGGCCGCCAGCAGCCACACCTCACGGGCGGCCCGGATCGCCGGGAACGTCAGCGAGACACGGGTCGGCGGGGGCTTGGGCGCGCCGTGCACGCCCACCACCGTGCGCTCCGCCTCCCGCGCCGCCGGGTGCTCGGGGAACAGCGACGCCACATGCGTGTCGGGGCCCACGCCCAGCAGCAGCACGTCGAACGCGGGCACCGGACCGTGGTTCTCCGGTCGCGCCGCCGCGGCCAGCTTCCTCGGCGTACGCGGCGGCCGCGGCATCCGCGTCCGCGCCGTACGGCCCGTCCGACACCGGCATCGGATGCACCCGCGCCGGGTCCAGCGGCACGCTGTCCAGCAGCGCGGCCCGTGCCTGCGTGTCGTTCCGGTCGGGGTCGCCCTCCGGCAGGAAGCGCTCGTCGCCCCACCACAGGTCGAGCCGCGACCAGTCGACCGCGTCCCGGGCGGGCGCAGCCGCCAGCGCGGCCAGCAGGCCGTTGCCGTTGCGGCCGCCGGTCAGCACCACCGACGCCGAGCCGCGGGAGGACTGGGCGTCGACGATCCGGGTGATGAGCCGGGCCGCGGCGGCCTGGGCCATCAGCTCCTTGTCGCGGTGGACGACGAGCTGGGGCGCGCTCACTTCGCCGCCTTCTTCGCCGGGGACTTCCTCGCGGCTGAGCCCGGCTTCGCGGTGGAGCCCGACTTCGCGGCGGCGTCGGCCGTGCCGCCGGTCTCCGCGCCGTCCTCGGCTCCGCTCTCCGCGTCGGCCGCCGCCGGGGCGCGGGCGGCGCCGCCGGTCCCGGCACCCCTGCCCGTCGGCTCCGCGGCCTGCGCGGCCAGCCGGTCCACACCGAACCGCAGCGCGGAGGCGTAGATGTCGTCCGGGTCGAGCCGCCGCAGCTCCTCGGCGATCAGCTCGGCCGTCTCGCGGCGCTTGAGCGCCACGGCACGGTCCGGCTGCTCGTGGATGGACAGCGTCGCCAGCGAGCCGTTGGGCCGGTCGAGCACGATCGGCCCGCAGTTCGTCGCCAGCCGCACGGCCGTCAGCCCGGGGCCCTTCGACGGGGAGCGCCGCACCGAAACGTCCAGGCGGTCGGCCAGCCACATGGCGAGCAGCTCCACGCTCGGGTTGAACTCCTCGCCCTCGACCTCCGCCGAGGTGACCTCGCACACGACCTGGTCCAGGGCCGCCGCCAGCATCGAGCGCCACGGCGTGATCCGGGTCCAGGACAGGTCCGTGTCGCCCGGCGTGTAGGCGGCGGAGCGGTCCTTCAGCTCCCCGATCGGGTCCTCGGCGTTGTAGGTGTCGGTGACCCGGCGCTGGCCGAGCGCACCCAGCGGGTCGTTGGCCGGGTCGGTCGGCGCGTTCACCGGCCACCAGACCACCACGGGGGCGTCCGGCAGCAGCAGCGGCAGCACCACCGACTGGGCGTGGTCCACGACCTCGCCGTACAGCCGCAGGATCACCGTCTCGCCGGTGCCCGCGTCGGCGCCCACCCGCACCTCGGCGTCCAGCCGCGCCTTGGCCCGGTCGCGCGGCGACCGCGCGACCCGCTTGATCACGACGAGCGTCCGCGACGGGTGCTCGCGGGACGCCTCGCTGGCGGCCTTGAGCGCGTCGTACGCGTTCTCCTCGTCGGTGACGATGACCAGGGTCAGCACCATGCCGACGGCCGGCGTGCCGATGGCGCGCCGCCCCTGCACCAGCGCCTTGTTGATGTTGCTGGAGGTGGTGTCCGTCAGGTCGATCTTCATGGCCGGCGCCAGCTCCGTCCGTCTCGTGCGAGCATCTCGTCCGCCTCGGCCGGCCCCCAGGTGCCCGCCTGGTACTGCGCGGGCCTGCTGGTGCGGTCCCAGTACTCCTCGATGGGGTCCAGGATCCGCCAGGACAGCTCGACCTCCTCCACGCGCGGGAAGAGGTTGGCGTCACCGAGGAGGACGTCCAGGATCAGCCGCTCGTACGCCTCGGGGCTCGACTCGGTGAACGACTCGCCGTACGCGAAGTCCATCGACACGTCCCGGACCTCCATCGAGGTGCCGGGGACCTTCGACCCGAACCGCACGGTCACGCCCTCGTCCGGCTGGACGCGGATGACCAGCGCGTTGTGCCCCAGCTCCTCCGTCGCGGTGTGGTCGAAGGGGGAGTGCGGCGCCCGCTGGAACACCACCGCGATCTCGGTGACCCGGCGGCCCAGGCGCTTGCCGGTCCGCAGGTAGAAGGGGACGCCCGCCCAGCGGCGGTTGTCGATGCCCAGCTTGATCGCGGCGTAGGTGTCGGTCGTGGAGGCCGGGTCGATGCCCTCCTCCTCCAGGTAGCCGACGACCCGCTCGCCGCCCTGCCACGCGGCCGTGTACTGCGCGCGGACCGTGGACGCGCCGAGGTCCTTCGGCAGCCGGACCGCGCCCAGCACCTTGGTCTTCTCGGCGGCCAGCGCGTCCGCGTCGAACGACGCAGGCTCCTCCATCGCCGTCAGCGCGAGCAACTGGAGCAGGTGGTTCTGGATGACGTCGCGGGCGGCGCCGATGCCGTCGTAGTACCCGGCCCGGCCGCCGATGCCGATGTCCTCCGCCATCGTGATCTGCACGTGGTCGACGTACGACCGGTTCCAGATCGGCTCGAACAGGGTGTTCGCGAACCGCAGCGCGAGGATGTTCTGGACCGTCTCCTTGCCGAGGTAGTGGTCGATCCGGAACACCTGGTCCGGGGTGAACACCTCGTGGACGATCCGGTTCAGCTCCTGCGCGGACGCGAGGTCGTGCCCGAACGGCTTCTCGATGACCGCGCGGCGCCAGCACCCGTCCTTCTGGTCCGCGAGCCCGTGCTTCTTCAGCTGCTGCACGACCTTCGGGAAGAACTTCGGCGGCACGGACAGGTAGAACGCGAAGTTGCCGCCCGTGCCCTGCGCCTTGTCCAGCTCCTCCATGGTCGCGCGGAGCTGCTCGAACGCCTCGTCGTCGCCGAAGTCGCCCTGCACGAACCGCATGCCCTGGATGAGCTGCTGCCAGACCTCCTCGCGGAAGGGGGTCCGCGAGTGCTCCTTCACGGCGTCGTGGACGACCTGGGCGAAGTCCTCATTCTCCCAGTCGCGCCGGGCGAACCCGATCAGCGAGAAGCCCGGCGGCAGCAGGCCCCGGTTCGCGAGGTCGTACACCGCGGGCATCAGCTTCTTGCGTGACAAGTCACCCGTGACACCGAAGATGACCAGGCCCGACGGCCCCGCGATACGCGGGAGCCGCCGGTCCGCGGCGTCACGCAGCGGATTGCTGCTCTGCAAGGCCCTACGCCTCCGTAGGAGCGAGGCGCTTCAGCTCCGCCTCGGTCGACTTGAGCAGGTCGTTCCAGGACGCCTCGAACTTCTCGACGCCCTCGTCCTCCAGCAGGCCCACCACGTCGTCGTAGCCGATCCCCAGCTTCTCGACGGCGTCCAGGTCGGCCCGCGCCTGCTCGTACGTGCCGGCGATGGAGTTGCCGCGGATGTCACCGCGCTCGGCGGTGGCCTCCAGCGTCGCCTCCGGCATGGTGTTGACCGTGCCGGGCGCGACCAGCTCGTCCACGTACAGCGTGTCCTTGTACGCCGGGTCCTTCACACCGGTGGAGGCCCACAGCGGACGCTGCTTGTTGGCCTGCGCCCGGTCCAGCGCCTCCCAGCGCTCCGACCCGAACACCTCCTCGTACGCCTGGTAGGCGAGGCGGGCGTTGGCGAGGGCGGCCTTGCCGCGCAGCGCCTTCGCCTCGGGGGTGCCCAGGGCGTCCAGGCGCTTGTCGATCTCGGTGTCCACCCGGGACACGAAGAAGGACGCCACCGAGTGGATCTTCGACAGGTCCAGGCCGCGCTCCTTGGCCTTCTCCAGGCCGGCCAGGTAGGCGTCCATGACCTCGCGGTAGCGCTCCAGCGAGAAGATCAGCGTCACGTTGACGCTGATGCCGAGGCCGATGACCTCGGTGATCGCCGGGATGCCCGCCTTCGTGGCGGGGATCTTGATGAGCGTGTTCGGCCGGTCGATCAGCCACGCCAGCTGCTTCGCCTCGGCGACCGTGGCGCGCGTGTCGTGGGCGAGCCGCGGGTCGACCTCGATCGACACGCGGCCGTCCTGGCCCTGCGTCGCGTCGTACACCGGGCGCAGGATGTCGGCGGCGTCGCGGACGTCCGCCGTCGTGATCATCCGGATGGCCTCCTCGACGGTCACCCTGCGGGCCGCGAGGTCCTCCAGCTGGCGGTCGTAGCCGTGGCCCTCGGAGATCGCCTTCTGGAAGATCGACGGGTTGGTGGTGACACCCACCACGTGCTGCTGGTCGATCAGCTCCTGGAGGTTCCCCGAGGTGATCCGCTTGCGGGACAGGTCGTCCAGCCAGATCGCGACGCCTTCGTCGGAGAGGCGCTTGAGTGCGTCTGTCATGAGAGATGCATCTCCTACTCGTACTCGTACGGGCGTCAGCGTGCCGCGGCCGCGATCGATTCCCGGGCGGCGGCGGCGATGGCCTCGGGGGTGAAGCCGAACTCGCGGAACAGCAGCTTGCCGTCCGCGGAGGCGCCGAAGTGCTCCAGCGACACGATGCGGCCCGCGTCGCCCACGTAGCGGTGCCAGGTCAGCCCGATGCCGGCCTCGACCGCCACACGCGCCTTCACCGACGGCGGCAGCACCGAGTCCCGGTACCCCTGCTCCTGCTCCTCGAACCACTCGACGCACGGCATCGACACGACCCGGGTCGGCACGCCGTCCGCCTGCAGCTGCTCGCGCGCGGCCACGGCCAGGTGCACCTCGGAGCCGGTGGCGATCAGCACGACCTCCGGTGTGCCGCCCTCGGCGTCGAGCAGCACGTAGCCGCCCTTGGCGGTGTCCTCGTTCGGCTCGTACGTCGGCACGCCCTGCCGGGTCAGCGCCAGGCCGTGCGGGGTGCCCTTGCCGAACTCCTTCGTCCAGCGCTTGAGGATCTCGCGCCAGGCGATGGCCGTCTCGTTCGCGTCGGCCGGGCGGACCACGCTCAGGCCCGGGATCGCGCGCAGCGACGCCAGGTGCTCCACCGGCTGGTGGGTCGGGCCGTCCTCGCCGAGACCGATCGAGTCGTGCGTCCACACGTAGGTCACCGGCAGGTGCATCAGCGCCGACAGCCGGACCGCGTTGCGCATGTAGTCGGAGAACACCAGGAAGGTGCCGCCGAAGATCCGGGTGTTGCCGTGCAGCGCGATGCCGTTCATCTCGGCGGCCATCGCGTGCTCGCGGATGCCGAAGTGGATGGTCCGGCCGTACGGGTCGGCCTCCGGCAGCGGGTTGCCCTCGGGCAGGAACGACGAGGTCTTGTCGATCGTCGTGTTGTTCGAGCCGGCCAGGTCGGCGGAGCCGCCCCACAGCTCGGGGATCACGCCGCCCAGCGCCTGGAGGACCTTGCCGGAGGCGGCGCGGGTGGCGACGCCCTTGCCCGGCTCGAAGACCGGAAGCTTGTCCTCCCAGCCCTTGGGCAGCTCGCCCGCGGAGATCCGGTCGAACTCGGCCGCGCGCTCCGGGTGGGCGGCACGCCACTCCTGGAGGTCCTTCTCCCACGCGGCGCGGGCCTCGCCGCCGCGGTCGCCGAGCGCGCGGGTGTGGGCGATGACCTCGTCCGACACCTCGAAGGTCTGCTCCGGGTCGAAGCCCAGCACGCGCTTGGTCGCCGCGACCTCCTCGTCGCCCAGCGCGGAGCCGTGCGCGGCCTCGGTGTTCTGCGCGTGCGGCGCCGGCCAGGCGATGATCGACCGCATGGCGATGAACGACGGCTTGTCCGTGACCGCCTTCGCGGCCTCGATCGCCGCGTACAGCGCCTCGGGGTCGAGGTCGCCGTTCTCCTTCTGCTCCACGCGCTGCACGTGCCAGCCGTACGCCTCGTACCGCTTCATCGTGTCCTCGGACACGGCGGTCTCGGTGTCGCCCTCGATCGAGATGTGGTTGTCGTCCCACAGCATGACCAGGTTGCCGAGCTTCTGGTGCCCGGCCATCGAGGACGCCTCGGCGGCGATGCCCTCCTGGAGGCAGCCGTCGCCGGCGATGACGTACACGAAGTGGTCGAACGGCGAGGTGCCGGGCGCCGCCTCCGGGTCGAACAGGCCGCGCTCGTAGCGGGCGGCCATCGCCATGCCGACGGCGTTGGCGACGCCCTGGCCCAGCGGGCCGGTCGTCGTCTCGACGCCCTTGGTGTGGCCGTACTCCGGGTGGCCCGGCGTCTTCGAGCCCCAGGTGCGGAACGCCTTGAGGTCGTCCAGCTCCAGGCCGAACCCGCCCAGGTAGAGCTGCGTGTACAGGGTCAGCGAGGAGTGGCCCGCCGAGAGCACGAACCGGTCGCGGCCGGTCCAGTCCGGGTCGGACGGGTCGTGGCGCATCACCTTCTGGAAGAGCGTGTACGCGGCGGGGGCCAGGCTCATGGCCGTACCGGGATGGCCGTTGCCGACCTTCTGTACGGCGTCCGCGGCCAGGACACGGGCGGTGTCGACGGCACGCTGGTCCAATGCGGTCCACTCGAAGTCTGTGGTGGTCGGCTTGGTGCTCACCCTAGGTCAGGGCTCCTCTCCACATGTCGCATGCCGATGACGTTCGGTCGCACCGGCCGCTGCCGAGCCTATCCCGTCACCAGGCCCGATTTTCCGGCCTGCGACCGGGTGCCGCCACCCGCGCAGGGCCGTGTGCACCAGGTGTTCAGGGGGGCCGCTCATCCGATCGCTCATCCGTCGGCCATCCCCTTCCGGCCCGCTCATCCGAGCGCTCGTGCGAGGAGGGGAGGCGCCCTTCTGAGCCGTCCGCGCGCGGCCGCCCCCGCGGCGCCGCCCCTGACGCGCCGCCGACGCCGTGCGGTCAACACGACCCACCCCCCGCGGCGGGCGGCCATCGGGCAACGTCTACAGTGGCGTGGTACGCGCGAGTCCTCACCGGTCCTTACACGTCACAGGGCACGGGCTCGCTGGGATGTCTCTGTCAGGGGTGTGCGTGACGGCCGTCGAATCCCGTCCAGCGGGTGGGGGTACCTCCCACGCCCTTGGGGCAGTCGGGGAGCTGGAGGCAAGCCCGGCCCATCGGCCGTTCGGAGCCCGCGTCAAGGCCTTCGTGGCGCTGACCAAGCCGCGGATCATCGAGCTGCTGCTGATCACGACCGTCCCGGTGATGTTCCTCGCCGAGCAGGGCGTGCCGGACCTGTGGCTGGTCCTGCACACCTGCTTCGCGGGCTACCTCTCCGCGGGCGGCGCCAACGCGCTCAACATGTACATCGACCGGGACATCGACGCCCTCATGGACCGCACCTCCCAGCGGCCGCTGGTGACGGGCATGGTGTCGCCGCGCGAGGGCCTCGTCTTCGGGCTCGCCCTCGCCGTGGTGTCGACGCTCTGGTTCGGCGTCTTCGTCAACTGGCTCTCGGCGTGGCTCGCCCTCGGCGCGCTCCTCTTCTACGTCGTCGTCTACACGATGATCCTCAAGCGTCGCACCGCGCAGAACATCGTGTGGGGCGGCATCGCCGGCTGCATGCCGGTCCTGATCGGCTGGTCGTCCGTCACGGACTCCATGTCGTGGGCCGCCGTCATCCTCTTCCTGGTCATCTTCTTCTGGACGCCGCCCCACTACTGGCCGCTGTCCATGAAGGTGAAGGAGGACTACGCGCGCGTGGGCGTGCCGATGCTGCCCGTCATCGCCTCCAACAAGGTCGTCGCCCGGCAGATCGTCCTCTACAGCTGGGTCATGGTGGCCGTCTCCCTGCTGCTCCAGCCCCTCGGCTACACCGGCTGGTTCTACACCGCGGTCGCGCTGGCCACCGGCGGCTGGTGGCTGTGGGAGGCGCACGCGCTGCAGAGCCGCGCCCGGTCCGGTGAGACCGGCGCGGGGCTGAAGGAGATGCGCCTCTTCCACTGGTCGATCACCTATGTGTCGCTGCTCTTCGTGGCGGTGGCGGTGGACCCCTTCCTGAGGTAGCCGAACCGCCCGGGGCTCTCCCGGGCCCCTGACGCGCACCCGCGGGCGGGTCGCGTGGCCAAGGCCACGTGGCCCGCCCGTCGCACGTTGATCTACCCGGAAGTAGCATCGCCCTATGGCAGACACCACCAAGCAGGGCGGCAAGCAGGCCGAGCGTACGGCGGCGAAGCTCGCCAAGCAGATCCAGGCGTTCGCACGGCAGCACGGCGGCGCGGAGGGCCAGCTGTCCTACATCGGCCAGGCCGGCACCCGCATCGTGCTCGTCGGCGCGGACGGCGGCTGGGGCGACCTCGTCGCACCCAGCGGCGCCGTCGCCCAGGCCGCCGCGGAGAAGGCGGGCCTCACCCTGCACGAGTCGTTCGACGGCGAGTTCGCCGCGAAGGTCCGCACCGGCCCGTACGAGTGGAGCCGCATGGCCGGCCTCCAGCTCGGCGGAAAGACGGACGACTGACCCCGGCCAACAACCGACCCAAACGATCAACGGGGCACCGATCCCGTACAACGATCACCAAGGCACCACCTCGCCGGGGCGTCACCCGTTAGGACGTGTGGCACACGACGTAACGACGCACCCCGTGCGGCCGCGAGGCCGCGCCCGGCGGCAGGGAGCCCTCGCGATGATCGACACCCCGGCGCTGGTGGACCACTACTGCCACGGGGTGCTGCGCGCGGAGCTGGGCCTCGGCACCTTCGAGGCGCAGCTCGGCCGGGGCGCCGGGTCACCCGCCTCCGGCACGACGTTCTTCGACACCCGGGACGGTTTCGCGGTACGCCGCTGGTGCCCCCCGCTGCTGGGGCTCGACCCGCACTGCCCGCCCGCCCGCTACCTGGCCCGCCGCCGCGAACTCGGCGTGCCCGAGGTCGCCCGGCGGCTGCTGCGCGCCACCGGCATCGCCACGTACCTGGTGGACACCGGTCTCCCCGGCGACCTCACAGGGCCCGCGGAGCTCGCGGCCGCCGGTGCGGCGCAGGCCCGGGAGATCGTCCGCCTGGAGCCCCTCGCCCAGCAGGTCGCCGACACCTCCGGCACCGTGGACGGGCTCCTCGCGCACCTCGCCGAGGCCGTGCACGGGGCCGCCGCGTCGGCCGCGGCCTTCGCCTCCCGCCGCGCCGTACGGCTCGGTCTGCCGCACGCGGCCGTACCGCCGGGGCCCGGCGAGGTGCGGGGCGCCGCCGGACGCTGGCTGGCCCGCCGCCGGGCCGGCGACCGGCTCACCGACCCCGTGCTCCTGCGGCACCTGCTGTGGATCGCCGTCGCCACGGGGCGCCCCCTGCAACTCCACGCGGGGGCACACGGGCCGCGCCGCTCGGCGACTTCGCCGCCGCCACCGGCGGGCTCGGCACGGACCTCGTCCTCCTGGACGGCAGCCCCGGCAGGCCCGGCCGCCTCTGGCACCTCGCGCACACCTTCCGGCACGTGTACGTCGACGTGGGCCCCACCGGGACCGGGGCGCGCGGCGCCGCCCTGCTGGCCGACGCGCTGGACGCGGCGCCGTTCGGCAAGCTGCTGTTCTCCAGCGGCGCCCAGGGGCTGCCCGAGCTGCACGTGGTGGCCGCACTGGGCTTCCGCGAGGCCCTGGGGCGGGTACTGGCCGACCGGGTCCGCGACGGCGCCTGGTCCGCCGCGGACGCCCGGCGCGTCGCCGCGATGGTCGCCGCGGGGAACGCGCGTCGGGTGTACGGGCTGGATCGGTGGACCGAGACCAGCCGCAGCAGTCGTCCGACCAGGGGGGTCAGGTCCGGTCCTCCGCGTTCAGGACCTGGATGATCTGGCGGAGCGTCGTGCTTGACACATGCACGGTGTAGGGCAAGTAGACGACCTCGACTCCTACTGCGGCGAAGTCGTGTTCCCACTGGGCTCCCCGTGGTGTGCCCTTCCAGTCATCGCCTTTGAACAGGCGGTGGAAACCGACCTGCTCCCACGCCTCCATCTTTTCGAGTGTGGAGTCGACGATTGCCTCGTCCACGCAGTCCACGGCCTGAACGATCTCAAGCCGTTCATGGAGCGGAACGACGGGTGCGTGGCCTTTGTGGCTTGCGGCCTCGTCGGTGAGAACGCCTGCGATGAGGTAGTCGCACCGCGCCTTGGCGTGCCTCAGCAGGTTGAGGTGGCCTATGTGGAAGAGATCGAAGACGCCGGAGGCGTATCCGATGACCTTGGACATGAGGAACTCCGCTGTGACTCGTTCTGGATGGAGAGGGACCACGGTGAGGGGAAGCCGCATCAGCTTCCCCTCACCGCCGGTCGGGGTCAGCTGATGCGCTGGTATCCCGAGAAGTCGGTCGCCGCCACGCTGAACGTGGAGTCCGGATTGGTGAAGTTGGTCAGGAAACGCAGGTCACCGGAGCTCGGCCTGGTGAACCAGAACCCGATCTTGCCGTTGCTGCTCGCCGCCGGTGCGGCGGTGACCAGCGGGGCCGTGGTGGTGCTCCAGTCGTACTGAGCGGCATACTGGCCGCGGTGGGCGGGATCGGCCATGCCGACGCCGTCCTGCTCGCCGCCCCAGTAGATGAAGAGTTTGCCGATGCTGGGGTCCTCGAAGCGGACGCCGAGATCGTTACGGCCGTTGGAGTCGAAGTCGCCGACGGCCATGAGCGTGACCCCGTTCAGGGTGGTGGGGCCAACGGCGATGGGGTCGTCCGGCCCCGCCAGTAGCAGCGGGTCACGTCCGGAGTCCAGACGGTTGTCCGGGGCGCCGTAGTACAGCCAGAGGTGGGTGCCGTCGTTGACCAGCAGGTCCGGGAAGCCGGGGATGTCCGGGGTGCCGTCGGCGTCGACGTCGAGGGGGCCGTCGAGGTCACCGATGGCGAGGATCTGCTTGACGCCGTTCTCCCAGTGGTTGTTGCCGGGGTCGTAGACGCTGAGTTCCTGCCGGGGGTGGGCGGCGCAGTTGGTCGCGCAGACGCCTCCCGATCCATCGTTCTCGTACAGCCACAGCCGGTGCGTTCCGGTCGCGGTGTCCTTCTGCAAGGCAATCAGATCGACGAAGGCGTCTCCAGTCCAGTCGTCGTAGTGCGTGATGTGGGCACCGGAGAAGTTGTCAGCACTGGCGGGCGAGCTGGCCTTGGTGAGGCTGCCGTCGGTGGCCCCGAAGTGGCGGGTGAGCTGACCGGTGGCGCTGATGGCCCACAGGTCGGCCCCACCACTGCCGTTGATGTCGCGGGGCTTGTCGGGCACGGTCGGACCGTTGGCGTAGAACAGGTAGGTCTGCCGGTCGGAGAGGTTTCCGGCCTTGTCATGGCTGACCACGTACAGCCGGTTGGAGCCGACGACGGTCGGGGTGATCGTGACGGTGGTGTTTCCCCCTGCGATGTTCGGGGTGGCGAACCGATGCGTGCCGTCGCTGTCGGACCAGTACTCGTACTTGGTTACGTCACTGACGCCGCCTGAGGTGAAGGTGAAGGTACCCGCGGTGCGCACGGCGGAGGTGTTGACCGGCCAGCCGTTCGAGCCGTCGGGGAACTGGGCGGAGCTCACACCGGGCGGGAGCGACGGCCGGGTGGAGTCGAACAGGAAGCCACAGGCTGTTCCGGGCACCCACGAGGAGTAGGAGCTGCCATCGTACGTGCGGGCCTTCCAGCGGAAGACGCCCTTGGCGATTCCCTCCTTTGCGGCGAGTGTGGTCTTGGGAACCTTGACCTTGACCACCGTGCCCGAGGTGGCGGAGACCGTTTGATCGAAGATCGCGGCAGAGGAGCTGAGATCGTTGTTGCCCCAAAGGCGGAACTGGGTCTGGACCGTTCCGCCATCGGGGTCGGACACCTTGGCGGTGAGGTAGACGTCGGTGTTGCCGATCAGCCCGTAGGGAGCTGTCGTCTTGCAGCCGGCGCTTGGAATGGTGTCCAGGCTGGTGGGGGCGTTCGGGGCGCTGTTGTACGTCGTGGACAGCACGGCCGTACGCGCGTCGAAGCGCTTGTAGGCCAGCTTGTCGCCCTCACTGCTCGGTGGCACCCGAAGCCCGAGCGTGATGTTGTTCCAGCGGCTGGAGGCGGCGTTCTTTGCGGCGGCGGTGGCGTCGAAGGCGAGATTCCCGGCGGGGCAGGACGAGTTGTAACCGCGGGAGTCACTCACCGTGGACAGCCTGCTTGCCCAGGCGGGCTGGTTGTCCCAGGTAGTGGAGGAGCTGATGCTCCCCGTCAGCCACAGTTCCACGGGCCTGTCGTTGCAGGAGTAGGAGTGGGTGTTCTTGATGCGGAACGTGGACTGGGAAATGATCTTGTTGGTGTTCCACAGGTTGTTGGAGTCCATGCGGAAGAACGACCGCGACAGCGTGTCGCCAGGCCATCCGACCCGGGCGTAGTCGGTCCTGGTGTCACCGTCACCCTCCCTCCACCCGTTGCCGTTGTAGTAGGCGGTCTTGGGGTACGCCTGGGTGACGATCGCCCATGCTTCGCGTGCTCCCGACACCGCCGGGTCGATGTAGACGGGGTAGGTGGTGTCCGGGCCCTTCAGCACCTTCGGGTCGGGGGTCAGGGACAGTTCGTCGCCGTCGACCCGGACGTCCATCGCGGCATCCCGGGCACCCAAGGGGGCCTCGAACTCGTTCGTGGACGGCGGGGGCGCGCCCCCGCCGCTCAGGACTGTCGCTGTGCTCGCTCTTGCCGCGGCTGGAGTGCTGTCCCACATCATTGGCGTGGGGGCGGTGAAGACCTCCTGTCCGGCCGGGTTGACCGCGCGCATGTTGCCGTGCGGATCTGTCTTCACGGTCAGGCCGTTGGCCGCCAACGGCAGCTTGATGGTGCTCAGATCCGGGTGCGCTGCGGCCTTTGCCGAGCGCACGATCAGCAGTTGACCGAAGCCTGCGGTGCCAGCCCTGAGCTTCAGATCGACGTCCGGCAGAACGTTCTCATACGTGACGCTGTCGCCGTTCACGGTCGGTTCGGGCAGCGGCTTGGGCCAGCTCCAGGCCATACTGCGGCCGTCACGTTCGACTGTCACCATCGGGCCGGTTCCGCCACCGGAGAACGTCACCTGCACGCCGGTGAGCCGGGGAGAGAACGTTCCGTCGGCGTTGGGCTTGAGCGACGTGTCGAACGGCATCAGCTTGCCATCCTTGCGCACGAACTGCGCGGTCGCGTAGGTGTCCTGGGTGAACGACCCGTCCGGGTTCGCAAAGGTCTGGGCTGTTTCGGAGCGCCGGGAGAGCAGCTCGACCGGCTTGCCGTTCTCGGCCGCAGAGGCGAGCGCGAGCTCCTCTTCGGTCTCCTTCTCGGCAACCGTCGTCGTCTTGGACGGAGCCGTCGCCGCAGGATGCGCGGCGATCAGCGGGGCGGCCAGCGCGACTGCCGCGACGGCGGCAGCGGCGGCCCGGCCAGATCTTCGGCCCCGGGGCCGGACACGATGACGAGAGTCCATCGACATTTCTTCCCCCTCGCAAATTCGACTTCTCGGAGATGCGCAGCACGCAATGAGGGACGCCAACTCCGGATCCCCCTCAGCGCCGCAATATCCCCCATGCCCTTCCCGGGATACAAGGCGGACACGTCCGTGTCGGAATTCGCCCGAACCCGGGGGTGTCTGTGAGCGGCTGCCTGAAGTGGTCCTCGACCCTAATACGGGGAAGGGGTCACTACCCGACACGCTGCCCTCGCAACGTCAATCGGTATGGCTTGAATCATGGAGCCCAAAATGGTCAGGAACGGGCATATTGATAAGGAGGGTCTCATTCCATAGTCGAGGATTGACTGAAACAACCCCTGGGAAATCCGAGCGCTGTCGTTGAGCGCTGTTACCGTCCATCCGTTGCTGTGATCTATGTCAATCAGAGTGGGGAGCTCTGCGCATGCTTCGGGGTAGGGGAATTCGTGCTGCCCGCAGCACGAGACGTGCAAGAGTCAGATCGGTGGCTGTACTCCTGGCCGGCATCCTTTTCGCCGGCCTGCTGGGCGGGCCCGTGGCCGCGGCCTCGCAACTGGCGCTGTCGGCGCTGAACGAGCCCGATCCTGTGCCTGTCGAGCGGGTCAAGCCCGGCAAGGCCGAACCGGTTGACCAGGCGAAGAGCAAGGCATGGCGGGGCGCCCCCAAGGTGTCCTGGCCATCGGCCGCCAAGGTGGTGGTTCCGCTCGGGGCGTCGGCTGCCAAGCAGTCGGCAGCGGCCCGTTCCGCTGTCGACGCCCTGCCGGTTCGGGTGTCGAAGTCCGGTGGCAAGTCCGCCCCGGACGAGCGTGTGAGTGTTACGGTCCTCGACCGCAGCGCCACCGAGGCGCTAGGTGTGGACGGCGTCGTCCTGTCCGTACGGCCACACGGCAAGGCGAAGGGGCAGGTCGACGTCGAGGTCGACTACGACGGCTTCCGCTACGCCTACGGAGGCGACTGGGCGTCCAGGCTTCGGCTTCACGAGCTGCCGGCCTGCGCCCTGACGACCCCGGAGAACAAGGACTGCGCCACCTCGCGGGAGCTTGCCACCACCAACGACGTCAGGGCCGGCACTCTTTCCGCGACTCTCGGGCTGGCGGCCGCGGAAGGTGCCACGGTCCTCGCCGCCACCGCCTCGGCTTCCGGTGCCTCGGGCAGCTTCAAGGCGACCTCGCTCGCTCCGTCCTCCTCCTGGTCGGCAGGCGGCTCCAGCGGCGGCTTCACCTGGAACTACGACATCGCGACGCCCGAGGTACCGGGAGGCGTAGGCCCGCGGTTGAAGCTGGGCTACAGCTCGCAGTCCATCGACGGCCGCACCGCCTCCACCAACAACCAGGGCAGCATTATCGGTGACGGCTGGGCGATGGAGCCCGGTTACATCGAGCGCCAGTACATCTCCTGCACCGACGACAAGACGGGCAGCAACAACACCACCGCCAAGGTGGGCGACCTGTGCTGGAAGAAGGACAACGCCGTCCTCAACCTCGGTGGCCGTACCAACCAGCTCATCCGGGACTCGGCCAGTGGCGAATGGCACCTGGAGAGCGACGACGGCACGAAGATCGTCAAGCACGCCAGCAGCACCAACAACAACGGTGACAACAACGGCGAGTACTGGCACGTCATCACACCTGACGGCACCAAGTACTCGTTCGGAGTCAACCGCGCCCCCGGCTGGTCTTCCGGCAAGGAGGAGACCAACTCGGTCTGGACGCTGCCCGTATTCGGCAACCACACGGGCGAACCCTGCTACAACACCGCGTTCAAGGACGCCTGGTGCCAGCAGGCGTGGCGGTGGAACCTCGACGCTGTCGAGGACCCGCACGGTGACGCCATGACCTACTACTGGGCCAAGGAGCAGAACCACTACGGCCGGAACGTCGACCCGAACACCGGCAACGCCACCGCCACCCCGTACGACCGGGGCGGGTACCTCAAGCGCATCGACTACGGTCTGCGCGCCGGCAACCACCACGCACAGCCCACAGCCAAGGTCGAGTTCACCTACAGCGAGCGCTGCCTCAGCAACTGCGGCACCTTCGACAGCGCCAACGCCAAGAACTGGCCGGACGTGCCGTTCGACCAGTACTGCGCCGCCGGGACGAACTGCAAGGACCGTTACTCGCCGTCCTTCTGGACCCGGAAGCGACTGACGACTATCGCCACCTCGGTGTGGAACGGCTCAGCCTTCAAGCCGGTCGACTCCTGGGCCCTGGCCCACCAGTTCCCGGCCACCGGCGACGGCACCAGCCCGGCCCTCTGGCTGGCGTCGATCACTCGCAGCGGGCACACGGGGACCGGCACCGTCACGCTGCCTTCCGTGACGTTCAAGGGCCAGACCCTCCCCAACCGCGTCGAAGGCGCCACCACCGGAGGCGCCCCCGACCCGGTGCCGCCGATGTGGCGATACCGCGTGTACGGCATCAGCACCGAGACCGGCGGCACGATCGGTATCACGTACTCGCCGCAGGACTGCAAGGCCGGGGACATACCGTCGCCCTCGTCGAACACCCGACGCTGCTATCCGGTGAAATGGTCCCCTCCGGACGCGCCGGGCGACAATTACGAGCCGTATCTGGACTGGTTCCACAGCTATGTGGTCACCCAGGTGCTGGAGACGGACAACACCGGCGGAGCTCCCGCGAAGCAGACCGACTACTCGTACCTCGACGGATTGATGTGGGCCAAGTCGAAGGACGACGAGTTCACGAAGGCCGAGCACCTCACCTACGGTGACCGCAAGGGGTACGGCCGCGTTCAGGTCCGTACCGGTGTCGCCCCCGACAAGCGCACGCTGAAGGAATACCGCTATTTCCGCGGCGTCGAAGGGGCCGCGGTCAAGGACAGCGAGGGCATCGCAGTCACTGACAAGGAGGCCTTCTCGGGTATGACCCGGGAGGAGCTCAGCTACAACGGCGATGGTGGTGCGCTGGAGTCCGCGACCAGTTACGAGCCGTGGCTCTCGGCGGCAACCGCGACCGAGACCCGCCCCGAGGGCCTTCCGGCCCGCAAGGCATACGCCACGGGCGGCAAGAGCGAGAAGACCCGCGTCGCGGTCGAAACGGGCTGGCGCCGCACGCAGACCACCCGCACCTTCGACTCCACCGGTCATGTCCTGACCGAGTCGAGGCTCGGCGACACGGCCGAGTCGGGTGACGAGCAGTGCACGACCACTACCTACGCCCGCAACACGAGCAAGAACATCCTCCACCTGCCCTCCGAGGTCGAGACCGTCGCCAAGCCGTGCGGCACCACGCCGAACCTGCCCGCCGACCTGATCTCGACAGAGCGCCGGTACTACGACAATGCGACCTCCCTCACCACCGCACCCGTCAAGGGTGACGTGACCCGCCTGGAAGAGCAGAACGCGGCCGGCACCGGCTACCTGACCACGGCACGGCACACGTACGACCAGCACGGCCGTGAGCTCACGGACACCGATGCGCTCGGAAACACCACGACCACGGCCTACACCCCGGCGGTCAGCGCCCCGCCGACCAAGATGACCGAGACCAACGCCCTCGGTCACACCACGACCACCGTGTACGACCCCGTGCGCGGCATCGCCGCCGCCGTCGTCGACGCCAACGGCAAGCGTACGGACGCGGTCCACGACGGCCTCGGCCGTGTGCTGAAAGTGTGGGAGCCCGGCTGGCCCAAGGCCGACCACGCGACCCAGCCGTCCGCCGAGTACACGTACAAGATCTCCAAAACACAGGCGAACGCCGTCACAGCCAAGGCGCTCCAGCAGGACGGCTCGTACCGCACGACCCACGCGCTTTACGACGGCCTGCTGCGCGAGCGACAGACCCAGGCACTCGCTCACGGCTCGCCGCACAGCGTCATGACGGAGACCCACTACGACACCCGAGGCTGGGCCTGGCAGACCTACAGCCCCTACTACGCCGAGGTCGCCCCGTCCACGACGTTGTACACCGCCAAGTCGGTCAACCAGATCCCGACGGCGACACAGAACCTTTACGACGGCCTGGGCCGGGTCACCGACGCGCTGTCCCTGAAGAAGGGCGACGAGCAGTGGCGTACCCGGCACCTGTACGACGGTGACCGCACCACCGTCATCCCGCCGAAGGGGGGCACGGCCACGACCGCGATCACCGACGCCCGCGGCCGTAAGACGGAACTGCGCGAGTACACCGACCCCGCCCGCACGGCCTACCAGTCCACGAAGTACATGTACGGCAAGTACAGCGAGCCGACCAAGGTCACCGACCCGGCGGGCAACACCTGGACGTACACCTTCGACCACCGGGGCCGGCAGATCACGGCCGACGACCCGGACAAGGGAACGTCCCAACTCACGTACGACAACGCGGGCCGCGTCACGGCCGTCGAGGACGCCCGCAAGGTGACCCTGACGACCGTCTACGACAAGATCGGCCGCAAGGCCGAGGTGAAGAACGGCAGCAACACGCTGGCCACCTGGACGTATGACACGCTCGCCAAGGGTCTGCTCACCAGCAGCACCCGCCACGCAGACGGCGCTGCGTACACCACCGCCATCGGCGGCTACAACGACCGCTACCAGCCGACAAGCACCACTCTCACCATCCCGTCCGCAGCCGGTGGGCTGGCCGGCTCCTACACGTGGAGCTACGGCTACGACGCGGAGACCGGCGCACTGGAGTGGACCCTGAACCCGAGCATCGGCGACGTTCCCTCCGAGCGGGTCACCACGGTCTACGCCGAGGGCCGCCTGCCGTACAAGACCACCGCCGGGCAGATCACCCTGGTCAACTCCACCCTCTACGACACCTTCGATCGCCCCGTGCGGACCGAGCTCGGCCTCCTCGGCAAGCGGGTTTACAAGACCAGGGTCTTTGACGAACACACCGGCCGCGTGGTCCAGCAGACCACCGACCGTGACCTCGCCCCACAGCGGGTCGACGACACCACCTATCACTACGACCCGTCCGGCAACGTCACCGGCATCACCACGGTGAACGGTCAGGACGCCTCGGCCTCTACCGACCGTCAGTGCTTCACCAACGACGCTCTCGGCCGCCTCACCAAGGCCTGGACAGCGAAAACCGACTGCGCCACCGCCCCGTCCACGACAGCGGTCGGCGGCCCGGACGCGTACTGGCTCAGCTACGGCTACGACAAGCTCGGCAACCGCACCAGCGAGACCAACCACCTGGCCGGCGCCACGACCACCTACACGCACCGCGCCACCAACACCGGCCTCCCGCACGCGGTGCAGCAGGCCACCGTCAGCGGCGGCGCTGACAACGGCCGCGTCAGCAGCTTCCAGTACGACGAGGCCGGCAACACCACCAAGCGCACCATCGGCACCAAGGTCCAAGACCTGACCTGGGACGCGGAAGGCCACCTGGCCACCCTGACCGAGGCCGGCAAGGCCACGGGCTACCTGTACGACGCCGACGGCAACCGCCTGATCGCCAAGAATCCGGACGGCAGCAGTGTCCTGACTCTCCCGAGCGGCGACCAGCTTCGCCTGGCATCCGACGGCACGAAGACCGGCACCCGCTACTACACGCACGGCGGCGAAACGGTCGCGGTCCGCAGTGGATCGGGGATTTCCTTCCTGATCAGTGACCACCAGGGCACGGCCATGACGGCCATCGCGTTCACCACCCTGGCAGTCACCCGTCGCAAGCAGCTTCCCTTCGGGCAGCTCCGCACCGCTCAGTCCGGCGCTTTCGGCTTCCAAGGCTTCGTCGGCGGCACCAACGACCCGACCGGCCTTACCCACTTGGGTGCCCGAGAGTACGATCCGACGCTAGGCCGCTTCCTGTCGGTCGACCCCATCATCGACCACGGCGAACCGGCTCAGATGAACGCCTACAGCTACGCCCACAACAACCCCCTCACCAAGTCCGACCCCGACGGCCTCCGCCCGCTCGGCCCCACCGGCGGCTCGGCCTACGACGACGAGCAGTGGGCGGCGGAACGCGGCATGCGCGCCAGCTTCACAAAGAAGAACGACCAGTGGGTCTGGACAGAGACTCCGAAGAAGGACCCGGACTCCCAGAGGAGGTACAGGGCCTACCGGGCGGACCCCGTCCACTACATGATCGACGACCACCACGCCCGCGCCCGATACGAAGCCAATGTCCAGGCCGTGAAGAATGCCGAGGCCCAGGCCGCCGCCCGCGCCAAGGCAGAGGCGGAACAGCGCAAGAGGGACGGCATCTGGGGTAGCGTCAAGAGCGGATTGGATTGGGTCGGAGAGGTAGGAAAGAACGCGGCCAAGTCGGCGAAAAAATGGGTGAAGAATCACGAGACGTTCCTCGTCGGCGTAGCCGCCGGCGTGGGGTGTGCGGTCGCAATCGCGACCGTTGCCCTGGCAACGGCCTGCGTCGTTATCGCTGGTGCGGCGGTTGGTGTGGGAGCTTGGCAGTACAAGAATCCAGGATCCACCAATACCGACGAAGCGCTTTCATACATAGCGCAGGGATACGCTGGAGCGGCGGTGGGGGCACTCCATGGAGGAGGCGCTGTGGCTGGAATTAGAGGATACTTGGCCAAGCGGGCTGCCACGAAATCTGCCAGGATTGCCGAGCGGGACGCCAAGAGTGCCGAGGATAGGTTCTATGAGCACTACATGTGACCGAGGGGCATCCAGCCTTGTATGTGATGCTGCCCGCTCCTAACGGTCTCGAAGGGATAGGGGATCTGAAATGTCGGGTGCCGTTATGCTTTCCTTCGGGATTGTGATCGGTCTCACCTGCGCCGCTGTCATAGCTGAAGCGTGTGAAAGGAAGGGGAAGCCTCCTCTTCGTCCGATCAGGGTCGCGATGATCCTTAGCGGCTCTGTGCTGCTGTTCTCTTACGTCGCCGACTCGTAGTGAAACGGCCGGGTGGCGAGCCTGTCCAAGGCTGGCCACCCGGCCGCTGGATTCGTGGGGGACGAGTGGTGCTGACTTCAGGGTGGAAATTGCTTTGCCTCGCGCTCGGCCTGCTATGGATGTCTATCGGTGTGTCTGGGATCGTTGCTGGCGAGTTCAGGGGCAGTGAATTCACCGTGCTGATCACTGTGGTCCCTGGGGCGTGGGTCGCGGTGTTGGCGCCCTTTGCCTGTATGCGGGTTGACGATCGAGGCATCCGATATCAAGGGATTGTCAAGTGGAAGGCCGTGTCGTGGTGCGATGTGGCTTCGATATCTGCGGATTATGTAGGCGGCAACGGTCTGCTAGAGGCTGAAATGCCTGTAGTGAAGACGACAGGCGGTAAGGAACTCCCGCTACTTCTGCTGGCTGGCCACACGTCGGGTCGACCTCGCGTCAACGTCAGGGTGCGTCAGCAAGTCGAGATCATGCGGCAGGTGCATGCAAAGGCCGCGTGGCCAATGGGAGTAAGTGATGGGCCGGAGATCCCGTGAGCGGTGGTGCATGATAGGGCGTCAAGCTTGGCGCGGGACGTCGACCTGAATCTGTGTCGCGTGCCACCGAGGAGCTGCCGGCGGCAGTGAAGATGCTTCCGTCGATCTGTGGGTTCACTTTCGTGGTTTTCGATTTTCGATTTCTGAGTCCGGGGCTGGCTGAGGCGGACGCCTCTCCGGGCCCGGGTACCCTGAATGGTTTCGGGTCAAGCTGTTCAGGGTTGTGTGCTCCTTGCAGAAATTCACTTTTGTCGTTCTCTGTGGTGCTCTTCGGTGGCTGACTTCGGTTGTGCTGGGTCGGAGTGAAGAAAGGGGCGGAGGATGGGGCACATACCCGTGTTCCGGTGGCTGCTGGCGGTTGGCCTGGTACTGATCGGGTGTTCGGCGGGTTTGTACATCGCCGCGCCGAGCCGTCCCGAACTCAGGCAGGTCGAGCTGACCGTGCTCGATGAGAAGCCTGATGGGGCGTGTACGGTCCGGTGGGCGGATCCTTTCGAGCACCGTGAGCGCGAAGCGTCGTATCTGTGCGATCCCGAACGGGACCCGATCCTCAAGGCACCGAACCACGACACAGATTCGAGCTTTGGTTGGGAGACCGGCTTCGTGGTCGCTGAAGGTCCGGACAAGGGAGAGCTGTACGCATTGGAGGTCGCCGCCGGGCCCACCGACTGGCGGATCGAGCTCTCCGACCACCTTGTCTTGATCGGATTGCTGCTGACGATCGTTGGTCTCGTCGGTGGGAACTTCCGGGCACTGTCTCGAGCGTATGGCGTGGCGCCGCACGTCATACGCCGGGCGAAGCTGCTCAGGGAGGCCGCCGCATCGGTGGCTCGGGACCATGAGCGTGCCGTGGAGGCGGTGCGTGAGTCATGGGCGCCGTTGCACGGGGAACTGGTGGACGCGGAGCTGGGCCGGATTCCGGTCGCCCGGCTGCAGCGCATGGCTCATGAAGGACTTCAAGGCGCGGAAGAACTGGCGAAGGCCGGGGTACGCACCATCGGGGACGTGCTCAACGCCCAGGTGTGGGGGCTGGTGCATTCCGGGGTGAGGCGGCAGACGGCCGAGAGAGCGGTTGCGGCCGCGCGACGGATCGCGGATGAAGTGGGCGAGACGGTGGGCGTACGCCTTGACGCCGATCGGCAAGAGTCGCGGACCACGGCGCTGGTTGTCGCTCTGTGGGTGCTGGTGGAGGCCGGGCCGCAGGTGCAGAACGCGGTGGCGGAGGGCACGAGGCTGGCCGAGCGACTGGAGTCGCTGCTGGCCGATGCCGCACCAGCCTCGGGGCTCAAGCACATGATGAGTGCGGGGCGTGAACAGCGTTGCTGTGCCCTGGCCGCCGTGGCCGAACTGCGCCTGTTGCTGGACGAGGCAGAACGGGATGGCATCTCGCAGCAGTTCGCGCAGGCCTCGGTCGACCTGTTACGCGGGCCGGACAGTGAGCTCTTTGAGCGTGGCCACCGATCGGGTGACGGCGGCGAGCCCGAGGTGAGGGCCGCAACGCACAAGGCTCCCGTGCCGTCGGGGGAGGTGTTCGAAGTCTCAACCCACCGGCACAGGAGCCTCGTTGGTTCCCCATCCTGCCGCACTCGACCTCCCGCATGCCCTGGTCGAGTGGGTCACCATGCTCATCGTCACCCGCGAGGGTGACCGCAGGTGCAAGCTCCCGCCCCACCAGCGTGCGCTCGTCGCTCTGGTGTACCTGCGCCGCCACGACACACTCACCCGGACCGCGGCCGGCTTCGGGATATCCGTCGGCACCGCCCACGCATACGTCACCGCCGTCACCGGCCTGCTCGCCGACCGGGCGCCGGGCCTGCTCAAGACTCTGCGCGAGCACGATCCGGACTTCGTCCTCCTGGACGGGACCCTCGCCGAGTGCGACCGCGTCGGCGACAGCCGGGCCGACTACTCGGCCAAGCACCGCCGGCACGGCGTGAACGTCCAGGTCGTCACCGACCCCGCGGGCGAGATCCTGTGGATCTCGCCCGCGCTGCCCGGCCGCACCCACGATCTGACCGCGGCCCGCACCCATCGCATCATTCAGACCTGCGAGCGTCAGGGCGTCCCGGTCCTCGCCGACCGCGCATACCAGGGCGCCGGCCCCTGGGTCACCACCGGACTCAAACGATCACCGGGTGGCGAGCTCACCCTCACCCAGCGCACCGTCAACCGGGCTCTGGCCGCAGCCCGGGCACCAGTCGAACGCGGCATGGCACGGCTGAAGTCCTGGCAGATCTTCCGCAGATCCCGCATCAGCCCGAACCGCATGACCGTCATCACCAAAGCCGTCCTCACCCTCGAGAGGCAACGCTGAAAACGCTCAGTGATCCGCCCGGAATATCCGCCTGGGTGGACTTCGAGATCCGGCCCGATGAGTTCCATGCCCTGCTTGAGGAAGTCACAGGCCGCAGCCTCACGTCAGCCGCCGCCCCAAGGGGAGACCAGGTGGAGTCCACAGAACGGGAGGTGGCTCGGGAGCGGTACGTGTCCGACGCGCAGGTGTCTCACGGGGCGTTGCGGGAGTCGGTCACAACCGACCTGTCCAGTGCCCATCTGGGACTGGGGATTGCTGTCGTGGTGAGTGCGCTCGCCGGGCTGTCCACGCCCGCTGCCAGTGCCTTTGTGGCCGGAGCCTTCGCCGTTCTGTTCCTCGCTGCATTGGTGGTCGTGTTTCTGCGAGGCATCCGAGGGCTGGACGCCGGGCGCCGGGCGTATCGCTTCGCCTTCGGGTGGGCGCAGTGGCTCTAGCCGAAGGGGCGGCGCTCCGGGATGTCAGACTGTGGCGGACAGTTCCGGGTTGTCGGAGCGGACCAGGGGCGGGGGCACCGCCGTCTTCGGGCGTTCCCGCATGGTCAGGGCCAGGCGCAGGACCGCGACCCAGAGGAGGGCGGAGCCAAGCATGTGGGCGCCTACCAGGATTTCCGGGACGCCCGTGAAGTACTGGACGTAGCCGATTCCGCCCTGGGCCAGGAGCACCAGGAGCAGGTCCCGTGCGCGGGCGCGGATGTCGTCCGGGGCGTCCACGACGCGCAGCACGAAGAACATAGCGATCGCCAGCACGCACACCAGCCAGGCGAAGGCCGCGTGGACCTGCGCCACCCGTTCGTAGTCGAACGGCATCCGCGGGACGTCGCTGCTGTCGCCCGCGTGCTCGCCGGAGCCGGTGACCCCCGTACCGGCCACGATCAGCACCGCGGACGCCGCCACTAGGGCCCAGCCCAGCTTGCGGACCGGCCCCGGGACCCGCGGTCTGGGCGCCCCGTCGCCCTCGCCGGCGCGGATCCAGGTGAGGGTCGCCACGGTCAGCAGCAGGTTCGCCGCGATGAAGTGCACCGCGACGATCCACGGGTTGAGCTCCATCCAGACCGTGATGCCGCCGAGGACGGCGTTGAGCACCACGACCCAGAACTGCGCCCAGGCCAGCCGGCTGAGGCGCCGCCGCCGCGGCTTCACCGAGCGGCTCGCGACGATGGCCCAGCCGACGGCCGCCGACAGGACGTACGTCAGCAGCCGGTTGCCGAACTCGATGGCGCCGTGGATGCCCTCCTCCGGCGTCGCGAAGAGGCTGTCGTCGGTGCACTTCGGCCAGGTGTCGCAGCCGAGGCCGGAGCCGGTGAGCCGCACGGCGCCACCGGTGACGATGATCAGAACGGACATGGCGACCGCGGCGAGGGTGGCGCGCCGGAGCGTCCTGGGGGAGGGGGTCCAGCGTCGGGCAATCAAGGCGAGGGGGGTCAACACGGGCCTATCGTAGGTGGCGGCTTGTGAGAGCGTTCACGAGGGTCCCCCCGGGTCCTGCTCCCAGCCGGAGAACCGCTGGTCCAGGCGGGAGAACCGCTACTCCCACCGGAAGAACCGCCCCGCCGCGCCCAGGCCCGCCACGGCCCAGGCGCCCAGCACGGCGAGTGCGCCCCACGGCGTCCCGGCCCCGTCCTGGAGCACGTCCCGCAGTCCGCCCGACAGTGCCGAGATCGGCAGCAGTTCCAGCACGCCCCGGGCGGCGTCGGGGAACTTGTCCAGCGGCACGACCACCCCGCCGCCCACGAGCAGCAGCAGGAAGACGAGGTTCGCCGCGGCCAGCGTCGCCTCGGCCCTGAGCGTGCCCGCCATGAGCAGCCCGAGCCCCGAGAACGCCGCCGTGCCCGCCACCAGCAGCAGGACCACGGCGAGCGGGCTGCCCTGCGGCGACCAGCCGAGCCCCAGGGCGATGGCCGTCAGCAGCAGGATCTGGAGCACCTCGGTGACCAGCACGCTCAGCGTCTTCGCGGTCATGAGGGCCCAGCGCGGCAGGGGCGAGGCGCCCAACCGCTTGAGCACCCCGTACCGCCGCTCGAAGCCGGTCGCGATGGCCTGCCCGGTGAAGGCGGTCGACATCACGGCCAGCGCCAGCACGCCGGGGGCGAGGAAGTCCACCGCCCTGCCGTCGCCCGTGTCGACGATGTCGACGGTGGAGAACAGCACCAACAACAGCGAGGGGATCACGACGGTCAGCAGCAGCTGCTCGCCGTTGCGCAGCAGCATGCGCGTCTCCAGCGCCGCCTGCGCGGCGATCATCCGCCCGACGGGCGCGGCGCCCGGCCGGGGGGTGTGGGTACCCGTGCTCATCCGCGCAGCTCCTCGCCGGTCGGTCGCAGGCCGTGGGTCTCCCCGGGGCGGCCCCCGGGCCCCCGGCAGGTCCGGTGGTTCACGCCCGCAGCTCCTTGCCCGTCAGTTCCAGGAAGACGTCCTCCAGGGTGTGCCGCTCCACCGCTATCCGGTCCGGCATCACGCCGTGCTGGGCGCACCAGGTGGTGACCGTGGCCAGCAGCTGGGGGTCGACGGTGCCGCGGATGCGGTACGCGCCGGGGGCCACCTCCGCGGCCGCCGTGCCGTCCGGCAGCGCCTTCAGCAGGGAGCCGAGGTCGAGGCCGGGGCGCCCGGAGAAGCGCAGGGAGTTCTCGGCGCCGCCGCGGCACAGCTCCTCGGGCGTGCCCTGGGCGGCGACCCGGCCGCCGTCGATGATCGCCACGTCGTCGGCGAGCTGCTCGGCTTCGTCCATGAAGTGGGTGGTGAGGACCACCGTCACGCCGTCGGCGCGCAGCTCGCGCACCAGGTCCCAGCCGGCGCGGCGGGCCTGCGGGTCGAGGCCCGCCGTCGGCTCGTCGAGGAACACCAGCTCGGGGCGGCCGACCACGGCCATGGCCAGGGCCAGCCGCTGCTGCTGGCCGCCGGAGAGCCGCCGGTAGGGCGTGCGGCCGCAGGAGCCGAGGCCGAGGCGCTCGATGAGGGCGCCCACGTCCAGGGGGTGGGCGTGCAGCCGGGCCATGTGGCGGAGCATCTCGTCCGCGCGGGCGCCCGAGTAGACCCCGCCGGACTGGAGCATCACGCCGATGCGGGGGCGCAGCTCACCCGCTTGGCGCACCGGGTCGAGGCCCAGGACGGAGACCGTGCCGGCGTCGGGTTTCCGGTAGCCCTCGCAGGTCTCGACGGTGGTGGTCTTGCCGGCCCCGTTGGGGCCGAGGACGGCGGTGACGGTGCCCGCGCGGACGTCGAGGTCGAGCCCGTCCACCGCGGTCTTCGTTCCGTACCGCTTGACCAGGCCCCGTACCCGGACGGCGGACTCGTATCGCATGGCTATGCAGTCTAAGGAGGCGCGGGGGGTGCCCGGCCCGCAGGTTCCGGCCACGGGGCGGCGGCCCGGCGGGGCCTGTGGGGCGGCCGCGGGGTGGCCGACGGGCGGCTGCCGGAGTGTCTCCGGCCTGCTCAGAGCGGTCGCGGGGGGTCGGGCGGCGGGGTCGCCGACCGGTTCGCGCCGGGTGCCGGAGCTGCCGAACGTGATCGTTTCCGCAGGTCAGGTTAGGTTTCCCTAAGTGATGCACGGCACGATGGGCCCCGTCCGGCCTGGCTTGTCACCCTCTTCTGAATTACGCAACAATGGCGTTGTGAAAAACGTCGGTGCGACCCCCGCTGCCGCTGGGGAGGAGCTCGCGACCGGGGAGCGGTCCACCCGCAACCGGGTCGCGCGGTCCATCCTGGACCACGGGCCGTCCACCGTGGCGCAGCTCGCGGAGCGGCTCGGCCTCACCCAGGCCGCCGTGCGCCGGCATCTCGACGCCCTGGTCGCCGACGATGTCGTGGCCCCGCGGGAACAGCGCGTGTACGGCGCGCGTTCACGTGGCAGGCCCGCCAAGGTGTTCGCGCTCACCGACTGCGGCCGGGACGCCTTCGACCAGTCGTACGACAGGCTCGCCGTGGACGCCCTGCGCTGGATCGAGCAGAACGCCGGGGGCGAGGCTGCCGTGGCCGCCTTCGCCCGCGATCGCGTGGAAGCCCAGATGGAGGGCTACCGCGAGGCCGTCGAGTCGGTGCCGCCGCAGGAGCGCGCCGCGGCGCTGGCCAAGGCCCTGAGCGCCGACGGGTACGCTGCGACGGCACGCAAGGCGCCGGCCGGTCAGGTCGGGCAGCAGCTGTGCCAGCACCACTGCCCCGTGGTCCATGTCGCGGAGCGCTACCCGCAGCTGTGCGAGGCCGAGACGGAGATCTTCTCCCGTCTGCTCGGCACGCACGTGCAGCGCCTGGCGACCATCGCGCACGGCGACGGGGTCTGCACCACCTTCATCCCGCACGGCGACCCGCAGCAGCAGCCGCGGACCGCGCCACGCAGCACGACGAAGACCTCTTCACCAGCATCAGCATCCGTAAGCACGGCCGGGAGGAACCCCGCATGACCACCGAGATCAGCCACCCCGAGCTTGAGGGCCTGGGTCGGTACGAGTACGGCTGGGCCGACTCCGACGCGGCCGGCGCCACCGCCAAGCGCGGCCTCAACGAGGACGTCGTCCGCGACATCTCCGCCAAGAAGAACGAGCCGGAGTGGATGCTGAAGCTGCGGCTGAAGGGTCTGCGCCTCTTCGGCAAGAAGCCCATGCCGACCTGGGGCTCCGACCTGTCCGGCATCGACTTCGACAACATCAAGTACTTTGTCCGGTCCACCGAGAAGCAGGCCGCCTCCTGGGACGACCTGCCGGAGGACATCAAGAACACCTACGACAAGCTCGGCATCCCGGAGGCGGAGAAGCAGCGCCTCGTCGCCGGTGTCGCCGCCCAGTACGAGTCCGAGGTCGTCTACCACCAGATCCGCGAGGACCTGGAGAGCCAGGGCGTCATCTTCCTCGACACGGACACCGCGCTGAAGGAGCACCCGGAGCTCTTCCAGGAGTACTTCGGCACGGTCATCCCGGTCGGCGACAACAAGTTCGCCTCGCTGAACACCGCCGTCTGGTCCGGCGGCTCCTTCATCTACGTCCCGCCGGGCGTCCACGTGGACATCCCGCTCCAGGCCTACTTCCGGATCAACACCGAGAACATGGGCCAGTTCGAGCGCACCCTGATCATCGTCGACGAGGGCGCCTACGTGCACTACGTCGAGGGCTGCACCGCGCCGATCTACTCCTCCGACTCGCTGCACAGCGCCGTCGTCGAGATCATCGTCAAGAAGAACGCGCGCTGCCGCTACACGACCATCCAGAACTGGTCGAACAACGTCTACAACCTCGTCACCAAGCGCGCCGTGGCCTACGAGGGCGCGACCATGGAGTGGGTCGACGGCAACATCGGCTCCAAGGTCACCATGAAGTACCCGGCCGTCTACCTGATGGGCGAGCACGCCAAGGGCGAGACCCTGTCCATCGCCTTCGCGGGCGAGGGCCAGCACCAGGACGCCGGCGCCAAGATGGTCCACATGGCCCCGAACACCTCGTCCAACATCGTCTCCAAGTCGGTGGCGCGAGGCGGCGGCCGCACCTCCTACCGCGGCCTTATCGAGATCGGCGAGGGCGCCCCGGGCTCCAAGTCGAACGTGCTCTGCGACGCCCTGCTCGTCGACACCATCTCCCGCTCCGACACGTACCCGTACGTCGACGTGCGCGAGGACGACGTGTCCATGGGCCACGAGGCGACCGTCTCCAAGGTCTCCGAGGACCAGCTCTTCTACCTGATGAGCCGCGGCCTGTCCGAGGACGAGGCCATGGCCATGATCGTGCGCGGCTTCGTCGAGCCGATCGCCAAGGAGCTGCCGATGGAGTACGCCCTGGAGCTCAACCGGCTGATCGAGCTGCAGATGGAGGGTGCGGTCGGCTGACGCCGCCGCACCCGCCGCCGGGCGCGGCCCCGCCGCGCCGCGCCCGCGCGGCCGCACGACTTGACGACGTACGCACGTAGGAAGAGAAACCACGACAGCCATGGCTGACAACATCCCGGTCGGTTCGACCACCGCCGGCTCCATCGCGGTGGCCGCAGAGTCGACCGTCGCCACCCGCATGAGCGCCCCGCCGTCCTTCGACGTCGCGGACTTCCCGGTCCCGCACGGCCGCGAGGAGGAGTGGCGGTTCACCCCGCTGGAGCGCCTGCGCGGGCTGCACGACGGCACCGCGACCGCCACCGGGGAGGGTGTCCGCGTCGAGGTGGCCGCGCCCGACCCCGTCACCGTCGAGACCGTCGGCCGCGACGACGCCCGGCTCGGCAAGGCCGGCACCCCCGTCGACCGGGTCGCCGCCCAGGCGTACTCCGCGTTCGAGAAGGCCACCGTCGTCACCGTGCCCAAGGACGCCGTGCTCACCGAGCCGGTCCGTATCGGCGTGCACGGCCAGGGCGGCACCTCCTTCGGCCACCTGGCCGTCGAGGTCGGCGCCTTCGCCGAGGCCGTCGTGGTCCTCGACCACACCGGGGACGCCGTCCTCGCCGCCAACGTCGACTTCCGCCTCGGCGACGGCGCCAAGCTGACCGTCGTCTCCGTGCAGGACTGGGACGACACGGCCGTCCACTGCGCCCAGCACAACGCGCTCGTCGGCCGCGACGCCTCCTTCAAGTCCGTCGTCGTCACCTTCGGCGGCGACCTCGTCCGCATCCACCCGCGCGTCGAGTACGCCGGGACCGGCGGCAGCGCGGAGCTGTTCGGCCTGTACTTCACGGACGCCAAGCAGCACCAGGAGCACCGCCTCCTCGTCACCCACAACGTGCCGCACTGCTCCTCGAACGTCGCCTACAAGGGCGCCCTCCAGGGCGAGGAGGCGCACGCGGTGTGGATCGGCGACGTCCTCATCCAGGCCGCCGCCGAGGGCACCGACACCTACGAGCTCAACCGGAACCTCGTCCTCACCGACGGTGCCCGGGTCGACTCGGTGCCCAACCTGGAGATCGAGACCGGCGAGATCGCCGGCGCCGGCCACGCCTCCGCCACCGGCCGCTTCGACGACGAGCAGCTGTTCTACCTGATGTCCCGCGGCATCCCGGAGGTCGAGGCCCGCCGCCTCGTCGTCCGCGGCTTCTTCGCCGAGCTGGTCCAGCAGATCGGCCTGGCGGACGTCGAGCAGCGGCTCATCGAGAAGATCGAGGCGGAACTGGAGGCATCCGTCTGATGGCCTTCGTCCGCGCCTGCTCGCTCGGCGAGCTCGAGGAGGACACCCCCAAGCGGGTGGAGATCGACGGCACGCCGGTCTCCGTCGTCCTCACCGAGGGCGAGGTCTTCGCGATCAACGACATCTGCTCCCACGCGAACGTCTCCCTCTCCGAGGGCGAGGTCGAGGACTGCGCCATCGAGTGCTGGCTGCACGGCTCCAGCTTCGACCTCCGCACCGGCAAGCCGTCCGGCCTTCCCGCGACGCGCCCCGTCCCCGTCTACCCCGTACAGATCGAAGGGGACGATGTGCTCGTCTCCGTCACCCAGGAGTCCTGAGTCACCCATGGCAACGCTTGAAATCCGCGACCTGCACGTCTCCGTCGAGGCCGACAACACCACGAAGGAGATCCTCAAGGGCGTCGACCTGACCGTGAAGCAGGGCGAGACCCACGCCATCATGGGCCCCAACGGCTCCGGCAAGTCGACCCTCGCCTACTCCCTCGCCGGTCACCCCAAGTACACGGTCACCGGCGGCACCGTCACCCTCGACGGCGAGGACGTCCTGGAGATGTCCGTCGACGAGCGCGCCCGCGCCGGCGTCTTCCTCGCCATGCAGTACCCGGTCGAGGTCCCCGGCGTCTCCGTCTCGAACTTCCTGCGCACCTCCGCCACCGCGATCCGCGGCGAGGCCCCCAAGCTCCGCACCTGGGTCAAGGAGGTCAAGGAGGCCATGCAGCGCCTCAACATGGACCCCGCCTTCGCCGAGCGGAACGTCAACGAGGGCTTCTCCGGCGGTGAGAAGAAGCGCCACGAGATCCTCCAGCTGGAGCTCCTCAGGCCGAAGATCGCGGTCCTCGACGAGACCGACTCCGGCCTCGACGTCGACGCGCTGCGCATCGTCTCCGAGGGCGTCAACCGCGTCCGCGAGACCGGCGAGGTCGGCACCCTGCTCATCACGCACTACACGCGTATCCTCCGTTACATCAAGCCGGACCACGTGCACGTCTTCGCCGGCGGCCGCATCGTCGAGTCCGGTGGCCCCGAGCTCGCCGACAAGCTGGAGTCCGAGGGCTACGAGGCGTACACGAAGGGCGGCGCATCCGAGTGACACAGCTTCCGGGCCTCCTCGACACAGAGGCGATCCGCAAGGACTTCCCGATCCTCGACCGGGTCCTCCACGACGGCAAGAAGCTCGTCTACCTGGACAACGCGGCGACGTCCCAGACGCCGCGCCAGGTGATCGACGCGGTGAGCGAGTACTACGAGCGGCACAACGCCAACGTCCACCGCGGCGTGCACGTCCTGGCCGAGGAGGCCACGGAGCTGTACGAAGGCGCCCGCGACAAGGTCGCGGCCTTCATCAACGCGCCCAGCCGCGACGAGGTGATCTTCACCAAGAACGCCTCCGAGTCGCTGAACCTCGTGGCGAACATGCTCGGCTGGGCCGACGAGCCCTACCGCGTGGACGCGGACACCGAGATCGTCATCACGGAGATGGAGCACCACTCCAACATCGTCCCGTGGCAGCTGCTGTCGCAGCGCACCGGCGCGAAGCTGAAGTGGTTCGGGCTGACCGACGACGGCCGCCTCGACCTGTCCCGGATCGACGAGGTCATCACGCCGAAGACGAAGATCGTCTCCTTCGTGCTGGTCTCCAACATCCTCGGCACCCTGAACCCGGTCGAGGCGATAGTCCGCCGCGCCCAGGAGGTCGGCGCGCTCGTCCTCGTCGACGCCTCGCAGGCCGCCCCCCACATGGCGCTGGACGTCCAGGCCCTGCAGGCCGACTTCGTCGCCTTCACCGGCCACAAGATGTGCGGCCCGACCGGCATCGGCGTGCTCTGGGGCCGCCAGGAGCTCCTGGAGGACCTCCCGCCGTTCCTCGGCGGCGGCGAGATGATCGAGACCGTCTCGATGCACTCCTCCACCTACGCCCCCGCGCCCCACAAGTTCGAGGCGGGCACGCCGCCGATCGCCCAGGCCGTCGGCCTCGGCGCGGCCGTGGACTACCTCGACTCCATCGGCATGGACAGGATCGCCGCCCACGAGCACGCGCTCACCGCGTACGCGATCCAGCGCCTCCAGTCGCTGCCGGACCTGCGCATCATCGGCCCCTCCACGGCCGAGGACCGCGGCGCGGCGATCTCCTTCACGCTCGGCGACATCCACCCCCACGACGTGGGCCAGGTGCTCGACGAGCAGGGCATCGCGGTCCGCGTCGGCCACCACTGCGCCCGACCCGTCTGCCTGCGGTACGGAATTCCTGCGACCACGCGAGCGTCGTTCTATCTGTACTCCACGCCCGCCGAGGTCGACGCCCTGGTGGACGGCCTGGAGCACGTCCGTAACTTCTTCGGATGAGGGGCTGACGCTTCGGTGAAGCTGGATTCGATGTACCAGGACGTCATCCTGGACCACTACAAGCACCCGCACGGGCGGGGCTTGCGGGACGGGGACGCCGAGGTGCACCACGTCAACCCGACGTGCGGCGACGAGATCACGCTCCGCGTGAAGTACGACGGGACCCGCGTCGCGGACGTGTCGTACGAGGGCCAGGGCTGCTCCATCAGCCAGGCGTCCGCGTCGGTGCTGAACGAGCTGCTCGTCGGCAAGGACCTGGCGGAGGCGCAGCGGATCCAGGGCACGTTCCTGGAGCTGATGCAGTCCAAGGGCCGGATCGAGCCGGACGACGCGATGGAGGACCTCCTGGAGGACGCCGTCGCGTTCGCCGGGGTCTCCAAGTACCCGGCCCGTGTGAAGTGCGCGCTGCTGAGCTGGATGGCGTGGAAGGACGCGACCGCCCAGGCGCTGGGCGAGGGGAAGACCGCATGAGTGAGAACGAGACCTCGGTGCCGATGAAGCCCGCGACCGAGGAAGAGGTGCGCGAGGCGCTGTACGACGTCGTCGACCCCGAGCTGGGCATCGACGTCGTCAACCTCGGCCTCATCTACGGCATCCACGTCGACGACTCCAACGTCGCCACCCTGGACATGACGCTCACGTCCGCGGCCTGCCCGCTGACCGACGTCATCGAGGACCAGGCGAAGGCGGCGACCGACGGCATCGTCAACGACCTGCGCATCAACTGGGTCTGGATGCCGCCGTGGGGCCCGGACAAGATCACGGACGACGGCCGCGAGCAGCTGCGGGCCCTGGGCTTCAACGTCTGACCGCCGCCGCGACGCAGGAGACGGCCGTGCCCGCCGGGAGCGATCCCGGCGGGCACGGCCGTCTCCGCAGCCGTCGTCAGCCCGCGGGCGGCGGACCGTACGGGCCCGTGTACGGGCTGGTGTACGGCGCCGTGCCGGGCGCGGGCAGGGTCACGCCCGCGGACTCCGCCAAGGACGCGGCCAGGTTCTCCGTACGGATCCGGCGGTCGATGTAGATCAGGCCCTGGACCAGCGAGGGGAACACGGAGCCGACGATCTGGGACAGCGCGAAGCCCACCGTGAACAGCGCCACCATCACCAGGATCCCCGCCACGGGCACGTCCGAGCTGTCGCTCGGCAGCATCACGAGGAAGGGCACCACGGCGACCAGCTGGAACACCGTCTGGATCACCCAGGACACGGCGGCCGCGATCAGCCAGCCCACCACGGAGAACCCGAGCACCCTCCACCACGCGCCCTCCACCAGGCGCGCCGAACGGCGCATGGCCTGGACGGGGCCGAGCCGCTCCAGGACGGCCGCCGACGACGCCAGGCTGAACCGGACCCCCACCCAGGCGGCCAGCGCTATCGCACCCAGGACCGCGGGCACCCCGATGGCCCACACCCAGGGTGCGCCGTCGGAGGCCGCCCCCAGGAACGCGACCGCGGCGATCACGGCGACCATGGGGAGCATCGCGCACAGCCAGCTGAGCACGAGGGCGCCCAGGACCGCCCATACCCGCGCCCACGCCTGGCGCCACAGCATCCCGAACCGCACCGGTCCGCCCACCACGGCCATCCGCAGGGCCGCGGGGCCGACGGCGTAGAGGAGCGAGACGGCGATCCCCGACCCGAGGAGCACGCACAGGTAGAAGACGACGAGCAGCAGGATCACCGGCGTCGCGTCGAAGGCGGTGTCGTCGGCTTCCAGGATCAGCACGTCGCCGACTGTCGCCCCGAGGGTCAGGAAGCCGATCAGGACGACGATGCCGAGCAGTGCCAGCAGCAGCCCGAACACGGAGCAGCAGAAGCCCGTGAAGGCGGCCCACGCGCGCCACAGCGTGGTGAAGGCGCCGCCGATCACGTCGCCGAGCCCCAGCGGGCCCAGCGGGATCACGCCGGGCTTCGGCGGTGCGGGCGGCCCCGTCCAGCCCGCCCAGCCGCCGTGGCCGGGCGCGCCGTACGCCCCGTGGGGGCCGGGCCCGCCGTACGTGCCGTGGCCGGCGTACCCGCCGGGTCCCGGCCGGTCCTGTCCGCCCGCTCCCTGCGGGGCCGGTGCGGCGGCCGCGGGACCGGACCGCGGGTCGCTCGGGCCGGTCGGTTCCGGTGCGGCGGGGTGCTGCGACGGGTCGGGTCGGTCGGCGGGCTCCGGTGCGGCCGGGCCCTCCGCTCCGTCCGGTCTCCTGTCGTCTCCGTGCGCCCCCGTGGAGTCCTGCGTCATACGGATGTGCTCCTGTGTTCGATCCCCCGGATTGACCGGGACACGTTAACCGGGGGGCGTCCGCGCAGGGCAGGCGGGGCAGCGCGGGCGGCCGGGCGCAACGCCGACCGGCTCCTGAGACCGGTTCGCACAGGGCGCGCCCCGCCGGTTAGGTTCGGGTCATGACTTCTGCACCTCGCACCACCGGGGCCGTCGCCGCCGGCCTCGCCACCATCGCCGGCGACGGCACCGTCCTGGACACCTGGTACCCCGCCCCCGAGCTCGCCGAGGCCACCGGCCCGGCCGGCACCGAGCGCCTCACGCCGGACGAGGCCGTGCGGCTCCTGGGCGACGGGGCCGCCAAGGCCCTCGGCGTGGACGCCCGCCGCGGCGTCGAGGTCGTCGCCGTCCGCACCGTGATCGCCTCGCTGGACGACAAGCCGCTCGACGCGCACGACGCCTACCTGCGTCTGCACCTGCTCAGCCACCGGCTGGTCCGGCCGCACGGGCAGAACCTGGACGGCATCTTCGGGCTGCTCGCCAACGTCGCCTGGACCAGCCTCGGCCCCGTGGCCGTCGACGACGTCGAGCGGGTGCGGCTGAACGCCCGCACCGACGGCCTGCACCTCCAGGTGACCAGCATCGACAAGTTCCCGCGCATGACGGACTACGTCGCGCCGAAGGGCGTCCGCATCGCCGACGCCGACCGGGTCCGGCTCGGCGCCCACCTGGCCGCCGGCACCACCGTGATGCACGAGGGCTTCGTCAACTTCAACGCCGGCACCCTCGGCACCTCCATGGTCGAGGGCCGGATCTCCGCCGGCGTCGTCATCGGCGACGGCTCCGACATCGGCGGCGGCGCCTCCACCATGGGCACGCTGTCCGGCGGCGGCAACGTCGTCATCTCCATCGGCGAGCGCTGCCTGGTCGGCGCCGAGGCGGGCGTCGGCATCGCGCTCGGAGACGAGTGCGTGGTCGAGGCCGGCCTGTACGTCACCGCCGGGACGCGCGTCACCATGCCCGACGGGCAGGTCGTCAAGGCCCGCGAGCTGTCCGGTGCCTCGAACATCCTCTTCCGCCGCAACTCGGTCACCGGCGCCGTCGAGGCCCGCCCGAACAACGCGGTCTGGGGCGGACTGAACGACATCCTGCACAGCAACGACTGAGCCGCCGTCACCTTTCGTGTGACCTCGCGTGACCTCCGGGCCGCTGAACCGATGAACAGGTCGACGCAGGGTCACATGAAACGGTCAGGTGAGGAGCGGACATGAGGATAGGCCGGGTCGCCTCGGTCGCCGGAGCGGTCGCCCTGGGGGCGGCGCTCACGTGCGGAAGCGCCCACGCCGACGAGAGCAACGCGCAGTCCCACAACGGGCCGCGCGTCGCACTCGTCAACGCGGGGCAGATCGACGACCCGATGGAGGACGTGCTGGAGCACGTCGCCATCCTCGGGCGGAACCTCATCATCGACTGACGGCCGCCAGCTCCCCGTACGCCTGCCGCAGCCCGTCGACCGCGTCCTGGTCGGCGGGCTGCAGCGGTTCCCGCACGGGGCCCGCGTCCAGTAGCGCCTTCGCGGTGACCGCGCCCGGCAGTCCGGCGGCCATCATCCGCTCGACCAGCGGCAGCAGCCGCTGGTTGCGCCGGGCCGCCTCCGCGGTGTCGCCCGCGTCGAAGGCGTCCAGCACCGCGCGCACAGCGCCGGGAGCCACGTTCGCCACCGTGCTGACGCAGCCCGCGCCGCCGACCGCGTACAGGGGCAGGTTCAGCTCCTCGCACCCCGAGTAGACGGCCAGGGAGGAGCCCGCGATGACCCTGGTGGAGCCGAGCAGGTCGTACGCGCAGTCCTTCACCGCCGCGATCCTCGGGTGCTCGGCCAACCGCAGCATGGTCTCCGGCTCGATGCGCACCCCTGTGCGGCCGGGGATGTCGTAGAGCATGAGCGGCAGGCCCGTCGCGTCCGCCACGCGGCGGAAGTGCGCCTCCACCGCGGCCTGCGGCGGTCGGCTGTAGTACGGGGGGACGACGAGGAGCCCGTCGGCGCCGGCGTCCTCCGCCTGGCGGGCCAGCTCCGCGGTGTGGGCCGTGTCGGCGGTGCCGACCCCGGCCAGCAGCACTGCCGAGGGGCCCACCGCGTCCCGTACCGCCCGGATCAGCGCGCTCTTCTCCGCGTCGGTCGTGGTGGGCGACTCGCCCGTGGTCCCGGAGAGGACGAGGCCGTCGCAGCCGTCCGCCAGCAGCCCGGCGGCGAGCCCGGCGGCCCGGTCGAGGTCCAGCGCCTCGCCCGTGGCGGTGAAGGGCGTGACCATCGCGCACAGGACGCGGCCGAAGGGGGTGCTCTCGTTCGTCATCCGCGCAGTCTTCCCCCGGGGACGCTCCACGTCCACTTAGATGTGCTCCGGCAAGGGTGAAGCGTTGCTGAACTGTAGTGGCGCCCCGCATGCAGCGGACAGCGGGGGGTACCCGGTCGTCCCTCATGTGACGACGAAGGGAGGCGGTCGGTCGTGGCCGGAGAACCCTCGGTCGGCGAGCTGGTCAAACGGGCGTCGGAGCAGTTGGCCGACCTGGTCAGGCTGGAGGTGCGCACCGCGCGGGCGGAGCTCACGCAGAAGGGCCGTCGCGCCGGCGTCGGCGGCGGGCTGCTCGGCGCGGCGGGAGCCGTCGCCTATGTCGGCCTAATCGCCCTCGCCGGCACCGCGGTGGCGCTGCTCGCACTAGCCCTGGACGTCTGGGCGGCCGCGCTCATCGTGACCGGCGTGCTCTTCCTCTGCGCGGGTGTGCTGGCGCTGCTGGGGCGCGCCCAGGTGCGCCGCGCGGTGCCACCGGTGCCGGAGCGCGCCCTTGACGGCGTCCGCTCCGACATCGACGAGATCAAGGAGAGGGTGCACCGATGACACGGCCCGACGAACTGCGCCTCGAAGCGGCGCAGAAGCGGCAGGAGCTGGTCGAGACCCTCGACCAGCTCATCGCCAGGACGGACCTGCGGGCCCGCGCCGCCCGCGCCGCGCACGGCGAACGGCGCCCCGCGTTCCTCGCCGCGGCCGCCGCGGCGGGCGCGGTGGTGGTGCTCGCCGCGGTGCTCGCCGGACGCGCCGCACTGCACGGTGCGGGCGCCTCCGCGGTCCGCCGGGGAGGGCCGCGGGCCCGGTGGGGAGGGTGGCGATGAGCCGCAGGCCCCCGCTGCCGAAGGGCAAGCGGAAGCAGAAGCAGAAGGTGCTGTACCGGCCGGTCGGGCTGCTGCTCGGCATGGCGGCCGGCGCGGTGGCCAGTGCGCTGTTCACGCAGATCTGGAAGGTGGTCGGACACGGCAGCGACGCCCCCGACGCGCTGGACGAGGACCGCGACTGGCAGGAGGTGCTGCTCGCCGCGGCCCTGCAGGGCGCCGTCTTCGCGGCGGTCCGGGCGGCCGTGAACCGCAGCGGCGCGGTCGGTGTGCGCAGGCTCACCGGGACGTGGCCTTCCGGGTCTTGACCTCAAGTCCGCTTCAGGTCGGAGGGTGGGGGATGTCCGGCCGCGCCGCGAGGGCGCGGCCGGACCCGACCGAGAGGCAGACCCGTGACCGTCCACGTCCAGCCGCACGCTCGCCCCGACCTCACCCGCCCGGACGCCGGGCTGGTCATCGCGACCACCTGGCGCGTCGGCACGCCGGAGCGGCAGCAGGCCGCGGTGGACGCCATCGCCCGTACCTGGGAGCGGCGGCCCTGGCCGGTCGCGGGCCTGCTCTCGTACAGCGTGCTGGTGGGGGAGGACGGGGACCGGCTGCTGCACTACTCGCAGTGGGGCGGTGAGGACGACTACCACGAGATGGTGCGGACCCAGCGCGGGCCGAGGAACGCCGAGATCGACGCCGCGGTCCCCGGCATCGACCGCGCCTCGTTCCGGATGTACGAGCGCTACCGCAGCAGTGCGGCGGTGCCCGGTGACCGGCGGGTGCCCGGCTGCGTGGCCGCCGTGGAGGTCGAGTTCGACGGTCCCGACCCGGCGCGGCAGCGGGCCTGGGTGGACGCGGTGTTCGAGGCGCTGTCCGCGGACCCGGCCCCGCACCCGGGCGGTGTGTCCGGCCACTTCCACCTCAGCCTGGACGGCACGCACGTCCTCGACTATGCCGAGTGGGAGACCGCGCGGGCCCACGAGGAGGCGATGGCCTCGCCGGGGGACGGCATCGGGGCGGCCACCCCGCAGTGGCGGCGCGTGCAGCACTACCCGGGGCTCGTGCGCAGCACCGTGCGGCGCTACACGCCCGCGCTCGCCATGAGCCCGGGCGTGTAGCGGAGGGCGTCACGGCCGGAAGCGCAGCACCTGCGGGTCGTGGTCGCTGTTCTGGTCGGCGAACTCGGCGTTGATGTGCACGCTGTCGTACTCGAAGCGGCGGATCGCCGGGCTGGTCAGGATCTGGTCCAGCACCTGGCTGTTGCCCTGGTAGACGTACGAGTACCGCTCGGCGGCCGGCAGGGACAGGATCGCCGGGTACAGCGCCCCGCCCTCGGTGAGGATCCGCGTGGTGTCCGAGAACTCGAAGTCGTTGATGTCGCCGAGGACGACGACCTTCGCGTTCCGCTGCACCGCGAGGACGTCCCTGACGAAGGAGTTCACGACCCGCGCCTGCTGGTGGCGCTCCACCTCGGAGGAACGGTTCGGCGGCTGCTGGTGGGAGACGATCGACTGGTCGCCGCCCTTGGAGCCGAAGTGGTTGGCGACCACGATGACGCGCTTGCCGCGGAAGAAGAACTCGCCGGCCAGCGGCTTGCGGCTGTTCTCCCAGGCGGCGTCCGCCGGGGCGATGCGGCCGGGGGAGTGGGTGAGGGTCGCCTTGCCGTACCGCTTCACGACACCGGTCGCGGTCGTCGCGTCGCCGCCCCTGCGGTCCACGAAGGCCACGCGCTCCGGGTTGAACAGGAACACCTGGCGGATGTTGCCGCCGGGCTGGCCGCCGTCCTTCTTGTCCTCTGGGTCGATGCCCCGCCACTCGTACGCGGGGCCGCCGGCCGCGACGATCGCGTCAGTGAACTTCTTCAGCGTCCCGTCGGCGGCGACCGTGCCGTCGTCCTTCGGGCCGCTGTTGTCCTGGATCTCCTCCAGGGCCACGATGTCGGGCGAGGCGAGGTTCTCGACGATGCCCTTCGCGAGCGCGTCGAACTTGGCCTGCGGGTCGCCCGGGTCGAGGTTCTCCACGTTGTACGTGGCGACCGCGAGCTCCTTGTAGTGCTGCTCGCGGGTCCGCTCGGGGCGCAGCGCGCGGTCCTCGACGGTGACGGCGGCGCGGGAGGCGAGGGTGTAGCCGCCGTACTGGTTGAAGTCCAGCGGGCCCTCGGCGCCCCCGCTGAGCAGGTCGCCGACGTTGGCGTCGGGGAAGGGCTGCTGGGCGGTGGGGACCAGCGACTGGACCTTCAGCCGGCCGGTGTTCTGCGCGTCGTACGAGCCGTAGCGGGTGCCGCCGCGCCGGGTGGGGTTCTCGTGCGGCTTCACGGTGACCCAGAGTTCGTTGTACGCGCTGGCGCCGACGATCCGCGACTCCCCGATGCGGACGTTGACGCCCTCCAGGGACTCGTAGTAGTCGAGGGCGTAGGCGGACGGCTTGAGCGGCAGGCCGTTGACGGAGCCGCCGGCGGCGGGGTCGCCGTCCGGCGTGTACGCGGCGGGGACGCTGTCCGCGGTGATGACGACCGGCTCGGGGACGGCGTGGCCGGAGGACACGACGGTGACCTTGGGGCGGGAGATCTGGGTGATCGACTGGTTGCCCGAGCGGAGTCCGCCGGGCACGTACTCGGTGACCGTGCCCGAGACGGTCACCGCGTCGCCGACGGACACGGTCGGCGCGGAGCCGGTGTAGACGAACAGGCCCTCACTGGTGGCCGGGTTGTCATCGGCCTCCGGGTCCTGGAACCAGAACCCCTTCGACCCGTACGTGCGCACGCCGGTGACGATGCCCGGCACGTCCGCGACCTGGTTGCCCACCAGAGGGGATATGCGCGTGACGCCCTGGATGTCGTGGATGCGGGTCGAGCCGGTGGTCTCTGCCGCCGAGGTGGTGGCCCCGGCGAGCAGGCCGGCGGCCAGCGCGGTGGCGAGGACGGCCGAGACGGCTGCGGTTCTCGGCAAGGAGGAAGCCATGGATGAAGCTCCAAGGGAGGGTGGGAGGTGAGGTGTTGAGTGGCGGAAAGCAGTGGGGTGACCCTGCGGCCGCTCTACGCGCGTCAATCTCTGCGGAGAGCCCCCAACTTGTCAAGGGCTTCCGGGTGTAATGGGCCTGACAGGCGGATGAACCGTCGGAGATGCCCCCGAATGCGTCTACGCTGGGATCCGTTTGGCCCGTCCGCGCCTGCGTGGGGGGTGATGCGCGGCCGCACACGTGCGGTCGGCGCGCCCGCACGCCGACGTGCTCCGAGGAGAGTCCCTGATGCCCGCAAGCCCCCCGACCCTGCCGCCGGTGCGGCTGCCCTCGGACGCCGTACTGGCCCGGGACGCCCTGGCCGCACCGCTGCTGACCCGCGCGGTGCGGCTCGCCCGCTGGGCGGGGCCGGCCACCCGGGTCGGCGCGGGCGGCGCTCGTCGACGCGCAACTCGCCGAGGCCGCGCGGGTGCTGGGCCTGCCGGACGGCGAGGACGGCGAGGCCGGTGCCAGCGAGGCGTGGCGGGTCGCCGTCGACACGGGGCTCGTGACCGTGCGCGACCCGGAAGCCGGCGCGGAAGCGGACGAGGAGGGGACCGTCGAGCCCGGCGGGATGCTGCCGCTGGTGACCGGCGGCACCCCGCGGGACGTCCTTGGCCTCTGGCTCGACGGCCTGGAGACCGTCTGCGCCGACGCCGCCACCCCCTTCTTCGACGACCCCGAGGCCCTCAGCGCCCTCGTCGGCGAGGACGGGGAGATCGACTTCGACGCCCTGGACTGGGACCCCGAGGCGGAAGCCGAGTTCCTCGACGGGGTCCTCGCCAACCTGTACCTGCTCACGGTCGCGGAAGGCGGCTCCGGGGACGCCCCCGTGCCGCTGCCCGCCCTCGCCGCGTCGATGGTCGTCCCGCCCGACGACATGGGGGAGCCCTCCGACGCCGTCCTGGAGCAGGTGTCGGAGGTGATGATGCGGCTCGACGACCAGTTCCGGCTGCTGGAGCCGATGGGAGTCGTCGAGTACCGGCCGGTCGACGAGGCCCTGCTCGGCGAGGACGCGCAGGAACCGGGCGCGGGCGCGGCCGGGGCGGCCGCCGAGATGGACGACGAGGACGTCGCACGCTACGGCCTGGTCCGCCTGACCCCGCTCGGGCTGTACGGCATCCGCAACCGGCTGCTGGAGTCGGGCGTCGACGCCCCGGCCGTGGGCGACCTCGCCGAGCGGGACGCGGCCGCGCTGCTCACCGCGGTGGCGGCGTTCCCGCCGGACGCGGCCCGGGCGGAGACCGAGCTGTGGCTGGCCGGGCGGGCCCCGCTGGCGGCGGCCCGGGGCTGCTCGCCGGGGCGAAGGGCGCCGACGCCGCCGCGCCGCTGCGGCGGCTCCACTGCCAGCAGGCCCTGGCGCTGGTCGGCGCGGACGCCGAGCCCGCGGTGCGGGAGGTGCTGGACGACCCGGAACTGGGCGGCCTCGCCCGGGTGTGGCTCGTCGAGCGGGGCGCGGCCCAGGTGCCCGCGCCGCCGGAGGAGATGGTGTTCTGGCTGACGGTCGACACGATCGCGGCCCAGCTGGCCGCGGACGGGGACCTGACCGAACTGCAGGACCTCATCGAGGGGCTGACCGGCCGGCACAGCGGGTTCTTCGAGCAGGCGTGGCGGGTGGACCACCCCGCGACCGCGCAGGTGCTGGAGGCCGTGGGGCGCCTGCACCGGGACCGGCGCGTGGCGAAGGACGCGCGGAAGGCCGCGTTCAAGGCCCGCTCCCGCGCCTGAGCCCGGCGCCGCGGCCGGGGTGCGCGCACGCCGGTGCCGCGCCCGGCACCGGCGCCGGACACTGGCGTTCAAGGCATGCTCCCGCGCCTGAGCCCGGCGCCGGACACGGTGACCGCTGCCTCTGCCGCACGGGCTGCGCTGCACGTCCCACGACTCCCGGAGGCCGCCGCTGCGGGCGGCCTCCGGTGCCTGCCGTCGAGGCGGCGACCTCCGGCAGGACCGGCTCGCCCGACGGGGCGTCGGTCGTCCGCGAGCCCCCGTGCTCCGCCCTCCCGCGCCGGCCACCGAGGGGCGTATCAGGAGGCACCCCTCCGCCGGCGCACGCGTCCGCCGCGCGTCCCGGAACTGCACCGGGCGAGCCTGAGGCGTGGACGGGGAGCTCGCAGTGCCCGTAAAGGCATCCCCGGTCCCGCGCCGGTGCGCCGCCTGACCGCTACCGAGCGCTGCCACCCCCTCCCGTCGGCCCTCCCGCCCGCGGGAACCATGCACTCCGGAGGTGGTGGCGATGCCGACGATCCGCCCTGAGGACTTCGGCGCTGTGCCCGGCAAGGACGCGACCGAGGCGTTCCGGAAGATGTTCGCCGCGGTCGACAAGGGCCTCCGGCGGGATGCCGGCGGCGGTGTGCCGGTGGCAACGGCGGAGATCCTCCTTTCCGGCAGCTACAGCGTGTCGGGCAGCGTCATGCGGCCGGCCCCGGGTCGGGCGCAGGGGCTGACGATCCGCGGCACCGGCAAGCGGGCGTCGGAGATCGTGATGACGGGCCCGGCGCCGCTCCTGGTCAACCAGGACCGGTGGATGGGCGTCCGCTGGTACGACTGCAGCTTCCGGTCGACGAACCAGAAGGCGAGCTACCTGTACTCGTCGAGCACCGGCGCCTGCCAGGACTGGGGCTGGACGAACTGCGAATGGCGCGGCCGCTGGCAGTACGGCATCGGTCTCGACGGACCCGAGAACAGCAACACCAACTCGGAGATGCGCTTCACCGGCTGCCACATCAACGGAGGCTACGACAAGGCCTTCCTGTGGTCCGGCATGACCCCGGCCCACGCGCAGCAGGACCAGTTCCTCAACCACTGGTTCAGCGACTGCAAGGTCGAGTACGACCACGGGGACTTCCTCCGCTTCGACAAGGGCGGGTTCATCCGCGTCGAGGGCGGCAGCTTCATCATCAAGGGCCGGCGGCCCGACGGCGGGGTCAGCAGGTTCTTCCACTTCCCGACGGCCGGGCACTACGACTCCGTGCAGCACCTCACCGTCCGCGCGGTGCGCTTCGAGCTCCGCAACGCAGAGAGCCAGGTCATCCGGTCCCAGTGGGCGGGGCACGTCGTCTTCGACGCCTGCTCCGACACGGCGATGGGCTTCCAGAAGCACAGCGCCGGCCTGGTCGCCCACGAGTACACCAACCCCGGCGTCGTCGTCTACCGGCACTGCGACCTCGTCGGCAAGCACGCCTACCACCTCACCGCGGCCAACCCGAGGCGGCGGGTGGTCTACGACGCCTGCACCCGCAAGAACAACCGGACCGCCGCGTCGTTCCTCGTCATCGACGGCAGCGGGGCGAGCGCGGCGCCACCGATCACCCACACCAACGACGCCGACGGCATCACCTAGGAGGATCGCCGGCCGGCCCCGGGTGTCAGCCGGGGGACGCGCCGTACCCCTCGGTCTCCGCGCCGGCGGCCTCGGAATCTTCCCGCGATGCCTCACTTCCGGCGCGGCACCACCGGCTGCGCGGGGACGAGCGCGACGCGAGGGCCGGCGCGGAGCCCCGGCGGCGCCCGTGAAACGGCGGGCCGGCGCGGAGCGGCGTCACCCTTCCCGGTGGTCCGCCCCGCTCCGGCCCGCCCTGCTCACAGGGCCTCTGCGCCCGGCTTCACCATGCCGCGGACCGTGCGGGACTTCACGAAGTCCCCGAGCGCCGTCATCTCCCACTCGCCCGAGAACTGGCGGATCAGTTTGCACATCATCAGACACAGGGCTGTGAAGGCTACTTGACCTGCGGTTTCTCCGCCTCCCTATGATCAACTGGGAGAGGAGTGGGAAACGGCGGCGCCCACAGGCCCCCAGCAGCCTGGTGGAACTTGTCCCACCTCTCCTGCTGTGACTCCATGATGCCAGCCTCCATCTTCGGCGTCAGATTGCTGTACAGGCCCCTCACCCCGGCGATCTCGTGGCCCATGCGGGTCTCCACAGCGATCTCGGGGTGGCCGTCCTCGTCCAGGCACTCCTTCATCCAGTGCCTCAGGCGGTAGATGGGGAGGCCCGCGAAATCCGCGACGGCGGGGATGGCCGGCCTCGTGAAGTCGCGCCGAGCCTCGCGGGCGGGGGAGCCGTCCCGGATCGGAGCCCAGTAGTCCCGGTCGAAACGTGCCCCCAGTAGGTCACCACCGGACATTGAGGGGAACGTCCACGGCGACGAGTGACTGGTCGCAAGGGCGGCGTGCATCTCACTGAGGAACGGGGGCAGCACCAAAGTGCGGTGCGACTCGTACTTCGGCTCCGTGAGCGTCTTCTTCCCGTCGACCCACTGCAGCTGGTACTCAACGCGCACCGCGGGCATGGACGCGTACCGCTCTCGCGACTCGGCCCTCCGGTCGGCGTCCGGGTCCGCCGCCGGCCACTGCGGCCACGTGAACGTCTTCTGCAGCCCGTACATCTCGCCCGGCCGCATGCCGGTGAACGCCGCATGCCAGATGTACGTCCACCCGGGGTAGCCCCACACCGTGTAGGCGTTGACCGCCAGCTGGTAGACGGGGCCCATGGCCAGCGGGCGCTTCTTCCTGACGGCCTTCTTCACGTACCGGCCGCGTCGGGGCGTCGATGGCGGCACCGGGCTGTCCGTGCGGTACTTGTACCGGGTGACCGCGTCGAACATCAGCATCCCGAAGAGCATGAGGATGTCGTCGACGTACGTGCGGGACAGCTCCCCCTTCGCGACCTTCTGGGTCAGGGAGTTTTTCCACGCCAGGTACTCGGGGGTCGTGATCTCTCCGACTTTGCGCCGCCCCCAGTGCCGGTTGATCTGGGCCTTCAACATCGACCGGTAGCTTTTGACGGACTCGGGCCGCAGGTCCTGGTCGGGGAGCCAGACCGGCAGCGTGTAGTCCTTCATCAGGATGTCGCCGCTGCTCTTGGGGATGTGCTTGTTGTGCCGCACCTCGTACTCGCGGTCGAGGCCGTAGTCGTAAGCCTCGTCGTAGGTCTCGAAGCCGGACGCGCCCTCGTATTTTTTGTTGCCGTTGTCCAGGTACTCGCCGGCCCACCACTTGACCCGGTATTTGTAGCCGCGCTGCTCGACGTATGGGATACGCCATCCCCCCTTGGATGACTGTGGGTTCAGGTTCGCCGTGACCGGCAGCTCCCCTTGGCGGACCCTGGGGGCTACCCCGCCTCACCAACTGGGCAGCCACCGCATGCCAGGCAGTCGACTCCCGCACCGCGCATGAGCCTGCGCACGAGGGCCTGATGCTCAGGATGGGTAGTGGCTGTCGACGGCAGTACGCAGGTGAGTTCACCGTTGATCGTCAGGGCCTGGCCGATGAAGTCAGGTTCGTCGTACGTGATCACCGTTGCCATCGTGCGCCCCTTACTCGGCTCTCGGAGAACCCCAAGTGGAAGTTCAGGGTTACACGTGCGGGAGGTGTGAAGTCAGGGTGGGTGTCCAGATTTTTGGCCACCTGTGGTCACGATTTGATAACGCGGAAAGAGTTGTGCGCGTAGATCAGTCCAGACCCCGCAGCACCCCCCGCCTCCTGAGTACTTCCAGGGCGTACTCCGCTGCGCGCCGACTGATCTCCTGAGCTTCGCCTCCCGAGATGTGTGGGCTGACCATGGTCACCAGATCCATGTTGCCCCGGCGTAGCTCCTCGGAGAGTTCGGCGGCCTCCGTGCTCCGGTCGATCTGGGCGCCCGCGACGAGTTCCGTGCCGTCCGTCAGCGTGATGGAGTCCGCGCCGGCCAGTACGGCGTCGCAGGAGCCAGCTCGCATGCCGAACCCGGCCTCCAGCTTCGCGTACGAGGTGGCGCTGACCCTCTCGCCCCGCTCGATCTTGGTGTACGTCGTGACGGTGAATCCGCAGCGTTCTGCCGCGACCACCTTGTTGGTGATGCCCAGCTGGATGCGCCGCTGGGTCGCAAGCGCCCCGAGTCTCTGTCGGTGGCTGGCGAGGTCATCACTGGTAGGCACCATGCCGCACATGATGGCAGCTACCTCTAGCTACCGCCATAAACACCTAAGGCTGCGGCCGAATCTCTACGCAGTGCTGCAAGGCGGCGGGGGGTCGCACCTCGGGGAAGGTAGAGATTTCTAGAGGCTACTGGCAAGTATCTCTAGAAATCTCTACCAAGCGGCGCTAGGTTTCTCCACATGCACAGACCCCCAGCCACCTTCCAGGTGGACGGGGCGGCCATCCGCATCCGCCGCAAGCAGCTCGGACTCACCCGCAACCAGTGCGCCGAGGCCGCGGGCATCACAGGCCCCTACCTCAGTCAGCTGGAGAACGGGGTCAGACGCGACATGCGGCCTCCCACATACACGCGCCTGCGCACCGCCCTACAGATCCAGCCAGACGATCAACAGCTCCTCGCGCCTACTGAGGACCCGTACGGAATGGACACTCATGCCCGCCACGAAGGCGTCGACCGCCCGGGCCAAGCCCAGCCCGAGTGAACCGATCCTGGAGCGCTACTACAACGTCAAGCAGGCCACCGTCCGCCTCGGCCTCGCCACCGAAGCCGAGGACGACACCCGCGGACAGAAGTGGCTCCGCGACGGCTTCAACCGCCCGCACGACGGAAGCAAGGGGACGCCGTTCCCCGGCCAGTACATGGCACAGCAGCTGATGTTCAGTGAGTCGGATCTCGCCGCCATCGCTGCCATCGCGCGTGACGAGACGAGCATCCGCAGCCGTCGCCGTATGAGCACCCGGCGTCAGCGGCGGAAGCCGACCTCTCTCAACGCCGCCTGACCACATGAAGCGGGGCCGCGGGGCCATGCCCGGCCCGCAGCGACCCCTCGGCACCTCTACCACGCACAGAGAGAAGAGGACACCGTGGCTACACAGCCTACCGACCTCCCCGGCCAGGCCGGGTTCACCAGCTCCATCCCCCTCATCCCGACCCCAGCGCTGTCCCCGCTGAGCGCGCAGTTGCGCGGCTACATGGCGGCGCTCTCGGCCGCGGAGCACGTGCTGTCGTCCTCGCCCGTCCTGCCCGCGTCCGTGTCGGTTGAGCGAGCGTCGTGGGCGGAGTCGCCGATCGTGCGCGTCTACTTCCACTACGACCCGGAGGCGGTCCGCGTGTTCGCGGAGCGGTTCGGGTGCGCGGTGTCGGTGGAGGAGCGCGGCAGGAGCGTGTACACCGCGGCGACCGGTGTGGTCTGCGGCGTGCGGTTCGAGGCGTGGGCGCTGACGCCCGCCGAGGCGGTGGCGGAGTGAACGCGCGGCGGGTGAGTACGGCGGCTGGCGTGATCTTGGCCGCGATGAAGACGCGGCAGACGGCGGCGGGGATCGCGGCGTCGCTGGAGGCGGCGTGCATGCTCCAGTCGCCGGAGACCGCGGCGGAGATGCGCCGGTTGCGGGAGCGGGTGGCGGAGCTGGAGGCGCGGGTCGGGGACGGGTCGACGCGGTGCGTGGACGAGGACCCGGTGGTGTACACGCTGACGGACGCCGCGGTGGAGATGCTCGCCGAACGCTCCCCGTCCGCCGCTGAGCGGCACGCCCCGGGCGCGTGCCAGTGCCGTACGGACCGGGACGGCGACGGCCGGGGCTGGATCAAGTACCGGGGCCGGGACGGGGAGTTCGTCGGGCTGCGGTGCCGGGACCACGGCGAGCCGGGGGTGGGGTCGTGACCGTCGTCGCCTGGCTGCTGCTCCTCGCCGGCCTCACGGCCGTCTACCTCGCCCTTCAGGTCCTGCTCGGGGGTACCCGGTGAGCGCCGAGCGTCTTCAGCTGCTGCGGGCCGCGGTCCGCGACTACCAGGGCGAGTGGACCACCCACCGCGTGCAGCACTTCTACCGGGCCCGCGGTGTCGACGCGCCGAAGCGCGCGACGGCCCGTGCTGGCCTGGCCCAGCTCGTCCGTGAGGGGCTACTGCTCCTGGACGACACGACCCCGTGGCGGCGAGTGTTCCGCCTCAACCGCATCTCCACGAGGGGAGCCGCGTGATGGCCCGTTGGCCGAAGCGTCCCCACGCCGACCACATCACGAGTGCCGCCCGGATGCTGCGGCAACCCGGGGAGTGGGTGCGGGTGCACAGCTACCGGGCGTCGTATACCGCGGACAGCACCGCTCACCGGATCCGTACGGGGGACTTGATCCTGCCGTACCAGCCCGCGGGGGCGTTCGAGGCGCGGGTGCTGCTGTCGGACGACGAGTGCGTGGTGTACGGCCGGTACGTCGGTCTGGACCGGGTGTGGGCGGACGCGGTGCGGTCCCTGGCCGCGGGGGCCGGTGAGGTCCGGTGATCGGCCGCTTCTGTGACTGCGGCGAGTGGCCGCACGCCCTGGGCTGCATGGCCCTGACTCTGCCGGCCGCGACGGACGCCGACCTCGGTGACCTGGTGGCGGCGGAGGACGGCTACCCCGCCTGCCTGGCCGCGATCCGGCACCCCTCCCACGCCGCGACCCGCCGCTACTTCGCCGCCCACCCGCTGCCCCACCAGACCGACCGGAGGACCGCGTGACCATCGACTTGTCTGTACTGACCCTCGGCCAGGGGCAGCACGCTACCCGCGACGACGGGGTGTGCCTGCTGGAGGCTGTCGCCTGGTGGGCGGGCGAGAGCCACAGCGACGCCCCGCAGTGCGTGAGCCCCGTCCTGGGGGCGTTCGGCCGCAACCTGAACGACGCCCTGCCGCACAGCCTGCGGCAGGAGCTGGTGCCGCTGGTGCCGCTGATGGCCGGTACCGCCGGCGACGGCCGAGACGAGAAGCGCGGCTACCTGGCGGTGGACTGGCTGATCCGCACGTATCTGCCGGCATGGCTGGATGTGGCGGGCCTGGATGTGGAGGCGGCACAGGTGCGGGGGCTGCCGCAGATCGTGGACATCGGGTCGGCCGAGGCGGCTGGTCTGGTGGTCCGTGCGGTGCGCGAGAAGGCACGCATCGCCAGGGCCGCCGCCAGGGCCGCTGCCAGTGCCGCTGCCTGGGCCGCTGCCTGGGCCGCTGCCTGGGACGCCGCCAGGGCCGCCGCCAGTGCCGCCGCCTGGGACGCCGCCAGGGCCGCTGCCTGGGACGCCGCCAGGGCCGCCGCCGGGACCGCTGCCTGGGACGCCGCCAGGGCCGCCGCCAGTGCCGCCGCCAGGGCCGCTGCCTGGGACGCCGCCGGGACCGCTGCCTGGGACGCCGCCAGTGCCGCACTCCAGCCCACCGTCACCACCCTCCAGCGCAGTGCCATCACCCTCCTCCACCACATGACCACCGGGAGCCACATCGACGTGATCGGCGGTGGTGCCGGATGACGACCGCACCCGTGCAGGCCGGGGCCGCGCAGGCCCCGGCCGCCGGGCCCGACCCGATCGAGCCCGGCATCCACTACGACCTCCCCGCCGACCAGTACCACGCCGACCCCGGCTCCCTTTCCTCCACTGGCGCCCGCCGTCTGCTGGCCGCGTGCCCGGCCGTGTTCCGGTACGAGCAGGACCACCCCCAGCCCCACAAGCCGGCGTTCGACCTGGGGACAGCCGCGCACCGGCTCGTTCTCGGCGACGGCCCCAAGCTGGTGTGCGTCGACGCCGACGACTGGCGCACCAAGGCCGCCCGCGCCGAGCGGGACGAGGTGTACGCCGCCGGCGGGGTGCCGCTCCTGCCCCCGGAGTACGAGCAGGTCCACGCGATGGCCGACGCGCTGCGCCGCCACCCGCTCGCCGCGGCCCTGTTCGCCCCCGGAAGCGGGCGGCCGGAGGTGTCGCTGTTCTGGCGGGACGAGCCGACCGGCGTGATGCGGCGGGCCCGCCTGGACTGGCTGCGCCACCGCCGGGACGGGCGGCTGATCGTGCCGGACTACAAGACGGCCCGCGACGCATCCCCCGAGGGGATCGCCCGAGCGGTGGCGGACCACGGCTACCACCAGCAGGCCGCCTGGTACCTCGACGGGGTCCGCGCGCTCGGCCTCGACCAGGCACCCGCGTTCGTGTTCGTGGTGCAGGAGAAGACGCCGCCGTACGTCGTCACCGTCGTCGAGCTGGACTCGATCGCGATGCGGATCGGCGCCGCGAAGAACCGCCGCGCCATCGACACCTACGCGCGCTGCGTCAAGTCCGGGCACTGGCCCGGCTACGCCGACACCGCCACCCCCCTCTACCTCTCCCTGCCCACCTGGGCGCAGATCCGCGACACCGAGGAGTACCTGTGAGGCGCATAACCCCCCTCGCGGACCGCCTCTTCCCCCGCGTCGAACTGGCCGGCTCCTGCTGGGTTTGGACCGGCGCCAGCAACCGCGGCGGATACGGCGTCATCAGCCGCGGCCGGCGCGACGGAACAACCGTGGTGCACCGCGCGGTGTGGGAGCTTCTCGTCGGCCCCATCCCCGACGGGCTGGAGCTCGACCACCTGTGCCGTGTCCGGTCCTGCTGCAACCCCGACCACCTGGAGCCGGTGAGCCGCGCGGTGAACGTCGCGCGCGGCGCCCAGGCCGCCGGGGTCCCGCGTCGGTCCGCCTGCCGGAACGGCCACCCGTTCACGCCCGACAACACCCTGCCGAACGGCAGCCACGGCCGAGCCTGCCGCGCCTGCCACAACGCCGCCAACCGCCGGTACCGCGCCCGAAAGAAGACCGCCGCATGACCGAGATCGCCATCCACGAAGACCAGACCATCGCCACCCGCGCCGACGTGCCGCTGGCCGACCGACCGGAGCCCATGACCAGCGAGCTGCTGCTGTGGGTGCAGGAGGCGCGGCAGGCCGCGCAGATCGCTACATCGCTGGCGAAGACGTCGTTCGTCCCGGCTTCCCTGCGGGGGAAGCCCGAGGACATCACGGCCGCGATCCTCGCCGGGCAGGAGCTGGGTCTCCGGCCGATGGCGACGCTCCGTTCGATGGACGTCATTCAGGGGACCCCGGCGCTGCGGGCCCACGCGATGCGGGGCCTGGTCCAGTCTCACGGGCACAGCGTCCAGCTCGTCGAGTCCACGCCGCAGTACTGCCAAATGCGGGGCCGCCGCAAGGGCGAGGAGGAGTGGCAGGTCGTCGAGTGGGACCTGGACCGCGCGGGCGGGCTCGGACTCCTCAGTAAGTCGGAGTGGAAGAAGCAGCCGAAGACGATGCTCGTCGCCCGCGCGACGGGGGAGATCTGCCGGCTGATCGCCTCCGACGTGCTGCACGCCATGCCGTACGCCGCCGAGGAACTGGCGACGGCGGGCGACGGAGAGTTCGCCGAGCGCGTGGCCGCGCCCCGAGTCAGCGCCGACGAGATCCTCGGCCCGGACGCCGAGGCCGCCAGCCCCGGCGGCGCCCCGCGCGTGACCGCCGACGAACTCACCGCCGGGGGTGAGCAGTCCGACTGGCCGTCGGCCGCCGAGCCGGGCTCGAAGGGCGGTGACCGGTGATGCGTCTCATCCGCCGCCTCCGTACCGCCCAGACCGTCATCACCGCCCAGGCTGCCCGGATCCGGGAGTTGGAGCAGCAGCTCGCCGCCGAGCAGGACCGGGCCCGGACCCTGGCCCGCACCGGTGACCCGCACCTCGTCGACGACCTGGACCGGCAGATCCGCGTCCTGCACTCGACGGTGGCCGAGCTGCGTGCCGGCCGCCCCGACGACGCGCAGACCGCGGAGCTGCGGCGCCGCCTGCACCTGGAGCGCCGGACTGCCCGCGAGCTGCACGACCGGCTCGCCCTGCTACAGGCCGCGAACGAGGCCGCCGCGCGCGCCAGCTACGACCGGCGGTGGGCCGCGTGACCGCCACCCAGACCCCCGCGGCCGGGACGAGCCTGACTCTCCCGGCCGCGGCCGGGGCCACCCGCAGCGCTGCGTGGCAGGACCGCGCGGCCTGCCGCGGGCTGGCCGACGACACCATGTACCCCCATCCCACCGACGCCGCCGGCATCGAAACCGCCCGCCGCGACTACTGCAACCTCTGCCCCGTCCGCATCGAGTGCCTGACCGCCGCCCTCGATAACGAGGGCTCGGCCGCGGCCAGGCACCGGCACGGAATCTGCGCCGGCACCACGCCCGAACAGCGCGCCTACATGCACACCCTGCTCCGGCAGGGCCGCTCCCGGGCGGAAGTGTTCGCCTCCGCCCTGATGCCGCCGCGGCGCCGCCGTCGGTCCTTGGACGGGATCCGGGAGTACTACGAGGAGCACGCGGCCCCGGCCGACCTCGACGGGCACCGGGTGTGGTCGGGGAAGAACGGGCTGGACCTGGCCGGACGGGTCTACACCCCTAACCAGGTCGCCTTCATGGTCACCCGCCGCCGTGCTCCGCAGGGGTGGGTTCGCCGCACCTGCGACGTGGCCCGCTGTGTCGCGCACCTCGCGGACGAGCGGGACCGCGTCCAGCAGGACGGGAGGGCCGCCGCATGAGGCTCATGAACCGCCGCACGCTCGCCGCGGACACCACCGACGGGTTCGCTGGTGCCGGTGGCTCCTCCACGGGCGCCGTCCAGGCAGGCGTCATCGTCCGTACCGCACTGAACCACTGGCGCCTCGCGGTCGACGTCCACAACGCCAACCACCCCGACACCGCCCACGACTGCGCCGACATCTCCCAGGTCGACCCCCGCAGGTACCCGACCACCACGTTCGCGTGGTTCTCCCCGTCGTGCACGAACCACTCCATCGCGCAGGGCAAGCGGCGCCACCAGGACGCGACGCCGGACCTGTTCGGGGAGATCCTCCCGGACGAGGCCGCCGAACGCTCCCGGGCGACGATGTGGGACGTCGTCCGGTTCGCGGAGTACCACCGCTACCGGGCGATCATCGTCGAGAACGTCGTCGATGCCCGCCAGTGGGTGCTGTGGCCCGCGTGGATCGCCGCGTTCCAGGCCATGAACTACCGGCTCCGTGTCGTCTACCTCAACTCCATGCACGCCCAGGCCCTCGGCCCCGGCGCCCCACAGTCCCGCGACCGCATGTACGTGGTGCTGTGGCTCGACGGCGAACGCGCCCCGGACTTCGAGCGCTGGACCCGACCCATGGCGCACTGCGCCCGCTGCGACCGCACCGGACGGGCGATCCAGGCGTGGAAGAACCCCGACCGCCGCTACGGCAAGTACCGCGCCCAGTACGTGTGGCGCTGCCCCACGGCCCGCTGCCACGCCGAAGTGCACCCCACCGTTCGGCCCGCCGCCGACGCCATCGACTGGACCCTCCCGGCCCAGCGCATCGCCGACCGGACCCGGCCCCTCGCCGCCAAGACCATGCAGCGCGTCCGCGACGGGTTCAACGCGTACGCCCAGCTGCTCCTCGTCCCCGTCGAAGGCCGCGACGGAAAGACCGCCCGGCCGGCGGACGAGCCGATGCGGACCTGCACGGCCAGGAACGAAACCGGGCTCGCGGTGCCGCCGTACGTGGTCGAGCTACGCGGCGGCGGCTCCAAGCACCGGCCCGTCACCGCTCCGCTGGCGACCGTGTGCGCGTCCGGCAACCACCACGGCCTCACCGTCCCGAACCTGGTCGTGCCCTACTACGGCAACGCCACCCCGCGCCCGGCCGCCGAGCCGCTCCCCACGGTCACCGCCGTCGACCGGCACGGCCTCCTCCAGGGCGCCACCGTCACGGCCGTAGAGGAGCTGGGCTTCCGGATGCTGGGGCCCGCCGAGTACGCGCGGGCCATGGAGTTCCCCGAGGACTACATCTGGCTCGGTAACAAGCGCGAGCGCGTGCGGATGGCCGGGAACGCCGTCACCCCGCCCGCGGCCCGGGACCTGTTCGCCATGGTCGCCTCTGCGGTTCTCGGCGCCGACTACGAGCCCCCGAGCTCCCGGTGACCGCCCGCCGTCCGCCGCCGGTGTGCGGCGACTGCCGGCCCGGCCACGCGGGACGGGTCCGGCTGTACCCCGCGGGCTGGCGCTGCGACCACCACGCACCCCGACCACGGCCCCGGCCGCCTACCTGACCGCCCCTGGCCCGGGGCCACCACGCCCCGGGCCCCCACACCGCACCGACCGCACGCTGAACGACCGGAGAGAAGGCCCGATGCCCTGGTTCAAGATCGATGACGCGTCCCACAGCCACCCCAAGTTCGTGGCCGCGGGCAACGCCGCCATCGGCTTGTTCGTCCGGTGCGGCGCCTACTCCGCCCAGCACCTCACCGAGGGCATCGTGCCCGGCGTCATCGCCGGCCTGTACGGCACCGCCCCGCAGGCCCGGAAGCTCGTCAAGGTCGGCCTGTGGCACGAGCCGGGCCACGACTGCCCGCGCTGCCCGCAGCCGAAGCCCGGTGACTACGTCGTCCACGACTTCTTCGAGGGCGGCCGGAACGCCACCCGCGCCCAGGTGGAGGCGAGCCGGAAGGGTGCCGCGGAGCGGGCCGCGAAGAGCCGCCAAGCCAGAAAGCGCACCGAAAACGCCAACGAATCGAAGAACATTCACGATACAACCGGCGACGATTCGAGCGCGGATCGAGACGGAAACGAACCCCAGTTTCCCGACTCCGCCGCAGGCCAGGGGGGCCTGTCACACCGCACGGGCCTGCCAGGCGTCACGCCTGCCCAAGCCACATCCACGCCATACCAGGTACCTCCTACGGAGGTACCTCCTCCCCCTCCCCCCTCCGCAGCCAAGCCCGCCGCCGAGGTCGCTCCCGTCAGCGGACGAGGAGAGATCCAACCCCTCATCGACGCCATGGGCGCCCGCGGCATGCGCGTCACCTGGACCTTCAGCGGCAGCGAATGGCTCGACCTCCGCGACGCCGTCCGCCGCGTCGGCATCAACGACCTCGTCGACTACGCCGCCCGCTCCTGGCAAGCCGCCCGCGACAAGCCCCACAGTGCCCGCTACTTCCTCCGCGGCTGGATCGGCCTCCAAGCCCCCGCCGCGCCCAGCACGCCCGGCGCCTTCACCGGCCCCCCGTCCCCCGCCCAGACCTACCTGACCGAGATGCAGGCCATCGCCGCCGAACTCCGCGCCGCCGAAGGAGGCACCCCGTGAACCCGTCCGAAGTGCCCCAGCTCCTCGCCCAGATCGCCCTCGCAGACCCCCGCGTCCGCCGCACCGACCACATCGAACTCCGCGCCCAAATCCACATGTGGGCCGGGATCCTCGCCGACGTGCCCTACGACGCCGCCATCCGCTACGCCCAGCAGCACTACGAGCGAGCGACCTACCCGATCCTCCCCGCGGACATCGCCACGCGCTGGCACGCGGATGTCCGCGACCGCCTCACCCGCCACACCGGCACTTTCGAGCCGCTGAAGCACCCCCAGCTCGACCCCGACGACGAAGCCGGCTACCGGCGGGCCCTCGCCGCCGAGCGCCACGCCGTCGCCACCGGCATGCAGCAGCCGGACACCACCCGGGCCATCACCGCCGGCCCCGCCGCCGCAGAGGTCACCCGACGCCTGGAGCAGCTCGGCGCCTACATGCCGCAGCACGTCCGCGACGCCCTCACCCCCCGCACCAGTGAGCAGCCGCCCAGCCCGACCTGGCGCGCCGTGCCCTGCCCGTACTGCCGGGCGGAACCGCGCCGCCCGTGCACCACCGCCACCGGCCGCCGCCTCACCCACCCCCACCCGTCCCGCATCGACACCGCCGCCCAGCCCGCCGCGTGACCGGCGACCCGGTTCCACCACCCACCCGACACAAGGAGACCCGCCGTGAAGAGCCCGGTCCCGTACTTCGGCAGCAAGCAGCGCATCGCCCCGTGGATCGCGTCGCTGCTCCCCGAACACGGCCACTACGTTGAGCCGTACTGCGGCGGCCTGTCCGTCCTCCTCGCCAAGCCGGCCGCGCCGATGGAGACCGTCAACGACCTCGACGGCGAGCTGATGACGTTCTGGCGCGTCCTGCGCGACCGGCCCACCGAGCTCATCCGGGCGTGCGCGCTCACCCCGCACTCCCGCACCGAACTCGCGGCCGCCCACGAGGCCGCTGGCGACGAATTGGAGCTCGCCCGCCGGATCTGGTGCCGCCTCGCCCAGGGTCGCGCCGGCACCCTCCGCCAAACCGGCTGGCGTCACTACATCGCCCCCGCCGGTTCCACCCTCGGCATGCCCGGCTACATGGACGCCTACGTCGACCGGCTCGCCGCCGCGGCAGAGCGCCTCCACCACGTGTCCCTGGAGGCCCTGCCCGCTCTCGACATCATCGCCAAGTACGGCGCCAACTGTGACGTGCTGCTGTACGTCGACCCTCCCTACCTCGGCAGCACCCGCCCGTGGTCGAACTACCGCGTCGAGATGAAGGGCGAGGCCGAGCACCGCGAACTCGCGGCCGCACTCCACGCCTGCCGCGCCACGGTCGTCCTCTCCGGCTACGACAGCCCCCTGTACGCCGAGCTGTACGCAGGCTGGCACCGGTACGAGCAGCAGACCATGACCGGCAACGCGCAGGCCTCGAAGGGACGCACAGAGGTCCTGTGGGCCAACCGGCCCCTCGCAGGACAGGACGAGCTGTTCGCCGTCCACGCCACCGCCTGACCCAGCCGGTCCCACCCCGAGGCAAGCGGGGCGGGACCGCTCCCAGCATCCACCACCTCACCCCAGGAGACCACCGTGCCCGCCCGTATCCAGCGCCGCCGCGCCCGCGGTTGGCGCGCCCCCGCAGGCGCCGTCTACGTCGGACGGCCCACCCGCTGGGGCAACCCTTTCCCGACCTACAGCAGCACCGAGCAGGAGCGCCGGACCGCCACAGGGCTGTTCATCAACCTCCTCGGCACCCGCCACGACGCACCCCACCCGGAACACCTCGCCGCGTACCCGTCCGACGACGAGATCCGCCGCGACCTCGCCGGCCGCGACCTCATGTGCTGGTGCCCGCTCGACCAGCCCTGCCACGCGGACGTGCTGCTGCGCTACGCCAACGCCACCGAGGAGCGCCCGTGACCCTCAGAGCGCTCGCCACGGTCCTCGCCTACTGGACCGCCACCACCGACAGGAACGCCCGTGATCACCCCCGGCCAGACCTACCGCTCCGCCACCCCCCGCGGCGGACCCCGCATCCTCATCCAGAGCTACACCCCCGGCCGCACCCACGCTTGGGCCGTCGACGCCGCCACTGGTCAGCGGGGCCGCTGGATCCTCGTCACCGCCCTGCACCAGACCCCCGTCACCCGCACCGGCCAGCCCCGCCGCACCGGATACGTCCTGGAGGCGCTGTGACCCCCGCCGACGAACTCCGCACCGCCGCCGCCCTCCTGCGCGACCTCGCCGAGCGCGCCACCCACGAGAACCGCCCGCACTGGCACACCGGCCACACCCTCGGCAGCCGCAGCCCCGTCGTCATCGACCACCCCGACGAGCCGAGCGTCCTCATCGAGACCTACGCCGCCCGCCTGGAGGCCGTGAACCGGTACGTGGTCGCGATGGCCCCCGCCATTGGGACCGCGCTCGCCGACTGGCTGGAGCACACGGCCAAGCTCGCCTCCCTGTACGCCGACCTCCACCACGCCGAGACCGGCACCCCCGTGGCCGAGCCCCACCCCGACGGGGCGATCCGCAACGCCCTCGCTGTGGCCCGCGCCATCCTCCACACCCAGCCCGAGGAGGCGCTGTGAGCACCCCTGAGCCGCCCCGCAGGCCCCGCCTGGACCAGATGGCCGACAACGACCTCGACGCGCTCTACGCACGCCTGGAAGCCCTTGAGGGGCGTGCCTGCGAGGCGTCACTCGTCGGCCCGTTCAACACCCCGATCGGTCCGTGCACCCTCCGCCACGGACACGGCGGCCCCGTCCACCGGGCGCCCGACGGCGCCACGTGGTGGCGCCACCCCGAGGAGCCTGCCCCGGACAGCCTCCGCGACCAGTACGCCACCGCCATCAGCCGCGTCCTTCTCGACAGCGCCGGGCGCCTCGTCCCCCAGCACATCGCGGAGACCGCGCAGGCCGTCCGCGACACCACCGACGCGATCCTCGCCGTGCGCGACACCGAAATACAGCAACTCCGCGACGAGCTGGCCGCCGAGCGGGACGTGAGCCGTCGCCTCCTCGACCAGCGGCAGGAGATGGCCGCCGAACGGTACGCCTGGCAGGAACGCGGCGACCGCGCCGAGCAGCGCGCCGAACGCGCCGCCGCCGAGTGCGACCGGATCGAAGAAGAAGTTCGCACCCACCTCCAGGGCCACGCCTACAGCGGCGCGTACCTCGCCGCGATCCGCCGCATCCGCGCCGCCCTCGACGAGCCCACCCACACCAAGGAGCAGTGCGACTGCCCGCCCACACAGGCCGGGCTCGAACTCTGCCCCCGCTGCCCCGACCACACCACCCCCTGACGACGAAGGGGCGCGCCCACACCTCCCCAGGCCCGGCGCGCCCCCGGCGCTCCGCCCACCCTACGCACCCGCACCACAGGAGCCCGCGTGACCACCACCGCCACCGCGCACAACCTCCGCACCACCGCACTCCACTGGACCGACCTCCGCCAGACCCTCGGCACCACCCCCACCACCTGGCCCCCCACCGGCCTCCGCACCTACCTCACCGCCCTGGAGCAGTACGACGCCGACGAGGCCCGCCAGCTCCGCTCCCTGGAGCGGTCCCCCGAGCAGCTCGGCCACACCGCGGCGCCCCTCTCCATCCGCGTCCTCGACACCATGCGCACCGTCGAGACCGCCCTCGTCGCCACCGCCGACCAGATCGCCGACGCCGTCCAGCGACCCGTCATGAGCCCCCTCCCCGCCGGCTACCCCGAGGCCGACCGGCGCCGACGCGAACTCCTCGTCCTCCAGGACCGCCGCGACCCGCGCCGCTGGCGGTGGACCGGCACCCGCCCAGGCGCCCCCTACGCCGCCCTGTGGCTCCTCGCCCGCATCCAGGGCGCCCCCGGCCCGTTCCGGCCCCTCACCGAGGCACACAGCCGCCACATCGCCCGCGTCGCCGCCGAGGCCGCCCGCCGCGTCGAGCACACACTCGACCTCGCCGACCACCGCCGCACCCTCACCGACACCCACCCCTGCCCCTGTGGAGGCCACATCGAGGTCTACGGCGGCGCCGGCGCCCAGCCCGTCGCCCGCTGCCGCGGGTGCGGAGCCCTGTGGACCGAGTCCGGCGTCGTCGCCGCCTGACCCGCACCCGATCCGGACCGGGTCCGGACACGACGAGACCCCCGACCCGACAAGCGGGCGGGGGTCTCGCGTGCGGCGCGGCTACTCGGCGGGCTTCGCCTTGCGGCCCCGTTCGCCAGCCTCGATCTGCTGCACTCGGGCCAGGGAGATGCCCAACGTCTTCGCGATCTGCCGGTAGCTGACGTTCTGCTCCCGCAGCGCTACCACGGCGGCCTGCCGGATTTCCCGGAGCCGTGAGCCCTGCACGGGCCACTCAGCCAGCAGCGCGCCCGCGCGCTTCGCTCGCTCGACCGGATCGGTCATCCGCTCCAGTGCGTCGACGGTCTCAATCACGAGCCGCACCTCCTTCTCGTCGTCCGGCTGTTCGGCCAAGGCTGCTCCCTTCTCGGGGGAGCGCGTCCACTCTGGACAACCGTACAGCTCCCGCTGTACGGTGACAATCGTCCGCTGTACGGCGGAACGAGCGCGTCCCCGTGCTCCAACAAGACGGCCCCGGTCGGGCTTCCACACACCGACCGGGGCCAGCCATCCCACCTGCCTACCAGGAGGAACAGCCATGCCAGAGCGTACCCAGACCACCCAGCAGGACGAAGCCCTCCAACGCGTCCGCGCCCTCCAGCAGCAGGCCGCCGCCGACTACGCCGCCGCCCAGAACCCGGCCCGCCGCGCCGCCGCACGCAACCAGCACGCCCTCGCCATCGCCCACGCCCACGACTCCGCCACCGCTAACACCCCCCGCTAAGGAGCACCCCATGCAGAACACCGCCTTCCCCACCGCCTGGCCGAAGAGCGTCATCGCCCGCTACCTCACCGTCGCCGGCGCGACCGTCGACCTCACCGGCTGCGGCGACCACACGTACTACCGCTGCACCGGATGCGGCTACACAACCCACGGAATCTCGGTCATCGAGCGGGTCGCCCGCGAGCGCGCCCAAGGCCACGCCGAGACCTGCCGCGCCCTGCCCCGCCCCGCCTGACCGACCCGTCACCCGGCCGGGCCCACACCCCGCGGGCCCGGCCCCCACACGCCCGGAGCAGCACCATGCGCCTCCGCACCGAACGCCGCGACCGCTGGGTGCCCCACACCATCGACGGCCGCACCACCCTCGTCAACGACCCCGTCGACATCACCGTCCCCGCCCCGCCCCGCGACTGGGACACCACCATCCGCCGCGGCGTCGACACCCTCCTCGTCCTCATGCTCACCGCAGCGATCGTCTGGTCGACCGCCTCCATCGGCAGCCTCCTCGACCGCCGCGTCGACGAACTCCCCGCCTACGCCGCCGCCGCCACTTTCGACGCCGCATGGATCGCCTGCATAGCCCTGGAATGGCTCGCCCGCTACGACCCCAAGCGCGCCGCCCCGCCCCGCCGCGCCGGACACATCGCCCTCCTCCTCGCCATGGCCGCCATCGCCTCCGAGCACGTCATCGACGACCAGTGGGCCGTAGGTCTCGTCGGCGCCGCGGTGTCCCTCATCGCCAAAGCCCTGTGGACCCTGCGCCTCCAGCACACCGCGCTCCCGCTCGGCACCCGCGATCAGCAGTGGGTCGACCAGCAGCGCGCCGAGCTCCAGGCCCGCCGCGCACTCGGCCTCGTCCGCCGCGAACTCGCCGGGATCGAGGAGACCGCCGCCCTCACGGCCGGGCGCCACACGGGCGCATCACCTGATGCGGACGCCGATGCGCCGCATGATGCGCCCGCTGATACGCCTGATATCCCGCAGGTCAGCGCCGTGTGGGCGCCGCCCGCCGGGACGAACAAAAGCGAGCTGATCCTCGCCGCCGCATCATCGCTGCCCCCCGGCGCAGCACCGCGCGACATCGCGGACCACCTCGCGCGTCACGGCCACACCGTGGACGTCGGCTACGTCCGCACCGTGATGTCCCGAGCGAAGAAGCCGAAGCGGACGCCGCCGCGGCAGCCGACGCTTCCCGAGCCGGGCCCGGACACCGTCGGCCGCGGCGGCGGGGGGTACAACTGATGGCCGTCCTCACCGTCCTGGCATACGGGACGCTCGCCCTCACCGCCGGCGCCGCGCTCATCGCGCTCGCCCCCGCGACCGCCCGCGGCGCCTACGTCCTCCCCGCCGTGCGCACCCTCGCCGCCCTGCTCACGATCGCCGCACTCGCCGCGGCCCTCCTCACCTGAGGCATCCCATGACCATCGTCACCCTCGGCGGCGTCACCATCGGACTCGCCATCCTCGCCATCGCACTCATCAGCTGGTGGCCCGGCCTCAAGCCCCTCAAGAGCGACCCCCTCGGCCACACCTCCCGACTCCTCCCCTTCCTCGCCGCCTGGGCCTACGGCGCCCTCGCCATCCTCAGCCTAGGCGGCCTCATCGGCTGGATCGCCGACACCGCCGTCTGGATCAGCAACTGGCTCGGCGACGCCGCACTGGTCTGGGGCGTCGGCGGCACCACCGGCCCCGCCGGCCGCGTCGCCTACCAGCCCCTCACCCAGACCGGCATCGCCCTCATGGCGATCCTCACCGCCGTCGTCATCGTCGCCGCGAAGAAGTCCAGCCGCGGCCCCGCCATCAAGGCGGGCGCCTGGTGCGGATTCTGCCTTGGCAGCTCCGCCGGCATCGCCGGGACCGCCGCCGTCCCTCTCGCCGAGGCCGTGAACTGGGCCGGGGGAGCGCTGTACGGGGCCATCGGATGACCACCGTCGACCCGACTTCCGCCACCCCGGAGACCTCACCGGAACCCGCCCTCGGGGCGCGGATCGCCGGAGGATGCGTCATCGGCACCCTCGGCATCGGGACAGCCGCGTGGATCGTCCGCACCGCCCCCGAAACCGCGTACGTCGTCGTCGGGGCCATGCTCACCGTCGGCTGGCAGCGCGCCCACGCCTGGCACGACCGCCGCCGCCAGGCCGCCGACGACTCCCCGCAGGCCCCCGAGGAGCCCGCCGACCCGCCCGCCCCGGACATCGCCGCCGCGCTCCGCAACCTCGCCCAGGAAGGCGGCAGCGGCGTCCTCCTCACCCGACTCCGCGACTACCTCGGCGCCCCCGACACCAAGACCATCAAGGCCCTCCTCGACGCCGCCGGCATCCCCACCCGGGCGGGTGTGCGCACCGTCCACGGCAGCGGGCCCGGCGTTCATCGGGACGACATCCCGCCCGCTCCCCCCACCAGCGACAGCACCCACGCGGACGGTTGTTGTTGCAGGTCAGGAGCCAACACCAACGCCAACAACACCCCGCAGGCGGACCCCCGAGAGGGGATCCGTGTAGAGCGCATCGGCGCCTCCGGCCACATCATCCGCGACCCCGCCGACACCACCCGCCACCACACCACCACCGCCTGAAGGAGACCCAGCCGTGCCGTTCCAGAGGACCATGTCCCTCGACGAACTCCGCCGCCGCAACGAAGCCAGCCAGAACGCTCGACAGACCCAGAAGAACACCACCGCGCCCACCCCGGGCACACCCAAGAAGGGATGACCACCATGAACGAACGATGCGGAGAAGGCATGTGCCAGTGCCACTGCGGCGAGCACCACGCATGCGGCTGCGACTGCTGGCGCTGCGACGAATGCATGCAGCACGCCGACTACTGCCAGTGCGACTGACCGCCTGCCACACTGACCCCGGGCCCCGCCGTGCAACCCCCCGACACGGCGGGGCCGCCCGCGAGAGGATGACCCCATGGACGAGCACGTGACCCTCTTCAGCTCCAGCCTGCTGTCAAAGTGGGGGTTCAACGACGGCGACGAGCCTGAGGCATGGCTGAACTGGTGCGACACCCATGGCATCGACTACACCCGTCTGGACTACCCCCTGGCGGCCCTGGTCCGCGAGCACCTGCTGCCGGTGATCGAGCAGCCCGTGACCGCTGTTGACATTGAGACCTGCCACAACCCCATCCGGATCGACACCCTGCACGGAGTCGACGTCACCAACTACTGGCGAGACACCAGCGTTGAAGGCCTGCTGACCCCGGAGAAGGTCGACGTACCCATGACCGAGGTTCTCCGCCTCGCGCTGGCTGAGGCGGGTCTCACGGAGGCACCACGGTATGAGGGTCCGTTGGCCCACAGCTGACCGCCCTGCTGTCAGACCTCCGCCGTACCGTAGACGTGTCCCATCCGCGCTGCTGGCTGCACGCGGCACCCGGACCCGCCCCGGCCGGAACAGCGCCCGGCACGGGCGGGACTTGCACACCACCCCACCACTCGTGTCATCATGAGGGCGCGTTCGGCATGCCCGGACACAACACCCAAGCCCCGCCACCGCGCGGGGCTTCGCTGTTTCCCGGACACGCGCACACCCCACCCGGCACCATGACCCCCAACACCCGCACCGCCCTCGGGGGGACACCATGCGCACCCGCACCACCACCACCGCCATCGCGCTGCTGCTCGCCACACTCACCGGATGCAGCAGCGCCAGCGAGCCCGAGCAGCCTGCCGCCGCAGCCAGCCCGAGCATCACAACCTCCACGCCCGCGTCCTACACCTTCCAGGACTGCGTCGACCTGCTGGAGTACGACTACAAGGCCGGCACCCCCAAGGACGCCAAGCACGACCCCGAGTGCTCCCACCTCTCCGAAGACGAGTACGTCAAGGCCGTCGGCCAGGTCCTCACAGCACACAAGGACGAGATCATCGGTCAATGAGGAGGGGGAGCGCCCGTGGCCGGCAACCCGCGCAACGGGCGCCCCTACCGCCGCCTCTGCGAGCAGCAGCGCGCCCTCGCCCTCCCCTGCTGGTGGTGCGGCCGAGACATCGACTACACCCTCACCGGAGCCGAAGGGCAGCGCTCCCCCTGGGCGTTCACCCTCGACCACGCCACCCCACTCTCCCGTGGCGGCGACCTCCTCGACCCCGCCAACGCCCGCTCAGCGCACCGACGGTGCAACAGCCAGCGCGGCAACCGCACGACAGCACGACCCCAGGAACGCGCATCACGGAGGTGGTGACCATGACAGCGGACGAGGCGATCAGCAACGCCGTCCGGGTCCTCCAGGCCGCAGAGGCCGAGACGAACCTGGCCCTGATGGAACGCCTGGACGAACTCGCCTGCTCCTGGCTGACCGTGGCCAACCTTCTGATGGAACGCGAGCGGGCCTGAGGCCCCTCGGAAGGTGACCTCGCATGGCGCTCTACGTCGTCACCGGCCCCCCGGCCGCAGGCAAGTCCTCGTGGATCGCCGCCCGCGCCCGGCCGACCGACATCGTCATCGACCTCGACCGCATTGCCCTCGCACTCGCCGGCCCCGGCGCCCCCAGCTGGCAGCACGACGAGACCCTGCTCAAGGTCGCGCACCGGGCGCGGTTCGCCGCGATCGACGAGGCCGTCAAGCACCGCGGCGCCGTCGACGTGTACCTCATCCACACCATGCCGTCCGCCAAGGCCATCGCCCGCTACCGACGACTCGACGCCCGCATCGTCACCGTCGACCCCGGACGCGACATCGTCATGCAGCGCGTCAGAGACATGCGGCACGACGGCATGACGGCCGTCGCCACCCGCTGGTACAACCAGCAGGCCAAGCGCGACTCACACACGGTGACACGCCAAGCGTCACGCTCGTGGTGACCACAGCCCGTGATGCGTACGCAGCGTGCACACCCCGTACTCGCGGACGGTGACCCCGCCATGGCCCACCACCCTGCGTAGATACGCACCCAGCGTGAGGAACCACGCAGCAGCAGTGACCGTTGGCAACCACCACCACGACCAGCACCGCTAACTCCGTCACGCGATGCGAAATCGTCACGCAAACGACGGCTCGATCGCCCAGGTCGGAGGCAAGGGCGGGGGGCCCATGAACATCGAGGATCCCGAAGGCACGGGCGACCCAAAAGCCCTTCTCGCCCAGATTTTTGCGTGATCGATTTCAAAGATCATTCCGCGAGGTCGTGGCTCTAGCGTGATTACGGAGCGTCACCCCTCCCGTTGTCACGTTGAGTCACCTTTCTGCTGTCACGGAACGTGAGGGGGTGTCGTGATCTCCAGCGAGATCCGCGCTGAGCTCGACCAGCTCGGCGCCCACACCACCACCCCCGGACTGGCCGCCCTGGCCCTCGCGCTCGCCGAGTCGTTCGACGACACCGACGCACCCACCTCCCGGGCCGTGGTCGCCCGCGAGCTCAACGCCCTGATGAAGACCATCCGCGCACACGCGCCCGTCGGCGAGGAGGGGGACGCAGTTGACGACCTCGCAGCTCGCCGTGCGCAGCGGCGCGGAGCCTGACCAGATCCCCGACGCCCGCGGCGCCCAACGCCCCCGGGTGTGCACGTTTCCGCCGTTCACCTCGTCCTCGGGCCAGGAGGCCGTGGAGCTGGCGGCCGAGGCCGGTCTCATCCTGGACAACTGGCAGCAGTTCGTCCTCCACGTCGGCCTCGGTGAACGGGATGACGGCTCGTGGGCAGCGTTCGAGACCTGCGTGAACGTGCCCCGTCAGAACGGCAAGGGCGGCATCATCGAGGCCCGCGAGCTGGCCGGCCTGTTCCTCCTCGGCGAACGGCTGATCCTGCACTCCGCGCACGAGTTCAAGACCGCCAAGGAAGCGTTCCTCAGGGTCGAGCGGCTCATCGCCAACACGGACTCGCTGCGAAAGCGTGTGCGGGCCGTGCGGCGCACGACCGGCGAGGAGGCCATCGAACTCCTCAACGGCGCCCGACTGCGGTTCCTGGCCCGCTCCGGCGGCTCCGGCCGCGGGTTCACGGGGAACTGCAACATCCTCGACGAGGCGATGGTCCTCGGCGACGACGCAATGGGCGCCCTGATGCCCACCATGGCCGCCGTGAAGAACCCGCAGGTCTGGTACCTCGGGTCCGCGGGCATCGGGCCGCCGTCGATGCAGCTCGGGCGTCTGCGGGCCCGGGCGCTGGAGGCCCTGGAGACAGGCGTGCCGGACCCGTCCCTGGCCTACCTGGAGTGGTCGATCAACCCGCACGTGACGGAGTGCCCACAGGGCTGCACCGAGCACGACGACCCGCGCTCTGCGGTGTCGGTGGCGCGCGCGAACCCGGCGCTCGGCTACCGGCTCAGCCTTGAGCACACGGAGCGGGAGCGGCTGACGATGGGCGAGCACATCTTCGCCCGGGAGCGGCTGGGGGTCGGTGAGTACCCGTCGGACTCGGCGGACACGTGGTCGGTGATCGGTGAGGACGCGTGGCGGGCCCTCACGGACAGCGACAGCCAGGCGGCGGACCCGGTGGCGTTCGCCATCGACATGACGCCGGAGCGGTCGCACGCCTCGATCTGCGTGGCCAGCGCGAACGGGCCAGTGGTGCACGTGGAGGTCGTCGACAACCGGCCCGGCGCCGACTGGATCATTCGGCGGGCCGCTGACCTGCATGAACGCTGGAACCCTCGGTGCTGGGTGGTGGACGCGGGCGGCCCCGCGGGGTCGCTGATCCCGGACCTGGAACGGGAGCTCGGTATCACGGTCGTCTCGCCGAAGGTGCGGCAGTACGCGCAGGCGTGCGGGTCGTTCTTCGACGCGGTCACGTCCGGTGACCTCGTCCACCTCGACCAGGCGCCGCTGGCGACCGCGCTCGCAGGCGCCCGGAAGCGGGACCTCGGTGAGGCGTGGGCGTGGGCCCGGCGCGGGGTCGGGGTCGACATCTCCCCGCTGGTCGGGGTGACGCTGGCCCGCTGGGGCCTGACAGCCGAGGTGGAAGAGCCGGAGGAGGAGGTGGAGCCGTGGGTCGCGTTTCGGTGACAGCCGCTCGCGCGCGGGCCGGGGTCCTCCTCGGCGCGTTGATTGCGGCGGTGGGCGTGGCGCTCGCCGCTGGGGCCGCGTACGGGCTGATGGCCGCGGGGGTGTCCCTGGCGGCGTGGTGCCTGTTCGTGGTCGATGTGAGCCCTGCTGAGGGCGGCGGGAAGGAGGGGCGCCCGTGACGAGTCTGTGGCGGGCCGTGCGCGGGCGCCCCTCACATAGTGCCCGTTCGATCAGCAGCCTGGAGGACTACGCGTACGCGCTGCAGCAGGCGCTGGGGTACGGGTCGTGGTCGACGCTCGGCGTGACGCAGTCGCAGCCGGGCCAGGTGGCGGAGAAGACGCCGAGCGACTTCCCCGGCTACGCCACGCTGTTCGCGACGAACCCGGTGATCTGGGCGTGCATGGTCGCCCGGCAGGACGTGTTCGCGTCCACCCGGTTCATCTGGCAGCGCCTCAACAACGGCCGCCCGTCGGAGATGTTCGGGACGACGGACCTGCGGCTGCTGGAGCAGCCGTGGGTGGGCGGGACCACGCAGGACCTCCTGGCCCGGGTCATCCAGGACGCCGACCTGGCGGGCAACTCCTACTGGGTTCGGGACGGGGATGAGCTGGTGCGGCTGCGGCCGGACTGGACATCGATCGTGCTGGAGCGCCGAGTGCGGCTCGGTGGGGCGCTGGGGTGGCGGAGGCTCGGCTACCTGTACCAGGAGCCCGGCGAGGAGCCGGTGCCGCTGCTGCCGGACGAGGTGATGCACTTCGCGCCGCGACCGGACCCGCTGGCGACGTACCGCGGGATGTCGTGGCTGACGCCGGTGCTGCGGGAGTCCACGAACGACAACCTCATGGCGGCGCACAAGAAGCGTTTCATGGAGAACGCGGCCACCCCGAACATGGTCGTGCGGCTGGCGCGAGAGGTGAGCCCGGAGGCGTTCGAGAAGTTCGTCGCCAAGATGGACTCGACGCACAAGGGCGTGGAGAACGCGTACAAGACGATGTACCTGGGCGGTGGCGCCGATGTCACCGTGGTCGGCAAGGACTTCCAGCAGCTGGACTTCAGCACGGTGCAAGGCGCGGGCGAGACCCGTATCGCGGCGGCGGCCGGAGTGCCGCCCGTCATCGTGGGCCTCTCGGAGGGCCTGAAGGCCGCGACGTACTCGAACTACGGGCAGGCACGGCGGCGGTTCGCGGACGGCACGATCCACCCCTTGTGGCAGAACGCCGCCGGGTCGCTTCAGCGGCTGGTGGCGCCGCCGGGCGGCTCTGGCGCGGTGCGGCTCTGGTACGACGCGCGGGACGTTCCGTTCCTGCGGGAGGACCGTAAGGACGCGGCCGAGATCCAGCGGATGCAGGCGACCACGATCCGGCAGCTCACAGACGCCGGTTACACGCCGGAGTCCGCGACGGCCGCGGTGCTGGCGGAGGACTGGGGGCTCCTGGTGCACACCGGTCTGTTCTCCGTGCAGCTCCAGCCACCGGGCGGTGACGGGCCGCCTACGACGCCCACACCACCTGAGGAGGGGACCTGATGGGCACCCTGCACCCCACGGCGCGCGACCTGGAGAGGTCCGCGCCGTTCCAGTTTCAGCGGTCCGACGACGAGCCGGGCGACGGCCGGTCGCTCAGCGGGTACGCCGCGGTGTTCGGGCAGGACACCGAGATCGACTCGTGGGAAGGGCACTTCGTCGAGACGATCCGCAAGGGCGCGTTCCGCAAGACGATCCGCGAGACCACCCCCGTGATGCAGTTCGACCACGGCCGGCACCCGCTGATCGGGTCGCTGCCGATCGGGCAGATCACCGACCTGCGCGAGGACGAGCAGGGCCTCTGGGTGGAGGCCCGGATCACGGACAACTGGCTGATGCAGCCCGTGCGGGACGCGATCGCCGAGGGCTCCGTGAACGGCATGTCGTTCAGGTTCGAGGTTGTGCGCGAGGAGTGGCGTGACACGAACGGCAAGCTCGTCACGCCGGACGAGGTGCTCGACCTGCTGTGGATGCCCGGTGACCGCGGCCCGCTGCGGCGGGAGCTGGTCGAGGTCCGCATGCGCGAGCTCGGCCCCGTCGTGTTCCCGGCCTACGCCGGCACCAGCGTGTCCGTCCGTGCCCGCGGAATGGCGAGCGAGCTGGTCCGCAGCGGCGACATGGCCCGCTCGATCCGGCAGTCCCTCGCCCGGGACGCCGCCGTCGCGCAGGTCCCCGACGACCCGGAGTTGCGCCGCGAAGTCGCGGCCGCGCTCCTCTTCCAGCGAGACACCGACTCGGCCGCGCCGCTCCCTGCTGAGCACCCGGCCCCCGAGACTTCCCCCGATGGCGCGCCGCTCCGCAGCGAGCACCCGCCAGCCCAGAGCACGACCGACGCGCCGCCCGCCGATGGGCACCCGTCGCCCTCCCCCCGCACAGCACGCATGCGGTCCCAGCTCGCCGAGATCGGCCAGCTGATGGACGGCGTACTGGCGTCCATCGACACGAAGGAGAAGGGCTGATGCCCAAGAAGCTCGACATGTCCCACGGCCAGGCGGTGATCCGGCTGCGCGACATCCGTGCCCAGCTCGAGGACCTGGAGAAGCGCGACGACCTGACGGCGGAGGACGAGCAGACCTTCGACGAGCTCACCCGCGAGTTCGCCGAGGTCGACGACCACCGCCGCCAGCTGGAGCGCCGCAGCACCCTGGAGCGGGTCCGCGCCGCCACCCAGGCCACGGAGCGCGGCCCGGCCGCCCTCGCGGTAGAGCGCGGAACCCCGGTGAACTCCCGGGACTCCTACGACCTGGACCCGATCCTCAACCCCGACAGCGTGGAGGACCGCCGGTTCCGCAACCCGTGGGACCTCGGCGAGATGCGGACGTTCGGCCAGTCCAAGGGGCAGGTCTCCCAGGAGCTCCGCGCCCGCGCCCTGTCGGCCATCGAGAAGATGGGCGGCGCCAACGACCGCGTCCGCTCCGCGGCGACCAGCATCATCGAGCGGTGGGACGACGGTGACGCCCGCATCGCCCGCCTGTGTCTGGCCACCAGCTCCCCGGAGTACCTGCGGGCCTGGTCCAAGGTCGCGGCGGGCAAGGGGCACATGATCAGCCCCGAGGAGCAGCGGGCCCTGGAGCGGGCCATGTCGCTCACCGACTCGGCGGGCGGCTACCTCGTGCCGTTCCAGCTCGACCCGACGGTCATCATCACCGCCAACGGGTCCCGCAACCAGATCCGGCAGGTCGCCCGGCAGGTCGTCGCGACCGGCGACGTGTGGAACGGTGTCTCCTCCGGCGCCGTGTCGTGGTCGTGGGACGCGGAGGGTACGCAGGTGTCCGACGACACCACCACGTTCGCGCAGCCGACCGTGCCCGTTCACAAGGCGGCCGGGTTCGTGCCGATCTCGATCGAGGCGCTGGAGGACGAGGCCAACGTCACCCAGGAGGTGGCCAGGCTGCTCGCGTTCGGCCGGGACACCCTCGAGGCCGCGGCGTTCACCACCGGCACCGGGTCCGGGCAGCCGACCGGCATCGTCACCGCCCTCGCGGGCGGCGCCTCGGAGGTGGCCCCGACCACCGCCGAGACGTTCGCCGCCGCGGACATCTACAAGCTGGACAACGCGCTGCCGGCCCGGTACCGGGCCATGGCCTCGTGGCTGGCCAACCGGTCGATCTACAACCTGGTGCGGCAGTTCGACACGGGCGGCGGCGCGCAGATGTGGGAGCGCATCGGCGCCGACGTGCCGCCGGAGCTCCTGGGCCGCCCGGCCCTGGAGGCCGAGGACATGGACGGGTCGTTCGACGCCGCGGCGACGGCGAACAACTACCTCATGGTCTACGGCGACTTCAGCAACTACGTGATCGCCGACCGGGTGGGCATGACCGTCGAGTTCATCCCGCACCTGGTCGGCGCGAACCAGCGTCCGACCGGGCAGCGTGGCTGGTACGCGTACTACCGCGTGGGCGCCGACAGCGTCAACGACGGGGCGTTCCGCATGCTCAACGTGGCCACCACTGCGTAGCAGTGACGAGCGCCGTCGGGGCCCGGTCGCGCCGGGCCCCGACGTGCGGAGAGGAGTTGAGCTGTGGCTATCAAGCGGTGCAAGGCGTCGTTCGCGGTCATGGTGAACGGCGCGCCCCGGGTCATCCCTGCGGGGCAGCTGGTCGACGAGAGCGACCCCGTGGTCAAGGGCCGCGAGGCGAATTTCGAGGACGTCGAGACGTACGTGACCGACAAGGCCGCTCGCCGTGCCCCTCTCGTGGAGCGGGCGACAGCCGAGCCGGGTGAGCGTCGCTCGCTGGCGAAGCCGGCACGGCGGGTGACAAAGAAGGGCGGCGACGAGTCGTGAGGCACAGCCTGTACAACGTGGCGCTGGCGCAGTCGACGATCCTGCCGGCCGCCGCGCGCACCACGAACACGACCGGCGCCACCGTGGACCGGATGGTCGACGAGGGCGGGTTCCGCTCGGCGATGGTCATCGTCCACGCGGGCACGGTCACGGACGGCACGCACACCGTGGAGGTGCAGGACTCACCGAACGGGTCGGACTGGACTGCGGTCGCGGACGAGTACCTGCAGGGCTCCGAGCCCGCGCTGACCACATCGAACGACGAGCAGGTCCACGAGATCGGTTACACCGGGCACCAGCGGTACCTGCGGGCTGTGGTGACCGTGTCCGGGTCTCCGGCGACGGGCGGCGTGTACGGGGTGTCGGTGCTGCTGGGCTGGCCGCGCCGGATGCCTCCGGCACGCGCGTAGCAGGGGGTGAGCGGTGCCCTACGACCTCGGCGCCACGGTGCGCCTGACCGCGGAGTGCCGGGACCCGGACGGCACCCTCACCACCGCGGCGACGGCCGTGGTGACCGTCACCCTTCCCGACGGAACGACCGCCACGCCGACGGTGTCGGAGACATCGACAGGGGTCTACGAGGCCGAGCACGTCACGACGGCTGCGGGCCGGCACACGGTGCGCTGGGTGTGGACCGGGCCTGCGGCGGCGTACACCGACGTGCTGGACGTACGTCCCGAGGCCCCTCCGGCGGTCATCTCGCTGGCCGACGCCCGGGCCCATCTGAACCTCACCGGCACGCGGGACGACGATGAGGTCCGCTACTGGAACACGGTTGCCACCCGCGTGGTGGAGTACTACGTCGGGCCGGTCGTGGTCCGCACGGTGGTGGAGCAGCACACGCTGCGCAGCGTTCCGACGGTGGTGCTGCGGCGCACCCCCGTGCTGGAGCTGACGGCCGTCGACCCGGTACTCACGGCGGGCAGCGGCTACGACCCCGGCGACCTCGGTGTGGACACCGCGACGGGGGAGGTGTACCGGCTGGACGGCGGCCGCCTCACGGGGCGGCTGCGGTTCACCTACACCGCCGGGCGGACCGTCATCGGGGAGAACATCACCGGCGCGGCTCGGATCATCCTGGAGCACCTGTGGCGCACGCAGCGTGCCGGGCGGCGCGGCGGGCTCGCCGGGGGTGGGGAGGACTACAGCGTGACCGAGCCGATCCCGGGCCTCGGCTACGCGGTGCCGAACCGGGCGCTGCAGCTGCTGGAGCCGGACCGGCTGCCGCCGGGGGTGGCGTAGATGGCGGGGTCCAGGGTGCCGGACGTGATCGATGCTCTGGTGGCACTGGGGCAGGCAGATTCGGAGCTGTCCGGTGTGGTGGTGTCGGACGGCCCGGAGGTGACCGAGACGAGCGCGTCGGACTGGCTGATCGTGGGGTTCGACGGCGACCCGTCCGGTGACTTCCAGGCCGCGCAGACGGTAGGCGGCTGGGCCGGGCTCGGCACCGGCCGCGAGGAACAGTTCCAGATCACCGTGGCGGCGATCGCGTCCCGGGGCGACACCGACGTGCGGGCCGCACGAACCCGCGTGTACGAGATCGGGGCCCGCGTGGAGGAGTGGCTGCGCGCCGATCCACGCCTCGGGCTGGAGTCGCTGGAGGCGGCGATCGAAGCGTCTCAGCTGACGCAGGACCAGACAGATCAGGGCGTGCAGGCGGTGCTGCTGCTGACGGTGGCCGGCCGCGCCTTCACCTAGGAGGGATTCCAGATGGCTGCTCTCACGACGACGGTCGTGCCGATCGACGGTACGGCCGTCTCCTTCACTGCGGCGGCGGGTGGCGGGGACGACTGCCAGACGGGGGCCGGTGTGCTGCTGCTGGTCCGCAACGACGACGCCAGCCCGCACACGGTGACGCTGGAGACGCCCGGCGTGGTCGACGGTGACCTCGCCATCGGGGACCGGGCGGTCGCGGTGGCGGCGGGCGCTCAGGTCGCGATCCCCGTCACGAACCGCTACCGGGACCCGTCGACCGGGCGCGCCTCGATCACCTACGACGCGGTCACCAGCGTCACGGTGGCCGTGGTGCGGGTGCCCCTGTCGTGACCCGCGTGAGGATGACCCACCCTGGCCTGCCGCAGGAGCAGCAGATCGAGGTGGACGAGGTGTCCGTGCCGCACTACCGGGCGGCGGGCTGGCGCGCCGTGACAGGCGACACGACCGATACGACCACGACGCCTACGGCTCGGCGCCGTCGGCAGACCCAGACAGGAGATGAGGGCTGATGGCTACGCCGATCAACGCCTCCACCCGCTACTACCGCCGCGGCATCACGAAGGTGCTGTGGGTGCCGAGCATCGCGTCGAAGAGCGCGCCGACCCGCGCCGAGCTCGACGCGGGCACGGCGCTGGAGGGCGAGACCGGCGCGATGGCCGGCTGGCAGACCACCTCGGCTACGGTCCCCACGCCGGCCCTCGGCAGCCGGTTCACGCCGGTCGTGGGCGGCGAGATCACCGCCGCGGACAGCTCGCTGACGTTCTGGGCGTCGCGGGACGGCGACGACGTGCGCACCCTGCTGACGCGGGAGGCTACGGGGTTCATCGTGTGGATGGACGAAGGCGACGTGGCCACTCAGACGATGGACGTGTTCCCGGTGACGGTGACCTCGCAGGCCAAGGTCCGCGAACTGGACACGGCAGCGCAGATCATGGCCCAGTTCGCGATCACGAGCGAGCCGGCCGAGAACGTCACCATCCCGGCCTGAGGGGGCGCGATGCCGCGGTCGGTACAGATCCTGGGCACGGGTCAGCTGGTGGACGTGTCACGGCGGCTGCGGCGGGCTGGGGGGCCGCGGCTGCGGCAGAACCTCGCCCGACGTATCCGCCGGGCAGCGGAGCCGCTGCACCGCGACCTCCAGCAGTCGATCCGCAGCGTGCAGCTGCCGGGCCCCGGCCGGAGGGTGCGCGGGGGCTCGTCGCCGACGACCCGGCCGCTGCGAGCCACGATCGCGGGCGCCGTACGGATCAGCGTCCGCTCGGGGGCGGCGCCAGGCGCCCGGGTGTGGCTGGACCGGTCCCGGCTCCCGACGGACCTGCGGAACATGCCGTACGTCATCGAGGAGGGCCGCGTGCGGCACCCGGTGTTCGGCAACCGCCGCAGGTGGGTGACGCAGTGGGCCCGGCCTACTGGCTGGTGGTCGAAGACGGTGCAGGCCGGTATGCCGCGGATGCGGGCCGAGGTGGAGCGGGTCCGGGGCGATGTCCGCCGGGACCTGCTGTAACGGACAGGACACAGGGATGATCATTTCGTACACGCAGGACGACGGCACCGTAGAGCGGGTGTCGACCGACGACCTGTCGGCGATCGAGTCGGCCGCCATCGAGGAGGCCATGGGCGACGTGCCGTGGCGGGTCATCGAGGACCGGCTGCGCGCCCAGGACCCCACCGCCATGCGGGCCGTGCTGTGGGCCGCGCGCCGAAGGGGCCAGCCGGACCTGGCGTTCGCCACGTTCGACGTGCCCGGCTGGCGCCGGCGGCTGACGGCCCGTATCGAGCGGGCCGAGATCGACGAGGTCCTCACCAACATCCTCACCGAGGCCCTCGCCAAGGGGGAGGACTCGGCGATCGACGCAGTCACCCCGCACCTGCGGAAGCTCGCCGACCGGCGGGAGGACGTGGACGCGGCGCTCGACGCCGTGGGAAAAGGCCACCTGGCGCGGGCCCGCAAGGGCTCCGGGGCCTGATCCAGGAGTACCGGTGGCTGCTCGCGCACTACCTGCACATCCGCCCCTGGGAGATCCGCCACCTGTCCGCCGCCGACCTTGAGTCCGCGGTCGCCTGGATCCACCAGCACGTCACAACGAGATAGGGGGTGCCCGTGGCCCGGCTCACCTTCACCCTCGCCGGTCGCGACGAGCTGTCCCGGGTGCTGGACGGCACCGCCGACAGCGCCGACCGCCTGCGGCTGCGGATGGCCGGGATCGCCGCGGAAGCAGACGGGTCGCTGCGGGACCTGCAGGGCCGCTACCTGTCCGCCGAGGAGGCGCAGCGCCGCCTCGGGGATGGCGCCACGCAGGTCCGCGGCAGCCTCGACGCGCTGTCGGAGTCCTCCAGCAAGCTGGGCGACGCGCTCCGCGCCAACTTCATCTCCCTCGCCCCAGCGGCGATCCCGGCGGCGGCCGGCCTGGCGGGCACGGCGGCCACGCTCGCGGCGCAGCTCGGCGCGGTCGCAGTGGCGGCCGGTGTCTACGCTCTCGCACTGGGCCCGCAGATCGGCGCCATCAGCGATGCGGCTGACGCGCAGGAGAAGTACGAGGACGCTGTCGAGGCGTCCGGCGCCGCATCGCAGGAGGCCGTCAAGGCGGAGCAGGAGTACCAGCGGCAGCTCGCCAAGATGCCGCCCGCGACGCGTGAGGCCGCGGTCGCGGTCGGCCTGCTGAAGGACAACTACCAAGAGTGGTCGGACTCCCTGGCCGGTGACGTGATGGGCCCGTTCACCAAGGGCATCGCCGTCACCAACGCCCTGCTGCCGAAGACCACCGGTCTGGTCAAGGGCGCCTCGACGCAGTTTGACCGGCTCATCACCATGGTCGGCGGCGCCATCAGCACGCCCGGGTTCGACCGGCTCACCGACCAGTTCACCGCGTTCTCCGAGCGGACGCTGCGCGGCGCCGTCGACAGCCTCGCCCTGTTCTTCGCCAAGCTGGAAGCGGGCGAGATCGACGACAGCGGGTTCCAGCGGTTCATGGACTACGCCCGCGCGAACGGGCCGCTGGTCTGGGACACCCTGCAGAACGTCGGCGATGCGCTGCTGAACGTCCTGGAGGCGGGCTCTGGCGTAGGCGTCGGCATGCTGGAAGTCGTCAACGCCCTGTCGAGCATTGTGTCGGCGGTCCCGCCCGAGGCGATCTCTACCCTGCTGCAGCTCGCCATCGCCATCAAGGCCGTGCGGCTGGCCGCGGCCGGTGGAGCGGCGGCGCAGGCGGCGGTGGCCGCGCTGGGCGTGCAGATCGGCGCGATGTCCGCGGCGGCGGCCGGGGCCCCGGCCGGATCGGCGCGGTGACGGCGGCGATCGGCAGCCTGTCCCGCGGAGCGAAGCTGGCCCTGGCCGGGACCGGGATCGGTCTGCTGGTGATCGCCCTGTCGGAGCTTTCCTCCCGCAGCCGTACAGCGTCGCCCGATGTCGACCGGCTCACCACGTCCCTGGAGAACCTGGCCGCCACCGGCAAGTTCACCGGCGAGCTGCGCAAGAGCTTCGGTGACCTGGACGGCCTCATCAGCAAGATCCAGAAGGTGGGCGAGGCCGCCCGCGACCAGGAGGAGTACGTCGAGTCGTTCGGCAACAGCGGCATCGGTGTCCTCGACGACCTGCGACGCAGCGTCAACGACCTGTGGCAGGACCTCACCCGGGGCGAGGACTCCCTGCAGTCGCTGTCAGCCGACTTCAAGGGCCTGGACGAGGCTCTCGCGGGGATGGTCAGCGCCGGGCACGGCGAGGAGGCCGCCCGCAACTTCAACCTGATCCGGGACGCAGCGGTGAAGGCCGGCCACTCGACCGAGGAACTCGCGGCTCTGTTCCCGCAGTACCAGGCAGCGGTGGCCGCGGCGGACGCGGAGCAGCGCCTGGCCGCGCAGTCGATGGGCCTGTTCGGGCAGCAGGCGCAGGAGGTGCAGGCCAAGCTCGACGCGCAGAAGAAGAGCACGGACGGGCTGCGGCAGTCGATCCAGGCTCTCAACGAGGTCAACCGGCAGGGCCTCAACGGGATGATCGGGTTCGAGGCAGCGATCGACGCGGCGTCCAAGGCGGCCGAGGAAAATGCCGGCGTGCTCGACATGCACGGCGGGACGCTGACGCTGAACACGGAGAAGCAGCGGGCAGCGGCAACGGCCCTCACCGATCTCGCGGCGAAGACCGACTCCGCCACGGCGGCCGCCCGCGAGTCGGGCGCCTCGTGGAGCGAGGTCAGCGGCATCTACGAGCGCGGCCGCCAGCAGCTCATCGCGAACGCCATACAGATGGGCCTCAACGAGAAGCAGGCCCGGGCGCTGGCCGACCAGATCCTCAAGACTCCCGACAAAACCGCGAAGCTGCGCGGTGACATGGAGGACCTGCAGAAGAAGCTCGACAGTGCGAAGGCGAAACTGAAGCGGGTGCCAGACTCCCGCAAGGCACAGGTGCGCGCGGAAATCGCGGACCTGGAACGAAAGATCGACAGGGCCAAGGCGTACCTGGGCACGTTGCGTGACAAGACCGTCTACATCAACGCGCACATGTACATCACCGGGTCCCAGCAGGCGCGGGCTGCGGTGTCCAAGACCGGCGCGGGTCGGATCTTCGAGTACGCGCACGGCGGCCGGATCCGCGGCTACGCCTCCGGCGGAGAGGTCCAGGCGTTCCCGGACGGAGGACTTGTGCGCGGGCCCGGCAGCGCCACGAGCGACAGCGTCCTCGCCCTCTTCGGATCAGGTGCTCGTGCTCGTGTCTCGGACACCGAGTACGTCGTGAACGCGGCGGCGGTCAAGGAGTACGGCGTCCCGTTCCTCGACGCGGTCAACTCGCGGCTGCTGAAGGTGGGGCGCGCCGCGGCGAAAGCGGGGCGTGCCGCGGCGCCGATGGTCTCCCGGGCGGACGCCGGTGAGCGGCCGCAGGTCACATACAACGTGTACCCGCGCCAGTCGGTGATCAACGTGGAGGACCTGCGGCTGCTGCAGCGGCAGGAGGAGGCGCGGCAGCGCGTGGGGAGGCCCCGATAGATGCCCCTGATCACAGCACAGGACACGCCGCCACCCATCGAGGTCCCGGAGATCGGGTACGCGAGCATCACGTACATCGACCCGGCCGGGACCCGGTGGCCGATGACCGATCTGACGGCTGACTGGTACACGCTCGCCGAGGGGGTCAGTGGGCTGGGGGCGGCGCCGTACTCGCTCACCTCTGACCCGCATCCCCGCGGCGGGGCGCGGCTGCGGCATGTGCAGGCGGAGCCGCGGACGATTGTGTGGCCGGTGCTGGTGAAGGGTGCCACCCATAGCGAGTTCACGGTGAACTGGCGGGCCCTGGGCAGGGCGTTCACGCGGACGCTGCAGGCGACGGGCGGGGTGCGCGTGCCGGGCACGCTGGAGGTGGCGCGTCCGGACGGGAGCCGGCGCACGATCGCCTGCTACTACCAGAGCGGGTGGGACGGGCGTGGGCAGACGGCCACGGGCATCACGTGGGACTCGGCCGTGGTCACGCTGTGGTGTGAGGATCCGTACTGGGTGGACGCCCGGACGGTCCGCGTGCACCGCGAGTCCGGCAGTGGTGAGGACTACCTGCAGCCGTACCCGTCGGTGTCGTCCTCGCAGGTCCTCGGCGCGACGACGGTGAAAAACCCGGGCGACATCTTGGTGTGGCCGGAGTGGACGATCACCGGACCGGCGTCGCTGATCACGTTCACCCGCAGCGACACGGGCGACGAGTTCGTGCTGGACCCGTCGCTGGTGTCGGGGTCGCTGCTGGCGACGGAGCAGGTCGTCGTGACCACTGACCCGCCGCGGGTTCGGAAGCTCACGGCGGAGGTGCAGACGGTCGACCTGGGCGCCGCGTCCGCGGGCAGCATCACGATCACCTTCGATGGGGAGACGACGGGCAGCATCGCCTACGACGCGGACGCCGCGACCGTGCAGGCCGCGCTGGAGGCCCTGCCCAACGTGGAGGCGGGGGACGTGACGGTGAGCGGCGGGCCCCTGCCCGCGGCTGTGAGCCTGTCGTTCGCTGGGCAGTATCTCGGCGTGGACGTGCCGGAGGTGACTGTCACTCCGACCGGTCTGACCGGCGGCACTGTCACCGTCACCACCGTCACCGAGGGCGGCACCGCGAACTGGGTGGGCGCCCTGAACTGGCCGGCGGCGACGTTGTGGCCGCTGGACCCCGGCGACAACGACGTGGTGTTCCAGCTCGACGGCGCCGGGGCCGGCTCGGCCGTGGACCTCGCGTTCAACCCCCGCTACGAGACCGCATGAGGGGAGGCCCTGGTGGCGATACAGATCCTGGTCACCGATGAGGACCTCACCGTTCAGGGCGACCCCCTCGACGACTGGACCAGCCTGGACGTGACGCAGCGTTTCAACGAGCCCGGGTCCGGCAGCATCCAGCTTGTCGCTCACCCGTACGTCATGGAGCAGCTGCAGCCCGGGCGGCGGCTGGTCGTCATCCGCGACGGCGCCGTGTGGATGGCAGGCCCGGTCGAGGTCCCGCAGCAGTACTCATGGGGAGTCGGCAGCGGGGGCGAGCGGCCGCCCGGTACGGTCACCGTCTATCTCAGCGACGACCTCGCCCGGGTGGCCGGCTACCTAACGTGGCCAGACCCGGCGGCGGCCTGGTCCGCGCAGCCGGACACCGCCCGGCAGATCACCAGCACCAACGCCGAGACCATCATCCGCACCCTGATCAGCGAGAACTGCGGGCCGGCTGCGGCGGCGGCCCGGCAGATCCCGAACTTCGCGCTCGCGACCGCGGCAGGGGTGGGCACGACCACCAGCGTCACCACCCGGTTCGAGGGACTCCTCGCCGCCTGCCGGCGGGTGGCCATCGACGGCGGCAACCTCGGGTTCCGCACCCGGCAGACCAGCAGCCAGATCGAGTTCGAGGTGTACGCGCCGCAGGACCTGACGGCGACCGCCCGGTTCAGCGAGGGCCTGGGCAACCTGCGCGCCCTCACCTACAAGCAGTCCGCGCCGACGGTCACACACGCCCTGGTCACGGGCTCCGAGCAGGCCACCCCCCGCACCTACGTGGAAGTCGCGGACAGCACGGCTGCCTCCACGTGGTGGCGCGTTGAGCAGCTCGTCAACGGCACCGCCGACGACGACACCAACGGGGAGCTCAGCCAGGACGGGACGGAGGCGCTCGCCGAGGGAGCCCAGCCCGTGGAGCTGTCGACGGAGACCGTCGACACGGCGGACCTGCGGGCGGGCCGGGACTACGGGCTCGGGGACCAGGTGACAGTGGTCCTGCCGACCGGGCTGGAGGTAGCGGACATCGTGCGGTCGATCCGGCTGCAGGCCACGCCCGAGACGGGCGAGTACGTGACATCGCTGGTGGGGTCGCCGGAGGCCACATCCGACCCGCAGATGGTGCGGCTGGTACGCGAGCTGGGCCGCAGGCTCGGCCGCCTGGAAGCGAGGTAGGTAGCAGCATGGCTCAGGACTCCTGGCCGTCCCCGAATCACAACAGCAGGAACGTCACCGACAGCGAGTACGAGCAGATCGCCGCCCGCTTCTCGGACGACGGGGTGGACGGGTCACCGGCGGACACTGCGGTCGTGTCGGCCGGGGTCGGCCTGCAGGTGGTAGTGCGCTCGGGGGTGTACGCGTCGGTTCGCGGCCACGCCTGGTACTCGGGGGCGGTCGATGACACCCTCGCCATCGCCTCCAACAGCAGCGGGTCGACGCGGGTGGACCGGGTGGTGCTGCAGCTGGACCGGGCGACGTGGGACGTGCGCGCGGTCGTGGTGCAGGGCACGCCTGGGTCCGGGGCTCCGGCGCTGACGCAGGACACGGGCTCGTCGGGCGAGTACGAGATCCCCCTCGCGCAGGTCACGGTGCCGGATGCTGCGGCGTCGGTGACGGTGGCCCGGGATGAGCAGTACGTCGGCGGCCGGTCGCGGCCGTGCACGTCGTCGACTCGGCCGCCGCACCCGCGGCGCGGGGACCAGATCTACGAGACGGACACGGGCCGCTGGTACGGGTGGACGGGCGCGTCGTGGGTGCTGACCTACGAGGACACGGGCGAGGTCGCGCTGGGGGCGGGCTACTCGTCGTGGCAGGACCAGGGCAGCGCGGTGGGCCGGCGGATCGGCAACACGGTGACGCTGCGCATCTCGAAGATCCGGAAGAACGCCTACCTGCGGCGGGACGATGCGGCGTCGCTGCTGGCTCAGGTGCCCGCGACGCTCCGGCCGGTGGCCAGGAACCACTACTACGCGTGCCAGTTCTCCAACGGCGCCTCGGGCCGGGTGGAGGTGCTGACCGACGGCGGCATGTGGGTGCACTACCTGTCCGCGGATGTCAGTCCGGACATCACGTTGAGCCTGACCATGACCTACCTGCGGTACTGAGAGGTGACGATCTGTGGCTAGGCATCGGTTCGGCGGCATCGCCGACTACGTGATCTCCCGCGGTACCGACGACGTGGCGACACTCGAACCCGGCACCGTAGTGACCTGCTGGAACGCCTCGTCCGGCGGGACGCAGTACACCGACCTCACCGAGGTCGACGGGGTCACACCGATCGTGACCCTCACCGCCGATACCGAGGGCGCGGTGCCCGAGTTCATGGGCCCGGACGGGGTGCGGTCGCTGTACCTGGACGCCAACGGCGGGTCCGGGCCGCGGCGACGCAGCGTCGCCACGGACATCGGCGAGGACCTGACGGACGTGGAGTCCGACATCACCGCCCTCCAGGGCAGCCTGCTCGACAAGACCACGATCGCCGCGAAGGGCGATCTGCTGGTCGGTACGGCGGCGGCGACGGCGGCCCGGGTGGGTGTGGCGTCGGACGGGATGCTGCTGGTGGCGGACTCGCTCCAGGCGGCGGGGGTGCGGTGGGGGGCGGGGTGGCGGCGCCGGGACCTGCCGGATCCGCTGCTGGCGGACGCGGTGTCGGCGGAGGCGCCGACCATCACGGTGACGCAGCAGTCGACCTCGACGATCGCGTCGGCGCAGGCGCTGCTGCCGCCGGACACGGGCCCGTTCCTCTACCTGGGCGCGGGCGACTTCGAGTTCGGGGCGGCGTTCCCGGACACGACGCTGTACCTGCCGACTTCGAGGTACCCCAACACGTACTCGTCCGGACAGTCGAACTGGGCGGTCGAGTTCGCCACCGACGCGGCCGAGTTCGAGATCATGTTCAAGTACATCTCCTCTGCCACGAAGTACCGGCTCACCGTCGATGGGCGGAAGGTCACCGATCTCGCACAGCTCACCGGGGCAAGCTCCGCGGGATCCCGCCACGTGCTGAAGGTCGCGTTCGCAAGCGCCACCCCGCGGCGCATCCGGTTCGACTTCACGACGATGCCGTTCGGTGGCCTCTACCTGGAGCCGGGCGCGACGGCGTGGCGGCCGACCTCGCAGGGCGGCCGGCTCGGGGTCCTCGGGGACAGCATCAGCGACGGCTCGTCGGAGAACACCGGCGCGGGCATCGGCACCTGGGTCTACCGGGCCGGGCGGCTGCTGGGCTGCACGGACGTGTGGGACCAGGCCCGGGGCGGCACCGGCTACATCACCCCCGGCAGCTACACGACGTTCGCGAACCGGGTCGCCGGGGACATCACACCCTACGACTTCGACCGGCTGATTGTGTGGGGCGGCTACAACGACTCCGGCGGCGACCAGGGTGCAATCGGTACCGCGGCGGAGGCGCTGTACGGACAGCTGCTCGGCGAGGTCGTGCCGGGTGGTGAGGTGGTCGTGATCGGCTGCTGGTCGCCGGTCGGGAGCCCGCCGGACCCGGGGACGCTGCGGAGCACGGACGCGACGCTGAAGGCGGCGGCGCTGGCCGCGGGGGTGCCGTTCATCTCGCCGATCACCGGGGAGGTCTACAGCGCGACGGGCGTGCTGCTGGATTCCCAGGGCGAGTGGATCACCACGGAGAACGCGTCCTCGTACGTCGGTGGGGACGGGGTCCACCCGACCGACAACGGCCACGCCTACCTGGCGCGCCGGATCGTGGAGGCCCTCAAGGTCCTCATGCCCGCCTGAGCCTCGCCCAACTGCCGCCCCGCCGCCACCCGAGCGCCGGGGCTTCCTCATGCCCCAAGGAGGGCCTCATGGCCTACGACCTCGACATTCCGAACCGGTTCACCTACCACCCGCCGCACGGCGACCAGGCGCAGAGGTACGAGCGCCTGCGCGCCGCTGGCCGTGAGTTCGCTGAGCTGCTGGCCGAGCTGTGTCCCTCGTCGTCGGAGCTGTCGCGTGCGGTGGCACACGTGGACGAGGCAGTCATGAACGCCAACGCCGGCATCGCACGGCACAGCTGAGGAGGGCCCATGGACTTCGTCTCACGCTCAGATCTGGGGCTCCCCCCGACCAGTCCCGCGGCGTACCTCGCGTCGACGCGGGGGGTGAAGGTCCACTACCTCGGCACGGCCTACACCTCCCGGGCGCACGACGGGTGCGCGGCCTACGTGCGGCAGGTGCGGTCCGCGCATCTGGCGAACACCGCCGAGAACTATGTGGACGTGGCGTACAACCTGCTGGTGTGCGAGCACGGCGCGGTGTTCGAGGGGCGGGGCGCGCACCGCCGCTGCGGGGCCAACGGCAGCGCGGAGCTCAACCGCGCGCACTACGCGGTGTGCGCGCTGCTCGGCTCCTCCGGCCTCACCGAGCCGCCCGACGCGATGCTGCGCGGCCTGCGGGACGCCATCGACTACCTGCGCCGCGAGGGCGACGCGGGCGACGAGGTCCTCGGCCACCGCGACGGGCACCCCACCTCGTGCCCCGGGGAGCCGCTGCACGCGTGGGTGCGGGCCGGGGCCCCGCGACCTGCCGACCCCACACCCGCCCCGGCCCCGCCGCCGGACCCTGACCCTGTCGAGGAGGACCTGATGCCCGTACCCGCTGTGCTGCTGGAGTCCCTGCCGGGCGGCCCCGAACTCCCCGGGGGTGAGTGGCTGGAGCTGCCGGCCGCGAAGGACACCGTGATCCTGCGGGGGCCGTGCGTGTACGCGGTCACCGCCACGGTCGCCCTCACCGGGGTGCCGGCGGGCGCCCGGCCGCGGCTCATGTTCAGCCACGTCGACATCGCGACGCGGCGCCGGTACCGGCGGCTGGCGGTGGATCTGCCGCAGCGCGCGGGGGAGGTGACAGGGCAGGTGTCGGCTTCCGGCCGACTGCCCCGCGGCCAGTACCTGAAGGTCCAGGCCCTCGCCGAGCTGGGCGGGGTGTCTGTGTCGCATCGCACGATCGAGGGCCTGTACTGGCCGGAAGGATGACCATCATGAATCTGCTCGCATCCGCACTTCGCACCCTGGTCCCGCTGCTGGTGGGCTGGGTAGTGACCGTGACCGAGGCGCTCGGTATCGAGGTCGACTCGGTGGCGGTGGCCGGCGGCGTGATGGCCGCGGTGACCGCGGCCTACTACCTGCTGCTCCGCCTCGCCGAGCAGCTGGCCGAACGGCTGGAGTGGGAACCGCTGCGGCTGGCGGCGGGGGTGCTGTTGGGCTGGGCCCGGCCGCCGTCCTACGAGGCGCCGCCGCCCGCGGGGACTATGCGCGTGCACCTCAACGCGGACACGTTCGCTGAGGAGCTGCGCGAGGCGATCCGCCGCAACATCTACCTCGGGGACCGCTCGTGACGCCGTCCCCAACCGGGATACCCGCGGTGGATTTCCTGCTGGTGTGGGGTGGTGCGGCGACGGTGCTGGGCGGGGCGGCGACGATGGCGTGGCGGTCGGTCGCGGGCGCCCGCCGTCTCGCCGGCCGCCTGAACGAGGTGATCGACGACTGGTCCGGCACGCCGCCGCGACCCGGGGTCCCGGCCCGGCCGGGGGTGATGGAGCGGCTGGGCGGGATCGAGCAGCGCCTCACCGCGGTCGAGCACGAGCTGAACCCCAACTCCGGGGCGAGCCTGCGGGACGCCGTGGACCGCGTGGACATCCGCACCGCCCGACTCTGCCCCGAGGAGGCCGATTAGGCGTGGAGTGGTCCTCGGTCGGCCCTCTCCGCGCGAGCGGAGGTGACCCGGACTGCCGCGACAGGACGTGCGGTGCACACGAGGGGCCGGCCTGCGTGACCTGTTGCCCGCGCGAGCGGTGTGATTCCGCCCCCTGCCCTCCCCTCATGGGGAGAGTGGGGGCGGTTTCGTCATGTCGGTGCCTGGCCGGATCGTGCGCCCTGCCCGGGGCGGCCGCGGTGGGCGGACTGGACGTCGTCGGCCGGGTACAGGGCCTGTGCGCGACGGCTGACCGGGTGCGGGCGGAACTCGGCCGGGCCGATGCCCCACCGGCCGAGCTGGCGCCGGGCGCTGGCCGGCTTGATGCCGAGGTACTCGCTGACCTGGTCGATGGTCCACAGCTCAGGCATAGGTGGCGGCCAGGGCGTCGCGGATCTCCTGGGCGGTCTCGTCGGAGATGACGAGCCAGTGGTCGCGGTCGAGGTCGCTGGGGTTGTAGGCGTCGAGCTCGGGGCGGGCGGGGCGGCGGTGGAGGATGATGCCCTCGCCGTCGGCGGCGATGAGGTCGTCGAGCATGGCGTGGATGGCGTTGTGGGCGTCCTGGCGGCTGAGGTTGTGGGCCTCCTGGATGTCGTCGAGGAGGTCGTAGGTGGCGATGGTGCGGCCGTGGGTCTGGGCGTAGATCTCGGTGGTCATGGTGTCTCCCTGGTGGGCGGTGGTCCCTGACACCCATAACTTTGCCGCACGTGCGGCAAAGTGTCAAGGCGTCACATCACCGCCACCTTCAGTGCTACCGTCGACTCGGCCCCCGCAACGGGGCACTGCTCCCCGCACGCGCGGGGATGACCCGTCGATGACCTCGGCTGATGCGCTGAGTCCCGACTGCTCCCCGCTCCCGCGGGGATTCGCTTCGCCCCCTGTCCTCCTTCGGGAGGGCAGGGGGCGGTTTCGTCATGCCCGGACACCCCCTGACAGTGCCGCGCGCTACGCTGTCGGCATCGCCTCCGGGTCCCGACACCCGGAGGCGCCTCTACTGTCGGGAGTAGATCATGGAACGCTGGAAGCTCACGTACGTCAACCGCAGCGCCATGCTCGGCGAGGTCCCCGCCGTAGCGCGCGTGCACGAGACGGACGCCGCCACCGAGGGACTCGACGAGCAGACCATCGTCGACATGCTGCACCACATCATCGACGAGCACACCGACGGCGCCGGGGTCCTCACCGAAGCCGAGAAACTCGGGACCTAGGACCGTCTCTCCGCGTCCTCCAGTCGCGCCCGGTAGTAGGCGTGGTCCCGCGGGTATTCCGCCAGCACGTCAAGGACGTCCCGGATCCCCGCCGCCGCGGTCGCCCAGTCCCGGCACGCGTAGGCCACGTCCGCGGCCTGGAGGCGAGCCCGGGCGGGGGTAAGCCAGTACAGCCAGCCCGGCCGCTCCTCCACATCCGGCGCCCGCTCGGCCGCCGCCACCGCCTCATCCGCCAACGCGCGGGCACGGTCCCGCTCGCCAGCCGCGGCCGCCGCCATCGCCGTCGTGTGGGCGGCCACCGCCGCCGCGGCCGGCGACAGCCCGGGGTGCTGGCGGGCGGCCTCCGCGGTGCGCAGCGCCCGCACGGGGTCGGTGCGCTGGAGGCTGTAGTGGGCGCGGATCCGGTACACCCAGGACGCCATGTCGGTGTGCCCGCCGTCGACGGCCCAGCCGTGCGCCATGTCGACCCAGGCGAGCGCCGCGGCGTGCTGCTGCTCGCGCCAGGCGACCCAGGACAGCCAGTGGGCGTGCTCGGCGGCGAGGAGGAGCAGCCGGTCCGCGGCAGGTCCGGAGGCGCCGGGGAGGAGGCGGGTGACGGCGTCGAGCTGGGAGCGGACGACCGGCCACAGCACGGCGCCCTCCTCATGGTCGTCGGCCCTGCGTTGGGTGGCGAGGACCTCGCTGATCCAGCGGGCCGTTCGGAGGTCGGTCCGTCCTGCCTGGTGCGCGTGCGCGATCCTGGCGCGGAGTTCTCCGGATGGCTCCCACTGCCCGTACAGGTCGCTCTGGCCTGCGTCGACGAGTTCTCTCGGCACCTGTAGCCCCTCGGTGATGCGGGCCCGTACCGCCGCGGTCTTGACCTGGCGGCGGCCGGACTCGATGGCGGAGATGTGGGGCTGCGGCATCCCGACGAGCGTCTCCAGGGCCTGCTGGGTGAGGCCGGCGGCGCGTCTGTACTCGCGGAGGATCGCAGCCCAGTCCGCGCGGGCCCATGCGGCTCGGAGGCGGACGTCCGTCCAGGGTGCCTGACCTGCCATGCCGGGAATATACGCCCGCGGCGCCCGGGACTGTATGGGAACCGGCCCAGCTCACCCCGACGATGGCGGAGTCGGTTTCCGAGTCGGGTCGGAGAGAGCCATGACGATGATGCTGGCGGTGCACCAGGTGCGCCGCGATGGACGTGCCCTGCGGCTGCGGGGGGTGAGTGTCCGATGACGGTGCCGCCGCCTGTGGGCCCGCCCGTGACGTGGCTGGCCGCCCGCGCCCTGGCCGGGCCTCCGGAGCCGCCGCTGTCGGAGCGGCAGCGCCGCGGCCGGCAGTGCGCGGACTGCGCTGTCGAGCTGACCGCTGCCACCGCCCGGCCGTTGCCACGCCGCTTCCCGCTGCGGGTGTGCGTCCGCTGCCACAGCGTGAGGTACGGCGGATGACCGTCCCCGCGGCCGCCGTGCCGCTCCCCGCCTACGAGACGCTCACCAACCTCCAGCGGTACGGCTTGGACTGCGCCTTCTGCGGCGCGCAGCTCCGGCCGGGGACCGCGGTGTCGCTCGGCTGGCACCGCCACCAGGCCGCACCCGGCACCCGAGTCGCGTGGACGCCCCGCGCCTGCCGCGGCTGCCACACCGCAAGGAGCAGCCGGTGACCGCGGATGCCGAGCCCCTGCCCGCCCTCCCGCGGACCGTCTCCGGCCTGTCCTGGGACGTGTACCACGGCCGCGCCTGCGTGTGGTGCGAGGTCCTGCTGATGGAGCCCGGCGCCCTGCCGGTGGCCCGCATTGAGCACCGCGACGGCGTCCACGACCTGTCGACCACCGTGTGGGGCTGCGCCCCGTGCTGCACGGCCCGCGGCGTCGGGGAGGCGCCGTGACCTACCCGGTGCGCCGCTGGTGCGTGCACTGCGGCCGGCCGATCGAGGGCGAGGCGGTGGTGATCCCGGGGTTCTCCGCGTCGGGCGCCCGCCCGGACGCCTACCGGCACCCCACCTGCCGACCCCCGGCCGCCCCGCGGCCGCACACCTACCCGACCGGCCCCACCGGCCGCTGACCCCCGCTACCGAACAGAGAGTCCGCAGACGCATGATCCAGACTGTCCACCCGGGCGACCTGCGCCCCACCGACACGGTCCTCTGCGAAGCGTGCTGGACCGAGCAGGTCCAGTGCCTTCGCCTGCACCCGCACGGCCGTGACCTGCTCTGCCGGGCCTGCGCCGAGAGCGGCTGCCCGCCCAGGGTCGAGCTGTTCCCGCCGCTGGGGATCTACGGCGTGACGTACCGCAGGCTCGGCGAGCCGTACCTTGCGGACAAGCACCGCGGCCCGGGCGCGCCGCAGACGCCTCCGAACCCGGGGCCGCCCCTGCCGAGCCCGGCACCGCAGCCGACTCCGGGCCGCCCCCCGGTGTAGCAGACCGCCCCGGCCGGCATCCGTCCCCCTGGCCGACCGGGGCCCTACCGCACCAGCTCCGCGAGGTCGACGCCGACCGCGTCGGCGATCAGGATCAGGGTGTCGATACGGGCGGCGGCGTGGCCCTGCTCGATGCGGTTGAGGGTGTGCCGGGCCATGCCGATGCGGAGGGCGAGCGTCTCCTGCGTGAGGTTGGCGTGGAGGCGGGCCGCGCGGATCTGGTCGCCGATGGCCCGGCGGCGGGCGAGGACCCAGGCGGGGCTGTCGGTGGGGCGTGGCACTGGTCCACGCTCGCGGCGCCCATGATCGTTTGTCTGTACAGCAAGCTGTACTTTTTGCGATCAAGGAGATCGTTGACATATAAACGGAACGGATCGTTCCGCGAGCTGGCGCGGCGGCAGCACTCACCCCCCAGGTGAGCCTCCGCGCCAAAGAGCCCCGGCAGGCCTGCCTGCCGGGGCTCACCCCTGCTCAGCGGTCTCCGAGTTCCCCAGCCCCGCGCTGGATCCAGACCTCGCTGCGCACCATGCGCGTGAGGAGCCACGTCATGTCCGCGGTCAGCAGGAAGCTGGCGTGGTTCTCGTGGACGAGCCACTGGTGCTCGTTGGGCCGTTCGAGGGACAGGCACAGCAGGCCCTCGGGCAACTTCCCGCCCGGGTCCAGCTCCCAGCTGGCGCGAAGGATCCGGCGAGGGTGTGTGCGGTTCTCGGGGGTGTCCGGTAGCCGGTACCACTGCCCCGTGGCGAACATCGGCGCCTGCGCCCCGCCAAGGGCGTCCAGTAGCTCCTGCGTTGCGTGGCCGCGCTCGACGACGACAGCGACGCTGTTGGGTTCGGAACCGGGCCGAATGTCCGCAACGCGGCCCTTGAGCTCGCCAGGTTGCGCGAACCGGTAGTACGAGGTGATCAGGTCAGACACCGCAGCCCTCCGATCCGAAGCGGGCCCACACGCCGGCGCGGACGAGGGCGGTGAGGCGCTCGGTCATCTCGGCGACGAGCTCGGGGCTGGCTTCCCCGTCGCGGATCAGCCAGACGTGCTCCCCGTTGCGCTCGACCGGGAGGCAGAGGCGGCCGTCGGGCAGCTTGTGGGCCGGTACGAGCTCCCATCGGGCGCTGTGAACAGTGGGTGCGGGTTCGTCGGTGTCGCCGGGGCTCTGCCGCATCCATTCGCCCGTTTCCAGAATGGCGGTCTGCTCGCGCGCAAGGGCGTCGAGAAGGCGCTGGCGGGCGTGGCCGGGGCGCACGACGACGGTAGCGATGCCGGGGGTGTCGAGGATGGTGACAACGTGTCCTGGGGGGATCTCGTCGTCGTGTTCAGCGAATCGGTAGACCGCTTTGGTGACCTGGTACAAGGCACTCCTCCCCGTTCCGGCGCAGCTCGCAATAGGCACGCCAGTTCGATCCAGCGTGCGGCCGGAACCTTCGTCCACCCCCCAGGTGGAGCACCATCATGCACAGGTAGTTGGCTGATTTCATCCGGTGACAGGCGAGAATTTGCTGACACCCCATCAAGTTCCGCTCAGCGGTTGCGGAACTCCTCGATAATCTCCAGAACCTTCCGCCTGTCTTCCTCGCTCAGCTCCTCGGCGTGATGGACAATCGTCCTCACCGTCGCGTCCGACGTGTAGAACACATCACGCTCGAACCACTGCCCGATCGCCGCATCCTGGACCGCCCGCATCGGCAGCTCGAGACCCGCTGCCAGCGCGCGCAGCTCCGCCGGCGTCGGAGCCTTCGCCTTCGTGCCACTCAGTAGGTTCTGGAGGGTGGCGCGAGTCCAGAGCGGTCCAGTCCTGCTCTCGCCTTTGGGCTGGAGTTCGGGGTGTGGATCGATGGTGCGTGCGGCGAGGGTGCGGACGCTGATCCCGAGTTCTGTCATGCGCTCACGGGTGAGGTCCGTCAGGTCGGTGCGCGCTGCCTCGCGATCGGTCGTCATCTTCCAGCCCCTCGTCGTGACCCGTTCAGTGATGCTGTCAGTGTCCAGGTTTTTGGCCACTGTGCGCTACCCCGGGTGTGGGCCGCTGGGGCTGGCGGGTCCACCGCTGGGAAACAAATGGGAAATGATCAAGGTGAGGGATCTTCAGGTGCCTCTAGATATCTCTAATAATCTCTACCCTGTGCATCCCCTCCCGGATCGCAGTCCCCCCTGCGGACGTGATCGTGCCGCACTGACCTCTGAGCCTCGCCAGTGCGGCACGACGCCGGAGAATCGGGTCTGACCTGCGTATTTGCTACAGGGCCTCTGCGCCCGGCTTCACCATGCCGCGGACCGTGCGGGACTTCACGAAGTCCCCGAGCGCCGTCATCTCCCACTCGCCGGAGAACTGGCGGATCAGTTTGCACATCATCACGCCCGTCTGGGGCTGGGCGCTCGTGAGGTCGAAGCGGACCAGTTCCTCGCCCGTCGCGGTGTCCATCAGGCGGCAGTACGCCTTGGCCACCTCCGTGAACTTCTGCCCCGTGAAGGAGTTCACGGTGAACACCAGACCCGTGGCCTCCGCCGGCAGCCGGCCCAGGTCGACCGTGATGACCTCGTCGTCACCGGCGCCCTCGCCCGTGAGGTTGTCACCGGAGTGCCTGACGGAACCCCCCAGGATGGTCAGCTTCCCGAAGTAGCAGCTGTCCAGGTGGTTGCGCTGCGGCCCGTACGCGATGACCGACGCGTCCAGGTCGATGGCCTTGCCCCGGTACGCGGGCTCCCAACCGAGGCCCATGCTCACCTGGGACAGCAGGGGGCGGCCGCCCTTCACCAGGGACACGGTCTGGTTCTTCTGGAGGTTCACCCGGCCCTTGTCCAGGTTGATCTTGCCCGAGCCCGGCGGCGGGGCCGGTGCCTGAGCCGGCGCGGGGGCGGCGGGGGCGGCCGCAGGCGCGGGCGCCGCCACCGGTGCGGGCGCCGGGGCGGGCGCGGCCGCTGGGGCCTCGTCCACCGTCACGCCGAAGTCCGTGGCGATCCCGGCCAGCCCGTTCGCGTACCCCTGGCCCACCGCACGGGCCTTCCACGCCCCGCCCCGCCGGTACACCTCCATCACGACCAGCGCCGTCTCCGCGCCGAGCTGCGGCGGGGTGAACGTCGCGAGGACGGCGCCGGTGTCCGCGTCCCGCAGGGTCGCCGTCGGCTCGATGCCCTGGAAGGTCTGACCGGCCGCGTCGGGGCTGGCGGTGACGACGATCCTGTCGATGTCGGCCGGCACCGCCGCCGTGTCGACCGCGATCGCGTCGGGAGCCGCGCCGCCGCCCGGCCGGTGGCCCACGCCGGGGCCCGACGGCTGGTTGTAGAAGATGAAGTCGCCGTCGGAACGCACCTTGCCCGCGGGTGTGAGCAGCAGGCCCGACACGTCGAGCCGTACCGGGGCGGACACGTCGACCACCACGCGCGCGGAGGACAGGGGGATGTTCGAGCCTGGGGTCATAGCTGTCATGTGAGGCGTAACGATCGGGTCCGCTTTGCCGTTCCCTTACCCTGGCGACCCGTGACTGGAAGGACCACTTTTCATACGGGGGACGTGGACGAGGCGCGGCGGGAGATCGCCGCGCGGTTCTACGCCAATTTCATGGACGTGATCGAGGAGGGCGGCGGAGCGGGGGGCCGGCGGTTCGCGGCGCACTTCGACACGGTCCGGTACGGGCCCCTGGTGGTCGGCGACATGCGCTGCGGCGCCGACGTGCGGATGCGGTTCGGGGACCTCGGCGCCTACCACGTGAACGTGCCGCTCACCGGGCGGCTCGAACTGCGGCAGGGGCGCGGCCCGGCGCTGGTGGCGACCCCGGAGTGCGGCACCGTGCTGAACCCGTCCGGCTGCGTCGTCGTGGACCGCTGGGCGGGGGACTGCCGGGTGGTCGCCGTGAAGGTCGAGGCGGCCGCGCTGCGGTGCCGGCTGGAGGAGCTGCTGGGGCAGGTGCCGCGGCGCGGCCTCGCCCTGGCGTCCGCGCTGGACCTCACGCACGGGCACGGGCGGGACTGGGCGGCGCTGGTGCGGCGGCTCGCCGCCGACGCGGGGGACCCGCACGGGCTCGCCGGGCACCCCTGGTCGCCCGGCCCCTCCAGGACGCGCTGCTGACCGGGCTGCTGCTGGCGGCCGGGCATCCGTACCGGGACGAGCTCGACCGGCCCGCGGCGCCGCTGCGCCCGGCACCCGTCAAGCGGGTGATGGACGCGGTGCGCGACCGGCCGGAGCACCCCTTCACCACGACCGAGCTGGCCGCCCTCGCCCGCGTGAGCGCCCGGCGGCTCCAGGAGTCCTTCCGCGCCCACGTGGGGACCACGCCGATGGGGTACGTCCGCGACATACGGCTGGAGCGGGTGCGCGACGAGCTGCGCGCGGCCGAACCGGGCGGCGGGCTCACGGTGAGCGAGGTGGCGTGGCGGTGGGGGTTCACGCACCTGGGCCGGTTCGCGGCGAGTTACCGCGACCGGTTCGGTGAGGCCCCGTCACAGACCCTCCAGGCCCGGCCGCCCGCCCGCTGACCCGCTCCGGGGTCCGGCTGCGCCCCCGTGCCGGACCGCACGGACCTCCCCGGACCCGCGGGGCCGTACGCCCGCGGCGACGCGTGTTCGCGGGCCCTCAGATCCTCACATCCTCAGGTCCTCAGGTCTTCAGGGCCTCAGGTCCTCAGGTCCTCAGGTCTTCAGGGCCTCAGCTCTTCAGCTCGTCAGGTCTTCAGGGCCTCAGGGCCGCGGATTCGCGGGGGCTGTACGCCCCCGGTGAGGCGCGCCCGCGGGGTGGGGCCGTGTCCCCGCCTTCGGAGGCACACCGCGGGGGGCCGTGCACGCACAGGGCCGTGCCTCCGGGCCCGTGCGCCCGAGGTCTGCGCGCCCCGCCATCGGGCCACGTGCCGCAGGGTCGTGCGGCCGTACGCCGACGGGGGCGCCCTTCCGTACGCCCCGTGTGCTTCGACCTGCCGCGCTTTGCGGACCGGGTACCGCGTGAAGTGGATCAACGGGTGCCGTCCGGGCCTCTAGGGTCACTTGCGACGCGGGCGTGGTTGTGTCTGTCCCCCGTGGGTGCACCGCCCCCGCGCCGCAGGTCCGGCCGGGCCGACCCCCCGAGCAGCCCGGCCGGACCCGTCTCCCCGTCAGTGCGGCCACAGGTCCGGCGCGGTGCAGAAGTGCCCGCCCACGCGGGTCTGGCCGGGATCGGCGTCGTCGAGTTCGCCCTGCTCCGCGAGGAGCCTCTCCGCGTACCGCTCCGCATCGTCCTGCGGTTCGTACCCGAGCGCCCGCGCCGACGACAGGTCCCACCACAGGCGGGTGTTGGCGGACGAGCCGTACACGACGGTGTGGCCGACGCCCTCCGCCGTGAGCGCCGCGTGGAAGAGCCGGGCGGCGTCGGCGGGGCTGAGCCAGAGCGACAGCATCCGCACCGACGTCGGCTCCGGTTGGCAGGAGCCGATGCGCACGGAGACGGTCTCCAGGCCGTGCCGGTCCCAGTAGAGCTGGGCGAGGTCCTCGCCGAAGCACTTGGACAGGCCGTAGAACGTGTCCGGGCGGTGCGCGGTGCCGACGGCCACCAGCGGGTCGCCTGGGCGGGGGCGGGGGGTGAAGCCGACCGCGTGGTTGCTCGACGCGAAGACGATCCGGCGGACGCCCTCCTCGCGGGCGGCCTCGTAGAGGTGGTGGACGCCCTCGATGTTGGCGCGCAGGATCTGTTCGAACGGGGCTTCCAGGGATATCCCGGCGAGGTGGAGGATCGCGTCGACGCCGCGGACGGCCTCGCGCAGGGCGGCGCGGTCGGCCAGGTCCGCGGTGACGGCGTCCGGCGCGCCGTCGACGGGCACGAGGTCGAGCAGGCGCAGCTCGTGGCCGTAGGCGGGCAGCAGCTCCCGCATGTGGGTGCCGAGGCGGCCGGCGGCGCCGGTCAGCAGGACGGTACGGGGGTGGCGGAAGCAGCCATGGACGGGGTCTCCTCGCGGAAGGTCGGGGCGGCCCGGCTCCGGGACGCGGGCGGGCGGGGCCGTTCGGGCATGGCGCCGGACCGCGGCGGCGGCCGGACCGCGGCGCGGCGGCTTTCGGTGGCGTGCGGCCGTCGCGGTGCGTCGCCGGAGGCGGGGGTGCGCCACCGGGTGCGCGTGCCGGCCGAGCAGCGCCGGCCGGTGCCGCGGGCGGGCAGCCAGCGCGGTGCGGTGCCGCCGGGTGCGCCGGCCGCGTGCGACCGCCAAGCACGACGCCGTGGCCGTCGCCGCAGTCCTGGAGCGACGGCCCGGAGCGACGGCCTGAGTCCGGGCGCCGACAGGCGGTTCAGGCACGTGGACGGGATTCACCTGCGTGGGCACGGTATTGAGCGGCGCTCCGTACCGTCAAGAGCCGCAGCCGTACGACCTCGCCGTTGCGGTTGACCCGCGGTCCAGCGCTGTCCTAGCGTGACGCGCGTTCAGATACCTGGACATTGGTCACCGTCGTGTACGAGTCGATGGTTGCATCCGGGAGAAGCCCGTGACCGCCCCGCCCCTCCAGGCCTCCGCCTTCGTCTACCCCTGGGACGTCCTCGGCGACCCCGCCGCCCCCGACCGCATCGCCGGTCTCGGCGTCCGCCGGGTCGTGCTCGCCTCCGCGTACCACTCGACCCGCGCCCTCACTCCGCGCCACCGCGTCGTCACCGCCGAGTACGCCGCGGTCCTCTACCCGCCGGACGGCGCCCGCTGGGCCGGGCGGGCCCTGCGGCCGCACCCGGCGGGCGACTGGGCCCCGGGCGACGCCTACGGCCGGGCGGCGCGGGCGCTGGAGGCCGCGGGCCTGGAGGTCCACAGCTGGGTGGTCCTCGCGCACAACTCCCGCCTCGGCGCCGAGCACCCCGCGACCTCCGTCGTCAACGCCTACGGCGACCGCTACCCGTGGGCACCCTGCATCGCCCGGCCCGAGGTGCGCGCCTACCTCGTCGACCTCGCCGCGGAGGCGGCCGTGCGGCCCGGGGCGCGCGGCACCGAACTGGAGTCCTGCGGCTGGTACGGCATGGCGCACCTGCACGCCCACGACAAGACCGGCGGCGTCGGGCTCGGGGACACCGCGCAGTACCTGATGTCGCTCTGCTTCTGCGGGGTGTGCCGGGAGGGGTACGCCTCCGAGGGGCTCGCCCCGGACACCCTGGCCGCCGCCGTGCGCGCCGCCCTGGAGCCCGTCTGGGCGGGCGGCGGCGGGACCGGCGCGGGCGGGCCCCACGCGGCGGAGCTGCTCGGCGCCGGCACCGCGGCGGCCGCCCTCGCCTGGCGCACCCGCGCGGCGCGCGCCTTCCAGGAGGCCGCGGTGGCGGCGGTGCGGGCGGCCGCGGAGCCGGGGTTCCGCGTCCTGCTGCACGCCGACCCCGTCCCGTACCGCACGGGTGCCAACCCCGGCGTGGACCCGGCGCACATCCTGGGCGTCGCCGACGGGGTGGTCCTGCCCTGCACGGGCGGCGGCGCGGAAGCCGTGCTCCCGCCGTTCGTCCCGCACGCCCGCCCCGGCACCGTCCTGGCGGCCAACTTCACCGTCGTCACCGGCATGGGCGGCGACCCGGGGAGGCTCGCCCGGGACGCCGCCCGCGCCGCCGCCCTCGGCGCCACCGAACTGCGCCTCTACCACGCGGGCCTGGCCTCGGACCCGGACCTGGCCGCGGTCCGGCGCGCGCTGACCGCCCCCTCCTGAGGGCTCCGCGCGCACCGCCGCCCCGCGTCGGCGGGCCTCCGGCGCCCCGCCCTGCCCGGCTCGGGCGGCGGCGCTTCCTGCGCGGCCTCTGGCACGGCCTGACCCGGCAGGCACCGCCTGGCCCGCCTGTCCGCCGGCGCCCCGCCCCGCCCGGACCCCGTCCCGGTGCCCCGCCCGGCCCCCGTCCCGGTGCCCCGCCCGCGCATGCCCTGGCGCGGGCCGGGCCGCCGCGTGCGGGTCGGCCCGCCGGGCTCCGGTCAGTGCCGCCGCGCCCCGGGTGCCGCCTCCCGGGCCCGGAACGCCCCGGCCCCCCCGCGCCCTGGTCCTCCCGTCCCCTCCCGCCTCCGCCCGCAACTCGCGGGCGGCGCCGGGCTGTTCCGGCCCGGCAGGCCCGTCCGTCGAGTTTTGTCAGAAGCGTTGACGAATACCGGTTGCCGCCCTACGTTCGTCGCCGTCGTACTTCGTACGTCATATATGAGACGCGATACGCGAGATATGAGAGCCGCCCGTATGGCCTTTGCCGCCCCCAGCCCCGTTCCCTCCCGCACCCAGTACGTGCTGGAGGCGATCAAGCACGCCATCCTCACCGGGCAGCTCCCGCCCGGCAGAGCGCTGGTGGAGGCCGAACTGGCCGCGCACTACGGGGTGTCCAAGACACCCGTACGGGAGGCGTTGAAGACCCTCGCCGGGACCGGGCTCGTCGTCATGAGCCAGTACAAGGGCGCCACCGTGCGCACCGTCGACGCCGCCATGGCCCGCGAGGTGTACGACGTGCGGCTGCTCCTGGAACCGGAGGCGCTGCGCCGCACCATCGCGCGGCGCGCCTCCCTGGACGCCGCGGGGGAGGCGCTCGCCACCGCGGACGCCGCCGCCGACCAGGCGGAACGCTCCCTCGCCAACCGGGAGTTCCACCGCGCCCTCTACCTGCCCTGCGGCAATCCGCTGCTGGCCAGGATGCTCGACGAGGTGCGCGACCAGGCCGCGCTGGTCTCCACCGTCGCCTGGAGCGCCCAGCCCTCGTGGCGGCGCGAGGCCGACGAGCACCGCGAGATCCTGCGGCTCGCCCGGGAGGGCGACGCCGACGCGGCCGTACGGGCCCTGCACGACCACATCGCCGGGTTCGTGCGGCAGGCGTTCCCCGACGAGCCCGGGGACGGCGAGGGCGGCGTGCCCGCCCAGCGGTCCTGAACCGCCGGCCGCGCCACCGCACCGCGCACCACCCCGGTGCCGCCCGCCGCGACCCTGCGGGCGCCCCGTCCCCGTGACCCGACCACGTGACCCACACAGCCTCCGGAAAGGCCGGTACGCATGGACCACTCAGCGCTGAGGGCGGCGCTCGCAGACGTCGTCGCGATCCCCGTGACCCCGTTCGACGCCGAAGGGAACGTCGACGGGGGCGCGTACCGCGCCCTGCTGCGCAGGCTGCTCGACAGCGGAGTACGGGCCGTGACCCCCTGCGGCAACACCGGCGAGTTCTACACCCTCACCCCGGACGAGCGCCGCCTCGTCACCGAGCTCACCGTCGAGGAGACCGCCGGCCGGGCCGCCGTCCTCGTGGGCGTCGGCCACGACGTGCCCACCGCCACAGACTCGGCCCGGCACGCCAGGGACGCCGGGGCCGACATGGTGATGGTCCACCAGCCCGTCCACCCGTACGTCTCGCGGGACGGCTGGATCGACTACCACCGGGAGATCGCCGGCGCCGTCCCCGGCCTGGGCGTCGTCCCCTACATCCGCAACCCGCTGCTGGACGGCGCGGCCGTCGCCCGGCTCGGCGAGCTGTGCCCCAACGTCATCGGCGTCAAGTACGCGGTCCCCGACGCCGCCCGGTTCGCCGCCGTGGCGCGGGACGCCGGCCTGGAGCGCTTCGTATGGGTCGCCGGCCTCGCCGAGCTGTACGCCCCCTCCTACTGGGCCATGGGCGCCACCGGCTTCACCTCCGGCCTGGTCAACGTCTCGCCCGCGGCCTCCCTCGGCATGCTGCGGGCCCTGCGCGCCGGCGACTACCCGGCGGCCCTGGAGGTGTGGGAGCGGATCCGCCGCTTCGAGGACCTGCGCGCCGCCGACCAGGCCGCCAACAACGTCACCGTGGTCAAGGAGGCGCTGGCCGCCCTCGGCCTGTGCCGCCGCGACGTCCGCCCGCCGAGCCGCCTGCTGCCCGAGCCCGGCCGGGCCGAGATCGCCGACATGATCAAGGAGTGGGACGCATGAGCAGCGAGCCGCGGGCGACCCGCCCGCTGCGCAGCCACCAGTGGTACGGCAGCGCGCCGACCGCCGGGCTCCGGCAGTTCAGCCACCGGGCCCGCACCCGGCAGCTCGGCTACCTGCCCGAGGAGCACCTCGGCAAGCCGGTGATCGCCGTCCTCAACACCTGGTCCGACATCAACCCCTGCCACGTGCACCTGCGGGACCGCGCGCAGGCCGTGAAGCGCGGGGTGTGGCAGGCGGGCGGCTTCCCGCTGGAGTTCCCGGTCTCCACGCTGTCCGAGACCTTCCAGAAGCCCACCCCGATGATGTACCGCAACCTGCTGGCCATGGAGACCGAGGAACTCCTGCGGTCCTACCCGGTGGACGGGGCCGTGCTCATGGGCGGCTGCGACAAGACCACCCCCGCCCTGCTGATGGGCGCCGCCTCCGCGGACCTGCCCGCCGTCTTCGTCCCGGCGGGGCCCATGCTGCCGGGCCACTGGCGCAACGAGGTCCTGGGCTCCGGCACCGACATGTGGAAGTACTGGGACGACCGGCGCGCCGGGCTGATCGGCGACTGCGAGCTGGCCGAGCTGGAGAGCGGCCTCGCCCGCTCGCCGGGCCACTGCATGACCATGGGCACCGCGTCCACGCTGACCGCCGCCGCCGAGGCGCTCGGCGTCACCATGCCGGGGGCCTCCTCCATACCCGCCGTGGACTCCGGCCACGACCGGATGGCGGCCGCGGCCGGCCTGCGGATCGTCGAGCTCGTACGGCAGGACCTGAGGCTGTCGCGGATCCTCACCCGGGAGGCGTACGAGGACGCCGTCACCACCGTCCTCGCCCTCGGCGGCTCCACCAACGCCGTCATCCACCTGACCGCGATGGCGGGGCGCTCCGGGGTCGGGCTCACCCTCGACGACTGGGACCGCACCGCGCGGCGGGTGCCGGTGCTGGCCGACCTGCGGCCCGGCGGGCGGTACCTGATGGAGGACTTCCACTTCGCCGGCGGACTGCCCGGCTTCCTGTCCCGCATCACCGACCTGCTGCACCTCGACCGGCCGACCGTCGGCCACGCCACCCTGCGCGAGCAGCTCCAAGGCGCCCGCGTCCACGACGACACGGTGATCCGGCCGCGCGGCAACCCGCTGGCCGCCGAGGGCGGGCTCGCCGTGCTGCGCGGCAACCTGTGCCCGGACGGGGCGGTCGTCAAGCACATCGCCGCGGAGCAGCACCTGCGCAAGCACACCGGCCCCGCCGTCGTCTTCGACGACTACCGCACCATGCAGCGCACGATCAACGACCCGGCGCTGGGCATCACCGCCGACCACGTGCTCGTCCTGCGCGGCGCCGGGCCCAAGGGCGGCCCCGGCATGCCGGAGTACGGGATGCTGCCGATCCCCGACCACCTGCTCAAGCAGGGCGTGCGCGACATGGTGCGGATCTCCGACGCCCGGATGAGCGGCACCAGTTACGGCATGTGCGCCCTGCACGTCGCGCCCGAGTCCCACGTCGGCGGGCCGCTGGCCCTGGTCCGCACCGGCGACCTGATCACCCTGGACGTCGACGCGCGCTCCCTGCACCTGCACGTCGGCGAGGAGGAGCTGGCGCGGCGCCGGGCCGCCTGGACGCCGCCCGCCCACCCGTACGAGCGGGGCTACGGCGCCCTCTACCAGGAGCACATCACCCAGGCCGACACCGGCTGCGACTTCACGTTCCTGGCCAGGCCGGGGTCCGTGCCCGAGCCGTACGCGGGCTGACCTCCCGACCCCGGCCGCACCCCTCTTGCACCCCTCTTGTCCGGTATCCCGAACGCCATCCGGAAAGCGCTTCATACGGCGCGCACGCGCCCCCACGTACGACCGTACGAACGATGATCGGAGACATGTCATGGCCCAAGCCGCAGCCGTGGCGAAACCACCCCGGGCCGGTCGGCGCGGCACGGGCGCCGCCCCACGTCACCTGCCGTACCTGCTGATCGCCCCCGCCGGTCTGCTGATGCTCGGCTTCATCGCCTATCCCGTGCTCAGCGTCTTCTACTACAGCCTCCAGCACTACAACGTCACCAAGCCCTGGAAGAGCGGCTACGCCGGCCTCGACAACTTCACCCGCATCTTCACCGAGGACCCCCTCTTCTGGTCCACGCTCGGCTTCAGCGCCAAATGGGTCGTCGTCGAGGTCGCCCTGCAACTGGCCTTCGGCCTGGGCCTCGCGCTGATCGTCAACCAGACCTTCGCGGGCCGCGCCCTCGCCCGCGCCCTGGTCTTCTCGCCGTGGGCCGTCTCCGGTGTGCTCACCACGACGATCTGGATGCTGCTCTACAACCCGTCGACCGGCCTCAGCCGCTACCTCGCGGACCTCGGCATCGGCTCGTACGGCACCTCGGTCCTCTCCGACACCGGCACCGTCTTCTGGGCCGCCGTCGTCGCCGAACTCTGGCGCGGGGTGCCCTTCTTCGCGATCCTCATCCTCGCCGACCTCCAGTCGATCCCCAAGGACCTCTACGAGGCCGCCTCCGTCGACGGCGCCGGCCGCGCACGGCAGTTCTTCCACATCACGCTGCCGCACCTGAAGGACGCCATCATCCTGTCCACGCTGCTGCGGGCCGTGTGGGAGTTCAACAACGTCGACCTCCTCTACACCCTCACCGGCGGCGGCCCGGCCGGCGTCACCACCACCCTGCCCCTGATGATCGCGAACACCGGGATCGAGGGCCACGACTTCGGCTACGCCTCGGCCCTCACCACCGTGGCGTTCGTGATCCTCCTCTTCTGCTCCATCCTCTATCTGCGCCTGAGCAAATTCGGAGGCGACCGCTGATGACCGCCGCCCTCGCGGAGCGCACCGACGCGCGCACCCCCGCCCACGGCAGCCCCGCCCCGCCGGCCGCGCCGCGCCGCAGGACCCGGCGCGAGCGCTCCTTCGACGACCCGCCGCGCTGGCAGATCCACCTGCCGCTGGCCGTGTACCTGCTCTTCACGCTGGTCCCGTTCTACTGGATGCTGCTGTTCGCGCTCCGGCCGGCCGGTTCCACCTCGCTGGTGCCCTGGCCGATGACCTTCGAGCACTTCGACAAGGTCTGGAACGAGCGCGCTTTCGGGGTGTTCTTCCAGAACAGCATGCTCGTCGGGCTGGCCACCCTGGCCGCCACCACCGTCGTCGCCCTCGCCGGCGGCTACGCGCTGGCCCGCTTCGACTTCCGGGTCAAGAACGGCTTCATGCTGGCGCTGCTGTGCTCCCAGTTCATCCCGGGCGCCCTCATGCTGGTGCCGCTCTTCGAGATCTTCCGCAACCTCCGGATGATCAACTCGCTGGGCAGCGTCATCATCGCCGAGACGGTCTTCCAGCTGCCCCTGTCGATCATCCTGATCAGCGGCTTCATCAAGAACGTCCCGGTCTCCCTGGAGGAGGCCGCCTGGGTGGACGGCTGCTCCCGCTTCACCGCCTTCCGCACCGTCGTGCTCCCGCTGCTGCGGCCGGGCCTCGTCGCCGTCGGCTCCTTCGCCTTCGTCCACAGCTGGAACCACTTCCTCTTCGCGCTGATGTTCCTCAGCGCGCAGGACAAGCAGACGATCCCCGTCGGCCTCAACACCCTCATCGGCGCCGACAGCGCCGACCTCGGCGCCCTGGCCGCGGGCGGGGTCATCGCCGCGGTGCCCGTCGTGATCGTCTTCGCCTTCATCCAGAAGTGGCTCATCACCGGCTTCAGCGCCGGCGCCGTGAAGGGCTGACGACCGTGCACCCGCCGACCCCGCCGACCCCGCCGACCCCGCCGCCACCATCCGCCCCGGCGGGCCTCCCGGCCCCGCAGGGCCCCGCCTCCCCGGCCCCGCAGAGTCCGACCCCGCTCAGCGCCGAGCGGCCCCGCCCGCCCGCCCCGCCCGCCCCGCCCGCGTCCGCCGAGGAGCCCGCCGTGACCGCCGCAGACGGCCGCCCCGCCCCACCGGTCCCCGTCGTCCTCGCCGGGGCCCGGGGCCACGGCCGCTGGCACCTGGACAACCTCCGCCGCCTCACCGGCGCCGGCCTCGTCCGCCTCGCCGGGGTCTGCGAACTGCGGCCCCTGGACAGCGCCGAACTCGACGGCTGCGGCGACCCCGCCCAGTCCGACGACTTCGCCGCCCTGCTCGACACCACCGGCGCCCGCGTCGCCGTCGTCTGCACCCCCATCGACACCCACACCGACCTCGCCCTCACCGCCGCCCGGCGCGGCGTCCACCTCCTGCTGGAGAAGCCGCCCGCCCCCTCCGAAGCCGACTTCCGGCGCATCGCCGCGGCCGTACGGGACGCCGGGACCGCCTGCCAGATCGGCTTCCAGTCGCTCGGCTCCCACGCCCTGCCCGCCATCGCCGCCCTCGTCGCCGACGGCGCCCTCGGTGAGGTCACCGGCGTCGGGGCCGCCGGCGCCTGGGCCCGCGACGAGGCGTACTACCGCCGCTCCCCGTGGGCGGGCAGGCGCCGCATGGGCGGAGCCGACGTCGTCGACGGCGTCCTCACCAACCCGCTCGCCCACGCCGTGGCCACCGCCCTCGCCCTCGCCGGCAGCACGCACGCCGACGACGTCGCCGGCATCGAGCTGGAGCTCGCCCGCGCCAACGACATCGAGTCCGACGACACCTCCTGCGTACGCGTCACCACCCGCGGCGGCATCCCCGTCACCGCCGCCGTGACCCTCTGCGCCGAGCAGCCCGGCGAGCCGTACGTGATGGTCCACGGCAGCCGCGGCCGCATCACCTTCTGGTACAAGCAGGACCGGGTCCTGCTGCAGCGCGCGGGACACGGGCCCGTCGAGACCGAGTACGGCCGCACCGACCTGCTGGAGAACCTCGTCCGCCACGTCACCCGCGGCGAGGAGCTGCTCGTCCCGCCGGAGCGCACCGGCGCCTTCATGAGGGTCGTCGAGGCCGTCCGCACCGCCCCCGACCCGCGGCCGCTGCCCCCCGACCGCTGGTACCGCGACGAAGCCGGAGCCCGCCGGATCGTCAAGGGCGTCGACAGCCTCGTCCACGCGAGCGCCGACACCCTCTCCCTCTTCTCCGAGCTGGAGGCGACCGACTCATGACGCACAGCCTGGACCTGCGCTGCGGCGGCCGGACCGTCGCCCGCTACCTCCAGCGGCCGGACCTGCCCGCGCGGTTCTCCCCACGCCCCTACCTGCACCCCGTCACCACCCTCGGCGGCACACCCGTCACCGAGGAACTGCCCGACGACCACCCGCACCACCTCGGCGCCGGCATCGCCGTGCCCGACGTGGCAGGGCTGAACTTCTGGGGCGGCCGCACCTTCGTCCGCGGCCGCGGCCCGACCGCGCTCGACAACCACGGCGAGCAGCGCCACGACGGCTTCAAGCTCTGCGACCCCGACGGCTTCGTGGAGGACCTGACCTGGACCTCCGGGGGTACGGAGGTGCTGCGGGAGCGCCGCACGGTCGCCGCCACCGCACTCACCGCCGGCGCCTGGGCCCTGGACGTCGCCTTCTGCCTCACCAACCCCGGCCGCCGCGACCTGACCATCGGCTCCCCGGCCACCAACGGCCGCCCCGGAGCCGGCTACGGCGGCTTCTTCTGGCGCGCCCCCAAGGAACCGGCCGCGCCCGACGTGTTCACGGCCGACGCCGAGGGCGAAGACGCCGTCCACGGACGGACCGCCGACTGGCTCGCCCTGCGGGGCGGCGGCTCCTCCCCGGACGCCGGCTGGACCCTGGTCTTCGCCGGGGCGACCGGCGCGACCCGCGCGGACCCGTGGTTCGTGCGCACCTCCGACTACCCGGGCGTCGGCTCGGCCCTGGCCTGGGACGCCCGCCTCCCGCTGCCCGCGGGCGGCACCGTCGTACGGCGCGTGGCCACCGTCGTCGCCGACGGCCGCCTGGACCGGGCCGCCGCCGCCGCGCTCGTACGGAAGGCGCTGTCATGACCCCCGGCCCCCGCCCGGCGGCGCACCCCCTCGGGACCGCCGACCTCGGCGACGGCACCTACCGCAACCCCGTGCTCCACGCCGACTGGTCCGACCCGGACGTCCTCGCCGTCGGCGGCGACTTCTACCTCACCGCGTCCAGCTTCGGCCGCGTCCCCGGGCTGCCCCTGCTGCACTCCCGCGACCTCGTCAACTGGACCCTCGTCGGCCACGCACTGGAACGGCTCACCCCCGAGGCCGCGTTCACCGCGCCCCGCCACGACGGCGGCGTGTGGGCGCCGTCCCTGCGCCACGCCGACGGCCGCTTCTGGATCTTCTGGGGCGACCCCGACCACGGCGTCTACCAGATCAGCGCCGAGGACGTCCGCGGGCCGTGGACCACCCCCCACCTGCTGAAGGAGGGCAAGGGCCTCATCGACGCCTGCCCCCTGTGGGACGAGGAGACCGGCGAGGCGTACCTGGTGCACGCGTGGGCCAGGTCCCGCGCCGGCATCAAGAACCGCCTCACCGGCCACCGCATGAGCCGCGACGGCCGGACCCTCCTCGACGAGGGCAGGATCCTGGTCGACGGCGACCGCATCCCCGGCTGGTTCACCCTCGAAGGGCCCAAGCTCTACCGGCACGACGGCTGGTTCTGGATCCTGGCGCCCGCCGGGGGAGTGGAGACCGGCTGGCAGGGCGCCTTCCGCTCGCGCGACTTCGCCGGCCCGTACGAGGAGCGCACCGTCCTCGCCCAGGGCCGCACCGGCGTCAACGGCCCCCACCAGGGCGGCTGGGTGCGCACCCCGGCAGGCGAGGACTGGTTCCTGCACTTCCAGGCCCGCGGCCCGTACGGCCGGGTGGTGCACCTCCAGCCCATGACCTGGGACGAGGACGGCTGGCCCGTCATGGGGGACGCGGGCGAGCCCGTGGCGCGGCACCGCAAACCGGCCGCCCCGCCCCAGCCCCCCGCGGCGCCGGCGACCGACGACACCTTCCCCGGCGGCCGGTTCGGCCCGCAGTGGCAGTGGACCGCCAACCCGCCGGCCCCCGACCCGGTCCGGACGGCGTCGACCGGGACCGCACCGCCGGATGGGCCGTCGAGCACGGCGGGGAGGGGCTGCGCCTGAGCTGCGTCCGCTCGGCCGCCGCCCACGACCTGCGGCTGCTGCCCCACGTGCTCACGCAGCGGCTGCCGGCCGAGACCTTCACGGCCGAGGTGGCGCTGGCCCTGGCCGACGACGCGCTGCCGGGGGCGCGGGCCGGGCTCGGCGTGCTCGGCGACGCCTACGCCTGGCTCGGCCTGGAGCGCGGCGCGGACGGGGCGGTGCGCGTGGTGCACCGCTTCGCCGAGGCCGTGGCGGACCGGGAGCGGGACGCCGCGCACCCGGGCCCGGCGCCGTCCGGCGGCCGGGTGCGGGTGCGGGTCGAGGTGTCGGCGGGCGCCCGCTGCCGGTTCGCCTACGACGCGGGCGGCGGCTGGCAGCCGTCGGGCCCCGTCTTCGCCGCCGCGCCGTGGCGGTGGGTGGGCGCCCTGCTGGCGCTGTTCGCCGCCGCGCCCGAGGGACCGGGCGCGGCGGGGACGGCCGCGTTCACCGGCTTCCGCGTCACCCCGTCACGCCGTAGGACCTGCCCTTTTCCGCGATGAGCCCGTGGGGAGCCGCGCCGATGCACCCCCTCAGCAAGCGCTTACCGCCCGGGGTCGGGCCCGGGCCCCGTACCGGACCGGGAACCGGCCCCGGCACGCGGCCGGCCACCGCCCCCACCGCCGCCGCACCGGGCACCCCGCTCGACCCGCACCCGCACCCGCATCCGCATCCGCATCCGCATCCGTATCCGCATCCGTATCCGCACCCGCACCCGCACCCGCACCCGCATCCGCATCCGCACCCGCAGAGAAGAGAGCCGACCATGACCACCACCCCCAGCACCAGCCGCAGAGGACCCGGACGGCGGGCCCTGGCCGCCGCCCTGGCCGCCGCCTTCGCCCTGACCGCCACCGCCTGCGGCGACGACGGCAGCGGCGCCGCCGGCCAGGAGGGCCCCGGCACCGGCACCATCACCTTCTGGGACAACAACGGCGGCGTGCGGACCGCCGTCTGGCAGGAGATCATCGAGGACTTCGAGAAGCAGCACCCCGACATCGAGGTCACGTACGTCCCCATCCCCAGCGAGGACGTCCAGTCCAAGTACGACACCGCCATCGCGGGCGGCGGCCTGCCCGACGTCGGCGGCGTCGGCGCCGCCTACCTCGCCAACATGGTGGCGCAGAACGCCCTCGACCCGGTCGGCGAGCGCATCGAGGGCTCCTCCCTGAAGGGCAAGCTGGTGCCCGGCATGGTGGAGTCCGTGAAGACGGCGGGCGGCCGCGGCGACGAGATGTACACCGTGCCGACCTCCGCCAGCAACGGCGTCCTCTACTACCGCACCGACCTCTTCGAACAGGCCGGCCTGGCCGCCCCCACGACGTGGGACGCGTTCTACACCGCGGCCGAGAAGCTCACCGACGCCAAGGCGAACAAGTTCGGCTACACCATCCGCGGCGGGTCCGGCTCCATCGCGCAGGCCCTCGACGCGATGTACGGGCAGTCCGGCATCACGGAGTTCTGGAACGGCGACACCACCACCGTCAACGACCCGAGGAACGTCGCCGCGCTGGAGCGGTACGTCGGCCTGTACAAGAAGACCACGCCCGAGGCCGACGTCAACAACGACTTCAAGAAGATGAACGCCCAGTTCGACTCGGGCAGCATCGCCATGGTGCACCACAACCTCGGCTCCTACGCGGACCACGTGAAGGCGCTGGGCAAGGACAAGTTCGCCGGCATCCCCAACCCGTCCGCCGCGGACGGCAAGCGGGTGACGGTCTCCAACCCGGTCGACGGCCTCGGCCTCTTCCGCACCAGCAAGAACAAGGCTGCCGCCTGGAAGTTCATCGAGTTCGCCGTCTCCCACGAGTCCAACAGCAAGTGGAACCGCTCCGCCGGCGCCATCCCCGCCAACACGGAAGCCGCCGGGGACCCGTGGCTGGAGGAGGCCGAGGCCACCAAGCTGGGCGCCCAGGCCCTCACCGACGGCTCCACCGCCATCGTGCAGCTGCCGTACTACCTGCCCGACTGGAACAAGATCAGCAAGTCGGAGAACGAGCCCGGCTTCCAGAAGGTACTGCTCGGCACGATGAGCGCGAAGGACTTCCTGGACACCCTGGCGAAGCAGCTCGACGCCGCCCAGGCGGAGTGGAACGAGCAGTTCAAGAAGGACTGACGCCCGCCGCCGAACCCACCGAACCGGCCGGCGGCGGTCCGGGTCGCGCCCCGCCGCCGGCCGCCCTCCCCCTATGAGAGCGAGGCACGTCGACGTGTCCCCGAGCCGCAGGCAGACCATGGCGGCGCTCGCCGCCCTTCCCCTGGCAGCCGCCGCCCCCCGTACGGCGGCCGCCGCCCCGCCGAGGACCCGCACCCTGTACCTCGCGGGCGACTCCACGGCCGCGCAGAAGACCGCGGCCGCCGCCCCCGAGACCGGCTGGGGCATGGCCCTGCCCTTCTTCCTCACCCCCCGCCTGAAGGTGGCCAACCACGCGGTCAACGGCCGCAGTTCCAAGAGCTTCCTCGACGAGGGTCGCCTCGAACCGATCCTGGCCGCCCTCCGCCCCGGCGACCTCCTCCTCGTCCAGTTCGGCCACAACGACCAGAAGGCCGCCGACCCCTCCCGCCACACCGAGCCCTGGACGACGTACCAGGAGCACCTCCTGCGCTACGTCCGGGGAGCGCGGGAGCGCGGCGCCCGACCGGTCCTCCTCACCTCCGTGGAGCGGCGCCGCTTCGACGCGGCCGGCAACGCCCTGCCCACCCACGGCGCCTACCCCGCCGCCATGCGCGCCCTGGCCGCGGAGCACGGCGTGCCACTGGCCGACCTCCAGGCCGCCTCGCTCGCCGCGTGGCAGCGGCTCGGCCCCGAGGCGACCAAGGACCACTTCCTCTGGCTGGCGCCCGGCGAGTCGCCCCACCACCCGGACGGCAAGCAGGACAACACCCACTTCCGCCCGCGCGGCGCCGTCGAGGTGGCCCGCATGGCCGCCCGCGCCCTGACCGAGGCCGGCGTGCTGCACCCCGGCGAGGTGCGCCGCCTCGACGACCCCGTACCGGCCGAGTGGATCACCTGGCCGCAGGGCTGACCCGCAACCACCGCACCCCAAGGAGCCGCACATGCGTACCCGTACCCCCTCCGCAGCACGGCGCAGGATCACCGGCACGGCCGCGGCCGTGGCCGGCTGCACCGCCCTCACCCTGTCCCTCTCCGCCCCCGCGAGCGGTGCCCCCGGCGGCGGCCGGGACCTCGCCCGCCAGACCCTCCCCGCCTCGGACGGCTGGGCGTCCGCCGAGGGCGGCACCACGGGCGGCGCCGGCGCCGGTGCCGACCACGTCCACACGGTCACCACCTGGGAGGAGTTCCGGGCCGCCCTCGCCGCCGGGGGCGACGCCCCGAAGATCATCCGCGTGGTGGGCACGCTCGACGCCACCCGGGACGGCTGCGCGGCGTTCGAGGCGCCCGGCTACGACTTCGACCGCTACCTCGCGGACTACGACCCGGCCGTGTGGGGCCACGACAGGGAGGTGAGCGGCCCCCAGGAGGACGCGCGCGCGGCCTCCGCGAAGAACCAGGCCGCGGCCATCAAGGCGTTCGTGCCCGCCAACACCACCATCGTGGGCGTGGGGCGCGACGCCGGCATCACCGGCGGCAGCCTCCAGATCAAGGGCGTCGACAACGTCATCATCCGCAACCTCACCCTGGAGAGCCCCCTGGACTGCTTCCCCCAGTGGGACCCCACCGACGGGGCGCGGGGCGCGTGGAACTCCGAGTACGACGCGATGGTCGTGTACGGCTCCACCCACGTGTGGATCGACCACAACACGTTCACGGACGGCCGCCACCCGGACAGCTCGCTGCCCCGCTACTACGGGGAGCTCTACCAGCAGCACGACGGCGAACTCGACATCGTGCGCGGCGCCGACCTCGTCACGGCCTCGTGGAACGTCTTCGCCGACCACGACAAGACCCTCATGATCGGCAACAGCGACGGCGCGGGCGCCACCGACCGGGGCAGGCTCCGCGTCACCCTGCACCACAACGTCTTCAAGGACGTCGTCGAGCGCGCCCCGCGGGTCCGCTTCGGCAAGGTCGACGCGTACAACAACCACTACGTGGTCCCGGCGGAGCGCTACGGCTACAGCTGGGGCATCGGCTTCGAGTCGCAGCTCGTCGCCGAGAAGAACTCCTTCTCCCTGCCGGCGGGCGTGGAGGCCGGCCGGATCCTCAAGAAGTGGAAGGACGCCCCGGTCACGGTGGCCGGCAACCACGTCAACGGCCGGCCGGTCGACCTCCTCGCCGTCCACAACGCGCAGTTCCCGGAGGAGGCTCTGCGGTCCGGCGCGGGCTGGACGCCGACCCTGCGGGCCAGGGTCGACCACCCGCGCGCCCTGCCCGGCCTCCTCACTGCGCGCGCGGGCGCCGGCCGGGTCTGCTGACGGACCCGTGCGGGGGCGGTGCGGCGCCCCCGCACCGCCGCGGCCGCGGCGGCGGACCCCCCACCGTCGCCGCGGCCGCCGCACCCCGCTGCCCTGCGGCGCCGCAGCGCTCGGGGCGGCGGCGGGGTGGGGACGGGATATCTCCAACTTCCCCGGAATGCTGCGGAGTTCCCGGTTCCGGCGGAGACCTGCGGGGTTTCCGCGGTCGGCGAAAGTCGTTGGACACGTTCTGTTGTGCACTGCAAGTGTTCGCGTGCCAGTTCTCATGCAGTTCTTACGTAGCAACTGTCCTGGAGGCTGAAACACGTGCAAGGATCGACCCACCTGCCCGGGGGCAGATCAATGCGGCGAGCCGGTTCCGGCTCGCGACGGGCACGGATCGCCGTTCCGCTCTCCCTGGTCCTGCTCGCGGAGGCAGGGCTGATCGTCTCCGCGGCCGCGCCTGCGGCCGCCGCACCGCACCCCCCGGCCACGACTGCGAAGACCGCCTCCTCGGCGGCCGTCGGCGAGGAGGCCGCCGAGCGGCTGACCGCGGCGGCGCAGGACCGGCGCGTCGAGGTCGTCGGCGCGCGCACCGAGACCACCACCCTGTGGGCCAACCCCGACGGCACCATGTCGCTGGAGACGCACGCCGGCCCCGTCCGCTTCCGCAAGGGCGGGACGTGGGTGCCGGTGGACACCACGCTCGTCCGCGGGGCCGACGGTTCCGTCCGGCCCAAGGGGCACCCGCACGGGCTGCGGCTGGCCGGGCGCACCGGCGCTGCGGGCGGGGACCTCGTCACCCTCGGGGGCGCAGACCACGCCGTGTCCCTCGGGTGGGAGGGCGCACTGCCCGAGCCCGAGCTGAAGGGGCACCGGGCGACGTACGTCGACGTCCGCCCCGGCACCGACCTCGTCGTGGAGGCGACCCGGACCGGCTTCGAGCAGTACCTCGTCGTGAAGGACCGGGCCGCCGCCGAGCGCGCCGCCACCTTCAGCCTGCCGCTCGGCATCAAGGGGCTGAAGGCGAAGAAGAACGCCGCCGACCGCTCCCTCACCTTCACCGACGCGGTCACGAACAAGACCGTGGCCACGATGCCGACACCGGTGATGTGGGACGCCTCCCGCGACGAGCGGGGCCGGGCCGCCACCAACCGGGCGGACGTCGACGTGGAAGTGGTGCCGGCGCAGGGAGAGGACGGGTACAGCCTGTCCGTCTCCGCCGACCGGGAGTTCCTCGCCGACGAGGACACGCGGTACCCGGTCACCATCGACCCCGCGGTCTACTTCGGTACGGACTTCGACACCACGGTCATCGAGGGGGAGACCGCCGACCTGTCCGGCGCCTCCGGACTGCGGGTGGGCCGCGAGTGGCAGAAGAACGAGGCCAGGTCCTTCATCTCCTTCCCGCGCACCGACGCCGTCACCGGTCAGGACATCCTGAACGCCGAGCTCAACCTGTTCGCGGTCTGGTCGGACACGTGCACGCCGACGTCCTGGGAGATCTGGGACACCGGCACGGTCTCCGCGAGCACCCGCTGGAGCAACCAGCCGGCCTGGCGCACCAAGGCGGCCACCTCCACGCAGACGCACGGCAACGCCGACTGCGGGCCGCGGTGGATATCGGAGGACATCACCTCCGTCGTCAAGCAGTGGTCCGGTGTGGACCGCGCCGTGGACACGCTGGGGCTGCGCGCCACGGACGGGACCGACACCGACGCGTTCAAGATCTTCGCGTCCAGCGAGGACGCCGACGCGCCGTCGATCCTCGTGACGTACGAGACCCCGGCCGACCCGGTCAAGGACCACGTCGTGTACTGGAACGACGTGCTGCAGCAGACGTTCCGGGAGGTCGGCGGGGCGCCGGGGCCGCTGGCCCGGGCGGGCGCCATGATGCACGGCGCGATCTACGACGCGGTGAACTCCGCCAAGTGCGCCGAAGGGGAGACGCGGTGCCTCGGCGCGCCGTACCTGACCAAGGCGACGGCCTCGAACGGCGCGGTGCCGGACGTCAACAGCGCCATCGACCACGCCGCGTTCGACGTGCTGCGGGCGGTGTTCCCCGGGATCGACTTCGACGACGAGATCGCGACCGCCCGGTCCACGATCCCCGGCACCGTCACGGCGGAGCAGCGATCCGCGGGCACGTCCGTGGGGCAGCAGGCCGCCGCCGCGATGCTGGAGGCGCGTGAGGGCGACGGTGCGGCGACGGTGGTGCCGTACCCGGGGAGTGAGACGCCCGGCTACTGGCGGCCGACCGACGGGACACCGGCGGCCACGCCGGGCTGGGGGCTGGTGAAGCCGTTCGCGATGACGTCCGGTTCGCAGTTCCGGCCCGCCGGACCCGCCGGGCACACCTCGATGAGCGCGCTGCTGGCGAGCCCGGAGTACGCGGCCCAGGTCAACGAGGTGAAGGAGCTCGGCGGCGCCGAGTCGGCGACGCGCACGGAGGACCAGAAGCAGGCCGCCCTCTTCTGGGCCAACGACCTGGACTCGACGTACAAGCCGCCGGGCCAGCTCTTCGAGTTCACGCAGATCCTGTCGCGGCAGGAGGGGCTGACCGTGGCCGCGAACGCGAAGATGTTCGCGCTGGTGGCGTTCTCCATGGCGGACGCGGGCATCGCCTCGTGGGACAGCAAGTACCTGACGGACATCGATCTGTGGCGGCCGGAGTCGGCGATCCAGCTCGACGGGGACGGCAACGCCGCAACGACCGCCGACCCGAACTGGCAGCCGCTCTCCTACGACCTGCAGGGCACGCACTTCTCCCCGGCGTTCCCCGCGTACACCTCGGGCCACGCCACGTTCGGCGCGGCGTGGGCCAAGGCCATGGAGCAGTGGTTCGGCACGGACAGCAAGACCTTCACCGGGACGACGGAGGATCCGAACGCCCTCGGCGTGACCCGGACCTTCTCCAGCTTCTCCGCGGCCGCAGAGGAGAACGCGATCGGCCGCGTCTGGCTCGGTGTCCACTACAGGTGGGACGGCACGGACGGCGTCACCCTGGGCAACCGGGTCGCGCAGCACGTCGGCGCGACGAAGCTGACGCCGAACTCCGCCGCGGACTGGGTGAAGTACGAGCACCTGCACAACCTGGGCGGCTGCGACGCGCTGGGCGAGCGGCTCGTCGCCGAGCACCGCTGGACCGCGTACCAGTGCGTGGCGGTCAACCCCGTCGAGACACCCGACCACGTCCTGTACGTGAAGTAGCCGAGAGGAGAGCAAAGCGATGCGTCTGTTCACCAGAGCGTCCGGTGCACGGCCCACCCGGTTCGCCGTCGCGGCGGTGGCCGCGCTGGCGGCCGCGGGGATCGCCGCTCCGCTGTCCCTTGCCGCCGGGGGCGGTCAGGGCACGTCGGCCGGGGACCGTACGGTGCCGGCCGCGGCGACCGCCGAGCCCGGTCCCGACCGGCTGCTGAAGACCCCCGCCAACCCGCGGATCTCGGACGGCCCGTACGCGGGCTTCCAGTTCTGCGCCGCGCCGCAGAAGCCGCTCGTGACGTCCGGCTCGGCGACCCTGGCGGCGACGCTGGAGTCCGTCGCACCGCCCGGCACGGTGGAGAAGCCCGGGGCGCCGGATCCCGGCCGCCGGGTGGTGTTCGAAGTCGAGCAGGCGGACGGCACCCGCGTGCTGCGCAAGCAACTGGTCAGCGCCACCAGCCAGAATGCCGCCTTCCAGGTGCCCCAGGACGCTCTGGCCGACGGTGGCTACCGCTGGCGCGTGCGCGTCCAGGACGGCGCGGCCGCCTCCGAGTGGACCGCGTGGTGCGGGTTCACCGTGCGGACCGGCTGAGTCGTGCAGCGGCGTAGGTAGGCGTACGGCCCTCAGGCCCCCGGTGATCCGCCGGGGGCCTGTTCGTGCCGTCCGCGCCGGGCCCGGTGGTCCGGCACGGCGTCGACCCCGTCCTCTTGCTCCTCCCGGGGCTAAGGGGCCGGGGTGCGGCGGCGGTCGTCGTACCGCAGCGCCGCCCACGTCGCCAGCGCGCCCAGCCCCTCCCACGCGCCCACGCCGAGGAATCCGGCGGGGGCGCGCCCCGCGAGTACGGCGGCCGTGAACACGGCGCAGGTCAGCAGCCGGAACGGCACCGTCCATCGGTAGAACGCCCGCCAGTCGGCCAGCGCCGCGAGCAGGTAGTACACCCCCATGTTGACCGCCGCCATCGACGAGGCGGTCAGGAAGACCAGGGTGTGGTCGCCGTCGGCCCGCTGCCCTTCGGGCACCGGCGCGAACCCCATGGACGCCAGCAGGGCGTCCGGAGACAGGAGCCCGACCACGCCCAGTGACGTCGCCAGCAGTCCGAACACCGCCATGGTCCAACCGGACGCGGAGCGGGGGCGGAACCGGAACGGGTCGCGGGCGGGCATCGCGGGGCCTCCAGGGCGTCGGCAGGGGTGCGGCTGGTGCGGCGGCTCGCAGCGCGGCGCGGGAACCGGCGCCCGCCGCCGACGCGCCGCCACCCCCTGCTTATCACCCCGCGACACAACGGCCCATGCCCGCCCCCGACTTGGAGAGCCGGAGCCCCGCGTCGCCGGGCCGTCAAAAGGGCGCGACGTGAAGCGGCCGGCGTTGAGCCGGGGCGGCGGAGGCCCCTGCCGGAGCGGCCAAGCCCCCGGGAGGCGGCGGAGGCGCCCCCAGGGGGCGAGGCTTCCGCGGGCGGCGGCGTGTGCGACCCGGGGGTCAGAGCCGCCGGGTGGCGAGTGTCAGCCGGTCGCGGGCGTCGACCAGAGCGTCCCTGACGCGCTGCTCGTGCGCGGGGGTGAGCCGGGCCGCCGGCACGGAGCAGCTGAGGGCGTCCCGGGCGGGGCTGCGGTAGGGCACGGTGACGGCGAAGCAGCGCAGCCCCAGCGTGTTCTCCTCGCGGTCCACGGCGTACCCGAGCTCCCGCACGGCGGCCAGTTCGTCGACGAGCCGCTCCCGGTCGGTGATCGTGTGCGGGGTGTACGCCGGGAGGACCTCCGGCAGCAGCGTGCGGACCCGGTCGTCGCCGAGCTCCGCCAGCAGCACCTTGCCGAGCGCGGTGGAGTGGACGGGCAGCCGGCGCCCCACCCGGGTGGAGGGGCGCAGGTGGTGCTGGGCGCGGCGGGTGGCGAGGCTGACCACGCTGGTGCCGTCCAGCCGGGCCAGCTGGACGGTCTCGGTGGTGTCGTCGGAGAGCCGGTCGAGTGCGGGGCGGGCGGCTGCCACCGCCTCGTCGCCGTCGATGTACGAGGTGCCGACCAGCAGGGCCCGCACCCCGATGCCGTAGCGGGTGCCGGTCGCGTCGGTCTCCACCCAGCCGAGCTCCACGAGGGTGCGCAGCAGCATGTACAGGCTGGACTTGGGGTAGCCCACCGCCTCCTGCACGGCGGCGAGCGCGTGCATGCCGGGGCTGCCGGCGAAGTACTCCAGCAACTCCACCGTGCGCACTGCCGACTTGACCGGCCCGCCGGCGGATTCGGTCGCAGACATCGCTCTTGACCCCTTCAGACGCCCGTTAATAGAGTTCCCGATGGTTCAGCATCGAGAACCCCGTTCAGAATAGCGAACAGCCGAGCAGCCCGAGAGGACGCCGCGGTGTCAGCAGCACAAGTCTGGAGTGTCGACCCCAGGACCGGGAAGCAGCGGGCGCAGGTCGCCGTCGAGGCGGCGCCCGCGGACGTCGACCGGGCGGTACGGGCCGCGCACGGCGCCCGGTCGCCGCTGGCCGACCGCGGCGTGCGGGCCGCGTTCCTGCGCACCGCGGCGGACCGGCTGGAGGAGGCCCGGGACCGGCTGGCCGCCGAGGCCGACGCCGAGACAGCCCTGGGACTCCCCCGCCTGACGGGCGAACTGGCCCGCACCTGCTACCAGCTGCGGGCCTTCGCTGACGTCGTCGACGAGGGCGCGTTCCTGGACGTGATCATCGATCACCCCGATGAATCGGCCACCCCGCCGGTACCGGACTTGCGCCGGTACAAGATCCCCCTGGGCGTCGTCGCGGTCTACGCCGCCTCCAACTTCCCCTTCGCCTTCTCGGTGGCGGGCGGCGACACGGCCAGTGCCCTGGCCGCCGGCTGCCCGGTGGTCGTCAAGGCCCATCCGGACCACCCGGGCACCTCCGAGGCGGTCGCGGCGGTGCTGCGCGGCGCGGCGGCCGAGCACGGCCTGCCCGAGGCGGTCGTCGGCCTGGTGCACGGCTTCGACGCGGGAGTCGAGCTGGTCCGCCACCCGCTCGTCGCGGCCGCCGGCTTCACCGGGTCGGTACGCGGCGGCCGGGCGCTGTTCGACGCGGCCGCCGCCCGCCCGGTGCCCATCCCGTTCCACGGCGAGCTCGGCTCGCTGAACCCGGTCGTGGTCACCGAGGCCGCGGCGGCGGAGCGCGCGCCCGAGATCGGCCGGGGCCTGGCCGGCTCCATGACGCTGGGCTGCGGCCAGTTCTGCGTCAAGCCCGGCCTGGTGCTGGTGCCGTCCGGCGAGCCGGGCGACCGGCTGGTGGAGTCCTTGGCGGAGGCCGTGGGCGAGGTCGCGGACGGCGTGCTCCTCGACGCGCGCATGCGGGAGACCTTCGTCAAGGGCGTGGCCGAGCGGGCCGCGCTGCCGGACGTGACGGCCCCGGTCGCCCCGGGCGCCGGCGACGCCGACCGCACCGTGGGCGCCGGGTTCCTGACCGTCCCCGCCGCCCGCCTCGCCGCCGAGGGCCCGCACGACCTGCTGCTGGAGGAGTGCTTCGGCCCGGTCACGGTGGTCGCCCGGTACGCGTCCGACGCCGACGTGAAGGCGGTCGTCTCCCGGCTCCCCGGCAACCTCACGGCGACCCTGCACGTGTCGGAGGACGAGCAGCGGGGCGCCGCCGCCGCGCTGCTGGCCGAACTCACGCCCGTGGCGGGCCGCGTCCTCGTCAACGGCTGGCCCACCGGCGTGGCCGTCGCGGCCGCCCAGCACCACGGCGGCCCCTACCCGGCCACCACGTCGACCTCCACGTCCGTCGGCGGCACCGCCATCGAGCGCTGGCTGCGCCCGGTCACGTACCAGAACACCCCGCAGGCCCTCCTGCCCCCGGAGCTCCACGACGCCAACCCCCTGAACCTCCCACGCCGGATCAACGGCCGCCGCGAGCACCCCTGACGGCCGCAGCCGGCACCCTGGCGGATGCTGCGAGCCGCCCAGGGCGGGCGCTGCGAGCACCCGGTACGGCCCTTGTCCGCAGCCCCGGACCCGCCAGTGCGGTGGAGCGCCGCGGCGTGCCGGGCCCGCTGCGGACGGGGCCGGACGGTACAGGCCGCCCCCACCTATAAGCCTTCCTAGGGGGAGTCGCGCAGAATCGCGCAATTGACGGGAGATCGGGTTCGTTCCAGGGTGTCCCTATGGATGCCCTGTCCCCCCTCGGCGGCGCGGAGTTCGCGTCACCGCACACGTACCTGAACACCGCCAGCTGCGGACTGCTCCCGCGCCGTACCGCCGAGGCGGTGAAGAGCCTCGCCGACCAGAACGCCGCCGGGCGGCCGGACGGGATCGGCAGTCACGCGTCGATCGAGGCCGCCCGCGCGCTCTTCGCCCGGCTCGCACGCGTCACACCCGACCGGGTCGCGATCGGCGCCACCGTGAGCAGCCACGTGGCGCTGATCGCGGGTTCCCTCCCGGCAGGAGCCGAAGTGCTCTACCCGGAAGGCGACTTCAGCTCCCTCATCAGCCCCTTCGCGGTGCGCGGCGACCTCAGGACCCGCTCGGCACCGCTCGACGCGCTGGCCGACGCGGTCCGGCCCGGCACGGCACTCGTCGCCTTCTCCGCCGTGCAGTCCGCCGACGGCAGGGTCGCCGACCTGGCCGCGATCCGGCAGGCCGCCGCCGCGCACGGCGCCCGCACCCTGCTCGACGCCACCCAGTCCGCGGGCTGGCTGCCGCTGGACGCCGGGGCGTACGACTACACCGTGACCGGCGGGTACAAGTTCCTGCTCTGCCCGCGCGGCGCGGTCTTCCTCACGGTGACCGAGGAGGCCCAGGACTCCCTGGCCCCGCTGCACGCCGGCTGGTTCGCGGGGGAGGAGCCGTACGACTGCTACGGCCCGGTGCAGCGCTTCGCCGCCGGGGCGCGGCGCTTCGACGAGGGCCCCGTCTTCCACGCGTACCACGGGGCGGAGCAGTCGCTGGCGCTCCTCGACGAGATCGGGATCGACACCGTCCGCGCCCACGCCACCGCCCTCGCGGCCCGCTTCCGCAGCGGGCTGACCGGGCTCGGGTACGCACCCGTCGCCGGCGACTCCGCCATCGTCGCCGTCCCGGGGCTCGGGGCGCGCCAGCCGGAGCTGGCCGCGGCCGGGGTCGTCACCGCCGCCCGCGACGGGAACCTGCGGGCCGCGTTCCACCTCTACAACGGGGACGCGGACGTGGAGCGGGCGCTGGCGGTGCTGGCCGGCTGAACCCCCGCCTTCCGGCGGTCCGTCCCGGCACGCGACACGGCTGCGCCCGGGGCCCGGGGGAACTCCCCGGACCCCGGGCACAGCCGGCCGGACCGCTTCCCGCGCTCACGCGGGCGGGCGGGTCAGTTCACCGGGGTGAAGTCCCGCGCCCCGATGAACTCCGGGCGGCGGACGGGGGCGGCGAAGGGCTCGACCGCCGTGTTCTCCACGCTGTTGAACACGATGAAGACGTTGCTCCGCGGGTACGGCGTGATGTTGTCGCCCGAGCCGTGCATCGCGTTGCAGTCGAACCACGTCGCCGAGCCGGCCCGGCCGGTGAACAGCCGGATCCCGTGCGCGTCGGCGAGCCGCGTCAGCGCCTCGTCCGACGGGGTGCCCGCGTCCTGCATCTGCAGCGACTTCTTGTAGTTGTCCTTCGGCGTCGCGCCCTCGCAGCCCAGGAACGTCCGGTGCGAGCCCGGCATGATCATCAGGCCGCCGTTGGTGTCGTGGTTCTCCGTCAGCGCGATGGACACCGACACCGTCCGCATGCGCGGCAGGCCGTCCTCCGCGTGCCAGGTCTCGAAGTCCGAGTGCCAGTAGAAGCCCGAGGCTCCGAAGCCCGGCTTCACGTTGATGCGCGACTGGTGGACGTACACGTCGGAGCCGAGGATCCGGCGGGCCATGCCCGCCACCCGCTCGTCCCGCACCAGCTTGGCGAAGACGTCGCTGATCCGGTGCACCTCGAACACCGACCGCACGGACTGCGACTTCGGCTCGATGATCGACCGCTCGTCCGCCCTGATCGCCGGGTCGGCGATCAGCCGGTCGAGCTCGGCGCGGTAGACCGCGACCTCCTCGTCCGTCAGCAGGTCCTCGATCGCGAGGAAGCCGTCCCGCTCGTACGACTCCAGGTCGGTGTCCAGCGGACCCCAGACCACCGGGTCGCGTCGGGCCGTCAGGACCTCCGTCGTGCCGCGCGTCGGGTACAGGTCCTCCATGTTGCTCAGTCCTCCTCCGTCAGCAGGGGATACACACCGTTCTCGTCGTGGTCCTCACGTCCCGTCACCGGCGGGTTGAAGACGCACACGCAGCGGAAGTCGGTCTTGGGGCGCAGAGTGTGCTTCTCGTGGCCGTCGAGCAGGTACATCGTGCCCGGCTCGATCCAGTGCTTCTCGCCCGTCTCGTCGTCGGTCAGCTCCGCCTCGCCCTCGACGCACAGCACGGCCTCGACGTGGTTCGCGTACCACATGGAGGTCTCCGTGCCCGCGTAGAGCACGGTCTCGTGCAGCGAGAAGCCGACCTTCTCGCGGGCGAGCACGATCCGCTTGCTCTCCCAGGTACCGGACGCCGACCGCACATGGCGTTCGGTGTTCTCGATGTCCTTCAGTGATCGGATGATCACGTGTCCGTCCTTTCCGTTGGGTCGACCCGGCCGGTGCGGTCGGCGGGTCAGGCCGTCTCGTGGACCGCGCGGGCCAGTGTGCGCAGCCCCTCGTCGAGCTCGTCGGGGGTCACGGTCAGCGGCGGCAGCAGCTTCACGACCTCGCTCTCCGGGCCGGAGGTCTCCAGCAGCAGCCCCAGCTCGAAGGCGCGCCGGCAGATCCGCGTCGCCCGGTCCTTGTCGGAGAACTCCAGGCCCCACACGAGGCCGCGGCCCCGGTAGTGGGCGCCGTGTGCGGAGTTCTCGTCGCAGATGGTCAGCAGGGCCTGCTCGACCTGCTCGCCGCGGGCCTCGGTCTGCTTCTCCATGCCGCCGTCCGCCCAGTAGGCGTCCAGCGCCGCCGTGGCCGTCACGAACGCCGGGTTGTTGCCGCGGAAGGTGCCGTTGTGCTCGCCCGGGCCCCACACGTCGAGCTCCGGCTTGAACAGGCACAGCGACATCGGCAGGCCGTAGCCGCTGATCGACTTGGAGAGCGTCACGATGTCCGGCGTGATGCCCGCCTCCTCGAAGGAGAAGAAGCCGCCGGTGCGGCCGCAGCCCATCTGGATGTCGTCGACGATCAGCAGCATGTCGCGGCGGCGGCACAGGTCCGCGAGGGCGCGCAGCCACTCGGGCCGCGCCACGTTGATGCCGCCCTCGCCCTGCACCGTCTCCACGATCACGGCGGCGGGGCGGTTCAGGCCCGAGCCGCTGTCCTCCAGCAGGCGCTCGAACCACAGGAAGTCCGGCACCTGGCCGTCCAGGTAGTTGTCGAACGGCATCGGCGTGCCGTGCACCAGGGGGATGCCGGCGCCCGCCCGCTTGAAGGCGTTGCCGGTCACGGCGAGGGAGCCCAGCGACATGCCGTGGAAGGCGTTGGTGAACGACACGATGGACTCGCGGCCCTTGACCTTCCGGGCCAGCTTCAGCGCCGCCTCCACCGCGTTGGTGCCCGTCGGGCCCGGGAACATCACCTTGTAGGGCAGGTCGCGCGGCCGCAGCACCACGTTCTGGAACGTCTCCAGGAACGCCCGCTTGGCGGTCGTCGCCATGTCCAGACCGTGGGTGATGCCGTCACGTTCCAGGTAGTCGAGGAGCGCGCGTTTCAGGACCGGGTTGTTGTGCCCGTAGTTGAGCGATCCTGCACCGGCGAAGAAGTCCAGGTAGCTGCCGCCGTCCTCGTCGGTGAGCCGTGCGCCCTGCGCGCGGTCGAACACGGCCGGCCAGCCGCGGCAGTAGCTGCGCACCTCCGACTCAAGGCTCTCGAAGACGCTGAGGGCAGGCGGGGTGATGGTCACAGCAGTCACTCCAGGAGGGAGAGAAGAGGATGGGGGTGGGGGATGGGTGGGTGGGGCGGCGAGTGGGGCGGGGCGAGCGGCGGGTCCGGGCGGGCTGCCGCGGTGCCGGGGCCGCGGCGACGCTGGGGTCGCCGTCAGGCCGCGGGAGCGATCGGCGTGATGCGGTAGAGGACCTCGGGCTCGTGCGTGCCCTCGGGGAACAGGCCCCCGTCGAAGAGCACCCGGCGCTCCAGCGACGCCCCGCGCCGCTCGGCGAACGCCGTGAACAGGCGGTCGGAGGGCACGTTGTCGGGAGTGACCGTCGTCTCCACGGTGTGGACGCCCCGGTCGGCCAGCCGGGAGGCCAGCGCCTCCAGGAGCCCGGCGGCGAGCCCGCGTCCGCGGTGGCCGTGGTCGACGGCCACCTGCCACACCACGAGGGTGCCGGGGCGGTCGGGCCGGACGTAACCGGTCACGAAGGCGACGGGCTCCCCGCCGGGGGACTCGCGGGCCACGAGCGACGTGGCGGCGAAGTCCCGGCACCACAGCAGGTAGCTGTAGGAGGAGTTGAGGTCCAGGACCCGGGAGTCGCGGGCGATGCGCCAGATCGCGGCTCCGTCCTCCACGCGGGGGCTGTCGATCAGAATGCCGGGGATTTCCTGATGGGCACGTGCAAGGTCTGCTTGTGCGGCGGTCATGCATAGTGAATTTACCGAGCAATTTCTTCGATTGCACGGGGCCGGGGTGTTGGGTCACGGCGCGCTTTGTGCTATCACGCGGGCGCGACGCCTCGTCGAAAGCGCGACAGAATGGCCGATTTGAGAGGGAATATCCGGGCAAAACGGGCGCGATGTGGGGTCGGTCACATCGTCGTAACGCCCTTGACAAGTAACCGAATTGCTCCCTGAATCGTATCGAAATCTTGGCGTTTAGGATCGGGGAAGCGGGGCAGAAGCATATGAGTAGTGATTGCGAATGAGAAGGGGAATTCGCCTGAAGAGTAGCTTCTGAAGGTGATCGCAAATGCGGGCGGGTAGTGGGCCCGGCGTTTATCGCTACGCTCACGGCGGTTCTGGCGCGGCTTTGGCGGCCGGTATGTCTGCGGCCCTGAGGCACTGCCGCCTCGTGGTCTACGGTGCGGCTCTGCGGCTCTGCGGCTCTGCGGCTCTGCGGCTCTGCGGCCTTGTGGTCTTCGGTGTGGCTCTGCGGCTCTGTGGACCTTGCGGCCTTCGCCCCTGCCGCCCTGCCGCCTGCCGCCCTGCGGCCTGCTCTCCGAGGGGCCGTGCGGTGCGGCGTTCGCGGCGGGTTCCGCGCCGCCCTTCACCCCCGCGCCTTTGCTTGCCGCGCGGCCCCGCCCCGTGGCCCGGCGCCGGGGCCCCGGCACCGTCGGGTGCCGTGTCCGCCGGGCCAGCTCGCGAGCCGGTTCCGCGTGCCGTTGTGCGGAAAGCGGTCCTCCGCACGTACACATGGGGAAGAACCCGGTACCGCCCGGAGGTTGACCCGTGCGGTACCGGGGTGTGATCGAGGACGCTCAGTGAGGGGCGGGTGGCTGCGGTCGTGGAACTGCGTCAGTTGAAGTACTTCGTCGCCGTCGCGGAGGAGCTCGGGCTCGGGCGGGCGGCCAGGCGGCTGCACCGGAGCGGCTTCCTGGTGGCGACCCAGATCGAGGCGCTGGAGCGCGAGTTGGGCCTCACGCTCTTCACGCGCGCCGGTGACGAGCACGGCGAGGCGTACGGGGACGCGTCCGGTGACCGGCCTGACGGCGGGTACGGCGACGGGCCGCTGCGGCTCACCGCCGCCGGCGAGGGACTGCTGCCCGAGGCGCGCGCGGCCCTGGCCGCCGCGGGCCGGGTACGCCGCACCGCGGCGGCATCGCCGCGGGCACCGACGGGCTGGTGCGCCTGGGCACCAGCCGCGCCTTCGCCGACCGGGTGTACCGCGCGCTCGGCACCCTGTCCGCCCACCGGCCCCGGCTCCGCGTACGGCTGGAGCGCGCCCCGCAGGAGGCCCGCCTGGCGGCGGTGCGCTCCGGCACCTTCGACGCCGCGCTCGTCCGGCTCGTGCGGCGGGCCGACGGGCTGGCGCTGCACCCGGTCTGGACGGAGCCGCTGATCGCGGCCCTCCCCGCCGACCACCCCCTGGCCGCCCAGGGCGGCGACCCCTGCCCCCGGGCGCTGGCCCGGCTGCCGCTGCGGCTCGTCCCCCGGGAGGCGAACCCTGCCCTGCACGACCTGATCGCGTCCGCCGTGCCCGGCTGGACGCCCGGCCCGCCGTTCACCACCCTCGACGACACCCTCGCGGACGTCGCGAGTGCCCGTGAGCCGTCCTGGACGGTGTTCCACCCCGCTGACGCGATGCCGCAGGACCGCGGGCTCGCCTTCCGCGTGCTGCCCGCGCCCCGCGTGCCGGTCGCGCTCGCCGTACGGGACGGTGAGCTCACGCCCCCGCTCCAGGCCCTGCTGGAGGCGCTCACCGGCACGGCTCCGGCCATCGCGGGACCGACGCCCGCCCCGGTGCCGCCGCGGTCGCAGGTGCCGCTCCCGCGGGTCGCGGGCGCCACGTCCCCGTGAGCGCGGGGACGTCCGGCCCGCGGCGCCCTGCGGCGGGCGCCGCCGCCGTACAGTGCAGGGCATGAGCGATCGCATGGTGCTGCATGTGAAGGGGCGGGTGCTCGTCGGCCCGGAGGACGTACGGGACGAGTTGTGGGTCGTCGGCGGCCGGGTCACCTACAGCCGGCCGGTGGCGGCCGCCGACGTCAGGACCGTGACCGGGTGGGCCCTGCCCGGGCTGGTGGACGCCCACTGCCACGTCGGCCTCGACGCCCACGGCGCGGTCGACGCCGAGACCAGCGAGAAGCAGGCCCTCACCGACCGGGACGCGGGCACGCTGCTGATCCGGGACGCCGGGTCGGCGGCGGACACCCGCTGGATCGACGACCGCGACGACCTGCCCAAGATCATTCGGGCGGGCCGGCACATCGCCCGCACCCGCCGGTACATCCGCAACTACGCGCACGAGATCGAGCCGGCGGACCTGGTCGCCTACGTCGCGCGGGAGGCGCGGCGGGGCGACGGCTGGGTGAAGCTCGTCGGCGACTGGATCGACCGCGAGGTCGGCGACCTCAGCGCCTGCTGGCCCCGGGCCGAGGTGGAGGCCGCGATCGCCGAGGCGCACCGGCTGGGCGCCCGGGTCACCGCGCACTGCTTCGCGGAGGACTCCCTGCGGGACCTGGTGGAGGCGGGCATCGACTGCATCGAGCACGCCACGGGGCTGACCGAGGACACGATCCCGCTCTTCGCGGAGCGGGGGGTCGCCATCGTGCCCACGCTCGTGAACATCGCCACGTTCCCGCACCTCGCGGCCGGCGGCGAGGGCAGGTTCCCGCGCTGGGCGGACCACATGCGCCGGCTGCACGCCCGCCGGTACGACACGGTCCGCGCCGCGTACGACGCCGGGATCCCCGTCTTCGTCGGCACGGACGCGGGCGGCTCGCTGGCCCACGGGCTGGTGGCCGAGGAGGTCGCGGAGCTGGTCGCCGCGGGCATCCCGCCCGTGGCCGCGCTGTCCGCGACGAGCTGGGGGCCCGCGCCTGGCTGGGACGCCCCGGCCTGGAGGAGGGCGCCCCGGCGGACCTGGTCGTCTACGACGACGACCCGCGCGCCGACGTCCGCGTGCTGGCCGCACCGCGGCGGGTGGTCCTCAACGGGCGGATCGTCGGGTAGCCCCGGCAGGACCGCCTGGCCCCCCGGGTGGACCGTGCACACCGGAGGCTCTGAAGTGCCTACGGGGCCGAGCGACTCCCGCAGCTCCTGCGGCCCCGGCCCCCGGCTTACCGGCCCACCGGCCCCCGGGCCGCCGACCCCCGGCCCCCGGCGTCACGGACCCCTGGGCGCCCCGCGCGCGGTGCCCCCGGTCGCGCGCAGCACAGCCGGGGCCGCGCCTATGGAGGCATCCGGGCCCTCAGGCGCCGGGGCCCGCGCCCGCGGACGCATCAAGGGCCCGCGCCCGCGGACCCGCGAGGGCACCCGGCCGCGGGCGTCCCCGCGTGCCCCGGCCGGACGGACGGGTCAGCCCGCGTCCTTGGTGAAGAAGGTCAGCCGGGCCCGCTTCTCCACCAGGTGCACCTCGGGCAGGACGACCTCCGGCAGGACCACCTCCGGGCCCAGTTCGAACCCGCTGCGGACCAGCAGCGCGATCGCCTTCTCGTTCGCCGCGTCCGGCTCGGCCACGATCCGCTCGCGGTCCGCCAGCGCGTACGCGGCGAAGGCCTTCACGAGATTGCTGGAGAAGCCCGGTTCGGGAGTGGTCGGCGGGGCCAGCAGCAGGTGCACGCCCAGGTCGCCGGGCCGCACCTCGTAGCACTCGCTGACCCGGTCGGCCTCCGGCTCGTACGTCTGGAACAGCGCGACCGGCACGCCGTCGCGCTCCACCAGGAAGGCGTGGTGCGTCGTGAGCGAGTCCAGGTGCGTGTAGATGTCGCGGACCTCCTCCAGGGTCGCTCCGCACATCCCCCAGAAGCGGGCCCGCTCGGCGGTCACCCACGTGTGCAGCAGCGGGGCGTCGCGGTCCGGGTCCACGGGCACGATCCGGACGGTGCCGAAGCCCTCGACGAACTGCTCGAAGACGGGGGCGGTGGTGGTCATGCGGGTCGCTCCTTGCTGAGGCGGTTCCAGTCGGTGATGACGGGCACCAGCTCGCCGCGCAGCCACAGCGGCAGCTGGTCCCGGTGGTGGGGGTCGCCCGGCACGCCGGAGGCGCCGAACGGCACGACCCACAGGCTGTCCTCGCGGCGGGCGAGGTCCCACACGTAGCGGGCGGCCGGGCCGCGGGCGGCGCGGTCGGTGAGGCCCGGCACGCTGGAGGTGGACAGCACGCAGTCGTGGTCGCCGTCCAGGCCGGGCCACCGGGGCTCGTCCTCCGGGTCGGGCACGGCCGCCCACGGAGCGAGCCGGTGCGTGGCGCCCCAGGGCCCCTCCGGCGGGGCCGCGGCGGCCTCCTCCAGCGCGGCGCGCACGGCGGCCTCCCGGTCGGCGGGCGGCACGGGACCGCTGGTCAGCAGCGTCTCCAGGGCGTACGCGACCCGCGCCGTCAGCGACAGCCACGGCTGGAACAGCGGCGGGTAGGCCGGGGGCGCGGCCAGGTCCGCGAAGACCGGGTGCGCGGCGACGCGGCGCACCACCGCGGCCCGTACGGCGGCGTACAGCGCGGCGTCGGCGCTGTCGGCGTCCATACGGCGGTCCCAGCGCAGCAGCCGGTCGCGCAGGGCCGAGGCCGGCGGGGTGAGCGCGCCGGGGTCCAGTCCGGCCGCGAGCGCGAGCAGCGGGCGGGCGGAGGCCAGCCGGGTGTCGGTGAGCACGGCCCGCATGCCGTCCGCGTCCCAGTCCTCCGACGCGCCCAGCAGCTCCGCGATGCGCCGGGCCCGGTGCGGCGGCGCGAACTCCACGCCCAGGGGCGCGGCGAGCCCGCGCTCGTTCGCCATGACGGCGACACCGTCGACACCGGCCCGGGGAGCGGCTCGTGGCGGCCGCGCCAGGCGTGCCGGGGATCCCAGGCGGGCACGACCCGCAGCAGGTTGGCGCGGTCCCGTACGGGGACGTGGCCGGCGACCCGGTGCAGGGTGCCGCCCCGGGTGTCGGCGGCCTGGACGACGTTGACGGGTTCCACCCACCGGTCGACGGCCCGGTCGATGTCGTCGACGGTCGCCGCGGCGAGCAGCGCGGGCAGCGCGGCGAACCCGAGGTCCCCGGTGACGCGGGGCGGGTAGCGGAGGCTGATCGCGCCCCCGGCGGCGCCTGTGCGGCGCCGCCCGCCGCGGCGTCCCCGCCGGCGTCCCCCGGCAGCGGCGGCGCCCCGGCGGCAGGCCCGCCCGGGGACGCGGATCCGGGCCCGGCGGCGGGGGCGAGCAGCGCGGTGCCCGGCCGGCCGCCGGTCTCCGCCGGAGCCGCCCCGGCACCGGCCGCGGGGATGATCACCGGTCCGCGGTCGGTCTCCACGACCTCCACTGTGACCGGTGCCGCACCCTTGACCTCGACGGTCTCGGTGTGGGCGCGTGCGGGCCGCCAGCCGTCCGGCCCGAGGGCCTCCACCCCGCCGTCAGCGGTGCGGCGCAGCTGCTCCCGGTACAGGTCCTGGTAGTCGGCCATGGCGTTGGTGATGGCCCACGCGACCGTACCCGTGTGCCCGAAGTGGGCGAGGCCGGGCACGCCCGGCACGGCCAGGCCCACGACGTCGTACTGCGGGCAGGCGAGCCGGATCTGCTGGTAGACGCCGGGCGCCTCGATGAACCGGTGCGGGTCGCCCGCGACGAGGGCGGAGCCGGTCGCGGTGCGGGCGCCCGTCACGAGCCAGCCGTTGCTGCCCGAGGTGCCGGGGCCGTCCGTGGCGAAGAGCTCGGCGGAGTCGTCACCGAGGCGGCGGGCGACCTCCTCCCGCCACAGCTTCGTGGGGAAGCCGGCGAAGAGGATGTGGGTCGAGAGCCACACCGCGAGCGGCACCCACGGCTCCCACCCGCCCGGTGCGAGCCCGGTGCGGGCGAACTCCGGGCTGCGGCGGGCCCCTTCGGCCAGTCCGGCGTTGACGCCGTCGACGTACGCGCCGACCCAGGCGCGGGTGTCGCCGTCGAGCCGGTCGAAGCAGCGGCGCGCGGTGTCGGCGAGCCGTGCGCGGCGGGCGAAGACGTCCCACTCGACGGCGTCCGGGCCGAGGAAGGCGGCGGTGGTCCCCTGGGCGCGGTGGCGCTCGACCTCCAGCTGCCAGGCCCGGTCGTGGGCGGTGGTGCGGCCCTGGGCGCGGGCGAGTTCGCGCGGGTCGTCGGCGCGCAGATGCGGGACGCCCCAGGGGTCCCGGTAGACCTCGATGCTCACTCTAGTCCTGATCTCTTTAGGTTAGGCTGACCTAACTTAAAGGACGGTTGTTCGAGAAGCAATCCGCGGAATGCGAACGCGGAGGCGAAGGTGACCCTTTGGGGTGAACTCCCCTTGCGGGGGCCCCGGTTCACCCGTCCGGGGGTCAGGATTCCCGGTGTCCCACGTCACCGCCCCAGGGTGCACACATGTCCCGTGCGCATCCGTTCGGTGACTCATGTCCTTCCCGTGGGGGGATCCACCACCGTGTACCGCACCACCGCCAACCGCCGCCGCACGCCCGCCGCCGCGGCCGCAGTCGCCCTCACCGCGCTCGCCGCCGCTCCCGCCGCGCACGCGACGACCCCGTCCCCGGGTCAGCAGGGCCGCGCCGGCGCCGCCGTCCTGCGCGCCGAGCTCGACGTGTCCCTGCTCGACAAGACCGCACAGGTCCCCGTCCGCGCCACCCTCAACGAAGTCGAGGCCCCCGCCGCCGCCGAGAAGACCGCGCTGACCGTACGGGTCGACGGCGTCGACCGGGGCAGGCGCGTCCACCTGCTGCGCGCCGACGCGGCCCAGGCCGCGGCGACGGCCGACGCCCGGCGCGCCGAGGCGTCGGTGACGCTCGCCCGCGCCCGGGTCCACCTGCCGGGGCTGCCCCTGCTCTCCCTCGTCGAGGCCGAGAAGGCCACCGCCAAGGCCGTCTGCGAGGCCGGTGCCCGGCCCGTCGCCGAAGCGAACCTGCTGGGCCGGGTCACCGTGCTCGGCAAGCGCGTCACGGTCACCCCCGGGGGCCGCAGCACGGTCCGGGTGCCCGGCGTCGGGGAGGTCACCCTGGACCTGTCCGAGCGGACCACCACCTCCGCCACCGCCGCCGCCACCGCGCTGCGGCTGAAGGTCACCGTGAACCCCCTCGACCTGAACGTCGCCGACGTACGGGGCGACGTGACCCTGGCCGAGGCGCACTGCACCGCGCCGGGCGGGCAGGACGCCTCACCGCACCCCTCGGCCCCGGCCGCCAGGCCCGTACAGCCCGCGCACGACACGACCGGGGAGCCCGCAGGCCCGGACGCCGCGGACCCGTCGGAGGCCGCCGCGGCGACGGGCCCGAAGACCCAGTCGGAGGGCGTCGCACCCGCCCGCGCCACGGAAGCCCTCGCCGAGACCGGCGGAGGCTCCCGGGCCCCGTACGTCGTGACGGGCGCCGCGGCCCTCCTCGCGGCGGGCACCACCGCCCTCCTCGTCGCCCGCCGCGCTGCGGCCGGGGCACCCGCGGCTGACGGCGGACCCGGGCAGCGCCGGCGGCACCCTGCCGCCGGCGCTGCCCCGAGCCCCGTAGCCTGCCGCCGGCCCACACGCCGACCACCGCCGGGAGGCACCGGATGACCGCGGCACTGAACCTCTGGCAGCACCGGCTCGGACGGATCCCCGACGCCGTCTGGGAGCGCACCGAGCTCGAAGTCCTCATCCTCGCGGACAACGACCTCACCGAACTCCCGCCCGCCATCGAACGGTTGCACCGCCTCCACACCCTGGACCTCGGCCATAACCGCCTCACGTCGGTGCCGGACGCACTCGGTCGGCTGCCCGCGCTGACCGCCTACCTCTACCTGCACGACAACCGGCTGGCCGACCTGCCGGACGGCCTCGGCGCACTGACCGGCCTGCGCTATCTGAACGTCGGTGAGAACCGGCTCACCGCGCTACCCGGCACGCTGGCCGGGATGACGGGCCTGGTCGAGCTGCGCGCCGCGCACAACCGGCTCGCCGACCTGCCGGACGGCCTCGGCCGGCTGTCCCGGCTCCGCGAACTGCACCTGCGCGGCAACGCCCTGACCAGGCTGCCCGACACCGCCGCGGCCCTCACCGAACTGAGGCTCGCCGACCTGCGGGACAACGCGCTCGGAGAGGTCCCGCCGGCCCTCGCCGGACTGCCCCTGCTGCGCCGCCTCGACCTGCGCGGCAACCGGCTCCGCACGCTGCCCGACTGGCTCGCCGAGCTGCCGTCGCTGGAGAAACTGGACCTGCGGTGGAACGCCGTCGACCCGTCGGCCGCCCCGATCGGCAGCTTGACGGAGCGCGGCTGCGTGGTCCTGACGTGACGGGCGCGGCGGCCTCACCCCGAGGCCGCCGCGCCCGTCACAGGCGCGGGCCGGCCGTCCGGCGACGGGGCTGCTCGGCGAGCGGTGCACGGCGGCCCCCGGGAGGCCGGGCGGGCGGCCCTCCCGGCGGATCAGGGCCGCCCCCATCCGAGCCGACCGCCCGACCCGTACGCCGCCACCGCCTCCACGCCGGGCGGCCCCGACGCCCCGGCCCGCACCGCCGTCGCCGCGGCCCCGGCGCGGGCACCCGTCCCGCAGGACCGCCCGGCCCCGGCGCGGCACCCCGCAGACGCTCAGGCGCCGCCGCGGCCGCCCGTGCAGGGGCCCGCGCAGCCGGCCATCACCAGCGCCTGGTCCAGGGCTTGGAGGAAACGGTTCGTCGTGGCGCGGTCCCGGACCGCCAGCCGCAGCCACTGCGGCCCCAGCCCCGGGAACGTGTCGCCGCGGCGCGCGGCGAAGCCCAGGTCCCGCAGCCGCTCCCGCACCACGTCCGCGCCCTCCACCCGGATCAGCACGAACGGCCCCTCGGCGGCCTCCACCGCCCGGACCTCCTCGAACTCCGCGAGACCGGCCATGAGATGGGCCCGCTCCGCCTCCACCCGCCGCGCGGCCTCCTCCGCCTCCGCCAGCGCCCGCGGCGCCATGCAGGCCTCGGCCGCCACGAGCGCCGGAGTCGACACCGGCCACAGCGGCTGCGCCCGCTCCAGCGCCGCCACCGTCTCCGGCGCCGCGAGCACGTATCCGACGCGCAGCCCCGCCAGGCCCCAGGTCTTCGTCAGGCTGCGCAGCACCACCAGACCGGGCAGGTCCGTACGGCCCGCCAGCGCCTCGCGCTCGCCGCGCACCGCGTCCATGAACGCCTCGTCGACCACCAGCGTCCGCCCCGGCCTGGCCAGTTCGGCGATGACCGCCGCCGGGTGCAGCACCGACGTCGGGTTCGTCGGATTGCCGACCACCACCAGGTCCGCGTCCTGCGGCACCAGCGCGGGATCCAGCCGGAATCCGTCCTCCTCGCGCAGCAGCACCCGCCGCACCTCGTGCCCCGCGTCCCGCAGGGCCGCCTCCGGCTCCGTGAACTGCGGGTGCACCACCACCGGCCGGCGCACCCGCAGGGCCCGCGCCAGCAGCACGAACGCCTCCGCGGCGCCCGACGTCAGCAGGACGTTCCGCACGGGCAGCCCGTGCCGCTCGGCGACCGCCGCCCGCGCGGCCCGCCCGTCGGGGTAGGCGGCCAGACCGGTCAGGGAGTCCGCGATGCGCTGCCGCAGCCACTCCGGCGGAGTGCCCGTACGGACGTTGACGGCGAGGTCCGTCAACTTCTCGTCCCGTACCTCCGCGTCACCGTGGTGCCGCAGGTCGAAACCGCGGCCTTCCGCCTCCGCGCCGTGCCGCGCGTCACCGGAGCCGGGGAAATGTCTGTCGCTGTCTGCGTGGGTGTACATGGCCGCCTGTGGGGATGGGGGGGACAGTGGGGGGTGAGCGCGGCGGACCGACGGCGTCGGCGGCCCACCACGAGGGCCCCGGCTCCGCTTCGGGGGAGCGGAGGCACGGAAGCCATGGTGCTCGGGGCAGCGGATCAGGGCCGCGCCGGTAACCCGAACGCGGCGTCCTCACCGGTGTACCCCGGGCCCCGCACCGGCAACCGCGCCCCGCCGCGCGCCGCCACCGCACACGTCACCCGCGCCCCGGCCCCGTCGCCGGGCACCTGCTTCCGCTTCGGTACGAGGAGGTCGCCCCCGCCCGCCAGCGCCGCGGCCTCGGCCACGGAGGGCGTTCCGGCCGCCGCGCGCGCCGCTCCGACGGGTGCGGCACCACCACCCGCGCCAACTCCTCCGCGGGGCGGCCCCGCAGGGGCACCCCGAGCCGGGCCGCCGCCTCGACCAGCCCCGGCTCGGCCGCCTTGGACGCCACGGTCGCCACCTCGACGACCGCGGCACACGGCAGCCCCGCCTCCCGCAGCACGTCCCGCACCAGCGCCAGCACCTCGTCCGCCGACACGCCCCGCCGGGCGCCCACCCCCACCACCAGCCCCACCGCCCGCGTCACGGCCCGCAGGACCCCACGAACCGCCGGGCCGCCTCCGGGACCGCCGCCCAGTGCGTGTGCAGGTAACTGGCGTGCACCCCGCCCCGCACGAACCCCTCCGCGCGCCGCTCGGGCAGCCGCATCCCCCACGCCGGGGACGGGCCCGCGCCCGGCTCGATCACCGTGCGGTGGAACTCGTGGCCCCGCATCCGCGTCCCGGCCGCCGCGACCGGGCTGTCGTGCAGCGCCACCGCGTCGCGGTAGCCGAGCGTCAGCCGCTCCGACATCCGCGCGTCCGCGTCCAGCACCCCGCACATCGGCTTCCCGTCGAGCGACCGCGCGAGGTACAGCAGCCCCGCGCACTCCGCCGCGACCGGCGCACCCGAACGCGCCAGCTCCGCCACCGCGCCCCGCAGCGCCTCGTTCGCGCTCAGCTCGGGCGCGTACACCTCGGGGAACCCGCCGCCGATCACCAGCCCCCGCGTGCCCGGCGGCAGCGCCTCGTCCCGCAGCGGGTCGAACGCCACCACCTCCGCCCCGGCGGCGGTGAGCAGCCGGCGTGCTCCGCGTACGAGAACGTGAACGCCGCGCCCCCGGCCACGGCCACCACCGGCCGGGCGCCGCCGACGGCCGCCCCCTGCACGGCGGCCCCGGCCGACCAGGGCTCCACGTCCAGCGCGGGAGCGCTGCGCGCCAGCGCGAGCAGCCCCTCCAGGTCGCAGCCCGCCCGCACCTGCGCCGCCTGCGCCCGCACCGCGTCCACCGCGTCCGCGTGCCGCTCCGCCACCGGGACCAGCCCCAGGTGCCGCGACGGCGTCGCCACCGAGGGGGCCCGCCGCAGCACGCCCAGCACCGGCACACCGGACTCCTCCAGCGCCTCCCGCAGCAGGCGCTCGTGCCGGTCCGTGGCGACCTTGTTCAGGATCACCCCGCCGATCCGCACCTGCGGATCCCACGAGGCGAACCCGTGCACCAGCGCCGCCACCGACCGGGACTGCGACGAGGCGTCCACCACCAGCACCACGGGCGCCTTCAGCACCTTCGCCACCTGCGCCGTCGACGCGAGCTCCCCCTCGCCCGCGGCGCCGTCGTACAGGCCCATCACGCCCTCCACCACGGCCAGGTCGCAGCCCGCCGCACCGTGCGCGAACAGCGGCGCCACCAGCTCCGTCCCGCACATGTAGGCGTCCAGGTTCCGCCCCGGGCGGCCGGTCGCCAGCGCGTGGTAGCCCGGGTCGATGTAGTCGGGGCCGACCTTGTGCGGCGACACGGCGAGCCCCCGCTCGGCGAACGCCGCCATCAGCCCGGTCGCGACCGTGGTCTTGCCCGCACCCGACGAGGGCGCGGCGATGACGAGACGGGGAACGGCTACCACTCGATGCCCCGCTGGCCCTTCTGACCCGCGTCCATCGGGTGCTTCACCTTCGACATGTCGGTGACCAGGTCCGCGAAGTCCACCAGCTCCTGCGGCGCGTTGCGGCCCGTGATCACCACGTGCTGCTGCCCCGGCCGGTCCCGCAGCACCTCGACGACCTCCGCCGTGTCCACCCAGCCCCAGTGCAGCAGGTACGCGAACTCGTCCAGCACGTAGAACCGGTACGTCTCGGCGGCCAGGTCGCGCTTGACCTGCTCCCAGCCCTCCCGCGCCTTCTCCTCGTGCGACGGCTCGCCGTCCTTCGGGTCGCGCTGGATCCACGACCAGCCCTCGCCCATCTTGTTCCAGACGACGGTCCCGCCCTTGCCGGTCTCCCCGAGGGCCTTCAGGGCGTTCTCCTCGCCCACCTTCCACTTCGCCGACTTGACGAACTGGAACACCCCGACCGGCCAGCCCTGGTTCCAGGCGCGCAGCGCCATCCCGAAGGCGGCCGTCGACTTCCCCTTGCCGACCCCGGTGTGCACCATCACCAGCGGGCGGTTGCGGCGCTGGCGCGTGGTGAGCCCGTCGTTCGGCACGACGAGCGGCTGTCCCTGCGGCACTATGCGGCCCTCCTTGTTGTACGAGCGTCCTTGACCAGCCCGGCGATGGCGTCCGCCCGCAGCTCGTCCAGCGTCACGGCGGTACCGCCCAACTGCGCTGCCAGCTCGGCCGCGAGGCCCAGCCGCACCGGCCCGGTCTCGCAGTCCACCACCACCGAAGCGGTGCCCTCGGCGGCGTGCAGCCCCGCCGCACGGGCGGCCAGCCGCAGCGGCTCCACACCGCCCGTGGCCCGCCCGTCCGTGACGACCACCAGCAGCGGCCGCCGCGCCGGATCCCGCAGCCGCTCCACCCGCAGCACGTCGTGCGCCTTCAGCAGCCCTTCCGACAGGGGCGTGCGCCCCCCGGTGGGCAGCTGCTCCAGGCGCGCCGCCGCCGCGTCCACCGACGAGGTCGGCGGCAGCGCCAGCTCCGCGCCGCGGCCCCGGAACGTCACCAGCCCCACCTTGTCCCGCCGCTGGTACGCGTCCATCAGCAGCGACATGACGGCGCCCTTCACGGCGCCCATCCGCTGCCGGGCCGCCATCGACCCGGAGGCGTCCACCACGAACAGCACGAGGTTCCCCTCGCGGCCCTCCCGCACCGCCTGGCGCAGGTCGTCGCGGCGCACCACGAGCCCCGGGCCCGACCGGCCGCGGCTGCGCTGGTGCGGGGCGGCGGCCTGCACGGTCGCCGCCAGGTGCAGCTTCGTCAACGCGCCCCGGGGGCGGTGCGCCCCGGTGGTGCGGCCGTGCTCGGTGCGGGCCCGCGAGCGGCGCCCGGCTGCCCCGTCACCCAGGCCGGGGACGGTGAGCACCTTCGTACGGAACGGCTCGGCGGCCTTGGCGGGAGCCTGCTCAGGAGCCGGAGCCGGAGCCGGGGCCGGGCCGGGGAGGGGCGGCGCCGGGGGCCGGGGAGTCCTCGGGCCGCTCCCCGGACTGCTCCTGCTGCTGCCCGTCCTGCCCCGCGTCGGGCCCCTGCGGCTGCGGAGGGACCCCACCGCCCCCACCGCCGCCGTCGGGGCCGCCTTCCGGGCCCTCCGGGTCCGGCTCGGGCCCGTCGTCCCCGCCGCCGAACTCCTCCAGCGTCTCGTCCAGCTTCGTCTCGTCCAGCCCCGGCGCGTCGAAGGGGTTGCGTCGCCGCCGGTGCGGCAGCGCGAGCAGCGCCGCCTGCCGCACGTCCTCGACGGTCACGTCCGTGCGCCCCGCCCAGGCCGCCAGCGCCGTCGCGGTCCTGGCCATCACGATGTCGGCGCGCATGCCGTCCACCTCGAACGCCGCGCACGTGGCCGCGATCCGGCGCAGCGCGCCGTCGCCCAGCACCACCTGCGGCAGCAGCGCCCGCGCGGCCGCGATCCGCTCCCGCAGGGCGGCCTCCTCGCCCGCCCAGCGCGCGGCGAACGCGGCCGGGTCGTCGTCGTACGCGAGCCGCCGCCGCACCACCTCCACCCGCTGCTCCGGGTCCCGGGACGCAGCCACCTCCACGGTCAGCCCGAACCGGTCCAGCAACTGGGGCCGCAGCTCGCCCTCCTCGGGGTTCATCGTCCCGACGAGCAGGAACCGGGCGGCGTGCCGCACGGAGACGCCTTCGCGCTCGACGTGGGAGGCGCCCATGGCGGCGGCGTCCAGCAGCAGGTCCACGAGGTGGTCGTGCAGGAGATTGACCTCGTCGACGTACAGGATCCCCCGGTGCGCCTGCGCGAGCAGCCCCGGCTCGAACGCCTTCACGCCTTCCGCGAGGGCCCGCTCGATGTCCAGCGCCCCGACGAGCCGGTCCTCGGAGGCCCCGACGGGCAGCTCGACCAGGCGCGTCGGGCGGGCAACGCCCGCCCCGGGCTCGTGGGGCCCGTCGGGGCACTCCGGGTCCGGCCCGCCGGGCGCGCAGGAGAAGCGGCAGCCCGGGACGGTGTCCATCGCGGGCAGCAGGGCCGTCAGCCCGCGCACGACCGTCGACTTGGCGGTGCCCTTCTCACCCCGTACGAGCACACCGCCGATGCTCGGTGAGACGGCGTTGAGCAGCAGGCTCAGCCGCATGTCGTCCATGCCGACGACGGCGGTGAACGGGTAGGGAACCGAGGCCATTAGCGGATACCCCTTTCCAGGGAACTGCTGCGATCGGACGTGTCTGTGCGGTGGTGCCGGGGCCGGGCGGAGCGGTGCCCGCCGGGCAGGCGGGAGCGGCCCGCCCCCGGCGCCCGGCTCGTGCGCGGCCGCGGCCCGGCACCCGCGCCCGCGGGGGCGGCCGCGCCGGGGGTGCTCACGGCGCCCCCGGGGCGATGAACGGCAGCCCGCCCGGCGGCCCCGACTCGATGAGCTTCCACAGCGCGTCGGTGTCCGCGTGCCGCTCGATGAGGTCGCCGAGCCGGTCCAGCTGCTCCTCCCGCAGGGCCGCGAAGGACGTGTCGGGCGCCGGGACGAAGCGCCGCCCGGCCGCCGCGGCGACCTCCCGCAGGAACGCCCGGCGGAAGCCGTCGCTCTCCAGCGACCCGTGCCAGTGCGTCCCCCACACGGCACCGACCCGGCACCCGTCGAGGAACGCCTCCCCGCCCCGTACGTCGGCGACGCCGTGGTGGATCTCGTAGCCCTCCACCGGCTCGCCCAGGGCCTCGCCCACAGGCCGCGCGAGGGTCTTCTCGGGCGCGAAGCGCACCCGCACCGGCAGCAGCCCCAGCCCCGCGACCTCGCCGGCCCGGGACTCGACGTCGTCATGGATGTGCTCGCCCAGCACCTGGAACCCGCCGCAGACGCCCAGCACCGGCCGCCCCTCGGCGGCGCGCCGCACCAGTGCGTCCGCCAGGCCCCGCTCCCGCAGCCACGCGAGCGCCTTCACCGTGCCGCGGGTGCCCGGCACGACCACGAGGTCCGCGTCGGCCAGCTCCTCCGGCCGGTCCACGAACCGCACGATCACGCCCGGTTCGGCGGCCAGCGCGTCCACGTCCGTGAAGTTGGACATCAGCGGCACGGCGCACACCGCGACGCGCAGCACGTCCTCGCCGACCGGCGGCGCCACGACCGACTCGCGCACCGCGCCGCGCAGCGAGACCCGCAGCCCGTCCTCCTCGTCGATGCCGAGCCCGTGCGCGTACGGCAGCACGCCGAAGGCCCGGCGGCCCGTCAGGTCGCGCAGCATGTCCAGCCCCGGCTCCAGCAGGGTGACGTCCCCGCGGAACTTGTTGACGAGGTAGCCCGCCACCAGCTCCTGGTCCTCGGCGGCCAGCAGCGCCGTCGTGCCGAAGAACTGCGCGAAGACCCCGCCCCGGTCGATGTCGCCCACCACGAGCACCGGCAGCCGGGCGGCCCGCGCGATGCCCATGTTCACGATGTCGTTGCGCCGAAGGTTGATCTCGGCGGGGCTGCCCGCGCCCTCGCAGACCACGGCGTCGTGCGTGGCGCGCAGCTCTTCCAGGCACTCCACGACCGTGCCGAACAGCGCCTGCTGCCGGCCTCCGTGGTAGCCGCGCGCGCTCAGCTCGCCCACGGGCCTGCCCATCAGCACGACCTGGCTGGACCGGTCGCTGCCGGGCTTCAGCAGCACCGGGTTCATCAGGGCGCTCGGCTCCACCCGGGCGGCCTGCGCCTGCATGGCCTGGGCGCGTCCGATCTCGGCGCCCTCCCGGGTCACGTACGAGTTGAGGGACATGTTCTGCCCCTTGAACGGCGCGACCTTCACGCCCTGCCGGACCAGCCAGCGGCAGATGCCGGCCGTCACGACGCTCTTGCCCGCGTCGGAGGTCGTCCCCGCGACGAGCAGCCCCCCACCCCTCATGAAGCCCTCCGCTTCCGCTTCCACGCGCCGACCGCCAGCCGCCCGGCGGCGCAGGCCACCAGCGCCAGCCCGCTCACCCGACGGGACAGCCGCACCGCCCGCTCGACGTCCGCCACGTCGACGGCCCTCCCCTGCCCGTTGAGGACCGGCCGGTGCTCGACCCGCCCCCCGTACGAGAGGGTGCCCCCGAGCCGTACGCCCAGCGCGCCGGCGAACGCCGCCTCCACGGGGCCCGCGTTGGGGCTCGGGTGGCGGCCCGCGTCCTCGCGCCAGGCCCGGACGGCTCCGCGCCGGTCGCCGCCCGCGACGGCGGCGAGCGCGGCCGTCAGCCGGGCCCCGGGCCAGCCGGCCACGTCGTCGAGCCGCGCCGACGCCCAGCCGAAGCGGCGGTAGCGCGCCGACTTGTGGCCGACCATCGCGTCCAGGGTGTTGACCGCCCGGAAGGCGACGAGCCCGGGCACGCCGCCGACCGCGCCCCACACGAGGGCGCCCACCACGGCGTCGGAGGTGTTCTCGGCGACGGACTCCACGACGGCCCGGGCGATGCCGGGCCCGTCGAGGTGCTGCGGGTCGCGTCCGCACAGGTGCGGCAGCCGCTCCCGCGCCACCTCCAGGTCCCCGGCGGCGAGGGCGCCGGCGACGGCGCGGGCCTCGCGCCCCAGGGTGGTGCCGCCGACGACGGCCCACACGGTGGCGGCGGTCAGTGCGGCGGAGGCGGTGCCGCTGCCGCGCACGGCGCGCGCGGCGAGGGCGGCACCCGCGGCGGCACCACCGGCGCACACCGCGGTGTGCAGCGCGCCCCAGCCGCGGTGGTCGCGCCACAGCGCGCCCTCCACGGCACCGGCGGCCCGCCCGAAGACGGCGACGGGATGGCCGCGGCGCGGATCGCCGAGCAGCAGGTCGGCGAGCAGCCCGGCGGCGGCGCCGTACGCGAAGACTCGATCAGCGCGCATGGGCTCAGCCGTCCGATACGCCTCGCCGACGGCCGGCTGGGAGGGGTCTCGGTGTACGCGCGACGGGGCCGGTCATGGCGGCATGTCCTCACTCAGGGTCCGCGCCCTGGCTCGACGGAACCGGCGGTGAGAGTTCCTGGCTCCCGGCCGCGTCCGTCGGGACGGACTGCGCCGGTGACAGTGGCGGGACCGCGCCGGATTCTCACCGGCTTCCTCTGCTGCCGCCGTAGATGGCTGGGGCAGTCCACCACGCTCCGCGAAGGCCCGTCAACTCACTCTTGACCTGCGGCGGGACAGTGTGCCGAGCCCCACAGAAACGGCCGGCCGGCCGCACCCGCGGGGGGTGCGGCCGGCCGGCCGTGAAGCGAGCGGGCCTGCTCAGGCCACGATCAGATAGATGCCGTAGGCGATGGCCGCCGTGCACAGCGCGAAGCAGGCGTACGCGCCGGTGCGCGCCAGGGCGGCGGAACCGCCATGGGTCGCGGTCTGCTGCTTCGACAGGCCGACGAGGCCCAGGACGAAGAGCCCGACGAGAGCGACGGTGGCGACGAGCCCCACGCCGAAGACGGAACCGAGGGCTACCCAGTCGATGTTCATGCCGTTGCCGATCTTTCCTTACACCGCGGCCGTGGGGGCCGCGTCGGCGGCCTTGGCCGGGGCCGGGGCCGGGATGGTGGTCTTGAGGGCGTCGTCGCCGTCCTCGGCCGGCGTGCCGGCGGGCGGCGGGGAGACGGCCGCGATGGCGGTGGTGACGACACCGGCGGGGTCCTCGGCGGGCGCCTGGTCCGTGCCGTCCACGTCGTTGACGTTGGTGTGGTCGACGACCTGCCGGCGGGAGTACAGCCAGATGCCGGTGCTGGAGACCACGAGGAAGCCGGCCACGACGGCGATGCCCCAGTCGCCCTGGCGGGCGACGAGCTCGGCGAGCGCGGCGACCAGGCCGGCGGCCGGCAGGGTCAGGCCCCACGCGACGAACATGCGGGTGGCCGTGGACCAGCGGACCACGCCGCCCTTGCGGCCGAGGCCCGCGCCCATCACCGCGCCGGAGCAGACGTGCGTGGTGGAGAGGGAGAAGCCCAGGTGGGAGGAGGCCAGGATCACGGTCGCCGCGCCGGTCTGGGCGGCGAAGCCCTGCTGCGGCTGGAGGTCGGTGAGGCCCTTGCCCATGGTGCGGATGATGCGCCAGCCGCCCAGGTAGGTGCCGAGGGCGATGGCCAGGCCGGCCGAGACGATGACCCACATCGGCGGGTTGGAGCCGGGCGCCAGGGCGCCGCCGGCGACCAGGGCGAGGGTGATGATGCCCATCGTCTTCTGGGCGTCGTTGGTGCCGTGGGCGAGGGACACGAGGCCTGCGGAGGCGATCTGGCCGGCCTTGTAGCCCTTGCGGCCCGTCTCGGCGTCGATGTTCGCGCCGATCCTGTACGTGAACCGGGCGGCGACCAGGGAGGCGACGCCGGCGACGAGCGGGGCGGCCAGGGCCGGGATGAGGACCTTGGTGAGGACGACGCCGCCGTTGACGCCGCTGATGCCGATCGAGGCGACGGTGGCACCGATCAGACCGCCCATGAGGGCGTGCGAGGAGCTGGAGGGGAGGCCGACCAGCCAGGTCAGCAGGTTCCACAGGATCGCGCCCACGAGCGCGGCGAGGATGACCTCGGGCTGGATCCCGGTCTCGTCGACGAGTCCCTTGGAGATCGTCTTGGCGACCTCCACGGACAGGAACGCACCCACCAGGTTGAGAACGGCCGACATGGCCACGGCCGCCTTGGGCCGCATCGCACCGGTCGAGATGGTGGTGGCCATCGCGTTGGCGGTGTCGTGGAAACCGTTCGTGAAATCGAACACGAGGGCTGTCACGATCACGATCGCGAGCAGCAGCGTGATGTGTTCCATTTACCCAGGCAATCGTTTGGCGTCAGTAGCCCGCCGACCGTAGGCAACCTGGGTGAACGGAAGGTGAACTGGGAAGGGCTTCACGGTGTCTCAACCCGTGGAACGGAGTTCCGGTTACGCACCCGTCCGCCCGAATGTCCCGGACTCCCCAGTGCTGACGGGCTTGTGCGCTTCCTCCGTCGAACAGCGCGACCCCCGCGGAGGCCCGGAACGAGACGTGCGTCACCTTCTCTCCGACGCGCTCCGCACGGCATGATCGGCCCATGGCGAGCAGCACGCACGGACCACCGCACGAGGACCCCGCGCTGCGGGGCGCCTGGGACGCCCTGGTGGCCACCGCGCGCAGGACCGTCGCCGACGGGCTGGTCGTCGGCACCTCCGGCAACGTCTCCGTACGCGTCGGCGACCTGGTCCTCGTCACCCCGACCGGAGTGCCCTACGACCGCCTGGCCCCGGACGACGCCCTGGCCGTCGACCTGGACGGCCGCCGGGTGCGCGGCACCCTCGCGCCGACCAGCGAACTGCCGCTGCACCTGGCGCTCTACCGCGCCACCGGCGCCGGCGCGGTGGTGCACACCCACGCCGTCCACGCCACCGCCGTCTCCACCCTCGTCGACGAGCTGCCGCCCATCCACTACATGACCGCCGCGCTCGGCGGCCCCGTCCGCGTCGCCCCGTACGCGCTCTACGGCACCCCGCAGCTCGCCGACGGCATGCTGACCGCCCTGGCCGGCGGCCGCACCGGCTGCCTGCTGCGCAACCATGGCGCCGTCACCTACGGCGCGACCCTGGAGCAGGCGTACGACCGCACGGCCCAGCTGGAGTGGATGTGCAGGGTGTGGCTCGCCGCCACGGGGCCGGGCGGCCGGGCCCCGACCCTCCTCACCCCGGGCGAGCTCTCCGAGGCCGCCGCCAAACTCCACGGCTACGGCCAACCGCACTGACCGACCCTTCCCCGCCGCCACCCTCCACGACCCGCCCTCATGCGGCACCCGCCTTCCACCCGGCCCCCGCTTCCACCCGGCCCCCGCTTCCACCCGGCCCCCGCTTCCGCCCGGCCCCCGCTTCCGCCCGGCCCCCGCTTCCGCCCGGCACCCGCCGCGCCCGGCACCCGCCGCGCCCGGCCCCCGCTTCCACCCGGCCCCCGCTTCCGCCCGGCCCCCGCTTCCACCCGGCCCCCGCTTCCGCCCGGCACCCGCCGCGCCCGGCCCCCGCGCGGGGGCGCCGCGCTCGGCTCGGGCCCGTGGGGCACTGCTCAGGCGCCCGATCCCGGCCGGCCCCCTGCGCCCCGCCCGCGGGCTCCCCGTGTGGCGGTACCCGCCCGGCCGCCCCCTGCGCCCCCGCCCGCAGGTGCCCCGTGTGGCGGTACCCGCGGTCGGCTCGGGCCTGCGGCCGGGGCCCGCGGGGCACTACCTGGGCACCCGCTCCCGGGAGGCCCCCGCGCATCCCTGCTCTGCAGGCCCCGCGCGGGCGCCGCGCTCGGCGCGGGCGCATAGGGCACTGCTCAGGCACCTGATCCCGGCCGGCCCCCTGCGCGCCCCAACCCGCGCGCTCCCCGTGTGGCCGTACCCGCGGTCGGCCCGGGCCCGCGGCCGGGGCCCCTGGGGCAGGGGCCGCGCGGCGCACCGACGGTACGGCGCCGTGCCCGCCTGCGAGCCCGGTCCGCTGCGGCGGGGGTGCACTGTGCGGGGATCAGGGAGGGAGGCCGTCCGCCCCCGGCTCGGCAGGTCCCCCTGGGGCCGCCCGTGCTGCGGACCCGCCGTGTCCGATCCGGCCCGGAGGCCGTGGCCGCATCGCCTGCTGGACCCCGCGGGCGCCTGGGCGGCGGTGGTGGCGCTGAGGCCGCCGGGATGCCGGCCGCCGCTGCCCGCCTCGCGGGGCCTGCCTGCGGCCGGAGGGCCGGGCACGCTCGCCTGCGGGCGCTGGCATCAGGGTCCTGCCGAACACGGCGGGCTGCGCCGGGCGCGCACGCCTGCGGGCGGGCCTCGCGCGCCCGCCCCTGGGCGGCGACCGAGGTCCGCCGCGGTGGCGCGGCGGGCTCCGCTGCCGCCCGCCGCGGCGGGGCCCGCGGACGAGGGGGCCGCGCGGACGGCCGGAACGCCGGAAGCCGGCCGGCACACCCCCGTCACCGCCCGCCGCGCCCACGGGGTGCCGGCCCGGCGGTCGGGCGGATCGTTCCGGAGCCGGGGCACCGCCACGGCGGCCGACCGCGCGCCCCCGGCGTTCCGCGGGCCGTGCGGGCCAGGGAAGCGGCGCGGGCACCTGCGGGTGGGGCCAGGATGCGGCAGGGCCGCACCGCGCGGACCCGGGGCGCCGGAACCGCCGGCAGGCGCACACCCCGCGGCCTCCGCGGGCGGCTGCGGAAGGCGGCGGGACCGGGCCGGGCGGGCGGCGCCGCGAAGCGCGGGAGCACCCGGCGCCGCGGTCCCGCTGGCAGGCGCCCGCGCGGGTGCGGACACTGGAACGATGCGCCCGGCTACAGCGACGGCGACCGCCGTCACCTCGGTCCTCGGTCTCGGCGCGGCCACGGTCGCCGCAGGCCGCTACGCGAGCGGCATCGCGCTCACACCCCGCCCCGGCCACCCGCTGCCCGGCGAGCCGCGCCTCACCGTGCACGCCGCCGGACCCGGCCGTATCGCCCTGACCCGCACCCTCGCCTCCCTCAGACCCGGCGTCTACGGCCTGGACGGCCCGGGCGTCCACGCCGTCGTCGGCCCGGTCCTCGACCAGGTGCCGCACGCCCCCGACACCGTCGTGCGCCGACTGGAACGCGTCGAGCGCGGATTCCTCGACGCCGGATCCCGCGTCCGCCTCACCCCCCTGCTCCACACCGGGGACCCCTCCTCCGCGCTCGGCCTCGACCACCGGGACCTCGACGTGCCCGGCGACCTCGGCCCGCTTCCCGCCTGGTACGTCCCGGGCCCCCGCTCCACCTGGGTCGTCGCCGTCCACGGCCTCGGCACCACCCGCGAGCACACCCTGAACCTGCTCGGCTTCCTCGCCGACCGGCGGCTCCCCGTTCTCGCCGTCTCCTACCGCGGCGACCCGGGGGCGCCCCGCCCCGCCGACGGACTGGCCCACCTCGGCGACTCCGAATGGCGCGACGTCGACGCCGCCCTCCGCTACGCCGTCCGGCACGGAGCCCGACGCGTCATCCTCTACGGCTGGTCCAGCGGCGCCGCCATGGCCCTGCACACCGCCGCCCGCAGCTCCCTGCGCGACCGGGTCAGCGGCCTGGTGCTGGACTCGCCGGTCCTGGACTGGGAGGCCACCGTGCGGGCCCTCGCCGCCGCCCGCCGGGTGCCGGCCGCCCTGCTCCCGCTCGCCGTACGCGCCGCCCAGGGCAGGCTCGGCCGGGACGGCGACACCCTCGCGGACGCGGCCGACCCCCGCGCCCTGCGGGTGCCGGTGCTCGTCTTCCACGGGCCCGACGACCACCTCGCGCCCTGGGACGCCTCCCGCGCCCTCGCCGCCCGCCGCCCCGGGCTCGTCACCCTCCGGACCGTCCGGCACGCCCCCCACGGCGCGATGTGGAACGCCGACCCCGACCGCTACGAGGAGGCCCTGCGCCGCTTCCTCGTGCCACTGGTCTGACACCGCACCCGCACACCCCGCGCACGGGCCCCGCACGCCCCGTCCCCACCGCCCCCGCCCGGCGACCGGCCGGTTCCGTTTGGGCTTTCGGCCTGTCAACGGGAAGACTGCCCCCGTGACGTCTCGAAAGCCTGATGAGCAACTGGCGCGCAACTCCAGACTCCGACTCGTCCGACCGAGGGCGCTGGCGACGGCCCGGCGGGCCGTGGCCACCCGGCGCACCAGGCCGGCGCCGCGCCCCCGGAGGGGACGCCGCCCCGGCAGGAACTCGCCCGTCAGGCCCGTCGGGTCCTCGCGGACGCCGTCCGCGTCGCCCACTGGGCCGCCGAGCACCGCGGCCGCGTCACCGAACCGACCTCCGCCACCGAGCGGGAACGGGCCGCCGAAGCGCTCGACCTGACACCGGCGCAGGTGCGGGTCGCGTGGGACCGGGCCCGCCTCGCCGGCCTCGTCGAGCTGCACGGCGACACCGCCCGCCCCGGCTGGCGCCTGCGCGCCTGGGACAGTGACGACTCCGCCGCCCTGCGCGGCTGGGTCGCGCTCCTGGACGCCTGGTCCCTCGCCCACCCGGCACCCCGGGACGCCGAGCCCGCGGCGGTCGCCGAGGTGGTGGAGGCGGTCCCGCAGGTGCTGTCCCTCCTCCAGCTGTCCGCCGGCCCCGTGCCCGTGCCGGCCCTGCTGGACCTGCTGGGGCAGCGCGTCGCCGAACTGCGCGAGCAGCGCTGCGAGGTCCCGTACGGCCCGGTGCAGGACGCCCCCGCCCGCCTCGGGCCGCCCGGCGCGGAGGCGCAGGACGTGCTCGCGGGGCTGCTCGACTGGGCGCTGGACGGCCTGGCCGCCGTGGGTGCCCTGACCCTCGGCGAGGGGCACGCCACGCTCACCCCGCTCGGCAACTGGGCGGTGTGGGTCAAGCTGGAGCAGATCTGCGTCGCCGCCCAGAGCCCCGCCGGGCACATCGAGCAGTCCGCCGAGGACATGCTGCGCGGCTGCGCCCGCCTCACGCCCGGACCCGCCCGCGACGAGTACCGCGCCTGGCTCGCCGCACGGCCCGCCGGCAGCGCCGTCACCGAAGCTGCTCGCCGTCGCCCGCGGCGACGACGCCCTCCTGCGCGGCCTCGCCTTCGAGGCGCTCCGCGTTGTCGGCGGCGCCGCCGAGACCGAGGTCAGGGCCGCCGCCGCGGAGCCCGCCCTGCGCCCCTACGTGCTGCTGTGGCTGGCCGAGCACGACGGCGCCGACCCGGACGAGGCCGCGGAGGTGCTCACCCGGGAGGAGGCCACCTGGCTGTGGGTCGACACCGCGGCCGCGGTCGTCGACCACGGCGAGAGCGACCTGCTCGTGCGCCACCTGGAGTCGGCCGTGCAGGGCACCGTCCCCGCGCTGCTCGACGAGGTGCGCGCGGTCGGCCACCCCCGGACCGTGCAGGTCCTGGTCGCCCTGGCCGCCGCCCACCCGGACCCGGCCCTCGCCAAGGCGCTGCGCCGCGCGGCCTTCCAGGTGCACACGGGAGGCGTCTGACCGGCCGGCCGCTACCCCGCCGCGCCGGGGGTGTACGTCCCGAAGCTCCAGACGTTGCCCTCGGCGTCCCGCGCCATGTAGTCCCGCGAGCCGTAGTCCTGGTCGGTCGGCGGCATGAGGATCTCGACCCCGTGCCGCACGGCTCCGGCGTGGTGCGCGTCCACGTCCTCCACGACCACGTACACCCCGGTCGGGCCCCCGCCCGCCATGGCCCGCGCGAAGACGCCGTCGCCGCCCCTGCTGCCCAGCATCACCGTCCCGTTGCCGTAGGACAGCTCCGCGTGGACGACCCGGCCGTCCTCGTCCTCGTACAGGCTCCGCCGGGTGAAGCCGAACGCCTCCGTCAGCGTCTCGACGGCGGCCTTCGCGTCGTCGTACAGGACCGTCGGGTAGATACTCGGTGCGGTGCTCATGCCGATCCCCTCACTGAAGGAGCCTCCCGCCGCATCCCTGGCGATGTGACGTGGATCTCACCTGCCGTCAGTCTGGCACCTCCCACTGACAACCGGTGGCCGGACGCGGCGCACCCCCGGCCTGCGCCGCCTGCGGCAGCCTGGCCGCGGAAGGCCGTTCCGGCGCCCCCAGGGCCGGGGCGCGGGCCGGAAAAGCAGTTGCATGTGCCCGTTAGACTGGCCCGTATGGCCATTCTCCCTGCGCATTAGACGGCGTCGAAGCCACCGCGCCCGCGCGAGCCGCGCACTCTGCCGTCCTTCCGCCGTCCACCCGCCCTGGAGTCTGTCCGTGATCACCGCCACCGGCCTCGAGCTGCGCGCCGGCGCCCGCGTCCTCATCGAGAACGCGTCCTTCCGTATCGCCAGGGGCGACCGCATCGGCCTCGTCGGCCGCAACGGCGCGGGCAAGACCACGCTGACCAAGTGCCTCGCCGGCGAGGGCATCCCCGCCGCGGGCGCCATCGCCCGCTCCGGGCAGGTCGGCTACCTCCCGCAGGACCCGCGCACCGGCGACCTCGACGTGCTGGCCCGCGACCGCATCCTCTCCGCCCGCGGCCTCGACGTCCTCATCCGCAAGATGCGGCAGAACGAGGAGCGCATCGCCACCGGCAAGGGCTCCACCCGCGAGAAGGCGCTGAAGCAGTACGAGCGGCAGGAGACCGAGTTCCTCACCAAGGGCGGGTACGCCGCCGAGGCCGAGGCGTCCACCATCGCCGCCGCCCTCGGACTGCCCGACCGGGTGCTCGGCCAGCCGCTGCACACCCTCTCCGGCGGTCAGCGCCGCCGGATCGAGCTGGCCCGGATCCTCTTCTCGGACGCCGACACGCTGCTGCTGGACGAGCCCACCAACCACCTGGACGCCGACTCGATCACCTGGCTGCGGGACTACCTGAAGACCTACCGCGGCGGCTTCGTGGTCATCTCCCACGACGTCGACCTTGTCGAGACGGTCGTCAACAAGGTGTTCTACCTGGACGCCAACCGCTCCGTGATCGACGTCTACAACATGGGCTGGAAGCTCTACCAGCGCCAGCGCGAGGACGACGAGAAGCGCCGCAGGCGGGAGCGGCAGAACGCCGAGAAGAAGGCCGCCGCCCTCAACGCCCAGGCCGACAAGATGCGCGCCAAGGCCACCAAGACCGTCGCCGCGCAGAACATGGCACGGCGTGCCGAGAAGCTGCTCGCCGGCCTGGAGGAGGCGCGCCAGTCCGACAAGGTCGCCAAGCTGCGCTTCCCCGAGCCCGCACCCTGCGGCAAGACCCCGCTCATGGCGGAGGGCCTGTCCAAGTCGTACGGCTCGCTGGAGATCTTCACCGACGTCGACCTGGCCATCGACAAGGGGTCGCGGGTCGTGATCCTCGGCCTCAACGGCGCCGGCAAGACGACGCTGCTGCGGCTGCTGGCCGGCGTGGAGCAGCCCGACACCGGCCGGGTCAGCCCCGGCCACGGACTGAAGCTGGGCTACTACGCCCAGGAGCACGAGACGCTGGACCCCGACCGCACCGTCCTGGAGAACATGCGCTCCGCCGCCCCCGACCTGGACCTGGTCGAGGTGCGCAAGGTCCTCGGATCGTTCCTGTTCTCCGGCGACGACGTCGACAAGCCCGCCGGGGTGCTGTCCGGCGGCGAGAAGACCCGCCTCGCCCTGGCCACCCTGGTGGTCTCCTCCGCCAACGTCCTCCTCCTCGACGAGCCGACGAACAACCTGGACCCGGCCAGCCGCGAGGAGATCCTCGGCGCGCTGCGCACCTACAAGGGCGCGGTCGTCCTCGTCACGCACGACGAGGGCGCCGTGGAGGCCCTCCAGCCGGAGCGCATCATCCTGCTTCCCGACGGCGTCGAGGACCTGTGGGGCGCGGACTACGCCGACCTGGTCTCCCTCGCCTGACCGCCTGACCGCCCGGTAGCCGGATCGGCAGCCCGGGAGCCGGCGGAACGGGGCAGCCGGCGGAACGGGGGAGCCGGCGGAACGGCGCCGGGCGGGGCCTGGCGGGGCCTGGGCGGAGCGGCCCACCACAAGGGCCTCACCGTCCCCGCGCGAGGCGGTGATCGTCCCCCTCTGGATCATTCGGCGGAGCCGTGATCCATCATCTGAGTGAGGCGATCTCATATTGCGGCGTGGCATCCCGCCGATTTTCCGGTGCGGGCGCCACGCCGCACGCCTCTTTCCGGTGCCCCCCTGACCTGGCACTTCACCGAGCCGTACCCGGCGCATCCGGCAATCCGTACGGAAGGGACGCCGCCGCCCGCGGCGATCTCGTGTCACAGACCTTGTCGAATGGCTGGCCATGTGGCCCCGGAGGGGTGATCATGAGAAGACCAGAGCGCACTTCCCATGAGGAGGCACGGGTGGCCGAGACTCTGAAGAAGGGCAGCCGGGTGACCGGCGCCGCGCGCGAGAAGCTCGCGGCAGACCTGAAGAAGAAGTACGACGCCGGTGTGAGTATCCGGGCTTTGGCCGAGGAGACGGGCCGGTCCTACGGATTCGTCCACCGGATGCTCACCGAGGCCGGAGTCACGCTGCGCGGACGCGGCGGAGCGACGCGAGGCAAGAAGGCGCCCGCTCCGCCGGCCTGATCCCGCAGGACGACTCGTCGACACGGCGCCCACTGGTTCCGGCGGGAGCCGCCCGGTCGACCCCGGGGCGTGCGGCCGAGGCCGTTTCGCCCAGACGGTCGACCGGGTGGTTACCGTGCAGTAATTTGTCGGTCGGGGCGGCAGGCGTGCGCAGCAGGTCCGCACTGCGGACCGGGTGCGCACGGCGCTGCCCTCCGATCGCTCTGCACCGGACCCGGAGGCCCGTATGACCTCGCTCGACCCTGCCCTCGACGTACTCGACAAGGACGGTGTACGGCTCACCGTCGAGGACGCCGTCGCCACGGTGACCCTCACCTGCCCCGGCAAGCGCAACGCCCAGTCGCCCGCGATGTGGCGCGCGCTGACCGAGGCGGGGCGCATGCTGCCGGGCAGCGTCCGGGTCGTCGTGCTGCGCGGTGAGGGCAAGTCGTTCTCCGCCGGCCTCGACCGGCAGGCGTTCACCCCCGAGGGCTTCGACGGCGAGCCGTCGTTCCTCGACCTGGCGCGCGGCTCCGACGCGGAGCTGGACGCCGTCATCGCCGAGTACCAGGAGGCGTTCACCTGGTGGCGCCGCAACGACCTCGTGTCCGTCGCGGCCGTCCAGGGCCACGCCATCGGTGCCGGGTTCCAGCTCGCCCTCGCCTGCGACCTGCGGGTCGCCGCGCAGGACGCGCAGTTCGCGATGCGCGAGACCAGCCTCGGCCTGGTGCCCGACCTGACGGGCACCCACCCGCTGGTCACCGCGGTCGGCTACGCCCGCGCCCTGGAGATCTGCGCCACGGGCCGCTTCGTGCACGCCGACGAGGCCGAGCGGATCGGCCTCGCCAACCTCGTCGTGCCCCGCGAGGACCTCGACGCCGCCGCGCGCGACCTCGCCGCCGCGCTGCTCGCCGCCCCCGGGACGCCGTCATCGAGACCAAGGCCCTGCTGCGGGGCGCCGCCGAGCGCACGTACGAGGAGCAGCGCGTCGCGGAGCGCGCCGCCCAGGCCCGCCGCCTGCGCGACCTCGCGGGCCTTGCGGACTGACCGGACACGGCAGGGCTGCGGCGGCGCCCCGTCGCAGAGGCAGCGCGGGCGCCGGGTCAGAAGCCGTGCCGGGCGCCGCCGTCGACCGGGAGCATCACGCCCGTGACGTACGACGCGGCGGGCGACAGCAGGAAGGCGGCCGCCCGGCCGAACTCCTCGGGGGTGCCGTACCGGCGCAGCGGGACCTTCGCCTCCGACGCGGCCCTGGCCGCCGCCGGGTCGCCCGACAGCGCGTCCAGCTCCCGTACCCGGTCCGTGTCGATGCGGCCCGGCAGCAGGCCCACGACCCGGATGCCCTGCGGCCCCACCTCGTTCGCCAGCGACTTGGCGAAGCCCGCCAGCCCGGGGCGCAGCCCGTTGGAGATGGTCAGGCCCGGGATCGGTTCGTGCACGGAACCCGACAGCACGAAGCCGATCACGCCCCCCTCGGGCAGCGCTGCCGCCGCCGCCCGGGCCAGCCGCACCGCTCCGAGGAACACCGACTCGAAGGCCGCCCGCCACTGGTCGTCCGTGTTGTCCGCCGCCCACCCGGGGGCCGGGCCGCCCACGCTGATCAGAACGCCGTCGAAGCCCCCAAAGCGGCTGCGGGCCGTCCCGATCAGCGTGTCGGCGGCCGCCGGGTCGGCGTTGTCCGCGGCCACGCCGACCGCCGCCGGGCCCAGCTCGGCGGCCGCGGCCTCGGCCGCCTGCGCGTCCCGCGACGAGACGACGAGCCTCGCCCCCTCCGCCGCCAGGGCCCGCGCCGAGGCGCGCCCCAGGCCGCGGGACGCGCCCGTCACGACGTACACACGGTCCTTCAGTCCAAGATCCATGGGCTCATCCTGCCGCCTCCTCCTCCGCCAGCGCGAGTGCCGTCACGACGAGCGCGACATGGCTGAACGCCTGGGGGAAGTTCCCGAGCTGCCGGCGCGTCACCGGGTCGTACTCCTCCGCCAGCAGGCCCACGTCGTTGCAGAGGTCCACCAGCCGGGCGAACATCTCCCGCGCCTGGTCCCTCCGCCCGATCAGGCGCAGGGCGTCCGCCATCCAGAAGGAGCACGCGAGGAACGTTCCCTCACCGCCCGGGAGCCCGTCGACCGCCATGCCCTCCTGGCCGTAGCGGCGGACGAAGCCGTCCTGACCCAGCTCCCGCCACACCGCCTCCACGGTGCCCACGACCCGCGGGTCGTCCGGCGGCAGGAATCCGGCGCGGGGGATCAGCAGCGTCGCCGCGTCGAGCTCGCGTGAGCCGTACGACTGCGTGAAGGTGTTCCGCACCGGGTCGTACCCGCGCTCGCACACCTCCCGGTGCACCTCGTCCCGCATCGCCCGCCACCGGGCGGGGTCGCCGGGGAGGGACGGGTCGGCCTCCAGGGTGCGCACCGCACGGTCCGCGGCGACCCACGCCATGACCTTCGAGTGCACGAAGTGGCGGCGCGGCCCCCGCACCTCCCACAGCCCCTCGTCCGGCTGGCGCCACGTCGACTCCAGGAAGCCCAGCAGGCTCAGCTGCAGCGCCCAGGCGTGCCGCTTCGGCGGCATCCCCGCCGCCCGCGCCAGGTGCAGGGCGTCCAGCACCTCGCCGTACACGTCCAGCTGGAGCTGGTCCACGGCGGCGTTGCCGATCCGCACCGGCCGTGCGCCGCCGTAGCCGCGCAGCCACGGGATCTCCAGCTCGGGCAGCCGCCGCTCGCCCCCGAGCCCGTACATGATCTGGAGGTCCGCCGGATCCCCGGCGACCGCGCGCAGCAGCCAGTCACGCCAGGCCACGGCCTCCTCGCCGTAGCCCCCGGCGACCAGGGCGCGCAGGGTCAGCGTCGCGTCCCGCAGCCAGCAGAACCGGTAGTCCCAGTTCCGGACGCCGCCCAGTTCCTCCGGCAGGGACGTGGTCGGCGCGGCCACGATGCCGCCCGTCGGCGCGTACGTGAGGGCCTTCAGGGTGATCAGCGACCGCATCACCGCGTGGCGGTACGGGCCCTCGTACGTGCAGCGCGACGCCCAGGTCTTCCAGTCCTCCAGGGTGTGCTCCAGCGCCTCGACGGGGTCCACCAGCGGCGGGCACGACTCGTGCGAGGGGTGCCAGGTGAGGCTGAACGACACCCGGTCCCCGGGGCCGACCGTGAACGACGAGCAGGTGCTGTACTGCTGACCCCACGTCTTGACCTGCGGCACCGACCGCAGCCACACGGCGTCGGGCCCCGCGACCGCGACGCGGTGCCCGTCGACGCGCCGCACCCACGGCACGATCGAGCCGTAGTCGAAGCGCAGCCGCAGCACCGAGGACATCTCGACCCTGCCGCTCAGCCCCTCCACGACCCGCATGAGGTCGGGGGAGCGGTCGCGCTGGGGCATGAAGTCCACGACGCGGACCGTGCCGGTGCGGGTCTCCCACACGGACTCCAGGACCAGGGACTCACCCAGATAGCCGCGTCGGGCGCAGGTGCGGGCCCCGGCGGGCGCGATCCGCCAGTGGCCGTTGTTCTCGTCGCCGAGGAGGGCGGCGAAACACGCGCCGGAGTCGAAGCGCGGCAGGCACAGCCAGTCGACCGAGCCGTCCTTGCCCACCAGGGCGGCGGTCTGCAGATCGCCGATGAGGGCATAGTCCTCGATACGTTGGGTCACGCTCTGGCGTGTTCCCGCCGGGGAGAAGCGCCAATCAGTCAGGTCGGGCGACCCGCCGACCGCCGCACCGCCGGCACCCGCCGCCGGGACGGCGCCTTCCGGTGTCCTGCCGCGCCCCTCCGGTGGGTCCGTGCCCGCACGTCAGGTCGTCGCGTGCTGCGTCCGGGACGCCGCTCCGTCCGCGCCGCCCGCCCCGCCGGGGCCCTCCCCGCCGTCCGGGCCGCCCTCGGCAGCCGCCTCCGCGGACTGCGTCCGGGCGGCGGCTTCCGCCTCGGCGCGGTCGCGCCTCTCGCGGCGCACCAGGACCACCCAGCCCACCGGCACACCCGCCGCGAACAGCCACCACTGGACGGCGTACGCCATGTGGGCGCCGATCGAGTCGTGGTCCGGCTCGGGCACCGGCTCCGGCGCACCGCCGGACGGCTCGGGCGCCGTCAGGTCCAGGTAGCCGCCGAGGACCTGCCGGCCGAGCAGCTCCGCCTGCTGCTCGCTGTTGATCAGCATCACCTGGCGCGGCGGCAGGCCCTTCAGGTCCCTGATGCCGCTGCTGCCCGTCGTCTGGTCCGCCATGAGCCGGCCCGTCACGGTGACCTCGCCGCGCGGCGGGGGCGGCACCTCCGGGTACGCACGCTGGTCGGCGGCGGCCGGGACCCAGCCGCGGTTCACGAGGACGACCCGGCCGTCGGCCAGGACGAGCGGCGTCAGCACGTGCATGCCGACGCGGTCGTCGGCGTTGGTGCGGCGCCGCACGACGACCTCGTGGTCCGTGTCGAACGTGCCCGTGGCGGTCACATGGCGCCAGAGGTCCTCACGCGGCACGCTGTGCCCGGGTGAGGTGAGCTCGGTCACGGGGACCGGCTCCGCCCTGAGGTTGTCCGCGATCAGCGCGTTCTGGGCGACCCGGCGCTCGTGCCGGTGGAACTGCCAGAAGCCCAGCTCGACCATCACGGGGATGAGGACGAGGGCGACGAGGGTGAGGATCACCCACTGCCGGGACAACAGGAAGCGGTACACCCCATGACCGTACCCCCGGTCCGTCGGGCGGCCGCCGCCGGGTCACCCGGTCGCCCCGCGCGGCGGGCCCCGCGGCATCCGACCCGGGACCCAGCCCCTCGGCCGCCGGCGGTGCCGCCCCGCCGCTGTGGCGCCGCACGGCGGGTTCCGGCTGTTCCCGTGCTGGTCGCCGCGGTGCCGCATGGTGGGCGCAGGCGTCCCCGTTGCCGCGGTGCCGCGCGGCGGGCACCGCGGGCCGCGCCGCCACCGGAGGGACCGGCGGGAGCACCGGCGACCGCGGGGACGTCACCCGTTCGTCGGCGATCCCACCTTGTCGACGATGCCCGCCCGGCCCTCGGCCCGGGCGCAGTGCGCGCCGCAGTACCAGTGCCCGTCCGCCTCGACGCCCTGCCCGATGATCTGCACCCGGCAGTGCTCGCAGATCGGCGCCATGCGGTGGATGGCGCAGGCGAAACAGTCGAAGACATGCACGGCGCCCTGGGCGTGCACCTCGAAGCTCATGCCGTAGTCGTTTCCGCAGACCTCACAACGTGCCATGCGCCACAGGGTGCGGGGCGCGGCGCCCGGGAGCGGTGGCGGCGCGCCCGGCCGTCACCCGTTCGCCGACGCGTCGGCCGGTGCGACATCCCGCAGCAGCTGCGTGAAGGCGGCCTCGTCGACGACCGGCGTGCCGAACGCCTTCGCCTTGGCCACCTTCGAGGTGCCCGCCTCGGGGTCGTTGGTGACGAGCAGGCTGGTCAGCCGCGACACACTGGTCGCGATGTGCAGTCCCGCCTCCACGGCCCGGTCCTCCAGGAGCTCCCGCTCGACCGACGTGTCACCGGAGAACGCCACCCGCATGCCCTGCTTGAGCGGCTTGTCCGGTTCGTAGCGTCCCGGGTTCGGGTACGGGCACGGCGGCCGCTTCCGCGCCGGGCGCCAGCCGCCCCCGCCGTACGACGCCTGGCGGCCGATGCGCGGCGTACCCGCGGAGGCGGCCGCGGGCTCCGACCACTCGGTGAGCGGGCGGCACTCCAGCAGCGGCAGCCGCACCCCGCGCTCCGCGGCCGTGCGCAGACTCGGCCGGAACGCCTCCGCCAGGACCCGGGCGTCATCCAGGGCGTTGTGCGCCTGCCGCTGGACGACACCGAAGTGAGCGGCCAGCGTCTCCAGCTTCATGTTCGTCAGCGGCAGCCGCAGCTCCCTTGCCAGGGCGATGGTGCACAGCCGCTGCCGCACCGGCGCGGTGCGCTCCGACCTGGCGTACTCGCGGGCGATCATCGACCAGTCGAAGAAGGCGTTGTGCGCGACGAGGACCCGGCCGTCGAGCCGCGCCGAGAACTCGGCCGCCACCTCCGCGAACAGCGGCGCCGACTCCAGCACGTCGGCCGTCAGCCCGTGGATCCACACCGGGCCCGGGTCGCGCTGCGGGTTGACCAGCGTGTACCAGTGGTCCTCCACCTCGCCCCGGGCGTCGAGCCGGTAGACGGCAGCGGACACGATCCGGTCGTGCGCGGACAGGCCGGTGGTCTCCACGTCGACCACCGCGTACCCCTGCGGGTAGGCGGTCGGCCACGCTGCTGTCGTACGGTCGTCGAGCATGGTCAACGAGGATAGAGGCCGCCGCCGACACCCCGGGACGCGGGAGCCCCGGCCGCAGCCGCCCGGTTGACGCCGCGGCCGTCCCCGGGACACCGCCACGGCCATCGGCGGCCCGCCGCGGGCCGGTTGGCGCGTCCGCCGGGCGGGCGGCCCGCAAGTCAGCCGAGCCGCGCCGCCAAGTCCTGCGCCGTGAGCGGCTCCAGGCCGCACCCGTCGACCGGGCCCGGCAGCAGCCGGTACACCGCGCCCGACGCCCCCTCCGGTGCCACGGAGCCGTCGGCCAGGGCCAGCAGCACCCGCATGCCCGACGCCGCCCGGCCCGCGGCGGCCGCCGGGTCGGCCGCCTTGCGGCGCGCGTCGGGCTCCCCGCCCGTGCGGATCCGGCGCGCGAAGCCGGGCAGGGTCTCGCCCAGGCGCCGCGAGTAGCGCAGCAGTCCGCCGTCCCGCAGGACGAGCGTCTCCTCCGCTCGCGCGGCGGCGTGCCAGACCGCCAGGTCCCAGAGCGTCGTGCGGCCCGAGGAGAAGTACCCGGACAGGTCCTGGGCGATCCGCCCCAGGCCGCCGCGGTGCCGGCCGGCGCTGTGGTGCCCCGGGAGGGCGGACAGGTGCACGTCGGCCCACAGGAAGGTGCGCTGCTCCAGGTCCACGACGAGCGGGACGTGGATGCGCGAGTCACCCGTGAGGTCGTACCGCTGCCGCACCGTCCGCGGGTCGTAGGCGGCGCCGCGCGCGTCCTCCGGGCCGTCCAGGGCCATGAACCCGGCGAAGGCGTCGGGGAGCCGCTCGAACGGCACGTCGTTGAAGCTGAGGACGGTCGGCACGACGAACCGCACCCCCGCCGCGGTGAGCGCGGCGAGGTCGAGGTCCACGTACTCCGTGGCGCCGTCCGGGGCGGGCGCCGACGTCAGGTCGCCGGAGTGGACGGCGGCCCGCTGCCCGAACACCAGCCGCGTGTAGTCGCACAGCCCGCGGTACGACCAGTCGGCGCCGTACAGCACCGCCGACAGGTCCAGGTCGACCCGGGTGTCCGGAGGCTGGGTCCAGTGCAGGAACAGCCGCAGCACCCCGCCTTCCGGCAGCGGCCGCACACTGCCGCGCGCCACGGGGACGAGCGCTTTGGCCGCCGCGCCCTCGGCGGACGGCACCGCGAGGCCGGCGAGTCCCCGCGTCGAGCACGGCGAGGCGGTAGCGCCCCCGTCCGCGCCCCGGCTCGCGCTTCCGTCCGTGCCGACCTGCGCCCCCGCGTCGCAGTCCCCGCCCGCGCCCGCGCCGGTGCGGGCGGGGCCGGAGGCGAGCCGCCGCAGGGCCTCCGCCTCCGGCAGCGCGCACACCTGCCGGGTGACGGCGGCGGGCAGCGGCGGCCTGGTGTCGTCGACCGCGTACGACCGGGCGACCTGCCCGCGCGGGAAGAACACCCGCCGCCGCCGGGCAGGTGCCGCTCCGCAGCCGCCCGTACGCGGCGAGCAGCGGGCCGGGGCGGCGGAGGGGAGGGCGAGCGCGAGGGTCCGCAGCGCGGCCGGGCCCGGCCCCTCCTCCCCGTACAGCCGGAGCAACCGGTCGAGCTGCCGCAGCAGTTCACCGGGCCGCTCGGCGAGCAGGGCGAGCGCCGCGTCCGGTGCCGCGCCCGGTCCGTGCAGCACCTCCTCGACCCGCGCGCCAGGTGCACGGCCGGATGCGCGCCGGCGACCCGTACGGTGCCGGGGTGCGCGGCAGCGGTCGCGAGCAGGGCCGTGCGCAGGGACGGCGACGCGGCGTCCAGGTCCGTCCCGCGCACCACGGCGAGCGCGAGCGCGGCCCGGGGGTGCCGGGTGTGCCCCTCGAACGGGTGAAGGACCTCGGCGGCGCGCCGCCACGCGGCCGGGTGCCGCAGCACGTCCTCGACCAGCGACGCGGCGGGCAGCCCGTCCAGGACGCCGAGCAGGACGCGGCGCAGGGTGCGCGGCACCGACCGCAGCCGGGGCCGCGCCGACAGGTCCGCCGCCCCGCCCGACAGGACGCACAGCAGCCGCAGCACGTCCGTGGCGGTGGTCAAACGGCGCGGCAGCAGCGCCTCGGCGGCCCGCCGCGTGCCGGGAGCGGCGAGCAGCCGCCCCAGGACGAGGGCCTTCGACTCCCGTACGGGCACGTCGTCCGGCAGCCAGTCGAGCGCGGCCGGAGCGTGCCCCACGAGGACCTCCAGGTCGTCCCGGTCCTGCGGCGACAGGGGGTACGGCGCCCGAGCAGGTCGGCGAGGGCCCGGGCGGCTTCGGCGGACCGGTCCGTCCCGAGGTCGAGCAGCCGCAGCGGCCCGGCGGGCGGCTCGGGCGCGCGGGCGGCGGGGGAGGGCCGCAGGAAGGGGTCGCCGCCGTCGATCCGCCGGTGGCACAGGGGGCAGCCGGAGTAGTCGGCGCCGTCCCAGCAGCGGCGGCACACCAGGTGCGCGCACGGCGAGACCGGTCGGACGGCCCCCACCGTGCCGCACAGCACGCACGGCTGCTCCGGCGACTGGAGCAGCAGCGTGAACACCCGGTCCACGTACAGCCGGAACGTGTCGTCGGGGGTGGAGCGCGGGAAGTCCCGGAAGAGCGGGGTGTGGGTGCGGTCGGCTCCCAGGTCCGCGTCCAGCTGCCGCAGCAGCCGCTTCCCGGTCCGCGCCAGCCCGCTCGGTCCCGACTGCGCCAGCGCGTCCCGCAGCCGGCGCGTCGGCGCGAAGCCGCGCTCCAGCAGCTCGGCTTCCAGGGCGGCGAGCCCCTCGGCGGTCGACGCGCCGCCGGGGCGCGCCTCGGCCGGGTCGACGTGGACGGTGCGCAGGCGGCGGAGCAGCACGGACTCCAGAACGGACAACCGTCCCCCCAGGCTGGAAGCGAGAAGCGAGAAGCGAGAAGCGAGAAGCGAGAAGCGAGAAGCGAGAAGCGGGGACGGAGAGTGGACGCGCTACGGCCTGTGGGAAGAGGAGAGAAGGAAGCACGCCGCGGAGCCGTCCCCGCCGGTGCGCGAGTCTAGGGAACGCGCGTGCGAGTCCGCTACGCATTAAGTCCGGGCGGGGCGTGCCGCCGGCCGCGGGGCCCGGCCTCGGTGAGACCCTCACCCTCGTGATGGAACCGACCCCCGACGAGGCCCCCTCGCACGAACCCCACGACGCCGCCTTCGGCGTCCGCCTGAACTGGCTGCGCGCCGCCGTCCTCGGCGCCAACGACGGCATCGTCTCCACGGCGGGCCTCGTCGTGGGCGTCGCGGGTGCCACGACCGAACGCGCCACGCTGCTGACGGCGGGACTGGCGGGCCTGCTCGCCGGCTCCCTGTCGATGGCGGTGGGGGAGTACGTGTCGGTCTCCACGCAGCGCGACTCGGAGCGGGCCGCACTGGCCGTGGAGCGCCGCGAGCTGCGGGAGCAGCCGGAGGCCGAACTGGACGAGCTCACCGACCTCCTCGCGGCACGCGGACTCACCCGCGACGTGGCCCGTGAAGCGGCCGAGCAGTTGACGGAGCGGGACGCGCTGCGCGCCCACGCGCGCGTGGAGCTCGGCATCGATCCGGACTCCCTGACGAACCCCTGGCACGCGGCGGCCGCCAGCTTCCTCGCCTTCACGGCGGGCGCGCTGCTGCCGCTGCTGGCGATGGTGCTGCCCCCGGCGGACGCCCGGCTCTGGGTGACGGTGCTGTCCGTCCTGGCGGCCCTGACCGTCACCGGCTGGTCGAGCGCCCGGCTGGGCGCCGCCGCCGCCCGCCCGGCGGTGGCGCGGGTCGTGGGCGGCGGAGCCCTGGCCATGGGGGTGACCTACGCGGTGGGGTCGCTGCTCGGCGCGGTCGGGGTCTAGCCGGCGGGTGCCGCCGTGGCGGCGTCGACCGCGCGAAGGCGGCCCGGGCGCCGGCAGCGGAACGGGGCAGTGCGGGGGCCGCCCGCCCGCCCGTCAGCGGCCGGCCGTCCAGCAGGCCAGGTCGGTGCCCCACCGGCCGGCCGGCCGCGCCCAGTCCTTGGGGCCGCCCTCGTACCGGACGGGGAGCGGGCGTAGCGCAGCCGCCCCAGCGGACCGGCGCGCTCCGCGAGCCAGGGTTCCGGGGCGTACGGTTCGCCCGCCGCCTCCGCGGGAGGCGCCGCGTCCAGCTCGTGCTGCAGCCAGTGCGCCGTCCTCGCCAGGGCGGCCCGCACCACCCAGGTCCCGCCGTCCAGGTGGCGTTCCGTCAGGGCCCGCAGGACCGCCGCCGCCAGCAGGTAGCCCGTGCCGTGGTCGAGCGCCTGCGCCGGCAGGGCGCCCGGGCGCAGGGAGGAGCCCTCGTGCAGGGCGATGCCGGTGGCCGCCTGCACCAGGCTGTCGAAGCCGCGCCGCCCGCCCCACGGGCCGTACCGGCCCCACGCCGACAGCTCGGCGACCACCAGGCCGGGGCGGCGCGCCGCGAGCGCCTCCGCGGAGAGGCCGAACCGGTCCAGGGCGCCCGGCCGGTAGCCGGTCACCACGACGTCGGCCCGGGCCAGCAGGTCCTCGAACGCCTCCCGGTCCACGCTCCGGGCGAGGTCCAGCAGTGCCGACCGCTTGCCCATGCCGGTGTCGTTGTGCACGTCCTGGCTCTCCGGCAGCCGCGGGGAGTCGACCCGCAGCACGTCGGCGCCCAGCAGCGCGAGCGTCCGGGTGGCGACCGGCCCCGCCAGCACCCGTGTCATGTCCAGTACGCGCACGCCTGCGCAGGGCAGCGCCGCCCGGCCCGGCGGCTCCTGGACCGGTCCCGGTCCCGGCGCCCCGCCCGCCCGCTCCAGCGTCAGCAGGGGCTGCCCCGCGACCAGGGCGCCCTGCGGGTGCGCCGCCCACTCGGCGGCGCCGCGCACGGCGACCGCCAGGCCGCCCGCGCCGTACACCTCCTCCTCCACGTCGAGGGCCCGCCGCCGGCCGAGCTCGGCCGCCACGGCGTCGACGCCCGCCCCGGAGGTCAGGCCCAGCGCGGTGAGCAGCCGCTCCCGGTGGTGCGGGTAGTTGGCGTGCGTGCGCACCCACCCGTCGGCCGTCCGCCAGAACCGGGACAGCGGGGCGAAGGCCGCCGCCGGGCGGCCGTCCAGGTGCACGTACCGCTCGCTGTGGAAGGCCGTGGCGACCGCCCCGTCGTCCACCCGCACGCGCGGCACCCCGGCCCCCGCACCCCGGCCCCCTGCGCACCGGCCCCCTGCGCACCGGCCGCCGCGCCATGGGCGCGCGCCGCGCGGTCGGCGCGGACCGCCGTCAGCTCGGCCGCCGCCAGCGCGCACGCGGCGACGGTCGCCCGCGCCAGCACCATGACGGGGAGCCGCGCGGCCGGCGCTCCGGGCGCCTCGGGGCCGTAGGTGATCCGCTCCAACAGCCTCGGATCGGCACCCAGTGCCGCCCAGACCCCATGAACAGCCTTCTCCATGCCCACACTGTGGCACTCAGTGCCATTCATGGGAAGGGGGCGGGCACAGAAAGAGCCCGGGCACGCGCCGCCGCGCACCCGGGCTCCCCTCCCCGGTGGATCCGGTCAGTCCCCCTGAGGACCGGGCCCTACCACCGCACCGCGTCCAGCGCGTCGACCATGCCGCGGCCGTAGAAGCCGTTGCGGAAGGTGCCGCCCTCGCACACCGCGTCGGCCGTGCCGTCGCCGTTGATGTCGTACGGGTCGGTGCACGCCGTCGCGTCCGCCTGCGCGTACAGCAGCGCCTTCACCAGGCCGGGCGAGGCATAGGGGTGCTTCGACTTGATCAGCGCGACGACACCCGCCGCGTGCGGGGACGCCATGGACGTGCCCGCCTTGTAGCTGTAGCCGCCCTTCACCGTGGTCGACAGGATCAGACCGCTGATGGCCGGCCCCTCCGGCGCCTGGTAGCGGGTGGAGTCGCCGCCGGGCGCGGCGATGTCGACGACGCCCTGGCCGTAGTTCGAGTACGAGGACTTCAGCCCCTTCGCGCCGGTCGCCGACACGGTGACCAGCCCCGGCAGCATGGCCGGTATGTCCGGGCACTCGGCGGGGTTCACGGTCCGCTCGACCGCCGTCGAGTCGTTCGGGCTGGAGGTGTCGGTGACCTCGTCCGCCGCCAGGTCGGTACGGGTGTTGCCGGCGGCCGCGACGTTCACCGCGCCCTTGCGCTCGGCGTACCGGGTGGCGCGCGTCAGCGCCTCCACCAGGGCGCCCTGGTCGGGGTCGTGCTTGCAGTTGTACAGCCACGGGTCCACGTAATAGCTGTTGTTGGTGACCTCGACGCCGTGCGCGGCCGCCCACATGAAGGCGCAGACCACGGCCTCGGTGTAGAAGAAGCCGTCAGGGTTGGACACCTTGATGCCGGAGACCTTCACCCCCGGGGCGACACCGGTGACGCCGACGCCGTTCTTGGCGGCCGCGATGGTGCCGGCGACGTGCGTTCCGTGGTCGCTCTCGCCGGGGAGGGGACGCCACGCGCCCTCGGCGGTGTCCGCCTTGCCGGTCGCGCAGTTCGCGGACGCCGCGCGGTCGAAGTTCGGCGCCAGGTCCGGGTGCGTGTCGTCCACGCCCGTGTCGATGACGGCGACGGTCACCTTCCGGCTGCCGAGGGTCCGCTCGTGGGCCTGGTCCGCCTTGATGGCGGGCAGGCTCCACTGCAGCGGCTCCAGGGGGTCCTGGCCGTCCTCGGCGTCCGCGGCCGCCCGGCGCGCCTCCTGCGGCGTCAGCGGCTCCGCGGCCTCCGCGACGTCGGTCGTCGCGAGCGGCGTCAGCGGAGCGGTCCGCGTCGCACCCGCGGACGCGACGCCCCGGACGCCCCGGATCGTCTCCGCGAAGCGCGGGTTCCCGGAGTGGACGACGAGGACGCCGATCGCGTCGTACGACTCCACCACCGTGCCGCCGGCCCTCTCCACCGCCCGCCGCACGGCGCCGGCATGGCGGCCGCCGTCGACGTTGACGACGTACGACAGCACCGGGCCGTCCCCGGCGACCTGCGCCGCAACGTCGTCCGCCGGCGCGGCCGAGGCCGCACCGGCGGGAAGGAAGCCGAGTGACGCCACGAGCGCCAGGCCGACGGGCAGGGCGAGTGCGCGCCCGCGCCCGGAACGCAGATGAGCCATGGGTTCTCCACATCATCCATCGGGACACCCGGCGGTACCGGCGGTACGGCCGGGTACATGACGAGCGAAGCTATCGCTGATCATCCCCGCACAGCAATGACTCCGGCGGCGAAAAGGCCGAGGCGCGCCGGTGGCTGACGGGGCGTCGGCTCACGGGGGGACGCGCAGCGGTCCGGAAGGCGCGCACCCGCCGCCCGCCGGCCGTCTGTCCGGAAGGCACCCATCCGCCGCCCGCGCGTCCCGACGAGGTGCAGCAGGTCGTGCTGGTGCTGGATGTCGAGGTGGTTCGTCGGCTCGTCCAGCAGCAGTTCGCGCGGTTCCTGGGCGAGGGCGCGGGCTATCTGGACGCGTTGGCGTTCGCCGCCGGACAGGGTGTGCCAGGCGCGGTCGGCGCGGTCGGCGAGACCGGTGCGGTCCAGGGCGTCGCGGACGGCCCGTTCGTCGGCCGCGGACGGCGGTGCCCACGCCCGCCGGTGCGGGATGCGGCCGAGCCGTACGACCTCCGCGACGGTCAGCTCGACGAGGGTGTCGGCCTGCTGCTCGACGACAGCCACGCGCCGGGCGATGTCCCGGCGGCGCAGCGCGCCGAGCGGGGTCCCGTCGAGGGTGACCACGCCCGAGGCGGGGGCCAGGACGCCGCACAGGACGCGCAGCAGGGTGGACTTGCCGGAGCCGTTGGGTCCGAGGAGTCCCGTCATGGCGCCCGGCGGCGGGGAGATGCCGACGCCGTCGAGGACGAGCCGGCCGTCGGCGGTGCGGGTGACGCGGTCGGCGGCGAGGGTCATCGGCGGCTCCTCCTGGTCCGGTACAGCACGAGGACGAAGGCCGGCACGCCGACGAGCGAGGTCATGACGCCGACCGGGACCTCCTGGGGGTCGATGACGGTCCGCGCGGCGGTGTCGATCCACACCAGGAAGACGGCTCCGCCGAGCGCGGAGGCGGGCAGCAGCCTGCCGTGGCCGGGCCCGACCAGGGCGCGGGCGGCGTGCGGCAGCACCAGCCCGACGAAGCCGATGGCGCCGGCGGCGGCGACGAGGGCGGCGGTCAGCAGGGCCGTCACGCAGAGCAGGACCAGCCGGGCGCGGCCGGTGTCGACGCCGAGGGTCGCCGCCGCGTCCTGTCCGAAGGCGAACGCGTCCAGCGTCCTGGCGTGGCCGAGGCAGGTCCCGAGGGCCGCCACCAAGACGGCGGAGCAGAGCCACACGTCGGTCCATCCGGCGCCGCCGAGCGAGCCGAGCAGCCAGAACAGCACGCCGCGGGTGGTCTCCGCGTCGGCGGACGTCACCACGATGAAGGAGGTCAGCGCGGAGAACAGCTGCATCGCCGCGACCCCGGAGAGGACCACGCGGTCGGTGGTGCCGCCGAGGGTGTGGCTCAGCAGGAGCATCGCGGCGAACGAGCACACGGCGCCGGCGAACGCGCCGCCGGACAGCGACAGCACGCCGCCGCCCGCGCCGAGGACCACCACGGCCACGGCGCCGGTGGAGGCACCGGAGGAGACGCCGAGGACGAACGGGTCGGCGAGCGGGTTGCGCAGCAGCGACTGGAGCACCGCGCCGCACACCGCGAGACCGGCGCCGCACACGGCGGCCAGCAGGGTGCGCGGGAGCCGCAGGTTCCACACGATGCCGTCGCGGATCGGGGTGAGCCCGGAGGGCTCGCCCCCGAGGTGGGCGGCCACGACGGACCAGACGTCGGTGACGCCGATGTCCGCGGGGCCGACGGTGATCGCGAGGGCGACGGAGAGCGCGAGGACGCCGAGCCCCGCCGCCGTGCGCAGCAGGGCCGTGGTCATCCGGCGAGGCCGAAGGCGCGCAGGCCGGCGGCGACCTGCTCGATGCCCTCCACCGTGCGGATGGTGGGGTTCATGGACTGGCCGCTGACCAGGACGTACCGCTTGTGGCGCACGGCGTCCATGTTCCGGGTGACGGGGTGGGACTCCAGGAACTCGATCTTCTTCTCGGCGCTCTCCCCGCTCTGCGCCTTGCGGGTGAGGTCGCCGATGACCAGCACGTCCGGGTTCCGGTCGGCCACCGTCTCCCAGTTGATCTGGGGCCATTCCTCGGTGGTGTCGTCGAAGACGTTCTTCGCGCCGAGTTCGCGGGTGATGACGCCCGGTGCCCCGCAGCAGCCCGCCATGTAGGGGGACTCGGCGTCGGAGAACCAGTAGAGGAGGGTGACGTCGGAGGCGTCCAGCCCGGTCTTGGCCTTGGCGACGCGGGCCTGGAGGCGGGCCGTGAGCTCCTCGCCGCGTTCCTCGACGCCGAAGACCTGCGCGAGGTCCCGCACTTCTCCGTAGACGGTGTCCATCGTGAGGGGCTTGGTGCGGACGCCGTCGCCGTCGCCGCTGTTGTCCTTGCCGACGCAGTCGGACGGGGAGAGGTAGGTGGGCACGCCCAGCTTCTCGAACTGCTCGCGCGTGGCGACGCCGCCCTTGCCGAGCGTGGAGGCGAAGGAGGCGGTGACGAAGTCGGGTTCGACGGAGAGGACCTTCTCGAAGGACGGGTTGTTCTCGGCGAGGCGCGGCACGCCGGCGTTCGCCTTCTCCAGGCCCTTCATCACCGGGTCGGTCCAGGTGGCCGTGCCCGCCATGCGGTCGGCGAGGCCGAGGGACAGCAGGATCTCGGTGGTTCCCTGGTTGAGGGACACGGCCTTGCGGGGGCCGTCCCCGGTGATCTGCACCGTGCGGCCGCAGTTGTCGAGTGCGCGTGCCGGCTGCTTCGCCGGGTCGGCCGGGGCGGTGGCGCCGCAGCCGGTGAGGAGGAGCGCCCCGCACAGGAGCGCGGGCAGGGGCAGGGTGGAGCGCGTGGCGTTCACGGCGTGGTCCTCGGCGTCGCGGGCCCATGCGCGGGGCCCTTCCGTACGGATGCGCCAGCAGGTCTTCGGACTCGGGGTCGTCCGGGCGGGGCGCCTTCCCGGGCCGTGGTGCGGCCCAGTGGCTTCGTGCCCCGCCCGTCGCCCTCACCGCTGCGCGTCAGTTCCGGGTTCGCACCGGATTCCCTGACTCGCCCGCGCCCGGGGGGCGTAGGGAGTGCGACTGGCCTGCGCAACCTACCACAGCGGTCCGTATAAAAGATCATCAGACGAGATTGACAATCATTTTCACATCGGGGATGCTGCTCACCGCCCCGCATCCCTCCGCCCCGTCCTGCGGCCGTGGTGCGGGGTCCGCCACGTGAGCCCTGGGAGCAGCATGTCCATCTTCCGTAACCGTCGAGAGTTCCTCGCCCTGTCCGGCGCCGCCGCCGGCGCCATAGCCCTGACCGCGTGCGGCGGCGGCGCGGGCGGCGGCGAGCGGTCCGCCGGCGCCGCAAGGGGCAGCCGCGGCGCGGCGGGCAGTTCCGGGCCCTGTTCACCGGCGGCGGCGAGCAGGAGACCCTCGACCCGCACGCGGAGTCCCTGGCCATCGACATGGCGCGGACCAAGGCGCTGTTCGACCGGCTGGTGGAGCTCGACGCCGGTATGGCGCCCGTGCCGCGCCTCGCCGAGAAGTGGGAGCCCAACGCCGACGCGACAGTGTGGCGGTTCACCCTCCGCAAGGCCCTCTTCCACGACGGCAAGCCCCTCACCCCCGAGGACGTGCTCTTCACCTTCTCGCGCATCCTCGACCCCAAGGCGACGACCCACTTCGCGCAGGGCCTGCTCTCCGTCATCGACCTGAAGAAGAGCCGCGCCGTCGGCGGGAACGTCGTCGAGGTCGCCCTGAAGCGGCCCGCCGCCGAGTTCCCCGCGCTGCTCGGCACGCTCGGCACGGCCGTCGTCAGCTCCCGGTACGCCGACCCGGCGAAGCCCGTGGGCACCGGCGCGTTCCGGCTGACGTCGTTCCAGGCCGGCCGCTCCTTCGTCGCCGAGCGCTTCGACGACCACTGGGACGGCGGCGCGTACGTCGACGAGCTGCGGATCCTGTCCGCCGACGCGGACGCCCGGGGCAACGCGCTGCGGGCCGGCGAGGCCGAGTTCGGCTACGAGATGACCCCGACCTTCGCCCGGACCGCCCAGGCCGACACCTCCGTACGGATCCTGGCCGCCAAGGGCAGCACCGCCCACGCCATCGTCATGAAGTGCGACCAGGAGCCCTTCGACGACCCGGACGTCACCCTGGCGTTCAAGCTGCTCGCCGACCGCGAGAAGCTCGTCCAGGTGGTGCTGGCAGGACAGGGCGTGGTCGGCAACGACATGTTCGGCAAGGGCTTCCAGTACTACCCCGAGGACGTCCCGCAGCGGACCCGGGACGTCGCGGAGGCGCGCTCCCTGCTGAAGAAGGCCGGCGTGCTGAACAAGACACTCTCCCTCTACACGTCGTCCGCGGCCAACGGCTTCGTGGAGGCCGCGACCCTCTTCGCCGAGCAGGCGGCCGACGCGGGCCTGCGCGTCAAGGTCACCACCGGCTCGTCCGAGACGTACTTCAAGGACCAGCTCACCAAGGGCGTCATGGGCAGCCACCGCTCCGGCGCCATGACCATCCCCAACTACCTCAACGACCGGCTGCTCAGCACCTCCCCGTTCAACGCGTCCGCCTGGCGCCGCAAGGACTTCGACGCGACCTTCGCCAAGGCGCAGGCGACCACCGACGAGGCCGAGCGCACGGAGCTCTACGGCCGGCTGCAGCGCACCCTGCACGACGAGGGCGGGCTGCTCGTGTGGGGCCACCCGGACTGGCTCAACGCCGTGTCGTCCCGGGTCCGCGGCATGGAGGCGGCTCCGCCCAACACCATGGACTCCGCCCGCTTCGACAAGGTGTGGCTGGCCTGACGATGCGCGGGTACGCCCTGCAGCGCCTCATCCTCGGCGTCGCGCAGCTCGCCCTGCTGGCGGTGCTGGTCTTCGTCCTGACCTCCCTCCTGCCGGGCGACGCCGCCGACGTCCGCAACAACGAGGACGCCACGGACGCCCAGGTGGCGGCGCTGCGCGAGCAACTGGGCCTGGATGAGCCGGCGGTGGAGCGGTTCGCCGACTGGGCGGCGGGGCTGGCGACCGGCGACCTCGGCACCTCCCTGGTCAGCGGCGGGCCGGTCAGCGGCATCCTCGCCGGCTCGGTCGGCACCACCCTGGTGCTCGGCGCGGTGACCCTCGCCCTCGTGCTGCCGCTGGCCGTGCTGCTCGGCGTGGCGTCCGGGCTGCGCGAGGGCGGCCGCCTGGACCGTGGAGTCACCTCCGCCACGCTCGCGCTGAACGCCGTACCGGACTTCGTGCTGGCCCTGCTGCTGGTCGCCGGGCTGTCCCTCAAGCTGGGGCTGCTCCCGGCCACCTGGGTGGGCGTCGAGGCGGCCGACCTGCTCGCGGAGCCCGCGCTGCTGGTGCTCCCCGTCACGGTGGTGGCCGCCCGCATGGTGTGCCTGCTGTCCCGCCAGGTGCGGGCCGGCGTGGTGTCGGTGCTCGGCACGCCGTACGTCGTCCAGGCGCGGCGGCTGGGCGTGCCGCGCCGGACGCTGCTGCTGCGCCACGTCCTGCCCAACGCGGCCGTCCCCGGTGTGCAGGAGCTGGCGCGCGTGGGCGACAACCTCGTCGGCGGCGTCCTGATCGTCGAGGCGGTGTTCGCCGTGCCCGGTGTCGCCACCGCCCTGGTCCGCGCCGTCGAGGCGCGGGACGTGCCCACCGTGCAGGGCCTCGCCCTGGTGGTGGCCGCCGCCGCGCTGCTGTTCAGTCTCGCGGCGGACCTGCTGTGCCACCGACTCGTACCACGGACGGAGGTCCTCCGGTGACGCCCCCGAAGCCCCGCGCGGCCGCCAGCGTCCTGCGGGCGCCGCTCAGCGCGCTCCTGGTGGCCGTGCCCCTCGGTGCGGCCGTGCTGGGGCCGCTGCTCGCTCCGCTGCCCGCCGCGGGGCTGGCCGCCCCGTACGCGGCGAGCGGCGGCGCGCACCCGCTCGGCACGGACGCGCTCGGCCGCGATGTGCTGGCCCTGCTGCTGCACGGCGGCCGCAGCGCGCTCGGCATGGCCCTGGGCGCGGTTCTCCTCGCGTACGCGGTCGGCGGGATCGTGGGCCTGGTGGCGGCGTCGGCCCGCAGACGGTGGCTGGACGAGCTGCTCATCCGGCCGCTGGACGTGCTGCTGCCGCTGCCCACACTGCTGGTGATCAGCGTGGTCGCGGTCGGCTGGCGCGGCTCGCCGCCCGCCATCGCACTCGCCGTCGCGGCCGTCAACGTGCCGCCCGTGGCCCGGCTGGTCAGAGCGGCCGCGCTGGACGCGGCGAGCGGTCCCGTCGCGGAGGCCCTGCGGCTGCAGGGCGAGTCCTGGGCGCGGATCCAGCTCGGCCTCGTCGCGCGCTCGGCGCTCGGCCCGGTCGCCGCCGACGTCGGGACCCGCGTCACCCTCGCGGTGTTCCTGGTCGGCTCGGCGAACTTCCTCGGCCTCGGGCTGAGCCCGACGGCGCCGGACTGGGCGGTCAGCATCGCGCGCGGCCGCGAGGGGCTGCTGCTCCAGCCGTGGGCCGCGCTGGCGCCCGCCCTGATGCTCGTCATGTTCACCGTGGGGCTGAACCTGCTCGCCGACCGCGTGCTGGCCCGCTCCCGCAACCACACCCAGGAGGCGGCCCGATGACCGCGCTCGTCACCGTCCGCGGGCTGACCGCGCGCGCCGGGGACGCGCTGCTCCTCGACGCGGTCGGCTTCGACCTGGAGGAGGGCCGCGTCACCGCCCTCGTCGGACCGTCCGGCAGCGGCAAGACCACCGCCGCCCTGTCGCTCCTCGGCGAGGCCGGCCCCGGGGTGCGGCTGACCGGGCACGTCAGCGTCGGCGGCACCGCCGTCGTGGACGAGCAGGGCCCCACCGCGGAGGCGGCCGCGCTGCTCGGGCGCGTCGTCGCCTACATGCCCCAGCATCCCGGGAGCACGCTGAACCCCGCGCGCCGCACCGGCTCCGTGCTGGCCGAACTGGCCCGGCTGCACCACCCGGGGGCCGCGCCGCGGGACGCGGCGGCACAGGCGCTGGCAGCCGCCCAGCTTCCCCGGGGCGGGACCTCGAACGGCGCTTCCCGCACCAGTTCTCCGGCGGGCAGCGCCAGCGCGTCGCGCTCGCCCAGACCCTGGTGTGCCGGCCGCGGGTGCTCGTGCTCGACGAGCCCAGCACCGGACTGGACACCGTGGCCCGCATGCGCCTGGCGGACGAGCTGGCCTCGCTCGCCCGGCGGGGCCTCGGCATCCTGCTGCTCAGCCACGACCACGACCTGGTCCGGGCGCTCGCCGACCACGTGGTCGTGCTGAGCGGCGGCAGGGTGACGGCCTCGGGCACCGCGGCCGGGGCGCTCCCCGCCGCTCCCCGCCGAGGACCGCGCGGCACGGCCCCGCCGACGCCGGCCGGCCGCCCGTGCTGGAGGTGCGCGGGCTGACGGCGCACCTGCGCAGCCGCGGGCGCGGCCCCGTCCTGCACGCCGTGGACCTGGAGCTGCCCGCCGGGGCCTGCGTCGGGGTCGCGGGTCTGTCCGGCAGCGGCAAGACGACCCTGGCCCGCTGCGTCGCCGGCCTCCACGAACGCCACCGGGGCCGGGTGCTGCTGGACGGCGCGGAGCTGCCCGTCCTGCGGAAGCGGACCCGCGAGCAGAAGCGGCGCGTGCAGTACGTGTGGCAGGAAGTGCGCGGTTCCTTCGACGAGCGGCACGCGGTCGGCGAGCAGGTGGCCCGCACCGCCGTACGGCTCCGCGGCCTGGCCCCGGACGAGGCCCGCGCCGAGGCGCTGCGGCTGCTGGAGCGGCTGGGGCTCGACGGGGCGACCGCAGCACGGCTCCCCGGCGGCCTGTCCGGCGGCGAGTTGCAGCGGGCGGCCCTCGCCCGGGCGGCCGTCGCGCTCCCCGACGTGCTGGTCTGCGACGAGATCACCACGGCCCTGGACCCCGCCGCCACCGCGGCCGTCCTCGCCGAACTGGCGCGGCTGCGCGAGGAGCACGGCACGGCCCTCCTCTGGGTCAGCCACGACCTCGAACTGCTCGCCGCCGTCGCCGACCACGTCGTCGTCGTGGACGACGGCCGCGTCGTCGAGACCGGCGCGCCCGACGAGGTGCTGCGCGCCCCCGGGCCGCGCTGACCCGGCGGCTCGTCGACGCCGTGGACCTCGGTACGGGCCGGGGGGCGGCGGACCTGGCCGCGCCGGCCCCGTCCGGCTCCTGAACCACAGCTTCCCCTTCCCGTATCCGACCCATGGAGGATCGATGACCGACCGGACCGCCGGCGGCACCGCCGCGTCCCAGGACGACGTGCGCGCACTGCTGGACTCGCTGCCCGAGACCCTGCCCCGCGACGAGATCCTGGCCATCAACAGCGGCTCGAAGTCCGACATCCACACCGAGCGGACCTACCAGTACAACGGCTGGACCTTCACCCTGCCCCCCGGAGTCTTCAAGCCGGGCGACACCAGCCGCATCATCCACGACCGCCTCCTGGACGGCACCATCCCCCTCAAGGGCCGCACCTACGCAGCGATCGGCGTCGGCCTCGGCGTCGAAGCCGTCATCGCCGGCACCCTCGCAGCCCGCGAGGTCTACGCCGCCGACATCCACCCCGACAGCGTCGCCACCGCCACCGCCCACTACCAGCGCATCGTCGGCCACCGCCCCGACACCCTCTTCCGACCCCTGGTATCCAACCTCTTCGAACAGTTCCCCGACTCCGCCCGACTCGACGTCATCACCTTCAACCCGCCCGCCGTCAGCACCCGCACCAGCGACGACCCCACCGTGGTCCGCAACGTCTGCGTCGGCACCGACATCGTCCTGCGCTTCTTCGACCAACTCGCCACCCGCAACCTGCTCGCCCCGCACGGCGAAATCCACCTCACCGTCTCCAACACCGCCGAACTCACACGCATCATCCGCCACGGCATCGACGCAGGATTCCACCCCGCCATCCAGCACCGCCAGACCTGGGACGGCGACAACTGCCAGGCATACCTGTTCAAACTCACCCGCCACAACGCCGCCTGACCCGGGAGCACGACGACATGCACGAGCACATAGCCGAGGCCGTCAAGGAACCCGACGTCGTCACCGTCCCCCCCGGCGCGATCTGCCTGCGCTTCGAAACCATGAAGCTCTACTCGGCACTCGGCGCAGTACGCCACCTGCTGGACACCGGACAGGTCAAACCCGGCGACACCCTCATCGACAGCTCCAGCGGCATCTACGCCCACGCCCTCGCCCTCGCCTGCCACCGCCACGGCCTCAACTGCCACATCGTCGGCTCCACCACCATCGACCGCACCCTGCGCGTCCAACTGGAGATCCTCGGCGCCACCCTCGAACAAGTCCGCCCCTCCCAAAACCTCCGCCTCGACCAGAACCTCCGCGTCCAGCGCATCGGCGAACTACTCCAGCAAAACCCGCACTACCACTGGATGCGCCAATACCACGACGCCATCCACTACCTCGGCTACCGCGACATCGCCGACCTCATCCGCAAAGAAGTCCCCAACGGACCCCTCTCCCTCGTCGGAGGCGTCGGCACCGGCGCATCCACCGGCGCCATCGCCACCTACCTGCGCGAAGCCGGCCGCGACGTCACCCTCATCGGCGTCCAACCCTTCGGCAGCGTCACCTTCGGCGCCGAACACGTCTCCGACCCCGACATGATCATCGCCGGGATCGGCAGCTCCATCCCCTTCCACAACGTCCGCCACCACCTCTACGACCGCATCCACTGGATCAACTTCGACTACGCCATGTCCGGCGCCATCGAACTCCTGCGCGCCAGCGGCATCTTCGCCGGCCTCTCCGCAGGCGCCGCCTACCTCACCACCCTCTGGGAACAGAAACAAGACACCGACCCCACCTACATCTTCCTCGCCGCCGACACCGGCCACCGCTACGTCGACACCGCCTACGCCCACCACACCGCAGCACCAGGCCTCGGCACCATGCGCCCCCACGAAGTCACCACACAAAACGAACTCAAGCACCCCTGGTCCGCCATGAACTGGCCCCCACCCGACAACGGACTCCTACACGACGCACCCGCCCTCATGGCCGAACCGGCCTAGCGTCCCCCGCGTGCGGCCCGCCGCACCCCGTACCCGCCCCGTCCGACCGGAAGGTGCCTCCCATGTCCCTCGACGCGCAGACCGCCCGCGGCTTCGTGCTCCTGCCCCGCCTCCTCGGCCCCGCCGAGACGGCGGCCGCGGCCCGGTCGGCGGAGTCCGTGCTCGCCCGCGTGACGGCGAAGGCACTGGACGGAACGGACGACGCCGCCGTGTGGCCGGACGGGCACCGGCTGGAGAAGGTGGACGGCACCACCGTCCACTGGGAGCCGGACGCCCGTCCGCCCGCCGTGCGCAGCCTGTCCCCCGTCACCCACCTGGACCCGGTGCTGGACGCCCTGTGGACCGACGAACGGATCACCGCGCCCATGCGCCGGATCGTGGGCCGCGACGACCTGGGGAGGTTCACGTCGAAGCTGAACTTCAAACGGGCCGGGGTCGGTTCGGAGTTCCGCTGGCACCAGGACTACCCCTACTGGTACTGCTGCGCGGGCCCGGACGCCCGGGACGTCGCCACCGCGATGGTCTTCCTCGACGATGTCACGGCCGACAACGGCGCCCTCCAGATCGTGCCGGGCAGCCACCTGGCGGGGCCCGCGCCCCGCGACCGCGCCGAGCCGACCGGCCTGCTGGTCGACACCGCGCGCACCGACGTGCGCGGCGCCGTGACCGTCGAGGCCCCGGCCGGATCGGTGCTGATGTTCCCGGGGCTCATCGTGCACCGCTCCGGCCCCAACCGGACGGCCCGCGACCGGCGCTCCCTGCTGCTGTGCTACCAGCCGGCGGGCCGCCCCGAGCTGGCCGGCCTGCCCTACCGGCCCGAGCGCCTGGACGACCTCCCCTGACACCCCTCGCCTCCCGCCCCCTCCGTACCGCGCGTCCCGCGCCCGTACCCGTCCCGGAAAGAACACCCATGCCTCCTGCCCAGCCGCAGTCCGTCCCGGACCTCCAGCAGGCCGTCCTGGAAGGCGCTTTCGGGCCGCTTCCGAGCAAGCTGGCCGTCACCAGCGCCTTCTGGCTGCACCACACCACACGCCTGGCCGGCAGCCGGGTCACGTACCACAACCAGTACGTGCTGCTCCGCTCCGGCGACGCCTTCGGCGCGTGCGCCTTCGAAGCCGGGGAAGTGGACCCGGACTTCTGCGCCGACGCCTCCGGGCACACCCTCGACACCCTGATCCGCCACGAGTCGGCCCCCGTGCGCATCGCCGCGCTCGACGCCTACCTCGGGCGGGTACAGCCCCACCGGGGCGCCGCCGGCGCCGAGACCGTCGTCCTGCCCACCGGAGCGCCGGAGGAGCGCGCGCAGGCCAGGGATGCGGCCGTCGCCGGACTCCTCGACATCGCGCCCGGCGCGAAGGTGGCCCTGGTCGGGGTGGTCAACCCGCTGGTCGCGGCGATCCGCGAGCAAGGCGGCCACCCGCTGCCCTGCGACTTCAACCTGCGCACCACCCACTGGGGCGACCCCGTCGCGGACGACATGGCGGACGTGCTCGCCGAGGCCGACGCGGTCGTGGCGACCGGTATGACGCTCACCAACGGCAGCTTCGACCACCTCCTGGAGCACTGCCGCAAGCAGGAGGTCCCCCTCGTGGTGTACGCGCAGACCGGCAGCGCGGTCGCGCGGGCCTTCCTCGGTTCCGGTGTGACCGCCCTGTCCGCGGAGCCGTTCCCGTTCTCCCAGTTCAGCGCCGACGCGACCGCGCTGTACCGGTACCGGGCGGAGCGGGTGTGAGCAGCGAGACCAAGGGGGCCGCGGCGTCCCCGCAGACCTCCGGCACCGCCCCGGAGCCGGCCGGCACGGCCCCGAAGTCGGGGGCCGTGCCCGGGGACCTGGCGATGACCCGGGTCCTCTGGCCGTTCATGCTGGCCTCCGCCGCGGGGCTGGTGCCCTTCACCGTCTACAGCACGTTCCTCGTCCCCATCTCCGAGGCCTCCGGCGGCAGCGTGGCGGCGCTGGGCCAGCTGCGCGGCCTCGGCGGGCTGGCCGCCCTCGCCGTGGGCACCGCGCTGGCGCCGCTGATCGACCGCGTGCGCAGGGAGTGGGCGGCCGCGGGCGGCCTGGCCGTGCTCGCCGTGTCGGCGGCGCTCGGTGCGAGCGGCGGGTTCCTGCTGCTGGCGGCGTTCTGCCTGCTCGTGGGCGCGGGGACAGCCGTGCTGAACCCGGCGCTGACCGCCGCCGCGGCCGACCGGTTCGACGACGACGCGGCGGCGGGCCGGGCCGCCACCCTGATCACGGCGACCCAGTCGCTGACCGCGCTCCTCGCGGCGCCGCTCGTCGCCCTGCCGGCGCTGGTGTGGGGGTGGCAGGGCGACCTGTGGGCCATGGCGGCCCTGTGCGCGGTGCTCGCCCTGTACTTCCTGCTGCGCGGCCGCCGCAAGGCAGGGCCCGGCGCCGAGGCGCCCGGTGGTGCGGCCAGGCCCGGCTACCTGGAGTCGTTCCGGCTCCTGGCGGGTCTGCCCGGCGTGGTGCCGCTGCTCCTGGTCGCCATGTTGCGGACGGCCGCGTTCATGGGGTACCTCGCCTACCTGGCGGCCTTCTACGACGAGCGGTTCGGGCTCGCGCCGGAGCCGTTCGCGCTGGTGTGGACCCTGAGCGGGACGTCGTTCTTCCTCGGGAACCTCTTCGCCGGACGGCTGCTGAGCGCCGAGCGGACGAAGCTCCCCGCGGAGGCGCTGATGACGATCGCACTGCTGCTCGCCCTGGCCGCGCTGGTCGGCGTGTTCTTCACGCACACGCTCTGGCTGGCCCTGCCCCTGACGGCGCTCGTCGGCGCCGGGCACGCCACGGTCGCGGCCTGCGTCACCACCCTGCTGGTACGGCGCTGCGGCTCCCTGCGCGGCACCGCGCTGAGCGTGAACGCGGCCGGGATGAGCTTCGGCGTCTTCGCCGGCGCCGGGCTGGGCGGTGTGGGCCTGGCGCTCGGCGGGTTCGCGGGCGCCGCGGCCGCCCTGGGCGGGGTGACCCTCGCCGCCCTCGTCTGCGCCCGGCTCGTCGCCCGCTCCTCCCCCGCCGCCGCCGGGGCGTGACCCGGCGCGGACGGGTGCGCCCGCCCGGTCGGGGCTGACCGGGCAGGCGCACCAGCTTCACGACGGGCATGTTCGAGTGGGCCGACTACGGCGGCGGTCGTCCACGACTCCCGCTTCGTCGCGCGCGGCCGCATGGGCCGGACCATGGCCTTCGTCGCCCGCGCGGTGCAGCACGGCCTCACCGCGGGCGGGGGCGGCCTGCGGCGTGGGGCCTCCGGCACCGGGGCCTACGACGTCGACGGGCCGGGCTACGGCGACGCCGCCGGGGCCCCCGCCGTGCGGACCGCCGGTGCCGCGGGCTCCGTGAGAGCGGCGAGGATCACGTCCACGGCCTCGCCGACCGTACGCCCCCGGGGCAGGGCGGGCGGGGCGCCGGCCACGGCCCGCTCCGCGAACCCCGACTCCACGTGCGGCAGCCTGATGTCCAGAACGGCCGGGCCGGTGCGCCGCCGCTCGCGGCGCACCGCGGCCAGCCAGGCGGCCAGCGCGGCCTTCGACGCCGCGTAGTCCGCCATGCCCGCCGGCGCGGCGTCCACCACGACCCCGGTCACCGCGGCGAGGGCGCCGCCCGGCGGCACGGCGGTGAGCGCCGCGCGGAGGACGGCCGCGGGGGCCAGTGCGTTGACCGTCAGCAGGTGCTCGGCGACCGCGTCGCCGACCGACTCGGCCGGGCCGAAACCGGCGACTCCGACGCAGACCACCACCGCGTCGAGGCCGCCGAGCTCGTCCACCGCCCAGGGGACCGTACGGGCGCAGCCGTCCAGGTCGTAGGCGTCGAACCGGCGGGCCGGCGCGCCGCCGCAGGCCGCGGCGACCCGGGCCAGGGAGTCCGGGTCCCGGCCCGCCACCGCGACGCGGGCGCCCTGCCCGTGCAGCCGCCGCGCCAGGGCGGCGCCGATGGCTCCGGTGGCGCCGGGTACGAGCACGCGCGCGCCTTCCACCTCCATGATCATCCTCCTCTCCCGCGGTCTCGGCCGCCGGTGCGTCCCGGTCGTCGGTGCGCCCTGGTCGCCGGTGCTTCTCGGCTGCCGGCGGGTTCCGGGTCATCGATGCGCCCCGGTCGTCGGTGCGCTTGGGGCGCCGGTGCCCCCGAGCACCGGGGGTGACGGCCGCCGTGTGTCCCGCCGGGCCGGGTCAGTCCCGGCCGGAGGCGACGGCCCGGGAGGCGTCCGGGGCCTGACCGGACCGGGCACCCGGCGCGCTCGCGTCCGCTGACGCGGCTTCGGGCGCCCGGCGTCCCCGCGCCTGGCCGAGGGCCTCCTGCCGGGCCCGGCGCCGCGCCGCGAGGGCCTCGCGCGCCGCCTCGCGGGGGTGCCGGCGCCGCCAGTAGGGGTTGTCGTGCGGCAGGGTGCCCGACACCCGCCCGTACATGCCGAAGCAGGCGATGAGCAGGCCCATCACGAAGCTGAACATGACGTTGGTCATGCCGAAGCCGAGGACGTTGGCGGGGCGGTCCAGGGTGAAGACGTGGAAGAAGCCGCTGAGCACGAACAGCGTGCCGACGGTCATGTTAAGGGTCGACGCGACGTTGCCCCCGATCACGGCCCCGCCGATGAGGACGAGTCCCACGACGACCGAGAGCAGGCTGAGCACACCGTTGGTCGTCATCCCCGCGATGCGAGTGCCGTCCGTGTCGAAGGGGCTCAGCCGGTCCGCGAAGCCCAGGCAGCCGAACACCAGCAGGACCACTCCGCACAGCCCGGCCCCATAGCGGTACACCCGGGCAAGCCGGTGGTCCACGGGCAGTTCCTCGCGCAGCCTCATGACGCGTCCTCTCCGTCGCTCGGAAGCGCCCCCGCGACGAAGCCGATGCTCCGTCCGCCTTCGTCCGCTTTTCTCCGCGGACACGGGGATCGGTTGCAGGGCCGTCCGGGGCCGAGGCGAAGCACGTCGTGCGGGCGGCATCCGGAGCAGGCCCGGCGGCGGGACCGGGGCGGCGGGCGCCGCGGGACGGCGGGACCGGCCGGCCGGCGCGGCCGTGCACGCGGTGCAGGCGTGACCGGCCAAGAGCGAGGAGGCGCTGTCGTGACGGTTCCCCACTGACTGCTCGGCGACCGGCTCGGTCCGCACTTCCTGACCGCCGGGCCGGAGGGCCCCGCACGGGACGCGCCCGTGGTCATGATCGAGGCCCGCTCGGTGTTCCGCCGCCGGCGCTTCCACCGGGCGAAGGCGCACCTGGTGCTCTCCGCCATGCGGCACCACGCCGCGGAGCTCGGCGACCGGGTGCGCTACGTCCGCGCCGAGACCTACCGGCAGGGGCTGCGCGAGGCCGTCGGGGACGGCCCGGTCACGGTGCACCACCCGACCTCGTACGCGGCGCTGCGGCTGGTACGGTCCCTCGGCGCCGTCACGGTGCTGCCGGCGCGCGGCTTCCTCGTCGCCCGCGACGACTTCCGCGCCTGGGCGGACGGGCACGGTAATGAGCGGCTGCGGCAGGAGGACTTACCGGTGGGTGCGGCGCACGCACGGTCTGCTGGTGGACGGGGACGGCCCCGCGGGCGGACGCGGGAACCACGCCACGACAACCGCGAGCCGCCGCCCCGCGGCGCGCCCTCCCTGGGCGCGCCCGCGCCGAATTGGCCGCGGGAGGACGGCATCGACGCGGAGGTGCGCCGCGGCCTCGACCGCTGGGAGCGGGAAGGGGCGGTCCGCTTCGTGGGCCGGGACGGGCCGCGCCTCTTCCCCGCCTCCCGGCGGGAGGCGCCGGCCGCGCTGCGCCGGTTCGCCGAGCGCCGCCTCGCCGGGTTCGGGCCGTACGAGGACGCGATGCCGGCGCGGGACCCGGTCATGAGCCACAGCCTGCTGTCGTCGTCCCTCAACCCTCGGCCTGCTGCGTACTGGGCCTTCCTGCACCGGCACCGCGCCCGGCTGGAGCGCAATCCGCGGATGACGCGGGCGGTGCGGGGCCTGGACCGGCTCGGGGACCTGGACGGGCTGCTGGACCGGGAGCGGCGGCGCGGCGACGGCCCGCCCTGACCCCCGGGCGGTCACCGCCGCAGGTCGCGGAGCACCTCCCGCGCGGCCCGCGCCCCGGACGCGAGCGCGCCCTGCACCGATCCGGTGGCGCGGTGGTCGCCGCACACGTACCGGCCGGGGCCACCCGCGCGGGGCGGGTCAGCGGCTGCGGCGGCGCCATGGCCGGCAGGGCGTCGTCGACGGTGCGCACGGCGAGCAGGTCCCAGCCGTCCGTGCCGGTGCCGTACGCCTCGGCGAGCGCCGCCCGCACCCCGCGCTCCCCGCCCTCCTCGTCCCGGCCCAGGACGGAGGTGGCGACGAGCGCGTGGCCGGGCGGGGCGCAGGAGGGCACGACGTCGCTGAGGACGCATGTGTCGAGGAAGCGGCGCCGGGTGTCCACGAGCAGCGTCGGCTCGCCGAGGGGGGAGCGCGGCGCGACGTGGCAGTACGTCGTCACGACGCGGTAGTCCGGCACGCCGACGCCGGGCAGCAGCGCGGCGACGGGTCCGGGGCCGGTGGCGACGACGACGGCGCGCGCGGGGACCTCCCGGCCGTCGGCGGTGGCCGCGCCGTCGGCCGTGAGCCGCTCGACGGGGGTCTCCAGGCGCACGGTCCCCGCGGGCAGGGCGGCGGCCAGGGCGCGGGGACGGCCGCGATGCCTTCGGCGGGCAGGCACAGGGTGCCGCGCAGCATGCTCCGCCACACGAGGTGGAACACGCGGCTGGAGGTCTCCAGCCGGTCCTCCAGGAAGACGCCCGACAGGAACGGGCGGAAGAACGTCTCCACGAACGCGTCGGACACCCCGGCGTCGGCGAGGGCGGCCCGGGTGGTGGTGTCGGGCAGCCGCTTCAGCAGGCGCGGCGGGGCGAGCATGTCCCGGGCGGAGAGCAGGCCGGTGGCGGCGAGGTCGCGGGCGCCGGCGAGGCGGCCCGGCAGCAGGTCGGGCAGCGTGCGCGGGCGGCGCGTGGGATCGGTGAACCGGAGGCGGCCGGACGGGCTGTGGATCAGGACGCCGGGGGTGGAGGGCCGCAGCCGCAGGTCCTTCAGGACCAGTCGGCGCCGCACCTGCGGATAGGAGGTGTTGAACACCTGGAACCCGCGGTCCACCACGAAGCCGTCGACGCGGTCGGAGCGCATCCGGCCGCCCACGTCGTCGGACGCCTCCACGACCCGGACGCCGACGCCGGCCGCCAGCAGGTCGCGGGCGCAGGCCAGCCCGGCGACCCCGGCCCCGACCACCAGCACGTCCGTCGCTTCCCGCGCTGCGGACACATGACCACCTCTTCCCCTCGTCGGTGCGGGCCGTGCCGCCCGCCGCTCGTGCCGTTCGGGCTCCACGGCCCCGGCCGGCGCTCCCGTCCCGTCCGTGTTCCACGCCGCGCCCCGGGCCACGCCGGTCGCCCGCGCCGCCCCGGGCGCCGGTGGTGTGCCGGCTCCGGGGCGGCCGCTTCACCGCCCGGCCCAGGCGGCGAGTTTCGGCAGCACGGTGCCCCGCCCGCGGTCCGGTACGGTCCACAGCGTCTGCCCGCGCACGCCCCACCGCTGCAGCAGCGCGTTCGCGGCGAGGAACCCGGTCGTGGCCGCCCGCTCCATGAGCGCCACGGGAAGGTCGGTGCGCACGGTGTCCCCGGCCACGACGAGGGCGGGGTCCGGGGTGCGGACGGCGGGCCGGTCGGCGTAGCCGCCCACGGGGAACAGCGGGCAGTCCTCGCGCCACTCGTGCCGGACGTCGACGACCGAGGCCGTGCGCGTCTCCGGGTACACGCGGCGGAGCTGCTCGACGAGGCGCCGCTCCTCGGCGCCGCGGTCGGCGCCCGGATCGACCGCGTAGGCGTGGAGCTCGACGACGGACCCTCCCGTGCGCGCCGCCCAGCGGGCCGCCTCGTCCTCCCAGCGGTCCAGCACGCTGATGTTGTCGAGGCCGCCGAAGCCGCTGGTGCCGAGGAAGCCGGGCCGGTCGGCGGCCACGGGGCGGTCCAGCCACAGCCGGGTGACCAGGAACGGCGGGGCGGTGCGCAGGCGGGCGACCCGTTCCCGCCACGGGGCGTCGCCCAGCCGGTCGGAGCGGCCGACGAGGGACCGCAGGCCGCCGGGGTCGAGGGCGAGGACCACGGCGTCGTACCGGCGCTCGCCGCCCCCGGCGGCGACGTCGTGGCCGCCGCCCCGTACGGGCGCGACGTGCTCGACGACGGTGCCCGTGCGCAGTTCGACGCCGAGGCCCTTCAGGTACCCGGCCAGGGGGTCCCAGAGGGCCTGCGGGAAGGGCGAGCGGGGCACGTCGAACAGCAGGCCCTCGGCGGAGCCGAGGAAGTAGATGTGGAACATCAGCGCCATCTCGGCCGCCGACAGCTGCCGCGGGTCGGCGAAGAAGCTCCGGGAGAACACCTCGAACGCCAGGTGCCGGGCGCGTTCGGGGAAGCGCACCGCGTCCAGGAAGGCGTGCGCGGAGGTGCCGTCGAGGCGGTCGTACACGCCGGGGACGCGGACGTCGAGCAGGGGCAGGGCCGCGACCAGGTCCATGGCGCGCAGGTCCCGCAGCCGGAAGGACGGGCTGAGCGCGACGAAGCCCAGCGCGCTCCACGGCGGGGTGCGGGGGACGTGCCGGAAGCCGTCCCGCATGCCGTCGGCGTGCAGCAGCGGGTAGTCGGGCAGGCCGGTCAGCCGGTCCAGCCCCGGGTCGGTGCGGCGCAGCAGGCCCCGCAGGTTGTAGTACTGCCGGAAGAACGCGTGGAAGCCCCGGCTCATGGTGACGGCGGTGCCGTCGCTCAGGCGGGTGGGCCAGCCGCCGACCCGCCCGCCGACGTACGCCTCCCGCTCGTACAGGGTCACCGCGACGCCCCGCTCGGCCAGGGCGGTGGCGGCGGCGAGCCCGGCGATCCCGGCGCCGACCACGGCGACCGAGGGCGGCCGGTCGCGTGCCCGGCTCCGTGGTGGGCGGGCAGGACGCGGGCCCGCCGGTCGCGGCCGCGGCGGGCCGCTCCCCTGCGCGGGGCGGGGAGCGTCATCGGGGCTCCTCCCCGCGGCGGGCCACGAACGTGTGGGTGATGCCGGTCTGCCAGCCGGGCAGGGGCAGGGTGCGGACCCGGTCGAAGCCGGCGTCGCGGAGGCGTTCGGCGAACCGCCCGGCGGTGTCGAAGCCGACGACGCTGCGCCACAGGTGGCGGTACAGCGGCCCGTCCCCGAGGAGGGTGGCCGCCGGCTGGACGACGCCGCGGCACACCAGGGTCCACACCGCCCGGTCGGCGCGGCGGCCGCTGAGCGTGTACTCGTGGACGCCGAGCCGTCCGCCGGGCCGCAGCAGGCCGCGGACGGCGGTGAGGACGGCGTCGGGATCGGAGACGTTCCGGAACAGGTAGGCGGCGAACACCGCGTCGAAGGGCCCGTCCACGCCCGCGGCGGCCAGCCGCTCGACCGGGGCGTGCACGAACCGCACCCCGCCCGCCCACGGCTTGGCGGCGGCCCGCTCCAGCATGCCGGCGGAGGCGTCCACGGCCGTGAGGTCGGCGGCCGGGAGGAGGGAGCGGAGCGCGGCCGTCGAGGCGCCGGTGCCGCAGCCGAGGTCCAGGACGCGCAGTCCCTGCCCGTGCCCGGGCAGGCCGAGGCGGCACACCGAGCGCCGCAGGTGCGCGTGGTAGCCGGGATTGGCGGCCACCAGCGTGTCGTAACTGCGGGACGCGTGGTCGAACGCGGCGGCGAGGTCTTCGTCGCGCAGCAGGGTCATACGGCCTCCAGGGACGGGGCGAGAAGGGACTCGGGGTCGGGTCAGTCGGAGGGGCGGCGCGGCAGGCGCGGCAGTTCGGCGGCGCTGCGGAGCATCGGGCCGATCGGGGTGCGGAGTCCCACGGACAGGTCCTCGAACAGGCCGGTACGGCCGTCGAGGAAGCGCAGCAGCCTCCGCATGGGGACGTCGGCGAACAGCCGGGCGAACAGCGCGGGCCCGTCGACCCGGCCGCTGTCCAGGGCCCTGAGGAGGACGGCGTCCATGGCGCGGGCCCGGGCGGAGTGGGCGGCGGGCGGCACCGGGGTGCGCGCCCCTGCCGGAGCGCGGCGGCGACGGCCCGCGTCTGGCGCTGGAGGCCGGCGAAGGTGTAGCCGGTGGACGGGCGGGTCGCGGCTCCGGCGGCGCCGATCCGGAACACCGAGGCGCCGACGCGCCGCGCCATGGGGGCGTCCGTCATGGGGATCACACCGGTCTCGGTGGCGACGACCTCCGTGTCGCCGAGCCGCAGCACGTCCTCGACGTAGTGCCGTACGGCCGCCGCGTATCCGCTCGCTGTGAGGACCTCGCGGGAGAACTCGGTGTACTCCACGAGGGCTTCGCACGGTCCGGTGGGCAGGACGTAGCCGAAGGACAGTCCGTCGCGGGGCTGCGGTGTGCGGAAGTCCATGAGTTCGGCGGTCCTGGGGTCGAAGGCGGGCCGCGCGGTGCGGACGAACCAGCCGTGGAAGTGCTGGAGCAGGGTGGTGCGGGCGGCCGGGAGGCTGCCGAGGGGGCGCGAGTCGAACACCCAGCGGGCGTCCACGATGCCCTCGCCGCCGTCCGGGCCGGTGGTCAGGACGCGGGCCCCGCCCGGGTACTCGTCCACGGTGTCCACGACGGCCTCCACCCGCCGGACGTTGGGGCTGCCCGCCAGGTCCCGGCCGACGAGGGACTCGAAGTCGTCGGAGCGGATCATCTTGTAGCGCAGCGGCGCGATGTCGCCGCCGATCGGCGGCCCGGCGGGCGGCCGTACCCGCAGGTGCCGCCACTGCGACCGCACGGCCGCGTCGAAGCGGCCGCGGCCGGACTCCCAGAAGCACCACGTCCGCGGCGGGGGCCGCAGCGGCCCCGGGGGCGCGTCGACGAGGACCACGGACGGCGTCCGGGCCCCCGGCACCCGTCCGCTCAGGCGGTGGGCCAGGGACAGCCCGGCCGCTCCCGCCCCGATGACGGCCACATCCACCTCCGGCACCCCGGCTCCCTCCGTCCCTCGTCCGCGTGCGCGCACCTGACGCCCTTTCCCGTCCCGCACCCGCATCGGATGCCGTCACCCGGGCGGGCGCGTCCACCCGGTGGCTTTCCGGGGGTTTCGGGGACCGGGCACGATCCGCATCCGTATCACGGGGGATGGCCGAAGGACGATGAAGAAGGCATCGACACCACGACGAGAGGAACCGGGATGCGGCCCACTCAGGCGAAGGACCATCCCGCGGCCGCGCCGCCGCCCGTCCCCCGCCTGGTGGCCCCGCAGGAGCCTCCCCGGCACGAGCGCCCCGGCCGGTCCGCCGCCGGCCGGGCGCACGGCCACGGGTCTTCCGGGGCCGCGACTCCCCAGCACGCGGCCGCCCCGCACACCCCGGACCCGCACGCCACCGCCCCGCACGCGACTCCCGGGCACCTCGCGGCCCCGCACACGGCCGCCCCGCACACCGCGGACCCGCGCGCCCCGCACGCCTCCGCCCCGCACACGGCTCCCGGGCGCCTCGCGGACCCGCACACCACCACCCCACACGCCACCGCCCCACGCACGGCCGCCCCACACACCCCGGACCCGCACGCCTCCGCCTCGCACGCGGCTCCCGGGCACCTCGCGGACCCGCGCACCGCGCCCCGGCACGCGGCGCCCGCGCACCCCGCGGATCCGGACGCCGCCGGTACGGTCACCGCGGGCCGGGACAGCGCGGGAACGGCCGCCGCGGACCCCCGCGCCCCGGGTCCGGACGCCTCGGGTGCGGCGGCCGTCGACGCGGACGTGCCCGCCGCGGTCGGCCGGGTGCTGGAGCAGGTGCTCGCCGACCGGCTCGCACGGGCCCGCGCCCTGGACGGCCGGTTCGCCCAGGAACTCGCCGCGCACGTGGCCCGGTTCACGCAGGAGGGCGGCAAGCGCACCCGGTCGCAGCTCGTCTGGTGGGCGATGCGTGCCTGCGGCGGGGCCGGCGAGGACTCCGTCGCCGCCGCCCTGCGGATCGGCGCGGCACTCGAACTGCTGCAGACCTGCGCCCTCGTCCACGACGACGTGATGGACGGCTCGACGCAGCGGCGCGGCCGTCCCGCCCTGCACGCCGAGGTACGCGACCGGCACGCCGAGGCCGCGCCGCCGTCCCGCGCCGCCCGCTTCGGTGAGGCGGCCGCGATCCTCGCCGGGGACCTCGCGCTCGCGTGGGCCGACGACGTGGTGGCCGAACTGGCGCTGGACCCGTGGACGGCGACCGTGGTGCACCGGCTGTGGAGCGACATGCGGACGGAGATGGTGGCCGGCCAGTTCCTCGATCTCCAGGGCCAGCTCACCGGATCGCGCTCCCAGCCGCGCGCGCTGCGGGCCGCTGGCCTCAAGAGCGCGCTCTACTCGGTGGAGCGGCCCCTCGCGCTGGGGGCCGCCGTCGCCGGCGCCGAGGCCCGCACCCTCCAGGCGCTGTGCTCGGCGGGGCGCTGCGTGGGCATGGCCTTCCAGCTACGCGACGACCTGGACGACGTCTTCGGGGACCCCGCCCGCACCGGCAAGCCGTGCGGCGGCGACATCCGCGAGGGCAAGCCGACGTATCTGGTCGCCGTGGCGACGGCGCGCGCGGCGGCCGCCTCCGACCGGCACGCCCGGGACGTGCTGGAACGGGCCCTCGGCGACCCGGAGTTGACCCCCGCGGGGTTGGAGGAGGTACGCGACGTGCTGGTGCGCACCGGCGCCCGGGCCGCGGTCGAGGCCAAGATCGGCCGGCTGGCGGCGCAGGGCCTGCGCCACTTCGACGGCGCGCCGCTCGCCCCGGACGCCGGGGGCAGGCTGCGGGAGCTGCTGGCCGCGGCGGCGGGATCCCGCGCTCCAGGCGAGCCGCCGGCCCGCCCGCATCCCGAGCCGTCCCCCGCCCCCGTCGGCCCCGGCACGCCGGAGGTGCGGCGATGACCCGCACGGTGAAGGGCCGCACGGACCATGTGGTGGTCGTCGGCGCGGGGTTCGCCGGCCTGTCGGCCGCGCTGCACCTCCTGGGCGCCGGGCGCCGGGTCACCGTCGTCGAGCGGGACCCGCTGCCCGGCGGACGGGCCGGCCGCATGGACCTCGGCGGCTACCGCATCGACACCGGACCGACCGTGCTGACCATGCCCGACCTCGCCGACGAGGCCTTCGCGGCGGTCGGCGACAGCCTGTACGACCGGGTGGAGCTGATCCCGCTGCACCCGGCGTACCGGGCGTCGTTCGCGGACGGCAGCGCACTCGACGTGCACACCGACGGCGACGCGATGGCCGCCGAGGTCGAGCGGTTCGCCGGGGCCGCGGAGGCGGCGGGCTACCGGCGGCTGCGGACCTGGCTGGAGCGGCTGTACCGGGCGCAGATGCGCCACTTCATCGACGCGAACTTCGACTCGCCCCTCGACCTGCTGACCGGCGACCTCGCCCGCCTCGCGGCGCTCGGCGGCTTCGGCCGGCTCGACCGGCGCATCGGCCGCTTCCTGAAGGACGAGCGGCTGCAGCGGGTGTTCTCCTTCCAGGCGCTGTACGCGGGCGTCCCGCCGGCCCGGGCCCTGGCGGCGTACGCCGTCATCGCCTACATGGACACGGTCGCCGGGGTGTACTTCCCGCGCGGCGGCATGCACGCCCTGCCGCAGGCCATGGCGGACGCCGCCGCCGACGCGGGGGCCGAGCTGCGGTTCGGCCAGGAGGCCGCCCGGCTGGAGCGGTCGGGTGACCGGATCACCGCCGTGGTCACCGGCGAGGACCGCATCCCGTGCGACGCGGTCGTGCTCACCCCCGACCTGCCCGTCGCGTACCGGCTCCTCGGCCGCCGCCCGCGCAGGCCCGTGCGGCTGCGGCACTCGCCGTCCGCGGTCGTGCTGCACGCCGGCACGGACCGCACCTGGCCGCACCTCGCGCACCACACGATCTCGTTCGGCGCGGCGTGGCGCACCACGTTCGACGAACTCACCCGTGAGGGGCGGCTGATGAGCGACCCTTCGCTGCTGGTCACCCGGCCCACGGCAACCGATCCCTCGCTCGCCCCGCCGGGCCGCCACCTGCACTACATCCTCGCGCCCTGCCCCAACACGGCCCTCGGTCCCGGCGCCGCCGCGTGGGGCGAGCTCGGCCCGCGCTACCGGGACTCCCTGCTGCGGGAGCTGGAGCGGCGCGGCCTCGACGGGATCGGGGCGGCCGTCGACGAGGAGTGCCTCGTCACCCCGGCCGACTGGCTCGGGCAGGGGCATGCGGCCGGCACGCCGTTCTCGGCGGCCCACACCTTCCTGCAGACGGGCCCCTTCCGGCCGCGGAACCTGGTGCGCGGCACGGAGAACGCCGTACTCGCCGGGTGCGGCACCACCCCGGGTGTCGGGGTGCCGACCTCCCTGGTGTCGGGGAAGCTGGCGGCGGCCCGCATCACCGGCGGCACCGTGCGCCCCGCCAACCGCCCGGCGCCCGCACGAGCCGAGGAGGCCCCCGCATGACCGGCCGCGAACTCGACGCCGCGGGCATCACCGACCCGGCGCTGCGGGCCGCCTACCGCCGCTGCCGGGCGCTCAACGCGGCGCACGGCAGGACGTACTTCCTCGCGACCCGGCTGCTGCCCGCGGACCGCAGGCCCGCCGTGCACGCGCTGTACGGGTTCGCCCGGTGGGCCGACGACATCGTCGACTCCCTCGACTCCGGGGCGGATGGCCCGGCGCGGGAGGCGCGGCTTGCGGAGCTCCAGCGGCGGCTGGACAGGGGTCTGCGGGAAGGCGCCGGCGACGAGCCGGTGGTGCTGGCCGTCGCGGACACCGCGCGCCGCTACGCCATCGAGCACGGCCACTTCCGCGACTTCATGGCGGCGATGCGGTCCGACCTGGTGGTGGCGGACTACCCGACCTACGCCGACCTGCGCCGCTACATGCACGGCTCGGCCGCCGTGATCGGGCTGCAGATGCTGCCGGTGCTGGGCACGGTGGTGCCGCGCGAGGAGGCCGCGCCCCACGCGGCCGCCCTCGGCGTGGCCTTCCAGCTGACGAACTTCCTGCGGGACGTGGGCGAGGACCTCGACCGGGGCCGCGTGTACGTGCCGGGCGACCTGCTGGCCGGGCACGGAGCGGACCGGGAGCTGCTGCGCTGGTGCCGCGACACGGGGCGCGACGACCGCCGTGTGATCGCCGCCCTGCGGGAGTTCGAGGCGCTCACCCGCCGGGTCTACCGGGAGGCGGAGCCCGGTCTGGGGATGCTCGACCCGGTGGCGCGGCCCTGCATCCGCACCGCGTACGTCCTCTACGGCGGGATCCTCGACGCCGTGGCCGGGGACGGCTACGCGGTGCTGCACCGCCGCGCGGTGGTGCCGCGGCGGACCCGCGCGGCGGTCGCGGCGGACGGGCTGGTCCGGGTGGCCGCCGCGCGGCTGCGGCACCGCCGCCGGTCCCGTACCGCTCCGCCCGCCCCGTCCGCCGCCCCTGCCCGTCCGGTCTCCGAGGAGGTCGCGTGAACCCCCGGCCCCGCGCCCGTCTGCCCCTGTCGCTGCGCCGCCGCCCCGTCCCGTGGGACCGGCAGCGGCCCACCTGGCGCGACGCCAAGCCGGGCGTCATCGCGGCCGCGTTGAAGCGCGCCCAGGCCCGCCCGTCCGGCAACTGGTACGTCCTCGGCGCCACCGGCGCGGTGCGGCCCGACCGCCCGCTGGCGGCACGGTGGCGGGCCGGGAGGTGGTCGTCTGGCGCGGCGCCGGCGGGCGCCTCCACGCCGGTCCCGGTGTCTGCCCGCACCTCGGGGCGCCGCTGGCGGACAGTCCCGTCCGGTGCGGCACGCTGGTGTGCCACTGGCACGGACTCGCCCTGGACGGGTCGCCGTTCGCGGGCTGGGAGCCGCTGCCCGTCTTCGACGACGGGGTCCTGGTCTGGGTGCGGCTGGACGAAGTCGGCGGTGAGGAACCGCTCGACGCGCCCGTGGTACCGGTCCGCCCGGCGCTCGGCGGCGGGTTGGCGGCCGTGTACACGGGCACCGGGGTCTGCGAGCCCGAGGACGTCGTGGCCAACCGCCTGGACCCCTGGCACGGGGCGTGGTACCACCCGTACTCGTTCGTCGACCTGACGGTGGTCGGCACCCCGGGTGAGGACGGTGACGGCTTCACCGTCGACGTGTCCTTCAAGGTGGCGGGGCGGCTGGTGGTGCCGGTCCGGGCGGTGTTCACCGCTCCCGAGCCGCGGACCGTCGTCATGCACATCACGGAGGGGGAGGGGGCGGGTTCCGTGGTGGAGACCCACGCCACCCCGCTCGGCGCCGACGACCGGGGCCGCCCGCGCACGGCGGTGACGGAGGCCGTGGTGGCGGCGTCCGACCGGCCGGGGTTCGCCTTCGTCCGCAGGGCCGCCCCGCTGCTGCGGCCCGTGGTGCAGGCCGCGGCGGGACGCCTCTGGCGCGACGACCTCGCCTATGCCGAGCGCCGCTGGGCACTGCGGTCGTCGGGCCGGTTCCCGGGCTGACGCCGGGCCCGCGCCCGCGGGAGCAGGGTGCGGGCGCGGGGCGCGGGGGCGCGGGCTGTCCCCGGCGGGCGGCCGCCCCGCGTCAGAAGGCGTACCGGACCTCCAGCCAGGGGGCGCGGCGGCCGATCAGGTCGCGCAGCGCGGCCACCGCCTCGGCCTTCACCCCGTTGCGGTAGCGGACGTTGAGGGCTCCGTTCTCGGAACGCTTGGCCTGCTGGAGCTCCGGCCGCCACAGCACGTCCTCCGCGCGGGGGTGCCAGCCGAGGTTGACCTCGTGCAGGTCCTGGTTGTGCGTCAGCATGACGACCTCCGCGGCGGCCTGCCGCTTCACCCGCTGCGGCAGGACGTCGTCGAGGTGCCGCAGCAGCTCCGCCCAGGCGTCCTGCCAGCCGGGGCGGAGGACCACGGGCGAGAGGTTGAAGTGCACTTCGTAGCCGGCGTCCAGGAAGTCCGCGGCGGCGGCGACGCGCTCGGCGACGGGCGAGGTCCGCACGTCGAGGAGGCGTGAGTCGTCCGGCGGCATGAGGGAGAAGCGGATCCGCGTCCGTCCGCGCGGCTGGAGCGCGAGCAGGTCGGGGTTGACGAACTTGGTCGCGAAGGACGCCTTGGCGGTGGGCCACCGCGTGAAGGCGCGCACGAGGTCGGCGGTGTTGTCGGAGATCAGTGCGTCCACCGAGCAGTCGCCGTTCTCCCCGATGTCGTACACCCAGGACCGGGCGTCGCACTGGTTCGGTTCCGGCTTGGGCCCCTGGCGTGCGATGTGGCGGGCCAGGTGGGCGATGATCCGGTCGATGTTGGTGAAGACGGTGATCGGATTGGCGTAGCCCTTGCGGCGCGGGACGTAGCAGTAGGCGCAGGCCATCGCGCAGCCGTTGGAGGCGCCGGGGGCGATCCAGTCGGCGGACCGGCCGTTGGGGCGGGTGGTGAGGGTCTTCTTCTCCCCGAGAACGAGCGTCTCGCCCTTGATCCGGACCCAGCGGTCGACGTTGCCCTCGTTGCCGTGCAGTCCGGGGATGCGCCAGTGGGAGTCCACGGTGACCAGCCGGGCGTCGGGGAAGCGGCGCAGGACCTGCCGGCCCCGCGGGGAGGCCGCCGCGGCGGGTTCCGCGTGGATCTCCCGTACGGGCAGCAGCCGGCGTGCCGCCGCCGAGTCCCGAAAGAGCGGCCCGTCCCGCGGCCCGGCCGGCTGTGCCCCCGTGTCGAGGGCGTCCAGTCCGAACAGCGCGCCGGAGTCGTCGTCCGGCCCGGTGGGCGGGTGGTGCATGAGCGCTCCGCTACGGGTGGTACGGGGTGCCGAAGGCATCCGGCCCTCCCACTTTACGGCGCCGGCCACGGCCGCGGACCCGCCGCAGGACGGGCCCCTAAGGGCCGGCAGCAGGCGGGAACCAGCGGCCGGCGCGTGCCTGCCGACCGGCGGCGGGAGGCCCCGGCAAGCGGGCGCCGTCCCTCACCCCCGGGCCCCGTCCCCGGCCCCCGGCCCCGGGCTCGGCCTCGCCGAGGGCGCGGCGGCGGGGACGGGGCTGTCCGCCGTGCGGGGCGCGGCGCCGGCCGGCGCGGCGGAGGGGGCGGCCGACAGTTCGGGGGCCGGTTCGGCGCGGGGCGTCGGGTCGGCGGCGACCGAGGGGGCGGCCGCGGCGGTGTCGGGCACCGGGGACGGGGAGGCCCCATCGGCGAACGCGGGCGCGGCGCCCGCCAGCAGGGCGGTGCAGCCGAGTGCCGTGAGGCTGAGGACGGTACGGCGCATGGTGGTTGCTCTCCTTCGTCGGCGGCCTGTGACGGACCGGGTGGGAGGTCGAGCGGAGAGACGACGCGGCGGCAGGGCGGATTGCAAAGAGATGGCAAAGCCATCGGCTGACCTTTCCGGCCGCAGGAACCCCGCCGCCGGCCCGCCCGAGGAGGGCGCCGGGGGCCGTGTGGGCCGGCACGCCGGCTGCCTGCCCGGTCCCGGGCGCGCGCGACCGGACGGCGGAAGCCGCCGCGCGGCGCAGGGTGTGGCCGCGCGTGCCCCGTCCTGAGGCGCCCTCCCCGTGCACCCGGCAGGAGCCGTGCGGCGGGGGGGCCGGGGGGCGACGGCGCTGCGGTGGCGGCGGACTGCCGGCAGGTCGGCGGAGGAGTCGGAGATCACCTCGGCCCGCTCCCCCGCTAACGTGGGGGGTATGAGTCACCCGCACCCCGGACTGAAGCCCGCGGCACCGCTGCCCCGAGGAGGGCTCAGGGTCGTCGCCCTGGGCGGCCTTGGCGAGATCGGCCGCAACATGACCGTGTTCGAGCACGCCGGCAAGCTGCTCGTCGTCGACTGCGGGGTGCTGTTCCCCGAGGAGACGCAGCCGGGCGTGGATGTGATCCTGCCGGACTTCACCTCCATCCGGGACCGGCTGGACGACATCGTGGCCGTGGTGCTGACCCACGGGCACGAGGACCACATCGGCGGGGTGCCGTACCTGCTGCGGGAGCGGCGGGACATTCCGGTCGTCGGGTCGAAGCTGACCCTGGCCTTCCTGGAGGCCAAGCTGAAGGAGCACCGCATCCAGCCGCGGTCGGTGCGGGTGAAGGAAGGCGACCGGCGGAAGTTCGGGCCGTTCGAGTGCGAGTTCGTGGCGGTCAACCACTCGATCCCGGACGGGCTCGCGGTGGCGATCCGCACGGCGGCCGGCCTCGTACTGCACACCGGCGACTTCAAGATGGACCAGTTCCCGCTCGACGACCGGATCACCGATCTGCGGGCCTTCGCCCGGCTGGGTGAGGAGGGCGTCGACCTGTTCCTCACGGATTCCACCAATGCGGAGGTCCCCGGCTTCACGACGTCCGAGCGGGAGCTGAACCCGGCCATCGAGCAGGTGATGCGGACCTCGCCGCGGCGCGTCATCGTCTCCAGCTTCGCCAGCCACGTGCACCGCATCCAGCAGGTCCTGGACGCCGCCCACCAGCACGGCCGCAAGGTCGCGTTCGTGGGCCGCTCGATGGTCCGCAACATGGGCATCGCCCGCGAGCTGGGCTATCTCAACGTCCCGCCCGGCCTCGTGGTGGACGTGAAGGAGCTGGAGAAGCTCCCCGACCACCGGATCGCCCTGGTGTGCACCGGCTCGCAGGGAGAGCCGATGGCCGCGCTGTCCCGGATGGCGAACCGCGACCACATGATCCGCATCGGTGAGGGCGATACCGTCCTGCTCGCCAGTTCCCTCATCCCGGGCAACGAGAGCGCCATCTACCGGGTGATCAACGGGCTGACCCGGTGGGGTGCCAACGTCGTCCACAAGGGCAACGCCAAGGTGCACGTGTCCGGTCACGCCAGCGCCGGCGAGCTCGTCTACTGCTACAACATCGTCAAGCCGCGCAACGTCATGCCGGTGCACGGCGAGTGGAAGCACCTGCGGGCCAACGCCGACCTCGCCATCCGGACCGGCGTCGACCCCGACCGGGTCGTCATCGCCGAGGACGGCGTCGTCGTCGACCTGGTCGACGGCCGCGCCTCGATCACCGGCAAGGTGCCGGCCGGGTACGTCTACGTGGACGGCATGACGGTGGGCGGCGCCACCGAGGCGTCCCTGAAGGACCGGCGCACCCTCTCCGAGGAGGGCGTCGTCACGGTCGTGGCGATCGTCGACGCCGACAGCGGCGCCCTCGCCGAGCCGCCGGACTTCCTGGCCCGGGGTTTCGTCCACGACGAGGCGACCTTCGAGTCGGCGGTCCCCGTCATCGAGAAGACCCTGGCGCAGGCGGCGGAGGAAGGCATCGGGGACGCGCACCAGCAGGAGCAGCTCATCGCGAGGGCCGTCGCGAACTGGGCGTTCCGCACCTACCGCCGCAAGCCCCTGATCATCCCCGTCATCATCGACGCCTGACGGCCCGCGCCGGCCGCGCCGGCGGCCCCCTCCCCCACCTCCACCCCGGCGGCCCGGGTGCGTGCGCGCACCCGCCCGTCCGGCGACCCGGCAGAGGCGAAACCCGGATGAGCGTACGTTTCGAGGAGATCGACTGGCGTCCGACGCCGCTGGGCGACATCAGCCTGCGGCGCCGCCGGGACCCGGCGTCGGGGTCGGACGTCTACGAGGTGAAGCTCGGCGACGAGTTCCTCATGTCCAGCCTCTTCACGGCCGGCGAGACCGAGCTCGCCCGCCTCGGCCTGGCCGGCCTGCCCGGCACCGGGCCGAGTACCACCGGTGTGCCCGGTGCCGGGCACACCGGCACCGGGCTGGACGTCGCGGTGGGCGGGCTCGGCCTCGGATACACCGCCCGCGCGGCCCTGGACGACCCCCGGGTCCGCTCGCTGATCGTCGTGGAGGCACTCGGCGAGGTGGTCGACTGGCACCGGCGCGGACTGGTCCCGCTGGGTGCGGGCCTGGCCGCCGACCCGCGCTGCCGGTTCGTGCAGGGCGACTTCTTCGCGATGGCGGCGGACCCCGGCGGCTTCGACCCGCGGACGCCGGGCCGCCGCTTCCACGCCGTCCTGCTCGACGTCGACCACTCCCCGCGCCACGTGCTGCACCCCCGGCACGCCGCGCTGTACGAGCCCGCAGGGCTCCGCGCCCTCACCGAGCACCTCCACCCCGGCGGGGTCTTCGCCCTGTGGTCGAACGACCCGCCGGACGACGCGTTCACCACCGCACTCGCGGGCGTCTTCGAGGAGGCGACGGCCACGGTCGTCGACTTCCCCAACCCCCTCCAGGGCGGCACGTCGGCGAACACCGTCTACGTCGCCCGCACACCCTCCGGCACGGGCGGGGCGCAGGAGCACCAGGGCAGGGCCTGACCGCCGGTGCGAAGGATCGCGGCGCACCCGGCCTGGCGGGCCACAAGGAACAATCCACACGACACGCACGAGCACTCGGCCGTTCGCCGGGCCTGCGGTCCTCGCGCCGCCCTCTCGGCACACCTCACCGCGCTCCGCGTCCCCCGGTCCTGCCGAGCCCCATCGCGCTCGCCCGCCGACGCGGTCACGGCGGGTGGGTCCCCGAGCTGTCCCCGAAACGATCAAGGGGCCGTTTCAGATTGCTCTGAAACGGCCCCTGACCTGCGACTTCGCAAAGTCGGGACGACAGGATTTGAACCTGCGACCCCTTGACCCCCAGTCAAGTGCGCTACCAAGCTGCGCCACGTCCCGTTGCCCGTCTGACCTGGGGTTTCCCCCGGCCCGGCGTGCACGAGAACAATACCGCACTCGGGGTGGTGATCACGAACCGCTTACCGGGCGGGCCGGGTCCCGTGTCAGACCGCCGGTGGTGTGCCGTCCTCGTACCGGTGGATCTTGTCCACCAGCTCCGCGGCCATGGCCTTGATCGTGTCCAGCCCCGCCCGCCCCCAGGGGCGCGGCCGGGTGTCGGCCACGCAGACCGTGCCGAGCACCGTGCCCGTGCGGTCGATGAGCGGCGCACCGAGGTACGAGCGGATGCCGATCTCGTCGACGACGGGGTTCCCGGCGAACCGCGGGTAGTCGCAGACATCCTCCAGGACCAGCGCCTTGCGGCGGACCACGACGTGCGGGCAGTAGCCGTGGTCGCGGGCCAGGAAGCGGGGCAGGCCGCCCTCCGCGCCCGCGGAGCGGCCTCCGGGGTACGTGCCGGTGAACGTGCCGGTCGGGGTGTGCAGGCCCGCGAAGAACTGCCGGTGCTCGTCGATGAAGTTGACCATCCCGTAGGGCGCCTGGGTGACCTGGGTCAGTCGCTGCGCGAACGCGTCGAACTCCGGGTCGGGGCGCTCCCCGAGGCCGAGCCGGCGCAGCCGCTGCGCGCGGCGGGGCGCCTCCTCGTCGACGGGGGTGAGGCGCAGGTGCCCTGCGGGGCGGTACGTCATCGCGGTGCTCCGTGGCTGGGTGCCGGGGCGGGGGCGGGGTGCGCGGCGAGCAGGTACCGGACCAGGGTGACCAGGGTCCGGATCCCCGAGCCGGGGCTTCTGGCGTCGCACAGCACGACGGGTACCTCCTGGGCCAGGCCCAGGGCGGCGCGCACCTCCTCGGGGTCGTAGTGGTGGGAGCCGTCGAACTCGTTCACGGCGACGGCGAACCGGATGCCGCGCCCCTCGAAGAAGTCGACGGCGGAGAAGGAGTCCTGGAGGCGCCGCGTGTCGGCGAGGACCACCGCGCCAAGCGCCCCTTCGGAGAGCTCGTCCCAAAGGAACCAGAAGCGCTCCTGCCCGGGCGTGCCGAACAGGTACAGCACATGCCGCCGGTCGAGGGTGATCCTGCCGAAGTCCATGGCGACGGTGGTGGTCGTCTTGGTCTCGACGCCGTCCAGGCGGTCGGTGCCGGCGCCGGCCTGCGTGAGCAGTTCCTCGGTGCTGAGCGGCGGGATCTCGCTCACCGCGCCGACGAACGTCGTCTTCCCCGCGCCGAAGCCGCCCGCGACGAGGATCTTGACGGCGGTGGGGAAGGCGTCGCCGCCGCCGTCGGCCCGGCGGTCAGAGCCGTCGTCGTAGCCCATCGAGCACTGCCTCCAGTAGGGAACGGTCGGTGGGGTGGTCGTGGTGGCGGGGCGAGCGGGCCGTCAGGGCGCCGCAGTCCACGAGGTCCGACAGGAGGACCTTGGTGATGACGGCGGGCAGCCTCAGGTGGGCGGCGATCTCCGCCACGGAGGTCGGGCCGCCGCACAGCCCGAGGGCGGCCGTGTGCTCGGGCCCGAGGGGCGAGGCCGGCAGCCGCCCGGTCGCCCTCACGAGGGAGAGCAGGTCCAGCGCGGTCGACGGCCGGGTGCGGCCGGCGCTCACCGTGTACGGGCGGACGAGGCGGCCGGCCGCGTCGTCGAGCCACGGTCCCTCCTGCCGGGGCGGCACGTTCAGCGCCCCGCGGCGCCCGGCGCGGCGGCGGCCCGCCGCGGCGGGGTGGCGAAGTAGGGCCGGACGCTCTTGACCAGCATGGTCATCTCGTAGCCGAGGACGGCGGTGTCCGTCTCCCGGCCCGCGATGACGGCGAGGCAGGAGCCGGAGCCGGCGGCGGCGACGAACAGCAGGGCCGCGTCGAGCTCCACGACGACCTGCCGCACGTCGCCGCCGTCGCCGAAGCGGCTGCCCGCGCTGCGGCCGAGCGAGTGCAGCCCGGAGGCGAGGGCCGCCAGGTGGTCGGCGCTGTCGGTGTCGAGTCCGTGCACCGACTTGACGAGGCCGTCGGAGGAGAGCAGGACCGCGCTGCGGGCGTGCGGGACGCGCCGTACCAGTCCGTCCAGCAGCCAGTCGAGGTCGGGGGCGTTGCCGGTCTGCACATCGGTCGTCATGGTGCGTCACTCCTCGGGTCGTGCGTCGTGTCGCCATGGTGTGGGGCGGGTCTCGGGTGCGGCGCCGGGGCCGGCGGGCGGGTCGGGGGCGGGCATGGCCTCGGCGAGGGCGATGCCGCGCTGGAAGGCCGCCATGAGCCCGGGGTCGTGCAGGGTGTCGTCGTCGTGCGCCGGGTCGCCGTGCCGGGCGGGCCGTACGGGGCCGCCGCGCAGCTGGGGCGCCAGGTGCTCCTGCGCCCGGCGCTTGGGGAGCCGGGGCCGGTCCTCGGTTTCGCCGCCGCCCCTCCGGGCGTGGCGGGGCTGCGACGGGCGGCCCGCCCGCCGTCCGGACCCGGCTGGTCCGGGGCGCCGGCGCGGCCGTCCGCGGAGGGAGGCGACGCGGCGCCCGCCCCGGGGTCGGCAGCGTACGGCGACCCGGCGGCCGCCCCGTGGTGCGCGGAGGACCGTGATGCGGTGCCCGTTGCGTGGTCCGCGGGGTACAGGCCGGGCTGACCGGTCGTACGGTCAGGCGGGTACGGCTCCAGGGCCCCGGTCCACTGATCCGCCGGGTACGGCTCGGTGCGTCCGCTCCGGGGGCTCGCGGAGGGGTACGACTCCAGCGCCCCGGTCGCCTGCTCCGCGGAAGACGGCTCGGGCTGCGCGGTCCGCCGATCCGCCGGGTACGGCTCCAGCGCCCCGGTCCACTGGTACGGGGAGGGGGGCTGCGGGGCGGGTGGGAGGTCCTCGGGGAGTTCCGGCCGGCCGGTGGGGGCCTCGGGTACGGGGAGCGGCGGTGTCCGGAGGTCGGGGGCGGTCGCGGGGTGCGGGATGCCCGGTGGGGGCGCGGCGGTGGGCGCCGGGCCGGGTGCGGCGGGCCGGGACGGCGGGGCCGGGGCCGCGTGGCGGGGCCCGGACGGCCGTACGTCGGTGCCGGCCGGCGGGGCGTGCCGCAGGACGGGCTCCGGCACGGGGACCAGGGGCGGCCCGGGGGCCCGGCGGGGGCGGGCGCGCCATAGGCGGCAGCGTCGGGGCCGCCGTACCCGGCGGGCTCCTGGTCCGGCGTCCCGTAGCCGGCCGATTCCGGGTGCGCTGCCCCGTACGGGACCGGTGCCGGGCCCGGCGTTCCGTGAGCGGCGGGCTCCCGGTCCGACGGGCCGGATGCGGCCGGTCGCGGGTGCGGCGTGCCGTGACCGGCCTGGTCCGACGGGTGGTGGGCGGCCGGCGCCGGGTACGGCGGACCGTACGCGGACGGTTCCGGGGAACCGGGCGCGGAGTCGGCGGCGGGCTGCGGGAGTCCGGTGGACGGGAGATGGTCGGGGTCGGCGCCGAGGAGGCCCTGCGGGATGACGGCGACGGCCTGGACTCCGCCGTAGATGTTCGACTGGAGCCGTACGGCGATGCCGTGCCTGCGGGCGAGGGCGGCGACCACGTACAGGCCGATGCGGCCGTCCTGGAGCAGGTGGGCGACGTTGACCTGGTCGGGGTCGGAGAGCAGGGCGTTCATCTTCGCCTGCTCCGGCTGCGGCATGCCGAGGCCCCGGTCCTCGACCTCGACGGCGAGGCCGGAGGTGACGTACTGGGCGCGCAGCAGCACGGACGTGTGGGGGGCGGAGAAGAGGGTGGCGTTCTCGACGAGTTCGGCGAGGAGGTGGATCACGTCGGCGACGGCGTGGCCGCGCAGCGTGCCCTCGACGGGCGGGACGAGCTTGACGCGGGGGTACTGCTCCACCTCCGCGATGGAGGAGCGGAGCACCTCGGTCAGGGTGACCGGGTGCGACCACTGGCGGCGGGGCACGGCGCCGCCGAGGACCGCCAGGTTCTCCGCGTGGCGGCGGGTGCGGGTGGCCAGGTGGTCGACGTGGAAGAGGCCCTTGAGCAGGTCGGGGTCCTCCACCTGGTTCTCCAGCTCGTCGAGGAGCTGGATCTGGCGGTGCACGAGGGACTGGAGTCGGCGTGCGAGGTTGGCGAAGACCTCGGCCTTCTGCTCGTTGCCGACGCTGCTGGAGAGCCGGGACGCCTGGACGGCGGCGGCGACGGCGGCGTCGTGGGAGCGGCCGAGCTCGTGGGCCAGCAGGTCGAAGGCGTCGCCGCCGGGGGCGGGCGGCGGGGTGCGCCGTACGGCGGGGCGTTCGCCGCGGCGCAGCTGCTCGACGGTGGTGTGCAGGTCCTGCTGTCCGCGGGCGGCGGCGCGGCGCAGGGCGTGGCAGCGGTCCAGGACGGTGCGGGAGGCGCGGTCGGCGCCGAGCGCCGCGGCGACGACGGCGCTCATGACGATGGCGGCGGAGCAGGCCAGGGCGATCCACAGCGGGGTCGTCGGCCGGGTGTCCGCTGAGCGGAGGGTGAAGAGCACCGCGGCCGCACCGCCGAGTGTCGCCACGACGGTCGGCAGGACGGCGGCCCGCAGCAGCTGCGGCCGTATGCGGGCCTCCGGGGGCGCGGTCGGGGTGTGCTGCGTGCAGGGATCCGGCAGGGGGCCGGCGTCCGGCCGGCCCTGCCGTCCGCCGCCGTCACGGCCGTCGGGTCGCGCGGTGGGTGCGCGGAGTTGAGACATCGGCGTCCTTGGTACGTGGATCCCGGGATCAGGCGGTTGTCGGCGTTCCGCGGGTCGGCCTCGGGGAGGGGTGGCACACCGCTCACCCGATGAACGCACCGTTGATCGCCGACCACACACCGTAGTCGCCCGGGTGGCGTGGGGAGCGTTGTTGCCCGACTTGGCCGCACAGGGTCCCGCTCCGGTGTGAGGAGTCGCACGGGAGGACGAAACCCGGTGCACGGCATGCGGACGCCCCGCGCCCCCGCCGGCACCGGTAGGCCACGGCGCGCCCCGGCGGAGGGGCCGGTCGGCGGGCGGCGGTGTCCCCCGCGGGCCGGGTGCGGGTACGCCGCCGGACCGAGCACGGCCGGGACGCCGGCATGGCGAGTACGGCCCCCGCCGAACGGCGGGCGGCGGCCCCGGGGCACGACGGGTGCGGGCAGACACCGCCAGGCGCAGGTACACGGCGGCGGCCCCGGGGCACGACGGACGCGGGCGGACACCGCCAGGCGCAGACGCACGGCGGCGGCCCCGGGGCGCCGATGTGCGAGGCCGACATCCCGGGCGTGCCGCTACGGGGGCAGACACCCCCTGGCGCCGCGCACGGGCGGCCCCAGACGTCGGCGTGCGGGGCAGGGTCCCCGGAACGCCGATGTACGGGCCGGCCATGCCAGGGCCGCCGGCGTGCCGCCGCGTACGCGCCCGAGGCCGCCCGCGGGCGGCCGGGCGCCTCAGGAGGCCGGCGTGCTCTGGGGAGCCGCGGTGGGCGTCGGATGCGGCGGGTCGCCCGCGGTGGAGCCGTCCGGTGGGGCGGCGCCGTGGTCCGGCCAGCCGGCGGACGGCGGGCGGGCGGCGGCGCGCCACCACAGGTCGTCAGGAAGGGCGGCGGAGCCGGGCTCGAAGGGCTCGCCGGGGCGGGGCAGCGCGATCCGCGACCCTGCCTCGGCGGCAGCCGCGACCGTGCCCTCCCCGGGGTCGGCCCACGGGTGCGGCGCCAGGTTGAAGGTGCCCCAGTGGATGGGCAGCATGACCCCTTCCCCGGCCCGGCCGCGTTGGAGGTCGGCGTGGGCGCGGATGCCCTCGGCCGGGGTCATGTGGGCATCGGGCCACGCCTCCGCGTAGGCGCCGATCTGGATCATCGTGGCGTCGAAGGGCCCGTAGGCGGCGCCGATGTCCCCGAAGCCGGAGAAGTACCCGGTGTCGCCGCTGTGGTAGATCCGGTGCCGGGGGCCCGCCACCACCCAGGACGCCCACAGGACCTGCTGCGTGTTGCGCAGTCCGCGCCCGCAGAAGTGGCGGGCGGGGGTCGCCGTGAGCGCGAGGTCGGCGATCCGGGCGGTCTCGCCCCAGTCGAGCTCCCTCAGCCGGGACGGGGCGACGCCCCAGCGCTCCAGGTGGGCGCCCACGCCCAGCGGTACCGCGAACAGGGTGCCGGTGCCCGCCAGCGCCCGGACCGTGGGCAGGTCGAGGTGGTCGTAGTGGTCGTGCGAGATGACCACGGCGTCCACGGGCCCCAGGGACGCGAGGGGCAGCGGCACCTCGTGCAGCCGGCGGGGCCCGACGAAGGAGAACGGCGAGCAGCGCTCGCCCCACACCGGGTCGAAGAGGACGCGGCGGCCGTCGATCTCGGCGAGGACGCTGGAGTGCCCCATCCAGGTGAGCCGCAGCCCCGAGGCGGGCGGCCGGGCGAGGTCCGCCGCGGTGTCCCGGTGCACCGGGACGGGCAGCACCGGGGCGCGCCGCAGCCGCTCCTCCTTGCGGAGGTAGACCTTCGCCAGGTCCAGGGCGGAGCCGGAAGGTCTGTGCCGTTCGCCGCCCGGGTTGCGGAACGCCCCGTCCACGAAGTTCGGGGAGCGGCGGATGCGCTCCAGCCGGGCGCCGGCGGGGTCCGCGCCGAAGGCGGCCGGACGCAGGGAACGCAACCGGGCACGCACCGCACCGAGAGGGTCGACGCCGGTCACAGCACCTCCAGGTGTCTCGGGTCATTCCATTATGGGCGGGGCCATGAACGGGGCCACCGACGGGCCGCTGTCACATCCGCGGCGGCTGTCCGGTCCAAGGGGGTGAGGCGCCGTCCCGGGGCGGCGCCCCACCGACCGATGTCCGATCCCACCGGTCCGGTTCGACCGGTCCGCTCCAGGAGGTGGCCGCCATGGCCCGTGTGTCCCTCACTCCCCCGCGTACCCTCGTCGTCCGCTGCGTCGAGTGGTACGCCCGGCGTACGTACGGGAGGGTCCTCGACCCGGTGGCCGCGCTGGGCCACCACCCGCGTGCGCTGCTCTCCTACCTGCGGTTCGAGCTGGGTGTGGCGCGCTGGAAGGGCCTGGACCCCGATCTGAAGGCGCTGGCCGTGATGGCCTCGTCCGCGGTGGTCGGGTGCAGCTGGTGCATGGACTTCGGGTACTGGGAGAACGTCCGGCGCGGCATGGACGCCCGCAAGATCCGGGATGTGCCGGTGCGGCGGGACAGCGACGTGTACACGCCGCTGGAGCGGGACGTGCTGGAGTACGCCGAGGCGATGACCGCGACGCCGCCCGACGTCACCGACGAGCTGTCCGGGCGGCTGCGGACGGCGCTGGGCGAGCGCGGCTTCGTCGAGCTCACTCTGATGGTTGCGGTGGAGAACCTGCGGTCGCGGACGAACTCGGCGCTGGGGCTGACCAGTCAGGGCTTCAAGGACCAGTGCGAGGTGGCCCGCGGGTGACGTCGCGGTGATCCTCCGCGGACGCCTCCGGTGAGGCAGCCGGAGTGCCTCCCGGGGTGTGCGCCGGGCCTGTCACGGGGGTGCGGGCCCGGCGCTGCGCGTCCGGGATACTGGCACGCGCGCCACGGCGCGTGGCGCGCGTACGACCGGAACGGCGGGGTGGCGGTGGCGAGGACGCGGCTGGGGGCGGCCGAACGGCGGGAGGAGCTGCTGCGGGCGACCGTCGCGCAGATCGAGGCGCGGGGGCGGCGGCGGTGCGGATCGCGGATGTGGCGGGCGAGCTGGGCGTGAGCGCCCCGCTGGTGCTGTACCACTTCTCGACCAAGGAGAAGCTGGTGGCGGCGGCGTTCTCGTACGCCGCCGAGGGGGACCTGGCCGAACTGCGCCGGATCCTGGGCCGGCCGGGGCCCGCGGCGCACCGGCTGCGCGCGGCCGTCCGCTGGTACGCGCCGAGCGGGCGGGCGAAGGGCTGGCGGCTGTGGATCGACGGCTGGGCCGCGGCGCTGCGGGAGCCGGCGCTGCGGAGGCTGGCCGCCGGGCTGGACCGGCAGTGGAAGGCGGCGCTGGCGCAGGTGTTCGCCGAGGGCGCGGCGGCGGCGAGTTCCGCTGCCCCGATCCCGAGGCGGCGGCCTGCCGGCTGACCGCGCTGCTCGACGGACTGGCCGTGCAGGTGGTGGTGTACGGGGGTTCGCTGTCCCGTGCGGCGCTGCTGCGCTGGGCTGACGAGGCGCTCGCCCGGGAGTTGGGCGTGCCCGTCGGCGGTGCGGCGGCGCTCGCGGGGGCGGACGCCGCGGCGCGCCCTGACCGGTCCGGCGGCGGCGGTGCGCAGGCGCCCGGGCAGCCGGACGGGGGTGCGGCTCGGAGCGACCCGGCGGGGCGCCCCGTCGGCCGTCAACGCGGGAGCGGGCGACCGCGCCTCCGTCCGAGACCTGACCCGGCCTCCGGGGCTGCGCGGGGCGGCTCCCTGCGAGCACGGCGGCCGAGGCGGCGCCAGTGGCGGGCGGCGGCCCGGCGTCACCTGGCCGCCCGCCCGTCCTGGCGCGCCCACCGGTGGTCCGCACCGGCGGGGCCGGGCTGAGCGCCGCCGCCTGCGGCCGCTCGACGGACAACGCGTGCGGCGGCCCGTGCCGGTGCACGGGCTACAGCGGCATCAGATCCGGGCGCTTGGCCGTCACGTGGTCGCCGGACGACTCGCCCCGCAGGCGGCGGCCGATCCACGGGACGAGGTACTCGCGGGCCCAGTGGATGTCGTCGCGACGCACGTCGAGGGTGCCGCGGGGCGGCAGCGGCGGCCAGGGCTGCTCGGGGTCGGCGGGCACGTCGATGCCGAGGACCTGGGCGGCGCGCAGGGCGACGCGGGTGTGGCCCTCGGGTGACAGGTGCAGCCGGTCCTCGTCCCAGGCGCGCCGGTCCTGGACGCTGCGCAGCGACCACAGGTCGAGTACGGGGCAGCCGTAGCGGTCGGCGACGGCCCGTACGTGCCCGTTGTACGTGGCGATCTTGCCCCGCAGGTGCTTGAGCAGGGTCACGCCCCGGGTGTCGAAGCCGGTGGTGACGACGAGGGTGCCGACGGCGGGCCGGAGGTCGGCGACGGCACGCTCGAAGCGGTCCGCCACGTCGTCCGGGTCGCTGCCGGGGCGGATGATGTCGTTGCCGCCGGCGCAGAAGGTGACCAGGTCGGGTGCCAGCTCCTTGGCCCTCGGGACCTGCTCCTCCACGATCTGGTCGAGCAGCCTGCCGCGTACGGCGAGGTTGGCGTAGCGGAACTCCTGGTCTTCGGGGATCCGGTCGGCGAGCAGGACCGCGAGGCGGTCGGCCCAGCCGACGAACCTCCCGTCCGGGCCGGGGTCGCCCACGCCCTCGGTGAAGCTGTCCCCGATCGCCGTGTACGACCCGATCACGTCGTTCTCCCCCATCGTCGAATCGTCTGCCACGGGAGCACATCATTCACCGCGCTATGTGACCTACGCGACCGTAAGGAGGGGTTGACGCGGCGTGATCTTTACCACCGCCATATCTTGGCCATGACCGGAATACGACGCTATGTACAGGCAGTGACGCCGCCGCCCGGCACCGTGGGGGTGCCGGGCGGCGGCGGGTGTGCTCCCGTGCGGGAAGGGCGTCAGATGGAGACGCCGTGGCTGCGCAGGTAGGCCAGCGGGTCGATGTCGGAGCCGTAGCCCGGGGCGGTCCGGATCTCGAAGTGCAGGTGCGGGCCGGTGGAGTTGCCGGTCGAGCCGGACAGGCCGATCTGCTGGCCGCCGCTGACGGTCTGGCCGGCGGAGACGGACAGGGAGGAGAGGTGGGCGTACTGCGAGTAGTTGCCGTCGGTGTGCTTGATGACGACCTCGTTGCCGTAGGCGCCGCTCCAGCCCGCGGAGACCACGGTGCCGGGGCCGACGGCCTTCACGGTGCTGCCGGAGCCGGCGGCGAAGTCGACACCGGTGTGGTAGCCGGAGGACCACATGGAGCCGGAGGCGCGGTACGGGGTGGTCACGCCGGCGGCGACCGGGGAGGTGTAGCCGGAGGCGGCGGGCGCGGCGGCCTTCGCCGGAGCGGTGGTCTTGGCGGCGGACCGCGAGGCACGCGTCTCGGCCGCGGCCTTCGGCTTGGCCTTGGGCTTGGGTGCGGCCTTGGCGGCGGCCTTCGGCGCGGCCTTCTTCTCGGCGCCGTACTTGGCGGAGTTCTTCGCACCGAGGGTGAGCTTCAGGCCCGGGTGGATGAGCGACGGGTCGTCACCGATGACCTGCCGGTTGTCGGCGTAGAGCTTCTTCCAGCCGCCCTTGACGTTCTTGTTGTGCGCGATCTTCGCGAGGTAGTCGCCGGCGACGACGGTGTAGACGCGGGGCGCGGGCTTCGCGGCGCGCTTCGCCTCGGTGGACTGGGCCGCCACCTGGGCGGCCTGCACGGCCTGCGCGAGCTGCTGCGGCGCTGCCGGGGCAGCGGCGGGCGCGGCGGCGTGGGCGCTGGTCGCGCCGAGGAGCGGCAGGGCGAGTGCGGCGGCGCCGCCCGTGCCTGCTGCGACGAAACCGCGGCCGAGGGCGAGGGACTTGGGACGGCGGTGCTTACCCTTCGCGGGCATGGCGAATTCCTCTCCGTCGCCTGCGAGGTGAGCTGTCGGGTTCGGGCTGGAGCTGCCCGGCCGCGCGGTGGCGCGACTTCACCCCGAGCCGTCCGGGAATTCCCGGCCGGCGAACTACCTGGTTCCCCCGCTCCTGCCACACGTGGGTGGGTGGGTGCCATATTCCGGGCGGTGGCAGGATTCGGCGGTCCGCCCGGATGGATCGTGACCGTAAACGAGGGAGGACGACGGGAACAAGCGACGGGTTTCCGCCATCGATTCACATGCGGGAATTCGCCGGGGAATTACGGTCACCCTCCGTGGATTACTGATCATGCATTCCCTTGCCACGCAGGGTATTTCACCCACCGCCGCGGCCACGGACCGTCACCTTTATGACGCTGCTCACGCGGCAGGCCCATCTCGCCCGCTACATGGGCACGTTACCCCCTAAGCGCCTTACCGACCTTAAAACCCATAGGCCACTCAAGCTATAGAATCCGGCAATACGGACAGAAGTGGCACCGTGCCACGAAATCCCCTGATGGCCCGTCACGCGATGGATGGGGCCCGGCGGCTCATGTCGTGACTAAACGCATAGAACCGACACAGAAAGGACAATGACACCCATAGGCGCCCGGTCCCCGGGAGTTCGGGGCTCCGACGGAGGCCCAACCTCCCCTGACGCGGCGTGAGGCACACCGCAGGGCGGCGGCTTCCGGTCGTAGCCCTCCCCGGGCAGCGCCGTCGGGTGCCCGTTCACCGAGCGGCGCCGTCACGTACCCCTTCACCGGGCAGCGGCGCCGGGCGGGCACGGGAAGGGCCGGCCGGTCACCGCGGAGGGTCCTGTGGCCGCGGCGCCCCGCCTTCCCCGCAGGGGCCTCCCACCGGGCAGGACCTCTCCCCGTGCAGGGTCTTCCCCGCCATCCGTCGCCCTGCCTACCGCGCGGGGTTCCCCCCTTCCATGCGGCGCCTGCCCGGCGCGCAGGGCCCCATTCGGCGTCACTCACCATGCAAGATCTCGCCGGTCATGCGGCACCTCGCGCCGTACAGGGCCATCCCCAGCGCCATACCGCGTCACCCCACCGTGCAGGGCCGTCGCCTGCCATGCCGCGCCACCCCGCCGTGCAGGGCCTCCGGCTGCCGTAGGAACGGGTTTGGCACGCCCTCGCCCTCCCGCCGCCCACCCCTCGGCCGCGCGGAGCACCGGCCGGCGGAGACCCCCACCCGGACAGCCGGGCCGCAGGCCGCGGGAGCCTACGCCCACCGGGGCAACGGATGTGCGACCTGCACGGACATGTATGGCCGGGGCAGCGATGTCGTATCGTCGGATCCGCGACATCGTCGGCGGCCGTCGCCGACGGCCGATGCCCTTGGAGCCGCCGTGACGCAGCAGCTGCCGCCCCTCCCGCCGACAGCGGAGCCGGAACTCAGCGGAGTACGCAACTTCCGGGACGTGGGCGGACTGCCTGCCGTGGACGGCCGGCGGGTGCGCCACGGGGTGCTGTACCGCAGCGGACACCTCGCGCACGCCACGGAGGAGGACGCGGTGTTCCTCGCGTCCCTGGACCTGCACACCGTGTTCGACTTCCGCAACGCCGCGGACCACGCGCTGGAAGGCCCCGACGTGGAGCTTCCGGGCGTGCGGAACGTGAACATACCGCTGTCCGACCCGGCCGACGGCGCGGAGTTCTGGCAGATGGTCCGCGACGGCGACATCCGGCAGCTGCGCGACCTGCTCGGCGACGGCAAGGCGGCGGCGCGCATGCGGTACGCGTACCGCCAGATCATGATCGAGCGCACCGCCGAGCACAGCCGTGTGGTGCACGCCCTCGCCGAGGACAGCGTGCCCGCCCTGATGCACTGCGCGGCCGGCAAGGACCGGGCGGGTCTCACCGTCGCCGTCGTGCTGCTGGCGGTGGGTGTGGAGCGGGACGCCATCGAGGAGGACTACCTCAAGTCCAACGCGCCGGGGCGCCGCTACAAGGTGCGGCGCAGCGACTCCTCCCCGGCCGGGATGTCGCCGGAGGTGATGGAGCTGCTGAGCCCGCTGTTCGACGCGCGCCGCGAGTACCTCGACACGGCGTACGCGACGATCGAGGAGACCTGGGGCTCCACCGAGCGGTACCTCACCGAGGGGCTGCGGCTGGACCCGGCGGTGCGGGAGCGGCTGAGCGAGCGGCTGCTGGGCGGCTGAGGCGGCGGGCGGGCTACTGGTTCTTCGCGCCGAACATGAACAGCAGGTAGAGGAAGGCCGCGAAGAGGTGGCCCGCCACGAGGTAGGCGAAGAGCCGCAGGATCAGCCCGCGCGGGAAGCCGCGGGTCTCGGTGTCGGGGTGGGGGACCTGGCGGTCGGACATGGAACCCTCCGGGGTGACGGGCCGGCCGGGCCGGCGCGGGGTGCCGCCGCGGTCAGTGGCGCCGGGCGGGGTCGCCGCCCAGGCACAGGTCGGCGGCGGCGCTCTGCATGAGCGTGTGGACGAACAGCAGCTCCGCCCCGCCCCGCGTCGCCGCGGAGATGCGGTGCGGGGTGAGCGAGTCGAAGTGCGCGCTGTCACCGGGGTCGAGCACGTGCACCGTCTCCCCCAGCGCCAGGCGTACGCGGCCGGTGAGGACGTGCAGCCACTCCTCGCCGGAGTGCACCCGCACCCGGTCGGGCTGCCCGGTGTAGGGGACCCGGACCCGCAGGGCCTGCATGGCCCGTCCGGCGGCGCCGGCCTGGCGGTAGGTCCAGCCGTCGGCCTCGACGGGCTCGGAGCGCCCGGCGCGGACGATCGGGTCCCGCTCGGGGGCCGTCTCGCCGAGCAGCTCGGAGACGGTGGTGCCGTACGTCCTGGCCAGTCCGAGCAGCATGGGCAGCGACGGCTGGCGGCGCGCGGTCTCCAGCCGGGAGAGGTGCGCGGGGGAGAGCCCGGCACGGGCGGCGGCGGCCTCCAGGGTGAGACCGCGGCGGCGGCGCAGCTCGCGCAGCCGGGGCGCGACGTCCGGCAGGGCGTCGGACGCCGGGACGCCCGGACCGGGGGCGCCGGGCGCCGCGTCGTGCGGCCTGGCGTGGACGGGCTCCGCGAGGAAGGGCGTACCTTCGGCGGTGGTCATGTGCCCATTGGGCCAGGAATTTTCCCCCAAGGCAATTTTCTTGCCTGAGAGGCAAAAGTCCCCGGTCAGCGGTTGGCGACCGCCTGCTTCACCAGCGTACGGCCGAAGTCCCACATGAGTCCCCCGCCGCTGTGCGCCTCGTCCATGACCTCGGTGAACGCCCCCACGAAGCGGTCCACGTCGTCCTCGCCGAGGACCAGGGGCGGAATCAGTTTGATCACCTCCAGGCGGTCGCCGGAGACCTGCGTGAGGATCCGGTGCCGCTGGAGCAGCGGCACCACGACCATCTGGGCGAACAGCCCCTTGCGCGCCGCCTGCAGCATGGTCCAGCGGCTGCGCAGTCCCAGCGAGGAGGGCCTGCCGAACTCGATGCCGATCATGAGTCCCCGGCCGCGGACGTCGTGGAGCATCTCGTAGCGGTCCGCCAGCGCGGCGAGCCGCGACTTCAGCAGGCCGCCCACCCGGCGGGCGCGCTCGACGAGTCCCTCCTGCTCGATGACCGCGAGGACGGCGAGGCCCGCGGCCATGGCCTGGGCGTTCGCGCCGAAGCTGGCGGAGTGGACGACGACGCGGTCCATCGAGGAGTAGACCTTCTTGAAGATCCCGTCCTTGCCGACGGTGGCGCTGACCGGCACGTATCCGCCCGACAGCGTCTTGGCCACGCACAGCAGGTCGGGCTCCACACCGTCCTCGTGCTGGTAGGCGTAGAAGTCGCCGGTGCGGCCGAGCCCGGTCTGCACCTCGTCGGCGATCAGCAGGGCGCCCCGCTGGTGCAGCAGCTCCTGGGCGGCCTTCAGGAAGCCCGGCGGGGCCTCCTGCACGCCCTTGCCCTGGATCGGCTCCACGATGAAGGCGGCGACGTCGCCCCGGCGCAGCTCCCGGTCGAGGGCGTCGAGGTCGCCCAGGGCGATCGCGGTGTCGGGCAGCAGCGGGCCGAAGCCCTCACGGAAGCCTGACTCCCCGTTGACGGACAGGGCGCCCGCGGTGAGCCCGTGGAAGGCGTGGCCGCAGTAGAGGACGCGGGGCCGCCCGGTGGCGTGGCGGGCGAACTTCAGCGCCGCCTCCACCGCCTCCGCGCCGCTGTTGCCGAAGTACACCCGGTCCAGGTGGGGCGAGTGGGCGAGCAGCCGCTCGGCCAGCAGGCCGGGCAGCGGGGCGCAGTCGAAGCGGGTCAGGTCGGGCAGCCCGGCGTCCAGGACGTCGTGCAGCGCCTTGCGGACGACGGGGTGGTGGCGGCCGACGCCCATGACGCCGAAGCCGGCGAGCATGTCGAGGTAGTCGTTGCCCTCGGCGTCCCACAGGTGGGCGCCCTCCCCCCGCTCGTACATCTTGTCGAAGCCGAGCGTGCGGAGCATACGGGGCAGTTGGTGGTTCAGGTGGCGGCTGTGCAGGGCGTACCGCTCCCCGCTCCGCTCCGCGAGCAGTCCGGCCAGGTCGAACTCGGTGTTCATGCGTCGCTCCGCACTCCGTTTCCCGCTTCGCTGCGCGGCTCCGCCGGCCGCGGCACGTGGTCCTTCGGGCGGCCGGGGGCCCCGGTGGTCGCTACGGCGGTGCCGGCGGGCCCGGGTCCCGCGGCGGTCGGCGCCCCGCCGGGTGCAACCCCGGGCAGGAGCCGCCGTGGCGGACCGTGCGGGCGCAGCGGTGCGCCGGCCTCGGTGTCCGCGGCCCGCGGTGCGGCCGCGGCCCGTACGGCGGCCGCGAGCGCGCGCCGCCCCGGCTGCCCGGGGGCGGCGCGGCGCACGGGCGCTCTCCGGAGGTGTCACGCTCGGGCCCCTTGTCGTCGTACGGCGCCGGTGCGGCGGACGGTGGTCGGTTCGGGTCCTGCCCGGGGAACGCGGGGGCGGCGCGCGGTCAGCTGCGGGTGCCGGACATGCTCTCGCGGGCGGCGCGCAGGGACTCGCGCAGGGAGCCCATGGTGGCCAGCACGGCGGTCGGCTCGTATCCGCAGTGCGCCATGCAGTTGGCGCAGCGTGGGTCCTTGCCGCGGCCGTACTTCTCCCAGTCGGTGTCCTCGACGAGTTCCCGGTACGTGGGGACGTAGCCGTCGCTCATCAGGTAGCAGGGCCGCTGCCAGCCGAAGAGGGAGTAGTTGGGGATGGCCCAGGCGGTGCACGGGAAGTCGGCCCTGCCTTCGAGGAAGTCGAGGAACAGCGGCGAGTGGTTGAGCCGCCAGCGCCGGCGGTTCCCTCCGGCGAAGGCCTTGCGGAAGAGTTCGCGGGTCTGCTCGACCCCGAGGAAGTGCTCCTGGTCGGGGGCTTTCTCGTAGGCGTAGGCGGGCGAGATCATCATTTCGTCCACCTTCAGGTCGTCGTTGAGGAAGTCGAGTACCTCGACGACGGTCTGCGGGGTGTCGGTGTTGAAGAACGTGGAATTCGTGGTGACCCGGAATCCGCGCCGCTGGGCTTCCTTGATGGCGGCGACGGCCTCGTCGAAGACGCCTTCCTTGGCGACGGATTCGTCGTGGCGTTCGCGGAGCCCGTCGATGTGCACGGCGAAGGCGAAGTACGGGGACGGGGTGAACTCGTCGAGTTTCCTGCGCAGCAGCAGCGCGTTGGTGCAGAGGAAGACGTACTTGCGGCGGGCCACCAGCTGGCGGACGATCTCGCCGATCTGGGGGTGCATCAGGGGTTCGCCGCCCGCGATGGACACCATGGGCGCGCCCGACTCCAGGACGGCGCCGACGGCCTGGGCGACGGGCATCCGCTGCTTCAGGACTCCGGCGGGGTGCTGGATCTTCCCGCAGCCCTCGCAGGCGAGGTTGCAGGCGTAGAGCGGTTCCAACTCGACGATGAGGGGGAACTTCTCACGCCTGCGGAGCTTCTGTCCGAGCAGATAGGTCCCGACCCGGACGGTCTGGCGAAGCGGCATGGCCATCTGGCTCACCTCCTGGGGAGCAGCAAAGAACGGTGCCATTCAAGGAATACGGGGCGTACGGCACGAAGAACACGGAAGGCCGATATTCCCCCGCGTACCGTCCCGATCCGGACCAGTTCGTGCTGCGGGGCGTCCACGACCACCCGGACGGCGGCAACCGGACGGGGGCCCGCGGTGAGCGCGGCGTGCAGGGTGGCGGCGGACTCCATGTCCACCGCGAGGGCGCCGGTGGCGTGCAGGGCGGCCCGCTCCCGGCCGCGGACCACGTGGTCCGTGCCGAGCAGGGGGCCGGTGTGGACGGTGCGGCCGGGCAGCGCACGGGCCACCGCCGCCGCCAGCGGCCCGGTGGCCGTACAGGGGGTGGTGCCGAGCGGCCCGCGGGTCTCGTCGGCGACGACCAGGTCCCCGGGGTGCATGCCCGGCGCGAGGCCCGCGCAGAACCCGGAGGCGATCACGGCGGCGCCGCGCAGCGGCCCGTCGGCGCGCAGCGCCTCCGCCACGGCCCGCCGGGCGTGGGCGGGTCCCATGCCGGTGCGCAGCACGGTGGCCGCTCCTGCGTCGGAGCCGCCCCGCAGGGCGAGCCGTTCGATGCCGAGCGCGCAGGCGACCAGGAGGGGCCCGGGCCCGGCGGCGTTCGGTTCCCGGGGCATCAGTCCTCCTTGCCGAAGGACGGCTCCCCGTGGAGGTACCGGCCCAGCGCGGTGAGCGGGAACACCTGCCGGTACAGGTGGTAGTTGATGGAGAAGTCCCAGGGGAAGCCCGTGCCGGTGAACTGCGGCTCGTCCCAGGAGCCGTCGGCGCGCTGGGTGCCGGCGAGCCAGCGCACGCCGCGCTCCACCGCCCGGGACTCGCGCTCGCCCGCCGCGAGCAGCGCCATGAGCGCCCACGCGGTCTGCGAGGCGGTGGAGGCGCCGCGGGCGATCCAGCTGCGGTCGCGGTAGGAGCGCAGGTCCTCACCCCAGCCGCCGTCCTCGTTCTGCACCGACTCCAGCCAGGCGACGGCGCGCCGGATCGCCGGGTGGGAGACGGGCAGCCCGGCGGCGGTGAGGGCGGGCACGACCGAGCCCGTGCCGTAGACGTGGTTGACGCCCCAGCGGCCGAACCACGAGCCGCCGGGCTCCTGCTCCGCGAGGAGCCAGTCGATGCCGCGGAGGGTGCGCGGGTCGCCGGCGAGGCCCTCGTGGGCGAGCATCTCCACGACGTGGGCGGTGACGTCGGCGGACGGCGGGTCGACGACCTCGCCGAAGTCGCAGAACGGCAGCTTGTTCGGCAGGGTGCTGGTGTTGTCGGCGTCGAAGGCGCCCCAGGCGCCGTCGCGGGACTGCATGCCGACGGTCCAGCGCACGGCCCGGGCGAGGGCGGCCTCCATCCGCGCCGGGTCGGGGTGCCGCACCCGGCGCAGCGCGAGGACGACCTCGGCGGTGTCGTCGATGTCGGGGTAGGTGTCGTTGTGGAACTCGAACGCCCAGCCGCCCGGCGGGAGGTGCGGGCGGCGTACGGCCCAGTCGCCGGGGCGGACGATCTGCTCGGCTAGCAGCCAGTCGGCCGCCCGGACGAGGGCCGGGTGGTCGGGGGGCAGTCCGGCGTCGGCGAGCGCGATGACGGCGAGGCCGGTGTCCCAGACGGGCGACTGGCACGCCTCGATCATGCGGACCCCGTCCTCCGGCCAGACGGCGAAGCGGTCGAGGGAGGCGAGACCCGCGCGCATCACGGGGTGGCCGAGGTCGTAGCCGAGCAGGTGCAGGGCGATGAGGGAGTAGACGGCGGGCGGTTGGATGCCGCCCCAGCAGCCGTCGTTCTCCTGCCGCTCGACGATCCAGCGGGCGGCGGCGTTCATGGCGGCCCGGCGCAGCGGCCGCGGGGCGACGCGGCGGTAGGCGTGCAGGGCCCGGTCCAGCCGCTGGAAGGCCCCCTCCCAGGTGGTGGCGGGGGCGAGCGGGCGGGGCGGGGCGGGGCGGCTGGGGTCGGTGTGCAGCTCGTCCAGCGCGAAGGGCGCGGGGCGCACGGGGCGCTTGGCGGACACGATGGTGAGCGGCACGATCGTCTGCCGGGCCCACTGGCCGAAGTCGTAGATGTTGAGCGGGAACCAGGGCGGCAGGTAGATCAGTTCGGGTGGCAGCTCGGGCAGGTCGTCCCACTTCCACCAGCCGAACAGCGCGAGCCAGATGCGGGTGAAGACGCGGCTGGCGGCGATGCCCCCGCCGTCGCGGACCCAGGCGGCCGCGCGGGCCATGTGGGGCGCGTCGGGCGGGTCTCCGGCGAGCCGCAGCGCCACGTACGCCTCGACGGTGGCGGACAGTTCGCCGGGCCCGCCGTGGAAGGTGGCCCAGGTGCCGTCCTCGCGCTGCCGGGAGCGGATCCAGCGGGCCGCGGCCGCGGTGGTGGGTCCGTCCCGGACGCCGAGGAACTCCCGCAGCAGCAGGTCCTCGGCGTCCATGGTGACGTTGGTCTCCAGGTCGCCCTTCCACCAGCCCTCGGCGTCCTGCAGGGCCAGCAGGTGCGCGGTGGCCCGCCGCACCGCGCGCTCGGCGGCGCCGCGTACGCCCCTGGCGGGCCCGTGGCCGGGGGTTCCGTGCGGGGCCGGTCGCCCGCGGACCGGTCCATGCCGTCGGTGGCGGCTGCCGGCTCGTCGCCCCGGGAGGCCGGCGCGGCGGTCCGGGCGGTCCCGGTGCCGCGGGCGGCGCCGGCCGGCCGCGGATCCGGGGAGGTCGGGTGCGGGTCCCCCGGCCGTGCCGCCGCGGGCGGGCCCGAGGTCGCGGGGCGCCGGCGGGAGCGCGGGGTCCCCGGCGGGGCGGGGGTCGAGGTGGTGTCGTCCGCTTCGGCGGCGGGCGCGGTCCTGGGGCGGGTGGCCCCGGCGCTGCCGTCGGTCGTCGCTGTCATGGCTTCCCCTTCGTGCAGTGAGTGCGCTGCTGCTACGGGTCTGCCGTCGGCCGGTGCCGCCGACGTACGTGGGCACCGGCCGCCGACCGCGAACTCATATGCGCGGGGACGTCATCCGCATCGCGATGGTGATCATCTCTTCCGTACGACGACGAAGTCGGCGAGCGCGGTGAGCTGCGCCCGCACCCGGGCCGGCATGTCGACCCGGTCCAGCGCCTCGATGGCCACGGTGTGCTGGCGGCGCGCCTCCTGGGCGGTCCAGTCGCGGCCGCCGGCCTCCTCGATGAGGGCCGCGCGGGTGGCGAACTCCTCCTCGGAGAAGCCGTCGAGGTCGGGGTTCTTGGCGTCCGCGGCGAGCAGTTCACCCAGCCGCTCGGAGGCGGGCCCGCCCGCGGCGAGCGCGGCGACCACGGGCAGGGACTTCTTGCGCTGCCGCAGGTCGCTCCACGTCTGCTTGCCGGTGGCGCCGGGGTCGCCCCAGATGCCGAGCAGGTCGTCGACGGCCTGGAACGCGAGGCCGAGGTGGTGGCCGTACGCCTCCAGGGCGTCCGCCGTGCGGTCGTCGGCACCGCCGAGGACGGCGCCGATGGACGCGGAGCAGGCGAGCAGGGCGCCGGTCTTGTTGCCCTCCATCTCCAGGCACTCCTCGACGGTGACCCGCTCGCGGTGCTCGTAGGAGATGTCCTGCGCCTGTCCGTCGATCAGCTTCCGCGTGGCGACGGTCAGCCGGCGGGTGGCGCGGCCCGCCTCGACCGTGCCGAGCTCAAGCAGGATCTCGTTGGCGAGGGCGAACAGCGCGTCGCCGACCAGGATGGCCTGCGCGGGGCCGTGCACCTTCCACACGGTGTCGCGGTGGCGGCGCTGCTCGTCGCCGTCCATCAGGTCGTCGTGCAGCAGGGAGAAGTTGTGCACCAGTTCCACGGCCACCGCGCCGGGGACGCCCGTCTCGGCGGGGGCGCCGGCCGCTTCCGCGGAGAGCAGGGCGAGGGCGGGGCGTACCGCCTTGCCTCCGTCGCCGTCGGCGGGCCGCCCGAGGGCGTCGATCCAGCCGAAGTGGTAGGCGGCGACGGTGTCCATGGGCTGCGCGAGCCGGTCGACGGCCGCGCGCAGCACCGGGGTGGCAAGGGTCCGGCCGCGCTCCAGGAGCGCGGTCACCTCCTCGGTGTCGACGGCGGGACTCGCCGGGGGCACAGTCGGCACGGTTTCTCCTCTGGTTGCGGTTCTCGGTCTCATACCGCCTCCTCAAGCGGGTGTACATGGGGGCGGCCGAGGGCCGAGAGGGCGGCGGACGCGGCGGTGAGGCCGCTGCGCACCGCTCCTTCCATGGTGGCGGGCCAGCCGGTGGCGGTCCACGCGCCGGCCAGGTAGAGGCCGGGGGCGTGCGTGCGCGCGCCCGGACGCAGCCGCCCGACACCGGGGGCGGGAGCGAACGTCGCCGTCCGCTCCCGTGTGACGAAGAAGTCCAGCACGCGGGCGCCGCGGGTGGGCGGGAGCAGCCGTTCGAGCTCCGGCAGGTAGCGCGCGCGCAGTTGCGCCACGGAGGCGTCGATCTCGTGGCCGGCGGCCGACTGGGACAGGGCGAGGTACTGCCCGCCGCCGCGGAGGCCGGAGGCGTCGGTGCGGTCGAAGACCCACTGGACGGGCGAGCCGAGGGCGGCGAAGAAGGGGCGGCGCAGCACGGTCCTGTCGTACAGGACGTGGATGTTGAGGATGGGCGCGGTGCCGATCCGCAGGAGTGCGCCGGGGTCGTCGACGGCGCCGGGCGGGAGGAGGTCGTGGGTCTCGCGCTGCGGGACGGCGAGGACGACGGTGTCGGCGTCCAGGGTGTCGCCGGGCACGGCGACGGTCCAGCCCCCGCCCGCGGGGCTGATGGTGCGCGCCTTGGTGCGGGTCAGGACGCGGACGCCGCGGGCTTCGAGGGCGGCGCGGGCCAGGGTGTCGTGGAGGTGGCCGAGGGGGACGCGGGCCCAGCCGAGGTCGGCGGCGCCGGGGTCGGACAGCAGTCCGGTCCTGAAGACCATGGCGGCCAGGCCGAGGGAGCTGTCCGCCGCCGGGGCGTTCAGGGTGGCGACGCCGACGAGGTCCCACAGGGCTTCGACGGCGCGCGGCGACTGGCCGTGCCGGGCCAGCCAGGTGGCGAAGTCGGTGCCGTCGAGTGCCGGGTCGGCGGGGTCGAGGGCCTTGAGGGCGAGGGCGGCGCGCCCCGCGCGGGCCCGGTCGGCGAGGGAGAGGTGCGGATAGGTCGCGAGGCCGGCGGCCAGGTGCAGCGGGGTGGGCAGGGCGGTCCTGCGGAGCCGGCCGAGGCGGCGGCCCTCGGGCCGGGCCGCGTCGACGACCGGTACGTCCAGCCGGTCCTGCAGCGGGGCGAGGTCCGCGCCGCCGACCTCGTCCAGGAACCACCGGTAGGCGGTGCAGCAGCGCATGTAGACGTGCTGGCCGTTGTCGACGGTGAGCTCGCCGCGCCGGAAGGAGAACGCGAGGCCGCCGAGCCGGGGCCGCCCCTCCAGCAGGGTGACCCGTACCCCGGCGTCGGCGAGCCGCAGCGCCGCGGTGATGCCGGCGAGGCCGCCGCCGACCACGACGGCGCTGCGGCCGGGGGCGCGCCGGGCGCCGGTCGGGCACCGCAGCCGGGTGCGGGCGGGGAGGCCGGTCACGCGCGCCCCCTGACGAGGTGGCGGGAGACCGTGCGGGCGTCCAGGCCGGACAGTCCCCGTACGGCGACGTACGCCTTCTCGCGGCCGGGCAGGGAGACGCGGCCGCGCAGGACGGCGTGCGGGTCGCGGGCGATGCGGTCGAGGAGCCGCCGGTAGATGCCGGCCATGGCAGCCACGCAGGCGCCGCTGCGCCGGTCGAGCATCGGCAGCAGCCGGTAGCCGGAGGCGAAGAGGGAGCGGGCGCGCCGCACCTCGTGCTGGACGAGTCCGGCGAAGTCGCCGCCCTCGGGCGGGGTGTCGGTGCGGAACCCGTCGGCGCAGCCGAAGGCGGCGAGGTCCTTGGCGGGCAGGTAGCTGCGGCCGTTGCCGGCGTCCTCGCGCAGGTCGCGCAGGATGTTGGTGAGCTGCAGGGCGAGGCCGAGGGTGTCGGCGTACTCGGGGGCGCGCGCGGCTTCGGGCGCGCCGGGGGCTGTGCCGAAGACGCCGAGGGAGAGGCGGCCGATGGCGCCGGCGACGCAGCGGCAGTACTCGCGCAGGTCGTCCCAGGTGTCGTAGGTGCGGCCGCGGACGTCCATGAGGACGCCGTCGATGAGTTCGTCGAGCCCTTCGAGGGGCAGCGGGAAGCGGCGGGCGGCGTCGGCGAGGGCGACGGCGACCGGGTCGGTGTCGTCGTCGGCGACGGCGCCCCGGCGGACCCGGTCGAGCAGGTCCCGGGTGTCTTCGAGGCGGCTCTGCTTGGCGTCGGGGCCGAGGCCGCCGTCGCCGATGTCGTCGACGCGCCGGGAGAAGGCGTAGAGGGCGGACATGGCCTGCCGCTTCTCGGCGGGCAGCAGGCGGATGCCGTACGCGAAGTTCCGGGCCTGCGTGGCGGTCACGGCCTCGCAGTAGGTGTAGGCGGCCTGCACCTGGGCGGGCATGCGGGTGGTCCGGGTCGTCGTCTGCACGTGCCCGCTCACCCCTCTCTGCGCGTGGTTCGCAGCACCGCCGCCAGTCGGCGGAGCAGTTGGGGCCGGGTTGCCCTGGGCGGTCCCGGCAGGACGTCGTAGCGGGCGGCGGCGATGGCGTCGAGGGCGGCGTGGCCGCCGGCGACGAATCCGGCGAGGAGCAGCCGGAGCCTGCCGTGGACGCTGCCGACGAGGGGGCCGCCCTCGTCCAGCAGCCGGCGGGCGCGGTCCGCCTGGTACGCGATGAGGGCGCGCGTCGACGCGCCGGCGGTGGGGAGGGCCAGGTCGGCTTCCGTGACGCGGAACCGGTCGAGGTCCTCGGCGGGCAGGTAGACGCGGTCGCGGCGGAGGTCCTCGGCGACGTCCTGGAGGTGCTCGACGATCTGCAGGGCGGTGCAGACGGCGTCGGAGCGGCGGACGCGCTCGGGGCTGGTGGTGCCGGTGATGCCGAGGACGAGCCGGCCGACGGGGTCGGCGGACAGCGCGCAGTAGTCGACGAGCTCGGCGTACGTGCCGTACCGGCTGACGCGCTGGTCCTGCCGGTTGGCCTCGATCAGCGCGAGGAACGGCTCGGGGCCGAGCCCGTGGCGGTGGACGGTCGGGGCGAGCCGGCGCAGCAGGGGGTGGCCGGGGCTGGCGCCGTCGAAGACGCGGCGCAGGTCCGCCTCGAAGGCGTCCAGGAGGGTCAGCGGATCGGCACCGGGGTCGGCGCCGAGGAGGCGGGCGTCGTGGCCGCCGGGGGCGAGGTCGCTGTCGCCGATGTCGTCGACGAGCCGGGCGAAGCCGTAGACCGCCATGAGGTCGCCGCGCCAGGCGCGGGGCAGGAAGAAGGGGGCCACGGGGAAGTTCTCGTCCGCAGCCTTGTCGAGGGTCGCGAGGGGGGCGCGCGCCGAGGCGTCCGAGTGCGCCTGCCGGACACCCGTCACTGCCGGCTGCCCGGAGCGGGGACGGCGGGACCCTCGGCGAGTTGGAGATCTTCCGTCATGGCCGTCACGTCTCCCGTTCTACACTGCTGACCCAATACAACCCATTTCGGACACGCCGCCGGATCCATGACGCTATGCCCCTGGCTGGCCTGGAATATAACCGGTCCAGCTTACGGCGCCCCGTGCACGGGCGGCCGACCGGTACTCCATGCGGAGGGCTCCGGTTCCGGCGTCCCGGCCGCCGCGCGCACACCGCCGCACGGCGCAGGGCCCGGTCGGCCCCCGCCGTGCGGCCGCGTACCGGCTACTTGCCGGTCTCCTTCTCGTACGCCTTGAGCACCTCGTCGGTCGGGCCGTCCATCAGCAGCTCGCCCTTCTCCAGCCACAGGACGCGGTCGCAGGTGTCGCGGATCGACTTGTTGCTGTGGCTGACGAGGAACACCGTGCCGGCCTCCTTGCGCAGCTCCCGGATCCGCTGCTCGGAGCGGATCTGGAACTTGCGGTCACCCGTGGCCAGCGCCTCGTCGATCATCAGCACGTCGTGCTGCTTGGCAGCGGCGATGGCGAAGCGCAGCCGCGCCCCCATGCCGGAGGAGTAGGTCCGCATCGGCAGGGTGATGAAGTCGCCCTTCTCGTTGATGCCGGAGAAGTCGACGATGTCCTGGTAGCGCGCCTTGACCTCCTCACGGGACATGCCCATGGCGAGCCCGCCGAGGATGACGTTGCGCTCCCCCGTCAGGTCGCCCATCAGGGCGGCGTTGACCCCGAGGAGGGAGGGCTGGCCGTCGGTGTAGACGCGGCCTCGCTCGCAGGGCAGCAGTCCGGCGATGGCGCGCAGCAGCGTCGACTTGCCGGAGCCGTTGGTGCCGATGAGGCCGATGGCCTCGCCGCGGTACGCGACGAAGGAGACGCCGCGCACGGCGTGCACTTCCCGCATGCCGCGGTTGCCCTTGTCGCGGCGCAGTATGCGGTTCAGGGCAGCGGTGGCGCTGCCCTTGCCGCCGGAGCCGCCGTTGACGCGGTACACGATGTGGACGTCGTCGGCGATGACGGTGGGCACCCGCGCCTCGGCCGCCCCCGCCCTGTTGGTCTCGTCAGCCACGGCCGTACCGCTCCTCAGCCTTCCAGAAGAACACGAAGCCGGCGACACCGATGCCGACCGCCCACAGCAGTCCGGCGAGCCACACGTGCGGGGGCAGGTTGGCGGAGGTGTAGCCGTCGATCAGCGCGAACCGGACGAGGTCCATGTAGATCGCCGGGGGGTTGTAGCTCAGCACGTCGGCGATCCACGCCGGCTTGCCCTCCAGCATGATGCGGATGGAGAACATCACGCCCGACGCGTACATCCACGTCCGCAGGATGAACGGCATGAGCTGCGCCAGGTCCGGGGTCTTCGCGCCGAGCCGCGCCATCACCAGCGCGAGGCCCGTGTTGAACACGAACTGGAGGGCCAGCGCGGGCAGGATGAGCAGCCAGCTCGGCGACGGGTAGCTGCCGAACGCCACCACGATCACGAACAGCACGATCATCGAGTACAGCAGCTGCTGGAGCTGCTGGAGGGCCAGCGAGATGGGCAGCGCGGCGCGCGGGAAGTGCAGCGCGCGGACCAGCCCGAGGTTGCCGGAGATCGACCGCACACCCGACATGACCGAGGTCTGAGTGAACGTGAAGACGAAGACGCCGGTCACCAGGAACGGGACGTACACGTCCTGCCCCATGCCGCGGTCCGCGCCCAGGATCAGGCCGAAGATGAGGTAGTAGACGACCGCGTTCAGCAGCGGCGTCGCGACCTGCCACAGCTGGCCCAGCTTGGCCTGGCTGTACTGGGCGGTGAGCTTGGCCCGGGAGAAGGTGAGGATGAAGTGGCGCCGTCCCCACAGCTGGCGCACGTACTCCAGCAGTCCTGGCCGGGCACCGCTGACCGTCAGCCCGTACTTGGCGGCCAGCTCGGCCGGGGTGAGCCCGTCGTCTGGCGAGGGCGGGGCGACGGTGACCGCGCGGTCGTGGGTTGTCTCACTCACAGGTCGAAACTTTCGTGTTCACCGATGCGGGGGCGGGGGTTGCTCTCGGGGCCGAGCCTGTCAGATGACGGGTGGACGGCCCAGTCTCGTCAGCCGCCACACCGTACGCCAACTCATGGGCCTTCGGGGCCCGCAAGGAGTGGTCCAGCCCTCCTTGAAACCGCCGAACCACGCCTTGAGGCCGTCCGACGACGGCCGCCGTACGAGGGTGAGCAGCAGCCACACCCCGAGGTACAGGGGCACGAGCGGGGCCGGCAGGTTGCGGCGGGCCAGCCACACCCGGTTCCTGGCGATCATCCGGTGGTAGACGGCGTGCCGGGAGGGCGGGGTGGTGGGGTGGTGCAGCACCATGTCGGCGCGGTAGTCGATCAGCCAGCCCGCGTCCAGCGCGCGCCAGGCCAGGTCCGTCTCCTCGTGCGCGTAGAAGAACTCCCCGGGCAGCGGCCCGACCTGCTGGAACACCTCCGTGCGGACGGCGTTGGCGCCGCCGAGGAAGGTCGTCACACGGGAGGAGCGCATCGGGTCGGAGGCCCGCAGCCGGGGCACGTGGCGGCGCTGGGTCGCGCCGGTCTCCGGGTCGGCGATCCGGAAGCTGACGATGCCGAGCCGCGGGTCCGCCTCGAACGCCCGGCGCACCCGCTCGGCGGTGTCCTTGTCCGGCAGCAGCCCGTCGTCGTCGAGGAACAGCAGCACGTCGACCTCGCGGCCGTTCGGGCCGAACGCCTCGATGCCGACGTTGCGGCCGCCGGGGATGCCCAGGTTCTCGGGCAGGTCGACGGTGCGGACGCCCTCGGGGACGCCGGTGACGGGTGCGCCGTTGCCGACCACGACGACCTCGATCGGGTCGCCGTCCTGGGCGGAGACGGAGTCGATGAGGGCGCGCAGGTCGTCGGGGCGGTTGCCCATGGTGATGATGACGGCGCCCAGTCTCAGGGGTTTCACGGGGGTGCTCACCTCGGTCGGCCGGGGGTTACCGGAGCCTGCTGGACGCCAGGACGGACACCAGGTGCAGCAGGGTCTGGAGGAGCGCGATCCCGGCGAGGACCGCGACCCCGAGGCGGGTGGCGTACAGGTCGCCGCGGACCTGGTCGACGACCGCCAGCAGCAGGATGAGCAGCGATGCCTCGATGCCCAGGATCAGCCGGTGGAACTTCAGCGCGGCGGCGGCCCTGCGGGCCAGCGCCATGCCGGACGAGCGCGGCTCCGACGCGGACTCCTTGACCGGCGGCAGCCCGCCCTGGTGCCGGGCGACGCCGACGAGGTCGGTCTCCGCCTTGATCAGGATCGCGCCGAGGGCGGCGAGGGTGCCGAGGAACGCCCACAACCAGTCGATCCGGCCGCCGCCCCACAGGTCCGCGGCCCGCAGGCCGAAGCCGACGAGCACGGCCGCGTCGCACAGGTAGGCGCCGACGCGGTCCAGGTACACCCCGCCGAGCGAGAACTGCTTCTTCCAGCGGGCCACCTCCCCGTCGACGCAGTCGAGCAGCAGGTACAGCTGGACCATGAGCACCCCGAGCAGGGCGCCCGGGATGCCGGGGACCAGCAGCGCCGGGGCGGCGAGGACACCGGCCGCGGTCATCACGTACGTGAGCTGGTTCGGGGTGACCCGGGTGCCGACCAGGAGGCGGGTGACGCGCAGCGAGACCTCGCGCATGTACAGGCGGCCGCCCCAGTGCTCGCCGCTGCGCCGGTCCTTCACCCCGGCCGGGTGGACGACCGGGCGGAGTTCAGCAATGGATGGTCTTGGCATAGTCGGCGTACGCGTCCCTGATCTGATCGGCGGACAGGTCGAGGTGTTCGAGGATCGTGAAGCGCCCGGGGCGGGTCTGCGGCGCGTACGCCACGGTCGCGGCGAACTCGTCCGCGGTGAACCCGATCTCCTCGGGCAGCACCGGGAGGCCGTGCCGGCGCAGCACCTCCGCGAAGAGGCCGGCCTCCTCCCGGGCACCGCGCAGGTGCATGGCGAAGGCGGCGCCGAGGCCGCACTGCTCGCCGTGGAGGGCGCGGCGCCCCGGGTGGAGCAGGTCGAAGGCGTGGCTGATCTCGTGGCAGGCGCCGGAGGACGGCCGGCTGTCGCCGCTGATCGACATGGCGATGCCGCTCAGCACGAGGGCCTCGGCGAGGACGGTGAGGAACTCGTCGTCGCCGACGCCGCCGGGGTGGCGGAGCACGGACTCGCCCGCGGTGCGGGCCATGGCGGCGGCCAGGCCGTCCACGTGCTCGCCGTTGACCCGGTGGGCCAGCTCCCAGTCCGCGAGGGCGGACAGGTTCGAGACCGCCTCCCCGATGCCGGAGCGGACGAACCGGACGGGGGCGTCCCGGATCACGTCCAGGTCGATGACCATGGCGATGGGCGAGGGCACCCCGTAGGAGCCGCGCCCGTTGTCGTTGTCGAGCGTGGAGATCGGCGAGCAGACGCCGTCGTGGGAGAGGTTCGTCGCGACGGCGACCATGGGCAGGCCGATGCGCGCCGCGGCGTACTTCGCCACGTCGATGATCTTGCCGCCGCCGAGGCCGACGACCGCGTCGTACCGCTTGCCGCGGATGGCGTCGGCCAGCCGCACGGCGGAGTCGATGGTGCCGTCCTCCACGGTGTACCAGTCGGCATCGGGCAGCACCGGCGCCAGCTTGCCGCGCAGGGCGCGCCCCGAGCCGTTGCTGATCGCCATCGCCAGCCGGCCCGAGGCGGAGATCCGCTGGTCGGCGAGGAGGCCGGCCAGCCGGTCCGTCGCCCCGCGGCTGATGTCGACGACGACCGGCGAGGGGATGAGCCGGGTCAGTACAGGCACGCGATCTCACGGCCCTTCGCGAGGTCGTCGTGGTTGTCGATCTCCACCCAGCGGACGTCGCCGATGGGTGCGGTGTCGATGCGGAAGCCGCGGTCGACGAGCTCCTGGTAGCCGTCCTCGTAGTAGAGGTCGGGGTCGCGCTCGAAGGTGGCCTTGAGGGCGTCGGCGAGGTCGGCGGCGGCGGCCGGCTCGATGAGGGTGACGCCGATGTACTCGCCGGTCGCGGCGGCCGGGTCCATGAGCTTGGTGATGCGGCGCACGCCGAGGCCGTCCTCGGCGACGACCTTCATCTCCTCGTCCGCGAGGGACTTCACCGTGTCGAGCGCGAGGATGATCCTCCGGTCGCCGCCGCGGGCCGCGAGCAGGGTCTGCTCGACGGAGACGGGGTGCACGGTGTCGCCGTTGGCGAGGATGACGCCCTCCTTGAGGAGGTCGCGGGCGCACCACAGGGAGTAGGCGTTGTTCCACTCCTCGGCCTTGTCGTTGTCGACGAGGGTGAGCTTCAGGCCGTACTTCGCCTCCAGCGCGGCCTTGCGCTCGTAGACGGCCTCCTTGCGGTAGCCGACGACGACGGCGGCCTCGGTGAGGCCGACCTCGGCGAAGTTGCCGAGGGTCAGGTCGAGGACGGTGGTGGAACCGCTTCCGGCGGGGTCCACGGGCACGAGGGCCTTCGGGAGCGTGTCGGTGTAGGGGCGCAGACGCCGTCCGGCACCGGCTGCCAGTACGAGGCCGATCATGCGGTTTCTCCTTCGTCGTGTACGGCGGGTGCTCCGGCGGACACCCAGAAGCGGACGGACTCCGCGAGGCCCACCAGGGCGAGGGCGCCGGCGAGGGCGGTGAGCGCCAGGGTGAAGCGGTCACCGCCGTCGCCGGGGCCGCCCGTCGCGAAGAGGACCGCCAGGACCACCACGAGGAGGGTGCGTCCGTCGTGCCCGCCGAGGGCACGCACCAGCCAGGCGGGCGGCGCCCCGGTGCCGCCGCGGATGCGGTAGACCGTGTCGTAGTGATGGTAGGCGACCGCCGCGACCAGCCCGAACGCCGCGGGCAGCGCGCCCGGGGCGCCCGACCGGGCGGCGAGGACGAGGACCGTGAGGTACTCGGCGGCCCGGAACAGCGGGGGCACCAGCCAGTCCAGCGGTCCCTTGAGGGGGCGGCCGACGGCACTGGCGGACGTCAGCACGTACACCGCGGCGCCGAGGAGCACGGCGTTGCCGAGGGGGGCGAGGGTCGCGCCGATCAGCAGCCAGGCGGCGCCCGCAGCGGCGATCAGGGGGCGGGCGGCGGCCGGCGGGAAGGAACCGCGGGCCGCCTTGGAGAGCAGCTCGGCGAGGGGACCGGTGTCGGCCAGGTCGGCGAGGGCCTGGGCGGCGCGGTCGGTCCTGCGGGCCTTGCGGGTCAGCGAGCGCAGCACCCGCCCGGCGGTGGTGTAGCAAGCGGCGAAGGCGCAGCCGACGAGCAGGGCGTAGAAGACGGTGCGGGGCGTGGTCAGCGCGGTGAGCACCGCGATCATCGCCCAGCGCTCCCCGATCGGCAGGATGATCATGCGGCGGACCCAGACGGTCCAGCCGACGCTGTCGAGCCGGTCGGAGAGGGCCGCGGTGGGGCTGGTGTTGGCGGTGGCGTCGTGGTTGGCCTCGTTGAAGGAGAAGTCCACGATGTGCCGGCAGGTCTGGAGCACCATCGCGCCGAGGGCGAGCGCCCAGACGTCGTCCCCGCCGCGGGCCGCCCCGAGGGCGAGACCCGCGTAGTAGGCGTACTCCTTGACGCGGTCGAAGGTGGCGTCCAGCCAGGCGCCGAGCGTCGAGTACTGGAGTGAGTAGCGGGCGAGCTGGCCGTCGGCGCAGTCCAGGACGAAGGAGAGGAGGAGCAGGACGCCGGCCGCGACGAATCCGCCGCGCGTCCCGGTCGCCGCGCAGCCGGCCGCCGCGAGCGCGGTCAGCAGGGAGGCGGTGGTGACCTGGTTCGGGGTGAGGCCCCGGCGTGCGCACCAGCGGGCGAGGTGGCGGGAGTAGGGGCTGATGAAGAACGTGGTGAAGAACCCGTCGCGGGACTTCACGGCGGCCTTGAGCCGGACGGCCTCGTCGTCGACGGCGGCGACGGCGTCCCGGGTCTCCTTGCGGGCCTGCGGGTCGGTCGGTACGGCGGCGACGAGCGAACCGAGCACGGGCCGGTGCACGGCGGTGCCGTCGGCGTCGAGGCGCGCGGCGAGCAGGTCGGGGAGGGAGTCGCCCGGCACCGGGGGCGGGCGCCCGTGCCGTCCGGGTCGCCGCCGGTGAGGCCCGTGGACGGGAGGCCGGTGCTGGAGGCACCGCTGTCGGCGCGGGCCGGGGCGCCTGTCCCGGCGGCCTCGCCCGCACCGGTCCCGGCGGGCGGGGTGGCGGCCGCGCCGGTGCCGGTCCCTGCGGGCCGGGTCGCGGCCGCCTCGTCCGTGCCGGTGGCGGTCGCCAGGCCGGTGCCGGCCGCCGTGGCCCCTGAGCTGCCGACGGCGGTGTCGGCACGGGTCGCGGCGTCCGCACCGGTACCGGTCCCGGCGGGCCGGGTCGCGGTCGCCCCGTCCGTGCCGGTCGCGGTCGCCCCGTCCGTGCCGGTCGCGGTCGCCCCGTCCGTGCCGGTGGTGGCGGGGTCCGAGCCGTCGGCGGTGCTGCCGGCGCGGTCCTGCGGACCCGGCCCGGACGCCGTGGCGGCACCGGTCCGCCGCCGGGCGCGTCCGCCAGGGCGGCCAGGGCGCGGCCGAGCGCGGGGCGGGCCGCGGGCTGGGCCGTGAGGGCGCCGGGGGCGGCGGCGGCCGGGAAGCGGGGGTCCGTCAGGGCGAGGCGCAGGGCGTGGACGTGGCCGACGAAGCGCGGGTCCACGAGCGCGACCCGCTGCCCGGCCGGTACGGAGGCGAGCAGAGCGGCCGCGCTCTCGGCGCCGTCGGCGGTGCGGACGTCGAAGCCCAGCGACCGCAGATCGCCCTCAAGCGGCGATCCGGGGACCGGAGGACCGGTGAGGATGGCGGTCGACAGACGAACTCACTCCTTGGAGCAGAAAGGGCCGGGCGCGCGCAAGGGCGCGTCGGCAGAGGCTATCGGATGCCCGGAAGCCGGAGTTCACCGAGGTTTGGCCGCCTCGACGGCGGGCGGGGGCGGCGCGATCATCATCGTCGATCAGCCGCCCGGGCGACAAACCGTGATCGTCACCCCATCCGACCTGGACACGTATCCGCAGGTCAGAGCATATGACAACGGTGTTCAGCATCAGCTTGCACATACCCCCCACCCGTAGTTGACTGACCGGCGACCCGGACCGGGACCGACCGAGGTGGAGGCGACTTCTCATGGGCGCTGGGCACGATCACGGGCACGTGCACGGAGGGGCGCCGCCCACGGGGACCGCGGGGGCCGCACACCGGTGGCGGCTGCGGATCGCCCTGTCGATCACCCTGTCCGTGATGGTGGTGGAGATCATCGGCGGCGTCCTCGCGAACTCACTGGCGCTGATCGCCGACGCGGCGCACATGGCGACGGACGCCGTCGGCCTCGCCATGGCGCTGGTCGCCATCCACATCGCCAACCGCCCGCCGACCCCGAACCGGACGTACGGGTACGCCCGCGCCGAGATCCTGGCGGCCCTGGCGAACTGCCTGCTGCTGCTCGGTGCGGGCGGCTACGTCCTGTTCGAGGCGGTGCAGCGGTTCATCACCCCGGCGGAGACCCAGGGCGGCCTGGCGATCCTCTTCGCCGCGGTCGGCCTCGTGGCGAACGTCGTCTCGCTGTCGCTGCTCATGCAGGGCCAGAAGGACAGCCTGAACGTGCGCGGCGCCTATCTGGAGGTGCTCGCGGACACCCTGGGCTCGGTGACGGTGATCGTGGCGGCGGGGGTCATCCTGCTCACGGGCTGGCAGGCCGCGGACCCGATCGCGTCCCTGGTGATCGGCCTCATGATCGTGCCGCGCACGGTGAAGCTGCTCCGGGAGACGCTGGACGTGCTGCTGGAGGCCGCGCCCAAGGGCGTCGACATGACCGAGGTGCGCTCGCACCTGCTGGCCCTGCCCGGGGTGCGGGACGTGCACGACCTGCACGCGTGGACGATCACGTCCGGGATGCCCGTGCTGTCGGCGCACGTCGTCGTCGACGCGCCGGTGCTGGACGGGGCGGGGCACGAGAAGATGCTGCACGACCTGCAGGAGTGCCTGGTGGGCCACTTCGACGTGGAACACTGCACGTTCCAGCTGGAGCCGACCGGCCATGCCGCCCACGAGGCGCACCTCTGCCACTGAGGCCCTCGGCCGGGGCGGTCCCGCCCCGGCCCGACGCGGTACCGGTGCGCGCGCCGGACCGCACGTGCCGAGGCCCCGCACGCGTGGCCGTGCGCGCGGGGGTCGTGCGTGCGGGGGGCGCGGCCCTCGCGGGTGAACGGCGTGTGAGGTGTGCCGACAAACCGCTTATGTGCGGCAGACTGTGGAATGCCCCACAGGGCCGAGAACCGATGCGAAGGATGGTTATGCCGACCACACCTGCCACCGCGACGCACAGCTCCCCGGACGGGACGCCGGACGGAGCAGCGCCCGCGATCATGCTCGAACTGGTCGACGAGAACGGCAGCACCATCGGTACCGCCGAGAAGCTCTCCGCCCACCTGGCGCCCGGGCAGCTGCACCGGGCGTTCTCGGTCTTCCTCTTCGACGAGGAGGGCCGGATGCTGCTGCAGCGGCGGGCGCTCGGGAAGTACCACTCCCCCGGCGTCTGGTCGAACACCTGCTGCGGCCACCCCTACCCCGGCGAGGCGCCGTTCGCGGCCGCCGCCCGGCGGGTGCACGAGGAGCTGGGGGTGTCGCCGTCGCTGATGGCCGAGGCGGGCACGGTGCGCTACAACCACCCGGACCCGGCGTCCGGGCTGGTCGAGCAGGAGTACAACCACCTCTTCGTCGGCATGGTGCAGGCCCCGCTGAGGCCGGACCCCGAGGAGGTCGAGGAGACGGCGTTCGTGACGGCGCAGGAGCTGGCGGAGCGGCATGCCTCGGCTCCGTTCTCGGCGTGGTTCATGACGGTGCTGGACGCGGCGCGCCCGGCGGTCAAGGAGCTGACGGGGGCCGCGGGCGGCTGGTGAGCCTGCCCGCACCTGCACTGCACCGGCACCCGCCGCGCCCCGGAGTCCGGGGCACGGCGGGTGCCGGCCGTCCGTCGGGTGGTTCCCGCGGGCGGTCGTCCGGCGGGCGCCTTCAGGGCGCCGCGGTTCGGGCGCGCCGCGGTTCGGGCGCTGCGGTTCGGGCGCGCCGCGGTTCGGGCCCTGCGGTTCGGCGCTGCGGCAGGCGACCCGCGCCGCCGCGGCCGCCGTGAGGGATCGGCGCGGCGGGGGTCGGCCACCGCGTGCTGCCCGCAGGGCGACGCCCTGGTGCCGTACGCGGCGGCGGAGCCGGTCATCGCCGGGCACGGACCGCGGGGCCGCCCCACGTCCGCCCGGGGTGGCGGCCGCTACAGCGGGAGCGCCGCCCAGATGATCTTGCCGCCGGTCGCGGTGTGCTGGACGTCGCAGGTGCCGCCCGCCTCGCGGGTGATCTCGCGGACGAGGAGCAGCCCCCGCCCGCCCGTCTGCGCGGAGTCCGTCTCCAGCGCTTTGGGGCGGTACGGGTGGTTGTCCTCCACGGAAACGCGAATCCACTCGGCGCCGATCGCGACCTCCACGGCGAGCTGCGGGGAGAGCAGCGCCGCGTGCCGCACCGCGTTGGTCACCAGCTCGGAGACGATCAGCAACAGGCCCTGGACCATGTCGTCGCGGGCCGGGACCCCCTGCCGGTGCAGCAGCTCCCGTACGGCGTGCCGGGACTGCGGCACGGAGGCGTCCACCGCCGGAGCGGTGAAACGCCAGACCCCTTCGTACGACGGTGGCCCGGCCGGGACGCCTCCGTGGCCGTCCCCGGACCGACGCTCACCCTCGTGCTCGATTGTCGCCACGGGTCGAGTGTTGGGCCAGGGGCGCCAGGGCCGGGCGGCCGACCACAAGTGTCACGCTATTGAAGGACTGCGACCGTTTCTGATCGGAGCCTCTACCCTTTCGACCGGTCATTGCCGGGTCCCGGCGCCGGGCCGCCGCCCGCACCGCCCCGTCCGCCCGCGGCGCCGCCGTCGCCCTCCTGCCCGGCCATCTGCTCGGAGACCAGCCCGACGATCCGGCGCCCGCCGACACCCATGGCGATCAGACCGAGCCCGTCGAAGAGCAGGGCCAGCGAGAAGAAGGTGCCCAGCACGTACAGGCTGCTCTCCGGCCAGTCGAACAGGACCAGCAGGCCCAGCAGGACTCCGAAGGCGCCCTGCAGCAGCGTCCAGCCGAACTGCGGGCCGCGCACCACCACACTGCCCACCAGGCGGAACAGACCGCCCGTCAGGAACAGCAGGGCGGCGAACATGGTGAACGCCTCCGCCGACTCCTCCGGGTGGCGGATGACGACGAAGCCCGCGGCGATGTTCAGCGCCGCCACCACCACCGCCAGCCAGAAGAAGCTCGTGCCCCGGGACTCCAGGGCGTGCAGCAGCCCGACGACGCCGCCGACCAGCAGCAGCCACCCGAAGAGCAGCATCGACGTGAGGGTGGCGAGCCCGGTGTACACCAGGCCGAAGACGCCGCCGATCGCCAGGATGACCCCGAGCAGTGCCAGCCAGCCGAAACTGCGGCTCAGCCTCCGGCTCGCACGGGCCGGGTCGTCGCGGGTGGTACGGGCCATCAGAGCGCCTCGCTTCCTCGGTCGTTGCTCGCGGCGCCCCCTTCTTGATCGTACGGTCGCGGTCCCCGGATAGCATCCGGCGCATGGAGCCCCAGCTCGCGCACCGCGTCGCCGACGGCGTCGCCACCGTCGTCATCGGCAACCCCGCCAAGCGCAACGCCATGACCGCCGCCATGTGGCGGCGGCTGCCCGCACTCCTCGCGGAACTGGCCGCCGACCCCGGGGTGCGGGCCCTGGTACTCACCGGGGAAGGCGACACGTTCTGCGCCGGGGCGGACATCTCCACACTGCGCCGACCGGGCGACGAGCAGCAGGCCCTCGCCGTGCGGGCCGAGGAGGCGCTCGCGGCGTTCCCCAAGCCGACGCTGGCCGCCGTGCGCGGCTACTGCGTGGGCGGCGGGTGCCAGCTCGCGGCCGCCTGCGACCTGCGGTTCGCCGAGGAGGGCGCGCGCTTCGGGATCACACCCGCCAAGCTGGGCATCGTCTACGGCGCCTCGTCCACGCGGCGGCTCGTCTCGCTGGTGGGCCCCGCCACCGCCAAGTACCTGCTGTTCTCCGGCGAGCTCGTCGGCGCGGAGCGGGCGCTGCGCACGGGTCTGGTGGACGAGGTGCTGCCGCCCGGGGAGCTCGACGCGCGGGTGGCGGAGTTCGTCCGGGTGCTGCTGTCCCGGTCCCTGCTGACGCAGATGGCCGCCAAGGACTTCGCGGAGGGCCGTACGGACCGGGCGGGGCACTGGGCGGAGGAGGCCCGTCGGAGCGGCGACCGCGAGGAAGGCGTCGCGGCCTTCCTGGAGCGGCGCCCGCCGCGCTTCACGTACCGGGGCTGAGCCGCGCGCGGCGGCCGGGTGGCCGGAACCCTACTGGCTCGTACCGACCAGTCGGTAAGGTGCCGGGCATGACCACACCGACGCTGCCGCAGCCCTCAGTGCGCCGCTGCCACCACGCCCTCAACCTCTTCCACGCCGCCGTCTACTTCTCGCCCGAGACCGCGAAGGAGCTGGCCGCCCTCGGCATCGAGGACGGGCACGCCGCCTACCTGGCCGCGCGCTCCGCGCCCATGGGGGCCGTGGGGCCCGGCCCGGTCACCGCCGCGTTCAACAACTTCAACCCGGCCCTCATAGCGCGCCACCTGCCCGCGGTCTGGGAGACCGCCCCGCCGCAGGAGGTCACCGCGGCGCGGCTGCGGGCGGCCGAGGCGACCGTGCGGCGGCTGCTCGGCGACGCGGTCGCGGCGTCCGACGACATGGCGGAGGCCGCCGAGCTGGCCCTGCGCGCAGCGGAGGGCTGCACCCCGCACGCCCGCCCGCTGTACGCGGCGCACGCCGACGTGCCGGTTCCCGAGGGGCCCGCGCACCTGCGGTACTGGTGGGCGGCCACGCTGCTGCGGGAGCACCGCGGCGACGCGCACGTGGCCGCCCTGCTGCACGCGGGGCTCGACCCGCTGGAGGCGATGGTCACCCACACCGCCTCCGGCAGCGGCATCTCGCCCCGCTGGGCCCTCGGCATCCGCGGCTGGGGCCGGGCCGACTGGGACGCGGCGGGCGCACGGCTGCAGGAGCGCGGCCTGCTGGACGCCGGAGGCGGGCTGACGGACTCCGGCCGGGCCCTGCGCGAGGAGGTGGAGGCGCACACGGACCGGATGGACGCGGCGCCATACGCGCGCCTGGGAGCGGACGGGGTGGCCCGGCTGGCCAAGCTGGCCATGGGCTTCCTGTCCGCGGCGGTCGCGGCGGGCGCCTTCCCCGCCGAGGTCGGGGCCCGCGACTGACCGACGGCGCGGCGGCGCATCGGGGCGGGATGCCGCACCTCCCGCCCCGAGCAGGCAGAATGCGAGCGCAACCCTGAAGGCACGAGAAGGCGGGTCGGACACACCGTGACGACGTCCATCGAAGGCAGGATCGCCGAGGAGCTCGGCGTACGGGAGCGACAGGTCAAGGCGGCCGTGGAGCTGCTGGACGGCGGCTCGACCGTGCCGTTCATCGCCCGCTACCGCAAGGAAGCGACCGGGATGCTCGACGACACCCAGCTGCGCACGCTGGAGGAGCGCCTGCGGTACCTGCGGGAGCTGGAGGACCGGCGGGCCGCGATCCTCGAATCCGTACGCGAGCAGGGCAAGCTGACGGACGCCTTGGAGGCGCGGATCCGGGAGGCCGACACCAAGGCCCGCCTGGAGGACGTCTACCTGCCGTTCAAGCCGAAGCGGCGCACCAAGGCGCAGATCGCCAGGGAGGCCGGACTGGAGCCGCTGGCCGACGGGCTGCTGGCCGACCCGTCCGCGGAGCCGCTCGCCGCGGCGGCCGCGTTCGTGGACGCGGACAAGGGCGTCGCGGACCCGGCGGCGGCGCTGGAGGGTGCGCGGGCGATCCTCACGGAGCGGTTCTCCGAGGACGCCGACCTGATCGGCGAGCTGCGCGAGCGGATGTGGACGCGGGGGCGCCTGGTCGCGAAGGTCCGGGCGGGCAAGGAGGAGGCGGGCGCGAAGTTCGCCGACTACTTCGACTTCGCGGAGGGCTTCACCGAGCTGCCCTCGCACCGCGTGCTGGCGATGCTGCGCGGTGAGAAGGAGGACGTGCTGGACCTCGTGCTGGAGCCGGAGGAGCCGGTCGACGGCCCTTCGGCGTACGAGGGGATGGTGGCCCGGCGCTTCGGGATCGAGGACCGGGGCCGCCCGGGCGACCCCTGGCTGAAGGACACCGTCCGCTGGGCGTGGCGCACCCGCATCCTGGTGCACCTGGGCATCGACCTGCGGCTGCGGCTGCGCACCGCCGCCGAGGACGAGGCGGTGCGGGTGTTCGCCGCCAACCTGCGGGACCTGCTGCTCGCGGCTCCGGCCGGGACCCGGCCGACGCTCGCCCTCGACCCGGGCTACCGCACGGGCGTGAAGGTCGCCGTCGTCGACGGGACCGGGAAGGTCGTGGCGACCGACACGGTCTACCCGCACGTGCCGCAGAACAAGTGGGAGGAGTCGCTCGCCGCGCTGGAGCGGCTGGCGAGGGCGCACCGGGTGGAGCTGGTCGCGATCGGCAACGGCACCGCGTCCCGCGAGACCGACCGGCTGGCCGCGGACCTGATCGCCCGCCACCCCGAGCTGGGGCTGACGAAGGTGCTGGTGTCGGAGGCGGGGGCGTCGGTGTACTCGGCGTCCGCGTTCGCCGCGCAGGAGCTGCCGGGGCTCGACGTGTCGCTGCGCGGCGCGGTGTCCATCGCACGGCGCCTCCAGGACCCGCTGGCGGAGCTGGTGAAGATCGATCCGAAGTCGATCGGCGTCGGCCAGTACCAGCACGACCTGTCCGAGGTGAAGCTGTCCAGGTCGCTGGACGCGGTGGTCGAGGACTGTGTGAACGGCGTGGGCGTGGACGTCAACACGGCGTCGGCGCCGCTGCTGTCGCGGGTGTCGGGCATCGGGCCCGGCCTCGCGGAGAACATCGTGGCGCACCGGGACGCGAACGGCCCGTTCCGGTCCAGGAATGCCCTGAAGGACGTGCCGCGGCTGGGTCCGAAGGCGTTCGAGCAGTGCGCGGGCTTCCTGCGGATCCGGGGCGGCGACGACCCGCTGGACGCGTCGGCGGTGCACCCGGAGGCGTATCCGGTGGTGCGGCGGATGGTGAAGACGACGGGCGGCGAGGTCGCGTCGCTGATCGGCAACACGGGTGTGCTGCGGTCCCTGCGGCCGGACGCCTTCGTGGACGACACCTTCGGCCTGCCGACGGTCACGGACATCCTGCGGGAGCTGGAGAAGCCGGGCCGCGACCCCCGTCCGGCGTTCCGTACGGCCACGTTCAAGGAAGGCGTGGAGAAGATCGGCGACCTCGCGCCGGGGATGGTGCTGGAGGGCGTCGTGACGAACGTGGCGGCGTTCGGCGCGTTCGTGGACGTCGGTGTCCACCAGGACGGACTCGTGCACGTGTCGGCCATGTCGCGGACCTTCGTCAAGGACCCGCGGGACGTCGTGAAGTCCGGTGACGTGGTGAAGGTGAAGGTCCTCGACGTGGACGTGCCGCGCAAGCGGATCTCGCTGACGCTGCGGCTGGACGACGAGGCGGCCGCGGACGGCCCGGCCGAGGGTTCCGGGCCGCGCCGCGAGCGCGGCGGGCGCCCGCCGCGGCAGCGCCAGGGCGGCGGTGGCGGTGGCAAGGGCGGCCAAGGCAGCGGTGGCAAGGGCGGCCGGGGCGGCGCCCGCGGTGGCGACCGGCAGGCACCGCCGCCCGCCAACAGCGCGATGGCCGACGCCCTCCGCAAGGCGGGCCTGCTGGACGGCGGCGGCGACCGGCGGCGCTGAGCCGCGGCCGGCCGGGAGCGGGCGGGGGTGCGCCCTCCTCCGCCCCGGCTGCCGCGGGCCGGTCCACTCGTGAGCCTGAAGCCGGTCCACTCGTGAGCCTGAAAACCACCGCCCGGTGCGCGATATGACGGCGCGGAGCTCGCAGCGCGGGGTAACTTGGCGCGGGGCCGGGCGCTTCGAGGCGCCGGGGCGTGCCCGTTTTCGCGGCGTTCCCGCTTCGGGGCGTTCCTGCTTCGGGGGCGGCGCTGCTGCTTCGGGGGTTGCCGCGGCACTGCGGGATCCCGGAGCGCGGGGCGTTGCGTCGGGCGCGCCGGTCGGCCCCCGGTGGGGCACGGGGTGACGGTCCTTCCGGGCGGGACGGTCCCGCCGGTCCTCGCAGCGCCGGTGGCCCGCGCGCCCGCCTGCCGTGCACGGCGGGGCCGCCGCGGCCGCGCCGGTCGGCGCTGTGCGGGGCTCGTACGGGCAGCGGGTGGACGTAGAGGAGGAAGTGCGGGATGACGGAGGCCACGGCCAACGAGCTGGACGAGCGGGTCCTCGGACGCAGGTGGACGGTCCGGCTGGACGCCGCAGGGCGTGGCAGCGCGGCCGTACGCGTCTCGTGCAGCCGCCCCACATGCGCCGAGCAGCGCCTGCCGTCCACGGCGGCGGGCCGTGCGGCCGCGGTCGCGCACCTCAAGGCCCACCTGAAGGCGGCGCCCGCGCCCCGTGCCGACGCGTACTGCGCGTGCCGGTCCGACAGCTGCCGCACGCACATCCGCCCCGACGAGCGGGAGGGGCGGGGGCAGCCCTGGCGGTGCGGCGGAGCGGTCGTCCTGGCCGTCGTCGCCGACCGGGAGGGCCGCTGGTGGCAGGCGCTGGAGTGCTGTTCCCGCTGTGCGGCCGCCATGCCCGCGGCGAGGGTCGTCGCCACGGCGCAGCCCGCGCCGGGGCCGGTGGCCGCCGCCGAGCGGCCCCCGGCCGCACCGACCGGCACCCCCGGTTCTCCGACCGCTCCGCCGCCGCGGCCGGTGCGCGGGACGTGCCGGGCCCCGCTCCGCGCCCGCGCGGCACCGCCCCCGCAGAAGAAGATCGCCCAGCGGGTGATCCCCCACGACCTGCATCCCACATCGCTGCGGGACGAACTCGTCGAGCTGGGCGACCTCTTCCGCGCCTACCAGCAGCGCCCCGAACCGGACCTGGCGCTGCTCGCCGACCTCCACGAGCGCAAGGCCCGCGCCTTCGGCAGCTGGGCCGACGTCACCTGCGACGGCGCCCTGCGGTGGGAGGCCCGGCGCGCCGAGCAGGCCGCTGCGGCCATCCGCCTCCAGCACCTGCAGCGCACCGGCGGCGTGCCCGCCGGCGACGGCCCGGCCGTCGCGCGGCTGCTGACCGCGCCCGCGCAGTGGGAGCACGCGCGCTCCGTCCTCGCGTACGCGGCCGACCACAGCCCGCTGCCCGGGGCGGAGGCCCGGCTGCTGGTGCTGATGCTGACCCTTCGCACCGCGCACACCGGGACCGGCAACGTCGTCGGGCAGGACCTCACCTCGCTGGGCCTGAGTGATCCGGAGGACCTGGTCGCGCAGTTGGCGGCCTGCGGCTGGCTTGCCCTGCCCGGCACGCCCGGCGACCTGCTCGCCTCCCGTCCGGAGAGCCCCACCCCGATCACCGTGCCGTCCCTCGTGCCGCCCGAGGACGGGGCCGGGCCGTTCACGTTCGGCAGGAAGATGCGGCCCAGGCTCTCCGGCTGGGCCCAGAAGGTCGTCGGGGACAAGAAGCTCCGCAAGGCCAAGGCCGCCGCCGGGACCCGTCTCCTCGCCCTGGCGCTGGCCACCCGCACCGACGCCTCCGGGCGCCTCGGGCCCGACGAGCAGGGCGTCGCCCTGACCGCCCTGACCGCCCTCGTCCCGGTCGGCTCCGCAGAGCTCCCGTCCCTGGTCGACCAGTTGACGGGGGCGGACTGGCTCACGGAGGCCGCCCTCACCGACAGCCACCTCGCCGGGCAGCTGTCCGAACGCGTCCTCCCCTTCACCTGCCCGCTCCCGTAGTCAGGACCGGTCGGCTCCGCTCGGTGCGGACCGCGGCCGGGGCGGGGGCGTTCGCCACCGGCCGTCCGCGTCACCATCGCCGGACCGCTGCGCGGCGGCGGACGGACCGGGAGCCCGGCGAGGCGGACCGGGGGTGTGCGGGGGAGGCAGCGGGGCGATGCGGGGGCGGCGGCCGAGGTGCGGGGGTGGCGGCCGAGGTGCGGGGGTGGCGGCCGAGGTGCGGGGGTGGCCGGGGCGTGTGAGTCTGGCCGCGTCACCGGACACACCGACGAGGGACCACGGAGACGGTCATGAACCAGATCGGGGACAAGCCCGAGGAAGTCCGCAGGCACCGCGAGCAGGAGAAGCGGCAGGCGGAGCGGCAGGCGGAGCGCAGGCAGCGGGGCGGCGCCGCCGGAGCGTCGGACGCCGAGCGCGACCGCGAGCGCGAGCGCGTCGAGCACGCCGCCCCCGATGAGGAGGCGTACAGCACGTTCGACGCCTACGAGGAGCCGGAGGACCGACCCTAGCGGCGGCACCCGGCGGCCGTGGCAGCGGCAGTGGGGCCGCCCGGGGCGGGATCGGCGCGGGCCGGGGCGGACGTGGAGCCGACGGCCCGGTCGGTCAGAGCTCCGTGACCTTGCCGCCCGCGACCTCCAGGCGGCGGGTGACCCGGACCTCGTCCAGCATGCGGCGGTCGTGCGTGACGAGCAGCAGCGTGCCTTCGTACGCGTCGAGGGCGGACTCCAGCTGCTCGATCGCGGGCAGGTCGAGGTGGTTGGTCGGCTCGTCGAGGACCAGCAGGTTGACGCCCCGGCCCTGCAGCAGGGCGAGGGCCGCGCGGGTGCGCTCGCCCGGGGAGAGCGTCGTCGCCGGGCGGAGCACGTGCGCGGCCTTCAGGCCGAACTTCGCGAGCAGGGTGCGGACGTCCGCCGGTTCCGTGTCGGGCACGGCCGCGCCGAACGCGTCCAGCAGCGTCTCGGAGCCGTGGAAGAGGCACCGCGCCTGGTCCACCTCGCCCACGAGCACGCCCGAGCCCAGCGCCGCGTGCCCGGCGTCCAGCGGCAGCCTGCCGAGCAGGGCGGCGAGCAGGGTGGACTTGCCCGAGCCGTTCGCCCCGGTGACGGCGATCCGGTCGGCCCAGTCGACCTGGAGCGAGACCGGGCCGAACGTGAAGTCCCCGCGGCGCACCTCCGCGTCCCGCAGGGTCGCCACGACCGCTCCGGAACGCGGTGCGGCGGCGATCTCCATCCGCAGCTCCCACTCCTTGCGGGGCTCCTCCACTTCGTCGAGGCGCTCGATCATGCGCTGGGTCTGTCGGGCCTTCGCGGCCTGCTTCTCGCTCGCCTCGCTGCGGAACTTGCGGCCGATCTTGTCGTTGTCGCCGCCCGCCTTCCGGCGGGCGTTCTTGACGCCCTTGTCCATCCAGGAGCGCTGCATGCGGGCGCGCGCCTCCAGGGCCGCCTTCTTGTCGGCGTACTCCTCGTAGTCGTCGCGTGCGTGGCGCCGGGTGGTGTCGCGCTCTTCCAGGTACGCCTCGTAACCGCCGCCGTACAGGGTGGTCGTCTGCTGCGCCAGGTCGAGTTCGAGGATCCTCGTGGCGGTGCGGGCGAGGAACTCGCGGTCGTGGCTGATGACGACGGTCCCGGCGCGCAGGCCCCGGACGAAGCCCTCCAGCCGTTCCAGGCCGTCGAGGTCCAGGTCGTTCGTCGGCTCGTCCAGCAGGAACACGTCGTAGCGGGACAGGAGGAGGGAGGCGAGGCCCGCGCGGGCGGCCTGGCCGCCGGACAGCCCGGTCATGGGCTGGTCGAGCCCGACGTCCAGGCCCAGCGCCGCGGCGGTCTCCTCGGCGCGCTCGTCCAGGTCCGCGCCGCCCAGGTCCAGCCAGCGCTCCAGGGCCGCGGCGTACGCGTCGTCCGCGCCGGGCGCGCCGTCGACGAGGGCCTGCGTGGCGGCGTCCATGGCGGACTGCGCGGCGGCGACCCCGGTGCGGCGGGCGAGGAAGTCCCGCACGGTCTCCCCGGCGCGGCGCTCGGGCTCCTGGGGGAGGTGGCCGACGGTCGCGGCGGGCGGCGACAGCCGGATCTCGCCGTGCTCGGGGGTGTCGAGCCCGGCGAGGAGCCGGAGGAGGGTGGACTTCCCCGCGCCGTTGACGCCGACGAGGCCGATCACGTCCCCGGGGGCGACGACGAGGTCGAGGCCGGAGAAGAGGGACCGCTCGCCGTGCGCGGCGGCGAGGTGCTTGGCAACGAGTGTGGCAGTCATCAGGAGCCCGATCCTAGCCAGCGGGCGTCGACCCGCGGGCACGAGGCGGTGGCGCGACTGCCGCCCGCGGCGGTGCGGGGGCGGGGGCGTGGCGGTCGGGGGTGGTGGAGCGGTCGGGGGTGGTGGAGCGGTCGGGCTGCGCGGCGGTGCAGCCGGGCAGGGGCTGCGGGGTGGCCATGGGACCGCCTGTGCCGGGGCCGACCGCGCCGCCCCGCCGCGGGTGCGCGCGGCGCGCATCCGGCGGGGCGCGGCGCCGCGCGGGCAGCGCCGCGCGGGCAGCGCGGGGAGGCAACCCGGCAGGGGCCGCAGAGTGGGGCAGCGCGGCGGGAGCCGCGGGGTGGGCGGAGGCAGCCCGGCAGAGGCTGCGGAGGGGGCAGCCCGGCCAGGGGCCGCGGAGTGGGGCAGCCCGGCCAGGGGCCGCGGAGTGGGCGGGCCGCCTGTGCCGGGGCCGACCGCGCCGCCCCCGCCGCGGGGTGCGCGCGGCGGTCAGCAGCGCCGTACGGGTGTGCCCTCGGCGATCGGGTGCGCGGCGCGTGTGTCCAGCAGCAGGGGTACCAGCGCCCGCAGGGACTGCCGCAGCGGTACGAGGACTCCGCCGTCCCGTGCGGGCACCGTCCGCAGTCCGTGCAGGGCCAGTTCGTCACGCGCCTCGGCGGGGGCGGCCGGGCCGAGCCGGTAGGCGCAGGGCGGGTCCGCGAGGACCTCCCCTGGTTCCGGCGGTTCGTTGTCGGCGCCGCCCAGCATCACCGGCCCCCGGTCCGCGTAGCCGGTGAGGCGCGCCACGGCAGCGGCCGCCCCGATGCGGGCGCGCCGCTCGTCGATGAAGGCGAAGGCCCCGTCCAGCGCGGCCAGTTGGGTGTCGACGCGGCGCCGGTGGTCGCGGGCGGGGTCGTCCCGCCCCGCGGGCGCCGCGGGCTCGACGCGGGTCTCGACGAGGAGGCCGACCGCGTGCTTGAGGCCCGTGGTGTTGCGCAGGATGCGCTCCTGGCCGTCCCCGGCGACCTGCCGGACCGGTTCGCCCGTCACCGGGTCCGTCCAGATGCCGTACACGCCGCTGCTGAAGCCCGCGCGCTCCGCGGCCGGGCGGACGTACTCCTCGGAGAGGGTGCGGGCCTCGCGGTGGAGGCGGGGGTGGGTGTTGGGGTTGCGGGGCCAGAGGGACAGCAGGTCCTTGGCGTAGTAGGGCGGTGTGCCGCTGTACTCGTGCAGGTCGAGCACCACGTGCGGGCGGTGGTCGCGCAGCACGGCCGCCAGGGCCCGGGCCTCGGCGGTGCGCAGGGCCAGGTGGTCGCGGTTGACGTCGATGCCGTCGGCGTTGCCGCGGGTTCCGGCGGCGCGGCCGTCGGGGTTGGCGGTCGGCACGACGAGCAGGGTGGTCCGGGCGAGGAAGCGCCGGGTGCCGGGGTCCCGGGCGTAGGCGAGGTCGCGGATGGTGGTGAGGCACGCCTCGCGGCCGGACGGCTCGTCACCGTGCTGGCTGCACACGAGGAGGACCGTCGTGGGGGCGGGCCCTGGCCGGTCGGCGGCGATCCGCACGAGGCGCAGGGGGCGGCCCTGGCCGGTCGTGCCGATGGTGGCGGTGGCCATCCGGTCGCTGCCCCGGTCGACGGCGGCGAGGAAGCGCTGCTCCTCGTCGAGTCCGGTCCAGCGGGCCCCTCCGCTGTCCTCGAATCCGGTGCGGGGCGGCCCGGGCGGGGGCGGTGCCGCCTGGGCGGAGGCTCCGGTGGCGGCCAGGGCGGCCGCGCAGGCCGTCAGGGCGAGGGCGCGCAGCAGGCCGGGGGTCGGCGGGGGCTCACCGGGCGGCTCCCGGCGCGGGGACCGCCTGGGGCGGGCGCGGTGCGGCCACTCCGCGCAGCGGGGCCGCCTCCGTGCCGGGCGGCGGAGCAGCAGCACCGGGCGGGCTTTGCGCCTCTGGCGGCGCCGAGCCGGACGGCGGGACCGGCGCCGGGCCGGACTGCGGGGGCTGCGCCGCACCGGACTGCGGGTTCGACGCCTCGGGCGGGGCCGTCGCCGTCCCGTCGGGCGGTGCGGTGGCGGAGGCGCCGGGGCGCGGCAGGGTGGCCAGGGCGTAGGCGAGGGTGCCGCCGACGACGGGAAGCCTGGCGGTGGTGCGGGCCAGGTCGAGGGTGAGCGTCGGCGTGGAGGGGGGCGGCGTGACGAGGTACCGGTCGGTGCCGCCGATGATGAGGGCGAGGCGGTGTCCTGCCGGGACGACGTGGTCGGTGGCGTGCAGGTCGATGGTGAGCGTGTGCGGCCGGCCGGGGGTCAGCGGCCGCCCCCGGTGCGGGTCCGCCCAGGTGCCGAGGTCGGCCCAGCCGCGGCTGATGACGGTGTAGTCCACCTGCGCCGTGTCGGCTCGGGTCTCCTGGTAGCAGGCGCTGTCGCCGTCCCGGTCGGCGCCCCAGCAGGTGCGGTGCGGCAGGGTGGTGATGCCTTCGCCGTCGCCGGTGTGGTTGCGGATCACGGCCGGGCCGAGGTCGACGAGGACGGCCGTCAGATGGGCGCTCGTGGTGGACGGGGTGGCGGTGACCGTGACCTTCGGGGAGCCCGCGAGGCGCAGGTCGCGGCTGAGGGGCCGGGTGGTGAAGCCCGCCTTGGCCGGGGTGGTCCGGTCGATGTGCGCCGCCCAGTCGGTCTCGCCGAGGAGCGGGTCGTCGGTGAACGTCTCGGTGGCTCCCGGCGGTGCGGGCAGCAGTCCGAGCGTGCCGACGCCGGGCGCGCGGCCGGGGGCGGGGCGCAGGGTGGTGGTGGCCGTCCGGGACGGCGGCCAGGTCCGGTCGGTGGTCCACCGGTCGGGTGCGCGTTCGATGTCGGCCATGGGCTCCCGTTCGACTCCGTTGTCGTATCCGAGGAGATAGTGGTCGAACCAGCGATGCAGGGTGCGGACCCACGCGGCGCGGCGGAAGTCGAAGGGGTCGACGTGCCCGGTCTGGGACAGCCAGATCTTGCGCTCCACGCCGTGCGCGGCCAGGGCCTGCCACCACGTGCCGAGGTGGCCGCTGCGGACGTTGAGGTCCTGCATGCCGTGGACGGCGAAGACGCTGGCGCGGACCCGGGAGGCGTCGGGCACGTAGTCCCGCTCGTCCCACAGCGGGGTGCGGTCGCCGGAGCGCGGGGCGCCGTCGACGAGGCGCTGCTGCACGGCCTGGCAGCGGGTGCGGGCCTCGGGGCTGTTGACGTAGTGGGACAGCCGGTCGGGGCCGGAGCCGTAGAGCGGGGCCCCCTGCGAGAAGTAGTAGTCGTACCAGGTGGAGATGGCGCCGATCGGCACGATCGTCTTCAGACCGCGTACGCCCGTGGCGGCGACGCCGTTGGCGATGGTGCCGTCCCAGCTCTTGCCGATCATACCGGTGGCGCCGGTGGTCCAGCCGGTGGCGCGGGCGGGCCGGGTGCCGGTGCGGGTCGTGTAGCCGCGGGCCCGGCCGTTCAGCCAGTCGACGACGGCCTTGGCGGAGAGGATGTCGGAGCGGCCGCCGACGTCGACACAGCCGTCGGAGCGGTTGGTTCCGGCGAGGTCCACGGCGACGAAGGCGTAGCCGCGCGGCACGAAGTAGTTGTCGTAGAACAGCGGGAACTGCACGGGAGTGCCGTCCGCGGCGTACGTCTTCTTCTGGCTCTCGTTGCCGCGCCCGCAGCAGGAGTAGTACGGGCTGGCGTCCATGATGACGGGGACCCTGCGGCCCTGCTGGGCGGCCTCGCGGGGGCGGATGATGTCGGCCGCGACCCGGTCGGTGGCGCCGTCGCCGTCGCCGTCGAGCCCGGTGTCGACCCAGACGGACTCGCGGATGGCGTTCTCGTACGCGTAGACGGGCGCGGAGGCGCGGGCTTCGGGTGCGGGGGCTCCGGGGGCCTCGGCGGCGGGCGCCGCTGCGCGGGCGGCGGCGGGCGGCGGGGCGAGGACGGTCGCGAGGGTGGTGGCGAGGGCGGCGGCCGCCGTCGCCAGGATGCGGCCCGCGGGGAGGCGGCTGCTCGAAGGGCGGGGTCTGCTCGAAGGGTGGGGTCTGCGCGCGCGGAGGGGCGTCAGCATCGGCATGGGCGGACGGTACTGCGCCCAACTCGTGCTCGAAAGAGGGCCCTTGAGGCGACCGAGGGGATATCCCAGGTGGCGGGGCCTGCCGCGCGTCGCGCGGCGGCGGCCGGGGCGCTGCTCGGCCGGGGCGGCCGCGCACGTCGCGCGGCCCCGGCCGCCCCGGCGGGCAGGACCGGGCTTGGCGCCGGACAGAGGGGTGAGAGCGCTCTCAGAGCGCGTCCGACCGGATATTCTGACTGGTGTACGCCCTGCCGCAGCGTTCCGAGGAGTCTGTCTTGCCCGATCCGACCCCTGGGGTCCGTCCCACCCTGGAAGCCGTCGCCGCCCGCGCGGGGGTGTCCCGGGCAACGGTCTCCCGTGTCGTGAACGGCGGGGCGGGCGTGCGCCTGCCCTTGGTGGAGCGGGTGCGCAGGGCCGTCGAGGAACTCGGCTACATCCCGAACCACGCGGCGCGGACCCTGGTGACCCGGCGCAACGGCGCGGTCGCCGTCATCATCGCGGAGCCGGAGTTCCGGGTCTTCTCCGACCCGTTCTTCGAGCAGCAGGTGCGCGGCATCAGCCGCGAGCTGACCGCGCACGACTCGCAGCTGGTGCTGCTGTGGGTGGAGGGGCCGGGCGAGTACGACCGGATCGCCCGCTACCTGGGCGGCGGCCACGTCGACGGCGCGCTGGCCTTCTCGGTGCACGACGACGACGAACTGCCGTCGATCATCCGCAGGATGCACGTGCCCACCGTGTTCGGAGGGCGGCCCGGCTGGTCCGGTCCGCACGGCGCCCCCGCGGTGCCGTACGTGGACGCGGACAACCGGGGCGGGGCCCGTGAGGCGGTGCGCCACCTGGTCGCGCTGGGGCGGCGGCGCATCGCCCACATCGCGGGGCCGCGCGACCAGACGTCCGCCGTGGACCGGCTGGACGGCTACCGCGACGTGCTGATGCTGGACGCCGACCCGGGGCTGGTGGCGCAGGGCGACTTCACCGTGGAGAGCGGCGCCCGCGCGATGGCGGAGCTGCTGGAGCGACGGCCCGACCTGGACGCGGTGTTCGCGGGCAACGACCTGATGGCGTCGGGCGCCCTGCGCGTGCTGCGGGAGCGGGGGCTGCGGGTGCCGCAGGACGTGGCGCTGGTCGGCTTCGACGACATGGCGTCGGTCGCCGAGATGACGGACCCGCCGCTGACGACGGTCCGCCAGGACATCGAGGGCATGGGCCGCCTGATGGTCCGACTGCTGATGCGCTCCATCGACCAGGACGGCGGCGGGCCCGGGGCGGCGGAGACCGCGCCGGGCTCGGTGATCACGCCGACGGAGCTGGTGCGCCGGGCGTCGGCGTGACTCCCCGGGCCGCGGCGCCGCCCGCCACCGCCCCGGAGCCGCCGAGCCCCTGAGCCGCGTGCGGTGCTGAGCGCCTGAGCCGCGTGCACCCCGGACGCCGCCGGACCGCGCCCGCCGCGGCGAGTCCGTCCGCGCACCCGGGACCGCGCCCGCCGCGGCCCCTTCCGCAGGGACCGCGGCGGGCCGTTCCCTACGCGTACGGGATGACCAGCACCGACCGGTCCGTGCCCGTCTGGAGCCGGGCGGTGCCGTCGCCGATGGCGGCCCACACCTCCAGGCGGACCGTGCCGCCCCGCAGGTCGCCGAGGGTGCCCGCCGCCGATTTCAGGCCGCGGGTCTGGTTGTACTCCTCCCACCCGGCCACCGGGTCCGTCGCGAAGTAGTGGTAGGTCTCGGTCCGTTCGAAGGTGCCGTCACCCGTCAGGTCGTAGCTGACGCGGGCCTGCTGGCCGAGGGCGACCGCGGTACCGGCGTCGACCTGGAGCCGGAACGCCGTGGCGGCCCCGGGCTTCAGCGTGCCGTGCACGTTCCTGGCCTCGTACACCAGGGGCTGGTGCGGGGTGCCGTCGTGGTTGGCCCCGCCCGCCGAGGCGATGGTGTCGCTGCCGGGCGTGCCGCCGGTGGCGGTGGTGAGGGAGCCGCCGCTGCGCAGCTCGAAGGTGCTCCCGGTGGACGGGTCGGTGCCGCCGGTGCCGGTGCCGGTGGCCGTGGAGCGGGCCGGGACGGTGAGCTTGGCACCGTCGGAGAAGGTGACGGTACGGGGCGCGGAGCCGTGGTTGTGGGCCGCGTACGTCCGTGTCGTGCCCTTGGTGAAGACCGCCGACGCCGCAAGGTCGCCGGTCACCGACGGGTCGGGGGCGCCGAGCGTGTCGAGGGTGGTGAGCCAGTGGTAGGTGTGCGCCTTCGACTCGCCCTGCTCCGGGGTGTACGCGGCGTGGCCGGCGTCCCACTTCGCCTTGGCCGCGGCCGGGTCGGCGAGGGCCTGGAACTCCCACAGGATGTCCCGCCACTCGACGGCGGGGCCGCCGTTCTCCCGCTCCAGCTCGGCGATGTTGCGGCGGATCGCGTCCTTGCGGGCGGCGAGGTGGAGGGAGCTGCCGGCGGTCACCGGCAGGACGTTGATGCCGTGGATCTCCTCCGGGTTCGCGGTCCACCAGGTGGCGTAGGCGGCGCCGCTCCCCCACACCATGCCGGCCGTGTCATGGCCGAAGGAGGCGGGGAAGACCTGCTGGTCGGCGTCGAACCAGTACTGGGCGACGGCCTCGGACTCGGTGGTCAGGAGGTAGCTGCCGAGGTCGCGCAGGGCGGCGTCGCCGGTGGCGGCGCCCCACAGGACGAGTCCGGCGCTGAGGTTGGTCGACTCGGACGAGGACTCCTGGTTGTTGCCGGCGGCGAAGCCCTGGTGGCCGGAGGCCCAGCTGTGGCCGGCGTAGACGTCGAAACCGCGCAGGAAGGGGAAGGCGGCGTCGGTGCGGCTGGGGTTGGCGGCGTCCCGGATGAGGGTCTTCACCATGCCGCCCCAGGCCGAGTCGGCGGCCCACGCGGGGTCGTACTGGGCGACGATGGCCGCGGCGTGGACGTAGTACGAGTAGTGGAAGTGGTGGTCGTTGAGTTCGGTGTCGCTGCCGAAGGAGGCGGGGTAGCCGGTGAGGGTGCGCCAGGTGCGGTCGTAGCTGAACTCGGAGGCGCCGCCGGCCGTGAACCACTCCTGCAGGCGGCCCTTGACGAGGGCGAGCAGCCGGTCGCGGGTGCCCGTCTCACCGATCTGGTCGGCGAGCGGGACGAGTTGGGCGAGCCGGCCGAGGGCCTTGCCGGTCCAGTAGGTGTCGGTGGCGCCGGAGAACGGGTCGGCGGCGTTCACGACCGCGTCGAGGTGGCCGCGCAGCCGGGCCGCGTCCGTGCCGGACGCCCTGGGCAGCGCCGGGAGCACGGGGGCGGCCGGCTGGCTGGTGGTGAAGGTCCGCGACTCGCGGACCTTCATGGTGCCGCGCGGCGAGACGTAGGTGTACGGGGTGAGCGCGTCGGAGGTGTGCAGCCACTGGTGGCGGTAGAGGGCCTGCAGCGTGCCGGTCTCGGTGCCCTCCTGCGGCTGGGTGGTGAGCGTGTAGGTGGCGCGGACGGTGCCGCCGGTGACGGACCAGTCGGCGCGGGAGCCGGTGACGAAGCTGTACGCGTACTTCTGGTACGTGGTCAGGGCGCTGGTGGAGGGCAGGACGGCGAGCGAGAAGTAGTCCTTGCCGCCGAGGCCCGCGGTGATCGTGGAGCCGGAGACGTTCCAGTCGGTGCCCGTGGGTGCGAAGAGGGCGTAGTGGTGGCCGGCGACGGTGATGCCGAGGACGTTGCCCCGGTCGGCGAAGACGGTGGGCGCGGAGGCGGTGGTGACGCGTGCGCTGCCGCCGGTGCCCTTGGCGTACACGAAGGGCAGGCCGTGGCCGATGGTGGCCCGCAGGGTGCGGGTGCCGTCGGACCAGTACGGGGTGACGGTCCAGTCGGACCAGGAGTCGGCTTTGGTGTCGGGCGAGTTGAGGCCGGTGAGCCCCAGGGTGAGGTCGCGCTTGTGGGCGTACTCGTACTGGCGGCCGTCCCCGACGATGGCGGGGGTGGTGGGGTAGCCGATGTCGAGGCCCGCGGAGGTCGCCTGGTAGGTGAGGGGGTGGCCGTACATGGGGGTGGAGTACGGGTTGTCGCCGTAGCGCTGGAAGGCGAGGCTCGACCACCAGTCGTTGGTGGGGACCGGCTTGCCCTGTGCGGCCGCGGTGACCTTGGGGGTGACGGGGGTGCCGGTGTTGGTGGTGGGGCCCGAGGTGCCGGGCGGGCGGGTGTCGGAGTAGCTGCCGGAGCCGACGGGGACGGTGGCGGCGGAGGCGGGGGCCGCCGCGGGTCCGGTGAGGCCGACCGCCGCGAGGGCGGTGGCGAGGGCGGCCAGGGCGGCTCTTCGGGGTTTCCCGCGGAGGGATCGGCGGGGGTGGCTGCGGGGGGTGCCGGGGGTTCTCATGGGTCACCTCAGGGGGGATGAGAGCGGCGGGAGAGCGGCGGGACTCGTTTTCGAGAGCGCTCTCAGACGTCCTGGAACGTAAAACTCCTGAAACAGGGCTGTCAATACACGCGACACGGAGGGGAGTTCAGGCCCCGGTGCGCCGTTATCCGTTCGAGTCTTGACGGGGACCGGGCCGCCGGGGCACCCTCCAGGCAAGTTCTTTGAGAGCGCTCTCAGACGCGGTCTCACGCTCGATCGAAGCCAAGGGAGGCTTCTCATGCCCATCGCCCGAGCCGCCAGAAGGGCCGCCGTACGAGTCGGGGCGGTCGCGCTCGCCGGTTCCCTGCTCGCCGCCTGCGGATCCGGCGGTACGGACGCGTCGTCCGACGCCGCGGGAGGCGACATCACGCTGACCGTCGACCTGTTCGGCTCCTTCGGCTACAAGGAGGCCGGGCTGTACGACGCGTACGAGAAGCTGCACCCCGGCATCACGATCAAGCAGACGGACACCGAGGACGAGCAGGACTACTGGAAGAGCTTGCAGACCCGGCTCGCGGGCGGCGGTGGACTCGCCGACGTGCAGGGCATCGAGGTCGGCCGCATCGCCTCGGTCACGCAGCAGCAGGCCGACAAGTTCGAGGACCTGAACCGGTACGGCGCGGCCGAGCTCAAGGACGAGTTCGCCGAGGCCAAGTGGTCGGCCGCGACGACGCAGGACGGGCGGGTGCTGGGCCTCGGCACGGACGTCGGACCGGAGGCGATGTGCTACCGCAGCGACCTGCTGAAGCAGGCGGGCCTGCCCACGGACCGCGAGGAACTCGCGAAGCGGTGGTCCACCTGGGACGGCTACCTGGAGCTCGGCAAGCAGTACAAGGCGAAGGCGCCCGCGGGCAGCGCGTGGATGGACAGCATGGGCAGCCTGTTCACGATCATGATCGGGCAGGAGGAGGAGCGCTACTACGACGCCTCCGGCGCACTGGTCTACGACACGAACCCGGCCGTCAAGGCCGCGTGGGACGCGGCGGCCGGGGCGGCGGAGGCGGGGCTGAGCGCCAAGCTCGACCAGTGGTCGCCGCAGTGGAACCAGGCGTTCGCGGCGGGGTCCTTCGCCACGCTCCCGTGCCCGGCGTGGATGCTCGGCTACATCAAGGGGCAGGCCGGTGACGCCGGCGCGGGCAAGTGGGACATCGCGAAGCTGCCGGGCGGCGCCGGAAACTGGGGCGGCTCGTACCTCGCGGTCCCGCGGGCGGCCAAGCACAAGAAGGAGGCGTACGAGCTGATCAAGTGGCTGACGGCGCCCGAGCAGCAGGCCAAGCTGTTCGAGAAGCAGGGCAACTTCCCCTCGGCGACCGGGGCGATCGCTTCCGTGGCGGACGCCAAGGACCCGTACTTCTCGAACGCCCCGATCGGGCAGATCTTCGGTGACGCGGCGAAGGCGGCGCCGGTCCAGGTGCTGGGCGTGCACGACAAGAACGTGGCGGACCAGATCACGAACGCGCTGAGCGAGGTCGAGCGCAAGGGCCTGGCGCCGGACAAGGCATGGGCCAACGCGAAGCGGGGCGTGGCCAACGTGATGGGCTGACCGCGCGGGGGTGCGGGGCGGGGGCGCCCGAGGCCGGGACGCGGGGACCTGCCGCGCGCCTCTGCTCGCCGCTCCTCGCGCCTCGCTCCTGCCTGCGGCCCTGGTGGCTCCGGCGCGCCTGCGGCCCCCTGGTCCCCCCGGCCGGTCGGCGCTGCCCGCCGGCCGTCCGGGGGCGCGGGGTCGCAGGGGCGCGGGTGCGCGGGGGCGCGGGGGCCGCCCGCACCCCACCGCCCTCACCCCACCGCCCTCACCCCACCGCCCCCACCCACCGAACCACCCCACCGAACCGGCCCTCGCCCGCCCGCCCCGGAGCCGGCAGGGAACGCCCTCACCGGGCCGGGCCCGCGCGCCGAGGGCGGCCCCGTACAGGGCGCCGGCCGGGCACCGCCTCCCCGAGCCGTGCGCCGGGCCGCACCCCGCTCCTCACCGTCCGCCACGACACGAAGGGCCGCACCGTGACCCTCGCCGCGCGACGCGCCTGGCGCGCCGTCTCGCCGTACGCCTACATCACCCCGTTCTTCGGGCTGTTCCTCGCCTTCGGGCTGTTCCCTCTCCTCTACACCGCGTTCGTCTCCCTGTACCGCGTCGAACTCCAGACGCCCGGCGACATGCAGTGGCGGGGCCTCGGCAACTACGCCGCGGTCTTCACCGATCCGTACTTCTGGACCGCGCTGCGCAACACGTTCACCATCGGCGTGCTCTCCACCGTGCCGCAGCTCGTGATGGCTCTGGGGCTCGCCCACCTGCTCAACTACAAGCTCCGCGGGCGGACGTTCTTCCGCACGGCCATGCTCCTGCCGTACGCCACCTCCGTCGCCGCCGCGACCCTGGTCTTCGCGCAGCTGTTCGGGCGGGACTTCGGTCTGGTCAACTACGTGCTGGGGCTCGTCGGGTTCGGGCCCGTCGACTGGCAGACCGGGACCGTCGCCTCGCAGATCGCCGTGTCCACCATCGTCATCTGGCGGTGGACGGGCTACAACGCGCTCATCTACCTCGCCGGCATGCAGTCCATACCCAGCGAGCTGTACGAGGCCGCCGAGATGGACGGCGCCTCCCGCTGGCGGCAGTTCGTGCACGTCACGCTGCCCGGTCTGCGGCCGACCATCGTGTTCACGGTGGTGGTGTCGACCATCGGGCGACCCAGCTGTTCGGTGAGCCGCTGCTGTACGAGGGATCCGTCTCGGGCGGCATCTCGCACCAGTACCAGACGCTCGGGCTGTACCTGTACGAGCAGGGCTGGGGGTTCTTCCACCTGGGCCGGGCCGCGGCGATCGCCTGGGTGATGTTCCTGCTCATCCTGGTGCTCGTGGGGGCCAACGCCCTGCTCGCGCGCCGTCGTTCCCGTAAGGAGGCCGGCCGGTGACCTCGCGTGCCGGACGTACGCTGCACGGGGGGAAGCTCGCGTACGCGATCCTCGTCGCCGCGGTGCTCGTGTCCGCCTTCCCGTTCTACTGGACCATCGTCGCCGCCAGCCGCTCCAACGCGGACCTGGCGCAGGTGCCGCCCTCGCTGCTGCCGGGGCCGAACCTGCTGCGCAACTTCGAGGCCGTGATGGAGGAGGCCGACATCGGCCTGGCCCTCGTGAACTCGCTGATCGTGTCGGGTTCCATCACCCTGGGCACGGTGCTGTGCTGCACCCTCGCCGGGTTCGCCTTCGCCAAACTGCGGTTCAAGGGCCGGAACGCGCTGCTGGCGGTCACCGTGGGCACCATGATGATCCCGCCGCAGCTCGGGGTCATCCCGCTGTTCATGCTCATCGCCGAACTCCAGTGGGTGAACCAGCTCCAGTCGGTGATCCTGCCCGGCCTGGTCTCCGCCTTCGGGGTGTTCTTCATGCGCCAGTTCCTGGTGCAGGCCCTGCCGGACGAGCTCATCGAGGCGGCCCGCGTGGACGGGGCCTCCACGGCACGGATCTTCTGGTCGATCGTGGTGCCCATCGCCCGGCCGGGCATGGCCGTGCTGGGCCTGCTGACCTTCATGGCCGCCTGGAACGACTTCTTCTGGCCCATCGTGGCGCTGTCCTCGCAGAACCCGACGGTGCAGGTCGCGCTGCGCCAGCTGGGCGGCGGCTACGTCCACGACCAGTCCGTGATCATGGCGGGCACCCTGCTGGGGACGCTGCCCGTGCTGCTCGTCTTCGGTCTGCTGGGCCGGCAGATCGTCGGCGGCATCATGCAGGGCGCAGTCAAGGGGTAGCGCCGCCTCCGCCGCGCGCCGCGCGCCGCGACCGGCAACCGCCCTCCCTCCGAGCCGGCGGGCCGCCCTGCCGCCCCCGCCGCTCGCCCGTTCCGTCTGCTTCGTCTCTCCCGTCCCCGCCTTCGAAGGAGTGTCCGTCCATGACCACCGCGCTGCGCTTTCCCGACGGGTTCCGCTGGGGCACCGCCACCGCCGCCTACCAGATCGAGGGGGCCGCCGCCGAGGACGGCAGGACGCCGTCCATCTGGGACACCTTCAGCCGCGTCCCCGGCAAGGTGCGCAACGGCGACACCGGTGACATCGCCGCCGACCACTACCACCGGATGTCCGAGGACATCGCCCTCATGAAGGACCTGGGCGTGACGGACTACCGGTTCTCCGTGGCGTGGCCGCGGGTGCAGCCCACCGGCCGGGGACCCGCACTGCAGAAGGGCCTCGACTTCTACCGGCGGCTGGCCGACGGACTGCGGAACGCCGGCATCCGCCCCGTGGCCACGCTGTACCACTGGGACCTGCCGCAGGAGCTGGAGGACCAGGGCGGCTGGCCGCGGCGGGAGACCGCCGAGCGGTTCGCGCAGTACGCCGGTCTCGTCGCGGAGGGGCTGGGCGACCGCGTCGCCACCTGGACCACCCTCAACGAACCGTGGTGCACGGCCTTCCTCGGGTACGCCTCGGGGGTGCACGCCCCGGGCCGCACCGAGCCGGCCGCCGCGCTGCGCGCCGCGCACCACCTGAACCTGGCGCACGGCCTGGCGGTGGACGCGCTGCGGGCGGCGCTGCCCCGGGGCGGCGAGGTGTCCCTCACGCTCAACCTGCACGCGGTGCGGGCCCTGACGGAGTCCGCGGAGGACCGGGACGCGGCGCGGCGCGTCGACGCGCTCGGCAACCGGATCTTCCTGGACCCGGTGTTCCGCGGGCGGCTCGCCGAGGACCTCGTGGCGGACACGGCCGCGCTGACGGACTGGTCGTTCGTCCGCGACGGCGACCTGGCGGTCACGTCCCGGGCCGTCGACTCGCTGGGCATCAACTACTACACCCCGACCGTCGTCGCCGCCGGCCGGCACGAGGGGCCCTCGCCGTGGCCGGGGGCCGAGCCGCACGTGCGGTTCGAGCCCGCACCCGGTCCGCGCACGGCGATGGACTGGCCGGTGGACGCGGACGGGCTGCACGAGCTGCTGACCCGGCTGCGGGACGAGCTGCCGGACGTGCCGCTGGTGATCACCGAGAACGGCGCGGCGTACGACGACTACGCCGACCCGGAGGGCGACGTCCACGACCCGGAGCGGGTCGCGTACCTGCGGCAGCACCTGACCGCGGTGCACCGGGCCGTCACGGAGGGCGCGGACGTGCGGGGCTACTTCCTGTGGTCGCTGCTGGACAACTTCGAGTGGGCGTACGGCTACGGCAAGCGGTTCGGCATCGTGCACGTCGACTTCGCGTCGCAGCGCCGCACCCCGAAGGACAGCGCCCGGTGGTACGCCGGCGTCATCGCGCGGAACGGGCTCGCCGACTGAGCCGGTCCCGCCTGCGGGCCTCACGCGCGTACGGGAGGTAGCGCAGCCGCTCGGGGAGTGCGGGCACCACCAGGCGCACGACCCGGGCGAAGCGCCGCAGCTTCCGCTCCTGGGCGTCGGTCCACTCCAGGCCGATCGCGTCGCGGGCCTCGGGCGGCAGGAAGCCGACGGTGAGGAAGGAGCGGAGGCGGGCGACGCGGGGCCAGAGCAGGGGCCAGCAGGCTCGCAGCGCGAGCCGCGGGAGCAGGGGCCCGCGGTCGGGCGGCGGGAGCGGGATGTCGGTCGCCACCAGCTCCCGGACGACGGGCGTCAGCTCGATCTCCTCGGCGAGGACCGTGCGGTAGTACGGCCAGAAGTCCTCGATGGTCCGGGGCATGTCCCGGTCGCGGATGCCGAGGATCCGGCCGACCTGGAGCCACTCTGCGTACAGCTGCCGCTCCTGTGCCTCGGTCATGGGGCGCATGAGGTAGCGGGCGGCGTGGCGCTGGACGGGGAAGCCGGTGGCGTGCACCCAGGCGTAGTGGGCGGGGGTGAGGGCGTGGTAGGCGCGGCCCCGGGTGTCGGTGCCGCGGATGGTGCGGTGCAGGCGGCGGAGCCTGCGGCCCTCTTCGGCGGCCCGCTCGCCGCCGTACACCCAGAGCTGGAGGGAGCTCAGGGAGCGTTCGGCCCGGCCCCAGGGGTCGGTGCGGAAGACGGAGTGCTCGTCGACTCCGGCGCCGACGGCGGGGTGGGCGACCTGGAGGGCGAGGGCCGCGGGCAGCATGAGCAGCGTGCGGAGGTCGCCCGAGAGGGTCCACAGCACGCCGCCGGGAGGCGGGGGTGCGGGGTCGGCGGCTGCCTTGCTCATCGGTGCTCCGGGGCGCTCGCTGCTCGCTGTCGGTTCCAGTATGCGATCACGGGCGGTACGGGTGGTGGGGCGGGTCCGGATGCGGCGGGGCGGGCGCGGCCGGATGCGGCGGGGCGGGCGTGGCCGGATGCGGCGGGGCGGGCGCGGCCGGATGCGGCGGGGCGGGCGTGGCCGGGGTGTGGCGGCGGGTGGCCCGGACGGCCGGCGGCTGGCAGGGGCGGGCGGGAGCCGGCGGCAGCAGGAGGGGCCCGCACGTCCGGCCGGTGACTTCTTCGTGCACGCGCCCTGCGGGCGCAAGATTTTCTCCATCCGGGGTCTACCAGAGAGTAACTGCGGCTGATTTCATGTGCGTCGCCGAGTCCAACCCCCCGCCTCCGTAGGGAGTTTCCCGTGCCACGACCCCTGGCGTTTGTCATGTCCGCAACGTCCGCTGCCGTGCTCGCCGCCGCGTCCCTGACCGCCGCGGCACCGCCGGCGGCCGCCGCCGGCTCGACGCCCGAACTGCGCGTCCTGACGTACAACGTGTTCCTGTTCAGCAAGAACCTGTACCCGAACTGGGGCCAGGACCACCGGGCGCAGCAGATCCCCGCCGCGCCGTTCTTCCGGGGCCACGACGTGGTGGTGCTGCAGGAGGCGTTCGACAACTCCTCCTCGGACGCGCTCCTGGGGAACGCCGCCGCCGCGTACCCGCACCAGACGCCCGTGATGGGGCGCGGCAAGGCCGGCTGGGACGCCACCGGAGGGGCGTACTCCTCGCTCACACCGGAGGACGGCGGGGTGACCGTGCTGAGCAAGTGGCCGATCGTCCGCAAGGAGCAGTACGTCTACAAGGACGCCTGCGGCGCGGACTGGTACTCGAACAAGGGCTTCGTGTACACGGTCCTGGACGTCGCCGGCACCCGGGTCCACGTGGTGGGCACGCACGCGCAGTCGACGGACCCGGGCTGCGCGGCCGGTGAGGCGGCGCAGGTCCGCAGCCGGCAGTTCAAGGAGCTGGACGCCTTCCTCGACCGCAAGGGCATCCCCGCGTCGGAACAGGTCGTCGTGGCGGGCGACTTCAACGTGGACCTGCGCACACCCGAGTACGGGACGATGCTGTCCGACGCGGGCCTGGTGGACGCGGACGCCCGTACGGGCCACCCGTACTCCTTCGACACCCGGGACAACTCGATCGCGGCGGAGCGCTACCCCGACGACCCCCGCGAGGACCTCGACCACGTCCTGCACCGCGCCGGGCACGCCCGGCCCGCGGGCTGGACGAACGACGTGGTGAAGGAGCAGAGCGCGCCCTGGACGGTGACGAGTTGGGGCAGGAGCTACACGTACACGAACCTCTCGGACCACTACCCGGTGATCGCGGGCTCATAGACGTACGGGGTGGTGGTGCCGAGCCGGGCGAAGCCGAGGCGCCGCAGGATCGGCCGGCTCATGTCCGAGGCGTCGACCAGGAGGTGGCGGTAGCCGCGCTCCGCGGCGATCCGCGCCCGGTGGGCGACCAGGGCGCGGTACAGGCCGCGCCCCCGCCACTCGGGCACGGTGCCGCCGCCCCACAGCCCCGCGAAGTCCCCGCCGGGCGTGAGTTCCAGGCGGGCGGAGCTCACCGGGCGCCCGCCGTCGAGGGCGACGACCGCGGCGACGGCGTCGGGCCGGGCGTCGAGCTGCTCCATGAGCCGGACGCGCAGCCGCTCCGCGTCCGTACCGAACGCCTCCTCGTGGACCTCGGTCACGAGCCGCACCTGCGCGGGACGGGTCACGGCGAGGAGCGTGATCCCGTCGGGAAGCACGGGCGGGGTGGCGAGGGCGGCGCTCTCGGCGACCATGAGCGCCTCCTCCGGCTCGGGCCGAAACCCGGCCGCCCGGAGCCGCTCAGCGAGGTCGTGCGGAGCGTCGTGGTCGTGGAGCTTCCACTCGAAGGCCAGCCCGAGGTCCGTGTAGTGGCGGATCTGCGCGGCGATCGCGCCATCCGCGGTGGCGGCCGTCAGGCCGGACCACAGCACGCCGTTCCACGCGTGCGCCGGCCCGGTCTGCCGGACGACGTCCCCGTCGCGCTCCACCCGGGCACCGGGCCCGTCGGGGACCGCGCCCCTGCGCATCGTGCGGTCGTAGAGGGCGAGGACGGTCGCGTGATCCATGCGGGCCACTCCACCAGCGCACCGGCGGGCGACGCAACGCGTTTTGCCGACGAGCGGACCGGCCTGCACTCCCGACCACGGGCCCGCCTGCGCCCCGCCACGGGCCGCGCCCCCGACCACCGGCCCGCGCACCTCCCCAGACCACAACACCCCACCCCAGGCCACCGGCCAGCCCGCGCACACCCCCCGACCACCGGCCCGCCTGCGCTCCCCGACCATCGGCCCGCACCGACCCACCGGCCACCGCCTGCACCCGCACCGGACCGCTCCCCCGCGCCCCTGGAGAGGCGGGTGCCGACCGGCCCGCTACTCTTGAACGCGTTCAACTGAACGAGTTCAAGCGGACGACGGACCAGGGGGCAGCCGTGAGCATCACGACGGACGGCAGGGAGCCGCGGATCCACCGGCAGCAGCAGGCGGCGGTCGCGGTGGCCGCCCTGGCCACCGCGCCGGTCCTCGGCTGGGCGGCGGGCTCGGACATCCTGCAGATCCTCCTGCCCTGCGCGGCGGGGGTGGCAGCGCCGCTCTTCCTGAGCCGCCGCCCGGCCGCCTTCCGGGCGGCCTGCCTCATCACCGGCACCACTCTGCTCGTCCTCGCCCTGCCCCTCGCGGTCCTCGGGGTGTTCCTCTTCGCACCGTCCGCCGTGCTGCTGCTCCTGGCCCCGGCCGCCCACCCCGAGCGGCGCACCACCGCGGGCACGGCCGCGGCCGCCGGCGCTGTGCTGCTGGCGGCGGGCCTGACCCTGGCCGCGGCCTGGCACCTGCTCCCCGCGTAGCAGGGCCCGGCCGCCGCCTCAGCCCGGCAGGCCGTACACCGCCACCGGTATGCCGCGGGACGCGAGGCACTTGCGCACCAGCGGCCGGACACCCTCCCACGTGCCGCCCGCCGGGCCGCAGCCGCTGCGCGGCAGGTGCACCGAGGCGCCCTGCCCGACGGCCCGGTCGGCGGGCGCGCCCCGTGCCGCGTGGACGGCCTCGCAGCGGACGGGGCGGCGCCCCGGCCGCGGACCCGCACACCGTGCTGACCCACCATGTTCGCCACCCGCAGGTCAGGTTGCACCCCGGACCAGTCGGAGGGCGCCCAACGCAGCGCCGTTCAGCCGTCGAAGCTCCGGCGGGCCGCGTCGATGTCGCCGAGGTAGCGGTGCGTCCAGTCGCACATCCCGCCGATCGTCACCCGCAGGGCACGGCCCGGCTCCGTGAGGGCGTACTCGACGCGCGGCGGCACGACGGGGTGCACCGTCCGCTCGACCAGTCCGTTGCGCTCCAGCATCCGCAGGTTCTGGGTGAGCATCTTGTGGCTGATGCCCTCGATCTCGTCCCGCAGTTGGTTGAACCGCAGGGTCCGCTCCCCCAGCGCCTCGACGATCAGCAGCGCCCACTTGTTCGCCAGGTCCGTGAAGATCTCCCGCGCCAGAGAGTCCGCGCGCCGCAGGTCCACCTCGTCGGGCGAGCCCGTGAACTGCTTGGTCACCATGAGGTTCCCCAGTCACTCATAAGTACGTTCTTCCACGTCAGCGCACACTCTCCTACGGTTCCTGAGTAACCGCAAGAAACCACACGGCCGTACGGTCGGTGGCAGTGAAGCCCTTGTGCTCACAGGAACGAGGAGGCTGACAGCATGGCCGTCGCACTGGTGAACCCCAGCGGACTGCCCGAGGTCGACGTCTACCGGCAGGTGTCGGTCGCCACCGGGACGCGACTCGTCTTCGTCGCCGGGCAGGTGTCCTGGGACGCCGACGGCAACACGGTCGCCGAGGGCGACCTCACCGGCCAGGTCGAGCAGTGCTACGTCAACATCGCCACCGCGCTCGCCGGAGTCGGCGCCTCCTTCGACGACATCGCCAAACTGACCGTCCACGTCGTCGACTGGACCCCCGACAAGATGCCCCCGCTGCTGGAGGGCATCCGGCGCGCCTCCACCAGGCTGGGCGTCACCTCGACGCCACCGGCCACGCTGCTGGGCGTCGCGGCCCTGTCCGTACCCCAGCACTTGGTGGAGATCGAGGCGACCGCGGTCCTCGACTGAACCCTCACGATGCACGGAGGCGGGCAGGACGCGGGTTGCGAGTGGCGTGGGGCGGGGACTTGGCGGTGCGGCGCTACTGGAAGCTGAGCCGGTGCGGGTGCGCCGGGACTGCGGGGCAGGTGTGGATCCGCATATGGCCCCGGCCGAGGTACACGCCGACCGGGTCCACGACACCGGGGTCCACGGCGCCCGGGGCGCCGGCCGTGGGGCGGTCCTCGACCGGCAGCCAGCTGCGCGAGGCACCGTCGCACTCCCACGTGGCGACGGTGAGCAGGGGAGGCATCGGCGTCCCGCACACACCGCAGTCCACGGGGGCCGGGTCGGTCACGTGCCAGGTGGCGAAGCCACCGACCTTCCAGCCTGGCGCGATGGACAGATCGCTCATGTAGTCGACCTCGTCCCGCCGTTCCGTGCGGGCGGCGGTGGCCATGGCCGCCTCGTACTCCTCGTAGGACCCGTAACTCCGCCCCTCGTCGCCCCCGCCGTCCTCGCCGTCCTCGCCGTCCTCGTCGTCCTCGTCGTCCTCGTCGTCCTCGTCGAGAAGAGCCTCCTCCCACTCGGCGATCTCCTCCTGGAGCTCCTCGCTCAGCAGACCGAGGTATTCGTACTCCACGACCTGCTCCGGGTGCACGACGCACGGAGTGGGCACGCACTCCTCGCGGCCCGCGACCGGCGGCTCGGGCTGCGGTGCGAGTACGGCGCGGACATCCGCCGCCCGGCGCCACTTCAGGACCACGTCGATCGTGCGGTCAGGCCCGTGCACCTCGAAGGGACACCAGAACACCTGCAGCAGGTCGCACCCTTCGGGCCCGACGAGATCCGGGACGTCGCGCGCGTGGAGCTGGGCGACGGCCAGCAGGGGAAGCGGGTCCTCGTCCCTCAGCTCAGGGGCGTGGGCACCGGCAGTCATCCCGTCGAGGAGGCGCCGCTCCTCCCCGGTCAACTCGCGCCCGCGCGCCGCCTCCTGGATGCGGCGTCGCAGGCGTATGTCGGAGAGGCGGTGACCGGTGCCCTTCGGATGCACGGCGGTGCAGACGGGCCACGGCTCTCCGACCGGCCACAGCAGGGGCCCGGCCACCGAACTGTCCTCCACCTCCGGCACACCGCGGCGCGGATGCAGCCGCGTCGCCGTCCGGCGGTGCGCGGCGAGTGCGGGAAAGACCTCCTCGACATCGAGGGGGCGCGGGGGCGTGGTACGGGTCATAGGGGGTCCTCCTGGCCGTTCGACGCGCCGATCGTAGCCACGCCCCCAGACACCCGCCCCGATCGGCTCCCGGCCCGATCGGCTCCCCGGCCCCGCACCGCAGCCACGAGGAGCACGTGCCTCGCCGCGTGTGCCGCACCGTTCCCCTCAGTTCGCGTGACGCGCGGCCGCCTCCGAAGCACCTGCCCGTGACGCCGTGCCGCGCAGGGCTGCGGACGCGACGGCGGCCAGGGGCTTGACGGCCGCGGTGAGGCCGGGACCGCGCCCGGCGGGTCCCGACCGGTCGGGTGTCCGCTCCGGGGCAGCCACGCGGACCGGCCGGTCGCGGCGCTGCTCGGCGAGCCGCACGGGTCAGCCGGGGCTCTCGACCGCCCGGGCGATGTCGGCGAGGTCCTTGGCCAGCGCGCGTGCGACGGCTTTCGAGCCGAGAGGGGCGGCGAGCCTGCCGAGGAGCCCGAGCGGGCGGCCGGAGGCGGCGCGGGCGGAGAAGGCCATCCGCAGGGTGGTGCTCCGCGGGCCGGCGGGAGACAGGCGGATCTCGGAGGTGTAGTGCATGCCGTGCGACGCAGCGACCGTCACATACCGCTCGGGCGGCTCGCTTTCGGTCACGGTGATCTCCTCGGTCGCCTTCTTGCCGAGCATCCGGCGGGTCTCACGCCAGCGGGTGCCCACCCCGAAGGGGCCTTCGGTGAGGACCTCGACGCCGACCACTCCGGTGAGGAGGCGCGGCATGTCCGGCAGGTCCGTCACGGCTTCCCAGACACGGTCCTGCGACGCGGCGATCCGGCGCTCGACGACGACGGTCTGCTCGGCGGAGGCGGCCATGCCTCCATGGAAGCACCACGCCCCGCAACCCGCGCGCGCTCGCCCGCGTCTCCCCTGCCATGACGGCCCCGGCATGCCCCGACTGCGGGCACACGATGAGCCCCCTGCCCGTACACCACCTGCGCAACAACCGTCCCGGCCGGCCGTCCCCGGCCCGCCCCGAGCAGTGGTTCGCGTGCGGTGACGGCTGCGGCCGCGTCGCCTACCGGCGCTCCGACGACGGCCCGCTCGTCCCCATGAGCCGTCTGACGGGGCCCGGCGGTCTGTGTCCCTACTGCGGTGAGGAGGACGAAAGCGTGATCAGCAGGCCGCGGGAGCGAGACGGCCGCTGGGAGTGGTGGGACGTCTGCCTGGCCTGCGGCACCGGCACCCCCTGCCGCCGGCCCGACCCGCCCGAGTGGCGCTGAGCTGATGCCGCCGGCGGCAGGTGCACGCCGGCGTGCGGCCGCCACGACGGGCCACGGGCGTCGAGGCACCGCACAGGAGGGACGACCGGGGTCTCCTCCCCCGACCACCGGCCTGCCCGAACCGGCGCCGCCCTCTGGCCGGATGGAAAGAACCAGACCGGCCGGCCGACGGGCCGAGGGCGCCCGGAACCGGCCCGTTTCCGGGCCGGGTGAGCGCGCTCCCGTGCAGCCCGCCCGGCTGCGCGGCGGCCCTGCCGCGGGCCGTCGCCCGTGTCGCGCGGACCGGGTAGCCCGTGTCGCGCGGACCGGGTGGCCCGTATCGCGCGGGCCGGGTGGTCCGACCGAGACCGGGCCCGGTCGAACCGGCGTCACATACCGCTCGGCACCACGTGCACGCGGTCGGCGTCACCGGCGGCGGATAGGGTGCGTCGGGTCGTGGCGGTGAGGAGAGTCGAACGGGGGCGGCTGTCGGTGTTCGCAGCACTGGAGGCGGGAGACCCGCGCCAGGTGGGCCGGTACCGGATCGTGGCGCGGCTCGGCGCCGGCGGGATGGGGCAGGTGTTCCTCGGGCGCTCCCCCGGTGGGCGGAGTGTGGCCGTGAAGGTCGTCCGGGCGGAGTTGGCCCAGGACGCCGGGTTCCGGAAGCGGTTCGCCCGCGAGGTGGCGACCGCCCGTCGGGTCACGGGCTTCTTCACCGCGGGCGTGGTGGACGCGGACCCCGACGGCTCCCCCGCGTGGCTGGCGACCGAGTACGTCCCCGGCATGGCGCTCGGCGAGGCCGTCGAAGCCCACGGCCCGTGGCCGGGGCGGAGCGTGCTCGCGCTGGGGGCGGGGCTCGCGGAGGCACTGGAGGCGATCCACGCCGCCGGGGTGGTGCACCGCGACCTGAAGCCGTCGAACGTCCTCCTCGCGCCGGACGGGCCGCGCGTCATCGACTTCGGGATCTCCGTCGCAGCCGAGGGCAGTGTGCTCACGCAGACCGGCATGGTGATCGGCACGCCCGGATTCATGTCGCCGGAGCAGCTGGTGGGCAGCGGTCAGGTGGGGCCGGCAAGCGACGTGTTCGCGTTCGGCGCGGTCCTGGCGTACGCGGCTGTCGGCACCGGACCGTTCGGCGGTGGCGCCGCGCACGCGCTGAACTACCGCGTCGTGCACGAGCAGCCCGACCTCCGGGGCCTGCCCCCGGAGGTCCGGGACGTGGTCGCGCGGTGCCTGGCGAAGGAACCGGGGCGGCGGCCGACGGTGACGGCGCTCATGACGGAGCTCGCCCATGCCCCCGGCGACGACAACGGATGGCTGCCGGCCCCGGTGCTGGAGGCACTGCGGTCACGGAGTGGTACGGGGGCCTCGGCGCCCGCGCCCGCGATAGGCCCCGGCGGGGACGCGTCCGCGGCCGCCGCACCGCAGCCGGCAGCCCCCATGCGGGGTCCCGGCCCGGACAGCGAGGGCCCCGCAATCCGCGGGGACGCGCCGCCGACGACCCCCGCCGCCGGATCGCCCGCACGGCCGCCTCCCCGGCGGCGGCTCCTGCCCCAGCCGACAGCGTCGGGGAGGGTGGCCCCGACGCCCCCGGACGCCCGGGCGACGCCGCGCCGGCGCCGGCGCGCCGGCGCCGGGGCGGACGCTGCCGAAGATCCGGGCGACGCCGCCGCGCGGCAGGCCGCGTCCCCAGGCGTCCCGACCGCCTCGGGCGACCAGGCCGTCGCCCGCCCCGGCACCCAGGAGTCGGCGCGGCGCCCCGGCGCCCGTACGCCGACCCCGCGGCCGCACATCGTGCACGACCGGGACATCGGCGCCCTCACCACTGCCCCGACACCCCCTCCGCCTTCCTCCGCTCCCACCCGCCGCCGGGCTCTCACCGCCCTCGCCGGGCTGGCCGTGGCGGGCGCCGCCTTCACGGCGTACAGGATGAGCGACGCGGCCGACCGGAGCCCGCAAGCCCCGTCGGCGAACGGTGCGGGCACGGGCGCCCGCGAGAACGGCCGACCGGCCCCCGGCACGGAGCTGTGGGTACGCACCGACTTCCCCGCCATGACCGCCGCCTCCTACTCCAGCCCCGCGAAGGCGCTCCTCATCGGCGGTGCCGCCGGCGTCCACGCCGTCGACCCGCTCACCGGCGACGACCTCTGGACCTTCACCACCGACGCCGCCCGTCCCACGGCGCCGGTGCTCGACGCCGCCGGCGGCACCGCGTACTTCGCCGGCGGCGACGGCACGGTCCACGGCCTCGACATCGCCGCCCGCACGGTCGACTGGACGTACCGCATGGGCGGCCGGGGCTCCCGGGCGGTGGTCCCCTCGGATCCGGAGCGCAACCGCAGCACGCTGTACCTCACCGGCAGCGACAGCAAGCTCCACGCCGTGAGCACCGCCACGGGCGTACTCCGCTGGACGGCCCCGTGCCCGGCGCAGCGCTGGCGCTCCCGTGTCCGTCCGGTGGCGAGCCTCAGGCAGGTCCACGTCGGGGGCGCCGACGGCCGCATCCACACCTTCGACGACAGCGGGGAGCCCCTCTGGACGTACGACACGGGGCGCCCCGTCCAGACGACCCCGGCGCTCGGCGGCGGTGTCCTCTGCGTCGGCAGCCTGCGGCGGGAGGTGCTCGCGCTGGAGCCCTCGACGGGGCGGAAACTCTGGTCCTTCGCCACACAGGAGGAGCCGGGGGCTCCCGTCGTCGACGGCAGCACGGTGTACGTCCACGACTACGGCGGCGCCCTGCACGCGCTGGACACGTCGAGCGGCGAACCGCGCTGGTCGTACCGGCTCGGCTCGGCGGTCGTGGCGGACCCGCTGGTGGACCGTGGCGCCGTGTACGTCGGCGCCAAGGACGGCACGCTGCATGTGCTCGACGCGAAGTCGGGGAAGGCCCGTTGGAGCGTCCGTGCCGACGCGGAGATCGTGACGGCCCCGAGGGTCTTCGGAGCCGCGGTGTACTTCGGCGTCAAGGGCTCGGAGCCGGGGCAGGGGCGGTTGTACGCCGTGAGCGTCTGAGCGGCCGGCCGTCGCCGCACCGCGTCGTGCGGGCGAGCGGCCGCCTTGCTGCGTGCCCGCGGCAGCGCACGGCACAGGCGGGCGCGAGGTGAAGGGGCACGCCAGGGGCGTGGGCCAGGGGCGCACCGGACGGGCCGGTGCGCCCCTGGTGCGGGCGCTCGTCTACGCCGACCGCGGCGGTACGGTCACGCCGCGTCCCAGCGGTCCGTACGGTGCTCGGCGTCGGCGGGATGCCGCAGCCGGGCCTCCACACGGCCGTGGCGCACCCGGGTGTCGAACGCCGGCTGCGGAGCCGTCGCGGGTCCGCGCACGTTCCACCCGTCCTCCAGCCGGAACACGCTCCCGTGCCAGGGGCAGCGCACGCAGCCGTCGCGCAGTTCCCCTTCCGACAGCGGTCCTCCCATGTGGCTGCAGTGCTCCGCGAGGACGCGGACCTCGTCGTCGGGCTCCCGCACCACCATGACCGCCACGTCCCCGATGTGGCGCCGGACGGCGCTGCCCACGGGAAGGTCCGCGAGCTCGCCGACCGGCTGCCAGCCCTGCTCCACGAGGTGGGACACCTGCTCGGCGTGGTTGGCTCCGGACGCCTGCCGGTAGGCGAGGTGGCCGCCGAGCGCGCCGCCCACGGCGACAGCGGTCAGCCCGGCCAGCCCCAGTGCCTTGCCGCGTACCGTCTGCCTGCGCCGGCGAGCGACGTACGAGGCCGCGTACAGAGCCACGCCCGTCACGTTGGCCGCCGCGTGCACGAATCCGACGCGCTGCTGTTCGCGCGGCAGCTCCGCCCAGTCCACCCAGCCGGCCACCGCCGCGGGCCCCGCTGCCGCCAGGCCGACGCCGACGAGGGTGCGCGCCGCCCGCCGGTGGCCCGGCAGGGCGTCCAGCAGGGCGGCGGAGAGCCATGTGCCCACGGGTACCTGCACCATCAGCGGATGCAGGGGATGGCCCAGCCAGCGGCCGTGCAGCGCGTCGCGCCCCCGCCCCAACGGGGCTGCCTTGACCGCCTTGCGCACGGCGTCCATCAGTCTGTCCGCCCCGGACCACCGCTCCAGCCCGTCCGCGCCGCGCAGCACACGGCCGGGGCCCTCCCTGGAAGGCAGCAGACGTGTCGCCGCCGTGTCACTGAGTGTGTGGGACCGATTCATAGGCGCCGGGTACCCGGCTCTCCCGAACGAAACGGCCGGACTTGTCGGGGCTCGGTCAGCCCACGCCCCGAAACCCTTCCCTCCGGTCCCGGAACGCCGCGCAGCGTCCCTCATCCCGCCGATGCGCGGAGCGCTCCCGCCGCCCCTGCCTCCGGCGGACGGCAGGGGCGACGCACGGCCGGTGCCTGGCGCCGACGGCCCGCCGGTCCGACGATGCCGGGAGCGCGTGCCGCGGCGGGCCGGGCCGCGGTGGCGATCGGCCTCCGCCACGGCCGCCCGGCGCGGGCTTTCCGGCGCCCGACGCCCGGTGCCCGGCGGCGCAGCCCGTCCCGCGACCGCCCGGCGCGCGGCGGCAAAGCCCGTCCCGCTCAGCGCATCACGCCCGGCCCGGCGCCTCGCCGTGGCGCGGGAGGTCAGGACGGCGTCTCCTCCCCGGCGGTCACTGCTGCCGTGTCGCCGGCCGCGATGAGGCGGGGTGCGCCAGCAGCCCTGCCGCGGCCCGCTCATGCAGGGCTTCCAGTGCCTTCCCCTGCTGCCGGGCCCGGTGCAGCAGCTGCTCCAGCCGCTCCGCGTCCAGGCGGGCTTCCTGCGGTGCCGCGGCGAGCAGGGCCTGCCACAGCAGCGCCTTCCCCTGTGCTGCCATCCTCAGCGCTTCCAGCTCGACCAGCAAGGACAGTCCCGAGCGGCGCAGCAGCCGGCCGTTGGGTTTCACCCGCCCGATCTTCTCGCCCAGCCACGCCCCGTAGAGCTTGTACCGCTTGACCGGTATGCCGAGGTCCGCCACGACCCGGAACAGGGACTGCCGGTCCTGCGCGATCTCCGCCGCCAGCGCCTTCAGCTCGTCGCCGTAGGGCGAGTCGCCGTGCTCGCTCACCATGCGCCGGACGAGCCCCGCACCGGCCGTACTGCCGGCCAGGTGATCGTTCAAGTAGATGTCCAGCCGGCTCTGCCGCGTCCGCCTGCCGCCGGCGCCTTGCACTGTCCCGCTCATCATGCCCCTGGAGGTCTCGTAGCTGCCGGCCTCACCGAGTGCCCAGGCTGCGGTGGTCCATCCCCGTCCAGAGCGGATCGGCCCGGCCGCCGGGTGCCTCAGGCCCCGGTCATCAGGCCGCCCTCCTGCACCGCTGCCAGGGACCGGCTGTGTCGCCGACGCCGGAGCGCACCTGCCGGCCCGAGCCGACGGCCTGCTGCCGGGTGCGCCGGTGGCGCCCTGCTCGCAGGGTGCGGCTCGCGGCTCGCGCGGCTCGGCGGTGGCTCTCCCGTGCCGGCCTGCCGCTGCGTCACCGCCCCGGGGCCCTCGCCCTCGGCCGTGGAGAGGGCACAGGCGCAAGGGAGTAGCGCGCATGCCCGACAGAGCTGGAGCAGCAGGGAAGTTGACGAACCATCGGCAATCGGGAGCAAAGGGGGTGATTAATGCCGTACCTGACGGGCACCCGCGTCGTCGTCAAGGTGCACGACCGAGCGAAAGGAGCAGTCATGGCTGCGTCCAGGAACTCCGGCAACTTCGCTGACGACCCGCAGCGCGCCTCGGAGGCAGGCCGCAAGGGCGGACACGAAAGCGGAGGCAACTTCGCCAACGACCCCCAGCGCGCCTCCGAAGCAGGCCGCAAGGGCGGACACGAAAGCGGAGGCGGCAGCCGGTGACGCTGCCGGGGCTCCGAGCGGAGTGAGCAGTACGGGTGTGGGTCCGGTTCCCTTCTCCAGGGGCCGGGCCCACCTCGTGTGTCGCCGGCCGATGTGGCCGTATCGGGCACCCGGAGCCTGCATGCAACGGACCGACGGTGGGACCTGACCTGTCATGCGAGGAATGCAGGGAATAGCAGCGGCTGCCGGGCGTTCCGCCGCGGCGACGTGGCGGAGCGTGCGGCGGGCCGTACGGGAGCCGGGACGGGAACGGGACGTGCTGGCACAAGCGGTGAAGGGTGCCTTCGCCGCCTGCGTGGCGTGGGCGGTGGCCGGCTGGTGGCTCAACGCCCCCATGGCGTTCATGGCGCCGTGGGTGGCGATCGTGCTGGTGGAGTCGACGGTCTACCGGTCCGTCCGGCACGGTCTGCAGCAGCTGGCGGCCATCGCCGTCGGCACCGCGGTGGCCACCGGCTGCGGCATGGCGCTGGGCTCCTCGATGGCGGCGATGGTCCTCGTGCTGCCGGCCGTCATGCTGCTCGGCCAGTGGAAGCGGCTGGGCAGCCAGGGGATCTTCGCGGGCACCGCCGCCCTGTTCGTCCTGACGACCGGGCCGGTCACCGTCGCCGCTTCGGCTTCCCGACTCGCCGAGGCGGGCTTCGGTGCCCTGGTCGGCATCGCGGTCAACGCGCTGATCCGGCCGCCGGTCTACCTGCGCGACACGCGGGCCGCCCTGCAGGACGCCGCGCAGGGGGCGCAGGAACTCCTCCGTGAGATCGCCCGGCGGCTTCCCCAAGGGCAGCCGGACGCCGACACCGCCGCCGACTGGCACGACGCGGCTCTGCGCGTCCAGCGGCTGGTCGACCAGGCCCGCTCCGCCGCCGACTGGCACCGGGAGAGCCTGTCCGCCAACCCGCGCCGCCGCGGCGGCGCGGTCCCCCAGGCGGGCGAGGACTACGACGACGCCGTCACCGCCCTGGACTACATCGCGCTCCACATCACCGACGTCACCCGCACCATGCTGGAGGCCTCCACCAGCGCACGCAGGCCCACGTGGCTCAGCCCCGACACCGCCGCCCTTTACGCGCGCTTCGTCGACAGCACGGCCCGAGCCGTCCGCCTCTACGCCCGCGACCGTCTCACCCCCGGTGCCGCCGGCCGGGAAGCCGACGGGGAACGGGGCGCGGCAGCCCAGGAGCTCGCAGCCCGGCTGCGCGAACTGCGGCAGCAACTCGCGGGCGCGCCCCCGTACGACCCCGACGCACTGGCCACCTTCGGATCCCTCCTCAGCCAGGCCCACCGGCTCACCGACCGCCTCACGCGCAGCTGAGGCCTCGTGGACAGCCCGGATTACCCCGCGCGCACCGCCACCGGATCCCTCTCGCCCCGCAGGGAGCGCCCCTGCGCCCGTGCGGCCGCCTCTGACGGCCGGGCCGGCCGCCCCTGACGGCCGGGCGCGCCGCCGCGACGCTGACGAAAAAACCAACAGGACCACGGGGAAGGCGGGGCATTGCGCAGACTGCCCAGCCGAGAAGGCCGCAGGGACAGACGGATGCGGGACAACTGCCGAGCCGGAGGCCGCAGGGCCAAGCGCCTTCGCGAGGCTGCCGAGCCGAAGGCCGCAGGGACAGACGGATCCGGGACAACCGCCGAGCCGAAGGCCGCAGGGGCGGGCGGATTCAGGAGGCTGCCTTGCCGAGGGCTTCGATGAGCTGGTCCTTGTTCATCTTGGACCGGCCGGCGATACCGCGCTGGGTCGCCTGCTCGTACAGTTCGTCCTTGCTGAGCTGCTCCAGCCGCTCCACCGGACCTCCCGACCGCGCCGGAGACGGTGCTTCCGCGCCCTTCTTCCCTCTTCTCTTCTGCTGCTTCCCCTCCCCCTTGCCACCCGCCGGGAGCCGCTTGGGAGTTCCGCGCTCCGCGGACGGCTGCTCGCGGCTTCCGCGGGACTGCTCGACGCTGCGCTGGAGGAGATCCATCAGGCTGATGACGTTGGTGGGCTCGGGCGGCGCCTCTTCGCTGACGATGTGCCGGCCCTTCGCCTTGGCGTCGACCAGTTCCCTGACCCGTTCCTCGTAGGTGTCGTGGTAGTCCTCGGGGTTCCAGTCCACGGACAGGGCGTCGATCAGCCGGCGTGCCGTGTCCAGTTCCCGGCTGGTGGCCTTGCTGCCCTCCGGCAGCACCGGCAGCTCCTCATGGGGGTCGCGGACCTCGTCGGCCCAGTGCAGGGTGTGCAGTACGAGCACGTCCTCCTGCGCGCGCAGCGCCACGAGGTGCTGCTTGCCGCGCATCACGAAGCTGGCGATGCCGGTCTTGTTCTCCTGATCCAGCGCCGAGCGCAGCACGTCGTAGATCTTGGCGTACTCCTCGCCTTTGGGCGCGAGGTAGTAGGTGCGGTCGAAGTACACCGGCTCGACCTGTTCGAGGTCGACGAAGCCGGTGATCTCCACGACCTGCGATTTGCCGGGGGCGATCTCGTCGAGTTCGTCGGGGTCGACCAGGACGTGGTCGCCGCCCCCCAGGTCGTAGCCCTTGACGATGTCGTCGTAGGCCACCTCTTCGCCGGTTCTCTCGTTCACCCGCTTGTAGCGGACGCGGTCGGAGGTGCCGCGCTGCAGCTGGCGGAAGTGCACGGTGTGGTCCTCGGTGGCGGTGAACAGCTGCACCGGCAACGTGACCAGGCCGAAGGTCAGCACCCCGCTCCAGATCGCTCTCGCCATCGCTCCTCCATGCCCTCCGTGCGTCACGCCTCGCGCCGGCCGTCGCCGGCGAGCTCCCGGGCGTGCGCGGCGGCGTCCTTCGCCCGCCGTCGGGCTTCGCGCAGGTCCCGGTCGGCCCGCCGGGTATGGTCGCGGGCCTTGCGGGCCGCTTCCCGCGCCCGCCGCTTGTCGCTCTCGGCGTGCTTGAGCTGCCGGGACAGCTCGGTGACGCGCTCCTCGGCCTGCTGCCGGTCGCGCTCCGCACGGCTCTGCTTCTCCTCGGCACGGGCCAGCTCCTCCTGCCGGCCCTGAAGCGCGCGCTCCGCGTCCGCGGCCTGCTGCCGAGCCCGTGCCAGCCGCTCCTGCTGCTCCCGGCGCCGTGTGCGCGCGGTGTCCAGATCGGCCACCTCACCCGTGCCCGCGGCGGCACGCAGGGAAGCCGGCCGGGGTGCCGGCTGTCCGCCGGAGGGGGCGGGGAAACCGACCGGGGCGCTGAGCGGCTTCGCCAGTCGGCCCTTCGCCCATTCGGCGGCCGCCTCGGGGTCGGCCAGAACGGCGTGGAGGGTCTCCTGCACCTCCTGGCGGGCGCCCTCGCCGATACGGTGCCCGGCCTCGGCCGTGAGCTGATCGGCCTGCCGGGCCAGGGCGAAGGTGAGCTGGTTCTGCTGCGCCGACAGTGCCTTCAGCTGCCCGCCGTCCAGGTCACGGTGGGCCCGCCGCAGCGCCTCACCCAGCTGCAGCAGGCGCTCGGCCTCCTCGGGCCGCCGGCGCACGAGTAGGTTGCTCGCCCAGGCCGCGAGAGTGGGGCGGCGCAGACGGCGGATCCGCTCGGCCAGCTCACGGTCGCCTGCCGACCTGGCAGCCTTGGCCCGCTGGTCGCGGGTGGCGGTGAAGTCACCCGGCGGCAGTCCGTAGAGCTCATCGGTGACAGCGTCCAGATCCACCCTGCCTCCCACGCACTCCCTGAATGTCGATTTTCTCATGATTCACAGGGGTACGTGAGGTGGCGGCGGTGTCAGCCCACGGGAACGACGCTCGCGCACGGCACCACCGGAACCGACGCTCGCGCACGGCAGGCCCGCCTCGCGGGCGCCTCACCGGAAGAGCCGCCTGGGGCGTCGGTGGGGGTGGTGTCAGGTGGTTGCTGTGGCGGGGAGTTGTGGGGGTGTGGGTGGGTGGCCGGGGGCTTTGGGGAGGGCGAGGACCATGGTGAGGCCGCCGCCGGGGGTGTCTTCGGCGGTGAGGGTGCCGCCCATGGCTTCGGCGAAGCCGCGGGCGACGGCGAGGCCGAGGCCGACGCCGGCGCCGCGCGGGGCGTCGCCGTAGCGCTGGAAGGGGGCGAAGACGTGTTCCTTGGCCTCGTCGGGGATGCCGCGGCCGCGGTCGACGACCCGTAGTTCCACGCGGTCGCCGAGGGTGCTGGCCGCGACGATGACGGGGATGTCGGGCGGGCTGTACTTGACGGCGTTCTCCACGATGTTGGCGACGGCGCGTTCCAGCAGGCCCCGGTCGACTTCGATCATGGGCAGGCTTTCGGGGATGTCCGGTTCGACGCTGCCCTCGGGCACGCCGCCGAAGGGCGAGGGCGGCACATCCGGAGCGCCGAACGGCGAGGGCAGCACGTCCGGAGGCCGGGGGATCGCCTGGCCGCGAAGGCGCGGCCTGTGATGAGGGCGGCGTCGGACACCCGGCGACCCAGGCCGGCGAGCGCCCCGGCAGCAGCCCGCGGAAGGAGCCCGCCGAAGCTCGCACGGGTGCCCGTCAGCGCCCGGTCAGGCCGTGGAAGCCGCCGTCCCCGTAGCTCCCCATGACCGGTCAAGGCGCGAGGAGCACGGCCTTCGTCTCCACCCGGCCTTCCGGTGAGCGCCGGCTCGAAGCCCGCGCGAGGCAGCCGCGGGGCTGGACTCGCAGGTGGCTGACGTACCGGAGCCCGTGTCGGCGGGCTTCAGGAACACGTGCCGGCGGGCTTCAGGAGCGCGTTCCGCCGACCTGGTCGACGGCAAGGCCCCAGCGCGGTTCCGTCGTGGTCCGCTCCAGGGGGTCCGCGCCGCGGAGAGCGTCCGGGCCGGGCCCGCGCTTCGGGTGAGGCGCCCATCGGGAGGGCACGGTCACGGGACCGGCGTGACGCCCTTGACCGCCCGCGCGAAGGCGAGGGCGGCCGGGGGGACATGGGAGCGGTGCCAGATCAACCCCATCTCGGAGGGGGGCAGTCCGTCGACCGGGATGAAGGTGAGAGAGCTGCGCCGCCCGTGGTAGTCGGCCGTGGACCGGCACAGCAGCATCGCGCCCCGGTCCGCCGCCGTCAGACTCAGCCCCTCCTGGAGGGTGTTGACCAGGGGACCCGCCGGGATCGGCCGCAGCTGCGGGGTGCGGTCCGGGGTCTGCGCCAGGCGCCAGTACGCGGGCGCGGGGCCTGGCTCCCCGCCCGCTCCCATGCCGATGAGCCGGCAGTCGGCCAGTTCCTCCGCCGCCACCGACTCCCGGGCCGCGAACGGGTGGCGGACGGAGACGGCAAGGGTCTGCGGCTGCCGGGAGAAGACCGGCCCGAGCACCAGGTCGTCCTCCCGTACGGGCAGGAGCACCACCGCGCAGTCCACCTCCTGGCGGCGCACCGGCCCGAAGGGGTCCGACAGCGGGATCTCCGTCAGTTGCAGGACGCACCCGGGGCACTCCTCCTCGAACAGGGCCATCGCCTGGGCGAGGTAGTCGTCGACGGTGCCCTGGAAGCCGATCCGCAGCACCCCGCCCGCCTCCGCACGGGCGGCGGCCCGCGCCTCGTCCAGGGTGGCGCGCAGGCCGTCGTACGCGGGCCGCAGGCTGCCGACGAAGGACTCCCCGAGCGGGGTCAGCCGCACCCGGCGGCTCGTGCGCTCGACCAGCGGGGCGCCGATCCGTCCCTCCAGGGCGCGCAGCAGCTGGCTCACCCTGCTCTGGGAGACGTACAGTCGCTCGCCCGCCCGGCCGAAGTGCAGTTCCTCGGCGAGGACGAGGAACGCCTCCAACTCGCGGATCTCGATACCGCCCACGGAATCCCGGCCTCCTTCATCCGATCGATTAATCCACCTCATGGAAGGATGAGCGATCGGCCGTTGTTCCCGAACGCCCCTGCGGGTTGGCTGGTTGCATGGCACAGACAGAGGAAATCGCAGGCAGGGCGCCCGGAGAGGGGCAGTCCGCACAACGAGGGGGCTGGCCCGCGGTCGTCGCCGTCGCCGGGGCGACGTTCACGGTGGTCACCTCCGAGATGCTGCCGGTGGGGCTGCTCACCCCCATCGGCGACGCGCTCCATGTGAGCGAGGGGACCGCCGGGCTCACCCTCACCATCACGGGTCTGGTCGGCGCGGTCTCCTCGCCGCTGCTGACGCCGCTGCTCGGCCGGCTGCCCCGCCGGACGCTGCTGTGCTCCATGATGGCGCTGCTCGCGCTGGGCAACCTGCTCGCGGCGTGGGCCCCCGGCTTCGGGGTGATGGTGGTCGCCCGCGTCCTCGTCGGCATCGGCATGGGCGTGGTCTGGGCGGTCGCCGCCGGTCTCGCCGTACGGCTCGTGTCCGGCTCCGCCGTCGGCCCGGCCACGTCACTCATCTTCAGCGGCATCGCGGTGGCCTCGGTCCTGGGTGTCCCGGCCGGTACGTACATCGGTGAACTGGCCGACTGGAGGACGGCCTTCGTCGTCATCGCCGTCCTCGCCGCGTTGGTCATGATCGCGCTCGCGGCCCTGCTGCCACCGCTCCCCGCCGAGCAGGACATCCGGCTCGGGGGCGTGCTGAAGCTGCTCGGCAACCCGCGGGTGGCGACCGGGCTCGCCGTGGTGGCGCTCCTGGTCACCGGGCACTTCGCCGCCTACACCTACGTGCGGCCCGCGCTGGAGGACATCTCCGGGGTCAGCCCCACGATGATCGGCACCCTGTTCCTCCTCTACGGCGTCGCCGGCGTCCTCGGGAACTTCGCGGCCGGCGCCGGGGCGGGTCGCTCCCCGCGCGGCACGCTCCTGGTGATCGCCCTGGTCCTGTCCGCCACGGTGGGGCTGCTGCCGCTGCTCGGCGGGTCGGTGCTGACGGCCGGTGTGCTCCTCGCGGTGTGGGGCGTCTCGTACGGCGGTGTGTCGGTGAGCACCCAGACCTGGCTGCTGGCCGCCGCGCCGTCGGCCCGCGAGGCGGCGTCCTCCCTCTTCGTGGGTGTCTTCAACGGAGCGATCGCGCTGGGCGCCCTGGTCGGCGGTCTCACCGCGGACGGCGCCGGGATCGAGGCGGTGATGTGGCTGGGCGGCGGCCTGGCGCTGGCCGCCCTGGCGGTGGCCGCCCTCGGCCGGGCCCCGGAGAGCGGCCGGCTCGGCTGAACCGCCGGGCCGGCCGCCCTCGCGCCTTCGAGCCGGGACCGGACCGCCGGGCCGGGCCGCTCGGTCGGCCCGGCTTCGACTCCCCGGGCCGCGTCACCCCCGTACGCGGCCCGGGGCCTCCTCCCCCGATGTCAGGAAGTCCCGGATCAACGCCGCCCAGGCAGCCGGCTCTTCGGCGGCGATGGCGTGGCCGCAGTCCAGGGCCGCCAGCCGGGCACCGGGTATGCCGTCCGCCAGTTCCCGGGAGTGAAGGGGAGTGACGAGCAGGTCCCGCAGCGGGGAGACCACAAGGGTCGGCACCGAGATCCGGGCCAGGTCCGCACGTACGTCGATGTGGTCGAACAGGGCGAGTTGGGCGTCGGTCCCGGGCGGCAGTGCGCCGGCGAAGAGGGTGAGCTGCTCCTCGATCTCCTGGCGAGCTGCGACAGCAGCTGACCCGCATCCTGCCGGGCCTCGCCTCGGCCCCGGTGGACGCCGCCTGGACGGCCCCGGTCGAGTACTCGGTGTCCTCGCTGCCCTTCGCGGGCCGGTTGAAGTCCGTGCCCGGTGCCAGCTACGCCACCGGCTACTCCGGCGACGGTGTCGGCCCCTCGCGCCTGATGGCGAAGGTTCTCGCCTCCATGGTCCTGGGCACCAACGACGAGTGGTCCCGGTCGGCCTTCACGCGCCACCTCTCGGCGTGGATCCCGCGCGAGCCCCTCCGCTATCCGGGCTCCCTCCTCGCCCTGCCCGCGCTGCGCGCGGTGGAGCGCCACGAGGACTCCGGCCGGACGGTGCCGCCACTGCTGAAGCGGCTGGTGTCGGTGGACCCGTCGATGTTCCGCCTCTGAGCGCCCAGGCCGTCCAGGCGTGCACCGGACGGGTCATTCGCTTGGTTCAGTGGTCGTCGGCAGTCAGGGGGCCGGGCTTCCGGGCGGGGCGGCGGTCCCGGTGCGGACCGACGGGCCCGCCGTGGCGGGGGTCCCCAGTGAGGCCGCGGCCGGGACGGGCCGCCTGGCGCCTCTTCGTCGGCCGGGTGGCGGTCGTATGGCCGGTTGCCGCACCCGTGGTGGTGCCGGATCGCGGCGGCCGGAGCGAGGACGCGCTGCGGGACACGGACGGCGGCACCTTCAACGTACCGGGCACCACGCCTCCCGGGGCCAGGTCCGTGAAGCCGACGGCCGCAACGCCGAGCCCAGCGCGCTTGATCGATACACGGTCTGTCAGTACGGCCGTTCGGCAGGCGACCGTCAGCCCGCCCATCGGCCGACGCAAGGCCATGGAGCGATGTACGCCTGGCGGAACCCCGCGGGTGGCTCATCCGGAGCTCTCCGCGCGAACGGAGGCGATCCGTCGAACGACTTGCCCCTCCACGCGGTGGGAGGTCGTCGGCCACGCCGCGGAGTGGCCCTCAGCCCGTGCCGGTAGGGGGCTGGAGAACCGGTACTGCCGGGCGCGTGGGCTGCGACCAACCTGCATAACGCGAAATGCCGGCCGGGATCGCTCCCGACCAGCATTCTGCTCGTACGTAGGTGGTGTCCGAGGGGGGACTTGAACTCTCCTCTCGGACACCAGCTCCCAACCGCTCTGATCTGGGGAAACGCCCGTCGACAGGCTTGATTTCGGCGGGCGTTTCTCCTGTTCTTTCCTGCTGTTTCAGGCCCTCTCGGGCCCCTGTTGGTCATGCGTTGGTCACGTGACCAACCCTCGGCCCTGGCCCTGATCAGGACTTTTCGATGACCTCGAAGATATCGGCGTCGGTCTCCTGCTGCCACGCCGGGAGGTCGGGCCAGTCAGCAACGTACCCCGGCTTGGGGTCCTCGAAGTGCTTGAACATCTGCGCTGTCCAGCACACCGCCACGAACCGGCCCTTCTGCTCACGAGACAGGTTCGCCGTGTGACCGCCGCTGATCTCGATGAACCGGCGGACCTGCTCATACACGGCGCCTGCGGCCTCGCGCTCCCACTGGGGCGTGTCCTCCCAGGGGGTGACGTACCCGGGCTTCGGCTCCCCTGGGAAGTGGCGGTGCACTCCTTCGATCCAGGCTTCCCGGAACACTCGTGCGCCATCGACCTGCGACATGCCAACCCCTCTCGTCACGGCGTGCTCAGCGTGGCGATCTCCGCCCCCAGCTCCGCTACCCGGCGGTCTCTGCTCAGGGGGCCGAACTCATCGCACAGGGCTTGGAGTCTACGGGCGACGTACCCGGACGATGATGCTTGGGCCAACCGGATGGCTTCCCGCCCGTACGCGACGACTTGTTCGGGGTCACGCCGCTTCGCCCCGACGGCGGCAAGGTCGGCCAGTACGGCACCCCTGCGCCGGTACGACTGCCCGGAGGCAAGGGCGGTCTGGGCCAGTGCCTGCTTCAAGGTCTCTTCTGCCAGGTCGAGGCGGCCGAGCTGTACGTAGCGCGCTCCCCGTTCCTCGGCCAACCGCGTGCCGTCGAAGCGCAGCCAGCCCCCGTTGGCGCTGTCCGTGCCCAGTTCCAACACCCGCTCGGCCTCATCCAGCGCGCGCTCACACGAGGCCAGGTCACCCATGCCGGCGTACGCCTCGGCCTGGACAGCGGCGACCCAGTGACGGGTGGCGAGGCTGCTGTCTCCCCGCTGGGCCAGTCTCTCCGCCGCTCCGAGGATCTGTGCCGCCTGCTCGTATCGGTGTTCGTACACGTCCACGTAGGCGTGCCGCACGAGGGCACATGCCCACAGGTCGAAGGCTCGGGCGTCCTTGCTGACGGATGCCGCCAGGGAGTAGGACGATGCCGCGTCGGTGTATCGGTTGGCGTCGAAGGCGACTTCTCCGGCGAGCTGGAAGAGATCGGCTGCCGCGTTCAGGAGAGGGCGGGAGTTGCCTCGGGTGTCCGCCAGGGCTTCGTTCAGTGTCGAGAGCTGGTCGCGGACGATGGGGTAGACGGAGCCTTTTGAGCGGGCTAGCTGGTAGACCTGCCACAGGTGGCTGTTCATCCGTGTGAAGTCGGCGGGTGCGCCCCTGCGTACTCCCTCGGTGAGGGCTTCCGCCTCATCCAACGGCAGGGCGGTGAGGGCTCCGCTGACGGTGAGGATGCGGAGGAATTCGCGGCGGATCATTTCGTCGGGGTCTCCCGCGCCTGGGTGGTCACTGGACTGGTGCCCTGTGGCCTCCTGGCTGACTGCTCGTGGCTGCGTCAGGAGGGCGTCAAGCTCGGTGAGAGTGACTTCGAGGGCGATGGCCAAGCCCCGTCGCTGCGGTGGCTGAGGTTTGATCCTGCCGCTCTCCCAGCGCCCGACCGTGGTGCGGTCCACCCCGAGTAACTCGGCCAACTTCTCCTGACTGTAGCCCAGGGCCTTGCGCCGTTCAGCCAGTCCCATGACGGCCCCTTCCCCTGACCTGAACGTGTGGCACCCCCGTGCACGGAGGTGCATCAAGACTGCCGCATTGATGCCGTGGAGCGCTTGGACTCCCTCCGCTTTTCTTGGGGTTGTCGCAAACGGACACGGTGGTGAACCTGCGGAGGCGTGCGGACATGGCAGCGGAGAACGACGTGGATCTCGGGTCCGGCCAGGCCAAGGGTCGGCATCGCGGGGAACGGCACGACCCCATCGGATCGGCACTGACCGCCACCTGGGCGCTGGGCCACGTCCTGGCTCTGTTCCTCCTCGGTGTCACCGTGACTCAGCACAGCGAACTGGAAGACCTCGTGTCGCCCCTGGTCGATCGGTCGGTACCGGACCAGGAAACGACCGGCTGAGGGACCTGCGCGGATCACCAAGCGATCCGGCCCACGCTCCTCCCGGGCCGCAGCACTCGCACCGGGAGGTTGTACCACCGTGGCGGGGACGCCACCCCTCCACGCCCTACGGATTTCGGACGGAGGTGAACACCATGGAGAGCCGCTCTCAGCTCGACACCGAGCCGGAGGAGGAGGTCGTGACCCTGGAGGACGCGACGCGTCTGACGAAGGGCAACACCAACTCCAGCGTGGAGAACAAGCGCTCGCCCTACGGGGCCTGACGCCCGGCGGCGGCATTCCTGCGGGGGTGCCGCCGCGCCCTTTCCCACTCGCAGAAGGAGGTGACGGCATTGCATTGGTTCGGCGGGACACTCGCCCCTTATGGCAAGGCCCCGAGACCCGTGGGTGCTCATGCCCTATGGCAGAAGCCGGACGCTTGGACCGTGGGCACTACGGTGCGCCAGGCGGAGAGCAAGGACGGGCGGAGGTTGGCGGTGTTCGGCCCGTGCGGAGCGACGAACCCGGAACTGGAGCGGCTGGCCCGCTCCACGGACTTGCGAGACTTCGACGCGGCGGCATCGGCCTGGTCTGGCTCCTATGCCCTTGCCCTGGACGACGGCGCGGGATCGTTCACCCTGTGGGCTGACCCGGCAGGCTCCTGCCCCCTGTACGTGGCAGAAGTCGATGGCGTGCCCGTGTGGGCCTCCAGTTCCTTGGCGCTCGCCTCCCTGTTGGGGAGTCGGCCGGACACGGCTTGGCTGGCAGCCCACCTCGCACACCCGACCGCTTGTGTCCCGGGGCGGTCGGCGTGGACGGGCGTAGCGCAGATACCGCCGGGCCACCGGTGGACCGCTCCGCGTGACGGGTCGCCGTTCTCCGTGCCGTACTGGCGGCCATGTTCTTCCACGTGGTCGGAGGCGGTGGAAAGGTTACGACTCGACCTGTCGGACGGCGTGCTGATCCGGGCGAGCGGGCGGGAAGTCTCCTCTGACCTGTCCGGCGGCCTGGACTCCAGCACTCTCGCGGCCTATGCGGCGCAGTGCGGACCAGTCCTGGGGGTCACCTTCCACCCCAAGGACCGGGAGTCGGGTGGAGACGTGGACCACGCGCGCACTGTCGCCCGCGCTTTTCCCTCCATCCGGCACCGGTTCATGGCCCTGGGCCGCGAACACCTTCCGTTCACCGACCTGGACGCCTTGGTCCTGACCGACGAGCCGGCACCCTCCGCCGTGACCGTCGCGCAGCTCTGCCACGAGTTCGCTCTACTGGCGGAAGAGGGTGCTTCCGTGCATCTGACCGGGGATGGCGGCGACACCCTGTTCATGCCGCCGCCGGTCCACCTGGCAGACCTAGTCCGCTCCGGCCGCCTTGTCCGCCTAGCGCGTGATGCTCAGGCGTGGGGCCGCCTCTACCGTTCGAGCCCCTGGCCTGCCGTGACAGCGGCCTGGAGCGCGCCCGATCGGCTGGCAGGCGTGGCGCTCCCGAAGCCCTGGCTCACCCACCAGGCGACCACCCTGGCCGCGTCGGTCATCTCGCCGGAGACGGACGTTGACGGCTTGGGCTACGCCGACCGCCACCTTCTCGCCGAAGCACGGTACGTCGGCCGTACCGCCGCGACGGAGAACCAGCTTGCCGGGGCGTACGGCATCGAGATGCACAACCCGTACACGGACGCCCGGGTTCTGGAAGCGGTGATGTCGGTCCCTGCCTCGGACCGATGGTCGGCCCGCCGGTACAAGCCGCTGCTTGCCGATGCGGTCGTGGGCCTCCTGCCCGGGGAGGTTGTGCGGCGCGGCTCCAAAGGGCTGTTCGCGGTGGACCACCACCACGGCCTACGCGCTAACCAGGCGAACGTCCTGGAGTTGGCTGACGGGCACCTGGCGGACCTCGGCCTGGTACGTCCGGCAGTCCTCCGCTCCCTTCTCCGGCGCGCGGTGCTCGGGGTGGACGTCCCCTGGGGACTAATCGAACCGCTGCTCGGCACCGAGCTATGGCTACGTGTCAGCGACACCGCGACCGAACGAGTCCGCTGGGAGGACAGGCCGTGAACGTCCCCGCTCCGAGCCGTCACACCCGTACCGCACTGACTGGAGCGGCGGGCGTAGTCGTCAACTACCAGACCGGAACAACCGTGGTCCTTACCGGCGATTCCCTCTCGCGCTGGCTCGACCGCCTGGAACACAGCGAAGCACCGGCCCCTGTCACAGTCCGTCCCTCGGAAACCTCATGGGGGACGAGTGAGTCATCCGCTCGGCTGGACGCTCCGGCGCCGCCCCCGTGGTCGTGGCGCATCGCGGCGAGCGTGCTTCTCGCGGGCACCCTCGCAACGCGCCATCTGGGACGAGGGCGCACGAGCTTCGGTCGCCTGGTACGGCTGGCAGAAGCAGGCCGCAACCTCCCTCGCCCGACCCGGGCGCACGCCAGCCTGGCAGTCCGGTCAGTCCGCTGGGCCGCGCGCCTGTTCCCCGCCCGTGTCGCATGTCTGGAGGAGTCCACGACAGCCGCGCTCCTGCTGGCGGCTGGCGGTCGTGGAGGAGCCTGGCGGCACGGCGTCGCCACCGATCCGATTCGGATGCACGCGTGGATCTGTGACGTTCACGGTCAGCCCATCGAGGAACCGGCTCAGACTGGGGACTACTCGCCCATCAACGGGCCAGAGCCAACGTCGAAGAGGTATCGATGACCGACCCGTACATCCTGCTCCCGGGCCAGCGCGTCAGCCTGGCCATGCCGGACCGCGACCACCTGCCCGACTACCACCGCTGGGAGAACGACCCCGGCACGATCCTGGGCTTCGGGACACAGGTCCCCCAGTCCTGGGAGGTCCGTGCCGGCGGATGGGAAGCGGCCGGACGGAACCGGGATTTCCCCCAGTTCGAGGTGATCACGACTGAGGAGCGCACTCCGGTCGGTCTCACAACGCTCCAGATCGACTCAGCCGTACGGACCGCCGAGTACGTCATCCTGCTCGCGCCGGAAGCGCGAGGCAAAGGGCTGGCCACGGAGGCGACGGCCCTGACGCTGCGGTGGGCATTCGAGTACGCCGCGCTGCGGATGGTCTGGCTGAAGGTACTGGAGCCCAACGCAGCAGGGCTCACCGCCTATGAGAAGGCCGGGTTCAAACCCGCCGGGCGCCTGCGCCAGTCCGGCTACTGGCGCGGTCGCCCCTGCGATGAACTCCTGATGGACGCGGTAGCGGAAGAATTCCCCGCTGCCCCCTGACGTGACGAACTGATCCCGGAGCCCCGGCGGGCTTCCCTCCGCCGGGGCCTGGCGTCCGGCTTCCGTACCCCTGTGCGCCTGTCTCAGGCGTTCTCACCGATGTGCCGGTACAAGGTGGCCCGGGAGATCCCCAGGGCCTTGGCGATGGCCGTGACGCTCTCGCCCTTGGCGTGCCGGGCACGGGCTATGGCTAGCTTGTCGTCATCCACGACGGAGGGGCGTCCACCGTGGTTGCCCTTACGGGCCGCAGTGTCCAGCCCCTCCAACGTCTTCTCCCGGATGCCTTCCCGCTCCACCTCGGCGGCCACGGCCAGGACGGCGAACACGATGGCTCCCGCCCCGTTCGGGTCGTACACGCCCTGCAAGGGACCGGAGAGGAGTTCCAGTTGGATGCCGTCCGCTTGCAGGGTGGAGGACAACGTCATGAGTTCCGCCGCGTTGCGGGCAAGACGCTTCATCTCCACCACCGTCAGGATGACGGGCTGGTTCGGTGCGGCTGTCTTGATCTCCCGTGCCAGAGCCAACGCCTTCTCCAACTCCGGCCGCTCCTTCACACGCGTACTGATCTTCTCCGAGAACACCCGCGTGCAGTCGGCACGGGCAAGCATGTCCAACTGGCTCTGGAGTTCCTGCCCGACCGTGCTGCACCTGGCATAGCCCAGTCGGATCGCTGCGCCCGGTACGGCTTCGGACACCACGGGTACCGGATCACCCTGTACCCACCGCTTACCGGGGTTACGGTCGGCCGGGGTCTTCACGGTGAGTTCCGCCTTCAGGGACGGCACGAGGGCGAAGCGCCCCGTGTGGTAGCTGGCTGCCACCTTGCCCGCTCCCGTACGGCAGGGGCTACCGGCAGGGGCTTCGCACTTCGGGCAGGGGTGACGCTCGACCTGATCGGCCGGGTTGTTCGTGGTCATGATCAGAACGTCTCATAAACATGTCTCGAAAGCCAGTGGTGAGGCGGATCTTTTGAGACGGGTTTCGAGACGCGAGAGTGAGGGCGAAACGGACACGGCCCGATGCCGCGCCGAGCGTCTCACTATCGACGGTTTTTGAGACGCCCGGTCGTGATCACTCTCCGCGTTGCCCGTGGTCCTGGTGCTCGTGCTCGGCACCTTCGGCAGTGAGGCGCTGGTGCGCCCTGCCTTGGACTTGCCCTCTGTCCTGACTGCCTGCCCGCCGTGAGGCTGTGCGCCTGCCTCCCTGCCTGCCGCTTCGCTCTCGACTCCTCGCCAGTCGTGCGGCCTGTCGGCTGCTCACAGAGACGCACAGCCGGTCGCCTGTCAGTGGCACGGGCAAGCCTGTCAACGGCGGAGGGAAGACGGAGTCCTTTGCAGGGGCGACGGCGAGGCGGACAGCCGAGACGCAGCGAGGCGACGGCGAAGGGGTGGGGGTATGACCCCCTGAAGGGGCCTTGCCCGACCGCCATGTCTTGGCAGCTCAGATCCTGCCACGGTTCCAGACCTCGTCAGGGCGGTGGCGAGGTAGGGCAGCGGCGAAGAAGTAGCAGGTGGGAGCACTGCCCTTGGCCTGGCCGGCACTCGGGGCCCGCATGAGAACGAGGGCTTTCGAGGGTTGCCGTAAGTGGCTTCGCCCTGTGGCCGCGCAAGCGGCCCACTCCCCTTGCTGCAAGTCGAAGGGGCTTCGCGCTATGGGGGCGCGGCAGCGCCCCACCTGGCTGGCTTCCTGGTCTTCCTGTTGTCGGCCCCTTCGGGGCCGCTGTGTCGAAGCGGCTTCCGACTGTGCGGCCGAACGGCCGCCCTCCCTGCTCACGCTCTCGCCGCTGGGTCTTCGCCCATGGGGGCGCTGCCGCGCCCCTCCTTCGCTTCGCCGCTGCACGTAAGTGGCTTCACGATGTCGGCCCCCTTCGGGGCCGCTCATGACGTAGACCCTTCACCTTGCACCTGTACGTCTCGCTGTTGACGTACGTGCGTAAGTCGCTTCGCCCTGTCGGCCCCGGCAGGGGCCGGGCATCAAGGCCGATGAGGCTAAGAACCTGCTGAGATAGATAAAGAGCAGCGAACGTTTTCGCAGGTCAGATGGCGTACCACGACACGGGCGGCGTTTCCCTCCGCCACGCCTGGCGTGTACGTTCCGCGTGTTTGTACACCTGGCGTGTGTCGGTCTGGAGGGCGGGCGTTCAGGAAGCCCGCGCCCAGGGCGTGGCGTCACCGTGCACGCTGCACTTGCGGCCACCCCGGCCGCCCTTCTGGAAGTGGCGGTGGGGCAGGGTGAGGCATCGGACGGTTGAGTCGTGCCCGATGAGGTCCAGTGCCTTGGCTCGCCCGACCGCGTTCGTGACGCTCTGCCTGGACGGGATGACTCCGCCCTCACCGGCGAGGATCGTGGCGAGTTCACCCATGCGGAACTCGGCGTGACCTATCTGGTTCGCCTTCCACAGGGCGGAAAAGTACACGCGGTATGCCAGCGGGTGCCGGTCGTCCCTGGCCATGAGTTCGCACTGCGCCTGAGAGAGGCCGCCCCACTCGATGCCGGGTCCGAAGTCGATGCGCACTGATCTGTGGTCCTTCCCATGGGGCGCGGTGTGCGCCGGTAGTCGGTGGTTCGCATGTGCTCCCTTCTGGTAGGCACTGCCAGCCATCGGACTGGCTTCGGGTTGGGACTCAGATCAGGCAGCGGCCCGGCACTCCTGCTCAAGCCAGCGCTCTACATCAGATGGCCGGAAGCGGAGGTGTCCGCCGATCTTGCAGGCGGGGATGTTGAGTGCTCGGTGGTTGTTGTAGACCCACGCGGGCGTCACGCCCAGGTACTCGGCCAGGTCGGTGACGCTCATCAGGCGGGTGTTCTGCAAAGGACGGCTCCTCGGTTAGCGGAGGGGGCGGTTCCCCCTCGGGCTGCCCATCCTGAGTTATCAGTCCGGTTCAGTCAAACCCGGATGTGTCACATCCTGACTTGCCTGTTGCGGTTGAGTTCCGTACGTTGTCGGCCATGACGAACACCAACGATCACGTGGGCGGCGCTGCGCCCCGTGCGGGCGTCGAACAGGTCCAGCGCATCGGGGCGTGGAAGGTCACCATGTGGCTTCCGCTGGACTCCACCTCGGGCAACCCCCGCGAAATCCGGATCGAGCCGCACGAGGAAGCCGACCCGCAAGAGGTAGCGCGCGGCATCACCAGCACGGTCCTGCGACAGATCGACACGGCCGCGTTCGCGGAAGAGGTGGGGCCGCTGGCGAAGCAGGCTCTTGCTGGCCAACACCAAGTCGAGGAGTTCCGCGAGAAGCTGGCCGGCCTGCCCAAGGGGCTGTCGGACGAGTACCTCGCGTTCCTCTCCGCCTTCTACGTGCGCGTGGTTGAGATCGGCGAACGTGCTCCCATTCAGTCACTCGAATACGTCACCGGTACCAAGCAGGCCACGTTGAAGGGCCACCTTCGAGCGGCGCGACAGCGCGGCTTCCTGACCAAGGTCGAAGGCAAGCCGGGCGGACAGCTCACGGACAAGGCGGCCGAGATTTTGAAGAGGACCAGTGTCAGCAACGTGCGACAGCCGTAGCGGCTGGGACAGAGCGAGGGGGAACTAGCCGGGTGGCAAAGCGCGGCAACGGGCTCGGTGGGACTCCGGTGGAGATCCCGCGCACGGGCCGACCGAACACCTGGGGTGTGCGTACGCCCCTGCACTTCGACCCGGCGACGGGCAAGAAGGGGCGCTACTGGATAGGCCGGGAGTACAAGACCAAGACGGAGGCGGAACGGGCGCTGCGCAAGTGGCACAGCGACCACGAGGCAGGCACCCTCACGCCCCGTTCCGGCATGACCATGGGCGAGCTCATGGACGGGTGGCTTGCCAAGCATCGGGGCGAGGACACCACGAGGGAGGGGTACGAGCCGAAGATCCGGCTGCACATCAAGCCGCACATAGGCAAGGTCAAGGTGGTGGAGGTGACGGACGAGCGGCTGGACGAGCTGTACCGGCTCTTGGAGAGCACGCCCATCGAGGCGAACGGCAACAAGCCGCTCGGCCCCAAGAGCGTCCGTCACATCCACAACATCATCTCGGCGGCGCTGGACTCTGTGACGGGACCGAGGAAGCTCCTCACGGTCAACCCGGCCCACACGGCGAACCCGCCCACGGAACGGCAGATCAAGGCGGCACAGCCGGACTTCCCCACCCTCAACGATCACGAGACGGCGCACTTCCTCAAAGAGATATGGACGCCGTGCGGCAACCGGGCGTGCGACGGGGGACTGACCCACCACTGTCTTCGGGACGCCCCGCTGTGGACCGCCTACGCGGCCACCTCATGCCGCCGCAGCGAAGTGCTGGGGTGGAAGTGGTCGCTCATCCACTGGGATGAGTGCGCCATCGAACTGGCCTGGGTCGTGGTCGAGGAAGGCAACACCTACCGGCTGCGCAAGCTCACCAAGGACGGAGACGACAACGCGATCATCTACGTAGACCAAGCCCTGATGAACGTCCTCAAGCGGCAGAAGGAACGCCAGGACGCGGAGCGGGAACGCCTCGGGGATCTCTGGGTGGACCATGACCTCGTGTTCGCCCGAGACGGCTTCAAGCTGTACCGGGGCGAGGCAGGCGGACCACAGGACCCCGAGAAGGTGTCGGCCCGCTGGCGGACGGCACGCAACCGCCTGCACCTGCCGGACAACTTCCGGCTGCACGACTGGCGGGCGTCGAAGATCACGAACGATCTCGACAATCACGAGAACCCGGTAGAGGTCTCGGCCAACGCTCGGCACCACTCGCCGGGCTACACCATGGCGCGGTACGGCAGGCGTCGCGCCGAAGGGGCGAAGAAGCTGGCTGCTTCCAGCGCTGCCCGTCTCGGCCTGTCATCCCTGGTCTGACCAGGAAGTTCGCTCGGCTGTTGGTCACGTGGTTGGTCACGCCACAGCCGGAGAAACAGAAAAACCCCAGGTCAACTGGGGTCTCTGCTGGTGTCCGAGGGGGGACTTGAACCCCCACGCCCGATAAAGGGCACTAGCACCTCAAGCTAGCGCGTCTGCCATTCCGCCACCCGGACCAGGTGTCTTGCCGCTTTGCGGGGTGTCCCCCGCGGCGACATGGATAACTCTACCAGGCGTTCGACGTGCTCTTCACCTGCATATCCCGTGGTCAGAGCCCTTGCGTGCGGATGGTGACGGGCTGCTTACGCAAGCGTCAGGGGACGTGGACGACCTGGCCGGCGTAGGAGAGGTTGCCGCCGAAGCCGAAGAGGAGGGCGGGGGCGCCGGAGGGGATGTCGCCGCGGGCGACCAGCTTGGACAGGGCCATCGGGATGGAGGCGGCGGACGTGTTGCCGGACTCCGTGACGTCCCGTGCGATGACCGCGTTGACGGCGCCGATCTTCTGGGCGACCGGTTCGATGATGCGCAGGTTCGCCTGGTGGAGGACGACCGCGGCCAGGTCCTCCGGGGTGAGGCCGGCGCGTTCGCAGACGCGGCGGGCGATGGGCGGGAGCTGGGTGGTGGCCCAGCGGTAGACGGACTGGCCTTCCTGGGCGAAGCGGGGCGGGGTGCCCTCGATGCGGACGGCGTGGCCCATCCGGGGCAGGGACCCCCAGACCACGGGGCCGATGCCCGGGGTGTCCGCCGCCTCGACGACCGCGGCGCCCGCGCCGTCGCCGACCAGGACGCACGTCGTGCGGTCGGTCCAGTCGGTGATCTCGGTCATCTTGTCGGCGCCGATGACCAGGGCGCGGCGTGCCGACCCCGCCCGTACCGCGTGGTCGGCGGTGGCCAGGGCGTGGGTGAAGCCGGCGCAGACCACGTTGAGGTCCAGGGTGGCGGGGGCCTCCATGCCGAGGCGGGCGGCCACCCGGGCGGCCGTGTTCGGTGAGCGGTCGATGGCGGTGGAGGTGGCGACCAGGACGTAGTCGATGTCGCCGGGGGTCAGGCCCGCGGCCGCCAGGGCCTTGGCCGCGGCGTGGGCGGCCATCTCGTCCACCGTCTCGTCGGGCCCCGCGACGTGCCGGGTGCGGATGCCGACCCGGCTGCGGATCCACTCGTCGCTGGTGTCGACCAGGGCGGCCAGGTCGTCGTTGGTCAGCACCTTCGCGGGCTGGTGGTGCCCGAGCGCGGCGATTCGCGTGCCCGTCATCACGGGTGGAACCCCCTCTGTTCTTCGCGGTTCGTGAGTGCCTCAGTCTGGTCAGCGACTGGTGGGTAACCCGTGGCGTGATCCCACAGGATTCCCGCCCGCCACTTGGAGGGACCGCAACATCGCCGGGCGGGGGGCGGCGCCGCGGCCCGGTGAGGGGGCGCGTACCGTGCGGGACAATGGGGTGATCGTGCCGTCGACAAGGGAAATGCGGGGCTGGGCGGACATGGGACGGGTCACGGAGCGGCGCCGCGTCATCCGGGTGCGGGACGGCGTCGTGTCGGCCCGGCCGGACACGCTGGTCGCCGAGGAGCCCCTGGAGATCCGGCTGAACGGCAAGCCGCTGGCCGTCACCATGCGCACGCCCGGCGACGACTTCGCGCTCGCCGTCGGGTTCCTGGTCAGTGAGGGCGTGCTCGCCGCCGCGTCGGACGTACGGAACGTGGCGTACTGCGCGGGCGCCGCCGAGGACGGGCGCAACACCTACAACGTCGTGGACGTGCGGCTGGCACCCGGCGTACCGGTGCCCGACATCACGCTGGAGCGGAACGTCTACACCACGTCGTCGTGCGGATTGTGCGGCAAGGCCAGCCTGGACGCGGTGCGGACGACCGCCCGCTTCCCGCTGGACGCCGCCCGGCCTCCCGTACGGGTGGGCGTGGACGTGCTGGCCGGGTTGCCGGACCGGCTGCGGGCCGCCCAGCGGGTGTTCGAGCGGACCGGGGGCCTGCACGCGGCCGCGCTGTTCTCGCAGGGCGGCGAGCTCCTCGACGTACGGGAGGACGTGGGCCGGCACAACGCCGTGGACAAGGTCGTCGGGCGGGCCCTCCGGGAGGGGCTGCTGCCGCTGAGCCGCGCCGTGCTGCTCGTGTCGGGGCGGGCGTCGTTCGAATTGGCGCAGAAGGCCGTCATGGCGGGCATCCCCGTGCTGGCGGCGGTGTCCGCGCCGTCGTCGCTGGCGGTGGACCTCGCCGCGGAAACGGGGCTGACCCTGGTGGGGTTCCTGCGCGGCGGCGACATGAACGTGTACGCGGGGGCCGAGCGGATCACCGGCCTGTCCTGACCGGGCGGCGGAGGGGCCGGACTGGTACGGGGACGGGCGCGGCCTGTACGGGGACGGGCGCGGCCTGTACAGGGTCGGCGGTACGGGGCCGGGCCGGTACGGGACCGGGCCGTCGGCGCGGCCTCGTGCGCCGACGGCCGTGGAACGGCGGCTGACTGGGGCGTGAGGGGCGAGGCGTGCTGACCGCGCGGGCTGCGGGGGCGGTGGCGTGGGTCTGTGCACCGGACCCCGAGGCCCCGCTACCGGCGTCGGGTCGGCTCGGGTGGGTCGACCATCTGCAGCGTCAGCGTCGCCGGCGGTTCCGCCACGCCGGGTCCGCCCGCCGCCACCCAGGCGAGGATGTCGTCCAGGCAGTCGTCGTCGAGCGCCCAGCCGATCCAGGCCGCCCGTGCCCCGCGGCGGCGTGCCTCCGTGGAGGGCTGCACCACCACGATGTTGGCCTGCCCGCACGGGCCCAGGCAGTCGCTCGTGCGGACCGCGAGGCGGCCGCCGGAGGCTGCGGCCGCCTCGCGGAGCCGTTCCAGCTGGCCGGCGTGGTCGGTGCCGGGGTGCTTGTCCGCGTTGCCGCAGCAGCAGCCACGGCAGACCACCAGCGAGCAGGGGCGCCCGGCGCCGGGGCGTATCCAGGGGCGGCGGGGAGTCGTCACCGGGCACCGCCGGGGCGCGCGGGCGCGGCGGCGCGGAATCGTGTGGGCATGACATCACCGTAGCGGGCGTGATCATGGGCTGGGGAGGTCAGGGGCGGGTTCTCGCCAGCACGCGGGCGGGTCCGGCGGCAGTCTCGGGCCGCGCCTCCTGGGGCGGGCCCCGCGGCCGGCCACCGGTGGCGGCCCTCACGGCGCGGGGCGGGGGCGCCGGGGTCAGTCCTCCGCCCCCGCCCCGCCCCCGGCGCGGGCTGGGGCCCCGCGGTCAGTCGGCGGTCGCGTCCGCGCCGCGGCGGCGAGCGATGACCGCGCAGACCATCAGCTGCATCTGGTGGAAGAGCATCAGCGGCAGGACCGCCAGGGACGCCTGCGCACCGAAGAGGACGCCGGCCATCGGCAGCCCGGCGGCGAGGCTCTTCTTGGAGCCGGCGAACTGGATCGCGATCCGGTCCTCCCGCCCGAAGCCCAGCCGTGCGGAGCCGTACCACGTCAGGGCCAGCACGGCTGCGAGCAGCACGGCCTCGACGCCGAGCAGCGCGGCGAGCCGCCCGGGCGTGGCCTCGTGCCACACCCCGCGCACCATGCCCTCGCTGAAGGCGGTGTAGACGACGAGGAGGATCGCGCCGCGGTCCACGTACGAGAGGGTCTTGCGGTGCCGGCCGACGAGGCCCGCGATCCACCGGCGCGCCGCCTGGCCGGCCAGGAACGGCACGAGGAGCTGCGCCACGATCCGCAGCAGCGCGTCGGCGGAGAGGCCGCCCGCCGTGCCGCCCAGGAGGAGCGCCGCGAGCAGCGGGGTGAGGGCGATGCCGGCCAGGCTGGAGAAGGAACCGGCGCAGATCGCGGCGGGGACGTTGCCGCGGGCGAGCGACGTGAACGCGATCGAGGACTGGACCGTCGACGGCACGAGGGTGAGGAACAGCAGCCCGGAGGCCAGCTGCGGGGTGAGGAGCAGCGGGCCGAGGCCCTTCGCCGCGGCGAGTCCGAGCACGGGGAACACCACGAAGGTGCAGGCGAGGATGGTGAGGTGCAGTCGCCAGTGGCGCAGGCCTTCCAGCGCCTCGCGGGTGGAGAGGCGGGCTCCGTAGAGGAAGAACAGCAGGGCGATGGCGGCGGTGGATGCCCCGCCGACGGCCTCCGCCGCCGTGCCCGACGCGGGCAGCAGGGCGGCGAGCCCGACGGTGGCGAGCAGCGCCAGGACGAAGGGGTCGACGGGCAGGCCGTTCAGCCGCCGGAGGCTGCCGAGGTTCGTCGGCAGGCGTCGCCGGGCCGGCCTGGGGCCTTCCGGGCCGGAGGGCGGCGGAGGGTCCTGGTGGCTCTTGTGCGTGGGCTGCATGGGCGGGGTGCTTCCGGTCGGGTCGCGCTGGGTCCATCTTGCCCGGTGGGGCGGCGGAGACCGGACGCGGGCCCGCTCGCCCGGATGCGGGCCCGCTCGCCCGCCCCGCGGCCCGCAGCCCGCAGCCCGCCGCCTCTGACCCCTGACCCGCCTCGCCCCGCGGCCCGCAGCCTCTGACCCCTGACCCGCCGCGCCCACCCCCGACCCGACCCGCGACCCCGCCCCGCCACGCCACGCCTCGCCCCACGGCCGCAAGGCGCCTCGCTCCGCCCCGACCCCAAACCCGTGACCGGCCCCGCCCCGCCACCCGCAACCCCTGACCCAAACCGCCCCGCCACCCGCAACCAACACCGCCTCGCCCCGCGAGCCCTTGCCCTTCTCCGGGCGGCCGGACGGGCGGGCGCGTGCCCGGCGCCGCTCTCGCCGCGCCGACCGGTTCGCCGTGTGGCCGGATCGTCGCTGTGCGTGCGTGGTACGGATTCCGTGGAGATTCCGGCCGGCCCGCTCTTTACCCGCGGCTCAGTAGCCGGGGCCCGGAACCGCCGTGACCATGGGGTTGCCGCTCTGACCTGTGGTGATGTGGGGATTCCGAGGGCTCCACCGACCTTCCGGCGGAACTCTGCGTGGGGTACCGTCACTCTCCGCTGTGCTGAGCGCCACAAGGAGCAGGCCCGTGCGCGAGTTGACAGTCCCCCCTCTGCTGACGGAACCGCTGGTCGGCGGACTGGCCGACGCGGTGTTCGACCACGCCGCGAGCGATCCGGACCGCGTCGCCCTCGGGCGCAAGGACGCGACCGGGCGGTGGACGGACGTCACCTCCGCGCAGTTCCGCGACGAGGTGCTGGCCCTGGCGAAGGGGCTGCTGGCGCACGGGGTGCGGTTCGGTGACCGGGTCGCGGTGATGTCCCGCACGCGCTACGAATGGACGCTGTTCGACTTCGCGCTGTGGACCGTCGGGGCGCAGCCCGTCCCCGTGTACCCGACGTCGTCCGCGGAGCAGGTCCGGTGGATGCTGCACGACGCCGCCGTCACCGCCTGCGTGGTGGAGCACGAGGACCACGCGATGACCGTCGGCTCGGTGGTGGACCGGCTGCCGCAGCTCAAGCAGTTGTGGCAGTTGGACGCCGGGGCCGTCGACCGGCTGGTCGCGGACGGGGCGCGGATCGACGACGAGGTGGTGCAGCGCCACCGGCGGGCGGTGACGCCCGACTCGGTCGCCACGGTCATCTACACATCGGGCACCACGGGCCGCCCCAAGGGCTGCGTGCTGACCCACGCCAACTTCATGTTCGAGGCGGACACCCTCGTGGGCCGCTGGGACCCGGTCTTCCGTTCGCTGTCCGGCCGTGAGGCCTCCACGCTGCTGTTCCTGCCGCTGGCGCACGTCTTCGGGCGCATGGTGGAGATCGCGGCGGTGCGGGGCCGGGTGAAGCTGGGCCACCAGCCGGCGCTCACGGCGGAGGTGCTGCTGCCGGACCTGGCGGCGTTCCGGCCGACGTTCGTGCTGGCCGTGCCGTACGTCTTCGAGAAGGTGTTCCGGGCGGCGCGGCGGGCGGCGGAGGCCGAGGGGCGGCTCGGCATGTTCGACCGGGCCGTGGAGGTGGCCGTGCGGTACGCGGAGGCGCTGGAGCAGCGCGCGTTCGGGCTGGGGCCGGGCCCTTCGGCGGCGCTGCGGGTGCAGCACCAGTTCTTCGAGCGGGCGGTGTACGGCAGGGTGCGGGACGCGTTCGGGGGGCGGGTGCGGCACGCGATGTCGGGCGGGTCCGCGATGGAGCGGCGGATGGGGCTGTTCTTCGCGGGTGCGGGTGTGACGGTGTTCGAGGGGTACGGGCTGACGGAGTCGGCGTCGGCGGCCACGGCGAACCCGCCGGAGCGGACGCGGTACGGCACGGTGGGCAGGCCGGTGCCGGGCACGTCGGTGCGGATCGCGGAGGACGGGGAGGTGTGGGTGCGGGGGCGGAACGTCTTCTCCGGCTACCTCAACGCGCCGGAGGCCACCGCCGCGGTCCTGCGGGACGGGTGGCTGGCGACGGGTGACGTGGGGCGCCTCGACGCCGACGGCTATCTGACGATCACCGGGCGGAAGAAGGAGATCCTGGTGACCACGAGCGGCAAGAGCGTGGCGCCGCTGGCCCTGGAGGAGCGGGTGAGGTCGCATCCGCTGGTCGCGCAGTGCGTCGTGGTCGGCAACGACCGGCCATATATCGCGGCGCTGGTCACGCTCGACCGGGAGGCCGTGGAGCACTGGCTGGCGATGCAGGGGCGGGCGTCGATCCCGTCGGCGCGGCTGGTGCGGGACCCGGCGTTGGAGAAGGAGATCCGCAGGGCGGTGATCGCCGCCAACACGCTGGTGTCGAAGGCCGAGTCGATCCGTACGTTCCGGATACTGGCCCATCCGTTCAGCGAGGAGCACGGGCTGCTGACGCCGTCGCTGAAGCTGAAGCGCCGGGCGATCGAGGCGGCGTACGCGGACGAGGTGGACGCGCTGTACCGCTGAGGCGGCGCGCGCCGCGGCCGCCTTCCCGTGTGCCGGGTGCACCGGGGGGCGGCCGCCGCGCGGATCGGTGCTACCGGTTGCCGGGGGTGCCTCCGGGCCCGTGGGTGGGGCGGCCGCCGCCGCGGGTCAGGGTGTAGCCCCAGACACCGGCCAGCGCTGCGAGGGCGGCGCCGCCTGCGGTCCACAGCCAGCGGGCGGACCACCAGCCGAAAGACCAGCCGTCTTCCGGTTCCACCGTCGCCGCGGACCCCTGCACGAGGGGGGCCGCGAGCCGGCCGTCCGTGTCGGCTGCGGAGCCCGCCTCGTCGAGGGACACGTCCAGGGCCGCGCGGAACGGCAGGCCGATGTCGGAGGCGCCGAGGTCCACCGCGGTCAGCCGCACGTGGTACGCACCGGGCAGCGGGTCGTTCGACCAGGGTTCGGCCCAGCCCCGCACGGTCCGCAGGTGGCAGGTGAGCTGCACGGTGGAGGCCGCTGCGGCGAGGGTCGCGCGGTCGCTGCCGTAGCGGCAGGCCTGGCGGCGGCGCAGCCCGTCGTACACATCGATCCGCCAGGTGGTGGCGGCGGCGCGGGCGGAGGTGTCGGGCAGTTCGACGGTGGCCCGGACGGTGGCGCGGTCGCCGGTGTCGGCGGGGAACTGCCAGTACAGGTAGTCGCCGGTCGACGCCTGGGCGGTGGCCTGCTGCCCGGGGCGTACGGCGGTGGCCGTGCGGAACGACGTGCCGGCCTCGGTGGGCGCGGGCGGTTCGCCGTCGGAGCCTGCGGAGGCGGTCGGCGCGGGCGTGTCGGCCAGCGCCGTGCCGGGGCGGCGGCGGGGCCGAGGAACGCGGCGGCGAGCAGGGCGGACGCCGTGAGCAGTCGGAGTCGGGCGGGTCGCATCAGTTGGTCCTCCAGACGGTGACGCGCCAGCGGGACACCCAGCCCCACAGCAGTCCGGCGACGAAGCCGGCGGCGGCGAGGAGGGCGAGGAACCACCAGCCGCGGCCCAGGCCGAAGAAGGCGGTGTCGTCGGCGTCGGCGGGGGCGTCGACCACGGCGATGCTCAGTTCGACGGGCATGCCGGGGGTCGTCTTGACGTTCGCGGGCGCCGAGAAGGAGTTGCTGACGCGCAGGCAGACCGTCTCGGCGGCGGGCTTGCCGTCGCCGCCGGCTCCGTCCGTGCCGGGTCCGTCGTCTTCGGGTTTCGGGTGGCGCAGGCCGGTCGAGACGACGTCGGTGCGGCCGTCCCCGGCCGCCTCACCCCGTACGAGTTCGCGGCCGGCGAGGGTGGAGGCGCGCAGCATGACCCCGTAGTCGCGGTTCACGGCGCGGTCGGCGGCGACGCTGACCGCGGCGCGCAGCTCCTGCCCGGGCAGCAGTTCCACGCGGTACCAGCGGTGCTGGCCGAACTCCTCGCGGTCGCTGTACAGGCCGGGGGTGAGGACCGGGGCGGCGTCGCACCGGTCGGTGCCGCGGGTGGCGACGGGCTTGACGGTGGGCTTGGCGGCGCGGTCCACCAACTGGCTGACGCGTTCGGACAGTTCGTCGGTGTGCTGGACGGACGTGTAGGTGCCGCCGGTCGCCTCGGCGATGCAGATCAGCTGGGCGCGCGTCTTGGCGTCGGGGACCAGGCCGAGCGTGTCGATGGTGAGGTGGATGCCCTTCGCGGCGATCTCCCGGGCGACCTCGCACGGGTCGAGCGGGGCGCAGGTGTCCTCGCCGTCCGTGATGAGGACGATCCTGCGGGTGGCGTCGCCGCCTTCGAGGTCCTCGGCCGCGCCGAGGAGGGCGGGGCCGATGGGCGTCCAGCCGGTGGGGGTGAGGGTGGCGACGGCGGTCTTCGCCTCGGTGCGGTCGAGCGGGCCGACCGGGTAGAGCTGCCGGGTGTCCTTGCAGCCGCGCTTGCGGTCCTCGCCCGGGTAGTCGGCGCCGAGGGTGCGTATGCCGAGCCTGACCTCCTGCGGGACGGCGTCCAGTACCTCGTTGAACGCCTGCTTGGCGGCGGCCATCCGGGACTGCCCGTCGATGTCGCGGGTCCGCATGGATCCGCTGACGTCCAGGACCAGTTCGACCTTGGGTGCTTCCTTCGCGGCGGGCTCCGACGCGCCGTCGTCGGCCCAGGCGGGCGCCGCGGAGAGCCCGCCCGTCAGGCCCGTCAGTGTGACCAGCAGGCCGCACACGGCGGCCACCAGTCGCTTTCGTGTGATCATCGCCGGATCATATTGACCGCGCTCGCCCCGCCCCAACTCGCCTCCGGGGCGGGTGGTGCGCCGCGAGGCGGCCGGGCAGCCGGTGCATGCCGGAGGCGGGAAGCGCCGGGTACACGACCGCCTCGGACGGCAACTCCCGCTCGTACAGGAGCCGTAGGACGACATGGGCCGCGAGGCGCGCCTGACGGGCCGTCAACGTCCGCACGTCCTGGTCCGGATCGCCCGGGAGCCGTACGGCGGCGGGGGCCCGGGCGGGACAGCTCGGCGGACTGCCGGACCCCCGGCCCCCCACCGAGGGCAGCCGGGACGGCCGCAGGGGGCGGCCGTCCTCCTGTCAGGCGGCGCGCCGGGCCGTGTGGACGGTGCGGGCGGTGAGCAGGTGGATGTCGGGGCGGTGGTACAGGGACGCCGGGTCGTCCGGGTCCGTGAGGCGGGCCAGGGCCGCCTGGTCGTCCTCGGACAGCCGGTCGTCCAGGGACTCGTTGCGGCGGGTGAACTCCGTGACGACGTGGTCCCGTACGGCCTGCGGGACGGGGGCCGGGATGTCGAGGAGGAACGAGCGCGTGCCACTGGGGGCGAGGCCGGCGGCGGTGAGCAGCGCCCGCCAGTCCTCGGCGGCCTGCCGGCTGCCGGGGAGCGCGGCCCGCATGTCCGCGAACCACTCGGCGGCCGCCGCGTCCAGGCGGGCCTCCAGGTCGGGGCGGCCGAAGCCGATGTCCCGGGGCAGGCGGCGGGTCGGGAGGCCGCCTTCCACCAGGGCGAGCAGCCCGCCGGGCCGCAGCAGCCCCGCCAGGCCGGACAGGGCGGCCGCCTGGTCGCCGAGGTGGTGCAGGGACTCCCCGGCCCAGATCAGGTCGGCCTCGCCCAGCCGGTGCAGGTCTGCGGGCAGGTCGGCGAGCAGGGTCGTCACGCCCCGGGTGCGGGCGCGCTCCAGGAGTTCGGGGGTCGCGTCGACGGCGACGACCTCGGCGTACGGGAAGGCCTCGGCGAGCAGGGCGGACACGACGCCGGGGCCGCTGCCGACGTCGAGGACGCGGCGGACCGCGCCCGCCGGCAGCAGGTCGGCGAGCCAGGCGAGGGCCTGCCGGTACATCGGGGTGCGGAGCTGCGCGCCGCCCTCCAGCAGGGGGAGGAGGGCCGTCCAGTCCATGTGGGCGGTGTGGTCGTGCGTGTGGGGGCGGGTCGCCTCGGTGTGCGTCATGGGGACAGGGTGCTGGCCGCCGTGCGTCCGGGCGAGTCAGCGTGCCGTTCCGGCACGGACGGGTTGCGGCGGGCCCCGGTCCGGTAGGCGTGGGGGCTGACGCCCCGCTCCCGTTTGAAGGCGGCGCTGAACGCGAAGGCGCCGCCGTAGCCGACCCGCCGGGCGACGGCCTCGACGGTGGCGTCGGTCTCCCGCAGCAGGTCGGCGGCGACGGTGAGCCGCCAGCCCGTCAGGTACGCCATCGGGGGCTCGCCGACCAGTTCGGTGAAGCGGCGTGCGAGGCCGGCGCGTGAGACGCCCGCCCTCGCGGCGAGCGAGGCGACGGTCCAGGGGTGGGCGGGGTCGTCGTGCAGCAGCCGCAGGGCGGTGCCGACGACCGGGTCGCCCAGGGCACGGTACCAAGCGGGGGCGGCCGCCTCGGGGCGGGCGAGCCAGGCCCGCACGGAGGCGATGAGCAGCAGGTCGAGGGTGCGGTCGAGGACGACGCTCTGGCCGGGTTCGTCGCGGCTGATCTCGTCCTCGAGGACGGGCGTGAGGGGGCAGTTCCAGGAGCCGGCGGGGAGGTGCAGAAGCGGCGGCAGGGCGTCGAGGAGCCGCCGGCCGACCTCGCTCTCCAGCCGGTAGGTGCCGACGAGGAGGGTGTCGGGGCCGCCGGGGGCGTTGCCCCAGGTCCGCACGCCGAGCCGCATGCTCTCCTCCAGCGGCTCCCCGTGCAGGGTGCGGCACGCCCCGCCGGGTTCCACGACGGCCTGCGGCGGGGTGTCGGGGGCTCCTGCGACGGTGTAGGGGTGCGGTCCCCGGACGACCGCCAGGTCGCCCGGTCCCAGCCGCACGGGGCCGTCGGCGCCGGGATGGCCGGGGGCGATCCACGCCTCGCCGCCCGTGACGCACAGCAGGCACAGGGGGGCGCGGTCCTCGATCCGCACCGACCACGGCGGCGCCATCACCATCCGCAGCAGGAAGGCCCCGCGGGCCCGCGGTCCGTCGAGCAGTCCGGCCAGTGCGTCCATGCCGTCAGCGTAGACGCACGCACAGGGAAGTGAGCCTCTGGCGCATGGAGCGTCCAGGCGCGGACGGCGAAGCTCGTGTCCATGGACGAGAACACGAGCAGGAAGACGGGTACCGGCATGGGCGGCACGGCGGCGGGCACGACCGGGGGCGCGGGGGCGCCGCTGACGGTGCTGGTGACGGCGGCGACCGGGAAGACGGGCCGCCGGGTGGCGGGGCTGCTGGACGGGCGGGGCGTGCAGGTGCGCAGGGGCTCCCGGAGCGGGGGCACGCGCTTCGACTGGGAGGACCCGGCGACGTGGGGTCCCGCGCTGCGGGGCGCGGACGCGGCGTACGTCGCCTACTACCCCGACCTGGCGGCGCCGGGCGCGGTGGAGGCGCTGCGGGAGTTCGGTCGGCTGGCGGCGTGGGAGGGCGTGCGGCGGCTGGTGCTGCTGTCGGGGCGCGCGGAGCCGGAGGCCGCGCGGGCGGAGCAGGCGCTGCGGGACGCGGTCGCGCCGGGCGGGGAGCTCGCCGTGGTGCGTGCGGCGTTCTTCACGCAGAACTTCACCGAGGGGCTGATGGCGGAGGGGGTGGCGGCGGGGCGGATCGAGTTCCCCGCGGGTGGCATGCCTGAGCCGTTCGTCGACGCCGGCGACGTGGCGGAGGTGGCGGTGGCGGCGCTGCTGGAGGACGCGCACGCGGGCCGGGTGCACGAGGTGACGGGGCCGCGGCTGCTGACGTTCGCGCAGGCGGCGGCGGAGCTGGCGGCGGCCGCGGGCCGCGAGGTGGCGTACGTGCCGGTGTCGGCTGAGGAGTACGCGGAGGGGATGCGGGCGTACGGGCTGACGGCGGAGGAGGCCGACTGGCTGGCGGGCCTGTTCGCCGGGCTGCTGGACGGGCGGAACGCGTCGGTGGCGGACGGGGTGCGGCGGGTGCTGGGCCGTGAGCCGCGGGACTTCGCGGAGGGAGTGAAGGAGGCGTTCACGCCCGTGGCGTGAGCGCGCGCGCCTGAGCGGGGCCCCGGGTGCCCGAGCGGCCGGCCTGAGCGCCCCGGGCCTGGATGACCCCGGGCCCCCGGGCCGGTTGAGGTGAGCCGGGTGAGCCGGGTGAGCCGGGGACGTGCTGCGACCGGTCAGCCCGGAGCGCCACGCCCGGGCTGGACCCGACCGGGTACGGCTTGCGGGGCGGAAGGCCGGGGCGTGGGCGGGTGCGGCTTGCGGGGCGGCAGTGCGCGGCGCGCCCGACCGGGTGGGGCCTGCCGCGGTGTCAGTGCGCGGCGCGCCCGGGCCCGGTGCGGCCTGCGGGGGTGTCAGGCGGCGCCGTGGGTGGCCGCGATGGCGTCCACCCGGGACGCGAGTTCGAAGTCGCGGTCCGTGACGGCGCCGCCCGCGTCATGGCTGTGCACCGACAGGGCGACCGTGTTGTAGCCGAGGGTGAGGTCGGAGTGGTGGTTCAGCTCGTCCTGGATGCGGGCGACGTGCACCACCATGGCGGTGGCCGCGAAGTGGGTGGAGAGGCGGTACGTACGGGTGATGCGGTCGTCCGCGAGGGACCAGCCCGGCAGTTCGCGCAGCCGGTCCTCGATCTCCTTCTGAGACAGCGGTTCCGTGGGCATGTCCCTGCTCCCTTCCGTTCGGTCCCGTCCGACCTTACGGTCCCGGGGCCGGTGCCCCTGGTCAACACGGCGGACTGGGCTACCGTCTGCCGTATGACAACGGTTGCGGCGAGCACGGGAGTAGGGCCGCTGCTGCGGCAGTGGCGGGAGCAGCGGCGGCTGAGCCAGCTGGAGCTGGCCCTGCGCGCCGGTTCGTCGGCGCGGCACATCTCGTTCGTCGAGACCGGGCGGTCCCGGCCGAGTCAGGAGATGGTGCTGCGCCTCGCCGAGCAGCTCGACGTACCGGTGCGGGAGCGCAACGCCCTTCTGCTGGCGGCCGGTTACGCGCCGCTGTACGGCGAGTCACCGTTGGACGCCCCGGAGCTGGGGCCGCTGCGGGAGGGCATGGAGCGGCTGCTCACGGGCTACGAGCCGTATCCGGCGCTCGTGGTCGACGGCTCGTACACGGTGCTCGGGGCGAACCGGGGCATCACGATGCTGCTGGGGGGCCTGCCGGAACACCTGCTGGCGCCGCCGCTCAACGCGATGCGTGTCACCCTGCACCCGGAGGGGCTGGCCCCCCGGATCCGGAACCTGCGGCAGTGGCGGGGCCATCTGCTGGCGCAGATGGAGCGGCAGCTGGCGCTGGTGAGGTCGGAGCCGCTGCGCGCGCTGTACGAGGAGGTCGCGGCGTACCCGCTGCCCGAGCCGGTGGCGGGGGGTCCCGAGGCGGATACCGACGCACCGTATCCGTACTTCGCGCTTCCGCTGCGCATCGAGCACGACGGGCGGCTGCTGTCGTTCGTGTCGTCGGTCTCGACGTTCAACACCCCGCTGGACGTGACGGTCGCCGAGCTGGCGATCGAGACGCTGCTGCCGGCGGACCCGGAGACGGCCGCGTACCTCCGGTCACTCGGGTCGCTCCAGGGGGCGTGAGTCCCGAGGCGGTTGTCCGGCGCCCGCCGTCCCACGGCCGGAATCGCGACGGTCCGGCGCTACGGCGGCACGGCGTGCCCGGGGGCCGCGGCCGCGTTTGAGTGGTGCCGCCGCCGTCTCCTTGCCGGTGCGGCGGCCCCGCGGCCCGGCACGCCCGATCAGCGCCGGTCGGCGCGCAGGGCGGACCACTGGAGCGCGGCGAACGCCGCGACGGTGACGGCCTGGGCCGGGATCCAGACGGTGCCCGCGGTGGTGGGCTCCAGCCAGGCCGCGAGCGCGACGACGCTGAGGACGGCCCAGAGGGCGTTGGCGTCGACGATCACCTTCACGGCCGTGGCGGACGGCAGGGGCCGGGACGCGGCGAGGCCGACGGCCGTGCCGTACAGGACGAGGAAGACGCCGAGGCCCAGCAGGAGCGTGGCGTCGACGCCGAGCAGCCGGCTCAGGGGGCCGGAGGCCACCGCGTAGGCGAGCCCGTTCGCCCCCGTGACGACGGCGTCCAGCGCCAGGAAACGGCGCAGCATGGTCCGCGGCTCGGTGGTGCGGGCGAGTCCGGCGAGCAGGGCGTGGGACATGGCGGATCAGCCTCCTGCGAGGTCGTACGGGCTGGTGGACCCGGCCGCCGGGGCGCTCTTCCCCCTCGGGTGGCGGCCCGGCGTCCGGTACGGACACCTTGCCGGGCGGCCGGGGGGCGGGTCGATTACCGCGGAGGTAATGGACGGTGAGAGGGGGAACGGGCGTCGGCTGTCGTGCCCGGGCCGGTGTGGGCCGTGTCCGGGCGGGCGTTGTGCCGGGCGGGCAGGGGCCACCGCCGGGGACCGCCGCTCGGGTGGGCGGGGCCGGCGCCGAGGGCGGGTGCCGGGGCCGGTCGGCGTGGGGGCGGAGGGCCTCCGCCGCGGGCAGCCTCGGGGCGCCGCGCGGGTGGTGGCGGGTGACCCGTTCGGTGGGGCGCGGGGGCGTGGCGGCGGGGCGTGTGAAGCTGGGCTGTTGGACCGGTTAAGAAAACCTCGATGGACGGCGGGCGCCCCACTCGGCAGATTGGTCGCATTCACCACTCCCCTTCCCCTGTCTCCCGCATGGAGTCGCCGCGATGAAGGCCCTTGTCAAGCAGAACGCCGAGCCCGGTCTGTGGCTCATGGACGTCCCGGAGCCCGAGTACGGCGCCGGCGAGGTGCTGATCAAGGTGTTGCGTACCGGCATCTGCGGCACCGACCTGCACATCCGGTCCTGGGACGGCTGGGCGCAGCAGACCGTGACGACGCCGCTGGTGCTGGGCCACGAGTTCGTCGGCGAGGTCGCGGCCGTCGGCGCCGACGTGCAGGACGTGGCGGTCGGCGACCTGGTGAGCGGCGAAGGGCACCTGGTGTGCGGCAGGTGCCGCAACTGCCTGGCCGGGCGGCGCCACCTGTGCCGCGCCACCGTCGGATTGGGCGTGGGCCGGGACGGGGCGTTCGCGGAGTACGTGGTGCTGCCCGCGTCGAACGTGTGGGTGCACCGCACGCAGGTGGACCTCGACATCGCGGCGATCTTCGACCCGTTCGGCAACGCCGTGCACACGGCGCTGTCGTTCCCCCTCGTCGGCGAGGACGTGCTGATCACCGGCGCCGGTCCGATCGGCATCATGGCGGCGGCCGTCGCGAAGCACGCGGGCGCCCGGAACGTCGTGATCACCGATGTGAGCGAGCCGCGCCTGGAGCTCGCGCGCAAGGTCGGCGCGACCCTGGCGGTGAACGTCGCCCGGAGCAGCATCGGGGACGCGCAGCGGCAGCTCGGTCTGCGTGAGGGCTTCGACATCGGCCTGGAGATGTCGGGCCGCCCCGAGGCGATGCGGGACATGGTGGCGAACATGACCCACGGCGGCCGTATCGCCATGCTGGGGCTGCCGGCCGACGAGTTCCCCGTCGACTGGGCCAAGATCGTGACGTCGATGATCACGATCAAGGGCATCTACGGCCGGGAGATGTTCGAGACGTGGTACGCGATGACGGTGCTGCTGGAGGGCGGGCTCGACCTCAGCCCCGTGGTCACCGGGAAGTACGCGTACAAGGACTTCGACGCCGCGTTCGACGAGGCGGCCACCGCCCGCAGCGGCAAGATCATTCTCGACTGGACCGTCTGACCGACCCACCCCGCCCGTCCTGCTAGGAGCAGCTTCCATGTTCGCGTCCGTCCGTGACGAACTCCGCGCCGCCCTCGACGAGATCCGCGACGCGGGCCTCTACAAGCCCGAGCGGGTCATCGGCACCCCGCAGTCCGCGTCCGTCGCCGTCACCGCGGGCGGTGCGCCCGGGGAGGTGCTGAACTTCTGCGCCAACAACTACCTGGGGCTCGCCGACCATCCGGAGGTGGTGGCCGCGGCCAAGGAAGCCCTGGACCGGTGGGGCTACGGCATGGCGTCGGTGCGGTTCATCTGCGGCACCCAGGACGTGCACAAGGAGCTGGAGCAGCGGCTGTCGGCGTTCCTCGGCCAGGAGGACACGATCCTCTACTCCTCCTGCTTCGACGCGAACGGCGGTGTCTTCGAGACGCTGCTCGGCCCCGAGGACGCGGTGATCTCCGACGCCCTGAACCACGCGTCGATCATCGACGGCATCCGTCTTTCGAAGGCGGCCCGCTACCGCTACGCGAACCGCGACCTGGGCGAGCTGGAAGCCCGGCTGGTGGAGGCGGCGGGGGCGCGGCGCAAGCTGATCGTCACCGACGGCGTGTTCTCCATGGACGGGTACGTCGCCCCGCTGAGGGAGATCTGCGACCTCGCCGACCGCTACGGGGCGATGGTGATGGTCGACGATTCGCACGCCGTCGGCTTCGTCGGGGCGGGCGGCCGCGGCACCCCCGAGCTGCACGGGGTGATGGACCGGGTGGACATCATCACCGGCACGCTGGGCAAGGCGCTGGGCGGGGCGTCCGGCGGCTACGTCGCCGCGCGGGCGGAGATCGTGGAGCTGCTGCGGCAGCGGTCGCGCCCGTACCTGTTCTCGAACTCGCTCGCCCCGGTGATCGCCGCCGCCTCGCTGAAGGTCCTCGACCTGCTGGAGTCGGCGGGCGACCTGCGGGAGAAGCTGGACGCGAACACGAAGCTGTTCCGCACGCGGATGGCCGAGGAGGGCTTCGAGATCCTCCCCGGGGAGCACCCGATCGCCCCGGTGATGATCGGGGACGCGGCGGAGGCCGCCCGGATGGCGGAGCTGCTGCTGGAGCGCGGCGTGTACGTGATCGGGTTCTCGTACCCGGTGGTGCCGATGGGGCAGGCCCGTATCCGGGTGCAGCTCTCCGCGGCCCACTCCGCGCAGGACGTCGAGCGGGCGGTGCGGGCGTTCGCGGACGCGCGTGCCGCGATGAGCGCCTGAGTCGTCCCGGCCGGCGCACCGGGAGCGTCTGAGTCGTCCCGACCCGCGTGCCGGGTTCTGTCCCCGGGCCTGGTCCTGGTCCTGGCCCCGCTACGGCTCTGCCCTCGCCCTCGGTTGCGGGCCCGGCCTCGGTCTGGGGGCTGCCCCTGACCTCGGTGGGGCGGCTGCCCCCGGCCTCGGTGGGGCGGCTGCCCCCGGCCTCGATGGGGCGGCTGCCCCGGCCTCGGTCAGAGGGCTGCCCCCGGCCACTGCTGTGGGGCTGGCCCCGGTTCCGGATGCGGGGCTGGGCCCGGTTGCCGATGCGGGGCTGGCCTGGTTCCTGAGCTGGGGTCTGGTCTGGTCCTGGTTCCCGATGCGGGGCTGGGCCCGGTGGTGAGCTGCGGGGCTGGGCCTGGTCAGTGAGCTGGGGCTGGTTCTGGTTTCGGTTCCTGGCGTGCGTCGGCGCCCGCTCCTGCCCTGTCCTGGCCCCGGCGACGGGTCCCGAGTCGCCCCTGCCCCGCTCCCGGGCGGGCTCCGACACCCGGCCGCGGTCGGCCCGCTGCCGGTCGGCCCGTACGCCGGCTTCACGGCCGGTCGGGCCGGGCCGGTCGGCGTCTGCGGGCGTCCCGGTGACCTGGGCCGCCGGGTGACAATGGCAGGGTGATCGACCCCCGCCGGCTGCGCATCCTGCGGGCCGCGGCGGACCACCGTACGGTGACCGCCGCCGCCGCAGCGCTGTATCTCACGCCGTCCGCCGTCTCCCAGCAGCTCGCTGCCCTGGAGCAGGAGACCGGGCACACGCTGCTGACCCGCAGCGGCCGGGGCGTCCGGCTGACACCGGCGGGGGAGATCCTGCTGGAGCACGCCAACGAGGTGCTCGCCCAGCTCGAACGGGCCGAGGCGGAGCTCGCCGCGTACGCCGACGGCACGGCGGGTGAGGTGCGGGTCGCGGCGTTCGCGACCGGCATCGCGGAGGTGCTGGCCCCGGCCATCGCGCGGCTCGCGCGGCGCCACCCCGGCATCCGCCCGCGGGTGCGGGACGCGGAGGGCGACGCCTCGCTGCCGATGGTGCTGGACGGCGAGGCGGACCTGGCCCTCGCCGTGGAGTACCGGGGCGCGCCCCGCGAGGACGATCCGCGGCTGGCCCGTGTGCCGCTGTACGCGGAGCCGTTCGACGCGGTGCTGCACGCGGGCCATCCGCTGGCTCAGGCCCCTGAGGTGGCGCTCGCGTCGCTCGCCGACAGCGACTGGATCGGCCAGTCCACCGGCAACCCGTGCCACGACATGGTGCTGCTCGCCTGCGAGCTCGCGGGCTTCGCGCCCCGGCTGGTGCACGTGTCGGACGACTTCCGGGCCGTGGCCGCGCTGGCGGGCGCGGGTGCCGGGGTGGCGCTCGTGCCGCGCTCGGCGCTGCGCGGCATCGAGCTCAAGGACGTCGTGGTCCGCCCGGTGGCGGGGCCGGCCGCGTTCCGGCGGGTGTTCGCGGCGGTCCGGCGGGGCGGCGAGGGCCATCCGCTGATCCGGCCGGTGCTGGACGCGCTGGCGGAGTCGGCCGCGGGCCTCTCCCAGCCGGACACCGCCTGAGCGGGGCGCGGCAGGCTCCGCGCCGGCCGGGCGGGCGGGGACGCGACGGGCGGTGGGCGGCGCGTGCGCGCGGCAGGCCGGCGCGGAGCGGGCGGCGGGTCACGAGTCGGTGCGGCGGGGCCCGGTGGGGCCGTCGTGGGCGGGCGCGGCCGGGGGTGCGGTCGCGGGGGCGGCCGGTGCGGCCGGTGCCTGCTGGTCGCCGCGGGGCTGCTGCGCGTCGGGGGCGCTGCCCCGGGTGGCTTCCGCCCGTACCAGGGCGGCCAGGGCGGCGAACGGGTCGATGGGCATGGTGGCTCCTCGGACGGTGCGCTGGTGGGGGACTGCGGGTGCCGGGCTGCCGGTCAGCAGCGGATCACCACGCAGCGCACGGTGCGGAGCGTCGGGTGCGGGCGGCCGGGGGCCGCGGGGTGCGTCCGGGCGCGGGACGGGGACGGGCGGGCGCGGCGCTTGGGCCCGGAGGCCGGGCAGGCGGCGCGGGCGCGGTCCCGGGACCTGGCCGACGCGGCGGGCTCGTTCTCCGCGGGCTCCTGTGCGGCCCCCTCCCCTGCCGGTTCGGGGATCGCGGGCGCTGAGGCGGGCAGGGGCTCCGCCTCGGGGGACAGGGCCGCGGCGCCCGGGGCCAGGCCCAGGAGCGCGGCGAGGGCCAGGAGCGCCACCAGCATGCCCAGCCGCCGGGCGCGGTGCCCGATGCGCGCGGCGGCGGGGATGCTGGGGATCATGGGCGCGGACCTCCTGGACAACGGTCCTGTGCCCCGCCCGGCTGTGCCGTCGGCGGCCGGGGGGCGAGATCCGCCCGCTCGGCGTAGCGCGTTACGCCGGGCGCGGGCGTGCCGCGCTGCCGCTACGTGCCGTCGGCCAGCACGAAGGGCACGTGCCCGCCGCGCGGCACGCCGTTCACCTGGAGCCGTACGAGGTGGACGCCCGGGTGGTAGCGGCGGGTGGTGATCGGCCGGAAGGAGTGGCGGCGGGTGGCCGTCCAGCGCTCGCCGGGGGCGAGGGTCCTGGTGGTCAGCTTGAACACCTTGGGCGTGCGGGTGCCGTTGGCCTTGACGTGGTGGATGACGTAGTCGACGACGACGGAGGCGGGCCGCTCGCCGGTGTTGGCGACGGTGTAGTCGAAGACGAGGTGGTCGCCGACCCGGAGTTCGGTCGTGTGCAGGAGCGGGCCGGTGACGTCGACGGGGGCGTCGGGGGCGTGGCCGAGGAGGGTGAGCGCGGCCGGGTCGCCCGCTTTGACGAGGGTCCGCAGCCCGTGCCGGACCAGGCGCTCGGTGTCGCCGCCGGTGGCGGCGGTCAGCCAGCGGCCCGCGGTGGCCACGGCCTCGGCGGGGTGGTCGCGGCTGATGTCGTTGAGGTGGTTGGCGACGGACCGGCGCACGTAGGCGGACGGGTCGCGGTGCAGCGCGTCGAGCAGGGGCAGTGCGGGTGCCGGGTCGGCGATGAGCTCGGGGAGGCGCGGCGCCCAGGGGAGCCTGGGGCGGGTGCCTTCGCTGACGAGCCGTCTGACGTGGGCGTCGCCGTCCTCGGTCCAGGGCGTCATGACGCTCAGCGCCCGGTGGAGGTCGGCGCGCAGGAACGGGCGCACGGCTGTCTCGGCGGTGAGCCGCGGGGTGAGTGCGCCCAGCAGGCGCAGTGCGGGTTCGAAGGCGTCGGGGGCGGCGAGGCCGTGGACGGCGACGGCCTCGTTCACCGGGTAGGTCATCCACCCGGTGAAGTCCGGGTCCTCCAGGGCGGTGCGCAGGACCCGTTCGGCGTCCGGCCAGCGGTCCGGGAGGTCGCTGAGGACGGCGTCGCGGACGGCGGCGGTACGGGAGCTGAAGCTCAGGCCGCGGAGGGAGGCGCCGCACCGGCTGACGGCCTGCGCGGGCCGACCGCCCAGCGCACGGCCGAGGCGGTCGGCGAGGGCGTCGACGGTGTCGGCACCGAGCAGTTCTTCGGCCAGGGGCACGGCGTCTCCTCGGGGTGGCGGGGCGGCGGTCAGCCGCGGTCGGCGGAGTGCAGCACCTCGGCGTGCCGCATCTCGTGAACGGTACCGATGCGGCCGAAGAAGCCGGCGGCGGCCGGGTCTCCGGGCATCTCCTCGGCAGCCCGGGCGGCCGCGTCGGGTGAGGCCCACAGGAGCAGGTCGGCCAGGCTGCCGTCGTCGAAGCGGACCAGGTGGGCGCCGAGGAAGTCGGCGCCGTACCGCTCCCTGAGCCGGTCGATCAGCGCGTCCCGCTGGGCGGTCAGCCCGGCGACGTCGTCGGTGTCGAAGCGTACGTACTCGATGGTGGCGCTCATGGCGGCGTTCCTTCGGGAGAGCAGCATGCTCACGGTTTCGGCATGCCGAATCCGTGATCGATTGAGTGAGCGCAACCTATCACGGGTTCGCGCACCGCAAGCCGTGAGTGGGCTAGATTGGGAGGCATGACGATCAAGAGCCTGCGCACGATGCCGTGGATCGGCGATGACCCGGTGCTCGACCTGGCCAACACGGTCGTCCGGGAGGCCGGCCCCGGGCGGAAGGACGTCGACTTCTTCGCCGACCCGGACCTCGCCGAGCAATGGCGGGCCCGC
>NZ_JAJPUI010000005.1 GCF_021390935.1 Streptomyces sp. CC228A
TGCAGGGCCCAGGCGCAGGGACCCGGTGCAGGGCCCCGGTAAGGAAGCATGCTCCGGTGCGGCGCCGAAGAGGCCGCCGGCAGGGCCCGACCGTCACCGCCGCCCCACTTCGCTGCGCCGGGCGTGGTCACCGCATTACCAGTCGGCAGTACGCGGGAAGGCGTCGCAGAACGCCGGGCCGGGCCCCACCCGACACCATCGACCACAGGCGGCTGCTGTCGTACCAGTGGTCCGTCGCCAGCAGCGACACCGTCCTGCGCCCGCCGGGCATCCCGGCCGCCGCCAGCAGCTCCCGCGGCGCGCTCACGCGCGACCTCGCCCGCGGCTCCGGCAGGCCCAGCGCACGGCACACCGCGGTGAGGAGCTCCCGTGCGGTGACGGGTTCCGGGTGGCTCGCGTGCAGCACCCCGCTGGCCAGCCGCCGGGACGGCGCCCCGTCGCGAGGTGGGCGAGCGCACCGGCCAGCGCGTCGGCGGACACCATGGAGATGCGGGCGCGGCCGCCGTCCACCCAGTGCGGTACCGCGGCCAGGATCCGCACCAGTGCCGGGCACGACCCAGGTGTCGCCCGCCCCGTACACGAGATGCGGGTGGAGCACCGTGCCTCCGGCCGCGAGTACCAGCCGCTCCCCGGCCAGCCGGGTCACGCTCGTCGGGGACACCGGCTCCTCGGCCAGGCACCCCCGCCTTCCCCGCGGTGGGGCTCGTCCCGGCAGGGCCATTAATGGCCGCGGTGCCCAGCTGGACCACGCGCCCGACGCCGCCCGCCCGGCCTCCGCGAGCAGGGCGCGGGTGCCCTCGGTGTTGACGGCGCGGCAGCTCTCCTTCGTCGCCGCCGACGCGCGCCGCGAGGTGCAGGACGGTGTCGACGCCCTCGCAGACGCCGCGGAGCGAGGCGGGGTCGGCCAGATCGCCCTGTACGGCCCGCACGGGCCGGTCGGACCACCGGGCGCGCTGCTCGCCGGAGCCGCCGGAGCTGCCCTGCTCACCGCCGGCGCCGTCACCCAGGCCACTGACGCCGAAGCGGCCACCACCTGCACCGGCACCGCGTCGATCTACGGCATCCTCCCGGACGGCCGCCTGACGTACTCGGCGATCAACCCGTCCAACGGGGACCTGACCCGCGTCCGCATCGGCCCCGACCTTGGCTTCACGCCGAAGGCGATGGCCACGCTGAACTTCAACACCGTCCTGGTCACCTCCACCACCGGTGCCCTGTACCGCGTCGACGTCCAGACCAACAACACCTCGCTCGTCCTGGCGGGCGCCCCGGTCCGCATCGCCGACAGCGGCTGGACCCACGACATGCTCGCCTACGACGGCCACGGCCACCTTTACGGCACCACCTCGTCCGGCCTGCTCCTCCAGTACACCGTCACCGAGGACAAGCCCGCCGGATCCCAGCACATCGGCATGCGCAAGGAGATCGACAGCGGCTTCGCCCTCAAGACGCTGACCGCCACCGGCGACGACCGCCTCCTCGCCACCACCTCCGGCGGCGCGCTGTACGAGTACGTCATCAGCAGCAGCGGCACGTGGAGCCGCAACGACCTGAAGGCCGAGGGCTGGTCCGCCTTCGACCAGCTCCTCTCCCCCGGAGCGGGCGTCTACTACGGCCGCATCCCCACCAGCGGCGCCATGTACTGGTACAAGGACGCCGACCCGACCGACAAGAGCGGCGCGGACATCGCGTACCACACCGACGACCCGGTCAGCACGAGCGGTTGGTCGCAGCAGCTGCTGTCGGCGCAGCCCGACTCGTACACCTGCACGACGAGTCTCGACCGGGACAACATCGCCGAGGTCAAGGCCGCGGGCCGCGACATGATGAACGCGCACGACGCCGCCTGGGCCAACTCCAGCGAGTGGTCCTGCCTGGAGAAGCTCTGGGACAAGGAGAGCGGCTGGCGCTGGAACGCGTCGAACCCCTCCTCCGGCGCCTACGGCATTCCGCAGTCCCTGCCCGGCTCGAAGATGGGCACCGCGGGCGCCGACTGGCAGACCAACCCGCTCACGCAGATCAAGTGGGGCCTCGGGTACGTCGACGGCCGCTACGGCTCCCCCTGCGGCGCCTGGCGCTTCTTCCAGGCGAACAACTGGTACTGAGCCGCGCCCGGCCGAGGTCCCGCCGGCCCGCCTGCACCCCTTCACAGACTTCCGGCCCCGCGTCAGGGCCGTCCACTCCACCTTTCACACCAGGAGACATCGGGCATGTTCCGCACCAGCAAGACCCTGCGCACCGCCGTCACCGCCCTCGCCGCCGGCGCCTTCTCCCTCGGCCTCGTCACCGTGAACACCGGCACGGCCGTGGCCGCGGAGACGGTGTGCTCCGGCACGGCCTCCGTCTACGGCGTCCTCCCGGACGGCCGCCTGACGTACTCGGCGATCAACCCGACCAACGGCGACCGCATCAAGAGCCTCGTCGGCGCGGACCTCGGCTTCGAGCCCAAGGCGATGGCCACCCTGAACTTCAACACCATCCTGGTCACCTCCACCACCGGCGCCCTATACCGCGTCGACGTCCAGACCAACAACACCTCGCTCGTCCTGGCGGGCGCCCCGGTCCGCATCGCCGACAGCGGCTGGACCCACGACAAGCTCACCTACGACGGCTACGGGCACCTCTACGGCACCACCTCGTCCGGCCTGCTCCTCCAGTACACCGTCACCGAGGACAAGCCCGCCGGATCCCAGCACATCGGCATGCGCAAGGAGATCGACAGCGGCTTCGTCCTGAAGACGCTGGCCGCCGCGGGCCAGGACCGCCTGATCGCCACCAGCGTCGACGGCAAGCTGATCTCGTACCAGATCATCGGCGACGCCTGGCGCCGCAGCGACCTGAAGACCGACGGCTGGTCCGCCTTCGACCAGCTCGTGTCGCCCGGTGCCGGCTTCTACTACGGCCGCATCCCGACCACCGGTGCCATGTACTGGTACAAGGACGGGAACATCTCGGACGGCAGCGGCACGGACATCGCCTACCACCTCTCCGACCCGGTCGACGCCTCCGGCTGGACGCAGCAGCTGCTGTCCGCGGCGCCCCGCACCGTGAGCTGCAAGAGCGTGAGCACCCTCGGCCAGGACATCGCCAACGCCGCCAACGCGGAGGTCGGCAAGACCTTCACCAGCTACCCGTTCGACCACAGCAGCGCCTGGTGCGCCGAGTTCGTCAAGTACATCTGGGCCGGCGAGGACGTCGACTACGCCTCGCAGCTCGACGCCCGCGCCTGGAGCCTCTACAAGTACGGGACCGGTCACGGCACCTGGAAGACGGGCTCCCCGAAGGTCGGCGACGCGGTGCTGTACGACACGGACGGCAGCCTGGGCGACGGCGAGGCCAACCACGTGAACATCGTGGTCGGCGTCTCGTCGGACGGCACCCAGATCCAGACGGTCGGCGGCAACGAGAGCCGCAAGGTCAGCAAGAGCGGCTGGTTCACCTGGAAGACCGCTTCCAGCCCGGTCGGCGCGGGCCGCGTGATGGGCTTCGCCTCCCCCGTCGGCTGACCCGCCTGCCGGTACGACGGCCCCGCCCCTTGTGTCCGAGGGGCGGGGCCGCGCCCGTGGCGGGCGGGTTAACCTCGAAGGGTGGACCCGAAGACCCGAAACCGGATCATGGCCGGTGTGCTCGTGCTGATGTTCGCGATCGTCGCGGTGGCGGCGGCCCTGGGCTGACCTGGGCCGCCCCGCGCCCGCGCGGTCTACCAGGCGAACGCCTCCGGCGACGGCCCCGGCCCGGGGAAGATCGCGTCCAGCTCGGCCAGCACCTCGTCGCCCAGCTCCAGCTCGACCGCCCGCAGCGCGGAGTCGAGCTGGTCGGCGACGCGCGGCCCGACGATCGGGCCGGTGACGCCGGGCCGCGTCAGCAGCCACGCCAGGGCGACCTCGCCGGGCTGGAGGCCGTGCTTGTCGAGCAGGTCCTCGTACGCCTGGATCCTGCGCCGGGTCTCGGGGTCGGCGAGCGCCTCCGCCGCCCGTCCGCCGCCGGAGCGCGGGCCCGCCGAGCCCTCGCGCTGCTTGCGCAGGGCCCCGCCGAGCAGCCCGCCGTGCAGCGGGGACCACGGGATGACGCCGAGGCCGTAGTCCTGGGCGGCCGGGATGACCTCCATCTCGGCGCGCCGCTCCACGAGGTTGTACAGGCACTGCTCGCTGACCAGGCCGACCATGCCGCGGCGGGCGGCGGCCTCGTTGGCCTGGGCGATCTTGTAGCCGGGGAAGTTGCTGGATCCGGCGTAGAGGATCTTTCCCTGCCGGATCAGGACGTCGACCGCCTGCCAGATCTCCTCGAAGGGCGTGTCGCGGTCGATGTGGTGGAACTGGTAGACGTCGATGTAGTCGGTCCGCAGCCGCTTGAGGCTGGCGTCGACGGCGCGCCGGATGTTCACGGCGGACAGCTTGTCGTGGTTGGGCCAGGTCTCCCCGTCGCGGTGCATCGACCCGTACACCTTGGTGGCGAGCACCACCTTGTCGCGCCGCTCGCCACCCCCCGCGAACCAGGAGCCGATGATCTCCTCGGTGCGTCCCTTGTTCTCGCCCCAGCCGTAGACGTTGGCGGTGTCGAAGAAGTTGACGCCCGCGTCGAGCGCGGCGTCCATGATGGCGTGGCCGGCGGCCTCGTCCGTCTGAGGGCCGAAGTTCATCGTGCCGAGGACGAGGCGGCTGACCTTGAGTCCGGTGCGTCCGAGCTGCGTGTACTTCATGGACCCAAGCCAACGCGTTGGAGCGCGCTCGAAGCAAGGGCGCGGCGCGCAGGCCGGCCCGCGTGTACGGCATGCGCGGGGCGCGGGCCCGCCCCTCTCCGGCGGAACCGCCGCCGGTCTACTGCCGGTCGCCCAGGGCTTCCAGGCCGCGCCGCAGGTCGTCCATGTCCATGCAGGGCTGGAGGGTGACTTCGGCGCCGACCGTCAGGAACAGCGGCTCGCAGACGGCCGGTACCTGCGACGGGTCCTGCATGTCGAAGACGAGGATGGCGGCCCGCCGCCCTTCCTCGGCGACGAAGTAGGCGGCTTCCGGCCGCAGCTCCTCCATCATCCGGCGCAGCATGCCCTCGACCTGGCCGCTCCGGACCGCCTCGTTCCCGAGCGCGGTGTCCATCCTGGCGCGCAGCATCATCCGCATCGCACATGCTCCTTGTCGCTTCGGGGCCCCGGACGGGTCCCGTTGCCACCGTGCGGCCCGTGCCCCCGGCCCGCCACCCGGCGCGGCCATCACGGTGCATCCGCCGGGGCGGGCCGCCCCGACCGGCCCGCCGATGGCGGCGGCCCGCCCCGCCCCCGCGGCGGCGCTCGGGGCGCGGCTCCCCGGGCACGGCTCGGGGCGCGGCGTCCCAGGGCAGGGCACTCCACCGCCCGGCAGGGCAGGACGCGGCGCCCCGAGATACGGGGCCTCAAGACGCGGCACCCCGCCCCCGGGGCCCCACGCGCGGCGCCGGGGCGTCGGGGCTGCTCGCCGTGCCGATGCGGCGTCCGGGGCGGGCGGCCGCGTGGGGCGGGCGCCCCGGGATGCCTCGTCGGCTGTCCCGGCCGCGCCCTACTTGTCCTGCCGGGCCCCCCTGACCTGAGCGGTGTGGGTGAGCGTCATGAGCAGCAGTCCTCCCAGCAGGTTGCCCGCGCCCGCCAGGAGGACGTTGAAGCCGACATCGGCGTAGGTGACCGCGTCGCCGAGCCATACGCCGAACAGCAGGTGCAGGCCGGAGACGACGACGTGGTCGAACGGCCCGAGCGCGAGGAAGAAGCCGACCACGTAGGCGAGGACGATGCGGCTTCCGGTCGAGTCGGCTGCATGCAGCAGATACGACAGCAGGGTCAGCAGCGTTCCGGCCGCGATGCCGCGGGTGAAGGTGGCCAGACCGCCCTTCGCCGCGAGGTCCCGGGCTGCTTCCGCGAGGACGTGGTGGGCTCCCGCGGGGAGCGTCCCCTCCACCGAGAAGATCGCGGCCATGACGGCCCCGCCGACGAAGTTGAGCACCAGGACGACGGCCCAGAGGCGGCCCAGCCGGATCCAGGCCGAGCGGTTGTTCCGGTGGATCACTGCTGCGACCGGGCCGAAGAAGTTCTCGGTGAACAGCTCGGAACGGCCGACGACGACGAAGACCACGCCGATCCCGAAGGCGAGGGCTCCGGCGAGGTGGGCCAGGCCGGTTCCCAGCCGGGGTCTGGCCAGTTCGTCCGCCATCGCGAGCGCCACGATGCCGAACACGATGGTGACACCGGCGATGAACCCGGTGGAGGTCTTCTCCAGCGGAGGCATGGCCAGCCGGCGCCGGCCTTCCTCCTCGGCGCGGTGGTAGATCTCCCGGGGGTCCGGCGGTGCGGACATGCGGGCTCCCTTCCCGGGTGAGCGAGGGGCGGGCGGCGCCGTACGGCGCCCGAGTGGCATCCGCGGGAGGCGGCCCCGGCCCCTCCCCGGCCGTCGTGGCCGAGCCGCCGGAAGGCGCCGCGAAGCGCCCGCCTACCCCGGTCCGGCAGCCGCGCCTCCTCCGGCCGGTCAGGGCAGTCGGCGGCAGGCCGGGGGACGGCTACGGGCGGGGCGCCGTCCTGCGGGTCCGGTCCGAGCCGGAACGGCCCTGCGGCAGGGGCGTGAAGGGCCGGGCCTTCACCTCCGTGCCGTCCTCGTGGCTCTGCCCCCGGTCGCCGTGGTCATGCCGCTGCCAGGGACCTTTCCGCCGGGGCGGGGGGGGCGCGCCGCTCATGACTCCTGTGTAGCGGCGAGTCGCAGGCCGCGCGACTCGGCGACGGGGACCGGCAGGCTGCGTATCGTCAGCAACGGATTCAGCCCGTCAGGGGCCGGCAGGCGGCTGCGGAGCGCCCGGGTGCGCGGGGCGCACTTCAGGAGGCTGCACTGCCTGGGTGATGGCCCAGTCCACGACGAGGCGGGTGCGCCGCGCCCCGTGGACGGCCGTCCGAGCGGGGCCGGCGACCGTCCCGGGCGTGGTCGGCGGGCCCGCGCGCCTGCGTCACCTGGGCGGACTCCGCGACCGTGCGGGGTCACCGGCATGCGGCCGGGATCCACAGGAAGGGCCCCGGCCGACGAGCCGGACGGCCACGCCATCGGCCGCCCGCGCGGCGGCCCCGCCACGGGGATCCGCCTCACCGCCGACAGCCGTTGCCGGCCCCTGGCCTTCCGGAAGGCCTAGCGGAGGCTGGCCCGGTTGAGGGCGCGGACGCGGGCGCTCAGCACGAGGTACGGCGGTGCCGGGGCGAGTTCGTGCGGCGGGCAGTCCCATTCGCGGCCGCCGCCCGGCGGGCGCAGCGCACGCGGCCGCCCTCATGGCCCATGACCTGGCCCACCCGCCCGTCGCGCCCGTCCAGGACGTACGCCCCGACCGGCACCGCCGGGTCCGGCCTCACCGGCGCGCCACCTCCAGGGCCGCCGCCAGCCGCTCCGCCGTGTCCAGGTTGCACCGGCCGAGCTCCACCAGCGGGCACGGCACGTCCCCGGCGACGGTCACCAGGTCCAGGCCCAGCGACGGCAGGACCACCCCCACACGCAGCAGCTCCCCCCGCAGCCGTTCGACGGTGTCCTCCGCGGCCTGCAGCCGTTCCTTGCCGCGCCCCATCATGTCCACGCACCTCCTGATACACACGCTGAGTATTCGCGTTCCACACACAGCGTGGCCGCTGCGTGGCTAGCCTGAACAGAGTCGGCATCCCAACAACCCCAACTGGCTAACGGGAGTTGCACCATGCCCGCTCCGAAGCGTCTGGATGCGTCCGCCTCGCCCCGGGCCCTCCTCGGCTCCGAGCTCCGCTACGCGCGCGAGAAGGCCGGACTCAGCCAGGAGGCTCTGGGCAGACCGCTCTTCGTCAGCGGTTCCTTCATCGGGCAGTTGGAGGCGGGGACCCGCCGCATGCACCCCCGTATGGCGGTCCGGTTGGACCAGGAGCTGAAGACGGACGGCTTCTTCGAGCGCAACTGCGACGCCTCGAAGAAGTCGCCGTATCCGGACCACTTCGCGGCGGCGGCGGCCGCGGAGGCGCTCGCGTCGGCCATCAAGGAGTACACCCCGCTGCTGATCCCGGGGTTGATCCAGACCCGCGCGTACGCGAAGGCGGTGTTCCGTGCGTACGCGCCGACGGCGCCCGAGCAGGTGATCGACCAGAGCGTGGACGACCGGATGGCCCGGACGAAGCTGCTTGACGATCCAACAAAGCCGTTGTTCTGGGCGATCCTCGACGAGGCGGTGCTGCGGCGACCGGTCGGCGGGCCGGAGGTGATGGCGGAGGCGCTGCGGCACATCGCCGCCCTCATCCGCGGCCACCGCGTCATCGTGCAGGTGCTGCCCTTCCGGGCGGGCGCGCACGCCGCCATGGAGGGCGCCCTGAAGCTGATGTACTTCGACGACGCCACCCCGCTCGCGTACACGGAGGGCCTGAGCTCCGGGCGTCTCGACGACGACGAGGAGGCGGTCAGACGGCACGAACTGACCTACGATCTGCTGGGGGCCGGCGCTTTGTCGCTCGGGGATTCCCTGGCCCTGATCGAATCGGTGGCAGAGGATTACGCCCATGGAGACCAGCAGCTTTGAGTGGCGCAAGTCCAGCTACAGCGGCGGTAGTGGGGGGAACTGCCTCGAAGTCGCCGACGACCACCCCGGCTTGGTCCCCGTCCGGGACTCCAAGGCACCGGAGCGCCCGGAGCTCGTGTTCCGGGCGGACTCCTGGAGCGCCTTCGTGGCGCATGTGAAAGCGGCCTGGCGTCCGGCCTGCGGATGACGCCCATGGAGACCAGCAGCTTCGAGTGGCGCAAGTCCAGCTACAGCGGAGGTAGCGGAGGCGACTGCCTCGAAGTCGCCGACGGCTACCCCGGCTTGGTCCCCGTCCGGGACTCCAAGGCACCGGAGCGCCCGGAGCTCGTGTTCCGGGCGGGCCCCTGGAGCGCCTTCGTGGCGCACGTGAAAGCGGCCTGACACTCCGAAGGCGTCCCCCGGCTCCGCCTCAGGCAGGAACCGCATGCGCCACCCGCCACCGGCACCGGTACGCACGTCGCGATCTTCGGTTTCTGGCGCTGAAGCCCCTGCTCAGCGCCCGGGTCTCAAGCCCCGAGACGCGAGCGCTCTTAACAGTGGAATGGTTCATGGGTCAGGTGAAGCCCACCCACCCGCCCGAACTGGTGACCGTACGCAAGCGATTTGCCACGGTCAGTTGCCAAGGGCTAGCGTGCGCGGTGTCCGACCACCCGACTGATGACACAAGTCGGCCCCCACGGTGCCTGCAACGCGCCGAAGGGGCCTGACCGATCAGATCGAGAAAAGAAAGTTTCCGATCGATGGCTGACAGTCACCCTAGTGCGACCCCGCACCCGCGCGCCAACCCCGGTTACGGCAAGCGGACCGCCCCCGCCCAACACCCCCGCTCCGAGAACGACTTCAAGCACCTCGTCCCGCGCGACGCGGCCATCGCCGGTTACATCGACCGGCTCGACGACGGCGCCGACATCTCCATCAAGACCCTCGCCCAGGTCCTCCCGTACGGGCAGCGCGCCGTCGCCACGTCCCTGGGCCGCATCAGCAGGGCGGGCCACCTGCGGCGCGGCGGCGAGCAGGTGGAGTCCCCGGACGGCGGCCAGCTGTGGGTCACCCGCACCTGGTGGTCGCGCACCCCGCGCGACGACGCCTGGTGGACGGCCTTCCGCAACGGCGACGTGCCGGAGGAGCGCGTGAGGGCCACCCGCTCGCGCGCCCACATCCTGCTGGCCGCGCTCGGCCGCGAGGCGCCCGTGCTGTCGCTGTCGGCGGGCGAGTGCACCGCCATGGTGCCGCTGGTGGAGGAGTGGTTCGTGCGCGGCGCCACCGAGCAGCAGGTGCTGCACGCCCTCACGACCGGGCTGCCGACCCCCGTGCACCACCCTGCGGGGCTCGTCCGCAGGCGCCTGGTCGACAAGGTGCCGCCCCCGCCGCCGTTCGCCCCGCCGCCGTCCGCCCGCCGCACCGCCCGCAGACTGGAGTGCTCCACTTGCGGGCGGCCCGTACCCGCCGAACTCCTGCGGGAGGGCGACTGTCCCGCCTGCCGGGGCGAGGCCGCCCCCACCCCCGCCCGTCGCCCCTCGACCCGGCCCAGGTCCGCGCCCGCGCCGCGGAAGCCCGCGCGGCAGCGGCACGCGCGGCGGAAGCCCGCGCGGCGGCCGTCGGCCTACCGGCGCCTGAAGGGAGCACCAGGACGTGACGGCGGCGACGCGGGCCTTCCGCGCCGCCTCGGAGCCGTGCCGCGCGGGCCTTCAGCACCCCGGTCGACAGCCGTGCCGCGCCCTGTGGGCTCCGTGCGACGCCGGTCCTTCGCGGCCCTTCCGCGGGCCTTCCGCGGCCCCTCGGAGGCCGTGCCGCGTGGCGGGGTGCTCGGGCCGGGACGCCCGAGGGCGGCGCCCCGGAAGGTTCCGGTGCGCCGCCCTCGTACGGGTACGACAGGTGCCGTCAGCCCACGCGCTCGCGGACCAGGACGGCGGCCGGGCGGGTGTCCCAGCACTCGACGTTCACCAGGTCCGGCATGCGGTCCTTGGTGAACACCGGGTCCAGACCGGCCCGCCGCTGCTTCTGGTAGTCGTCCATCAGGCGGAAGGCGATCACGGACAGGGGGACGATCGCCGCGAGGTTGATCAGCGCCATGAGGCCCATGAAGACGTCCGCGAGGTTCCACACCACGCTGACCGTGCCCAGCGCGCCGAGGAAGACGGTCGCCAGCACCAGCACGCGGTACGCGGGCAGCACCCAGCGCTTGTCCGTCATGTACTCGATGTTCGACTCGCCGTAGTAGTAGTTCCCGATCAGCGTCGAGAAGCACAGCATGAAGACGACCGCCGTGAGGACGTGGCCCGCCCAGCCGCCCAGCGCGGACTGGAGCGCGGACTGCGTCAGGTCGGCGCCCTGGCGGCCCGCCAGCGCCGGGTTGGTCGTCAGGATGATGAACGCCGTCATCGAGCAGATCAGCAGCGTGTCGAAGAAGACGCCCAGCGCCTGCACCAGGCCCTGCTTGACCGGGTGGGACACCTCCGCCGTGGCGCCCGCGTTGGGCGCGGAGCCCAGGCCCGCCTCGTTCGAGAACATGCCGCGCCGGATGCCGTTCTGGATCGCCGCGCCGACCGCGCCGCCCGCCACCTCGCGGAAGCCGAACGCGCCGCCGACGATGTCCGCGAAGACCCGCGGGATGTCGCTGACGTTGAGCAGCACGACCGCCGCGCCCAGCACGAGGTAGACGATCGCCATCACGGGGACCAGCCACTGCGTGACCGAGGCGATGCGGTGGATGCCGCCGAAGATGACCAGGCCCAGCAGGAGCGCGACGCCCGCGCCCACGGCCGGGGCGAACCACTCGGAGTCCGCGCCGCCCAGCGAGCCGCCCGCGACCGCGGTGATCGTGTTGGACTGCACGGCGTTGAAGACGAAACCGAAGGTCACGGTGATCGTCACCGCGAAGAGGAGGCCCAGCCACGGCTTCCCGAGCGCGCGCCGCATGTAGTACGCCGGGCCGCCGCGGTACGTGCCGCCCTCGCCCCGCACCTTGTACAGCTGCGCCAGCGTCGACTCGACGAACGCGGACGCGGCGCCGACCAGCGCCATGACCCACATCCAGAAGACGGCGCCCGCGCCGCCCAGCGTGATGGCGCCCGCGACACCCGCGATGTTGCCGGTGCCGACGCGGGCCGCGGCCGAGACGGTGAAGGCGGCGAAGGAGGAGACCGGCTTGGCGCCGCCCTCGGCCGTCGGCGCGGGCTCCCTCACCACCCGGAACATCTCCGGCAGCAGCCGCAGCTGCACGCCCTTGGACCGCAGGGTGAACCAGAGTCCCGCGAGCACGACGACGGGAATGAGCAGGTACGTCCAGAAAACGTCGTTGATGTCGACGATCAGGGAGTCGAGGCTGTCCACGTGCTTCCTTGTGGGGGGACTACGGGGGAGCGGCGCTCGGGCATGGGTGGCCCAGGGCCCGGGACATCCTGACATACGGCGGTCAACCAGGCATTACGTAAAAAGTCACACGTGAGGCGTGTCGGAACGGGGTAGGAGCAACCGCCGCCCCCACCGCACCGCACCGCGCCCCGGACGCGCCCGAGGGCGGCACCTTCCTGGAGGAAGGTGCCGCCCTCGGTCAAGGACGGGTCCGATCCGCGGGGATCAGAAGTCCATGTCACCGCCCGGCATGCCGCCCGGCGCGCCCGCGGCGGCCTTCTCCGGCTTGTCGGCGACGACGGCCTCGGTGGTGAGGAACAGGCCCGCGATGGACGCGGCGTTCTGCAGCGCGGAGCGCGTCACCTTGGCCGGGTCGATGATGCCCTCGGCGATAAGGTCGACGTACTCACCGGTCGCGGCGTTCAGGCCGTGACCCGGGGTGAGGTTGCGGACCTTCTCCACCACGACGCCGCCCTCAAGGCCGGCGTTGACGGCGATCTGCGTCAGCGGGGCAGCCAGGGCCTTGCGGACGATCTCGGCACCGGTGGCCTCGTCGCCGTCCAGCTCCAGCTTCTCGAAGACGCTGCCGGCCTGGAGCAGGGCCACGCCACCACCGGCGACGATGCCCTCCTCGACGGCGGCCTTGGCGTTGCGCACCGCGTCCTCGATGCGGTGCTTGCGCTCCTTGAGCTCCACCTCGGTGGCGGCACCGGCCTTGATGACGGCCACGCCGCCGGCCAGCTTCGCCAGACGCTCCTGGAGCTTCTCGCGGTCGTAGTCCGAGTCCGAGTTCTCGATCTCGGCGCGGATCTGGTTGACGCGGCCCTGGACCTGGTCGCTGTCACCGGCACCGTCGACGATCGTGGTCTCGTCCTTGGTGATGACGACCTTGCGGGCGCGGCCCAGCAGGTCCAGACCGGCGTTCTCCAGCTTGAGGCCGACCTCCTCGGAGATGACCTGGCCACCGGTGAGGATGGCGATGTCGCCGAGCATGGCCTTGCGGCGGTCGCCGAAGCCCGGGGCCTTGACGGCGACGGACTTGAAGGTGCCGCGGATCTTGTTCACGACCAGCGTGGACAGGGCCTCGCCCTCGACGTCCTCGGCGATGATCAGCAGCGGCTTGCCCGACTGCATGACCTTCTCCAGCAGCGGAAGGAGGTCCTTCACCGCGGAGACCTTGGAGTTGACGATGAGGATGTAGGGGTCCTCGAGGACCGCCTCCATGCGCTCCATGTCGGTCGCGAAGTACGCCGAGATGTAGCCCTTGTCGAAGCGCATGCCCTCGGTGAGCTCAAGCTCCAGACCGAAGGTGTTGCTCTCCTCGACGGTGATGACGCCTTCCTTGCCGACCTTGTCCATGGCCTCGGCGATGAGCTCGCCGATCTGGGTGTCGGCGGCGGAGATGGACGCGGTGGAGGCGATCTGCTCCTTGGTCTCGACGTCCTTCGCCTGCTCCAGCAGCGCACCGGAGACGGCCTCGACGGCCTTCTCGATGCCGCGCTTCAGAGCCATCGGGTTGGCGCCGGCGGCGACGTTGCGCAGACCCTCGCGGACGAGAGCCTGGGCCAGGACGGTCGCGGTGGTCGTACCGTCACCGGCGACGTCGTCCGTCTTCTTCGCGACCTCCTTGACGAGCTCGGCGCCGATCTTCTCGTACGGGTCCTCGAGCTCGATCTCCTTGGCGATGGAGACACCGTCGTTGGTGATCGTGGGGGCGCCCCACTTCTTCTCAAGGACGACGTTGCGGCCCTTGGGGCCCAGGGTCACCTTGACGGCGTCGGCGAGCTGGTTCATCCCGCGCTCAAGGCCGCGCCGGGCCTCCTCGTCGAACGCGATGATCTTGGCCATGTGAAGTGGTCCTCCCGGACTTATGGGGTCTCCCCTGCTCGAACGCAGTTGAGAGCTTGGGGAAGGATTGCCTCGGACCGCGCTGGTGCCCGCGACGGACGGCCTGCGCACCGGGTGGTTCCCTGCTCCACCCGGTCTGCGGGCCTCACCGACGAGGTCCTTCGTTGTCACTCTCGCTCGTAGAGTGCTAACGCCAATGATTAGCACTCGGCCTATGAGAGTGCAAGCGCCTCACGCCGAGACAGGGCCTTCGGACCACTCCGCCACCGCGCCCCGCAGGGCCGTTCCGCCCCTCTGACCGCCTCCCGGGCGCCCCTGCGGCGGCGGCCGGCGGTCCACCGGCCCCGCGGCCCCACCAGGCGCCCCGGCCGGCCCCGTTGGGGCCACGCCGCACCGCCTGCGGCCCGCCGGCCCTGTTCGCCGACCGACGCCTCCGCCCCGGCCCGGCGACGGCCGCTCCCACGCCTCCGGCACGGGCCCGGACACCTCCGGCGGCAGACCGCCCCAGCCCGACCCCGGCCCCCGGGCAGAGCCCCGACACCCCCGCACTCCGCGCCCATCCCGCACCCGCCGCCCGACACCCCGGCTCCGCACCCCGACCCGGCACCCGGGACCCGGGACCCGGCACCCGGCACCCGGCACCCGGCACCCGGCACCCGGCACCCGGCACCCGGCAGGATCGTGTGCCGCCCGCAGGGCCCCGCACGGCCGGCCGCCGACCAGGGCCGGCCGCGGGGCCCGACCGTCGCCCTCAGGGCCCCGCACGGCCGACCGCCGACCACAGGGCCGGCCGCGGGGGCGCCGGGCATGACGGAGGGCTCGGCTCCACGTGGGAGCCGAGCCCTCCGCTCGATTCTGGTCGGCCGAAACGCGTTGCGGTCAGGCCGTGAGCTTGACCATGTCAGCCTGCGGCCCCTTCTGGCCCTGCGAGATCTCGAACTCGACCCGCTGACCCTCCTCCAGGGTGCGGTAGCCATCCATCTGGATCGCGCTGTAGTGCACGAATACATCCGCACCACCGTCGACCGCGATGAAGCCGTACCCCTTCTCCGCGTTGAACCACTTGACGGTGCCCTGAGCCATGCCTAACTCCCCTATTACTGGCCCTTGCACAGGACCGCACTTCGCGGACCCGGGTCAGACCTCGCTCACCGACAGGAGTGAGCGTGCGCCGGAACGCGTCGACCGCGGCTGAATGTATCTGCCCAACTGCCCTCTGCAACAGGTCAATCGGACGAGAATTCCGAGCACCAGTGATCGGAAAAGGTGGCTGAAATGACAACAAGCCAGGGCAAGTCGGGCCGGTCAAAGCGCGCAAAAGCCGCATCACGCGAAGGCATTTTGGCTTCATCTTGTCGTGCTCGGGCGCATTCACATATGCGCGTGGCACAGGCGGCGACGGGGGCTTCCCCAACTCTATCGCGCCTAACCATGCAGAATTGCCCCCTCCGCTTTTTGCGGAGGGGGCGTGGCGGGGTACTGCGGAGGGCCGTCCTGCGGTCAGCAGCCGCCGGCGACGGCCGGGATGATGGAGACGCCGGCACCGTCCGGGGTGGCGGTCGCCAGGCCGCCCTCGAAGCGCACGTCGTCGTCGTTGACGTAGACGTTCACGAAGCGCCGCAGCTGGCCCTGGTCGTCCAGCACGCGGGCGGCGATGCCCGGGTGGTTCTGCTCCAGGGACTGGATGACCTCGGCGAGGGTGCCGCCCTCGGCGGGCACCTCGGCCTGGCCGCCGGTGTAGGTGCGCAGGATGGTGGGGATGCGGACGTTGACGCTCATGTGCGGGTCTCCGGGGGTGCTCAGGTGGGCGGGGTGCTCAGTGGGCCAGACCGGCGGCGCGGAACGCGTCCAGGCTGGGGCGGATCGTGGCGGTCGGACCGGTGGACGGGGAGACCGCGTCGAGGGTCTTGAGGCCGTCGCCCGTGTTGAGGACGACGGTGGTGAGGGCGGGGTCGAGGACGCCGTTCTCGATCAGCTTGCGCGTCACGCCGACCGTCACGCCGCCGGCCGTCTCGGCGAAGATGCCCTCGGTGCGGGCCAGCAGCTTGATCGCGTCGACGACCTGCTCGTCGTTCACGTCCTCCACGGCGCCGCCGGTGCGGCGGGCGATGTCGAGGACGTACGGGCCGTCGGCCGGGTTGCCGATGGCCAGCGACTTGGCGATGGTGTCCGGCTTCTGGGGCCGTACGACGTCGTGGCCGGCCTTGAAGGCGGCGGAGACCGGGGAGCAGCCCTCGGCCTGGGCGCCGAAGATCTTGTAGGGGCGGTCCTCGACGAGGCCCAGCTTGATCAGCTCCTGGAGCCCCTTGTCGATCTTGGTGAGCTGGGAGCCGGAGGCGATGGGGACGACGATCTGGTCGGGGAGGCGCCAGCCGAGCTGCTCGCAGATCTCGTACGCGAGGGTCTTGGAGCCCTCGGCGTAGTACGGGCGGAGGTTGACGTTGACGAAGCCCCAGCCCTCGCCGATCGGGTCGCCGATGAGTTCGCTGCAGAAGCGGTTGACGTCGTCGTAGGTGCCCTCGATGCCGACGAGGTCGCCGCCGTAGACGGCGGCCATGACGACCTTGCCCTGCTCCAGGTCGTGCGGGATGAACACGCAGGAGCGGAAGCCGGCGCGGGCGGCCGCGGCGCCCACGGCGCCGGCGAGGTTGCCGGTGGAGGAGCAGGACAGGGTGGTGAAGCCGAAGGCGCGGGCGGCCTCCAGGGCCTGGGCGACCACGCGGTCCTTGAAGGAGTGGGTGGGGTTGCCGGAGTCGTCCTTGACGAACAGGCCGCCGGTCACGCCCAGTTCGCGGGCGAGGTTGTCGGCCTTGACGAGCTTGGTCCAGCCGGGGTTGAGGTTCGGCTTGTCGGCGACGTCGGCCGGGACGGGCAGCAGCGGGGCGTAGCGCCAGATGTTGGCGGGGCCGGCCTCGATCTGCTTGCGCAGGCGCTCCGGGTCACCGGTCGGCAGGTCGTAGGCCACTTCGAGGGGGCCGAAACACTGCTCGCAGGCGAAGATCGGGCCGAGGGCGAAGCGCTCGCCGCACTCGCGGCAGGAGAGGCCGGCGGCGGGCCCGAGGTCGACGGAGGCGGCACCGGAAGCGGCGGCGGAGGTGCTGGTGGTGGGTGCGTCGGTCTGCACAGCCATGGGAGGCGAGGCCCTTTCTCCTCATCTTTCTCACTGGCGCGTTTCGCCATGAGACGGATTTGGCACCTTCCCTAGCCGTGGCCTCGCGGGGTGCGAGCTGACGGCTGGAGGGTTGCCGGGGCTTCATCGGGCCGTATCCCTCTGCCCCTCTGGATGAGCGGTGTGAAGTTGTCGGCGCGGGACACGGTGGCCGGGGCGGACCCGGCATGCGGGCGTCCTGCGCGTTGTTCAAGACTGTAACCGAAGGGGTGGATGCCTGAGATAGGCGTCCGACTCGCGAGATGGATCACAACGCGGTCCGGACGGCCGAGGACGAGGAGTGGCGCGGGTGCTGGAAGAGGTGGAGCGCTGGCTCGACCGGCGGTCCTGGAAGGCGGCCGACCGGCCGGTCGACGTGCTGCTCGCCGCCAAGCGGGCGCAGGGCACGACGGTGAGCGTGGTGCTGCCCGCGCTGGACGAGGAGGCGACGGTCGGCGAGATCGTCGCGGTCATCCGCCGGGAGCTGATGTCGGAGGCGGTGCCGCTGGTGGACGAGCTGGTGGTGGTCGACTCGGGGTCGGCGGACGCCACGGCGAAGGTCGCCGCGGAGGCCGGGGCGCGGGTGGTGGCCAGGGACGACGTGCTGCCGCGGATACCGGCCGTGGCGGGCAAGGGGGAGGTGCTGTGGCGGTCGCTGCTGGTGACGGGCGGGGACGTGGTGTGCTTTGTGGACGCGGACCTGCGGGAGTTCAGCGCGGACTTCGTGACGGGCATCGTGGGCCCGCTGCTGACGGACCCGGACGTGGCCTTCGTGAAGGCGATGTACGAGCGGCCGCTGGGCGCGGGTCCGGCCGGCGGGCAGGGCGGCCGGGTGACGGAGCTGGTGGCGCGGCCGCTGCTGAACCTGCACTGGCCGCAGCTCGCGGGGTTCGTGCAGCCGCTCGGCGGGGAGTACGCGGCGCGCCGCTCGCTGCTGGAGCGGCTGCCGTTCCCGGTGGGGTACGGGGTGGAGCTGGGGCTGCTGGTGGACGCGCTGCACACGGTCGGTCTGGACGCGTTGGCGCAGGTGGACGTGGGCGTGCGGCTGCACAGGCACCAGGACGACCGGGCGCTGGGGCGGATGGCGGCGGCGATCTACCGGACGGCGCAGGCGCGGCTGACGCGCGGGCACCTCGTACGGCCCCGGCTGACGCAGTTCGATCGGGGCGAGGACGGTTTCGTGCCGCGGACGCACGCGGTGGACACGGAGGAGCGGCCGCCCATGCGGGAGGTGGCGGAGTACACGCAAAAGCGCCGCGTGGCTTGATTTCCGTACGTTTGAGCGTTTCTGCTTGCGGCTAGGTTCGTGTCCATGGCTTCGGAGACGGCGAACGGTACGGCTTACGGAATTCTCGTGGCTTCGAACCGGGGCCCGGTCAGCTACGCGCTGCGGGGCGACGGTTCGCTGGAGGCGCGCAGGGGCGGCGGCGGGCTGGTGTCGGGCCTGTCCGCGATCGGCCCGGACGCGGGCGCGCTGTGGGTGTGCGCGGCGCTGGGCGAGGGCGACCGGGAGGCGGTCCGGCGGGGCACCGGCGAGGACGGCGTCCGGATGCTGGACATCCCGTCCGAGGTGCAGGACGCGGCGTACAACGGGATCGCCAACTCGGTGCTGTGGTTCGTGCACCACATGCTGTACCAGACGCCGCTGGAGCCGGTCTTCGACGCGGGCTTCCGCAGGGACTGGGAGGCGTACCGAGCGTACAACCGGGCCTTCGCCGAGGCCCTGGCCGCCCAGGCGGCGCCGGGCGCGGCGGTGCTGATCCAGGACTACCACCTGGCGCTGACGCCGGGCATGCTGCGCGAGCTCCGCCCCGACCTGCGGATCGGCCACTTCTCGCACACCCCGTGGGCGCCGCCGGACTACTTCGGGATGCTGCCGGACGACGTGGCGGAGGAGCTGCTGCGGGGCATGCTCGGCGCGGACCGGCTCGGTTTCCTGACCCGCCGGTGGGCGGACGCCTTCGCCGCGTGCTGCGACCGGGTGGTCGGCGGCACCGGCGGCACGGAGCTGGGCGTGCACGGGCTGGGCGCGGACGCCGACTTCCTGCGGGGGCGGTCGCGGCAGCCGGACGTGGCGGAGCGGATGGAGCTGCTGCGCGACCAGATCGGCGACCCGTCCCGCAAGGTGATCGTCCGAGTGGACCGCACGGAGCTGTCGAAGAACATCGTGCGGGGTCTGCTGGCGTTCCGGACGCTGCTGGAGGAGCGTCCGGAGTGGCGTGAGCGGGTGGTGCACATCGCGTTCGCGTACCCCTCGCGGCAGGACCTGGAGGTGTACCGCGCGTACACCGCGGAGGTGTCCCGGCTGGCGGACGAGATCAACGCGGAGTTCGGGGTGCCGGGCTGGACGCCGGTGGTCCTGCACGTGAAGGACGACTTCGCCCGCTCCCTGGCGGCGTACCGGCTGGCGGACGTGGCGCTGGTGAACCCGATCCGGGACGGCATGAACCTGGTCGCCAAGGAGGTCCCGGTGGTCTCCGACGCGGGCTGCGCGCTGGTGCTGTCGCGGGAGGCGGGGGCGCACGAGGAGCTGCGCGAGGACGCGGTGGTGGTGAACCCGTACGACGTGACGGCGACCGCGCGGGCGCTGCACGAGGCGCTGACGATGCCGGAGGCCGAACGGGCGGAGCGCACGAAGCGCCTGGCGGCCGCGGCGACCGCGCTGCCGCCGCAGCGGTGGTTCCTCGACCAGCTGGAGGCCCTGCGGGCCCTGCGGGGCTGAACGGGCCGGGGCGGGGCGGGCACTCGTCCGGGCGATGCTCCGGGGACCCGGGCAGCCGCCGGTGCACGCTGGTGCTATGCCTGCTCGTGTCATGGCTCGTGGCAGGGATGTCGCATGGCAACCGCACCTGACGACTACCGCGTCGTCGCGGACCCGGAGCGCGCTCTCAAGTACGCGATCCAGCGCAAAGGGGTGCGAAGGCTCTGCTGCCCGACCGGACGCTCCTGGTGAGGGAAGTGACCTCCGAGTCCGACGGCGACACGGACCGGGTCGTCAAGCGGAAGCGGTGCGCGGAGTACGGCGCGCCGCTGTACCTGCTGGTCGACCTGCGGGAGCGCAGCGTCACCCTCTTCTCCGAGCCCGGTCCGCTCGGTTACCCGCGGGTGTGCGGGAGCGCAGCGTCACCCTGTTCTCCGAGCCCGGTCCGCTCGGTTGCGCGCGGGTGGACGGACCGCACCCGTACGGGACCGCGGTCCGTCTTCCCGAGCCGTTCGGCATCGAGCTGGACACCTCGTCACTCGGCTAGCCCGCGCGCCAGGGCGCCCAGGAAGCCGACCACCGCCTCGGGTCCCGGGAGGGTGAGGTCGGCGCGGGTGGCGAGTTCCAGGACCTCGTCGCTGCCGCTGCACAGCAGCAGGCCGGGGACGCCGTCGCGGCGGAGCTTCTCGACGGCCGCGTACGCGGGCAGGTCGCCCAGGTCGTCGCCCGCGTAGAGGAGGGCCCCGGCGCCCGTCTCGCGGGCCAGGTCGGCGACCGCCCTGCCCTTGTCCATGCCCGGTGGGCGCAGCTCCAGCACCATGCGGCCGGGTTCCAGGACGAGGCCGTGGCGGGCGGCCAGGTCGGCGAGGCGCTCGGCCAGGGCGTCGAAGGCGCGCTGCGGGTCCTCGGCGCGGCGGGTGTGGACGGCGACCGCGCGGCCCTTCTCCTCGACGGCGACGCCGGGCCCCGCGCCGCTGCGCTCCAGCACGCGGGGCAGGTCGGCGCGGGCGGCGGCCACGCCGGGGTGCACCGGGGCGGCGCGCACCTCGCCGGTGGCGGCGTCCCAGCGCTCGGCGCCGTAGTGGCCGAGGACCACGAGGCGCTCCAGGCCGGGGACCCCGGCGAAGCCGCCGTAGCGGACGGCGACCTCGGCCGGGCGGCCCGTCACCACCGCCACGGCAGCGACGTGCCGCGCCAGCGCGGCCAGGGCCGGTACGGCGCCCGGGTGGGCGCGGGCCTGCTCGGGGTCGGGGACGATGGGGGCGAGGGTGCCGTCGAAGTCGACGGCGACCACGGCCTTGCCGGGGTGCGCCAGGATCGCGGCCAGACCCGCCCGGCCCTCGGCGGTGGCGGGGCGGGGCAGATCCGGCGCCGGGTGTTCCGGAATCGTGGACATGTGTGCGTATCTATCCACAACCCGTGCCCCCGACACCCCTACCGGCGGGACTCCCGCAGCGCGCGGACCCGGCGCAGGCGGTTGACCGTGACGGGGTCGTGGGCGAGCGCCGCCTCGTCGTCCAGCAGGGCGTTGAGGACCTGGTAGTAGCGCACGGGCGACAGTTCGAGCTGCTCCCGGATGGCGCGCTCCTTGGCGCCCGGCCCCGGCCAGGAGCGCCGCTCCATCGCCAGGACCGCGCGCTCGCGCTCACTGAGCGGGCGGGGGCGCGCCGGCCCCTGCGGTTCCTCGGCGGTCATATCAGCAAACTTACGACACCCCGCTGACACCGCCGCGCGGGGCGGCGCGGACGCGGGCCGCCGAGGCCGGCCCCCGCGCGGCCCGGGACGGGGCGGGCGCGGCGGGCTGCCCGCAGGGCGAGGCGCCCGACCCGGCCGGGAGGCGCACCGGGCCAGGAGCCCCCGGGATCCGGGGCCTCGCCGGGCCGTGCGCAGCCCAGGCGGGCGAACGGCGGCCTGCCCCGGCGCGGAACCAGGGTCGGCGCTGACCGCGGTCGCCCTGGCGCGACCCGGCTCTGGGCGCGGGCCGCCGGGTGCGGCATGCCGTGCCGGGACGGCGGCCGGTCAGTCCTCGTCGGCGGACCGGGACTCCGCCGTGCGGGCGTCCGTCGCTATGTCCTCCAGGACGGCCTTCGGGTTCCCGTCCGGGGCGACGGCGCGGCCGATGTTCTTCTTGATGCTCTCGCTGACCCTGGCCCAGGACTTCTCGCCGACCGGGTACAGCTCGGAGCCCGGCATCTGCTCCAGGAAGGGCTTGAGGGCCGCGTGCTTCTTGTCGGCCTCCATGGCGTCGCCGGCGGTGACGGTGACGGGCAGCAGGTCGTAGCGGTCGGAGAAGGCCAGCACGTTCTTGTCCTCGTAGACGTAGTCGAGGAAGGCGCCGATCTCCTTGCGGTGGCCGTTCTGCTTGAAGGCCATCATCCAGTCGGCCACGCCCATGGTCGCGGTGGGTTCGCCGTCGCGGCTGGGCAGCGGGACCTTGCCGACCTTGATGCCGGCCTTCTCGGCGGTCTCCATCAGCGTCGGGTGGCCGTTGAGCATGCCGACCTCGCCCCGTACGAAGGCGTCGAAGGCCTGCTGCCGGTCGAGCTTGCCGGGGGCGACGGGCCCGGTCAGGCCCTCGCCGACCAGTTCGTCCTTGAGCCACGTCATGGTGGCCACGTTCGCGGGCGAGTCGAGCTGGTACGCCGTGCCGGTGGTGTCGCGGTAGCCGCCGCCCCCGCTGAGCAGCCACATCATGGTCTCGGCCTGCGACTCCTCGGAGCCCAGCGGCAGGGCGAAGGGGTACGTCACGTCCTTCGCCTTGAGCTTCTTCGCGGCCTTCTGCAGCTCGTCCCAGGTCTTGGGCGGCTCGGCGCCCGCCCGGGTGAAGAGGTCCTCGTTGAAGAACAGCAGGCGGGTGCTGGCGCCGAAGGGCATGCCGTACTGCACGCGGTCGACCTCGCCCGCCTGGCGCAGCAGGGGCTGCCAGTTCGACTGGGTGGGCACGGAGACGAGGTTCTCGACGGGGTAGAGCTTGCCGGCGCGGGCGTAGTCGGCGTAGGCGCCGATCTGGGCGAGGTCGGGCGCCTCGCCGCGGGCGACCATCGCGGCCACCTCGCGGTCCACGTCCTTCCAGGACAGGACGGTGACGTCGATCTTCACGCCGGCGTGCTCGGCCTCGTAGGCGCGGGCGAGATCGTCCCAGTACTTCTTCGAGGTGTTGGCCTCGCCGCTGCCGTAGTCGGCGGCGACGAGCCGGAGGGTGACGGTGTCACCGGCCCCGTCCGCCCCGCAGCCGGTCAGTGTCAGCGTCGCCGTGACGCCCAGTGCGGCCAGCGCCGCGGTCAGTCCCTTGTTGCGGCGTCGCTGCACGGCCGTCCCACCCTCATCCAAGCTGCGTTTTCGCGTTCACCGGAAGGATAAGAGGTCTACACCTAGGTCTAAACCACGGGGTGCACCGGGATTTGTAAGGCGCGACAACAATCCTCGTCAAGTGGACTAGACCTTTAGCGCCGCTCGGGCGACACTGGGTCCCGTGGAACACGTCATCGCCCTCGATGTGGGCGGCACCGGGATGAAAGCCGCCCTGGTAGGGGCGGACGGTTCGCTGCTGTACGAGGCACGCCGCCCCACCGGGCGCGAGCGCGGCCCGGGAGCCGTCGTGGAGTCGATCCTCGGCTTCGCCGCCGACCTCCTCGCGGTCGGCGAGGTGCGCTACGGCGTGCGCGCCGCGGCCGCGGGCGTCGCCGTGCCCGGCATCGTCGACCCCGGCGAGGGCGTCGCCGTGTACGCCGCGAACCTCGGCTGGCGGGACGTCCCGCTGCGCTCCCTGCTGGGCGAGCGGCTCGGCGGGCTGCCGGTCGCCCTCGGCCACGACGTGCGCGCCGGCGGGCTCGCCGAGGGCCGCGTCGGCGCCGGGCGCGGCGCGGACCGGTTCCTGTTCGTCCCGCTCGGCACCGGCATCGCGGGCGCCATCGGCATCGGCGGCTCCATCGAGGCGGGCGCCCACGGCTGCGCCGGCGAGATCGGGCACATCGTCGTCCGCCCCGGCGGCCCCGCCTGCGGCTGCGGGCAGCGCGGCTGCCTGGAGACCCTGGCGTCCGCCGCCGCGGTGAGCCGCGCCTGGGCGGAGGCGAGCGGCGAGCCCTCCGCGGACGCCGCCGACTGCGCCAAGGCCGTCGAGGCCGGCGACCCCGCCGCCGTACGGGTGTGGACCACCGCGGTCGACGCGCTCGCCGACGGCCTGGTGACCGCCCTCACCCTGCTGGACCCGCGCACCCTGATCATCGGTGGCGGGCTCGCCGAGGCGGGGGAAACCTTGTTCACACCCCTCCGGGCCGCCGTCGAGGAGCGCGTGACGTTCCAGAAGCCGCCCTCCATCGTGCCCGCGGCCCTCGGGGACACCGCAGGCTGCCTGGGCGCGGGGCTCCTCGCCTGGGACCTCCTCGCGACCGCCGTACCCGGCGGCCCCGCCGCCACCGACTCGGAAGGTAACGCCTGATGGCCGCTCACGACCCCCTCAAGGTTCTCGCCGGCGCCCGCGTGGTGCTGCCGGGCGGGATCGTCGACGGCGGCCGGGTGGCCGTCCGCGGCCGCACCATCGAGAGCGTCACCGGACCCGCCGCCGACCCGGCGGGTCCGGCACCGGCGGGCACGGGAGAGCCGGGGGAGCAGGCGGGCGCGGGGGAGCAGGCGGGCGCCCCCGCGCTGGACCTCACCGGGCACTGGCTGGTCCCCGGCTTCGTCGACCTCCACAACCACGGCGGCGGCGGCGCGTCCTTCACCTCGGGCAGCCTGGACGACGTGCTGCACGGCATCCGCACGCACCGCCTGCACGGCACGACCACCCTCGTCGCCTCCACCGTCACCGGCGACCTCGCCTTCCTCGCGCACCGCGCCGCCGAACTGTCCGAGCTGGCCGAGCAGGGCGACATCGCGGGCATCCACTTCGAGGGCCCGTTCATCTCCCCCTGCCGCAAGGGCGCCCACAGCGAGGCGCTGCTGCGCGAACCGGACCCGGCCGAGGTGCGCAAGCTGATCGACGCCTCCCACGGCCACGCCCGCATGGTCACCCTCGCCACCGAACTGCCCGGCGGCCTCGACTCCGTACGGCTCCTCGCCGAGCACGGCGTCATCGCGGCGGTCGGCCACACCGACGCCACGTACGAGCAGACCGTCGAGGCGATCGAGGCCGGGGCGACCGTCGCCACGCACCTGTTCAACGCCATGCCGCCGCTGAACCACCGCTCCCCCGGCCCCATCGCCGCCCTCCTGGAGGACGAGCGGGTCACCGTCGAGCTCATCAACGACGGCACGCACCTGCACCCCGCCGCCCTGGAGCTGGCGTTCCGCCACGCAGGCGCCGGGCGGGTCGCGTTCATCACCGACGCCATGGACGCGGCGGGCTTCGGCGACGGCGTCTACCACCTCGGCCCGCTGGAGGTGGAGGTGAAGGACGGCGTGGCGCGGCTGGTGGAGGGCGGCTCCATCGCCGGGTCCACCCTGACGCTGGACACCGCGTTCCGCCGGGCGGCCACGATCGACGGGCTGCCCGTCGAGGACGTGGTCAGGGCCCTGTCCGCCAACCCGGCGAAGCTGCTGGGGCTGTACGACCGGATCGGCTCCGTGGAGCCCGGCAAGGACGCCGACCTCGTCGTCCTGGACGCCGACTTCGCCCTCAAGGGCGTCATGCGGCGCGGCGAATGGGTGGTTGAGCCCCAACTGGGGTGAATCTCCGAGCGGATTGCGGTGAGGCGGCCGGCCCCGGGGACTGGGCTGGCCGCCGCACGTTTGGCATGATCGTGCACCGCAAATTTTCCGGGCCGGACACCTCAGGGAAACCGGTCCATGACTCTCGGGGGTGGTGGAACCGGTGATCCTCACGGTCACGCTCAACACCGCGCTGGACCTCACCTACACGGTCCCGGCCCTCGTCCCGCGCAGCGCGCACCGGGTCGCCGAGGCGGCCGAGCGCCCCGGCGGCAAGGGGGTCAACGTGGCGCGCGTGCTGGCCGCACTCGGCCACGAGGCGGTCGTCACGGGCTTCGCGGGCGGCCCCACGGGCGAGGTGCTGCGCGGTCTGCTCGCCCCGCTGCCCGTGCGGGACGCACTGGTCCCGATCGCGGGCACCACCCGCCGCACGGTCGCGGTCGCCGACACGGCGAGCGGCGAGGCGACCCGGTTCGACGAACCGGGCCCGGCCGTCTCCTCCGCCGAGTGGGCGGCCCTGCTCACCGCGTACGACGCGCTGCTGCCCCGGGCCCGGGCGGTCGCCCTGTGCGGCAGCCTGCCGCCGGGCGTCCACGTCGGCGCGTACGCCCCTCTGGTGCGCCGCGCCCGCGCGGCCGGCGTCCCGGTGCTCCTCGACACCAGCGGGGAACCCCTGCGCCGCGGCATCGCCGCCCGCCCCGACATCGTGAAGCCGAACGCGGCGGAGCTGGCCGCGCTGACCGGCGGCCGCGAGCCGCTGCGCGCCACCCGGGACGCCCGCCGCCGGGGCGCGCACGCGGTGGTCACCTCCTCGGCGCGGACGGCCTGCTGGCCGTCACACCGGACGGCACGTGGCGCGCGGAGCCCCGTCCCGCCTGGCGGGCAACCCGACGGGCGCCGGCGACGCGGCGGTGGCGGGCCTGCTGTCCGCCCTGGTGGAGGGCCTCCCCTGGCCGGACCGCCTGGCCCGCGCCGCGGCACTGGCCGCGGCGGCGGTGCTGGCGCCCGTCGCGGGCGAGTTCGACCCGGGCGCGTACGCCGACCTCGGGCCCCGCATCGCGGTGACGGAACAGGCCGCGGCGGCCTGAACCGCCGGCGGCGGGCACGGCACGAGCCGCCCCCGCACGGGTGCGCCCTCCCGGTCCACCGGGAGGGCGCACTGCCGACCTGCCGCCGCCGGGGGCGCGGGCGCCGGGGCTAGCTCTTCTTCCGCACCTGACCGCGCTCGATCCAGACCTGGTCGAGGTACGCCTCACACGTGTTGCCCTGCTCGCAGGACATCCTCAGGGTGTTCTCGCCCTTGTCCAGCTGCATGTACGAGAACGTGTGCGTCCAGCCCTTCTCCCAGTCGCCCTCCGGGGCGTTGGCGAAGTTGGACATGTTGATCTCGCGCGGCGCACCGCCGTTGACCGTGAGGGAGGTCTTGGCATCCCGGCCCGGTACGGCGTAGGTGAGGAACAGCGTGTACCAGCCGTCCTCCGGCACGTCGACCTTCCAGCTGGCGGCGCCGCCGACACCGTTGAACATGACGTACGCGCCGCCGGTGCCCTTCGCGCCCGGCAGCTCCTTGCCCAAGGCAGCCGGCGGCGTCAGCTCCAGGGTGGCCGCGTCGCGCTTGGGGAGTTCGCCGCCGGCGGGGCCGGAGCCGGAGGGCTGGGGGCTCGGCGCGTCCTCGGGCTGCGAGGCCGCCGGGGCCGGCGGCGTGGGCCGCGCGTCGGCGTTCTTGTCCTCGGAGTCCTTGGTGAGCAGCGCCACCGTGATACCGGCCAGCACGACCAGGACCACCGCGACCGCGCCGATCAGCAGGCCCCGCGTGTTGGGGCCGCCGCCGCGACCGCCGCGACCGCCCTGCGGGGGCACCGGCCGGGTCGGCGCGCCGCCCGGGTACGTCTCGGGCGCGGCGTACTGGGCGTGCGGCTGGCCGTACTGCTGCGGAGGCTGCTGGCCGTACTGCTGAGGGGGCTGCGGCTGGCCGTACTGGCGTTCACCGACGGCCCTGACCTGGTTGTACGAGGTGCGGGGCCGCCCCGGCTGCGGGGCTGCGGCGGGACCGGGGTAGCCGTAGCCGCCCTGGCGCTGCGCCTGGGCACCCGATGCCTGGCCGTCGGCGTACAGGTAGCCGAAGGGATCGTCGTCCTCGGGCGTCCCCGTGCCGTTGCCGCTGTTACCGGCAGCCATCCCTGCCTCACTCCTCATCCGTGCTCGCGAGGGGTCACCGACCTCGGCGAGCCTACCCCGAACGGGGGACCGCGGCGGGCCGCGAGGGGCCCGCCGGTGCTAGCCGGCCCTCCGGTGGACCTTGGCACGGGAGCGCTTCTCCATGTACATCCGCTGGTCGGCGGAGTTCAGCACCTCCTCGACGGACATGCCGCACTCCGCCCAGCCGATGCCGAAGCTGGCACCGACGCGGACCGCCCTGCCGTCCACCCGGATCGGCGGGATGATGCCGTTGCGGAGCCGTACGGCCAGGTCGGCGGCGTCCGCGGCGCCGAGCCCGTCGGCGAGGACGACGAACTCGTCACCGCCCAGCCGCGCCACCGTGTCGCCGTCCCGGACCCCGGCCGTCAGCCGCCGCGCCACCTCGATGAGCACCGCGTCGCCGGTGTGGTGCCCGAACCTGTCGTTGATCGACTTGAAGCCGTCCAGGTCGCAGAAGAGCACCGCCAGGCCCTTGGTGCCCTCGTCCGGGTCGCCGCTCGGCGCGACCGCGTGCACGTGCGCGTCGTACGGGGCGCCGGCGGACGACGGATCGAAGTCGAAGCCGTCCCCGCGGTAGCCGTACTCGTAGTCGTGGTCCGAGTCGTAGGCGGCGGCGTCCACCGCGTAGCCGCCCTCGTACGCGGCGGCGTCCGCCGCCGTCGCCCGCACGGGCCGGCCGCCCGGCCGGGAGCACAGCCGGGCGCTGAGCCGGGCGCGCAGCTCGGCGCTGTTGGGCAGGCCGGTCAGCGCGTCGTGCGAGGCGCGGTGTGCGAGCTGGAGCTCGTGGCGCTTGCGCTCCTCGATGTCCTCGATGTGCGTGAGGAGGAAGCGGGGGCCGTCCGCCGTGTCCGCCACCACCGAGTTGCGCAGCGACACCCAGACGTACGAGCCGTCGCGCCGCGCGAGCCGCAGCTCGGCCCGGCCGCCCTCGGCCGAGGTGCGCAGCAGCGTGCCGACGTCCTCCGGGTGGACGAGGTCGGCGAAGGAGTAGCGGCGCATCACGGACGCGGGCCGCCCCAGCAGCCGGCACAGCGCGTCGTTGGTGCGCAGGATCCGCCCGTGCTGGTCGCCGCCCATCTCGGCGATGGCCATGCCGGAGGGGGCGTACTCGAACGCCTGCCGGAACGACTCCTCGCTGGCCCGCAGCGCCTGCTGCTCCCGCTCCAGGCGGACCAGCGCGCGCTGCATGTTTGAGCGCAGACGCGCGTTACTGATCGCAATGGCGGCTTGGGAAGCATACATTTGCAGCGCTTCGCGCCCCCAGGCGCCCGGGCGGCGGCCGTTGCGGGGCCGGTCGACGGAGATGACACCGAGGAGCTCGCGCTTGCCGCCGGAGGAGTACATCGGGGCGTAGAGCCGGTCGCGGGGGTGCCACTCGTCCTCGAAGCGGGGTTCGGGGCCGTCGGTGTGCCACTGCGGCACGTCGTCGTCTATCAGCACCCAGCCCTCGGTGTGCGGTATGAACCGCAGGTCGCCCCACGCCTCGCCCATGCCGAGGCGGCGGTCCCAGGAGGCGCGCGAGCCGACCCGGCCGGTGATCAGCGCTTCCGCCGCGGCGTTGCCCGCGAAGGCGGCGACGACCAGGTCGCCGTCGGGGCGGACGAGGTTCACGCAGGCCAGCTCGTAGCCGAGTCCGGTGATGACGCCGTCGGCGACGGTCTGCAGGGTGTCGGCCAGGCTGCGGGCCGTGTTCAGGGTGGCGACGACCTGGTGCAGCTGCCGCAGGGTCGCAAGACGGACGTACGGCTCCGACTCGGTCTCCATCGTTCGCTCTCCCCGAGACCTCGACAGCAACAACTCCAGGCGGTGTGATCGGCATACATGTGTGCGGCGCACGGCCACTGAATCACAGCGAGCTGTGCACTCGGTACACAGGGTCAACAATTACTGCGCTCTGTGACTCAAGTCACACAAGGTGAGGTCCAGCCCCATGGTGCTCCGTCGATTGCCCGAAGGGTTAGTGAACGCAAATCGCCCCGGGTCCTAGGACCGCGGCGGGGCCCGGACTGGTTCCCCGGCCCGATGCGACCGGGTGGCGGGCGAGGTTAGCGTTTCGGGTGTGTCGCCAACAACCCGCACCCCGCTGCCCGTGCCCGCCGCCTCCGCCCCCGCTCCGGGGGATGCTGAGGAGGTGAGCCCCGACGACTTCCGCGCGGCGATGTCCCGGCTGGCCGGGGGCGTGGTCCTGGTGACGGCCGTCGAGCCGCCGCTGGGCGCGGACGGACCGCCCGGCGAGGACGCCGGCATGACCGCGACCGCGTTCGTGTCGGTCTCCCTGGACCCGCCGCTGGTGATGGTGAGCGTGCGGTCCGGCTCCCGCATGGACGACCTGCTGGCGGAGCAGCCCCTGTGGGCGGTGTCGGTGCTGGCCGATGACCAGCGGCAGGTCGCGGCCCGCTTCGCGATGAAGGGGCGGCTCAGCGACCGGCTGCTCTTCGCCGACCTGCCGCACACGCGCGGCGAGCGGTCGGGGGCGCCGCTGGTGGAAGGGGCGCTGGCGGTCCTGGAGTGCCGCACGGAGCAGCGGGTCGAGGCGGGCGACCACACACTGGTCGTCGGACGGGTGCTGTCCGCCGCGTCGCCCCGCGGTGAGGGCTCGCCCCTGCTGTACTTCCGCGGCCGCTACCGCCACCTGGGGTAGGCCGCGCCTCCGGGGCGGCTCGCGCCTCCGGCCGGTCCAGCCGCGCCTCCGGGGGTCGGCTCGCGCCTCCGGCCGGTCCAGCCGCGCCTCCGGGGCCCCGCCTGACCGTCTTCCTCCGGCGGAAGGACGCCCCCGCGGCCACCTCCGGCGCGGGGCCGGGGTCGGCTCCTCCCGCGGCGGACGCGGACCCTCTCTCGGCGCGGGCGCCCCGCCCGGCCTCACGCGTCCCGCGCACCGAGCGACCCCGCCGGCCTTCCCCGGGCGGGCGCGTCGCGTCCGGCACCGCCGGGCAGAGCGGCTTCCCCGCCGACCCTCCGCCGGCACCGGCGAACCGTCCGGCCCCACCGGGCAGTGCGGCCCCCGCCCCGCAGTCCCCGGGCGGGCGTCACGTCCAGTCGCGGGCGGAGCGGCCGCGCTTGGTCTGCGCCCGCTGCTTCTTCTCGCGCAGCCTGCGCTCGTTGATGCCCTTCGGGATCCGCGTCGGCTTGCGCGGCTTCGGCGGCGGCGCCGTCGCCTCCGCCAGCAGGGACGCGAGGCGGACCGCCGCGGTCTCGCGGTTGCGCCACTGGGAGCGGTGCTCCGAGGCCCGTACGGTGACCACCCCGCCGACCAGGCGCCCGCCGAGCCGCTCCAGCGCCCGCTGCTTCCACACCGGGGGCAGCGCCTCCGTGCGGGCGAGGTCGAAGCGCAGCTCCACCTGCGAGTCACTGGTGTTGACGTGCTGCCCGCCGGGCCCGGACGACCGGGAGAAACGCCACATCAGCTCGGCCTCCGGGAGGACGACCGAGCCGCGGATGGGGTAAGGACCGGGCATGCCCCCATGGTCGCGTCCCGGGCGTGTTCGCGTCATCCTGTTTTCGGACCGGCCACACCGCCGCGCGGCCGGTCCCGGACCGGGCGCACCCCGCCTGCACGGCCCGTTTCGGGTCGGACGCACTCAGCTGGAACCAGCGCGGCACCGACGACGTTAAGTGCAGTGACGCACTCACGTGACTGAAAGGGACTCCCATGGCTGTAAGCCTGTCCAAGGGCGGCAACGTCTCGCTGACCAAGGAGGCCCCGGGTCTGACCGCCATCACGGTCGGCCTCGGCTGGGACGTCCGGACCACCACCGGCACCGACTTCGACCTGGACGCCTCCGCGATCGGCGTCGACGCGTCCGGCCAGGTCGCCTCCGAAGCGCACTTCGTGTTCTTCAACAACAAGTCCACCCCCGACGGCACCATCGTCCACACCGGTGACAACCGCACCGGCGAGGGCGGCGGCGACGACGAGCAGATCAACGTCAACCTGGCGGGCCTGCCCGCCAACGTCGACAAGATCGTCTTCCCGGTCTCCATCTACGACGCGGCGTCCCGCGGCCAGAACTTCGGCCAGGTCCGCAACGCCTACATCCGCGTCGTCAACCAGAACGGCGGCGGCGAGATCGCGCGCTACGACCTCAGCGAGGACGCCGCCACCGAGACCGCCATGGTCTTCGGCGAGCTGTACCGGAACGGCGCCGAGTGGAAGTTCCGCGCCGTCGGCCAGGGCTACGCCTCCGGCCTGGAGGGCATCGCCCGCGACTTCGGCGTGAACGTCTGACCCGCACCCCAGCGGTGTGGCCCCGGCGGCGGTCCGCGCGCCGGGGCCCTACTGTGGCCGCATGATCGTGGAACCGCTGGAGCTCGGCGAGGAGGCAGCCCTGCCCGGGCAGCTGCTCACCGAGCTGACCGCGCTGTACGCGTCGAACCGGGAGTTCCAGCAGCTCAGCGGGGAGTTCCCGGATCCGGCCGACATCACGCCCGAGCAGGTCGCCACCTCCCTCGCGGAGGAGCTGGCGCGGCCGGGCGCGGAGGTGCTGCTGGCCCGTTCGGAGGGCCGCGTCATCGGCATCGCGGTGACGCTCGCCCACCACCCGGACCCCGACGACCCGGACCCGTGGATCGGGCTGCTGATGGTGCACGCCCGGGACCACCGCATGGGCTTCGGCCGGGAGCTGGCGGAGATCGTCGAGAAGCGGTTCCGCGGCCTGGGCCGTACGGGCGTCAAGCTGGCCGTACTGGACAACAACACCCGGGCCCTGGCCTTCTGGCGCGCCCTCGGCTACCACGAGACCGACCGCCGCAAGGACAGGAAGTCGGGCCGCGACTGCGTCGTGATGCGCAAGGCGCTGTAGGCGCAGCCGACGCAAGGCCCCGTAGGCGCAGCCAGCGCAAGGCGCTGGAGGCGCAGCCGGCGTGAGGCGGCGTGCGCCCGGTGTCGCGGACGCCGGTGCCGGGTGCGCCGGGCAGCCGACGTGCCGGGTACGCGGCTCCGGGCCGCCGGGGGCCCGCCGGCCCGGAGCGCCGCGCCCACCCGCCGTCAGGGTCGTGCCGGCTTCGTCCCGCCGTACAGCCAGGTGTCCCACAGCTCCGCCAGGTCCCGGTCGGCGCGGGCCTCGGCGTAGCGGGTGAAGTCCTCCGTCGACGCGTTGCCGTGGCGGTGCTCCGCCGCCCAGCCCTTGAGGATCGCGAAGAAGACCTCGTCGCCGACGCTTTCGCGCAGCTTCTGCAGGACCATCGCGCCGCGGCCGTACACGGGCGCGTCCGAGATGTGCTCCGGTCCCGGCGGCTCGGCCGGGGGGAAGGCCCAGTTGGCGTCGTCAGCGAAGGCCGCTTCGTGGGCCTGCCGCGCGGGCGTGCCCGCGAGGTCCTCCGCGTACAGCCACTCGGCGTAGGTCGCGAAGCCCTCGTTGAGCCACATGTCCCGCCATGTCTCCGGCGACACGGAGTCGCCGTACCACTGGTGGGCCAGCTCGTGGACGAGGACCGGCTCGGTGAACGCGTCCTCGGGGAACACCGGCCGCGTCTGGGTCTCCAGGGCGTAGCCGATGTCCTCCGCCCGCTCGACGATCACCCCGGTCGAGGAGAACGGGTACGGCCCGAAGCGCCGCTCCCCCCACGCCACCGCGTCCGGCAGCCGGGCGAGGACCTGGCCGGTGCCCCCGCGGCGGGCGACCGAGGAGTCCACCGCGGTGAGGACGGGCAGTCCCGACGCGGTGCGGGACGTCTCCACCTCGAAGGCGCCGACGGCCAGCACCGCGAGGTAGCTCGCCATCGGCTCGGCGGTCCGCCACGTGGTGGTGGTGGCGCCGTCGGCGGCGGTGCGGGTGCTGGTGAGCTCGCCGTTGGAGACGGCCCGGACGCCCTTCGGGACGGTGATCCGCAGCTGGTACGCGGCCTTGTCGGAGGGGTGGTGGTTGCCGGGGAACCACGCCATGGACCCGGTGGGCTGGCCGACGGCCAGGGCGCCGTCCGCGGTCGGCAGCCAGCCCTCCTGCGAGCCGTCCGGGTCGGTGACCGTGCGGGGCGTGCCCGAGTAGCGGACGACGGTGCGGAAGGTGGCGCCCTTCCCGATGTCGTCGCGCGGCCGCAGGGTCAGCTCGTGTCCGGCGCGGCGCACGGAGGCCGGGTCGCCGTCGACGGTGGCGCCGTGCACGGTGAGCCCCGCGAGGTCGAGGTTGAAGGCGCTGAGGTCCTCGGTGGCGCGGGCGGTGATCTCCGCGGTGCCCTCCAGGTGCCGGGCGCGCGGGTCGTACGCCAGGGTGAGGGCGTAGTGGCCGACGTCGTAGCCGCCGTTGCCGAGCCGCGGGAAGTACGGGTCGCGCAGGCCCGCCGCGCCGGGCTCCCCGCACCCCGCCGGTGCAGCCCGCGAGCGCCGCGCCCAGCAGGAGCAGGGCGGCGGCGCCCGCGGCGGCGGGGCGGCGGCCGGCGGGGGTGCGGGGCCGGGTCCGGTACACCCGGCGATGGTAAGCGGAGCGGGTCAGTCGGCGAGGGCGGCGGCGCCCGCCCGGGCGTACTCCTCGTCGAGGCCGCCGCTGGGCGCCCCCGCCACGCCGATGCCGGCGACGGGCGCGCCGGAGGCGGTGACGGGCACGCCGCCGCCGAGGAAGAGGGTGCCCGGGATGTCCTTCAGGTTCGGTGCCGACTCCAGGCGCTCGACCAGCACGGACGTGGGCGCGTTCCAGGACACGGCGGTGAACGCCTTGCGCTGCGCCGACTCGTACGACTGCGGGCCCGCGCCGTCGCCGCGCAGGACGACGAGGGTGTTGCCGTTGCGGTCGACGACGGCGACGGTGACCCGCTGACCGTCCTCGGCCGCGGCCTTGAGGGTGGCCTGGGCGGCCCGGGTCGCGGCGTCGACGGTGAGGTGGGTGGTACGGGTGAGGTCGTCGCGGTCGGTCACGGACACGGCGGCCGCGGGCTTGGCGGCGGCGGGCTCGGCGGCGGCGGGCTCGGCGGCGTTCGCGGACAGGGCGCCGACGGTGCCGGCGGTGAGGGCGGCGGCGACCGCGCCCCCGGCGAGGACGCGGGCGCGCAGGGACGTCTGCTTCTGCTGCTTGTGCATGGCTGGCTCCGTGAGGTGTCGGGCGGTCCGAGAGGGCCGCGTGCGGCTGCCGCGGGGCGCGGGGCCGATCCGCCGCGTCCCGCCGCACTTCCCGATCCTGCGGCTCTGACCTGGGGTTTCGCGTCAACGGAGGGGGTGACAGCGGGGTCAGCCGATCGGTTGATGCCGAATCGCCAGGCCCGGCGGAGGATGGGGGCGTGCACGTGGAGCGGCAGGAGCGGGAAGTGGACGCGCGGTGGTTGGCGTGGGTGATGCACGCCGCGTTCTTCGCGCTGCTCGTCTCGTCCCTCGTACGGTTCCTGCTGCGCCACCCGTGGGAGGACCGGGGCCTGTGGGTGGTCGCCCTGTCCGCGGTGCTCGCGCTGCTGTACGTGCTGGAGCCGCGGATCGCGCGCCGGCGGACGGTGTGGCTGGTGGCGGTGGTCGCGGTGTGGATGGTGCTGGTGGTGCTGGCGCCGAGTTTCGCGCTGTGCGCCGTGCCCCTGCTGTACACCGGCCTGCGCACGCTGCCGCCGCGCGCCGCGCTGCTCCTGGTCGCGCTGCTCACCGTGTTCGTGGTGGCCGCGCTGCAGAAGCTCGCCGACGACGGCGTGGACCCGGTGCTGCTCGCCGCGCCGCCCGCCGCGGCGGCCATCGCGACGGCCGTGTTCGTGCAGGCGCAGCGCCAGGCCGACCGGCAGCGGGCGCTCATCGACGACCTGATCAGGACCCGCAGGGAGCTGGCCGCGACGGAGCGGCGCGAGGGCACGCTGGCGGAGCGGCAGCGGCTGTCCATGGAGATCCACGACACCCTCGCGCAGGGCCTGTCGAGCCAGCGCATGCTGCTCCAGGCGGCGGAGCGGACCTGGGACGGCGATCCGGCGACGGCCCGCCGCCACGTCCGTACGGCCGCGTCGATCGCGGAGCACAACCTCGCGGAGGCGCGCCGGTTCGTGCACGACCTGGCGCCCGCGGACCTGGCCGGCGGCGGGGACCTGCCGCAGGCGCTGGCGGCCCTCGCGGCGCGCGAGACCGCGTCGGGCGGCGTGGAGGTGCGGGTGCACATCGAGGGCGCGGCGGGACCCGGCACCCTGCTGCCCGCGCCGGTCGCGTCGGCCCTGCTGAGGATCGCCCAGGGCGCCCTGGCGAACGTACGGGAGCACGCGGGCGCGGCCACGGCGGCGCTCACCCTGACGTACCTGGACGACCAGGTGGTGCTGGACGTCGCGGACGACGGGCGCGGCTTCGCCCCGGCGGCGGCTCCGGCGCGGGACGGCCGGGGCCACGGCCTGCCCGCGCTGCGCGCGCGGGCGGCTTCGCTGGGCGGCACGCTGGCGGTCGAGTCGGCACCGGGCGAGGGCACGGTGCTGTCGGCGGCGATCCCGCTGCGCGGCCCGGCGGCGGCGAGGGAGGAGGCACCGTGAAGGAGGTACGGGTCCTGCTGTGCGACGACCACGCGGTCGTGCGCGCCGGACTGCTGGCGCTGCTCGCCAGCGAGCCGGGCCTCACGGTCGTCGGGGAGGCGGGCGGCGGCGAGGAGGCGGTGGCGGCCGCCGCGAAGCTGCGGCCCGACGTGGTGCTCATGGACCTCCAACTGGGGCCCGGCACGGACGGGGTGGAGGCCACCCGGCGCATCACGCAGGCGTCGTACGCGCGGGTGCTGGTCCTCACCACGTACGACACGGACGCCGACATCACGCGCGCGATCGACGCGGGCGCGACGGGCTACCTGCTGAAGGCGGAGCGCCCGGAGGAGCTCTTCGCGGCGATCCGCGCCGCCGCCGAGGGCCGCACCGCCCTGTCGGCCCCGGTGGCGGGCCGCGTCATGAACCGGGTGCGGGGCGCGGCGGCCCCCGCGCTGACGGCCCGCGAACGCGACATCCTGGGCCAGCTGGCCCGGGGCCTCGGCAACCGCGACATCGCCCGCGCGCTGTTCATCAGCGAGGCCACGGTGAAGACGCACCTGGGCCGCATCTACACGAAGCTCGGCGTGGAGACCCGCGCGGGCGCGGTGGCCCAGGCGAAGGAACAGCGCCTCCTGCCCTGACCGCCCCACGCGGGGGAGGCAACGGCCCATGCCTTGCCCGCCCGAGGCGCGGACCGCCCACCCTGGCCACGGACCGCGCCATGCCCTGCCCGCCACCTGCGCCCGGAACGGCCGCCTGCCCTGGGCGGGGGCCTGCCCTCGGCGGAGGCTGCTCTGGGCGGGGGCCTGCCCTCGGCGGAGGCTGCTCTGAGTGGGGGGCCTGCCCTGGGCCGCCGCCTGCGCGCGGCGCGGGGCGGGTGGGCGGGGGCCTGCACTGGGCGGGGCGCCTGCACTGGGCGGGGCGCCTGCACTGGGCGGGGCGCCTGCACTGGGCGGGGCGCCTGCACTGGGCGGGGCGCCTGCACTGGGCGGGGGGCCTGCACTGGGCGGGGGGCCTGCCCTCAGCGGAGGCTGCTCTGAGCGGGGGGACCTGCCCTGGACGGGGGCCGTGCGTCGGGGGCCGCCGTGGCCGCGGGCCCTCGTCCGGGAGCCCGCCGTGGCCGCGGGCCGTGCGTCGAGACCCGCCGTGGCCCGGCGGCCCGCCTTGGCCCCGTGCCCTGGGCCGACGACCCGTCATGACCCGGCCATGCACCTGCCGCCCATGGGCTGAAGCCCGCCCGCCCCGGCCTCGCGCCCTGGGCCGGCGGCCCGCCATGACCCGGCCATGCGCCTGCCGCCCCGATGGGCTGGAGCCCGGCCGCGCGCCCCGGCGCCTGCGGCGGCCCCGGCCCGGCGGCCCACCCGGCTGCCCCGGACCGGCGGCCCGGACCCGGACCACCCGGCTGCCCTCGCCCGCCCGCCCTCCGCCGGGCGCAGGCTCCGCGCAGACGCGCAGACGCGCAGGCGCGCAGGCGCGCAGGCGCCGCACAGGCGGCCCGCGGGGCCGGGCGTCCCGTCGTGCGGGCCCGGCCGCGGGCGGGCCCGCGGCCATGACACCATCGCCTACGTGCTCGACATCGGCTACTCGCTCTCCCGCCGCTTCCCCGACCCGCCGCAGACGGACTACCGGCGGGCGGACGTCTACGCGCTGCGGCACGACCTGTTCTGCGGGGACGTGTACCTGGCCGACACCGAGGCCGACCGGGAGCTGTCCACAGCCTGGGGATGGGTGCCCGTGCTGGACTTCGCGTGGGCGCTGTGCGACATCGTCGAGCAGCTCGACCGCGACCCCCGCGGCAGCCGCGCCGCCCAGCCCCAGCACGCCGAGCTGGACTTCACGGAGTCCGCGGACCGGATGCTCTTCGAGCGGCGCTTCGGCTGGGTGGACGTCGAGGCCGACTGGATGCCCGGACACGAGCCCCCGCTCACCTTCAGCCACGCCGAACTGCGCCGCGAGGCAAGGGACTTCCTGCACGACCTGATCGCGGACCTCACCGACCTGCACGAGGACCTGGCCGACAACCCGGCCGTCTGGGACCTCCAGGCACGCTTTCCCCGCGTGCCGTAACGCGTCCCGCACGGGGCCAGTAGCATCGGGCGTTCCGAACGATCGTCGGCGAGCGGTCCCCCGGGACCGCGCGGGGAGGGGACCCGGTTGATCAGGCAGCGGATACTCGTGACGGGGGGCACCGGCTTCGTCGGGGCCCATGTGGTGGACCGCCTCGGCCCCGACGTCGACGTGCGGATCCTGACACACCGCCGGGAGCTGCCCGCCCGGTGGTCCGACCGGCCCGTGCGGGCCGTACGGGGCGATCTGGCCGACCCCGCCTCGCTCCGCGGCGTCTGCGAGGGCGTCGACACCGTCCTGCACCTCGCGGCGCGCGTCGGCGGCGACGAGGAGAGCTGCCGCGCCGTCAACACCGAGGGCACCCGCGCCCTGCTCGCGGAGGCCGGGCGGGCCGGCGTCGGGCGCGTGGTCCAGCTGGGCACCGCGGCCGTGTACCGGGACGAGCCCCACCGCGGGGAGGCCGAGGGGTGCCTGGCCGAGGAGCCGGTGTCCCCGACGAGCGTGACCCGGCTGGCCGGGGAGCGGCTGGTACTCGCGGCCGGAGGCACGGTGCTCCGCCCGCATCTCGTGTACGGGGCGGGCGACACCTGGGTCGTGCCGGCACTGGTGCGGATCCTGGCCGCGGTACCGCACTGGGTGGACGGCGGCCGCGCCCGCATCTCCATGGTGTCCGCCGACGCGCTGGCCGGTGCGCTCGCCCACCTCGCGACGGGGGCGCCGTCCCGGCGGCTGGCCAGCGGGGTGCTGCACGCGAGCCACCCGGAACCCGTCACCGCACGGGAGCTCCTCACCGCGGTGTGCCGTGCGCTGGGCCTGCCGGAGCCCGCGGGCGAGGTCGCGCGTGAGCGCGCCGCGGAGCTGCTGGCGGCGGCCGGGATGCCCGGCGGGCGCAGGATGGTGTCGCTGCTGGCGACGGACCACTGGTACGACAGCAGCCGCCTGTGGTCGATGGTGCCGGCGGGGCCCGGCCCGGCGTTCCGTGACGCCTTCCCCGCGTACGCCGACTGGTACGCGCAGGACCACGCCCGGCGCAGCGCGGAAGTGGGCGCGCGGTAGACGGCCGGCCCTGCCGGCGGCCTCCCGGCGCCGCACCGGAGTACGCCCCCTACCGGGGCCCTGCACCGGGTCCCTGCGCCTGTGGCCCTGCACCGGGGCGCGCCCGTACCCGGGGCGCCGTACCGGGGCACTCCCCGTACCCGGGGCCCGCCGCGCGCAGGCGGAGCCCGACACCCGGGGCACCCTCCCGGCTACGAGGAGGCGGCGCCCCGCAGCCCGCGCCCTACGCCCCACGCGGCACCCGCGCCCCACCACGCGCGCGCACCCGCACCCCGGCACACGGCACGCGGCACGCGCCCGCACGCGGCACCCGCCCCCGACACGCGCATCCGCCTCACACACGCAGCACCGCACCCGCACCACGCACGCGACCCCGCCCGCACCACACCCACACCCACACCCACACCGAACTGTTCATGAACCGATCCGTAACCGCACTCAAACCGTGCACGAGCTGTCCCCGCTCGATCACGGACAGCGCGTCCATCAGCTGACGTAGTTACGCGTACTCATTCCGAGTACGAAACCGCGCTCCTGGTTTGTTACCCGCTTCGACGCCTCGCAGGGAACGAGAAATTCCGCTACACAGCGTAGCGATCTCCTCACTCTCCACAGACGAAGCGCCCCATCTCCCCCTCCTCGCTGGCCAGTTGACCCCGCTTGTCACGCTTTCGGAGTCGCGAAACCGTTCGTTCATTCGGCAGAAAGCGAGCGACCGGGGCTCGATCTTTAGCCACGACAAAATACCGGCGCGTCTGTATCTTTGGCCGCGGAGCGACAAGACGTGGCTCTCAATCAAGGGGGAGACGCATGCTCGACTTGGTGTACACGGAGCGCACGGGCGGTACCGCGGTGGCCACGGCGCCCGCGCCCAGACCCTTCCATCCCATGTCCGCGGCGATGTGCCACCGGGTGCGCGAGGAGGACGCGTTCCCGATCGCCTGGACCGCCCTCGACGCGAACCAGTTCCTCGTCAAGGCGTGCTGGCCGGCCGACCACCCGTTCTTCGCCCCCGTCCAGGGCGGCATCCACGATCCGATGCTGATTGCAGAAACGATGCGGCAGGCAGCGATGGCGGTCATCCACGCGGCGTACGACATACCGCTGGACCACCACTTCCTGCTCACCGACCTCGACTACACCTGCCACCCCGAGGGCCTCGGTGTCAGCGACAGCGACAACACGGTGGACGTCCGCATCACGTTCTCGCAGCTCACGTACCGCTGCGGCCGGGTCTCGCAGATGCGTGTGGACACCGTCTTCGAGCGCGACGGCCGCCCGGTGGCCACCAGCGGCGGCGACGTCCGCCTCACCAGCGGGCCCGCCTACCGCCGGCTGCGCGGCGACCGCTCGGTGCCGGTGCTCGCCGTTCCGGTCGAACCGCCGGTCGACCCGTTCCTCGTGGGGCGCCCGCACGTCGACCACGTCCTGCTCTCGCCCACGGCCGAGGAGCCCGGCGAGTGGAACCTCCGGGTGGACACCCGGCACCCCACGCTCTTCCAGCGGCCCAACGACCACATCCCCGGCATGCTGCTCTTCGAGGCAGCCCGCCAGGCCGCGTACGCCGCCACCGCGCCGACCGCGTTCCTGCCCGTGCACGGCAGCATCTCGTTCCACCGCTATGCCGAGTTCGGCATCCCCTGCCGGATCGCGACGCGCGTCATCCCGCCGCTCGCCCCCGGCACCCGGGCGGTCGTGAGCGTCACCGGCCACCAGGCCGGCGAACCGGTCTTCCAGTGCACGTTCCTGACGCCCCAGCGCATGGCCGTCTGACCCGCCCTCGGCACGGCACCCGCCACCCCCCACGCCCCACCCCCCACGCCCGCACGCCCCGCCACCACGCGGTACGGCCCGGGCACTCCGGGCCGTACCGCGTACGCAGCGGCGGTCAGCCCCCGTACGGACGGGCCGCACGGCCCTCGCGCAGGGTGACCCCCCACCAGGCGAGCTGGTCCAGCATGACCGCGGCGGCCTTCGCCGGCCCCTCCGCGTCGTACGGCCGGCCGTCCTCGTCGAACTTCTCCCACGCCATGTGGAAGCTGACCGTGTCGCGCAGGGTCACGGCGTGCAGCTCCGCGAAGACCTGGCGCAGCTGCTCGACGGCCCGCTGGCCGCCGACCATCCCGCCGTACGACACGAAGCCGACGGGCTTGGCCCGCCACTCGCTGTAGACGTAGTCGATGGCGAGTTTCAGCGAGGCCGGGTAGCCGTGGTTGTACTCCGGCGTGATCACCACGAAGCCGTCGAGGCCGGCGATCCGCTCGGCGAGGCGCGGCGCGCTGCCGGAGGCCCCGGCCTCCTCCAGGGTGAGCTTCAGCTCCTCGACGAGGGCCGGTTCGGTCAGGTCGACGACATGGACCTCCATGTCGTCGCGCTTGCCGATCTCGGAGACGAACCACCGGGCGATGGTGTCGGCGAACCGCCCGGTGCGGACGCTGCCGACGATGACACCGATCTTGAGAGGCGACTCGGACATGGTGTTCCTCGATTCGTGGAGTTGAGGGAGCAAAGAAGAAGAGGACGAAGAAGGCGGCGCCGCAGTGGACCCTCGGCCCACCGAGCGCCCCGCGGCCCACCGCGCAGACCGGCGACCCACCGCCCAGACAGGCGGCCCACCGAGCGCCCCCGCGACCCACCGCCCAGACGTGGGGCCACCGAGCAGGGGGCGGCCGCACGAGAGGCGGCCGCACAGGAGGCAGTCACACAGGAGGCAGTCGCACACGGAGTCAGCGGACCGGTCAGGCCCGACCGAGTCGGGTCAGGGCCGGTCAGGGCCGGTCAGACCGTGCCCGCACGCGGCCGGGGCGGCGGCGCCCACGCCGGGCGGGGAGGCGTACCGGAGGGGTCTTCGGGGCGTCGGCGCTCCGCCGGTTCGGGACCTCCGGCCCCCCGTACGCGTGGAACACGACACCCCGCATCGCGACACCCCTCCGTTTCCGCCACTTTGGCCCCGCCGCCGCGGCTGCGGGGCGATACGGAGAACGTAGGACCTCAACTCCACTTGAGGTCAATGCCGCCCGGAAAAACGGACCGTCGGCATGTTTCCCCACCGCGCCGCGGGCTCAGCGGGCGAGGCGGCCGCCGTCCACCGCGACCGTGGTGCCCGTCAGATAGGAGGCGCGGTCGCTGCACAGCCAGGCCGCAGCCTCGGCGATCTCCTCACTCTCCGCGAGACGGCCCAGCATGGCCTTGCCCGCCATCGCGTTCTCCCGGGCCGGGTGGTCCTCCGCCAGCCAGCCGGTGAGCATCTCGGTGCGGGTGGCGCCCGTGGCCAGGGCGTTGACCCGTATACCGGCGGAGCCGTACTCGTTGGCCGCCGCCTTCGTCAGACCGATCACCGCGTGCTTGGCCGCCATGTACGGCGATCCGGCCGCGGTGGCGACCAGCCCGGCGGTGCTGCTGTTGTTGACGATGGCGCCGGCACCCCGCTCCAGCATCGCGGTGAGCTCGGCGCGCATGCAGTTCCACACCCCCCGGACGTTCACCTCCATCACCTCGTCGAAGACGGCGTCCTCCATGAGGTGCATGGGCCCGGGCAGGGCGGCCACACCGGCGTTGTTGAACGCCGCGTCGAGCCCCCCGTACGCGGAGACCGCCGCCGCCACCGCGCGGTCGGCGTCCGCCCGCCGCGCGACATCCCCGGCAACGTACTGCGCCCGACCCCCCTGAGCCGTCAACTCTTCGACCAATGAGGCCAGTTGGGCCTCCTTGCGGGCGACGAGCGTCACCGCGGCGCCCTCGCGGCAGAACACCCGCGCCGCGGCGGCCCCGATCCCCCGCCCCGCCCCCGTGACCAGTACCGACTTCCCTGCGAGCAAGCTGCTACCGGCGATCATGCGACGGACGGTACCAGTCAGCCTCTATCAAACCGGACATGCGGTACTACACTCCTGAACAAGTCGCCTCCGGGCCCGCGCGCCCTGCGCTGACCAGTAGGTTCTCCGCCAGAGGCGCGCCGCGTCGGCCGCCCGCCCCGGTGACGGAGCTGACAAAAATACGGACCCCCTGGTTGAATTCCAGGTACATGGCTGATGCAGTGGACCCGCTCGGCCGTACGAGACCTGGCAACCGGAGGCACCGTGGCACAGCAGGAACGGGCAGTCCGCACCCGTCGCACGATCCTTGAGGCGGCAGCGGCCGTGTTCGACGAGCGGGGGTACGAGGCCGCGACGATCGCGGACATCCTCACCCGGGCCGGTGTCACCAAGGGCGCCCTGTACTTCCACTTCCCGTCGAAGCAACTCCTCGCGCAGGGCGTGATCGACGAGCAGTTCGCGGAGGGGGGCGTGCCGCCCCGGGACATCAAGCTCCAGGAGATCTTCGACATGTCGATGGTCCTGGCGTACCGCATGCGCCGCGAGCCGATGCTGAGCGCCGGAGCCCGGCTGTCCCTCGGCCCGGCGACGAACAAGACCTTCCGCGGCGGTTCCCTGCCCGGCTGGATCGAGCTCACCCGGGACCTGCTGGACCAGGCCAAGAACCAGGGCGAGCTGCTGCCGCACGTGGAGACGGCCTCGGCGGCGTGGACCCTCACCGCCGCCTGGACCGGCGCCCAGTCCGTGTCCGAGACCCTCACGGACCGCGAGGACTTCGAGGACCGCGTCGCCGACCTGTACGGCTACATCTACCCGAGCATCGCCACCCCGGCCGTACTGGCACGCCTCGACATGGCACCGGACCGGGGAGCACGCGTCATAGAGGAGATGAACGCGGACGCCCAGGCCGTCCACCGGGCCGCCGCGTCCGAAAGCATCCCCGCCTGACACCCACCGGACCGCCGCGACCCCCCACCCGCCCCGGCCGGGGCCCCACCCCGGCCCACGAGCACCCCCGCGCAAGCCGGGCACCCGCCCGGCCCTGCCCGGTGAGCGAGCGGCCGCGCCCCGTGGGAAGAGGCCCCGCCGGCACCGGCGCCACCGGGACCGCCCCGTTATGTTTTCTGCGGCTCCGCAACGGGGCCGCTGGCCTCCGGGCCCGGCATGACTGTTGCCCCCTGTCGAAGGCATGACCTGGGGGGTGGTGTCACCGGGTCCGGGGGTGTTCGTCGGAGACGCTGATCAGAGGTCCGGCCACCGTCCGGTCCGGCGCAATGCCGGACAGTTCGCGGGCGGCAGGTCTGCATAACGTGGATGCGCGAGCACGACACCCGAGCCGAGGCCGGCACCGCCAACACCCCCTGGGAAGGGGCACGATGTTCGAGATCGAAGACGTGGGCGTGTTCCTGGGCCTGGACGTCGGCAAGAGTGCCCACCACGGTCATGGGCTCACCCCGGGCGGGAAGAAGGTCTTCGACAAACCGCTGCCCAACAGCGAGCCCAGGCTGCGGGCCGTCTTCGACAAGCTGCGCGACAAGTTCGGCACCGTCCTGGTGATCGTGGACCAGCCCGCCTCCATCGGCGCCCTGCCGCTGACCGTCGCCCGCGACGCCGGCTGCCAGGTCGCCTACCTGCCCGGACTCGCGATGCGCCGGATCGCCGACCTCTACCCGGGCGAGGCCAAGACCGACGCCAAAGACGCCGCCGTCATCGCGGACGCCGCACGGACTATGCCGCACACCCTGCGCTCGCTGGAACTGACCGACGAGATCACTGCCGAGCTCACCGTGCTCGTCGGCTTCGACCAGGACCTCGCCGCCGAGGCCACCCGCACCTCCAACCGGATACGCGGTCTGCTCACCCAGTTCCACCCCTCGCTGGAGCGCGTCCTGGGCCCGCGCCTGGACCACCAGGCCGTGACCTGGTTGCTGGAGCGCTACGGATCCCCGGCCGCCCTGCGCAAGGCAGGCCGCCGCAGACTCGTGGAGCTGATCCGCCCGAAGGCCCCGCGCATGGCCACCCGGCTGATCGACGACGTCTTCGACGCGCTCGACGAACAGACCGTCGTGGTCCCGGGCACCGGCACCCTCGACATCGTGATCCCCTCCCTGGCCGCCTCGCTCACCGCTGTTCACACCCAGCGCCGGGCGATGGAAGCCCAGATCAACGCTCTGCTGGAGGCTCACCCTCTTTCCCCGGTCCTGACGTCGATGCCCGGCGTCGGCGTCAGGACCGCCGCCGTCCTGCTGGTTACCGTCGGCGACGGCACCAGCTTCCCCACCGCAGCCCACCTCGCCTCCTACGCCGGCCTCGCACCCACCACGAAGCAGTCCGGGACCTCGATCCACGGCGAACACGCACCCCGAGGCGGAAACCGGCAGCTCAAACGGGCGATGTTCCTCTCGGCCTTCGCCTGCATGAACGCCGACCCGGCCTCCCGCACCTACTACGACAAGCAACGAGCCCGCGGCAAAACCCACACCCAGGCACTCCTCCGCCTCGCCCGCCAACGCATCAGCGTCCTGTTCGCCATGCTCCGCGACGGCACCTTCTACGAACCCCGGACACCGACGGACGTCGAACTCGCCGCATAGCTTCAGCAAGCCCGAACCACCCGAAACCCGACAGAGGTGCCTTGACGAAAGACATAGAGGCACCCCCCTCGCCGCCTACTCCTTGCCCAGCGCGGCCAGTGCGTCGTCCGTCAGCCGGTGCACCGTCCACTCGTCCATCGCCACCGCGCCGAGCGACCTGTAGAAACCGATCGCGGGCTCGTTCCAGTCCAGGACGGACCACTCCAGCCGCTCGTAGCCGCGCTCCCCGCAGATCCGCGCCAGCTCCCGCAGCAGCGCCCTGCCGTGGCCGCCGCCCCGGGCCTCGGGGCGGACGTACAGGTCCTCCAGGTAGATGCCGTGGACCCCGCGCCACGTCGAGAAGTTCAGGAACCACAGGGCGAAGCCGACGACCTCCCCGCTGTCGTCCTGCGCGACATGCGCGAACGCGGCCGGCCGCTCGCCGAAGAGCGCCTCCCTCAGCTGGTCCTCGGTCGCCCGCACCTCCTCCAGTGCCTTCTCGTACAGGGCGAGCTCACGGACCATGGCGTGGATGAGCGGGACGTCGGCGGGTACGGCGGTACGAATCATGCCCGCAGCCTGCCGCCACCGCCCCGCCGCCGTCCACCCGCTGCGCCCCTCCCCGCGGCCCCGCCCATCCAGTAACGTCCCCCGCCATGAACACGATCAACGGCGGCATCTCGTTCTGGTACGCGCAGGAGGGCACTCCGACGCCGCGGGAGCCGCTGCCCGGGGACATCGCCGCCGACGTCTGCATCGTGGGAGGCGGCTACACGGGCCTGTGGACGGCCTACTACCTGAAGAAGGCCGTGCCGTTCCTCGACATCGTCGTCCTGGAGGCCCGCTTCTGCGGGTACGGCGCCTCCGGGCGCAACGGCGGCTGGCTGTACAACGGCATCGCCGGCCGCGACCGGTACGCCCGGCTGCACGGCCACGACGCCGCCGTACGGCTCCAGCAGGCCATGAACGCCACCGTCTCCGAGGTCGTCGACGTCGCCGCGCGGGAGGGCATCGACGCCGACATCCACCGCGGCGGGGTCCTGGAAGTCGCCCGCACCCCCGCCCAACTGGCCCGCCTCAAAAGCCTCTACGCCGCCGAGCTGGCCTTCGGCGAGCAGGACCGCGAGTGGTACGGGGCCCGCGAGACCGCCGCGCGCCTCAAGGTCAGCGGCGCCGTCGGCTCGTCGTGGACGCCGCACGGCGCCCGCATCCAGCCGGCGAAGCTCGCCAAGGGCCTTGCCGCCACCGTCGAGTCCCTCGGCGTGACGATCCACGAGAACACCCCCGTCACCGAGATCAGGCCGAAGCACGCCGTCACCCCGTACGGCACCGTCCGCGCCCCGTACGTGCTGCGCTGCACCGAGGGCTTCACCGCCTCCCTCAAGGGCCGGCGCCGCACCTGGCTCCCCATGAACTCGTCCATGATCGTGACGGCTCCGCTGCCGGCCCCGGTCTGGGCCGAGCTGGGCTGGGAGGGCCGCGAGACCCTCGGCGACACCGCCCACGCCTACATGTACGCCCAGCGCACCGCCGACGACCGGATCGCGCTCGGCGGGCGCGGCGCCCCGTACCGCTACGGCTCCCGCACCGACCACGACGGCCGCACCCGGCCCGCTGCCGTCCGGGAGCTGCACGGCATCCTGGTCGACTTCTTCCCGCGGCTCGCGGGTGTGGAGATCGCCCACACCTGGTCGGGCGTCCTCGGGGTGCCCCGCGACTGGTGCGCCACCGTCACCCTGGACCGCACCACCGGCCTGGGCTGGGCCGGCGGCTACGTCGGCTCGGGCGTCGCCACCGCGAACCTCGCCGCGCGCACCCTGCGCGACCTCATCCAGCAGGACTCCGGCCAGTCCGGCCCCACCGAGCTGACCGCGCTGCCGTGGGTCGGCCACCGGGTCCGCACGTGGGAGCCCGAGCCGCTGCGCTGGCTCGGCGTGCACGCCCTGTACGCCGCGTACCGGCACGCCGACCGCCGGGAGGCCGCCACGCACAGCGCGGACACCGCGCGCCTCGCCCGCATCGCCGACCGCGTCGCGGGCCGCCACTGACCGCACCCCGCCGGGCCGGTCCGCCGCCGACCGCACCCGCCGGTCCGCCGCCCGGCCGCGACCGGCCCCGTACGACGCCGAAGGCCCCCGGCCGGGAGGGGCCGGGGGCCTTCGGGGAAGAGCCGCCTGTCGGAATCGAACCGACGACCTCAAGATTACAAGTCAAGCGCTCTAGCCAACTGAGCTAAGGCGGCAACCGGGCCAGTGTAACCGGAGCCGCGGCGCGCCGTGGTCGGGAAGGTCACCGGCCCGCGGGTGCTGACAGGAGCCGCCCCGGCCAGGTACCGTCACCCGCAGTTCACTCGCATGGACTAGACCTGAACATTCCTTCCTTTACTCGGATCGTCCGGCACGTTCCTGCCGGTGAAGGGAAACCACCACCATGGCTTCTGTCACGTTCGACAAGGCCACCCGGCTGTACCCGGGTGGCACCAAGCCCGCCGTCGACCAGCTCGACATCGAGATCGCGGACGGCGAGTTCCTCGTCCTCGTCGGCCCCTCCGGCTGCGGCAAGTCCACGTCCCTGCGCATGCTCGCCGGTCTGGAGGACGTCAACGGCGGCGCCATCCGCATCGGGGACCGCGACGTCACCCACCTGCCGCCGAAGGACCGGGACATCGCCATGGTGTTCCAGAACTACGCGCTCTACCCGCACATGACCGTCGCCGACAACATGGGCTTCGCCCTCAAGATCGCCGGCGTGAACAAGGCGGAGATCCGCAAGAAGGTCGAGGAGGCCGCCAAGATCCTCGACCTCACCCCGTACCTGGACCGCAAGCCGAAGGCCCTGTCCGGCGGCCAGCGCCAGCGCGTCGCCATGGGCCGCGCCATCGTCCGCGAGCCGCAGGTCTTCCTCATGGACGAGCCGCTGTCCAACCTGGACGCCAAGCTCCGCGTCTCGACCCGTACGCAGATCGCGTCGCTCCAGCGCCGCCTCGGCATCACCACGGTCTACGTCACGCACGACCAGGTCGAGGCCCTGACGATGGGCGACCGCGTCGCCGTCCTCAAGGACGGCCTGCTCCAGCAGGTCGACACCCCGCGCACCATGTACGACCGCCCGGCCAACCTCTTCGTCGCCGGCTTCATCGGCTCCCCCGCCATGAACCTCGTCGAGGTCCCGATCGCCGAGGGCGGCGTCATGTTCGGCGACAGCGTCGTGCCGGTGTCCCGCGACGCGCTGTCCGCGGCCGCCGCCAAGGGCGACCGGACCGTCACGGTCGGCGTCCGCCCCGAGCACTTCGACGTGGCCGACGGCTCCGCCGCCGGTGCGCCGGCCGGCCTCGCCGTCTCCGTCAACGTCGTCGAGGAGCTCGGCGCCGACGGCTACGTCTACGGCACCGCCCAGGTCGCCGGCGAGACCAAGGACCTCGTCGTCCGCGTCGGCGGCCGCTCCATCCCGGCGAAGGGCTCCACGCTGCACGTCGTGCCGCGCGCGGACGAGATGCACGTCTTCTCGACCACCACCGGCGAGCGCCTCTCCGACTGACCCGCGCCCACCAGGCACCACCCGCACCACCGCACGAACCGCGCACCACCCGCCACGCCCGCGCACCGGCCCGCCCCCGGCGAGCGGCCCGCACGCCGGGGGCGGGTGCGCGCGGCACCGCAGCGGCCCCGCGTCCGTCCGCCGGACGCGGGGCCGTTCGCGTCCCCGCCACCCCACCGGCCCCGCCCGCAGGGCGCGTTTCGGCCGCCGTTCCCCTGCCGGCGTCAACTCCGCACGCCCAAAAGGGGAAAGAAACCTCCCTCATCAGAGTGACTAAACGTCTCTGAAACTTCACCGACCGCTACGCTCCCTCCCGTGACCCAGACAGCACGCCGCATCGGCCGCACCCTCGCTCTCGTCCTGCCCGTCGTCCTGGTGCTCTCCGGAACTCTCGCGGTCACCAGCGTCCCCTGGGCAGGTGCACACCCCGAAACCGAGCTCCTCACGGCGTCCGCAGAGAGCGTCTCGGAGCCCGCCAAGCCCCGCGCCCCGCAGGACGTCCTGCGCGACCGCCTGATGGTCGAGCTGCGCGAGAAGGACCCCGGCACCGCGCTCACCAGCCTGCAGCGCGCCGTGGAGCAGAGCCCGTCCCTGGGCAAGTACTGCATGTCCCTCGCCCGCGACCTCGGCCAGGCCGCCGTCCTCCACTACGGGCCGACCCGCGCGCAGTCCTACTCGCGCCCGGTCTGCGACACGTCCTTCGCCTCCGGCGTCGCCCACGCCAGCTGACAGCCCCCGCACCCCCCACGTGGCCGGCACCCCCCTCGCGCACCCTGGCGAGGCGCCCCCCACGCAGGCCGTGATCCTGGCAGGAGGCCAGGGATCCCGTCTGCGTCCGTACACCGACGACCGCCCCAAGCCGATGGTCGAGATCCCGGGCACCGGGACCCCGATCATCGGCCATCAGCTGTCCTGGCTCGCCGCCGAGGGCGTCACCGACGCCGTGGTCTCCTGCGGCCACCTCGCCGGCGTCCTCCAGGACTGGCTGGCCACCGCCCGGCTGCCGCTGCGCGTCAGCACCGTCGTGGAGGACGAGCCCCTCGGCCGCGGCGGGGCACTGAAGTACGCGGCAGCCGGCCTGCCCCGCCCCGACGCGCCCTGGTACGCCACCAACGGCGACATCTGGACCCGGTTCTCGCTGCGCGAGATGGCCGCGTTCCACACCGAGCGCGACGCCGCCGCGACCCTCGCCCTGGCCCGGCCCCGCATCCCGTGGGGCGCCGTCGAGACCGACGCCTTCGGCCACATCACCGACTTCATCGAGGCGCCGCCCTCGCCCTACCTCATCAACGCGGGTGTGTACGTCTTCTCCGCGGGCTTCCGCGACCTGCTCCCCGAGCGCGGCGACCACGAGCGCACCACCTTCCCCCGCCTCGCGCGCGAACGCCGCCTCGCCGGCTTCCCGCTGCCGCAGGGCGCCTACTGGCGGGCCATCGACACCGCCAAGGACCTCACCGAGGCCGCCAAGGAGCTGGTCGGCGACCGCGCCTAGGCGCTGCCCCGCCGCGCCCGCGGCTGCGCCCGTACGTGCATCCGCTCCCCCTGCCGCCCGAAGAGGCTGAGCAGCTCCACCGGGCCCTCCCCCGTGCTGCCGAACCAGTGGGGCAGCCGCGTGTCGAACTCGGCCGCCTCCCCCTGCCCCATCACCAGGTCGTGGTCGGCCAGCACCAGCCGCAGCCGCCCCGACAGCACGTAGAGCCACTCGTACCCCTCGTGGGTGCGCGGCTCCGGCGTGGTGCGGCCGGCGGGGATGACCATCTTGTACGCCTGGAGCGGGCCCGGGGTCCGGGTCAGCGGCACCACGGTGGCGTCGTGCCCGGTCCGCACCGGCTTCAGCCGCACCCGCGGGTCCCCCACGTCCGGCGCGCCGACCAGCTCGTCCAGGGGCACCTGGTGGGCCTGGGAGATCGGCAGCAGCAGCTCCAGCGTGGGGCGGCGCTGCCCCGACTCCAGCCGGGACAGGGTGCTGCGGGAGATGCCGGTCGCCTCCGACAGCGCGGTCAGGGTCAGCCCGCGCCGGGTGCGCAGATCCTTCAGGCGGGGCCCCACCGCCGCGAGCGCCCCGCTGATGTCGTCCGCCATGCCCCCAGTCCAGCCGTCCTTCCCCGGGATGGCAATTCCCGTTGCCGGTACAGCACGCCGTATGCGGCAGGGCGGTCACCGGCGCCTGCGCGGTGACCGCCCTGCGGGGACGGGTGGTGCGGCCCTGGGGTCAGCCCAGGAGGCCGCCGAGCGGGTTGCGGTTGCCGTCGGAGGATCCGCCCTCGTCGGAGTCGGAGCCCGTGCCGCTGTCCGAGCCGGTGTCCTCGCCCGTGCCGCCGCCGGTGGTCCCGCCGCTGTCGCCGCCGGCCGTCGGGCCGGAGCTGGTGGCGGGCGGCTCGGGGCGGGGCTGCTGCGGCGCGCCGCCGCCCTGGGTGGCGGTGGGCTGCTGCTCCTCGACGCGGCCGGTCTCCCGGACCGTCCCGGTGGGTCCGCCGGTGCGGCCCTCCGAGGGCTCCTCGCCGCCGACGCGGAGGCCGACGGGGTGCTGGCCGCCGACGACGACGGCCGCGGCTCGCGGGTGGTCGCCGCGCGGGACGGGGAGCCCTCGCCCTCCGGCTCCTGCGGCAGGGGGCGGCCCGGCAGGTGGTTGGTGGGGTCGTCGTTCGGCCCCGGCACGGTGATCAGGTCGGAGGACCGTACGGCTCCGCCCAGCAGCGAGCCGACGAGCAGGGTGAGCCCCACCACCACGGCGGCGGCGACGGCGCCGCGCCGCAGGACGCGGCGGCGCAGCGCCCACAGCGCGGAGCGCGGGCCGAGGGTGCGCCACGCCTCGCCGGCCAGGCGGCCGTCGACGGAGTAGACGGGTGCTCCGGCGATGATCAGCGGGGACCAGGCGGCCAGGTAGATGATGTCGGGCGCGTCGTACGCGGGCACGGCCCGCCAGCTGACCGTCAGCAGCAGCGCGGCCGACAGCAGCGCGCCGAACACGGCGGCGACCCGCTGCCAGAGGCCGAGGACGGTGAGGACACCGACGACGACCTGGGCGAAGGCCACGCTGAGCCCGGCGCCCACGGGGTGGGCGAGGGCGAAGTCCCGCAGCGGCTCGGCGAGCGGCCAGGGGTGCAGCGAGTTCAGCCAGTTGACCATGGAGCCGCGCTCGCCGCCGTCGAAGTAGACGGGGTCGCAGAGCTTGCCCATGCCGGCGTAGACCGAGATGAAGCCGAGGAAGACGCGCAGCGGCAGCAGGACGACGCCGAGGTTCATGCGGCGCCCCGGGTAGTAGGCGTGCCGCTGGTCGGCCTGGCCGGCGCGCTCGTCGTACGGGTCGTCGTACGGGTGTCCGGCGGCGCCGTGCGGGTCCGGCTCGTCGAGCGGGGCGTCGTACGCGCCCTCCGCGCGCCGCATGGGCGGCAGCAGCGGGGACTCGGTGGCGTGCGGTCCGCGGGGGCCGCCGACGACCGGGGTGGGGCGGGTGTCGTCGTCGGCGAGGGCGATGCGCGGGATGACCTGCGTCGCTCCGGCATCCCGCGCGGCGGTGCCCGGGGGCCGGCGAGCGCGTCGACGGCCGCGGAGTCCCGTACGGCCTGGAGGAGTCCGGTCGCGCCGGCGTCGCCGGGCGAGGACTTTCCGGTCCACACGACGGGCCGCCGCCGGGCGGCGCCCGGGGCCGCGCCGCTGAGGGCGGGGACGCGGGCGGGGTCGGAGAAGCGGGGCTTCCGGACCGGGGCGAGCTGTACCCGGAAGCTGGCGTGGTTCACGATGACCTGCGCGGGGTCACTGTTCACCTTGACCATGCTCAGCGCAGGCTGATCATCGAACCCGGGCCGGGGCGTTCTGGTGTCCACACTCATCTAACCGAGTGATGAGCGTTTAGGACACTGCCTTGACGGCGGGGAAATGTCCGAGACCCGTCAAGATCATGACGGGTCCCGGCAGGACGGGGCGGGCGGCCCGGTCAGACGCGGCGCCTGGCCGCCTCGTAGAGGACGACACCGGCCGCGACGCCGGCGTTCAGCGACTCGGCGCCGCCCGGCATCGGGATGGACACCCGGACGTCGCAGGTCTCGCCGACGAGGCGGGACAGGCCCTTGCCCTCACTGCCGACCACGATGACGACCGGCCCGCCGAGGGCCTCCAGGTCGGACAGCTCCACGTCGCCGTCGGCGGCGAGGCCGACGACGGTGATGCCCGCCTTCTTGTACGCCTCCAGGGCCCGGGTCAGGTTGGTGGCGCGGGCGACCGGGGTGCGGGCGGCCGTCCCCGCCGACGTCTTCCAGGCACCCGCGGTCATGCCCGCGGCGCGCCGCTCGGGCACGACGACGCCGTGGCCGCCGAACGCGGACACGGAGCGCACGATCGCCCCGAGGTTGCGCGGGTCGGTGACGCCGTCCAGCGCGACGATCAGCGGGTCCTCGCCCTCGTCGAACGCGGCCGCCGCCAGGTCCTCCGGGTGCGCGTACTCGTACGGCGGGACCTGGAGGACGAGGCCCTGGTGGTTGAGGCCGCCGGTCATCCGGTCCAGCTCGGCGCGCGGGGCCTCCATCAGGTGGATGCCGCCGCGGTCCGCCGCGAGCTTCAGCGCCTCGCGGACCCGCTCGTCGTTGTCGATGAACTGCTGGACGTAGAGCGTGGTGGCGGGCACACCGTCGCGCAGCGCCTCGAAGACCGGGTTGCGGCCGACGACCATCTCGGCCTGGCCCTTGCCTCCCCGGCGGGCGACGGGGCGCCGCTGCGCCTGCTTGGCCTTGGCGTTCGCGACGCGGTTCTTCACGTGGCCCTTGCGCATGTGCGCGGGCGGCGTCGGCCCCTTGCCTTCGAGGGAGCGACGCCGGTTGCCACCGCTGCCGACCATCGCGCCCTTCTTGTTGCTGGTGCGGCGGTTCCTGCGCTGGCTGTTCCCGGCCATGATGTCTACCTGTCGTCGTCAAGCTGTGAGCGTACGTACCTACGTAAGTGTGCCGCCCGGACGGACCGGGCGGCACGTCAAGGGTGCGTCAGCGGCCGCCGAGCGTCCACCGCGGGCCGTCCGGGCCGTCCTCGACGACCAGCCCGGACTGCCCGAGCTGGTCGCGGATCGCGTCCGCGGTGGCCCAGTCCTTGCGGGCCCGGGCGGCCTCCCGCTGGTCGAGCACCACCCGTACGAGGCTGTCGACGACTCCGTGCAGGTCCTGGCCGCGGTCCTGCTCGCCGGCCCACTGCGGGTCGAGCGGGTCGAGCCCGAGCACCCCGAGCATGGCCCGCACCTCCGCGAGCCGGGCGACGGCCGCGTCCTTGTCGTCCTCGGCGAGGGCGCTGTTGCCCTGCCGGACGGTGGTGTGGATCACGGCGAGGGCCTGCGGGACGCCCAGGTCGTCGTCCATGGCCTCGGCGAAGGCCGCGGGCACCTCGGCGGCGGGCTCGACGGTCCGCCCGGCCTTCTCGACGGCCCGCTGCACGAACCCCTCGATGCGGGAGTACGCCGCGTCGGCCTCGCGCAGGGCCTCCTCGCTGTACTCGATCATCGAGCGGTAGTGCGGGGTGCCGAGGTAGTAGCGCAGGACGACGGGCCGCCACTGCTTGACCATCTCGGACACGAGCACCGAGTTGCCCAGCGACTTGGACATCTTCTCGCCGCTCATGGTGACCCAGGCGTTGTGCAGCCAGTAGCGGGCGAACTCGTCGCCGTACGCCTTGGCCTGGGCGATCTCGTTCTCGTGGTGCGGGAACACCAGGTCCAGGCCGCCGCCGTGGATGTCGAAGACCTCGCCCAGGTACTTGTGCGCCATGGCCGAGCACTCCAGGTGCCAGCCGGGCCTGCCGCGGCCCCACGGGGTCTCCCAGGACGGCTCGCCGGGCTTGGCGGCCTTCCACAGCGCGAAGTCCCGGGGGTCCCGCTTGCCGGTCTCGCCGTCGCCGGACGGCTGGCGCAGGTCGTCGAGGTCCTGCCGGGACAGCTCCAGGTAGCCGGGGTAGGACCGCACGTCGAAGTAGACGTTGCCGTCCGCCTCGTAGGCGTGGCCCCGCTCGATGAGCCCCCGCATCATCTCGACCATCTCGGTGACGTGCCCGGTGGCGCGCGGCTCGTAGGTGGGCGGCAGGCAGCCGAGGGCGGTGTAGCCGTCGTCGAACGCGCGCTCGTTCTCGTACCCGATGGACCACCACGGGCGGCCCTGCTCCGCGGCCTTCGCGATGATCTTGTCGTCGATGTCCGTGACGTTGCGGACGAACGTCACGTCGTAGCCGCGGTAGGCGAACCAGCGGCGCAGGATGTCGAAGTTCAGCCCGGACCTGATGTGCCCGATGTGCGGGGCCGCCTGCACGGTGGCGCCACACAGGTAGATCGAGACGCAGCCCGGTGCGAGCGGGGTGAAGTCGCGGATCTGGCGGGCGCTGGTGTCGTACAGCCGAATAGTCACGCATCAAGAGTAGTGGGCACCCGTGCGTGCGGGATTCACGCGGGGCACCGGCGGATGCCCCGGGGCGTACGGTCCGCGGCCCGTGCGCCGAGCGGGCGAGGGCGCCCCGGGGCCGCACCGTCCGCGGTGTACGTCCCCGGGCGCCGCGCGCCGCTTACGGGACCCGGTACACCAGCGCGGTCGCGAGGGCCGCCAGGCCCTCGGCACGGCCGGTGAGGCCCAGGCCGTCGGTGGTGGTGCCGGAGACGGACACGGGCGCACCGGCCGCCGCACCGAGCGCCTTCTGCGCCTCCGCGCGCCGCTTGCCGATCTTGGGGCGGACGCCGATGACCTGGACGGCGATGTTCCCGATCTCGTAGCCCTCGGCGCGGACGATGCGGGCGGCCTCGGCGAGCAGGGTGGCCCCGGAGGCGCCGGACCACTCGGGCCGGTCGGTGCCGAAGTGCGCACCGAGGTCGCCCAGGCCGGCGGCGGAGAACAGCGCGTCGCAGGCGGCGTGGGCGGCGACGTCGCCGTCGGAGTGGCCGGCGAGCCCGTACTCCTCGTCCTCCCACAGCAGGCCGGCGCACCACAGCTCGCGGCCGCGCTCGAAGGCGTGGACGTCGGTGCCGATGCCGACCAGCGGCATCACGGGCAGGTCAGAAGCCATCGGTGACCCTCCTGCGGGCGAGTACGGCCTCGGCCAGGACCAGGTCGAGGGGCCGGGTGACCTTGAACGCCTCCTCGTGGCCGGGGACGGCGACGACAGGCAGGCCGAGCTTCTCGACCATGCCGGCGTCGTCGGTGCAGCCGTCGGTGACCTCGTCGTGGGCGCGGACGAGGGTGGCGCGGTCGAAGCCCTGCGGGGTCTGGACGGCGCGCAGCCGGGCGCGTTCGGGCGTGCCCAGCACCGGTTCGGCGCCGCCGCCGGGGACCGGCTCGACCTCCTTGACGGTGTCCGCCAACGGCACGGCCGGGACGACGGCGGGCGCGCCCCCGTCCCGTACCGCCTCGATGACGGCGTCGACGGTGTCGACGGGCACCAGGGGGCGGGCGGCGTCGTGGACGAGCACGATGCCGATGTCGTCGGGGAGCGCGGCGAGGCCGAGCCGGACGGACTCCTGGCGGGTGGCGCCGCCGGGGACGACGGTGACCTCGGTGCGCTCGGGCGCCGGGTACTCGTCGAGGAGGGCCCGCACGCCCGCGACGCCGTCGGGAGGCGCCACCACCACGACGTGGGACACGGCGCGGGACGCGGACATGGCCCGGACCGCGTGCACCAGGATCGGGGTGCCGCCCAGCGTGCGGAGCGCCTTCGGGGCGCCCGGGCCGAGCCGTACGCCTCGGCCGGCCGCGGGGATGACCGCGGCGGTACGGGCGGGACGTGCTGCGTCTGTCATCGTTGCACTCCGGCAGGTTTGTTCACTCGGCCGACATGGGTATGGACTGGGCGCGCCCCCGGCTGTAGGACCGGGGGACATGCTGGGCGCGACGCCTCGACCGGACCCTTCCGTGACGCTGGTGGGGGCGGGTGCACAGCAGCGGAGGTGCGGCGCCCTGCCCCGGACATGCCGCAGCGCCCGGCGACGATGCTGTGGGACACAGCATGTCATCGGGCACCGCGGCAATGATGGACCGAATGCGGGGAGGCGCCGGGGCGTCCAGCGGTCGCGGCGGGCGGATGCCCGCCGGTGACGCGGTGGCGTCGTCAGCCGCCTGGGGCCTCGTCCGTGCGGATACTGCGGATGCTCAGGAGGCGAGGACCTCGTCGAGCAGGGCCTCGGCCTTGTCCTCGTTGGTGTTCTCGGCGAGCGCGAGCTCGCTGACCAGGATCTGGCGCGCCTTCGCCAGCATGCGCTTCTCTCCTGCGGAGAGACCGCGCTCGCGCTCGCGGCGCCACAGGTCGCGCACCACTTCGGCGACCTTGATGACGTCGCCGGAGGCGAGCTTCTCGAGATTTGCCTTGTAGCGACGGGACCAGTTCGTCGGCTCCTCGGCGTAGGGTGCACGCAGCACCTCGAAGACCCGGTCCAGTCCGTCCTGACCGACCACATCGCGCACGCCGACGAACTCTGCGTTGTCCGCTGGCACACGTACCGTCAAGTCGCCCTGGGCGACCTTGAGCACCAAGTAGGTCTTGTCCACGCCTTTGATCTGACGAGTTTCGATAGCCTCGATCAGCGCGGCCCCGTGATGGGGATAGACCACGGTGTCGCCAACCTTGAACGTCATGTGACAGGTACCCCTTCCGTGGCTATCCAGGGTAACACGAGAACGGCTTCTTCTGAATGGCGTTTTCGCAGGTCAGGGCATATCTCGGGGCTTGACAACAGCGTCGCGGACGTGCTGCGGAGGCCGAGCGGAAGCGGGTATTCGCAGGTCGGAGCGGCTCTGCGCACGGTCGGAAACGACCACGCTACGCGCGTCCGGAGCGCCACCTGCCAGGCGAAACGCCCCGGTTTGTCTGGTTCGGAGTCGTCCAGTTCGCGTGCTCCGTTCGGATGTCGGTCACACGCACGGAGGAAGCGTCGGTGAACTTTCCCGAATTTGATCACGCGTGGCTATTCCGCGGGGAATGCGGGGGAGCCGTGGAATTGATCAAGCGGGGTTATCCCTGCCGGGAACGGACCCAAGCGGCGGCGCGAGCCCGGGGGCGGGGCGCGGTGGGCCCAGGGGTGGTGGGGTCCGGCGGCGGGGTCTGGGGCGGGCGTGCTGCGGGACGTGGCGGGCGGGGCACGATGCGGGTGCGGGGCGGGAGCAGTACGGGAGCGGTGCGGGAGCGGTGCGGGGCGCTACCGGCGCGGGGGTGGGCTGGGGGCGTGGTGCGGGCGCGAGGGCGGTGCTCAGGTACGGCGCGGGGCGTTGGGGTCTGGCGTGGGCGGGGGCTTCTGGGGCGGTACGGCTGTGTGGAGCCGGTGGTGGAGCCGGTGGCCGTGGGCGGCGGGGCGTGCTGCGGGGCCGCGGACGGCGAGGACGGGGAGCAGAACGGCAGCGCTGGGCGGCGGGAGCCGGAGGGAGCGGTAAGGGGGCGCTGGGCGGCGGGAGTCAGAGGGAGAGGGAGCGGTAAGGGGGCGGTGGGTGGCGGGATGGCCAGGGGGCGGGCGGTGGCGGGCGGCGGATGCCAGGGGGCGGGTGGCGGGGTGCGGCACAAGGGGGTGGCAGCGGGGAGGGCAGGAACGGGGCCCGCCGCGCCCGCGCGGGGCTTGCGGGCGTGACAGGGGCGGGTCGGGTGCGGGGCGGCAACCGGGGGTCGGTAACCTGAGGCCGCTACACCGACCGTGCCCAGCAGTCCGTACGTCCTAGGAGTTGCCGCCGCCGTGAGCCGCAGCCTTCGACGCGGCGCCCTCGCCGCCACCACCCTCGTGATCTCGCTCGCCTCGCTCACCGCCTGCGGTGCGGGCAACGACGCGCAGACCCTCGGCGTCAGGCCGGACAACGCCGCCACGTCCGTCGGCACGATCAAGGTGCAGAACGCCGTGGTCATCACCCAGCCGGGGGCGGGCGCCCAGGGCCCGTCCGTGGTGTCGGCCACCCTCTTCAACGACGGCGACAGCGCCGAGACCCTGGAAGCCGTCACCCTTCCCGGTACGAAGGCCACGGTGGAGCTGACGCCGGCGGAGGGCTCCGGCCCGGTCACCATCCCCGCGGGCGGCTTCCTCGTCCTCGGCGGCGAGGGCAACGCCGCCGCGCAGATCGAGAACGGCAGCGAGGCCGCCAAGGACGGCAGCGTCCAGGAAGTCGTCTTCCAGCTCAGCCGTACCGGTGACGTCGGCCTCCGCGCGCTCGTCGTCCCGGCGGACGGCTTCTACAAGGACTTCGGCCCGTCGGGCGCGCCGAGCACGGCCGGCACCGCGTCGCCGTCGCCCGCCACCTCCCCGGCCGCCTCGCCGAGCCCCGACGCGAACGCGTCGCCCGCGGGCTCCCCGGCCGCCACCGGTTCCCCGGCGGCGGGCGCCGAGGGCGAGGAGCACGGCGAGGAGCACGGCGAGGACCACGACCACTGACACCCGCCCGTACAGACGCCGAGGGGCGCCGCACCGGTCCGGCCGGTGCGGCGCCCCTCGGCGTACGGTCGTACGCCGCTCCCTCGCCCTGCACGCCCCGGACACGGCGCCCCCGGGGCGTACCGGCGCACGCGGCGCCTCAGGGGCGGGTCCTCGCACTTCGAGGGGCCTCATCCTGAGGGGGCTCGTCAGGGGTCGGCCGTACGCGGTGGTGTCTACGGCTCGAACTTGTAGCCGAGGCCGCGCACCGTCACCAGGTACCGCGGGGCCCCGGGGTCCGGCTCGATCTTGGCCCGCAGCCGCTTCACGTGGACATCGAGGGTCTTCGTGTCGCCGACGTAGTCCGCGCCCCAGACCCGGTCGATGAGCTGCATGCGGGTGAGCACCCGGCCCGCGTTGCGCAGCAGCATCTCCAGCAGGTCGAACTCCTTGAGCGGCAGGTCCACCTTGGTGCCGTCGACGGTGACGACGTGGCGGTCCACGTCCATCCGCACCGGGCCGGCCTCCAGGGCCGCGGGCGCGGTCTCCTCCGGCTCGCCGCGGCGGCGGAGCACCGCGCGGATGCGGGCGACGAGCTCGCGGGAGGAGAACGGCTTGGTGACGTAGTCGTCGGCTCCTATCTCCAGCCCCACGACCTTGTCGATCTCGCTGTCCTTCGCCGTGACCATGATGACGGGGACGTTGGAGCGGCTGCGCAGCTGGCGGCACACCTCCGTGCCGGGCAGCCCCGGCAGCATGAGGTCGAGCAGGACGAGGTCGGCGCCGTTGCGCTCGAACTCGTCGAGTCCTTCCGGCCCGGTGGCCGCGACCGCGACCTCGAATCCCTCCTTGCGGAGCATGTAGGACAGGGCTTCGCTGAAGGACTCCTCGTCCTCGACGACAAGCACTCGGGTCACGGAAGGACCTCCGGGGCTGAGAGTGGTTCACGGTTGATCATGGAACTCGTGCGGTCCGGTCCACCCGCGTCCGCGGGGGCGGACGAGCCGCGGCCGCGGCCGCGGGCCATGCCCGCCTCGGGGAGGCGGAGGGTGAAGGTGGAGCCCTGGCCCTCGCTGGACCAGACGGTGACCTCGCCCCCGTGCGAGGCCGCCACGTGCTTGACGATGGCAAGGCCGAGGCCGGTGCCGCCGGTGGCGCGGGACCGCGCCGGGTCGACGCGGTAGAAGCGCTCGAAGATGCGCTCCTTGTCCTTGTCCGGGATGCCGATGCCCTGGTCGGTGACGGCGATCTCGATCAGGTCCCCGCCGGGCGCGGTCACCCGGCGGGCGGCGATGCCCACGCGGGTGTGGGCCGGCGAGTAGTTGACGGCGTTCTCGACGAGGTTGCCGAGCGCCGCGGCGAGCTGCCCGCGGTGGCCCCACACGTGCAGGTCCGCGGTGCCGCCCGCGGCCATGGTGATGTTCTTGGTGGTGGCGGTGTGCCGCGACCGGTCGATGGCCTCCGCGACCAGCTCGTCGACCCGTACGGGCTCGGCGTCCTCCAGCGGGTCGTCGTTCTGCACCCGGGAGAGGTCGATGAGCTCCTGCACGAGGTTGGTGAGCCGGGTCGCCTCGATCTGCATGCGCCCCGCGAAGCGGGTGACCGCCTCGGGGTCGTCGGCCGCGTCCATGACCGCCTCGGAGAGCAGCGACAGGGCGCCGACCGGGGTCTTCAGCTCGTGGCTGACGTTCGCGACGAAGTCGCGCCGTACCGCCTCGATGCGGCGGGCCTCGGTGAGGTCCTCGACCAGCAGCAGCACCAGCCGGGACCCGAGCGGCGCGACGCGCGCGGAGACGGCGAGGGCCTCGCCGCGGCCGGTGCCCCGGCGGGGCAGGTCCAGCTCCACCTGCCGTATCTCGCCGTCGCGCCGGGTCTCGCGGGCCATCTGGAGCATCTGGTCCACGGCGAGCTTGCCGCCCCTGACGAGGCCCAGGGCGTACGCCGCGGAGCTCGCCTTGACGACGGAGTCGCTCTCGTCGAGGACGACGGCGGAGGAGCGGAGCACCGACAGCACGGTGTCGACACCGGGCGGCAGGACCGCCTCCGTGTGCAGGGAGCTGCGGGTGAACCGCGACTGCTCCCGCTCGCTCCAGCGGAACGCCAGCATGGCGATGACACCGGTGAGCAACCCGGCGATCGCTGCCGCTGCGGCGACCGCCGCGTTCACGTCCATGCGTCCAGGTTAGGCATGGCCGGTGACACTCTCCCAGCCGTCCGAGTCGCTGCTCGAACACTCGTCGCCCAGAGTTCACCGTGGGGACCGTGCCGGTTCACTTGGGAGGGAGGCGCCCGACTTGTCGGGCCCGGAGCGTGAGAGCGTGGGGTCCGAGCCCCACCCGGACCCCGTACGTCAGGAAAGAGGGACACCTTATGCGGGACGCGTACCACGAGGAACTCGACTCGATCGGCGAGGCGCTCGTCGAGATGGCACGGCTGGTCGGGTCCGCGATCGGGCGCGCCACGACGGCGATGCTCGACGCGGACCTCAAGCTCGCGGAGGCGGTGATCGCCGCCGACCAGCGGATCGACGACCTCCAGCACGAGCTGGAGGCCCGCGCGATAGCGCTGCTGGCCCGCCAGCAGCCGGTGGCGACGGACCTGCGGATCGTCGTCACGTCCCTGCGCATGAGCGCGGACCTGGAGCGCTCCGGCGACCTCGCCCAGCACGTGGCGAAGCTGGCCCGGCTCCGCTTCCCCGAGCGGGTCGTGCCGAACGACCTGCACGCCACGATCCTGGAGATGGGCCAGCTGGCGCAGCGCCTCATGGCGAAGGCCGCCGAGGTCATCATCACGAAGGACGTCGACCTGGCCCTCCAGCTGGAGCAGGACGACGACGAGATGGACCTGCTGCACCGGACGCTGTTCCAGCACCTGATGGACGACCGCTGGAAGCACGGCATCGAGACCGCCGTGGACGTCACCCTGCTGGGCCGCTACTACGAGCGCTTCGCCGACCACGCCGTGTCCGTGGCGAAGCGCGTCGTGTACCTGGTGACGGGCGAGCACGCCGACGAGCTGCAGCCTGACACCCCCGTCGAGGGCGTGTGACCGCACGGCGCCCCCGCCGGCCGCCGCCGCGCGCCCGGCGCACGGGAGCACCGGGCGCATCAGTGCGCCGTTGATGCGCCCTGCCGGGTGGGCATGCAATGGGTGAGGCGACGACGTCCGTACGCCGTGCTGACGTACGACCGTTCAGGAGGAACCCATGGCAGATTCCCCCACGACCCACGCCGAGTACGAGAAGGCCCCTGTCGAAGTGCGCGACGCGCGGGCGGCACACCGGCTCCCCCTGCTCGGCGGCTGCGGCTGCGGTTCCGGCTGCGGCTGCGGCTGCCAGTCGGGCGGCCCCTGCCAGTGCGGCGGCTGCTGCGGGTAGGAGGGCGCTCCGTTCCGCCCCTGGCCGGGGCCCTGTCCGACACACACGGACAGGGCCCCGGCCGCGCATGCGGGTGCGGCGGGGCGGCGGGGCGGCGGGCGCTCGTCGGTTCGCTGATACCGGGTTCAGTAGGTGAAGGCCAGGCCGTGCGTGCGGGCGAGGTGCCCGCCGACGTGTCCGGCGTGGATCACGACCGGGTTGCCCCAGGTGTGCTTGACCTTCAGCGAGACCCGGAACTGCGAGCAGCCGCCGAGGTCGGCGGTGGTCAGCAGAAGCGTGTTGACCGCTGCCTGATGGTGCTTGCGGTTCGCGATGTGCCAGGTGGTGGCCGTGCTCGTCTTCGGGGCGCCGCACCGGCTGCCGTCGGGGTTCTGCGGCTGGGCCTCGACCCAGGTCTGCACGGTGGTGCCGTCGTACTGGCTGGTGCCGCCCGGGCAGATGACGGAGCCGGCCTTGCAGGTGGTCAGGGCGGCGTCCTGGACGACGGCGATCCGGTCGGCGCCGGTCGGCGTGATCGTGGAACCGAGAGTCGTCACGGTGCTGCCGGACCCCACCACCCGCTCGTCGTCCTGGAGGAGCGTCCAGCGTGCCGTGTACGGGTAGGCGGCCCGGGCGAGTTCGGCGCCGGCGGCGACCCGCATGGTCACCTTGCGGCCGTCGGCGACGATGGTGGAGTAGCTGGTGACCGACAGGCGGCAGGTGTACGTGCCCTGCTCGGGAGCGATGAAGACCCACCGCACCGTGGGCTTCTGCGTGTGCTCGTGCGGCAGCAGGTTGGCCGCCCAGTAGGCCCCGGCCTCCACACCGGCGGGCAGCGGGTCGGTCTCCGGCGTGCCGCCGCCCCGGGCGCAGCGGATGGAGAAGGTGGTGCCGAGCCAGTCGTCCCCGGTCAACTCCGTGACGTTCTCGATGAGGACGTTGCGGGCCCACAGGTACGAGCGCTCCCCGGCAGCGGCCGTGAACGTCACCTCCGTACCGGGGATGTCCCAGTACGGGCTGCCGGCCTTGGGGGTCACCGGGTAGTCGAACGCCTCGGCCGGCGCGGCCTGCGCGGGCGCGGCGGTGCCCACTGGTCCGGCGAGGGCGAGAACGGAGGCGGCGAGTACGCCGCCCAGGCGGGCGGCAAGTCTGCTTCCCAGACGCATGCGGGACGTTCCCCCCTGTGGTGGTCGTCGATCAGTGACGGTGGAATGACCAGGGGACTGTAGCCGTCGCACAGCTGGGCGCTGGTGGGTGGGAGGGGCGTTGGGAGGGCCGCCGGGGCGGTCTTGAGCTGACGTCCCGGACCTTGCGCCTCCATGCCGAGCCGCCGGGGACGGACGGACCGGGCAGACCGTCGCGACCGTCCGCGCCGGGCGCCTCGCCGGGTCACCGGGGTCACCGCGGAGGCGGGGTGCCGTCGGTGGGGCGGCCGCCTCGGGCGACGCGCTCCACCGTGACCGGGGCGGCGGAGCCGCACTCGATTCGCGCAACGGAACAAGCCCCCCGCCGGCGGGGGAACCGCGGGCGGGGGGCTTGCTCGTGGGGGGGGTTACTTCTTCTTGCCCTGGGTCTGGAGGGCCCGTTCTCCACCCCTGATCAGAGGGGCACGCACCCCAAGTGACCTGCGGTCGAGCGGTCGTTGTTGGTCGCTGTTGGTCGTCACGGGTCACCGTCGGAGGGCCCAGAGAGGGCCCAGCTCAGGGCCCGCCATAACCGCTAGCGCTAGCAGTACGGCCCTCTAACGTTAGCGCCCTCGCTAGCGGGCTAAACCAGCCGTGAACAGCGTGTTAGCCGTTAGATGAATGAGTCCGATGTCTTCAGTGGTCGTAGGCGATCAGTGATCGCTTGACGGGGGCGTTGGTGGCCCAGTTGTGCCAGATGCCGGCGGCGAGGGCGAGGAGTCGTTGGCCGGTGCGGGCGAAGACTCCGGCCGGGGTTCTGCCGCCGTGCTGTTCGAGGCTGAGCTGGCCCTTGAGGGTGTCGATGACGGCTTCGATCCACTGCCGGACCCGGGCGATCTTTCCGTGCCGGGCCGGTTCGTCCTCGCGGTCCGGCCGCACCAGATGAACCCCGAGCCGCTCGGAGCAGAAGGTTTCGAACTCCTTCCCGGCGAAGCCCTTGTCGGCGAGGATCACCTGTCCTTGGCGGACGAGGTGGTGGTCGCGTTCGAGTAGCGCGGCCATCACCTCCCGTTCGCCGATCTTGGGGTTGGCCAGGCACCAGGTGACGGGCATGCCTTCGGCGGTGGTGACCAGGTAGAGGCGGAAGGCCCCAGAAGAAGCGGGAGTGGCTGCGGCAGTAGCCGTACCCGCAGTGTCCGGCCAGTTCGGAGCGTTTGACGGTCTCGCGGGAGGCCGCGCAGGGCAGCGGGGTGGAGTCGATCAGCCGCAGGTCGTCGTGCCAGGTCGGCACCTGCCGGGCCAGTGCCTCGATCACGCGGCTGATCAGGGGGCCTGCGGCGTTGAGGCGCTTGTTGTAGGCGGACTGCTGGGGCAGGTAGCGGAACAGGTGGCCGAGGCGGGCGTGGGCGAAGCGGATCCAGTGCCGGGCCGAGGGAAAACCGAGCAGGACCTGGGCGACCGCCAGGCACAGCAGTTCGGCGTCCGTCAGTTTCGGGGGTCGCCCGATCCGGCGACAAGGCGCCACATGGTCGTCGATGAACACGTACAGTGCCGCCAGAAGGGCGTCCAGGTTTGTCTTCACACACTGACCAACGGGCGCCCTTCGCCATGGTCGCGACCAGCACGAACATCGGACTCATTCATTTAGCTGCCGTTCCGGCCGCCACGCCGAAGCTCGGCGTGAGGCGCGGCGTGGGGACCGGCCGGCCGGGCCGCTATCGCCGGTCGTCAGGGAAGAGTGAGAAGGACCGCCCTTCGGGCGGGCGACTCTCGGGCGCCCACCACCGTCCAGGGAACCGTCGGAGGGCGGCCGACGCACATCGCGTCCCGAGCAGAAGAGACCACCGGCCGCGCGGGTGGTCACTTTCCTGACCGCCGGGCCGCGCCCAGAGACGAACTGAGGCCCCCGCCGTCTGCCGCTGGACGGAACTCCAGGAGGGCTTTTCAGAGAGGCGGAGGACGGCCGTGCGCGCCCTCGGCCGCCCCCGCTCCTGAAAAGCCTCTTCCCCTCGCCCTAGAGAGTCGAGGAAAACAGCGTCCGCAGCGTCCGCCGCCTTCCCAGTACCGCTCCTGACCTGCGCTTTCCGTTCGGACGCTAAACGAGATGCGTAGCGTCCGCAGCGTCCGCGAGACCTACTGCCCTCTAGGAGGATCACCCCAGGTCAGAGGGCTCTTAGAGCGATACGGGCGCCGGACGCTGGACCTCCCACGTCACGGAACCGCGTACAGGAAAGAGGAGCACGCCGCGCCGCGCCTGGGTGCTCCTCTTGCCTGTACGCGGCCACCGCTTCCAGCGCCCCCGCCCCCGGTTGGGGCGTTGTCACTTGTCTTGTCGCAAGCCGCACCGCACCGGCCGCCCGCACCCCGGCGGCGGGCTCCGCAGCGCTCGCGGAGCGAGCTGCCAAAGGACGCGCCCGGAGGGCGTCCTACTATCCCTTCCCGCTGCGCGACGGGTTCGACCCCTGAGACCTCAGCAGTCCTAGCAACCTCCCTTGCTAGACCTAGCAGCACCGCTAGCAACCAGAAGGGCCCGTGACCAGCTCTCTAGCGTCTAGCAGGGCACACGTAGAGCCCCCGGAATCGCGTCCGATCCCCGGGGTTGGCAAGGTCTCGCTCCGCCCGCTAGGACGAGGGTCCCGGCCTCTCACGGTCCGGCGCCTGAAGCCCCGCTGCTTCGAGTACCTTCAGCACTGAATCAGGGTCACCGTCGTAGACGACGTGAGGCTCGTCCGGTCGAGGAGGGACGAACCGGGCCCGGTAGCGGACCAAGTCGCTCTCCGAGAAGTAGATCGAGTTCGGATCCGCTTCATGCCGTGCGTTTCTCTGGCTCACACGCGACCACAGTTCCTCGTGACTCGCCTCCAGGTAGACGAGCAGCGGGTGGCCGGCGGCTGCCGCGATCCCGAGCCATCGGGCACGCTCTTCGGGCGTCCAGAACCCGTGATCCACCACCACGTCGCGTCCCGCCTGGAGCTGTTCGTGGAGGTCCACGGCGATCTCTTCCAGCACCGGCCGCTCCAGAGTGGGGAACGTGCCCCGAGGGAAGTCGACCCCGTACACGCCGTGCCGCTGGAACATGACCTCATCCGGGCACAGCCGAATGAAACCGCGGGCTGTGAGCGCACGGGACAGCGTCGTCTTCCCCGAGCCCGGAAGGCCGACCATCAACACGCAGAACGGCGCACGGGCCGAGCCCGCCGTCACTGGGCGACCTCGGATTCTGTGAGCCAGGTACGACCCGGGCCGCCGAGGTCCACGCCGTACTCCACGATGTGGTCCGCGCTGTCGATGAACTTCGCCGTCATGACGACCACCGGCTCTGCGGGCGGATTCGAGGGGTCCAGCTCTAGGAGCTCCGCGTCCACAGGCGTCAGGAGCCGCGCTGAAGCCGTGTCGATCCGGCGGGTGATCGGCCGCCCCGTGGCTTGCGCGATGAGCTGGAGGGACGTTCCGCCGGTCAGGCGCTTGCTCTCCGCCAACTGGGGGACAAGCTTCCCGTAACGCACCGGGATCCATGACGTGGAGTGCGCGACGATGCCGTGCCGGTCGCGGTAGACGCGGCGCCGCCGGATCACGTCCGCGCCCGGAGCGATGTCCAGTACCTGAGCCACGTCGGCCGGCGCCGGGACCACCGCCGCCTGGTGGGAGTCGGACCGCTCGCCCGCTCCCCAGCTCGACCCGCTACGGCGCCCCCGGTCTTGTCGCTGGGCGCCGGAGGACATGGGAGCGGGGCGGTCGATCACCTCGGTGCCGATGCCATGGATTCCCCGGACGAGCCCGTCGGTGCGCAGCTTCCGAAGCGCCTTCTCGGCCGTCGCCGTGCTGACGCTCCACTCCTGGGAGAGCGTCTTGATGCTGGGCAGAAGCTCGCCCGGCTGAAGCTGGCCGGACGTGATCAGTTCCTCGTAGTGCGCGGCGATTCGTGCGTACGGCGCCCGATGGCCGGCCTGATCCGACACCACGTCAACTCCTTTGCCTCATTGGATGCGTTCCCTAGCGTACCGCTTGACACCCTAGGGCGCCCTAGGGAACCTTAGGGATGTGCCCGCCGGTCGAACCGATCGGAACGGGTACGGCTCCCTGCATGGGGGCTGAGGCATGGAAACGTCCTGGTCAATGGCCTAGGACGAAGCAGGGAGCGGCCACCTACCGCCAAGCAGTCAGCCGCTCCCCGACCCACGAAGGGGTAATCCCATGATGCCCGAGAACACCATGGCGGCACCTGAGCAGCCGCACACCTTACGGGCGGCTGACACGCCGCTGGGGCGGGCCCGCGTGGCCCGGGGCTGGTCGCAGGACAAGGCCGTACGGGCCTTGACCCTGCTGGCTGAGTCCTGGAACTGGCAAATCGCCGCCGAGCCGTCCCTGAAGGTGTACCTGTCCCGCTGGGAGCACGGCCTGACCCGGCCGGGCAAGACGTACCAGTCCCTGCTGTGCGCGATCTACCGCGTGACGCCGGAGGAGCTGGGCTTCTCCTCTTCCCGCGAGTCCCGGGAGTCCGCGACGACGAAGAGTCTGCGGGAGCGGATCGCGGAGCTGGAGTCCATGGTGACGCGGCTGACCGGGCACCTCGGCATGGTCGAGGGGGTGGCGCTGTGACGATCGCGCCGGAGACCCCGCTGAACGCGCCCGTTGTGGCGCCGGAGCGGAACGTGCGGCTGGCTGCCGCGATCGTGGAGTCCGGGATGACCTACGCCGAGCTCGCCGAGGAGCTGCGGGTGGACCCGAAGACGGTGGAACGGTGGGTGAACGAGCCGGGCCGTCGCCCGTACGCCCGCACGTGCCACGCGCTGGCCCGGATCCTGGGGACGACGGTGTGGGACCTGTGGCCCGCGCTGCGTCCGCAGGACCGGCCGCAGGCGCCCGCCGTGGTGCCGCTGCCGCCGGTGCTGCTGGCCGCCGCGAGGGACGCGCTGAGCCTGGTCGAGAACCTCGACCTCGGCACGGCGAGCCCGACCGCGATGGCCATGCACCTCGGCTCGCTCTCGGCCGCGCTGCGCACGGTGCTCGACCTGGTCGACGTCTCCGGGGTGAACGCGTGAGCCTGCACACCGCTCCACGGCTCAACTCCGCCCGCCGTCGCGCCCGCAAGGCACAGCTCACGGCCCGCGACGGCTGGCGGTGCACCTACTGCCGGCACCGCTTCCGCCACCTGCGCGACGCCACGATGGACCACGTCGTGCCGTACTCGCTCTACCGCACCTGGTCCGCCAGCGCGCTCGTGCTCGCCTGCCAGCCGTGCAACCACGCCAAGGCCGACCGCCTGTTCCTCTCGATCGCGCTGCTCCTGGTCTGGTCGACCGACCCGGCGTTCACGGGCGTTCAGCCGACCGTCGACCCGGTCGGCCCGCTGTTCACGACCGGCGACGAGTCGGCTGACTCCCGGTCGATCCAGCTCGGGCCCGACAAGGTCGACTGGCTGATGCTCGCGCGGACCGTTCAGGCCCGTTCATCGGCCGCACGATCGACCCCTGACCAGACAAAATCCACCAAACCGGTTGAGCGGCGAGTGCGTGTCGGTCGACTCGACCACTCCCGCCGATCGGCCCGGAACACCTGTGAGCAGTCGACCGATCGAGGGGTGAGCGCGTGAACACGACCACCACGCCCGTGAACGGCACCACCCGACCGATCGACCCCAACCAGACGACCGTGGACACCGGTCGCACGGCCGTGAACAAGCGCCCACCGGCCGAGGGCGGGGACAAGAAGCCGTCAGCCGCCGTGCGGCTCGTCCAGCTCGCCCGGGAGCAGTACCGGTTCGTCATGTCGACCGATGGCCGCCCCTACGCCGTCGCCCTCGACGGCCCGAACACCGTCCTCCCGCTACGGGGCCGCTCCGGGGTGCGCCAGCGTCTCGCCCGCCTGTACGCCGACACGTACGAGGGGGACGTGGCCTCCCAGTCCGCGCTCGCGGACGCCATGACCGTCCTGGAGGGGATCGCGGAGGACGACGACCCGGTGCCGGTGCACCTGCGGGTCGGACAGGACGAGACCGGGACGATCGTGGTCGACCTCGGCACCGCCGACGGCCGCGCAGTCACCGTGTCCGCCGGGGGCTGGCACGTCGTGGACCGCTCCCCGGTCCTCTTTCGCCGGTCCGGGGCCATGGCACCCATGCCCGCCCCGATCCTCGAAGGCGACGGGCTGAGCATGCTGCACAGCCTGTTCAACATGCACGAGTCCGCGTTCCGTCAGCTCGTCGCCTGGCTGATCGCCGCGTGGATGCCGAACATCCCCCACCCGGTGATCACGTTCAAGGGCGAGCAAGGCACGGGGAAGTCCAAGACCGCGCAGATGGTCGTGAACCTGGTCGATCCCTCCCCGGCCGCCAAGCGGTCACAGCCGCGGGACGTCAAGGCATGGTCGACGCAGGCGTTCAACTCCTGGGCCCTGTGCCTGGACAACGTCTCATCGATCCCCGCGTGGCTGTCGGACACCCTGTGCAAGGCGGTGACCGGGGACGGCATCGTGGACCGGGCCCTGTACACCGACGATGACGTCGTGGTGCTCTCCTTCCGCCGCGTGCTGTCGATGACCACGATCGACGCCGGCGCGTTCGCCGGAGACCTCGCCGAACGGCTACTGATGCTCGAACTCCAGTTGATCGACCCCAGCCGTCGACGCACGGAGGAGGAGCTGGACACCGCGTTCGAAGCCGTCCGCCCGGCCGTCCTCGGCTCGCTCTTCGACCTCCTGGCCACCGTGCTCGCCGTGCTGCCGAACGTGAAGCTGGAGACCATGCCCCGCATGGCGGACTTTGCCCGCGTGCTGGCCGCCGTCGACCAGGTCATGGGCTGGAACACCCTGGACGACTACCTCGCCACCTCCGCGAACGTCGCCGGAGACGCCCTGGAGGGCGACCCGTTCGGCTCCGCCATCGTCGCCTTGGTCGAGCAGTTCGGCACCTGGACCGGCACCGCCGCCATGCTTCTGGAACAGGTCCAGCCACCCGGCGGCATCCGGCCGCCGACCTGGCCCAAGGACGCCACCCGCGCCGGCGGTAAGGTCCGCCGCCTCGCCCCGCTCCTGCGGACCGTCGGCATCACCGTGGACGACACGCAGCGCAGCCGCGACCGGCACCGCCACAAGCTCCTCATCCTCACCCGCACCGACCGCCCGGACGAGACAGCGTCCGCACCCGAGACGGGCCCCTTGTGGCCCGACGTGGCCCCGATCGGTCAAGGGCACATGCCGTCTGACCTGCACTGACCCAGCCGGACCGGGCCGCACACCAGCGGCCCGGACACGGCAGGAAGCTGCGGACGCTGCCGCCGTCCAGCGCCCGCAGCGTCCGCTCCAGCGTCCACACCTCTCATGTGCTCTGACCTGCGAGAACGGGAGCGCCCGGACGCTAGGACGCTGCGGACGCTGAAATGCACCAGCTCTCTGATGACGGCCACCGGCACCACTCCCCCCTCCGCCCACCGGACACGAGGAGTCACCCGACCCCGTGGATAGCAAGCCGATCGAGACCCTGCGCGCCGGACTCCCGGACCGCTACCTCACCCCCGAGGACATCGCGTCGATGTTCTCCGTCCCCATCGAGACCGTCTACCGCTGGCGCAAGCAGCGCACCGGCCCGCCCGGCTTCCGCGTCGGTCGGCACGTCCGCTACGACCCCGCCGCCGTCCGCGCCTGGGTCCAGCACCAGGAAGCCACCGACACCGCCGCCTGACCCCGCCGGCCGCGACGGGTAGAGCCCTCCCCCGCTACCCGTCACGGCGTCACATCCCCGTCACGCCCACCGTCACACCCTCCGCCCGCACCACCGAAGTAGAGGGCCCCTCTACCCCGGTAGAGGGGCCGGTAAAGGCCGGTGACCTGCACGGTAAGGAGGGTAGAGGGGCGCCGTCACGGCCGTGACTCCGCCCGTCACGCCCCCGTCACGGGCAGGGAGGCGTCAGGGAGGCAGGGAGAACTCCCTCAGCGCCTCCCTCGCTCGCCTCCCTGCCGGTGACCTGCACAGAACCCCTTCCAGGGAGGCAGGGAGGCACCCTCCCCGCCGCGCCAGAACCCCTCCACAGCCGCTTCCACGGCACCCCCATGCCTCCCTCCCTGAGGGCGGCACACCACCCACCCGAGAGGACACAGCCCACATGGCTGGCAGCATCCAAGACCGCTGGTTCAAGACCGAGACCGACGCCAACGGCAAGACCGTCCGCACCAAGACCGCCCGCCACGGCAGCGGTCTGCGCTACCGGGCCCGCTACTTCGCACCTGACGGCAAGCGGAAGTCCAAGTCTTTCGCCGACGGACAGAAGCGCCTCGCCGAGCAGTGGCTCAGCAGCATCAGCGCCGACGTGGCCCGGGGCCAGTACATCGACCCGAACGCGGCCCGGACGACCTTCCAGGAGTTCGCGGAGAGGTGGCTGGCGAGCCAGAGCGGCGACCCGAACACCAAGGCGTCGATGCAGTCCCAGCTCAAGCTGCACGCCTTCCCGCGCATCGGTTCCCGCCCGCTGGGCTCGTTCCAGCCGAGCCACATCCGAGAGTTCGTGACGCAGCTCGAAGCTTCCGGCATGTCCGGCTCGTACGCCCGCGTCATCTTCTCCAACGTGCGCGCCATCCTGAGCGCGGCCGTCGAGGACGGCTGCCTGCCCCGGAACCCCTGCAACTCGCGCACGGTGACGCTCCCGGAAATGGGCGCACGTCGGGTGGTCCCCTGGACGCCGGAACGGGTCTTCGCCGTGCGCGCCGCCCTGGTCGGGCGGTTCCAGCCCATGGTGGACGTGGGCGCCGGATGCGGTCTCCGGCAGGGCGAGATCCTCGGGCTGTCCGAAGAGGAGCTGGACTTCGACAACGCCACGCTGCACGTCGTTCAGCAGCTCAAGCTGAGTCTGAGTCAGCCGGTGTTCGCCCCGCCGAAGGGTGGCAAGCTGCGTGACGTGCCGCTGCCCGACCCCGTGGCGGATGCCCTCAAGGCCCACATGAAGCTCTTCCCGCCAGTGGAGATCACGTTGCCCTGGATGCGCGCCGGCGGTCCGCCTGTGACCAAGCGGCTGCTCTTTACCGGCCCGCTGGGCGGGCACGTCTGGCGCACGTCGCTGAACGAGGACCACTGGAAGCCCGCGCTGGCCAAGGTGGGCGTCATCCCCACGGCGAAGAGCCGGGAGCACGCCGCCGCGCGAGAGCACGGCATGCATGCCCTGAGGCACTTCTACGCCTCGGTGCTGCTGGACGCCGGAGAGAGCATCAAGGCCGTCAGCGAGTACCTGGGCCACTCCGACCCGGGGCTCACACTGAAGGTCTACGCCCACCTGATGCCGAGCAGCCGGGACCGCGCGCGGCAGGCACTCGGCAGGGCCCTGAGGCCGGACGACTCTCCGCGCTGAGGGCCCAGGGTGGGCCCAGAGCGCGAAAATGCCCCCGATCTGCGCCGTGTGCGCAGGTCAGGGGCATGATCACTATTCCTACTTCTTCTTGCCCTGGTTCTTGACCGCCTCGATGGCGGCCGCCGCGGCCTCCGGGTCGAGGTACGTGCCGCCCGGGGTGACCGGGTTGAAGTCGGCGTCCAGTTCGTAGGCGAGCGGGATGCCGGTCGGGATGTTGAGGCCCGCGATGTCGGCGTCGGAGATGCCGTCCAGGTGCTTGACCAGGGCGCGCAGGCTGTTGCCGTGGGCGGCGATCAGGACCGTGCGGCCGGCGAGCAGGTCGGGGACGATGCCGTCGTACCAGTACGGCAGCATGCGGTCGACGACGTCCTTGAGGCACTCCGTGCGGGGGCGCAGCTCGCTCGGGATCGTCGCGTAGCGGGGGTCGTGGGCCTGGGAGTACTCGGCGTCGTCGGCGAGGACCGGGGGCGGGGTGTCGTACGAGCGGCGCCACAGCATGAACTGCTCCTCGCCGAACTCGGCGAGGGTCTGCGCCTTGTCCTTGCCCTGGAGGGCGCCGTAGTGGCGCTCGTTCAGGCGCCAGGAGCGGTGCACCGGGATCCAGTGGCGGTCGGCGGCCTCCAGGGCGAGCTGCGCGGTGCGGATGGCGCGCTTCTGGAGGGAGGTGTGCAGCACGTCGGGCAGCAGACCGGCGTCCTTGAGCAGCTCACCGCCCCGGACCGCCTCCTTCTCGCCCTTCTCCGTGAGGTTGACGTCCACCCAGCCGGTGAACAGGTTCTTCGCGTTCCACTCGCTCTCGCCGTGGCGGAGGAGGATCAGCTTGTACGGTGCGTCGGCCATGCGTACGAGCCTAATGGACGCCTCCGGCCCGTACGGGCTCCGAGGGGCCCTCCGCGACGCTTGACGCCTCCCGTCAATTCAGTGGCAGCGGGCGGTCGGCCCCCCGTAACTTCCCCTTACGAAAGCCACCACTTACGTGACCTGTCCCGGGGGAGCCCGCGTGCCCGTTGTTTCGCTCATACGTTCGGTGCGCGCCGCGGGCTCCGGGCTCCCCCGGGGCTTCTGGTGGCTCTGGCTGTCGACGCTCGTGAACCGCACGGGGGCGTTCGTCCTGACGTTCCTGTCCCTCTTTCTCACCCAGGAGCTGGGCTTCTCCGGCTGGTACGCGGGTGTCGTCATCGCCCTGCACGGCCTGGGCGGCATCGCCGGGTCGCCGCTCGGCGGGATGCTCAGCGACCGGTGGGGACGCCGGCCCACCATGCTGGCCGGCCACCTCGCGGGCGCGGCCTGCGCGGCGGCGCTCGCCGTGGTGAGCAGCCCGTGGGCGGTGGCGACGGTGGTGCTGCTCATGGGCGTCGCCATGCAGGCGGTCCGGCCGGCGATCAGCGCCACCATCGCCGACCAGGTGCCCGAACACGACCGGCGGCGGGCGTACGCGCTGAACTACTGGGCCCTCAACCTCGGCTTCGCCATCGCGGCGACCGGCGGCGGCGCGGCGATCGTCTTCGGCTACCGGGCGCTGTTCGTCGTGGACGCGGTCGCCACGGTGCTGTGCGCGCTGATCGTCTTCCTGCGCCTGCCGGAGACCCGCCCGCAGGCCCCGCGCGACGCGGCGGCCGACCCGTCCGCCGACCCGTCCGCCGACGCGCCTGCCGCCGCGCCGCGGCTGTCCACGCGGGACGTGCTGCGGGACGGCCCCTTCCGCACGCTGGTCCTGCTGAACCTGCTGGTCTGCACCGTCTTCAGCACACCATGGGTGGGCCTGCCGCTGACCATGGCGGGCGAGGGCCTGGAGCCCGACGCGTACGGCCGGGTCATCGCCGTCAACGGCGTGGTCATCGTGGTCTTCCAGCTCCTCGTCAACAAGCTCACCGAACGCCGGTCGCAGGTCGCGCTGCTGGTCGTGTCCTCCCTGCTGTTCGCGGTCGGCACGGGCGCCACCGCGCTGGCAGGGACGCCCCTGCTGTTCGCGGCGACCGTGGTGGTGTGGACGGTCGGCGAGATGGTGTACGTCCCGGTCACCGCCGCCGCCACCGCCCACCTGGCCCCGGTGCACGCCCGCGGCCGCTACCAGGGGCTGATGGGCATGTCCTGGTCGGTGGGCGGCTTCGTCGCCCCGATCGCTGCCGGCTGGATCGTCGGGGGGCCCGGCCCCGAGGTGCTGTGGGCGTCGTGCGCGGTCATCGGCGTGGCGGCCGCGGCCGGGTACGCGCTGCTGCTGCGCCGCGCCCTGTCCGAGGAGGCGCCGAAGGACGCGGGCGCGGCCCTCACGCGACCCTCGCAGGACGCGCCGGAGCCCCAGGGCCCATCGGGGGCGAAGGACATCCCGGGAGCGAAGGACACCCCGGGAGGAAAGAACACACCGGGGGCACAGGGCGCGTCGGAGGCGCAGTCGGCACCGGTCGCCGCGGGGGTTGCCGGCGCTCCGGTCGCCACGGTCGCGGGCGGTCGGGTCGCACCGGTCGCCGCGGACATCGCGGATGCCTCGGCGGCGCCGGTCGCCGCGGGGGCCGCGGTCGCCGGGGTCGCCGCGGTGGCCTTGGACAAGGGCGGCGCCCTCGCGGACCGGGGTGGAGAACCCGGCTCGGCCGGCTAGGCGCGGAGCGCGTCCGCACAGGACTCCGGGGGCGTACGGACACGGGGGTGCCGTACGCCCCCGGTGCACGTGCAGGGGGTTCACCCTCGGTGCGGCGGGCCTGCCCGCCCGGTCGGAGCGGCGCGCTCCGGCGGGAGGGCGCGCGGTGGGCTCGGCCGGACTCCGGCGCTCGCGGGGCAGGGCAGGCGGGCCGGGTCAGGGCGCCACGCCGGCGCTCCCTCGGCGGCCGGGGGTCACTTCGACGGCTGCGTCAGGTGGCTGAAGGCGTCGAGGTTCCGCGTGGACTCGCCGCGCGCCACCCGCCACTCGTACTCCTTGCGGATGGCCGTCGCGAACCCCAGCTCCAGGAGCGTGTTGAAGGCGCCGTCCGCCGCCTCCAGGACGGAGCCCATGAGGCGGTCCAGTTCGTCCGGGGTGACCGCGGACAGGGGCAGCTTGCCGGTCAGGTAGATGTCGCCCAGCCCGTCGACGGCGTAGCCGACGCCGTACAGCTTGAGGTTGCGCTCCAGCAGCCAGCGGTGGACGGCCGCCTCGTTCTCGTCGGGGTGGCGGATCACGAAGGCGTTCAGGGACAGCGAGTGGTTGCCGAGGCGCAGGGACAGCGTCGTGGAGAGCTTCTGGGTGCCGGGGAGCGTGACGACGTACGTGCCGGGCGACGGCGACTCCCAGGGCAGGTCCGCGTCACGCAGCGCGGACTCCACGACCTGCCCCGCGTCGGGCTGCCCGGAGGGCTTTCCCGAAGCCGTTTCCGAGGGGCTCGAAGCCGTTTCCGAGGGGCTTCCCGCGGGCTTTCCCGAGGGATCCTCCGAGGGACGTCCGGAGCCGGGGCTCTGGGGCGGGTGGGGCTGCCGGGTCTGGTCGGACTGCTCTGTCTGCTCTGCGTCAGCCATGGCCCGAGCGTACGCGACGGCGGTGATCGTGCATCGCAGCCGCGTACACGTCGGCCGTGGCGGACGCCGCCCGGTCCCAGCCGAAGCAGCGGGCGTGGCGGGCCGCCGCCTCTCCCAGGCGGGCGGTGAGGGCCGGCTCGTCCACGAAGCGGCGCAGTACGCGCGCGTAGCCGGCCGGGTCGTGCCCCTGCACCAGGTAGCCCGTCTCGCCGTCCCGGACCGCCACCGGCAGCCCGCCGACGGCCGCCGCCACGACCGGGGTGCCCGTGGCCTGCGCCTCCACGGCGACCAGACCGAAGGACTCGCTGTGCGACGGCATGACCAGCACGCTGGCCGCGCGGAACCAGTCCGCGAGCTGCGGCTGCGCGACCGGCGGGTGGAAGCGCACCACGTCCGCGATGCCCAGGGACGCGGCCAGCTTCTGGAGGCCCTCCGGCTTGGCGAGGCCGCTGCCGCTGGGCCCGCCGACGACGGGGACCACCATGCGGGAGCGCAGGCCCGGGTCCTCCTCCAGGAGGCGGGCCGCCGCGCGGAGCAGCACGTCCGGCGCCTTCAGCGGCTGGATGCGGCCCGCGAAGACCGGGATGAAGGCGTCCTGCGGCAGGCCCAGGCGGCGGCGGGCCGCCGCCCGCCCGTCGGCGGGGCGGAAGCGGTCGAGGTTCACACCCGGGTGCACCACCGCCACGCGCGCGGGGTCGGCGTCGTAGTGGTGGACCAGCTCCCCGGCCTCGCCCTCGGTGTTGGCGATGAGCCGGTCGGACGCCTGGACGATCCGGGTCTCGCCGATCACCCGGGACGCCGGCTCCGGGGTGTCGCCGGCCGCGAGCGCGGCGTTCTTGACCTTGGCCATGGTGTGCATGGCGTGCACGAGCGGCGTACGCCAGCGGTCGGCGGCCAGCCAGCCGACGTGGCCGCTGAGCCAGTAGTGCGAGTGGACGAGGTCGTAGTGGCCGGGGCGGTGCACGGCCCACGCGCGCATCACCTCGTGGGTGAAGGCGCACAGCTGGGCCGGCAGGTCCTCCTTGTTGAGCCCTTCGTACGGCCCGGCCTCGACGTGGCGTACGAGCACGCCCGGCGCGAGCTCCACGGCCGGCGGCAGGCCGCCCGCGGTGGCGCGGGTGAAGATCTCCACCTCGACGTCGATGGCGGCGAGACGTTTCGCCAGTTCGACGATGTAGACGTTCATGCCCCCCGCGTCGCCCGTGCCGGGCTGGTGCAGCGGCGACGTGTGGACGCTGAGCATGGCGACCCGGCGGGGGGCGCGGTAGCCGCGCTGCACCCTGGGGGGACCGGGCGGCCGGAGCCGGGGCGGCGGTACCAGGGTGCCGGCGAGCCGGGACACGTACTGGCTCACGTCGTCGGTCCTTCCGCTCGGGAGCAGGTCGGTCGCGGGGCAGGGCACAGCAACGGAGAGGGTGGACGGCGGTGTCCGTGCTCCTCTCCGTAGGGGGGAGAACACCGCGGCGGCCCCTTTCATTTCCGCTTTGCCAATTCATTACGGGACCTGCCGTCCGCCGGGCGGGCGGCGGGCGGGCGGCGGGCGGGCGGGGGCTGCCGGTGGGCGACCGGTGGGTGACCGTGAGAGTGCCGGTGGGGGTGCCGCTTCCGTGCGGCCGGACGGCCGGGCGACGGCCTGGGGCGCCGACGCCTGGCCCGGGCGGCAGGGAGGCCCCACGGTGCGGGCGGGCGGGAGGTGCCCCGGTGGAGACGGGCAGGCGGCCCGGGACGGGGGCCGCAGGGAGGCCCCGCGGAAGGGGCAGGCGGGTCGCTTAGGCTCGTGGGCATGGTTCCGCGCAGTTCCCGTTCCGCCGGCGGCCGGCCCGTCGGCGCCGCCACCCGCGGGACCACCAACCCCAACCGGCTGCGCCGCATGGACCGGTGGATCGCCTCCGCGCACGGCCCGGCCCTGCGGCGCGCCGCCGACGCGCCCGTCGCGGTGGACCTCGGGTACGGGGCCGCTCCCTGGACCGCCGTGGAGCTGCTGGCGAGGCTGCGGCGGGACGCCGACCCGCGGGCGCGCGTCGTGGGCGTCGAGATCGACCCGGAGCGGGTCGCCGCCGCCCTGCCGTACGCCCGCGAAGGGCTCACGTTCGTCCACGGGGGTTTCGAGGTGCCGGTCGCCGGCCAGGTCGACCTGATCCGGGCGGCGAACGTGCTGCGCCAGTACGAGGAGGACCAGGTGCCCGCCGTGTGGGCGCGGCTCCGCGCGCGCCTCGCGCCCGGCGGGCTGCTGGTGGAGGGCACGTGCGACGAGATCGGCCGCCGCCACGTGTGGGTCGCCCTGGACCGCGAGGGGCCGCGCACCGTGACGTTCGCCACCCGGCTGGGTTCGCTGGAGCGGCCGTCGGACCTGGCGGAGCGGCTGCCGAAGGCACTGATCCACCGCAACGTCCCCGGGGAGCCGGTCCACGCGTTCCTGCGGGACGCCGACCGGGCCTGGGCGGCGGCCGCGCCGTACGCCTCGCTGGGGGCGCGGCAGCGGTGGATCGCCACGGCGGCGGCGCTGGCGGCCGACTGGCCGCTGGTGGACGGGCGGCGGCGGGTGCGGCAGGGGAGCTGACGGTGCGGTGGGAGGCGGTGGCCCCGCGGGGCTGGGCGGCGGGTCCGTTGTCGTAGGCGCCTGTTACTTTCGCTGGTGACATGGCACGATCGCCGGGGAGCCTACGTTACTGACGGTAAGTCAGATCGGAGCGGCTGGTCGCTGCCAGGAGGGGGAGCCTGTGAACCGACGTCACCGTCGCGCCGCCGCCGCGGCCACCGCGGTGTGCGCCCTGACCGTGCTCGCGGCCTTGGTCCCGGCCGCGGCCGCGCACGCGGCGCCCGTGCCCGCGCCCAGCCGTTCCGGCGCCGCGGAGCAGCCGCGGCAGCCGGAGCGGAGCCTGGAGCAGGTGCGGACCCAGATCGAGGACCTGTACCGGCAGGCCGCCGCGGCCACGGACGCGTACAACCTCGCCGAGGAGCGGGCCGAGAAGCAGTCCGCCGAGGTGGCGCGGCTGTCGCAGGCTATCGTGGCGGGCCAGGCCCGGATCGAGCAGCTGAGGCAGCGGGCCGGCGCGGCGGCCCGCGCCCAGTACCGCAACGGCGGCATACCGGACGAGGCCAGGCTCGTGCTCACCGACGACCCGCAGCTGTTCCTGGACGGCGCCGGCCGTCTCGTCCAGGGGCTGAAGGCCACGCGTGACCTGCTGGCCGAGCTGGAGCAGCGGCAGACGGACCTCCAGACGTACACGCACGACGCCGGCACCGAGTGGAACCGGCTGGAGCAGCACCGGGCGGCCCAGGAGAAGGCCAGGAAGCGCATCCAGGAGAAGATCGCCGCCGCGGAGAAGCTGGAGTCCCGGCTGGAGGCCGAGGAGCGCAAGCGGCTGCGCGAGCTGGAGCGGCAGGCGCAGCAGCGGTCGCAGACGGCCTGGCTGGACTCCGGTGTCCTGAAGGACATCGACCGGGCGGCCGGGCCGCAGGGCCGGAAGGCCATCGCGTTCGCGACGGCGCAGACCGGCAAGCCGTACGTGTGGGGCGCGGAGGGCCCGGACTCGTACGACTGCTCCGGACTGACGCAGAGCGCGTGGGCCGCGGCGGGCCGGGCGATACCGCGGACGTCTCAGGAGCAGTGGCGGCTGCTGCCGCGCGTCGCGGTCCGGGACATGCGCCCGGGCGACCTGATCATCTACTACGCGGACGCGACGCACGTGGCGATGTACATAGGCGACGGACTGATGGTCCACGCCCCGCGGCCGGGCCGTGACGTGACGGTGGCGGGCGCGGGCTCGATGCCAATCCTCGGAGTCGTACGCCCGGACATGTAGGCGCAGCCACGGGCCCACCGGCCGGTCCGGCCGGTGGTCGACCCACCGCGCGCGCGGGGCCGGGCGGGCCGTGGCGGAGCGGCGAAAGGGCGGGACGCGGGCGCAGACGCGGGGTACCGCACAGGGGCAGCGGCAAGCGGCGAGGCGCCGTAAGCGGGCGCCGGACACAGGGCACCGCCCAGGGGCAGCGGCAAGCGGCGAGGCGCCGTAAGCGGGCGCTGGACACAGGGCGCCGCACAGGGCAGCCGCGCGCCGCGAGGGGCCCGACGCGGGCACAGGCTCGGGCCCCCGACACCAGGGCTGCGCAGGGGCAGCCGCAGGCGGCGAGGAGCCGTGTCCGGCCGCGGGGCACGGGGGGTTCGCGCCTGGGCGTCGCGGCGGGTGAGGGGAAGGGCCGGGCGGGGTGGCGGGCCATACCGTACGGAGCGGGGTCCGAAGCGTGATGTTCGTCATGGAGCCCTGCCCAACTACCTCCCCCTTGTGGGGCATATGCCATCCCCTCTTCGGTGATCACCATTCCGTTCGAGCCCCGGGTGCCGCTATGGTCCGGACCGGCGGGGCGTCGACCTGGCGCTCCGGCCGCACCCTCGGGGGGAGGGAAGGAAGCCTTACCGATGCCCGTACCCGCGCCCGTGCCCGCACAGCGACAGAGGGTGCACCCGATCGACGTGTCAAGCGGTGACCTCACCCTGCTGGTGATCGAGGACGACCCTGCGGGCACGTTCACCGTCCCCGAGCTGGTCGACGCGGCCGGCAGCCGGGTGCGGATCCGCACGGCCAGGAACCTCACCGAGGCCGAGCGGCTGCTCACGGACGACGTGCACTGCGTCCTGCTCGACCTGGACCTGGCGGCGGACGCCCGCCGCGAGGGCGACGACCCGCTGGAACCGCTGCACCGCATCCTCCGGCTCGCACCCCGGCACCCGGTCCTGGCGCTGGCCACCTCCGAGCGGGCCGAGCTGGCGGCGGAGGCGGTCCGGGCCGGGGCGCAGGACCGGCTGTTCCGGGAGGAGCTGGACGGGCCGCTGCTGAGCCGCGCCATCCGGTACGCGGTGGAGCGCAAGCGCGCCGACTCGGTCCAGGTGAAGCTCGCCGAGTCGCGGCTGCGGGCCCAGGAGAACGCCCGCCTTGAGCGGGGACTGCTGCCGACACCGCTGCTGGAGGGTTCGGACCTGCGGTTCGCCGCCCGCTACCGGCCCGGCCGCTCGCGCGCCCTGCTCGGCGGCGACTTCTACGACACCGTCCGCACACCCGACGGCACGGTCCACGCCATGATCGGCGACGTGTGCGGGCACGGCCCCGACGAGGCGGCGCTCGGCGTGGAGCTGCGCATCGCGTGGCGGGCGCTGACGTTCGCGGGGCTGTGCGGCGACGAGCTCCTGTCGACGCTGCAGCGGGTGCTGGAGCACGAGCGGGAGAGCGAGGAGATCTTCGCGACGCTCTGCACCGTGGACATCGCGCCGGACGGCCGCCGGGCCGGACTGTGCCTCGCCGGGCACCCCGCGCCCCTCGTCGCCCGGCCGGGACTGGGCCCGCGGCTCCTGCCGAACGACGACGGAGGCCCGGCGCTGGGCCTGCTGCCGCACGCCCGCTGGCCGCGCCGCCAGGTGGAGTTGGGCGGGACGTGGAGCCTGATGATGTACACGGACGGGCTGATCGAGGGCCGGTCGGCGGGCCCGGGGTCGCCGAGGCTCGGCCAGGACGGCATGCTCGCGATGGTGGAGTCGCTGCTGACCGGCGGCCTGCGCGGCGAGGAGCTGCTGGAGGCGGCCGTGGCGGAGGTGCGGGACCTGAACGGCGGCGAGCTCACGGACGACGTGGCGGTCCTGCTGCTGGACCGGCAAGGCCGCTGAGGGCCGCGCTGCCCGGGGTAAGGGACTCGGAGTCACGCTCGCGCAACGGACGACGCGGCACACCCCGGAGCGACGGGCTGCGATGCGGCACGCCCCGCAGCGACGGGCGGCTGCGACGCGCGACACCGGCAAACCAACTGCGGCAAACGAACTGCGGCAAGCGGCAGCGAGCAACGGGCAGCGACGCGCAGCGCAAGGCAGCGACGCACGGCACAAAGCAGCGCCCCCACCGCGCGGCGCGGGGAACGGCGCTTGCAGCACGGCCCGTGCGACGCCCCGCGGCGCCACCAGGCCGCAGGCACAACGGATCATGACGCCCGGACCGGGCAGCGACCCGCACCGCGCGGCGCGGGCGGCGGTCCCTGGCACGCAGCGCAACCGAGCCGCACGCGCAACGGCCCGGGCCGCCCGTCGGGGCGGCCCGGGCCTCTGGGGCTGCGGGGTGCTCTCGGGGTGCTTACCGGCCGCCGTTGTAGGGACCGTACGGCCCGTCGCTGCTGGAACCGCGGCGACCGCGGCCGCCGCCACCGCCGGACACCTGCTGGAGGGCCGGGCGGACGTCGACCAGGAAGACGATGGTGGCGATGAGGCCGGCGATCTGGAGGAACAGCATGGGCAGGAAGAGGTCCACCACGACCGTGATACCCAGGATGATCAGCCAGAACTGCTTGCTCTGCTTGTCGGCGGCCCGGTAGGCGTCTTCGCGTGCCACGACGGCGAAGACCAGCGCCACCACGGCCAGGACGAGCATGGCAAGGAACAGGAGTCCCATGAGGGAGTTGAATCCGGCCATCAGCATGGTGAGCACCGCCTAGTGAAGTGGATGGAGCGCTTCGTAGTCACCGTACCCGTACAACGCTCCGGTCTCCGTGAATGTGCCCGGCCGGCCCCCGGAGCGGCGCCGACCGGGCTCCCTGCGGCACCTACGCGTCGGTGGCGGGCGCGGACTTCCTGGTCGCGGTCCGGCGAGCCGGGGCCTTCTTCGGCGCGCCGGCCTCCGGCGCGGTGGCGTCGGTCTTGCACTCAGCCTCGGGGCCGGTCTTGGAGTCGGTCTTGGCAGCGGCCGCCGGCCCGGACTTCGTGCCGGCCGACGCCCCGGTCTTCGGCTCGGGGTCGGGCTCGACGGCGACGGCGATCTCGGTGATCTCCTCGGCGGCGTCGCCGCGCCACGTCCTCACGGCCTGCTCGCCGCGTTCGGCGACCTTCTCGTAGGTCTCGCGCGCCCTCACCGCGTACTCCGCGGCGACGCCCGCCCCGCGCAGCGCGAGGCCCTGGGCGGTCTCGCCCAGCTTCTTCAGGTCGGTGTCGAGGCCGCCCACGAGCTCGGCGACCTTCGTCTGGACGACCGTCTGGGCCTCCTTGGCCTGGGCGGTCACCTTCTGCTGCACGGCCTTGGGGTCGGTGGCGCGGACCTGCTCGATGCGGGCCGGGGCCTCCGCGGCGATCCTGCGCGCCTGCTGCACGGCGAGATCGGCCGTTCCGGCGGCGAAGTACAGGGGGGTGCGCAGCTCGTCGATGATGGCCATGGGGTTGGGTTCCTCCCGTGTAGCGCGGTCAGCGTTCGGTCGTTCCTGCGCCTGCTCCGGCACCGCCGTCGCCCTCCGGCGCGGGGTGGGCGTCGAACCCGTTCTCCTTGCGGAAGGAGTCGTAGATCTGGAGCAGCACCTGCTTCTGCCGCTCGTTGATCGACGGATCGGCGAGGATGGCGGCCCGTGTCTCCACCTCCTCGCGGTCCCGCTCGTCGAGGATGCCGGCGCGCACGTACAGCGTCTCGGCGGAGATCCGCAGCGCCTTGGCGACCTGCTGGAGCACCTCCGCGCTCGGCTTGCGCAGCCCGCGCTCGATCTGGCTCAGGTACGGGTTCGACACTCCGGCCGCCTCGGCCAGCTGCCGCAGCGAGAGCTGCGCACTGCGCCGCTGCTCGCGGAGGAACTCGCCAAGACTGCCGACGTGGAGCGATGCCATGCCCCGATGCTGCCCCATCCCGCTAACTATTGCAAGCATCTGCTTGCAGCACAGCATGCAACAGCGGGAAGCCCGGCGGCGCCATCAGGGCCGGCTGACGTGTCTCGCTGAAGGTGAGCCAGTCTCGGTCCATGTGAACCATCTGGTCACACGTCTCAGTCAACCTTGGCCATCTGTCGATCTGTCTCGCTCTTCCTGACCCGCCGCCGTAGCCGGATCCCTACCGTCGTCGTACCTGGTCGGCGGTTAGTGGGGGTGCCTGGTGGAGGCGGAGGACTTCTGGCTGGAGTACGCCGATGCCCGCGGCGAGTCACACGCCGGTCCGCTTGACGTGATGTGGCCTGTCCGGTTCGAGATGGCCAGGCAGGTGCGTGCGTTCCCGTCGTACAGGGGGCAGCGCAACTTCTCGGGCTGGTACTGGGCTGCGACCTGCGCCGAGCTGGTGGGCTACGAGTCGTGGGGGGAGCTCGGGCACCTGATGAGGCTCGACGCCGAACCGGACGTGGTGGCGGTGGCCTCACAGCCGTTCCGGCTGTCCTGGCGGTACGGCGGACGGGGCCGGCGGATCAGGCACACACCGGACTACTTCGTACGCCGCCGGGACGGCACTGCCATCGTGCTGGACGTGCGCCCGGACGAGCGGATCGAGCCCGGGGATGCGGCGAAGTTCACAGCGACGGCAGAGGCCTGCGCCCGGGTCGGCTGGGGCTACGAACGGGTCGGGGTTCTCGATCCGGTGTTGGCGGCGAATCTGCGGTGGCTGTCGGGCTACCGGCATCCCAGGGTTCGGCAGGAGCCGGTGGCAGGTGCTCTGCTGGCAGCGTTCAGCGAGCCACTGGGGCTGTTGGCCGGGGCTCGCGCGGTCGGGGATCCGCTCGCGGTGCTGCCGGTGCTCTACCACCTGCTCTGGCGCCGCGAGCTGACAGCGGAACTCCGGACCGAGCGCTTGTCAGCGGCGTCGCTGGTGCGGCCGGCGCCCGCAGCCGTGAGGGAGGTGGGCTGGGATGCCGACGCGTCCGCGGCTGCTGTCGCTGGGTGACAGGGTCCGCTTCGACAGGCGGGAGCACACCGTGGCCGCCCTGCACGGCACATCGGTCCGCCTGGTCGACGACGCCCAGGCGGCGAGCGTCGTGCTGCTGGGGCATCTGCTGGCCTCGGAGGGCTTCGCCGTGCTCAGCACCGGCCCTTCGCGCCCGCCGTTGCCGGAGGAGGGCGTGCTGGATGGGCTGCCGGAGGAAGTGGTGGAGCGGGCCTGGTGGTGGCAGCGGCATCTGACCGAGCTGATGACGGGCCGCGTGGATGGTGATCCGCACGCCCCCATGAGGGCCGAGTACGACCCGGAGGTGCACTCGGTGCGTCAGCGGGAGCTGGCCAAGCTCGCCGAACTACGGCAGGGCGGCGAGGAGGTGGCGCTGAGCACGCTGCGCCGGATGCGGGCCCGCTTCGAGCGTGACGGGGTGGCGGGTTTGGTGGACGGGCGGCAGCGCAAGCCGGCCACCGGCACGGGCCGGGCCGATCCGCGGGTGGTGGCCGCGATCGAGCAGGTCGTGAACCGCCGGACCAATGAGGCGACGGTGTCCGCGCAGGTGCTGCGGCGCCAGGTCGAACGCCTCTTGGCGGACGAGCACGGCGCCGGAGAAGTCCCGATGCCGTCCAGGGCGACGTTCTACCGGCTGCTGGAGGCGGTTTCGACAGGGCGGCACCTGTTGGGATCGGCCCGCACACGCCGTGCGCTGGGAAAGCAGCCGAAGCGGATGTTCGGGCAGCTGACCGCGGTCCGGCCGGGTGAGGTGATGGAGATCGACTCCACGCCGCTGGACGTGATGGTCGTCCACGATGACGGAACGGTGGACCGCTGCGAGCTGACCGGGCTGGTGGATCTGGCGACCAGGACGCTGGCGGCGGTGGTGCTGCGGCCGTCGACGAAGGCGGTGGACGCCGCGCTGCTGCTGGCCCGGGCGATGACGCCGGAGCCGACGCGGCCCGGCTGGTCGGACGCGTTGCGCATGTCGCGTTCGGTGCTGCCCTATGCCTCGTTGTTGCCACTGGACGAGCGGCTGGCCAAGGCCGCCGCGAAGCCGGTGATCGTTCCGGAGACAGTGGTCAGCGACCGCGGCAAGGCGTTCATCTCGGACAACTTCCGCAATGCCTGCCGGCACCTGGGGATCTCGTTCCAGCCCGCGCACCCGGACACCCCGACCGACAAGCCGCACATCGAGCGGACGCTGGGGTCGGTGGCGACGATGTTCGCCCAGTACGTGGCCGGCTACACCGGCCGCAGCGCGGAGATGCGGGGCAAGGACCCGGCCGCGCAGGCGGCCTGGTCAATCCACGAACTCCAGGAACTCCTTCAGGAATGGGTCGTCGCCGTCTGGCAGGTCAGGCCGCACGACGGGCTTCGGGACCCGCTGATGCCGGACCGTCCGCTGAGTCCGAACGAGAAGTACGCCGCGTTGGTCTCGGCAGCCGGGTACGTGCCGGTCGCGCTCAGCCCGGAGGAGTACATCCAGCTCATGCCGCGCGAGTGGCGGGTCGTCGGCCCTGGCGGGGTGCGGATCAACAACCGAACCTACGACGCCCGCGAGCTGGGCCCCTGCAGGCGCCAGCCCTCCGGGGCCGGGCCGGACGGCAGGCTCTGGGAGGTTCACTACGACCCTTACGACATCTCCTGCGTCTGGGTACGCAACCACCGCAGCGAAGGGTGGATCACCGCGACCTGGCGCCACTTGCGGAGTTGCCCGGTCCCGATGGGTGAGCTGGTCTTCGACCGGGCCCACCAGGTGCTGGCCGAACGCGCTGGCCGCCGGCCGCACGAGGAGGAAGTCGCGCAAGTTGCTGCTGAGTTGCTGGACCGCGCGGCCGACGGTCCCGAGGGCGGGGCCGGGCGGCCCGCCCGCCGCGGCAAGGGCGGGCGCCGAGCGGCCGAGCGGCGCGACCGCAAGGTCGCCGCCCGCGCCAGGGCGACCAGCACCCCGGCCTGGCCCCGCCCCGAGCCGCCGACGGCCGGCCCGACGTCCCGGCTCGAACCGGCCCCGGATCCCGAGACCGCCGAGGAGATGGAGGAGGTGGCGAAGGTGGTGCCGCTGGGCATCTTCGACGCCCGGGAGGAGGCGAAACGATGGTGGTGAATACACCCGAGGAGCCCGAGCAGGCGCCGGGCGACGACGAGCGGATCGAACCGCCCACCTCGCTGAGCGGGTGGCGCCGGTTCGTCGAGAAGGATCACGCGACCTTCGACCTCCTTCCCACGGCGCAGTGGGAGGCCATGGATGACCGTGCGCGCGCCGCCTACGACGAGGCCCGCATCGACTACCACTCCGAACTGCAAGTCGTGCGCACCTCCACGGTCAGGGAAGTCGCCCACCAGGGGCGGCTGCTGACCCTGCTGAACCGTCGCGAAGAAGGCGCCCGCCGCGGGCTGATCATCTCTGGGGAGCGGACCACGGGGAAGACGACCGCACTCAAACAGCTCGGCCGCCTGCACGAACTGCGCGTCCGCCAGCGCTATCCCGGCGGCCGACGCATCCCGGTTGTCTACGTCACCGCCCCGCCCAAGGGCTCGGCCCGCAAGCTCGCGATGGAGTTCGCCCGCTTCCTCGGCCTGCCGTCGATCACTCCCCGTGCCAACACCGCGGATGTCACCAACGCGGTCTGCCAGGTCCTCATCGAGGCCCGCACCGATCTGGTGCTGGTGGACGAGATCCACCTGATGAACCTGGCCACCACCGCCGGCGAGGAGCTGTCCGACCACCTGAAGTACTTCACCGAGCACCTGCCCGCTACGTTCGTCTATGCCGGGATCGATGTCGAGCACTCCGGGCTGTTCACCGGCATCCGAGGCGACCAGATCGCTGGCCGCTGCACGCTCCTGCATACCGGCCCCTTCCCCAGGGGCTCCGAGTGGGAGGGTCTGGTCGCGCAGCTGGAAGCCACCCTGCGGCTGCACCACTACAAGCCCGGAACCCTGGTGGAACTGTCGGACTACCTCTACCAGCGCACCGGCGGCATGATTGGCAGCCTGTCCCACCTGGTCCGGCTGGCCGCCATCTCCGCGATCCTCGACGGCAGCGAACGCATCACCCGCCGGCAGCTCCACCGACTTCGCGTCGACCACGCCAGCGAGCGTGACTACCGCGGAGAGGCAGCGGCGGGATGAGCACACCGGCAGCTGTCTCGTCACTCCCGTTCACCCCGATCATCGCCCGCCCCTTGCCGCACACCGTCGTTCCGTTCGCCAACGAGACCGTCGCTTCCTACACCGACCGCCTCGCGGCAGCGAATCAGACCAAGGCTCGCCTCCTTCGTGCGCCTTCACGCTGGCTCGGCTGCTCTCTGAACGAACTGGAGCTGTTGCGCATCCTCAGCGACCAGCCCCGCACCAGCCTCGCTTGGGCCCTCCCCGAATTGCGATGCCACGCTCCAGACATCGCCCCTGTTCCGAAGAAACTCGGCGTGACCACCCGTTTCGCCTGCCGCCGCTGCGTCGCCCAGTCCGGAAGCACAATGCCGATTACCGTTCACGTCGCCACCCACTTCGAGAACGTTTGCATCAAGCACAACCTCTGGATTGGCACCGGTATCACGACTCACCGCCACCAGCTCGACCTAACCACGGTTCCACAAGTCGTCCGGGCCCAGATCGCCTTGAACCGGCTTGTTCGGCGGCACGGCGAACCGTTCATGACCGAGTGCTACCGACACTGCGACCGGCTCTGGACCAACCTGGACAAGCGAGGACTAGTCCGGAGCGATGCCGAAGAACTACTCGATCGCCTCTGCGAAATCGATGTCCCTGACGTCCGATACCGCCTTGGCTCCTTCGACCGCCGTCGCCAGGCGTCCCGCTATCCCCAGGTCGTCAAGTTCACGGCAATGATCGCGTCACGCACCTTGCGGCGCATCGCACGAGGGTCCTCCGAAGACGCGGAACGTGAAGTCCCTGACGAGTTCGCCCGTCGCTTTCCCCTCGACTACCGCCCTCGCTCCATCACGGGGCCCTGGATGCGAGACGCCCTCGCCACGCTGGCCAAGCGCATGGACGCCTATGCCAGACTCCTGAAATTGAGCGAGACAGGCGAGCTCCCTCTGTCTCTCCTGCCTTGACACTCCGCAGGTCAAGCCCTTCCTCACCTTCAGCGAGACGGGCGAGATCACTAGGCTCCTCCCCATGGCCAACGATCTCGGATTCACCTGCACGTGTTGCGGCAGGCACCACGGCGAGCTGCCGATGAACTACTCCGCCACGGCCCCCTACGTCTGGGACCCGAATTTCGCCGATGCCCCTGACTGCCTACTGTCCGCCGATCAGTGCGTCATCCAGGCGCAGCACTACTTCGTCAAGGGCTTGATCGAGATACCGGTCATCGGCAGCGACGAGGTGTTCTCCTGGGGCGTCTGGGTCTCCCTCAGCCGTGAGAACTTCTCCCGCGCGGCTGACCTGTGGGACACGCCGGGACGCGAGTCGGAGAAGCCGTACTTCGGCTGGCTCACCACCGAGCTGACGATCTACTCCCCCACCACCATCAACCTGAAGACCAACCTCCACACCCGCCCAGTCGGTGAGCGTCCCCTCATCGAGCTCGAACCCACCGACCACCCGCTCGCTGTCGAACAGCGCGTCGGAATCACCATGGACCGCGTACGCGAAATCGCCGAATCTCTCTTGCACGGTGCCAGGAGCGAATCCGGATGACGATCAAGGCAGCACTGACCTAGCGTTCCGTGCATGACATCCCCAGACAGCCACCTCGACGACAAGCCCAGCGTGACCGTCCGTTGCCAGGACAACTCATCAGTGAGCGTGGCGTTCTGCGACCGATTCAGCTTCGACCAGGACTCTGTCCACTACGCCGTAGAAGCCCGGGCGCCTGGCCTGATCGCCCGTGTCAACGAGGTGGTCGCCTGGATCTGTGACAACGACCTCACCACGTTCCTGGACGCGCTGGCCGCAGATTACTGGGGCTGGGCAGGTGAGCGGACCTGGCACACCATGGACCGCGACCTCGCTGTCTCTGCCGTCTTCCGCTCCGGCGGTTACATCGGCCTGACCTGGACTATTCGTCCCTGGCGGAGCGTGGCAGGCGACTGGAGCACCTCGGTGACCACCTGGTTGGAGGCCGGCGAGCAGATGTCGTCCTTCGCATCCGATATCCGGCACTTTCTGGCTGTGGAGCACGTCGCCCACCCACCGATGGATGTCCCACCGCCAGGTCGATGACGCCCAGATCCGCCTCCTGATACACGAAGTGGCATCAATCACGACAACGCGGGGCGAGATCTGATCGGGCTGCGGACGCCGTCACGCCATGGTGCTGCGGTTGAGCAGCGAACCGGCCCGGTTCTGCTCGGACGCGAAGAAACCCTTGATGTGATCGAAGGTGATGCGTACAGGACGCCCGGCCAGATACTGATCATAGGCTTCGCGTTGCTTCTGGTACTCCCGCTTCGGCACCGGCATCTCGTCGGCGGGCCGCCACACGACCTCGACCAGCGCTGCGGCGTCGGACTGTGGGTACTGCGGACCGTCGGACTGAGCGATGATGAAGGCCAGTTGATGTGTGGCCTGGTTGCGCGCCCAGCGCGCTCCCTGAACGAGCCTTCGGCCGTAGTTGTCGGCGTCACTCAAATACGTCGGATCGTTCTCGCGCATCTGCTCTTCGAGTGAGCACAGCCAGAACAGGCACTCCGTTGCGGAGGCGAGGGCAGCAAAACCGTCGTCGTGCTCAGTGACTCGCGTGACGTCCCGCAAGAAGCGCTGCACAGCCTGGTAGTAGCCCATCACGGCCGCGCTCAGCATCTCCGGATCAGGCTGCTGGAGGGTATCCGTCACGTCACTTCCCGATGTCGAGTGCAAGGTATGACAGCCCAGAATGCACGCCGCTGCCCCCGCAAGGCGAGGAGTTTCCTCTGGGCCTGCGCCCAGCGGGCCGTCATGTCCTGCGATCTCCAGGATGCAGACCAGGCTCAGCTCATGACCCTGTACCGTCAGCGACATGGTCGGGTCTTTCGACGTGGCTCAGGCTCTGCGCGGCGGGATACGCGACAGACGGCAGGCCTGGGACTTTGTCCGTGATTTCGCGGCAGCATGGTCGGCGCCGCTGGGCGTCAGCTCCGGCGCGCACGAGGCAGAGTTGGAGCAGGCCGAGGCAGCCCTGGGGTTCCGCTTGCCAGTGGCGCTACGCGAGGGCTATTCGCTTCTCGGAGCCACGCGGCGCGATCTCACGGGGAACCAGGATCCGCTACTGCCCGCCTCTGAACTCTTCGTGCACGATGAGTTCGGAGGAGTCCTGGTCTTCCGCAGCGAGAACCAAGGGTGTGCCTTCTGGGGCGTTCGTCTTCGAGACCTCGATCAGGTCGATCCGCCGGTGTTCGTGCAGTCGCGAGACGGCTGGATCCCCTTCCTGGAGAGGGCCTCTCTCGCCTGGGTCGAACTCGTGCTCAGTGAGACGCTCCTCGGCGAAGGGCGACTCTATAACGCCTGTGAACTGCCCGCCGAGCTGATCAGTGAGCTACCGAGGTGGTTCACGCACGTGGACTTTCCCGACTACCCGATGTGGACGGGGATGGAGGAAGCACCTGTGCGCTGGTTTTCGGCGCCGGGGAAGCTCCTGCGCTTGGACGGACAGGACGACCACAGCTGGTTGCACGTTCGAGGAAGGACAGCTGCCGACCTGCAGTCGATCTACTCGGCTGTCCCTGGGCAATGGGCGTGCGGGTACTCCGAGCTCCCCGAGGCCGATGAGCTGCCCTTCTATTGATCAGAAACTCATGGGGTTCTCGTCCATGACGTAGCGGACGTGTGGGCCACCGAAGTAGCCGCGGACGATGTGCGGCTGACGCTGACGCCTGCGGAAGAAGCGGCGGGTTTCGGCAGCGAGTTCGGCCTGGTCGCGGGCCCGGTGCTGCTTGGGCAGGCTGTGCTTGAGGTCGGCGTTGACCAGCTCGTCGGGGTTCAGCTCGGGCGAGTACGGGGCAGGAAGTGCAGCTCTACATCATCGGGGTGGGCGGCGAGCCAGTCGCGGACCTTCTTCGAGCGGTGCGCGGAGTGACCGTCGACCACGAGGTGGACCTTGTGGTCGAAGTGGCCGGCGAGCCGGCCCAGGAAGCGGCACATCACTTCGGCGGTGAAGGACTCGGTGAAGACCATGAAGTGCATCCGGCCCTTGGTGCTGATCGCCGACATCGCGTTCACGGAGAACCGGTTCCCGCTCCGCCGCACGACGGGCGTCTTCCCCTTCTCACCCCAGGTGCGGCCGGTGACCTGGTCGGATCGGATGCCGACCTGGTCGGCGAAGAGGATCTCGCCGCCGTCTTTCTTCGCCTGCACGCGGATCTTCGGCCAGGTCTCTTCATGCCAGCGCCGGACGGCCTCGGGGTCCTGCTCGACGGCCCGCTTGTCCGGGCGCTGGAAGGACAGCCCCCATCGCTTCAAATACTTGCCCACCCCCACCTCGGTCAGCCGCACCCGGTACAGCTTCGCGATCAGCTCGCCCACCAGCCGCCGTGTCCACAGCTGACCGGAAAGCCCCACGTCACACGGCCGGTGGTCCAGGACCGCCTGCCGCACCGCGGCCTGCTCGGCCTCCCCGAGCACCTGGTGCACACCGACCGGCTTACCCCGAGGACGCATGACCAGGGCCTCCCGACCACCGGCCTGCCACTTCGCCCACCAGCCGTCGACCGCCTTCAGCGACACCCCGAACACTGCCGCCACGTCCTCGCGGTCCCGCCCCGCCATCAGAGCGGCCACCGCCCGCAGCCGCAGGGCCTCCTGCGCCGACGGCGACAGATGCCGCGCGTCCCCCACCAGATCGCTCACACCCACCCAACGACCCAGAACCCAAACCGTTTCTGATCAATAAGTGAGTGATCGCAAGGGAAACATCGCGCTCAGTCTCGGCAGCCGGAGGGAAGCCTCATCCTCGCACCGCACGTCCCACCGCTTGCCAAGCGGCTCAGAACTGTCGCCACTATTGCGCTGCTCGGCGTCGAGGGCGTCGTAGAACGCCTCGCCGCACTCGTCATCGACGCCGGTCAGGATCCCGTACGCCTCCATGGCGACATAGTCGAGCGACTCCCACCCTGGCCAGTCGTCGTTCCACACCTCCCGCGGACGCCCCAGCAGGCCCTGGACTTCCGGGGCGTCGGCCAGGGCATCAGGGTTGGCCACCGCTTGGGAGAACACATCCCGGCCGAGACTCACCATCCACAGGCCGAAGTAGCAAAACCCGTCGTCCGTACACCAACCGCCGAAGATCCTATCCGCGGCTGCCCACAGGTCCCACGTGAACGCCTCGTGCGTCACCTCGTCCAAGCGCACCTGGAACTGCACCACCTCAGTCAGCGACCTTCGCGACAGTTCGCCACGCAGCCACGCGAGCCGTTCGTCTGGCCCTTGCACCTGCCGCCGGCACTCCTCGATGAGGTCCCAGAAAGAATCGATGTCCACAACGGCACTGTGCCAGGCACCTCTGACAACACCCGGTCCACGGACTATGTTCGAGTGGTGGAAGATCCGGAGATCATCATCAAGCTCACCTCGGATGAGGCGCTGGTCCTGTCGGACTGGCTGGAGCAGGTGCAGATGACGGACCTCAGCCTGCTCGTCGACGATGCGGCGGTCTGGGCGCCCCTTCACCGCATCGCCGGAACGCTCGACAAGTCGCTACCGGGAATCTTCGCAGCGGACTACGCCGAACGTCTGGAAGCAGCCCGCCGCAGGCTTCGTCCGGTCCCGGACAGCGACACCACTGATCACAAGGGCTCGGACGCATGAAACCCCTCTCGGAAATGACCGAACGCGAGTACTTCGCCAGCGTTGGCCAACGTCCCGGCATGTTCGTCGGCAAGACCTCCTTCCACATGCTGACCGCGTTCCTGACCGGCTACGACCAGCACGCTCTCCGGCATGGTGGTCACGGCCTCACCGGCTGGCACGACTGGCTTGTCGCCCGTCGCGGACGTGACTGCAGCCACGCCTGGCCCGGCCAGGTTCTCCACGTCGCCATCCCGAACGGCTGGGACGACATCTGGAACCTTCCACCTGAGGACGAACAACACGCGATCAAGGTCCTGTTCAAGCTCCTCGACGAGTTCGCGGCCGAGCGCGAAGCAGCCCAGGGTGCACAGTTCTCAGATTGACCGAGACGTCAGGCCGCACCGCGTCTCACTCAAGATGACCCATCACTGGTCATGACCTCGCCGTGATTCACCTTCACTGAGACAGGACACCGGCGGCGGCCTGCGGTGCCGAAGTTCGCGGGCCGGTGGGTATGTCGGGGGCCGGGGCATATCCGGTCGCCTCGGCGGACCGGTGGCCGTAGGGTCGCCGCATGTCGGTACGGGTACGGGTCCCCATGCGTCAAGCGCTGTCCGCGGCCATGCGCGCGCGGGACAAGGTCGCCGTGAGCGCTCTGCGGGCGGCGCTCGCCGCGCTCGACAACGCGGAGGCGGTGCCCCTTGACGCTGCCGCTCCGGCCGCCGGGGCTCTGGAGGCGGCACCGGTGGGGGCCGGTGCCACGGAGGTCGCGCGCCGTGAGCTGACGGAGCGCGAGGTACAGGCGGTCCTGCGGGCCGAGGTCGCCGAACGGCTCGCTGCGGCGGGGCAGTTGACTGCTCCCGCGCACGCCGGGCGGGCGGAGCGGCTGCGCGCCGAAGCCGAGGTGCTGCTGCGGTTCCTCGACGGGGGCCGGCCGGTCTCCGGCTGACGCCGCCGCCCGCAGCCGCCCGCAGCCCGCCGCGCCCCGGGCACCGGGCGCCGAGCACCGCTCCCCGGACACCGGGCGCCGGGCATCGCTCCCCGGGCACTGGGCACCGCTCCCCGGGCACCAGGTGCCGGGCGCCAGGCGCCAGATGCCGGGCGCCTGGGCGCGTCGCCTCTTCGCCGCCGTACCGTGCCGCGGCATGCCGCTCAGGGGGCCGCGTGCGGCTGTAGCCACCTTTTTGTGGGTACTTGTGGGTGCCGTGGGGCTGGGCGACTCTGGTGGTGAGTCGCCCGGCACGGAAGGAGGATGACGGAGCCTCAGGAAGCCTTCACGGAGGCTTCGGTGAGACGCTCCAGGCGGCGGTGGCCCCAGTCCGCGAGGGGCCCGAGCGCTTCGGCCAGGTCGCGCCCGAACGGGGTCAGCGAGTACACGGTCTTCAACGGCAGCCCCTCGTGCACCTCCCGGTGCACCAGGCCGTCGGACTTCATCTCGCGCAGTGCCTGGGTCAGCACCTTCTCGCTGAGGCCCGGCGCGAGCCGGCGCATCTCACCCGGCCGACGCGGCCCGGACTCCAGCAGCCACAGCAGCAGCGTCTTCCACTTGCCGTCGATCACGGCGATGGCGGCGGTCACGCCGCACACCTCCGTGTCCTGGGCCCGGCTGCGGGTCATCGTCGGTCCTACCTTTCAAGGCGTGGGTCTGATCTGGTCATTCGTAAGATCGGAGGGCCCGGGGGCTCTGGGTATGGCTGTCATCTGGGTGCCGGTCCGACGGCTGAAAGGACTTGGCCGCCCGGAGCCCCGCGACGACTCGACCGCCAATTGGGAGACGCGACTCGATCGCTGCTGTAGGACAACGTCGGCGAGGTCGTCTGCGGGATCGATGTGACGGCGAGCTGGCGGAGGGGAACGTGCCCGAGATCTGGGCCGGAGTGGACATCGGCAAGGGACATCACCACTGCGTGGTGATCGACGCGGACGGCCGGCGACTGCTGTCCCGTCGGGTCCTGAACGACGAGACCGAGCTGCTCCAGCTCATCGGCGACGTCTTGGAGATATCCACCGACGTGCTGTGGGCCGTCGACCTCAACCACGGCGGTGCCGCCCTGCTGATCGGCCTGCTGCTCAGCCACGGCCAGCCCATGGCCTACCTCACCGGCCTGGCGGTCCACCGGGCCTCGGCCACCTACAAGGGCGAGGGCAAGACGGACGCCAAGGACGCCTTCGTCATCGCCGACCAGGCCCGCGTCCGCCGGGACATCGGCCTGCTGCGGCCCGGCGACGAGATCGCCGTCGACCTGCGCACTCTGACCACCCGGCGCCTGGACGTGGTCTTCGACCGGACCCGGCAGATCAACCGGCTCCGGGCTCAACTGCTGGAGATCTTCCCGGCGTTGGAGCGGTCGCTGGACCTGGTCAACAAGGGGCCGGTGATGTTGCTGACCGGCTACCAGACCCCGGCCGCGATCCGCCGCGCAGGCGTCAAGCGGATCGAGACCTGGCTGAAGAACCGTAAGGTCCGCAGTGCCGCCGCACTTGCGAAGACGGCGGTGGAGGCTGCTCAGGCTCAGATGACCGCGCTGCCCGGCGAGAAGCTGGCCGCCGCCATGGTGGCCCGCCTCGCGAAGGGGGTGATGGCCCTCGATGAGGAGATCGCCGAGCTCGACGCCCTGATCGAGGCCAAGTTTCGCGAGCATCCGCACGCAGAAGTGATCACCAGCCTGCCCGGCATGGGCCCGAAGCTCGGTGCCGAGTTCCTCGCCGCGACCGGCGGCGACATGGACGCCTTCGGCAGCGCCGACCGCCTGGCCGGCTTCGCTGGTTTGGCCCCCAGACCCCGAGACTCCGGCCGCGTCAGCGGCAATCTGCGCAGGCCCAAGCGTTATCACCGTGGTCTGCTGCGAAGCATGTACTTGTCGGCGATGGTCAGCATCACGACCTGCCCCGCCTCGAAGACGTACTACCAGCGCAAGCGAAGCGAGGGGAAGGGGCACAAGCAGGCCCTGCTCGCGCTTGCCCGCCGACGCCTCAACGTGTTGTGGGCGATGATCCGTGACGGAAAGTGCTACCAAGGTTCACCTCCCGTCACCGCTGCGGCTTGACATCACGATTGGGAAGTCCTTTCGTCGGTACGCGTTCCGCCGTCGGCGGGCACGCCGGCTTCCGCGCGCCCCGCCCACCTCTCTTCCGGTTCCTTCTTACCTTTTCTGCAACGGAGTTGAGCCATGTCCACTTCCCCGTCCCCCTCCGCCGCGGAGTCCGTCACGGTGCTCGGCCTCGGCCCCATGGGCCGCGCCCTCGCCGGTGCCTTCCTCGCCTCCGGCGTGCGCACCACCGTGTGGAACCGTACGCCCGGCAAGGACCGCGAGCTGGTGGAACGCGGCGCGGTCAGCGCCCCGTCCGCCGAGGCCGCCGTCGCCGCGAGCCCGCTGACCGTCGTGTGCGTCGTCCACTACGGGGCCGCGGACGCCGTGCTGCGCCGTGACGCGGTGGCCGCCGCGCTGAAGGGACGCACCGTCGTGAACCTCACCGCCGACACCCCTGGCCGGGCCCGCGCCACCGCCGCCTGGGCCGCCGACCACGGCATCCGCTACCTCGACGGCGCGATCATGACCCCCGCGCCGAGCATCGGGACACCGGGCGCGGTGTTCATCCACAGCGGCCCGAAGGACCTGTACGAGGAGCACCTGCCCGTGCTGGAGGCGCTGGGCGGCACGCACACCCACCTCGGCGAGGACCTCGGGCGGGCCGCGGCGTACGACATCGCGCTGCTCGACATCTTCTGGACCGCGATGGCCGGCTACGCCCACGCCCTCGCCGTCGCGCGGGCGGAGGGCGTCTCCCCCACGGAGCTGACACCCTTCGCGCAGGGCATCGCCGCCATCCTGCCGCCGCTCTTCGAGGAGCTCGCCGGGGACGTGGAGAACGGCAGCTTCTCCGGGGCGATCAACCCGATGACCTCGGCGGTGTCCTCCATGGCCCACATCGTCGAGGCGTCCGAGGCCCACGGCATCGACGCCGGGTTGATGCGCGCGGCCGAGGGCATGGCGCGCCGCGCGATCGGGCTCGGGCACGGCGGTGACGGCATCAGCCGGGTCGCGGAGGTCCTGGGCCGCGGATGAGGCCGGCCGCGGGCGGCGGCCCCGGCCCCGTGTGCGGGGGCCGGGACCGCCGGGCCACCGGGGGCCGGCCGCCGGTCGGGCCGCCGCCGGCGCCCCGCGATCGATGCGTACGCCGAGCCCGCCCCACCCGGGCTCAGGGCCCGCACCCCCACGCGCCGGCGCCCCGCGAGTCCGCTCCGGTGGCGGCGCCGCAGCCCGCGTACACCGGGGCCCTGCCGGTTCACGGGCGGGCGGGCTCCGGCGGGGCCTCGTCGGGGCACGTCGTCACGACGGGGCGGGCGAGCAGGTCCGCGACCGCCGCGGCGCAGGCGTCCGGTCCGTCGGGTGCGGTGATCAGGGCCATGCCGAGACGGTCGGCGGAGGAGCGCAGCGGCTGCACCGGGTCGCCCGGCTCCACCTGCACCTCCCAGGTGGCGATCCGCCCCCGGGTGAGCTTCGGTGCGGGCGCCACCGCCGTCACCCGGCCGGGCGGCGCCGTGAGGAACACCGTGGCCGCCGCAGCCACCGGCGGCCCCGACCCCACCGAAGCCGCCACCGCCCGCCCCGCAGTCGTTCCGGCGTCCGGAGCACCCGGTGGCTCCCCGGTCGCCGGCAGTCTTTCGCCGACCGCCCAGCCGAGCGCGGCGCGGCGCCAGTCGATACCGGTCGTGAGCTGCACGAGGTCGGCGATCCCGTCCCCGCCGGGGCGGTTGTGCGTCTCGACGACGGTGACCCGGCCGTCCTCGCCCAGCTTCACCTCCGTGTGGCTCGGCCCGTCGGCCAGGCCCACCGCGTCCAGCAGTTCGGCCACGGCCCGCTCGACGCTCCCGCGGTCCGCCTCCGTCAGACCGGGCGGCGGCATCAGGTGGGCCAGCTCCACGAAGCCGTCCGGTGAGGTCCGCTTCTCCGCGATGCCCAGCACCCGGTGGCGCCCGCCGCAGGACAGCGCCTCGACGCTGAACTCCCGACCGGGTACGTACCGTTCGAGGAGGGTGCCCGGGCTCCGCCGGCTGTCGGGGAGGTCACCGGGCCGCCGGAGCAGGGCCACGGCGAGGCTGCCGGTCCCGGCCACCGGCTTGGCCACGACGCCCGCGCCCCCGGCGAACAGCGCGGCCACCTCGTCCGGTGGGGCGTCGCCCGGCGCGTACGGCGGGTTCAGGTGCGGCGCCTCACGTGCCAGCAGGCGGCGCATCCGCAGCTTGTCGCGGGTGTCCCGTACGGCCTCTAGGGGCACACCGGTGACGCCGAGCCGCTCCGCGGCGGCCGAGGCGGGTTCGAGCCCGAGTTCGGTGAGGGACACCACCGCGACCGGCCTCAGGGGGGCGAGCACCTCGTCGACGAAGGGCAGGAACGCGGGCGGGTGCTGGTAGTCGACGCTGTACGCGACCGCCGCGGGGCCCGCGGGGCGCGGGGCGCCCGGCATGCGGACGTGCACGACCGGCACCGGGAGCGCGGCCGCCGCGGCTGCCACGTCTCCGCTTGCCCCGAGTACCACGAGCGGCCCGGACATCCCCCCACCCCCGGCATCCCCAAGTCCCTGCATACCCGGCGGAGCCGATCGTAGCGGCGGGTGCGTCTCCGCGGAGGGCGGCCGCCGTGCGGGGTGCGGCGGGCCGGTCCGTCGTCGGCGGGTGCCCGCCACCCCACCGGCAAGCGGCAGGCCACCGCGGGGCGCGCTCGCGGGGCACGCCCCGCGGGGAGGCGGTACGCCCCCATGCCGCCCGCAACCCGCAGTCCGCAGCCGACAGGCCGGGCCGGGCCGGCTGCACGGTTTCGCCGCGCACCAGCCCGTCGCACCGCTCATCGAGTCGCTGCGCGATCTGCTACTCGACCAGCCCGTCGGTACGGCACCGTGGCCCGCGCTCGCCTGGTGCGCGGGGCTGCTCTTCGGTGTCCCGTCGCCCTGTCCGGCACGCTGTTCCGGACTCCGGACTCCGGACTCCGGCGGACTCCGGACGCGCTGACCGCGGCGGCGGCCCACCACGGACGCAGCAGCCCGCATCGGACCCGGCAGCCACCCCCGCGGCGCGGCAGTCACCCGGACGCGGCGGCCACCGCGGTGCCGGGCCGCCCGCACCGCCCGCCGCCGGGCCGAGGCCGCCCGCACCGCCCGCCGCCGGGCCGGGGCGGCCGCTCAGAAGATGTCCGGGCACCACGCGCGCCGTGCCGCCCGAAACAGCACGTCGGCCGTGGCCGCCGCCCCGGGGCGGGCCTCCTCCACCCGGCCCACCGCCGCCAGCCGGACCGCCGACTCGTCCCCCAGGACAGCGCGGCCAGCTCCGCCACGTCCGCCACCAGGTCCGCGGACGCCGTGGTGGGCGTGCAGGACGCGCCCTCCGGCGAGGCGTCCAGCCGGAACCTCCCCCCGGCGAACCCGGCCGCGTCCCGCACCTCCAGCACCAGCACCCCCGGCACCGCGTACGTCCGCGCCTCCAGGGCCCGCGGCACGTCGAGGATCCGCAGCCACAGCATGTCCGCGTGCGTCAGCACCCGGGCCGCGCGCGGGTCCGGCAGCAGCAGCGGCAGCAGGTCGTCCGGCGCGCGGTGGCCGCTGCGCACCCGCGTCACCCAGTCGATGGCGCACACGTACCGCCACAGCGCCTGCTCGGCATCCGGGGAGGCCGCGAGCAGTTCGTGGACGACGACCGTGTTCACCGGCTGCTTCGCGTCGTCCCACTTGCCGTCGGCGGAGTACGCCACGTACCCCTCCACCTCCCCGGCGGCGGACCGGTACGCCGCGTAGAACGGCTCCTTCCACCCGTCGGACGGATGCGGGTCCACCCCCGTGCTGCGCTCCCACACGCGGGCCGAGCGGCTCACCATGCCGTGCCGCAGCGCCCGCACCCGGTCGTGCAGCCCGGGGCCGAACGCGCGGACGGCCGCCCCGTCGACCAGGTCGATACGGCCGCCGTCCGACGGGCCGGACCAGCGCCGGTCGAGCCCCGCCCGCAGCAGGTCGACCTCCCACACGGTCGACCAGGTGGCGGGCCCGAAGCCGTACCGCCCGTAGATCGGGTACTCGGCGGCGATCAGCGACGCGAGGACGTCGCCGCGCTCCCGCGCGTCCGCCAGGCCCTCGGCCATCATGCGGCGCAGCAGTCCGCGCCGCCGGTGCGTCGGGGAGACCGTCACGCCGGACACCGCGCTCGCGGGCACCGCCGCGCCGCCGACCGCCGTCACCTCCTGGGCGAAGGTCTGGTACGTCGCCACGCAGCGCCCGCCGTCGAACGCGCCCCACGTGCGGTCCGGTTCGAAGGTCCGCAGCCGGACCGCGACCTCCTCCTCCGGCACGACCGGCGGGTTCAGGAAGCCCGTCTTCTTGGCCCGGACCCACTCCGCGAACTCCGCCTCGCCGACGGTGCGGACGACCGGGGACGGCAGGGCGCCGGACCCTCCGGCCGCGGGGCGCAAGCGGCCGGCGGGGCCGCCCGAGGCACCAGGGGCATCGGAGGCGCCGGACGCCGAGGAGGTGTCAGCCGCCTGCGAGGGCCGGGAGGCGGCGGAGGAGATGGGGGAGGAGACGGCGGGGGAGGTGTCCGGGGTCTCGGGGGCTTCCGAGGCGTGGGGGGCGTGGGAGGCGTCTGAGCTCATACGCGTCACGCTAGGCGGCCGCCTCGCCGCGCCGCACCCCCGTTTCGGCCCGGCGCACGGATCAGGCCAGCAGGTCGTCCACCTGCGCCTCGCCCTCCCGGTACCGGCGGGCGATCTCCGCGCTGCACTCGTCCGCGGTGCGCTGGAGCTCCTGGCGCTGCCGCGACACCTGCTGCTCGTAGCGCGCCAACCGCCCCATCGCCTCCTGGAGTTCGTCGTCCGTCCTGGCCGCCAGGTCGGACAGCTCCACCTCGGAGAGCATCTCGGCGGCCAGCCGCCGGTACTCCTCGCTCCGCGGCGTCGACAGCGTGAGGTGCCGCGCCGAACTGCGCCGGGCGCCGCCCCGCGGCGACGGGGTGTCGACCAGGATCTCCGACAGCCGGTGCACCACGGGCACCTCGGGGCCGGCCCGCCGCGCCAGCTCGGCGCGCAGGATGTCGATCCGGCCCTGCAGCAGCCGCCGCACGTAGCTGAGGTCCGCCTCGTCCGTGTGCGAGTCGCGGCGCAGGGCGCGCAACTCCTTCAGGCACAGCGACCGCAGCGCCCCGGGGGCGTCCGCGGCGGCCCGGCCGCACGGGTTCCCGGAGGCTCCCGCCGTGCCGGCCGGGGTCCGCTGGACCGGTGGGCGGGTCCGTTCGACAGCCTTGCCCGAGTCGGCACAGGTGATCGAGACAGAACCGGGGCGCTGCCCGGCGCCAGGTGTGCTCATGTGAATCCGTCCCCTCGACCGGTGCTCACGGGCACCGCCTGACACGCATGGTGCCATTCCCGCATGCCCGGTGCAGGTGCTCTGCACCCGTTCGGCCCTCGGTAAGTTGGGTGGCATGCGAGCAGTGGTACAGAGAGTCGACGGGGCACGGGTCGACGTCGCCGGCGAGACGGTCGGCGAGATCGTGGGCGAGGGGCTGTGCGTACTCGTCGGCGTCACGCACGGCGACACCCCGGAGCAGGCCGCGCAGCTGGCCCGCAAGCTGTGGTCCGTCCGCATCCTGGACGGCGAGAAGTCCTGCTCCGACGTGAATGCACCCTTGCTGGTGATTTCCCAGTTCACCCTCTACGGGGACGCCCGCAAGGGCCGCCGCCCCACCTGGAACGCGGCGGCTCCGGGGCCGGTGGCGGAGCCGCTGGTGGACGAGGTCGTCGCGCGGCTGCGGGAGTTGGGCGCCACTGTGGAGACGGGCCGGTTCGGTGCCGAGATGCGTGTCTCGCTCACCAACCACGGCCCGTTCACGGTGCTGCTGGAGGTGTGAGCCGGGCCCGGACCGGAGGGAGCCGACCGGGGTCCGCGCCGGATGCTGCCGCCCGGGGCCCGGCGGACACCCTCAGCCGGCCCCGGGCGGTCAGCAGCCCGCAGGTGTGAGCCGTGAGCCGGCGACCAGGACGGCCCGGAAAGCCTGGGCAGCCCGGGAGCCTGGGGAGCCCGGAAAACCAGGGCAGCCCGGGAGCCTGGGGGAGCCCGCAAGCCAGGGCAGCCGGGGAGCCCGGGGGCCCGGGTCGGCGGGGGTGAGCCGTGCGTACGGCGCGGTCGGCGGCGGCAGGCGGCCCCGGGCGGTCAGGGCTGGACGACGGCCTCCTGGGCCGCCGCCGTGCCGCCCGCCAGCAGGGGCGCGTCGACCGGTACGTTCCGCTTCACCAGGGCGAGCGCGATGGGGCCGAGCTCGTAGTGGCGTACGGCGGTCGTGACGAAGCCGACCTGGCGGCCGTCCGGGCCGTCGGCGGCCAGCCGCACGGGCGTGCCGTGCTCCGGCAGGAGCACCTCGCTGCCGTCCAGGTGCAGGAACACCAGCCGGCGCGGCGGCTTCCCCAGGTTGTGGACGCGCGCCACGGTCTCCTGGCCGCGGTAGCAGCCCTTCTGCAGGTGGACGGCGGAGCCGATGAGGCCGATCTCGTGCGGGATGGTCCGGTGGTCGGTCTCGAAACCGAGCCGCGGCCGGTGCGCCTCCACCCGCAGCGCCTCGTACGCGAGGACGCCGGCGGGCGGCCCGTGCCGCTCCGCGTACGCCTCCAGATCGGCGCGCGGCAGGAACAGGTCGCGGCCGTGCGCTGTCTCCCGTACGACGACGCCGTCCGGGGTCTCGGCGAGGGAGCCCGCCGGCAGGTGGACCACGGCGGTGTCGCCCGTGCGGTCGGCGACCTCGACGCGGTAGAAGAACTTCATCGACTCCAGGTAGCCGATGAGGGCCTCCTGCGTGCTGGGCTCGACGTGCGCCCAGACCGTCTCACCGTCGTCGACGAGGTACAGGGCGTGCTCGATGTGGCCGTTCGCGGACAGGATCAGCGCGTCGGCGGCCCGGCCGGCGGGCAGCTCGCTGACGTGCTGGGTGAGCAGCAGGTGCAGCCAGCTGAGCCGGTCGTCGCCGGTGACCGCGACCACCCCGCGGTGGGACAGGTCGACGAGGCCGTCGCCCGCGGCGAGGGCGCGCTGCTCGCGGAACGGGTCGCCGTAGTGGCCGGCGACGCCTTCGTCGCGCCCCTCGGCGGGGACCGCGCCGGGCAGGGACAGCAGAGGGCTCTTCATGGCGTCCAGCGTACGGCCCCGCGGACGGGACGCCGGGGGGTGCCCGCACGTGGGGCGGGGAGTGGGCGGCGGACGGACGGGACGGGAGGGGTCCCGGCCTACGGCGTGCCGCCGGTCCCGCCGGCCGGCTCGCCGGCGTCCGCGGTCTCGGCGCCGCCGCTCTCGGCGGCCTCGGCGGCCTTGCCGGTGCAGTCCGCGCAGCGGCCGTAGATCGCGAAGTGCTTCATGTCCGTGTCGAAGCCGAAGGAGGCGCGGAGCTTGGCGGTGAACTCGGCGGCCACCTCCACGTCCGCCTCGATGACCTCGGCGCAGTCCCGGCAGACCAGGTGGAGGTGGTGGTGGCGGGCGGCGAGGTGGTAGGTGGGCGCGCCGTGCCCGAGGTGGGCGTGGCTGACGAGCCCCAGTTCCTCCAGCAGCTCCAGCGTCCGGTAGACGGTGGAGATGTTGACGCCGGAAGCGGTCTTGCGGACCTCGTGGAGGATGTCGTCGGGCGTGGCGTGCTCCAGCACGTCGACCGCCTCCAGGACCAGCTGGCGCTGGGGCGTCAGCCGGTAACCGCGCTGCCGAAGATCGCTCTTCCAGTCGGTGCTCACCACGCGCCCCAGTGTAGGAGGACGGAGCCGGTTTCCCAGGGGGCTACCGGAAGAACAGCGCCTTTCCGCGGGCCCGGCGCGCCTCCGGGACGGCAGGGGGCCGGTGCCGGGAGCGGCGGGCGGCCCCGGGACGCCGAACGCCGCCGGGCTGCCGCTGCGTACGGCGACCGACCGGCGGCCGACCGGCGGCGCAGTGGCCTACTTGAAGAAGGCGATGCCGTCGTCGGGGAGGTCGCCGAGGCTCTTGGCCATTTCCTCGACCTCCTCCGGGGTGACGACCTTCTTCAGGTGCGCCGACATGTACGGGCGCAGCGGGACCTCCGGCGTGGCCTTCTCGCCCACCCACATGAGGTCGCTCTTCACGTAGCCGTACAGGCGCTTGCCGCCGCTGTAGGGGCCGGACGCGGCGGTGCGGGCGACGGCGTCGGTCGCCAGGTCGATCTGCGGCTTCTTCTCGGCCAGCTCGCCGTACCAGACCTCGACGACGCCCTGGTCGCGGATCATGACGACCTCGACCTTGCGGTCCTGGGCGACGCGCCAGTAGCCGCTCTCGCTCTCCAGCGGGCGGACCTTCTTGCCCTCGGCGTCCAGGACCCAGGACCGGGAGACGTACTCCAGGAAGTCCCTGCCGTCATGGGTGAAGGTCACGGACTGGCCGAAGTTGCACTTCTCGTCACCGGGGAAGTCGAAGACGCCGGCTCCCTCCCACGTCCCCAGCAGGAACGCGAGCGGGACGAGGTCGGGGTGCAGGTCGGACGGAATCTGGATCATGGTGTCTGGCTGCTCTGCAGATCTGTGCGGCGGCGGGGGGCGGAGGCTGCGGCGGCGGACCCGGTCGGGGTCAGCGCTGGCCCTGGTACAGCTTCTTCACGGTCAGCCCGGCGAAGGCGAGGACGCCGACGCAGACCAGGACCAGCAGGGCGGAGAAGAAAGCCTCAAGCACGGGGTGCTCCTCGATGGCGGTGGGCGGACGGAAAAGGGGCCGGGTCCCAGCGTAATGGGTGGCGTCCCGGGCCCGGCGTGTGAGGTGGCGCTCAGCCGGGCGGCCGGGAGCGGCGCTACTGCGGACCCGAGTCCGGTTTCCGCCTGCCGTCCAGCTCGTCCCACCACGCGTCGGACTGGGCGTCGCCGGACGGGTCGTCCCACCAGCGGTCGTCCGGGCCCCGCCGGTTCGCCACCCATGCGGCGATCGGCGGCAGCAGGGCGGCGGCGAACGCCATGCCGACGGCGGCCTCCGTCGACCAGAGGCGCACGAGCACCCACGCGCTCACGAAGAGGGCCAGGCAGGCCCCCATGATCGCGAAGTAGGCGCGCCTCCGCCGCTCGTACACGCCTTCAGCGTACGTCCGCCGCGCCGCCCCCGTACGGCGGCGGCACCGCTGCCCGTACGGACGGCGGCACCGCTGACCGCGCGGCGGTCGGCGGGGCGGGGCGAGTGTGCGGGGAGGGGCGTGGCGCGCGGCGGGGCGTGTGTGCGGGGCGGGGCGTGTGTGCGGGGAGGGCGCGTCCGCCGGGCGTGCAGAGGGCCGCGGCCGCCCGGCGTGCGGAAAGACCGAAGGACCGCACCTCAAGTCCCGGAAAGCGTCCAACCCCCAGGAGGTGCGGCCCTTCGGCCGTTCAGGAGACGCGGTCTCAGACCGCGATCGCGACCTCGGCGAGGCCGCCCGTCTGGACGACCACCGTGCGGTCGGCCGCCTCGGCGCCCGGCACGAGGGCGCGGAGCGTCCAGGTGCCCTCGGCCGCGTAGAACCGGAACTGGCCGGTCGCGGAGGTCGGGACCTCGGCGGTGAACTCGCCGGTCGAGTCCAGCAGCCGGACGTAACCGGTCACCGGCTCGCCGGCGCGGGTCACCTGGCCCTGGATGGTGGTCTCACCGGGCTTGATCGCGGAGGCGTCGGGGCCGCCGGCCTGTGCTCCACACATGGTGCATCTGTCCTTCGTTGTCGCAGGTCGACGGGTTTACTTGGCCGGGCCGAGCTCGATCGGCACGCCGACGAGGGAGCCGTACTCGGTCCAGGAGCCGTCGTAGTTCTTGACGTTCTCCTGGCCCAGCAGCTCGTGCAGCACGAACCAGGTCAGGGCGGAGCGCTCACCGATGCGGCAGTACGCGATGGTGTCCTTCTCCAGGTCGACCTGCTCGGCGGCGTAGAGCGCCTTGAGCTCCTCGTCCGACTTGAAGGTGCCGTCGTCGTTGGCGTTCTTCGACCACGGGATGTTGCGGGCGGTCGGCACGTGGCCGGGGCGCTGCGACTGCTCCTGCGGCAGGTGCGCCGGGGCGAGCAGCTTGCCGCTGAACTCGTCGGGCGAGCGCACGTCGACCAGGTTCCGGCTGCCGATCGCGGCGACCACGTCGTCGCGGAAGGCGCGGATGGAGGTGTCCTGCGGCTTGGCCTTGTACTGGGTGGCCGGGCGGTTCGGGACCTCGGAGCCGTCGACCAGGTCGCGGGAGTCCAGCTCCCACTTCTTGCGGCCGCCGTCGAGGAGCTTGACCGACTCGTGGCCGTACAGCTTGAAGTACCAGTAGGCGTACGAGGCGAACCAGTTGTTGTTGCCGCCGTAGAGGACGACCGTGTCGTCGTTCGCGATGCCCTTCGCGGAGAGCAGCTTCTCGAAGCCCTCCTGGTCCACGAAGTCGCGGCGGACCGGGTCCTGGAGGTCCTGCTTCCAGTCGATGCGGACGGCGTTCCTGATGTGGTTCTTGTCGTACGCGGACGTGTCCTCGTCGACCTCCACGATGACGACCTTCGGGTCGTCGAGGTGGGCCTCGACCCAGTCGGCGTCTACCAGAACGTCGCTGCGGCTCATGCTGTCTTCTCCTCCGGGGCAGTGTGCGGCGGGGTGCTGCGGGTGCTGACGGTGCACAGACCGCGCCGGGCGCTCTCCGCGGGGCGCACTCGTGTACGAGGGTGCGGGGCGGCTGCGGCGCGGGGAAGGCCCTCCGGCGCGGAAGGGCCGAAAAGCGCGGGGTGCTCGGAGGCGCCCCGCTCAGACAGTGCGACAGAGCATGGCGGCGACGCGGCACAGGTCTACTGCCCGCCGCTTCGTGAGGTCCGCCTGTCGCTTCATCATGGCCCCGATCGTAGGGAGGGAGGGGGGACCGTGTCACCGGTGTGTCATATGGCGAGACGGGATCATCCGCATGCCGGGATGGAAGGCTCCGCGACATGCCCTCCCGGACGGCGGCCGCCGGAGCGTTTCGGCCTTTCGTCTAGGGTGCGGACGGCGGCGTCTCACCATGTGGCCGCAGTGGTTCCGGAGGACCGCCGGGAGGCCCGCCGCGGGAGCATCCGAGGAGCCCCGGCCGCTCCCCCGCGCCGGCCCCGCCGGCCCTCACCGCTGCCCGCGCCGGGCCTCACCGCTCCAGGACGACGTCCGCGCCGGGCCTCACCGCTCCAGGACGACGTCCGCGCCGCCCACCGTCACCATCAGGCCGTCCGGCGCGGCCTCGACGTCCCGGATCTCCAGCCCCGCGGGGAAGCCCGTCACGTCCCGCTCGAAGTCCGTGCGCTGCCTGACCAGTTCCTCAAGACCCGGGAGGCCCTGGCCCGGCACCTCGTCGGCACGCACCCGGATCGTGTCGCCGTCGACGGTGCTCACCGTGGAGAGCACGCTGCGGGTGATCTGCCGGCCGAGCAGTTCCACACTCCCGGTGACCTTGATCTTGCCGTTGCCGCCGTACCCGATGGTGACGTCGCTCTCCGAGACCTTGGCCAGCTCGTCGTAGGGGACGCGCGCGGTGCCGGTCGCGGTCGCGGCGACGGCCCGCGTGAAGTCGCCCTCCACCCGCACGCCGTGCAGTTCCGCGGTGAGCTCGCCCAGCCGCACCTGCTTGCCGCCGACGGTCGCCGCCGCCCCGGTCATCGCCAGGTCGACCTGCTCGAACCGCCGGTCCATGAACTGCGTCAGGAACGGGAAGCCCCTGATGGAGACCTCCGGCTGCGCGCTCAGCCCCTGTGCGGCCCGCAGCCGGTCGGCCGCCTCCGACTCGGCAGCGCTCACGGCGAGCCGGTCCCCGACGGCCAGCAGGCCGCCCAGGACGACGGCGATGGTCAGCAGTATCCGCAATGCTCGCAAGTCGGCGCTCCCCCGCTGCTCGTACGGCCGGTCCCGGACGGTCCGGCCCCGCCTCCCCCACGGGTATACGGCCCTGGGTCACCGATTGGTTCCCCCGACGGCTCGTGCGTCACACACGCCACACCGGCCGGCCCCGTCGGAGCCGGCCGGGAGGGCTCAGCCCAGCGCGCGCCCCAGCAGGTACACCACGGGCGCCGCCAGCGCGAGCGGCAGCGCGACCCCGGCCGTCATGTGCACGAACCGGGACGGGTAGTCGTAGCTGGCGACCCGCAGGCCGACCACCGCGCAGACTCCCGCCGCAAGGCCCAGTCCCGCGGGCGCGGCGCCCGCGCCCGTCCCGGTCGCCGCACCGGCGGCGAGGCCCGCGCCGGCCGCCGCGAGCAGCGCCGCGGCGAGGAGGCGGGGCCGGGCAGCGGCAGGGCGCGGGCCACCGCCGCGGCGGCCACCGCGAGGGCGGCGACGACGGCCGCGTCCGGCCCGGCGGCCAGGAAGCCGGCGCCCACGACGGCCAGTGCCGACGAGGCGACCGTCGCCATCAGCCCGTACATCCGCTCCTCCGGCGCCGCGTGGCTGCGCAGCTGGAGGACCAGGACGAGCAGCACCCACACGCCGAGCGTGCCGAGGATCGCGGCGGCGCGTGCTCGCGGCCCGCGGCCAGCAGCACGGCGTCCGCGACGACCCCGCCCAGGAAGGCCAGCGCGATGCCCTGCCGGGCCGGCCACATGCCGTTGAGGCGGAACCAACCCGCGGCCGTCACCGCCTGGAGCAGCAGGACGGGCACCAGCAGTCCGTACGGGCCGACGGCCGCGCCCGCCGCCAGCAGGACGCCCAGGAGCGCGGTCAGCCCCGCGGGCCGGATCCCGGGGGCGATGATCGGCGAGCGCCCTTCGGCGCGGGCCCGCTGGGCGTCCGTGATGCGGGTGTCGCCGAGGGTGGTGGGAGCGCCGCACGCGGGCCCCGCCCCGCCGCCGGGCGCCTCGGCCGCGTCCGGCGCGGGCTCCGGTGCTCCCCCGTACGGGGAAGGCTCGTGCCCCCGGGCGCGCCGCCCCCGGAGCCGGCTGCGGCCCGTACCCGGTGGAGCCGTACGCGGTGGACGCGTCACCGGCAGGCCCCGCCTCCGGTGCGTACGGAGCCGAGCCGTACCCGGCCTGCGCGGCTCCCGCCGGGTACGGGGCGGACCCGTGGCGGCCGGCGCGGCCCCCGGGGCCGCCTGGTCCTGCGGGTACGGGGCCGCCGCGTATCCGCTGTCCTGCGCGGGCGCGGCGGCTCGGGGGCGTACACCCGGGAGCCGTAGCCGGGGTGCGCGGCCTGCGGTTCCGCGGGGTACGCCGGGGCCGGGGGCGCCGGGTCCGCCACCGGCGGCAGACAGTCGGTGGGCGCGTCGTACGCGGCGGGTGCCGGGCCGGTCTGCTGCGGCGGCAGGTACACGCCGCCGTCCGGGGCGGACGGCACGGCGGGCTGGTAGTGGGTGTCCCAGGTCTGGCCCTCCCACGTCTGGGAGACGTCCTGGTCGGGTCCGCCCTGCGGCCCGTTCCGGTGCCCGCCCCCGTGGGCGCCCTGGTACGGGTACTGCTGATCGCTGCTCATGCTGCTGGGGTTCACCCTCCTGCGAACGGCGGGAGCACCTCGACCGTGCCGCCCTCGGCCAGCCGTACCGTCTCATGCGCGCGCGTGCCCACGGGGTCGCCGTCGACCAGGAACGAGCAGCGCTTCAGCACCCGCTCCAGCTCCCCGGGGTGCCGCCGGCGTGCGGCGTCGAGCGCCTCGGCCAGGGTCTGCGCGGCGTACGGCTCCTCGGCGATACCGGCGGCGGCCTTGGCCGCGGCCCAGTAGCGGATGGTTCCCGCTGCCATGGGGGCTCCTTTCGTCAGGGTTCCATCATGGGCCACGCGTCCGGCGGACCCGCCGCCAGCCAGCGGCCGATCCGGCCCAGCAGGGCGTCGTCCGCGGCGTTCTCGGCGTGCCCCATCCCCCGCTCCAGCCACAGCTCGGCGGCGCCGCCCGCCGCCTCGGCGAGCGCCAGCGGGTGGTCGAGCGGGAAGTACGGGTCGCGGTCGCCGTGCACGACGAGCAGCGGCACCGCCGGGACGATCAGCGGCACGGCCTCCACCGGGGACAGCGGCACAGGGTCCCAGTCGCGGTCGTGGATCCGGGTCCGGAAGCCGTAGCGGCCCACCAGCCTCCCGGCGGGCCGCGTGATCAGCCAGTGCACCCGCCGCATCGGAGCCGTACCGCGGTAGTACCAGCGCGCGGGCGCACTGACGGACGCCACGGCGTCGGTCCGCGCCTGCGCGCCCCCTTCGCGCCCCGGCCCGTGCAGGGCGGCGTGCCGCAGCACGACCGACCCGCCCATCGAGAACCCGACGGTCGCCACGCGGTCGTGGCCCAGCTCCCGCGCCCACGCCACGGCGGCCGCCACGTCGAGGACCTCCCGGTCGCCCACGGTGGAGCGGCCGCCGGAACGGCCGTGGCCCCGGAACGAGAACGTCACGACGGACGCGCCGCGGGCCAGCACCCGGGCCGCGCGCCGCAGCGCCGGGCGGTCCACGGACCCCGTGAAGCCGTGCGCGACGACGATCGCGGTGCCGCCGCCCGCGGGGCGGGCCGCCGCGCAGGGGTCGTAGCGCGCGTCGAGGAGCACGCCGTCAGAGGTTCGCAAAAACCTCCGCAAGGTTGCGCCGGGACGGCCGCCGGTCGACGAGGGGAAGACCACACTGTGAAACGGACCCTCTGTCCCCGAAGTCATGTGGGCTATTCTGGCGGGCAGAGGATCCGGGCAGAGCAGCCCCCGGGTCCTTTTGCGTTTTCCGGCCGGTGTTACAGGCGGGTGAACAAAGGCTCTCAGGGCGCGGGAGCCGCAGGGAAAGAGCCAGTGCCGCAACGTCCTCGCAGGGACCGAGGAGGAACCGACGTGATGGGCCAGCCGACCGTGCACGACCGCAGGACGCCTACCCCGGCATGGGGGCTCCCCCTGCTGCAGCGCAGTACGGAGTGCGAGGGAGGCACCCGATGAGCTCTCTGCTGCTCCTGACCAACGCCCTCCAGCCGTCGACCGAGGTGCTTCCGGCGCTCGGCCTGCTGCTGCACCACGTGCGGGTGGCCCCCGCCGAGGGGCCGGCGCTCGTCGACACCCCCGGCGCCGACGTGATCCTGGTCGACGGCCGCCGCGACCTGCCGCAGGTCAGGTCGCTGTGCCAGCTGCTGCGCTCCACGGGCCCCGGCTGCCCGCTGCTGCTGGTGGTGACCGAGGGCGGGCTCGCCGCCGTCACCGCCGACTGGGGCGTCGACGACGTGCTCCTCGACACGGCGGGCCCCGCCGAGGTGGAGGCGCGGCTGCGGCTCGCGCTGGGCCGCCAGCAGCTCACCGTCGACGACTCGCCCATGGAGATCCGCAACGGCGACCTCTCCGTGGACGAGGCCACGTACAGCGCGAAGCTGAAGGGCCGGGTCCTGGACCTGACCTTCAAGGAGTTCGAGCTGCTCAAGTACCTCGCGCAGCACCCCGGCCGGGTCTTCACCCGCGCCCAGCTGCTACAGGAGGTGTGGGGCTACGACTACTTCGGCGGCACCCGCACGGTCGACGTCCACGTGCGGCGGCTGCGGGCCAAGCTCGGCCCGGAGCACGAGTCGCTGATCGGCACGGTCCGCAACGTCGGCTACCGCTTCGTGGCCCCGGAGAAGGTGGAGCGCGCGGCCGAGGAGGCCCGGGCGGAGGCGCGCGCCGGGGCGCGCGCCGAGCGCGCCGTACCCGACGTCCTCCGTATGGAGCAGGCGGAAGAGGCAGGCGAAGCCGCCGCACGCCCTGCCCGCAGGTAGGTCACCCCGCGTAGACTGCCGCGCGTGGCCAAGGTGACGCGGGACGACGTGGCACGACTTGCGGGTACTTCGACCGCGGTCGTGAGCTACGTCATCAACAACGGACCCCGGCCGGTCGCCCCGGCCACGCGCGAGCGTGTCCTCGCCGCCATCAAGGAGCTGGGCTACCGGCCCGACCGGGTGGCCCAGGCGATGGCGTCGCGCCGGACCGACCTCATAGGCATGATCGTGCCCGACGCGCGGCAGCCGTTCTTCGCGGAGATGGCGCACGCGGTGGAACGCGCCGCCGCCGACCGCGGCAAGATGGTGCTGGTCGGCAACTCCGACTACCGCAACGAACGCGAGCTGCACTACCTGCGCGCGTTCCTCGGGATGCGGGTCGCCGGGCTGATCCTCGTCAGCCAGGGCCTGAGCAGGCAGGCCGCGGCGGAGATCGAGGCGTGGGACGCGCGGCTGGTGCTGCTGCACGAGCGGCCGGAGGCCATCGACGACGTGGCCGTCGTGACCGACGACATAGGCGGCGCCCAGCTCGCCACCCGCCACCTGCTGGAGCACGGCCACCCGTACGTGGCGTGCATGGGCGGTGTCGAGGGCACCCCGGCGGTCGGCGACCCGGTGACCGACCACGTGGAGGGCTGGCGCCGCGCCATGCAGGAGGCCGGGCTGCCCACGGAGGACCGGCTCTTCCACGCCCCCTTCAACCGCTACGACGCCTACGAGGTGGCCCTCAAGATCCTGTCGGGCCCCGACCGGCCGCCGGCGATCTTCTGCTCCACGGACGACCAGGCGATCGGCGTGCTCCGCGCGGCCCGCGAGCTGCGGCTCGACGTCCCCGGCGACCTGGCGGTGGCGGGCTTCGACGACGTGAAGGAAGCGGCCCTCACGGACCCGCCGCTGACGACGGTCTCCTCCGACCGCCCCGCCATGGGCCGCGCGGCGGTGGACCTGGTCCTGGACGACTCCCTGCGCGTCGCCGGCTCGCGCCGCGAGCGCGTGAAGCAGTTCCCGTCGGCCCTGGTGGTCCGCCGCAGCTGCGGCTGCGACGGGGCGTGAGCCGGAGGCTTCCACAGCTACCGGTCGCGCCGCGTCACCGATGAGCACCGCCTGTTCCACCAGGTCGTCGACGACGAGGTCCGCGTCGCGGCCTGCCGCCACCACCGCGGCCGGCAGGCACGCGTTCCGCCCGCGTCGGCGCGGTTCTGTCCGGGCTCTCAGGGTGTCCTCAGGCTCCTCTCATCCGCGCGCCCCACAGTCGTACCCATGACGGACCACTACCGCCGCCACGACGGCCTGCCGCAGTACGGGAACGACCACGCACCGGACCGGTACGCGGGGTCCGACGACCCGGGCCGCCCCCAGCCGCCGGCGTACGGGCAGCCGGGACCCCGGCAGCACGCGTACGGTCAGCCGGTGCACGGGCCCTCCCCCCACGCCCCGTCCGCGGACGGGCAGCCGGCAGGCGGGGAGTCGGCGCACCCGCAGCCCGCGCACGGGCAGGCGCAGTACGCCGCCGCGTGGCCCGCGGCCCCCGGCCCCGCGGCGGAGGGCCACGCCCCGGACAGGCGCAGGCGGCGCGCCAAGCGGCCCGTCGCCCTCGTCGCCGCCGTCGCCCTCGCGGCCGCCGCCGTCGGCGGGGCGCCGGCGCGCTGGCCCAGCGGCTCGCGGCCGGCGAACCGGTGGCGGCGGGCGGCGCGGTCCACGGCACCGGGATCGCCCAGTCGAGCAAGGGCACCGTCGCCGGTGTGGCGCAGGCGGTGTCGCCCAGCATCGTGGAGATCAAGGCGGACGGCCGCTCCGGCGGGTCGACCGGCTCCGGGGTGATCATCACCGCCGACGGCGAGATCGTCACCAACAACCACGTGGTCTCCGGCGCCTCCGAGATCCGCGTGCAGCTCAGCGACGGCAGCACGTACACCGCGGACGTCCTCGGCACCGCCCCGGACAAGGACCTGGCGCTCCTCAAGCTGCGCGGCGCCAAGGGCCTGAAAGCCGCCGTGCTCGGCGACTCCTCCCGGGTGCAGGTCGGCGAGCAGGTCGTCGCCATCGGCTCCCCCGAGGGCCTCACCGGCACCGTCACCAGCGGTATCGTCTCCGCCCTCGACCGGGACGTGACGGTCGCCAAGGACGACGGCGGCGACAGCGGGCAGCGCTCCTACGACCCCCGGCAGGGCTGGCCCTTCGAGTTCGGCGGGCAGCAGTTCAACGGCGACACCGGCTCCTCGACGACCACGTACAAGGCCCTCCAGACCGACGCCTCCCTCAACCCCGGCAACTCCGGCGGCGCGCTGATCGACATGAACGGCGAGGTCATCGGCATCAACTCCGCGATGTACGCCCCGAGCGGCGCGGGCGGTTCCGCCGCCGGCAGCGTCGGCCTCGGCTTCGCCATCCCGATCGACACCGTGAAGGCCGACCTCGGCGCGCTGCGCTCGGGCGGCTGATCCGGGGCTCCGTGCGACGCTGACACCCATGAACACCACCGCTGAGCCCGACCGCATCCTCGTCGTCGACGACGAGCCCGCCGTCCGCGAAGCGCTCCGGCGCAGCCTCGCCTTCGAGGGGTACGCCGCGGAGGTCGCCGTCGACGGCCTGGACGCCCTCGACAAGCTGGCGGCCCGCGCGCCGGACCTGGTCGTCCTCGACATCCAGATGCCCCGCATGGACGGCCTGACCGCCGCCCGCCGCATCCGGGCGTCCGGCTCGACGGTGCCGATCCTCATGCTGACCGCCCGGGACACCGTCGGCGACCGGGTCACCGGCCTCGACGCCGGCGCCGACGACTACCTGGTCAAACCCTTCGAGCTGGACGAGCTGTTCGCCCGGATCCGCGCCCTGCTGCGCCGCAGCTCGTACGGTGCGCGCGGCGACGGCGGCGACGCGGGCGACGCCGGCGAGGTCCTCGCCCACGGGGACCTGCGCATGGACCTCGCGACCCGCGAGGTGACCCGCGGCGGGCGGCGCGTGGAGCTGACCCGCACCGAGTTCACGCTGCTGGAGATGTTCCTCGCGCACCCCCGGCAGGTGCTCACCCGCGAGCAGATCCTCAAGGCGGTCTGGGGCTTCGACTTCGAGCCCTCCTCGAACTCCCTGGACGTGTACGTGATGTACCTGCGGCGCAAGACGGAGGCCGGCGGCGAGCCGCGCCTCGTGCACACGGTGCGCGGGGTCGGCTACGTCCTGCGGGACGCGGGGGCGGCGAGTGACCGCCCCTGCGCCGCCGGTGCCCGCCCACGCCCCCGGCGCTGCTCCCGGTCCCGCCCGGGGCCCCGGTCCCGTGCGGCGGTTCCGCGCGCTGCCGCTGCGGTCGCGGCTCGCCCTGCTGACGGCGGCGTCGGTGGCGATGGTGGTGGCGGCGGTGTCGGTGGCGTGCTGGTTCCTGGTGCGGGCGCGGCTCACGGACGAGTTCGACGCGTCGCTGCGGAACGTCGCGGTCGACGAGGGGTACGAGCGGATGCTCGTCACGGCCTGCGTGTCCGGCGGCCAGGCGCAGGTGCCGCCCGCCCCCGGCTCGTACACGGTGCAGATCGTCATGGCCGGCGGCGCCACCTGCACGGCCCCCGGCGCCTCCCCGATCCCGGCGCAGCCGGCCGACCTGGCGGTGGCGCGCGGGCAGCGGGAGGAGGCGCTGCACACGACGCGGGCCCGCGACGGCGTGGAGATGCGGGTCCGCACGTACCAGCCGAGGAACCAGGGCGTCTTCGCGGTGTCGGTGGCCCGTCCGCTGACGGAGATCGAGAACTCGATGTCCACGCTGTTCTGGGTGCTGCTGCTGGTGTCGGGCCTCGGGGTGGTCGGCGCGGGTGCGGCGGGCCTGTGGGTGGCCAGGACCGGGCTGAAGCCCGTCGACCGGCTCACCGACGCGGTGGAGCACATCGCCCACACCGAGGACCTCACCGTGCGGATCCCGGCGGAGGGCGAGGACGAGATCGCCCGCCTGTCGCGCTCCTTCAACGCGATGACCGCCGCGCTCGCCTCCTCCCGCGACCGGCAGGCGCAGCTCATCGCGGACGCCGGCCATGAGCTGCGCACGCCGCTGACCTCGCTGCGGACGAACATCGAGCTGCTGGCGCGCAGCGAGGAGACCGGCCGGGCGATCCCCGCGGAGGACCGCAGGGCGCTGCTGGCCTCGCTCACGGCGCAGATGACCGAACTGGCCGCGCTCATCGGCGACCTCCAGGAGCTGTCCCGCCCGGACGGGCCGGCGCCGGGCCGCACGGAGGTGGTACCGCTGCACGAGGTGCTCGGCACGGCCCTGGCCCGGGTGCGGCTGCGCGCCCGCCGGCTGGTGTTCCACGAGGACATCCGCCCCTGGTACGTGCGGGCGGAGCGGCCCGCGTTGGAACGGGCGCTGGTGAACGTGCTGGACAACGCCGTGAAGTTCTCGCCGCCCGACGGGACGGTGGAGGTGTCCCTGCACGGCGGCGCCGTCACGGTGCGGGACCACGGCCCCGGCATCCCGCCGGACGAACTCCCGCACGTCTTCGAGCGGTTCTGGCGCTCGCCGTCGGCCCGCTCCCTGCCCGGGTCCGGCCTCGGCCTGTCGATCGTGGCGCGCACGGTGGGCCGGGCGGGCGGCGAGGTGGCCCTCGCGCCCGCCGAGGGCGGCGGCACCCGCGCGGTGATCCGCCTCCCGGGGGCCCCGACACCGCCGCCCCCGGCACCGGGGTCAGTTGTGCCGCAGGAGTGAGGCGACCAGCCCGGCGCGGGTGGCGGGGAAGTCCATCGGGACGATGCCGAGCCCGCGCCAGCCGGCCGCCTCCGCGCTGTCCATCAGCGCGTGGACCTGCGGGTTGAGCCGGTCGGCGTTCCAGCGGGGCGGCAGCAGCGCGGCGGTGGACACGTGGTTGACGTACAGCTTCCCCGGCTGGGCGGCGGCCTTCCTGAAGTGGGCCTCGATCTTCGGCCACTTCGCGAAGGGCTCGGCCCGGTAGTCGTCCTGGACGTCGAAGAGGGCGCCGTCCCCGTACCGCACGCCCGGCAGACCGCCGTTGTCGGCGAGGAGGACGACCCGGCCGCGGGCCTCGCCGAGCAGGGGCAGCCCGGGGCCGATGCGGAAGAGGGGGCGCCAGTTCTTGGCGTCGAGGTAGCGGTCGAAGACCGCCCGGAAGGCGGCGTCGGACTCCTGCGAGTACTCCTGCTTGACCCGCATGAGGACGGTCTCGCCGGGGTGCGCCGCGAGGAAGTCGCGGCAGGCGATGAGGACGTCGCCGAACATCCGGTGCTGGTAGAAGGCGCCGTGGTGGAGGGCGAAGGCGTCGCCGGTCACCCGGCAGCGGATGTCCAGGTAGCGGATGCCGCTGTCCAGTTGCTGGGCGATCGTCGTGTTCTGGCATGCCACCCAGAGCCCGCCTTCGGGGGCGCCGGAGTTGTGCGTGCCGGGGATGGTGAGGGCCCGCAGGGGCGTGGTGTCGGGGTGCGCGCCCATCCAGTCCCGCAGATCCGCCGCCGTGCGGGCGCGGGCGGGCGCGGCGCCCAGTGCGGCGAGCGCCAGGGCCGCGCCTCCGGCAAGGAACCCGCGTCGGTCGAGAGCCATGGGCGGAGTATGGCGGGTACACGTCAATACAGCCAGACCGCTGCGGGGCCCGCGTGCGGACTCTGACGGCACGGCGGGACGCAGGCGCGGCATGACGCACCGCGGCTTGCCGCACCGCCGGACGCAGCACAGCTCGACGCACCACGGCATGACGCACCACGCCATGACGCACTACGGCATGAGGCACCCCCGGACGCAGCGGGACGCGCTCCTGCACCCCGCCCCGCCCGCTCCCGCACCGCACCGCGCCCCGGGCGCGGGGCCCGCCGGGCGCACCCCGTACCGGAGCGAACCGGCCCGCGGGCCGGGCCGCGGACGCGAACGGGGCGGCGGCCTGTCGGCTCGCCGCCCCGTCGCACTGCCGGGTGCGGGTGGTGCTCCCGGGTGTTACTGGAGGACCGTGATCCGGCCCGTCGCCGGGGGCGCGAGCGGCGCGCCGGCCGAGGAGTGGGCGCCGAGGTAGTCGATCAGCACGTCCAGGTCGGAGGCGCCGACCAGCTTGTTGCCGCCCTCGGTGAAGACGGTGAAGCCGTCGCCGCCGCCGGCCAGGAACTCGTTCATCGCGACGCGGTAGGTCTTCGCCGGGTCGAGCGGCTCGCCGTTCAGCCGCACGGACGCGGTGTCGACGCGGTCGGCGCCGGACTTCGTCATGTCGAGCGTGTACGTGAAGCCCCGCGACACCTGGAGGATCTTCACGGCCTCCGCGTTGCGCCCGCTGACCTGCTGCTGCAGCGCGGTGACGATCTGCGCCCCGGTGAGGTCGAGGACGGTCATCATGTTCGTGAACGGCTGGACGGTGTACGCCTCGCCGTAGGTGACGACGCCGTCGCCCTCGCCCGCGGTGGAGCCCGCGTGCACGAGGTCGGAGCGGATACCGCCGGGGTTCATGAACGCGATCTGCGCGCCGCCCTTGCCGGCCGGGGCCAGGCCCTCCAGCTGGGCGTCGGCGATCAGGTTGCCGAGCGGCTTCTCCAGGGCACCGGAGCCGCGGCCCTCGATGTCGGCGGAGATGTGGCCGACGGGGCGGTTGGCGATGGGGGCGGCGAGGCCGTTCCAGCGGTCGATGAGCCGGGTCATGTCCGGGGCCTTGGCGACGTCGCGGGTGACGACGTGGTTGGCGGACGTGACCGCCGTGCGGACGATGTCCTTGGTGCGCCGGTCGTAGGTCAGCGTCGTGTCGGTGTAGAGGCGCCCGAAGGACGCTGCCGAGGTGACGGTGCGCGGCGTGCCGGACGGGTCCGGGATGGTGCAGGCGTACGCCTGGTGGGTGTGGCCGGTGACGACCGCGTCGACCTGCGGGGTGATGTTGCGGGCGATGTCGACGATGGGCCCGGAGATGCCGTCGCCGGGGCCGGGGCTGTCGCAGTCGTAGTTGTACGAGCCGGAGGCCGGGTATCCGCCTTCGTGAATGAGGGCGACGATCGACTTGACGCCCTTGCGCTCCAGGACCTTGGCGTACTTGTTGATGGTCTCGACCTCGTCGCCGAACTTCAGGCCCTTGATGCCCTCGGCGCTGACGATGTTGGCCGTGTCCTCCAGGGTCACGCCGATGAAACCGATCTTGACCCCGCCCTTCTTCCAGATGAAGTACGGGTCGAGGATCGGCTTGCCGGTCTTCTCGCGGGTGACGTTCGCGGCGAGGAACGGGAAGTCGGCGCCGCCGAAGCCGCGGCCGTCGTAGCAGCCGTCCGCCGGGTGGCAGCCGCCGTCCTGGATGCGGGCGAGCTCGGCCGCGCCCTCGTCGAACTCGTGGTTGCCGACGGAGGTGACGTCGAGCTCCAGCTTGTTGAGCGCCTCGATCGTGGGCTCGTCGTGGAACAGGCCGGAGACCAGCGGGGAGGCGCCGACCATGTCGCCGGCGGCCGCGGTGATCGAGTACCGCTGGCCCTTGCGGGCCTCGCGCAGGTGGGTGGCGAGGTACTCGACGCCGCCCGCGTCGATGGTCTCGGTGCTGCCGTCCTCGTGGGTGTGGGTGACACGGCCCGCAGAACCGGCCGGCGGCTCCAGGTTGCCGTGCAGGTCGTTGAAGGAGAGCAGCTGCACGTCGACGGTGCGGCCGGCCTTCTTGCCGTACGTCCAGCCGGCGGACTCGGCGTTCGGCGCCTTCTGCTGCACGGCCCCGGCCGGCATGGCGGCCACGAGCGCACCGAGGGTGGCGAGTCCGGCGGCGGTGGCGAGTATCCGCCGCCCGTGCCGCTTCTTGTGGCGAGTCGCTGACATCTGTCCCCTTATTGCCCTTTGTTCCCGTTAGTTCCCCTGTGGCGCATGATGCTGCTGTTCAGGAAACAACCCCTGGTACGACACCACATGACACCGATTGACCTCACATGCCGTCACCAGGGGGTGCGCGCACCGCTGCCGACGTCGGGGCGTGAGGCCGTGGCCACTGATCTGCCGAGCGCAGCCTAAGGTCAACGCGCGTAGCGCAACAGGGGGGAGCGGGTCACAACCCGGTTGCCATCACCCGACGAGCACCCCGGAAGCACCCCCCGGACCGACGAGGGCCGCCGTAGGCTCGTCCCCATGACCACTGACGCTCCCGCATCGGCGACGGCCTACGAACCGGGCCGCCGCATCGAGACCTTCGACGAGCTCACCCCGGAGCAGGTCGAGGCCGTCCTCGCCCTCATCACGGACGCCGCCCAGGTGGACGGCATGCCGGCGGTGTCGGAGCAGGGGCGCCTCCAACTGCGCGGAGGCCGGCGCGAGGGCGTCCGGCACCTGCTGCTCAGCGTCGGCGACCGCCTCGTCGGCTACGCCCAGCTGGAGGACACCGACCCGGTGGAGGCCCCGGCGGCCGAACTGGTCGTCGACCCGTCCCAGCGGGGCCGCGGCCACGGCCGGGCCCTCGGCTCGGCCCTGCTGGGCGAGTCCGGCAAGCGGCTGCGGCTCTGGGCGCACGGCGGCAAGTCGGCCGCCCGCCACCTGGCCCAGGTGCTCGGCCTGACTCTCTTCCGCGAGCTGCGCCAACTCCGCCGCCCGCTGTCCCCCTTGGACATCCCCGAGCCGGCGCTGCCGCCGGGCGTCCGGATCCGCACCTTCGAGCCCGGCAAGGACGACGCGGCCTGGCTCGCCGTCAACGCGGCCGCCTTCGCCCACCACCCCGAGCAGGGCTCCCTCACCCAGCGCGACCTCGACGACCGCAAGGCCGAACCGTGGTTCGACCCGCAGGGCTTCTTCCTCGCCGAGCGCGAGTCGGACGGCGCCCTCGTCGGCTTCCACTGGACGAAGGTCCACGCGGAGGAGCAGCTCGGCGAGGTGTACGTCGTCGGCATCGCGCCCGACGCCCAGGGCGGCGGCCTCGGCAAGGCCCTCACCGCCATCGGCCTGCGCCACCTGGCCGCCCAGGGCCTGCCCACGGCCATGCTGTACGTCGACGCCGACAACACCCCGGCCCTGCGCGTGTACGAGGGCCTGGGCTTCACCACCCACGAGGTGGACCTGATGTACCGCACGGAGACCTGACCGGCGGGGCACCGCCCCGCCACCACACCGCCACGGCCCCACCGGGGCCGCCCGAAGGGGTGCTGCCGGTTGACAGCACCCCTTTTCCGGAGGAACCTTTCACTACTTCATTAGTGAAAGGGGGGAAGTCGCGTGCTCGCCTACCGGATCGACCGCCGCAGCGGCGTCGCCACTTACCTCCAGATCGTCCAGCAGACCAAACAGGCGCTGCGGCTGGGCCTGTTGCAGCCCGGGGACAAGCTCCCCACCGCCCGCGAGGTGGTCGAGGCGACCGCCATCAACCCGAACACGGTCCTGAAGGCCTACCGCGAACTGGAGCGCGAAGGGCTCGTCGAAGCACGGCGCGGACTGGGCACCTTCGTGCGCCGCACCCTGGGCGGCGGCGCCACCGACGCATCGCTGCGTGCAGAGCTGGCCGACTGGGTCACCCGCGCCGGCGGCGCCGGGATGGATCGGGACGACATGACCGCGCTGTTCGGCGCCGTACTGGACGCGTTCCAGAAGGGGGAACACCCGTGACCACAGGGCCTGCCCTTGAGGCCGTCGGCCTCGGCAAGGCGTACCGCCGCAGGGACGCCCTGCGTGACTGCTCCTTCCGGCTGCCGTACGGCCGCGTCTGCGCGCTCGTCGGGCCGAACGGCGCCGGGAAGTCCACGCTGCTCGCCCTCGCCGCCGGGGTGCTGCGCCCCGGCAGCGGAGCGCTGCGCGTGCTCGGCACCGACCCCGCGTCGGCCCGCGAGCGGATCGCCTACGTGTCCCAGGACAAGCCGCTCTACCCCCAGCTCTCGGTGCGGGAGACGCTGCGCATGGGCGCGGAGCTCAACCCGCGGCGCTGGGACGGCGACGCCGCCGACGCGGTCGCCGCACCGCTCGACCCCGCGTCCGCCGTACGCTCCCTGTCCGGCGGACAGCGCACCCGGCTCGCCCTGGCACTGGCGCTCGGCAAGCGACCGGAACTGCTGCTGCTGGACGAGCCGATGGCGGACCTCGACCCGCTGGCCCGCCACCAGCTCATGGGCGCGCTCATGGCGGACGCCGCCGAGCGCGGCACCACCGTGGTGATGTCCTCGCACATCCTCACCGAGCTGGAGGGCGCCTGCGACCACCTGCTGCTCCTCGACGGCGGACGGATACGCCTGGGCGGCGCCGTCGACGGCGTGCTGGGCGCCCACACCGTGCTGACCGGGCCGGCCGCCGAGGCGGACAGGGCGCTCGCCCCGTACACCGTCGTCGAAGCCCGCACGACGGGCCGCCAGACCACCGCGCTCGTCAGGAACGAGACGGGAACGCCCCCACCCGACTCCTGGCAGGCCACCGAACCGTCCCTGGAGGAACTGCTGCTCTCCCATCTGCGGGCACCGGGCGCCCCCGCCCTGCTCGACGCCGAGACGGCCCCGGCCCGGGAAGGGCTGGTGGCGGCGTGAGCGTGCTGTCCCCGAGCGGGAGCGGGTGGGTCGCCGTGCGGCAGCACCGCAGGGCGCTGTGGGCCGCCGGATGGCTGGTGGCTGTCGCCGCCGCCATCCCCCTGACACTGCGGATATGGCTGGCCGCCTCCCCCGGCGAGGCTGCCTGCCTGGCGGGGGACTGGCACATGTGCGACGCCCGCGCCTTCAACGGCCAGATGTCGATCACGGGGCTGCTGTGGCTGGCCATGGAGTACGCCGACCAATCACTGCTGTTCCTGCCCGCGCTGCTGGGCGCCTTCGTGGCGGGCCCGCTGGTCGCCCGCGAACTGGAGAGCGGCACCTACCGGCTGGCGTGGACCCAGTCCGTGTCGCCCCGGCGGTGGCTCGCCACCAGGACGGCCGCGGCGGCAGCCGTCGCCGTGGTGCTCTCCGCACTGCTCATCGGGACGTTCCAGCTGGGTGGGGCGTCCGTCGGATTCAGGTCCCTTGCCCACTGGCCGGAGCGGGGCACGTACGAGTCATCGGGTCCCGTCCTGGTGGCGTACTGCCTGCTCGGGGTGGCCGTCGGCGTGCTCGTCGGACTGCTGGTGCGGCGCACCGTGCCTGCCATGGCGGTGGCGGGCGGGGCGTCCGCGCTGGTGGTCCTGCTCTTCGGATCGTTCCGCTGGGACCTGTGGCCGCACAAGGTGCTGAGCGGCGCCGGCACGGGCCGCGAGGGCGGCTGGGCCTCACTGCCGCCGGACACCTTCGTGCTGCGCTCCGGCTACGTCACCGAGGACGGCGCACGGCTGCCGTACGACAGCTGCTGGGACCTGCAGACCGGCCATGACGCCTGCCCTCCGGAGCTGGGTGTCACCAGCTGGTTCATCGAGTACCACCCGCCGTCGGCGTTCTGGCCGGTGCAGCTCACCGAGACGGCCCTCATCCTGGCCCTGGCCGCGGCCGTCGCCGCCGCGGCCTTCCGGGTGCTGCGCAGGCACCACGCCTGAGCGGACGCCGGACGCGGGAGGGGGCGGAACGGGATTCCGCCCCCTCCCGCTGGCGCCCGCCCGCGCGGCCACCATCCGCTCCCCACGCACCGCGCACCCCGGCCGCCCCCTCCTGCGCGTACCGGCCGTCCCGCTCCCGCAGGCGTACGCCCCCGCGCCTCCGTCTGCTCCCCGCGTACCGCGCGCTCCCCCGCCGCCCGCCGCCCTCCCGCGCGCGCCCGGCCGCCCCGCGCCCGGGCCACCGTTCCGGCCCCGCCCGGCACGCGCCGCGCACCCCGCTCACCGGCTACCCGACCCACCGCCGGCCTCGCTCCTCCTGAGCCCCTCTCCGCCGCCCCGTGCCCCCGGCCCGCGGGCCCGCCCCCTCACGAGCCGCGCACGGCCGCCCGGCGCCGCCGCCGCAGCCGGGCCGGCCACCCGGCGGGGCAGCGCATCAGGCCGTTCAGGCCGTTTCCGGCCGACCGGCGGCCGTCTCAGAGCCCCCTGAACGTCACGTTGCCGTTACCGATCATTCAGACTCGCTTGCGACGCTCGCCCAATGAAGCCCGCCGTGTCCGCCCTCACGGCCCGCTCCGACGCGCCTGACCAGCCCTTAGCGCGGAAGAATGGTGCTATGAGCCAGCAGCCCGCCGAGGTCCCGGTCGCCCAGCAGGTACTACCGTCGTCGGCCCAGCCCGCGCAGCCGCCCGTGGGTGCCATCGCCGCGCACCGCCCCCGCAGCATCGCCCACGTGCCCGTGTCCGACCTGGAGCACGAGCTCGACGCCGATCCGGACACGTACGCCGCCGAGAGCGCGGCCCGCACCGACCTGCCCGAGGGCCGGTTCCTGGATCGCGAGCGCAGCTGGCTCGCCTTCAACGAGCGGGTCCTGGAGCTCGCCGAGGACCCCTCCACCCCGCTCCTGGAACGCGCGAACTTCCTCGCGATCTTCGCCTCGAACCTGGACGAGTTCTTCATGGTCCGGGTCGCCGGCCTCAAGCGCCGCATCGCCACCGGCGTCGCCACCCGCTCCGCCTCGGGCCTCCAGCCCCGCGAGGTGCTGGAACTGATCTGGACCCGTTCGCGGGAGCTCATGGCCCGGCACGCCGCCTGCTTCCAGCAGGACGTCTCCCCCGCCCTGGCCGACGAGGGCATCCACCTGATCCGCTGGCCCGACCTGACCGACAAGGAGCAGGCGCGCCTCTTCACGCTCTTCCGGCAGCAGATCTTCCCCGTCCTCACCCCGCTCGCCGTCGACCCCGCGCACCCCTTCCCGTACATCTCCGGGCTCTCCCTGAACCTGGCCGTGGTCGTGCGGAACCCGGTCTCCGGGCACCGGCACTTCGCGCGCGTCAAGGTGCCGCCGCTGCTGTCCCGCTTCCTGGAGGCGTCCCCGCAGCGGTACGTCCCCCTGGAGGACGTCATAGCCGCGCACCTGGAGGAGCTCTTCCCCGGCATGGAGGTGCTGGCGCACCACATGTTCCGGGTGACCAGGAACGAGGACCTGGAGGTCGAGGAGGACGACGCCGAGAACCTCCTGCAGGCCCTGGAGAAGGAGCTCATGCGGCGCCGCTTCGGCCCGCCGGTGCGGCTGGAGGTCGAGGAGTCCATCGACCCGTACGTCCTCGACCTGCTGGTACGGGAGCTGAAGGTCTCCGACGCCGAGGTGTACCCGCTGCCCGGGCCGCTGGACCTCACCGGCCTGTTCGGCATAGCCGCCCAGGACCGGCCGGAGCTGAAGTACCCGAAGTTCATCGCGGGCACCCACCGGGACCTGGCCGAGGTCGAGTCCGCGTCCGCGCCCGACATCTTCGCGGCGCTGCGCGAACGGGACGTCCTCCTGCACCACCCGTACGACAGCTTCTCCACGTCCGTGCAGGCGTTCCTGGAGCAGGCCGCCGCCGACCCGGACGTCCTCGCGATCAAGCAGACGCTGTACCGGACCTCCGGCGACTCCCCGATAGTCGACGCGCTCATCGACGCCGCCGAGTCCGGCAAGCAGGTCCTCGTCCTCGTCGAGATCAAGGCCCGCTTCGACGAGCAGGCCAACATCAAGTGGGCGCGCAAGCTGGAGGAGGCCGGCTGCCACGTCGTCTACGGCCTCGTGGGCCTGAAGACCCACTGCAAGCTGTCCCTCGTGGTGCGGCAGGAGGGCGACGTGCTGCGCCGGTACAGCCACGTCGGCACGGGCAACTACCACCCCAAGACCGCCCGCCTGTACGAGGACCTCGGCCTGCTCACCGCGGACCCGCAGGTCGGCGCGGACCTCTCCGACCTGTTCAACCGGCTCTCCGGCTACTCCCGCCGCGAGACCTACCGGCGGCTGCTGGTCGCGCCGAAGTCGCTGCGCGACGGCCTGGTGTCCCGCGTCGACCGGGAGATCGCCCACCACCGTGCGGGCCGCCCCGCGTCCGTCCGCATCAAGGTCAACTCGATGGTCGACGAGGCCGTCATCGACGCCTGCTACCGCGCGTCCCAGGCCGGCGTCCCCGTGGACATCTGGGTCCGCGGCATCTGCGCGCTGCGCCCGGGCGTCGTCGGGCTGTCCGAGAACATCCGGGTCCGGTCGGTGCTCGGCCGCTTCCTGGAGCACTCCCGGATCTTCGTCTTCGGCAACGGCGGCGAACCGGAGGTGTGGCTGGGCAGCGCCGACATGATGCACCGCAACCTCGACCGCCGCATCGAGGCGCTCGTACGGGTCGTCGACCCGGCGCACCGCGCCGCCCTGAACCGCCTGCTGGAGACCGGCATGGCCGACACCACGTCCTCCTGGCACCTCGGCCCGGACGGCAACTGGACGCGCCACGCGGTGGACGGCGACGGGCAGCCGCTGCGCCATGTCCAGGAGATGCTGATTGACGCCCGGAGGCGCCGACGTGCACAACCCTGACGACGAGGTCGTCACCGCCGAGACCGCCGGCGAGGTCCTCGCCCCCTACCTGCACGCCCGGGCGAACGACTTCCTGCGGGCCCTGCGCCGGCACGGCGAGAGCAGCGGGACCGACGCCGCCGGGACGGAGGAGGCCACCCGCTCCCTGCGGGCGGCCGCCCGGCGCATCGGCGGGACCCTGCACACCTTCCGGCCGCTGCTGGACGGCGCCTGGGCCGACGGCCTGCGCACCGAGCTCGCCTGGGCGTCCGGGACGCTGGCGCAGGAGCAGGCCTGCACCTCGCGGCTGGTCCGGCTGGTGGACGCGCTGTCCCGGCTGACGGGCGCCGGGGCGCGCCCCGGGACCGGGTGCCGCAGCCCCGCGGCGCGGGCGGGGGCGGGGAGGCGCTGCGGCTCGGCGCGGCCAAGGCCGGCGCGCTGCTGGAGCGGCAGCTGACGCTGGCCCGTACGCGGGCCCACTCGGCGGCGCTGCAGGCACTGGGCTCGGCGCGGTTCCACGCGGTCGCCGACGCCGTGGCGCTGCTGGCGTCCGACGTCCCGCTGGGCCCGGCGGCGGCACGGCCTGCCGGGGAACTCCTGGCGCCCCCGGCGGAGGTCGTGGAGCGGCGCCTGCGGGAGGCGGTGCGGGCCCTGCCGATGGCGCCCGCGGTGGGCGGCGAGCACCAGGACGCGCACTGGCACCAGGCGCGGCTGCTGCTGCGGCTGCACCGCTACGCCCTGGAGGTGCGGTCCGCCCCGGCGCCCGAGCTCTACGAGGCGGGCGCGGCGCTCGACCGCCACCGGGACGCCGCCGAGGCCGCGGCCGCCGCCGCCGCGGCCGCCCGCACGCCCCGGATCGCCCCGACGACGGCGTACGCCCTGGGGGTGCTGCACGCGGACCAGCGCCACGAGGTGGAGGCGGCGCGGCTGGCCTTCCACCGGAGGTGGCAGCGGACGGCGGTCGCGGCGACGTGACGCGCGGACCGGTCGAGGCGGCGGGCTGCGTGCTGTGGCGCGAGACCGCGTCCGGCACCCTGGAGGTGTGCCTGGTCCACCGGCCCCGGTACGACGACTGGTCCCTGCCGAAGGGCAAGCGGAAGCGGGGCGAGACCCTGCGGGACACCGCTGTCCGCGAGGTCCGCGAGGAGACCGGCCACACCTGCGTCCTGGGCGGCCGGCTGGGCACGGTGTACTACACCGCGAAGGGCCGCGCCAAGGAGGTCACGTACTGGTCGGCGCAGGCCACGGGCGGTGCGTTCCGCCCAAGCCGCGAGGTGGACGCGGTGGCGTGGCTGCCCCCGGCCGAGGCCGAGGCCCGGCTGACCCACGCCCTGGACCGGCCCCTGATCCGGTCCTTCCTGGCCTCGCCGGACTGAGGCGGACCCACCCGCCGGCCCCGCACACCCGCGGTCCTTCCTGGCCTCGCCGGACTGAGGCGGACCCACCCGTGGGCCGCGCACACCCACAGCCGGCGCACACCCGCGGCGGCGCACACCCGCGGCGGCGCACACCCGCGGTCGGCGCACGCCCCGCCGAACTGAGGGCGGACCCACCCGCCACGCCCCCGTACCCCGCGGCGGCGCACACCCCGCCGAACTCACGGCGGACCCACCCGCCACGCCCTCGCACCCCTGCGGTCGGCGGCTGCCCCGAGGCTGCCGCACCCCGGTGGCCCGCGCGTACCCCCGCGTTCGGCGCACGGCCCCAGGCTGCCGCACCCCGGTGGGCCCGTAACGCCCCGCCCCCGCCAGGCTGCGCCCCGCCCCCGGCGCGGCGGCCGGAGCGCACGTCGGGCACGGGAGCCGTAGGCTGGAACGTCCGCCCGGTACGGGACCGCCGCGCGCCGCGCAGCAGTGTGCGGCAGGCACCGTGCCGGGGCCGCTCCCGCCGTGTGCCGCAGGGCCGAGAGCCGAGCCCTCGTTCCTCACGGCCCGGCGCGGGCGGGGAGAACCGACGCGAGAAGCGCTGACGCGGTGGCCATGGTGGACGTGACCGACGGAGGCCGGGACGTGGGGCGGGCGAACCGGCCGCAGCACCCCGCCCCCGCCCCACCGCGCCCGGAACCCGCCCCCGCGGGCCGCCGGCCACCCCGCGCCCGCGTACTGCGAGCCGGCCACCCCGCCGGACCCCGCGCCGCCCACCCGCCAACCGCCCCCACGCCACGCGGCGCCCGCAAGCAACCGGCCACGCCGAGCCCCTCCGCGTGGCCTGCGCCGCCCCGGTGCCGTACCGTCCGAGGCCCGGCCCGCCGCGGGGCCACGGGAAGGCACCCGGCAGCGGGCGTCCCCCAGGAGCGCCGAACCGCTCCTGTGCAGGACGTTCCGTGCTGTCGCCGCGCCCCGGCCCGTGCGGGCGCGCCGCGACGCACCCCGGCTTTCGGCACGGTTCACTTCCCGTTCACTTACCCCCGTCAGCGGCTTCACCTGATCTGCCTAATTTCGGCCTTACACGGTGACCCCGCAGTGGTCGCCGGCACCCACCCCGACACACGCCGCCGTACAACGGCCCCGGACAGCGCAAGCACCCGCGGGCCACCAGGCCGGCGGTTACTGGAAGGAACACCCCGAAGTGAAGCTTCATCGCAAGACCGGGCTTCGCGCCACCGCGCTCGGTGCCCTCGCCGTGTCCGGCGCCCTGGTTCTCACGGCGTGTGGTTCGGACGACAACACCAGCCCCGAAGGCGACAGGAAGACGGCCGCCGCCTCGAACATCGACTGCGGCGAGGCGAAGGGCCAGCTCCTGGCGGCCGGCTCGACGGCCCAGAAGAACGCGATGGACCTCTGGGTCAAGAACTTCCAGGCGGCCTGCGAGGGCGTCGAGGTCAACTACCAGGCCATCGGCTCCGGCGGCGGCATCACCAAGTTCAACCAGGGCCAGGTCGCCTTCGCCGGCTCGGACTCCGCCCTCAAGGAGGACGAGGTCACCGAGTCGCAGAAGATCTGCAAGGGCGGCAAGGGCATCAACCTCCCGATGGTCGGCGGCCCGGTCGCGATCGGCTACAAGCTGGAGGGCGTCGACAGCCTCGTGCTGGACGCCTCCACCCTCGCCAAGATCTTCGACTCGAAGATCACCAAGTGGAACGACCCGGCGATCGCCAAGCTGAACCCGGGCGTCAAGCTGCCGGACACCACGATCCAGGCGTTCCACCGCTCCGACGAGTCGGGCACCACCCAGAACCTCGGCAAGTACCTCTCCGAGGCCGCCCCCGACGACTGGAAGCACGACCCGAAGACGAAGTCGTGGCCCGCCCCCGGCGGCCAGGCCGCGAACGGCTCCTCCGGTGTCGCCACCGCCGTCAAGGACACCAACGGCGCGATCGGCTACTTCGAGCTGTCGTACGCCACCGCCAGCAACATCAGCACCGTCAAGGTGGACACGGGCGCCGCGCAGCCGGTCGAGGCCACCACGGAGAACGCCTCCAAGGCCATCGCCGTCGCCAAGGTCAAGGGCACGGGCAACGACCTCGCCCTGTCCCTGGACTACGCCACCAAGGCGGAGGGCGCCTACCCGATCATCCTGGTCACCTACGAGATCGCCTGCGACAGGGGCAACAAGGCGGAGACCCTGCCCACCCTGAAGGCGTTCCTGAACTACACCGCCAGCGACGAGGGCCAGAAGGTCCTGGCCGACGCGGACTACGCCCCGCTCCCGGCCGAGATCGCGGCCAAGGTCCGCGAGATCGTCCCGACCCTGTCGTAACCCCCGACCGGGGCCGGACCCGGGACCTTCCCAGGTCCGGCCCCGTATCCGGTGCACCGCCGCCAGGAGCCCGCCCAGCGCCCCGCGCGCCCGTGCGACTCCGCAGACCGGAGAACACACACGATGGCAACAGCCACCACCCACGGCCCCACACCGCCCTCCGGGCGCGACCAGGGGCCCCAGACAGACCCCCTCAAGAGCAGCGCCGCGTCCCGCGCGGGCGACAAGGCCTTCCTCGGCCTGTCCCGCGGCTCCGGAATCACCCTGCTGGTGATCATGGCCGCGATCGCGGTCTTCCTCACCTACCGGGCCGTCCTCGCGATATCCGAGAACGAAGGCAACTTCCTCACCACCTCCGAGTGGAACCCGGCCGGCGACCCGCCGGTCTTCGGCATCGCCGTCCTCGCCTTCGGCACCGTCGTCAGCTCGGTCATCGCCATGGCGATCGCCGTCCCGATCGCCATCGGCATCGCGCTGTTCATCTCGCACTACGCGCCGCGCAGGCTCGCCACGCCCCTCGCCTACGTCGTCGACCTGCTCGCCGCCGTACCGAGCATCATCTACGGCCTGTGGGGCGCGATCTTCCTCGTCCCGTACCTGGACGGCCTCAACAAGTGGCTCGACCAGTACATGGGCTGGACGTACATCTTCGACAAGACCAGTGACGGCGTCGCCCGGAACATGCTCACCGTCGGCATCCTGCTGGCGATCATGATCCTGCCGATCATCACCAACGTCACCCGCGAGGTCTTCCTCCAGGTCCCGCGCATGCACGAGGAGGCCGCCCTGGCCCTCGGCGCGACCCGCTGGGAGACCATCCGCATGTCGGTCCTGCCCTTCGGCCGCTCCGGCATCATCAGCGCCTCCATGCTGGGCCTCGGCCGGGCGCTGGGCGAGACGATGGCCGTCGCCGTCGTCCTCTCCCCGAGCTTCGTCATCTCGGGCAAGCTGCTGGACCCGGGCGGCGGCACGTTCGCGCAGAACATCGCCGCCAAGTTCAACGAGGCGGACGAGTTCGGCCGTGACGCGCTGATCGCCTCCGGTCTCGTCCTCTTCGCCATCACGCTGCTGGTCAATGGCGCCGCCCGGTGGATCATCGCGCGCCGCAAGGAGTACTCGGGGGCCGCCGCATGAGCCAGACCATCCAGGACCGGCCTCCCGTGACCCGCACCGAGCGCCGTCCCTCCCCGCTCTCCCACGCGCGCATGCCGCGCTGGGCCCCGGCCGCGATCGCCGCCGGCTCCGTCGCCGCGGGCGCCGGCATCGGCCTGGCCGCCGGCTGGGAGAGCCGCATCCAGTGGGGCCTGATCGCCGCGCTGCTCTTCGTCGTCACCACGTACGCCGTCACGGCCAAGGTGGAGAACTCCCGCCAGGCCAAGGACCGCGTCGCGACCAGCGTCGTGTGGGTCTGCTTCATCCTCGCGATCGTGCCGCTCGCCTCCCTCGGCTGGGTGACGGTCAGCAAGGGCGTCGAGGTCCTCGACGTCTACTTCCTCACCCACTCCATGAACGGCGTCCTCGACGCCGAGACCGGCGGCGGCGTCTACCACGCGCTGCTCGGCACCATCGAGCAGGTCCTCATCGCGACGGTCATCGCCGCCCCGCTCGGCATGCTGACCGCGATCTACCTCGTCGAGTACGGCAAGGGCAGGCTCGCCCAGGCCGTGACCTTCTTCGTGGACGTCATGACGGGCATCCCGTCCATCGTCGCGGGCCTGTTCGTCCTCGCCACCTGGAATCTGATGCTGGGCTTCGGGCCCTCCGGCTTCGCCGGGTCGATGGCGCTGGCCATCCTGATGGTGCCGGTGGTCGTCCGCTCCACCGAGGAGATGCTCAAGCTCGTCCCGAACGAGCTGCGCGAGGCCAGCCTCGCGCTCGGCGTCCCCAAGTGGAAGACCATCCTGAAGGTGGTCCTGCCGACCGCGATCGGCGGCATCACCACCGGCGTCATGCTCGCAATCGCCCGTATCACCGGCGAGACGGCCCCCGTGCTGCTCCTCGTCTTCGGTACGAAGCTGATCAACCCGAACCCCTTCGAAGGCGCCCAGGCGTCGCTCCCGCTCTACGTGTACGAGCAGTACGCCGTCGGCACCGACGCCGCCGTGGCCCGCGCCTGGGCCGCCGCGCTCGTGCTGATCGCCTTCGTCATGCTCCTCAACCTGGTGGCCCGCGGCATCGCCCGCTGGAAGGCCCCGAAGACCGGCCGCTGACCGCGGCAAACTGGAAGTGATTCTGATGGCCAAGCGAATCGACGTCAGCGGCCTCTCCGCGTACTACGGCACCCACAAGGCGATCGACGACATCTCCATGACCGTCGAGCCCCGCTCCGTGACGGCCTTCATCGGCCCGTCCGGCTGCGGCAAGTCCACGTTCCTGCGCACCCTGAACCGGATGCACGAGGTCACCCCCGGCGGCCGCGTCGAGGGCAAGGTGATGCTGGACGACCAGAACCTGTACGGCAGGGACGTCGACCCCGTCGCCGTGCGCCGCACGGTCGGCATGGTCTTCCAGCGCCCGAACCCGTTCCCGACCATGTCGATCTTCGACAACGTCGCGGCGGGCCTGCGCCTCAACGGCCGCTACAAGAAGGCGGAGCTCGCCGACGTGGTCGAGCGCTCCCTCAAGGGCGCGAACCTCTGGAACGAGGTCAAGGACCGGCTGAACAAGCCGGGCGCCGGCCTCTCCGGCGGCCAGCAGCAGCGCCTGTGCATCGCCCGCGCGATCGCGGTCGAGCCGGACGTGCTGCTGATGGACGAGCCCTGCTCCGCCCTGGACCCGATCTCCACCCTGGCGATCGAGGACCTGATCGGCGAGCTGAAGGAGCGCTTCACGATCGTCATCGTGACGCACAACATGCAGCAGGCGGCCCGCGTCTCGGACCGCACCGCCTTCTTCAACCTGGCGGCCGTCGGCCAGCCCGGCAAGCTCATCGAGATCGACGACACGGAGCGCATCTTCTCCAACCCGTCCGTCCAGGCGACCGAGGACTACATCTCGGGCCGCTTCGGATAAGACCGTCCTGCGGTGCTGCATGGCGGTGCCACCGCAAGACGAAACCGGGCCCGCCCCCCACTCCCAGGGGGGCGGGCCCTCGTCGTCCCCCGGGCCCCCGCCACCGCCCGCGCAGACCCGGCGCCCCACAAGGGGCCGCCCGGCCCCCTCCGGTGGCGCGACGGTCCGCCGCGCCACCCCGCGGCGGCCTCCCCGCGGCCCGGCCGCCTCATGCCCCGCCGGGTGCACGCCGCCGGTGCGCCGCCGCACCGGCGCCACCAGATCCCCCGTACGGCCAAGCCGCCCGGCAAGCCCGCCCCGTGCCCCGTACGGCCCCGCCACGGTCCGCCGCGGCCCGCCGGGAGAAGCGCCGCAGCCCGCCGGCGGTGGCCGGCGGGCTGCGGACGGGGTGGACGAGGGCGGACGGGGTCAGCCGAACAGCAGGTTCACCGCGAAGAAGCTGAGCGCCGCGACCAGCGCGGCCGCGGGCATGGTGATGAACCAGCCCAGCACGATGTTCTTGGCGACCCCCCAGCGCACCGCGTTGACCCGCTTCGTCGCACCCACGCCCATGATCGCGGACGTGATGACGTGCGTGGTCGAGATGGGCGCGTGGAACATGAAGGACGCCGTGTACATCACGGACGCCGCCGTCGTCTCGGCGGCGAACCCCTGCGGCGGGTCCAGCTCGATGATCCGCCGCCCCAGCGTCCGCATGATCCGCCAGCCGCCCGCGTACGTACCGAGCGACAGCATCACCGCGCTCGACACCTTCACCCACAGCGGGATCGGGTCCCCGGACTGCTCCACGTCCGCGATGACGAGGGCCAGCACCACGATGCCCATCGTCTTCTGCGCGTCCTGGAGGCCGTGGCCGAGCGCCATGCCCGCCGCCGACACGGTCTGCGCGATACGGAAGCCCCGCTTGGTCCGGTGCGGCCCCGAGTTGCGGAAGATCCACATGATGGCGGCCATCACCAGGTAGCCGACCAGCAGGCCGACGAGCGGCGACAGGAACATCGGGATGACGATCTTCTCCAGCACCCCGGACCAGATCACCTCCGTGCCGCCGGCCAGCGCCGCGCCCACCATGCCGCCGAACAGGGCGTGCGAGGAGGACGACGGCAGCCCGAAGTACCAGGTGACCAGGTTCCACGTGATCGCGCCGACCAGCGCCGCGAAGAGGATGCCCATGCCCTTGTCGCCGTGCGGGGTCTCGATGAGCCCCTCGCTGACCGTCTTGGCGACCCCGCTGCCGAGGAAGGCGCCGGCAAGGTTCATGACAGCCGCCATCAGCAGCGCCGCCCGCGGCGTCAGGGCCCGGGTGGACACCGACGTGGCGATGGCGTTCGCCGAGTCGTGGAAGCCGTTGGTGTACGTGAAGAAGAGCGCGACCCCGACGGTCACGACCAGCGCAAACGTGTCCACAGCGGGCTCAGGACTCCTTGACGGCGATGGTCTCCACCGTGTTCGCCACGTGCTCGAAGGCGTCCGCCGCCTCCTCCAGGACATCCACGATCTGCTTGAGCTTCAGCACCTCGATGGCGTCGTACTTGCCGTTGAACAGGTGCGCCAGCAGCTTGCGGTGGATCTGGTCCGCCTGGTTCTCCAGCCGGTTGACCTCGATCCAGTACTCGGTGAGGTCCTCCATGGTCCGCAGGTGCGGCATGGCCTCCGCCGTGAGCTCCGCCGCCCGCGCCAGCACCTCGATCTGCTGCTCGACGCCCTTGGGCAGTTCCTCGATGTTGTAGAGGACGACGAGGTCGACGGCCTCCTCCATGAAGTCCATGATGTCGTCGAGCGACGAGGCGAGGGCGTAGATGTCCTCGCGGTCGAACGGCGTGATGAAGGAGGAGTTCAGCTGGTGGAAGATCGCGTGGGTGGCGTCGTCGCCCGCGTGCTCGGCCGCCCGCATGCGCTCGGCGATGTCGGCCCGCGCCGACGCGTCAGCTCCGAGCAGTTCCATGAGGAGCTTCGCACCGGTGACGATGTTGTCCGCGGACGCGGCGAACATGTCGTAGAAGCTCGTCTCCCTGGGGGTCAGACGGAAGCGCACGTGGTGTCCCTCGGGTGCATGGATGTCGGTCAGGCTGATGCTAGGCGCATCATCCGGCCACGGCTAAGCGGCGTTCCTCAGTGTCGCCCATCAGGTACGCGGAACCGAACCGGCCCCGCACGATCCGGCGGGGATCGGTACCATATACCCACGAGGGGTATATGGGCCCTTTCGGACAACGGGAGGACGAGATGACGACCACCGAGGCGGCCGGCCTTCCGGTCACGGGCGCGGCCCACGCCCGGGACGGCTCCCGGGGTGAGGACGATCACGGGGTGCACGGCTACCACCAGCAGAAGGACGAGCACCTCAAGCGCCTGCGCAGGATCGAGGGCCAGATCCGCGGCCTGCAGCGGATGGTCGACGAGGACGTCTACTGCATCGACATACTGACCCAGGTCTCCGCCTCCACGAAGGCCCTGCAGTCGTTCGCCCTCCAGCTGCTGGAGGAGCACCTGCGGCACTGCGTCGCCTCGGCGGCGCTCAAGGGCGGCGACGAGATCGACGCGAAGGTCGAGGAGGCCACCAAGGCCATCGCCCGCATGATGCGCACCTGACGCCTGCCGGACACCCGGCGGCCGCCTGCCGCAGGGCCCGGGGATGACGCGAAACCCTCGCTCGCCCCGGCTCCGGGGCGCGGCCGCCACCGCCGTCACGTCCGGCGGTCAGCCGTCGCCCCCGCCCGGCGTCACCTTCAGCACCTCGTCGATCCGGTCGGCGCTCAACCGCTCCCCCTCCGTCGCGGACGCGGCGATGATCAGCTCGCCGCACAGCTCGATCTCGGAGAGGGCGACGTGGTCCTGGACGGTCGTCGTGCTGAGCGTCGCCACGGGCGGGTCACCTCCAGCTGTCAGTCGCTGCCGGATTCCAGCGTAGGGAGCGCCCCACCCGCCGCGCATGACACGTCCGGACCATTCCGGGACCACCCGATGGTCCCCCCCGTCCCCGCCCGCCGCCGCGGCGCGCCCGCCCTGCCGCAGCCCGGCCTCAGTCCTCGATCGTGCCCTCGTAGATGTCCCGCCGGGGCGGCAGCCGGACGTCGACGGGCTCCCCGAACCCGTACAGCACCGTCGTGGACGCCACCTCCACCTCCCGGCCCGCGTTCACGAAACTGAAGCGGTGCCGCACCTTCCGCAGCCGCCCCTCCGGGTCGAGGTACGCGTCGAACGGCACCGCGTCCGTGGCGAAGCCCTCCGCCGCGGCCGCCAGGGCGCCCCGCATCCGCGGCGTCGCCGCCTTCGCCGCCTCCCCCAGGTCCGCCGTGCCGCGGTAGTGGCCGACCGCCACGCCGCCGACCTCCGCCGGACCGACGTACGCCACGTCCCGCGCCGCCCGCAGCAGCTCCACGGCGGCACCCGGGTCGGTGGCGCCGCCCGTGACGAGGTTGCCGTCGCCCAGGGCCGCCGTGTCGATGCGCACCCACTTGTCGGCGGGGACGCCGGCGCCCCGGTCCTTCATGTAGAGCGCGCCCGGCGTGAACAGCTCCGTGATCGGCTTCCGCTCGCCCGAGGCCGCGCCCTGCGCCGGCACCACGACCCGCAGTCGGCCCCGCCCGGTGCGGAAGTCGTAGCCGCCGGCGCCCTCGATGACCAGCCGCGTGCCGCCGGTCGCCGTCTCCAGGAACGTCCTGGCCCGCGCCGTGCCGGCCCGCTCCAACGCGTCCGGCACCCCGCGCACCGCCCCGGCGGCCTCCCGCGCGCCCAGCGCCACCGCCTGCGCCGCCGTACTGCCCCGGCCCACCGCGGGGGACCGGCGTCGGCCGACCCGGAGCACCCGGTGAGCCCGCTTCCCGCGGCCATCACCGCCACGGCGGCGACGGCGCAGGCGCCACCCCCGCGCTCCCGTTTCCGCACCACCATCGCCCGCCTACCCCCAAAGGGTCGCCACTGCGCTTCCACCACGTCGTCCGAGACCCCCGCCCGCCCCGCATAACGACCACCGCGGCCCCCGTCACGCCCCGGGAACACGAGTACCTTTGGCCTGTGCACCCGCAGGACGCGCCGCCCGCGCACCCCCGGACGACCACCGTCGAACGCGGATCCTTCTGCCTCGCCCGCTGCGACTGCGGCTGGTCCGGGCCCGCCAGGCGCTCCCGGGACCGGGCCCGCACCGACGCGGCCGCGCATGCCGCGGCGCCCGCCCCCAGGGCGGCGACGCCGTGCGACAGGTGACGCCGTGGACCGGCGCGCACCGCTCACCACGGCCCTGACCGGCGCGCTCACCACCCTCGTACGCCGTCGAGGACCCTACCCGGCACGACCGTGGATCCGGGCGGTGGCGCGGCGACGGCGCACTCACGGCACCGGGCCGTGCGGTGACGGCCGCGCAGCCCCCGTATGCGGCCTGCCGGAACCACCCCGGCCCCGCCCCGGCCCCGCCCCGGCGGACCGGCGCCGCGCCCGCACAGAAAGGGCGCCGCGCCACCCTTACGCCCGGCCGGCCTTCTGACGCCCCGGCAGCCGCTGTGCGCGCTACGCGGCGAGGTCGCTCTCGGCCTCGGCCCGCGCGTCGTGCAGGTCCAGCGCGTGGTGCGCCCGGCCGGCCCCGCCGGCGCGCCGCGACCGCACGAGCCGGCCGCCCGCGGCGCCCGCGCCACCGCCCCGCACAGCGGCGTGAGCAGGCCCAGCGCCACCGGGGCGAGCAGCAGGGCGACGGCCGTGCCCAACGCGAACCCGCCGACCACGTCGGTCGGGTAGTGCACGCCCATGTACACCCGGCAGAACCCCTCCGCCAAGGCCAGCCCTATGGCGACGAGCCCGATCCGCTTGTGCACCAGGAAGAGCCCCACGCCCAGGGCCATGGCGAGGGTCGCGTGGTCGCTGACGAAGGAGAAGCCGGTCTTCCCGTCAACAAGCACATCCAGCCCGTCATGGTCGAGGAACGGCCGGGGCCGTTCGACGAACCCCCGGATCGGGATGTTGACGAGGACCGCGATCGAGGCGGCGAGCGGCGCCCACACCGTGCCCGCCGCACCGCTGACGGCCTCCTCCAGGGACGCCCTGCGCCGCACGCTGCCCCAGCACCACAGCACCGTCAGGACGAGGGCGAGCAGGATGCCGTACTCCCCGACGAACTCCATGACGCGGTCGAGCCAGGCGGGCGCGGACCCGGCCAGTCCGTTGATGTCGTAGAGCAGGCTGACGTCGGGGTTCGAGCCATTGGATGCGAGTCCAGCCACCATCTGCTGCGGCCCCTTGCCTCGTGCTGCTGCGGTGCGGTCGTGTCAGTCCAGGGAACGACGCGCCTGAGGCGCACGTTCCACTCTCCACGGAACGATCACCAGGACGTTATCGAAGAGTGACGGCCGTCAGGCGCCCCGCCGGGGCAGGGCCCGAGCACCGTCCTCGGTGACCCGGGTCGCCCCGAAGTAGTCAGGGGTGTCGATCTTGTCGAAGCGGATGACGGCGCCAGTGTAGGGCGCGTTGATCATGTAGCCGCCGCCGACATAGATCCCCACGTGCCGGATGGCCCGCGAGTCCGTCAGGTCGTCGGAGAAGAACACCAGGTCCCCCGGCAGCAGTTCCTCCCTGCTCGGGTGCGGCCCGGCGTTGTACTGGTCGTTGGCCACCCGCGGCAGCTCGATGCCCACGGTCCGGTACGCCGCCTGGGTGAGGCCCGAGCAGTCGAACCGCCCGCCGTCCTCGGCCGTCCCCTCGCCGCCCCACAGGTAGGGCTTGCCGAGCTGCTGCTGCGCGTAGTGGATGGCGCCCGCGGCCTGCCGGGACGGCTCCACCCGCCCCACGGGCCGGGCGAAGCTCTTCTCCAGGGACCGGATGATCCGCACGTAGTTCTGCGTCTCGCTGATCCGCGGCACCCCGCCCGCCTTGATGACCCGGTACGCACCCGCGTTGTAGGCGGCGAGCATGTTGTTCGTCGGGTCGCCGGGCACCTTCCGCACGTACTGGGCGAGTTCGCAGTCGTACGAGGCGGCCGACGGGATCGCGTCGGCGGGGTCCCAGATGTCCCGGTCGCCGTCCCCGTCCCCGTCGATGCCGTGCGCCGCCCACGTGCCCGGGATGAACTGCGCGATCCCGCGCGCGTCGGCATGGCTGACGGCCCGCGGGTTCCACCCGCTCTCCTGGTACAGCTGCGCGGCGAGCAGCGCCGGGTTGATGGCCGGGCACAGGTTCCCCCACCGCTGCACCAGCCCCTGGTACGCGGCCGGTACGGCCCCCTTGGCCAGTGCCACGGTCCCGCGGGCGGTGCCGCCCCCGAACATGCCGGCGGCCGCGGAGTACGTCCCGACGACGAGCAGCCCGACGAAACCCAGGCACGCCGCCACGGCCACCAGCCCGAGCACCCACGCCTTACGCACCGTCACCCACCTTTCGCCGGGCCACCGAACGTCAGTCTAGGTGGCGCACCGTCACTTCTGGAGGTGGCACCAGGAGCGCACACCGTCACACGGACGCATCCGCAGCCCCGCGGACGCGTCCGCCGTCGCACGGGCCGGGGCGCCCTCACACGGACGGGTGCACCGTCCGCCGCGCCGCGCCGCCGGTGGCGGCCGCCCACCGATCCGTACGATGATCCGACCCATGACGACCCGGGGGGAGCAGAACGGGCCGCCGACCACGCACGGCCCGGCGGGACGATCGAGACTCGCGGACCTCGCCGGCCCGCCGGCACCAATCCCCGCGCCAGGGCGGCCACCTGCAGGGGCATCACCCGCGGAGGCCCCCACCAGCTCACTCGACGCGTTCCGCCGTACGCCCGTCCTCGTACCGACCACCCCGGAAGGCGGCCTGTGGACGGCCGACCACGGCGGCGTCCGCTGGATCTGCGCCTTCTCCGACGAGGACGCCCTCGCCCGCTTCGCCGAAGCCCGCGGCGAGGCGCCCCGCACCTGGCGCTACCGCACCCTCCTCGGCGCCGACCTGCTGGATGCCCTGGCCCCTCGGCTGGGCGTCCCGGCAGGCGTGTCCCTCGACCCGGGCAGCGGCCACGCCACTGCCTTCCCCCTGCCCGCCGACGCACCGCCCGCGGGCGGGGAGCCCGGGGCGCGGGCCGACCGCCAGACCGACCACAGGAGCCGCCCATGACCGGCACACCACCCACCGCACCCCGCGACGTCCTCGTACGGAACCTCTGGGCCTCGCCCGCGGTGTTCGTCACGGCGGCCTTCACGGCGTTCAACGCGGTGGGCACCGACCTTGCCGTCCGGGTGGGCTGGGCCTGCTACGCCGCGGGCTGGCTGCCGCCGATCCTCGCCGTCGCCGTCTGCGCCGCCCGGAAGCAGCGTCCCGGCATGGGCGGCGCCGCCGCAGCAGCCGTGCTCGCCGTCTTCGGCGCGCTCTTCTGGCTCAACCACAGCTGATACTCCGCCGCACCCCGCCCCGGCAGGCAGGGGGCCCGTCAGCCCCGCACCCACCGCTGCGCCCCGCATGCACTTTCGGTGTACGCATAAGTACATTCAGCCAACACGCAGGGCGAACACCAGCCACACCGATGCCCACCGAACACGCACCGACCGTCACCCGGGCCCCGCCGGAGGGAGGGCCCGGGCCGCCGCGCCCTGTTGGACATCTCACGCCCCGCCGAGCAGCCGCCATGCCGGCCGCCCAAAGCCCCCACATCCGACGCTAGCTGCCTGAACACCGCACCTCTCGGCCGTCCGGGCAACACCTCTTACGACGAAGACGACCAGAGGGACCGTCAGGTTCCAGCGCACACAGGATCCCCCGACCGGCCCCCTCACGTCCCCAGCACCTCCACCTGACCCCCGCCAACTGGTCTGGACCACTGCGCTACCCTGTGGCATGCAGCCGCAAACGGCCGCATCACGCCCCAGCCGGAGACCACGGCGGGCAAGCACCACAGGAGAGACACATGGGGAACAAGGTGGGCCGACTCGGGGACTCCGGGGGAACGGCCGCCGCCGTCACCGTCATCGCACTGACCGCGGTCGCGGTCGTCGTGCTCGGGTACTTCCTCTTCACCCAGACGGGTCAGACCAAGTTCTGACACGCGGTCACCGCGAAGCCCCGCCGCCGCCGGACACACCCCGTCCGGCGGCGGCGTCGCGTTTCCCCGCGCACGAGGGGGCCGGATAGGGCCCAACGACGGTCATTGCCCGGAGTCACGCCCCGTGATACACAGAGTGACCATACGCGTATCCGCACACATCCGGCGCCCCATGACTCCGCAGGTCAGCACGGCGGCTCGGTCAGGCGTGCGGGAATCGGGTAAAGAGACCCGCCAAGTCGTCGTGCGTCGGCGGTTCGATCAGCGAAGATAGTTGATGACCCATGCCAACGGGCAGGGCGTCGAACTACCGAACAGGGGCGGTGAGTTACATGTACCTTGCGGCCGAGAAGGGCGACATCACCACCATCATTGGCGGAATCGCCCCGAACTGGGGGCCCTTCGGGGGGCTGGGCAACCAGGCCCGTGTGATGATCGAGATCGTGATGGCCGTGGCCATCCTGCTGTGTCTGGGCATCGCCATCTGGGGCGCCGCCAAGCAGCGCATCGGCGCGACGGCACTGCGCGACACCTTCAGCGCGGAACAGGGCAAGGGCCTGATCGTGGCCGGGTTGACCGGCGTCTTCATCATCGGGTCGCTGGGAACACTCTTCACCATCGTGTACGGGATGGCCGTCTAGCCCGCCGAGCCGGCCGCCGGCCGCAGGCCCGGTCAACCAGAGGATGCGTCTCCTGATGTCCACTCACCCCACCGCGCGCACGCGGTCAGCAGCACGACACCTGTCGTCCGAGGAGGCGTACCCGTCATGAGCTTCGGCGACGAGTACGGCGCCGGACCCGGCCAGGCCGGGGAGGCGGGCACCACCACGACGCGCACCCGCACCCGCCTCCCGGAGAGCGACACCCCGCGCAGGCCGCCGCGCACCTCGCGCTCGCTGGTCACCGTGGTGGGCGTCGTCGTCCTGCTCATCGCGGCGATCGCCTTCGCGAACCGGGACGGCGGGGAGAGCGACGGCGGCGCCCGCGCCACCGGGTCCGGCGGCGCGGCGGCGGCCCCCACCGCGGCCACCGGCATCAAGCCGGTCACGGGGAAGACCGGCACCATCCCCACGGGCTACAGCCAGGACGAACAGGGCGCCCAGAGCGCCGCGGCGAACTACGCGGTGGCGCTGGGTTCCGACGGGATGTTCCAGCGCGAGAGCCGCCACGCCATCATCCGCACCGTGCACGACCCTGCGGTGGCGGGCGCCCTGCTGACCAAACTGGACAAGGCCTACTCCAGCGCCTTCCTCACCAACGTCGGCCTCAATGAAGACGGGTCCCCGCCGGAGGGCCACACCTTCGTCTCCCGCACCATCCCGGTCGGGACAAGTCTGACCGAGATGAGCAGCGGCAGAGCCACGGTGGAGGTGTGGTGCACCGGACTGGTCGGCCTCGCGGGCGAGGGCTCCACCAAGCCGGTCACCGAAACCTGGTTCACCATCACGCAGCGGCTCCGCTGGGTCGACGGCGACTGGAAGATCGAGTCCTCTACTCAGCAAGAAGGACCCACACCGGTCAACGGTGACAACCGTGCCTCCACGGCGGACGAGATTGCCGACGCGGTCATCGGATACGGAGGCTTCACCTATGCCCGGTAAGCCGCAGCAGCGCACGCGGCGGCTGCTCGCCGCCCTGGCAGGGGCTCCGGTGGCTTTTGTCCTCCTGCCCACACGGGCCGCCGCAGCCCCCACGCCGACGCCAGGCACCACGCCCGGTACCGGCACCCCGGCGCCGTCGCCGAGTGGAAGCGGCAACCCCTGCGATCTGATCGTCGGCATGGCCCGCGACCTCTGCGACAACGGCGAAGGCGCCGCCACCACCCCCACCAGCCCCCTGCAGCCGCAGGAGGCCCTGGACCCGCTGTCCGCGCTCGCGCGCGGCTGCGCGGACGCCGCCGCCTGGACCGTCGACAAGCTCAGCAACGCCGTCGACAGCACCGCCGCCGTCGACTTCACCAACGACCAGTTCCTCAAGCAGTACGCCGTCGTCTTCGCCGCCTCCACCATCCTCACCCTGATCCTGTGGCTCCTGGCCGTCGCCAAGCGGGCCATCAGGGGCGTGCCGTTCACCACCGCAATGTCGGAGGCCGTCGGGTTCCTCTGGCTCACCGTCCTCGCCTCCGCGTTCACGCCGCTCATCCTCCACACCGTCGTCTCCGCCACCGACGGCGTCACCGAGGTGATCGCCGCGGGCACCGGCGGGCAGACCGACGTGTTCTTCGGGTCGTTCGCCGAAGCCCTCAAGAAGGGCGACGACATCGGCGGCGGCCCCATCATGCTGATCATCGTCGCGCTCGTGTCGATCGTCGCCGCGGGCGTGCTCTGGCTGGAACTGGTCATCCGGGCCGCCCTGCTGTACGTCGGCGCGCTCCTCGGCACCGTCGTCTACGCCGGGCTCGTCGACCGCAACATGTGGGGCCACGTCCGCCGCTGGGCCGGTATCATGATCGCGGTGATCATGGTGAAGCCCGTCATCGTGATCGTCCTCGGCCTCGCCGGCGCCCTGTCCTCCGGCGACGGACCCGACGCCTTCTCCGCCGTCGTGTCCGGCCTCGCCATCATCCTGCTCGCCATCTTCGCGTCGGCCGCGATCTACCGCTTCGTCCCCGGCTTCGGCGACGACATCGCCGCCGCCCGCACGAACCGCAAGCAGGCCACCGACGGCGCGCAGGCCGCCGCCGTCATCTCCTCCCCGGCCGCGCTCGTCTCGCAGGGCATCAAGGCCCACAGCACCCGCAGCCACCAGAAGGCGTCCCCCGCACCCGCGCCGGCCGGCTCCGGTGCCGTGGGCGGCGGCATGTCCGCCCACAGCAGCCGCGCCTCCACCGCCCCCGCAGCCACCACCGGGGGCGGGGCCGGCGGCGGAACTGTCCCCTCCGCCGCACCCCCGCCCCGTAGCGCCCCCGGCGCCGCGAGCCCCGCCACCAACACCCCGCACAGCAGCCGGAGCCCCGGAGTCCGCCCCACCGGCGGCACAGGCACCACAGGAACCACAGGATCAGGAGGTGGAGGGCGGTGACGACCCAGTCCCATCCGATCACGCCCCGCCGCACGTACCTCATCGGCCGCGCCCGCCCCAACGCCGTCATCGGCAAGAACCGGGAGACGGGCGAGATCGCCCTCATCGTCTTCGGGGCGTTCCTCGGCATGATGAGCGGCCTCCTGGTCCCCGTCCTCTCCCTCCGCATCGTCATGCTGGCGGGCTTCCCCGTCCTGGCGCTCGCCGCCGTGTACGTCCCGTACCGCGGCCGCACGTTCTACCGCTGGTACGAGATCAACCGCAGCTACAAGCGGGTCCTCCGCCAGGGCACCACCTACCGCTCGGGCGCCATGGAGGCCGGCACCCGCCTCGACGGCCGCGAGGTCGAGATCGGCGCCCCGCCCGGCATCGGCCGCATCAACTGGCTCGCCGCCCCCTTCGGCCCCGACGAGATCGCCGTCCTCCTCCACGCGGACCGCCGCACCGTCACCGCCGCCATCGAGATCGAGGGCCCCGGCGTCGGCCTGCGCGACAGCGAGGACCAGGAAGCCCTGGTGGACCGTTTCGGCACCCTCCTCAAGCACGTCGCCAACGGCGACGGCTTCGTCACCCGCCTCCAGATGCTGGCCCGCACCCTGCCCGCCGACCCCGACGCCCACGCCAAGGACGTCGCCCAGCGCGGCGACCCGCACGCGCCGCGCTGGCTCCTCGACTCGTACGACCAGCTCCAGTCCATGGTGTCCACGTCCAGCGAGCAGCACCGCGCCTACCTCGTGGCCTGCATGCACTACACCCGCGAGCTCGCCGCCGAGGCCCACGCCATCGCCCGCGCCGCGCAGGCCGCCCGCCGCGCGTCCGGCGGCCGGCGCGAGAAGCTCGACAAGGACGCCGGCCTCGCCGTCGTCATGGCCCGCGAGCTGACCGACATCTGCGCCCGCCTCGCCGAAGCCGACATCCGCGTACGGCAGCCCCTCGGGCAGTCGCGGCTCGCCTCGCTCATCCACTCGATGTACGACCCGGACCATCCCATCGACCACATCCAGGCCATGACGAAACGCAACGCCTGGCCCGCGGAGCTGGACGCCGTCGAGCCCACCCACCTCCAGGCCAAGACCCGCGAGTCCACCACCCGCGCCCCCTGGTGCCACGCCACCGCCTGGATCAAGGAATGGCCCATGACCCCCGTCGGCGTGAACTTCCTGGCCCCGCTCCTCGTCCACACCCCCGACGTCATCCGCACCGTCGCCGTCACGATGGACCTCGAACCCACCGAGATCGCCATCGAGCGGATGCTCACCGAGAAGACGAACGACGAGGCCGAGGCCAGCCGCGCCGCCAAGATGAACCGCACCGTCGACCCCCGCGACATCGCGGCCCACGGGCGGCTCGACCAGCGGGGTGAAGATCTCGCCAGCGGCGCGGCAGGGGTGAACCTCGTCGGGTACATCACAGTGTCGTCCCGCTCACCCGAGGCCCTCGCCCGGGACAAGCGGACGATCCGGGCGTCGGCCGGCAAGTCGTATCTGAAGCTGGAGTGGTGCGACCGCGAGCACCACCGGGCCTTCGTGAACACCCTGCCGTTCGCGACGGGCATCCGCCGCTAGCCCCACCCGCTCCGGCACGGGGCACCCGCACGGCGGAGGAGGCGGCCGACCCGCCCGCCGGGCAGCGCCCCACAGCAGGCAGCACCCGCACCCGGCACCCCCGCCGGCAGACACACCCGACCACAGACCCACCCACCGACGGACCCACCCACCGACGGACACAGCCGGCGGCGCACCACCCAGGAACACCACCCGGGCGGCATGGACGAGACAACGACGACGATAGGACGATAGGGGCCTGATGATGCGTGATCCGCTGTCCGTCCTCACCGACGCCTTCACCTCCTTCCTCTTCGGGAAGGTGGAGACCACCAGGCTGCCCGTCCGCACCTCCACCGGGCAGGCCCAGGCCGTCTACCTGCCCACCGCCGCCCCCGGCCTCGGTGACTCCGGCGTCATCATCGGCCGCGAGGTGTACAGCGGCAAGGGATACATCTACGACCCCTTCCAGCTGTACGGGCAGCAGCTCCCCGCCCCGCACTGGCTCGTCCTCGGCGAGTCCGGCAACGGCAAGTCCGCGCTGGAGAAGACGTACGTGCTGCGCCAGCTCCGGTTCCGCGACCGCCAGGTCGTCGTCCTGGACGCCCAGGGCGAGGACGGCGTCGGCGAGTGGAACCTCATCGCGGAGCAGCTGGGGATAACTCCCATCCGGCTCGACCCCATGGCCGCCCTCGACGACGGCATCCGCCTCAACCCCCTCGACCCCGCGATCACCACCACGGGCCAGCTCGCGCTGCTCCGCACGATCATCGAGGTCGCGATGGGCCGCGGCCTGGACGAGCGCGCCGGCTTCGCCCTGAAGGTCGCCCACTCCTACGTCAACGAGACCATCACCGACCGCCAGCCCGTCCTCACCGACATCGTCGAGCAACTCCGCCACCCCGAACCGGAGTCCGCGGAGGCGATGAACGTCGACATAGACGACGTACGGGCCTGGGGCCTCGACGTCGCCCTCGTCCTCGACCGGCTCGTCGACGGCGACCTGCGCGGCATGTTCGACGGCCCCACCACCGTCGGCATCGACCTCGACGCGCCGCTCATCGTCTTCGACCTGTCCCACATCGACCGCAACTCCATCGCCATGCCCATCCTCATGGCGATCGTCGGCGTGTGGCTCGAACACACCTGGATCCGCCCCGACCGGAAGAAGCGCATCTTCCTCGTCGAGGAGGCCTGGCACATCATCAACAGCCCGTTCGTCGCCCAGCTCTTCCAGCGGCTGCTGAAGTTCGGACGCCGCCTCGGCCTGTCCTTCGTCGCCGTCGTCCACCACCTCAGCGACGTCGTCGACGGCGCCGCCGCCCGCGAGGCCGCCGCCATCCTCAAGATGGCCTCCACCCGCACCATCTACGCCCAGAAAGCCGACGAGGCCCGCGCCACGGGCCGCGTCCTCGGCCTGCCCCGGTGGGCCGTCGAGATCATCCCCACCCTCACCCCTGGCATCGCCGTCTGGGACGTCAACGGCAACGTCCAGGTCGTCAAACACCTCGTCACGGAAACCGAACGCCCCCTCGTCTACACCGACCGCGCCATGACCGAGTCCTCCTCCCAGGAGCCGCCGGACGACATCAAGGCCGCCGAGTGGGAGACGGAGCAGCGCGCCGCGCTCATCGAGCAGCACCTGCACAGCCCCGAGTCCACGGTGGCCTGACATGGCGCGCGGCACCAGGTACCCCGCCTCCGGCCCCGCCACGGGGCCGGGAGGCGAGCGGGGCATCCCCGACGGCCTGCTCGTCGGCGTCCTGGGCGTCCTGCTCGGCGCGACGCTGCTCGTGTGGACCGCGACCGGCCTCAGCGGCCTCCTGGCCCACGGCGCCTGGCCGTCCGGCGTCACCTTCACCCGGACGCCCCCGGCCATACGCTCCCTCCTCACCGACCCCCGCGACCTGGCCGCCGCCTGGCCCGCCACCCCGCCCGCCGGCCTCGCGAGCCACGGCGTCTTCTGGGGCGTCCTCATCAGCGAGTTCCTCGTCCTGGTGGTGCTCGCCGTCTTCGTCCTCGGCACCTTCGCCCGCTGGCGCGCGGTACGGGCCGCCGCCCACCAGCCCCCGCAGCCCCACGAGTACGCGCAGCCCGACCCGCCCGTACCCCCGCACCCGCGAGACCGCCGACCGGGGCACCAGCCGCACGGAGCCGAGAAGCAGGGGCCCCTGAAGCAGGGGGCCGGCAGGCACGGGGCCCACGAAGCGCAGCAGTACGGGACCCAGGAGTACGGCACTCCGGAATACGGGCACCCGGAGCCCCGCACCCAGGCCCGCCCGGCCGAGGACCACCCGCGCCGCGACCACCGGGCACACGACGACGGCACCCCCGGGCACACGGCCCAGGCGCCCGCCCCCCAGCAGGATCCCGCCGCCCACCCGCACGGGGACCGCACCCCTGTACACCCCGCTCGGGAAGACCGGCAGCCACCAGCCGCCCCGCCCGCGTCCCCGGTGCCCCCGCCGCCGGCCCGTACTCACCCGTCGGCCGGCCCCGAACCCCTCACCGGCCCACCCGTGCCCGGCCTGCTGTACGGCGACCGCGGCGCCCGCCGCTCCAGCGCCCTGCGGGCGGTCCAGGACGCCGCAGGACCCGTCCTCGTCGTCACCTCCGACCCCGCCCTCTGGGCCGACACCAAGGACGCCCGCGCGAAACTCGGCCCGGTCCTGCTGTACGACCCCGGGCACCTGTGCGACAGCCCCGACCGCTTGCGCTGGTCACCTGTCGAGGGCTGCGAGGACACCGCTGCAGCCGCCGCTCGCGCGGCCGCGCTCCTCGCACCGGTACGGCCCCGCGCCCGTATCGACGCCGCCATAGCCGAGACCGCCGAAACCCTGCTGCGCTGCTGGCTGCACGCCGCCGCTGTAGACGGCCGCCCCTTCAAGCAGGTCCACCGCTGGGCCCAGCAGCACGGCACCGCCCACGAACCCGTGCGGATCCTCCGCGTCCACCCCAAGGCCACCCACAGCCACGCCGGCCTTCTCGAATCCGCGCTCACGGCGTACCCGGAGCGCCGCGACGCCGCCCGGGCCCTCACCGCCCGCGCCCTGTCCGCGCTCGCCTCGGTGCACATCCGGGACGCCTGCACCCCTCATCGAACTGATGCGCTGACCTTGGAATCATTCATCCAGGAGACGGGCACCCTTTACTTGGTGGGCGAACCGATCGAGGACCCCCGGACGGACCCGGGGGCCATGCCGCTCCTCACGGCGCTCGCCGCGCACGTGGTCGAGCACGGCCGCCGCATGGCCGCACGGTCATCCGACGGTCGGCTCGACCCACCACTCACGCTGGTCCTGGACGATGTCGCCGCGGTGGCGCCGCTGCCGCACCTTCCCGACCTGCTGGCCACGGGCCACGACCGGGGCCTCCTCGCACTCGCCCTGCTCCGCTCCCCGGAACAGGCGCGCGCCCACTGGCCCCACCCCCTCCTCACCGCCGACCACCGCCCCTGACCCCGAGAACGCCGGCCATGCCCACACACATGGGGGAGCAGTCTTCCGCGGCGGTTCCCCCCAGCCACGAGAGCCCTGCTCGCCCGTCCTGGCACCTGCGTGCCGCGTCGTCTGGACCTCAGAGCACGTCAGTTCGCGGCACCGCTCCTCAGACCGCCCGGGGCCGCGGTACCTCGTACTCGACTTGGCGTGATGCCGGATCCCCGTCGAGCAACGCCGTCTGCCCGCTCTGCACGAAGCCGGCTCGCTGGTAGAAGGCTGCCGCGCGGTCGTTGCGCTCGTGGACGTACAGCCGTGCCCGGCGCACCACCGGCTCCCGCAGTGACCAGGACCACTCCAGCGCGGCGCGGAACAGCGCGTCCGCCACACCCCTTCCGCGGGCTTCGGGCCGTACGAACACGCCCACGAGGTGCGTCTGGTCGGCTTCCGGCGGCGCCCCTATCCGTACGTCGTCCGCGCGTCGTTCCACGAGGACCGTCACGGACCCGAGCCAGCTGCCGTCCGCCGCCTTGGCGACGAGCTGGCGAACGCCGTCAGCGCCCTCCGCGGCGCCTTCTGCCCGCTGCTGCCAGAACGCGTCGGGCCGGTCGACGGCGGTTTCGTACGTCTCCAGGAAAGCGATGTCAGCGACCGGGTCCTGTAGCGCGGCCAGCCGCAGCTCCCGCACCTGGCGCCATTCGTCGGCCCGCACGGCCCTGACCTCGTAGTCCACAGCACCGGCTCCTTCCTTCGTCCTCACGGAATCTGCGAACCGTACCGCTCTGCGTGCCCACCACGACACGGCTTTTCCGCGGAGCACGGGGGGAGGGCGACTCAAGGAAGGCCAGCAGGTCCGGAAATGCAGGAAGCCCCGCACCATAAGGTGCGGGGCTCCCCCACAAATTGTTCGGCGGCGTCCTACTCTCCCACAGGGTCCCCCCTGCAGTACCATCGGCGCTGAAAGGCTTAGCTTCCGGGTTCGGAATGTAACCGGGCGTTTCCCTAACGCTATGACCACCGAAACACTATGAAGATAACAACTCAACCGGCAAAGGGAGTTCGTTACTTCAGAACTAACACAGTGGACGCGAGCAACTGAGGACAAGCCCTCGGCCTATTAGTACCGGTCAACTCCACACCTCACGGTGCTTCCATATCCGGCCTATCAACCCAGTCGTCTACTGGGAGCCTTACCCCATCAAGTGGGTGGGAATACTCATCTCGAAGCAGGCTTCCCGCTTAGATGCTTTCAGCGGTTATCCCTCCCGAACGTAGCCAACCAGCCATGCCCTTGGCAGAACAACTGGCACACCAGAGGTTCGTCCGTCCCGGTCCTCTCGTACTAGGGACAGCCCTTCTCAATATTCCTACGCGCACAGCGGATAGGGACCGAACTGTCTCACGACGTTCTAAACCCAGCTCGCGTACCGCTTTAATGGGCGAACAGCCCAACCCTTGGGACCGACTCCAGCCCCAGGATGCGACGAGCCGACATCGAGGTGCCAAACCATCCCGTCGATATGGACTCTTGGGGAAGATCAGCCTGTTATCCCCGGGGTACCTTTTATCCGTTGAGCGACGGCGCTTCCACAAGCCACCGCCGGATCACTAGTCCCGACTTTCGTCCCTGCTCGACCCGTCGGTCTCACAGTCAAGCTCCCTTGTGCACTTACACTCAACACCTGATTGCCAACCAGGCTGAGGGAACCTTTGGGCGCCTCCGTTACCCTTTAGGAGGCAACCGCCCCAGTTAAACTACCCATCAGACACTGTCCCTGATCCGGATCACGGACCCAGGTTAGACATCCAGCACGACCAGAGTGGTATTTCAAGGACGACTCCACCTGAACTGGCGTCCAAGCTTCACAGTCTCCCACCTATCCTACACAAGCCGAACCGAACACCAATATCAAACTGTAGTAAAGGTCCCGGGGTCTTTCCGTCCTGCTGCGCGAAACGAGCATCTTTACTCGTAGTGCAATTTCACCGGGCCTATGGTTGAGACAGTCGAGAAGTCGTTACGCCATTCGTGCAGGTCGGAACTTACCCGACAAGGAATTTCGCTACCTTAGGATGGTTATAGTTACCACCGCCGTTTACTGGCGCTTAAGTTCTCAGCTTCGCCCCACCGAAATGGAGCTAACCGGTCCCCTTAACGTTCCAGCACCGGGCAGGCGTCAGTCCGTATACATCGCCTTACGGCTTCGCACGGACCTGTGTTTTTAGTAAACAGTCGCTTCTCGCTGGTCTCTGCGGCCACACCCAGCTCCGGCAGCACGTGCCATCACCAGACATGGCCCCCCTTCTCCCGAAGTTACGGGGGCATTTTGCCGAGTTCCTTAACCATAGTTCACCCGAACGCCTCGGTATTCTCTACCTGACCACCTGAGTCGGTTTAGGGTACGGGCCGCCATGAAACTCGCTAGAGGCTTTTCTCGACAGCATAGGATCATCCACTTCGCCACAATCGGCTCGGCATCAGGTCTCACCCTTACATGAGGGACGGATTTACCTACCCCTCGGGCTACACCCTTACCCCGGGACAACCACCGCCCGGGCTGGACTACCTTCCTGCGTCACCCCATCACTCACCTACTACCAGTCCGGTTCACCGGCTCCACCACTCCGACCTCGTCCGAAGACTCAGCCGGCGGCTTCACGGGCTTAGCATCGCTGGATTCAGCGTTGGCGCTTCAAAGCGGGTACCGGAATATCAACCGGTTGTCCATCGACTACGCCTGTCGGCCTCGCCTTAGGTCCCGACTTACCCTGGGCAGATCAGCTTGACCCAGGAACCCTTAGTCAATCGGCGCACACGTTTCCCACGTGTGTATCGCTACTCATGCCTGCATTCTCACTCGTGAACCGTCCACAACTACCTTCCGGTGCTGCTTCACCCGGCACACGACGCTCCCCTACCCATCACAGCGGGCGTTGGCCCTCATGCTGCAATGACACGACTTCGGCGGTACGCTTGAGCCCCGCTACATTGTCGGCGCGGAATCACTTGACCAGTGAGCTATTACGCACTCTTTCAAGGGTGGCTGCTTCTAAGCCAACCTCCTGGTTGTCTCTGCGACTCCACATCCTTTCCCACTTAGCGTACGCTTAGGGGCCTTAGTCGATGCTCTGGGCTGTTTCCCTCTCGACCATGGAGCTTATCCCCCACAGTCTCACTGCCGCGCTCTCACTTACCGGCATTCGGAGTTTGGCTAAGGTCAGTAACCCGGTAGGGCCCATCGCCTATCCAGTGCTCTACCTCCGGCAAGAAACACACGACGCTGCACCTAAATGCATTTCGGGGAGAACCAGCTATCACGGAGTTTGATTGGCCTTTCACCCCTAACCACAGGTCATCCCCCAGGTTTTCAACCCTGGTGGGTTCGGTCCTCCACGAAGTCTTACCTCCGCTTCAACCTGCCCATGGCTAGATCACTCCGCTTCGGGTCTTGAGCGTGCTACTGAACCGCCCTATTCGGACTCGCTTTCGCTACGGCTACCCCACACGGGTTAACCTCGCAACACACCGCAAACTCGCAGGCTCATTCTTCAAAAGGCACGCAGTCACGACGCAAGGACAAGTCCTTGCGCGACGCTCCCACGGCTTGTAGGCACACGGTTTCAGGTACTATTTCACTCCGCTCCCGCGGTACTTTTCACCATTCCCTCACGGTACTATCCGCTATCGGTCACCAGGGAATATTTAGGCTTAGCGGGTGGTCCCGCCAGATTCACACGGGATTTCTCGGGCCCCGTGCTACTTGGGTGTCTCTCAAGCAAGCCGCTGATGTTTCAGCTACGGGGGTCTTACCCTCTACGCCGGACCTTTCGCATGTCCTTCGCCTACATCAACGGTTTCTGACTCGCCCTGTTGCCGGCAGACAACAGAAGAGAGATCCCACAACCCCGCATGCGCAACCCCTGCCGGGTATCACACACATACGGTTTGGCCTCATCCAGTTTCGCTCGCCACTACTCCCGGAATCACGGTTGTTTTCTCTTCCTGCGGGTACTGAGATGTTTCACTTCCCCGCGTTCCCTCCACACTGCCTATGTGTTCAGCAGCGGGTGACAGCCCATGACGACTGCCGGGTTTCCCCATTCGGACACCCCCGGATCACAGCTCGGTTGACAGCTCCCCGGGGCCTATCGCGGCCTCCCACGTCCTTCATCGGTTCCTGGTGCCAAGGCATCCACCGTGCGCCCTTAAAAACTTGGCCACAGATGCTCGCGTCCACTGTGCAGTTCTCAAGCAACGACCAGCCACCCATCACCCCGCCACACAAGCAGCGAGTTCACTGGGGCCGGCGCATGAAGGGCAAGCAACGCTCGCACCCTCAGACACCCAACAGCGCGCCCGACCCGGCCACGTCCGAAGATCACACGTTCCACGCCCCTGACGAGGCAGTACTAGCGGTCTTCGACCCATGCACCAGGCCGAATAGTCAACGTTCCACCCATGAGCAACCAGCATCAGACACTCGCTGATGTACTGGCCTCTGACCAAGCACCAGGTGCTCGGTGAGAAGTGCTCCTTAGAAAGGAGGTGATCCAGCCGCACCTTCCGGTACGGCTACCTTGTTACGACTTCGTCCCAATCGCCAGTCCCACCTTCGACAGCTCCCTCCCACAAGGGGTTGGGCCACCGGCTTCGGGTGTTACCGACTTTCGTGACGTGACGGGCGGTGTGTACAAGGCCCGGGAACGTATTCACCGCAGCAATGCTGATCTGCGATTACTAGCGACTCCGACTTCATGGGGTCGAGTTGCAGACCCCAATCCGAACTGAGACCGGCTTTTTGAGATTCGCTCCACCTCACGGTATCGCAGCTCTTTGTACCGGCCATTGTAGCACGTGTGCAGCCCAAGACATAAGGGGCATGATGACTTGACGTCGTCCCCACCTTCCTCCGAGTTGACCCCGGCGGTCTCCCGTGAGTCCCCAGCACCACAAGGGCCTGCTGGCAACACGGGACAAGGGTTGCGCTCGTTGCGGGACTTAACCCAACATCTCACGACACGAGCTGACGACAGCCATGCACCACCTGTACACCGACCACAAGGGGGCACCTATCTCTAGATGTTTCCGGTGTATGTCAAGCCTTGGTAAGGTTCTTCGCGTTGCGTCGAATTAAGCCACATGCTCCGCCGCTTGTGCGGGCCCCCGTCAATTCCTTTGAGTTTTAGCCTTGCGGCCGTACTCCCCAGGCGGGGAACTTAATGCGTTAGCTGCGGCACGGACGACGTGGAATGTCGCCCACACCTAGTTCCCAACGTTTACGGCGTGGACTACCAGGGTATCTAATCCTGTTCGCTCCCCACGCTTTCGCTCCTCAGCGTCAGTATCGGCCCAGAGATCCGCCTTCGCCACCGGTGTTCCTCCTGATATCTGCGCATTTCACCGCTACACCAGGAATTCCGATCTCCCCTACCGAACTCTAGCCTGCCCGTATCGACTGCAGACCCGGGGTTAAGCCCCGGGCTTTCACAACCGACGTGACAGGCCGCCTACGAGCTCTTTACGCCCAATAATTCCGGACAACGCTTGCGCCCTACGTATTACCGCGGCTGCTGGCACGTAGTTAGCCGGCGCTTCTTCTGCAGGTACCGTCACTTTCGCTTCTTCCCTGCTGAAAGAGGTTTACAACCCGAAGGCCGTCATCCCTCACGCGGCGTCGCTGCATCAGGCTTTCGCCCATTGTGCAATATTCCCCACTGCTGCCTCCCGTAGGAGTCTGGGCCGTGTCTCAGTCCCAGTGTGGCCGGTCGCCCTCTCAGGCCGGCTACCCGTCGTCGCCTTGGTGAGCCGTTACCTCACCAACAAGCTGATAGGCCGCGGGCTCATCCTGCACCGCCGGAGCTTTCCACCACCATCAGATGCCTGAAGTGGTCGTATCCGGTATTAGACCCCGTTTCCAGGGCTTGTCCCAGAGTGCAGGGCAGATTGCCCACGTGTTACTCACCCGTTCGCCACTAATCCCCACCGAAGTGGTTCATCGTTCGACTTGCATGTGTTAAGCACGCCGCCAGCGTTCGTCCTGAGCCAGGATCAAACTCTCCGTGAATGCTTCCCGGTGATCCGGGTCAACACTCGCGTTGAGCGGAACCAGGAGAGGAATAATCTCCCGGTTCACAGCGTCCTCGCTGTGTTTTTCAAAGGAACCTCGTCTCCAAGAGACGGGGTTATCAACATATCTGGCGTTGACTTTTGGCACGCTGTTGAGTTCTCAAGGAACGGACGCTTCCTTCGTACTCACCCTCTCGGGCTTTCCTCCGGGCGCTTCCCTTCGATGTTTCCAGCTTAGCAGATCCGTTTTCCGTTTCCGCCACCCGCTGGAGCGGGCTGCCGGACTGTTCTCCGCTTTCGCGTTTCCCTTTCCGGCGGTTCCGACTCTATCAGATCCTTTCGGGCCTGATTCCCAGTCAGAGGGGTTTGCCTTCCCGGCCGCTTGGGCCCTTCCGGCGGTCCAAACCTTAGCTGATTTCCCCTTCGGACTCACAATCGAGTCGTAGGGAGGAATTCCGGCATGCCGAAATACTTCCCGCTGGGGAGGTCGTGCTGGGTTTGGGTGGCCGCTTTCGCGGCAGAGGTGCCACCCCGGGCCTGTCCGGCTCCGTGGCAACCCGAAGAACTTTACGGATCGGCGCGGGCCGTGTCAATCGCGGTCCGGCCGCCCCTGTGCGGCCGTCAGTCGAGGCCGGTCAGGCGGCCGCCGGCGTCCGGCTGGGTGTCCTCGACGCGCCGCAGGAGCCGGATGAGCAGTTCACCGAGCAGCGCCCGCTCGGTCGCCGTGAGGTCCTGGAGCAGCTCTTCCTCGAAAGCAGTCGCCATGCGCATGGCCTCCAGCCACTTCGCGCGGCCCTCGTCGGTGAGCTCCACGATCACCCGGACCCGGTTGGTCTCGTCGCGGTCGCGGGTGACCAGACCCTCGGCCGCCATGCGGTCGATGCGGTGCGTCATCGCCGCGGGGGTGAGGCCGAGGCGCTTGGCGAGCTCGCTCGGTCCCATGCGGTAGGGCGCGCCGGCGAGCACCAGCGTCTTGAGGACCTCCCACTCGGGATTGGTGATGCCGAGCTCGGCGACCTGGCGTCCGTACGCCACGTTCATGCGGCGGTTCAGCCGGCCCAGGGCCGACACCACCTTCTCGACCTGCGGGTCGAGGTCGCGGAACTCGCGCTGGTAGGCGGCGATCTGCTCGTCGAGGGCGGGTTCGACGCTCGGTTCCTGTGGCTCGGGCATGCGGAGGAGTATTCCACGCCCCCGCTTGGCATCGAAGTCCTTCGCCGTGTAGAGTTAACGTTCAAAGTTTAGTTGTGAAGTCTTCAGGGCTGAGCCCTACACGTTCGAAGTGGGTGAGTGTGACCAAGGCGAAGGGCGCTGCGATGCGCCGGATCCAGGCAGGCAACGCGCTGAGCGCGTTCGGACTCGGGTTCACCGTTCCGTACCTCTATGTCTATGTGGCGCAGGTGCGAGACCTCGGGGCCACCGCGGCGGGTGCCGTGCTGGCCGTCTTCGCCATGGCAGCGCTCGCCGTGCTGCCCTTCACCGGCCGGGCCATCGACCGGCGCGGCCCCCTCCCGGTCCTCGTGGGCGCCGCCCTGGTGGCCGCCGTGGGCGCCGCAGCCATGGGGGTGGCCGCGAGCGTGGCCGCGGTCGTCGCCTCGGCGGCCCTGCTCGGGGCCGGCACGGCGGTGCTGCAGCCCGCGCTGGCGACGTTGATCGTCTGGTGCTCGCCGGCGGAGGACCGGACGCGCGCCTTCGCCCTGCAGTTCTTCCTGCAGAACCTCGGGCTCGGCATCGGCGGGCTCATAGGCGGCCAGCTCGTCGACGAGGACCGGGCCGGCAGCTTCCTGCTGCTGTTCTCCATAGAGGCCGCGATGTTCCTGGTCCTCGCCGGGATCGCGGCCACCGTACGCCTCCCCCGTACCGCTTCCCTGCCGTCCGCGGCCGAGGCGCGGCCCGGCCAGGACGCGGCACCGGCGTCCGGCGGCATGCGGGCGCTGCTCGGCCACCGCGCCATGGTGCAGCTGTGCGTGCTCGGCTTCGTGCTGTTCTTCGCCTGCTACGGCCAGTTCGAGTCGGGTCTTGCCGCGTACGGCACGGAGGCCGCCGGCATCGAGCCGTCGACCCTCGGCATCGCCCTCGCCGCCAACACGGCCGTCATCGTCGCGGCCCAGTTCCTGGTGCTGCGGTTCGTGGAGCGGCGCAGCCGCACCCGGGTCGTCGCGGCCGTCGGGCTGCTGTGGGCCGTGGCGTGGCTGTTCGCCGGCTTCGCGGGCCTCGGCCACGTCAGCCAGGAGATGGCGACGGCCGCGTTCATCACGACGTACGGGCTGTTCGGGCTGGGGGAGGCGATGCTGTCCCCCACCGTGGCGCCGCTGGTCGCCGACCTCGCCCCGGAGGGCATGGTGGGCCAGTACAACTCGGCTTTCGCCCTGGTGAAGCAGCTGGCGCTGGCCGTCGGCCCGGCCGTCGGCGGGCCCATGGGCGCCGCGCTGCACGGTCCGTACATCATCACGTTCGTCGTCTTCTCGCTCGGCATCAGCGTGCTCGCGCTGCGGCTCGGGCGCGGCCTCACCCCTGCGCAGGACCATCCGTACGCCGCCGCCCGCTCCCGGGTCGTCGCACAGCACCGGCCGGCGCCCGCCGAAGGGCCGGGGCGGGCGGTGGAGGCGGCCGTCTGACGGTGCCCGCGCGGCTCAGCCGCCGGTCCGGCCGGGCAGCGCGAACTCGCACCACACCGCCTTGCCCCCGCCCGGGGTGCGGCGGCTCCCCCAGGACGAGGCGATCGTCGCGATGATCGAAATGCCGCGGCCCGCCTCGTCCTCCGTCTCGGCCCGGCGGCGGCGCGGCAGGTGGTCGTCCCCGTCCGTCACCTCGATGATCAGCCGCCGGTCCGTGCGGCGCAGCCGCAGCCGCATCGGGGGCGTGCCGTGCTGCAGGGAGTTCGCGACGAGTTCGCTCGCCGCCAGCACGCCCAGGTCCCGCAGCTCCACCGGGAACCGCCAGCTCGACAGCACCCCGGAAGCGAAGGCACGCGCGCGGGGCGCCGCCTCCACACCGCCGAGCAGGTCCAGCGCCGCATTGTGGAAGAGCTCCGCATCCGGGCCCGTCCGCGACGGGTGCTGCAGCACCAGCACCGCCACGTCGTCATCGTGCTCGGCCGTCACGCCGAGGGAGCGCAGCAGCCGGTCGCAGACGACCTGCGGTGTGCCCGTGGCCCCGGCCAGCGCCCGCTCCAGCGCCGCCACGCCCTCGTCGATGTCCTCCCTGCGCCGCTCCACGAGCCCGTCCGTGTACAGGACCGCGGTGGAGCCCGGCGGCAGCGCGATCGTGCCGGACGTGTGCAGCCAGCCGCCCGTGCCCAGCGGCGGGCCCGTCGGGTCCTCGGCACGCCGCACCGCCCCGTCCTCGTCCCTCACCAGGATCGGCAGGTGCCCGGCCGACGCGTACACGAGGCGGCCCTCGTTCGGGTCGTGCACCGCGTACACGCAGGTCGCGATCTGGCTGGCGTCGATCTCCGCGGCCAGGCCGTCCAGCAGTTGCAGCACCTCGTGCGGCGGCAGGTCCAGGCGCGCGTAGGCCCGTACCGCGGTGCGGAGCTGGCCCATGACGGCCGCCGCGCGCACCCCGCGGCCCATGACGTCGCCGATGACCAGTGCGGTCCGGCCGGCGCCCAACGTGATCACGTCGTACCAGTCACCGCCGACCGCCGCGTCCGTACCGCCCGGCTGGTACGTCGCGGCCACGCGCAGGTCGTCGGGCTGCTCCAACTCCTGCGGCAGCAGGGACCGCTGCAGCGTCACCGCCGTCTCCCGGTGCCGGCGTTCGCTGGCCCGCAGCCGCTCGGCCGCGTCGGCGTGGTCGGTGACGTCCGCGGCGTGCACGAGGACGCCTCCGCCGCTGCGCCCCGGCACGTCCACCGGCAGACACGTGACCGTGTACGAGCCGCCGCGCGTACGGCGCGACTTGACCGTCCGCGGCTTCCCGCTGCGCAGCACCTGGTCCATCAGCGGCAGCAGCCCGAGATCCGCCAGCTCCGGGCAGCCGTCCGCCACGGCGACCCCCGCCGGCCGGGGGCCGAACGCCGTGCCGTACGCGTCGTTCACGTACGCCAGGCGGTGGTCGCTGCCATAGGTGAGGGCGACCAGGCCGGGCAGCCGCTCCAGGATCTCCCGCACCGAGAAGTCCTCCAGCGCCGGGACCGGCCGCCCAGGAGCATCCGCGCTCCCCGGCGCCCGGCTGTCCGCGGCCTCCGCTCCTCCCCCGCCCGCCGCGTCCTGCACACCACCGGGCGGGCAGCCGCTCCCGGCACGCGACTCGCCCTGCCCGTACTCGCTGCGCGCGGCGGGCACCGCGCCTTCCCCCCGCTGTGCCGACGAGGCTGCTCGGCCGGCCCTGCGCGCGGCGGCACGGCGCTGTGTACCGGGGAAGCGGGCGCTCCAACGCGTGAAGTTCACGGATCTCTATGCCTCGTGGTGTCGTTGCCGTGCTGAGTCACTCTGTGCAGGTGTGGGCCCACCTATGGTCACACGTCCAGTGTGACCGAACACACTGACAAAGGGGCGTCAATCGAGTTCCGGGCCATCGTTCTTGGTGCTTCCGGTTCCTTCCGCGCCCCCGGCGTCCGCCGCCTCACCCTGGCCGCCGGACTCCTCCGCTCCGCGCCGTCCCGTACCACCGGCAGCGCGCCCGGAGCCGCCGCCGGTCGCGGCGCCCCCTGCCGCCGGGCCCTCGGCCGCGGACCCGCCCGGTGCGGGAGGGCGGCCGGCCTCAGGCGAGTCGTGCGCACCGGGCGAGGAGTCGGCCGTGACCTCCAGGTCGGGCGGCGGCGGAGGGCCCGCCGCCATCTCGAACTCGGCGCGGGGATGCTCCAGCGAGCCGAGCGAGACGATCTCCCGCTTGAACAGGCCCGCCAGCGTCCACTCCGCCATGACCCGAGCCTTCCGGTTGAAGGTGGGCACACGGCTCAGGTGGTAGGTGCGGTGCATGAACCAGGCCGCGTAGCCCTTGAGCTTGCGCCCGTAGACGTGCGCGACACCCTTGTGGAGCCCCAGCGACGCGACCGACCCGACGTACTTGTGCGCGTACTCCTTGCGCGGCCCGCCCCGCAGCGACGCCACGAGGTTCTCCGCGAGCACCCGCGCCTGCCGCAGCGCGTGCTGCGCGTTGGGCGCGCACTCCTTGCCCGGCTCCGCCGCGGTCACGTCGGGCACGGCCGCCGCATCGCCCGCCGCCCACGCGTGCTGCACCCCCTCGACCGACAGCATGGCGGTGCAGCGGACACGGCCGCGCTCGTTCAGCGGCAGGTCCGTCGCCGCCACCACCGGGGCCGGCTTCACCCCCGCCGTCCACACGACCGTACGCGTCGGGAAGCGGCTGCCGTCGCTCAGCACCGCCACCCGGTCCACGCACGACTCAAGCCGCGTCTGCAACCGGACGTCGATGTTCCGCGCCCGTAGTTCGCGCACCGTGTACCGGCCCATCTCCTCCCCCACCTCGGGGAGGATCCGGTCGCTCGCCTCCACGAGCACCCACTTCAGGTCCTCCGGCTTGATGTTCCGGTAGTACCGCGACGTGTAGCGCGCCATGTCCTCCAGCTCGCCGAGCGCCTCCACCCCGGCGTAGCCGCCGCCGACGAACACGAACGTCAGCGCCGCGTCCCGGATGGCCGGGTCGCGGGTCGACGACGCGATGTCCATCTGCTCGATGACGTGGTTGCGCAGCCCGATGGCCTCTTCGACGGTCTTGAAGCCGATGCCGTGGTCCGAGAGGCCCGGCACGGGCAGCGTCCGCGACACCGAGCCCGGCGCGAAGACCAGCTCGTCGTACGCCATCTCCACGGGCCCCGCCGCCTCCTCGTCCGTGGCGAGCGTGGCCACGGTCGCGGAGCGTTTGGCGTGGTTGACCGCCGTGACCTCGCCGATCACGATCGTGCACGCGTCCAGCACCCGCCGCAGCGGCACCACGACATGGCGCGGCGAGATGTTCCCGGCGGCCGCCTCGGGCAGGAACGGCTGGTACGTCATGTAGGGATCGCGCGTGACGACGACGACCTCCGCCGCACCGCGCCTCAGTTCCGCCTTCAGCATCCGCTGGAGGTGCAGGGCGGTGTACATCCCGACGTAGCCGCCGCCGACGACGAGAATGCGCGCACGAGTGGGGGACGCGTCAGTCGCTCCCCGCGAGATTGCAGCCGTCACCATCCCATGACGCAACGGGCGCCGAGGTTTGTCCACAGGCCCGACGAATTGTGTGACCGGCCGGGCGGGGAGGCGCAGGGTGGCGTTTAACCTCCTGAAAGGCACGTAACCGCAGGTCAAACGGGGAGCCATGGGGGCCGGACCGGCCCGGAATAGGGAGCCTTCCGGGCCTTGCTCCGATCGGGGGGCGCACCGGACGGAACAGCCCCTTCTGAATTGACTCCGTCTCAACTATGTTCGTATCCCGTCGGGGTTCCGGCAGCCGTGCGTACGACCACAGCGCGGCCCGGCCGGGCACGGCAGTCAGGGCGGGGAGTCTCCGGGGGGAGACGTCAGTTACCGGGGGATGACAATGCATATGCACGATTCGCATGGGCAGGCGCGCACAGCGATGACGCACGGCGCGCCGACCATGAGCAGCGGAAACACCCAGCGCGGCATCGGCACGCCCGGCACGGGTGCGGCGGGTGCGGCCGGCGCGGTGGGTGTACGGGGCGCGGCACGCGCCCTGGTGCCGACCGGCCCCACCACCAGCACCACCGGCGCCGGGCACCCGACGGGCACCGCAGCAGCGCAGCGGCCGGCACCGCTCCGCGTGGACGCGCAGCGCAACCTCGAGCACGTCCTGCGCGCCGCCCGCGAGGTGTTCGGCGAGCTGGGCTACGGAGCACCGATGGAGGACGTGGCCCGCCGCGCCCGCGTCGGCGTCGGCACCGTCTACCGGCGCTTCCCCAGCAAGGACGTGCTGGTCCGGCGCATAGCCGAGGAGGAGACGGCCCGGCTCACGGAGCAGGCCCGCACGGCCCTGGGGCAGGAGGACGAGCCCTGGTCGGCGCTCTCCCGCTTCCTGCGCACCTCCGTCGCCTCGGGAGCGGGACGGCTGCTGCCCCCGCAGATCCTCAGGGTGGGCGTCGACGTCGTGGACGCCCACGAGGCCCCCGAGGCCGGTGCCGCTCAGTCGGCGGACGCGGCACGTGTCCCGCAGCAGCGGCACTCCTACGCGGACGGCGCCCAGGCGGCGCCGGACCTCCGCGGCGTGGCACCCCGCCCCATACCGGCGGCCGAGCTGGAGAACGCCGGGGCCTCGGAACTCCTCGACGTCGTGGGCCAGCTCGTCCGCAGGGCGCGGGAGGCCGGCCAGCTGCGGAGGGACGTGACGGTGGGTGACGTGCTGCTGGTCATAGCCACGGCCGCGCCGTCCCTGCCGGACGCGGCGCAGCAGAGCGCTGCGGCGGCGCGGCTCCTCGACATCATGCTGGAGGGCCTGAGGTCCCGCCCCGCCTGACGGCGCGCGCCACGCCCGCGGGCCGGCGCGGGGAGTCCCGGAGGCCGCCGAGGCTCGGAAGCCACCGGGCTTCCCGAGCCGCCGCGCCTCAGGGCCGTCACGACTCGGAGCCGTCGGGCCTCGGAAGTGGCCGTGCCTCGGAAGCTGCCGGGCCCAGCGGCGGGCTCCTGCCACACGCGGGGAGCACCAGAGAGCCGCCGTCCCGAAGGCCGCGTGCCCCGGGAACCGACGGGCTCGGTGGCGGGCTCCTCCCGGCACCGCCGCGGCACACCCTCCCCGCGCGATGGCGGCCGACTGAAGGAACGCCTGCTATCAGGGCTTTCGTTCGGTATGCATCCCGCAGGAGTGGTTGACGCCCGCACGGCGGCAGCCCGGTCATTCCCTTGTGGCACGCTTGCTTGGTGTTCCGGTCTGAGCAGTGGTACGGGGGCGGTCGCGGTGAGCGGTGAGGTCCGCGGCGAGCAGGTGCCCGACCAGGGCGGCCCCGCAAGCGAACGGCGGCAGGCACCGCCTGCGGAAGGTCCGAGCGTTCCCTCCCAGCGCGGGCGCGGGCGGGCCCGGCACCGCGGTGCCGCGGCCTCCGGCGCCCGCGGGAAGGAGCCGAACGACGCGCTGCTGCCCCCGCCCGTGGAACTGCCGCCATCCGACTCGGAACTGGTGCAGCGGATGCGCGGCGGCGACGACTCCGCGTACGAGGAGCTGTTCCGCAGGCACGCTCCGGCCGTACGGCGCTACGCACGGACGTGCTGCCGCGACCGGCACACCGCGGACGACCTGACGGCTGAGGTCTTCGCGCGGACCCTGCAAGCGGTGCGCAGGGGCGCCGGCCCCGACCAGGCGGTCCGCGCGTACCTGCTCACCACGGTGCGGCACGTCGCAGCCGCCTGGACGAGGACCGCGAAGCGGGAGCAGCTCGTCGAGGACTTCGCGGTGTTCGCGGCACAAGCGGCCTCAACGTCCGAACTGTCGGACACCGACACCGTCGAACTGGCCGCCGACGTACGGGCCATGCACGAGGCCGAGCAGTCACTGGCCCTGCAGGCGTTCCGGTCGCTGCCGGAGCGATGGCAGGCCGTGCTGTGGCACACGACAGTGGAGGAGGAGTCACCGAGCCAGATCGCACCGCTCTTCGGGCTGACCGCCAACGCGACGGCCGTACTCGCCAGTCGGGCACGGGAGGGGCTCAAGCAGGCGTACCTGCAGGCGCATGTGAGCCAGTCCCTCACCTCGGGCGGCGACTGCGCCCGCTACGCCGACCGGCTGGGCGCGTACGCCCGGGGCGGACTGCGCATGCGGGCCGAGCGGGGCCTGCGCAAGCACCTGGAGGAGTGCGGCAGATGCCGGCTGGCGGCCGGGGAGCTCGCGCAGGTCAACGCCGGGATCCCGGCGCTGCTGCCGGTCGCGGTCATCGGCTGGTTCGCCGCCGGGTTCTCGGTCAAGGCGGCGGGCGTCCTCACCGGCGGCGTGGCCGGAGCGGCTGGCGCGGGAGCCGCCGCAGCCGCCACCGGTGGCGCGGCGACCGGCGGGGCAGGCGCGGCAGCAGGGACCGGCGCGGGTGCGGCCGCGGGTGCCGCCGCGGGTGCGGCGGCGTCCGGCACCGGGGCCGGTGCCGGTGCCGGGGCGGGAGCTGTGGCCGGCTCAGGTGCCGGCGGTGCGGTCGGCAGTGCCGGCGCGGCCGGGGCCGGGGTGGCGGCGGGGGCGGGCGGGGGTGGGGGCGGGGGGGCCGCCGGGGGGCCGTAGCCGAAGGCCTCGGTGCCCCCGCCAAGGCCGGTGTCGCGGCAGCGGTGGCGGTGGCCGCGACGGCGGGCCTCGTGTGGGCGCTGTCGGGCTCCCCGAGCCCGTACCGCCGCCGGATCGGCGTCCGCCCGCCGCGCAGCCCCTCGTACCGGAGGCCGCACCTCCGTCGCCGACGCCCACACCGACACCGACACCGCCGGCCGACCCGCAGCCGCCGGCGGCGCGGAGCCCGGAGCCACCGGCTCCTGCGCCCACCACGCCGGCACCGGCGCCGAAACCGACGCCCACGCCGTCACCCGCACCGACGGTTGCGGCCGCCGTGCCTTCCCCGGTCGTGCCGTCCCCGTCTCCGCCGGCCGCACCGAGTCCGACGCGCTCTTCGGCCGTTCCGAGCCCGGAGCCGCCGCCCGCCGTGTACCAGGTGAACCGTCTCCCCTACGACCTGTTCGGGGACGGGACGGGGCCGGAGTTGCGGATGGGCGGGTCGAGCTGGCTGTGGCAGCGGTACGAGATGTCGATCGGCGGTCAGCGGTACGGGCACGGCATCACCGTCCACCCGCGGTCCTCGGTGATCGTCGACCTCAACCGTGAGTGCTCCACCTTCGAGGCGTTCGTCGGCGTCGACGACATGTCGCTCGGGCTGGGGTCGGCACGGTTCTCGGTGTACGGGGAGGACGGGAAGCGGCTGTGGCGGTCGCCTGTCGTCGACGGCGGCGACCCGGCCGCTCCGGTACGGGTCGGCATCACGGGCCACACATCGCTGCGGCTCGTGGTGGAGCCGGCCAGGCCGTTCGGTGCGGTGGCGCTCGCGAACTGGGCGGAAGCCCGGATCGGCTGCGCCGGAAAGGGATAGCCGGAGGAGCCTGCGGGAGCAAGCCCCGACGCGGTGATGCATCGGGCAGCCACCGAGGTAACCCCTGGGGCCCCAGGGGCGTTGCCGGCCCCGACCGCGCACCGACACGAAGCGAACTCTGCGGCTCGGCCGCTCTGCGGCTCTGCGGCTCTGCGGCTCTGCGAAGCAGTGGGCCCGTAGACCGTGGGCCCGTGCCAGTCCGTGCGTCCTTGGGCGGGTGCGCCCCTGGGCCGGTGCCCCCTTGGGCCGGCGCGCCCCTGGGCCGGTGCGCCTTGGGGCCCGTGCAAGCCCCTGGGCCCGTGGGAGCCCCTGAACCCGTACGGGCCGTGGTTGCGGGGTGGGGCGGGGTGTTTCGCTGCGTGGGGTCCGCACGGGGCGGGAGGTTCCGCCCAAGGGGGTCTGCCGTGAGGGCCGGAGGCCGCGCGCCGGAGGCCACGCACCGGAGGCCACGCACCGGGGGCTGCTCCGGGTTTCCGGCCGGGTGGCCAGGGGTGGAACAGTCGTTCCTGTGCGGTCCGCGCGGCTGCGGCGATGCCGTGTGCCCGGGCCGCGCCCGTCGGCGTACTGACCGGACGCCGGCGGTACCGGCGCAAGCAAGGGGAGCACTGTGGAGCACGGAGCGGAGCCGTCGGCTGCCGTCGGCACGTCGACGCGGGATGAGGAGTTCGGGGAGGTCCGCGTCACGCTCGACGCGGAGCACGGGCTGGTGGCCGTCGAGGGGGAGGGGCTGCCCCGGGTCGTCGTACGCCGGGCCGAGGGCTCCGGCGAGGTGGACGAGCACGTCCCGGTCGGTACGCGGGACGGCAGGCGCCTGGCGCTGACGGTCGACGGCGGGGCCGTCCCGGTCTCCCCTGGCAGGGGGCGGCTGACCCGGCGTTCGTTCCGTGTCGACATCACCCACGCCGGTGTGCGCTACCGGCTGGTGCCGGACTCGATGACCGGCAGCCGGCTGCTGCGGGGCTCGGAGCGCATCGGGGAGCTGTCGTCGGACGGTGACGGGGTCGTCGTCGCGCAGTGGGCGGCCGGCGCCGGGGTGCGGCCGGTGGAGGCGGCGATCGGGTACGCGCTGGCCGCGGCGTTCGGGACCGGTGCGCTGCCGATGTGGATGCTGCTTCTCGACGCGCTCGGGGACCTGCTGCCCGGCTGACGCGGGGGCGCGGGTGCGGTGCCGCGCCGGAGCGCGGCTCAGGCGCGGATGCCGGGGCGGGGCGGGCGGTGCGGGATACCGGTGGCGGCGGCGCGCTGGCGCGGGGCTCCGGTGCCGGTCCAGCAGGTGCCGCGCCGGGCCAGCAGGCGGCGCAGCCACAGCTCGGTGGAGATCAGGTCGGCGAGGCCGTCGAGGTCGTCGGCCGCGGCGCTGCCGCTGTCGGCTGCGTCCCTGAGGGCGCGCCGGACGACGCGGGCCTCGATGAGTCCGGCGTCCGCCAGGAGGGGCGCGTCGAACAGGGCGAGCAGGTGCGGCAGGGCGGCGCGCAGGCCGGTGTGCGCAGCGGTGGCGGAGGGGGCGTGCGAGGTGGCGCCCCAGCCGGGCGGGAGGTGGTGGATGCCGCTGCCGGCGAGGACGGCCCGCAGGATGTCGGCGCGTGCGCCGGGGCGTACGCGGAGGGATTCGGGGAGGTCGCGGCAGGCGCGTACGACCTGGTTGTCCAGGAAGGGGGCGTGGAGGCGCTGGCTGCGGATCTCGGCGGCCTGCTCCAGGACGCGGTGGTCGGCGGCGTGCCGGGTGAGGGCGGCGCGGGCGCGGGCCTCGCCGGGGCGGTGGACGGGGGTGAGGCGGCCCGCTGCCTGGTGGAGGCGGGCGGCGACGTCGGCGAGGGCCTCGCCGGTGAGCCACCGGGCGGCGGGGCCGGGCCGGGCCCAGGTGAGGGCGGCGAGGGAGGCGTCGACGGGGCCGTGGCGGACGGCGGCAGGGTGGCGGGCGCCGTCGGCGGCGCTGCCGGCCGCGGGGTCTTCGGGGCCGCCGGGTGGGGCGGCTGCGTCGCGGGGGCCGCTCGCGAGGCGGGCGGCGGCGGCCTCCAGTCCGGACCGGTAGGGGGTGCGGGCGAGTTTGCGGGCGGCCCGGTACACGGTGAGGGGGACCAGGAGGGCGCCGGCGGACGCGCCCGACGCTTTGGCGAGGGCGGTGACGGGGCGCAGCAGGTGGCGGCGCCTGCGGTCCATGAGGAGGTCGGCGAGTCGGGCGGGGTGGGCGTCGAGGACCTGGCGGGCGCCGTGGCCGGTGAGGTGGTCGGCGCTGCCCGCGGCGAGGCGGAGGCGGTGGCGGACGGCGGTGACGAGGGCGGGGCCCGGTTCGTCGGTGAGCGGGATGTCGAGGTCGGCGTACGGGAGGGCTTCCTCGCCGGCGGCGACGACGACGTGGTGGAGGCGGGGGTTCTCGGCGAGGGTGCGGGCGCGTTCGAGTTCGGCGGTGCGGGCGGGGTCGTGGCCGTTGGCGGTGAGGTCGTTGAAGGTGACGGCGAGGAGGCGTTCGCCGGCTTCCGCGGTGTGCCTGGTGGTGTGGGTGGGGCCGGGGGCGGTGCCGTGCGTGCTGTGGCCGGAGCCGTGGGCCGTGCCGTGGTGGGTGCCGTGTCGGGTGCCGTTGGGGGTGGTGTGTCCGGTGGCGCCCAGGGGGTCGCGGGGGTGGGGTGGTCCGGGTGGTGGCGGGGGTGCTTCCGGTGAGCGCGCTGCCGCGTGGTCCGCCGGGGTGTCGAAGGCGCCGAAGGTGCCGAACGTGCCGGGGATGATGCCGGGCACGCCGGGCAGGCCCGCGGCGAGGAGGGCGAGGGTGCTGGAAGCGCTGCCTCCGGACAGGTCGGCGCCGATGCCGGGCACGGGCGTGGGGGCGCCGCGGGCGGCGCGGCGGTCGGCGGGCCCCATGCCGGGGACGGGTCCGGGGTCGGGCGGTGGGGCGGCGGGGGCGTGCCGGGGGGCGGTGAGACGGGCGCGTACGGCTTCGACGAGGGCGTCGCGTACGGCTTCGACGGCCTGGTCCGGGTCGCGTTGGGGGGCGGCGACGGCGAGGGAGGCGACGGCTTCGTAGCCGGTGATCTCGCGGGACCCCTCGCGCAGGACGAGGGCGTGGCCGGGCGGGACGCGTCTGACGCCGGTGTACGGGGTGGAGTCGCCGAGCGCCTCGGGGACTTCCGGGCAGGCCAGCAGGGCGGCGAGGTGCCCGACGTCGAGTTGGGCCTCGATGAGGTCGGCGAGGGGCAGGGCCGCGGTGGCGTACGCGGTGCCGCCGGCCCAGGGGGTGTGGAAGACGGGGCGGGCGCCGGCGAGGTCGGCGGTGACGGTGATGCGGCGGCCGTTCATGACGACGGCGGTGTAGCTGCCGGGCCAGGCGGTGAGGTGGCGGATGGCGCCGCCTCGGGCGGCGAGGAGACCCACTTTCAGCGCGTCGTCGTCGGCGGCGCAGCAGCCGAGGACCGCGAGGCGGACGTCGGGGGCGAGGGTGACGACGCGGATCTCGTCGGGGCGCCAGTCCCCCACGGCCCACAGGGGGTCGGGGCCGCCCCAGAGGAGCTGGCCGCCGACGGGTTGCAGGGCGGGGCCGTCGTCCGCGGGGGCGCCGTCCGGCGGGCCGGGGATGCCGCCGGGGCGGGAGGAGCCGGGCCCGCCGCCGCGGCCGGGGCGTCCGGTGCCGCCGTCGGGCCCGGTGTCGTGGGCGGTCGTGCCGTGGTACGGCGAGCCGCCGGGCCGGGTGCCGTTCGCGGCGGCGGTGTTGGCGGGCGTTCCGTTGCGTCCGGCGCCGTGGCCGCCTGTGTCGCGAGTGGAACCGGGGGAGCTGGTGGCGTAGCGGCCCGAGGCGTGGGGGCCGGGGGGGTGGGGTTCCGCCCCGTCGGAGCCGGGGCCGTAGGGACCGGCGCCGTAGGAACCGTGGGCGTGGGAACCAGGGGCGTAGGAACCGGGGGCGTGCGAACCTGCGCCGTGAGGACCCGTGGCGTAGGCACCGGCACCGGCACCGGCGCCGAAGGAGCCGGAGGCGTGGGAACCCGAGGCGTAGGAGCCGGTGGTGTCACCTGTGCCGGGCGAACTCGTGCCGAAGCGCGCGGCGGTACTGCTCCATCCCACCAGCCAGCGCATCGCCCGCCTCCACAGCGTGTGGACAACTCCAGCCGCATGCGGCCCACCCGCCACAGCAGGGGCCGAGCGTTCCGATGAGGACATGCTGCCACGACAAGGGGCGTGCAGGAGGTCCTCCGGGAGGCGCGTACGCAAAGGGGAAAAGGCCCCCGGCAATTGGCCATGGGGAGGCGGCCGGGGTACGGATACCGCCGGGGCGTGACCGGGCGGCGCGCGTCGCAGAAGGGGTGTGCCGGGGCCGGGATCCGGATGGATCATGACGTAAGGCCCGTGCGCATCACGGCGTTCGCGGTTCGACCTGTCGAACGATGGGCATGATTCGGCCAATCTCCGTGCCCGCACCACCGTACGTCTGTCGTCGAGCCGTGTGCTCACGAATACTCACGAGCACACAACTGTCATGTGTGCGCTCGGTCCGGGAGGCGCTGCTCGCCTCCCGGACCGTCCGTCGCCTGCGGGGAATGAGGCGACGGTGTCCCCCAGCCCGCTGGTCCCTGTCCAGCGGGCCGACCCACGCAGCACCATGGAAGCCCTGCCCCCAGGAGGCGGGCCAGAGCGCACGGACGGGCGCACGGCCACACGCCGGGAGCACGGTCCCCGGCGGCGGGCGCACGCCAACTTCCCTTACGCACAACAATCCCGCCATACGGAACACCGCCCCTTAACGGTAGGGATGCGGCGAACTACGCTGGGTTTACGAATGCCGCGCGCCTATGCCGGGCGGCACGGCGGCCGTCTGGGTGTCGAGGGGTGGCGCATGTCCAGGGAGCTACGCGGACCGAACGAGAAGCTCGGCACCGTTCTCGCCCTCGCCGGGATCAGCAACGCCGGGCTCGCCCGGCGGGTCAACGACCTCGGCGCGCAGCGCGGGCTGACCCTGCGCTACGACAAGACGTCGGTGGCCCGCTGGGTGTCCAAGGGCATGATCCCGCAGGGCGCCGCGCCGCACCTGATCGCCGCCGCCATCGGCCAGAAGCTCGGCAGGCCCGTGCCGCTGCACGAGATCGGGCTCGCGGACGCCGATCCGGCGCCCGAGGTGGGCCTGGCCTTCCCCCGGGACGTCGGCGAGGCCGTGAAGGCCGCGACGGAGCTGTACCGGCTGGACTTCGCGGGCCGGCGCGGCGGGGGCGGCATCTGGCAGTCCCTGGCCGGGTCGTTCGCCGTCAGTGCCTACGCCACGCCCGCGTCGCGCTGGCTGATCACGCCCGCCGACCCGTCGGTGGAGCGCCCCGCCCCGCGCCCCGAGGGCGCGTCGGGGGCACGCAGAGTGCAGCGGGCGCACCGCCCGGGTCCGTGCCGGGCGACGCCCCCGGCCGCACGTCGGACGGAGCCTCCGGGCGCACTGCGGGCGACGCCTCCGGCCGCGAGACGGGCGGAGCCTCGGGGCGCACGTCAAGTGGTACGCCGGGCGGTGCATCAAGGGGTACGCCGGGCGGCACGGCAGGCAGCGGGTCCGCCGGGGCGGACGCCCAGGCGGCGGGCGGCACGGACGGCACACCCGGCGCCACCAGGTCCGGGGAGCGGGCCGGCGCTGTCCGGCGCGGCTCCGCGACCACCGCCGCGCCCCCGTCCACCCCGCCGTCCGCCCCTCAGCGCAGACCTCCCCGCAGCCTTCCCCGCGCGCCGCGACCGCCCGGCCGGGGGCTCGGCCACGACCCCCGCAGGGGGCCTGCCGCCCGCGGCCTCCGGTCCGCCGGCCCGCAGGGCGGGGAGGGCCGCCGCGGGACCGTCCCCTCAGGCGGGTGTCCCCGCGGCAGGACCCGCACCGGCCCAGTCCGTGACGGCCCCGTCCGCACCCGCCCCATCCGCACCCGCCCCGTCCGTGACGGCGCCGCCCGTGACGGCGCCGCCCGGGGCGCCCCCGCCGCGGATCCCGTGGCCGGGGCGGCGGGTGCCGCGGTGCTTCCCTCCGCCGTGCTTCCCTCCGCCGACGGTGCCGCCGGGACGGTGGTCGCGGCCGACGAACCCGCCGACGGCGGCCACGCGCGCGTAGGGCACAGCGATGTGGCGAAGCTGCGGGAGGCCGCCGAGGACGCCCGCCGCTGGGACTCCAAGTACGGCGGGGGCGACTGGCGCTCCTCGATGGTGCCCGAGTGCCTGCGCGTGGACGCCGCACCGCTCCTCCTCGGCTCGTACTCGGACGAGGTCGGCAGGGCCCTGTTCGGGGCGACCGCCGAGCTGACCCGGCTGGCCGGCTGGATGGCCTTCGACACCGGCCAGCAGGAGGCCGCCCAGCGCTACTACATCCAGGCGCTGCGCCTCGCCCGCGCGGCCGCCGACGTGCCGCTCGGCGGGTACGTCCTGGCGTCGATGTCCCTCCAGGCCACGTACAGAGGGTTCGCGGACGAAGGGGTCGACCTGGCCCAGGCGGCCGTGGAGCGCAACCGCGGACTGGCGACCGCCCGCACCATGTCGTTCTTCCGGCTTGTGGAGGCCCGCGCGCACGCCAAGGCCGGTGACGCGGCCGCGGCCGGCGCGGCCCTGAAGGCCGCCGAGGGCTGGCTGGAGCGGTCGCGCGACGGCGACGCCGACCCGTCGTGGCTGGGCTTCTACTCGTACGACCGGTTCGCCGCCGACGCGGCGGAGTGCTACCGGGACCTGAAGGCGCCGCGCCAGGTGCGCAGGTTCACCGAGCAGGCCCTGTCCCGGCCGACGGAGGAGTACGTGCGCTCGCACGGGCTGCGCCTCGTGGTGAGCGCCGTGGCCGAACTGGAGTCGGGCAACCTCGACGCGGCCTGCGCGGCGGGCGCGCGGGCGGTGGAGGTCGCCGGGCGGATCTCGTCGGCGCGGACCACCGAGTACGTACGGGACCTGCTGCACCGGCTGGAGCCGTACGGCGACGAGCCGCGCGTGGCGGAGCTGCGGGAGCGCGCCCGGCCGCTCCTGTCGGCACCGGCGTAACCCGCGCCGCCCGTACCGCGCCGCGCCGCCCGTACCGCGCAGCGCCGTCTGCGCGGTACGCGCCCGACCTGGCGTGATCCATGTCCCACCCCCTCCCCGCCCTGGTTTAACGGCGTTGTCAGCGGGCCAGTGCACTATCGGGGTGGGAGGTGGCACAGGTGTCCGGGATCGGCGGAGGCATGTTCGACTGCGACGTCCTGGTGATCGGCGGCGGGATCGTCGGGCTGTCGACGGCGTACGCGCTGACGCGGGCCGCACCCGGCACCGCGGTCACCGTCCTGGAGAAGGAGCCCGGACCGGCGCGCCACCAGACCGGCCGCAACAGCGGCGTGATCCACAGCGGCGTCTACTACCGGCCGGGTTCGCTCAAGGCCCGGTACGCGGTGCGCGGCGCGGCCGAGATGGTGAAGTTCTGCGCCGAGTACGGGCTGCCGCACCAGGTCACCGGCAAGTTGATCGTCGCCACCGACCGGGCCGAGCTGCCCCGCCTCCACTCCCTCGCCCAGCGCGGCCGCAGCAACGGCATCCCGGTGCGCGAGCTCGGCCCGGCGCAGATCCACGCGTACGAGCCGCATGTGCGGGGCCTGGCGGCCCTGCACGTCGCCACGACGGGGATCTGCGACTACGGGGCGGTGGCGGCGCAGCTCGCCGCGGCCTCCGGCGCCGAGGTGCGCTACGGCGCTCGGGTCGCTGCCGTCGACCGGCGGCCCTGGGGCGTGGCGGTCCGCACGGCCGCCGGGGACGTGCTGCGGGCCCGGGTGCTGGTGAACTGCGCGGGGCTGCACTGCGACGAGGTGGCACGGCTGGCGGGCGACGAGCCGGGCGTGCGGATCGTGCCGTTCCGCGGGGAGTACTACGAACTGGCGCGACCGGAGCTGGTGCGGGGGCTGGTCTACCCGGTGCCGGACCCGGCGTTCCCGTTCCTGGGGGTGCACCTGACGCGGGGCGTCGACGGCGGCGTCCACATCGGGCCGAACGCGGTGCCCGCCCTCGCCCGGGAGGGCTATGGCTGGTCCGCGGTCCGGCCCGGCGACCTGGCCGGGACGCTGGCCTGGCCGGGCTCGTGGCGGATCGCCCGCCGGCACTGGCGGTACGGCGCGGGGGAGCTGCGCAGGTCCCTGTCGAAGCGCGCGTTCACGGACGCGGTGCGGCGGCTGCTCCCGGAGGCCGGCCCGGCGGACCTGCGTCCCGCGCCGGCCGGGGTCCGCGCGCAGGCCGTGCTGCGGGACGGGACGCTGGTGGACGACTTCCTCATCCGCGAGGCGCCGCGCACGGTCCACGTGCTGAACGCGCCCTCGCCCGCGGCGACGGCCTCCCTGCCGATCGGCCGCCGGGTGGCGCGCCTGGCGCTGGCCCGGTTGGCGGAGGACGCCTGACCTGCCGCCCGAGGCAGGCGGGCGGACCCGGGCGCCTCGGGGCGGGAGCCGTGGGCACCTCGGCGCCGGAGCCGCAGGCGCCTCGGGGCAGGAGTCGCGGGCACCTCGGGGCCGGAGCCGCAGGCGCCTCGGGGCGGGAGCCGTGGGCACCTCGGCGCCGGAGCCACAGGCGCCTCGGGGCGGGAGTCGCGGGCGGCGGGGCCCGCGCGTCGGCTCCGTACTATGGAAGCACTGTGCCCGAGACCCCTGCGACGAGTGCGCCCACCGCGATGACCACCAGCCACGGCCCCGATACCCGGCCCGAGCCCCTGTCCGCCGTCCCCTCCGGGGAGGCGCGCGACGCCTCCGCAGCGCCCGACGCACCGCCCTCCGCCCCCTCGCGGGCCGAGGCGGAAGCACACGCCGGGCGGCCCCACCACCTGGAGGCACAGACCGGGCGGCCCGACGGCCGGGGTACGGAGGAGACGCCGGCGCGCCGTGGCAGCCGGATGTTCCCGGACGGCAGCGGCCCGTCACCGGACCCGGCCGGCTCGCACTTCGAGCGGCGGATCCGCAGCTTCCAGCCGCGCCGCTCCCGCGTCACGGCCGGGCAGGGCGAGGCGCTGCGGCGGCTGTGGGGCACCTGGGGCCTGGACATCGACGGGCAGCGCGTCCTCGACCTCGACGCGATGTTCGACGGCCTCCCGGTCGTCCTGGAGATCGGCTTCGGCATGGGCGAGGCCACGGCGCGCATGGCGGCCGACGACCCGTCGACCGGCATCCTCGCCGTGGACGTCCACACCCCTGGGCAGGGCAACCTGCTGGCGCTCGCCGAGCGCGCCGGCCTCACCAACGTGCGGGTCGCCAACGGCGACGCGATCATCCTGCTGCGGGAGATGCTGCGGCCCGACGCCCTCGACGGCGTCCGCGTGTACTTCCCCGACCCGTGGCCCAAGAAGCGGCACCACAAGCGGCGGCTGATCCAGCCGGCGTTCCTGGACCTGGTGGCCACGCGGATGAAGCCGGGCGCGGTGCTGCACTGCGCCACGGACTGGGAGCCGTACGCGGAGCAGATGCTGGAGGTGCTCACGGCGCACCCGGCGTTCGCGAACACGGCGCCGGGCGGGGGTTACGCCCCGCGGCCCGCGTTCCGGCCGCTGACCCGGTTCGAGGGGCAGGGCCTCGACAAGGGGCACGTGGTCCACGACCTGCTGTTCCGCCGCACCGCATAGGCACCGCCCAGGCACAGCGCAGGCACCGCCCAGGCACCGCCCAGGCACAGCGCAGGGACTCCGGTGCCTCCGGCCCGAGGTGGCGGTGGGAACACGGTCGCCGACTGTCGGTGGCCCCGTTTAGGGTCGACGGGTGTCAGAGTCGCGCACCGAGCACCTTCCCGCAGCGGGCCGTGCACCTCAGCCCGTGATCCCCGCGTACGACGAGGCGACCGGGCCGGCGTTCGACGCCGTCCCGGAGCGTGCCCGGTGGCGGTACCGGCCGCGGCGGGCGTTCTGGCGCAGCAGAGCGGTGCGTGCCACGGCCGTGACCCTCGTGCTCGGGCTGTGCGCCCTGGTGATCCTGGCCCTGGTCCGTGAGGAGACCGGCACGGCGGGCTTCCTCGTCGGGCTGGGCCTGGCCGTGCTTCCGGTGCCGCTGCTGCTGGCGGCCTTCCGGTGGCTGGACCGGGTGGAGCCGGGCCCGTGGCGGAACCTCGTGTTCGCGTTCGCGTGGGGCGCCTTCGCCGCCGCGCTCATAGCGATCGTGGCCAACACGTTCGCGACCCGCTGGATAGCCACCGCCACCGCCGACCCCGCGTCGGCGGACACCCTGGGGGCCACCGTCGTCGCCCCGGTGGTGGAGGAGAGCGCGAAGGCGGTCGCGGTCCTGCTGGTGTTCCTCTTCCGCAGGCGGGACTTCACCGGGCTCGTCGACGGGGTCGTCGTGGCCGGTTTCACCGCGACCGGCTTCGCGTTCACCGAGAACATCCTCTACCTCGGCAGCGCCTTCGGTGAGGACCAGCAGGTCGGTACGGCCGGCATCGAGTCGGTGACTGTGGCGACCTTCTTCATACGGGTCGTCATGTCCCCCTTCGCGCACCCGCTGTTCACCGTGTTCACCGGCATAGGTTTCGGGATCGCCGCCGCGGTGGCCGCCGGCCGGCGGCGGCGCCGGGTCGTCGTCGTGGCGGTGCCGCTGCTCGGGCTGATCCTGGCGATGGGGGTGCACGCGCTGTGGAACGGCTCGACGGTGTTCGGACCGTGGGGCTTCTTCCTCGTGTACGGGGCGTTCATGCTGCCGGCAGTGGGGCTGCTGACCTGGCTCGCCGTGTGGACCCGGCAGCGGGAGCTGCGGACCCTCGCCGCGGAGCTCCCGGCCTACGCGTCCGCGGGCTGGATCGCCCCCGACGAGCCTCTCGCCCTGTCGTCGATGCGGGCGCGCGGGATGGCCCGGGGCTATGCGGCGCGGTTCCTCGGACCGGCGGCGGCGCGGGCGGTCGGGGAGTACGAGGCGTTCGCGACGTCGCTGGCCTTCCTGCGGTACCGGTCGCGGCGCGGCACGATGGACCCGGACTTCGCGGCGCGCGAGCAGGAGCTGCTGCACCACCTGTGGCAGCGCAAGGACGTGGCGGGCCCCGCCCTCACGTATGCGGCGCGGGCGACCGGCCGGGCGTGGACACCGCCGCCGCACCGGGACTACACGGGCTACAACCCGTACCGGCGGTGACGCCGACGCGCACCCGTCCGCCGGAGCGGGCGGGCGGGCCGTACGGGGAAGGCCGGCGGCCCTGGCGTCGGGGGTGTGCCGCCAGAGCCGCCGGGGTCACGGGGCGGTCGCGGGGACCGCGTGATCCGCAGCGCCGCGGTGAGCCGCAGCCGCCGTGTGCCGCGGGCGCCGCGGGAGGTCACCGGCTGTGCGCCGGTATCGCTGTCCGGTGCCGCTTTCCGGTGCGGGGCGCGGGGAGCGCGCTCCGGGCTCCGGGCTCCGGCATCGGGCATCGGGCATCGGGCATCGGTGCATCGGGCGCCGGGCTCCGGAGCCTGTGTCCCGCGGGGATCCGGAGCCGGTCTGCGAAAGCCGAGCCACAAGACCCGGAGCTGAGCCGCACCACGGGTGCCCGAGCCGAGCCGCGCCGGGTGCGCCCGGCCACACAGGCGCACAGCACGCCCAGCCACGGAGCCGAGCGCGGGCCCCCAGGCCCGGAGCCGCACCGCGGGCCCGGCCCCGGCCGCAGCCGAGCGCGGAAGCAGGCAGCGGCGTGGGCGGTCCGGGGCAGCCGTACGGGCCGGAGGCTCAGACCGTGAGGCCCTTGCCGCGCAGCCACGCCAGCGGGTCGACCCCGCCGCCGCCCGGCGTGTGCACCTCCAGGTGCAGGTGCGGGCCGGTCACGTTGCCGGTGGCGCCGACACGGCCGATGGTGTCGCCGGTGCCCACGGTCTGGCCGACGCTCACGGTCATCGAGGACAGGTGGCAGTACCAGACCTCGGTGCCGTCGGCCAGCTCCAGCACGATCCGGTAGCCGTACGCGCCGGACCAGCCGGCCGACTTGATGGTGCCGCCGTGCACGGCGTTCACGGGGGTGCCGGTGGGCGCGGCCAGGTCGAGGCCGGTGTGGTAGCCGGACGACCACATGGAGCCGGCCTGGCCGTAGGTGGAGGTGATCGTGTACGAGGACGTCGGCAGCGCATAGCTGGCGGCGAGCTTGGCGAGGCGCTCGGCCTCGGCCTTGGCGGCGGCTTCGGCCTCGGCGCGCTTGCGCTCCTCCTCCTCGCGCTTGCGCTGCTCTTCCGCGGCCTTCTCCGCGGCGGCCTGCTGCGTCTGCGCCTCCGCGGCGGCGGCCTCGGCAGCCGCCTTCTCGGCGGCGGCCCGGGCTTCGGTCTCGGCGGCGGTCTGCTGCTGTTCGGCCTGCTGCAGGATGCGGGCGCGCAGGGCCTCGCCCGCACCCGCGCCGTTGTCCGCGGCGGCGCTGCGGGCATCGGCGGCGGGCAGGGCCGCGGTGATCCCGGCGAGCGGCTCGGGATCGTTGGCGGCGGCGCCACCGGCCGGGGCGGTGGCCCCGTCGGCGTCGGCGCCGTCGTCGGCGACCAGTTCGCCGATGCCCGGCAGGGAGGACGCGTCGGGCAGGTCCGGGAGGGAGATGGCGAGGCGCGGCTTGTCCTGGGCGGTCGCCATGCCGCCCGCGCCGACGGCGGCTATGACACCAACACCGAGGACGGTGGAGCTGCGGGCGAGGCCGCCGCGCTGCTTGACGACGCGGTGCCGGCCGCGCACGGGCCGCACGGTCTCCTCGGTGGGGTTCCATTCGCCCGCGGGGGCGCCGGGCTCGCGGCCGTCCGAGGGGTCCTGGTGCCCGAGGGAACCGAACGGGGCGAACGAAGCGGTCGAGCCGATCGTGTCGTACGAGGCGGTCGAGCTGATCGTGCCGTGCGCGGCAGTCGTGCCGTAGGTGGCAGCCGTGCCGATCGTGTCGTACGAAGTGCCGTAAGGAGCCTCGGGGGCAGGCCTGTTGGACGCCACGGGGGCGCTCTCCTTTCCTTCCTTCTCCGCCTACCGGGTTAGCTGACGGGTTCGGAGCAGGAAGGTCTCCTACGGGCCGCATCGGCCCGATTCACCCCAAAGGTGGTGGTTCCCCGGTTCCCTCACGGGATTCGGCGCATGCGCACGGTGCCGCCTCTGCGACGGCTACAACAACCGCACTGCGTTATCGAACGTTAATAGACTCCGGGGCCGTATTCCAAGCTGTTCCGACTGATCCTTCCGCCCGCCGACCAGCACTAAAGGCCCTGAAATCAGGACATAGCGCGCTGAGTTGACCGGAATTCAGCAATCTGCACCGGGCTTTTATTTCCTGACGGTGTGTCAAATGTTATGCGCAGCGCTGCCTTTCCCTCACGGAAAGTGGCGGGCCGGAAATTGCCGACACACGACGAAGGCCCGATGCACACGGCATCGGGCCTTCGTCTCTTCAAGTAGCGGGGACAGGATTTGAACCTGCGACCTCTGGGTTATGAGCCCAGCGAGCTACCGAGCTGCTCCACCCCGCGTCGGTGAACACCACCTTACGCTATTCCGAGGCCGCCCGCTGACCACCCGGCCGGACCACGTGATCCGAGCCGGGAGGCGACCGCCGGCTCGGCACTGAAACCGGCGCTGGAACCGGCCCTGCATCCGACCGCCGGCGACGGCCGGGGCGACAGCCGGGGGCGACGACCGCCGAGCCCGCGCCCCGCCCCCACCGCCACAACCCGCTGCCACACCCGCCGCGCGCTCACCGCCGTGCCCGCGTCAGCCCGTGGGCTGAGGGCCCGGCGGCAGCTGGACGGTCATCACCAGATGGCACGGCTCGGTGCCCGCCCCGCGGTAGACGTGCGGGGCGTCGCCGTCGAACGCGGCCGTCTCACCGGCCGCGACCGTGTGCTCGGCGCCGTCGACGACCAGGGTCATCCGCCCGGAGGTGACGCTGACGGTCTCGACGACGCCCGCCTGGTGCGGGTGGCTGGGGTACTCCTCGTCCGGTTCGAGGCGCCAGCGCCAGACCTCCACCGGGGCGGGGCCGGAGGTCGTCAGCATCAGCCGCGCCTCACTGCCCCGCCGCCCCCGCCACAGCGGGGCGACGGCATCGGAGGACACGACACGGACACGGCCCTCGGCCGGCCCCTCCATGAGGGCGGACACCGAGACGCCGAGGGTGTCGGCGAGCCGGACCAGGGTCGCGAAGTTCGGATTGCCCTGGGCCTTCTCCAGGCCCACCAGGGCACCCTTGCTGACCTGCGCCCGCCGGCCCAGCTCGTCGAGGGAGAGGCCGGCTCGGGTACGGGCCGCCCTGACGTTGTGGGCCAGCGCCCGCAGGGCTGCCTCCGTCTCGGCCATCTCGCTCATCACTCCCCTTGCACGTGGACCACTCCAATGTACCGCCCGGTCGTTTGGTTGACAGGTGGCGGTCGTTCCGTTGTACGGTCTGGTCGTTCTGTTGTGAAGCAAGAGGAAGTGCCGTGATCGCTCTGCTGCTGGCCCTGGGCAGCTCCCTCGCCTACGGGTGCGCCGACTTCCTCGGCGGCCTCGGTGCCCGGAAGGCCCACGTCCTGCGTACCGTCATGATCGCCGCGCCCGCCAGCCTGGCCGTCGAGCTGCTGCTGTGGCCGGTGCTCGGCGCCTCGTTCAGCACCGGCGCCGTGGCGTGGGGCGCCGCCTCCGGGGTGGCTTCCGCCGCCGCGTTCGCCCTGCTCTACCGGACCCTGGCGATCGGCCCCATGAACGTGCTGTCGCCCGTGACCGCGCTGGTGTCCGCCGCGCTGCCGGTCGGCGTGGGCCTGCTGCAGGGCGAGCACCTGGGCGCGGCCGGACTGGTGGGGCTGCCGCTCGCGCTGGCCGCGGTGGTGCTGGTCAGCGCCGGCCACGGCGCCGGAGCGGTGCGGCCGTCCCGTACGGCGCTGCTGCTCGCTTTCGGCGCGGGCGCCGCCATCGCCCTGCAACTGGTCTTCCTGCACCGGACGCCGGCCGACAGCGGGGTGGCCCCGCTGATCGTGGGCCGGGCCGTGTCCTCCGCCGTCACCCTGTGCGCGGCAGCGCTGCTGTACCGCAGGCTGGGCCGGGAGCGTCCCGCGTACGCGCTGTCCGCGACGGCCGGTGTGCTGGACTCCGTGGCGAACCTGCTGTTCCTGCTCGCGGCCCGCAGCGGGGACCTCGCCGTCGTCGCCGTGATCACCGCGCTCTACCCGGCGGGCACCGTCCTGCTCGCCCGCGGGATGCTCGCCGAACGCCTCCACCGCGGGCAGGTCGTGGGCCTCGGCACCGCCGCGGTCGCCGTGAGCCTCCTCGCCCTCAGCTGACCTCCCCGCGCCCCGCCCGCCACCGCAGCCGGTGAAGCCCGAACGCACCCGCAGCCGACGGCGGGCACCCCGACCCCGCAGCCGACAGCGGTCGCGCCCACCCCGTACCCGCAGCCCCCAGCCCCGCAGCCGACAGCCGGCCGAAGCCACACCCCCGCGCCCCGCAGCCGACGGTCGGCCGAAGCCGCCACCCGCAGATCCGGTGGCAGTCGCACGCCCGCGCGGTCGGCAGCCCCGCCCCCACCCCCGTTCCCGCACCCCCGTTCCCGCCTTCCCGCCGCCTCTTCCTCCCACCCTCCCGTCGACTTCCCGCCCTTCCCGCCTTCCCGCACAGAGGAGTCCCGCCCATGACCGTCTTCCGTCTCTCCCCCGCCGTCGCGGAAGCCTTCCCCGGCACCCTCATCGCCCTGGTCACCGCCACCGGGCTGCGGGGCCGCGAGTCCTGGCCCGAGGCCGCCGCCGCCTTGGAGGACCTGGAACGGCGGCTCGCCGACGGCAGCTGGCGGCCCGCGGACGAGACGGACCCCCGCATCGAGGCGTGGCACACCGCCTACCGCTCCTTCGGCACCAACCCCCGCCGCGTCCGCCCCAGCGTGGACGCGCTCGGCCGCCGCCTCGCCAAGAGGGGGGTGCTGCCGCGCATCAACCCGGCCGTCGACGCGTACAACGCCGCCTCCGTCCGGCACGGCCTGCCCGCGGGCGCCTTCGACCTGGACCACGTCGTCGGGGACGTCGACATCCGCCGCGCCGACGGCACCGAGTCGTTCACCCCGCTCGGCGAGCCCGGCACCACCGAGACCCCGAAGCCCGGCGAGGTGGTCTACGCGGACAGCGCAGGCGTCCTGACCCGGCATTGGAACCACCGCGACGCCCACCGCACCCGCGTCACGGAGGACTCCGGCCGCGTCACCTTCGTCCTGGAGACCCTGCACGCCGCGCGGGACGGCCGTCTCCTCCGTACCGCGGCGGACGAGCTGCGTGCCCTGCTCGCCCCGCACGCCGAAGGGACCACCCTCCACCACGTCGACCCCGCACGGCCCGAGACGGCCGTCTGAGCACAGCAAGAAGCCCCGGCCAGAAGACTTCTGACCGGGGCTTCACTGGTAGGCCCTGTGGGACTCGAACCCACAACCAACGGATTAAAAGCTCACTCGGGATCATGACGCCCTGTGCCACGCCGTCGTACGGAATCCCGTTTTCGCAGATCAGAGCACATGTCGCTGTCCCGCTACTCATGCCCGGTGATGCACCGTCCAAAGGCGTCCGCGCTCCCCTTGCGCTCCCCCGATCGCCACCGGTCACAGCCCAGTCCCGGACAGCGACCGCGGCTTCCTCGCGGCAGCCGTGTTGTCAGTATCGGACAAGTCGCGCCAAGCGGCCCGGCGCCTCCACTGCGTTGTCTCCAGGGGAACGCATCAGGCATCGCGGGGAGTTGCAAGACTCGGTCAAGGAGAGTGCAGGGACACTGGTGCCCTGGCGCAATGCTGTTCAAGCTCACCGGTTCCAGGGTGCTGACCGGAACTGGTGCCATCACATGACCGAGATGTGGGTACGCCGCGCACCGGAGTACCAGGACCGAGGCATCGGCCTTCGGACGGCATCGCGGTGTGCCGGTCGATGTCGTCGACGAGGTCCGGCGCGCTCGCCTCGCCGAGCATGACTCCGGGCGGTGGGACGCCCAGGCGTTCGACGCCTTTCTCGGCTGGGTCGCCTGGCACCGTAAGCGCACCCTCGGCCCTCGTCACCGACCCGACGTCATCGTCCACGACGGCTGGCCCGAGACGGCCTGGCAACGCTGGACCCCTGCCTGTCAGAAGCAACGCCTTGTCACACTAGACGCCATCTGGCGATGCTGCACACGACATCGTCAGGTCCCACCCTCAGGAGTCGATCTTGCGCCACGCTTCCCCAGGCGTCGGTGCTCTGTTGGACACTGTCTCTACGGCAATGCGAGAACCAAGAGAGGTGACACCAGGCATGGGAGGGATGGCGCGTGACGGTTCGGTAGAGGTCCTCAAGTACCTGCACAAGCGGCTGCATGACCACTTCCGGACGCTTCACGAACATCGCCAAGCACTCCAGCCCACAGCTCCTGTCTTTGCGCTGGAACACGACCTCAGCAGTAACGACTTCGAATTGCTCCAACTTGCGGTACGTGAGGCTGTCAGGCAGGGCCTCGATACTCGCTCCCGCACCTGGTGGTTGCCCTTTGTAGTACACGCAGCAGAGATCGGCTATAAGTACGTTGGAGACGAATACTGGCCACTCTTCGCCCAGGAGACACCCGGCTGGGAAAGCAGTCCGGGTTGGAGTGTGCCCACCAATCGCCAGCGCATCAAACAATGGTTCAAGCGATTCGCAACCGACTACGGCGGGGCCGAGCCGAAGGGAGGCTTTGCGGCCAACTTCAACATCATTGCTTGGCCAATCACGCACGCAATCATGCCGGCCGATCTCCAACGGCAGTTCGCACAGCTTCTGTTTGAGTCACGCGCGGTATTGACAGCAGAGCTCCTCAGTGATCCCAACGCTCTTGGCGCATGCCTGGCTTCTCGCACGGGCGGATACAGTGAACGCTTCCAGATTTTCTGCAGCAACCAGAGTCTCCTCGGCCAGGTGGCCGCCGCAATGCTCTCAGGCGACGAGGAGGACTCCCCGTACCTGGTGCGATCGACACTCACTCGCCTGGTCGACGACCTGACCAATGAAGGGCAGTCGCGAAACTGGTTGACCCGTGCCAAGCACTCCGCCAACTTGGTGCGTTCAAGCGGATTTCTCCCTATGAAGTCGAGCATGGGGCCCGCGAACCGGCGGCGGCCACTCGCGGCCGTCACTAACCCGAAGCTAGTCCTGCGGAGGGTAGACGGCGGTTGGCGTCCCTCATTGGAGCTGCCGGATCTCACGCCGCTACAGGCACGGAACGATCAAGTTGGTCAGGAACTTCGGAATTGTCGCCCGAAAATTGAGGGTCGCCGCCAACCGCTTCCCCGCGGAAAACTGCTGTACCCGGGCGAAGTGGCTCTATCCACATGGCCTCGGCCCGAGAATCCCATTATCCAACTGGAGCGGGGGTCATCGGTCGTTAACAGCCTGATCGCGGATCATTGCTCCATCACCCAGGGCCCATGGTGGGTTTTCCGGAAGCAACCGGGTGGGCTAGCCGTTGAGGTAAAGGGAAAATTCGTGCGACCCGGCCACGAATATTGCTTAGTCGGACGACTCGATAGTGAACCGCCGGCGCTGCCGTACGCCATTAAAGCAACGATTCTGGCTGAAGGAGTGCACGCCTTCGAGGTGAAGATTCCAGAAGTTATTGGCGAAGCGGAAATCGCCAATCTTGCGACGGCCGAGTTGTCAGTGGTGACGGATGTGTCGATTCGGCCCGTCGGGCTCGTCCCCGGGGCCTGGGACGGCGAGGGCGCTGTCGAGTGGCTCGCTGGGGAGCCGGCGCTGCTCGCGGTGCGATCTAGTCAGGCGACGGAAATGTGCGCCGTTACGATCGACGGCGGCCTCCCAATCGTGCTCGAGTGGCCTGCCACCAAGCCAGAGTTGATCTTCGCCCTTGAGGACCTCGCTCTGGGCCCTCATGAGGTGGACGTTACGCTCCTGAACGCAGGCATGGGTGAGACTGTTGCAAGCGGTTCGCTCGCAATCACGATCTGCGACCCACACACGAACCTGGATGACACTACGGAGGGAGCAGGCATCCGGCTGTTCGCCACGCCAGCTCGTCCGAAACTGACCGAGCTCTGGGATGGTGGGGCGAGCCTCTCGATCGACGGTCCGCTAGATACGAAGGCGGAACTCATGATTGCGCTGCGCGACGATGCTGGCAATACGCTGGCACAGGCGCATCACAATATCTCGCTTCCCTTCAGTGACAGCGCGTGGGAACGGTTGGCAGATCAGGAACTGCACAAGAGAAAGCTGCTCGCCGTCTACGACGAGGCCGAGTCGTGCGAAGTATCGGTGTCCCGGAGCGGAGTAGGTTTCGCGTCCCTGGTCTGCGAACGTGGCTTCCATCCGCTCCGCTGGGTGCTTACCAAGCGGCACAATGGCGAGCATGAGGCACGTCTGATCGATCGGACGGGCAGGGATGACACTCAGGTGCTCCTGTTTCCGGTGGAGACACCTCTGACCGGCGAGCGCTGCGATTCCCGTCGACCAATTGTCGTCCCGACGAATGGAGGGCTGCTGCAGGCGACGTCTGGCAATGTGACCGCGGCCATCGTCTTGCCACCCGAGCCAAACCGGATGCGCCAGAGACTAAACCATCGTCCGATCATCCGGTACGCAGACAAGTCGCTCTCCGAGATGAAGCGACTCATCTTTGGTCACCACCGATGGCTTCACGCCGATGCGCCAGCAGATCCGTTCACCCGTCATCAGCGGGAACAGGTTCTCAAAACAATCACGACGACCCTTGTGTCTCTTGCCGCAGGAAACAGGTGGGCTCATTTGGAGCGCAAACGCATTCCTGTCGGCGATCGCAAGCCGCCGGATGTGTTGGACGAAATGCGGGAACTCGTGGGTCAGAATCCGAAGCAGCGTGCTGCGGCTCAGCAGATTGCCAGCCACCTCTGGCAATGGGCGGACTCACCGGCAGCGCTGAGCGAGGGATTCGCCAGTGCGATCCGCATCATCGCTGCAGCTAGTGGCATCGACGATCCGAACACCGCAGCAGACTTCTTGCTTCCTCTTGTGACCAGACCGGGCTCTCTTGTGAGTTGGGACGAGACCGAACGAGACCAGCTCCTGGACTGTGTGCTGCACTCTCCTGCGCTCATTCGGGCAGCTCGATTCGCTGTGCTCGGGACTGAAGACCTACGAGAGGCGTCGAACCAGCCAGTTATCGGAGGTAGCCGATGAACATAACTCCGGTCAGTGGTACGCATGCTGCGGAGCGGGCGGTCCGTGCGCTGGGGCTGGATGAGACGGCTACTGACCTGTTCTCGACCGAAGCGATATGCGCCTCGCTTCGCCGAGCGGCCTCGTTCCTGTGTCCGGCGACGCCACGTCGACTCGTGGAAGCCGTCCTTGAAGCCATCAGCCCTCTCGACGAGGCCTGCTTGGTTACTCGCGGCCAGGTGGCAGAGCAGTTGGATCTCTTGGTGTCGATTGGTGACCTGGTCGAACTCCCTCGCCAGGAGGATCGTGGCAGTCGCCAGCTCTACCTGGCTCCTCCCTCGTACGTGGCGAAGGCTCCCGGGCAGTACCTCTTGCTGGGCGTACGCCCCAACGCCTCCCCGCTCGTGGATGAGTCTGTTGACACGGGGGTACTGTACGAGGGCCATACACGGTCCGTAGAGCTGGACCCAGAGGTGGGTCCTATCCGATTGCGTGCCGCCGGCCTGCGTGAGATCCGACGTGAGCACTGGCTCAACCACCCGAGTGCGGATCGCGCAGCCGCTGTCGTCGTTGCGATGCGTCAGCGCCTGGACCAGGCTGCAGAATCTGGCCATGTTAGCGGTCTAACAATCATCGATCCTGGGGCGTCAGTTCACTACTACCGCGGCCGCTGGCGACCACCCTCGGACGGCGACTCCGGCGACTTCGTTGCTCGCCGGCCCCAGGCCTACGGTGCAGACCTGTGGTGTCTTGTACGGATCGAGCGTGGCGTGCCTCGAGCACTTGTGGATCTGCCGGTTGAGACCTCTGATGCGACGGCGTACGACGAAGCGTGGCGCTTCCAGGCAGCCATCGATGCCGTGATCGGAAACCCGCAGGTGATGCACGTCCGGTCCGCTGCAGGGGCGCCCGGGAGCCGATTGCTGGACCTGTTCGGGCCTGTGCCCGGCTGGGCTCAGCGCTACCTCGAGCTCGTGGGAACCCCCGTCTCACGGGCGAGAGGCGCATTGATGTCGTATCGCGTACCGATCTCGGTGATCGGCGAGATGTCGGCGTTCGTCACTGACATGCTGTGGATGCACGTCAGAGAAGAGGGAGGGGTGGCGTGACAGTGGAAGCGCCAACGATCGCGGAGACGGTCACCAAGATTCAGGCGGCCCTTCGGGACTACATCGAGGCGACCTATCACGTGGGGCATCCCACCGTGATCGATCAGCGTCGTGTGCTGCTCGAACAAGAGGGCGTGCTGTTCCGAGCGCCCTTCATTGAGAGCACCCCCCGCTATCAGACGAACCGAAGTTTTGGTGATCTCGAACTCGCTGCACCTGTCCAAGCGCTCTTCGGCAGCTTGACAACACACGTTGGTGACCTGAAGCCACTGCTGTACGACCCGCCCTATACCCACCAGGCCGAGGCACTTGAGTGGACGACTCGTGACGGCCTTAGCCTTGCGGTCACCACTGGTACCGGCTCAGGAAAGACCGAGTCGTTCCTCCTGCCGATGCTGGCGAAGCTCGCAGCAGAGGCGGCGAGCAGGCCCGACTCCTTCGCCGCTCCGGCTGTGCGGTCCTTGATCCTCTATCCGATGAACGCGCTGGTGAATGACCAGTTGGGTCGTCTTCGGCTCCTGCTCGGCGATCCGCGCGTCACGGCCCAGTTCAGCGCGTGGGCCGATCGCCCAGCACGCTTCGCCCGTTACACCAGCCGAACCCTGTACCCGGGCGTACGGAAGGTTGAGAAGGACCAGGAACGGCTTCGCTCGATCGAGGACTTCTACGTTCACCTCATCAACCGGGCAGACGACCCTTCGTCGCAGGGGCACGGCGAGGCGGCAGCTCTCATCGACAAGCTGCGATCACGTGGCAAGTGGCCGGCCAAGCCAAATCTGAAGGCCTGGTACGGCGAAAGTGGCTCCCGCTGGAAGAACAGGGATGGCGAGTTCGTCCGTGCCGTGCTTCAGCCCAACGACCCCGAACTCCTGACGCGCCACGAGGTGCTCGACGCACCTCCGGATGTCTTGATCACGAACTACTCGATGCTTGAGTACATGTTGATGCGCCCGCTTGAGCGGCCGGTGTTCGATGCGACGCGGGCCTGGCTGGCGAACAACCCAGACGAGAAGTTCCTCCTGGTCATCGATGAGGCCCATCTCTACCGCGGCGCAGCCGGCGCCGAGGTTGCTCTCCTGCTGCGCCGGCTCCGCGCAAGGCTTGGCATCGCGCCCGAGCGCCTGCAGGTGATCTGTACGAGTGCGAGCTTCGCGAGCCCTGAGTACGCGCGTCAGTTCGCTGCGCAGTTGAGCGGCAAATCCGAGTCCGACTTCAGGACGGTCGAAGGTCGTCTCGCACTCCGAGAGCTCGCTGGGCCGGGGAGCCTCCAGGACGCTCAAAGTCTCGCTGCCGTACCGATGCACAACTTCTACGAGGGTGAGGAAGACGAGGCCCGCGTCGCCGCCGTTCAGGGGCTTCTGGACTATCGAAAAGTCGCCGTGACAGAGAGCGCCACGGTCGGTGAACTGCTGCACGATGCTCTCAGCGGATTCGGCCCGATGAATCTGCTCGTCAACGAGACGATGCAGCGGGCACAACCGGTAAGTGAGTTGGGCGCGCTCATTTTCCCGACTGTTGAGACGGAGCTTGCCGATAGGGCTGTATCTTCCCTGGTAGCGCTGGGTAGTGCGGCGCGACGATCGGCGGATGACGCGGGCCTGCTGCCATGTCGCGTGCATGCGTTCTTTCGTGGGCTGCCTGGCCTGTGGGCGTGTATCGACCCCGATTGTCCGGAGGTTGACCGGGAAGTGCACCCGGAGCCGGGGCCGGTTGGCAAGCTTTACGCCCAGCCGAGGGCAACCTGCGGCTGTGGTGCCCGGGTCTTCGAACTGTACACCTGCAGGCACTGCGGCTCCGCCTATGCACGGACCTATACCGACGACGTAATCGAGCCGTCGTACCTATGGCACGAGCCGGGGGGATCGTTCGAGTCCGCATCGGGTTCCATCCCCGAACTCGAGGCACTCGATCTACTACTTGAGGACCCCTCCGATGGCGAAGTCGAGCCCGCCGACATCGATCTCGTTACCGGCCGGCTCAATCCAGAAGAACTCGGTGCCCGCGTCCGCAGCGTCTTCATTCCTCGGCTTCGAAGGGGAGAGGTCGTCAAGGGTGACGACGATGGCGGTGACGGTGAGGCGGAGGCGAACGGAGAGTTCAAGCCCTGCGGTGTCTGCGGGCAACTCGCTGGGCCCGGCCGTTCCTCGGTGCAGGATCACCAGACGAAGGGAGACCAGCCGTTCCAAGCCTTGGTGACACGTCAGCTCGAGGTCCAACCGCCAGGTGCCCAGCCGTACACCGACTTTGCGCCGCTGCGCGGTCGCAAGGTGCTCGCGTTCTCCGACTCCCGGCAGGTTGCTGCGCGGCTTGCACCCAATCTTCAGAGCTACTCGATGCGCGATGCCATTCGGCCCCTGATCTTGCGCGGGTGGCAGGAGCTGGCGAATCAACCGTTCCTGGCGCCGTCGCTCAGCTTGGAGCGTCTGTACGTGGCCGTCATGGTCGGAGCGCGAGTCTTGTCGGTGCGGCTGCGTCCGGAACTACGCCCCATGGAGACGCTCCATGTCTTGGACACGGTCGCGAAGGCAATCGACAACGGTGCGCTCTCAGGCAATCCTGCTGGGTTGGTGCCACTGCTCACCACCGCCAATCCGCCGCAGTCGCTGTTGAGGGCGATGTACGCGACGCTAACGGACAAGTACTACGGGCTGTCGTCCCTGGGCCTGGCATCCCTCCGTGAGCGGGCGGACCTCACCGATACATTGTTGACGGAACTGCCGGACATCGACGGGGTCGCAAACAGCGCCGAGGCCAAGCTCGCGCTCGTCCGGTTGTGGCTAGCGCAGTGGAGCAGCCCAACCCGCGGCATCTGGTTCCCCTCGATGACCGATGGTGAATGGGGGAGGACGAAGGGCGGCGTCAAACCGCACAGGGGTAAGTTCCAATCGATCGAGCGTTGGCTCGATTCGAAGGCGGCGAGGAAGAAGTTCGCGGACGACTGGCTGCAGACGTTGCTGAAAACGTTCTGCGAACCAGTGGCCGGCAAGTTTCGGTTGTTGGCCCAGAACGTTGCCCTGGAACTTGGTGGAATGTGGGGATATTGCGAGCGCTGCCGCTTCACGCAGCGGCCCTTTCCCGGCACGATCCGGTGCGTCAATTGCGGTTACGATCGGGTTCGCACGCTAAATCCCGACACTGATCCCGTCTTCCAAGCCCGGAAGGGCTATTACCGCGCCAGTGCGTCCCGGGCGTTGAGTGAACCGCCTGAGCCTCCATTGAGCATCATCGCCGCCGAGCACACGGCACAACTCAATGCCGCCCAGTCCGACGCCGTATTCTCCAAGGCGGAAGAACACGAGTTGCTGTTCCAGGACGTCGACCTCGGCTTGACCCGCCAAGGCGAGCAGGCACGCGCCGCCATCGACGTTCTGTCCTGCACGACCACGATGGAAGTCGGCATCGACATCGGCAGCCTAACCGGCGTCGCGCTGCGCAACATGCCCCCATCGCGTGCCAACTACCAGCAGCGCGCAGGGCGGGCGGGGCGTAGAGGCAACGCTGTCGCCACCGTATTGGCCTTCGGAAGCGCCGACACACATGACGACCACTACTTCCGTCAGCCAGCGCTCATGATCCGCGGTGAAGTCGACGACCCGGTACTGACGATGAACAATGACGAAATCGCGCGTCGCCATGTCATCGCTTACCTGCTACAGCGCTATCACCAAGATCGGCTGCCAGCAATCGAGCCCGACGAGCAGCCGCAGCTCTTCGAAGTCCTCGGCACTGTGGAGGCATTCGTAGGGACAGCATCCCCCCTGAATCGGACCGACTTGGAAGAGTGGCTGAGGTCCGAGGAGCACGCGCTGCGTGAGGAGATTGCGTCGTGGCTTCCCTATGAACTGAGTGAGGCGGACCGCGAGGCCGTTCTGAGCGGTGTCGTCACGAGCACACTCCGTGAGATCGACAAAGCCCTTGACCTGGACCTCGACGGGAGTCTGCCGGCTGCTTCCGAGGGAGACGCCTCACCGGAGCCCGATGAGGTGGAGGCAGAGGGCCCCGCCGAAGACGGCGCCGAGGAGCCGAGCGCCCGGCGGAGCCAGACGAACCTGCTTGATCGACTGCTGTACAAGGGGGTGCTGCCGCGCTACGCGTTCCCGACCGATGTCGTGGCCTTCCACGTCTTCGATCTCGATCGGTCAACACCGTTCAAGGCCGAGTTCCACTATGCGCCCAGCCAGGGGCTCCCGGTGGCCCTCAGCCAGTACGCACCTGGCAAAGTGGTGTGGGTTGATAACAAGGAGTGGACCTCCGGTGCCATCTACGCACCGGTCCAAGAGGAACGCTTTCAGGCCTGGCGGGACAAGCTGCTGTACTTCGAGTGCCAGGTGTGCCATTACGCCAAGCATTTCCCTCACGACCCGGCAGAGCGTGGGAAAGAGCGTGACTGTCCAGCCTGCGGCGCCGAGGGCAAGTTCGGCAAGGCTAAGAACTGGATGCGACCGCCAGGCTTTGCGCACCCGGCCGATAAGGCACCGGGCACAAGCCCAGACGACGCGCCGGCCCGCAGTTACGCCACACGCGCCAAACTCATGGCGCCCGGGCCGACCGAGGAGACTGCCTGGCAGCGTGTCACCGATCGCTTGGCTCAGACGTACCGCCGCGAAACCCTGCTCGTCACCAACACCGGCCCACGCAACGAGGGATACACCTACTGCACGCGCTGCGGGCTTATCGAGCCGACTGCGACTGCGACTGGGGTGGTCGTCGGTACGCACAAGAAGCCTTACCCCGACGACAAGGCCCCCGACTGTCCCGGCACAGCCTCAACACGGGGCCTGGTGCTGGGAACTGACTTTATTTCGGATGTGCTTCTGGTTCGCTTGAAGGTGGCCTCGCCAATCACGTTGAGGCCAGCTCTGCTGTCGACACACGTTGCGCTCCGTACGGTCGCTGAGGCGCTGACGATCGCCGCGACCCAAAAGCTCGATATCGAGGCGACGGAACTACAGGCAGAGTACCGTCCTGCACTGACTCCCCTCGGTAAAGAAGGCCTTGAGGCCGAGATCTATGTGTACGACACGCTCGCAGGTGGTGCTGGCTTCGCTCGACGGGTCAACGACTACGGAATGGAAATCCTTGAACGGACGCTGGAGCGACTCGAAGAATGCCCGGCGAACTGCGACGAGTCCTGCTACCGCTGTCTACGCAGCTTCCGTAACCGATTCGAGCACAACCTCCTTGACCGGCACGTCGGTGCCAGTCTGCTGCGCTACCTGATCCACGGAACCCCGCCGAGTCTGGACGAGGAGCGACTCGAACGATCGGCCGACAAGCTCTACGAGGACCTCAACAGCCGAGCGCTCGACCAAGTTTCCTTCGCCCGAGGGGCCAAGATCGACGTTGAGGGAGTTGGAACGATCACCGCGCCAATCCTGGCAAGGCATGGTGACCAGCAGTGGATCCTGGGCGTGCACGGCCCGCTAAGTCCTGATCTGGCGCCAACTGACGGTCTGCGTGCGGCCAAGCAGTCCGGCAACGTGCTGGTCCGTCTGATCGACGACATGGTGATCTCTCGCAATCTGCCGTTCGCCAGCCAGCAGGTACTGCAGGCGCTGAGCTGATCTGGACCGCCGCCAGCGCCAAGGCGTTGGTGGCGGTCCTGTCGTCGCTATCCGCAACCGTCGTTCGTGTGACGTAGCCCACGAACGGAAAAATAGACCTTAGGGTGACTTTGACCGCTGGCAGCGATACCAGGAGGGGGATGTATGCCGGCAGATGACCTCGAAGAGGCCATGGGTGAGGATGACCTCGCAGAGGGGCAAGTGCCGATCACGGCACTACAGGAACATTTCAGCGTGTCGTTTACGCGAATGATCGCATACGCCGCCGGATGCTCGATAAAACCTCATGAGACCGACTATGAGGGCGTTGATATTACGATCGTTTCCTCAACGGAGTACCGCGGTTACTACGGCCCGCAGTTCGAGCTCCAACTCAAGTGCACCTACCAAGAAAGTCTACTCAAAGATGACAGCATGACCTGGCGCATGAAGGCAAAGCCGTTTCGGAAATTGACACGCGGGAAACGGTACATCCCCGCCTATCTCGGTGTACTCCTTATCCCACGCGAACCAGAGCCATGGCTACGAACCGACGAATGGGGCTTGTTCACACGAAGCCGCATGTTCTGGGAGTCTGCCGATAACCTGAGATATGACGGCCCGATCAAGGAGTACCACACAGTACATTTGCCACGTCGAAACCTGTTCACGGGCGAGCAGCTTTTGGGCATAATGAAGACGATCGGCGATGCAGAGGAGGGTTCGCGGTGAACCGATCCATACTCGACAGTTACCGCGATATTGCATCTGCGTTGACCCCTCTCGCTGTCTCCCAGTTCCTGGCTTCTCATGACTGGGAACTGGAACATCAACAGCCAGATGTTCGTCAGGTCTGGCGCTATGGCTCGGGTCACTTGTCCACTGCGCCACGTGTCATGATCCCGCTTGCTACGGACTTCGCAGATTTCATGCCACGCTTCGTGGATGCGCTCGAGTCACTCGGGCACATTCATGACTGGGATGCAGGTCAGCTACTGGAACACGTCATTGCTACACGCGCGGACCTCTTTTTCGTTCGTCTCGACCAAGGCATGATTGACGGAACAATCCCCTTCCAGCAAGCCGAAAGGACGCTGCAAGCTATCTACAAGATGATGAGGGCAGCAGCAACCACAACCGCTGACCCCCATCACTCGCATAAGGGACGCAGGCCAGCGGCAGTTGGCGAATTCCTGGATGAAGACGTACGGCTCGGGCACACGAAGCGTGGCAGTTTTGTGTTCACTGTCGTAACACGCCTGGGAGACCCTAGCCCTCAGGCTATCGACAGCCTCGAGCGGCCAACTATTGCCTTCCCCCGGCGGGTCATGGAAACCCTAGCCAGAGGACTTGAGACCACAAAGCGCCTGACGCAATCCTGGGACCAGGAGGCCCTCGAATTTCCGAGCAGTCTAGGGCTAAGTGCAGGGCTAGTCGAATCACTCGAAGATATGTCGCAGCCCGAACACCTTCGTTCGCTGGACTTGTCTTTCCAATGGGCAGCAGCTGAACGTAAGCCGGACGTGGGACTAGCAACCATTGTGCTGGACCGCGATGTGATTGATGAGCTCCCACGAGTCCGGGAGCGGCTCGTACGAAGGGAAGAGCCCACACGACGGGAGACATTGGTCGGACTCGTCAAATCACTCACGCGGGATGATGCGGCATCCAGCAACGACGAATCAGCAATCATCACCGTCGCGGCGGAGGTAAGTGGCAAAACTCTGCGAGTCCAGGTTCCGCTAGCTGGAGAGAATCACGGCTGGGCAATAATGGCTTATAGGCGGCAACTGCCCTTTACGGTGACCGGAGACCTCTCATACGAACGTCGCGCATGGCGTCTGACGGGCGATATCGAAGTCGATTCGAGCTTCCTGCAGCATCTCTCAGGATCGTCAAAACCCGACTTGGGCGAGGCATGAAGCAAGAGCACTCCAAGCACCAGCGTCCGTCCGCCCGCGGGCTGTGCCACCCCGGAACCCGGGGTGGCACAGCCCGCGGACACAAGCGATCGCATGACGACTCCTGTGCTCAAGCATCCGCGCTTGAGTACGAGACGGGGCACCCCGTCGGTAGTCATCGCGCCGGAAGGCCTCCCAGGCAGCGCGGTGGCCGGCGCCGACGTTTGGAGTAGGTGGTAACGGTCTCTTAATTGGAGATAGGGAACATTTCCTCGCCGGGCGCCGGCATTCCCTCTCCTACAGGCAGCGGTACGCGGGCGCCGTGCTCCACTGGACGGACCAATCGATGCGAGCGCATGGACTCAAGAACATGCTCCTGTGTGGCCCGCCGTCGGCACCAGCGCTCAAGCCACCACTCGGAGACCTTGGCGTCCGCTTCGGTCAGTTCGGGATTCAGCAGGTACCTCGGCTCCTGGTCGACGCCGAGCGAGTAGTCCCGCAGGTTCTCGACCAGAGGAACCCCGTAGAGGATGCGCTCGCGTCCGTGCTTGAGAAGCTCGTTGGCGGGCCAGCCAAGCGCTGCCAGCCCCACTCGGACCTTACGTAGTCGGGGGCTGACACCCTCGCCGAAGAGACTGTTGACCCGGACGAGCGAGCCGCGCAACGTCGAGACTCGAACTAGGGCGTCGACGGTCTCATCGGAGAAGTGAGAGGTCCCGAAGGACCGTGACCGTCCAAGCTCGTGAAAACCCATACGGATGTCGCTCTCACCGCCCATGACGTCAGCAGGCCAAAACAGTCGGTTGTACTGACTTGAACCGGTGCCGTAGAGCGACGTGGTTCCGACGAAGGAGAGCCGGGGCTCACGCAGGATCGGGCGGCCGGCCATTGCCGACGCGATCTCGCTCGGGCGTGCATACTTCTCGCGGTAAGCGGACAGAACCTGGGGCGAGACGGCAAGTGCCCCTACTAGCTTCCCCGCCGCCAGCGCGCTGTAGGGCGCCACGGCGCCGCAGACGGTGAGGTCGGCGATGACAGTACCGACCCTCTCTCCACGTGCGCGACGCACCACTCGGCGCATCTGCGAACGGGCCTTCGGATCCGAGAACGCCTTGGTCAGGCCTTCGATCGTGGGCGGGGAGAGATAGCCTCCAAGCAGGCTGGCGATCTCTAGGGCTTCTGCGAGCGCTGACGAACGCTTGCTCCGAAATAGGTCAGTTTCGGCGCGCTCCACCCACGCTTCGCGGTCGATGTTGCGGACCGCACGGATCGTGCTTGCCTGGTGGTGCCTCTGACGGTGCCGATCGGCATCGGCCCGCAACCGAGCGATGACCTCAGGCGTGGGCGCTGCCAGGTCGGTCGGTTGGAGAATCCCGTCACGAAGGAGATCGTCAACGTAGATCTCGCTCTGCTGGCCCTCGATCCGCTGAGCCAGCCAGCCAGCAATATCAGCAGTGGGCTCAGCTTGCACCTGCTCGAGGAATTGATCCGTCTCCCAGCCCATCCAGTGGTCACGCTCGGCAATCTGGACGACGGGGCTGGAGATGGCCGCCAACCCGATCACCGCGTGGAACTCGGTGGCTGCGTCCCGGACCAAGATCGGCATCGAACGGCCAGGCACGGTCGCGTAGGCGTTGGACCATGTGTGGCGGAAGTAACGCCAGATGTCGTGAAGTTTGAATCCGGTCAGTTCACAAGTCGATGAGTCGACGATCTGAACGTAGGGCTTAATGACATCCGCAGACGCGCCGGCGCGCTGAAACGCGTCAGCCAGTTCGCGGCCGTCACGCATCAGGTTGAAGACGGAGACCAATCGGTCGCCGTGCTGGTGCGTGCGCTCCATTCCCTCGACGAACCGTCGAACGCTGCTCTTTCTGAGCTGTTCGTCACGGCGGAGGTGCTCCTGACGCCGGATCCGGGCCTTCTCCACCTTGCGGTCGCCGTGGACCGAAGGGGGAGTAAAGACGGCCTTAGACCTGTCCACTCGAACCGTCCAGCCTTGATCCACAAGATCGATGGCGACGTGAGCAGCCGCCGCGAGCAGAGGCTGGTCGTACAAGTTGTTGATCTTGGCTGCCTTCATCCACCGCTCGTGGTCGCCTACGGCTTCCGCCCCCATCGGCGTGCTCGCAAGCTGGGTGCAGAGTCGGGCGAACCCTTGCTGTTCCCGGCGGGAGGCATCGGCCGGAAGGCTGAGAGGAACGAGCTTGGCCTCTTCTTTCATGACTTCTGGAGCATCCGTCCGTAGGTCCTGCTCCACATGCGCAGGAGATCGTCGCAGTTGTGGCCGTCGCGGCTGAGGAGTGTTGTGGTGCGGGCGAAGGACAGGAGGAACAGTTCGAGAGCAGTCCGGAGTTCTCCTGCCGCCTCATCACCCAACTTCTGGAGCGGGCGGTACAACGCTGCGAAGGCAGGGTGGTCAACGTTCAGCGTGACATCGAGCGTGCGCCGCTTCAGAGAGGAGGCGAACATCTTATCGATCGAGAGTTGCTCGGATCCAATCCGGTAACTCAGGGCGCCCGAGCCCCTACCCGCCGTAGGGATGACAGGCAGATCGGCATCCGCGGCCGCCGCTACCCGGCAGGACGCCTCCGTGGCCGCTTGAAACTTGACCTCCTCGAAAGCTTGGCGGACACGCGAGTTCAAAAGCCGGGCGATCGCCTCCAACTCCGACCCGAGGGCCTCCTGGAGTACCTGGGAAGGCCGGATTCCCTGCTTGTTAATGGTGATACCAAAGTGCTCGTCGAGGACGGGATCAAACTCGATCTCGCAGCGCCACCAGTCGTCGTAGTTCTCTTTTCGCTTCGCCCCCATGAGGTGCCAGCCGCTCGCGATCTCGCGACCGGCGCGGAGAATGGAGACGCCAGCTCCGCCTACGATGCCGCTGCGCCGCTTGGTAGCGTTATCCAGGTGCTGCCAGTGCTGCACCGGCAGCATCGCGAACCGGACAGTAACGAATGCCGTCTTGCCCGACGCCGCTGCCAGTTCGTAGCGGAGCGGCTCGAACGCCAAGCCTGCGCTGTGCCCCTCGATCTTCGCCGTGAGAAGCATGGGATCCACCGGATCGACCCGCTTCCCATTGAGGGTCAACGTGAGGTCCCCGTTACTGAGGAAGCGGCGGTAGATGCGTCCAAGGTCCCGCCGCAGCGCACGCTCGAGCCAGGCGAGGCGCTGGTACTCGATACGGTCACAGTGCTGCCAGGTCACCAGGCAGCCCGACCCCGTCGTGACGCCGGGCTGACGGCGAGCCCGAAGATCAACTGGGGTCCCGGCCGCGATGGCGTCAACGTCCAAGCAGACCCGGTTGGCCGCCTGACCGTTCTGCCATGAGGTCACCTCTACTCGCCGCGCCTGGCTGAGGGACGCGGCGGGCAGCCCCATGCCGAACCGGCCGAACGACTCCCTTTCGTCGAAGCGTGACGAGCCGCCGAAGCGGAGGCATGCCTCGAGCCGGGAGCGTGACATGCCTTCGCCGTCGTCCTCCACACGGATCTCCGGAAGGCCACCTGGTTTGGGCCTCGTGACCGTGACCGCGACTTTCGTCGCTGCCGCCTGGAGCGAGTTGTCGATGAGTTCTGCGAGGGCGGTCGAGAGGCTGACGTAGCCCGACTCTCGGACTGCGCGGATGAAGTTGGAGGAGACCAGGAGGTCGTCCTTATGTTGCGTCTGCCGGCCCATCGCTTCTCCCGATGACTTGCTCAGATACCTGCGTCGAGAGTAGCTGCATCGAGGCCGCCTGGAAAGCAGGTCATTCGGTGCGGCAAGGTCAGTCAGACCTGGTCACGATCGTGACCGTGATCCGCTTCGTCTTGGCCGGTTCGGTCAGGTCCACGCCTGAGCCGTCAGCCATGAGGAGGCGGACAGTAGGGCGGCTGCCCCCGGCAGCATGCAGGTAGGGCTCAGCAGACTCGAGGGTTACGACCCGACCCGTACGCTGCAGATCGAACGAGATGCGGTGGCCGGCCGTGTGCATGTTGATGACGCGCTCAACGACGTCCACCTCTGTCACCGCCTCCCCGACGAGCGCTTCTGGAAGCGGTGAAACGGTCTTCAGCGAGTTGATGCCAAGCACCTGAAGCGTAGCGATCTTCTTCCCCTTGAGCCGCTCCAGGAGCGGTGCGATCTCGGCTGCGGACTGGATGGTGGCCATGTGAGCATCATGACTGAAGAAACAGGACGTGTGCGCCAGGCCCGGCAGTTGCTGGCTCACTCCTCCGCCGCCCCCCTGTGAGTCTGTGGTGAGACACCCGGTATCCGGGCTGCCCTTCCTGGGACGGCCAGGATCCCTGCGCCAGATGACCAGGACGAACGGCCCGATAGCCGAGTCTGAGGACTCGGCGCCGAGACCGACCCACCGCTGCTTCTCCCTGGAGCACAAGCTGTGCATGGTCGCCGCGTACGACGCCGCCCTGGCTGGGTTGAAGGGCGCGATTCCCACGCCGTGAGCGACTGCTTTCCCCATCATCGATTGGAAGGCCGTCCGGTACGCCGCGGAGATGACCACCCGGCACCGGCTGGCGCACCAGCGCGGTTGGGGGCCCTGCTGGAATACATGCCGGAGCCGATCGATTGGCCTGTTCAGGGTGCCGACGGCGAAGGTAAGGGGTGGAGCCGGTGAACGATCTGAAGCTCTTCCGGGTCGCTGACGGCCAGGCGGCCGAGATCCCGGGAGCGGCGGTGGCGCTGGAGCGCCACCTGCAGACGTTGATCGAGCAGAACATGGAAGCGATGCTCGGGATCCGGTTCCTGGCGTCCGAGTACGGCACCGGTTCGCGGCACCGCGGGCGGATCGACTCCCTCGGCCTGGACGAGAGCGGCAACCCAGTGATCATTGAGTACAAGCGTTCGAATGGCAAGGCGGTGATCACTCAGGCACTGTCATACCTGTCGTGGCTGCGCGATCACCGACATGAGTTCGAGAGTCTGGTGAAGGAACGGCTGGGCGACGATGCGGCTGGCTCGGTCGACTGGAGCAATCCGCGTCTGGTGTGCATCGCCGGGGATTTCACGTCGCACGACACGAACGCGCTGGAGGAGATCGGCCGCCGAATCGATCTCGTGAGCTACCGGGACTTCGGCGGGGGCCTGCTGGCTCTGCACCTGGTCGCCTCGGTGACCGGCTCCGCGGCACCGTCCCGGACTTCCAGCACGCCCGCGACCACGAGTGCGTCTTCGGTGGGTTCAGGGGGTGGCGGCTCGACGGTCAAGTCAGTCCGGCAGTTCTACGACGAGTCGCCTCAGTCTCTGCGGGACCTGTACACCGACCTCGACGCCATGCTGATCTCACAGGCAGATGTGCAGAAGGAGTTCCAACTGCATTACGTCGCGTACCGACGGATCAAGAACGTTGCGACCATCCGCTTCCAGCCGCGCCGCCACACCCTCGTGGTCCGGCTTGCGATCGATCCCGACACTGTCGAGTTGGTCGAGGGCTTCGCCCGTGACGTACGCAAGATCGGCTGTCTGGGGACTGGCCCTCTGGAACTGCGGATCCGGTCACACGAGGACTTGTCGAGAGCCAGCGACCTCGTCCGGCGAAGCGTCGAAGGCCGCTGACCCAGATATGCGGGGCCGGTGTGCATCAAAGCTGGGGTGCGCACCGGCCCCCCGTTTGCGTTCCTTCAGGGGTGGCCGTCTGGCGCGGTCTGGTCTCATTATTCGGGGCCCGCCAATTCAAAGTCTTCCTGAGTCAGGGCGCTCTGAAGTCGCTGCTCCGCGATGTCGGCGTAGTGCTCGGAGAGTTCGACGCCGATGAACTTGCGGCCCTCGCGCAGGGCGGCGACGCCGGTTGTGCCGGAGCCGGTGAAGGGGTCGAGGACCGTTCCGCCCGGCGGGCAGATCCTCACCAGCTCCTGCATCACCTCCACGGGCTTCTGCGTGATGTGCACGCGGTCCTTCCGGGGCTGGCTCGCGGTGTAAAGGCCGGGCAGGTAGACGGGGTTCCGGTCGGGGTCGACCGGGCCCTTGGTGCCCCAGACGATGTATTCGCAGGACTGCTTGAGTCGGCCCTTCTGCGGTCGGGAGACCGGCTTGTGCCACGAGGCGATGCCGCGCCAGGTCCAGCCGGCGGCCTGGAGCGCGTCGGTGGTGGTGGGCAGTTGCCTCCAGTCGGTGAAGACGAGCGCGGCGCCGGACTCGGCGGTGGCCCGGTAGGACTCGGTGAGCAGGAGGGTGAGCCAGAAGTCGTACGAGCGCTGGTCGCGGTTCTCGCCGGGGAAGTTGGCAAGGTCGTGTTCGGCGTCGCCCGAGGTGTACTTCGCGCGGGCGCTGCGACCGGTTCGTTCGCTGCTGGTTCGGCCGCCGCTGTTGTAGGGCGGGTCGGTGATGACTGCGTCGACGCTGTTGTCAGGGATGCCGGCGAGGGCGGTCAGCGCGTCGCCTCGGTGCAGGGTATACGACATTGTGCGGTTCTCTCTTTCCGCGGGGACGGGCGTGCGGGATTCCGCGTTCCCGGAATACCGCGCACGTCGGCGTGATTCGCTCCCGGAAGCCACAGAAACAGCTGCCTGAGGAGAGCGATGGGCTGGAGAGTAACCACCGATCCCGGCCGCACCTAATGACGCTCTGCCGACACATCACGGGCCCCGACCGCCAGGCGAGGCGTCGTTTGGTGCGGCCGGAATTCGTCTCTACAGTCTCGCCGTGTTCGACGGACGGGGCCCTGCTCCCGCCCTGTTGAGCTGTGCTGATGCGTGTTGCCTCGTCCAGGTGGCGGCACGGCAGCACTCACGAAACAGCCTGATATTTCGGCGAGGGGATTCTCCGTGTGGCGTGTGAGATTAAGAGCGCGGCTGGCTGCCGCTCTCCAGTAACGGGGTTCCCAGGAGTCGGGAGTTAGCCGCTCCCGACCCTTGGAATCTCTATTCCCTGATCTCAGGTGTTGTGAATTTCCGACCGGTGCGGTGCCGGTGACCTTTTCGACGAGAACGCTGGTGCCGCGCTGCCTACGAGTAAGGAGCTGCTGATGCAGCATGCCCAGGCACGCCCTTCCCCGACGTCCGACGCCTGTGACCTCCGCTCGGCGGACGGCCCGCGGCCGTGAAGGCGGGCGCGGCAATAGTCGGGTCCGTGGCTCTTGGCCCACTGCTGCTGATCGCCCCGCTCGCGATGGCTCTGGCCGGCGCGAGCAGTGCCCAGGCCGCCTGTGCGAGCGGCGATGCACAGGCTGTGGATACCGCGGCGGTCGCCAAGCAGGTGGAGTCGATCCTCAAAGGCGGCGGCAAGGCCACGGTGTCGGTCCCGGGGCTGGACGATCCCGCAGAGCAGATCCCGAACGCCAAGACGATCCAGGCCACCGGCGTCGCCATGAAGGTGCCGGCGCGAGGACAGGTCGTGGCCCTCGCCACGGCCCTGCAGGAGTCGGGGCTGCGGAATCTGGACTACGGCGACCGGGATTCGCTCGGCCTCTTCCAGCAGCGTCCCAGCCAGGGCTGGGGGACGGCCCAGCAGGTCCGCGATCCGGTGCACGCCTCGACGAGGTTCTACGAGGCTCTGCTCAAGGTCCCAGGCTGGCAGTCCATGACCGTCACGCAGGCGGCACAGGCGGTCCAGAAGAGCGGCTTTCCTGACGCCTACGCCAAGTGGGAGCCGCTGGGCACGGCTCTACAGAAGGCCATCGCCACGTCGCTGTCGGAGGAGTCGAGTTCCGACGGAGGCGACGAGGGCGAGCGGACGGATGCGGCTCCCGGCGGGTGCGGCACCGGTGAGGACGGGGCCAAGTTCGGTCCGATCCCCGCAGGCTCCGTCCCCAAGGACTACAAGATCCCGGCTGATGCGCCCAAGTCGGTCCGCACCGCCATCCGCTGGGGGCTCGGTCAGCTCGGCACTCCGTATCAGTGGGGTGGCGCGTGCACCGATCCGCGCGGCCAGGACCCGATGGGCCGCTGCGACTGCTCGTCCCTGATGCAGATGTCGTACAAGGCCGGGGGCGTCTCGATCTCCCGGACCACGTACACGCAGGTCAAGGAGGGTAAGGCGGTCAGCGTCGACGCCCTCAAGCCGGGCGATCTCCTCTTCACCCGCGGCACGGCCCAAGTCCCGGAACACGTCGGGATGTTCATCGGCGACGGCCTGATCCTGCACGCACCGCGCACTGGTGACGTGGTCAAGCTCTCGACCCTCGCCGAGTGGCGGCCGGACGTCCTCGCCGCCCGCCGGATCGTCTGACCGGCCCCCCTCTCCCCCTCTCAGTCCTCCCCTTCCGGGCCTTCGCGCGCCCATATTCATACTGGAGTTCCAATGAAGCTCATTCAGCACGCCCAGATGCTGGCGTACAACCCTGGCGTCACGCCGAGCGAGGGCGGCCTGCCCGGTCTCGACGTCCTCAAGAAGGTCATGGGCAGCATCAACCTCTTCGGCATCATCGCCACGGTCGGCGCCCTCGCCATCTCCGCCATCGTCTGGGCCTGGGGCCACCACAGCGGAGGCCACCAGGCCGAGGCCAACGGCAAGAAGGGCACGGTCGTCGCCGCCGGCTGCGCCCTCCTGCTCGGCGCGGCCAACGGCGTCGTCGCGTTCTTCTCGGCGATGGGGACGCAGGTTCACTGATGTCGAAGAATCGTTTCCCTTCCGCCAGGGAGCGGAGGCACGGAGCCCCGTCCTCGGTTCTGCGCCGCGCCTCGATCGGCAGCATCGTCCTCGCTGTCCTGCTGGCCGTCGCCGGCCTGGTCGCGTACGTCACCCGTGCGGAGAGCCCGGCCCCGCCGAAGGCCACCCCCGCGCCGACGTCCTCATCGGCCTCTCCCTCCCCGGCCGCCACCGCGCGCACCGGGGTGGCGGTGGCCACGCCGCCCAGGACGGCCGATCCGATCGAGTTCGCCAAGGCCGCCACCAAGGTCCTGTGGACGTACGACACCCGGTCCTTCTCGCAGGCCGAGCACCTGGCCGGCCTCGAGCGGTGGATGACCAGCGAGAAGAAGTACGCCGACTGGAAGTCGGTCACGGACCAGGTACCCGGCCCGGTGCTGTGGTCGCGGATGCACGACAACGGGCAGCACGCCGACGCCACGATCGGCGAGGGCCACTTCCCGCAGGCGTTCAAGACCGCCCTGGCCCAGGACCCCGGCGCGATCACCGAGGCGTACGTCTACGCCGTCACGGTCACCGGCAAGCAGTCCATCGCCTGGAAGGGCTCCGGTGCCGGAGCCGAGTCCCGCTCGACGACCCTCGCCGTCCAGTGCCGACCGGACCGCGACTGCGCCCTCGTCGGCGTCCTTCCGAACGTCGCGCCGTGATCGCCCTCAACCTGTGTAAGGAGGTGCCCTCATGGGGGCTTGCGACCTTCCTCTGATGAGTACGGTCTGCGACACCGTCGGCGGTGTCGTCGGCGCGACCGGCGAAGCCGTCACCGACGGCATCGGCGCCTGGATCGCCAAGTCGATGGGCGAGATGGCCCAGGCCGCAGCGGATCTGGCGTCGAAGGCCGTCGACCGGACCACGGCCATCGATCTCAACGCCGAGTGGTTCAGGAGCAACTACGAGCTGATCCTGCCTATCGGCCTCATCCTCACCGTCGGCACGTTCTGCCTGCAGCTCACCCGCGCCGCCTGGCGCCGGGACGAACGCGCCCTCGCGCAGGCGGTGTACGGAACAGTGGCCGGCGTCCTGTTCGCGTTTGCCGCCATCGCCTGCACCACCGTCGCGATCACTGTGGTCGACGCGCTCAGCGCCGGCCTGTTCAAGGCGGCCAACAGCTCCGTGGACGATGCGGTGCGCCGCATCATCAAGGTCAACGAGTTGGGGGCGATGTACGGCCTGGGCTGGGGCGTCCCAGCCATCGTCGCACTCGGCTGCGCGGTGGGCGCCTTCCTCTACTGGGCGGTGATGGTCGCCCGCAAGGTCGGCATCCTGGTCCTGGTCACCCTGGCCGTGTTCGCCGGGGCCGGCGGCGGCTGGGAGGTCGCGCGGCGCTGGCGGCGCGGCTGGATCGAGGCGACCAGCACCCTGATCGTCTCCAAGCTCCTGATGACCATCGTGTTCCTGCTGGGTGTCTCCGCCATGGGCAAGACCGACGCGAGCGACGGGCTGAGCGCCCTGTCGGATGCGATCGCGGGCATCGTCGTGATGGTCCTGGTGCTGCTCTGCCCCTACGCCACGTACAAGTTCGTGCACTGGGCGGCCGACGGCGGCGGCCACGACGATCTGCACCGCACCGGTGTCGCCGGCATGGCGGTCGCCGCGGGTGCGGCGAAGACCGCGGGGCAGCTCGCGGTTCAGGCCGGCACGGGAATGCGGGCTCCGCAGGGGCCGGCGAAGGTGCCGGGCCAGGGCTCCGGTGGCGTCGCCTCTGGGATCGACCCGACGGGCGGATCCGGTGGTGAGGCCAAGCCGAAGCAGACCCACTTCCGCTTCGGTGAGGATCCGAGTGCGACCGGCGACAAGGGCCGTGCGCTGATCCGCCGTCCTCCCACGGACGGTGACCGCGGAGTCCCGCTCATCCAGCGCCCCGGTGGGGGCCAGGCAGCTGACTCGGCGCCAGCGGTCTCCGGGCCGACGCCACAGGGCGCCTCGGTCTCGGCACCGCAGGTCACGCACCTGGACCCGCCGGCACCGCGGCGCAGCGGTCCTCCTCCGCAGGGAGGCGCCACCCCGCAGCGGTGGATCTATCCCGGGCCAGCGGACCGCTCGGGCTCGTAGCCCGGAGCTGACGGGGTGGGCCGAGGCCCGCCCGGCCCGCCCCGTCTTCCTCTTCTTCTTTCTCCTCATGTTCCAAGGACGGCTTCGCCATGCTCTCTGATGCTTCTCACCCTGACGGTCCGGCTACCGTCAAGTTCCCTCACCGCTCGCGCCGTGGCGTGCTGCTCGGCCTGTCGGCCCCTCAGCTGATCGTCGTCGCGGTCTGCGGTCTGCTCCTGCTCGGGGTGCTGCTCACCTCCGGTGTGACCGGGGCGCTCAAGCTCGTACCGCTGTGGGCCGTCGTCCTCGCGGCGGTCTTCATCCGCCACCGCGGACGGGCGCTAGCCGACTGGGCGCCGATCGCGATCCGATACGCGCTGCGCCGCTTCCGGGGGCAGCTGGTCTGGCTCGCCCGGCCCTCCACCCGGCCACGGCGAGAGGGTCTGCTCCACCTGCCCGGCACCGCCGCGTCCCTGCGGGTGGTGTCCTCATCGGACGGCCGCCTCGGCGCGGTGCACGATCCGCACCACGGCACCCTCACGGCCGTGGTGAAGGTCTCCTCCCGCGCCTTCGCCCTGCTCGACCCGGCCGCGCAGGCGGGCAACGTCTCCGGCTGGGGCCGCACGCTGGCCGCGCTCTCGCGCAGCGGGCACATCGCCCGCGTCCAGGTGCTGGAGCGCACGGTCCCCGACTCCGGCGATGCGCTCAACCGCTACTGGCAGGAGCACGGCAACGCCCAGACCCCGCTCGCCGGTCCGATCTACGGCGACCTGCTGGCCGCCGCAGGCCCCGCCGCCGCCCCGCACGAGGCGTACGTCGCCCTCGCCCTCGACCTCAAGGCCGCCCGCCGCCTGATCAACCAGGCCGGCGGCGGACTCACCGGAGCCTTCGCCGTACTGGCCCAGCTCGCCTCCACCTTCGACCAGTCCGCCCGTACCTCCGGGCTCACACCGAATGGCTGGCTGCCCGCGCGCGAGATCGCCGCCGTGATCCGTACCGCGTACGACCCCAAGGCGTCGGCTGGCCTCGACCGGTGGTCCGACTCGGGCCGTCCGCAGGCCGACCCCGCTGCCGCCGGACCGGTCGTCCTCGTCGAGAAGGCCGACCGTATCCAGACCGACTCGGCCCACCACGCCACATTCTGGATCGAGAACTGGCCGCGCATCGAGACCAGCCCCGGCTTCCTCCACCAGCTCCTGTTCACCACCGGCGTGCGCCGCACCCTCTCGCTGACCTACGAGCCCAAGGGGCTGGACGCCGCCCTGAAGGACGTACAGCGCAAGAAGGCCACCGTGATCGCGGACGCCGCCGAGCGGGCCCGCAAGGGCCAGGTCGACTCCGAGGAGGACTCGGTCGAGTACGCCGACATCAAGCAGCGCGAGCGCCAGCTCATCGCCGGACACGCCGACGTCGCCCTCACCGGCCTGCTCACCGTGAGCGCGGACACCCGCGAGGAGCTCAACGCCGCCTGCGCCGCCGTCGAGACCGCGGCCGTCGCCGCCCTCATCGACCTGCGCCTGCTGACCTGGCAGCAGGCCGAAGCCTTCACCAACGCCGCTCTGCCGCTCGCTCGCCCGTAGCGCGGCCCAGCACCACCGACCGCGCTCTACCGAAGGGCACCCCATGCCGACCGAGCCCCTGCCCGAACTGGCTTCGGACTTCGTCCCGTTCGCCACCGCCGCGCTCGACTTCCACCGGGCCATCAACATGCCCGTCGCCCCGGTCGCCGCCAGCCGCACCGAACTGGACTCCCTGCACGCCCACCTGGTCGCCCTGTACGGGCTGCTGGATGCGCACACCGCGCGGACCGCCCCGGTGGCCGGCGTCGAGGGCGATCACCTGAGGGCCTGCCGTGTCCGGCTGTGGCAGGCAGCCGAGCACCTCCACGCCGCCTATCACGCGGCCCCGCAGCGAGTCACCGGCCGCCTCCCCACGCGGGAGGCGTGCCGGGCCCGCCTTCCCGAGGGCGCACCCGACCTCACTGTGTGCCAGCGCCACCTGGCCACCGCCGCCCGCGTCCGCCGCGACCACACCCCGGCCGACCTGCGCGACCCCTTCACCGGCCTGATCCGCCACTGACCACCGGAGCACCACCGCCATGCCCACCCGAACCACCCGCGCCAGCGCCAGTCCGCTGTTCGTCCCCCGCAAGACCGACCGCCGCACGGCCCGCGCCGCCCGCGACCAGTTCGCCGCTGCCCGCGACAAGGCCCGCCACGCCGCCCGGCCCGAGACCCGCCGCACCACGACCGGCATCGATCCCGAGCTGCGCGCCACCTACCCGGTCGTCGGCCGCCCCGGTCCCGCCTCCGCCCGCGGCGGCCGTCTCAAGCTCCCCGCCCACCGGATGACCACCGCAACCGCGTCCGGCGCCTACCCCTTCCTCGCCGAGGGCGGCCTGGGCGCCCAGGGCATCTACGTGGGCCGCGACGTGCACGCGGAGGCCGCCTTCACCTACGACCCGTTCGCGCTGTACGGGCGGCTCGACGGCTTCACGAACCCGAACATCCTGCTCGCCGGGATCATCGGCATGGGCAAGTCCGCCCTGGCCAAATCCCTCGCCGTACGCGCCGTGGCCTTCGGCTACCGCATCTACGTGCCCTGCGACCCCAAGGGCGAGTGGACCGTTGTCGCCCAGGCGCTGGGCGGGCAGACCATCGCCCTGGGTCCCGGCCTTCCCGGCCGGCTGAATCCGCTGGACGCCCCTGCCAGGCCGTACGGCGTCAGCGAGGACGACTGGGCGGGCGAGGTCCGCAAGCGGCGCCTGCTTCTCCTCGGCTCGCTCGCGAAGACGGTCCTGCGGCGCGACCTGCACCCGATGGAGCACACCGCCCTGGACGTGGCACTCGACCAGGCAGTCGCGCACGCCGGGGCCGTCGGCACCACCCCGCTGCTCGGCGATGTCGCGTACGTGCTTGGCGCACCCGAGCGGCTCGACGCCGCGCTCGGTGACCTGTCCGGACGCCTGGGACGGGCGGCCGAGGACCTGGCCCACGCACTGCGGCGCCTGGTGCATGGCGACCTGGCCGGCATGTTCGACGCGCCGAGCACCGTGGCCTTCGACCCGGCCGCGCCGATGCTGTCGATCGACCTGTCCCGCCTCGGAGGCACCGGCGACGACACCGCACTCGTCCTCGCGATGACCTGTGCCTCCGCGTGGATGGAGTCCGCGCTGGCCGACCCCACCGGTGGACGGCGCTGGGTGATCTACGACGAGGCATGGCGCGTGATGCGGCACGTCGCCTTGCTGGAGCGCATGCAGAGCCAGTGGAAGCTCAGCCGGGGTCTCGGCATCGCCAACATGATGGTCATCCACCGCCTCAGCGACCTGCTCACCGCGGGCGACGCCGGCTCCCGGGGCCGCGCGCTCGCCGAGGGCCTGCTCACCGACTGCTCCACCCGCATCATCTACCGCCAGGAAGCCGACCAACTCGGCTCCGCCGCCGCCCTGCTGGGCCTCACCGGCGTCGAGACCCAGGCCGTCTCCGCCCTCACCAAGGGGCGCGGCCTGTGGAAGGTCGCGGGCCGGTCGTTCATTACTCAGCATCTGCTCCACCCGCACGAGCGCGAGCTGTTCGACACGGACGCCCGGATGCATACCTGAGCCGTCCGCTCCCGTCCACGCCCCGGGGGAGCCGGCCCGCGCCGCCCCGGCTCCCCCACGCCCGTCGTCACATCACGCCCCCCACACAGGAAGTCGCCCCGCCATGCACCTGAAGCGCACGATCCGTCGCGGCCTGCGCCGCCTCGTCCGGCTCTACGCCGACGCCGCCCGCGCCCACACCGCACACGGCCATGCCTCCGTAATCCCCAGCCCGTGCGATCCCGTGGACGCGACGCGGCAAGGGACCGACCGGCGCCCTGACGCGCACGACGAGGGCGAGACCCGTCATGGCTGAGCTGGCATGGATCACGCTGGGCAAGCACCCGCAGCTCGGCCTCACCGCCGCCACCATCCGCGACGACTTCGGCTCCGCCAACCGGATGCTGCTCGATGCCGGATTCTCCACCGGGCATCCCGACTTCGCCTATGTCCTCGGCGACAGCCGTCCGGACGAGGTCCAGGCGACGCTTCAGCAGCTCTACAGCGCTGTGGCCAGCCACTACGTCGCCATCGACGACGCCTCGCTCGACGGCCGCATGCCCACCAGCCCGGCGCTGCCCCGTAGTTCAGAGCCCGCGCACCCTCCGACCCCGTCACCGCGCCGACCAGACTCACGGGCCGATCTCGCGGAGTTCGCCGAGGAACTGTCGGGCCGACTCCCCGGCTCCTGGACTGCCGCCGTCCACGAACACGCGGCAGAGGAAGGCCAGCTCCCGCTCAGCGAACGGGTATGGGATTACGGCCACGTGAGCTGGGCCCTTTCCGAATTCACCCCACATCGAAGCCCCGTACTCACCAGTGACTCTGGCATCGAGCTCCTAGTCACCGACCGCCCCCTGCGCAAACACGAGTTCCTGGTCGCCGCGTTCGAACCACGAGGCAGCGGGTTCGACACGACCACCAGGACACCCAACGGCATCGTCGTGAACACCGACCCGGTACGAGCGGCCTCCCGAGTGACAACCCGCCTGCTGCCCCGGTACCAGGAGGCCGTCCGCGAGACCCGGCTCAGCCAAGTCGCCAAGTCGGTGGCTGCCGGCCAGCGCGTTCTGGCCGAATGGGACGCGGTCTCGGACAGCCTGTGCGATGCCGATCACTGGCCGCTCGACGAGCGGTACGGCCTGCGCCAACAGGTACGGGACGCGGAAATGTGGGCGCAGTTCGCTCCCTTCCTCGAGCACGGTCCCACCCTGGTCGCGCACGCCGAGGAAAAACTTCCTCTCCTTGATCCCGCGGAGCGTGCGGCCGGGCGCTGGGCGTACCGGCTCCACGCCTTGCGCGAGGCACTGGCCGGCGGCGCCCGAGTGCAGGCCGAGTTCCAAGTGGTCGCCGAGGCGCTCCTGCCCGACCATCCTCGCTCGAAGGCAGTGTTCGCGGACGCCGTGGCCATGCGCAACGCCGAGGGCTGGCACTACTCCCTGACCTGGATGGACAACGCCGGCGTCCTCGTCGACATCGCGCGCGCCGACAAGGCACCGCCCACTCCACCGACCCGACCGCTCCGTGCGCAGCAGGTCCGGTCGAGACGCGCCGAGGCTGCCCTTTCCTGGTCACCACACGCCGCTCGCCAGATCACCGCGGCGATCGAGAAGAACGCCGGTCCGCCGGCCATCCGCTTCTTCAACTCCAGCAGGCCGCCGCGCTCCCGCTGACTAGCGCGAATCCACGGCCACACCAAATCCGCCTTCCGGCCGCATTCTCGTCCTCCGCACGGCCCCGACCTCTGCGAGGTGCATCTTCGTGGCGGAAACACGTCCGCACATCACTGTCGGCCATCACGACCAGTACGGCGTCGTAGCGGCGACGTCGCACGACAACCACGTCGCCGAGCACATCCTGCGGCTCGTCGGTTTCGAGCGGCTGCCCGGCAGCACTCTGTACGGGCTGACCGATCCGCAGCGTGACCCAGTACGGCGCGGGGCACAGGCGGTCCAGTCCCTGCGGGCCGCGCGGTACAGGGTCAACGCCGATGTCGCATACGACCTCCAGCCCTATACCCGGCTCGGCACGGGCCAGGGCCTCCTGGAGCGGCTGGAGAAACCTTCCGCCTCAACGGTGACGCCCTCGGCCCAGCGGCGCAGGTCCGAGGCCGCCACCGCCATCTCTCCGGCCCGCGCGACCGCGATGCCGGCGCGGCAATCCGGCGTCGCCGTCGAGTACCGCCCTGCCGCCTCCACCCCGCAGCCGGTCCGCACCCGCTAGACCGCACCCACCAAAGGAGCCCGCGCGATGACTCTGCAACTCGAACCGGACGTCGCGTTCGGAATGCACCCCGACTACGGGGTGGCCGCCGCCGTCGCGGACGCCCGACCGTTCCTCGACGAGGTCCTGCGCAAGCACCACTTCCGCTACAGCGAGTACCTCGACGTCTACCTGCTGGCGGACAACACTCCCCACAACACGGCGGTACGGACCGTGGCCAGGGCGACCCGCGAATTCCAGGACGTCGGTCTGTCCGTCGCAGCCGATCCCAGGATCATGATCCCGCCGCCGGTCCCGACTCCGGACGGTGTCCCGGCACGGGCGACACGGCCCGGCCAGTCCCTGACCGCGCTGACCGGCGAACTGCACGAGCTGCGTCGCGCGGCGGACGTCTCCGAGGTCCTGGGCGAGATCCTCGACGAACACCACGGCGTCGTGCTCGACCTGGAGGAGTTCATCGACACGGCCGCCGCCTGGTGTGAGCGGCTCGACACTCCGAATGGTCACGAGCTGGGCCTTCATCTGCGCAACATCGCCCATCACGTCGCCTTCCTCGGCGACCAGCTCGTCGGCGCCCAGCTCGAACTGGCCGTCATGCCCGACGTGACCCCCGAGAACGCCCCGCCCCTGGCCGAGGTGCCGCTGCCCGAGCGGCAGGAGTGGCTCCGGCTCACGCACACCGCGCGAGCGCGCGCCGCCATGGCGTCGTCCCCCAACCGCCTGGCCAACGCACCGAAGCCGCAGGACGAGCCGGTGCCGCGCCTCCAGGCCACGCCGACCGCCTCGAGTCGTACGCGCTGATCCTCCCTTTCTCGACGTTCAAGGAGTACGGCTCATGGCCGTGAAGAAGTTCTGGACCATCGACCACGCCTGCGGTCACACCGCCGAGGCCGATCTGTCCGACCGTCCGGCCGACCGGCGTGCCGGATACGCCCGCTGGCTCGCCGGCCGGGCCTGCGCCGACTGCTGGCGGGCCTCTCGCGCGGAGGACCCCGAGGCCACGGCTGAGTGGCTCGCGAAGCAGCGGGTGATCGAGCAGGCCGAGGCCGAGGCGTGGTCCGAGCAGTACCGCATGCCCCCGCTGGACGGCACCGACCGCGCGGTCGCCTGGGCGACCCGCTGTCGCCACCAGCTGGTCTCCTCCGCGTACACCGCGCTCGTCGTCGAAGGAACCACGAGCGAGGCGGAGTGGGAGGCCATCGAGGACGCCGTACGGCTGCTGACCCGCGCCGGCTGGTGGCTCGACCAGCGCGATGCCGACCCCGCGGACTTGCCCGAGCTGCTGGAAGCCGCCTCCACGAACGACCGGCTGACCGAGAACCCCCACTTCTGAACGGACCACCCCCACGATGCCCACCCCGCCCGACGTCGTCATCACACGCCATCCGACCGGCAATGTCACCGCCGAAGGCGGAGACGAACTCGCCACCACACTCCTCAAGCGCGCGGGCTTCGTCATCGAGACGACAACCCCGGTCCTTCTGGTACCGCCTGCCCTGGGACATGGGCGAAGCCCGCGAGAACCAGATGGCCAGCCACGCGGCCCGCATGCTCACCGCCGTCGGCTACCGCGTCGACCTCGGCCCCGATCTGCACGTGGGCCCCCTCACCACGCCCTCCGACCCCCAGGGCAAACACGTCCACGGCCACCAGGTCCTGCGGCTGACCGACGAACTCAACGGCGCCGAGACGTACGAGACTGCAGCCGGCCTCACCGAGCACGTCCTGGACCCCCACGATGGTGTGCTCGTCCGCCTCAGCGAGTTCTTCGAAGCCGCCGCCGAACAGGCCAAGGCATCCGAAACCGAGGCCGGTTGGGATCTGTCCTACGACTTCGCTGAAGCCGCAGCGACGCTCACCGACCTCGGCGAAGACCTGCACGACGCCGCCGACCAACTGCGGGCACTCAATCGGCCGGCGAAGCCGAACTGGCAGGCGCGAGTCGCCAACTACTACGCGACCGCCCCGGCCACCCAGCGCGCGGGAACGTCCGCCATCACGCCCGAGGCACCTGCGGCCACTCCACCGCCCGCGTCCAGGCCGAACCGAACGCGCTGACCAATCCGCCTCATCAGAAAGGCCGTTGCGTGTCCTTCCTGCACGAAGAGTACGGAACCGACGTCGAGATTTACCGCAAGCCGTTCAGCAACGAGGTGATCGCCGACTGCAGCGACCCGCGCGCCCACGAGGTGCTGGTCGCGTGCGGCTTCGTGAAGAAGACCGTCCCGCCGCACTACGTCTGGCACCAGCTACCCGACGGGCTGTCCGAGGAAGAACAAGCGCAGCGGGCCACGCGTGCCGCGTGCCTCCTGCGTGCCCGGGGCTTCGACGCGAACGTCGCGGAGGACCTGGTCTCCGTGGAAGCCGTCACCGCCGTACGGGACGAGGTCCGGCGGCAGCGGATCAGTGGGGCGGCCACGTCGGCCTCTCCGACCGTCGGCCCGGGCGCGCCACCGGCGCGCCCGGACGCCACGGCCTCGGCCGCGCCCGCGGCTTCCTCCATCTCCACCCACCGCAGCCGCTAGGAGCCCCCGTGATCACCAGAAGAACCCGCCGGCCCCAGCCCATCGCCCCTCTCGCACCACGTAACGGGACCGCGTTTTGTCTCCTGCACGCACCAGCACACCCTCGACCACCACCGGCACCGACTTCCTGCTGTACCTGATGCTGTCCGTCGCCGGCCTCGGCATGGGGGCCGGGACGCTGGCCTGGTTGTTCGGCAACAGCGCCAACACCCTCACCAGCTCCGGCCCCTGGGCTCCGTACGAGCCGACCGACGCGTTGCTCCACCCCCAAGAGGTCTGGCCGCACCTTCCACAGCCGGTCCTCGTCGGCGCCTGCTACGTCCTGCCCGCACTCGTACTCCTGGCCGCCGCGCTGCTCGGCGCGAAGGTGTGGCTGCGGCTGCGCGGCAACCCCAAGGGGCTGGCCGACCAGCGTGACCTGGCCGACCTGATGCCCAAGAAGATCGCGGCCAAGGCGATCGACCTCCGTCCAAGCCTCAAGGGCACCAAGCCCAAGGACGTCGTCCCCGACGACCGCGGCGTCCTGCTCGGCACGCTCACGCCCGGCGCGCGCGAGGTCCGCTCCTCGTGGGAAGACGTGATCCTGGCGATCATGGCACCCCGGTCCGGAAAGACCTCCGGCCTGGCGATCCCGGCGATCCTGCGCGCGCCCGGACCGGTGCTGCTGACCTCCAACAAGGCGGCCCGCGACGCCTACACCGCCACGCTCGCGGCCCGCGCCGAAGCCGGCACGGTGTGGACGCTCGATCCGCAGCAGATCGCCCACGCGCCCCAGACGATGTGGTGGGACATCCTCGCCGACGCCCGAGATCTCGCCGGAGCCCGCCGTCTGGCCGGGCACTTCGTGACCGCCTCCGTGGACGAGTCGAACGCGGGCGACTTCTGGTCCACCGCCGCCGCGAACACGCTCACCGCGCTGTTCCTCGCCGCCGCCCGCGACCGGCGGCCGATCACCGACGTCCTGGCCTGGCTCGCCTCGCCGGCCGACCGCTCCCCCATCGACCTTCTCCAAGACGCCGGACTCGACGCGGTCGCCGCCCAGCTCCAGGGCACCGTGGCCGGCGCCGTCGAGACCCGCGACGGCATCTTCGAAACGGCGCGGCAGTACGCGAGCTGCCTGCTCGACCCCGCCATCGCTGCCTGGGTCACGCCGCCCAGCGGCCTCGGCAAGATCCGCGAGTTCAAGCCGGAGGAGTTCGCCACCAGCAAGGACACCCTGTTCCTGCTGTCCAAGGACGGCGGCGGCTCCGCCTCGGCGATCATCGCCGCCTCTGCCGACGCGGTGATGCGCGCGGCCGTCATCCAGGCCGAGCGCGACGGCGGGCGGCTCGACGCCCCGCTGCTCGCGATCCTCGACGAGGCCGCCAACGTGTGCAAGATCGCCGACCTGCCGGACCTGTACTCGCACCTCGGCTCACGCGGCGTCATCCCGATCACGATCCTGCAGTCCTACCGCCAGGGCGTCCGGGTCTGGGGCGAGGCAGGGATGGACGCCCTGTGGTCCGCCGCAACGATCAAGCTCGTCGGCTCGGGCATCGACGACGCCGACTTCGCGGACAAACTCAGCCGCCTGGTGGGCGACCACGACGTCCGTACGGTCTCGGTGTCCACCAGCGAGTCGGGCAAGTCCACATCGGTCTCCATGCGCCAGGAGCGCGTGCTCCCGGCGGACGCGATCCGCGCCCTGCGCAAGGGTTCCGCGCTGCTGCTGGCCACGGGCATCCGCCCCGCGCTCCTCGACCTCAAGCCCTGGTACCGGGAGCCGGACGCCGACCGGCTCGGCGCCGCGTCCGCCTCGGCGACCGCGGCGATCACCGAGCGCGCGCTGGCCAAGAACCTGCGCCGAGACGACTTCGGTCCGGCCGCGTGACCCCGGTGCTGCCAGGTGCCCGGCTGGCGAGACGCAAACGGTGCACGCCCCCAACCGTCGCGTCCCTGGGCCTTCGCCCCCATCTCCTTGAGGTACTCCCATGTCCCACCCCGCCCCGTCCTGGGCTTCGATCCGCCGGTCCGAGCGCCTCGCCGGCACACCCGTCGTACGGCGCGGCGCCGACTGGTGGCTCGTGTCCCCGTCCGGCTCCCTGCTCGCCTCGGACCCCGCGTTCACCGGTGAACTGGACCGCTTCGCCGCCGACCTAGCCGCGGCCGACCGTGCAGTCGCCGAGATCCGAGCCCAGGGCAAGCCCCCGCGCAAGGCACGGCCGTGACCCCGCTCGTCCACGCCGAGCAGGCCGTGCTGGGCGCGATCTTCCTGGAGCCCGGCCACCTCGACAGGCTCTCGCCCTGGCTGCGCCCGGAGCACTTCTCCCGCCCCGCGCACACGGCGATCTACGCCGCGATGCTCCAGCTCAAGGCCGACGGGCACCCGGCAGCAGCCACGACGGCCGGCTTCCCCGTCCCGCTGGCCTGGGTGACAGACACGCTGCGGGAGGCGAGCACACGGACCCGCGGGCTCACCACCTCGTATCTGCACTCCCTCGCGTCGGCGTGCCCGCGCCCCGACCACGCCCCGGTGTACGGGCGGATGGTCCTGGAGGGGGCCATCCACCGCAGCGTGGCCCAGCACGCCGCACACCTCCATCAGGCCGCGCTCGCCGATGGCCGGGCCGGCACGGTGGAGGAGACGCTGCACCACGCCCAGGTCCTGACCGACGTACTCGCCGACCTGGCGCGCGGCTGGGGCACCGAGGCACGTCCCGTGCAGCCGCCCACCCCGTACGCACCCCAGGCCGAGCGCCCGCAGCCGGTGGGCGAGCGGGTCCTCGCCGACGAGGAGTTCCTCCTCGGCTGCCTCGCCGCCCGCCCCGAGCAGCTGCTCGGCCTGGTGCGGTGGCTCCGCCCCGGCGACTTCGCCGACCCGGGCCATCAGCAGATCTACCACGCGCTGGGGGCCCTGCATCATCGCGGCGAACCCATCGACCAGCTGACCGTGCTGTGGGAGACCCAGCGTCGCGGCACCCTCGCAGACGGGACGCTCCACACCGAGCGTGTGATGCGGATCTGCGATCCACTCGTGGGCGGGGCCGCCGAGCACTTCGGCGAGCAGGTCGTCCACGCCTCCCTCGTCCGCACGGCCGCCCTCGCGGCCCGGCAGGTCGGCGCCCTGGCCGACCGCGACGCGCTCGCGCCCGGGCAGCTCATCGGCTACGCCCTGCACGCGCTCGGCCCGCTGGACGACGTGCGCCGCCGACTGCGCCTCGCGCGCGAAGCCGAACCCGAGCAGCGGCGGCGGCAAGCCGTCCCGGTGCGCCGCCTCCTGCCGCCCGTATCGACGCCGCCCGTGCTCGCAGCCGCCTCGCGGATGCGGCGGCCCCCGCGGCGCCGGTCGCGGCCTCCTGCGCCGCGCTTCCCTCCCGCCACAACCTTCGGAGTCCGTCATGACCGACCACACCGGCCGCGCCGGCCTGGAGAAGGACGAACTATACGCAGTGGCCCGGGAGTTCGAGCCGGCCCGCCACGAGATTGTCGGGTCGTACACAACGAACTCCCTGCCCGACCTCGTCACCGCGTCCCACCACCTCACCGCGCTGACGGGACTGGTCAAGGACCTGTCGGACGAGGTCCTCTTCCGCGCCACCGACAACGACCCGGGGCTCGACTTCGGCCCGGTCATCGCCGCGTACACCAGCGCATCCACCCCGGCGGGACGCGCAGTGAACAACTACACCGAAGCCTTCGAGCAGCTCGGATTCCTGCGCAGGTACGCGGAAGCCCCACCATCAGCGGACCTTCGCGATGCCCGCCAGGCCGCGTTCGGTGTCGCGCAGGACCGGCTGGACCTCACCGTGGACTCCCTGCAAGAAACGGTCGTCGCCCTGCGGCACGCGGCCGACCGGATCGACGGCACCCCGCCTCGTGTCCTCGCCGCGCTCAGCCGCTCGGCCCGTCCTGCGAACTCGATCTATCGCGTCCCGGCCACGCGGCCCGCGGCCGAGCCGACCCGTCTCGCCTACATGCCGGTGTCCCGCCATGCGCGCTGATCTCCAGGCAGCGGCGCACCCGCCGTCGATCGGGAGCCTGTGCTCCGGGTACGGCGGTCTGGATCTCGGCGTCCAGGCCGTCCTCGGCGGAACGATCGCCTGGCATGCCGAGGTCGATCCAGGTCCCGCCCGGATCCTGTCCCGACACTGGCCGGCCGTGCCCAATCTCGGCGACCTCACGGCCGTGAACTGGGCCGATGTCCCGGAGGTGTGCGTCCTGACGGCCGGGTTCCCCTGTCAAAGACGTCTCGGTCGCCGGCCGTCGCGCCGGACTGGCTGATGGCACCCGGTCCGGTCTGTGGTTGCACATCGTCCGTGCCATCGAAGCCCTCAACCCGTGCCTGGTGGTCATCGAGAATGTCCGAGGACTCCTCACCTCCCCCGCCGGTTCCCCTGGCGACGTGGAACCCTGCCTGTGGTGTCTGGGAGACACCACAGGCCAGCCTGCTGTGCGCGCACTCGGTGCCGTACTCGGCTCCCTGGCCGACCTCGGGTTCGATGCGCGCTGGTGCGTGCTTCGCGCCTCTGAAGTCGGAGCCCCGCACCGCCGTGAGCGCATCTTCCTCGCCGCCTGGCCCTCCTGGCGGGCCGCCGTTGCTGAAGACGCCGACGAGCAACCTGGCGACGAACGGAGGGAGTCAGCACCCGGCGAAGAGGAAGCAGGGCGGGCACGGTCCGAATCTGGCGGACGAGGTCGAGTGGCTGCTGCCGACGCCGAAGGCGTCGGACGGAGCCAAGGGATCGCCCAACCAGCGTCACGGGAACGGGGACCTGACACTGTCCTCGGCGGCTGCCCGACTGCTGCCGACCCCACGGGCAAGCGACACCGGCACTCCGGGACGTCGACCGGGCGCGGGCTTCCGGCCCCCGCTCTCAGCGGTAGTGCTCCCCATGTTCACGGCTCAGACGCCGACGGACGAAGGGCGTGGGGACCGTACGCCGCCGCCATCGCCCGATGGGAGAGGGCAACGCGCCCGGCACCCCGACCCACGGATGAGGCGGGGCGCCTCAGCCCGCTGTTCGTCGAGTGGATGCAAGGGCTTGAACCCGGCTGGGTGACGGCCACTCCGGGACTGGGACGCCCAGCCCAACTATCCGCTCTGGGCAACGGAGTCGTGCCGCAGCAGGCCGCTCGCGCGCTGGAGATCCTCGCGCCTCCCGTCGCGGTCTGCGGCCATCACGGCTCGCGGTGAACGGCGCTCTCTACACCGGATTCCCGGCCTGACCAAACCCGGTTTTCTTCGGATCCTCGCCACCCCAACCACCGATCTTGCGGAGGGGTAGCGATGGCCGAACCCGCTCAGGAGAGCGAGCCGATTCGCGTGGCGGACCACGATCTGGACGACCTGGTCGCCACGGTCGCGAGGCTGGTCACGGAGAGCCGCCAGCAGGGCGAAACACTCGCCCGGCTCACCGACGACGCCCCGCCCTCGAACGACGAGGGCGACGGAGCCGAGCTCGGTGATGGCGAGGGCTCGGTCGCCGCGACGTCGGCGGCCGAGCCGGGCGACTCGCAGGAACGCCCGGCGTCCATCTTCATCCTGGCCCTCGACGGCAAGGCATACGTCGAGGAACTCGCGGCGCTGACGAGCTGGGTGCACGACCTGCTGCTGCCGGTCTACGGGCGGGAGATCACCACCGGCCGGCCGTGGTGCCGGCAGTGGCAGGAGCACCCCGAGGCCGTGGCCCGCCTCCATGCCCTGTGGCTGGCCTGGCAACAGCTCACCGACACCGAGGCCGGCCTCACCGGCCCCTCGACATGGCACCGCGACCACCTCGACCCCACTCTTCTCCAACTCCGCGTTCCCGACGGTCCATTCGGGGCGTGCACCACCAGTCCTACCCGCCCCAACCACCGGCTCCTGGCTTCGCCCGAGCCCGCGGGAGCCTGACATGACCGCCACATACGAGCCCCAGGCTCCGGACTACCGGATCGGCGGATTCGTAGCAGCCACCGAGCGGATCGAGGAGGACTTCTTCTCGGTCACGCTCTCGGACGACATGTTCGTACCCCTCGCCGAGCACCACAGCGACGACGGACGCGACACCTACCTGGTGTTCCACGACCGGGCGGCCATCTGGGACGTACCCGGCACAGCGGAGTACGTCGCGTTGCACCTCACCCGAGACGTGGAGCAGCGCACCTTCGACTTCGAGTACGAGCGGGCCCCCACCGTCCCGCTCGCCCAGAACTGGCTCATCCGCCGGGGCTGCCCGCCGGAGGCCACCGCTCCGACCCGCAACCACGGGCCGCGCCCCGCCGATGCGCTCACCTCGCGGCTGGAGGACCTGCTCCGGACCAATCCCGATGGCCGGTACGAGGTCATCGACCACCACACCGAGACCCCGGGCTCGTTCGACTTCGGCGCCGAGGTGCGCACCCTCGTCCACGACAGCCACCCGGACTCGGCGCACGCCCCTTACCGGCTCTTCCTCGAAGAGACAGCCAAGGACTGCCGCTCCTACACGGTGCGCGAAGAAGCCTTCGCCAACGCCGAGGCGGCGGACGACTGGGCCATGGACCGCAGCACTCCTCTCCCTCTGGCCACGGCCCCGAAGAGCACCGTCGGCCACAGGGCCCAGGCTGCCCGCACCCGCTCATCGCGCGCCGGAACCGCTGGCCTCGCGGTCCCCCCAGCGCCCGTCGCGACTTCTCGCCCCGCGTCTCCTTCCGTACCGCGCTCTCACCGGGGTTCGCGGTGAGCCGGGCGCGGTACGCCTTCGCGGCGCACCCCGAAGCCCTGGCCGATCTGCGCTCCGTTCCTGAGAGCATCCGCGACCTGGCCCTGCTGGAGCTGCAGCACCTGGTCCACGGCAACGAACGCGGAGCGGCGCTGACCCGCGAGCTCGCGGGCTGCCACAAGATCTACGTCGATCCGGAGACCCGCTGGCGCATGGTCGTCCAGTACCGAGACGCCCCGGCGACCTCGCAGCACCGCCGGGAGATCTACCTCCTCGCGGTCGGCGAGCGCCAGGACCAGGCCGCCTACCGCACCGCGGCTCGCCGCCTGGACCGCGAACGTGAGGCATCCGCCGGGACCGCGCCACTCCATGGCCGCCGCGCCCAAGCGGCACGGTCCCGATCCCCGCACGGGAGCGCAGGTCCGGCACACGCCGGTTCGCCGGCCCCCGCCGCTTCCACGGCTCAGCCGCGAGCTCGCCGCCGGTCATGACGCCCAGCCCCTCATCCGCCACCGACCGGAGGTACCTCCCCATGTCGCCTCTCGACCTCGGCGGTCTCGCCCCGGATACCAAGGTCCTCGTCGCACCGGTCCACCTCGCGGGTCCCGGGACGAGGGAGGCAGTCTTCAGCGTCCTCGACAACGCCGCCGGCTGGACGAAGACCGTCGCCTTCGAGACGGACACGTACTACACCAGCCCGTGTCAGCGAGTCCGTATCGCCAACCCCGTGGAGAGCGCCTACGGCGGCTGGACGTTCACCTACGCCGAGGACCCGCTCGGCGTTCCGGATTGGATGGCCACCTTCGACCGCAACACGCCCTGCGAGATCATCGTCGCCTTCACAGAGACGCTCGTTGAGAGCCTGCCCAACCACTTCCGCGACTACTTCAGCGGCGGCAAGCACCACACCGGCCTCGGCCAGGAGGACGTACTGCGCCAGAGCAACTGGGAGTCGGTTCATGGAAGTCGGCCGTACTGGATCGTCTCGCCCGACAGCCGCGCGGCCCTGCGCACGCGCAGCGGGTGGCTCGACGAGTACACCGAGCTGCTGACTCCGGAGAAGTCCATGTGGCGACTGTCCGGCGGCGTCGATCCCGTCCACGTGCCGACCTGGAGGGCCTTCTTCAGCAGTAGTACCCCACAGCACCTGCGCACCGCTGCCGCCACCGCTCTCACCAGCGCGGACGCTGTTCCGCGCTTCGCCGGCGACATCCCCGAACGCCACCACGACCTGGTGAACGTGCGCCTCGCCGAGCCGATGGCCGCCGTTCCCCGGGCCCAGGCGGCCCTGGCCCGTCGGCCGTCCACGCAGCCGCGCCCGGGGCCGAGGCCGCAACCTCACCCGCATCACCTGCCGCGCACGGTCGTTCACGCCGTCAGCGCTGACGGCCCGCCGCTCACACCCGGAGATCCCGCATGCCCTCACACACGCTCGACGGCGACGTCTACGTGACCCCGCTGTACCTCGCCGGCTCCACCACCATCGGCGACCCGGCGATGCAACCACTCCTCGACCACGGTTTCATGGCGCACAGCGACGAGCTGGCGAACGTCTACGTCTCCTCCCCCGACCAGCACGTCCGGCTCGGATTCCTGCCAGAGGGCACGGACAACACCTTGTGGAAGGTCGCCGCCCACAGCGACCCGTTCGGGCCGCCCGACTGGCTGACCACCTTCGACTCCAACACGCCGACGGAGTTGGTGACCGCCTTCACCTCCGCCCTCGCCGCCAGCTACGCCAAGGATCCGGACGCCGCCTTGACCGGTCCCCGTCGACCGGTCGAGGAAGGCTTCCGACCCCTGGAAGAAGCCGGATGGAAGCGAGGGAGCTGGCAGCTCACCACCCTGTTCACCGCGCCCGACGAACTCGCCGGCCTCACCTACAGGGGCGGGGTCCTGGATCGACACGCCGAACTCCGCGGCGACCAGGACCGCTGGCTACTCTGGGGCGGCCAGGACGGCTTCAGCTCGCGCTGGTACGCCACGTTCACGTCCGGCGTCCCCGTCGATCTGGTCGCGGCGACCACCGCCCGTCTGGCCGACCCCGCCGCCGTGCTCCGCTACGAGACCGAGGTCCCAAAGCGAAACCGCGGCGCCGCCCGAATACGTCCGGTGCCACTTCCGGTCCCGACGCCACTGGACGTCCGGCGTGCCGCCGCCGCTCGCGCTCGCACTCACGGAGGTCGCCTCGTGGGCGGCGTGTCGGCGGCGTCCGCACTCACGGGACGCCCCAGTGCCGTCCTGCCAGCCCGCGCCACCCATCATCGGCGGGTCGCGGCAGCACGCTGATGAACGGTGAACCCTCAACCACCGCGGACACCGATGGCCAGGCAAGACCAAATGCCGCACCCAAGACGCCGGCCGAGCAGTGACCCCCGGCCGCACGAACGCGGCCGATCGCGCGAACCGCTGTTAGCTCGGGCCAGCGCCACGGCGCTCCCGCAGGAAGTCGTTACCGGCGGCGCGCACCGCCTGCGCAAGCTCCTCGACGCTCAGCTCGACGCGTCTACCATCCGCCATGCGAGATCGCCCGAGTGACGCCGCCACGACGTCGTCGACGGTCTCGCCGTAGGTACGCAGTTCCCCGTTCAGCACACCACTCTCCTCCTGTCATCGGTCGCCCCGGGGACAGCTCCCGGGGCGGACCGGTTCATTCCCCCACGTAGACAGCAGCGGGCGCCCCAACTACCAGTTCGCCCACGGCAGACGCCCCATCCGGGCGAAGGAGTGGAGACCTGTGCTTCGACCATGTCAACGTACGACCGCTTCGAAAAACCACAGGTCAACGAAGGGTTTGTTGTTCGTGACGCTCACCGCGACCACCCCGTTCCATATCCCCGCGGCCCTTCCTCACGCCGCGCCCGGCGACCGCGAGTGGCTGCTCGACTGCCACTGCGCAGGGCCGGTCGTCGAGCTCCTCAAAGCGCGGGGCTGGGAGGTCATCTCCGACCCCTACGCCAACGTCCACTGCACCAGCCCCGATCAGCGCGTGTACGTCGGCTTCCTCCCCGAGACCAAGGAGGCCGCGTCGCACGGCGAGCTGTGGCACATCCAGGTCAAGGACACCGACGGCGAGGTGGCGTGGACCCAGACCTTTGGGTCGAACGTTCCGGCCCAGGCCGTGGCCGGATTCCTCGCTGCGCTCATCGCCTTCCCCAGCCGCCACTGCGCCTGCGTCTGACATAAGCCGGCCCCTCGGCCTCACCAACTCAGGAGTCTCTCTTGTCTCACGAGATCACCGTTCGTCAGTTGATCCACCAGCTCCAGGCAGTCGACCCGGATCTCCCCGCGTACTTCGCCATCAACCCGGACTGGCCGCAGGCCCACCGCATCGGTCGCATCGTTGAGATCAGCGGCCGGAACGGCGCCGCCTACCTCGCCGAGAACGGCCAAGAAGGCGTCCTGCCAACTGAGGTTCGCGCTCGGCTCGACTGGGCCGCCGTGTGAACCGCCGGTCGCGCCCGCAGCTCGCGGCAGGCATGAGAGTCTCTCCTCGCCCGCCCTTGCTCCTCGGTGATCTGGCCCAACGTCCCATGCCTTCAGGCGTACGTGGTGCTCTCATCCGCTCCGTACCCCGGTGCGTCACCGAGCCAATCCCCACGACCTGGGTGTCCGTGGAACACCACGCGCCCCTTCGTCCTGGCTCGGTTCTGCTGTACTGGGAACCCGCCCCTCCCGACCGGATGGACGTCACCGCCCGCCTTGGCCTGGCCTCGGCGGAGGTCATCCTGGCCACATGGCCGAACCTTCACGGGGACTGGTCCTCAGTCGTCCACCCCACACTGCTGGAGACCATCGGCCTTCACAGCGCGCTGTCCGTCGCCATCGACGCCCTGCATCTCGCCAACCACCTTGTATACGCCTGACTCCACAACGCATCTCGAATGCCGAGGGGCTGCTCCAACAGGAGCAGCCCCTCGGGGCGTGTGCTCAGAAGTTTTGCCATTTCCGCGAACACACGATCGGGTGAGCTGTTGCTGGGCAGCGGCCCACCAGCACGGAGCGGCCTGTGGCGGCGCCGTCACGTGGCAGGTTCGATCAGTGGCCAGTCCCAGCTCTGATTGCCATTGCTGCTACGAGCTGCCCGAGTTTCGTAGAGCCCGATCTTGATTGGTTCAGGCGAACTGCGGGTTCGCTTCTCGCTCCTGGATCCGCCAGTAGACGCGTTCGTACTCGGCCGGCGGTACGCAGTCGAGCGCGGAGCGAAGACGCTCTGGCACGACAGACGATCAGCGATCGAAGCAGGAAGCTCCAGGAGACGATCGCAGCAGCTACCTCTGCCCAATCGCCAGTGCGAACCTCGCTCCTAGGCGCGCATCACCACAGTATCCGCAGGTCAGAGCGCCAGCAGCATGCTGGAGAAGCGCCATTTCAAGTGCTCATCTTCAGGGCACTTGCGCCCAGCGCCCCAACTGCCTAAATCATGGCGCCTCGCGATGCCTCCACGCGACATCACTGCAGGTCAGGGCAAATGCGCAGGCTGATTGCAGGCAAGATGGTTGCAGGCTTGCAGTGAACTGCTCTACTCTCCTCATCAACGCCACTTGGCATGCCACTTTGCCGAGCGGTTGAAGATGGATTTTGTCTGTCACAGGTTCGGCAGTCGATCGCCCAGGGCAACGGATCGTCTCGACTCCGACCACAACTCAAGATCATCAGCGCCTACCAGATCGATCTGGCGGGCGCTAGATCTCGTGTTCGGAACGTGTTCTATCTCTCATCGCCGGAAAATCCGCCGCCCCGCCCTCGATTCGTGGCGTAGAACTGGCCTTGATCGCGGAGACCCCCTGCCCTGGGCGAACTGCGGCACCAGACAAAATTCAATCTTCAAGAAGGAACCATGATCGAACAGAACACGGTGCTGTCCCTCCCGCCGAGCGGGCCGCCGCCGACCTCCACCCTGGCCCTCAAGTGGTACGCGGGCGCCCTCGTCGGCCTGGTCTTCGCCGTCGTGGCGCACGAGGTGAAGCCCGAGAACACCGCCGTGGAGGTGGCGTTCTGGACGTCAGTGGCCGCCGGCGGCCTCTGCGTCCTGCACATGGCGGGCCGCGTGGCGTGGCGGTCGTTCATCAACCGGATCGACAAGGACATGTCCAAGGTCCGGCGGTCTCGCGACCGCCTCTGGCGCCAGACCGTGCGGGCCGGGGTGGATCTCCACCCCGGCCCGCACGGTGCTGTGCCGTCGCCGAGCGTGCCCACACCGCCGCCTGCCTCGCCGGTCCCCAAGACGTCTGAGGGTGAGCCGCGAATCAACCACCGGTAACGGTGGTTGACGGGTGAGGGGATGGATGTCATGGCCTGGATGCTCGACGGGCGGAATCGGACAGATCTGAATGGGCCCCGGTTCCGGCGCTACTCGGGCCTCGGCTCCGACAGATAGGTGCCGGCGAGCGTGCCGTCGTACCCCACGGCCTCGGCGGCGGCCTCCAAGCTCGGGTATTCCTGCCCGCCGACGTCGATCATCGCCTCGTAGTCCGCGCGCGTCAGCTCGGGCTCGACCCACTGGTGCGCGCACCGGCAGCGGATGCTGATCTCGCTGCGGTCACAGATCACCATCCAGTCGCGCCGAGCTCCGCACGCCGGGCACATCACCAGGATGCCGCCGATGCGGATTTCCTCGGGGTGGGTGGTGGCGCGGAGACGGATGGTGCCGTCGCCGAGCCGCGTTTCCTTCTGGAGCCTCAGCAAGGGGTCGTCGGCTGCCGTCTCCGGCAGCACGGCTCTATGGGTCCGGAGGTCTTCGCTGAGCATCTGCATCGTCTCCTCGTCCTGGTCTTTACCAGCCCTAACAGCGGGGGCTGCGGGTGTCCAGCCGTTTGAAGTGCTGGTCAGCGCCGTGGGCCCGGCCTGCGGGGGCTGTTCGTGTCGTGCCGAGCGGCCGTCTCGGCTGCCTGCGGCTTCGGTGCGCGGGGCTGCGGCGGGGGCGTCCGTCGGGGCGCTCGGGTACGGGGCACGTCGGCGGTGGCGGGCAGGTTCCCCATGCGGCGCAGGCGCCAGACGAGTACGTCGGTGACGTTGTCGGCGGTCTCCAACTCGCGCCATTCGATCGCCTGCTGGAGCAGTGCGTCGGGGTTGTGTCCCGCTCGTTCGGCTTGGTCGAGGGTGGCAGCGAGCGCGTCCCAGCCGGGCTCGCGCAGGACGTGGTCGGCATGTCCGGGCAGTGCGGCTTCCATGGTGTGGGCGTAGCGGTCGCGTACAGGGGCGGGGAGTCGGCGTCCCTGCTCGCGCATCGCCTTCATCGGCGTGGCGGACGCGGTCTGGTAGGCGGCCCGCAGGTGCTGCGCGGCTTGTCGGGCGGCGGCGGCCTGCTGGGCGTGGCCGCGGGCGGAGTGCCATCGGATGGCGGCGATCGTGACGAGGACCATCGTGGACAGGAGCATCGCGGTGGCGCCGCCGTCCTCGCCTTTGCCGAGGGCGTTGCCGGCTCGGACGATGCCTCGTGCGGCGGAGCGGAGGGCGCGGTGGTCGGCGTGCTCGGCGCGGGTGTGGGAGCGGGTGGCGCGTTCGAAGGCGCGGGCGGCCTCTGCGAGTTCCTTACGGGTGGAGGCCGGGGCGGTCTGGGCGACGGCGTCGAGGAGTTCACCAACGCCGATGAGCTGGGCCGCGCCCGCCGCATCGTCGTCCCCGGTGAGCACGGCGACGGTCTGTTCGGCGACTTGGGTGGCGTCGCGGCGGGCGCTGGCCGGGCGAAGGGCCCGGGGGACCGGGCCCGGGGCGGAGGTCTGCTGGTCCTCGGGCGGTCCGTCCGTGAGGCGTTGGCGGATCCTGGGGAGGGAGAGGTCGGGGGCGAGTCGGGAGCCGGGGAACCAGATGGGCTCGCCGTCACGGTTGCGGTCGCCGGGCAGGGCGACCTTGTAGCCGAGGATGTCGCCGGAGGGGGCTACACGCTTTTCGAGGCGAAGGCCGGCTTCGGTGAGACGGCGGAAGAACTCGTCCTCGTCTGCGGCGCCGGCCAGAGCCTGGCGGACGTGCTCACGCAGCGTTTCACGGGGCGGTTCGGTACGGCCGGTGCGCTCCGCCTTGGCGCGTTCGGCGCTGGTGGGGCGTTGGGCGGCGGTGCGGTCGCCTTCGTTGAGGATCTGCAGGCCCCACTCCTTTTCGATCTTGCGGCATTCGGCCTGGGCGCGGATGCCGTCCTGGTGCCGGCGGGGGCTTCGTCCGTCTTCGCGTTTGAGCGTGGCGACGATGTGGATGTGGTCCTCGGCGTGGCGTACGGCGATCCAGCGGCACGCCTTGTCGTCGCCTTCCTCGGCGATGCCGGTGGCGTGGACGATGCGGCGGGCGACCTCGGCCCACTCAGCGTCGGTGAGGTGCCGGTCGCCTGGGGCGGTGCGGACGGGGCAGTGCCAGACGTGCTGGGCGGGGCGGCGGTCCTTGGGGAGGGCGAGGACGGGGAGGTCGAGTCGGTCGGTGAGCTGCTTGAGGGTGGCGGCCGGGTCGCGGCCGGGGTCGGGTGCGAGTTCCGGCATCCAGGCGGCGACGAGGTGCGGGTCGGTGTGTTCGTCCCGGCGGCCGGGTCCGTAGAGGTAGGAGAGGAGTCCGTACGTGCGGCTGCCGGTGGAGATGTCCGGGACCACGGTGTCAGCGCCTCGCCATCTCGATGGCGGCGGCCTCGACCCGTGCGGCGGCGCGCAGGACACGGGCGACCGCGTCGTCGGCGTACTCCGGCCGGCCGCCGGAGTTGAGGACGCGGGCCACCTGGTTGAGGTTGTTGCCGGCGCGGCCGAGCTGGGCGCTGGCGGACATCAGCTCCTCGACGCGTCCGCGCTGGTCCAACAGCCATGCCCTGGAGTCGCCTTGGGCCTGGGCGACCGCGACCGCGGCGTCGGCGAGGAACCCGGCGGTCTTCAGGCCGGCGGCTTCGGCGGCGCGCTTGACGATGTCGAGCTCGTCGCGGGTCAGGCGGACGCTGCGGACTTGGTCGCGGTGCACGCTCTGGCGCAGGCGGGGGCGCGTACGCGGCGCGGAACGCGCGGCTTCTTCTCCCTCCGGCTGCGATCCGCCCTCGGTCGCGGCCCCACGGCCTGGCTCCCCCTGGTGCCGGGCCTCCCCCGCCCCCTGGGGGGTGGGGGCAAGCCCTTCCGAAACTCCTCCGCGGCCCGTGGCTGCGGAGGAGTTTCGGAAGGTACAGCTTGCTCGGCCTCGTGCCGGGCAGTGACCTTCGCCCAGGTCAGCGGGGGCGGAGGTCGGATCGGTGGGCGTCATCGGGGCAGTCCGGAGGGGTCGCGGCGTACGTCGCGCAGGACCTCGGCGACGAAGTCGAGCGCGAGGACGGGGTGGTGGAGAGTGCGGGGTGTGCTCGTGGGTGTGCGCTGGACGGTCCAGGCTCCGTCGGGGCCGGGTTCGGCGTGGTGGAGGTGTCCGTACCGGCTGAGCACGGTGATCCAGGCGTCGGCTTCGGCTCGGGTGGCCGAGGTGGTGCGCATGGTGGCGGCTCCAGTGCATGTGTGGGGCGGGAGGGAGTCGTGTGCTCGGCGGGTGCGCCGGTCCGGTGGACGGGCCGGCGCACCCGCCGAGCGGGCTGTCCGGTCAGGCGGTCCGGGTGTCCGCAGCCTGTTCCGCTTCCTTGCGGAGGTGCTGCATCAGGACGGTCAGCCGGTCGTTCCCGAGGCCGTGTCCGTGACCGCGGATGGCGTCCGCGACGACCTTCCGGGTCAGGTCGCCTGCCTCGGTGACCGCCTGGCGGGCGATCGCGAGAAGCTGCTCGTCGGTGACCGGGGCCGACTTGCGGTCACCGGTGTCCGAACGGTTGGCAGGGCCGGTCTCATGGGCGGCATCCGGTGTAGTGACCGGAGGCTTGGCCAAGTGCAGGCGGGGGACCTGGCGGGGTCTGGGGACGGGCTGTCCGCCCTGGTCAGCGTCACGGCCGTCGTGCTCGGGCTCCGGCTCGACCGGCTTCCCCCGCTGTCCGGACAGGGTGTCCGGGGCATGGGCCTCCAGGGTGTCCGGCCCCGTGGTGACCGCCGCGCGGCCGGTGTCCGGGCCGGGCAACTCGGCGGGGTGTCCGGAGGCGACCGGGACTGGCCCTCGTCCGCGCCGGACCGGATAGGTGTCCGGACGGTCATCGGTGACCCGATCCGTCCGGACACCGGGCGTCTCCGGCTGTCCGGACAGCTCGCCCTCAGCTGCCCGCCGGGCGATGAGGATGTACAGGTGGACGGCTCCGGCCAGGGCGAGCGGCGCCAGGGTGGACAGGACGCCGACGGTGACGTCGCCGAGCCGGAGCCCTGCGCTGCCGGACGCCAGCTGGTTGAGACGTACGGCGTGCAGGGCGTTGGCCCAGATACTTGCGGCGGTCGCGGTACCGAACAGCGTCCACACGTAGCAGCGGGCGGCGAGCGGGGCGGTGCGCAGGACCAGGAGGGCTCGTACCCCGTAGGCGATGAATCCGTCGATGACCAGAGGGAAGACGAAGGTCAAGAATCCTCGGACATGGATCGCGGTGGCCATCTGCTGCAGCGCGTCGTACGAGAGTGCGCATCCCGCGCCGCCGAGGGCGACGACGGCGGCCCGGTCCCAGCCGTTGATCCGCGCCGGTACCGGCGCGATGTGGCTCACGCCGCCGTCCCGAGGCCGTCGCGGGCCGGGAGTTTGACGGCGGGATTCTTCAGGACCTGGGGGGCGTTGTCGGGCGTCTTCGCTGCCTCGTTCGCCTTCTTCTGCTGGTCGACGGCGCGATTGCGGATCTCGCGGCGGGTGCGGCGGTAGAGCTTCCCGGCGTGCGCCTCGGTGACCTTGAGCATCCGGGCGAGCTGCTCGGCGGGGATGTCGGCCTGATAGGCGGCGCGGACGACTGCCTTGCGCTCGGCCTTGGTGAGGTGGATGTCGCGGCCGGCCAGGGCTTCGTTGACGCGGGAGTAGCTGAGGCGGCCCCCCAACTTGCTGTGCAGGGCCTCTCGCTCCTCTTCGGTCATGCCGCCCCGGATGCCGTCGCGGTCGCCGTTCTCGAGGGCAGCGTCGAGGCAGGTGCTGCGGACCGGGCACTGCGCGCACAGGGCCTTGGCGGCGGCTATGCGGTCGACCTCGTCGGGCTCGGGGAAGAAGAGCTCGGGGTCGACCTGGTGGTGCGGGGTCGAGCGGCAGGCGGCCCGGTCGCGCCAGGTGTGGTCGCCGAGAGCTCGGGGCTGCGGGGTGTCGGTGCGGTGCATGGGGATGTCTCCGTATCCCCCCGGGTCGCGCTTGGGCAGGGGCGGCCTGGGGGTTGGTGCAGGTGATGAAGGCGGGCCGGTGTCGGCCGTCGCGGGGAAGGGTCAGGCGCTGGCGGCGGCGATACGGCGTCGCTCGGCCGCGAGGGCTCGTCTGCGGTCGGGGCCGTCGAGGATGACCCGGTCGGTCATCTCGGTGAGCCGGGACGCGACGCGGTCACCGATGTGGGCCCGCAGGTCGGCCATGCCGAGGTTGGTGGTAATCAGGGTCGGGAGCATCGCGTTGTACCGGCGGTTGATCAGCCGCATCGTGATCTCCTCGGTCCACTCACTGGTCTTCGCGGCACCGAGGTCGTCGATGATCAGCAGCGGGCAGCGTGCCAGGTCCATCAGCTCCCGCTCGCCGTCGTGGCCAGGGCGGGGCCGCAGCTCCGCGTACAGGTCGGCGGCGGTGATCGCCTTCCAGCGCAGCCGGACCCCGGCGATCAGGAGCGAGCGGACCGCCCCGTACGCCTGGTACGTCTTGCCCGTTCCCGTCGTGCCGACGATCAGCAGCGAGCGGCCCTCGGCGAGCCCCGGTGCGCCTTCGGGCCCCGGACGTCCGCCCTCGGCGACCTCGCGGACCCAGGCGGCGACGGCCGGGTGGTCGGCGACGGCGGCTCGGTAGCGGGCCGGGATACGGGCCTGGGCCGCCTGGAGCGCGGGGAGGGGTTCCGCCAGGTCGGTGAGCTTGGCGTTCGGGTCGAGGCCACGCGAGGTCAGGATGTGGGCCAGGCGGCGGGCGATGCCGCCGACGGGCTGGGCGTCGTAGTCGAGCATCACAGCTCCTCGGCGTAGGCGGCGGCAGGGTCGGCGGGATTGGCCCAGGCCCGGTGACCGGGCACGCTAGGCCGGGATTCCGGCCGGACCAAACCGGCGCGGGTGGCGTTCATGGCCTCGTGGACGAGGCTCGGCAGGGTGCTGGGGTGCAGGCCCTTGGCGCGGTGGAGGGCCAGCCCGGCGCGGATGTGGCCGGGTTCGATGCCCTCCGCGAGGAGCTTGGTCGTCTCGCGGCCGAGGTGACCGAGGACGCCACTGGGCGGGCGATGTATGCAGGCTGCGGCGTACTCGGCGATGAGCTGCTGAGCCGAGGTGGTCTCCGATGCGCGGGCGCTCGCGCCCCCCGAAGGGGAAGATCCTTGATCCAGGTTCCTAGGTCCAAGATCCAGGGCGTGAAGGCTCACCGCGGGTTCAGCCCTCCCTCCGTGAGTGTTCAGTGAGGACTCACTGAATGCCTCGCGACCTGCGGTTTCGTGCGTTCCGGAGGATTCGGCGGGCATTCGTGCGTCCTCAGTGAGTCCTCCGTGAGCCTTCACTGAGGACTCCGGGACGTCTCCGTGAGCCTGCGACGCATCCGGCTTCGGCTTCCCGGCGCCGTGCTTCGGGCACTCGGGGAGCCGGCTGCGGCTCGCGCGGTTGATCTTCTGGTGCCGGTGCCAGGTGACGATGTGCAGGTACCGCTTGCCTTCGTCGTCCTCGTACCGGCAGATCAGGTTGGCGGCGGCGAGCTGGATCAGGTCGTCTTCGACGTCGACCGGCGTGCGCCCGCCGCGAACGGCCCACAGCTCTCCGCAGAGAGCGGCGGGCTGATCACGGAGGCGGCCGTGGTCGTCGGCGCGGCTGATCAGGCCGAAGAAGGTCCGTTCGGCGTAGACGCTCACCTGCGCCAGGGACTCGGACGTGAAGGCTTCGGGCTTGAAGGTGCGGATCCGCGCCACGGTCAGCGCCTCCCGGCCGCGACCGCGCACGCCGCGGCGGCGGGGCGCAGGACACCGGTGGCAAGGTCGAGGTCGTATGCCTCGTTCCAGTTCACCTCGGGGTGGGTGCGCATCACCCAGCGTGCGGCCGTCAGGCCCTGGGCCCGGTTGAGGGCGACAGGGCTCCCCTGCTCGTCGTAGGCGCGGGCGTGGGGACTGGGCCAGGTCCGCTCGGGCTCACGCTGCGAGACGCGGATGATGCGAGCACCGGGCACCATGTCCGCGAGGAGGGTGGCCAGGCGACGCCGGCGGGATCCGGCGGCAGGGTCGGTGACCTGGACGGGCCGGGCGGTGTGCGCCCTTCCGTTCCGGGACTCGGGCATGCGAGAATTCCTCACTCGTAGGTGGAGTGGGACGGCCGTTCTCGTCGAAAAGGTCAGCCGACCCGCTCCGGTTATGGATCCGCCCCCTTCGGGTGGCGGGCTCGGCGTCCGGAAGCGGCTAACTTCTGGGCGCCGGTTTCATTTCCCCTCGAGGAAGCGCGTCCGTGGCGCTTGGGTGGCTCCTACTTCCCTCCCACGTGTTGACCTGACGTCGGCGTTTCCCGCCGAGGGACCAGCAACATATGCAGACGGCGGTCAACACTCCAGCTGGCAGCGGGTACTGAGCCGATTCGACGCCAACTCGACATATGTCGCTGGGTCAGTGGGCGGTCGTGACTCACGGCCCGCTCGGACACTGCACCCCCGCGCTCGGCGCCCAAGCCGCTGAAGAGGGCTCCGTGCCCCTCCGGGCCGAAGCCGAACACTTCCCAAAGCCCGAGAGACGAGCGCCGGCACCGATCCGTTCTGAGAGTTCTCCGCGCACTGGATGTCGCAGGGGACTCCGATCTCTCCCTCCCGCGACCCAGAGCCTTGGAAGGGTTCGAAGACGAAGATCGAGCAAGCGTGCAACGCCGCTCGCTCTTCGCTAAGCTGAAACTATTCCCGACCGAAGAAAAAGTCAACGCACTGGATCGACTCCAGTTTGCACAAAAACGAGGTCCGATGCCTGCTCGTCACTTCGACCGAGGCCGACTGCGCGCGGTACGGCGAGCCGCCGAGATCTACCAGGTTGCCGTTGGCGAGGCACTGGGAGTGTCCGACTCGGCGGTCGCCGGCTGGGAGACCGGCGCGCAGACTCCCGATCCGGAGAAACTGCCCGCGCTGGCGCGCGCGCTCGGACGGGACGTAGACGACCTGTTCCCACGGTCTGGGCCGCCCGATCTGACTGACCTGCGCTGCGATGCCGGCTACTACCAGTACGAGACGGCTGAGCTGATCGGAACCAAGAGCGCCGGACCAGTAGCGTCGGCCGAACGCGGAGAGCGACGTCTCAAGGACAAGTACGTCCCGGCCTTGGCGGCGGCGTACGGGGTCAGCCCGGAGGAGCTGCGGCGAGCGGAGGCCCGCTCGATCGCCAAGGCGCAGGGGGTGCAGGTTGACGAACCCGCACCGTCGGGAACCGGGAGTGCCTCGGCCCTCGGCACCCCTCCCGAATCGCTGGCCGAGAAGATCACCCTGCTCCTGAACAGCTCGTATCCCGGCCCCCAGGGGCCCCCCTCGGATGCGGAGATGGCGAACGCGGTGAACGCTCACGCCGGAGAGCAGATCATCACCGAGGAGGGCTTCCGGGATCTCCGTACAGGCATCACCGGGACCGCGTCGCCGGCGGTTCTGGACGCGCTCTCAGCCGTCGTCGGTGTCTCGCGGATGTACTTCGAGCCAGACGCCGCCGTGGCTGCTCAGGTCTATGAGGGTCTTCAGCTCCTCGCAGCCGCGAAGAAGGGGGCCGTGGGCCGGGTGAGGGCTCGTGGGCTTGGCTCTCAGGGGCTGTCGCCGAAGGCGATGGCGCTGGTGAACGAGTTGGTGGCGGAGCTTGAGGAGAAGGAAGCGGACGCCGGCGAGTAAGCGCCTGTCCGCAGCTCCTGCGTCGCGGGCAGGCGGCGTGGCTACTCGTGCTCCGGCGTCTTGCCCGGCTCGTGCAGGCGCCCCTCAGCGACGACGGCCCGGACCGCCTTCAGGGCGCTGAGGTCTTCGAGGGGGTCTCCGTCGACCACCAGCAGGTCCGCGCGGAACCCCGGAGCGACCCGGCCTGTCGTCTCGCCCAGTCCGAGCGCGTCGGCCGCGTCGGCGGTCGCCATGTCGAAAATCCTGCCGTTCGGCAGGCCGAGGTGCGCGTAGAACGACAGGGCGGGCACGAGTCCGTCGAACCCTGTGCGCTGGACTCCAGCGTCGGTTCCTGCGATGAGCTTGGCTCCGGCCTCCGCCATCAGCCGTACGAGGTCGAACATGGCCGCCGCCCGCTCCTCGCCGAAGAAGCGGGGGAGCATCTGCCAGTGGGGACTCACAGCCGGGCAGACCGCGATGCCCCGGTCGATGATCTGCTTCAGGACGTCCTGCCGCAGGTCGAAACCGTCGCTCGTCATCCACGTACAGTGCTCGATCGTGTCCACCCCGGCCTCGACGGCCGCGGTGATGCCGTCCGTGCCGTGCGCGTGGGCGGCCACCGGCAGGCCGGCCTGGTGGGCCTCGTCCACCAGAGCCTGGAGTTCTTCCGGGGAGAACTGGCTCTGCCAGCTCTTCGGCCCGCCCTTGGTCAGACCGCCTCCGGTCACCATCGCCTTGATCACGGTGGCGCCCGCCTCCACGTTGCGCCGTACGAGGTCGCGGACCTCGGCTTCCCCGGAGACCTCACCGCCGAGGAAGTGGGTGTGGCCTCCAGGCGGGGTCGCGGGTGTGCCGGCGGAGACGATCCGGGGACCGGGAGTGCTGCCGCTGGCGATCTCCGCGTCCAGCTGGAGGGCGAGGCCGTTGCGGTCTCCCAGGTCACGCACCGTCGTCACGCCGCTGGAGAGGAGTTGTTCCGCGCGGCGGCGCATGTCCTTCAGCAGGGTCTCGTCGCTCGACTCGTGGAGCGTGGCCACCGGGTCCGCGCCGCCGTCGAACACCAGGTGCACGTGTGCGTCGATGAGACCAGGCACCACTGTGCCCTCGGGGAACGCGAGGTGTGTGCTGTCCGAGCCGACCCGCTCGACGATCTGCGAGCGTGGCCCCACCGCCGTGATCGAGTCGCCTTCGACGAGGACTGCGCCATCGTCCAGATACGTTCCGGGGCCCACGAGGACTCGGCGGGCGGTGATCAGCATCTCGGCCTCCTTGATCGTCGACGGTCAGGCGGACAGGCGCAGCGCGTCCGATACCGCGATCAGCTGACGCACGTCCGCGTCCCGGTCATCCGCCTGGGGCATTGCCAGGGGTACGGCCTGACGCGCTGGACGGGCGTCCATCCCGATCGTGGTCACGGCTTGGCGAAGGCGGTCCGCCAGCACGGCAGGGGGAAGGGCGAGGACTTCGGTGCCCTCACCCTCGCGAGCCAGATACGGGCTGATATCAACCAACCCGTCCCGGCATTCCACTATCCGCCGGTGGTAGCGCCGGTGCACGCCACGCGCCCTCCAACGATCCCAAAGCGCCGGAGAAGCCGGCCGCAGCACGTTCTCGGGGTACGCGTCGGTGAGCAGCTGCCACAGCGGGGCCAGGCGGCGGTGGTCACGGCGTCGTCGCAGCCAGAGCCGCGCCGAGGTGACCCTCGCGCGGGCCCCCGCATAGGTGACACCGGCGACGAAGAGCAGGATGGACACGACGAGGAACAGCGCGACGCCGGCCATGAGCGGCTGCGGTACGGTCCCGCCACTCCAACGGACGGCCACGAAGACCGCGCGGACCGCGCAGGCCACCGCCATCGCGCTCAGGCCCACAGCGGCCATCCACAATCCCGTCGCGTGCGGGCGACGCGACATGCGGGCGTACTGGCGGGTCCACCGACCGGTGACCCCGAGGGCGTACATGAGGTACAGGCCAGTGACGCCGTAGAAGAAGGCGATCTGCGGGATCGTCATGTCCGCCGTACTGAAGGAGCCGGCGAAGACGTCATGGGGAACCGTCTCCGCGGCCACGACGATGGCCACGGCCACCAGCGCTACGACGACGGCCTCTCGTCGGGCCCGTCGACGGGCGGTCGGCCCGTCGGCGGAGTACAGGTAAAAGCACATCAGGAAGTAGACCGTCAGCAGGAGCAGCACGTTCTGCACGAGCTTCGCCGTGCCATGCCCGGCCACGGTGTCGACGCCCGAAGCACCACCCGGCATGGCCAGGGGGTAGGACAGCAGGGCGGTGAGCAAGCACAGGGTGACGGAACGCAGCGGCGCGTCCTGCGGGGCCCGCGACCACTGGTAGAGCTTCCACGCCACGGCGGCGACGAGGCCCAGGAGGATCAGTTCGGTCATGGGTTACAGCCATCCTCGTCGGTCGCCGAGGGCCGCCTGTACTCGCTGCACCGTGGGGTCCTCCGGCATCGGGGCAACATGGTCAAGCACCGACGACCACTCCAGGATGATCGTGGCCGCCAACTCGACGGCGCACTCTTCCCCGTCGTCGTACGAGCATCGGCGGGCCACACGCCGGATCAGCGCGGGATCGAGCACCGGGATCATCGTGGCCCAGCCCTCGACGAAGTCGTCCGGAGCTTCCTGCTCCTCCTCCGCCTGCTCGTCCTCCGCCACGATGATGTGGAACACCTCGTGCAGGATGATGTGATCCTGATGCAGCGGAGTCGTTTCCTGCTGGTAGAGCACCACGTCCATCTGAGGCGTGTCGACCCACAGCCCCGACGGTCCGGGCTTCTCCAGCGGGAAGGGCCGCAGGACAATCGGCCGTCCTCGCCTCTCGCCGAGCGCCCGGCACAGCTCCTTCACGTCCAGCGGCGGCTGGACGCCGAGGTCCCGAAGCTCGCGACGCAGCCGACGGTGCAGGTCTCGCTCCACCGTCCGCTTCTGAGCGGCACGCCACCGCCCCAAGCGCCGACGCCTCAGTCCGCCCTGCGCAGGCACCTTGTGTTCAGTCGCGTCGCGGTCAGTTTTTGCTGGCCACATCAGTAATCCCCTTCGCACCAGCCGTGGATTGCTCCGACACGAAGCCGGGCGACGGCCGCGCCCATTTCGACCATGTCCAGTCCCGCCGCACAGCGCAGCCGAAAGTGATCACGGGCATCGAGGGCAGTAGTCGATCCAGGCCGCAAAGGACCTGATCCGTGAACCACAACGGGCGCGCACCCAAGACTCCTCAGACACCGAAGTCACCGACGCGAACGAGCAATGACACGACGCAAAGCATCCCGGGCAGGCTCTGGGGACTTCATCGGACACTACGCGAAGCCGCATCAAGATCCGGCTGGAAGACGCCTACCGGGCCACAGCGGCACCGACGGACCAAATCGCACTAAATCAGCACACCTAGTTGTAGATCATGCTTTTGAGCTGGCAGTTCTCGCGAACGACGCGACCACGCCAAGCACCTCAAGAGGGGTTGCCTTCGTTACCGATCCGAGATGCCTCCATCGCGAGCGAATGCGCCAAATAGGTATATCCGGCACTAAAAGCCCTGCCTTTCATCACGGGAGGGGGGTGTGGCCATAACCACTTTCGGACAGTCAGGACATCATTCGCGATTAGGCTTCCAGGCATGCATGCCGAGATACACCGCAAAGGAACTGACTACCTGGAGTTCTGGAATGAGTACCACCTGTGCACTCTGACCACGCTCCGCCCAGACGGCCGCCCACATGTCGTGCCGGTTGGGGTCACCGTGGACGCCGCCACCGGCATCGCGCGGGTTATCACCCGCAAATCGAGCAGAAAAGTCACCAACGTACAGGCGGCGCTTCCCGGCCAAGCGCGCGTCGCCGTCTGCCAGGTGGACGGAGGGCGCTGGGCGACGCTGGAAGGCACGGCCGAAGTGCGCACGGACGCAGCCGCAGTGAACGACGCTGTCGCTCGCTACGGAAAGCGATACGGGCGGACGCCGGCACCAGACCCGGAGCGGGTGGTCATCGAGATCACGATCCACCGGGCCATGGGGCAGGCCGTTGTGCCCAAGCCCAAGGTCGCGAACGCCGCACCCTAGGGATCAAGCTGCTGTCTGAGCCGTTGTGGCCGTACGCAGCGCGGATGTGGCCGAGGCAGCTCACTCCATCAGGTCTGGCTGCCGCGAGTCGCCATCGGCCCAGAAGCCGCGGCCAGCACGACCCAGGCGGCCTTGTTTCCGCAGTCCGTCACATGAAACCCCCACTGCCCCTGAGCCAACTCGTTCACGATGCGCAGGCCCCGTCCGCGCTCGACGAGCAACCCGCCCGCCCCCTCGGCCGGTTCAGGGTCCGGTGACGAGGTGGCACTGCGGTAGAGGCCCTCGGGGAGCAGGGGATCCCCGTCATGGATCTCGCAGATGTACCTCCCGGCGGCCGAGCGAACGTGCACCTCGTACGGACCGCGCGCGTGCTCGTGCGCGTTCGCCACGAGCTCCGAGACGGCCAGGACTCCGTCGCTGACGACGGCCCCGGACAGACCCAGGTCCTTGAGGACACGTCGCAGAACCGCGCGGGCTTCGCCGGTCGGGTTGAGGGTGTGGTCGGTCCAGCGGTACACGAGGCCGAGAACGGCAGACGGAGCGCTGATCATCGGGCGACACACCTCCTGTGGGTGACAGCGATGGCCTTCTCCCGGGGCTGCGATGTGGTCGCGGAAGTGCGGCGAGTACGCCGCTGAGAGGCGTACGGCAGCAGGAATCACCCTGGCTTCGGGCGCGCGGCCCCGGGAGGATCGTGGCTCAGGCACCAGCCACGAGGCCGGTCGCGAGTCACGCACTCAACGATGGCCGCCGGTGCCCCTGGTGCTCATGGGCGTTTATGAGCGCGAGGGGCCAGCGAGCGGCACGGCACTCCAGCGAGACCGCCGACCCGCCGCCGGCCTTCGTCTTCGCCCGTCTGGTCACTGGGAGTATGGGCGGGTGAGTGCTGACGTGTTGGGACGCTGGGTACCGGATCGTCCCGAGGATGTGGCCACGGTCTTCGCCAAGGCGGACTTCCCGTGGTGGATCGCCGGTGGCTACGCGATCGAACTCGCGGTCGGCCGCGAGCTACGCGCACACGGCGATCTCGACGTCCTCGTCCTCCGGCGTGACCAGGCCCGCGTACAGGATCTCCTGGCCGACTGGGACCTGTACGTGGCGGATCCGCCCGGTCAGGGGGAGTTGCGGCCGTGGCGTCCTGGAGAGGTCCTTCGGCCGCCGCTCCACGACATCTGGTGCCGCCGCACGCCGGAGGCGCCCTGGTCGGTGCAGCTCATGCTGGATGAGGCCGAGGGCACCCAGTGGGTCTCGCGGCGCACCCCGGAGATCCGGCTCCCGATCGACCGGCTCGGGCGAACGAGCGAGACGGGCATCCCGTATCTCGCGCCCGAGGTGCAGCTCTTCTACAAGGCGAAGGCGACCCGGGACAAGGACGAGACCGACTTCGAAGCTGTACTACCGCTCCTCGACGCTCCGGCACGCGCCTGGCTGGCGGACGCGATCAGCGTGATCGCGCCCGATCACCCCTGGCTCCGGCGGCTCCTGCCGGTCAGCCGAACGTGAGCAGCGGGACGTCGTAGAGGTCGGGGTTCCGGGGCCGCGTCATCGTGGGCGACGTGACCTCCACGATCAACAGCTCGCTTAGGAACTGGACCTTGGCGCTGAGGAGGTGGCTCGTCCTGCCGTCGGCCGACTGGGCCTTGAGGCCGGCGGAGACGTGGATGTGCGGAAGTATCCCGCCGGTGGCCGGGTCGTGGGCGAGCGTGCCCGCGCCGAACGCCTCGACGTTGGTGACGTAGGTCTTCGCCCAGACCGGCGCGTCCGGGTCCGCGAGCTTCTCGCAGGCGCCCACGATCTCGGCCTCCGCGAAGGCTCCGATGAACGAGGGGATGTAGCCCTGCCGTACGCCGTTGCCCCGGCAGAAGGTGGACAACGCCTCGAAGAAGTCCTCCCCGTGGTTGAAGGTGACGCCGAAGGTACGGCCTACGGTCAGCTCGTGAGCACGCATGTGCGGGTGTCTCCTGAAGAGGTGGGTCAGCGGGCCAAGGCGGTGGTGAAGGTCTCGCGGACCGCCGCCCCGTCGGCGCCCTGGGCAAGCAGGGCCTGCAACAGGAGCCGCGCCTGGTAAGGGCCGAGGTCTCCAGCTCCGATGAGTCCTCGTCCGAGAAGGTCCTTCTCGGAACCGGGGAAGCCGTACGTGTCCGAGAGGACGGGGCCGTTGCCGATGCGGGAGGCGAGGACCACGGGGATGCGGGACGCGAGCTTGGTGAGCCCTTCGACGAGACGCTCCGGGACGTGGCCGACGCCGAAGGCCGCGACCACGAGTCCGTCGCAGTTGCCGTCCCACAGGTCGAGCAGGGTGCCGTCGTCGCCGAGGGTGACGGTGTAGAGCCCGACGCGCGCCTCACGGTCGGGGGCGCCGACCAGCGGTCCACGGGATGGCAGGCCGCCCACCAGCCGCACCCGGTTCTCCGCGATCCGCGCGATCGGGCCGCACGCTGGTGAGGTGAAGGCGGCGGGGCTGGTGGTGTGGGACTTGCGGACGGTCCGGGCCGAGTGGATCTCGTCGCCGAGTACGACGAGGCAGCCGGCGCCACTGAGTCCGGGATCGGCGGCGGCCAGGACGGCGGCGTGGAGGTTGGCCGGACCGTCAGCGCCGGGCAGGGTGGGATTGCGCATCGCGCCAGTGACGACGACCGGCTGCTCGTGGCCGTGGTAGAGGTCGAGGAGGAAGGCGGTCTCCTCGATGGTGTCGGTGCCCTGGGTGATGACGACGCCGTCAATGTCGCCGGCCTCCAGCTCCGCCGTGATCGCGGCCGACAGTGCGGTGAGGTCCTCGAAGGTCAGGGAGGCGCCGGGCAGACGCCGGAAGTCCCGCACCTTGAGGCCGATGCCGCTCGTGGCCAGAGCGGGTACCGCAGCGAGGAGTTCGTGGGCCGAGAGCGCGGGAACGACGCCTCCGGTGGTGGGATCGGTGGTCATGGCGATCGTGCCGCCGAGGGAGAAGACCGCCACGTTCCTGACCGACTCCGTCATATCCCCTGCTCCCCTGTCCGGACGCCGCCGAGCGCGGCCTCACGAGTGGTTCACGCAGGCTATCGGGTCGGCGCCGTCCGGGTACGCGGAATGATCACCAGCTGCTCGGTCACGAACCGGCAGGCAGCCTCCAGCCCTTCGAGGCCGAGCAACCGGCTGCGCGGCCGGGCGAGCCGCTCCGTGCCGACGGCCGACAACTGTGCGCACCGGCGACCGAGCCAGGAGGCGTCGAGGCCGAGGTACTCCGCCGTCGCCGCGAGGCGCTGTCCGGCCTGCTCGGCCGCTGTGGCCGAGTGGTGGCTGACATGGCCGGTCACATCGGCGAACGTCCGCAGGGCTCCCGGCCGCGCGGTGACGGCGAGGTGGGACGCTCCCTCGGTCCGTACCCAAGAGGCGATGACAGCCCGACGCCCGGGAGAGAGGGCGAAACCGTCAGTGTGCGCGAAGCCTCCGTCGTCGGTCACCCAAGTGCGAATGCCGAAGGACTCCATGAGCGCGATGGCGAGGAACAGCAGAACGCGCTCGTACGCCGGCGAGGAGGCGATCGCCGTCTCGGGAACGCAGAACCCCCGGCCGCTCGTACCGCCGGGACGTGGCGGGGCCATTCGTTCGAGGTAGCGGTACTTGTGCCGGAAGAACAGCCAGGTGGCGGCCTCCTCACCGCGCTGTTCCCTGGTCCAGAAGACGGGTGCGTCGCCAAGATGGTCACGGTGGCCCAGGATGTACCGGGCGGCGGTCTCCGAGCCGATGAGCATCCGGGAGACTTCGGTCAGTCCCTGATCGGCGGCGATTGGTGCGCCTGGGGAAGCGGTGAGCGAGGCCAGCGAGGTGTGCAGGGTCTGGTCGTCGCCGAGCAGTGCTGCCTCGAATCCCGACACGGCCCACAGGATGCCGTAGGTCAGGTCGTCCAGTTCGTACGCGGCGGGGATGTCGATCGGGTCCGAGGCGGTGGCGCGTACGCCGCTCGGACGGGCGTCGGTTACGAACTGCCGGACCGCCCCGTCCACCGTGCGGTTCGCGACGACGAGCGCGCGCATCGGCATGGTGCGCCAGGCATCCAGCTCCGGGCGGGAGTCGAGTCTCAGGTTGTCCCCGAGGAAGGAGGCCGCGGGAAGGGTCAGCACGGGAAGCGCCGTCGTCGAGACGGACCGGCCGGCGGGTAACAGAAGCTGGCCCGGACCTTCGGGCAGCGCCGCGTACCCACGGGCTCCGGTGTCCGCCGCTCCCAGTCGGCCCGTGGCGTCCGGGATGTGTGGATCGGCCGTGGGCAGGAGCCCGAGCAGCTCCTCCGGGACTCCCAGCGCATCGGTCCACTGGACGAACTGCCGTCGGTCGCGGATCTGTTTGAGCCCGCGTTCCAGTCTGCTGACCTCGGCCTGGTCGATGCTGACCATCCGCGCCACGCCGGCCTGGGAGAGGCCCGTGTGCTTCCTGAACAGCTTGACGACGGTGCCGAGTTCCCATGCGGCCACGGCTCGCCGGACCGTCGGATCACGCCAGAAGGCCGGGTCGGCCCGTCGGGCGGCCGGCCCGTCCTGGCACGAGGCGCATCGTGTACCCGCGTTGAAGCGACTGAGAAGGGCACCGCAGCGCGTACACCGCCGCTGTCCGCTGTCGACCATGGTCGGCATTCTCCCTCTCTCCGCGACCACCCGGACACGTTCCGCTGATGGGGCTCATAAACACTCATAGGCGGGGGCCTTCGTGGCGGCCATCGTGGTGGAGCACCACCGACCGGAGTCGCGTGCCGCGACTCCCCGGACGTGAGGATCCGACCTGTGACCTCCTTGACCCTGCCGCCCCGGCCCCCCGGTTCGCCACCGCTGGCCCATGCCTGGCAGACGCTGGCGGACGGGCTGCTGACCCAGCGGCTCCATCTCCATCTCGACGAATGGCGGGCTGCCGTCGCCGAGGAGAAGGCGCTGCCGGATGTACCGGGCGCCGATGTCTCCGTGCTGGCCCAGCGCCCGTCTCCGCTGCCGGCAGGCGACGGGTCCGCGATGGCGCTGCTGGAGGACGCCGGGCTCGGCTTCTGGTGGGAGCTTCCCCAACGAAACGGAGCGGAGTCGCGGAACCAGCGCGGGGCGCTTCACCGCGCCGCCGACACCGCTGCCCAGAGCATCCTCGCGGAGCAGTCCGGGGCGGCCTGGTCCGACGCCGTGACGGCCGTCAGCGCCGCCGCCGCGTGGTGGGTGGGCTTCTTCACGGTCATCCGCCACCGCGGGGTGCACCACATCACGCTGGAGCCGCACCCGGGCCCGCTCCATGAGCAGGCCCTGGGCACCGCGGTGGGCGTCGTGGCACACGGCATGGCCACGCGGGTGCTGGAGGCGGCTCTGCGCGACTCCGACGACGACCCGGCCCTCCGCGCCGCGTACTGCCGGGCCATCGAGGCCGACATCTGCGCCGAGCCCGAGCTGCCCCGCCTCGTCGACGAGTTGGCGGAGCTGCGGCTCGTGGACCTGGTGTCCACCACGGCCCGTTGGCGGGGCCGCTTCACCAAGTACGCCGGCGGCACGGGGGCGGGGCAGGTCGAATGAACCACCGCTATCCGTTCATCGTCATCGAGGGGCTCGACGGCACCGGCAAGACGACGCTGCGCAAGGGTCTGTTCCGGCTCTGGGAGGGGCTCTACGGAGTCACCCCGCTGTGCATGCTCACCACCAACTTCCTCGCCGCCGACCAGGCCGCCGCCATCGTCACCGGCAAGTACCAGCCGAACGCCGGGAACCGTGACGCCTACCTGTCCGCGATCGCCGCGGACAAGCGGGCCACGCTGGATCGCCTCGTGCTCCCCCAGCGGCCGGCCCGGCCCGTGATCGCGGATCGCTGGCTCCTCAGCGAGCTGGCCTTCTTCGCGGTGAAGCACGGCATGAGGGCGTCGGAGACGTACGGGGCGCTGGCCGCGCAGCTCACCGTGGCCCCGGATCTCACGCTCGTCCTGGACCTGGAGACCGACGCCTCGATGAGCCGGGCGCAGGCCCGACAGGGTGACGCCGTCCGGGCCGACTGGGACGTGCACGACGTCCAGAGCCGGGTTCGCGAGACCTACGAGGCCGTGGTCTCGAAGCCCGACGAGTTCCCGCTCCTCGGCGAAGTGGTCCGTCTGGACGCCCGCCGACCCCGGTCCGAGGTGCTGCTCGCCGCCTGGGACGTATTGCGCGAACGACAGCTGGTACCGCCCATCGCCGCCCACGCGGAAGGAGCAGAGACCCATGGCTGACGGCACGAAGGCGATGCGCCTGCGCGAGGCCCTCGACGACAGCGAGCGGGAGAGCCCGGTACTGGCGATCGGTGCGGTGAACGCGCTCGCCGCGCACGTCGCGGCGGAGGCGGGCTTCGACGCCCTGTGGGTGAGCGGCTTGGAGGTGTCCGCGGCCTCCGGCCTGCCGGACGCCAACGTCCTGGGCCCTCGGGACCTGTCCGACGTGGTCGCCTCGCTCGGCCGTGTCACCGAACTGCCCGTCATCGTGGACATCGACAACGCGGGCGGTTCGGTGCGCACGGCGGAGCGGTTCGCGTACGACCTGATGCGCGCCGGAGCTACGGCGGTGTGCGTCGAGGACAGCGCTTACCCGAAGTGCAACAGCTTCGCGGCCCACCGGGCCCAGACCCTCGCCGACCAGGACCTGCTGTGCGAGCAGGTGGGGCGCATACGGAAGGTCGCCGGTGACGGCCTCGTGGTCGTGGCCCGCACCGAGGCCCTGATCGCCGGCGAGGACATGGCCACGGCGATCGCCCGCGCCGAGGCGTACGCCGAGGCCGGGGCGGATGCGGTACTCGTCCACTCCAAGGACGCGACCGGTGACCAGGCGCGGGCCATCGGACGTGCGTGGAGTCACGGCGTGCCGCTGGTCAGCGTGCCCACGGCGTTCCCCGACCTGAGCGCCGCCGAACTCGGCGACGCCGGCTTCCGCCTCTGCATCTACGCGAACCAGCTCAGCCGTGCCGCCCTCGCGGGTATGCGCACCGCCGCCCGTCAGTTCCGGCGCGGAGGGAGTTTCCGCTCCACCGTCGCGGGGTCACTCGCGGAGGTCGGCGACCTGATGCGCGTCGGCGAACCGGAGGCTCTGTCGTGCCTCTGACACCCGAACTGCCTCGGATCAGTGTCTCCGTGAAGGCGGCGATCGTGCGCGACGGCGCCGTCCTGCTGCTGTCGTACAACGACGAGGCCGGGTTCCACTACAACCTCCCCGGCGGCAAGGCCCAGGTCGGCGAGGACCTGCGCCAGGCCGTGAACCGCAAGGTCGCGCAGGAGACCGGCCTCCAGGTCGTGGCCCGGCGTCTGCTGTGCGTCGTCGAGTACGTCCCCGAGTCGTGGCAGGGCGAGTTCGGAGACGTACAGAAGGTTCAGTTCAATTTCCTCGCGGAGCAGATGGACGACGCCGAGCCGCGCATGCCTGAACCGCCGGACCCCATCCAGGTGGGTTTCGAGTGGGTGCCGCTGGAACGTATCGGCGACGTGTACCTGCTGCCCCGGATCAACCGCCCACTGTCGGCAGCGTTGAGCGGGGAACTCGCCGACCCCTTCGTGGACAGGTGGTGACCTTCATGGATCCGATGCTGAAGGATCTGCGGGAGTGGCTGCTGCGGGAGCACTCCGGGACGGTCTGTGCCGACCGGCTCCGCGTGATCGCGGATGAACTCGCCGACCTGACCGCCCGCCGTCTGCCGGGCGCCGTGGTGGAACTCGGCTGCTACAGGGGCGCGATGGCCCTCTGGATCCGTAGCGTGCTCGACTCACTGGGCGACCGCGACCGCGAGATCCACGTCTACGACTCCTTCCAGGGCATGCCCGCGCCCGGCGCCGAGGACTCGGACCATCTGGCGGCGGGCGAGCTCCGGTCGTCCCCCGACGACGTGCGCGCCACGCACGCGGCCTGGGGCAGGCCGGCGCCGTTCATCCATCCGGGATGGTTCGACGAGACCCTTCCCAAGGAGCTGCCCGACGAGATCGCGTTCGCCTACCTGGACGGCGACTTCTACGGCTCCACCCTCACGGGGCTCACGCACTGCGTCACCCGCCTGGTGCCGACGGGCGTGTTGCTCGTCGACGACTACGCGGACACGGCGGTCAACCCGCGAGCCTGGGACGGGCTCCCAGGGGTGAAGCGCGCCTGCGACGCGTACTTCGGCGTGCCGTCGCGCGTGACCGTCGTCGTCGGTGAGGGCGATCTCGCCTTCGGCCGGTACGAGAAGCCGGAGTTCCTCCGATGAGCGCTGTCCTGGTGTTACGCGGTGCGGCGGACGCTAGCGCGATCCGCCGCGCCCTGCCCGATGTCCTCGTACACGAGTTGCCGGACCTGAACGCGCCTCTGCCCGCCCACGCGACCGTGCTCGTCCTGCGTTCCGGCGTCCGTCTCGGCGAGCGGGAGCTCGACGCGCTTCCTCGCCTTCAGCACGTCGTACGGACGGGCTCCGGAATCGACCACATCGACGTGAACGCCCTCCGGCACCGTGGCATCACGCTGCACCGCAACGCCGAGGCCGGCGCGGACGCCGTGGGCGAGTGGGTCCTCGCCGCTGCCCTCGCCCTGGCCCGGCGGATCCCCTTGGGGCAGCACGCGCTACTGCTCGGCCAGCACGAGAAGCAGGCGTGCATGGGTACGTCACTCGGCACCCTGGCCGCCGGGATCTGGGGCGCGGGCCCGGTGGGGCTGGCCGCCGACTGGGCCCTGGCCCCCTTCATGGGCCGGACGGCCTTCGCCGCGTGGCCGTCGAACCCTCCCGGTCTGCGGGAGCTGTCGCCGTCAGCCCTCATGGAGCAGTCGCAGGTACACGTGATCGCTCTGCCGCTGCGTCCCACGACCGAGCAGCTCATCGGCGAGGACTTCCTCGCACGCGTCGCTCCGCAGCGGCCTCTGCTCATCTGCGCAGGGCGGCTGGAGACCCTCGACGTCGCGGCCTGCCTGCGGGCGCTGGCGCACGGGAGGCTCTCGGGCCTCGCCCTCGACCCGGTAGAGCGGAAACATCTGCCGCTCCTCACCGACTCCACGACGCCGCTCAACCTCCTGGCCTCACCTCACATAGGTGCCCAGCGGTCCGACGTGCGCGGCGCGCTCGACATATGGGCCACAGATCTCCTCAGGGAGATCACCGCTGACAGCAAGATCCTGATCGAGGGAGGCCACCGGTGAACCCATCGACACGACTGCGCCGGGAGATCGCCGACAGAGTCGCCCAGGCACTGCTCGCGTCCGGCGAGGCCCGCGAGGTCTGGCTGGAGGGAGCCCTCGCCTGCGGCTTCGCCCACGCGGCGAGCGACATCGACCTGCGTGGCATCGTGGAAGGCACCCTACCGGCGTGGGAGTCACGCATCGTGGATGGCGTCCGTGTCGACCTCCAGGCGACGGCGCCGCAGCGGGCGGAGGAACTCCGCTACCTGCTCCGCTCCTTCGACGTCCACCGCGACGACCTCGGATCGTTCCGACGGGTACGCGCCTCGATGCACGACCTCATGTGCCTGCGCACCGCTCTCTCGTACGGCTCCGGACGCTGGGGCCCGGTGCTCGATCCCGAGGAGCGCCAGGGCTACCGACGCTGGGCGGTCGCCGACCAGGCCGAGGTCGCAGCGAGCCTCGCCGAGGACCTGACCGGCCTCGTCGCGGACGGCCTGGCCGAACCCGTCGGCGTCGTTTGCCGGAAGCTGGCGACCTGCCTCACCGCGCTCGAGTGCGCGGCGGCCGGGCATCCGGTCCTGAGCGACAAGTGGCTGCCGCTTCTTGCCAGCGCTCCGTCCCGTCCGCCGATCGACCCGGCCCACGCGGAGACGTGGGAGTGGTTCCGTCCAGTTCAGCGGCGCGTGACCAGAGCGCTCCTGGACTGCTGGCCCGTCAACGACCCGCTGCGGACGCCTCCCAACCTGGGTGCCCCTGACGCTGGCTGGCTGCCCCAGCGATACGCCGACGGATGGTTCCTTCGCCGCGGCGACGTCCACGTCCCCGTCACCGGCGGACAGCTCCTCGGGTGGCTGTCCACAGTCTCCACCGATGGCGCGTAGACCACGCCTCTCCTCCTCGGGAGTCCTCTGATGCCCGTCACCCGCACCTCACCTATCGACCTGGAGAGTCTCTACGCCCCGCTGTCGAGCACCGGGCCGGACACGGCCGTCTCCGTCATCCTCAAGCTCCGGGGAGAGACCTGCGACATCGACTGCCTTTACTGCTTCGAGAAGCGCAAGGAGTCACCGGGCGGCGCCCGGATCAGCGCGGCACAGGTCCACCGCCTCGGTGCGATCTTCTCCGGGCGTCCACTCAGCGTCGAACTCCACGGCGGGGAGCCCCTGACCGCCGGCCGGGAACGGATCGCGGAGGTCCTGGACGCGCTCGCCGCACAGCCGAACGTCATCCGCGTGAGCCTCCAGACCAACGGCCTCCAGCTCGACGACGCCTGGCTGGACCTGTTCGAGCGGCACTACCCAGAGCTGGAGATCGGCCTCTCCCTCGACGGGGACGCGCTCGGGAACTCGTGGCGCGTCGGCTACGACGGCCGCCCCACGTACCCGCGAGTGGTCGAAGCCCTGGAACTCCTCGGGCGTCGGGAACGCCGCGCCGGCGTCATCTGCGCCGTCACCCCGTACGTCCTCGGCCGGGCCTCCGAGATCATGAAGCACCTCGCCTCCTTCCCCTCTGTGACGACGGTCAGCCTGGTGCCGTGCTTCGACGCGGCGGTCACCCGGTCGACCACGGTGGCCGGATCCCGCACGCCGACGAGCCGGGCACTCCAGCGACGGGCCATCGGCCCAACCGGCCCGGCCTGGGCCATCACGCCACGTCAGTACGCCGACTTCGTGCTGGAGGCCGCCCACCACTGGGTCGCCAGCGGCCTGTTCCGCCGCGTCAAGCTGGAGCCCGTCGTCTCCGTCATCCGCCGCCTGAGGGGTCTACAAACCCGCTCCTGTCACTTCTCCGACCTGAAATGCGACCACGTCCTCACCCTCTATCCCGATGACCGCCTGGGAAGCTGCGACGAACTGCCCTGGCCTCAGGCCGGCCTGGCCGCGCTCGGCGACGTGCACGCTGAGGCGGACGTGGCCGGCGCCCAGGGCGGCTCTCCCCTGCTTCAGCAGGCACGCTCCCTGGTCACGAAGTGCACGACCTGCGACTACCGCGACACCTGCGGCGCGGGCTGCCCGGCGGTCCGCCTCCGCTTCGCCGCCGCAGGCGACGAAGACGCCTACTGCGACCACCGCATGCGCCTGATCGACGGCGTCGCCGCCCTACTCGCCCAGCCGGACCTCCCGCCCGCTGCCTCCTGTTCCCGGCTGCGCTGGCGTCCCGTCCACCCCAACGACATGCACCACGTCGCTGCCTTCCTGACCCGCTGGGACGACCACACCGTGCCCCGCACGCCCGCGCGTCTCCAGGTCAGCGCCAGCGGGAACATCAACACTGTCGGCCTCCCCGGCGTACACGAGGCAGACGATCTCGACCCCCACCACCCCCAGTGGCACGAGGGCATCGAGCCCGGCGTCCGCCCTGTCGTCGACGCGCTCACCGCGGGATGGAACGCCGTCACCTACGACAGCTGCCAGGGCCACCCCTACGCCGACCTCCCCCGAGCCGAGCCCCGCTTCCTCTCGGTCGGCATCCTGCCGCGCGACCGCGCCGAGTACGCGCTTACAGCGGCACGCCTGTGCCGTGCCACCAGCCGAGCCGATTCCTCCCTGCCCAGGGCGTGTTCGTTGGTCCTCGGTCGCAGCGAGCTCACGTGCCGCACTACCGGCCGGGTGTATCCGACGCTCGACCTCCATCTCGTACCCGCTGCCGGCACCACGCCTGCCGAGTACTTCGAGCACCTCGCCCAGGCAGCGCACGTACTCACAGAGGCCCTGGCCGAGGCCGCCTCTGCCCCAACGTCCACCCTCTGCGCCTGCGCGACCGAAGCCCACTCCAGCGATGGAGGCGAGCAGTGATCCACATCGCCGAGACGCTATCCATCCGTACCGTGGAGGGCTTCCTCAAACCGGACGAGACCGAGCGACTCAGCCTCATCATGGACGACGCTCTCGGCTCACCCGGACGCGACCGATACGGCACGGACCGCCGCACCACCATCCACGAGATCCCCGGCCACTCCCCCGCCGAGGCGCAGGACGTCTACGAGCCGGCCGGCCGGATCGAGATGACCGACATCCCGTACGAGGCAAGCGTCCTCCTCGACCAGGCCCTGAAGCTGCACATGGCCGCCATCACGCGCACGCTGCCGTCGGTAACCGGCCACCGGCCGTGGATCTACCTCGAGTACGGCGCCGGCCAGTACATCACCCCGCATGCAGACGGCATCGCTCCCAATCCGCTCGCCCGTCCCCGCCAGATCGCCGCCGCGACGGTCACGCTCACGGACATCCACGACACCGGCGGCGCGTTCTACGTGGAGACCACGGGCAGCGACGCCATCTGGACCGCCGACGAGGCGCCGCCCGAGTCGGGTTACGCCCCGGGTATGCGCTTCGCACACGACGGGACGGACATGTCCTCCCCCTGGTTCCGCAACATGCCGCGCACTCGGTGGAGCGTCGCCCCCTCTCCGGGAACGCTCGTGGTCTTCGGCAGCCAGCTCGTCCACGGCACCGAACCGGTCCGCACCGGCCGCGTCCGCAAGTTCCTGACGCTATTCGTCTCCGAGTAAGGAGCCATGCAGCCATGACCGGCCCTCGCGGCCCGCCCGCACCCGCCATTCACCTCAACCCACGGCCCCGACCAGAGGAGAGAGCGAGCAGTGGCAGAAGACAAGACGTTCGACGAGTTCCTGGAGGCGGTCGCGTCCCTGCGCGACAGCGACCCCGTGCGCACCACCGCGCACACCTCCAACGCGGCCACCGAGACCTGGCTGGCCACCACGGTGCAGCCCGACGCCGCTGAGCCCACCACCGAGTCCTGACCGCCACGGGGCCGGGCCCGTCCCGGTCCGGCCCCGTTCCACCCCCGGAGCCCCAGATGAGCGCCCTCTCCCCGGAAGCCCTGGTCACTCTCGACGGCATCGCCGACCACCAGCGCCTGCGGACCGGCCGTATCGCCTCCGTACTCGGCAACCGCCTCGGCCCGTCCGCCCTCGACTACGCCGTCGCCCACCACCTGCTCGAAGGGGCCGAACACGCCGCGCGCGCCCGGGGCGCGGACCGCCTGGCCTGGTACCGCCGTACGACGGTGCGAGACCTGACCCACCTGTCCGCCGGCCCGCACATCGTGCTCAGCCCACCCCCCGAGGACCTGCTCCGCTCGGAGATCTCCGAAACCGCCTACTACCTCGTCGGCCCCGACACCGCCCCTGCCCCACCCGAGGCCCGCGGCCTCGTTCGTGCCGCGCTCGCCTCCGCGACCGAGCACGGCTTCCGCCCTCTGCTCACCCAGCACGCCCCCGTCATCTGCCTGCTCCACCGCCGCCGGCTCGACGAGACCCTCCACAGCTGGGCCCTCACCCGCCTCCCGGGCACCGTCTTCACCGACTACACCGCGCACCCCGAGGTCCTGGCCCGCGACCTCATCCACGAGGCCGCCCACAACTGGCTCAACGACGCCCTTGCCGCGCACGACGTGAGCCTCCCCGCCGACGTCACCTTCTTCTCCCCCTGGCGGGAAACCCCTCGCCCTGTCTACGGCTTCCTGCACGCGTGCTGGGCCTTCTCCCTCACCGTGCTGTACGCGCGGCAGGCCCGCCGCAGCGCCACGGGGGCCGTGGCCTCCTTTCTTGACGCCCATCTGCGCCAGCAGGAGGGACAGTTCGCCTCTGCACTCGATTCGCTGGCCGAGGCGCTCTCATATGTCTCCGCTGACGCGCTCCGCGATCGCGTCAGCCGTGCCGTAGGCAAGGCCGTCGAATCCGCGTAACCCCGGGGGCTATCCGAGCACTCCCACCCCGACGGCGCGCGCCGTAACAAGGGTGCGAGTGAAGTTCCTGATCAATAGAATCGCCCCTTCAAATCTCGTACTGGTCAGGCCAGTTGTCCGACGCAGGAGCGTATAGGCGCCATGAGCCGTTTGAGTGAGTCCGTCACCCGTGTCATGCACATCCTCGATGGAGCGGACCTGGGCGCGGACTATACGGTCGCGCAGCTGCTCGGCGAGACAACAGCAAGGCGCTCCCTCGACCTCTCCGACCTCTCCCCCAAGGAGCAAGCCGCCCTGGTCGAGAGACGGGCGATCAACCTGATCCCCTCGGCCGCCGTGCTCGCCGAGAAGATCGAGGCCGCGCAGGCTGCGGGACGGCCGTTCGTCGTCAAGTACGGCATCGACCCGACCTCGCCCGACGTCCACCTCGGCCACGCGGTTCCGATCATCATCGCCAGCCGGTTCCAGCGGATGGGTCACCACGTCGTCTTCATCATCGGCGACGTCACCGCCAAGATCGGCGACCCGTCAGGCCGCTCCTCGGAACGGCCGGCCCTCACCGACGAGGACATCGCCCGCAACCTGAGCGGCTACCAGCAGCAGGTAACGCCGTTCATCGACTTCCAGCGTGGCGACCTGCGCTTCAACGGCGAGTGGCTGAACAAGGTCACCCTGCCGGAGCTCGTCGCGGTCCTCGCCCGGGTGCCGGTCTCCATGTCACTCCAGCGCGAGGACTTCCGTACCCGGCTCGCCGAGGGCCACGGGCTGTCCGTCGCCGAATTCGTCTACTCCGTCGTCATGGCGTGGGACTCGGTGGCCATCGACGCCGACGTCGAACTCGGCGGCGTGGACCAGCTGCTGAACCTCCAGATGTGCCGCAAGGTCATGGAGATCTCGGACCAGACCCCCGAGGTCGTCATCACCACCCCGCTCATCGAGGGCACCGACGGCACGGGCACCAAGATGAGCAAGAGCAAGAGCAACTACGTGGGCCTCACGGCGTCGCCGGACGACGTCTACGGCCGGCTGATGTCCATCCCCGACCACCTCACCGAGCCGTACCTCCAGCTGCTCACCGAGTGGACGGACGACGAGATCCGCGTGGTCACCAAGCGCCTGGAGGAGGGAACCGCGCACCCGATGGCGATCAAGCGGATCCTCGCCGGCGAAGTGGTGGCCGCTCTCCACAGTCTGGACGCCGCTGCCGCCGCCCGCGCGGAGTTCACAGCGCGCTTCTCCAAGCGCTCCTTCGGTGACACCCAGAACCTCCCCATCGTCTCCCTGAAGGACCACGCCGAGGACACGCTCGGAGCTCTGATCAGCCGCACGCTGGACTTCGCTCCCAGCATCTCCGCCGTGCGTCGCGTGGCCCAGCAGAACGGCCTCCGCCTCATCCGCGAGTCGGACGGAGAGCAGCAGACCACGCAGCTCACGGAGGCTTCCGTCCAGCAGACGCTCAGCGCGGTCGTGAGCGAGGTCGGGGCACTCGACGGTGTCGAGCTCTACCTCAAGGTGGGTCGCAAGGTCGCCCGCATCGACGCCTGAGACTCAGACCCGGCGCCGACCCACCCGTCCGGGTCGGCGCCGTTCTGTTTGGTGGTGAAGGTGTAGAGCCGACTGGAGGCGTATCGCGTCCTTGTCACCAGGTTGGGGTGCCACAGTCGTGGCATGACAGAGCCTACTTCTGGACCGTCTCCCGACGAAGAGTTGCATCAGCTCGTCGGAGCGGTGGCGGTGGAAGCCGCTCGTGCGGAGTTTGCCCTGCGTCGACTGCTGGTGGGACTCCTTGACTCGCAGTACGCCGAGCTCATCGCCGCGGGACGAGGCACGGACCAGCTGATTGACGACTGTCGCGCACTGGTCGATGTGAACATCGCCCTGGAAGGTAGTGAGAGAGCCAAAGCGCGCAACCTGCTCGCGGACATGAAGAGGCTCAACACGACGCGGAACAGGCTGGTCCACAGCATCCTGGCGATCGACCAATCCCCAGGTGCGCCGGAGGACTCTCCCCAGGTCACAGCGCTGTATAGCAAGCATCGTCGTCCGGATCTATCCCAGACGATCACATTGGACGCCGCTCAGCAGGTCCCCAAAGAGCTGCGACAGGTCGGCGACGCACTGCTGCTGTGGACGTTCGCGAACCTGCCCGCCGCCACGCGCCAGCAGGTCCTCCCGCCGCAGTAGGGGCTGAACGCGAGGGCCGGGGCTTTGGATGGCGAGTGGGGCCCATCGCCGGCCTTGAGAGTGCCCTCCAGGTCATCCAGCGCGTCGTACACCCCGCCCGGCATCAGCCACCCCGGTCGTACTCTGCGGACCGCGCCGCCCGTACAGGCTTCTTCCTGCACACGTCCCGATGTACGGACGGGGATCCGCCACGCCGTTGGATCCGCACACGGATACTCGCCCGAATGCGAACGGCAGTAGGTGAGGACACCCTGGGCACAGGCGAGTTGCGGACCGACTCGGCGTCCGGCCGATCGGTCACGCGGCGAGTTCGGTCTCCCCGCGTCCGCCGTCCGGGACGATACCCAGCAGGCGGTGCAGGTCCGCCGTGACCACGCGGTACGCGTTGCCGAGCTTGAGGACCGTGACCGGGTACTCGCCCCGCTTCGCCAGCGCGTATCCCGTACTGCGGCCGATCGTCAGCGCCTTGTTCGCCGTGTCGAGGTCGACGGCAACAGGCAGAGCGAGCAGTTCCTCGCGAGCCATCCCCCTGACAGCCTTGCACGCAGCCATGACACATCCCATCGAGAAAAGTTGCTCTGACAGCAGAACGAGTATCATGGATGTTGTGGCCACATATTTTCTCGACGTAAGTTGCAGCTATGACGAACCCTGATTGGTCCCCGAGCTTCACCGCCCGCGTCGCCGAGCAGCTACGCCGGGCCCGTAAGGCCGCCGGCCTCACCGTGGCGGAGGCCGGCGAGGCGTGCGCCTCCCTGGGACTCCCGGTCCCGAAGACGACGATCACGAACCTGGAGACCGGACGCCGCAGCTCGATCGACCTCGCGGAGTTCCTCGTCCTCGCCGAGGTCTACAAGGTTCCGCCGATCAGCCTGCTGTTCCCGCTGGGCACCGACGCCTCGGTTTCCGTGCTCCCCGGCAGGGAGGTCCCGACGTGGGAGGCGGTCTCCTGGTTCACCGGCGAGACCCCTCTCGACAAGCCCGCCCCCGAGGGGTCCGCCCGGGACGTGCTCGACACCTACCGCTCCCACAGCGACGCCGTGACCACCGCACTGGCGTCCACCCGGCTCGCGAAGGAGCGGCGTCGGAAGGCCAGCGTCACCCTCGACGCCGCCCGCCGCGACGCCCTCCTCGAAACCGCGGCCTCGTACGAGCAGCTCGCGTTCGACGACTGCAGCGAACTTCGCGAGTTCCGGAACGCGATGCGTGAGCGCGGGCTGGTCCCCCCTGCTCTGCCCGCTGACCTCACGTTCGTCGACAACCCCGAGGACTAGCGTTGCCGAGCACCACCACGTCCGGCGGCGCCGTCACACGCCGCTGCTCCTGCCGAAACCCCGAGACCGGCAAGAACTACGGCAAGTCGTGCCCCAAGCTCACCAACCGGCGCCACGGCACCTGGTCCATACGCCACGAACTGGCCAACCGACCCGACGGCACCCGCCGGGAGTTCCGCCGCAGCGGCTTCGAGTCCTCCGCCGAGGCCACCAAGGAACTGAACAAGGTCCGCGCACTGCTCGCCATTCCCGACGAGGACGACCCCGCCGGTCATCTCGCGGTCAGCGACATGCTCGAGACCTGCGCCAAGAGCAAGGAGCCGCTGCCGGACTACGACGAGACGCGCCGGCGCTACTCCACAGGCCAGAGCCTCCATTCCAAGATCACTGTCGCGGACTGGCTCGACGAGTGGCTGGCGGGCAAGAAGCGGCTGCGCTCCACGTCCCTCAAGCGCTACGAGAGCGACGTACGGGTACACCTCAAGCCCCACCTGGGACACCTGCGGCTCGACCGGCTCCGCGTCGCCGACCTGGACAGGATGTTCGAGGCCATCAACGACGCGAACGTCGAGATCATCGAGCAGAACGCCCTACGGCGAGCAGCCCTGAACGAGCTGAAGACCATCCCCTGGAAGGGCGCGGAGAACCGAGCCCGTCGCAAGTGGCTCAAGGCATCCATCGACGAGATGCCGTCCTTCCGCAAGCCCACCCGCACCAACAGCCAGCACACGATCAAGCGCACCCTGCGCGCCGCCCTCAACACCGCGATCGCCCAGCAGATCATCCCGCCTTTCAACCCCGCCGAGCATGTGGAACTGAACCCGGCCTCGCGCGCGAAGGCCATGGTTTGGACCGCCGAGCGGGTACGCCACTGGAAGCGGACCGGGGAGAAGCCCAGCCCCGTCATGGTCTGGACGCCGGAGCAGACCGGCGCCTTCCTCGACCAGGTCGCCGCGCACCGCCTCTACACCCTCTGGCACCTGATCGCCTTCCGAGGGCTGCGCCGTGGCGAAGCCTGCGGGCTGCGCTGGATGGACATCGATCTCGCTCACCACTCGATGACCGTCGCCACCCAACTCGTCCAGTCCGGCTGGCAGGTGCACGAGGCAGCCCCGAAGACCGACAGCGGGGAGCGCCTGGTCGCTCTGGACGCCGAGTCGGTCGACTCGCTCCGCGAGCACCAGAAGCGCCAGCGCAAGGAGCAGGCCCGCTGGGGCTCGGCCTGGAAGACGACCGGCCGTGTCTTCACCGAGGACGACGGCGCCCTCCTCCACCCGGCCAAGGTCTCGCTCACGTTCACGCGCGAGCTCGAAGCCGCCGGCCTGCCCCCGGTCCGCCTTCACGACCTACGGCACGGTGCCGCGACGCTCGCGCTCGCCGCTGGAGTGGACATCAAGATCGTGTCGGAGATGCTCGGCCACTCGGACACCCACATCACCCGGGACATCTACCAGTCCGTCCTGGACGACCTCGCCCGCGAGGCCGCCGAGGCGGTCGTGAAACTCGTCCCCCGCCAACGACGCCCCCGCGCAACGAGGAAGAGCGAGCCGCCTCACGAAGCGACCGGGCGAACCGCCTGACGTTCCGCCGGTTCACGACGACGCCCCTGGCTTGGCCTCTCCACCAAGCCAGGGGCTGGCGCACCGCGCGTCGGCGGCCGACAGACTTGTTGCCCGCCTCAGTTCCTCGAAAGAGCCACTGCGACGGGTTGTCTCACCGCACTCCTCGCCGGAAGCACCGTTGCCAGTACACCGATCGCCACGGCCAGCAGGGTAGAGCCCGCCAGCTGTGCGGCGGAGGGAAGGGCGATCACCGTGGCCTCGGGCGTTGTCACCACAGCGGCGATGCCCGCTGCCGCCACGAGGCCCACGACCAAGCCGACCACAGCGCCGACGACCGACATGAGCAGCCCCTCCGCCGCGAGCATCAGACGCAGCTGCCCACGGGTGAGCCCGAGGGCCCGCAGTACCGCGGATTCTCCGGTGCGCTCCATGACCTGCAGGGACAGCGTGTTCGCGAGGTTGAACATGGCGATGAGCAGCGAGAGGGCCAGCAGGCCCCACAGGAGCTGCCGCAGGTCGTCCACATCCTTGCTCTGCTCACTGAGCCCGTTCTGGGCGCTTGTCGCGATCACCGTCTCGTGCCCCTGCGTCGCCCGTTCCACCGCTTGGCGGACCTCTGCCGCGCTCGCGCCCTGCTTCGCCGACACCAGCAGGAAGCCGCTCGGTGCGGCATCCGGAACGAACTGTGCGAAGTCGTCGTCGAGAACGGTGAAGGGACCGAGCGGAGACATGTCGTCAAGCAGGGCGACGACCCTCAGATTCCGCTCGATTCCACTGCGCGTCATGCGAGCGGTCACCGCGTCGCCTACGCGCACGTGCAGCTTCTGTGCCAGTCCCTGGCTGACCGCGACCGTGCCGGGGCGGAGATCCGCCAGTGTCCCCTGATCGGCCCGAGGGGCCAGATCGCGGACCGAGGAACCCACCCCTGACACCCGGACCGTCCTGCCGTTCACCTCGGCTTCTGTGGTGATGCCGCCGGGCCGGACTCGCACCGTGCCGGCGATCGCGTCACCGGCGGCGAGGGCCGTGGTCACTTCGTCAGGGACAGCGTGCGCAGGTGTGCTGGTGCGCAGGGTGTACGCGAACGGCTGGCTCCTCGTGTACTGCCTCTCAAGCGAATCCGACATCGCGCCGGTCACGGTCCCGACCACGGTCACCAGTGCCATTCCGATCGTCAGCGCGGCCGTGGTCGTTGCCGTGCGATGCGGATTGCGCCGCGCGTTCTCCCCGGCCAGGCGCCCCAGGGTGCCGCCGGATCGTGCCACGAACTCGATCAGGCGGGGCGCGAACAGGGGCCCTGCCATGAGTGTGGCGAGCAGAGTCGCGAACGCGCCGACCCCCGCCGCCGTCGGGGCGAGGCCGGCGGAGTTCGCCACGGTGGCGTAGGACAGTGCGGCGATGCCCACAAGGGCGAGACAGCCCGCGGACACCAGCCTGCGACGGCGGGCCTCCCGGACCAGTGGATCGGCCAGGCGCATGGCCGCCAGGGGAGACGTACGCGCCGCTCGCCGCATCGGCATCAGGACGGACAGGAGCGTGACCACGATCCCCGTGGCCAACGCCAGGACGACGACTCGGGGAGCGAGGCCCAGTGATGCCTGCTCGGCACCCCGCACACCGATGTCGGCGAAGCCCGTGCGCAGGAGCAGGGCGGCGAGCCCCATGCCCAGTGCCAGGCCGAGTAGGGCGGCGACCAGACTCACCACGAGGGCCTCGGCGAGCACGATCAGGCCCACCTGCCGTCGGGTCGCTCCGATGCAGCGCAGCAGCGCGTTGTCACGCAACTTCTGCGCGACAAGCACCCCGAAGGTGTTGTGCATCGCGAAGCCCGAGACGACCACGGCGATCGCTGCGAAGGCCAGGAGCGCGTTGGCGAAGGAGTCGACATCGGCCGCCGCTTCCGCCAGGTCGGCCTGGCGTACCTCCTCTCCGGTTCGCACCCGGTAGGACGAGCCGAGGGCGCCGGACAGGCTCCGGGCGACGGCCTCCGACGGGACGCCCGACTCTGCCAGGACGTCGATCCGGCCGTAGGCCGCCGCACCGAGCACCTTCGCGGCACCGCTGGTCGGCAGCCCGATGACCGCGGCGTCGGACAAGCGGTCATAGCGTGCGCCGAGTTCCACGAGGCCGACGACCGTGTACGGCTCGGGCCGGCCGACCCCGGACGGAGCGGGCAGGAACACCTGTCGGCCAAGCGCCATTCCGGTCAGCTGGGCCGCCCGGCGGTCCAGTACGACGTCGTGTACCCGCTCGGGAAGTCGCCCCTCCACGAGGGTGAAGCCGCTGAGTTTGGGCTCGGTGGCCAAGCCCAGCAGCACCGTGCGCTCGCCTTGGAACAACGGTCGGCCTTCGCCCCTCGTCACTCCGGTGATGGGGCCCCACAGCTCGCCTTCGGCCGCGGCCACGCCGGGCACGGCCCTGACCTTCTCCAGGAGTTCCAGCGGTACGGTGCGGGAGCCCGCCTCCGTGGCCTGTGGACTGCGCTCCACAGTAGCGCTCAGATCACGCGATTCGCGACCGAACGCGTCCTCCACCGCACCTTTCAGGGCATCCGTGACGGCGAGTGTCGCGGTGATGAAGGCCACCCCGAGCGCTACGGCCAGGACAGAGACCACCAGACGAGAGGCCCTGGACAGCGCGTTGGAGAGAGCGAGGCGGAACATCTATGCGGTCTCCAGCTTCTTCCAGGCATCGAGCACGGACTCCCGTGTGGGCTCCGCCAGTTCGCTGACGATCTTGCCGTCCACCAGAAACACCACGCGATCCGTGACCGACGCGGCGTCTATGTCATGCGTCACCATGACGATCGTCTGGCCGAGATCCCGCACCGATGAGCGGAGCAGATCGAGGAGTTCACCGCCTGTGGCGCGGTCCAGACTGCCGGTCGGCTCATCGGCGAACACGACGTGGGGCCTGGTGACCAGCGCACGGGCGACCGCCACGCGTAGCCGCTGTCCGCCGGACAGCTGATCGGGTCTGCGCTCCAGGAACGCACTGATCCCCAGGACGTCGACGATCCTGTCGAACCAGTCCTGATCGGCCTTGCGCCGGCCGAGCATCAAGGGGACGAGGATGTTGCGGCGTGCGGTCAACGACGGGAGCAGGTTGAGGGCCTGGAAGACGAAGCCGACCTTCTCCCTGCGCAGCAAGGTCAGCTGTCGGTCCGACATACGGGTCAGGTCCTGCTCGCCCAGCATCACCTGGCCGCTGCTCACCTGGTCGAGGCCGGCCAGGCAGTGGAGCAACGTGGATTTTCCGGAGCCCGAGGGCCCCATGACGGCAGTGAACTCACCCGCGGCGAAACTCGCCGTGACGTTGTCGAGAACCTGGACCTCGGTCGCGCCCGCCCCGTAACTCTTGCTGATGCCGGTGGCGCTGACGGCCGCCGCAGCCTGGTCGCGTGTCACCCTTGTCCTCCCTTTCCGGGCACGGTGATTCCGCGTGCCTGCCATTCACGGAGTTTGCGGCCGGCCAGCTCGGAGGCGAGAAACTCGAGCCTCCTGGCGTCCGCCCCGAACAGACGGTTGCAGTGCATGTGAAGGACGGACGCGGCCACCGACATCTGGTCGTACGAGTCCAGGACGGACGCGAGGCTCTCAAGGGCCGAGCCGGTCGCCGGGTCCATCGTGTGGTCGGCGAGGTGCGCGTCCAGCTTCGCACGGTGCTCGCGGAAGAAGAGTCCGTGGCGGTTCCCGGTCTGCTGGAAGGTCAGCCCCAGTCCGGACTGGTGGCGTCGGAGGAAGGTCTGACGCTCCTCGAACGTGGCGAAGAGGATCGAGGCCCAGTGGAGCATGTCACCCACGCACGCGTAGAGCCGGGTCGCCTCGTCGATGCCGCTGCCGACGAAGCGGGCCACCGCGTTGCTGTCCGCGGTGAACAGCGACTCGGCATGCTCGAGTCCCCGTCGGCCGCCGTACCGGGCGACCTCAGGCACGTAGTCGTCCAGCACGGCACGCACGATCAGTCCCGACGCCTTGAGCTGAGCGCCGAGTTCGTCCAGGGCGGCGACGACCGCAGGACGGTCGGCGGCCGTGGTCGGCAGTATGCGTACCCGGATGTGGTGGCCCTCGTCGTGATAGCGCAGGTAGAACCACTTCCGGATCACTCCAGTGGCCGTTAGTTCCCGGGCGAGCCTGGCGGCCTGCGCGACGGTCGCGTCCCCGCTGGAGGAGCCGCAGTAGTACTTGGCGTACACCCACGAGGCGCCAAGTCCGGGGTCGAAGAGCGTTTCCGTCCTCGCGGGCCGTTGACGGGAGGGCAGGCCCGGCCGTGTCCGCTGCAGCGGCACTACGATCTCCGTCACGTGGCGTCCTGTCGCGCTCGACGCCACCGGGCTCTCCACCTGCGGCAGTTCGACGAGTTCGACCCTGGCCGAGCGGACTTCCCGGTGCAGTCCTGCGAGGATGGACTGGGGCGACGTCACGTCGACGGGCAGCACGCGGTCGTCCGTCCCGACGCCGATCCACCGGCGGTCGCCGAAGCCGGGCAGCAGCTCGCGCAGTCTGCCGCCGGAGTCGCGGGCGGCCAGCGCCTTCCTGACGTCCTCGCCCGACACGGTCCAGGTCTCCGGGGAGACGATCACCGATCCGCAGGTGAGCCGCGGCAGGTGCGACAGGTGCTGCAGCGGCCCCCACGACCAGCCGATGGCGCCGGGCGACACGAGCAGGCCCAGGAAGCTGTACACGGGATCGACAGCGGGGGCCGTGACGTTGTGCGCGCTGTTGGTCTCCACGACGACATCTCGTCCCGAGACCCGGTCACGCAGCCGCATCACGCCGTTCTCCAACCGGATCAAGAGCCGGTCGAGCGTGATCGTGCCGTCGCCGGCACCGGTGAGCGCGATCTCCTCGTCGTGCAGTCGTGGCCGCAGCAGCACGTTGCTGATGCGTCCTTCGGGCGCGTACACCAGCTCGGCGTGTATCGGCCCGTCCTCCCGCTCCGCCTCGACGTGTCGCCAGTGCTGCAGAGCGTCTTCCAACTCGGGGCGGCCCAGGGCGAAGCGTCCGACAAGGGCCATGGGACTGCGCTGGTAGCCGGCCGACAGCAGACTGCGGAAGCGCCCCTCGTGGTCGTCGAGCAACGCGGCCAGCAGGCCGCGCGCGGAGGTGTGTTCCGCCTGGGGGAAATCCGCCAGGTCCACCGGCTGCCCCGTCCGGAGCCACAGGTCCAGGACCTGGCGGACGCCTGCGGGTAACGCGGCTTCGTGGGGCGCCGGGGAGCCGTCGATCCCGGCGCTGCGGGCCAGTGGGGACAGCGTCCGCTCGCCGGGGCGCAGTATGCCGTTCTCCAGGTCCAGTGCCTGCAGCAGGGGAACCTCGGCATCCTCGTAACGCTGTTCGAACGCCTGGCGGAACTCGACGAGATACGTGGGAGGCGGCAGCAGCAGCTCCAGCCTGCGCACGGCGCCGACCAGTTCCTCCACCGTGCCCGCGTCCAGCTGGGCGTCCGAGGTCGCCAACTCGAGATCGAGGTGGAACCTGCGGTTCCTCGGTATGTCCGCCAGCGCGGGGGCGCACTCGGCGGCGGCGTCCCAGACCTTGTCGAGGTGATCCACAAGATCTGCGTCGAGCGGCTGGAGACCGTTGGCCTCCGTCGCCAGGACAGAGAGCGCTGAGCCGCGTGCTCGGTCCCCGATGCGCGTGAGCGCCGAGTGCGCGAGTTCCGCGGGCTCCCATCCAGGCCGAAGCAGGGCAACGTCGTACTGCAGCACGCCCGTGTCGATCAGCTGGTTCACGAAGTCGGTCAGGGCCTCGCTCGCCGTTCCGGCGAACCGGCTCGTCAGTGCGCCGACCAGTTCGCCCACGAGCAGGCTGCCGTCTCCCAGGACGTCGAGCACCGCCCGGATGGCCGGTGTGAGCCTGCCGCTGACGACGTCTGCCACCGGCCCGTCCGCGGCCGCGTAGCGCATGCTCTCGCCCACCGTGTAGAGCTTGCGGTTGCGCCGGACGGGTCGCCGCTCGGCGGAAGCCTCCTGGATCGCCTCGGTGACGAGAGAGTGCAGCAATTCGAAGTCGGTCCGTACGCGGACTTGGTGCCGGTCGCGTCCCTGCAGCGTGAGGCGCCGGCTGTCGCCGACCGTCAGCGGCGCGGTGCCGGCGAAGAGTCCGAAGGGCGTGGCACGCCCGCCCATCCTGGAGATGTACCGCACCGTGGTGGCACGGGTTCGTTCGCCCTGGTTTCCGGGGTGGGACGACGGGGAGCCCCAGGCAAGCCGAATCGCCGCTTCGACGAGCGGGTCGTGGGGATCCTCCAGGGCGATGAGCCGAGAGGCCTCCTCCACGCTGAGCAGGGCGACACGGGCGAGAGCGAAGGCGGCGACCATGCGTGCAAATCCTCCTACACCCCGTGCGGGGTATCCATCACGGCCGCGAAGATCTCCTTCAGCGCCCGACGGTGGTCACCAGCGTCACGGGAGACTTCGGCGATGACGACTTCGTCCGCGCCCGTCATCCTCCGTACGTTCCAGACGGTCTCGGCGCACTCGCGAGGAGTGCCGGCGGTCACGGCGAACGGCTGGCGGCGCGCGTCGACCGCGGCCTTCGACGGGTCGTTGTTGACAGCGAGTGCGATGGCGACTGCGGCCGTCCCAGAAGACGACGACTCCCGGAAGGCACGCAGGGTGGCCGCGCAGGCGTCGACGTCGGAGTTGAGGAACAGGGCGTGGCAGTAGTTCCAGCCCAACTCGGCAGCGAGCACCGCCGACCGGTGTCCGGCGCCGTGCAGCCAGCCCTCGTAGGGGACTCCCAGCGGTTCGACGAGTTCCGAGCCGGATTCGAGGGCCTCGACGAGGTCGCGCAACGCCCGGTCGAGCTTCTCGTCGTCCTTCTGCTGGGAGAGCAGCACATCGGTCCCCGGTCCGGCGACGCCTCCCCTGCCGAGGCCCACATCGAGCCGCTCGCCGCAGAAGACCGCCGCCGTGGTGAGGTCCTCCGCGGTCAGATGAGGGTCCCGCAGCCGTAGCAGGGTCACTGCCGCACCGACCCGGATGCGGCTCGTGTGACTGCCCAGAACCGGGACGAGCGACAGCGGGTTGGTGCTCGGGGAACCGATGCCGTGGTGCTCGGGCACCCACAGGCGGTGGTATCCGAGTCTGTCGGCGACGAGCGAACCTTCGAACGCCTTCCGCCGCTTCTCCGTGACGTCGCCGTCCCGGGACAGGTCCAGGTACTCGATCACTCCCAGACGCATGGTCATGGCTGCTCCATCGTGACCGGTTCCTCCAGGAACACGTTGGCCTGCAGGGCGTACATCTCGGCGTACAGGCCCCGAGCCTCCATCAGGCTCGCGTGGGTGCCTCGTTCCACGATCCGTCCTTCGTTGAAGACGAAGATCTGGTCCGCGTACCGCACGTTGGAGAAGCGATGGGAGACGATGATCGCGGTGCGGCCGGCGAGCAGTCTGCGCAGATCGGCCAGGAGCGCGTGGTCGGAGACCGCGTCGAGGGCCGAGGTCGGCTCGTCGAGGATGACGAGCTCACGGGACCGGTAGAAGGCTCGCGCGATGGCGAGTCGCTGCAACTCGCCGCCGGACAGGGAGGTGCCGCTGTCGAACTCCGTACCGAGCTGTGTCTCCAGGCCGTCGGGCAGCCGCGCCACGACGTTCGAGGCCCCCGCCGCGGAGATCGCCACGTCGATCTCCGCGGGATCGGGTGTGCGGGCCACGTCTCCCAGGGTGACGTTCTCGGCGACCGAGAAGTGGTACTCCAGCGGGTCCTGGAAGACCGTGGTGACGTGGTCACGGAGTGACTCGGTGCTCAGTTCCGTGCTGCGCGCTCCGTTCCACAACACCTCGCCCTCGGTCGGCGGGTAGAGGAAAGCGAGGATCTTCGAGAGTGTCGTCTTCCCCGAGCCGTTCGGCCCCACGAAGGCCACGAGCTGTCCGGCCTGGATGGTCAGCTCGATCTCCCGCAGTGCCTCGCGGTCTGCTCCGTTGTACGTGAAGGAGAGGTTCCGCACCGCGAGCTCCCGCAGCGGCGCGGGACGACGGTCCGAGTGCTGGGCCTCGCGGGCTTTGTGGGTCTGCTCGTAGAAGGCGTTCTGGTCACCCAGGAACAGCCCCGCCTCGGAGATCTCGGTGATGGGCCCGCCGAGGTTGCCCACCGCGCCGGCCAGCCGGCTCAGGGCCACGACGACGGTGAGCAGCTCCGCGGTGTCCATGCGTCCGCTCACGAAGAACCAGGCGATGACGCCCATCACGGCGGCGATGACCAGCCCGAAGGAGAACTGTCCGACCAGCAGGCTCCGCCACTGGCCGCGGACCATGCGCCGCAGCTCGGCGTAGCGCTGATGCGACAGTGCGGCGTGACGGTCGGCGAAATGCTCCGTCAGCCGGAACGACCTGAGCTCGGCCGCGGACTCCCGGGAGGTGATGAGCCGACCCACATAGCGGCGGCGGCGTTCGAGCGAGGTCACGCTGTAGAAGAAGGAGAACTGCTGACCCGCCAGCCTGGCCGACAGGATCAGAATCGGCGCCGCCGCGAGAGCCATCATCGGCAGCAGAAGCGGTTGCAGCACCACAAGCAAACCGACGAAGAAGAGAATCTGAAAGGCGGACGAAACCAGCGCGACGATTCCGCGCACGACCTGCCGCGGTTTGAAGTCGGCCGTGGTCTCGGCCCTGCTGATCCGGTCATGAATTGCGGGATCATCGAAGTCCGACAATTCAAGCGAGGCGATGGCCCTGTGCATGCGTCGCGTACTGAATTGCCTGACCCGGTCGAGCAGCAGTTCCTGAACCGTGTGGCGCGTGTTCGCGGACAGCAGCATCAGGATGGTCACGCCGACCGCCGTGAACAGCAGCGGCAGCATGTCGTCCAGAACCTGACTCGGTTCGGCCGCGGTGTCGAGAAATGCGGGCGCACCGAACCTGAAGATCACCAGAAGGCCCAGCATGAGCAGACCTTCGAGCGCCGGCAGCGCGATGACCACAAGCAGGAACAAACCTCTGTGTGCCTGCCAGCTGAGCTTCAGCGAATCGAGAATGTTGGCGGGCGTGGACCTCTTGCCCTGAGAGTCTGCCGAAGTCACACTGCCGTCCTCTTCCTCGTCGGCGAACGACGCCAAGTCTCCGTGGGAGCGCAGCTCGTCACAAGCGCTCCTGGCGCGATGGCGGAACCCCGGGCGGCATGTGACCGAAAACCACACACCGCCCGGAGCCTTTGGCCAGTGGATCCCGGATTCCCGCAGGAATCAGAGCGGCCTAGTGCCCGTGACTCAGCACGCGCACTCCGAGTCGCAGCCGCTGCAGGTCCACGAGCAGCTCCAGCAGGTGGTGGTCGTCGTCCAACCACCCGCCTGGATCTCCTGACCCTCGAACGACTTGTCACGGCCCGGGGCGGTGAGAACCTCCACGTCCACCGTGAGGTCGAGCGTGTTCGGCGTCATCGTCTGCGCCACGTACAACACCTCCTTCAGTGATCAATTCGATCCGATCGGATCGACGAATGGACCTTAAATAGGGTCGCGATGGGAGGCAAAGAATTTCTGACATCAGCGCGAAACCACCCCAAGACCCGCCCGCTGGGCCAATCCATGGAAGTCCGTTCGTGTCCCGCCGGCGGGACACGAACGGCCATGCGGCCACCCACCAGCGGGCCGCACCCGGTACGCAGATAGAGCCTTGACATGTCTGCGAGATCCCTAAGGATTGCTCCCGGAGTTGACCATGACCGCTGCACCCGGAGGAAGAACGGCGAATTGGTCAGCGCGGCTGAAAGTCGCCCTGGCCGGCATCGCTCGCGCCGATCTGGCCCGGCACCCCAGGGAGAGGAGTCGAGTGAGCGAGTACCTGACCGAAGTTGATCAACTGGATCTGGCTCGGACACTCTTTGACGACGCAAAGAGCGGAATCGAGGATTCCCCCGATCTGGTGCGACTTCTTGATCTTGCCACGGCCGCGATGGAGTTCGAGCAGCTCTTTGGTAACGACTTCTCGGCTTCTTCCGCATTCGGTGCGGCGGTATCCGTGATGAGGTCGCAACAACAGCTCGAACCCTGGCTGTACGGCGGAGTCGCGCATGTGGGATGGGTGGCGTTCCACCTGTCCCGCACCTCGGGGTCCTCCCTTCAGGGAGTCAACCGCTTCGACGACATGATCACGGAATGGGTCGCTGATTTCCCCGAGGACCGAGACATCGATCTTCCCGCCGGACTGCTCGGGCTGGGCGTGTACGCGCTGGTCCATCCCGATCAGGCGGTCCGGGAGCGGATCACCAGCCAGATTCTGCAGGTCATACGCAAGCGGGCGGAAGAGGACGACGGTCTCTATGTGCGTCTGACCGCGTCACCGGCGCGCATGAACCTTCGCCCCCACATGATCGGCCAGCGGGACCTCGGTGTCGCGCACGGTGTGGCCGGCCTCATCTCCTATCTGGCCTCCGCTTCGATGAGCCGTCTGCGCTGCGCGGGGGAGGCGACTCAGCTTCTCTCCGCCACTCTGAAGTGGTTCCTCCGCCAGCGGAGCCCGCTGAACGGCACGATCTACCCGAATTCTGTGGAGAGCCGGTACGAGCCGTCCCGCAGCGCCTGGTGCTACGGCGATCCGGGTATTTCCCTCGCGCTTCTGGTGGCGGCGGAGGCGACGGGCTCCGCGTCGGTCGCCGCAGCCGCACGCGAAGCCGCGGCGGCCGCCCTCGCCCGGCCGGCCGATCGCGCCCGCGTCGTCGACGCCTGCCTGTGCCACGGAACCGCCGGCCTCGCATGGTTCGGGCGCCGTGCGGCCGAGGCCTGGGAACTGCCCGAGGCCAGGACGTACGGCGCCCGTTGGGCCGCGCGGATCGCCCAGGAGCGGCGTCAAGGACCGCTGCACTACGTCGGGTTCGAGGGAACCCGACGTGACACCTCCTTCCTGGAAGGGGACCTCGGCGTCGCCCTGGCCCTCGCCTACCACGCGACCGGACGCCCTCCGCTCTGGGAAGAACGACTGCTCACCATCCGCATACGCGCCCTGGGGGACTTGTGAGTTCGGCTCTGGTTGAGGCCGCTCTGGGCCGCGACATCCCGTCGCTGCTCGCCCCTGGCCGTCCTCGGCTCCCGAAGAGGCGGCTCGACGGTACCCACCGCGTCGTCGCGCCCGAGGAAACCCTTGAACGCGTGCGTCCGTACCTGCCCAGGCTGGGGATCACCCGCCTCGCCGACATTACCGGCCTGGACACGATCGGCATCCCTGTCACCCTTGCTGTACGACCCAACGGCCGTGTTCTGAGTGTCAGTTCGGGCAAGGGACTCACCGCAACGAGCGCCCTGGTGTCCGGGCTGATGGAGTCCCTGGAACTCCACCACGCCGAAGTGGAGTGGTCTCCCCCGTCGCTGCGCCGCTCCTACGCGGAGATGAGACGCGAGTACGTGGTCCCAGCCAAGCAGGACCTGCCCCTGGCCAAGGCCGCGCCCTTCCCCGAGCACTGGCCCTACGAGTGGACCTGGGGCTGGGACCTGATCGGCCAGCAGAGTGCGGCCCTTCCGGTGTCGATGATCCACATGGGAAACCGCTCCACGCGCATCCACGACCTCTTCTCCTTCCAGATCACCTCCAACGGGCTCGCCTCCGGGAACACGGCCGCCGAGGCGGTCACCGCCGGCCTGCTGGAGGTGATCGAGCGGGACGCGATCGCCTGCCACACCGAGGCATGGCGCCACGGCGCCGTGCCACCCCTGGTCGACCTCTCCACCGTCGAGTACCCCACCGTGCGCGCGCTAACGGCACGACTCGACGACGCGGACATAGTCGTGCTGCTCTTCGACTGCTCGGTCGACACGGGAGTTCCCGTCTACTGGGCGAACATCGTCGACCCACACCAACTGGTGCCGGGCACGTTCTCCGGGTACGGTGCGCACCTCGACCCGGAGATCGCCATGACCCGGGCCATCACCGAGGCCGTGCAGGCGCGTACCGTCACCGTGGCGGGGTCGCGCGACGATATCTACCGCCACCGCGAAGCCCTGCGCCGGGCGCATTCCGGAAGCGACGAGGGCTGGCGGTCGACGGCCGCGTCCGCCCCGGCCGCGCCCGCTCCGCCGCCCTCGCATGCGGGCTACACCTTCGAGGCCGACACGGAGACCCTGCTCGACCGCCTCAAGAGCGCGGGACTGGAGCGGGCCATCGTGGTCGACCTCAGCACTCAGTGGTGTCCGGCAACCGTGGTGAAGATCGTCGTCCCGGGCCTGGAGGGCTATCGGTTCGAGAACTACGAACCCGGCCACCGCGCCCGCTCCTTCGTTTCCGCCCGGGGAGGTGCGCGGTCGTGACCATTGTCGTCTTCCTCGGCCCGAGCCTGCCTCTGGAGGATGCTCGGAGCATCCTGCCCGATGCCGTCTACCTGCCCCCGGCCCGCCAGGCGGACCTGATCTCCGCACTCGACCGCGCCCCGGACGCGATCGGTCTCATCGACGGTGAGTTCCACCAGTCCCGGTCGGTGTGGCACAAGGAGATCCTTATCGCGCTCGAGCGAGGGGTCCGCGTCTTCGGCTCCTCCAGCATGGGCGCCCTGCGCGCCGCCGAGTTGGAGCCCTACGGCATGACCGGCGTGGGCGGGGTCTTCGAGCGCTTCGCCTCCGGGGAGCTCATCGACGACGACGAAGTCGCCCTGCTGTACCACATGGAGGACGGCGACTATCGGCATGTGTCCGAGCCGATGGTCAACATCCGGGCCACGCTCGAAGCCGCAGCAGCCTCCGGCCGTGTCCCCGAGAGCCTGCTCACCGACGCCCTACGTGCGGCAAAGTCGCTGCACTACACGGAACGGACCCGCCGGGCAGTGGTAGAACGCCTCCGCGCCGAGGGGTCCGACGCCGAAGCCGTCGCGGCGCTCGACGAGGTCTGGGCCGCAGGGCCCGTGGACATCAAGGCGCAGGACGCACGTCAACTGCTGCACCTGCTCCGTCTCTACGCCGAACAGGGAGCACCGCGCGGGGGGACCGTTCCGAAGGTGGCGCGTACGGCGGCACTGGACAGCCTCTACGACAGGGAACGCCGCGTCGGCATCGGCGGCCTGAGCGTCTCCATGGAGGAGATCGCCGAGTACATCCAGCTCCACCACCCTCGGGCCGCGGCGGTCAACGCCGCCGCGATGAACCGCACGCTCGTGCTCGTGCTCGCCGACCTGCTGCACGTCGAACCGACGGAAGCGGAGGTCGAGAGCGAGGAGCACCGGTGGCGGGTCCGGCACGGCAAGACCGAGGAAGGCGCCTTCTCCACGTGGCTGGCACAGAACCACCTGGCCCGTGAGGAGTTCCGACAGCTGGCCCGGGAGAACGCCGTCTGCCGCCACCTGTGGCGCTGGCTGCTGTACGTCCGCCATGTCGAACGCACCGCCCGGCCCCTGCTCGACCACCTCCGCTGGGAGGACTCCTACGTCCCGTGGGCCTCCGACGCGGCCGCCCACACCGCGCTGCCGGCACCGCGGGACGAAGGTCTCCTGCAGACGCTTACCCCCGAGGAGGTCGAGCGGATCCACGCCGAGCATCGGTCGCGGCATGGGCTCCCCGCCGAGACCGACCTGGCCTCCTGGGCCGAGGAGGCCGGTTTCAACTCGCCCGAGTTGCTCCTGCTGGCTCTCGTGAAAGCGAGCCACAGACACGCGGTCACGACCACCCACTCACCGTCTCGTCACGAAGAGGAACAGCAATGACTGGAATGGACCGTCGCACCCTGCTCAGGACGACTGCCACAGCCGCGGCCGCGGCGGGCCTGAGCTCCCTTCCCGGTGTGGCCACCGCGTCCGGAAGCGACGCGGCCCGCAGCCCTGGGACGCAGCTTCCGCGGGTGCCGGGCATGCACGGCGACCGCCTCGCCAACGAACTCTGGTACGTCTACGAGCAGACCTTCTACTACAACGCCACGCCGGAGATACGCGCGGCGTTCGCGGCCGTCGGAGAGCACGCGGGCGGCGACGTGGAGGGGATGTTCTACGTCTACAGCCTCACCCGCAAGGCGGGGACGTACCCGGAGAAGTTCTACTCCCGGGTGGAGCCGGCCCGGGACGCCTACGCCTATCTCTCCCGCCTCCAGCTGGAGATCCTGGACCGCTACTGTCGCAATGAGCGCGACCTCGCCCGTGTGTTCCTGCGCCTGGGCGACGGTTCGCTCTACGACCCGCGCATGCCCGAGGGCTTCAAGGTCCACATGATGAACCTGGGCCCCAATGGCGAACCGCCCATGAACTGGCTCGTATGGCACGCGATCATCCGCGCCATGACCATGCTCGACATCGACGCGCGCCGCTGGAACTCCATCGACCGCTGGGTCGGACTCGGCTGGGCCGCCCAGTCGATCCTCAAGCCGCGCCCCGAGCAGGTCAATCCGCCCATGGCGCGCAAGGCCGCGCATCGGCTGACGCTCGAGTGGGCCCGCCGCACTCCCGAGGAAATGGACAAGGCGTTCGACTCGTTCCCTTACCCGGAGGGCGTTTCCTGACGGATGTCGAGCCGGAACCCACGGTACGACCCAACCTTTGTGTCATGTACGGGGGGAGACAAGCATGGCAACAGCTACGCCAAACGCACTGAACGAACCGCGCACCATCAGTTCGGGGGATGAGAACGCGACACCGCGGCTCAAGGGCAGCTCCGCCAGGCGGAAGGTGGCCATGGTGACGGATGTCGGCCTGCAGCTTCCGGGTGGCATGTCGTTCGAAAGCTGGGAGAAGGCCGGCCGGAACCTGGCCCGTGTCGCCAGTTCGTCAGCCTGGTGCCTCGGCGACTGGATCGTCTACGGGCAGTCGCGGTACGAGGGGCGTTACCGCGATGCCGTCGAGTCGGTGGGACTCGACTACCAGACCGTTCGCAACTACGCGTGGGTCGCCCGGCGCGTTCCCCAGTCGGCACGGCGCAAGGAACTCAGCTTCCAGCATCACGCGGAAGTCGCGTCGCTCAGCCCGCAGGAGCAGGAATCCTGGCTGGACCGGGCGGTCAAGGAGAGATGGTCCCGGAACCAGCTGCGCGGGGAATTACGTGCGGCCAGGTCCACGGAGCCCCGTCCCGCGACGACCGTGAGCATGCCGAAGCTCGAGGTTCCGGAAGCGCAGCTCGCCCGCTGGCGGAAGGCCGCGGAACTGGCCGGTGCCAGCCTCCAAGGCTGGATCGTCAACCTCCTCGAGTCCGAGGCGAATTCCGTCCTCGCGGACACGAGAGCACCGTCCCCGGACGAGGTGGACGCAGAAGTTCTCCCCGCGATTCCGACACAGAAGGGTCGAGACTGACATGCCGCTCCCTCTTCCACAGCGCCTGGGTGTCTGGCTCGTGGGCGCTCGCGGATCCGTCGCCACCACCACGGTGGCGGGCGCGGGCGCCATGGCGGCCGGCCTCACCGGAACGACCGGGTGCGTCACGGCGGAGCCGGAGTTCGCCGACGCCGCGCTGCCGGCCTTCGACGACCTCGTCTTCGGAGGCCACGACGTCTCCGCCGTGCCTCTCCCCAAGCGCGCGGAACAACTCGCCGACTCCGGCGTGCTACCGGGCTGGTTCCTCGAGCAGGTGCAGCCCGCCCTGAGCGCTGCGGACCGTGAGATCCGTCCCGGAGCGACCGTGGACCACGGCAGGCGCACTCAGCAGGAGGTCGCCGAGGGTCTCGTGGCGGATCTGCGGTCCTTCCGCTCCAGGACGGGCGTGACAGCGGTCGTGGTGGTCAACGTGGCTTCCACCGAGGCACCGGCCCCGCTCCACCCGGCGACGGCGAGCCTGGAGGCAATGCGGGCGGCCCTCGCCACCGACTCGACCGTCCTGCCGCTCAGTTCCCTTTATGCGTACGCCGCGCTGAGCGCGGGCTGCGCCTACGTCGATTTCACTCCCTCCACCGGGGCACGTCTGCCGGCACTCGATGAGCTGGCCCGGCTCAACGGGCTCCCGTATGCCGGTAGTGACGGCAAGACCGGGGAAACCCTGGTGAAGAGCGTGCTGGCGCCGATGTTCCGCATGCGGGCCCTGAAGGTCCGCTCCTGGTCCGGCACCAATCTGCTGGGTGGCGGGGACGGAGCCACCCTGGCCGACCCGGCAGCGGCAGCCGGCAAGATCGAGTCGAAGGGCCACGCCGTCCGGGAGATCCTCGGCCATTCCGTGGAAGGGCACACCCATATCGATCACGTGCCGGACCTGGGCGAGTGGAAGACAGCCTGGGACCACATCTCCTTCGAGGGGTTCCTCGGCACACGCATGACCCTGCAGTTCACCTGGCAGGGCTGTGACTCGGCACTCGCCGCACCCCTGGTCCTGGACCTCGCCCGCCTCATGGGCCTGGCCCTGCGGCGTGGAGAGGCCGGACCGCAGTCCCAGCTCGGGTTCTTCTTCAAGGATCCGGTAGACGCAACGGAACACGGCCTGGCGGCACAGTACGAGCGTCTGCGGGACTGGGCGACCGACGGCCCGGTGCCCCGGTGAGCGAGGTCGAATGCTGAGCGATCTCGCGGTGCTCGTCCGCGCCCCGGCCGCGCTCACGGTTCCTGGCGACGCGTTCGCGGGTGCCGCTGCGGCCGGCCGTCTGTCCGCTCGGACCGCAGCCACGGCTGCGTCGTCCGTGTGCCTCTACTGGGCCGGCATGGCGCTCAACGACTATGCCGACCGGCATCTGGACATCCTCGAGCGACCGGAACGTCCCATCCCGTCGGGCCGCGTCGGCGCCCGCACGGCGCTGACGACCGCCTGCGCCCTCACAGCCGCCGGCCTGGGCATATCCGCCTGGGCCGGAGGTCCCCGCGCCCTGGCGGGCGCGGTGCCGCTCGCGGTGAGCGTGTGGGCGTACGACCTGGCGTTCAAGGGAACCCGGTGGGGGCCCGCCGCCATGGCGGCGACCCGCGCTCTCGACGTCCTGCGCGCGGCGGGGCCGTCGGGACTGCGGTCCGCCTTGCCCGCCGCCGTGGTGGCCTGCCATGTCCACACGGTGACCTGGCTCAGCAAGCGCGAAGAGAGTGGCTCCTCGGCCGCACTGCCGGCCGCCACCCTGGGCATGACAGCCTCTCTCGCCCTCGCTCTCGCCAGGGTCTCGAAGGCCCCGGGGAGACGCCTGCCCCCGCTGGCGGTCACCGCGCCGCTCGCCGCATACCTCACCAGCTTCGGCGCGGCACAGGCCCAGGCCGTCCGCCGTCCGACCGCGGAGCGCATCCAGGCCGCGGTGGGCGCCGGAATCCTCGGACTGGTGCCCCTGCAGGCCGCTCTCGTCGGCCGGACGGGCGCGCCGAAGGCCGCGGCGCTGATCTCGGCTGTCCTGCCCCTGGCCCGCTACCTGACGCGAAGGACCTCTCCCACATGACGCCCGCCCCGCCCCGGCAGGGCCTGCCCCTGCGCTTCGGATACGGCACAAACGGCTTTTCCAACCACTCCCTCGACGACACACTGACCGTCCTGACCGACCTCGGCTACGACGGCGTGGCACTGACCCTCGATCACGCCCACCTCAACCCCTTCGACGCCGGACTCGCCCGCCGGGTCTCCGCGCTGCGGGCCCGTCTCGACGACGCGGGCCTGGCCGTGGTCGTCGAAACGGGCGCCCGCTACCTGCTCGATCCTTGGCACAAGCACGAACCGACCCTGCTGACCGGGGACGACGACGGGAGGAAGCGCAGACTCGACTTCCTGGAGCGAGCGGCGACAGTGGCCGCGGATCTCGGGGCCGAGGCGGTCTCCTTCTGGAGCGGGATCCTGCCCGACGACGTCCCAGAGGAGCACGGATGGCGTCTGCTGGCCGACGGGTGCGCTCGCCTCGTGGACACAGCCGAACGCCTCGGCGTCCAGCTGGGTTTCGAGCCGGAACCAGGCATGCTCGTCGGCACCCTGAACGACTTCGAGCGCCTCCACGCGACGCTCGGGCGCCCCGGGGCGCTGGGCCTGACGCTGGACATCGGCCACTGCCAGTGCCTGGAACCGAACCCCGTGGTCGAATGCGTGCTCCGCGGCGGCCCGCTGCTGGCCAATGTGCAGATCGAGGACATGCGCCGTGGCCTGCACGAACACCTCATGTTCGGTGAGGGCGAGATCGACTTTCCCCCCGTGCTGGCGGCTCTCGCGGAGTGCGGTTACTCGGGCCTGATCTCCGTCGAGCTCCCCCGGAGCGGCCATGCGGCACCGCAGCTGGCCCGCCAGAGCCTGGCCTTCCTGCGCGAGGCGAGCACGCTCGCCACCGACTACGTGGGGAGCCTGCGGTGATCCCTCCGACACAGAGCGACGTACGGAAGGCACTGGCCGCCGATCTGAGCACCGAGCAGCACGTTTGGCTGACCGCGGCCCTCCGCTCCGTACAGCAGAACCCGCCCGGAATCGACCGGTTCTTCGCGGCCGCCCGCCGCCGCTGCGGACGGTCCGTGCTGACCGCCGCACCGGAGAACCTGGCCGACTGGACCCGCGACGACGCGGCCCGCGCCCTCCTGCTGCATGCTCTGCCCCCTCACCGCGAGGCCGTCGGCGATGCGGTCGCCCGTCTCTATAGGAGTGGTGACGCGGCCGAACGAAGGGCTGTTCTCAGGGCGCTGCCGTTGCTCGACATCGCCGACGCCGCCGTCCCGCTGGTTCAGGACGCGTTGCGCACGAACGACTCCCGGCTGATCACCGTGGCCATGGGCCCGTACGCGCAGGCTCATCTCGACCAGTCGTCCTGGCGGCAGGGCGTGCTCAAGTGCCTCTTCGTCGGCATCCCGCTGACGTCCGTCTTCGGCCTGGCCGAGCGCGTGGACACCGAACTGGTCCGGATGGCCACCGCCTTCGCCGAGGAGAGAACCGCCGCGGGGCGCACGGTCCCCCCTGACGTCGACGCCGTCCTCAGCGCCGGCATCGGTCCCCTCTCGTGACGCACCTGCCCCCGAATCCGACCGTCTCTGGAGACGACGTGCGCATCTTCGATCCTCACATCCACATGACCTCCCGGACGACGTCCGACTACCAGGCGATGTACGACGCCGGGGTGCGTGCCCTCGTCGAGCCGGCCTTCTGGCTGGGCCAGCCCCGCACCTCCGCGGCCACCTTCATCGACTACTTCGACTCCCTCATCGGCTGGGAGCCCTACCGGGCGGCGCAGTACGGCATCCAGCACCACTGCACCATCGCGCTCAACCCGAAGGAGGCCAACGACCCCCGCTGCCGAGAAGTGCTCGACCTCCTGCCGCGCTACCTCGAGAAGGACCGCGTCGTGGCCGTCGGAGAGATCGGGTTCGACGCGATGACCGAAGCGGAGGAGCAGGCGTTCGTCGCGCAGTTGGAGCTCGCCGTCGCTCATGAGCTACCCGTCCTGGTCCACACGCCCCACCGCGACAAGGCCACGGGGACGGCCCGCTCACTCGACATCGTCGCCGCGTCGGGGATCGCTCCGAGCCAGGTCGTGCTCGACCACCTGAACGAGACCACCGTGGCCCAGGTCCATGGCAGCGGGTGCTGGATGGGGTTCTCCATCTACCCCGACACGAAGATGGATCCCGACCGCATGGTGCGCATTCTGCTGGAGTACGGAACCGAGCGCGTCCTGGTGAACTCGGCGGCCGACTGGGGCCACAGCGACCCGCTGCTGACCCGCGCCACGGGGCAGGCCATGCTCGCGGCCGGCTTCACCGAGGACGACGTTGACCGCGTCCTGTGGCGGAACCCGGTGGAGTTCTACGGCCAGAGCGGACGACTGGAGCTCGCCGGGATCCAGTGGGCACACCCGTCGTCGTATGCCGGGAACACCGTCCTTCGCGGCGCGTGAGCGGGGGACCGGGCATGAGGTTTCTGCACCCTGACGGCACTCGGGTCCACGTCGCCTACTGCACCAACGTCCACGCGGCGGAGGACCTGGACGGCGTGATGTCCCAGCTGCTGACATACGCGCTTCCCCTCCGGGAGCGACTGGGCACGAACGTCCTGGGCCTCGGGCTCTGGCTCGCCAACGATGTCGCGGGACGGCTGGAAGCCGACCCTGCGGCCGTGGCCGGCCTGCGCAAGAGGCTCGACGACCACGGCCTGGAGGTGGTGACGCTCAACGGCTTCCCCTACCAGGCGTTCCACGCTCCGGTCGTCAAACAAGCGGTGTACCAGCCGAACTGGGCCGACCGACGCCGCCTGGAGCACACCAAGCGCCTCGTGACGATCCTGTCCGCGCTGCTTCCCGCCGATGCGGAGCGCGGCAGCATCTCCACGCTGCCGCTGGCCTGGCGCACCGACTGGAACGAGGAAAGCAGGACACTGGCACACCACAACCTCATGCTGCTGCGCCGGGAACTCGCCGACCACGCGGATCGGACGGGCCGCCCGGTGGAAGTCGGCTTCGAGCCGGAGCCCGGCTGTGTCGTAGAGACCACCGCCGATGCCGTCGAACACCTCGCGGAGCAGGCGGGAGACTTCCTGGGGGTCAGTCTCGACGCCTGCCACCTGGCCGTGTCCTTCGAGGAACCGGAGGCCGCCCTCACCCGTCTGCAGGACAGCGGGATTCCGTTGGTCAAGCTACAGGCTTCCGCCGCCCTCCATGCCGAGGACACCGCCTCTTCACACACCCGGGAGGCCCTCGCGGCCTTCGCCGGATCGCCTTTCCTTCACCAGGTCCGTGAGAGGGGCCGCCTCGGGGTGGAGCGCGCCGACGACCTCGCCCAAGTGCTCGAAGGGACGTCACCGCTCCCGGGCCAGGATCCGTGGCGGGTCCACTTCCACATCCCGGTGAGCGCGGAACCCGCTCCGCCTCTCCGCGGCACGCAGTCGGCGCTCGCGGACACGCTGGCCGCCGTCCTAGGCGGACCGCACCCCGCGACCACCCACATCGAGGTCGAGACCTACACCTGGTCGGTTCTGCCGGACGGGCAGCGCCCCGAGGGAACCCACGAGCTGATCGACGGTCTCGCGGCCGAGATGGACTGGATACGCGCCCAGCTCACCCTGCTGGGACTCACCGAGGAGACGACATCATGAGCACCGCCCGTCCGCGCCGATCCGCTCCCGTGGCCGTGCTGGACATCGTCGGCCTCACGCCGCGTCTACTCCCCCACATGCCCCATGTGCGTGCCGTCGCCCAGGAAGGCTTCACGTCGTCCCTGACCCCCGTCTTCCCGGCCCTGACCTGTCCCGTACAGTCCACGTTCCTCACCGGTGCCCTGCCCCGCGATCACGGAGCCGTGGCCAATGGCTGGTTCTCCCGGGAACTCGGCGAAGTGCTCAACTGGCGCCAGTCCGCCGACCTCGTCACGGGTGAGCGTGTATGGGACGAGCTCCGTCGTCAGCGTCCCGACACCACCGCGGCCAACATCTGCTGGTGGTACGCGATGGGGGCGAAGACCGAGTTCACGGTGACACCTCGCCCCGTGTACCACTACGACGGCCGCAAGTCGCCGGACTGCTACACGCAACCGCCCGTTTTGCACGATGAGCTGACCCGAAGGCTCGGCACGTTCCCGTTGTTCTCGTACTGGGGGCCGAATGCTGGGATCAAATCCTCTCGCTGGATCGCTGCCGCAGCCGGCTATCTGGTCCACCGCGCGCACCCGGACCTGCTCCTCGCCTACGTACCGCACCTCGACTACGACCTCCAGCGCTTCGGCCCCCACGGTCCCGAGGCCGTCGCTGCCGCCCGCGAACTCGACGGCGTGCTGGCTCCCTTGTTGAGCCGACTGCACGCCGAGAACTACACAGTGGTCATCCTCAGCGAGTACGGCATCACGCAGGCCAGGCGTCCTGTGGACATCAATCGCGCCCTACGCGAGGAGGGCCTGCTGAGGGTGTACACGCAGCACGGCATGGAGTACCTCGATCCCTGGGCCTCACGGGCCTTCGCCCTCGCCGACCACCAAGTGGCGAACATCTACGTCGAAGACCCGGCCGACGTGCCGCGGGTCCGCGATCTGTTGAAGTCCCTGCCGGGTGTGGACGAGATACTGGACCGCGCCGGGCAGGCCGCCCTCGGCGCCGACCACGAACGGTCGGGCGACATGGTCGCGGTCGCCGAACCCGACGCCTGGTTCACGTATTACTACTGGCTCGACGACGACCGAGCGCCGGATTTCGCGCGAGGCGTCGAGATCTTCCGCAAGCCCGGATACGACCCTGCCGAGCTCTTCTTCGACCCGAGCAGACGGGCGACAAAGATCCGGGCGGCCGCCAAGCTCGGTCTCATGAAGGCCGGAATCCGCTCGTCCCTGCAAGTCGTCCCACTTGACCCGACCTGTGTCGGCGGCAGTCACGGCCGGCTCCCCGACAGTCCCGAGGACGGCCCATTGCTCATCTGTTCGGACCCTTCCTTCAGGAAGGACGATTTTCACGCCACGGAAGTGAAGAACCTGCTTCTGCACATTGCGGGTGTCACTCCTGAAAGCAACTGAGACAAGGAACGCGAGAGTCCTTCGGGAGGTTAGATGTACCGCGAGAGCGAGCACGCACGTCGGACGGATCGACATCCTTCAGCCAGAGGCGTCGACAAACCGCCTCGGCTACGCAACGGCCGCAAGTGGATCCTTCTTGCTGCTGTTGCCCTCATCGCCGCAGCAGCCGGCGGCTGGTACGCCCTGGACACAAGGGGCGATGTCGAGGGAGCCACTTCAGCTCTGGTCAGGGGCGAGCAGACATGGTCCGGTCTCAGTAGGAAGCATGTGACCACAGAGGTGACCTACCCCATGAGCCCGCCGGCGGGTGGCGACCACCACCCTCGATGGACACCTTGCGATTCCAAGATCTACTCAAGTCCGGTTGCCGATGAGAACGCCGTGCATTCCCTGGAGCACGGCGCCGTGTGGATCACACACGGCAAGAGCATCACGGCCCCGGACTTGCACATGCTCACGGAGATGGTGTCCTCCACGCCGTATGCATTCCTAAGCCCCTATACGCCCCAGTCGACACCCATTGTTCTGACAGCTTGGGGCCATCAACTCAAAGTGAACGAGGCCTCCGATCCGCGCGTGAAGGAGTTCCTGGAGAAGTACGTGCAAGGCGAGCAGACTCCGGAGAAGGGCGCACCCTGCACGAGCGGAGAAATGTAGCCCAGGTCACTTCGTCACGGGGTTTTGATCACGGGTGGGTGCGGTCACCGTGCGGCCATCCCGGCACCGGGTTCCCCATGTCGCTGATCTTGGGCGAGCGGGATGGTTGGGTCAGGTCCGCGGGTGACAGCTGACGGTCGCCTCGCTCACGACCGGAGCCGAGTGTCGGCATCAAGATCGTGTCGGGGGTGCTCGCCTCCGCCAACGACACACCCTGCGACGGGGACCGACGAACCACCGGACGTCGCGCCCGCTCACCACAAAGCCCCTTGGCTCGGTCCGTCACCGAGCCAAGGGGCTGTTCGTAGGCCGCGTGGGACTCGAACCCACAACCAACAGATTAAAAGTCTGCTGCTCTGACCAATTGAGCTAGCGGCCCGCCGCCCCAGCATAGCCGTACGACCGGGCCGCCTTCACGGCCTTATGCACGACGCCGTACGCCGAGCCCTGACCCCGTCCCCAATCAAGTGTTGTCGGAGCCCCACAACGGAGACACAGGCGGGCAACGTGGGCGACTTCCGGGGCGAGGGCCCTCGGTCGATCCGGCCGCGCGCCCCCCCTCTGCGCACCCCTGTCCGAATGCGCTCCCCTCGCGCTCCCCTGGCCTTCGGGCGCCCGGCAGAGCGATCGGACAGCGCGTGGGCATTCCCGCTGAGCAGCAGGTCAGAGGGGGTTTCAACGCTACTCGACGGCGCCCCGGCACTCCGGCAGCCAGGGCCACCCAATGATTTAAAAGTCCGCTGCTCTGACCAATTGAGCTAAGGGCCCTCGGTACGACACCCCTGAGCATAGCCAAAGGAACCCCGGGAACCGATCGGGTATCCCGACACGACGGCCGCGCTTCGCGGCTCGGGGGCGCCGGCGGTCGCCCGGTGACGCGTTCCGGCCGCGTCCGGGCGGTGGTTCCCGCCTCCCTGACGCGCCGGGCCCGTACGGCACGAGGTGTCGTACGGGCCCGGTCAGGCGGCCGTCAGGCGTCAGCCGTTGCGCTTCCAGCGCGGCTTGTCGTCGCGGCGGCCGACGGAGCCGCGCCCCGGTGGTCGTCGCGACGGCCGTACGGCCGGTCGTGGCCGCCGGGGCGGTCGCTGCGGTTGAACGGGCGGGCCGGGCGGCGGGCGCCGCCGCGCTCGCCCCGGTCGTCGCGGTCGCGGTTGAACGGACGGTCGTTGTCCCGACGGAAGCCACCGCGGTCACCACCGCGCTCGTCGCGGTTGAACGGACGGTCGTTGTCCCGGCGGAAGCCACCGCGGTCGCCACCGCGCTCGTCGCGGTCGCGGCGGTCGCGGTTGAACGGACGGTCGTTGTCCCGGCGGAAGCCGCCGCGGTCACCGCCCCGCTCGAAACGGTCACCGCGCTCGCCGCGGTCACCGCGGTCGTCACGGTCCCGGCGGTCGGTGCGCTCGCGGCGGTCGTACGAGGACGGACGGTCGTCACGGCGGTCGTCCCGGCGGAAGCCGCCGCGGTCACCGCGGTCACCGCGATCGTCACGGTCCCGGCGGTCGGTGCGCTCGCGGCGGTCGTACGAGGACGGACGGTCGTCGCGACGCTCGTCGCGGCGGAAGCCGCCACGGTCACCGCCCCGCTCCTGACGCTCCTCGCGCTGCGGCCGCTGCTCGCCGCGCTGCTGCTCCGGTACGGGGGCGGAGGCCGCCTCCGCGACCGCCGCCTCCGGGTCGGCGCCCCGCTCCGTCGCGGCGCGCGCGACGAGGCGGTCGGCCTCCTCGCGGAGCTCGGTGGCACGGCGCTGGGCGCGCTCCAGCTGGCGCGTCAGCTCGGCGACCTCGCGCTCGGCCTGCTTGGCGGCGTTGTTGGCGGAGTCGGCCTGCACCTCGGTCAGCGACCGGGCGCCGGTGATCTCGGCGACCTCCGGGTCGAAAGCGCCGCCCTGGCCGATGATGTGGCGCGAGGCGTCCACGCCCGCGTCCTCCATGAGCCGGAAGATCTGGCGCCGCTGGTGCGGCAGGGCCAGCGAGACGACCGTGCCGGACTGGCCGGCGCGGGCGGTGCGGCCCGAGCGGTGCAGGTAGTCCTTGTGGTCGCCGGCCGGGTCCACGTTCAGGACCAGGTCGATGCCGTCCACGTGGATGCCGCGCGCGGCGACGTCCGTGGCGACGAGCACGTTCACGTACCCGTCCTTGAAGTCGGCGAGCGTCCGGGTGCGGGCGCCCTGGGTCATGCCGCCGTGCAGGGCGTCGGCCCGCACGCCCGCGTCGCGCAGCTGCTCGGCGACGCGGTCGGCGCCGAGCTGGGTGCGGACGAAGATGATCGTGCGGCCCTTGCGCGCCGCGATCGCGGCGGTGACCGGCGCCTTGTCCTTCGGCTTCACGATCAGGATGTGGTGGGTCATCGTGGTGACGGCGCCCTGCGCGGCGTCGACCTCGTGGCTCACCGGGTCCTTCAGGTAGCGCTTGACGAGCGTCGCGATCTCGTTCTCCATCGTCGCGGAGAAGAGCATGCGCTGACCGTCGGCCGGGACCTGGTCGAGCAGCTCGGTGACCTCGGGCAGGAAGCCCAGGTCGGACATCTGGTCGGCCTCGTCGAGGACGGTGACCTGGACGTCCTCCAGCGAGCAGGCGCCGCGGTTGATGACGTCGCGCAGTCGGCCCGGAGTGGCGACGAGGACGTCGACGCCGCGCTCCAGGGCGTAGATCTGGTTGCCCATCGACGTGCCGCCGCACACGACCTTCATGCGCAGGCCGAGCACGTCGCCGTACGGCTGGAGGGCGTCGGCCACCTGCATGGCCAGCTCGCGGGTCGGGGTCAGGATGACACCGCGCGGCTTCTTCTTCTCGGTGCGGCCGCCGGCCAGCGTGGCCAGCAGCGGCAGGCCGAAGGAGAGGGTCTTGCCGGAGCCGGTGCGGCCGCGGCCCAGGATGTCCTTGCCGGCCAGGGCGTCCGGGATGGTCGCGGCCTGGATCGGGAAGGGGGTCGTCACGCCGTTCTGGGCGAGCTTGCGGACGACGCCCTCGGGCAGGCCCAGGTCCGCGAACGTGGCGGTGGGCTCGTCGTCCAGGTTGATGTCGGGGGTGGCGGCCGTGTCGGTCGCGTCGATCGCGTCGGTCGCCTCGGCGGCGGTCTCGTCGGCGAACGCCTCGTCGACGGCGGAGGCCACGGCGGCGTCCTCGGTCAGGACGGCGGAGGACTGGTCAGAACTGAAGATGGACATGCGAAATGCGAAACCTTCCGGAGTCTCGGCACGCGCCCGTCAACTCCGTGTTTCGCTGCTTCGCAAATTCGACCGCCTCAATGCGGTCAGCCACGGCAGGGGGAGAGTACGCGCCACACGCGGCGCTCTTCTGTCTTGGCGCCGGGCAAATGGGATCAAACGATCTACCACCATACGCACTCTCCCCCACAGAACGCAAACCGGCCCCGAGGACCGGGCCCTCAGGCGGGCACCACCTGCGGCGACGCCGCCGGCTCTGACCGTACGCCGGGGTCCGGCCCGCGCATCGCCTCCGTGCGGGTGTCCGCGGACGGCGACGCGGACGGCGGCTCCGACGGGTCGGGCGCCGGCGGCTCGGACGACGGCGACGGCGTGGGCTCCGGCGGCTCGGACGCGGCGGGCTCCGACGGGGACGCGGGGGCGCCGCTCGGGGACGTGGACGTGGAGCCGCCCGGTCCGTCGGACCCCGTGCCGCCGTCGCTTCCGGTGCCGTCACCCGAGGAGGGCCGTCCGCCGCCGGGCGAGGGGGAGCCGCCCGGTTTCGGCGCGGTGGACGGCGACGGGGAGGACGCCGGGGCCGGGGAGGCGCCGGGCGACGGCTCGCCCCGGGCTCGCCGGGCGCGTCGTCGGCGCCGGCGGGCCGGTCGAGGGAGCCGCGGTGCTCGTGGCGGCCGCCCGGCATGGGGGCCCCCGCGTCCGCTTCGGCCGCCGCCGCCCCGGACGGGTCCACCGACTCGCTCGGCAGCGGCCGCGAGCCGTCGTCGGAGACGCTCATGCAGCCGCTGAGGGTGCCTGCGGAGGCCACGACGGCCACGGCGGCTACGGCCCATCGGACGGGGGCGGGCAAAGGGCGCACGGGGGCACCTCCAGGCGGGGGACACGAGGTTTCCCTGCCCAACTCCCTTGCCCCCGCCGGGGACACGCCCGGCACCCCCCTCGATCCGCCCCCGTCCCCGTGCCGACGGACCGCACGGAACACCTCCGTCCGCCGCCGAAGCGAAGCCGCAGGGCGGCCGGCTCACCGGCCGACGGGCAGCGGACCCGCAGCGCCCACGCAGCCACCGGGCGATCGGGCCCCTGGCAGCAGCGCCCGCCCCCGCCCCGCCCGACGGAAACCCCAGCCGCGGAACAGTCCCCCGCCGACCCGCAGCCACCCACCTGGCAGAAGCCAGCCGCAACCACAGCCACACCGACGGAAACCCCAGCCGCAGCCGCACCCCGAGGCCACCGCCGCAGATCCCAACCGCAGCCCCGCCCCGCCGATGTCACCCGCCGACATCACCCGCCGACGTCACCCACCGACAGAAGCCCCGCTGAAGCCGCAGCGGCAGCCCGAGCCCAGCCGGCAGTCGCGGCCACAGCCCCACCCGCAACGCAAGCCCCAGCCGACAGCCCCAGCCGGCACCCGCACCCCGAACCCCAGCCGGCAGGCCCCACTCGCAGGCCCCACCCGCAGCGGAAGCCGCAGCCGACCGTCAGCCACAGCGGCAGCCGCACCCGCACCCCGCAAGCCCCACCCGCAGCGCAAGCCCCAGCCGACAGCCCCAGTCGGCACCCGCACCCCGAACCCCAGCCGGCAGGCCCCACTCGCAGGCCCCACCCGCAGCGGAAGCCGCAGCCGACCGTCAGCCACAGCGGCAGCCGCACCCGCACCCCGCAGGCCCCATCCGCAGCAGCCGCAGCCGCAGCCGACCGTCAGCCGTAGCCGAGGTCGTGCAGCCGCTCGTCGTCGATGCCGAAGTGGTGGGCGATCTCGTGCACCACCGTGATCTCCGTCTCGGCGACGACGTCCTCCCGCGACTCGCACATCCGCAGGGTCGGCCCGCGGTAGATGGTGATCCGGTCGGGCAGCACGCCCGCGTACCACTCGCCGCGCTCGGTGAGCGGGGTCCCCTCGTACAGCCCCAAGAGGTCGGGGTCGTCGGCGGACGGCTCGTCCTCGACGAACACGGCCACGTTGTCCATGAGCCGCGTCAGCTCCGGGGGGATCCGGTCCAGCGCCTCGGCGACCAGTTCCTCGAACTCCTCGCGCGTCATCTCCAGCACTCCGCCATTGTCGTGGATGCCCGCCGGGTACGGGCATAGCCCCGCGACGGTGCGGGCATACCGCCCCAATGGCCCGAGCCGTCGTCCGTGTCACGTACCGGCGCGTCGCACGCGCCCTGCACCACCTCACCGACCGTCTCGCCCGCCCCGTACGCGGCGGGCTCACCCGCCTTGCCCGTAAGGGCCCCGGCCGCCCCGGGCGCCGCCGCGGCCCGCACCGCGAGGGGCGCACCCGTTCGCCCGCGCCGCGGCCCTGGGCGCCGTCGCCCTCGTCGGTGCCTGGCTCGGCCTGCTGGCGGTCGGCACCGTCCGCACGCCCGTGGGGCCCATGGACACCGGGATGGCCTTGCGGCCCTCGCTGAGCGGCGGCACGCGGATCGACGTGCCGCCGCTCGGCTCGCTGGACCTGGACACGCACCTGGCGCCGCTCCGCCTGGACGTGGACGTCGAGGCGCTCGACCCCGACCGCGCACGGGCCCTGGTCGAGCACCCGGAGCGGCTCTCCGGGCTCCAGGACGAGATCAGCGGGGACGTCGCGGACGGCGCCTGGCAGCTCGCCTTCCGTTCCTCTGTCGCCGTCCTCTCCGGCGCCACGGCGCTCGGTCTTGCCGTCTACCGCCGCCCGCGCCGCGCCCTCGCCGCAGGAGGGCTCGCGCTCGCCCTGCTGGCCGCGTCGGGGACGGCGGCGTACGCCACGTGGAACCGCAAGTCCGTCCTGGAGCCGCGTTTCTCCGGGCTCCTCACCAGCGCCCCGTCCGTCGTGGGCAACGCCCGCTCGATCGTCACCGAATTCGACATCTACCAGAAGGAGTTGGCGCGCCTCGTCACCAACGTGACGAAGCTGTACGAGACCACGTCCACACTGCCGACGTACCAGCCGGACCCCAGCACGATCCGCGTGCTGCACGTCTCCGACATCCACCTGAACCCGCTCGCGTGGCATGTGATCGGCTCGCTCGTGAAGCAGTACCGGATCGACCTGATCATCGACTCGGGCGACACCATGGACCACGGCACGGCGGCGGAGAACCGCTTCCTGGACCCGATCGGCACCCTCGGCGCGCCCTACGTGTGGGTGCGCGGCAACCACGACTCGATGGCCACCCAGGAATACCTGGAGGGCCTGCCGAACGTGTACGTCCTGGACGGCGGGCAGGCCGTCACGGTCGCCGGGGTGCGGGTCGCCGGCATCGGAGACCCGCAGTACACGCCGGACCGGTCGGTGCGGCCGCTGGGCGACACGTCGGAGCACGCGGCGGGGCGGACCCTCGCGGCGTCGCTGCGGGCCCAGGCGCGGGCGGGGACGCCGGTCGACATCGCGGTGGCCCACAACCCCCTCGCCACGCACGAGGTGGACGGCCTGGTGCCACTCGCCCTCGCGGGCCACATGCACCGGCGGATCAACGAGGTCCTCGGGCGGGGCACCCGGCTGAAGATCGAGGGCTCCACGGGCGGCGGCGGCCTGCGCGCCCTGGAACAGGACCCTCCGGCGCTGGTCGAGGCGTCCCTGCTGTACCTGGACCGGGAGACCCGCCGGCTCCAGGCGTGGGACGAGATCACGCTGGGCGGCCTGGGGCTGACCTCCGTGGAGGTGGCGCGCCGCATCCCCGACGAGGTCCTGCCGGACGCGTCGCCCTCCCCGGGCCCGTCCCCCGCGTCCCCCAGCCCGTCGCCCTTCCTGCTGGGCCCGCCGCCCTCGCCCTCCGGCTCCCCGCCGCGGCCCTCATCGCAGCCCCCACCGCCGCTCTCCCCGGCACCCTCGCCCTCACCGGCGCCCCGCGCGCCGGGGTCCCCGTGAAACCGTTTTGGCGAACCGCCTCCGCATCCCATATGCTTCTCACGTCCCCGACGCGCTGACAAGGCGCCCAGGCGGGCCCTTAGCCCTCATCGTCTAGTGGCCCAGGACGCCGCCCTTTCAAGGCGGTAGCACGGGTTCGAATCCCGTTGGGGGCACGCATCACCTTGTGCGAGACTGGTGCTCGCACGAAGCTTGGTCCTGTGGAGCAGTTTGGAGTGCTCGCCACCCTGTCAAGGTGGAGGCCGCGGGTTCAAATCCCGTCAGGACCGCTGCGACTCCTCGTGGGTCGCGTGGCTGGGTAGCTCAGTTGGTACGAGCGTCCGCCTGAAAAGCGGAAGGTCGCCGGTTCGACCCCGGCCCCAGCCACCAGCCGAAAGGCCCCGTCGCAAGACGGGGCCTTTCGCCGTTCACGCCGACCGGCACGCCAACGGGGCCCGCCCCGTACTTCCCGTCATCCGAGCTCGGGGGCCGGCGCCCGGCCCTTGCACCCCGGCCCCCGGGCGCAGGGGGCCGGAGGCACCGGGGCGCCCGAGCCGGGCTAGTCGCGGGCGCGCAGGCGCCGGCCCCGTACGAACAGCAGTGCCGCGGTCACCGCCACCACGCCCAGCAGCAGTGCCCAGTCGGGGACCGCGCTGCCGGCGCGGGCCGCCCACTGCTCCAGGACGAACGTGTCGTCCACCGACAGCGGCCCCGGCAGCGCGGCCGCCCCGTCGAACGCCAGGAACAGCACCCCCAGCAGCACGAAGAACGCCCCGGACACCAGCGACGTGGTGTGCAGCTCCAGGCGGCCCACCCGCAGCGCCCGCCCCCGCAGCCAGCGGCGCCGCCCCAGGTCGTACCGCTCCCACAGCAGGGCCAGCAGGAACAGCGGCACCGCCATGCCCAGCGCGTACACCGCCAGCAGCAGCCCCCCGTACGCGGCGCTGCCGCCGAGCGCGGCCACCGTCAGGACGCTGCCGAGGATCGGCCCCGCGCAGAACCCGGCCAGGCCGTAGACCAGCCCGAGGGCGTAGGCCGATGCCGCCGTCGTCGGGCGGATCCGGCCGCTCGCCTCGGCGAACCCGCGCGGCGCGAACCCGAGGCCCAGGACCTGCGCGGCGCCCAGCGCGATGATCAGCCAGCCGCCCGCCGTGACCAGCAGGTCGCGGTGGCCGTGGAAGAAGCGGCCCGCCAGGGAGCCCGCCGCGCCCAGTGGCACCAGGGTCGTGGCCAGGCCCGCGTAGAGGACGCCCGTGCGGGCGACCAGGCGGGCGGCGCCGTCGGTCGAGTACGCGAAGAACGCCGGCAGCAGCAGCGCGCTGCACGGGCTGACGAGCGCCAGCAGTCCCCGAGGAACGCGGCCAGGTAGCCGATGTCCGTCACCGGGCGCTCCCGGCCGCGCCCTCCGCCTGCCCCGCCGACTCCCCGCCGTCGGCTGCCCCGCCGTGCCGGACGGCGCAGGCCCGGACGGCGCGGGGCCGGACGGCGCCGGCGTCGCCCGGCCCGCCGCGGGCTCGGCCGCCGCGCGCTTCGCCGCCTCGTCGATCGCCGCGGTGAACGCCTCCAGCGGCTGCGCCCCCGCGACGGGACGGCCGTTGATCAGGAACGACGGGGTGGAGGCCGCGCCGAGGCCGTAGCCCTCCTGCTGGTCGCGTTCCACGGCCTGCCGCGCCGCCGTGCTGTCCAGGTCCCGGGCGAACCGGTCCAGGTCCGGCACCCCCGCCTCCTCGGCGAGGTCCTTCAGCCGCGCGACGCCGAAGCCCTTCTCCTTCGCGCCCTCCCCGTACGCGGCGGCGTGGAACTCCCAGAACCTGCCCTGGCGCCCGGCGGCCCACGCGGCCCGCGCCGCCCGCTCCGACTCCTCACCGAAGATGGGCAGGTTCCGGAACTCGATCCGCAGCACGCCCTCGTCGACGTACCGCTTCACCAGCTCGGGCTCCGTGTCGCGGGCGAACTTGCCGCAGTAGCCGCACTGGAAGTCGGCGTACTCGATCAGCACGACGGGCGCGTCCGCGCGGCCCTGCGCCAGGCCGTCGCCCGCGTCCCGCCGGGCGAGCGCCTCCAGCTCGGGGAACACGCCGGACTCCCCGGCGGCAGCCCCCGAAGACGACGAGGACGACGACGCGGCCGGGGAGGTGCCGGTGCCCGGCGCCTCCGGCTTCGTCGCGGTGTACGACACGAACGCCAGCAGGGCGGCGGACACGGCGACCCCGGCGCCGAGCAGATAGGGGGTCGTGGACCTGGGCTTGGACGCGGGCTTGGACGCGGACTTGGGCGCGGACTTGGACATGACGGGACTCCTGAGCGTGCGAGAAGAGCAGACGGACGGTCGGCGGCGCGGGACGCGGCCGTCGGCTACACGCGCAGGATCGACAGGTCCATGGGAGAGGGGGGTGCGAGCAGGGGAGGCGCCCGCTCGGGGGTGATGGCCGTCACCACGGCCGCCCCGCAGCCGGCCGCGGCCGCCGCCCGCGCCTCGTACAGCGCGGGCAGCAGTTCACCGGCGGAGGACCCGCGCGGGGGTGCGGCGGGCCGCAGCCCGCCCTCACCGGCCGGGGAGCCCCCGTCGCAGTCGCGCCCGCCGTCGTCGGCCGACGCGGCGAACGCCGCACCCGGCACCGGCGCACGTGCCGCCCCCTCGGGGGCCACGGCGGCCGCGCCCGGGGCCGCCCCGGGGCGGACATCCGGGCGGCGGCCGGTCCGGCGGGCGGAGCGCCGCCCGCGGGGTGCGCGCACACCAGGGCCGCCAGCACCGCGAGCACGGCCAGGGCGGAGGCCGCCGCCGCGGCCCGGAGCGCCGCCGCGGCACCGCGCGGATCTCCGGGACGCGACATGGACGGGGTCTCCTCGACGGATACGGGGCACGGCTGCCGAAATGGTACGGGTAAATGGGTTCGCCACTCCGGAGCCGCGGGTGAGATCCTGGGACACGGTATGTCTACTTCCTTCGCCGACCTGCAGACCCTTCTGGCCCAGGTCTCCCTGCGCGACGCCCACCGGCTCGGCCGCCGTCTCGAAGGCGTCCGCCGCATCCGCAAGCCCGAGGCCAGGCAGGCCGTCCTCGACGAGATCGCCGCCGAGGCGGCGAAGGCAGCCACCCGTACCGCCGCGCGGGCCGCCCGGGTGCCCGAGGTCACGTACCCGGAGCAGCTCCCCGTCAGCCAGAAGAAGAGCGACATCCTGGAGGCGATACGCGCCCACCAGGTCGTGATCGTCGCCGGTGAGACGGGCTCCGGGAAGACCACGCAGATCCCCAAGATCTGCCTGGAGCTGGGCCGCGGGGTGCGCGGCATGATCGGGCACACGCAGCCCCGCAGGATCGCCGCCCGCACGGTCGCCGAGCGCGTGGCGGAGGAGCTGGGCACGCCCCTCGGCGAGGCGGTCGGCTGGAAGGTCCGCTTCACCGACCAGGTCGACCCGGACGCCACCTTCGTCAAGCTGATGACGGACGGCATCCTGCTCGCCGAGATCCAGACGGACCGCGAGCTGCGCGCGTACGACACGATCATCATCGACGAGGCCCACGAGCGGTCGCTCAACATCGACTTCCTGCTCGGCTACCTCGCCCAGCTCCTGCCCCGCCGCCCCGACCTGAAGGTCGTGATCACCTCCGCGACGATCGACCCCGAGCGGTTCTCCCGGCACTTCGGGGACGCCCCGATCGTCGAGGTCAGCGGCCGCACCTACCCCGTGGAAGTGCGCTACCGGCCCCTCCTCGAAGAGGACTCCGAGGAAGCCGACCGGGACCAGGTCACCGCGATCTGCGACGCCGTCGACGAGCTCCAGGCGGAGGGGCCCGGCGACATCCTGGTCTTCCTCTCCGGCGAGCGGGAGATCCGCGACACCGCCGACGCGCTGATCAAGAAGAAGCTGCGGAACACCGAGGTCCTGCCGCTCTACGCCCGGCTGTCGCACGCCGAGCAGCACCGGGTGTTCCAGTCGCACGCGGGGCGGCGGATCGTGCTCGCCACGAACGTGGCCGAGACGTCCCTGACCGTGCCCGGCATCAAGTACGTGATCGACCCGGGCACCGCCCGCATCTCCCGCTACAGCCACCGCACCAAGGTGCAGCGGCTGCCGATCGAGCCGGTCAGCCAGGCCAGCGCCAACCAGCGCAAGGGCCGCTGCGGCCGCACCAGCGACGGCATCTGCATCCGGCTGTACTCGGAGGACGACTTCCTCGCCCGCCCCGAGTTCACGGACGCGGAGATCCTCCGGACGAACCTCGCCTCCGTCATCCTCCAGATGACCGCGGCCGGGCTCGGCGACATCGAGAAGTTCCCCTTCATCGACGCGCCCGACCACCGCAACATCCGCGACGGCGTGCAGCTCCTCCAGGAGCTGGGCGCCATCGATCTGGCGCAGAAGTCCTCCCCGGAGGGGAAGCCGGAGGGGAAACCGGAGGGGAAGAGGGGGCAGCGGCTCACGCAGCTCGGGCGGAAGCTCGCCCAGCTCCCGGTGGACCCGCGGCTGGCCCGCATGGTCATCGAGGCCGACAAGAACGGCTGCGTGCGCGAGGTCATGGTCATCGCGGCCGCCCTCTCCATCCAGGACCCGCGCGAGCGGCCCGCCGAGAAGCAGGCGCAGGCCGACCAGCAGCACGCCCGCTTCAAGGACGAGACGTCCGACTTCCTCGCCTACCTCAACCTGTGGCGCTACCTCCGCGAGCAGCAGAAGACCCTGTCGTCGTCGGCGTTCCGCCGCATGTGCAAGGCGGAGTACCTCAACTACCTGCGGATCCGTGAGTGGCAGGACATCTACAGCCAGCTCCGCACGGTCGCCAAGCAGATGGGGATACACCTCAACGAGGACGACGCGGGCGCCCAGCAGATCCATGTGTCGCTGCTCGCCGGGCTGCTGTCCCACATCGGGATGAAGGACATCAAGGACGGCGCGAAGAACGAGTACCTCGGGGCGCGCAACGCGAAGTTCGCGGTGTTCCCCGGCTCGGCGCTGTTCCGCAAGCCGCCCCGCTTCGTGATGTCGGCGGAGCTCGTGGAGACCTCCCGGCTGTGGGCGCGGGTCAACGCGAAGATCGAGCCCGAGTGGATCGAGCCGCTCGCCGGGCACCTGCTGAAGCGCACCTACTCCGAGCCGCACTGGGAGAAGGACCAGGCGGCCGTCATGGCGTACGAGAAGGTCACGCTGTACGGCGTGCCGATCGTCGCCCAGCGGAAGGTGAACTACGGGCGCATCGATCCCGAGGCGTCCCGGGAGCTGTTCATCCGGCACGCGCTCGTGGAGGGCGACTGGCGCACCCACCACAAGTTCTTCGCGGACAACCGCAGGCTGCTGACCGAGGTCGAGGAGCTGGAGCACCGGGCCCGGCGCCGGGACATCCTCGTCGACGACGAGACCCTCTTCGACTTCTACGACCAGCGGGTGCCCGAGCACGTCGTGTCGGGCGCGCACTTCGACTCGTGGTGGAAGCACAAGTGCCGCGAGGAGCCCGAACTGCTCGACTTCGAGCGGGAGATGCTGATCAACGAGAAGGCGGGGGCGGTCACCAAGGCCGACTACCCGGACTCGTGGCGGCAGGGGCGGCTGGAGTTCCGGGTGACGTACCAGTTCGAGCCGGGCGCGGACGCCGACGGCGTGACCGTGCACATCCCGCTCCAGGTGCTGAACCAGGTCGTGGACGAGGGCTTCGACTGGCAGATCCCGGGCCTGCGGGAGGACGTCGTGACGGAGCTGATCCGCTCCCTCCCGAAGCCGATCCGCCGCAACTACGTGCCGGCGCCGAACTTCGCGCAGCGGTTCCTGGCCGTGGCGGAGCCCAGCGCCGAGCCGCTGACGACCGTGCTGGCCCGCGAGCTCCAGCGGATGGTCGGCGTCCCCGTATCCGGTGACGACTTCGACTGGGCGAAGGTCCCCGACCATCTGAAGGTCACGTTCAGGATCGTCGACGAGCGGCGCCGCAAGCTGGCGGAGGACAAGGACCTGGAGGCGCTCCAGCTGAAGCTGCGCCCGAAGGCCCGCCAGGCCCTGTCGCAGGCGGCCGCGGCCGCTGCGGCGGGCCCCTCGGGCTCCGGCCAGTCGCTGGAGCGCACGGGCCTGAAGGACTGGACGATCGGGACGCTCACCCGGGTCTTCGAGGCCAAGCGCGGCGGCCAGCCCGTCAAGGCGTACCCGGCGCTGGTCGACCAGGGCGAGACCGTCGCCGTACGGCTCTTCGACACGGAGGCCGAGCAGGCGCGCGCCATGTGGCAGGGCACCCGCAGGCTGATCATGCTGAACATCCCGGTGAACCCGGCGAAGTTCGCCTCCGACCGGCTGACGAACCAGCAGAAGCTGGCGCTGTCCCGCAGCCCGCACGGTTCCGTGCAGGCGCTGTTCGAGGACTGCGCGACGGCGGCCGCGGACCGGCTGATCGCCGACCACGGCGGGCCCGCGTGGGACGAGGAGTCGTACCGGAAGCTGTACGACAAGGTGCGCGCCGACCTCGTCGAGCTGACCGTCCGCACGGTGGACCAGGTCCAGCAGGTCCTGGCCGCGTGGCAGTCCTGCGAGCGCCGTTTGAAGGCCACGAACAGCCTGGCGCTGATCAACAACGTCCAGGACGTGAAGGAGCAGCTGGCGCGCCTGATGCCGCCCGGCTTCGTCACGGCGACCGGGCTGCGGCGGCTGCCGGACCTGATGCGCTACCTGGTGGCGGCCGACCGCAGGCTCCAGCAGATGCCGACGTCCGTGCAGCGGGACACCACGCGCATGGAGAAGGTCCACGAGATGCAGGACGAGTACGCCTGGCTGCTGGAGCAGTTCCCGAAGGGCCGCCCGGTGCCGCAGGAGGCGCTCGACATCCGCTGGATGATCGAGGAACTGCGGGTCAGCTACTTCGCGCACGCCCTGGGCACGGCCCATCCGGTGTCGGACAAGCGGATCGTGAAGGCCATCGACGCGCTGGCGCCGTGACCGGGCGGTGCGGCGGTCCGGGTGACCGTGCGGTCGCCTTGAGTGAAGTCGACCGCGCCCTCTGACCTGGGGTACAGTCTTCCTCGCAGCCAGGGAACACCAACGGGCTGCGAAACCTGGTCCTGTGGAGCAGTTTGGAGTGCTCGCCACCCTGTCAAGGTGGAGGCCGCGGGTTCAAATCCCGTCAGGACCGCAGCAGATCGAGAGGCCCGCACCGCCAGGTGCGGGCCTCTCGTCGTACGCGCCTCTCGTCGTACGCGCCTCTCGTCGTACGCGCCTCACGTTGCCTGCCGGGGGCCGCGGGCCCGCGCGCACGTCGGCCGCCGGGCCCCTGCGGGCCGTACGCGGGGGCACCGTTCCTCGCGCCGGTCTCAGCGGCCCTCGGCCGGGACGCGGACCACCGCGGTGCCGCCCTCCAGGTCCACGGGGGTGCGGCGCGGGGGATCCCCGCCCCCGTCCTCGTCACGCAGCACCAGGGCCGACCGCCGCTCCTTCAGCTCCGACTGCCCGCCCGCCGACATGCTCGCGTGCAGCTGCTCGCACCCGGTCGCCGACATCCGGCCGGCGCGTGCGCCGTTGCCCGCGGCAGCACGCCCGCCCTGCCCCGCGCAGCAGCAGCTGGTCCGCGAACGCCGGCGCGGTCAGCAGCAGGACCGGTCCCGGCAAGGGTCGTGAAGACGACGGACTCCATGCCTCAGCATCCGCCCGGGACCCCCTGGAGGCCCCGCACTGAGGGCCCAACGGCCCTGGGCGGCCGGGGCGGTGGCGGACAGGGTGGGAGGCGGTACACCCCTGGCGGCGGAGGCCGCGCCACGGGGCGGGACCGCAGCCGGAATGCGACGGGCCGTCTTGACGGGCCCCCTCGGTCCCGGTACCCCATCAGCAGGGCGCCGGTGCCCTTCAGCGGAGGTGACGCGCATGGCGGCAGCCACGGCCAGGCACGAGACCCGCGCGCTGCTGCGGGCCCACCTCGCGGCGGCCTCGGGTGCGCGGGGCTACCGGCACCAGACCCAGCGGTGCCCCGTCTGCCACCGCCTGCAGAAACTCGCCGAACTCAGCGAGCTGCCCCCGCTGCTCGCGGAGCCGCCCACGCCGCACCCGCCCCGCCACCGCCTGGGGAGCCCTTCCGGCACCGGCGGTGAGCCGCCCACGCTTCCCTGACCCGGGGTCTGTTGACGGTGCGCCAACACCGGTGACACGCCGGCGCGCAAGGCTTCGGCGGTGTGACGGGAGTCACGGAACCTTTTTCAGAAAGCGCTTCCCTTACCCCCTCCCTACAACGACCCAATTTAATACGTGCAATTGCACTCCCCCGATGGCCGCCCGCTCGGGACCGCGCCCCACCCCCTCCGGAGCGCCCCGCACTCCCCGCCGCGCTCCCGCACCACCCCGCAAGGCGCCCCCGGGACACCCGCGCCACCCGCCGCGGGGCCCCGGGGCGCGCGGGGCCACCCCCGGAGAGAAGACACCGGGGCCTGGCGCGCGACACGCTGCGCCCACCGCCTTCAGGGCACAAAAAAATCGCGCCGGACCCGGCGGAGTCCGGCGCGAGCGCCGACGGCGACCCGTTGGGGCGGGCGGCCGTCAGTGGAGCCAAAAGCGGGCGAGCCGAGTTGGGGGACCCGGACAAGCCCGTTTCACAGGGGTGTGGAGAGAGTTCAGGCCTCGCTGCGCTGCTGCGGAATGCCGGCCAGCAGAGCGCGGACCTCCGCCTCGCGGTACCGGCGGTGCCCACCCAGGGTGCGGATGGACGTGAGCTTGCCTGCCTTCGCCCAGCGGGTCACCGTCTTCGGGTCCACGCGGAACATCGTGGCGACCTCGGCAGGGGTGAGCAGCGGCTCTGCATCAGGGGTGCGAGCGGTCATGAGCGGCCTCCTCGGGAGAACCGACGTTCTCGGTTCTTTCCTCTAAATTCTGCACCTTGACCCGCGTTGCCCGAAATGGCAGACGCGGGCCGAGTCGGTTATAGGACGAACGGCTTGTCCTCGGCACTACAACTACACCATCTGTCCAGCCACGTTCGGCCAAACCGATGGAATTGCCCTCTCAGGTGTCCATCAGCGGCGGAAGCCGATGGACCATGCCATAGCGGACAGTCACGTCACAGTGACGATCAGTCACAGAGCGATCAGGAGCCACCAGACCCCCCATAGCGTGCAATGCTGAGCCTTCCGTCCATATGCGGACGGAAGGAGCCCTCCCCGGACTCCTTGTCCTATTTTGGCACGAGGTCGGGTGATCGACGCAAGAGCCGTTGTTAGTGCTATCCATCACCCTTGAGGCATAGGTCCGGTATCGGGTAAGGGCCTCTCAGCCCCCACCCGGCCGCCCCGCCCCGGCCGCCCCGGCCGCCACCCGAGGACCCGGCCGCAGCCCGACCGGGCCGCAAGCTCAGCTCGCCGACTGCAGGTTCCGCACCGCGCGCCAGCGCTCCGCCAGCCGCTCGTACGCCGCGCCCGCGGCCTCGCCGTCCCCGGCCCGCAGCGCGGCCATCCCCTCCGCGACGTCCGCGGCCGACCGGTCCCCGGCGAGCCACTCGGCGGACAGGGCGTACACCAGCCCGCCGTAGTCCAGTTCGACCAGCGCCCGGGGGTGGAACTCCTCCAGCCACCGCCCCACATCTACCAAACCCTCGGTGAGCGGTCCCTCGTCCATCGCGTCCCGCAGTGTCTTCAGCGACCGCGCCACCCGCCGCCGCGCCTGCACCATCGGCGTCCGGTAGCGCAGCACCGCGGCCTTGCCGGCGCCGCTGCCCGGCACGTACTCCCGCTCCTCGTCCGCGAAGAGGGTGAACCACCGCACCGGCACCTGCCAGGTGGCGCTCCTGATCCAGGGCCGCGCGTCCGGGTTCCGCTCCCGCCACCGCTCGTGGTCCGCCGCCGCCTGCTCCCGCACCACCGGCGGCAGGGCCGCGTCCAGCACCGGGGGCGGCAGCAGCCCCGGCAGCTCGGCCAGGGCCTGCCAGCCCCGCAGACGGGTGCGCCACGGGCAGACGCACACCGTCCCGCCGACCTCGGCGACGAACGCGTCCGCGCTCTCGTGCACCGGCACCGGTACCGGCGGCACGGGCAGCAGGTCGGCCAGCGAGCGGCGCAGCTCGTCCTGGGCCGTGGGCGTCTCCCCGCGCAGGGCGCGGTGCGCGTAGCGCTCCCAGTGCAGGCGTTCGGGTTCGGGGAAGGCGGCGAGCGGCTCGTACACCCGCAGGTAGGAGGCGTAGGGGACGGCGAGGGAGGAGTCAGCCGGCATGCCGGAATCCTTCCACGCCGGTACCCGCCGGTACTCCGACGAGGTGATCCTGCGCACTGCGGGATATCTACGCCCAGGTAGCACTTACTCTCTTGCCGAACGGATCGCCTCCCCACCCGCAGGAGGCATCCGGAATCGCCGCTTCGTACTTGGGAGTCACCACCGTGACCGATGTGACCGACGGCGTCCTGCACACCCTGTTCCGTTCGGAGCTGGGCGGCCACGAGCAAGTCGTGCTGTGCCAGGACCGCGCCACCGGCCTGAAGGCCGTCATCGCCCTCCACTCGACCGCCCTGGGCCCTGCCCTCGGCGGCACCCGCTTCTACCCGTACGCCTCCGAGGAGGAGGCCGTCAGGGACGCGCTGAACCTCGCCCGGGGGATGTCGTACAAGAACGCCATGGCCGGCCTGGAGCACGGCGGCGGCAAGGCCGTGATCATCGGCGACCCGGAGCAGATCAAGACCGAGGAGCTGCTGCTGGCGTACGGCCGGTTCGTGGCCTCCCTCGGCGGCCGGTACGTCACGGCCTGCGACGTCGGCACGTACGTCGCCGACATGGACGTCGTCGCCCGCACCTGCCGCTGGACCACCGGCCGCTCCCCCGAGCACGGCGGCGCCGGGGACTCCTCCGTCCTCACCGCGTACGGCGTGTTCCAGGGCATGCGGGCCTCGGCCCAGCACCTGTGGGGCGACCCGACCCTGCGCGGCCGCAAGGTCGCCGTCGCCGGCGTCGGCAAGGTCGGCCACTACCTCGTGGAGCACCTGCTGCAGGTCGGCGCCGAGGTCGTGATCACGGACGTGCGGGAGGAGTCGGTGCGCCGGATCACCGACAAGTACCCGCAGGTGGCCGTGGCCGCCGACACGGACGCCCTGATCCGCACGGAGGGCCTCGACGTCTACGCGCCCTGCGCGCTGGGCGGCGCCCTGGACGACGACACGGTGCCCGTGCTGACGGCGAAGGTGGTGTGCGGCGCGGCCAACAACCAGCTCGCGCACCCGGGGGTGGAGAAGGACCTCGAAGACCGCGGGATCCTCTACGCGCCGGACTACGTGGTCAACGCCGGCGGTGTGATCCAGGTCGCGGACGAGTTGCACGGCTTCGACTTCGACCGGTGCAAGGCGAAGGCCACGAAGATCTTCGACACCACGCTGGAAATATTCGCACGTGCGAAGTCGGACGGCATTCCGCCGGCCGCGGCGGCCGACAGGATCGCCGAGCAGCGGATGGCGGACGCCCGCCGCTGACCCCCGCCCCGCGGCGCCCTCCCCGGGCCACCGCGGGCATCCGCCGCCCTGCACCGGGCACGGCCGCCGGGCACACCCGCGCCGGCGGAGTGCCGCGGATGCCGGCCATCGGGTGAAACGATCACCCGATGGTCTGTTTCCGGACAGGAAGAAAACGCCCGCCGGGCACGCGCCCTTGACAGGGGAGCCCGGCGGGCGGCAGCGTGCGTCCGCGTCGGATTCCTCGGGGAGGCTCCGCCTCTTCGTGCGTTCGTACAGACATCTGTTCGCCGACAGAGAGACAAGACTCACGCCGGTCTGCGGGTCGACCTCAGGAAGAGGTTAAAATCGCAGCTGACCAGCGAGGACGGGGCTCCTCACTGGTTCGGCTCCGAGGCGCGTCATGCGGGCGGCGTACCGTATGGCCGCGGAAGCAGGTACCGTTGAAGCCCTACGGGCCGGTCTCCCCACGGGGAGTCCGTCCCGAATCGTGAACGCGTGTCAAGACTCTGGGGCCGTCGAGCCCTGTCACCGAGGGGGTCGAGCCATGGGGCGCGGCCGGGCCAAGGCCAAGCAGACGAAGGTCGCCCGCCAGCTGAAGTACAACAGCGGTGGGACGGACCTCACACGCCTGGCCGAAGAGCTGGGCGCATCGACTTCGAGTCAGCCTCCGAACGCTGAGCCGTTCGAGGACGACGACGAGGAAGACGACCCGTACGCTCGCTACGCGGAGCTGTACAACACCGACGACGAGGACGAGGAGCACGATCCGTCCTCGCAACGTCGACGCGCTTGACGCCTGAGCCTTTCCGAACCGGTCCGGGGCCCCGCCCCGGACCGGTTTTGACTGCTCAGCTCGCGTAGTCGCCGGTGAGGACGGCTCCCGTCGCACGGTCGCCGCGCTCGGTGATCTCGCCCGCGACCCAGGCGTCGACGCCCCGGTCCGCGAGGGTGGCCAGCGCCACGTCGACCGAGTCGGCGGGCACGACGGCCATCATGCCGACGCCCATGTTCAGGGTCTTCTCCAGTTCGAGCCGCTCGACCCGGCCGGCCTTGCCGACCAGCTCGAAGATCGCGCCGGGGGCCCAGGTGGACCGGTCGACCACGGCGTGCAGGTCGTCGGGGATGACCCGGGCCAGGTTCGCGGCCAGCCCGCCGCCGGTGATGTGGCTGAAGGCGTGCACGTCGGTGGTGCGGGTGAGCGCCAGGCAGTCCAGCGAGTAGATCCGCGTGGGCTCCAGCAGCTCCTCGCCGAGGGTGCGGCCGAGCTCCTCGACCTGCTGGTCGAGGGACATCCCGGCCCGGTCGAACAGCACGTGGCGGACGAGCGAGTACCCGTTGGAGTGAAGGCCCGACGAGGCCATGGCGACGACCGCGTCACCCGTACGGATGCGATCGGGGCCGAGCAGCCGGTCCGCCTCGACGACGCCGGTGCCGGCACCGGCCACGTCGAAGTCGTCCGGGCCGAGCAGCCCGGGGTGCTCGGCGGTCTCGCCGCCGACGAGGGCGCAGCCGGCCAGGACGCAGCCCTCGGCGATGCCCTTGACGATGGCGGCGACCCGCTCGGGGTGGACCTTGCCGACGCAGATGTAGTCCGTCATGAACAGCGGCTCGGCACCGCACACCACGATGTCGTCCATGACCATGGCGACCAGGTCGTGACCGATGGTGTCGTACACGCCCATGCGGCGGGCGATGTCGACCTTGGTGCCGACGCCGTCCGTCGCGGACGCCAGCAGCGGCCGCTCGTAGCGCTTGAGGGCGGAGGCGTCGAAGAGGCCGGCGAAGCCGCCGAGGCCGCCGAGGACCTCGGGGCGCTGGGTCTTCTTCACCCACTCCTTCATCAGCTCGACGGCGCGGTCACCCGCCTCGATGTCGACGCCCGCGGCGGCATAGCTGGCGCCGCCATCGGCACTCACAGTCTGAGACATGGGTTCAGAGCTTTCGTGTCGTACAGCCGGAGGTTGCTGCGGAGAGGGAACGTGCGGAGAGGTGGGTGGGAAGGGAGAGGAAGAGCGACGGCCCTGGCCCGGCCTACGGGCGGCGCAGCGCGTCGGTGGCGGCCGTGGCGGCCGGGGCCGCGGCCAGCTCGGTCTCCAGCAGCTGCTTGCCGAGCAGCTCCGGGTCGGGCAGCTCCATCGGGTACTCGCCGTCGAAGCAGGCGCGGCACAGGTTCGGCTTGGCGATCGTGGTCGCCTCGATCATGCCGTCCAGCGAGATGTAGGACAGGGAGTCGGCGCCCAGGGACCGGCCGATCTCCTCCACGGACATGCCGTTGGCGATCAGCTCGGCGCGGGTCGCGAAGTCGATGCCGAAGAAGCACGGCCACTTGACCGGGGGCGACGAGATCCGGATGTGGACCTCGGCGGCGCCCGCCTCGCGGAGCATCCGGACGAGGGCGCGCTGGGTGTTGCCGCGGACGATCGAGTCGTCGACGACGACCAGCCGCCTGCCCTGGATGACTTCCCTGAGCGGGTTGAGCTTCAGCCGGATGCCCAGCTGGCGGATGGTCTGGGACGGCTGGATGAAGGTCCTGCCGACGTACGCGTTCTTCACGAGCCCGGCGCCGAACGGGATGCCGCTCGCCTCCGCGTAGCCGATGGCGGCGGGGGTGCCGGACTCCGGGGTGGGTATGACGAGGTCCGCCTCGACGGGGGCTTCCTTGGCGAGCCTCCGGCCCATCTCGACGCGCGAGAGGTAGACGCTCCGGCCGGCGATCTCGGTGTCGGGGCGGGCGAGGTAGACGTACTCGAAGACACAGCCCTTGGGCTTCGCTTCTGCGAAGCGGGAGGTGCGCAGGCCGTTCTCGTCGATGGCGATGAGCTCGCCCGGCTCGATCTCGCGGACGAAGCTGGCGCCGACGATGTCGAGGGCGGCGGTCTCGGACGCGGCGACCCAGCCGCGCTCCAGCCGGCCGAGGACCAGCGGGCGGATGCCCTGCGGGTCGCGGGCGGCGTAGAGGGTGTGCTCGTCCATGAACACGAGGGAGAAGGCGCCCCGCACGGTCGGGAGGACCTTCGCCGCGGCCTGCTCGACGGTGAGCGGCTTGCCGTCGTCGTCGGTCTGCCCGGCGAGGAGGGCGGTGACGAGGTCGGTGTCGTTGGTGGCCGCCACCTGGGTGGCGCGGCCGTTCTCCTTGGGGAGGTCCGCGACCATCTCGGCGAGCTGGGCCGTGTTGACCAGGTTGCCGTTGTGGCCGAGGGCGATGGACCCGTGGGCGGTGGCCCGGAAGGTCGGCTGGGCGTTCTCCCAGACGGAGGCGCCGGTGGTCGAGTAGCGGGCGTGTCCGACCGCGATGTGACCCTGGAGGGAGCTGAGGGAGGTCTCGTCGAAGACCTGGGACACGAGTCCCATGTCCTTGAAGACGAGGATCTGGGAGCCGTTGCTGACCGCGATTCCCGCGGATTCCTGACCCCGATGTTGGAGGGCGTAGAGCCCGAAGTACGTGAGCTTTGCGACCTCTTCGCCCGGAGCCCAGACACCGAAGACGCCGCAAGCGTCCTGGGGGCCCTTCTCGCCGGGAAGCAGGTCGTGATTCAGTCGACCGTCACCACGTGGCACGCCACCGAGTGTAGGCGAGACCGAGCACTGGTCCGAATTGGGGATGCGCCGCCGGTACGGGTGGCGGCGGCGGCCGGCTCGGACCGCGGGGCCCGCCGCCCTCCCGCCGGGGCTGCGCCCGCGCCCCGCGAAACACCGCCTGGTCAGGGGAACCCCCGATGTCGCGGCGCCCCGGCGGACGGCCGCGCCGGGTGCCCGGCGAGGGCACCGGAGGCGCCCCGGATGTGACGGACCTCGCACGGGGCCGGGGCGACGGGAGCTGCTTACCGGCGGGTTACTCCAGAGTAGCCGGGTCGGGGGCGGCCGCCGTCCCGCCGGGTGCGGCCGGGGACTGCGGGGTGCGTTCGGTCGCGCCCGGCCGGGCCGGGTCGGGTGCCCACCCGGCGGGCCCCGACGTGCCGGGCGCGGGCGTGCCAGGCGCGGGCGTACCGGTGGGCGTACCGGTGGTGGCGGGCGCTTCGGCGCGGGCGGTGAATCCGGTGCCGTCCGGTGCGGTGGCGGTCAGGGCCCGGTGCTGGATCCGGTACGCCAGGGGGCCTGAGCGCAGCGCGGCGAGCAGCCGTTCCTCCAGCTCGCCGGAGGGCCGCCCGCAGAGCTTGCGGGTGGTGGCGATGCGGCTGAAGACCAGGGTGCCGGGGCTCTCGGTGACGGTGACCTCGGCGGTGAAGGTGTTGCAGCCGAGGCTGCCGCGCGCCTGTCCGTCGGCGCCGAGGGTGAGATGGGCGAGGCCGTCCGTGCCCACGGGCAGGCCGGACGCGGTGTCGTCGGCGGCCGGCCCGGCGAGCAGGCCGTCCACCGTCCACGTGGTGCCGGTGAGCTCGGCGGGCGGCTCCTCGCTGAGCGCGATGGTGTCGCCGTCCTCCGTACGCAGGGTGAGGCGGCCGCCGGCGAGCTCCGTGCGGAGGGCACCGCCGGTGAGGGTCCGCGCCAGCAGTTCCTCGAACCGCTGGACCGGCTCGTCGCAGGCCCGTTCCGTCCGGGTCAGCTCGGTGAGGCGGACGGTGTCGCCGCTGGTCGCGGCCTCGGACGTGAACGCGTTGCAGCCGAGGGAGCCGCGGGCGGCGCCGGGGCTGAACTCGACGTGCGGGGTGCGGGTCGGCGCGCTGGTCCGGGCGCCGTCCACGGTGACGCTGTCGACGGTCCAGTGCACGCCGTGCAGCGGCGGCGGCGCGGGGTCGGGTCCCGGCGCCGCGCCACCGCCCGGACCGGCGGTGCCGCACGCGGCGGTGAGGACGAGCAGCGCGGCGGCGAGGGCGACCGCGGCGACGGGGTGCTGCTGCTTCGTGATCCGCATGCCGCTCTGACGGGACGACCGCCGGAACGGTTCCGCGGGCCCTTCGGCGCGGGCGGTGCGCCCGGTGCCGTCCGGCTGGCCGGTCCCGCGGCCCCTCCCGCGGCACGGGCGCTACGGAACGGCTGCCGCTGCCATAGGCGGGTACCGCTGCCCCGGACTGCTGCCGCCGCTTGCCCGGGACTGCTGCCGCTTGCCCCGGACTGCTGCCGCTCCTTGGGCGGCCGACGGAACGGGCCGGGGACGGCCGGCGAGATCCGGGCGCCGGGGTCCGGCCGCCGGGGTCCGGCCGCCGGGGTCCGGGCGCGGGGGCGGAGGCGGGGGGTCCGCGGCGGGTGGGGCTTCGGGCACCGGCCGGTGCCCGGGCCCGGCCCGCGGAGTCGACCGCCCCGGGCCGCCCCCGCGCGGCTCAGCCGAGGACGGGCAGGTGCGACGACAGGTCGGCGCGTTCGCCGCCGGCCGTGAGCTGTGCCTGCTCCACCGCCTCGGCCCAGGCCGTCCGGCCCGTGGCGAGCCGCAGCCAGGTCAGCGGGTCGGTCTCGACGACGTTCGGCGGGGTCCCCCGGGTGTGCCGGGGCCCCTCGACGCACTGGACGACCGCGTACGGCGGGACGCGCAGCTCCACCGAACCGCCCGGCGCCTGCACGGCGAGCGCGTCCGCGAGCAGGCGCGTGCAGGTGGCGAGCGCCTGGCGGTCGTACGGGATGCCGAGCCCGGTGGCCGCGTTCAGGTCGTCGGTGTGGACGCAGAGCTCGACGGTGCGGGTCACGAGGAAGTCCCCGAGGCGCATCCCGCCGAAGCGGGTGGTGATGAGCTGCTCGTCCCGGCCGGACGCGAGCGCCGCGGCGAAGTCCTTCTCCGTCTGCCCGTACAGCTCGGCGAGGCCGCGCGGGCCCTCCGCCGCCCCGGCCAGCTCCCGGGTGTCCTCGTCGACCGCCGATGCGTACCCCCGTGTGGCGGCCGGCCAGTCCATGAGGCCGAAGTCCCGGGACGCCGGCTCCGGCCCGGTCACGCCCCGGACGACGGAGCGCAGCACCATGGCGACGTGCGCGGCGAGTTCCCGCACGGTCCACTCGCCGAGCCGGGTGGGCAGCGCCAGTTCGTCCGGACCGAGCGTCAGGACGGCGTCGCGGACGTTCCCGAACTGGGCCAGCACGGCGGCGCGGGTCCTGGCGGGGTCGTAACTGCGGGTGCTGCGGGCGGTCTTCTTGGCCGGAGGCATGCTCCGAGGCTACTCGTGCGCGGCGGCCCCGCGGCAGCGTCCCGCCGAAGCGCGCACCCGCAGCCGCCGCGTCAGGAGGTGCTGCGGAGGGCCGCCCAGGTCTGGGGGCCGACAATGCCGTCGACGCTCAGGCGGGCGGCGCGCTGGAAGGCGAGGACCGCGTTCCTGGTGCCGGCGCCGAAGTCGCCGTCCACGCCTGCCGAGCCCACGCTGTAGCCGCGCTTGCTGAGCATGCACTGCACCTGGGTCACGCGCGCCCCCTTGTCCCCGTACTTCGTCTCCCCGGTCCCGGAGTAGAAGGTGCAGTCGGTGATCCAGGCGGGCGTCGGGGAGGCCGGCGGTGCGGAGGTGGCGCCGCCGGAGGTCCGGGCGGTGGCGGTCCGCGTGGCGGTGACCGTGACCGCCGGGGCCGGGTCGGGGGCGGCCGGCGCGGCCGGGGCGGCGGCGTCCCGCGAGGCGCTGGGGGCGGGCTCCTGGGCGTCGGGGCCGGCGGAGGAGGCGGCCGGGGACGGTGCGGGGTCCGCGGAGGCGTCCCCGCCCTCCGGCAGTGCGGCCACCTCGCCGTCCCGGGTGTCGCCCCCGCCGGACGGCCGGGCGGGCGCGGGCGAGGAGTCGGCGACCGGCAGGGCGTCGGCGGGCCCGGCGGGCGGGCCCGGCCGGGTGAGCAGCACGGCACCCACCACCACCGCGCACACGGCGACGGCGGCCGCCGCGATGTAGTACGGCTTCCTGCCGCGGCGCCGCGGGCCAGGCGCGGTGGTGCCCGGGTACGCGGGCGGCGTGGCGGGCCCGAACCCTCCGCCCCCGCCGTGAGCCTGCGGCGGACCGGGGAAGGGCGCAGCGGCGTACGCGCCGGACGGCGGCGCCGCGGGGCCCGTGCCGGGATGCGTGCCGTGCTGCGCGCCCAAAGGCCCGGGGGCGTGGGAGCAGGGGGAGGCGCGGGCTGCTCGAAGTGGCCCTGGTGTACGGCGTGTCCCGGGTGCGACTGGTGCGACTGGTGCGCCTGCTGTTCGGGATGTATTCGGTGCGCCTGATGCTCAGGATGGACCTGGTGTGCCTGATGCTCAGGGTGTGCGTGGTGTTCAGGGTGTACTTGGAGTTCGTCGTACGCCCTGCGGCGCGCGGCCACCTGCGATCCCAGCGGCTCCGGCCACGGGTCCGCTGCCGGTTGGCCGGCCGCCGCCGCCAGCAGCCGGTCGGGGCCGGGCCGCAGCGCCGGGTCCTTGGACAGGCACTCCGCCAGCAGGGCGCCGAGGACCGGGTCGACCGCGTGGACCGCGCCCAGAGCGGCGGGGTCGGGCTCCTCGTACGCCACGCGGTGCAGGACGTCCATGCCGGTGCCGAGGCCGAACGGGCCCTGCCGGGTGACCGCGTACACGAGCGTGCTGCCCAGGGAGAACACGTCGGAGGCGCCGTCGGTGCGGCCCGTCCTCAGGTACTCCGGGGCCATGAAGGCGGGCGTGCCGACCCGCTGGCCGACGGCGGTCAGCATGCTGGCGTCGCCGGCCTTGGAGATGCCGAAGTCGATGACGTGGGCACCCTGCACGGACAGGATCACGTTCGACGGCTTCAGGTCGCGGTGCACGATGCCGGACGCGGCCAGGTCACGCAGGGCGCGCGCCAGGTCGGCGAGCAGCCGCCAGGCCGCCTCCCGGCCCAGTGCGCCGTGGTCGGCCAGGGCCTCCGCGAGGTTGACGCCCGGGAGGTAGTCGGCGGCCATCCACAGGAGGTCGTCGTCGAAGCCGCTGCCCTGCAGCCGCGGGGCGTGCGGGGTGTGCACACGGGCCTGTACGGCCGCCTCGCGTGCGAAGCGCCGCCGGAACTCGGCGTCGCCTGCGTACTCCGGCCGGATGACCTTGACGGCCGCGAGGTCCGCCCGCCCGTCGGCCGGGCGGGCCAGGAAGACCTGGCCCATACCCCCGCTGCCGAGTTCCCCTATGGGCACGTACGGCCCGATTCGCCGGGGATCGCCCGGCTTGAGCGGCGACGCCCCGGCATGCCGCAGTACAGTGTCTGACACAGAGCCCCCGAAATAGCGTCCGTATATGTCAGTCATGCCAACTCACCCGGGTGAGCCGGGTCGTTGAGGCTATCGCAGGGCCTGCCGCACCACGCACACAAGGGCCGGTCCGCGCGGGGGCGGACCGGCCCCTGGGGCGTGCGGCTCAGGCGAGCAGCGCCGGAATCGTCGCCTCGTACGCCGTGCGCAGCTCCTCCAGGGCGATGCTGAACTCGCCCTGGACGTCGATCGTGTCGCCGTCCACGACACCGATGCGGGTCGCGGGCAGGCCCCGCGCGCCGCACATGTCGGTGAAGCGGAGCTCCTCGCTGCGCGGGACGGCGACGACCGCGCGGCCGGCCGACTCGCTGAAGAGGAACGTGAAGGCGTCGAGCCCGTCCGGGACGATCAGCCGGGCGCCCTTCCCGCCGCGCAGGCACGACTCCGCGACCGCCTGGATCAGGCCGCCGTCGGACAGGTCGTGCGCGGCGTCCACCATGCCGTCGCGCGAGGCGGAGATCAGGATCTCGCCGAGCAGCCTCTCCCGGTCGAGGTCGACCTTGGGCGGCAGACCGCCGAGGTGGTCGTGGACGACCTGCGACCAGGCCGAGCCGCCGAACTCCTCGCGGGTGTCGCCGAGCAGGTAGAGCAGCTGGCCCTCCTCCGCGAACGCCATCGGCGTGCGGCGGGTGACGTCGTCGATCACGCCGAGCACGGCGACGACGGGCGTCGGGTGGATGGCGGTGTCACCGGTCTGGTTGTACAGCGACACGTTGCCGCCGGTGACCGGCGTGCCCAGCTGCTGGCAGGCGTCGGCGAGGCCGCGCGTGGCCTCGGCGAACTGCCACATGACGCCCGGGTCCTCCGGCGAGCCGAAGTTCAGGCAGTCGGAGACGGCCAGCGGCTTCGCACCGGTGGCGGCGACGTTGCGGTACGCCTCGGCCAGCGCGAGCTGCGCGCCCGCGTACGGGTCGAGCTTGGCGTAGCGGCCGTTGCCGTCGGTGGCGATGGCCACGCCGAGGTTGGTCTCCTCGTCGATGCGGACCATGCCGGAGTCCTCGGGCTGGGCGAGCACGGTGTTGCCCTGCACGAACCGGTCGTACTGGTCGGTGATCCACGCCTTCGAGGCCTGGTTCGGGGACGCGACGACCCGGAGGACCTGCGCGCGCAGCTCGTCCGCGGAGCCCGGCCGGGGCAGCTTGCCGGCGTCGTCGGCCTGGAGGGCGTCCTGCCACTCGGGCCGCGCGTACGGCCGGTGGTAGGTGGGGCCCTCGTGGGCTACGGTGCCCGGCGGCACGTCCACGATCTGCTCGCCGTGCCAGAAGATCTCCAGACGGTCGCCGTCGGTCACCTCACCGATGACGGTGGCGATGACGTCCCACTTCTCGCAGATCTCCAGGAACCGGTCGACGTGCTGCGGCTCGACGATCGCGCACATGCGCTCCTGCGACTCGCTCATGAGGATCTCCTCGGGCGAGAGCGTCGCGTCGCGCAGCGGGACGGAGTCCAGCTCGACGCGCATGCCGCCGGTGCCGGCGGAGGCCAGCTCGGAGGTGGCGCAGGACAGCCCGGCGCCGCCGAGGTCCTGGATGCCGGCGACCAGCTTCTCGGCGAAGACCTCCAGGGTGCACTCGATGAGCAGCTTCTCCTGGAAGGGGTCGCCGACCTGGACCGCCGGGCGCTTCGTCGGCTTGCCCGCGCCGGAGGCGCTGTTGCCGGCAGCGTCGAAGGTCTCGGAGGCCAGTACGGACACGCCGCCGATGCCGTCGCCGCCGGTGCGGGCGCCGTACAGGATGACCTTGTTGCCGGGGCCGGACGCCTTGGCGAGGTGGATGTCCTCGTGCTTCATCACGCCGATGCAGCCGGCGTTGACCAGCGGGTTGCCCTGGTAGCAGGAGTCGAAGACGACCTCTCCGCCGATGTTGGGCAGGCCCAGGCAGTTGCCGTAGCCGCCGATGCCGGCGACGACGCCCGGCAGGACGCGCTTGGTGTCGGGGTGGTCGGCGGCGCCGAACCGCAGCGGGTCGACGACGGCGACGGGGCGGGCGCCCATGGCGAGGATGTCGCGGACGATGCCGCCGACGCCGGTGGCGGCGCCCTGGTAGGGCTCGATGTAGCTCGGGTGGTTGTGCGACTCGACCTTGAAGGTGACCGCGTAGCCCTGGCCGACGTCGACGACGCCGGCGTTCTCCCCGATGCCGACGAGCATGGCGTCGTTCTCGGGGGCCTTCTCGCCGAACTGCTTCAGGTGGACCTTGCTGCTCTTGTAGGAGCAGTGCTCGGACCACATGACGGAGTACATGGCGAGCTCGGCGCCGGTCGGGCGGCGGCCGAGGATCTCGCGGATGCGCTCGTACTCGTCCTTCTTCAGGCCGAGTTCGGCCCACGGCTGCTCGACGTCGGGCGTCTCGGCCGCGTGCTTGACGGTGTCGAGAGTCATGCGTTGACCAGCTTCTTGAGGATCGAGGTGAAGAACCCGAGGCCGTCGGTGCGGCCCGTGCCGACGAGCGGCTCGACGGCGTGCTCCGGGTGCGGCATCAGGCCGACGACGTTCCCGGCGGCGTTGGTGATGCCCGCGATGTCGCGCAGCGAGCCGTTGGGGTTGACGTCCAGGTAGCGGAACGCGACCCGGCCCTCCGCCTCCAGCTCGTCGAGCGTGCGCTCGTCGGCGACGTACCGGCCGTCCATGTTCTTCAGCGGTACGGAGATCTCCTGGCCCTGCTCGTAGTCGGCGGTCCAGGCGGTGTCCGCGTTCTCCACCCGCAGCTTCTGGTCGCGGCAGATGAAGTGCAGGTGGTTGTTCCGCAGCATGGCGCCGGGGAGCAGGTGGGCTTCCGTGAGGATCTGGAAGCCGTTGCAGATGCCGAGGACCGGCATGCCGGCCTTGGCCTGGTCGATGATCGTCCCCATCACCGGGGAGAACCGGGAGATGGCTCCGGCGCGCAGGTAGTCGCCGTAGGAGAAGCCGCCCGCGAGGACGACCGCGTCGACCTGCTTGAGGTCCTTGTCGCGGTGCCAGAGCGAGACCGGCTCGGCGCCCGCGAGCCGGACCGCGCGCAGCGCGTCCTGGTCGTCGAGCGTCCCGGGGAAGGTGACGACTCCGATACGAGAAGTCACGCCTCCTCCACCTTGACGACGAAGTCCTCGATGACGGTGTTGGCAAGGAACGTTTCGGCCATCTCGTGGATGCGGGCGAGGGCGGCCTCGTCGACCGGGCCCTCCACATCGAGCTCGAAGCGCTTCCCCTGGCGGACGTCGGCGATCCCGTCGAAGCCCAGGCGAGGCAGTGTGCGCTGCACCGCCTGCCCCTGCGGGTCGAGGATCTCCGGCTTGAGCATGACGTCGACTACGACGCGTGCCACTGGCACTCCCGGTGGTGTGTTGCGTGGGCGGTTCCCTCAGCGTACCTGCCTACAAATTCTACGCGAGTAGATTTCCAGAGGATCCCACAAACGCCAGGATGATCACTGCGAGTACGGCCCGCGGAAGGCGCCGGGCGGGAACGCGGACGCCCCGCGCGCGACCGCGCCGGAACCCTCCCGGAAGCCCGGCGGGAACCCCGCCGACCCCCGGGAAATCACGGAAATGAATGCCCTTCCATTGCGCACGGACACGCGCAGGCATTTGCCAGGGCTTCCCAATGCGGTGCCACGCGCTGTACAAAGGAATCCAGAGAAGCGAGAGATTTCCTCTCCATACCCGTAAATCCGGTATCGCCGCACGTCAAGGACGTCACGGACGTGAGAGACGTGACGGAGCACACACGACCCCGCGCGGCGTGCCGCAGGAAAGGACCGATATCCGTGGCGCAGCGCGTAGTAGTCACGCTCTCCGACGACATCGACGGCGGAGAAGCGGCGGAAACGGTCAGGTTCGGGCTCGACGGTAAGGCGTACGAGATCGACCTCAATGAGGCGAACGCAAAGAAACTGCGGGAGCTGCTCGCGCCCTACATGGCGGTGGGCCGAAAGAAGTCCACCTCCTCCTCCACCGGCCGGAAGCAGCCGTTCCGGCACACGTCCGTGGCACCGGACCCGGCGGCCGTACGGGCCTGGGCGCAGTCCAACAAGCTCGACGTACCGGCCCGTGGCCGCATCCCGAAGCGGATCTACGACGCCTTCCACGAGGCGCACTGACCCGCTCCCGCCGGGGGCGGGGGGCGCGTGGAGCACGTGGCGCGTGGCGGGCGTGGGGCGCGGGGGGCGCGTGGCGCGTGGGGGCGCGTAGGTGCCGGAGCACCGGAGTGCCGGAGTACGCAGGTGCCGGCGCCCACCGGGCCGCGCGCAGGGCCGGACCGGGAGCGGGCCGGACACGGGAGCAGCAGCGCCGCACCGCCCAGGCCTCCCTGACCCTCCCCACCCCGCCCGTCGCCGCCGCGCACGGCGGCACCCTCCTTACGAGGCCCAGCCCCTGACGAGGCCCACGTGCACCGCGCGTCGGCCAGAGGGCGTACCGCACCGGGCGCTCCCCCGGCCCCCGGGTCCCCAACTCGGCGGGCACGGATGTTCGGCGGGCACGGAGGTGTCGGGGCGGTCGTCCGGCGTGCGGAGGCGGACCACCATGCGCCCTCAATGGGTTCGCGGCCTGAGGGGGTTCCGCGGCCTCGGCGGGTCTCGGCCTCGGGGCTGCCGGAGCGGAGTTGCAGAGCACCCCCCTTGATCGGCTAGAGTCTGGAGCACGCCGAGGGGCGAGGCCGAAAAGGCCCCACCTCACGGAGCGTGCGGGTGTAGTTCAGTAGTAGAACATCCCCCTTCCAGGGGGAAGGCGCAGTGTGCGATTCCTGTCACCCGCTCTGCATCACGTACCGACCACTCCGGTGGATCAGGTAGAGTGGTGTCCGCACCGCCGGTGAAAGCCGAGTGGTCGCACTGCGGACGTGGCTCAGTTGGTAGAGCATCACCTTGCCAAGGTGAGGGTCGCGAGTTCGAATCTCGTCGTCCGCTCAGAGAACGAAGGTCCTGGTCGAAAGACCGGGGCCTTCGTCGTATTCCCGTTTCCCGTCCGCCCCTCCCCGCATGACATTTGTCAGCGGGGACTGCTGACAGTTCTCTCTGCCGAGGCCCCTCTTCCTCGGGAACGCTGGAAGCATGACCAGCGACGACCACGCGATATGGGCGGAGGACCTGCGGCGCAGTTACCGCGGGGGCTTCGAGGCCGTATCCGGAATCACCTTCTCCGTGCCGTACGGCGAGATCTTCGCGCTGCTCGGCACGAACGGAGCCGGCAAGACCTCCACCGTCGAACTCCTGGAGGGGCTGGCCCGCCCCACCGGCGGCCGCGTACGGGTCCTCGGCCGCGACCCGTACACCGAACGGGCGCTCGTACGGCCCCGTACCGGCGTGATGCTCCAGGAAGGCGGCTTCCCCTCCGACCTCACCGTCACCGAGACGCTGCGCATGTGGGGCGGCTGCACCAGCGGCGCCCGACCCGTCGGCGAGGCGCTGGGGATGGTCGGCCTTGCGGGCCGCGCCCGGGTGCGCGTGAAGCAGCTGTCCGGAGGTGAACGGCGACGACTCGACCTCGCCCTGGCGCTGCTGGGGCGCCCCGACGTGCTGTTCCTCGACGAGCCGTCGACCGGCCTGGACGCCGAGGGCCGCCGGGACACCTGGGAGCTGGTGCGGAGTCTGCGCGACTGCGGGACGACGGTCCTGCTGACCACGCACTACCTGGAGGAGGCCGAGAGCCTCGCCGACCGGCTGGCGATCATGCACGCGGGGCGCATCGTGACATCCGGCACACCCGCCGAGGTGACCGCGTCACGCCCGTCCCGCATCCGCTTCCGGCTGCCGCCGGGCGTGCCCGTCGCGCGGCTGCCCCTGGCGCTGCGGGCGGCGGGCTCCGACGGCGACAGGCGTGTCGAGATCCGTGCGCACGACCTCCAGGAGGCGCTGACCCGGCTCCTGCGGTGGGCGCAGGACGAGGACGTGCGGCTGGAGGGCCTGGACGCCCGCTCGGCGTCGCTGGAGGAAGCGTTCCTGGAGATAGCCCAGTCGCAGACCCCCACGGGCACCACGCCCCCGGGGCAGGCTGCGGGACCGGCTGCGGAAACGGCGGGGGTGTGACGGCATGACGGCGACGACGACGGACGCGGCGCAGACGGAGAGGGACACGGAAGTGGGGCCCACAACCACGGCGGCCGGGCGGCTGGCCGCCCTCGGACGCGCCGAGCTGACCCTGCTCGTGCGGAACCGGACCGCGCTGTTCGTGACGGTGGTCATGCCGCTGCTCATGATCGGCTCGATCCGGGGGACGCTGGACCGGATCAGCCTGGACAAGGCCGGCCTGAGCATCGCCGAGGCGGCCATGACCGGCGGGCTGGGCATGACCCTGATCATCGTCGTGTACTTCAACCTCGTCGCGGCGTACGTGTCGCGGCGCGAGGAACTGGTGCTGAAGCGGCTGCGGACCGGTGAGGTGTCCGACCGGGAGATCCTGGCCGGCACGGCCCTGCCCCCGGTCACCCTCGCGGTGGTGCAGTGCGCGATCCTGGTGGCGGCGGCGGTGGCGTTCCTGGACGTACGGGCACCGCAGCGGCCCGAACTGCTGGTCGGCGGCGCCGCGGTCGGCCTCGTGCTGCTCACCGCGCTGGCCGCCGTCACCGCCGGAGTGACCCGGACCGTGGAGAGCGCGCAGATCACGACGATGCCGCTGTTCCTCGTGTCGGCGTTCGGGTCGGGGCTCTTCCTCCCGCTGGAGGTGTTCCCCGAGCGGATCGCTGCGGTGTGCGAACTGCTGCCGTTCACCGGCGTGATGACGGTGATACGGGCCGGGTGGCTCGGCATCGGCGACGGCGGGGAACTGCTGCGGGCCGGGGTCGCGGCGCTGGTCTGGACGGCGGTCTCGGTGTTTGCTGTCCAGCGGTGGTTCCGCTGGGAGCCGCGCCGCTGAACCGCGAAGGGCGGGCGTCACGCCGGCCGGGGACCGCGGAGCCGGGCCGAACCGCGCGGGGGCGGGGCGGGCCGGCCGCCGTCGGCGGGTGGCCCGGCGGGGCGCCACGGGCAGGGACCGAGGGGGAGGAGCACGGGGGCATGGCCGAGTTGACCGGTTGGTGGAGCCGCAGGAGCCACCCGGAGAAGGTGGAGCTGTACACCCGCTGGACCTACCACGGGCTGGCTGCTGTCGAGTTGCTGCTGGGCGGCCCGCCGGCGGCGGCCGTCGCGGTCGGCTCGGCGGAGGGCGCCGGCCCGGCAGGGGGCTGGCTCCTGCTGCTCCTCCTGACGCACACCGTGCTCGTGGCCGCCCTCTGCTCGTACGCCCTCAGCTGGCAGTTGGGGCGCCGGCCCCGCCCGCGGCGGCTGATCGCGGCCCTCGCCGCGGTGACGGCGGCGGGCTGCGTCGCGGTGCTGGCCCTCTTCCGGTTCGGCAGCGTGCAGGACCCGGAACTGACGGCCTACCTGCTGGGCGCCATCGCCAGCTGGGGCGTCGGCGGACTCGCCCTGTGCCTGCTGAAGGTGCGCCACCTGCTGGTGCTGACCCTGGCCGCCCCGCTGGGCGTGGGACTGGCCTGCGCGGCGCTCGGGCTGACCGCTGGCGCGGTGGTGGCGCTGGTCCTGGCGACGGCGTTCGGGTCCGTCGTCTTCGCGACCACCAGCGGTTTCTCCGGGTGGCTGCTGCGGACCGTGTGGGAGCTCGACGCGGCGCACCGGCTCCAGGCACGGCTGGCCGTCGCGGAGGAACGGCTGCGGTTCGCCCGCGACCTGCACGACGTCATGGGCCGGAACCTGTCGGTGATCGCCCTGAAGAGCGAGCTGGCCGTGCAGCTGTCCCGGCGCGGTGCGGCCGAGCAGGCGGTGGAGCAGATGGCCGAGGTCCAGCGGATCGCCCAGGAGTCGCAGCGGGAGGTACGGGAGGTCGTCCGCGGCTACCGCGAAGCCGACCTGCACACGGAACTGGAAGGCGCCCGGGGCGTACTGGCCGCCGCGGGCGTCACGTGCCGGATCACGTCCGACGGCGTCCCCGCCGAGCTGCCGGCACAGGCCCGCTCCGCCCTCGGATGGGTGGTACGGGAGGCCACGACGAACGTCCCGCGGCACGGGGACGCACGCACCTGCACCCTGACGGTGACGGCGCCGACGGGGGGAGACGGACACGTGACACTGGTGATCGAGAACGACGGCGCGGGCATGGCGGGGGCCGGCGCGGACACCGGCATCGGCGCGGGCGCATACGCCGCGGCGGCCAACCCGGCGGGCGACGGGGACGCGGGCACGGCGGTGGCCAACCCGGCGGGCGGCGAGGACGCGGGCACGGCGGTGGCCAACTCGGCAGACGGCACGGGCACCCTGTCGGGTATGGGGGGCGGGCGGGAGGCGGCCGTCGGGGCTTCGGCGCCGGTGGCGCTCATGAAGGCGGTGCCGCTCTCGGCGCCGGTGGCGGCAGCTCTCGCAGGGCCCGCGCGGAGGCTGGGCCCGCCCCTGCTGCGGGAGCGTGCGACGGCCGTCGTCCAGGTCGTACAGGTACGGAGGCCGGCCTTCCCGCGGGGACCGGAGCCGGCATCGACGTCGGCTGCGGAGCCGGCGTCCGGGCCGGTGTGGAGGGCGCCGCAGCCGAGACGGGGACTGATGACACCGGTGCCGGGACCGCAGTGAAGGGGGCTCCCGCTGCTCTTGGTGCCGCTGCCGCTGCCGCCGGCCTCCGTGCCGGCGGCCCCGGCCCCGCTGCCTCGCAGCGGGCCGCCGGGGAGTCCCCGCCTCGCCCGGGGCCGCCGGTAGGGCCGTCGCGGGGGCTCCGGGCTCGCCGGGCTCCGCGAGCGGCTCACGGCGCTCGACGGGACGCTGGAGGCGCTTGCCCTGCCCGGCGGCCGGTTCCGCGTCACCGCCAGGGTGCCGTTGGCGCCCGCCCCTCCCGCGACCCGAGCCGCCGCAGCCCCCGCACCGGCGGCGACCGGGGGCCCGGCAGCGCGGGACGCGGCCCTCCCGGGAGGAGCGGCGCCACCCCGGAGACAGCCGCCCTCGGGCGCACCGGGACCGAAGCGCCCGCCCGGCCCCTCCCCGCTCCCGCCGGGGCGCGGCGTGCGGAGGCCGCGGCCGGCTGCCGCGCGGACGGGCCCGGCGCCCGGGTGGGCAGGCCCGTCGCCGAGGAGGACCGCCGGTGACCGCGTACCCCGTGCGCATCCGCGTGCTGCTGGCGGATGACGAGCACCTGATCCGGGGGGCGCTGGCGGCGCTGCTGGGGCTGGAGGACGACATCGAGGTCGTCGCCGAAGCGGCGTCCGGGCCCGAGGCGATCGCCATGGCGCGGACGCACCGGCCCGATGTCGCGGTGCTGGACCTCCAGATGCCCGGCGCCGACGGCGTGAGGGTCGCCACATCCCTGCGGGCGGAACTGCCCGGCTGCCGCACCATGATCGTGACCGGGCACGGCCGCCCGGGCCACCTCAAGCGGGCCCTGGCGGCGGGCGCCAGGGGCTTCGTGCCGAAGACGGTCAGCGCGCAGCAGCTCGCCGAGATCATCCGTACCGTGCACGCCGGAAACCGCTACGTCGACCCGGAGTTGGCGGCCGACGCCATCGCGTCCGGGGACTCGCCGCTGACCGCGCGGGAGGCGGAGCTGCTGGAGCTGGCGGCGGACGGGGCGCCCATCGCGGAGATCGCCCAGCGCGCTTCCCTCTCCCCCGGGACCGTCCGGAACTACCTGTCCTCCGCCGTCTCGAAGCTCGGTGCCGAGAACCGTCATGCGGCAGTGCGTCTCGCACGCGACCGGGGTTGGGTATAGTAGGTGCCGCGCGACAGCGCATGCGGACGTAGCTCAGTTGGTAGAGCGCAACCTTGCCAAGGTTGAGGTCGCGAGTTCGAGCCTCGTCGTCCGCTCGGGATCGAAGGCCCCGGTCATCACGACCGGGGCCTTCGGCGTTCAGGAGGCAGGTGGCGCGCCGCATGCGCCGGCGGCGCCCCGCCGCCTCCGGGGGCAGCGGGGCGCGCCGGTCGGCCGGTCACTGCCAGGTGGAGCCCGTCAGCAGCTCGTACGCCTCGACGTACTTGGCGCGGGTCGCCTCCACGATCTCCTGCGGAAGCGGGGGCGGCGGCTGCTCGCTCCTGCGGTCCCACCCGGAGGCCGGGGAGGTCAGCCAGTCCCGCACGAACTGCTTGTCGTACGAGGGCTGGGCGCGGCCCGGCTGCCACTCGGCGGCGGGCCAGAACCGCGAGGAGTCCGGCGTCAGCACCTCGTCGGCCAGTACCAGGCCGCCGTCCTCGTCGCGCCCGAACTCGAACTTGGTGTCCGCCAGGATGATCCCCCGGTCCCGGGCGATGTCGCGGGCCCGGCTGTAGACGGCGAGGGTGGTCTGGCGGAGCTGGGCGGCGGTCTCCGCACCGACCTGGCGGGCCACCTCCTCGTACGAGACGTTCTCGTCGTGGTCGCCGACCGCGGCCTTCGTCGCGGGCGTGAAGATCGGGGCGGGCAGCTCGGAGCCGTCCACGAGGCCCTCGGGCAGCGCGAGCCCGCACACCGTGCGGGACGCGTCGTACTCGACCAGGCCGGACCCGGTGAGGTAGCCGCGCGCCACGCACTCGACGGGGAGCATCTGCAGGGACCTGCAGACGAGGGTGCGGCCCTCCCAGTCGGCGGGCGCGCCGGCGGGCAGCTCCGTGGAGACGACGTGGTTCGGGATCAGGTCGGCGAGCCGGTCGAACCACCAGAGGGAGAGCCGGGTGAGGACCCGGCCCTTGTCCGGGATCTCGGTGGGCAGCACCCAGTCGTACGCCGACACGCGATCGCTGGCGACCATCACGAGGTCGCCCGTCTCGCTGTTCCGGTACAGCTCGCGCACCTTGCCGGTGTGGAGATGTACCAGGCCCGGCACCTGAAGCGGTTCGGGCTTTTCTACGAATCCGGACACGGTTCCTCCCCGTGGGTCTGTCCCAACGCGGCAATTCTCCCGTACGGCGGGACAGCGGCCGTGTCCGGGGGCACGGAGCGGTTCTAGTCCCGTTTGCAGATGCGGTCCAGGAGATTGGCCGTGGCGCGCTGGACGCGGGCGTCGACATGACCCGGGCGGTCCAGGGCCGGGGCCCAGGCGAAGGTGCCGGAGGCGAAGACGAGGGCGCCGGACGGCGCGCGGTACAGCGACGTCTCCTGGTGGCGTACGGCCCCGTCGGCGTCCCGGTAGGGCGAGTGGGCCAGCAGGATGCGGCACTGGTGGTCGGGGAGCGGGGTGCGGGGGAAGTAGCGGTCGGCCTCGCCCGCGACGAGGCCGGGCAGCGCGTCGCCCTCACCCGCGCCGGTGGCCTCCCACAGCCAGTGCTCCGCGTTCCGTACGACGAGGGGCTGCGGGTCCCGGACGCGGCCGGCGTACTGGATGCCGAGCAGCGTCTGCTCCGGCCGGTCGACCTCCCGCCACAGTGCGGCCTTCCCGGGGCCCTGGCGTTTTCGGCAGGTGAGCAGCCGGTCGGGGACGCCGGAGGGCGACGGGGCGAGGTCCACCTGCCAGTACATGGTGTTGGCGGACAGGAACACCAGGGACGTGCCGCAGTCCCTGGCCTGCTCGACGGCCCGGCGCATCGGGACCGACCAGTACTCGTCGTGGCCGGGGAAGACCAGGCCCCGGTAGCGGGTGGGGTCGACGCGGCCCGCGTGCAGGTCGCTGGCGTCGGCGTAGGCGAGGTCGTAGCCGTACCGCTCGGCCCAGCGGATCACGTCGTAGGCGTGCCCGATGTGGAGGGGCAGGCCCTGGCCGGCGTAGGGCCGGTCGAAGGAGAGCGTCGCGGCGGCGTCCCCCTCCCCGAGGAGGTGCCCGTCCGCGTCCCAGGCGTGGTAGAGGCTCGCGCCGGTGCGGCCGTCCTCCGGGTAGAGGTTGTACGCCTGCCAGGTCAGGTCCGGCAGGACCAGGAGCAGGTCGGCGGGGTGGCCGTCGCGGACGGTGAACGGGATGTGCGAGCGGTGGCCGTCCGCGGTGGTCAGCACGGCGACGTACGCGCCGATCGTCCAGTACGACGGGATGGGCAGCCGCCAGGACAGCCACCAGTGGTGGCAGGACACCGTGCGGCCCGCCGTGAGCGGGGGCGGCTGCACGATGCCGGACAGCCGCGGGCTCGTGGTGATCTTGGCGGCGCCGTCGCCGCCGTAGTGGCCGATGCGGTAGACGTCGACCGAGAACTGCTGCGGCGGGTTCACCGTGACGTGGAAGTCGATCGCCTCGCCGGGAGCCACGGCGCCGGTGGAGGCGAAGCCCTTGATCTGGAGGTGCACGTCGTCCGCCGGGCGGGGCGCGCCGCCCGAACCGGCCGACGCGTCACGGCCCGGGACGGCGGGCGGCACCGCGTACCAGGGTGTGAGCCGCCCGTGCTCGTCCACGTACTGCTCGGTGCCGCGCAGCCAGGGCAGCGGGCCCTGGCCGAAAGGATCGTCGGCGGCGTGGGCCAGCGCACCGGACTCCCACCGCCGTACCTGCTCCGCCCCCATGGTGCTGCCCCTCCCTCGACTCCCCCGCTCCGCCCGGCTCGACGCTCGGCTGTCGCGGCGCGTTCAGCGCCGGTCCCCAGCACATCACATTACGCACGCACTCCGTCACCGGTCGTCGCGAATTGACGTGAACGGAGCGAGGCATTCCGATGCGGGTGCGCCGGTGTCACCCGCAAGGGGGATGCCCCGCGGCCGGCCGGAGCCGGGGGCGGCCGGGGCCTGTGGCCCTCCGCGCGGCGGCCGGGGCCGGTGCGCCTCCGCAGCCGCGGCGGCGGGAGCCGGTGGGCTTACGCGGCCGCGGCGGCGGGGACCGGGGGCTTACGCGGCCGCGGCGGCGGGGACCGGGGGGCTTACGCGGCCGCTACCGCCGGGCCGGTGGGCTTACGCGGCCACGGCGGCCGGGGCCGGTGCTTACGCGGCCGCTGCGGGCGCCGGGGCCGCACCGCCGGAAGGCCCGGCGGGCTCGGTTGCTGTACCGCCCGGGCGCACGGCGGGTCCGACAGCACGGCCCACACCTGCGACGGGTCCCGCACTGCATTGCACTGCACCGCACCGCAGGGAGCCGCAACGGGCAGTGGGTCCACTGCGGCCGTCGTCTCGGGGGGGCTCCGGCGGGCCCCTTCAGGTGAGGCGCAGAGGGGCCTCGGGGCGGATGCCCAAGGTGGTGAGCCAGGTGCGCAGGGGCTTCGGGTCGGCGTCCTCGACGAGCGCCAGCACACCGGACGACACCTCGGCACGGGCGGCCGCGCCGGCTCCGTCGACCAGCAGTGTCGGCCCGTCCAGCCAGTCCAGGCCCGGCGCCGCGCCGGCCGTGTCCACCGCCGCGCAGCACACCGTGGCCGTCACGTGGTCGGCCAGCAGGTCCCGCCCGGTACGCGGCGGCTGAAGCGGCACGAGTGGCAGGTCGCCCCCGTCCGGGAGGAGCAGCGCCTCGGGGCCCGGCGACCCGGGATGCGCGTCGCGGTCGGCGTGCCGGGCGTCCGCCGCACCGGCCGCGCCGGCCCGTGCTGCCTCGCGCGCGGCGTCCTCCCGGGCGGCGTCCTCCCGCGCGACCTCCGCGGTGAGCGCCGCAGCCAGCAGGTCACCGTCCGGCGCGGCGGCCAGATGGGCGAAGACCCGCTCCAGCGTCGGCGCCTCGGGCGCCCCCAGCCGGTCCAGCGCGCGGTGCAGGCGCGCGGCCTCGGTCCGCCACTTCCGGTCGACGACCTCCCGCGGGTACTCCTGCCAGTCAACCGGTGCCCAGTCAGGCCCCGTCTGCGCGGGCCCGCCGTGGAAGAGCCGGGCCGCCAGCAGGGAGGCCGCCTCGTCGACGAGCCCCGGTTCCTCCAGCAGGTCGCAGGCCGGCCGCTCGCCGAGCCGGGACGTGTACCCCTCGGCGAGCCGGTCGCGCCGGGACAGTTCGGTGAGCGCCGCCACCACCCCGGCGTCCAGCCGGGACGGCCAGCGGCCCATGCGCCAGGCGGGCAGCGCCACGCGGGTCAGCAGGCGGTCCCAGCCCGCGTAGGCGAGGCCGACCTGCTCCTGCGCGACGATCCGGAGGCCGTAGTCGACGGCCTGGGCCCGCTCCGATGCGGCCGCCGCGACGCCCCGCTCCATCTCGGCCGCGTGCCCGCGCACCGCCGACAGCATCGGCCGGGCGACCGCTCCGGCGGCCCGCGCCCCCAGCCGCCGTACGGCGCCGAGACCGGGCCTGGCCGCAAGCGCGACCGCGGCGTCCAGGCCGCGCACGAAGCGGCGGGCCGCGGCTATGTCCGGCTGCACGGACGCGCCCGTACCGGCCACGACGGGCGCAAGCACGGCCCGCAGCTCTCCCACGCGCATCCACCACAGGAACGGCGAACCTATGACGAGCACCGGCGCCGCCGCCGGCCCGGAGGGGCCGTCGCCGTCCGCACGGGACCCGCCGCCGTGCACGGAGGGGCCCGCGCGGTCCTCCAGCCAGCTGTCGCAGTCCGGGGTCAGCGCTATCGCCGAGGGCGCGGGCACCGAAAGCCTGGTGGCGAGGTCCCGCACCATCCGGTACAGGTCGGGCGCCGACGCCTCGGCGATCTCCACCGTGGGGGTCTGCGCGGGGCGGGCCTGGGCGATCACGGCCGCGGCACCCGCGGCCACCGCCAGCACCGCCACGGCGACGACCACCATGACGCGGCGGGCGACGTCCCAGCCGGGACCGGTCAGGTGGCCGCTCACCCCGCCGGAGAGCAGGACGACCGCCACCGCGGCGGGCAGGAGGGCCACGGCCCACGCCCTGCCGCGCACCCGGAGCACGGCGAGAGCCCGGGCGCGTGCCGCGCGGGCACCCCGTTCCTCACCCATGGCGTTCGGAGAACCCGGGAACGCCCGCGAACCCGAGGTCCCCGCGGCGCCCCTGTCCTTGCGGAAGCCGGAACCGAACACAGCCGTACGTCACCCCCTCCAGCCCTGTGGCAGACGGCCCTGCGCGGGCCCGCTGCCTGCGGCGGATTTGCTCACTCCCCCACTGTGACACCCGCCACTGACATCGCAATGCCGGTGGGCCAAGTGCCGGAACGCCTGCGCGGCACCCTAGTTGGGGCATCGGCGGGCGTCATCCGGATGGGTGAGTCGTCACTCGATGGAATGGCTTTGGCGAGAGGTGCGACGGCTGTGCGAGGCCCGCGGTTCACTTGCGGCGGCCCGCCGACCGGCGGCCCGCCGACCGGCGGTCGGCCCGCGCGGCTCCGGACGTCCCGGCAGCGCGGCATGAGCTGGGGTTCAGCGACTGCGGCAGCCCGCACGCGGCGGATCCGTCAGCGGCTCGTTCCGGCCCCCCTGTGCCGGAACGGTAGGGGCCGTGCGGCTGCCCCGGCGGCTCCGGCGGCTCCCGCGGTCGGGGAGGCTTCTGCGGCTCCGGCGTCTCCGGCGTTCCTGGCGGGTTCGGCGGCTCCGGCGGGCCCGGCGGCACCGGGCAGGCCCGCCTGTCCGGCGGCGGGAACCACTGACCGTGAGGATTGGCCATGGCATCGCCTGAAGGCCTGACTCGCCCAGGCGAAAGACCGGCGGCGGGCCCCCCAAGACGGGGGCCCGCCGCATCCGGCCCACAGGAGGAGGACCCGTCTGGCCGGTCCCCGACGGGAGGGCCGGCCACGGCCATGGCCCTCGCAGCGGGGAGCACCGGCAGGGGCCCGCCCCGCCGGGAGCACCGGCAGGGGCCCGCCCGCCCGGGTCTGCCGCCTACTCGCCCGCGGCCTCGCGGGCGATGTCCGTGCGGTGGTGCGAACCCTCCAGGCGGATGCGGCCGACCGCCGTGTACGCGCGCTGCCTGGCCTCCGCGAGGTCCTTGCCCGTCGCGGTGACCGACAGGACGCGGCCGCCGGCGCTGACCACGTGGTCGCCGTCCCGCTTGGTCCCGGCGTGCAGGACGTACGTGTGCGGGGCGTCGAGCTCCGCGACCTCGTCCAGACCGGTGACGGGGTCGCCGGTGCGCGGCGCCGCCGGGTAGTGCTCCGCGGCGACGACCACCGTCACGGCGGCCTCGTCGCGCCAGGTCAGCGGCGGCTCCGCGTCGAGCGTGCCGTTCGCGGCGTTCAGCAGGACGCGGGCGAGCGGGGTGCGCAGCCGGGCCAGCACGACCTGGGTCTCCGGGTCGCCGAAGCGCGCGTTGAACTCGATCACGCGGACGCCGCGGCCGGTCAGGGCGAGACCCGCGTACAGCAGGCCGGAGAACGGCGTGCCGCGGCGGCGCAGTTCGTCGACGGTCGGCTGGAGGACGGTGTCCATGACCTCGTCGACCAGCTTCGGCTCGGCCCACGGCAGGGGCGAGTAGGCACCCATGCCGCCGGTGTTCGGGCCCTCGTCGCCGTCGTGGGCCCGCTTGAAGTCCTGGGCGGGGGTCAGCGGCAGCACGGTCGTGCCGTCGGTGATCGCGAAGAGGGAGACCTCGGGCCCGTCGAGGTACTCCTCGATCACCACCCGCTCGCAGGAGAGCGCGTGCGCGCGGGCCTGCTCGACGTCGCCGGTGACGACGACGCCCTTGCCGGCCGCGAGGCCGTCGTCCTTGACGACGTACGGGGCGCCGAAGGCGTCGAGCGCCTCGTCGATCTCCTCGGGCGTCGTGCAGACGTAGCTGCGGGCGGTGGGCACCCCGGCGGCGGCCATGACGTCCTTCGCGAACGCCTTGGAGCCCTCCAGCCGGGCGGCCTCCCGCGACGGGCCGAAGCAGGGGATGCCGGTGGCGCGCACGGCGTCGGCGACGCCCGCGACGAGCGGGGCCTCCGGGCCGACGACGACGAGGTCGGCGCCCAGGTCGCGGGCCAGGCCGGCCACGGCTGCGCCGTCGAGGGCGTCCACCTGGTGGAGCTCGGCGACGTCCGCGATTCCGGCGTTGCCGGGCGCGCAGTGCAGAGCGGTGACGTCGGGATCGAGGGAGAGGGAGCGGCACAGGGCGTGTTCGCGGGCGCCGCCGCCGATGACGAGGACCTTCACGCCAGCCAGGGTAGCCCGGAGCCCGCCCCGCCCTTTGTGCGGGCCGCCGACCGGGACGCCCTCACTCGTTCGTGTATTCGTCCAGGACGGTGGCGCCGAGCTCTCGGACGATCAGCTCGTGGCTGGAGAGCGCCGACTCGACGAGGTCGGGGTCGTCCTCTTCCGGTACGTCGTCCTCGGGTGCGACCTGCCGGGGCGCGGGCGGCGGTGGCGGCTCGTACGCGGGCTGCGGCTCGGCGGCGCGCGGCCCGCCGCGGGCGGCGCCCGGGCCGGGTGCGGGCTGCTGCGCCGCAGGAGCCTGCCCGGACTGCGACGCGGTGGTCTGCGGTCCGGACTGCGGGGGTGGCGGGGCGGCGGGCCCGGGGGCGCTCGGCTGCGGTGCGGCGGGCGGCGGGGCGGGGGCGGGGCGGCCACCGCCGTATCCGCCCGGGGAGGCGGGGCCGGGGGCGCCGCCGCCGGACGGGTCGACGATGGCCTCGACCTTCCACTGGACGTGGAACTGCTCGGCGAGGACCTGCCGCAGCACGTCCTCGCTGCCGCTGCTCAGGAAGTTGTCCCGGGCGCCCGCGTTGAGGAAGCCGAGCTGGAGGGTCGTGCCGTCGAAGCCGACGATCTGGGCGTTCTGGCTGAGCAGGATCCAGGTGAAGCGGCGGCGGTTCTTGACGGCTTCGAGCACGCCCGGCCACATGTTCCGCACCTGAGCGGCGCCCTGGGCCGCTTCGGGGGCCACCGCATGGGCGGCGGGCTGCGGCGCGGACGGGGCGGCGTGCGGCTGCGGGGCGGCCGGCCGCCCCTGCCCGGGCGTGGCGGCGGACGGCCACCCTCCGGGCTGGCGCGCGCTGCCCGTACCGGCACCGGCACCGGGTGCGGCGGCGGTGGGCCAGGCGCCGGGCGTGCGGGGAGCCGGGGCGGCCGCAGGCGCATCGGCGGGCGCGGGGGCGGCCGCGACGGGAGCGGGAGCCGGGGCGGGCGGCGCGGTGGGCGGCGCGGTGGGCGCGGGACCGGGGGCCTGGGCGGGGCCGGGCGCGGGGGCGACCGTTCCGGCCGTACCGGCGGGCTGGGCGGCGGGCGTGACGGGGGCGCGGCGGGCGGCGGCGCGGCGGGCCCGGCCGCGTCCGGCACGTGGGCGCCGGGCCCCGGGACGTACCCCATGGCGGGGCCCGGGCCGGGGTCTGGAAGTGGGCGCCGCGCTCCAGGCGCTCCAGCCGCGCCTGCAGCGACCGCTCGTCGTCGTAGGCGGCGGGCAGCAGGACGCGCGCGCAGATCAGCTCCAGCTGGAGGCGCGGCGAGGTGGCGCCGCGCATCTCGGTGAGCCCGGTGTTGACGAGGTCGGCGGCCCGGCTGAGCTCGGCGGCGCCGAACGTCGACGCCTGCGCCTGCATCCGCTCGACGACCTCCGCGGGCCCGTCGATGAGCCCCTTCTCCGCGGCGTCCGGCACGGCGGCGAGGATCACGAGGTCCCGCAGCCGCTCCAGCAGGTCGGCGACGAACCGCCGCGGGTCGTTGCCGCCCTCGACGACCCGGTCGACGACCTCGAAGGCCGCCGCGCCGTCGCCCGTGGCGAACGCCTCGACGACGGAGTCGAGCAGCGAACCGTCGGTGTACCCGAGGAGGGAGGTGGCCATGGCGTACGTCACACCGTCCTCGCCGGCACCGGCGAGGAGCTGGTCCATGACGGACATGGAGTCACGGACGGACCCGGCACCGGCCCGCACCACGAGCGGGAGCACCCCGTCCTCCACGGGGATGTCCTCCTGCCCGCACACCTGGGCCAGGTAGTCCCGCAGCGTGCCGGGCGGGACGAGCCGGAACGGGTAGTGGTGGGTCCGCGACCGGATGGTGCCGATGACCTTCTCGGGCTCGGTGGTCGCGAAGATGAACTTCAGGTGCTCCGGCGGCTCCTCGACCACCTTCAGCAGGGCGTTGAAGCCCGCCGAGGTGACCATGTGCGCCTCGTCGATGATGTAGATCTTGTACCGGCTGCCCGCGGGCCCGAAGAAGGCCTTCTCCCGCAGGTCGCGGGCGTCGTCGACACCGCCGTGGGAGGCCGCGTCGATCTCGATCACGTCGATGGACCCCGGCCCGTTCCGCGCGAGGTCCCGGCAGGACCGGCACTCCCCGCAGGGCGTGGGCGTCGGCCCCTGCTCGCAGTTCAGGCACCGGGCGAGGATGCGGGCACTGGTCGTCTTGCCGCACCCGCGGGGACCGCTGAACAGGTACGCGTGGTTGACCCGGTTGTTCCGCAGCGCCTGCTGCAGCGGGTCAGTGACATGCTCCTGCCCGATGACCTCCGCGAAGGTCTCGGGGCGGTAGCGGCGGTACAGCGCGAGGGACGACACGCATACGACGATATCGGGCCGCGCTGACAAACGACCCGCCCAAGATCACACACGCAAGCGCCCCCCACGCACCCGCCAGAGCCGACCTACCCTTGCTGCCTTCCGGCCCTGGGGGAGTTCAGTCAGATAGCGCCACGTGAGGGGCTGCGCCCAGGGTACCTGATCGTCCGGCCCGGCAACGAGTTCGCGAGCACTCCCCGGAGTCATGTAATGTTTCCGGCGGAGGATTCGCCTAGAGGCCTAGGGCGCACGCTTGGAAAGCGTGTTGGGGGCAACCCCTCACGAGTTCGAATCTCGTATCCTCCGCCAGTGCCTCACCGGGCACGATGTCGAAGAGCCCCACCGTTCGCGGTGGGGCCCTTCGACGTGTCTCAGACCTCGTTGTCCTGGTCCTTGTCCGTAGCGACTGTTCCCGGGGCTCCCCAGATGGCCTCAGTGATGGGCCAGCTGGCGGACGTCCGTGTCCCTGGCCGCGTAGTAGGCGTGCAGGGCGGCTTCGCTGCCGGAGCCCAAGGCAGTCATGATCCGTTGGAACCGGGCGGAGCGGAGGTCTCCGGCCACGATGACGCGGGGGTGCTGGTCGGTAGGCGGGCAGTATCCGTCCGCACCACGGGTCAGGTCGCCGGGCGGTGCGGTCGGGGCGTTCCCGATGCTGAGGTAGGCAGCGTTCGCCGCGATCGTGTGCCGTACGCCGTCCTTGCCCACCGCTTCCGCTGATACCGAGGCGCCTTCTGCGGAGGCCAGCGTGAGGTGCTCGACGGGGAGGAGCATGACGCGGGGGTCTTCGCGAATCTCCTCGATCTTGTACGCGTCAGCCGCCGGGTACGCCACGAGCAGGCGCGTGTCGGTGGTCGGGTGGGCGCGCAGGAAGGTGCCGATCGGGCGGTCGCCGCCGAGTACGAGGAGGGTGCGGCCCTCGGCATCCTCCGCCTGGGCCTGCCAGAGCGGGGGCAGGGTGAGGCCGGCGGGGGCTGTGATCCAGGTGACGTCGCGGGGCTGGAGGGCGCCGACGCCGGTGGCGACGACGGCGTACGGAGCGGTGAGACGGGTCCCCGTGTCGACCGTGACCGTCACCCCGTCCTTGCCGGCCCGGAGATCGGTGACGTACCGGCCGATTTCGAGGCGGCACAGATCCGTGCCCTTGACCTCCGCGACGATGGAGTCGGCCAGTTCGGGGCCGCTGGTGTGGCCGCCGAGGACGTTGTTCAGGGCCGGAATCCGGTAGAGGTTGCGGCACAGCCGGTCCCGCTCGATCAGGATCGAGCGCATGCCCACGCTGGCGGCCATGCGGGCAGCGGCGCAGCCTGCCGGACCGCCGCCGATGATGATCAGGTCGGTGTCGTACAGCGTGTCGGCCATGGGGCTATTCCAGCACCGGGGCTCCGGCGTACGCAGTGAGTCGGCCGATCACGTGGTCGGTGGTGACGAGTCGGCCGGTTCCGAGCAGGCGGCGGGCGACGAGGAGGCCGGCGTCGCCGGTGCGATGGACCTCGGCGCCGCGGCTGCCGAGTTGCGGGGACTCACCCTCCTGCACGGCGACCACGACTTCGCAGGCATCGCCGCGGTAACCGGCCAGCCCCTTCGGTGGTACGGCCCCGAGGGCCGCAAGGAGCCGAGCAGTGGTTGCGGTTCTGGCTGCCTTCACCTCCGTCCGGGGCTGTCCGGAGAGGGCCGCCCCGAACCCTCCGCCGCTGGTCAAGACGGGTACGGGCCATTCCGGGCCCCGTACGAACAGGTGGGCAGCGGGTGGGGGCGCCCTCACGAGTTCGCATCCCGCATCCTCCGCGAGTGCCTCACCGGGCAGCTGCCCGAGAAAGGCCGGGTCGCGCCATCACGCCGTTCGTCGGCAAGCATCCGGCGAATCCGCCGGCAGGGCAGGGGTCGGCGGTGACGGGTGCTCCGCCTTACCGGCCGTGCGCCGCTCGCGCCCCCCACAGCAAAAAACCTACCGCTTGGTTTTGTCAAGGGGCTTTCTCTGCGCAGCCAGAGGGCCGGCAGGTGACCCACCCGGAAGGGCGAGGGGGATTCACCTCGCTCCGAAGTCGGCCGCGACATGGCCGCCCGACCCCCGGATCGCCCTTTCATCGCCAGGTGAGGGCATGCCATTCGAGGTGCGGGGTCGGGGGTCGCCTTGGCGGGGTCGCAGGCCGCCGACCCACCCGTCCCTGCGACCGAACCCCCAAGGCCGCCATTGACAAAACAGCTCAGTTGGTTTGTTATGGCGTCGGCTGACCGGGGAGACGGCTTCGTTTCGGAGGGATCGAGCATGCTCACACACGCGCCGCCGAGGAAGGACGCGGCCGCACGGCTCGCCGCGGACATCCGGCGCCGGGTCGTCGAGATGAGCGGGGCGCCCGGTGGTGCCCGCCTCGGCGGCAGCCTGTCCGTCGCCGACCTGCTCGCCGTGCTGTACGGCGAGGTGCTGCGGCAGCCGGCCGGCGACGGGGCCTCCTCCGGTGACCGCGACTACCTCGTCCTCAGCAAGGGCCACGCCTCCGCCGCGCTGTACGCCGCGCTCGCCGCGACGGGCCTCATCCCGGACGCGGAGACCGGGACGTACCGGCAGGACGGCAGCCGGCTCGCCGGGCACCCCCTGCGGCGGCTGCCCGGGGTGGACTTCGCGACCGGCGCGCCCGGGCAGGGCCTGTCACTGGGCCTGGGCGTGGCCCTCGCCGGGCGGCGCTACGGCTACGACAACCGCGCCTTCGTGATCCTCGGCGACGGCGAGCTCCAGGCGGGCTCCACCTGGGAGGCGGCCATGGCCGCGGCCCACCTCGGCGCCGACAACCTCGTCGCGGTCGTGGACCGCAACGGCTGGCAGGGCGGCCGCCGCACCGAGGACCGCATGGCGCTGGAGCCGCTCGCCGACAAGTGGACGGGCTTCGGCTGGGACGTGCTGAGGATCGACGGGCACGACCACGGCCAGATCCGGCGGGCCCTCGAAGGGCCCGTCCGGCCGGGGCGGCCCACGGTCGTCCTCGCCCGCACCGTGGCGGCGCGCGGTGTCCCCGGCCTGCACGACACCCGGCGCGGCAACACAGCGGTCCTCGACGCGCAGGCGCGGCGGCTGGCCCTCGCCGCGCTGGCGGGTGAGCGTCCGTGACCGGCACGGGCGTCGCGGCCCGCCGCTCCGTCGCGGACGTCCTCGACCACGTGTGGGAGCACCGCTCGGTGCTGTCCGGCCCGGACGCCTACGCCCTGGCGCTGCTCGCGCTGGGCCGCGAGAACCCGCTGCTGGCCTGCCTGTCAGCGGGCACGGACCTGGAGGCGGAGTTCGCCGCGGAGCTGCCGCGCCAGTACGTGGACCTCGGCGTCGCCGAGCAGAACCTGATCGGTGTCGCCGCCGGGATGACGGTGGCCGCCCGGCCGGTGTTCGCGAGCGGCCTGGGCCCGTTCGCCGTCGGCCGCGCCTTCGAGCAGATCAGGACCGGTGTGGCGGGCGCCGACCTGCCCGTCAAGATCGTCGGTACGCACGCGGGGCTCTCCGCGGGCTCCGAGGGCCCCGCCCGCCACGCCCTGGAGGACCTCGGCACCACCCGCATGCTGCCGCACATGACGGTGGTGGCGCCGGCCGACGCGTGGGAGGCCGCGCAGGCGACGGTGGCCCTCGCGCGCACCCCGGGCCCCGCCTACCTGCGGCTCGGCGGGCCCGCGACGCCGTCGCCGTACGCGGAGCGCGCCCCGTTCGTGCTCGGCAGGGCGCGGGTGCTGCGGGCACCCGGCCGGGTGCTGTTCGTCGCCACCGGACCGCACCCCAACCTCGTGGCGGCGGAGGCGGCCCGCGAACTGGCCGCGCGGGGCGTCAGCGCCGGGCACCTCAACATGCACACGGTCAAGCCGCTGGACCGGGAGGCCCTGCTGGCTGCGAGCGCCCGTTCGGAGGTGGTGGTGACCATCGAGGACCACCGCGCCGTGGGCGGTCTGGGCAGCGCGGTGTGCGAGGTGCTCGCGGAGGCGGGCGGGCCCCCGGTGCGGCGCATCGGGGTGCCGGACGTCCACTTCGACCTCGTGGGCGGCGAGCGGTACCTGCTGGACCGCGCCGGGATCACCGTACGGAACGCCGTCACCCAGGCGCTGGACGTCGTTGGGTGACCGCTCACCTGGCCGGGCGCTCGCGCGGGGGGCTTCCTGCGCGCGGGGAGCTTCCTGCGCGCGGGCGGCCTGCGTACGGGCGGCCTGCGCGCGGGCGGCCTGCGTCCGGGCGGCCTGCGTGCGAGGCGGCCTGCGTGCGAGTGGTCCCCGGGCCGCCTCGCGCCCCCGTCCGGGCCTCCACCGCCACTCGGGCACACCAGGTGCCGCCTCGACGACATGAGAAGGAGAACCACCGTGCACAGCCCGGTAGCCGCCGTCCCCCCGGCGGCGGAAGCGATCCGCGTCATGAAGTTCGGCGGCACGTCCCTGGGGCCCGCGCCCGAGCGGCTGCGCGCCGTCGCCGAGCGGATCGCCGGCGCCCACCGCGCCGGCCATCCCGTCGTCGCGGTGGTGTCGGCACGCGGCACCACCGCCGACGCCCTCGCGGCGGACGCGCGCGCCGTGTCGGCGGCGCCGCCCGCGCGGGAGGCGGACCAGCTGCTCGCCACCGGCCCCGTCGCGTCGGCCGCCCTCCTCGCGATCGCCCTCACCGGCATGGGTGTCCCCGCCGCGGCCCTGACGGGGGCGCAGGCCGGTATGGCCGCGTCCGGTCCGCACGGCGACGGCGGCTCACCGCCGTGGACGGCACGCGGCTGCGGGAGCTGCTGCGCCGCCGCACGGTCGCGGTGGTGGCGGGCGGCCAGGCCGGGGATGCCGCCGGCGACGTGGTCACCTTCGGCAAGGGCGGTTCCGACACGACCGCCGTCGCCCTCGCGGCGACGCTCGGCGCGGCCGCCTGCGAGGTCCACACGGACGTCGCAGGTGTGCACACCGCGGATCCGCGCATCACGCCGGAGGCCCGGCTGCTGCCCGTGATCGGCAGCGGTCTCATGGCCGAGATGGCCTACTCGGGGGCCGCCGTCCTGCACCCGCAGGCCGTCGGGATCGCGGCGAGGGCGGGCGTGCGCATCCACGTCCGCTCCGCGTTCTCCGACCGGCCCGGCACCACCGTCATCCCTGAGGAAACCGGAGAGGACATGCTGGAAAGCGCCCAGTCCGTCACGGCGATCGCGCACGACACGGAGGTCGCCCGGGTGGTGATCCGCCCGGGCAGCCTGAGCCACCGGGGCCTGGAGCTGTTCGCCGCGCTCGCCGAGATCTCCGTCCCCGTGGACCTCGTGTCCCGTGTCGGCGACGGGGACATCGGCCACGGCTGGGACTTCACGGTCGCCCGCCGCCATGTGCCCGTGCTGCGCGAGGTGCTGGGCCGGCTCGCCTGCCCCGCGGACGTCCACGACCCGGTGGCCAAGATCTCCCTGATCGGTACGGGGCTGCTGAGCCGGCCGTTCACCACGGGCCGCATGCTGGCCGCGCTCGGGCAGGCCGGGATCGACGCCTACTCGGTGTCGACCTCGCAGATCCGCACCGCGTTCACGGTCTCCAAGGTGCACTGCGCGCGGGCCGTGGAGCTGCTGCACCGCGAGTTCCGGCTCGACGAACCGGTCCCGGCACTCGGCCACCCCGTCGCCGTGTAGCCGCGGCGCCGGGTGGACGCGGCGCCGGGTGGACGCGGTGCCGGGCGCTGCATGGCCGGGCGACCGCGCGACCGGGCGACCGGGTGGTGGGGTGGGCGGGTGGTGGGGTGGGTGGGGTGGACGTAACGGCCGTACGGGCGGCGGCGCGTGGCAGGCGCGCAGGCTCCGGCGCGCGTGCGTGCGCCTCAGCGGCGGAACAGGTCGCGGCCGACGTCCGCGGGCACCTGCTCCCTCACCGGGACGCTGCCCGGCCCGGGACGGCGGGTGCCCGGCACGGTCTCGGCCCGGGTGCGGTGCAGGAGGACGACGCCGTCGCGGCTCCAGGTCTCCGTGTAGCCGTGGTCCCTGAGCAGGGCGACCCTGCGGCGCTGGTCGGCTGCGCTCAGGAAGGGGAAGGAGCGCCGCCCTTCCCGCATCAGGACCCAGTCCGCGCCCCTGGGGGTGGCGTCCGCGATCACCACGTCGGTACGGGCCGTGAGGCGGGGCGCGATGTTGTTGTCGGCCTCCACCGTCGCCCCGTCAGGTATCAGCTCCGCGGCCTGGATCAGGGCCCTGGCCTCCGTGTCGGGCCGCCAGGACTGGGGGTTCAGCAGGACGCCCGCGCCCACGAAGAGCGTGGCGGCCGTGCTGAGGGCGACCGCCGCCGCGGGCAGCGCGGCGACCACCGGGTGGGCGGCCGCCGCACCCGTCGGGCGCGGGCGCCCCGGGTCGGGCGCGCGCCGCCCCGCGTGCCGGACGGGCGGATGCGGTCGAGGCCGGGCGGGCGCGGCAGCCGGGAGCGGGCCCGGTGGAGGCGGCCCGCGGTCTCCAGCGCCGCGGTCAGCAGGATCGGCCACAGGAACGCGTCGTAGTGGTGGATCGCCGGCCAGTGGTTGGGGTTGTCGGACAGCACCCGCTCCCCCAGCAGCGGCAGCGCCAGCAGGAAGGTCGGCGAACCGAGCGGCAGCAGCGCCAGGGTGCCCAGGAGCCAGACGAGCAGCGCCGCCTTGACGGTGGGGGTGACGGCGACGAGCGCCACCGCCCACGGCTCCGTGACCAGCCGCACCAGCGCCTCGCCCGGGTCGGCGCCCACCCTGCCGTAGGACCAGTAGTAGCCGGGCACCCCACCCATGGCCGGCAGGAACCACCGCACCGCCGCCGCCGTCACCGCGGGGCCCGCCACCATCAGGGCCAGCCCCGTGGTGCGCCCGCCGCGGCTGCCGGCGCGGTGGGCGCGGACGGCGAGGAGCGCGCCGAACAGGCCGACGACCAGCCCCATGTCCTCCTTGACCGTGCAGAGCACCGCCGCCCACACCGCGGCCGGGCCGTGGCGGCGGGCCAGGCCCCGCTCCAGCATCAGCAGGGTGACCGGCACCGCGAAGGCCACTTCGTGGAAGCCGGAGTACGCGGCGTTCGCCAGCGGCCAGCCCAGGGCGTACACGAGGCCCGCCACGTCCGCCGCGCGCCGTACGGCCGCGGGCGCGGCGCCCGCGTAGCAGTGCCGGGCGATGCGGCGCACCACGGGCACCCCGGCGGCGAACAGCGCGGCCTGCGCCACGATCAGGGTCCGCGGGTCGTCCCACAGCCAGTACAGCGGCGCCAGCAGCGCCAGTACCGGCGAGAAGTGGTCCCCCAGCACGGAGAAGCCGGGCGGGAACTCGTGGTGCACGTTCTTGATGGCGGACCGCGGCAGCGCGAAGTCGGCGTAGGAGCGCACGGCCTGGTCGAATATTCCCAGGTCGAAGCCCGCGACCCGCAGGGCCGTCCACGACTGCAGTCCGATCGCGCAGCACACGAGGAAGCACAGTGCGGCGAGCACCGCCCCCGCTGGGCCGCCGCGCCCTCCCCGCCCGGCCTCGGCGCGGCAAGAAGCAGCGCCGCCCGCTCGGCCCGGCCCCACCGGGCGCCCCGCACGCCCCGCTCAGCCCGCACGCCCCGCTGGTCGGGTACGCCCCGCTGGTCCCGTACGGCCTGCCCGTCCCGTACGGCCTGCCCGTCCTGTACGGCCTGCCCGTCCCGTGCGCCCGCCGCAACCGTGTCGCCGCCGGGTGCGCCGGGCCCCCGGCCGCGACCGCCGCCGTCCCCGCCAACTCGCGCCGTGGTCGCGGCACCTGGGCGTCAATCCGGGACGGTGTCCCCTCTCCCCGATCACTCATGCGGCAGACGCTACGCTGCCGCCCCGCGTCACCGCCGCCGCGCACGTACGGCTCCGACGGCCGGGAAGCCGGCGGTGACCGCGCCCCCTTCCACGGCGGCGGTCCACAACCCGGCGGTGGCCGCCGGCAGGGCCAGGGCGGCGGACAGACCGCGGGCCGCGCACCGGGCGACCGTACGGGCACGGGCGTCCGCGTCAGGGCGGCGGCCGCCGGCGAGCCGCAGCAGCGCGACGGCCGGGCCGGTGGCCCGTGCTGCGCGAGGGACGTCATGTGCGCCCCGGGCAGGGCGAACGGTCCCGTCGCGCGTCCCTCATCGGGCACCGCCCGCCGCCCGGGTGGCGCGGGCCGCGCCCTCGGGCCACACCACGTCCACGGGGATGCCCCGGGCCCGGGCGTACGCCACCAGGTGGGCGGTGGCGTCCCGCTCGTCGGACGGTGAGCCGTCCCAGACGGCCAGCAGCCGGCGGCTGGTGCGGATCATCCGCTCGTCCGCTTCGACGCAGGCGTCCCGCCCTTCGGGGTCGTACGGCAGCAGCCGCATGTGCTCGGCCAGCAGCAGGAGTTCACCGGCCGCGGCCCGGTCGCGCCGTGGCAGGAGCGCCGGGACGGACCCCTGCGCGGGCACCATGACCACGAGGCCGCGGCCCGCCCCCGTACCGCCCGGCCGACGGCCAGGGGCAGGCCGGCGCCGACGCGGACGACACCGGTCGCCCCGTCCGCGGTGTGCTCGAACCGCGCCCGCAGCGCGGCCTCCACCAGGGGCAGGCTGTCGGGGGTCAGGTCGGCGTGGCCGACCGCGGCGATCACCTCGCGGCTCGCTCTCGCGCCATCGGGCCCATGGGCACCTCCCCGGGTCGGGTACGGACACGGCGGGCCCGCCCGGTGTCGCCGACGGACGGGCCCGTAGTGAGGTCACCACAGACCGCAGCCCTCCGGAAAGGGGGCGAACGGCTCCGACGTGCGCCGACGGGCCCACCGCCGCCCCCGGCCGGCCGACTGCGCGTCAGGACACGGGCGGTGGCGGGTTGCGGTGGATGCGGTGGTGCGGTGGTGCGGCAGGCCGCGTTCGGCGAGGTCGCGGATCGTGGCGTCGACCATCCCGGGCGGGCCGCACTGACGTACGCGGTGGGGTGGGCCGGGTCGCCGAGGTGGTGCGGCCGGCCGAGCGGCGGCCCCGTGGGCGTGCCCGGCCGTGCCGCGGCCGTGCGCGCCGCCGCAGCCGAGGGAGCGGTCCGGACCGGACCGGACCGGACGGGACCGGTCTGGACCGGACCGTACCGGGGCCGTGGCGTGCCACCGCCGGCCGAGCGGCTCCGGGGGCGGCGGTCAGTCCTCGGGGCCGCTCCGGCGGGCGGCGGCGCCCCGCAGCGCGCCCAGGTAGACGCCGAGGAGGATCAGCGGCGCGCCCACCAGCAGGGACGGCGTGAGCGGCTCGTCGTCCAGCCACGCGGAGGCGGCGATCGTCACGACGGGGATGACCACGAACACGTACGCCGCCCTTGAGGGCCCCCACCGCTCGATGACCACGACGTAGGACACGAACGTCAGCACCGACCCGGCCACCACCAGATACGCCAGCGCCCACCACGTGGCGGCCCGGTCCGGCAGCACCCAGGCGTCCCCTGCCGCGAGCGACCCGGCGAAGAGCAGCACGGCGGCCGCGGCCATCCCCACCGCGTTCATCGTCACGGGGTGCAGCTTCGGCACCCGCTTCACGAGGACGGCCGCCTGCGCGAAGGACAGCACGGCGCCGAGCGCCGCGAGCAGCGCCGGCCACGCCACGTCGGCCTGCACCGTCGCCCGCGACACCACGCCGACGCCCGCGGTCGCGCACAGCGTCCCGGACAGGGCCGCCGCGCTGAACCGCTCCTGGTGCTGCGCCACCGACAGCAGCAGCGCGACGAGCGGCACCAGCGCCAGGAGCGTCTGCGCCAGACCGGCGTGGATGTGGACCAGCGCGTAGTAGGCGAGGCCGAACGTGACGCCGAAGTTCAGCACCCCGAACAGCACCGCGCCCGCCAGCGCACGTCCCCGCGGCCAGGCGAGCCGCCGCACGGCCATGAGCAGCAGCAGGACGGCGGCGGCGGCGCCGAACCGCACCGCGGCGCCCCACAGCGGGTCCAGCTCGCGGTTGCTGAAGCGGACGCCCACGGCGTTGCCGCCCGCCAGGACGCACGTGACGGCGAAGGCGCCGAGCGCGACCCGGTCGCGGACCACTCGCACGTCTTCACCGTACGGCCGCGTCCCCGCCCCGCGCGGCCTCACCGAAGGGCTGGGGCGCCGACGGGCCGGTCGGGGTGGGTCGGGGCGGTCGGGCCGTCGGGGCCCGCTGCCAGGGGCCGCGCGGCCCGGGGGTCAGCAGACGTGGCGTTCGCGCTCCGGCGAGTACAGGTGGCTGTCGCGGAACTGGGTGGCCGCCAGCGTCCGGCCGACGATGATGACCGCGGTCCTGGTGATGCCCGCCGCCTTGGTCTGCTCCGCGATGTCGGCGAGCGTGCCGCGCAGCACCACCTCGTCGGGTCGGCTGGCCATCGCGACGACGGCGGCCGGACAGTCCTCCCCGTAGTGCGGTACGAGCTCCGCGACGACCCGGTCCGCGTAGCGGGCCGCCAGATGCAGCACCAGCAGGGCGCCGCTGCGGCCCAGGGTGGCCAGGTCCTCGCCCTCCGGCATGGGGGTGGCCTGCTGGGCGACGCGGGTGAGGATGACGGTCTGGCCGACGGTCGGCACCGTCAGCTCCCGCTTCAGCGCCGCGGCGGCCGCCGCGAACGCCGGGACGCCGGGCACCACCTCGTACGGCACCCCGGCCGCGTCGAGGCGGCGCATCTGCTCGGCGACGGCGCTGAACACCGACGGGTCGCCGGAGTGCAGCCGCGCCACGTCGTGCCCGGCCTCGTGGGCGCGGACCAGCTCGGCGACGATCGCGTCCAGGTCCATCTGCGCGGTGTCGACCAGCCGGGCGTCCGGCGGGCACTCGGCCAGCAGCTCCCGCGGCACCAGTGAGCCGGCGTAGAGGCACACCCGGCAGGAGGCGAGCGTGCGGGCGCCCCGCACGGTGATGAGGTCGGCGGCGCCCGGGCCGGCGCCGATGAAGTACACCGTCATGACTGCTGCTCTCCTGCCTTCGTCACTGCGTCAGTCCGTCCCTGAGTCCCTGCGTGCCTGCGTGCCTGCGTCCCTGCGTCCCTGCGTGCCTGCGTCCCTGCGTCCCTGCGTCCGTACGCCACCGGTACCACCGGTACCACACCGGTACCACCGGCATCACCCGCGCCGCCTGCGCCGCCGCCGCGTCACTTCGTCACGGACCACTGGGTGACCGGCATCGCCTGCCGCCACCCGGTGAAGCCGCCGACGGGGACGGCGTGGGCGACCGCGAGGCGGACGAGCTCGCCGCCGTGCCGCCGGTACCGGTCGGCCAGCAGCGCCTCCGACTCCAGCGTCACGGTGTTCGCGACCAGCCGACCGCCCGCCGGGAGGGCGTCCCAGCAGGCGTCCAGAAGGCCGGGCGCGGTGAGCCCGCCGCCGATGAACACCGCGTCGGGCGCGGGCAGCCCCGCGAGCCCCCGGGCGCGGCGGCCCGGACCACGCGCAGCCCCGGCACGCCCAGCGCGGCGGCGTTCCGCTCGATCCTGTCGGCCCGTGCCGGGTCGCGCTCCACGCTGACGGCCCGGCATCCGCGGTGGGTCCGCATCCACTCGATGCCGACGGAACCGGAGCCGCCGCCGACGTCCCACAGCAGTTCGCCGGGGGCGGGGGCGAGCGCGGCGAGCGTCGCGGCCCGCACGTACCGCTTCGTCAGCTGCCCGTCGTGCTCGTACGCGTCGTCGGGCAGGCCCGGTACGGCTCCGAGGCGGGGCGCGCCCGGGGCGCGGCGGCACTCGACGGCGACGATGTTCAGGGGGTCGCCGGGCGGCGCGTCCCACGCGTCGGCGGTGGCGGGGGCGTCAGCCGCTCCCGGTCGGGGTGGCCGAGCTGCTCCAGCACCCGCAGGGCGCTCGGTCCGTACCCGCGTCCGCGCAGCAGGGCCGCCACCCGGGCGGGGGTCGCGGCGTCGGCGCTCAGCACGAGCAGCCTGCGGCCGTCGTGGAGCGCCGCGGTCAGCGTGTCCGGGTCCCGCCCGACCAGGGACACCGTCTCGGTGTCCTCCAGGGGCCAGCCGAGCCGCGCGCAGGCGTACGACACGGAGGAGGGGTGCGGCAGGACCCGCAGCCGCTCGGCGCCCACGGCGTCGGCGAGGGCGCGCCCCACGCCGTGGAACATGGGGTCGCCGCTGGCCAGCACGGCGATCCGGCGGCCCGCGTGGGCGGCCAGCACCCGGGGGACGGCGGGCCGCAGCGGCGAGGGCCAGGCGATCCGCTCGGCGCGGACCTCGTCCTCGGGCAGCAGGCCGAGTTGGCGGGCGCCGCCGCCGACGACGACCTCCGCGGCCCTCAGGGCGGCACGGGACGCCTCGGGCAGCCGTCCCAGCCGTCGGCGCCCACGCCGACGACGGTGACGGGGGTGCGGGGCTCTCCGGGCTGTTCACGCCCCGGAACACTACCGGCCGGTCGCCTGCGCCCCCGCCCGGGGCGGTCCCACCGCCGCCGCCCCCGGCCGCCGCCCCCGGGCCGCCGCTTCGGGCGGTCCCCGCGCCGCCCTCGTCCGCCGCTTCGCACTGCCGCCCCCGGGCGCGGCCGCCGCGCGCCGGGGCCCAAGGCCGTTCCGCCTCGGTGACGCGCGCTCGGCGGTCCGCCGTCACCTGCGGTTGTACAGCCGCATCGTCACCGCGCCGAAGACCGCGACGAGCAGCGCCGACCAACCGAGGGTCCACGCGATGTCCACCCCGGGCCGGCCGCCCGCCATCAGCTCCCGCACGGCCGCCGCCAGGTGCGTCACCGGGTTGTTGTGGACGAACGCCTGGAGCCAGCCCGGCATGGTGCTCGGGTCGACGAACACGTTGCTGAGGAACGTCAGCGGGAAGATCACCATCATGCTGACGCCCATCACGGACTTCTCGCTGCGCAGCAGCAGCCCGAACATCGTCCACACCCAGGAGAAGGCGAAGGAGAACACCATCAGCAGCGCCACCCCGGCCAGCACCCCGGACGGGCCGCCCTGCGGCCGGTAGCCGATGAGCAGGCCCACCGACAGCATCACGGCGGAGGCGATGAGGTAGCGGACGACGTCGCCGAGCAGGTAGCCGACCATGGGGGCCGGGCGCCACACGGGCAGGGTCCGGAAGCGGTCGAAGACGCCCTTCTGGATGTCGGTGTTCACGGCGACCCCGGTGTACATCGTGATCATCACGACGCTCATCGCGAGGATGCCGGGCAGCAGGAACTGGACGTAGTCCGACACCGACCCGGCCAGCGCGCCCCCGAACAGGTACGTGTACAGCAGCACCATCATGATCGGGAACGCGGTCACGTCGAAGAGCTGCTCCGGCACGTGCTTGATCTTCAGCATGGCCCGCCAGCCGAAGGTGAGGGACGCGGACAGCGCCGAGGGGCGCGGCGGCCTGCGGTCGGCCCCCTGCACGAGGAGGTCGGCGAGGTCGTCGGCGCGGGGGGCGGTGGCGGTCCGCTCGCCGGTGGTGGTCATGGTGCGTCGTCCTTCCGCGGCTCGGCTTCCTTGCCCGTGAGCGCGAGGAACACCTCGTCGAGGCTGGGCTGGCCCAGCGCGAAGGTGTCCACGGTGATGCCCTGCCCGGCCAGTGCCGCCAGCGCCCGCGCGGCCTGCTCGGCGGCGCCGAGCTCCGTGCGGTGCCCGTCGACGGTGGCGGTGAGGGCGACCGGGTCCGCCTCCCGCTGCACGGTCGCCCCGAGGGCGGCCGCGAGGGCCCGCTCGGCGTCGGGGCGCTGCTCGGCGTGGCGCAGCCGCACGTGCACGGAGCCCGCGCCCACGGACGCCTTCAGCTCGCCCTTCGTGCCCTCCGCGATGACCCGGCCGTGGTCGATGACCGCGATCCGGGAGGCGAGCTGGTCGGCCTCGTCCAGGTACTGCGTGGTGAGGAGCACGGTGGTGCCCTGGCCGACGACGGTCCGCACGATGTCCCACACCTGGTTGCGGGAGCGCGGGTCGAGCCCGGTGGTCGGCTCGTCGAGGAACAGCAGGTCGGGGGTGTTCACGATGGACGCCGCAATGTCGATGCGGCGCCGCATGCCGCCCGAGTACTGCTTCACCTGGCGGCCCGCCGCCTCGGACAGGCCGAACGCCTCCAGCAGCTGGGCGGCCCGGTCGCGGGCGGCGGGCCGGGAGTGGCCCAGCAGCCGGGCGAGCAGCACGAGGTTCTCGGTGCCGGTCAGGTCCTCGTCCACGGACGCGTACTGGCCGGTGAGGCTGACCCGGCTGCGCACCTCGTCGGCGTCCCGGACCACGTCGCGGTCGAAGACGCGGGCCTCGCCGCCGTCCGGCCGCAGCAGCGTGGCGAGGACCCTCACGGCGGTGGTCTTGCCCGCACCGTTGGGGCCGAGCACGCCGTAGACGGTGCCGGCCGGCACCCTCAGGTCGACCCCGTCGAGCGCCCTGGTGGATCCGAACACCTTCACGAGACCGCTGGTCTCGACAGCGAAACCGGCCATGGTCCTCAGTCTGCGACCGGAGCGGGCACCGCGCCACCGCGTCTCCGCGCGCACAGCGGGCCCCGCGGCGCCCGCTGCTCGCGACTCGTGCGGGTGAGCGTGGCCCGCGATCCGGCGCTACCCGCGCCTGTGAGCGTGGCCCGCGGTCCGGCGCCACCCGTGCCTGTGAGCTGGCCCGCGGTCCGGCGCTACTCGTGCGTGTAGAAGAGGTAGAACGCCGCGAGCCCGACGGCCGCGCCCACACCGAGGCCGAGCCCGGCACTGGCGACCACGCTGCCGCCTGACAGGCTGAACAGCCACCCGATGCCGGCGCCGGCCAGCGCCCGTACGCCGCGCCCCGCAGCTCGCGCGGCAGCGCCCGCCGGTACCGCCCGAGCGCGAAGCTCAGCACGCCGAAGACCAGCCCGCTGACGAGGCCGTACGCCACGTCGCCCCAGTCCGTGGGACCGGCGCCGCGGTGCAGGAACCCGGCGTACAGGCCGTAGAAGAACCCCAGCGTGGCGGGCAGCGCCCACTGCAGGGTGTTGCGGCCCTCGGTGAGGCGCCTCGCACGGCGGTGCCGCGCGGGTGCCGCGTGTGCGCCCATGGCGGAGCTCCTTCCCACGGCGTCCCCGTCCCCATCCCAGGGCACACCCGCGCGCCGCGCCCGGCAACTCGGGCGGCCCCGCCGCGCCCCGGAGGTCCCCGGAGCCGCAGCTTCCGCGACCGCCACTACGATGCGCACGGACCGATCAGCACAGCGCCATCCCCCCTGCCAGTCAAGGACGTTCGGCATGCGCAACTTCTCCGGAAGAGGGCTACGCCCCGATGCTCTCGGCACCCTCGACACGACCGTGATGGCGGTCGCCGGCACCGCGCCCGCCTACTCGCTCGCCGCCACGACCGCCGTCCTGGTGGGCGCCGTCGGCCTGGCCGCGCCGGCCGCGCTGCTGTACTGCGCGCTGCCCATGCTGGGGATCGTCGTGGCGTACGGCAGGCTGGGCCGGATCGACGTGAACGCGGGCGCCGCCTACTCCTGGGTGGGCCGCACCCTCCACCCGTGCCTGGGGTTCCTGTCGGGGTGGGCGCTGGTGGTGTCGGCGACGCTGTTCATGGTGGCCGGGGCGCTGCCCGCGGGCGCCCTGACGCTCGCGCTGTACGACCCGGCGCTGGCCGACAGCACGGCGCTCTCCACGGCGGTCGGCGCGGGCTGGTTCCTGCTGGTGCTGCTGGTCGTGCTGGGCGGCGCACGGCTCAGCGCGCGGGCCCAACTCCTCGTGACGGGAGTCGAGTTGCTGCTCCTGCTGCTGTTCCTGGTGGGCGCGGTCGTGCACCAGGGCGCGGCGGCCGCCTTCGACTGGTCGTGGTTCGGGTTCGGCCACTTCGACGGGGCCTCGGGATTCGCGTCGGGCGCGCTCGTCGCCGCCTTCTGCTACTGGGGCTGGGACGTGACCGGGAACCTCAGCGAGGAGACCCGGGACAGCCGCCGCACCCCCGGGTGCGCGGCGCTGCTGGGGGTCGCGCTGGTCTTCCTGCTGTTCGAGGCGTACGCGGTCGCCGTGAACGTGGTCCTGGGCAGCGAGCGGGCCGCGGCCTCGGGCGGGATGGGCACGCTGGTGCTGCTGGGCGACGCCGTCTGGCCGGGCGGCGGCGGGCGGCTGCTGGTCGTGGCGGTGGTGCTGTCGACGGTGGCGACGCTGCAGACGACCCTGCTCCAGGTGACGCGGTCGCTGTTCGCGATGGGCCGGGACCGGACGGTGCCGGCCGCGCTCGGGGCCGTGCACCGGAGGTGGAACACCCCGTGGATGGCCGTCTGCACGGTCGGGGCGGTGGCGCTGGCGCTGTTCGTGGCGGCGAACGCGCTGGGGTCGGTGCGGGACATCCTGGAGAGCGCGGTCCGCGCGATCGGCCTGCAGATCGCCTTCTACTACGGCCTGGCCGGGGTGGCCGCCGTCGTGGCGTACCGGCGCGTGCTGCTGTCGTCGGTGCGGGAGTTCCTGCTGGGCGGGGTGTGGCCGCTGGCCGGCGCGGGTTTCATGCTGTGGGTCTTCTTCGCGTCGCTGGCGGAGCTGCCGGCCGCGTCGGTCGCGATCGGGCTGGGCGGGCTGGCCGCAGGTCTCGTTCCGATGACGTGGTACTGGCGGCGGGGCAGTTCGTACTACCGTCCGGCGAAGCTGGACGCGGTGCGGGCACTGGCGGAGACGGAAGGGCGGCCGTGGGAGCACGGCGCACCGCGGCAGCGGCGGCACGGGCAGGACGACACCGCGCCGCTGGCGACCGACTTCTGACCGCGTGTCCGGTCCCCGGGCCGGTGCACGGCACCTGACGGCGCCGCCGGCGCCCCGGGACGGCCCACCGCCCCCGGACCGCCGGCCGGCCCCGGGCCCGGCGGCGGCCGGCGACCGTCCACCGGGCGGGCACCGGGCGCGACCACGCGCCGCCTGTGACCACGCGAGCGACCACGCGACGGGGGAGAGGCAATGGCGGCACGCCATCGCGCCGGGCACGGCGGGACGGGCGGCGACGGCGGCCCGGAAGGCGCCGGGGACGGCGGCCGCGGCGGCCTTCCCGGCCTGCCGGGGCGGCTCGTCGGCCGGTCCCGCAAGCCGGGGCGGCACAGCCGCCAGGGGCGGCGGGACGAGCGCTTCGTCCCCGACTTCGACCGGGACTGCGGGGACAGCGCCCTCACGGACGTGCGGCACGACATCGTTATCGGCCGCTGGCAGGGCCTGCGGGACCTGCTGGCCGCGACCGGCGCCCACTGGCCGCTGCGCACCCACCGCGTGCGGCTGCTCGCGCACGCCGCGGCGGGCTGCTCGATCGTGGAGGCGTGGCGGGCGGCCGAGCCGGAGAATCCCGACGCGGCGGTGCTGAGGGCCGCGACCGAGGTCGTCCGGGCCTTCGACGCGGCCATCTCGGCGGGGCGGGGCGCCGCGCCGGACCGGCAGCGGCTGGACTCCACGGTCCTGGCGTGCCTGACGGCGGCGGACGCCCGGCCCGCCGACCCGATGCCGTGGGTGTCGCTGCTGACGGTGGCCCGGCTGTACGACGGCGGGGTGGGGCGGGCGGAGCTGCGCCGCTGGTGGGACGAGCTGCGGCGGCGCGACCCGCACAACACCGAGGGGCACGTGCAGATGCTGCGCTACTGGTCGGCGCGGTGGCACGGCACGCACGGCTCGATGTACGACTTCGCGCGGGACGCGGCGGGCGCGGCGCCGCCCGGGTCGCCGCTGCCGGTGCTGGTGCAGGTCGCGCGGGTGGAGGAGTACCGGTACGTACGGGACGGGGTGCTGGGCACGGGCCGCGGTCCGGGGTCCGTGCGCGGCTTCGACCAGCACTGGAAGCACGAGCTCGCGGTGACGGAGGTGCGGCGCACCGCGGACCGCTGGCTGGGCGGCAGGCCGCCGGGGCCGGTCCGCCCGGAGGAGGTGGAGCCCCTCAACTACCTGGCCCACGCCGCCTGCCACGCGGACCTGCCGGACGTGGCGGACGAGGTGTTCGGCCTGCTGGGGACGCGGGCGTCCCGCGTCCCCTGGTCGTACACGGGCGACCCCGCGGAGCAGTTCACGAGGTGGCGCGCACAGGCCCGCGCCACCTCGTGAGACCAGGGGCGCCGCTGGGGAGCGGCGGCGCCCCGGGCGCTGCGCGCGGCCCGGGACGCCTGCGACATGCAGGACATGCGGTGTGTACGGGTGTACGGGTGTACGGGGAGGCACCGGCCGTCCGCGCCGCCCGGGGCGGCTCAGACGCCGATGTTCCGCCCGTCCTTGCGGTACACGGCGACGACGGACGGGCGGACGATCCGGCCCGGGCCGTCGGGCCACACCGACTTCGGGTTCTCGACGCTGGCGCCGTCGACCTCGCCCGGGTGCTGCACGGCGACCAGGACGCGGCGGTCCTGGATGACCGGGCCGCAGGTCTCGGCGCCGACGGGCACGGTGAGGAACTGCTTCAGCTCACCGCGCCGCTCGCCGTGCGTGGCCACGCCGAACAGTCCGTCGTGGGATCCCAGCGCGTTGCCGTCGGTGGAGATCCACAGGTTGCCGTGCGGGTCGAAGGCGACGTTGTCGGGGCAGGAGATCGGCGACACCTTGTCCTTCGGGTAGCCCGCGAAGTACGTCGCCGGGTCCTCCGGGTCGCCGGCGACGAGGAACAGCCGCCAGGCGAAGCCGTCGGACGACGGGTCGTCCCAGTGCTCGGCCAGCTCCAGCACGTGGCCGTGCTTGTTCCGGTTGCGGGGGTTGGCCTCGTCGGCGCCCGGGTTGCCGTCCGTGCCGCGGCGGGAGTTGTTGGTGAGCGCGACGTACACGCGGCCGGAGCGGGGCGAGGGCTCGACGTCCTCGGGGCGGTCCATCTTCGTGGCGCCGACCTTGTCACCGGCCAGGCGCGTGAAGACGTAGACCTCCTCGGCGGTCATGCCCGGCACGTGCGAGACGTCACCGGTGGCGAGCGGGATCCACACGCCGGAGCCGTCGAACTCGCCGTCGTTCGGGAGCTTGCCCGAGCCGTCGATCTCGGCGGCCGGGGAGTCGCCGGTGAGCTTGGCGACGTAGAGGGTGCCCTCGTCGAGGAGGGTCAGGTTGTGCGCGCGGGCGGCCCGCGAGTCGCCCTTCTTCATCCGCTTGCTGGAAACGAACTTGTACAGGTAGTCGAACCGCTCGTCGTCGCCCATGTAGACGACGGGGCGGCCGTCGGCGGTGAGGCGGGGCTGCGCGGCCTCGTGCTTGAAGCGGCCGAGCGCGGTGCGCTTGCGGGGAGTGGAGTGCGGGTCGTACGGGTCGAGCTCGACGACCCAGCCGAAGCGGTGCGGCTCGTTCGGCTCCTGTGCCGCGTCGAACCGCTTGTCGAACCGCTCCCACTTGCGCCCGGTGGCGCCGGAGCGGATGCCGTAGCGCTTGTCGGTGGCGGACGAGCCGTTGGCGAAGTACTGGTTGAAGTTCTCCTCGCCGGACAGGACCGTGCCCCACGGGGTGGTGCCGCCGGCGCAGTTGTTGAGGGTGCCGAGCACCTTCCGGCCGGTCGGGTCGGCGGACGTCTTCAGCAGGTCGCCGCCGGCGGCCGGGCCGGTGAGCTCGAAGACGCTGGTGGCGGTGAGGCGGCGGTTCAGCCAGTGCCGGGTGACGGGCGTCAGCTTGCCGCTGCGGCGCTCCTCCTGCACGACGACGACGGACATGCCGTGGGCGGCCCAGGCGATCTCGACCTGCTCGCGGGTCGGGTTCTCCGGGTCGTAGCCGCGGAACATGAGCGTCTCGTCGCTGTACTCGTGGTTCGCGACGAGGACCTGGCGGCCGTACTCGCGGCGCAGCGGCAGCAGCGACAGGAAGTCGTTGTTGTAACCGAACTGCATGGCCTGCGCCTTGGCGGTCTGCTTCTCCGCGTCGAACGCGGGCGCGCCGCGCAGGACGGGGTCGCCCCAGCGGATGACCACGTTCTGCGTGTAGCCGGCGGCGACGGTGACCCGGTCGGCGGTGTTGGGCGCGACGGGCGTGAAGCGCAGGCCCCGCGCGCCGTCGGCCCGGCCGGGCTTCCAGCCGCCCGGGCCCCAGCCCTCGGCCGGGGCGGCGTGCGCCTCCGACGCGGGGGCGACGACGGCGGCGCCCGCCGCGGCCGTCACGGTGACGGCGGCGGCCGCACGCATCATGGAGCGGCGGGAGAGGGCGCCGGCTATGACGTCGCCGGCGTATTCGTTGTCGCTGGTGTTCGGCACGTCCTGGAAGCACGCGTCACCGCAGCGGTAGCGGCAGGTGAGGGCGGAACGACCGCCCGCGTGCGAGGGGGTGGTGAACAGCGGCAGCAGCTTGCGCACGTGGTCCTCCTTCGGCGCGCCCCGCGCCGACATCGTGTCGGAATACCTTCCGGCCGGACGTTAGGCGCGCCGCCGTGCGGATCGAGGGCCGCTGAATGAACGTCATATGAACCCCGTGCGTCCAGCGCGGAGTCGGGCCCGCGGAAAGGCGGTCTTGACATGGAAGACGGACCCATTCCACTTCCGCTCGGGGCGGCTAACCTTACGTGTCCCGTCTGGCCGGGGAAGATTTCTCGTAAATTCCCAGCAGTGCGGACATATACGGCACCCAGATATGCGAAAGGCCATGGCCCATGGGCATTCGGAGCTTGCTGCGCAAGGTGTTCGGACGCGACCGCGTGGAGCGTGACGACTCGGCCGCCACCCCCTCCGTCCCGCCCCAGGCGGAACGCACGGACACCACGGCGGACCGGTCGGACCGCTCGGCCGAACCGGCGGCCACGGTGCCGGTGCCGTCGGGCCCGTCCCCGGCCGAGCACACGGAGTCGGCGTCCGTGCCGTCGCCGGGCGAACCGGCCCCCGGGCCGACCGCGGCCGATCTCGTCGCGGCGTCCTTCGACCAGCCGAGGCCCCGCCGTACGACCGTGCCCCCGGCCCGCGAGGCGGAAGGCCCGGCCCCGGAGCCCAAGACCGAGCCCGCCGACCGGGAGGCCGCGGCGGAGGCGGCTGTCACCGCCGCACCGACGGAGGCACCCGGGGCAGCCGAGGCCCGTGACGCGGCAGAGGCGTCCGAGGCGCGCGAGGCGTCCAAGGTCGCCGAGGCGTCCGAGGTACGGGAAGCACCTGAGGCCGCCGAGACGCGTGAGGTGGCCGAGGACGCCGAGGGCGCCGCCCAGGAGACCGCGCCTCCGGCAGCCGAGCCCACCGCCCGGCAGGAGGCCGCGGCGGCCGAAGCGACTGCGGCGACCGAGCCGGAGGCAGCCGCCGAGGCGGCCACCGCAGCGGACGCGACCGCAGAAGCAGCCGGGGCCACCGCGGCGGAGGACCAGGGGGCGGAGCCCGCCGCGCAGGAGCCCTCGGCTCAGGCGCTTCCCGAGGAGCCCGCCGCGCAGGAGCCGGCCCCGCAGCAGGAGGCCGCGCAGCCGGCGCCCCCGCCGCCGAGCCGGAGCCCGAGCCGGCCCCGCAGCCCGCGTCCGCCCGGCCCGCGTCCGCCCAGGCCGCCGCCGCAGGCAAGCCCGCCGTCAGTGCCGCGCGCGTCAGGTCGCGGGTGGCGGAGGGACCGGTGCGGGACCACGTCACCGAGGCGTACAAGGCGGCCGGCGCCGCCCTGCGCAAGCGCGGCCTCACCGGGGCGCGGGCCACCGTGTACCTGGTCCTCGACCGCTCGGCCTCCATGCGGCCGTACTACAAGGACGGCAGCGCCCAGCACCTCGCCGAGCGGGCCCTCGCGCTCGCCGCGCACCTGGACGAGGCCGCGACCGTGCCCGTCGTCTTCTTCTCCACCGAGGTCGACGGCACGGGCGAGGTCAGCCTCGACGACATCGCCGGGCGGATCGAGGAACTCCACGACGGTCTCGGCCGCATGGGCCGCACCTACTACGACCAGGCCATCGCCGAGGTGCTCGCGCACCACGAGAAGGCCGGCCCGGACCGCCCCGCGCTCGTCCTGTTCCAGACCGACGGCGCACCCGAGTCCAGGACGGCCGCCACCCAGGCGCTCGCGGACGCCGAGGCCACCGGCCGTCCGGTGTTCTGGCAGTTCGTCGCCTTCGGCGAGGAGGACCACAAGGCGTTCGACTACCTCCGCAGGCTCAGCGCCGACAACGCCGGTTTCTTCCACGCCGGCCCGGCCCCGCGCGAGGTCCCGCCGGCCCGCTTCTACCGGGAGGTCCTCGCCTCCTGGCCCGGCACCGCGGACGCCTCCGCCTGACACACGACGAGCGGGGCCGGGCCGTGGTACGCACGGCCCGGCCCCGTTGTCACGTCGCGTGCAGGGGGTTGCCCGGGGCGGGGCGGTACCCACACGTACCGGAGTAGTGCTCAGTGAGTACCACTCCATGTCGCCGGCTCTGTCGTGTGCGGTCGGGCCCCGGCCAACGGGTGACTCAGCCGGCCAGGGCGGCCGCAGGTGTGCTCGCCTACTGGGCGGGCTGCCCGGAGCCGGGGCACGTGGAGCCGTCGGGCCCCTGGTGGATGGTGGTGGGCTGGCCGGACGCCGAGCCGACGATCGCACCGCACGAAGGGCAGTTGCCCGCGGTGCGAGCAGGGTCGAGCCTCCTGCTGGGGTTACATGACGTGCACATATCAGTCCTCCCGGTGGGTGTGGTGCTGATCTGTGGTGCGTGGTGCGCTCCCTGGCGGGCGAAGCGGCCCCCGGGGAGGTTCAGAAGGCGACAGGCAGGCTGAAAGGCGTACCACTGATGCCTTGACCCGAGCGCGCCGCGTGGTGGAACAGGCAGAAGCCCTTGGCACCGCTGTGGAAGACGACGCCGAAGCCGGGGTTCTGGGCGGTCTCGGCGTATGGGTACACCTCCGCAATCTCCTCACACCCCGCGTTGTTCAGTGCGGCGGCCAGGTACGCCTGTGCGCGCTGGGGTGTGACGGCGCCACCGTCGAACACATCGGGGTAGGGGACGTGGGCAGGCGGTTCGCCGAGGACAGGGACATCTTCGTCCTCCGACTTCACGCCGGGAGGGAGCGCGCCGGTCGTGCCGAGCCACACCTGGGACCCGTTGGTGAAGACGATGCGCATCCCGAGGGTGTGGTCACCTCGGTCCCACGGCTCCACAGCCTGGACCTCGGGAGCTTTGGCGAGTGCTTCGCAGGCGAACTGGTGGAACCTCTGGGGGCGCATTTGTGATCATTTCCTCTCGTCGCAGCCCGGCCAGTCTATGAAGCGTCCCACGAGCGCAAGGGGCGAGCAGACCACACACGATCCGTTGCACGGGGGCGTCCTCGCCGCGGTCGGCGCCGATGACCCACTCCGCCTCGCGGATGACGCTGCGTACGGTCACGGCGCGCCCTCCTCGACGCAGCCGCGGCAGGCGCGGGGCGCCCACACGACCCGCACGCCGGGCGCGGGCCGGTGGCGCAGCCACCCCAGCGACACCGCGGCTCCCGGCGCGAGCGGCGCGCCGCAGAACGCGCAGTCCAGGCCGTACCGCTGGAGTGCGGTGAGCGCCCCGTACGCGGGAAGCGCCCCCGCGGCCGCGGTCACCGGCTGCTCCTCGCGGTGTGGCAGCGCACGCAGACCCGCAGCGGAAAGCGCCGCGGCAGCGGCCGGGCGGTGGCGGCAGTCAGCTCGACGGCGCAGTCCGCGCACTGTCGGCCGCGGCGCTGCCGCTCGGTGAGCTGCGGCGGCCCGGCGAGCGCGGGCGCGGCGAGCCACGTCGGGGCGGACCCACGGGCGGCGGGACGCTCATCGGGCCCCCACCTCCCGCACGCGCCGGCACACCGGGCAGGCACACGGCGGGAACGCGGTGCCGACGGGCGGCAGCGGCTCCTCGTCCACGGGGATCACGCGCTTCTCGCGGATCACGCGGGTGGTGCCGTCGCGGCGGACGGCATACACCTTGATCGTCATCGACATGCCAACTCCAGCTTGGGTCTCGCGCCACGCCCGGTGATGAGGGTGACGTCCATGCCGCTGAAGCTATGACTCCGCCTAGTTGTGTCACAGACACGTTCCGTAGTCTTTGGTGGGCGCCGCGGATCCAAGGGTCACGGAACGTGCCCCCTACGCGACGCCGAAGAAGCCGGCCAGCTCACGCTGCTGCCGCGTGAGGCTCCGCCCGGACGACCGCAGCGCCTCCTGGAAGACGCTCTCCGCCATCTGCTGGTGCCGGAGCCACTCGGGGGCCTCGTCGTGGATCTGCGCCAGCACGTCGGTGGCCTGCTTTCCCTGTCCCAGCATCGCGTGGGCCTGGGCCACATCGAGCCTGTGCCGCTGCAGGGTGTTGGATGTCATGGTGACGGGCGCGGCAGCGAGCCGGGTCGACAGGCCGAGCACGCGGTCGGGCCTGCGGCCCACGGCGTGGTTCTCGACCGCCTGGAGTGCGACGGTGGACCAGTTGAACTTGCCCCAGCCGTATGGGTGCGCGGCCGTGCCGCCGCCGAGGGCCGCGCCCGCGGTACGCGCCAGACGCAGCATCTCCCGTGCCTCGTCCGGGCGGTTGTTCCGAGCGGCCGCGGACGACCCGCGGACCAGTAGCCGTCCCCAGACCCCCAGCTCCACGCGGGTCGCACGGGAGATACGCGGCTCGATGTCGTCGGCGGTGGCGATGGCGAGCTGCTCGGTCTCGTCCAGGCGCCCCTGCCGGATCAGCGTCCAGCCCTGCAGGTAGACCGCTGACGCCGCCGCCGTACGGTCGGCCGCGGCCACGGCGTCCGTCACCGCGTCGCGCAGGGCGATGTGGGCGAGATCGTAGGCCCTCACCTGCGTGAGGTACCGACCGGCCATCTGCAGGACGTCGGCCCTGATCCGCAGTGCCTCCGTGTGCTGGGGGCCGCCGTCGAAGTGGTCGACCGCGGTGCGGGCGGAGCGCACCAGGGCGGGCAGCAGCCCGGCCAGCGCCGCGTAGTCGTCGCTGTAGTACGACGAGGCGAGAGCAGTGGCGGTACGCCGCAGGCCGTGCAGGTCCGGCTCCGGTTCGACGGTGTCGCCGGACACGAGCCGCCCGGTCACGGTCATCGGTGGGGCGATGGCCTGGCGGAGCGGCATCAGATCGAGTTTGTCGCGGTCGTCGCGCCGCGTGGCGTGGGGACCGGAGGGATCGAAGAGCGCGGACGTCCGCACACCGAGCGCTCGCGCGAGGGCGTGGTAGGTCTCCAGTCGTGCGGATCCGCCACGCTCGATCTTCTTCACGACACCGAGGCTGAGCCCAGCACGCTCGGCCAGCCCTTCCTGCGTCAGGCCTTTGCTCAGTCGGACGTCCCGGAGTCGACCTCCGGGGAGGGACGGCGATGTCTCAGTGCGGCCGGGCATACGGACTCCGTTCTGACCTGGACACTCAAAACGGTACTCCCCTGCCCGCAACGGAAGATGGGAAAGGCACCCGCTCCTCCCCCGGTGTACGGGGAGCCCCGCCCCGACGCCACTCGCGGCGGCCGTTTCCCGTCCCGCCCTGCCGTCCGCGGCAGCGGTCCCGCGCAGGAGTGGTCCGGCGCCCCCGACGGCCGCGAACCCGCCCGCCCCGCGTCCCCCGCCCGTTCTCACCCCCCGAAACGCGGCGGAGGCCGCCCCCGCCCGCCGGATAGGATTTCGCCCATGGCGGCCACTGGATCCGAGAAGCAGGGGAAGACGACGTACTACGTCACGACCCCCATTTACTACGTCAACGACGCTCCTCACCTGGGCCACGCCTATACGACCGTCGCAGGCGACGTGCTCACGCGCTGGCACCGTCAGCGCGGCGAGAAGGTGTGGTACCTCACCGGCACGGACGAGCACGGTCAGAAGATCATGCGCACGGCCGACGCGAACGGTGTCACCCCGCAGGAGTGGTGCGACAAGCTCGTGGAGGAGGCGTGGAAGCCCCTCTGGGAGCACCTGGAGATCGCAAACGACGACTTCATCCGCACCACCCAGAAGCGGCACACGGACCGGGTGCAGGAGTTCGTGCAGGACCTGTACGACAAGGGCGAGATCTACAAGGGCGGGTACGAGGGCCCGTACTGCGTGGGCTGCGAGGAGTACAAGCTCCCCGGTGACCTGATCGAGGACGAGCAGGGCACGAAGCTCTGCCCGGTCCACAAGAAGCCGGTGGAGATCCTCAAGGAGGAGAACTACTTCTTCAAGCTCTCCGCGTACGGCCCGAAGCTGCTGGAGTTCTACGAGGCGAACCCGGGCTTCATCCAGCCGGAGTCGGCCCGCAACGAGGTCGTGAACTTCGTGAAGCAGGGCCTGGAGGACCTCTCGATCTCCCGCTCCACCTTCGACTGGGGCATCCCGATCCCGTGGGACGACCAGCACGTCATCTACGTGTGGGTGGACGCCCTGCTGAACTACGCGACGGCCGTCGGCTACGGCTCCGACCAGGCGAAGTTCGACGCGACGTTCCCCGCGGACGTGCACCTCATCGGTAAGGACATCCTCCGCTTCCACGCGGTGATCTGGCCCGCCATGCTGATGGCGCAGGGCCTGCCGGTGCCCGGCAGGGTCGCGGCGAACGGCTGGCTGATGGTCGGCGGCGAGAAGATGTCGAAGTCGAACCTGACCGGCATCAAGCCGCAGGACCTGACCTCGCACTTCGGCGTGGACGCCTACCGCTGGTACTTCCTGCGGGCCATCGCGTTCGGCCAGGACGGCTCCTTCTCGTGGGAGGACTTCACCGCCCGCTACACCTCCGAGCTGGCCAACGACTACGGCAACCTCGCCTCGCGCGTGGCGGCGATGGTCGGCAAGTACTTCGACGGCGCCCTGCCGGAGGCCGCGGCCGACGGCGAGGCCGAGCAGGCGGTCAAGGACGGCCTGGCCACGGCGGTCGCCGAGGCGGACCGGCGGATCGGCGAGGAGCTGGACTTCCAGGGCGGCATCCTCGCCGTCTTCGACTTCGTGAAGCAGGTCAACGGCTACATCACGGAGCAGGAGCCGTGGAAGGTCGCCAAGGACGGGTCCCCCGAGGGGCGCGCCCGCCTGGCGACCATCCTCTACACGGCGGCGGAGTCCCTCCGCGCGGTGGCGGTCCTGCTGAACCCGGTCATGCCGGACACCTCGCAGAAGCTGTGGGACTCCCTGGGCGCGGAGGCGTCGCTGGGCGCCCTCGCGGACCAGAAGGTCCAGGAGACCGCCGACTGGGGCCGGCTCCCGGCCGGCGCGACGGTCACGAAGGGCGCGGTACTGTTCCCGCGCCTGGAGGAGCCGAAGAAGGACCAGTAGGGGCAGACCTGGCCCCCGGTCCACGGCCGGGGGCCCGGCCCCGCTCACCGGCAGCCCGAAAGACCCCTCCGGCGCGCAGCGCTGCGCCGGAGGGGTCTTCTGGTACCGGGACCCGTACGGGGCTCGTGCCGGGACCCGCACCGGGACCCGTCGGGGGCCCGTCGGGGGCCCGTGCGGGGGCCCGGCTCCTCGGAGTCCCGATGCGCTCGTCCGTACGGTCAGCCGCCGCGGTGATCCGGTGCGGCCGTCACCGGGGAGGCCGGGGCCGGGGCCGCGCGAGAGGTATCCGGTACCGGGAGCACGCCCGGCACCCCGGCCGCCTCCGGTACCGGGGGCGCTTCCGGCACCTCGGCCGCCTCCGGTCCGGCACCCGGCACCTCCCGTGCCCCGGCCGCCTCCGGTCCGGCACCCGGCACCTCCCGTGCCCCGGCCGCCTCCGGTCCGGCGGCGGACGCTTCCGGCGCCGCCGAAGCATGCGGTTCCGGTTCCGCCCGGTACGTGCGGGCCACCCACGCCCCGCCGGCGGCGAAGACCACCATGACGGCGGTCACGCTCCAGAAGCCGACGCCCGGCGACACCGTCGCGAACCTGCCGATCACCGGCATCAGCGCCGCCGTGCCCAGCCCGATCGCCAGCAGCCGCAGGGAGGCCATCTTGGCCTTGTCGCCGTCCGACGCCCGCTGCTGGAGCGTGGTCAGCAGCCACGTCAGGCTGTTCAGGTTGGCGAACCCCGCGAGGAAGAAGGCCAGGAAGTGCACGGCCGCCGCGTCGGACGCCGCCAGCAGCATCGCGGCCGCGGCCTGCCCCAGCAGCCACAGCGGCAGCAGCCGCTGGGCGACGAGCCGGCGGGTGAAGAACGAGGCGCTGATCATGCCGACGGCGAAGGTGGCCTCCAGCGCGGCGATGTACCCGCCCTGGCCGCCGTACCGGCTGTCGACCAGCGGCACCACCAGGGTGCTCAGCGCGTGCGCGAAGACGAAGTCCCCGGCGCACAGCAGGATCATCACGAACACCGCCCGGTACCGCCGGTACCGGCCCAGCATGCGGCGCCACTCGCCGACCGTGCCCGCCACCGCCGTGCCCAGCATGCGGGCCGACAGCGGCGGGTTGTGCTCGTTCGCGGTGAGCCGGAGCCGGGCGACCGCGCCGGCGCAGGCCAGCGACATGACGACGTCGACCAGCAGGGCGTGCTCGGCCGTGCCCCAGGTCAGGATCAGCCCCAGCAGCGCCATCCCGGTGAGCGCCCCCGCCTGGAACGCGACACCGATCATGCCGTTGAACCGGGCGATGTGGGCCTCGGCCACGTGGTGGGCGGTGAGTTTGAACAGCGCCGACCGCTCCACGTTGTCGAAGACCGCGAGGAGGACGGCAACCGCCACCATCGCGGGGACGGCGCCGGTGCCGGGCAGCGTCGCCAGCCCGACGATCAGCAGCACGGTGGCGGCGCGGCCGAGGCCGCACAGGGCGTACACCCACTTGGAGCTGACCGCGTCCACCAGCGGCCCGCACAGCGGCAGCACGCAGAACGCGGCCAGCCCCTGGAGGGTGAGGATGAGGGCGAACGCCCCGGGGCTTCCCGTGCGGTCGTAGAGCAGCTGGCCCATGGCGAGGGTGTGGATGCCGATGCCGACACTGGACAGCGAGATCGCCCCCAGCATGGTGCGGGCCACCGGGTCGCGGCGGAGCATCAGCAGGACACCTCCAGCCGCCGGTCGACGACCGTCTTCACCTTGCCGCTGACCGCGTTGCGCGACAGGCGGCCTTCGGGATGGCACTCGACCCGCAGTTCGTAGAGGTCCAGCGCGGCGTCGAAGTCCTGGAGGGCGCCCAGGACGGGAAACTCCGCCACCAGCAGCTCCCGCACCTCGGCGGCGTCCGGCGGCACCGGCGACTCGGTGCGGACGACGAGGATCTCCTTGCCCCCCTCGCTGAACACCTCGATCTGGAGCTGGGAGACCCGCAGGCCCTCCAGCACGGCCAGGACGTCGCCGTACAGCACCGTCTCGCCCTTGAAGCGGATCAGCCCGTCGGAGCGGCCCAGGTACTCCAGCACCCGGCCCGACACGCCGCACCGGCAGGCATGGTGGAAGATCCGCCCCGTGTCGCCGATCCGGTAGCGCACCAGCGGCCCCTCGAACTTCTGCAGCGTGGTCACCAGCACCTCGCCGACGGCGCCGTCCGGCAGCGGGGTGCCGTACTCGTCGACGACCTCCAGGAGGGTGTAGTCGTCGTTGAGGTGGTGCAGCGTCCCGTCCAGGGAGGCGCACTGGTAGCCGAGCTGGGCGCCGTCGTTCGCGGCGAGGACGCTGGACACCACCCGCGCGCCGAGTGCGGTGCGCAGCCAGTCGCGGTCGGTCCGCGTCATCGGGGTGCCGCCGTAGAGGACCTTCTCGACGCGCAGCTCGGGGCAGCGCTGCTTGGCGTCCCTCAGCAGCGGCAGGATCAGCGCCGGCATGCCGAGGACCACGTTGGCGCCGAACCGCCCGGTCAGCATCAGCACGTCGTCCACGGTCGCGAACTGGCCGGTCGAGTACGCCTCCACGGGCATGCGCGCCAGTTCGCTGAACGTCGTCGTGAGCCCGCCGTACATGCCGCCGCCGAACAGCGTGTTGATCACCCGGTCGCCGGGCTCCAAGCCCATCCCGTACAGCACGGGGATCGCCTCGCGGACCATGTTGTCCCAGTCGGCCCGGGAGTACACGATGTAGCGCGGGTCACCGCTGGTCGCGCCGGACCGCAGCACCTCGCCCGTGCCGGGGCCGCCGCTGCGCAGCCCCCGTCCGGCGGGCGGGGAGTGGGCCTCCAGGTCGGCCTTCTCCAGGACGGGCAGGGCGGCGAGCCCGCGCACGTCGGCCGCCTCGGGCAGGTCCGCGTAGTACGGGTGGCGCCGGGCGCGGGCGGTGAGGAACCGCAGCCGCGCCGCCATCCGCGCGTCGCGCTCGGCGTCCGCGCCGCGGGCCTGGGCCAGGGTGACACCGGGCAGGTGGCGGCGGGTCAGCAGCCGGTGCACCCAGGGTGCCTGGCAGTCCAGGGCCGGCGAGGCGCCCTCCGGCAGGGCGGGGACGTCCACGGCGACACCGGCGACGGGGGTGCCCGGCGCCGCGACGCGGCCCGCGGGCAGCGGGGTGTCCGCGGCGCGCAGGGCGTCCATGACGGCGGTCCACAGGCCGGGCCGTGCCGTGCGCACGACGACCTCGTTGCCCAGCGCCCAGGCGAGCAGCAGCCCCCGCAGCACCGCCTCGGCGGCACCCGAGGCGGCACCCGAGGCGGCACCCGAGGCAGCACCCGAGGCAGCACCGGCGGCGGCCGCGGTGCCCGCGCCCCGGTCGGGAGCGTCGCCTTCGCGGTCGTCGAGCACGACGGTGCCCGCGGGCCCGGTCTCCACGACGTCGTTGCTGTCGGTCAGCGGCTGCCACGGGTACTGGCTGACGCCGTCGAGGAGCCGGTCAAGGCCCAGCATGAGCTGCTCGCCGTCGAAGCGCCGCGGCGGCTCGGCGACCCCCGCCCGGCGCAGGGCATCGGCCAGATCGGGGAGCGAGCCCGCGGTGAGGGACCGCTCGACGTGTTCGACGGCCAGCAGCAGGTCGGTGGGGTAGTGCCTCATGGGTGTGTGTCCTCGGAATCCTCGGAGAAGGGTGGTTCGGGCGGCCGGGGGCGGGGGGCGCCGCTGAGCAGGTCGGCCGTGTACGCGCGCAGGACCTCCTCCGCCCGCCGGTGCACGACGTGGACGGGTCCCCCGCCGGGCTGCGGGCCGCGGACGACGGCGGCCTGCCGGCGCAGCGCGTACGGGGCGTCCGCCGCGGCGCGGAAGGCGGCCGGATCGCTGTCGGCCAGCGCGGCCCACTCCCGCTGGCCCGCGCCGAGGGCGGCGCGCCCCAGCTCCAGCAGGTCCGCGTCGCACAGCCCGCCGCGCAGCCGCACCAGCGCGATGCCGTCGGCGTCCGTGGTGAGCGCCGCGCACGCCGGCCCGTCGGGTGCGCCGCGCTCGCGCAGCGCCGCCAGCACGGTCTCGACCGCCCAGTCCTGTTCGGCGCCCCGGCGGGGCAGCAGGAGCGCCGCCGGGTGGGCGCAGGACCGGTCCGGTGCGGGGGCGGGACGGCCGTGCACCCGCCAGATCGCGCAGACCCGGTGGGAGCCGCCGGCGCTCACCGTGCTGATGTGCAGTCCCGTGCTGAGGGGAGCCATCGCCGCACCGCTAGCCGTGCGGGTCGAGCCGCACGACGGCCTTGCCGGTGTTGGCGCCGCGCAGCATGCCGAGGAACGCGTCGACGGCGTGGTCGAAGCCCTCGGTCACGCTGAGCCGGTCCACGGCGCGCCCCGCCCTCAGGTGCGGCACGAGGAAGTCCTCAAGCTCCTGCTGCGCGTCCCCGTGGCGGGCGACGAGGAAGCCCTCCAGGCGGATGCTCTTCTCCACGAGGTCGAAGAGGTTGCGCGGGGCGGCGGGCGGGCAGGCCGAGTTGTACTGCGCGATCGCGCCGCACCAGGCGATCCTGCCGAACTCCCGCATCGACGCGATCGCCGCCTCCAGGTGGTCGCCGCCGACGTTGTCGACGTAGACGTCGATCCCGTCCGGCGCGGCCTGCCGGAGCTGCTGCGCGAGCGGGGTGGCGGCGCTGCGGTCGAGGGCGGCGTCGAACCCGAACTCCTCGGTGAGCAAGCGCGCCTTGGCCGGGGACCCGGCGCTGCCGATGACCCGCCCGGCGCCCAGCAGCCGGGCGAGCTGCCCCGCGGCGGTGCCGACACCGCCCGCCGCCGCCGACACGAACACGGTGTCGCCCGCCCGCAGCCGGGCGATCCGGGTGAGCGCCACGTAGGCGGTCAGCCCGGTGCCGCCGAGCAGCCCGAGGAACGACTCGGGGGCGATCCCCTCGTACGCGGGCAGCAGTCTGGCCTCGGCCGGTGTCAGGACGGTGCGGGTGCGCCAGCCGTCCCGGTGGAAGACGAGGGAGCCGACCGGCAGTTCGGCGCTGCGGGACTCCGTGACCCGCCCGACGGAGCGGCCTTCGAGCGGGGCGTGCAGGTCCCAGTCGCCGTCCATGCACTCCCGCATGTACGGGTCCACGGACAGCCACAGGTTCTCCACCAGGGCGGTGCCCGGGGTGAGCGGCGGCAGGGCGAGCTCCACCTCGGCGAAGTCGCCCGGCACGGGCATGCCCTGAGGGCGGCGGACCTGCTGCACGGCCCGCGCGGAGCGTGCGGTGGGCGTGCTCACGCGGCCACCTGCCGCTCCGCCGCCGGCTGCGGGCCTGCGTCGACCGCCACGGTGCGGGCGCACTCCTCCAGGAACCGCCGCAGCTGCGCCGCGTCGCTGTGGGACGCCTCGATGAACACCGGGACCTCCCACTCCTGGTAGGTGATGTGCGCGGGGGACGCCTGGCCGGGGGCCAGGGTGTGCACGCGGTCGGCGCAGGGGTGGGTGCGCAGCGCCTCCGGGACAGTGACGGCGGCCGGGGTGCCGCCGGGCAGGTGGTGGCCGGGGAAGGCCAGCCAGCCGTGGTAGCGGCCGCTGGGGCGGCCCGTCGCGGGCCGGTCGAGGCCGAGGCGGACGGCGATCTCGTGGGACGGCAGGTGCACGCCGGTGTGCCGCTCGTGCAGGGGGACGACCGCGGCGCCGCCGACCCGGTTGGCGACCTCCAGGAAGACCCGTTCGCCTTCGGCGGTCTCGAAGAACTCCAGGTGCAGGGAGCCCTCTTCGATGCCGAGGGCCGTGACGACCTGCTGGGCGAAGGCCCGCTGCTCCGGGGTGTGCGGCTCCTGGTGGGACCCGAGCGGTGTGCCCGCGGCGTACTCGACGGGCTTGTTGACGTACCGGCTGACGGAGAGGTCCACCAGCCGGCCGTCCTGGACGAGGCCGTCCGCGTGCAGGATGTCGCCGTCGATGTGCTCCTCCAGCTGGAACGCCGCCGGGTCGGGCAGCCTCCAGTACGCGCTGAGGGCGTCCCGCGCCGTCTCGTGGACCGTGACGTCCTCGCTGGAGGCGCCCTGGCGCGGCTTGAGCACCGTGCGGCCGGTCCACGGCAGCGGCCTGCACCGGGACGGTTCGCGGACGAACCGCGGGTGGCGCAGCCCCGAACCGGCGAGGGCCTCCTTCATCCGCACCTTGTCCCGCACCAGCTCGACCTGCTCGGGGGACGGCCCGTCGATGCCGAGGTGCCGGCGCACGGAGCAGGCTTCGGCGATGCCGAACTCGGACAGGGCGAGCACCTTCTCGTACCCGTCGGCGGGTGAGGTGCGGGCGCACACCCCGGCGACCAGGTCCTCGTCCGCGTCCAGGGTGAGGCGGGTGCAGCGCAGCCCGTCGGGCAGGTCGGCCATCCGGTGGGGGTGGCCGATGTACGTCACGTCGTGCCGTTCGTGGTCGATCGCACGGTGGTAGTCGATCTTCCGGTACGGCACCTGGTGCATGACGAGGATCTTCATCCCTGATACTCCAAGGTCGTGATGCCCCAGCTGAAGCCCATGGCGCTGGTGGCGAGCATGATCAGGTCGCCGCGGCGCAGCCGGCCTGCGCGTTCGAGGTCCCCGAGCGCGATGAGGGTGTCGGTCCCGCCCATGTGGGCGAGGCGGTGGTAGTTGAAGACGCTGCGTCCGGCCGGGATGCCCAGGCTGTCCAGCAGCCGCAGGTGCATGGTGCGGTCGCCGTGGTTGATCAGGAAGTACGCGATGTCCTCGCGCTCCCTGCCCAGGACGTCGAGCGTCTCGTCGACCAGCGCGGTGAAGTGCCGTACGTACGCGTCGGCGAGGCCGCCGCGGTGCGCGGCGCGCCGGATGACCACCCGGCCGTCCGCGTGCTCCCCCGCGTAGTAGTCGGACCAGCTGCCGTCGGTGCGCATCGCGGAGTGGAGGACGCGGAAACGGCCCGCACCGCCCACCAGCAGTATCGCCGCAGCCGCATCACCGAGGTTGAACAGAGCTTTGGCATCCGGGTCCCCGTAGTCCACCATCCGGCTCAGCCGGTCCCCGACCAGGACCAGCGCGTGGTCGCCGGGCCCGAGCGCGCCCGGCACGGTCAGCAGGCGCAGCGCCGTCATCCCGGCGTTGCAGAAGTTCGCCACCTCGAAGCAGTGGGCCCGGTCGACGCCCAGTTCGTGGGCGATCTTCGCGGCCGGCGACCAGAACGGCCGGTCCCACTCGCCGGACCCGGCGTAGACGACCTGCCGGATGCGGGAGGCCGCCGTGCCGGTCCTGGCGAGCACGTCCCGGGCCGCTTCCCGGGCCAGCTCCCACACCGCCTCGCCGTCGGCGAGGACGGGGAAGCCGTCGCAGTGGGTGATCGCGGCCAGGTCCGCGAGGGCCACACCGGAGGCGCGGTGCATGGCGCGCAGGTCGGCCCTCGCGGAGGGGAAGCGGACGGCGAAGTCGGCTATGCCGCCCACTGCGCGTCCTGTCCGCGCTCCTCGATGCTCACGCGGTGCACGGTGCGGTCCACGCCGGGCTCGACCGCGGTGGCGGCGTGGTAGGTCGTCGCGGTCTTCCACACCAGCAGGTCGTTCCTGGTCCAGCGGTGGGTGTAGACGTGGTCCGGGTCCTGGATGAGCCCGTCGATGACCGCGAAGAACTCCTCGTTCTCGTTGGCGTCGAAGCCGACCACGGACTGCATGTACTCGGGTGCGCCGTACAGGTACGGGCGGCCGGTGTGCGGGTCCTGCTTGACCAGGGGGTGCTCGGTCGGCGGGTACTGCTGCTCGACGAGGGCCCTGAACTCCGCGATGGACAGCCCGACGTGCTCCTGCGCGATGCGCTGGCGCTTGCCGACGGTGTGCAGGGCGGTGCGCCCGGCGATCCGGTCCTTCCACCGCTGCGGCAGCCGGTCGTAGACGTCGACGGCGCTGGCGTAGAGGGTGTGGCCGCTGGTGCCGGGCACGTCGACGCCGTGCAGCATCGTGTACGGCGCCGGGTCCTTCACGTACGAGGAGTCCTGGTGCCAGAAGTTGCCGACCCGGGCGACGCCGACGGGGCGGTTCGCCCGCATGGCGTTCGAGGAGATCATGATCTCCGGGTGGTCGGGGTGGCGGTACTTGGCCATCAGGAACGGCACGGGCCGGCCGATCCGGGAGGCGAGCGCGATCTGCTGCTCCGGGGTGAGGTCCAGCCCGCGGACGACCACGAGCTCACGCCGGTGGACGCCGTCGAGGAGCTGCCGGAACACCTCCGGGTCCTGGAGGTCCTCGTAGGTCACTCCGGTCATCTCGGAGCCGATGAAGGGGGTGATGTCCTTGATCTGCATGCGTGGGTCCTTGGCAGGGGTGGGTACGGGCGGTCGTCAGGCGGCGTCGAGGCAGGTCCGCAGGGCGCGGACGAAACCGTCGATCTGCTCCTGGGTGCGGAAGGGCGCGACCGTCACGCGGAACCGCTCGCCGCCCTTGGCGACGGACGGGTAGTTGATGGGCTGGACGTAGATGTCGAACTCGTCCAGCAGCCGCCGCGAGACGGCCTTGACGCGCTCGCCGCCGGGCACCAGCACGGGCACCAGGTGGCTCTCCGCGTCGATGAAGTCGATCCCGGCGCGGTGCAGCGCGGTCCGCATGCGGGCGGCGTTCGCCGTGAGCCGCAGCCGCATCTCGGCGCCCTGCTCGCCCTGGATGACGTCGAGGCTGCGCCGGGTGGCGTCGAGGCTGGACCGCGGGATGGTGGTGGTGAAGATGAAGCCGGGCGCGTACGAGCGCACGTAGTCGAGGGCCGTGTCGGGGCCCGCGACGTAGCCGCCGGTGGTGCCGACGGCCTTTCCGAAGACACCTTGCACAAAGGTGGGCCGGTACTCGCCGATCTCCTCGCATATACCGGCACCTGTGGGGCCGTTGACGCCGATTGCATGCGTCTCGTCGAGATACGTCATGGCGTTGTACCGATCCGCCAGATCGCATATCCGGCTGATCGGTGCGATGTCCCCGTCCATCGAGTAGACGGATTCGAAGACAATCAGCTTGGGCCGCTCGACGGGGTACTGGGCGAGCAGTTCCTCCAGGGCCTCCACATCGCTGTGCGGGAAGATGTGGCGGCGATTCCCGACGGAGCGGATCCCCTCGATCAGCGAGCGGTGGTTCAGTGAATCGGAGAACACCACCGTGTCGGGTTCGGCCGCGAGGAGGGTGGTGAGCGTCTCGAAGTTCGCCACGTATCCACTGGTGAAGACCAGCGCCCGCGGGCGGCGGTGCCAGGCCGCGAGCCGGGCTTCCAGTTCGACGTGGGCCTCACTGGTGCCCGCGATGTTGCGGGAGCCGCCGTTGCCGGTGCCGTGCCGCCGCGTGGAGGCGATCTGCGCCTCCATGACCTGCGGGTTCTGGCTCATACCGAGGTAGTCGTTGGTGCACCACACCTGGATGCGCCGCCCCTGGTGCAGCGCGTACCCCGGTTCCTCCGCGAGGTACGAGCAGGGGGTGAACTCCCGGTAGAGGCCTGAGGTCTTGAGGTCCGTCAGCTTGTCGGCCAAGCCCTCGAACGGGGCCGGCGGGCGCACGGAAAGCTGTTTGGCGGACATGGGTCTCCTGTCACTGGTATTCGGTGCAGTGGCGCGACGGGGAAGGTCAGCCCCACCGCGAGTCGTCCGCCGGGGCGGCGACCGCGGCGCGCTCCGGCCGGTCTTCGGTACCCGCCTGCACGTCCGCCGCCAGAACGGCCAGGACCGCCGCACCGAGTACGCCGAATACGGAACGAAGGATCTTTGCCTTCAGCATGAAAAAATTCCCCCCAATATCCTGTCGGGCCACCACTTCCGGCCCGTGACCAGAATCATGCGCCCTGGCGGTCGCGCAGAACAGGGAAATCCAGCAGCATGATCATGCAAGCGCCAGAACCTGAAGGTTAGACAAATGTGCACGAGAAGTGGCGAACAAGAGCAAACCGGACTTCCGCCGGTGTGCGACGAGGGATTGACCTTCTACGCGGAGGTACTGAAGGGCCACTTCCAGCCAGAGGAATGCCCGGAATGCCTGATCGCTCTGGGCTTCGTCCACCGCGGCGGCGACGGCCGGCTCGTCCCCATCCCGCCCGGGCTCGCGGCGAACTCCCTGCTCGTGCCCATGGAGCAGAGCATCGAGTCCACGCAGCGGGTCCTGGCCCAGGCCAGGTCCGCGGTGCACCAGGTGGAGGAGGTCTACCGCTCTGTCGGAAGCGACTCCGGCGTCCGGGTCATCCGGGGCGCTGCCGCCATCAACGCCACGCTGGAAAGCGTGGTGAACTCCTGCCAGGAGGAGCTGCTGACGGCCCAGCCGGGCGGCGGCCGGGCTCAGGAACTGCTGGAGGACGCGCTCCCCTCCGACGTGGCCGCGCTCCGCCGCGGCGTCCGCCAGCGCACCATCTACCAGCACACCGTCCGCACCCACGGCCCCACGCTGTCGTACGTGGAGCAGGTCTCCGCCGCGGGCGCCGAGGTGCGCACCCTGGACGAGGTGTTCGACCGGCTCATCGTCTGCGACCGCAGGATCGCCTTCGTCCCGGACCCCGCCGAGGAGCGCCGCCAGTTCGCGCTGGCCATCGAGCACCCGGGCCTCATCCGCTACCTCGTCGGGATCTTCGACCACGCCTGGGAGCGCGCCGTCCCCCTCGACTACGCCCCCAGCGCGCACCGCCCGCCGCTCCTCGCCAACGAGACCCGCCGCGCGGTCCTCCAGCTCATGGTCAACGGCTACACGGACGAGACGATCGCCGGGCGCCTCGGCATGAGCACCCGGACCGTCGCCACCCACATCCGCAAGGCGTCCGAGATGCTCGGCAGCCGCAGCCGCGCCCAGCTCGCCTACCTGATCGCGAAGGCCGGGCTGCTGGACGAGGACGAGCCGGCGGCCGAAGCGGTCTGACCGCACCGCGGGCCGCCTCCACCGCAGCCCCCCGGGCCGCGCACCACCGGACCGCGCACCACCGGGCCGCGCACCAGCGGGCCGCCTCCGCGGTGACCGCCGCCCTTCCAGCCCCGCGGCGCCCGCCGGCACGGGACCCGCCGCACCGAACCCACGGCACGCGCCCGGCCGCGCCAGACCGCGGCCCCCGCGCCGGGGATCCGGCCCCCTCACCCGGCCCGGCAGGCCCCGGCGCACCGCCGGCCCCCGCACCCGGCCCGGCAGGCCCCGGCGCACCGCCGCCCCCGCACCCCGCCCCGGCAGGCCCCGGCGCACCGCCGGGCCCAGCACCCCACCGCGCCGGGCGCAGCGCGCCCCCGACACCGCGCCCACGCGACCCGCCCCTACCCGACCCACCCCCGCGCGGCTCGCGGCACGCGGTCCGCCCTCACCGTGCCAGGCTCAGCACGTCCCCCATCACCACCACCGGCCGCGCCGACGGGTCGAGCCACGTCAGCACCTCCTTCATCTGCGGCTTCTCCAGGGATACACACCCCTGCGTGGGCCCGTCGTGGTCGACGTGGAGCCAGATCCCGCCGCCGCGCTCCACGCCCAGGGGGCGGGTCCAGTCCAGGGGGGACGTGCCCGGCTTGCGGTTGTAGTTGATGGCGACGACGTAGTCGAAGGAGCCCGCCAGCGGTTCCCCGAGGGCGCCGGTGCCGGTGGCCGTGAAGGCCGGGCCCCGGTCGTACGGGAGCCTCGTGCCCGGGTCGGGGAGCAGGCCGCCGGCGTCCGTCAGGCCGTACACGCCGACGGGCGAGCGCAGGTCGTCCTGCACGTGGTGGTCGGTCCAGCCCCTGACCGCGTTGTGCGCGGGCCACGGGCCTGCCACCGCCTTCCAGCCGGCCCCCGGGGGGCGCTCGTAGAGGGTGACGGCGGAGTCGCTGGAGTCCCGGTCCTTCCCGCGGACGACGACCGCCTGCCTCGTGGCCGGGTCGAGGGCGGCGCGGGTGCGCGGGCCGAGCCCGGGGATGTCCGCCGGGGCGGGCGGCGGCAGCGCGGGCACGCCGCCGCGGCCCGCCCGGCGGGCGGCGGCGGGGTCCCGTGGTCGCCGGGGCCCTTCGCCCCGGCGGCCGGCGGGCGGCGCCGCTCCCCGTCCGGTGGGCCGCCGTCGGCGCACGCGGTCACCGGCAGGAGCGGGAACAGCACCGCGGCCACCACGGGGAGGCGGCGGCGCGGGCGGCGGAACACGGGCATGGGTCGGGCCTTTCGCAGGAGCCGGAGGTGCCGGTGCCGGGGCTTCACCCCTTGTCAACGCCTCTGCGCCCGTGCGGGGTTGCGGGTGGCGGCCCAGTCGACAGAAACACGCGGGCCCCGGGCCGGATTCCTCCGGTCCGGGGCCCGCGCCCAGGGTGTGCGGCGTGCCGCGCGGCTCACTTGCCCTTGTCGGCCACCGGCTTGCGCAGCGCGATGTTCAGCTCCCGCAGCCGCGCCTCCTCCAGCTCCGTGGGGGCGCCCATCATCAGGTCCTGCGCGTTGCCGTTCAGCGGGAACGCGATGGTCTCGCGGATGTTCGGCTCGTCGGCGAGGAGCATGACGATGCGGTCGACACCGGGGGCGATGCCGCCGTGCGGCGGGGCGCCGAAGCGGAACGCGCGGAGCATGCCCGCGAACTCGCGCTCGACGGTGTCGCGGTCGTAGCCCGCGATCTCGAACGCCTTGATCATGATGTCGGGCTCGTGGTTCCGGATGGCGCCGGAGGACAGCTCGACGCCGTTGCAGACGATGTCGTACTGCCAGGCGAGGATGTCGAGCGGGTCCTTCTCCTCCAGGTCCTTCATGCCGCCCTGCGGCATGGAGAAGGGGTTGTGCGAGAAGTCGATCTTGCCGGTCTCCTCGTCCTTCTCGTACATCGGGAAGTCGACGATCCAGCAGAAGCGGAAGACGTCCTCCTCGAAGTGGCCGGCCCGCTTGGCCGCCTCGACGCGGACCGCGCCCATGATCTTCGCGACCTCGTCGACGTCGCCGGCGCCGAAGAAGACCGCGTGGCCCGGCTTCAGGCCGAGGCGGTCGACGAGCGTCTTGACGTCCTCCTCGGTGAGGAACTTGGCGATGGGACCGGTGAAGGCCATGTCGCCGCCGACGCGGATCCAGGCGAGGCCCTTCGCGCCGTGCTCGACGGCGAACTCGCCCAGGGAGTCGAAGAACTTGCGGGGCTGCCCGGCGACGTCCGGCACCGGCAGGGCGCGCACGTGCTTGCCGGCGAACGCCTTGAACTCGGAGTCGGCGAACACGTCGGTGATGTCGACGAGCTCCAGCTTGGCCCGCAGGTCCGGCTTGTCGGAGCCGTACTTCAGCATCGCCTCGCGGAACGGGATCCGCGGGAACGGCGAGGTGACGTGGCGGCCGTTGCCGAACTCCTCGAACAGCTCGGTCATGAGCTTCTCGATCGGCTGGAAGACGTCCTCCTGCGTCACGAAGCTCATCTCGACGTCGAGCTGGTAGAACTCGCCGGGCGAGCGGTCGGCGCGGGCGTCCTCGTCGCGGAAGCAGGGCGCGATCTGGAAGTAGCGGTCGAAGCCGGAGACCATCAGCAGCTGCTTGAACTGCTGCGGCGCCTGCGGCAGCGCATAGAAGCGGCCCGGGTTGAGGCGGGACGGGACGACGAAGTCGCGGGCGCCCTCGGGGGAGGTCGCGGTGAGGATCGGCGTCGCCATCTCGTTGAAGCCGAGCGCGGTCATCTTCTGCCGGATCGCGGCGATCACCGCGGTGCGCAGCATGATGTTGCGGTGCATGCGCTCGCGGCGCAGGTCCAGGAAGCGGTACTCAAGGCGCCGCTCCTCGTTGACGCCGTCGTCCGTGTTGATCGTGAACGGCAGCGGGCCGGAGGCGCCGAGCACCTCGACCTCGGAGACCTCGACCTCGACCTCGCCGGTGGGCAGGTCCGGGTTGACGTTCTCGGTGCCGCGCGAGACGACCTTGCCGTCGATCCGTACGACGGATTCCTTGGTCTGCTTGTCGAGCGCCTCGTACGCGGCGGTGCCGGGACGGGCGACGAGCTGCGTGATGCCGTAGTGGTCGCGCAGATCGATGAAGAGGATGCCGCCCAGGTCGCGCCGATTGTGCAGCCAGCCGCTCAGCCGGACGTCGGTGCCGACGTCAGAGGCGCGGAGCTCGCCGCAGGTGTGGGACCTGTACCGATGCATCGTCGTTCATCCAGTCTTCTGGGTGGTGGGTATGGCTCGACCCGTCAAGGTTACCGTCCGTCCCGAGACGGCGGCCCTGGATGACTGAGCCGCAGCTCACAGCGCCCGCACAGTGGCGATTCATCGGTCCATCTTCTTAAAGTGGGGCAATGCGCACCGAGGACGTCCTGGCCGCGGTCCTGACCGGCCTGTGGCGTTGGGACAACGCGACCGGCACCGTCACGCTCGACGCGGAGGCCGCCCGCCTCCTGGGGCTGCCCGCGCAGCCGGTGGAGCTCACGGAGGGCGCGGTCCGCTCCCGCTTCCACCCCGTCGACTGGAACGAGATCGACGGGCTGGTGAACCTGGCCCTCACCGAGGGCACCCTCGCGGAGTCCCGCCTGCGGGTCATGGACGAGGGCGGGCGGGTGGTGCGGACGGTGCGGACCCGCTGCAAGCCGCTGCTGGACGCGGACGGCTTCCGGCTCGTGGGCACCCTCCAGGAGACCGCGGAGCCGCAGCCCGGCACGGCGGGCCGGGCCCCGGTGATGGGCGACTGGCGGCGCTCGCGTGAGGCGTTCCTGCTGGACGCGGGCCGGGCGCTGGCGGAGGCCAGGTCGACGGCCGAGGTGCTGCGGGTGGCGGCGTCGCTGTCGATGCCCGGATTCTCCCCGGACGGGCTGGCGGTCTTCGGGGTGTCCGGCGACCGTCTGACGATCATCGGGCACCACGGGCACAACGCCGGCGACGAGGGCCCCTTCGCGGAGATGCCGCTGGACACGGACTACCCGGCGGCGGAGGTCGTGCGCACGGGCCGGGCGATCTACCTGCCGACCCCGGACGACTACCGGGAGCGGTACCCGGCGACGTGGCCGCTGGCGCAGCGCTTCGGCAGGGAGTCGTGGGCGTTCCTGCCGCTGATCGTGGCGGGCCGCACGATGGGCGCGTGGATGGCGGCCTTCACGTACCGGGTGAGCTTCACACCGGACGAGCGGTCGGTGCTGACGACCGTGGCGCGCATGCTGGCGCAGGCGCTGGCCAGGGCCGGGGTCGCGGAGTCGGAGCGGGAGCTGTCGCTGGGCCTGCAGCGGGCCATGATGCCGGTGCTGGGGCCCGCGATCCCCGGTGTCGAGGTGGCCGCGCGGTACGTGCCGACGGGCGGCGGGCTCCAGGTGGGCGGCGACTGGTACGACATGATCCAGCTGCCCGGCGGCCGGGTCGCGTTCGTCATCGGCGACGTGCAGGGGCACGACGTGCGCGCGGCGGGCCTGATGGGCCAGCTGCGGATCGCGCTCAGGGCGTACGCGGCGGAGGGGCACCGCCCGGACGCGGTGCTGTCGCGGGCGTCGCGGTTCCTGTGCGGGATCACGGAGGGCGCGAACGGCGACGGCGGCCCCGGCGGGGACCGCGAGGACGGCGGGCCGCGCTTCGCGACCTGCCTGTACCTGGAGGTGGACCCGGCGACCGGCACGGTCGACATCGCGCGGGCCGGCCACCCCGACCCGGCGCTGCGCATGGCGGACGGCACGGTCCTGCTCCGGCACACCGACGGCGGGCTGCCGCTCGGCATCGTCCCGGACACGGACTATCCGACGACCCGGCTGGTGCTGGAGGCCGGCGAGACCCTGATGATCTGCACGGACGGCCTGCTGGAGACCGGCGGGCACGACATGGACACGGGCTGGCTGCGGGTCCGCAAGCTGCTGGAGGAGTACGAGCCGGCCTCGGAGTCGCTCGACATACTGGCCGACGCGCTGGTGCACGCGGTGCACGGTCCGGCCTCGCACCACACCACGGGCCCGTTCGCGGACCGCCGCGAGGACGACATCGCGGTGCTGCTGCTGTCCCGCACGGCCGCGCCCGCGTCCCGCGTGTCGGCGCCGCGCCGCACGGTGCTGAGCGTGGCGCAGGCGGAGCCGGAGCGGATCGCGGCCGCCCGGCACCAGCTGCGGGAACTGCTGCACGACTGGGCGGACGAGGACCAGGTGGACGCGGCCGTCCTGATGGTGTCGGAGATGGTCACCAACGTCCTGGTGCACACCGACGGGGACGCGCTGCTGGTGGCGGAGGCGACGGGGCTGCACGGGGAGCGGCGGCTGCGCGTGGAGGTCGCGGACGGCAGCGACGAGCTGCCGCACCGGCGCCGCCCCGGCGAGATGGCGTCCTCGGGCCGCGGTCTGGTCCTGATGGAGATGCTGGCGCACGCCTGGGGCGTGGACCCCCGCGGCGAGGGCAAGTCGATCTGGTTCGAGCTCTACGAGTCGGGCGCCGCGGGCGGGCTGCCGGCCGGGGTGCCGGATCTTCCGTAGCGGCTGCGCAGCTCGCCGGCGATGCCGACGGCGGCGGCGGTGAACGGCACGGCGAGGAGCATGCCGAGGATGCCGGCGACGGACGCGCCCGCGGTGAGGGCGACCAGGACGACGGCGGGATGGATCCGCACGGTGCGGCTCTGGATGACCGGCTGGAGGACGTTGCCCTCCAGCGTCTGCACGGCGAGCACCACGCCCAGGGTCCACAGCGCGATGGCGAGGCCCCGGTCGGCGAGGGCGACGAGGACGGCGACGGCCCCGGAGAGGAACGCGCCCAGGTACGGGATGTAGGCGCCCACGAACACCAGCGCGCCGAGCCCGAAGGCCCCCGGCACCTGGAGGACGAGCAGTCCGATGGTGATGAAGACGCCGTCGATGAGGGCGACGATCGTCGTGCCGCGCATGAAGCCCTCGACCGCTTCGAAGGCGCGCCGGGCGACGGCTTCCAGGGTTCCGGCGCTGTCGCCGGGCGCGATGTCGCGCAGGACGTCGAGGACGCGTCCGGAGTCCCGCAGGAAGAAGAACAGCAGCAGCAGCGCGAGCAGGGCGATCGTCAGCACCTGGCTGAGGAGGCTGATGCCGCTGACCACGCCGGAGGCGGCGCCGCCGCCGAATCTCCGCAGCAGGTCCCAGCCGCGGGTGATCAGGTCGTCCAGGGTCGTGCCGGGCGCCCCGACCAGCCGGGCCAGGTCGCGCACGGCCTGGCGCAGGGACTCGACGATCTGGTCGCCGGTGTCGATCAGCGCGGTGACGACGATGTACCCGGCGCCGCCGAAGACGGCGACCACGGCGACGCAGGTCAGTCCGGCGGCGAGGGACCGCTGGACGTGCCAGTCGACGAGCCGCCGGTGGACGGGCCGCAGCAGCGCGGCGCCGAGCACGGCGAGGAGGATGGCGGTCAGGGCCGTCTGGAAGGTGACGCACAGCCAGATGACGATGTAGGCCACGGCCGTCACGAGCAGCACGACGACGCACCAGGCGGCGAGTCGCCGCACGGGTTCGGGCAGCGGTGACAGAAGCACCCCACCACTCCACCACACCGCGCGGGCGTTCGCCCGCCGGGGGCCCGCCGGGATGACGTGCCGTCAGCCTGCCCGCCCCGCGGAGGGGTGCGGGCCGCTGCCCCGGCGGTCGCGGCCGCCGGACCGGTCGGTTCTCTCGCGGGGCCTACAGCCCGCCCTCCGTCATGCCGTGCACGGCGGGGACGGTGCCCAGCCGGCCCGCCTGGAAGTCCTCGAACGCCTGCACCAGCTCCTCGCGGGTGTTCATCACGAACGGCCCGTAGTGCGCCATGGGCTCCCGGATGGGCTCCCCGCCGAGCAGGACGACCTCCAGGTCCGGCGTGTGCGCGTCCTGCTGCGCGTCCGCGCGGACGGTCAGCGAGCCCCCGGCGCCGAAGACGGCGGTCTGACCGGACCGGATGGGGCGCCGCTCGGCGCCGACCGCGCCGCGGCCCGCGAGGACGTACGCGAGGCCGTTGAAGTCCTCGCGCCACGGCAGCGTGACCTCCGCACCCGGCGCCAGCGTGGCGTGGACCATCGTGATCGGCGTGTGCGTGATGCCGGGGCCCTGGTGGCCGCCCAGCTCGCCCGCGATGACGCGCAGCAGGGCGCCTCCGTCGGCGGACGTGAGCAGCTGGACCTGGCCGCCGCGGATGTCCTGGTAGCGGGGCGCCATCATCTTGTCCGTGGCCGGGAGGTTCACCCACAGCTGGAGGCCGTGGAAGAGGCCGCCCGACACCACGAGGTGCTCCGGCGGGGCCTCGATGTGCAGCAGGCCCGCGCCCGCCGTCATCCACTGCGTGTCGCCGTTGGTGATGGTGCCGCCGCCGCCGTTGGAGTCCTGGTGGTCGAAGACGCCGTCGATGATGTAGGTGACGGTCTCGAAGCCGCGGTGCGGGTGCCAGGGCGTGCCCTTCGGCTCGCCGGGCTGGTACTCCACCTCGCCCATCTGGTCCATCATGATGAACGGGTCGAGGTGGCGGTAGTGGATGCCGGCGAAGGCGCGCCGCACGGGGAAGCCCTCGCCTTCGAAGCCGGCGGGTGCCGTGGTGACGGCCAGCACCTTGCGGGCCGGTGCGTCGAGGGGCGCGGCCACGCGCGGCAGGGTGAGCGGGTTCTCGACGGTTACGGCAGGCATGCGGACCTCCAGGGCCGGTACGACTCGGGTCCAGGTTAGTTGAAACCTGAACTTCCCGCCTAGGGGAACACCACGCCGGCCGCCGCCATTCCCGCCTCCCCGCACCGCCCCCGGGCCACACGCGTCCACCGCCGCTCCCGCGAGCCGCCTGCGCAGGGCCGCAGGGCGTACGGCCACAGGCCCGCACGACCGCAGGCCCGCACTCCCGCACGACCGCAGGGCCGCACTCCAGCAGGCCCCCACGCCCCACTGCCCCACGCCCAGCAGACACCCGCAGGCGGCACGGACAGCGGATGCCCGCGAGCCGCCTCGGCGCCCGCGCCACCCTCACGTACGCGGCAGGGGCCCCCGGCAGGCCGGACGGCACACGGGCACGCCGCACCCCCGAAGTGTGGGCATCGCGCACAGGAGGCCCATCGGCCCCGCAGCCGCCGTCACGGGCAGCGCACCAGGACCGCGGGCGAGCTCACCGCATCAGCGGCCGCCCGCCCTGCTCGAAACAGCGCCTAGCCGTACATCCGCCGCATCGCGAAGTCGACCATCTCCTCCACGGCCTTCGCGTCCACGACGATCCGGTGCTCGCCCTCCATGTCCAGCACGAAGCCGTAGCCGGTGGGCAGCAGGTCGAGCACCTCGGCCCCGGTGATCACGAAGTACTTGGACTCCTTGCCCGCGTACCGCCTGAGCTGCTTCAGCGTGGAGAACATCGGGATGACCGGCTGCTGCGTGTTGTGCAGCGCCAGGAAGCCCGGGTTGTCGCCGCGCGGGCAGTACACCTTGGACGTGGCGAAGATCTGCTGGAAGTCCTCCGACGACAGCGACCCGGTCGTGAAGGCCCGCACCGCGTCCGCGAGCGACGGCGGCGACGGCTCCGGATACAGCGGCGGCTGCTGACCGTACCCCTGCTGGTGCGGCGGGGCGTACTGCTGTGCACCCGGGTTCTGCTCGTAGCCGTACATGTACGCAAGCGTACTGAGTGCGTCACCGCCCCCGTGACCGCGCCCGGGAATCCCGAAAGGCCGTTGCCCGCCGCGCCGTCGGCCCGGAAGCTCCCCGTATGACGACGATCGACGACCCCCGGGTCGACCCGGCCCGCTGGCAGCGGGTGTACGAAGCCGGCTGCGCCGTACCGGCCGGAGCGGACCTGCCCGCACTGGTCGACGAACTCGCCGCGGCCCTGCGCGACCCGGACCCCGCGGTCCGCGACGGCTACCCGTACGTGGTGCTGCGCACCTGGATCGAGCGGGACGTGGTCGACGGGCCGCTGCGGGCCCGTCTCGGCACGGTGATGGCGGGCCGCTTCGAGGACCCCGAGATCCAGGCCAGGACGTTCGCACCGCTGGTCCTCGACATGATCGTCCGCCGCGGCGACCTCGATCCCGCCTGGACGGCCGCCTTCCGCCGCTGGTACCCGGCGGAGGAGGACCTGCGCGGCCACGACCCCGCACTGGGCTGGCTGCACGCCGTCGCGCACGGGGCGGACCTCCTCGGCACGTTCGGGCTGCACCCGCAGGTGCCGCCCGCCGACATGCCCGCCGTCGCGGCCGCCCGCCTCCTGGCCCCCACCGACCAGCTCTTCGCCCAGCAGGAGGACGACCGGCTGGCCCAGGCCGTGGCCCGCTGCCTGACCCGCCCCGACCTCACCGAGGCGGAGGCCACCGGCTGGCTCGACCCCCTGGAGGCCCACTTCGCCGCGGGCCGCCCGCCCGGCGTGCCCACCACCGCCGCGCACACCTCCAACGCGATGCGCACCCTGCGCATGCTGTACCTCCTGGCCGACCTCGGCGTACGGCTCCACCGCGGCGGCCCCCGCGTGCCGCTCCGCCACCCCGCGGCCGTCAAGCGCCGGGTGGCGGAGGTGCTGGAACCCGCCTTCCAGGCGTACTAGCCCCAGGGACCCGCAGGGGTGCCCGCGCGGCTGACGGGCGGGTGCCCGCCCGGCGGCGCCCGCTCATCGGCCGGGGCGGCGCGCCCGGCAGCGGTGGCGGCGCGCCCGGCGGCGGACGGGAGGTCGGCGTCCCGGCGCAGGGGGCGTCCTCGCGGGCCCGGATGCGACAGGGCGGAGGGACACGGAAACCCGTGTCCCTCCGCCCTGCGGGGTTGCGGTGGTCAGACCCGGTGGTTGAGGTTGTCACCCACCAGGAACCGCGGATACGCGAACCGCTCGCCGAGCGCCGTGAAGGCGTCCCGGCTCACCGTGTCGACCTCGACGAAGTACGCCTTCACGGCGCGCAGGAACAGCCGGAACCCCAGGTCGGCGCAGGCCCCGGTGACGACCTGCTCCAGCGCGGGCACCAGTCCGGTCACCGCGGACCCGTACGGCGGGTGCGCCGCCGCGCGGTCCAGGGCGTCCGCGACGGGGCCGATCGCCCGCAGGACGGCCTGCCGTGCCTCCGCGTCCGCCACCGGCTCCGGCGGCGGAGGCGGGAACGCGGGGTCGTCCCGGCGGACCCGGTCGAGCCACGCGGCCTCCAGCGCCCGCAGCCAGCCCCGGGCGTCGAAGCCGTGGGCCCGCGGGTCGAAGCCGCCGTGCGTGGCGCCGAGCCACACCGTGCGGAGCACCGCGTCGGGCAGCGGTGACTCCACCAGGACGCGGACGTCCTGGCCGAGCCGCCGCGCCTTGGTGCGGTCGAACTCCTCCACCGCGGCCTGCGGCAGCGTGAGCCACCACGCGGCGGGCCCGCCGTCGGGCAGGTACCGCTGCGCGTCCTCCGGGGAGAGGGCGTCCGGGATGTCCCACTTGGAGGTCACCCAGGTCAGGCCGACGTCCGTCACGTACAGGTCCTCGCCGTACGCGCCGCGGCCGCCGTCGGCTTCCTGGTCTTCGCCCGTCACCGCTTCCCTTCCAGATAGGCGGTGTAGACAACGTACTTGGACGCGTGCTCCTTCTTCGGGACGTACTTGAGCTGGATCACCACCACGTTCCCGGCGTCCACGCCCTGGGCGCCGTTCTTCACCCACTGCTTGCCCAGGCCGTTCTCGCCCCGGAGCTCCCAGCGGATGGTCTTCAGGTCGGTCTTCGGGTCGAAGCCCTTGCCCTTGCCGACCTGGTTGGCCCGCTTCAGGATCCAGGCGCTCAGCTCGTCGGCCTTGCCGGGCTGCGCGATCCACTGCCGCATGGCGTCGTCGACGGCGCGCGCGGCGATCTCCTTGGAGTCCCACCGGGTGGCGATGCCGCCCCTCGACGCCTCCGCCTTCGCCGCCATCTGGCGATCGCTCTTGTTGACGTGCTCACCCAGCGTGTGGGCGCCGCTGATGCCCTCGTCGCCGATGATGTCGGTGCAGTTGTGGACGAGGACGTCCCGCGGCCGGGCGCCTTCGGTGCTGACGTAGAAGGTGTGCAGCTCGTCGACCGTCAGGTCGTACACCTGGCGCGGCTCCAGGCCGGTCCGGGTGCGCAGCCCCGTCACGGCGTGCAGCGTCCCGTCGGGGGTCCGCAGCCGGTCCCCGGTGCGCAGGTCGGACACCAGGGTCCAGCCCCTGCCGTCCACCCAGAACCGGTGGCCCGCGGTGCTGGTGAGGGCCCCGTCGGCCAGGGTGATGTCGACCAGCCGCTCGGTGGGGTGCCGGAAGGTGTCGGTCACCGGCTGTGCGGCGGACCGCCCGGTCTCCGGGTCCCCGGCGAGCAGCACGTCACCGACGCGGACGTCCTCGATCGCCTTGCGCGAGCCGTCCGCCATCAGGACCCGGGTGGCGGCCGGGAAGCTGTTGACCCGGCAGGCGGTGACCACGTCCTCGTAGGCGTTGACCGTGCCCTCGATGCGGGCGAGGGTGGCCGGGTCCACGCCGTCCAGGGCCTTCAGGGCCTTGAACGCGTCGGTGACCCCGATGCCGGTGCGCAGCGCCGCGTCGAGCGCGTTGATCGCCTCGGCGACCTTGCCGAACGCCTTGCCGGGGATGAAGTTGCTCGCCGCCCAGGCGCAGCCGCTCGCGCTGCCGTGCCAGCAGTCGACGAAGTCCTGGACCAGGACGGCCTTCAGCACCCGGTAGACGACGGTCTGCTGGATGAGGTCCAGCTTGCTGAAGTACTGGGTGACCTCCTTGGTCAGTCCCTTGAACGGCTCCGTGCCGAGCAGCAGCGTGTGCGCCGACGGGCAGCCGGACGCCGATGCCGGAACGTCCGGGTTCGTGCAGAGGAAGAAGTCGACCTCGACGTCGAACGTGACGCGGAAGGTGACGGTGCAGCCATCGAAGCCGATCTCGATGACGCAGTCGTTGAGCTGCTTCGTGTCGGTGATCTTGAGGGTGTCCTCGTCGACGTCGTAGAACGTGCCGCCGATCCCGGTGCCCGCACCGGTCGCGATCTGCTCGTTGGCCTTCTTCCGCTCGGCCGCCTCGGCGGCCTTCTGCGCCTCCTCGGCGTACTTGTGGGCGTCCTTCGCGGCCTGCTCGGCCGCGGTGGCGGCCTCGTCCGCGCGGGTCGCCGCGGCGCGGGCGTCCTTCGCCGCCTGCTCGGCCGCGGCCGCCGCGGAGCGCGCGGCCTGCGCGTCCAGCGCCGCCTGGTCGGCGGAGGCGCGGGCGTCCTTGGCGTGGCCCTCGGCGCGTCCGGCCGCCTGGTCGGCGGCCGCCGCGTCCTCGGCTGCCTGGCGGCCGTACTCCACGGCCCTGGCCTGCGACTGGGCGGCCTTGGACGCGGCGGTCGCGGCCGCGGCGGAGTAGCCGAGGGCCTCCTTCGCGTACGTACGGGCCCGCGCCGCGTGCCCGGCGGCGTTCGCCGCGTGCTGGTAGGCGGCCTTCGTGTCGCCCTGGGCGGCCTCGGCGAGCGCCTGCGCCGCCGCGGCCTCCTCCTGCGCGTTCTTGGCGTGCGCGTCGGCGACGGCCTTCTGCTGCTCGGCGATCGACTTGGACGCCTGCCCCGTCAGCACGACCAGGCCCGCGGCGGAGTCGGTGGTGACGTACGGGGAACCGAGCTGGACGGCGTCGTTGGCGGGCTTGGCGACCTGCGCGGCGGAGTGGCCCGCGTCCACCGCGGCCTGCGCGGTGACGTGGGCGTATCCGGCGGCCTTGGCCGCCGCGGCGTACGCCTCGGCCGTCTCCTTGCGGGCCGTGTCGGCGTGGGTCCTGGCGGTCTTCGCCTTCGCCTCCGCCTCGTCGGCCAGCTTGACCGCGGCCTTCGCCTCGCCCGCGGCGTGCTGCGCGGCCGCGATGGCGTCGGCGGCGGCGCTGGTCGCGGTCTTCACCGCGGCGTCCGCCCGGAGCTTCGCCGCGTGGGCGGCGTCCGCGTCGGAGCGGGCCCGCTTGGCGGCCGCTTCGGCGCGGGTGGCCGCGGCGTCCGCCTCGGCGGCGGCCTTCGTGGCGCTGTCGGCCGCGGAGCGGGCGCGTCCCGCGGCGGCCTCGGCTGCGGTGGCGTGCCGGTCGGCCGCGTCCGCGGCGTCCCGGGCCTCCTGGGCGTCGCCGCTCGACTCGCGGGCCTGGGCGTACGCCTCCTTCGCGTCGGCCTTGGCGCGGGCCGCGTCCGCCTTCTGCTCGGCGTCCCACGCGTCGTCCCGCAGCTCGCGGGCCTTGTCGCGGGCCTTCTCCGCGGCGTTCTGCTTGTCGACGGCGGTGGCTTCCGCGGACTCGGCCGCGGACTGGGCCTCCTTCGCCTTCGCCGCCTCCGCCTCGGCGGTCCTGCGGTGCTGCGCCGCCTCGGCCTTCTTGGCGTCGGCGGTCTCCTTCTCCTTCTTCGCGGTCTTCTCTTCGGCCTCCGCGGACAGCCGCTTCGCGTGCGCGTCGGAGGCGGCGGCCTTGGCGTCGGCCTCCGCCCGCAGCGTCTCGGCGAGCTTGGCCTCGGCGGTCTCCTTGTCCTTCTTCGCGTTGTCCCGGTGGAGCTTCGCCGCGTCGGCCGCGGCCTTCGCCTGGAGCTCCGCGGTGGCCGCGGCCTCCTTCCGGAACTCGGCCTTCGACTGGGCGGCCTGCGCCAGGGCGCGCTGCATGATGGTCGCGCTGTCGCCCGCGGAGGCGCGGGTGGCGGCCTCGGCGGTCTCCCCGGCCTTCACCATCGCCTCAAGGGCGGCTGCCGCGCCCTTGGTGACCTGCGCCTTCTGCTGTCCCACCAGCAGGCCGCGGCCGCGCGGGGCGCCGCTCGCGTCCGCGAGGGCGTACGCGGCCTGCTCGGCGGTGCCGGACGCGGTGACGGCCCGCTTCGCGGCGGCGGCCTGGGCCTTCAGCACGCCCAGCTCCCGCTTGGCGGCGGCCTGCGCGGCGGCCACGCCCCGCTTCGCCTTGTCGAACTGCGCCTTGTCGGGGTAGCTGAGGCTGTCGGTGCCCTTGTGCCCGGACGGCTTGATCCGGTACTGCTGCGCCGCGGTGCCGTTGCAGCCCCACTGCCAGGCGTCGTGCCCGTTGGTGAACTTGTGCAGGTCCAGGCACTTGCCCGTGCCGGCGTTCTTCAGCGCCGTGGTGCCGCGGACCCCGAAGTCCCAGCTCTGGGCGGGGGAGTTGTTGCAGGACCAGATCTGGATCTTCGTGCCGTTGCCGGCCTTGCCGCCCGACACGTCGAGGCACTTGTACGAGTTGACGTTCCGCAGGTGCATCTCGCGGCCGCCGCCCTCGATGAGCCACTGCTGCGCCGCCGAGCCGTTGCAGGTGTAGACCTGCACGGCGGTGCCGTTGGCCTTGCCGCCGCTCTGGACGTCGAGGCACTTGCCCTTCGCTCCGGGCACCTCGATGGTGACGGGGCTGTCGCCGATCCAGCCGACGCCGCCCGCGGACCAGTAGTCCTGCCACCGGGCCAGCCGGTCGGCGACCCAGGAGTGCCCCAGCATCTCGCCGAGCGTCCTGGCGCCGGTGGCGAGGGCCTTGGTGGCGTTCTCGTTGGCGTCGAGGATCTGGTTGCGCTGCACCGCCTGGGAGGCGACCTCCTGCTGCCATTCGGCGGCGGCGGTGTCGGTGAGCGTCCGCAGGACGGCGTTCGGGTCGAGGGGGTCGCGCCACGCGCACGACGCGAACCGGGTCTTCAGGTCCTCGACCGCGATCCGGTGCTCGGCCGACTCGGGGCCGGGCGCGCTGCGGGGGAATCCTCCGGCGGCGAGGAAGAGCCGCGCGTTGTCCGCCCCGGTCGGCTCCAGGGGCCAGTTCGCCAGGTGGTCGAAGGCCCGGTGCTCGTAGTACTGCCGGTTCCACTCGGGAAGCTCGGGGTCCGGGTCCTTCCCGTACAGGGGGGTGCCGAGGTCCTTGACCGCCTTGACCGTCTTCTCGTCGGCCCTGGGGGTGGGGTCCTCGTAGAAGTCGCCCTCGTCCTTCCAGAAGCGGTCGGCGACCCACTGGGTCAGCCCCGTCTGGCCGTAGAAGTCCTCCTTCCCGTCGCCCGGCGAGCCCGGCGGCCAGTGGAAGCCGGTGACGGTGAAGCCGCCGGGGGTCTCCAGCCCGTCCAGCGGCTTCTTCCACTTGTCCCACAGGGCGTTGAGGGCGTCGAGCTCCTTGGACGCGCTCTGCCGGTCCTTGTCGTACGCGGCGGCCAGCGGCGTCTTCTCCCAGTACTGCCGGTCCGCGAGGGCGCGCAGCTTGTCCTGCGGCCGGTTGAGGCCGTCCTGGGCGATGGCGGTCATCGCGGGGCCGCCCAGCCGCAGCACGTCGGCCATCAGGCACTGGTCCTGGCGCAGCTGCTCGGCGGGGGTGTCCTCGAACCAGTTCTCGTGGTCGTTGACCGGCGCCATGCGGGGCGAGGCGACCCGGTCCGGCAGGCCGGGCTGCACGGCGAGCCCGCCGAGGACCGCGGCGGCGGCCACGGCGGCGACGAGCGACGCGAACGGTGAGGACGGTGAGGACGGGGACGCGGGGGTGGTTCTGCGTGGTCTGCGGATGAACGGCCCTGGTCTGGGGCTCAAGGGGGGGTCCCTTCATAGCGGTGAAGGGCAGGCGGGGGCACCAGCGGAGCAGGACGGAAGGACGCGGACGCGGTGCCGCCGGGCGTGCCGCTGCTGTGCGGGTCCACGTCAGGCCGCGGAGGCGCCCCGGGCGTGCCGGTACCGCGGCACGGCGGTCTCCCCCTCCCCCTGGCGGCGCTGTCCCCCCGGCCGCCTACGGACGTGCACGCTCCCCGGGGAGGGGTCAACTCCCCGCGCGCACACAGCGATCACCATAGGCACAGGCCGCCGGTGAGGATCAAGGGCCGCCCGATCACGGTGCGGACACGCCCGCGCGCGACCGCCACGGCTCCTCCCGTCGGCCCGGGGCGGAAGGGGCCCCTGGCCGGGCGGCGCCCCGCGGTGCGCGGCGGGGGCAGGGCGGCGCCGTACGGTGCCGGCGTGGAGGCCCGCGGCGCCCCGCGGGGCGCGGCGGGCGCCGCGGCACGGGGGCACTCCCCGGGCGGGGCCGGGCTCAGGCGGGGAGCGCCTCCCGCGCGGGCAGCGCGGCGACCACCTCGTCGCCCTCGGTGGCGTCCGTCCGCCGGAAGCCGAGCGAGGAGTACAGCCGGTCGGCGGCGGTGTTGTCCGTCTCGTACGACAGCCGGATCTCCGCGCAGTCCTCCCGTTCGGCCAGCCACGCCATGAGGGTCCGCACGGCGGCCCGGCCGGTGCCCTTGCCCTGCTCGGACCCGTCGATCAGCAGCCCGCCGATCCAGTACGAGCCGTCATCGTCGTCCCGCGCCCACATCACGTGCCCCACGACGGCCTTGTCGGCGCACACCGCAAGCGAGGTCCACACCTGGCCGCGCATCGACAGCAGCAGGTAGCGCGCGGCCAGCGCCGGGGCGAACCGCCGCTGCTCGTCCAGCGGCGCCACGTCCGCGACGTCCCGCCAGTTGTCGTCGTCGATCCCGTGCAGGGTGATGCTCCGCCCGGCGCGGTCCGCGATTCCGTATTCGATCATGCGGGGCAGGGTACGGACCGTACGGTCGTTCGGTCGAGCCCTTTCGCGGCTACCGCCGCCCCGCCCTGACCGCCGCGACGAACGGAGCCCAGGCCCGCGCGGACACGGTGACCACGGGCCCGTCCGGCACCTTCGAGTCCCGCACGGGGACGACGCCGGCGAGGTGATCGGCGACTTCGAGGCAGTTGCCGCCGGACCCATTACTGTGACTGCTCTTACGCCAGTGCGCGGCGCCCTTAAAGCCTTCAGCGACTTCGAGGCACTCGCCGCCATTGGTGCTGTAGTTGCTCCTACGCCAGTGGGCTCCGCTCAACCAGTACTGGTCGCTTGCCATGTCGGTAGTCCTCAGCCGCTTGCTTGATCAGGGCGAGGGACGCCTCAGGTGACAACGCGGCGGCCCTGAGCCGATCGTATGCCTTGCGGTAGCGCTTCACGAGGGCCGGATCGTCCACGATCTGCCCGTGATAGGGCCCTTCTGTATACACGAGGGCCGGTTCGTCGTTGAACTCCAACAGCATGAAAGGCAACAACAACAGCGATCGCGTACCTGAGTTCCACGGCAGCACCTGTGGCGCGACGCGCCACTGCTCGGCAAGTGCCACGATGTGGTCGAGTTGTTCAGCCATCTCTGTCGGCGGCAGAAGCGGCTCACAGATCAACGACTCGTGCAGGACCGCCCAGTACTCCGGCCGTTCCGGCCCGTCGAAGAGCGCGGCTCGCGAAAGTCGCGCCTGTAGCTTCGCTTCCGCCTCATCAGATCGCGCAAACGGGTCGCTGGCACGGTCGGCGGCCCGACCGTACGCCTCCGTTTGGAGCAGGCCCGGGATGAGGGCGTTGGCCCACACGTCGATGGCTTGCGCCCGCGTCTCCGCCTCCGCGATCGGCGCGAAGTACGACGCGTGCGCACCCTGCTTCGCCCGCCGCACATCCTCACAGCACCGCTCGAAGTACCCGTCCGTCCCGAGCGTCTGGTCCACGTGCCGGGCCAGGTCGACCGGCATGCGCCGCTGTCCGCGTTCGATCTCGCTGAGGTAGGAGGTCCCGTAGAAGCTGCCTTCCACGAGCTGGGCCATGGAAAGGCCCGCCTTCTCCCGCTGGAACCTCAACTCCTTGCCGTAGAAGCACGGGACGCTCTGCGACCCGTCGATGTCCTTGCGCTTCCCCTGCCCCACAGGTGACCGCCTTCCACACCTCGCGCCGTGGCGCCCAAACACCTTCCACGCTACGCGGGTTCCGCGCCACTGTGTGACCAGTTCGTCACACCGCGCACAGAAAGGTGACATCGCTCATGCACATGCCGCTGGAGCTCGACAAGGAGGCGCGGGACTGCGTCGACCGGCTCAAGATCGTGCTCGGGTCGCACGGGATCACGCTGCCGAGCCTCGGCCGGGACTTCGGGACGCCGCCGCTGATCATGCTCGGGAACTGCAACCTCGCGACGGCCCGCGCTCTGCTGGAGGTCCTCCAGGTGAGCCCGGGGCGGGGCCCGGCCGCCGCGCGATAGCCGGGGGGCCTCGGGCGGGGCGGCGCCACCCCGCCCGGCCGCACGCCCAGGGCCCCGGCAGCCGCCGCGCCCGGCTCGTCCGGTTTGAGACAGGTCACAGATCCGGCGCCAGGGGTTGCCCTTATTACCGACGGGTAGCATCATCGTAGCTACCAGCTGGTAGATGCACGAGGAACCTGCCTCCCGATCCCTTACGGAGCCGTTCGCCATGGGGCACTACAAGTCGAATCTCCGCGACATCGAGTTCAACCTCTTCGAGGTCCTCGGCCGCGACAAGGTGTACGGCACCGGTCCGTTCGAGGAGATGGACGTCGACACGGCCAAGAGCGTCCTCGACGAGCTGTGCCGTCTCGCCGAGAACGAGTTCGCCGAGTCCTTCGCCGACGCGGACCGCAACCCGCCGGTCTTCGACCCGGAGACCAACACCGCACCGGTCCCCGCCTCCTTCAAGAAGTCCTACAAGGCCTTCATGGACTCCGAGTACTGGCGTCTGGGCCTGCCCGAGGAGATCGGCGGCACCACCTCGCCGCGCTCGCTCATCTGGGCGTACGCGGAGCTGATCCTCGGCTCGAACCCGGCCGTGTGGATGTACTCCTCCGGCCCCGCCTTCGCGGGCATCCTCTTCGAGGAGGGCAACGAGGCGCAGAAGAAGGTCGCCGAGATCGCCGTCGAGAAGCGCTGGGGCTCCACCATGGTGCTGACCGAGCCGGACGCCGGTTCGGACGTCGGCGCGGGCCGCACCAAGGCGATCCAGCAGGAGGACGGCTCCTGGCACATCGAGGGCGTGAAGCGCTTCATCACGTCCGGTGAGCACGACATGGAGGAGAACATCCTCCACTACGTCCTCGCCCGCCCCGAGGGTGCCGGTCCCGGCACCAAGGGCCTGTCGCTCTTCCTCGTGCCGAAGTACGAGTTCGACTGGGAGACCGGCGAGCTGGGCGCCCGCAACGGCGTCTACGCCACGAACGTCGAGCACAAGATGGGCCTCAAGGCGTCCAACACGTGCGAGATGACCTTCGGCGACAAGCACCCCGCCAAGGGCTGGCTGATCGGCGACAAGCACGACGGCATCCGCCAGATGTTCCGCATCATCGAGTTCGCCCGCATGATGGTCGGCACGAAGGCCATCGCCACCCTGTCGACGGGCTACCTCAACGCGCTGGAGTACGCCAAGGAGCGCGTCCAGGGCACCGACCTGGCGAACTTCATGGACAAGACCGCGCCGAAGGTCACCATCACGCACCACCCGGACGTGCGCCGCTCCCTCATGACGCAGAAGGCGTACGCGGAGGGCATGCGCGCCCTGGTGCTGTACACGGCCGCCGTCCAGGACGCGATCCAGGAGAAGGAGGCCGCGGGCGAGGACGCCAAGGCGCTGCACGGCCTGAACGACCTGCTGCTCCCCATCGTCAAGGGCTACGGCTCCGAGAAGTCGTACGAGCAGCTCGCCCAGTCCCTCCAGACCTTCGGCGGCTCCGGGTACCTCCAGGAGTACCCGATCGAGCAGTACATCCGCGACGCCAAGATCGACACCCTCTACGAGGGCACCACCGCGATCCAGGGCCAGGACTTCTTCTTCCGGAAGATCGTCCGCGACCAGGGCGCCTCGCTGAACACGCTGGCCGAGGAGATCAAGAAGTTCCTCGCCCTCGGCGCCGGCGGCGACGAGCTGGCCGCCGCCCGGGACGCGCTCGCCAAGGCGGCCGTGGACCTGGAGGGCATCGTCGGCACGATGCTGACGCACCTCACCGCCACCGGCGAGGACGTCAAGAACATCTACAAGGTGGGCCTCAACACCACCCGCCTGCTCATGGCGTCCGGTGACGTCGTCGTCGGCTACCTGCTGCTGCGCGGTGCCGCCGTCGCCGCCGAGAAGCTGGCCGCGGGCGCTCCCGCCAAGGACGTCGCCTTCTACCAGGGCAAGATCGCGGCGGCGAAGTTCTTCGCGGCCAACGTCCTGCCGGGCGTCGCCACCGAGCGCCTCATCGCGGAAGGCGTCGACAACTCCCTGATGGAGCTGGACGAGTCCGCGTTCTGACCGGCTGACCGGCCCGCCGACCGGCTGAGCGGCTCACCGGCCGGAGGGCAGGCAGCTCGGCGGAGGGTATGACGGCCCGCTTCCCCGGATGGTCCGATCCGGGGAAGCGGGCCGTTCCCGTCCCCGGGGGCGGCCCCGGGAGTCATCACGGCGGCCCGGCAGCCCCGCGGGGGCTCACCAGCCACCGGCCGGTCCTCCTATCCTGAGGACTGGAGGGACCGCCCATGGCGACCATCAAGGGCACCGAGACCCGTGTCACCCAGGCCAGGGACGCCGCCGCCCGTGAGGCGTGGAGCGAGGCGTACGCCCAGCTCAGTGCCCTCCCGGCGGACGTGCTGGGGGGCGACGGCCTGACCCTGCTGGCCGACGCGGCCTGGTGGACGCTGCGCCTGCCGGAGTCGATCGAGGCCCGGCTGCGGGCCTACACCGCGTACGCCGCCGCCGGGGAGCACCAGGCCGCCGCGCGCGCCGCGTGGATGCTCTTCTACGACTACCGCGACACCGGCCGCACCGCCACCGCCTCCGGCTGGCTGCACCGGGCGCGGGAACACCTGGCCGGTCGGCCCGACTGCCTGGAGCAGGCGTACCTGGCCTGGTCCGAGGCCGAGGAGGCGACGGAACGCGGCGACCCGGACACGGCCGTGGCCGCCGCCCGGCGCATGACCCGCATCGCCCGCGCCTGCGGCAGCCGCGACCTGCTGGCGATGAGCCACCAGGTGCACGCCGGCTCCTGCTGGCCCACGGGCGGACCGCCGAGGGGATGGCCCTGCTGGACGACGCGATGTGCGCGGTCACCGCGGGGGAGCTGAGCCCCCTGTTCACCGGCTGGATCTACTGCCTGGCCCTCACCCGCTGCATGGCGGGCGCCGACCTGCCGCGGGCCGCCGAGTGGACGGACGCCGCGATGCGCTGGTGCGCCGCGCACTCCGCTGACAACCCCTTCCGCGGCCTGTGCCGGGTACACCGGGTGGAGGTCCTGGACCTGCGCGGCGACTGGGCGGGGGCCGAGGCGGAGGCCGAGCGGGTCTGCGCCGAGGTGGCCGCCGGGGACACCGCGGTGGCGGGTGAGGCGCAGTACGTCGCGGGGAGATCCACCGGCGGCGCGGCGACCTCGCCGCGGCCGAGGCCGCGTACGCGCGGGCTCACGCGCTGGGCCGCCCCCGCAGCCCGGCCTCGCCCTGCTGCGCCTGGCCCAGGGCCGCGCCGACGCGGCTGCCGCGGCGCTGCGCCTCGCCCTGGCAGATGCCGCCTTCGACGGCGGCCTCCGCCACCGCGCGCGTCTCCTCGCCGCCCAGGTCGAGGTCGAGCTGTCCCTGCGGGCGGTGCAGGCCGCCCGGACGGCCGCGGAGGACTTGTCCCGGCTGTCCCGCACGGACCCCCGACCCCGTTCCTCGACGCCCTCGCCACCACCGCCCGGGCCGCCGTGGCCCTGGCCGACCAGGAGGGCGACGGCACCCGTGCGGAGCGGGCCCGGCACGCGCGGGTCCTGCTGCGGCGGGCGCTGGCCGCGTGGCTGGAGCTGCGCGTGCCGTACGAGGCGGCCCAGGTCCGCATGATGCTGGCCGCCGCCGCGCGGGACGCGGGCGACGACGAGGGCGTGGCCCTGGAGCTGCGGGCCGCGCGGGCCGCCTTCGAGGCACTGGGGGCCGTACCCGACGCCCGGCGAGCCGCCGCACTGCTCGACGCCGGGCGGCGCCGCCCGGACCGGCGGGACCTGCCCGGCGGGCTCTCGCCCCGTGAGGCGGAAGTGCTGCGGCTCGTCGCCGCCGGGCGCACCAACCGGGAGATCGCCGCCGCCCTCACCATCAGCGAGCACACCGTCGCCCGCCACCTCAACAACATCTTCGCCAAGCTCCAGGTGACCTCCCGCGCCGCCGCCACCGCCTTCGCCTGCGCCCACGGCCTGGCGTGACGGCCCGATGGGCTGTTCCGCCCATCCGGCCGGCCGGTCCCGCGATGGGCCGTTCCCGCGATGTGCCGGGAGGCGTACCCGACCTACAACGGAGGCATGACCACCACCTCCGCCACCCCGCAGCCTCCCGCCGCCGTCCGCTCCGCCCGGCAGAGCGCCTACCGGTCCCCCCGCCGGGAGCTGACCGCGCCCCCGCGGGACTACCTCCAGCCGCCCGTCTTCGCGACCGTCGCCACCCAGGACCCTGACGGGCGCCCTCACGTCGTGCCCGCCGACCACCTCTCCGAGGACGGCCGCTTCCCTATCGCCACCTGCCCCGGCAGCCGCAAGGACCGCAACGCCGCCGCACGGCCCGAGCGCGTCACCGTCACCGTCGACGACCGGCAAACCCTCGCGCGGGTGTCCGCCGGCGGCAGCGCCGAGATCCTCACCGGCCGCGCCGCCCGCGACGTCAGCGCCCGGCCGCACCTGCGGGCCCGGGGCGCCGAGGCACTCGCCGTCCTCGGGAGGTTCCCGGAGCGCACCGAGGACGTGACCATCGCGCTCACGCCGGCCCGGTGGCGCTCCTGGGACGTCCGCTCCACCGTCCCGCCCGCCCCGGCACGCGCCGGCATTCCGCGCGCCGCACCCGAAAGGCTCTTCCCGTCATGACCACCCTCACCGCATCGACCACCCCCGACGCCCCCGATCCGGAGCCCCTGCGCGGCACCGTGCACGGCGACGTCATCGACCCGTCCGACCCCCGCTACGACCAGGCCCGCCGCGTCTACAACGCCCTGCACGACAAGCGGCCCGCCGCCGTGGTCCGCGCCGCCGACGCCGCCGACGCCATGGCGGCCGTGGCCTTCGCCCGCGACACCGGTCTGCCGCTGGCCGTGCGCGGCGGCTCGCACTCCGCCGCCGGGTACGGCACCTGCGACGGCGGCCTCGTCCTCGACCTCGCCGGATGCGGGGCATCCGCGTCGACGCCGAGCGGCGTACCGCCCGCGCCGAAGGCGGCTGCACCTGGGCGGACGTCAACCACGCCACCCACGCCTTCGGCCTCGCCACCCCCGGCGGCGTCGTGTCGTCCACCGGCATCGGCGGACTGACCCTCGGCGGCGGCATGGGCCACCTGTCCCGCCGCTACGGCCTGACCTGCGACAACCTCCTCGGCGCCGATGTCGTCACCGCCGACGGCGCCCTCGTCCGCTGCGACGCCGACCACGAGCCGGACCTGTTCTGGGCCCTGCGCGGCGGAGGCGGCAACTTCGGCGCGGTGGTCTCCTTCCTCTACCGGCTCCACCCGGTCACCACGGTCCTCGGCGGGCCCGCCTTCTATCCCCTCGACGGGGACGTGGCCCGCCGCTGGCGCGAACTCGTCGCCGACAGCCCGGAGGAGTTCAACACCCTCTTCGCGGTGCTGCTGGGCCCGCCGGTCCCCTTCCTCCCCGAGCGGTGGCACGGCAGGCCCGTGTGCGCGGTCATCACCTGCTGGAGCGGTCCGGAGGAGCAGGACGGCACCATCCGCGACCGCCTCACCGCCCTCGGCCCGGTCCTCGGCCAGTACGTGACCCGCATGCCCTATCCCGTGGTCAACACCCTGTTCGACGCGGACCTGCCGCCCGGGCTGTACCACTACTGGAAGGGGAACTTCAGCCGCGACCTGTCCGACGGCGCCATCGACGTCCACATGTCCTTCGGGGCGTCCCTGCCGTCGCTGCAGAGCGACACGATCGTCTTCCCCGTCGACGGGGCCTGCCACCGCACCGGGCCCGCCGACACCGCCTTCGCCTGTCGCGACGCGTCCTTCTCGACGGCCTTCGGACCCAGCTTCGCCGACCCGGCCGACATCGAGCGGAACATGGCCTGGTGCCGCGCCTACGACGCGGCGCTGCGCCCGCACACCGACGAGGCCGGCTACGTCAACTTCCTCAGCGACGACGACCAGGGCCGCGTACGCGCCAACTACCGCCAGAACCATGAGCGCCTGGTGGAGACCAAGCGCCGCTACGACCCCGGCAACCTCTTCCGGATCAACCACAACATCACCCCGTGAACCGCCGCCCCGGGCACACGTCGAAGTGGCTCACCCGGCAGGTGTCCGACGGCGCGGCGCGCCGCAGGTTCACCGCCGTGCCGTCCCCCGCGATGTACCAGCGCTTGCCGCTGGGCACCCCGGCCGCCGGACGCACGCCCGGCTCCATCGCCACCCACCGGTCGCCCGTCGTACGGTGCCAGCGCGCCCGGCCGCCGCAGTGCCGGCAGATCATCAGGGAGCCCGAGCGGGGCGCGGGCACCCGGGTCCTCACCCGCGCCGGGGCCGCCCCGCCGGAACGCGTCGCGGACGACGCCCGCAGCGCCGCCGCCGTCACCGGCAGCAGGTCCCCCAGCCGCACCGGGTCCCGGTCGTCCGGCGCCCCCGCACCGGTCCTCGCGCACAGCGCGCACATCGCCATCCCGAACAGCGCGCTCCACTCCGCGCCCGGGGCCTCGCACACCGCGCAGGAGAGCGCGGGCGCAGGGGCGGCCGCCGCGGCCGCCGCCGCCCTCGTCATCGTCGTCACCGTGCACCTCCGGACTCGCGTCGATCAACGGTGGGTCGTCGCCACCGATACTGACAGCCACCACTGACAACGCCGCTTCCCGAACCCCTGCGACCCCGCGGGGACCCGCCCGTATGGTGTGGGCATGAGCAGTTCACCCGCCCGCTTCGACCGCGGCCACACCGACGACCTCATGACCTTCCTGGCGGCCTCCCCGTCCCCGTACCACGCCGTCGCGACCGCGGCCGGACGGCTGGAGAAGGCCGGCTTCCGGCAGGTCGAGGAGACCGCCGAGTGGGACGGGACGACCGGCGGCAAGTACGTGCTGCGGGGCGGCGCGATCATCGCCTGGTACGTCCCCGAGGGCGCCAAGGCCCACACCCCCTTCCGCATCGTCGGCGCGCACACCGACTCCCCCAACCTGCGGGTCAAGCCGCGCCCCGACAGCGGCGGGCACGGCTGGCGCCAGGTCGCCGTCGAGATCTACGGCGGCCCGCTGCTGAACTCCTGGCTCGACCGCGACCTCGGCCTCGCCGGACGCCTCACCCTCCGCGACGGCACCTCGCGCCTCGTCAACGTCGACCGTCCGCTGCTGCGCGTGCCGCAGCTCGCCATCCACCTGGACCGGCAGGTCAACGAGGGCCTGAAGCTGAACCGGCAGCGCCACATGCAGCCGATCTGGGGCCTCGGCGACGACGTCCGCGAAGGCGACCTCATGCGGTTCCTCGCCGAGGAGGAAGGCATCGACACCGCCTCCGTCGTCGGCTGGGACCTCATGGTGCACTCCGTCGAACCGCCCGCCTACCTCGGCCGCGACCGGGAACTGCTCGCCGCGCCCCGCCTCGACAACCTGCTGTCCGTGCACGCCTGCACCGCCGCGCTCGCCGCCGTCGCCACCGCGCCCACCGAACCCGCGTACATCCCCGTCATGGCCGCCTTCGACCACGAGGAGAACGGCTCCGAGTCCGACACCGGCGCGCAGGGCCCGCTGCTCGGCGGCGTGCTGGAGCGGTCCGTGTTCGCCCGCGGCGGCAGCTACGAGGACCGCGCCCGCGCCTTCGCCGGGACGGTGTGCCTGTCCTCCGACGTCGGCCACGCCGTCCACCCCAACTACTCCGAGCGCCACGACCCCACGCACCACCCGCGCCCCAACGGCGGCCCCATCCTCAAGGTGAACGTCAACCAGCGGTACGCCACCGACGGCGGCGGCCAGGCGGTGTTCGCGGCGGCCTGCGAGGCGGCGGGCGTGCCGTGGCAGTCGTTCGTCTCCAACAACGACCTGCCGTGCGGCACCACCATCGGCCCCATCACCGCCGCCCGCCACGGCATCCGCACCGTCGACATCGGCGTCGCCTGCCTGTCCATGCACAGCGCCCGCGAACTGTGCGGCGCCGACGACCCGTACCTGCTCGCGAACGCCCTCGTCGCGTTCCTCAAGTAGCCCGGCCCGCCCAGGCGTTGGCGAGGCCATCCCGGGTACCCGTACGTTCTCGGACTTCCGTGGACACGGACATCAGGGAGGCACACCATGGGCCTGGGCGGATGCCTGCTGCTCATCGCGGGCGGAGCGATCCTCACCTTCGCGACCGACTGGGAGGTCAGCGGCTTCAACGTGGACGTGGCCGGACTCATCATGATGGCGGTGGGCCTCATCGGCGTCGCCGCCTACACCAGCATCGCCCGGCGCCGCAGGGCCCTGGTACAGCCGATGGCGGCCACCGTCACAGACCCGGCCCACGAGGCCCGCGACGGCAACCGCGACCCGCTCGTCTGACGACCGCCCCAGGCCACCCGGCCGGCGGTGCCCACAGGCGACACTGACCTCATGACCGTTGACCCGGACGCCCTGCGGACCGGTTGGAACCGGACCCACAGCCACCTGGCGGCGGCGCGAACCCATCTGGCGAGCCTGCCGGGCGCCGACCTCTCGACGCCCGCCGAGTTCCTGGAGTACAACGAGCTGGGACTCGCCTTCGACGGCCTGGTCGATCTCGCAGTGGATCTCGATCTGCCACTCGCCTTCTGGCAGCACATGGACCGAGCGGCCCGTGAGATGCGGCTCTACAGCGATGCGCTGCACAAGGCCGCATCTCACGGCTGCCACCGCTGCCTCCGCCGCCTCGCGGCCGCCTCCGAGCCGGAATGAGGGCAAGGGGCCCCTACCGAGGGAACGGCTCCCGGTATTCGTCAGCCTGACGTGAAGAGGGGGCGAACCCGGCTCCTGTCAGCCGCCGCTCTGCGATGCTGGAGGCCGATCGAGAGGGGCCGCAGCGATGCAGTGGAAGATCCACGGGGAACGTCCGATCTACGAGAACAGCTGGGTGAACCTGTGGCTCACCGATGTCGAGACGCCGGACGGGAACCGCTGGGAGCACCACGTCGTCAGGCTGCGGCACCTGGCCGTGGCCGCCGTGGTCAACGAGCGGCGGGAGGTTCTGATGATGTGGCGGCACCGCTTCATCACGGACGCGTGGGCATGGGAGCTGCCCATGGGCCTGGTCGAGGAGGGCGAGACACCGGCCGAAGCCGCGGCCCGTGAGGTCCTGGAGGAGACGGGCTGGCGTCCCGGCCCGGTCAAGCCGCTGCTCTACGCCGAGCCTGCCAACGGCATCACCGACTCCCAGCACCACGTCTTCCGGGCCGACGGCGCGACGTGCGAAGGACCGCCGACCGAGAAGAACGAGTCGGACCGGATCGAGTGGATCCCGCTGACCGACGTGCGGGCCATGATCGACCGACGCGAGATCGTCAGCAGCGGCTCCCTCGTCGGGTTGCTCTACCTCCTCATGGACGAGGCGATCCGCTGATCTGACGGGGCAGCATTTCCCTGAGCCGGCGAAAGACCCGGGCGCCCCCGACCGGCGCCGCCCCGGCGCCAAGGCGGGCGGGGCCGGCCGGGATCGAACCGGCGTCCTCGCGGTGTTGGAGACCGCGCGCGACCACCTCTGCGCTACGGCCCCGCCCTTGCCCGGCATCGTACCGACGGCCCTCCGGCAGCCCGCTACGCGTCAAGTCCCGCCAGGATCAGGGGGAGGCGCGCCGCGCCGCCGGCCTCGACCTTCACCGGCACGCCCCAGTCCTGCTGGTGGACGTGGCAGGCCGGGTACTCGTTGTCCGGGTCGTCGTCGCAGGACGCCGCCATCGCCGAGACGTGCAGCACGCCCTCGGCGACCTCCGGGTTCAGCATCAGCTCACGCGACAGGTCCGTGCCCGCGCCCGCGCCCGCGGCGAGCAGCTCCGGGGGCGTCGAGGACACCAGCAGCCGGGTGGAGGGGCCGTACCGCTCGTCCAGCTTCTGCCCGGCCGGGGCGCGGAAGACGACCTCCAGGGACAGCGTGCCGGGCGCGACCGCCGTGGCCTCCCGCTGGGTGCGGTGCGCGACCGCCTCCACAGTGAGGGCCTCCTCGGGCAGCCGCAGCCGCGTCAGGCGGTGCCGGGCCGACTCCACGACCACGAGGTCCTCACCGGCCAGCACCGCGTCGCTGGGCTCCCGCAGGTCCGTGGCGACGGTCGTGACCTCGCCGCTCGCCGGATCGAAGCGGCGCAGCGCGTGGTTGTACGTGTCGCACACCGCGACCGAGCCGTCCGGCAGGGCGGTGACGCCCAGCGGGTGCTGGAGCAGCGCCTGGTCGGCGGCGCCGTCGCGGTGCCCGAAGTCGAACAGCCCGGTGCCGACCGCGGTGCGGACGGTGCCGTCCGGTTCGATCCAGCGCAGCGCGCTCGTCTCGGAGTCCGCGACCCACAGGCGGTCCGGGGTCGCGGCGAGACCGGACGGCTGCGCGAACCACGCCTCCGCGGCCGGTCCGTCGACCAGGCCCTCGTTCGTGGTGCCCGCGGCGGCCTCCACGGTGCCGGCCTCCGGGTCGTACGTCCACAGCTGGTGGACGCCCGCCATGGCGATCCACACCTTCCCCTGCCACCACGCCACGTCCCACGGCGACGAGAGGGCCACCTCGCGCGCGTGCCCCCCGGTCGGAGAGCCCTGCATCCACTGGGCGCCGGTGCCCGCGACCGTGGAGGTGTCCCCGGTGGCCGGGTCCCAGACCCGCAGCGCGTGGTTGACGGTGTCCGCGACCACCACCTGGCCGTCGGGCAGGGCGCACAGCCCCTGCGGCTCGCTGAACCGCGCCTCGGCCGCGGGCCCGTCGGCGAGGCCGCGCTCGCCGCAGCCGATCCGCCGCACGACCGTCTCGCCGTCCGGCCCGAGCTCCACCAGCTGGTGCCGGGTCGTGTCGGAGACCAGGAAGTTCCCCGAGTCCAGCACCAGCGCCTTGCCGGGGAAGCGCAGGTGCGTCGCCACGGGCTCCGGCGGCACGTACGGGCCGTCGCCGCGCCGCAGGGTGCCCTTGGCCTCGTGCTCGGCCTCCAGCTCCGCGACCAGCTCGGCCAGCGCGTGGGCGTGGCCCTCGCCCGCGTGCTGGGCGACGACGTACCCCTCCGGGTCGATGACGACGAGCGTCGGCCAGGCCCGCACGGCGTACTGCTTCCACGTGGTGAGCTCCGGGTCGTCCAGCACGGGGTGCTCGACGCCGTACCGCTCGACCGCGTCGACGACGGCCTGGTGGTCGGCCTCGTGCACGAACTTCGGCGAGTGGACGCCGACGATCACCACCGTGTCCCGGTGCTTCTCCTCCAGCTCCCGCAGCTCGTCGAGGACGTGCAGGCAGTTGATGCAGCAGAAGGTCCAGAAATCGAGGATCAGTACGCGGCCCCGGAAGTCGGCGAGCGTGAGGGCCTTGCCTCCGGTGTTCAGCCAGCCGCCCTTGCCGATCAGCTCGGGGGCGCGGACGCGGGCACGGCGGTGGGCGGGCGCGGGGGTGGGCGCCGGGGCGGCATCGTTCATGGTTCAAGCTTGCCATCCGGCTCCGGCGGCAACCTTCCCGCCGTCGGCGGCGACCGTTCCGTGGACCATCCACCCCTCCACGGAACGGAATCGACACGTGAGCGAGACACGCGGAAGAGCGCGGCACCGCCGGCGCAGGACGGCCCTCACCGCGGGCCTCCCGCCGGCGCTGGCCGCCGCCGGGGCCCTGGCGTACGGCTCGGCCTTCGGGGTGTTCGGCGAGGACGCGCAGGACCGGGCGGCGGCCGCCCCGGCGCAGGAGCACCGGACGGCGGCCGCCGTCCCGGCGTGGGCGCAGGAGGCGGCCGACGGATTCGCGTCGGTGCACGCCCTCGGGCAGCGGGGCACCTACGGCGGGCGGGGCGGGGCGATCGTCACCGTGCGGACCCTCGCCGACCTGGAGAAGTACGCCACGGCCCAGGGGCCGTACGTGATCGTCGTCGCGGGCACGATCACCATGAACCCGCGCGGCAAGGAGATCCGGCTCGCGTCCGACAAGACCATCGTCGGCTCCGGCACCAGCGGCCACATCGTCGGCGGCGGGTTCTTCCTCGGGCCCGGCGTCCACAACGTGATCATCAGGAACCTGACCATCCGGGACTCCTACGAGGGCGTCTGGAACGACAAGGAGCACGACTTCGACGCGGTCCAGATGGACGGCGCCCACCACGTGTGGATCGACCACAACGACCTGCGGCACATGGCCGACGGCCTGATCGACGTCCGCAAGGACTCCACGTACGTGACGGTGTCCTGGAACCGGATGAGCCACAACAACAAGGCGTTCGGCATCGGCTGGACCCCGAACGTCACCACCGACATCACGATCCACCACAACTGGATCCGCGAGACGGAGCAGCGCAACCCCTCCACCGACAACGCCGCCCACGCGCACCTCTACAACAACTACCTCCAGGACGAGCCGGGCACCGCCGTCACCTCGTCGTACGGCAACTACGCGCGCGGGCGCACCCGGATGGTGCTGGAGAACAGCTACTTCCAGGGCATGCGGAACCCCGTCATCAAGGACGCCACCGCCTCCCTCGTGCAGCGCGGCAACGTCTTCTCCGGCACCACGGGCCGCAACGAGTCCGGCGGCACCGCCTTCGACCCCCGGGCCTTCTACCCGTACACACTCGACCCGGCCGCCGACGTCCCCGCGCTGGTCAGGAGCGGCGCCGGGCCGCGCTCCGCCATCGGGACGGCGGCGAGCGCCCCGGCCGCCGCCACCACGCTCACCGTCGCGAAGGACGGCAGCGGGCAGTACGCCACCGTGCAGGCCGCCGTGGACGCCGTCCCGGCGGGCAACACGTCCCGGGTCGTCATCCGCGTCGCGCCCGGCACGTACCGGGAGACGGTGAAGGTGCCGGCGAACAAGCCGCACGTCACCATCGAGGGCACCGGCGCCGGCCGCAAGGACACCGTCATCGTGTACGGGAACGCCGCGGGCACGCCGAAGCCGGACGGCTCCGGTACGTACGGCACGAGCGGCAGCGCCACCGTCGCCCTCGAGGCGGACGGCTTCCAGGCCCGCAACCTCACCGTGTCGAACGACTTCGACGAGGCCCGCAACCAGCACCTGCGCGGCCACCAGGCCGTCGCCCTGCGCACCGCCGCCGACCGGGTGCTGCTCGACGGCGTCATCGTCAGCGGCGACCAGGACACGCTGCTGCTGGACACCGCGTCCAAGGACCGGATCGGCCGGGTGTACATGACGAACTCGTACGTCATCGGGAACGTCGACTTCATCTTCGGCCGCGCCACCGCCGTGATCGACAAGTCGGTGATCACCCTGAAGAAGCGCTGGGACGGCACGTCCGGCGGCTACGTCACCGCCCCCAGCACCGCGGCCGGCCGCAAGGGCCTGCTGATCAGCCGGTCCGTTGTCAACGGCGACGTCGCCGACGGCAGCTTCCACCTGGGGCGGCCCTGGCACGCGGGCGGCGACGCGTCCCTGGACCCGCAGACCACCGTCCGGGACACCCGGCTGAGCGCCGCGGTCAAGGCGAAGCCGTGGACGGACATGAGCGGGTTCTCGTGGAAGGACGGCCGCTTCGCGGAGTACCGGAACACCGGCCCCGGCGCGGGGCCCGCGAGCGCCGACCGGCCTCACCTGACGGACGCGCAGGCCGCGGACCAGGAGGTGGCCGACTGGCTCGCGGGCTGGAAGCCCGGTTCCTGACCCCCGCCGCCTGCACCGGAAGGCCGCGGCCTTCCTCCGCGCGCGTGGACCGGGCCGCGGCCCGGTCCCGTGCGGCGGCGGGCGCTTACGCGCGGGTGGGCGGTGGCGTGCCCAGTACCCGGTCCTTGAGGGCAGGGAACTGCTCGCGGGTCGCCGCCACCTTCCCCGGGTCGAGCTCGGCCGTCAGGGTCTCCTCGCCGGGACCCGCCTCGGCGAGGACCTCGCCCCAGGGGTCGACCACGATGCTGTGCCCGGCCTGCTCCACGCCCGCGTGCGTCCCGGCCGTCCCGCACGCCAGCACGTACGCCTGGTTCTCGACGGCGCGCGCCCGCGCGAGCAGCGTCCAGTGCGCCCGGCGCCGCTCCGGCCATCCGGCGGAGACGACGAAGGCCCGCGCGCCGGCGTCGACCAGGCCGCGGAACAGCTCGGGGAAGCGCAGGTCGTAGCAGGTCGCCACACCGAACGGCAGCAGCGGGTGAGGCACCGTCACCATGTCCTGGCCCGCCGCCATCAGCACGGCCTCGCCCTGGTCGAACCCGAAGCGGTGGATCTTCCGGTACGAGCCGGCCAGCCCGCCGTCGGGGCCGAAGACCAGGGACGTGTTGTACAGGGCGCCGCCGGGGGCGCGCTCCACGATCGACCCGGCGTGCAGCCACAGGCCCGCGTCCCGCGCGGCCTGCGCCATCGCCTCGTACGTGGGGCCCCGGAGCGGCTCGGCCTCCGCGGCGAACGACTCGTACGCGAACGCGCCCACCGGCCACAGCTCCGGCAGCACCACCAGGTCCGCGCCGCGCTGCTCGCGCACGAGGTCCGCGGCGCGGGCGCGGCGTGCCGCCACCGACTCGTCCGGTTTGACCGCGATCTGGAGAAGCGAGGCGCGCACACTACCACCGTCCTGGCGTTGAAGCCGTCAATACGGGCCTACGATCGTCACACGAAAGCACTGCCGAGGTGCCTGAAGGGAGCGTACTGTTCTCTCCCGGGGGCCAGCCCCCGGGCCGCCCCCCGCCAGGCGCCACAGCGCCCAGTCCGCGTTCCGAGCCGCACGCCGCAAGCCGCACGAGGGGTCCCGTGACCGTCCATCCCAGCCTCCAGACTTACGCCGACGCCTGGACCCACTCCATCGAAGCGATAGCCGAGCTGGTGCAACCGCTCGTGGAGGGGGAGTGGAATCGCGCCACACCGTGCCCCGGCTGGTCGGTCCGTGACATCGTCTCGCATGTCATCGGCATGGAGTGCGAAATGCTGGGCGACCCGCGGCCGATTCACTCCCTGCCGCGGGACCTGTACCACGTACGTAGCGACTTCGACCGGTACATGGAGATGCAGGTCGACGTGCGGCGCCATCACACCGCGCCGGAGATGACCTCGGAGTTCGAGTACGTGCTCATCCGCCGGGCCCGCATGCTCCGCAACGAGAACCGGTCCCCCGACACTCTGGTGCGCGCCCCGCTGGGGGCCGAGCAGACCCTCGAAGTGGCCTACCGGATGCGGGCCTTCGACGTGTGGGTGCACGAGCAGGACCTGCGGGCCGCGCTGGGCAGGCCCGGGAACCTCGACTCGCCCGGTGCCCTCGTCACGCGGGACTGCCTGCTGGAGGTGCTGCCGCGGGTCGTCGCCAAGGACGCGGCCGCGCCCCGCAACTCCGCGGTCGTCTTCGACGTGAGCGGCCCCGTGGAGTTCCTGCGGACCGTACGGGTCGACGGCGAGGGCCGCGGCACGGTCGACGGTGCGCCGTCCCTGGGCCCCGCGGTGACGTTCGCGACGGACTGGGAGACGTACGTGCGCCTGGCGTGCGGCCGGGTCCGCCCGGCGGCGGTCGCCGACCGGATCAAGGTGGAGGGCGACGAGGAGCTCGCCGCGGCGATCCTCGCCCACTTCGCGGTGACCCCGTGACGCCTTCCCCCGGGTGGTCCGGCGCGGCGGCACCCGGCGCCGGGGCCCGCTGACGGCCGCAGGCCGCTGGCGACCGCGGTCCGGTGACGGCCGCCGCCCGCGACAGCCGCCGCCCCGTGACGTGCCGTCACGCCGCGTTCTGTGATGTGCCGTCATGCCGCTTCCTGTGATGTGCCGTCACGCCGGGACGTGGACCGTCTCCACCCGGCTCGCGACCAGGCGCTCCCGCTCCCGCCGGGCCGTGCGGCCCCGCAGCCGCAGGATCTGCACCAGGCCGAGCGCCTGGAGGACGAACACCGACGAGAACGCCACCCGGTAGTCCCCGCCGGTCGCGTCCAGCAGCACGCCGACGGCCAGCAGGATCGCCATGGACGCCGCGAACCCGCCGATGTTGACGATGCCGGACGCGGTGCCCTGGCGCTCCGGCGGGTTGGCGGGGCGGGCGAAGTCGAAGCCGATCAGGGAGGCGGGCCCGCAGGCGCCGAGGACGACGCACAGCGTGACCAGCAGCCACGGGGGTGTGCGGTCGCCCGGGTAGCCGATCGCGGCCGCCCACAGGGCGGCCGTCGCCGCGATGGTGCCGAGGGCCAGGGGTGCGCGGGCGTTGTGGTGGCGGGCGATGATCTGGCCGAAGGCGAGGCCCACCACCATGTTCGACAGCACGACCACGGTGAGGAGTTCGCCGGCCCGGCCGCGGCTGAGGCCCTGCGCCTCCACCAGGAACGGCATGCCCCACAGCAGCAGGAACACCATCGCGGGGAACTGGGTGGTGAAGTGCACCCACAGGCCGAGCCGGGTGCCGGGCTCCCGCCAGGAGGCGGCGATCTGGCACCGCACGGACGGTGTGCCCGCGCCCGGCGCCGGCGGCGGGGCGTGCCCTTTGGGATGGTCCCGCAGGAAGAGCCGCGCGAGGACGAGGACGACCAGGCCCGCGCAGGCGCTGCCGGCGAAGGCCGCGGTCCAGCCGACGTCGTCGAGCAGCCGCGCCAGCAGCATCGTGGAGACGAGGTTGCCCAGTACCCCGAAGAGGGCCGCCACCTGGGCGATCATCGGTCCGCGCCGCGCCGGGAACCAGCGGCCGCCGAGCCGCAGCACGGAGATGAAGGTCATCGCGTCGCCGCAGCCGAGCAGGACGCGGGCGGCGAGGGCCATGCCGTACGAGGGGGAGAGGGCGAAGCCGAGCTGGCCGGCGGTGAAGAGGACGGCGCCGAGGGTCAGGACCTTGCGGGTGCCCAGCCGGTCCACCATGAGGCCGACGGGTATCTGCATGCCGGCGTAGACGAGCAGCTGCACGATGGAGAAGGCGGACAGCGCCGACGCGTTGACCTGGAAGCGGTCGGCGGCGTCGAGCCCCGCCACCCCGAGGGAGGTGCGGAAGACGACCGCGACGAAGTAGACGGAGACGGCGACGCCCCACACGAGGACGGCGCGGCGGCCCCCGGGGGGATCGGCGGGTGGAGCGGCGGGGCCGTCCTGGGTCACCGGTCCTCACCCCGGACCAGCACCTTGACCCGGCTGACGTGGCCGTGCACGCAGCGCGCGGCGGCCTCGGCGTCGCCGGCGCGCAGCGCCTCCAGGATCTCGGCGTGCTCCGCGATGTTCTTGGCGATGCGGTCGGGGTGGGCCTCCATCACGGCGACGCCCATCCGCAGCTGGCGGTCGCGCAGCTGGTCGTACAGCTTGCACAGGATCTGGTTGCCGGCCTGCCGGACGATCTCGGCGTGGAAGCACCGGTCCGTCACGGCGACGGCCCGCAGGTCGCCTTCGCGCGCGTGCCGCCGCTGCTCCTCCAGCAGGCCCGCCAGCCGCTCCAGGAGCGGCGCGGGCGCGGGCACGCACCTGCGGACGGCGAACTCCTCCACCAGCAGGCGGGTCTCGACGACGTCGGCGATCTCCTGGGCGGAGACGGCGAGGACGAGGGCGCCCTTCTTGGGGTAGAGCTTCAGCAGCCCCTCCGTCTCCAGCTTCAGCAGGGCCTCCCGTACGGGGGTGCGGGACACCCCGACGGCCTGCGCGAGTTCGCCTTCGGTGAGGAGGGTGCCGCCTTCGTACCGGCGGTCGAGGACGGCTTCCTTGACGTGGGTGTAGACGCGCTCTGCGGCGGGCGGGGACGGGGCGGGTGGCATGTGCACAGCATAGATACAAGACGGGTGCAAGGCAGTGCCCCGTCCGCGATGCGGACGGGGCACTCGCCGGTCGTGCGGCCCGTTACGCCCAGGTGATGAGGCGCTTGGGGTTCTCCAGGACCGCGGCCACGTCGGCCAGGACCTTGGAGCCGAGCTCCCCGTCGACCAGGCGGTGGTCGAAGGAGAGGGCCAGGGTGGTGACCTGGCGGGGCTTGACCTTGCCCTTGTGGACCCACGGCTGGAGCTTGATCGCGCCGACCGCGAGGATCGCGGACTCGCCGGGGTTCAGGATGGGCGTGCCGGTGTCGACGCCGAAGACGCCGACGTTGGTGATGGTCACCGTGCCGCCCTGCATGGCGGCCGGGGTGGTCTTGCCCTCGCGGGCGGTGGCCACCAGCTCGCCGAGCGCCTCGGCCAGCTCCGGGAGGGTCTTGGCGTGGGCGTCCTTGATGTTCGGGACGATGAGGCCGCGCGGGGTGGCGGCGGCGATGCCCAGGTTCACGTAGTGCTTGCGCACGATCTCCTGGTTCGCCTCGTCCCAGGAGGCGTTGACGTCCGGGTTGCGCCGGATCGCCACGAGCAGGGCCTTGGCGACGAGCAGCAGCGGGTTGACCCGCAGCCCCGCCATGTCCTTGTCGCCCTTCAGCTCCTCGACGAGCTTCATGGTGCGGGTGACGTCGACCGTGACGAACTCGGTGACGTGCGGCGCGGTGAACGCGGACCCCACCATGGCCTGCGCGGTCGCCTTGCGCACGCCCTTGATCGGGACGCGGGTCTCCCGGGCGCCCGCGTCGGCCGCCCCGGCCGGCTCGGGTTCCTGGGCGGGCGCCGGTGCGGGGGCCTGCGCCGGGACGGCCGCGGGGGCGTGCGCGGGCGGGGCCTGCACGGGTGCCGCGGCGTTGCGGACGTCGTCGCGGGTGATGACGCCGTCGGGGCCGGTCGGGGTGACCGTGGCCAGGTCGACGCCGAGGTCCTTGGCCATCTTGCGGACCGGCGGCTTGGCCAGCGGACGCCCCTGCGGCGCGGGGGCTGCCGGGGCCGGGGCGCGGCCGTTGAGCTCGCCCTGCACGGCGGCCACCGCGGCGGGCGCCGCCCCGGTGGGCGCGGCCTGCTTGCGCGGGCGACGCTTGGTGGACGACGCGGCCACGCCGTAGCCGACCAGGACGGGCTGGCGGCCCTGCGGCTCGGGCTCCTCGGCGGGGGCCTCGGGCGCCGGGGCGGCCGGGGCGGGGGCCTCGGCGGCGGGAGTCTCGGGCGCGGCGGCGCCGGCGGCCCCGCCGGTCAGGTCGACGGAGATGATGACCTCGCCGACGTCGACGGTGGTGCCCTCGGGGAAGCGCAGCTCGTGCACCGTCCCGTCGAACGGGATGGGCAGCTCGACCGCCGCCTTCGCGGTCTCCACCTCGCACACGACCTGGCCGTCGGTGACGGTGTCGCCGGGCTGGACGTACCACTTGAGGATCTCGGCCTCGGTGAGTCCCTCACCGACGTCCGGCATCTTGAACTCGCGGATCACGGTGTTCTCGCCTTTCCTCAGTACGCCAGCGCGCGGTCGACGGCGTCGAGCACCCGGTCGAGACCCGGCAGGTACTCCTCCTCCAGCCGGGCCGGCGGGTACGGGGCGTGGTACCCGCCCACCCGCAGCACCGGGGCCTCCAGGTGGTAGAAGCACCGCTCGGTGATCCGGGCGGCGATCTCCGCGCCCGACCCGAAGAACACCGGTGCCTCGTGGACCACCACGAGCCGGCCCGTCTTCTCCACGGACGCCTGGATGGCGTCGAAGTCGACGGGGGAGACCGAGCGCAGGTCCAGGACCTCGACGGACCTGCCCTCCTCGGCGGCCACCTGCGCGGCCTCCAGGCACACCTTCACCATCGGCCCGTACGCCGCCAGGGTGAGGTCGGTGCCCTCGCGGGCGGTGCGGGCCTTGTGCAGCTCGCCGGGGATGGCCTCCGGGTCGACCTCGCCCTTGTCCCAGTAGCGCCGCTTCGGCTCGAAGAAGACCACCGGGTCGTCGGACTGGATGGCCTGCTGGAGCATCCAGTAGGCGTCGGAGGAGTTCGAGGGGGAGACCACCTTCAGGCCCGCGACGTGCGCGAACAGCGCTTCCGGGGACTCGCTGTGGTGCTCCACCGCGCCGATGCCGCCGCCGTAGGGGATGCGGATGACGATCGGCAGCTTGACCGTGCCCAGGGAGCGGGCGTGCATCTTGGCGAGCTGCGTGACGATCTGGTCGTACGCCGGGAAGACGAACCCGTCGAACTGGATCTCCACGACCGGCCGGTAGCCGCGCAGGGCCAGGCCGATCGCGGTGCCGACGATGCCTGACTCGGCCAGCGGGGTGTCGATGACCCGCTCCTCGCCGAAGTCCTTCTGCAGGCCGTCGGTGACGCGGAAGACGCCGCCGAGCTTGCCGACGTCCTCGCCCATGACCAGGACCTTGGGGTCCGTCTCCAGGGCCTTGCGCAGCGACTCGTTGAGCGCCTTCGCCAGGGGAAGCTTCTGCACCGCCATGATCACTTGACCTCGCCATCCGCGAACGACGCCTGGTACGCGGCGAACTGCGCGCGCTCCTCGTCGACGAGCGCGTGCCCGTCGGCGTACACATGCTCGAACATCGCCATATGGTCGGGGTCGGGCATGGCGCGCACCGCCTCGCGGACGCGCTTGCCCAGCGTCTCGCTCTCCGCCTCGACCTCGTCGAACCAGGCCGCGTCCGCGTGGCCCTGCGCCTCCAGGTAGCGGCGCAGCCGCAGGATCGGGTCCTTGGCCTCCCAGGCCGCCCGCTCGTCGTCGGTGCGGTAGCGGGTCGGGTCGTCGGACGTGGTGTGGGCACCCATCCGGTAGGTGAAGGCCTCCACCAGGGTCGGGCCCTCGCCGTTGCGGGCCCGCTCCAGGGCCCAGCGGGTCACGGCCAGGCAGGCCAGCACGTCGTTGCCGTCCACCCGCACGCCGGGGAAGCCGTAGCCCTGGGCGCGCTGGTAGAGCGGGACGCGGGTCTGCTTCTCCGTGGGCTCGCTGATCGCCCACTGGTTGTTCTGGCAGAAGAACACCACCGGCGCGTTGTAGACGGCCGAGAAGGTGAACGACTCCGCCACGTCTCCCTGGCTGGAGGCGCCGTCGCCGAAGTACGCGATCACCGCGGAGTCCGCGCCGTCCTTGGCCACGCCCATCGCGTACCCGGTCGCGTGCAGCGTCTGCGAGCCGATGACGATCGTGTACAGGTGGAAATTGTTGCTGTTCGGGTCCCAGCCGCCGTTGTTCACGCCCCGGAACATGCCGAGCAGGTTCGCCGGGTCGACGCCGCGGCACCAGGCGACGCCGTGCTCGCGGTACGTCGGGAAGACGTAGTCGTCGTCGCGCAGCGCCCGGCCGGAGCCGATCTGCGCGGCCTCCTGGCCCAGCAGCGAGGCCCACAGGCCCAGCTCGCCCTGGCGCTGCAGCGCGGTGGCCTCACCGTCGAAACGGCGGGTCATCACCATGTCGCGGTACAGGTCGCGCAGCTCGTCCGGGCTCAGGTCGACGTCGTAGTCCGGGTGCTGGACGCGCTCGCCTTCCGGCGTCAGCAGCTGGATGAGGGGGGGCTCGGAGTTCTTGCCCTGCGGCTTCTTCGCGTTCGCGCGCGAAGCGCTCCGCTTGACGCCGGTGCTGCCGGTACTGGCCCCGCTGCTGCGGCGCGGCTTGCGCGCGGCAGTGCCTTCCACGGTCACGTGCGTGCTCCTCCGTCTGTCCGGTCCCCGGGGTCCGCCGGGCGACTGGGGTCCCCCCTGGCTGCTGTGAGCTGGGGGGAGCGGCTCTCCGCCTGACTCCGTACGCGTGCACGGGGTGGGTGCCCTCGGCCGGTGGCAGGCGTGACAGGTGCCCCGGCGAGCACCCTGTCATAGGCACGTTACCCAGTGGGTCGCATTCCTGCGAAACCCCACTTGACCTGCGATTTTGCTTGGATTTCCAAGTAAATCGGGAAAGCGGGGGACAATCACTGGTCAGAGCCCTGCAGGCCGCCGGAACAGCGGCACGGTATCCCGTGGACCCCGGCCACGGGAAGAGTTCGTCTGCCGGACCGTACCGCCGGAGGGCGCTGTCCGCCTGGTGAACGGCGCAGCGGAGTGATCTCATGGTGATCTAACATCTGTCGGGTGCCGCGCTCATCTGTCGCATCTGCGCCTCCTGCTCCTCTCCTCGCCTTACCCCCCGCCGCCCGCCGCCCCTCCCCGCTCGGCGCCGCTTCGCCCGTCCCTCCTGTGAACGCGCTGGTGCGCCGGTACGTGCCCCGCGCCGAGGCCCTGTCCTGCGAGCCGCTCGCCCAAGGGCTGCTGAACCGCGGCTTCCGCCTCACCACCACCCGCGGCACCTTCTTCCTCAAGCAGCACGTCGACGCCCCCACCTCCGACCGGGCGACGATCACCCGCCAGCACCGCGCCACCGAGCGGCTGCACGCCCTCGGCGTCCCCGTCGCCCCGCCCCTCCCGGCCGCCGACGGCCGCACGGTCGCGGTGGTCGGCGGCCACTGCTACGCCCTCCACCCGTGGGTGGAGGGCCGCCACCGGTACGGCGCCCAGCTCACCCGGGGCGGGTCGCGCCGCCTCGGCGCCCTGCTCGGCTTCGTCCACACCTGCCTGGAGCGGGTCATGGGGGGCGCACCGGCGGAGCCGCACGGCAGCGCCGACCCCGAGGACACCTACCGGGCGATCGACGAGCTGCTGGCCCTGGTCAGGGCCCGGTGCCCGCGGGAGCCCTTCGACGAAGCTGGCCGAGCGGCGGCTGCTGGAGCGGCGGCGGCTGCTCGCCGAGCACGCCCACCGGCGCCCGGGCGCGGCCGCCCCGGGACGGGCGGCTGGGTGCACGGCGACTTCCACCCGCTGAACCTGCTGTACCGGGGCGCCGAGCCGGCCGCGATCGTGGACTGGGACCGGCTCGGGGTGCAGCCCCGCGCCGAGGAGGCGGTGCGGGCCGCGCTGATCTTCTACGTCCAGCCGACCGGCCGGCTGGACCTGCCGAAGGTGCGGGCCTACGCGCGCGCGTACCGGCGGACCGCCGGGGCGGGCGCGGCGGAGCTGGCCGCGGCCGTCCACCGAGTGTGGTGGGAACGGCTCAACGACTTCTGGATACTGCGCTGGCGCTACGAACTGCACGACAGCAGGGCCGACCCGCAGTTCCCCGCGGCGTCGGCCCTGACGGTGTGGTGGACCAGGGAGTACGAGGCGGTACGCGACGCCTTCGCCGGGTGAGCCCGCGGGCCGCCGACTGAGCCCCTGAGCTTTTGGGGCTCTGGGGGCTCTGGGGGCTCTTGGGGCTCTTGGGGCTCTTGGGGCCTTTCAGGCCCCTGGGGCTATTGAGGCTCGTGGGGTCCTTCAGGCGCTTGAGGCGGTTGCGGCCATTGAGACCCCCAAGGCCCTTGGGGCCCTTGGGGCACTTGAGGCCCTTGAGGCTTCTGACGGGTGCTCAGTTTCCGGTGGTGGTCCCCGTGCTGGTGCTGCCGCCGCCCGCGGTCGTCCCGCCCTGCTGGCCGCCGGAGGTCGCGGTGGCACCGCCGTCGGTGGTGCCACCGCCGTCGGTCGAGCCGGTGGCGCCGTCGTCGCCGCCGCCCTCGTTGGTGCCGCCCTCGCTGTTGCTGCCGTCCGTCGTGCCGTCGGTGGTGCCGCCGTCGTCGGTGCCGCCGTCGGTCGTGCCGTCCGTCGTGCCGCCGTCGTCGGTGCCGCCGTCCGCCGTGCCGGTGTCGCCCGAGGTGCTCGGCGACGGGCTCGGCTGCCGGCTGTACGTCGGGTACTCCGGGCGCTGCGGCTGCGGCTCCCAGCCGGTGCCGCCGCCCGTCGAGGTGTCCGTGTCCTGCTCCCCCTCCTCGCTCTGCGAGGGCGACGGGGAGGGGCTGGGCTTGCCGGACGACGAGGACGGCGACGGGCTGACGGCCGGCTTCAAGGGCGTATCGCCCGACGTCTCGGCCGCGTTCAGCGCGTACACGACACCGGCCATGATCGCGACCAGCGCGAACGCCACGAAGAGCAGCACCTTGCCGCGGCCCCCGCGGCGCCGCCCGTCGTAGTCGTAGCCGCCGGTGTACGCCCCGTCGTCGGGGTTGGCGGGGGGCAGGATCGGGCCCTGCGAGGTGTCCCCGTACTGCGGGTGCCCGCCCTGACCGTGGTGCGGGGCGGGCACGCCGCCCTGCCCCATGCCGTGCTGCGGCCCCATGCCCGTGCCGGGGGCGACGGGAGCGCCCATGACGGACGTGGCCGCCATGCCGCCGCCGGGGGTGTGCCCGCCGTCGTACGTCCCGACCGGGCCGGTGTTCCAGACACCGGTGTGGCCGCCCTGCTCCTGGAGCATGCGCAGCCCGTACTGGATCAGGCCGCGCATCTCCTCGGCGCTCTGGAACCGGTCGTCGGGGTCCTTGGCGAGCGCCCGCATGGCGAGCCCGTCGAGCTCCGGCGGCGCCCCGGCGGACACCTCCGAGGGCGGCACCGGCGTGTCCTGGACGTGCTGGTACACCACGGACAGGGGCGTCTCGCCGACGAACGGCGGCCGCTGCGCCAGCAGTTCGTACAGCAGGCAGCCCGTGGCGTACAGGTCGGAGCGGTGGTCGACGGCCTTGCCGAGCGCCTGCTCGGGGGAGAGGTACTGCGGCGTGCCCATGACCATGCCGGTCTGCGTCATCGTCGTCGACGCCCCGTGCAGGGCGCGGGCGATGCCGAAGTCCATCACCTTGACGGCGCCGCTCCTGGTGATGATCACGTTCGCGGGCTTGATGTCGCGGTGCACGATGCCGTGCTGGTGGGAGTAGGCGAGTGCCTCCAGCACACCGGACACGATGATGAGCGCCTGCTCGGGCGGCGGCGCCTCGGCGCTCAACAGCAGGTCGCGGATGGTGCGGCCCTCGACCAGCTCCATGACGATGTAGGGGACGGACCGGTCGCCCACGACGTCCTCGCCGGAGTCGTACACGGCGACGATCGCATGGTGGTTGAGGCCCGCGACGGACTGCGCCTCGCGCGTGAAGCGGGCCTTGGACACGGGGTCCTCGGCGAGGTCGGGGCGCAGCAGCTTCACGGCGACCGTGCGGCCGAGCCGTACGTCCTCGGCGGCGAAGACCTCCGCCATGCCGCCGCGGCCCAGACGGTGGGTCAGCCGGTAGCGGCCGTCCCCGACGAGACCGCCGACGCCGAACTCGGCGGCGTCGCCGCCTGCCGCATGGCCGGCCGGGCGCGCCGACGCTCCGTCATCCGACACTCCGCCGCCACCTGCTTCGGATCCGGGTGCCATGGTCCTCGCCGTCATTTCCGTCCGCTGTCCGCGCGCTGTGCCCGCGGGCGGTGTGCCGCCGTCTCTCAAGGGGTACTTCGCCACGTCACGCTACAGCCTCCGCGCGTCGCCCCGGTCCGGGACGGACCGGCCATTCCACCGCCGAGTCGTACACCTGTGCAAATCGAGCGCCGTGTGATCCCGGCCCCATAACACTTACGAGAAGGTTCTTGCGCGTACGGTCACGGAACGGGCGGGCGGCTTGACGTGTCGGTGGCCTGGGGCAGACTTGGCCGCGTACATCAGGATCACCGCGGCCATGCGCGCGTAGGGGGAAGCACAGATGAGCCAGGACGGCGCCCGGGGCCGCTACGCGGGCGGTTCGGTCGCGAACGGCCGGTACCAGCTGCGGGACCTGCTGGGCGAGGGCGGCATGGCGTCGGTGTACCTCGCGTACGACAGCGCGCTCGACCGCCAGGTCGCCATCAAGACGCTGCACACCGAGCTGGGCCGCGAGCAGTCGTTCCGCGAGCGCTTCCGGCGCGAGGCGCAGGCAGTGGCGAAGCTCCAGCACACGAACATCGTGTCGGTCTTCGACACCGGCGAGGACACCGTCACCTTCGCCGACCCCGCGCAGGGCGACGGCGGCGTCATGCCGTACATCGTCATGGAGTACGTGGAGGGCCGGCCCCTCGGCTCCGTGCTCGCCGCGGACGTGCAGGCGCACGGCGCGATGCCCGCCGACAAGGCCCTGAAGGTGACGGTCGACGTGCTGGCCGCGCTGGAGACCAGCCACGAGATGGGCCTCGTGCACCGCGACATCAAGCCGGGCAACGTGATGGTCACGAAGCGCGGTGTCGTCAAGGTCATGGACTTCGGCATCGCGCGGGCCATGCAGTCGGGCGTCACGTCGATGACGCAGACCGGCATGGTCGTCGGCACGCCGCAGTACCTCTCCCCCGAGCAGGCACTCGGCCGGGGCGTGGACGCCCGCTCGGACCTCTACTCGGTCGGCATCATGCTGTTCCAGCTGCTGACCGGGCGCCTGCCGTTCGACGCGGACTCCCCGCTGGCCATCGCCTACGCGCACGTGCAGGAGGAGCCGCCGGTCCCGTCGACCATCAACCGGTCGGTGACCCCCGCCATGGACGCGCTGGTCGCGCGGGCCCTGAAGAAGAACCCGAACGAGCGCTTCCCCGACGCGGCCGCCATGCGGGACGAGTGCCTGCGGGTGCTGTCGGCGGGGCAGACCGGGGCGCCGGTCATCGTGCAGGGCGCGCCGACGCACAGCGGGGCCGGCGTGGGCTCGGCCGTCTTCCCGCCGGTCGACTACTCCGGCACCCCCGCGCCGGGCCCGCACGGGTCCGTCCAGACCCCGTACCAGCCGCCGCAGCACGTCACCCCGGCCCCCGGCCCGTACGGACCGCCGACCCCGGCGCCGACGCCCGCCCCGGCGGCCTACGGCTACCCGCACCAGTCCGCCCCCGCCCCGTACCCGACGCCGGCCCCGTCCCCGACCGCCTACACCGGCGGTGGCAGCGGCGGCAGCGGCGGCTCGGGCGGCAGGCGGAACCTGCCGGTCATCGTGGGCGCAATCGTGGTCGCCCTGATCGCCGTCGGCGGCGTGATCACCGCCCTCAACCTCAAGGACGACGACTCCGGCGGCGGCGCCGGAGCCGCCGGGGCAGCCCCGTCGCAGTCCGCGGGCGGGGCAGGAGCAGAGGAGCGGGAGCACAAGGGCCCGGACCTCGGCAAGACGATCGACGCCAAGGAGTGCACGGACCCCAAGGAGGCCAGCGGCGATCCCTCCAAGATCGAGCTGCCCGACTTCCGGTACAAGCACATCACCTCGGTGAAGGAGTGCATCCAGGCAGCCGGCTGGAAGATCACCCGGCAGATCCCGCAGGACGAGTCCGTGTACGGCGAGGGCGCCGTCATGGACCAGTACCCCAAGCAGCGCGAAGAGGTCGACCCGTCGGACGTCGAGTTCACCCTCACCGTGTCCACCGGCTACGCCGCCCAGTAACCCCGGACGGCACGACCGCGGGGACGGCGAGATGCCGGAGTGCGAGCGCTGTGTGACGCTGAGCGCAACGACACGGCGCCTCGTCACGGGAGGGGGTCCCTGGTGACTCCACCGCTCATCCCGTCTCGGGACGGTGCACGCGTCGTCTCTTCTCCGGAGGGGGCACGCGTCCCGCCTCCGGACGGTCCGCGCGCCTTCCCCTCGGCGGACGGTCCGCGCGTCTCCCCCTCGGCGGACGGTGCACGCGCGCGTGGCGCCGGGACCGCCCGCGGGCGGCGCGCACCGGGGGCAAGGGCGGGGGCGGCAGCGGCGGGCCTGGCCGCCGCCGTGTTCGCCGGGTGGCTGTCCGGGATGCCCGCCGCCTCCGCCGCCTCGGTGTCCACCACTGCCTCCTCCGCGGAGGCCCACGCCGAACGGAACCGGCCGACGACGGCGCCCAGCACCCCGCTCGCGACCGGCCCCGGCCCTGGCCCGAGCGGCGCCGGAGGACCGCCCGACCCCGGGCAGTCCGCCCCGGAGAGCGCATCGCCCGGCCCCTCCGCGTCCGGGGCCTCGCCCGAGGCGTCGCCGCCCGCCTCCCCCGCGCCGGACGCGCGGCCCGGCCCCTCCCTGCTGCCGTCGATGGCGGGGCGCCCGGAGGGCGTGGGACGGCCGCGCCCCGGACGCCGGCCGTTCCCCTTCCCGTCCTTTCCGAGCCCGTTCGCGTCCGACTCCGCCTCCCCCTCCGGCTCGCCGTCGGCCTCGGACTCCCCGCGCGGCAGCACGGCGACCGCGACTGCCGTGCACACCCACCGCGGCGGGCAGGCGTGGGATTCCGTCCCGAAGGCGGGGTCCCCCGGAGTCGTCCTGCCCTGGCACACCACCTCCCCGCAGCCCCGGTACGAGGGACCGCTGGCCACCGGGAGCACCGTCGACCGGCGGGTCCCCGTCCTGACCATGGGGCTCGGGCTGACCCTCATGGGCGCCGGAATCGGCTTCCTCGGGCTGCGCCTGCGCCGCGGCTGAGTGGCGGGCGCGGCGCCCGGGTCCTCCTTGAGGGGGACGCCCGTGGTCCATCCGCAGTCGGTTGTCTGCGACGGCATACCCGGTATACATACTGAGTATGTCGATCCGCCACGGGCTCCTGGCCCTCCTCGAACGCGGCCCGCGCTACGGCTCCCAACTCCGTACGGAGTTCGAGGCCCGCACCGGCTCCACCTGGCCGCTCAACGTCGGCCAGGTCTACACCACCCTGAACCGGCTGGAACGCGACGGCCTCGTCGCCCAGGAAGGCGAGGACGCCGCGGGGCACGCCCTGTACGTCATCACCGACCCGGGGCGGGAAGAGCTGCGCACCTGGTACGAGCGGCCCGTGGACCGGACCAGCCCCGCGCGCGACGAGCTCGCCATCAAGCTGGCCATGGCGGTCGGCGCCCCGGGCGTCGACCTCCGCGCGGTCATCCAGGCCCAGCGGCACCACACCGTGAAGGCCATGCAGGACTACACCCGCCTCAAGGCCCGCGCACTCGGTGCGCTGGAAGGCGGCGGCGCCGTCTCCGCCCGGGACCGCGACGACGTCGCGTGGCTGCTGGTGCTGGAGCAGCTGATCTTCCAGACCGAGGCCGAGGCGCGCTGGCTCGACCACTGCGAGGCCCGCCTGATCCGGCTGGCGGCGGCGGTGGCCGACGCGGGGGCGGAACCACCCGCGTCGGCGGCCGCACCGGGACCGGTACCGCCCCCTGCGGCGCAGGCGCCGTCCGCCACCCGGCAGGCGCGCGCGTCCTCAGGACGGACATAGGGCTCCTCGGGGTCGGACCGGGCCTGCCCTGTGAGCCCTCACAGCAGGACGCGGCCGGTCCTGGGAGCCCTTCGCGGCCGGCGGAGGGTCCTCGGGGCGTCGGAAGGCGCCTCTCGGCACGCGACCCGGCTTCGCGGCGACGGAGCTGCCTCGCGGCGGGCCCAGGGGCCGTGGGGCGTCGGAAGGCGCCTCCCGCCCGCCCGGCAGGCGACCCCGGCCTCGCGGCGACGGAGCTGCTTCGCGGCGGGCCCAGGGGCCGTGGGGGCGGCCCAGGGGCCTCGCGGCGGACGCAGGGGGCCTTCGGGGGCGGGCCTGACGCGCCCGGTTCGCGCAGGCGGCCTTGCGGCGGGCCTGGAGTGCCCCGGTGGCGCGCCGGCGGCTGCGGGCTGCGTGAAGCGCGGCTCGCGGCAGGCGCAGGCCGCCTCAAGACAGCGCGCAAGGCTCCACGCCCCGGGCCGGCCCAGGCGGCCGGGGCCAGCCCAGGCTGCCGGGCCGGATGCAGGCTGCCGGGCCGGATGCAGGCTGCCGGGCCGGATACAGGCATCGGCCCGCCGACCCACCGCCCCGCGGCCCCGCGGCCCTCACCGCCCCCGGACCCAAGGACTCACCGCCCCACCGCCCCCGGACGCACCAACCCACCGCCCCACCCGGACCCACGACCCACCACGACCACCACCGGCCCGCACCCCGCCCGCGGGCCCTGCCATCACTCACCGACCGACACCGCCCGTACCCGGCACCCGTCGCGGTACGCCAAGGGGGATCCTTCCTTGTCACCATCCACGCCACTCACGTCACAGCCGCCCCACCAGCCCGTCCTGCGGTTGAGCAAGCTGACCCGCGTCCACGGCAGCGGCGCCACGGAGGTCCATGCCCTGCGCGGCATCGACCTCGATGTCTTCCCCGGCGAACTGGTCGCCGTCATGGGCCCCTCGGGCTCCGGGAAGTCCACGCTGCTCACCCTCGCGGGCGGGCTGGACACTCCCTCCTCGGGCCAGGTGATCGTCGAGGGCACCGACATCAGCTCCGCCGACCGGAGCACGATCGCCGCGATGCGCCGCCGGAGCATCGGCTACGTCTTCCAGGACTACAACCTCATACCGGCGCTCACCGCCGCCGAGAACGTCGCCCTCCCCCGCGAACTGGACGGGACGTCCGCCCGCAAGGCCCGCACCGAGGCGCTCGCGGCCCTGGAGGAGATGAGCCTCGGCCACCTCGCCGACCGCTTCCCCGACGAGATGTCCGGCGGCCAGCAGCAGCGGGTCGCCATCGCCCGCGCCCTCGTCGGCGAGCGGCGGCTCGTCCTCGCCGACGAACCGACCGGCGCCCTCGACTCCGAGACCGGCGAGTCCGTGCTCGCGCTGCTGCGCACCCGGTGCGACGCGGGCGCCGCCGCGGTCCTCGTCACCCACGAACCGCGGTTCGCCGCCTGGGCCGACCGCGTGGTCTTCCTGCGGGACGGCTCGGTCGTCGACCAGACCGTACGCAGCGATGCGGAATCCCTGCTCACGGCACCCTCCGGCTCCCAGGGCGACCGGGGTCCGGCCGGTCAGGCGGGCGGCCCGCAGTGACGAACTGGTTCCACTCCTGGCGTGCCGCGGTCCGGATCGCCCGCCGCGACGCCTGGCGCTTCAAGGGGCGCAGCTTCCTCGTCCTCGCCATGATCGCGATGCCGATCCTGGGCGTGAGCGCCGCCGATCTGACACTGCGCAGCGCGGAGCTGTCCCCGCAGGAGAAGGCCACCCGCCTCCTCGGTGCCGCGGACGCCCGCTTCACCGACGCCCGGACGGGCGGTGCGGCCATCCTGCAGAGCCCGGACGGTGAAGTGTCCGCGCCGGTCCAGGATCCCAAGCCCGGGCAGCCGTATCCGGAGGGGTCGACGGACGTCGGCAAGGCCTTCCCGGCGGGTGCGCGGGTGCTGACCGACACCAGCGGCTACGCCAAGGTGAGCACCGCCCACGGCCTGCTCGGCGTCGACGTCCGGGAGATCAAGGCCGCCGACCCCCTCGCCCGGGGCATGATGCCGCTGCTGGAGGGGCGCTTCCCCGAGCGGGACACCGAGGTCGCGGTCACCGGCAGGTTCCTGAAGGACAGCGGGCTGGAGCTCGGCTCGCGGCTGACCGCCCGGGGCCTCGACCGGGAGTACGAGGTCGTGGGTGTGTACGAGCTCCCCGACGAGCTCACCTCCGTGCAGGTCAACGCGCTTCCCGGCGCCTTGCTCGCCCCGCTCGCCAAGGCCCTCGAAGCGGACAGCCGCTCCGCGTCGGACGCTGCCGTCAGCTATCTGATCGGCCTCGGCGGCGACAGCGCTTCGCGTGAAGGTTTCACGTGGAACATGGTCCAGGCGGCCAACGGCAAGGGCGTCCGGGTCGTGTCCCGCACGGTGCTGATCGACCCGCCCGACCGGGCCGACGTGCCGCTGTTCCAGAAGGAGGGCTGGGACTCGTACGGCAACTCCCCCGGCGCGGAGCGCCTCGCCCTGATGGCCGCCGCGACCGTCGTGGGCCTCGCCATGTTGGAGATCTGCCTTCTGGCCGGTCCCGCGTTCGCCGTCGGGGCGCGCCGCTCGCGCCGCCAGCTCGGCCTGGTGGGCGCCAACGGCGGCGACCGCCGCCACATCCGCTCCATCGTCCTGGCAGGCGGACTGGTGATCGGTGTCGCCGCGGCCGTGGTCGGGACGGTCCTGGGCGTGGTGCTCACCTTCCTCCTCCAGCCATGGCTGGAGGAGACCATCGGACAGCGCTTCGGGGCCTTCGACGTCAGGCCGCTGGAGCTGCTCGGCATCGCGCTGCTCGCCGTGCTCACCGGCCTGCTGGCCGCCATCGTCCCGGCGATCACCGCGTCCCGCGAGACGGTGCTGGCCTCGCTCACGGGACGCCGCGGCGTCCGCGGGAGCAACCGCGTGCTGCCCGTCATCGGGCTGGTCGCCACCCTGGTCGGTGCCGCCGTGGCGCTGTACGGGTCGGTGTTCAGCGACCGCTTCGTCATCGTGGCCGGCGGCAGCGCGCTCGCTGAGCTGGGCGTGGTCGCCATGACCCCGATGCTGGTGGGGCTGTTCGGCCGCGCCGGCCGCTGGCTGCCGCTGTCGCCGCGGCTGGCCCTGCGCGACGCCGTCCGCAACCGCGGCCGCACGGCGCCCGCCGTGGCCGCGGTCCTCGCGGCCGTCGCGGGAACCGTCGCCGTCGCCACCTACGCGAGCAGCCGCGACGCACAGGGCCTCGCCGAGTACGAGGCGCGGCTGCCGCACGGCGCCGTCGCCGCGATGGTGACCGAGGACGGTGGCCGGGACCTCCCGACGATCCGTGACGCCGTGCAGAAGAACCTGCCGGTCGACATCCGCGCCGACGTGTCCCGCGTCACCGTCGGCAAGGCGACCTGCGACCCGTGGGGCGGCGAGCCGGGCTGCGGCCGGCTGGAAGTGGTCATCCCCAAGGCGAACGAGTGCCCGCTGTGGAGCACCCCGGACGCCGAGGCGTCCTACTCGCGGGAGGAGCTCCGCGGGTTCGCCCGCGACTGGCGCTGCGCGTCGCGGGGCTTCGGATTCGTCCCCACGGACACCGGCCTCCTCGTCGGCGACGAAAAGCTGCTGGCGGTGCTCGGCGTCGACGACCCGGACGCCGCGAAGGCCCTGGCCGCAGGTGAGGTCGTCTCCTTCTGGAAGGCGCAGGTCGGTGAGGACGGCAAGGTCTCGCTGCGGATCATTACCGACACGGAGGAGGCCGACCGCGCCGCGGAGCAGGGCAAGGAGTTCGAGGGCGAGGTGCGGGCGCTCCCGGCCCACCAGCTGCCGGACGACGTCGCCTCCTACGGCGTCAACGCGGTGATGAGCCCGGCCACCGCCAAGGCGGCCGGTCTGACGACAGTGCCCCTGGGCTCGTACTACACGACGCACCAGCCGCCCAGCTCGGAGCAGAAGCAGAAGCTCGACGCCGCCGTGGCCAACTCCGGCATCTCCGTCGACCTGCATGTCGAAGAGGGCTATGTCAGCGAGTACGGCATCGTGCTGCTGGCGCTGACCGTCTTCGCCGGTCTGGTCACCCTGGGCGCGGCCGGCATCGCGACGGGCCTCGCGCAGGCCGACGCCGAGGCGGACCTGCGGACCCTGGCCGCCGTCGGGGCGCCGGACCGCGTGCGCCGCACCCTCAGCGGGTTCCAGTGCGGGGTGGTGGCCGCCATGGGCGTGCTGCTCGGCTCGGCCGCCGGGGTGCTGCCCGCCATCGGGCTGCGGCTCACCGAACGGCGCGAGGCGATGGCCTGGTACGAGGAGGGGCTCAACGCCGGATGGCTGGGCTCCGCACCCGTGCCGACCGTGCCGATCGTCGTCCCCTGGGCCACGCTGGGTGCCCTGCTCGTCGCCGTACCGCTCGGCGCGGCGCTGCTGGCCGCACTGCTCACCCGGTCACGGGGAGCGGTGGCCCGCCGCGCGGAGGCGTGAGCGGGACGGCCTCAGCGCCTGCGGCGGACCAGCGCCGGAGGCGCGGCCCGAGCGAGCTCCGGAACCGCAGCCGCAGCCGCAGCCGGAGCCCGAGCCGCTGAGCCGGACCCGGAGCCGCTGAGCGGGAAGCGGGGCGTGACCGCATCCGGCACGCGCGAGCAGGCGGCCGCGTGACCGCGTTGTGCCCCTGCGCGAGGGTGGATCACCGTCGTGCAGGGGCACACCGTGGGGTGACGTATCTGTACGAGAGAATGGCGGCATGGAGATGCCGAGGAATGAACGGTCGCAGGACAGCCCGCACGTCCTCATCGTCGGACAGGACGGTATGGCGCTCGCCGGTGAGCATGACGACGAGGTGCGCGAGGTCCCGGTCACGGACATGGTCGAGCAGCCTGCGAAGGTCATGCGGATCGGCAGCATGATCAAGCAACTGCTGGAGGAGGTGAGGGCGGCACCTCTCGACGAGGCCAGCCGCGTCCGGCTCAAGGAGATCCACCACAGCTCGGTGAAGGAGCTGGAGGAGGGCCTGGCGCCGGAGCTCGTCGAGGAACTGGAGCGCCTCTCCCTGCCGTTCACCGACGACGGAGTGCCGTCGGATGCGGAGCTCCGTATCGCGCAGGCGCAGCTGGTCGGCTGGCTGGAGGGCCTCTTCCACGGCATCCAGACCGCGCTGTTCGCCCAGCAGATGGCGGCGCGCGCCCAGCTGGAGCAGATGCGCAGGGCCCTCCCGGCAGGCGCGGGCGGCAGCGACGACGACCAGCCGGGCCACAACGCCACCCGCTCGGGCGGCCCGTACCTCTGACCTGGGCGGCAGCCCGGCTCGGGCGCTGGTCCGGCGCGCGCCGTGCCCCGGCACGTACGGCGGCTGCGGTGTGTACGGTGCCCGGCACGTACGGTGGCCCCGGCGCGTACGGTGCCCGGCACGGTCTCAAGCCCGTGCCGATCCCAGCCCGTTCGTGATCCGAGCGCGTACCTGATCCGGTCCCGCACTTGATCCGGTCGCGCACCGGATCCGAGCGCCCATCTGCTCAGGTCCATTCGGCGCCGCAACGGCCGCGGACCCGCCCTGCCGACAGAACGGCCCGGCACCCCCTCGAGAGGGGTGCCGGGCCGTCACGTTCCCCGTCAGCTCGCAGAGGGGCTGGTCAGCAGGACCTTGCCGACGTGCGTGCTGTCCTCCAGCACCCTGTGGGCCTCCGCCGCCGCCGTCATGGGAAGGACCCGGTCCACCACGGGCCGGACCCCGCCCGCGGCCACCAGCGGCCAGACGTGCTCCCGTACGGCGGCGATGATGGCCGCCTTCTCCTCAAGGGGACGGCTGCGCAACGAGGTCGCCGTGACGGCCGCCCGCTTGGCGAGAAGCGCCCCGAGGTTCAACTCGGCCTTCCGTCCTCCCTGGAGACCGATGACGGCCAGTCGGCCGTTGACGGCCAGAGCCTCGACGTTCCGCTCCAGGTACTTGGCGCCGATGATGTCGAGGATGACATCCGCCCCCGCACCGTCGGTCGCCTTGCGCACCTCCTGCACGAAGTCCTGCTCCCGGTAGTCGATGAGGACGTCCGCACCGAGTTCGGCGCACCGCGCCAACTTGTCGGGGCTTCCGGCGGTCACCGCGACGCGCGCCCCGACGGCCTTGCCGAGCTGGATGGCCATGGTCCCGATGCCGCTCGCCCCGCCGTGCACCAACAGCGTCTCACCGGGCCGCAGATGGGCCACCATGAAAACGTTGGACCACACTGTCGCGGCGACCTCCGGCAGCGCCGCCGCCGTGACGACGTCCACGCCCTTGGGCACCGGCAGCAGCTGTCCGGCAGGGACGGCCACCTTCTCGGCGTACCCGCCGCCCGCCAGCAGGGCGCACACCTCGTCGCCGACAGCCCAGCCGGTGACTCCGGGGCCGACGGCCGCCACCCGCCCCGAGCACTCCAGTCCCGGGTACACGGGCGCCCCGGGCGGTGGCGGGTAGAAGCCCTGGCGCTGGAGCAGGTCGGCGCGGTTGACGGCGGTGGCCGCCACGTCGACGAGGACCTCGCCCTCGCCGGGCACGGGATCGGGCACCTCGGCCCAGACGAGCGCTTCAGGGCCACCAGGTTCCGGAATCGTGATCGCATGCATGGCGCGAGGCTACTCGGAAGGCGCCGACGCGTTGGATCCGTTGACGGCACGCACGATGGTGATCACTCGGTCGGTGAGCTGGAGCGGACTGGCCTCAGGGTCGTCGTACCCGATGAGGCGGTGCCCGCGCAGCACGCTCACCACGAGGTCCTCGGTCTCGCGGACGCCGCGCCCGGCCTCCGCCTTGGTCACCGGCCGCTCGACGATGTCGAGTCCGGTGCCACGCTGGATCAGCCCCTCGATCACCGTGCCCGTGCTCGGGCTCAGGACCGACATGCCGAGCAGCCGCCCGGCCGCACTCGCGCTGGTGATGACCGCGTCGGCACCGGACTGGCGCAGCAGCGCGGCGTTCTCCTCCTCCCGCACCGCGGCCACGATCTTCGCCCCGCGGTTGAGCTGTCGGGCCGTGAGCGTGACGAGGACCGCTGTGTCGTCGCGCTGCGTGGCGACGATGATCTGTCCGGCCCTCTGCACCTGGGCCCGCAGCAGGACGTCGCTGCGCGTGGCGTCACCGAGGACACCGGTGAACCCGTCGGCGTTCGCGAGGTCGATCACCGCGCTGTTCGGGTCGATGACGACGACCTGCTCCTTCTTCAACCCGGTGGCGCTGAGCGTCTCCAGCGCGGAGCGGCCCTTCGTACCGAAGCCGACGACGACGGTGTGATCGCGCAAGGCGCTCCTCCAGCGTTTCTCCTGCCATTCCTGGCGGGTGCGTTCTGCGAGCACTTCGAGAGTGGTGCCGACCAGGATGATCAGGAAGACCACCCGCAACGGCGTCACGATCAGGACGTTGATGAGCCTCGCGGCATCCGAGACGGGCACGATGTCGCCGTAACCGGTGGTCGAGAGGGTCACGGTCGCGTAGTAGAAGGCGTCGAGAACGCTGACCTGCCCGTCGGCGCCGTCCTTGTAGCCCTCGCGGTCCAGGGAGACGATCAGGCTGGTGAACAGCAGGACCGCTGCCGCCAGCGCCAGTCGCTTGGCGACCTGGCGCAGGGGGTGCTGCACGATCCGCCGCGGCAGCTTGAGCTGACCGGTCAGCAGCCGATGCCCGGCCGAGCGCGGCTCCGGATGTTTCACGTGAAACCTCCGGTGGGGGACGGCGCCGAGACGACGGCCGATATCGGGCTTCTCCAGGGCAGTCCGAGGATCTCCAGGGCATCACCGGGTCTGGCACCGCCCCGCGGGACGACGGCCAGCCCGTCGGCGGCGGCGAGGCCCCTCAGCATGGCCGGGCCGTTGTAGTGCAGCGGCACCGCCTGCCCCGACCGGTGCACCACCGGGACGAGGCGCGTGTCTCGCGGATGCCCCTGTACCGCGTCGCGCACGGGAACGTGCGCCGGAGGCGGGGGGCGATGGCCGGTGGCCTCGCGCAGCAGCGGCTCGGCAAGCGTGAGCAGCCCGGACACGGCGGCCAAGGGGTTGCCGGGCAGCCCCACCAGGTGGCGGCCCTCGGCAAGGCGGGCCAGCAGCATCGGGTGGCCGGGCCGAACCCGCACCCCGTCGACGAGCAGCTCGGCGCCTGCCCAGCGCAGGACGGGATGGACGTGGTCCACGGGCCCTGAGGCGGTCCCCCCCGTCGTGATCACCAGCTCGGCGGCGGACCCGTCCACCGCCTCGTACAGCGCCTCTGCGTCGTCGCCGAGGCGGCGGGTACCCAGGACGTCGACACCGAGGGTCTGGAGCCACGGAGCCAGCATCGGCCCGAGCGCGTCGCGGATGAGCCCCTCGTGCGGGACGCCGGAGGCGAGCAGTTCGTCTCCGAGGACCAGGATCTCCACGCGGGGCCGGTCCAGGGTGGTCACCGCGTCGTATCCGGCCGCGGCCGCGAGTCCCAGCACCGCCGGGGTGACGACGGTCGCCGCGGGCAGCAGCGGCTCGCCCGCCCGGCACTCCTGGCCGCGGGGGCGGATGTCCTGGCCGGGCACCAGCTCCCTGAGCGCGTGCACATGGCGGCCGTCGGCATCGGTGCGTGAGTGCTCGCTCCGCAGGACCGCGGTGGTGTCGGGCGGGACGCGGGCGCCGGTGGCGATGCGTACGGCGGCGCCGTCGGGCAGGACCGGCGCCTCACCGCGTCCTGCCAGCAGGGAGTCGGCGGTGAGGACCTCCCAGGGGCCCGGCCCGGCGACCGCCCAGCCGTCCATGGCCGAGGTGTCGAACGACGGCAGGTCGGTGAGCGCGGTCAGCGGCTCGGCCAGCACCCGGCCGAGCGCCGTGCTGAGCGGCGTACGCACGGTGCCCGCAGACGTGCCGCGTCCTGCGCGGGCAGCGATGTCCCGGGCGCGCGCCCAGGGGGTCTCACCGTGCCCCGAGGCGTGTGAGGAGGCATGTGGGGGGTCCGTGGCCGGGCTGCGGGAGCCGCCGCGGTGCGCGGGTTCCCGAGAGGGCCGCCCCACCAGGGCGAGGGCGTCCTCGACGCCGTCGACGTCCGGCTCGGTCATCCGGCCTCGGTCCCGTCCGGGGTCTCCTGCGCCCAGCGGGCCGCGAGCGCGGCGGCCTTCCGCGCCGCCTCTGCCACGGCGTCGGGACCGCCGTCCTGCGCCCTGGCGGCGGCGTAGCCGACGAGGAAGGTGGTGAGAGGTGCGGCGGGGCGGGCGACTCCGTGGGCGGCGTCACGCGCCAGGTCCAGGAGGACGCCGGTGTCGACGTCCAGCTCGATACCCAGCTCGGCCTTGACTGCGGTGATCCATTCGTCCAGCACGGTTCCATGCTCCCTGATGCGGGCCCGGGCCGCGGCAAGGTCCTCCCAGGTGTCGCAGTCGAAGGACGCGAGCGGGCGGCCGGACACGCGGATGAGGTCGAGTTCCTGCGTCAGCAGCCGCAGGGGCAACCCGGAGAGGCGGCCGTGCTCGGTGGCGAGGAGGGCGATCTCGCGGCGCAGCGGTTCCGTGCGGTACGCGGCGACGAGCGGCTGGTCGCGGCCGTCCGCGTCCACGGCGAGCGCGGCCTCGGCGGGGCCCGCGTCGAGCGCGTCGACCAGGCCCCGCACGGTGGCGGTGTCGAGGAACGGCAGATCGCCGCCCAGGACCACGACCGCGTCCGCCCCGACGTGCCGTACACCGGCGTCGAGCGCGGCGAGCGGACCGCCTCCGGGAGGCTCCTCCCGGGCCCAGACGACGGGCCGCGCGGTGGCCCGGCGACCACCGACCACGATGGCCCGCCCGGCGTCCGCGCAGGCGTCGAGCACCCGGTCGAGGAGCGCGCGCCCGCCCACGCTCAGCGCGGGCTTGTCCGCCCCGCCGAGCCGCCGGGCCGCGCCGCCTGCCAGTACCACGGCATCAAATCGGGTCACGCGCCCAGTATGGTCACCCTCTCCACCCGACCGACCGGCCCCCCTCCGCCCTGCCCCCCTCGGCCCTCCCGTCCGGGACACGGCGACCTTTGAAGGCGCCTGATGGCGAACTCGTGAGGGCCGGGGACGGCTCCAGACCCGGGAAGCCCAGCCACGGCTCGGGGCCGCGGAGCACGGGGGCCGCTCGCACCCCGGGGAGTCCGAGGGCGGCTCGGGGCCCGGGGCGCGCCCGGCGAGGGCTCAGGCCCCGAGGAGCCCCGAGACGGCTGGGCCCGGGAGGCCCGAGGACGGCTCGGGCCCGGGGCGCCCGGCGACGTCTCGGGCCCCGGGAAGCCCGGCAGCACCTCGGGCCCCGGGAAGCCCGGCAGCACCTCGGGCCCCGGGAAGCCCGGCAGCACCTCGGGTCCCGGGAAGCCCGGCGGCACCTCGTCCGGGCAGCGCGGCAGCGCCTCGGGTCCGGGCGGCGCGGCGGCCGCCTTGGTCTTCCCGCTGCGGCACCCCCGCTGCCGGAGGTGTCCGGGCGGTACGCCACGCGGCGTACCGCCCTGCTGACTACAGGGTGCGCAGCAGGACCGCGGGCTGCTCGACGCAGTCCGCCACGTACCGCAGGAAGCCGCCCGCCGTGCCGCCGTCGCAGACCCGGTGGTCGAAGGTCAGCGACAGCTGGACGACCTGACGCACCGCCAGCTCTCCCTGGTGTACCCATGGCTTCGGCACGATGCGTCCCACGCCGAGCATGGCCGCCTCGGGATGGTTGATGATCGGCGTGGAGCCGTCCACCCCGAACACGCCGTAGTTGTTCAGCGTGAACGTCCCGCCCGTCAGGTCCGCCGGGGTCAGCGACCCCTTGCGGGCTTCCTCCGTCAGCCGGGCGAACTCGGCCGTCAGGGACTCCGCGTCGCGGGTGTGCGCGTCGCGGACCACGGGGACGACGAGGCCCCGTTCGGTCTGGGCAGCGAAACCGAGGTGGACCTCGGGCAGTCGGACGATCTCCCTCGCTTCCATGTCCACCCGCGAGTTGAGCTCCGGGTAGCGGGCGAGCGCGGCGGTGCAGATGCGGGCGAGCAGCGCCAGCAGGGAGATCTTCGTACCGCCCGCGGCGTTCATGGCGGCGCGGGCGGCCATGAGCTCGGTCGCGTCGGCGTCCACCCAGCAGGTGGCGTCGGGGATCTCCCGGCGGCTGCGGCTGAGCTTGTCGGCCACGGCACCGCGCACACCGCGCAGCGGCACCCGCTCGCCGGAGCCCTGCGCCGCAGGAGCAGCCGGAGCCGCCTGAGCCGCCGGGGCGGCCTGGGCGGACGGCTCCGCCCGTGCGGCGGACAGCCGCTCGACATCCGCCCGCAGGATCAGCCCGTCGGGACCCGAACCGCGCACCGTGCGCAGATCGATCCCCCGCTCCCGCGCCAGCTTCCGCACGAGCGGCGAAATCACCGGTATCGGCCCGTCCACGGCCGCCGCCCGCGGAGCGGCAGGCTCCGCCGGGGCTGGGGCCGGGGCGGTGGTGGGCGCGGGCGCCATGGGGGAAGCGCCCGCGCGCACCCGGCGCCGCCGCGCGGCGGGAGCGGAGGTGCCGTAGCCGACCAGCACGTTCCCGGAGCCCTCCGCGGCGGGGGCCGCCTTGCCGGCACCGTCGGCACCGTCGACAGCGGTGGTCCCGGTGGCCGGGCGGGCCGCCGCGGCGCCGTCCGGCAGGGCGTCGGCGCCGACCGCGACGGTCAGCAGCGGCGCGCCGACGGGCAGTTCCTCGCCCTCCTCGCCGTACCGGGCGGTGACCACACCGCCGTACGGGCAGGGCACCTCCACCATGGCCTTGGCGGTCTCCACCTCCACGACCGGCTGGTCGACCACCACGACGTCGCCGACGGCGACGAGCCACCGGACGATCTCCGCCTCGGTGAGCCCCTCCCCGAGGTCGGGCAGCTTGAACTCCAGCACCTGCGCCATCAGCTTCCCGCCTCCCACTGCAGTCGGGCGACCGCGTCGAGGATGCGGTCGACACCCGGCAGGTGGTGCCGCTCCAGCATCGGCGGCGGGTAGGGGATGTCGAAGCCCGCCACCCGCAGCACGGGAGCCTCCAGGTGGTGGAAGCAGCGCTCGGTGACCCGGGCGGCGATCTCGGCGCCGGGCCCGGCGAACCCGCCGGACTCGTGCACGACGACCGCGCGCCCGGTACGCCGTACGGACGCGCACACCGTCTCGTCGTCGAACGGCACCAGGGACCGCAGGTCGACGACCTCCAGGTCCCATCCCTCGGCCTGTGCGGCTTCGGCGGCCTCCAGGCAGACGGGCACGGACGGGCCGTAGGTGATGAGGGTGGCGCTGCGGCCGGTGCGCCGGACGACGGCGCGGCCGATCGGCTCCACCTGCGTCGGGGCGTCGGGCGACCAGTCGGACTTCGACCAGTAGAGGCGCTTCGGCTCCAGGAAGACCACCGGGTCGTCGGAGGCGATGGCGGCGCGCAGCAGGCCGTAGGCGTCGGCGACCGTGGCGGGTGTGACGACATGGAGCCCCGGAGTCGCCATGTAGTACACCTCGGACGAGTCGCTGTGGTGCTCGACACCGCCGATCCCGCCGCCGTACGGGACGCGGACGACGAGAGGCATCGGCATCGCGCCGCGGGTCCGGTTCCGCATCCGGGCGACATGGCTCACGAGCTGCTCGAAGGCCGGGTAGGCGAACGCGTCGAACTGCATCTCGACGACCGGCCGCAGCCCGTACATGGCCATGCCGACGGCGGTGCCGAGGATGCCAGCCTCCGCGAGCGGGGTGTCCGTGCACCGGTCCTCGCCGAACTCCTTGGCGAGTCCGTCGGTGACGCGGAAGACGCCGCCGAGCGTGCCGACGTCCTCGCCCATCACATGGACGGCGGGGTCCTCGGCCATCGCGTCGCGCATGGCGCGCTGGAGGGCTTGGGCCATGGTGGCGGGCTTGGCTGCCACGGTGGTCATCGCACGTCACCTTCTGCTTCGGCGGCCAGCTCGGCGCGCAGCTGGGCGGCCTGCTCGCGCAGCTGCCCGGTCTGCTCCGCGAAGACGTGGTCGAACAGGTCCATGGGGTCGAGTTCCGCGTCCGCGTTCATCCGCTCCCGCAGGCGCGCGGCCATGGCCTCGGCAGCGTCGGCGGCCTGCCGTATGCCGTCCTCGTCGAGCAGCCCGCGCTCCGTCAGCTCCTGCTCCAGGAGCCGGATGGGGTCGTGCTGCCGCCACGTCTCCACCTCGCCGTCCCCGCGGTAGCGGGTGGCGTCGTCGGCGTTGGTGTGGGCGTCGATGCGGTACGTCAAGGCCTCGACGAGCGTCGGGCCGCCACCCCGGCGGGCCCGGTCCACGGCCTCCGAGAGCACCTGGTGCACGGCGACCACGTCGTTTCCGTCGACCAGTCGGCCCGGCATGCCGTATCCGACGGCCTTGTGCGCCAGTGACGGCGCCGCGGTCTGCTTGGCCAGCGGGACGGAGATCGCGAAGCCGTTGTTCTGGACCAGGAAGACGACCGGCGCCTGCCACACCGCGGCGAAGTTCAGCGCCTCGTGGAAGTCGCCTTCGCTGGTGCCGCCGTCGCCGACCATCGCCAGCGCCACGACGTCGTCGCCCTTGAGACGGGCCGCGTGCGCGAGGCCCACCGCGTGCGGCAGCTGGGTGGCGAGGGGCGTGCACAGGGGTGCGACGCGGTGCTCGCGCGGGTCGTAGCCGGTGTGCCAGTCGCCGCGCAGCAGCGTGAGGGCCTGCACGGGGTCCAGGCCGCGCGCCACGGCCGCCAGGGTGTCGCGGTACGACGGGAAGAGCCAGTCCCGCTCCTCCAGTACCAGCGCCGCGGCCACCTCGCAGGCTTCCTGGCCGGTGCTGGACGGGTACACCGCCAGTCGGCCCTGCTTGGTGAGGGCGGTCGCCTGCGCGTTGTAGCGGCGGCCCCGCACCAGCTCGGCGTGGAGTCGGCGCAGCAGCTCGGGCGCGAACCCTGCCACGGCCTCCGTGCCGAGCACGCGGTGCGGCTCGGGGTCCGGGAGCAGCGGCGCGGGGTCGGTGCGCGGCTTCCACGCCGGCGGCGGCGTGGGCCGGTAAGAGGCCGCGCCGGGCAGCTCTTGGACCGTCATGACAGCACCTCCTCGTGGGAGTGGGCATAAGACCCGGGGGCGGCGCGCATGTGGCGCGCCTCACCTACCGATTGTTCGGTCGTGGAGCCAATTTGGCCACAGGCAGCCTCAGCCTGTGGACAAACGGTTCTGCACAGCCTGGGATAGAGGCAGGTCGTCCACAAGAGAGAGGTGGGGGGACATGGCAGCTGAACAAATGGCCCCGAGCTGGGACCGGGCGCCGCAGGGCGACGAGGACCAGGTTCCGGCGCCGCGCCCGCTCGACGCCATCGACCGCGACATCCTGCGGATCCTCCAGACGGACGGCCGGGCGTCGGTCCGGTCGGTGGCCGAGCGCGTGCACGTGTCCCGCGCCAACGCGTACGCGCGGATCAACCGGCTGATCGACGACGGAGTGATCCGCGGCTTCGGCGCCCGGGTCAACCACGAGCGCGCGGGGCAGGGCGCCTCGGCGTACATCACCCTCAAGATCGTGCAGAACTCCTGGCGCACGGTCCGCGAGAAGCTCCAGGCGCTGCCGGGCGCCGCGCACATCGCCCTGGTCAGCGGCGACTTCGACGTGCTGCTGCTGGTGCACACCCCGGACAACAGGACGCTGCGCGAGCTGGTGCTGACCAGGCTCCAGGCCATCCCCGAGGTGCTGTCCACGCGGACGCTGCTGGTGTTCGAGGAAACGGACCTCCACCGGAGGATCGCGGCGGACGAGATGTGACCGCCACCTGACGGGGCGGGGCCGCCGGGTGCCCGCCCGGCGGCCCCGCGTCCTTCCTGCCCCGGCCGCCGGTACGCCGTCCGACGGCCATCGGGCGCACGGGGGCTCCGCCGCTGACGGGCGGCCCCTCCGCTCGCCGCTCAGGGCGCCGCCCAGGGCGCCGCGCGTCTCCTCATCCGGGTGCGAGTTCCTCCACTGAGGTGCAGCCCGCGTTCCGCCGCCCGGCGAGCGGTCCGCGTACCGCGCCCGAAGTGGAAGCCGCCCTTCTGCCGCTCAGGGGGCGACGGGCGCTCCGCAACCGGGCCGGCGTCCGCGTTCCGCCCGCTGCCGCGCAGCCGCGCGACGCCGTCGGGCGGGCGGTCCGCGGCCTGCTTTCCGCTGCTCAGTGGGCGGTGCGCAGCCCGTCGAAGGCCATGTGGACCACGGCGTCGGCGAGCTGCTGCCGCTCGGTGCCGTCGCCGTGCTGGGGCCGGTACCACTCGACCAGCGAGTTCACCATGCCGAAGAGCAACCGGGTAGCCAGCCGTATGTCCACGTCCGCGCGCAGGTCGCCGTCGGCCGCGGCCGCCTTCATCAGGTCCGCGACGCGCTGGTCGAACTCGCGGCGGCGCTCCAGGGCCCAGCGCTCGGTCCGGGTGTTGCCGCGGACCCGCAGCAGCAGCGTCACATAGGGCAGTTCGTCCATCAGCACCTCGACGGTGCGCCGGGTCACGTACTCCACCCGTTCGACGGCACGGCCCTGCAGCGCCGGGGCCTCCTCCAGGACGGCGAACAGCCCGTCCAGGGCGCGGCTGACGGCCCGCCGCAGCAGTTCCTCCTTGCCCGCCACATGGTGGTAGATGGACGACTTCGAGATGCCCGCCGCCTTGGAGAGGTGCTCCATGGAGGTGCCGTCGTAGCCGCGCTCGTTGAAGACCCGGACAGCCACGGAGAGCAGGGTCTCGGGGGTGTAGGTGTCCCGCCTGGGGGTGCTCATCAGTCGGCCCTCGCGTCCTCGGCGTACCCGCGCCGCACGGTTCCCAGGGCCGGTGCGTAGCGGCCCGTGGGATAGCGCTTGTGCATTTCCTTCAGGAGGTCGGCCACGCGCGCGTAGCCGACCTTTTCTCCCCAGGCGAGCGGACCCACCGGGTAGTTCACGCCGAGCCGCATCGCCGTGTCGACGTCCTCCGCGGTCGCGACGCCGCGGTCCACGGCATCCACGGCGATGTCCACGAGCATGGCCACGGTACGGGCGACGATCATGCCGGGGACGTCCCCTATGACGGAGACCTGCTTGCCGAGGGCCTGGAAGAGCCCGACGGCCTCGCTCAGCGCCTCCGGGGCGGTGTCGTCGCATGTGGCCAGGGCGACACGGCGCGCGGCGGCGTAGTCCAGTGCCAGGTCGAAGTGGATGATCTGGTCGTCGCCGTACTCCGCGGACGTCTCGCCGTCGGCCAGGCACAGGCGCCCGTCGGACGGCAGGTCGATCCAGCCGTTGCCGGCGCGCCGGCGGACCTCGATCCCCGCTCGCTCGATCAGCTCCACCAGCGGTTCGGCCGGTCCGAGGTCGCCGCGCACGGTGACGTGATGCGGTGGGTCGGCCGGCGGGGCGGTGTGCGGTTCGGGGCGCTCGTCGCCCTCTCCGTACGGGAACCATCCGTGGCCCGTCTTGCGGCCCAGGCGGCCGGACTCCACGAGCCGGCGCTGTGCCAGGGAGGGCGTGAACTTCGGGTCGTGAAAGAAGGAGTCCCACACGGACCGGGTGACCGCTTCGTTGACGTCCTGCCCGATCAGGTCGGTGAGCTCGAAGGCGCCCATCCTGAAGCCGCCGCACTCCCGCAGGACGGCGTCGATGGTGGCCGGGTCGGCGCCCCGCTCCTCGTGGACCCGCAGGGCTTCGGCGTAGAACGGCCGGGCGACCCGGTTGACGATGAAGCCGGGGGTGTCGGCGCAGCGCACCGGGGTCTTCCCCCAGGCGCCGGCCGTGTCGTACGCGCGCGTGGCGGCGGCCTCGTCGGTGGCGAAGCCGCTGACGATCTCGACGAGCGGGAGCAGCGGCGCCGGGTTGAAGAAGTGCATGCCGACGAAGCGGCCCGGGAGGCGGAGCGCTCCGGCGATGGCGGTGACGGAGAGGGACGAGGTGTTGGTGGCGAGCAGGCAGTCCTCGGCGACGGTCTTCTCCAGTGCGCCGAAGAGCTCCTGCTTCACGTCGAGCCGCTCGACGATCGCCTCGACGACAAGGGCGGCGTCGGCGAGCTCGTCGAGCGCGGCGGCGGGCCGGAGCCGGGAGGCGGCCGCGTCGCGCTCGTCCTGCGTGAGGCGGCCCTTGGTGACGAGCCGGTCCAGACGGTCGAGCACGGCGGTCGCGGCGGCGTCCGCGCGGCCGGGTGCGGCGTCGTAGAGGCGTACGGGGTGGCCGGCGACCAGCGCGACCTGCGCGATGCCCTGGCCCATGGTGCCGGTTCCGACGACGGCGACGGTGCTGCCGCGGGGGACGGCGGCGTGCGCCGCCCGGGTGGTGGCCTCGGTGTCGGTCATGCCGGCGATCCTTCCCGATGGGTTGTCCACATGTCCGAGAGACCCCCTTGTCCCGACCGATCGTTCGGTTACTCTAGCTCTGTCCGCCTGTCCCTGCCCAGCTCACCGAGGAGTTGGTCCGCCATGGCCGCCGCGCAGCTGACCCCCGACCACCTGGCCGAGAGGCACCGGCCCACTCTCGACCAGGCCCTTGAGGCGATCCGGACGCGCGCCTACTGGTCCCCGCACCCGGAGCACCCCAAGGCGTACGGGGAGAACGGCTCCCTCAACGCGGCCGACGGGCACGCCGCCCACCAGGCGACGCTGAACACCCGCTTCGAGCTGGACCAGCCCGGCACCGACGGCTGGACCGGCGGCGAGGTGTCCCCGTACGGCCCGGCGCTCGGCGTCGAGTACCCGCACGTGGACGTGGACGTGCTGCTCCCGGCGATGCGCACCGGTCTGGCGGCCTGGCGGGACGCCGGTGCGGAGACCCGCGCCCTGGTGTGCCTGGAGGTCCTGGCCCGCATCAGCGCCCGCACGCACGAGTTCGCACACGCGGTCATGCACACCAGCGGCCAGGCGTTCATGATGGCGTTGCAGGCCGGCGGGCCGCACGCCCAGGACCGCGGCCTGGAGGCGGTGGCGTACGCGTACGCGGAGCAGACGCGCACGCCCGGCGAGGCCGAGTGGTCCAAGCCGCAGGGCAAGCGGGACCCGCTGGAGCTGCGCAAGTCCTTCACCCCGGTCGGCCGGGGCGTCTCCCTGCTGGTCGGCTGCAACACCTTCCCCACCTGGAACGGCTACCCCGGCCTGTTCGCCTCGCTGGCGACGGGCAACGCGGTGCTCGTCAAGCCGCACCCGCGCGCGGTGCTGCCGCTCGCCCTGACGGTGCGGATCGCCCGTGAGGTGCTGGCCGAGGCCGGTTTCGACCCGAACCTCGTGGCGCTGGCCGTCGAGCGGCCCGGCGAGGGCATCGCGAAGACCCTCGCCGTGCGCCCGGAGATCCGGATCATCGACTACACCGGTTCGACGTCCTTCGGCGACTGGCTGGAGCAGAACGCCCGGCAGGCCCAGGTGTACACCGAGAAGGCCGGCGTCAACACCGTCGTCGTCGACTCGACCGACGACTACAAGGGGATGCTGTCCAACCTGGCGTTCTCGCTCTCCCTGTACAGCGGCCAGATGTGCACCACCCCGCAGAACCTGCTCATCCCGCGCGACGGCATCTCCACGGACGCCGGCCACAAGTCGTACGACGAGGTGGTCACCGACCTGGCGGCCGCGGTGGACGGCCTGCTGGGCGACGACGCCCGGGCGAACGCACTGCTCGGCGCTCTGGTGAACCCGGACGTCAAGGCCCGGCTCGAAGCAGCCGCGGAGCTCGGCGAGGTCGCCCTGTCCTCCCGCGAGATCGCCAACCCGGACTTCCCCGACGCCGTCGTCCGCACCCCGCTCATGGTGAAGCTGGACGGCTCCAAGCCGGAGGCGGAAGCGGCCTACATGTCGGAGTGCTTCGGCCCGGTCTCCTTCGCCGTGGCCATGGACTCCACGGACGACGCGCTGGAGCTGCTGCGCCGCACGGTGCGGGAGAAGGGCGCGATGACGGTCGGCGCCTACACCACCTCGGCCGACGTGGAGCGCGCCGTCGAGGAGGTGTGCCTGGAGGAGTCGGCGCAGCTGTCCCTGAACCTGACGGGTGGCGTCTACGTCAACCAGACGGCCGCGTTCTCCGACTTCCACGGCTCCGGCGGCAACCCGGCGGCGAACGCCGCCCTGTGCGACAGCGCGTTCGTGGCGAACCGGTTCCGGGTGGTGGAGGTCCGCCGCCCGGCCTGAACCCCGCCCCGGGCGTCCTCGGGCCCGCCTCCTGGTCCGAAGGCCCGGCGCCCGGCCTGAGCACCGCTCCGGCCGGCGCTCGGGCCCGCCGCCCGGCCGCAGCACCGCCGCGGCCCGCGGGTGGCCCGCCGTCAGCCCGCGGGAGGCCCGGTGATCGTCGCGTACCGCTGCACCCAGGAGTGCATGGCGATCGCCGCGGCCGCCCCGGCGTTGATGGAGCGGGTCGACCCGAACTGGGCGATGGAGCACACCATCCGGGCGTGCTTCCTGGCCTCCTCGGTGAGGCCCGGGCCCTCCTGCCCGAACAGCAGCACGCAGCGCCGGGGCAGCACGGTCCGCTCCAGCGGCACGGCACCGGGCAGGTTGTCGATTCCGATGATCGGCAGGCCCTCCGCCGCGGCCCACGCCGTCAGCGCCTCGGTGTCGGGGTGGTGCCGCACGTGCTGGTACCGGTCGGTCACCATGGCGCCGCGCCGGTTCCAGCGGCGGCGGCCCACGATGTGGACCTCCTTGGCGAGGAACGCGTTCGCGGTCCGCACGACGGAGCCGATGTTGAAGTCGTGGCCCCAGTTCTCCACGGCCACATGGAAGTCGTGGCGGCGGGTGTCCAGGTCGGCGACGATCGCCTCACGCGTCCAGTAGCGGTAGCCGTCGACGACGTTGCGCCGGTCCCCGTGGGCGAGCAGTTCGGGGTCGTACTGCTCGCCCCGGGGCCAGGGCCGAGGGTGCGGCCCGACGCCGACCTGCTCGCCGAAGCCGTCGTCGTACTGCAGGGGCTCCGTGCCGTTCGCCGGTCCGGAGCCCTGCAGGGCGGTGTCGGTGGGGGTGTCGCTGCTCACCCGACGAGGGTACGGCCCGCCGCGTCCCCGCTGCCGGGCCGCTGCCCGGGGAGGTGCGCCCCGGACGCGTCCGCACCCCTGGAGCCGTCGGCTCCGGTCCCGCCGCCGCCCCCGGAGTCCCGGGGGCCTTTCCTCGCCCAGGCGCTCCCGACCTGCCGGAGCCGTCGACCGGCACGCAGTACCCGGCCCTCCGTCCACAGCAGGAACACGGTCGGCAGGAACACCGCGTCGGCGGTGATCATCGCGAGGGAGAAGAACGGCAGGCCGAGCAGCACGGCGATACCCGCGTGCTCCGCGATCATCACCGCCAGGAGGACGTTCTTCACCCGCCGGTTCAGCAGGGTGAAGGGGAACGCCACCTGCACGATGACCGTGCCGTAGGTGATGATCAGGACCACGAGGCTGGCGTGGGCCAGCAGGTCCGACAGCGCGGGCCAGGGCGAGAAGTAGTCCAGCTTCAGCGGGTAGTAGAGCGCGGTGCCGTCCTGCCAGCGGGAGCCCTGGATCTTGTACCAGCCGGCGGTCGCGTAGATCAGGCAGACCTCCGCCATGATCACGCCGAGGGTGGCGTTGTGCACCGCGTTCCCGATGATGTCGAGCAGCGTGCGCGGCTGGCCGGGGGCGAACCGGCTGACGAGCCACCACACGCCTTGCGCGACCCACAGCAGCCACAGGAAGCCCAGGAACCAGCCCTCCCCGCTCACGTGCCGGAAGAGCGTCGCAGCCAGCAGGCCGATGCCGAGCAGCGACCACAGCACCGGCCCCACGGCGTCCGACGCGCCGCGTTCCCGGCCGGGGGCGCGGGCCCGGCGCCGGGCGTCCAGGGACCAGACGTGCCCGCAGCGCGTGAGCGTGAGATAGACCGCCATGATGTGGATGACGTTGTCCCCGCCGTCACCCATGAAGACGGAGCGATTCTGCAGCGACAGGACGCCCACCATGAACAGCACGGACGACGCCCGGGTGCGCCAGCCCACCAGCAGCAGGGCGGCACCGACGACGGCGAGGGCGTACACGGCCTCGAACCACAGCGCCGAATCCGTCCACAGCAGGACGGTGAAGGAGCGGTTGTCCGCGATCAGCCGCTCGGCGAGGTCCCATCCCCAGGGGCCGTCGGGGCCGTAGAGCTCGTGCCGGTGCGGATACTCGCGGAGCAGGAAGAAGAGCCAGGTGGCGGCGAAGCCGATGCGGACGACGGCAGCCTGGTAAGGGCCCAGGACGGTCCCGGTCACCTTCCGGACCAGCGGGACGACCCGCCGGTCGAAGGGGCTCTGCGCCGCTGCGCCGGTGGACGCTTCCGACGGCGCCGCTCCCTGCGCGGACGCCTCCGCGGGCCCTCGCGCACCGGTGGGAGCCTCCGGCCCTGCGGACGCCGGAGCCGGGTCCTTCGACCAGGAAGGCGCCCCGGAGGCCCCGGGCGCGATCACTCTGGGCGCCGGGGCAGCCGCCCGTGAAGGGCCCCCGGGCGTGGTCGACGCAGGTGCGGGGGCCTTCGCCCACGAAGGGCCCCGGGATGCGGTCGACGCAGGTGCGGGCGCCTCCGGCTCGGTGCGGTCGCGAGGGGGCCGTCCCGGAAGTCGCGGTCGCCGCGTGCGCCCGGGGCCTGGCGGCTGTCGTCCTCGGGGCTGCGGCCGGTCTCGTTCGCGGTCACCGCGGCGCCGCCTTTCCGTCGCGCCCGCCGGTGACACCGAGCGGCAGGTCCGCCGCGGTCACGGTCCACCAGGGGAGGACGCGGTAGACGGGGCGGGTGTCGTTCTTCTCGCCGCTCCACGGCGGGGCGGCGACGGCGCGGGTCGCGGAGCGCACCTGTATGCGCTCGACCTTCCCGCCGAGGTCCATGTCCTCCAGTCGGAGCATCACGATGCGGCGGATGTAGCGCTCGGACAGTTCGCCGCGGACGCCGGTGGCCCGGTTCTCGTCGTTGTGCCAGTTCGCGAAGAAGTCCCAGGCCCGGCGCAGCTCGTTCTGGTGGACGTGGCTCGGGAAGGGGTTGCCGCGTATCGCCTCGCCGTCCTGCGCGGACAGGTCGGTCCAGGGCGTCAGCCGCCGCTCGCCGCCGACGGTGACCTCGGCGCGGACCTCCACGGCGATGTTCTGCTGGAGCGGGTTGGGGGCGAACAGCTTCCAGTTCTGCTCGAACTCCGGCAGCACCCAGTCGTTCACCGCCTCACCGTGCTTCTTCGTCAGCGTGTTCGCCGGCGCGACGTGCAGGAAGACCATCCCCAGGTGGACGCAGCCGAGCAGGCCGATCGCCACGACCACGACCCCCGCCACGACCTTGTACGGGAGGGACAGCGGGGCCGTCCCGGTGCCCGCGCCGGGCGGGGCGGTGCCGCCCGCCCCTTCACGCCGCTCGCCGTTCGACTCCATCCCGCCCCGATCCGCGTCGTCCCCTGCAGTTATCCACAGGGTTGACACCATACGGGCCGCCGACCGACCATTGAAGTCATTCAACCGAACGATCGGTCGGTAGGGGGCCCGATGACGGCAGTGACCGCTGACTCTCAGCAGGCGTACGAGACGGTGTTCGACGCGGCGATCGCCGCTGACGAGCGCATCGAACCGCGGGACTGGATGCCGGACGCCTACCGCGCCACGCTGGTCCGGCAGATCGCCCAGCACGCCCACTCCGAGATCATCGGCATGCAGCCGGAGGCGAACTGGATCACCCGTGCGCCCTCGCTGCGCCGCAAGGCCATCCTGATGGCCAAGGTCCAGGACGAGGCCGGGCACGGGCTGTACCTGTACAGCGCCGCCGAGACCCTCGGCACCAGCCGCGAGGAGCTGCTGGACAAGCTCCACTCCGGCCGGCAGAAGTACTCGTCGATCTTCAACTACCCCACGCTGACCTGGGCCGACGTCGGCGCCATCGGCTGGCTCGTGGACGGTGCCGCGATCACCAACCAGGTGCCGCTGTGCCGCTGCTCGTACGGTCCGTACGCCCGCGCGATGGTCCGGATCTGCAAGGAGGAGTCCTTCCACCAGCGCCAGGGGTACGAGGCCCTGCTCGCGCTCTCCCAGGGGACGCCCGAGCAGCACGCGATGGCCCAGGACGCGGTGGACCGCTGGTGGTGGCCGTCGCTGATGATGTTCGGCCCTCCGGACGACCAGTCGGCGCACTCCGCGCAGTCCATGGCCTGGAAGATCAAGCGCCACTCCAACGACGAGCTGCGCCAGCGCTTCGTCGACATCTGCGTCCCGCAGGCCGAGTCCCTGGGGCTCACCCTGCCGGACCCGGAGCTGCGGTGGAACGAGGAGCGCGGCCACTACGACTTCGGCCCGATCGACTGGTCGGAGTTCCAGCAGGTCCTCAAGGGCAACGGCCCCTGCAACGAACAGCGCATCACGCAGCGCCGCCGCGCCCACGAAGAGGGAGCCTGGGTCCGTGAGGCGGCAGCGGCCTACGCCGCGAAGCACGCGGCTCCGCGACACGGCACGGAGCAGAACGACACGGCAGTGACCGGCACCGGGCAGCCCGGCACCGGCGGGAACGGGGAGGCGACGGCATGACGACCAGCGACTGGCCGCTGTGGGAGGTGTTCGTCCGCTCACGCCGCGGGCTGTCCCACACCCATGCCGGCAGCCTGCACGCCCCGGACGCGGAGATGGCCCTGCGCAACGCCCGCGACCTCTACACCCGCCGCAACGAAGGCGTGTCCCTCTGGGTGGTGCCGTCCGCCGCCATCACCGCCTCGTCCCCCGATGAGAAGGACCCCTTCTTCGAACCGTCCGCGGACAAGCCGTACCGGCACCCGACCTTCTACGAGATCCCGGAGGGGGTGCAGCACCTGTGACGGCATCCATCGAGTCGGCGGCCCTCGCTCTGGGCGACGACGCCCTCGTGCTGTCCCAGCGGCTCGGGGAGTGGGCGGGCCATGCGCCCGTACTGGAGGAGGACGTCGCCCTCGCGAACATCGCCCTGGACCTCCTCGGCCAGGCCCGCGTACTGCTCTCGCTGGTCGGCGACGAGGACGAGCTGGCCTTCCTCCGGGAGGAGCGGGCCTTCCGCAACGTCCAGCTCGTCGAGCAGCCCAACGGCGACTTCGCCCACACCATCGCCCGCCAGCTGTACTTCTCCACCTACCAGCGGCTCCTGTACGGCCGGATGGCCGCCGCCCCGGAGACCGGAAGCGCGGACCTCGCCGCGCTGGCCGCCAAGGCCGTCAAGGAAGTCGCCTACCACCAGGACCACGCCGAGCAGTGGACCCTGCGGCTGGGCGACGGCACGGCGGAGAGCCGCACGCGGATGCAGGCCGCCTGCGACGCCCTGTGGCGCTTCACCGGCGAGCTCTTCCAACCGGTGGAGGGTGTCGACGTCGACTGGGCCGAGCTGGAGTCCGACTGGCTGGCGTCGGTGTCCGCGGTACTGGAGCGCGCCGGGATCACCGTGCCCGACGGGCCGCGGCTGACGGCGTGGAGCGCGGGCGCAGGCCGCCAGGGCGTGCACACCGAACCGTTCGGGCGGATGCTCGCCGAGATGCAGCACCTGCACCGCAGCCACCCGGGGGCGGCATGGTGACCATGACGCCTCTGGAGGAGGAGCTGAGCCGGCTCGCCGGCTCGGTGCCGGACCCCGAGCTGCCGGCGCTGACCCTGGAGGAGCTGGGTGTGCTGCACGGGGTGGAGGTCCTCGCCCCCGGCCGGGTGAAGGTCGCTCTGACCCCCACCTACACCGGCTGCCCGGCCATCGAGGCGATGTCCGCGGACATCGAGCGGGTCCTCCACGAGCACGGCATAGCGGACGTCTCCGTGGTGACGGTGCTCTCGCCCGCCTGGTCCACCGACGACATCACCGACGAGGGCCGGCGCAAGCTCAGCGAGTTCGGCATCGCGCCGCCCCGCCGGCAGGCGGCCGGCGGCCCGGTCCCCCTGGGGCTCGCCATCCGCTGCCCGCACTGCGGCTCGACCGACACCGAGCTGCTCAGCAGGTTCTCCTCCACCGCGTGCAAGGCACTGCGCCGCTGCGCGTCCTGCCGGGAGCCCTTCGACCACTTCAAGGAGTTGTAGATGTTCCATCCGCTCCGGGTGAGCGAAGTCGAGCGGCTCACCGACGACTCCGTGGCCGTCACCTTCGCGGTCCCCGCAGAGCTGCGGGACGCGTTCCGCCATACGCCGGGCCAGCACGTCACGCTGCGCCGGGTGTCGGCCGGCGGCGAGGAGACACGCCGTACCTACTCGATCTGCTCCCGTGCCGTACCGCCCGGGGCGGATCCGGTGCTCCGCGTGGGCATCCGGCTGGTCGACGGCGGCGAGTTCTCCACGTACGCCCTCAAGGAGCTCGCGGTGGGGGACACCGTCGAGGTCATGGAGCCCATGGGCCGGTTCCTGCTGCCGCCGCGTCCCGGGCACTTCGCGGCAGTCGTCGGCGGCAGCGGCATCACCCCGGTCCTGTCCATGGCGGCGACCCTGCTGGACCGCGAACCGGAAGCGCGCTTCTGCCTGGTGCGCAGTGACCGCACCGCCGCGTCGACGATGTTCCTGGACGAGGTCGCGGACCTGAAGGACCGCTACCCCGAGCGGTTCCAGCTGGTCACGGTGCTGTCCCGGGAGGAGCAGCAGACGGGCCTGCCGTCGGGGCGCCTCGACGAGGAGCGCCTGACGCGGCTGCTTCCGGCGCTGCTGCCGCTCCCGGACGTCGACGGCTGGTTCCTGTGCGGTCCCCTGGGGCTGGTGGAGAACGCCGAGCGGGCCCTGCAGGGGCTCGGGGTGCCGAAGGGCCGCATCCACCAGGAGATCTTCCATGTGGACGACGGCGCCGCGGCGGCCCGCACACGCCTCCCGGGAGAGGCCTCACACGCCGCTCTGACGGCGACGCTGGACGGGCGCTCCGGGACCTGGCCGGTCGAGGAGGGCGAGACGCTGCTGGAGACCGTGCTGCGTGCCCGCTCCGACGCGCCGTACGCGTGCAAGGGCGGGGTCTGCGGCACGTGCCGTGCGTTCCTCGTCTCCGGCGAGGTCCGCATGGACCGCAACTACGCGCTGGAGGCGGAGGAGACGGAGGCGGGCTATGTGCTGGCCTGCCAGTCGCATCCCCTGACCGCCGAGGTGGAACTCGACTTCGACCGCTGAGCGCGCGGCCGGGCACCCGGGCCGGCCCCTGGACCAGGGGCCGGCGGGGCAGGTCACAGCACGACGGCCGGGGCTCCGTGCTGCGTCGTCATGGGACGCCCGGCGGCCTCCCAGGCGATCATGCCGCCCTCCACGTTGACGGCGTCGATGCCCTGCTGCACCAGGTACTGGGTGACCTGCGCGGAGCGGCCGCCGACGCGGCACATCACATAGGCGCGGCGCCCGTCCGCCACGGCCTCGGTCACCTCGCCGAAGCGGGCGACGAAGTCGCTCATCGGCACGTGCAGGGCCCCTTCGACGTGCCCAGCCGTCCACTCGTCCTGCTCCCGGACGTCCAGCAGCAGCGCGTCGGCCGGCACGGACGCGACGTCCACGGTCGGCAGCGGGGCGAAATTCATGGGTCAGGCCTTCTCTCGTGTACAGCGCGGCGGGGAGCTGGTGCGAGCACTGGCGGCGCTGCGCCGGTGCCCCCTGCCAGCATCGCATTCCGAGCCGGGTACCCCGCGGCGCCTGGCCCCGGTGGCCGCCGCGGCCCCGGAAGGCGCGGACCGGTGGCCTCAGGAGGCGCGCAGCCCCGCCAGCTCCGCCTCACGCTCGGACACCTGGGCGAGGAGCTGCTCGGCCACCTCGTCGAGCAGCCGGTCCGGGTCGTCGGGGGCCAGCCGCAGCATGGAACCGATCGCCCCCTCCTCCAGCTCCCGGGCGAGCGCCGCCAGCAGCTCCTTGCGCTGCGCCAGCCAGTCCAGGCGGGCATAGAGCTGCTCGCTCTCGCTCACGTCGGCGGCCACGGGGGCGGGTCCCGCGTCCCACTCGTCCGCGAGCTCGCGCAGCAGGGCCTCGTCGCCGCGGGCGTACGCGGCGTTCACACGGGTCAGGAACTCGTCGCGCCGTGCCCGCTCCGCGTCCTCCGTCACCAGGTCGGGGTGCGCCTTGCGGACGAGTTCCCGGTAGAGGCGGCGCGCCTCGTCACCGGGCCGCACCCGCGGGGGTGCCTGCACGGACTGCTCGTTCAGCATGGCCGCCGCTTCCGGGGACAGCCCCTCGGAGTCGACCCAGTGGTGGAACAGCTCGTCCACCCCGGGCATCGGCATCACCATGGCCCGCAGCTCCTGCGCCCTGCGCAGGTCCTCCGGATCGCCGCTGCGCTCGGCCCGCGCCTCCGCGATCAGCGCGTCCAGCTCCTCCAGGCGCGCGTACACGGGCCCGAGCCGCTGGTGGTGCAGCCGCGAGAAGTTCTCCACCTCGATGCGGAACGTCTCCACCGCGATCTCGAACTCGATCAGCGCCTGCTCCGCGGCCCGCACCGCCCGCGCCAGCCGCGCCTCAGGCGCCTCCACGGCCTGGGGCGCTTCCGCGGCTTCGGGCGCCTCCACGGCCTGGGGCGCCTCCCCGGCCTCAGGCACTTCCGCGGCCTCCGGACCGTCGCCGGCCTCGGGTGCCTGCGGGGCGGGGGCGCCGTTCACGTCGTCGCTCGGGGTCGTCACCCGACCAGACTACGGGCGGCCGGCCGCTGCCCGTCACACCCCCAGCTCGGCGCGGACCCGCCCGCTGCGCACGGCGGCCAGCAGGTCGGCGTGGTCCGCCTCCGTCCGGTCGGCGTAGGCCACGGCGAACCGCGCCACGGCGGCGTCCAGCTCGTCGCTCTTGCCGCAGTACGCCGCTATGAGCCGCGGGTCTGCACTGTGGGCGTGCGCCCGGGCCAGGAGCGCCCCGGTCATCCGCCCGTAGTCGTCGATCTGGTCGGCCGCCAGCGCCGACGGGTCGACACTGCCCTTGCGGTTGCGGAACTGCCGCACCTGGTACGGACGGCCCTCCACTGTCGTCCAGCCGAGCAGCCCTTCGACTACAGCACATAAGGCGCTGTGAGCTGGGCATACAAAGACCCCGCCCGGCAGCGTGTTTGCGGACAGACAGCCGGACGGGGCTATACGCCACGGTACCGGGTCGGAGCACGTGGAAGCCCCGCCCATGCGCCACGGGGGCAGCACACGAACGGGGCCGGGGCCGACACGCTGAGCTGTCTTGCTCGCCGTCGCTCAGCGGGCCGGGGTCTACTCGCAGCGAGTCACGCGGGCATGATCGGTGTACTCGCGCCGGAACACGTCGTGACCAGTCCGGCCGGTATGCCGTAGCGCCCAGTCTTGCGCGTCGTCCGGGTCGCCCTGGGGACCCGATGACTGACCGCACCCGTGCGCCGTGCAGAACAGTTCAGCCGTGACACCGCCTTCCGGCACGTGGGTGATGACGTGCTTCACGTACCGCATGACCGTGCGGCTCATCCGAACGCCTCAGCGGGCAGAGTCGGGGCCGCATCCTCGCTGTCTTCTTCCGGCACGTCGTCCGCCATGCCGAGACGCAGCCCGCGCGACTCAGCCACCCTCAGCGCGTCCCGCAGCGACTCAGAGAGCCGCGCGACCATAAACCGCAGCTCCGTAGGCGATGCCTTGGGGTCTTCGAGCACCGCGCCGACGTGCCCCAGCAGCTCAGCGCCTAACCGGAGCTGTACCGCTTCCATCTCGTCGGCGAGACGGGAGAGGTAGCCGCCCTCCGCGCCGTCCGTGCTGAGCAGACACGCCTTGCCGTCCTCAGTCGTCCACGGCAGGAGTCTTGCAACGCTGGACACGGGTGCGCCCCCTCGGTCTCGACAGCAGGTCGAAGAACCGTAGGGGGGAGGGGAGTTGGCGAGGGGGACAAAGTGTCCCCCTACCCCTTTGGGGGACTACGCGGCCACGCCGACCGCCTCAGCGAGCGCGACCGCTTCACCCTTGAGCGGGCCGGTTGCCGTCTTGGCCAGTTCGGCAGCGAGCCCCCGCGCCATGGGCACATACCGGATGCCTTCCGGGGTCACGCGGTGGGCGTGGCTGAGGTAGTGCACGGCTGCCGCCGTCTCGCGCTTCTGCTGATGACCGGCCGCGATGTCGAGCAGCAGACGAGAGCGGCGCTCAAGCGACGTGATCCCTTCGGGCGCGATGCTCTCCGCACGCCGCAGCGCCTCACCGGGGGTAAGCAGACCCACGCCGACGCTCACGCCGTGAATGGCGACGTTGGATGCGTCGAACGCCGATTGCGTCTGGGTGTAGTCGGCGGGCAGTCGGCGGGCCGTACGGTCCGCTTCGGTGAGGTAGCGCTCAGCGTCGCCAGACCGACCGTCAAGGCCACATGAGATAGCGGCTTGCAGGTTCAACGCCCCGTAAACGCCGAGGAGTTCGGCCGGACCGTTCTCCAGTTGGTTACGCAGGAGCGCCATACCCGCTTCGTCGGTCTGAACGGCTTCTTCGGCGAAGCCTGCCGCACGCTGCCCGATGGCCGTTGACCAGGCGGCAAGGGCGAGCGATACCGGGTTGTCGGATTCCTCGCTGTGCGCGCGTCCACGGTCGAGAGCGAGCCAGTAAAGCTCAGGCTCACAGATGTGAGCCAAGAGCCGCTGAACAAGCCGGTACAGGTCCCCGGTGGCAGCGTGAGCGGTCCGCCGGTCGTCGCCCTGGTGAGCCTTGACGCACGCGTGGGCATCACGGATCAAGTCCGGTAGCAGCGCGCCCACTTCGGTCCGCTGGTGAGTGCTTGAGTGCCACAGTCGCCACGCGCCGTCTACGCGGCCTTTCAGCGCTTCGGGGGACACCGTGCCCACGGTCGGCGTGCCAGCGAACGAGACGCCGTGGAGCGCCGCCCTGATGGCCGCTACGGACCCATGCGACAGCTTGCCCACGGCGTCAGCGGGGATGCTCAGCTCTCCGCCCGTCAGCGTCGCCACGTCCGGGACGTGCAGCGCGTTCGCCAGACGCACAAGGTGCGTAATCGACCGTAGGTCACGGTCTCCGTTCTCAATCTTCTTGAGCCAATCAGGCGACCGGCCGACGAGACCGGCCAGCACGGGGCGACTCAGTCCCCGGCGCTCCCGAAGGATGCGGATACGTTCGCCGGTCGTCAGCTCTGCGGGCAGTTCGGTCATGTGCGCGCTCCCTGGCACGAAGTCAAGCCGTACGGCCAGAGTACGCCCGGCACTTCACCGGTGGCACCCGTTTGATCACCAGGTGTTCCGGTCAGCTGAGGCCGGATGCCTTGCGAGAGCGCGCCGACCCCGAAACCCGTACCGGGCCAGCGCTGCCACCACGTTCCGGTCCTAATCGGGGCGTTTCGGGGGTACTCCCCACCCCCTCAAGGGGTCATTCTCCGGGGTCGTCCAGCACGTTGCTGCTGGTCAAGCAGCGAACGTCACCCGAAAAAAGGGATCACACCTAGGGTGCGTACGTCGTGCTTGGGCCGGGGTTGCCAGGGAGGGTTGCGGCTGAACTTAGGCAGCGCCCCGCCCCTGGTGTGGTGAAACGGTGGTTCGGAGCCCGTTTCTATTTTCCTCGTGACTTCCTTCAAGGAAGACAGAAACAAGGTAAGAACCGCCGTTCCACCGCACCTTGCCCGCTGACGGACTACTCGGTGTCGCTCAGCGCCCGGTACAGCGTCGCGCGGGACACCCCGAGAGCCTTGGCAACGGCCGTGACACTCTCACCCTTCGCACGGCGCGCCTTGGCCGCAGCCACCTTGTCAGCGTCCATCACGGCCGGTCGTCCGCCAGTGCGGCCCTGTGCACGGGCAGCAGCGAGACCGGCCCGCGTACGATCCTTGATCAAGTCCCGCTCGAACTCCGCCATCGCGCCGACCACCTGAAGCATGAGCCGACCATCGGGCGTAGCGGGGTCGATGCTGGCCAGCGCCCCCGTCAGCACCCGGAAGCCGATACCGCGCTCCCGCAGAGCGTCCACCATCGTCACAAGGTCGATGAGCGAACGGGCGAACCGATCCAACTTCCACACGCACACCGTGTCTCCGGGGCGCGCGTAGTCGAGAACGGCGGCAAGCTCCGGGCGGTCCGTGTTCTTCCCGCTCGCCTTGTCCGTGAAGATCCGGGCGCAACCTGCCTCAGTCAGCGCGTCGTGCTGCAACTGCGCTTCCTGATCATCGGTGCTCACCCGTGCGTACCCGATCATGTGCCCCGTGTTCGCGTCCATGACGAGACAGTCTCACAACTCGTCTCAGAACATCAAGGGGTTTGAGTAAGTTCCGAGACGGGTTTTGCTACAGGGTTTCGGGGCTCTGGAGTGGTCGGCGGGGTCGTCTCAAAAACCATCGTTTGTGGACGCCTGTTTCAGTGGTCACGGAGAGCGATGATCAGCGAAAGGGAGCGCCACACCCCTCCACCCCTCGTACCCCGACAGCTTCCGGCGCGCACCGAAGCGCTTGTCCATCGCGGCGAACAAGGCGCGCTTGCCCGTCACCGTTCCCAGCGAGCGAGCCAGTACCGGTTCTGCCGACGCGAACGCATCCCACACAGCGGACGTACGGACATGCGCGCTGTGCGGTGCAGTCCCCAGACGCTTGACCCACGCGGCGGGGTCGTTCAGCGGAGCGCGGAACGCCTCGAACTGCGAAGCCAGCGACAGGAGTTGAGTCGCGCGTGCATCGGAAGCGGACTCAATCTCTGACGCCACGGCGCGCACGTCACGCTCTATGGCGGGGTCGACGTTGGCAGGAGCGGGAATGGACTCCAGTTCCTTGCGCAGCGCCGCCATGGACGCCAAGAGGTCGTCCTCTTCTTCGGCGGTAGTCGCATCGGGCAGCGCGTCCATGATCACCCCCATGCGGTCGCGTAGCACGCTCCGGCGCTCCGCGCTCCCCTCGTCGGCGTTCAGTCCCGCCACCACGGCGCGCAGCCACTCACCCATGCCGCGCCGAATCAGCGGCCAGTCCCGCCACTCCCCGCCCGGCGTCGTCCACTGCGCCCCCGACCACACGAACGGCAGGGGGGTTCCTGCCCTGTCGGCGTGCTGCGCTGCGGTGTCCAGGGCACAGCGAGCGGCCATGTCATCTATGTACTTACCCAAAGTTCACAAACCCCTTGAAAGGTGCGCTCCAACACTCTTCACCCCGCTGCCATGCCAGCCACAGACCAAGAGAGGTGACTCAAGGTGACTCGCAAGCCAGTCGCAAGGTGACTCCGAAGCTACGAGAAACCACAGGTCACCCGCTGTTTAGGTGAGAAGAGAGAGCAATATAAACAACTTCTCTCACGCTGTAAATCCAGATTCAGCTTCACAACCGTCACTCGTCACTCGACGCCAGCGCTCCCGACCATAGGCGCACCGACTGACACACACCTCCCAGGGGTCACACGCGCCCCCAGGAAAGCCGAACGGCCCGCCACCGGGGGGAATCCCAGCAACGGGCCGTGAACGGCGCTCAGACGGGCTCAGATGGTTGCGCTCCCACCAGGCTTCGCCCAGTGGATACGGGCTCGCTCGTTCACCGGGTCGGGCGCGTACTGTGTGCCGAACGCCGAAGCCTTCCGCACCTCCACCCGCTCAACGAAGAGCTTGAGGAACGCGCGCTTGTCGGCAAGGGTCGCCCCGTGCCACCACGATCCGGGGCCGATGGGGTCGCCTTCGTGAGCTGTCCAGATATCCACGCTGAGGACTTGCGGAGTCTCCGCCTCAAGAGCCGCTAGGCGCTCGTCTACGGCGCTGAGAGAAGCCTCAAGGCGGTCGCGCTTCTGAATGAATCGCTCGCGTCCCGTGGCCCCCTTGTAGACCCCGGCGTCATAGTCGTCGTACAGCTCGTCCAGCGCCGCTTTGTAGTCCGCGCGCTCCGCCACGATTGCTGACTTCTCCGCCACGGTTTCCGGGGCGCTCACAGTGGCAGCGAAACGGCGGGTCGCTTCGGTGAGCAACGCCATATCGCCCGGGTCTTCGTAGTCCAGTGCCACGAGTCGAGACATGACCGAACGGGCAACGTAGTCGTCCAGCCGGTCACGGAGAATGGAGACCGTCCCTTCGTGCGTGCTCTTCGTTCCCTTCTTGCGCTGACATGTGTACGTCGTCATGCGCGGGGAGTCTCCGGCTTGCTTGCACATGGTGTGTCCGCCTTCGCAGCGGAGAATGCCCAGCGCGGACAGAAGGGAGTCACCACGCGTGAGAAGAGTTCCCTTCGGCTTGCTGCCCTCCTTGTGGACGGCAAGGCACTTCTGCAACTCGTGGAAGTCGGCAGCGCCGATGATCGGCTCATGGGAGATCACGGGCTTTCCGTGCTCGTCCCGCACGCTGCGGTAGCCAGTCCGCCTCTGCCACGTGCCGGAGCCGTCTCGCTTCTGAACGGTTTCATACACGGGCTCAGTCAGGTGCCCCATGAGGCGCGGGTCTGTCAGCACGCGGCGAACGGTGGTCACCTTCCACGAAGGGGCAGCAATACCGCGCTTAGCGTGCGACTCGATGCCCCGGGTCGGCACGCCCGTTTCGTTGAGCCACGCGCACACTCCGGTGAGCGAACCCGGGTGCGACTTTCCTGGGACGTATGGCACGTCCTTGTGTTCGAGGATGCGCGCGACGATCTTCCGAATGATCGAGACTTCGTCCGGCTCGTGGACGAGCACGCGGATTGTGAGCTTTCCGTTTCGATGCACTTCCGTGCGGAAGCCGAAGGGCGGCACTCCGCCGACGAATCCCCCAGCGGCCTTGAGCGTCTTCTTTGTGCCGCTTACCGCCTTGCTCTTGTTCTTGCTTTCCTCGTGCGCGGCGTTGAGACGCATGAGAAGCGTGATCAGTCCAACAAGGTCATCCGTAATGGGACCCTCGTACACGCTGACGATCTGCACGCCCAGGCGCTGCAATTCCAGGATGACCGGAAGAGCATCCTTCGGCTCTTGCCGGGAAAAGCGGCTGATGTAGTTGACGACGATGACGTCAATCAGCCCGGAGCGCGCGTCCCCGAGCATTCGCTCAAAGTCGGGGCGCTCAACTCCGCTGTACGCGGAAAGGTCGATGTCCTCATACGTGGCCGTGTGCTTGAGGTCATCGGCCTTGTTGATCAGCGCGGTGCACTCGGCTACCTGCGTGATCGTGCTGCCTTCGCTCTTGTCCTTCCGGGCCTCTGACTGCCGGGCGTAGACGACCGCGCGCCGCACGGCCCCCACCCTGTCTGACGCAACGTCAATCGCGTTGCTGAGTGTGTCTGTCCGCATGGCGGTGAGCGTACCGGACATGACCTATGTCGCGTAGCAGAAGTCAGGCTGTCGCTGACGACCTGCATCCGCTTCTGCCCGAGGACGACCCGCCGCCCCTCGTGCCCGCAGTCGCCGCCGGCACTCTCCGCGGAAACGTCTCGGGCGAACCCGGCCGCCGGCAGATACGGCAGCAGCGCCGACGGCCGCGCCTCTTTCACCTGGAGCACCAGCGGCTCGCCCCGGTGGTCCAGGAGCAGCACCACGTACGACCGGGTGCCCACGCTGCCCGTACCGACGACACGGAACGCCACGTCGTGGATCGCGTACCGCGCCAGGAGCGGCCTCCGGTCGGGCGGCAGCGTCTCCAGGTACGGCCCCAGCGCGCCCGCGACCGCAGCCGCCTCCGCATCCGGCACCCTCCGCAGGACGGGCGGCGCGTCGACGAACCGACGCCCGCCGTCCTCGCAGAGCTCCGTCGCCTTGGCGGCGAACCGTGCGCTGGTGTTCCGCCGCGCCTTCTCCGAGACCCGCTCCAGGGTGCCGAGCAGGTCCCGCGCGTCCGTGTGGGAGACCAGTTCCTCGTCGGCGATGGCGTTCCAGGCGTCCAGCACCGGCAGTTTGGCCAGCAGGCGCATGGTCCGCCGGTAGGCGCCCACCGCGTCGTAGGCCGCCGCGAGGCAGACGTCCTCCGCCGCGCCGACCTCCCGCCCCGCCAGCACCAGGGACGCGGCGAGCCGCTTGACGTCCCACTCCCAGGGGCCGACGACGGTCTCGTCGAAGTCGTTGAGGTCGATGACCAGCCGCCCCCACTGGTCGCCGTACAACCCGAAGTTCGCGGCGTGCGCGTCACCGCATATCTGCGCGCCCACCCCGGTCACCGGGGTCTCCGCCAGGTCGTGAGCCATCAGCCCGGCCGCCCCGCGCAGGAACGAGAACGGTGTCGCCGCCATCCTCCCGGCCCGTATCGGCGCGAGCGCCGGCACCCGGCCGCGGTTGGACTCCTCCACGGCCCGCACCGCGTCCGGCCGCCCCGCCCCGACGACCAGCATGTCGTGCGACCGGCGGGGCACCCGCTCGCGCAGGGCCTTGCCGCGCGCCTTGGGCCCGTCGCTGCCGCCCGCCGCGTACGCCCCGTACTGCCGCTGCGCGAATCCCGGTACCACCGGAATCCGTACGCCATCGGCCGCGCCACCCCTGGTACGGGCGCCGCCCGCACGCTGAGCCGGCACGGCAACCCGCATCCCGTCGTCCATGAGCCCCCCGGTCCTTACTGGGCCGTACACCCGCCCGCCGTCGTTGAACCCAGAAGGTACCTGCCGCCCTTGCTCCCGTCTCCCCCTGTGGATAACCACCGGGAGAGCCTCTGGCCGACGGTCGTGGGCGGGACCAGACCGCGGCCGACCGGACGCCGGGCACCGACGGGCACCGACGGGCGCCGGTGCCCCGGTCGGCTCGGCGCGGACGACGCCGCCGGGCATCGAGGCTCAGGACGACATCGGACAGGACAACAGGAAAAGCAGAACGGGCGGCATCTATTGATGCCGCCCGTTCCGCGTTGTGCGCGAGGGGGGAGTTGAACCCCCACGCCCTTTCGGGCACTGGAACCTGAATCCAGCGCGTCTGCCTATTCCGCCACCCGCGCATTTGGGTGTTGCCGCCTCCGGCCTCCACCTTCTCGGTGCGACCGCCTGGCGACATCTGAAGATTAGCACGTCATGGCGGGCGGGTTCACATCCCTTTGTTTCGGCGGCCCGGCAGCCGAACAAGGAGGTAGGGGAGAGGCCCGGGAGCAGCGGGCTCCGACGCCACGGCGGGGGGCGGGCCACGGCCAGAGAGGTACGGGGAGAAGTGCGGCAGCAGGAACTCGGTGCCCGGCGGCCGGCCGAGGGGCCGCGCCGGCGAGCGCTCGTCTCCGGCGCCCGGCGGTCCGCCGAGCATCCCGGCCGTCGAGCATCCCGGCCGCCGAGCATCCCGGCCGTCGAGCGTCGCCCTCCACCGACGGATGCCTGCACCCGGCGCCCGGCCCGGGCAGCCCGCCGCCGGCGAAGGAGCCCGGTCGGCGAAGGCGGCCCGCCTCTCGCGCCGGACCCCCGCGCCGGGACTCGCCTCCGCGTCCTCAGTGCCGCAGACCGCGGACCGCACCCCGGAGCCGACCGCCGGCCACCGCCGGCCACCCGCGCCTCCGCGGCCGAGCCGGAACGCACCGGACGCGACGCCGCCGCGCAGCCCCGCGGAGCCTCCGGTCCGCACCCGGCACACGACCCGCTCCGGTCCTCCGCCGCGACCTGTCCCCTCCCCTCTCCTCCTCACCGACCCGAAACAGCCCGGAAGCGGCACGGTAAGGGCACGGAAAGGGCACGGAAGCAGCACGAGGGCACTCCTGCCCCGGCGATGCCCCGGCTTCGCGACGGCTGCACCCACGCACCCACCCCGCCACCGCCCGAGCACCGTGCTCCACCGACCCGGAAGGCACCGCCCACCGCCTCCCACCACGACATCACCGCCCCCGGCACCCACTCCCCACCACCGCCCCTGCAACCACCACCCACCCGCACCGACCACCACCCCCACCCCCGACGACGACCACCACCCCCCGCAAGCACCGCCGACGACCGCCCTGGCACCCGCGCCGGCACCGGGCCCCGCAGGCCCGCCCCGGTGTCCGAGCCGCGGGGGCCGAATCCGGGCGCCCTCGTCCCGTACACCCCCGCTCCGCGCAGGGTGCGGGACACTGTCCACAGGGCGCCTCTACGATCCGTGTGGGAGATGTGAGAGGTGACACTTATCCACAGGGCAGAGAAGGGGAACCAGCCGATTTCCCGACGCGTGGATACGATCAGTAAGCAGTACCAGGACGGCAACGACGGAGGAGGTGCCCGATGGGAGTCCTGAAGCGGTTCGAGCAGCGTCTCGAAGGCCTGGTCAACGGCACCTTCGCCAAGGTCTTCAAGTCCGAGGTCCAGCCTGTCGAGATCGCCGGAGCCCTCCAGCGCGAGTGCGACAACAACGCGACGATCTGGAACCGGGACCGCACGGTCGTCCCCAACGACTTCATCGTGGAGCTCAGCGCACCGGACTACGAGCGCCTGAGCCCCTACTCCGGGCAGCTCGGCGACGAGCTCGCCGGCCTGGTCCGCGACTACGCGAAGCAGCAGCGGTACACCTTCATGGGCCCCATCAAGGTGCACCTGGAGAAGGCCGACGACCTCGACACCGGCCTGTACCGGGTGCGCAGCCGCACGCTCGCGTCCAGTTCCTCCCCGTCGGCGCAGCCCCTGGACCCGGGCCACGCCGGTCCGGCCGCGCCACCGCCCGGCCAGGGCCGTCCCGGCGGCTACGGCTATCCGCCGGCCGGCGCCCCGCCCATGCCCGCCGCGCCGCCGCCCGGCACCGGGGCGGGCGGCCCCCGTCCCGGAGCCGTCTCGCCGCACCGGCCGCCGGGCGCCCCGGCCACACCCCGGGCACCGGCCAGGTGCGCCGCTGGATCGAGATCAACGGCACCCGCCACCAGATCTCCCGCCCGACGCTGGTCCTGGGCCGCAGCACCGACGCCGACGTGCGGATCGACGACCCCGGCGTGTCCCGCCGGCACTGCGAGATCCGGACCGGAACGCCCTCGACGATCCAAGATCTCGGGTCCACCAACGGCATCGTGGTGGACGGGCAGCAGACCACCCGCGCTACGCTCCGCGACGGCTCGCGGATCATCGTGGGCAGCACCACCATCATTTTCCGGCAAGCCGAAGGGTGAAGCGGGGGCAATGTCAGAGCTGACCCTCACGGTCATGCGGTTGGGTTTCCTCGCCGTACTGTGGCTGTTCGTCATCGTGGCCGTCCAGGTCATCCGCAGCGACCTGTTCGGCACGCGGGTCACGCAGCGCGGCGCGCGCCGCGAGAGCGCCCGCCCGCAGGCGTCGGGCCGCCAGAGCGCCCCTCCGCAGCAGCGGCAGCGCCGTGGCGCCCCCACGAAGCTGGTCGTCTCCGAGGGCACGCTCACCGGCACCACGGTCGCCCTCCAGGGCCAGACGATCACGCTGGGCCGGGCCCACGACTCCACGATCGTGCTGGACGACGACTACGCCTCCAGCCGCCATGCCAGGATCTACCCGGACCGTGACGGCCAGTGGATCGTCGAGGACCTCGGGTCCACGAACGGCACGTACCTCGACCGGAGCCGACTCACCTCGCCGACCCCCGTTCCGCTGGGAGCGCCGATCCGCATCGGCAAGACCGTCATCGAGCTGCGGAAGTAGTGCTACATCATGAAGAGGCGCGAGCGGAGCGAGCGAGCCGCAGCGGTCCGCGCGGACCGGGCAGGGCTCCCGACCGGAGGGTGGGCAGTGTGGCTCGACGAGACCGGCTGTACCCCGAGCCGACAGGTGAGGTGCGCATGAGTCTGTCACTGCGCTTCGCCGCCGGGTCGCACAAAGGCATGATCCGCGAGGGCAACGAGGACTCCGGTTACGCCGGCCCGCGGCTCCTCGCGATCGCCGACGGCATGGGCGGCCAGGCCGCCGGCGAAGTCGCCTCCTCCGAGGTGATCTCCACCCTCGTCACGCTCGACGACGACATCCCCGGCTCGGACATCCTCACCTCGCTCGGTACGGCCGTGCAGCGGGCCAACGACCAGCTCCGGATGATGGTCGAGGAGGACCCGCAGCTGGAGGGCATGGGCACCACCCTCACAGCCCTCCTGTGGACCGGCCAGCGCCTCGGGCTCGTGCACGTCGGCGACTCGCGCGCGTACCTGCTGCGCGACGGCGTCCTCACGCAGATCACCCAGGACCACACGTGGGTGCAGCGGCTCGTCGACGAGGGGCGCATCACCGAGGAGGAGGCCACCACCCATCCCCAGCGCTCCCTCCTCATGCGCGCCCTGGGCAGCGGCGACCACGTCGAGCCGGACCTGTCCATCCGCGAGGTCCGCGCCGGCGACCGCTACCTCGTCTGTTCCGACGGACTGTCAGGCGTCGTCTCCCACCAGACGCTGGAGGAGACCCTCGCCAGCTACCAGGGCCCGCAGGAGACCGTCCAGGAACTGATCCAGCTGGCCCTGCGCGGCGGCGGCCCCGACAACATCACGGTGATCATCGCCGACGTCCTCGACGTGGACGGCGGCGACACCCTGGCCGGGCAGCTCCACGACGCACCGGTCGTGGTCGGCGCGGTCGCCGAGAACCAGCCGCAGCTGAACGACGGCGGCGCGATGCAGACCCCCGCGGGCCGGGCCTCCGGGCTAGGGCGCCCCGCCCCGCAGGCACCGGCCGGCGGCTTCGGCCCGCCCGGGAGCGGCCAGGACATCGACTACTCCGGTATGCCGCCGGAGGGCGACCACCGGGCGTACCGCGACGAGGACCTCGCCAAGCCACGCCGCAAAGGCGGCTGGCTCAAAAGGATCTTCCTGATGGTGCTCGTGCTGGGTCTGCTCGGTGCGGGCGGGTACGCCGGCTGGCGCTGGACCCAGACCCAGTACTACGTCGGCGCGAACAACGGGCACGTCGCCCTCTACCGCGGCATCAGCCAGAAGCTCGCGTGGATCTCGCTGTCCGAGGTGGAGAAGGACCACCCCGACATCGAACTCAAGTACCTCCCCGCCTACTACCAGCAGCAGGTCGAGGAGACCATCGCCGGCGGCAGCCTCGCCAAGGCCGAGGCGAAGATCAGAGAACTGGGCGTCCAGGCGAGCGCCTGCCGCAAGAGCGAGCAGGCCCGCGAGGCCGCCGAGCGCTCGGCCGCCACCGCGCCCGCCGCCTCCGCGTCGCCGTCCCCCTCCACGTCCGCGTCCCCGGCCGCGGGGGAGCAGCCCGACGGCACGGCCGACGCCAAGCCCGGCGCCGCCGCGACCACGCCCACCCCCGCCCCGGGTCCCACCCTCACGGAGGACGAGAAGCGGGCGGCCTCGAACTGCGGCAAGCAGTAAGCACCCGTAGGGGGGCCTTCTCACCACCATGAGCGTTGTCACCAACACGACCACCATCGGCGCGATCGACGCACCGAGCCGCCGCAACACGGAGTTGCTGCTGCTGGCGTTCGCCGTCGCCATCCCGGTCTTCGCGTACCTGAACGTCGGCCTCGCCATCGACGGCGAGGTCCCGGCCGGCATGCTCGGCTACGGTGTCGGCCTCGGCCTGCTCGCCGGCATCGCGCACCTGCTGGTGCGGAAGTTCGCCCGGTACGCGGACCCTCTGCTGCTGCCGCTGGCGACCCTGCTGAACGGCCTGGGCCTGGTGCTGATCTGGCGGCTGGACCAGTCGCCGCGGATCCAGAGCATGTACAAGACGTTCACCCCGGACGCGCCCAAGCAGCTCATGTACTCGGCGATCGGCGTCGCGTTCTTCCTGCTGGTGCTGCTGTTCCTCAAGGACCACCGGGTACTCCAGCGCTACACGTACATCTCGATGATGGTGGCGATCGTCCTCCTGCTGCTGCCGCTGGTGCCCGGGCTGGGCACGGACAGCTTCGGCGCCAAGATCTGGATCAACATCGCCGGGTTCTCGGTGCAGCCGGGAGAGTTCGCCAAGATCGTGCTGGCGGTGTTCTTCTCCGGCTACCTGATGGTGAAGCGCGACGCGCTCGCGCTGGCCAGCCGCCGCTTCATGGGCCTCTACCTGCCCCGCGGCCGCGACCTCGGCCCGATCCTCACCATCTGGGCGCTCAGCCTGGTCATCCTGGTCTTCGAGAACGACCTCGGCACGTCGCTGCTGTTCTTCGGCCTGTTCGTCATCATGCTGTACGTGGCGACCGAGCGGACCAGCTGGATCGTGATGGGTCTGCTGATGGCCGTGGGCGGCGCGGTCGCCGTCGGCTCGTTCGCCGGGCACGTGCAGTCCCGCGTGGCGGCGTGGCTCGACCCCTTCGAGTGCCTGGAGACGGCGCCCCCGAACACCAACATGGCCTGGGCCTGCGACCAGATGACGCAGGTGCACATGTCGTTCGGCGCGGGCGGCACCATCGGCACCGGCCTCGGCCAGGGCAACTCCGACCTGATCCGGTTCGCCGCCAACTCCGACTTCATCTTCGCCACCGTCGGGGAGGAGCTCGGCCTGGCCGGCGCCATGGCCTTCATCCTCCTGTACGGCCTGATCATCGAGCGCGGTCTGCGCACCGCCCTCGCGGCCCGCGACCCGTTCGGCAAGCTCCTCGCCTGCGGGCTGTCGGGGGCCTTCGCCCTCCAGGTCTTCGTGGTCGCCGGCGGTGTGATGGGCCTCATCCCGCTGACCGGTATGACCATGCCGTTCCTCGCGTACGGCGGCTCCTCCGTCATCGCGAACTGGGCGCTCATCGCGATCCTGCTGCGCGTCAGCGACACCGCCCGCCGCCCGGCCCCGGCCCCCGCCCCGAACCCCGACGCCGAGATGACCCAGGTGGTCCGACAGTGAACAAGCCCCTGCGCCACATCGCCATCTTCTGCGGCCTGCTGGTGCTCGCGCTGCTGCTGCGGGACAACTGGCTCCAGTTCGTCCGCAGCGACGAGCTCAACTCGCACCCGAAGAACCAGCGGACCGCCATCGAGCGGTACAGCTACCCGCGCGGCAACATCATCGTCGACGGCAAGCCGATCACCGGCTCCGCCGAGAGCGACGACTCGATGTACAAGTACCGGCGCACCTACGTCGACGGCCCGCTGTGGGCGCCCGTCACCGGCTACGCCTCCTCGGTCTTCGGCTCCGACAAGCTGGAGAAGATCTACGACCCGATCCTCACCGGCAACGACGACCGGCTGTTCTTCGACCGCACGCTCAGCATGTTCACCGGCGAGACGAAGAAGGGCGGCAACGTCGTCACGACGCTCAACGCCGCCGCGCAGAAGGCCGCTTACGAGGGCCTCGGTGACAAGAAGGGCGCGGTCGCCGCCATCGACCCGCAGACGGGCAAGATCCTGGCGCTGGCCTCCACGCCCTCGTACGATCCGGGCAGCATCGCGGGGCGTTCGAACGCCGACGGCAAGGCGTGGAACGCGATCCAGAAGGACCCCGACAAGCCGTTCCAGAACCGGCCGCTGCGCGAGATCTACCCTCCCGGTTCCACGTTCAAGGTGGTCACGGCGGCCGCCGCGATAGAGGCGGGCATCGTCAAGGACATCAACGCGCCGACGGACACGCCCGAGCCGTACATGATCCCGCTGTCCCGGACGCCCATGAAGAACCACGCCCAGGGCTGCGAGAACGCCACCCTGCTGTACTCCATGCAGTGGTCCTGCAACTCCGTCTTCGCGAAGCTCGGTGACGAGGTCGGCCGCGACAAGATGGTCGAGATGTCCGAGAAGTTCGGTTTCAATTCGGAGATCTTCACCCCGATCCGCGCCGTCGCCTCGGTCTACGACAAGAACATGGACCGCGGCGGTAACGCCCAGTCCGCGATCGGCCAGTTCAACACCGCGACCACGCCCCTCCAGATGGCCATGGTCGCCGCCGCCATCGCCAACGACGGCAAGCTGATGAAGCCGTACATGGTCGACTCGATCATGGCGCCGAACCTCGACCCGATCGAGAGGTTCGAGCCCGAGGAGATGAGCCGGCCCATGTCCGCGGAGACCGCGCAGCTCGTCCAGAAGATGATGGAGGTCACGGTCGAGGAGGGCACCGGCACGAAGGCCCGGATCCCCGGCACCAAGGTCGGCGGCAAGACGGGCACCGCGCAGCACGGCGAGAAGAACAAGGCCCGCCCCTACGCCTGGTTCATCTCGTACGCCAAGACCGACAGCGGCTCCCCCGTCGCCGTCGCCGTCATCGTCGAGGACTCCGACGCCACCCGCGACGACATCAGCGGCGGCGGCCTCGCGGGGCCGATCGCCCGCGATGTGATGAAGGCGGTCCTCGACAGCCGTGGGTGACGCGTGTGGCCTGTGTGATGTCCGCGGTGCCTGTGTACCGGTCCCGTATCAGCTTCCGGTCACGGCCTGATCAGCTTCCCGTGCCCGGTAGCCTTTGCCCGAACAGCACACCGCCGGACCACACAGACGGGTGCGGTCGGGACTGACGGAGAGGGCTGGAACAGTTATGGAAGAGCCGCGTCGCCTCGGCGGCCGGTACGAGCTGGGCTCGGTGCTCGGCCGTGGTGGCATGGCCGAGGTCTACCTCGCCCACGACACCAGGCTCGGCCGCACCGTCGCCGTGAAGACGCTGCGGGCGGACCTGGCCCGTGACCCGTCCTTCCAGGCCCGGTTCCGCCGTGAGGCCCAGTCCGCCGCCTCGCTCAACCACCCGGCGATCGTCGCCGTCTACGACACCGGTGAGGACTACGTCGACGGGGTCTCCATCCCGTACATCGTGATGGAGTACGTCGACGGCTCCACCCTCCGCGAGCTGCTGCACTCCGGGCGCAAGCTGCTGCCCGAGCGCACTCTGGAGATGACCGTCGGCATCCTCCAGGCGCTGGAGTACTCGCACCGCGCCGGCATCGTCCACCGCGACATCAAGCCCGCGAACGTCATGCTGACCCGCACCGGTCAGGTCAAGGTCATGGACTTCGGCATCGCCCGTGCCATGGGTGACGCCGGCATGACCATGACGCAGACCGCGGCCGTCATCGGCACCGCGCAGTACCTCTCCCCCGAGCAGGCGAAGGGCGAGACCGTCGACGCCCGCTCCGACCTGTACTCCACCGGCTGCCTGCTGTACGAGCTGCTGACCGTCCGGCCGCCGTTCATCGGCGACTCGCCGGTGGCGGTCGCCTACCAGCACGTAAGGGAGGAGCCGCAGCCGCCCAGCGTCTTCGACCCCGAGATCACGCCCGAGATGGACGCGATCGTGTTGAAGGCCCTGGTCAAGGACCCGGACTACCGCTACCAGTCGGCCGACGAGATGCGCGCCGACATCGAGGCGTGCCTGGAGGGCCGCCAGCCGGTGGCCGCGACCGCGGCGATGGGCGCCATGGGCGCTCCCGGTGGCTACGGCTACCCGCACCCCGACGCGCCGACCACCGCGATGCACCCCGCGGACCCGACCGCGCAGACCTCGATGCTGCCGCCCATGAACCCGGACGACGGCGGCTACGGCTACGACGACCGGGGCGCCGGGCGGCGCCGCCAGCCCCAGAAGAAGTCCAACGTCTCCACGGTGCTGCTGGCCCTCGCGGGCATCCTCGTGCTCGTCGGCGCGGTCCTCATCGGCCGCGCGGTCTTCGACACCGAGGAGGGCCCGCGCGAGGTCGTCGTCCCCAACCTGGTCGGGCAGACGATGGAGGCCGCCCGGAAGTCGGCGGTGAACGCCACGGTCCAGGTGAAGCAGGAGGGCACCGAGCGCTGCGACCAGCCCAAGGACGCCATCTGCCGCCAGCAGCCGGAGGCCGACGGCACCGCCAAGATCGCGGAGAACGGCGAGATCAGGGTCTGGCTCTCCGAGGGCGCCCCGCTCGTCAAGGTCCCCAGCGTGCTGCAGCAGAGCCAGGAGCTGGCGACCGGCAACCTCAAGAACGAGGGCTTCAAGGTCAAGGTCGAGACCGAGGAATCCGACAAGCCCGAGGGCACGGTCATCCGCCAGGACCCGGAGGGCCTCACCGAGGCCGAGAAGGGCAGCGAGGTCACGATCACCATCGCGACCCAGGCGAAGGTGGACGTGCCGCGCGTGATCGGCCAGCAGTACGACTCGGCGAAGGCGCAGCTGGAGGGCCTGGAGTTCCGGGTCCTGCGCGAGGAGGTCGACTCGGACAAGCCGGCGGGCGAGGTCATCGACCAGGCGCCGGGCGAGGGCCAGCAGGCCGCCAAGGGCTCCGCGATCACGCTGAAGGTCTCCAAGGGCCCGCAGCAGCAGAAGGTCCCCGCTCCGACGCTGACCGGGAAGCCGCTGGCGCAGGCGCAGCAGGAGGCAGCCGCGCAGGGCTTCCAGCTGGCGGTCGACGGCCCGAACGACGGGACGGCCTTCGTGGTCGACCAGGACCCCAAGCCCGGCAAGCCGGCCGACCCGAACTCGACGATCAACGTCAAGACGCGGGCCTTCGGCGGCGGCAACCCCGGTGGCGGCGGCGACAACGACAACGGTGACAACGGGAACGACGACCAGGGCGGCTGGTTCGGCTTCGGCGAGCAAGGCGCGGTGATCCCGACCAAGCCGGAGTGAGGCATGCGCACCCAGGCATGAGGGGGCCCGGAACCCGCAGGGGTTCCGGGCCCCCTCATATGTCCGCCGGACCGCCTCGCTGCCGGGTCGCCACGCCGCCAGGCGCCTCGCTGCCGGGTCTCGCCCCGTCCGGCCGGGACGCGGGCCGGTGGGGCCGCCGCTCGGCTTCGGGCCGCCCCGTGCACCGCGTCCGGTGCTGCTCACGCCGCCCCGGCCCCGCAGGGCGCGGCTCCGGCCCGGCGGGGAGCGGCTCAGACCCGGCGGGGTGCAGGCTGAGGTCCGGCGGGGTACGGGCTCAGGTCCGGCGGGGTGCAGGCTGAGGTCCGGCGGGGTGCGGGCTCAGGCCCGCTCCGTGCGCCCGCCTCCTGCGGTGAGCGCCCCGGGCAGCCCCTCCGCGGCGGCGGCTACCGCAGCTCCGCCGGCTTCGTGCGGTCCTTGTCGACCTTCTCGGTGCGCTCCAGCTCGCCCCACACGATGTAGCGGTGCTTGGAGGTGAGGACCGGGGTGCAGGTCGTCAGCGTGATGTAGCGGCCCGGCTTGGTCTTCCCCGACTGCTTCGGGATCGGCTCCAGCACCTCGACGTTGTACTTCGAGGTTTCCGGGAGCGTCTTGTAGACCTTGTAGATGTACCAGGTGTCCTTGGTCTCGAAGACGATCGAGTCGCCGAACTTCAGCTTGTCGATGTTGTGGAACTTCGCCCCGTGCCCGTCGCGGTGAGCGGCCAGCGTGAAGTTGCCCTGCTTGTCCTGCGGCAGCGCCGACTTGATCGGGTCGGTGTAGTAGCCGGCGACGCCGTGGTTGAGGACGTCCTCGCCGGTGCCCTTCTTGACCAGCACCTCGCCGTTGTCCATCGCCGGGACATGCAGGAAGCCGATGCCGTCCTTGGTGTCCAGTGCCCCGGGCCCCGTGTCGGCCGCCGACCAGCGCTCGCGTATCGCGTCGCTCTGCCGGCCGGCCTCGCGTTCGGCGAGGACGTTGGTCCACCACAGCGAGTAGACGACGAACAGGCCCATCAGCACGCCTGCGGTGATCAGCAGTTCGCCGAAGACACTGATGGCGGCGGCGATCCGGCCGCGCACACGTGCTGCCACTACTTCTTCCCGTCTTGAGATGTCGCCCGGGCCCGGGCCCGCCTGCGTCAGCCGGTGAGGGCCTGCGGTTCGCCCTTGTCCCGGGGCCGTTCCTCGACCATCTTGCCCCACACGATCATGCGGTACGTACTGGTGAACTCCGGCGTGCAGGTGGTCAGAGTGATGTACCGGCCGGGCTCCTTGAAGCCGGATCCGTCGGGGATCGGCTTCAGCACCGAGATGTTCGACGGCGGGGTCTGCGGCAGGATACTCGCCATCTCGTAGACGTAGTACGTGTCCCGGGTCTCCACGACGATGGGGTCGCCGGGCTTGAGCTGGTTGATGTAGCGGAACGGCTCGCCGTGGGTGTTGCGGTGCCCGGCGACCGCGAAGTTGCCCTCCTTGTCGGAGGGCATGGCGGTCTTCAGAGCACCTTCGGCGTAGTGGCCGACCAGGCCCTTGTCGAGCACCTTCTCCTTGTCGATGCCCTCGGCGACGGGGACGGCCACGTCCAGCTTGGGGATGTGCAGGATCGCGAAGCCCTCGCCCGCCTCGAAGGCCTTGGGCGCGCCGGCGCCCCCCTTCGCCCAGTCCTCCGTGATCCGGTTCTTCGCCTCGTCGACCTCCATGCCGGCCTGCACGTTCGTCCACACCAGCTGGTAGACGACGAACAGCAGCATGAGCACGCCGAAGGTGATGAAGATCTCACCGACGGCCCGGCTGGCGATGACGGCGAAGCTCTCCTTCGCGGCCCGGGCCGCCCTGCGCGCCTCCATACGCGTCATGGGCGCGCCGCCCGCCGCGGAGGCGGTCGGGGGAGGCGGGGTGGCGGGGCCGGCCGCGCCCCGACGGCGCCCGCGGCCCTTGGCGGCCCGCCGCCGCTCGGCCCGGCCGCCGACGGGCGCCGCGGCGGTGTCGCCGCCCGGGTGGGCGCCGGCCGAGTGGTCGGCCGCCGGTTCTCGGTCCGCTCTTCGCGGCTCCTCCACGACCGGCATGGCGGCGGTGTCGCCATGGCCGCGGGCGCGGTCGCGGCGCCGCCGTCATGGCGCGGGGCCGTGCCGCCGGGGCCGGTGGTGGGGCCGACGTGGTCCGGAGCCGCCTCGGTGGCGTACGCGCCGGGGTGCCCGTACGGCTCCTGGGGTGCCGCTGCGTACGGATCGGCCGGGGGTCGGCCGTACGGGTCGCGCGGGGAGCCCGTGCCCGGGTCGGCCGGGGGCTGGGCATAGGGCGCCTGCGGTGCGTAGGCGGCCGGTCCGGGCGCGTACGACTGGTGCTGCGGCTGCTGACCGTACGCGTCGGGCCCCGGCTGCGCCTCCGGGTGGGTGCCGTACGGCCCCGCCTCCGGGTACGCCCCGTACGACGCGTACGGCTGGTAGGGCTGCTGCTGCGGCTGCTGGTCCGCGTGCCCGCCGGAGCTCCCGTGCGGCTCCGAAGGCGGCTCCGGGAGGTTCGGCGTCCGGAACCACGGCGATCCGTGCTGCCCGCCGTCCGGACTGCCCCGGTCCCCCGCCGGATCGTGCTCCGGGCGCGCGGTGGTCACGCGGCGGCCTTGCCCACCACCGGAGCCAGGCCGGCGGAGCGGCCGACCGCCCCGGTGTCGCCGCAACGCTCCAGCCAGTTGGCGAGCATCAGGTGCCCGTGCTCGGTGAGGACCGACTCCGGGTGGAACTGCACGCCCTCCACCGCGTGTTCGCGGTGCCGCAGCCCCATGATGATCCCGTCCTCGGTGCGCGCGGTGACCTCCAGGACGTCCGGCAGCGCATCCGGTTCGGCGGCGAGGGAGTGGTACCGGGTCGCGGTGAACGGCGAGGGCAGTCCGGCGAAGACGCCGCCGCCCTCGTGGAGGACCAGCGAGGTCTTGCCGTGCAGCAGTTCCGGGGCCCGGTCGACGACCCCGCCGTAGGCGACGGCCATCGACTGCATGCCCAGGCAGACGCCGAAGACCGGGACGCCCGTGGCCGCGCAGTGCCGCACCATCTCGACGCACACCCCGGCCTGCTCCGGCGAACCGGGGCCGGGCGAGAGGAGGACGCCGTCGAAGCCGTCCTGCGCGTGCTGCGGCTCCACCTCGTCGTTTCGGCGGACCTCGCACTCGGCGCCCAGCTGGTAGAGGTACTGGACCAGGTTGAAGACGAAGCTGTCGTAGTTGTCGACGACGAGGATGCGCGCGCTCACTGCTGACCGTCCACCGTCACATCGTTGAACGGAAGCAGAGGCTCCGCCCAGGGGAACACGTACTGGAAGAGCAGGTAGACGACCCCGAGGAGGAGCAGGAGCGAGAGGGCGCTGCGCACCCACGCGTTGCCCGGGAGATGCCGCCAGATCCAGCCGTACATGACGTCTGCTGTCCCTTCCGTTCGATACCGCACCAGAGTACGGCCCGTACCCCTCCTCTTGGGGAACCTGTGGAAAGCCTGTGACCTACGCCGCCGTGCCCTCGGCCGCTACGGGGCCGCGGGGGCGGCGTGGTGCAGATCGAGCGTGCCCGAGTAGCCGGGCAGCGTGGTCGCCCCGCGCTCGTCGACCTTCCAGCCGAGCCCGTACGCCTTGACGTACAGCAGGTAGTTCCGGATCGCGGGGGAGTCGTCGAGCGCCTTGCGCAGGGCCCGGACGTCGCCGACGGCGGTGACCTTGTAGGGCGGCGAGTAGACCCGGCCCTGGAGGAGCAGGGTGTTGCCGACGCACCGCACCGCGCTGGTGGAGATCAGCCGCTGGTCCATGACCTGGATGCCCTCGGCGCCGCCCGCCCACAGGGCGTTCACCACGGCCTGGAGGTCCTGCTGGTGGATGACGAGGTCGTCGGCGCGCGGTTCCGGGTAGCCGGGGGCGGCGCGGGCGTCCGGCGGGGCGTCGTTGAGGGTGATGGTGAGGCCCTGCCCCGCGACCTCGGTCGTGCCGGCGGCCTTCTCCAGGGCGCCGAGCCGTGCGGCCTCGTCCCGGCTGGTCCCGGCGTCCCGGCGGGCGAGGGCGCCGACCTCGGCGCGGACGGCCGCGGTGGACTCCTCCAGCTCGGCGTTCCTGGCGCTGCGCTCGAGGACCAGGTCGGAGAGGCGCAGCAGGGAGTCGTCCGTGCGGATGTTGGTGCCCTTGGCGGTGTTGAAGCTGGTGACGAAGAGCAGGCCCGCGAGGGCGAAGACGGCAGCGGTGAGCAGCCGGACCGGCCGCCATCGTCCGCGCCGGGCCGGCTCTCGGGGAGAGTCGGCGGAATTGCTCAACGTACCCTTATCTCCTTAGGCGTCGCAGAAGCACTACGCTAACGGACGGCCGGGCGGGACGACGGTGCCCCCTCGCTCCCCGCTCCGGTACCAGCCAGCAGCCCACGTTCCTGCGCGGTCACGCAGCGCATCGACAGGAGAGTCCCTCGTGCCGAAGTCACGGATCCGCAAGAAGGCCGACTACACGCCGCCGCCCGCCGCCAAGCAGGCGACCGCGATCAAGCTGACGAACCGCAGCTGGGTCGCGCCCGTGATGCTGGCGCTCTTCGCGATCGGGCTGGCCTGGATCGTCGTCTTCTACGTCACCGACGGCACCCTGCCGGTCGAGTCGCTCGGCAACTGGAACATCGTGGTGGGCTTCGGCTTCATCGCGGGCGGCTTCGCCGTCTCCACCCAGTGGAAGTGACCCACCGGGACGCGTAGCGGGTGGAGGGCTGCCGAGTCAAGCCCTCCCCCGGGTTATCCACAGCGTTGTACACAGCCGTGGAAAAGGTCAGACGATCTGTGGATAACTCCCATGAGGTTGACGCCGATGTGACCGCGGCGGGGCCCCCGGGGGTTCCGCCGGGCGTCTCCCTCACCCCAAGGAACGGGCATCGCCGCAGGTCAGCGGCGCGGGGCAGAGCCGTTCCGGACAGAACGCGGCGGGTTTGTCACCTACTGTGGACAACTTCGCTCACGTTGGGGATAGCTGACGCTCAGGTGAGCGCGGCAGTCCGCAGAACGATGATCGCCACTGACGCCAGCAGCACCAGCGCACACACGGCCGCCTGCACGGCGGAGCGTCCGCTGCGGGGCGCGCGCACCAGGCCGAAGGCGACGACCGCCCCGGCGACGAGGCCGCCGAGGTGCGCTTCCCAGGCGATCGAGTCGCGGAAGACGATGGTCACCAGCACGTTCAGACCGATCAGCGCCAGCACCGGTCGCAGGTCGTGGTTCAGTCGGCGCATCACCACGAAGGTCGCGCCCATCAGTCCGAAACCGGCCCCCGAGGCGCCCAGCGCGCCCGCGTTCGGCGCGGCGAGCAGGTAGGTCAGCGCACTGCCCGCGAGCCCGGACAGCAGGTAGAGCGCCAGATAGCGGGCCCGGCCGAAAGCGGCCTCCAGCGGACTGCCCAGCACCCACACGAGCAGCATGTTCAGGCCGATGTGCCAGGGCGCCTCGTGCAGGAACATCGACGTCACCAGGCGGTACCACTCGCCGTCGGCGACGCCGACCACCCGGCCGAGACCCGGGTCGAACGCATAGCCGACCAGCGTCAGCCGGTCCACGAACCCGTCGACGACCCAGCCGGCGAGGAAGACCACCAGGTTGATCCCGATGAGGATCTTGGTGACGAGGTGCGGGTCCCCGGCCGTGACGGCGCCGCCCACGAGGTTCCTCGGGCGGCTCGCGTCCCGCGCGTGCCCCGTCCCCGAGCCGCCGCGCACGCACTCCGGGCACTGGAACCCCACAGACGCCTCGACCATGCAGTCCGGGCAGATGGGCCGCTCGCAGCGGGTGCAGCGGATACCGGTCTCCACCCCGGGGTGGCGGTAGCAGCTCGACAACCCGTTCGGCGCCTGGTCCTGCTCCATGGGGATCCCCTCGTCGTGGTACGTGCCAACGCCCCGCCCTTCCTTACGGACGGGCGGGGCGAAAAGGTTCCCGGGGGGAGACCCGGGCCCTGCGGACTCAGCCCTGGCGGGTCTCGACCACCACGGACTCGATGACCACATCCTGCACCGGGCGGTCCGTGCGCGGGTTGGTCTGGGTGGTCGCGATGGAGTCCACGACCTTCCTGCCCGCCTCGGTGGCGACCTCACCGAAGATGGTGTGCTTGCCGGTCAGCCAGCTCGTCGGCGCGACGGTGATGAAGAACTGCGAGCCGTTGGTGCCCGGGCCGGCGTTGGCCATGGCCAGCAGGTACGGCCTCGTGAAGGCGAGGTCCGGGTGGAACTCGTCCTTGAACTCGTAGCCCGGGCCGCCCGTGCCGTTGCCCAGGGGGTCACCGCCCTGGATCATGAAGCCGCTGATGACACGGTGGAAGACCGTGCCGTTGTACAGCGGGTCGGTCGTGCGCTGACCCGTCGCCGGGTGCGTCCACTCGCGCTCGCCCTTGGCGAGCTCCACGAAGTTCTTGACCGTCGTCGGCGCGTGGTCCGGGAAGAGCCGGATCTCGATGTCGCCGTGGTTGGTCTTCAGGGTGGCGTAAAGCTGCTCGGCCACGGTGTGCCTTCCTTGGGTCTTGTCTGACCCACCGATCCTCGCACGTCCGGTGGGTCAGATGCCCCGGATGCCCGCCCCGCATGCCGACCCACGGACCGGGAGGCATGATTTCGAAAAGGGTGGAAAGGCGAAGAATCGCCCGACCTCGCCACCGAGGAGCCCGCCACTGAGGAGGAGGATCCCGTGACCCGTATGGACGGCGTGCGCGCCGCGACCGGTACGGCGAAGGAGAGCGTGCTGCACGCCGCGGACGTGGTGGCGCCCTACGCCGGCGCGGCCCGTGAGCAGGCCGCGCTCTACGCGCACGAGGCACGCGTCAAGATGGCGCCCAAGGTCTCGAAGGCCGCCCACCAGGCCGGTCGCCAGGCCCGCGCCCAGTACGCGGTCCTCGTCGCACCGCATGTACCCCCGAAACTCGACGATGCCGCACATCGCGCCGTACACCAGACCCGCAGGGCGGCCCGCCAGGCCGCGGACTACGCCGCTCCGCGGATGGAGCAGGCGGTGGCCGCCGCCGGGCCGCTGCGCGACGAGGCCGTGGCCCGCTCCGCCGCCGCCCTCGCCGCGCTGCGCGGACAGGTGACGGCGAAGGAACTCAGGAAGCTGGTCAGGAAGCACGAGCGGCGCGCGAAGGCCAAGCGCACCGCGAAGGGCGTCGCCGTGGCGGGCCTGGTCTTCGGCGGGGCCGTGGCCGCCTGGAAGTGGTGGGAGAAGCAGTCCGCCCCGGACTGGCTGGTCGAACCCCGGAGCCGACGGAGGTCGCCGAGCGCTCCCCGCTCGCCTCCGTGGACGGGAGCGGCTCGTCCTCGTCGGGCCAGGAAGCCGAGCCGGGCGCCGCGGAGAACGGCGACGACAGCGGCCGCCGCGGCTGACAGCGCCCCGCTACAGCGCCGCCGCGCCACCGGACAGGGGCGCGGCGGCGCCCGCGACGGCGGGAGCGGGGACGCCGTGCACCGGGCGGGTCTGCGCGGCGCGGGCCTCCGCGGCGCCGGACCGAGCGGACGACACGGCAGCAGCGGGAGAGCCCGCGGGCGCGGCCGGAGCCGCGGCGCACGCGGTGAGCACCGCAGGAGACGAGAGCGCGGCCACCGGGTCGGCCGGCGACCGCCGCACCGCCGGGGAGGCCCCGTGCGCCTCGGCGCGGATGCGCTGCTTCATCGTGGGCGGCAGGGCCCCGGCCCGTACGGCGCCGCAGTCCCGGCCCGCCGCACCGCCCGTCTGCACCGCGCGCTGCGCGGGAACGGCCGGGCGCGCCGGCGCGGCCGCCACTGCGGTCCGACCGCCCGCCGCGGGGGAGGGCCGGAGCCCGAACAGGGCGAGGAGCGCCCGCAGGAGAGAGACGATTGCGGTGCGGAACTGCTTGACCATGACGGCGGCCATGAACTCCTCGCTTTCCCATCACGTCGGACACATCGGATTGGGCGATCTGCATACCTTCCTCATGATGTGTCCGCACGTCGAAAACGGGGGCAGCACCGCCGTCAGCGCGCAGATCTTCAGATGAACACCACCCGTTCGGCCCCTCCTCGCGCCCACGGCCGCGGGCCGGGCCGCGCGGACAGCCGGAGCGCGGGGTTCTGAGGGCCCGCCAGGAGAGCCTGCGTCAGCCCGGCGGAGGGCAGGCCGAGACCCCCGGAGGCCGACGCAGGACGCACGGGCGCGGGCGCAAGCGGACACAGGCCGACGCAGGACAGCGCAAGCGCGGGCGCAAGCGGACAGAAGCCGACGCAGGACGCACGGTCGGCCGCACGGGCGGGCGGGGCCGTTGCGCCGACCCCGCCCGCGTCACCGACCGCGTCACCGCCCGGCCCAGCGCTCCAGCAGTTCCTCCAGCAGCGCCTCCCGTTCCCCGGGCCGCAGCGCGACGGGGCAGTCGGAGGCACGCCACCAGCCGGTGAGCAGCGACGGGCGCGCCGCACCCGCGGTGAAGCGGTCCATCAGCCGGTGCGACAGCGCCACCTCCCGTTCCGTGTACGCCGGCCACGCGGCCGAGGGCACCTCGTACGCGCGCTCCCCTTCGGGCAGCGTGACCCGTACCGTCATCAGCGGCGGCTCCTCGGGACCGCCGAAGCCGGCCGCGGTCGCCGCGAAGCTGAACGCCGTACTCAGCCCCCGCCGGAGAGCCGACCTGACCGGGGCATCGGCGACGGTCACGCGCTCCACCTGCTCCCAGCTCCAGGCACCGGTCTCCGTGCCGAAGACCTCCAGTCCCTCGTCCGACAGACGCACGCCGGTGCCGTCCTTGAGCGGCGGGGCGCCGAGCAGGCACCCGTTCCCGTCGACCCAGAAGAGACCGGCCATCGCACCCTCACCCGCGGGCACTGCCGGGTCCGCGGGCTCTCCGGGCCCGGGGCCGGCCGGCCTGTTCACTGCTGCCACTGATCGCACCCGTCTCCTCGGCATCACCTGTCAGGACCAAGTGTTCACCGGACGCCCCGGACCCTGGGCTTCCTCCGGCCACCTGGACGCGCGGCACCGCCCCCACGGCGGGAACCGCCCTTCGAAGTCGGCGGCCGACCTGCGCCGCAGCCGCCTGAGCGAATCGCGTTCGCGACATCGGCTGCCGGCCGAGCGGCCCGCGCCATGCCTGGGCGGGCCGCCGCCCTGCGCGCCACGCCCCGGTGCGGGCCGCTTCGGCTTCCGCGCCCGGCCCCGGTCCGGGCTGCACGGGCTACCGCGCCGCGCCCCGCACGGGCCCGTTCGGACTCCGCGCCTGGGGCCCTGCCGAGCCCTGTCGCCCGCCGGACGGACCCGCAGCCGCGGCGAGCGGACCGTCCGGTCACGTCCGTACCACGGCGTACCCCCCGCACCTCGGGGCGCGCAGGCGCGGCGCGGGCCCGCGCCGGCCGCCTTCCCCTCCTACGCAGAAGAACCCCGTCTGACCACGTATCCACAGGTCAGCCGAGGTTCTCGCGGTGGAGCCTAGGGGAGTCGAACCCCTGACATCTGCCATGCAAAGACAGCGCTCTACCAACTGAGCTAAGGCCCCGCGCCACCCGCCCCGCGGGTGGTCGCAGACCAGAATACCGGGTATCCAGGGGTGTCCCGCAAAAGGTATGGGGACTCCCCCTGCGCGACCACGCTCCGTAAGATGCTCCGCGAGGTTCGCAGCAGCGAACCGCCGCGCGATGGGGAGACGCACATGGACGCAGCAGCACAGCAGGATGCCACCGCGAGAGCCAGAGAGCTCCAGCGCAGTTGGTACGGGGAGCCGTTGGGGGCGCTCTTCCGACGGCTTATCGACGACCTCGGCCTCAACCAGGCGCGGCTCGCGGCCGTGCTGGGACTGTCCGCCCCGATGCTCTCCCAGCTGATGAGCGGCCAGCGCGCAAAGATCGGCAACCCGGCTGTCGTCCAGCGCGTCCAGGCCCTCCAGGAGCTGGCGAGCCAGGTCGCCGACGGCAGTGTCAGCGCGGCGGAGGCCACCGAGCGCATGGACGAGATCAAGAAGTCACAGGGCGGCTCGGTCCTCACCGCCTCCAGCCAGACCAGCAACAGCACGGGGGCGCCCACCGTGCGCCGAGTCGTCCGCGAGATCCAGTCCCTGCTGCGGTCGGTCGCCGCGGCCGGGGACATCATCGACGCCGCCGACACGCTCGCCCGCACCCACCCCGAACTGGCAGAGTTCCTCCGGGTGTACGGCGCCGGGCGCACCGCCGACGCGGTCGCCCACTACGAGGCGCACCAGGGCTGACGGCGGACCGGACGGCACGGCAGAGCACGCGGAGAGCGGGAGCGGACGCAGCGCGATGGGTGAGGTCTTCGCGGGTCGGTACGAGCTGATCGACCCGATCGGGCGCGGGGGGGTGGGCGCCGTGTGGCGCGCATGGGACCAGCGCCGCAAGCGGTACGTGGCCGCCAAGGTGCTCCAGCAGAGCGACGCGCACACGTTGCTGCGCTTCGTGCGCGAGCAGGCCCTGCGCATCGACCACCCGCACGTGCTGGCCCCCGCGAGCTGGGCGGCGGACGACGACAAGGTCCTGTTCACGATGGACCTGGTCGCCGGCGGCTCCCTGGCGCACGTGATCGGTGACTACGGGCCGCTGCCGCCGCGCTTCGTCTGCACCCTGCTGGACCAGCTGCTGTCCGGGCTGGCCGCCGTGCACGCAGAAGGAGTCGTCCACCGCGACATCAAGCCCGCCAACATCCTGCTGGAAGCCACGGGTACGGGACGCCCGCACCTGAGGCTGTCGGACTTCGGCATCTCCATGCGCAAGGGCGAGCCGCGCCTGACGGAGACCAACTTCGTCGTGGGCACGCCCGGTTACTTCGCGCCCGAGCAACTCTGGGGCGCGGACCCGGACTTCCCGTCGGACCTCTTCGCGGTCGGGCTCGTCGCGCTGTTCCTGCTCCAGGGGCAGAAGCCGGACGCGGACGCGCTCGTGGAGTACTTCCGGAACCACGGGACGCCGGGGGCGCCGGAAGGCGTTCCGGAGCCGCTGTGGCAGGTGCTGGCGGGCCTCCTGCAGCCGGATCCGGACGCCCGGTTCCGTACGGCGACGGGGGCGCGCAAGGCGCTGGCGTCGGCGGTCGAGATGCTGCCCGAGGAGGCGGCCGAGGAGGAGCCGGTCGAGGTCTTCGACCAGCTCGGCCCCCTCCCTCCCGGGTACGGGCCCGAGGGCCCCGCCCCCCTCCCGTCCCCGTCGGAGACGGGCAGCTTCCATCTGGCACCTCCGCCCCCGCAGGCAGCCGAGCCCCCGCAATCCCCGCCCGCGCCCCTCGCCCTGCCGCCCCACACACACCAGCAGGCCCAGACAGCCCCGCAGGCCCACGCCGACGAGCAGGCCCACGCGACCCCGCAGCACCCCGCAACCCCGCAGGCCCAGGCGACCCCGCAGAGCCACGTGCCCTCACCGACCCAGGCCACTCCACCGGCCTCGGGTGCCCCGATGGACGGCCCCACCGCGACCGCACACACCCACCGGCCGCCTCACGCGCCCGCACCGGCCGCCTCGGCGCAGCCCCCGCCGCGGGCGAACGGCACCACCCGCCGCAGCCGTACGCACAGCACGCGCAGCAGCACCCGCCCCTCCGGCCCTACGGGCAGCCCCAGCCCCCGCCCCTGCACCCCCACGCGGAAGGCCCCGCGCAGGCGCCCTACCCGGCGCGGTCCGAACCGCATACACCGAACCGGACCTCACCCACCGTGCCGCTGCCCTCGCAGGTGACGGCCACCGCACCCACGGCACGTGCCGCGGCCCCCTCACCTGCCGCGCCCGCGCGGCCACCCGGCCCGCCCCGAGCCGTGGCGGTCCCGGTGCTGCTGCTGGCCCTGGCCTGCCTCGCCGTCGGCTTCTGGGCGCTCCTACAAGGCTGAGGGCCCCGACCCGCGCCCGGCACGCGCCCGGCACGCCCCGCACCGCTGCCCCACCGCAGCTCCCGCGTTCGGCACGACGCCCGGCGGGCCCTACGCGCCGCCCGCCTCCGGGCCGCGAGCGTCCAGATCCCGAGGCCGGCCAGCAGCGCGGTCCCGGTGGCGATCCCGGCCACGGCGACCAGGCGCATCGTGCCGCCGGACTGCTCGGCCGACGCGCCGCTGCGCCCCTCGGCGGCGGCCCGTTGGTCGTCCTCGGTCACTGTGAAGATCCCCGCGGGCCCGGCGTACCCGGGCTCCGGTCCGGCCTCCCCCTCCACCTGGACCCGCAGCGTCAGTCCGTACGGCTTCTTCCCGAACTTCTCGCCGACGCTCGGGTTCAGGGCGACCCGCACGTAGTACCAGCCGGCGAAGCGCATGTGGCGGGCCGCGGAGTCGGAGCTGAAGCGGTTCCCGTACGCCACGGGAGGCAGCGGGTCGAAGGCGTACGTCTTCTGCTTGCCGTCGTACGCCGCCGCGTTCACGCTGTCGACGAGTCCGAGCGCCGGGTTGTAGAGCGACAGGGAGACCGCGTCGCTCACGAATCCGTCGCCGGTGGAGCTGCTCAGGTGGGCACTGAGGAAGAGCTGCTGGCCCCAGTCGACCGGGATCCGGTAGAAGCGGCTCTGGCCCGGCTCGATCCGGTCGGCCCACTCGCCGTCGGACAGGCCGGGCGCGTCGGAGACCCCGCTGCCGCCCCGCCGTTCGCGCGGACCGCCGGACGGCACACCGGGAGAGGCGCTCGGCCAGGTGGAGGGCGCCGCGGCGGGCCCGCCCTCCTTGAGGGTCGGCTCGGTCGTGAAGCGGAGCTCCAGGTCCCAGTCGTCGGCCGAGGAGGTCTCCTGGGTCTGCCGCTCGACGACGACGTAGTACGAGCCCGCCTGGCGGCACGTCGACGTGTCCGGGCCGAGCGTGCGGTGGGCGTAGACCGCGAGCGGGCGGGGGAAGTCCGCGGACCCGAAGCTGGACCTGCTGCTGTTGCAGTCCCTGGCGTTCTCGTCCTGCAGCGACACCGTCACCGCGTCCGTGAAGGCCACCTTGCCGCCCGTGCGCGGCACGGCGACAGCGGACACGTACGCGTGCGAAGCCGCGTCGAGGTCCACCCGGTAGATCCGCTTGCCGCTCTTCGCGAGGGAGTCACGGTAGACGGTCCCCTCGTCGAGCCGGGGCGCGTCCCCGGTGGTGGCGGCGCCCCGCACGGGGCTGGCGCCGTCGTCGAAGGTGTACCGGTAGGGGAGCCGGCCTCCGGGGAGGCCGCCCGCGCGGGCCCCGCCGCGACCGCCCCGACCGCCCCGACCGCCCCGACCGACAGCGCACCCGCCAGGACGCCCAGCGCCAGGCCCGCCGCGGACGCGCGCCGCACGCGCCGCCCACCGCCGCCGCGCCGGAACCCGCGGCCCCGCCCCGTCCGTCGGCACCTGCCGTCCCGGCAGCACCGCGGCGGCACCGGTCGGCCACCGCCTGCGGGCCGGTCGCCTGGCCCCCGCCACGCCTCTCCACGTGCATCCCCTCGTCGTCTCGTCAGGCGGCACCATCCTGCCCCGCCCGTCCCGCCGCTGTCTGCGCGGGCACCCGAAAGGACCCGATTGTTCCCCTGCTCACCGCCCGCAACGGCAAGGGCCCCGGCCGCTCATCGGCGGCCGGGGCCCTTCGCGAACTGCGCGCGTCTCACGAACCTGTGGTCACGGAGTCGGTGGCCTCCGTCCACAGGTCCTGCTCGGCGCGGTCGGCCTGGATCTGGCGGTACACGAGGAGTCCGCCGATGGCGGCCAGTGCGACCAGGAGAAGCTTCTTCACCGCGCGACCTCGTCTTTCATTGACGTAGGGGACCTTATGGCGCCCGACTATACACACCGACCGATATCAATCGGTGACCTAGCCCGGACAGCCGTACGACCGCCCCGCCCGAAACGCCGAAGGCCCCGGTCTTCCTGACCGGGGCCTTCGATGCTGTGGGGCTAACAGGATTTGAACCTGTGGCCTCATCCTTATCAGGGATGCGCTCACCTCAACCCGGGTTCTTATATCCCCAGGTCAGAGGGGATCTGAACCTCCTTCGGCACCCTCGTTGGGAGAATTCTGGGAGAAAACCCCGGCTGCGCGGGCCCGGAGCAGGGCGTCGAGCACGGCCACCGACGACCGCGGGCACATCGCGAGACGGGCGTCCAGCGAGGCTTCCCATCTGCGCGTCAGCCCCGCCATCAGTCGGATCCGCATCTCGTCGGTCACGTGCGCGTACCGGGCCGAGACCGAGCCGTCCATGTGTCCCATGCGCTCGTCCATGAGGACCTTGGGCGTCCCGAGATCCTCCATGTGCGTCCGGTGTGAGTGGCGCAGCCCGTGGGGCGTGAGGCCCGGGGCGATCGGCACCCAGCAGGCGGTGGCGCGGGCGGAGGCGCCCCGCCCCTGGACGAGAGTTCCGGGCATCCAGGGCTCCGCCACCACCGGCACCGGCCGGCGCGGCCGGGCACCCACCTTCTCGTACTGCCCGGTCACGGCCGGATGGAAGAGCCGCGATCCGAATCCCTTCCGCCGCCAGTGCGCCGCCGTCTCCTCGGGCGTCCGCCCCCGCAGATAATCCAGCTCCGCCATCGCTTCGGTGACGCGGAGGCGGGTCTCCTCCGCCACGACCTCAGGGTGGTTCAGGACGTTGGACACCGTCCCCTTGCTGACGCCTGCGAGTTTGGCGACGTCCCTCACCGTGGGCTGCCCGTTCCCGCCCCATCGGCGCACCGTGCCGAAGCTGCTGAAGACATAGGTGTGTCCGTGGCAAGGGCACGGCCGGGGCCTGGTCCGCGCGATGTGGTCGTGGACCAGGACGTGGAGCCACTCCGGGATGTCGAGCGTCCGGTAGCTGTCGTCCTTCGGGGGACAGCGAACCAGTTCGCCGCTGTCGAGCTCCACAAGCTGCCACTCAACGCGTACGGCCCGGTGCCGCACGAACCTCCTCTCCAGTCCGACGACCTCTCCGAAGCGCATCCCGGAGTACCCCTTGAGAACGGTGGCCACGAACTCGTCGTCCCGCCCTGACAGCACGGCCAGTCGCTCCGCGATCAGCAGGATCCCGAGCGGCGACGTGATCACTTTCTCCGGGCCCCGGTGGCCGGACCGCCCGGCCCGCTTGCCGCGCCCCCGCCGCCGGGCCGCCGGATTGGACGGAATCAGCCCCTCGTCCACGGCGTCCGCCAGGACGAGGTGGAGCCTGGCCCGGTAGGTCTTGACGCTCTCCTTCGCGTAGCCGACCGCCTTCAGCTTCCGCTCCCACGCGGTCACGTCCCGCGACTGGATCAGGTTCAGCGGACGCTCCCCGAACTCCGGAAGGAGGTGTACCTCGATCTCCCGTCGGTAGTTCTGCATCGTGGTGTCGGCGAGTTCGATGTCCTCGAACCACCGGTTCACGTACTCGCCGAAGGTCTCCGCCCCGAGGGACGGGTCCCTCCGGGTGCCCTCCCTGACCTTGGCCTCTTCCGCGTCGGCCGCCTGCTCGGCTTCCCGCTTGCCCTTGAACTTGATCGTCCGGCCCTGGTCGTCCTTGACCGTGCCGTACTTGCCGGGCGCGATCTTGTAGCGCCCGCGGTAGTAGGTGCTGCGCTTCTCGGCGTATCCCACCGCTTCTCCTCCCCTTATATAGGCGCGCGGCTCAGGGCGCGGTGACCGACTGGTGGACGGTGCTCAGACGCCGGGCCGGACGCGCCACCAGGCGGGCCGTCGGCTCGGCGTTACGGTGACGGCGCGTGCGCTGCGCGGGAACGGCATCGCGGGCGTTGACGCTCCGGGTCGGGCGCTCCTCGAAGAGGCGGACTATCTCCGAGACGTGCTCAACCGTGAAGCGGTAGGCACCGCCGAGCCTCGTGAAGGGGATGCGCCGCTGCCGCGCCTGCTCCTTGATCCACCACTCCGAGCAGCCGAGCGCTTCAGCAATCTCGGCCGGGCGGAAGAGGTGCGGCAACGTGGCCACCGCCGTGGCGCTGTGAGGGCTGTGGCTCGTCACGCTCGTCCCCCGTTCCCGATAGGCGGGGCGTCAGTCGTCAGCATCGTCAGCACAATCCCCTGACCTGGAGTTTCGGTGTGCTGAGCGGTGTCAGCGGGCGTCAGCAGTGTTAGCGGGTGCTGGCTGTTCTGCTGACGGTGCTGACGGGTGCTGACGGTGTGCTGACCGGTGTTCGTGCAGGTCAGCGGATTGTGCTGACGCTGCTGACGGTTAGCGGGCATTGGCGCCGTCCTCCCGGAGGCTGGGGTGGACGTGGTACGTGGCCGTGGCCGGGTGGCCGACCCTGCCCGTGCGGGGCGGGGTCTCGGCGCGGAGGTAGCCGTGGGACTCCAGCAGGGCCAGGGCGGGTTCGACCTGGGCGACCGTGCGGAAGCGGCGGGAGGCGGCGACGGCGTCGCGGCGCTTGATCGTCGTACGCCACGTGCCGTCCGTCTTGGGACGGCGGAGCCACTTCAGGATGGTCTGGGCCGCCTCGGTGGCCGGGTCGGAGCCGATGAGGTCGAAGACTGCCAGCGCGTGCTGTGTGTAGTACGTGGTGATCTCGGCTGCTCGGTCGAGCGTCTCCTTCTCGACGGGCCTGCCCCAGTCATCGCTCTGGATCCGGTCGGCCAGGTGGAGCAGCAGTGCGATCCGCGCCGTGTGGCCGACCAGCTTGCCCGCCCAGTCCAGGAGGTGGGAGAGCGGCTGCTCGGGGCGGAGGGAGACCTCCAAGTTCTCCTGGAGGGCTTCCACTGCCCGGTCCGCCTGCGCGGTGAGCGGGATCGTGACCGGCTCGGGCAGGGCGTAGAGGGTGCGTACGAGGTGGGTCAGCCTGCCGTTGTAGCGCTGGGCGACCGCCTCGGGTACCGGCGTGGTGCGCGTCTTGCGGTAGCCCAGGTTCGACGCGGGCAGCGCGTACAGGAAGCGGGCCAACAGGCCGCGGTCCCGGGCCCCGTGCGCGCCCGCCAGATCCTGGAGGACGGCGGGCTGCGGCGTGACGCCGATGGTGAGTGCGGGCTTGTCTACGCTCGGCTGTTCGCGGGTGATCCGGTCCGTCTGGAGCCGCTCGCCCTTGTGTGCTTGGAGGAAGACGCCGAGGTTCGGCTTGGCGCTGTAGCGGCCCGCGATGATGTCGAAGAGGTCCCCTTCCGGGGACAGCGCCGCCAGGCAGCGGTGGACGGCGAGCTGCTGCGTGAGCGGCTCCGGCGTGATGTCGCCCGACACCGTCAGGCGGGGGCGGGGCGGTACGGCGATCTCCTCGGCCAGGAGGCGGGCCGCCGACGCCTCGGCCACGATCGCGGCGCGGTCGACGCCGTCACCGGGCTTCCGGGCCTTCGCCATCAGGCCCTCGGCCTCCGCCAGGGCGGCGTCCTTGGCCGTCTCCGCCTCGATGATCCGGGGCCGCGCCTCCTCCTGGAGGCGGCGCTCGACCTCGTACACCGGCTCGGTCATCGCGGCGAAGACGTCGGACTTCCGGGAGGCCGGCGGCATGGCGCAGACGAGGTACAGGTTCGACTGCTCGCGCCAGCCGGGTCGGATCTCCACGTGGACGCGGCCACCCGCCGCCGTCGACAGCGCGGCGAGCGCCATCGTGGCGGCCAGGTCTGGCGGGGTCTGTGTGAACTCCGCGACCGCATCGACGTGTTCGGCCATCCACGGCGACAAGGTCGGCACCGGGAACAGCGGGAGTGTGGCGTGGGTGCCGAGCGGGACGGGGTCCGGCCAGCGGTCGGCCGAGCGGATCGTCGCGAGTTCCGCGGCGGCCTGGGCGGCGATGTCCTCGCTGCCGGAGACGCCCTGGCGGCTCTCGGTGATCAGCCGGGTGCCGGTCTCGATGAGTCGGCGCTTCTGGGCGAGGGCGACGACGATCTCTGCGTAGTACGTGCCGTTCGCGGCGGTCGGCGTGGCCTGGACGAGGGCGTGGAGGTAGGGGCTCCCGCCGACCCGCTGAAGGTCTCCCGTCTCACGAAGCCTGGCGCCGACCGTGATCGGGTCGACGGGCAGACCTGCCTCGTGCATGGCCGTGATCGTGACGTGGATGGTCGTGTGGGCGGGCCGGTAGTAGTCCTCGGCGGCCACGATGCCGTTCACGGCGCTGATCGCGTCACGGGACAGGAGCATGGCGCCGAGGGTGGCCATCTCCGCGTCCAGGTCGTGGGGCGGCGCGGTCGCGTCGTCGGCGGGGGACGGCGGGGTGGTGGTGTTGTCGAACTCGCGGGTCACGGGGCACCCTCGCTGGTGCGTACGAGGGGCGGCGTGACACCGGCTGCATGGCAGACGGCGTTCTGGTGCATGCTGGAGGCACCTCCTGATTCCGTGGATGGGATGGGGAGGAACCGGGGCAGCGGGCGTACCTTGACCCGTCGACCGCTGCCCCGGGCGAAGTCAGCGGAGCCGGGTGAGGCTCCACTCGCGGTACTGCTCGCGGACGTAGTCGCGGCAGTCCGCGTCGGTCACCAGGTCCAGGCCCCTGCGGCCGGGACCGGAGCGCGTGGCGTCGTACCGGACGAACCGCTGGGCGGCCTCGTTCGCCGCGTCCACGGCCTTGGCCGCGCCCTCCGGGGCGTACGTGGCGACCTCCTGAAGGGCGATGCGGTCCAGGAGCGCGGCCTTACGGAGCCAGAACTCCCGCTCCTCGTACAGGGCGCGGCTGATCGCGGCGCCAGCTACCCAGGAGATCTCGGAAATGGTGCTGGGCGCACTGGAGTAGGCGGTGCTCGGGTCCGTGGTCACCGCTGCTCCCCGGGCCCCTTGGCGGCGATGAGCGCGAAGTGCAGGGCGCTCTCGGCGGCCTCTCCGTAGGCGTAGAGGGCGTTCGCGATCCCGGCGGCGTACTCGCTCGCCTGCGTCACCTCGCTGGCCTGGTGGTCCGCCAGGTCGCCGTCGTGGTCGGCGTACTGCTCGGCCACGTCGGCCGCGTACTCCCGGTCGAGGACGGCCTGCCGCAGCGCGCTCAAGTGCCGGGACCCGTTCCACCGGCTGAGCTGCTGCTCCAGGTCGGGAAGCCGTCCGCCGGGGACGGCTCGCCCAACGAGCCCGGAACGGTGCAGCTCGACGTACGGGGGACGCTTGCCGTCCAGTACGGCGAGCACGGCACCGGCCGTGCCGTAGGCGTAGGCCCGCGCGGTGTCTTCGTACAGCTCCTTGACGCGCCGCTCGTGGGCCGAGCAGAGGTCGTAGATCCGCCAGATGGCCTGGTCGTGGGGCTGAACGAGGCGGTGCACGTCGGGCAGCAGGACTTCGCCGTGGACGTCCTGGACGCGGGTCCGGTCGACGGTCCAGGAGGCGAGCCGGGCGCCCTCGTGGGCGGCGCGGAACTCGCGGGCGGCGGCGCCCAGGGCGTGGACGCCGTCGGTGAGGCTGTCGAACCACGCGATGGTGGTCTTGGACATGTGATCCTCCGTGTTGGTGACGGGCCGGACTTGGCTGGCCGACCCTCCGCACGGCCCAGCCCCGGTCATTCGAGGTGGGCCGCACCGGGGGTCGTCAGAGGTGGCGGCGGAGGTGGCGGGCGTAGCGGCGGACGGCGACTTCCCGGGCCGCGATCGGGGTCGCGAAGTGGGCCACGACGGCGGCGGTCGAGACCGTGAAGGTCGGCCACAGGCCGATCAGTTCACGGCCGATGAGCACTCCTCCGATGAGGAGGAGAAGGCCGATGCAGACGGCCGTTTCCTGCCTGACGTCGGTCATGGGGTCCCCCGGCTCAGCCGACGCTCGGGAGCGCGTTGCCGACGGCGGCCATGACCTGGTCGATGGCGGACGCGGCCGGGGTGCGGGCCAGGTAGAAGCCGAAGAGCGCGGCGACGATCGCGGAACCGGCGCCGACGGCCTTCGAGCGGATGAGCATGGCCAGGAGGAGGCCGAAGAGCAGGAGCGCGGAGATGGAGAACGACACGGTGGTACCCCCAAGGTCGGTCAGCGTGTGCCTTCGCGGCGAAGGCGTGAGGTGGCGTTGTAAAGGCGGCGTCCGAGACGGATCCGCTGGCCGTGGCCGCCGCAGCGGCGGCACTCGCGGCCCCGCTTGAGCTGCCCGGAGCGGCCTATGCGGACCTTCGCGCCCCACCCCTTGCAGGACCGGCAGGTGCCGAAGGGGCTGGCGGAGCAGAGCGCGACGTAACCGAGAGTGGCGAGGAGCAGGATGGGCATAGCGTCGAGCCAGGAAGGCATCGAGACCCCTCTCAGGGCGGGTTCGGTGGGCTGGGTCGATCCGTGCTGCTAGGCACTAGTGCGCAGGTCAGAGCGCAGATAGGTCGCTAGCGCGAGTGCTAGACCTAGCGGGGGCGGGCGCTAGGCCGAGGGCCCGTCACGGCTATGCCGCGTCGGCCCGACCGTCACGGTCCGCGAGCGCCTTGAGGATGTCGGTGCGCTTGATGCCGCGCCGGTTGGCGCCCTTGCCGTCCTCGGTGACGCCCCACACCTGGCCGGTGCGGACGCCGAACGGCTTGAGCGCCGCGGTGAGCTGCTCGCCGCTCCAGCCGCCGTACACGTCCGGGCGCAGCTCCGAGAGCAGCGCGACGACCGCTTCGTTCCAGTGCTTCGGCCTGTCGGCCGGGAGCACGGCGGCGATGTCGGCAAGGAGGTCGTACGACGCGGAGGCCTCGGCCGTCGGCCGCTCGCCCACGGCGTGGCCGGACAGGGTCCCGGCGCGCTCGCGCAGGGCACGGGCCCGCAGGGCGATCACGTCCGCGTTCACCGCGTCGATCTCGGCCGACCGGACGATCCGGGCGTCCGCTCCCTCACCAAGGAAGTAGCAGATGCCCTTGTCGCCCCAGGCGAACATCGTCGCCCGGACGCCCCGCTTGTACGCCCCGGTGCCCAGCACCATGTCGTTCTCGACCTGGCCCATGACTTTGAGGCACCAGCGGGCGGAGGCGTTGGCGCTGATCGAGGTCGGGATGCTGTCCTTGTCCGGCCGCTGGGTCGCCAGGAGCAGCACGATGCCGGTGGCCGGGCCCCGCTTCACGAGGTCGGTGCAGATCTCCTTGAACTCGGCGCCGTACTTGGGGTGCTCGAACCACACCTGGCACTCGTCCACACCGACGACGATCGGGTGGAGCCCCAAGGAACGCTTGGACGCAAGATCGGTCGTGACCTTCGACTCCGGGCACACGTCCCGGGGAAGCCCACGGATCACGCCCGCGCGGCGCCGCAGCTCGTCCCGCAGCTCCCGCATGTCCGCGATGGCGTACTCGATGTCCGGGTCCTCCTCGCCGGCCCGGTGCCGGTGGGACACCCGGTCACCGACCGGGTCCAGGTCGCCGGTGCCCTTCAGGTCGTACGTGTGCAACTCGGCGCGCGGGTCGAGCGCGGCGATCAGGAGGAGCAGCCGGAGGAGGTAGGTCTTGCCCATGCGCGGGATGGCGCCGATGACGCCCGCGATGAACATGAGTGTCACGCCGATCCAACGGCCCCGCTGGTCCGTGCCCCAGGCCACGGGCTTGAACAGGTCGACGCTGCCCGACTTGGCGAGCGGCCACGGCTCCTGTTTGGCCTGTGACATGTCCTGGTCGCCCACCCAGAGCCGGAGGCGTCCGGTGTGCTCGTCCGGTACGGCCTCCGGCCATACACAGCCGAGCGGGCGGCGCAGGCCAGAGGCGAGCCTGATGCGGCGGTCGGCCACATCGATCGCGGTGACGCCGTACGGAAGGTCCCCCTCCGCGAGCCATCCGGGGCCGTCGCGGGTGATGGGCGCGGTGAAGGTGAAGCCGTCCCCGCCCTTGGCCTGTGCCTGGCTGATCGCCTGGATGCCGAGCGAGCCGAGCGCCCGCAGCACGATGTCACTGGTGAGCTTCGTGGCCTTCGGGATCTCCACAGACCTGCGGATGACCGGGGCGTCCGCGGGCTGTCCCAGCCAGCCCAGCGCCAGAATTCCGGCGGCGCCGGCCAGATTCAACAGCCACGAAGGAGCAAGCACGTAGAGCGCCAGGGCGCCCGTGGTCCCCACCAGGGCGGAGGCCATGGCGACGGCCGCCCGCCAGCGGACCCGGCGGTCCCGCTGCCGGGACAGCCGCAGGTAGTCCTCCACGTCCGCCCGGTCGGCGGCGTCCTTCCGCAGCGGGTCTCCTTCCGCGTCCCTCGTCCACCTGAGCGTCCCGCCGACGAAGCGCGCCGCTCCCCGCGGGGACTGCGCAGTGAGGCGGATGGCGTACCACGGCGTCCGCACCGCGTGGTACGAGGCCACGTGCCACGTGTAGGTGGCCACGCCCTTGGCCGCGGAGGTGAACTCGCGTCGGGACCGCGCCCACGCGGGGATCACCGGGCGTCGCTTGGCACCCTGCGCACGGTCCGTGAGGCCGGGCCCGGAGGGGACGCCGGGCTGGTCTACGCGTACGGGGTCAGAGGGGTTGTCGTCCGGGCCGGCGGTCGGCGCACCGGGGCCCGCGCCGCCAGGCCGCCGCTTGGAGAAGTCCAACACCTTCCCGTCGTCCGACGGGTCGCCCATCTCCTGCTCAAGCCTCTCGAAGAGGCTCCGCTCGTGGTCCGGATCGTCCTTCTCGTACGGCACTTCCACGTCCTTCCAGATGGGAGGGGGCGGGCCCGGCCGCTGATTCGGCCGGGAGGGCCGGGCCCGATGCGATGAGGGCGGCGTCAGGATCGGGACTGAGCCGCGTCGGGGGTCTCGTCCACCGGCCGATCACGGCCGTTCACCAAGGCGAGTTGTCCCGAGGTCGGCCGCGGACCGCGCTGTTCGTCGAGCCGTACGAAGACGCTGTGGACGTAGCTGGGCGCCCTGGTGGCCTGCTTGGCGGTCTCGCGGACGGTGAGACCCTTGGCCCAGCCGTCCTCGATGACCGCCTGCGCGGCCTCGGTGCTGAGCTTGGGAGCGGCCGGGTGAGCGGCGTCGGCCGCGTCGTCCTGTTCAGGTGAACAGCCCTGCTCGTTCCCCGTGTTCACCGCCTGAGCTGGAGCGATATCAGCGAAGAGAACCTTCGGGTATCCGCCTTGCCGGACGTTCGTCGTCGCCTGCCGCATCTGATCGCGCGCCTGAGCGGCGAGCGCCGACGCGGCGGGATCCGGTGCGTCCATGTCCCAGGGCGAAGTGAGGTCTACGGTCGCCAGGGACACGGCATGCCGACGGGCGGCCAACTGGTCGAGTAGTTTCCGGCGTTGGCCAGGGTCCGTACCGACCGAAGCGCGGGCGACCTGTACCGAGAGTTGTCGCGCGATCCGTCGGCCGGTCCGGCTGCTGCGCTGCTCCTGGCTCATCTCCGCAAGACGAGCGGCCATGGCTACGGCTCGTACGGTCGCCCGGTCCCGGGTGATCTGTGCCGCGTCGCGGTCCCGCTCGGCAATGCCGAGACGGGACAGGAGCCGCTCTCGTACCTCCCGGCCGACAACGGCCGCGAGCCCCCGCGACACGGTTCCCGGCTTGTGGTGCCGCAGCTCGATCCCCATGGCCTGATGCCAGAGGAGCGCCGCCATGACGGGACCCACGAAGGCCCTGACCGTGCCACCCACGAGCCCGGATTCGGCGTACGCGGGGATGATCTGGACCCCGGTGATCACCCACACCAGCGCGCCCGCGACGCCGGGGGCACCCTGCGGACCGTTGAGGTTCTGCCGCGCCAGGAGCGCGGTGGCGAACAGCGCGAGTTCGGCGGCTCCGAACATGGCCGCGCGCTCGGCCGTGCTCCCCATGTCCAGGTAGTGGGCCGCGAAGCGCCAGCTCGTGTCCGCGCTGTAAGCGGTGCAGGCCACCGCGGCGACGGCGGCGACGCGCACCGCAGGCGTGGCCCGCTGCCCCCGACGGCGGAACCGGCGCAGGCCACGCGTGGCGCACCACCCGGCGAAGAGAACCCCGCCACCGACGGCCAGGGCCTCCGCGCCTCCGGGAAGGAGGATCTCCTGCATCACGCCGCCTTCCGCAGCGTGGGCTTCGCCCGTCCGCCGGATCCGCGGAGCCGCAGCGGCACCACGTCCATAAGCTGCGCCGCGTGAAGCGCGTTGAGCCAGGCGACCTCGTCGTCCGGGTCGTCCCCGGCCTCCGCCAGGAGCTCGACGAGCACCTGGCGCGCCACGTCCAGACGCGCGGCCCGCTCCTCGGCCGACTCCCCGGGGACGCCCCTGAAGAGGGAAGGGAAGTCGGGCTCCGGGTTGTCGAACCCGTAGGCCAGTTCCGCGAATTCGAAGGCATCCCGCGCCTCCTGATGACTGACGTACGTACGCATGTGAACTCTCCTGAGTCCTGGATGGGATGGGAGAGCCGGTCGCGGTGGGCTTCCTTGACCCGTCGACCACCGCGCCCGGCCGGGGGCGGGATCAGACGCGGAAGGGGCGGGGCCTGGTGAGCCAGGCCCAGGCGTAATAGATGGTCCTCACCGCGAAGTAGCCACCGAGCCCCGTCAGGCAGACCAGCAGCCAGGACGCGCCCTGAGCTGCCCCGAGTTTCGTAGAGTCTGGTGATCTTGTTCAGGCGGACTGCGGGGTGGCTTCCTGTTGTCGACGCCAGGCGCGTTCGTACTCGGCGGGCGGTACGTAGTCGAGGGCTGAGTGGAGCCGTTCCTCGTTGTACCACGCGACCCACTGGAAGATCGCCCGCTCGACCTGGTCGACGTCCCGCCAAGGGCCCTGCATCTCGATCAGCTCGGCCTTGAAGGTGCCGTTCAACGCCTCGGCCATCGCGTTGTCATAGCTGTCCGCGACCGAGCCGACCGAGGCCGAAGCCCCGATCTCGGACAGCCTCTCGGTATACCGAATGGATACGTACTGCGACCCGCGGTCGCTGTGATGAATGAGGCCGGAGCCCTTCTTGATCCTCCGCCTCCACAACGCCATCTCCAGGGCATCCAACGGCAGTTCAGTCCGCATGTGGTTCGCGACCTGCCAGCCGACGATCATCCGCGAGTACACGTCCAGGACGAACGCCACGTACGCCCAGCCGGACCAGGTGCGCACATACGTCATGTCCGCCACCCACAGCTGGTCCGGCCGCGAGGCGGTGAAATCCCGGTCGACCAGGTCCGGCGGGCGGGGCGCCGACGGCTCCGGCACGGTGGTCCGCCGCCGCTGCCCGCGGATCACGCCCTCCAGGCCCAGCTCGCCCATCAGCCGCTCGACGGTGCAGCGGGCCACCACCACACCCTCGCGCCGCAGCGCACGGGTGATCCGCCGAACCCCATAGGTGCCGCCGGACTCGGAGTGAACCTGCTCGATCAGTGGCATGAGCTGCTCGTCACGGAGCCGGCGCGCGGACTTCGGCCGCTTCTTGCGGGCGTAGTAGGCGGACTCGGACCAGCCGAGCACCCGGCATACGGGCCCGACCCCGAAGCCGTCTTCTTTCAGGCTGTCGATCACCTGGTCGGCCTCGTCCGGGGACGGTCGAGCTCCCGGGCAAAAAGCGCACTCGCCGCTTTGAGGATCTCGTTCGCCCGCCTCAACTCCGCTACTTCCTTGCGAAGTTGCTTCAGCTCCTCGTGCTCTGCGGCGGTCAGCCGGTCGTCGCGTTTGCCGCTGTCCGCCTCGGCCTGGCGGACCCAGCCGCGCAGGGCCTCCTTGTGGATGCCCAGGTCCTTCGCGACATGCGCGATCGGACGGCCGGTGGTGCGGACTTCGCGGACGGCCCGCTCGCGGAGTTCGTCCGGGTACTTACGTGGTGCTGGCACTGCTCGTGGTTCTCCTTCGGGCCAGGATCATAAGCCTGGCTTCAGGGACTCCACGAAACCGGGGTCAGCTCACCCAGCTCGTACGCCGCGCGGGCGCCAAGGTACGCGGCCGTCACCGCGCAGAGGACGGCGATCGTCACGGCGATGCTCTGGCTCTTGGTCAGAGGCCTGGAGCGCCGGGCGACAAGGTGCAACACGTGCGGTTCACAGAGGCGGACGAACCCGCCGGACATGCGGACGACCACGAGGTTCGGACCGGGCGCCTCGGCCAGACCGGCCACGATCCCCAACGCCGAATCCCGGTGGTCGCGAACGACATCACCGACGACTAACAGCATGCGATCCCCTTTCAGGCATAGGCCAACAACTCCTTAAGACCTCTTGTCATCAAGACCTCTTTAGGAGTTGAGGAGACTATGACCTACCTCTCCTCAGGTCGTCAAGACCTCTTTAGGAGTCGTATGCTGAGCCCGCCCGGCTGAGGAACGGTGATCACGATGGCTAAGGCGTACGAGCGGATCGCGGACGACATCCGCCAGTCCATCCGCGCAGGTCAACGCAAGCCGGGTGATCGCCTTCCATCGGAGGACGCGCTCGCGACGCAGTACCGGAGGAGCGTCCCGACGATCCGTGAGGCGCTGCGGGTCCTGGCCACGGAAGGCCTCATCGAGAAACAGCATGGCCGGGGCACCTTCGTCCGCCGGCCCCGTACGCGGGTGCTGCGCGACAACCTGCGACACCAGTGGGAGAAGGACCGGGTCAAGGAGCCGGTGGAGCGCCGGGCGACGACTGGTGCCACCGAGCGGGACACGGGCCTGGAAGTCGATGACCTGGTCTTTCGCGCGTCGTACCGCGAGGTCGGGGCGTCCGAGGGGATCGCGGAGGCGTTCGGCATTCCTGTGGGCACACTCATGCTGGAGCGGACCTACCGGACCCGCTACGCCGCCGAGACGGCGCCCTTCGCCCTGGTCACGTCCTATCTCGTCCACGGCGTGGCCGCGGGGAACCCGGAACTCCTGGACGAGGCGAAGGAACCGTGGCCCGGGGGCACGCAGAACCAGCTCTACACCGTGGGTATCGAGCTGGACCGCATCGAGGAGCGGGTGACGGCCCGTCCACCCACGCCCGAAGAGGCGGAGGAACTGGAACTCCCGCCTGGCACCGCGGTGTTCGTGCTCCGCAAGACCTCGTACGACACCGATGACCGCGTCGTGGAGTTGTCGGACGTCACCCTGCCCGGCGACCGCACGGAACTGCGCTTCACCACTTCCCTGGAAAGGTGGTGAGTGCCGTGGCCCGGCGCATCATCATCGTCACGGCCGTCCACGCACCCTCCGCGCACTTCCTGCCGGATGCGTACGAGTCGATCCGCGCGCAGGAACTCCCTGACGGCTGGGAGTGGCACTGGCTGATCCAGGAGGACGGCACGACCGAGGAGGTCGAGCCGTACGTCCCCCAGGACGACAAGCGCGTCACGTTCCGCCAGGGCCGCCCCGGGGGCCCGGGCGTCGCCCGCACCATGGCCCTGGCCCACGCAGACGGCGACTACGTCAAGATCCTGGACGCCGACGACCAGCTCACCCCCGGGTGCCTGGCCCGCGACCTGGCCGCCCTGGAGGCTGACCCGACCCTTGGCTGGGCGACGTCCCGCGTCCTGGACCTCCTGCCCGACGGCTCCACGGCGGGCTTCCCGGGCGACCCGGAGCCGGGCCCTATCGAGCGCGACGCGGTCCTGGACTTCTGGAAGGCCAACAACTACCGCGCCCAGGTACACCCGGCCACCCTCTTCGTCCGCCGGGATCTCCTGATCGCCCTCGGCGGCTGGATGGCCCTCCCCGCCTCCGAGGACACCGGCCTCCTCCTGGCCCTCAACGCCACCAGCCGCGGCTGGTTCACCCCCGACGTCGGCCTCCTGTACCGCAAGTGGCCCGGCCAGGCCACCAGCCAGGCGGCCCACACGGATACCGCCGAGCGGGACGCCCGTATGGCGGTCATCGAGTCCCGCGCCAGGTCCTTGGCGTACCTGCAGTGGCGGTACCCATTTGAAGGCGCATGCTGACCCGAAGGCCTTGGGGTCATGGTCGTTGACGGTGTTCCCTGTGCCGTTGTCGATCACTTCAGAACAGGGAGAATGAAAATACGGATAGCGTCCGCGTGAAGACACGTGGACGCTATCCTCAACACCCTCGAGGTGAATATCAGCCGCGGCTAGGCCAACCCCAGGACGTGCACCGCTTCAGGCGGCTCTTATAGGGCTCAGGCAGCGCACTCGGGGCCTTTCCGAGCTGACTTACGATCTTCCCGTTGACTTCGCAGAGCGCCTTGGTCGGCTCCCAGTTGCAGGACTTCGTCGGGTAGTGGCACTCCCGCGCAGACGCCTGCGTTGCGCCAGTAAGGCCGATCCCAGAAGCCATGACAAGTGTGGCTGCGGCTACGCTCATGGTGCGCTTCATACGTCCCATAACTCTCCCCCAATCCAGCGGCCGGTCGCGCCGCTGTGTTTCGGTCAAGGAGACGCTAGCCCGCGCCCACCCCAAATGACCATGCTCTTGAGGATCATCTGAGGTTCCTTTCCCAGGGGGCTAAAGGAATCATCGGGACCTCCCGTGTCTGTCTCCTCGGTCCGAGGGGTTGACGCTCAGCTACGTGCGGCCACTTCATAGACGATCTCGCACAAGGAGGCGGGCAGGACGATGTCCGCGGTCTCGATGGCGCGCCCCTCGGTGCTGTAGTACGTCCGCTGAATCCGTGTCACCAAGGCGCCCTTCTGGACCCCGAGCAGAGCAGCCTCCTCAGCCGTCGCCTGTCCCGGTTCGGGCTGTTCCACGGCGCGGGTGACCGTGATGCCGATCTGCGCCATGCGGTCGATGACGCCCTTGCCCGCGTACGGGCCGCCCTCCGGTAGGACCACCAGCGTGCCCGCCGTCAGGTCGTACGGCTCCCAACTGGTCGATAGCTGCACGGGCTTGCCGTCCGCGAGGAACTCGTACGAGGTGCGGACGCACAGGTCACCCTCAGCGATGCCGAGCCGTGCTGCGATGTCCGCCGGCGCCGGGACCTTCGCCTCCGTCCGGCTCTCCCAGTCGCCCCGCCGCCCAAGCGCGGCCATTTCCGCCCGGAACGGCGACCCTCCCCGCTCCTCGCGCGCCTGCGAGCGGACCATCCGTACGCGCTGACGCGGCTCGGCAACGTACGTACCGGAGCCCGCCCGCCCCTCCAGTACGCCCTGGGAGATCAGCAACTCCTGCGCCCGGCGGACCACGTTGTCGCCCACGCCGCACTCCTTCGCGAGCTGCGCACGCGAAGGCAGACGGTCCCCCGGCCGCCACTCCTGCTCCGCGATGCGCCGTCGGAGCACGTCAGCGATGCGGAGGTACGGAGGCTGCTCAGACATATGGAAAATCTAGTCCACTAGCTCTAATCTAGTTAACTAACCTCACTCATGGTGATCCGATGATGACGGAGGACCTTCCCGTGCTGTCACCCGACGCCAGGGCCGAGGACCTCTCCGCCCGTCTCGTCGGGATCGGGTTCTCACCACGTCTGAGCGACCACACCGACCACACACGCATCGAAGCGGAGGTACCGGAAGCAGTCTCGCCAGAGGTCTGGCGAGACCTCTTAGAGCTGCTGGAGGAAGCCGACTGGTTCGGCCTCGCTGTCAGCAGCACGGCGGCCCACATCGTGTGGGCCGGCATACGCAAAGGGCCCCCGCGGCGGTCGGTGCCGCTGGGGGACCAGGCCATCAGCTGACAAGGAGCTGATCTGCGTGTTCGACGATATCCGTCGATCCGTCCTGAGGGCGATGGGGCGGTGTCTCCCTGCTCGCGGAAGGCATCGCCGTAGCACTACGGCGATCCGCCCGGACATCTATGTGGTGGTGGGACGTCTCCCCGCGCCCCTCGGCCAGGTCCCGCTTCGCGCGTACCCGCGCGCCGAGGGGGAGCGGTGGCTCGTCCAGGGCGAGGAGACGGCCCTGGTCAGGCCGTACGTGCGGCTGTTGCCCGCGTACGTGTCGACGGAGGCCACACCGTGACAGAAGCACGTCCGGCGCCGAAGCCGACCACGTACGTCTCCAGGGCCTGCCTCACCCGCCTCCACGCGCGTTGCGGTGAGACGGACCGCCATGGCGCCACCCCGCCGACCTCCAGGGGCTACGAGTCGTGCGCCTGCGACTGCCACAACCGTGGCCGACGCGGGCCCAGGACCGAGGTCACGCCCTTCGTGGTCGTCCCCACCACGATCCAGCGAGGCGACATCATCCAGATCGGAGGGCAGCCGTGCCGGGTGAAGGACGTCATCCGCCTGCCCGGGCGTGCGCGGCGCCTGATCTTCTCCTCGGGCGAGACCTTGAGCGTCCACGCCCGTACCCGGCTCGTCGTCTTCCGCACCGTACGGAGGTTCTGACCGCATGACCACGCTCTACGACCGGGTCGCCGGCGACCTGCGGCGTCGCATCCAGAAGGCCGAATACCCGGCCGGTTCAAAGCTCCCCTCCGAATCAGCGTTGGTGGCTCAATACAACGTCAGCATGCCGACGCTCCGTATGGCCCTGGAGAGGCTCCAACTGGAGGGCCTCATCGAGAAGTTCCACGGAAAGGGCAACTACGTCCGGCAGCCGTACCCGCGCATCAGCTACGGCACGGACCGCCAGGCGGCCGAGAACATCGGGCTGCGCGTCTTCGTCAGTGCCGACCGCATCGAGGCGCAGGACACCGTCGCGAAGCTCCTGGGCGTTCCCACCGGGACGCACCTGATCGAGTACTCCCACCTGAGCTTCCACGAGGACGACCCGTACTGTCTGGCCAAGGTGTACGTGCCGACCGACCTGGCGACCACGAACCTCCCCGGCGAGCCGGTGTCCCCCTGGGGCGACCAGGTGGAACGGCACCTGGCGGAGGCCGGTGTGCCGACCGTCCGTGCGGTGGAACGCGTCAAGGCACGGACGGCCTCAGGGGACGAGTCCCGAACCCTCCGCATGCCGTCACGGGCCGCGGTGCTGGAGATCGAACGAACCTCAACCGACGCCGACGGGCGGGTGGTTGTGGCAGCCGTACTCGTGCTGCCCGGGAACCGCTCGGATGCCGTCTTCACCACGTACACCCCTGTCCAGGAAGCCGAGGCAGCACAGTGACCATCGACCCCAGCACACTCGTCCTTCCCGCGGCCGAGTACGACCTCCGTCTCCTGACCGAGACCGGCAACCCCTGCTTCGTCAGCGCCGACGGAGACGGCGGCACGGCGTCACGGCACGCCGACGCGTACGAGGAGAACCTCCTGGACGCCGCCGAAGAGCACGCCACCCACGCACGGACCAGGCTCTACGAGCCCAGTGTCACGAAGGGGGAACTGCGCTTCCTTCTGGCGAAGGCGACCGCTCTCCTGGGGGACGTTCAGCGCGTGGCCGAGAGCCGCGGTGAGCGACTGTCGCGTCTCTGCACCGCGGAGGACGACGCCGACGACTCGACGGCCGCGCCCGACAACGGCTAGCAGCCCTCGACGAAGGCCGGGTCTCTCGCACCTGAGGGGCCCGGCCTTCGGCGTATCAGGGAAGCGTCTCGGCGTCGATGCGGGAGAAGACGAGGTCGCTCTCGGAGGTGACCGGCCCACGCCACCGAACCGGGACGCGGGCTGGCCCACGGATAGCGGCCGGATAGCTGCCAGCGGCGTAGTCGTTGGCCAGCCGGTAGACGTGGAACCCGTGCCGCTGCATCGTCTCGATCAACTCGTCCGCTGAGTCCCCGAGCTTGGCCATCCGCTCTGGGGTGACCTCGACGGTGATCTCGGCATCCGGTCTCAGCTCGTCAAGGATGGGCTCCAGCCCGCGCACGACGCTACCCTCCGCGCCCTCCACATCGATCTTGATCACACGAGCACGTGCGATGTCCTCCGGCTCCAACAGATCCGGTAGTGACTTGGCCCCGATCTCGAAGGAGGACTCCACCGGCCCGTCGTACGGGACGATGCTGTTCGACCCGAGATTGTGCGAACTGGCCAGGACGAAGCTCAGCGTCCTCGCACTGTCCGAGACCCCGGCGTTCACCGCCCGAACGTTGGTGCAGCCGTTCAGCCGAACGTGATCCATCAGCCGCCCGTGAAACACGGGAGACGCCTCCACGGCAACAACCTGCCCCCGCTCCCCAACCGGCCGCGAGGCGAGCAGGCTGAAGTATCCGATGTTGGCGCCCAAATCAACGAACGTGTCACCGGGCCGCAGCCGCCCCCGCAGCCACCGCGTCATATGCGGTTCCCAGACCCCGAACAGGTAGATGTACCGCTGGATGAGGTCCCGGGTGTCCAGGGCCAGCCGCGCTCCGAAGCGGGTCTCAGCGACGCGCTGACGAGGGTGATCCCGCAGGTAGGAACTCAGATAGTTGCCGACCAAGGCACCCTTGCCCAAGACGCCGGGTGCGTCGCGCACATAGCGACGGCTGAGCGTGACCAGCATCTCCACTGCGGTACCACTCACGGGGTACCCCCTCCGCCAGCGCCAGGCGATCCCGGGGCTGCCCGGCCAATCTACGCCGCTGGTCGAACCCCGTGCCTGCCAAGCACGTGCCGAGCGGCGGCACCCCGCGTTTCGGCCCTTGTGCAGAACCTCCGGACAGTCACGTGCCCTCACTCCTAAGCTCCTCAGGACACATCAGGATGAGTGGGCGGGCCAGGGGGACACCGTGGGGGACTCCGAACAGTGGGTCACGATCGCAGCCGTGCTTCTTGGGGCGTTAACCACGCACCTCACGACCTACGCCATGGAGCGCCAGCGCAAGCGCCACGATCTCGTGACCCGGTGGGACAGCAAGAAGCTCGACGCCTACGAGGGATACGTCGACCGGGTGCGGGCGGGCGTCTTCCTGGCCGTGCAGCTCTACGAGCACCGCGAGGGGATCCGCCCCAGCGAGAAGGGCGAGCCGGAGATGGTGGAGGAGATGGCGGATGCCGCTCGGCTCCGGGGCCGGGCCTTCGAGCGGATCATGCTCCTCGGCGGTGACGACGTAGTGGAGGCCGCGCACGATCTGAATGCCGTCGCCCTGGAAGTCGACTGGCAGGCCGGGGGGAAGGTCGTCGGGACCCTGGAGGAGTGGCGCCGACGGAATCGGGCCGTGTTCCGGGCGATCAACAACTTCCACGAAGCCGCCCGGGTGGACCTGGGCGTCGACGGACGCGTCACGGGCGAGAAGCACCCGGAGCGCGACCTCCTGCTGCCCTCAGCGCGCCAGGAGGGCGAGGAGCGGAGCCGTACGGAATCCTGAGCGTCGGGTCTCTTGCCGTCGCCTCAGAGGGCGGTACCGCCCTCTCACGAGGCTGCTAGCGGCTCCCGAGTAGTGGGTCAGGCACGGCAGGCTGGGAGAAATCTGGGAGACGATCATGCTGTCCGTCTCCCCTCCGTCCCCGGCCAGACCGACGCAGACCAACGGTCCGCCGACCCCGAAAACGGAGAGAGGGCGCCTCCCGCCTGGGGAGACGCCCTCTACTCTCATGCTTCAACTGTGGGGCTAACAGGATTTGAACCTGTGGCCTCATCCTTATCAGGGATGCGCTCTAACCAACTGAGCTATAGCCCCTCGGCGCTTTGGCGGGGCGTCCCGCGCGCTGACCCCTGAAGATTAGCGCACGGGACGGCTCCCGCCAAAATCGCTACTCGTCCTCGGCGAGGGTGAGCTCCACACCGCCCACGAAGCCGGCGGCCAGGTTGTAGATGAAGGCGCCCAGCGTGGCCAGCGCGGTGGCGAGGACCACGTCGATGACGGCGATCACGGAAGTGAAGATCAGCACGCGCGGCAGCGACAGGAAGGCCTGGAGGTCGAAGCCGTTGCTGCCGGTGGAGCCGGTGGCGTCGCTGATGGTGGTGCCGACCGTGGAGAAGACGCCCATGGCGTCCATGACCATCCACAGCACGGCGGCTGCGACGACCGTGCAGATGCCCAGGGCGATGGACAGCAGGAAGCTGACCTTCATCACCGACCAGGGGTCGGCCTTGGCCACCCGCAGCCGCGCCTTCCGGGTGCGCGGGGTGGTCTTCGCACCCGTACGCGGCAGCCGCGTGCCACCGGTGCCCTGGGCGTCGTACGCCTGGGGCGGGTGGTACGGCTGCGTCGCCTGCCGGGCGGACGGCCGGGCGCCGGGCAGCGGCCCGCCGTCGTCGTAGGTGTCGTGCGGGGGCGTGCCGCCCCGGTTGTCGGTCACCGCAACCCCCTGGGAGTCCGTGGCGGGGCCACGGGCACCGCTCTGTCCTGAAGCGGCGGCTCCTGAAGCGGCCGCTCCGGCCGACCCGGTGCCCGTGGCTCCGCTCACGCTCTACTCCTCGTCGTGCTCCCCGGTCGAGGGCTCCGTGCCCCCGGCCGCCTCGGTTACCTCGGCCGCCGCCCCCTCGGCCGCGCCGTCCGCCTCCGCGGTCTGCTCGACCTCTTCGGCTTCGGCCCCGGCCTCGGCGTTCCGTGCGATGCCGACGACGGCATCGCGCTTGCCCAGGTTGATCAGCTGGACGCCCATGGTGTCACGGCCGGTCTCCCTGACTTCGTTGACTCGCGTACGGATCACACCACCGGACAGCGTGATGGCGAGGATCTCGTCGGTCTCCTCGACCACCAGCGCGCCGACGAGCGAACCGCGGTCCTCCACGATCTTCGCAGCCTTGATGCCGAGGCCGCCACGACCCTGGACGCGGTACTCGTCGACGGACGTCCGCTTGGCGTACCCGCCGTCCGTCGCCGTGAAGACGAAGGTACCGGGCCTGACCACGTTCATCGACAGCAGCTCGTCTCCCTCGCGGAAGCTCATGCCCTTGACGCCGGAGGTGGCGCGGCCCATCGGGCGCAGCGACTCGTCCGTGGCCGTGAACCGGATCGACTGCGCCTTCTTACTGATGAGCAGCAGGTCGTCGTCGGCGGAGACCAGCTCGGCGCCAATCAGCTCGTCGTCACCGCCGTCCTCCCGCTCCCGCAGGTTGATGGCGATGACACCGCCGGACCGGGGCGAGTCGTAGTCCTTCAGCGGCGTCTTCTTCACCAGGCCGGCCTGCGTCGCGAGGACCAGGTACGGCGCGGCCTCGTAGTCGCGGATGGCCAGGATCTGGGCGATCTGCTCGTCGGGCTGGAAGGCCAGCAGGTTGGCCACGTGCTGCCCGCGGGCGTCCCGGCCGGCGTCCGGCAGCTCGTACGCCTTGGCGCGGTAGACCCGGCCCTTGTTGGTGAAGAACAGCAGCCAGTGGTGGGTGGTGGAGACGAAGAAGTGGTCGACGATGTCGTCTTCCTTCAGCTTCGCCCCGCGCACGCCCTTGCCGCCGCGCTTCTGGGCGCGGTAGTCGTCGGTCTTGGTGCGCTTGATGTAGCCGCCGCGGGTGACCGTGACGACGATGTCCTCTTCGGCGATGAGGTCCTCGATGGACATGTCGCCGTCGAAGGGCACGAGCTGGCTGCGGCGGTCGTCGCCGTACTTCTCGACGAGCTGCGCGAGCTCCTCGCTGACGATCTGCCGCTGGCGGGACTCGGACGCCAGGATGCCGTTGTACTCGTGGATCTTCGCCTGCAGCTCGTCATGCTCGGCGACGATCTTCTGGCGCTCCAGGGCGGCCAGGCGGCGCAGCTGCATCTCCAGGATGGCGTTGGCCTGGATCTCGTCGATCTGCAGCAGGCCCATGAGGCCCTCGCGGGCCACCTCGACGGTGTCGCTGCGCCGGATGAGGGCGATGACCTCGTCGATGGCGTCGAGGGCCTTCAGCAGACCGCGCAGGATGTGGGCGCGCTCCTCCGCCTTGCGCAGCCGGAAGCGGGTGCGGCGGACGATGACCTCGATCTGGTGCGTCACCCAGTTGCGGATGAACGCGTCCAGGGACAGGGTGCGCGGGACGCCGTCGACCAGCGCGAGCATGTTCGCGCCGAAGTTGGTCTGCAGGTCCGTGTGCTTGTAGAGGTTGTTCAGCACGACCTTGGCGACCGCGTCCCGCTTCAGGACGATGACCAGGCGCTGGCCGGTGCGGGACGACGTCTCGTCGCGGACGTCCGCGATGCCGCCGATCTTGCCGTCCTTGACGAGGTCGGCGATCTTCTGCGCGAGGTTGTCGGGGTTGACCTGGTACGGGAGCTCCGTGACGACCAGGCACTGCCGGTTCTGGATCTCCTCCACCTGGACGACCGCGCGCATCGTGATGGAGCCGCGGCCGGTGCGGTACGCCTCCTCGATGCCCTTGCGGCCGACGACGAGGGCGCCGGTGGGGAAGTCGGGGCCCTTGATGCGCTCGATCAGCGCGTCGAGCAGCTCCTCGTGCGTGGCGTCGGGGTGCTCCAGCGCCCACTGGGCGCCGGCGGCGACCTCGCGCAGGTTGTGCGGCGGGATGTTGGTCGCCATACCGACCGCGATGCCCGCGGAGCCGTTGACCAGGAGGTTCGGGAAGCGGGACGGCAGGACCGTCGGCTCCTGGTTGCGGCCGTCGTAGTTGTCCTGGAAGTCGACGGTCTCCTCGTCGATGTCCCGGAGCATCTCCATGGACAGCGGCGCCATCTTGCACTCGGTGTAGCGCATGGCGGCCGCGGGGTCGTTGCCCGGGGAGCCGAAGTTGCCGTTGGAGTCCACCAGCGGCATCCGCATCGACCAGGGCTGCGCCAGGCGGACCAGCGCGTCGTAGATCGACGTGTCACCGTGCGGGTGGTACGTGCCCATGACGTCGCCGACGACGCGGGCGCACTTGTAGAACCCCTTCTCGGGGCGGTATCCGCCGTCGTACATCGCGTACAGCACGCGCCGGTGGACGGGCTTGAGGCCGTCGCGGACGTCGGGGAGCGCACGCGACACGATGACGGACATCGCGTAGTCGAGGTAGGAGCGCTGCATCTCCGTCTCGAGCCCGACGGGCTCGATGCGCAGCTGCGTGTCCTCCTCGGTCGCGGCCTCCGTGGTCGCGGGGGTGTTCTCGTCGGCCATGGCCGGTGATCAGTCCTTTCGTACGGTCAGCCGAGACCGACTCAGATGTCGAGGAAGCGGACGTCCTTGGCGTTGCGCTGGATGAAGGAGCGGCGCGCCTCGACGTCCTCGCCCATCAGCACCGAGAACAGGTCATCCGCCTGGGCGGCGTCGTCCAGGGTCACCTGGCCGAGCACGCGGTGCTCGATGTCCATGGTGGTGATGCGCAGCTCCTCGGCGTTCATCTCGCCGAGACCCTTGAAGCGCTGGATCGAGTCCTCCTTGATCCGCTTGCCCTGCCGGCGCCCCAGGTCGATCAGGGCGTCGCGCTCGCGGTCGGAGTACGCGTACTCGAAGTCGTCCCGGCCCCACTTGATCTTGTAGAGCGGCGGGCGCGACAGGAACACGTGCCCCGCCTCGACCAGCGGCCGCATGAAGCGGAAGAGGAAGGTCAGCAGCAGCGTGTTGATGTGCTGGCCGTCGACGTCGGCGTCCGCCATCAGAATGATCTTGTGGTAGCGCAGCTTCTCGATGTCGAAGTCCTCGTGGACTCCGGTACCGAAGGCGGAGATCAGCGCCTGGATCTCCTGGTTCTGCAGGATCTTGTCGATGCGTGCCTTCTCGACGTTCAGGATCTTGCCGCGGATCGGCAGGATGGCCTGGTACTCCGGGTTGCGGCCGGACTTGGCCGAGCCGCCGGCGGAGTCACCCTCGACGATGAAGATCTCGCACTTGGTGGGGTCGTTCGACTGGCAGTCGGACAGCTTGCCCGGCAGCGAGGCCGACTCCAGCAGCCCCTTGCGCCGCGTCAGGTCGCGCGCCTTGCGGGCGGCGACCCGGGCGGTGGCGGCCTGGATCGCCTTGCGGATGATGTCCGCGGCCTCGCTGGGGTTGCGGTCGAACCAGTCCGTCAGGTGCTCGTGCGCCACCTTCTGGATGAAGGTCTTCGCCTCCGTGTTGCCCAGCTTGGTCTTGGTCTGGCCCTCGAACTGCGGCTCGCCCAGCTTGACGGAGATGATCGCCGTCAGACCCTCGCGGATGTCCTCGCCCGTGAGGTTGTCGTCCTTCTCCCGGAGCAGCTTCTTGTCACGGGCGTACCGGTTGACCAGACCCGTCAGCGCGGCGCGGAAGCCCTCCTCGTGCGTACCGCCCTCATGCGTGTGGATGGTGTTCGCGAAGGAGTACACGCCCTCGGTGTACTGGGAGTTCCACTGCATGGCGATCTCCGCCGACAGCATCCGCTCCTTGTCCTCCGACTCGACGGAGATCACGGAGGGGTGGACCAGCTCGCCCTTGCGGGAGTTGAGGTACTTGACGAAGTCGACGATGCCGCCTTCGTAGTGGTACGTCACCGTGCGCGCCGGGGCCTCCTCGGCCGACTCGGCGGCGTCCGGGTCGTCGGCGTTCATGGTCGCCTTCGCGGACTCCCGCTCGTCGGTGAGCGTCAGCGTGAGGCCCTTGTTGAGGAAAGCCATCTCCTGGAAGCGGCGCGACAGCGTCTCGAAGGAGTAGTCGGTCGTCTCGAAGACGTCCGGGTCGGCCCAGAACGTCACGGACGTACCCGAGTCCGAGACCTCCTCGTGCCGGGCCAGGGGCGCCACCGGCGCACCCATCTTGTAGTCCTGGGTCCAGCGGTAGCCGTCCCGCTTGATCTCCACGGAGACCCGGCTCGACAGCGCGTTGACGACGGAGACGCCGACGCCGTGCAGACCGCCGGAGACGGCGTAGCCGCCGCCGCCGAACTTGCCGCCCGCGTGCAGCACGGTGAGCACGACCTCGACGGCCGGCTTCTTCTCCACCGGGTGCATGTCCACGGGGATGCCGCGGCCGTTGTCGACGACGCGCACTCCGCCGTCGGCCAGGATGGTGACGTCGATCGCGTCCGCGTGGCCGGCCAGCGCCTCGTCGACGGAGTTGTCGACGACCTCGTAGACCAGGTGGTGCAGTCCGCGCTCACCGGTCGAGCCGATGTACATGCCGGGTCGCTTGCGGACCGCGTCCAGACCCTCAAGGACCGTGATCGCGCTGGCGTCGTACGACGAGCCGCCGGCGTTCGGGGCTTCGCCGCTCTCGCCGGCGGCAGTGGACGGGATGTTCTCGTTGGGGTTGCCGGAATCGGCCACGAAGCGCCCTTTCTGGCACAGCGCTGGCCACCTCTCCGGGGACCCGGAGGTGGCTGCGTCGTTCGACATGTTCCGCAGTGGGCGGGATTACTTACCAGTCTACCGGTAGCACTGACACTCATGGGGGTTTGCCGGTACCTGAGTCCGCATGTGCCGCCCTGAACCGGACCCGGACGACTCCCCATATCCGGGACGGGGCTCCAAGAGGCTCACACGGGCACTCAGCGCTTCGGCATGTCAACCGCCCGCGACGGTGAGCGACACCTCACCCACCCTGCGCGCGCCGACCGGGCGGCCCGCCCTCGAAACGTCCTACGCAGCAGGTCACCCGCCTGTTCACCGCCGCCCGCCGACGCGGCCCCGCCTGCCGTCGCCACCGGCCCCGCACGACGGGAGCCCGACATGAATCGAACACCGGCCACGGTGCACCGACAGGTGGCCGAATCCCCCTGTGGGAATCCCCGGCTCCGTATCACCGGGCCGCAGCGCCCCTGCCCGTCTCCCGGTGCCGGTACGCGCCCCGCCCACCGCGCCGGGAGTTCTCCCCGGCCACCAGGGCAGGGCACCCGGCGCCACCGCGGCCTTGGCCGAAAAGGCCGGGGCAGCCGCGGCGGCGCTCCCGTCAGCCGTACGTGTCGCCGGGCCCCCGGCTGCCCGGCGCCCGCAGCGGCCCGTAGCCGCGCCGGGGGCCGCCCGGCCCCAGCACCTTGATGGACCGTACGGTCCCGTGCCCGAGGTCCTGGTTGAGCCGCGCCACCAGCGTGGGGGCGAGCAGCCTCAACTGCGTGGCCCACGCCGTGGAGTCGCACTGGATGGTGAGCACCCGCACGTCCGGGTCGTCGTCGTACCGCACCGGCACGCAGTGCTTGGCCAGGTCCTCGCCCACGATCTGCGGCCAGCGGCCCATGACGCCGCCGACCGCGGCGGGCGCCTCCCAGCCGCGCTCGGTGATCAGCCGGTTGATCGCCGCGCCCAGCGGCAGCGGGTCGCGCCCGTCGGCACGCGCGCCGGACCGCAGTCCTCCGCCGCGCTTGGCCTGCTTCTTCTGCTGCGCCGCCGCGCCCCTGGCCTTCGCCTGCTCCTTCGCGGCGCGCAGCGCCACCCGGGCCAGGTCCACGCCGGACGGAGCGGGTGCCGGCGCGGCCGCGGCCTGCGGCTCCTGCGGTGCGGGTGTGGTCATGCGCGCTCCACCGACCCCTCCGCCACCGCGTACAGCGTCCCCGCCAGCGCGCCGGGCACGTCGTCGTCCACCGCCGCCGTCACCAGCACCTGCTCCCCGGTCGCGACGAGCTCCGCCAGCCGCTCCCGGCGCCGGGTGTCCAGCTCGGCGAAGACGTCGTCGAGGACCAGCACCGGCTCGTTGCCCTCGGAGCGCAGCAGCTCGTACGACGCGAGCCGCAGCGCCAGCGCGTACGACCAGGACTCGCCGTGGCTCGCGTACCCCTTCGCCGGCATGCGCCCCAGCATCAGCACCAGGTCGTCGCGGTGCGGCCCGACGAGCGTGACGCCCCGCTCGATCTCCTGCTTGCGCACCTCGCCGAGCGTGCCGAGGAGCAGACCGTACAGCTCCTCGCGCGTGCTGCCCGGCCCCGGCGCGGACGCCTTGTACTCCAGCAGCACGGGGCCGCCGCCAGGCGCGAGCTGCTCGTACGCCTTGGTGGCCAGCGGCTGCAGCGCCGCGATCAGGTCCAGCCGCTGGGCCAGCAGCTCGGCGCCGACGGCGGCCAGGTGCTGGTCCCAGACGTCGAGTGTGGACAGGTCCATGGCGCGGCCGCCGTGCCTGCGGGCCAGGGCGGCGGACTTCAGCAGGGTGTTGCGCTGCTTGAGCACCCGGTCGTAGTCGGCGCGCACCCCGGCCATGCGGGGCGCGCGGGCCGTGACCAGCTCGTCGAGGAACCTGCGGCGCTCGCCGGGGTCGCCCTTGACCAGCGCCAGGTCCTCGGGGGCGAACAGCACCGTCCGGATGATCCCCAGCACATCCCGCGGTCTGACCTGCGAGGACCTGTTGATGCGCGCGCGGTTGGCGCGGCCCGGGTTGAGTTCGAGCTCGACCAGCTGCTGCCGGTCCCCCTGCCGTACGGCGGCGCGGATCACCGCCCGCTCGGCTCCGATCCGTACCAGCGGGGCGTCCGAGGACACGCGGTGGCTGCCCAGTGTGGCGAGGTACCCGACCGCCTCGACGAGGTTGGTCTTGCCCTGGCCGTTGGGCCCGACGAAAACGCTGACGCCCGGGTCGAGAGGCACCTCGGCCCGGGCGTACGAGCGGAAGTCGGCCAGCGACAGATGCGTGACGTGCATGGTGTGTGGCGCCGACCTTCCCCCGGCGTGGCGGCCGTGCACCGTCCGCCCCGCGGGGAGGACGGTGCACAGCCTGTGGATTACTTCTTCGGCTCGACGGCGTGGCCGCCGAACTGGTTGCGCAGCGCGGCGATCATCTTCATCTGCGGGGAGTCGTCCTGGCGGGACGCGAACCGGGCGAAGAGCGACGCCGTGATGGCGGGCAGCGGCACGGCGTGGTCGATCGCGGCCTCGACGGTCCACCGGCCCTCGCCGGAGTCCTGGGCGTAGCCGCGCAGCTGGTCCAGGTGCTCGTCGTCGTCCAGGGCGCGGACCGCCAGGTCCAGCAGCCAGGAACGGATGACCGTGCCCTCCTGCCAGGAGCGGAACACCTCGCGGACGTCGGTGACCGAGTCCGCGGCCTCCAGCAGCTCCCAGCCCTCGGCGAAGGCCTGCATCATGGCGTACTCGATGCCGTTGTGGACCATCTTGGCGAAGTGGCCCGCACCGACCTTGCCGGCGTGGACGGCGCCGAACTCGCCCTCGGGCTTGAGCGCGTCGAAGACCGGCTGGACCCTCGCGACGTGCTCGGCGTCGCCGCCGTACATCAGCGCGTAGCCGTTCTCCAGGCCCCAGACACCGCCGGAGACGCCGCAGTCGACGAAGCCGATGCCCTTGGCGGCCAGCTGCTCCGCGTGCTTCTCGTCGTCCGTCCACCGCGAGTTCCCGCCGTCCACGACGACGTCGCCGGGGGACAGCAGCTCCCCGAGGGCGTCGATGGTGGACTGGGTGGCCTCACCGGCCGGCACCATCACCCACACGACGCGCGGGCCCTTGAGCTTGCCCACCAGCTCCTCGAGGCTGTGGACGTCGGCGATGTCGGCGTTGCGGTCGTAGCCGACGACGGTGTGGCCCGCGCGGCGGATGCGCTCGCGCATGTTGCCGCCCATCTTGCCAAGGCCGATGAGACCGAGCTCCATCAGATCTTCCTTACGCGTCGTGTGCGAGTTCGTACCCGTGTCCGAGATTACGCCCGGGCACCGGCGCACACCTGTGGGGTCAGGCGCTCACTCGGCGTGCCGCGGGAGGCGGCACGCCGCAGAGCGGTCAGCGGAGCGGCCGCGGTCCTGCCGGCCGCTCCGGCCCCGCTCAGCCGCTGAGGCGCACCGGCATGATCAGGTACTTGTACGCCTGGTCGGCCTCGGCGTCCACGGCCGGCTTGCCGTTCAGGAGCGCGGGCTTCGTCGACGTCGTGAAGGACAGCTGCGCCACCGGGGAGTCGATGGCGCTCAGCCCGTCCAGCAGGAAGGTCGGGTTGAAGGCGATCGAGATGTCGTCCCCCTCCAGCTGCGCGTCCACACGCTCCACAGCCTGTGCGTCGTCGCTGGAGCCGGCCTCCAGGATGAGGACGCCCTGCTCGAAGCTCAGCCGCACCGGCGTGTTGCGCTCGGCGACCAGCGCCACGCGCTTGACGGCCTCGACGAACGGCGCCGTCTCGATGGTCGCCACGGAGTTGAACTCGGTCGGGAACAGCGTCCGGTACTTCGGCAGGTCGCCTTCGAGCAGCCGGGTGGTGGTCCGGCGGCCGGCGCCCTCGAAACCGATGAGGCCCTCGCCGGCACCGGAGCCGGACAGCGCCAGAGTCACCGAGTCGCCGCTGGTGAGCGCCTTCGCGGTGTCCAGGAGGGTCTTGGCGGGCACCAGGGCGACGGCTGAGGTGTCCGGGGACTCCGGCTTCCACAGGAACTCGCGGACCGCGAAGCGGTAGCGGTCGGTGGACGCCAGCGTGACCGTGTCGCCCTCGATCTCGATGCGCACACCGGTGAGGACCGGCAGCGTGTCGTCGCGACCCGCGGCGATGGCCACCTGGGAGACGGCGGAGGCGAAGACCTCACCGGGGACGGTGCCCGTCGCGGTCGGCATCTGCGGCAGCGCCGGGTACTCCTCCACAGGCAGGGTGTGGAGTGTGAAGCGGGAGGAACCGCAGACCACGGTCGCCCGCACGCCGTCGGTGGAGATCTCCACAGGCCTGTTGGGAAGTGCGCGGCAGATGTCTGCCAGCAGGCGGCCGGACACCAGGACCGTGCCGTCCTCCTCGACCTCGGCCTCGACGGAGACCCGCGCGGAGACCTCGTAGTCGAAGCTGGAGAAGCTGAGGGCGCCGTCCTCCGCCTTCAGGAGAAGGCCCGCGAGCACAGGCGCGGGCGGCCGGGCCGGGAGGCTGCGGGCCACCCAGGCCACCGCCTCCGCGAGTACATCGCGCTCCACCCGGATTTTCACCGTTAGCCGCCTCCTGCTGTTACTGGCTCGCTCTGCTGGCCTTCCTCGTCGGCATCGGTTCCCCTGCGGCAGCTGCGGCAGCAGATGTGTGGATGCCGGGGTCCAGTCTGACGTACGCCACCGACACTCGGTGCGGCTCGGGGTCAAGTCGGGACGAGCCGCGGCCGGAGCTCCGGCGCCGAGTTGTGCACAGGCCCCGCTTCCCAACGGATTCAGCGCTAACTCTGTGTGGGAGTAGTAGTAGGGCTTGTGGAAACCGTGGATAACCCCGTCTTCCCAGGTCACGCCGCGTTTTTTGTCCACCGCCCCTGTGGGTGGGGCCCGTGGACAACTGGCGTCCGCTGTGGACGCCGCCGGGTTGTGCACACCCGATACACAGGCAGGCCGCAGTTCTCCCCAGTCCTGTCCCCAGCTTTACCCCGGTTCCCCACAGCCCAACCGGGCAACTTCGTGTGACCGCTTTCACTCCGGCCGGTGAGGCGGGGTGTTTCGTTGCCGAACAGTGGACAGCGGTGTGGAGAAGCTGTGGACCATGGAACCGTACCTGTGGGCCGCCGGTGGACAACGGTCGGCGGGGTCGGTGGACGGACTGTCTGTCCACAGGCTGTGGAGGATCGTCGGCCACAATTCCACAGACCTCTGACCTGCCCTGATGATCCTGGACCCACCCCCCTTGTGGACGACGTCCGGATAACTCCGGGATCCCCACCCTGTGGATGAAGGATCACCCACGGATCTGTGGAGAACGGGGTGTCGTACACAGCTATTCGAACATCCCGGTTGGTTGCGCACCGCCTGTGGAAGCCGACGCGCACCCGCTCCCACACCGGCCGCGGGTCTCGCCGGTGCCGCCGCGGGGCGGCACGCCCCACCGGTCGCCGGCCACACCACGCCCCACCGGTCGCCTGCCTCGCCGTGCCGCCCCGGTCGCCGGGCCCTCGCCGTGCCGCGCCGGCTTCGCGCACCGGCTGCGCGGCCCCGCCTGCTCCGCTCGGCCGTCCGCACCCCTGCCTCCCGGCGTCCCGCGACCCGCAGGGCGTCCTGCCCCCGCCGGGAAACGGCGCAGGGCGCCCCGGGACGAGTCCCGGGGCGCCCTGCAAGCGCCGGCGAGCGGCTGCTCAGCCGTTCTTGATGCGGTTGGTCAGCTCCGTCACCTGGTTGTAGATGGAGCGGCGCTCCGCCATCAGCGCACGGATCTTGCGGTCCGCGTGCATCACGGTCGTGTGGTCGCGCCCGCCGAACTGCGCACCGATCTTCGGCAGCGACAGGTCCGTCAGCTCCCGGCACAGGTACATGGCGATCTGCCGGGCGGTCACGAGCACCCGGCTCCGCGACGAGCCGCACAGGTCCTCGACGGTCAGCCCGAAGTAGTCCGCCGTGGCCGCCATGATGGCGCCCGCGGTGATCTCCGGCGCGGTGTCCTCGCCCCCGGGGATCAGGTCCTTCAGCACGCTCTCGGTGAGCACCAGGTCCACCGGCTGCCGGTTGAGGCTCGCGAACGCCGTGACCCGGATCAGCGCGCCCTCCAGCTCGCGGATGTTCCGCGAGATCCGGGACGCGATGAACTCCAGCACCTCCGGCGGCGCGTTCAGCTGCTCCTGCACCGCCTTCTTGCGCAGGATCGCGATCCGCGTCTCCAGCTCCGGCGGCTGCACATCCGTCGTCAGGCCCCACTCGAAGCGGTTGCGCAGCCGGTCCTCCAGGGTCATCAGCTGCTTGGGCGGCCGGTCCGAGGACAGCACGATCTGCTTGTTCGCGTTGTGGAGCGTGTTGAAGGTGTGGAAGAACTCCTCCTGCGTCGACTCCTTGCTCGCCAGGAACTGGATGTCGTCGACGAGCAGGATGTCCACGTCGCGGTACCGCTTGCGGAAGGTGTCGCCCTTGCCGTCGCGGATGGAGTTGATGAACTCGTTGGTGAACTCCTCCGAGCTCACGTACCGCACCCGCGTGCCGGGGTACAGGCTCCGCGCGTAGTGGCCGATCGCGTGCAGCAGATGCGTCTTGCCGAGGCCCGACTCCCCGTAGATGAAGAGCGGGTTGTACGCCTTGGCGGGTGCCTCGGCGACGGCGACGGCCGCCGCGTGCGCGAACCGGTTGGAGGAACCGATCACGAACGTGTCGAAGAGGTACTTCGGGTTCAGCCGCGCATGCTGCTCCCCCGGTCCGCCCGTACCGCCCGGCGGCAC
>NZ_JAJPUI010000024.1 GCF_021390935.1 Streptomyces sp. CC228A
GGGGGGGCGGGGCGGCGGCGCGGGGTCGCCGCGGGGGGGGGGCGGCGGGGGGGGGGGGGGGGGGGGCGGGGGGGGGGGGGGGGGGGCAGGGGGGGGGGGGGGGGGGGTTGGGGGGGGGGGGGGGGGGGAGGGGGGGGGGGGGGGGGGGGGGCGGGCGGGGGGGGGGGGGGGGGGGGGGGGGGGGGGGGGGGGTGCGGGGGGGGGGGGGGGGGCGGCTCCGGGGGCCGCGCTTCCGGGGGCCGGGCTTTCGGGGGCCGCGCCCTCGGGGGCCGGTGGGGGCCGGACCTTCGCGGGCCAGGGCGGGGCCGGTGGGAGCGGCTGCGGGCAGCACGTTATCCGGCGCGGGGGCACGCCTTCGGGGGCTGGGCGGGGCGGTACGAGTCAGCACGTATCCGGCGCGGCGGCGCGTTCCGGGGTGCTGGGTCGGTGGGCGACGCGTTCCCCACAGCGACCCATGACGCCTCGGTTGCGCAGCAAGGCCGTCAGCCGCGAGGCCGATCGTTATGCCACCCCAGTCCGGGCACTGCTTCGACCAGTGCAGCAGCGCGCCCGTCATCGGAGCCGCTGACGATGCGGTTCATCACGTACCCGAAGGCGATTCCCTGCGCGTCGGCGAAGCCGAGGAGCTGCCGCGGCCGGTGTGGCCGAAGGCGTTCAGGCCGGTCATGGGGTTGCCCTCGGTGGGGAGCATGTATCCGGTGCTGATCGGCCGAGGATCACCATCACCTGGTCTTCCGCTGGCCTGCTCTGCGGTCGCCGACGACAGAGTCTCCGGGGTGAGCAGGCGCACGCCGTCCCACCTCGCCGATCAGGGCGGCGTACATGGGCAAGTGCCTGCGCGGTGCCGATTCCGTTGGAGGACGGGAGTTCTGCGGCCTGCACCTCCGGCGAGTCGAAGTCGATGGCGGCTGGGTCGGTGACCGCGAACGCCCGGTTGCTGAAGGAGTTCGGGTCGCGCCAGGCGGCTACCTGCTCGCGAAGTTCCTCGGGAACCGCCTCGGCGGGCACGGTGGTGAGGTCGACGGCCGGCGATCGGTACACCATGCGGCTGACCCGGCCGCGTTCACTCGCCGGCAGGCCGATGAAGAAGTCCAGCCCGAGGGGGCGCGCGATTTCGTCGGCGAAGAAACGGCCCGGCGAGCGGCCGGAGACGCGGCGGATCACCTCTCCGACCAGCCAGCCCCAGGTTCGCCCGTGGTACCCGTGTGCAGTGCCCGGGTTCCACAGCGGGCGCTGGGCCGCGAGCGCTGCTGTCATGGGTTCCCAGGCCAGCGCCTCGGCCAGTGAGAGCGGCTCGTCCAGGGCGATCAGGCCGGCCTGGTGGGACAGGAGCCAGCGGACGGGGATGCCGGCCTTGCCGTTCGCCGCGAACTCCGGCCAGTACTTCGCCACCGGCGCGTCGAGGTCCAACATGCCGCGCTCGGCCAGCATGTGCGCCGCGGTCGCGGTGGCTCCCTTGGTCGCCGAGTAGACCAGTTGCAGCGTGTCCCGTGTCCACGGACGGCCGGTGTCAACGTCGGCGACGCCGCCCCACAGGTCGACCACAGGGCGGCCGTGCCGGTAGACGCACACGGCCGCGCCGATGTCCCCGTGCTGGGTGAAGTTCGCTGCAAACGCCTCGCGGACCGGTTCGAATCCGGGCGCAACCTCACCGTTGATCGTCGTCATGCCGTTCATCCTGGCAACCGTGCTGCTCTCACCGACAGGCGAAACCGGCTGTTTCTCAAGGGCGTTCGGCATCGATACGTACGACGAGTGTCACGCGCTCGCCCCTCGTGATCGGCCGTACGCCGTGGATGTGGTCGCGGGTGGCAGGGAAGGCGACCAGGGTGCCGCAGGGCGGCTTGATCTCCTGAGCCGGGCTCTCGAAGAACAGTTCCCCGCCGCCATAGGAGTCCGGTGTGTTGAGCCAGACCAGGAGGGTGAGGTCTCCGCCGACGACGGGCTGTCCGTTGGTCCGGGCCCGCTCGCGCTCGATGTCGGTGACCTCGTCGTGGTGGGCGACGAAGCCGACGCCCGGGCCGTAGCGGTAGACGACCGCCGGCTGGGTGGGTATGCGCTTCGGGGCGATTCCGAAGTGGCTGCGAAGGTGGGCGGCGCAGTGGGAGACAACCGCCCCTTCCAGGTGGTGCGGAGGGATCTCGACGTACTCGCTCTTGCGCAGCGTTTCGTCGATGACGCCCCGGTAGGTGCGCGGGCGGGCGGTCTGGTTCTTCATGCGGTCCATCAGCGTTCC
>NZ_JAJPUI010000006.1 GCF_021390935.1 Streptomyces sp. CC228A
CCTCCGCGGTGCGCAGCGCCCGCACGGGGTCGGTGCGCTGGAGGCTGTAGTGGGCGCGGATCCGGTACACCCAGGACGCCATGTCGGTGTGCCCGCCGTCGACGGCCCAGCCGTGCGCCATGTCGACCCAGGCGAGCGCCGCGGCGTGCTGCTGCTCGCGCCAGGCGACCCAGGACAGCCAGTGGGCGTGCTCGGCGGCGAGGAGGAGCAGCCGGTCCGCGGCAGGTCCGGAGGCGCCGGGGAGGAGGCGGGTGACGGCGTCGAGCTGGGAGCGGACGACCGGCCACAGCACGGCGCCCTCCTCATGGTCGTCGGCCCTGCGTTGGGTGGCGAGGACCTCGCTGATCCAGCGGGCCGTTCGGAGGTCGGTCCGTCCTGCCTGGTGCGCGTGCGCGATCCTGGCGCGGAGTTCTCCGGATGGCTCCCACTGCCCGTACAGGTCGCTCTGGCCTGCGTCGACGAGTTCTCTCGGCACCTGTAGCCCCTCGGTGATGCGGGCCGTGTCCGATGACCGTGCCGCCGTCCATGGGCCCGCCCGTGACGTGGCTGGCCGCCCGCGCCCTGGCCGGGCCTCCGGAGCCCCCGCCGCTGTCGGAGCGGCAGCGCCGCGGCCGGCAGTGCGCGGACTGCGCTGTTGAGCTGACCGCCGTCACCGCCCGGCCGTTGTTACGCCGCTTCCCGCTGCGGGTGTGCGTCCGCTGCCACAGCGTGAGGTACGGCGGATGACCGTCCCCGCGGCCGCCGTGCCGCTCCCCGCCTACGAGACGCTCACCAGCCTCCAGCGGTACGGCCTGGACTGCGCCTTCTGCGGGACGGGACTCCGCCCCGGGGCCGCGGTGTCGCTCGGCTGGCACCGCCACCAGGCCGCGCCCGGCACGCGAGTCGTATGGGCGCCCCGCGCCTGCCGCGACTGCCACACCGCCGGGAGCAGCCGGTGACCGCGGATGCCGAGCCCCTGCCCGCTGTCCCCCGGACCGTGACCGGCCTGTCGTGGGACGTCTACCACGGGCGCGCCTGCGTCTGGTGCCGCGAGCTGCTGATGGAGCCCGGTGCCCGGCCGGTGGCCCGCATCGAGCACCGCGACGGCGCCCACGACCTGTCGACCACCGTGTGGGGCTGCGCACCCTGTTGCACGGCCCGCGGGATCGGGGAGGCGCCGTGACCTACGCGGTGCGCCGCTGGTGTGTGCACTGCGGGCGGCCGATCGAGGGCGAGGCGGTGGTGATCCCGGGGTTCTCCGCGTCGGGCGCCCGCCCGGACGCCTACCGGCACCCCACCTGCCGGGCCCCCACCGTGCGGCCGCACACCTACCCGACCGGCCCGGCAGGGCTGCGCTGACTCTCGCCCGCTGCGGGCAGCGACGGCGCAACCGCCGCAGCGTGCGGGTGCACCACCGCCACACCCATCCGACTCACGAGGAGGAATCCGTGACCGACGACGGCAAGCACGCCGGACCCCCGTCCGACAAGCCGTGGAATCCGCCGCCCACGCCGCCGAACCCCGACGGCTCCGGCCCGAGCAAGTAGGGAGCCGACCTTGACGACCGCCCCCAGGGGCGGGCACGCCGCGCTCGTGGAACACCTTCACGAGCGCGGTCTGCTCGACGACACATGGCGCCGCATCTGGCACAACGTCCCCCGCGAGCTGTTCATCCCCGAACGCGTCTGGCGGCAGGAGCCCTACCAGTGCGTGCCGGCCTCCGGCCCCGAGCGCCTGGCCCTCATCCAGTCCGACGAGCCCGTCGTCACCCAGCTCGACGACGGCCTCCCCGACGGCCCCGGCGTGGCCACCTGCTCCAACTCGAAGCCCAGCATGGTGGCGAGGATGCTGCGGCTGCTCGACGTCCAAGACGGACACCGCGTCCTCGAAGTCGGCACCGGCACCGGCCACCTCGCCGCGCTCCTGTGCGACCGCGTCGGCGACCACAACGTCCACACCGTCGAGGTCGACGCCGGCCTCGCCGACCAGGCGGCGAAGCGGCTGGCCACAGCCGGCTACCAACCGAAGGTGGTGCACACCGACGGCGAGTGGGGCCTGCCCAGCGGCGCTCCCTACGACCGGATCGTCCTCACCTGCGCGGTCCGCCACGCCCCGGCGCCCCTGCTGGAGCAGCTGCGGCCCGGCGGGATCCTCGTCGCGCCGCTGGCCCGGGACTTCTGGTCGGGGGCACTCATCCGGATGGTCGGCGAGGGCGGCACGCGGGGTGAGGGCACCTTCGACAGCGGCGCCTCGTACATGCCGATGCGCTCCCACCGCGCCCCCGACCTGCCGGACGTCCACGGCGACATCACCCGCGTCAGCCACACCGCGCTCGTCGCTCACGAACTGCTCACCCTCGGGTTCGCCCTCTACGCCGGCACCCGCCTGCCGGGGGTGCGGATGTGGCACTCCGGCCGCGGCACCGACACGCAGCTGTGGGTGCAGGACACCACCGGCTCCGCCGCTTCGGTGACAGGCCGCACCGTCCACCAGTACGGCCCGCGCACGCTGTGGCGGGAGATCGAGCAGGTCCATGCCGAGTACGTGGGGCTCGGCACGCCTGAGCACACCTGCTTCAGCCTGTCGGTGGGACCGGCCGGACAGCGAGTGCTGCTGAAAGACCCGCCTCGCGTGATCGAACCTGCTCCCTGGGCCCAAGCCCAGGGCTGAGCCCCCCCGGCCGGTGCCCGCCCCCGAGGCCCGGCCGGGGCCCTTTCGCGTCGGTAGCCGTGGAGAGACCCCCGCCCTGAGCGCTCCGCAGGGGCTCGCCACAGAGGTCAGGAGCAGCCCGGACCCCCTGGCGTGCCCGCGCGCCGACCCGGGGACCTTGCTGCGACAAAGGTCGCACCTGAGCGTGCGTGCCCGCGCGCGGGAGGACCCATTGCCGCCGGAGTCCGGACCAGCTCGGACCCCGGCGCGCGGAGGGATCTGGCCCTGCAAGGTGTCGGGTTTCCGGCACCTGAGCCGGTGCGCGCGCGGGGGCCCGTCGCCGCCTGGCCCCTCCGCGTGCCGACCCTTGGATTCGAAGGCGCGGCCACGCACCCGACTAGCCCGCCTTCACTGCGCCACAAAAGTGCAGGTCAGAGCGCCTCCATGAGTCGGGGCGGGCACCGGAAACCGCTACCGCACGTGATCCTCTAGTAGAGGTGTCATTAATAGGGGTCCGTCTTTCCTGAGCCGGTCCCGCCGCTCACCAGGTACGACACCCGGGCTTCGACGAGTGCGCGCAGGACGCGGTCGCCACCGGGCGGCACGGTGCCCGCCGCGGAGAGTTCGTCGAGGGTGAAGGCCCGGGGCCGTACGACGCGCAGCGACAAGCAGGTGCAGCCGAAGGCCACCGGGGGCAGCACCGCGTGCATGCGCGTGCCGTCCGGGAGCCGGGCGTCGACCCAGGGCCGGGCGTCGTCCAGTCGCCGCCCCGCCACCGCGGCGAGCCGCTGAGCGAGTCGGCGGACGGCGGCCGCGTCCGGGAACGTGACGGCCGACAGCTCCAGACCTTCGCCTCGGTCGACCCAGACCCGGTCGGGCGCCGACACGAGGACGTCCGTCACCGCGGGGTCGCCCAGCAGGGGCTCCAGCGGGCCGGTGCCCACGAGCTCGCCCCGGAGTTGCCGGGCGACCCCGAGGACCTGGGCGTCGCCGAGCAGTCTGCCCTGCGCCCGCAGGGCCGCGGCGACCCCCGCGGGCGTGGGTTCCGTGCCGCTCTCCGCCAGCCTCTGCCGTACGGCGTCGAGGAGCGCGGCGGTCATGAGGCACCGGTCCCGGGGAGGGCACGCTGCCAGAATGCGGCACAGAACCGCGCTAGCGGGCCGGAGGAAGCGCCTCCGGGAGGCAGGCCCTCATCCAGTGCGGCCGGCAGCCGAGGCTCCTCGGGCAGTTCACCGGCCAGCGGAAGCCCCAGCACGCGGGCGACCCACGCCGGATCGACGCCTGACGCGTAGGGGCCCCGGGTGAGGACGCGCAGGTCCCCCAGCACCATGGCCGCCGTCTCGGCCACGCGTCTGGCTGCCGCGACCGCCCTGAGCTCGCCGGGCACGACGAGCAGCCCCATGTCCAGCTGGGCCAGGGCTTCGACGGTGCCGTCGTCGGTTCGCCGGGGCAGGTCGACGACGACGATGCCGCCGCGTCGGCGGGCCGCCGCGAGCACGGAGCGGACTGCTTCCGGTGGCAGGCCCACCGTCTGTCCGCGGTCCCAGCTCAGCAGGCGCACACCGTGCAGGAGGGGCAGCGACTCCTCCAGAGCCGTACCGGCGACACGGCCCGTGGAGGCGGCAAGATCCGGCCATCTCAGCCCGTCCGCCTTCTCACCGCCAAGGAGGACGTCGAGCCCCCCGCCGAGCGGATCGCCGTCCACGAGCACGGTCCGCCGACCGGTCCTGGCCGCTCCGACGGCCAAGGCGCAGGCGAGTGTCGAGGCGCCTGCCCCGCCGCGCCCGCCGAGCACTCCCACTGTCAGAGCCTGCCGCCCGACTCCTTCGGCCACGTCCGCGATGCGGTCGACGAGCCGAGGTTCCGCGTCGGGCAGGCACAGCACGTCCTCGGCGCCGATCTCGACGGCGCGCCGCCAGACGTCCGGATCGTCCTGGTCCCTGCCGATGAGCAGGATCCCCCGCCTGCGGGCCGCGCCGCGGCAGCGGGCCGCGGCGTCGTCGCCGACCAGCACCAGCGGCGCAGCGTCCCATACCGCTCTCCCGTCCGGCGGAGCGGGGTGGACGTCGGGGTGCGCACCGGCGGCGGCACACAGTCTCAGCAGGTCGTCGAGGAGTTCCGGGTCCTCGCTCACGATCAGTGGTGCGGTCCGCTGCCCTTCCGCAGCCGGTGTCCGCCCGGTGGTGATGGGTGCACCCACGGGTCCGCCCCCTTTCGTCCGGCTGCCGCACCGTTCGCATACGCGTCGTAAGCGGACGGCCACGGCATGTCCATGAGTCATTCGGCGCGCGTTCGCGCCGCCTCCACCCGTCCGGGCCGCGCGGGGAGATGTACGTTTCCCGTGGCGCAGCCCAGCCGTTCGGAATCACGGTGGCGGGGTTCCGGAAATTAAGTGGATCTTGGTCAAAAACTGTGGACAGCCGCCCGCTTGTGAATATCCCGCTCACCCATACCAGCGACTTCCACTACGCAGCCTTTCGGCTACGCTGAGTAATGAATCGCGCATGGGTGGCCATGGGAGCCGACCGGAGTCGAAGGGGGCGGCGATGACAGTTCCATACCGTCCGGACCAGCGAAAACGCGTCCGGACATGCGACGACCCCCGCCGGGGGGGAGAGCGGGGGTCGTCTCTCCGGCCGACTCGGGGGGGGAGGAGCCGGTCCGGGTTAGCACGGTCGCGAACGATCCGTGACTTCCATGGTGTACCCGAGAGCCTTCTCAAGCAAACCCACGCGCCTCGGCGTACACCGAATGGCGGCACCTATGCTCGGGTTCGTGGAAAACCACTCCTCGCCTCGCACAGCGGCCTTCTTCGACCTGGACAAGACGGTCATTGCCAAGTCTTCGGCACTGACCTTCAGCAAGTCCTTCTACCAAGGCGGGCTGATCAGCCGCCGCGCCGCGCTGCGCACCGCCTACACGCAGTTCGTCTTCCTCGCCGGCGCGGCCGACCACGACCAGATGGAGCGGATGCGCACCTACCTCTCAGCGCTCTGCAAGGGCTGGAACGTCCAGCAGGTCAAGGAGCTGGTCGCGGAGACCCTGCACGAGCTGATCGACCCGATCATCTACGACGAGGCGGCGTCGCTCATCGAGCAGCACCATGCCGCCGGCCGGGACGTGGTCATCGTCTCCACCTCGGGAGCCGAGGTGGTGGAACCGATCGGCGAGCTTCTGGGAGCCGACCGGGTCGTGGCCACACGGATGGTCGTCGGCGACGACGGCTGCTACACCGGCGAGGTGGAGTATTACGCGTACGGCCCCACCAAGGCGGAAGCGGTGCGGGAGCTCGCGGAGTCCGAGGGGTACGACCTGGCGCGCTGCTACGCGTACAGCGACTCCATCACGGATGTCCCGATGCTGGAGGCCGTGGGGCACCCGCACGCGGTCAACCCGGACCGCGCGCTGCGGCGCGAGGCGACCGCCCGGGAGTGGCCGATTCTCGTCTTCACCCGCCCGGTACGGCTGAAGCAGCGCCTGCCTTCCTTCTCGCTGCCGCCGCGACCGGCGCTGATCGCGGCGGCAGCCGTGGGAGCGGCGGCGGCAGCAGGCATCGTCTGGTACGCCAGCCGACGCCGGCACGCCGCTGCAGGGTGACGGCAGCGGCCACGACAGCTGACGGGGTTGTCCCGATATGAGGGCGAAAAGTAAAGAAGTCGGGCCAGGACTTTCCCCACCCCGCGCACGGAGGTACAAAGGAGTTACGGCCCGCGAGACCTAGGGCATCCGAGAGGATCCCCTGTTGAGCAGTAAGGCCCCACGGACCGAACAGCACGGAAGTCGAGCACCCACGCGACGTCGACCCGTCGATTACGGGCCAGCCGCACCAGGCGTAGGGCAAAGTTCCCCGCCTGATGGGCACATATCGAGGACGCATGGTAACTCGGCGGACGTGCCAGCGGCGGTACCGCCAAACCGGTACCGCCGCAACCCTGTACGGGGACATCCGAGTGGCCGGCCGGGCGGCCGTCGGCCCCGACGGCCGGTTCCCCGTGGACGTCCGCGGGGCTCTCCACGGAGCACTGGCCCCAGAAGGCCGGGTCGCCGCGCAGTTCGGTCAGGCGGCGCCGCGCTGCAGAGCCTCGCAGACGGCCGTCGACTCCCGCACGCCCAGTTCGACGGCGCGTCCGCAGTGCGCGATCCAGCGTGCCATCCCCTCGGGCGTTCCCGAGCAGTAGTCCTCGAAGGCCGCCACGTAGGCCGCCCGCCCGAGCTCGGCGTGCCCGACTTCAGCGGGGCAGACCGCCTTGGGGTCCAGCCCGCTGCCGATCAGCACGATGCGCTCGGCCGTCCGCGCGACCAGGCCGTTGCCCGAGGTGAAGGGCCGCAGCGCCAGCAGCTCGCCGTGCACCACGGCGGCCGTCACCAGCGCCGGGGCGGAGCTGCCCGCGACCACGAGACCGGACAGGCCGTCGAGCCTGCCGTTGACCTCGTCGGCACCGGGCAGCGGCGCCTCGATCAGCGGCTCGTCGACAGTCTCACCGTCCCGCCGCGGACGCCCCACGGACTCGCCGGCGTCACCGATCGCGACCAGGTGCAGCCGGGCCAGCACGCGCAGCGGCGACTGCCGCCAGACGGACAGCAACTGGCCTGCCTCGGCGGTCAGCCTCAGCGCGGCACCGACCGTACGGGCCTCCGGGTCAGCGCCGAAGTCGCTCCTCCGGCGCACTTCCTCAAGTGCCCAGTCGGCGCCGGAGAGCGCCGCGGACGCACGCGCCGCGCGCAGGGCAGCCTCCGAGGAGACCTCGTTGCTGCGGCGGCGCATCACGCGGTGCCCGTACACCCGATCGACGGCCTTGCGGACGGACTCCACGGTGTCGGGCACCCCCGGAAGCGCGCCCAGGGCGGCCAGCGGGTCAGCGGCATGCGTACTCATAGGTAGCGAGGCTACGCGCCCGCGCCGCCCGCCCTCACCCCTGAGTGGCCTTCCTCATACGGTTCGCCGACACCGTGCATCCGAGCCACTACCCTAGGTGAATATGAAGATCGCTTTCGTGGGGAAGGGCGGGAGTGGCAAGACGACGCTGTCCTCCCTCTTCATCCGCCATCTCGCGGCCACCGGAGACCCCGTGGTCGCGATCGACGCGGACATCAACCAGCATCTCGGCACGGCCCTCGGCCTGGACGAGGACGAGGCTGCGGCCCTGCCGTCGATGGGCGGCAACCTGCCGCTGATCAAGGACTACCTGCGGGGCGCGAACCCCCGGATCTCCTCGGCCGACACGATGATCAAGACGACTCCGCCGGGGACGGGCTCCCGACTGCTGCGGATCCGCGAGGACAACGCCGTCCACGCGGCCTGCGGCCGGCCGGTGCCGCTCGACCCGGGCGAGGTGACGCTCATGGTGACGGGAGCCTTCACCGAGGCGGATCTGGGTGTGGCGTGCTACCACTCGAAGGTCGGTGCGGTGGAGCTGTACCTGAACCACCTGGTGGACGGCGCCGGAGAGTACGTGGTCGTCGACATGACCGCGGGGTCCGACTCGTTCGCGTCGGGACTCTTCACCCGTTTCGACATGACGTTCCTGGTCGCCGAGCCGACCCGCAAGGGGGTGTCCGTCTACCGCCAGTACAAGGAGTACGCGCGGGACTTCGGGGTCTCCCTGAAAGTGGTGGGCAACAAGGTCCAAGGGCAGGACGACGTGGACTACCTGCGCGCCGAGGTGGGCGACGACCTGCTGGCGACGGTGGCGCACTCGGGTTGGGTCCGCTCCGCGGAGAAGGGCCGCCCGGCGCCGTTCGCCGCGCTGGAGGAGAAGAACCGCGCGACGCTCGGCGAGCTGAAGGCCGCGGTGGACGCGGCGTACGGGCAGCGCGACTGGGAGCGCTACACGCGGCAGATGGTGCACTTCCACCTCAGGAACGCGAGGAGTTGGGGGAACGCGAAGGCGGGAGCGGACCTTGCGGAGCAGGTAGACCCCGGCTTCGTGCTACGCGAGCCGGCGCCCCAGTACACCTGACGCCGACCGCCCGGCCCCGCCGGCCCGGGCGCCGGCCGCCGTAGCGACGCCCCGGCCCAAGCAGGCCCGCCCGGGCACCGGGCCGCCTTCGCGCCGCCCCGACCCGACCCCGCACCCCCGCGCCCCGCACCGGCAGCCGCCGGGGTCCCGCCGCCCCGGCCCACGCCCGCCCGCCGCGGCACCGGCCACCGTCCTGCCACACCGGCCCACGCCCGCCCGCCCCGCCGCGGCACCGGCCACCGTCCCGCCACCCCGACCGCGCACGCCCGCACCGGCAGCCGCCGCGGCGCCCTCCCGACGCGCGCACCCCCGACCGCACGTGTCCGCACCGGCTGCCGCCGTCGCGACGCCCCGGCCCACGCACCCCTGCCCGGGCGCGGACCGCTCTCGCCCCGACCCGCACCCCACACCGGCCGGCGCAGGGCAACGGCCGCCCCGGCCCGCCCCGGGACCGGCCCGCTCCCGCGGACCGGGCATGGCCCGGAAATCCGGCACTACCCGCGGGAGCTGCCCCGCCCGTGGAACCCGGTCCGGTCCGTGACGCACGCAACGGCACGACCCGTGTCCGGGAAGCGGTGAGGAACACAGGACCGGGCAGCACGGCCCGGCCCGCACCGCCGTGGACCGGGCGGGCGGGCCGGGCTCGGGACACCGGGCCCTCGTCCACGGGAGCGTCCGGTTCAGCCGGCCTGCCCGTCACCGGTGGTCGGCCTCCGGGCGGCGGCGCCCGCATGGGAGGCGGAGGCCGAGGCGTCGGGCCGCGCGGCGAGGAAGCGTGCCCACCCGTCGGGCGGCGCCTGACCCACCTTCAGGCTCTGGAGCTTCGCCAGCACGGCGGGGTCCTGGGCATCGAGCCAGTCGGCGAGCTGCCGGAAGGACACGCAGCGCACCTCCGACTGCACACAGACGTGAGCAATCGTTTCTTCAATGGCGCGCATGTAGGTGCCGCCGTTCCAGGACTGGAAGTGGTTCCCGATGATGAGCGGAGCCCGGTTGCCCTGGTACGAGCGGTTGAAGGCCTGGATCAGGCCGTCACGCATCTGGTTCCCCCAGAAGCGGTGCATGGCCGGGTCGCCCTTCGTGGTCCCCGACTGGTTGACCATGAAGTTGTAGTCCATGGACAGCGTCTGGAAGTCACGTCCCGGGACGGGGACGAGCTGCATCGACAGATCCCACAGGCCCTCCTTCCGCTTGGGCCACACCTGGTCGTTGACCCCGCTCGTGTCGTAGCGCCACCCCAGCTCCGCGGCGGCCCGCACGAAGTTCTTGCGGCCCTCGAGGCAGGGGGTGCGTGCGCCGATCAGCTCCTTGTCGTAGTCGAACGGAAGGGGCTTTTCCGCTGACAGTCCGGAGTTGGTCTTCCAGTTCTTCACGAAGGACTTGGCCTGGGCGATCTCGCTCTTCCAGTCCTCCACCGACCATGTGCCCACACCCCGTCCGGGGCCGCAGAAGTGCCCGTTGAAGTGGGTGCCGATCTCGTTGCCCTCAAGCCAGGCGCCACGGAGCTCCCTGACGGTGTCGCGGATGCCCTCGACGTCGTTGAAACCGATGTCGGAGCGGCCGGGCGCGTGACCCGGCGGACGGTACAGGGCCGCCTTGTCCTCGGGCAGCAGGTAGACGCCGCTGAGGAAGTACGTCATGGTCGCGCCGTACTTCTTGGCGACGCCCCGGAAGTGGGAGAAGAGCTTCTGGCTGTCCTCGCCGGCGCCGTCCCACGAGAAGACGACGAACTGGGGCGGCCGCTCACCGGGCTTCATCCGCTCCGGCGCTTTCAGCCCGGGCTGCGGGCCGGTGAACGACGTCGAGCCGTCCCCGATGAGGCGCACGGCGCTCTTCGGCGGCTCGGCGACCCGCTTGGCCCCCGCAGCGCCCTCGGCCTGCCGTGCGCCGCCCGCGTCCGCGCATCCGGCGAGCCCTCCGACCAGCGCTGCTGCGACAGCACCGGCCGTGATCCTGTTCCTGACGGCCGTCATCGACCCGCCCTCCTGTGCTTCAGGTGCCTGTATCGGGGCCGTCAACGTCGCATCGAGGGCGGTGGGCGGGAGGTATGCGGGGCCGCGATAAGAGGACTAATCACCTTTGCGGGTGAACACATGCACCATTTGCGCCGAATGTCATGCCGAACTCTTTACTCTGCATTACGATTCGTTTACTGAGAGTTGGCAGACCGAGTAGTTGACGCCTGGCGGCATCCGGCGTTCTGCCCTTGCCCGGTTTCGTCCGGGCCTATGCCCGGGTGGCGCCGTGCCGTACGCCGTGAGCAACGCCCCTGCAAGCCGACCGCCTCGCCCGTCCGGCAACCGCATTCTGGAGGAGACGGCAGCCATGACGTCCTGTATGCCCCCGCACGCCAACGCAGCTGACCCACCCGCCCCGTCCTCGTCGTCCGAGGCGGCGGGCAGCCGCGCGCCGGACGCGTCGCATCGACCGCGGGAGCACAGTCCCCCGCCCTCGGGCCGCAGGTTCCGCATCGCCGGTGCCGACGTCTCGGCCTCGATCGCGGTCTTCCTGATCGCGCTGCCGCTGTCCCTGGGCATCGCCCTGGCCACCGGAGCCCCCCTTCAGGCCGGACTCGTGGCGGCCGCCGTCGGCGGCATCGTCGTCGGCCGGCTCGGCGGCGCGCCGCTGCAGGTGAGCGGCCCGGCGGCCGGGCTGACCGTGGTGACGGCCGAGCTCATCCAGCGCTACGGCTGGCGCACGACCTGCGCCATCACGGTGCTCGCCGGCCTCGCCCAACTCGGCCTGGCCTCCCTGCGGGTGGCCCGCTCCGCGCTCGCCGTGTCGCCGGCCATCGTGCACGGCATGCTGGCCGGCATCGGCGTGACCATCGCGCTGGCGCAGTTGCACATCGTGCTGGGCGGCACGCCGCAGAGCTCCGTCGTCGACAACCTCATCGAGCTGCCGCAGCAGTTGGCCGCCGTCCATCCGGCCGCCCTCTCGGTCAGCGCGCTCACCATCATCGTGCTGCTGCTCTGGCCGAGGCTTCCCGGACGCGGCGGGAGGATGGCGCGCAAGGTGCCCGCCGCGCTCACGGCGGTGGCGGTGGCCAGCGTCTTCGCCCTCGCGGCCGGCCTGGACGTGCCCCGCGTGGACCTGCCGTCCTGGAGCAGTCACGCCCTGCCCGGGCTGCCCGAGGGGCCCGTACTCGGGCTCGCTGCGGGGGTGCTCACCATCATGCTGGTGACCAGCGTGCAGTCGCTGCTCTCCGCGCTGGCCATCGACAAGCTGATCGCGGCACGCAAGGACCCCACGACACGCGTGCCCCGCGCGAACCTCGACCGCGAGCTGGCCGGACTCGGAGCGGCCAACATCGCGTCCGGCGCACTGGGCGGGCTTCCCGTGGCCGGCGTGGCGGTGCGCAGCGTGGCCAATGTGACGGCGGGCGCGGTGAGCCGGAACTCCACGATCCTGCACGGGGTGTGGGTGGTGCTCGCCGCCCTGGTCCTCGTGCCCGTGATCGACCTGATCCCGCTTCCGGCGCTGGCCGCCCTCGTCATGGTCATCGGCGTGCAGATGGTCAGCATCACGCACATCCGCAGCGTCACCCGGCACCGCGAGGCCCTCGTGTACGCGACGACGGTCCTCGGCGTGGTCCTGATCGGGATCCTCCAGGGTGTGGCCCTCGGCATCGTCGTCGCCACGGCCGTGTCCCTGCACCGGCTCGCGAGGACGCGCATCACCCGCGAACGGCACGGCGACACCGAGCACGTGCGGGTGCGCGGGCAGTTGACGTTCCTCGCCGTCCCCAGGCTGAGCCGGGCACTCCACCAGATCCCGGGCGACGCCGACGTGGTCATCGAGCTGGACGGCTCCTTCATGGACCACGCCGCGTACGACACGCTCCAGGACTGGCAGATGTCGCATGTGGCGCACGGCGGCCGGGTGCGGCTGACCGGTCGGTCGGGGAGCCGCATCGCCGAACCGTCGACCGGCAGGAACAGCTGCTGCCGCCCGTGGACTGCTTGGCGCAACCACCACTGCGGCGACCATCCCGCGGAGCCGTCCCGCACGACGGGGCACCAGCTCGCCAGCGGCCTGAGCTCCTTCCAGCGGAACACGGCGCCTCTCGTACGGGACGAGCTGGCGCGGCTCGCCCGCGACGGGCAGCGGCCGTCGCAGCTCTTCCTGACCTGTGCCGACTCGCGGCTCGTGACGAGCATGATCACGTCGAGCGGCCCGGGCGACCTGTTCACCGTGCGCAACGTGGGGAACCTGGTGCCCCCTCCCGACGAGGAGGGCGGCGACGACTCGGTGGCCGCGGCAATCGAGTACGCCGTGGAGGTGCTCGGCGTCCGGTCCATCACCGTATGCGGGCACTCCGGGTGCGGGGCGATGCAGGCGCTGCTGAAGAACCCGCCGCCCACCGGACCCGCGACAGGTCCGGGCCCGGGGACGCCGGCCGGTCCGCCGCGCGCCTCCACCTCCCTGGTCCGCTGGCTGAAGTACGGGCTGCCGAGCCTCGAACGCATGGACAGCGGGACCCCGGGCCGGGTGCGGCTGTCGGGGCGCGGGCCGGCGGACGCGGTGGAGCAGCTGTGCCTGAACAACGTGGTGCAGCAGTTGGACCACCTGATGGCTCACGAGTGCGTGGCGCGGAGGGTGGCCGCGGGCTCTCTGGAACTCCAGGGGATGTACTTCCACGTCGGCGAGGCCCAGGCGTACCTGCTGACGCGCACCGGGGACGGGCACGACGTCTTCGAACACGTACCGGCGGCGGACCTGCCCCGCAGGGAGGAGGCCCCTGCGTGAGCCGCACCTGCCCGGACCCGCGTCCCGGGCAGGCGGCCCCCGTCCGCAACCGGTGAGGTCCCGGGAGCGGAGCGGGCCCGGCACGGGTGAACCTCTTCGGGTGCGGCGACGTGGTGGTGGGTGGTGGTCCGGTTCGCCGCGGGTCGGCGGACGGGACGCCTGACCGTACAGTCCGTCCACCGCGTCCCGGTCGGGCCCGCGCGGGGTCCCGCCCCGTCGCCGGGTCCCGCCCGCCGATGCAGAGGTCTAAACCAATAGTCGGGAACCCCTTGTCACCCGGGCATCCGGCTGGTGAGCTATGGGCCGGGACACAACGGACGCCCTGGGAATGGGAGATGTCGTGAGCAACGAGAGCCTGGCCAACCTCCTCAAGGAGGAGCGACGGTTCGCACCGCCTGCCGAGCTGGCCGCGCACGCCAACGTGACGGCGGAGGCGTACGAGCAGGCCACGGCGGACCGGCTCGCCTTCTGGGCCGAGCAGGCGCGTCGGCTGAGCTGGGCCAGTGAGCCGACCGAAACCCTCGACTGGTCGAACCCGCCTTTCGCGAAGTGGTTCGCCGACGGCACGCTCAACGTGGCGTACAACTGCGTGGACCGCCATGTCGAAGCAGGTCTGGGCGACCGCGTGGCCATCCACTTCGAGGGCGAACCGGGTGACGGCCGGGCGATCACCTACGCGGAGCTCAAGGACGAGGTCAGCCGCGCGGCCAACGCGCTGACCGAGCTCGGTGTGCGCAAGGGCGACCGGGTCGCCGTCTACATGCCGATGATCCCCGAGGCGGCCGTGGCGATGCTGGCGTGCGCCCGCATCGGCGCACTGCACTCCGTGGTCTTCGGCGGCTTCTCGGCGGACGCCATCGCCGCCCGGATCGTGGACGCCGACGCGAAGCTGGTCATCACCGCGGACGGTGGCTACCGGCGCGGCAAGCCGTCCGCGCTGAAGCCCGCGGTCGACGAGGCCCTCAGCCGGCTCGCCCAGGTCGAGAAGGTGCTCGTGGTGCGCCGCACCGGCCAGGACGTGGCCTGGACGGAGGGCCGCGACGTGTGGTGGCACGACATCGTCGGGCGGCAGAGCGCCGAGCACACGCCCGAGGCGTTCGACGCGGAGCACCCGCTGTTCATCCTCTACACCTCCGGCACCACAGGGAAGCCGAAGGGCATCCTGCACACCTCGGGCGGCTACCTCACGCAGGCGGCGTTCACCCACCACGCGGTGTTCGACCTGAAGCCGGAGAGCGACGTCTACTGGTGCACCGCGGACATCGGCTGGGTCACCGGCCACTCGTACATCGTCTACGGGCCTCTCGCCAACGGCGCCACGCAGGTCATGTACGAGGGCACCCCGGACACGCCGCACCAGGGCAGGTTCTGGGAGATCGTGGAGAAGTACGGCGTCACGATCCTCTACACGGCGCCGACCGCGATCCGCACGTTCATGAAGTGGGGCGACGACATCCCCGCCAAGTTCGACCTGTCCAGCCTGCGCATCCTGGGGTCGGTGGGCGAGCCGATCAACCCGGAGGCGTGGGTCTGGTACCGGGAGCACATCGGCGGCGGGCGGTGCCCGGTCGTCGACACGTGGTGGCAGACGGAGACCGGGGCGATGATGATCTCCCCGCTCCCCGGTGTGACCGAGACGAAGCCCGGATCGGCCCAGCGCCCGCTCCCGGGCATCGCGGCCACCGTCGTCGACGACGAGGCGCGGGAGGTGCCGAACGGCGGAGGCGGGTACCTCGTCCTCACCGAGCCGTGGCCGTCGATGCTGCGCACCATCTGGGGCGACGACCAGCGGTTCATCGACACCTACTGGTCCCGCTTCGAAGGCCGGTACTTCGCGGGCGACGGCGCCAAGAAGGACGACGACGGCGACATCTGGCTGCTCGGCCGGGTCGACGACGTGATGCTGGTGTCCGGCCACAACATCTCCACCACCGAGGTGGAGTCGGCCCTGGTGTCCCACCCGAAGGTCGCCGAGGCCGCGGTCGTGGGGGCGGCGGACGAGACGACGGGCCAGGCGATCGTGGCGTTCGTGATCCTGCGCGGTGCGGCTGCGACCCAGGCGGAGTCGGACGCCGAGGGCCTCGTCACGGAGCTGCGCAACCACGTCGGCGCGACCCTCGGCCCGATCGCCAAGCCGAAGCGGATCCTGCCGGTGGCGGAGCTGCCGAAGACCCGCTCCGGCAAGATCATGCGTCGGCTGCTGCGGGACGTCGCGGAGAACCGGACCCTCGGGGACGTGACCACCCTGACCGATTCGTCCGTCATGGACCTCATTCAGGCCAAGCTGCCCGCAGCGCCCAGCGAGGGCTGAGGACACACGGAGGCGGCCCCCGCCGCCGACGACGGGACGCACCCCCCTGCCACCCGGCGTCGACGGCGGGCCGCACCGGCAACGACGGCGGCACACCGACACGGCGCACCCGCGACAGCGCACCGGCAACGACGTACCGGCGGCGGCAGCCCCGCAGCCGCGCACCCCACAACCCGAAGCCCGCACCCCGGCCCAACCACCCCAAAGCACCCCAGAGACCACCCGGCATCAACGCGCCGGGTGGTCTCTTTGCGCTTAGAGTGCCTATTGTCCGATTTTTCCTTGCGCTCGCCCGGTAGGGTATGGGTCGCGTCAACCAATCGATAAAAAGTCCAAGGGGTGCCGGGAAGTCTGGTCGGCATGTGCTTTGCCATGCCCGCTTACTGACACGACCGGAGGTCCCTGGACCGTGGCCGCGCCCAAGACGACCAACAACAACTCCGAGCGCAAGTTCCTCGGCCGCCTCTCCCTCCCCGAGCGGACGTTCGTCGCGGACGCCCTGCGCGCGGAGACCGTGGGCGGCGTCCTGCTGCTCCTCGCCGCCGTCGCGGCACTCATCTGGGCGAACTCCCCGCTCGGCGACACCTACGAGTCGGTCCGCGCCTTCCACATAGGCTTCGAGGCACTCCACCTGGACCTCTCGCTCCAGCACTGGGCCGCCGACGGACTGCTCGCGATCTTCTTCTTCGTCGCCGGCATCGAGCTCAAGCGAGAACTCGTGGCAGGCCAACTCCGCGACCCCAGGGCGGCCGCCCTGCCGGTCGTCGCCGCGCTCTGCGGCATGGCCGCCCCCGCCCTGGTGTACGTCGTGGTCAACACCGCCGGCGGCGGCTCCATGAACGGCTGGGCCGTCCCCACCGCCACCGACATCGCGTTCGCCCTGGCCGTGCTCGCCGTCATCGGCACGTCGCTGCCCTCCGCGCTCCGCGCCTTCCTGCTGACGCTGGCCGTCGTCGACGACCTCTTCGCGATCCTCATCATCGCGGTCTTCTTCACCAGCGACCTGAACTTCGCCGCCCTGGGCGGAGCCGTCGCCGGCCTGGCCCTCTTCTGGCTGCTCCTGCGCCTGGAGGTGCGCGGCTGGTACCTCTACGTGCCGCTCGCCCTGGTCATCTGGGGCCTGATGTACAACAGCGGCGTCCACGCCACCATCGCCGGCGTCGCCATGGGCCTGATGCTGCGCTGCCACCGCCGCGAGGGCGAGGAAGCGTCCCCCGGTGAGCACATCGAGCACCAGGTGCGCCCTCTGTCGGCGGGCTTCGCCGTGCCGATGTTCGCGCTGTTCTCCGCGGGTGTGTCCGTCTCGGGCGGGGCCCTCGGCGACGTCTTCACCAAGCCGGAGACGCTCGGCGTGGTCCTCGGCCTGGTCATCGGCAAGGCGTTCGGCATCTTCGGCGGCACCTGGCTGACGGCCCGCTTCACCCGCGCCGAGCTCAACCCGGACCTGGCCTGGGCCGACCTCTTCGCCGTCGCCACGCTGGCCGGCATCGGCTTCACGGTGTCGCTGCTCATCGGCGAACTCGCCTTCGAGGGCGACGCCGCACTCACCGACGAGGTCAAGGCCGCCGTCCTCATCGGCTCGCTCATCGCCGCCCTGCTCGCCACAGTCCTGCTGAAGCTGCGGGTCCGCAAGTACCAGGCTCTGGTCGAGGTGGAGGAGCGCGACGAGGACATGAGCGGCATCCCCGACGTCTACGAGGCGGAGGACCCGGAGCACCACCGCAGGCTCGCCGAGATCTACGAGCGCAAGGCCGCCGAGCACCGGCAGAAGGCGGAGCAGCACCGGCTGAAGGCCGAGGAGGCGGCGCAGCAGGCCGACGAGGCCGCGCACCACGCCGCAGGACACGGACGGCGGGCCGACGACACGGGGGCATCGCGCGGCGACGCCGACGGTCCGGCATGATCTGAGGTCGGACCCCGAGGCGGGGCACCGCACGCAGGACGCCGCACGCGGTGGGCCGCAGGCCCCGACCGCACCGCGGCTGCCGTACGCGAGCCGCCGCGCACCCGCCCCGAGGGGCCGACCCACAGGCCGTACCAGGAGAGAGGAGCTAGACGATGAGCGACCCCGCCGACAAGACCGCGAGGGCGGCAGCGCCGCGTTCGCCACCCGCGAGACCGGCGCCGCGCCGGGCACGAGCGGTGCGCCGGACCTGAACGGCGGCCAGCCGACGCTCGGACAGCTGGTCGCGTCCGCGACCAGCGAGATGTCCGCGCTGGTGCACGACGAGATCGCGCTGGCCAAGGCGCAGCTGCGGCAGGACGTCAAGCGCGGCGCCGCGGGCAGCGCCGGGCTGCTGGCCGCCGCCACGGTGCTGCTCTTCTCGCTGCCGATGCTCAGCTTCGCGCTGGCGTACGGCTTCCAGGCGTGGACCGGCTGGCACCTGTCCGTCTGCTTCCTGCTGTCCTTCGCGGTGAACGTCCTCGTCGCCGTGGTCTTCGGGCTGATCGGGGCGGCCCTGATGAAGAAGGCCAAGCAGGGCAAGGGCCCGCAGAGGACGGCCGCCTCCGTCAAGGAGACCGCCGCGGTGCTCCAGAACGCCAAGCCGCACCCGCGCCCCGACAGCCGTCCGGCGCTGGAGAAGGCCGAGCCTGTGGCACGCTCGTCTGCATGACCGTCCCTGAGAGCAGCACCGGCAACCCACCCGGCCCGTCCGGCCACCCCGTACGGATCGAGGGCCCCTGGGCCCACCGCGACGTGGCCGCGAACGGGGCGCGCTTCCACATCGCGGAGCTGGGTGAGGGTCCGCTGGTCCTGCTGCTGCACGGCTTCCCGCAGTTCTGGTGGACGTGGCGGCACCAGCTCACCGCGCTGGCCGACGCCGGCTTCCGGGCCGTGGCCATGGACCTGCGGGGCGTGGGCGGCAGCGACCGCACCCCGCGCGGCTACGACCCCGCGAACCTGGCGCTCGACATCACCGGGGTCGTACGGTCCCTGGGTGAGCCCGACGCCGCCCTGGTGGGCCATGACCTGGGCGGTTACCTGGCGTGGACGGCGGCGGTGATGCGGCCGAAGCTGGTGCGCCGCCTGGTGGTGTCCTCGATGCCGCACCCGCGCCGCTGGCGCTCCGCGATGCTGTCGGATGTGGCGCAGTCCCGCGCCGGGTCCCACGTGTGGGGCTTCCAGCGCCCGTGGCTGCCGGAGCGGCGGCTGGTCGCGGACGACGCGGCGCTGGTCGGCGAGCTCATCCGGGAGTGGTCCGGGGCGCGGGCACCGGACGACGAGACCCTCGGTGTCTACCGCCGGGCGATGACGATCCCGTCGACGGCCCACTGCTCGATCGAGCCGTACCGCTGGATGGTGCGCTCCATGGCCCGCCCGGACGGGTACCAGTTCAACCGGCGCATGAAGCGTCCCGTGCGCGTCCCCACGCTCCATCTGCACGGCTCGCAGGACCCGGTGATGCGCACGCGCAGCGCCGCGGGGTCGGGCGAGTACGTCGAAGCCCCCTACCGCTGGCGGCTGTTCGACGGCCTCGGCCACTTCCCGCACGAGGAGGACCCGCTGGCCTTCTCCACCGAGCTCGTCAACTGGCTCAAGGACCCCGAGCCCGACCGCTGAGCGCCACCGCACCGCCTCCCGTCCGGGCCCCGGCGGAAGCCACATGAAGCCGCAGGAACGGTTGTCCTACGAACAGCCAAATGCCGCCCGCATAGGCCGATTGGCTGTCCCTCAGGCGGTTACCGACCTTGGGCCACGGGCACACGTCGGGGTATGGGCTGGACGCACGACCAAGTTGACGCCGCACACAACCGCCGCTCGGCTTCCGCCGCGCCGACTCCCGAGAGGAGCGGGCCGCGGGAGGCCGTGTCGGACGGCCGCCTCGGGATCCCGCACTTCCTGCGCCGCCGGGCCCGTTGGGTCTCCGCGCGGCTGCGGCACCATCCACGCGGCTGACCGGACCCGCCGGCGCGGGCTGCCCCGGTCCGGCGCGGCGGCGGGACGTGCACGTGCCGCCGCCGCGCCGGACATGCGGCGTCAGAGGGCGCAGCCCTGGCTGTCGACCTGCTGACCGGCGCTCAGGCCCAGCGCGATGTCCTCACGGATCTCGTCGACGGTCAGGGCGTAGCCCGTGTTCGGGTCGTCCAGGGACCGGGCGAAGATGACGCCGGACACCTTGCCGTCCTCGGTCAGCAGCGGCCCTCCGGAGTTCCCCTGCCGGACCGTCGTGTACAGCGAGTAGACGTCCCGCCGGACCTCGCCGCGGTGGTAGATGTCCGGGCCGTCGGCGTTGATCCGGCCCCGGACGCGGGCCGACCGCACGTCGTACGAGCCGTTCTCCGGGAAGCCCGCGACGATCGCCCCGTCACCGCTGCGCGCGTCGCCCTCGGTGAACTCCATTACCGGCGCCTTGAGGTCCGGCACGTCCAGTACGGCGATGTCGCGCTGCCAGTCGTAGAGGACCACCGTCGCGTCGTACAGCCGCCCCTCGCCGCCTATCTGGACGGTCGGCTCGTCGACGCCGCCCACCACGTGGGCGTTCGTCATGACCCGGCGCTCCCCGAACACGAAGCCCGTGCCCTCCAGGACCTTGCCGCAACTGCGCGCCGTGCCGACGACCTTCACGATGGACCGCTGGGCGCGTGCCGCGACGGGGCTGTCGACGAGCGCCGGGTCGGGCGGCTGCACTTCGGCGATCGGCTCGTTGGCGAACGGGCTGAACACCTGCGGGAAGCCGTTCTGGGCCAGCACCGTGGTGAAGTCCGTGAAGAGCGTGGACGCCTGGGCGGGCATCACCTGCTCCACCCCCAGCAGCACCTTGGAGCTGCGGACCTCCCTGCCGAGCGTCGGCACGGACGTCCCGGCCAGGGCCGAACCGATCAGCCAGGCCACCAGGAGCATCGCCAGCACGTTGACGAGAGCGCCTCCGGTGGCGTCCAGGGCGCGGGCGGGCGACCAGGTGATGTGGCCGCGCAGCTTGTTGCCCAGGTGCGTGGTGAGGGTCTGCCCGACGGACGCGGCGATCAGCACGATCGCGACGGCGATGATCGCGGCGGTCGTCGACACCTCCGCGTCGCCCGTAAGGGGGCCCCAGGCCAGCGGCAGCAGGTAGACGGCCACGAGGCCGCCGCCGAGGAAGCCGATCACCGACAGGATGCCCACCACGAACCCCTGGCGGTATCCGACGATCGCGAACCACACGGCGGCGACCAGCAGCAGGATGTCCAGCACGTTCACCGTCATTAGCCTCACAGATCGTCGCCGGCCGCCCTGGGGCCGGTCACCCCGTACCCGTACGGCCGCGGGGTGCGGCCGTCACCTGTCATGCCACCCTGTCATGCACGCGCGTCGAGTGGGACCTGCTTCTTCCGGTCCCACGGCTGCTCCCACCCCGCGAAGTGCAGGATCCGGTCGATCACCCCGGCCGTGAACCCCCAGACGAGGGCCGACTCCACGAGGAACGCGGGCCCCTGGTAGCCGCTGGGGTGGACCACGGTGGCGCGGTTGGCCGGAGCCGTGAGATCCGCCACGGGTACGGTGAACACCCGCGCGGTCTCGCCCGGATCGACGGCGCCCACAGGGCTGGGTGTCCGCCACCATCCCAGTACGGGCGTCACGACGAAACCGCTCACCGGGATGTAGAGGCGCGGCAGCACACCGAAGACCTGGACCCCGCCGGGGTCGAGGCCGGTCTCCTCCTCGGCCTCCCGCAGTGCCGCCCGCAGCGGCCCCAGGGTCGCCGGGTCGCCGTCCTCGGGGTCGAGCGCACCGCCGGGGAAGGAGGGCTGGCCGGCGTGCGAGCGGAGGGTGCCGGCCCGCTCCATCAGCAGCAGCTCCGGACCGCGCGCCCCCTCACCGAACAGCACCAGGACGGCCGCCTGCCGCCCTCCGGACGCGGGCGGCAGGTACCGGCTGAGCTGCTCGGGAGCGATGGTGCGCGCCGAGCTGGCGACCGGCTCCAGCCAGTCGGGCAGGCCGTCGGCAGTGACGTCCACCGGCACCGCGGCCGTCCGCTCCGGCACCGCCTCGTGCCGCCGCACCGCGACGGGCCCGGGCTCGCCGCCCCGGGCGGCCCCGCGACCATGCGCGCTCGCGGCGCCCGGGTCGACGCCCGCGGCCTGGGCGTGCCGGGCACGGCGCGGATCCTGCGCGGGTCCCCCGCCGTGTCCGCGGCGGCCCCGCCGCCCGTACGGGCTCGCCCGCCGCCCTCGGTCGGGCCTCACGGCCGGAGCGGCCCTCCGGGCCGCGACCGGCGCCGGCGGCACCGTGGCTGTCTTCTCTCGCTCGCGTCATAGGCACCCCCGCATCTCACAACGTGTGACGGCCACAGGTTCGTTCCGACGTGCGCCCCGGCGTTCTGGTCCCTGACGCCCGGTCCTGCGCCCGGTGCCGCCCCAGGTCGGGCCGGGCCGGTCAGGCACCGAGGCCGCTGTCCTGCACGTCGTCCGCTCCGACCGCGACCCCCTGGCCGGCGCCGAGGGGCGCCGCGGGCCGACCGGGGAAGTCCGGGGGCGGGGCGAGGCGCTGGCCCGGATATCCGCCCATCTCGTACTTCAGCAGCTTCTTCGCCTTCTCCGGATCCGTCTCGCCCTCCCCGTACGCGGGGCAGAGGTGGGCGATCGGGCAGGCGCCGCAGGCGGGCTTGCGGGAGTGGCAGATGCGGCGGCCGTGGAAGATCACGCGGTGGGACAGCATCGTCCAGTCGGACGCGGGGAAGAGGGCGCAGATCTCCTCCTCGACCTTCTCCGGATCCTCCTGCTCGGTCCACTTCCAGCGCCGGACCAGCCGCCCGAAGTGGGTGTCCACGGTGATGCCGGGGACACCGAACGCGTTGCCGAGGACGACGTTCGCCGTCTTGCGGCCGACGCCGGGGAGGGTGACGAGGTCCTCCAGTCGCCCCGGCACCTCGCCGTCGAAGCGGTCACGCAGGGCCGTGGAGAGCCCGATCAGCGACCTCGCCTTGGCACGGAAGAACCCGGTCGGCCGGATGATCTCCTCCAACTCCTCCGGCACCGCGGCCGCCATGTCCTCCGGCGTCGGGTACTTCGCGAAGAGCCCGGGCGTGGTCTGGTTGACGCGCAGGTCGGTGGTCTGGGCCGAGAGGACGGTGGCCACGAGCAGTTCGAAGGGGTTGCGGAAGTCGAGCTCGGGGTGGGCGTACGGGTAGACCTCGGCGAGTTCCCGGTTGATGCGCCGCGCCCGCCGCACCATGGCCAACCGCGACTCCGCCTTGGCCGGCTTCCCCGGCTCGCCGGCCTGCTTGGCGGTACGGGTCGGCGGCTTGGCGGCCTGCTTGGCGGTGCGGGCCGTCTCGTTCGCGCCGGCCTGAGGCTTGGCGGTGCCGGCGCTCTTGGCGGCCTTGGCGGTGCCGGCGGTCTTGGCGGCCCTGGCGGTGCCGGCGGTCTTGGCCGGCTTGGCGGTGCCGGCGGTCTTCGTCGCGTCGGTCGGGGGCTTGGTGGGCTTGCCGGATCCTCGGCCGGTTCCGCGCTTCCCTCGACCTTCCGCCCCAGCTGACCGTTTCGCCCCATTTGCCGGATTTCCGGCATCCTTCGCGGCCGCGGGCGACATATGTTCGCCCACGGCGGAATTCTGTTCCCCGGACACTCTTCCGGCCCCCTCGGCCTGCGCTCTCACCGGCGACTTGGACACCCGGCCAGCCTAAGCGCCCCCGCCGGGATCCGCCCTGGGCACGGGCGATGAGGACCCAATCGGGCCCCTGCTGTACGGACACGCGTACCGGTGCGTCAAACTTGTTGTGATTGATCGCACGATGATTACCCTGCGGACGCCGGGTCGCACACCACCGCCGCGCGCAGCGCCCCCCGGACGAGGGCCGCGGCGTCCGGCATCATGGGGACCAACGTCCCTGAGCAGGTCGACATAGGAGAGAACTCGTGGACGACGTTCTGCGGCGCGCCCCGCTCTTCGCGGCGCTCGATGACGAGCAGGCCGCGGAGCTCCGCGCCTCGATGAGTGAGGTGACCCTCGCCCGCGGCGGCTCGCTCTTCCACGAAGGCGACCCGGGTGACCGCCTCTACGTGGTCATGGAGGGCAAGGTCAAGCTCCACCGCACCTCCCCCGACGGCCGCGAGAACATGCTGGCCGTCCTCGGCCCCGGTGAGCTCATCGGCGAACTGTCCCTGTTCGACCCGGGCCCCCGCACCGCCACGGCCACCGCGCTGACTGAGGTCAAGCTGCTCGGGCTCGGCCACGGCGACCTCCAGCCCTGGCTGAACGCCCGCCCCGAGGTCGCGGCCGCCCTGCTGCGCGCCGTCGCGCGCCGCCTCCGCAAGACCAACGACCAGATGTCCGACCTGGTCTTCTCCGACGTCCCCGGCCGGGTGGCGCGCGCCCTCCTCGACCTGTCGCGCCGCTTCGGCGTGCAGTCGGAGGAAGGCATCCACGTGGTGCACGACCTGACCCAGGAGGAGCTGGCCCAGCTCGTCGGCGCCTCCCGCGAGACCGTCAACAAGGCGCTGGCCGACTTCGCGGGCCGCGGCTGGCTGCGCCTGGAGGCGCGCGCCGTGATCCTGCTGGACGTCGAGCGCCTCGCCAAGCGCTCCCGCTGACCGCGCCGCACCGGCGCCGTACGCCCGCCGGCGCCCTGCACACGTCAGAGGGCCGCCCCGCCGCCGACCGGATCGACACCGTCGTCCGGTGGGTGTGCGGGGCGGCCCTCTTCCTGCACCGACGCCTCCTACGCGCGCGTAGCGGCGGCAGGCGCGCCGGGAAGCCCTACGCGCGCGTAGCGGCGGTCGGCGGGCCGGCAGGCCCGGAGGTCACTCCTTCTTGCCGTCCACGATCACCGGGGTGCCCCCGCCGTCGCCGCACGGCACCGCGTACACCGGGTTGCTCGCCGCGGCCTCCTTGTACGCCTCGATGCACTGGTTGAACAGGACCTTGTCCGTCAGCGACTCGTTGAGGATCTTGTTGGCCTTCGCGATGCCCTCGGCCTCGATACGGCGGCGCTCCGCCTCCGCCGTGGCCGTGCGGGCGGCCTCCTCGGCCCGCTCGGTGGCCTGCTCCTGCTGGATCTTGCCGTCGATCTGCTCCTGGAGCTTCTCCGACGGCCGTACGTTCCGCAGGTTCACCGTCGTGACGTCGATGCCGCGCGGGGCCAGCCGCTCCTTGACCAGCTTGCCGATCTCGGCGTTGATCTTCTCGCGGGCGGACGTGTAGCCCTCCTCGCTGGTGTAGCGGGCGAAGACGTTGCGGACGATCTCCCGGCTGTCCGGGTACACCAGCCGCTGCTGGATGGCCGCCTCGTTGCCGGCGAGCCGGTACAGCTCGACGGCCTTCGCCGGTGCGACCGCCCACTTCACGGTCACCTCGGCGTACATCACACCGCCCTGCGCGGAGCGGACCTCGACCACGTCCTTGTCGGAGAGGTTCAGGTCGACGGGGCGCGTCGAGAAGCTGGTGACGTCCGTGAACGGCGAGATGACGTTCATACCGGGCCTCATCGGCGAGCCGACCTTGCCGAAGGTCACCGGCACTCCGACCTCGTACGCACTGACGACGTGCAGGCAGCTCAGCAGGCCGGCGAGGATCCCCGCGAGCAGCGCGCCGACGGCGCCGAGCCGGAACCCGGACCGGTCGGTGGACCGGGACACCACGTACAACACCACTGCGGCGATGAGCAGCAGAATGCCCAGGACGAACACAGGGACCCCCCATTCGAGCGACAACGCTGGTAAAGGGAGCGTAAAGCATCCTGTGTCGCCGGGGACATGCCGATTCCGTGCAGGTAAGGCCGCGTTCCCGCTTCCGGATCCGCGCCTCCCGCCGCCAGGCCGGCGGGTCAGATCAGGCCGTGGTCCGCGAGGTACTCCAGTTGCGCCCGCACCGACAGCTCGGCCGCCGGCCACAGCGACCGGTCCACGTCGGCGTACACCCGGGCCACGACCTCCTCCGGGGTCGTGAAGCCGTCCTCCACGGCCGTCTCGACCTGGGCCAGCCGGTGAGCCCGGTGGGCGAGGTAGTACTCGACGGCGCCCTGCGCGTCGTCTAGGACCGGCCCGTGCCCCGGCAGCACCGTGCGCACCCCGTCGTCGACGGCCAGGGAGCGCAGTCGGCGGAGGGAGTCCAGGTAGTCGCCGAGCCGCCCGTCCGGATGGGCCACCACCGTCGTCCCGCGTCCCAGGACCGTGTCGCCGGTGAGCACCGCCCGGTCCGCCGGCAGGTGGAAGCTCAGCGAGTCGTGGGTGTGCCCGGGCGTCGGGACGACGCGCAGCTCCAGCCCGCCGACGGCCACGGTCTGCCCCGCCGACAGGCCCTCGTCCCCGAGGCGCAGCGCCGGGTCGAGCGCGCGCACGCGCGTCCCGGTCAGCTCCGCGAAGAGGCCCGCGCCTTCGGCGTGGTCCGGGTGGCCGTGGGTGAGCAGCGTCAGGGCGACCCGCTTGCCGAGGCGCTCCGCGGTGTCCCGTACGTGGCGCAGGTGGCCCTCGTCCAGGGGGCCCGGGTCGACGACGACGGCGAGCTCCGAGTCGGGCTCGGAGAGGATCCAGGTGTTGGTGCCGTCCAGGGTCATGGCGGAGGGGTTGGGCGCCAGGACGTTCACGGCCCGTTCGGTGGCGGGCCCGGACACCACGGCACCGCGCGGCTGCCCCGGGAGGGCGGCGGCGTCGGTCATATGTCACCACCTCCGGCCGCGTCGGGGCGTACGCCACTGGGCACGTGCTTCGTAAACTCATCATGCCCCGGCCAGCTCAGCACCACCTGTTCCCCCTCCAGCCGGGCCTGCGCCAGCACCGGCGCCAGGTCGCGGCCGCGCGCCCCGGCGAGCGCCGCGGCCGGGGAGTCGTACGCGGCGAGGGTGCGGAGCGTGGCGATGGTCGGCGGCATCATCAGCAGCTCGCCCTTGTCGTAGCCGGCCGCCGCGTCCTCCGGGCGGATCCACACCGTCCGGTCGGCCTCGGAGGAGGCGTTGCGGGTGCGCTGGCCGCTCGGCAGGGCCGCCACGAAGAACCAGGTGTCGTAGCGGCGCGGCTCGAACTCGGGGGTGATCCACCGGGCCCACGCCCCCAGCAGGTCGGACCGCAGGACGAGGGCGCGCCGGTCGAGGAACTCCGCGAAGGGCAGCTCCCTGGCCACGAGGGCGGCCCGGTCGGCCTCCCAGTCGTCGCCCGTCGTGTCCGCGACGACCGTCCGCGGGTCCGGTCCGGCCAGCAGGACTCCGGCCTCCTCGTACGTCTCGCGGACCGCGGCGCACACGATCGCCTGCGCCTCTGCGGGCTCCGCCACCCCGAGGCGGGCCGCCCACTCCGCGGGCGCCGGGCCGGCCCACCGGACCGGCTGCTCGTCCCGCGGGTCGACCCCGCCGCCCGGGTAGGCGTAGGCGCCCCCGCGAACGCCATGGACGTACGGCGGCGCAGCATGTGCACCTCGGGCCCGAAACCGGCCGCGCCGTCCCGCAGCAGCATGACGGTGGCGGCCCGCCGGGGCGCCGCCGGCGTCAGCTCGCCGGCCGCGAGGGCGCGGATGAGGCCGGGCCATTCCGGCGGGTACCACTGACCATTGGGCTGACCGTGAGGCATGGCCGGAGCCTATGCGGATCAACCGGCGCGGGAAAGAGTGGCCCGTACAGAGAACCGCCCCGCCGCGCCCGCGAGGGCCCGACGAGGCGGAACGGAACAGCAGGGGAGGCGACCGGCGGGCTTCCCGCCGCGGGGCCCGCCGACCGGAACTGCCCGCCGGTTGCCATCGGTGGGGGCGTGCGCCGCCCGCAACCCGCCGAGGCCCAGCGCGCGCACTCAGCCGACCGACCCGGCCCGCCGAGGCCCGGCGCACCTGGCGGCCGACCGGGCCCGCCGAGGCCCGCAGACCCGGCCGCAGACCCGGTCGCGGACCGAGTCGGCGGCGCGTCCTGCCGGAGGGTGCGCCGGCCGGTTCTCGCCGGTGGCCCTGCTGCTCGGGAACCCCGCAGGGCTCGCCGACGGCGCCGGCTGCCTGCCCGTCAGTCCTCGTCCGGCAGCAGCTCCACCTGGAGCTCCACCTCGACCGGCGCGTCCAGCGGCAGTACGGCCACGCCCACGGCGCTGCGGGCGTGCACGCCCCGGTCGCCGAGGATCTCGCCCAGCAGCTCGCTCGCGCCGTTCAGCACGCCGGGCTGCCCGGTGAAGTCCGCGGCCGACGCGACGAAGCCGACCACCTTCACCACGCGCGCGATGCGGTCCAGGTCGCCCGCGACCGACTTCACCGCGGCCAGCGCGTTCAGCGCGCAGATGCGCGCGAGGTCCTTCGCCTCCTCGGCGGTGACCTCGGCGCCGACCTTGCCGGTGACCGGAAGCTTCCCGTCCACCATGGGCAGCTGGCCCGCGGTGTACACGTACGCGCCGGACCGCACGGCCGGCTGGTACGCGGCGAGCGGCGGGACGACCTGCGGCAGCGTCAGCCCGCGCTCCGCGAGGGCGGCCTCGACGCGCCCGGTCACTGCTTCTCCCGCTTGAGGTACGCCACGAGCTGCTCGGGGTTGTTCGGGCCGGGGACGACCTGGACGAGCTCCCAGCCGTCCTCGCCCCAGGTGTCCAGGATCTGCTTGGTCGCGTGCACGAGAAGGGGCACGGTCGCGTATTCCCACTTGGTCATGGGGCCGACTGTATCCGCTCCGCGGGCCCGCCCAAGGGCGGCCTCCTGCGTGCGTGACGCGGCGACTGGTTACGCTCGCTGGTGTGAGCAGGCTCCAGGTCGTCAGCGGCAAGGGCGGTACCGGTAAGACGACGGTCGCCGCCGCCCTCGCGCTCGCCCTCGCGGCGGAGGGCAGGCGAACCCTCCTCGTGGAGGTCGAAGGCAGACAGGGCATCGCACAGCTCTTCGAGACGGAGGCGCTCCCCTACGAGGAGCGCAAGATCGCCGTCGCACCGGGCGGCGGGGAGGTGTACGCCCTCGCCGTCGACGCGGAGCGGGCACTCCTCGACTACCTCCAGATGTTCTACAAGCTGGGCGCCGCGGGCCGGGCGCTGAAGAAGCTCGGCGCGATCGACTTCGCGACGACGATCGCCCCCGGCGTGCGGGACGTCCTGCTGACCGGCAAGGTGTGCGAGGCGGTGCGCCGCAAGGAGAAGGACGGCAGCGGCTTCGTCTACGACCACGTGGTGATGGACGCCCCGCCGACCGGCCGGATCACCCGCTTCCTGAACGTCAACGACGAGGTGGCGGGCCTGGCGAAGATGGGCCCCATACACCACCAGGCGCATGCCGTGATGCGGGTGCTGAAGTCGCCGGAGACGGCGGTGCACCTGGTGACGCTGCTGGAGGAGATGCCGGTCCAGGAGACCGCCGACGGCATCGCCGAGTTGCGGGCCGCGGACCTTCCGGTGGGGAACGTGATCGTGAACATGGTCCGCCCGCAGCTGCTGGACGAGGACGCGGTACGGGCCGCCGCGGGCGGCCGGCGGGACGGCATCGCGCAGGCGCTGGCGGCGGCGGGCGTGGCCGGTCCCGAGGAGCTGGTGGGCCCGCTGCTGGAGGAGGCGGCCGACCACGCGCACCGGGTCGGGCTGGAGCGGGAGCAGCGGGAGGCCCTCGCGAAGCTGGACGTCCCGGCGTACGAACTGCCGCTGCTGGGCGGGGGCGTCGACCTGGCGGGGCTGTACCGGCTGGCGAAGGAACTACGGAGGCTCGGGGTGGGCGCATGACGACGGCCGACGCGGTGGACGGGACCCCCGGCGGCACGGGGACGGCAGGCCGCCGGCAGCCCGGCGTCCCGGGACCGGAGGGCCCGGCCCAGGCCGGTGCGGCTGCCCGCGGGGGCGCCGGGGCCGTACGGCTGGAGGTCGATCCGCTGCTGGACGACCCGGCGACGCGCATCGTCGTCTGCTGCGGCGCGGGCGGCGTCGGCAAGACGACGACGGCGGCGGCGCTGGGCGTGCGGGCCGCGGAGCGCGGGCGCAGGGTGGTGGTGCTGACCATCGACCCGGCGCGGCGGCTGGCCCAGTCCATGGGCATCGACGAGCTGGACAACACCCCGCGCCGGGTGCCCGGCGTCGACACGGGCAGCGGCGGCGAGCTGCACGCCATGATGCTGGACATGAAGCGGACCTTCGACGAGATCGTCGAGGCGCACGCGGACCCCGAGCGGGCCCGCGCCATTCTGGCGAACCCCTTCTACCAGTCCCTGTCGGCCGGTTTCGCGGGCACGCAGGAGTACATGGCGATGGAGAAGCTGGGACAGCTGCGGGCCGGGGACGCCTGGGACCTGATCATCGTCGACACGCCGCCGTCCCGCTCGGCCCTGGACTTCCTCGACGCCCCGAAGCGGCTGGGGTCGTTCCTGGACGGCCGGCTCATCAAGGTGCTGATGGCGCCGGCGAAGGTGGGCGGCCGTGCGGGCATGAAGTTCCTGAACGTCGGCATGTCGATGATGACGGGGACGCTGGGGAAGCTGCTGGGCGGTCAGTTCCTGCGGGACGTGCAGACCTTCGTGTCCGCGATGGACACCATGTTCGGCGGCTTCCGTACCCGCGCGGACGCCACCTACCGGCTGCTGCAGGCGCCCGGGACGGCGTTCCTCGTGGTGGCCGCCCCCGAGCAGGACGCGCTGCGGGAGGCCGCGTACTTCGTGGAGCGGCTGGCCGCGGAGAGGATGCCCCTGGCGGGGCTGGTCCTCAACCGCGTGCACGGCAGCGGCGCCGCCTGGCTGTCCGCCGAGCAGTCCCTCGCCGCCGCGGAAAATCTTGACGGAGCCGGCATGGTGGATCGGGCGGGCGGGCAGACTCGTGGGGGCCGCCCGGACGCCGTCTCCCCCGACGCCCCGGCGCCCGGTTCACCAGCACCCGCGGCTTCCGCCCATCCGGAGTCGGCGGCCTCGGCAGCCGCTCACCCCGAGTCGGCGGCCTCGGCTTCCGCACACCCCGAGTCGGCGGCCTCGACGCCCGCTCGTCCCGCGTCGGCTTCCTCGCCGCTCGACGGCACCGGGTCGGCGGCCTCGCCGCACCCTCACCCGGGACCCGCGCGGCCTGCCTCCGCGGGGTCCGGTTCCGCCCAGGGCGCCTCCGCCCCCGGCGGCTCCGCCCGCGCCGCGTCCACAGGCACCGGGGCGGCATCCGCTGAGGACGCACGTACCGGAACGGCATCCTCTGGGGACGCCCGTACGGGGGCGGCATCCGTCGAGGACACCCGCACCCCGGCCGCATCCACCGAGGACCCGCGTACGGAGGCGGCACCTGCCGAGGTCACGCGTACGGCATCCGCCAAGGACGCGCCCGCCGAGGCCGCGCCCGCCGAGGAGACGCACACCGGCGGCGCGGACCGTACGGGCGCGTTGCCCGAGCCGCAGGGCGACGAGGCCGCGCCGGACGCTTCCGCGTCCTCGGCGGTACCGGCGCCGGCAGCTGAAGTGCCGCCCGCCGTGGCCGCGTTGACGGCGGGGCTCCTGCGCCTCCACGCGGAGCGGATGCAGGTCATCGCGCGTGAGCAGCGAACGCGCGACCACTTTCTCTCCCTCCACCCCGACGTGGCGGTGGCGGAGGTGTCCGCACTGCCGGGGGACGTCCACGACCTCGCGGGGCTGCGGGCCGTCGGCGACCGCCTGGCCACCGGCTGAGGGGCCGGTTCGGCGGGGACGCGGAGGGCGGTCAGCCGACCGCCGCGTACGTCTCGTAGGTCTCGTCGTCGTTGAGTGCGACGGGCAGGACGCCCGCGCTCCGCTCGTACTCGGTACGTGCGGTCTCCAGGAGCCTGCGCCACGAGGTGACGGTCGGCCGACGGCGCAGCAGTGCGCGCCGTTCGCGTTCCGTCATCCCGCCCCACACGCCGAACTCGACGCGGTTGTCCAGCGCGTCGGCCAGGCACTCCGTGCGCACCGGACACCCGGTGCACACCGCCTTGGCCCTGTTCTGCGCTGCTCCTTGTACGAACAGTTCATCCGGATCGGTAGTGCGGCAGGCCGCCTGCGCACTCCAGTCAGCTACCCAGCCCATGCCGGCGCCGTCCTCTCCCAATCGAGGCTCCCCCACGGCGGCAGCGGCATATTCACCGCTGCCAGTTGAGGACGTTACGGAAGGCCGGGACACCGCAACACCTCCTTCGGGCCCAATCTTGAATGGCCCGAACGGACTATGCGTACGCGGCAGATCACCCAGGGGAGTGACCGATAGACATACAAGATGTCTTGCGCGAAACGGGGCAATTCACTTCAGCCACACTGGGCACACCCCTCCACACGCGATGAAATCGGACAGCTTGCGCCGCGGCACGGGAACCTCGGGGGCGGGTCCGGGCGTAGTACCGGAGGGTGGTGCACACCACGTACGGAGGCGGCCGGCGCGTGTCGCGGGGGAAGGCGACGGCGGCGCCGGAGGAAGGGGCCGGGCGTTGCAACACAGTTGTGACTGCTGTGACTACCGCAACCACAGCAACGGGTGCTGTGGTTGTGATGGCCAGCTTAGGCCAAGGCATATACACGTGTCCGGCGAATGAGAACGTAGGCTTTCCCCCATGCCAAAGAAGCGCCCCGGCGGCGGTCTGACCCGGACCGAGCAGGCCGCCAAGTTCATCGGTGTCAGCGTGCTCTCCGGAGTCGTCCTCGCCGGTATCGCCATGCCGGCGGCAGGCGCGCTGGGGCTGGCGGCCAAGGGCTCAGTGGAGGGGTTCGACGAGATCCCCGCCGACCTGAAGCGCCCGCCGCTCAGCCAGCGCACCACGATCCTGGACGCCAAGGGCGGGACCATCGCGACCGTCTACTCCCGGGACCGCACGGTGGTGCCGCTGGAGGACGTCTCCCCGTACCTCCAGAAGGCGATCATCGCGGTGGAGGACGCGCGCTTCTACGAGCACGGCGCGGTCGACGTCAAGGGCGTCCTGCGCGCCCTGAACCGGAACGCCCAGTCCGGCGGCGTCTCCCAGGGCGCCTCCACGCTGACCCAGCAGTACGTGAAGAACGTCTTCGTGGAGGAGGCCGGGGACGACCGCGAGAAGTTCCGGCAGGCCACCCAGCAGACCCTGGGCCGCAAGATCCAGGAGCTGAAGTACGCGATCCAGGTCGAGAAGGAACTCGGCAAGAAGAAGATCCTGGAGAACTACCTCAACATCACCTTCTTCGGCCAGCAGGCGTACGGCGTCGAGTCGGCGTCCCAGCGGTACTTCTCCAAGAGCGCCAAGGACCTCACCCTCGGCGAGGCCGCCATGATCGCCGGCCTCGTGCAGTCGCCGAGCCGCTACGACCCGGTCAACGACATCGAGGAGGCCACCCAGCGCCGCAACGTCGTCCTGCAGCGCATGGTGGCCGTCGGCGACATCAGCCAGGCCGAGGCCGACGAGGCCAAGGCCAAGCCGATCAAGCTGAAGATCACCCGGCCCAAGAACGGCTGCATCACGGCCCGCGACGGCGCCGGCTTCTTCTGCGACTACGTCCGCGAGGTCTTCCTCTCCGAGCCGGTCTTCGGCAAGACCCGGGAGGATCGCGCGAAGATCTGGAACCGCGGCGGCCTCACCATCCGCACCACCCTGGACCCGCAGGCCCAGAAGTCGGCGCAGGAGTCCCTGAAGGAACACGTCTACCAGAGCGACAAGGTCGCCGCCGCGATCACCATGGTCGAGCCCGGCACCGGCAAGATCCTCGCCATGGGCCAGTCCAAGCCGTACGGCTTCGGCAAGAACGAGACCCAGATCAACTACTCGGTCAACAAGAGCATGGGCGGCTCGAACTTCGGCTTCCCGACGGGCTCCACCTTCAAGCCCCTCCTGGCCGCCGCCGCCCTGGAGCAGGGCAAGCCGCCGACGCAGGTCTACTCGTCCCCGTACCAGATGCCGTACCCGCAGCGGGTGCAGACCTGCAGCGGCAAGCCCTGGGTCAACGTGGGCGGGGACACCGCCGAGAACGAGAACGAGTCCGAGGTCGGCCCGTACGCGCTCAACGAGGCGATGGCCAAGTCGGTCAACACGTACTTCGTGCAGATGCTCGAAGAGATCGGCATGTGCCCCGTCGTGGAGATCACCGACAAGCTCGGGGTGGTCATGGGCAACGACAAGAAGCTGCCCGAGAGCCCCTCCGCGCTCACCCTCGGCTCGCAGGGCGTGTCCCCGCTGAACATGGCGAACGCCTACGCCGCCTTCGCCAACCGGGGCAGGTTCTGCACCCCCACCGCCATCGAGTCGATCAAGACGGCGGACGGCAGCAGCCTCAAGGTGCCGCAGACCAAGTGCTCCCAGGCCATGAGCCAGCAGACCGCCGACACGATCAACACCCTGCTGCGCGGTGTGATCGACTCCGGTACCGGCCAGGCGGCCGGACTCCAGTCCCGTGACAGCGCGGGCAAGACCGGCACGACCGACGGCCGCAAGAACGCCTGGTTCGTCGGCTACACCCCGAACCTGTCCGGCGCCGTCTGGGTGGGCAGCGCCACCCAGCAGGTGGAGATGGTGAAGATCACCATCGGCGGCCGCTACCACCCGCTGGTCTTCGGCGGCCAGGTGCCCGGACCGATCTGGAAGGACGCCGTCACGGGCGCTCTGAAGGGCAAGCCGGCGCCGAACTTCCCCCGCGTCCACATCCCCGAGCCGCAGAAGCCCCAGCCGCCCCAGGACCGGGAGCGCGACCGCGACCGGGGCCGCGGCGACAACAAGCCGGGCCAGTCCGACGGCGGCAACGGCGGCGACACCGGGTTCATCCAGGGCACCACGGGGGACGGCGGCACCGACCCCTTCCCCGGCATCTCCATCCCGCCGGACCTGATCACCGGCGGCGCCAACACGACCGGCGGCGACACCAACGGCGGAAACGGCAACGGCAACGGCGGCCCGGGCGACGGGAACCGCTGACCCGGACCAGCACCTGACGGCGAGACGCGGAAGGGCGGCCACCTGACGAACAGGCGGCCGCCCTTCCGCGTCCCTCGTGCGGGGCCCGCGTACCCGCCGCGCGCGAACCGCGCACGGCGTCAGCAGCGCGGGGTGATCACCCCTGGGCCAGCATCTGCTTCACCGCACCGGCGACCCGCCCGCCCTCGGCACGGCCGGCCACCTTCGGGTTGACGATCTTCATGACGGCGCCCATCGCCCGCGGCCCCTCGGCGCCCGCGGCCCTGGCCTCGTCGATCGCCTGGCCGACGATGTCCCGCAGCTCCTCGTCGGTCAGCTGCTTCGGCAGGTACACGTCGAGAATGACGCCCTCGGCCCGCTCCCGCTCCGCCTGCTCTCCACGCCCCGCCTGCTCGAACGCCTCAGCCGCCTCACGGCGCTTCTTCGCCTCACGGGCGATCACCTTCTGCACCTCGTCGTCGGAGAGCTCACGGGCCTGAGTGCCCGCGACCTCCTCCTTGGCGATGGCGGTGAGCGTGAGCCGAATGGTCGAGGAGCGCAGCTCGTCGCGCGCCTTGATGGCTTCGGTGAGGTCTTCCTGCAGTCGGGCCTTGAGCGTGGTCATACGGCAAGCATGACAGGTGGGGCCGCCGAGCCGCGCACACATTTCCGGGCCGCCCCGCCGGAACACCCTTCGCTTCCATGCCCGCTGCCCCGCCCCCGCCTCCCGGGGGCGTCGTGCCGGCCGCCCGTGTCTGCGACCATGGACACATGCGCGCGCGATACGGAGTACCCCTCGGCATCACAGCACTGGGCGCCGCCGGCCTGGCCTACGCGGCCGGCTACGAAGCCCGCTCGTTCCGCCTCCGCCGGGTGACCGTCCCGGTCCTGCCCCAGGGCGCCCGACCGCTGCGCGTCCTGCAGATCTCCGACATCCACATGGTGAGCGGACAGCGCAAGAAGCAGCGGTGGCTCCAGTCCCTCGCGGGCCTCCGCCCCGACTTCGTCGTCAACACCGGCGACAACCTCTCGGACACGGAGGGCGTCCCCGAGCTCCTCGACGCGCTGGGCCCGCTCCTGGAGTTCCCGGGGGTGTACGTCTTCGGCTCCAACGACTACTACGGCCCGAAGCTCCGCAACCCCGCCCGCTACCTGCTGGAGAAGGTGCAGGGCCGGCACGGCCTCAACGGCAACCCGCCCGTGGAGGGCGCCGTCCACAACCCGTGGGAGCTCATCCGGGACGCCTTCGACACCGCCGGCTGGGTGAACCTCACCAACACCCGGGGCCGCCTCAAGCTGGACGGCCTGGAGCTGGCCTTCGCCGGCCTGGACGACCCGCACATCAAGCGGGACCGGTACGGCAAGATCGAGGGCGGCCCCGAGGCGGACGCCGACCTCTCGCTGGCCGTCGTCCACGCCCCGTACCTGCGCTGCCTGGACGCCTTCGCGGCCGACGGCTACCCGCTGATCCTGGCCGGCCACACCCACGGCGGCCAGCTGTGCGTCCCCTTCTACGGCGCACTCGTCACCAACTGCGACCTGGACACGGACCGCGTCAAGGGCCTGTCCACCCACAAGGCCGGCGGCCACACCTCCTACCTCCACGTCTCGGCCGGCTGCGGCACCAACCGCTACACCCCGGTCCGCTTCGCCTGCCCCCCGGAGGCCACCCTGCTCACCCTGACGCCCCGCCCCTGACCCGCTCCCCGCCCGGCGGCCGGGCCGCGGCCGCCGGGCGGTGATGCGGTGATGCGGTGAGCGGTGAGCAGGGGCCGCCGGGCGGGGAGCGGGGGCCCGGCCGGTGGCCGGACGCCCACCCGAAACCGGATTTCGTCTCCGGCCGCCGGTGGGCTAAAGTAAACGACGTCGCCGGGACAACGGGCGACACCGGGGTGTAGCGCAGCTTGGCAGCGCGCTTCGTTCGGGACGAAGAGGTCGTGGGTTCAAATCCCGCCACCCCGACGCCGTAGTACCAGGTCAGGGGCCTGATCCGCTTAGCGGGTCGGCCCCTGAGTGGTTCCGGGGGCCGTTTTGGGAGCCACTTGGGAGCCGACTTCCGACATCGGCTCCCCAGCGTCCTGGCTGCCCTACTCGATCACTGCTTGCTGGCGGCCTTCCGCAATGCCATCCAGACCCGTCGAGCAAGGTGGACCACCCGCCCGCTCAAAGTGATCCAGCTCGTCCTCGTCCAGATAGTCCCATCGGCGCCGGTGGAACGCCCTGGCCGCACGCGCCTCCAGCCATTCGTCGTAGTCCTCGTCCTGGCGGAGTTGCCCAGTCTTTCGCTTGATCCTCTCGTCGCGATCACGACGTTCCAGGAACCCAATTACGGAGGGGTCCCCGTCCGGGCACACACACCCAGCAGGCCAGGTCGGCACTGGGTACATGCCTGTCACAATGCGATTAAGCGCGATACGCCAGCCCAAGGAAGCAGCTTCGGTGACAGCGAAGGCGTTCAGGAGGGCAGTCAACTGCTCCGAGGTGGGCAGGACGCGGCCAGCAAAGATCAACTGACACGTCGATCGCGGGACGCGGTGGCCACTAGCAGCGGTCTCCCGTTCGATCTCACGCAGTGACGGCTGGCCTGCACGCGCGCGGAGCCTCGCTAGGCCCTGGCCGAGTGCCTCTGACGTACGGATCTGCCGGAGCCGGCGCCCACGGCCTGCCCGAAGGGGACGCGCCTGCTCAATGGCCGCAGCTTTCCATAGTTGACGCGCTCGTCCCACACGGCGCTGACGCGCCTCCTGGTCGGCGCGGCTACCAGCTGCGCGAGCGTAGGCTTCCACAACCTGGAGCCGGGGAAGTCGAGCACCGGTTACTGCTTGGCTGAGCGTCGAAGCACCGCAGTAATACGGCTTTGGCCCCGTACGCCCCGCCATCTCGCGGTAAGTGAGGCGGCTTGTGGCCTTGAGCTCACGCAGGTACTTCACCAGCTCAAGCAGTCGGGGCCCCGCGCCCACGTCGGGGCCCTTGGCGCGCCGGCCCACGACTACCTGCTCTGTTGCGCCCAGGCACATGCAGAACGACGGCCGACCAGCAAGTCGGCCAGGGCTGCGGCTAGTACTGCGACGGTGCCCGGAACCACTCGGTCAGGACCAGCGTGAGCAGCCAGCGCCCACACGAGTACGACGATCACGACCAGCACCGGCGGCGCAGTCCACCGCTCTTGGCGGTAACCCGTGAAACAGAAGATGACTGTGGCGAAGTCGCTGTCGCTCGAAGGTGAACTGGACATGCTGCCGCTCCAGAAGTGAGTTCAGAGATTCGACAGTCCAACTGCGCTGCTTACGCAGGAACTTGGGCTCAGTCCGCCCGCGTCGATGCCTCGATCGTCTCAGGCTCACTCGCTCCGGGGCTACTTCCCAGGCGGGGGCACACTGTCGACGTCTGCACCCCGCTGACTAGGCCGACTTGCCCGCTTCCTGGTCAGCCTGCCTCTCAAGGCTTTTTGATCCGATCCCGTCCAGAGACTTCTGCGCTGCCGGCTTCCTTGCCCGCGAGGCTCAGCTTTCGACACGGACGCCGAACACCGGACGGCTTCCATGCGCCCGCAACCACTTGGGTGGACAAGCTGCCGCTCAATTCAATGAACGGGCCGCGTGATCCTGGTATGACGGCGAGGCCCTGCAGCACCGCTGCAGGCCCTCATGGGGTTATCGGGCGACGAGCGCGCGCGTGCGCAGTAGATCGTTTAGCACGCGCACTGGTGACGTCGGATACATCACCAGTCGGGCGTCGAGCGCCGCCTCCTACTGCTTGGTCAAGCCAAGCATGAGGCGTTTCCGCATGCCTGGGGTGACGTGGGCGTAGCATGCCGAGACCGAGCCGTCGATGTGGCCCATACGTTCGTCCATGAGCACCTTCTCGGTTCCCAGGTCCTCCATCATCGTCCGGTGGGTGTGGCGAAGGCCGTGGGGCGCAAGTCCCTTGGCTATCGGGAGCCAGCAGGCGTCGGCCCGGTCGCTGGCCCCTCGCCCCCGAGCCGGGACGCCAGGCCAAGGCTCGCCGAGCAAGGGCACCGGCCGTGGCTCCTGCGGCGCCTTTTTCGGGTACCAGCCGGAGACCGCCGGCGTGAACAGCCAGGTTGCGAAACGGTTCCTGCGCCAGTGGGCGGCATGCTCCGGCACGACGCCGCCCCGTACGAACCGGAGGTCCGCGATGGCCTGCTCGACCTTCTCTCGCGTGGCCTCGGTGACGCGTTCGGGTTGGTTGAGGACGTTGGACACCGTGCCGGTCGAAAACGGCGGCACGACGGGCGACGTCGACGAGCTTCGCGCCCTGGTGACCGCCCGTGCGCGCCGCACCTTGCCCTCGGAAGACGTAGGTCTTGCCGTGGCAGGGGCACGGCTTGGGCTTCGTGCGGGCGATGTGGTTGGCGACCAGCGCGGGCAGCCAGTCCATCGAGTCGATGGTGCGGTAGCTGTCGTCCTTCGGCGGGCAACGCACCAACTCCCCCGTGTCCAGCTCGTACAGCTGCCACTCGACACGGACGGCTCCCGGGCGGACGAACGCGGTCTCCAGGCCGACGATCTCGCCCCAGCGCATGCCGGTGTACCCCTTGAGGACCACGGCGACGAACTCGTCGTCACGGCCGGAGAGCAGGGCGGCGCGCTCGGCGGTCAGCAGGATGCCGAGCGCGTCGGTGACCACCTTCTCCGGACCACGGTCTCGGGAGCGGCCGGTGCGCTTACCCCGTCCGCGCCGCCGAGCGGCCGGGTTGGACGTGATCAGGCCCTCGTCGATCGCGTCCTCGAAGATCAGGTGGAGCGTCGAGCGCCAGGCCTTGACGCTGGATGCCGCGTAGAGGGCCTTCTCCTTCTTCTCCCACAGGTCGACGTCCGTGCGCAGGATGCCGGCGAGTGCCTTGTCCTCGAACTCGGGGAGGAGGTGCTCCTCGATGTGGCGCTTGTAGTTCTGCATGGTGGAGGCAGCCAGGTCCTGGGCCTCGTACCAGCGGCTGGCGTACTCGCCGAAGGTCTCCTGGCCGAGGGCCGGATCCCGCCACTGACCACGTCGAACGTTCGGGACTGCTGCATGATCGGGTGAGCTGACCCCGGTTTCGTGGAGTCCCTGAAGCCAGGCTTATGATCCTGGCCCGAAGGAGAACCACGAGCAGTGCCAGCACCACGTAAGTACCCGGACGAACTCCGCGAGCGGGCCGTCCGCGAAGTCCGCACCACCGGCCGTCCGATCGCGCATGTCGCGAAGGACCTGGGCATCCACAAGGAGGCCCTGCGCGGCTGGGTCCGCCAGGCCGAGGCGGACAGCGGCAAACGCGACGACCGGCTGACCACCGCAGAGCACGAGGAGCTGAAGCAACTTCGCAAGGAAGTAGCGGAGTTGAGGCGGGCGAACGAGATCCTCAAAGCGGCGAGTGCGCTTTTTGCCCGGGAGCTCGACCGTCCCCGGACGAGGCCGACCAGGTGATCGACAGCCTGAAAGAAGACGGCTTCGGGGTCGGGCCCGTATGCCGGGTGCTCGGCTGGTCCGAGTCCGCCTACTACGCCCGCAAGAAGCGGCCGAAGTCCGCGCGCCGGCTCCGTGACGAGCAGCTCATGCCACTGATCGAGCAGGTTCACTCCGAGTCCGGCGGCACCTATGGGGTTCGGCGGATCACCCGTGCGCTGCGGCGCAAGGGTGTGGTGGTGGCCCGCTGCACCGTCGAGCGGCTGATGGGCGAGCTGGGCCTGGAGGGCGTGATCCACGGGCAGCGGCGGCGGACCACCGTGCCGGAGCCGTCGGCGCCCCGCCCGCCGGACCTGGTCGACCGGGATTTCACCGCCTCGCGGCCGGACCAGCTGTGGGTGGCGGACATGACGTATGTGCGCACCTGGTCCGGCTGGGCGTACGTGGCGTTCGTCCTGGACGTGTACTCGCGGATGATCGTCGGCTGGCAGGTCGCGAACCACATGCGGACTGAACTGCCGTTGGATGCCCTGGAGATGGCGTTGTGGAGGCGGAGGATCAAGAAGGGCTCCGGCCTCATTCATCACAGCGACCGCGGGTCGCAGTACGTATCCATTCGGTATACCGAGAGGCTGTCCGAGATCGGGGCTTCGGCCTCGGTCGGCTCGGTCGCGGACAGCTATGACAACGCGATGGCCGAGGCGTTGAACGGCACCTTCAAGGCCGAGCTGATCGAGATGCAGGGCCCTTGGCGGGACGTCGACCAGGTCGAGCGGGCGATCTTCCAGTGGGTCGCGTGGTACAACGAGGAACGGCTCCACTCAGCCCTCGACTACGTACCGCCCGCCGAGTACGAACGCGCCTGGCGTCGACAACAGGAAGCCACCCCGCAGTCCGCCTGAACAAGATCACCAGACTCTACGAAACTCGGGGCAGCTCAGAGCCCGCCGGCCAGCAGTTCGTGGATGGTCGCGTGCTTGGCGCGGGTGCGGTCAGCGAAGCGGTGGCCGGTGGGCCAGGGCGAGCCGGTCGGGTCTTGGACCTTGTCGGGCTTGGGGGCTGGTTGGGCATGATCGGGTGCCAGAACCCGCAGGCAGCGTCGGTGGTCGGCGACGCATCGCTCGGCAGCCTCGCTCAGGTTGTGCCAGAGATGCCACCTGTCCGCCCCCTGGACCGCTTGGGGTGCCCCGACGGTGGCGCCTTCGGCGAAGAATGGTGCGCGATCCCGGCAGACCACCTCGATCCCTGGCCGTTTTGCGAGCCAGGCGGCCAAGCTGGACGCCTCCCGGTCGGGCAGCAGGTCCACCGGCCGCCGGCTTTCAACGTCGACCAGGATGGTCCCGTAGTTGCGACCCTTGCGGGTCGCATACTCGTCGACCCCGACCACCCGTGGGGCCGGAACCTGAGGGTCGGGCAATGCCTCGACCAGCCGTAGCAGTGTGCTGCGGCTGACAGGCACTCCGAAGACTCTGGCCAGTCGGGCACCGGCCCGGCCAGCGAGCGCGAGGCCGACCGCGGCCAACGTCGACCGCAGCCGCTCGGTCCGCCTGCCGTAACGACGGGTCAACCCTGACAGCTGTTCCGCGAAGGTCCGCCGTCCGCACGGGATGACCGGGCAGAGGAACCTCCGGACGCGTAAACAGAGTGCGACCCGCCTGCCTCCGCTGGGAACATCAGCGGGAAAGCGCCGGTAGGAGCTGTGAATCCGCCGTGACCAGCTCCCACAGTCGGGACAGACGGCCCCAGCCACCGTGCTTCGGGCCTCTATCTGTACCGCCTCGTCGTTCACGTCGACCGACAGCACCGCCACATCGGCGATCGACGGGAACAGCAACTCCGCCAGCCGGAGCACCACTTCTTCCACGGGCCGAACTGTCAGCCACACCGCACCCGGTACGGCTCAATTCTGGGCAACTTCCCCAGGGCTCGCTCGCGCGACAACCGTCACTCAGCGTGCATGCTCCACGGAAAGTGAGCCAGAACCATTTCTCGTGAGCATCTACAGCATTCAAGATCGCCAACTGCTGCCCAAACCACTGACCAAACGCTGCTAACTTCACGTGAACGAAGCCAACAAGCCGATCGTCATCGACGCCGACGGTGTCCTCCTCGACGGCCGCAACCCCGTTGCCGTCGTCCTCGACGGCAACCTGCGTCGCCGACACCTCAGCAAAGGCCAGCAGGCCATGACCACCGGAATGGCCGCCCGTTCCGCTTCACCGAGCCGACGTATACCGCGCCCATGTTCGGCGAGGTCCGGGGGCGTCCCGAGATGCGCTGGCCCCCAAAACACGCAGCAGGTAGGTCCCCTGACCCATCTGGTGGGCAGCCGATGAACGACCGAGCGGCCGGGCAGACAGCGCCTGGCCGCTCAACGCACGCCCCGGGCTACGGGCGAACCTGGATCAGAGCGTGAGTACCGCTGGTACGCCAAGCCGACCTCGACCGTTCGAGACCATCCAGCGTCTTCCGCTCCAGCCCCGCGATAACGTCCGACTTCAGTGTGCGGAGCGCCGCGACCGCGCCCGGGAAGTACGCCGTGAGGTCCGCGAACGGCGTCGTCGCGTCCCACATCCGGTCCCCCACAAGCCGACGGTAGTTGAGGTCGCCCTTCAGGATGGTCAGCGTGACTCCTGCGAACTCCTCCCGCAGGTCTTCCGGCATCTCCTCGTACGGCAGTGGCGCGCAGAAGAACGGGTGGGCACGGACCTCCAGCCGCCCGGTCGCCATGGCCTCCCAGAGACGCCCGCCGATCCCGCTGGCTACGCCAGGTGCCTGGGTGAGGCGACGGAGGCAGTCGACGACGTCCGCCGTCATCGCGTCGGAGACGTAGTACGGGCGGGGCTTGACGTGCAGTACGACCCGCTCGGCGTGACGGTGCACGAGGAGGTGGTCGATGAGGACCAGGTCCGGGATCAGTTCTCGCCCCGCGTTGTCCGCCACCACGGCGACCGTGGAGCCGACTCCGGCGGGCAGGAGCTCCCAGAGCGCGGCGCTGTCGTCGGCCACCAGGTCACCCGCACCGTCGCCGACCACCGCCTCGCCCTCCGTGACGCGGAAGCCGAGGTCCGCGCGGTTGCCCCAGAGGGAGGCGCGGAGCAAGGCCGTCGCTCGCTCGTCGGCCGACGCGGCGGCCAGCGCGTCCAGGGCGCGCAGCTCCTCGTCAACCGCTGTACTGCCGAGTTCGGCCTGCTTGAAGGGAGCGAAAGGATCGACTCCCTGCCACGGGCCCGTACCGAAGTACTCGATGGCGCCGAGGAGCCTGCGATAGAAGTAGCTCTCCGCCCACAGGAACGGGGTGTCGAACCACGACCGCCCGAAGTACTCCCCTCCCCAGACCGCCCACTGCCCATGATCGTGCTCCGAGGGGGCGAGCGGCTCGACGACGCCATTGGTGATCTCCTCCAGCAGGGCGTCGAGCGCCTCGTGCTGCCAGCGGCCGTACGGGAAGGCGTCGCGCACCTGCTGGATCAGCGCCGGGTGGCGTTTGGCCAGGACGCCCCAGGCGAAGGAGCCGGGCTCGTTGCACAGGATGACCGGCACACCGGGTTCAGCGGCTGGGCGGTGGCTGTGGTCGGCCGACCCGTCCGCAGTGGCGGAGGTCTTCTCTGTCATGGCCCCAGTCCTTCGCTCGCCGCTCTTTCGCTCCTCAGCAGCCCAGGGCCCCATCCAGGTACTCCTGGACCGGCTCGAACAGTCCGTACGGCACGTATTGCGGCATCTCGCCAAGGGCGACCCAGGCGAGTTCGGCCAGCTCCTCGGTGTCCGCGACATGGGCGGTACCGGCCAGCACCTCGCATGCGGTGTACGACATCAGTCGGCCCGTCTTCGGGTGGACGCGCTCGCCGAGCAGCTTCACGGCCGCCACGGTCAGTCCGGTCTCCTCCTGGGTCTCGCGCACAGCGGCGTCCTCGCGGGCCTCGCCGGGCTCCACTTCGCCAGCCGGGAACTGCCAGGAGAGCTGTCCTTCGCTGACCCGTCGGCGCACCATCAGCACGCGCCCCTCGTGCACGACGATGGCGGCCGCGATGCCCGGCCGCTCGTCCGTGTTCTGCTGCGTCACGTCGGCTCCTCCAGGACGGCCAGGATGGGTGGGAAGATCGTATCGACGGGGATGAATCGGGGCACCGCGTTTCTGGGTACCCACATGACGTCGATGTTCTCGGCCGCGTCGCTGTTGGTGGCTTCACCCGCCAGGTACTCGCAGAGGAAGTACTCGCACAGCACGCCGGTGACGGGATGGAGGCGGTTCCCCAGGTGCTGGCGGACCGCGCAGTGGACACCCGTCTCGTTCAGCGTCTCCCGCACGGTGGTGGTTTCCGCCCGGCCGCCCGGCTTGATGACCCCAGCCGGGAACTGCCACGTGATTCCAACGGCGTCGTCGTCCCGTCGGCAGACAAGCAGGACGTCACTGCCACGGAGGACCACGGCGATGGCCACGCGGAGTACCTGCGCGCCGACGGGCGTCAGGTCCGAGGCCCGGCCCTTCGCCAGCAGTAGAGCGAAGCGCTGCCGTGCCGCATCGGAAGCCTGTTCATGAGCGGTGTCGAGGAGTTGCTGCATCTCCCTGCGGGGCACGACGTTCTCGTCAGCGTGCCAGGCGGCAACGGTCCTCACGCCAATGCCCAACCTCGCGGCGAACTGCTCGTTGCTCAGACGTAGGGCGGCCTGCAGCAGGCAGGCGTACTGGCCGGTCCAGCGCTCAATCACGTCCACGAAGCCGCTCCCTCCTCGCCGCCGCTGTCGGTGCAGGAACTCGTGTGTCGAAAGTGCACTCCCACTGCACTGGTACTTCATGGTCGTGCAGGGAGAACCCCGGAAGAATCACTTTCACCAGGGCGAAGGAATCACCCGACACAGGCTGGGTCCCTGGAAGGCGTGTGTGAGGCGCGAAGGCGCCGGATGACCACAAGGAGATTTTAGGTGCGCATCCCCGACAGATAGCAGGTACACGGAAGTTGGCCGAATTGGGACTCCCGGCTTGGCGAGAAGGCGGCACCACATGGGTTGGGTCCAGCATCCGGAGCCTCTCCGCACGGCCAAACCGCCCCGCCAGCGCCGGTAACCTCAGCCAGTGACGGCTGATTGCCCGTCACGTTCGGTTTCCGGCAAGGCGAAAGGGAGTCAATGGCCGAGGTTCAGGCACACACTGTCGAGCGCACGCTCGTCCTACTCAAGCCCGATGCGCTGGCGCGTGGCCTGGCAGGAAGGATCATCGCTCGTTTCGAGGATGCCGCACTGAAGATCGTCGGCACCAAGATGAAGTGGATGGACGAGGAATTCACCCGCCGGCACTACTTCGACCTGGAGGAACGGCTGGGTTCGGAGGTCTACAACCTCACGGCGACGTTCATGCAGCAGGGGCCGGTCATCGCCCTCGTGCTGGAGGGCTTCGACGCCATCGCCACAGTCCGCAAGATCGTCGGTAGCACCTATCCGAACGAGGCCCCGGCGGGCACGGTGCGGGGCGACTTCTCGCACTACAGCGCGGCGGCGAGCATCGCCTCGGGCAAGGCGGTCGCGAACCTCGTGCATGCCTCCGGCAACGCGGAGGAGGCGAAGCAGGAGGTGGAGCTGTGGTTCGACAAGAGCGAGCTGCAGGACTACAAGACGCTGGCTGAGATCTACACGTACTAGTAGCGGGTCACGGCGCCACCGCGGGGACGCCGAGGCGTTGATCACCACTGGGGCACGACCGTCTGATTCGAGAGGGCACCATGACCAACCCGACCCGCCTGGCCTCCACCGACGAACTGGAGTCGATCTTCCAGCGTGAGCTGGCGACCGACCGGTGGGCGGCCACCGAGACCGCGTACGCCCTGGCACTGCGCCACCGCGACCTGGGCGACTGGCCCGCGTCGCGTGAGTGGGCCGAGCAGTGCCTGCGTCTACTGGAGGGATTCCCCAGCGAGACGGAAGAGCAGGTCGCCACCGGCCGCACGTCGGTCGGGGGCGTCCAGCTGCCGACGTACCTGCACTCGGGTGTCATCCAGGAGCGCTTCGGCGCCTTCGGCTGACCCACACAGTTACACCAGGGTGATGCGGCCGGCACCCGCATCGGCCGCATCACCCGTGCTCAACCACCAACCCCATAGCGATCGCCCGACCGGACAGGCCCCCTCATGGCAGGGTCCGGGTGGCTTCGCCATGTCTGAAACGAGGAGGCAGCAGCCCCGTGGCCGTCGAGATCGAAATGCGTGCCCGCTTCACCAAGGAGGTCCGCGACCAGCTCGTCACCCGCCTGAAGGCGGACGGAGAGGACCTGGGCCCCGATGACAAGCACATCTACTTCTACGTGCTCCCCGACCAGCTCCTGAAGGTCACCGACAGCACCACGGCCGGCACGGCCAAGATCACCCTCAAGGGAAGCAAGATCGGGCAGGGTGCCGCCTTCGCCGAGACCGAGTTCCCCATCGCCCGCGACGACGTCCCGGCCGCAGTGAAGGTGTTCAACGCCCTCGGCTTCGAGACGGCGATGCACGAGGCGTTCAACCTCCGCCACAACTTCCGCTTCGACGGCGTCGAGATCGCGGTCAAGTGGAGTGAGGCGTGGGGTTACCACGCCGAGTTCGAGGTCCTGCTGGAGGACGGCGCCCCGGACGCCGCCCGAGCCGAGGCGGAAGCCAAGATCACGGATGTCGCCGCGGCACTTGGCGTGACCTTGATGACGGAGCAGGAGCTGGCCGACTTCACCGCCGCCTTCGAGGCGGCCGAGAAGGAGCGCAAGGAGCGCGAGCAGCAGGCCGCGCCCATCCGGTAGGGAACATCACCGCGGAGACCACCAAGGGGGTGGGCACGAATGAGCACGACCCCGTTGACCGCAACTCTGATCGACCTGGCTGCCCATGGGCAGCTCCCGCTTCACCAGCACATGGACCACGCCACCATCGAGTGGATCAGCGACAACAGGCCCGACCTCCCGCCGAAGCCGCATCTGGCGTTACGCCCACAGTCGAAGGAACTCTTCACGCACGGCGGGCCGCCCACCCGGTGGTGGGCCGACCCCCGTCTGTACACGTCGCTCCACGGCGTCCGGCACGCTATGAGGACAGCGGCGCTGGCCGCTGTCCTCGCCGAGGCTAACGGTCTGGACGACATCGACACCGCCACGGCCGTCCTCGCCGCCGCCGTACACGACTGCCAGCGGCGCCACGACAAGGACGACCGCGGACACGGCGCCCGCGCGGCCATCTGGCTCGCCGCGAACGCCGACACCGTCTGGGGCCACTTCGGCCTGACCGCCACACCGCGTCGGATCATTCAGGCGGCTACCGCCATCCGCCTGCACGACGTCCCGTACGAGGCGTTCACCGCAGACGACCAGCACGACCACGCCCGGGCCGAGCGCATCACCGACGTGGTGAAGGCCGCCGACGCCCTGGACCGCTACCGCCTGCCGAAACTCAAGTGGTGGCCGGACGCCCAGTACGTACGCGAGCCCGCCTTTGACCAGCTGCGCGCGCTCGCCTTCGACCTGGTCCTCACCTCCGAACGGGCCTACCTCGCAGGGGCCAGCGGCACCGCGGCCGTCCGCTACGCGCTCGCCGAGAAGGGCCTGGTCTGACCATGGACTTCCTCGACGCCTACCACCTCTGGGCAGACGCCCACGCCTTCTTCGGCTCCACACTCATCCCTACCTCGGTCGACCATTCCGACCCGCTCGCCACCCAGGCTGCGGACTGGGACCGACGACTCGCGGAGGAAACCCCGAACGGCCACCTGCTGCGGCAGAATGCCCTCTTCGAGGCCCTGAGGGCCAGCGGCAAGCTCCACCTGCTGCACGTCACCCACGCCTTGGAGGAGATCAACCGGCAGGGAGTCCTCTACCCGTCGGGCGGGTGCCTCGTCGGAAGCATCTACTGCGCGCCGCTCACCGCGACCGAGCAGGGCTTCCGTATGCACAACCTCGGCGCCTACGTGCTGACGAAGGAGGCGCCGGCCTTCCTGGCCAAGCTCGGTGTCACTGACCGCGTCCCCACCCCGCTGATCTTCGAGATCGACACCCCGCCGCAGGCGTATCGCGGGCTGGCGGGCGTGGACTACCTGCGGCTCGGCCTCATCCACCTGCAGATCTACAGCCACCTCGAATACCTGCTGAGCAAGAGCGAGCGCCACCAGCTGCGCGAGACCGTCGTCGGCCGCATCAAGAACTCGGCCACCTTCCTCGCCACCGCTGCCGCCGTCGCGTACCAGGGGGCCCAGGTCGACGCCGAGCCGTTCCTCCGGCTGCTCGTCGAGACGATCCCCCGCCTGCCGATCCTCGGCTACCTGTACTTCGAAGCGGTCGCCGAGTACCTGATGCTCCACTCGGCCTCGCACCGCAGCCGCCGCCTGGCCGACCTCGGCGAGCTGAACAACTGGCTGTACAAGGAGATGCTTTTCGCCTCCTTCCCTGCCATGGCCGGCAGGTTCAACCTCGCGAGGTTCCGTCCCCGCCCGAAGCAGCTCGCGGCGCTCATCCACCAGGTCGACCCGACCATCGACACCAGCCACGCGAGCACATACCTGGTGGAACGGATCAGCTACCTCGTAGCCGCCCGCCTTTTCGCGCCCGGCGACGCCCCCGAAGCGTGGCACCACACGCGCTGGGAGTTCGACTCCCTGGCCACGCCTCTCGGACCGCTCCTCGGCCACTTGATCCACCGGGAACTGCGCACATTCGGCCGCTACCCCGACTTCTACTTCTACTTCGACCAGCACAAGGCGTTGCAAGCCTGGAACTACTGGAACCACATGGACATCGTCGCCCCGTTCAACGGCACGATGCCCAAGGGCGAGGTCGGCATCAACCCGGCCTACCCCAACCTCGACTACCGCGTCTGGCGCGCCGAGCAGGACGAGGCCGGCCGCCTCCACCCGGCCGAAGAGCTCTCGCTGACCATTGCCCCGCGGCTGGTGGACATCAAGTACACGCTCATGCGCAACAACCAGTGGACCGCCCCCGCGCCCAGCGTCGCCTGATCACCCTCGCCGCCACGCGCGGCCCACCCATCCTGAGCAACCTCACACGCAGGAGATCCGTGATGAGTCCCTCCGGCATGCCCTCCATCGACCTCCTCAGCCGGCAGATCAACGCCGTCCTCACCGACCCCGCCACCACACACGGCCTCGCCCGCTCGCTGCGAGCCGCTGCCAAGGAGATCGACCTCCACCGCCACCACCACGCCAGCCGCCGCGCCTGGCCCAACGGCCGCATCGACGACAAGCCCGCCAAGGTCCAGATCGGCGGCGGAGCCCACCGCATCGACGGCTTCTTCAACATCGACCTCGTTCCCCCGGCCGACCTCCTCTGGGACATCCGCGAAGGCATCCCCCTCCAGGACGACAGCACCGACGAGATCTTCTCCGAGCACTTCCTGGAACACATCGACTACCCCCGCTCCGCCAAGCACTACGCCCGCGAGGCCCACCGCGTCCTCGTACGGGGCGGCCGGATCATCACTGGCGTCCCCGACGCCGCCTTCGCCCTGAGCCAGTACCCCGACCCCGTCGACGACTCCGACGAGACGATCGCCCGCTGGTACACCAAACGCGACTGCCGTGCCGACATCAACACCCGGCTCGACCTCGTCAACCTCGTCTTCCGCGACCAAGACGACGACCCGGCCTACACCCCGCACCTGTGGGCCTACGACCACGAGAAGCTCATCCAGCTCTTCACCGAAGCGGGCTTCACCAGCGTCGAGCCCTGGACCTTCGACCCCACCATGGCGAACCCCAAGCGCCGCTGGGGCAGCGTCTACGTCGTCGCCACGAAGTAGCCCCTCAAGCAGCCCGCGGGTCCGGGATGCCCGTGCCTAGCCGCCCCGGACCCGCGGGCCTCCACCACGCCACGGCGCCACGCACTCGCCCGGCCACGCCGCCGAGGGAGGCACCCGCATGAACCAGGTCCACCCGTCCATCAGCGAGCTGACCCTCGCTGCCACTCCCAACGCCGTCGCCTGGGCCCGCCGCCACACCGTCGACATCCTCCAGCGCTGGCGCTTCCCGCCCGATGGCACCGAGGTCGCCCGACTCCTCATATCCGAGCTGGCCACCAACGCCATCCCGCACGCTCGGCCGACGGAGACGTCCGAAACCGCCACCGCTGAATCCGCCGGCCCCGGCACGATCGTTGTCAGGCTCTGGCCCACCGAAGGCGGCATCGTGCTCGCGGTCAGCGCCCCCGCCCCCCAGCCGCCAGTACCCCGCGCCGACGATGCCAGCGCTACCGGGGGCCGCGGACTCCTTCTCGTCCAGGCCATGGCCACCCGCTGGGGCTACTACCAGCCGCGGCCCCGATCAGGAAAGACCGTGTGGGCAGAGGTACCCCCTCGGCCCAAGCCCGGCCTCGGCGGGCCAGACGCTGGCGGCCACCGAGCCGCCCCCATTCTCATCGGGCGCGTCCTGACCGGCCTACGCGAGCTGTAGTTCCCCTCACCATAGGCTGTGAGAGTACCGATGGCCGCGGCTTGCGTGTCAGTGGCGTTCAGCATCGCACTGTTGGAGCAGTGCTGCGATGACACTGCCAGCGCTCTCACCGTTGCGCAGTCGGCTTCGAGCGGTAGTGCCATCGATTCGAGTCTCCAGGACGTCTGCAGTAATTCCGTGGGCTCGCAGTTGCTCGACGACGTGGGGATTGCGCACGCCAACAAGCGCCGCCCACCCGAGTACCTCCGCCCGTCCTGCGCAACCGGTCCTACCCCAGGCCCGCGCCAGATTCCAGGCGGCGCCACGGTCACAGCCGGGAAGCGTGGCCAGAGCGAGCTGGAACACGAGCGCTTCGACGCTCGGTTCTGTCGGCCTCCTGTAGCCCTGACGCGACCTCCGCTGCCCAGTGGTCTTATGCAGTGGCTTCCGACCCAGCCCGAGGTCGAGGCCCTCCGCCCGTGCGATGTCGGCCGCAGAGGAGGGCCTCGTCCGACGTCGAGGCATGTCCGCCGGCGTGGGGATCTTGGCCAAGGGCGCAGGAGCGGGCTCAGAACGCAGGAGACGGTAGATCGCGGCTGCTTCGGCATCGTGGCTGAAGTCGGGATGCATGGGAGACCTGCCTTTCGAGAGCCCGCTGGTGTGGGCATGCGAAAGGCCCCGTTCGCTGCCGAACGGGGCCTTGGGAAGAGGAAGGTGAGGCGATGGACCGGGAGGCGGCGCCTCGGACCGGACATAAAAAAGGGCGAGGAGTGAACTCCTTCGCCCTGCTACGTGCACGCTACTTTCGGGCATGCGTGATATGCCGACAGAGCGTAGGCGCTAACCACCGCCCGCGCAACCCCTCGTCAGCTAGCTCTGCGTTCACGGCCGCCTCGCGCTGGCGGCTCCGCTACCCGGCCGGGTAGCTGCGGGAGCAACTGATTGCCACCTTGATCGCACCCGTCCGACCAGGGTTGCTGCGCGTTACCACCTCGCTACCTGGAGGCTACCTCGGAGCGGGACGACCCTCCCACCTGGGCTTGAAGCCCTGGACAGGCAGGCGCACACTGAAAGCAGCCATTTTATGCCATATATCCGCAAAGCACCGAACGGCCACAGGCGCCACCGCCTCACCGGCGCGCCGGGCCGGTGGAGGCATCATGGTCAGGCAGAAGATCGTCAGCCCGTTCCCGAAGCAGTTCAGTGACCGGCAATGGGCTCGCTACATCAAGCAGGGCCGCGACCTGGTGCAAGAAGAGACGAGCATCCAGTTCCAGCTCGGTGACTTGACCCTGAAGATGGTGCCGAGCCAGCGGAACGGCGGCAATCGGGGCGTCTTCCCCATCATGGACCGATTCGCTGACTCCATCGGTATCAACGTCCACACACTGCTCGGATATCGATTCACGGCGTCCCACTGGCCTCCGGAGAAGCGAGCGCCCGGCGTCTCATGGTCGATACACCGCGCCCTGGAATCACTGAACGACCGCTTTGAGCTGATACACAACCCACCTCGCGGGATGGAACGCTGGACCGAGGACAAGGCCCTCAGCTACGCCGGGCGCCTCCCGCACCGTCCGCTGACCAAGGCAGAGAAGCTCGACCGAGTCCGAGTGATCTTGGACCAGGACGAGAGTGCCGCGGAAGCGGTCGGGGAGCTGATCCGGCGACCTGACGTGGCTCACCGGGTCATGGGCGACACCTCTAACCAGCGCATCCTGTACCGCGCCCACCATGAGCAGCGTATGCAGGCCGCCCAGGCCCGGTTCGCCGCGGCCCATGAAGAGGAGGAACAGGAGGAGGAGGTCGAAGAGGCCGCCACCAAGCGAGAGATGCGCCGCCGCGAGCCAGCGGTGGATTACACCCGCGCATCGAGCGAAGTGCTCGAACTGATCGGGGTCGGCACGAGCTTCTTGGTTGAGATGCAGCGACTGATCCCAGGTCTACACGTGGCCGAGTTCACTGACCGCGAAGTGCGCGCGGTCTTGGACAACCACCGTCGCATCCGAGCAGCACTGGATTGGTGTGACAGCGTCGTCACGACTGGCGACAAGACGATGGACGAGGAGCTGGCACGCATCCTCGAAGAAGGCGATGACTCGATATGACCGCGCGTTCGGCTCCAGCGAAGTCGGCGGCAAAGGCCGCCGCGACACCTTCGCGAACTCCGCCGGTACCCACGCAGCACCTCGCCGAACTCTCCTGGCGGGTCATGGAGCAGGCCGGTGAGGATGTCCTCGTTTCGCGCGACGAGCTCCTGGCGAAGACACACGCGACAGAAAGCCAGTTCACCAGGCTGAAGGGCTACGTCCGCGATTACCTCACGATGGAAAAGGGAAAGGCGTTTCTCTCCTATCGAGGGGGCTACCTGATCACGGTGGACCCAGCGAAGATTGCCGAAAACCTCACCTGGCGACTGCGGCGGATCGATACGGAGCTCAGGCGGCTCCTGTCCGGATGGATCAATCCGCTCGGCGAGGATGTCCGAAACTACGAAGTCCTTGCCATGTATCAGGAGGACATAGGGCACATGCTGCGTGTCTCCGAGCGCATGCGTAAGGCGAGCGCAGCTATGCCCACACCGGTGAAGGGTAAGGGAAAGAGCCGGCGCCGTGTGGCCGCCAGTCGGTCATAACGCCAGCCTCACCAGACACCCGCCAACAACATGACGCGATCATCGCGCTCGGGCCCATCGAGCGCGCGATCTCTACACCGCGCGCTCGATGCGTTGGGGGCTGCACCGATCACCGATCCACAGGCCCGGCCACACGGCCCGCACGTGGGTGACGAGCCGACGCTGCTCGGCGTGTTGCTCGCCAAGGCCGAGCTCGACGCCGCAGTCCGCGCCGACCCCAACCAAGATCCACCCGAGGGTCTCATTGAGTTGATCAACGGGTACCGAGCCGTCGTGACACCCGACGGGCTCCGGGATACCTGGCTGCGGCTGATAGCTCTCCGCCTTGTCCGTACGGCTGTCGAGATGACCATGTGCGATGACACTGACGACCTATCTGAAGCGACCGCAGACGCATCCCTGGCAGCGGCGAATCTGGCCAATGCCTGCCGTCTCAGAAGACACCTTCCAGCCGACATCACCGCCCTGGATGCCGCCCTGGATGCCGCCCTAAGATCAGCTGATCAGTTCTGCCGCGACGTTATGCGGACGCTGAATGCCATACACCTGAGCGAAGACCGGGAATCACTCTTTGATCGAGAAGAACGCCGTACACGCAGCAAAGTATCACCGGCCTCCCGGCACAAACCTCCTGGAGTTAAGCGGGACCGTCCACCACAGGCGAAAGAATCGGTCCTGAGTGCACTTGCGAAATCCGAGCTTTACGACGTCGCCTCCAGGCTTCAGATCCCTGGACGTTCCGGAATGAACCGAGAGCAGCTCATCAGGGCGATTTCCAAAAAGGTCACCCAGGAAGATGGTTAACAACTAACCCACATAGCACCCACGCGTGAAGTTCAGCGTCGCGGGATCCCGATTTGAAATTCGGTTCATCCCCGGGATCCGGCGGCGGCTCTGGCCGCAGACCCGGAGCACACAGCAGGCTCCGCCCGTACAAGCGGTCAGCCGGGAGATGCGCGCCCCGTTCGGGGACGAGCAGGGTGCCCTCCCTCGACTGGGCGTCCATCGTCCGGAGACCGACCAGTGCAGATGGGCGACGCAGGCTTCGGCGCTTTCTTGCGCTGCACCGTTGAGGCCGAGGACGCCCACGCGGCACGAGCCGAGGAGCGGGCAGTAGCCAGCGTGTGACTGCCGGTCGCTGTGCCGGACTGACCCTCCGGGCAAAATCGCTTCCGCAATGCGACTCACCGGTGCGGCACGGATACGGGCTGCGGCCACAGCACCCAGATGCTGGGAGAAACCCGGGAGATGATCTTCTCCCAAAGACCGCGCGAGCCCACGCCACACCAACCCGGGCCAAGCCTCTGACCTGGATTTTTACCAAGGTCGCAGGTGTCGATCTTGCCCGGACCTCATTCGGGACGAAGAGGTCGTGGGTTCAAATCCCGCCACCCCGACAGCCAGTAAAACCACTCAGGGGCCTGATCCGAGACATCGGATCAGGCCCCTGAGTGGTTTCCGGGGTCGGTTGGGGAGCCGACTCCGGGAGCGGGTCAGGAGCCGTCGGCAGCCGAGGGCCTGCGCTGGGCTTCGAGGGTCTTCCGGCGAGCCCGCTCCACGGCCACGTCGAGCGCGACCGATTGCTGCGTTCCCCCCGGGAGCAATCCGGGAGAAGATCCCGACCAGCCTTCTGCCAGAGGGGACCAGCGCACATGACCGACCAGTACAACCGGACCTGCGGGCGACCGACCCGTTCGGGGAGCCCGTGCAAGATCCGGATATCGGGGTCGGACGTGGCGTGCGGCACGCATGCCACGGAGCAGGACAAGGCGGTGGCCGAGGCTCATCGGCGCGGGTGGAACGAGGGCTACAAGTCCGAAGCGAGAGCAGCGCAAGCTTCTCCAAGTCCCGGATCGAAACGACTCGAGCAACGCGTCAAGGAGCTTGAAGAGCAGCTGGACGACGCGAAGCGCGTGTACGAGGTCGACGGCCATCAGGTCGTAGACGTTGGCGGGTACGCCTACCGCTGGTGTGGGAGCAAGCCACTCGAGGTCGGCGACCGAGTACTGCTGCCCGAGAACTACGTGAGCCGTATGAAGAACGGTCCCGGCCCCACCTTGGGCGTGGTGCGCAAGCTTGGCACCACCTACCAGGGACCGCTGTCGGACATCGTCGGGCGAGCTCCGGCTACCGGCGAGTAAGCCAAGGGCTGCCGGCCTGCCCTTGGAGGCGCGCGGCGCATGCTTCCGACCACCGAGGTGTCCGACTCACGATCGCCGGACACTTCCCGACCCAGGCATCGGCGAACTCGGCGAACCGCTCCAGGGCCGCGTCCTCGCTCGCCGCCGTGCCGACGGGCTTGAGGAGCTTGGCGATCTTGTCCCAGTCCTGGCGGGCGGCATAGCGGAAGGAGTTCCGCAGCAGGTGGATGGGTGAAGGCGGTGGCGAGCAGGGCGAAGGGTCGGCTGCGTGCGGTGCGGTCGCCTCCTCCGGTCGGCTGTTCGGGGTGCTGGGGCTGCGGGGTGGGTGGCCAGGGGGCTCGGAGGGCGAGGCCGTGGGCGGGGAGGGTGATCGTGGCGAGGACGCAGGCCAGGACGAGGTAGGTGGTGCGCCAGTCGAGGTGTTCGGCGAGGGTGGCGGTAAGCGGGGCGAAGACGGTGGAGGCGAGGCCGCCGGCGAGGGTGACGATCGTGAGGGCGCGGACGCGGTCCGGTCCCCACCACCGGGTCACGGCGGCGAAGGCGGGCTGGTAGAAGGTGGCGGCCATCGCGATGCCGGTCACGGCTCAGGCGGCGTGGAGGATGGGGAGGTTGGGGGCGGCTGCCACGGCGAGTACGCCGATGACGGCGAGGGCGGAGCCTGCTGTCATGACCAGGTGCGGGCCGCGTCGGTCCAGGACGCGGCCGGTCGGCACACCTGCCGCCGCGGAGACGAGAAGGGCCGGGGAGAACGCGCCCGTCGTGGCGCCTGACGACCAGCTGGTGTCGGCCGTGATGCGGGAGTACAGGACGGGGAAGGCGTAGGAGACGATCCCCCAGCCGGTGATCTGCGTCAGGCAGAGCGCCGGCAGCACGGCGCGGGGCCGCGACCGGACCCCCGTCCCGTTCGCGGCCCCGTCCGTCCGGGCGGTGAGGTCGGTCACGATCCGCAGGGCGGCGCCTGGGTGGCGGTGCCGAGCTGGATCGGCGCCGGGGCGGGGGCGCAGCAGCCGCCGCCGTCGGTCTGCTGGTCGGTGTCGGGCTGGTCGAAGAGGCCGGCGCCGCCGCAGACTCCGGTCTCGGGCAGGACGAGTTCGACGCGTTCCGCCGACTCGTGGTCGCCGGCGAGGGCGGCGACGACGGAGCGGACCTGCTCGTAGCCGGTGAGGGCGAGGAAGGTCGGGGCGCGGCCGTAGGACTTCATGCCGACCAGGTAGACGCCCTGCTCGGGGTGGGAGAGCTCGTTCACGCCGTGCGGGTAGACGGTGCCGCAGGAGTGCTGGTTGGGGTCGATGAGCGGGGCGAGTTCGACGGGGGCCTGGAGGCGTTCGTCGAGGCCGAGGCGGAGTTCGGAGTGGAAGGACAGGTCGGGGCGGAAGCCGGTGAGGACGATGATCTCGTCGACCGGGTCGAGGCGGCGGCCGTCCTCCGCCACCAGGACCAGGTGGCCTTCGTCGTCGCGCGCGATCTCCTCCGTACGGAAGCCGGTGACCGCGTCCGCGTGGCCCTCGTCCACGGCGGCCTTCGCTGCCAGGCCCAGCGCCCCACGTGCCGGGAGCTGGTCCGCCGTACCGCCGCCGAATGTCGACCCGGAGATGCCGCGGCGCAGGATCCACATTGCCTTCGTACCCACGCCATCCTCGGCCTTGGCCAGGTCCGCGAGGGCGGCGAGCGCGGTGAACGCCGAAGCGCCGGAGCCGATGACGGCAGTACGGCGGCCCGCGTAACGGGCGCGGACGGCCGGGTCCTTGAGGTCGGGCACGCGGTACGAGACGCGGTCGGCCGCTGCCTTCTCGCCGAGCGCAGGGAGGCCGGAGGCGCCGGCCGGGCTCGGGGTGGACCAGGTGCCGGAGGCGTCGATGACCGCGCGGGCGGGGATCCGCTCCTCGCGTCCGTCGGCGTGGGTGACATGGACGACGAACGGCTGGGTCTCGCGGTCGGCGTCGACGATCCGGTCGCGGCCCGCGCGCGAGACGCCGGTGACCGTCGCTCCGTAGCGGACCTTGTCGCCGAGGATGTCGGCGAGCGGCTGGAGGTAGAGCTCCGCCCAGTCGCCGCCGGTCGGGTACGTCTTGGCGTCCGGCCTGACCCAGCCGGTGGGGGCCAGCAGCTTCTCGGCGGCCTGGTCGGTGACCTCGCCCCAGGTCGAGAACAGCCGCACGTGCGACCACTCGCGCACCGCCGCACCCGCGGCCGGCCCGGCCTCCAGGACCAGCGGTTCGAGACCGCGCTCGACGAGGTGGGCGGCGGCGGCCAGACCGGCGGGTCCGGCCCCGATCACGAGGACGGGCAGATGGTCGGTGGCGGTGGCGTTCACGACGGTTCCCCTCTTTGTTTCGACGTCTGTCGATGGATTGCGCAGCCAGCATGCCTCCTGATTCGATGCGCGTCAACATAGACATGGATCGAATCTGGGGGTGCTCATAGAGCGGGTCGACGTCGCCGTGGTCGGTGGCGGGCAGTCCGGGCTCGCCGCGGTCCACGCGCTGCGAGAGCGGGGGTTCACGCCCGTCGTCCTGGAGGCGTCTGCGCAGGCCGCCGGCGCATGGCCGCACTACTACGACAGCCTCACGCTGTTCTCGCCGACCCGGTACAGCTCACTGCCGGGCCTGCCGTTCGGAGGTGACCCCGACCGCTACCCCCGCCGGGACGAGGTCGTCGACCACCTGCTGCGGTACGCCGAGCACCTGGACGCCGAGGTACGCACGGGCCGGAGGGACGAGCAGGTGCGGGCCGACGGCGACGGGTTCCGGATCACGTTCACCGACGGCGCGGAACTCGGGGCGCGCGCCGTGGTCGCCGCGACGGGCGGGTTCGGCCGGCCGCACCGGCCCACACTGCCGGGACTGGACTCCTTCACCGGCACCGTTCTGCACGTGTCGGAGTACCGCTCCCCCGAGGCGTTCGCCGGTCGGCGCGTCGTGGTCGTCGGGGCCGGGAACTTCGCCGTGCAGGTCGCCGCCGAGCTGTCCGGGCCGGCGAGGGTCAGCCTCGTCGGCCGCACCCCGGTCCGCTGGTTCCCGCAGCGGCCGCTGGGCGGGCGGGACCTTCACTTCTGACGGAAGGTCACCGGGTGGGGCATCGCGCCTCTCGGCCGGTTCCAGCGCACCCCGGCGACCATGGCCGTCATCGACGACGGCCGCTACCGGGCCACCCCCACGGCCGGGCCACCCCCACGGCCGGGCCACCCTCGCGGCCGGGCCACCCCCGCGGCCGGGCGGCCCGACCTGGGCCCGATGTTCACGCGCCTCGACGGCCCGGAGGCGATCCGGCCGGACGGGACGGCCGAGCACGTGGACGCGATCGCCCTCGCCACCGAATACCGGCCCGACCTCACACACCTCGCACCGCTCGGAGCGCTGGACGACGGGGGAAGGCCCCTGCACCGGGACGGCGCGTCCACCGTCCGGCCAGGTCTCGCCTATGTGGGTCTTGCGTGGCAGCGGAGCCTGTCGCCGGCCTCCCTCCGCGGAGTGGGGCGAGATGCCCGGCGCGTCGCGCGGCGCCCGGCCCGGCGTCTGGAGCGGGCCTGAGCCCCTGGAGCGCTTGTTCGACATGTGTCAACATAGACATATGTCGAACACCAAGGCGCTGCCCCTGCTCCAGCCCGAGGTCGAACCGTGCTGCCCGCCGCTGGACGAGCGCCCGCTGACGGCCGAGGAGGCCGAACGCACCGCCGTCATGTTCAAGGCGCTGGGGGATCCGGTCCGGCTGCGGCTGTTCTCGGCCGTCGCCTCCCACGAGGGCGGCGAGGCGTGCGTGTGCGACATCTCCGACGTCGGCGTCTCCCAACCGACGGTCTCCCACCACCTGAAGAAGCTGAAGGAGGCCGGCCTGCTCTCCTCCGAGCGGCGCGGCACCTGGGTCTACTACCGCGTCGAGCCGGCCGTCCTCGCCGCCATGGGGCAACTGCTCACCAGGGCCGCAACGGTCTGGCGACCGGCGGCGACCAGCCCTGGAAGGCCATGACGGCGTCGGCTCCGGCGCCGTGGAGAACGCGCTGAAGCGCTGGATGGAGCAGTACCGGCAAGCCTGCCCGGGAGTGCAGCTCGTCTACAACCCGCTCGTCCGGCGCCGGCGTCGCGCAGGTCCAGCGCGGGGCCACCGCCTTCGGCGGCACCGACGAGGCGCTGTCGGACGACGGCCGCGTGCCGACCGAGGACGGGGCGGTCGGCTGCTTCGAGCTGTCCTTCGCCGCCGAGCGGATGATCCACACGGTGCTCGTCGACACGGGTGCCTCCCACCCGGTGGCGCCCGGCACCGAGAGAGCGCCTTGGCGGGCATCGCGGAGGCAGAGGCGGTCGGCGAGGGCAGGGACCTGACGCTGCAGCGCGACTACGAGACCTCCGCGGACGGCGCGTACCCGCTCGTCCTCGTCACGTACGAGATCGTCTGCGACACCGGCAACAAGCCGGAGAGCCGTCCGGCGCTCAGGTCCTTCCTCACCTGCACGGCGAGCGAGGAAGGGCAGGGACAGCTGCACTCGATCCCCTACGCGCCGCTGCCCGCCAAGGCGGCCGCCCGGGTCCGCGAGGTCGTCGCCACGCTCTCCTGACGCTCCGGAGCGGCTTCCCGCGGTCAGCGCGGGCCGAGCAGTTCGGCGATCGCGCGGGCGGCTTCGCGGGCCGGGCGGCCGACGCCGATGAGGGTGGCGGAGGCGGGGCCGGTCCAGTCGCCGTAGCCGAGGAGGTGGAGGCGCGGTTCCCGCAGCGCCCGGGTGCCCGCCGTGGAGATGCGGCCCTGCGGGCCGCGCAGGCCCAGCGGGGCGAGGTGGGAGAGGGCCGGGCGGAAGCCGGTGCACCAGACGATCGCGTCCGCTTCCGCGGCCGTGCCGTCGGCCCATTCCACACCGGTCGCGGTGAGGCGGGTGAACATCGGCTGGGCCTTGAGGAGGCCGGCGTCGCGGGCCTCGCGAACGGGCGGGACAGCGACGATGTCGCCGAGCGAGGCGACTCCCCCGGTGTCGTCGCGACGCTCGTCGAGGGCGCGGCGGCGGGCGGTCGCCGCGTCGAAGAGGGCGCGGCCGTCGATGTCGTCGGCGAGGAAGCGGGCGGGCCGCCGGGTGACCCAGGTCAGCTCGGTCTCGTATGCGAGGTCGGCGGCGATCTGGGCGCCCGAGTTCCCGCCCCCGACCACGATCACCTTCTGGCCCGCGAAGTCGCCGGGGCGGCGGTACTCCACCGTGTGGAGCTGGGCGCCCCGGAACTCGGTGCGGCCGGGGACGGCGGGCATGAAGGGGCGCCACCAGGTGCCGGTGGCGCTGATGACGGTGCGGGCACGCCAGGCCCCGGCGGCGCTCTCCACGCGCAGGTACTCGCCGTCGCGGTGGACCCCTTCGACGCGTACGGGCCGGACGGCCGGGAGTCCGTAGCGCTGCTCGCAGTCGGCGAGGTACGAGACGACGTGGTCGGCGTCGGGGTACGTCTGGCCGGGCTGCGGGGGCATGAGGCGGCCGGGGAGCGAGGAGTACGCGGCCGGGGAGAACAGGCGCAGGGAGTCCCAGGTGTGCTGCCAGGCGCCGCCGGGCGTGCTCTGGGCGTCGAGGACGACGAAGTCCAGGCCGAGGCGGCGCAGGTGGTAGCCCGCCGCGAGTCCGGCCTGGCCGCCGCCGATGACGACCGCGTCCAGCTGCCTGCCCATGTCCCGGCGTTCCCTTCCTGCACGGTTGCCCCGCCTGTGTGCGGCGGGGCAACCGGATGACGGCATGCGGCGGTTTACTTCGCCTCAGCGGTCGCGAACCTCTTGCGCCAGGCCAGCGACACGTACACGAGGGCCACGAGGACGGGCACCTCGATGAGCGGGCCGACGACGCCGGAGAGCGCCTGGCCGGAGGTGACGCCGAAGGTGGCGATGGCGACGGCGATGGCGAGCTCGAAGTTGTTGCCGGCCGCGGTGAACGCGAGGGTGGCGGTGCGGTCGTAGGTCAGGCCGATCGCCTTGCCGAGGGCGAAGGTGCCGAACCACATCACGGCGAAGTAGACGAGCAGCGGGATCGCGATCCGAGCCACGTCCAACGGCTGCGACGTGATGGTCTTGCCCTGCAGGGCGAAGAGGATGACGATCGTGAAGAGCAGGCCGTACAGGGCCCAGGGGCCGATCTTCGGCAGGAATACCGCCTCGTACGACTCGCGGCCCAGCTTCTTCTCGCCGATGCGGCGGGTGAGGAAGCCGGCGGCGAGCGGGACGCCGAGGAAGATGACGACGTTGAGCGCGATCTCCCACAGGGAGATGTCGAGCGTTTCGCCCTCGCTCAGGCCCAGCCAGCCCGGCAGCAGGTCGAGGTAGAACCAGCCCAGGACGCCGAAGGCGATGACCTGGAAGACCGAGTTCAGGGCGACCAGGACGGCCGCCGCTTCGCGGTCGCCGCAAGCCAGGTCGTTCCAGATGATCACCATGGCGATGCAGCGCGCGAGACCGACGATGATCAGGCCGGTGCGGTACTCGGGAAGGTCGGGCAGGAAGGTCCAGGCGAGCGCGAACATGAGCGCCGGGCCGAGGACCCAGTTGACGACCAGCGAGGAGACCATCAGCCTGCGGTCGCCGGTGACGGCGTCCAGCCTGTCATAGCGGACCTTCGCGAGGACCGGGTACATCATGATCAGCAGGCCGACGGCGATCGGCAGCGAGATGCCGCCGATCTCGACCTTGGCGAGCGCGTCGTTCAAGCCGGGGACGATTCGGCCCAGACCCAGTCCGAGGCCCATGGCCAGGAGGATCCAGACGGCGAGAAATCGGTCAAGCGTCGAGAGTTTCGCGACGACCGAGGTCTCCTCGGTCGGGGCGGGCGCTTGGGTGGAGGTCACGGACAGGCCCTCTTGTTCTCCGCAGCGGTACGAGCGGACTCGGCGAGTTCGGCGAACTGGCCGGCGAGGGAGGCGATGACGTCCGGGCGGAGCTTGTAGTACGTGAAGCGGCCGCACGGCTCCGTCTCGACGACCCCGGCCTCGCGCAGCACTCTCAGGTGGTTGGAGAGGTTGGTCTGCCTGGCACCGGTCTCCTCGACGAGGTGGGTGGTGCACAGCGTCTCGCGGGCGAGCAGGGTCACGATCCGCAGGCGCAGGGGGTCGCCCAGCACCCGCATCAACTCAGTGTCGACTGACGTCATCATGCACTGATACTCTCACATCAGCAGTGAATGACACCACCAGGTGCTGATTTCAGTCGCGCCTGATTTCTTCGTGAGACAAGAGAGACCTGCTGTGTCCGAGAAGCCCTCCGTCCTGTTCGTCTGTGTCCACAACGCCGGCCGTTCCCAGATGGCCGCCGCGTGGCTGTCGCACCTGGCCGGGGACCGCGTCGAGGTCCGCTCCGCGGGCTCGGCCCCCGCCGACCAGGTCAACCCCGCCGCCGTCGAGGCGATGCGCGAGGTCGGCATCGACATCACCGCCGAGACCCCGAAGATCCTCACCATCGACGCGGTCAAGGCGTCCGACGTCTGCATCACCATGGGCTGCGGCGACACCTGCCCCGTCTTCCCGGGCAAGCGCTACCTCGACTGGACACTGGAGGACCCGGCGGGCCAGGGCGTCGAGGCCGTCCGCCCGATCCGCGACGAGATCAAGAAGCTCGTCGAGGGCCTGATCGAGGAGATCGCGCCCGAGGCCAAGGCATGAGCGAGGTCCGCAACGTCATTCTCATCGGTTCCGGCCCCGCCTGACACACCGCCGCTCTATGCACGGCCCAATCCGCGAGCGCCGGTCACCGCTGCTGTGGATGTGTGCCGACGGGCTGCTGCTCTTCGACACCGACGGAGTCGGAGCGCGCCTCGCCGCACAGGCCCGGAAGCTGACCGCCGCAGGACCGCACCCCGTGTCGGGGGAAGAGATCGACGACCGCCGCTACGCGATCACCGACCTGCTCGACGACCTCGCGGGAAGCAGCGACCCGAGCGAGTGCCTGTTCGTCGCGACCGAACTGGTGCGGCGCACCGGTGAGCTGGCACTGGCCGCCAGCGGGTCGTGGGGTGGCGGCGGCAAGTGGCTGGCACGGCGCCTTGAGGCGACCGCGCCAGGGCTCAGCACACGCCTCCACCACGGTCTGCAGGAGGTACTGGCCGGGAGGATTGAGCCCCTCACGGCCGTCGTGGACGACGTACTCGGGCAGGTCGGCGGCAGGCTGTGGGCCGGCTACGAGCGTGCCGGAGCTCCCTGAACGGTGATGTCAGTGAGGGCTCGCAGGGTGCGCTGGTACGCGGCGGGGAGTTCCGTGGGATAGGTCGCCGCCGACATCGGCATGAGCGAGCGCTGGTACCGCGACCTGGAGCGGGGAACCATTCCGCGGCTCGACCCGCGCGTCCTGTCCGGCCTGGCGGACACCCTGGGCCTCGACGCCGACGGACGCGCGGCTGAACATGAAGAAGTCGGCGCGGATCAGCCACGATTTCAGCCACGATTTCTGGGAGACCACCACCAACGCCGGCATGTTCGACATCGTCGCGGCCGGCCTGGGCGAGCCTGCCCCTGCTCGCGTCGGCCTCCTCACCGGCGGCGAGCCGCCGCTGATGGTCTTCGACAAGAACGCGCACTTCTGCCTCAACGCGATGAAGCCGACCGTGGCCGACGAGGCCCCGCTCACCACCATCCGGCACAACGACATCGAGGCCCTTGGGGACCTCTGCAGGAAGCACCCCCTGGTCGCGTACGTCGCCGACGGCGTGTACAGCACCGGCGGGAGAGCGCCGATCGGGGAACCGCTGCGGCTCCAGGAGAAGTACGGCCTGTTCCTGTTCTTCGACGAGGCCCACGGCATCTCCACCGTCGGTGAACGAGGCCGCGGCGCGGTCCTGGAGGCCATGGGCCGGATCAACGACCGGACGCCGATCATCACGTCCCTCAACAAGGGCTTCGGCGCCTCAGGGGGTGCGGTGATCGCGTCGGGGTGCCGTCTGCTGCTCCTCGCGGGCGCGGCTCGCTGAGGGGGCTGCCGTGGGGCAGGGAGCCGCGTGGTTGCTCGACAGGTGTGGGTGGGTGCGGTGTGTTGGGCCTGGTGGGCGATTCCGTGATGGGTGGGCGTTCTTTCCGATCTGCTGGTGATGTTCGTTATGCGTTTAATGGGACAGTCTGTGCCTTTTGGCAGCTACGTCATCGGAGGATGCCCATGGCCACCCTGACCGTCTGGAAGTTCGACACGCCCGCGGGGGCGGAGGCCGCTGAGCGGGTGCTGCTCGATCTGCAGAAGCAGGAGCTGATCCGGGTCCTGGACGCGGCGGTCGCGACCTGGCCCGAGGACGCCAAGAAGCCCAGGACCAAGCAGCTGCACGACCTCGTCGGGGCCGGTGCGCTGTCGGGCATGTTCTGGGGCATGCTCTTCGGGCTCATCTTCCTCATGCCGCTGTTCGGTGCCGCCATCGGCGCCGCCGCCGGGGCACTGGGCGGCAAGATGGTCGACGTCGGCATCGACGACGACTTCATCGAGTCCGTCAAGTCGCAGGTGACGCCCGGCACGTCCGCGCTGTTCCTGCTGTCGCAGGACGCCGTCGTCGAGCGGGTGAAGGAGGCGTTCCCCGGCGGGCACGCCCAGCTGATCCAGTCGAACCTGGACAGCGAGCAGGAGGCCAAGCTGCGCGAGGTCTTCACGGAGTAGGTCCGCGGGCGCTGCCGGGTCCCCCGCCGGGCCCCGGTGGCGCTCTGTGCGGGCAGGCACCGGGCGGGTGCGCCGCCCGGCCGTTCCGGACCCTTCCGCCGGGCCCACGGGGGGCGACGGCGGCGAAGTCCGGGTCCGGGTCGGCGAGGTGGCCGAACGGCTCCGCGAGCTTGCCCGCGCCGCCGCTGACCTCGGCACCCTCGCGGGCCGCCAGGGTGCCGGGAGCACCGCGCCGATCTGCCCGCGCTCGCTCTTCGGCAGCGCCGCTCCGTACGTGTAGGCGGTGCGGGCGACCCATGGCCGTACCGGCGGGGACGTACTCGCTGCCGGCGTGCTGCGGGAAGCCGTGCGGGGCGTACACCGGTACGCCCCGCGCGTCGGGAAGTCCCCTACGGCGGAGGTGCCCCGGGCGCGCCCCGCCTCAGGGGGAGCGCCCGGGGCCCGGAGCGCGCTGGCGTGCCGACGAAGCGGGCCCCGCCCGCCGGCCGCGGCCGCTGCGGCTCGCTCCCCGCTGGTCGGAGGAGCGCCCGGGCCCTGGAGCGCCCCCGCCTGACTGCGACCCGTCGCCCCCGGGACCGCCCTGTCCCCTCCCCCACCGCCCCTCAGCCACCCGCCGCCCCACAGGCACCCCCACCGCCCCTCAGCCACCCACCGCCCCGCAGGCAGCCGTGGCGCGGCCGTTCGCTCGGACGGGCCCGTACCGGTCGCCGGGCGCGCCCGGCCGCCGCAGGCTGGCTCGTACGCGTACGGCGAGAAGGGCTGGAGCGGGCGATGAGCGAACGCGGCGGACACGACAGCGGTTCCGGTCGGCAGGGGCCCGGCCCCGGAGGGGCCCATGACATGGCGCCCGGGCACGCCCACGCCCACCACGAGGGCGGGCCTCCGCCCTCGTCGCCGCCCGCCGGCACCGGCTGGGCGTCCGCGGGGGTGCTGTTCGCCGGGGTGCTGCTGCTCGTGCAGGGCGTCCTCGGCATGCTCCAGGGCATCGTCGGCATCGCGGAGGACGATGTCCTCGCCGTCATCGGGGGCTACGTCTTCGAGTTCAGCACCACCGCGTGGGGCTGGACCCACCTGGTGCTGGGCGTGCTGCTGGCGGCCATCGGGTGGGGAATCCTCGCCGGTGCCTCCTGGGCGCGGGTGGGCGGTGTGGCGGTCGCGGCCCTCGCCGTCGTCGCCAACTTCCTGTGGCTGCCGTACCAGCCCCTGTGGGCCCTCGTCTCGATCGCGGTCGGCGTGCTCGTCATCTGGGCGCTGTGCGCCGCAGCCGACTGACGACGCATCAGCGAGGGACGTCCGAGTCGGCATCAAGGTGCCGTAAAGATTGCCGGAATCCGGCAATGCATGGGCCATACATCCCTTGCCAAGATGCATCACAAGGAAACGGGGGCCACCGAACCGGTGCCGGGATGCGGCAGACCATGCCCGCTCCCGGCACCGGCGCGGCACCGGCCGCCGGCGTCCCCGCGCACGGCGCTCGCCCCGCCGTGTGCCAAGGCCGCGGCGCTCGGAGGGAGCATCGGAATGCGCGAGTTCGGCACTGCCGCCACCGGGTTCCCGACGCTCCTCTTCACGGCCGCGCTCATCGTCGTCCTGGCCTTCTGGCTGCTGGCGCTGGTCGGCGCCGCGGACCCCGGCAGCTTCGACGGCGACCTGCCGCCCGGCGCACTGGGACGCGGCGCGCCAGGGCTCGGCGGCGTACCCGCCGCGGTGGCCGTGTCCGTACTCGTCCTCACCGGCTGGCTGACCAGCCTCACCGGGACCCTGGCCCTGCACCGGCTGACCGCTCCGGGGCCGGCCCGCACGCTGCTGTCCCTCGCGGTGCTCGCCCTGGCGCTCCTGGTCGGCCACCGGTCGGCCCGGCTGCTCGTCCGGCTGCGGCGGCGGCTGCGCCCGCACGAACAGGCGCCGCCCCGCCCCGACCTCGTGGGACGGACCTGCACCATCCGCACCGGCCGGGTGGACGACGGGTTCGGCCGGGCCGAGGTCGCCGTGCGGGGCGCCTCACCCGCCGTCGTCCGCGTACGGCAACTGGGCGGTGAGCCGCCGCTCACCCGCGGCAGCAGGGCCCTGCTCTACGCCTACGACGACAGCGGCGGGTTCTTCTGGGTCACCCCGCAGCCGCTCGCGGCCGCCTGACCGGCAAGCCGCCCGTACGAAACCACCCACCGCGCCCCGGGCCCGCACGAGACGGCCCGCGGCCAAGCCTGCCGCGGACGCGTGCCCGCGCCTCACCCGCAAGGATTTCCCATGGACGCCTTCCCCTGGGGCATCGGCGTGCTCATCGCCGCTGTCCTGCTGATCACCGCCACGGTGCTGCTCGTCGTCACGAAGCTCTTCCGCAAGGTGGAGCAGGGCAAGGCGCTCATCGTGTCGAAGATGCGCAAGATCGACGTCACGTTCACCGGGCAGGTCGTCCTGCCGGTGCTGCACCGCGCCGAGGTCATGGACATCTCGGTGAAGACCATCGAGATCGCGCGCACCGGCCGCGACGGACTGATCTGCCGGGACAACATCCGCGCCGACATCCGCATCTCGTTCTTCGTCCGGGTCAGCAAGACCGCCGAGGACGTCATCAGGGTCGCGCAGGCCATCGGCACCGCCAGGGCCAGCGACAAGGCCACGCTCCAGGAGCTGTTCAACGCGAAGTTCTCCGAGGCCCTGAAGACCGTCGGCAAGCAGATGGACTTCATCGACCTCTACACCAAGCGGGAGGAGCTGCGGTACCGGATCATCGAGGTCATCGGCGTCGACCTCAACGGCTACCACCTTGAGGACGCCGCGATCGACTACCTGGAGCAGACCCCGCTCAGCCAGCTCGACGCGAACAACATCCTGGACGCGCAGGGCATCCGCAAGATCACCGAGCTGACCGCCATCGAGCACATCCGCACCAACGAGACCCGCCAGCACGAGCAGAAGGAGATCACCCGCCAGAACGTCGACGCCCGCGAGGCCATCCTGGAGCTGGAGCGCCGGGAGGCGGACGCCGAGATCAAGCAGCGGCGGGAGATCGAGACGGTGCGGGCCCGCGAGGAGGCCGAGACCGCGCGGGTCGTGGAGGAGGAGCGGCTGCGGGCGCAGAGCGCCTTCCTCCGTACCGAGGAGCAGCTCGGCGTCCAGCGGGAGAACCAGGCGCGCGAGGTGGCGGTCGCGGAGAAGAACCGCGAGCGGGTCATCGCGATCGAGAACGAGCGGATCGAGAAGGACCGCCAGCTGGAGGTCATCGCCCGCGAGCGGGAGACCTCGCTGACCCGGATCTCCGCCGAGCGCGAGGTGGAGGCGGAGCGCCGCGACATCGCGGAGGTCATCCGGGAGCGAGTCGCCGTGGACCGCACGGTCGCCGAGCAGGAGGAGTCCATCAAGCGGCTGCGGGCCGTCGAGGAGGCGGAGCGGGAGCGGCAGGCCCTCGTCATCGCGGCCGAGGCGGAGGCACAGGAGCGGCTGGTCAAGGACATCAAGGCGGCGGAGGCCGCGGAGCAGGCGGCCGTGCACCGCGCCGCGGAGGAGCTGACCCTGGCGGAGGCCCGGCTGAAGGCCGCGGACCTGGACGCGCAGGCCAAGCTGCGGCTCGCGGAGGGCGTCAAGGCGGAGCAGGCCGCCGAGGGCCTGGCCGCCGTGCGGGTACGGGACGCGGAGGCGGACGTCATCGGGAAGGCCGGCCGGGCGGAGGCCGAGGCCACCGAGGCGCGGCTCAAGGCCGAGGCCGAGGGCGCACGGACGCTGGCCCTGGCGCAGGCCGAGGGGCGGCGGGCCCAGGCGCTCGCCGAGGCCGAGGCGGTCGCCGAGCGGCTGAAGGCGGAGGCGCGGGGCATCCAGGAGAAGGCCGCCGCCATGGCCGCCCTCGACGAGGCGTCGCGCGGGCACGAGGAGTACCGCCTGCGCCTGGAGGCGGAGAAGGACGTGCGGCTCGCGGGCCTCGACGCCCAGCGGCAGATCGCCGAGGCGCAGGCCGCGGTGCTCGCGACCGGTCTGGAGAAGGCCGACATCAGCATCGTCGGCGGGGAGTCCGCGTTCTTCGACCGGATCGTCGGGGCGATGTCGCTCGGCAGGAGCCTGGACGGCTTCATTGACCAGTCCAAGACCGCGCAGGCGCTGGCCGGTCCGTGGCTGGACGGGTCGGCGAGCTTCACCGAGGACCTGACGAAGGTGCTGGGCTCCCTGTCGACGGCCGACGTGCAGAACATGACCGTGTCGGCGCTGCTGATGAAGCTCATGGGACCGGCGGGAGGCGGGCAGGGCAGCCCCGAGCTGCGCAAGCTCCTGGACGCCGCCGAGCGGCTGGGGCTGTCCGAGACGCCGCTGACCGCCCTGAACGGTACGCCCGCAGCCGCCTGACGGCGGACCACGCAGGCGTACGGGCCCGGAGCTGCCGTCACGGGGGGCAGCAGCTCCGGGCCGTTCCATCGACGAGGGGAACCCGCGAGCATGAGCACGCAGACCGGCACCGGTGCCCCGGCCGGCGCACGCACCGCAGCCGGCGCACGCACCCAGGCTGACCTGAGGGGCCCGACCGCTGCCCGCAGCGCCGCCGCCCGAGCGCCCCGGCGGACGCGCACGCACCGACGGCCGCGCACACCCCGGCGGACGCCCACGCCCCGGCAGGCGCACGGACCTCAGCCGGCGCACGCACCGCCACCCACGCACGTAACCCGGCCGACCCGAGTGCACCGGCCGACCCGATCGCACCGACCGACCCGGGCGCACCGGCCGACGCGAGCGCCCGCTCAAGCGGCCATCCGAGCGCACCGGCCGACGCGCACCCCGGGATCGACGCCACCGCCTACGACGTGCTGCGCGGCCGCCTCGCCGCACAGGGGGCCGCGCTCGCGCGCCGCGCGGAGGAGCTCAACGCCCGCCGCGTGGAGGTCTTCGGCGCGGGCGAACTGCGGCTCGCCGGGACGGAGCGGCTGCGCACCGCGGCGCCCGCGGTGGCACGGGACGTCGTCGCCGTCGGTGACGCCCTGCTGTTCGGCTTCACCGGACGCCCCGCCGCGGGGGACGCGGAGGTCGGCGACGTCTTCTCGCTGCACGCCCGCGACGGGGTGGCGCCGCTGCCGTCCGACGCGGTGCCGGGGCTGCTCGACGACCCCGCGTTCGTCCGGGAGTTCCAGGGCCTGCACCGCTACTACCGGGGCGCGCGGCTGCTGCGGCTGCGCGTCGTGGACGGCAGGCTGCTCGCGGTGTTCCGGACCGGCGACACCCCCGCCGACATCCGCGTACTGCGCTGGCGGCTGCACACCGACGGGGGTGCGGAGTTCCTCGACGCGCGGGGCGAACGCGACCACGTCCTGCCGGCCGCGCAGGACGTGGCGTGGACGGCGGCGACCCGCGAGGACCACAGGACCGTCGACGGCACCCCGTACGTCCGGATCCCCGGCGACGTGGAGCTGCTCGTGGGGACGACGGGCGGCACGCTCGCGGTGCGGGCGGGCGGCGCCGAGCCGTACACGGAGCCGGTCGCGGAACCGCTCCAGTCGCTCGCGGACGCCGACATCGCCCACGCGCGCGTAGGCACCCTCGTCCTCCTCAAGGTGCGGCCGTACAAGGAGGACGCCGACCGGTACCTGGTGTGCCACGTCCCGAGCCGCGCGGTGGTCAGGCTCGACGGGATCGGGAGCGCCTGCCGCCGCCTGCCCGGCGACCAGGGCGTCGTGTTCCCCGGCGGCTACTGCCTGGCCACCGGCGCCCACAAGGTGTTCGACCTCGACACGGACGGGCTGGAGTTCGAGCGGGCCGCCGCCTCCCCCAACGGCGAGGACGTGCTGTACGCCTTCCACGCGCGCGAAGGGGGCCGCACCCTGCTGCTGCCGTACAACCGCGTCCGCGCGTCCGTCGCCGCGCCGGTGACCGGGCGGGGGTACGCGCTGTTCGACGACGGCACCCTCCACGTCCTGCGGGCGGCGGCCGACGGGGACCACGCGCGCGTGCACCCGCTCCAGGTGTGGGACACCCCCTTCTTCTCCGACACCCACGCGGCCGCGCAGCCCGTCGGCGGCGGCCGGCTGGAGCAGATCGGCAACCCGGACCTGGTCCGGGGCGTGTCCGACTGCCTGACGCTCGCCGCGACGGCCGCCGCCGTGTCGTCGGGACCGGCGACGGGCGAGGCGTACGAGGAGCTGCTCGCCGGCTGCACGCGGGCCCTCGACGCCTACCACTGGCTGGACGACCCGGAGGTCGGCGGCGGCGTGCTGGAGCCGCTCACGGGCGTGCGGGAGACGGCCGCGCAGGTGCTCGCCGAGTTCGCGACCGTACGGGACCTGCAGCGGCAGGCGGCCGAGGCGCTCGCGGAGGCCGCCGCCGAGGTCGCCGCGCTGGTGCGGCGGACCCGCGGCGAGGCCCGCGCACGGCGCCCGAGTGGGTGGAGCGGCTCACCGGACTGCGCCGCGCCCAGGGGAGGCTGACGACCCTGAAGGAGATGCGGTACGCCGACACGGACCGCATCGACGCCCTCGCCGCCGACGTGGACGGCGACCTGGCGGCCTTCGCCGGGCGGGCGGTGGAGTTCCTGTCCCGGGACGACGCCTTCACGTCGTACGGCGAGGAGGTGGAGCGGCTCACCGCGCAGGCCGAGGGGATCGCCACGGCGGCCGAGGCGGGGCCGCTGGCCGGGCGGATCGACGCGCAGGCCGACGGGCTGCGCACGGTCACCGAGGTCGTGACCGGGCTCGACATCGGCGACGCGACGCTGCGGACCGCCATCCTGGAGCGGATCTCCGCCGTGCTGGGCGGGGTCAACCGGGCCCGGGCGGTGCTGGACGCGCGGCGCAGGGAGCTGGCGGCGGGCGAGTCGCGGGCCGAGTTCGCCGCGGAGACGGCGCTGCTCGGCCAGGCCGTGACGGGGGCGCTGGCGGCCTCGGACAGCCCGGAGGCGTGCGACGGGCAGCTCGCCGCGCTGCTGCTGCGGCTGGAGGGCCTGGAGGCCCGCTTCGGGGCGTCCGACGAGGCCCTGGCCGTGGTGGCCGCGAAGCGCGACGAGGTGTACGAGGCTTTCACGGCGCGGAAGCAGGCCCTGCAGGACGAGCGGGCGCGGCACGCGGAGCGGCTCGCGTCGTCGGCGGGGCGGGTCCTGGAGACGGTGGCGCGGCGCCTGGTGTCGCTCGCCGACGCGGACGGGCTGCACACGTTCTTCGCGTCGGACCCGCTGGTGGCGAAGGTGCGCAGGTCCGCGCAGGAGCTGCGGGCGCTCGGCGAGACGGCGCGGGCCGCGGAGCTGGAGGGCCGGATCGCGGCCGCCCGGCAGGAGGCCGCGCGGGCGCTGCGGGACCGCGCGGACCTGTACGCGGACGGCGGGACGGCGATCCGGCTGGGCCGGCACCTGTTCCCGGTGAACACCCGCCCGATGGACCTGACGCTGGTGCCGCACGGCGAGGACGCACTGGCGTTCGCGGTGACGGGCACCGACTACCGGGCCCCGGTGGAGGACGAGGAGTTCGCCGCGACGCGCCCCTACTGGGGCCAGAGCCTGCCGTCCGAGAACGCGGACGTGTACCGGGGCGAGTTCCTCGCGGTGCGGCTGCTGGCGGAGCACGGCGCGCAGGCCCTCGCGGACGCGGACGACCTGGCCGGGCTCGTACGGGAGGCCGCCAGGGAGGCGTACGACGAGGGGTACGAGCTCGGCGTGCACGACCGCGACGCGGCCCTCCTCCTGGCCGCCCTGCTGCCGCTGCACGCCGACGCGGGACTGCTGCGGCACCCGGCACGCGCGCGTGCGGCGGCGCAGGAGTTCTGGGCGTACGGCGCGGACGAGGCGGCGCGCACGGGATGGGCGGTGCGGGCGCGGTCGCTGGCACGCGCGCGTGCCGCCTTCGGGACGGCGCCCGGGCTGGACGCGCTGCGGGACGAACTGGCCGCGGCGGCGGGTGACGAGGAGGCCGCCGCCTACCTGGTGGAGGAACTGGGGACGGCACCGGAGGGCTTCGTGGCGGGCCGTGCGGCGCGCGCCCTGGTGGAGGGGTTCCGGGGCGCGGTGGACGCGGAGGCGTACGAGCGGGACCTCGCCGGGATCGCGGACCCGGCGGCCCGGCGACTGCTGGTCGAGTCGTGGCTGTCGGCGTACGCGGCGGCGTCCGGCCGACCGGCGGCGCCCGGGGACCTCGCGGAGGCGGTCGCCCTGGAGACGTGCCCGCACCTGGCCCGCTACGACCGCGACGCGGAGCTGACGGCGACCGTGCACGGCCTGCTGGGCTCGCACCCGCGGATCTCCGGGCGGTCCCTGACGGTGCGGCTGGACGAGCTCCTCGCGCGCGTGGGGCACTTCCGGCGGCACACCGCGCCCGCGTTCCGGGCGTACCGCAGGCAGCGGGCGGCGCTGGTGGCGGCCGAGCGGGCCCGGCTCGGCCTGGACGCCTACCGGCCGCGCGCCATGGCGTCGTTCGTGCGGGGCCGGCTGGTCGACGAGGTGTACCTGCCGCTGGTCGGCGACAGCCTCCACCGGCAGATGGGCGCCGGCAGCCACGGCCTGCTGCTGCTCGTGTCACCGCCGGGATACGGCAAGACGACGCTGATGGAGTACGTCGCGGAGCGCCTCGGCATGCTGCTGGTGAAGGTGGACGGCCCGGCGCTCGGCCACCAGGCCACCTCGCTCGACCCCGCGGAGGCACCGCACTCGGCGGCCCGCCGCGAACTGGAGAAGATCCGCTTCGCGCTGGCCGCGGGCGGCAACGTGCTCCTGCACGTCGACGACGTGCAGCACACCTCGCCGGAGCTGCTGCAGAAGTTCATCCCGCTGTGCGACGCGACCCGCACGCTGGAGGGTCACGACCTGCGCGGCAAGCGGTTCGCGGTGTGCATGACGGCGAACCCGTACACGGAGTCGGGCAGCCGCTTCCGGATCCCCGACATGCTGGCCAACCGCGCGGACGTGTGGAACCTGGGCGACGTCCTGACCGGCAAGGAGGACGCGTTCGCATTGAGCTTCGTCGAGAACGCGCTCACCGCGAACCCGGTGCTGGCCCCGCTGGCCGGCCGCGACCCGGCGGACCTGGACGTCCTCGTGCGGCTGGCGGCCGGCGACCCGGCGGCGCCGGGCCCGGACCGGCTGAGCCACCCGTACGCGGCGTCCGAGCTGGCCGAGGTCCTCGCGGTCCTGCGGCACGTGCTGGCCGCACGGCGCACGGTGCTCGCGGTGAACGCCGCGTACATCGCGTCGGCGGCCCGGTCGGACGAGGCCCGCACCGAGCCGCGGTTCCAGCTGCAGGGCTCGTACCGCGACATGAACAAGATCGCGGCGCGGATCTCGCCGGTGATGAACGAGGCGGAGCTCGACGCGGTCGTCCGCGACCACTACACGGCCGAGGCCCAGACGCTGACGGCCGGCGCCGAGGCGAACCTGCTGAAGCTGGCGGAGCTGCGGGGCACGCTGACGCCGGAGCAGGCGGACCGCTGGGCCGAGCTGAAGGCCGCGCACAGCCGGGCGCGGACGCTGGGCGGCCCGGAGGAGGACCCGGTCGTGCGGGCGGTGGCGGCGCTCGGGCTGCTCGCCGACCGCGTCGCGGCGATCGAGTCGGCGATCACGCGGGCGGCGGACCCGCACGCGGCCCCGGCCGCCCCGCGCGGCCGGCAGGCGTCCCGCTGAGCTGCCGGGCGGGGCCGGGCCCTGCGGTGCGGGGCCGGGCCCTGCGGTGCGGGCGGGAGTGATCTGCTGCGCTGCCGGCCGGGACGGGGCGGGAGCCGTCCGCTGAGCTGCCGGCCGGGACGGAGGGGAGCCGTCCGGCCGGGACGGGGCCGGAGCCGTCCCGCTGAGCTGCCGGGCCCGACCGGACGGGGGTCGTCCGCCGAGCGGAGCCGAGCCGCCGGGTCCGGGTCCGGGTCCGGGTCCGGCCGGAGTTATCCACAGGCTCGGCGGGATGTCGGCCGCCCGGAGCATCATGGACGGCATGACTGATCAGAAGGACGTACAGACGACGAGCGCGGGCAGCGGCGGCACGGGCTCCGCCGCCTGCGCACCGGCCCCCGTGCCGGACTGGGAGCTGCGGTTCCGGGCACCGCGGGTCTCCCTGCCCGACTGGGCGGAGGACGCCCCGGACCGTGCGCTGTTCGAGTCGAACGCGACCGGGACGTACGAGCTGTACGCGTGGGACCGGACGACGGGGGAGCAGCGGCAGGCCACCGACCGGCCGAACGGCACGACCGAGGGCACGCTGTCGCCGGACGGCGAGTGGATCTGGTGGTTCGCCGACACGGACGGCGACGAGTTCGGCATGTGGATGCGCCAGCCGTTCCGGGGCGGGCCGGACGAACCGGCGGCGCCCGGTCTGGCCCCGTCGTACCCGGCGGGGATCGCGATCGGCCGGGACGGCACGGCGGTGGTGGGCAGGTCGACCGACGAGGACGGCACCACGATCCACGTGGTGCGGCCGGGGCACACGCCCGTGGAGATCTACCGGCACCGCGAGTCCGCCGGTGTCGGGGACCTGTCGCGGGACGGGACGCTGCTGGCGGTCGAGCACACCGAGCACGGGGACGCCATGCACTCGGCGCTGCGGGTGGTGCGGCTCGACGGCTCGGTCGTCGCGGAGCTGGACGACACGAAGGGGGGCACGAAGGAGCTGGGCCTCGCGGTGCTGGGCTTCGCACCGGTCGCCGGGGACCCGCGGCTGCTGGTGGGACACCAGCGGCGCGGCCGGTGGGAGCTGCTGCTGTGGGACGTGGCGTCCGGCGAGGAGCGGGAGCTGCGGCTTGACCTGCCGGGCGACCTGAGCGCCGAGTGGTACCCCGACGGCGCCGCGCTCCTCATCGCCCACGACTTCGAGGCGCGCGGCGAGCTGTGGCGGTACGAGCTGGCGACCGGGGCGCTGGTGCGGCTGGACACCCCGGCCGGTTCGGTGTCGGGGGCCACGGCCCGCCCGGACGGGACCGTCGAGTACCTGTGGTCGTCGGCGGCGCTGCCGTCGTCGGTGCGGTCCACGGCGGGCGGGGTGGTGCTGGACCCGCCGGGGCCGAAGGCTCCGGCGTCGGTGCCGGTCGAGGACGCGTGGGTGGAGGGACCCGGCGGCCGCATCCACGCGCTGGTGCAGCGGCCCGAGGGCGCGAGCGGGCCGCTGCCGACGGTGTTCGACATCCACGGCGGCCCCACGTGGCACGACAGCGACGCCTTCGCGGCCGGTCCGGCGGCCTGGGTGGACCACGGGTACGCGGTGGTGCGGGTGAACTACCGCGGCTCGACCGGCTACGGCCGGGAGTGGACCGACGCCCTCAAGCACCGCGTCGGGCTGATCGAGCTGGAGGACATCGCCGCGGTCCGTGAGTGGGCGGTGTCGTCGGGGCTCGCCGACCCGGACAGGCTGGTCCTGACCGGCGGCTCCTGGGGCGGCTACCTCACCCTGCTCGGCCTGGGCACCCAGCCGGACGCATGGACCGTCGGCATCGCCGCCGTGCCCGTCGCGGACTACGTCACCGCTTACCACGACGAGATGGAGAGCCTGAAGGCCCTGGACCGCACGCTGCTGGGCGGATCGCCCGAGGAGGTGCCCGAGCGGTACGCGGCGTCGTCGCCGCTCACGTACGTGGACCGGGTCCGCGCGCCGGTCTACATCTCGGCGGGCGTCAACGACCCGCGCTGCCCGATCCGGCAGATCGACAACTACGTCGAGCGGCTCGCGGCGCGCGGCGCGGTCCACGAGGTGTACCGGTACGACGCGGGCCACGGCTCCCTGGTGGTGGGCGAGCGGATCAAGCAGGTCCGGCTGGAGCTGGACTTCGCGGCCCGGCACCTGGGGACCCGGGCGGAGGGGAGGTGAGCGCGTTCCGTACCGTGGAGGGGTGTACCGGTTCCTGACGACACCCCGCTGGTGGGGGATCAACGTCTTCGTGCTGCTGGCGATCCCGTTCTGCCTGTACATGGGGACCTGGCAGCTCGGCAGGTTCGAGGACCGGGTCGACGCGCACCAGGCGGCCGCGGATCGGCCCGAGGAGGCCGCCCGGGAGAAGGCGGTACCGCTGGAGGACCTGCTTCCCGTCGACAAGGAGACCTCCGGCCGCCAGGCGGAGGCCACCGGCCGCTACGGCAGCCAGTTCCTGGTCCCGGGCCGGGAGCTGGACGGGAAGACCGGTGCGTACGTACTGACGCTCCTCGACACCGCGGGCGGCAAGGCGCTGCCGGTGGTCCGGGGCTGGCTGCCCGAAGGGGCCAGGCCCCCGGCCCCGCCGACCGGTGAGGTGACGGTCACCGGCGCCCTCCAGGCGTCGGAGCACGCCGGCTCCGGGGGCGTACGGGCGGCCGGCGGTCTGCCGGAGGGCCAGGTCGGCATCATCAGCGCGGCGTCCCTGGTGAACCTGGTGCCGGCGGACGTGGACGTGTACAACGCGTGGGTGACCCTCGCGGACTCCCCCGCCGGGCTCACCCCGGTCCCGGCGACGGCGCCCGCGGGCACGGGCCTGGACCTGAAGGCGTTCCAGAACCTCGGCTACACGGGCGAGTGGTTCGCGTTCGCGGGCTTCGTCCTGTTCATGTGGTTCCGGCTGGCCCGCAGGGAGGCGGAGGCCGCCCGCGACCGCGCCCTGGGCCTCCCGGACCCGGACGAGGCCCCGGCCCCCGCCCCGGCCCCACCGTCGGAACCGGCCACCCGCGCCTGACGGGTGCGCCCCGCGAGGGCGGGCCCGGAACCGGGCCGCTGCGCGCCAGCCCGGCGACAGGCCTCGGCGGGAGCGGCGGCACGGCAGCGGCACCCGGCCCGGCCGGGCGGTATCGGGGCGCGCCTCCGGGCGGGTCGGCGGTGCCTCCGGGCGGGGTCAGGACGAGGACGCCGCCCGCGTGACGCCCGTACGTGCGCACGCAGGGGCACCGCGGCACGGGTGCATGGCGCCGCGCGTGAGGACGCCCTCGCGCGCACCGCACGGAGGCCCGTACGACACGGGCCCACAGCGCCGCGCGTGAGGACGCCATGCCCGTCGGCCGACCACGCGCACCCGAAAACCACCGGTCGGCCAGCAGGACCATGCCGCCCACACAGCCGCAGCCCTGGCCACAGCCGCAGGACCATGCCCGCCCACGCAGGCCCGACCAGAGCCGCAGGCCCGGCCACAGCCGCAGCCCCGGCCGCGCAGGCCCGGCCACAGCCGCAGGCCCGGCCGCGCAGGCCCGGCCACAGCCGCAGGCCCGCACGCAGGCCCGCGGCCAGGGACCGCGCAGGCCCGCCCGCACGCAGGCCCGCGGCCAGGGACCGCGCAGGCCCGCCCGCACGCAGGCCCGCGGCCAGGGACCGCGCAGGCCCGCCCGCACGCAGGCCCGCGGCCAGGGACCGCGCAGGCCCGCCCGCACGCAGGCCCGCGGCCGGGGACCGCGCGGGCCACTGGCCGTCCGCCCCCGCCCCCGCCGCCGTGCCCGCAGCCGTGCCCGCAGCCGCTCCGGGCCGCACCGGGGCCGTCCGGGAAGGTGCAGGGCCGGCGGTGCGCGCCTCGGGGCACTGCGGGCCGGGATGGGCTACGGGGTGGGGAGGAGGCCGGTGTGGTAGATCGTTCCGGCGCAGGCCTGGGGGATGGCGGCCTCGGCGGTCGGGGAGCCCGGCTGTGCCGTGTGGGTGACCGTCACGCTGCCCTCCACCTGGGTGGGCTCCTCCTCGGTGACGAGCTGGGTCTCGGTGCCGGTCGCCGTGTCCGGCGTGCCGCCGTCGCCCTCCGTCTCGCCGGTGGTGCCGGTGCCGCCCGCGGGGGGCGTCTCCGGCTCCGAGGGCGTGGTGCTCGGTTCCCCGCTGGCGCCTCCCTCCACCGGGCAGGTGTCCTTCGGCACCCACGCGAACCGCACCTCGTAGGCCGCGGACGGCTCCAGCGCGACGACGGCGGCGTACGCCGAGTGCGCGGGCAGCTCGGCCGCCGGGCCGCCCGCGGTGTGCGGGACGACGGCGATCCGGTCCTGGTCGGCGGCGCCGCCCGCGCGGAAGCCGATGCCGCCGGGGCCCTTGACGGCGCAGTCGCTGCCGGAGACGTTGCCGACGCGGAACGTTCCGTAGACGACGCCGTTCGCGCCCGGCTGCGTCGTGGCCGACACCACGCCGAGCTGGCCGGCCGTACACGCGGGCAGTCGCTGCGGTGCGGGCGCCGAGGGGTCGGACGTGCCGCTGTCGGCCGTGCCCTCGGAGGCACCCGCGGTCGCCTTCTGCGACTGCTCCGGCCGGGCGCTGGCGCCCGTGCCGCCACCGCCGCCGGGACCGGCGCTGCCGCCGCCCAGTTCGCCGGAGGGGCTGCCGGCCGCCTGCTCGCCGGCCGTACCGCCGCCCTGGTCTCCGTTGCCGCCCTGGTCGTGCAGGCCGTGGCCGACGTTGACCGGGGTGCCGTCGGGGCCGCCGTCGCCGGCGACCACGAACGCCGGGACGCCGGTGCCGAGCAGCACGACCGCGGCGGCCGCGCCCACGAGGGCCTGCCGCTTGCGGGCCCGCCGCCTCGGCACGGCCGTACGCAGATGGTCCAGCGCGCCGTCGGAGGGCTGGAGGTCGCGCACCGCGCCCTGCAGGATGCGGCGCAGTCGGAGTTCGTCGGCGTCGAGGTCGCCGCCCACGTCGCCGCCCACGTCACCGTCCAGATCGGCGCCGAGGTCACTGCCGAGGCCGCCGCCCAGGTTTCTGCCGGGGCCACCGCGGCCGTCGACCGGATCGCTGCCGAGGCCGCCGCCGGGGCCGTCGCCCAGGTCGGCGGCGTTGTCCGCGGAGCCGTCCCCGAGGCCGGGGAGGGGCCTCGTGCGGTCGTCGGCGCCGTCGCCGCCGCCGTCGCGGGAGCCTCCGTGCCCGTTGTTCGCCATGCCGTCGCCTGTCAGGTCGCCTGCCGCGCGCGGGCCGCGCCCATCGCGCCCCTCGTGCGTGCCGTGTCCGCCGTTCATGCCTTCGCCCCCATCGTGACGCGCAGGGCCGCGATGCCCCGGGAGCCGTACGCCTTCACCGAGCCGAGGGATATGCCCAGCGTCTCGGCGACCTGCGCCTCGGTCATGTCCGCGAAGTAGCGCAGCACCAGCACCTCGCGCTGGCGGCGCTGGAGCTTGCGCATGGCCTTGATCAGGTCGTCGCGCTCCAGCTGGTCGTAGGCGCCCTCCTCCGCGCTGGCCATGTCCGGCATCGGCTTGGAGAGCAGCTTCAGGCCGAGGATGCGGCGGCGCAGCGTGGACCGGGAGAGGTTGACGACGGTCTGCCGCAGGTAGGCGAGGGTCTTCTCGGGGTCGCGGACCCGCCGGCGGGCGGAGTGCACGCGGATGAACGCCTCCTGGACGACGTCCTCGCAGGACGCGGTGTCGTCGAGCAGCAGGGCGGCGAGACCGAGCAGCGACCGGTAGTGGGCGCGGTACGTCTCGGTGAGGTGGTCGACGGTGGTCCCCGACGTCATCGTCCCGATCGTCTCGCCGGCGGCGTCACGGGCGGACGGCACGCGGGAGCGTCCGCGCTTCGCGGCGGGCATGGGAGCGATCACCGGCATGCCGCCGGCCCGCGGGCTCCGCTGGGGCCGCAGCAGCGGGAGAACGCCTGTGCCGCCGCGGAACGGGCCCGCTGTTCTGATGTCGAGTACCTCTGCCACGCCTGTTGGACACGTCGCCCCCCGTCAGGGTTGTACGCGCACGTCTCCCTTTTTGACGGTGCGTCGTTCGCCCTCATCGCGTATCCGCTCTTCCCCTGGCCCCGTTCGCGTCAGCACGCAGGGCGACCACCGGGGCGCTCGCCGCCGGCCCCGACCCCGGCGGGCCAGCGCCCTCGAACATGCCATAGCCCCAGTTCAAGCGGCATCTTTCGAAGGCTTGCGCGCAGGGCGTCCACTGATCCTACAAAGCTACGGCGCCGGATCCAGCGGGTATCCGGGCGAGGGCCCGTAACCGCCCGCGGTGGGCGATTCGTCGTCCCGTACGGGGTCCGCGGGAAGCCGCGCGGACGGTACGCAGCGCCCCGGTGCGGGGCCGCGGGGCGCGGCGGCGAGTTCCGCCGCCACGAGCTCGGCGATCTGCGCGGTGTTCAGCGCCGCGCCCTTGCGCAGGTTGTCGCCGCACACGAAGAACTCCAGGGCCCGCTCGTCGTCCAGGGAGCGCCGCACCCGCCCCACCCAGGTCGGGTCGGTGCCCACGACGTCGGACGGGGTCGGGAAGTCCCCGGCGGCGGGGTCGTCGTACAGCACGACGCCCGGCGCCGCCGCGAGGGCGTGGTGGGCCTTGGCGACGGTCACGGGGCGTTCGAAGCGGGCGTGCACCGCGACGGAGTGCGCGGTGACCACGGGGACCCGCACGCAGGTGGCGGAGACCCGCAGCTCCGGCAGGTCGAGGACCTTGCGGGCCTCGGCGCGCACGCGCAGCTCCTCGGAGGACCAGCCGCCCTCCTGGGGGGTGCCGCACCAGGGGACCACGTTGAGCGCGAGCGGGGCCGGGAAGGGCCCGTTCCGGTCGTCGCCGAGGGCCCTGCGTACGTCTCCGGGGGCCGCGCCCAGCTCCGTGCCGGCGACCGCCGCGAGCTGGCCGCGCAGGGCGGCGACGCCGTCCTGTCCCGCGCCGCTCGCCGCCTGGTACGCGGAGACGACCAGCTCGGTCAGCCCGAACTGGGCGTGCAGCGCGCCGACCGCGACGATCAGCGCGAGCGTGGTGCAGCCGGGGCTCGCGACGATGCCGCGGGGCCGCTCGCGGGCGGCGTCCGGGTTCAGCTCGGGGACGACGAGCGGGACGTCGGGGTGCGCGCGGAACGCGGGCGAGGCGTCGACGACGACCGCGCCCCGGGCGGCGGCGACCGGCGCCCAGTGGGCGGCGACCTCCTCCGGCACCAGGAAGACGGCGACGTCGACCCCGTCGAGGGAGTCCTCGCCCAGGGCGAGGACCTCGGTCTCCACCCCGCGCACGGCCAGCTTGCGGCCGGCTGAGCGCGGGGAGGCGAGCAGGCGGATGTCGCCCCAGACGTCGGCGTGCTGCGACAGGATCTGGAGCAGCACCGCGCCGGCGGCTCCGGTCGCTCCGACGACCGCGAGCGCCGGCTTGCGGCGGCTCATCGAGGTGGCCCGACCGGTTTACCGGCCGGTGCCGCCGTAGACGACCGCCTCGGCCGAGTCGCTGTCCAGACCGAAGGCGGTGTGGACGGCGCGGACGGCTTCGTTGACGTCGTCGGCGCGGGTCACGACCGAGATGCGGATCTCGGAGGTCGAGATCAGCTCGATGTTCACGCCCGCGTCCGACAGCGCCTCGAAGAAGGAGGCGGTGACGCCCGGGTTGGTCTTCATCCCGGCGCCGACGAGGGAGATCTTGCCGATCTGGTCGTCGTACCGCAGGGACTCGAAGCCGATGGCGGCCTTCTGCTTCTCCAGGGCGTCGATGGCCTTGCGGCCCTCGGTCTTGGGCAGTGTGAAGGAGATGTCCGTGAGACCGGTCGAGGCGGCGGAGACGTTCTGCACCACCATGTCGAGGTTGATCTCGGCGTCCGCGATGGTGCGGAAGATCGCGGCGGCCTCGCCCGGCTTGTCGGGCACGCCGACGACGGTGATCTTCGCCTCGGAGGTGTCGTGCGCGACACCGGAGATGATGGCCTGCTCCACCTTGCGGTCCCCTCGCGGTTCGTTGCTGACCCACGTGCCCTGGAGCCCGGAGAAGGACGACCGGACGTGGATCGGGATGTTGTAACGGCGTGCGTACTCGACGCAGCGGTGCAGCAGCACCTTGGAGCCGGAGCTGGCGAGCTCCAGCATGTCCTCGAAGGAGATCCAGTCGATCTTCCGGGCCTTCTTCACGACCCGGGGGTCGGCGGTGAAGACGCCGTCGACGTCCGTGTAGATCTCGCACACCTCGGCGTCCAGCGCCGCGGCGAGGGCCACGGCGGTGGTGTCGGAACCGCCCCGGCCGAGGGTGGTGATGTCCTTCTTGTCCTGGGAGACGCCCTGGAAGCCGGCGACGATGGCGATGTTGCCCTCGTCCAGCGCCGTGCGGATCCGGCCCGGCGTGACATCGATGATGCGCGCCTTGTTGTGGACCGAGTCGGTGATGACGCCTGCCTGGCTGCCGGTGAAGGACTGGGCCTCGTGGCCCAGGTTTTTGATCGCCATCGCCAGCAGGGCCATGGAGATCCGCTCCCCGGCGGTCAGCAGCATGTCGAACTCACGTCCGGCAGGCATCGGGGATACCTGCTCGGCGAGTTCGATCAGCTCGTCCGTCGTGTCGCCCATCGCGGAAACCACGACGACCACCTGGTGGCCGTTCTTCTTGGCTTCGACGATTCGCTTGGCGACGCGCTTGATGCCCTCGGCATCGGCAACGGAGGAGCCTCCGTACTTCTGCACGACAAGGCCCACGTGCGCTCCTCGCTCAGTCCGTTTGCGGTCGGCTCAGTCTAACGAGCGGCCGGGAAAGGACTCCGAAGTGTCACATCGTGAGATGTCCCGCTCAACCAGTGATCATCCGGTAGCACCCGGCGTCGGCCCGGCGGCTCGTGGAGCCTCCGGACCGGTCCCTTCCTGGCCGCTCACGCCGCCCCTGCCCCGGCCGGGGCGGCCTAAGCGGAACGTGTCCCGAGTCACACCCCGGGACGCCGGGGCCCGATGGCCGCGCGGCGGGGCGCCGCGGGCCTCAGGGCCGCGTGCCGGGCAGCGCCCCAGCGGCTGCCCTGCCGGGCGGGTACGGGCGGGTACGGGCCGGCCCCCGCCGCTCCGCCTCCGCGACCACACCGGCAGGCACCCGCCTACAGGCGCGGACGCTGCGCGCCGTTGAAGGGTCAGGAAGGGTGGTGGGCGCGCAGGCCCAGGGGGGCGGCGATCTCCTGGACCATCACGCGGCCCGCCTCCTCCGCGAGGTCCTCGTCCTCGTCCGCCTCGTCCGTGTCGAGCCCGTCCAGCGCTTCGAGCGGCTGGTCCAGGCGCACGTGCGCGACCAGCGACTGCAGGGCGCGGAGGGTGGCGGAGGCGGTCGGACCCCAGTTGGAGAAGTACGAGAACTGCCACCACCACAGGGCCTCGGTGGTGCGGCCCGCCCGGTAGTGGGCGAGGCCGTGCCGCAGGTCCATGACGATGTCGGCGAGGCTGTCGGAGATCCGCGACGGGACGGGCGCCCTGCGCGGCTCGTAGGGGTCGAAGACCTCCGAGAAGACGTCGACCGGGTCCAGCATCACGGCGAACCGCTCCCGCAGCTCGTCGACGTCCAGGTCGGGGCCCGTGTCCGGCTCGTACCGCTCGTCCGGGACGATGTCCTCGTGCGCGCCGAGCCTGCCCCCGGCCAGCAGCAGCTGCGAGACCTCCAGCAGCAGGAACGGTACGGCACTGTCGGGTTCGTCCCCCTTGGCCACTTCCGTGACGGCCACGATGAAGGACTCGATGGAGTCGGCGACCTGGACCGCGAAGCTGTCCGGGTCGAGGGAGTGGGCATGGAGTGTGGCGTCAGACATCGAGGAGTCGTCTCCCTTCGAACGCCCGACCGAGCGTGACCTCGTCGGCGTATTCCAGGTCGCCGCCAACGGGGAGCCCGCTGGCGAGACGCGTGACCTTCAGGCCCATGGGCTTGACCATCCGCGCCAGGTACGTCGCGGTGGCCTCCCCCTCCAGGTTGGGGTCGGTCGCCAGGATCAGCTCGGTGACCGTGCCGTCCGCGAGGCGGGCCAGCAGCTCCCGGATCCGCAGGTCGTCGGGGCCGACACCCTCGATGGGGCTGATCGCGCCGCCGAGCACTTGGTAGCGCCCGCGGAACTCGCGGGTCCGCTCGATGGCGACGACGTCCTTCGGCTCCTCGACGACGCAGATGACGGCGTCGTCGCGGCGGGCGTCCCGGCAGATGCCGCAGCGCTCCTCCTGGGCGACGTTGCCGCACACCACGCAGAACCGGACCTTCTCCTTGACCTCCAGCAGGGCGTGGGCGAGCCGCCGCACGTCGGCGGGCTCCGCCTGCAGGATGTGGAAGGCGATCCGCTGCGCGCTCTTGGGACCGACGCCCGGCAGCCTGCCGAGCTCGTCGATGAGGTCCTGGACCACGCCTTCGTACAACGGAACGCCTCTCCGGGAGTGCAGTCTTGGTGCTTACGGTAGTTGGTGGGGGACGGGCGGCAGAAGACCCGACGGCGCGGCCGCCGTTCGCGCGCGCCCCCGGACCGGTGCGGCTCGGAGCCGGTCCCGCTCCGATGCGGCTCCGGCCGGAGCCGGGGGCCGTACCGCCGGGCCCGCGTGGGGCCCGGGTGCCCGTGCGGCTCAGAAGGGCAGGCCGGGCATCCCGCCGAGGCCCTGGGCGAGCGGGCCGAGCTTCTGCTGCTGGAGCGCCTGCGCGTTCTCGTTCGCCGCGTGGACGGCGGCCACGACGAGGTCGGCGAGCGTCTCGGTGTCCTCCGGGTCCACCGCCTTCGGGTCGATGACGAGGGAGCGCAGCTCGCCCGCGCCGGTGACCGTGGCCTTCACCAGCCCGCCGCCCGCCTGGCCGTCCACCTCGGTGCGGGCCAGTTCCTCCTGCGCCCGCGCGAGGTCCTGCTGCATCTTCTGCGCCTGCTGGAGGATCTGCTGCATGTTGGCCTGGCCACCACCGGGGATCACGGTCACTCCTGTCGATATCGACGACACGTCTTCATCACTCACCGCCGAGCCTACGTGGTCCGCGGGCGGCCCGCCCGACGCACACCGGTCCACTCTTTGGGGTGAAGCCCGGGCGCGCCCTCTACCTGATCACGCCCCTCTTGCGGGCGGAAATCCCGTGATTTCGCTCCCGCGACCCACCATTCGGAGGTAGGAAGGGCCCTGCGCGCCGCGCGGCGGCCGCACCACCGCCCGCGGCGGGACGGCACCCGCACCCCGCCGCCCGCCCCGCAGCCCGTCCGACACCCCGCCCGACCGCACCACCCGATCCCGCAGGCCGACCCCGCACCGCAGCCCGACGCCACAAGCCCGTCACCGCAGCGGACCCGACTCCCCCGGCGCGCCACCGCGCGCCGCGGCCGGGACCCGCAGTCCGTCACCGTACATCGCCGCACGTCACGCAGCGTGACGCTGAGCGCAGAGGAGTGCCCCGGTGAGCCAGCCGGAGATGCAGCCCGGGGGGCCCGCCCGGGGGGAGGACCTGACCGGGCGGCCGTTCCCCCTAGGCGACTGGGGCGAGCCGGCCGAGCGGCTGCACGAGCTCTACCGCTGGGTGGAGGAGACCGCCCTGCGCACCGCGGACTGGTACCTCGCCGACCGGGTGTGGAAGCGCCGCGGCGCCCGCGCGCTGCGCGGCGGTACGGCGCTGTGCGCGGTGCTCGGGGCGGCGCTTCCGCTGCTCGACCTGACGGGCGCCGTCGCGGGCGCCGCGGGCTGGGGCTACCTGTCGCTGCTGCTCGCGGCGGCGTGCATCGCGGGCGACCGGTACTTCGGCCTGACGTCCGGCTGGATGCGGGACGTGGCCACCGCGCAGGCCGTGCACCGGCGGCTCCAGGCCCTCCAGTTCGACTGGGCGTCGGAGAGCGTGCGGGAGGTGCTGGGCCCCGCCGAGGGCACGGCGGGCGAGGCGGCGGAGCGGTGCCTGACCATCCTCCGGCGGTTCACGGAGGACGTGACGGAGCTGGTGCGGTCGGAGACGGCCGACTGGATGGTCGAGTTCCGCTCCGGCCCCGCCCCGCTGATGACGCAGTTCTTCAACGGGCACGGGGCGCGCCCCGAGGCGCCCGGCGACCGCGGCCACCTCAGCGGCCGCTTCCCGCTGCCGCCCCCCACCCGGCCGAACATGCCGCGCCAGCGGCCCCCGGAGCCCCGCTGACGGAGGCCGACGCCACGCCTGCGGGCCCCTCGGGGTCCGGGCGGCGGCCTCAACTGAAGATGATCATCGAGCCCTGGCCGAGGCTCCGGGTGGCCGCGGCGTGCAGCCCGAGCCAGACGTGCCGCTCCCGCGCGAAGGGGCTGTCGTCGTACGGCACCGGGGCGGCGGGCTCCTCCAGCGCCGTGGGGTGCCGGGGCGGCTCCGGCGGCGCGGGCGGGTTCGCGGGGTCGATGCCGATGGCGGGAGCCACGTACTCCAACTCCCGCAGCAGCCCCTGGGCGGAGCCCAGCGGGCCGCCCCCGGAGAGGAGTTCCTCGGTGGACAGCGGCGCGGCGAAGTCGACGGGGACGTACGCCCCGGCGTGGTCGTAGTGCCACACCAGATGGGACTGCTGCGCGGTCGACTCGAACATCTCCAGCAACTGCTCGTAGTCACCGCCCAGTTCGTCGACGGGCGTGACGGCGAGCCCGCACATCTGGAGCAGGTAGGCCCGGCGCAGGAAGTGCAGGGCGTCGTAGTCGAACCCGGCCACGGGCGCCACGTCCCCGGACAGCCCCGGCATGTAGGCGAAGACCGGCACGGCCGGGAGCCCCGCTTCCGTCAACGCCCGGTCGTAGGCGGCGATCTCCTCGGCGAAGGGGTTGTCGGGGCTGTGGCACAGCACATCGACCAGGGGGACCAGCCACAGATCACAGGCCAACGGTTGACTGCCTCTCGCATCGGGGTGGTGGCGGCACCGGCACAGGTTAGCCGGGCCGTACAGCCCCCGGCCCCGCTCCGGCACACGTGCTACCCGAATACCCACCCCGCTCCCGCCCCAAGCCGCCGCCGCCCCGCCCCGCACCCGCACAAGGGGCCGCTCCGGGCCGCGGCTCCCCCGCGGCGAGGGCCCGCGCGGGGAACCCCTCCGGAGAAACGCGGCGCCCGCGCGCGGCGGGAACCGCCGGACGGGTCACGGGTGTTGTCCCGTGTATGGCGATCATCCACAGGACCACACTGACCCCCACCAAGCTGGAACTCATCCGGGCATGGCTGCCCCGGCAGCCGTGGTACGCCGGGACGGGCGCCCCCGAGCTGGAGAAGGCCGGGGGGTTCCGGCTCGACGACCCGGAGGGCGAGGTCGGCATCGAGTTCATGGTCGTCACCGACACGTCCGGTGACGCCCCCGTGTCCTACCACGTGCCCCTCACCTACCGCGGGGCACCGCTCGACGGTGCGGGCGAGGAGGCGCTCGTCGGGACGGCCGAGCACGGCGTGCTGGGCAGGCGCTGGGTCTATGACGGGGTGCACGACCCGCTGCTCGTCGGACAGGTGCGGGAGCTGCTGCGCGGCCGGTCCGTGCCGCAGGCGCAGAGCCTGACGGACACCCCCGACCCGACCGTCGAGCCGTGGCTCGACGAGACCCTCGCCCGGGAGGACGGCGAACCGGCCCTCGACTTCGTACGGGTCCTGCGCGAGGGCCCGGCCGAGGGCCCCGGCGGCGTCCTGGCCGGGTGGGGCGACACGTCGCGGGGCGTCTTCGTCCGGCTCCGCGACGACCGGTAGGCGCCACTGCCCCCACCCCGCCGGCCCCGCACCCCGCGGGACCGGCGCACCGACGGAGGGCGCCCGCAGGCCGCACCCCGGCAGGCCCGGGGTGCGGCCTCCGCAGGGACCTCGGACCGGGGGAGCCTCCCGGCGCGCGCGGCCGCCTCCCGGAATGCCTCTGCCGCGGCACCCTCCGGGCTTGCACCGGGTCACTTGTCTGCCGGGCCGGCCGCCCGTAGGGCGACCCCATCGGCCGAGAGCGGCCATGCGTGCCCTTGCCGCTCAGGGGCAGGGGCACACGAACGAGATCCGCGTGAGGTCAGTGCTCCATCTGCGAGACAGCACCGGGGCCGAGCCGCAGGGCGGCAGCCGAACGCCGCAAGCCGGAGCGCTCCATGTGCTCCAGTACGTCGTCCACAGACTCCGGGGGGTTGCGGCGCGACTCGGCGATCTGGCGGACACACGCGTAGACGACGCGATCATCAAGGCCGAGCAGGTCGAGCAGGAACGAGTCCGCCGACTTCGCCTCGATGCCCCACGGGGTGAGGGCCTCGTCGGGGAAATGCCTCCGGTTGTCGGTCACGATCACCTGCGCATGCGCCTTGATCGCCGCAGCCAGCACGTGCCTGTCACCGGGGTCGGGGAGTTTCAGGCCCTCCATGAGCGGCTCATGGCCGATGACGCGAACATCGCGGACCGCATCGTTCATGAGCTCTCTCAGGCGCTCCAGCCTGTCGGGGGCGACACCCCGCTGCTCATGGAGCGCGCGGACCATCTCGTCAAGGATCTGGTCGGACCACTTGGCCTGCACCATGCCGGCGAGCGCCACGCGGATCAAGAGGTCCCTCACGACATTCGGGTAGAGCACGCAGGCGTCGTACACCACGACGAAAGCCATGGATCAGTCCAGCCCCAGTTCCTGCCCAAGCTGTGCCAGCCTGCCGGCGGCGTCGTGTCTCCGCTGGTCGTCCTCCCGCTTGTAGCGCATCAGATCCTCGAAGCGGATGCGCCTGTGGCGCCCCACTCGGCGGTAGGGGATCTTCTCGTCGTCGAGGAGCCCGATGAGGTAGGGGCGGGACACGTTGAGCATGTCAGCTGCTTGCTGCGTCGTGAGCTCGGCGTCCACAGGGATGACCTGTACACCTTTGCCGCCGGCCAAGGCTGCGAGCAGGCTGGCGAACATCTCGGCAACGGGACGAGGAAGCACCAGAGCCTCCTCCTGGGTGCCGGCCTCCAGGTGGACCCGGATGTCGCCGCTGTCCCCCTCCGTGTGCGCCAGGTAGCTGTTCAGGCGACGCAATGCCCGCTCCGCGTCCTGCGCCTTGATGACTCCAGGCTCGAGTTTGCGCCCTTGTGCAGCAGTGGCCATCACAACCGCTCCCTTCCGCTGGACCTCAACGAATTATTCGCAACAAACGCAGCAGACGCAAGCGCGGAGGCGCACGGGGGCCAGGCACGCGGCGTACGGGACGTGGTGTGACACCGGAACTCACTCCCCCGAGGACAACCCGTCCTCAGGCTGTGGGCACCCGGTCCGGGGCGGGGAGGGGCCGGGGGGTGGCGGAGTCGGGGGCGGGGCGGTGGCGGCGGCGGAGGGCCCAGCCGGTGAGGACCGCGAGGAGGGCCGCCGCGTACACCGTCGTGCCGACCACGTCCCGCTCCTCGAAGCCCTGCGCCGTGACGTACCGCGCGGCCCCCGCCACCGCCACGCCCAGCCACTCCCAGCGTCCGTCGAGCGCGACCAGGGCCACCAGCAGCAGCGCGTACCAGGAGTACCCGGGTGTCAGCAGCAGGAAGGCGGTGCCCGTCACGAGGAGCGCGCCGGACCAGGGGCGCTCCGGGTCGCCGCGCCGCAGTACGTACCCGCACACCGCCGCGGCCCCCGCCACGAGGCCGAACACCGCCCAGTCGTCGGGCAGCACCAGCCGCAGCAGGGCGTACCGGTCGCGGGCGGCGGCGTCGCCGTACCCCTCCTCCTCCACGTAGCCGCCGAGGTAGCCGAAGACGGAGTCCCGCGCCAGCAGGGCGTACGGCACGTAGCTGAGCACCGTGACGGCGGCGGCCGGCACCAGCACCGCCGCCGCGTCCCGCCATCGCCGCACCCCCGACAGCGCGCCCGGCAGCACCACCGCGGGCATCAGCTTCGCGGCGACGGCGGCCCCGAGCACCGCGCCGCCGGACAGCCGCCGCCGCGCCGCCACCAGGCCGAGGCCCGCCACGGCCAGCAGCACGCCCACCACGTCGACGTGGGCGTTGTTCACCGCCTCGATCGGCACGGCCGGGCACCAGCCCCACAGGGCCGCCCGGGCGGGCGGGGCGCCCCGGCGGCGCAGGATCAGCAGCACCGCCCCCGTCACCCCGACCGCCGCCACGGCGCCCCCCACCTGGAACGGCTTCAGCCGCGACCCTTCGGGGGACAGCGCGTGCACGCCCAGGAAGTACGCCTCCGCCACGGGCGGGTAGATGGTGTGCACGGACGGCCGGTTGATGCGGGTGCACCGCACCGTGCCGTCCTCCGCGGGCGCGATCCGGGCCCGCCCCGGCCCCGCGCAGCCCTCCTCGCCCTCCGGGAACAGCCACGGGTCCCGCAGCGGGGCGAGGGCCGCGTCGGCGGGCGCGTGGTCGTACGGCAACGCGGTCCCCGACGCCTGCACGCGGCCGTCCCAGGCGTACCGGTACGCGTCGGTGCTGGTGCGCGGCGGCGCCACCAGGCCGGTCGACGCGACCGCGGCGGACCCGGCGAGCACCAGGGCCGCGACGTGCCGCGCGGGCACCGCCCGCAGCGCCCACACCGCCGCGCCGAACAGCACCCACGCCGTGCCGTACCACCACGACAGGCCCAAGGGGTCGGTGTAGTAGCCGTCGTAGCGGACCGTCAGGACCAGGACGGCGACGAGCGCGGCGAGCAGGGCGGCGGCGAGCGCGGTGCGGAGCTTGGTCACCGCGCCAGCCTGCCAGGGGCGACCGCGCAGGACGCGGCCATCAGCGCGGATGTCCGCGTTTCGTAAGAGGCCCTTGCGGCCCGCGGGGGCCGTCGCGGCGGTCTGATGGAGGCATGAGGCCACCCCACCCCGAGCCCGAGCCCCCGCCCCGCGCCGAGCGGGCCTGCTGTCCCGGCTGCCGCGCGCCGCCGTCCCCTGGCCGCGCTTCACCGGGCGGCTCCACGACCCCCGCACCGCGACCGCCATCGGACGGTGGCTGGGACTGGCGGTGCTGGTGTGCTTCCTGACCGGTGTGCTCAGCCACTACGTGCAGCGGCCGCCCGACTGGCTCGCGGACCGGCTGCCGAGCCGCCCCGTGTGGGGCTACCGCGTCACCCAGGGCCTGCACGTGGCAAGCGGCATCGCCGCGGTCCCGCTGCTCTTCGCGAAGCTGTGGACCGTCTACCCGCGGCTCTTCGTGCGGCCCGCGCTGCGCGGGGTGCGGCACGCGCTGGAGCGGCTGTCGGTGGCGGTGCTCGTGGCGGCGTCGCTGTTCCAGCTCTTCACCGGGCTGTTGAACACGGCCCAGTGGTACCCGTGGCCGTTCTCGTTCGTGCCGGTGCACTTCGCGGTGGCCTGGCTGCTTGCGGGCGCGCTGCTGCTGCACGTGGCCGTCAAGTGGCCGGAGATCCGCGGCCACTGGCGCGCCCGCTCCCCGGGCACGCTGGCGCTGCCCCCGGAGGAGGGCCCCGACCGGCGGTCCCTGCTGACCGGTGCGGCCGTGGCGGTCGGCGCGGTCACGGTGACGACCATCGGCCAGTCCTTCACGCCGCTGAAGGACCTGAACCTGCTGGCGCCCCGCCACCCGGACCACGGCCCCCAGGGACTGCCCGTCAACCGGACGGCCGCCGCCGCACGCACCGAGTCGGTGTCCGCGTCGGCGTGGCGGCTGACGGTCTCCGGCCCCCGGCCGTACGCGCTGACGCTCGCGGAGCTGCGGGCCCTGCCGCAGGCGGAGGCGGAGCTGCCGATCGCGTGCGTGGAGGGCTGGAGCGTCAGCGCGCACTGGGGCGGCGTGCGGATCAGGGACCTGCTGGAGCGTGCCGGTGCGCCGCCCGCCTCCCGGGTGCGGGTCGTGTCGCTGGAACGGAGCGGCGCGTACCGGGTGATGGAGATGGGCGCCGAGTACGCCGAGGACCCGCTGACGCTGCTGGCGCTGCGGCTGAACGGGCAGGTGCTGTCCCCGGACCACGGCTTCCCGGCGCGGATCATCGCGCCGAACCGGCCGGGCGTGTGGCAGACGAAGTGGGTCGGACGACTGGAGGTGCTGTGAGCGCGGGCCGCTGGGTGCTGGGCGCGGCGGGCGCGGCCCTGATGGGCGTGGGCGCCTGGCTGGTGGCGGACACGCGCACCCCGTGGGACGTGGTGGTGTGGCTGGCGGGCGCGGTCGTGCTGCACGACGCGGTGGTGGCGCCGCTGGTGCTGGGCCTGGGCCTGCTGGTGGCCCGCACCGGCTCGGCGCGCGGGGTGGTGCGGGGGCGCTGGTCGTGGCGGGCGGGCTCACCCTGGTTGCCCTGCCCGTCCTCCTGGCCCCGCGGCGCCCGTCGAACCCGTCGGTGCTGCCGCTGGACTACGCCCGCAACTGGCTCCTGCTGCTGGCGGCGGTGGCGGTGGGCGCGCTGCTGGTCGGGGTGGCCCCGGCGGCGGGGAGGCGGCTGCGGGGGTGGCGGGCGGGGAGGCGGAGGCGCGGGGGGCGGGCGGAGAGGCGGATGCGCGGGGGGCGTCCGGGGAGGCGCCGACGGCCCTGACACCGGCGCGGCCAGGGTGAGCCGTGCGGGACGGCGCTTGAAACGGCTTGATCGAGCGGATTTTCGACCGGATAGGATCTGCCCACTCGCACGGGGAGGGGGAGGGGCGACACGCCCGGGCCCCGGCGCCGCCGCACGCTCAGCGCAGCCGGCCTCACGTATCCAGCCCTCGCCCTTGTGCCGCATGCACGCACATGGGGAGGGACCCGACTTGACGTACCACGTCCGCGCCCGCAGCAGATCCCCGCTCGACCGGGACAGGCGCCGGGATGGGCGCCGTCTCGGCCGGTCGGCGGCGGTCTTCGGGCTCAGCGCCCTGATGGGCCTCTCGGGCCTGACCCTGGGCACGGCCACCCCCGCCGCGGCGGCTCCCGCCTCCGCCGGGGAGGTCACCATTCCGGCGCCGCCGCACGCGACCCCCGCGACGGAGTACCTGTACGCGGCCGGCACGGGCGTGCAGACGTACGACTTCGGCACGAAGCAGCGTCGCTGGCAGAGCCTCGCGGACGGCCGGGTGGCCCATGACCCGGCCTGCAGCAACAGCAACGGCATCTTCAGCGGTGACACCGTCGCCTGCGCCGGCTTCTCCGCCCCGTCGACCTACACCCTGCACGACTACGCGGCGGGCACCACGGCGCAGCGGACCACTCCGGAGGGGCACGAGTGGGCCAAGGCCCACTCGCGCACGCAGGTCCTCAGCTACGTCCCCGGCACAACCGGCGGCGCCGACACGGCCCTGCACCTCCTGGGCATCGGCGACAACGCGCCCGCGGACGTGCGGGTCGCGGTGCCGGGCAGGATGGCGGGCGCTCCGAAGGTCGTCACGTTCGACGACAAGGGCGCCGTCGTCACGTACTACGACGGCGAGGCGAAGCGTACGGGCCTGGTGGACTTCGCCACGGCCAGGCTGCTCCCGCTGCCGCAGCACCCCGACGCCCCGTCGTACCTGGACGCGACGCTGAGCGCCGACTGGGTCGTCCTCTACGACGACCTCACCCCGCTGAAGATCCTGCTCGTCTCCCGCGAGGACGGGGTCACGACCCGCAGCGTGACGATCACCAAGCCCGGCGGCTGGACCGTGGGCGGCGAGGTGCGCGTGCTCGGTGACTGGCTGGTGGTCGCCCACGAGTCGAGCAGTGGCACCGCGCCGCTGCGGGGCACCTCCCTCAGCACGGGTACGCAGCGGACGGTCCTCCCGGCGGCGACGCGGCAGCTGGTGGCCGCCCCCGACGGCACCCTCTACGCGGTGGGCGGCGCGGACTCCGCCGCCTGGGGCGTCCAGCGGATCACCCTCGACGCCTCGGGTCTTCCCACGACGCAGCGCGTCATCGAGACGCCCCCGAACCCGGCCGAGCGGACGGGGCCGAGCCTGGCGCAGGGGCAGTTGTCCTTCCACCAGGACGACGGCCGGTCCACGGTGCTCCAAGGCTACGACCTGCCGGTCACTCCGCCGCTGACGGTGCCCCAGGAGCCCGGCTGGTCCCGGACGGGCTTCACGGCGGGGTCGTACCCCACCGGCGACGGGCGGATGATCGGCCTCGACTCCGGAGACGACGGCACGAACTGCTCCAGCTGCGTGGTCCTGGTCAACGTCACGGACGCGGCGCCGGACGGCGCCACGCGCACCGTGCGGCTCCAGAGCACGGCGAAGCTCAAGCCGGCCGGGATCCTCGGCGCTTCCGGTCGCTACGTCCACTTCCTGGCGACGGAGAACTCCGCGACCCGCTCGGTGGTCGCCGACATCGAGACGGGCAAGGTCCTGCGCGTCTCCGGCTCGGTGCTGGAGGCGCTGTGGGGCGGCAAGCTGTGGATCGCGGGCAGCGGCATGTCGTCGGTCTCGGCGCTGGACCTCGCCACCGGCAAGGTGTCGGACCCGGTCTCCCTCGAAGGGGACTGCACCGCTCCGTACAACAACTTCCAGGTGGTCGGCGACTGGCTGCACCGCAGCTGCGGCTACTCGCTCCCCGGCCAGGTGTTCAACCTGCGTACGGGTGACCGGATCGACGTTCCGGCGAACGGCTCCCGCCATGCCCGCCTGGGCGACGGCTTCCTCGCGTACGCCGGATACGGCATGGGCTCCGGCCTGAAGCTGGTCGACTTCCGCTCCGGCACGGCCGTCACCGAAGAGCTGACGACCGAACTCGCCTCCACCAACGCGGGCCAGGGCTGGACCGTGGACCGCTTCGGCAGCACAGTCGCCTTCGTCGACGAGGCCCAGACGGTGCACCTGGTCACCGTCGGCGGCGACATGAGCCCGCTCACCACGACGGACGTGCGGACTGGCGCGACACTGGACCTCCGTACCGAGGCCTCCTGGCAGGGCACGTGGTGGCTGTCCAAGCCGGCCGCGTCCTGGCAGGTCACCGTCACCGACAAGGCCACGGGCCGCCAGGTCCACCGCGCGAGCGGCGGCGAGGCCCGCGGCGTGGTCGCGATGGAATGGAGTGGCAAGGACGCCCAGGGAGCCCGGCTGCCCAGCGGGACGTACACCTGGAGGCTGTCCGCGATCGCGGCGGACGGTGTGGGCTCCCCGCTCGCCAGGAGCGGGGACCTGAAGGTGATCGGCGCGTCGAAGGCGTGGCACGACTTCGACGGCGCCGACGGCATCGGCGACCTGCTGGCCGTGGACTCCACCGAGGGCGCGGCGTACGTCTTCCCCGGTGCGGGCGACGGGACCCTCGCCGCGCCGCGCCTCGCCGGGACGTCCTGGCCGAGGTCGTCGACCCTCGTCCCGTTCGGGGACATGACGGGTGACGGCTGCAACGACGTGCTGGTCCGCAAGAGCGACGGCACGCTGTGGCTGTACGAGCCGAAATGCGGCGGCGGCGCCTCCATCGACCACGGGCTGACGAGGCAGGTCGGCTCGGGCTGGACCGGCTACACCCTGATCAGCAGCGGCGACATGGACAGCGACGGCATTGCCGACCTGCTCGCCCGCAGTGACGCGAATGGGGAGCTGTACCGCTACTCCGGCACCGCCTCCGGCGGGCTGTCCAAGCGTGTGAAGATCGGCTGGGGCTGGTCGGGCTACACCCTCATCGGGTCCGGCGACCTGAACGGCGACGGCCACAACGACGTGCTGGGCCGTGACTCCCAGGGCCGCCTGAACCGCTACGACGGCAAGGGCGACGGCACGTTCGGCACCCGCACCCAGATCGGCTGGGGCTGGTCCGGCTACACGATGGTCGGTGTCGGCGACCTGAACGGCGACGGCACCAACGACGTCGTCGGCAGCGACCCCGAGGGCCGTCTGCTCCGCTACGACGGCACCGGCGAGGGCACGCTCACCGGCCGCACCCTGATCGGCGAGGGCTGGAGCAACCGCACGGTGTCCTGACGCCTCGGCGCCCGGGCCCACGGCGGGCCCGTACCGCAGCCTGCGCGGTACGGGCCCGCCGCTGTTTCCCCGCCTCCGGGCGCGGTTGCCGGGCGGCGGGCCCCGCCCGACAGGCCCCCGCGGGCCCCGCGAGGCCGTCAGAGCCGGTGCAGCGCGGCGAAGGTGCGGCCGGAGGCGGGCCACTGGGAGACGGCCGTCCAGCCCGTCGCCTCCGCGTGCCGCTGCAGCGCGCGGGGCCCGACGCGGGCCCAGGGGAAGGCCGCGCCCCGGCCCCCGCGGCCGTCGTCGACGCGGACCTCCACCCGCTCGTCGACTTCGTATGCCGCGGTCTCGACGACCAGGAGGCCGCCGGGTGCGGCCAGTTCGGCGGTGCGGCGCAGCAGCGCCGCCGGGTCGCCGCCGATGCCGATGTTGCCGTCCATGAGCAGCACCGTGCCCCACTCGCCCTCCTTGGGCAGCGGGTCGAACACCGACCGGCACAGCGCCGCGCCCCCGGCCCGTATGGTCCGGTCCACCGCCTCCGGGCTCACGTCCACGCCCAGCGCCGGGCGTCCCCGCGCGGCGAGGGCGACGACGAGCCTGCCGGGGCCGCAGCCCACGTCCAGCACGGGCCCCCGGCAGCGTTCGAGGACCGTGGTGTCGGCCCGGTCGGGTGCGGCGCACCAGCGTTCCACGTCCAGCGGCAGCAGCCAGCCGTCGCCGCGCCGCAGGAAGAGCGGGCCCCGCCCGGCGCGGAGGGCCGCCGCGTACGGGTCGGCGTCCCGCCAGGCCCGTACGGCGCCGACCGCGCCGACCGCGTCGCCCGCGGTGCCGACCGCGGTCACCGGGCGGCCTCCTCCACGGCCGCGCCGAGCAGTTCGGCGTGCAGGGCGGCGAAGCGCCCGTCCGGCGCGAGTGCGGCGACCGCCCGGGCGTCGTCCGCGCGGTCCACGTCCCGCAGGACCGGCAGGTCCCGGACCGTCAGCCCGGCGTCCGTGAGCCGCCGCCGCTGCTCGCGCCCGGTCTCCGGCACGGACATCGGCACGCCCCGCAGGAGGTCGGGATCCGGGGCGGCCAGGCCCAGTGCCCAGAAGCCGCCGTCCTCGGCGGGGCCGAACCACGCGTCGGCCGACGTGAAGTCCAGCCCCTGGGCGAGCAGTCCGGGGGTCACCTGCGGGGTGTCCATGCCGATGACGAGCGCCGGGCCGTCCGCGGCCCCGGCGAACGCCGCCGCGAGCCGCTCGTCGAGGCCGCCCGCGGCCTGCGGGACCACCTCGAAGCCGGGCAGCACCCATGGGCCCGGCCTGCCGTCGAGCACCAGCACCCGGCGCGCGACCGGGGCGGCGGCCGCGGCGGCCAGGGTGTCCGCCAGGGCCGCCTCGGCCAGCCGGGCGGCCTCCTGCGGGGTGAACGGCGGGGTCAGTCTGGTCTTCACCCGGCCCGGTACGGGCTCCTTGGCGATCACCAGCAGCGTCCCCCGCGGTGTCCCCCGCGGTGTCTCCCCCGGCGTCCCCTGCGATGTCTCCCGCCGCGCCCTCTGCGGCGCCATCCGGGGCGTCTCCTGCTGCGCTCCCTGCGGTGTCCCCCGCCGCGTGTCCGACCCGGTCACTGCACCATCCCCTTCGCCTCGGCCTTCGCCTTCGCCTTCGCCTTGGTCGGGCGGGGCGCCTCCGCCAGCACCGCCCGCATGTCCCGCACCGCGTGCCAGGTCCCCCGCCACGTGCCCGTCACCTTCGACCTGCCCGCCCGCGGCAGGTACGGCACGTCCCGCTCCCGCACCCGCCATCCGGCGTCGGCCGCGCGGACCACCATCTGCAGCGGGTAGCCGCTGCGGCGGTCCGTCAGGTCCAGGTCCAGCAGCGCCGTGCGGCGCGCCGCCCGCATCGGCCCCAGGTCGTGCAGGCGCAGTCCGGTGCGGCGGCGCAGCATCCGGGACAGGGCGAGGTTCCCGGCCCGGGCGTGCGGCGGCCAGGCGCCCCGTGCGGTGGGGCGGCGGCGGCCCAGCACCAGATCGGCGCGGCCCGCCGCCACCTCGGCCGCGAACGGCACGAGCTGGCCGGGGTCGAGGGACGCGTCGCAGTCGCAGAAGCAGACGATGTCGGCGTCGGACGCGGTGAGGCCCGCGTGGCAGGCGGCGCCGAAGCCGCGCCGGGGCTCGGCGACGACGGTGGCGCCGAGGGCGCGGGCGAGGTCGGGGGAGCCGTCGCGCGAGCCGTTGTCGACGACGACGGCCCGCCAGCCGGGCGGGATCCGCTCCAGTACCCAGGGCAGCGCCTCCGCCTCGTCCAGGCACGGCAGGACGACGTCCACGGTGAGGTCCGCGGTCGGGTTGTGTTCGGTCACACGCCTCACCGTATGGACCAACGGACCGTCAGGGGCCGCCTTGGCGCTTACGAAACGCGGACATCCGCCATCCCGCGCAGCCCGCTCGCCGCGAACTCGGCCATCCCCTCGGCGAACCCGACGGCCGGCCGCCACCCTAGGTCGGCCCGCAGCCGGGAGGAGTCGGCGGTGATGTGCCGGACGTCGCCGAGCCGGTACTCGCCCGTGACCTGCGGCGCGGGCCCGCCGCAGGCCGCCGCGAGGGCCGCCGCCATCTGCCCGACGGTGCGGGGGTCGCCGCTGCCGGTGTTGTAGGGGGTGAGGGTTCCGCTGGGCCGGTCGCCGAGCGACTCCAGCACGGCGACGTTGGCGGCGGCGACGTCCCGTACGTGCACGAAGTCGCGGAGCTGGCCGCCGTCCTCGAAGACGCGGGGCGCCTCGCCGCGGGCGAGGGCCGAGCGGAACAGGGAGGCGACTCCGGCGTACGGGGTGTCGCGCGGCATCCGGGGCCCGTACACGTTGTGGTAGCGCAGGGACACGGCCCGCCCGCCGGTGGCGCGCGCCCAGGACGCGGCCAGGTGCTCCTGGGTCAGTTTGGTGGCGGCGTACACGTTGCGCGGGTCGACGGGCGCGTCCTCGCCGACGAGCCCGGGGAGCAGGGCGGTGCCGCAGCGGGGGCACGGCGGCTCGAAGCGGCCTTCCCGCAGGTCGCGTTCCGTGCGCGGGCCGGGCCGGACGGGACCGTCCTGGGGGCAGTCGTAGCGCCCTTCCCCGTACACGACCATCGACCCGGCGAGCACCAGAGCCGCCGTTCCGGCCTCCGCCATGGCGGCGAGCAGCACGGCCGTGCCGAGGTCGTTGCAGCCGACGTAGTCGGGGGCGTCCGCGAAGTCCTTGCCGAGGCCGACCATGGCGGCCTGGTGGCACACGGCGTCCACGCCGCGCAGCAGGGCCCGCACCGCGTCGGCGTCCCGCACGTCGGCTCTCACGACGCCCGGCGGCGCCCCGGCGCCCTCGCCGTGGGCGCTCGCGAGGAGGGCGTCCAGCACGACGGGCTCGTGCCCCCGCTCCTGGAGGGCGTCGACGATGTGCGACCCGATGAATCCGGCTCCGCCGGTGACCAGTACACGCATGCGCCCGACGCTAGGCCCGCCACCCGCCGCGCCGCCGCCCGCCGCGCCCGCACGTCACGCATCCGTAAGACCCGCGGGCGGGGCGGTCGCCGGGCCCGCCCGCGGGCCGCGGACCGCGGACCGGCGGGACCCGGCGGGACCCGGCGGAACCCGGTGGGACCGAGCGGGACCGAGCGGCCGAGCGGGACTGAGCGGCCGAGCGGCCGGGCAGCCAGTCGGCCAGGCGACCCGGCGGCCAGGCGCCCCGGCGACCGACGGACCAGGGCCAGCGCCAACGCGAGCACCAGCACCAGCACCAGCACCAGCACCAGCACCAGCACCAGCCAGCGTCAGCGCCAGCGCGCCGGGGCCAGCCGCGGGACCGGCTACCGGTGGCCCAGGACCTCCAGGTGGTCCGCCCAGGTCAACGCGTGCGCGTTGTACGCGTCCATCACCGCGATGACCTGCTCCGGCACGCCCTCAGTCACCGCGTCGACCAGCTCCACGTGCCCGGCCCACAGCCAGTCGTGCAGCCGCCGGTCGCCCCGCAGGTACGGCACGGCGAAGACCCACGCCTGGACGCGCAGCCGGTGCAGGAAGTCGGCGACGTAGTGGTTGGCGACGAGCCCGCTCAGCTCCCGCCAGAACCGCAGGTCGTACGTGATGAGGATGTCCAGGTCCCCGGCGCGGGCCGCGCGCGCGGCGGCGTCCGCCCGGCGCCGCACGGACACCAGCGTCGCGTCCCGCAGGCAGGAGCGCCGCCCGCCGGGCGCGGCCCCGTACCGCTCGGTGAGCCGCCGGTAGAGGCCGTCCACGACCAGCGACCGGGCCTCCACCATGCCCCGGTAGTCGGCCACGGTGAACTGGTGGACGCGGAAACCTTTGTGCTGGTCGGAGTCGAGCAGCCCCTGCGCGGACAGGTCGACCAGCGCCTCCCGCACGGGCGTGGCGGACACGCCGTACTGGTCGGCTATCTGCTTGACGGTGAACTCCTGCCCCGGGTGGAGACGCCCCGCAAGCACCTCGTCACGCAGCGCGTCCGCGATCTGCTGCCGCAGAGTGCTGCGCGTCACAGGTCCGCTCGCGACCATGGGCAGGTCCCCTCCGTCCGGTTTCGGACACCTTAAGCCAGTCGGAGGGGGCCACTAGAAGGGGTCTGCGTCACACTGCGTGCTCGTCCGCCACGGCGAGCGCCGCGTCCAGCACCGCCAGGCCCTCCTTCGCCTCGGCTTCGGTGAGCGTGCAGGGCGGGGCGACGTGGATCCGGTTCATCGCGAGGAACGGCCACAGCCCGGCCTGCTTGCAGGCCGCGCCGACCGCCGCCATCGGGGCGTTCGCCTCACCGCTCGCGTTGTAGGGCACGAGGGGCTCGCGCGTGTCCCGGTCCCGTACCAGCTCCAGCGCCCAGAACGCGCCGAGGCCGCGCACCTCGCCCACCGACGGGTGCCGCTCGGCCAGCGTCCGCAGGCCGGGGCCGAGGACCTTCTCGCCCAGGTCGCGGGCGCGCTCCACGACCCGCTCCTCCTCCATCACGCGCAGCGTCGCCACCGCGGCGGCGCAGGCCAGCGGGTGCCCGGAGTAGGTGAGCCCGCCGGGGTACGGCCGGGTGTCGAAGGTGGCGGCGACCGCGCCGGAGATCGCCACGCCGCCGAGCGGCACGTACCCGGACGTCACTCCCTTGGCGAAGGTCAGCAGGTCGGGCACCACGCCGTAGTGGTCGGCGGCGAACCACGCGCCGGTCCGCCCGAAGCCCGCCATCACCTCGTCCAGCACCAGCAGGATTCCGTGCCGGTCGCACAGCTCCCGCACCCCCGCCAGGTAGCCGGGCGGCGGCGGCACGACCCCGGCCGTGCCGGGCACGGTCTCCAGCACGATCGCGGCGACGGTCTGCGGGCCCTCGAAGGCGATCACGTCCTCCAGGTGCGCCAGCGCCCGCGCGCACTCCTGCGCCTCGTCCTGCGCGTAGAACGCCGACCGGTAGGGGAAGGGGCCCCAGAAGTGGACGACGCCCGCGGACGCGGTGTCGGACGCCCACCGCCGGGGGTCGCCCGTCAGGTTGATCGCCGTCGACGTGGCCCCGTGGTACGACCGGTACGCGCTGAGCACCTTGGGACGCCCGGTGTGCAGCCGGGCCATCCGCACCGCGTTCTCGACGGCCTCCGCGCCGCCGTTGGTGAAGAAGATCCGGTCCAGGTCCCCGGGCGTGCGCTCCGCGATCAGCCGGGCCGCCTCCGAGCGCACGTCCACGGCGAAGGCGGGCGCGAAGGTGGCCAGCTTCGCGGCCTGCTCCTGGATCGCGGCGACCACCTTCGGGTGCTGGTAGCCGATGTTCGTGAAGACGAGCCCGCTGGCGAAGTCGAGGTAGCGGCGGCCTTCGTAGTCCCAGAAGTACGCCCCTTCGGCCCCGGCCACGGCCAGCGGGTCGATCAGCGCCTGGGCGGACCAGGAGTGGAAGACGTGCGCGCGGTCGGCGGCCTTGACGGCGGCGCCCTCCCGCGGGTCGGGCTGCGGGTGAGGATGAGGAGTCATACGCGCCAAGCTAAAAGCGCTGGCGCCCCGGTGACATGTCCAACTTGTATGGCGGAGGCCATATGGGTCGGCACAGTGTCGCCCCCGGCCACCGGCAACCAGGAGGTCGCGATGTCCGCCGACGCGCCCGGCACCACCGGCGCCACCGCCCGCAACCCCGTCCACCTGGCCGTTCACGACGCCTTCGCCGACTGGGAGACCGGCCACGCCACAGCCTGTCCGGCCAGGACCGGCCACGAGGTCCGCACGGTCGGTCCCTCGGCGGCGCCCGTCACCGGCATCGGCGGGCTGCGCGTCATCCCCGGCCTGGCCCTGGCGGACCTGCGCCCCGAGGACAGCTCCCTGCTCATGCCGACCGGCGCCGACCTGTGGGACGCGGGCGACGACCTGGCCCCCTTCGCGGCGAAGGCCCGCGCGTTCCCGGACGCGGGCGTGCCGGTCGCCGCGATCTGCGGCGCGACGGCGGGCCTGGCCCGCGAGGGCCTGCTCGACGACCGTCCGCACACCGGCTCCTTCGGCCCCTGCCTCGCCGCGACCGGCTACCGGGCCGCGCAGCACTACGTGGAGGCCGACGCGGTCGCGGACGGCGACCTGATCACGGCGGGCGCGACCGAGCCCGTGGCGTTCGCCCGCGAGGTCCTCGGCCGGATGGGGGCCTTCGAGGGCGGCAGGCTGGACGCGTGGTTCCGCCTCTTCCACGACTCGGACCCGGCGGCGTACGAGGAGCTCACCGCTTGATCCCGGCCGACGCCCTCGCCGCCCGCCTCCGCACGGCGGGCTGCGTGTTCGCGGAGGAGGAGGCCGCGCTGCTCCTCGCCGCCGCCCGCACGCCCGACGAGCTGGACGCCATGGTGGCGCGCCGGGCCCGCGGCCACCCGCTGGAGCACGTCGTCGGCTGGGCCGCGTTCGGCGGCCTGCGGGTGGCCGTCGACGACGGCGTGTTCGTGCCGCGCCGCCGCACGGAGTTCCTCGTCGAGCGGGCGGCCGAGCTGGCCCCGCCCGCCCCCTGGTGGTGGACCTGTGCTGCGGCACGGGCGCCCTGGGCGCCGCGCTGGCCGCCGCGCTCGGCGGGCGGGCCGCCGTGCACGCGGCCGACATCGATCCGGCCGCGGTGCGCTGCGCCCGCCGCAACCTGGCGCCGGTGGGCGGGACCGCGCACGAGGGCGACCTGTTCGCGGCGCTGCCCCCGGCGCTGCGGGGCCGCGTGGACGTCCTGATCGCGAACGTCCCGTACGTCCCGACCGCCGACCTCCCGCTGCTGCCGCCGGAGGCCCGGCTGCACGAGTCCGCCGTCGCCCTCGACGGCGGTCCGGACGGTCTGGACGTGGCCCGCCGCGTGGCGGCCGACGCCCCCGCCTGGCTGGCACCCGGGGGCGTGCTGCTCTTCGAGACGAGCGACCGCCAGGCCGCCGCCGCGGTGCGCGCGGTCCGGGACGCTTCCGCCGGGGCCCTGGAGGCGCGCGTCCTGACCTGCGGCGAGCGGGACGCGACGGTGGTCGTGGCGCGGGCCCGCCGGGCCCGTGGGGAATGACGGGGACGGGTGCGGCGGGGTCCGCGGCCCGTCCGCTCACCCCTCCGGGGAGTGGGCACCGGCCGCCCGCCGCACGTACTCCTCCGCCGCCGGGGCCACCACCAGCACCGCCACGATCGCGTTGCACAGCAGCAGCGGGTGCACGAACCGCCCCGGTTCCGTGGGCGGGCACAGCCACGACAGCGGCCACGTGTCACCGGACAGCGCGGGCACCGGCACGTAACTGCGCTCCGGGCCCGCCCCGTTGAACCGCACGGCCGCGGCCGGCCAGCGGTTCCGCACGGTGCTGCCGGGCGGCAGCAGGAAGTACGTACCGCGCCGGCCGTTCCCCTCGGCCACGATCGGCCCCGGGTCGCCGTTGGTCATCCGCTCCAGGCACCCGGCCACCCGGCGCCCGTCGTCCCCGTCCACACGCACGGCGTCGAATTGCACGCCCGCCTTCCGCAATTGGATACCGGAGGCGGGGACCCAGCCGAGTTCTCCCCGGCGAATCGAAGCATTCACAGGACCATTGTGGGCCCTTGTCGCTACCGTCTCCCTTACCTGCCGGACAGTTGTCATTGCCCGCTTGACCTGCGGTGACACCCTGTCAGGCAGTCAAAATCGACGGCGATCGGTTGAGTCCGGTTGAGACCGGTAGAGTCCGAGTGGGGAGCGGAAATGGCGGGTCGCGAGAACAAGGAAAATGCCACCCCGACAGCCAGGCTCGTCGCGCACATGACGCGCGAATTGCGCAAGCGGAAGGGCCTCACACAGGAGGAGCTGGGCGAGCTGATCGGCTACTCCGGCGCGGCCGTCAGCGGCGTGGAGACCTGCGCCCAGCCCGCGAGCGACCAGATGCTCGTCAAGCTGGAGCAGTCCATCGGCGGCGGCATGGGCTTCTTCGAGGAGGCGCGGGTGCCGATGCGGGTGGAGAAGTACCCGCAGCAGTTCAAGAAGTACGCCCTGCTGGAGCGCGAGGCGGTGAGCCTGCACCTCTTCGCGACGCCGGTGATCCACGGGCTGTTCCAGACGGAGGAGTACGCACGGGCGCTGATCCGGGGCAGCTTCCCCATCGTCTCCGAGGAGCGCGTGGAAGAGCTGGTGGATGCCAGGATGGCCCGGAAGGAGATCTTCGACCGCGATCCGGTCGCCCACATCGAGCTGGTGCTGGATGAGGCGGCCCTCCACCGCTCCATCGGCAGCCAGGAGTCCATGCGGGGGCAGTTGCAGCACCTCGCGGCGTATGCCCGGAAGCGAAACGTAACGATCCAAGTACTGCCCCTGGACTGCGGGCTGCACGGCGAGTACGCAGGAGACCGAGGCCAGCTCAACGTCCTGGAGACCCCGGAGCACCAGCACGTGGTGTACCTGGAGCCCCAGGACGAGAGCCTCCTGATCAGCGACCCGGCGAAGGTGAGCACGTACATGCAGCGGTATGCGAGGATCCGGGCACAGGCCCTGGATCCGAGGGAATCGCTGGGTCTCATCGAGCGGTTGGCAGGAGAGCAGCCATGAGCAGCACGCTCCAGTGGTTCAAGTCGAGTTACAGCAGCGGCAGCGGTGGCGACTGCGTCGAGGTGGCCTTCGACTGGCGCACGTCGTCGTACAGCAGTGACAGCGGCGGCAACTGCGTGGAAGTGTCCGCCCCCTGGCGCAAGTCGATCCGCAGCAGCTCAAGCGGCGGCGAGTGCGTCGAGGTCGCCGCCTGCGCCGAGGCGGTGCACGTGCGGGACTCCAAGAACCCCGACGGCGGGACGTTCGCCGTCGCCCCGTCGGCCTGGGTGGCGTTCCTCGCGGGCGCCACGGGTTCTTGAGAACCGTCATCGCCGGGCAGCTCGTGGAGCTGCCCGGCACCATCGCCGCCATCCGCGCCGCGCTGGACGAGGACCGGGCGAAGGCGTTCGACGCGGAGATCCCGCATGTCCCGGTCGCCGAGCTGCCGTTGACGCTGGCCCGGTGGGCGCTGTCGACGACGGACGCGGACGCGGAGGACGCGGAGCTGTTCGCGCGCCTGGCGCGCGGCGAGGACGTCGGCGCGTGACCGGGTACCGCCTCCAGTACGCACCTCCCGCGGACCTGGCCCTGGACTCGATGGAGGCGCAGCTGCGCGCCCGCTTCGACGCGGGGATGCTCGCGTGGCTGGCCCCCGACCCGTACGGGCACGGCTCCGCGCCGATAGACCGCGACGAGGACCGCCGCGAGGCCACCGTGTCGGGTGTGGTGATCCGCTACTACGTCAGCCGCAGCGTCCTGACCGTCACGGTCGTGCGCCTGGTGTTCGTCTGACCGGTCGCGCGTCGCCCCGCCGGGCGCGGCGGTCCTGGAGCACACGGCCGCCCGCGACGGGCGCGCCGGGCCCGGGGACTGACCCCCGGCGGCACCGGCGGGCCCGCCCGGCAGCCGGACCCGTACGCCACCCGCGGCCCGTTGCCCGCACGGGCCTGCAAGCACGCTGCGGCGGCCGCGTCAGTCGGCGGCCGCCGCAGTGTCAGGGGCGGGGAGGCGCCCCGGGGGGCCCTGCGGGCCAGGGGGCGGGTCAGCAGTACAGGTTCGCGCCCGTCGGGACGCCGAGGATCTGCGTGAACTGCTGGTACTTCGTGACGCGGCTCTGCACCTGGGCCGGGTTGCGGCCGTCGCATTCGAGGGCGCCGTTGATGGAGCGGATCGTCTGGCCGAAGCCCGCGCCGGTGACCATCGCGTGGTGGCCGGTCATCGTGCCGGGACCGGACTGGGTGTTCCAGTACCAGAGCGCCGTCTTCCAGGCGACGGCCGCGTCGCGCTCGACGCGGTACGGGTCGCGCAGCAGGTCGATGCCGAGGGCGTCGCCCGCCGCCTTGTAGTTGAAGTTCCAGCTGAGCTGGATCGGGCCCCGGCCGTAGTACGCGGCCTGCCCGGCCGGGCAGCCGTAGGGCTGGCCGCTGTCGCAGTAGTGGGGGTAGTTGGCGGTGTTCTGCTCCACGATGTGGACCAGGCCGCCCGTCTCGTGGCTGACGTTCGCCAGGAACGCCGCCGCCTCCTGCTTGCTGACCGTGGCGCCGCCGGTGTTCGCGAACGCCGGGTACGCGGCGAGAGCCGCCTTCAGGCCGCTGTACGTGTAGAACGGGTTCCGGTTCGGGAACATCTGCTGGAACTGCGCCTCGGAGACGACGAAGCCCGACGGGTCCGGGTCGCCCGGGTCACCGGGGTCGGGGCTGCCGGAGCCGCAGGCACCCTGGTCGGCCCAGACGTCGGCGGAGCCGGGACGCTCGTTCTGGGTCCACCACTTGGCCTGCCAGTTGCGTCCGCCGTACGAGGCGGAGTTCCCGCCCCAGTAGACCGACGAGGAGCTCCAGGGGGCGGCGCACTCGGCGGCGTGCGCGGGACCGGCGGGGAGGAGGGCGGCGAAGCCGAGCGCCATGGCGAAGGCGGCCAGCACCGCTCCGAAGCGTCGTGACATGACATCACTCCTTCGTGTGGGGGTGCCGCACACCCTCCCGGGATTGGTCTGGACCTGTCAAGGTCTGGACCGGAAATCGACGGGCCGCGCGAGGCTGTGCCGCCCGGCGGTTCGCCCGCGGCCGCGCTGCCCGCGGATGCCCGACGGCCCTCGGCACCCGGCGGCCCACACCTGACGGCCAGGAGCCCTCCCGCCGCACCCGGCCCCGCACACCCGACGACCAGGAGCCCTCCCGCCGCACCCGGCCCCGCACACCTGACGGCCAGGCGGCCTCGCACCCCCGCGGGCCGCGCCCCGCGCGCCCTCACCCGGCTCCGCCCGTTTCGCGGCACGCCCGCTGTGCGAGGATCCGGACGTGGAAGCCCTGACCCCCGAAGACCCCGCCACGATCGGCCCCTTCCGCCTCCTCGGCAGGCTCGGCACCGGCGGCATGGGCCGCGTCTACCTCGCGCGCTCCGCGGGCGGCCGCACCGTCGCCGTCAAGGTGGTCCACCCCGAGCTGGCGGCGCAGGACGAGTTCCGGCGACGGTTCGCCCGCGAGGTGGCCGCCCTGCGGAAGGTCGGCGGCTCCGGCACCACCCCCGTCCTGGGCGCCGACACGGAGGCGGAGGCCCCCTGGGTGGCGATCGGGTACGTGGCGGGGCCCTCCCTGAAGGCCGTCGTCGGCTCCGAGTACGGCCCGCTGCCCGCCGGGACCGTCCGCGTCCTCGCCGCCGGACTGGCCCGCGCCCTGGAGCGCGTCCACGCCGCCGGACTGATCCACCGGGACCTGAAGCCCGCGAACGTCCTCCTCGCCGTCGACGGCCCCCGCATCATCGACTTCGGCATCGCCCGGGCCGTGGACACGGTCACGGACGGCGGCCTGACGAGCACCGGGGCCGTCGTCGGCTCCCCCGGGTTCATGTCGCCCGAGCAGGTGCGCGGCGAGCGGCTGACCCCGGCGTCGGACCTCTTCTGCCTCGGCTCCGTCCTGGCGTACGCGGCGACCGGCCGCGCCCCCTTCGGCACCGCCGACAGCGGGGTCCACGCCATGATGTTCCGCATCGCGCACGACGAACCCGACCTGGAGGGACTGCCGCCGGAACTGGACGGGCTCGTACGGTCCTGCCTCGCCAAGGACCCCGCCGACCGGCCGACCGCCGGGGAGCTGGCGCGGGCCGCCGACGAGGCCGCCGACGGTGCCGACGGCCCGGCCGGTCACGAGGGCGCGCCGACCGGCACATGGCTGCCCACCGAGGTGCTCGCCGGGCTCGGCCGCCACGCCGCCCGGCTGCTCGACGCGGACGGCGACCCGACGCCCACGGACCACCCGGCCGCACTCGACCCCCGCGCGGACACCCCCGCCGACGCGGGCCCGGCCCCCGGGCCGCGCCCGCCCCGGCGCCGGAACCTGCTGGTCGGGGCCTGCGCGGCCCTCGCGCTCGCCCTCGGCGGCACGGCCCTCGCCGTCGCGTACTGGCCGGAGCGGGGCACCCCGGGCGGGGCGGAGGGCGGAAGCGCGACCGGCACCGGGACCGGCACGGGCAGCGGGACGGGAGGCGGGACGGAGGTGCCCGCCGCGTTCGCCGGGGCCTGGGAAGGCGCCATCCGCGGCGCCGCCGACCACCCGGAGGAGACGCTGCGCATCGAGATCGGCCCCGGCGGCACGTCCGTGTCCTCCAGCCATCTCACCGCGGAGCGGCTGTGCATGGGCCGCTCCGCGGTGACGGGCCGCGGCGGCGACGGCCGGAGCATCACCCTGATCGGGAGCGACGTGACCCTCAGCCTGCCCGCCGAGCGCTGCACGCCCGCCCCGCGCCACACCCTGACCCTGCGCTCCGCGCAGGTCGTCGAGTGGCGGTCCGGGGCGGCCGGCGCGACGCTCCGCAAGGTGGAGTCCGGCCCGGAGGTCGTACCGGAGCGGTTCGTCGGCACCTGGGAGCGGAGAGCGGACGAGGAGGTGCCGGACACGCCGACGGACCTCTACAACGAGCGGCTCGTGATCACGCAGGGCCCGATCGGCGCACCGGTGCTGCGGCTGGAGCAGAGCAACCCCGAACTGGACGAGGAGACCGGCGAGCGGACCGGCCGCACCCTCACCTGCGCGAGCACGGGCGTCCTCGCGGGCAGCGGCGACCTGCTGCTCGTCGGGCCGATGCAACTGGACGCGGACGCGTCCGACAGGGAGTGCCGGCAGAACTCCCTCAACGCCGCGCCGAGCAGCTCGGGAGTGCTGCGGGTGGAACGCGTCGACGGCAAGGAGCGGCTGCTGTCCGCCCCGTTCGGCGAGGACACGTCGTACGCCGTGTTCGCCCGCAAGTACTGACGGACCGGCCCGCGGAACGGAGCGAGCGGAGGCCCGGGGCGCTGCTCCCCGAGCCTCCGCTCACGACTTCACGGCCTCACGACCTCACGGCCACCGGTCTCACCGGCCCACTGGCCTCACCGGTCCGCCGGTCTCACCGGCCTACAGGAACGAGTTGATCTCGATCGTCTCGTCGCGGCCCGGGCCGACGCCGATCGCGGAGATCGGCGCGCCGGACATCTCCTCCAGCGCCTTGACGTACGCCTGCGCGTTCTTCGGCAGCTCGGCGAAGGTCTTGGCCTTCGAGATGTCCTCGGACCAGCCCGGCAGGTACTCGTAGACCGGCTTCGCGTGGTGGAAGTCCGTCTGCGAGTACGGCAGCTCCTCCACGCGCCTGCCGTCGATCTCGTACGCGACGCACACCGGGATCTGCTCCCAGCCGGTCAGCACGTCCAGCTTCGTGAGGAAGAAGTCGGTCAGGCCGTTCACGCGGGTGGCGTAGCGGGCGATGACCGCGTCGAACCAGCCGCAGCGGCGGTCGCGGCCGGTGGTGACACCGCGCTCGCCGCCGATGCGCCGCAGCGCCTCGCCGTCCTCGTCGAAGAGCTCCGTCGGGAACGGGCCGGCGCCGACGCGGGTCGTGTACGCCTTCAGGATGCCGATGACGCGGCTGATCTTCGTCGGGCCGACGCCGGCACCGGTGCAGGCACCGCCGGAGGTCGGGTTCGACGAGGTCACGAAGGGGTACGTGCCGTGGTCGACGTCGAGGAGGGTGCCCTGACCGCCCTCGAAGAGGACGACCTTGCCCTCGTCGATGGCGTTGTTCAGGATCAGCGTGGTGTCCGCGACGTACGGCCTGATCTGCTCCGCGTACTGGAGCATCTCCTCCACGATCTTGGAGGACTCGATCGCCCGCCGGTTGTAGAGCTTGGCGAGGAGCTGGTTCTTGACCTCCAGGGCCGCCTCGACCTTCTGGGTGAGGATCGACTCGTCGTAGAGGTCCTGGACGCGGATGCCCACACGGTTGATCTTGTCGGCGTACGTCGGGCCGATGCCGCGGCCGGTCGTGCCGATCTTGCGCTTGCCGAGGAACCGTTCCGTCACCTTGTCGAGGGTGACGTTGTACGGCGTGATCAGGTGCGCGTTGCCGCTGATCAGCAGCTTGCTGGTGTCCACGCCGCGATCGTTGAGCCCGCTCAGCTCGGAGAGCAGGACCGCCGGGTCGACGACGACACCGTTTCCGATCACCGGGGTGCATCCCGGGGAGAGGATCCCGGAGGGAAGGAGGTGGAGCGCGTACTTCTGGTCGCCTACGACGACCGTGTGACCGGCGTTGTTACCGCCCTGGTAGCGCACCACGTAGTCGACGGATCCACCGAGGAGGTCGGTGGCCTTTCCTTTGCCCTCGTCACCCCACTGAGCACCGAGCAGCACAAGTGCGGGCACAGGCGTACACCCCTTCCGGGCGGGGCATGTCCAAGGCCAGGGGCGCAAATTGTCGTACGGCGGTGTACGACAGCAGCCTGGAACCGCTGAACCGGTGCCCCGGAATAGACGAAGCCCCTGGCTCGACGGCGCAAGGGGCTCTTGCACAAAGATGCTACCCGAGGAAGGACCGAGGTGTCGGCTCCCGACCAGCTCCTGGTGGTCATCGACCCGGTCGCCCGCCGCTGCGACGGCGAGTCCGTGCGGATCGCGAAGGACGTGTTGTGCGGCGGCGCCGCCGCGAAGGTGTGCCTCCCGGCGACCCGGGAGGAGTTCGCGCGGGCGCTGGCCCGGCGCGGCGGGCGGCGGCCCGTGGTCGTCGGCGACGACCGGGCCCTGGTGCACGCCGTGCGGCTGCTGCACCGCGACGGCGAAGCTGGACGGGGAGCCCCTGGCGCTGGTGCCGGTCGGTCCTGACGACACCGTGCGGCTCGCGGCGGCGCTGGGTGCGCCGCTGGGCGCGGTGACGGCGGCGCGGGCGGTGCTGGACGGGGTGGAGCGGCGGCTGGACCTGCTGGTGGACGAGGACGGCGGTGTCGTGGTGGGCGGGCTGCGCATCCCCGACGGGACGGCGGCGGTGCCGGTCGCGCCGGAGGACCCCACGCACACGGTGTGGGGCACGGCGAGGACCCTGGTCCGCACCCTGGTGGGCCCGCAGCCGCCCGCGGCGCGGGTGCCGCAGATGCGGGGGCACCGGCTGCGGGTGGAGGCGGACGGGCGGGTGGTCTGCGACGTGGAGGATCCGGTGGCGGGCGTGGCGGTGGCGGCGGAGGACGGTGTCGCGGTGGTGGAGGTCCACCCGCGCGCCGGGGCGCCGGTCCGGCACACGGCGAGGGCGGTCCGCGTCTCGGCCGCGCCCGGGGCGGACTTCCGCTACCACGCGGACGGGCAGGTCAGGGGCCCGCTGGAGACCCGTACGTGGACGCTGCACGCCGCGTCCTGGTCCCTGCTGGTCCCGTCCCCGGCCCTCGCCCCGGAAGCCTCCTGATCCCGCGCGCCGACGCCGCCGCGATTTGCGGGGTGTGGGGTGCGGACTGCGGGGCTGCGGGGCTGCGGGGCTGCGGGGCTGCGGGGCCGACGCTGACGCGGCTCCGGCCCACGCGTCGGGGCTGACCCGGCTCCGACCTGCGTATCGGGGCTGACGCGGCTACGGCCTGCGCGTCGGGGCTGACGCGGCTCCGGCCCACGTGGCGGGGCTGACGCGGCTCCGGCCTGCGCGTCTGGGCGTCTGGGCGTCTGGGCGTCTGGGCGTCTGGGCGTCTGGGCGTCTGGGCGTCTGGGCGTCTGGGCGTCTGGGCGTCTGGGCGTCTGGGCGTCTGGGCGTCTGGGCGTCTGCGCGACCGTTCCCGCCTTCCCGGCGGCGGCGGAAGCCCCGAAGGCCGCCCTCCGGGCCCGCCGGGCTCGGGAACCGGCCGATCTCGCGGACCCAGTCCGCCCTCGCGGACCCCGTCCGCCCTCGCGGACCCCGGCCGGGTCGCCCCACGTCAGGCGGCCCTGCGGGCCCCGGCCAAGGCCATCGCGGGCCCCGCCCGAGGCCACCGCGGGCCCGCCCGGGCCACGGCGGGCCCCCGGGGTCCCCGCGGGACGCCGACCTCACGCGCCCGCCGCCCCCCGTTATGTTTTCTGCGGCTCCGCAACGGGGCCGCTGGCCTCCGGGCCCGGCATGACTGTTGCCCCCTGTCGAAGGCATGACCTGGGGGGTGGTGTCACCGGGTCCGGGGGTGTTCGTCGGAGACGCTGATCAGAGGTCCGGCCACCGTCCGGTCCGGCGCAATGCCGGACAGTTCGCGGGCGGCAGGTCTGCATAACGTGGATGCGCGAGCACGACACCCGAGCCGAGGCCGGCACCGCCAACACCCCCTGGGAAGGGGCACGATGTTCGAGATCGAAGACGTGGGCGTGTTCCTGGGCCTGGACGTCGGCAAGAGTGCCCACCACGGTCATGGGCTCACCCCGGGCGGGAAGAAGGTCTTCGACAAACCGCTGCCCAACAGCGAGCCCAGGCTGCGGGCCGTCTTCGACAAGCTGCGCGACAAGTTCGGCACCGTCCTGGTGATCGTGGACCAGCCCGCCTCCATCGGCGCCCTGCCGCTGACCGTCGCCCGCGACGCCGGCTGCCAGGTCGCCTACCTGCCCGGACTCGCGATGCGCCGGATCGCCGACCTCTACCCGGGCGAGGCCAAGACCGACGCCAAAGACGCCGCCGTCATCGCGGACGCCGCACGGACTATGCCGCACACCCTGCGCTCGCTGGAACTGACCGACGAGATCACTGCCGAGCTCACCGTGCTCGTCGGCTTCGACCAGGACCTCGCCGCCGAGGCCACCCGCACCTCCAACCGGATACGCGGTCTGCTCACCCAGTTCCACCCCTCGCTGGAGCGCGTCCTGGGCCCGCGCCTGGACCACCAGGCCGTGACCTGGTTGCTGGAGCGCTACGGATCCCCGGCCGCCCTGCGCAAGGCAGGCCGCCGCAGACTCGTGGAGCTGATCCGCCCGAAGGCCCCGCGCATGGCCACCCGGCTGATCGACGACGTCTTCGACGCGCTCGACGAACAGACCGTCGTGGTCCCGGGCACCGGCACCCTCGACATCGTGATCCCCTCCCTGGCCGCCTCGCTCACCGCTGTTCACACCCAGCGCCGGGCGATGGAAGCCCAGATCAACGCTCTGCTGGAGGCTCACCCTCTTTCCCCGGTCCTGACGTCGATGCCCGGCGTCGGCGTCAGGACCGCCGCCGTCCTGCTGGTTACCGTCGGCGACGGCACCAGCTTCCCCACCGCCGCCCACCTCGCCTCCTACGCCGGCCTCGCACCCACCACGAAGCAGTCCGGGACCTCGATCCACGGCGAACACGCACCCCGAGGCGGAAACCGGCAGCTCAAACGGGCGATGTTCCTCTCGGCCTTCGCCTGCATGAACGCCGACCCGGCCTCCCGCACCTACTACGACAAGCAACGAGCCCGCGGCAAAACCCACACCCAGGCACTCCTCCGCCTCGCCCGCCAACGCATCAGCGTCCTGTTCGCCATGCTCCGCGACGGCACCTTCTACGAACCCCGGACACCGACGGACGTCGAACTCGCCGCATAGCTTCAGCAAGCCCGAACCACCCGAAACCCGACAGAGGTGCCTTGACGAAAGACATAGAGGCACCCCCCCCAAGCCGGCCCGGTCCCTGCGGCGGGCGTCAGCTCGCCTTGCGGGCCCGCCAGCGGGCCATGATCTGCGCCATCTCCTGGTGCAGGAACGCGAAGAACTCGGCCGTCTCCGCGATCCGCTCCCCCGCGGGCGTGCCCCGGCCCAGCGTGTCGGCGCCTTCCCGCAGGGTGTTCTCCCAGCGGGCCAGCACCTGGTCGCGCCGGGTGAAGACCTCGTACCACATCTCCTCGTGGAGGACGTACCGCTCGCGGCGCGAGCCGGGGTCCCGCTCGCGGCCGATCATGCTGACCTGCGTCAGGTAGCGGACGGCGCCCGACACGGCGGCCGGGCTGATCCGCAGCCGCTCCGCCAGCTCGGCGGACGTGAGGGCGCCGGTCTCGGAGACCAGCAGCGCGGCGAAGACCCGGGACGCCATGCGCGGCATGCCGGCCTGCGTGAGCTCGCCGGCGAAGCGCTCCAGGAAGCGGCCGACCGCCTCCGCGTCCCGCTCGCCGCCCTCAGCGGTCTCGTGCGCCGTCTCGCCCGTGCTCCTCATGCGCCCATCGTCTCCCGTCGTCCGGAGCGTCCCGCCACGACCCCCGATTTTATACAGTTCCTTAACTTCACAAGTTTGTGAAACCCGCCTAGCGTCGAAGCATGACGAACGCCATCACCGTCGCCGGACTGCACAAGTCCTTCGGGCGCACGCACGCGCTGGCCGGTCTCGACCTGACCGTCTCGACCGGCGAGGTCCACGGCTTCCTCGGCCCCAACGGCTCCGGGAAGTCCACCGCCGTCCGCATCCTCCTCGGCCTCCTGCGGGCCGACTCCGGCGCGGCGCGGCTGCTCGGCCGCGACCCCTGGCGGGACGCCGTCGAGCTGCACCGGCGGGTGGCGTACGTCCCCGGGGACGTGACCCTGTGGCGCAACCTCTCCGGCGGGGAGGTCATCGACCTGTACGGCAGGCTGCGCGGCGGCCTCGACCCGGCGCGGCGCGCCCGGCTGATCGAGCGCTTCGAGCTGGACCCGACGAAGAAGGGCCGCACGTACTCCAAGGGCAACCGGCAGAAGGTGGCCCTGGTCGCGGCCCTCGCGTCCGACGTGGACCTGCTGATCCTGGACGAGCCGACGAGCGGCCTCGACCCGCTCATGGAGGGCGTCTTCCAGGACTGCGTCCGCGAGGAGCAGGCCAGGGGCCGCACCGTGCTGCTCTCCTCGCACATCCTCAGCGAGGTGGAGAGCCTCTGCGACCGGGTCAGCATCATCCGCAAGGGCGTCACCGTGGAGTCCGGCTCACTGGCCGAGCTGCGCCACCTGACCCGCACCAGCGTCGAAGCCGAACTGGCCGGGCCGCCCGACGGCCTCGCCCGCCTGCCGGGCGTCCACGACCTGAAGGTCGACGGGCAGCGGGTCCGGCTCCAGGTCGACTCGGACGGGCTGGACGCGGTGCTGCGCTCGCTCACCGACACCGGCGTGCGGTCGCTGGTCAGCGCGCCACCGACGCTGGAAGAGCTGTTCCTGCGCCACTACGAGGACGGGGAGGCCACCCGATGACCGCCGTGGCCCTGGCCCCCGGGCGGGCCCGGCACCTGGCGGGCACGGGCGCGCTGCTGCGGCTCGCGCTGCGCCGCGACCGGGTGATGCTGCCGCTGTGGGTGCTGGTGCTCGGCACGATGGTGGTGAGCGGCGGCGGCTCCATCGAGGCCCTGTACGAGACCCCGGAGTCCCGCGCCCGGCTCGCGCAGTCCATGTCGGCGAACACCTCGCTGCGCTCGCTCTACGGCCCGGTCTTCGGGGACTCGGTGGGCGCGCTGGTCGCCTGGCGGTTCGGCGTCTTCGCGGCGACGCTCGCCGCCGTGATGAGCCTGGTCGTCGTCGTGCGGCACACCCGCGAGGAGGAGGAGACCGGCCGGCAGGAGCTGCTGTCGTCGGCGATGGTGGGCCGGCGGGCCCCGCTGACGGCGGCCCTGCTGGCGGCGCTGGTCGCGAACACGGCGCTCGCGCTGATCATCACCGCGGGCCTGGCCGGGCGCGGCGCCGCAGGGGCCCTCGCGCTGGGCCTGGCCGTGGGGCTGACCGGCATGGTCTTCGCCACGATGGCGGCGATCGTCGCGCAGGCGACGGAGAGTGCGCGGCTCGCCAAGGGCGTCACGTCGGCGGTGCTCGGTTTCGCGTTCCTGCTGCGCGCCGCGGGCGACGCGGGCGAGGACGCGGGCGGCTCACCGCTGACCTGGCTGTCCCCGATCGGCTGGGCCGAGAACGTGCGGGCCTTCGCCGGGGACCGCTGGTGGGTGCTGCTGCTGCCCGCCGCCGCGTTCGTGGCGCAGGGCGCCGCCGCGTACGCGCTGGCGGGCCGCCGCGACCTCGGCATGAGCTTCGTGGCGTCCCGCCCCGGCCCCGCCGAGGGGCGCCTCGCGACCGCGGGCGGCCTCGCCTGGCGGCTCCAGCGCGGCAGCCTGCTCGGCTGGACGCTGGGCTTCCTGGTGGCGGGGCTGGTGTTCGGCGGCATGGTGGAAGGCGCCGCCGACCTCGTCGGCGACAACCCGCAGGCCCGTGAGATCTTCGAGCGGGTGGGCGGGGCGCAGGCCCTGACCGACGGGTTCCTGGGGGCGCTGCTCGGCATGTTCGGCATGGTCGCGTCGCTGTACGCGGTCGCCGCGGTGCTGCGGCTGCACGGCGAGGAGACCTCGCAGCGGGCCGAGCCGGTGCTCGGCTGCGCCGTGGGGCGGCTGGAGTGGGCGGCCGGGCACCTGCTGATCGCGTTCGCGGGACCGATGCTGATCATGGCGGTGGCCGGGGCGGGGATGTACCTCACGTACGGCAGGGACCTCGGCCCGATCCTGGGCGCGGCGGCGGTGCAGCTCCCGGCGGTGTGGCTGCTGGGCTCCCTCGCCGTCCTGCTGCACGGGGCGCTCCCGGGGGCGGCGGTGGGCGCGTGGGCGGTGGCGGGCCTGTCGCTGGCGATCGGCTGGATCGGACCGGCGCTGAACCTGCCGCAGGCCGTGCTCAACCTGTCGCCGTTCGGCCACCTGCCGAAGCTGCCGGGCGCGGACATGGCGTGGACGCCGGTGGTGGTCCTGCTGGCCCTGGCGGCGGCGCTGACGGCCGCGGGCCTGGTGGGGCTGCGCCGCCGCGACCTCGTCACGTCGTGACGGCCGGAGCGGGGACGGCTCGCGCGGTCACGGCCCACGGGGCGACGGCTCGCGGCGGGCGGCTCGCGGGGCGGGTGCCCGCATCGCGGCGGCTCGCGGCGGGACGGCTCACGTGGTGACGGCCCACGGGGCGGCGGCTCGCGGCGGGCGGCTCGCGGGGCGGGTGCCCGCATCGCGGCGGCTCGCGGCGGGACGGCTCACGTGGTGACGACCAGCTCCTTCAGGCCGCGGATCACGTAGCCGCCCTGCCACTGCGGCTCCCGTGCGAGCCGCAGTGCGGGCGCCCGCCGCAGGAGCTCGCCGAAGGACGCGGTGAGCTCCATGCGGGCGAGCGGCGCGCCGAGGCAGTAGTGGATGCCCGCGCCGAAGGCGAGGTGCGGGTTGTCGGCCCGCCCGAGGTCGAGCCGGTCCGGGTCGGGGAACCGCGCGGGGTCCCGGTGGGCTGAGCCGAAGAGCAGGGCGACCTCGGAGCCGCGCGGCACCGTCACCTCCCCGATCTCGATGTCGTCGAGGACCCAGCGCTCGAACATCTGCAGCGGCGTGTCGTAGCGCAGCAGCTCCTCCACGGCCGTGGACAGCGCCACCTCGCCGGAGCGCAGCGCGGCGAGCTGCTCGGGGTGGCGCAGCAGCGTCCACCAGCCGTTGGCTGTGGTGTTGACGGTGGCCTCGTGCCCGGCGTTCAGCAGCAGCACGCAGGTGGACACCATCTCCTGCTCGCTGAGCCGGTCGCCGCCGTCGTGGGCGGCGACGAGGGCGGAGACCAGGTCGTCCCCGGGGGCCTTGCGGCGGGCGGCGATCAGCTCCCGCAGGTACCCGGAGAACTCGGCGGACGCGGTGACGGCCCGCCGCGCCGTCTCCTCGTCCGGACGCAGCTCGAACATCCCGCAGATGGCCGCCGACCAGGGTCGCAGCAGGTGCCGGTCGCCCGCCGGGATGCCGAGCATCTCCGCGATGACCGCCACCGGCAGCGGCTCCGCGACCCGCGCCAGCAGGTCCCCTCCCCCATCCGCCACGAACGCGTCGACGAGTTCGGCGGCCAGCCGCTCCACGGTCGGCTTCAGCCGCTCCACGGTCCGGGGCGTGAACGCCTTCGACACGAGCCGCCGGATCCGCGTGTGGTCCGGGCCCTCCAGGTCCAGCAGCCCGTGGCCGTTCAGCACGTGGAACGGCTCGTGCTCCGGGGGCGGCGGGGTGCGCCCGAACTCCTCGTGGCCGAAGCGGTGCAGGTACGTCCGCCCCAGCCGCCGGTCCCGCAGCAGCGCGGACACGTCCGCGTGGTGCGGGACGAGGTACTGCCCGCTCGCCGCGAACCAGTGCACGCGCCCCGCGGCTCGGAGCTCCGCGTACGCGGGGTACGGATCCGCGACGAAGGCGGGCGACCAGGGGTCGAATGCGGTGTCCATGCCGGGACGGTACTCCCCCGCCCGCCAGGACGGACCCCGCCTGCACGACATACCGCATCCGCCGGGCAGCGCGCCCGCGGGAGTCCCGTATGCGACGGGCAGCGCCCGCGCGGCTCCCCCGCATCCGGGCAGCGCGCCCGCGGGATTCCCGTACGCGACGGGCCGCGCCCGCACACCCGGGCCGCACACGCCAGGGCCACGCCCGCGCGGCTCCCGTACGGAAGCGGCGGCGCGGCCCGCGCTACCTGCCCGGCTGGACCAGCCGGGCCTCGTACGCGAAGACCGCCGCCTGGGTGCGGTCCCGCAGGCCCAGCTTCACGAGGATGCGGCTCACATGGGTCTTGATCGTGGACTCGGCCACCACCAGGTGCGCGGCGATCTCGGCGTTCGACAGGCCCTGGGCGATCAGCACCAGCACCTCCGTCTCGCGCTCCGTCAGGTCCCCCACCTGGCTGAGCGCCGCCGCCCTCGGCACCTCCGCGCGCTGCGCGAACTCGGTGATGAGCCGCTTGGTGACCGTGGGCGCCAGCAGCGCCTCGCCCGCCGCGACCACCCGCACACCGTCGGCGAGCTGGCGCGCGGAGGCGTCCTTCAGCAGGAACCCGGACGCGCCCGCGCGCAGCGCCTCGTACACGTACTCGTCCAGGTCGAAGGTCGTGAGCACCAGCACCTTCGCGTGCGTCTGCGACGCCGTGATCCGGCGGGTCGCCTCGATGCCGTTCATCTCCGGCATGCGGATGTCCATCAGGACGACGTCCGGGGCGAGCTCCTCGACCCGCGCCATCGCCTCCCGGCCGTTGACGGCCTCGCCGACCACCTCGATGCCCGGCATCGCGTTGAGGAGGACCGAGAAGCCCTCCCGCACCATCATCTGGTCGTCCACGACCAGGACGCGGATCGTCACGCGGCCTCCTCCTTCGCGACCGGGATGAACGCCGCCACCTCGTAGCCGCCGTCCTGCACCGGCTCGGCGGTCAGCTCGCCGTTCAGCATCGCCACCCGTTCCCGCATGCCCGTGATGCCGTGGCCCGCGCCCGGCGACGGCTTCACCAGGCCCCTCGGCGGTCCGTTCAGCACCCGCAGGCCCAGGCCGCCCAGGACGTAGCCCAGCTCGACGCGGGCCGAGGCGCCCGGCGCGTGCCGCAGCACGTTCGACAGCGCCTCCTGCACGATGCGGTACGCCGACAGCTCCACGCCCGGGGGCAGCTCCCGCACCGCACCGGTCACCGTCTTGTCGACCGCGAGCCCGGCGTCCCGCACGTTCGCCAGCAGCGCGTCCAGGTCGGCCAGCGTCGGCTGCGGGGCCTCCGGGGCCTGGTAGTCCTCGGCCCGTACGACTCCGAGGACGCGGCGCAGCTCGGTCAGCGCCGCCACCGCGTTCTCGCGGATCGTCGCGAACGCCTGCTCCAGCTCCGGCGGCGGGTTCTCCACCCGGTACGGCGCGGCCTCCGCCTGGATGGCGACCACCGACATGTGGTGGGCCACCACGTCGTGCAGCTCCCGGGCGATCGTGGTCCGCTCCTCCAGCAGGGTCCGCATCGACCGCTCCTGCGCCGTCACCGAGCGCTCCGCCGTGACCTCGCGCTGCGCCTCGCGCCGCACGTGCAGCAGCGTGACCGTCAGCAGGGCCAGGGCCGACGTGAACAGCAGGGCGGCGGCGTTGCTGCCGTACCCGTACCCGAACAGGGTCCCGGCGAACGCGCCGAACACGCCGGTCATCAGCCACATCCACGCCGCCGTGCGCGGCCGGGTGCGCGCCGCGACCACGGTCATCACCACCAGGTGCGCGAAGAACACGACGGGCGGCCACGGCCAGCCGTCCCCGCTGGACCCGAAGAAGGCGTACGGCAGCGGGCTCACCAGCGACAGCCAGAACGCGGCCACGGGCCGCACCAGGGTGAGCAGCACCGCGGCCGCGGGGAGGAGGCCCGCCCCGAAGAAGACGCCCATCTCGTGCGTCGCGGCGAGCGTCACCAGGGCGGCCGCCGCCACCGCCGCGTGCCGCGCCCACACCGCGTAGCCGCGGATCCGGCGCGGCAGCCGCCGCACCAGGCGGGCGTCCGCGGGCAGCGGCGGCATCGGCCGGTACGCGAGCGCGTCGTCCAGCAGGTCGGCGCGCAGGCTCTGGAGTATCCCCATGGCGTGGTCGAACTCGGGGCTGCGGCCCCCGGCGGGTATGCGCCGCGTCGTCGTCTCGTTCACGCCTGAAACGGTACGGGGACGGGCGCGGGTCCCGCGTCGGCTTGCAGACGGGTCCTGGCGCGTCCGTCCTGAGTACTACACGGGCCGCGACGGCACGCACACGCCCAGCCGCGAGACGGACCCGCGGAGGGTCGCGGCGCCCGCAGCGGCAGGGGGCAGGCACCCCGGCACCGCGGGAGACACCGGACGGGACGCACAGCGGCAGGGGCCGGGGTGGGCCGCTACCAGGCGAGCTGGGCGATCTCCTCCGCCACCACCGCGCACGCGTCGGCCGCGGGGTCGATCAGCGGGAAGTGCCCGACACCGTCCAGCACGGTCAGCCCCACCATCTCCCCGGCCTTCGCCGCCGCGTCCACGTACGCCTCGGCGACGGCGAGCGGCACGACGGAGTCCTCCCGGCCCTGGACGACGGCCGTCGCGATGCCCGTGGGCAGCAGGACCGCCGGGTCCGCCGCCATCGAGCGCTCCGCGAACAGCGCTGCCCCGCCGAGCAGTTGCTGCACCGCGCCGCCGCACACGCCGAGCTCCGCGGCCCGTTCGAAGTGGGCGATCGGCGCGAGGGCCACCACCCCGCGCAGCCCGGGCGGTTCGGGCAGCCGCCACGGCGACCCGGCGGGCAGCACGTGCCGGGCAGCGGCCCACAGCGCCAGGTGGCCGCCCGCGGAGTGCCCCGTCAGGACGGTGCGCCGCAGGTCGCCCTGCGGCAGGTGCCCGGCCGCCAGCGCGGGCAGCGCGTCCATCGCCGCCGCCACGTCGTCGAACGTGTCGGGCCAGCGCCCGGCCGGCGGGCCGTCCTCCGGCCCGCCGCCGGAGCGCGGGGCGCCGGGATCTCCGCACCCCGCCGGTACTCGACACTGGCCACGGCGAAGCCGCGGCGCGCCAGGAAGTCCGCCAGCGGGGAGACGTGCCGCCGGTCGTACGGCGCCCGCCACGCGCCGCCGTGGAACAGCACCACCACGGGGACGCGGTCCTCGCGGCCCCGGGGTGCGTAGAAGTCGACGATCTGGTCGGGGTGGTCGCCGTACGGGGCAGTGGAGTCGGGGTCGACGGCCGGATGCGACAGTGCCGATGCTTCCTCGGCGGCGTCGCGCGCGGCGGGGTCGGGCATGCTGCTCAACCTTTCGGTGACGGGGCCGAATTGGCCTGACCTGCGGGGACGGTATCAGGACCGGAGTCCGGACGGCCGCCCCCGCCAGATCGGGCCGAACACGGGCGCTACGCCCCCGAACACACCTCCGCGCAGACCTCGGCCAGCACGCGCGCCGCCCGCTCGGTGTCCGCGAACCCGACGTACAGCGGGGTGAACCCGAAGCGCAGCACGTCAGGGCGGCGGAGGTCGCCGACGACGCCCCGCGCCACGAGCTCCCGCATCACCGCGGGCGCCTCGGCGCAGGCCAGCGCGACCTGGCTGCCGCGCTCCGCGTGGGCCCGCGGGGTCAGCGACCGCACGGCGCCCCGGGGCACGTACGCGGCGACGCACTCCAGGAAGAGGTCCGTCAGCGCCAGGCTCTTGGCCCGCACGTCCGCGAGGTCCACGCCGTCCCACACGTCCAGCGCCGATTCCAGCGCCAGCATGGACAGGATGTCGGGCGTCCCGACCCGGCCCCGCGCCGCGCCGTCCGCCGCCGCGTACCCGGCGGTCATCGCGAAGGGGTCGGCGTGCGAGTTCCAGCCGGGCAGCGGCGAGTCGAAGTCCCGCTGGTGCCGCTCGGCGACGTACAGGTACGCGGGCGCGCCGGGCCCGCCGTTCAGGTACTTGTACGTGCAGCCGACCGCCAGGTCCACGCCGTGCTCGTCCAGGCCGACGGGCAGCGCGCCCGCGCTGTGGCAGAGGTCCCACACGGCGAGGGCGCCCGCGTCCCGCACGGCCGCGGTGATGCCGGGCAGGTCGTGGAGGCGGCCGGTGCGGTAGTCGACGTGGTTGACCAGCACGGCGGAGGTCCGCGGCCCCACGGCGGACGGCACGTCGGCGGGGGCGACGGGGACGAGGCGGCAGCCTGTCATGCGGGCGGCGGACTCGGCGATGTACCCGTCGGTGGGGAAGGTCGTCGCGTCGACGAGGATCTCGTCGCGGGACGCGCCGCCGCCCGAGAAGCCCCTCAGCCGGACGGCTCCGACCAGCGCCTTGAAGACGTTCACGCTGGTCGAGTCGCCGACGACGACCTGTCCGGGTGCGGCCCCGACGAGCGGCGCGATCCGCTCGCCGATCCTTTCGGGCGCGGTCCACCAGCCGCTCTCGTCCCAGGAGCGGATGCGCAGCTCGCCCCACTCGCGGGTGAGGACGTCCGCCATCCGGGCGGGCACGTGGCGGGGCAGCGCGCCCAGCGAGTTGCCGTCCAGGTACACCGCCCCGTCGTCCAGGGCGAACAGGTCCCGCCGCTTCGCGAGCGGGTCGGCGGCGTCCAGCTCGGCCGCCTTCCCGCGCAGGTCGGCGGCGTGCGGGGGCACGGCAGCGGCCCCGGCGGGCGTGCCGGGGGCTTCCGCAGGCTGGGCGGGAGCCTCGCCGGCCTGCGTGTGCGGGGCCGCGGACATGGCGGCGGTCTCCGTGCGGGGGGCGTCAGACATGGCTGCGGGCCGTCCAGAGCTCGGGGAACACGTTCTTGCGGGCGCGCTTCTCCAGCCAGGCCACTCCGGCGGAGCCGCCCGTGCCGGTCTTGGCGCCCATCGCGCGGCGGGTGGCCACGAGGTGGTCGTTGCGCCAGCGCCACACCAGCTCGGCGACGTCGGTGAGCAGCTCACCGAGCCGGACGAGCTCGCTGTGCTGGTCCCGGTCGGCGTAGATCCCGGCCCACACCGCCTCCACCTCGGGCGACGGCTCGTAGCGCTGCGACAGGTCGCGCTCCACGGCCTCCGCCGGGACGGGCAGCCCGCGCCGGGCCAGCAGCCGCAGCACCTCGTCGTAGAGGCTCGGCTCGTGCAGGGCCTTCTCCAGCTCGGCGTGCACGCGGGGCGCGCCCCGGTGCGGGACGAGCATGGACGCGGACTTCTCGCCGAGCAGGAACTCCATGCGGCGGTACATCGCGGACTGGAAGCCGGAGCCCTCACCGAGGGCGGAGCGGTACGCGTTGAACTGGGCGGGGGTGAGCCGCGCCAGGGGCTTCCAGGAGGCGTTCAGGGACTCCAGCTCGTACACCGAGCGCTGGAGCGCGTCCATCGCGACGGGCAGGTCGTCCTCGCGCAGGGCGCGGGAAGCGGTCTCCCATTCGTGGACGATGACGGTGAACCACAGCTCCATGACCTGGGTCGTGACCAGGAAGACCATCTCTCCGGGGTCGTCCGAGAGAGGGTGCTGGAGGTGGGTGAGGACATCCGCCTGGACGTAGTCCTCGTACGGAGTGGTGCCCCCGAAGTCGAGGTTCGGTGCGGGGGTCGACGAAGCAGACATCGCTGTCTCCAACAGTGTGTGCTACCGGGTAGCGGTCCGCTCCTTCCGCGACGGTGGTGGAGCCCCGGTCCCCTCGGAACCCGGCGTGCGCGCTCCTTGTGCGCCGTGCACGCGGTCCCGGTCGCATCATGGCACGATCGGCCCGGTGATGTAACGGCCGTCCTCGTCATACGGCCACGCGTTGGAGACGCACCCCTTCAGGCCCTTGATCTGCTGCATCATCACGGGCGCGGGCTTGCCGGGCCCGGGGCAGCCCATGTGCGTGCGGATGCCGATCTCGTGGCCGACCTCGTGGTTGATGATCAGGTGGCGGTACTCGGCGGGGGTGCCGGAGAAGGTCGGGGAGCCGAGCATCCACCGTTTGAGGTTCACGACCACGCCCTGCCGGGTCTCGCAGTTCAGCTCGCCGCGGGTGTTGAGGCCCTCGGCCAGGCACAGCCGGTCCGCGGTGCTGGGGGTGGCGATGAAGACGGTGAAGTCGGCCCCCTCGTCGACCAGCTGGAACGCTCCCTTGCCGTGGGCGGCCCAGCCGCGGGGGTGGGCGAGGATCTCCTCGATCTCGTGGGCCGCCTGGGTGGCGGACAGGTCGATGCCGTCCTCCACCTTGACGGTGTAGCGGCGCAGCGGCCCGGTGCCGACCTTGTCGCCCGCGGCCCGAGCGGCGGTGAAGGTGCCCTTGCCGGAGTGCGGCACGGTGCTCTTCGACGGGCCGGGGGACGTGCTGGGCCGGGTGCTGGTGCTGGGGCTCGGCTGCGCGCTGCGGCCCGCACTCGCGGAGGGGGCGGCCGGGGCCTTCGGCGAGGCCGGAGCGGAGGACTGCGCGCTCGGACGGGGCGAGGCGGCCACCGCGGCGGGGGCGGTGCTCCCGGCCTCCAGGTGGGCGAGGGCCGCGCCGCCCCCCAGCGACAGCACGCCGAGGGCGACACCGCCCAGCACTATGCGGGGCCGCAGCCTGCCCCGGCCGCGGCTCCGCCGACGGTTTCGACGCCCCTGCGCCCTGGCACCACGCTGGCCCACGTGTCCCCTCCCCCGTGCGCGCACCGGGTGGGGTCGGCGGGTCGGCCCGGCGCACACTATTCGCTGATACGTGCGATCGTACCGGCCGGTCACTCCCCCACCGACGCGCCGCACCACCGCACCGCCCCACCGGGGACCCGCCCACAGCAGCGCGCCCCGACCTCCGAAGCGAAGGCGCCAAGGGGTTTAGGGTTGCGAACGCAAGATCGAAAGCGGGGTCTCGGCGGGATCCCTGTCGGCGTGATGCTTCTGGGGGGATGCGCGGTGCTGACGTATCACGAGGCCATGACCACGGACTTCGGCGCCCTCGACACCGCCGCGACGGCGTGGGACAAGGTCGCCGAGGAACTGGGGAAGGCGGAAGGGCGCTACCAGAGCGCCGTCCGCCCCGTCTCGACGCACTCCGGCTGGGTCGGCGTTTCGGCTGGTACCGCCGACCGCCGGTTCGCCGGTACCGCCTACGAGTACCGGGCGGCGCAGACCCAGGCGAAGGCCACCGCCAAGGTGCTGCGCGCGGGCCGCGAGCGGTTCACCGAGCTCAGGAGGGTCCTGGAGTCCGCCCGCAAGGACGCGGTGGACGCGGGCATGAAGGTCTCGGAGCAGGGCCGCGTCGCCTACGACTTCGACCGCTTGACCAGCCGGGAACGTGCCGATCTCCAGGCCGACCCCAAGGCCCTGCAAGACGTCAAGGAGAACGAAGCGGCCTGGGCGGAGTACCTCACCGCCTGTGTGAAGTCCTTCGACGAGGCGGACAAGGACCTCAAGGCGTCACTGGAGGCCGTGGTCAAGGACGCCCTCGTCGGCGGTGCCGCGGACGACATGACCTTCGGCACCGGATTCAACGGCCAGGCGAAGGGCGACCTGGTCGCCGCCGCCACGCCGAAGGCCGAGGACGAGGTCTCCCTCGACCTCAGCTCACTGCTGATGGACCCCAGGACCGAGACCCTGAGCATGTGGTCGGCGCGCGCCCAGGGCGACCTCGTCACCAAGCTCTCGGGCAACCCCGAGTGGGGCAGGCTCTACTCCCGGTACGTGTCGGGCGCGGTCTCCATCGCGGCCTTCGCCAGGGCTGCCAGTGTCTCGATTCCTGGCGCCTTCGGCCTGATCAAGGCCTATCGCGAGGCCGGCACTCTGATGAATGCCCCGGGCACACTCACTGCGCGGCTGGTGAGCAGCAACCCGGCCGTTCCCGGTGCGTCCAAACCCCTGAGCGCCTCGGCTGCCGCCCGATCTGTTCTCGGAGGGTCACATGCGGTTGCCGCGCAGTACGGCTCATACATGAAGAACAGCACCCTCATCACGCCCACAGCCGCCCAGGCGAATCTCATCACGGTGGCGGAGAACGGCGGCCTGGCCAATGCGGCCAAGGCGGCCGGCGCGATCCGCGGGCTCGGCATCGTCGGATCCGCAGGAGCGACGCTCTATGGAGTGGCGAACCTCTCCACGTACGACTCGGAGAAAATCGCCCAGAACCCCGACAAGTTCGCCTCGGATCTGACGGGTACCGCGTTCAACGCGTCCTTGACCGTCGCGATGGTCGCGCCGAACCCGGTCACCGTGGGCCTGGCCGTCGGCACGGGTGTGATCTATGCCGGCGCCCTTGCCTGGGAGAACCGGGAGAACATCGCCGACGCCTGGGACGCGTCCACGGACTGGGTGGGGGACAAGGCGGAGGACCTGGGGAAGGACATCGCGTCCGGCGCGAGCAAGGTGGGCAAGTTCCTCAACCCCTTCGATTAGGAGCACGCAGTGACCATGTCGTTCGAGATGCGAGAAATACGGGACGAGGGGCGCGCGCTCCACTGGTCCACGACCTCCGAGGACTTCGGCGACATCCGGGTGCGCTACCCGGCCGACATCCGCCCCAAGAGAGGAACGGCAGCCAGAGCGGAAGGCAGCACGATCCCGACCGCGCTCATGATCAGCTGGTCCATCTTCGAGGACAAGCCGCGGCTGACCGGCGCCCAGCTCTCGGTGGACGGCCGGGAAGCGCAGCTGAGGCGCAACCGGTGGGCCGTCAGCAGGAAACGCCGTGCCCTGCGCATCACACACGACGGGACCACCTACCGGTGCACCGCGATCAGTCGCAAACGCTACGTCCTCACCCGGCCCGGACTCGCCATCACCGTCACCGACTCGGGGATCGGCAGGAAGCGGCGCCGCCTCCTGGTGCAGATCGACGGACCCGCTGAACCAGTCGACATCTCCCTGGCGGTGCTCTTCTCGGGTGTCAACCGCTCTCACCTGACCCTGGGCGGCGCATTCCGCGCCGGCTTCTCAACGGTCTTCAACCTCGCGGCCGACAACGCAGCACGGAGCTGACCCTTGCCTTCCTACGACAGTGCCCGCTCCCGCTTCCGACTGGCGCAGGAGCACCTGACGCTTCTGGGTCACATGCTGCGCGGCGAGTCGCTGCCCGCCGGATACGGCGGCGCCGCCTCCGAACTCCAGAGCTCCGGGCTGGTGAGTGCAGCGGGGGAGGTCTCCGTCCAGCTCGCCCCGCTCCTGGAAACCCTGGCGCAGCCCGTCGTGGCGGTGAACGCCGAGGTGCTCGGCCGGCAGGGCGCACTGAACCACGGCCTGGTGATCGGAGCCGACCATGTCTTCTCGTACGAGGAGTGGCCGGGTCAGCGTGAGACCGAGTACGCGCAGGTCGAGCCGAGACTGCTGCTCTGGTCGCTGGCCTTCCTGGTGAACCTGCGGCAGGCCGAAGCGCTCGACGTCGCGGTGCCGTACATAGAGACCACCGTCGGGACGATGGACGCGGGGCTGTCAGCCCTCGACGGCCCGGCCGACGCCGACACCCCCGAGCGGGCCCGGCGTGCTCTGGCCGCGGCGGGACGCCTCGCGGATCCCGCCCTCTCCCTCTTCACCCACCTGCTCGTCGAGCTCCGCTCGCACTGGCGTCTCACCTCGGCCTGGCACGGCGGGGACGAGGCGCAACCGGCGGTGGCGGTGCGCGGGTTCGGCGTCTGGGACTGCGGCCCGCTGGGCTACTGGCACCGGGAGTCCCCGGCCGAGCCCGTCCATGAGGGCGAGGCGGGGCCGGACAGCCCCTTGGTGCTCCGCCCGGTCGGCAGCAAGTCCCTATGGGAGATGATGGCGGGCCTTCTTCCCGGGCAGGGCGACAGATGAGGTCGGGGCCCGGGTGCGGTCCGCCGCCGGGGCCGCCCCGTCCGCCGTGCCTCGCCGGGCAGGCGCCGGGTGCCGGGACAGCGCGAGGGTGCCGTCGCGAGCGGGCGCCGAGGCAACCGGGCCCCCGGCCGCGGCCGGTCTTCCTCGCGGGCGTCCCGGGCGCGCGCCCCCCAGTGGCAGACTGCCTGTATGACGACCTACAAGAACCTGCTCGGCGGCCCGGACCCGACGTACCTGCCGGAGAACGAAGAGGCGTACCGCATGCTCGGCGAGGAGTCCGTGCCGCCGGCGGAGGTGGTGGCGAAGGACCCGACGTTCTCGCTCGCCTGGGCGATGCTCGCCGATGACGCCTTCGCGGCGGGGCGGGTGGTCGAGTCGTACGCGTACGCGCGCACCGGTTACCACCGCGGTCTGGACGCACTGCGCCGGGCCGGGTGGAAGGGGCACGGCCCCATCCCGTGGGAGCACCGGCCCAACCGCGGGTTCCTGCGCTGCCTCGCGGCCCTCGCCCGCGCCGCCGGCGCGATCGACGAGAAGGACGAGGCGGAGCGGTGCCGGCAGTTCCTGAAGGACAGCAGCGAGGAGGCGTACGCCGAGCTGCAGCAGTAGCGACCGCCGCGGCCGGGGCGTCCGTGCCGCCGTCACTCGGACGGTGACGGCGGCACCGCGTGCACGACCACGTGAAGGGGCCGCCCGCCCACCGCACCGCCGCCGCGGACGGCCCGTCCGGCGGCCCGCGCTACGCCGCCAGCCTCCGCAGCGCCCTGACGAGTGCGTCGGCGCCCCGTTCCGCCTTGGAGCGCGGGCACCCGAGGTTGACCCGTACGAAGCCGGGCGCGCCGTACTCCGCGCCCGGTTTGACGGCGATCCGCTCCCGCCGGACCAGCTCGTCGTTCAGCACCGCGTCGTCCACGCCCAGCGGTCGCAGGTCCAGCCACGCCAGGTACCCGGCCTGCGGCGGGGTGAAGAGGCCGCGGCCGGGGAACGCCGCGTCGAGGCGCTCGCCGAGCATCCGCAGGTTCCCGGCCACGTACGTCCGCAGGGCGTCCAGCCAGGGCGCCCCGTGCCGGTAGGCGGCGACGTGCGCGGTGAGGGACAGCGTCGACGCGGACGGCAGGCCCTCCCCGTGCTCCATGCGCCACAGGAACGCGGCGCGCTGCTCCGGCTCGCCGATCATGCCGTACGCGCCGCCGATGCCCGGCAGGTTGAACGCCTTCCCGGCCGAGGTGATCAGCGCCCAGCGGCCGCCGGGGGGCGCGATCGCGGCCCAGGGGGTGTGGCGCTGCCCGTGGTGGGTGAGGTCGCCGAACATCTCGTCGCTGATGACGGCCACCCCGTGGGCCTCGGCCAGGCGGAGGAAGCCCTTCAGCTCGTCCTCCGTCCACACCCGGCCGGTCGGGTTGTGCGGGGAGCACAGCAGCAGCACCCGGGCGTCGGGGCGGGAGAGCTCCCGTTCCAGGGCCTCGTCGTCGCCGATGGGGACGCCCCGCAGGGACCGCCCCAGCCCGGCCAGCGCGTTGATGAACCCGACGTAGGTCGGGGTGTGCACCACCACGCCGTCCCCGGGCTCGGTCCACATCCGCAGCAGCTGCGCCAGCTCGTTCACGACGGAGGGCCCGAAGACCAGCGTCTCCGGCGCGACCGCCACTCCGTACCGCTCGCCGTACCAGTCCCGTACGGCCTCCGGGAAGCCCGAGTGCTCCCAGTCCGTGTAGCCGAAGACGCCGTGGTCGACCCTGCGGTGCAGGGCCTCCAGCACCTCGGGCGGCGACCGGAAGTCCATGTCGGCGATGGTGAAGGGCAGCAGGTCGGGCAGCCCGTAGTGGGCGGGCAGCACGTCCCACTGGATGGAGCCGGTGCCCCGTGTCTCCACCGGCGTGTCGAAGTCGTACGTCGTCACCCAGAACCCCTCCGCAAAGGGGCGGGCCCGGCACCGCTCCACGCGATGCCGGGCCCGCCCTACCGATCGGTTGCTCTACTTGAGCTTCGTACCGGCCGAACGCAGCGCCTGGCAGGCTTCGACGACGCGCTTGGCCATGCTCGCCTCAGCCAGCTTGCCCCACGTGCGCGGGTCGTACGTCTTCTTCGAGCCGACCTCGCCGTCGACCTTGAGGACGCCGTCGTAGTTCTTGAACATGTGGTCCGCGATCGGGCGGCTGAAGGCGTACTGGGTGTCGGTGTCGAGGTTCATCTTCACGACGCCGTTCTCCAGGGCGGTGGCGATCTCCTCCGCCGTGGAGCCGGAACCGCCGTGGAAGACGAAGTCGAACGGGCTGGTCTTGCCGTACTTCGCGCCGACGCCCTCCTGGAGGTCCTTCAGCAGCTCGGGGCGGAGCACGACGTTGCCCGGCTTGTACACGCCGTGGACGTTGCCGAAGGAGGCGGCCAGGAGGTACCGGCCCTGCTCGCCCAGGCCGAGGGCCTCGGCGGTGCGCAGCGCGTCCTCGACGGTGGTGTACAGCTCGTCGTTGATCTCGTGGGTGACGCCGTCCTCCTCACCGCCGGTCGGGGTGATCTCGACCTCAAGGATGATCTTCGCGGCGGCGGCGCGGGGCAGCAGCTCCTGCGCGATGGCGAGGTTGTCGGCCAGGGTCTCGGCGGAGCCGTCCCACATGTGGGACTGGAAGAGCGGGTTCTCGCCCCGGGCGACGCGCTCCTCGGACACCGCGAGCAGCGGGCGGACGTAGCCGTCCAGCTTGTCCTTCGGGCAGTGGTCGGTGTGGAGCGCGATGTTGACGTCGTACTTCTTGGCGACGATGTGCGCGAACTCGGCGAGGGCGACGGCGCCGGTCACCATGTCCTTGCTGTACTGGCCGCCCAGGAACTCAGCGCCACCGGTCGAGATCTGCACGATGCCGTCGCTCTCGGCCTCGGCGAAGCCGCGCAGGGCAGCGTGCAGGGTCTGCGTCGACGTCACGTTGATGGCCGGGTAGGCGAACTTGCCTGCCTTCGCCCGGTCGAGCATCTCGTTGTAGACCTCGGGGGTTGCGATGGGCATGGTCCGCTCCTTGTGATCTGCGGTTGCGTTGCGTCTCTGATCCCTGACCTGGGGGGCGACGTCATCGTCGCCCCCATCTTTCCAGACGGTCCCGCAGGCACCACCCCCGGACGGCCCCGGCATGCGGCGCGGGCGGGTCGGTTTCACGTGAAACGGACCCGCCCGCCCCTCCCTGCCGAAAGCCGCAGGTGCGGAGGATGCCCGCGGCGCGAGACGCGCCGGACGCGCCCTCGCACGAGCTGCGGAGGGCCCGTTACGCGAGGTCGAGCTCGTCCAGCGCGTAGGCGTAGCGGTACGGCACCCCGGCCGTCCCCCTGATCTTCTCGGCCGCGCCGGTCGCCCGGTCCACGATGGTGGCGACCGCCACGACCTCGGCGCCCGCCTCGCGGACGGCCTCCACGGCGGTGAGCGGCGAACCGCCGGTGGTGGAGGTGTCCTCCACCACGAGCACGCGGCGGCCCTTGATGTCCGGGCCCTCGACACGCCGCTGCATCCCGTGGGCCTTGGCCGCCTTGCGGACGACGAAGGCGTCCAGGGTGCGGCCGCGTGCGGCGGCGGCGTGCAGCATCGACGTGGCGACCGGGTCGGCGCCCAGGGTCAGACCGCCCACCGCGTCGAAGTCGAGGTCGGCGGTCAGATCGAGCATGACCTGACCGACGAGCGGCGCGGCGGCGCCGTCCAGCGTGATCCGGCGCAGGTCGACGTAGTAGTCGGCCTCCAGACCCGAGGAGAGGGTCACCTTGCCGTGCACCACGGCCTTGTTCTTGATCTGCTGGAGCAGATCGGCACGTACGTCAGTCATGCGTACGAGCTTAGAGGCGGCGCCAGGTCCAGGTCGTCGCGGTCTCCAGCGGCTCGATGGGGGTGACCAGGCGCGGAGCGGTGTTGAGGCCGTTCGGCGGCCCGGACTGGGGCTCCACGCAGACCGCGGCCTCCTGCTCGTCGTACACCACGACCCACTGCTCCGGGCTGGTGACCGTCAGCGCGAGGACCCCGGGCCAGGTGACGGTGACGTCCACACCGTCCGGCATGCCGAAGCAGTCGTCCCACGGGCCGGGGCGCGGGTCGACGCGCCGGCCGGTGGGCAGGTGGTCGTCGCCGCGCTCCTCCTGCCACGCGGGCGCGAAGTCCAGCACGGCCGCGCTGCCGTCGAGGGTGCGCCGGAACCACGGGTGCCACCCGGCCTGCGCGGGGAACGAGTCCCCGTACGTCTCCACGCCCAGCCGCAGCGTGAGCGACTCCTCCGTCAGCTCCAGCGTCTGGGTGACCAGGCCGGGGTACGGCCAGGGCTCGCCGAGCTCGTACGTGAACGCCGCCTCGGACGCGCCCGCGCGCGCCGTGCGCCACACCGCGTCGCGGCCCGTGCCGTGGATGGCGTGGGGCGGGGCGTTCAGCGGCAGCTGATGGCGGATGGCGCCGTTCAGGAACGTGCCGCGGTCGGTGCGGCCGCACCAGGGCACCATGGGGAAGCAGCCGTAGCGCTCGCCCTGCCGCAGCAGCTCGGTGCCGCCGACGCGGAGGCTGCTCAACCGGCAGCCGAGCGCCGGGGCCACGGTCACCTCGACGTCTCCGGCGGCCAACCGGACGTCCTCTGCGCGCTCGCTCTCACTCATGATCGTGGTCACAGCGCCCGACCCTACGTGCCTACTTGCGGCGCCGCAGCGCACGCCGCACGACCACCGCCGACGCCACGGCGAGGGCGGCCGGGGCCAGCCAGCGCAGCGGGTTGGACGCGGACATTGTCGCCGGGCCCGGCACGGGTGCGTACCGGCCGCGGGGCGGGGCGTGATCGACCTCCTCGGCGCTGCGGCCGATCATCGTGCGCCGGGCGTGCGCGGCTTCTGCGGGCGGCTCGCCCACCCCGTGTCGTCCGACGGGAAGTCGTCGGCGGCGAACGGGTCGAGCGAGCTGGGCGGCACGGGCGCGTCGAAGACGGCACGGGCCTCGTCGCCGCCGTCGGCACCGTCCTCGTCGGCGTCCGCCAGGCCCTCCGCTTCCGCCGGCTCCTCCACGCCCTCGGCGGCCGCCGGCCCCTCCAGGCCCGGAGCGTCCTGCGGCTCCCCGGTCTCCTCCGGGTGGCCCGCGCCGTCCGGACCGGCCGCGTCCCGCAGCGCCTCCTCCTGCGCGGCGTCCTCGGGGTGCTCCCTGCCGCCGGGGTGCTCCATCCCCTCGGCGCCCCCGGCCCCTTCCCCCTGTCCCCGGCGTGCTCCGGCTCCTCGGCGTCCCCGCCGGCCGCCGTGCCCTCGGCCTCCCCGGACGCCGCGGACCCTGCGGTCCCTCGCGCGGCGTCGGCCGCTCCGGCCGCGCCCGCCGCCTCCACGGGCTCCGCGCCCCCGGCGCGCTCCGCGGCCTCCGCCTGCTCGGCCAGGGCTTCGGCGAAACGGTCCAGCAGGCGGTGCGCCGCGACCGTCGCCGTGTCGCCCTGGGCCTCCGCGAGCCGCCCCTGCGACTCCACCGCCCCGCTGAAGGCGAGCTGCGTCCCGCCCTCCGCGGGCGCGAGCCGCACGGTCAGCGAGAGGCTCGCCCGGCCCGTGCCGCGCACCTCCTCGCCCTCCCCCTCGACGGCGTAGGACCCGTCGTCCCGGGCCGCCACGCGCAGGGCGCCCCGGTACGTGATGCTGTGCCCGCCGACGCGCACCTTGAGGCGGCCCGACAGCGGCGCGGCCGACGCCTCCGCATCCTGGTGCAACCCGGGCACGCAGGAGGCGACACGGGCTGGGTCGGCGAGCAGATCGCGGAGGGTCTGGACGGCTACCGGAACGAACACCTCATGCTCCATGGGAATCGAGCCTACCCACGCACGGCCCTTCCGTCCCCGATCCGCGCAGGCCCGGCGGACGAAGCCCGCGTCAGTCGCCGTACCGGGGGTGCACGAGCGTGGACGGGGGCAGCCCCGGCACGCGGGACCGCTCCGCACGCGCGGCGCCGGCCGCCAGCGCCCCGGGCGCCGGCACGCCCCGGCTCGGTGCGCCGGGCGCCAGGCCCAGCACCGGCGGGCGGGCGCCACCGTGCCGCGCGGGTGCGGCGAGGACGAACCCGCTGCGCCCGTCGTCCGTGCCGTACGGGCGGGTCGCGAAACCCGCCGCCCGCAGCGTGGCCTCCACGGTCCAGTACGTGTGCGGGCGGTCCCGCAGGGAGCCCGCGTGCACGACGAGCCGCCCGCCTCCGGCCAGGGCGCGCGCCGCCAGGCCGTAGAACTCCTCCGAGTACAGCCTGCTGCTCGTGGTGACGCCCGGGTCCGGCAGGTCGGCGACGATCACGTCGTACGTGCCGCGGGCCTCGCCCACCGCGCCCCGCAGCCAGCGGAAGGCGTCGTCGTGGACCACGCGGACGCGCGGGTCCCGGTACGCGTGCCCGTTGAGCCGGGCCAGCGCCGGGTCGGTGCGGGCCAGCCGTACGACCTCGGGGTCCACGTCGACCACGGTCACCGCCTCCACGTCCGCGTACCGCAGCGCCTCGCGGGCCGCCAGCCCGTCGCCGCCGCCCAGGATCAGCACGCGCCCGTGCGCGCCCCGCAGCGCCGGGTGGACGAGCGCCGGGTGGTACCGGTGCTCCGCACGGCCGCTGACCCGCAGCCGCCCGTCGAGGAACAGGCCGGGCGGGCCGTCGCGGGGGCCGGTCAGGACGATCTCCTGGACCTCGGACCGGACGGCGACCCGCACCTCGTCCCCGTACACGGCCTGGCGGGCCGCCCGCTCGAAGTCGTCGACGAGCACCGTGGCGGTGGCCAGCACCCCGACGACGGCGGCGTTGGCCGCGAGCGTCAGCAGCCGCTCGCGGCCCGTCAGTTCACGGCCGAACAGCCACAGCACGAGCGCCGCGCCCGCCACCGCGTTCACGGCGCCGGTCACCAGCGCGCTCGTCACCTGCCCCAGCCACGGCAGCAGCAGGAAGGGGAAGGCCAGACCGCCGACCAGCGCGCCCACGTAGTCGGCGGCGAACAGGTCGGCGACGGTCCCCCCGGCGTCCTGCTCGGCACGCCGCGACACGCGCTGGATCAGCGTCATCAGCAGCGGTATCTCGGCGCCGATGAGGACCCCCACCCCGATCGAGAACCCCACCAGGGCGGACTGCGCGCCGCCGAGCCACGCGAAGCAGGCGTAGAGCGCCAGGGCGGAGCAGCCGCCGAGCAGCGCCAGCAGCGCCTCCAGCAGGGCGAAACCGACGGCGGCCCGGCAGCGCAGCCGCTTGGCGAGGAGGGATCCGGCGCCCATCGCGGAGACGAGCACGGCCAGCACGACGGACGCCTGGGTGACGGAGTCGCCGATCACATGGGCGGCGAGGGCCACGAGGACCAGTTCGTAGACCAGCCCGCAGGCGGCGCAGACGAAGACGACGGCGAGCACCAGGAAGCGGCCCGCCCGCGGACCCCCGACGGGCCCCCGGCGCCCCTCCGGGGCGCGCGGCGCCACGGAGGCGGCTGGGGCGGGCGCTTCGAGCATGCGCTAACGCTACGTCACACCCTCCGTGCCGCTAGTCACCCACAGGAGTGTTCATGGCTCCCTCTCACCCCAACCCCCGGGCCAGGGCGGGTGCCTGCGGCATGTGCCGCGCCGACCGCTGGGGGAAGACGCAGCCCACGCTGGTCCGGGTGACCACCAACTGCCGCTCCTGCGGATAGGCGTGCCAGGTGCGCCACCGCACCCTGCCCTCGTGGCGCTGCGCCAGCATCGCGGTGAACGCGTGCGGCGACCCCGGGAAGGTCCCGGCGAGCCCGTGCGGATGGTCGGCGACCAACGCCAGCAACTCCTGGGCCCGCCCCGCGAACGACCCGCGCGACAGGTGCTCGACCCGGGCCGCGAACTCGTACTCCCAGCCCCCGATCCGCTTCGCCACGCCCAGCGGGAGGGGGGTGCTGCTGCCGGGCATGCAGGCCACGGTCTCGGAGCAAGTGCCGTGCTGCTCCTCCAACAGGACCTGGTGGGACGCGCCCAGCAGTCTCAACTGCAGGCGCGCGCCGGACAGTTCTAGGTCGAGCACGGCGAGCGCGGGCAGCGGCTCGCGCCCCAGCGCCCAGGCCAGGTCGGCCGCGCGCGTGTCGGTGTACTCGGTCTGGAGAGTCGTGAGCATGAGTCAGCTCCGCAGGCACGGTGGGAGGAAGGCAGGTGGACCGGGCGTCGTTCCGGGCGGTGCTCCGGTGCGTACGGGGGTGCCGGGTCGGGGTCCACACGAGTCCGGGGATCGACGTTCTCGGCGCTTGTCGTCGTCCTCGTCGTTTCTCGGTGTTCTCGTCGTTCTCGATGTTCTCGGCGTTCTCGGCGTTCTCGGCGTTCTCGGCGTTCTCGAACGTTTCGACAGCGAGGGAATCATGAACCGCGCGAGGCTCACAGCGTCTTTACCCAACTTTGCGCGGTTTCCATCCCCCCGGACGACGAGCGGTTCAACCGTTCACCATATTCCGCTTAATCGGGCGCACAAACGTTTCGGTGACGCGCGCCCGGTGCGCGGCGGGGGGGGACAGCCGCCCCGTGCCGCCGTTCCCACCCCCGCCGCCGTCGTGGGGCGCGGTGCGCTCAGCTGCCGCCTCCGCAGCCGCCACCCCCGCCGCAACTGCTGCCTCCACCGCAGGACGAGCCGCCGCCCCCGCAGGACGACCCGCCGTGCCCCCAGCGGCCGGAGGCCCCGCGGCGGCGTCCGCCGCCTCCCCGGCCGCCGGATCCGGCGGCCCGCGCGACCAGGATCACGAACAGCAGGAACAACCCGCCTATGACAAGGGCCCATTCCATGGGAAATCACCATCCCCCGTGTGCGAGGGGACAGCGGGATGCCCCCGCTGCCCCGACTGCCGAATCCGATGTGAGGAAGTACTGCGCTTTCAGTCGGAACTCGCCCCGCATGACGAGGACGACGACGAGGAAGAGGACCAGGAAGAATACGTGCAGGAAGAGGAAGCGGACGGAGAAGAGCACGCGGACCACGACGAGGACGCACCCGCCCCGTGGGGTGAGCCGCCGCTCCCGTCGTCGTCCCCCGCACCCGGGAACGCCGTTCCGGGTACAGAGCCGTGCCGGGCCCGCCACCCGCGGCGCCGCGCCCTCGGCGGCCGGCCGCGACCGGTCGCCGCGAGCCACACGAGCAGCCCGGCCAGCGTCAGGAAGACCGACGCCACCGCGGCGGGCAGTGCTCCCGACAGCGTGAGGGCGTCGATCACGGTGCCCCCGGCGTCAGCGCCCCCGGTCACCGGATCTCCGTATTCCGGCCAGGCTCCGCCGGGTTCACCGCTGCCGGACCCCGGGACAGCCGTCCCCCACCCCCGGGCCCCTCGGCAAGGGGCTCCGCGAACTCCGGCTCCCGGGCGTGCCCGTTGGCTGGTTCCGGCCCTCCGGTGCCCCAGGAGAGGGACTCTTCGGACTCCGGCCCTCGGGCGTGCCCGCCGACCGGATCCGGCCCGCCGGTGGCCCAGGAGTCGGACTCCTCGGAGTCCGGCCCCTCGGCGTCCCCGCCCGCCGGTAGCGGTCCCCTGGTGTCGAGGGCGGGATCCTCGGACTCCGCTCCCCGCGTGAGCTCTTGCGTGGTCCCCCGGCTCCGTCCATGTCCCCCTCCCCGCAGGTCCGCTGTCCCCTCCCGCGCGCCGCCGCCCGGCAGGCGGCCGCTCATCCGCCGCCACCGCCGCAGGACGACCCGCCGCCCCCGCAGGAGCCGGACGACGACGAGGGGCTCGGCGACGAGCAGGACGAGGAAGCCCCGCACGACGAGGGCGACGACGTGTCCGTACCGCCCTGCCGGTGCCCGTCGGACCCGTCAGGCGCCCCGGACCCACCGGTCGCGTCGCGCCCGTCCGGCACGTGCGCGGTGGCCGCCGCACCGCCGCCGGCCGCCCACCAGCCCGCCGTCGAGGAGTCCCCGGCCCGGGTCCCGGTCGCCGCCCCGGCGCGTCCACCGCGCAGCGCGGCCGCGTCCTGCCGCCGCTGGCGGGCGAAGGCCCAGACCACCGTCCCCACCGCGACGACCGCCGTCAGCGGCACCACGACCAGCACCACGACAAGGACGGTGTCCACCACGGACTCGATCATGATGCTCCTCCTGTCTCCCGCAGGCGTGTGACGCGGGGTCCCCCGTACGCCCGTGACGGGGGGATCCCCGCGGCCCGCACCGCCCAAAGCGCACTTGAGCAACTCCAGAGGTTCGGCGGCCGGTGCGTGCGGACCGCACGGACACGCGCGGGCCCGCCCTTGAGGTGCCGCCCGGTTCGCCTCAGGATGGCGCCCATGACAAGGCAACCGCTCAGCAGCCGCCTCGCCGGGTTCGGGACCACGATCTTCGCGGAGATGTCGGCGCTGGCCGCCGCCACGGGCGCGATCAACCTGGGCCAGGGCTTCCCGGACACGGACGGCCCCGAGGAGATCAGGGAAGCGGCCGTGCGGGCCGTACGCGAGGGCCGCGGCAACCAGTACCCGCCCGGCCCGGGCGTTCCCGAACTGCGCACCGCGATCGCCGAGCACCAGCTGCGGCGCTACGGCCTGGCCTACGACCCCGACACCGAGGTCCTCGTCACCGCGGGCGCCACGGAGGGCATCGCCGCGGCCCTGCTGGCGCTGGTCGAGCCCGGCGACGAGGTGATCGCCCTGGAGCCGTACTACGACTCGTACGCCGCCTGCATCGCCATGGCGGGCGGCCGCCGCGTCCCGGTGACGCTGCGGCCCGACCCGGCGGCCGGGCGCTTCGTCCTCGACCTGGACGAGCTGCGGGCCGCCGTCACCGACCGCACCCGCCTCATCCTCCTCAACACCCCCCACAACCCGACCGGCACCGTGCTGACCCGCGACGAACTCGCGGCCGTCGCCGCGCTCGCCGTCGACCGGGACCTGCTCGTGGTCACCGACGAGGTGTACGAACACCTCGTCTTCGACGACGCGGAGCACGTGCCCCTCGCGGCGTTCCCGGGCATGCGGGAGCGCACGGTCACCCTGTCATCCGGCGGGAAGACGTTCTCCCTGACCGGTTGGAAGGTGGGCTGGCTCACCGCGCCGCCCGAACTCACCGCGGCCGTGCGGACCGCGAAGCAGTTCCTCACGTTCGTGGCGTCGGGCCCGTTCCAGTACGCCATCGCCGAGGCGCTGCGCCTCCCCGACACCTACTTCGAGGACCTCAGGACGGACCTGCGGGCCAAGCGCGACATCCTCGCCGACGGGCTGCGGGCCGCCGGTTTCGAGGTGTACCTGCCGCGCGGCACGTACTTCATCACCGCCGACATCGCGGCCCTCGGCGAGAAGGACGGCCTGGCGTTCTGCCGCTCCCTCCCGGAGCGCTGCGGCGTCGTCGCCATCCCCAACCAGGTGTTCTACGACCACGCCGACGCCGGCCGCACCTTCGTCCGCCTGGCCTTCTGCAAGAAGGCCGCGGTCCTCCGGGAGGCAGCGGACCGGCTGCGGCAGCTCACCGCCTGACCGCACCGCCCCGGGGCGGCGAGCCACCTGCGGCGGGCCGGGACGCGGCGGACGGAACCGCGCCACCGGGCACGGACGGCAGGCACAGACGGCGCGGCACGGCCGGCAGGCACGACCGGCGGGGTACGGCCGGCGGGAACGGCCGGCGCGGTTCCGCACCCGTCCGGCGGGGGCCGCCGCGGGCGGGAAAGGGCGCGGCCGGGGCGGTGACCGTCTTCCGGTCACCGCCCCGGCCGCGTCACCGCGAGCCCGTACGGGCTCAGGCCTCGTCGCCCGGCTTCTCGTCCTCGCCGGACTCGCCGGTCTCCAGGCCGAGCTGCTCGACGAGCCACTTGTCGAACTCGATCGACGCGCGCACCCAGCTCACCGTCGACGACACGAAGTGCTCCAGGCTGACGCCCGTGCCGATCAGCATCTGGGCCTCGCCGATGAGCCGGACGGTGGCGCCGCCCTGCTCGTCCTCGTGGAGGTGGGTGTAGACCTTGGGCCACAGGGTGCGGCGGTTCCAGTCGTCGATCGACTCGAGGATCTTCATACGGTCCTCGACCGGGTGGGGGCGGTCGTAGAAGGTCCGTACGGAGAAGACCTGCTGCTCCGCCTCACCGCGGAACATGAAGTAGGTGCGGAACTCCTCCCACGGCGCCGCGAGGTCCCCCTCGTCGTCGACGACGTACTTCAGCTCCATCTGCTCAAGGAGCTGCTTCACCAGGTCCTGGTCGGGGACGACGGGGCCGGGGGGCGGCCCCGCGGGCTGGGGCTGCGGCTGGGCCCCGAAGTTCGGAATCGAGGACGGGTCGATGCTCACCGGGTGATTTCCCTTCGTACGGATAGCCGCCATCCTCTCCCATCCCGGACCGGGGCTGGCAAGCCCATCCGAGGGCGATCCGCTGCGGGCGGACACGATCCGCCGCCCGGGTGGAGGACACCCGGGTGCGACCGCCGGACACGGCGTACGGCGGACGGGCCGGGCCGCCCCCTGGCGCCCGCTCCGTGCGGCCCGGCCGGGAAACCCGCACCCCGGGCAGCGACCCGCCCCACCCGCCCGCCAAGCGCCCGCCCCCAGCCGCTTCCCGGCGGGGCCTACGGGGACGCGGGCACGTACGGGGCGCGGCGCGGGAGCGCACGGGCGCCTGGGCGGGAGCGCGTACGGGGAGAGGGGCGAGGGCGAGGGCACGGGTGGGGGCGCGCGTCGGGACGCGCGTCGGGACGCAGGTCGGGGCGCGCGTCGGGGCGCGCGTCGGGGCGCGCGTCGGGGCGCAGGTCGGGGCGCAGGTCGGGGCGCTGTACCCGCCTCGGCGGTACGCGTCCCGGCCCCGCCCCCGTGGTACCCGCCCCGGCCGCGGGTGGCCCGCGGCTACCGCGCCGCGGTGACCGTGAGGCCGCCGTCCACCCGGTCGACCCGCACCGTGTCGCCGTCGCTCACCTCGCCCGCCAGGATCTCGCGGGCCAGCCGGTCGCCGATGGCCGTCTGCACCAGGCGGCGCAGCGGGCGCGCCCCGTACGCCGGGTCGTTGCCCTCGTCGGCGAGCCACTCCAGGGCCTCGGGCGACACCTCCAGGCCGAGCTGCCGCTCGGCGAGCCGCGCGGACAGGCGGTCGATCTGGAGGCGGGCGATGCGGGCCAGCTCGTCCCGGGTGAGGGCCGAGAAGACGACGATGTCGTCCAGGCGGTTGAGGAACTCCGGCTTGAAGGAGGCCCTCACCACCTCCAGGACCTGCTCCCGCTTCTCCGCCTCCGTCGTCGTCGGTTCCATCAGGAACTGGCTGCCCAGGTTCGACGTCAGCACCAGGATGGTGTTGCGGAAGTCGACCGTCCGCCCCTGACCGTCCGTCAACCGGCCGTCGTCGAGCACCTGCAGGAGGATGTCGAAGACCTCCGGGTGGGCCTTCTCGACCTCGTCGAGCAGGATGACGCTGTACGGGCGGCGGCGCACCGCCTCGGTCAGCTGGCCGCCCTCCTCGTAGCCGACGTAGCCGGGAGGCGCGCCCACGAGCCGGGCCACGCTGTGCTTCTCCCCGTACTCGCTCATGTCGATGCGGACCATCGCCCGCTCGTCGTCGAAGAGGAAGTCGGCGAGGGCCTTCGCCAGTTCGGTCTTGCCGACCCCGGTCGGGCCGAGGAACAGGAACGAGCCGGTCGGCCGGTCCGGGTCCGAGATGCCCGCGCGGGTACGGCGCACCGCGTCGGACACCGCCTGCACGGCCTCCCTCTGGCCGATGAGGCGCCTGCCCAGCTCCTCCTCCATGCGGAGCAGCTTGCGGGTCTCGCCTTCGAGGAGGCGGCCCGCGGGGATGCCCGTCCAGGAGCCCACGACGTCCGCGATGTCGTCGGGCCCGACCTCCTCCTTCACCATGGGGTTCTTGGCGGCCTCCTGCTCCGCCTCGGCGGCGGTGGCTTCGTCCAGCTCCCGCTCCACGGCGGGGATCTCCCCGTACAGCAGCTTGGAGGCGGTGTCGAAGTCGCCGTCGCGCTGGGCCCGCTCCGCCTGGCCGCGCAGGTCGTCGAGCTGCTCCTTCAGCTCACCGACCCGGTTGAGGCCCTGCTTCTCCTTCTCCCAGCGGGCGGTGAGGCCGCGCAGCTCCTCCTCCTTGTCGGCGAGGTCGCGGCGCAGCTTCTCCAGGCGCTGCACGGATGCGGGGTCGGTCTCGTTCTTCAGCGCCAGCTCCTCCATGCGGAGCCGGTCGACGGCGCGCTGCAGTTCGTCGATCTCCACGGGAGACGAGTCGATCTCCATACGGAGCCGGGACGCGGCCTCGTCGACGAGGTCGATGGCCTTGTCGGGCAGGAAGCGGGAGGTGATGTACCGGTCCGACAGGGTCGCGGCGGCGACCAGCGCGCTGTCCGCGATCTGCACCTTGTGGTGGGCCTCGTAACGCCCCTTGAGGCCGCGGAGGATGGCGATGGTGTCCTCGACGGTCGGCTCCGCGACGAGGACCTGCTGGAAGCGTCGCTCCAGGGCGGGGTCCTTCTCGATGCGCTCGCGGTACTCGTCGAGGGTGGTGGCGCCGACCATGCGCAGCTCGCCGCGGGCCAGCATGGGCTTGAGCATGTTGCCCGCGTCCATGGCGGAGTCGCCTCCGGCGCCCGCGCCGACGACGGTGTGCAGCTCGTCGATGAACGTGATGATCCGGCCGTCGCTCTCCTTGATCTCGGACAGGACGGTCTTCAGACGCTCCTCGAACTCGCCGCGGTACTTCGCTCCGGCGACCATGGCGCCCAGGTCGAGGGCGACGAGCTGCTTGTCCTTCAGCGACTCGGGGACGTCGCCCTTCACGATGCGCTGCGCGAGGCCCTCGACGACGGCCGTCTTGCCGACGCCGGGCTCGCCGATGAGCACCGGGTTGTTCTTGGTGCGCCGGGACAGGACCTGCACCACGCGCCGGATCTCCTGGTCGCGGCCGATGACGGGGTCGAGCCTGCCCTCGCGGGCGGCGGCCGTGAGGTCGGTGCCGAACTTCTCCAGGGCCTTGTACTGCCCCTCCGGGTCCGGGCCGGTCACCCGGCGGCTGCCGCGGGACTTGGTGAAGGCGTCCAGCAGCTTCCCCGCGCTCGCGCCCTGCCGGGTCAGCAGCTCTCCGGCCTGGCCGCCCTTGGCGGCGATGCCGATCAGCAGGTGCTCGGTGGACAGGTACTCGTCGCCGAGCTCCCGGGCGCGCGCCTGGGCGTCGGTGATGACGGCCAGCAGGTCGCGGTTGGGCTGCGGCGGGGCGACGGTGGACCCGGTGACGCTGGGGAGCGCGGCGAGGAGCCGCTCAGCCCCGGACCGTACGGCGGCCTGGTCCGCCTCGACGGCGGCCAGCAGGTCGACGAGGTTCTCGTTGTCACGGCCGGACAGCAGCGCCAGCAGGAGGTGCGCCGGCGTCAGGTCGGCGTGCCCTGCGGACACGGCACGGCTGGTGGCGGCATTGAGCGCCTCCCGGCTCTTGTTGGTCAGCTCGGCGTCCACGTGTGCTCTCTCCTCCTCGTCCGGGCACTTCGGCTGCGCCCTCCGTTCCCATGACTCAGCCAACGTCCACAAAGTTGAGTCTATTCCACTCAATGTGGTCGGGGCCAGCGCCCCCGGGTAGTTTCCGGCCCATGGCCATCGACCTCCGCAACCCCGACCCCTCCTACGTCAGCTTCTGGCGCGAGCGGCACATGTGCACGCTGACGACGATCCGCCCGAACGGCACGCCGCACGTGGTGGCGGTGGGCGTGACGTACGACCCCGAGGGCGGCGGGAAGGGCATGGCGCGGGTCATCACGAACAAGCACAGCCGCAAGGTCGCCAACGTGCTGGCGGCGGGCCCGGAAGGCGCCCGGGTGGCGGTCTGCCAGGTCGACGCGGGCCGCTGGGCGACGCTGGAGGGCCGCGCGGTGATCCGCACGGAGCCCGACGCGGTCGCCGACGCCGTCGCCCGCTACGCGGAGCGCTACGGCCGCGTCCCGACGCCCAACCCGGACCGAGTGGTCATCGAGATCACCCTGACCCGCGCGATGGGCCGCGCGTAGACCACCCACAACCGGCGCGGCGGCTGGCGGCGCGGGCGGGCCTCGGGCCTCGGGCCGCGCCGCCGTCGGCGCCGTACTCGGCGGGGGCCGTGCGTACGGGCGGGCCGCGGCGGTTCAGCCGTCAGCCCCCTGGGGCCCGGCAGCACACCGGCGCCGCAGGGGAGGCGTCCACGCTCGCCCAGCGCTTCCCCGCCCCGCGGCAGCAGACGCAGCGGCGGCCGTCGGCGCCGTACCCGCCGGCCGCCCGGCACCCCCGGACGTGTCGTGTGCAAACAGCACAGCGGCGCCATCGTGTTTCAGGTCCACGATGGCGCCGCTGTGTGGGGGAAGCACCTGAACGATCTACAACGACGGGGGAATCGTTCAGGCGCTGCGGGGGGTGGCGGTTGCGGTCTCGGGCTCGACCAGCTGGTGATCCCGCTGATCGAGATTGACGAAAATCATTCCGTAGCGAATGGCGCACCTGACGGGCTGCGGCGCACCACGGGGGCGACGGAGGCAGCGGTAGGCGCGGATGTCCTCGTCGTCTCCGCGCGTGATGACGATCGGCTCACCGAAGAGGGTGACCATCAACGAATCGCCACCCTGCGGCACAGCGGTGACGAGGTCGATGAAGTGCCACCCGGAGCGGTAGGCGGACGCCATCTCGCGCCGGAAGCGCGGGTCGTCGGGAACGTTCATGCCGCGACGCCCGTCGTCCTGGCGCCGACGCTGTCCCACGCGGGGTCCTGGAGGGGGGACGCGGCGAAGTCCCACGAGGGGTCGCGCTGACCCGCCGGGCTGCTGTCCCATGAGGGATCACCTGCGGCAACGCCGCTCGTCGGCGCGGCATCCCACGCCGGATCACCGCTGGCGGCGGCGACGCCGAGCACGGCCGCGGCAGCGACGGCTATGGCGCTGAGTGCACGAACCATCCTGGTCATGGACGATCTCCACCTCTTTTTGTCCTTACCTCCTCCCCCGCGTCTATGACGATGGCTCACTCTGAACGCTTCCACCAGCCAGTACAGGCATCATGTTCCTGAAATACAGGACCCTGAGGGGGGTGCATATGCGGTCGAAGGTGGACGATCCGGAAACCGAGCACAGCCATGGCGAGCCGTGCGAAGCCGGAAGGCACCTGTACGCGGCCGCCCTGCGCGCTGGCCGGATAGCCCGCTCGGAAGTGGACGCGGCGCCGTGTCTCCTGGACCTCGCTCTGCTCCACCCGGACCCCGACGACACGGACTGGCTGCGGCCCGTGCCTCCCTCCATCGCCCTCAACCAGCTCATACACCCCATTGAGCGGGAGATACAGCAACGCCGACAGCGGGCCCTGTCGTTGGCCGATGCATTCGAGCCCTTCATGACGATCACCACGGCGACTCCCCCGGCCACCGCGGCGATCAACGTCCTGGAGGGCCTCGCCGTCATCAACGCCGAGCTGGACCGGGTCATCGAGGAGTGCTCCGTGGAGCTCCTGACCATCCAGCCCGGTAGCGGACGCAAAGGCCCCGAGTCCGTGAAGGCCGCGCTGCGGAGGGTCGAGCCCCTGCTGGACCGCGGGGTCCGGATGCGCACCCTGTACCAGCACACCGCCCGGCACCACTCGGCGACGATGGGGTACGTCGAGCGGATCATGCCGTTCGGCCTGGAGGTCCGCACCCTTGAGGAGATCATCGACCGGCTGATCGTGGTCGACCGGAAGGTGGCGTTCATCCCGGCGCGCAGCGACCGCCAGGTGGCGCTGGAGCTGCGCCACGAGGGCCTGGTGCGGTATCTCGTGGGCGTCTTCGAGCAGTTCTGGCTGTACGGCATACCCTGGCAGGAGGAGGTCGTCGCCTACGCCCCGGCCGTGAACGGCATCAGCGGCATCCAGCGGTCCATCGCCCGGCTCCTCGTCGAGGGCCATGTGGACGAAGCGATAGCGCGCCGCCTGGGCATGAACGTCCGCACCTGCCGGGCCCACATCGCGAAGCTGGCGTCCGCGCTGGGCAGCGGCAGCCGCGCGCAGTTGGGCTATCTCATCGCACGCTCCGGCATCCTGGACGGCCAGGAGGGCGTCTGCATGGTGACGATGCCGGCACCGGACGCGGCGGCCGCGGGACCGGCGCCGATGCCGGTACAGGGCGCCGCCCCCGTGACCGTGCAGGGCTGCCCGGCCGGCGACGCCGACGCGGCGCGGGGCCACGACCAGTGCCCCGCCCGGGACTGACCCGGCACACCCACCGCGACCACCCCGGGCACCGAACCGCCCGGACACCGCGCCACCGGACGCCGGCACCGACGTCGACGCCGGCACCGCCGGGTACCGGCTCCAGGACACCGCCACCCCCGGGCACCCGGCACCCGGCAGCCCAGACAGCCGGCACCTCCGGGCACGGGGCACGGGGCACGGGGCACCACCGGGCACCCGAAACGCCTCGGACCGACACCTCCGGACACACCCGGCACCACCGGACACCCACGCCCCCCGCACACCGACACCGGGGCAACCCGCCCCAAACGACCCGGGAGGTCCGAGCAACCCGGGGAAGCCGGGGAAGCCGCCCCGTCCGACCCGGCCGACCCGGCCGACCCGGGAGGTCCGAGCGAGCGGGCACCCCGGGCGCCCAGGCGCCCCAGGCGCCCCAGGCCAGGATCGGGCCGCAGGCCGCCGAGGGCCCGGGCCACGCCCGGTTACTCGGCGCCGCTGCCGTTGCCCCGCTGCTTGCCGCCCGGGCGCCACACCACCAACGCGCTGGTCTGCTGCACGTCCTGGTAGCGCACGAGGTCCCGGCGGTACGAGGCGTGCACCTGCGCCTCCCGCTGGCGCATCGCCATCGCCGCGCCCTCGACCGCGGCCGTCAGCTCGGCCACCCGGGCTTCCAGCGCGGTCACCTGGTTCTCCAGTTCGATGATGCGCTTGATTCCGGCCAGGTTGATGCCCTCGTCCTGCGACAGCTGCTGCACCTGCCGGAGCAGCTGGATGTCGCGGGCCGAGTACCGCCGCCCCCGCCCCGCCGTACGGTCCGGGGACACCAGTCCCAGCCGGTCGTACTGCCGCAGGGTCTGCGGGTGCAGACCGCTCAGCTGGGCGGCCACCGAGATGACGTATACGGGCGTGTCGTCGGTCAGCTCATACGGGTTGCGCCGGTGTCCGTCCAACTGCGTCAAGCCCCCTTCGCGGCCTGGAAGAGCTCAGCCCGCGGGTCCTCACCCGCGGTCGCCTGACGGTATGCCTCCAGAGCCTCGCGCGCCGTGTCGTCCAGCTCCTTCGGTACGGCGACCTCGACGGTGACCAGCAGGTCGCCGCGCGTACCGTCCTTACGGGTGGCGCCCTTGCCCCGGGCGCGCATGGTGCGTCCGTTGGGCGTGCCGGCCGGGATCTTGAGGGTGACCGGGGGTCCGCCGAGTGTCGGCACCCGGATCTCGCCGCCGAGCGCCGCCTCCGCGAAGGAGACCGGGACCGTGACGGTGAGGTTGTCGCCCTTGCGGCCGAACACGGGGTGGTCGTCCACGTGGACGACCACGTACAGGTCGCCGTTGGGGCCGCCCCGCTCGCCGGGGGCGCCCTTGCCGCGCAGCCGGATGCGCTGGCCGTCGGAGACGCCCGCCGGGATGCGGACCTGCATGGTGCGCGACGACTTGGCGCGCCCGCTGCCGTGGCACACCTCGCAGGGGTCCTGGGCGATGAGCCCGCGGCCCTTGCAGTCCACGCACGGGTCGGTGAGCGAGAAGCCGCCGCCGGAGCCGCGCGACACCTGGCCGGTGCCCACGCACGTCGGGCAGACCCGCGGTGTGCCGTTCTTGTCGCCGGTGCCGGAGCAGGCCTGGCACGGCTGCTGGCTCGACATGCGGAGCGGGACGGTGGCCCCGTCGACCGCCTCCGTGAAGCTGAGCGTCACCTCGGACTCGACGTCCTGGCCGCGCCGCGGCTGCGTGCGGGCACCGGTGCCGCCCCGGCCGAACAGCCCGCCGAACACGTCGCCGAGGCCGCCGCCGAAGCCGCCGGCCCCGCCGGCGCCGCCCTGCGGGCCGCCGGCGAAGAGGTCGCCCAGGTCGAAGTTGAAGGTGCCCCCGGCGCCCGGTCCCGCGCGGAAGCCGCCGTTGCCGAAGAGGGCACGCGCCTCGTCGTACTCCTTGCGCTTCTTCGGGTCGCCGAGGACGTCGTTCGCCTCGGAGATCTCCTTGAAGCGGGCCTCGGCCTTGGCATCGCCCTTGTTGGCGTCCGGGTGGAACTCGCGGGCGAGCTTCCGGTACGCCTTCTTGATCTCTGCTTCGGTCGCGTCCTTGGGGACGCCGAGGACCTTGTAGTAGTCCTTCTCGACGAAGTCCTTCGTGCTCATCGACGTCCCTCCTCCCGGACCGTCACTGTGTCAGCCCCGGGCCCCGCGGTCCGCCGGGGACCGCGGGGCCGCTCGCTGTCAGCCCTCCTCGGGGCCACCGTTCTCCTCGTCGGCCGACTTCTCCTCCTTGGCGGCCGGCGCCGCGCCCGGCTGGGGCTCGGCGACGGCGACCCGGGCGGGGCGGATGGTCCGCTCGCCGATCCGGTACCCGGGCTGGAGGATCGCCACGCAGGTCGTCTCGGTGACATCCGGCGCGTACGAGTGCATCAGCGCCTCGTGCACGGTCGGGTCGAAGGGCTCGCCCTCCTTGCCGAACTGGTGGAGGCCCATCTTCGCGACGATGGTCTCCAGCGACTCGGCGACCGACTTGAAGCCGCCGACCAGCTCGCCGTGCTCGCGGGCCCGGCCGATGTCGTCGAGCACCGGCAGGAGCTCAGTGAGGAGGCTCGCGACGGCGAGCTCCTTGACGGCGACCCGGTCGCGCTCGACCCGGCGGCGGTAGTTCTGGTACTCGGCCTGGAGCCGCTGGAGGTCGGCGGTGCGCTCCGCGAGGGCGGTGCGGGCCTGGTCCAGTTCGGCGGTCGAGCCCTCGGCCTTGGTGCTGTCGTTCGTGTCCCCGGCCGGGGCCGCCGCGGTCTCCTCGGAGTTTTCCGCAGCGGCCTCGACGGCGTCGTCGGCGGCGGCGCCGGAGGGGACGTCGGGCTTCTCCTCGAAGCCCGGAGTCGTCTCCTCCGTCATGCGGCGCCACCCTTCGGCTTCTCGTCGTCGACGATCTCGGCGTCCACCACGTCGTCGTCGCCCTGGGCGCCCGCGGCACCCGCCTGGCCGGCGCCGGGTGCCTGGCCCTGCGCCTGGGCGTCGGCGTACATGGCCTGGCCGAGCTTCTGGGAGACGGCGGCGACCTTCTCCGTGGCGCTGCGGATCTCGGCCGTGTCCTCGCCCTTCAGCTTCTCCTTGAGCTCGCCCAGGGCGCCCTCGACCTCGGTCTTCACGTCACCGGGGACCTTGTCCTCGTTGTCCTTGAGGAACTTCTCGGTCTGGTAGACGAGCTGCTCGCCCTGGTTGCGGATCTCGGCGGCCTCGCGGCGCTTGTGGTCCTCCTCCGCGTACTTCTCGGCCTCCTCACGCATCCGGTTGACCTCGTCCTGCGGCAGCGAGGAGCCGCCGGTGACGGTCATCTTCTGCTCCTTGCCGGTGCCGAGGTCCTTGGCGGTGACGTGCATGATGCCGTTGGCGTCGATGTCGAAGGAGACCTCGATCTGCGGGACGCCGCGCGGGGCCGGCGGGAGGCCGGTCAGCTCGAACATGCCGAGCTTCTTGTTGTACGCCGCGATCTCGCGCTCGCCCTGGTAGACCTGGATCTGCACGGACGGCTGGTTGTCCTCGGCCGTCGTGAAGATCTCCGACCGCTTGGTCGGGATGGTCGTGTTGCGCTCGATGAGCTTGGTCATGATGCCGCCCTTGGTCTCGATGCCGAGGGACAGCGGGGTGACGTCGAGGAGCAGGACGTCCTTGACCTCGCCCTTGAGGACACCGGCCTGGAGCGAGGCGCCGATGGCGACGACCTCGTCCGGGTTCACGCCCTTGTTGGCCTCCTTGCCGCCGGTCAGCTCCTTGACGAGCTCGGCGACGGCCGGCATGCGGGTCGAGCCGCCGACGAGGACCACGTGGTCGATGTCGGAGAGCTGGATGCCCGCGTCCTTGATGACGTTGTGGAACGGGATCTTGCACCGCTCCAGCAGGTCGGAGGTCAGCTGCTGGAACTGGGCGCGGGTGAGCTTCTCGTCCAGGTGCAGCGGGCCCTCGGCGGAGGCCGTGATGTACGGCAGGTTGATCGACGTCTCCGTGGAGGAGGACAGCTCGATCTTCGCCTTCTCCGCCGCCTCGCGGAGGCGCTGGAGGGCCATCTTGTCCTTGGACAGGTCCACGCCGTGGCCGGAGTGGAACTGCTTGACCAGGTAGTCGACGACGCGCTGGTCCCAGTCGTCGCCGCCGAGGTGGTTGTCGCCGTTGGTGGCCTTCACCTCGACGACGCCGTCGCCGATCTCCAGCAGCGACACGTCGAACGTACCGCCACCGAGGTCGAAGACCAGGATCGTCTGGTCGTCCTTGTCGAGGCCGTAGGCCAGGGCGGCCGCGGTGGGCTCGTTGACGATGCGCAGCACGTTCAGGCCGGCGATCTCACCGGCCTCCTTCGTGGCCTGGCGCTCGGCGTCGTTGAAGTACGCCGGGACGGTGATGACCGCGTCCGTGACCTTCTCGCCCAGGTACGCCTCGGCGTCCCGCTTCAGCTTCTGCAGCACGAAGGCGCTGATCTGCTGCGGGTTGAACTTCTTGCCGTCGAGGTCGATCTTCCAGTCGGTGCCCATGTGGCGCTTCACCGAGCGGATCGTCCGGTCCACGTTGGTGACGGCCTGACGCTTGGCGACCTCACCCACGAGGACTTCGCCGTTCTTGGCGAAGGCGACGACGGACGGCGTGGTCCTGGCGCCCTCGGCGTTGGTGATGACGGTGGGCTCGCCGCCTTCCAGAACGCTGACGACGGAGTTAGTCGTGCCCAGGTCGATGCCGACCGCACGTGCCATGTCTGATTCCTCCAGCTGACTTGAGTGCAACAGACTCAAGGATGCACCACCGGTCTGACAGAGTCAACAGACCTGAGCCACCCCCACTCAACTTTTATCCGGGCCTTATGCGCAACGCACCGCGCCCGCACCCCCGCCGCCCGGTCCCCGCCCCACCGCACCGCACCGCGGCACGCCGCGCCGCAGACCCGCCGGGACCGCACTCCCGAGCCGTATCGTTCCAGGACAGAACGTGTCATAACGCCTCCCCAGGGCCAGGTGTTCCCCGTGCACCCGAAACGCTTGATGGACCTGACCGCCGGCGCCGCCCTGCTGGCCCTCGCCGCCCCCGCGCTCGCCGCCGCAGCGGCCGCGGCGGCCCTGCGCCGCCCGCCGGGCGGTGTGTTCGCCCACGAGACCAGGACCGGCCTGGACGGCCGGCCCTTCACCCTGCACACCCTGCGGGTCCACCGCTTCCGGCTCGACGCGCTCTCGCGGCTGCCCCACGTCCTGCGGGGGCAGATGTCACTGGTCGGCCCCGCCCCGCTGGCGCCGGGCGACCCCGGCGAGGACGCGCCCTGGCGCCGCCGCGTACGCCCGGGGCTGACCGGCCTCGCCCAGGTGCGGCGCGGTTCCGGGCTACCGTGGGACGAGCCGCTGATGCTCGACCAGCACTATGTGGAGCACCATTGGATCGGGCTCGACGCGGCCCTGCTCCTGCGCACCCCGCGGGCCCTGTACGGCAGGCGCCGCCCCCGCGTCGGGACGGGACCCGCCTGAGCCCGCTCCGGCGGCCGCCGGAGCCCTCCTGGTGAGGCGCACCTGAGCGACGCAGATCACCGCTACCGCGACTACAGTGCGGCGGAATAACTGGGTACGCTCGGCTGTCGAACCATAAGTTACCGCTTAGTAGTCCCGGATCCCCCGCCCGCAGCAGTCCTCCCTCGCAGGCCCGAGGAGCCCTCCATGCAACTCGCCGCGATCATTGTGTCGCTGACCCTGACCGTGGTCGGCGTTGCGCTCTTTGCCCGAGCGATCGCGAATATCTACCGGTTCGTGAAGCTGGGCCAGCCGGTCCCGGCCGGCAGCCGCACCGACGACCCCAAGGCGCGCACCGTCACCGTGATCCGGGAGTTCCTGGGTCACACGCGGATGAACCGCTGGGGCATCGTCGGCTTCGCGCACTGGTTCGTCGCGGTCGGCTTCCTCACCCTGCCGCCGACGCTGGCGCAGGCGTACGGACAGCTCTTCCAGGCGGACTGGACGCTTCCGGTGCTCGGCGGCTTCCTGCCGTTCGAGATGTACATCGAGTTCATCGGCCTCATGACCGTCGTCGGCATCGCCGTCCTCATGGTCATCCGGCTGCTGAGCCTGCCGTCCCGCGCCGGCCGCAAGTCGCGCTTCGCCGGCTCCAAGGCGTGGCAGGCGTACTTCGTCGAGTACGTCATCCTCACGATCGGCCTCGCCATCCTGGCCCTGCGCGGCCTTGAGGGCGCCATCCACCACGTGGACTCCTACGAGGCGGCGTACTTCGTCTCGTACCCGCTGGTCCTGGCCTTCAAGGGGCTGTCGCTCGGCACCCTCCAGACCGCGATCTACTTCGCCGCCATGGTGAAGATCAGCGTCTCCCTGATCTGGATGATCACGGTCTCGCTGAACACCAACATGGGTGTGGCCTGGCACCGCTTCCTCGGCTTCCCGAACATCTTCTTCAAGCGCAACGCGACCGGCGAGACGGCCCTCGGCGCGCTCCAGCCGATGACGTCCGGCGGCAAGGAGATCGACTTCGAGACCGTCTTCGACGACGAGGAGGGCGCGGAGGAGACCGTCTTCGGCGTCTCCCAGGTCGAGCACTTCTCCTGGAAGGGCATCCTCGACTTCGCGACCTGCACCGAGTGCGGCCGCTGCCAGTCGCAGTGCCCCGCCTGGAACACCGGCAAGCCGCTCTCCCCGAAGCTGCTGATCATGTCGCTGCGCGACCACGCGCACGCCAAGGCGCCGTACCTGCTCGCGGGCGGCGGCAAGACCTCCGAGGGCGAGGAGAAGGCGTCGCAGGAGGCCCTCAAGGACGTTCCCGCCTCCGCCCTGGCCGAGGCCGAGCGCCCGCTGATCGGCACCGCCGAGGAGAACGGCGTCATCGACCCCGACGTCCTGTGGTCCTGCACCACCTGCGGCGCCTGCGTCGAGCAGTGCCCGGTGGACATCGAGCACGTCGACCACATCGTCGACATGCGCCGCTACCAGGTCATGATCGAGTCCTCGTTCCCGTCCGAGGCGGGCACGATGCTCAAGAACCTGGAGAAGAAGGGCAACCCCTGGGGCCTGGCGAAGAAGCAGCGCGTCGAGTGGACCAAGGAGGTCGACTTCGAGGTCCCGATCGTCGGCAAGGACGTCGAGGACCTGTCCGAGGTCGACTACCTGTACTGGGTCGGCTGCGCCGGCGCCCTGGAGGACCGCGCCAAGAAGACCACCAAGGCCTTCGCGGAGCTGCTGCACATGGCGGGCGTGAAGTTCGCGATCATGGGCGGCGACGAGAAGTGCACCGGTGACTCCGCCCGCCGCCTCGGCAACGAGCCGCTGTTCCAGCAGCTCGGCCAGGAGAACGTCGCGATGCTGAACATGGCGTTCGGCGAGGACGACGAGGACCCGGCGACGAAGAAGCCCAAGGCGGCGAAGAAGATCGTCGCCACCTGCCCGCACTGCTTCAACACGATCGCGAACGAGTACCCGCAGCTCGGCGGCGAGTTCGAGGTCATCCACCACACGCAGCTGCTGCAGCACCTCATCGACGAGGGCAAGCTCGTCCCGGTGACCCCGGTCGACGGTCTGATCACCTACCACGACCCGTGCTACCTGGGCCGCCACAACAAGGTCTACACGCCCCCGCGCGAGATCATGGACAAGGTGCCCGGCCTGCGCCAGCAGGAGATGCACCGCCACAAGGAGCGCGGCTTCTGCTGCGGCGCCGGCGGCGCCCGCATGTGGATGGAGGAGCGCATCGGCAAGCGCATCAACGTCGAGCGCGTCGACGAGGCCCTGTCCCTCAACCCGGACATCGTCTCGACGGCCTGCCCGTTCTGCCTCGTGATGCTCTCCGACTCGGTCAACGGCAAGAAGAACGAGGGCGCGGCCAAGGAGCACCTCCAGGTCGTGGACGTCGCCCAGCTGCTGCTCGACTCCGTGAAGACCCCGCTGCCCGAGGGCGAGGGCCCGGAGGCGGGCGAGGCGACGGACGCCGAACCGGAGCCGACCCCGGCGAAGTAGCCGGAAGCACCACTACGCGCGCGAAGCGACGGCCGGGCCCCCCGCAAGGGAGGCCCGGCCGTCGCCGTGCACGGAGCCGGAGGGACGGCCGGGACGTACGTCACCACCGAGACCTGCGGCGTACGGCGGACGGCCGGCGGCCGGGCCACCGCCGCGAGCGGCAGACGGCCGGACCACCGGCCCGCGGAGGCGGCCGCGCCGCAGCAAGTCCTCCCGAGGACAGCACGCGGCAGGGACCTCTCCACGGAGACCAGGCGTACGGCGGACACCCCGGCCCGGCCGCGCCGGCTCCCGCGCCCCCTCGGGAGGACCCCGCCGGGCCCCTTAAGGGATGTCACAGGTCGGCAGCAAAGGGGCGGTGAGACCCGGCCGGGTACGCCGTCACCAGCCGGAGCAGGTACGTTCGTTGACGTGGCTGGATTCAGGATCGGACGCGGCCGGGACAACCGCACCCCGCAACAACACCCGCAGCAGCAGGCGCCGTACGGACACGCGGCGCCGCCGCCGTCGGGCCCCCACGCGCCGCAGCAGTGGTCGCAGGGCGGCGGCCGGGCGTACGAGGAGCCGGAGTACTTCGGCGACCCGCACGCCCCGCACGCGGCCCAGCCGCACGCGCAGCCGCACCACCGGCCGCCGCGCGGCGCGGCCGACCCGTACGCGGCGAACACCCCGGGCCACACCCAGGTCTTCAGCGTCAACGACTCCCCGTACGGCCCCCAGGGCCCCTACGGCGACCCGTACGGCGCTCCGGCGGGCGACAGCGCCCCCGCGGCCCCGCCGGGCCCCCGCCTGCCCTGGAAGGAGCTCCTGAGCGGCATCGTGCGGCGCCCGGGCCCGACGTTCTTCCAGATGCGGGACCACGCGGTGTGGGGGCCCGCGCTGGCCGTGACCTTCGCGTACGGCCTGCTGGCCATCTTCGGCTTCGACAAGGCGCGCGAGGAAGCGGTCAACGCGACGATCTCCAGCGCGATCCCGTACGTCCTGCTCACCGGCGCGATGATGGTGGTCGGCGGCGTCATCCTCGGCGCGGTCACGCACACGCTGGCACGCCAGCTGGGCGGCACCGGGGCCTGGCAGCCGACGGTGGGCCTGTCCATGCTGATCATGTCGATGACGGACGCCCCGCGCCTGCTCTTCGCGGTCTTCCTCGGCGGCGAGAACATCCTCGTCCAGGTCGTCGGCTGGCTGTCGTGGCTGGCGGCGGGCGCCCTCTTCACCTCCATGGTCAGCAAGTCCCACGACCTGCCGTGGCCGAAGGCGCTGGGCGCCTCCGCGATCCAGCTCGTGGCGCTGCTGTCCCTGGTCAAGCTCGGCACGCTGTAACCGGCGGGGCCGCCGGCCACGGAGAAGAAGCCCCGGCCACGGAAAAGAAGCCCCGGCCACGGAAAAGAGCCCCCCGCGTCGCGCACGCGGGGGGCTTCTCCACGGCCACCGGGCCGGCCGCCGTCAGGCGTCCAGGACCTGCCCGCTGCGCCGCACCACGGGCCGCTCGGCGCTCCACGGGAAGTTGATCCACTCGTCGGTGCGCTTCCACACGTACTCGCACTTGACCAGGGACTGCGACTTCTCGTAGATCACCGCGGACCGCACCTCGGCGACGTGCTCCAGGCAGAAGTCGTGCACGAGCTTCAGCGTCTTCCCGGTGTCCGCCACGTCGTCGGCGATGAGCACCTTCTTGTTGCTGAAATCGATCGCGTTCGGCACCGGAGCCAGCATGACGGGCATTTCCAGGGTGGTGCCCACGCCGGTGTAGAACTCGACGTTCACCAGGTGGATGTTCTTGCAGTCCAGGGCGTAGGCGAGACCGCCGGCGACGAAGACCCCGCCGCGGGCGATGCTCAGCACGACATCCGGCTCGTACCCGTCGTCGGCGACGGTCTGCGCCAGCTCGCGCACCGCGCGGCCGAACCCCTCGTACGTCAAGTTCTCCCGTACAGCACTCATGCTCACACCTGCGTCCGATGGAAGTTCTGGAAGGACCGCGAAGCCGTGGGCCCGCGCTGCCCCTGGTAGCGCGACCCGTACCGCTCGCTGCCGTACGGGAACTCGGCCGGCGAGCTGAGCCGGAACATGCAGAGCTGCCCGATCTTCATTCCCGGCCACAGTTTGATCGGCAGAGTCGCCAGATTGGACAGTTCCAGCGTGACGTGTCCGGAGAAACCCGGATCGATGAACCCGGCGGTCGAATGGGTGACGAGCCCGAGCCGCCCGAGGGAGCTCTTCCCCTCCAGGCGGGACGCGATGTCGTCGGGCAGCGAAATGACCTCGTACGTCGAGGCCAGCACGAACTCCCCGGGGTGCAGGATGAACGCCTCGTCCCCCTCCGGCTCGACCAGCCGGGTGAGATCGGCCTGCTCCACGGCGGGGTCGATGTGCGGGTAGCGGTGATTCTCGAACACCCGGAAAAAGCGGTCGAGCCGCACGTCGATGCTCGAAGGCTGCACCATGGATTCGTCGTACGGATCGATGCGCACGCGCCCGGCGTCGATCTCGGCCCGGATGTCCTTGTCTGAGAGAAGCACGCCCCGAGGATACGCAGAGCGCGCGGCCCCGCCCCAATCGGACGGCCACCGCGCGCTGACCCGCATACCGCTCCCGCTACCGCTGCTGCGCCCCCACGGGCACGGCGTGCCGCAGCCGCGCACACCGAGGACAACGAATCAGCCGCCCGGGCCCGATCCGCCCGGCGCCGAGCTGCTGCATCGGAAACGAAGCGGTGCTGAAGACGTGCCCTTCGGCACAGCGGACGACGGTGCGCTCCATGGAGTCCATCAAGCCCTTTCCCCAAAGCCGTGAACGAGACAGCCACATTAGGGGATGAACGGGACACCGCTCCAGGCACCACTCCGGCCGCCACCCTACGCCCCAACTCCCGCGCCCAGGACGGGCCCCACCCCCGCCCACCAACACGAAAACCCCCGGCTCGACACACCGAGGGCCTGCAATGGGGTACAGTGAGCGACGATGCGGCACGGATCTCCGGCCGCTGTGCGGGTGTAGTTTAATGGTAGAACATGAGCTTCCCAAGCTCAGAGCGCGGGTTCGATTCCCGTCACCCGCTCCATAGCGAGCCCCAGGTCGGCGACCTGGGGCTTGTTCGTTGTCTAGACCTGACAGGCGCCTCACACCACATGCGCACCGCCTGCGCCCCCGCCTGCTCGCGCCCCGGCGTGGCCACACCCCAGCGGCTTGGTCGTCCGCCCGTTTCCGCGGTGCGATGTCAGAGGCGTGGTGCAAGGTGACGGACGGCGGCGCTGTCACGGCCCGCCAGGGCAGGTGAGGAACCCCTGGAGAGTGGCATGCCGAAGATCCCCAAAGGGCGGCGCGTGGGTCAGGCTGCGGTGAACGCGCTGCGCGCGCTGCTCGAGGAGCACGATCACATCGTGCAGGAGATATCCGGGAAGAACGACTTCGGTGAGGACTTCTACGTCACCTTCACCGATGACGGGGAGGTCACGAGCGACACGATCAAGGTCCAGGTCAAGGGTGGGGAAAGCTGGCGGCGAGGAAACGGCTACGCGGTGCCTGTCGACCGACACGGCGACACCTGGGCAGAGGGCAACATCCCTGTCTACTGCGTGGTGTACGACCCGAACACCAAGAACTTGTACTGGGCGAACGCCACCCAACAACTCCGTCGCTTCGGCCCCTTCAATCCACCACGCTTCATCGGTATCAGCCCCAACGCAGTGCTGGACGACACCGCCATGGAGTCGTTCGTCGGCCAGGCACGCCGCTACGTCGGGCGCTTCCGGGGCCGGCAGGCCGCCCTCACCCACCTCGGGGAAATGTCCGGAACGGAATTCGACCCAGCAGATCACGTTCTGCACTTCGTCAATGGTGACGACGACGACCTCATCTTCTGGAAGCGCCCGGGCGACGCAGTGGCGACGCTGCTGCTCAGCGCCCAGAAATGGGATCCAGCCTGGGTCAGCCTGGAGTCGCTGATGCGCTCCGAGGTCCCGATGCCGGAGGACCAGGACGGCCGCGGGCTCCCGGATCTCGATCTGTGTACCGCCGAGGACCTGGAGCTGAGCCGGTCCGAGATCATGTGGGTGGCCGCATGCTTCATCTCCGCACGGCAGGCCGACGAGGGCCCGGAGGGCGACCTCGTCGAAGCTGTCGGGTGCGAGGGGTGTCCCAGTTGCACAGGGGAGGACCCCAAGGAGCACGGCAGCATCGATGCAGACGTCCTCCATGCGTACGTGCTTGCCTGCATGCTCGACCGCATCGAAGCCGAGCCGGACCTCATGCAGCGGTCGATCCTCGCTATGCGAGAGGACACCGATCTGGAACCTGACATCGTCGCCGAACTGGGATCCCTCGAAATCGACCCAGGTGTCGTCCGCCAGGTGAACAGGCTCAGCCGGGCGACGGTGGAGATGGTGGACGACATCGAGCCGGACGCGTACCGGCTGGCCATCCTCTATCTCATCCATCACATCTACGTCGGTGGCCCCTCGCTCCCCCTCGAAGAGCAGGTCCGAATCGTCTGGCGCATCCCCGAGCCCACCGCCCCCCTGTCACAAGCTCGATGAACGCAGAACAGTGCCAAGTAGCCCCCACCCGCTCAGCAGAGAGAGGGATCCGTCCGGACCGTCGCCGTGGGCGTCCGCGCCGGATGGCGATGCCGGCGGCCGCACCGACTGCGGTCGTGCCACGACATGCCAGCCGGCCCAGGCCGCTGGCCCGGGCCTTTCGCTTGTGTGCGGTGGCTGCTGGTGCTTGCTTCCTTCCTGGTGCCGCCGTGCGGAGGCCGCGTGGGGTGGCGGGTCGGCTTTGCCGGGGCGGGGGCTGGGGCGGGGGCTGGGGAAATGCTTTGCCATGGTGTCGCCGGGGGCGGCATGCTCGCGGCTGTGACCGTCCCGTACGAATCCACCGGTGCCGCCGTCCTCGTCCCTGTCAGGGTGCGCGGGCTTCTGGTTGGGGACCTGCCGGCCTGCGCGTGGGCCGGTTCGGCACGCCACCTGCGCCAGGTGGAGCGTGAGCTGGCGCGCGCTGCGGCGGGTGAGGTGGACTACCTGGCCGTGTGCACCCCCGCGGACCTTCCGGTGGCGATCGGCGGCGTCGACTACCAGGTGTCCGCGGGCGCCGGAACGCTGTGGCAGCTGGCCGTGCACCCCGCCCTCCGGTCATGCGGCCTGGGGACGCTGCTGGTCCGCGCCGCCGAGCGCAGGATCGCGGAGCGTGGCCTGGGCAGGGCCGAACTCGCCGTCGAGGAGGCCAACATCCGGGCGCGCGCCCTGTACGAGCGCCTGGGATACACCGCGTACGGCCGCGCAATGGACGCCTGGGACGCGGAAGGCCCTGACGGGTCGGTCCGTCGTCACGAGACGATGTGCGTTCTCATGCGGCGGGAGCTCTGAGGCCAGGCGGGACTCCTTGCTCAGGGGCGCACGGACGCTGTCGGGCATCGGGCGGTGCGGGCCCGCGCGGTGGGGCCGTAGCCCGTTTCCGTGAGCGGGGTGCGACGCGGGTCGTTGCTCGGGCCCGCCGTCCGCCCCGCCGGTTACGGTGCCCTGTGCCCGGTGCCCGCCAGTGAGGAGTCGGCCGTGTCAGCCGTGTTCACCGCCGACTTCGCGTCGGCAGCGCAGTGGGTCGCCGGGCGGTCGTGGGCGTATCCCGGTGGGGGGCCGGTCAATCCCGGGGACGGGAAGCTGGACCACCTCGTCGACGATCCGTTCTTCTGCCGGCGCGGGGCGTTCCGTGCTGCGCTGCGGCCGGACGGGCTGTGGAACACCGGGCTGCTGACCACCGAGGGCAGCCGCGAGGACTTCATGGTGCGCACCGGGGACGTCCTGGAGGCGAGGGTGCGGCTGGCCAGGGCGCTGGGGGCGTGGCCGGCGATCTGGACGTGGCGGGACGGCGGCCAGGAGATCGACGTGTTCGAGTACCACCCGGACAACCCGCAGGTGCTGGAGCTGTCCAACCACGTGAACGGGGGCTGCCACTACCACCGGGATCCGTCCGTCGCCCCCGGGGCGTGGGTGGATCTGCGGGTCGCCTTCGGCGAGCGGTCGGTGGTGTGGTGGGTGAACGGGCGGCGGGTCTTCGCGGACGGTACGGGGGTGGGCGGCGGGTGGGGCGCCCATCTCATCGTGAACCTGTCGGTGTCGGCCGGGCGGCACCACTGCCCGCCGGAGGACGGGGTGACGGACATGTCGTTCCGGGTCGGGCATCTGCGGGTGCACCGCGCCGCCGCCGGCTGATCCGTCCGGGGCGGTGAGTAGACCCACCGCCCCGGACACCCCCTGCGGGAGCAGGACCTGCCCCTTCCGCATGCACGCCGCGGGAGCGGGACCTGCCGGCTCGGGTGCCTACATGGCGCGTGAGCCCATGAGGCGGGCGAGGAGGTCGTCGAGGCTGATCAGGCCGGTCAGCCTTCCGTCGGCGTCCCGGATGACGGCGAGGGAGGCGCGGTGCCTGCGGAGTTGCTCGACCGCGTGGGAGAGGCTGTCCGTGCCCGTCAGCTCCGGTACGGGCCGGGCCAGGCGCCGGGCTGTGGTGGCGCGTCCGCGGGCGCGCGCCACGAGGGCGTCCCTGGCGTGCACCGAGCCGAGGACCGTCTGCCCGTCCGTGACGAGGAGGCGGGCCCGGTCCGCCGCGGTGGCCGTCTCCAGGACCGTGTCGATGCCGGCGTCGGCGGGCACGGTCACGATCCGGTCCGCGTGGACCATCAGGTCGGCCACGGGGGTCTGCGGCTCCGTCAGCGAGCGGGTGATCAGCTCCGAGTCGGTGGCGTTGATCAGACCGAGGCGCTCGGACTCGGCGACGAGGTGGGTGAGCTGCTCGCGGTTGTGGACCGCGGTCAGTTCCTCGCGCGGCTGCACGCGGCACATCCGTACCAGCGCGTTGCTCACCGTGTTGAGGACCCGGATCAGCGGCCGTACCACGGTGACCGTGGCCCGGAAGGGCGGGCTGAGCAGCATCGCGGAGCGTTCCGGGTGGGCGATGGCCCACGACTTCGGAGCCATCTCGCCGACGACCATGTGCAGGAAGACGACGAGGGCCATGGCGAAGGCGAACGCGATGCCGTAGCTGAGCCCGGCGGGCAGGCCGAGCTTCACCAGCAGGGGGTCGACCTGGTGCGAGATGGCGGGCTTGGAGATCGATCCGAGCCCCAGTGTGCAGATGGTGATGCCGAGCTGGGCGCCCGCGAGCATCAGGGACAGTTCGCGCATGCCCGCGAGGGCGGCCTTCGCGCCGCGCTGCCCTTCCGCGGCTGCCTTCTCCATACGGTGGCGCTTGGCGGCGACGAGGGCGAACTCGGCGGCGACGAAGAACCCGCTGGCGGCCAGGAGTACGACGGTGACGAAGAGTGCCATGGGGAAGCTCATGCCTGGACCTCCTCGGCCTGGGAGCGCTCGATGCGGACCCGTTCCGGCACGTGCCGGTCCAGGCTGAGGACCTCGATGGAGACGCCCTCCACGGTGAGCCGGTCCCCGATGGCGGGGAACCGTCCGAGCCGGTCGATGACCAGGCCGGCCACGGTGTCGTAGTCGTCCTCCTCGGGCAGCGCGATCCCGGTGGCCTGCTCGACCTCGTCCAGGCGGCGCCGGGCGTCGACGACCCAGCCCGCCCCGTCGGGCACGGCGAGCCGCACGACGGTGTCGGTCTCGTCCGCGATGTCGCCGACCAGTTCCTCGGCGATGTCCTCGTACGTGACGACGCCGGCGACGCCGCCGTGCTCGTCCAGGACGACGGCGAACTCGTCGTCGCGCTCCCTCATCCGTGCCACCGCGTCCGGCAGCGGCAGCGTGTCGGGCAGCAGCAGCGGACGCCGGGCCGCCTCACCGGCCGTCCTGGTGGCGAAGTCCGCCGTGGGAAGCCGCATCAGCTCCCACACGCCGATGACGCCCGCCACGTCGTCGGGGTGGTCACCGAGGACCGGGTAGCTGGAGTGGCCGTGCTCGGCGATCACCTCGGCGGCCTCCGCCAGCGTGGCGTCCTTGCGGACGAACACCGCGTCGACGCGCGGCACCATCACCTCGTCGAGGGTGCGCTCGGAGAACTCCAGGGCGTGGTCGAGGAGCTCGGCGGTGTCCGCGGGGAGCTGCCCCTGCTCGTGGGACTCCCCGATGAGGTGGCTGAGCTCCTCCAGGGTGGCGCCGTGGTGCAGTTCCTCCACGGGCTCGATGCCGACCTTGCGGAGCAGCTTGTTGGCGGTGCTGTCGAGGACGTGCACGACCGGCCCGACGATCTTCAGGTAGAGCAGCGTGGAGGCGCCCAGGGACTTCGCCAGGCGCTCCGGCACGGCGAGGGCCAGGTTCTTCGGCGCGAGCTCGCCGACCACCATCTGGAGGACCGTGGCGACCGTGAAGGCCAGGATGACGGAGACCGCCGTGGCCGCGCCGCCGGTCAGTCCGATCCCGTCCAGGACGGGCTGCAGCAGCGCCGACACGGACGGCTCGGCGAGGAAGCCGACCACCAGGCCGGTGACCGTGATGCCGAGCTGGGCGCCCGACAGCATGAAGGACAGCCGCTCCAGGACGCGTACGGCGCGGGCCGCGCGCTTGTCGCCCGCTTCGGCCTCGCGGGCGAGCGCGAGCCGGTCCGCGGCGACGTACGCGAACTCCTGCGCGACGAAGTACCCGGTGCCGACGGTCAGGACGAGGACGGCCAGCAGGCCGAGTGCGGCGGTCACCACCCTGCACCGTCCTGACGTGGAGCGGCGGACCCGCGCGGGGCGGCACGGCGGGCTCCGGGCCCTGCCCATGCGGGGCCGGTCTGTCTGGCTGGCACGTCGTGTCTCCTTCATGGTCGGGCGGTACGGGCCGGCGCCGCGGGATGCGGCGGGCTCCGGTGCGGCGGCGCGGATGCGGCGCGCTCCGGTGGGGCGGGCTTCGGAGAGGTCAGCTTCGGAGAGGTCGGCTTCGGAGAGGCGGTGCGGCGGGCCCTTCCCGTACATGCTCCTCGTCAGCCGCCCCGTTCACCGCCAGGCCGCGGCCCGAGTCCCGGGCGGCCGTGCCCCGCTCGCGGACGGTTACCGCGGGGCCCGCCCCGCACCCTATGTTTCTACAGGTGCGTAGACGATACGCCGGGCCCCCGCGCACCTCGCAGCGGTACCCCCGCGGGGCTCGGGCACACGGCCGCCGCCCGCCGGCGGGCGGCGGCCGCGGCGCGCCCGCAGCCACCGGGAGGGGCCTCGCCTCGCTGCACCCGTGGACGCGTTGAGGGGCGCCTCTGAGAGACCGCGTCCCGGAGGAGGGCGCGGCGCCCCTGAGGGCTGCGCGTCGGAGGAGGCCGTGGCACTCCCTGAAGGCGCCTCGCAAGGGGGCGGTGAGTCGCCGCACCGGCCCCGCGGCGTCACGACGGCGGCCGACCGCCCCGCCCTCCGGTGCGCCCGTCGCGTTTCGGAGGCCCGCCGCCCCGAGCCATGTGTCAGCGCGGCGCAGGCGGGCACCAGATCGGGGGATCGGCGTCGCCGTCCCCGCCCGCTCGCCCGCAGGGACGCCACCGCAGCCGAGCCCGTCGACGAAGCCGGGGGCGACGGCGAGGGCGACGGGCGCCGGGACCGGCCTGATAGCTTCGACATGACTGTAGAAGTAATGGTCCGGGCCGGGCAGCTCCCGGCCCGGACCGCCCGACGAAGGAGTTCGCATGGCCCTGTGGGACCGCCTCAAGGAGTCCGCGTCGACGATGCAGACCCAGCTCATGGCGAGGAAGAACGAACTCACCAGCGGCGCCTTCCGCGACGCTTCCATGGCGATGTGCGCACTCGTCGCCGCCGCCGACGGCACCGTCGACCCCAGCGAACGCCAGCGCGTGGCCCAGCTCATCGCCACCAACGACGTCCTGCGGAACTTCCCGGCCGACGACCTCCACCGCCGCTTCGAGGACAACCTGAACAAGCTGACGGCCGACTTCGCCCTCGGCAAGGTCAGCGTCATGCAGGAGATCGCCAAGGCGAGGAAGAAGCCCTCCGAGGCCCGCGCCGTGATCCAGATCGGCATCGTCATCGGCGGTGCCGACGGCGACTTCGACAAGTCCGAGCAGGCCGTCGTCCGCGAGGCCTGCCACTCCCTGGACCTGCCGCCCCACGAGTTCGACCTGTAAGCACCGGCGGGCAGAGCGACGAGACGAAGGGCAGTACGCACATGGAGATCTCCGGCATCATCACCGCCATCATCTTCGGCACGATCATCGGCGCGCTCGGCCGGCTCGTCCTGCCGGGCCGGCAGAACATCGGCTGGCTGTGGACCATCGGCGTCGGCATCGCCGCTGCCCTCGTCGGCACCGCGGTCGCCGCGGCACTGGGCGTCGCCGACACCAAGGGCATCGACTGGATCGAATGGGCCATCCAGATCGGCCTCGCCGCCCTCGGCGTGACCGCGCTGGAGCGTCTGCGTTCCCGCTCCTGACACCCGGTGCGGCAGCCGTGTGAGCGTCGAGCGGCCCACGGGAGGCCCTCCCGGCGGCGCACGCCCCGAAGCGCGGGCCCGCAACTGACAGCGGGAGCCGCCCCGGTACGCGGGGAGCCACCGCGTACCGGGGCGGCAGCCGCCGGTGCCCGCGGCCTCCGGGACCCGCAGCGCGAGGCGCACCGCCGTACGGGCAGGGGGCCGGGCGCGCGGGGACGTGCGGGTCCGGGACGGGTTCAGGGACGGTTCAGGAAGTACGCCATCAGGTGGGCCGCCCTGATCGCGCCGACCGTCCGGGTGCGGTCTCCGTCCGACTCCACCACGGCCACCAGCGGGGTGTGCGTCCGGACCATCAGCGCGGCGACCTCGATGGCACCGGCGGACACACCGACCACCGCGGGCAGTTCACGCGGCCCCCGAACGCTCAGCCACTCGGCGACCGTCAGCCCCTCCAGCACGTCCTGCAGCCGTTCGCCGTCGTCGTCCCGCAGCGCACGCGCCAACGCGGGCTCCCGCAGGGCGTGCTCGGGCACGATCACGCGCAGCAGCTGCGAGCCCGGCACGATCGCGTACGGTCCTCCGTCCCGGTCCACCACCAGCAGCGCCGGGAGCTGCTGCTCGGCGAACAGGCGGGCCGCCTCCTCCGCGTCGTCGTCCGTTCCCACCACCGGGTAGGGCTCGGCCAGGTCACTCGCCCGCATCGGCTTCCTCCGGTCTTCCACGCCCGGCAGCAGGGCCGGGCCTCGTACGTCCTCGGTCGGTCTTCCGCGGCCCGCCCACGGGGCCCGGGTTCGTGCGTCGCTCAGTCCCGCCCGACGCGGAGCGGCCGGCATCCGGCGCTTCCAGGGCGGTTCGAGGCGGCTCCGGGCCGTGGGCCCCGCCCCCGCCGCCGGATTCAAGGCGGCTCCCCACCGTGATCCCCACTTCCGCCACCACGTTCAGGCGGCTCCGGGCCGTGGCCCTTGCCCTGGCCACCACGTTCAGGCGGCTGCCGACCGTGGCCCCCGCCCTGGCCACCGCGTTCAGGCGGCTCCGGGCCGTGGCCCCCACTCCCGCCACCGCGTTCAGGCGGCTCCCGACCGTGGCCCCCGTCCTGGCCGCCGCGGTCAGGCGGCTCCCGACTGTGGCCCCCGTCCTGGCCGCCGCGTTGCAGCAGTCGGTCGAGGGCTTCGGCCGCGGCCGTGGCGGCGAGCGAGTACGGCTGTAGGACGAGGTCGGCTCCCGCGGCGTCCAGTTGCCCGGCGTCGCGCTCCGAGTGGGCGGTCAGGGCCACCGTGCCCTGGTAGTCGTGGTGCCGCAGGCCCTGCAGGAGCGCCTTGCCGGTCTCCGGCAGCGGGATGGTGCTGATGACGCAGCGGGCGCGGGAGAGGGGGAGGTTCTCCAGCAGGTGCATGTCGTCGGCGCTGCCGAACATGGTGGTCACGCCCTCGCGGTCACCGCGCGCCACTCGGTGCGGGTCGAAGTCGACGGCCAGGACCTGGTGGCCGGCTGCGGAGAGCCGGTCGGCGATGGCCCCGCCGAAGCGGCCCAGGCCGTAGAGGATGACGTCGGCTTCCTGCTCGTTCCGCTGGAGCCCCCGCTTCCTGCCGTCGGTCCGGTCGAGCACCGACAGCCGGCGCTCCAGCCGGTCGTAGATCTGGTGGGAGTACAGGATGAGGTAGGTGGAGCCGCCGATGGTGATCAGCCCCACCACGGTGATGAGGCTGACCGTGGCGCCGGTGATGTGGCCGAGGCTGAGGCCGAGGGCGGCGAGGATGAGGGAGAACTCGGAGATCTGCGCCACGGTGAGCCCGGCCAGGAACCCCACCCGCACTGGGTAGCGCATGGCCGTCATGATCAGCACGACGATCAGCGGATTGCCGACGAGCACGAACACGGAGAAGATCGCCGCCTCGACGAGCTGCCGAGACGCGTCGGTGAACTCCAGCCGCGCGCCGAGCTCCAGGAAGAAGAACAGCAGCAGGAAGTCCCGCAGGCTGACGAGGCGGGCGCCGAGCGCGTCCCGGTACGGCGTCGTGGCGAGCGAGACGCCCGCGAGGAAGGCCCCAACCTCGCTGCTGAAGCCCATCCAGTCGCTGAGGGTCGCCACCGACACGGCGTACGCGACGCCGAAGAGGACCAGCAGCTCCTGCGAGCGGGCCACCTGGTGCAGCACCTTCGGCAGCACGTACCGCATGAGGACGGCCACCCCGGCCAGCAGCCCGACGCCCTTGGCGAGGACCAGGGCGACTTCGGCGGCCAGGTTGCCGCCGGCCCGCTGCCCGAAGGCGGTCAGGGCGATCATCACCAGGACGACCACGATGTCCTGGACGATCAGGAAACCGACGGCGATCCGCCCGTGGAGCTGCTCCAGTTCCCGTTTGTCCGAGAGCAGCTTCACGATGATGATCGTGGACGAGAACGTCAGCGCCACCGCCACGTACAGCGCGGTGACCGTGTCCATGCCGAGGCCGACGGCGATCAGATAGCCGATCACCGAGGTGAACAGGACCTGGCCGAGGCCCGTCGCCAGGGCGATCGGCCCGGTGGTGCGGATCAGGTGCAGGTCCAGCCGGAGGCCGACGAGGAACAGCAGGATCGCGATGCCCAGCCTGGCCAGCAGCTCGATCGTGCCGTCCGCCTCCACCCAGCCGAAGCCGGCCGGGCCGACCACGATGCCCACGCCGATGAAGGCGACGATCAGCGGCTGCCGCAGCCGTACGGCCAGCAGCCCGACGACCGCCGAGATCGCCAGGATGACCGCGGTCAGGGAGAAGCCGTGCACCTTCGCTCACCCCCGTCCCGTGCCGGCCGGGCGTCGGCTGCGGCTGCCGCCCGCGAGGGCGGGACGCGATCCGTTCATCCGGTCCCCTCCCTCACCACGAGGACGTCGCACGGCGCACGCCGCATCACGTGCTGCGCCACACTGCCGAGGAACGCGTGCTCCAGCTTCGACCGCGCCCCCGTCCCGAGGACGACCAGGTCGGCGCCGTGGAGCCCCGCCAGTTCCGGGACGGCGGTCGCGGGGGCGCCTGTCGAGACCAGCAGGCGGGGCGGCAGGGGAGCCAGCGACCGCACGAGCCGCTCGGCGTCGGGCCTGACCTCGGCCAGGTACGCGCGCCGCAGCTCCGCCAACCGCTCCTCGCCCACCCCGCGGATCCGCAGCAGGTGCTCACCCGGCACCGCGCACACGTGGACCGCGTAGTGCTCCGCCCCCGGGGTCAGCGCGAGGCCGTACGCGGCGGCCGCACGGGACGACTCGGTCACATCGACCGCGAGCATGACCGTGCGGTAGTCGTCATGGGGCGGGAGCCGCACCACGAGGACGGGGACCCGGCTGGACCGTACGAGGTTCTCCGGGGTCGTCCCGAGCAGCGCGTCCGCCGGCCGGTGCGCACCGTGGGCTCCGACGGCGAGCAGATCCGCCCCGGTGCGCCGCCTCTCCTCCGTGATCGTCGGACTCACCCTGCCGACCCGCACGCCGATGTCCACCTCCGGTCCGTCCGCGTACTGGCGTAAGAGGCCGGCGAGCCGCGTGCGCACCTGCTCCAGCAGGTCGGCGTCCGCCTGCGGGTACGCCACGCACAGGACGGTGACCCGGGCACCGTGCTGGCGGGCGAGCCGCACGGCCCGCCCCACGGCCCGGTTCCCGTACCGGGACAGGTCCGTGGCCGCCAGTACCCGGCGGACCCGCGCCGCGCCCATGTCGACCGCCCTCCGACCCGCGCCGCGTTCGGCACCCTGCCGGCGGGGCGCGCTGACACGTCGCCGCGGCACCGGACCGGCAGCCGCGGGAAACGCCTCCTTGTACACCACCGTTCCCCAGCCCGGCCCGCCCCGCCAGCCGGGAGCGACCGCATGTCCCGGCCCCCGTGCCCGCGGGGTGCCGGACCCGCGCTCGGCCGGTGCCGGGCTCGACGCGGGAGATGCCGGTGCCGGCTCGGCGCGGGAGATGCCGGGCCGGGGCTCGGCGGTGCCGGGCTCGACGCGGGAGATGCCGGTGCCGGGCTCGGCGCAGGTGATGCCGGGTCCGGGCTCGGCGGTGCCCGTAGGGGCGGGTCGGTCCCGTCGGTCTGCGGCGGTCGGCAGGTCCCGGGCCGCGCAGGAGGCGGGCAAGGGCGGCTTCGCTGCCGGAGCCGAGGGCGGTCACGGCGCTTCGCGCCGCCCGACCGGTGTGCCTCCTTCGGGGGACCGGCCGGCCGCACGTGCCGCGGGCCCACCTGCCGAAGTCCCCGGATCGGTCCACGCGCCGACCGGCAGGGAACGCCGCCCGGTCCTACCCTGCGATATGGCGTCAGGCGGGCGTCCGGCATCCGCTGCGCCGCGGAACGCGGCGGGCGGGGGCGGCTGACGGCCTCCGCAGCGTCCTTCTTCAGGAGGTATCACATGACCGATCACGAACCTCTGCCCCCGGCGGAGCACGCGGAGGTGCGGATCGTGGCCGCGACGCCGGAGGTCGCCCGCCGGGTGGCGACGGTGCTGCGCCGCTGCTTCGCCGCGACGGAGCAGCGCAGTTTCCCGGCCGGGACCGAAGGGGGCACGCGGCTGCACCTCACCATCGACACCGGGCACGCGGCGGAACCGGCCCGGTCCTGGCTCGACAGCAGCCGCGCGCCCTTCGACGAGGAGGACGGGGAGGGCGGCGAGGACGGCGAGGACGGCGCCTGACCCGCACCGGTGCCGGCCCCGGCGCTCTCGAAGCCGACCACCGACCGCCGACCGCCGACTGCCGACTGCCGGCCGCCGACCGGTCCCGGGGGCCCGCGGTCCCCGCGTGCGGCTCCTCGCGGGGGCCGGGGCGGGCGGTACCGCGGAGGCCGCGGTCCGGGCGCCCGGCGCGTACGGCGAGGCCGGCACGCCGACCGCCACGGATACCCCGGCCGCCGGGCGCGGCGGCGCGCCCGTGGCGCGTCCGGTGCGGAAAGCTTGCCCCATGGCCGGCAGCACCCGCGAACCGTTCGTCTTCCCCGGTCTGCCGCCCTGGCCGGAGCAGACGCGCCTCGCGCGGGCACTGCGGACGGAGACCGTCGGGGGGCTGATCCTGCTGGTGGCGGCGGGGGCCGCGCTGGTCTGGGCGAACAGCCCGGCACGCGACGCCTACGCCGCGGTGCGCGACACCGGCTTCGGCATCCCCGCGCTGGGGCTGGAGCTGTCGGTGGCGCACTGGACGGCCGACGGGCTTCTGACCGTGTTCTTCCTCGTCGCGGGCATCGAGCTGAAGCGGGAGCTCGTGGCGGGGCAGCTGAGTTCCGTGCCCACCGCGGTGCTGCCGGTGGTGGCCGCCGTGTGCGGCATGGCCGTACCGGCGGCGGTCTACGTCGCCACGGTCGCTGTCGGCGGGGGCAGCCTGGACGGCTGGGCCGTGCCGATGGCCACCGACATCGCCTTCGCGCTCGCGGTCCTCGCCGTACTGAACACCCACCTGCCCACGGCCCTGCGGGCGTTCCTGCTGACCCTGGCCGTGGTCGACGACCTGGGCGCGATCCTGGTGATCGCCGTGTTCTTCACCGGCGACCTGAAGCCGGCCGCTCTCGGCGGCGCCTGCGCGGGTCTCCTCCTGTTCTGGCTGCTGCAGCGCCTGCGGGTGCGGGGCTGGTGGTGGTACGCGCCGCTGGGGCTGGTCGTGTGGGCACTGACGTACGTGGGCGGAGTGCACGCGACGGTGGCGGGCGTGGCGATGGGGCTGCTGCTGCGGGCCCGTCCGGACCCGGCGAGGGGCGAGGTGCGGTCGCCCGGCGAGCGCGCCGAGCACCTGCTGCGGCCGTTCTCCGCCGGGGTGGCCGTGCCGCTGTTCGCGCTGTTCGCCGCGGGCGTCAGTGTCGCGCCGGACGTACTCGGCGAGGTGTTCACGCGGCCCGAACCGCTGGGGGTGGTGCTGGGACTGGTCGCCGGCAAGACGGTGGGCGTCCTGGGCGGTACCTTTCTGGCCGCCCGGTTCACCCGGGCCCGACTGGACCCGGCCCTGGCCTGGGCCGACGTGGGCGCTCTCGCGGTGCTGGCCGGCATCGGGTTCACCGTCGCCCTGCTCATCGGGGAGGCGTCCTTCACCGACCCGGCCGACACCGGGAGGGTGAAGGCGGCCGTCCTGGTCGGGTCCCTGCTGGCGGCGGCCGTCGCGGGAGGGCTGATCAAACGCCGGAACGTCGTCTACCGCAGGCTGTGGGAGGCGGAGCACGTCGACGCGGACGCCGACGGCATCCCCGACGTGTACCAGCGGGATACGGGCGTGCCGCCGGAGGACGACGGCGCGGGCGGCCCGCGGGACCGGTGAGCTGCGGCCGTGCCGGCCGGACCGCGCCCGCATGGGCGTCCGTGCGGTCACACGGGCCCTGTCGCACCCCCGCAAGCGGGCGGGCGGTGGCCGCACCACGGATGACGCCGCTCCCCCCGTGGTCGAGTGGCGCGGAGGACGCCGCGGCCCGGCACGGCGTCAGGCGCCGTGTGCGCCACCGGTGTCGATGAGGATCTGCCCGGCCCCCGTGACGTTGTCGGCGCGGAGGGCCTGGGCGATCGCCGCCCGTGCCGCTGCCGGTTCCGCGTGGGGCGGCACGACCAGCAGCGAGAAGTGGTCCCGGTCGCCTCGTGTGATCAGGACCGTGTCGTCGCCCACGGGGAACGACTCGATGTGCACCACCCGGTCGTCGATGACCAGGCGCACCGGCAGCTCGTCCCAGGCCGCGGCGTCCAGCCCGACGCGGGTGACCGGTCCGAGGTGTGCGGACAGGGCGCTCACGAGGGCGGGCAGTTCCCGCGCGATGTCGCGGGAACGCGGCCACCACGCCCCGTCCAGGATGCGGTCGCGGGCCTCCGTGGTCTCCAGCCGGAGCAGCGCGGTCCCGGGCTTCACCTCGTGGTGGACGGCGTTCGGCAGCCCGCCGTGGTCGGAGGGCGGGGGCGGGTCGGAGTCGGCCATGTTGTGGTTCGCCCGTCTGCGGGTGCCGGCGCCCCTGAGACCAGGGGCTTTGCACCTCCCACGGTACTCCGCCGCGCGCCGGCACCGGTGACCTCGCCCGGCGGCGCCGCAGTCGTGCGGGGCCGTTGGATGTCCTCGCGGTGTGCGGGGGCCGTCGGCCCTGGTGCCCCCGGGTCCGCGGCCGCTCAGGTGTCCTCGCGCTCCGCGAGGGTGTGGGCGACGAGGGCGTTGGCGTGGCCGTGGCCGAGGCCGTGCGCGGACTTCAGCCAGGAGACCAGCTCCATGTGCCTGGTCAGCGGAGAGGAGCGGATGAGGTCCTTCCATACGGAGACCGGGCGGCCGTACTTCTTCTCGATGGAGGGGAAGTAGCGGGCCGGGCCCTTCACTGCGTCGGTCATGATGTCTCTCTTCCGTCTGGTGCGGTCGGGTGCCGTCGTCGGTGGCGGCCGCCTGGGCGGCGGTGGGCGGTCGGCGGGTGGCCGGGAAGGCGGCCCGCGCGGCCGGGTGTCCGGTGCCGGTCGTATGACCGGGCGCGGCGGCCGGAGTCATCGCCGCCGGTGGTGTGTTCCGGGTCACTTGCCGGTGCTTGCGGGTGCGTGTGCGTCTCTTCGTGCCACGGCGTCGGGTGCGTTCCGCCGCGGACGCGCGGCGGCGGGCCGGGGTGGGCGGGGCCGACGCTGCGGGCGGGGCCGGTGGTCGCCCTCGGTGAGCGGACGTAAATCCGTACGAATCCGGGCGCGGATACGGAAGACTCCTGACGACCGATGACTTCTGCCAAGCGCGCCGGTCTGCCACGGCGTCATCACCCCACCGTCCGCGCCGACCGCCCTTGGCTGCGAGGCGACCGCGACCAGCAACCCCAGCGAGGTACCCCCATGACGACGGCGATCCACGAACAACCGGCCGGGAAGGCGGGCCGCACACCGCCCGTGGTGCGGCTGCTGGTGCTGGCCACGTTCGTGGTCATCCTCAACGAGACCATCATGCTCAACGCCATTCCGCGGCTGATGGACTCGCTGGACATCACCGAGCAGTCGGCGCAGTGGGTGTCCACCGCCTTCATGCTCACCATGGCCGCGGTGATCCCGGTGACCGGCTGGTTCCTGCAGCGGGTCACCACCCGTCAGGCCTACGCGATAGCGATGGGCGTGTTCCTCGCGGGGACCGCCCTGTGCGCCGTCGCACCGTCCTTCGAGGTGCTGCTGCTGGGCCGGACCGTGCAGGCCGCGGGCACCGCCGTGATGATGCCGCTGCTGATGACCACGCTGATGATCGTGGTGCCCGAGCAGGACCGCGGCCGCGTGATGGGCAACGTCACCCTCGCCATCTCGGTGGCGCCCGCGCTCGGGCCCGCCGTGTCCGGGCTCATCCTGCAGTTCGGCTCCTGGCGGCTGCTGTTCCTGGTCGTCCTGCCGATCGCCGCGCTGGTGACCCTCCTCGGGCTGCGCAGGATGGAGAACATCAGCGACCCGCAGGTCAGCTCCATCGACTGGCTCAGCGTCGGGGTGGCCGCACTCGGCTTCGGCGGGCTCGTGTACGGCCTGAGCCTGTTCGGCGAGGGCGGCGGCGGGGTCGGCACCGGAGCCGCCCTCACCGCCGCCGGGCTCGCGGCCATCGCGCTGTTCGCGGTCCGCCAGCTCAGGCTCCAGCGCGGCGGCGTGCCGCTGATGGACCTGCGCGCCCTCAGGCACCGCACCTTCACCCTGTCGCTGGTCCTCATGTCCGTCGGGTTCCTCTCGATGCTCGGCGCGATGATCCTGCTGCCGCTGTACCTGCAGAACCTGCGCGGGCTCAGCCCGTTGGAGACCGGGCTGCTGGTGATGCCGGGCGGCCTGATCATGGGCCTGCTGGGTCCGACGATCGGGAAGGCGTTCGACCGGTTCGGCAGCCGGCTGCTGGTGCTGCCCGGTTCGATCGGCATGGCGCTCGCCCTCTTCGGGCTGACGCAGGTCTCGCTGACGATGCCGTACTGGATGGTCCTCGGCATGCACGTGCTGCTGATGGTCAGCCTCGCGGCGACGTTCACGCCGTGCTTCACCCTCGGCATGGGCGGCCTTCCGCCGCACCTCTACTCGCACGGCAGCTCCATGCTGGGCACGCTGCAGCAGGTCGCGGCGGCGTTCGGCACCGCGCTCGTGGTGACGGTGATGTCCCTGCGGACCAGTGCGCTGGTCGCCGAGGGCACCGCGGCCGTGCCCGCGCAGATGAGCGGGATGAAGCTGGCCTTCGCGGTCGCAGCGGTCCTCGCCCTGGGGGCGGTCGCCATCGCCGCGAAGCTGCCGAACCGCCTCCCGGTCGCGGAGACCCCGGAGCACGCGGGTGCCGACGCCGACCCGTCCGCCGAGGAGACGGCGGTGGGCGGCACCGCCCCGGCCGGCGACCGCAGCTGACGGCACGTGCGGGGGCGGCCGGGCCGTCGCCGCCGCGGCGGCGGGTCGCCTCGGCACGGCGAGCCGGGGCTGCCGCCGCTTGCCGCGGCGGCCGGGTGCCCTGCCTTGCGGCAGGGGCGCCCTGGCCGTCGTCCATGACGCGGCGCCCGGGCCCCTGAGGCGGTGAGCCGGGGCCGTCGCCACGGCGGCGGCCGGGCCGACGCGGGGCCGGGGCGGAGACAGCCGTACGTGCCGACGCCGTCGGCGGCGTCCCCGGGTCCGCGGACGTGCCGACGCCGTCCCCAGGTCCGCGCATCGGCGCATGCCCTGCCCTGGCCGAGCGCCCTGACAGAGCCCCCTGACCGAGTCGGGGGGCTCCGCTGCTGCCGCGCCGGCACTGGTGGAAGCCGTGCCGCAGCCGTCCGCAGCCGGGGGAAGGGTCACCGACGAGCCGTGTGCGCAGGCGGCCGAGCACGACGAGGCCAAGGCGCTCGCCGCACTGATGCTCGCGATCGGCCGGGTCGGCTTCTTCATCCCCGTGGCGCTGATCGCCAAGCCGGTGCCCGGCCGGTCGTTCAGCGACCCGTGGAAGTGAGGCTTCCCGGGTAGGGCGCGGTGCCCGGGTCCTGCGGTGGGATCCGGACGGGCCGCCCCGCGGACGCCTGCGCCGCGGCCGGGAGCCAAGGGTCAGCCGGTTCGGGACCGTGCGGTGCCGGAGGTGTGCGGGAGGCTCGGTGACCGGGCGCGGCGTCGGCCGGCTGCGGAATCAGGCGGTCTTCTGGGACGGGGGAAGCGCCGGCTCCGTGCCGGCGGCACCGTCGTTCTTCATGGCCGCGGCCTCGCTCTTGAGGATGCGCGCGGACTTGCCGAGGGCTCGCGCCATCTCCGGCAGCTTCGCACTGCCGAACAGCAGGACGGCGACGGCCAGCACGATCAGGAGGTGGGACACACTGAAAGCACCCATGAAGATCACCTTCTTCGGACCGGGGCCGCCCCTGCAGGAAGCCTGCGGCCCACCAGTCCGGATCGTACCCGCCGCCTGTCGGTGACGGGTACGAGGAGGTGTGCGGGGAACTTCCGGCGGGCCCGGCGGGTCTTTCACCCCGTTGGTAGCTTGTTCACACCGTCTGTGGACCGACCGCGTCCACCGCCCCGCAGGAGCCTTCAGTCCGTGAACACCTCTTTCTCGACGCTCGCGCTCGGCCCGAGCTGGCTGGACCCTGACTTCCTGATCAACGAGTTCGGCCTCTACGGAGTCCTGGCGATCGTCTTCGCCGAATCGGGCCTGCTCATCGGCTTCTTCCTGCCCGGTGACTCGCTGCTGTTCACCACGGGGCTGCTGGTCACCACCGGCGTCCTCGACACCCCTCTCTGGCTCACCTGCACGCTCATCGTGATCGCGGCCGTCCTCGGCGACCAGGCCGGCTACATGTTCGGCCGCAAGGTGGGGCCGAGCATCTTCAACCGGCCGGACTCCCGCTTCTTCAAGCAGGAGAACGTCCAGAAGGCCCACGAGTTCTTCGAGAAGCACGGGCCGAAATCCCTGGTCCTGTGCCGGTTCGTACCGATCGTCCGGACGTTCACGCCGATCATCGCGGGCGTGAGCGGTATGAACTACCGCACATTCGTCACGTACAACATCGTCGGCGGTGTCCTGTGGGGCGTCGGCGTCACCTGCCTCGGCGCCTCCCTCGGGAAGATCGCCTTCGTGCGGGAGCACATCGAGGCGATCCTCATCGGCATCGTCCTGCTCTCCATCGTCCCCGTGGTCGTCGAGGTCCTCCGGGCGCGGTCCGGCTCCCGCAAGGCCAAGGCGGGCGGGGACGAGGTCCTCCACGGGCCGGCCCCGGTCGAGCCGGCCCCGGCGCGGCGCGGCCGGCACGCCAAGCGCTGAGCGCCCCGCCGGTCACCGCCGGGACGCGCCCCGGCAGCCGGCCACCGGCGGGTACGCCCCGGCAGCCGGCCACCGGCGGCCGCGTCCCGCGCCCGGCTGCCACCGGGCAGCCGGCCGGCGAACGGCCCCTGCGGTGAACGGCCCCTGCGGCGAACCGCGGCGAGCGGTCAGAGGGGCAGGATCCGGGCGCGGAGGAGGCAGAATTCGTTGCCCTCCGGGTCGGCCAGGACGTGCCAGGACTCTTCTCCGGTCTGCCCGACGTCGACGGGCCGGGCGCCGGCCGCGAGCAGTCGCTCCAACTCGGCCTGCTGGCTGCGGTCGGTGGGGCTGACGTCGAGATGCAGGGGCAGTTTCCCGGCCCGCGGGGCGTCGCTCGGGCTGAGGACCAGGACGGGCAGGGCGCCGCCGAAGCCCGTGTCGGGTGGTCCGATCTCGATGCTGCCGTCGTCCTCCCGGCCGAGTTCGACGTAGCCGAGCACCTCGCCCCAGAAGGCGGCGAGCCGCTCGGGATCGGCGCAGTCGATGACCAGCTCACTGATGCGGCATGCCATGCCCGGCAGTGTAGGCCCGGCAACTCCCTTGCGCAGGTGGGCACTCGGTCCCGCAGGAGGCCGCCCCGCCTCCTGTCCGAGGCCCGGTGGCGGCGGCAGCCGCCCTGCCCTGCCGACCCCGTGGCGGCGGCCGACCCGCCCGGACGGTCCGGCGGCGGGGCCGTCGCGCCCGCCGCGGGCGGGCGCGCGGTGGGAGCGGCCGTCGTCGCGCCCCGCCGCGGGGCGACCCACTTGGTTCATGGTTCCATGAATTCACCACTCCGTGTACTGTGGCGCCCATGCTGACCCTCGCCACCGATCTCGACGCCCTCACCCGCTTCGGGCGGGCCCTGGCCGACCCGATCCGCTGCCGCGTCCTGCTGGCGCTGCGCGAGGCCCCCGCCTACCCCTCCGACCTGGCCGACCGGCTCGGGATCTCCCGTACCCGGCTGTCCAACCAGCTGGCGTGCCTGCGGGACTGCGGCCTCGTCGTCGCCGTCCCGGAGGGCCGCCGCACCCGCTACGAACTCGCCGACGCGCGCCTCGGCCACGCCCTGGACGATCTGCGCACCGCCGTGGTCGCCGTCGCCACCGACCTGACCTGCCCGGACGCGGACGAGAAGGGCTGCTGCTGACCATGGCCGCGCAGACGCCCGCTCCCCTCGACGCGGCCACGGCGCGGCGCGACGCCCTGACCCGGCGCATACGCCTGCTGGTCGCCGCCACGATCGCCTACAACGCCGTCGAGGCCGTCGTCGCCCTCACCGCCGGCACGATCGCCTCCTCCACCGCCCTGATCGGCTTCGGGCTCGACTCCGTCATCGAGGTGTCCTCCGCCGCCGCGGTCGCCTGGCAGTTCTCGGCCCCCGACCACGCCGCGCGCCAGGCACGCGAGCAGCGCGCCCTGCGGGTGATCGCGGTCTCCTTCTTCGCACTCGCCGCGTACGTCGCCGTGGACGCCGTCCGCGCGCTCGCCGGCACCGCGGAAGCCGACCGCTCCGTCCCGGGCATCGTCCTCGCCGCGCTGTCGCTGGCGGTCATGCCGTTCCTCTCCCTCGCCCAGCGCAGGGCCGGGCGCGCACTGGGCTCCGCCAGCGCCGTGGCCGACTCCCGGCAGACCCTGCTGTGCACCTACCTGTCCGCCGTGCTCCTCGTCGGGCTGGTCCTCAACGCCACCCTCGGCTGGTCCTGGGCCGACCCCCTCGCCGCTCTCGCCATCGCCGCCGTCGCCGCCAAGGAGGGCCGCGACGCCTGGCGGGGCAAGGGCTGCTGCGCACCCGCCGTCCCGCACCCGCGGGCCGCCCCGGCCGCGCCGGCCGTACCCGCCGCGCCGGTCGGACCCGCCGCGGCCGACACCCCGGCCGTACCCGTCGCGCCCGTCGTCCCGGTCGCCGACCCGGGTCCCCGTACGGACGCCTGCGGCTGCCGCACCGGCTGCTCCTGCTGCGGCTGACGGCGGGCGCGGCGCACCGGGACGCTCGCCGTCGGGGAGCTGCGGCGCCCCGGCTGTCGGTGGCGGGTGAGAGGGTGCCGTCATGCAGGACGTACTGTGCGACGTGCCGGAGGCACCGCAGGAGCACGCCGTGATAGCCCGGTTCCACCTGGGCGGGGACGGTTTCGGTGACTCCGGCCAGTGGCAGTCGGTCTTCGAGGCCGAGCGGTCGATGGGCGACGCGGTCGCGGCCGCCGGTGTCGGCGAGGTCGACGGCGACGAGTTCGGCGGCGGCGAAGTCGCGATCTACGCCTACGGGCCCGACGCGGACGCGCTGTACCGGGTGATGGAGCCGGAACTGCGCGCGCTCCCGTTCCGCCCGGCCCACGTGGTGCTGCGCTACGGCGGGCCCGACGACGCCGCCGCGGGGCACCGCATCGACCTCTGACACCCGTCCGGCGCGGGCAGCGGGCGGGCGCCCTGCCCGCCCGCTCCGCCGGGCCGGCACGGCGGTCGCGGGTGCCGCGAGGTCACGGCTGCTTCCGGTGCCCCGCCCATCCCGCAGACACAGACCACCCGTTCGGCCTTCGCCCGTCTGCACGACACGGTCGTACCCGGGGGCTGCCCCGGCGGTCTGGAGGCACTGCCTGCGGGACCACGGCGTGGAGGCGGCCCCACCCGGGCCGTCGGCACGTGCCTGCGGACGGGGCCGCCTGACGCGTCCTGCGGACCGGTCAAGCGCGGCGGGCCCAAGTGGGCGTGCGGCACGAGTGTGAGGGTGGGGGCCGCTGCGGGGCGGCGCGGGCCTGCGCGGCGGGCCCCAGCGAACATGCGGCGCCGCCTGCGCGGCGGGCCTCAGTGAGCGTGCGGCGCAGGCTTGCGGGAGGGGCCGCTGCGGGGCGGCGCGGCCTCGGGGTGCCCGGGAGCGGCCCCGGAGCGGCCCCGGAGCGGCGGGGCTGACCGGGGCGTCCCCCGGCGACGGGGCGCCGGGGGACGCGGGTCAGGTCGCGGAGACGGTGCCGGGGGTGGGCCCCACCAGCTCCTCCAGGACGTCCTCCATGGTGACGAAACCGATGACCGTGCCCTTGTTGCCGGTGACCGCCGCGAGGTGGGTGCCGGCCGCGCGCATCGCGGTCATGGTGTCGTCCAGCGGGGTGTCCAGGGCGACCTTGGTGACCGGGTGCAGCGTGCTGCGCGGGAACGGCTTCGTGCGGTCGGCGGCGCCCAGGGCGTCCTTGATGTGGAGGTAGCCGAGGATCGTCCCGCCCGGTCCGGTGACCGGCAGGCGGGAGAAGCCGTGGACCGCAGCGGCGCGCTCCAGCTCCTGCGGCGTGGTCCCGTGGCCCACGGTCACCATGCGGTTCAGCGGCACCATGACCTCGCCGACCGGGCGGGTGCCCAGTTCGAGCGCGTCGCGCAGCCGGTCGCCGTCCTCCGGGTCGAGCAGGCCCGCCTCGCTGGAGTCCTTCACCAGGCGGACCAGCTCGTCGTCGGTGTAGACCGAGGCCACCTCGTCCTTCGGCTCGACCTTCATCAGGCGCAGGATCGCGTTGGCGAAGGCGTTGATGCCGAAGATGGCCGGGCGCAGGGCGCGGGTCAGGGCGACGAGCGGCGGGCCGAGGAGCAGGGCCGTGGGCGCGGGTGCGGCCAGGGCGATGTTCTTCGGGACCATCTCGCCGACCAGCATGTGCAGGTAGGTCGCCAGGGTCAGGGCGATGACGAACGCGATGGGGTGGATGAGCCCCTCCGGCACCCCGGCGGCCTGGAACGGCGGTTCCAGCAGGTGCGCGATGGCCGGCTCGGCCACGGCGCCCAGGATCAGGGAGGAGACGGTGATGCCGAGCTGGGCGGTCGCCATCATCGCCGACAGGTGCTCCAGACCCCACAGGGTGGTCCGGGCCCGGCGGTTGCCCTTGAGGGCGGCCGGCTCGATCTGGCTGCGGCGCACGGAGATCAGGGCGAACTCGGCGCCGACGAAGAACGCGTTCGTGAGGAGGGTGAGCGCGCCGATCAGCAGCTGGAGGGTGGTCATCGGACGGCCTCCTGGCTCAGCGCCGCGACCGGCTCGGCGGCCTCGGGGGCCGGGCCGGTGACGCGCACGCGGTCGGCGCGGTGGTGCTCGACGTGCAGCACGGCGAGCTGCCAGCCGTCGATGTCCAGGCGGTCGGTCACGGTGGGGATGCGCTCCAGGCGGGTGGCGACCAGGCCGGCCAGCGTCTCGTACGGGCCGTCGGGGGCGGTGAAGCCGATCTCCCTCAGCTGGTCGAGGCGGATGCTGCCGTCGGCGTGCCAGACGCGGCGGCCGTCGGCGGCGGGCTCGCTCTCGGCGAGGTCGGGGGTCTCGTGCGGGTCGTGCTCGTCGCGGACCTCGCCGACGACCTCCTCCACGATGTCCTCGACCGTGGCGACGCCGGCGGTGCCGCCGTACTCGTCGATGACCACGGCCATGGTGCGCGCCTCGCGCAGCCGGCCCAGCAGCTTGTCGACCGGGAGGGAATGCGGGACGAGCAGCGGTGTCGTGGCGAGGTCGGCGATCGGCGTCAGGCGCCGCTTGTCCTCGTCGAGGGCCAGGACGTCGCGGATGTGGACGGTGCCCACGACCTCGTCGAGGGAGTCGCGGTAGACGGGGAACCGGGACAGGCCGGTGGCCAGGGTGAGGTTCGCGGCGTCGGCCGCCGTCGCGTGGACCTCCAGCGCCTTGACGTCGACGCGGGGCGTCATGACGTTCTCGGCGGTCAGCTCGCCCAGGTGCAGGGTCCGCACGAACAGCTCCGCGGAGTCCGCCTCGATGGCGCCCTCCCGGGCGGAGTGCTTCGCGAGCGCGACCAGCTCCTCCGGTGTGCGGGCGGAGGCGAGCTCCTCGGCCGGTTCCAGGCCGAAGCGGCGGACGATACGGTTCGCCGTGTTGTTCAGGTGGTGGATCAGCGGCCCGAACGCCGCCGTGAAGCCGCGCTGCGGCGTCGCGACGACCTTGGCCACGGCCAGCGGCCGGGAGATCGCCCAGTTCTTCGGCACCAGCTCGCCGATGACCATCAGCACGACCGTGGAGGCGGCGACGCCCAGGAAGGTCGCCACGGACGACACGGCGGCGCCGGGCAGGCCCGCGGCCTCCAGCGGCCCCCGCAGCAGCACGGACACGGACGGCTCGGCGAGCATGCCGATGACCAGCGACGTCACGGTGATGCCGAGCTGGGCGCCGGACAGCTGGAAGGTGAGGCGCCGTACGGCCTTGAGCGCGCTTCCGGCTCCGCGCTCGCCCGCCTCGGCGGCGCGTTCGAGATCACCGCGCTCCACCGTGGTCAGCGAGAACTCAGCCGCGACGAAGACGGCGCAGGCCAGGGTGAGCGCGAGAGCGAGAAGCAGCAGGAGTACTTCGGTCACCGTGCCACCCCCCGTCCCCTCACGAGCGATCGGGATGCGGCACGGCCGGTACTGGGAGGTTCACCCATTGCGGGTCTGCTGCTCCTTCTCAGTGCGGAGGACCGCCGGCGGGCGGTCCTCGTGTGCGGTTGGCGGCGGGACGGGCGTCCCGGCCCACCCATGGTAAAGGGGTGGCAAAGCATCCGGGAAGAGCCGTCGACTCGTTGATCTACGCCTGTGTAGAGAACGCGTCGACCCTCCCTTGTGTTCCCCGGCAGCCCTCCCCCACACACCCGGCACGGGCGCACCCGGTACTCCGGGCAGGGACCCGCGGCCGCCCGTCCGTACGGCGGCGACCGCCGCGTCGGGGCAGCCGGGACGGCGACGGGGCCCCGCGCCCGGGACCTCGGGCCCGCGCCCGCCGGGGACCGGTGCCGGGCGCCGCTGGGTACTGCCGGGCGCGCGCTGCCGGGGGCGGCGGGGGCCACTGAGCGCTGCCGGGTACTGCCGGAGGTCCGCCGGGCGCTGCCGGGTGCCGGCGGGGGCCGCCGCCCATCCGAGGCCCGCGGCGGGGTGCGGCTCCCGTGCGGCCCGGCCCCGCCGTACCGCCTCGGATCCTGCGCCCCGGGCGCGGCGCCCCCGACACGGCGTCCCGCACGCGCCTTCCGGCACGTGGGGCGCGGCCGCGGAGGCGCCGCACGGCGTGCGCTCGGCGCGTCGCCGCACCCCGCCCGCGCAAGGGGGTGGCCCTGCGGCCGGTGGCCGGATCCGTGCCATACACCGTCCGTTCACCCCGGGCTGCCCCCATGGGAGTGCGTCCGGGCCTATGCTTCTACATACGTGTAGACGAAAGGCGGCACGGAGCGTCAGACGGCTTTTCTCACAGGCCCGTTGGCGTCGCTCCGGACCGCTCCATGACCTGTGGGAGGGGCTTCGTGGCTTCGATAGATCTCGACAAGGTGCTGGACAAGGCGTGGGCGGACAAGAGCCTGCCGGAGATCCTCGCCGCACCCGTGGACGCGCTGAAGGGCGTCTCCGAGAAGGACGGCGAGCTCCTGGACCAGGCCTTCGGCGTGAAGACGGTGGCCGACTTCGCCAAGCTCAAGTACGTCCGCTGGGCCCAGGCGCTCGCCGCCCTCGACGCGGCCAAGTAGCACACCCCTCAGGGGCCGCCGCCGGTACCGGCGGCGGCCCCCTCTCCGTACGGCAACGCGCAACATGAAGGAGTGGACGCCACGATGGTGTTCAAGCGACTGCTCGGGTCGATCGGCATCGGCGGCCCCTCGGTGGACACGGTCCTCACGCCCGGAGCGGTCCGGCCGGGCGGCGCCCTCACCGGCGAGGTCCACCTCAAGGGCGGCAGCGCCGACTTCGACGTCGAGCACATCACCCTGGAACTCGTCGCCCGAGTGGAAGCCGAACACGACGAAGGCGAGACCGAAGGCACCGTGGCCTTCGAGCGCTACACCGTCGCCGGCGGCTTCCGCCTCGCCGAGGGCGAGCAGCGCAGCATCCCCTTCAGCGTCACGCTGCCGTGGGAGACGCCCGTCAACGAACTGCACGGGCAGCCCCTCGGCATCGTCCTGGGCGTGCGCACCGAGCTGGGCGTGGCCGGCGCCAAGGACAAGGGCGACCTGGACCCGCTCGCCGTGGGTCCCCTGCCGGTGCAGGAAGCCGTCCTGGAGGCGTTCGGGCAGCTCGGCTTCGGCTTCCGGTCCGCCGACCTCGAATACGGGCACATCCGCGGCACCGGCCAGCAGCTGCCGTTCTACCAGGAGATCGAGATGACCCCCGCGCCGCAGTACGCGCACCAGGTCAACGAGATCGAGGTCACGTTCCTCGCCAACCCCGCCGGGATGGAGGTCGTCGTGGAAGCCGACAAGCGCGGCGGCTTCTTCTCCGGCGGCCACGACGCCCTCAACCGCTTCACCGTCCACCACGACGACGTGGCCCACACCGACTGGAACAGCACGGTCGAGAGCTGGGTGCGCAGCCTCGTCGACCGGGGCGGTCACGGCGGCCACGGCGGCCACGCGGTGTACGGCTCGCAGGGCGCGTACGGCCACGGCGACCCGTACGCCCACAAGAGCGACCACCACGGGCACCACGGGCACGATGACCACCACGGCCACCGGTCCGGGCCCGGCATGGGCACGGCCATCGCCGCCGGCGCCGCCGGCCTCGCCGTCGGTGTCGCGGGCGGCCTCGTCGCGGCCGAGGTCGTCGACGAGGTCGGCGACTTCTTCGAAGGCGACGACGAGGGCGACGAGGGCTGATTCCGGCGGGTTCCCGCGCCGCCGCGGGAACCCGCCGGGCCGGGCCGCCCGCCCGTACGGGCTGAGGGCGGCTCCGGCCCCCTCGCACAGCGGGGCCCGGCCGTCCCGGGCCCCGGCCGTCCCGGGGCCCGACCGTCCTGGCGCCGGTCGTCCTGGCGCCGGTCGTCCTGGCGCCCGGTCCGCACGTGGGCCGGTCCGCACGGGAGCCGGTGGCGCGTGGGCCGGTCCGCACGGGTTCGGCGGTCCGCGCGGGAGCCGGTGACCGGCCGGCCCCGGGTTCGCGCCGCCGACGCCGTACGGCCCCGGGCGCTGCTGCCGGCGGGGCCGTCGCGGCAAGGGCCGCCGCAGGGCCGGGCCGGCTCAGAACGTGAGGACGGCGACCGTGCCGAGGTACAGCACGACCAGCAGGATCCCGTCGAAGCCGACACGGAGCCACCCGGTCTTCTGCCGCAGCAGCAGCCCGCCCAGCAGGACCGCCGTCATCACGATCGCACTGGTCGTCAGGAACAGCTCCTGGGGCGCGGCTTCGTGGTAGAGCGAGCCGCCCCGGTAGAAGACGTCGCCGACCACGAGGTTCAGGGCGTCCAGGCAGTTGCCTCCGACGACGGCGGCGATCGCCAGCGTCACGGCGCCCCGCCGCACGGCGGCGATCGAGGTCACGGTCTCCGGCAGCGCGTTCACCAGGCCCATGAGCACCGCCCCGACGAACCCCGCGCTGAGGTCGGTGTGATCCAGGATGCCGTCCGCCGCCCGCGCCACCGCCCAGCCGCCGACGACGACCAGACCGGCCAGCAGCGCGAACCTCCACCAGAGGCCGGAGGTTCGTACGTCTGCCTCCGGCGAGTCCTCGGCGGGGACGTCGGGCACCGTGTCGCGGGTGGCGACCGCCCGCCACAGCGGCTGCTCCTGCCCCCGGATCAGGCGCAGGCCGCCGAGGTAGAACGCCACCATCGCCAGCGACGCGGGATGCACTCCCGCCACGCTGGCGTCGGGCCCGAGGGACGCCATGACGGAGATGCCCAGCAGTCCGATGAGCAGGCAGCCGAACAGCATGTTCTTGACGGAGGCGGCGGCGTGCTCCAGGTTCACCCCGCGCAGGAAGGCGTCCGCGACGGCGATGGCGACGGTCTGCGCGGCGATCCCGCCCACGGCGTTCCCGTACGCGAGCCGGGGCTGGTCCAGCCCCGCGCTCACCGCGGTCATCACGATCCCGGAGAGCGAGGTGACCAGGCCGAACAGCACGGCTCCGAACAGCGCCTCGCCCCAGCCCGTCCGATCGGCGAGGGCGTCTCCGAGCGCGGCGAGGCGCACACTGCACACGACCGTCACAGCCGTGGCCACGGCGAAGACCGCGAGGCTCCAGCCCAGCGGCCACTGCCCGGTCAGGAACTCAGTCACACGAGCCTCCGGCGTCTCCCGAGGTCGGCTCCGGGACCGCGGGAGACCACGTCGACGCCCCGCCTGCCGGGCCGGTTCCGTAGCCGCTCATGCCCCCACCTTCCCAAAGCACTCCCCCCGAGTCGGCCCATGCCGCCACAGGCGGGCGCGGCGGCCCGACCGGCCCGCCGGGCACCGGTGACTCGGATCGCGGGACGCGCGCGGCGGGCGGCGGGCGGCGCGGGCGGGCGAGGGTAAGCGGACGGGAAACAGCTGCCCCCGATGCGGTCAAGCCCGGGCCGCGGCCGCCCCGTTGGGGGTACCCCGGGTGTGGAGTCGGTTGCGGCCGAGGGAGTGACATGGGTGACCGGAACGTGAACCGCGGCCACGGGGCGGGGTGCCGGTGCGCGGCGGCGGACGACAAGGACCCGACGGCGTGCGAGGGCCCCCTCACGGCGGTGACGGTCGTGACGGCGGACGGTACGGAGATCACGGGCTGCGTGCGGCACAGCGCGCGGCAGTTGGCCAGCCTCCAGGGGGCTCGGCTGCACCCGATGGCGGCACTGCTGCCCTGGGCGGTGGACGTCTACTGCCGCGCCGCCGAACTGCCGCCGTTCGCGTGGCAGGTGGGGCTGTAGCGGCAGGTGGGCCCGTGGCGGCAGGCGGGCCCCGCCGGCGGTCGGCCCACCCCGGGGAACCGGCGGCGGGCCCCGGCGGCGGTCGGCCCGCCCGGGGGACCGGCGGCGGGTCCACACGGAAGGGCCAGGGCCCCGGCGGTGAAGGCGTCGGCGCCGTGCCGGGGCCTGGTGGGGCGTCAGCCGATGATGGGGCGCTCCTCCGGCAGCTCGTAGCGGCGGGTGCGCTCGCGCAGGGCGAGGGCGGAGACCAGCGTGACGGGGCCGAGGCGGCCCACGAACATCAGGAGGATGGCGATCAGCTGGCCCGGCACCGGCAGCTGCGCGCTGACGCCCGCGGACAGCCCGTTCACGCCGAACGCCGACACCGCTTCGAACAGCACCACCTCGAACGGCGCCTTCACCACCGTCATGAGGGCCAGGGCCGCGGCGATGACGAAACCGACGCCGAGCAGGGCCACGGTGAGGGCCTGGCGCAGGGCGTGCGGGGCGAGGCGGCGGCCCATGATCGTGGAGTTGGGCTCGCCGCGCACCTCGGCGAGCATCGCGGCGGCCAGCACCGCGAAGGTGGTGACCTTGATGCCGCCCGCCGTGCCCGCGCTGCCGCCGCCGATGAACATCAGCGCGCAGGTCATCAGCAGCGTCGCGTTCTCCAGCGCGCCGATGTCGATGGCGTTGAAGCCGCCGCTGCGGGTCATGACGGAGTGCACGAAGCCGTTGAGCAGCTTGTCCTCCCAGCTGAACCGGCCGAGCGTACCGGGGTTCCCCCATTCCAGGAGGCAGGTCAGCACGGTACCGGTCGCCAGCAGGCCCGCCGCCGTGACGACGGTGAGCTTGGTGTGCAGCGACCAGCCGCGCCGTCCGGCCGTGCGCCGCCGGGTGCGGTGCCGCAGCAGTTCGAGCAGGACGGGGAAGCCGATGCCGCCCAGCACCACGGCCACCGCTATGGGCAGCGTCACCAGCGGGTCCGTGGCGTAGCGGGTGAGGCTGTCCGGCTGGAGGGCGAAGCCGGCGTTGTTGAACGCCGACACGGAGTGGAAGAAGCCGTGGTAGACGGCGTCACCGATCGGCATGGCGTAGCCGAACCGGAAGCGCAGCGCCAGCACCGCCCAGACGGCCAGCTCGACGGCGGCCGTCGTCCCGGCGACCCCGAGCAGCACCCGCCGCACGTCGCCGATGGCCAGGCTCTTGGTCTCCGCCGCCGCCGTCAGCTGCATGCGCAGCCGCAGCTTCCCGGACACCAGCAGCGCGAGCAGCGACGCCATGGTCATGATCCCGAAGCCGCCCACCTGGATCAGCGCCAGGATCACGCCCTGGCCGAAACCACTCCAGTACGTGCCCGTGTCCACCACGGTGAGGCCGGTGACGCACACCGCGGAGGTGGCGGTGAACAGCGCCGGCACCAGGCCGGTCGCGCCGGAGTCGGCGGACGACACGGGCAGGGTCAGCAGGAGCGTGCCGCCGAGGATGACGGCGGCGAAGGACACGACGGTCGTCCGGGCCGGGTGCGTGGTGAACAGCGTCTGCCACAGCCTCGCCGCGCTTCCTGCCACTGCTCGCTCCCGGCCTTCCCCGCTGGTCCGGGGCTGGCCCGGTTCCTCGTCGTGCCGGTGGTCGCCCGCCGGCCGTGTCGACAGCACGTCCTCGGCCCGGGGTCCGGCGGGTCGTCACCCTACCGTCCGCGTCTCCCGCCGCCGCCGAAGCCTTCACCTGGCGGCGCGCGCGTGGCGGGCGGGCGGGACGGCGGGCGGGGGCGGTGGAGGCGGTTCCCGGCACACGGCCGGGGGCGGTGGAGGCGGTTCCCGACATACGGCCGGGGGCGGTGGAGGCGGTTCCCGGCACACGGCCGGGGTTCTGCGGCTAATACCCTGGTTTGTCCGCCAAGTAAAGTAATCGCCAAGGCGTCACCCGTACGCGGGACGCCTCGCTCGTGTGTCGCGCCATCGAGGAGAGTCGCTGTGCCCGTTCCGCGTATGAGCAGTACGCCGTTGCCCGGGATCGGGGTCCGCTACGACCTCACCACCCGCGAGGACCGCCGGCTGTCGGTGGTCGCGCAGCGCGACGGTACGCGGGTGCTCAACGCCTACCACCGGGACGACCCCGACGCCTGCGCCCTGTCCGTGCGGCTGACGGCGGGGGAGACGGAGGCGCTGATCGACGCCCTGATGCCCGCGCACCACAGCCCCACCCTGCTGTCCACCACCGACCTGGGGCTGGTCGCCGAGCGCATCGAGCTCACCGCGGCCTCGCACTGGAACGGGCGGCTGCTCGGGGAGACCCGCATGCGCACCGAGACCGGCGTGTCGATCGTCGCCGTCCTGCGCAGAGCCGACGCCATCCCCGCGCCGGGGCCGGACTTCCGTCTGGCAGGCGGCGACACCCTCATCGTCATCGGCACCCGCGAAGGCGCCGACGCCGCCGCCGCGATCCTCGGAAGGGAGTGATGAGTGCACTCGTCCGCCGTCTTCCTCATTGAGTTCGGTGCCATCATCCTCGGCCTCGGCCTGCTGGGCCGGATCGCCGGACGGCTGAAGTTCTCCCCGATACCCCTCTACCTCCTGGCCGGCCTCGCCTTCGGCACGGGCGGCCTGCTGCCGCTCGGCGCGAGCGAGGAGTTCGTGGCGATCGGCGCGGAGATCGGCGTCATCCTCCTGCTGCTGATGCTGGGCCTGGAGTACACCGCCACCGACCTCGTCACCAACCTCAAGACGCAGTACCCCGCCGGCCTCGTCGACGCCGCCCTCAACGCCCTGCCCGGCGCCGCCATGGCCCTGCTGCTCGGGTGGGGCCCGGTCGCCGCCGTCGTCCTCGCGGGGGTCACCTGGATCTCCTCCTCCGGCGTCATCGCCAAGGTCCTCGGCGACCTCGGCCGCCTCGGCAACCGCGAGACGCCCATCGTGCTGAGCATCCTGGTCCTCGAAGACCTCGCCATGGCGGTCTACCTGCCGATCCTCACCGCCCTGGTGGCCGGGGTGAGTCTGGCCGCAGGCAGCGTCACGCTGGCCATCGCGCTCGGTGTCGCCGGGCTGGTGCTGTTCCTCGCCGTCCGCTACGGCAGGGTCATCTCCCGCTTCGTCTCCAGCGACGACCCCGAGAAGCTCCTGCTGGTCGTGCTGGGCCTGACCCTGCTGGTCGCGGGCATCGCGCAGCAGCTCCAGGTGTCCGCCGCGGTCGGCGCGTTCCTCGTCGGCATCGCCCTGTCCGGCGAGGTCGCCGAAGGCGCCCACAACCTGCTCAGCCCGCTGCGGGACCTCTTCGCCGCCGTCTTCTTCGTCTTCTTCGGCCTCCACACCGACCCCGCCAGCATCCCGCCCGTCCTCCTGCCCGCTCTCGCCCTGGCCCTGGTCACCGCCGCCACGAAGATCGCCACCGGCTACTGGGCCGCCAAGCGGGCCGGGATCTCCCGCAAGGGCCGCTGGCGCGCGGGCGGCACCCTCGTGGCGCGCGGCGAGTTCTCCATCGTCATCGCCGGGCTCGCCGTCACCGCCGGCATCGAACCGGCGCTCGGCCCGCTGGCCACGGCGTACGTCCTCATCCTCGTCGTCCTCGGCCCGCTCACCGCCCGCTACACCGAGCCGGTCGCCACCCGGCTCACCGGCCGGTTCACCCGCGGCAGCCGGAACGCCCCCATGGAGATGGTGTCCGTGCCGCCGCCCGAGGAGATGCTCGACCCGGTGGAGGACGGCACGGCGGGCCGCGCCTGACCCCGCCGCAGCCTGCTCCCCCGGCGCGGCCCGCCGTGACAGCGTGTGGGGCAGCTCACTCGGCGGCGGGTCCGGGGGGACTCAGCGCACACTGGAGGGCGACACCCCGGCCGGACGAGCCGGACGAGCAGGACGAGCAGGACCGGAACGGACGGGCGGACGACCATGGGACGCGGCACGCTACGCATCTACCTGGGCGCGGCTCCGGGCGTCGGCAAGACGTACGCGATGCTGTCCGAGGCGCACCGCCGGGTGGAGCGCGGCACGGACTGCGTCGTCGCCTTCGTCGAGCACCACGGCCGGCCCCGCACCGAGGCGCTGCTGCACGGGCTGGAGCAGGTGCCGCACCAGGAGGTCGCCGACGGCGCCGGCGCCGGCACGGCTTCCGAGATGGACGTGGATGCGGTGCTGGCGCGGTGTCCTGCGGTCGCGCTCGTGGACGAGCTCGCGCACACGAACGTCCCCGGCTCCCGCAATGCCAAGCGGTGGCAGGACGTGGAGGAACTCCTCGCCGCCGGTATCGATGTCATCTCCACGGTGAACATCCAGCACCTGGAGTCGCTGGGGGACCTGGTCGCGTCGATCACCGGCGTCCGGCCGCAGGAGACCGTCCCGGACGAACTGGTCCGGCGCGCCGACCAGATCGAGCTGGTCGACATGTCCCCGCAGGCGCTGCGCCGGCGTATGGCGCACGGCAACATCTACCGGCCGGAGAAGATCGACGCCGCCCTGTCGAACTACTTCCGCCCCGGCAACCTCACCGCGCTGCGGGAGCTGGCGCTGCTGTGGGTGGCGGACCGGGTCGACGCGTACCTCCAGCAGTACCGCAAGGACCATCAGGTCTCCAAGATCTGGGGCTCCCGGGAGCGGATCGTCGTCGGGCTGACCGGCGGCCCCGAGGGGCGCACGCTGATCCGGCGGGCCGCGCGGCTGGCGGAGAAGGGGGCGGGCGGGGAGGTCCTGGCCGTCTATGTCGCCCGCAGCGACGGCCTGTGCTCGGCGTCCCCGAAGGAGCTGGCCGTGCAGCGGACCCTGGTGGAGGACCTGGGCGGGACGTTCCACCATGTGATCGGCGACGACGTGCCGTCGTCGCTGCTGGAGTTCGCGCGGGGCGTCAACGCCACGCAGATCGTGCTGGGCGCCAGCCGCCGCAAGCCCTGGCAGTACGTCTTCGGGCCCGGCGTCAGCGCGACCGTCACCCGCAACTCCGACACCGACCTGGACGTCCACATCGTCACCCATGACGCGGTGGGCAAGGGCCGGGGACTGCCCGCGGCCCGGGGCGCGCGGCTCACCCGCCACCGCGTCGTCGCCGGATGGCTGGTCGCCGGGATCGGCCCGTTCCTGCTGACCTGGCTGCTGACGCTGGCGGGCGACGGGCCGGGCATCGCCAACGAGATGCTGCTGTTCCTGGGCTTGACCGTCGCCGCGGCGCTGATCGGCGGGCTGTGGCCGGCGCTGGTCTCGGCGACGGCGGGCTCGCTGCTGCTGCACTGGTTCTTCACGCCGCCCTTCCACACCTGGGCCATCGCCCATCCCGAGAACATCGTCACGATCGTGGTGTTCTTCGCGGTCGCCGTGTCCGTCGCCTCCGTGGTGGGCCTCGCCGCGCGCCGGACGCAGCAGGCGGCCCGGCTGCGGGCCGAGTCGCAGACGCTGTCACTCCTGGCGGGCAGCGTGCTGCGGGGGGAGACCACGCTGGACGCGCTGCTGGAACGGGTCCGCGAGACGTTCCAGATGGACTCGGTGGCGCTGCTGGAGCGGGCGGGCGACGGCGGGCCGTGGACGTGCGCGGGCCGGGTGGGCTCCGACAGCGCCCACCCGCAGCGGCCGGAGGACGCCGACGTCGACATGCCCGTCGGCGACCACCTGGCCCTGGCCCTCACCGGCCGCGTGCTGCCGGCCGAGGACCGGCGGGTGCTCGGCGCGTTCGCCGCGCAGGCGGCCGTCGTCCTGGACCGGCAGCGGCTGGTCGGCGAGGCGGAAGTGGCCCGCAAGCTCGCCGAGGGCAACAAGATCCGCACAGCCCTGCTCGCAGCGGTGAGCCACGACCTGCGCACCCCCCTCGCCGCCATCAAGGCAGCCGTCACCTCACTGCGCTCCGACGACGTCGAATGGTCGCAGGAGGACAAGGCGGAACTGCTCGCCGCGATCGAGGAAGGCGCCGACCGGCTCGACCACCTCGTGGGCAACCTGCTCGACATGTCCCGCCTCCAGACCGGCACCGTCACACCCCTGCTGCGGGAGACCGACCTGGACGAAGTCGTCCCGATGGCCCTCGGCGGCGTGCCCGAGGGCAGCGTCGAACTGGACATCCCCGAAAGCCTGCCCATGATCGAAGTCGACCGGGGCCTGCTGGAACGCGCCGTCGCCAACATCGTGGAGAACGCCGTCAAGTACAGCCCGCCCGGCATCCCCGTCATCGTCGCGGCCAGCACCCTCGGCGACCGCGTGGAACTACGGGTCGTCGACCGCGGCCGCGGCATCCCCGACGAGGCCAAGGAACACGTCTTCGCCCCCTTCCAGCGCTACGGCGACGCCCCGCGCGGCGCCGGCGTCGGCCTCGGCCTCGCCGTCGCCCGCGGCTTCGCCGAAGCCATGGGCGGCACCCTCACCGCCGAAGACACCCCCGGCGGCGGCCTCACCATGGTCCTCGCCCTCCCCAAAGCCCCCGGCCACCCACCCACACCCCCACAACTCCCCGCAGCAGCAACCACCTGACACCACCCCCCGGCCGGCGTCCGGGCCCTCCTCCCGCCGACCGCCGCGGGGCCGGGACCGCGGGCCATGCCGGGGCGGGGGACGTACCAGGGCGGGGGACGCGAGCCGTACCGGGGCGGCGGACGTACCAGGGCGGGGGACGCGAGCCGTACCGGGGCGGCGGACGTACCAGGGCGGGGGACGCGAGCCGTACCGGGGCGGGGGCGCGGGCCGTACCGAAGGCACCGACAGGCACGAGGGGCGGAGACGCGGGCCGTACCGGGGAAGCGAGGCGCTTGCCGTCGCGGGGCAGGGCGTGGGCTCCGGTCGCCGCCGGAGGGTTCGGGGCTGTCGCGGGGAGCGGCCGCAGGAGCCGCGGCGGCCGCAGGGGTCGCGGCGGCCGTAGCGGGGGCCCGGCCGCCGAGGCAGGCGCACGGCTGCCGGCGACACTGCGGGGAAGCCCCGCTGAACAGCATCCCCCCATCTCCGGAACTCTGCGCCACCGGAACACCCACCGGGGCCCAATCGGCTTACGCCACACGCCAATTCACGCCACGGAACCCTCGCGCTGGGTTAGTTTGGGACCGTCGGACGCGTCCCGCGGCCGTCCCGCCCCGGGCCACTCGGGCGGGCCCGCCGCCGCCGACGCACCGAGGCGGCCGCGCGTGCCGCCCCCGCGGGGTCGGTGTCCGCCCTGACACACCCCGGCCTCGCGGGTCCGCCGCCGGCGCCACGGTCCGGACAGGTGGACGACTCGACAGGAGCGGCCGCCCGCCGCAAGGAGACGCCCATGCCTTCCCCCGACCCCTCCGCTCCCGCCCGGCCGCCCGCTCCCCGGGCGGAAGCCGACCTCGACACCCTGGTCTCGGCCGCCGTACGGCTGGTGGCGGAGCTCCCCGCACGGCGCCCCGTCGTCGGTGTGCTGGGCGGGCCGCAGCACCTCGAACAGGACCGCCCCGCGGCCGTGGCCGACGCGCTCGACAACCGAGGCATCAGGACCCTGCAGTGCGGTCCCGTACCGGCGGCCGGCAGGCGCCACCGGAGTCCCGGGGACGCGCCCGCGCCCGCCGTGCACCTTCTCCTGCACGCGGGCGGCTCCCCCGCCGAGCCCGCGCTGCGGACCGCCGCCCTGTGGGGGCTGCCGATCCTCACCGCGCGCCCCGGCCCCGGCGGCGGCGCGCCCACCGCGCCCGCAGGGCCGTACGGCCACCGGCGTCCCGTGATCGGCATCCGGCTGCCGGGCGGGGGCGTCGACCTGGCCGTGCGGCAGGCCGCCGTCGCCTGCCTGCGGCCGCACTCCGGTCCTGCGCACCTCCTCCTGGACAACGAGAAGGTGACCTCGCCGGCCCACCGCGAGCTGTGCATCCGCCTGACACCGGACGGCCTCCTGCACGTGGACGGCGCCTTCGCCGCGCGCCGCGTGAGCCGCGTGCGCTACGCCCGCCCGTGGGGGCCGCACCGCCTGGACATCGACGGCACACCGACGCACGAGGTGCGCACCCCGCTGAAGTTCGAGGCCCTACCGGGGCGCCTGCACGTCTTCCACCCGTGAGGCCGCGCCCACGGCACCACGGGCGGCAGACCCCGGCACACCGCCACCGGCCCGCCTGCGTACGGCAGCACCAGCCGCCACACACACCGGGACGCACCGCCGCCGACAGCACCCCCCACCGCAGGGACGCACCCGCCACACCGAGGAGGCGAAGCCGTCCCGGAGCACACCCGGCACCGCACGAGTACGAGCCATACCGCATCGCATCGCACCGCCCCGGACCGAAACCGCACCGGACGCACCCCGCCGCCGGCACCCGCCACCGCAGGGACGCACCCGCCGCCCCAAGGAGGCGCAGCGCGGGCCCGGCCCAGAAGGCCTCCGCCACCGGCGCGAGGCCGCACCGCGCACAACCGGCCGCGCGGCCGGTCAGCGGGCTTCGCTGAGCTTGCGGTGCAGGGTGGCGGCGAAGTCCTCCGCGGCCATCAGCTGGGCGCGCAGCTTCTCGCACCGCGCCTCCGCGACCTTCTGGTATGCGTCCAGGCGCTCCCGCAGCCGCCGGCGCTCGTCCTCGGCCGGCGGGTCGTCGGTCGCGGAGATCCGGTCGACGATGCCCAGCAGCTCCCGCATCTCCTCCAGCGAGAAGCCCAGCGGCTTCATCCGCCGGACGACCATGAGCCGCTCCACGTCGGACTCCGTGTAGAGCCGGAAGCCGCCCTTGCTGCGCGCGGAGGGTGTGACGACACCCACGTCCTCGTAGTGGCGGATCGTGCGGAGCGACAGACCGGTCCTCTCGGCCACCTCACCGATCTGCATCTGCCGCGCCTGGTCCGCCATCGCCTGCCTTCTCCGTCCCACCGTGCACGCCGCGACGGGCGGCGCCACCCCAGACACGTGCCTGGGATCACAGCCCCGACGTGCTGTTTACCTGTACTTCACAAGCCGCAAGTCGCACTCTGCCCTCACGTCAGGGTAGAGTCATCCGTGTCCGCCACCCGTGTGGCCCCGATCGGTCCGTACCCGGGCGGCGACCCAAGGCTTCCGGGCAATGATGCCCGACCGGCGGTCTCCGACCGCCACCCCACCGGCATGGCCCCCGTCGCGGCCGGGCCGCCGGAGACTCCCCTCGGCAGAGGAGTCGCGTACGAAGCGCGCCTGCGTCCAGCGGTACGACGGACGTCTGCGCCCGGAACAAGAAACGGTTGCATGTCCTCACCGCTCGCTGCTGCGCCCACGCCCTCCAAGCCGTCCAAGCTGTCCAAACCCGACTGGCTCGCCTCCCCCAAGGTCTTCCGCACCGAGGTCCTCGCCGGCCTCGTCGTCGCCCTGGCGCTGATCCCCGAGGCGATCTCGTTCTCGATCATCGCCGGTGTCGACCCGGCCGTGGGCCTCTTCGCCTCCTTCACCATGGCCGTGGTCATCTCCGTCGTGGGCGGCCGCAAGGCGATGATCTCCGCCGCCACCGGCGCGATAGCGCTGGTCATCGCCCCGCTGAACCACGAGTACGGCCTCGGCTACCTGATCGCGGCCGTCATCCTCGGCGGCCTGATGCAGATCGCCCTCGGCGCGCTCGGCGTCGCCAAGCTCATGCGGTTCATCCCGCGCTCCGTGATGGTCGGCTTCGTCAACGCCCTCGCGATCCTGATCTTCATGGCCCAGGTGCCGGAGATGCAGGACGTGCCGTGGGTCGTCTACCCGCTGATCCTCGGCGGCCTGCTGATGATGGTCTTCTTCCCGAAGCTCACCACCGCCATCCCGGCGCCGCTGGTGTCCATCGTCATCCTCACCGTCATCACCGTCGGCGCCGGCCTCGCCGTGCCGACCGTCGGCGACAAGGGCGAACTGCCCTCGTCCCTGCCGGTGCCGGGCCTGCCGGACGTGCCGTTCACGATGGACACCCTGACCACCATCGCCCCGTACGCCTTCGCGTTCGCGCTGGTCGGCCTGATGGAGTCGCTGATGACGGCGAAGCTGGTCGACGACATCACCGACACCCACTCCAACAAGACCCGCGAGTCCCTCGGCCAGGGCATCGCCAACGTGGTCACCGGCTTCTTCGGCGGCATGGGCGGCTGCGCGATGATCGGCCAGACCATGATCAACGTGAAGGTCTCGGGCGCCCGCACCCGCCTGTCGACGTTCCTCGCCGGCGCCTTCCTGATGGTGCTGTGCGTGGTCTTCGGGCCGGTCGTCTCCGACATCCCCATGGCCGCGCTCGTCGCCGTCATGATCATGGTGTCGGTGGCCACCTTCGACTGGCACTCCATCCAGCCGAAGACCCTCAAGCGGATGCCGCTGGGCGAGACGACCGTCATGGTCGCCACCGTCGCCGTCGTCGTCGCCACCCACAACCTCGCCATCGGCGTCATCGTCGGCTCGATCACCGCCATGATCGTCTTCGCCAAGCGCGTGGCGCACATGGCCGAGGTCACCGGTGTCGTCGACCCCGACGGCAACCAGGTCGTCTACGCGGTCACCGGGGAGCTGTTCTTCGCCTCCTCCAACGACCTCGTCTACCAGTTCGACTACAAGGACGACCCGGACGACGTCGTCATCGACCTGTCCGACGCCCACATCTGGGACGCCTCCTCCGTCGCCGCCCTCGACGCGATAGAGACGAAGTACGCCCAGCGCGGCAAGAAGGTCACCATCATCGGCCTGAACAAGCCCAGCGCCGACATGCACGGCAAGCTCGCGGGACAGCTCACCAGCCACTGACCCGCACCGCGCACGGAACGACCGCCCCCGGCCTGCCGGAAGGCGGTCGTTCCCGCCGAGCCGTACCGATCACGCCCTGACCAGCCGCGGAACGAGCCGCCACCCCGTCGGCACGTCCCGTCGGGGGCGGCCTGCGCCCCGCCGCCGCACGGCCCGGGCGGCGAACCGGCGGCCCGGGCGGCGGCGGACCGGCCGCCAGGTGGCGGCGGTGCCCGCCGCGTACCGCGGGCCGGGGCGAGGCGGGGCGGACGCCGGGCGCGGGCCGGACTCCCGCCGGCCGGGCCCCGGTGCGGCGGTCAGGTCACGGCGGCGCTGCGGCGTTCCAGGAGTACCACGTCCCGCCACACGCCGTGGTGGCGGCCGATGCGCTCGCGGGTGCCGACGACCCGGAAGCCCGCGCGTGCGTGGACGGCGAGACTGGCCGCGTTCTCGGGGAAGATGCCGGCCTGCACGGTCCAGGCGCCCGCCGCGTCCGCGGCCGCCAGGAGCGCCGCCAGCAGGGCCGAGGCGACGCCGCGGCCCCGGGCGTCGGGCCGGACGTACACGGAGTGCTCCAGCACCCCGGCGTAGGCGGAGCGGTCGGAGACCCTGCCGGCCGCGATCCAGCCGAGGACGGTGCCGCGCTCGTCGACGGCGGCGAAGCGGTACGCGGGCGGCTTCGCGCGGTCGAACGCCTCCCATGTCGGGGCGGTGGTCTCGAAGGTGGCGTCGCCCTCGTCGATGCCCGCCTGGTAGATCGTCAGGACCTGAGCGGCGTGCTCGGCGGTCAGCGGGACGATGCGCGCGGTCACGAGCCCGCCGCGGCGGAGGTCAGCAGGCGGCCCATGGCGGCGAGCACAGGGGGCTCGACCCGGTAGTACACCCAGGTCCCACGCCGCTCGGAGGCCAGCAGCCCGGCCTCCCTGAGCTTCTTCAGGTGGTGGGAGACGGTCGGCTGGGAGACGCCCACGTCGGAGATGTCGCAGACGCACGCCTCGCCGCTCTCGTGCGAGGCGACCAGGGAGAAGAGCCGCAGGCGCACCGGGTCGCCGAGCGCCTTGAACATCCTGGCCGTGCGCTCGGCCTCGTCCGCGGTCAGCGGCCGCTCCGTGAGGGGCGGGCAGCAGGGCGCGGCGCCGGCCGCGGGCTCCGACAGCGGCAGCAGCTTCGTACGGGACATGACCCCATATTGACATGAGTCGAACCAGCAGGGCAGGGCACAAGGAGGTCCCTGGTGAGGCGCAGGGCGCTTCGACGAGCCGGAGCCCGCCCCCGAGGCCGGCGGCCGCTGCACCGCCGGGCCGGCCGCCGGGCCGGAGATCGGCGGGCCTCCCGCCGGGCCCCGCGGCCGCGGACGGACGACCCGCGGCGGCGGACCGCCGACTCCGCCACCGCGCGGAGACGGCCCGGGACAGCCGTGCGCGGTCCGGGCGCCGGGCGGGCCCGCCACCGTGCCGCGGCAGCCGAGGACGAGCAGCGCGGTCGGCCGCCGGGCGCGGGCCGCCGAGGGCGCCCGCCCCACCCCGGCGCCCTGCGCCGAGCCCCTCCGAGTGTCTGATTTGCCCCCATTGGCGCAGCTCACTTAGATGCCGGTATGTCACAGTCGGGGACGCTTCTGCTGATCATGGCCATCGCGGTGCTCGCGCCCCTGCTGGCCCGTACGGCGAACCGGCGGCTCCCGGTCCCCCTGGTCATCTTCGAGATCCTGCTCGGTGTCTTCGTCGGACCCGACGTCCTCGGCTGGGCGTCCGCGCACGGCGAGGCGATCGACGTGCTGTCCGACCTCGGGCTCGCCATGCTGATCTTCCTGGCCGGGTACGAGATCGACTTCGCCGCCGTGCGCGGCGGCACCCTGCGCCGCTCGCTCGGCGCCTGGGCGGTCTCGCTCGCGGTCGGGCTCGGCATCGCGTACGCCCTGGCGGGCGGCCGGGCGACGGCGTGCTTCGTGATCGGAACGGCGCTCACCAGCACCGCCCTGGGCACGGTCCTGCCCATCCTGCGCGACTCCGGGGACCTGCGCGGCCCGTTCGGCACGGCGGTGCTGGCCTTCGGCGCGGTGGGCGAGTTCGGGCCGGTGATCGCCATGGCGGTGCTGCTCAGCGGACGCCGCCCGGGGCAGGCGGCGCTGCTCCTGCTGGCGTTCGCCGCGGTCACGGCCGCCGCCGTGTGGTGGGCGGCGCGGCCCCGCCGCCCGTGGTTCCCCGAGATGGTCGAGCGGACCCTGCACACCAGCGGGCAGTTCGCCGTCCGGTTCGTGATGCTGGTGCTCGCCGCCATGCTGGGGCTCTCCCGCGTCTTCGGGCTGGACATCCTGCTCGGCGCCTTCGCCGCGGGCGTGCTCACCCGCCTGGTGCTGCGCGGCGCCGACCCGGCGAGCCGCGGCGAGGTGCTGGCCCGCGTCGAGGCGATCGGCTTCGGCTTCCTCGTACCGGTCTTCTTCGTCGTCACCGGCATCGAGTTCGACCTCGACGCCCTGCTGGACGACGGCCGCCCCCTGCTGCTGGTGCCCGCCTTCCTCGCCCTGTTCCTCGTGGTGCGGGGGCTGCCGCTGTACGTGCTCGCCCCGCCCGGGTTCGGCCGCCGCGACCGCGCGGCGCTCATGCTGTACGGCTCGACGTGCCTGCCCCTCGTGGTCGCCCTCACCACCATCGGACTGGACGACCGGGCCATCACCACCGGGGAGGCCGCGGCCCTCGTCGGCGCCGCCATGGTGTCCGTGCTCGCCTTCCCCCTGGCCGCGCTCGGACTCCGCCCCGCCGCGCGGGGCGACGCCTCCCCGACCGGCGCCCGCCGCCGGGCCGGGAGTCCTCGGAGTCCTGGTGACACGCACGGCCCGGCGGGGGCGCGTACGGCCCCGAGGGGGCGTGCACGGCGCTGCGGCAGCACGTACGGCCCCGGCCACCGGGCAGGCGGCGTCCAGCCACGCCGCGGGCATCCGGCGCCCCGCGCCGCCGCGCGAGGGACGATGGAAGCGGCGGGCGCCGCCGCCCACCGGCCGCGGGGCCGCACCCGCCGCGCACGCCGCCCCCGCCTCGGGACCCGGGACCATCGGGAGGCACCGGGGGACGCCGGGCCGCCCCGGTCCGCGGACCGGGCACCGGCCCTTACCGCCGCGCAGACGACGAGGAGGCTCCGAGTGGACGGATCCGACGTACGGGGGCCAGGGGATCGCCCCGCGGGCAAGGCCCGCTTCGACGACATCTACGACCGGCCCGACCCCCGCGCCTACTTCGCCCGGCTGGCACCGCTCGGCTACGAGATCCCCCAGCACGCCCAGGCCGTCTTCCGCCGCACCGCCGCGGAGCGGGCCGCCCTGCCCGACGGCGCCCCCGGGCGCCCCGCCGTGCTGGACCTGTGCTGCTCGTACGGCATCAACGCGGCGCTGCTGAACCACGACGTCACCCTGGCCGAGCTGTACGCCCACTACACCGCGCCCGCTGCCGCCGAGCTCACCACCGAGGAACTGGCCGCCCGCGACAGGGAGTTCTACGCCCGGCGCCGCCGCCCGGACGCCCACCCCGTCATCGGGCTTGACATCGCCGGGAGAGCCGTCGGCTACGCCCGGGCGGTCGGCCTGCTCGACGCGGGCTTCACCGACAACCTGGAAGCGGGTCCGCCCGGCACCGCGTTGAGCGCCGCACTGGCCGGCGTCGGGCTGATCACCCTCACCGGTGGCGGCAGCTACGTCACCCGGCGGACGTTCGGCGCGCTGCTGTCCCGCACCCTGCGCCACCCGGTGTGGGTGAGCGCTTTCGTGCTGCGCACCGTGCCGTACGCGGCGGTCGCCGAGACCCTCGCCGCCCACGGGCTGCGCACCGCCTCCGACGACACGCGCACCTACCCGCAGCGCGCCTTCACGGACGCCGCCGAGCAGGAGTTCGCGGTGGCGGCGGTGCGGGCCCTCGGAGCGGACCCCGCGGGCCGGGAGGCGGCCGGCTGCTTCCACACGGTGCTGTACGAATCCCGCGAACCGGGCCCGGCACGCGGCACGTCCTGACGGCCCCGGGCGCCACACCTGCCGGGCTCGCCCACCAGGCATCCTCCGGCCGACGTGCGGGGCGCCTGCCGCCTACACGCGGTGCAGGGCCACCTTGCGGGCCAGGGGGCGCTGGTCGGTGTGGCCGCAGAGCCACGCCAGCGCGTCGTGGGCCCCGAGGACGTAGTCGCGGAGGTCGGCCGGGCTGGCCGGGTCGTCGAGCCGCACGGTCGCCGCGTCCACCTCGGCGGTCAACGTGTACAGGTCGGGCACCGCGCCCCCGCGGGCCCCCGTGACGGGGCCTCTCTCGCCGTATGCCAGGGCCCAGTCCAAGGCATCCCGCATGCCTGCGGCGAGGTGGGCGCGGCGCCCTCCGACGGTTCGGCCGGCGGACCCGGCCGCGGCCTCGTACACCGACCGGACCTCTGTCCGGAGGCGGACGCCGACGGGGGTTTCGTCCTCCTGTTCCCTCGCCCTGCTGCGCAGCGCGCACATGCCGGTTCTCCTTCCCGTGATCGACCGGCACGCAGGACACGGGCGGGCCCGGCCCTTCGTCCTCTCCGGGACGGTGGAGCAGGCTCCGGACCCCGCCGTCCTGCTTCCAGGCTGTTCGGGTTCCCCGCCTTCCCCTCGCCCATGCGGGGCCGCCGCCTCCGGAGGCCGCGGCCGCGCGGCTACGGGGAGGGCGGCGCGGTGGTCCGGCCGCCCGGCGCGGCGTGCAGCGCGGCGACCAGCTGCGCCACGCTGGGCGCGCCCTCCGCGTGGCCGTCGGCGCCGCGGTAGGTGCGGCTCGCGAGGCCGGTGGGCTGGGCGCGTCACCGGGCGGGGCGAAGGGATCGCGGCCGTCGACGAGCAGGGTCGGCGAGCCGTGCATGCCGAGCCGGGCGGCCTCCGCCTCGTTCCTGACCGTGTCGACCACGACGTCCCGGGCCGGCGCCTCGGGCAGGGCCCGGCCGAGCCGGTACAGGAGCAGCGGCAGGTTCGGGCAGTCCGGCACGGCGAGTACGCGCAGTTCCATGGCCGCCTCCTCGGCACGGGCCCGATCCTGGCCTGATGCCGTCCAGCGTAGATCTCCTCCACAGGGTGTGGACAGGCGCGGCGGCACGGCCGGGGCAGCGGGGCGCGTTTTTCCGGCGGGCGGCAGCCACTCCCCCAGGATGACGGAGCCACCCCTTCCGGGCGGGCGGGCGACTCCTTCCGGAGGGCGAAGCCACCCCTTCCGGTCGGGCGGAGCGACTCCTTCGGGCCGGTCGGCAGCCACTCCCTCACTGCGGGCGGGCGGCAGCCACTCCCTCACTGCGGGCGGGCGGCAGCCACTCCCTCACTGCGGGCGGGCGGCAGCCACTCCCTCGCTGCGGGCGGAAGCCGCTTCTCCACGCCGGGTGGCAGCCGCCCCTCCCCGGCGGATGGGTGGGAGCCGCCGCCTCCCGACACGGAGGGGGCACCCGAGGCGCGGCGGGCGGGTCAGCGAACCCCGCGCCCGAGGTGCGGCGGGCGGGTCAGCCGACCCCGCGGCGGTCCGGGGTGAGCGAGTGGTGGCGGGCGGCGGCGGCCGGGGTGGCGGCGTGCACGGCGCGCTCCAGGCGGGCCCGCTGCCGGTCCAGGGGCTCGCGGCGGGACGGGTCCGGTCCCACGGCGGGTTCCAGGGCGTCGAGGAGCGCCGCGACGCGCCGCGTCACCTGCGGGGCCCCCGCGCCGTAGAGGAGGACCTCGGTCAGCGCCAGGTCCACCAGCTCCGCCCAGGTGGGACCGTCCTCGACGAGCCGTACGGCACCGGCCGCGTCGGTGTGGGCGTGGCGGCCCAGGGGGTGCCGGGCCAACCGGGCGAGGAGTACCTCGATGCGGTCCAGGGCCTGCACCGCGGTGGTCGGGTCGTTCACCGCGGGCGACAGGGCGCGGACCGCGATGTCGACGAGCTGCCGCAGCCCGTAGCCGACGTCCTGCTCCATGGTCCGCTCACCGCCCACCTCCACCGCCCGGCGCAGCCGCCGGGCCAGGTCCGGGCGGGGCGTACCGGTGCCGTGCACCTCGAACAGCGGCGCACCGGAGGCGAGGTACTCGCCGATGCGCGGGAGCAGGCGCAGCGTCACGCCGTCCTCCCTCGCCGTCTCCACGAGCGCCTCGATGTCGGCGACCTGGAGCACGCCCGGCGGGCCCGCGAGCCTGACAAGGCAGACGGGTGTGCCGACGGCGGCGGCGGGCTCGCGCGGCGCGGGGCCGCCCGGCGGGGCCGCGAGCATCCACAGCGCCTCCTTCGCCACCCGGTCCATCACGTGCGTCACCCGCATCATGCGGATGGTGGCGTGGACGTACACGACGAACAGCACCAGGCTGATGACGACCAGGGTCATGGCGAGCGACGAGCCGACGTACGGGACGACCGCCAGTTCGGGGTCGTCGGTCGCGGTGTACTCCTTCTGCAGGCGCAGCGTGTAGAGGAACGTGCAGAGGAACACCGCCAGCGTCACCTTGGCGACCCAGCTCTCCACGTACAGGCGCAGCACGCGCGGCGAGAGCTGCCCGGCCGCCATCTGGAGGGCCACCAGGGTGATGGAGAAGACCACGCCGATGAAGGTCAGCATGGCCGAGCTCATGGTCCCCATGGCGATCTTCGCGGCGGCGCCGAAGTCCTCGGCCACCCGGAAGTACCACAGGTCCTGGAGGTCGACGGAGCCCCAGCGGGCGTTCAGCTCGTAGATCAGCTCGTCGGTCCACACGGCGAGGGACGCGCTGACCCAGCCGACGGCGATGCCGAGCAGCGGGACGATCAGGAACGACTCCCGCAGCCGCTTGCGCAGCCGGGGGCAGCGCCCCCTGCGGCGCCGCAGCGCGTGGTCCGCCATGGCTCCCCACGGTCGGCGGTCCGCACCGCCCCCGCAACCGCGGTGGCCCGGACGGGGGCCGGACGGCTCCGCCCGGGCACCACGCCGGTCACCGCGCCGGTCACCGCGCCGAGGGAGCTGTACGGCGGCAGGCGGAGGGCCGGGGGCGGCGGAGGGCGGGGGCGAAGACCGAAGGGCGGGGGCAGAACGGCGCGTAACCGCCGTGCCCCACTCGGTCAGCGCCCGGACCGCGGGTCACGGCCTCCGGTGGCGGGAGCAGGGGGGCGTCGCCGCCGGGCAGTCGTCGCGGGCGTGCGTGCGGCAGGCCGCGAGGGCCGCGCTGACCAGGGTGGCCAGCAGGTCGATGTCGGACCCGGTCTCCAGCCGGACGGTGACCCAGCCGGTAGCCGGGCACAGCCGCAGGGCGGTGGACCTGCGCAGGGCGGGGCCGAGGCGGGCAAGGAGCGGGCGGGTCAGGTGGACGTCCGCTTCGTTGTCACCGTGGAAGTGGACGATCTCCGTCTCCCCTGCGCACAGGCAGTGCGCCGCTCCGCACGGGGCGGGACCGCAGGACAGCGCCGACCAGCAGGCCAGGCGGTCCCTCGCGTCCATGGCCAGGTTCATGGGGGCCAGCCTGCCCCAAACCGAGTCGTCCGCCCAGAGTGCGGGAGCAAGGACCGGACAGTCCCCGGCGCACGGCACCGGCCCGAGCGCCCCCGCGCCCCCGCACCCGGCCCGACGCCCCAGGGCCTTCCACGCCTGGCCCCACGGGCCTCCCGCATGGCCGCACCTGGGCCTCCCGCACCAGGCCCCGAACCGCCCGCCGCCGCACCCGTACCCGTACCGCCCGCACCCGCACACGCGAGTCCGGCACCCCGCACCCGTACACCGAGTCCGGCACCCCGCACCCGTGCCCACGCCAGCAGGGCATCCGCACCCCGTGCCCGTGCCCACGCCGACACGGCCTCCCACACCCGTACCGAGCTTCCGGCGCCCGCAGCGGCGCCGGGCCTCCGGCTCCGCGCCCGGCGATGAGCCACCGCACGGCCGGCTCCCCGACGGCGGGCGCCGCGCCGCACCGCGCCGGGCACGGTCAGGTCGCCATCGTCACCCCGCAGGTCCAGCCGTACGGGCCGCGCCCCATGTGCAGGTCGCTCCACGACACCGAGGTCGGCGCGGTACCGGTCAACGGGACCGCGGCGGCGTCCGCCACCGCCAGCCGGACGTCCACGTCGCCGTTCGTGGCCTCCACTTCCACGTCCACCGGCACCTCGCCGTCCGCGTCGAAGCGGGACACGACCTCCTCCAGGAGCGTCGCCAGGAGGTCCTCGTCGCTCTCCTCCGGCACCCGCACCCGCCGCACCGCGCGCGCGTGCGCCGCGGACACGTCGGCGAAGCAGTCGACCCAGCCCAGCACGGCCTCCCCCAGGCACTGCTCCCTGGTCTCGCCCCACGCCTCGATCCGCACGTCCCCGGGGTGCGGAAGCGTCCTGTGCCCGGCTGCCTCGTCCCGGAACCGGCCGGGCTCGGGCGGTTCGGCGGCCATGTCAGCGCCGGTAGACGCCGACCAGCGTCCCGCTGGCGAGCTGCCGGGGCTCCACGGCCTCGTGCACCTGCTCCGCCGTCGGGGCGTCGGGCAGCACGCACGGCTCCCCGAGAGCGTAGAGGCGGAAGAAGTAGCGGTGCGCCTCGTCGCCGGGCGGCGGGTGCGGGCCGTCCCAGCGGCGCTGGCCGAAGCCGTTGACGAGTGCCGTGCCGCCCGGCGGCACGCTCCCCGTCTCCGCCCCGCTGCTGTGCGGGTCGATGCCGACGACCACCCAGTGCACGAAGACGCCCGACGGGGCGTCCGGGTCCTCGCAGAGCAGCACGAGCTCCGACGCGTCGTCCGGGACACCGGACCAGGACAGCGGGGGCGACACGTCGTCCCCCTCCAGTGCGTACCGCCGCGCGATCGGCGCGTGGTCGTCGAACGCGGCGCTCATGAGTTCGATACCGGCCATGTCGCCCGGGGTACCCCTGCCACCCGGCGCCATGCCTCCCCGCCGGCGCCCGCGCGGGGGTCCGGTGCGGCCGGAGTCTCCCCGCCGTCGCGCCCCCGCGGTAGTGCCTCTCGGTGCCGACCGCACCCCCTGCCGCGCCGGACAGAAAATTTGTTCCTTTCAGGGTGTTTGCCACCGGTTGGGAGGGTTATCCTATGAGTAGGCCTACGGGACGAGCGAGGGAGCTTGACCGGCGTAGCCGACTCTCGTCGAAGCGCAGCGGCTTCGGCTGGGGCCGACGTCGACGGTCGGGCTGAGAGGCCGGAAGGTCGGAAGACCAGAAGGCGACCCCCAGCACCTGATCCGGGCAATGCCGGCGCAGGGAGCCCGCCCCGTAGGTCGCCTCACGCCCCCGCCACCGGGGGCTTTTTCGCGTGCGCCGGGACGCCGCGCGTGCTCCGGCGGCCGTGTCCTGCCGGGCACCGCCGCGGTTGACAAGGACGGGACACGAACCGCCTGTCCCGCACGCCGCCTGGAGGTCCCATGCACCGCACCGCCGCCCTCGTCGCCGTTTCCGCCGCCGCCCTCGCCGCGGCCGCCGCGCCCGCCGCCCAGGCGGCCGCGCCCGCCGGGGCGGCACCGCTGTCCGAGGTGAGCGGGGCGCTCGGCGGCGCCGGTGAACTGGGCAGCGGTATCGGCGCCACGGGCCTCGCGGGTGCCACCACGTACGCCGGCGGGCTCGCGAGCCTGGCCGGCCCCGTCGGCATGCAGTAGCCCGCGGTCGCCGCCGTTCCGGAGCCGCCGTTCCGGAGCCGCCGCCCCGCCGCCGACCCGGCACCTCCGGCCGCCGGGGCCGCCCCGGCCGCCCAGCGCACCCGGCAGCCCTACAACCCCGCCGCACCCGCCACCCCTGGCCGCCCGGCACCCCGGCCCATCCGGCACCTCCGGCCGCCGGGGCCGCCCCGGCCGCCCAGCGCACCCGACAGCCCTACAACCCCGCCGCATCCGCCACCCCTGGCCGCCCGGCAGCCGGCCCATCCAACGCCCCCGGCCGCCCGGCCGCCCCGACGCGTCCGGTGCCTCCGCCGGCCTCCGCCCCCGCCTGCCGCCCCGTCCGCTGCCTCCGGCGGTCGCCGTACCCCGCGCCGGTCGCACGGTCCGCGCGGCCGCGTCGCCCGGGTCCGGCTGAGCGGGCCGTCCCCGCGCGGCCCGCCGCGCGGCTCCGCGGCGGCGGGAAGACCGCCCTCGGGGCGCGCCACCGACGGCGGCGCGGCCCGCGCCCGCAGGGACCGCGTGCCGGCCGGGCCGCGTGGGCCGTCCAGGGCACCGCACCGCGTCGGCGTGAGTCCCTTCAGCCGCGGGGCGGTGCCGACCGCAGCCGGGACGGGCCGCGCTCGGCGGCGCCGGCCAGCACGACCGAACGGGTCAGGCCCCGCGGGCGGTCCGGGTCGAGTCCCCGCTGCTGGGCGAGCGCGACGGCGAGGCGTTGCGCCCGCACCAGGTCCGCGAGCGGGTCCATGCCCTCCCCGGCGCCGCCTCCCGGCCGCCGGCGGCCCCGCGCACCCCGGCCGGCGACGGCCCCCGGCTCGACGCCCCCGTCCGCACCGGCGCCACCACCGGAACCCGCAGGTGGCGGCCCCGCGTCCGCCGGGGCGCTCCCCGCCTCGCCGACGGCCCCCGCGCCCGGACCCCGGCCCCCGTCGGCCCCCGAACCGGCCACCAGCAACGCACCCGTCCCGGCCACCTGTTCGGCCAGTCCGGCGGGCGGCGGCCCGAAGAACCACACCGCGCTGTCCGGGCCGGTGACGCTGACCGGCCCGTGGCGGTACTCCATCGCCGGGTACGACTCCGTCCAGACGCCCGCCGCCTCCCGCAGCTTGAGGGCCGCCTCGTGTGCGAGCCCGACGGTCCAGCCGGTCCCCAGGAACGTGAACTGGTGTGCTTCCAGGGCCCCTTCGGGCAGCGGGGCCCGCACGGCGTGCTCGGCCTGCTCCACGAGGTCCGCGGGGAGCAGGCCGACGGAGGCCCGCAGCAGGACGAGGGCGCTCGTGGCGAACCGCGTCTGCACGACGGACCGCTCGTCGGCGAAGGACAGGTCCACCACCGCGTCGGCGGCCTCCCCGACCGGCGCGCCCGGGTCGCCCGTCACGGCCGCGGTCGGCGTGCCGGGTGCCACGCGCCGCAGTGCACCGAGGACCTCGGTCGTGGTGCCGGACCGGGTGAGGGCGACGACCCGGTCGTAGGGGCGGGCAGCCGGGAACTCGGACGCGGCGAACGCGTCGGTCTCGCCCAGCCCGGCCGCCTCCCGCAGCGCCGCGTAGGACTGTGCGACGTACAGCGACGTGCCGCAGCCGACCACGGCGACCCGCTCGCCGCGCTCGGGCAGCCCGTCCGCGCGCGTCTCCCGCGCCCGCCGCCAGCACGCCGGCTGATCCGCGATCTCCTGCTCGACATGACTCACGGCGGCTCCTGGCGGTCGAGGCGGTCGCGCGATCGAAGGTGATCTGTTTATAGGCGAACCACTCAACTCCGAGCAACAGCCCGGACAAACCGGGGAGTCGTCCGTACGGGCCCCTCGGCGCTGCCGCCCCGTCACGCCCCGCCTCGGGGCCGAGGCCCCGCCCACTCGGCGGCCGGCCCTCAGGCGACCGCCTCCAGGGACCACGCCTGCGGGGCGGCCGGGTCGGGCTGCTGAAGCTGCAGGGGCGCGCCGTTGTCGGGGCCCGACGCGCCGAGGACCAGGCCCGTGCCCTGGAGGGCGAGGGTGTGCAGGCTGCCGCCGGCCGGGGCGGTCGGCTGCCAGCGCTGGGCGATGTTGTCGGGCGCGCAGGGCCGCTGCACGACCGCGCTGCCGGGGGTGCGCGGGTCGGCGCCCGCGAGGCACAGCCCGGAGTGGGCGGCGTGGATCTGCACATGGCCGTCCCCCAGGTCGCTGACCAGCCACTGCTGGTTGGGTCCGCCGTGCCGGTCCCAGAGGATGACGGGCGCCCCGTCGGCCACGGAGGCCTCCTGCACGTCGAGGGCCCGGCCGGCGGTGGGGTGCACGAGCAGGAAGCGGCCGCTGGGGACGGGTGGCGCGGTGGTCGGGGTGGGGCTGGGGCCGGGGCTTTCGGCCGGGCTCTCCGAGGGGCTGGGAGAGGCGGCCGCGGGGGCTGTGGAGGCGGTCGGTGTCGTCGCGGCGGCGACCGCCGCGCCCCGGGCGGGCTCTTCCGTGTCGCCGCCCATGACGCTCAGGATGCCGCCGATGGCCAGGCCGGCCGCGGCGCAGGCCGCGAGCGCCGCCCACGGCAGGGAGCCGCGCGAGCGCCGCTGCTGCGCCCGTGCGGCCCGGCGCGCTCCCGGCGGCCGTCCGGACGCACCGGCGGCGGCGCCGCGGGCGCCCCGTCCCCGCTGCCGTGCCGTGCGCCGCCGTGGGGCGCGGGTCCGGCGGCGTACGCGTCCCCCGGTACGGGCTTTCGGGGTACGGACTGCCGGAGTGGGGGACATGGGCCTGCGGGTCGCCGCCGTACGGGGCAGGGGCGTGCGGGACAGGGGGTGCGGTCCGGTGCCGTGGGGGCTGGTGCCGTAAGCGCCGCCGCCCCGGGGCCCGTTGCCGTAGGAGCCCTCGCCGTGGACCGCGCCGCCGTACGGCCCGCCGCCGTAGGAGCCGTCAGCGGGGCCGCCGCCGTACGGGTCGTCCACGACGGGCGGCAGCGTCCGCGTCGCGTCCGGCGGCCCGGCGGCCGCCACGGGAGGCAGGACGCTGGTGGCCTCCGGGTCCCCCGCCGCGGGCGGCAGCAGCGTGGTGGCGTCCGGGTCCCAGAACTGCGGGTCTTCTCCGTGTGGTGGGTGGTTCACCCGTACGCCCCCGTCCTTCCGCGACCGATCCGCCGCGTGCCGCCGTCCGTCCCGTCACGCCCACGCGAAGGTACAGTGCGACGATCGTACGTATCGATGGGCGGGGGGCTTCTCATGGCACTGTTCGGCAACGCGCACACCGTCGACCCGGCGAGCGCACAGCAGGAGTACGCCCGGCTCCTCGGCCAGGGCGAGCGCGTACAGGCCGCGTACCTGCTGATCCGGGACACGATCCTGTTCACCGACCGGCGGTTGATCCTGGTCGACAAGCAGGGCATCACCGGCAAGAAGGTGGAGTACCACTCCATCCCCTACCGCAGCATCACGCACTTCGCGGTGGAGACCGCCGGCACGTTCGACCTGGACGCCGAGCTGAAGATCTGGATCTCCGGCAGCCAGACGCCGGTGCAGAAGACCTTCACGAAGGGCGTCGACATCTACGAGGTGCAGGCGATCCTCACGCAGTTCGTGGCCCGCTGAGCCCCCGCGGGGACGGCTCCTCCCGGTCGGAGACGCCGTCCAGGGTGCGGGTGAGCCCCGGCCCGGCGTCGTCGTCCTCCGCCGTCAGGGCGTCGCACGGGACGCCCGCCGCGGCGACGGCCGACGACCGCCGCGGGACGCGGTGGCGCGGGGTCAGCCGAGGGTCATGGCACGGGCCGAACTCACCGTCTCCGCGGTGCCGTAGGCCCGGGAGACGGTCATCACGACCCGCGCGACGACCCCGTCCCCGGGACGGAAGCCGTCCGGCACGTCGGTGGTGACGGTGTCCGTACGGGTGTGGGGCGCGCCGTCGCACAGCCCGGGCGCACGCACCCGCGCGACCGGGGAGGTGACCCCGCTCGTGCGGTCGGCCAGCCGGAGGGCGAAGGCCGCCGTGCCCGCGCCGCCGGGCACACGTAGGTGTACGTCACCCGGGCCGTACGACCCGCCTCGCCCGCGACGGCGCCCTGCACCCGCACGCCGTACGCGGCGGCGGCCTCGGCGGGCGCGGCCGGGGCCGCCGCGCCGACGGCCCCCGCAAGGGCGCACACCGCGGCGGCGCCCGCGAGCATCCGCCTCACTCGTCCGCGTACTCCTCGTTCCGGACGCAGCATGTCCCGTCCCTCCTGCTCGGTTTCCGGCTTTCGGCCGGAATGTACCGATGCGCGGAGTGCGGCGCGGCGCCGTGCGGGTCAGGCACCGGCCGCAGGCACCCGTTCGGCCCTACCGGTCCGCGGACCGGCAGTGGGAGGGCGCCGCCGGGGCTCGGAGCCGTGAGGGCGCGGAGCCATGAGGGCGCGGACGCCGGAAGCCGGGGCCCGCGAGCCGCGCACGTCCCGCGGAAGGGAAGCGGGGGAGGCGGGGGCGGTGCGGGAGCAGCGTGCGGGGCAGGGGGCGGGCCGGCGTCAGGCGGCCCCGGCGCGGGCCCCGGCCTCCGCGCGGCGGACGGCGGTCGGGGTGACCACGCGGCAGGGGCGCCGGTGGTGCGGCGCCCCTGCCCGGTGTCCGGCCCCGGTCCCGTACGGTCGGCGGCCGGGTCTCCTTTCAGGACTCCAGTGCGCCGATCTGCTCCATGAGCCCGAGCGCGTCCCAGTTCCACCAGCCCTCGGCGAGCTTGCCGTTCTCGCAGCGGAAGGTCACGTGCCCCGTGCCGCTGACGTCCCGGCCGGTGGCCTCGATGCCCTGGAACTCACCGACGTGGCTGCCCCGGAAGGTGAAGCCCGCGCACACCAGGTCGCCCTCGGCCACCACCCGGTCCAGGGTGATCCGGCCGCCGAACGCCTCCACGACCTCCCTGTTCTCCGCGATGGACTGGTCGAGGCCCAGGTCGTCGGAGGACAGGTTCGGGTCGTGCTCGCGGTATCCGTCCGCGCACAGCTGCCGGGCCGCCTCGAAGTCCTGGTTGTTCACCACCCGCTCGAAGAAGTCCCGCACGAGCGCCTTGTTCAGCTGCTCGTCACGCAGGACGTCGAGGTCCGTGAACTGTGGCTCCTCCTCGCAGAGCGACACCATCTCCTGGTAGAAGCGGTTCGTCTCCGGCAGGTTGGAGTTGCGCATCGCCTCCTCGTACGAGGGGAACTCGACGATCTCCACGACGTGCGTGGAGTCGGCGCGGTCCTTCCCGACGATGGAGTGGGTGGCCGTCCGCTTGCCGCGGCTCGCTTCGGCCCAGTTGTCCAGCACCTGGTTGAGCTCGTCGACCTGTCGGGTGCGGCAGTCGATGAGCTGGACGAACGCCATAAGACCCGCCTCCTGCATCCCGTGTTTCTCCGTCCCGACGTCTTCACCGTATGCCTGTTCGGGCCGGATGTCCTGGGCTGCGGGCCGGCCCCGGCGGCCGGGGGCCACCGGGGCTCGGCGGGTCGGGCGGGGAGGCTCAGGCGACGTCGGTCATGGCGGGCATCTCGCCCTCGGTCCGCTCCACGTCGATCAGCGAGAACGCCGCGCCCTGCGGGTCCATGAGCGCCGCGAACCGGCCGAAGGGGCTGTCGACCGGCCCGTAGAGCACCTTGGCGCCGCGCGCGGTGGCGCGGTCGACCGCCGCGTCGACGTCCTCGACGGTGAAGTACACGTTGATGTACGGGGGGATCTCCGGCGGGAAGTTGTCGTCCATCTTCATGCGGCCGAGGACGATGTCGTCGCCGCCCAGCGCGAAGGTCCGGAAGTCCATGTGGTCGTCGGCCATCTGCTTCACGGTGTACGGGAAGAGGGCCCGCAGGAAGCCGTCGGCGGCCTCCGCGTCGCGGGTGTACAGCTCGGCCCAGCAGTACGTGCCGGGCGCGGGCGGGGACGCCTCGAAGCCCTTGTGCTGCCCGGCCTGCCAGACGCCGAACATCGCCCCGCTGGGCTCCTTGACGAGGAGCATCGACCCGAAGTCGCCGACCTGCATGGGGCCCATCACGACCTCGCCGCCGTTGTCCCGCACGCGGCGGGCGGTGTCCTCGACGTCCGGGGACGCGAAGTACAGGCACCACGCGGACCGGGTCGCCTCGCCCTCCTGCCCCGGCATGGGCGGCACGACCGCGGCGACCGCCTTGCCGTCGGCGTAGGCCTGCGTGTAGTTGCCGTACTCGGAGGACGCCTCCCCGAAGGTCCAGCCGAGTACGTCTCCGTAGAAGCTCTTGGCCCCCTCCAGGTCGGTGAACATCGCGTCCACCCAGCAGGGCGTGCCCTCGGGCATTCCGGCCATGACGATCCCCTTCACACGTGCGTGGTTGGCGTCGCCCCGTCACGGGCTCGCTCGCCACGTTAGTCACGGCGGACCCGCGCCGCGCGCGGAACACGCAAAGAAACCGAACAAAAAATCGATTCCTTGGCGGCGTCCGCTCCGGGCGGCGGCGCGCGGTGCGGCCGCGCCGCCGCCCGGGGCGGCTCCCCGGCCGGCCGGGGACCCGGCTCAGCTGAGCTCGGCGAAGGACTCCACCGCGCGGGTCTTGCCGGTGACGACGATGACGTCGCCCTTCTCGATGACCGTCTCGGCGGTCGCGTACGTGAAGTCCTGCCCCGGCCGCTTGATGCCGACCACGGTCACCCCGTACGTGCTGCGCACCGCGCTCTGGCCGAGCGGGACACCGGTCGCGACCTGCGGGGCCACGGTCTTGACCAGCGCGTAGTCGTCGTCGAACTCGATGAAGTCCAGCATCCGCCCCGTCACCAGGTGGGCGACCCGCTCGCCCATCTCGTGCTCGGGCAGCACCACGTGGTGCACCCCGAGGCGCTCCAGGATCTGGCCGTGCTGGCGGCTGATGGCCTTCGCCCAGATGTTGGGCAGCCCGGCTTCCAGCAGGTTCGAGGCGATCAGGATGCTCGCCTCGATGTCCGAGCCGATGCCCACGACGGCGCTGGTGAACTCGTGCACGCCGAGCTGCCGGAGCACCTCGGGATCCGTGCAGTCCGCGACGGCCGTATGGGTGAGCACGTCGCTGTGCTTCTGGACGAGCGGGGCGCTCGTGTCGATGCCGAGGACGTCCCAGCCGCGCCGGGTCAGCTCATGGGCCAGCGAGCTGCCGAAGCGGCCCAGCCCTATGACGGCGACCCGCTGGTCGCCCAGCTCGACTTCCGCCAGCCGCTTGCGGCGGCGGCGGCGCAGGGAGTGCAGATAGTTACCCAATGACAGGTCGCTCCTCGGGAAGCTCGTACCGGCGGGTCCGCTCGCGCAGAGCCAGCGCCGACACCAGTGTGACCGGCCCGAGCCGGCCCACAAACATCAGCAGGATCACGATCAGCTCGCCGCTGACCGGCAGGTCGGCGGTGATGCCGGTGGAGAGGCCCACCGTGGCGAACGCGGACACCGCCTCGAACAGCACCGCTTCGAGCGGGGCGTCCACGACGGTCTCCAGCGCCAGGGTGGCGGCCACCACGAAGGCCACGCCCAGCAGGGCGACGGTCAGCGCCTGCCGCAGGGCGTGCGGGGCGATGCGGCGGCCCATCACCATCGAGTTGGGCTCGCCGCGCACCTCGGCGAGCATCGCGGCGGCCAGCACCGCGAAGGTGGTGACCTTGATGCCGCCGGCCGTGCCCGCGCTGCCGCCGCCGATGAACATGAGCGTGCAGGTCATCAGCAGCGTCGACGCCTCCATGGCGCCGATGTCGACGGCGTTGAACCCGGCGGTGCGGCTCATCGCGGAGTGGAAGAAGCCGTTCAGGAGCTTGCCGCTCCAGTGCATCGGCCCCAGCGTCCCCGGGTTGCCCCACTCCAGGAGGCAGGTCAGCACCGTGCCGGTCGCCAGCAGGACGGCCGTCGTCAGCACGGTCAGCTTGGTGTGCAGGGACCAGCCGCGCCGCCCGGTCGTCTGCCGCCTGCGGTGGTGGCGCAGCACCTCCAGCAGGACGGGGAAGCCGATACCGCCCAGGATGACCGCGGCGGCCACCGGCAGTGTCACCCACGGGTCGGTGGCGTAGGGGATGAGGTTGTCGGGGCGCAGCCCGAAGCCGGCGTTGTTGAACGCCGACACCGCGTGGAACAGCCCCGAGTAGGCGGCGTCCTGGAAGGGCTGCCCGTACCCGTACCGGAAGCGCAGCGCCAGCACCGCCGCCACGGCGAGCTCCACGGCGGCCGTCGTCCCGGCGACCCCGAGCAGCACCCGCCGCACGTCGCCGATGGCGAGGCTCTTGGTCTCCGCCGCCGCCGTCAGCTGCATGCGCAGCCGCAGCTTCCCGGACACCAGCAGCGCGAGCAGCGACGCCATGGTCATGATCCCGAAGCCGCCCACCTGGATCAGCGCCAGGATCACGCCCTGGCCGAAACCACTCCAGTGGGTGCCGGTGTCCACCACGGTGAGGCCGGTGACGCACACCGCGGAGGTGGCGGTGAACAGCGCGGTGACGAACCGGTTGTCCGCGCCGTCCTGGACGGCGAGCGGGAGGTTGAGCAGGGCGGCGCCGCCCAGCACGGCCAGCGCGAACCCCGTGACGACCGTACGGGCCGGGTGCCGGGTGAACAGGGCTTTCCCCACGACTGACACCTGTTGATCCCGGCCCTTTCCGCTTCTGCCGCGCTCCGCCCGTCCAGCGTCCTGCGCCGGGCGACGGTCGCCCACACGACGGAAGGAGCAGCATGTCAAGGCCAGGTCGGGTCGTCACCCTACCGGCCCTGCCTCATAACGCCTTCTTGACAGATCCCTGAGGCCATCCATACGGACCTGCCGCGTTACGGCTCCGGGGTGAGGCCCGGCGCACCCCACACCGGGAACCAGCGCGAGAGGTCGGGCTCGATGCGCAGGTCGTCCGCGAGCAGCGCCCGGACCTGGAGCTCCAGGGCGTTGTCGCGGCGCTCCGCGGGGCCGGGGACGGGCGCGAAGGGGTAGAACGTGCCCCGCTTGTAGAGGTAGACCAGCGCGAGGGGCCGCTCGTCGCCCGGGTGGCGGAAGCCGATCAGCGAGCAGAGCAGGTGCGGGCCGAAGCCGGCGTCCTGGAGCAGCGTGTTCACGGCGTGCAGGTCGTTGACCAGGGACACCACCGCGTCCGCCGGGTGGCGCGCCAGCAGCCAGGTGTAGCCGTAGGCGTCGCGGGAGTACGCGACGGGCTCGCCGCCGCCGGCGGGGTCCGCCGCCACGTCGGCGTCCAGGAGGTCCCGCACCTCCTGCCGCAGCCGCCCGAAGGCGCCTCCCTCGACGCCGGCGAAGCACACCGAGCCCGCACCGGTCGGCACGAAGCCGGCGCCCGCTTCCAGCGTGATCGCCGCGCCCGGCACGGCGAACAGCCGGTCCAGGTCGGGCCGCACCGGCTTGCTGCGGCCCAGCAGCACGTCGAGGAAGCCCATCGCCGCCCCCCGGCGCCTAGCGGCCCAGCCGGGCGGAGATGCGGGCCAGCTGCTCCAGGCGCTGCTCCAGCGTCGGGTGCGAGGAGAGCAGCCGCCCGAGGCTGTCCTTGGAGGAGAAGGCCGGCGCGAACCAGAAGGCGTTGTACGGCTCCGCCTTCCGCAGGTCCCGGGTCGGGATGGCGCCCATCTGCCCGGTCACCTTGGTCAGCGCCGACGCCAGGGCGGAGGGCCGGCCGGTGAGCAGGGCGGCGGCCCGGTCGGCGGACAGCTCGCGGTAGCGGGACAGCAGCCGGGTCAGCAGGAAGCTCACCGCGTACACGGCGGCGCTGATGAGCGGGATCAGCAGGACGGCGATGGCGGCGCCGCTGTCCCGGCCGCCGCCGCTGCGGCCGAGGCCGCCCCAGAGGCCGACCCGCGCCATGATCCCGGCGAGCACCCCGAGGAAGGCGGCGACGGTCATCACCATGACGTCGCGGTGTGCGACGTGCGACAGCTCGTGCGCCAGCACCCCTTCCAGTTCCTCCGGCTCCAGCCGGCGCAGCAGGCCCGTGGTGACGCACACCAGCGCGGTGTCCCGGCTGCGGCCGGTGGCGAACGCGTTCGGCAGGTCCATGTCGGAGATGGCGACGCGCGGCTTCGGCATGTCGGCGAGGGCGCACACCCGGTCCACGGCGCCGTGCAGTTCGGGCGCCTGCTCGCGGGTGACCTCGCGGGCGCCCATGCTGTGCGCCGCGATGCGGTCGCTGAACCAGAACTGGGCGACGAACAGGCCGCCCGCCACCAGCAGCACCACCGGCCAGGCACCGCGGACGAACGCCAGCAGCACCCCGACGAGGACCACGTACAGCAGGCCGATCAGGAACATCGTCGTGACCATGCGGGTGGTGAGCCCCCGGTCGGCCACGTACCGGGAGTGGGAGTGGGACCGCGAAGCTGACATGGCTCGCCTCTCGCCTGCCCCCCTGGGCTGCCCCCCGCCTCTGCTGTCGATTGTGCCCTTTCGCGGGACCCGTTTGCCTCCCCCGCTGCCCCATCGCACCGCCGAAGTGCCATACTGCGGGTGTAGCCCTTCGCGTATCCCCCGTCGCGAAGGGCTACACCTGTTCACGGCAGCCACGGACACACGGCAGCCACGGACAAGGGACTCCCCTCGTGGCCCCCTGTCCGTGTTTTTTCGAGTTAACAGTGCCGTAGATTGTTTGCGCAAGCCCGCTTACCGTGGGGAACGTGATGGACAACGGCGCAGAGCAGACGGCACCGGAGCTGCGCACCCTGCAGCAGAAGGTCGCGTACATGGTCGAGAAGACCTTCCCCGGCCAGAAGGTCTCGGGCCGGGCCTTCGCCGACCTCGTGAAGGAGCGCGGCGGCTCGCTGTCGCACAGCTACTTCTCGAACATCCTCGCCGGCAAGGTCACGCAGCCCTCCGAGGACATCCTCAAGGCCCTGGGCCTGGGCTTCGGCGTGGACTGGCGGTTCTTCAAGGAGGAGTCGGAGGTCGTCGACGACGTCGTGGCCGGGCTGCGGTTCCTCGCGCAGCGGCGCACGGGCGAGATCACCGGCGTCGCCGCCCGGGGCGCCGGGGACGAGGGCCTGCCCGCGGAACTCCTGGAGTTCGCCCTGTCGCTGCTCCAGCAGGACCAGCCCGGGGCCGCGCCGCCCGGGCCCTCCTGCGGAACCGCCCGGGACACCGGCCCCTCCTGACCGAGCGCGCGGGAGGAGCCGCTGACGCACCGCACCGGCGTGCGGCCCCCGCGCGGGGAGCGCACCGGCGTACCGCCCGCCCGAGCGGGAGCGCACCGGCGCGGCGGACCTCGCCCAGGCAGCGCACCGGCGCGCGGGCCGGCCGAGGAAGCCCACCCGCCCGCGGCATCGCCCGGAGGAGCCCGCCGCCCGCGGTCGGCCCGCGGGGAGCCGAGCAGCGCGCGGTCGGCCTGCGGGGAGCCGAGCAGCGTCCGGTCGGCCCAGGAGAGCCGAGCAGCGTCCGGTCGGCCGCGGAAGCGGACCGGAGAGCGGATGACGCACACGCGTACGGCCCCGGTTGGCTAGACTCGCCGGTCGCACGTCGCCGCCCGCGTGACTCCGATCAAGAGGTCTCCATGTCCAAGCCGTCCATGCGCGCGCTGCGGAGGGAGTGCGAGGCCGGGCTGGCCGACCTCCCCATCCCCGCGCCGTTCGCCGTCCCGGCGCTGGTGGCCAACATGGAGGCCGCCCGCGGCCGCAGGATCGTCCTCCAGGAGATGCCCGAGCGGCTGGCCAGGGCCGACGCGGCGTGCGGGCTGCGGCTGAAGGCCGGCAACACCAGCTTCGTCCTGTACCGGCGCCGCCCGACCTCGTACCAGACGCAGCACGTCATCCTGCACGAGCTGTGCCACGAGTGGTTCGACCACGGCACCAGCCTGGACGCGGAGCAGCTGCGCCGGCTGCTGCCCGTCTTCGACACCTCCCTCATCGAGCGGGTGCTCGCGTCGGGCACGACGGTGCAGGCCCGTGCCCAGTACGACACCCACGACGAGCGGGTCGCCGAGTTCGGCGCGTCCCTGATCCCCCGCATGGCCCGGGACGTGTCGGGCGACGACGTGGTGGGGCGGCTGGCCGACTCGCTGTCACGCCCGGTGGCGCACCGGGCGCAGAAGCGCAGATCCCTCTTCCGCCGCGGCTGACACCCGCCGCCCCGCGCCCCGCCACGCCCCCGCCCGTACGGCCCCGTACCGCCCCGACCGCCGCCCCACCCACCGAGAGGCCCTCTTCGCCGTGACCGCCCTGGACCTGGCCGGCTACCTCATCGCCGGCCTGATGACCGCCGTCGCCCTGTGGCGGATGCCCGCCGCCCTGTGGGGTGACGAGGAGGACAAGCGCCGCCGGGCCCTGTGGGGCTGCTACGCGGGGTTCGCCGCCGCGCTGTGGACGAAGACGCAGATCGTCCGCACGACCCTCAACAACAGCCCGATCGTCGACCTGGCCGTGCTGATCAAGCACTACACCGCCACCGTCGCGATCCTGGCCATCCTCAGCTACATCGTCGCGATCTACGGCGCCTACCCGGAGGAGGGGGCGGCCGTGCCCCGGCACGTGCGGTTCGCGCGCGTCATCCAGCGCGTCGCGGCGAAGGCGGCGGGCGCGACGGTGGTCCTGCTGACGGTGCTGTTCTTCACGGTCGTGGACCACACCGTGCCCTCCGACCGCTTCGTGTCGGACCACGCCGGCGAGTGGGGCGCGTCGCTGTACATGACGGTGTTCTACGTGTACTTGGGCGCCGCGTCCGCGGTGTGCGCCTACCAGTGGGCGCTGGCCACGGCGAACGCCTCGCTGCGCCATCTGCGGGTGGGGCTCGGCATGATGACGTTCGCCATGTTCATCGGCGTCGGCTACACCGTCAGCCGGACCCTGTTCCTGTGGATCAGCGTCGCCGAGCAGCCGACGACGGCGTTCGCGCAGACCTTCGACAAGGCGACGGAGGCCGCGCAGGTGGTGCTGTTCGCGTTCTTCGCGATCGGCGCGGCGATCCCCGCGTTCGCGAAGGGCTGGCGGCGGGCCCGGCTGTGGCGGGCGCAGGTGGCGCTGCACCCGCTGTGGCGGGATCTGATGGCGGCGTTCCCGGACCAGCCGTTCGCGCCGCCCGCACCGCTCGCCCGCGAGCTCACCCGCTTCGACACGCCCGCGGACCTGCGGGTGGACCGGTGGGCGGCGGACATCGCCGACGCGGTGGAGAAGCTGCGCCACTACGTGCCGGACGCGCTGGAGGCTGCGGCCCGGGACGCGGCGGGCTCCGCGGGGCCGCAGGCGGACGCGTACTGGATCCGCGCCGCCCTCGCGGCGAAGGCGGACGAGGGGCCCCCGGGACCGGCGGCCGCCTTCGCGACCCCGCACGCGACATCCGACCAGGACGGCGAGGTGGCCTGGCTGGTCCGCGTCGCGGCGGCGTACCGGGCGGTCCCGGAGGAGGCGGCGCGGAAGCTGCTGGCACAGGCACGGGCGGAGGCGGCGGCGTGACGGCGGGTCCGGGGACGGGCGGCACGCGGGCTCCCGGCGGAGGTGCGGGAGCCGCCGACCGAGGCGCGGAGGGGGCGGCCGAGGCGCAGGAGCCGCCGACCGAGGCGCGGGAGCCGCCGACCGAGGCGCGGGAGCCGCCGACCGAGGCGCGGAGGGGGCCGGCGTGAGCCGGGGAGCCGTCGGCGCAGGCGGGGACGGCGGCGGAGGCGGCGGCGTGACGGCGGTCGCCGACGACACGCCCGTCCGGGTGGCGGCCCGCCGGGTCACGGACGTGCTCCAGCCCCGGAACGTCCTGGTGGCCGGCATGTCCGGCATCGGCCTCGCCGCCGCGGGCGGCCACTGGTCCGGCCTGCTGTGGGGGCTGCTCGGCGCGCTGTGCGCGGGCCTGGTGCCGGCCGGCTACATCGAGTGGGAGCGGGGCCGCGGCACCTGGGGCGACCGGCACGTCGTGGACCGCACCAAGCGGGCGCCGATCTTCTTCGTGATCCTCGGCTCGATCGGCACGGGCTCGGCCGTGATGCTCCTCGGCGGGGCGCCGCGCGGCATTCTCGTGGCGATGCTGGCCCTGTGGGTGATGACGGTGGGCCTGCTGGCCGTCAACACGGTGTGGAAGATCTCCGTGGACTCGGCGGTGGCGTCGTCGGTGGTGACCCTGCTGGCGTGCGTCCACAGCCCGTGGTGGCTCGGCGCGTACGCCGTGACGGCCGCGGTGTGCTGGTCGCGGGTGGCTCTGACCTACCACACCCCCGCCCAAACCCTGGCAGGCGCGAGCCTCGGCGCGGCGACAGCCCTGGCCTACGCGGTGGGGTGACCCGGCGGCCCCGCCCGGCCTGCCGGGGTCACGTCCCGGTACGCCGGGGAAGGCCCGGGGTGCGGCGGCGCGGCCAGGAAGGGGCAGGGGCGGGGCCGAAGCGGGCGGGCACGGCACGGCGGAAGGCCCCCGTCCGCACGGCAAGGCCCGGCCGTACGGGGAACGCCCCGGCCGGTGAGCCCGGCCGGGGCGTTCAGGTGCGTACCGCCGCCCGCGGGGCGCCGGACGTCAGTGGGTTCAGGCGCCCGCGCCCGCCTTGCGGCGGCGGACGACGAACACGGCGCCGGCGCCGAGGGCCACCGCGGCACCGCCCGCGAGGGCGAGCTGCGGCACGGCGTCGTTCGAGCCGGTCCTCGCGAGCTCGCCCGTCACCGTGGCGGTGGAGGTCGTGGCGCTCACCGGCGTGGTGGACGTCCCGCCCAGCGGCAGCGGCATCGGCTTGCCCGTCTTCGCGGGCTCGTTGCCGACCTTGGTGCCGGCCGCGACGATCTCGAAGTCCTTCGTCACGCCCTGGGGCGTGACGCCGCAGGTGCCGTCCTCGTTGTAGTAGCCGCCCGCGGCGACGGCGACGCCCATGCCGGCCGGCGCCTTGGCGTCGACGGTGAGGCGCAGCTTGACGTCCTTGGAGACGCCGGCCTTCAGCCCGTTGATCGTCCCTGCCGTGAGCTCCGGGCCGACGTTCTTCCAGCTGGAGCCGTTCGACCACTGGAGCCTCAGCAGGTGGCTGATGTCCTTGGCGGACGCGGTCTTGTCCTGGGCGATGGCCGCGGCGAACGGGGCGACCTCGTCCAGCGTGCGCTTGCTGGCGTTCGTGACCTTCATCGAAAACTGCACGGTCGAGCCCGCGGCGATCTTCCCCGGCACGCCGTGCAGCGAGACCTTGACCTTCGACACGGTGTCGCACATGTCGTCGTCATCGTCGTCGCCCGGCTTGGGGTCGGGCTTCGGGTCCGGCTTGGGCTTGCCGGTGTCCTTCTTGGCGTCCTCCAGGGCCTTCTTGGCCGCGGCCAGGTCCTCCTTGGCCTTCTTGACGGCCTTCTGGGCCTGGTCGAGCTTCCGGACGGCGGCGACCCGGTCGTCGTCGAGCGCCTTCTGCGCGGCGGCCCGGGCGGTGTCCGCGGCGGTCTTCGCCTCGGCGGCGGTCTTCGCGGCGGCCTGGGCGTCGGCGAGGGCCCTGAGGGCGGCCACCCTGTCGTCGTCGGAGGCGTCCTCGGGCAGGGCGTCGACCGCGGCCTGGGCGCCGGCGACCGCCTTGTCGGCGGCGTCCTTCTGCGCGGCGGCCTTCTCCGCGGCGGCGGCCGCCTGGTTCAGGGCCAGCTTCAGCGGCGCGTCGTCGGCGACGGCGGCCTCGACCGCCTTCACGGCCTCGGCCTCGGCGGCCTCGGCGGCGGTCAGGGCGGCCTGCGCGGCGGCGACGGCCTTCTCCAGGTCCGCGAGGGACGGCTTGCCCGCCGTCTCGGACGCGGTGACGGCGGTGGTCTCGGCGGCCGCGCCGGTGGTGGCGAAGGCCGGGGAAGCGGCGAGTACGGTGACGGGCGCGGTGACGGCGAGCGCGACAGCCGTCGCCAGCGTGCGGCGAATCTTCACAAGGTCCCGTTTCTGGAGTGGACGAGAGAACGGTTGCGGACTGATCGCGGTTCGGCGTCGGCCGTCAGCGTCGGCATCGGTCGCAGCGGAACAGCGCCTGCTGTTCGCACGCCGGCGACCGGCGATGCGGGTCATCACCACCAGGACCAGTGATCCCAATCGTATTGAACGGGTTCAATCGAGGGAACCGGCTTTCGGCGGACGGGACCACGGCGGCCTGTCCAGCGAACCACTCGACCACCGGCAAAAGGGACATGGAGGGACAGTTGCCCTCGGTGCGGCGACTTTCTCTGTGACGGTTGTCATCAGGGCCCTGGACACGGCCGCCGGGGCGACCGCCCGCCTCCCGCCGATCCGGGCCGCCCGGTCGGCGGCGGCACCCGGGACGCACGCCAACCCCCGGACTGCACAACACACTTGGCGGTCCGTCCGAGCCCGCCTAGGCTGGCCGACGTGAACACCGGAACGGCGCAACACCACGCACGGATCGGCTGTCCGGTGGACGACTGACCGCAGGGCGGGGGCGGCACACCCACCCCCTCACACCGGCACGGGGACCTCCCGGCGCACGCGCACCGCGAGCCCTTCCCGTCTGCCGAAACCCAGCGAGGTCATCCCATGCCGGTCACCTTCGACCACACCATCATCGCCGCCCGGGACCGCGAAGTGTCCGCGCGCTTCTTCCGGGAGCTGCTGGAGCTCCCCGAGGCGCCGTCCTGGGGCTTCTTCACCAACGTCCAGCTCAGCGACGGCACCCTGCTGCAGTTCGCGGAGCCGCCGGTGGACATCCAGATGCAGCACTACGCGTTCCTCGTCGACGACGAGCTGTTCGACCGGGCGTACCAGCGGCTCCGCGACCGCGGCGTCGAGCACTGGGCCGATCCGCAGATGCGGCGCCCGGGCGAGATCAACCACGGGCACGGCGGCCGGGGCGTCTACTTCAAGGACCCCGCCGGCCACGCGATCGAACTGCTGACCCGCCCCTACCTGTAAGCGCGGCGGCCGGGGTGCCGGGCGGAGCGGTCGTCCCGCCCGGCACCCCGGCCGGCCCCCGGCACCCCTCTCGACGCCCGGCGTCCCACGCGTCCCGCCCGGCGCCCTCCCTGCGCCCGGGGTCGCTTGCGTCCGGCGCCCGGCACCCCGCCCGGCACCCGGCGTCCCGCCCGGCGCCCTCCCTGCGCCCGGCGTCCTGGGCCCTGCGTCATGCCCGCCGCCGCCGCATGCAGCGCGGGCGCCGCCGCGCACGGACGCCGGGGCGATGGCAGAAAAGGTGGGTCATTCGTCATTGCGGACATCCGACCGCGCTTGAAGGATGGACGCATGACTTCCCAACAGGTCAGGGACGTCCTGGTCGTGCTGTTCGACGGCGTGCAGAGCCTCGACGTGACCGGGCCGGTCGAGGTGTTCGCCGGGGCGGCGCACTGCGCGGAAGGCGGGGTCTCCCCGTACCGGCTGCGCACGGCGTCCGTCGGCGGGCAGCCGGTGCGGACGAGCAGCGGGCTCACCCTCGTCCCGGACGCGGCGCTGGACGCGGACACCCCGGCCCCGCACACCCTGCTGGTGCCCGGCGGGTTCGGCACGCGGCGCCCGCAACCGGGGCTCCTGCCGTGGCTGCGGGAGCACGCGCCGCGCGCCGAGCGGCTGGTGTCGGTGTGCACGGGCGCCCTGCTGCTCGCCGACGCGGGACTGCTCAGCGGGCGGCGGGCCACGACCCACTGGGCGTACTGCGACCGGCTCGCGCGGACCCACCCGGACATCGACGTGGACCCGGACCCCATCTACGTGCGGGACGGCCGCATCGCCACCTCGGCCGGGGTGACGGCGGGCATCGACCTCGCCCTGGCGCTGGTCGAGGAGGACCTCGGCCGGGAGATCGCGCTCACGGTGGCCCGCCATCTGGTGGTGTTCCTGCGGCGGCCCGGCAACCAGGCGCAGTTCAGCGTCCAGTTGGCGGCGCAGACCGCGCGGCGGGAGCCGCTGCGGGAGGTGCAGCAGTGGATCAGCGAGCACCCCGCGGAGGACCTGTCCGTGCCGGCGCTCGCCGAACGTGCCCGCCTCTCGCCCCGCCACTTCGCCCGTGCCTTCCACGCGGAGACCGGTCTGCCGCCGGGGCGCTACGTGGACCGGGTGCGCCTGGAGCACGCGCGGCGGCTGCTGGGCGACACCTCCGACAGCGTGGAGGCCGTCGCCCGCGCCTGCGGCTACGGCACGCCCGAGGCGATGCGCCGCGCCTTCCTCAAGGCCCTCGGCGCGACACCTGCGGAGTACCGGCGCCGCTTCCCCACCCGGGCGGGCGCGGGCTCCGCCGCGGCGCCGTGACCTGACGACCGGACCGGAGCCCCCGGGCCACGCCGCCGCCCACTCCGGCCCGTCCGGTACGGGGCTCCGGCGCCCGCCGTGCCACCGCCCGCGGAAGGCCCCGGGCACCCGCGCGCCCGTCCCTCCGCACCCACACCCCCACGCACCCACGACCCGTACCTCCGCCTGCCCGCCCGCACACCCTGTACCCCCCATCCCGCCCCGCGCGCCGCCGCAGTGCCGCACCGGCCCGCAGCGCCCGACCTGACCAGGCCACCGGGCCCCGACCTGACCAAGCCACCGCGCCCCGGCCGCACACGGAACGCACCGGGGCCGTACGCGCCGGCGGCCGGACCCGCACGGACGGCCACCGACCAGCCGCCCCGCCCGCCCGCCCGGGCCCCGGGGCAGCCCGCGCACGCCCTTCGCCATGGCCTCCCCCTTCGCCCTTGCCCGCCCACACGGAAGGACCGCCCCATGCAGATCGCCATCCACCTCTACGACAAGTTCACCGCGCTCGACGCCATCGGCCCGTACCAGACGCTCAGCCACCTGCCGGGCGCCGACGTCGTGTTCGTGGCACGCGAGGCGGGCCCGGTGCTCGACGACCACCGGACGCTGTCGCTCACCGCGCACCGCTCCTTCGCCGAGGTGCCCCGCCCGGACGTGCTCGTGGTCGTCGGCAGCGGTACGCCCGACCTCGGCGACGAGACGGCGCTCGCCTGGCTCCGGGCCGCCGACGCCCACACCACGTGGACGGCCTCCGTGTGCACCGGCTCGCTCCTCCTGGGGGCCGCGGGTCTCCTGAAGGGACGCCGCGCCACCTCCCACTGGACGGCCCTCGACCGGCTGCGCGACTTCGGCGCGGAACCGGTGGACGAGCGCGTCGTCTTCGACGGCAAGTACGTGACGGGGGCGGGCGTCTCCGCCGGTATCGACATGGGCCTGTCGCTGGCCGGCCGGATCGGCGGCGACCGGCACGCGCAGGCGGTGCAGCTGATGCTCCAGTACGCCCCCGAGCCGCCGTACGACGCCGGTTCGCCCGACACCGCGCCCGCCGACCTCGTGGCGCGCTTCCGCGACGAGGCGGCGGCCTCCTGATGGGGCCCGCACGCCGTGACGTCCTGCGGGCCGCCACCGCCGCGGCACTCGCCGCCGGCGCCCTCGGCACCGCCCCGGCGGCCGCCACCGCGGCCCGCCCCACCGACAGCAGCACCACCACCGCAGAAAGCAGGGGGAAGCGTCCCGTGAACGTGGACATCGTAATGTTCGAAGGCGTCGAGGAGCTCGACTACGCCGCGCCGTACGAGGTGTTCGCGCTGGCCGCCCGGCACAGCGGACGCCCCATGGCCGTGCGGCTCGTCAGTCTCGACGGGCCGGGGGTACTGCGCTGCGCGCACGGCTCCGACGTGCGGGTCACCGACCGCTGGGCTCCCGGGGAGGCGGACCTGCTGGTCGTGCCGGGCGGCGGCTACCAGCGCCGGGACGGCGGGCCGGGCGTGCGCGCCGAGATCGAGCGGGGCGCGCTCCCCGCGCCCTGGCCGACGCGGCCCGCCGCTTCCCGCGCCTCACCCTGGCCTCGGTCTGCACGGGCGCCATGCTGCTGTCGGCCGCCGGCCTCACCCGCAGCCGGCCCTGCACGACCCACCACCTGTCGCTGGCCGACCTGGAGGCGCAGGGCGGTGTCCTCAAGAAGGCCCGGGTGGTGGACGACGGCGACCTGGTGACGGCCGGCGGCATCACCTCCGGCCTCGACCTGGCCCTGTGGCTGGTCCGCCGCGAGCTCGGCGCCGACACGGCACTGCGGCTGGAGACGATGCTGGAGTACGAGGCACGCGGCACGGTGTGGGTGCGCTGACGCGGGGCCAGAGCCCTCAGCCGAGTACGCGGACGGCGCGCTGTCCTGCGCCGTAGGGCGACGCGTCACCGATGAAGAGGAGCCGTCGGCGCAGTACCGCGGTGTCACCGGCCGCCGTCTCCAGCAGACCGCGCACGTCGGCTGGTGGCACCGCTTCCGCCACCTCCAAGAGGGTGCTGTGGGCGCTTCCACCCGTGATCCCGTCCCGCAGATCGGCAGCGATCCTTTCGTGCAGGGGACGGGAATCGCGACTCCCGGCTTCGGTGGTGGACACGTTCATCCGATCGCGATCTCGTAGCGAAGCCGCCGGCGGTCAGCCGGCATGGTCATCAAGTCGGCCTGGATGGGACGGCCTTCGGCATCGAGCGTCAGGCGCGCCAAGCGCAGGACAGGTTCGGCCTCATCCATCGCGAGGAGCGTCCGCTCCTCGGTTGTCGGCAGGCGGGCGGTCACGTCTTCGCGTACCCGTACGCCGACGTGCCCGAGGCGGGCGAGCAGGGTCACCGCGCCGCCCCGGATCTTCGCCGTCCCGGCCAGGGCCGTACCGCGCGCGATCTCCACGGGGTAGTACGTGTCGGTCAACTCGTTCGGCGCACCGTCGAGTTCGATGACGCGGCGCCGGAAGACCACCGGCTGCCCCGCGGCCACCCCCAGCAGCGCTCCCACCTCCACACTGGCGGGCGCCTCCCCCGCGGAGAGGATGCGCTGCGTGCCCGTGCGCCCCTGGGCCGCCGCCTCCTCCGCCCACGCGTCGGGCTGCCCGGCGTCCCGCCGAGTCAGGTACGGCATCGACGTGCTGACCCAGTTGCCCCCACCGCTCATGACGCCTCCCGTGTCGCCCGCGGGCCCTCGCCGCGCAGCCGTGGCGCCCCCACCCTAGGCGCCCGGCACTGGCCCGCGTACGTTCCCCGGGAGCAGGCCGCCCGGGAGGGGCACCGCCCAGAAGCTCAGCCCGCCGCCGTGCCCAACGCCACACCGGCCCAGGCCGCGGCCAGGGTCAGGGCTGTGGTGGCCGCCGCGTTCGCCGCGGCGAGGCCGCGGGAGCCCGTCCCGGCCAGGCGGAGCGTCTCGTACGAGAACGTCGAGTACGTCGTCAGCGCGCCGCACAGGCCCGTGCCGAGCAGCGCGTACGGCTCCGCGGACAGGGCCGCGCCCGTCAGGACGCCCAGCAGCAGGGAGCCCGCCACGTTGACGGTGAGCGTGCCCCACGGGAAGACCGTGTCGTGGCGGGCCTGCACGGCGCGGTCCGTCAGGTACCGCAAGGGGGCGCCCACCGCGCCGCCCAGGAACACCAGCAGCCAGATCACCCCGCGGCCTCCCCGCCGCCGTAGCGGACCGCCTCGCACGGGTCGAGCGTGACCAGGCCCCCGGTCATCAGCCCGTCCAGTTCCGGCAGGAACGCCCGCACCCGCGGTTCGTCGTCCACGACCACCACCGCCACCGGCAGGTCCTCGCTCAGCGACAGCAGGCGGGAGGTGTGGACCATGGACGAGGCGCCGAAGCCCTCGATGCCCCGGAAGACGCTCGCGCCCGCCAGGCCCGCCTGGTGCGCGCGGTGCACGATCTCCGCGTACAGGGGGCGGTGGTGCCACTGGTCCGACTCGCCGACGAACACCGTCAGCCGCAGCGCCCTGCCCGTCCGTTCCGTCATCGCCCCGGTGCCCTCCGCTCCAGAAGCCGGCCCGCCGCCCACGCCGCCAGCGCCACCGCGAGCAGCGCCGCCACCGGCGTGGCCGCCAGATAGACCGCCGCCCGCAGCGCCTGGCCCTCGCCCACCAGCACCCGCACGTCCACCGCGAACGTCGAGAACGTCGTGAACCCGCCCAGCACCCCCGTCCCGAAGAACGGGCGCACCAGCCGGTGCGGGCGCCCCGCCGCGTCCAGCAGCACCATGAACACGCCGATCACCGCGCAGCCCAGCACGTTCGTCCACAGTGTCGCCCAGGGGAAGCCGCCCTGCGCGGTGGGCCACGCGACGGAGGCGCCGTGGCGGGCCAGAGCCCCCGCGCCGCCGCCGAGCGCCACCGCGCCCACCACCGGCCAGTCCGTGCCTCTCATGGCCCACCAGCCTAAGCCGCGCCCGCACCACCCGGGCCATGCGGACCGGCCTCAACCGGCGGAGACTGGTCGTGAAGGGATGAAACCGCCACAACGAACTCCTGGAGGCGAGACGCCATGGCTGCTTCCCTCGTCGTCGAAGACATGCTGCGCACCTACCCCGCCGACATCGGGCAGGTCGACCGCCAGAAGCTGATCCGGTGCATCGAGGAGTGCGCCGCCTGCGCCCAGGCTTGTAGCGCCTGCGCCGACGCGTGCCTGTCCGAGACGCAGGACCTCGAACAGCTCGCCAAGTGCATACGCACCAACATGGACTGCGCCGACGTCTGCACGGCCACCGGCGCGGTGCTGTCGCGGCACACCGGCTACGACGCGAACCTCACCCGCGCCGTGCTGAACGCCTGCGCCGTCGCCTGCTCCACCTGCGCCGACGAGTGCGAGCGGCACGCCGACCGGCACGAGCACTGCCAGGTCTGCGCCGAAGCCTGCCGGCGGTGCGAGGCCGCCTGCAACGAACTGACCTCGTCACTCGGCTGAGCAGCCCGGAGGCCGCGGCCCCGGACCCGGTCGCGGCCCGGCAGGTCGCCGCCGGCACGGCAGCCGGCTGATCGGCCGGTGGCCATCGGCCGGTCGTCGGCCGGTGGGCGACAGCCAGTGGCCATCGGCCGAGCGTCGGCCGGCAATCGACGGCCGGTCCTCGGCCGGCAGTGGACGGCCGGTCCTCGGCCGGTAACCGACGGCCGGTCCTCGGCCGGTGGTCGACGGTGAGTCGGCGGTCGGTCGCCGGGCCGGCAGCTCGCGGCGCACGGCACACGGCACGCGCTCTCGGCACACGGCACACGCTCGCGGATCACGCGGCGCGGATCGCAGGCGTCAGGCAGGTGTCCGCAGGGGGGCGACCACCGGCGGGTGCCCCGGCGGTGCGGCGCACAGGGTGCGGGCCTGCGGGTCAGCTGGTGGCGAGCAGCCGGGAGACCAGGGCGTCGACGTCCACCTGCTCCTCGCCCTCCGGCACCGCGTCGTACGTCCGGTCGAGGAACCGCTCCAGTGCGGCCTGGCCGACGGTGAAGTCCGCCTCCCCGCACAGCTCTATGTGCACGCCGTCCTCCGGCCAGACCCGGACGTCGCCTTCGCCCACCTCGTGCCGTATGCCTTCCCGCAGCATGTCCCGGTCCAGGCGCCACTCCGCGTACACCCGCATGCCGTCGGTGAACGCCATGCGCACCGCGTACGGGTCGTCCTCGTCGTACGAGACGTGGGCCAGCACCGGCAGGTCGCGCAGCCGCATGAAGAGCTTGTCGTGCAGGACGGTGTTCACAGGGGCCTCCCTGAGCCGCGTCGTGTGAGGTGCAGTACGCCTCCCCAGTGCCCCGCGAACCCGTCGGCTACCATCCCGCCCCCGTGAATCTGCCCCCGGCGGCCCCGCCCCCGCTGCCGGGCGCGCCGCGGGCCGGCGCGAAGGCGCAGGCGGGCGGCGGTGGGCGGCCGCCCGGCGGCGTGCGGGGCCGCCCGGTGTCAGAAGCGCTTCGGGTAGGCGACGGCCAGAGCGAGGTAGCCGACCAGCACGGCTGCCACGATGACACCGACGACGGTCTCGGTCATGGGGACTCCCGGTGTGCGCGATGAGCGGTCAGGAAGGAAGACGCCGCCGGACCCGGCTCCGTTCCGGCCCGCGGACGTGACGAGGAGGACCGTCCGCGGCCGGGCGGGGGAGCCGGGCCGACGCTCCCATAACGAGCAGCCCGGCGCGTCCGGCGCACTCCGTACACCTCCGGACGGGGTGGTGAACGTCCGTACGCGCGCAAACGCGTAGGCCGGTCGGCGCACTGCGCGGGCGAACCGGGCCGCCGCTTCCTACCGTGGCTGAATGATCGTCAGCTCTTCGGCCCGGATCGCGGCCGGCGCGTCGGCCCTCCTGCTGCTGTGCCTGCTGCTTCCCCTGCTGGTCCTGTCGTCGGCGGCCTCCGCCACCCCGTCCGCCGGCCGGGTGGCGGAGGGCGACGCGCGCCCCGGCGAGCCGATGCCACCGCGGCCCGCGGCCCGTGTCGACCCCTCGTACCTGCACCGCCCCGGCACGCAGGTGCGGCTGCCCCCGGGGGTGGCGGGCCCGCCGGACCTGTCCGCGCTGTCCTGGCTGGTCGCGGACGCGGCCACCGGGGACGTGCTGGCCGCGCACGACGCGCACCGGCGGCTGCCGCCCGCCTCCACCCTCAAGGCGCTGTTCGCCCTGACCGTCCTGCCGCGGCTGGCGCAGGACGCCAGGCACACGGTCCGCGAGGAGGAACTGACCGGCATCGGCCCCGGCAGCAGCCTCGTCGGGGTGAAGGAGGACGTCACGTACGAGGTGGCGGACCTGTGGCGGGGGGTGTTCCTGCACTCCGGCAACGACGCCGTGCGCGTCCTGGCGGGGATGAACGGCGGCTGGCAGCGGACCGCCCGCCAGATGGAGGCGGTGGCCCGCTCACTGGGCGCCCACGACACGAAGGTGGTCTCCCCGGACGGCTACGACGCGCCGGGCCAGGTCTCCTCGGCGTACGACCTGGCGGTCTTCGGCCGCGAGGGGCTGCGCGACCCGGACTTCGCGCGGTACTGCGCCCTGCCGTACGCCGCGTTCCCCGCGGGCGGCTGGAAGTACGGCATCCGCAGCACCAACCGGCTGCTCACGGGCGAGGACGGGGTGCGCCGCTACCCCGGCATCATCGGCGTGAAGAACGGCTACACCAGCAAGGCGGGGCACACCCTGATCGCGGCGGCCCGGCGGGGCGGGCGGACGCTGGTCGTGTCGGTGATGAACCCGCAGTCCGGCGGGTTCCGCGCGGTGTACGAGGAGGCCCGCGACCTCCTCGACTGGGGGTTCGGCCCCGGCGCGAAAGTCCGCCCGGTGGGGTCCCTGCTGCCGCCCGCTCCGCGGGCGCTGACCCACTCGGCGGCGCCCTCCCCAGGCGCTTCGGCAGGCGCGTCGGCCGGCGCCTCCGCGGGCGCTTCCGCGTCGGCCGGGGCGCGGGCCGGGCCTCGGCGGCGCGGCGCCCGCCTCCGCCGGCCCCTCGGCCGGTACGGCGCAGGGCGCTGCCCCCGCGGGCGGAGCACGGCCGTCCGCCGGGCGCTCCCCGCGGACCCGCCGGGTGGCCCGGAGGCGGGCGGTCCGATTCCCGGGGCCGCCGCGCCGTCCGGCGCGGGGCCGGGCCGCCCGCCCGTGGCGGCGGGCGCCGCCGGCGCGGGCGCGGCCCCGAGCCCCGTCCTGCCGGTCCTGCTCGTCGGCTCGGCCTGCGTCGCGGCCGGGGCCCTGTGGCTGGCCCGCCGCCGGGCGGGGACCGACTGAGCAGCCGCCGGCCGGGACGCCGCCGGGCCCCGCGCCGGGCCGGGTCCGCCCGCGCAGCCGCGGCTTCGAAGGCCGGCGCGGGGCGGCGGGGCCCCGGGCGCAGGGCCCGGCCGGGCAGCCGCCGGCGCAGCGGCGGGCGCGCGCGGGCTCAGTGGCGCAGGGCCCGGCGGCTGGCCCGCCGCCGGGCGGGGACCGACTGAGCAGCCGCCGGCCGGGACGCCGCCGGGCCCCGCGCCGGGCCGGGTCCGCCCGCGCAGCCGCGGCTTCGAAGGCCGGCGCGGGGCGGCGGGGCCCCGGGCGCAGGGCCCGGCCGGGCAGCCGCCGGCGCAGCGGCGGGCGCGCGCGGGCTCAGTGGCGCAGGGCCCGGCGCTGCAGGGCCTCCAGAGGGCCCGAGTCGAAGCGGCGCAGCCACAGGCGGGAGCCGGCCAGCAGCACCAGGCTCACCGCCGCCCACAGGCCCATCACCCACCAGGGCCGCCACGTGTCGCCGAGCCGGGCCGCAAGCCCCAGCCCGACGCCGTACGCGACGAGGACGCACAGCACGTTCTGCAGCACGTACCCGGACAGGGCGGCCCGCCCCAGCGACGTGAACGCCGCCATGAGGGGGCCCGGCCGCCGGACCCGGTCCACGAGCAGCCCGACCAGGCCCGCGTAGCCGACCGCCACCAGGGGCGCCGCCACGTACCGTCCCGGCAGGAAGCCCGCGTCGCCGGCCAGCAGGCAGGCCGCGTTCAGCGGCACGCCCAGGCCGAGGCCCCAGGCCAGCATCCGCGCCCGCAACCGCCGCCCGGTGCCGTCCGCGCCGAAGGCGCCGCCCGCAGCAGCCGCACGCCCAGCAGGAGGAGGAACACCAGCAGCCCGAAGGTCAGCACCGGCTCGACGCGCAGGACGACGGCGTTCTGCAGCCGGAACGCGATCTGGTCGAGCCAGCTGCCGTGCGCGTACAGGTCCACGACGCGCTGCGGCACCCGGCCGCCCCGGCCGCCGCGCCGCCCAGCGCCAGCGCGGCCGTCAGCAGGAGCATCACCGCGAGGTGCAGCCCGCCCGCCCACCACATCGCGCGCCGCCGGGCCCGCTCCGAGCGGGACAGCAGCCAGGCGACGTACAGCCCGGTCACCGCGTACCCCATGAGCACGTCCCAGGCGAAGACCAGCACGAAGTGCACGGTGCCCTCCGCGAACAGGAACAGCGCCCGCCGCCGGTACCGCCCCGGCCACGGCATCCCGCGCCGCTCGGCCGCCGCGTACTGGATGGCGATGCCGGCACCGAACAGGATGGTCAGCAGCGACAGGAACTTGCCGTCCGCGACCGCCCGGAAGACGGTCTCCGCCGCGTCCCCGACCGAGCCCGACGCGAAGCCGGGAGCGCCGCCCGTGCCGCTGAGCAGGCCCCACTCGCCGCCCGGAGCGGTGAAGATCCACACGTTCGTCATCAGGGTGCCGAGGATCGCCACCCCGCGCAGCACGTCCAGCAGCGCCAGCCGCCGCCCGGCGCCCTCACCGGCACCGGCACCCGCACCCGCCGGCCCGGCGTGCGCGGGCCGCTCATGCGGTCCCGCCCCTGCCGGAGCCCGTTCCCCGACGGTCCCCGCCCGTTCCGCCCGCTCTGCCGCGTCCCTCGGGTCCGTCGGTCCGGTGCCCGCCCCCGTCGTCGTGGTCATACGTCCCATCGTCGGCACGGCACCGGCCGTCCACGTCGTGACGGGGGAGGAACCGCCGCTACATCGAAGGATGCAGGGCCGCCGGCGGGACCTGGGCGCGGGCTTCCCCCCACGGGTGCCGCCCGGCCGCAGGCCCGGCCGGGCCCGCTCCTTCGGCCGTCATGTGCCGGACGGCTGGAGGACGTTCGCGACGAACGCCGACAGGTTGTCCCGCATCCGGTCGATCCGCTCCTCCACGGTCAGCGACTCCTCGTACCGGGCGCTGCGCAGGGCGGGCTGGCGCTTGCCGCGCACGTACAGCGGGCAGCCCAGGTCGGCGCACACGTAGAGGCCGACGGTGTTGCCGCCGCGGCCCGCGGCGCCCGCGCGGGGCGCGGAGAAGAGGGTGACCCCGGACGCGGCGTGCCCGGTCAGGCAGATCCGGCACAGGCTGGACTGCACCGCGCTGGTGCGGGACCTCTCCGGCACCCGCAGGGCGATGCCGGCGGGTGCGCCGCCGGGTGCCGCGGCCGGCACGACCAGGTACGCGCGCAGCGGGGCGCCCGGATCCCGCCAGCCCAGGAAGTCGAGGTCCTCCCAGGGGAGTTCGCCGAAGTCGGCCGGCAGCCGCATGCGGGCAGCCTCGCCCTTGGAGCAGTTGACGAAGGAGCCGCGGATCTGTTTCTCGGTCAATGGGTCCACGTGAGGGCACCGTACGGGAGGTTCGTGCAGGGTGCATCCGATTACCCGTTTGGTCCGCGCTGCGTGGGTACCCGGTCGCCATGAGTACCCAGACAGCCGCCCCGGGCGGCCACAGCCAGGAACAGGGGTCCTCGCGACCCGTCTCCCTCGCGCGCGAAGTGCAGGGCCGCGTGCGCACGTGCAGACCCGCGCGCACGGACCGGGAACCGGAGGACCCGGCGCAGGAGTGGAACATCGTGCTGGGCGAGGACTGAACCGCGCGCCTGCCGGTGCGCCCGGGGCTCAGTGCGTCAGGTGGGCCAGGCTCCCCGGGTGCTCCACGAGGTAGTCCCGCAGCGTCATGGGCGCGTGCCCCGTCAGCCGCCGCACGGTGTCGGAGACCGCGCCCAACTCGCCGCGGGCGATCGCCTCGTACGAGGTGACCCACCCGGTGACCTCCCACTCGGGTGCTCCGAGGCCGGAGCGGGACGCGTACGCCTCGTCGCGGGTCTCCGGGAGGTAGCGGATGGTGCGGCCGGTGGCGCGGGACAGCTCCTCGGCGGCCTCCGCGAGGGTGAACGCCTCGCCGCCCGTCACGTCGTAGGTCAGGCCGTCGTGCGCTCCGGGCGCGAGGAGGACGGCCGCGGCCGTGTCCGCGATGTCGTCGTGGGCGACGGCGGCGACCCGGCCGTTGCCGGCGGGGCCGCGCAGGACCCCGTCGCGGCCGGTCATGGCCGGGATACCGGCCAGGTACCAGTTGTCCCGCAGGAACGTCCACTCCAGTCCGTTGTGGGCCCGCAGGTACTGCTCGGTGTGCCAGTGGTCGCGGGCGAAGGTGAACGTGGCGTCGGGCGCCGCGCCCTGGAACGACAGGTACACGATCCGGCCGACGCCGGCCGCGACCGCGGCGTCCACGGCGGTGCGGTGCTCGCCGACCCTGCCGGGGGACTCGTGCGCGGAGACCAGGAAGAGGGTGTCGGCCCCGTCGAGCGCCGCCCGCATGGCCTCACCGTCCCCGTAGGCGGCGGGCGGGGCCTTGACCGCGCCGGCCAGCTCGGGGAGCCGCGCGGGATCCCGGCCGAGGAGCCGCAGCGGGACGCCCTGGTCGGCGAGCCGCCGCGCGACCCGCCCTCCGACGCGCCCACCGGCCCCGGTGACGGCGATGACCCCTGTCGGTGCGCTCATGCCCGCAGTCTCGGCCACCCCGGGGCGGCCGTCACCCGGAGCCGGTCCGATCGGGAGCCGGTCCGATCGGGAGCGGCCCCCGGGAGCGGGCGGGCCGGCGGCTGCTGCTGCTGCAAGGCCGGGGCTGCAAGGGGGCAGGCAGTGGGCCGGGCCTGCTGGGCCGGCAGTGGGGCCCGCAGTGGGCCGGGGCCTGCGGCTCCGGCAGGGGGGCCGGAAATCCGGTTGAGGTGCTTGCACTACCCACGTACGTTCGGTGACGACCCCACCACGCCGCCATCCGCCTTGACCTCAAGCGAAGTCGAGGTCCTACGGTCATGGCGTCCGGTGGACTTCCGAAGGGAGCATCATGACCACGTCGCGCAGGAGGACCCGGCAGGACGCGTCGCGCCGCGCCGCCCTCGCCGAGCAACAGCGGCAGGCGGCGGAGGAACGGCTGGCCTTACGAGCCGGTCCGCGCCCGTACGACGACGCGACCCTCGCCGTCCTGGTACGCCTCCGCTGACCTCACCTCTCACCCGCCCCGCTGATCTCACCCGCCCCCGCCCCGGCACTCCCGCTCCCGCATGCGCGGGCGCCCCGGCGCGGGGGCCGCGCGCGTCCGCGCCCGGGTGCCGGACGGACGTGTGCCGGGGTGGCGCGATCCCTCCACCACACCCGATCCGTAGTGATCATGTGTGATCAGATGGGGTCATGACGAGGACCCTCTACCTGTTCTGCGCCGCCGCTCCGCCGGTGTTCGACGTGGCCCGGGTGGTCGAGGACGCTCAGGCACGCGGCTGGGACGTGTGCCTCGGGCTGACCCCGACCGCGGCCCTCTGGCTGGAGCCCAACACCGACGGGCTCGCCGCGCTCACCGGCCACCCCGTGCGCCACACGTACGAGCGGCCGGGCGAGCCGGACCCGTGGCCCGCGCCGGACGTCGTCCTCTTCGCGCCCGCCACCTTCAACGCGGTCAACCAGTGGGCACTGGGCCTGACCGGCACGTTCGTCGTCAGTGTGGCCGCCGAGGCGCTCGGCTGGGGCGTCCCGCTCGTGGCGGCGCCCTGCGTCAACGCCGCGCACGTCCGGCACCCGCAGTACGACCGGTCGGTGGAGACCCTGCGGAGCGCCGGGGTGCACGTGCTGCACGGAGCGGACACCGCCTTCCCGTGGGAGGCGGCGCTCGACGCGGCCGAGGAGGCGTGGCGCCCGGCGGCCGCCCCCTGAGCCGCGCCCCCTACGGCTCCAGCGACCGATACAGGTGCACGTCCTCGTGGCCACCGGGCACGCCCGGCGTCCGGCCCGTCACGGTGTAGCCGAGCTTCTCGTAGAAGCCCGGCGCCTGGAACGTGTACGACGACACCGCCATGTGGCGGCAGCCCCGCCGCCGGGCCTCCGCCTCGGCCGCCCGCATCAGCCGGGTGCCGAGGCCGGAGCCGCGGCGGTCCTCCCGGACCCACAGCATGTGCACCTCGCAGCTGTCGCCCCACGTCCAGCCCGTGAGCCCGCCGACCACCGCCCCGTCGCCGTCCTCGGCGCGCACCGACAGCTCCTCGCCGTCGTGCGCGCCGGTGGCCTCGGCGTTGAACGCGGTCAGCGCCTCGTCCAGCAGGCCGGCTAAGTCCTTGTCCTCGCCGCCCGTCGTGAGCCTCACTCGTCCCTCTCCCCCTCAAGGTCGCCCTCGGTCTCCAGGAAGACCTGCCTCAACTGCTCCAGCACCGCCGGGTCCGGCTTCGCCCACATGCCGCGGGACTCCGCCTCAAGCAGCCGCTCCGCGATGCCGTGCAGCGCCCACGGGTTGGCCTCCTGGAGGAACGCCCGGTTCTGCGGGTCCAGGACGTACGCCTCGGTGAGCTTGTCGTACATCCAGTCGGCCACCACGCCCGTCGTCGCGTCGTACCCGAAGAGGTAGTCGACGGTCGCCGCCAGCTCGAAGGCGCCCTTGTAGCCGTGCCGGCGCATCGCCTCGATCCAGCGCGGGTTCACCACGCGGGCGCGGAAGACGCGGGACGTCTCCTCGACGAGCGTGCGGGTGCGGACCGACTCCGGGCGGGTCGAGTCGCCGATGTACGCCTCGGGAGCCGTGCCCCGCAGCGCGCGCACGGTGGCGACCATGCCGCCGTGGTACTGGAAGTAGTCGTCGGAGTCGGCGATGTCGTGCTCGCGGGTGTCCGTGTTCTTCGCGGCCACCGCGATCCGCTTGTACGCCGTCTCCATCTCGTCGCGCGCCGGACGGCCGTCCAGGCCGCGGCCGTAGGCGTAGCCGCCCCACACCGTGTACACCTCGGCCAGGTCGGCGTCGGTGCGCCAGTCGCGGGAGTCGATGAGCTGGAGCAGGCCCGCCCCGTACGTCCCCGGCCGGGAGCCGAAGATGCGGGTGGTCGCGCGCCGCTCGTCCCCGTGCACGGCCAGGTCGGCCTGCGTGTGCGCCCGCACGTGGTTGGACTCGGCGGGCTCGTCCAGTCCGGCGGCGAGCCGCACCGCGTCGTCGAGCAGGGCGACGGTGTGCGGGAACGCGTCCCGGAAGAAGCCCGAGATGCGCAGCGTCACGTCGATGCGGGGCCGGCCCAGCTCCTCCAGCGGCACCGCCTCCAGGCCCTTCACCCGGCGGGACGCCTCGTCCCACACCGGGCGGACGCCGAGCAGCGCCAGCGCCTCCGCGACGTCGTCGCCGCTGGTGCGCATCGCGCTCGTGCCCCACAGGGACAGGCCCACGGACGTGGGCCACTCGCCGTTGTCGGTGCGGTACCGCTCCAGCAGGGAGTCGGCCAGGGCCTGGCCCGTCTCCCACGCCAGGCGCGAGGGCACGGCCTTGGGGTCGACGGAGTAGAAGTTGCGGCCGGTCGGCAGCACGTTCACCAGGCCGCGCAGCGGGGAGCCGGACGGGCCGGCCGGGACGAACCCGCCGTTCAGCGCGTGCACCGCATGGTCGAGCTCCGCCGTCGTCGCGTCGAGGCGCGGCACGACCTGGCGGGCGGCGAAGTCCAGCACCGCGGCGACCTGCTCGCCGTGCCCCTCGGCGACCGAGGGCACCGCCGCCGGGTCCCAGTCGGCGGCCTCCATGGCCTCCACCAGGGCGCGGGCCGCGGCCTCGGCCTCGTCGGCCGCCGTGCGGGTCGCCGCGGACTCGTCCAGGCCCAGGGCCTCCCGCAGGCCCGGCAGGGCGGTGGTGCCGCCCCAGATCTGGCGGGCGCGCAGGATGGACAGGACCAGGTTCACCCGCTCGGGGCCGGCCGGGGCCGAGCCGAGGACGTGCAGGCCGTCGCGGATCTGGGCGTCCTTCACCTCGCACAGCCAGCCGTCGACGTGCAGCAGGAAGTCGTCGAAGCCGTCGTCGTCCGGGCGCTCCTCCATGCCCAGGTCGTGGTCGAGCTTCGCGGCCTGGATGAGGGTCCAGATCTGGGCGCGGATCGCCGGCAGCTTCGCCGGGTCCATGGAGGAGATCTGCGCGTACTCGTCGAGCAGCTGCTCCAGGCGCGCGATGTCGCCGTACGAGTCGGCGCGGGCCATCGGCGGCACGAGGTGGTCGATCAGCGTGGCGTGCACGCGGCGCTTGGCCTGCGTGCCCTCGCCCGGGTCGTTGACCAGGAACGGGTAGACCAGCGGCAGGTCGCCGAGGGCCGCGTCGGGCGCGCACGACGCGGACAGGCCGGCGTTCTTGCCGGGCAGCCACTCCAGGTTGCCGTGCTTGCCGAGGTGGACCATGGCGTCCGCGCCGAAACCGCCGTCCTCGGCGGGCGCGGCGATCCAGCGGTAGGCCGCCAGGTAGTGGTGGGACGGCGGCAGGTCCGGGTCGTGGTAGATCGCGATGGGGTTCTCGCCGAAGCCGCGCGGCGGCTGGATCACGATCAGCAGGTTCCCGCGCCGCAGCGCCGCGAGGACGATGTCGCCCTCGGGGTTGCGGGACCGGTCGAGGAACATCTCGCCGGGCGCCGGGCCCCACCTCTCCTCGACCTCGGTCCGCAGGTCCTCCGGCAGCGTCGCGAACCAGCGCTTGTAGTCGGCCGCCGGGATGCGGACGGGGTTGCGGGCGAGCTGCTCCTCGGTCAGCCAGTCCTGGTCGTGGCCGCCGGCGTCGATCAGCGCCCGGATCAGCTCGTCGCCGTCCCCGGACACCAGGCCCGGTATGTCCTGCTCGGGCCCGAAGTCGTAGCCCTCGGCGCGCAGCCGGCGCAGCAGCGCGACCGCGGACGCCGGGGTGTCGAGGCCGACGGCGTTGCCGATGCGGGAGTGCTTCGTCGGGTACGCGGAGAGGACCAGCGCCAGCTTCTTCTCGGCGTTGGGGATATGGCGCAGCCGGGCGTGCCGGACGGCGATCCCGGCGACGCGGGCGGCGCGCTCGGGGTCGGCGACGTACGCCGGGAGGCCGTCCTCGTCGATCTCCTTGAACGAGAACGGGACGGTGATGAGGCGGCCGTCGAACTCGGGGACGGCGACCTGGCTGGCGGCGTCCAGCGGGGACAGGCCCTCGTCGTTCTCCTCCCAGGCGCTCCGGGGGCCGGTCAGGGCCAGGGCCTGCAGGACCGGCACGTCGAGCTGGGCGAGGGCGCCCGCGTCCCATGCCTCCTCGTCGCCGCCCGCCTGGGCGTCGGCGGGCTTGGTGCCGCCCGCGGCGAGGACGGTGGTGACCACGGCGTCCGCTCCCCGCAGCTGCTCCAGCAGCTCGGCTTCGGGGGCGCGCAGGGACGCGACGTACAGGGGGAGGGCCCGGCCGCCTGCGTCCTCGATGGCGTCGCAGAGGACCGACACGAAGCCGGTGTTGCCGCTCATGTGGTGCGCGCGGTAGTAGAGCACCGCGATGGCGGGGCCGTCGCCGCCGCGGGACTCCCGCTCCAGCGGGCCCCAGGTCGGCGCGGGCGCCGGGGGCTCGAAGCCGTGGCCGGTCAGCAGGACCGTGTCGGACAGGAAGCGGGCGAGCTGGTCCAGGTTCCCGGCGCCGCCGTGCGCGAGGTAGGCGTGCGCCTCGGTGGCGACGCCGATGGGGACGGTGGACGCCTCCATCAGCTGGGCGTCGGGGGCCTGTTCACCGGTGAGGACGACCACCGGGCGGTCCTGGGCGCGCAGGGCCTCGATGCCCTCCTCCCAGGCGCGGACGCCGCCGAGGAGGCGTACGACGACGAGGTCGGTGCCGTCGAGCAGCCCGGGCAGGTCGTCCAGGGGCAGCCGGGAGGGGTTGGCGTACCGGTAGGGGACCGGGCCGCCGGCGGCGGTGGCGGCACGGGCGCTGAGCAGGTCGGTGTCGGAGTGCGACAGCAGCAGAATCACGGCGTGCACAAGCCTTCCTCGGGGTGTCCTCGCCCCGGGTGGTCGTGGGTGGCGGGAGTTCCTGACTCACCGGACCCGCGAGGGGCCGGATCACAGTGGCGGGACCGCGCCGGATTCGCACCGGGCTTCCTCCCTAGGGTCTGGGACCCTGTGCCGGTTGCATAGTAGAGGCTGCGCGTATGCTCGCCGCCATGCCGCCCAGCTCCTCAAAGCCCCGGAACGGGGGCGATCCACCCATACGGGACCGTGCGGGAGACCCCGTCCGGACCCGCGCCAGGGATCGCGGTGACGCATGCCCGGGCGCCCTGCGGCTGCACCGCGCCGACGACGGCGGGCTGGCCCGTCTGCGGCTGCCCACCGGCTCCCTGACGCCTTCTCAGGTCGAGGCCCTCGCCGACGCGGCCGACCTGCTGGGCGACGGCCACCTCGGCGTGACCTCGCGCGGCAACCTCGACCTGCGCGGCCTGGACGAGGACTGCGGCGGCGCGCTGGCGGAGCGCCTGTCGGCAGCCGGCCTGCTGCCCTCCCCGGCGCACGAGCGCGTCCGGAACACGGTGGTGTCGCCGCTGGCGGGCGTGGACGGGCGGGGGCACGGGCACGCGCCGGCGTGGGCCCGCGAGCTGGACGCGCTGCTGTGCGCGGAGGCGTGGGCGACGGCGCTCTCGGGGCGCTTCCTGTTCGCCGTGGACGACGGGCGGGGCGACGTGGCGGGGCTCGGCGGCGATGTGACGTTGCTCGCAGAGCCGGAGGGCCGCGCTCTGGTACGGATCGGGGGCCATGCGTGGCGGGTGGCGGCGGCCGACGCCCCGCGCGCCGCGCTGGCGGTGGCCGAGGCGTTCCTGGCGGTCGTCCGCGCACAGGGCTCGGGCGCCTGGCGGGTGGCCGACCTCGCGGCGGCCGGCGCCCCCGCTCCCGGAGCCGCCGCCCCGGAGACCGGCCGCGGTCCGGGTTCCGCCGCGGACGCGGGCGCCGACCGGGCCACAGGCCCCGCGGACGCGCTGCGGGACCTCGGGGAGGCCGCCGACGCCTGCCTGCGCCGCGCGGGCGTACCCGCCGAGGGCACCGCGCCGGAGCCGCTCCCCCGGAGCGGGCCGCCGGAGCCGGGCGTGGTGGCGGGCGGCCGGGCCGTGTCGGTGACGGCCCCGCTGGGGCGCGTCAGCAGCAGCCAGTTCCGGGCGCTCCTGCCCGCCGGCGAGGTCCGCGTCACCCCGTGGCGCGGCTTCGTCGTGACGGGTCTGCCCGACCGCGCGGCCGCCGAGGCCCGGCTCGCCGCACTGGAGGAGGCCGGTTTCCTGACGCGGGCCGACTCCCCCTGGCTCCGGGTCAGCGCCTGTACGGGCAGGCCGGGATGCGCCAAGTCGCTGGCCGACGTCCGGGCGGACGTCCGGCCGCCGGAGCCCGCGCGGTACGGCGGGCTGCCGGTGCACTGGTCGGGTTGCGAGCGCCGCTGCGGCCATCCGCAGGGGGCGTGGGTGGACGTCCTGGCCACCGGCGACGGCACGTACGACATCACGGTCCGAGACAACGGCGCACAGAGATGAGCGCGCAGAGATGAGCGAGAGCACAGTGTTCGACTACGAGAAGGACGGCGCGGAGATCTACCGCCAGTCCTTTGCCACGATCCGCGCCGAGGCGGATCTCGCGGGACTGCCCGCCGACGTCAGCCAGGTCGCCGTGCGGATGATCCACGCCTGCGGCATGGTCGACCTGGTCCGCGACCTCGCGTACTCGCCGCAGGTCGTCTCCCGCGCCCGCGCCGCCCTGCGCTCCGGCGCCCCGATCCTGTGCGACGCGCAGATGGTGGCCAGCGGTGTCACCCGCAAGCGGCTGCCGGCCGACAACGACGTGGTCTGCACCCTCTCCGACCCGTCCGTCCCCGGTCTCGCGGCGGAGCTGGGCACCACCCGCAGCGCCGCCGCCCTGGAGCTGTGGCGGGACCGGCTGGAAGGCTCGGTCGTCGCGATCGGCAACGCCCCGACGGCCCTGTTCCACCTCCTGGAGATGATCGCCAAGGGCGCCCCGCGTCCGGCGGCGGTGCTCGGCATACCGGTGGGCTTCATCGGGGCCGCCGAGTCCAAGGAGGCCCTGGCGGCCTCGGACCTGGAGCACATCGTCGTACGGGGCAGGCGCGGCGGCAGTGCCATGACGGCCGCCGCGATCAACGCGATCGCGAGCGAGGCGGAATGAGCACGGACGTTTCACGTGAAACGACGCCCGGCGGGCGGGGCAAGCTGTACGGGGTCGGGCTCGGCCCCGGCGACCCGTCGCTGATGACCCTGCGGGCCGCCGAGGCCATCGCGGAGGCCGACGTCGTGGCGTACCACTGCGCCCGCCACGGCCGGTCCATCGCCCGCTCCATCGCGGCGAAGCACATCCGCACGGACCACGTCGAAGAGCGCCTGATGTACCCGCTGACCGTGGAGACCACGGACCACCCCGGCGGCTACCGGGGTGCGCTGAACGACTTCTACGAGGAGGCGTCCGCCCGGCTGGCCGCGCACCTGGACGCGGGCCGCACGGTGGCGGTCCTCGCCGAGGGCGACCCGCTCTTCTACGGCTCGTACCAGCACATGCACAAGCGGCTGGCGCACCGCTACGACACGGAGGTCATCCCCGGCGTCACCTCGATCAGCGCGGCCGCGGCCGCGATCGGCAAGCCGCTCGTGGAGGCCGAGGAGACGCTGACGATCATTCCGGGCACCCTCCCGGAGGACGAGCTGACGGCCCGCCTCGCGGCCGCGGACTCCGCGGTCGTGATGAAGCTGGGCCGCACCTTCCCGGCGGTGCGGCGCGCCCTGGCCCGTACGGACCGGCTGGCGGACGCCCACTACGTGGAGCGCGCCACCATGGAGGGCCAGCGCACGGCGCCGCTCGCCGAGGTGGCCGCGGACTCGGTGCCGTACTTCTCCGTGGCGGTGCTGCCCTCCCGCGTCGACACGGGCCCGGCGGCCCCGGAGCGGGGCGAGGTCGTGGTGGTCGGCACCGGACCGGCGGGCGCGCCGTGGCTCACCCCGGAGACGCGGGGCGCACTGGCCTCGGCGACGGACCTGGTGGGTTACACCACGTACCTGGACCGGGTGCCGGTGCGGCCGGGCCAGCAGCGGCACGGCTCCGACAACAAGGTGGAGGCGGAGCGCGCCGAGTTCGCCCTGGACCTGGCGCTGCGCGGGCACCGCGTCGCGGTGGTGTCGGGCGGCGACCCGGGCGTCTTCGCCATGGCGACGGCCGTCCTGGAGGCCGCGGCGCAGGAGGCGTACTCGGATGTGCCGGTCCGCGTGCTGCCGGGCGTCACCGCCGCCAACGCGGCCGCCGCGAAGGCGGGGGCCCCGCTGGGCCACGACTACGCCACGATCTCCCTGTCGGACCGCCTGAAGCCCTGGGAGGTCATCGCGGAGCGGCTGCGCGCCGCGGCCGCCGCGGACCTCGTGCTGGCCCTGTACAACCCCGGCTCCCGCAGCCGCACCTGGCAGGTGGGCCAGGCCAGGGACCTGCTGCTGGAGCACCGCGCCGCGGACACCCCGGTGGTCGTGGCGCGGGACGTGGGCGGGCCCGAGGAGTCGGTGCGCGTCCTGGCGCTGGCGGACCTGGACCCGTCGGAGGTCGACATGCGCACCCTGCTGCTGATCGGCTCGTCCCAGACGCAGGCGGTGCGCCGCGGCGACGGCACCACGGTGGCGTGGACGCCCCGCCGGTATCCGGAGGCACCCCGGCCCGGCTCCTGAACCCGCCGGCCCACGAAGCCGCCCCGGCCGCCCACGGGACTCCGGCCCCCTGCGGCGGTCGGGACCTGGGGGCCTGGGGGCCTGGGGGCCTCGGGGGCCTCGGGGGCCTCGGGGCCTGGGGGCCTGGGGGCCTCTGGGGCCTCGGGGCCTCGGGGCCTGGGGGTCGTGGGACCGCTGGCCCCACCGGACACCGTACGCACACGGCGACGGCGCCCGCTGCGCCGCCGCCGCCACGGCGCAGCGGGGGCCGGGAGCGGTGGCCAGGCGCGGCGGCCGCGGGCAGCGGCGGGGCGCGGGCAACGGCGGGGCGCGGGCAACGGCGGCTCATGCCCGAGGGGGAGGCCGCCCGGGGGAGGTCCGCGCCTGAAGCAGGCCCCCCGCGGGAGGTGCGCGCCGGGGGAGGCTCACGGGCGAGGCGAGGTGCCACGCTCGTGGGAGGCTCACGCCCAGGGGAGGCCGCCCCCGCAGGAGGTGCACGCCTGCGGGCGGCCACCCGAGGGGAGGGCCGCTCCCAGAAAGGCCCATGTCCGAGGTGAGGCGCCGTTTCCAAGGGAAGCGCACAGCGTGAGGCGAGGCGCCGTCTCCAGGGGAGGCGCACACGTGAGGCGAGGCGCACGCCGGGGGAAGCGCACACCTGAGGTAAGGCTCACGTCCGGTACATGCGGAGCAGCCCGCACCAGGAGGCAGCCCGCGCCGACGTCGACCCCTGCCGGAGACGACCCGCGCCGGAGGCGGCCCGGGCAAGAGGGCGGCCCCGGTCCGAGGCGGCCCGCGGCCGCAGCAGCGCGGGCCCGAGCCGGGGGCCCGGCCCGAGGCCGCCTGCGGCCGCGGCAGCGGGGCCCCGAAGCGGTCCGCGCCGACGTGAGCCCGCGCAGCGCTCGTTCAGCTGCCCTCGCCGGCCACCCGCGGCTTCAGCAGCGTCATGCCCTCCGGCGCCGTGATCCCGAAGTCCTCCGCCAGGACCGTACGGGCCTCCGCCTCGTCGGCCAGCTCCCGCGTGGTGGCGGTGCCGTCGGCGGCCGTCACGGTCAGCCGCCGGTCGTCGAGCACCAGATGGCGGTCGGCGGCGGTGCGCAGGGCGTAGAGCCGGCGGGAGAACGGCGAGCGCGGGCTGGCCGCGATATAGAAGTTGACCATCTCGAAGTCGGCGTGCACGAACGGCTCGACCGTGAAGGCGTACTGTGCCTGCCACTCGCCCTTCCCCGCGTCGTACGCCTCCAGGACCCACAGGTCCAGGGGTCCGGGGTGCGGCGCGTGCACAAGCCGGTGGCGCCGCCCGGCGGCCTCCGCCTCGGCGCCGGCCACCAGCGGCAGGGGGTGCAGGAGGCCGGTGGAGGCGCCGAAACCCACGTCGGCCAGGTACGGCTCGGCCTCCCCCGGTATCCGCACGAGCAGTGCCATGTGGGTGCGCGGCCGGGAGGTGAACCGCTCGGCGCCGAGGACCACGCGGGCCGTCAACCGGGTCACCCCGTAGCCCGCGGCCTCCAGCGCCAGGGCGAAGAGGGTGTTGTGCTCGTAGCAGTAGCCGCCGCGCCGCCCGCCGAGCAGCTTGGCGGCCAGGTCCTCGGCGGCGAGCGACGGCACGGTGCCGCCCAGGGCGTCCAGGTTCTCGAACGGGATGGTCCGGATGTGCGCCAGGTGCAGGGCACGCAGCGTGTCCGCGTCGGGCCGCACCTCGGCGGTGTGCCCGAGACGGGCGCGGTAGGCATCGAGGTCGAACGGGGAGTCCAGCAGATCATGGTCAGCCATAAGGGCACCGTAGGCGGAACCACCCGGCGCAGGCAGCGGATTCACCGTACGCGATCATCCTGCGCACCCGCGGAGCCCCCGCCTCCGGCCCTCCCCTCGTCGCGCCGGGAGACCCACGCCGCGGCCTCCTCCACGGTGGCGGCGACCGGCACCCCGTCGGGAGCCGGCGGGCGGCGCACGATCACCACGGGGATGCCGGCCTCCCGGGCGGCCACCAGCTTCGGCGCTGTCGCCGCGCCCCCGCTGTCCTTGGTGACCAGCACGTCGATGCCGTACGCGCGCAGCACCTCCCGCTCCCCGTCCAGCGTGAACGGCCCCCGGTCAAGCAGCACCTCCATCCGGGGCGGGCACGGCGGCTCCGGCGGGTCCACGGACCGGACCAGGAACCACACGTCCGCGACGTCCGCGAAGGCGGCGAGGCCCATGCGCCCGGTCGTGAGGAACGCTCGCCGCCCGAGCGCCGGCACCGCCCGCGCCGCCTCCTCCAGGGACGCCGTCCCGTGCCAGTCGTCACCCTCCGCGGGGGACCACCCGGGGCGCCGCAGGGCGAGCAGGGGAACATGGGAGGTGGCGGCGGCCCGCGCCGCGTGGAAACTGATCGTCCCGGCGAAAGGGTGAGTGGCGTCGATGACCGCGTCCACCTGGTGCTCGCGCAGCCAGCGCGCCAGGCCCTCGGCCCCGCCGAACCCGCCCACGCGGACCTCCCCCGGCGGCAGCTTCGGGCTCGCCACCCGCCCGGCGAGCGAACTGGTGACCCGCACGCCGGCGCCGTGCAGGGTCTCGGCGAGCCGGCGGCCCTCGGTGGTGCCGCCGAGGATCAACACATGCTGCATCGTCATCCGTAACCGTCCGGGAAGCCGTCCATGAGTACGAGCGGTGGGCGCAGCGCCCAACTCAAGCACACCGGTCTGCGCCCCGGCTGGACGACCGGTGCCTGCGCGACGGCGGCGACGACCGCGGCGTACACGGCGCTGCTCACCGGGGACTTCCCCGACCCCGTGACGATCACCCTGCCCAAGGGCCAGACCCCGTCCTTCGCCCTGGCGCGGGAGGAGCACGGCGGGTCCTCCGCCATGGCAGCCGTGGTGAAGGACGCGGGCGACGACCCGGACGTCACCCACGGCGCCCTGGTCAGGTCCACGGTGCGGCTGCTGCCGCCGGGCTCGGGCGTCGTGTTCCGCGCCGGGCCCGGCGTCGGCACCGTCACCCGCCCGGGCCTGCCCCTCCCCGTCGGCGAGCCCGCCATCAACCCCGTCCCGCGCCAGATGATCCGGGACCACGTGGCGAAGGTCGCCGCGGAGCACGGCGCCACCGGGGACGTCGAGGTGACGGTGTCCGTCGACGACGGCGAGGAGATCGCCCGCTCCACCTGGAACCCGCGCCTGGGCATCCTGGGCGGACTCTCCATCCTCGGCACGACGGGTGTCGTCGTGCCCTACTCGTGCTCGGCGTGGATCGACTCGATCCGCCGTGGCGTGGACGTGGCGCGGGCCGCGGGCCGCACCCACGTCGCCGGCTGCACCGGCTCGACGTCCGAGAAGACGGTCACCTCCCTCTACTCGCTGCCTGAGGACGCCCTGCTGGACATGGGCGACTTCGCGGGCGCGGTCCTCAAGTACGTCCGCCGCCACCCCGTGGACCGCCTCACCATCTGCGGCGGCTTCGCGAAGCTGTCCAAACTGGCGGCGGGCCATCTGGACCTGCACTCGGCGCGGTCCCAGGTCGACAAGGGCTTCCTGGCGGACCTGGCCCGGTCCGCGGGCGCGGACGAGGTCCTGGCCTCCGCGGTGGCCGCCGCCAACACGGGCCTCGCTGCCCTGCACCTGTGCGCCGAGCAGGGCGTCCCCCTGGGCGACCGGGTCGCGGAGACAGCCCGCGACCAGGCACTGGAGGTCCTGAGGGGAGCACCCGTCGTGGTCGACGTCGTCTGCATCGACCGCGCAGGCACGGTGGTAGGCCGCAGCACCCCCCGCTGACCACCCCCTTGCTCGTGGTGCGCGGGGACGTCGGGGTGCGCGCGGCGACAGCCGTACGGCTGACCCCGTCGTGCGGGGCGTCCGCCGGGGGACGATCATCGCTCCATGAACACCCCCAGCCCCGCCATCCGTCTCGCCCAGCAGCCGGAAGCCGACGCGCTGCTGTCCCGAAGCCCCCTCGCCGCGCTCGTCGGCATGCTGCTGGACCAGCAGGTCCCCATGGAGTGGGCGTTCGCCGGGCCGTACACGATCGCCCAGCGCCTGGGCACCGACGACCTGGACGCCCACACCATCGCCGCCCACGATCCAGAGGGTTTCGCCGCGCTGCTGTCCGCCAAGCCGGCCGTGCACCGCTACCCGGGCTCGATGGCGGGCCGTATCCAGCAGCTGTGCCAGTACCTGGTGGACGAGTACGACGGCGACGCCGCCGCCGTGTGGACCGGTGCGGGCAGCGGGAAGGACCTGCTGGCCCGGCTCCAGGCGCTGCCCGGCTTCGGGAAGCAGAAGGCCCAGATCTTCCTGGCGCTGCTGGGCAAGCAGTACGGCGTCCGCCCCGACGGCTGGCGGGAGGCGGCGGGCCCGTACGGCGAGGCCGGGGCGTACCGCTCCGCGGCGGACATCACCGGGCCCGAGTCGCTGGCCAAGGTGCGCGCGTACAAGCAGGAGGCCAAGCGTGCCGCCAAGGAGGCCAAGAGCGCCCAGGCGGACACGGCTGCAAAGGGCGCCAAGGGGACGAAGTAGCCCAGCGTCCCCGCCGTCACGAACCAGCCGACCACGACCCGCACCCCCCTTCCGCCAAACCGGCCCAATCGCCGCAACCAGTTCAACTATGCCCAACTCCGCGGAAGTTCTCGGCCAACCATCCACAGCGACGGCGATTCATACGAAGAATGACGCGACTTGTGGCACATCTGTTCACAGCGGCCGAGTTGATCGCTAGCTTCCCTTCGACCCTGTCCGCACGGGAAGGACCTCTGTGAACTCATCCCATCGCAGAGCCGTGGCCGCCCTGGCCGCAGCCGCACTCGCGACCCCGCTTCTGCTGGCCTCCGCCTCCCCGGCTTCCGCCGGCAAGCACGATCCGGCGAAGAACGCCGCGAAGCTGGCCGACCGCCTGGTGAGGGCGGCTTCCGCCGAGAGCGCACACAAGCACCTGCGAAAGTTCCAGCAGATAGCCGACACCACCGGAGGCAACCGCGCCGCCGGCACGCTGGGCTACGACGCCTCGGCGGCGTACGTCTACCAGCAGCTCAAGAAGGCCGGGTACGACGTGTCGTACCAGGAGTTCGAGTTCTTCTACACCGAGACGCAGGCGGAGAAGCTCTCCGTGGTGGCTCCTGCGCCCCGCGACGTCGAGATCCGGGCGATGACCTACACCGCGTCCTCGCCGGTCGGCGGCACCACGGCCGCCCTCGCCGCCGCCCCGGTGGACGCGGACGGCTCCAACGGCTGCGAGCCGACGGACTTCGCGACCGACACCTTCAGCGGCAAGGTCGCCCTGATCAAGCGCGGCGGCTGCACCTTCGCCGCCAAGCAGGCGAACGCCGCCGCCGCGGGCGCCGTCGGCGCGATCATCTACAACAACACCGAGGGCATCCTCAGCGGCACCCTCGGCGCCCCCGGCGAGGGCAAGATCCCGACGGGCGGCATCTCGCTGGCGGACGGCGAGCAGCTCGCCGCCGACCTGGCGGCCGGCCCGGTCGAGGTCACCCTCGACATCCGCCAGCTCCAGGAGCAGCGGACCACACGCAACGTCATCGCCGAGACCCAGCGGGGCAACGCCGCCAACACGGTGATGCTCGGCTCCCACCTGGACTCGGTGACCGCGGGCCCCGGCATCAACGACAACGGCTCCGGCTCGGCCGGCCTGCTGGACGTGGCGCTGAAGTTCGCCAAGCAGAAGCACAAGACCACCAACAAGGTGCGGTTCGCCTGGTGGGGTGCGGAGGAGAACGGCCTCCTCGGGTCCGAGCACTACGTCGAGAACCTCGACGACCTCGGCCTCAAGGAGATCAAGCTCTACCTCAACTTCGACATGATCGCCTCGCCGAACTACGGCCTGTTCGTGTACGACGGCAACGACTCCGACCAGGTCGGCGCCCCGGCGGGACCGGAGGGCTCCGCCCAGCTGGAGCGGGACATCATCGCGTTCATGGACGAGAAGGGCCTGCCGCACGCGGGCACGGACTTCACGGGCCGCTCCGACTACGGGCCGTTCATCGCCGCGGGCATCCCGGCCGGCGGCACCTTCACCGGCGCGGAGGGCATCAAGACCGAGGCGCAGGCCGTGAGGTTCGGCGGAACCGCGGGCCAGGCGTACGACCCGTGCTACCACGCCGCGTGCGACGACATCGACAACATCAGCATGACGGCCTTCGACGCGAACATCGACGTCATCGCCAACGCGGTCGGCACCTACGCGCACGACCTGAGCTCGCTGCGCACCCCGGTGGAGTTCGTCCCGACCGACGGTGACGCGGGCAGCGGCGGCGGCCTGCACGACGACCACGACCACGACGAGGCCACCGAGTAAGGACCGCGTCGTCACCGAGTAAGGGGCTCGGAGACCGGCAGAACCTTCGGGGAGGGTGTGCCGCCGACAGGGATCCGTACCGGAACCCGTTCGGCGGCACGTACCGGAAACTGCCACTATGGGTCGAATTGCCGCGCGGCGCCGGACAGGCTGCCGGTGTCGCGCGGCTGCGCTGGGAGGGGCTTGCCCGGTAGGCTTTCCGTGTGATCTTCAAGCGCATCGGTAACGGGCGGCCGTATCCCGACCACGGCCGGGACAGCACCCGGCAGTGGGCGGATGTCGCGCCGCGTCCGGTCCGCCTCGATCAGCTCGTCACCACCAAGGGCCAGCTGGACCTGGAGACCCTCCTCGCCGAGGACTCCACCTTCTACGGCGACCTCTTCGCACACGTCGTGAAGTGGCAGGGCGACCTCTACCTGGAGGACGGGCTGCACCGCGCCGTCCGCGCGGCCCTGCAGCAGCGCCAGGTGCTGCACGCCCGGGTGCTCGAACTCGACTAGCCGACGCCCGGCGCGCGCCCGGCCGCACCGCCCGGCCGCACCTGCCGGCAGTGGCGCTCCGCCGGCAGCGGCGCTCCGCGGCGCCGCCGCGCCTCCCGGACGACGCTCCTCCGCTCCCGGACGACGCTCCTCCGCAGGGCCCTCCGGGACCGCCGATTCCGCCCGCTGCACCTTCCGGGCCGTTTTCCCACCCGTCCGGCCCTGAGCTGCTGATCGTTTAGTAGGCATAGTCATCGGGCCGCATTACGCTGCGCCCATGAGCATGCTCACTCCCCCCGGTATGGGCGGTAAGTACCGCGTGACGGGCACCACGTACCCCCGTATGCGACGCCCTCGCCGCCGTGGCCGTATCGCTTCGGCGAGCATCGCCGCAGCGGCCGCGCTGGGCCTCGCCGGCTGGGGAACGGTCCAGCTCATCGACGTCTTCGGCGGCGGCGGCACGACCGACACCGCGCGCCGCCCCGCCGCCGGGTCCACCTGTCGGGCCGCCAGCCCGTCGCCCGTCGCGGCAGTCGCCCTGCCCCGCCCCGCCGACATCACCGTCAACGTCTACAACGCCACGCCCCGCTCCGGACTGGCGAAGACCACCGCCGACGAGCTGAAGAAGCGCGGCTTCACCATCGGCAAGATCGGCAACGCCCCGGCCGCGTACGACAAGAAGATCGCGGGTCCCGGCATACTGCTCGGCGCTCAGGCGGCCGCCAAAGGCGCGTTCCCCGTGCTCGGCACCCAGGTGAAGGGCGCCGAGACGAAGACCGACACGCGGGAGACCGCGGACGTCGACCTCATCATCGGCTCCGGCTTCACCGCCCTCGCCACCCCGTCGGACGCCACCGCCGCGATGACGGCCCTGCTGCACCCGAAGCCGAAGACGTCCACCTGTACGTGAAGCGCTCCGGCTACCAGCCCGCTGTACGTGAAGCGCTCCGGGTACCGGCCCGCTGTGCGTGAGGTGCTCCGGGTACCAACCCCGGCCGCGCCCCGGCCCGGTGACCTGACCGCCCCGACGCCCTCACGCGGACCGCACCCCCCGGCCGCTTCCCGCGGACCGCGCTCCCCGGCCCCTTCAGGCGGACCGCACCGCCCGGCGCTGTCGGCGCTCGACCGGCGCTGAACCGGCTCCCACGCCGTACCTGCGCCCGCCCCGCACGCGAACGGAACGATCTTCCCCGGACCCGCACCGACGGCCGCGCAGCCCCCGGTCCGTCCGGGACGAAAGCTCCGGCCGAGGCCCCGGTCCGCCCCGCGACTGCCGGGGCAGCAGAACCCCGCCGCCTCCTTCAGACCTGGCCGCGGGCGCCTGACATCCGGCCCGGGCCGCTTACGGCCTGCCCCCAGCCCGTCTCCCGGCCCGTCTCCGGCCTGCCTCCAGGCTGCCGCCGACCCGCCGCCGAGCCTCGGCGCCCCGACGGCGGCGCCGCCACCTACTCCGCGGCTCCGTACATGCGGTCACCCGCGTCACCGAGGCCGGGCACGATGTAGCCGTTCTCGTTGAGCCGCTCGTCCACCGCCGCGGTGACCACGGTCACCGGCGTCCCCGCCAGCTCCCGCTCCATCACCTGCACGCCCTCCGGCGCGGCCAGCAGCACGACCGCCGTGACGTCGTCGGCGCCCCGCTTGATCAGCTCCTGGATGGCCGCGACCAGCGTGCCGCCCGTGGCCAGCATCGGGTCGAGGACGTACACCTGCCGCCCCGAGAGGTCCTCCGGCATCCGCGTCGCGTACGTCGACGCCTCCAGGGTCTCCTCGTTGCGGATCATGCCGAGGAAGCCCACCTCGGCGGTCGGCAGCAGCCGGACCATGCCGTCGAGCATGCCGAGCCCGGCGCGCAGGATCGGCACCACCAGCGGACGCGGGTGGGACAGCTTCACGCCCTCGGTGGCCGTCACCGGCGTCTCGATGCCGACCCGCTCGGTGCGCACGTCCCGCGTGGCCTCGTACGCGAGCAGGGTGACCAGCTCGTCGGCGAGCCGCCGGAAGGTGGGGGAGTCGGTGCGCTTGTCGCGCAGCGTGGTGAGTTTGTGCGCCACCAGCGGGTGGTCGACGACGTGGATCCGCATGCCCACAACAGTAGCCCGCACTGGCATCAACCCACGCAGCCGCGGGAAGGTGGACTCGGAAGAACCCAGCCGTGGGGTGGTGGTGTGGCGATGCCCGACCAGGACGAGCCCGACCGGCGGACGGCCGAACGGCAGGCGACCGACCGGCGGACGGCCGAACGGCAAGCGGCCGAACGCCAGGCGGCCGACGACGCGGAGCGCAGGCGGCGCCGCGCGCAGTTCCTGCGCGAGCTGCACGAGGCGAAGGCCCTGCGCGACCGCGTCCAGCCGCGCCGCGCCCGAGCGGCACGGATGCGCCACGCGCTGCGGATGCGGACCTTCCGGTGGTGACACCCGCTCACTCGGCGTGATCATTCTCCGACCGCTGTGACCTGCAGTGACGGGCCGGCGAGGCGCACCGCGCCACGCCGCGTCCGGGACGGGGGGCAGGTGACGCCGACCGGGGGCCCGGCCTCAGACTGGTGCACGACGCAAGAGCGGAACACTCCTCCTTCAGGCCCCGCATCTGCCACGATGCCGAGTGGGCGGGCCATTCAGGAGCGTGCCGCCCTTCGATCGTCACACCTCTGATCAGTGGGAGAGTCACGGTGTACTTCGCCGCACTGCTCACGCTCACCGAAGACGGGTGGGTAGCGAGCGACACAGAGCTCGACGATGTGGAGACCCTGGCGGATCTGACCGACCTGGCCCGCGACGCCTCGCCGGACGCCGACACGGTGCTCGTCTTCATCGAGCAGGAGGACGCGTGGTTCGGCATCGTCCGCGTGGAGGGCGAGGACGACCCTCGCATCTACGTGTCGGACGCCGCCGCCGCCGCGCGCTCCTCGTACGGGGAGATCCTCACCAGGGAACTGCTCGGGGACGACCCGGCCGACGCCCCCGACCTGGACGCGCTGGACCTCGACGGGACCGAGGACGGCGAACCGGACGACGAGACCGAGGAGGACACGGAGACCGGGGCGGTGCCCGCCGCGCCGCTGGGCGACCGGCGGATCCTGGACGACCTGGGCCTGGCGGAGAAGGAGTTGCTGGCCCTCGACACCGACGTGCTGTCCGAGATCGCCGAGGCCCTGGGCGCCGCGGAGGTACTGGAGGCCGTCCGCTAGTGCACGCTGCCCTACCGGACCGGGAACCGACCCGCGCGGCCCCCGCGGAGGACGCCGCGCAGGCCCCCGCCCCCGACCCCGTACGGGATCCGTGGCGGGGGCCCATGCGGCATGCCCTGGCGGAGGCGGAACGGGCCGCGCGGAGCGGGGACGTGCCGGTCGGGGCGGTGGTGCTGGGCCCGGACGGCGAGGTCCTCGCGACCGGTCACAACGAGCGGGAGGCCGACGGCGACCCGACGGCGCACGCCGAGGTGCTGGCGCTGCGCCGGGCGGCGCGGCGGCTCGGCGCGTGGCGGCTCACCGGCTGCACGCTGGTGGTGACCCTGGAGCCGTGCGTGATGTGCGCGGGCGCACTCGTCCAGTCGCGGGTGGACCGGGTCGTCTTCGGGGCCATGGACGAGAAGGCGGGTGCGGTGGGCTCGCTGTGGGACCTCGTGCGCGACCGGCGGCTCAACCACCGGCCGGAGGTGGTGCAGGGCGTCCTGGCGGACGAGTGCTCGGCACTGCTGACCCGCTTCTTCCGCGCCCGCTGACCCGCCGCGGCCCGCACCCGCTGCCCTGCCGCGGCCCGCGCCCGGGTGCCTTCCGCTGCTTCGGCACGGGCCCTCCCACGCTCTGCCCTCGGCTCACGACCGCACCCGCGCCGCCGGCGCCGCCCACCTCCCCAGGGGCCGTACCGGCGCGTCCGGCATCCGGCAGATGCCGGACAGGCGCGGGACGGGGCCGTCGCCGCGGCCCCTGACACGGCCTCCAAGCCGAGGGGCATACGGATTTCAGCGTCGGGGCCCCTTTGGGCTAAGCTCTCTCTCGGTAGCGTGTCCGAGCGGCCGAAGGAGCTCGCCTCGAAAGCGAGTGTGGCGCAAGTCACCGAGGGTTCAAATCCCTCCGCTACCGCTCTCGACGAAGGGCCCCGGTGCGAAAGCGCCGGGGCCCTTCGCTCGTACCGGACCGGTGAACGCCCCGGCAGGATGCCGCGCGCGGCAGAAGCCCCGGGGTGAGGGCCCGGGGCTCCTGCGTGCCGGACGGGGGAACGGCGAAGACGGGGGGACACCCGCCGCTCCCCCGGTGTGAACCGGTCCTCGTGCCCGCGCCGCGCATCGGGGGAGAGCCCGGCGGTGCGGGCCCCGCAGTGGGGACCGGTCCCGGGATCCGGGATTCCTGCCAGGTCCCGGACCCGGAACCATCCTGCGGCCTCCCGGCGTCTCCAGAGGGCGGCAAAGGGCCCGGATCAGCGGGGCCTTGGTCCCGGAAGCGCTCGGTTAGACTCACCCGACCGCCGAGGAAGCACAGGTGAGAAACGGGGAGACAGGCCGATGGCACAGGCGAAGAAGATCACGCTGTATGCCCTCACGGTCTTCGTGCTCTACACCATCGTCACGTCCCCCGAGCGCTCCGCCGATCTGGTGCAGATAGGCTTCGAGGGCATTTCGAGTGCTGCTCAAGCCGTCGGTCAGTTCATGACCGCGCTCATCAACTAGGGCAGGCGGAACCGAGCAGCCCGGTCGTCCAGGACACCCGCTAGGAGTTCGCCGTGATCCGCCATCTGGTCCTCTTCAAGCTCAACGAGGGTGTGCAGCGCGAGGAGCCGCGCGTCGAGGCCGGCGTAAGGGCCTTCCGGGAACTGGGCGGCGTCATCCCGGAGCTGAAGGTCTGGGAGTGCGAGTGGAACATCTCGGACCGCCCCATCGCGTACGACTTCGCCATCAACTCGGCCGTCGAGGACCAGGAGGCCCTGCGACGGTACGTCGAGCACCCGGCGCACCAGGCGGCCGCCGCGCAGTGGCGCGAGTTCGCCACGTGGGTGATCGCCGACTACGAGTTCTGAGCGCACCCGCGCCGCGGCCCGGACCGCAGACCGGACCGCAGACCGGACCGGAGAGCAGACCGCCGGCCGCGCCTCGAAGCAGACCGCTCAGACCGCAGGTCGGGGCGGGGCAGACCGCAGGCCGGGTCGGAGAGCAGACGGCAGACCGGACCACCGGCCGCGCCGGACAGCAGACCGCAAGCCGGAGCGCAGGCCGCGCTGCCGGCCGTGCCGGGACGCAGGCCGCAGACCGCAGACCGGGCCACGGAGCAGGCCGCAGGCCGGGCCGCTGCGCCGCGCGGCGACGACGGAGGGGCTCCGCACCGCAGGGTGTGGAGCCCCTCCGTCATGTCCGTTCCGCACCTCAACACGGGGTTATGCGGTGCTTGCACACAGTGGACATGTCTTGTGATGCTATGACCGCTTTTGAGGGACGAGTTGACCGAACCTGACCGCCTGACCGTGAAGGGGTGGCGTGAACGTGCCGGCCAGTACCACGCCTCAGCAGGTACCACCCCAGAACGAGTCCGACGACAACAGGCCTCCCGGCCACCCCCACCCCCGCCCGCGCCGGGCGGCGGACACCAGAGCCCTCACCCAGGTCCTCTTCGGAGAGCTGAAGAAGCTGGAGCGCGGAACGCCGGAGCACAGCCGGGTCCGCACCGCCCTGATCGAGGCGAACCTGCCCCTCGTGCGGTACGCGGCCGCCCGCTTCCGCTCCCGCAACGAGCCGATGGAGGACGTCATCCAAGTCGGCACCATCGGCCTGATCAACGCCATCGACCGCTTCGACCCCGACCGCGGCGTGCAGTTCCCCACCTTCGCGATGCCGACCGTCGTGGGCGAGATCAAGCGCTACTTCCGGGACAACGTCCGCACCGTGCACGTACCGCGCCGCCTCCACGAGCTGTGGGTGCAGGTCAACGGCGCCACGGAGGACCTGACGACACTGCACGGCAGGTCGCCGACGACCGCCGAGATCGCCGAGCGGCTGAGGATCTCCGAGGAGGAGGTCCTGTCCTGCATCGAGGCCGGCCGGTCCTACCACGCCACCTCCCTGGAGGCCGCGCAGGAGGGCGACGGGATGCCGGGCCTGCTGGACCGGCTCGGCTACGAGGACCCCGCGCTCGCCGGGGTCGAGCACCGCGACCTCGTCCGGCACCTGCTGGTCCAGCTCCCCGAGCGCGAGCAGCGGATCCTGATGCTCCGCTACTACAACAACCTGACGCAGTCCCAGATCAGCCAGGAACTCGGGGTCTCCCAGATGCACGTGTCAAGGCTGCTGGCACGGAGCTTCGCCCGACTGCGATCCGCAAACAGGATCGAAGCGTAGCCGGATCGGGTAGACCCGTTTGGCCCACAATCAGCCGTTCCAAAAGCCGCACACCCCTTGTTTCCAGCACAGACCACCCCTCTACATGTCGACAAGTCACTACAGCGTGTTGCCGACATGTGACATTCTGCTGGAACTGCGTTTGCCGCAGTCTCGGCTCCGGTATTCAGGTGGAGGCTGCGTTCCTCCGATGGTCGCGGCTCCGCGACCGTCCGCGACCTCAAGGGGGTGGCATGTCCGTAGAACAGGGCAGCTCGAAGGTGCTCACGCTCACCAAGTGCGCACCGACCGCCACGCTGACCGCCCCGGCGGATCCCGCTCCGGTGATCCCCGCCCAGGCGGGGCCGGCGGGCCAGGCGGAGCCGACCACCGCGGCACCGGCCGCCGCAGCGGAGGTGAGCCCTCCGGCGGGGGCCCTCGACACGCGCACACTGTCCCGCTCCCTGTTCCTCCGCCTCCGCGCGCTCGACGCCGCCGGAGCCGGCACGGACAGCCCGGAGCGCACCTACGTACGCGACACCCTGATCGAGCTCAACCTCCCCCTGGTGCGCTACGCGGCCGCCCGCTTCCGCTCCCGCAACGAGCCGATGGAGGACATCGTCCAGGTCGGCACCATCGGCCTGATCAAGGCGATCGACCGCTTCGACTGCGAACGGGGCGTCGAGTTCCCGACGTTCGCGATGCCGACGGTCGTCGGTGAGATCAAACGCTTCTTCCGCGACACCTCGTGGTCGGTGCGGGTGCCGCGCCGCCTGCAGGAGCTGCGGCTGGCGCTCACCAAGGCCAGCGACGAGCTCGCACAGAAGCTCGACCGCTCCCCGACCGTGCCCGAACTCGCCACCGCGCTGGGCGTGTCGGAGGAGGACGTGGTCGACGGGCTCGCGGTCGGCAACGCCTACACCGCGTCGTCGCTCGACTCGCCGTCCCCCGAGGACGACGGCGGCGAGGGCTCCCTCGCCGACCGGCTGGGGTACGAGGACACGGCGCTCGAAGGCGTGGAGTACCGGGAGTCGCTGAAGCCGCTGCTGGCCAAACTGCCCCCGCGCGAGCGGCAGATCATCATGCTGCGCTTCTTCGCCAACATGACGCAGTCGCAGATCGGCGAGGAGGTGGGCATCTCGCAGATGCACGTGTCGCGGCTGCTGACGCGCACGCTCGCGCAGCTGCGGGAGGGCCTGATCTCCGACTGACGCCCCGTCGGCCCATCACCGCGCCCCCGACCGCCGGGGCCGCGGCACGAACGCAGCCGGTCCGTCACCCGACGGACCGGCTTTCCTTTCGCCCGCGCCCGCCGCACCAGGCGCGGGCGGCGGGTCAGGCCAGGGCGAGCCAGGCCACGGCGGCGATGACCGCGATGGCCGCGACGACGCCGACGATGACCCCGACGCGGGGGCCGGAGGAATAGGTGGCGGACGTCTCCTGCCGGCGCTGCGGGGCGCCCTCGTCCACGAAGGCGCGGAACATCTGGGTGGAGCCGGCGGGGTCGTGCGAGCCGTTGCCCTGAGGGCCCTGCGGGTTGTGTGCCATGGAGCAGGACCCTAGCGAATCGGAAGCTGCTCCCCCACCCCGGGAGGCCACCGCTCCCCGCCCCCGGGAGGCCACCGCCCCCCGCCCCCGGGAGGCCACCGCTCCCCCGCCCCTGGAGGCCGCCGTCCGGTGGCCTCCCGAGCCCGTCCGCCGCCGGGCTTTGCCAAGCCTTTGTCCCGCACACCCTCCTTTAGCTTGCCTGTAGCAACCATCCTCTTCTATCGTTGCCCTAAGCAACCAATAGGAGGGGTGCGTGGCTGCCCGAAGCCAGTACGAGGAACTGGCCCGCCAGCTCAGCGCCGTAGGTGCCGTGAAGCGGGGCCTCACCCGCGTCCTGCCGACCGAGTGCCCTGGTGGCGCGGCCGCCGTGCTCGCCCTGCTGGACCGGTACGGCGAGATGCGGCTGAGCCGCCTGGCCGAGCTGCTCGGCATCGACATGTCGGTGACCAGCCGCCACGTGGCCCACGTCGTGGAGCGGGGCTGGGTGGAGCGCTCCGCCGACCCGCACGACCGCCGTTCCCGCATCCTGCGGCTGACGGCGGCCGGCCGGGCCGTGCTGGACGGCCTGGGGAGACGGGCCGCCGACCTGTTCGCCGAGCGCCTGGCGGACTGGACGGACGACGAACTCGGCTCGCTGGTCGCCCTGCTGTCCCGCCTGCGCGCGGACTTCGGGGACTGCCGGGCCACGGCCCACCTGCCGTAGCCGTAGCCGTACCCGCGCGGCACCGCCGACCGCGACGGGACACACCCGCGCGCGGACGGGGAGCAGAAGGCCGGTACGGACGTGCAGGCACAGAGGCACCCGCAGGCGCGGACGGACACCCGCCCGCCCACGGACACGCACGCACGCACACGCACACGCACACGCACACGCAGCCGGACGACCGACACGCAGACGCAGACGCAGAGGAACCATGCCGACATCGACCACACCCGCCGCCGTGCGGCGCGGCGACGCCGAGGACGCCGCCCCGCCCAGCGGCACCATGACGCACCGACAGATCATGGAGGCACTGTCCGGGCTGCTGCTCGGCATGTTCGTCGCCATCCTGTCGTCGACGATCGTCTCCAACGCCCTGCCGCAGATCATCTCCGACCTCGGCGGCGGCCAGAGCGCGTACACGTGGGTGGTGACCGCCTCCCTCCTCGCGATGACGGCCACGACCCCCCTGTGGGGCAAGCTGGCCGACCTCTTCTCGAAGAAGCTGCTCGTCCAGCTCGCCCTGGTCATCTACGTGGCGGGCTCCCTCGTCGCGGGCCTCGCGCAGAGCCCGGGCATGCTGATCGCCTGCCGCGTGGTGCAGGGCGTCGGCGTGGGCGGGCTGTCGGCGCTGGCCCAGATCGTCATGGCCGCGATGATCGCGCCCCGGGAACGGGGCCGCTACAGCGGCTACCTCGGCGCGACGTTCGCCGTGGCGACGGTGGGCGGCCCGCTGCTCGGCGGTGTCATCACCGACACGGACTGGCTCGGCTGGCGCTGGTGCTTCTACGTCGGCGTCCCGTTCGCCCTGCTGGCCCTCGTCGTCCTCCAGCGGACGCTGCGCCTGCCGGTCGTGCGGCGGGAGGTCAAGGTGGACTGGACGGGCGCGGCCCTGGTCAGTGCGGCGGTGTCCCTGCTGCTGGTCTGGGTGACGTTCGCCGGGGACAAGTACGCGTGGCTGTCGTGGCAGACGTACGTGATGACGGGCGGCTCGCTGGCCCTGGCGGCGCTGTTCGTACGGGTGGAGAACCGCGCCGCCGACCCGGTCATCCCGCTGCGCCTCTTCCGCAACCGCACGATCGCGCTGGCGTCGCTGGCGTCGCTGTTCGTGGGTGTGGCGATGTTCGCGGGGACGGTCTTCTTCAGCCAGTACTTCCAGCTGGCGCGGAACGAGTCGCCCACGATGTCGGGCGTCCTCACCATCCCCATGATCGCGGGCCTGTTCGTGTCCTCCACCGTGTCCGGGCGGGTCATCACCGCGACGGGCCGCTGGAAGGCGTGGCTCGTCGCGGGCGGCGCCCTGGTGACGGCGGGCCTCGGACTGCTGGGCACGATCCGGTACGACACGGCCTACTGGCACGTGGCGGTCTACATGGCGCTCCTGGGCCTGGGGCTCGGCATGATGATGCAGAACCTGGTGCTGTGCACCCAGAACCAGGTGGCGCCGCGGGACCTCGGCGCGGCCTCCTCCGTCGTGACGTTCTTCCGCTCACTGGGCGGCGCCGTGGGCGTCTCCGCGCTGGGCGCGGTGATGGGCTCGAAGGTGACGGACTACGTGAAGGACGGCCTCGCGGAGCTGGGCCCGCGGGCCCCGTCGCTCGGGCACGGCGGCGCGGCGGGCGGCGGCATCCCGGACCTGGACGCCCTGCCGGTGCCCGTGCGGACGGTCATGGAAGCGGCGTACGGCCACGGTGTGGGCGACATCTTCCTCTACTCGGCGCCGTTCGCCCTGCTGGCGCTCCTGGTGACGCTGTTCATCAAGGAGGTCCCCCTGAAGGGCGCCGCCTCATAGCGGCGCCGCACCCCACCGGACTCCGGGCCGCCGCCCCTGAGCGGAGGGCGGCGGCCCGGTGCACAGGGCCCCGGTGGCGGGCGCAGGGCAGGGGACGCCCGCGCTCCGCCCCCGGGGCCCCATCCCTTTGCGAGCGCGCCGGACCAGGCGACTGGGCCCGGATTCACCGCCTTTGGCCGCCCCTGCCCGTCGGCTCCCGGCGGAGTGGGCGGTGCTGACGGACCGACAGAGTCACGACTCCGCAACGCATCGAGGGGTCGTCACCCGACGTCCGGTTTGCCCTATCCGGGGCATGTAGCGTTCGCGTCAAGTCGCATCATCGCACTGACGCTCGAAGGAAGCCCCATGACGACGCCGCCGCAGAACGCCCCTGGTCAGCCCGGACAGCCCGCCCAGCCCTGACAGCCGTTCCCGGGGCAGCCCTTCCCGGGCCAGCCGGTTCCCGGCCAGCCGTTCCCGGAGGGGCAGCACGGCGCGCCCGAGCAGCCGAAGAAGAAGAGCATCGGCAAGAAGATCCTGGGTGTCCTCGCGCTCATCGTCGTCGCGATCGCCGTGAAGCTGGTCATCCCGTACGTGCTGGCGGGCCCCACCCACGCCGAGGCCGGTGACTGCGTCCAGGTGACCGGGCCCGACAACAGCCCCGAGGTGGAGAAGAAGGAGTGCTCCGAGAGCGGCCCCGACCTGTACAAGGTCGTGAAGGTCGTCGACGGCACCTTCGACGTCGAACGGTGCGGCCAGAGCGGCGAGTCGGCGCTCGCCCAGCAGTGGAACTCCGAGAAGTTCGTGCTCTGCCTCGACCCCGTCAAGGGCTGACACCCGCGAACGAAGCGAAGGGGCCGGTCCGAGCGTCGCGCTCGTACCGGCCCCTTCGCCATGTGCCCGGTACGGGGTCGAGGTGCGCCCGGTACGGGTTCGCCGGGCGCCCGACGTACCAGTACAGCGACATGGCCGTCGCCCCCAAGTCGGCCGCCGGGCGCCGCACGGAGAACTTCGGCAGGCCCTCCGCGACCGGCAGCCGCACCGTCGCCGCCGTGCTGCGGTCCCGGTCCGGCCCCGGCGCACCACCGACGGGCGAGCGCTGCCCGCGCCGCGCGGCGGCCCTGCCGTCGTCCAGCCGGACGCTCATCGTCGCCTCCGTCCCGCCGTCGGCATGGGCGGGGTACACGGCGGTCGCGGGGTACGGCGGTTCCCGCCGGGCCCGCCGGGGACCCGTCGGCCGCGGCCGCGGTCACTCACCCGGCTTGAGCAGGTACCCGGCGCCGCGCCGGGTGTGGATCATCGGGGAGCGCCCGGCGTCGATCTTTCGCCGCAGGTAGGAGATGTAGAGCTCCACCACGTTGGCGTGGCCCACGAAGTCGTAGGACCACACGCGGTCGAGGATCTGGGCCTTGCTGAGGACGCGGCGCGGGTTGCGCATGAGGAACCGCAGCAGCTCGAACTCGGTGGCGGTGAGATGGATGCCGTCACCGCCGCGGGTCACCTCGTGGCTGTCCTCGTCGAGGGTCAGGTCCCCCACCACGAGCACCGACGCACTGCGGGCGGAGGCGGCACCCGACCGCCGGATGAGCCCCCGCAGCCGGGCGACGACGTCCTCCAGGCCGAAGGGCTTGGTGACGTGGTCGTCTCCTCCGGCCGTCAGCCCGGCGATGCGGTCCTCGACGGAGTCCCTCGCGGAACCCCCGACGGAGTCCGCCGCCGCGACCTTGCCGGAGTCCTTGCCGGAGTCCTCGACCGAGCCCTTGCCGGAGTCCTCGACCGAGCCCTTGCCCGTGTCCCCGACCGGGTCCTTGCCCGCGTCCTTCGCGGAGCCCTTCGCGGAGCCCTTCGCGGAGTCCCTCGCGGAGTCCTTCGCGGTGAGGAACAGCACGGGCACGTCGGCGTGCTCGCGCCGCAGCCGCTGCAGCACGCTCAGCCCGTCCATGTCGGGCAGCACCGCGTCGAGGACGACGGCGTCGGGCCGGCAGTCGCACGCGGCACGCAGCGCGCCGGCGCCGTCGGCCGCGCTGCGCACCTCCCAGCCCTCGTAGCGGAGGGCGAGGGACAGCAGCCCGGCGAGCGACGCCTCGTCGACGACGACGAGGACGCGGACGGGCCTGCCGTCGGCGCGGAGCGTCCCGGTACGCGGGGAAAGCGAGGTGGCGGTCATGGTCGCCACCCTCGCCGCGCGCCCTGAGAGCGGGCTTACCCGTTCCTGTGAATCTCCTGAGAATCGGCCGCGCCGGCGCCGACGCCACTGCCTCTGCCATTGCCACTGCCACCGCCATTGCCACGTCCTCCGCCACCGCCGTCGGCAGCGCCCCGAGAGGCCACGCAGGCCCCGCCGTCACGAGCCGCAGAGGCCCTACCGCCCGGCGCCCCGGCCGCGTCCCCGTGCCGTTCGAGGTGCCGCAGGACGCTGCGGACCGCGCGGTGCACGGCCCGACGCGCGGCATCCGAGTGGTCGACCGTCTCGAACCCGTGGTGCCCGCCCGGCACGTCGACCACCTCCACCCGGGCGCCGCTCTCCCCCGCGGCCGCCAGGAACTCCGCCACCGTGGCCGCGATCTCCGGCATCTCCCGCTCCACCCGCGTCAGAACGACCGGCGGTGCCGCGCCCCGCGCCGCCCGCACCGCGTCGGCGGGCCGGAACCGGGCATCCGAGAGGCCCCAGTTCGGCAGCGGCGCGAGGAACGGGTACGTCGCGGCGACGCAGCGCAGCCACGGCGGCGCGGCCGCCGTGAGCCAGTCGGCGGCCAGCAGCCCGCCACCGGAGAAGAACCACAGCGCGACGCGGTCCCCGTCCACCCGCGGATCGGCCCGTACGCGCTCGACCGCCGCCGCCACGTCGTCGGCGGCGGCCCCGTACGCGTCGAGCCCGTGCAGCCCGTGGTGGACGACGGCGGCGACCGCCCCGAGGCGCGCCACGTACTGGCCGTAGCCCTGGAACGCCGGCCAGTCGAGCGGCGACGGCTGCGTCTCCGCCGGCAGGGGGCCGCCGTGCACGAACACGACGGCGGGCCGCGGGCCATCGGCGGTGGGCAGGTGCAGGGCGAGGCGGTCGGTGCGCTCCTGCGGCAGGAGCGGCTCGGGCGCGTCGAGGAGGAAGGGCCGCAGGTGCGGCGGAGGCTCGTCGCCTGCGGGCTCCAGGCGGTGCCCCTCCCCGGCGGCGGCCCGCAGCAGCACCCCGGCGAGCCCGGCCGGCTCGGACAGCATCGGCCAGTGGCCGGTGTCGAGTTCGAAGAACGTCACCCGTGCCTCGGTGAGCGTCCGCACGTCCGGGCCGCCCAGCCGGACCAGGTGCTGGAGCAGCTCGATGCTCCCTCCGTTGTGGGTGCACAGCACGCCGGTGCTCGGCAGCGCGTGCACGGCGCCGGAGAGCCGCAGCGGCCGGGTGAGCGACCGTGCGGGCTGCGGCACCGCCTCCCGTACCAGCCGTTCCAGGTCTCCCGGGCGCAAACCGGCGGTGCTGCCGTAGCGCGCCCAGCCGTCGGCGTCGGACGGCGGCGCGACCACGCCGCCACCGCGGCCCCCGCCGATGCCGGCCGCCGTACCGCCCGGCCACCCCGCACCCGCGTCGAGCCCGCCCCCTCACCCGTACGGCAGCCCGCACCTCCCGCGTCGCCGCCTGCCGCTGCCGTACGACGCTCCGCACCTCCCGTACCACCCCTTGCCTCACCCGTACGACGCTCGGCACCGCCCGTGCCACCGCCCCCGCCGCTGCCGTACGGCCGTCGCCTTCACTCGCCGAAGGCACCGCCCCCTCCCCACCGGCAGCGGTCGGCCCGCCGTCCGCGCCGCCCAGCCGCCGGCGGAGGTGCTCGTCCGGTACGAGGGCGAGCGGCAGGTCCCCGTCGCGCGGCAGCCCCGCGTCCAGGTGGACCACGCGGGGCCGCAGTCCGGCGCGCCGGTCGGCGGCGGCGAGCACCGGGTGGATGCCGTACCCGTGCCCGACGAGGACCAGCTCGGCGTACGGCCCCCGTCGGTCCACCACCCCGTCGACCACCCGCAGCACGTCCCGTACGTGCGTCTCCAGATCGGCGTCCGGTGTCCCGGTGAGCGTCACGGGATGCGCCTCGGCGCCCGCGTCCCGCAGCCGTGCGGCCACGTCCCGCCAGATCCCTCCGCCGGTGAACAGCTCCGGCACCAGCACGAATGCGATCACGAACCCTCCCTGACTCAGGCATCTGCGGGCAGGCCGGTACGGTAGGAACTCCCCCTGAGGGAGGGCCAAGCCATGCCGGAAGCCGCCGGGTCGTGGAGCATCGGCGAGCTGGCGGAGCGGGCCGGCGCCACCGTCAAGACGGTCCGCTTCTACTCGGACCGGGGGCTGCTGCCCGAGGCGTCACGCAGCGCCGGCGGCCACCGCCGGTACGGCCCCGAGGCGCTGGAGCGGCTGCGCCTGATCAGGGCGCTGCGCGGACTCGACCTGCCCGTCCCGCAGGTCGGCCGGTACATCGAGGGCACCGATCACCGCGACGACAAAGCGGTACGGGACGTGCTCGCGGCGCATCTGCGGGACCTCGGCCGCGACCTGGCCGCGCTGCGCTGGCGCGAGGCGGCGCTACGGCTGCTGCACGAGAGCCCGCCCGCGGAGCTCGCCGAGCGGCTCACCCTCGTCGGTGCGCTGCGGACCCCGCCCGACACGGCGGCGCTGGCGTCGTTCTGGCGGCGCTGGCTGCCGCCGGGGCTGCCGTCCCGGGTGGCCGGCCTGGTACTGGACCGGGCCGTCCCCGAGCCGCCGCCGGACCCGACACCCGATCAGGTGCTGGCCTATGCCCGGCTGCACGCCCTGGTGGCGGCGCTGAACCCGGCGAAGCCGCAGAGCCAGCCGACGGCACACCGCCGGCAGGCGGGGCAGCGCCCGGCCGTGCTGTACGAAGGGCTGACCGAGGCGTTCGCCCTGGCCTCGACCGCCGTACGGGAAGCCGGCAGGCCCGGGCCGGGGGAGGCCCTGGACTGCTTCGTGGCGGCGTACGCGGGCGCGGCGAGCCGCCGTGACACGCCGGCGTTCCGCCGTGCTCTGCACCGCCAGTTGGCGGGCGAGCCGCGCCTCGACGGCTACTGGCGGCTCGTGGCCGAGCTGTCCCCTCCGGGCACGGTCACCCCGGGCGCGGCGCACGACTGGCTGGCGGATGCCCTCCGTACGGCGATCGGCCCGGGACCGGCAGCACCCTGAAGGGCACACCACCGGCCCAGCGCGTCACCCGCGTGGGGTGGGGCTGTGGGCGTGGGGCGGGACGTCCGTGTGGGTGGTGGTGTGGGCGTGGGGCGGAGGGGCTGCGCGCGGGGCAGTGGTGGTGTGGCACCGGCCGGAAGGCGCTCACGTACAGCGGCGGCCGTGCGGCACCGGCCGGAAGGCATCGGCGTACAGCGGTGATCGTGCGGCACCGGCCGGAAAGCGCCCACGTACAGCGGCGGTCATGCGGCACCGGCCGGAAAGCGCCCACGTACAGCGGCGGTCGTGTGCTGGTGCCGAGAAGCACGCCGAGCCGCCGCCTGCCGACCGGACACCCCCGCCACCGCCTCAGAACAGCCCGTCCTGCTCTCCCGTGCCGACGGGTCCCACCACCAGCTCCGGCCCGTCCGCGGCGCCCGCCCGTACCAGCTCCCACCCCGCGACGAGCCGACTGTCGAGCACCACGTGCCGCCCGTCCTCCGACAGCCGCAGATGCAGGTCGGGTCCGGCGACCCCGAGGAGGGTGCCGCGGACCACGCACCCGGCGGCCAAGGACCGCACCACCCCGTCGAGGCGGCCCAGCCGCCGCAGCCCGAACTCCTCCCCGTGGTCCTGCACGTCGAGCGGCAGACGCTCCAGGGTCTCGCCCCAGCCGCCCGCGCCGAGGGCGTCCCGGTACAGCGCCTCGACGGCGCCGCGCCGCACCTCCGGTCCGGGAAGGTCCACCCGGGCGGCGCGCTTGGCCGCGTACGGGATCCGGTCCGGCAGTCCGAGGGCCGCGCCCAGCACGGCTTCGGTCCGCCGCGCCGCCATGAGGGCCCCGCGGCCGAGCCAGGTGCAGGCCACGGCGCCCTGCTCCAGCAGCCGGGCGCCGCCCCGCTCCTCCGCGGTGATCCCCACCTTGACCAGGCCGGGCCCGAACCACGCGAGGTACACGCGGAAGACCCGCGGGTCGTCGCTGAGCGTGTCGGCCGCGACGGACGCCATCCGGTCGAGCCGCGCGCACTCCGCGCAGAGGCCACCCGTGGCGCGCGGGTCCAGAATTCCTCGTACCGGACAGGGGTTGCCCCGTGCCCCGGGGCACCGCCGCTCGCCGACCACGCCGAAGCCGAGGGCGCCCCCGTAGGGCAGGTCACTGCGCCGCCCACCTTCCCAGGCCCACACCGCCCGCCCGGACACCCAGCGCACCCCCCGGCACCGCCAGGCGCTCCCGCGACCGCTAGATGAATGAGTCCGATGTTCGTGCTGGTCGCGACCATGGCGAAGGGCGCCCGTTGGTCAGTGTGTGAAGACAAACCTGGACGCCCTTCTGGCGGCACTGTACGTGTTCATCGACGACCATGTGGCGCCTTGTCGCCGGATCGGGCGACCCCCGAAACTGACGGACGCCGAACTGCTGTGCCTGGCGGTCGCCCAGGTCCTGCTCGGTTTTCCCTCGGCCCGGCACTGGATCCGCTTCGCCCACGCCCGCCTCGGCCACCTGTTCCGCTACCTGCCCCAGCAGTCCGCCTACAACAAGCGCCTCAACGCCGCAGGCCCCCTGATCAGCCGCGTGATCGAGGCACTGGCCCGGCAGGTGCCGACCTGGAACGACGACCTGCGGCTGATCGACTCCACCCCGCTGCCCTGCGCGGCCTCCCGCGAGACCGTCAAACGCTCCGACCTGGCCGGACACTGCGGGTACGGCTACTGCCGCAGCCACTCCCGCTTCTTCTGGGGCTTCCGCCTCTACCTGGTCACCACCGCCGAAGGCATGCCCGTCACCTGGTGCCTGGCCAACCCCAAGATCGGCGAACGGGAGGTGATGGCCGCGCTACTCGAACGCGACCACCACCTCGTCCGCCAAGGACAGGTGATCCTCGCCGACAAGGGCTTCGCCGGGAAGGAGTTCGAAGCGTTCTGCTCCGAGCGGCTCGGGGTTCATCTGGTGCGGCCGGACCGCGAGGACGAACCGGCCCGGCACGGAAAGATCGCCCGGGTCCGGCAGTGGATCGAAGCCGTCATCGACACCCTCAAGGGCCAGCTCAGCCTCGAACAGCACGGCGGCAGAACCCCGGCCGGAGTCTTCGCCCGCACCGGCCAACGACTCCTCGCCCTCGCCGCCGGCATCTGGCACAACTGGGCCACCAACGCCCCCGTCAAGCGATCACTGATCGCCTACGACCACTGAAGACATCGGACTCATTCATCTAGAAGACTGCTGAAAATGTTGGGTTCTGGCCTCGCCGCGTCAGCGGCGGGGCCAGACTCGTCTTGTGGTGCAAGGGGAGTGGGTTGGGGAGACGATCGGGCCGGATGTGTGGGAGACCTGCCGGGAGTTGATCCCGGCTGGGAGTGTCTTCGCGTTCCTGGCCGAGCATCGTGGGCAGCTGTTTCCCGCGGTGATGTTCGAGGACATGTATCCGTCGGCGAACGGCCGTCCGTCGATGCCTCCGCAGGTCCTGGCCGCGGCGATCACGCTGCAGGCCCTGCATGGGATGTCGGACTTCGAGACGGTCCAGGAATTACGCTGTGACCTGCGGTGGAAGGCCGCGTGCGGGCTCGGCTTGCACGATATGGCGTTCGATCCTTCGCTGCTGGCCTACTTCCGCCGTCGTCTGGCCCGCTCGGCTTGCCCGAACCGGGTCTTCGAGGCGGTGCGCGAGGTCGTGAAGGCCACCGGCGTGCTGAAGGGAAAGCACCGGCGGGCACTGGACTCCACCGTCCTCGATGACGCGGTGGCCACCCAGGACACCGTCACCCAGCTGATCTCCGCCGTGCGGGCGGTGATCCGTGAGGTCCCCGGCGCCGGACCTGCCGCGGCCGTGCAGTGCACCGCCCACGACTACAGCGACCCTGGCAAACCGAGGATCGCCTGGAACGACCGGCAGGCCAGGGCGGACCTGGTGGACGCCCTCGTCGGTGACGCACTGCGGCTGCTGGGCCACCTGCCCGAACAGGAACTCGGCGAGAAGGCCGCGAACGCGGCCGGCCTGCTGGCCCTGGTCGCAGGCCAGGACGTCGAACCGGCCCAGGAGTCCGACGGCCGTGACGGACGCTGGCGCATCACCCGGGGGACCGCACCCGACCGCGTGGTTTCCACGGTTGATCCCGAGGCCCGGCACATCCACAAGAACCGGACCCGCCACCAGGAGGGCTTCCGTGCGCATGCCGCGTTCGAGCCCGAGGCGGGACTGTTCACCGAGGTCGCTCTCACCGCCGGCAGCGGAGCCGGCAACCACGAGGCCGCCGTCGCCCAAGACCTCCTCGCCGACGAGGACCAGGACCTGACCGTCCTCGGTGACACCGCCTACGGAACCGGCGAACTCCGCGAAGCCCTCGAAGCCGACGGCCACACCCTCGTGATCAAGCCCCCGCCCCTGCGGCAGGCCATCCCCGGCGGCTTCACGACCGACGACTTCCACGTCGACACCCAGGCCGGCCACGTCACCTGCCCGGCCGGCCACACCAAAGCCCTCGGCCGCCCCCTCTCGGGCGGCAACCGCCAGGCCCAGTTCAAAAAACTCTGCCTCGATTGCCCTTTGCGCGAACGCTGCACCAGGTCCAAGACCGGACGCGTCTTCAGCGTCCATCCCCAGTACGACCTCCTCAAAACCGCCCGGGACCAGGCCGCCACCAGCCAGGAATGGCAGGACGAGTACCGCCGCTGGCGACCACCCGTCGAACGCGCCATCGCCTGGCTCGTCGCCAAAGGCAACCGCCGCGTCCCCTACCGAGGCGTCCTCAAGAACAACACCTGGCTCCACAACCGGGCAGCCGCCCTCAACCTCCGCCGCCTCATCAACCTCGGACTCACCCACACCGGCACCACCTGGACCCTCACCCCCACCACCACATAGACCAAAGGGCCGCCCGGCCTACGGCCGGACAGCCCCCCAACAAGATCTTCATCGGCCTTCTAGCCGAGGGCACGCATGAACCCCCCGCGAGCCCGCCCGCCACCGAGCAGTCCCGTCCAGTCGCGTTCCTGCTCCTCCCCGGCGGCTTCCCCGACCACCCCCTCCAGGGACACGACGAGGGCACCGCCCGCGTCCCTGACCGCCTGCGCCCAGTCGCCGACGGCGTCGAGCTCCGCCGGGGACAGGGCCGCGGGCGTCACACACCCGGCGTCCCCGGGCCCGTCGACGACGCAGAGCGTCACCATGGCCGCGACGGACCAGCCCTCGCACACCGGCATCCGCCCGCCCGTCACATCCGGAACGGGCAGCAGGTCGTGGAGGGCGGCGCCGCCCAGCAGCAGGACAGGTGGCGTACCCGGCAGGAAGCGCCGGTTCTCAGGCGACACGAACACGCGGCCACTGTGCCACACACCGCGCGCTCCGCCCCCGCCGCCCGCGACACCACCCGCCGCTTCCGGCGGCGTCCCGCCCGTACACCCGCCACCCCGGCACCCGCCACGGCCCGGCCCGTCGCGGTGTCGGCCCGCAACCGACCGCACGGAGCCGGTCCTGCACCACCCGCGACCGCCGGGGAACCCCCACGGACCTGACCGCGGCTCGCACGGGACACCACCGCACAACCGGCCGGCCAGAAACCCCCACGAGCCCCGCAGGCACACGACACACACCGCCCACCATGCCGTCGGCCGGCGCGCCCCCCGTACACCTCCCCCGGACACGACCCCGCAGCGCGGGACCACGGCCGACTAACTCGCCACCAACTCCACGAGCTCCTTCACCCAGTACTTCATTTGATGCCACCTGCGGCAGAACCGCTTCGGCCGCCGCCACCTCCGCCCGTCGAGCGCACGCCTGCACTCCTTGCACTGCCTCACACGCGTCTGTCCCCCCATGGCGGCGACTGTAGCGGCCACGACTGACAAGACCCTGCGCAGGCGGACCTCCAGCAGCCGAGTGGTCGCGGGCCGGTGCGTGGTCCACGCAGGGGCCAGATCTTGGAACCGTGCCTCACAACACCGGCGGCTCGCCGTGTTCGATGTACACGGCTCGAACGCCACTGCGGCCGGTTCCCGGCGAAAGGGCTCCAACTGCTCGTAGAACTCCTTGAGGTGTCCGGCAGCTGCCCCGTGCCGTTGGCGACCTCCACAGAAAGTCAGCCACGACGGCGGGTGCGCCGACAGACCACCCACCACGTGTGTCTCCAGCAACCACCCACCGGCTCCGGCCACGCTTCCCCAGTCCGTCACGGTCTCGGCCACGTTGCATCCTGAGCGCTGCTGCCAGCCTCGCCTGACGGTGGGCAAGAGGCCGGCCAACCGGATCACGACGGGTTGAACGTCGATCCGCGGTGTCCGGTGCGGACTCGGCATGCGTCCCGCTCCGGCTGGCCATGCTCGCGTGGGTCAGCTGGCGGGGTGCTTCGCAGGTCCGGCTGCCCGCTCCTCACGCCTTGCGGCTGGACTCCCAGCGCTCCGCCTTCGACCGCGTCGGGGAGGCGCTGAGGGGTGACGGCGACTGGCCGGACTATGACGACGGAGCAGCCGGCGCCCTCATAGCCGTCTGATCGGTCCGGCAGCGGCCCTTCGAAGCGGTTGCCGTCAAACACTGCCACCACGGCAAAAGCCAGAGGCCCCGGATCTCTCCGGGGCCTCTGGCTTGCTGTGCACTCGGCAGGATTCGAACCTGCAACCTTCTGATCCGTAGGATCGGGCACCGCACCATGAGGAGTGCCTGTGGCCACCAACTCCGATCGCTCATGTTAGTAGCTGTTGTCGTACCGAACCTGAGGGCGGTGTTTTCGCTGGTCAGGCATAGGTTCGGTGCTCCCGTGGGAGGGGTGGCCTGTCGTGTCATCGTTCCTGGGGAGGCCGTGGATGCCGTCGGTCGTGGGGTTGCTCGAACAGCGTGAGCTGGGTGCTCGCCGTCGCGTGGACGAGTTGCGGGAGGAGGCCGACCGCGTCCAGGCCGAGCTGGTCGTGGCCGAGCGGGAATGGAAGGAGTGGGTCATCGCCCGCTCGCGGGTCGGCGAGGTGCTGGGTCCGGTGGACGAGACCGAGGACTACGCCCGGACCGAACGGGCAGTGCCGGCCCAGGGGCAGGCAGGGGAGGCATCATCGGTGTCGATGGCGGCGAAGCCGAAGTCGCAGGTGCCGGTGTGGCGTGAGGGGCTGGAGGTGTCCGTTCTGTCGATGGACTACCAGCGCATCCTGCAGGCCCTCGCGGACCGGCATCGCCTCCACCAAGGGCCTGTGACCTGCCAGGAGATGGCTGTCTTGTTCGGCCTGGACGCGGTGCCGGCCAAGGTGGAGGCGCTGCGGTCGAAGGCGAAGCGGCTGGTCGCGCGCGGCTGGCTGGCCGAGTCCGCGCCGGGCCGGTTCACCCTCGCACGGAGTGTGGCCGGGCCAGACGGCGGGTCATGATCATGGTCATCGACCAGTAGACCATCGCCTCGGCGCTGGTGGTGCGGCGTTCGAAGTCGCGCACCAGGCGGCGGCTTCGCATCAGGTGCGCGAAGAGCCGCTCGACGATCCACCGCTTGGGCAGCACCACGAACCCCTTGACGTCATCGCTGCGTCTGACGATCGCCAGAACCAGTGCGAACGCGGCCAGGCAGTGCCCGACGAGGCTGCCGGTGTAGCCGCCGTCGGCCCAGACGAGTTCCAGCCGGTGGCGGGCGTCGGCGACCTGGGCGAGCAGAACCTTCGCGGCGGCACGGTCTCCGATGTCCGCGCTTGTGACCATGACGCCCAGCAGTAGGCCGAGGGTGTCGACCACGACGTGCCGCTTGCGGCCGTTGACCAGTTTGCCGCCGTCGAAGCCACGGCTGTCGGCACCGACGACGGCGTCTGCCTTGACGGACTGCGAGTCGATCACACCGGCCGTCGGCTCCACATCCCGGCCCGCCTTCCGGCGGACCCGGTCGCGCAGCCGGTCGTGGAACTCCCTGACCAGTACGTGGTCGCGCCAGCGGCGGAAGAAGGCGTAGACCCGGTCCCACGGCGGGAAGTCGGCTGGCATAGCACGCCACTTGACGCCGTTGTCCACGAGATAGCGGATCGCGTCCAGTATCGCCCGGTGGCAGTACGCCTCCGGCTGCCCGCCCCGGCCCCGCAGCCAGCCCGGCACCGGCAGGAGTGGCCGGACCACGGCCCACTCCGCGTCCGTCATGTCCGAGGGATACCTCCGAACACGTTCCGGGTGATCGGCGGCATTCCCGAACCGGTGAGCGACGCAATCACACGACGGAGCAGCCGAGTTGAACTCCACCGGCGCGAGCACGTACAACTGCGGCAACAGGGTCTCCTGGATCTCGGTCGGCTTCGCAACCCCGAGCTACCAAGAGGCCCTGCCTTCATGCCCACGGCCGGCCGCGATCACCCGATCGAGACTCCCGTTCGACGCCCACCCCTCAAGATCGGAACGACAACAGCTACTTAGCGATCATGCGCCTCTGTGTGGCGTCGTTGCCGTCAGAGTTGCCGTCAATCCCCGATCTTGAAAGGGGCCGTCTCCGGCCTGGCTACGCCGCAGTCGTCAGTTCGCGGGCTCGCTCGTTGAAGTCCGCCACGAGCCGGTTCCGGCCGAAGGGCTGCATGCGCCGTTGCAGGTCCTGTACAGCCTCCACGCACCGCGAAGATTTCACCTGACGGGAGAGCGTCAGGGTGCGGACGCCCGCCGCGTGAGCCGCTTCGAGGTCCTTGTTCTGAAGGTGGGAGACGGCCAGTGCCGCGTGCGACATGGCGCCCCTCCGGGCACGCTTCTGCTTGCGCGCGTGGTCGATGGACACACGGGCGTGCTCCTGGGCTGCCTTCGCGTCCTCCAGGTCGCGGAAGGTGTTCGCGTGCTCCCCGTGGAGGTAGGCCGGATCGATGAACTCCGCCCATGTCTGCTCGCGCTCGGGCTTGACAGCCTCGAACGCCTTCTCGGACTGCGCGACGGCGTGAGCGGCTGCCTTCTTGTCCTTGAGGAGGGCAAGCGCCCGTGCCTCCAGGCACCAAAGGTCCGCGAGGCAGGCCGGCGAATCCGCGCGGGACAGTCCGTGACGCCCGGCCTGGGCAAGGCGTCGGCCTTCCCCGGGGTTGCCCAGAAGCGTTGCCTGGTCCGCCATGCCTGCCAGGACGTGGGCGCCCAGGGCGACGTTCTTGGACTCCTCGGCAAGGCGGAGTGACTGGATCAAGTAGCGCTGTGCGGTGCCGTGTTCGCCGTTGTCGTACGCCATCCAGCCGAGAAGATAGGTCTGCTCGGCTGCGGCCTCGCAGAGGGCCCGACGCACATCCTCCGTGTTGCTGCGGCGGAGTAGCGGGTACACGTGTTCGGTCATGTACTGGGCCAGCACGAGGCGCCCTGATCCGCCGCCCTGGAAGATGTCCATGCGCTGGAAGGTGCTGAACATGTTCTTGACGGCGGTCACGTCTTCGAGGCGTACCCGGGGGCCTGGCTCGGGCTGCTGGTCGAGCGTGTTCATCAACCAGTCACGCGAGGGGCCCACCCCGGCCACGGCTGCCCACGGCGCCGCTGCAAGCAGTTTTCGTCGGTCCACGTCAGCTCTCCCCAAGTCGGCAACCACATCCACGGTAGCCGTGTACGAAGGGTTGTACACGAGTGCGGCGTCAGTGGAACTTCCGTCCCCCAAGCCGAGATCGTAGGTCGTGACACGGAAGCCGAAGTGCTCCGAGAACACGTCGGCAAGGATGGCCGGGATCGGCGGTCGCGGCGTCTCCCCCTTGATCCAACACCGGACCCGCGTCGCGTCCGGCGAGATGTGAGGCTGCTTCCACTCCGCCGCCTTCGACTTCACCCGCCGCGCCAACTCTCCCCGACTCATGCCGGAACGGTCTAACCACTGTTCGAACTTGCGGTTCGGCGTCTTCATGCCCACAGCCTCCAGCGACGGCCCGTAGTGAAAACAACACCCTTCGACACCCCTCCGACGGTACTCCCGTAGGCGCTCTTCCGGTTGCCTGGTCGTACGAACTGATCACGTCGCACGGCCTGATCAACTGACCGTGGTTGCCGAAGGGGCGTTGGCACATGGGGAGACGGAACGCGGAAGCATTCCAACACGAGCGGGCACCCATCGTGGTGCCCTCGGTGTCCGGACGGTACTTCGGCAGCCAGACGACGCCCACGCTCGATCTGGGTGCCGAGCAGCGCACGCTGATGACGATTCGGGTGTCGCGCGACTCGGGCCGCACGTGGGTGCAGACGACGGCGGTTCGCGAGGGGGACCCGATGCGGATTCTGGCCGACCCGATGCGGTTCCCCGCCTGTGAATGCGCACGCTGTGGCGGCCGGGCATCGGTGGCGGCGCGAGCGCTGCGGCCGGTGGCGACGGCAGGCCCTTCGTGGTGAAGCGCCCGTGGGTCGTGCCGCCGGCGCCCAAGCCGACAAGGGCGGGCAGGCTCCCGGTCATCGCCGATTCGATGCCCCGCCCTCCGGTCAACTCGGTGCCGATGGACGTACTGCCCGGTGAGCTGCGGGTCGGGGACTGGGTGCCCTTCAGCGACCGTGTGGGGCGCCCGGTGATCGACCTGCGGGCGGTGGGCCCTGGGCAACGTCACCGTCGGGTGGCGTTCGCTGACCTGCCGCCGGTCACGGTCAGGGAGCGGGTCCGGGTCTACCGGGACTGGGAGCGCGCTGCGGCGATGTGGGGGCGGACGTGAGGGTCGTCTGCCGCTTGGCGGCTCGGGTTGCCGGGCCTGTGTACGTGTTCGTGAACGCCGCGGGGATCGGCTTCGTACTGGCCGTGGCCTTCACACGTTGAGACTCCCGCCCTGGGGTCCTTGAACTGTCCGGACAAGGGTCTGGGGCGGGTTACGGCACCACCACTTCACACACACCACGACATGAGGGAGTAGTCATGGGATGGGGAACCGGTAAGGGCGGCGGCGGGGGCGACGGGAAGCACTCGGGGAAGAAGGACCCCAGCGACTCCAAGCCGTCGCCGGACACCAACACCCCCAAGCCCGACCCGAAGCACAAGAAGGGCTAGGCATGAGCACAGACAGTGCAGCCGCCGAACAGATCGCCATGCGCGGCCTGGTCGGCGCGGTGAGCGAGAACCTGGGCAAACCTCTGCCGCAGGTGTGGGAGCGGGCGTTCTGGTCGGTGCCTCGCCACCGGTTCCTGCCTGAGCGCGTGTGGGTGGGAGACCGCCTGGAGCCGTGCGACCGGACGGCGGCGCATGAGACGTGGCTGCGGTGGGCGTACGAGGACGAGCCGGTGATCACTCAAGTCAACGACGGGCAGGACGTGGGCGACGACGACCGGTGGCCCTCCTGTTCAGCCTCGGCACCCTCCATCGTCTTCCGCATGCTCGACATGCTCGACGTGAGCGACGGCCAGAAGGTCTTCGAGGTCGGCACGGGAACCGGGTGGAACGCCGCCCTGCTGGCTCACCGTGTCGGCGCGGAGAACGTGACCACGATCGAGGTGGACCCGGCCCTTGCCGCACAGGCCGCGTCCAACCTGAAGAACGTCGGTCTGGAACCGGCCGTGGTCACCGGCGATGGTGCTGCCGGACACCCCCACGGCGGTCCCTACCACCGGATCATCGCCACCTGTTCCGTGCGGAAGGTGCCCACGGCGTGGCTGCGGCAGGCCGCTCCGGGTGGCGTGATCCTTACCCCATGGGAGACCCCGTGGCTCTGTTACGGGCTGCTGCGCCTGGTCGTCGACGGTGAGGGGTCGGCGTCCGGCTGGTTCCACCCCCACTCCGCGTTCATGCTGATGCGGAGCCAGCGCACGAACCTGCGGATCTTCCGGGACGTGGTGCGTGACGAACACGTACCGGACGAGTCCGTGACCACGCTGTCTCCGTGGGCGGTGACGGGGGACGACTGGGCGGCCCAGTTCGCCATCGGCCTCCAGACGCGGGACGTGTGGCGGGCCTGGCACGACGACCCCGACGTGGAGGGCGTGGCGTCCCGGCTGTGGCTGGCCACCACGGACGCCACCTCGTGGGCGGCGGTCGACTGGGACGGCCAGGACGACGAACGGTTCACCGTGTGGCAGTACGGGCCCCGGCGGCTGTGGAACGAGGTGGAGGCCGCCCATGCCTGGTGGCGCGAGGCCGGCAGCCCCGGCCCTGGCCGCTTCGGCCTGACGGTCTCCCCGGACGGCACCCACACCCCGTGGCTCGACCGACCTGACCACGAAGTGCCCGCCACGGGTTGAACAGCGACGACGAACGACCGGACCACCCTGGGCCTGGGCAGCACACGGGGTGGTCCGGTCGGTTAGGGATCTTGCAGACCCCGGTGCCGATGGTACCGGGGCTGTCGTCGTGCTCCCGCTCGACCCAGCCTCAACGGTGTTGATTTAACGCCGAGTTACCGAGAGGGAGGGGCCTGGGGTTGCGGATACCGAAGCGGGCGACAGGGCGCCGTGGGAGGTGCGCGTGGGCACGTGGTCGGCTGGAGCGGCTTTGGCCGGTGTCCTGCCCGGTTTGGGGTCGGGCATGGTCAGGGGGCCGTACGCTGGCCCGGCAACTCGGGCAGGTCTGTGAGCCTGCCCGGAATTTGCACGAGTGGCCCCCTGGCCTTGCCCGACGCGGGACCCGAACCGGGGAGGTGGGTAAAGCCGTGCAAGCCGGCCACCCCCGGCCACGGGACGCCTGCCGCATGCCGAGCCGCACGCAGGCGACCGCCGGTTCGGCTCGACGGGCTTGCTGGGTGTGGGCGCCTGGTCGTGGGGCTGTGTCGGGGCCCTCCGGCTAGCGCACCTGGCGGGGTGGCTGCGGCCGTAGGGGTTGCTTCCTGGCTCTCGTCGTCCTGCCTGGCTTGGTTCTGCGCGCTGAGCGGCGGGCGCCGCCGGAGCGGTGGCGGAGACAAGGAGCGGCGGCGGCGCGGGCCGCCAGCGCGCGGCGGCCCGCCGTGGCGGGCCGCCCTTGATCCGCGTGACCATGGACATCTACACCTTCGTGCGGCTGGATTCCCAGCGGTCCGCCTTCGACCGCGTCGGGGATGCCCTGAGGGGTGACGGCAACGGGACGGACGATGACGACGGCGCGGCCGGTGCGCCGGTAGCCGTCTGATCGGCCCCGTGCGCGCCCTCTGAGGCGGTTGCCGTCAAACACTGCCGTCAAGGCAAAAGCCAGAGGCCCTGTGGATCACTCCACAGGGCCTCTGGCTTGCTGTGCACTCGGCAGGATTCGAACCTGCAACCTTCTGATCCGTAGTCAGATGCTCTATCCGTTAAGCTACGAGTGCGTGTCAGTGATCTTACTCTCTGACTTTTCCTCCCGGGCTTTTCGTCCCGGTCGGCGTTGCGGGAACAACATTACATGAACCCCGCCGCCATGCGAAATCCATTGGCCACAGCATGATCAATCAGGGCAAAGCGGGCACCGAGGGCCCGGGTGGCCTGGGAACGCGGCGTCGGCGCCGTACCTCAGGCGGCGGCTGCGGTACGGCACACCGGGAAGGGTGCCCCGGCGACTCGGCATGAGCGCCCGGGTCACCTGGACCACGGCGGCTGCTCCCGGCAGCACGCCGGCGCCCTTCGCCCGAAGCACCGCCCCCGCACAGCCGGCAGCCGACCGAGACGGCGGACTCGGAGCGCGGAGCGGGCACCAGGGCCGAGGCGCAAGGGGCGCCGAGGGGGCCGAGGGGGCCGAGAAGCGAAGAGCGAGGGGTGAGGGGTGAGGCCAAACGCCGGTCCGGGTCCGCCAGCGGGCAGCGGCAGCGGCAGCGGCAGCGGCAGCGGTGGGGAAACGGTGGGGAAACGGCCGAAGCCCCGGCCGTGGGGCCGGGGCTTCGGTTCTTGCTGCGGAGGCGGAGGGATTTGAACCCTCGATGGGCTTTAAGGCCCAAACCGCATTAGCAGTGCGGCGCCATAGACCGGACTAGGCGACGCCTCCCTCCACCCGCGTGCGCGAGTGGTGCGTGCAGATGATGACACAGCCCAGGGGTGCGTCACCAATCGCCGTCCACGGTACTAGGCGCGAGGGGCGCAGGGCAAAGGCTTCCGGGGGCCCGGCCGCGCAACGTGGCGGGCGGTGCCGCGTTAACGGGGTGAGGGTGCCGGGGCGGGCGCCGTCCGCGGGTGGGCCGCCGGCCGTCCGCGGTGCCGTCCCCGGCCGCCCGGGCCGTGAAACCGACCTGCCGGGAAACCCACCCGCCGTGACACCGACCCTCAGGGAGTTCGCATGCTGCGTCGTCTCGCCGTCACCTCCGCCGCCTCCCTCGCCGCCCTCGGCGCCGCCGCGCCCGCCGCGGGTGCCGCCGCCGGGCCGCTGCCCGTGCCGATCCCGCTGCTGTCCCGCTCCGACACGCTGACGATCACCGTCGAGCGGTCCGGCAACCCCGCCGCGGACGGCACCTTCCGCCTGGAGTGCGGCCCCGAGCGGGCCACCGGCACCCATCCGCGCGCCCAGCGGGCCTGCGCCCGGCTGGAGGAGCTGTCCAAGGGCGGCCGCGATCCCTTCGCGCCGCTCCCCGAGGACCGGGTGTGCACCCAGCAGTACGGCGGCCCCGCCACCGCCCGCGTCGAGGGCACCTGGCACGGCCGGCCGGTCGACGCCCGCTTCTCCCGGGCCGACGGGTGCGAGATCGCCCGGTGGGAGAACCTCCGGCCGGTCCTGCCCATGACCCGGTCCTGAACCGGACCCGCCCTGACCGGCACGGCCGCGGGGCGTCCCGGGGCCGTCCCCCGACACACCGGCGCGCGCCGGGGGCGCGCGCCTCGTGCACACGCCCTCGGGGAGACCTCCCCCTCATCCGCGGTCGCGTCCGCACCCCCAGCCCTTAGACTCCCTCCCGTAAGCGCGGCAGTAGGTCATTGGGAGGAAGCGTCGTCGTGAGCAGCAGGCCATCCCGAGGCGCTGCTCGCCTCGCAGCCATACTCGACGCCCTGCCTGACGGGCTCGTCCTCGTCAACACGAACGGCACGGTCGTCAACGCCAACACCATCGCCCTCGAAATGTTCGAGACGCCCGGTACGGCACTGGTGGGGCGGGGGCTGCTCGACCTGCTGCCCGCGTTCGACTCCCGTCTCATCCCCGGGTCGATGCGCCGGCCCGCCAGCACGGACCCGCACGGCCGCACCAAGCCCACCCGCATGGTCGCCCGCCGCACCGACGGCGGGGAGTTCCCCGTCGAGGTGACGAGCGCCAGCCTGGAGGACGGCCGCGAGGCCTACGACTCGTACGGCGGCGGCGTCGGCTACAGCGGAGACGAGCTGCTCATGCTCGTCGTCCGCGACCTGTCCGGCACCCTCGACACCGAGGCCGAGCTGGCCCGTTCCCAGCGCCAGACCGAGATGATCCTGCGCGCCGCTTCCGAGGGCGTCGTCGGCACCGACACCGACGGGCGCATCGTCCTGGTCAACCCGGCCGCCGCGCAGATCCTCGGCTGGCGCGCCAGCGACCTGGGCGGCAAGGAGCTGCACGCCCTGATGCTGCACTCCAAGGCCGACGGCGAGCCCTTCCCGTACGACGAGTCGCCGCTCGCCGACACCCTGCGCTCCGGGCGCAAGCACCGGGTGCGCGGGCAGGTCGTGTGGGCCAAGGACGGCTCCCCCGTGCCCGTCGACCTGACCACGGCTCCGGTCCGCGACGGGGACCAGCTCGTCGGGGCGGTCATGACCTTCGCCGACCGGCGGCCGTACGAGCAGCTCGCCGAGCGGCACGCCGCGGAGCTCGCGGCGCTGGAGGAGAAGCACGCCGCGGAGGTGGCCGCCGCGGAGGAGGAGCACGCGGCGGAGGCCGCGGCGTACGAGGAGCGGCTGGCGGAGGCGGCCCGGCGGTACGACGCGCTGGGTGTGCGGCACGCCCAGCTCACCGCCGTGCTCGGTCCGTCGCTGCGCGGGCCGCTGGAGGAGCTCCGCCGCGAGCTGGGCGTGCTCGCCGCCGACCCGGCGGGACAGCTGTGGCCCGAGGCGAACCAGATCCTGCACCACCTGGCCGCCGGGTACGCCCGGATGACCACGCTCGTCGACAACGTCCTCTGCTTCCAGCGCCTGGACTCCGGTGAGGACGGGCTGCGCAAGGAACCCGTGCAGCTCGACGGCGTGGTGGCGGCCGGCGTCGACGGGGCGGTGGAGCTCATCGGGCCGGGACGCGTCCAGTTCGCCGTGCACGCGCCGCCCGTCGCGGCGGAGGTGGACGGGGCACGGCTCGCCACCGCCCTCGCCCATCTGATCGCGGACGTGGCCGGCGTCGACTCCACCGGCACGTCGCGGATCGCGAGCGGCGGCGGGTACGTGGACTCCACCGTCGTGGTGGCCGCGGCCCAGCGCGGCGACGTCGTGCGGATCGAGGTGCGCGGCCCGCACGGCGGCGGCGACCCGGTCCACCAGCCGATCGTGCGCGGCATCGTCCGTGCGCACGGCGGTGTGCTGCAGACGCACGAGGTGCCCGGGCCGGGCGGCAGCGCGTTCGTGCTGGAGGTGCCCGTCGGGACGATCGGGAGCGGTGCCGCCGCGCGCGTGACCGGCGGCGCCGTCCGACCGGCCGTGCCCGGGAAGCCCGCGGACTCCGCGGCGGCCGCTCCCGGCGGTGCGGACGGCGGGCGCGGGACCGGCGAGGACGGTGCCGGGGCCCACGAGGGAGACGGTATGCCTGGCGGGGCCGCCGTGACCGCTGTGGGAGGGGCGCCTTCCTTGGTCGCTGCCGGTGACGCCTCCGTGGGCGGTGCCTCGGGTGCCGTGCCGGTCGGGGCCGCGCCGCCGCCGGTTCCGGGGGCGCCCGGCACCCCGGCCGCGGGCACACCGGCGGCCGGTGCGCCCGGTGCCGGTGCCCCCGCCGACGCGGTGACTCCCGCCGGTGGCCCGGCCCCCGGCACCACGGCTTCCGGCGCACCGGCTTCCGGCGCGCCTACCGCTGGTGCTGCTGGCGCTGGGGCTGAGGCTGGGGCTGGGGCTGGGGCTGGGGCTGGGGCTGCCGAGTGCGGGTGCCTCCGGGACTGAAGTGGCGCCCGGAGCTGCCGTGACGCCGGGAGCTGCCGCCGCCCTGCCCGCGCAGCAGTCCGGTGACACCGCCGGGGGAGGCGGGCGGCGACGGGGGCGGCGCGCGTCGACGGATGCGTTCCTGGACAGTCCCGTACGGGCCGAGGACCCCGTGGCCGCCGAGCCGACCGGGCGTCGGCGGGCGCGTCGCGCCGCCGGGGACGGCACGGACGGAGCCGGCGAGCAGCGGGTGCCCGCGCAGGCCCCCGCACACGACCCGTCGGCGGAAGGTGCCCTTCCGGAGCCGACCGGTCGGCGCCGCGGCAGGCCCAGCCCCGCGGAGACCACCGGCGCGCCCGCCCTCAGCCCGCAGGCCCCCGTCGCCCAGGCCCCGGCGCCGCTCGCCCCTGCGGCCCGGTCGGGCGTCCCGGCCGAGGGCGCGGTCGTCATGGCGGGCGAGACCGCGCAGTCGCGCCCGGCGGGGCTCGGCGGCACGGTGCCGCCCCAGGGCGTGCCGCACGGTGAAGCTCCCGTTCCGGTGCCGCCGCAGGGCACGGGGAGGCGGGCGCGGCGCGCCACCGCTCCGGAAGGCGCCAGGGCGGCCCTGCCCCCGGCACCCGCAGCCCCCGCACCGGCCCCGGCCGGCGCACCCGTACCGCCCGCAGCGCTCGTCCCCCCACGCAGGGTGGCGCGCCCGGTGCCGTACCGCCCGCCGAGGGCGCCCCGCACCCCGCCGCGCCCGCACACCCGGCCCCTGCGTCCTCGCCCGCACCGCCCGCCTCACCCGTCCCGCCTGTGCAGCAGGCCGGTCAGCCGGTCGGGCGGCGGGCGCGGCGGGCACTCGCCCCGGCCCAGGACCGTGCGGAGCCGGACGGGACCGCGGCCGCCCAAGGCGGGGAGGCCCGGACCGCCTTCGCGCTGCCGCCCGCCGCGGCGGACCGTACTCCCGAGGGCCAGGCCCCGCACGCGCACCGGCAGCCGCCGGAGGGCGACGGCGGCACGATCCCGTACGGACCCCTCCGGGCGCGGACCACACACCGCCGCAGCCGCACCCGCTGCCCGGGGCCGCCCTCCCGGCTCCTGGCACCGCCCCGGCCCCGGCGGCGGCCGGCACTCCGGCCGCGGGTACACGCCGGCCGGACGCGTCGCCGTCCACGCAGGGGCGGGCCTTCAGCGTCCGTACGCTCGGTCAGGGCGTGCCGTTCGCCCAGCAGCTTCCTGACGCCGGGACCGCGACGCCCGCAGGGACCGCGACGCCCGCCGGCGCCACCCCTGCCGGAGGCACACCCTCCGCCGCAACGCCCGCCGGAGGCACACCCTCCACTGCGACGCCCGCCGGAGGCGTGCCCGTCGGCGGCACGCCCTCCGGGGGAACGCCTGCCGGTGGAGCTCCCGTCCCCGGGTCAGGTTCGGGGCGCCGCCGCAAGCTGGCCACGCCGCCGGAGGGCGACCGCCAGCCCGGCGCCGCCGGGGAGGTGCCCGCCCGTCCCGCGCCGGTGCCGGCTCCCGGCGCCGCCCCCGTACCTGCCCCCACCCGCAGCCGCTGCTGGGTCCGGCGCCGAGCGAGGGGCGCGGTCGTGCGTACGAGATAGGGGCACCGGACGCGGGCGCCGACGAGGGCCCGGAGCCGCTGGACGGCCCCGGAGGCGCCGTTGAGGTCGCCAACGAGCCGCAGCCGCAGCCCGTCGACGACGAGCTGCCGCCCGAGCCGCTCGACAACCCGCGCCGCCTCCTGGTGTGGCCGGCCCCGGACGTCGCGACGCAGCAGGCGCTGAGCGAGCGCGGCTACCGCCCGGTCATCGTGCACTCCCGCGAGGAGGTGGACGCGCAGATCGCGGCGTTCCCGGCCGCGCTGTTCGTGGACCCGCTGACCGGGCCCATCACCCGGACCGCGCTGCAGTCGCTGCGCCAGGCGGCGGTCGCCGCGGAGGTGCCGGTGCTGCTGGCGGCCGGACTGGCCTCGGCGACGCGGGAGGCGGCGTACGGCGCCGACCCCGCCGTCCTGTTGAAGGCGCTGGCGCCGCGCGACAGCGAGCAGCACCCTTCCCGGGTCCTGCTCATCGAGGAGCACGACGAGATCGCGCACGCGCTGACGGCCGCTCTGGAGCGGCGCGGCATGCACGTGCAGTGCGCGGCGGCGGACACCGACGCGGTCGCGCTCGCCGCGCAGCTGCGGCCGAACCTCGTCGTCATGGACCTGATGCAGGTGCGCCGGCGCCGGGCGGGGATCATCGACTGGCTGCGCGCGAACGGGCAGTTGAACCGGACGCCGCTGGTCGTCTACACGGCGGCGGGCCTCGACGAGGCGGAGCTGCCGCGGCTGGTGTCGGGGGAGACGGTGCTGTTCCTCGCCGAGCGGGCGACGAGCGCGGAGGTGCAGCAGCGGCTGGTGGACCTGCTGGCGAAGATCGGCACGAACTGACGGCGGTGCGGGGCGGCACGACCGCCGCCCCGCACCGCCGCAGGGCCCCGGTCAGAGGCGGGTGACCTCCAGCTCGCCGTCGGCGTACTGGCGGCGGATCACCTTCTTGTCGAACTTGCCGACGCTGGTCTTCGGCACCGCCGGGACGAGCGCCCAGCGCTCCGGGAGCTGCCACTTGGCGATGCCGGCCCCGGCGAGGAAGTCGCGCAGCGCGGTGTAGTCGGCGTCGGCGCCGTCCTTGAGGACGACGGTGGCGAGCGGTCGTTCGCCCCACTTCTCGTCCGGTACGGCGACGACGGCGGCCTCCGCGACGTCCGGGTGGCCCATCAGGGCGTTCTCCAGTTCGACGGACGAGATCCACTCGCCGCCGGACTTGATGACGTCCTTGGCGCGGTCGGTGAGGGTGAGGTAGCCGTCCGGGCTGATGACCCCGACATCGCCCGTCTTCAACCAGCCGTCGGCGCTGAACTTGTCGTCGGGGCGCAGCGCCTCGCCGGACGTGCCGCCGTAGTAGGCGCCCGCGATCCAGGGCCCGCGCACCTCCAACTCGCCCGCGGACTCGCCGTCCCAGGGCAGCACGTCACCGCCCGGCCCGACCAGCCGCGCCTCGACGCTCGCGGGGAAGCGGCCCTGCGTGACGCGGTACGGCCACTCCTCCTCCGCGGTGAGCCCGGCGGGCGGCAGGGCCATCGTGCCGAGCGGGGACGTCTCGGTCATGCCCCAGGCGTGGCAGAGCCGCACGCCGAGCTTGTCGTACGCCTCCATCAGGGCGGGCGGGCAGGCGGCGCCGCCGATGGTGACGTTGCCGAGGGAGGACAGGTCGCGGGGGTTCGCGGTGACCTCGGCGAGCAGGCCCTGCCAGATGGTGGGGACGGCGGCGGCGTGGGTGGGGCGCTCCCGCTCGATCATGTCGGCGAGGGGCACCGGCTGGAGGAAGCGGTCCGGCATGAGCATGTTGACGCCGGTCATGAAGGTGGCGTGCGGCAGCCCCCAGGCGTTCACGTGGAACTGCGGCACCACGACCAGGGTGGTGTCGGCGTCGGTCAGGCCCATGGACTCGGCCATGTTGACCTGCATGGAGTGCAGGTAGATGGAGCGGTGGGAGAAGACGACGCCCTTGGGGTCGCCGGTGGTGCCCGACGTGTAGCACATGGCGGCGGCCTGGCGCTCGTCCAGCTCCGGCCAGTCGAACGCGGCGGGCCGGTCCGCGATGAGCTCCTCGTAGTCGTGGACGCGGGCCCCGGAGTCCGCGTCCACGAGGAGGGAGCGGTCGCCCGGCCCGGAGACGACGACGTGCTCGACGGTCGGCAGGTGCGGGAGGACGGGGGCCAGCAGGGGCAGCAGCGAGCCGTCGACGAGGACGACGCGGTCCGCGGCGTGGTTGACGATCCAGACCAGCTGCTCGACGGGCAGCCGCAGGTTCAGGGTGTGGAGCACGGCGCCCATGGAGGGAATGGCGAGGTATGCCTCGACGTGCTCCGAGTTGTTCCACATGAGAGTCGCCACGCGGTCCCCCTCGGCCACTCCGAGCTCGTCGCGCAGGGCGCCCGCGAGCCGGGTCGCCCGCGCCCCGGCCTCGGCGAAGCTGCGGCGGCGGGGGGCGTCCGGATCACCGGTCCAGGTGGTGATCTGCGACTTCCCGTGGATCGTCATCCCGTGGTGCAGGATGCGGGTCACGGTCAGCGGTACGTCCTGCATGGTGCTCAGCACGGCGTCCTCCCGAATGGGCGCGGCTCGCTACGCGGCGGTAGCCAGGTGGGTGTGCAGATTCTGCGCCCATACCGAGCGGTATGTCACTACCTGGGAGTAAGTTCACGGCAGGTTATGCGCGCGGCCCGCGCGCTGCGGAGCATGCCGCGATGGGCGGCGCGGTGCGTGCCACGGGGCTGTGCGGTGCGTGCTGCGGCGCGGTGCGGTGCGCGCTGCTGTGCTGTGCGTGCTGCGGCGCGGCGCGGTGCGTGCTGCGGTGCCGTGCGGTGCCGTGCCGTGCCGTGCCGTGCCACGGTGCGGTGCGCGCTGCGGTGCGTGACTCGTCTGTGCCGCTGTCGTCCGTGCCGCCGTCTGTGCTGCGGGGCGATGCTGTCGGGAGCCGTGCCCTCGTGCTGTGCCGTCAGGGCGAGCCTCGCGGTCACTGCGGGCGGAAGTCAAGGCGTACGGGCTGACGCCCTGGTGGCGGCCGACGCTGCGTGGCGACACGGCCCCTCGGGTGGCGGCCGAGGCGACGCGGCGTCTGCCCAGGCCCTCTACCGCTTGACTGCACCGCTGGGCACGTACCGCTCGACACGTACCGCTCTCAGCCTCTTGCCGGGGCAAGCTCCGGATCGTCGCGCAGTTTGCCGAGGGCGCGGGAGACGGCGCTCTTCACGGTGCCGACGGAGACGCCCAGCACCGCGGCGGTCTGGGCCTCACTGAGGTCCTCGTAGTACCGCAGGACGACCATGGCACGCTGCCGGTCCGGGAGCCGCATGATCGCGCGCCACATCGCGTCGCGCAGGGCCTGCCGGTCGGCCGGGTCGGGCTGCCCCGGGTGGCCGACCGGCTCGGGGAGCTCCTCGCAGGCGAACTCGTCGACCTTGCGCTTGCGCCACTGCGACGTACGCGTGTTGACCAGGGCGCGGCGCACGTAGCCGTCCACGGCCCGGTGGTCCTCGATGCGCTCCCAGGCGACGAACGTCTTGGTGAGGGCGGTCTGCAGCAGGTCCTCCGCGTCGCACGGGTTCGCGGTGAGCGACCGGGCGGTGCGCAGCAGGTGGGGCCCCCGGGCTCGTACGTACGAGGAGAACGAGGGGTGTCCGGTGGCACTGGCGGTGACGGGTGCGGAGGCACCGACGCAGACGGGCCCAGAAGTCGCGGTCATGGCATCAACGCTAGGAGCGGGCCCGGCCCGCCGGATCGCCCCCAGGTCCCGAACCGGCGTCCCTCTCAGGTCGGAGGGGCGCGGCGCCCTCCACCTCCTGAAGGTGGAGGGCCGGACGGGCGGGGTCAGGGGCGGGTCCTCCAGGTGGCGGGGGCGGGGCGCTCCCCGGGACGGCCGACGGCCCGCAGGGCGCACCCTGACGGCAGGTCGCGCAGCCCCGCGCCGCCCGCCCGGCCGCCGGGGCCCGCCGGGGGCTGTCCAGGTGCAGCGCAGACACCGTCAGCCCCGCCGACCCCGCAGGCACAATCAGCCCCACAGACACCGCAGACACCGTCGGCCCCGCAGACACCGCAGACACCGTCAGCTCCACGGACACCGCAGACCCCGCAGACACCACGGGCCCCGCAGGCCCCGACGCCGAGGTCTTCCCGTCGTGCGGCGCGTTCGACCAGGACGAACGTCACGCTGACGAGGAGGGCCCAGGCCCCGAACTTCGACAGCGCCACAGGCTGCCAGTCGCCCAGCTGGTGCGGGTAACTCCAGGCGCCGACATAGGTGGCGGCGTTCTCGGCGATCCAGAGGAAGAAGCCCATCAGCCCGAAGGAGAGGGCGAGCGGCATCCGGTAGTGCCGACCACCCACCGTGAACCACACCCATGTCCCCGCGGTGGCGGCCAGCAGCCCCGCGGCGAGCAGCCAGCGCCCGTCGGGCAGCCAGTGGTGGGTGAAGAAGTTGACGTATATGGCGGCGGCCAGCAGGGCGGTGGCCCCGGCGCGGTACCGGGACAGCCGCAGCCCGAACAACCGCCAGGCCCGGCAGACGTAGCTGCCGACCGCCGCGTACAGGAACCCGCCGTACAGCGGCACGCCGGCGATCTTCAGGACGGCTTCCTCCGGGTAGCTCCAGGAACCCAGCCACACCTTCACCAGTTCGAAGAGCAGCCCGATCACGTGGCACACCGCGATGACGCCGGTGTCGCGGGCGCTGTCCCAACCCACCCGCCGGGCGAGCACGGTCAGCAGGACGCCGTAGGCGAAGACGAGGTCGTAGCGCGCCACGGGAAGCCCCTCGGGCAGGAGCCGGGACGCCGCGATGCCGGCGACCAGGGCCAGGGCGAAGGCGCAGCAGCGCAGTTGCAGGACGCCGAACCGCACGAACTGCCGCCCCGCCTCCGCAAGCACCCGGGCCGTCGGTCTCCGCTTACCCGTGCCGCACCACCGGCCGCTGCCGTCCCCGTGCATGACGCCCCCCGTCCACGCCCCCGCGGGTCGCCCGCCCCCGCCCTGACGACCGGGAGGACGCGCGGAAGGCGACGCCGGTTTGCGCTTTCCACCGATGGTGCGGTTTAGCCACCACAGCAGCCACCTTCCGCGTCCGAACACTTACGTTCCGTGAGGACCCGCACTCGGAGGTGCTCGCTCATGCGTCGTATCACCCAGAGGATCAGCGCCCTGGCAGCCACCGCGCTCATGGCGTTCACGCCGCCGCCCCCGGCACAGGGCAGGGCACAGGCGGCTGCCGCGTACTTCGAGTTCACCGACATGTCCCGGCAGCGGTTCGTCATCAAGCTGACCGACCCCGCGCGCATCGGAGAGGCCCGGGCGCTGCTGACGAGCGGCGAGGACAAGCACGTCATGGGCAGGATCGTGAAACGCCGCGCTCCGTACAACGCCCGCTGGAGCTACCACCTGGCCCCGGACACCATCAACTTCTTCCACTACGCCGTCGAGGTCTGCGACGCCACCATCCCGTACGCGGAGGAGCACGTGGACGAGGTCGGGGGCGCCTTCCTCCCGGGCGGCCACTGGTGCCCCTGGACATCCCGCCTGGTCCGCGAGGTGGCCCCGCCGGAGGGACTCCGCGCATGAGCCTTGCCGACGGGCACGCGGACAGGGACGGCCCCACCGGCCCCGCCGGCCGCCCCACCGGCCCCGCCGGCCCAATCGGACCTCGGGCCCGAGGGGCCGCCGCCGCGGGGGCCGAGCGGGGCGAGCCGCCGGCTCAGGACTCGTCGTGGACGACCCGGTAGGTGCACACCTGGACGCCTGCGCCGCTGGTGACGGCCGACACCAGCCGGAGCGTGCGGAGCCCGCCGTCGTCGGGGAAGATCGTCTTGCCTCCGCCGAGCAGTACGGGCATGACCATCAGCCGCAGCTCGTCGACCAGCCCCTCGCCCAGCAGGGTGCGCGCGAGGACGGAGCTGCCCATGACGAGCAGGTCCCCGCCGGGCGCTTCGCGCAGCGCACGGACCCGGGCGACGACGTCCGGGCCGGGGATGCGCGTGGTGTTGTTCCAGGTCAGCTCGCCATCGCGGAGGGTGTCGGTCACGACGTACTTGGGGAGGGCGTTCATCCGGTCGGCGAAGGGGTCGCCGGCCCGCTCGGGCCACGCCGCGGCCATGGTCTGCCAGGTCCTGCGGCCGAAGAGCAGCGCCTCGGCCTTCCCGAGGGCCTCGTCGAAGGCGCCGCCCACGACCTCGGGATCGAAGAACGGATGCGTCCACCCTCCGTGGGAGAACCCGCCGTCGGTGTCTTCCCCAGGCCCCCCGGGCGCCTGCACGACACCGTCCAGACTGACGAACTCACTGATCACGACTCGCATTCCGACCCTCTCCTCACACGCGTCCCACAGTCGGTACGGAAAGAAGACCAGCCACCCGCCCCGAACTCATCGCCGCCCCACCCCCCTCTACTGTGACCCCAGTCACATCCCCCGGCCGCCGGAACGGCGCGGCTCACCGGCGCCGCCCTCGACCTGCTGCACCTCTTCCGCACCTGCCTGCCGACCTGAGGCGCCGCCGGACGTGACGTTTCGGACACGCGGAAGCCGGGGCGCCCGCCTCCGGGGCCTCCCACTGGCACAACGGCCCGGCCCGCGCCCTGCAGGACGCGGCGCTGCGCCGACTGCCGTCCCCCGCGCGACACCAGCACCGCACACTCGTGGAACCCGCCCTGGCCCTGCTCCGCACACCGTGACCCGTCCCGCGCGCCGCCCCGCCCCTCCGCACCACCGGAGCCGCGCCCGCCGTGAACCGCCGCCCAGTTCGGCCAGATCGCCACGGGAAGCCGAGGCGACGCCACGACGAGCCGCACAGCCCCCGCCTCGCATCTGCCTCGGCCACCTCGCAGCCGCCTCCGAGCAGGAGTGAGCATTCCACCGGTGACACCCTGACCGCGGAATGCGCTCGCCCCGCCTGGCGACCGGCAACTCTGCGGTGTGAAAAGCTGCTTGAGAGGAGCCGCAGCGGCAGTCGGACACCCTCGGGCAGGCTCCCGCTCTCCGCCCTGCGGGACATGATCGACCGGCACGAGACCCTCAGGCGGCTCCCTGGCCGGACTGCCGCACGTCCCCATGAACGAGCCGAACCGCTGACCTGACGGCACACCAGCTCCCAGAGGCATGGCTCCACGTCCCCGCGACCGGTTCACAGCGGAAGGGCCCGGCTGCTCGTGGAACTCCCGCAGCCGGCCGGCAAGCCCTGCTGTCCACCCATCAGAACGCACGGAGGGAGTCCCTGTGGACACCGCACCCATCACACCGATCCTTATCGACAAGGCCGACATAAGCGATAAAGAAGCCGTCACCGACCTCTTTCTCGGATACCTGGACTTCTACAAGTCCACAGCCCCAAGGGAAACGGCCGAGTCATTCATCACGGAACGGCTCTCCAAATCCGACTCGCTGATTTTCATCGCCCGGAACACAGAGGGGACCGGCCTGGGCTTCGCCCGGGCATATCCGACGTTCGCCTCTGTCTCGATGGGACGCGTGTGGATCCTCAATGATCTGTACGTCGCCCCGCACGCAAGGCGCCTCGGAGCCGGTCGAGCCCTTGTACGTGCCGTTACTGAAGCAGCCCGCAGCCAGGGAGTCGTCCGCGTGACGCTGGCCACCACGGAGGACAACACCTCCGCGCAGGCGCTCTACGAAACCGAAGGCTTCACGACAGGACACCCGGTGCGCCATTACGTCAAACGCACCCGTACGTGACCTTGCAGGACCGGGCCGAGCACCGACGGTACATCCACGGAAAACAGCGACGCAGGCCCGACCAGGGTTGTCGCGGACGGCGGCCGGCTGCCGCCGCCGACCGGCATTGGCCGCAGACCAGGACCACGCCCCTCGGACCCGTACCGCGTGTCCGCGAGGGCTCCCGTCCTCAGCGCGTGGCACCTGGTCAGTGGGCCGACGGGAGGGGAGCCCGCTTCAGTCCTTCAGGTTGAGGACGATGAGGCGCATGGTGTCCGCGTCGGCATACGTGGCGAACACGCCCGCGCCCTTGGCGACGGCGACCGGGGTGCTGGTGGTTTCCGGCAGTGCCTTGGCGGTGCCCGTCGTGGCGGAGACGGAGACTGGGGTTCGAGGATGGTCATTGCCGGCCAGGCCGTAGGCGGTGCCGTCGTCGTCGACGGACGCGAGGGCGATCTTCTTGGCGCCCTCGCCGCGGTCGGAGCACGTGCCCTTGCCGGTCTTCAGGTCGAAGACGTTGCCGCCCTTGACCAGGAAGCGTCCGTTGGGGGACAGAGCCGGCTGCGGCGCCACCACACTCCGCGGACTCGGAATGTCCGCTTCGTAGTCGGTCTCCTCGGTCCGGCAAGGCACGGTGGCCTGGATGGCTCCGGTCGTGAGGTCGTGGATGGCGGAGAGTCCGTCGGACTCCTTGCTCCAGTAGGCGATCACGTGGTTGCCGACGGCACCGATGATGCGGCCGTTCGGCCGTTCTTTCGTGCCGAAGCCCACGTTCTCGATCTTACGGACGGCCTCGACCCCAGGCGGAGCCACCTTCGTGCTCTGCCAGCCGCCATCTGCGCCGAAGCCACCGTCCTCGTTGCCCTTGCCGTTGGTCACCAGCCCCTTCGGCCCCGGGATCGCCATGTAATCGTCGGGATCGACCGTCTCCCCGTTGAGCACGACCTTCGCGTCACTGGTGTCAGTGACCTTGCCCTCGGGGGACATCAGGATGCGGTCATGGCCTTCCGTGGTGACGAGGAGCCCCCCGGCCCGGGGAAGACGAAGTACCGGTCGTACGCACTGTCCGACAGCTCGGCGTTTCCCGTGCCGAGCGGTGCCACGTTCTCCCCGGACGCATCGGCCGGGTAGAAGGCGGCGGCGACCACGTCCTGGTACTCGTGGAGCTCGTCCTTGCGGGCCTCCCCGCGCGCCCACACCGCGAAGTACTCACGTTGCTCGCCGGGGATCAGCGTGATCTGCGGGACCGCCAGCTCACGGGACTGCCCCTCACTCTGCTCCTCGGTGAGCTTGGGGGCCTTCCACGGCGCGCTCGTCGACAGCACCTTTCCGGTCGACGCATCGCGGACGTTCAGGACGAAGCCCTGCTCGGTCTTGTCGAGGTACGCGACGGCGCCGGTCTTCCCCGAGACCGCGTAGGGCAGGGGCTGGCCGGGGGGTAGCCAGTCGGCCTTGACCTCCCAGCCCTTCGTGCTGTCGAAGGCGTCGGGGGCCGAGATCCGGCTCTGCAGCGAGGCGCCATCCCCACCCTTGGCGCCACCCTTGTGAGGTCTGTCGTCGCCGGTGGTGCCACCGTCGGAACTGCAACCCGACAGGGCCCCCAGCAGCGCCCCCGCCAGCAGCGCGGAAGTCGCCGTCTTGCCGATCTTCATCCTCAGTCCTCAGTTCATAGGGGTATGAGGCGACATGCCGTCTCCCCCCGGTGGACGGTCTGTAAACGATCAAGCAAGGGTGGAGATTAGCAGCGGTCAGGGCGGTACGGGTCAAGCCAATCCGATGACGCAGTTCGGCAGAACAAGAAAACCACAACCGGAGTTGGACGCCGCAGGCGTTCACGATGCGGTCACCGCGCCCTGTCTCCGTAGGGCTCCTCGGGGGCATCTCCAGGGCTCGGCTCGGGCAGGCCGAGCGGCCCGACACCGGCTGCTGCGACCCGACGGCACTCGACCGCACGATCGCCGCGGCCGACGCCCCGGCGTCCCTGCCCCGACAAGGGGCCTGGAAGGCCCCGGGGCGGACTGACCTCCAAAATCCACCCCGCCGGCGAAGACGACCGCCACCCCTTGGCCCTGCTGATCACGCCGGCCCAGTGGGGCGATGCCCCGGCTCATCCCGGTCCTCAAACGCGCCCGTTCCCGGCCGGCAGGTGGGAATACACCCAACCGGCCCGATCACGTCGGCGGCGACACGACGTACTCCTCCCGCCGAGACCACCGCTACCTGAGCAGACGCCAGATCAAACGCACCATCCCCAAGCCAGGGACCGGCGGGCGCATCGAAGACGCCGAGGCAGCAAGGGCGGCAGGCCCACCGGCTTCGACAAGGAGAAGCACAAGCGCCGCAACGAAGCGGAGCAGCGCGGACGATGCGCGGCGGGTGCCTTGAACCCAGCAGAGAAGGTCGTACCTCAAGGGGTCGCAGGCGGCTCTCCGCTCGCTAATTGCTGGGGGACGCCTGGGGGACGACCACTGGTCGCAGATGGTCCACAGGCGAGACACGGTGAGACAGGCTCCATGCGAAAGGGGCGCCCCGGAACCGGGGGCGCCCCTCTGACCAGCACATACGCCGGCCCGCTGCGGTGGGTGTGGGATTTGAACCCACGGTGGCTCGCGCCACGACGGTTTTCAAGAGGGTGCTGGCATGGCGGCTCATTGTGGCTCTGACCTGCTGATTTACCCTCACACGCGGGCCTGCGGTGGCGGCATGGTCCACACAGGGTCCAGATCATGAAAGCCACGCCTGGAGCATCCCCAAGGCGACGTTGTCTAGGCGTTCTCGATCTCCCCCATGAGCAACCGCAGCGTGAGCGAGTGCTTCTCGGGCGGCAACGCGTCCAGTGCCGCGCGGGCGTGCGCCGCTCCGGCGCGTGGGTCGCCTGCTCGGGCCAGCATCAAGCCGCGGTGCATCTCCAGGTGGGTCGCGAACCTGGGCAGCGTCGCGGGCAGCTCGCGGGCCGCCTGCTCCTGGGCCTCGACGGCGCCCTTCTCGTCTCCGAGCCTGGCCAGGAGGAGGGACAGGAACACGTTCATGCGCCACCAGGGCACGGCGTAGTCGGACGTCTGCTCGTACGAGCCGGCCTTGTCGAACACGCGGCGGCCCTCCTCGGCCAGTGACAGCGCCGTGTCGTGGTCGCCCCGGATGGCTGCGGCGTGGGCCTTGCCCATGATGGCGTTCAGCAGGCCGAGCGTCGGCCTGTCGCTGATGGCCATGGCCTGGTCGGCCAGCACGTCGGCCACGCCCAGTGAGGCTCCCTCGTACCCGAGCGCGATGGCCGCGCGGCCCCGGACCCAGACGCGGGCCTGGTCGTCCCCGGACCGGTCGGCCGCCTCGGCTGCCATCCGGTACCAGTGCACCGCCTTCGCCCCGTCGCTCCCTGGGAAGGTCTTGGCGTAGAGGGTCATCAGCCGTGACGCCACCGACCAGAGCCGGGGCTCGTCCAACTGCTGTTGCACCGTGACCAGCTCTCCGGTCACGCGTCGCTGGATCTCTGCGGCCCCCATGGACATGTAGTCCGTCCCATAGGTGGCGAGCTTGGCTTCCCATGCGTCAGTGGAGGGGCCGCTTTGCAGGCGGGCGGAGAAGCCGAGCGTCAGCAGCTCGGAGGCGACGGCGGGGGCTATGGCAGCGCCCGCCACATCGGTGAGAAAGGTCCTGCGCTTCACTGCGTCCTCAAGTACGGCTAGGGGAACATCGAGCACGGCGGACAGCGCCCGGAGGTAGAACGGGCCGGGCGTGACCTTGGAACGCTCCCAGTTGCTGACGTACTCCCGCGAGATGTTCGATCCGCAGACCTTGTTCACCTCGTCCGCCAGCCGCCCCTGAGACCACCCTTGGGCCTTGCGCAACTCCCTGATCAGCTCGCCAATCAGCATGCGGTCCATCCTCCTCCGAAGATCGCACGGCGGCAGGCAACTACGCCCGATCCAAGGCGACTTCACACTACGAATCACACTAGTGCCGCTTCGTGACTGCCCCGAAGGTTGAGTCACGGCAAAGACGCTGATGACCAGGGGGCACTGGTATGACCACGCGTACTGTGGCCGCGTTCCGAGGGAAGCGCCCTACGAGCACTGGTGAGCCGGGGGCGGACAAGCGCGTCCTCATGACGATCCGGGTGTCCCGGGACTCCGGGAAGACGTGGATGCAGTCGACGGCCGTCCACGAAGGTGACGTTCAGATCGACCCCGACCCGCTCAGCTTCCCGGCGTGTCGATGCCCGCGCTGCGTCCACGGGCCCACTGGAGTGGGGAGGTCGTCGTGAAGCGGGAGTGGATCGTTCCTCCTGCTCCCCGGCGGGACGCGTCCCGGCGCCTTCCCGTCGTCGCGGACAGGCTGCGCCGGCCGCCGGTCCGGTCCATCGCGATGGACGTGCTGCCGACGGAGTTACAGATCGGGGATTACGTCCCCTTCAGCGACGGCGCGGGACGGCCCGTTCTGGACCTGCGCGCCGTCGGTCCCGGCCAGCGGCACCGTCGTGTCGCGTTCGCTGATCTGCCGCCGGTCACGGTCAGGGAACGGCTGCGGGTCTACCGCGACTGGGAACGGGCCACGGCTCCCTGGGGTCGGGTTTGAGGTCGGTCCTCCGTCTCGCCTGTCGGTTCGCTGGGCCTCTCTACCTGGCCATGGTCGTCGGCTCGGTCGTGTTGTACCTCGCCGGCCTCTACGCCCTCTCGTAGCGCCCGGTGTCCGCCTCAAGCTTCCCGCCGGAACCCCGGCGGGACCCATCGAGAACCAGGAAGGAGGACGAGATGAACGAGAACGCTCCCGCCGAACAGAGCAGCGGTCTGCTGCTCGGTGTCCGCCGCATCACCGCTGCCCGCTCGCGTGCCGAGGAAGCCTCGGACAACACCGGCGGCAAGTCGGACATGAACGACACCTGATCGACCGAGGAGACCCACGGTGATTGATTCCGCATCGTGGGCGCAGCGTCTGGGCGGGGACACGTTCCTCGCCCAGACGTGCTTCCGTGCCCACAAAGTGATCCGCTCCAACGGCGCCGCCTTACCGTCGCCGCTGACCTGGGACGACCTGAACGAGATCGTGGCCGCGCACCGGCTGGAACCGCCCCGAATGCGGCTCTCCCGCGCCGGGGAGACCGTCCCCGCCACGGCGTACTCCATCCTCCGCACCAACCGTCGCGGGGTGTCCTGGTACCAGCCGCAGCCTGCCGAGTTCCACGCCCGGCTGGCCGAGGGCGCGTCCCTGGTCATCGACGCGATCGACCAGATCCACCCGCCCGTCCGGCAAGCCGCCGCTGGCCTCGAACGGTTCTTCCGCACCCCCGTGCAGGTCAACGCGTACGCCTCGTGGACCGCCGAGGAGGGGTTCGGCACCCACTGGGACGACCATGACGTGGTGGTCCTCCAGCTCGAAGGCTCCAAGCGGTGGAAGATCTTCGGACCCACCCGCCAGGCCCCGGCCTGGCGCGACGTCGAAGCCCCTGAGGTCCCGACGGGTGAGCCGATCGCGGACACCGTCCTGACGCCCGGCGACCTGCTCTATCTGCCGCGCGGCTGGTGGCACGCCGTGAGCGCCGACCAGGGCAGCGCCTCACTGCACCTCACCTTCGGACTCGCCACGCAGACCGGCGCCGAGTTCCTCGGCTGGCTGTGCGACGGCTTACGGGCCAGCACGACTGTCCGCGCCGACGTTCCCCGCTTCGGCACCCACCAGCAGCGGGCGGACTACCTGGCCGCCATACGGAAGGAGGTGCTGGCGGCCCTGGAGGACCCGGTGGTTCTCGACCGCTGGGAAAGGTCACTGGACACCACACACCCCGGGCGTCCGCGCCTGTCCCTGCCGCACGTCGTCGCCGTTCCGCCCGAGCCCGGCATCACCGTCCAGCTCACCGCTCCTCGCGCCCGCATCGATCAGGACGCGGAGACTGTGACGTTCTCCGGGTCGGGGAACGAATGGACCTTCGCCCGTCCCGTCGCCCCGGTGCTCCGACTCCTGGCCGACGGGGAGGCAATCACGCTCGACGCCCTGACCGCCGAATCGGGACTGACCATCGAGCAGACGGCTGAGGTGGTCACCATCCTGGTCCTGGGTCAAGCCGTCGCCGTCGTCGGGAGCGCCGAGTGACCGCCTCCCTGGGACTGGGGACGTACCGGGTGCGCGCCGTTGAACAGGCGGCGCGCACCGCGTGCGCCGACGGAACGGTGTGGATCGACACCGCGCCCAACTACTCGGACGCTCACCGGCTGCTCGGCCCCGTGATCGCCAGCCACCCGCGAGCCATGGTGGCGACGAAGACGGGCTTCTTCACCAGGTCCGAGGGTGAGGATGCGGTACGGGACGGGCTGCTCACTTCCGGACAGGCGGCGGGCGGTCACAGCCTCCACCCGGCCTTCACCCGCTGGCAGACGAACCGCTCTCTTGCCGTACTGGGCCGGGCGGACTTGGTGTTCGTCCACAACCCGGAGCGCGCCCACCTGGACGGCGCAGATCTGCGCGAGCGGATGCGTGATGTGTTCGCCGTCCTGGAGGAGTTCGCCACGGCAGGCAGAATCGGCGGGTACGGTGTGGCCACTTGGTCGGGGTTCCAGCACGGTGCCTTCACCGTCCCCGAACTTCTGGGCCTGGCGAAGGAAGCCGCCGGATCGGGTGAACATCACCTCCGGGCCATCCAGCAACCTGTCAGCCTCGTCATGGCCCGGCCGATCGCTCTCGCCCTCGACGGTCGGGGCCCCCTGGTACAGGCCCGTGCGGCTGGCCTGATCAGCTTCGGCTCCGCGCCCTTGCACGGTGGGGAGCTACCCGCCCTCGTGACGCCCGAACTAGCCGAGTTCATCCGCCCCGGGGCTTCGCCGGCCACCGCCTGCCTGCTCGCTGCGGCCTCCTGCCCGAGCCTGGACGTGGTACTGCTATCCGCCAGCACCGCACAGCACTGGAACGCCGCCAAGGAGGCCATCGCCTCCCCGCTCGACCCGGGCCAGCTCAGGAAGGTCACCGATGTACTCGCCCAAGGATGAGACCACCAGGGCACGCATGGAGGGCGCCCTGGCTCACGCCGCCGCCAGGCTGTCCACCACGACGACCGGAGCACCGGCGTGGGGATGGCTGGGCCGCACCATCGGCAGTCGCACCGAGGGCGGCCACTGGCTCCGCGTCCACTGCGGCGAAGCGGCCAAGACACCCGCACACCGGAACGAGGGCATCGCGCTCGCTGAGGAACGGGTGTCGGACAAGGTGTCCCGCCCGCATCTCCACGACCTGTTCCGCTGGGAGGGCGGGGAGTACGTCTTCGAGGCGGAGCTGATCGACTACATCGCCCAGCCCGTCATCTCCCCGGAGACCCCCGATCTGACCAAGGACCCCGGCCTGCCGGACTCCTGGTGGGCGACGCTGCGGGAGAGCCTGGACGCGCTCAGCACCGCCGCGCCGCCCCGCGAGACCATCCGCCAGTCCTGGGCGGACCGCGTCTTCCCCGAGTTCCTCGGCATCCCCGCGCCGGCCATCAGCGAACGCGTCACGGGCCACGCCGACCTCCAGTGGGCCAACCTGACCCACGACCCCCTCGTCATCCTGGACTGGGAGCGCTGGGGAGCCGTCCCCTTCGGCTACGACCCGGCCATGCTCTACGTCAACAGCCTCCGCGTCCCCGCCGTCGCTGACCGCATCCGCGCCGAGTTCGCCCACGTCCTCGACACCCCTGCCGGACAGATCGGTGAGCAGATCGCCCTTGCCGAGATGCTCCAGGCCGTCGGCCGCGGCTGGTACGCGGAGCTGGCCCCGCTGCTACGCCGACGCGCGGAGGAGCTGACCGGCGTACGCCCGCCGGTCGCCGCCCGGACCGAGATCACCACCTGACCGACTTCGGCCCGCTCGGACTCCGGTACGCCTTCGCCGTACCGGGGTCCTCGTGCGTCAGCGGCTTGCTCGGGCGTCCGTAGCTCCCACGGCTCGTTCTCTACCTGCACCACAGAAAGTCAGCCACGACGATGCCCGCAGCCGACCGGTCAGGCGCGCGTGTGCTTCCAGCAACCCCGTGCCGGGCTCAGCCACGCTTCTTCGCTTACTGGCCCCGACGGTCCCGCCGGTCGCCCATGGCGGCTGGCCACCCCGTCGGGGCACCGCAAGCCCGCCAGGGCTGAGGAGCAGCCGACCCCTGCGCGCCGTGGACGCTGGCCCCGCAGCCAGGGCCCCCTGACGCATGGCGGTCCCGGGCCTAGGCACCGACCCCGATCGGCTCGACGGGCCTGCCAGATGCGGGCGCCTGAACGTGGGGCTGCGCCGGGGCCCTCTGCCTAGCGCACCTGGCGGGGTGGCTGCGGGCGGTAGGGGTTGCTCCCTGGGTCCCGTCGTCCTGCCTGGCTCGGTTCTGCGCGCTGAGCGGCGGGCGCCGCCGGAGCGGTGGCGGAGACAAGGAGCGGCGGCGGCGCGGGCCGCCAGCGCGCGGCGGCCCGCCGTGGCGGGCCGCCCTTGATCCAGTAAAGAAACTCTTAACAGCCCCGCTGACTGTGCGGTCTTGGCGGCTCCTGAAGAAACATTCCGGCACAGTCTTCCACTTTTCCGGCTTCCGATAATCCGCTTTGCCCTGTTGGCGGCGTTTCCGGTGTTCGTCCCGCTGGCTGCTGGTCCGTATCCACAGGCTGGGGATCTCAAGCTGTCCTTGGTAAGCGGGCCTGGCGCTTACCACGGGGCATCGTGGCCGTTTCGTGTCCTGCGGGAAGTCGTCTTGGTAAGGCCGGTGGTAAGTGGCCGGTGCTGCACTGAACTCGCGAGTGACGCCCGTCACCCCCTGTCACACGGAAGGGGGGTGGAGGCACCCGTAGCAGATGACGGGCCGGAAACCGTCCGGCGGAGGTGTCCGCTTCTGGTGGTGGCATGGCGCCGTTGTGAACGGGCTGGAGAGGAGTGCATGTGACCGGGTCGCTGAAAAAGTCACCCCGGGGGTGTCACAAGACGGGGTTGGGCCCTCCCCTTCCTTGGGTGCGTGGGGGAAGTGCGCCTGGATGCGCCACCAATCGATGGAGGAGGGATGTGTGATCCAAGCCATAAGAAGGGGCTCGTCTCCCGAGTCACACATCGGGGCTCGGTCGCACCTCTATAGGCGATGCACAGATAGGCGCTGGGCCGCGTGGGCGGCGGCGAAACATAGCCAACGATCGCCGGTTAGCCAAACCGGCGATTCTCCGGACCATTTGTGCCCGGGACGAGCGAGAGGAGCGTGGTGTGGTCGTACGGGAGATCCCGTCAGGCGGGACGGGTGTGCAGGTCGTTTCCCGTCTGATGGCACGTGTCGGCGACGGCGCGGGAATGAGGCGGCAGGGCTCGCTAGACCTGGAGGACCGGCCGCTGATGACCGGTGAGCTTGCCCGGCTGAGCATCCGGCTTGCCCGCTGGGATGGGCAAGCCCTCGGGGGCGATTCGGTAAGCCGTGGGCAAGCCTTCGGGCAAGCCCCGGTGGGTTCGATGAGGTGCGTTGGCAAGGAACGGCACGAGATGAACGGGGCAGGGATGGAAGCGCACGAGGTGGCGGAGATCGGGGCTCGCCTGGTGGAGATGGAAGACAAGCTCGACCGCCTGGAGGAGCTTGCGCGGCGCCTGGTTGAACGCCTGGCTGCTACTTCTTCTTCGGCTTCTCGGTGACCCCGGCGAGTTGCTGAAAGACGGCCAGAAGGCTGTCAATCCGAGCGTTGACGGCGTCCAGGCGCTCGGACAGCTCGATGTATTCCGGCGTGGGCATGCGCCCGGCTACTTCCTCGCTCGCGGCTTGGCCGGCGGTGGGTGGGGTGTCGGTGACGAAGTTGCCCACGCCGGGCTTCGAGTAGATCCACCCTTCATCCCGCAGGACGCGCAGGGCTGAGCGCGCAGTCATGTTCGCGATCTTGTATTCGGCTTCGAGGTCACGGGACGACGGGACGCGCTCACCCGGCTTGATGCGGCCGGACCGGATCTGCTGGCGGATCTTGTCCGCGACCAGCCGGTACGGCGGCATGTGGGAATCCTTCGGCAGGCTCATGCGACGAGGGTAGCGGGCCTAGCACACCCGCCGCATCGGGCCGCCCAAACCCGCCACCCACCCAGCGCTCCACTAGCGCACCTTTCCTCAGGGTGCGCTAGGTGCTTGACGGGGGAGGCGGGCCTAGTGCACTGTTGTCATCACGCCGCGACAAGCGGCCTCGACTGAAAGGAAGTCCCCTATGGCTTCGCGTATCCGCGTTGGCTTCACCAGCACGACCCGCCACATGGTCGGCATGCTGCAGACCCCGAAGTTCACCGACATGGAGAAGACCCAGATCGCGACCGACCGGGAGACCGGTGAGCCGCTGTACACCATCACGCTGTTCGTGATGGAGGACGAGCGGGCGGAGACGATCAAGGTCACCGTCCCGAAGAGCGGCCTGCCCAACGGTCTCAACCTCGGTTCGTTCGTGCGGCCGCTGAACCTGTTCGCCACGCCGTGGGCGCGGGTCTTCAACGGTCAGCTTCAGGACGGTGTGGCCTACCGGGCCTCGGGCCTGGAGCTGCTGGCCGTGTCCGCGCCGACGGTTGTGGACGAGCCGTCCGAGATCGCCGCGTGACGGACGCCGTCGGGTTCCGGTTCGGCGCTGAGCGGATCTACCCGATCGCTCACGCCGGACCGGACCCCCGGTTCTCCGAATCCCTGATCAGCTCCGTGGCCGCCGTCCTCGTCGGCTACGGCTACCCGCCCTTTGAGTCCCTGGAGGACTGGGCGGGCCTCGAATCGGCCCTTGCGGCCTTCCTCTACAAGCACAAGGAGACGACGTGACGGTTCAGGAGGTGATGGGCTACGCCCCGATCGTGGTCGGGGCGGGCCTCGCCCTCATCACCCTGTGGGCGGTGGTCTGGGTGGTTCGCTACGCGCTGGCGGACACGATGACGCGGGCGAGTATCCGTCAGGCGATACGGGTGCGCTGGACGTGGAAGCGTCTGGCGCCCATGGCGGGGCTGTCGGTCACCGACAAGACGCCGCCCGCGCTAGCCTCGCTGGCGAACACCGATGGGAAGCCGCCCAAGCCGCGGGTCCTCATCCCCGCGCTGAAGGTGACGCCGGACCGGTACGGGGTGGTCGTGCGAGCCAACTGCCTGCCGAAGGTGGGCCTGGAGGAGTTCCAAAAGGCCGCCCCGTACCTGGCCGATGCGTGGCGTTGTACGCGGGTGTCTGTGGTGCAGGACAAGCCCGGTGAAGTGGTGATCCGTGGTGTGCGGGTCGATCCGCTCCTGACTCCGACCGCGCACGTCCCCACGGGGGAAGTGCCGGAAGCGCTGGTGCGGTGGGAACTCGGGGTGGACGAGTACGCGCAGCCCGTGGCCGTGAACCTGGCTGAGGTTCCCGGTGTCACCATCGCCGGCCTGCCCGGCTTCGGTAAGACCTCGACCATCAACCGCTTCATCTGCGACTGTGCACCCTCGCCCGCAGTGCAGATCGCGGTGGCGGACGGCAAGGTGTCCGCCGCACACGAGGGCGACTATGCCGACCTGATCGGCCGGTTGTTCGCCTTCGTCGGTGACGACCTGGACGACGCCAACGCCCTGTTCAAGCGCCTGGTCAAGCTCCGCCGTGACCGGTCGTCCGCCATCAAGTACGTGCTGGGACGCAAGGACATGTGGCACGGCGGCCCCTCCAGCTCCTGGCCGTGGGTGGTGCTGATCATCGATGAGGCGCACACCTACTTCCGTGACCACAAGGGCTCGGACAAGGAGTCCAAGCGCCTGTCCGCCCTCGCTGCCGAGAACGCACGCCTGGTGGAAGAGCTGGTCAAGAAGGGCCGCAGTGTCGGCATCCTGGTCATCCTGGCCACGCAGAAGTCGACGGGCGACGCCATCCCCACGTTCATCCGCGACGTGTGCCCAGTCGGCATGAGCTTTGCGCAGAAGACCGCCGACGCGGCCGTGGCCGCCCTCGGGGACGACATCCGCGAATGGCCCGACGCCAACCCCACCACGTTGCAGGACCCCGCGTACGTCGGCGTCGCCGTGATGAACAGCCCCGGCAAAGCGGGCTTCACCCGCCTGCGTACCCCGTACGTCAAGGAAGAGGACGCCGCCCGCATCGCCACCGCGACCGCGCACCTGACCGCCGACCCCGCCGCCCTGCTCGCCGCACAGCTCCCAGCCGGTATCGACCTGACCAAGGACGAGGACCCGGACGACGACGGCATGCCGCTCGCGGCCTGACCCCCGCCCCTTCCTCCCACCCGCGACTCGTTCGAGAGGAGGTGAACCCCCTATGTCTGAGGACCGGATCACTCAGCGCACCGTGACCGTGGTCATGGTCGTCATCGCCGCTCTGGCCTTCGTGTTCTCCTTCGGCAACGTCTGGGCCCTCGCCCTGCGGCTCGGCGTCCCCGAGCCCATCGCACCCCTGATCGCCCCGATGGTGGACCTGTCCGTGGTCGGCCTCCTGGTCGCCCTGCGGTACCTGTCCCTGCGCGGCGTCCCGCCGGAGCAGATGAAGGCGGCAACGCGGCTGATGCACTTCTCCGGCCTGCTGACCCTGGCCCTCAACATTGCCGAACCCATCGTCGCCGGCCATTACGGCCGCGCCGCCGTGGACGCCGTGGCGCCACTGCTGCTCCTCGGCTGGGGCGCCGTCGGCCCACAGCTCCTCCGGGCCTTCCGCGCCGTCACCCCGGCCACAGTCGCTCCGGCTCCTGCGGACGCCCCGGCGGAACCGGCGCCGGAAACCGCGCCGCAGCCCGAAGCCGAACCCGTGGCTGCTGCCCCGGTCTCCGTCGACCCGGCCCCGGTCGCGGCACCAGTAGAACCGGCTCCTGCCCCGGCACCTGTGCCCCTTCCGGCACCACCCGCACCCGCAGCCGCACCTGCGCCTGCGCCTGCGGTCAAGGTGCCTGAGCCGCTGCTGAACGAGGCCCGTTCCATCGCGGACGCCCACCACGCCCAGCACGGCGAACCCATCACCGCCGCACAGCTCAAACTGCGGCTCGGCGTCGGCCTCCCCATGGCCAACGCCCTCCACACGGCCCTGACGGCCTGACTCCTCCGCCGCATCTCCGGCACACACCCCCACCCAAGCCCCAACAGGGCTCGGTCCGCCATGCCCCGAGCAGCACCCACCCCTACGTCGGTGCTGCTCGGGGCCCGACCCACCAGCAGAAAGGAGACCCCGCCCCATGAAGCGCCCCCTCGACCTGCGCCACGTCAAGAGCCTGGCCCTGCGGGACCTCATCGAGCTGGCCAACCTCCAAGACTTCGACCGCGTGGTGGAGCAAGTCCGCAACGTGCGCGGCTGCACCCGCCCAGTCAACCTCGTCGGCCACACCGCCACCCTCGACGCCGCCACCCGCACCGTGGTCCGCTCCTACTCGACCGCCGACGAACCCACCGGCCGCCTCCTCACCGCATGCGGCAACCGCCGCGTCTCCCGCTGCCCGGCCTGCTCCCGCGTCTACGCCGCCGACACCTACCACCTGATCAAGGCCGGACTCTCCGGCGGCAAGACCGTCGACCAGTCCGTACGTGCCCACCCGCGCGTCTTCGTCACTCTCACCGCGCCGTCCTTCGGCCCCGTCCACAACCGCCCCACCACCTCTTCCGGCAAGGTTCTGGACTGCCGCTGCGGGCAGCGCCACGCCGAGGGCGACCCTGCCTTGGGCACGCCGCTCACCCCCGCCACGTACGACTACACCGGCGCCGTGCTGTGGAACGCCCACGCCGGAGCCCTGTGGGCACGCTTCACCATCTACCTCCGCCGCGAACTTGCGGCCCAACTCGGCATCACACAGAAGGCGTTGAAGGCTGCCCTGCGGATCTCCTTCGCCAAGGTCGCTGAGTACCAGAAGCGCGGCCTGGTCCACTTCCACGCCGTGATCCGCCTCGACGGCCCCGACGGACACACCACACCGCCCCCGCCCTGGGCCACCCTCGACGCCCTCGACCGCGCCGCACTCCAGGCCGCCCGCCGCGCCCGCGTCACCGTCGAATCCGATGCCGTCGGGGAACGCGTCATCGCCTGGGGCGACCGCATCGACGTGCGGGAGATCAAGGGCCTGGGCGATGGCGAACTCACCGACCAGAAGGTGGCCGCCTACGTCGCCAAGTACGCCACCAAGAGCGCCGAGGGCTCCGGCACCGTCGACCGCACTCTTGTCTGCCGTCCCTGCGGCGGACGCGGCTACACATGCGGCCCCGACGGCTTCCGCGACCTGTGCGCCGACTGCGACGGCACCGGCCAGGCCGAACCCCTCCGCGACCTCCAGGTGCAGCAGCACGTCCGGCAGATGATCCGCACCGCCTGGGCCCTCGGCCACCTGCCCGAGTTCGCCCACCTCAAGCTCTGGAAGTGGGCCCACATGCTCGGCTTCCGCGGCCACTTCTCCACCAAGTCCCGCGCCTACTCCACCACCCTCACCGCCCTGCGCGACGTACGCCGAGCCTGGCGAACCGCACAAGCCGAAGCCGCCCGCACCCACGCCGGCCACCCCGCCCCCGACGAGAACACCACCCTCGTCACCGAATCCGCCTGGGCCTACCTCTCCTCCGGCTACCGCCCCGGCGAAGAACTCCTCGCCGCCCAAGTACGCCACGACCGCACCCATCACGAACGCCTCAAGAAGGAAGGGGACCTCCACCCGTGAACTCCATGACCGCATCAGCGAACCAGAAGCTCACACTGGTGGAAGCGCTCGCGGAGATCAGGATGTCCCGCGCCGCCTTCTACCGACTGCGCGCCCGTGGCAACGGCCCGAAGTGTCTGAAGCTTCCGAACGGCCAGATACGGATACGCCGCGCGGACCTCGACGCCTGGTTCGAAGCGTGCGAGGTGTCCCCGTGCTGACGTACGACGTGCAGATCTGGGGCATCCGCAAGCGCGAGAACCGCGCCAAGCCCTACCAACTCCGCTGGCGGGTCGGCCCCCAGCCCTTCTCCAAGAGCTTCAAACTCAAGGCACAGGCCGATGGACGCCGCGCGGAGTTGCTGACAGCTCTGCGTCAGCGCGAGCAGTTCGACACGGAAACCGGCATTCCCGCGTCGGAGCTGGAAGCGCTTCGGGCCGCCCAGGAGGTCAAGCCGACCTGGTACGACCACGTACGGGACTACGCCCAGATGAAGTGGCCGGACGCCTCCGCCAAGCACCGCGCGAGCATCGCGGACGCCCTGGCCACCGTGACACAACGGCTCGTCAAAGACGACCGCGGGGCCCCTGCGCCCAGGGTGCTGCGGAGGGCGCTCTACTCGTGGGCGTTCCAGTTCGCCGTTGATGGCGATGGTGTACTTCGGCCCCGTGTCGAGGTGAAGGACGCCCCGGTGGAGATCAAGGCCGCGCTGGACTGGATCAGCCGAAAGTCCGTGGAGATCTCCGATCTCGAAACGCCGTCCGCCATCCGTACGGCCCTGAACGCGCTCAAGCTCCGTCTGGACGGCAAGGCCGCCGCCGAGAACACGGTGAAGCGCAAGTACACCGTCTTCACCAACTGCCTGCGCTACGCCGTCGAACGGGAGCTGCTGCCGACGCTGCCACTGGGCAACGTGGACTGGACGCCCCCGGAAACGGACGACGAGATCGACTTCCGGTTCGTCCCCGGCCCGAAGCTGGCGGGCAAGCTGATCACCGCCGTGGGCAACCAGGGCGAACGCGGGCGGCATCTGAAGACGTTCTTCGGCTGCCTCTACTACGCGGCGAACCGCCCGGGTGAAGCGTCCAACTTGCGGGACACTGATTTCGTCCTCCCCGAGGAAGGCTGGGGAGAGGTGCTTCTCTCCACCAGCACTCCTCGTGTCGGCTCCGGCTGGACCGACACCGGCGAGTCCTTCGACACGCGCGGCCTGAAGAAGCGCGCGAGGAAGGCGACTCGTTCGGTTCCCATCCCGCCGGTCCTGGTCCGCATGGTCCGCGAGCACATCAAGGAGTTCGGCACGGCGGACGACGGTCGCCTGTTCCGCGCCGTCCAGGGCGGCCACCTCCTCTCCAAGGAGTACGGAGAGGTCTGGAAGGCCGCCCGTCAGGCGGTCCTGACAGAAGCCGAGGAAGCATCGCCGCTGGCTGAGGTCCCGTACTGCCTGCGGGCCGCCGGGGTGTCCCTCTGGCTGGCCTCCGGCGTGGCCCCGGCAGAGGTCGCCCGCCGCGCGGGCCACAGCATCGCCGTCCTCTTCCGCTTCTATGCCAAGGCCATCCACGGCAACCAGAACCGCTCGAACCAACAGATCCAAGACGCCCTGGAGGCCGCCGAGGAGGAGTAAGAGAGAGCCGACCAACTACGAAGGCGCCACCCCAACCCGGGTCGGGGTGGCGCCTTTCTCGTTGCCAGGGAAACTGGCCCACGGGCGGGTCCACGGCACGCCCGTGACCTGCGGGTTCCTAGCCCCAAGCTGTGTGATCTTGGTCCACGCCTGGTCCACACACGCTGGTCGACGGCGTGACAGAGGCGGATCAAGGTGAGACAGGCCCCATGCGAAAGGGGCGCCCCCGAACCAAGGGCACCCCTTCTGACCAGCACGTATGCTGACCTGCTGCGGTGGGTGTGGGATTTGAACCCACGGTGGCTCGCGCCACGACGGTTTTCAAGACCGTTCCCTTAGGCCGCTCGGGCAACCCACCCGCGCCCCGCCTCACCTGGCGCGGAGCGGCTACAGCCTACCGGCTGGCGGCCGGTGCTGGGGTTTCCTTTCCGGGGCCCTCGGCGGCTTCCGGCGCTCCTGGGCGCGGAGGGCAAGGGGAGGGAGTGAAGCGGGGCGGGTCTCATGGGCGGCCGGGGGGTGGCGGGGCTTCGGGACGGGCGCCGCGGGCGTCGGCGTGTGCCCACGGACGGGTCGGGGTACGTGCGGTGCCCCGGCTCGGCGCTCAGGACCACCGACGGTCTCAATGCCCAGGGCGGCGAACGCCCCCCGTCATGCCCCCTGGCCCCGTGGTGTCCATCGCGGGTGGTCAGCAGGGGCGGTCACCCGGAGGGGTGATGGGGGCCTGCGCGACGGTGCCGCCGCACTGCCGCCCAAGGGCAGGCAGCGGCAGGTGTGTCGGGGCGGCCGGGTGTGGCAGCCGTGAAGCGGAGTGATCAGTCCTCGTACGCGCGGTCCTACGCTCTGGCTTCACGGATCAGACGCAAGGGAGGCTTCCATGACGGTTCCCGTGGCCGGTGTTCATGGCATGCGGCGGGCCGCCGCGCCGATCTCCGCCACCAGGCTGGCGCACGGGTCGCGCGAGCACACGGTGTCCTTCCTCGCCGCCGGCTCCTGCGCCGTACTCTCCGCCGTCGTCTACCTCGGCGCGATGACGTACACCCTCGCCCACTACCGCGACTGGGAAGGGCCCGCCGCGTTCTTCGTGTCCGTCGCCTTCGCACTGATCGCCCTGCTCGCGGTCGTCCCGCATCTGGTCGGCGAGGCCACCGCCAGCAGCGCCCGCTTCTTTCCGCGCGCCATGATGTGGGGCACCTGCCTGGTGCTCGCCGCGCTGCAGGTCACAGCGGCCGTGTTCGGGGACGGCGCGCGGTTCTCGCTGTCGGCCCTGATCGGGACCCTCACCGTCCTCGCCGTCGGCTGCTTCGGGGAGATGGCGGCGTTCTCCCTCACCGACGCGTAGCGCCCTGCCGTCTCCGGGCCGCGGCCGCGGCAACGGCCCTGCCGATGCGACCCGCAGGGCGGCGGTGAGGTCCGTACGGCTCCGGGCCCGCCCCCGTTCGCAGCGGGTTCCTCGTGCCGACGACGAGGCCCCGGCGTCCGTGTGGACACCGGGGCCTGGCCTCCCGTACGGGAGCGCCGCCCTGGTGGAGGGGCACCCCGCGGCGGGAAGAGCCGCCCCGGCGGGAAGAGCCGCCGTGGCGGGACGGGCCCCGCCCTCGGAACAGCCACCGTGGCGGAACGAACCCCCGTGGCGGGCGGAAGCAGCCCCGTCGTCAGCGTCGTCAGAGCAGCCGCCCGTGCGAGGCCCGGCCTCGGGCCTCGCACGGGCGCCCCGTTGCGGAAGGCGCCGCGGCGAGTGCGGCGTCAGTCCCCCTTGCGTTCGCCCAGGGTGACCTTGACCTCCTGCTTCTTGCCGTCGCGCTCGTAGGTCAGCGCCACCGTGTCGCCCGGCTGGTGCGTCCAGATCTCGCTGATCAGCGTCGGTCCGCTGTCGATCTCCCGGTCGCCGAACCGTACGATCACGTCGCCCGGCCGCAGTCCGGCCTTCGCCGCCGGGCCGTCGGGGCTGATCGCCGGCGAGCCGCTCGCGCCGTCCTCGACGATCCTGGCGCCCTGGCCCTTCTCCGCCATGTTCACCGTGGCGCCGATCACCGGGTACACCGGCTGGCCGGTCCTGATGAGCTGCTGCGCCACGTACTTCGCCTGGTTGATCGGGATCGCGAAGCCCAGGCCGACCGACCCCGCCTGCGCCTGGCCGAGCGGGCCCGAGCCGGGCGACTGGATCGCCGAGTTGATGCCGATGACCGCGCCCCGCGCGTCCAGCAGCGGGCCGCCGGAGTTGCCGGGGTTGATCGACGCGTCCGTCTGCAGGGCGCTCATGTACGAGCTGCGGCTGCCGGAACCGTCGCTGGAGGCCACCGGGCGGTTCTTGGCGCTGATGATGCCCGTCGTCACCGTGTTGGACAGGCCGAACGGCGCACCGATCGCGATCGTCGAGTCGCCGACCGCGACCTTGTCGGAGTCGCCCAGCGGCAGCGGGGCGAGCTGGGCGGGCGCGTCGCGCAGCTTCAGCACCGCCACGTCGTAGCCCTGTGCCCGGCCCACGACCTCCGCCTCGTACTTCTTGCCGTCCGGGAACGTCACCCGGAGCCTGCCGCCATCCGCCGCCGAGGCCACCACGTGGTTGTTGGTGAGGATGTGGCCTTCCTTGTCGTAGACGAAGCCGGTGCCGGTGCCGCCGCCCTGGCCCTCCGGGCCCGACTTCGCCTCGATCGTGACGACGCTCGGCAGCGCCTGGGCCGCCACGGCGGCGACCGTGCCGGGGTCGCGCTTGAAGTCGGCGGGCGCCTCCCCGGCCGCTGCCACGGTGGAGCCGCCGGTGGAGCCGCCCTGGCGGTCCGCCGCCCAGTAGCCGATCCCGCCGCCGACGCCGCCCGCGAGGAGGGCGGCGGCCAGGACGGCGGCGATGAGGCCGCCGGAACGCTTCCGCGGCTGGGCGGGGGCGGTCGTACCCGGTACGGCACCGGGCGGCGTGCCCATGGCCGTCGCACCGTGGGCGGCCGCGTCCTGCGCCCCGCCCTGCGGGTGCGCGCCCCAGCCGTACGCGCCGCCGTCGGGACCGTACGGGGGAGGGCCGGCGGTACCGGCGGCGGCGGGGCGCGGCCGCCCCCGGGTGCGCCGGCACGTGACCGGGCGCATGGCGGCCTCTGGGCCGGGCGCGTGGCCGGCCTCCGGGCCGGGCGCGGACGCGGAGGCGCCGGTGGGCGGAGTCGGCTGGTGCGCGGGTGCAGTGGTGCCGTGGTCGCGGGCCGGGGCGTCCGGGGTACGTCCGGGTGCGGGCCGGTCGGCACCGGCCGACGCTGCGGGCGGGGCGGGGGTTGCGGGCGGGGCGGGGGTCGTCGGGGCCGGTTCGGGGACGCCAGGGCCCGAGGGGGCCCCGGCCGCCGGGGTCGTGTCGGGGGCGCCCGGTGCCGCGGGGGCCTGTTCCGAGCCTGCCGGGGCGGGAGCGGCCGCCTGTGAGGGAGCCTCCGGCGGGGCGTCGGGGGCGGACGGGACCGCAGTGCCCTCGTTCTCGGTGCTCACAGCTCGTCTCTCCTCGGTTTCCGCGTCTGTCCACGTCGTCGTCTGGGGGCGGGGGGCCGCGGCGGCATCGTCACGCGGTCCGTACCCAGCTTTTCCCACAGCTCGTCAGGCCACTGTAAGCGGGACCTGTGCGTCCACCGCGTCTCCCTTATCTACGGACATCCCGGATAATCCAGACTGCCTGCCAGAGGGCCGTGCAAAGGTGGCACCATGACGCGGTGACCCACACACGCCCGCACACCATCCAGGTGGTCGCCCACCGCGGCGCGTCCGAGGACGCGCCGGAACACACCCTCGCCGCCTACGTGAAGGCCATAGAGGACGGGGCGGACGCCCTGGAGTGCGATGTGCGGCTCACCGCGGACGGCCACCTCGTCTGCGTGCACGACCGGCGCGTCGACCGCACCTCCAACGGCCGCGGGGCGGTTTCCAGCCTGGAACTCGCCGATCTTGCGGCGCTCGACTTCGGCTCGTGGAAGGACGCGCGGGAGAGCCCTGACTGGGGCGACCCCGAGTACACCTCCGTCCTCACCCTCGAACGGCTCCTGGAGCTGGTCGCCGACGCGGGGCGGCCCGTCGAGCTCGCCGTCGAGACCAAGCACCCGACCCGCTGGCGCGGACAGGTCGAGGAGCGGCTGGTGCAGCTCCTGCGGCGGTTCGGGCTGGCCGACCCGGCGACGCCGGACGACTCGTCCGTACGGATCATGAGTTTCTCCGCCCGCTCGCTGCACCGCGTCACCGCGGCCGCGCCGACCCTGCCCACCGTCTACCTCACGCAGTTCCTCTCGCCGCTGCTGCGCGACGGGCGCCTGCCGGCCGGCTCCAGGATCGCGGGGCCGTCCGTGAGGATCATCAGGAACCACCCCGCGTACGTGGCACGCCTCCAGCGGGCGGGGCACCGGATTCATGTGTGGACGGTCGACGAGCCGGAGGACGTGGAGCTGTGCGTCCGCCTGGGCGTGGACGCGATCATCACGAATCGCCCCAAACACGTCCTGTCCCAACTGGGTCGTACACCCCAGTAGTTACATGGAGTGCTCCGGCGCGTTCGCTCCGTATCCCTGTGTGTCGAATGCGTCACTGTATGCGGACTGACCGGTTTCCGGCCCAGACCAAGGGGGCATCCACACCGTGGCGTGGGGCGAAGGAGGTCTCGGGGGTGGCGTTGGTGGTGGCACAGGAAGTGCCGACGTCGTCGAGCATGGCCGTACCCCACGGCCCTGCGGGCGTGGGCGAGGCGAGAAGCCGGATGCGCAAGGAGCTCCGCCGCGGCGGGGTCGCCGAGTCCGTCGTCGATGACGCCGTACTGATCCTCTCCGAACTGCTCAGCAACTCCTGCCGGCATGGCAGACCGCTGGACGCTGCCGACGTCGGTGACGGCGCCGTGCGGGCCGCCTGGCGGGTCGACGACCAGGGCGCCCTGACCGTCGAGGTGACGGACGGCGGCGGTCCCACCCGCCCGGTCCCCTCCACCCCTTCCGTCACCGCACGCGGCGGCCGGGGGCTGAACATCATCAGCGCGCTCGCCCAGGACTGGGGCGTGCGGGACGGCGCCGGCGGCGAAGTCACGGTGTGGGTCCTGGTCACCGGAACGGTGCCTCGGCATGACCCTCTCGCTACGCGCGTCACACCAACGGGCGCCGACGGTACGGGAGTTGGGGTCGGCCCACGCAACGGTACGCCACGGAACGGGGTACCGCGCAACGGCAGGTCCCGCCAGGTCACCACGCCCGTACCCGGCCCTGACACCGGCGACACGCCGACCCGGTCGGCACCGCGGGACGGAGACCTGGGGCTGCTCGGCGCGTACGAGGACATCGGCACGTACGGCGCGTGCGACGCCTGGGACTCGTACGGGGCCTTCGGCTCGTAGGGCTCGAACGGCGTGCGTACGGCTCGAACGGCGCGCGCACGGCTCGTACGGCGCGCGTACGGCTCGTACGGCGCGCGTACGGCTCGTACGGCGGGTGTACGGCTCGTACGGCGGGTGTAAGGCTTGTAGGGCGCGTAAGGCAACGGGCGGCTGCACGAACACCGCCGACAGACCACGGGTGCACCGCGCAGCCCCGTCGCGGGCCTGCCAGGCTGCGGCCGAGGCCAGGGGGCGCACCGCGCAGCCCGGTCACCGGCCCACGGCCCATCGCCCACCGCCCAAGCAGCGGCCCGCCTGCCACCCCGCCGCCCGGGCTTCGCCCCCGAATACGTATCCGGCCGCCGTCCGCCCCTCATGGCGCCGCAGCGTCATTGCGTCGCGGCTTCGCGCCGTCATGGCGTCGCAGCGTCGGCTGGCGCCTCGGCGGCCCGGTGGGGCTAGGCTCGCGGCCGACACAGCATCGCGTTCCAACGGGAGAACCCTCGCATGGCCAAGAAGCGCCCCCAGACCAAGGCCGCCGGCAAGCCACAGGTGACGGACGGGGAGGTGCCGGTCGTCGGCGCCCGTGAGCCCTGCCCCTGCGGTTCGGGCCGCCGCTACAAGGCCTGCCACGGCCGCGGTGCCGCGCACGCGGCGACCGAACTGGTGCAGCGTCCGTTCGAGGGCCTGCCCGGCGAGTGCGACTGGGTCGCGCTGCGCGAGCTGGTCCCCGCCGCGACCGCCCCGCTGCACCTCAAGGGCGGGCTTCCCGAGGGGGTGCCGTCCGTGACGCTGGCCACCGTGCTGCCGATGGCCTGGCCGGCCCTGCGCCGCGACGACGGCTCCGTGCTCCTCGCGCTGCAGAACGACACCTCCTCCGGCGACCTCAGCCGTGACATGGCGGACACGCTGCAGCGCGCCCTGGCCGTCCAGCCGGGCTCGCCGGTCGCGGCCCGCAGGGTCCCGGCCGACGGCCCGCGCCTCCAGGACCTGCTGGACGGCGACGCCGGCTTCGAGCCGACCGTCCACTCCGGCTTCGAGTTCTGGGTGCCGGACTCCGCCGACAGCGCCTCCCCGGAGGTGGCCGCCTCCCTGGAGCGGGCGAACGCCGCCGCCATCCCGACCGTGCGGCTGTCGGGCGTGGACGCGGCGTACTGGTGCGAGACGCCCGAGAAGAACCACCTGCGCTGGGTGATGCCGCACCCGGAGGAGGACCTGCTCGACGCGCTGGCCCGGCTGCACTCCGCCGGCACGTCGTCGCTGGGCGAGGGCACCCGCCTCGTCGGGTCGTTCCGGGCCCACGGACTGGTCGTCCCGGTGTGGGACCTGCCGAGCGCCATGACCGCCGAGGACTGCGAGAAGCCCGCCGCGGAGTTCGCGGAGCGGCTGGCCGGCGCACTCGCTTCGGACGCGCCGCTGACCGCGGACGAGCGTCGGGCGCGGGGTGGCCTGACGAACCGTCAGGTGACCCTCAGCTGAGTCGGCCGCGGCCCGGCCGGAAGGCGCGAGGGGGCTCCGCCGCGACGCCCTCTCAGCCTGCCGTCCGGGCGGCTCGACCTACCCGTACCGACGGGTAAATAGCTGTCCGAATAAGAGAGATCGAATTTGCGAACCGCGGATCTCTTGTTACCGTTCTGGAAGCCCGGTCGCTGGTGCATCCCCCGTCGCCAGCGACCGGGTTTCTCCATTGGATCCGGAATCCGATCTTCCGCCCGCCGCCTTGCCAGGTCGTTGCATTCGTCAACTTCGCGGCGGCGGAGCAGGGTTGCTGCCGGAGCGCAGCAACAGCGGGCTCTCGGGGTCGCCATCGGACGCGAACTCGGCGACCGCGACATACTCCTCGATGGGTCCGCGGCCTTTCTCACGTGGGGTTTCGCACGCACCCGGCTCGTCGCCCCGAGGAATCGCGCAGTGCGTGCGCACCGTGCGCCCGGCCGGCCCCATGAGGCTGAGGACGGCACGCAGCGCCTCACCGCTGGTGTTGCGGTAGTAAGTACGGCCCCACGTCTCCGCGCCCTCGGTGAGCACGCACGTCTGGGCTTCCACACCGCCGGGCGAGACCAACGGGGGGCCGCAGCGGGCGGCACGCCCCTGGGGGCCGCCCGCCGCGCCGGAAGGCCGTACACCCTGACGACCGTCACTTTCGGCCAGAAGCGGCGCGCCGGACGACGCACCGGGCGCCGAGGCCGGGTGGGACGGTGCGGGGGAACCGCCGGGAGCCCCCGCCACCCTGCCGGACCCGCCCGCGGCACGGCCTTCGGGTGCCTGGGTGTCGCCGCCGCCGCCCGGGCCCCGCACCCGCTCCGGACAGCGGGACGGGCAGAGGCGCCATCGGGCGGATCGCAGGGCCGGGCCCGCCGTCGACGGCGAGAGCCGCCCCTTCGGGGCCGGCGGCAGGTCCGGCGGTCGCCACGAAGGGCAGCAGCGCGGCGACGGCCACGGCCGCGCCCAGACCGGTCATGCGCAGGTTCATGGAGTGTCTTCCGGGTTGCGACGGTGCGCCGACCATAGCGGCGAAAGACCCGCGCCCTTCGCGCCGCGCGCCCGTTCTCCGTACAAGGAGGCCTGCGTACACACTCGTACGAGTGACCTCGCGTCCGCACGCCGACGCTTCGGCACCGCCGTCCTCTATAAGGGCGGGCCTCTGTGGGGGCCCGCCCTTATAGAGGACGGCCGGTACAAGGGGCGGTCCGTGCAGGGGGCGGTCCGTGCAGGGCCCGGCCGTCACGCAGCGCGCCAGGCCCGGCCCGGAAGCCGGTCCGCGCGCCCCACGGCACGTTCGCCGCCCAGGACCCGGCCGTCGCGCGCCCCCAGCGCCTACCGACGGAGCCGGTACCAAGACGGCGCGCCTATCCACACAGCCGGCGCGGAAGGCAGGGGCGCGGGCGGAGCCGCCGGTGCCGGTGCCTTCAGTACCTGAGGCGGCTGCCGACGTCCGGCACGCTCGCGCTCGCCTCGACGAGGGCGTCGACCACCGACTCGACCTCCGGCAGCCATGGCCCCGTGCCAGCGCCGGCCCGGGGCGCGGTGCCCGCGACCGGGGGCCGCTCCCACCGCACGCCGCCCGTGCCGGTCTCGGACGGCGGCAGCACCAGGTAGCCACCCTCCCCGTGGAACCGCAGCGAGCTGGGCACCCGGTCCAGCGCGTACAGCAGCTCGCCGAGGCGTTCCAGGCCGTACGGCGCGACCAGGAGCGACCAGCGCGTGGGGGTCGCCACGACAGGGCCGACCCGCAGGCCGCGCTGGTCGAGTACGGCGAGGGCGCGGGCACCGGCGGCGGCGGGCAGGCTCACCGCGCACGGCGCGCGGCCTCCGGTCGCGAGGAGGACGGGCGCGTCCGGCCGCTGGGTCCACCACCATCGGACCATGCGGGGGTCGGTGGTGGCCGCCAGGAGCCCGGGGTCGAAGGGGTGCGCTCCGGGAACCACGCATTCAGGGTCGGGGCAGGCGCAGACGGGCCGCCGTGCACCCTCCGCCGCCCCCGCGCCTCTTCCCGGGCGGCCGTCGGCAGCCCGGGCGCCTCGGCGTCCCGCCGCTCCCTGCCTGCCCGCCACTGCCTGCCGGCCCGCCGCTCCCTGCCCGCCTGAGGAGCTTGCGCCGCTCCGTGCGCGCTCACCGCTCCAGGCGCTTCCGTCCCACGAGCCGCTTCCGTGCCTCCTGCCGGTCCGGTCGCATGCCTCCCGCGAGGCGCTTCCGCCGCCTCCGCCGGTCCCGTCGCTCCGTTCGCTTCCGCCCCGCGAGGCGCTTCCGCCGCCCCTGCCACTCCGGGTGCTTCCGGCCCGGCGGGCCCTTCGGTCGCTCCGGGCGCTCCGGTCGCTTCCGCCCCCCAGGGCGTCCGCGCACCTCGGGACGTCTTCGCGGGCCGGTTCGCCTGCGCCGGCTTCGCCGGCTCCTTCGCGTTCGCTGACTCCGTTGCCTCCGCCGCCTTGAGCCCCACTCCGGGGAGGACGGGCCAGTGCCACCGGGTGGCGCAGAGCAGCGCCGCTTCACGGTGGTCAGGGCCCTTTTTCCGCCCGAACAGGAGCCTGCGTCGCCTTCCGAGGATCTCGCGCATGAGCGCTCGTTCCTTTCCGTTGAACGCCGAGGTCCAGATCACAACACGTGCGCATTACTTCACTGTGCGTACGAGGCGGCGCATCACCGCCCCTGCCACCCGGAGGCGGCACGGGGAATCCCGCTTCCGGCGCGGCAGGCAACACCGCCAGGGGCAGAGCGTCGGCTGAGTCCGTTTAGCGCTTGGCGAGGGGTGGCGCGCGCGAGGCGAATCGTCTTCCGTCCGCCAGGACGGGGCGCGCTCTCGGTGATGAGGACGCGAGGCCTTCCCGCCGGGTTCCGGGCCGGCCCCAACTTCCCCTGGCCACCAACGATTACGTACCCCGCACGTCCGGAATGACGCTCCGCCCGAGTCGGTGTGGTGTCGCCCCGGGTGGTGCCCCCTTGCCGAACGCGCTCAGTCGACCGCAAAACCTCCCCATCGGGGCTAATTTTTGGCCAAGTTCAGCATCGCACAAACACCACGCGTCCCGCTGGACAATGCTGGACATCCCCTTCCCAGTGCGTGTACATGTGGATGCAGTGATAGCGGCGCAGCATGACATGCGGATTGACATGGGGGTTTGCGATGCTATTGAGCAAAGAGACACAGCCGGGAAGCCGGCTGCCATGAGCACCCCTCACCTGCCGAAAGTGGCTGGAATCGATCCGACGGTTCCCGCTCCTGCGCACACTGCAACGCCTCTCCCGGGCATCCCCGCCGCGGCTCCCGCACCCGGCACCCTGATCCAGGACCGGCTGGCAGGCTGGGTCTCCGACCTCACCACCCTGCACGAACTGACCGAGCGGCTCGCCAGGACCGGCACGCTCGACGACGCCCTGCACGAAGTGCTGCGGGCTGGCGCCGCACTCGTCGGTGCCCGCCGCGGCATGGCCGTGCTCGAACCCGCCGACGGGCACGGCCCCCGCGCGACGATCGGCCTCGGACTCGCCCACGCCGAACTCGGCACCATCGAGACCGTCCCGCGCAGCGCCACGTCCTACGGACGCATCCTGGACGGCCTGCCACCCGCCAGGGCCGCCGACGGCGACAGCGGCGGCCGGGAGCACGCGCCCGGCAAGCCGCCCCGCTCCGTCTCGGTGCCGGACCTGCTCGGGGACGAGGACCTGGACCCGCGGCAGCGCGAGGTCGCCGCACGTCTCGGCTTCGCCGCGAGCTACGCCGTACCGCTCGTCACCGACGGCAGCGGAAGGCTCGGCGCCGCCGTGTGGCTGTACGACGAACCCGCCGAGCCGACCGAACGCCGCCGCCACCTCGTCGGCCTCTACGGCCAGTACGCCTCCGAGCACCTGGCCCGCCTGCTGGAGCTGGAGCGCGGCCGGGCCCAGCTCGCGACGCTGGCGGAAGAACTCATGCCCAGCAGGCTGCCCCGTGTACCCGGTGTCCGGCTGGCCGGGCGCCACGTGCCCGGCTCCGAGGGCGGCGGCGACTGGTACGACGCGCTGGCGCTGCCGGAAGGCGCCCTCGGGCTGGCCGTCGGCTCGGTCTGCGGCTCCGGGCCGAGCGCACTGGCCGCGATGGGTCGGCTGCGGGCTTCGCTGCGGGCCTACGCCGTCATGGAAGGGGAGGACCCGGTCGCCGTCCTGTCCGACCTGGAGCTGCTGCTGCGCCTCACCGAGCCCGCACGCTCCGCGACGGCGCTCTTCGCGTACGCCGAGCCCGCCCTGCGCAGACTCGTGCTGGCCGGGGCCGGGCACGCCCCGCCGCTGGTGGTCGGCGCCCGGCGGACGGAGTACGTCGAGACGTCGCTGTCGGCACCGCTCGGCATGCTCTCCTGCTGGGAGGCACCGAGTGTGGAGCTCGTCGTGGAGCCCGGCGAGACGCTGCTACTCTACACGGACGGGCTGCTGCGGAGGATCGGCGGACCGGTGGACCGGGCCTTCGCCCGCTTGCACGCGGCGGCGGCGAGCGTGCCGAAGGCCGACCGCGCCGAACCGGAGGCGGTCGCGGACCACGTCCTGCGGACGGTCCTGCCCGAGGCGCTCGGCAAAGCGGCCGGCCCGGGTGAGGCCGGCGAGCCCACCGAGGACGTGGTGATGCTGGCCGCGCTCTTCGACTGACACGCGCGCACCCGCCGGGGGGCCGTCCCTGCGTACGGCCCTCGCGGGCGCCCCTGCCGCCCACCGTCCGCGGCGGACGCGGCGGACGCGGCGGACGCGGCGGACGCGGCGATCCTCGGGTGGTCGCCTACGCAGCCGCTGCGCCCTCGGGCAGCCACCCCGGCCGCGGCGGGTTCGCCCGTACCGCGAGGCTCGGCAGGCGGCACCCGCCGCCGGAGGGTCCTGCCGGTCCGGCGGGCGGCGCCCGCCGCCGCGGGTTCCGGCCGGCCCGGGGGGCACGTGCTGCCGCGTGTTCCGGCCGCGGTCCGCCGACAGTGCCCCTTCCACCCGCCCGTACGATGAGATGGGGGTTCTGTTTTCATCGACCCAAGGAGGCGGACCCGTGGCCGAGGAGCTCACGCCGGAGACCCCGGAGAGCGAAGAAGAGCCGATCGAGCAGCGCAAGAACGGTTTGTACCCGGGCGTGTCCGACGAACTCGCGGCGAACATGAAGTCGGGCTGGGCCGACACCGAGCTGCGCGACCTGGAGCCTGTCGCCCAGGCAGCGCACACCGCCGACCGCCGGGCGGCGCTGTCCGCCCGCTTCCCCGGCGAGCGCCTCGTCATCCCCGCCGGCAACCTGAAGACCCGGTCGAACGACACCGAGTACAGCTTCCGCGCCGCCACCGAGTACGCGTACCTCACCGGCAACCAGACGGAGGACGGCGTCCTCGTGCTGGAGCCGAGGAGCGGGGGCGACGGGCACGACGCGACGCTGTACCTGCTGCCCCGCTTCAACCGCGAGAACGGCGAGTTCTGGCTGTCCGGGCAGGGCGAGCTGTGGGTGGGCCGCCGTCACTCGCTGACCGAGGCCGCCACGCTGTACGGCATCCCCACCGGGGACGTCCGTGAGCTGCCGGCCAAGCTCGGCGAGGCCACCGGCCCCGTCCGGGTCGTCCGCGGCCATGACGCGGGCGTCGAGAAGGCGCTCACCGACAAGGTGACGGCAGAGCGGGACGAGGAGCTGCGGGTCTTCCTCTCCGAGATGCGTCTCGTGAAGGACGACTTCGAGATCGCCGAGCTGGAGAAGGCGTGCGCCTCCACCGCCCGCGGCTTCGAGGACGTCGTGAAGGTCCTGGACAAGGCCGAGGCCACCTCCGAGCGGTACATCGAGGGCACCTTCTTCCTCCGTGCCCGGGTCGAGGGCAACGACGTCGGCTACGGCTCCATCTGCGCCGCCGGCCCGCACGCCTGCACCCTCCACTGGGTCCGCAACAACGGCCCCGTACGCTCCGGCGACCTGCTGCTGCTCGACGCCGGAGTGGAGACCACCGAGCTGTACACCGCCGACGTCACGCGGACGCTGCCGATCTCCGGCGCGTTCACCGACATCCAGCGGAAGATCTACGACGCCGTGTACGAGGCGCAGGAGGCCGGCATCGCGGCGGTGAAGCCCGGCGCCAAGTTCCGCGACTTCCACGACGCGGCCCAGCGCGTGCTCGCCGAGAAGCTCGTCGAGTGGGGTCTCGTCGAGGGTCCGGTCGAGCGCGTCCTGGAGCTGGGCCTCCAGCGCCGCTGGACGCTGCACGGCACGGGCCACATGCTGGGCATGGACGTCCACGACTGCGCGGCCGCCCGGACGGAGGCGTACGTCGGTGGCACGCTGGAGCCGGGCATGTGCCTGACGGTCGAGCCGGGCCTGTACTTCCAGACGGACGACCTGACAGTGCCGGAGGAGTACCGCGGTATCGGCGTCCGGATCGAGGACGACATCCTCGTCACCGAGGACGGCAACCGGAACCTGTCCGCGGACCTGCCCCGCCGCTCCGACGAGGTCGAGGCGTGGATGGCCCGGCTCAAGGCCTGACGCCGCCGCCCAGCACACCGGGCGGCTCCGCACCGGCCGTCACCGGCTGGCCCCCGGACGCGGCACCGCGCCGGACCGGCGTCCCTCACGGGCGTCGGTCCCCCCACGCGAGCCTCGCGCCCGGTTCTGCGCCACGAAACGTCCCCCGCCGGCCCCGGCGGGGGACGTTTCACGTGAAACACGAGCCGTCATGACAGTCAGCCCGTCAGGATCGGCCCGCGAGGGACACACCTCGTCGCCATCCGACCCTCGGGAACAGCTCGCGAGGGACGCCCCGGCGCAGGCCGGCCCGTCGGGACCAACTCGTGAGCCTCAGCCCGTCGGGACCAACTCGTGAGCGCCGGCCCGTCCGAATCAGCTCGTCAGAGCCAGGGGCGCGCCGGGACGCCACTTGAGGATCTTGTCGAAGCTCACCACAGCCCCGCCCCGGCCGGCTCTGTTGCCGAAGTGCACGTGGTCGGCGAGTTCTTCGATCAGGCGCAGGCCGCGTCCGCTCTCCGCATCGCCGGGTACGGGTTCCCGAGGGACCGCATGAAGCGGGCCCACCGGGAAACCCGGACCGGAATCAGCCACCTCGATCCGGCACTTCTCCCCGTCCAGATAGGCGGTCACCCGGAACTCCGCCGACTCCTCGCCACCGTGCTCGACGGCGTTCGCGCAGGCTTCGCCGAGGGCCAGCGACAGATCGTAGGACGTGTCCGGGTCGACTCCCGCGGTCTCCATGGTGCCGAGGAGCAGCCGCCGGGCGAGCGGAACGCTCGCAGCCTCGCGCCGCAAATGGAGGGACCACCAGATGCTCATGCGCAGCCTCCTGCCGCGGCTCGACATATCGGTACGTATTGCCACATACGCGGCGAGTAAGCGTGGAGTTGACGGACGATCCCCCTTTCGGCCGGCTACGTATGGGGGAATTCCGGCGGCAAAGCCGACCTTGCGGACCTGCCGTACGGAGGGCGTGAGCGTGGTGGGATGATGGCCCGGCCATGTCTGCGCTCACCGGTCCGCGACTGCTGAGGGCCGCGGTGTTCACCGCGGTCTGCGTCGTGCTGTCCGCGCTGGGCCATGTGCTCGCCGCGTGCGAGGCCGTCCCGTGGTGGACGCTGAGCGCAGGATTCGCCGCCGTCTTCGTGCTCGCCCTGCCCTTCACGGGCCGCGAGCGCTCCCTTCCCGCCATCACCTCCGCGCTCGTCGTCGGCCAACTGGCGCTCCACACCGTGTTCGGCGTGGGCCAGCAGCACGCGGCGGCCTCCGTCACCGCGGGCACCCCGGGATCCGGGGGCGACGCCCTGATCCGTGCAGCCGCCCGGCTGGTCTGCGGTGCCGGTGCGGCCCGGCTGACCCCGGGCGAAGCGCACCGGATCATCACGGCGGCGGGGCTGGACCCGGAGCGGGCCGCCGCGGCCGCCTCTCCCGCGGCGGGTACGGCCGCGGCCGTCGACCCGCAGTCGCTGGCGACGCTGCCCAGCCTCGCGATGCTGCTGGGCCACCTGCTGGCCGCGCTGGTCTCGGGCTGGCTGCTGCGCCACGGTGACCTGGCGCTGCTGCGCCTGGCCCGACTGGCCCGCTGGTCGGCGCGCGGCGCCGCCGAGGGCCTCGTACGGTCCCTGCGCGCCGCCCTCGTACTCGTACGCCTCCTGGCCTGCGCGGCGCACGCGGCGCCGACCGCGGTGCTGCGGGCTCCGCACGGCGACGACGACGTCCCGCTGCCGACCGCTGCGGACGCACTCCACCACACGGTGATCAGGCGCGGCCCCCCAGCCGTATACCACCTCGCAGCCTGACGCGACCCGCCCGACAGGGGGCGGGCCGCCACGCCTACCCGCATGCCGTCTCCACGGTGCGCACAGGCGTCCCACCGCTACCCGACTTGTGGAGTGTCTTCAGCCATGAGCTCCAACACGAACGCCTCACGCCGTTCCCGCCGCCTCGCGGTGGCCGGCCGCCTCGCCGTCGCCGGCGGGCTGGCCGCGTCGTCCGTCCTGCTGCTGTCCCCTTCCGCGTACGCCCACGTCACCGTCCAGCCGCAGGGAGAGGCCGCCAAGGGCGGCTTCGCCACGGTGAACTTCAAGGTGCCCAACGAGCGGGACAACGCCTCCACCGTGAAGGTCGAGGTCACCCTGCCCACCGACCACCCCATCGCCTCCGTGATGCCGCAGCCCGTGCCCGGCTGGACCGTCAAGGTCGACAAGGCGAAGCTGACCACCCCGCTGGACATGCACGGCAAGAAGATCACCGAGGCACCGTCCAAGATCACGTGGACGGCCGACGGCTCCAAGATCGCGCCCGGGCAGTTCCAGCAGTTCCCGGTGTCCCTGGGCCGCCTGCCCGAGAACACCGACCTGCTCGTCTTCAAGGCGCTCCAGACGTACGACAACGACGAGGTCGTCCGGTGGATCGAGGAGCCGCCGAAGGACGGCGGGCCCGAGCCGGAGTCGCCCGCCCCCGTCCTGAAGCTGGGGGCCGCCTCGGAAGGCCACCACGGCACGGCGTCGGACGCGAAGAAGGCGGACGACCACGCGGCCGACGAGCAGAAGACGGACAGCGGCGAGCAGGCCGCGGCTTCCGCCGGCGACGCGAGCGACACCACGGCCCGTGTGCTCGGCATCGTCGGCATCCTGGTCGGTGCCGCCGGTGTGGCCTTCGGCGTCCTCGCCGGGCGCCGCCGCTCCGCATGACGTCCTGCCGGGCCCCGCACCCGACGATCGCACCCTCGAAGAGAGAACCCGATGCGTAAGCTCACCCGCGCCGCGCGGCCCCGCCGCGCGGCCCGGCGCTCCCCGCTGCTCACGGCCGCGCTGGTCACGGCGTCGGCCGCCCTGGCGCTGTCCGCCTGCGGCACCACCCGGACCCCGGGCGGCCAGCCGGTCGCCGACGTGTCCGTCGCCCCGGCGGCCACCAAGGCGGCCACCGTCCTGGACCGGCCGTTCGCCAAGCCGGACCTCGTCCTCACGGACACCACGGGCAAGCAGTTCGACCTGCGGGAGCGCACCAAGGGCAAGCCGACCCTGGTCTACTTCGGCTACACCCACTGCCCCGACGTCTGCCCGCTCACCATGAGCAACATCGCCACGGCGATGAAGGAGCTCCCGCAGGTGGACCGGGACAAGCTCCAGGTGGTCTTCGTCACCACCGACCCGGAGCGCGACACACCCGCCGAGCTGGCCAAGTGGCTGCCCGCAGCCGGAGACCCGTCCTTCATCGGGCTCAGCGGCGACTTCGCGACCATCCAGGCCGGCGCCCGGAAGATGGGCATCGGCATCGACCCGCCCACGAAGGACAAGGAGGGGAAGGTCGTCTCCATGCACGGCGCGCAGGTCATCGCCTTCTCACCGAAGACCGACCAGGGCTACGTCCTCTACGGCGAGGACACCTCCGTCCAGGAGTACGCCGCAGACCTGCCGAAGCTCATCCGTGGAGAGAACCCGTGAACCACCGCACCACCCCCGCACGTTCCCTGGCCGCCGCGCTCGCCCTGGTCTCCGGGCTCGCCCTGGGCGGCTGCTCCGCCGCCGACGCGTCGGCGGGCGGCGGCAGCGCCCCGGAGCTCAAGGTCAGCGGCGCCTTCATACCGGAGCCGGTCAACCGCGACATGGCCGGCGGCTTCCTCACCGTCACGAACACCGGAGGAGCCGCCGACACCCTCACGTCCGTCACGAGCGACGTCTCCGACGACGTGCAGCTGCACGAGACGAAGGACCAGAAGATGCAGCAGGTGACGTCCTTCGACGTGCCGGCCAACGGATCGCTGGAACTGCAGCGCGGCGGCGACCACCTGATGTTCATGGAGCTCAAGCGGGAGCTGAAGCAGGGCGACAAGGTCCGCGTGGAGCTGCGCTTCAAGGAGTCCGACACGATCACCGTGGAGGTCCCCGTCGAGGCCCGGACCCACAACCCGGCGCAGCACCACTGAGGGACTGAGGGAGCCACCTGATGACGGCCACCGCCTCTCGCTTCACAGCGTTCCCGGTCCTGTCCCGGCTGCCGGTGCTGCTGGTGCTCACCGTGGCGCTGCTCGGCTCCGTGCTGTCGGGCGCGGCGTCCGCGCACTCCACGCTGACCGGCAGCGACCCGAAGGACGGGGCGGTGGTCGCCACGGCGCCGCAGCGCGTCACCCTCACCTTCTCCGAGCAGGTCGCCATGGGCGACAACTCGATCCGGGTGCTCGAACCGAGCGGCAAGCGTGCCGACGTCGGAGAGCTCCAGGACCTGTGCAGCGGCTCGGTCGTGCAGTACGGCGTCGGCCTGCGGGCCGGGCTGAAGGACGGCACCTACACCGTGGCGTGGCAGGCCGTGTCCGCCGACAGCCACCCGATCTCCGGGGCGTTCACCTTCTCCATCGGGGCGCCTTCGGAGACGGCGGTCGCGCTGCCCGCGCAGCAGGCCGGCGGCGGACTGGTCGGTGTCCTCTACGACATCGGCCGGTACGTGTCCTACGCGGGCTTCACCGCGCTGGTCGGCGGCGGCGTCTTCGTGCTGGCCTGCTGGCCGCGCGGCGCGGCGTCCCGGCCCGTGCAGCGGCTGGTCGCGTACGGGTGGGTGACGCTGACGGCGGCCACCCTGGCCCTGCTGCTCCTGCGGAACCCGTACACCGGATCGGGTGAGCTGGGCGACGCGCTGGACCTCGGCGGGCTGCAGTCGGTCCTGGACACGAAGACCGGTGCGGCGCTGTCCTCACGGCTCCTCCTGCTGGGTGCGGCGGCGCTGTTCGTCGCCGTGCTCTTCGGGGCGTACGCACGGCGGGGGCAGGACGCGGAGAAGAAGAAGGACCTGGGCTTCGGCCTGGCCGTCGGCGGGTCCGTCGTCGCGACCGGTCTGGCCGGGACCTGGGCCCTGTCGGAGCACGCGTCGACAGGGCTCCAGCCGGGCGTGGCGATGCCCGTGGACGTGCTGCACATGCTGGCCGTGGCCGCCTGGTTGGGCGGGCTCGCGGCGCTGCTGGTCGCGCTGTACGCCTCGCCCGCGGCGGACGGTGACGCCTCGGCACCCCCGCGGATCGGGCGGGAGGCGGTACGGCGGTTCTCGCGGCTCGCGTTCGGAGCCGTGGTGGTGCTGGCCGTCACCGGGCTCTACCAGTCCTGGCGGCAGGTCGGCACCTGGTCGGCACTGACGGGCACGGCGTACGGGCGGCTGCTGCTGCTCAAGGTGGCGCTGATCGCCGTCCTGCTCGCGGTCGCCTGGGCGGCGCGGCGCTGGACGGGCCTGCTGGCCGATCCGTCCTCCCGGCTCCGGGAGGAACCTGCCGGGGTCGAGAGTCTGCGCGAGCAGGCAGGCACGTCGCACGAACGGCGGCAAGGCGAGGACCGCGGCAGCGGGACGAGCAGGACGGCCGTGCTCGACGAGGTTCCCGGTACCGGCGGCGGGACCGGCGCGGAGGAGCCTCCCGCCACCGGCGGGGAGTCCGGCACCGGCGACGGGACTGGGACCGGGACCGGGACCGGTGGGGAGTCCGCACCGGGCGGCGAGGATCCCGTGCGGGCCGCTCAGCTCGCCCGGCAGCGGGCGGCCGTGGCCACCGCCCGCCGGCAGCGCCTCCGGGACGGGGATCCGGCCCGGGCCGGACTGCGCCGCTCGGTCGTCACCGAGGCCGCAGTGGCTGTCGTCGTCCTCGCCGTGACGACCGCCCTGACCGGGACCGAACCCGGCCGGAGCCAGGAACAGGCCGACCAGGCCAAGGCCGTGTCCTCGACGGCCGTACCGGACCGCCCGGTGGACGTGCGCCTGCCGTACGACACAGGCGGGCCGGACGGCGTCGGAACGGTCCGCTTGACCCTGGACCCCGGCCGGTCCGGCGGGAACACACTGCGGGTGTTCGTGACGGGGAAGGGCGACAAACCCCGCGACCTGCCCGAGCTGAAGGTGTCCTTCACTCTCGACGCGCAGGAGATCGGGCCGCTGCCCGTCGAGCTGAACCGCACCGGGACCGGGCAGTGGCAGGCCACGGCCGCCCAACTGCCCATGCCCGGCGACTGGCGCGTCCGGGTCACCGTGCGCACGTCCGACATCGACCAGACCACCATCGACAAGAACGTCAAGATCGGCTGACCCGCACATGAACGACACGAGCGACAACCACGGCACGTTGCAGATCTCGCGGCGGAAGCTGCTCGGAACCGTCGGTGCCGCAGGCGCCACCGGCCTGGTGGTCGGCGCAGCCGCAGGTGCGGGCGGCTACGCGGCCTTCGGGGGCTCCGGCAGCGGGGACGGTGCCGCGCTGGCCACCGTCGGTGCCGCCCGGGTGCCCTTCCGCGGCGCCCACCAGGCCGGCATTCTCCAGCCGCTGCAGGCGTGCGGCCACGTGCTGGCCTTCGACCTGGCGCCGGGAGCCGGCCGCAAGGAGGCCGCCGCGCTGATGCGCCGCTGGTCGGCGGCGGCCGAGCGGCTGATGGCGGGTGAACCGGTAGGCGACGGGGACGGCGGGGTCGCCCGGGACGCGGGTCCCTGCTCGCTGACCGTCACGTTCGGCTTCGGGGCGAGCTTCTTCGACCGTACGGGGCTGGCGCCTCGAAGGCCCCGGCAGCTGGATCCGCTCCCGGCGTTCTCGGCGGACCAACTCGACCCGAAGAGGTCCAACGGCGACCTGTGGGTCCAGATCGGTGCCGACGACGCACTGGTGGCCTTTCATGCGTTGCGGACCCTCCAGAAGGAAGCGGGCGGCGCGGCGGCCGTCCGGTGGCAGATGAACGGCTTCAACCGCTCGCCGGGGGCCACCGCGCATCCCATGACCACCCGCAACCTCATGGGCCAGGTCGACGGCACCGGCAATCCCAAGCCGACCGATCCCGGGTTCGACGGGCACATCTTCGTGGCACCGGGCGGGGAGCAGCCGTGGATGACGGGAGGGTCGTACGCAGTCGTGCGCCGCATCCGGATGCTGCTCGACGACTGGGACAAGCTGTCGTTGAAGCAGCAGGAAGGCGTCATAGGCCGGCGCAAGGCGGACGGCGCACCATTGACGGGCGGTACGGAGACCACGGAGCCGGACCTGGACAAGCTGGGGCCGGACGGCAGCCCTGTCATCGCCGCCGACGCGCACGCCCGGATCTCGGCCCCGGAGCAGAACGGGGGCGCGACCATGCTGCGGCGGCCGTTCTCCTTCCATGACGGGATCGGCCCGGACGGGGCACCGGACGCGGGGCTGCTGTTCATCTGCTGGCAGGCCGACCCGCTGAAGGGCTTCGTTCCGGTGCAGCGGAAGCTCGACCGGGGCGATGCACTCTCCGACTTCATCCGGCATGAGGCCAGCGGCCTGTTCGCCGTCCCGGGAGGCCCCGCGGAAGGCGAGTACGTCGGTCAGCGGCTGCTGGAGGCGTAAGGACGGTTTCACGTGAAACCGCGCCGAGCCGTTGTTTCACGTGAAACGGAAAGCCCGGAGGCCGGACCCCGGATGCTCTGGCGCATTAGGGTGACCGGTATGTCGGCCACGCGATACACCTACCTCGGCCCCGAGGGCACCTTCACCGAAGCCGCTCTGCGCACCCTGCCGGAGGCGGCGACTCGGGAGCTGGTGCCGATGGTCTCGGTGCCCGCGGCATTGGACGCCGTAAGGAACGGCGACGCGGCCGCCGCGCTCGTACCGATCGAGAACTCGGTGGAGGGCGGGGTCACGGCGACTCTCGATGAGCTGGCGTCGGGCGAGCCACTGATGATCTACCGCGAGGTGCTGCTGCCGATCGCGTTCGCCCTGCTGGCGCGCCCCGGTACGAAGGTGTCCGACATCAAGACCGTCACGGGGCACCCGGTGGCCCAGCCCCAGGTCCGGAACTGGCTGCGCACCCATCTGCCGGAGGCCGTATGGGAGTCGGCCGCATCGAACGCCGACGGAGCGCGGCTGGTGCAGGAAGGCCGGTACGACGCGGCGTTCGCGGGCGAGTTCGCGGCGGCGACGTACGGGCTGGAGGCGCTGGTCACCGACATCCACGATGCGGAGAACGCGGAGACCCGCTTCGTCCTGGTGGGGCGTCCGGCGAGGCCGGCCGCGCCGACCGGCGCCGACAAGACGTCCATGGTCATCTGGCTGCGCGACGACCACCCGGGCGCCCTGTTGGAGCTGCTGCAGGAGTTCGCGGTCCGGGGTGTGAACCTCATGCTGATCCAGTCGCGGCCGACGGGCGCCGGGATCGGCAACTACTGCTTCGCTGTCGACGCGGAGGGCCACATCTCTGACCGCAGGGTGGGCGAGGCGCTGATGGGGCTGAAGCGGATCTGCCCGAAGGTGCGCTTCCTGGGTTCGTACCCCCGGGCGGGGGTCACCCCGCAGCAGGTGCGTGCACTGCGGGAAGGCACGTCGGACCAGGACTTCACCGCTGCCGCGGACTGGCTGGCGCGGTGCCAGGACGGCCGGGGCGCGTAGCGTCCGGCAGCGGCGGCGAGGCATGAGCCTTTCGGCGCGGCTGCGGTGGGGTCGCCCACCTTCCGGCGCGGCTGCGGTGGGGTCGCCCACCTTCCGGCGCGGCTGCGGGCGGCATACCTGCGGGCGGCTGCGAGGAGGCCGCCCTTCCGCACCGATACGCCGTGGCGGAGGCTTCGGACATGGCACCGAAGGAGCGCGGCTCGGGCAGGAACACCAGCGGATAGCCCGTAGCGGACCCTGCGGCGGCGGGACGCGGCGGTGCGGTGCGGTGTGGTGCCGTGCGATGCGGCCCGGACACCGCTGCGGCGCCGTGCGATGCGGCCCGGACATCGCTGCGGCGGAATCGTGCCGGCTCGGACGAAGCCAGGGCCGGGGGCCCTCAGCCCCGGGCGCAGGGCGGGACCACCCGGCATGGCTCCGTAGGGCCCTCCAGTCCCCGTACAGGTCCCCGGACCAGTCCCAGGGCCGGCCGCATGGCCGGCCGCCGGACCGTCGCGCGGGGGGACGAGCGCCCCCTCGGACCAGGAGCAGGGAAGCGCCACCGGCCGGACGACCGGGGCTCCGCGGAGTTATCCACAGGGCGCCTTCTCTCCCTGGGGACAAGTCGATATCCCGCGTCGGCAGCAGACAGAGCCGATCGGGACAAGGTCGATAAATCGGTGTAGTGACCCCAGGCACCCCTATGCCGCCCTATGCCCACTCCCGTCACCTCACTTCCTTAGATCAGTCCCTTAGGGCGAGGAATTCCCACTCAAATGAGTGGATACTAGGGGTTTGATCAAGCAAACACAGGATGTGCGCCCCGCTTTCCGCAGGATCGATTTCCGAGCCCCTGTTATCCACACAGCCTGTGGATAACAGGGGGCAGCCTCCGGCGGACTGTGGACAAGAGCTCCGCGCGCCTCCCGGTCGACCCTGTACCACGCCCCCAGCAAGAGCCTTCAATACCGGCATTCAGGACGAATTGCCGCGCACGATCCAATGCGGTGCCGTGGCGGGAGTCCACACCGGTAGCCTGGGGGGGTGATTGACCTTCGCCTGCTCCGTGAGGACCCCGACCGTGTTCGCGCCTCCCAGCGCGCCCGTGGAGAGGACGTCGACCTCGTCGACGCACTGCTCTCCGCCGACGAGCGGCGCAGGTCGTCCGGCGTCCGTTTCGACGAGCTGCGCTCCGAGCAGAAGGCGCTCGGCAAGCTGATCCCCAAGGCCGCCGGCGACGAGAAGACCGAGCTGCTGAAGAAGGCGGGCGATCTGGCCGCCGCCGTGAAGGCCGCCGACGCCGAGCAGAACGAAGCCGACGAGGAGACACGGCGCCTGCTGCTGCAGCTGGGCAACCTCGTCCACCCGGACGTCCCCGTCGGCGGCGAAGAGGACTTCGTCGTCCTGGAGACGCACGGCACCATCCGCGACTTCGCCGCCGAGGGCTTCGCCCCCAAGGACCACCTGGAGCTCGGCGAGGCGCTGGGCGCCATCGACGTGGAGCGCGGCGCCAAGGTGTCGGGCTCGCGGTTCTACTACCTGACGGGCGTCGGCGCCCTCCTGGAACTCGCGCTCGTCAACGCCGCCATCGCCCAGGCCGTGGACGCCGGCTTCACCCCGATGCTCACCCCGGCCCTGGTCCGGCCGCGCGCCATGGAAGGCACCGGCTTCCTGGGCCAGGCCGCCGAGAACGTCTACCACCTGGAGAAGGACGACTTCTACCTGGTCGGCACGTCCGAGGTGCCGCTCGCCGCGTACCACATGGACGAGATCCTCGACGCCGACAAGCTCCCCCTGCGGTACGCCGGCTTCTCCCCCTGCTACCGGCGCGAGGCCGGCACGTACGGCAAGGACACCCGGGGCATCTTCCGGGTCCACCAGTTCGACAAGGTCGAGATGTTCTCGTACATCGCGCCGGAGGACGCCGAGGCCGAGCACAAGCGGCTGCTGGAGTGGGAGAAGCAGTGGCTGAACTCGCTTGAGCTGCCGTTCCAGGTGATCGACGTCGCCACCGGCGACCTGGGTGCCTCCGCCTCCCGCAAGTACGACTGCGAGGCGTGGATCCCGACGCAAGGTAAGTACCGCGAGCTCACCTCGGCGTCCAACTGCGACAGCTTCCAGGCGCGCCGCCTGTCCGTGCGCATGCGCGACGGGAAGAAGGTGCAGCCGCTGGCGACACTGAACGGCACGCTGTGCGCCGTGCCGCGCACGATCGTGGCCATCCTGGAGAACCACCAGCTCGCCGACGGCTCCGTGCGGGTCCCGGAGGTCCTCCGCCCGTACCTGGGCGGACGTGAGCTGCTGGAGCCCGTCGCCCGGTGAGCACCGCACCCGTGAGGCCCTTCCCGTACCGGCTCGTCGCGACCGACCTCGACGGGACGCTGCTGCGGCCCGACGAGACGGTCTCGCAGCGCACGCGCGACGCGCTCGCCGCCGCCATGGAGGCGGGCGCCGTGCACATCGTCGTCACCGGCCGGTCCGTGCCCTGGACCCGGCACATACTGGACGACCTGGGATACGAGGGCCTCGCGGTGTGCGGGCAGGGCGCGCAGGTGTACCACGCCGGTGAGCACCGCCTGCTGACCTCCGTCACCCTGGACCGGCAGCTGGCGGCACTCGCCCTGGCGAAGCTGGAGGCCGAGACGGGTCCGCTGGCGGTGGCCGCCAGCCGCGACGGCCTGGACGGCGAGGTGCTGGTCGGGCCCGGTTACCTCGTGCAGGAGGGACCGCTGCCGTACGTCCCGTACGAGAACCCGGCCGATCTGTGGGCCGCGCCGCTGAACAAGCTGTACCTGCAGCACCCAGAGCTGGACGACGACTCCCTGGCGGCGGTGGCCCGGCAGGTCGTCGGCGGTCTGGTGGACGTCGTCATGGCCGGTCCGGGCGTCGTGGAGATCCTGCCCATGGGGCTCACGAAGGCGACCGGCCTGTCCCTGGCGGCCCGCCGCCTGGGGGTCCAGGCCGCGGACACCATCGCGTTCGGGGACATGCCCAACGACATCCCGATGTTCGCCTGGGCGGCGCACAGTGTGGCCATGGCCAACGCGCACGACGAGTTGAAGGCCGTCGCCGACGAGGTCACCGCGTCGAATGACGCCGACGGCATCGCGCTCGTGCTGGAGGAACTGCTCGCCCGCTGAGCCCGCACCCGGGCGCCCGGCAGCACGGCGCTCCCGGACAGGACCAGCCCAGTCGGCTTCCGGGCTTCCAGGCTTCCGGGCTTCCGGGCTTCCGGGCTTCCAGCGGAGGATGCGCGGATCGAACGCGCGCGGGGAGACCCCCGACCACGGCTTAGCAAGCCGGTGCCTTACCACTCGGCCAATCCTCCGGGAGGGGCGGCCCGCGCGCACCCGCAGGTACGCGCGCTCGAAGCGGCCGCCCCGGGCAGCTGCTGCGGGCGGGCCCGGGAGTCGGGTGACTACTCCGGTGCCTGCCGCGTGCTGCCCTGAGGGGAGCTCGACGGACTCGTGCTCTCTCGGGTCAACGTCTCGCTCCTCCCCGGCTCGTGATGTCCATGCGTCGGTACGGACACCACTGTGCCGGGGAGGGCCGGCGGTACGCCACCGAAATACGGCTCAGAAGTTGATCATGTGGCCGGCCAGGCCGTGCACGGCCTCCTTGACCGCCTCGCCGAGCGTCGGGTGGGCGTGGACGTTGCGCGCGACCTCGTGGACCGTCAGGTCCCACTGCTGGGCGAGCGTCAGCTCGGGGAGCAGCTCGGTCACGTCCGGTCCGATCAGGTGCGCGCCGATGATCTCGCCGTACTTCGCGTCGCTGATGATCTTCACGAAGCCCGTCGAGTCGCCGAGGCCGTGCGACTTGCCGTTCGCGCTGAACGGGAACTTGGCGACCTTGACGTCGAAGCCCTTCTCCCGGGCCTGCTCCTCGGTCCAGCCGAAGGACGCGATCTGCGGCTGGCAGTACGTGGCGCGCGGGATCATCGGGTAGTCGAGCTCCATCGTCTCGGCGCCCGCGAGGGTCTCGGCGGCGACGACGCCCATGGCCTCGGCGGTGTGCGCCAGCATCAGCTTCGCCGTGACGTCACCGATGGCGTAGATGTGGGGCACGGACGTGCGGCAGCGGGCGTCGACGTCCACGGCGCCGCGCTCGGTGAGCCTGACCCCGGTGTTCTCCAGTCCGTACCCGGTGGTGTTCGGAGCGAATCCGATGGCCTGGAGGACCTTGTCGGCCTCCAGGACCTGCTGCGAACCGTCCTTGGTGGTGACCGTGACGCGCAGCTGCGGGCCCGACTCGTCGATGGAGTCGACCCGGGTCGACGTCAGCACGTCGATGCCGAGCTTGCGGTACTGCTTGGCCAGCTCCGCCGAGACGTCCTTGTCCTCCAGCGGCGCGATCCTGTCGAGGAACTCGACGATGGTGACCTTCGCGCCGTAGTTGTGCAGCACGTACGCGAACTCGATGCCGATCGCGCCTGCCCCCGCGATCACGACGGACTGCGGCACGTCCTCGGTGAGGATCAGCTCCTCGTACGTGACGACGCGGTCGCTGCGGCTCGTGCCCGGCAGGAGCCGCGGTGTGGCGCCCGTCGCGATGATGCAGTGGTCGAACGCGATGGTGCTGGTCGTGCCGTCGGAGAGGGCGACCTGCAGGGTGTTCGCGTCGACGAAGCTGCCCCGGCCGTCGAACTCGGTGATGCCGTTCTTCTTCATCAGGTAGTGGACGCCCTTGACCCGGCCGTCGGCGACCCGGCGGCTGCGGCGGAACGCCTCCCCGTAGTCGAAGGAGACCTGGCCGTCGACCTTGATGCCGAAGGTCTTCGCCTCGTGGGTGAAGATGTGCGCCAGTTCGGCGTTGCGCAGCAGGGCCTTGGTGGGGATGCAGCCGACGTTCAGGCAGACGCCGCCCCAGTACTTCTCCTCGACGACCGCGACGCGCTTTCCGAGCTGGGCGGCACGGATCGCGGCGACGTATCCGCCGGGGCCTGCTCCGAGTACGACGACGTCGAAGCGGTCTGTCATGGCTGGCTCCCCAAGATGTGAGTGCGGGTCGTGCGGGCCGTGAGGTCGCGCCCGTGCCCACAGTAATCCCGGGGCGCGCGGACCGCTGCGACGCCCGTCTCCTCTGTGGACGGGCGGGGCTTTGTGGACAACTCCGCCACCCCTCCCGGCTCCACGGGCGGACAACGCCGCCACCCGCCCCGGTGCCACGGGCCGCGGGCTACTCCTCCCCGGCCAGCGTCAGCGTGCGCAGCTTGTGGCCCGCGAACCATGTGGCGCCCGCGGTCACCGCGATCAGCAGCACCACCGCGAGCGGCAGGCCGACGTCGGAGGACACCACGCTGTCGCCTCCGGTGACCTTCTGCGCCACGGCCGCCGACCACTCCCGGACGCTGAGGGTGCGGGCTCCCGAGATGAGGCCGGCGAAGAGCGCCTCCCAGATCAGGGCGTAGACGAGGCCGATGACGACGGCGTGCCGGGTGACCGTGCCCAGCAGCAGGAAGATCGCGCTGTACGCGATGGAGGCGACCAGCGCAGCGACCGTGTAGGCCACGGCGATCTGCTGGCCGTTGCCGTTGAGGATGAACCCGGCGATGAGGGTGGGCAGCGCGGAGAAGACCATGGTGACCGCGATCGCCACGGTCAGCTTGGTCATGATGATCGTGGGCCGCTTGACCGGCTTGGAGAGGAGGTAGACGACGGAGCCGTCGTCTATTTCGGGGCCGATGGCGCCGGTGCCGGCGATGACCCCGATCAGGGGCACCAGCGTGGCGAGGGCGAACCCGCCGAGGACGTCGGCGGCGATCTGGTCGTCGGGGCCGTTGAGGAGGCGTACGGCGGCTGCGAGGAACAGCAGCAGCCCGGGCAGGACGAAGAGGACCGCGGCGCGGCGGCGGCCCAGCAGGGCCCGGTAGGTGAGCCGGGCGACGGTGGGGTGGTACATGGTCGTGGGGCTCCCTTCAGGCCGCGACGAGGTACGAGAAGACCGACTCCAGCGACTCGTCCGAGGGCGAGACGGTCAGCAGCCGGATCCCGTGGGTGCGGGCCACCCGCGGGAGCAGTTCGGTGAAGCGGCCGAAGTCCACGGCCTGGACGCGCAGGACGCCTTCGCGGACGTCGACGTCGATACCGGCGGTGGAGGGGTCGGCGATGAGCGCGGCGGCCAGGGCCCGGTCGTCGCTGGACCGGATCACGTACCGGTGCGGGCGGTCGGTCATGAGGCGGCGGATCCTGCGGAAGTCGCCGCTCGCCGCGTGCCGGCCGGCGACGACGACCTCGATGTGCGAGGCCAGTTGCTCGACCTCCTCCAGGATGTGGGAGGAGAACAGCACGGTGCGGCCTTCGGCGCCCATGCGACGCAGCAGCTCCATCAGCTGCATGCGCTGGCGGGGGTCCATGCCGTTGAACGGCTCGTCGAGCAGCAGCACGGACGGCTCGTGCACCAGGGCCGAGGCCATCTTGACGCGCTGCCGCATGCCCTTGCTGTACGTGGCGATGCGGCGGTCCTGCGCGTACTCCATCTCCACGGTGGCCAGGGCCCGCTGCGCCTCGGCGTCGCCCAGGCCGTGCAGTTCGGCGTTGGCGACGACGAACTCGCGGCCGGTGAGGAAGTCGTACATCGCCTCCCTCTCGGGGACGACGCCGATGTGGCGGTACGCGGACTCGTCGCGCCAGACCGGTCGGCCGTCCAGGGTGACCGAGCCGGTGGAGGGGGCGAGGAAGCCGCCCATCATGTTGATGAGGGTGGACTTGCCGGCGCCGTTGGGGCCGAGGAGGCCGGTGACGCCGGGGCCGATGGTCATGGTGATGTCGTTGACGGCGACGACGTTGCCGAACCACCGCGAGACATGGTCGATGTTGAGGGTGGTCACAGCCCGACCTTTCGGTAGCGGCGCAGCAGGATGCCGTACGAGGCGGCGATGAGCGCGAGGACGACCAGCAGGTACACCGCGCCGACTCCGGTGCCGGGGCCCTCCCCGCCGGGGAAGGCGGAGGCGGCGCCGAGGAACGCGGTCTGGACGCCGTCGATGAGCGTCACCGGCGAGAGCAACCCGAGCCAGGCGACGGCGTCGAGGTGGTCCGTCGACCAGGCGATGGCCTGGACGGTGGTGACGGCGCCGTACGAGATGACCAGCACCGCGATGATGGCGGCGACGCCGAATCCGCGGCGCGGCGTCAGGGCGGCCACCACGAGCGACAGGCCGCCGAAGAGGAGCGACAGCAGGGCCACGGACGCCATGCCCTGGGCGAATCCCCCGGTCTGCTCGGCGAAGTCCATCTTGGCGAGCAGCGCGCCTATGTAGAGCACGAGCAGCGGTGCGGCGGTCAGCAGGAGCAGCGCGGACGCCATCGCCCCGAGCTTCGCGACGACGTAGTCGGTGTGCTCGATGGGGCGGGAGAAGTACAGCGGTACGGTGCGGAAGCGCAGGTCCCGCGAGACGGACTGCGGTGCCTGCGCGGCCACGAACAGCGCGATCACGAGCTGCATGATCAGCGCGTACTCGGTGTACTCGACCGGCAGGTCCTTCATCTTGGTGGTCACGGCGACGGCCACGATGATCAGCGCGGGGACGCACATGATGCCGAAGAGGATCATGGGCAGCACCTTGGACTTGGCGCTGCGGCCCAGCCCGTAGGCGCCGCGGAGGGACTGCGCGTAGAGCGAGCGCCGCGCGTAGGAGCGACCGAGGCGGGCTCCTGCGTAGTTGCGGTACCCGATGTTGTGGATGCGGGTCTGGGAGGCGGGCTGCTGCCCGCCGCGGGTGTCGGCGCTCATCAGGCCCGCACCTCCGGGGACGTGCCGGCGGCTGCCGCCTCGGGGCGGAACACCTCGGCGATGTGGTGGCGGCGCTGCTCCATGCGGACGAGGCCGAGGCCCAGGTCGGCGACGGTGTCGCGCACGATGTCGTAGGTCTCCTCACCGGTCGCTTCCAGGAGGAGGATGTGGCCGGCGCCCGGCAGTCCTTCCTCTCCGCGCGTGTGGAGGGCGACTCCTGCGGCGGTGAGGGCGGTGCGGAGGGCGGCGGTGCCGTCGGGGTGCGTGTCGGAGTCGGTGACCTCGACGGCGACGGTGGTGGTGGTCCGGGTGAAGTCGCTGGTGGAGCTGGAGCGCAGGAGGCGGCCGCCGTCGATGACGACGACGTGGTCGCAGGTGCGCTCCAGTTCGCCGAGCAGGTGGGACGTGACCAGGACGGAGATGCCGAACTCCGTCCAGACGCGGCGGATGAGGCCGAGCATGTCGTCGCGGCCGACGGGGTCCAGGCCGTTGGTGGGTTCGTCGAGGAACACCAGCTTCGGGTCGTGGACGAGGGCCTGGGCGAGCTTCACGCGCTGCTTCATGCCGGTGGAGTAACCGCCCATGGGGCGGTAGCGCTCCTCGTACAGGCCGACGTGGCGCAGGGTGTCGGCGGTGCGCTCGCGGGCCGCCGCCGGGGGCAGTCCCGACATGCGCGCCATGTGGACGACGAACTCGGTGGCCGAGACGTCGGGCGGCAGGCAGTCGTGCTCGGGCATGTAGCCGACCTGCTCGCGGATGGCGGGGCCGTGGCTGGTGACGTCGAGACCGAGGACCTCGGCGCGGCCCTCGGTCGCCGGCGACAGTCCGAGCAAGATCTTGATCATGGTGGATTTACCGGCTCCGTTGGCGCCCACCAGGCCGGTCACACCGGGCCCGATGTCCAGCGACAGCCGGTCGAGCGCGGTCACCCTGGGGAACCGCTTGCTGAGGCTTTCGGTCGCGATCACAGTCACGAATCGACCGTAGTGGCGCGGGCCACAGCAGGCGTCAGCCCTGGCGGCTGGATCCGTCTCCGACTCCAGGCGTACGGCGGGGCTCGCGGCCCCGTACGAGAGGGGGAGGCGATCCCCTCGGGGAGGGTTTTCCACAGGCCGTGCACGCCTCTTGACTCAGCCGCCAGGCATTGTCACATTCATTGATGTCACGTTACGGACACGTACCGCGAAGGTCGGCTACGGAGGGTGGGCGGCATGGCGACAGGGGCAGCGGACACGGCGACACCGCCGGATCTGCGCGGATTCAGAGAGGTGCAGCGGCTCGCGTACGCGTGCGCGGAAGCCGTGGCGGCGCAGCTGCGGCCGGGGGTGACGGAGCGCGAGGCGGCTCGGATGCAGCGGGACTGGCTGGGCGAGCGGGGCGTGCGGGACTGGTTCCACCTGCCGTTCGCCTGGTTCGGTGACCGCACCGCCTTCGCGGGCTTCCGCATACCGCTGCAGTTCTTCCCGACGAACAGGCGGCTGGAGCACGGCATGCCGTTCATCCTCGACATGGCGCCGATCCACCGGGGCTTCACCGCCGACATCGGCTACTCCGGCTGCCTGGGCCCCCACCCCCTGCACGACAAGCTGACGGCCGACCTGCGGCAGCACCGCGAGCTCATCCTGCGCGAGGTGCGGGAGCGGCGCCCGCTGCGGGAGATCTACGAGGACGTGGACCGGCTGATGGTGCGGCAGGGATACGCCAACCGGCACCGCGCCTACCCGTTCGGCGTGATCGCGCACAAGGTGGACCGGGTGCGGGAGCGGCGCTGGGCACCGACCCTGTTCGGGTTCGGCACGCAGTCCCTCAGGGGCCTGGCGAGCGACGCGCTGCACGGGCACCGGGAGGGCTGGTCACCGTTGTGGTCGCCCTACCGCTTCTCCGACCATCCCCCGAGGCCGGGGCTGTGGGCGGTGGAGCCGCACCTCGGGTTCCGCGGCACGGGGGCGAAGTTCGAGGAGCTCCTGGTGGTCACGGACTCGCGGGACCCGGAGGAGAGCGCCTTCTGGCTGGACGACGACCTGCCGCACGTGCGGCGCTGGAGCGCGGAGGGAGCAGAGGCATGAGCCTGCTGAGGGGGGCGCGGGAGCGCCGGGTGACGACGGGCGGCGTCGACCTGTGCGTCGCGGAGATGGGCAGCCCGGACCGGCCGACGGTCGTCCTGGTGCACGGCTACCCGGACTCCAAGGAGGTCTGGTCGGAGGTCGCCCTGCGGCTCGCCGAGCGGTTCCACGTGGTCCTCTACGACGTGCGGGGCCACGGCCGGTCCACGGCGCCGGTGCCGCTGCGCGGCGGCTTCACCCTGGAGAAGCTGACGGACGACTTCCTGGCGGTCGTGGACGCGGTCAGCCCCGGCCGGCCGGTGCATCTGGTGGGACACGACTGGGGATCGGTGCAGTCGTGGGAGTTCGCCACGGTCGCGCGGACCAAGGGCCGCATCGCGTCGTTCACGTCCCTGTCGGGCCCCTCGCTGGACCACTTCGGGCACTGGATCAAGCGGCGCACGGCGCGTCCGACCCCCAGGCGGGTCGGCCATCTGCTGGGGCAGGGCGCCAAGTCCTGGTACGTGTACCTCCTGCACACGCCCGTCCTGCCGGAGGCGGCATGGCGGGGGCCGCTCGGCAGGCGGTGGCCGGGCCTGCTGCGGCGCGTCGAAGGGGTCGCGGACGACGGCTACCCGACGGCCTCCCTGCCCGCGGACGCCGCGCACGGCGCCTGGCTGTACCGGGACAACGTCCGCTCACGGCTGCTGAGGCCGCGCGACGACGCCCACGCGCACGTGCCGGTACAGCTGATCACGCCGACCGGCGACGCCTTCCTTTCGGAGCGGCTCTACGACGACCTGGCGCAGTGGGCGCCCCGGCTCGTGCGGCGCACGCTTCCGGCGAAGCACTGGGCGCCCCGTACGCACCCGGACCAGCTGGCTGCGTGGATCGCCGAGTTCGCGGTGGAGCACGACCCGCGGGAGCAGGGCGGGCCCGGGCTGCCGGAGCCTGTCGCCTCCGGCCGGCGGTACGCGGACCGGTTCGGCGGCCGGCTGGTACTGGTGACGGGGGCGGGCAGCGGCATCGGCCGGGCCACCGCGTTCGCGTTCGCCGAGGCGGGTGCCCGGGTGGTCGCCGTCGACCGCGACGCGGAGAGCGCGGCCCGTACCGCGGAACTCGCCCGGCTCGTGGGGGCGCCGGCCGCGTGGCCGGAGGTGGCGGACGTGAGCGACGAGCAGGCCATGGAGAAACTCGGCGCCCGGGTCGCTGCGGAGTACGGCGTGGTCGACGTGCTGGTGAACAACGCCGGCATCGGCCTTTCCGGCTCGTTCTTCGACACCACCAGCGAGGACTGGAAGCGGGTCCTCGACGTCAACCTGTGGGGTGTCATCCACGGTTGCAGGGTCTTCGGACGGCAGATGGCGGAGCGCGGCCAGGGCGGGCACATCGTGAACACGGCGTCGGCCGCCGCGTACCAGCCGTCGAAGGTGCTGTCGGCGTACGGCACGTCGAAGGCCGCGGTGCTGATGCTCAGCGAGTGCCTGCGCGCGGAGCTCGCCGGGCAGGGCATCGGCGTGACGGCGGTCTGCCCGGGCATCGTGAACACGAACATCACGGCCACCGCCCGGTTCGCCGGGGTGTCGGAGGAGGAGCAGCGCAGCCGCAGGGAGCGGACCAGCCGACTGTACGGCCTGCGGAACTACCCGCCGGAGAAGGTCGCCGACGCGGTGCTGAGGGCCGTGGCGGAGAACCGGGCGGTGGTGCCGGTGACGCCGGAGGCGCGGGGCGCGCAGCTGATATCCCGGTTCGCGCCGGCCGCGCTGCGGGCCCTGGCACGGCTGGACCCCCCGCAGTGAGCCGCCCCCGCCGCGGGCGCGCCCGGCGGCGCCCGCGGGACCGTACGTACCATCCCTGGGAGGAGGGACCGGGGCAGTAGGGAGTGGACGTGTCCGCACAGCCAGCAGACGGGGACCGGGCGGGCAGGCAGCCGGCGGCGGCGGGTCGGCTGCGGCCGCGCGGCCGCAGCCGGACGCGGCAGCAGCGGACGTGCCGCGCGCACCGGAAACACCGGCGGTCGAGCGGCCGGGCACGGAAGCAGCGGACGCACGCCGAGCACCGGAAGCGGCCACGGGGGAGCGGCCGGGCGCGGCAGCCCCTACCGGGAAGCGGCCGGGCACGGAAGCAGCGGAAGCGCCCACCGGGAAGCGGCCGGGCGCGGAAGCAGGAGAAGCCCCCAGCGGGGCGCGGCCGGACGCGGAAGCAGCGGAAGCGCCTACCGGGAAGCGGCCGGGCGCGGCCGAGTACCGGATCGAGGACCTGGCGCATCTCAGCGGCGCCACGGTGCGCACCATCCGTGCCTACCAGGACCGCGGGCTGCTGCCCCGCCCGGAGCGGCGCGGTCGGGCGAACGTGTACGGGGACGCCCACCTGGCGCGGTTGCGGCAGATCGCCGACCTGCTCGACCGCGGGTACACCCTGGCTTCGATCAAGGAGCTGCTGGAAGCCTGGGACGCGGGCCGCGGTCTCGGCGGGGTGCTGGGCCTGGTGGCCGAGGTGAACGGGCCGTGGACGGACGAGCAGGCCGACCGGATCACACGCGCGGAGCTGGACGAGCGGTTCGGCGGCGTACCGGACGAGCGCGCCGTCCGGGAGGCCGTCGCCCTCGGCGTGCTGGAGCCGGTGCCCGGCCGGGACGACGAGTTCCTGGTGCCCAGCCCGCAGGAGCTGTCCGTCGCCGTCGAGCTGTACGCGGCGGGTGTCCCGCTGCTGGCCGTCGCCGGGCACCTCCGCGAGCTGCGGGCGCAGGTGGAGCACATCGCGACCCGGTTCCTGGAGTTCACCACCGAGCACGTCTTCGCCCGCTACCTCGGCCACCGGCCACCCAGCGACGCGGAGGCGACCGAGGCGGCGGAGCTGGTACGGCGGCTGCGGCCGCTGGCCCAGCAGACCGTGGACGCGGAACTGGCGCGGGCGATGCGCACGTTCGCCCCGCGGCACCTGCAGCGGCACCTCGCGCCGGGCGCGCCGACCGGGCCGGATGGCGAGCCGCGGAGCGTGGCCCTCCCGGCGGACACCGTCCGCGCCGTACAGGAACTGGTGGGCACCGAGCACGTGGCGGCGTTCGTCGCCGCGGCGACCGAACGCGAGGTGCGGGCAAGGACGTTGGACGCGCTCGCCGAAGCAGGCCGCGACGCCCGACGCGACCCGGAGGGCAGGGGGCCGCACGACGCGCTGCACAAGGAGCGGGGAAGGGAGCTGTAGGCGGGGTGAGTTGTCCACAGAACCGGCCCCTGCGGCTGTGGATAACGGTAGTTGACTGTGGACCAAACCTCGACCGGGGGGAAATCTCTGTCTCCGGCGTGTGATTCCCGACACCGCATATCGATAGCGCCGAAGGGCAGCTGGTGCCACGCTGCCGCCATGGACGACCACCGCGCCGTGAAGGTGTCGAAGTACCTCTCCAAGCACCTGCGCCACCAGCCGGAGAGGATCGGTCTGACCCTGGACCGGCAGGGCTGGGCGGCGGTCACGGACCTCCTCCAGGCGATGGAGCGGCACGGCATGCGGATCAGCCGCACCGAGCTGGAGCACGTCGTCGCCGTGAACGACAAGCGGCGCTTCACCCTCGACGCGGACCGCGACCGGATCCGGGCCGCCCAGGGGCACACCGTGGCCGTCGACCTGGACCTGCCCCGGGCCGCCCCGCCCGCCTGGCTCCACCACGGCACCGTGGCCCGCAACCTGGCGGCGATCCGCGCCGAAGGGCTGCGCCCGATGGCCCGCCACCATGTCCACCTGTCGCCGGACCGGGAGACCGCGGCCCGCGTCGGTGCGCGCCGCGGCCGCCCCGTCGTACTGACCGTGGCGGCGGGCGCCATGCACCAGGACGGCCACGTCTTCCACGTCAGCGCCAACCGCGTGTGGCTCACCGACGCGGTACCCCCGGGATACCTCCGCTTCCGGGAGTGACCGCCACGGCCCGGCGCAGGTCAGCCCAGCTGAGCCAGGCCCTCCGTGGCGATCCGCTCGAAGACCTCCTGGTCCGCGGCGAAGTCCGAGTCCGGGATGGGGGCGTGCAGGACGATCTCGGTGAAGCCGAGGTCCCTGTGCTTCCCCGCGAAGTCCACGAACGCGTCCAGGGAGCTCAGCGGTGCACCGCGGTCCGGGGTGAACCCGGTGAGCAGCACCTTCTCCAGCTCCGCCACGTCCCGCCCCTCGTCGGCGCAGGCCTTGCCGAGCCGCTCGATCTGCCGCCGCAGCGCCTCCCGCGACTGCTCCGGGGTCCCGTCCTCGTACAGCTTGGGGTCGCCGGTGGTCACCCAGCCCTGCCCGTGCCGCGCGACGAGCCGCATTCCGCGGGGCCCCGTGGCGGCGACGGCGAACGGGATGCGCGGCCGCTGCACGCAGCCCGGGACGTTCCTGGCCTCGTGGGCCGAGTAGTGGACCCCTTCCTGCGTGACGGCGCCCTCCGTGAGGAGTCGGTCCAGGAGCGGCACGAACTCCGCGAACCGGTCGGCGCGCTCGCGCGGCGACCACGCCTCCTGGCCCAGCGCGGTGGCGTCGAAGCCGTTGCCGCCCGCACCGACACCGAGCGTGACCCGGCCGCCGGAGATGTCGTCGAGGGAGATCAGCTCCTTGGCGAGGGTCACGGGGTGCCGGAAGTTCGGCGACGTCACGAGAGTACCCAATCGCATACTCTGCGTTACCGTCGCGGCGGCCGTGAGCGTGGGGATGGCACCGAACCACGGCCCTTCGCGGAAGCTCCGCCAGGAGAGGTGGTCGTACGTGTATGCGGCATGGAACCCGAGGTCTTCGGCCCGCCGCCAGATCTTCTGTCCTTCGGCCCACCGGTGGATGGGGAGGATCACCGTGCTCAGACGCATGACCTCGACGATACGCGGGCTTCCTGCTGCCTCGGATATGCCGACGGAGCAGATTCGGGACGCCATGCGGGCGTCGCGATGGGGGCCGCTACCGTGGCGTCATGGGCACGCTGGGTAGGACCGGGCTTGAGGCCATGAGCGAAGAGGCGACGGTGGACGCCTATGGCGAGGACGAGCAGCGGACCGGTTTGTTCACCATGCTTGGGAGTACCTCGATCTGCCCTTCGCCACCGTGGTTCTCGGCGGCGAGGTAACTGTGCACGGCGTCGACCTCACGCCCGACGGCGCGATCGTCGCCTTGTGCTCTCGTGGCCGCGTCGGGCCGTCGATGGGAATCCTGGACCTGCCGTTGCCCAGCCCGGCGCCCGAGGGGCGGACTGGATCGAGGCGTACCGCCACTGGGCAGGTGGAGACCGGACACCTCTCACTTCACGCGGAACTGGTTCGTATGAAAGGGCTGAACGTGGCTGAGGCCGTACCGGGCACGCATCTGGGTGCCCCTGAACCGTCGCTGGCCGATCTCATCGAGCGCAGCGCCGAGTTGAAGGAGAAGCTGGTCGCCTTCGCTCAGAGCGCCCGCTTCGACTGGTGGTTGACGCCTCTCCTGCTGGAGGCCGCCGGGCCTGCACGGCAACTGGACGAGGGTGAGGCGGTCCGGATCACCGACCATTTCATCCTGCGGTACCGGCTGCCGGACGGTACGACCGTGGTGGACCGGTTCGTCGCCGGACGGAAGGACTTGACCGCGGCCGAACGGGAGATGCTGCTCGGCTGGCGTGACCCGGTCGAGGGCATCTTCGAGATCCAGCGCAAGGACGGGGATGCCATCGTCCTGCTCGATCTGGTCAGCGACCTGGAATACCGCACCTACTCGAATGCCGGACGGGCGGCGTTCCGCGGAGTGTCCAAGGGGGGATTCCTCCACACCTGCCTGGTGCCCGTTCAGTCGACCGGCGGGGCGTGGCTGGTGTCCGGGGCGATGTCGTACTACCCCAGGTCCAGTGCCCCCGACATCGCCCAGGCAGCGCTCGAACTGGCCACCAGCCGACCCGAGCTGGTCTTCCGCAACCCTCAGAAGATCGAGCAGGGGTGGCAGCGGATGCGGGAGGACCGGGCAGCGTTCGTCGAGTTCTGCGGCGGCGACGAGTTGGTCCTTCCACCTGCCGAAGCCGAGGACCTCCTCAACGCCTACTACCGTCACCGCCAACAGGCCGCCGTCGCCGCACAGCCCAGCGGTGCCCGGCGCAGGCGGCACCCCGGCCCGGACCTGCCCTTCTTCGCGCTGCCGTCAGAACTGGCCGACTCGGACACCGTCGGCGTCATCTATGACCAGGTCGACGGGCTCAACTTCTACGCCGACTACGGGATGCTGCGGGACCTCTTCGCGGACCCCGCCGTCGCAGGCCGCAGAGAGCACCAGGACCTGCTGCGCACGTACCTGCGCGAGGAGTCGATCGCGCCGCTGCCGATCCGCCGTCTGGCCGCCGCTCACCCGGAGACCGCTGATGAGGTGTTCCGGAAGCTCCTGCGGAAACCCGGATTCACCTGGAGCGACCATGGTGAGGCGCTGCTGCGCCGACGCAAGCCCTGGTACTACGAGAGCGAGCCCCGTCCGGGCGTCTCGGTCATCGGCGACCGCCTCAGCACGCTCGTCGCCGGCCGCCGGTAGTCACCGAAGGTGCCGCAGGCGGCGTTCGACCATGCCGTTTCCCTGGCCAAGGTGCGCCCGGTCACGGAGGAGCTCGCACGTGCGGCAAGCAGACTGCTCGCCGCAGAAAGGCTGCACGGTCACAAGTACGGCACCGATGCGATGCTCGCGGCCACGGCCCATATGGAGCGCGGCGGCGTCACCGTGATCACGAGTGACACGACCGATCTCCGCCGACTGTGCCTCCCTCGCATCGCCGTCGAGCCGATCTGAGCGCCGACCTCGGCCCTTCCCCAGCCATTGGCGTGTTTCCCCAGGTCAGCGCGTCATGAGCGAACGAGGCGCGACCGGGGTGACGAGCATGTCGAGGCGCATGCGCCGCGTCGCGGCGACCACGGCGGCCAGCGTCGGGATCGCGCCGAACCACGGGCCGCCACGGAAGCTGCGCCAGGACAGGTGGTCACAGGTGTACGCGGCGTGAAAGCCGCGCTCCTCGGCGCGTGTCCACCGCTCGCGGCCCCCGTCGTCCCGGCGGCGCACGGGCAGGATGACGGTACTCAGGCGCAGACTCCTACCCGAAAGCCTACGGGTGCCCCATGGGTCGCAGGGGTCGCAGGGGTCGCATGAGCCTCGCGGCCAAGGCGGGCACCGGGCGGTTACTGGTGTTTCCCCCGTTTCCTCCCACGTGTGCGTTCCCGAGATCGCACGGCTCAAATGCGCACCCTTTCGCACGTCCGTGCACTTCGAGCGGTGACCGTACGGGAGAATGAGCGGCGTGACCTCACCGACGACGACAGCCGCCGCATGCCCCCGTCCTCTGCCCCGCAGGCGTCCCCGACTGATCGCCACCGATCTTGACGGAACGCTTCTGCGCGATGACAAGACGGTGTCGGACCGCACGGTCGCAGCGCTCGCCGCCGCCGAGCAGGCAGGCATCGAGGTCTTCTTCGTCACGGGCCGTCCCGCCCGCTGGATGCAGGTCGTCAGCGAGCACGTCCACGGCCACGGCCTGGCGATCTGCTCCAACGGGGCCGCCGTGGTCGACCTGCACGCAGGATGCCGGATCGTCGAAGCACGGGCCCTGGAGCGGCAGAAGGCACTGCACGTGGTCCACTCGCTGCGCGAGGCCGCCCCGGGCACGGCCTTCGCCATGGAGTTCGGCAGCGGCTTCCACCACGAGCCGGACTACCCCCCGCTCCACTTCGACCCGGCGGGCGTCATCGGACCCGCCGAGAAACTGCTGGAGGAGGTGGAGGGAGAGCACGGCGGTGAAACCGATCCCCTCCCCCTGCTCAAGCTGCTGGCGTTCCACCCCGAGCTCGACCCCGACGGCTTCCTCACGGTCGCCAGGGCCGCTGCGGGCGGGCACGCCGCCATCACCCGGTCCAGCCCGACCGCCCTGCTGGAGGTCAGCGACACCAGCGTCTCCAAAGCCAGCACCCTGGCACTGTGCTGCGCGGAGCGCGGCATCTCGGCGGACGAGGTCGTCGCGTTCGGGGACATGCCGAACGACATCGAGATGCTGACCTGGGCCGGCACCTCGTACGCCATGGGCAACGCCCACCCCGACGTGTTCGCCGCCGCCTCCGGCCGCACCGCCGCCAACAGCGAGGACGGCGTCGCCGCGGTGATCGAGGACATCCTCGCCGCCGGCTGAGGGCCCGGCAGGCCCGCCGCCCACCCGCCGGCCGCCGCACCTCCTCCCGGCGCCCCTCACCCTCACCCCTCAGCCCCGCGCCCCGCACGCAGCGCTGCCTCCCTTGCCCCGCCCGCCGCGCTGCCTCCTCAGCCCCCGCCGCCCCGGTCCGCAGCCGCCCACCCCCGGCCGCGACGACCCGCCCGCCTCAGCGGTCGCCTCCGCCCACCTCGACCCCGTGGTCGCGCAGCCAGCGCACGGGGTCGACGCCCGAGCCGAGCTGCGGAGTGAGCCGGACCTCGAAGTGCAGGTGGGGCCCCGTCGAGTTCCCCGTGGTCCCCGCCTGGCCGATCCACTGCCCGGCCGCCACCGACTGGCCCCGCTCCACCGCGGCCGCGGCCAGGTGGGCGTACTGGGAGTACCAGCCGCCCGCGTGCCGCACGATCACCTCGATGCCGAACGGGCCGCCGCAGGACACGGATGCGACCCGCCCGGCCCCGACGGACCGCACCGGCGTCCCGATGGCGACGGCGAAGTCCTGCCCCGTGTGCCGGTGCGCCCAGTGCGCCCCCGCCCGGTCGAAGCCCGCGGACAAGCGGTAGCCGTCGCGCGCTGCCACCGGCGCCACCCAGGGCCGGTCCGCCGGGGAGTGTCGGGCTGGTCCAGGCGCGCCGTGCGCGGGCAGCGCCCCGCCGCCACCTTCCGGTCGGCTTCCGCCTGAAGCTGCCACTGCGCCTGCTCCAGACGCGTTTCCAGGTCGCGCCGGACCTCCGCGAGCCGTGTCCGCCTCACTTCCAGGTCCCGCCACGCCGTCCGCGCCTGCCGCTCCGCCACGGTGAGCCGCCGCTCGGCCCGCCGCGCCGCGTCCATGAGCCGGTCCACCGCCTGACCGGCCTGACGTGCGGAGCCCTGGGCGCGCAGCGCGGATTCCGGGTCCGGGGCCGTCAGCAGACGCGCCGTCACCGCAAGGGACCCCCCTGCGCGGTACTGGGCTCTCGCCACCTCGCCCGCCCGGGCCCGAAGAAGCCTCACCTCGCGCCGCCGCACGTCCAGTTCCTGCCGCAGGAGTCCCGCCCGGGTCCGCTCGGCGTCGGCCGCACGGCGGCCCTCCTCGTACGCCTCGGCGATCCGGGCGGCCTCCGCGTACAGCGCCGCCACGCGGCTGCTCATGGCCGGCCCGTCGGAGCCGCCCGCCGGCGCCGCCGGCCCGGCGGCCGCGGGGGACGGGGGCCGAGCAGCGCCAGGAGGGCGATCAGGGCCACGAGGAGGACGGCGGGCGGGGCGGACGGCGTCGGCACGAGCAGCGAGCGCCGATCGTGGGAGAGGCACACCGTGGGATGGTGGCCCCTCGGCTGCTCCTGCGCGGCACATGGCGGCCTCGCGCCACCGCCGTACCGCCGTGCGGCCTACAGCCGTACCGCCATCCGGCCCAGCTCCGTACGGCCATCCGGACCTTGTCGCCGAGCCGCCGACACCGCGGCCCGGCGCGACGCCCGCCACGGCACCGACCGTGCCCCACCGCAAACCGCCCCGCACCGCGGCACCCACCGCGCCCCGCCCTGCGGCACCGACGGCGGCCCGCCTCCCCCTGGTCCAGGCCCCGCCGAGGTGCCCCGCCGGGGTGCCCCGGCACCGGCACCCTGCACCTGGCACCGCGTCCGTCCGCGCCCGTCCGCGCCCTCAGGACGTGGGTCGGAGCGCCTCCGCGTCCGCCGCGCGTTCCTGTTCCAGCAGCCGGCGCAGGGGCCCGTCCGCCGGGGCCAGCTCCGCGTACGGGCCGCGCTGGACCACCCTGCCCGCATCGAGCACGACGACCTCGTCGGCCGCCTCGATGCCCCGCAGCCGATGGGTGATCAGCACGGTCGTACGTCCCCGTGTGGCCCGCAGAAGGTCCTCGGTGAGCGCGTCCGCCGTGGCGAGGTCCAGATGCTCGGCCGGCTCGTCGAGCAGCAGCACCGGGAAGTCGGCGAGCAGGGCCCTGGCCAGCGCGAGCCGCTGCCGCTGGCCGCCCGAGAGCCGCGCCCCGTGCTCGCCGACCAGCGTGTCCAGCCCCTCGGGCAGCGCGTCCACCCAGTCCAGCAGCCGCGCCTCGGCGAGTGCCCGCCGCAGCTCCTCGTCGCTCGCACCGGTCCGGGCGAGGCGCAGGTTCTCCCGGATGGAGCTGTCGAACAGGTGGGCGTCCTGGGCGCACAGGCCGACGAACCGCCGTACCCCGTCACCGTCGAGCCGCGTCGCGTCCGCGCCGCCGGCGCCCAGCCGGTAGGTGCCGTCGCGTACGTCGAGGAACCGCAGCAGCACCTGCGCGAGCGTGGTCTTGCCGGAGCCCGAAGCACCGACGACGGCGACCCGCCGCCCCTCCTCCAGCCGCAGGTCGAAGCCGTGCAGTGCGTCCCGCTCCTGCCCGGGGTAGCGGGCGCAGACCCCGCGCAGCTCCAGCGGGAAGGGGGCGTCGGGCAGCGGCGCGGGCCGTTCCGGCTCCTGGACGGGGGCGGGCGCGTCGAGCAGGTCGTGGACCCGCTCCGCGCTGCGCCGCACCCGCTGCCGGTACTGCACGGCGAGCGGCAGGCCCATGACCGTTTCGAACGCGGCGAGCGGTATGAGCACGACCACGGCCAGCGCCACCCCGGCGAGCCTGCCGTCCCGTACCGCCTGCACCCCGACCAGGGCGGAAGCCGCCACGGTGAGCCCGGTGACCAGCGCGACGAGGCCGCCGCTGAGAGCCGTCGCCGTCGCCTGGCGGGCCGCGATCCGCGTGAGTACGCCGTCCGCCTCCCGCGCGCGGTCGAGACGGCCGCGCAGCGCACCGGCCACGGTGAGCTCGGCGCACCCCCTCAGCAGCTCCACGACGCGCGCCGCCAGGGTCCCGCGTGCCGGGGAAAGCCGCTGCTCGGCGCGCCGGGAGACCGCCGCGCCCAGGGCCGGCACGGCGACGCCGGCGACCAGCAGCCCGACCGCGAGGACGGCCCCTGCTTCGGGGAGCAGCCAGGCGGTGAACGCGACCGCGCCGACGCCCACGGCGAGCCCGGTCCCCGCGGGCAGCAGCCAGCGCAGCCAGTAGTCCTGCAGGGCGTCCACATCGGCGACGAGCCGGGACAGCAGGTCGCCACGGCGGCTGCGGCGCAGCCCCGCCGGAGCGATCCGCTCCAGCCGGCGGTACGCGGCGACCCGCAGGTCGGCCAGCATGCGCAGCACGGCGTCGTGGGACACGAGCCGCTCGGCGTACCGGAAGACGGCCCGCCCGGTGCCGAACGCGCGCGTCGCCGTGACCGCCACCATCAGGTGGAGGACGGGTGGCTGCTCGGAGGCGCGGGAGATCAGCCATCCGGACACCGCCATGAGGCCGACGGACGATCCGAGGGCGAGGCTGCCGAGCAGCAGCGCGAGCAGGAGCCGCCCGCGCAGTGCTCCGGCGGAGGCCCGCACCCGGGCCAGCGCCCGGGGCTGTTCCGAAGCAGCACCATCCTGCGCGGCGTACGGAACGTCCTGCCATCCCCCGGCCGGTGCTGGGGCGGCCCCCGCCTGCCCCGACCGCAGGCCGCCCACGACGCCGAAGGCGTCATCGACCATGTCGCCGCCCACGGAGAGGTCGGCCGGCACCCGGCCCGCGGGCGCGGCGCCGTCGGTCTCACTCGCCTCCCGCGGCTGCCGCCCGCCGCCAGGCAGGAGGGTGACCACGCGGTCGGCCACTGCGAGCAGGGCCGGCCGGTGGACGACGAGCAGGACGGTCCGCCCTGCCGCCAGTCGGCGTACCGCGTCCACCACGGCGGCCTCGGTGGCACCGTCCAGTGCGGCCGTCGGCTCGTCCAGCAGCAGCACCGGCCGGTCGGCGAGGAACGCCCTGGCCAGGGCCAGCCGTTGCCGCTGCCCTGCGGACAGCCCCGCGCCGTCCTCGCCGAGCACGGTGTCGGCTCCGTCGGGCAGCTCCGCCACGAAGTCGGCTCCCGCGTCGCGCAGTGCGGCGGCCACCGCGGTTGCGTCGGCGTCCGGCCTGGCCAGCCGGACGTTCTCCGCGATGGTCCCCGCGAACAGGTACGGCCGCTGCGGCACCCACGCGATGCGCTCACGCCACCGCTCCGGGTCCAGTGCTCCCAGGTCGGTGCCGTTCACCCGCACGCTCCCGGACTCGGGGACGGTGAAGCCGAGCACGACGTCGAGCAGGGTGGACTTGCCCACCCCGCTGGGGCCGACCAGTGCGAGCGTCTCCCCCGGTTCCACGACCAGCGAAGCCCGGTCCACAGCGGGTTCCGCTCTGCCCTCGTGGCGGACGGTCACAGCGTCCAGTTCGATCCGCGCGGGCCCCTCCGGCACCGGCGCCCCCTTGCCCGGGGGACGCGGCGGAGCGGACTCCAGCACGGCGAAGACCTCCTCGGCTGCGGAAAGGCCCTCCGCCGCCGCGTGGTACTGGGTGCCCACCTGGCGCAGCGGCAGGTACGCCTCGGGGGCGAGGATCAGGATGACCAGCCCCGTGTACAGGTCCAGGTCGCCGTGGACCAGGCGCATGCCGATGCCGACGGCGACCAGGGCCACGGACAGCGTCGACAGCAGTTCCAGGGCGAACGACGACAGGAACGCGATCCGCAGGGTGCGGAGGGTGGCCTGCCGGTAGTCCGAGGTGATGGCCCGGATCGACTCCGCCTGGGCCTTGGCCCGGCCGAAGACCTTCAGGGTCGGCAGTCCGGCCACCACGTCGAGGAAGTGCCCCGAAAGCCGGGACAGCAGCGCCCACTGCCGATCCATCCGCGTCTGGGTGGCCCAGCCGATGAGCACCATGAAGAGGGGGATCAGCGGCAGGGTGACCACGATCGTCGCGGCGGAGACCCAGTCCTCGGTGACGATCCGCGCCAGCACCGCGACGGGGACCACCACGGCGAGGCCCAGCTGCGGCAGGTAGCGCGCGAAGTAGTCGTCCAGTGCGTCCACGCCCCGGGTGGCCAGTGCCACCAGGGAGCCGGTCCGCTGCCCGCTCAGCCAGCCCGGCCCGAGCGCGCCGGCCCGCTCCAGCAGCCGTCCGCGCAGCTCCGACTTCACGGCGGCGCTCGCCCGGTGTGCGGCGAGCTCGGTCAGCCAGGAGACCGCGGCCCGGCCGACCGCGACCGCCGCCAGCAGCACGAGCGGGGTGCCGAGCGCGGACACGTCCATCCCGCGCTCGAACGCTCCCACGACGATCTCGGCGATGAGCATCGCCTGACCGATGACCAGAGCTGCTCCGAGCAGCCCGAGGAGGACCACGGCCACCAGGAAGAAGCGGGTGGCTCGGGCGTATCGAAGCAAGCGCGGGTCGATCGGTTTCACGTGAAACATCTCCTCCTGAACGGCCCCCTGAAGACCGCTGGTTCTCGGGGGGCGCAGCCGCCGCTAGTGCGGGTCTGCCGCGATGTGCTGCGTACCGATCCGCTTGCGGAACACCCAGTAGGTCCACCCCTGGTAGAGCAGCACCACCGGGGTGGCGATCGCGGCACACCAGGTCATGATCTTCAGGGTGTACGGGCTGGACGAGGCGTTCGCCACCGTCAGGCTCCACGCCGGATCCAGCGACGACGGCATGACATCGGGGAAGAGCGTGAGGAACAGCATCGCCACCGCTGCGGCGATCGCCCCGCCCGACAGGGCGAAGGACCAGCCCTCGCGGCCTGCCTTGATGGCGCCCACGGCCCCGACGAGAGCGGTCACGGCGAGCACCATCGCGATCAGGCTGCTGCCGTCGCCCCGTGCTGCCTGTGTCCAGGTGAGGAAGCCCAGGGCGAGGGCGGCCGTGACCAGCCCGAGGGTGAAGGCGAGGGTGCGGGCCCGCTCCCTGATGTCGCCCACGGTCTTGAGGGCGGCGAAGACCGCTCCGTGGAACGTGAACAGCGTCAGCGTGACGAGGCCGCCCAGCAGCGCGTACGGGTTGAGCAGGTCGAAGAACGTGCCGACGTACTCCTTCGACGCGTCGATCTTCACGCCCCGCACGATGTTGCCGAAGGCCACACCCCACAGGACGGCCGGGATGAGGGAGGTCCAGAAGATCGCCTGCTCCCAGTTGTGCTGCCACTGCGGCTCGGGCCGCTTGGCGCGGTACTCGAAGGCGACGCCGCGCACGATGAGGCAGAGCAGGATCAGGAGCAGCGGCAGGTAGAAGCCGGAGAAGAGGGTGGCGTACCAGTCGGGGAAGGCGGCGAACGTGGCACCGCCCGCGGTGAGCAGCCACACCTCGTTGCCGTCCCAGACGGGTCCGATGGTGTTGATGAGGACGCGCTTCTCGGCCCGGTCGCGGGCGAGCAGCTTGGTCAGCACGCCGATCCCGAAGTCGAACCCTTCCAGGAAGAAGTAGCCGATCCACAGGACGGCGATGAGGACGAACCAGATGTCGGGCAGTTCCATGTTCCGTCTCCCCTCCCTCAGTACGAGAAGGCCATGGGCCGGTCGGGATCGCGGTCGTGGCCGCCGATCTTGGTGGGCGGGTTGAGGTCGGCCTCGGTGAGCTCGGGCGGGCCGGCCTTGGCGTACTTGACCAGCAGCTTGACCTCGACCACGGCGAGGACGGCGTAGAGCAGGGAGAAGGCGATCATCGAGGTGAGCACCTCGCCCTGGGAGACTCCGGGGGAGACGGCGTCACGGGTGCGCAGCACGCCGTAGACCACCCACGGCTGGCGTCCCATCTCGGTGAAGATCCATCCCCAGGAGCTGGCGATGAGCGGGAAGGCGAGGGTCCACAGGGCGACCCGCCAGTAGATCCGGGTGAGCTTCGGGCTGAGGGGCTGCCTGAAGAGCACCAGGTGCGGCACCTCCTCCTCGCCGACCCGGTGGGCCCGCGGGAGCAGGAACTTCTTGCGGGTCAGCCAGAGGCCGAGGAGGCCCAGGCTGAAGGACGCCATGCCGAAGCCGATCATCCAGCGGAAGGACCAGTACGTGACGGGGATGTTGGGACGGTAGTCGCCGGGTCCGTACTTCTTCTGCTCGGCTTCGTTGGTGTCGTTGATGCCGGGCACGTACGACTCGAAGTCGTCGTTGGCGAGGAAGGACAGCAGACCGGGGATCTCGATGGCGACCTTGTTGTGGCCCTCGTCCACGTCGCCGTACGCGAAGAGGGAGAAGGGCGCGGGCGCTTCGCCGTCCCACAGGGCCTCCGCCGCGGCCATCTTCATGGGCTGCTGCCGGAACATGACCTTGCCGAGGATGTCGCCGCTGACCGCGGTCAGCATGCCCGAGATGACCACGGTGACCAGGCCGAGCCGGAGCGAGGTCTTCATCACCGGGATGTGCTTCCGGCGGGCCAGGTGGTAGGCGGCGATGCCGACCATGAACGCGCCGCCGGTGAGGAAGGCCGCGGTCAGGGTGTGGAACACCTGGGTGACCGTGGTGTTCTGGCTGAGGACGGCCCAGAAGTCGGTCAGCTCCGCCCGGCCGTTGGCCTCGTTGATCCGGTAGCCCACCGGGTGCTGCATCCAGGAGTTCGCGGCCAGGATGAAGTACGCGGAGAGGATGGTGCCGATCGAGACCATCCATATGCAGGCCAGGTGGATCCGCTTGGGCAGCTTGTCCCAGCCGAAGATCCACAGGCCGATGAAGGTGGACTCGAAGAAGAAGGCGATCAGCGCCTCGAGGGCGAGCGGGGCTCCGAAGACGTCACCGACGAAGCGGGAGTAGTCCGACCAGTTCATGCCGAACTGGAACTCCTGCACGATGCCGGTGACGACTCCCATGGCTATGTTGATCAGGAAGAGCTTTCCCCAGAACTTGGTCGCCCGGAGGTACTTCTCCTTGCCGGTGCGCACCCACGCCGTCTGCAGACCGGCGGTGAGGGCGGCGAGTGAGATGGTCAGGGGGACGAAGAGGAAGTGGTAGACGGTGGTGATACCGAACTGCCACCGCGCCAGCGTCTCTGGCGCCAGAGCCAGGTCCACGACGATCTTCTCCTTACGGGCTGCGCGGGCGGCAGCCCTGCCTTGCACCCCGACCCGGCGGCCGGAGCGTTGCACCCGGCCTCGGGGCCGTGGCCTTGCACCCCGGCCGGGTGGCCGGAGCCCTGGACCCCGGCGGGTGGCCGGGGCTGCGGACCCCGCCGCACGACCGGGTCCTCACGTCGCCCGTTCGGCCCTCTGCGCTTCCGGTGGATACCAGTTGATCTCAGGAGGAAACAGGCGCGCTTGTGAATGCGTTCACAATCACAAGCCATTATGGCCTACACGAAATCCGCAGCAGGAACCGGGGGTCCCACCGCGCCCCTCTTCCGTCGAACTTCAACATCTTGTTGAATTCAGGGATGCAGATCCACATCACCTGGCCCGCCGGTCATACGACGGCAACCCTGGACGAAACCCCCACGAGCAAGGCGCTCGCGGGGGCTCTCCCGATCACCTCGACCGCCCGTACCTGGGGGCAGGAGGTGTATTTCGACACACCGGTCACCACGGCCCTGGAGGCGGGCGCGCGCCAGGTGGTGGAGCCGGGGACGGTCGCGTTCTGGACCGAGGGCGACGCGCTGGCCCTGCCCTACGGCCCGACGCCGATCTCACGCGGGGAGGAATGCCGGCTGGCGAGCCCGTGCAACGTCCTCGGCCGGCTCGACGACGACCCGGACATCCTCGCCACGGTCCGCGACGGCGACCCCATCCGCGTGGAGCTGGTCGGCAGCTGAGTACGACTGACCTGAGCACCAGCCCGGACGGCCGATCCGTACGGACGACACCACCCAAGCCAGGCCGCCCGGACCGTACGGACGACAGCACCCGGCCAGCCCGCCCGGTCCGTGTGGTCGACAGCACCCGGCCGACCGCCCGATCCGTACGGTCAACCAGGACCGCAGACGGCTCCGCGGGCCGGCCGCCGCCCTCAGGTCCTCAGAACTTCTCCTTGCGGAACGCCTCGGCGGTCCGCAGGAACAAATCGTTCGCCTCCACCTCGCCGATCGTGACCCGGAGGCCCTCGCCCGGGAACGGCCGGACCACCACACCGGCCGCCTCGCAGGCAGCCGCGAACTCGACCGTCCGCTCCCCCAGGCCCAGCCAGACGAAGTTGGCCTGGGTCACCGGCACCGTCCACCCCTGGTCCACCAGCGCCTCGTACACGCGGTTGCGCTCGCACACCAGGGAGCCGACCCGGCCCAGCAGCTCGTCCTCCGCCCGCAGGGACGCCACCGCCGCGTCCTGCGCCAGCTGGCTCACACCGAACGGGACCGCCGTCTTCCGCAGCGCCGCCGCCACCGGCTCGTGCGCGATCGCGAAGCCGACCCGCAGGCCCGCGAGACCGTACGCCTTGGAGAAGGTCCGCAGAACCGCCACGTTCGGGCGCTCCCGGTAGATCTCGATGCCGTTCGGCACCTCGTCGTCGCGGATGAACTCGATGTACGCCTCGTCCAGCACGACCAGGACGTCGGACGGCACGCGGTCGAGGAACCGCTCCAGCTCGGCCCGGCGCACCACGGTACCCGTGGGGTTGTTGGGGTTGCAGACGAAGATCAGCCGGGTGCGGTCGGTCACCGCGCCGGCCATCGCGTCCAGGTCGTGCACGGCGTCCGCCGTCAGCGGCACCTTCACCGAAGCCGCGCCGCTGATCTGCGTGATGATCGGGTACGCCTCGAAGGACCGCCAGGCGAACATCACCTCGTCGCCGGGGCCGGCCGTGGACTGGACCAGCGACTGGGCGATGCCCACCGAACCGGTGCCGGTCGCCAGGTGCGTCACCGGCACCCCGAAGCGCTCCGACAGCTCGTTCATCAGCCCGGTGCAGGCCATGTCCGGGTAGCGGTTGAAGCCGTGCGCCGCCGCCAGGGCGCTCTCCAGCACACCCGGCAGCGGCGGGTAGGGGTTCTCGTTGGAGGACAGCTTGTAGGCGATCGTGCCGTCGGCGGCCGCCGGCTTGCCCGGCTTGTACGTGGGGATGCCGTCCAGCACGGCGCGCAGCTTGGGGCTGGTCTCGCTCACTGTGGTCCTCCTCGACCGTATGTCCCAACCGATACTGCACACCTTATGAGGATTCCGCTTTCCTGCGAATGGCCGACCGAACGGCCGACCGGGGAGGCACCGCCCCGTCCGCCTTCCGTACCTCGACCGGGGAGCGCGCGCGGATGCGGCGAGCGCCGGTGGCTTGCGCCGTGGCGCGCATCCCCCGTAGAGGTGAGTTGCAGGCTCTTCGAAACCTCGTCCAGAGCCCTGGCACATGCGCGCCGACGACGGGCGGCATGCCCGCAGACCCCGCAACTGACTTGCGATTCCATACGGTTGGCATCACCCGGCCTTGCAGAAACGTGCCTGTCAACGAGTGAATATGCGACCGTCCCAGCCACCCGCCGTCCCCCTACTATCGGCTCGCCATGACAGCAGCAGGGAAGCACCAGGTGAGCCGGGCACAGACCCGGGGAAGCCGGCAGGGGCGCGCGGGCATCCGGGACGTGGCCGCCGCGGCGGGCGTCTCCATCACGACTGTCTCCGACGCGCTCAACGGCAAGGGCAGACTCCCCGACGCCACCCGTCGCCACGTGCGCGAGGTCGCCGACCGGCTCGGCTACCGCCCTTCCGCGGCCGCACGCACCCTCCGTACCGGCAAGTCGGGCCTCATCGGCCTGACCGTCACGACGTACGGGGATGAACCTTTCACCTTCACCGAGTTCGCCTACTTCGCGGAGATGGCCAGAGCGGCCACCTCCGCCGCCCTGGCCCGCGGCTACGCCCTGGTGATCCTGCCCGCGACCTCGCGCCGCAGCCCCGCCGACGTCTGGTCGAACGTGGCACTGGACGGCACCGTGGTCATCGACCCCTCCGACCACGACCCCGTCGTGGCCGAGCTGGTCCGGCAAGGGCTGCCCGTCGTCTCCGACGGCCGGCCCGCGGGCACCCTGCCGGTCACGGCCTGGGTCGACAACGACCACGAGGCCGCCGTCCTGGGCCTGCTGGACCACCTGGCCGAGGCCGGCGCCCGCAGGATCGGCCTGCTCACCGGCACCTCCACAGACACGTACACCCGGCTGTCGACGACCGCCTACCTGACCTGGTGCGAACGCGTCGGGCAGGATCCCGTGTACGAGTCGTACCCGGCCCACGACCCGTGCGCCGGCGCGGTCGCCGCCGACCGGCTGCTGGCCCGGCCCGACCGGCCGGACGCGGTCTACGGACTGTTCGACCCCAACGGCACGGACCTGCTGGCGGCGGCGCGGCGGTACGGACTGCGGGTCCCGGACGACCTGCTGCTGGTCTGCTGCAGCGAGTCGGCCGTGTACGCCGCCACCGAGCCGCCCATCACCACGCTCTCGCTGAAGCCGCGCCGGATCGGCACGGCGGTCGTCCAGCTGCTGATCGACGCCATCGAGGGGCTCGACGGCGACTGGCCGATCCAGCAGGTGATACCGACGGAGCTGATCGTCCGGACGTCGTCGCAGCGGCGGCCTCCCCGCACGACGGTCAGCCCGCCCCGGTCGCCCCGGCCGGAGTGACGAGCCGCCCCGCCAGGGGCACCCGGCGGAGCGGCCCGCGCACGCGGGCGGGGCGAGGCGGGGACGTCCGGCCGGGGACCCCCTCGGCCGGGCGCGGACGGGTACGCGTCCGCACGGGGCACCGGCTGCACCAGGCCGGGGGAACGGTTTACGCGTCCGCGGGACGCACCGGTCGCAGACCCGGCGAAAGGGGCACGCGTGCCGGCGAGGGCCCCGGGGCAAGCCAGGAGGGGAGCCGGTCGGCGCCCCGCCGCCCCGGTCCGGACCTGAACCCCCGGCCAAGACCTGCTCAATTCGGGCGAAACAGCCGGTGAAGCAGGCGTGCACCTTGATTCACCACCCCTGGTGCGTCACACAGCACAAGCCTCATTCCTATGATGGGCGCACGACACCGCGGGCCGCCGCGACCAGGCCGGTCCGCGAGGTGTAGGGCGTCGCGACGGTGGTGGAGGGGTCGATGACTCAGGGGGCCGGTCAGGGACCCGTGGTGCGGACAGCGACGTTGCGCGACTTCCGCGTACCCCCGTACGCCCAGGTGCCCGTGCAGGAGCACGGCGCGCCTCCTCCTCCGCAGCCGCCCGCCGCAGCGGGCCTGCCGGACCCGGCCACCGCGGAGAGCGGCCACCCCGGCAACGCCCTCCCCGAGGGCGCCTACCCCGACGGGTACACCCCCACGGAGCGCGATCTGCCGGTCATCAACCGCGGTGACACCGTCCAGGTCCCCATGACCGTCCCGCCGGTCCCCGCGACCGCCCCGGCGGCGGCGCCCGGCGGCCACACCCCCGGCCCGCTGTACGTGGTCGGCGACGTGCACGGCTACCTCGACGAGCTGCTCGTCTCCCTGCGCGAGCGGGGCCTCATCGACGCAGAGGGCCACTGGGCGGCCGGCACGGCCCGGTTGTGGTTCCTCGGCGACTTCACCGACCGGGGCCCCGACGGCATCGGGGTCATCGACCTCGTGATGCGGCTGTCCGCGGAGGCGGCCGCGGCGGGCGGCTACTGCAAGGCCCTGATGGGCAATCACGAACTGCTGCTGCTCGGCGCCAAGCGGTTCGCCGACACCCCCGTCAACTCCGGCGCCGGGACCGCCACCTTCCAGGCGGCGTGGCTGCTCAACGGCGGCCAGAAGAGCGACATGGACCGCCTCCAGGACGTCCACCTCCAGTGGATGTCCCGCCTCGACGCGGTCACCGTCCAGGACGACCACCTCCTCCTGCACTCGGACACCACCGCCTACCTGGAGTACGGCCAGACCGTCGAGGACGTCAACGACACCGTCCACGAGATCCTCACCCGCAACGACGCGGACGAGTGCTGGGACCTGTTCCGCAAGTTCACCAAGCGGTTCGCGTTCCGCGACGAGGGCGGCGCCGCGGCGGTGCGCGAACTGCTGGAGGCGTACGGCGGGCAGCGCGTGGTGCACGGCCACAGCCCCATCCCGTACCTGCTCGGAGAGGTCGGCACCGAGGACGGCCCCGACGAGAGCAGCGGGCCCGTGGTGGAGGGCCCGCACGTGTACGCCGACGGGCTGGCCATCGCCATGGACGGCGGCGTCACCATGGCGAGAAAGCTTCTCGTCCAAGAGCTCCCGCTGCCTGACTGAGCGCATCCGCCCCAGGCGATTTCCGCAAACCCACTGTCACGGCTCACCGTGGCGGCTCTACGATCGGCGTGCCCAACTGCCGTTCTACGCGGGCGTTCCACGCCCCACGGGAGTCTCGGGGGATCGCCTGTGAAAAGAGCTCCGCACCTGCTGCCGGAGGATCGCGCCGACTTCGAGCGACTGCTCGACGCCGTCCTGCGCACCGCGCAGGACCACCCGGCCCTGGCCGGGACCGGTCACCGCCTCACGGCCGGGCAGCTCCGCGCCATGGCCCTGGACGCCGCAGCGGTCATCAGCACCGCGGCCGCGGCCGAGTACGACCACTTCGTACGGGTCCGTGAGGAGCACCGCAGACGGCACGGGGCGGTCGCCGCACCCGCCCCGTGCGCTCCGGCCGACGGGGCCATGCCCGGCGCGGGCCTCGGTGTCGTCGTGACCGTGCTCGCACCGATCCTCTCGGGGTCGGCGGCGGTCGTCCTGCTGCTGGTGGGGTACGTCCTGAAAATGCTGGACCCGCCCCCGGACGTGGCGGCTCCGCTTCTCGGCGCGGGCTGGTTCTTCGCGGCCGTCGCCGCCGCGGGGCTGGGCGCGGCCATCGTGGGCATCCTGGTCACGGCCCTGCGGAACCGCGCCAACGAGGTCACGGCGGCCTCGGGGGCGGGGCACGGCCCGCTCGACGAGACGGCCCGCGCCCGCGAGGCGTGGCGGAACGCCCTGCTGGAGCGGGGCATCCTCCCGTTCCTCCGGGACGTCCTCGCCGAACCGGCACCGCCGTGCCCGCCGCGCCCCGCCCTCGAAGCGGGCCATTGCCCGGACCGCGCGCCCATCCCCGAAGCGGACCCCGCGAGCCGCGACCCCGCGTCCGGCGAACCCCGCGCCCAGCGGCCGGCCGAGCGGGAACCGACGGGCCCGGGCCCGAGACCCGACTGACCCGCACCGGGACACCCACCGACCGCACGTCGCCGCACGTCGCCGCAGGCCGACCGCACGCCTGTCCGCCAGCACACCGGTCCGCCGGTACAGCCGCCCGGCCACGGCGGCAGAAGCCGCCACGCCGCCGAGCGGACCCCTCCCGCGCCGGGGCCGGTCGGACGGCGCCGGGGCCGACTGACGCCGGGCATCGTCAGCCCGACCGGCTGTGACCAGCGCAGGCCGACCGCACGCCTCCGCCACGCCAGTCCGCCGCTCCGCCCGCCCGCCCGGCCACGGCGGCAGAAGCCGCCGCACGGCAGAGCAGAACGCCACCCGCGCCCGGGCGCACGGCGCCCGGGCCGGTGGGACGGCGTCCGCGCCCGACCGACGCCGGGCGCCGCCGGCTGAGCGGATGACCGGCTGACCGGCCGCGGAGACGGTCCGCCAACCGACCGCGGGGACACCGTCCCGCCGGCCGGCTCTGGGGCGACCGGCTGCGGGCGCCGGCCGGCGGCCTCAGTCCGCGATCGGCAGGTACACGCGGTTGCCCGCTTCCGCGAACTCCCGCGACTTCTCCGCCATCCCGGCCTCGATCTCGTCCGCCTTCAGGTCGCCGCCGTGCTCGCGGCGGATGTCCTGCGAGATCTTCATGGAGCAGAACTTCGGCCCGCACATCGAGCAGAAGTGCGCCGTCTTCGCGGGTTCGGCCGGCAGGGTCTCGTCGTGGAACTCGCGTGCCGTGTCCGGGTCGAGCGCCAGGTTGAACTGGTCCTCCCAGCGGAACTCGAACCGCGCGTCCGACAGCGCGTCGTCCCACTCCTGTGCGCCGGGGTGGCCCTTGGCCACGTCCGCCGCGTGAGCCGCGATCTTGTACGTGATGACACCCGTCTTCACGTCGTCGCGGTTGGGCAGGCCGAGGTGCTCCTTGGGCGTCACGTAGCAGAGCATCGCCGTGCCCCACCAGGCGATCATCGCGGCGCCGATACCGGACGTGATGTGGTCGTACGCCGGAGCGACGTCCGTCGTCAGCGGGCCGAGCGTATAGAACGGAGCCTCATCGCAGATCTCCTGCTGCAGGTCGATGTTCTCCTTGATCTTGTGCATCGGGACGTGTCCCGGGCCCTCGATCATGGTCTGCACGTCGTAACGCTTCGCGATCCGGTTGAGTTCCCCGAGCGTCTTGAGCTCCGCGAACTGCGCGGCGTCGTTGGCGTCCGCGATCGATCCCGGCCGCAGCCCGTCGCCCAGCGAGTAGGTGACGTCGTACCGCGCGAGGATCTCGCAGAGCTCCTCGAAGTGGGTGTAGAGGAAGTTCTCCTTGTGGTGCGCCAGGCACCACGCGGCCATGATCGAGCCGCCGCGCGACACGATGCCGGTCTTCCGACGCGCCGTCAGCGGCACGTATGGCAGGAGCACGCCGGCGTGGACCGTCATGTAGTCCACGCCCTGCTCGGCCTGCTCGATGACCGTGTCCTTGTAGATCTCCCAGGTCAGCTCCTCGGCCTTGCCGTCCACCTTCTCCAGCGCCTGGTACAGCGGCACGGTCCCGATCGGCACGGGGGAGTTGCGCAGCACCCACTCGCGCGTGGTGTGGATGTTGCGCCCGGTGGACAGGTCCATGACCGTGTCGGCGCCCCAGCGGGTCGCCCAGGTCATCTTCTCCACCTCCTCCTCGATGGAGGAGGTGACGGCCGAGTTGCCGATGTTGGCGTTGACCTTCACCAGGAACCGCTTGCCGATGATCATCGGCTCGATCTCCGGGTGGTTGACGTTGGCCGGGAGCACCGCCCGGCCGGCCGCGATCTCCTCTCGCACGACCTCGGCGGAGACGTTCTCGCGTACCGCGACGAACTCCATCTCCGGCGTGATCTCACCGCGGCGCGCGTACGCCAGCTGGGTCACCGGCTGCCCCTCGCGGCCCCGCCGGGGCTGCCTGGGGCGGCCCGGGAAGACGGCGTCGAGGTTGCGCAGCCCGCCGCGCGGCGAGGTGTGCTTGATGCCGTCGTCCTCGGGGCGGACCGGTCGGCCCGCGTACTCCTCGGTGTCGCCGCGGGCGATGATCCAGTTCTCCCTGAGGGGTGGCAGTCCGCGGCGTACGTCGGTCTCGATCTGCGGATCGGTGTACGGCCCGGACGTGTCGTACAGCGTGACGTCCTTGCCGTTGGTGAGGTGCACCTTCCGGACCGGCACCCGGATGTCGGGGCGCGAACCCTCGACGTAGCCCTTGTGCCAGCCGATGGACTTCCCGCTCTCCTCGGTGCTGGAGCTGCTGGAGGCAGGCGTGCGTGCGTCCTGAACGGTCATCCTGACCTACTCCCTACGCCGGCATTACCCGGTAACAGGTTCGGCGGTCGGCGCAGCTCTTCCCGTACGGATCTACGGAGGTCAGCGCCCTCTCAGCCCGGTGCTCCGAGCTCCCGCGTGTGCAAAGGTGCCACCACGCTAGCGCCCTTCCGGCCATGCTGAACAGGGGGCCCCTGGCGTTCTTGCGATGATCGGTCGGTGACTTCCTCGCACCAGCACCCGGAGCACGACCCGCACCAGGGCCCCGACCAGGACCCGGATCACGGCCCCCACCAGGGCCGCGGCCCGGGATCCCGGCACGCCCACGACGACGGCCGGGGACACGGCGGCGACGCGCTCGCGCATGTCCACACGCACGCCCACGGCCCCGCAGCGCCCGTCTCGCAGCACCTGCGCAAGGTCATCGCAGCCGTGCTGATTCCTTTCGCCACCGCCGTCCTGGTGGGCCTCGTCGCCCTGTGGCCGGGCGGCGCCCCGGCGCACGAACGCAGCGGCGTCGGCTTCGACCGGCAGACCGAGCAGGGCAGGGTCGTCCAGGTCGAAGAGGTCGACTGCAAGGACGTGAACGTGGCCCAGGTGCCGCCGACCGGCGACACCAGCACCCCGGAGGGGAGGGAGGCGGTCCGGGCCCAGCAGGGCCAGTGCAAGCGCGCCACCATCGAGGTGACGACCGGCCCCCACCAGGGCCGTACGTTCACGGAGGTCGTGCAGCCCGACGCGCCCCGCCAGTTGGAGGAGGGCCAGGGCGTCGTCGTGGCGTACGCCCCCGACGCCCCGGAGGAGCTCCAGTACTCGGTGACGGACGTCGACCGGAAGTTCCCGCTCGCACTGCTGGCCGTGATCTTCGCCCTGGCCGTGGTCGCGGTCGGGCGGCTGCGCGGGGTGATGGCGCTCGTCGCGCTGGGAACGAGCTTCCTCTTCCTGACGTTCTTCATCCTGCCGGCGATCCTGCAGGGTTCGAACCCGCTGGTGGTGGCGGTGGTCGGGGCGAGCGCCATCATGCTGATCGCGCTGTACCTGAGCCACGGACTCAGCGCGCGCACCTCGGTGGCGGTGCTGGGCACGCTCATCTCGCTGCTGCTGATCGGACTGCTCGGTTCGCTGTTCATCGGCTGGGCGAGCCTGACCGGCAACACCGACGACTACACGGGGCTGATCCACGGCCTGTACCCCGGCATCGACATGTCGGGTCTGCTGCTGGCCGGGGTCATCATCGGTTCCCTGGGCGTGCTCGACGATGTGACCGTGACGCAGACGTCAGCGGTGTGGGAACTGCACCAGGCGGACCCGAGGATGGGGCCGCGGGCGCTGTACCGGGCGGGGATCCGGATCGGGCGGGACCACATCGCGTCGGTCGTGAACACGCTGGTCCTCGCGTACGCGGGCGCGGCCCTGCCGCTGCTCCTGCTGTTCTCCATCGCCCAGAGCAGCGTGGGCACGGTCGCCAACAGCGAGCTGGTCGCCCAGGAGATCGTACGGACGCTGGTCGGCTCGATCGGCCTGGTGGCGTCCGTACCGGTGACCACGGGGCTGGCCGCTCTGGTCGTGTCGGCCGACCGGCCGCCGGCGGGCGAGGGCGGGGGCGGGGCTCCCGCGGCGAGGAGCGGGCGCGGGCGTCGCCGGAAGCGCTGACCGGCGCCCGCCCGCGCCGGCCGGCCTCGCGTCGCCTCACGGCGGTGTGCCGTACTGCTGTGTGCCCGTACTGCGGTGTCCCTGTACTGCGGTGTCCCCGTTCTGCTGCGGCGCCTGCCGCTGCGGCGCTGTACGGCGGCGGCGCTGTACGGCAGCGGCGCTACGGCCCACGGCGGCACGGCCGCGAGCGTACGGCGGCGGCAGCCCGCCCGGACAGGTGCCGTGCGGGCAAGGTGGCGTACGGGCGGAGCGGCCGGCTCAGCCCGCGTTCTCCGCGAGGATGCGGCCGAGCGCGGCCTCCAGATCACCTCCGAGGTCACCCAGCGTGGTCTCCTGCCCCAGCGGCACCAGCCTGTCGGTGCGGTCCAGGAACGCGATCAGGGGCGGGGCGCTCGCCCGGAACACGGCCTGGTCGGCGCCCACGCACAACCGGATCAGTACATCCGACAGCTCGTCACCGGCGTCGGCCGGTTCGATCCGCACATCACCCTCACCGCTGGGGGTGTTGACGCCGTCCAGGAGCAGCTCCCGCCCGAACACCCAGGTCACCGGGGCGTCTCCGGGCAGGTGGAACGTCATCCGGACCGCGAACGGATCCTTTCCCTCATACCGGAGCTCGACCGGGATCCTGAAGGACAGCTCCTCCGAGACGACGAAGCTCATCAGGACTTCGGCCTGAACCGACTCGCGCATCTGTACCCCGCTGGTGCCGTGTAAGCCATGGTGTGAAAACGGCCAGGATTGATCGCTCCTGGCCCTCGTGCCGCAATGGTCCTGCACCCGCCCTCAGATCACAAGGAGTGATTTTTCAGATACTGATAGAGAGCGCGACCGCACCTAGGAGCTTTCCGATCTCATTGCGTAGTTGTTCGACCGCGGGAAGCAGTCGGTGCTCCTCGTGGAGGGGGAGAGAAATGGCCATCGCCGCTGCGGTGTCGCCCGCGGTGATCGGAATGGCCGCGCAGACGGTGCCGAGCGCGTACTCCTGGCGTTCGATGAACGGCCGCGTCGGAGGCCGCCGGCTCAGCCGCTCCAGGAGCGCCCGGCGGTCACGCACCGTATACGGCGTGATCGCCTGAACGGGGTAGCGGTCGAGGTGGTCCTCGCGGGAGGGCTTGTCGAGCTGGCCCAGCAGGCACTGGCCGATTGCATGCGCATGGCCGGTCTCGCGGAAGTCGGCCCACTCGTCGACGGCGGGCGCCGCGGGGGTGTCGGACACGGCGACGAGCTGGATCTCGCCGTCCCGGTAGACGGCGAAGTAGACGGGTACGCCGATGGCGTCCCGCCAGTCCGCTAAGGAGTTCTTGATCTTGCTGCGACGATTCTGCAGGGCTCCGGCATCGGCCAGCCGCCGTGCCGACTCCCCGAGCATGAACACGCCCTTGTCGCGCAGGAGGTAGCCCTCGTGCGCCAGGGTGCGCAGCAGGTGGTACGCCGTCGGGAGGGCCAGGCCCGTCTCGCGCGCCAGTTGCTTGGCCGGAGCCCCTCCGGGATGGGACCCCGCGGCCTCCAGAAGTCTCAGTGCCCGCTGCACGGAGCCGATCAGCGTCGGGGCAGCGGAAGTCGAAGCCATGACCATAGGTCACCCCCAGGCATTCGCCCACAGCGGTAGTCATACAAACCGCTGGTCAGGCGTTCACTCTGCCCCTGATTCCAAGGGCCGCGGAAGCGCTGCCACTCTAATGGCAGCCTCCGTTCGGGGGTGGGTTCCGCCGGGGGCGTTCCCCCGGCCGGGCTAACGGAGCGGCGGCCTCACCACTCCGAGCGCGACGACGGAGAGGACGAAGACGAGGACGACGATGTCCCGGTGAACTTCCGTACGACGTAGATCAGTCCGCCGACCAGGGCCACGAAGAGCAGCACCTTGAAGAGCAGACCCACCACGAAGAAGACCGCGGACGTGATCATTCCGCCGAAGACGGCCACCGCGATGACCGGTATCGCCACCCACTTCACCCACCAGGGAAGCCCCGCGAGCAGTTCCTTGATCGCCGCCATCGCCGGTCACACTCCTTCATCCGCCGCTTCACTGCTTCGACGCTCTCGATGCTAGGCGGGGCGACCGCGCCCGCGGGGGTCTGGCATCCCTTGAAGTCCCCTGAGCCTTCCCCTAGGGAGACCCGGTGCGCCCGCACCCCCAGGGGCGCGGGCCGCCGTTCGCGCCGCCCCGACGGGACGGGGCTGCCGTCGTGCTCCCGAAGGAGCCCGGGGTGCTGCGGCTGCCGTGGGGACCGGGCTGCCGTCGCCCTCCCGGGCCCGGGCGGTCAGCCCTCGGGTGGCGAGAACACCACCATCACCCGCAGGTCCTCGGTGATGTGGTGGAACTTGTGCGGCACGCCGGCCGGGACGAACACCACGCTGCCCCGTCCGACCGTCTGTGTCTCCGCGCCCACCGTGATGGAGGCGCGGCCACTCACGACGAAGTAGACCTCGTCCTCCTTGTGCGGCTGCTGCGGGTCCAAGTCCCCCGCGTCCAACGCGTACAGCCCGACCGACATGGTCCGCTCGCGCAGGAACTGCAGGTACGCACCGTTGTTCGCAACGCGCTCCGCCTCCAGCTCGTCCAGTCGGAATGCCTTCATACCGTTCGCCCTCGCCCCTGCCTTGTACCGATCGGGTCTGCCACGATCAGACACATGTTGAATTTCCTCGTCAAGACGCTCGCGAACGCCGGCGCACTGGCGGTCGCGATCTGGCTGCTGGACGACATCACGCTGACCGGGGACGACACCAGCCGACAGGCGCTCACGCTGCTTCTCGTGGCGCTGCTGTTCGGTGTGGTGAACACCCTCGTCAAGCCGATCGTGCAGCTGCTGACCATGCCGCTGTTCATCCTGACACTCGGGCTGTTCACGCTGGTCGTGAACGCCCTCATGCTGCTGCTCACCTCGTGGCTCGCGGAGAAGCTCGACCTCGCCTTCCACGTCGAGGGCTTCTGGACCGCCGTCCTGGGCGGCCTGGTCATCTCGGTCGTGTCGTGGGCGCTGAACGTCGTCCTCCCCGACGGCAGGGACTGACCGCCATGGCGCACGACTGGGGCGACGGCACCAGAGCCGTGCGGGCCGGGCTGCCGGAACCCGAGAAGTACGCCGCAGCGCTCCCCGGGCCGGTCTTCGCCGCGCACTACCACCTGCCCGGCGAACCCACCGGCCCGTACACCTACGGGCGGGACGAGAACCCGACGTGGACCCACCTGGAGCGCGCCATCGCGGAGCTGGAGGCTCCGGATCCGGGCTCGGCAGTCGAGACGGTGGTCTTCGCCTCCGGGATGGCCGCCCTCTCCGGCGTGCTGTTCTCGCAGCTCAGATCCGGTGACGTGGTGGTCCTGCCGAGCGACGGCTACCAGGCCCTGGCCCTGCTGCGCGAGCAGCTGGAGGCGTACGGCATCGAGGTGCGGACCGCTCCGACGGGTGGCGACGCCCAGCTGGACGTCCTGGAGGGGGCGCGCCTGCTGTGGATCGAGACGCCGTCCAACCCGGGGCTCGACGTGTGCGACGTACGGCGGTTGGTGAAGGCGGCCCACAGCCAGGGCACGCTGGTCGCCGTCGACAACACGCTCGCCACCCCCTTCGGCCAGCGGCCGCTGGAGCTGGGCGCCGACTTCTCCGTGGCGAGCGGCACCAAGGGCCTGACCGGGCACGGCGACGTCCTGCTCGGCCACGTCACCTGCCGGGACGCGGGGCTCGCTGCGGCCGTACGGCGCTGGCGCAAGGTCGTCGGGGCGATCCCCGGGCCCATGGAGGCCTGGCTGGCGCACCGGTCCCTGGCCACCCTCCACCTGCGTGTGGAGCGTCAGTGCGCGAACGCCCTGGCGCTGGCCGCGGCGCTGGCGGAGCGGTCCGACGTGGCGGGTCTGCGGTACCCGGGACTGCCCGGGGACCCGTCGTACGCGGTCGCCGCAGGTCAGATGCGGCGCTTCGGCTCCGTGGTGTCGTTCACGCTGCCGGACCGGCAGCGCGCGGAACGGTTCCTGGAGGCGCTGCGGCTGGTCGACGACGCCACGAGCTTCGGTGGCGTGCGGTCGACAGCCGAGCGGCGCGGCCGGTGGGGCGGTGACGACGTGCCCGAGGGGTTCATCCGCTTCTCGGTGGGAGCCGAGGATCCGGAGGACCTGCTGGCCGACGTGCTGCACGCCTTGGAGGCGGCAGCGGCGCAGTAGGGAGCGTACGCAGAACGGACGGTCCGAGCCTCCCCCCTCGTGGCTCGGACCGTCCTGCTTTGTCTGCCTGTGCCGCTTCCGAACCAGGCTAGTTGACCCTACGTCAGTGTCCAATCACACCGACGACAGCGACCTATCGACATATTTATAGTTACGGCTTGTACGACTCTTGGGACACGGCGTCCTTCGAGGACGCGGACGACGACCGCGGCGCGTCCGGGCAGTGAAGGGAGGGGTGGGGCGGGAGATGGATCTGAGCCTGCTGCGGACCTTCGTCACGGTGCACCGGGCCGGCTCCTTCACCCGTGCCGCCGCCCTCCTCGGGTTGTCCCAACCGGCAGTCACCAGTCAGATCCGCTCGCTTGAGCGGCAGTTGGGGCGCCCTCTGTTCCTGCGCCGGGCGCGCGGCGTCACCCCGACGACCATCGGCGACGAGCTGGCGCACCGGGCGGCGCCGCACCTGGACGCCCTCGTGGAGATCACGGAGGCGGGGCTGCACGGACGGGTCGGGGCGCGGACGCTCCACCTGGCGGGACCGCCCGAGTTCCTCTCCCTGCGGGCATTACCCGCGCTCGCGCCCCTCGTGTCGGAGGGTCTCATGATGCGCGCGTCCCTCTTCGGCGCCGCAGAGGAGAGCCTGGACGGGTTGGCGGCCGGCCGCCACGACCTCGCGATCGCCACCGCCCGGCCGCGCGGAGGGCTGCTGACCGCGACCCCGCTGTGCGACGAGGAGCATGTGCTCGTGGCGTCACCGCGCTGGGCCCGGCCGGCCACCGAGGCACTGCCGAGCCGGGGTGCCGCCCTGCTCGACCGGCTCCCGGTGATCGAGGTGCACGAGTCCCTGCCGTTCGTCAGCCGCTACTGGGCCGCCGTCTTCGAGTCCAAACCCACGGCGACGGCCACGGTCGTGGTCCCCGACCTGCGGGCCGTCCTGGAGGCCGCGTCCTTCGGCGCCGGGCTGGCCGTGCTGCCGCGCTACCTCTGCGAGGAGGCGCTGGCCGCCGGCACCCTGGTGGCGCTGCTCCAGCCGCCCGTGCCGCCGCTGCGCACGTACTTCCTCGTGGTACGGGCCGGGACGCCCTCCCACACGCACATCGCGCGGGCCCAGAACCTGCTGCTGCAGGCAGCCGCCGACTGGTGACACGGAGTGGTGGGATCCGCTGCCGCGTTTCAGACGGTCCGAGGCGGGCGATGGTGAAGCCATGACCGAACGTCCAGTGGTCAAACGCACCGCACGCGCCATCCTGCTCGACGGGGACGACCTCGTCCTCATCAAGCGGACGAAGCCCGGGATGGATCCTTACTGGCTGACTCCGGGCGGCGGTGTGGAGCCGGGGGACGCCACCGTCGTGGACGCCCTTCACCGGGAGGTCCACGAGGAGCTCGGCGCGAAGATCACGGATGTGGTGCCGTGCTTCGTGGACACCGTCGAGCACATCGAGAACGGCGGGGTCTCCGGAGTGAAGGTGCAGCACTTCTTCGTCTGCCGCCTGGAGTCCATGGACCCCGGGCAACGCCATGGCCCCGAGGTCGACGAGCCGATCGGTGAGTACGAGATCGTCCGCGTGCCATTCACGCGGGTCGGCATCGCCGGGGTCCACCTGGTGCCCCTGTCGTTGCGGCACTACCTCGACGGCAACATCGAGGGCGTCCGCGCCATGCACGCACCCGACCTGGGCTGACCTGCCGCCCCCCTCACACGCACACCGCCCCCGGCCGACCTGCCCGCACCCGCCCTCGGCTGAGCTGCCGCCCCCTCGCACACACCCGCCCCGGTCGGCCTTGCTCCTCCCGCGGGCACGCCCACAGATCGCGACCGCGCCCGCGGCGGCGAGCGGCTGCCTGCCGGCCGGAGCTCCCGAAAGGCGCCCCCCTCCTCGGCGACCAGTAACGTCACAGCCATGAGCGATCTTGAGATACGCAAGGCCACCACCGCCGATGTGCCCGCCATCGTGGCGATGCTGGCGGACGACCCCCTGGGCGCTCAGCGGGAGACACCGGACGACCTCTCCCCGTACCTGTCCGCCTTCGCGCGCGTGGCCGCCGACCCGCACCAGCAGCTCGTGGTCGCGGTCCGCGACGCCCAGGTGATCGGCACCCTGCACCTGACGATCGTGCCGGGGCTGTCCCGACGCGGCGCCACGCGGTCGCTCATCGAGGCGGTACGCGTCCACGCAGACGCGCGCGGCAGCGGTCTGGGCACCCAGCTGATCGAGTGGGCCATCGCGGAGTCACGCCGGCAGGGTGTGCATCTCGTCCAGCTCACGTCCGACGCTTCCCGCACCGACGCCCACCGCTTTTACGAACGGCTGGGCTTCGTCGCCTCCCATGTCGGCTTCAAGCTCACCCTGTGACACCACGGGGGGACGACGGGGACGCCCGAGGGGCTGGGCAATGTTTCACGTGAAACAGAGGCCCTGCAGGGCCGTGCCGCAGTGCTCAGCCCGCGGTGACCAGGAGGTGCAGGGCCAGCGCCACGATGACCGTGCTGGACGTGAGGCCCGTGGCCAGGCGGCCCCGCCGGCCGGTGAGCGCCCTGCCGAGGAGCGCTCCCCCGCCGGCCAGCAGCAACTGCCAGCTGGCGGAGGCAGCAAAGGCGCCGCCGACGAACAGCACCTGCTCCAGGACGGTGGGATCGGACACCGCCTGACCGCCGAGCACAAGGGCGGCGAAGTAGACGATGGTCGCGGGGTTCATCAAGGTGATCCCCAGGAAGCCGAAGAAGGCACGGCCTCCGCTCACGGCCGCCCCGCCCTCCTCGGCGCGGCCGCCCTGCGCCTGCACGAGCAGGTACTGGCGGATCGCGGTCATCCCGCTCCGTACGGCCAGCCCGACCAGGACGAGGGCGGCCACCCAGCGCAGGGGCAGCAGCACCGGCTGGAGAACCGGCACGAGGGCGGCGCCGCCTGCCGCGGCCACCAGCGCGTACAGTCCGTCGGCCGCCGCCACCCCGAGCGCAGCGGACAGCCCCGCCTTCAGCCCCGCCCGCGCGGTGAGCGACACCAGGTAAGCCCCGACGGCCCCGACCGGTACGGCGATGCCGTACCCCGCCACAAGGCCGGCGATCAGCGCGCCCATCACAAGACCATGAATACCGCACTCCGACAGAGGCCCGACTGCTGCTGCCGGATGTACGCGGAGGCGCCAGAAGGGGACAGCAGAGCCGGCGAACCGAGGATCGTCTTCATGGGCGGCATCCTGGGGACCGCCCACTCATGGGGCAACCCATTTACCGCCTCCGCCACCTGCACGGCCCCAGAGGCGTCGTCGCACTGGCCCAGCAACTCGACTGAGCCCACGCCGCGAAGAAGGCCCTCGTCACCTCGGCGCGGCGACCGCTCCCCGCAGGGCGCCGGCCGCGTCGAGGACGACCGGATCGCCGTGCCCGAGGACCGCCGTGTCGACGTCCGCGCGCCACCTACATCGGGAAGCCCGCCTGACGACGTGCCGGCCCTGGAACACCACGACCGACACCAGGCGTCCCAGAATGTAGGTTCTCACTTTCGGTGTCATGCGCCGACGCTGTGAGCTGGACGTTCCTCTTCAGTCTCACGACGTGTCGGCCGCCGGCTGTCTCAGATCGGTGTCATTTCCTCAGACTGTCCAGCAGGCTGCACCGCTACCCAGGGACATCACGAACCTGCTTCGACACCCATTCGTTCCATCCACTCGCGCACCTTCACTGCTCGCTCGATGCGGCTGACGATGTCCTTCTGGGACGCCGTGTCCAAGGTCTCCGGGATCTTGTCGAAGGTGTCGGGAAGGACATCGAGGAGACCCCAGACCTGTTCGCCGGTGTTGACGGTCAGCAGTTGCTGGCACCGCCACTGCAGCGGCGTCTCAGGGCGGTGCGTGAGCCGCTGCACGATCGTCGGGAACAGGTAGTGCGTCGCATCTGCGGCGAGGTGCTCCCGGAGCCAGTCGACCGGGAGTCGCTGGCTGAAGCTGTGCATGGCGGCCTCCTGGGCCAGGTCCAGGAGCTGAGCGGTGTCGACGGCTCGGACAGTGCGGGGAAGAACTGGGGCCATGCCGAGATGATGCCAAGAAGCCCTCGGAACACCGAGAGGTCGGCGGGGGTCGGGCTGCAATCTGCCCAGGCTCCTCAAACTCGCCGGGGGTCACCCTTCTAGGGATGGCTCGCCCTCGTGCGGATCCATTCACGGATGGTCTCGATGGCGTCGAGGAGGTCCTGGACAGTGCAGAGATCCCGGTGCTGTTGTCGGACCTGGCCTGTTGCCACGTCCCCGTACTCAAGCTCGGCTTCCCCGCTGCTCCAGACAATGAGCACGGCGACGTACTCATCGTTCTCGAGCGTCATCCAGGTGCTGGTCTTGGTTCGGCCGTCCTCGGGCGACTGCTGGATGGGACCCGTGATTCCGCAGGACTGCAAGCGGTCCTCATGCTCGGCCAACCATGCCTGGAGCCTCTGCGGCAGTTCGGCCGAGATGGGTTGCCCCTCTTCGCTCTGTCTCATGGCTGGGCGATGAACCCTGAGGATCGGTCGAGCTGAAAAGGAGACCCGGCCCTCGTTGGTTCCCAGCCTCGGTTCCGTGCTTCTCGGATGCTGGAAGCAACGTGGGCTGGGCGGATGGGTGAGCTGCCCCGAGTTTCGTAGAGTCTGGTGATCTTGTTCAGGCGGACTGCGGGGTGGCTTCCTGTTGTCGACGCCAGGCGCGTTCGTACTCGGCGGGCGGTACGTAGTCGAGGGCTGAGTGGAGCCGTTCCTCGTTGTACCACGCGACCCACTGGAAGATCGCCCGCTCGACCTGGTCGACGTCCCGCCAAGGGCCCTGCATCTCGATCAGCTCGGCCTTGAAGGTGCCGTTCAACGCCTCGGCCATCGCGTTGTCATAGCTGTCCGCGACCGAGCCGACCGAGGCCGAAGCCCCGATCTCGGACAGCCTCTCGGTATACCGAATGGATACGTACTGCGACCCGCGGTCGCTGTGATGAATGAGGCCGGAGCCCTTCTTGATCCTCCGCCTCCACAACGCCATCTCCAGGGCATCCAACGGCAGTTCAGTCCGCATGTGGTTCGCGACCTGCCAGCCGACGATCATCCGCGAGTACACGTCCAGGACGAACGCCACGTACGCCCAGCCGGACCAGGTGCGCACATACGTCATGTCCGCCACCCACAGCTGGTCCGGCCGCGAGGCGGTGAAATCCCGGTCGACCAGGTCCGGCGGGCGGGGCGCCGACGGCTCCGGCACGGTGGTCCGCCGCCGCTGCCCGCGGATCACGCCCTCCAGGCCCAGCTCGCCCATCAGCCGCTCGACGGTGCAGCGGGCCACCACCACACCCTCGCGCCGCAGCGCACGGGTGATCCGCCGAACCCCATAGGTGCCGCCGGACTCGGAGTGAACCTGCTCGATCAGTGGCATGAGCTGCTCGTCACGGAGCCGGCGCGCGGACTTCGGCCGCTTCTTGCGGGCGTAGTAGGCGGACTCGGACCAGCCGAGCACCCGGCATACGGGCCCGACCCCGAAGCCGTCTTCTTTCAGGCTGTCGATCACCTGGTCGGCCTCGTCCGGGGACGGTCGAGCTCCCGGGCAAAAAGCGCACTCGCCGCTTTGAGGATCTCGTTCGCCCGCCTCAACTCCGCTACTTCCTTGCGAAGTTGCTTCAGCTCCTCGTGCTCTGCGGCGGTCAGCCGGTCGTCGCGTTTGCCGCTGTCCGCCTCGGCCTGGCGGACCCAGCCGCGCAGGGCCTCCTTGTGGATGCCCAGGTCCTTCGCGACATGCGCGATCGGACGGCCGGTGGTGCGGACTTCGCGGACGGCCCGCTCGCGGAGTTCGTCCGGGTACTTACGTGGTGCTGGCACTGCTCGTGGTTCTCCTTCGGGCCAGGATCATAAGCCTGGCTTCAGGGACTCCACGAAACCGGGGTCAGCTCAGACAGCCAGCGTCACCAGCACAGCCCCTGGCCGGGAGCCCTGCTGGATTCTTATAGGGTCGGAGAGCCGTTGGTTCAACATCAATGGCCCGTGCCAAGGGGTTCAGCTGCTCTCGGGATCGACTTCCGATCTGGGCGAGCTGGCCCGAGCTGCGGCAGGTTGGCGTGACGGGGCCAGGCTCCGTGAGATCCAGGGTGATTCTTCCTTCATCGAGGTGAGCGAGTTGGCCGAAGCGCATGAACGCGGTCCGGCCGAGGCAGTCACCGTGCAGTGGCGACTTCTCTTGGAGGACTTGCGCCGGGAGGCCGATCGACTCGACCTCGCCCGCCAGACACTGGCGCTCGCCGAGGCCGCGTTCGCCGAACCGAAGCTGCGGCAGTTGTATCCGTTCACCAGCCACTGGTCGCTGCACTTCACGACCTGCACCGGGTTCCCGTACTCATGGGACGTGCCGTTCATCGATCCGCTGAGCGACGGTCGATATCGCGTCTGCGGTCCTTCTCGTGGAACGGTCATCGGTGAAGGCGACAGCGCGGCTGCAGCCATCTCCATGGTGGTGGGGGCGCTTCCGGCGAACTGCGGGCCTGCTGCCGCAGGCACTGCAAACGATCAGCGTCGGGGCTGACTCGCGATCTGACCCTGCATGGTGCTGATGGCCGCGATGACCTTCTCGCCGAAGGGAGTCAGCTTCATGGCCCGGCCGCGTTCCGCGCGTTCAAGCAGTGCCTCTCCGAGGTCCCGTTCGAGGCGGTTGATCTGGGTCACCAGGGCCGACTGGTGGATGCCGAGGTCTTGGGCTGCTTCGGTGAGGGTGGGATGAGCCCACGGTGTCAGCGAGCTTCCCTCGGAGGCACCAGCATCAGAGCCCAGCCACCCATACGAGTGAGCGACTTGACCTGCCAGTCTCAGATTCGTGTCAGATATGCCATCGCTCGTGAGATTTGGCCACGAAATCTGAGGCCCGACACCAAGCGGTCAGGTCTGGGCCATGTCGACAAAGCGGGAGTAGTGGCCCTGGAAGGCCACCGTGATGGTCGCCGTGGGGCCGTTACGGTGCTTGGCGACGATCAGGTCGGCCTCGCCGGCGCGGGGGGACTCCTTCTCGTAGGCATCCTCGCGGTGCAGCAGGATCACCATGTCGGCGTCCTGCTCGATCGAGCCGGACTCGCGCAGGTCCGACACCATGGGCTTCTTGTCGGTGCGCTGCTCGGGGCCGCGGTTCAGCTGCGACAGGGCGATGACCGGGAGCTCCAGCTCCTTCGCCAGCAGCTTCAGGTTTCGCGACATCTCGGAGACCTCCTGCTGCCGGCTCTCGGCCCGGCGGGAGCCGCCGGACTGCATCAGCTGGAGGTAGTCGATGACGACGAGCTTCAGGTTGTTGCGCTGCTTCAGGCGACGGCACTTGGCCCGGATCTCCATCATCGACAGGTTGGGGGAGTCGTCGATGTAGAGCGGTGCCTGGGAGACGTCCGGCATCCGACGGGCCAACCGGGTCCAGTCCTCGTCCGTCATGGACCCGGAGCGCATGTGGTGCAGGGCGACCCGGGCCTCCGCGGACAGCAGGCGCATCGCGATCTCGTTGCGCCCCATTTCCAGGGAGAAGATGACGCTCGGCAGGTTGTGCTTGATGGAGCAGGCACGGGCGAAGTCCAGGGCCAGTGTCGACTTGCCCATGGCCGGACGGGCGGCAATGACGATCATCTGCCCCGGGTGCAGCCCGTTCGTCAGCGCGTCGAAGTCCGAGAAGCCGGTCGGGACGCCCGTCATCTCGCCGCTGCGGGAGCCGATCGCCTCGATCTCGTCGAGGGCGCCCTCCATGATGTCGCCCAGCGGCAGGTAGTCCTCACTGGTGCGCTGCTCCGTGACGGCGTAGATCTCCGCCTGCGCCTGGTTCACGATCTCGTCGACGTCGCCGTCGGCGGCGTATCCCATCTGCGTGATCTTGGTGCCCGCCTCCACGAGGCGGCGGAGCACCGCCCGCTCGTGGACGATCTCCGCGTAGTACGCGGCGTTGGCCGCGGTCGGCACGGTCTGCACCAGGGTGTGCAGGTACGAGGCGCCGCCCACCCGGGTGATCTCGCCGCGCTTGGTCAGCTCGGCGGCCACCGTGATCGGGTCGGCGGGCTCTCCCTTGGCATAGAGATCGAGGATCGCCTGGTAGATGGTCTCGTGGGCGGGCCGGTAGAAGTCCTGGCTCTTGATGACCTCGACGACCTCGGCGATGGCGTCCTTGGACAGCAGCATGCCGCCCAGTACGGACTGCTCGGCGTCCAGGTCCTGCGGGGGGACACGCTCGAAGCCGGCCGCACCGGTGTCCCAGGGGGCCGCGCCGTCGCCGCCCCGCTCGTGCTGCTCCTCGCGCCCCCGACCGCGGCCGCCGCGGGCACCGCCGCGGCCCTCCCCCGGAAGCCCGTCACCGTGCCGGCGGGAGACGGGAAGGCGGTCGCTGGGCCCGCTGTCGGTCCAGGGGTCGTCCAAGGGCTCGGGGATGCTCACCGGCCCACCTCCTCCCGTCCGCACCGGCGGACCTTGCCATGCCGCCCACTCGGGCGCCGCACAACGGTAGGCCCCTGGAGGGCGTCAGCCAATCTGGTTATCCACAGGGCCTGTGCATGAACAGCCCAATGCTGTGGAGAACCCTGCCGATCCTGTGCACGGACCAGGGGAAAGCGATGTGGACAAACTCATAGCCCCTCCATGGCACCCTGGCTGACCTGCGCGCTTTCCTTCCACGGGCTGTGGGGGAGAAAAACTTCTCCAGGCAGCGCGAGTTCGGCGCAACGTCCTCCTGCGAGCCACACGAAGGGGCCAGCGCGTAAGGATCAATATGCCATTGCGTCCATTACCTGTGGACATTACATTGGACGCATGACCCAGGCTCCCCCGGCACCGCCGCGTACCCGGCGCCAGCATGACCGCGAGATCATCGCCCTCGCCATCCCCGCCTTCGGAGCCCTCGTCGCCGAGCCGCTCTTCGTCGTCGCGGACAGTGCCATCATCGGCCATCTGGGAACAGCCCAACTGGCCGGCCTCGGAGTCGCTGCGGCCCTGCTGTCCACCGCCGTGAGCATCTTCGTGTTCCTCGCCTACGCCACCACGGCGGCGGTCGCACGGCTCGTGGGCGCCAACGACCTGCCCGCGGCGCTCCGCCAGGGAATGGACGGCATCTGGCTGGCCCTGTTCCTCGGCCTCGCCGTCGTCGCCGTCACCCTGCCCACGGCTTCCTGGGTCGTCGAGGCGTTCGGAGCCTCGGCCACGGCCGCCCCGCATGCCACCACCTACCTGCGCATCTCCAGCCTCGGCATTCCGGCGATGCTCGTCGTGCTCGCCGCGACGGGTGTGCTGCGCGGTCTGCAGAACACCCGGACTCCCCTGTACGTCGCCATCGCCGGTTTCGGCGCCAACGCGCTGCTCAACGTACTCCTCGTGTACGGAGCCGGGCTCGGCGTCGCGGGATCCGCCTGGGGCACGGTGATCGCCCAGTGCGGCATGGCGGCGGCCTACCTCGTGGTCGTCCTCCGAGGCGCCCGGCGCCACGGCGCGTCCCTGCGACCCGATCCCGCCGGCATTCGGGCCAGCGCCCAGGCCGGTGTGCCGCTGCTCATTCGCACGCTTTCCCTCCGTGCCGTCCTGCTGATCGCCACGGCCATCGCGGCTCGGTTGGGCGACACCGATGCGGCCGCCCATCAGATCGTCCTGTCCCTGTGGAGCCTGCTGGCGTTCGCGCTGGACGCCATCGCGATCGCCGGGCAAGCCATCATCGGGCGGTATCTGGGCGCCGGCGATACCGAGGGTGCCCGAGCCGCCTGCCGACGCATGGTGCAGTGGGGCATCGCTTCGGGACTTGTGCTCGGCGTCCTGGTCATCGCCGCCCGGCCGCTGTTCATTCCGCTCTTCACCAGCGACGAAGCAGTTCACGACACCTTGCTGCCCGCACTGCTGGTCGTCGCCCTGTCGCAGCCGATTGCCGGGGTCGTGTTCGTCCTCGATGGCGTGCTGATGGGCGCGGGGGACGGACCGTACTTGGCCGGTGCGATGGTGGTGACCCTGGCTGTCTTCACTCCGGTTGCCCTCCTTATCCCCGTTCTCGGCGGCGGCCTCACAGCCCTGTGGTGGGCCATGACCCTGATGATGCTGGTCCGCATGCTGACGCTCTGGCTCCGGAGCCGCTCCGGCCGCTGGATCGTCACAGGCGCCACGCGCTGACCGGGCCATGCGCGGTTTCACGTGAAACGTCGCCGTACTAGATCGCGCAGTTTCACGTGAAACATGACGAAGGGCCGTACCCATGCGGGTACGGCCCTTCGCTGTGCTCAGCGAGGCTGAGGCGACACTCAGGCGGCGACGACCTCAACGCCGAGGTTGGCAGCAACCTCGGGGTGCAGACGCACGGACACCTGGTGGGCGCCCAGGCTCTTGATCGGCGCACCGAGCTCGACGCGGCGCTTGTCGACGTCCGGGCCACCCGCGGCCTTGATCGCCGAAGCGATGTCGGCCGGCGTGACGGAGCCGAAGAGGCGGCCGGTGTCGCCCGAGCGGACGGCCAGACGCACCTTCACGCCTTCGAGCTGGGCCTTGATCTGGTTGGCCTGCTCGATGGTCGCGATCTCGTGGATCTTGCGGGCGCGGCGGATCTGCGCCACGTCCTTCTCGCCACCCTTGGTCCAGCGGATCGCGAAACCGCGCGGGACCAGGTAGTTGCGGGCGTAACCGTCCTTGACGTCGACGACGTCGCCGGCAGCGCCGAGGCCGGAGACCTCGTGGGTGAGGATGATCTTCATCAGTAGGTCACCCTTCCTTAGCGCGCGGTGGACGTGTAGGGCAGCAGCGCCATCTCACGGCTGTTCTTGACGGCCGTGGCGACGTCACGCTGGTGCTGCGTGCAGTTGCCGGTCACGCGGCGGGCACGGATCTTGCCGCGGTCGGAAATGAACTTCCGCAGCATGTTCGTGTCCTTGTAGTCCACGTACGTGACCTTGTCCTTGCAGAACGCGCAAACCTTCTTCTTGGGCTTGCGCACAGGCGGCTTCGCCATGGTGTTTCTCCTGTGTGATCAAGAAGTGGGGAGCTATCCCCAGGAGCACTGGGCTCCTAGAAGGGGGGCTCGTCCGAGTAGCCGCCGCCGCTGCCGCCGCCGCCCCAACCGGAGCTCGGGCCGCCCTGCGGGCCGCCCGACGGCTGGCCGCCGCCCCACGGGTCGCCGGCGGGACCGCCGCCGCCCTGCGGAGCCTGCTGGCCGCCGCCCCACGGGCCGCTGTCCGCCTGCGGGCCGCCGCCGTAGCCGCCCTGCCCGCCCCGGCCGGTGGTCCTGGTGACCTTGGCCGTGGCGTTGCGGAGGCTCGGACCGACTTCCTCGACGTCCAGCTCGAAGACCGTGCGCTTGACGCCCTCGCGGTCGTCGTAGGACCGCTGCTTCAGTCGGCCCTGCACGACGACGCGCATGCCCTTCTGAAGCGACTCGGCGACGTTCTCCGCCGCCTGGCGCCAGACCGAGCAGGTCAGGAACAGGCTCTCGCCGTCCTTCCACTCGTTGGTCTGGCGGTCGAAGGTGCGGGGAGTCGACGCGACGCGGAACTTCGCGACCGCCGCACCGGACGCCGTGAAGCGCAGCTCGGGGTCGTCGACCAGGTTGCCGACGACCGTGATAACGGTCTCGCCTGCCATGGGTGAACCTCTCGGCGGGATTGCTGCTGGCTGCTTGCTGCTACTCGGACCCGATGACCTGTGAGCGGAAGGCTCAGTGGGTCTCGGGACGGAGCACCTTGGTCCGGAGGACCGACTCGTTCAGGTTCATCTGGCGGTCGAGCTCCTTGACGACCGCAGGCTCGGCCTGCAGGTCGATGACCGAGTAGATGCCCTCGGGCTTCTTCTTGATCTCGTAAGCGAGACGACGACGGCCCCAGGTGTCGACCTTCTCGACCTTGCCGCTGCCCTCGCGGACGACGGAGAGGAAGCTCTCGATCAGCGGGGAGACAGCGCGCTCCTCAAGATCGGGGTCGAGGATGACCATCACCTCGTAGTGACGCATGTGGAACCCACCTCCTTTGGACTCAGCGGCCACGGTCGTTCCGTGGCAGGAGGGTCGTAATGCGTACGCACGGTATCCGGCCCCGCCGACAGCCCTCTGGCCGTCAGCGTCGGCCCGCGACCGCCATCCGTCACGTGGCGTGACGATGGCACCCGGGCATGGGCAGACACCTGTGCAGACGGTACAGAGTACCCGCACACCCGCTTCCGGTTGAAATCCGGCGGCCGGGGGACGCACCCTGGACAGCAACGGGTACGGGCGGCGCTACAGTGCGGCGCCCTCCGGCACAGCCAGGAGGTGCCCCATGGCTCACGTGTTCCAGCGTCATCCCTCCTCGTCCCTGTTCGCCACGGACGGCAAGCCGCATCCGCTCCAGGACACGCTCATGGGCGTCACCCTGGTGCTGGGCGTGCTGGCCGTCGTCACCGCCCAGTTCCACAGCCTCCACCTCATCGCGTCCTGGGCCGGGCTCGTCGGCATCCTCACCGGCGCCTACGGCCAGTTCATCTCGGAGACGACGCGCGAACGCACCTTCCTGGTCGTGGGCTTGGGCGCCTCGGCGGTCGGGTTCTTCCTCGGGATGGCCCGCGGCGGGCTCTTCGGCGGCGTGTTCGGCTGAACCCTCCGGGCGTACGCCCCTCCGGGGCGCTCCTCGCTGCCAGTAGGCTTCGGCGCGAGAGCCGGAACCCCTGACCAATGGGGGACTTACCAGCCGAGGAGCGCCCCACATGAGCCTGACCCTGCGGACCATCAGCCGAGAGCAGCATCTGGCCTACATCCAGAGTCTGCCCGCGGCGAGTCACTGCCAGGTCCCGGCGTGGGCGGACGTGAAGACGGAGTGGCGTTCGGAGAGCCTGGGCTGGTTCGACAGGAACAACGAGCTGGTGGGCGTCGGCCTCGTGCTCTACCGGCAGCTCCCCAAGATCAAGCGGTACCTGGCCTACCTCCCCGAGGGCCCGGTCATCAACTGGTACGCGCCGAACCTCGACGACTGGCTGCGGCCCATGCTGCAGCACCTGAAGAACCAGGGCGCCTTCTCCGTGAAGATGGGCCCGCCGGTCGTCATCCGGCGCTGGAACGCGCCCGCGATCAAGGCCGGCATCCAGGACCCCGACGTCAAGAGGCTGCGGGACGTCGAGGCGTCGTTCATCGAGCCGCGTGCCTTCGAAGTGGCCGACCGGCTGCGCAAGATGGGCTGGCAGCAGGGCGAGGACGGCGGCGCCGGCTTCGGGGACGTGCAGCCCCGCTACGTGTACCAGGTGCCGCTGGCGAACCGCTCGCTGGACGACGTCTTCAAGGGCTTCAACCAGCTGTGGCGGCGCAACATCAAGAAGGCCGAGAAGGCGGGGGTGGAGGTCGTCCAGGGCGGCTTCGACGACCTCGGCGAGTGGCAGCGCCTCTACGAGATCACGGCGGTGCGCGACAAGTTCCGGCCGCGCCCGCTGTCGTACTTCCAGCGCATGTGGACCGTCCTCAACCACGAGGACCCCAACCGCATGCGCCTGTACTTCGCCCGCCACAACGGCGTGAACCTGGCGGCGGCCACCATGCTCGTCGTGGGCGGCCACGTCTGGTACTCGTACGGCGCCTCCGACAACATCGGCCGCGAGGTCCGCCCCTCGAACGCCATGCAGTGGCGGATGCTGCGCGACGCCTACGCCATGGGCGCGACGGTGTACGACCTGCGCGGCATCTCCGACTCGCTGGACGAGACGGACCACCTCTTCGGCCTGATCCAGTTCAAGGTCGGTACGGGCGGCGAGGCGGCCGAGTACCTCGGCGAGTGGGACTTCCCGCTGAACAAGCTGCTGCACAAGGCCCTCGACATCTACATGTCCCGCCGCTGACGCGTCGTGCCCGCCGACGTTCCGTAGGCTCGTACGCGTCTCGTACACCGACACTCACCGCCGAAGAAAGGGTCCGGACCGGTCATGGCGCTCTCCCTCTACGTCGACACCGCTCGCTGGCGGGCGCACCAGAAGTCCGTGATCGACCAGTTCCCGGGGCTCGTGCCCGTGTGCAAGGGCAACGGGTACGGGTTCGGCCACGAGCGGCTCGCCGAGGAGGTGAACCGCTTCGGCGCCGACATGCTCGCCGTGGGCACCACCTACGAGGCGGCGCGGATGAAGGACTGGTTCGGCGGCGACCTCCTCGTCCTGACCCCGTTCCGCCGCGGCGAGGAGCCGGTGCCGCTGCCGGACCGCGTCATCCGCTCCGTGTCGTCCGTGGACGGGGTGCACGCCCTGGTCGGCGCACGGGTCGTCATCGAGGTCATGAGCTCCATGAAGCGGCACGGCGTCTCGGAGGCGGACCTGGGGCGGCTGCAGTCGGCCATCGAGGACGTCCGTCTGGAGGGCTTCGCGATCCACCTGCCGCTCGACCGCACCGACGGCTCGGACGCCGTCGAGGAGGTCATGGGCTGGATGGAGCGGTTGCGGGCCGCCCGGCTGCCGCTGCACACCATGTTCGTGAGCCACCTGAGCGCCGACGAGCTGGCGCGGCTCCAGCAGCAGTTCCCGCAGACCCGGTTCCGTGCCCGCATCGGCACCCGGCTGTGGCTGGGCGACCACGAGGCGACCCAGTACCGGGGCGCCGTCCTGGACGTCACCCGGGTGGCCAGGGGGGACCGCTTCGGCTACCGGCAGCAGCGGGCCGCGTCCGACGGCTGGCTGGTCGTGGTGGCGGGCGGCACCTCGCACGGCGTGGGCCTGGAGGCGCCGAAGGCCATGCACGGCGTGATGCCCCGGGCGAAGGGCGTGGCCCGCGCCGGGCTGGCGACGGTCAACCGGAACCTTTCGCCCTTCGTGTGGTCGGGCAAGCAGCGCTGGTTCGCCGAGCCGCCGCACATGCAGGTCTCCCTCCTGTTCGTCCCGGCGGACGCGCAGGAGCCGAAGGTCGGCGACGAGCTGGTGGCGCACCTGCGCCACACGACGACGCAGTACGACCGGCTCGTCGACCGCTAGCAGCCCTGCGGGGCGGCAGCCGCGGTGCGGCGGCCCCGCAGGAGTGCCCGCCGCTACACCGGCGGCTGACCGCCCACGCGCCGCCCACCGGGCCCGGGCCCACCGGAGCCGCCGCGGCCGTCGCCCGCGAGGGCCTGCTGCCCGTCCCCGGCCGGCGCGCGCCGCACCACGAAGACGTCCTTCGCCCCGTCCAGGACGCCCCCGGACGGGTCGTCCGAGCCGTCCCGCCGTACCGGGTCCCGGTCCGGCCGCAGGATGTCGCGTACGACCACGGCGCACAGGAACAGCGTCCCCGCGAGGTGCAGGGCGATCGCCAGGTGGTAGCCCTCGGGGGGCAGGCCCTGCTTGTGGTCGGTGGTGACGTACACCAGGTACATCCAGATGCCGAGGAAGTAGCAGACCTCGCAGGCCTGCCAGATCAGGAAGTCCCGCCAGCGGGGCCGGGCGAGCGCGGCCAGCGGGATGAGCCACAGCACGTACTGCGGCGAGTACACCTTGTTGGTCAGGATGAACGCGGCCACCACGAGGAACGCCAGCTGTGCGAAGCGCGGCCTCCGCGGTGCGGCCAGGGCGAGCGCGGCGACGCCCGCGCAGGCCAGGACCATGAGGACGGTCGCGTACAGGTTGACCGCCTCGACGTCGATGTCCATGCCGAAGCGCTGCGTGAGGACCAGCCACACCGAACCGAAGTCGATGGTGCGCTCCTGGCTGAAGACGTAGAACCGCTTCCAGCCCTCCGGGGCGAGCAGCATCACGGGCAGGTTCACGGCGAGCCACGCCCCGGCCGTGCCCAGCACGGCGAGCGTGAGCTCCCGCCACTTCCCGGCGCGCCAGCACAGCACCAGGACCGGTCCCAGCAGCAGGAACGGATACAGCTTCGCGGCCGTCGCGAGGCCGAGGAGCACGCCGAAGGCCAGCGCCCGGCCCCGGCTCCACATGAGCATCGCGGCGGCCGTCAGCGCGAGCGCCAGCAGGTCCCAGTTGATGGTCGCGGTCAGCGCGAACGCCGGGGCCAGGGCGACGAGCAGGGCGTCCCAGGGGCGGCGGCGGTGCGTGCGGGCCACGCACACCGCGATCACGGCGGTGCAGACGAGCAGCATGCCGGCGTTGGCCGTCCAGTACATCTGCTCGCGGTACTGCAGATCGCCGCCGCCCGGTGTGAGCCAGGCCGCGACCTGCATGAAGAGCCCCGTGAGCACCGGGTACTCCAGGTACTGCATGTCGCCCGGGAACCGGTCGAAGTACGGGATCAGCCCGTCCGCGAAGCCGCGGCCCACGAAGAGGTGCGGGATGTCCGAGTAGCAGGCGTGGGTGTACTGCGAGGCGGCTCCGCGGAACCAGGCCCAGTTGTAGCAGGGCAGCTTCTGCACCATGCCGAGGGCGAACATCCCGATGGCGGTCAGGGCCACGACGTGCACAGGGGAGAGGCGGCTGCGGCCGAGGCGCGCCCAGCGGCCGACGGGGCCGCCGATCAGCTCGCTGCCGGCGGCCGCGACCTCGTCCTGGTGGGTGGGTGCCACGACGGACCGGTCCGGTGGCGCAGTCGTGTGCTGTGGGCTCGGCATGGGGGCTATCCTGCCGCACCCCGCCGCGAACGCGCCGAGGGCCGCCGCACCGGGGCACGCGGTGTGCGCGTACCGGGTGCGGCGGCCCTCTTCGCCAGGTGCGACCGGCGGCCGCTCGGGGCGGGGCGGCGGCTAGCCGAACCAGCCGCCGTTGCCGCCGTTGCCGTTGCCGTTGCCGCCGCCTCCGTCGTCGGTGGTGGTCGTCCCGCCGTCGGTGCCGGTGGTCCCGCCGTCGGTGGTCGTCCCGCCGTCCGTGGCGGTGGTCCCGCCGGTGTCGGTGGTGCCGTCGGTGGTCGTCCCGCCGTCGGTGGTGCCGGTCGTGGTGCCGCCGCCGTCCTGGCCGCCGCCTCCGTCAGCGCCCCCGTCCGTCTCGCAGTCCCAGTCGAACACGCCGCAGTCCTTGTCGGGCTTGGGCTCCTTGCTCGGCTCGGGGTCGCTGGAGGGGCTCGGGGACTCGGTGCTCGGCTCCGGCGACGGGCTCGCCTCCGGGGTGTCGCTCGGCGTCGGCTCGGGGCTCTTCGCGCCGCCGCCGTACACGGGCTCGGTGTCCAGCTTCTCCGGTGCCGGGAACTTCAGCGGGGTCTCGCCCTCCAGCACCTTCGACATGTACGACTTCCACACCTGGGACGGGAAGCCCGAGCCGTGCACCTTCGGCACACCGCCCGTGTGGAACATCTCCTCGAACTTGCGGTTCTTGTTGGACGCGTCGTCGTCCAGCCGGTACATGTCGATCGCCGTCGCGTACTTCGGGGTGTAGCCCACGAACCAGGCCGACTTGTTGCCGTCGGTGGTACCGGTCTTGCCGGCGATCTGGTGGCCCGGGACAGCGGCCTTCGTGCCGGTGCCCTTCTTGACGACGTCCACGAGCACGTCGGTGACGTTGCTGGTGATGGCCTTGGTGAAGGCCTGCTTCACCTTGTCCTCGTGCTTGTAGATCTCCTTGCCGTTCTTGAGCACCTTGGTGACCGAGTACGGGTCCCGCTGCTCGCCGTTCGCGGCGAAGGTGCCGTACGCGCTGGCCATGCGGATGGCGCTGGGCTCGGAGGTACCGATCGAGAACGACGGGACGTTGCCCTTGGCGAGGCTGGTTTCCAGAAGGCCCGCGTCGATGGCTGCCTGCCGGACCTGCGGGATGCCCACGTCCATGCCGAGCTGCACGAACGGCGAGTTGGCGGAGTGGACCATCGCCTCACGGAGGTCGATGTCACCGTAGTCGGCGTCGCCGTCGTTGACCTGGCGCCACTCCTTGCCGTCCTCGTCGTGCCAGACCGTGCGGTCGTAGTTCCGGATCGTGAGCTTGTTGTCGCCGTTGTAGACCGCCTTGTCCGGGTCGACCAGGGTGCGGGTGTCCGGTCCCTGGTCGGGTCCCTTGGCGGGGTCGCGGACGCCGTCTCGCATGGCGGCGGCCAGCACGAACGGCTTGAACGTCGAACCGACCTGGGCTCCGGTCGTGTCGGCGTTGTTGGTGAAGTGCTTGGTGGCGTCCGTACCTCCGTAGATGGCGAGGATGGCGCCGGTCTCCACGTCGACGGTGGCGCCGCCGAACTGCACGTGGGTGTCGTACTTGGGCCGCTTCACCGGGTCGATGTGCTTGTCGTACACCGCCTTGACGGAGTCCTCCATCGCCTTGACCTTCTTCTTGTCGAAGGTCGTGTGGATCTCGTAGCCGCCCTGGGAGAGGTCGTCCGCCGTGATGCCCTGGTCGTTGTTGTTGACGAAGTACGCCTTGGCCAGGTCCACCAGGTAACCGACCTGGCCGCTCAGCTGGGCCTGCTTCTTCGGGGGGTCCGGCATCGGGAAGTCGGTGATCTCGGCGCGCTTCGCCGGGTCGAGGTGGCCGTCCTCGACCATCTCGTCGAGGATCCACTTCCACCGCTCCGTGACCCGTTTCAGGTTGGCCTCCGGGGTGGCGGACGGGTTGAGCTCGGTGGCGCCGTGCGGGTCGAAGAGCGTGGAGCCCTTGAGCAGCGAGGTCAGGAACGCGCACTCGCTGGTCTGGAGGTCCTTGGCGTCCTTGCCGTAGTAGGTGCGCGCCGCGGCCTGGATCCCGTACGCACCGCGTCCGTAGTACGCGGTGTTCAGGTAGCCGGCCATGATCTCGTCCTTGGTGAGCTGGTTGTTCACCTTGATCGAGATGAACAGCTCCTTGAACTTCCGGTCCAGCGTCTGCGCCTGGTCGTTCAGGCGGTTGTTCTTCACGTACTGCTGGGTGACCGTCGAGCCGCCCTGCGTCTGCTGGCCCCGCGCCATGTTGAAGAAGGCGCGGGCGATACCCATGGGGTCGATGCCGGAGTTCTTCTCGAAGGTCTTGTCCTCGGCCGAGATGACCGCGTAGCGCATGTCGCGCGGGATGCTGCCCATCCCGACGATCTGGCGGTTCACCTCACCACCGGTGGCGGCCATCTGGGTGCCGTCCGACCAGTAGTAGACGTTGTTCTGCGCGGTCGCCGCCTCGTCCGGGTTCGGCACGACCACCATGGAGTACGCCACGGTCGCGGCGCCCATGAGGGAGCCCGTGAGGGCCAGGAGCAGTCCGGTCACGAGCTTCCAGGACGGCACCCAGCGGCGCCAGCCGTACTTGTCGTGGCGCGGGTAGTCGATCAGCCGCTTCCTGCCGGGGGGCCTGCCGCCGCGGCCGCCCCCGTCGTGACCGCCTGCCGCTCCCCGGCGTCCGCCGCCGTGCCCTCCGGAGCCGCCGGCGCCGTCCGCGGCGCGCCGCCGACCGCCTCGCTGGGCGGCCCGGCGGGCCTCGGCGCGGCCGCCGTAGGCGCGCGGCTCGCCGTAGGGCTCGGAAGGGGACCCTGTACTGACATCCTGCGCCCGGGCCGACCGGCGGCCGGGGGGCTGCTGGGCAGCGCGCCGGGCCGCGGCACGGCCGCCACCCTGCGGCTGCGGCGGTTTACGACGGTGCTCGCTCATCGAACGACTACTCCTCGGGCAGGCGCGTACGCCTGGAAGCGGCAGCTGAGTTCCGGTCCCCCCGAAATGGCTCGGACACGCCCTTCGGGCCCGTCCGCCACTGCACCCACGACGATGACGTCCCCCGTCGTCCCCTGGTTCCCGGTGGTGTGCATGCGGCAAAGACTACGCACGGCCAAAACACCCCTTGATTCCGACTTCACCCCAAACCAGGCAAGTCCTTTACTGCGAATTGAGGATGTGACGCCGTTCACGACCACCCCACTTGTCGGCACCCCAGTGCCGCTCTATCGTCATGATGTATCGGACCGATACATCAGAGCGGTATAACGAGGCGGTACGGAGGAGGAAGGGACTGATGAGCAGGCGCTCCGGCATCCTCGAGTTCGCCGTCCTGGGCCTGCTCCGGGAGGCACCGATGCACGGGTACGAGCTGCGCAAGCGGCTCAACACCTCGCTCGGCATCTTCCGTGCCTTCAGTTACGGGACCCTCTACCCGTGCCTCAAGACGCTGGTCGCCAACGGCTGGCTGGCGGAAGAGCCGGGAGACGAGCCGGAGGACGTCCTCACCACCTCCCTCTCCGGGCGCCGCGCCAAGATCGTCTACCGGCTGACGGCCGAGGGGAAGGAGCGCTTCGAAGAGCTCCTCTCCCACTCCGGTCCCGACTCCTGGGAGGACGAGCACTTCGCGGCACGCTTCGCCTTCTTCGGGCAGACGGAGCGCGAGGTGCGCATGCGCGTGCTGGAAGGCCGCCGCAGCCGCCTCGAGGAACGGCTGGAGAAGATGCGCGCCTCACTCGCGCGGACGCGCGAGCGGCTGGACGACTACACGCTCGAACTCCAACGCCACGGCATGGAGTCCGTGGAGCGTGAAGTGCGCTGGCTCAACGAGCTCATCGAGAGCGAGCGGGCCGGGCGGGATCAGCGACGATCCGGCCCGGGGCATGCCGGCCCGGAGCAGTCCGGCGCGGCGTACTCCGACGGGCCCGCGGGCCGGAACGGCACGTCCGGAGAGACGGGCGGCCTGCCCCGGCGCGGGGGCAGCACCCGGCCGGATCCGTCCGACGACACCACCAACTGAATCCCTGCGCCGCAGGGACTTGTCGAGATCAAACAGGGAGCAACCGGAATGGGTTCGGTTCGCGTAGCCATCGTCGGCGTGGGCAACTGCGCCGCCTCGCTGGTGCAGGGCGTCGAGTACTACAAGGACGCCGACCCGGCGAGCAAGGTGCCGGGACTGATGCACGTCCAGTTCGGCGACTACCACGTCCGTGACATCGAGTTCGTCGCCGCCTTCGACGTGGACGCGAAGAAGGTGGGCCTGGACCTCGCCGACGCCATCGGCGCCAGCGAGAACAACACCATCAAGATCTGCGACGTGCCCGCCAGCGGCGTGACCGTGCAGCGCGGCCACACCCTGGACGGTCTCGGCAAGTACTACCGCCAGACGATCGAGGAGTCCTCCGAGGAGCCCGTGGACGTCGTCCAGGTCCTCAAGGACAAGCAGGTCGACGTGCTCGTCTGCTACCTGCCGGTGGGCTCGGAGGACGCTGCCAAGTTCTACGCGCAGTGCGCCATCGACGCCAAGGTCGCCTTCGTCAACGCCCTCCCGGTGTTCATCGCGGGCACCAAGGAGTGGGCGGACAAGTTCACCGAGGCCGGTGTCCCGATCGTCGGCGACGACATCAAGTCGCAGGTCGGCGCCACCATCACGCACCGCGTCATGGCGAAGCTGTTCGAGGACCGGGGCGTAATCCTGGACCGCACGATGCAGCTGAACGTCGGCGGCAACATGGACTTCAAGAACATGCTGGAGCGTGAGCGCCTGGAGTCCAAGAAGATCTCCAAGACGCAGGCCGTCACCTCGCAGATCCCCGACCGGGACATGGGCGAGCGCAACGTCCACATCGGCCCCTCCGACTACGTGGCCTGGCTGGACGACCGCAAGTGGGCGTACGTGCGCCTTGAGGGCCGCGCCTTCGGCGACGTCCCGCTGAACCTGGAGTACAAGCTCGAGGTGTGGGACTCCCCGAACTCCGCGGGTGTCATCATCGACGCGCTCCGCGCCGCGAAGATCGCCAAGGACCGCGGCGTCGGCGGCCCGATCCTCTCCGCGTCCTCGTACTTCATGAAGTCCCCGCCGGTCCAGTACTTCGACGACGAGGCCCGCAACAACATCGAGAAGTTCATCAGGGGCGAGGTCGAGCGCTGAGCCCCAGGCGGCAGTGAGCGGCACCGGCACGCACCGCATCGGCAGGCGGCGCCGGCGCCCTCCGGGGGACTCTCGTGAGTCGCCCCCGCCGACCGACGTCGGCCCCCGTGGCATCTGCCCGGGGGCCTTCGCCATGTGTGACGCTTGCTGCCATGCCTGTCGTACGTGACCTGCGCGTGCTGCTGCGCCTCAGCGGCTTCCGCCGCCTGCTGGCCGTACGGCTGCTGTCGCAGTGCGCTGACGGCGTCTACCAGATCGCCCTGGCCGCGTACGTCGTCTTCTCCCCGGAGCGACAGACCACACCCGCGGACATCGCCTACGCGATGGCGGTGCTGCTGCTCCCGTACTCGCTCGTGGGGCCGTTCGCCGGCGTCCTGCTCGACCGGTGGAGGCGCCGCCAGGTCCTCGTGTACGGGAACCTGCTGCGCGCCGTGCTCGCCGCGGGCACGGCGCTGCTGATGCTGGGGTCGGCTCCGGACTGGCTCTTCTACGCCTCCGCGCTGGCCGTCACCGCCGTCAACCGGTTCGTGCTGGCCGGTCTCTCCGCCGCCCTGCCGCGGGTGGTGGACCCGGACCGGCTCGTCATGGCCAACGCCCTGTCGCCGACCGCCGGGACGCTCGCGGCCACGGCGGGCGGCGGCCTCGCTCTGCTCGTGCAGCTGGGCGCCGCCGGGTCCGACGCCGCCGTCGTCCTGCTGGGCTCCGCGCTGTACCTGTCCTCAGCCCTGGCCGCCCTGCGCATGGGGCGCGAGCTCCTGGGCCCGGACCCGGACCTGGTACTGCCGAGGATCACCGCCGCACTGGCTTCCACGGCCCGCGGCCTGTGGAGCGGGCTGCTGCATCTGCGGGAGAGGCGGTCCGCTGCCCGCGCGCTCGCGGCGATGACCCTCGCCCGCTTCTGCTACGGCGCCCTCACCGTGACCGTACTGATGCTCGCCCGCTACGCCTGGACCTCCACGGAATCCGAGGGGCTCGCCCTGCTCGGCGTGGCGGTCGCCGTGTCGGGCGCGGGGTACCTCACGGCCGCCGCTGTCACCCCGTGGGCGGTGGAGAGGCTGGGGACGGGACGCTGGATGGCCGTGTGCGCGGCAGCGGCCGCGGTGCTGGAGCCGGCGCTCGGCCTCCCCTTCGCTCCGGTGCCCACGCTCATGGCCGCCTACGTGCTGGGACTGGTCACCCAGGCCACCAAGATCGCCACCGACACGGTGGTACAGCGCACGGTGGACGATGCCTACCGCGGACGGGTCTTCGCGCTGTACGACATGCTCTTCAACGTCGCCTTCGTCGCCGCGGCCGGCATGGCAGCACTGATGCTGCCGCCCGACGGCCGGTCCACGACCCTCGTCCTCGTCGTCGCCGGGCTGTACACCCTCTCCGCCCTCACGCTCTTCCGCTGGCGTCCCTGACGTACGGGCGATGTTTCACGTGAAACAGCCCTCCACGTCATCGCGCCGGGTGTTTCACGTGAAACACGACGGCGCGGTGACGCGGGCTCCTCTCAGCTCTGAGCGGCCCACCACTCCTTGAGAGCGGCTACCGCCTCGTCGTGGGGCATCGGTCCGTGCTCCAGACGCAGTTCCAGGAGGAACTTGTAGGCGCGTCCCACGACCGGCCCCGGGCCGACCCCCAGCACCTCCTGGATCTGGTTGCCGTCGAGGTCGGGCCGGATCGCGTCCAGCTCCTCCTGCTCCTTGAGCTCCGCGATACGCGCCTCAAGCCCGTCGTACGTACGCGACAGCGCGGCTGCCTTGCGCTTGTTGCGCGTCGTGCAGTCGGAACGGGTCAGCTTGTGGAGCCGCTCCAGAAGCGGCCCGGCATCACGGACGTAGCGGCGCACGGCCGAGTCGGTCCACTCGCCGGAGCCGTAACCGTGGAACCGCAGGTGGAGTTCCACCAGGCGGGACACGTCCTTGATCATCTCGTTGGAGTACTTCAGCGCGGTCATCCGCTTCTTGGTCATCTTCGCCCCGACCACCTCGTGGTGGTGGAAAGAGACACGGCCGTTCGGCTCGAAGCGCCGGGTCCTCGGCTTGCCGATGTCATGGAGGAGCGCCGCCAGCCGCAGAACGAGGTCGGGCTCGCCCTGCTCCAGCTCGATGGCCTGCTCCAGCACCGTCAGCGAGTGCTCGTAGACGTCCTTGTGCCGGTGGTGCTCGTCGCTCTCCAGCCGCAGGGCCGGCAGCTCGGGCAGCACCTGCGCGGCCAGACCGGTGTCCACGAGGAGGCCGAGCCCCTTGCGGGGGTGCGCGGACAGGATGAGTTTGTTCAGCTCGTCCCGCACCCGCTCAGCCGAGACGATGTCGAGGCGCCCGGCCATGTCCGTCATGGCGGTCACGACCTCGGGAGCGACCTCGAAGTCGAGCTGAGCGGCGAAGCGAGCCGCGCGCATCATGCGCAGCGGGTCGTCAGAGAACGACTCCTCCGGAGTGCCCGGTGTCCTCAGTACACGGTGCGCCAGGTCCTCCAAGCCACCGTGCGGGTCGATGAACTCCTTCTCCGGCAGCGCGACCGCCATGGCGTTGACCGTGAAGTCACGGCGGACGAGGTCCTCCTCGATGGAGTCGCCGTAGGACACCTCGGGCTTGCGGGAGGTGCGGTCGTACGCCTCGGATCGGTACGTCGTCACCTCGATCTGGTAGCCGTCCTTCTGGGCGCCCACCGTTCCGAAGGCGATCCCGACCTCCCACACGGCGTCGGCCCATGGGCGGACGATCTTGAGGACGTCCTGCGGGCGGGCGTCCGTGGTGAAGTCGAGGTCGTTGCCGAGCCGGCCCAGCAGCGCATCCCGCACCGACCCGCCGACCAGGGCGAGGGTGAATCCCGCCTCCTTGAAACGGCGGGCGAGATCATCGGCCACGGGGGCGACGCGCAGCAGTTCGGTGACCGCGCGGCGCTGCGCCTGGCTCAGGGCAGTCGGGGTGTCTTCGTTGGCGTTCGGCACGACAGAACAGGGTACGTGCCCGCGACCGCGGCAGCGTCGCGGATTTCCGGCACCGCCGCTCTGCCGCGTACTGTCGCCCGATCTTGTGGCTCACCTCCGCAGCACTCCGCGCCAGCGCGCCTCGTTACCATGCGTGGACGCGGGAACCGGCAGGGACCGACGGCAACAGATGACGAGGGACGGACGAGCGCGTGGCCGAGGCGGCAGACTTCCAGAGCATGCGTCGCTCCCCTGCCCGCCGCTGGCTGCGCCGTATGGCGGCGGCGGCCGCCGGCGGACCGCTGCTGGCGGGACTGCTCCACCTGCCCGGCGCCTCTCTCGCGAGTGCCGCGGAAGCCGCCGGATCCCGCACGGTCGATGTGTCTCTCGACACAGTCCAGCCCAGCGCGCCGGTGAAGGGCGACACGCTCACGCTCAGCGGCACCGTGACCAACACAGGTAAGCGGTCGGTCAGCGCCGCGCACGTCGACGTACGCCTGGGCTCACGCCTTTCGAGCCGCGGCGCGATCGAGGACGCCGCCCGCCGCACCGGCTACTCCCCGACCGAGGACGGCGCGGCCCTCGGCGGGGCGTACACGGTCGCGATCCCGGCGATTCCCGCAGGCGGCAGCCGGGACTTCACGATCACCGTCCCGGTCGACGAACTCGGCATGGACGACGAGGGCGTCTACCAGATCGGGGTCTCCCTCTCCGGCAGGACGCCGAGCTCCGGTGACGACCGCGTGCTCGGCATCGAGAGGACGTTCCTCCCCTGGCAGCCCGCGGCGGCCAAGAAGAAGACGCAGACCACCGTCCTCTGGCCGCTCATCTCGTCGGTGCACCTGTCGGCCGAGACGGGCTCCGACGCACAGCAGACCCCCGTCTTCGAGGACGACGACCTCGCCGCCGAGCTCGCTCCGGGGGGCCGCCTGGAGCGGCTCGTGGCCCTCGGCGCCGACCTCCCCGTCACCTGGGTGATCGACCCGGACCTGCTGGCCACCGCCGAGGCGATGACCGGCCCCTACCTGGTCCGCAGCGGCGACACCACCGTCCAGGGGAAGAACCAGTCCGTCGCCAACCAGTGGCTGAACGCCCTCGACAAGGCCGTCCAGGGGGACAAGGTCGTCGCCCTGCCCTACGGCGACCCGGACCTGGCGTCGCTGGCCCACAGGGGCCGGGAGGTGTCCGGCTCGCTCAGGCACCTGCGCCCGGCCACCGAGGTCGCGCAGTCCACGGTGGAGACCATCCTCCATGTGAAGCCGACCGTGGACTTCGCCTGGCCGGTGGAGGGGGCGGTGGACCCCTCGATCATCGATGTGGCGACCTCCGCCGGAGCCGACAAGGTCATCACGCGCAGCGACAGCATGCGGGAGAACCTGTCCTACACGCCGAACGCCGCCCGCCCCGTCGGCGGCGGAACGACCGCCGTCGTGTCCGACGCGATCCTGTCCACGGCGTTCGACGACGACATGACCCGGGCAGGCGCCTCCACGCCGGCGGTGCAGCGCTTCCTCGCCCACACGCTGGCCATCACCCACGAGCGGCCCGGCACGGCGCGCAGCATCGTCATCGCCCCGCAGCGGATGCCGACCGCGTCCCAGGCCGACTCCCTGGCCCGAGCCGTCCGGGGACTGGCGCACCAGCGCTGGTCGCAGCCCTCGGACCTGGTCGCCGCCACCGCGGTCAAGCCCGACCCCGCAGCGACGACGCAGGTGCCCGCACCGAGCCGCTACCCCAAGGAGCTCCGCAAGAAGGAACTGCTCAGGGCGGCGTTCCTGGACATCAGGACCACGCAGTCCACGCTGGACAACTTCACGGTGATCCTCACCGACCGGAGGCGGGTCGTGACGCCGTTCGGCAACGCGATCAACCGCGAGATGTCGGCCTCCTGGCGGGGCCGCCCGGCGGACGCCCAGCCGTACCGGCACCGGGTGCTGGAGGACCTCAAGAGCCTCACCGACGAGGTGCAGCTCATCGACAAGTCCGATCTGACGCTGTCCGGACGCAGCGCCACGATCCCCGTGACGGTCCAGAACAAGCTCCTGCAGGGCGTGGACCGGCTGGTGCTGCGGCTGGAGTCCACCAAGCCGACGCGTCTGAAGCTGAACGGCGGAGCAGCCGTGGCGGAGCTTCCGGTCCGCATCGAGGGCGGGCACAGCCAGTCCGTGAAGTTCACCGCGTCGGCGAACGCCAACGGCCCCGTCCCGATGACGGCGCAGCTCTTCACCGAGGACGGCCGTGCCTACGGCAAGCCCATGCAGTTCACCGTGAAGGTCTCGGAGATCACCTCCGCGGTCATGCTCGTCATCGCGGGTGGCGTGCTGCTCCTGGTGCTGGCGGGCATCAGGATGTACACCCAGCGCAAGCGCGCCGCGGCCCTTGAGGCCGCCGGGGGCGAGGCTCCGGAGGACGAGGCGGCCGAGGCCGCGACAGCCGACGGCACCGACGGGGAGCCCGGGAGCGGAACCGCGAAGGCGGATTCCGTGGTCGCGGAGAGCGACGACGAAGCGCAGCCGAGTGACCCGGCGGCGGACACCGGACCGGAAAGCGGAGGCCCGTCCGGCCCGGGTGAGAGAGTGAACCGTTGAGCGAGCGAATGTCGTGGCCGGCCGGCCCGGGACGATGAGGTGGGGTAACCATGAACGCGCCGTACGAGGGTGACCGCGGCCAGAGCCCGGGCACCGGTGCGCCTTCGGGCGGAACGCCGCCGGCCGGCACACCGGGCCAGGTGCCCCCACCCGCCGACGACCCCGGGCAGCCGCCCCAGGACCCGTACGTCCAGGACGCCTACGCCCATGACCCGTACCGGTCCCACGACCTCACCGCCCAGGACCCGGTCGGCGAGGCGCTGTACGACCGTGCGGCGCACCCGCCGCCCCCGCCGGGGACCTACGAGGAGCCCCGCCCCCTCTACCAGCAGCCCGCCGCTCCCCAGTACGCCCCTGACCCCCGGATCTGGGCCCAGACGCCGCCGCCCGAGCCGGAGGGCCCGTCCCGCCACCTGCCGTACGGCGACGACGCCCGGACCGTGCAGTTCACCGGCGTCGACGACCTGGTGAGCCGGGCCGGCGGGGAGCGGGCACCGGCCGACGCCTTCGCGCACCTCTACGCGGACCAGCAGGTGCAGGGCCGCCCCGCGGCCCCGGCGGTGGACGCGCCCCTGACCACGCCCCCGCCCCCGCCTCCGCCGCCGGCCGCCGTTCCGGAGCCGGCCGAGGAGGAGGCACCGCCCCCGCCGCCGAAGAAGTCCGGCGGCCGGGCCTCCGGTCTGCTGAAGTCGAGCGCGGTCATGGCGGCGGGCACCCTCGTCTCCCGCCTGACCGGCTTCCTGCGCACCCTGGTGATCACCGGCGCCCTGGGCGCCGCCACCCTCGGCGACGCCTACACCGTCGCGTACACGCTGCCGACGATGATCTACATCCTGACCATCGGCGGCGGCCTGAACTCGGTCTTCGTCCCGCAGCTCGTCCGCGCGATGAAGAACGACGAGGACGGCGGCGAGGCGTACGCCAACCGGCTGCTGACCCTCGTCATGGTCGCGCTCGGCCTCATCGTCGGCGTCGCGGTCCTCATCGCGCCGCTGCTGGTCCACGCGATGTCCCCGACCATCGCCGGCGATCCCGACGCCAACAGCGTCGCCGTGGCCTTCGCCCGCTTCTGCCTGCCCACGATCTTCTTCATGGGCGTGCACGTGGTGATGGGTCAGATCCTCAACGCGCGGGGCCGGTTCGGGGCGATGATGTGGACCCCGGTCCTCAACAACATCGTCATGATGGCCACCTTCGGCCTCTTCATCTTCGTGTACGGCGCCTACTCCGAGACCCGGATGGGCGTGGACGTCATCCCCGACGAAGGCGTCCGGCTGCTGGGCATCGGCACGCTGCTGGGCCTGGTGGTCCAGGCCCTGGCGATGATCCCGTACCTGCGCGAGGCGGGCTTCCGCTTCCGGCCGAGGTTCGACTGGAAGGGCCAGGGCCTCGGGAAGACCGTCCGGCTCGCCAAGTGGACGGTCCTCTTCGTCCTCGCCAACCAGGCGGGCGTCGTGGTCGTCACCCAGCTGGCCACGGCCGCGGGCAAGGCCTCCGGCACGGACGGCGCCGGCATCCTCGCCTACTCCAACGCGCAGCTCATCTGGGGCATGCCGCAGGCCATCATCACCGTCTCCGTCATGGCCGCGCTGCTTCCCCGTATCTCCCGAGCGGCCCACGACAACGACCCGGGAGCCGTCCGGGACGACATCTCGCAGGGCCTGCGGAACTCGGCCGTCGCGATCGTCCCCGTCGCCTTCGGCTTCCTCGCGCTGGGCGTCCCCCTGTGCACCCTGCTCTACGCGTCGAGCGGCCTCGAAGCGGCCACGAGTATGGGCTTCATCCTCATGGCGTTCGGCCTGGGCCTGATCCCCTACTCGGTGCAGTACGTCGTCCTGCGCGGCTTCTACGCCTACGAGGACACGCGGACGCCGTTCTACAACACGGTCATCGTGGCCGCCGTCAACGCGGCAGCGTCGGCTGTCTGCTACGTCGTGCTGCCGCCCCGCTGGGCCGTCGTCGGCATGGCCGCCTCCTACGGACTGGCCTACATGGTCGGTGTCGGCGTCGCGTGGCGCCGACTGCGCAACCGCCTCGGCGGCGACCTCGACGGCGCCCACGTCGTCCGTACGTACGCCCGCCTGTGCATGGCGTCGCTGCCCGCCGCGCTGCTGGCCGGAGCAGCCGGTTTCGGGATCCTCTCCCTGCTGGGCAAGGACGCTCTCGGTTCGCTGGCCGCCCTGGTGGCCGGTGGCGTCGTCCTGCTCGGCGTGTTCTACGTCGCCGCCCGCAAGATGCGCATCGCGGAGCTGAACGCCATGGTCGGCATGGTCCGGGGCCGCCTCGGCCGCTAGAACACGAGGTCCTCGCACAACCATCGCCGACCGCCGTGTGTCGTGCATGGCGGCGGACTGTGGGCACAATTGGCTTGGCTGTTGGATGTGGCGCAATGGATGGGGAGGCAGGAACGACGGTGGCGGAACGTAGCACGGCTGCCGTCGACGTGGCCGACAACAGCGGTGACGACCCGCTGACCGCCAAGGCGGACGGGACCACGGCCGACGGGGCGGCGGAAGCGCAGGACGCAAGGGGCACGTCTGCCCACACCACGGACGGCGAACAGGGAACCGACGAACAGCCTTCCTTCACCACACCGGAGCTCCACAGCGGCCACAAGCTGGCGCGGCGCTACCGCCTCGAGGAGTGCGTCACCCGTCTGGACGGGTTCAGCAGTTGGCGCGCCGTGGACGAGAAGCTGCGCCGGGCGGTCGGCGTCCACGTGCTGCCCGCGGACCACCCCCGCGCACGTTCCGTGCTGGCCGCGGCGCGCTCCGCCGCACTGCTCGGGGACCCCCGCTTTGTCCAGGTCCTGGACGCGGTCGAGGAGAACGACCTCGTCTACGTCGTACACGAATGGCTGCCGGACGCCACCGAACTGACCACGCTGCTGGCCGCCGGGCCCCTTGAGCCGTACGACGCCTACCAGCTGGTCAGCCAGGTGTCCCAGGCCATGGCGGCCGCTCACCGCGAGGGCCTGGCCCATCTGCGGCTCACACCGAGTGCCGTGCTGCGCACGTCCACGGGGCAGTACCGCATCCGCGGCCTGGCGGTGAACGCCGCCCTGCGCGGAATCCGCGAGGACCGGCCCCAGCTCACCGACACCGAGGCCATCGGTGCCTTGCTGTACGCGGCCCTGACGCAGCGCTGGCCGTACGAGAACGACGCGCACGGCCTCTCCGGCCTGCCCAAGGGCGTGGGGCTGATCGCCCCGGACCAGGTGCGCGCGGGAGTGCACCGCGGGCTGTCGGAGCTCGCCATGCGCGCCCTGGCCAACGACGGCGCCACCGCGTCCCGCCAGGAACCCGCCTGCACGACGCCGGACGAACTGGCCAAGGCCGTCGCTGCGATGCCGCGCATCCGCCCGCCGGAGCCGGTGTTCTCCACGCCCCCACCCGAGTTCCAGCGCACGACGTACCAGCAGGGCAGCTACGGCCGGCCGACGCCGCACTCCGGCGCCGGGGTCACCCAGCCCGTCATCGTTCCGCCACCGCCCCTCCAGAGCCGCACGGGCCGTGCCCTGAAGTGGACGGTGTCCGCGCTGCTCATCGCCGCCCTGGGCCTCGGAAGCTGGCAGATCGCCGACCGCCTGCTCGAACAGGACCAGCAGACCAGCGACCCCGGCATCACCCAGCCGACACCGGGCGAGACCGGCGACGAGAAGGCGGAGAAGCCGGCCAAGCCGCTGGACATCGCCGGCGCGCAGGAGTTCATGCCCGGCGGCTCCGGTATCAAGACGAACCTCGTCCCGCTGGCCGTCGACGGCCAGGAAGGCACGGCTTGGATCACGCCCAAGTACGAGGGCTACGCGAATTTCGGCAACCTGCCCTACCGGAAGCAGGGCAGCGGCATCATCGTGGACCTCGGCGGTGTCCGCGATGTGTCCGGTGTCGTGGTGCACATGTACCGAGGGGGGCAGAAGGCCCAGGTCCTCGCCGCAGCGGAAGGCGCCTCGGGCGCGAGCGCGCTTGCGGACTTCTCGCAGCGCCTCACCGAACTGAAGACGGTGGGCAGCATGCTGGAAGTGCCCCTGGACAAGCCCGTGCGCACACAGTTCCTGCTGGTGCACATCACCGAGCTGCCACCGGAGGGTTCCGGCTTCCGCGGCGGGATCTCGGAGATCAGGGTTCTCGGCTGACCCGTCCCGGTGTCTGTCGTGCGGCCCGGTGAGCACGTACTGTCGCGCCAGGGAGGGTTGCGGGCATGGAAGAACCCACGCTGGACGTCGACAGCGACCACGAGCTCCTTGCTCGGCACGTCGCCGGTGACGGCGATGCCTTCGCCGAGTTGGTGCGGCGGCATCGGGACCGGTTGTGGGCCGTCGCCCTCCGGACCCTGGGGGACCGCGAGGAGGCGGCGGACGCCGTCCAGGACGCCTTGGTGTCGGCCTTCCGTGCTGCCCACACCTTTCGGGGGCAGTCGGCCGTCACGACGTGGCTGCACCGCATCACGGTGAACGCCTGTCTCGACCGCGCCCGCAGGACCGCTTCCCGCAGGACCGCCCCTGTGGATGACATGGAGCGCCTGGAGCAGCTCCTGGAGCCCCACGAGTCGGCCGCGGCCCCAGCCGAGCGCCAAGACGTCCACCGCGAGCTTCTCGCCGCCCTGGCGAAGCTTCCCCCCGACCAGCGGGCAGCTCTGGTCCTCGTCGACATGCAGGGCTACGCCGTGGCCGAGGCGGCGCGCATGCTCGATGTACCCGTCGGAACGATCAAAAGCAGATGCGCCCGGGGACGTGCCCGTCTTGTCCCCATGCTCACTCATCTGCGCGGTGACACCGGGGGTAACGGTGACGCCGAAGGGGGAAGGAACCGGACGCCGGGGACATCCGTCCCACCGGCATCGGGACCGAGGGATCCAGGACCACATGGTCCTGCTGCTGTGAAGGGCGGAGGTGGACGCGCGTGACTTCCGCGGCCGACACAACCCAGCACCCGGACGTCTCGGAGATCTCCGATCTGACCGAGGGGCTTCTCCCGCCGTCCAGGACGGCTGACGTACGCCGCCACCTCGACAGCTGCGAGATCTGCACCGATGTGCAGGCTTCGCTGGAAGAGATCCGCAGTCTGCTGGGCACCCTCCCCGGTCCGCCGCGCATGCCCGCCGACATCGCGGAGCGTATCGACGCAGCCCTGGCCGCCGAGGCGCTGCTCGACGCCACCGCACCCCGAGCCGCCGCCGACGTTTCACGTGAAACAGCGACGCCGACACCGAGTGGCTCCGGAGACCGGCGGTCGGCCCGCACCGAGCCACCGACAGGCAGGCCGCCCGGTCGGCGCAGCGTCGCCACAGGGCCAGGACGCGGCTTGTCGCCCTCGCGGCGGCGCCGACGCGTCGCCCTCGGCGCCGTCTGCGGCATCGCGATCGCCGGTTTGGGCATGGTCCTCTTCCGGGGCCTCACGGGAACGGCGGACACCACCGCCGGCGCTCAGGCCGACACCGCCGCAGTCCACCACGCCGACCCTCGGTTCTCGGGGGCGACGCTGCCCGACAAGGTACGCGCGCTCCTCACCCCCACGGAGACGACCCCGTACAGCGCTCTGCCCCGGCTCCAGCCCGGAGCGCAGACCGAGGACAGCCAAGGTCCCCACCGGGCTCTGCAGAGCCCGGGTGCGCTGCCCTCGTGTGTAGCGGACGGGGTCGGGCGTAACGAGCAGCCCCTGGCGTCCGAAGCCGGCGAGTACGAGGGCCGGCCCGCCTATCTGGTCGTCCTGCCGCGGTCAGGGGATCCCGGGCAGGTGGACGTCTACATCATGGACGCCTCCTGTACGACAGCGGATAGTGCAGCGAATCCAGCGAACGCGCTGCTCAAGCAGGCTGTCCCCCGTAAGTGACCGACGGGTCGCTATGGAGGGCCGGACAGCTCGGGAATGCCAGCGCCTTAGGATCCGTTGGGTGGAGTGACGGTGCACGACCTGGCCCCCCAAGCAGCAGTTGGCAGTCTGCAGAGACGAGGAAGAATCCCGTGAGCGACGTCCGCAACGTGATCATCATTGGCTCCGGGCCCGCCGGTTACACGGCAGCGCTCTACACGGCGCGCGCGTCGCTGAAGCCGCTGGTCTTCGAAGGAGCCGTCACCGCTGGTGGCGCCCTCATGAACACGACCGACGTGGAGAACTTCCCCGGGTTCCGTGACGGCATCATGGGCCCCGACCTCATGGACAACATGCGCGCCCAGGCGGAGCGCTTCGGCGCCGAGCTGATCCCGGATGACATCGTCTCGGTCGACCTCACCGGGGACATCAAGACCGTGACCGACACCGCCGGCACGGTGCACCAGGCGCGCGCCGTGATCGTGGCCACCGGTTCCCAGCACCGCAAGCTGGGCCTGCCGAGGGAGGACGCGCTCTCCGGCCGCGGCGTCTCGTGGTGCGCCACCTGCGACGGCTTCTTCTTCAAGGACCAGGACATCGCCGTGATCGGCGGTGGTGACACGGCCATGGAGGAGGCCACGTTCCTCTCCCGCTTCGCCAAGTCGGTCACCATCGTGCACCGCCGTGACACCCTCCGCGCCTCCAAGGCGATGCAGGAGCGCGCCTTCGCCGACCCGAAGATCCGCTTCGCCTGGAACAGCCAGGTCGCGGAGATCCACGGTGACCAGAAGCTCACGGGCCTGACCCTCCGCGACACGCAGACCGGCGAGACCTCCGAACTTCCGGTGACGGGTCTCTTCATCGCCGTCGGGCACGACCCCCGCACCGAGCTCTTCAAGGGCCAGCTTGAGCTGGACGACGAGGGGTACCTGAAGGTGGACGCGCCGTCCACGCGTACCAACGTCACGGGCGTGTTCGCGGCGGGCGACGTTGTCGACCACACCTACCGCCAGGCGATCACGGCCGCAGGCACCGGCTGCTCCGCGGCGCTCGACGCCGAGCGTTTCCTCGCCGCCCTCTCCCACGCGGAGACGCTGGCCGAGCCCGAGAAGACCCCCGCGGTCTGATCGGGAACCTCGAATCCCCACCCCCAACACCCCGCACTGAGAAGGAGGCCGCCGTGGCCGGCGACCTGAAGGAAGTGACCGACGCCTCGTTCGAGGAGGACGTCCTCAAGAGCGACAAGCCCGTGCTGGTGGACTTCTGGGCCGCCTGGTGCGGACCGTGCCGGCAGATCGCTCCGTCGTTGAAGGCGATTGCCGCGGAGTACGGTGATCAGATCGAGATCGTCAAGCTCAACATCGACGAGAACCCTGCCACGGCCGCCAAGTACGGCGTGATGTCGATTCCCACCCTGAACGTCTACCAGGCGGGCGAGGTGGCCAAGACCATCGTCGGTGCCAAGCCCAAGGCCGCCATCCTGCGCGACCTGGCCGACTTCATCAGCGACGAGGCCGCGGTCTGAGGCCATGTTTCACGTGAAACACCGTTTCACGTGAAACACCGGAACGGCCCATCCGAAAGGATGGGCCGTTTTCGCTGTCCGCCACCTCATAGGGGGCGCAGTGCCGGTTCCTTCTGTACCGCGCCAAGCAGTCGATCAAGAGCGAGCTCCACGTCCTCTCTCCAGGACAACGTGCTGCGGAGCTCCAGCCTCAGGCGCGGATACGCCGGGTGGGGGCGAACCGTCTTGAAACCCACCGCGAGCAGATGCTCGGCAGGCAGCACGCAGGCAGGTTCCTTCCATCGTGCGTCACCGAACGCCTCGACGGCCTTGAACCCCCGTCGCAGCAGATCCTTCGCCACGGTCTGCACCAGCACGCGGCCCAGCCCCTGGCCCTGGTACCCGGGGGAGATCCAGGCCGTTATCAGCTGCACGGCATCGGGCGAGACCGGGCTGGTGGGGAAGGCGGAGGAGCGAGGCACGTAGGCGGGCGGCGCGTAGAGCACGTACCCCACCGGCACCTCGTCCACGTAGACGACGCGGCCGCACGATCCCCAGTCGAGGAGGACAGCGGAGATCCACGCCTCCTTCTCCAGTTCGGGAGTACCCGCCTTCAGCGCGGCTTCCCCGCTGACGGGGTCGAGCTCCCAGAAGACGCAGGTGCGGCACCGCTTGGGGAGGTCCTGAAGGTTGTCCAGTGTGAGCGGTACGAGCCGTCGCCCCATGGAGGCTGTTCCTCACTTCCTTCGCCCGTCGCCGCGCCACGGGCGGCTGCCAGCGCACTCCGCTCCCGCAGCAGGCCGCCGATGAACCCGCCCACCACACCGAGTCCCAGCCCCGCGGTCATCAGCTGACCGCGGCTCACCTCGCGCATGGTTTGGCTCCCTCCACGTTGGACCGTGCGGATGCGCATACCCGAACGCATCGTACCGATCGGGTGATGAGTCGCATACAGGAAAAGGCCAAAGGGCGGACCTCGCCCTGATGAACACGGGGGTGAGGTCCGCCCTGACTTCGGCGGGAAGGGGATGGCTGGCGGAAGCCGGTCGTCAGCCCTCGCCGTCTGTCTCCTGCTCGGCGAGGCCCTTCTGCAGGACCCGTCCTTCACCCGGGGCCAGCGTCCCAAGGATCCGGTCGAGGTCCTCCATGGAAGCGAACTCGACGACGATCTTGCCCTTCTTCTGACCGAGGTCGACCTTCACCCTCGTCTCGAAGCGGTCGGAGAGCCGGGTGGCGAGCTCGCTGAGAGCGGGGGACACCCGGCCACCGGCGCGCGGCCCCCGTGCCTTGGGCCGCTTGTGAGGCTCGGACGCCATCAGCGTGACGATCTCCTCGACCGACCGCACCGAGAGCCCCTCGGCAACGATGCGGGATGCCAGGTGCTCCTGCTGGTCCGCGTCCTCCACGGACAGCAGTGCCCGTGCGTGCCCGGCTGAGAGCACACCGGCGGCGACCCTCTTCTGCACCGGAGGAGACAGCCGCAGCAGGCGGAGCGTGTTGGTGACCTGCGGACGGGACCGGCCGATCCGGTCCGCCAGCTGGTCGTGCGTGCAGTTGAAGTCCTTCAGCAGCTGGTCGTAGGCGGCTGCTTCCTCCAGCGGGTTCAGCTGCGCCCGGTGCAGGTTCTCCAACAGGGCGTCGAGCAGAAGCTTGTCGTCCTCGGTGGCACGCACGATGGCGGGAATGCGGTCCAGGCCCGCCTCCCGGCATGCCCGCCAACGGCGCTCACCCATGATCAGCTCATAGCGGCCGGGCGACACCTGCCGTACGACGACCGGCTGGAGCAGACCGACCTCCTTGATGGAGGTCACCAGCTCGGCCAGTGCGTCGTCGTCGAAGACCACACGCGGTTGGCACGGATTGGGAGTGATCGCCGCGAGTGGCAGCTCGGCGAAGTGCGCCCCTGCCGGAGCCTCGGGCAGTGAAGGCGCCTCCGCTTGCTCCGGCAGCGACACGCTGTCGTCTACCGACGACACGGACCCCGGAGGCAGAGTGGTCACCTTGGCAGCGGCGACACCGCGGTCACCAGACAGCGGCGGGATGGCCCCGGGCGATGTCGAGCCGGGGCCGACCGCGGTGGCCCTCCTCTCCTGGGGAGCAGGGGGGATCAGCGCACCCAGCCCGCGTCCCAGGCCCCTCCGTCGCTCGCTCATTGGATCCCCTCCGACATGCTGTGCTGACTGTGCTGGTGGTGCTGGCCGCCCAGGTGGGCGTGGTGGTGGATGTCGTAGCTCACCCCGACGCCCCGCAGGGCGATCTCACGGGCCGCTTCCAGGTAGGACAGCGCACCACTCGACCCCGGGTCGTAGGTCAGGACCGTCTGCCCGTAGCTCGGCGCCTCAGAGATGCGGACCGATCTCGGGATGCTGGTGCGCAGCACCTCCTCCCCGAAGTGGTTGCGCACCTCCTCTGCGACCTGTGAGGCCAGCCGCGTGCGGCCGTCGTACATCGTGAGCAGGATCGTCGAGACGTGCAGCGCGGGGTTGAGGTGGCCCCGCACCAGGTCGACGTTGCGCAGCAGCTGACCGAGACCTTCCAGTGCGTAGTACTCGCACTGGATGGGGATGAGTACCTCGGCACCGGCGACCATGGCGTTGACCGTCAGCAGACCGAGTGACGGCGGGCAGTCGATGAAGATGTAGTCCAACGGCTGCTCATACGCGTGGATCGCCCGCTGGAGTCGACTCTCCCGCGCCACCAGCGACACCAGCTCGATCTCCGCACCGGCGAGATCGATGGTGGCTGGGGCGCAGAAGAGACCTTCGACGTCCTGGACCGGCTGCACCACGTCGGACAACGGTTTGCTGTCCACCAGAACGTCATAGATGGAGGGGACCTCGGCATGGTGGTCGATGCCGAGAGCCGTCGAAGCATTGCCCTGCGGATCGAGGTCGATCACCAGCACCCGTGCACCGTGCAGTGCCAGGGAGGCAGCCAGGTTGACGGTCGTGGTGGTCTTCCCGACGCCACCCTTCTGGTTGGCGACGATCATGATGCGGGTCTGCTCGGGGCGGGGCAGGCCCTCGCCGGCCCGACCCAGAGCTGCCACTGCGAGCTGGGCGGCCCGGCCGATAGGGGTCTCATCCACCAAGGGCTGTGTTTCACGTGAAACATTGCCCCCGGGCGATTCACTGCGGGGACCAGGGACCGGTTCGGTCATCGGTCCCGCGATGTTGGCGTCGGACCGCAAGGATTCACTCTCCTCGGCTTCAGGCTCACGATGGAGAGAGCCTGCCATGCTTTCGGGCTCGTGAACCAGCGAGGCCCCTGCTTCTGTGGAGGAATCCACTTCTGTGGACAACTCCGTAGCCCTCATGAGCGACCTGCGGTGTCGTGGCGTGGCAGCCGCACGGCCGCGGCTGATGATCCCCTGCAGCAGTGAGCGACGTTTCACGTGAAACACGATGCACGCGCCGCAGGGTCAGGGCCTCACGACACTCCGAAAAAGGTACGTATGAGGATCAAACCGGATCCGCCTTCGGGTGGGCCCTCTGCGGCCCACCCGAACGGTCCGATCGGAGGCCTCAGCGGCGACGGCGGGAGGGCCGAGCAGCTTTGGCCCGCTTGGCGGCGAACCGGACACCCCCGGGGCTCTCTCCCACCTCGACCCGGACCACCGTCGACAGGGGATCCACAACCCCCTCACCGACCTGGAGGACGGACGCCCCGACGACTCCCAGCTTGCTGAGCGCCGCACGAGCAGAGCGGATCTCCTCCTCGGCCGTGTCCCCCTTGAGCGCCAGCATCTCACCGTACGGACGCAGCAGGGGTACGCCCCAGGTGGCGAGCCGGTCGAGCGGGGCGACGGCCCGCGCCGTCACCACGTGGACGGGAGGCAGCTTCCCGAGCATCTCCTCGGCGCGGCCGCGCACCACCGTCACATGGTCCAGGCCGAGCAGCTCGACGACTTCCTGGAGAAAGGTGGTGCGGCGCAGCAGCGGTTCCAACAGGGTGATCTTCAGGTCCGGCCTGACCAGCGCCAGGGGGATGCCGGGCAGTCCGGCGCCCGAGCCCACGTCGCAGACGGTGACCCCGTCGGGCACGACCTCGGAGAGAACGGCGCAGTTCAGCAGGTGCCGCTCCCACAGCCGGGGCACCTCCCGTGGACCGATCAGACCGCGCTTGACTCCCGCGTCCGCGAGCAACTCCGCATACCGAACCGCCTCCGGGAAGAACTCACCGAAGACCGTGCACGCCTCATCCGGCGCAGGGGGAAGCTCCTCTGCCTCCGTCACGGGAACCCGTCCTTCCATACCGCACTACCGCAACTGGGTGGCTGACTATCAGGCTGACAAGGATCGGCCCCGCCTGCGCAACAGACGGGGCCGACGCTACGTGGAGGATCAGGCGGGGAGCACGACGACGAAGCGCTGCGGCTCCTCGCCCTCGGACTCGCTGCGCAGGCCCGCGGCGGCAACCGCGTCATGCACCACCTTGCGCTCGAACGGGGTCATCGGCTTGAGCTGCACCGGCTCACCAGTGTTCTTGGCCTCGTCGGCGGCCTTGGCACCCAGCTCCGTCAGCTCGGCGCGCTTGCGGGCGCGGAAGCCACCGATGTCCAGCATGAGCCGGCTGCGATCCCCGGTCTCCCGGTGCACGGCGAGACGCGTGAGCTCCTGCAGCGCCTCCAGCACCTCACCGTCGCGGCCCACGAGCTTCTGCAGATCCCCGCTGCTCGCGTCGCTGATGATCGAGACCGCGGCCCGGTCGCCCTCGACGTCCATGTCGATATCGCCGTCGAGGTCGGCGATGTCGAGCAGACCCTCAAGGTAGTCAGCCGCGATCTCCCCTTCCTGCTCCAGGCGGGTCAGGGTGTCGCCACCCTGGGCGGCGGACGTGGTGCCTTCCGTCACGGATGGACTCCTTTTACTTCTTGGACGACGGGTGCTTGGGCCGCTGCTGGCCCTTGCGCTGTCCGGACTTGGCTCGGGGAGCGGAGCCGGAGGACGCCTTGGTCCGCTCCTCCTGGGACTCCTCGCCCTTCGGCTGCTCGGTCTTCTCCAGCGAGGTCTTGGCCGGGGCCTGGGAGGAACCGGTGGCCTGGCGCTTGGCCTTGGTCTGGCGCTTGGGCTGCTGGCGCCGGGCCGCGGCGGCCTCCGCCTCGGCGACCGCGGGGTCGACCTTGGTGACGGTGCCGTCGGCCTGCGCGGTGTAGCCGGCCTTGGCCAGGCCGCTGATGAAGCGCCGCTCGTTCTCGTTGCGGTCCGGGCCCTTGGCGACGATCGCCTGGACCACGTTGCGCCGGCGCCGGCCGCGCACCTCGCCATGGTGGTCGACGCTCTTCAGCAGCCGCTGGAGGTAGCTGTCCTGGGCCTTGCTGCCGGGAGTCGGGTTCTGGTTGATCACGTACATCTGCTGGCCCATGGTCCACACGTTGGTGGTCAGCCAGTAGACGAGGACACCGACCGGGAAGTTGACGCCCATGACGGCGAAGATCACCGGGAAGATGTACATGAGCATCTTCTGCTGCTGCATGTACGGCGTCTTCACCGTGAGGTCCACGTTCTTCTGCATCAGCTGGCGCTGGGTGAAGAACTGCGATGCCGACATCATCACGATCATGATCGCGGTGACGATGCGGACGTCGGTGATGTCGGCGTTCAGCGCCGCGACCTCGGCGGCGGAGTCCGTGAAGGTGGCCGCGATCGGGGCGCCGAAGATGTGCGCTTCGCGGGCGCTGTCGACGAGCTGCTGGTTGAGGCTGCCGATGGTGTCACCGGAAGCGATCTTGCTCAGCACGTGGTACAGCGCGAAGAAGAACGGCGACTGCAGGAGGATGGGGAGGCACGAGGAGAGCGGGTTGGTGCCCGTCTCCTTGTACAGCTTCATCATCTCTTCCGACTGGCGCTGCCGGTCGTTCTTGTAGCGCTCCTGGATCGCCTTCATCTTCGGCTGGAGCGCCTGCATGTTCCGCATCGACTTGATCTGCTTCACGAAGAGCGGGATCAGGGCGATGCGGATGACGATCACCAGGGACACGATGGACAGACCCCAGGCCCAGCCCGTGTCAGGCCCGAAGATCGCCCCGTACAGCTTGTGGAACTGCACGATGATCCACGAGACGGGTCCCGTGATGAAGCTGAACAGATTTCCAATCGTGTCCACTAATCAGGCTCCTTGAGCATTGGGCGAGGTCTCTGCGGCCGGTCTGGTCTCGGCGGAGTGCCCGCCCTCGTCTCCGCCGGCGCCGCGCAGCCGTGCGCGCAGCAGTTCGTGCCAGCGGGGACGCTTGCGCGGCGGCACGTGGTCCACCCCGCCGGGCGACCACGGGTTGCAGCGCAGGATCCGCCAGGCGGTCAGGGCCGTGCCCTTGATGGCGCCGTGCCGGTCGATGGCCGTATATCCGTAGTGGGAACACGAGGGGTAGTACCTGCAGACGGGGCCCAGCAGTGGGCTGATCGTCCACTGATAGATCTTGATCAGGGCCAGCAGCGGGTACTTCATCGCGCGCCCCCTCCCAGGAGCCGCTGCAGGGCGGCGTCCAGGTCTCGGGCCAGCTGTGCATGGTCGGCGTCGCCCGCGTCGGGCAGCGCTCGTACTACCACCAGGCTACCGGGGGGCAGCACCGCCAGCCGCTCACGCATGAGGTGACGCAGACGACGCTTCACCCGGTTACGGACGACAGCACCACCCACGGCCTTGCTGACGACGAAACCCGCACGCGTCGGGGGAGCGCTCTCCCCTGGCGCGTGCGGGTCCGTTGCACCGCTGCGTAGATGGACCACGAGGGTCGGACGGCCGGCCCTGCGGCCCCGCCGTACCGCGGTCGCGAAGTCCTCGCGCCGCCTCAGCCGATTCTCGGTAGGCAGCACGTCATGACCTGACCGCGATCAGGCGGACAGGCGGGCGCGACCCTTGCTGCGGCGGGACGCGAGGATCGCGCGGCCGGCACGGGTACGCATGCGGAGGCGGAAGCCGTGGGTCTTGGCGCGACGGCGGTTGTTCGGCTGGAAGGTGCGCTTGCTCACTCGGGGGCTCCAGAAATGACTCGTCTTGCGGGGCATCGCCTGGCTGTCACCGTGCGCCCACGAGTAGCTCGCAATACGCCCGAGTGCACCGCTATACGATCACCGGTAGTGACCTTTGCCCATCGGAGGCAGGCGGCAGCAGCCATCGACAACTCGACCTGGTTACGGTACGCGGGGCCGCGTCATCCGGTCAAACCAGCACCCCATCGCGGGTACGGCGCCCTGCCGGGCGGGTCCTGGCGCACGCCGCTGTACACAGGCTGTGGACAACAACTTGAACCACGTGAGGCGCCGCGACTACCGTGGCTGAACTCGGATTCTTTTCCTGCCTGTCCTTCCATCCCGTCCCAAGAAGCACACATTCGTGGGACCCGTGAGAGAGCGTGCCCCGTGGCTGACGTACCTGCTGATCTTGCCGCAGTGTGGCCACGCGTCCTCGACCAACTCCTCGGAGACGGGCAGCAGGGCATCGAGCCCAAGGACCGGCAGTGGATCGAACGCTGCCAGCCGCCCCGGCTGACTGCCGGGGCGGCGCGGGCCGTGCGCGTGGGCAGGGTCAGCCTCTGCCGACCTCCTTGCTGACGGCCGCGGGTGAGTCGTACTCCTTGTCCGGTATGGACTTCAGGGCCTCCATGATCTTCTTGCCGGCGCCGTGCTCCTCCGCCTGCCGGACGATCTCCTGCTTGGAGGCGGGGTAGTGGACGCCGCCCAGGTTCTTCTGCATTTCGATGGGGTTCACGGTCATGGCGGCCGAGTACCACGGGGGTCCGCTGTCACACCGGATCGCGTCCCGTGGGGCGAACCCATCACGGTTGCATCACAATGTCGTGTGAAGGTCGGGCAGTCCGGGCACAACCCTGTGCGGGACGGCATCCTTCGATGCCCGATCCGGCCGCTCTCACGCGCCGCCCGGCCCTCGCTCACGTCACACCCACAAGGACGGGCAGCGCCGTCCCCTCCCCATCTCATGGCGTCGGAAAGGCAGGTACGCCCCATGCTGTTGGCGCATCCCGCTGTGCTCAGCGAGCTCGTGGCCCGGTACGAATCCCTCTGTGCCGCGGCTCAGGAACGGGTCGTCGCCCCGGACCTGAAGCGGCGCCTGGAAGACGTGACGTACACGCTGTGCGTGACCACGGGCACGCGTCACCTGGAGCAGGCCCTGGCCGCCGCCCGGGCGCGCCTGGCCGCCACCGCGGGCTGAGGAAGTCGGCGGCCCCGGACCAGGGGTAGACCGGGGCCGCCACCCGGGATCCGCAGGGGAGGGCGGAGGACCCGGCAGCGAACACGCAGGGCGGCGCGAGGAGGGAGCGCCGCCCTACTGTGTTCGATCATCGGGCGCCCCGCTGCACCTGCCGGTGCCGCGAGGGCCGTGCGAGCAGTAAATATATATACCGTTGAGTAAGCAAGGGCATGAAAAATTTCATGCTGCGAGACGGCCGAAAAAGTTCGGTGCCATCCGGCCGTGCCGGACCCACCGAAGCCTCCTGCCGGCGCCTCCGCGCGCTCCGCGCCTCAGTCGTCCAGGAAGAACTCGTGCTGCATGGCGACCTGCTCGTACCTCTCCAACCGCGCCTGCGTACGCTCCGGTTCGGCGTCGGCCATCGCCTGGAGCACGGCCGCGCAGAGCACCCCGGGCGCGGCATAGGAGTCAAAGACCAGGCGTGAACCGGTCGGTGCGGTGAGCGCCACGTCGGCCGCCTCGACCAGGGGACCCATGGTCAGGTCAGTGATCAGCGCCACACGCAGACCGGCCCGCCGCGCCGCGCGCAGCGCCGACAGCGTCTCGTTCGCGTGCCGCGGCATCGCGAAGGCCAGCACCCATCCGCCGCCCGCCTCGCCCGCTTGGAGCAGCGTGTCGTAGGCGACGCTGCCGCCGCGCGTCACCAGCCGCACGTCGGGGTGGATGCGGCGGGCCGCATACGCGAAGTACTCCGCGAGCGACACCGAGATCCGCAAACCCAGCACCGTCAAGGGCACTGATCGCGCCAGCTCCCGGCCCACCTCCAGGACCCGCCCCGGGTCCCCGAGCCCCCGCCGCAGGTTCTCCAGGTTCTCGATCTCCGTGTCGATCGCCGCCTGGAGTTCGTTGCGGCGGACCTCGCGGGTGTCCTGCGCGCCCGCGACCGCGCTCAGCGCGATGGGCTGCAGAGCCTCCCGCAGCGCCGGGAAGCCGCTGTACCCGAGCGCGCCGGCGAACCGGGTCACGGAGGGCTGGCTCACGCCCACGCGCTCCGCGAGGTCCGTGATCGACAGGAACGCCGCCTCCGTCAGGTGGTCGACGAGGTACTGCGCGATGCGCCGCTGCCCGGGGGACAGCCGGTGGCCGCCGAACAGGGCCCGCACCCGCTCGGCCGGTGTCGGCTCGGCCTCCGGGACCTGACGGCCCGGGGTGATCGCCGCCGCCTGTGCGCGTGCCTGCTGGCCCGATGGCACTGATGGCACGATGCGCCTCCTTCTTTTGTCCCAATTCCGCACAAGATAGCTCACCCGGGGCACCTCGCCCCGGCCCACCGGTTCCCGGGCGCACGGGCCGGCCGGTCGTGTGCGCCGGGCCGCGTGGACGCGGGGGCACGCCCTGGAGCGGGGCCCTCAGCGAGCCCGGGTGCGGGCCTGCGGCGCGCTGTCCGGTGGTGTGGTCAGGGTTGCCGGGCGCGGGGAGACGGGCCGGTGGCGCCCGAACTGCGGGGTGGCGTGGGCGCGGGGGCCGCCCTGTCCGCGTGCGGCGGCGGGGTCGGTCGGCCGGGTGCGGGCCTGCGGCGCGTTGTCCGGTGGTCGGGGTTTCCGGGCGCCGGGGAGCGTGCCGGTCGGTCCGGCGCTGAGGCGCGTGGCGAGGCGTACCGCCCCCGAGTCCGGGCCGCGGCGGGCCCCGGCGCGGTTCTCCGACCGGCGAAAGGCGAGGCGGCGGGGCTGCCGGGTGGCCCCGCCCGGCGACCTGGGCGCATCCTTGCTGTGTGACGTGGTTCGGTGCCGCTCCCGGGCACGTCCCGCCCCACCACCAGGAGCCAGCCCAGGGGAGCGGGACGGAGGACGGACTTGTCACCGACGCCCTCGCCATGGCGCTCGCGCCCGCCGTCGTCGGCGCCGTCGAGGCCGTCGGCGGCTACGCCGGGGGCGTCTACCTGCGCTCCCGTACGAAGGGCCTGCTCCGCCTCGCCGTCCTCGCCGGCCTGCCCGTGCGCCTCTTCCGCCCCTGGTGGCGCATGCACGTCAACCGGCCGTTCCCCGTCGCGGAGGCGTTCCGCTCGGGCGAACCCGTCCACCTCGCGGACGCCGAGGAGGCCATGCGCCGCTTCCCGCAGCTCATGGCGGGCCTGCCCTTCCCGTTCGGGTCGCTGTACGTCCCGGTGTCCCACGGCACCGACCGCTACGGCGTCCTCGTCGTGCTGCGCACCGCCACCCCCGGCCGCCCCGTCGACCCCGCCGACCGGCAGCGGCTGCGCTCCACCGGGGACCGCCTCGGCGCCGCCCTCGCCGAGCTGGAGCGCACCGGCACACCGGTCTCGTGGGAACGGTCCCCCGCCCCCGTCCAACTGCCCGCGGGCGCCACCCCGCCCGTCCGCGTCGGACGGCTCACCTGGCAGACGGACACCGGCGCCGTCACCGCCGACGCCGAGGCGTCCCGCATCCTCGGCAGCCCGCCCGGCGACCCGCCCGCCACCATCGGAGAGCTGGAGGAACTGCTCTCGGCCGAGGACGTGTACGGCCTGTGGGCACTGGCCCGCCGCATCACCGAGCGCACCGACCCCGACCGGCCCGCCGCGCGCCGCATGTGGCTCGGCGGCCGCGACGGCCGGCCGCACCTCCTCGAACTGGCCCGCCGCCCCGGTGGCGACCCCGCCCGCCTCACCGGGCTCCTCGTCGACCCCGGCACCGGCCCCATCGTCGCGGCCGCCGCCGACCGCCTCGCCACCGGCGTGCTCTCCCTCGACCGCGTCGGCCGCATCACGTACGCGAGCCGCAGCGCCGAGACCCTCCTCGGCGTCGCCCGGCCCGCCCTCGTCGGCCGGATCCTGTGGGACGTCCTGCCGTGGACCGGCCGGCCCGCGTACGAGGACCAGTTCCGGGCCGCGCTCATCGCCTCCGACCCCGTGCACTTCCTCGCCCACCGGGACTCCGCGACCTGGCTTTCCGTCTCCCTCCACCCCGACCACGACGGCCTCACCGTCACCCTCAGCGCCGCCGAGGAACCCACCTACGCCCCGGCCTCCGTCGCCGCGCCCGGCGGGGGGCTCGGCTCGCCCGCCGACCGCGCCGCCGTGCTCTACCGGCCCGTCGCCCTGGCCATCGCCCTCACCGAGGCCGTCACCGCCCGCCAGGTCTCGGAGGTCGTCACCGAGGAGCTGCTGCCCGCCTTCGGCGGCCGCCAGCTCGCCATCTACCTGCTGAGCGAACGCCACCTGCACCTGGCCTGGGAGACCGGCTTCCCGCAGGGCTTCCTCGACCGCTTCGACGGCGTCGGCCTGGACGCCCGGCTGCCCGGCGTCGAATGCCTCACTTCCGGCCGGCCGATCTTCTTCGAGTCCATGCAGCGCCTCGCCGCCGCCTACCCGGGCATCCCCCTCGACGCGCACGTCGGCGCCCGCGCCTTCCTGCCCCTCATCGCCTCCGGCCGACCCGTCGGCTCCTGCATCCTCGGCTTCGACCGGCCGCGCGGCTTCAGCCCCGAGGAACGCACCGTCCTCACCGCCCTCGCCGGCCTCATCGCCCAGGCGCTCCGGCGGGCCCGCGCGTTCGACACCGAGGCGGCCCTCGCCCGCGGCCTGCAGAACGCCCTCCTCCCGCACCGGCTGCCGCGGCTGCGCCACGTCGACACCGTCGGGCGCTACCTGCCCGGCACCCAGGGCATGGAGGTCGGCGGGGACTGGTACGACGTCGTCGAGACCTCACGCGGCGTCGCCCTCGTCATCGGCGACGTCCAGGGGCACGGCGTCTCCGCCGCCGCCACGATGGGCCAGCTCCGCAGCGCCGTGCGCGCCTTCGCCCTCGCCGGACACGACCCGCAGGAGGTCATGAGCGGCACCAACCGACTGCTCATCGACCTCGACCCGGGCCAGTTCGCCAGCTGCTGCTACTGCGTGCTCGACCCCCGGACCGGCGCCGTCCAGGCGGTCCGGGCCGGCCACCTGCCGCCCCTGCTGCGCCGCCCCGACGGCGGCGCCGAAGTGGTGGACCTGCCCGGCGGCGTGGTGCTCGGCGTGGACGCCGAGGCCGCCTACCCGGTCGCGGAGCTGCACCTGCCGCCCGGCGCCGTCCTGGCCCTGTTCACCGACGGCCTCGTGGAGCAGCCGGGCACCGACATCGACCTGGGCGTCGAACGGCTGCGCCGAGTCCTCGCCGCCGCGCACGCCGACACGGCCCTGCCCGGCCTCGCCGACCGGGTCGTCGAGGAGGCCCTGCGCTCCCACGACCGCCCCGACGACGTGGCGCTGCTCCTCGCGGCACGCACCGGCGGCACGGAGGGGCCCCGGGACCCGGGGACGGCCACGGCGTCTGAGGCGGCCGAGGCCGGTGGGCGACGGGGCCCGCCGCGGGGCGGGCCGGTGGGGGCGCTTCGCGGCGCGGCCGACCGGCCTGGCGACCGGAGGCCCGCCGCTGCCACCTACGCGTCCCCTGCCACCTGGTGTCCCCCGTCCACCTCCGCGGCCCCGCCCCAGCGGTCCGGCCCGGCCGGGTGCGGTCGGCGCGGGAGCCCCGCCGGCGTCGCACCGCGCCGCTTCCCCGCCGGGTTTGCCGTCCGCCGCCCCGGCAACCCGTGGGGTGACCGCATCCGTTCGCCGCTCTCACCCCGGGAGGCAGCCATGGCAGAGGCGTCCGCACAGATCACCCCGGAGCTGTGGGACGAGTTCCACACCGTCGTCAACATGACCTCGCGCGAACTCCAGGAGTGGCTCAGCACCGAGGCCGCAGGCGAGCAGACCGAGGCGCTGCCCGACCAGGCGGGGTCCGCGATCGGACGGCGCGTCCTGGAGATCCTCGGCAAGCGGCGCACCGACCTCGGCGACGACGACGTGGCCGTCATGCGCCGCGTCGTCGACATCGTGCGCAGCCAGCGCTCGCCCGACATGGAACCCCGGGCCGGCGGCACCGACTGGCGGCACGGCCTGATGAACATCGGCCACGACCCGCTCAAGCCCGTGTGACAGCGCGGGCACCGCAGGTACGGCGAAGAGGCAGCCCGTGCGTCTCACCCACGTCCGCCCCACCGACCCCGGCCACACCCGCGTCCGCCACGGACGCGGCTTCCGCTATCTGGACCCGGCCGGGCGGCCCCTGCGCGACCCGGCCGAGGTCGCCCGCATCAAGGCCCTCGTCATCCCGCCCGCGTGGCGGGACGTGTGGATCTGCACCCGCCCCGACGGCCACCTCCAGGCCGTCGGCACCGACGCAGCGGGGCGCCGCCAGTACCTCTACCACCCGGCGTTCCGCGCCCAGCAGGAGGAGGCGAAGCACGACCGCGTGCTGGAGGTCGCCGAGGCCCTGCCCAAGGTTCGCGAAGCCGTCGAGGCCGGCCTCGGGGACGGCACCGGCGGTCTCACCCGCGCACGGGTCCTCGCGACCGCCGTGCGCCTCCTCGACCTGGGATTCTTCCGCATCGGCAGCGAGCGCTACGCGGACCTGCACCAGACGTACGGCCTCACCACGCTGCTGCGCGAGCACGCCGGCTGCCACGCCGACGAGATCGTGATCAGCTACCCCGCCAAGCACGGCCGGCAGCGCGTCCACGCCGTCGCGGACCCCGCCACCCGCCGCGCCCTCGCCGCGCTGAGGCGCCGCCGCAGCGGCGGCGAGCGCCTGCTCGCCTACCGCAACGGCCGCAGCTGGCACGACCTGACCGGCGCCGACGTCAACGACTACCTGCGCGATCTCGCCGGCCTCGACGTCACCGCCAAGGACTTCAGGACCTGGCACGCCACCGTCCTCGCCGCGGTCGGCCTCGCCGTGTCCCGGTCGGTCGCCCCCGAGGAGGCCGCCCGCCGCCGCGCCGTCGCCCGCGCCGTGCGCGAGGTCGCCGACTACCTCGGCAACACCCCAGCCGTGTGCCGCAACTCGTACATCAACCCCCGGGTGATCGAACTGTACGAGGAAGGCGTCACCGTCGCCGCCGCCCTGCCGCACCTCGGGGCCGCCGCACCGCACGGGCTGCCCGCCACCGTCGGCCCCGCCGAACGCGCGGTGCTCCGCATGCTGCGGGCCGACCGGCCGGGCGGCGCCGCCTGACGGGTCAGGGCCAGGACGGCTCCCGGCGCGGCACGACCACGAGCTCGCCGGCCACGCTGCCCTCCGGCACCGACAGGACGTACAGGACCGCGTCCGCGACGACGTCCGGGCTCTGCAGCAGCGACGTGTCCGCGTCCGGGAAGCGGTCCATGATGAACGGCGTCTCCATGCCGCCCGCCACGATGCCCGTCACCCCGATCCCCGGGCAGTCCCGCTGCGCCTCCTTGAACAGCGTGTGCGTGAAGGCCCGCAGCCCGGACTTGCCCGCCGAGTAGGGGCCCGCCTCCGTCCACGTGCGGTTCGCCGCCGTGGACAGGATGTTCACGATGTGGCCGCCGCCCCGGGCCACCATCCGCCGGTACGCCTCCAGGCACAGGTACATCGGCCCCAGCAGGTTCGTCGCCACCACCCGCGTCACCTCGTCGGCCGTCAGGTGCTCGATCGGCTTGGACACGTCGACGGCCGCGTTGTTGACGAGCACGTCGACCGCGCCGCCGCCCTGCTCCAGCTCCCGGAACACGCCCGCGACCGCGTCCGCGTCCCGCACGTCCAGCTCCACGAACCGGGTGTCGCCCCCCGCCCCGTTCAGCTCGTCGCACAGCTCCCGCGCCGGTTCCTTGCGGACGTCCGCGACGAGCACCGAGGCGCCGGCCCCGGCCAGCCGCCGGGTGATCGCCGCGCCGAGGCCCCGCGCGCCCCCGGTCACCAGAGCCTGCCTGCCTGTCAGGTCGACGTAGTCCCTGCCGCCCATGCCATGCCGCCTTCCGTAGGTGCCGTAGGGCTCCACTGTGACCCGGGCGACACCCTCAGGCACCCCGAGCGGTCACTGTGAGCAAGCACACCGGGAGCCCTGGATCCCTTACGGGACAGGGCTGTTGCGCCCGCCACGGGCCCCGCACACCGCTCGGCGAGACGTGGGCCACGTCGGGGACACGGCCCGCTCTGCCACCATGGGCCCGCCGCGGCAGCCCATACGCGGCGCCGACCGAGTCCGGTGGGGCGGCCGGGCAGAGCAGCCGGTGCCGCAGGCCCGCCGCGCCCCTTCCGAGCCCTTCAGCGAGCACCTCGCCGTGACAGACACCCCTGCCCCCGACCGTTCCCCGTGGCGTTCGCTGAAGTACCGCAGCATGCGCTGGTGGTCCTTCGCCAACTTCGTCTCCAACGCCGGCACGTGGATGCAGCTGACCGTGCAGAACCTGCTGGTCCTGCAGATCACCGGGTCCGCCGCCGCGACCGGCCTCTCGCTGTCGGTGCAGGCCGCCCCCGGCCTGCTGATGGGCCTCGTGGGCGGCGCGGCCGTCGACCGCTTCCCGCGCAAGCTGACCGCCGCCGTCAGCCAGGCGCTCCTCGGCGCGGTCGCCTTCACCACGGCGTTCCTCGTGGCGTTCGACCAGCTCAGCCTGGGCGTGCTGATGGCGCTCGCCGCCGTCACCGGGCTCATCGCCACCGTCGACGGCCCGGCGTGCGCACTGCTCGGCAACGACCTGGTCCGGCCGGAGGACGTGCCGTCGGCCATCGGCGTCGGCTCCCTCGTCCACAGCGCGGGCCGCCTCGTCGGCGCCGCGCTGGCGGGCATCGCGGTCGGCTTCCTCGGCACGGCGGCCGCGTACGCCGCGAACGGCGTGTCGTTCCTCTTCGTCGCTGCGGTCATCCCGTTCCTGCGGCCCGTCGCCGGCGCGGTGTCCCGCACCCGCGCGCCGTCCGGCCCCGCCCCGTCCTCCGACGCCCCTGACGCCCCCGACGCCCCTGACACCTTCGGTGACGGCATGACGGTCCGCGAGGGCCTCCGCTTCTTCGCCCGGCGCCCCCGCCTCGTGGGCCTCGCCGTGATCAGCGGCGTCAGCTCCGTCTTCGGCCGCAACTACGGGCTCACCCTCGCCGTGCTCGTCACCGGTCCGCTGGCGGGCGGCGCCGGAGCGTTCGGCACGGTGTCGACCGTCCTGGCGGTGGGCGGCATCGCAGGCGCCGTGCTGGGCGCACGGCTGCGCAGACCGTCCGTGCGCCTGGTCGGCGTGCTCGCGGCGGCGGGGGGCCTGCTCCAGGCGGCGGCCGGCCTGTCGCCCTCCCTGGCCGTCCTCCTGGTGCTCGTCCTGCCGATGGCGGTCGCGGAGTCGGTCTCGGACACGGCGGGCACGACGGTGCTCCAGACCGATCCTCCGGCGCACCTGCGCGGCCGGGTCCTCGGCGTGTGGGGCAGCATCCGCACGGTGTGGAGCCTCGCCGGGCCGCCCGCGCTCGGCCTGCTCATGGAGCTGGCCGGCGCCCGGGGCGCCCTCGTGGCGGGCGGCCTGGCCATCGCCGCGGTGGTCCTCGCCGGGCACGTGCTGCACGGCAGGACGGTACGCCCCGTCTCGCTCCGTACCGAGCCGCAGCCGGTGCCGGCGCTCGGCACGGCGGCCTGACCCACGGCCACCGCGCCCTGGGCGCGGGCACCGGTACGCCGTCCGCCCCGCCGGGCGTCCCATGGCCGCCGCCTCCACCTGGGCCCCGCGGAAGGCCGGCCAGGCAGCTGCCGTAGCCCGCGGCGGTGCCCGTCTCCGGCCTGGCGGGGTGGCAGGCCCCGCGGCGCCTCGGCAGGAGGTCCCCCTGCGCCCGCCGGCGCTACGTGCGGCGGCCGCCTTCCGCCGGGCGGCACGCCGCCTCGGCCGGAGCCCGCGGGAGGCCGGCTCGGCGGCGGCCGCGCGCCGCAGCGGGTGTCCGCTGCCGGTCCGGCCGGTCTGGCTCGGGGGCGTTCGTGGAGCCCGGTAGCGGAGTGTCCGCGCGCGCCCGGAGGGGCATCCGGCGCCCCGGGGCTCCACGGAGGCCGGCCCGGCGGCGGCCGTCCACCATGCGGGCGGGTGCCCGCCGTTCCGCCGCCCGCCGGGTGGCGGGGTCGGTGGCGTCGGTGGGACCCCGCAGCGGGCGGCGCGTCTGCGCCCGCCCGGCGCTACGGGCGGCGGCCGCGGGCCGTCGAGCGGGCCGCCCGGTGGGCGAGCAGGGTCGTGGACCTGCCGTCCAGGTACGGCAGGACCACCGCCTGGCCGCCCCAACTGCGCAGCTCACGCGCCTCCGGCAGGTCCTCGACCGCGTAGTCGCCGCCCTTGACCCACACATCCGGCCGCAGCCGCGCCAGGAGCTCCACCGGTGTGTCGCCGTCGAAGACGGCCACCGCGTCGACGCTGCCCAGCCCCGCCAGCACCCGCACCCGGTCCGCCAGCGGGTTGAGGGGCCGCCCCGGGCCCTTCAGGCGCGTCACCGAGGCGTCCGAGTTCACGCACACGATCAGGCAGTCGCCGATCCGGCGGGCGCTCTCCAGCAGCCCGACGTGGCCCGCGTGCAGCAGGTCGAAGCAGCCGCCCGTCGCCACCACCGTGCCGCCCCGGGCCCGCACCCGCTCGGCCAGCGTGAACGGGTCCGCGACCGGCGGCTCCTCACGGGCCGGCGCCATCGGGCTGTCCCACAGCGCCCGGTTGCCCGCGCCGCCCGCCGCGACGAACGCCGCCGCCTCCGCCACGCCCCGCTGCACCGCCTCCTCCGGCAGCGCCCCGCCGGCCAGCGCCGCGGCCGTCGCCGCCGCCAGGCAGTCGCCGGCCCCGCAGGGGTCGCCCTGGGCGCGGTACGGGGCGGGCACCAGCATGGGCATGGCGACACCCGGCCGGGTCAGCAGCGCCCCCGGTCGCCGAGGGTCACCGCCACCACGGCCGCCCGCCAGCGCTCCGCCAGGTCCGTGCCGCGCTGCGCGTAGGCCCGCAGGGACTCGTCGCCCTCGTCGGGCCTCAGCGCCCGCGTCTCGGCTGCGTTCGGCGTCACGATCCGGGCGCCCCGCACCGGCGCGTCCCCGCGCGGATGGGGGTCCCACACCAGCGGCACCCGCCGGGCGGCGGCCGCCAGTTCGTCCCGTACGGCCGCGGCGGTGCCCCGCCCGTAGTCGGCGACCAGCACGGTGTGCGCCCCCGCGAGGGCGTCCCGCACGGCGGCGCCGGGCCGCCCGGAGCGCCGCCGCCCCGGTCGACGCGGACGACGGGGCGGCCCGACGCGAGCACCCGGGTCTTGACCGGCAGGGTGCCCCGCAGCGGCAGCTCCACCAGGTGGGCCCGCCCGGCCAGCCCGTGCCGCACGGCCTCGCTCGCCGGGTCGTCGCCCAGCGCCGCGACGAGCACCACCTCGCGCCCGCTGCGCGCCGCGAGCACCGCGGCCAGACCCGCACCGCCCGGTCTGCGGTGGTCGCCGGTGACGTCCACGACCGGTGCCGGGGCGTCCGGCGCCAGCCGGGTCGACACCCCCTCGACGTCCTCGTCGAGGAGGGCGTCCCCGACGACGACCAGCGGTCCCCGCCCGGCCCCGCTCACGACACCCTCCACAGGCCCGACGCGAACCGCGTCGCCGCCGCTTCCGGCGCCGCCGCCTCCACCGCCGCGTCGAAGCACTCGCACAGCAGGTGCACCGCCACCAGATGCACCTCCTGCACCGTGGCCGTGCTGCCCGCGTCCACGCACAGCGCCTCGTGCGCCGCGTCCGCCAGCGGGTTCGGCGCCGGGCCGGTCAGCGCCCACACCCGCACCCCCGCCGAGCGCGCCGTCGCGGCCGCCGCGATCAGATTGGCGCTGCGGCCCGACGTGGACAGCAGCAGCAGCACGTCCCCGGGCCGGCCGTGCGCGGCCACCTGCCGGGCGTAGACCTGCTCGAAGCCGTAGTCGTTGCCGATCGCGGTCACGCTGGACGTCTCGGCGTGCAGGGACACCGCCGAGTACGCGGGGCGCTCCTGCCGGTAGCGCCCGACGAGTTCGGCCGTCAGGTGCTGGGCCTGCGCGGCGCTGCCGCCGTTGCCCGCGGCCAGCAGCCGCCGCCGCCCGGCAGCACGGCCGCGAGGCGCGTCCCCCACCGCGCGAGCCGCTCGGCATGGTCGCGGTGCAGCCGGCCGACCGCCTCCTGCAGGTCCCGGCAGTGCTGCCGGGCGGCCTCGCGGACGGCGGTGTGCGCGGCCGCGGCGGGGCCCCGCGGGCCCCGCCGTCCAGGGAGTCCCGCGCGTCGTGGCGGAGGTCCGGGTCCCGCACGTCACGGCGCGAGGGGCCCCGTGCGTCGCGGCCGGCGGGGTCGTGTGCGGTGCGAGGGAAGTCGTCCATGGCGTCCGGGCGTGCCGCGCGCTCGGGAGCGGCGGCGGTCCCGCACCTCCTTCTCGGTTCACGGGGGACGGGGAGACACCGGGGAGCGGGGCGCTCAGGCCGCCCCGGAGACGGCCGCCCGGGCGGCGCGGGCGGTGCGCACCTCCGCGTACACGGCCTCGGTCGCCGCGGCGACGCGCGCCCAGTCGTACCGGCTCAGCACCCGGCGGCGGCCCGCGGCCCCGCACGAGGCGCGCAGCGCCGGATCGGCGAGGAACTCGGCGACGGCCCGCGCCAGCGCCTCCGGGTCGCGGGGCGGCACCAGCCGCCCGCACTGCGGGTCGGCGACCGTGTCCAACTGGCCGCCGACGGCGGTGGCCACCACGGGCCGCCCGCACGCCATGGCCTCCAGCGGCACGATCCCGAACGGCTCGTAGTCCGCCGGGCACAGCACCACGTCCGCGCTGCGCAGCAGCGGCGCCACCGCGTCGCGGGCCACCGCGCCGGTGAAGCGCACCCGGTCCGCGACCCCGGCGAGCCGCGCCACCTCCCGCAGCCGCCGCACCTCGGGGTCCGCGTCGAGCAGCTCCGGCGGAGGGCCGCCCACGATCAGCAGCTCCGCGCCGGGCAGCCGGGTCAGCGCCGTGACCGACACCGCGGCGCCCTTCCGCGGCACCAGCCGCCCCAGCTGCAGCAGCCGGTGCGGGGCCGCGCCGCGCTCGGCGACCGGCCCGACGGGGCAGAACTGCTCCGGGTCCACCCCGCACGGGACGACGCTCACCCGCTCCCGGGGGATGTGCATCCGCAGCAGTTCGCGCACCTCGTCCTCGCAGGTGGCGATGATCCGGTGGCAGCCCAGCCCGACCTGCCGCTCCGCGCCGACGCGTTCCGGCGGGCTGGTGTCGGCGGCCTTCTGGTGCCGCCGCTTCACCGTGCCGAGCGCGTGGTACGTGTGCAGCAGCGGCACCTTCAGCGTCCGGGCGGTCAGCAGCGACGCGACGCCGGACATCCAGAAGTGCGAGTGCAGCAAGTCGGGCGGCCGGTCCTGCAGCACCTCGTCGACATGGCGGCCGAACGCCCCCATGTACGGCAGCAGTTCGTCCTTCGGGACGGCCTCGGGCGGCCCGGCGGGCACATGGTGCACGACCACGCCGGGCCGCACCTCGACCCGGTCGGGCAGCCGCCGCGCGTCCCTGCGGGTGAACACCGCCACCTCGTGGCCGCGGTCGGCGAGCGCCCCGGCCAGCCGCGCCACGTGGACGTTCTGCCCGCCCGCGTCCACCCCGCCGAGCGCCGCGAGCGGACTCGCGTGCTCCGAGACGAGGACCACCGACAGGGGGCCGGACGGCCCCTCGGAACCGGGCCCCAGCCGGGGGCCGCGGGAGCCGTCGCGGGTCATGAGCGCACCTCCGTGATCACGCGCTCCCAGTCGTCGAGGAAGCGCTTGAGCCCGTACCGTTCGAGAGCCGCCTGGCGGGCGCGGGCACCGTCCTCGGCGGCCGCCTCCGGCTCCGCCAGGTAGCGGCGGGCCGCCGCCGCCAGCACGTCCGGCCGCGTCGACAGCGTCCCGGCGCCCGGCGGCACCGCCTCCACGGCCTCCGTCGTCGCCAGCGCCACCACCGGCATGCCCAGGTGCATCGCCTCCAGCAGGGACAGCCCGAGCGACGTCCAGCGCACCGGGTGCAGGTACAGCCGCCGCTCCGCCATCGCCGCGTGCAGGGCGCGCTGCGGCAGGTCGGCGGTCCTGCACCGCTCCTCCGGCAGCCCCAGGTGGGCGGCCAGCCCCTCGGTGCGCATGCCGAACACGTCGAGGGGCGCGGCCCCGGCCAGCGCCGGCATAAGGTCCGTACCGGTGTGGCGGCCCCGCCTCACCGGCTCGTTCACGACGACGGCGGCCCGGGGCAGCCGGCCCGTGTACTGGTGGCCCGGGTCGACGACGCCGTGCTCGACCACCACCGTGCGGGCGCGGCCGCAGTCCCAGAACAGCCGGTTGAAGTGCGTGACGTGGACCAGCGTCACCTCGGGCCGCTCGGCGCACGGATGCCGGGTGTCCGGCACGCTCCCGTCCGGGGCGTTGTGCTCCAGGTACACCGCGGGCACGTCCCGCCCCGGCCGCCGCCCGCCCAGCCACCGCTCGGCCAGCTCGAACTCCTCGGGGCGCTGGAGCAGGACGAGGTCGACGTGTTCCTCCCGGAGCCGGTCGGGGGTCACCTCCCGCACGGTGTCGGGCCAGGTGAAGGTCGCCGCCCGGCCCCGCCCGTCCGGGCCGCGGCCCGGCAGCACCGGGACCAGGTAGGTGTGCGGGCCCTGGACGAACGCCGTCGTCCACGAGCCGTGCACGTGCCACAGCAGGATGTTCACGGCCGCCTCCCTCACTGCCCGCGCACGGACTGGGAGTCCTGTGCGTCCGTCGCGAAGAACGCGCCGCGCCGCACCGCGTACGGCCCGATCGCCAGCAGGTCCACCGGTGTGGAGCCGAAGCACTCCAGCGCGTCCCGCGGGTCGTCCACCATGGGCCTGCCCGCCGTGTTGAGGCTCGTGTTCACCACCACCGGCAGCCCGGTCAGCCGCTCGAACCCGTCCAGCATGCGGGCCACCAGCGGCTCGGCGATCCGGTCCACGGTCTGCACGCGCGCCGTGCCGTCGACGTGCACGACGGCGGGGATGCGCTCCCGCCACTGCGGCGCCACCTCGTGCACGAACAGCATGTACGGGCTGGGCAGCCGGCCCGAGAAGACCTCCGCCGCCCGCTCCTCCAGCACCATCGGCGCCACCGGCCGGAACTGCTCGCGGCCCTTCACGTCGTTGAGCCGCTCCAGGTTCCCCGCGTGCCCCGGGTGGGCGAGCAGCGAGCGGTGCCCGAGGGCCCTCGGCCCGTACTCGGAGCGCCCCTGGAACCACGCCACGATCGCGTTGTCCGCCAGGGCCTCCGCCACGGTCACCGCGATGTCCGGGGGCCGCTCGAACGGCACGGCGGCCGTCTTCAGCCAGGCGCCCAGCTCCGCGTCCGACCACTCGCGGCCCAGGTCGGCGCCGCCCATCGGCGCCACGTCGTCCCCGCCGCCCGCCGCGAGCAGCAGCGCCCCGCCGAGCGCCGTGCCGGCGTCACCGGCGGCGGGCTGCACCCACACGCGGGAGAAGGGGCCCTCGCGGGCGATCCGCGCGTTCGCGACGCAGTTGAGCGCCACGCCCCCGGCCAGGGTCAGCACCGAGTCGTGCGTCTGGCCGTGCAGCCAGCGCACCAGGTCGAGCAGGGTCTCCTCCAGCACCGCCTGGGCGCTGGCCGCGAGGTCCGCGTGGTCCTGCGTCCACGCCTCCTCCGCCCCCCTGGGCGGGCACAGCTCGTGCCAGGGCACCCCGGAGGCGTGGAAACCGCCGTCGCCCGTCGGGTACACGTACCGCCGCAGCTCGTCCCGCATCCGCGGCCGCCCGTACGAGGCGAGGGCCATCACCTTGAACTCGTCGGAGGACCGCAGGAAGCCCAGATGGGCCGTCAACTCCTCGTAGACCAGGCCCAGGGAGTGCGGCAGGTCCTGCGCTGCCAGCGGCTCCAGCCGGTGGTGCACGCGGCGGGCGGCCAGGTGCGAGGCCCGCTCGCCGCGCCCGTCCAGGACCAGCACGGACGCCCTGTCGACGCCCTCGCCGTCGGCCGCGAACGCGCTGGACGCGGCATGCGCCATGTGGTGCGGCACGAACCGCACGGCGGCCGGGTCGAGGCCGGGCAGCGCCGTCTTCAGGAAGCCGGGTGCCTCGCGCGCGTAGGTGAGGCGCAGGTGGTCCCACGGGTCGTCCAGGCCCATGTCGGCGGCGGGCCTGGCGAGGCCGGGGTCGAAGGAGTACGCCACCGCGTCCAGGTCCTGGGGACGCAGCCCCGCCCGGTGCAGGCACCACGAGGCGGCCTGCTCCGGCAGTTCCCAGGCGGAGAACGGCACCGGCCGCTTGCCGTGCTTGCGTCGGGAGAACCGCTCCTCCTCCGCGGCGGCCACCACCCGCCCGTCGATGACCAGCGCGGCTGCCGGGTCGTGGAAGAGAGCGTTGATACCGAGGATGCGCATGGGCTCGTCCGCCTTTCGGCGAGTCGGGAGGGAAGGGCGCGTACGGGGAGGGCGGCCGGCGTGCCGCGGCCTGCCGGGGTGCGGCGGGACGGGCACGGGCGCGACCGGCACCGGAGGGTCCGGCGGCGGGTCCGGACGGCGGTGTCAGGGGCGGGGGGCCGCCGTCGTGGCGCCGGGCGACGGGTCGGGGCCGGCGGAGTGGGCGCGGAACCAGTCGATGGTCCGCCGCAGCCCCTCCTCGGCGTCGACGCGCGGCTCCCACTGGAGCTTGTCCCGGGCCAGGGTGATGTCCGGGCAGCGCACCGCCGGATCGTCCACCGGCCGCTCGATGTAGCGGACGTCCGAGTCGGACCCGGTCAGGGCGATGACGAGGCGGGCCAGGTCCAGCATGGTGATCTCGTCCGGGTTGCCGATGTTCACCGGCCCGCGCATGCCGTGGGCCGCGGCCGCCAGCACCCCGCGCACGGTGTCGTCGACGTAGCACAGGGAGCGGGTCTGGCGCCCGTCCCCGGTCACCGTCAGCGGCTCACCCGCCAGCGCCTGCCGGATGAACGTCGGCACCGCCCGCCCGTCGTGGCCGCGCATCCGGGGGCCGTACGTGTTGAACAGCCGCACGATGCCGACGTCCGTGCCGTACGTGCCGGCCTGCGCGGTCACCAGCGCCTCGGCGTACCGCTTGGCCTCGTCGTACACGCTGCGCGGTCCGACCGGGTTCACGTTGCCCCAGTAGCGCTCGCTCTGCGGATGCTGCTGCGGGTCGCCGTACACCTCGGAGGTGGACGCCAGCACGAACCGCGCCCCGGCGTGGTGCGCCAGCTCCAGGGCGTGCCGGGTGCCGAGGCTGCCGGTCTCCAGGGTGTGGATCGGCAGCCGCAGGTAGTCGGCGGGCGAGGCCGGCGAGGCGAAGTGCAGCACCAGGTCGGGCGGCCGGTCCACGGCGAAGGGTTCGGCGACGTCGGCCTGCAGCAGCCGGAAACCGGGCCGGTCGAGCAGGGCGGCCACGTTGGCCCGGCGGCCGGTGCTGAAGTCGTCCACGCAGGTGACCTCCGTACCGGCGTCCAGCAGCGCGGTGCACAGGTGGGAGCCGACGAAGCCGGCGCCGCCTGTGACCACGGCGTGCTGCCAGGTGCGCGGGAACTCGGGCCTCATCCGGGGGCCTCCTCTGTCCGCCGGGCCGTCGGCCCGGTGTCGTGCGGGTCTCGGGTGTCGTGCGGGTCTGCGGGTGGTTGCGGGACCTCGGCTGCGGCCGGGGTCTCCCGCGTGTCGTCGGGGTTCGGGTGCGGTAGGGCGCCGGGGGCGCCGTCCCGGTGCGGTGGCCGACGCCTCCGGTGGGCCGGGCGGTCCGGGGGCGGCGTGCGGTCCGGCGGGAGAGTCGGCGATCCGCGGGCCTCGGCGGCTCCGCCGGTCCCGCGGGCGCGGCGCCGGTCCGGTCGCTCCGCCGCCCGGCGGGCGGGTGCGCCGGGCAGGCGCCCGCGCGGGGCCTCCCGTACGGCTCCGGGGGCCGCCCCGCCCGGCGGGCGGTCGCCCGCACCGGCAGGAAGCCGACCGGGAGCCGGCCTCGGCACCGGTCCGCCCCGGGACGCGGCGCCTGTGACCAGGCTGGGCGGAAGAGGTCCGGTGGCGCGGCGGTCTGCTCCGTACGGGTGAGGTACGGAGCGGCGGCCACTGCCCGGGGACCACCCCGCTCCCGCCGCTCACGGCGCCACCGTCTCGGTGATCAGCAGGTCGGTCAGCGCCGCCGGACCGCCTTCAGCGAGCACCCTGCGCTGCTGGTCGGCGGGGGTTCCCTGCTGGAGCAGCCGGTGCACCAGCGAGCTCACCTCGCGGGTGTCGCCGGTCTCCTCCAGGGCGGGCGTCACCGCGTCCAGCAGCAGGCACAGCACGTCGCCGGCGCGCCGGCAGCGCCCGTCGGGGTCCATCAGCAGATCGCTGAGCCCGTGCCGGGCCGCGTACCAGTTCGCCGCCTGCAGCCGCTCCGGCGGGCACACGGGCGGCGGCGCGCCCGCGGCCTCCTCGCGCAGCGCCGTGGCGACCAGTGCCCGCACGATGCCCGTGAACATCACCGCGGTGTCGGCCCGCAGCTGCACGTCCATGCAGCGCACCTCGACCGTCGGGTAGCGGTCGGAGAGCCGGGCCTGCCAGTACAGCTGACCCGTGTCGGAGATCGCCCCCGACTCCAGCAGGACCCGTATCCGGGTGTCGTGGTCGTCCAGGTCCGCGAAGTGCGGCGGCGGCCCGGCCGCCGGCCACCGGCCGAAGATCACCGTGCGCCAGCTCGCGAACCCGGTGTCGCGCCCGTCCCACAGGGGCGAGTTGGCCGACATCGCCACCAGCACCGGCAGCCAGGGGCGGATCCGGTTGAGGACCCCGACGCCGGTGGCCCGGTCGGGCACCCCGACGTGGATGTGCATGCCGTTGACGAGCTGCTCCTCGACCAGCTGCGGGGCCTGCGAGCGCATCGCCAGATAGCGGGCGCTCTCCGTGACCGGCACCGGCGCCGCCTCGCGGAAGGGGGCCGTGCCCGCCGCGACGATCCGGCAGCCGTTCTTCTCCGCGGCGGTCCCCAGGGCGTGCCGCAGCCGCAGCAGGTGGCCGCCGACCTCGTCGAGCCCGGTGCAGATCGGGGTGGCCACCTCGATCTGGGACTGCAGGAGCTCCGACTGGACCTCCGCGGCGTCCACGATCGGCTCCAGCCCGGCCGCGGTGCGCACCTCTTCGGCGAGCGGCACGGGGAGGCAGGTGACCGGGTCGACCAGGAAGAACTCTTCCTCGACCCCAACAGTGATCATGTGCCGCCGGGTACCCGAAATAGTCCCGGCGAACCGGGCGTACCGGGCAGGGGCCGCGCCTCACCCGAACGGCCCAGCCGCCGCACACCCCCCGCTCAGCCGCGTACCGGCACCCTCCTCAGCCCACGTACCGCCGCGCCTTCGACAAGCGCTGCACCCGGGACAGCGCCTTCGACCGCGCCTCGACCTCCGGAGGGACGACCCGGCGCTCCCGCAGCACCCGCGGCAGCCCCGCCGGCGCCTCCCCGCACGCCCGCACCGGCGCGCCGCACGGCGGGGTCGCGGCCCACGGCGCCCGGGTTCCGGCCGGGCCGCAGCAGCGCGACCTCCGGGCGGTGGCGGGCGACGGCGTCCGCGGCGCCGTCGGTGGAGGCGCTGTCCACGACGACGACCGGCGGGCGCTCCGGCAGGGCCGCCGGCGCGCGCAGGGTCCGCAGCAGCCCGTCCCGGCGGTTGCGGGTGATCACGACGACGGTCGTACGGGGGTCGTGGCAGGTCACGGCACCGACGCCTCCCGCTCCGCCGCGGACCGTGCGGCGCCGCCGGGCGGCGCACCGCGACCGGGCCGCCCGGCCCGGTCCACGCGTCGGGCCGCCTCCTCCACCGAGGGCGGCAGCGGGCGGCGCGCGCGCAGCGCCGCCGGGAGCCGGGCGGCCACACCGCGCAGGGCCAGGCGGGCGTCCCGCCCGCCGCCGTCCCGCCGTACGAGCGCGTCCGCGGCGAGGGCGCCGGTGCGCCGCAGCGCCACCGCGGGGAGCGCCGCAGCCACGTGGTCAGCACGGCGTTGTGCCGCATCAGTGCCCGGCGGCCCTCCCGCACGCCGCCCTCAGGCCGGTGCACGGCCACCACCTCCGGGCAGTGGCACACCCCCAGCCGCGGGCCGCCAGGTCGTAGGCCAGGAGCGTCTCCTTCCCGGCGAAGAAGACGACCGGGTGGTAGCCGCCCGCTTCCAGGAACGCCGTGCGGCGCGCCACCGCCGCGCACGCCAGGAATCCGAGCACCTGCGGGCCCGGCAGGTCCTCGGCCCGCCCCAGCGGGGACGCGGCCAGCTCCGCGCCGAGCGGGTCGTCCGGCCCGCCGTCGCCCTGCCGGACGCGCGCCGCGAGCAGGCCCAGCCGCGGATGGGCGTCGAGCAGCCGCTCGGCCCGGCCGAGGGCGCCGGGCTCCCACCACGAGTCGTCGTCGCTGAACGCCACGTACGGTGTCGCGGCCCGCCGCGCGCCCAGGGTGCGGCCGACGGCTCCGAGGTTCCGCCCGGGCAGCAGCAGCGTCACGTCCGGGTGGCGGCGGGCCACGGCGTCCGGGGTGCCGTCCGTGGAACCGTTGTCGACGACGATCACGGGCGGCCGCCCTGGCAGCGCCGCCAACCGGTCGAGGGTGTGCAGCAGCTGGTCGCGGCGGTCGCGGGTGATCACCACGACGGTGGTGCGGGACGGGGACGTCATCGGGGGGAGACCTCCAGCAGCGGGTGCAGGGCGGCCAGCACGTCGTCCGGCCGGATGCGGAGCAGCGCCGCGTCCGGCGCCCGGGCATGCGGGTCCCCCGGCGGGTCCCCCGTACGGCGCGGATGCCACAGCGCCACGTGCCGCGGATCCGGCGGAGGCCCCCACAGCCGCGGCGGCACGGGCCCGAACAGCGTCACCGTCGGGGCCCCGTACGCCACCGCCAGGTGCGCGATGCCGGTGTCGCCGCTGACCACGGCGGCGGCTCCGGCGCACAGCGCGGCCAGCCGCCCGTACGGCAGACCGCCCGCCAGCACGTCACCGGGGCCCAGACCGGCGGCCCCGGCGACCCGCGCCACCAGGGCGTCCTCACCCGGACCGCCGGTCACCACGACCCGCCGGCCGCGCCGGCGCAGCTCCCCGGCCACCGCCGCGTACCGCTCCGGCGGCCAGCGCCGCGCCCCCGAGTCGGCCCCCGGGTGAAGGACGACGGCACCGGGCGCGGGGAGGGCGCCGCGGGCGCTGGCAGCCGCAGGTCGCCGGGGTCGGCGGGGATGCCGTACCACTCCAGCAGCCGGCACCAGCGGTCCCGCTCGTGCTCCTCGGCGGTCCAGCGCGGCCCGTGGAGGTGCGGTGTCCCGGGGTGGGCGAACACCAGCAGCCGCCCCGGCCGCAGCCGCTCCAGCAGCAGATGGCTGGACGGGCCGCGGCCGTGCAGGTCCACCGCCACGTCGGGCGGCGGCCCCGTCCAGTCGAGCCGCGTCGGCACGGCCCTGCCCAGGGCGGCGGCGGGCAGCAGCCGGTCCACGGCACCGCTGGCGGCCGCGGCGGGCTCCAGCGGCGCGGGGGCGGCCAGCACGGCCTCGTGGAGCGGGAAGGCGCGGCGCAGCGCCCGCAGCGCGGGCACCCCGGTGAGCAGGTCCCCGAGCCCGAGGGCGCGCAGCACCAGCATGCGCGGCCCCGTGCCGTCCGCCGCCCGGCTCATCCCCCGGCTCATCCCCGTCCCCTCCGGCGTCCGCCCCGCGTCCGCGGCCGCCGGCGCGCGGAGCGTCCGCTCCGGCGGCGGGGACCGGAGGGCCGCCCGCCCGGGCCGCCGGTGCGCCGGAGTCCTGGGGGCCGCCCGCCCGGGCCGCCGGTGCGCCGGAGTCCTCCAGCAGCTTCCCGACGGCCGCGGCGATGTCCTCCGCCGTCACCTCGTCCAGGCACGGGTGCCCGGGCACGGGGCAGGTGCGCGCACGGGTCCCGGCGCAGGCGGCGCCCTGGTCGCCGAGGAGCACGTGCGGCACCCCGTAGGGCGCCCACCGCTCGGCGGGGACCACCGGGGAGAACAGCGACACCACGGGTGTGCCCACCGCCGCGGCCAGGTGCGCGGGCCCCGTGTTCGGCGCCACGGCGGCGTCCGCGGCGGCCAGCACCGACGCCAGCTCCGGCGGCGACGTCCGCCCGCCCAGGTCCAGGCCGTGGGCGCCCGCCACGAACGCGGTGAGGTCCCGCTCGGCCGGCCCGCCCGTCACGACGACCCGGTGCCCGGCCTCCGCCAGCAGCCGCACCGCCTGGGCGCACCGCTCCGGGCTCCAGCAGCGCGCCGGAACGCTCGCGCCGGGGTGCACCACCACGTACGGCCCCGGGCCCGTCAGCCCGCGGGCGCCGTCCGGCTCGTGGCGCACCCGCAGCCGCCCGTCGTCGCCGGGGGCGGCGGGAAGCCCGCCGCCGCCGCCAGGTCCGCCGCGGCCTCCGCCTCGTGCGCGTGCGGGGCCCGCCGGTGGCGCAGGTCCAGGAGGGAGCCGGGCGCGTCGACGCTGTCCGCGGCGATGTACGGCACGCCCGCCAGCCGCAGCAGCAGCGCGGCCGGCAGCGGGCTCTGGTGGAACGAGGTGAGGACCAGGGCCGCGTCGATCCGGGCCGCCGCCAGCCGGTCCACCGTCCGCTCGACGTCCGCGCGGTCCACGGGCGGCGGGCTGAACCCCGCCCACGGCGCCTCCCAGACCAGGACCTCGTCCACGCCCGGCAGCATCCGCGCGGCCGGCGCCCCCAGCGGCCCGCACAGCAGGGTCACCCGGTCCGCCCGGTGGGCGACCGCCCGTACCGCGGGACCGGCGAGCAGCACGTCCCCGAAGCTGTCCTGCCGCACCACCAGCGCCCTCACAGCGGCCTCCGCACCGTCGACGGGTGCCCCAGCAGGTGCCGGACGGCTCCGAGCAGGTCGCGGCACACGTCGGGCGCGGCCGCCACCTCGGCGGGCAGGGTGCGCGTCGTCGGCACGAGGACCCCGCGGGCGCCCGCTGCGCGGGCCGCGTCCATGTCCGTGCCGATGTCGCCGATGACGGCGCACCGCTCCGGGTCCACCCCCAGCCGCCACGCGGCCTCCAGGATCAGCCCGGGGGCGGGCTTGCGGCAGCCGCAGCCGTCCTCCGGCAGGTGCGGGCAGTGCAGCCACACGTCGAGCGGCGTGCCGAGCAGGGCGTCCACCCGGGCGTTCACCTCCAGGACGGCGGCCTCCGTCAGCAGGCCCCGCCCGATGCCCGACTGGTTCGACACGACCCCGACCGGTATGCGGCGCGCCCGCAGCAGCCGCACGGCCTCCCGCGCGCCCGGCATGAGCCGCACGCGCCGCGGATCGCCGTTGTACGGGACGTCGACGATGAGGGTGTCGTCCCGGTCGAAGAGGACCGCCCGCGGGTGGTCCGAGGCGTCCGGCGCGGACACCGAGGGGCGCGGCAGCGGGCGCCGGCGGCCGGGCGGCGCGACGCCGCGTCCGGGGGCGCCGGGGCCGCGGCACGGGACGGCGGCCGGGACACCGGGGGAGCCGCGGCGGCCTCGTCCGCCCCGGCGGCGGACGAGGGGGACGGGAGGCGGCGGCCCGGCGCGGGAGCGGTCATGCCCGGTCACCCCCGTCCCCCTCGGCGCCGCCGTTCCAGCAGCCCGCCGAGCGGTACCGCACCTCGCCGGAGACCCGGTGCCAGACGGCCAGGACGGGGATCAGCGTGCTGGTCGCCGCCATCGTCAGCACCTCGTCCCGGGTGCGCGGACCCGGGGCGATCCGGGCCCAGGCGAACTCCGCGGTGCCCAGCGCCCAGCCGGCCGCCGCGACGCCCGCCGCCCTGCGCCTGCCGACCGCCGCCAGGAGCAGCGCGAGGCCGCCCGCGGCCGTGACCGCCGCGTGGCGCCGGATGCGGCCCCGGGGTGCGGCGGCCCGCTCCCACCAGTCGGGCCCGTGCAGCCGCGCCATCAACGCGTCGTCGGCGTTGCCCCGCTGCATCCGCAGCGACACCCACCGGTCGGCGGGCCGCACGGGGTGGTCGGTGCGCCGCTGCCCCCGCCGGACCAGCCACCCGGCGTCCAGCACCCGCAGCGCCAGGTCCGCGTCCTCCCGGAAGGCGCGGGGGAAGCGTTCGTCGAAGCCGCCCGCGGCCCGCAGCGCGTCCGTCCTGTACGCCATGTCGGCGGTCACCCACAGGGCCCGCTCCAGCCCCGCCGTGCTGCGCTCCCAGTCCGTCGGCCGGCGGTCGGCGGGCTGCGGGACGCGCAGCACCCCCTGGATGCCGCCCGTGTCGGGGGACGCCCCGTCGAGGTCCCGCGCGAGGTCCGTCCGCCAGGTGGGGGAGACCCGTACGTCGTCGTCCAGGAAGACCGTCCACGGCTCGCCGACGGCACGCAGTCCGGTGTTGCGGGCGGCGGCGGCCCCCGCCCGCCGCTGCGCAGCACGGCGGCCCGGTCCTTGAGGCCGCCGAGGGCCTCCAGCGGCAGTGGGGCGGCCGGCGGGCCGGGACGGTCGTCGACGACGACGATCCGGGCCGGCTCGGGACCCTCGCTCGCGGCGAGGGAGGCCAGGCAGTCGGCGAGGCACGGGCGCCCCACGGTGGGGACGACCACGGCGTACGCGGCGGGCGGAGGACTCATGCGGCGACGCCTCCCGTGGTGATGCGGACTGTCCGTAATCGATCACCTTATGCGTATACGGTGCGATCCGCAGGAGGGCGTACGCGGCACGGTCGCGCATGAGCCACCTGCTCGCTGTCCGGCTTTCCGGGATGCAGGTCGCCCCGTGGCCGCCGCCGGTCCGCCTCCGTTCCGCAGGCGCCGGCCCTCCGTCCCGTACGGCCGGCTCCGATCCGCCGGCCAGGGCCGTGCCCCGCCCGGGCCCCGTACTGCTGCGGGGCCCGGCGGGGCACGGCCGGTGCTCATGTGCTGCTGGTCTGGTCCTCCGGGTCCGGGATTCCCTCCGCCGGTTCGCCTTCCGCCTGGGAGGGCGTGGTCTGGCGTACGGGCCAGTAGTCGTCGTCGCCGGACTCCACGGCTGCCTGCCCGCGGATCCGCGCCAGCTCCTCGTCGGCCCGGCGCCGCTCACGCTGCCGGTCGTCGTCCTGCGGTGAACGCCTCTCGGCCATCACGGCTCACCTCCTTCCGGGTGGCTGCTCGGCTGCTTCCCGCCGCGGCGGGTACCCCGCTGCGGGGCGCTCACCGGGGCGCGGTTCGAGGGGGCGGGCCAGGGCGCGCGCCGCGCGCAGGGTCACCGCGTGCGGCAGCAGCCGGGCGGCCAGGCCCTCGGCCCTGCTGCGGCGGGAGCCCGCCCGTACGCGCCCGCGCCCCCGGGCCATGGCCCGCAGGCCCTGCGCGGCCACGAGGGCGGGGCTGTCCTTGCCCGGCTGCCGCCCGAGCCGTGTGTTCTCCAGGCCCGCGCGCCGGAAGAAGTCGGTGTCGGTGGCGCCCGGCAGCAGCACGGTGACGGTGACCCCGGTGCCGCGCAGCTCGTCGCGCAGCGCCTCGGCGAACGACAGCAGGAACGCCTTCGAGGCGTGGTAGACCGCCTGGTACGGCCCGGGGACCTCGGCCGCCACCGAGGAGACGACCAGCAGCCGCCCCGCCCCGGCGTCCACCATGCCGGGCAGCAGGCGGCGGGCCAGGTGCAGGGTGGAGGACACGTTGAGGTCGACGACCCGCGCGGTATCGGCCAGGTCCACGTCGAGGAAGGCGCCGCCGACGCTGGTCCCGGCGTTCAGTACGGCGGCCGCGACCGGCCGGCGGGTCGCGGCCACCGCCTGGACGAGTTGCTCGACGCCGTCGTAGGTCGCGAGGTCGGCCCGCACCTGGCGGACGTCGGCACCGCGGCGGCGCAGGTCGTCGGCGGCCCGCGAGAGCGCCCGGTTCTCGGCGCACACCACCAGGTCCCACCCGTGTTCCGCGAAGCGCCGCGCGAACTCCAGGCCGATCCCGCTGGATGCGCCCGTGACCACGGCGAGCGGCTTTGTGAGGCTCATCGCACCGGGGTACCCCCGGGTCGGCTGGCTTGAACTCGGCCCAATGGTTTATCGTTCATCTATGCGGTTGTGAAGGGCCCTTCACAAGTCCGCCGTGCCCCGGCTGGTTCCCCCGTCCAGCCGGGGCCTTCCTTATCTCCGCCGCGCTTCCGTCCGTCCCGCGCCCGGCGAGCGCCGCCCCCCTGCCGTCCCGCGCCCGGCGAGCGCCGCCCCTGCCGTCCTGCGCCCGGTATCCGCCGCGCCTCTCCTGCGCGCGGTGTGCGCTGCGCCTCGCTCGCTCGCGCGCGGGCTCCGCCGTTCGCCGTCCGGCCGCCGTCCGGTGCCCCGCCGCTCGCCGCCCGCCCGCCGCCGGTGCCCGCCGCCGTGCTCGTCCGCCGCTCCGACCGCTGGGGTCAGGGCGGGCCGCCCACCGGCGCGGGCCCGGCGCGGGCCCGCCGCCGCGGGGACCGGGCCGGCCAGGGACACCCGCGGCCGGCCGCGGGCGGCGCCCGTCGGCAGGGCGTGTCGCCCCTACAGCTCCCTGCGCAGCCGGGCGGCCAGCGTGGCCAGCCGCGGGTAGCGCTCGCCCAGCTCGGCCGCCCGCCGGTCGAGCTCCTGCGTGAGCCGCTCCGTCCGCTTGTCGACGTCCAACTCGTCCAGGATCCGGTCGATCTCGCTCAGCAGCGCCCCGTGCAGCTGCCACTGCCGCGGATGCTCCTGCACGTCCTCCAGCAGCAGGTCGGCGACCCGGTCGCGGGCGGCCCTGCCGGCCGCGAGCGCCTCCCCGAGCCGGTCCTCGGCCTCCTCCGCGCGGGCCGCGACCTGCGTGGTGACGAGCTGCGCGAAGCTCTCCACCGCCCGAGCCATGTGGCCGAACACCTGCTGGAGCCCGGCTGCCACGTCCGGCGGGAACAACCGCTCATCCGTCCGGAACTTCGCCAGGTCCGTCATCGTCCGCGACAGCACCCGCAGCACCACCGCGCAGATCTCCAGCGTGTCGAGGCCCGTCCGCAGCGCCACCCGTGCCAGCAGCCCCTGCCGGACCCGCGGGTTCAGACGCAGGCTCTCCTCGGCCTGCCGCAGCGACGCGTCCACCTCCACGATGTCGTGGTCCAGCCGCCGCGCCTCGTGCAGGCGGGCCGCCGCGTGCGCCACCGGCACATGGCCGAGACCGGCCACGTCGTCGCCCATCTCGCGGAGCATGTTCCCCATGCCGCGGGCCAGCCCCTGGATGGAGGCGCCCGCCGACTCCACCCACACGGGCGGCGCCAGCAGCAGGTTGAACAGCAGGCCCACCCCCGCCCCGATCAGTGTCTCCAGGACCCGGTGCCAGGCGGCCGACCCCACGGCCTGCGTCACCCCGAGGACCAGCATCGCGCTGATCGCCACCTCGGGGACGTACTCGCTGACCCTGACCAGGTGACCCACGATCAGCGCCGCGAAGATCGTCAGGCCGAGGCTCCACCACGTCAGCCCCACCAGCGTGCTGAAGCCGATCGCCACCAGCACGCCCGCCACCACGGAGTTCACCCGCCGGATGCCGTTGGTGAGCGTCGCGTACAGCGTCACCTGCACCACGAGGAGCGCCGTGAGCGGAGCCGTGAGCGGGGCGGGCTGCGCGGGCAGGAACATCAGCGCCACCACGTACGAGATGACGGCCGCCGCCGTCGAGCGCAGCGTCTGCGCGGCGACGGGCTCCGTGGTCCGCCGCACCAGTTTGACCACCGCGTCGCGGGCCTCCGGCGTCCGCCGGGCGCCCCGCGGCTCGTGTGCCTTCGCCATCGGGCGACCTCACCTCCCCGCCGGGCCCGGCGTTTGCGGTGTGCCGCCCGTGGTACCGGCCGACACATGAACCAGCGCACCCCCGCCCGGCAGGGCGCCCGCGTCGCCATCGTCACCGGCTCCGACTCCGGCATCGGCCGCGCCACCGCCGTCCACCTCGCCCGGCAGGGCATGGACGTCGGCATCACGTGGCATGGCGACCACGAGGGCGCCGCCGGCACCGCCGAGGAGGTCCGGTCCCACGGGCGCCGCGCCGAACTGGCGCCCATGGACCTGACCGCGCTGCCCGACGCGGCGCAGGCCGTCGAGGAACTCGCCGCACGGCTCGGCCGTGTAGACGTGCTCGTCAACAACGCCGGTATCGGAACCGCCACGCCCTTCCTCGACCTGCCGTACGACGTCGTACGGGACGTCGTCGACGTCGACCTGATCGGCCCGTTCCTGTGCAGCCAGCACGCCGCCCGCCGGATGATCGCGCAGGGCGACGGCGGCCGCATCGTCAACGTCACGTCCGTGCACGAGCACCAGCCGCGCGTCGGAGCCGCCCCGTACTGCGCCGCCAAGGGCGGGCTCGGCCTGCTCACCCAGGTCCTCGCCCTGGAGCTGGCGGAGCACGGCATCACCGTCAACGCGGTGGCGCCCGGCGAGATCGCCACCCCGATGACCGGCCAGGAGGACGTCGACGTCCGCACCCGGGAGCGCCCCGGCATCCCGCTCGGCCGCCCGGGCGACGCCCGCGAGGTCGCGGCCGTCATCGCGTTCCTGGCCGGCGAGGACGCCTCGTACGTCACCGGCGCGTCCTGGACCGTGGACGGCGGCATGCTGCGGATGGGCCCGCAGGCGGGCTCCCACCTGGACAGCGACGCCTGGCGCCGCCCGTGAGGCACGGGCCGCCGGCGCGGGCACGGCGCCCGTCACGCGGCGGCCGGCCGCCTGCCGGGGCCCGCCGCGGTGGCGGGTGTACGCCGTCCGCCCCCGCCGGCGGGCGTCTTGCGGCTGTCGTCCGTCACGATGCGACTCCTGACCTGGTGTGCCCGATGGTGCCGTACCCCCGTTACCCGCGGGACGCCTGGTCCTAACGGTGCCGGCGCGGCCGGTGGGCGCAGCAGCCTCCGGTACGCGGACGCCGCCCCTGACGCCGCCTCCGCCACAGCCTCCTGCCGCTTGCGCCTTCCCGCCGTCGGCCGTCCGCGGCCTTCCCTTCATGGTCTGCCGTCTGCCGTCTGCCGTCTGCCGTCTGCCGTCTGCCGTCCGGCTCCCGGCTCCCGGCACCGGATCTCCCGGCCACCGGGCCGCGGCGGGCCACGGCGTAGGATCAGTCGGTTCCCGCCCCCGAGGAGTCGCATCGTGTCCGCCGTCGTCCCGCCGCCCCGCACCGCAGGAGGACTGCTGCACGTCGACCGGCTCGGCCGTACCGAGGACGGCGAGCGGCTGCACGGCCTGCTGTGGCGGGCCGGGGCGGGTTGGCGGATGATCAGCAGCGCCGTGCTCGGCGGCGGCGTGGGCGAGCGGTCCTGGGTCCTCAACGCCCAGGTGTCCCACGGCTACCGGCGCACCGATCCGGCCCGGCACCTGGCGGAACTGGCCCGCGCCGCCGGGGTGACGGGCCCGGGCGTCGGGCTGATGACGGCCGCGGACGTCCGCGCCCACGGCCGGGGCGAGGACGGCGGCGCGCAGGCCGTGGCCACCGCCGGGCTGGGCGTGCGGGGGTGGGCCGCCGCACCCGGCCGGGGCACGGCCGTGCCCGCGGCCCCGGGCACGGTCAACATCGTCGTCGCCCTGCCCGTCGCCCTCACCGACGCCGCGCTGGTCAACGCCGTCGCCACCGCCACCGAAGCCAAGGTCCAGGCGCTGCTGGACACGGGCTACGACTGCTCCGGCACCCCCACCGACGCCGTGTGCGTCGCCGCCCGCGCCCCCGGCCGGGACGGCGAGGCCCACGCCTTCGCGGGCCCGCGCTCCCTGTGGGGCGCCCGCCTCGCCCGAGCCGTCCACACCGCGGTCCGCGAGGCCGCCGGCCCCCCGCCCCCGCCCGGTTAGCGGACGGCCACCGCCTCCTCCTGCCCCGCGACCAGGGAGGTGGGCGAGACGTGCACCGGCAGGTGGTACACCGCGAAGGCGCTGCCCAGCACGGGCTGCGCCACGTTCCGCACCCGCACGCCGCCGCTGGTCATGCCGTGCTCGGTCCCCAGATGCGCGTGGCCGTGCACCGCCAGGTCCGCGCCCGCGTCGTCCACCGCCTCCGCCAGCAGGTAGCTGCCGAGGAACGGGTAGATCTCCGGCGGCTCCCCGGCCAGGGTGTCCGGCACCGGCGAGAAGTGCGTCAGCGCGATCCGCACGGCGCAGCCGTCCGCCTCCTTCAGGGCCCGCAGCGACGCGGCCAGCCCCTCGGCGCAGCGCCGGGTGTAGCGGATGAACGCCTTCATCTCCGGCTCGCCGAACTCGCCGCCGCTGCGCCCCGCGAAGCCGCCGCCGAAGCCCTTCGTACCGGCGATGCCGACCCGGGTGCCGCCCACCGACAGCACCGTCCCCGACCCCTCCAGCACGATCACACCGACCTCCTCCAGGACGGCCGTGACGTCGTCCTGGAGGTCGCTCTGGTAGTCGTGGTTGCCGAGGACCGCGACGACGGGCACCGGGAGCCCGGCCACCTCGCGGGCCACCACCCGCGCCTCCTCGACCGTTCCGTGCCGGGTCAGGTCCCCGGCGAGCAGCAGCATGTCCGCGCGCTCGCCCAGGGTGTCCCACGCGGGCCGCAGCGTCCCCGCGCCGTCCGGTGACAGATGGATGTCGCCGACCGCCGCTACCCGGATCATGACAGCTCCTCGGGATGGTTCGGGGCGTCCGTGACCGCCACCACCAGGTCCTCGTGGAGGGGGAGCCCGGACAGCTCGTCCTGGGCGATGCGCAGGATCTCGTTGCGGCAGGCGACCGTGGACACGGTGCCGTACAGCATCACGCCGGCGCCGCGCTGCTCGATCCGCACGCCGAGTTCCGCGATGTCCTCGCTGGCGAGCCGGTCCCGCAGGTGGGCGATGCGGTATTCGGCCGTGTCGGCGCCGCTCATGGGAGTTCCTCCCTCGGCTGGATGACGTGCAGGCGCTCCAGCAGGAAGAGGAACGCCTCGGGCATGGGAGCCCCCTTGTTGTCCCGGCGCAGCGCCTCCCAGTCGATCTTCTCGCGCAGTGCGCGGGCGATCGGCAGCACCGCACCGAAGTCGCAGTGGTGCTCCGAGAACGCCGCGAGCTGGCTGCCCATCAGATCGGTGGGGGCCAGCACCGGCATGTGGACCGAGTCGACGGGGAGCACCAGCGCGCGGTCCAGCAGGTCTTCCGTGACCGGGTGCCGGGCCAGCTCGAAGATCAGGTCGATCTCCTCACCGCGGCAGGTCGCCTTGATCAGCCAGTCCTCCGGAGCTCTGCGCACCTTGATGCCCCCCTGCTCCAGCTCCCGCGTCACCGCCTCCTCGTCGTCGCGGAGGATGGCGAAGTCGGTGTCGTGCTGGAGGCTGGCCGGGACGCCGTGCGCGTACGCGGCGACGCTCCCTGCGAGCGCGAAGCGGTGCCCGCCGCTCTTGAGCAGGCCCGCCACCTGCTTGGTGGCCTCCAGGATGGCCTGGGTGCGGTCCGGTGGCAGCGGCGGGCCGCCTGCCACCTCGCCGGGCACGGGGGCCGGCTCCGCGATCCGCAGCTCCGCGGAACCCGCGGGCCCGGCGCCGCCGCGCCGCTGGGCCTCATGCGCTTGTGTCACCTTTTTGCGCCCCCTTCACATTGGGCCGCCTCGGATGGGGAGCGGCCCGAGTACCCGCAACGCCGCGTTCCACCCCTCCCGGTCCGCGAACTCCTCCGGACGGCTCCGCACGGCGGCCCGCCCCCGGGTCACCGGCCCGCCCCCGGCCGCCGGCTCCCGCTTCTCCTCGCGGGGCCGCCGGGCCGCCGGCCGCCCCGGCCCTCTTGCCGGGCCGCCCGGCCGTCGCGGTGGCCTGCGTCGCGGTCTCCGCCCGATTCCCCCGTACGCGGTCTACGGTCAGCCGCCAGCCAGCCAGCCAGCCAGCCAGCCAGCCAGCCGCCAGCCGCCGTGCTGCTGAGCTGCTGAGCTGCTGAGCCGTGTGCCGCCGGCCCCGTCCCGGGCAGGGGCTCAGCGGCCTCCGCCCGGTCCGCCCGCGGCCGCCGGGTGCAGGATCCGCGTCAGGAAGTCCCGGGTCCGCGCCTCCCTGGGCGCTCCCACGACCTGATCCGCCGGGCCCTCCTCCACGATCAGTCCGCCGTCCATGAACACCACCCGGTCCGCCACCTCGCGGGCGAAGCCCATCTCGTGTGTCACGACCATCATCGTCATGCCCTGCCCGGCGAGCCCCCGCATCACCGCCAGCACCTCCCCGACCAGCTCCGGGTCCAGTGCCGAGGTCGGCTCGTCGAACAGCATCACCTCCGGGTCCATCGCCAGCGCCCGTGCGATCGCCACCCGCTGCTGCTGCCCCCCGGAGAGCTGCGCCGGGTAGGCGCCGGCCCGGTCCGCCAGGCCGACGCGCTCCAGGTGCTCACGCGCCACCCGCACCGCCTCGGCCCTGCCGCGCCGCAGCACCCGGCGCTGCGGCAGCGTCAGGTTCTCCTCCACGGTGACGTGCGGGAACAGGTTGAACTGCTGGAACACCATGCCGATCCCGCGCCGCACCGCGTCGATGTCCGTATCCGGGTCCGTGACCTCGGTTCCGCCGACGACGACCCGCCCCGACGTCGGCTCCTCCAGCAGGTTCACACACCGCAGCAGCGTCGACTTGCCCGACCCCGAAGGACCGATGACGCACACCACCTCGCCCCGCGCCACCTCCAGGTCGATGCCGCGCAGCACCTCGGTGCCGCCGAACGCCTTGCGCAGCCCCCGGATCTCGACCTCCGGCCGCGTCCTCGCGCCCCCCATGCTCATCGGCCCCTTCCCGCACGCGCCTCAAGACGGCGCACCACCAGGCCCAGCGGCACCGTCACCAGCAGGTAGCACCGCCCCGCGACCAGGATCGGTGTGGAGTTGGCCGTCTGGCCGGCCAGGTCCCGGCCGAACTTGGTCAGCTCCCGCTCCTCCAGCGTCACCCCCAGGAACAGCACCAGCGACGAGTCCTTGAACAGCAGCACCAGCTCGTTCGTCAGCGGCGGCACCACGATCCGCAGCGCCTGCGGGACGACCACCGACACCATGGCCCGGGCCTGCGAGAAGCCCAGGGAGCGTGCGGCCTCCCACTGGCCGCGCGGCACCGCCTGGATGCCCGCGCGGATCGTCTCGGCGATGTACGCCGCCGCCACCAGGCCCAGGCCCAGTGCCACCTTCCCGTACGTACCGCCCGGGACCTCCGTCCCGGGGAAGGCCAGCGGCACGGCGACCCCCACGAAGATGAAGATCAGCAGGGCGGGCAGGCCGCGGAAGAACTCGATGTAGGCGCCCGCCAGCCACCGGTAGGGCGCCACCGACGACAGCCGCATCAGCGCGACGACCAGGCCCAGCACCAGTCCGAACACGAAACCGGACAGCGTGTAGACCACGGTGTTGAGCAGGGCCGTGGTGATGATCTCGGGGAACAGCCGCCGCGCCAGGTCCGGCTGCGCGAACTGCTGCCGCAGCCGCGCCCAGTCGGCCGTGGCGGCGACGAGCCCCACCCCGGCGGCGAACACCGCGTACTGCAGGCCCCGTACGGCCCGCTGCCGCCGGCGCCGCGTCGACCGACCCGTCACGAAGCGTCCTTCGCGGAGGCGGGCAGCGGCCCGATCCACTCCTCGTACAGCTTGTCGTACGTGCCGTCGGCCTTGGCGTCCCGCAGCGCCTTGTCGATGGCGGCCCGCAGCGCGTCGTTGCCCTTCTTCACGGAGAAGCCGTACTGCTCGCCGGTCTCGATGTCCTCGGCCAGCCGGAACGCGTCCGCGGTCGCCGGGTCCTTGAGCCAGCCCTGCACGACGGGGTAGTCGATGACGACGGCGTCGACCTGCCCCGTGCGCAGCCCGTTCAGCACGGCGTCGGAGCTCTCGAACGCCACCGGATCGAGGCCCTGGCTCTTCGCGTGGCTCTCGCCGGTGGTCCCGGCCTGGGCGCCCAGCCGCAGTGTGCGCGCCTTGACGTCCGCGAGCGAGGCGGCGCCGCTCTTCTTCGAGGCGAGGAGCGCCTGGGTGGCGTCGAAGTACGGGAGCGAGAAGTCCACGTTCTTCTTCCGCTCGTCGGTGATCGTCATGCCCGCGGCGGCGAGGTCGCACTCGCCGGAGTTCAGGAACGCCCCGGTCTTGAAGTTCTCGAACGGCGTGTCCAGGATCTTCTGCTCGACCCCCAGGTCCTCTGCCACGAGGTCGACCAGGGCCACGTCGAAGCCGACCACCCGGCCGTCCCGCTCGGACTGGAACGGCGGGTACGGCAGGTGCGTGCACGTGGTCAGCTTGCCCTGCTCCACCACCGGCACCCCTCCCTTCGCCTCGCCGGGCCCCCCGCCGTCCGAGCCGCAGCCGGCGGCGAGCAGCAGCGCGGCGGCGCAGGCGGCGGCGGGCAGCGCCCGCGGGCGCCTGCGGGCGGGTGCGGTGGTGCGGTCGGCAGTCGACGTCACGAAAGACCTCCAGGGACGGGGGCGGCGGGGACGGGGAGCCGCCGGCGGTGATGGTGCGTCACCGGCATCGCGTCCCGGTGGAGATCCGCTGGCGCGGACCCCGGGACGCCGGGCGGTGCCCCCGCCGCCCGGGGGCGCGGCCGCCACCGGCCCGCGACCCCCAACTGCCCTGCCCCTCAAGGCCCTCGCTCGGCCGTCCCACCCGACCCCGTGGACGGGGCGGCGCGGACCACCGGCATGCTTGGCGGGTGTTTCCGATTCCTCAGCAGCCCTCCCGCGCCCCCGACACCGGACACATGGTCGTCTGCGGCGACGACGCGCTGGCGGACCGCCTCGCGCGCGAACTGCACGACGTCTACCGGGAGCGGGTGGTCCTCGTCGTCCCCGGCCGCACCGCCCCCGTACCGCAGCAGCGCACGGCGGCGGCTCCCCGGCCGGGCCGCGGCGCGTTCGCCCTGTTCGGCCGGATGTCCGCCGCGGTGTCCCGGACCGGCGGCCCCGGCCCTGGCCCTGACGCCCGGACGGGGCCCGGCGGCCGGACCGCGGGGGACGCGACGGCCCCGCAACCCCCCGCCACCGGGCACCCCGCGGACGCCGACGTGCGGCTGCTGGAGGTCGCCGACGTCGACGAGGCCGCCCTGCTCGACGCCGGCGTGGAGCGGGCCGCCGCACTGGCCCTGGTCCACGAGGACGACGAGACCAACATCCGGACCGCGCTGCTGGCACGCCGCCTCAACCCGGCGCTGCGGCTCGTCATCCGCATGTACAACCGGAAGCTCGGCCAGCACCTGGAAGAACTGCTCGACCAGGCCGCGGCCCTCGCCCTGCCGGACATCGACCCGGAGGTCCTCGACGCCTCCACCACCGTGCTGTCCGACGCGGACACCGCCGCCCCGGCGCTCGCGGCCACCGCCGTCGCCGGAACCAGCAAGATCATCCACGCGGACGGGCTGCTGCTGCGCGCCGTCGAACGCACCCCGCCCGGCCGCGGCGAGGTGGCCGACCACGGACTGTGCCCGCTCGCCCTGCTGTCGTCGAGCGCCAACGACCCGGCCGGCAGCGACGGTTCCGACAGCAGCGGGGAACAGGGTCCGCAGCTGCTGCCCGACGACCGGACGGTCGCCGCCGCACCCGGGCGAGGCATCGTGGCGCTGGAGGCGATCTCGTACGCGGGCCCCACCCTCCGCCCCCAGCGGCTCGGCACCGGTGCCGTGCCGCTCCGCTCCTTCTTCTCCCGGCGCCTGCGCTGGTCCTTCGCCGGCCTGGTGCTCGCCGTCGCGGGCATCGCGGTCGCCATGTGGCTCACCACCAGGGAGGCGGGCCCGCTGCGGGCGGCGTACCTGACGCTGCTCGACCTGTTCGCGATCGGCGACCCGGCGGTGGGGGAGCCCGTCGAACGGCAGGTCCTGCAGATCCTGTCCGGCTTCGTCGGGCTGCTGCTGCTCCCCGTCCTGGTCGCCGCGATCCTGGAGGCGCTCGGCACCTTCCGCACCGCGACGGCGCTGCGCCGCCCGCCGCGCGGACTGTCCGGCCACGTGGTGCTGATCGGGCTCGGCAAGGTCGGCACCCGCGTGCTGAGCCGGCTGCGGGAGCTGGACATCCCCGTGGTCTGCGTGGAGTCCGACCCGGAGGCGCGGGGCATCGCCACGGCCCGCCGGCTGCGCGTGCCCGTGGTCCTCGGCGACGCCACCGAGGAAGGCGTGCTGGAGGCGGCCCGCCTCCACAAGGCGCACTCGCTGCTGGCCCTCACCAGCCTGGACATCACCAACCTCGAAGCGGTGCTCTACGCCCGGTCCCTGCGCGCCGACCTGCGGGTGGTGCTGCGGCTGTACGACGACGACATCGCGACCGCGGTCTACCGCACCCTGCGCGTGGCGCACCCCGAGGCCCTCACCCGCAGCCGCAGCGTGTCGCACCTGGCGGCGCCGGCCTTCGCCGGGGCGATGATGGGCCGTCAGATCCTCGGGGCCATGCCGGTGGAGCGGCGGGTGCTGCTCTTCGCCGCGGTCGTGGTGGCGGGGCACCCCGAACTGGAGGGCCGCACCGTCGCGGAGGCGTTCCGGCCGGGCGCGTGGCGGGTCGTCGCCCTGGACGCGACGGCGCCGGAGCAGCGCCGACCGGACCTGGCGGCGGTCCACTCCGAGGGCGGCGGCCTGCGCAACACCGGTTTGGTGTGGGACCTGCACCCCGGGTACGTTCTGCGGGCCGAGGACCGCGTCGTCCTGGCCGCGACGCGGCCGGGCCTCGCGGAGCTGCTGGGCCGAGGCGCACCGGGGCCCACCCCGTGACGGCGCCGCCCCGGCGGATCACTAGGGTGTGGCCCGGCACGCAGCGGCGAGGTGTGGAGGTACGGCTGTGCTGATGGTGGGGAAGATCCTGCGGTTCGACGAGGTGCGCGGCTACGGCTTCATCGTCCCCCGCGAGGGCGGCGAGGACGTTTTCATGCACGCCAACGACCTGGTGGACGACAAGTACCTGTACCAGGCCGGGCGTGAGGTCGAGTTCTACCTGGAGATGGGCGACAAGGGCCCCAAGGCGTCGGAGATCCGCCTGGTGGACCGCTCGGCGGGGCGCCGCGCCCCGGTCGCGGCGGTGCCGGACCGCGTCCCGGTGGAGGACCTGGACGACGAGGGACTGGACGTGCTGACCACGGCGGAGTTCCAGGCGGAGCTGACGGAGGCGCTCATCGAGGCGGACGGCACCCTCACGACGTCCCAGCTGAAGCGGGTGCGCTCCCGCGTCACCGAGCTGGCCCGCCACCACGGCTGGCTGGAGGGCTGACCCGCCGGACCGCTACGGCCCCCCGGCCGCGTGGCGTTCGCGGTGGTCAACCGGGTCAAGGCGCGGCGGCCGGCTGCCGCGAGAGCCCGGCTGCCGACGGTTGCGTACCAGGTCGGCCCAGGCGGGGGCCGGTGCTCATGGCCGCCACCCGGGGGCGGCGGCGCACTGCACGCCGGTGCGCCGGACGTCGATGGGCCGAGGGCGGCGCGGGTGCCCGCCGGTGCCGCCTCGGCGGGGCGCTGACCGGAGGAGCGGGGGCACGCGGCCGGACCGCTTCCGGGTCGCCGTTCCCGGCGTCGTACGCCCGCTCGCGGCGCTGGCCTTACGGGCGGGCAGGCGCCTCACCGAGCACCCTGCGGGCGGGCAGGCGCCTCACGCAGCCCGCCGACGGGCGGGCAGGCCCCACACACAGCGCCCGCCGACGGGCGCGCCGCCTCTTCGGGCGCGCCGCCTCTTCGCACCCCACGGCAGTGTGCTTCCGCCCTACCGCCGTGGGCCGCCAGGCCCCGGGCAGGGCATCCGCACCGCGGACACGAGCCGCAGCAGCCGCTCCTCGTTGCCCGCGAGGCCCGCACGGCGCAGCGCGGCGTCGGCCTCCGCCATCGGTGACGACAGGTGCACGGCCGCCATGGGGGCGAGGCCGGGGTCCGCCAGGACGGCGCGCGTGGTCTCCAGGAGCCGGAGGTACGCCTGTGCCGCGGCGCGTTCGAGGGGCGTCAGGGTCACGGTCATCCCCCCACTGTCGCGCACGGCACTGACACTCACCCCGCGCCGCGTCCGCGGAGGTACTCCAACAGCCGGTCCACGAAGACCCGCTGACCCGTCACCAGGCGCACCGCGGCCTCCTCGGGCGTGCACCACTCCACCCGGTCCACCTCGGGGAACTCGCGCACGGCCCCGGAGCCGCGCGGCCACTCCATGGTGAACGTGCCCGGCACCACCAGCGACGGGTCCAGATCCGCCTCCACCGCCCAGACCGCCACCACCTTGCCGCCCGACTGGCGCGCCTCGCCCAGCGGCAGCAGCGGACCCCCGGGCACCGGCAGCCCCAGCTCCTCCGCGAACTCCCGGCGCGCGGCGGCCTCAGGCGTCTCGTCCGCCTCGTACTCGCCCTTCGGGACCGACCAGGCCCCGGCGTCCCGCCGCGCCCAGAACGGCCCCCCCATGTGGGCGAGCAGCACCTCCGCGCCACCGCCCGCCGCGGTGCGGAACAGCAGCAGGCCCGCGCTGCGCTTCGCCGTCATGAGGCCAGTGTGCCCCGGCCGGCGCGCCGCGGCGGGGTACCGTCGGCCGTATGCCCTCCGCACGCCCGGACGAGCCGGGCTTCCCCGCCGACCAGGCCGCGCGCGCCGCCGCCGTGCCCGCGCTGGACGAGCGGCTCACGCACTGCCGGGCCTGCCCCCGCCTGGTCGCCTGGCGCGAGCAGATCGCCCGCGAGGGCCGCCGCGCCTACGAGGGCTGGGACTACTGGGCCCGGCCCGTGCCCGGCTTCGGCCCCGACGACGCCTCCCTGCTCGTCGTGGGCCTCGCCCCCGCCGCCCACGGAGGCAACCGCACGGGCCGCATGTTCACCGGCGACCGCTCCGGCGACGCCCTGTTCGCCGCCCTCCACCGGCTGGGGCTCGCCAGCCGGGCCGACGCCGTGTCGCGGGACGACGGGCTGCGCCTCACCGGAGTCCGGGTCACCGCGCCCGTCCACTGCGCTCCGCCCGCCAACCGCCCCACGCCCGCCGAACGCGACACCTGCCGCCCCTGGCTCGTGCGCGAACTGGCCCTGCTGCGCCCCACCCTGCGCGCCCTGGTGGTGCTCGGCGGGTACGGCTGGCAGGCGGCGCTCCCGGCGGCGGCCGCGGCGGGCTGGTCCGTGCCGCGGCCCCGCCCCGCCTTCGGGCACGGCGCCCGCGCCACCCTCGCCGCGACCGGCCCAGGCGCGCGGGACCTGGCGGTCTTCGGCTGCTACCACGTCAGCCAGCGCAACACCTTCACCGGCAGGCTCACCCCCGGGATGCTCACCGACGTCCTGGGGCGCGCCGCCCGCGCCGCCGGCCTCGCCGTCCCCTGAACGGGTCAGCCCGTGAACTCGTACGTCAGCGGCGCCGACTCCGGCGCGAACCGGATGTCCGTCACCTCCAGGACGTGCCCGTGCTGGTCGTGCACCTCCCGGTGGACCGTCAGGCACGCCGTGGCCGCGGGGACGTGGACGCCGATCGACTCCCGCAGCGTCAGCCGCAGCCCCGCCCGGTGCATCCACTGGTACAGCAGCCGCATGTCGGGACGCCCCGCCCGCGCGTCGTGGCGCCGGTAGCGGGCCAGCTCGGGCACCTCCGCCAGGGCGTGCCGGGAGAACCGCGACACGGCCTCCCGCTCGGCCGTCCCGTCCGCGCCGAGCAGCCGGTGCCGGTGCACCAGCGTCGGCTCGCCCGGCAGCAGGCCCAGCAGTTCCGCGGCCCCGGGCGGTGCGGCCTCCCAGGCCAGCGTCGCCTCCACCGCGGCGAACGGCGCCGCCCGCCGCCGCCGGGCGCGGCGACCGCGCAGGGGAACTCCATCAGGCCGGGCCCGAGGACCGGGCCGCCGCCCACCGGGCCGGGCTCCGTGGCGGCGAACGTGCCGCGCCGCTCGGTGACCACGAGCCGCTCCTCCCGCAGCAGCCGCAGCGCGCTGCGCACGGTCTGCCGGTTCACCTGGAAGCGGTCCACGAGCGAGCGCTCCGAGGGAAGCCGGGCGCCCGGGGCGATTCTGCGTTGCGTGAGGTCGTCCCGGAGCGCGGCGGCGACCCGGAGGTAGAGCGGAATCGCCGTGGGAGCGTGAGGTTCAGCCATGTTCAACCCTCAATTTTCGCTCAGCGTAGCTGAATGAGCCGTGTAGGTGACCATCCCTATCATTGGTCTAAACCTTTTAGGAAGAGTCGGCCCGACCCCGCGGCGAACTCTGTCCGAAAGAGAGGCGACGCCGCCGCGCCTGCCGACCGCGGGGCGCCGCGACGGCGGCAGGCAACTCGGCAGGGCAGTGCCGCCGGACCGCACACCGCTGCCCACGGCCGGGCTGCCGGCGCGTACCGCGGCACGCCGCGCCCCGCGAGCGGGACCGCCGCGTACGGACGACGGGCGCACGCAGGCTGTCCCCAGGGGCGGGAGGGGGCGAGGTGGCGGGGTGACGGGACGCGTGATCGCTGCCCGCCGGCCGAAGGAGGCGCGCGATCCGTCCGGGCGCCGGACCCCGGCCGCAGGCCGTCCCCCGGGATGGCCGGGACGCGCCGGTCCGGCAGCCGGCGGGCCCCGCGAACCGCGCACCGCGGTGCTGTGCGACGGTTCGCCGTCCCCGGCACGGGTACCCGCAGGGGACGCTGACGCGAGCGGAAGGAAGTCCCACCCATGAGGGCCGTCACCTGGCACGGAAAGCGCGACGTCCGCGTCGAGACCGTCCCGGACCCGCGCATCGAGGAACCCACCGACGCCGTCGTCCGCGTCACCTCCACCGGACTGTGCGGCTCGGACCTGCACCTCTACGAGGTGCTCGGTCCCTTCATGACACCCGGCGACATCCTCGGCCACGAACCCATCGGCATCGTCGAGGAGACCGGCGAGGAAGTACCGGACCTCCGACCCGGAGACCGCGTGGTCGTCCCCTTCCAGATCGCCTGCGGCCACTGCTGGGCGTGCGACGAGGGCCTGCCCACCCAGTGCGAGACCACCCAGGTCACCGACGAGGGCACCGGCGCGGCACTGTTCGGCTACTCCCGGCTCTACGGCTCGGTGCCCGGTGCGCAGGCCGAGTACCTCCGCGTCCCCCAGGCGCAGTTCGGACCCATCAAGGTGCCCGAGGGGCCGCCCGACGACCGGTTCCTGTACCTGTCCGACGTGCTGCCCACCGCCTGGCAGGCCGTCCGGTACGCCGCCGTGCCGCCCGGCGGCACCCTCGCCGTCCTCGGCCTCGGCCCCATCGGCGAGATGAGCTGCCGCATCGCCCTCCACCAGGGCGTCGACCGGGTGTTCGGCGTGGACCTCGTCCCGGAGCGCCTCGGCCGCGCCCGAACCCGCGGCGTCGAGGTCTTCGACCTCACCTCGTACGACAGCGAGGACGAGCTGGTCGCCGCGGTCCGCGACCGCACGGAAGGCCGCGGCCCCGACGCCGTGATCGACGCCGTCGGCACCGAGGCGCACGGCAGCCCCGTCGCCCGGGCCCAGCAGCAGGCCGCCGGGCTGCTGCCGCGCACATGGGCCGCGCGCCTGCACCGGAAGGCCGGCACCGACCGGCTGTCCGCCCTGCAGCTCGCCATCGCCATGGTGCGCCGCGGCGGCACGATCTCCCTGTCCGGCGTGTACGGCGGCGCCGCGGACCCGCTGCCGATGATGACCCTCTTCGACAAGCAGATCCAGCTCCGCATGGGGCAGGCCAACGTCCGCAGCTGGACCGACGAGATCCTGCCGCTGCTCACCGACGACGACCCGCTCGGCGTCGACGACTTCGCGACCCACCACCTGCCGCTGTCCGACGCGCCGCACGCGTACCGGATGTTCCAGCGCAAGGAGGACGGCGTCAGCAAGGTCGTCCTGCGCCCCTGAGCCCGGGCACACCGTGAGCGGACGACCGGGGCGGCACGGCGGGAGCCCCGCGCGGGCGGGACCCGCCCCGCAGGAGGACGCCCGACACCGCGCCCCGCCCCGGCCCGCCGCGTCCCCGATCCTGCCGCGGCGGGCCGCGAGGCGTTCCGGCGGCGCGCGTGGGCGGAGGCGTACGCCCTGCTGTCCGCCGCGGACCCCGCGGGGCCCGCCGGGCGCCCCACCCCCGAGCAGGATGCCGGGCGACCCACCCCGACCAGGACCACGGGGCCGCCGACCGCGACGCGACCGCGGGGCGGCCGCGCACGGGGAGCGCCCCCGAGCGCGCGGCGCCCCTTCCGGGGGCCCGGCGCCGGGCGCTCCCACCGCGTCCGACCTCGTCCTGCTCGCGGAGGCCGCCTACCTCACCGGGCACGAGGAGCAGGCCGTCGACGCCTGGGAGCGGGCCCATGTCGCCCTGTGCGCCGAGGGCGCGACCGGGCCCGCCGTGCGCTGCGCCTTCTGGCTCGGCCTCACCCTGGCGCGGTACGGGCACCACGAACGCGCCGGCGGCTGGTTCGGCCGCGCCGCCCGCCTCCTGGAGGCGGCCGGCGGCGACCCCGTGGAGCGCGGGTACCTGCTGGTGCCGGCCGGACTGCAGGCCATGGGCGCCGGCGACCACACCGCGGCCCGCGACCGGTTCACCGAGGCCGGCCGCGTGGCCGACCGGTTCGGCGACCCCGACCTCGTCGCCCTCAGCCGCCTCGGCCAGGGCCAGGCACTCATCGGCTCCGGGGAGACCGCCCGCGGCCTCGCGCTGCTTGACGAGGCCATGGTCGGCGTGACCGCCGGCGAAGTGTCCCCGATCGCCGCCGGACTCGTCTACTGCGCCGTGATCATCGCTTGCCGGGACGTCTTCGACGTGCACCGCGCCGCCGAGTGGACCGCCGCCCTGAGCCGCTGGTGCGCCGACCAGCCCGACCTGAAGCCCTACCGCGGCCAGTGCCTGGTCCACCGCTCCGAGATCATGCAGCTGCGCGGGGACTGGGCCGACGCCCTCGCGGAAGCCCGGCAGGCATGCGCCCATCTCGCCACGCCGTCCGGTGACCCCGCCGTCGGCATGGCCCACTACCAGCGGGCCGAACTGCTGCGCCTGCGCGGCGCCTTCGCCGACGCCGAGGCGGCCTACCGCGAGGCGGACCGGTGGGGGCATCCGGCGCAACCCGGGCTCGCCCTGCTCCGCCTGGCCCAGGGCAGGCCCGACGACGCCCTCACCGCGATCCGCAGGGTCGCCGCGGAGACCGAGGACGACCAGGTGCGGCGCTCCCGCGTCCTCGCCGCCTACGCCGAGATCGCCCTCGCGGCGGGCGACCCCGGCGCCGCCCGCACCGCCGCCGACGCGCTCGCGCGGGTCGCGGCCGCGCTCACGTCGCCGTACCTGCGGGCCGTCGCGGCAGGCGCCGACGGCGCGGTGCTCCTCGCCGAAGGCCGACCGCAGGCGGCCTGGGAGGCGCTGCGCCGCGCGTGGTCGGCGTGGCAGCAGCTCGCGGCGCCCTACGAGGCGGCACGGGTGCGCCTGCTGATGGCGCAGGCCGGTGCCGCGCTCGGCGACCACGACACCGCCGCGCTGGAACTGGACGCCGCCCGCGCCGTGTTCTCCCACCTCGGGGCCGCCCCGGACCTGGCCGCCGCGGACCGCCTGGCCCGCGGGACCGGCGCGGCACCGGACCGGGGCGCCGACCGGCTCCCCGGCGGGCTCACCCCGCGGGAGGCGGAGGTGCTGCGGCTCGTCGCCGCCGGCGCCACCAACCGCGAGATCGCCGCCGCCCTGGTCATCAGCGAGAAGACCGTGGCCCGGCACCTGAGCAACATGTTCGCCAAGCTCGACGTCCCCTCCCGCACGGCGGCGACCGCCTACGCGTACGAACACGGCCTCGCGCCGCCGCCCCGTGGGTGATTCGACCCATCCGCGGCCGGCGGAGGGATACATGATGCGTCCGATGCGGCCACCGCCGCCCACCGCCGAGACTCTCCTTGAAGGCACAGAGACACGGGGGAGGTCCGGAGAGGAGACGGCGATGGACACCACCCGCACATCCGCACGCACCCGGAAGGCGGCCGCACCGGCGGACCCGGCCGCCGCGACCGACACCCGCCGGCGGCTGCTGGCGGGGATCCCCCTCACCGAGCACCGCCGCGTGGCGGCGGGCATCCCGACCGCCGTACTGGAGGGCGGCAGCGGTCCGCCGATGGTCCTGCTGCACGGCATCGGGCAGACCGCCCTCGGCTGGATCCGCGTGGTCCCCCGGCTCGTGCCGTCCTGGTCCCTCGTCGTCCCCGACCTGCCGGGACAAGGGGCTTCCGGACTCCCGGACGGCCCGCCCCTCACCGCCGACCGGGTCACCGCCTGGCTCGACGAGCTCGTGGCGGCCACCTGCGCCGCACCGCCGGTCGTGGTCGGCCACAACCTCGGGGGCGCCGTCGCCGCCCGCCACGCGGCACGCCGAGGCGACCGGATCGCCGCGCTCGTCCTCGTCGACCCGTTCGGCCTGGGCCCCTTCCGGCCGGAGCCCCGCTTCGCACTGAGCGTCGCCGCATACCAGCTGCGCACCACCGAACGCACCCGCGACCGCATGCTCGGCCGGTGCATGGTCGACTTCGACGGCGTGCGGCAGGAGATGGGCGGCGACTGGGACGGCCTCGCCGACTACGTCCTCGACCGCGTACGCGCCCCGGGCGGCAAAGCGGCGGGACGCGCCCTCCTCAAGGAGTTCGCGCTGCGCCCGATCCCTCAGGAGGAGCTGGCCCGCATCAGCGCCCCGACCAGCCTCGTCTGGGGCCGCCAGGACCCGGAGGCCCGCCTGCGGTTCGGCGAGTCGGCCGCGGCCCGGTACGGCTGGCCGCTGCACGTCATCGACGACTGCGGCGCCGACGCCCATCTGGAGCACCCCGAGGCGCTCGTGGCGGCCCTGGACGCCGCACTCGCACAGAGCGCCGGACACGAGGAGCCGCCGTCATGACCGCCTCAGCGAAGCAGCACGCGACCGACCGGGACCGGGCCGCCTGGGACGCGCTGGCCCCCGCGTTCGACCGCCACACCACCCCGCACACCCTCCGCTTCGGCGAACGCCTCCTCGCCGGGGCGGCCCTCACCCCCGCCACCCGCTTCCTCGACGTGGCCGCGGGCAGCGGCGCCCTCGCCCTGCCCGCCGCGCGCCGCGGCGCCCTGGTCACCGCCGTCGACCTGGCACCGGCCATGGTCCGGCTGCTGTCCGCCCGCGCCCGTGCGGAGGGCCTCCACGGGGTCCGGGCACTCGTCATGGACGGCGAGCACCTCGCTCTCGACGACGACGCGTTCGACGTCTCGGCGTCCCTCAACGGCGTGAGCCTCTTCCCCGACATCGGGCGCGGGCTCGCGGAGATGGTCCGGGTCACCAGACCGGGCGGCAGGGTGCTGGTGGCGGCGTTCGGCCCGCCCTCGCGGGTCGAGTTCCTCGCATGGGCGGCGGCAGCGCTGCGCGCCGCGGTCCCCGGCTTCGCCGGGCTGCCGGCGGACCCGCCGCCACCGCCCTTCCGGCTCGCGGCACCCGACCGCTTCGCGACGGTGCTGCGGGACGCGGGGCTGACGGGCGTGACGGTCCGGCAGGAGGTGATGGACACCTCCTTCGCCTCGTCGCAGGAGCTCCTGGACACCCTCCGCGGCAGCAATCCCCTCGGCGCCCGGTGGGTCGCCGCGCTCTCCGGGCCCCAGGCGGCCGAGGTGGGCCGGATCCTGGACGGCATGCTCAGGGAGCGCTCCGGCGGCCGCCCGGGGGACGCCGTCCTGCACACCGCGGTGAACGTGGGCACGGGCGCGGTACCCGGCCCCTGACGCCCGGCTCCCGCACCCCCGTCCGCGCCGCGGCAACGGCAGCCACCGGCGGCTCCGGCCCGCGCCACCTCCCAGTACGGGGGGCGGCGCGGTACGGGGAGAGCGCCCCCGTATGGAGCCGGCGCCCCGGTACGGGCCGGTACGGGGGCGGCACCCCGTACCGGAAGGACGCCCCCGCACGGAGCCGGCACCCGGTTCGGGGCGGCGCACACCACGCCGGACCGCACCCGGGCGCGAGCAGCACCCCCATGGAGACGCCACCCCGGTACCGGGACGACAGCAGCCCGGGACGACAGCCCCGTACCGGAACGGCATCCCCGTACGGGCGGGACACCGCGGAGACGCTCCGGCCGCGAACCCGTGCCCCGACCCGGCCGCGAACCCTTGCCCCGACCCGGCCGGGCGCCCGTGCCCCGACCCGGCCGGGCGCCCGTGCGCGGCCCGCGAGCCGACCGGGTCAGCCGGCCGCCGTGTCCTCGGCGTCCCGCCGCAGCGGCGGCTGCTGCGGCGTGGGGAGCACCGGCCCGAACAGCACGGCACGTGCCACACGGGGGGCGAACAGCGAGGTCACCGGTGCCGAGAGGTTCAGGACGGCCCGGAAGGCGGTGCCCACCACCGGGTCGCCGCCCACCCGCTGCTGCACCCGCGCCATGTACCAGTTCGCGGGCCGCTCGGCCGCGCTCGTGCGGGCCGCGTCGCCCAGCGCGCCCGGCATCTTCTTGTCCGCGCCCGCCGAGATGTCCCACGCCTGCCGGCCGGCCCGGAACAGCGCCTGCTGCACCCGCAGGGTCGTGGGCGGGCGGCGCCGGTCGGCCAGCGCGGTGCGCAGCGCCACCGCGTCGAGCGCCGCCACCGACATGCCCTGCCCGTAGATCGGGTTGAACGTGCACAGCGCGTCCCCGGTCGCGAGGAACCCGGCCGGCCGCCGCCCCGGCCGGTCGTACCTGCGCCGCACGTTGGCGGTGGCGCGGAACCCGTGTACCGGCGACTCCGGTTCCGCCTTCGCCAGCCAGTCCCGTACCAGCGGGTCGGGGAACCGCTCCGCGTACGCCTCGAACCCCTTGTCGTCGGTGGGCGGTTCGCTGCCGCGCAGCCCGGACAGCGTCACCAGGAAGCGGCCGTCCTCGGTGGGCAGGACGACCGCCCCGTACGTCTGGCGCGGGTTCGGCACGACGAACAAGCCCATGGCGTCGGTGTCGTCGGCGTGCCGTTCGTTGCGGTAGAGCCGGGTCGCGTAGGCGAGCCCGGTGTCGAGGGTCTCCTCGCGCGGCGGCTCCGCACCGATCGCGGCCAGCCACTCCGGGGCCTTCGAGCCGCGCCCCGAGGCGTCCACCACCAGGTCGGCCGCCAGCAGCCGCGGCTCCCGGCCGCGGCCCGCGGGACCCCGCTCGCGCACCAGCAGCCCCCGCACCCGCGCCGCGTCGCCGGCCAGGCCCACGGCCTCGGTGCCCTCAAGGGCCTCCACCCTCGGGTCGGCCAGCACCCGCCGCCGCACGACGTGCTCCAGCAGCGGCCGGGAGCCGCAGAAGAAGTGGAACGTCGCTTCGGTGCGGCGGTACCACATGCCCGCCTGGTGCTGCACCATGTCGCGGGGGACGCCCACGCGCGGGGCGCCGGCCGCCCGCAACTCCTCGACGACGCCGGGCAGGAGCTGCTCCAGGGCCTGCTGCCCCGATGCGAGGAGCACGTGGATGTGGCGCCCCTGCGGCACGCCGGCCCGCGGTTCGGGCTCCTGGGGGAAGCGGTCCCGTTCGACGACCGTGACGCGTTCGGCGTGATCGGCGAGCGCCCTGGCGGCGAGCAGCCCGGCGACACCGCCGCCCACCACCACCGCGTGCCGTGCCGTGCTGCTCCCTGTGTCGGGACCGCTGTCCAACTGGTCGGCCATGTCCGCCCTTTCCGTCGACGATCTGCGCCTGGATCTGCGACTGACCAGTATTCCCGGTGGGTCGCGGAGAGGCGGCAGGCCGGGGGTGACGGCACCCGATGGGGGCGCCCCCGCCGGAACCCCGCCCCGGACGGTGCCGCACGGGCGGGCCGGCGTCCGTGCCGGAGCCGCAGCCGGAGCCGGAGCCGGAGCCGGAGCCAGAGTCGGCGTCCGCCGGAGCCGGAGTTGCACCCCGGCCGGAGTCGGAGCTCCAGCCGGACCCCAGCCGGATCCGCAAGCGGGGCAGACGCACCCGCCGGTCATCTTGACCAGCCGCTCCTCGGCGCGCGACAGGGCGGCCTCGCCGCCCCGGACGAGCGCGGCGCCGACGGGCCTCCGGCGGACACGCACCGGGTACGGCAGGACGGAGGCCACGCTGCACGAAAGCGATGGTCACGACGGAGCCGGGGTGTCCGGCAGCCCCTCCAGTGCCTCCGTCAGCCAGCCCACCCAGAACCGCTCCAGCTCGATGCCGCCCCGCAGCACCAGGTGCCGCAGACGGTCCGCGTCGGTGTCGCGCTCCGGCGGGAACTGCCGCTCCTCCATGCTCATGTACTCGTCCAACTGGGCCTGGTGCAGCAGGAGATGGCGCCTCAGCTCGTCCGCGAGCCCTTCGGTGCCGACCACCGCCGCGGCCCGCAGGCGCAGCAGCAGCGCGCTGCGGTAGGGCTTCGGGTCCTCGGCGCGCCGCGCCCAGTCGGCCAGCTCGGCCCGGCCCGCGGGCAGTACCTCGTACTCCTTGCGCTGCCCGCGCGCCGGCACCTCGGACGGCAGCGCCCGGATGAGCCCCGCCTGCTCCAGCTTCCCGAGCTCCCGGTAGATCTGCTGGTGCGTCGCCGACCAGAAGTAGCCGATGGACCGGTCGAACCGCCGGGTCAGTTCGAGTCCGGAGGACGGCTTCTCCAGCAGGGCGGTGAGGATCGCGTGCGGCAGTGACATGACCGCATCCTAGGGAGTGGCGGCCGAGGGCCCGCTCACCGAGTGATCCGGTCCTCCGGCGCCCGCAGGACCCGGCGCTCCAGGACGGCCAGCAGTGCGGGCCGCCGGCTGCGGGCGTGCCGCAGCAGCAGGTCGCGCGCCGTGGCGCCGACACGGCGCTTCTTCGGGTGGCGGCTCGTGAAGCTCTCGCTCGCGAAGAACTCCACGGCCCCGTCGAGCCCGGCCGCGCCGCACTCCCTCACGCCCCACGCCAGCTCTTCCGTGGGCGTCTGTGCCAGCAGCGCCAGCGGCGCCCTCCGGGCCACCAGCCGGGCTGCGTCGCAGTCGGCTGCCAGGGGCGTGCCGAGCCAGTCGAAGACCGAGCTCGGCGGTACGGACGGTACGGGCGGCACGGCGCCGGGGCCGGCGCTCTCGCCGCGCGCCCAGCGCCCCGCGTACTCCCGCAGCGGCTGCGGTGCCGCGGCGGCCCACGCGCCGCGGTGGCGCCCGGGCAGCGACAGCGGGTGCGACGGCTCCAGCAGCTCCGCACGGTGCACCTGCACCGTGCGGAAGCACTGACCGCCCGCGTCGTACAGGGCGACCACGGGGTCCTGCCCGCACATGCACAGGAAGCCGCCCTCGCGCTCCGCCGCGGTCGCCGCAGCGGCCACCGCCCGCACCTCGCCGGGTTCGGTGACGGCGTAGGACTCCGGATGGTCGGGCAGCCCGGGGGCGTACCCGCGGTCGGACACGACGGCCCGCACGGCTGGGGGCACCGGCTTCATGGCGCGATCATAGGGGTGCGCCGCCCGGCGAAGCCCCGGTGGTCCCCGTCAGCGCCCCGGTCGCGCCGACGCCCCGGCTCGCCGGCGCCCCGGTCCGCCGGCCTTCCGCCCGAGCCGAGGGCACGGGCCGAGGGCACGGGCCGAGGGTACGGGCCCGGGGCGGCGTCGACGGGCCGTCAGCGGCACACGTGGTCCTGAGCACGGCGTGCGGCAGGGCGCGGCGGCTCCGCCCCTCCCGGCCGGGGCCCTCGACGCATCCGGCGCCGCAGACCGTGCGGACGCCCACGGGGAGCCCGAGGCGGCTGTCAGAGTGCGGCGGCGAGCCGCGTCCCCTGGTCGATGGCCCGCTTCGCGTCGAGCTCCGCCGCCACGTCGGCGCCGCCGATGAGGTGCGCCCGCACCCCGGCCGCCGTCAGCTCCTCGTACAGGTCGCGGCGCGGTTCCTGGCCGGTGCACAGCACCACCGTGTCGACGGGCAGGGTCCGCTCCTCCCCGTCCACCGTGATGTGCAGGCCCTCGTCGTCGATCCGCCGGTACGTCGCCCCGGCGACCATGGCCACGCCGCGGTGCTTGAGTTCGGTGCGGTGGATCCAGCCGGTGGTCTTGCCGAGCCCGGCACCGACCTTGGACGCCTTGCGCTGCAGCAGCGTCACCCGGCGCGGCGGCGCCGGCCGCTCGGGCTTGCGCAGCCCGCCCCGCTCCTCGTACGCCGTGTCGACGCCCCACTGCCGGAAGTAGACGTCCGCGTCGCGGCTCGCGCCCTCGCCGCCGTCCGTCAGGAACTCCGCCACGTCGAAGCCGATGCCGCCCGCACCGAGGATCGCCACCCGCTCGCCCACGGGGGCGCCGCCCCTGAGCACGTCCAGGTAGCCGACGACGCTCGGGTGGTCCACCCCGTCGATGTCGGGCGTCCGCGGGGTGACGCCGGTCGCCACGACCACCTCGTCGTAGCCGGTGACGGTCTGCGCGGAGACCCGGGTGCCCAGCCGCACCTCCACGCCGCGCAGCTCCAGCTGCGTGCGGAAGTAGCGGAGCGTCTCGTCGAACTCCTCCTTGCCCGGCACCCGCCGGGCGACGTTCAGCTGGCCGCCGATCTCGTCGGCCGCGTCGAAGAGGGTGACGTCGTGGCCGCGCTCGGCGGCGGACACCGCGCAGGCGAGCCCCGCCGGACCGGCGCCGACCACGGCGACGCGCTTGCGCAGCCGGGTGGGGGAGAGGACCAGCTCGGTCTCGTGGCAGGCGCGCGGGTTCACGAGGCACGACGTGATCCGGCCGCTGAAGGTGTGGTCCAGGCACGCCTGGTTGCAGCCGATGCAGGTGTTGATGGTCTCCGGGCGCCCTGCGGCGGCCTTCGCCACGAACGCGGGGTCGGCGAGGAAGGGGCGGGCCATCGAGACCATGTCGGCGCGGCCCTCGGCGAGGACCCGCTCGGCGACCTCGGGGGTGTTGATGCGGTTGCTGGTGATGAGCGGCACCGACACCGCGCCCATCAGCCGCTGCGTCACCCACGTGTACGCGGCGCGGGGCACGGACGTGGCGATGGTCGGGATGCGGGCCTCGTGCCAGCCGATCCCGGTGTTGATGAGGGTGGCCCCGGCGGCCTCGATCCGCTGCGCCAGGGTGACCACCTCGTCGAGCGACGACCCGCCGGGGACGAGGTCCAGCATGGACAGCCGGTAGATGAGGATGAAGTCCTCGCCGAGCCGCTCGCGGGTCCGCCGGACGATCTCCAGCGGGAACCGCACCCGGTTCTCGTACGACCCGCCCCACCGGTCCTCGCGGTGGTTGGTGGCGGCCGCGGTGAACTCGTTGATCAGGTAGCCCTCGGACCCCATGATCTCGACGCCGTCGTACCCGGCGGCCCGCGCGAGCTCGGCGGCCCGCACGTAGTCCTCGATGGTCTGCTCGACCTCTTCGTCCGTCAGGGCGTGCGGGACGAACGGGCTGATCGGCGCCTGGATGGCGCTCGGGGCCACCAGCTGGGGGTGGTAGGCGTACCGGCCGAAGTGCAGGATCTGCATCGCGATGCGCCCGCCGGCCGCGTGCACGGCGTCGGTGACGGTGCGGTGCCTGGCGGCCTCTTCCTCGGTGGTCAGCTTGGCGCCGCCGTCGTAGGGGCGCCCCGCCTCGTTCGGGGCGATGCCGCCCGTCACGATGAGGCCCACCCCGCCGCGGGCGCGCTCGGCGTAGAAGGCCGCCATCCTCGCGAAGCCGTTCTCGGCCTCCTCCAGACCCACGTGCATGGACCCCATGAGCACGCGGTTGGGCAGCGTCGTGAACCCGAGGTCCAGCGGGCTCAGCAGGTGCGGGTACGCAGACGGGGCAGGGGTCGGGGTCATGGGGGCGCCTCCTCGCGCGCGGGTACGTCGCCCCAGTTGTAGACGAGCCGACCCCGCTTGTGCAACAAGTTGCATAAGGCTGGCCCTGTGACCTCGGCAACGCGAAGGTCCTCCGGAGGGGCCCCAGTGCTCCGGGCCGGCCGGGGTGCCACCCGGCACTGCCCGGCAGCAGCCGCCGTCGCAGCGGCGAAGCGCACGCCTCCGCGGTCGGGCGGCGCGGCGAAGGCCGCACGGCGGCTGCGCGAGGGGGTGGCCGCGCGACGCCGGTGAGGAGTCCCAAGGGTGCCCAGTGCGCGGAATGGGCCGCCCACGGACATTCCATACGGGTCGACCCGTATGGTAAAGGTGGAGCATGACTTCTTCTCCTGCCGGGCGCGGGCGCCCCAGAGACGAGCGGTCCGGGGCCGCGATCATCCGGGCGGCTGCCGAACTCGTCGCCGAAGGCGGCTACGCGGCGACGTCCATCGGCGCGGTCGCGGCCCGAGCGGGTGTCGGCAAGGACACCGTCTACCGGCGCTGGTCCGGTAAGCCGGAGCTGGTCTACGAGGCCGTCTTCACGGTGGCCGACACCGCCGCCCTGCCGGACACCGGGACGCTGGAAGGGGATCTGACCGCCGTGGTGCAGTCGCTGGTGGACGAGTTCTCCGCGCCCGCCGCCGCGGCGGCCCTGCCCGGCCTGCTCGCCGACTTCGCCGCCACGCCGGAACTGCGCGCGACGATCCGCTCCCGGTTCCTCCAGCCGGCCAAGGAACGGCTCGTCGCGGTGTTCGAGCGGGCCGAGCGGCGCGGGGAGACCGGCGCGGACCTGCCGGTCGACCTCGTGCTGGACACCCTGGCGGGGGCGGTCTTCTTCCACCTGGGGGTCATCGGCGAACAGCCTGCCGCGGATCTGGCCCGGCGCATCGCCCGGATGATCGCGAAGGGGGTCGAGGTCCGGTGAACGGCTGGCTGCTCGCGGCGGGCGGTATCGCGGCGGCGACCGCCCTCGTCCACGCCGCGGCCGGCGGCCGGTCGGTCGTCCTCCCGCTGCTGGGCAGCGAGGTGGCCGCCGAGCCCAAGCGGACCCTGCACGTCGTGTGGCACATGGTCACCGCCGACCTGCTGCTCAGCTCCGTCGCCCTGCTGGTGCTCGCCTGCGCGTCCGCGCCCAGCACGCCGCTCGTGCTGTTCATCGCCGCCCAGTACCTCGCGTACGCGGCGGCGTTCCTCACCGTCACCCTGGCTGCCGACTGGCCGCGCCCGCTGCTGCGGCTCCCGCAGTGGATGCTGCTGCTGCCCGTCGGGGTTCTCGCCCTCATCGGCGCCACGTGAACCGGCGCCCTCTCCCACCGAGCCGCCACGGGCGTGGGGCGGGCGCATGCGTGGGGGAGATCTGGGGCAAGACCGGGGCGCGGCCCGGCTACCACACGGGTGGTCGCGGCGACCCGCGACCTGTCCCGCACGCTCGTCTACTCGGTCAACGCCACCGACGCCAAGCTCAAGGGGTACGAGCTCGCCGCGCGGTTCGCCTTCCCCGCGTTCCGCCGCTGACGCACCCGGCCCGCCCGCCGCCGGGCGGCCGGCGGCCGCGGGACACGCACGGGACCCGCACCACGCGCGGACCGCGCCTGGTGCGGCGTCACCCTTCCCCGGGCGCCGCCGCGGCGGCGGGTGTCCCGGTCGGCGCTGCCGCCCAGGCGTCCAGTTCCTCGGCCGTGACCGGGCCCGCCTCGTGTGCGCCGAGCAGTCCGCGGGACCGCAGCAGCCCGGCCACCGCGACCGCCCACGGCCGGCGCAGCCGGGCGGCCCGCAGCAGGTCCGCGTCGGCCAGCAGCTCCGCCACCGGGCCGGTGCGCAGGCCGTCCGGGACCAGCACCGCCGCGTCGTCCGCCCAGCGCAGCGCCAGGTCCACGTCGTGCGTCGCCATCACCACCGTCGTGCCCGAGCCCCGCAGCCCGTCCAGGACGGCCAGCAGCCGCTCCTGGCCGTGCGGGTCCAGACCCGCCGTCGGCTCGTCCAGGATCAGCACCCGCGGCCGCATCGCGACCGCACCCGCGATGGCGGCCCGCTTGCGCTGCCCGTACGACAGCAGGTGCGTCGGCCGGTCCTCCAGCGCCGCGATGTCGAGCGCCTCCAGGGCCTCCCGCACCCGGGCCCGCACCTCGTCCTCGGGCAGCCCCAGGTTCATCGGCCCGAACGACACGTCCTGCCCGACGGAGGCCGCGAAGAGCTGGTCGTCCGGGTCCTGCACCACGAGCTGCACGGTGGTCCGCAGCCGGGTCAGCCCCTTCCGGTCGTACGACACGTCCTCACCGGCCACCCGCAGCCGCCCGGCCGTGCACCGCAACCCGCCGCTGAGCAGCCGCAGCAGGGTCGTCTTGCCCCCGCCGTTGCGGCCGAGCAGCGCCAGCGCCCGCCCCTCGGGCACGGCGAAGTCCACCCCGCTCAGCACCTCGGGGCCGTCCTCGTACGCGAAGGACGCCCCCCGCAGCTCGACCACGGGCGCCGCACCCGGCACTGTCACAGCAACCCCTCCAGTACGAAAGTCAAGGCGACGACCGCCGCCGGCAGGGCGGCCGACGCGGCCAGGAATCGGCGGTCCACCGGCGCCTCGGGCACCAGCACCCGCAGCGTCCCGTCGTAGCCGCGCCCGGCCAGGCCGACCTGCAGCCGCGCCGCCCGGTCGAAGGCCCGCACGAACGCCGTCGCCGCGAGCCCCGCCACCGACCGCCAGGCCGCGGCGCGGCTGGTCAGCCCCAGCCGCGCCGCCTGCGCCTGACGGATCCGGGCCACCGCGTCCAGCAGCAGGAAGCTGATCCGGTACATCACCAGCGCCACGTCGACCACCGGCGCCGGGACCCCCGCCCGCGCCAGGCGGGGCAGCAGGTCCGACACGGGCGTCGTGAACGCGAACAGCAGCACGCCGAGCGACGCCGCCGACGTGCGCAGCAGCAGCTGCCCGGCCTGCGCGGGCCCGTCCGGCGCCAGCGTGAGGAACCCGCCGGGCGCGCCCACCTGGAACAGCAGCGGCACGGCACCCGTCACGCAGAACCCGAGCGGCAGCCGCCAGCTCCGCCACAGCTGCCGGGGCGCCACCCCGGCCGGTCCGAGCAGCACGGTGACGGCGGCCACCGCCACGAGCACGGATCCCGGCCACGGCGGCAGCGCCACCGCGCACCCCGTCAGGCCGAGGCCCAGCACCGCCTTCTCGGCGGGGTGGCGGCGGCGCCAGCGGTTGCCGTGCGCCGCCACGTCGATGGGCAGCACCCGTGCTACTCCGCGGCCGGGTCCTGCGCGGCCGGAGCCGCCGCACCGCGGGACCGCTCCTCGACCTGGCGGCGGCCCCGGCGCACCCCGAAGTAGTACGCCAGCACACCCGCGCCGATGGCCGCCTGCAGGGCGAACAGCGCCGACTCGATCTCTCCGGACGGCGGTTCGTACAGCGGGCTGAACCACGGCTCGTAGTCGGGGGCGATCTCCGTGATCGCCGTCTCCGCCTGCGCGTCGGCACCGGCGAACGGCTCCTCCTTGCCCTCCCCCAGGCCGAGCGCCAGCGGCAGCACCGCGAGCGCCACCACGACCAGCACCAGCAGGAGGTTGACCCTCGTGTTCCGCTTCATCGGGCCGCCGCCTCCTCCGCGGTACGCCGCGCACCCGGCGTCAGCACGCCGAGCCGCAGCAGTTCGCCCTTGCTGGACTGGCTCAGCAGCCGGACCACCAGCACCGTCAGCAGCCCCTCGCTCACCGCGAGCGGGATCTGCGTCAGCGCGAAGATGCTGCCGAACTTGCCGAGCGCGCCCGCGACGCCGCCGGCCGGGTCGGGGAAGGCGAGCGCCAGCTGCATGCTGGTCACGCAGTACGTCGACAGGTCCGCGACGAACGCGCCGAAGAACACCGCCACCATCAGCGGCGCGCCGGACCGGCGCAGCAGCCGGTACATCCCGTAGCCGGCCCACGGGCCGACGATCGCCATGGAGAACGCGTTCGCGCCCAGCGTCGTCAGGCCGCCGTGCGCCAGCAGTAGTGCCTGGAACAGCAGGGTGATCGTGCCCAGCACCGCCATGACCGGCGGCCGGAACAGGATGGCCCCCAGGCCCGTGCCCGTCGGGTGGGAGCAGCTGCCCGTCACCGACGGGATCTTCAGTGCCGACAGGACGAACGTGAACGCCCCGGACGCGCCCAGCAGCAGGGTGGACTCCGGGTGCGCCTTGACCTCCCGGGTCAGGGCGCGCACCCCGTGGACGACGAAGGGGGCGGCCGCCGCCGTCCAGGCGACGGCGTGCCCCTGGGGCAGGAACCCCTCGGCTATATGCATGGGTAGGAGACCCTCTCCAGCACCTCGTGGATGGACAATCGCGCCCTGGCCGGTCTCCTGGCTGACGGGTCGTACCGCCGCGGCTCCGCCTTCCCGGACGCAGCGGTCTCCCGCGGCGGTCCAGTGGCTTCCCCGGTGGCTACCGGAGGGTGGAGCCGGACTTCCCGATTCACAGTGGCGAGGGCCGCACCGGCTTCACACCGGTTTCCCGTACACCAAGGCCCTGTGACAGTAGTGGCTTGAACTGCCGCCTCACAACCGCGTGCAACCCGTACTTGCTCACTCTTTGCGATACTGGTACGCCTCCGCGGCGGCGGCCGCCACCGCGTCCAGGTCGGCGCCCGCCGACGCCGTGACCAGGGCCGCCACCGCGCCCTCCACGAACGGCGCGTCCACGAGCCGCGTCCCGGCGGGCAGTCCGTCCTCCTCCGCCAGCAGCGCCTTCACGGTGAGCACGGCGCTGCCCAGGTCGGCCAGCACCGCGACCCCGGCGCCCCCGTCGACCTCCCGCGCCGCCCGGACGACGAGGTCCGCGCTGGTGCCGAGCCCGCCCCCGGGCAGGCCGCCCGCCGCGGCCACCGGCGCCGCGGATCCGCCCCCGCGAGCCCACGGGCGAGGGCCGCGACGGACACGGCGACCTCCGCGCTGTGCGACACGAGGACGATCCCCACGCGGGCGCCTCCCGCACCGGCGCTCACCGCGCCGCCCCGGCCGCTTCGGCGAGGGCCGCGAACAGCAGCGCCGACGACGCGGCGCCCGGATCCTCGTGGCCCACCGACCGCTCGCCGAGGTAGCTGGCCCGCCCCTTGCGGGCCCGCATCGGCACGGTCGCCGCCGAACCCTCCGCGGCCGCCCGTGCGGCCGCGCCGAACGCGGCGGCGTCCTCGGCGAGCGCGGCCGCGGCGGGCTCCAGCGCGTCCAGCATGGTCTTGTCCCCGGCCCGTGCCCCGCCCAGCCGCCCACCGCGGCGACCCCCGCGGCCAGCGCGCCGGCGAGCTGCCCGGGCGCCACCTCCACCGCCTCACCCAGCTCCTTGCCCGTGCGCCGCAGCAGCGTTCCGTACAGCGGTCCCGACGCCCCGCCCACGGTGGAGATGAGCTGCCGTCCGGCGAGCACCAGCACGGCGCCCGGCGTGCCCGGCGGCTCCTCCTCCAGCGCGGCCCGCACGGCGGTGAAGCCCCGCCGCAGGTTCACCCCGTGGTCGGCGTCGCCGATGGGGGAGTCCAGTTCGGTCAGCCGGTCGGCCTCGCGCTCCACCGCGTCGGCCGCGGCCGACAGCCAGCGCACGCAGAACCCCGCGTCCAGTGCCTCCACCGCGTTCACCGCCCCCACCGCAGTGCGGGGGTCGCCACCGGCGCGTCCCAGAGCCGCAGCAGCTCCTCGTCGGCCTGGCACAGCGTCACCGAGGCGCCCGCCATGTCCAGCGACGTGACGTAGTTGCCCACCAGCGTCCGTGCCACCGCGACCCCCCGTTCCCCCAGTACCCGGTGCACCTCCGCGCCGAAGCCGTACAGCTCCAGCAGGGGCGTCGCCCCCATGCCGTTGACGAGCAGCAGGACCGGGGCGGTCGGTGCCAGGTCCGCGAGCACCGCGTCGACCGCCACGTCCGCGATCTCCCGTGCGGTCATCATCGGCCTGCGCTCCCGGCCCGGCTCGCCGTGGATGCCGACGCCCAACTCCAGCTCGCCAGGCGGCAGGTCGAAGGTCGGCGAGCCCTTCGCGGGCGTGGTGCAGGCGCCGAGCGCGACACCGAAACTGCGGGAAGCGGCGTTCACCCGCCGCGCGACCGCCTCGACCTGCTCCAGCGGCCGGCCCTCGTCGGCGGCGGCCCCCGCGATCTTCTCCACGAACAGCGCGGCCCCGGTGCCGCGCCGCCCCGCCGTGTAGAGGCTGCCGGACACGGCGACGTCGTCGTCGACCAGGACCTTCGCGACCTGGACACCCTCGTCCTCGGCCAGTTCGGCGGCCATCTCGAAGTTCAGCACGTCGCCGGTGTAGTTCTTCACCACGAACAGCACTCCCGCCCCGCCGTCCGCGGCGGCGGCCGCCCGCACCATCTGGTCGGGCACGGGCGAGGTGAAGACCTCGCCGGGACACGCGGCCGTGAGCATGCCCGGCCCCACGAACCCGGCGTGCAGCGGCTCGTGCCCGGAGCCGCCGCCGGACACCAGGGCCACCTTGCCCGCCACCGGCGCGTCCCGCCGCAGGACGATCCGGTGCTCCACGTCCACGGTCAGCTCCGGGTGCGCGGCCGCGATCCCGCGCAGCGCGTCGGTGACGACGGTCTCGGGCACATTGATCAGCATGCGCATCGGCATCTCCTCGCGAGAGTGCGCTGTCGGGCCGGTCCGGACACTAGCCGCCGGAACCCTGCACCGCGAGGGGACCTGCCGCGCCGCCCGGAAGGCCCGCTCCGCGCGAGGCGACCGTCCCGGCGGGTGAAGGGTGAAGGGTGACGGGTGACGGGTGGCGTTTGGGCTGTCCGGGCGCCGGGCGCCGGGTGGCGGGTGCCGGATGGCGGGTGGCGGTTGGGCGGAGGCGCGGGGTCTGGGGCGGCGGGTGGCCGGTCGGGTGCCTGGTCCGTGGGGCCGGAGGCGCCGGGGGTGTGCGCTTCCGGCTGTCCCGGCGAGGTGTTCGCCTCTTCGGTGCCCGACAGGGCGGCGCGGGCCGCCGCTGAGGAATGGGACCTGCCACCCCGGCGGGCCGCGGGCCCCGGGCGCCCGATGGGCGGGGAGCGGCGGTCGGCAGGGGCCGCCTGCCCTTGCCTCCGCGACACCGCGTACGGCCCTGCGCGGCGCGGGTCTCGGCCGGGTGGGCGCGGCCCGTCCGGTGGGTCCGCCGTGCCGTCCGACCCACCCGCGGCTCGCCACCCGCCACCGGCCACCCGCGGCTCGCCACCGGCCGCCCGCCACCGGCCGCCCGCCACCGGCCACCCGCCACCCGCCACCGGCCGCCCGCGGTCCCGCGCCGCGGCTGTCCCGGCCCCCCGTTCCCGCGCCCGTGCGCAGACGCCTGGTACGGTGCCCGGCATTGGTCCGGACCAGCCTCCCCCGCAGGGCCTCCGACAGGGCCGGTAAGCCCGCTGCCGAGCGCAACACCCGCAGGTGGGGGCGGTATTCGGGGGGTGCCCTCGCCGCTCGGCGGTGCCCCGGGCGGGCGCGACAAGGGTTTTCCCCGTATCGGCTTCATCCGGCGTTTCCCTACTGTTCCCGCACCGGTGGTTCCCCCTCGCTGACGTGAAAATGTCAGGTGCATGTAACCCCACCCCGCGCCTGCGCGTCCCAGGGGCACCACCGGTGACGGCCCCGACGACGAGGCCGTCCACGCCGGCGGCGGCGCGGGGGCGCACCCGGCCCCACGGGGCTGTGGAGGCACCCCACACGCAGCCACAGTCCCGCGCCGCCCGCCCGCGTTCCGCACCGTCAGCTGCTCCGGGAGTCGCCGGAGCCAGCCCCTGAAAGGGAACACCTTGAACGGTTCCAGGCGGAGACTGATATCCGTCGTGGCCGCCAGCGCCACGATCCTCGGCGTGGCCGCCACCTCCTCGGTGGCGCTCGCCGCTCAGGCCACCCCCCAGCCGCAGCCGGCCGCCCCGGCTGCGCAGGCCATGACCCCTGCCGTCCCGGCCGCCCCGGTCGAGAAGCTCATCGTGACCTACAAGTCCCGTACCGCGGAGGCCACCTCCAACGACGCCGCCAAGAGCGACGCCGCGGAGAAGGGCAAGAAGACCGGCGAGAAGCTGGCCTTCGAGCGCCGCCTCGCCGACGGCGCCGCGCTCGTCGACCTCGGCACCGACGCCGCGGGCAAGGACGCCGCCAAGGTCATGGACGCCTTCCGCGCCGACCCGGCCGTCGCCTCCGTCGAGCCCGACGTCCGCGCCTACCCGATGGCGATCACCCCCAACGACACCGACTACGCCAAGCAGTGGGACCTCTTCGAGCCCACCGGCGGCATGAACGTGCCGGGCGCCTGGGACACCACCACCGGCAGCGGCGTCACCGTCGCCGTCATCGACACCGGCTACGCGGCCCACTCCGACCTCGCCGCCAACACCGTCGCCGGCTACGACTTCATCTCCGACTCCGCCGACGCCCGCGACGGCAACGGCCGCGACGGCAACCCCGCCGACGAGGGCGACTGGAACGCCACCGACAACGAGTGCGGCTTCGGCTCCCGCGCCAGCAGCTCCTCCTGGCACGGCACCCACGTCGCCGGCACCATCGCCGCCGTGACGGACAACGCCAAGGGCATCGCCGGCGTCGCGTACGGCTCCAAGGTCCAGCACGTCCGCGTCCTCGGGAAGTGCGGCGGCTCCTCCGCCGACATCGCCGACGCCATCACCTGGGCCTCCGGCGGCAGCGTCCCCGGCATCCCCGCCAACGCCACCCCCGCCAAGGTCATCAACCTGAGCCTCGGCGGCGCCAGCAGCACCTGCCCGACCGTCTACCGCAACGCCATCAACGGAGCCGTCTCCCGCGGCGCCACCGTCGTCGTCGCGGCCGGCAACAGCAACGCCGACGCGTCCGGCTTCACCCCCGCGAACTGCGCGAACGTCATCACCGTGGCGTCCACCAGCCGCGAGGGCAACCGCTCCTACTACTCCAACTACGGCTCGACCGTCGACGTCTCCGCCCCCGGCGGCGAGACCCGCCGCGCCACGGACACCCCGGGCACCGTCACCACCCCCGAGAACGGCATCCTCTCCACGCTGAACTCCGGCACCACCGTCCAGGCCGGCGAGAACTACAAGCCGTACCAGGGCACCTCGATGGCCGCCCCGCACATCGCCGGCCTCGCCGCGCTGATGAAGTCCGCGGAGCCCTCGCTGACCCCCGCCGACATCGAGTCCGCGATCAAGGCCAACGCCCGGCCGCTGCCCGGGACCTGCTCCGGCGGCTGCGGCGCCGGCATCGCGGACGCCACCAAGACCGTGAACGCCGTCACCGGCGGCGGCTCCACCCCGGGCACCGGCACCACGTTCACCAACACCGCGAACGTGACCATCAGCGACGGCGCCACCGCGACCTCCCCGATCAGCGTCACCGGCCTGACCGGCAACGCCCCGGCCGCCCTGAAGGTCGACGTCGACATCAAGCACACCTACCGCGGCGACCTCGTCATCGACCTCGTCGCCCCGGACGGCAGCGCCTACCGCCTGAAGGACAGCAGCGGCAGCGACGCCACCGACAACGTCCTCGCCACCTACACCGTCGACGCCTCCTCCGAGACCGCGGGCGGCACCTGGACCCTCCGGGTCCGCGATGTGTACACGGGTGACACCGGCTACATCGACTCCTGGGGCCTGACCTTCTGACAGCCCTGAAACACCAGTATCACCGCAGGTCAGGGGCGCGTCCACGGCACACCGCCGGGGGCGCGCCCCGCCCCGTGCCCGGCCTCCTGCCGTCCACATGCCGGACACGGCACCTGGACTCCGCCGTCCGAGTTCGTATCCTCACAGGGCGCGGACACCTGGTCCGCTGCGTACGGGCGGGGGCCCGCACGCACCGGAGGGTGGTGGCACATGAGGACGACGCCTTACCGCTCCACGCTCGTGGGCAGGGCCCGGCTCGTCGAGCGGCTCACCCAGACCCTGCACGCCCGGGGCCGCGCCGTCCTCACCGGACCGGCGGGCGTGGGCAAGACCGAGGTCGCCCAGGCCGCCGCCGCCGAGGCCGCGGACCGCGGCGAGACGGTCCTCTGGCTGGCCCCGCAGCCCGCCGACCGGGACATGCCCGGAGCGGCGGCCGCCGCGCTCGTCGCCTCCGTGCCGCCCGCCGCCCTGGACGGGCTGCCCGGCCCGCAGCGCGCCGCCGTCGCCGTCCTGTGCCGCGAGGCCGCCGTGCCCGACGCCGACCGGGACCCCATCGCCCTGCGGCTCGCGCTCGCCCGCATCCTGCGCACCCTCGCCGAGGAGCGGCCCGTCCTGCTCGTCGTCGACGACACCCGCCACCTCGACCCGGAGAGCGCCGACCTGCTGCGCTTCGCGCTGCACCTGGCGCCGCCCGAGCTGCGGGTCCTCGCCGTCGAGACCCCGGCGCCCTACGCCTCCGCCCACCCGTACGGCTCCGACCCGGCCCCCGGCGCCGGCGGCCCGTACACCGCGGGCCCGGCGCAGGGCCCCGCCGCCCCGCACACCTCCGCCGCGGCCTACGGCCCGGCCACGCCGTACAGCGCCGGCTCCGGGCCGGGCGCCGCCTTCCGCCGGGCGCGGGCCTGCGACCGGGAGGGCGCCTCCCGTACGCGTCCCCACCTCCGTACGGCTCCGACGGCCGCCCCGGCGACGGGACCGCCGGCACGGCACGCGGCGCCGAGCAGGAGCACGCCCCCGCGGCGCCCTCCGGCCACGACCGCGACGCCGCCGCGGGCGGCAGCCCGCTCGCCCTGTGGGTGCCGTCCGAGGCCGACGTCCTCCTCGTCCCGCCCCTCCAGGCCGACGAGATCGCCGAACTGCTCGTGCACCACCGCCTCGCCTCCCGCATGGCCGGGCGCATCCACCGCGCCAGCGGCGGCAACCCGCGGCTCGCGCTCGCCGTCGGCCGCTCCCTGGCCGACGCCAGCACCCCCGTCCACCACGCCGAGGCCCTGCCGCTGTCCGGCCGCGCCCGCGACCTGGCCCGCCGGATGCTCGCCGTCGCCCCGCCCGCCGTCCGCTCCGCCCTGCTGCTGGCCGCGCTCGCCCTGCGGCCCACCGCCGCACTCGTCCGCCGCGCCGGGCGGCCCTCCGCGGAGGCGGAGCTCGCCGCCGCCGAGCGCGCCGGACTGGTCTCGCTCACCGAGGACGGCGCCGTCCGCTTCACGGCCGGCCTGCTGCCCACGACCCTCGTCCACGACACCTGCTGGACCGAGCGCAGCCGCGCCCACACCGCCCTCGCCCAGGTCGTCGACGACCCCGTCGAGGCCGTACGGCACCGGGCCCTCGCCACCGACGTCCCCGACGAGGACCTGGCGGCCGAGGTCGCCGCGGCCGTCGACACCGTGCGCCGCCGCGGCAACAGCGCCCTGGCCGCGGAACTGGCCCTCCTCGCCGCCGAGTCCACCCCTGCCCACCTCGCGCGCCGCCGGATCGCCCGGCTCGCCGCCGCGGCCGGGGAGGCGGCCCGCGCCGCCCGCGCCGACCTGGCCCTGCGCGCCGCCGCCGACCTGCTGGCCCGCGACGCCGAGCCCGCGGACCGGGTCCGTGCCCGCCTCGCCGTCATCGACACCGCCGGGCAGGGGCTCACCGACCTCGACGAGATGTTCGTCCACGCGCTGGAGGACGCCGAGGGCGACCCCGCGCTGCGCGCCGCGGTGCTGCTGCGCCTCACCGTCAAGCACGTGCTGGCCGACGCCGACCCCGTACGGTCCCGCGCCGCCGCCGTGGAGTCCGCCGCCCTCGCCGCCTCCGTCGGGGACCGCCACATGGCCGCGCAGGCCCTCACCCAGCAGGCCCGCATGGACCGCGTCCTGGGCGCCCCCGACGCCGAGCGGGCCCTCGCGGAGGCGCGCGCCCTGGAGATGGCCGACCGGCCCCTGGGCGTCCGCAACGCCGCCCAGATCCTCACCGCGCGCCACGCGCTCTTCGACGACCGGCTCGGCGAGGCCCGCGACCAGATCAACGCGCTGCTGCCGCTGGTCGAGCGGCGCGGCCCCGTCGAGGACACCATCGAGCTGCTGCACACCCTCGCCGCCGTCGAGGCGCGGCGCGGCCAGTGCGCGGCCGCCCTCCAGCACGCCCACCGCTCCCTCGCCCTCACCCTGGAAGCGGGCCTCTCGCCCGGGCCCGCGTGGTACACGCTCGCCCTCGCGGAGGCCGCCGGCGGCTCCTTCGCCCGCGCCGCCAGCTACGCCCGCCGCAGCGTCCAGGCGTCCGAGGAGGAGGGCGACCACGTCTTCCTCTCCCGCAGCCTGTACGCACTCGGCCGGGTCCAGCTCCTCACCGGGGACGTGTCCGGAGCCCTGGAGACCCTGCGGCGCGTCCAGGACAACGAGCGGGCCCTGCGCACCGTCGACCCCGCCATGCTCCGCTGGCACGAGGAGCTCGCCGAGGCGCTGCTCGCCAACGACGCCCGCGAGCAGGCCGAGGAACTCCTCGCCGACGTGGGCCCGGTCGCGGAACGCCTGGGCCGCACCACCGTGCTGCTGGGCTTCGACCGCGCCTACGCCCTGTGCCTGGCGGCGGGCGGCAAACCCGAGGACGCGGCCGCCCTGCTGGTGGAGACCGCCGAGCGGTTCGCCGCCCACGGGCTCGTCCTGGAGCAGGGCCGCTGCCTGATCGCCCTGGCCCGGGTGGAGCGCCGCCGCCGCAGGCGGTCCGCCGCGCAGCAGGCCCTCCAGTCCGCGGCCGCCGTCTTCGAACGCGCCGGTGCCGCGCCCTGGCTGCGGCTCACCGGCGAGGCCCCGGGCCGCGCCGAGTCCGCACCCGCGGGCGGCGACGCGCTGTCCCGCCTCACCGACGCGGAGGCCCGCCTGGCCCGGCTCGTCGGCCAGGGCGCCAGCAACCAGGAGGCGGCGGCCCGGCTCTACCTGAGCGTGAAGACGGTGGAGGCGCGCCTCACCCGCATCTACCAGAAGCTCGACGTGCGCTCCCGCGCCCAGCTCGCCACGGTCCTCAGCATCGGGCCGGACAACGGAGCGGGGCCGCCGCGGTGAGCGGCGGCCCCGGCTGAGGACCTGCGGGGGAGTGGGTCAGCGGGCTTCCCCGCCACGGGTGGCGGTGCTGTCCGTGCTCTGGTCGCCGCCCGTCGCGCCCTCCACGAGCGAGTCCAGTGCCTCCGCGCCGACCAGGGCCCCCGGGTCGGGCAGCCCGTCGCCGACGGCGGCGTGCGACGGAGGGGAGACGAGGGCGGTGACGAAACCCGCGGCGAGCGAGGCCACGGCGAGCATGCTGCGCTTCTTCATGCCCCCCTCAACTCCGCCACCCGCCGATCGGTCACGCCGCACGCCAGTACGAGCGTGCTCGGCCCTCTGTGCGGCCGGTGTCCGGCCCGCCCGCCCGAGGGGAGGCCGGCCGCCCGCACGACCGTGAGCCGGTCCGCCCCCGGCCGGTGCCTGCCGCCCCGCACCCGCCGACCCGCCCTCCGGCCGGGCCTGCCGCCCCGCACCTGCCGCCCTGCACCTGCTGCCCGGTCCCGCTGCCCGGCTCCTGCTGCCGGTGTCCGCTGTCCGCCGCTCGCCCCGCTGCCTCCTGCCCGGCGCCCGCCCCGCTGCCCGGTGTCCCGTGCGCTGCCTGCTGCCTGCTGCCTGGTGCCTGGTGCCTGGTGTGCCGTGTGCCGCCCGCTGCCCGCTGCCCGCTGCCCGGTGTGCCGCGCGCTGCCCGACGTGCTGCGTGCGCTGCCCGGTGTTCCGTGACGCTGTCCGACGTCGTGATGCGTCCGCTGTCCGGCGTCCTGTGGGCGGGGCCGCTGTCCCGGCGCCCGGCCCGGCGGTCGGCGGGCGGGCCGGTCCCGTTAGCCTGGCGGCCGGGGAAGTGCGCTGCCCGCGCCGTACACCAGGACCGACCGGCAGGGGGAGCCGCAGTGACCGACGAGGAGTTCGCCGTGTTCTACGCGCAGGCGGTCCGCAGGCTCACCGGGCAGCTGTACGTGATGACAGGCGACTTCCACGAGGCGCAGGACGTCGTGCAGGAGGCCTTCGCCCGCGCCTGGGACAAGCGGCACCGCCTCGACCGCGACCTCGGCCCGGAAGCGTGGGTGCGCACCGTGGCGTGGCGGCTCGCGGTCAGCCGCTGGCGGCGGGTCCTGCGCGGGCGCCGCGCATGGCAGCGCCGCGCCGACCCGGCTGCCGCCCCGGGCCCCGACCCCGCCGCGGTCGACCTGGGCGAGGCGCTGCGGCGCCTTCCCGCCCGGCAGCGGCAGTGCGCGGCGCTGTACTACGTCTGCGACCTGACGGTCGAGCAGATCGCCACCGAGACCGGGCTCGCCGCGGGCACGGTGAAGACGCACCTGTCCCGGGCCCGGGCCGCACTGGCCGCACACCTCGGCGGCCCCGCCCCCGCCCTGGAGGAGCGCGATGTCTGAGCACGACGACCTGCTGGCGCAGCAGCCGGGGCGGCCGCCCGGCACGCGGGGAAACAGGCGGTGCCCGCGGGCATGGAGGCCGTCAGGGCACGCGGGCGCGCCCTGCGCAGGAGGCGCGCCGCGGCCGCCGGGGCGGGGGCGGCCTGCGGGGCCCTGGCCGTCGTGCTCGCCGTCGTCCTGGGCGGGCCCGAGCCCGCGCCGCCCGCCGACCCGGGGCCGCTGCCCGCCGCGTCCGAGTCCGGAACCACCGCCCCGGAGCCCTCCGGCACCGCCCCGGTTCCGTCCGGCACCGCCCTGGAGCCCTCGCGGTCCGTGCCCCCGCCGACCGGCACGGGTGCGGAGCCCACCGACCCGGCCCGCACGGTCCCCCCGCCGGATCCGTCCGCCTCCACCCCGGGCCCGCCCGGCACGGTCACCGTGCCGCCCGTCCGGAGCACCCTCCTGCCCGCTCCGGGGTGAGCTGCGTCTCACCGGTCAACCGCCCCCCGCCCCTGGGGCGTACAGCCGGCGTCAACCCCTCTCCCCACCGGGTCCCCGCGGGACCCGCCGAAGGAGCCGATGCCGGTGCCCACCGCTCTGACCGCCGCCCGACCGCCCCACCCGGACCACGACCGCCCCGACCACCCGGACGACGGCCGACCGGACCGCCCTCCGCACGAGCGCCCGCCAGGGCAGGGCCGGCTGACGCACCGCCGGGCCGGGCAGCCCCGGTGGTGCACGCCCGCGGCGGCCCGCGCCGCGCTGCGCGTCGGCGCCGTCCACTCCGGGGCCGTGATCGCCCATCTCCTCGTGCTCGCCGTGCTGGACCCGCCCGGCGGCCCCGGGCTCAGGGACCGGCTGCTGTCCTGGGACGCCCGCCACTTCGCCGCCATAGCCGCCGACGGCTACCCCGCCGGGTTCACCTACACGCAGAGCGGTGAACTCACCGGCAACGAGCTGGCGTTCTTCCCCCTCTACCCGCTCGCCATCGCCGCCGTCCGCGCCGCGACCGGCACCGACGCCGGCACGGCCGCCCTCCTCACCGCGCACCTCGCCCTCCTCGCGGCGACGGCCGCCCTGTACGCCCTGCTGGCCCGGCTCCACGGGGAGCGCACCGCGCTGATCGGCATCGTGCTCTTCGCGGGGGCCCAGCCCATGGCCGTGGTCCTCACCATGGGCTACAGCGAGGGCCTGTTCACCGCCCTGGCCGCCGGGAGCCTGCTCGCCGCCCACCGGCGGGCCTGGCTGACGGCCGGTGTGCTGGCCTCCCTGGCGGGCCTGACCCGGCCCGTCGCGGTGGCCGCCACCCTGGCTCTGGCGACGGCCGCGGTCCTGCACATGCTGCGCGCCCGCCGCGTCGCGCCGCGCGCCCTCGCCGGCGTCCTCCTGGGCTGCGTGGGCACCCCGGCCTACCTCTTGTGGGTGGGGCACCGGCTGGGGCGCGCGGACGCCTGGTTCCTCATTCAGGAGGCCGGCTGGGGCACGTACTGGGACCACGGGGCCGGCTTCGCCGGCTTCCTGGGTGACGCGCTGCTGCGGCTCGACGGATGGGTGCCGGTCAGCACCGCCTTCCTCGTGCTCCTGCTGCTGGCCGCGACGGCCGCGGCCTGGCGCCGCGGGGCGTGGCCGCCGCTGCTGGTCTACGGCACGGTGGTCGCCGTCCTCACCGTCGGCCAGTCGAACTACTACCACTGCAAGCTGCGCCTCCTCGTCCCCGCGCTGCTGTTCCTCGTCCCGCCCGCCCGCGCCCTGGCCCGCGCCCGCCCTCGCACCGCCGCGGCCGTCCTGGCCGGGCTGGTCCTCTTCGGCTGCTGGTACGGCGCCCACATGCTCACCACCTGGCCGTACGCCATCTGAGGCGGACCGCGGGCCCGGTTCGCCGCCCGGCGGCCGCCTGCCTACCGTGGAGTCAGGGGAACCGCGGCACGAGGAGGCGCCATGGCGACCGCCGACCAGCAGTACGCGGCATCCGGCGCGGCGGGGCGGGAAGCGCGCGAGGAGTTCGCCGGGAAGGTCATCGACGTGCTGAACGCGTCGTCGGTCGCGCTGTTGACCAGCGTCGGCCACCGGACCGGCCTGTTCGACACCATGGCGGGGCTGCCTCCTTCGACCAGCGGGGAGATCGCCGAGGCGGCGGGCCTGGACGAGCGGTACGTCCGGGAGTGGCTCGGCGGCATGGCCATCAGCGGCTTCGTCACGTACGAACCGGACACCGCCCGCTACCGGCTCCCCGCCGCCCACGCGGCCTGCCTCACCCGGGCGGCCGGGCCCGACAACCTTGCCACGCTCATGCAGTACGTGGGGCTGATGGGCGGGGTGGAGGACCGGGTCGTCGAGGCGTTCCGGCACGGCGGCGGCGTGCCCTACTCGGCCTACCCCCGCTTCCAGGAACTCCAGGGGGAGGAGAACGCGCGGGTCTTCGACGCGGCGCTCGTCGACACGATCCTCCCCCTCGCGCCCGGCGTCACCGACCGGCTGCGCGAAGGCGCCGACGTCCTGGACGTGGGCACCGGGCAGGGCCACGCCCCCGTCGTCATGGCGCGGGCCTTCCCCCGCAGCCGCTTCCACGGCCTCGACCGGTCGGAGGAGGGCATCGCCGCGGGCCGCGCGGAGGCTGAGCGCCTCGGCCTGGGCAACGTCGGCTTCACGGTGGGCGACTCGACGGAGATCCCCGGCACGTACGACGTCGTCACCGCCTTCGACGTGATCCACGACCTGGCCCGCCCGGCCGAGACCCTCGCGGCGATCGCGGCCGCCCTGCGTCCGGGCGGCGTCTTCCTGATGGGCGACATCGCGGCGTCCAGCAACCTGGAGGACAACCTCGGGCACCCGCTGGGTCCCGCGCTGTACGGCTTCTCGGTCTTCTACTGCATGACGACCTCGCTGAGCACCGGGGGCGCGGGACTGGGCACGGTGTGGGGCGAGCAGACCGCCCGGCGCATGCTCGCCGAGGCGGGGTTCACCCGCGTCGAGACGCACAGCGTCGAGGGCGACCCCCTGAACCTGTACTACGTCGCCGCGAAGGACTGAACCGCAGGCGCCCCGGGGCCGCCGCCCCCTCCGCCGGCCGCGCGCGCCCCGGCCGCTCCCAGCGGCTGGCGGATCCGGCCGCCCGGTCCGGCCGCAGCCGCTTCCGGAGTCGGCCGCTCCCGATGTGCGCGGCCGGATCCCGCCGTTCGCAGGACCGGCCGCTCGCAGGACCGGCCGCTCGCAGGACCGGCCGCTCTCCGCCGCCGCGGACGGGACGGCGGGCGAGCGTACGGCGGTCGGCGGCAGGGCGGGGAGCGGCGGCCGTCAGGAGGCGCCGGGGAGGCGCCGCCCGGTGTCGCTTCGTCGCCGGGCGCGCTGCCGGTGCCCGGAGGCGGCTCCTCGGTGGTGGTGCCGCCGCCGGGCGTCTCCTCGCCGGGCGGCGGGGCGGTGGTGGTCGTGGGCGGCTGCTGCGGCGACTCCGGCGGGCAGGGCGTCCTGCCCTCGGGGGTGGGCTCGCCGGGCGGCACCGTGACGCAGCCCGGGTCCCGCGGGGACGCCGTCGTGACGGATCCGCCGGGCGAGGGGCTCTGCGTCCCGGGCGACTTGGTGGTCCGCTCGTCGTCGTTCGCGTCGGTGTCCCCGCGGTGGCGCTCGATGCGCCCGCCGTCGGGAGTGACGAGCACGAAGCTCTCCACCGGCTTCGCGGCGGGCCTGACCACGACGACCTGGGACTGGTCGAAGCCCCGCCACGGCTCACCCTGCATGTCGTACCCGGATCGGAGCTCCGCCGGCGAGGTCAGGGGGTTGCCGCACGCGCACCGCACCCGCGGTTCACCCCGCGCGTCGACCAGCACCGCGGTCCCGGCCTGGAGGACCGCCTGGTACGGGTAGGGCTTGCCGTCGCGGTAGCCGTGGTTGGTGACCCGGGTGTCGAGCCGCAGCCGCACGGGCGTCAGCCCCCGCAGATACGCGGGGACCTCCTCGGCGGTGATGCCGAGCACCGCGGCGAAGGCGGCGCCCTTGGCCTCGTCGGCCGCGAGGAAGTCGATCTGGCGCTCCACGTCGCAGCTGGCGACGTTGCGCGTGCCGCCGTAGAGGCCCGGGTCCGAACCGGTGACCGTGGCCAGCCGCGTCGCGCCGGCGGGCCGGCTCGGGGTCGGGGGCGTGGCCGCCGCCTTCGTGGACGTGCTGTCGGTGAACGGGTTCTGGCCCGGCGGGTCGGGCGGCTGCAGGAAGAGGTCGTTGGCGCCGCCCGCCGGGCTCAGGGACGCGAGGTCGCCGGGGCTGGTGGCGGCGCTTCCCTCCCCGTCGCCGCCACCGGACAGCGCGAGGGCGACCGCCACGGCCACGGCCACCAGGACCGCACCGGCCGTCGCCGCGATCACCCGGGTCGACCGCCACCACGGGGGCCGGCCATCACCACCGTCCGCGCCACCGCCGCCCCCTGCACCCCCGCCGCCCCCGCCGCCTCCGCCGTCCCCGTCGCCTCCGCCACCCGGGGGAGCGGGCGGGGACGGCTGGGCGGGAGCCGTCGGCTGCTGCGAGGGAGACGCGGGGCGGCCGGAGGACGGGCGGCCCGACAAGGGACCCGACGGGGGGCCAGTGGGGCGGCCGGAGCCGGGATCGGACGTCACGTTCATCCCTTTCTTCCGTTTCGCGCCATTGTGTGCCCCGTCCGGGCGCCGTCCGCAAGCCGAGCGCCGCGGACCGTGCCTAGCGTGGGCGACGTGAGCAGTCGCGAAGCCGCCGAGCGCGGCCCGTCCCAGGACAGCCTGCGGCACGCCCTCCACGACTGGCGCGACGCGCTGGCCGCGGTACTGGCCGCCCTGGCCGCCATGGCGGTGGCCGCCGCCCTCGGACTGTGGGCGGCGGGCGCCACCGACCTGCCCGGCGGGGCGTTCCCCGGGTCGTCGCCGCCGTCGTCGTCATGGCGGCGGGCGGCGACGTCGACCTGTCCGGCGGCGCGGGCGGCTCGCCGGGGCGGAAGCGGAACTCGTCGCCATGCCGCTGTCGGTCAGCCTCACCGGCGCCCTGGTCCTCGGCGCGGGCTTCCTGCGGCCGCTGCGCCACCGGGCCGTCGCCTCCGGGCGCGAACTCCTCGGCAGGGCGGGGCGTACGGTCGTCCTGTGGCTGGCCGGGCTCGCCCTCGCCGCCTCCCTCGCGCGCCACACCTTCACCGACATCGTGCCGCAGGACAGCCCCGCCGGCGTCATCAGCGACCTGCTCGGCGACGTGCTGGACGCCTCGCCCGAACTCGGCTTCCAGGCCCGCCTCGGCAGCACCCTCCTCTACGGCCTGCTGTGGGTCCTCGGCGTCCTCGCCATGGCGCTTCTCGTGTCCCGCAAGGCGCCCCTGCCCACCCGCCTGGTCCGCTACCAGGAACCCGTCAGGCCCGCCGCCTTCGCCATGCTGGTCCTGCTCCTCGCGTACGTCGCCGTGGGGCTGGTGACCGGGCTGGTGGTCGCCGCGACGAAGGGCCACACCGCCGACACGTTCGCCGTGCTGCTGCTCGGCCTGCCGAACCTCGTGTGGATGGCCCTCGGGCTCGGGGTGTTCGCCTCCTGGGAGGGCAAGGTGGAAGGGCCGTTCGGCCTGCCCATGCCGCACGTCCTCGACCAGGTGCTGCGCGGCGAGGAGATCACCACCCTCGACGTGCGGGCGCTGGCCGAGTACGACGGCCGGGCCTGGTGGCTGGTCCCCGCGGCGGCCGTGCTGCTCCTCGCCGCCGCCTTCCTCATGGCGGTCCGCTCACCCGCCCGCACCCGCCTGTGGCAGCAGGCCCTCCACTTCGGCGTCGCCTTCGCGCTCACGATGCTCGCCATCGCCCCGCTGACCCGGCTGCGCGCCAGCCTCGGCCTCTCCCTGCTGGGCATCTTCGAGATCGACGCGCTCGGCGGGGAGGCCGTCCTGCGCCCCCACCTGTGGACGGCGGTCGGCCTGGCCCTCCTGTGGGGACTCGCCGCCGGGCTCCTCGGCGGGCTCCTCGCCTCCCCGGTCCGCAGACGAGGCGACGTGACCCGGACTCAGCCCGGTCCGGGAGAGGCGTACCGGAACACCGGCAGCGCCCAGCGCGGCGGCGAAGGCGGCGGCCCCGACGGCACGTAGGGGCCGCCCGCGGCAGCGGGCCCGGGCGGTGCGGGGGACACCGGGGCGGCCGCGGGGGACGCCGCCGCCCGCAGCGCCGACACGAACTCCCGGCACGACCCGTACCGGTCCTCCGGCGCTTTCGCCAGCGCCCTCGCCAGCACCCCGTCCAGCCCCGGCGGCAGGCCCGGACGGACCGCGCCCAGCGGCGGCGGAGGGTCGTACTGGTGCGCCCACAGCAGCGCCAGGTCGTCGTCCCGCCGGAACGGCGGAGCGCCCGTCAGCATCTCGTACACCACGCAGCCCAGGCTGTACACGTCGCACCGGCCGTCCACCGGGCGCCCGGAGATCTGCTCCGGCGCCACGTAGTCCAGCGTCCCGACGAACTGCCCCACGCGAGTGAGACCGGTCAGCGACTGCGACTTCTTCGTCAGCCCGAAGTCCGTCAGGTACACGTGCTCCGGGTGGTCGCTGTCGGTGCCCTCCGCGACGAGGATGTTGCCCGGCTTGACGTCCCGGTGCACCAGGTCGTGGCGGTGCGCCGCGTCGAGCGCCGACGCCACCTGCGCGGTGAGCCGCACCGCGGTCGGGGGCGGCAGGGGGCCCTCGCGGTCCAGCAGCGCCCGCAGGTCCTGGCCCGGTACGTACCGCATGGCGATGAACAGCACGCCCTCCGTCTCGTCGGCCTCGAACACCGGCACGATGTTAGGGTGGTCGATCGCCGCGGCCACCCGCGACTCGCGGACGAAGCGCTTGCGGAAGGTGTCGTTGCGGGCCAGCTCGGGCGCGAGCAGCTTCAGTGCCACGGTCCGGTCCAGCCTGAGGTCGCGGGCCCGGTAGACAACCGCCATGCCGCCGCGCCCGATCTCGGCCTCCACGCGGTACGACGCGATGCGTTTCCCGACGAGCCCGGACGGCCGGCCCGCCGGCAGCACGTCCGCGCGGTCCGCGGGCTCCCCGCTCACCGCACGCCCTCCCCCCGGTCCTCGTCCGGCGCCTCCAGCACCCGCGTCGGCTCCTGGCCTCGGGTGACGCTGCCGGCCCCTGCGGTGTCCTCGTCCTGGGTGCCGGCGGGGTCGTCGGTGTGGTGCTCGGTCGGCGGTTCCATCATCCGGGTGGGCTCCTGGGGGGTGGCCGCGGTCCCGGCCACGTCCACGACCCGGGTCGGCTCATGGCCGGCTGCCTGCTGCTGCGCGGGCGCGCCGCTCTCCCGGGCGGGCCCGGAGCGCCCGTCGTCCTCGTCGGCGCCGCCACGCCGGCCCCAGCCGGCCTCTCGGGCCTCTCGGGCATCTCCGGCGTCTCCGGCCTCTGCGCAGTCTCCGGCCTCTCCGGGCCCTCCGGCGTCCGCAGCCTCGTGAGCCCTCTCGGTCTGACCGTCGCCTGCGGACGTCTCAGCGCCGTTGCCGTTGCCGTTGCCGTCGCCGTGGTCGGCCGTGCCGGCCGTGTCGGGCGGGGCGCCCTCGGTCCGGGTGGCGTCCTCGCCCGTACCGGCCCGGTCGGCCTGACCGGACAGCCCGGTGTCCCCGGGGGACCCGGCCGCGTCGGCGTTCCCGGCGGCAGCGGCCGAAGCGCCGGACCGGTCGGCGTCCCCCGCCTGCCCCGCCCCGTCTGCCTCCGCGGCTTCCCCGGCCGCCTGGTCCGTGCCGGTCCCGTCGCGCTCGGCCACATCCCCATGCTCGCCCGCACCGGCCGGCACGGGCTGCGCGAGGGAGGGCGGCCGTGGCCGCGTACGCGGCCAGTTGGGCGCCGTCGCAGTACAGCCAGCGCTCGTGCTCCGCGTCGTACAGCCACAGCGACTCGCCCTCGACGACCACGCCCACCCGCAGCCCGGCCGTGCGGCCGCGGAACCCCTCGCGGTCCGTTCCGCCCCCGCCAGCGCCTCCACGGCCTCCCGGTAGCGCGCCACCGCCTCCTCCGCCCGGCCCAGCAGCCGGCGCGGATCCGCCGTCCGCGCCCCCGGCTGAGCGGCGGCGGGCGGGTCGGCCGGCACGGACACCAGCAGCCGCGCGTCCACCCAGGCCGCCCAGCCGTTGGAGCACACGACGCGGCCCCAGTCGCCCCGCCGCTCGTCGAGCCGGACCGGCAGGAACGGGTCGAGCGGCACCGTCGGCAGCTCCGCTCCCGGCGTCTCCCACGCGGGCAGACCGGCGCGCGGTACGACGTGCGTGGGCCGGAAGTCGGGGACCGCCGGGTCCGTCCCGTCGAGAGCCCAGGACTGCCCGGGCCACGCGACCGCCTCGGGCGCGGCCGGGTTCACCGGATCGGTGGGGGAGGCCATGGGGCGGCTCCTCTCCAGGTCGCTACCTGCGCATGATCACCGGCTCGTGGCGGCGCAGCAGCCGCGCCACCGCGAACAGGAACACGACGGCGAGCGCCAGCAGCACCCCCATGTCGAGCAGCCACGTCCCGACCGAGTGCGCGAACAGCGGATCGTCCGCCTTCGGGCCGGGGACCGTGGCTCCCAGGTCCACGGTCGACGCCATCGCGGCGAACGCCCAGCGGGACGGCACCAGCCACGCGAGCTGCTCCAGCACCGGCGTCCCGCGCACCTCCAGCAGCGCCCCGCAGAACACGACCTGCACGATCGCCAGGAGGACCAGCAGCGGCATGGTGACCTCCTCCTTGCGCACCAGGGCCGACACCAGCAGCCCCAGCGTCATGGCGGTGAAGGACAGCGCCGCCACCGCCACGACCAGCTCCACCAGCGGCGGCAGCAGCATGCCCTGCCCGTCCGGCGCCCCCAGCGGCACGCCCACGAGGGCGACGAGCGTCAGCACCACCGCCTGCACCACGGTGACCAGGCCCAGCACCACCACCTTCGACATCAGGTAGGCGGACCGGGACAGGCCCACCGCCCGTTCCCTGCGGTAGATCGTGCGCTCCTTCACCAGCTCGCGGACCGCGTTCGCCGCGCCCGTCAGCACACCGCCGACGCACAGGATGAGCAGCACGTTCAGCGAGGACTCCGGGCCGAGCCGGCCTTCGGAGAGGGCCCGCGCCATCGCGCCCATCACGAAGGGCAGCGCCACCATGATCGCCAGGAAGGTGCGGTCCGCGCTGAGCGCCGCCGCGTACCGGCGCACCAGCGTCCGCAGCTGGGAGCCCCAGCTCTGCGCCTTGGGGGGCGGTGCGGGCGGTGCGGCCGTGCCGGCTCCCGGCGGCGGCTCGCGGTGCGGCGGCGCCGGCTCGACGTACCGCTGCCGGAACGCCGAGTCGCGGAAGCGGCCGGCCCAGTCGCGGGCCCGGTCGGTCTCGAACGCCTCGAACGCCTCCGGCCACTGGGCGAACCCGAAGAACCCCAGCGCCTCGCCCGGCGGCCCGTAGTAGGCGATCCGCCCGCCGGGCGCCAGCACCAGCAGCCGGTCGCACACGTCCAGGCTGAGCACACTGTGCGTGACGACGATGATGGTGCGCCCGTCGTCGGCGAGGCCGCGCAGCATGTGCATCACCGACCGGTCCATGCCCGGGTCCAGCCCGGACGTCGGCTCGTCGAGGAACAGCAGCGACGGCTTCGTCAGCAGCTCCAGGGCCACACTGACCCGCTTGCGCTGTCCGCCCGACAGGCTGTGCACCGGCTGGTCCGCCCGCTGCTCCAGACCCAGCTCGCGCAGCACCTCGGCGACCCGCGCCTCCCGCTCCGCGCGGGCCGTGTCCTGCGGGAAGCGCAGTTCGGCCGCGTACCCGAGGGCGCGCCGCACGGTCAGCTGGAGGTGCAGGATGTCGTCCTGCGGGACCAGTCCGATGCGCTGGCGCAGCTCGGCGTACTCGCGGTACAGGTCGCGCCCGTCGTACAGGACCGTGCCCCGGTCGGCGGGCCGCAGCCCGGTGAGGGCGTTCAGCAGCGTCGACTTGCCCGCGCCGCTCGGCCCCACCACGGCCAGCAGCTGCTTCTCGCCGACGGGGAAGGAGACCCCGTCGAGCAGGGTCCTGCGGGTCCCGTCACGGGCCCCGCCCACGGTGACGGACAGGCCCTGCACGTCGAGGGAGACCTCACCGGTGTCGGTGTACTCGACCAGTCGCCCGCCGACGAGGACGTACGCGCAGTGGCCGATGCCGACGACGTCCTCGGCCGTGACCCGCGCGGTGCCCACGCGGCGGCCGTTGAGGAAGGTGCCGTTGTGACTGCCCAGGTCGTGGATCCAGTGCGTGCCGTCCGGCCGGAGCCGCAGCTCCGCATGGCGCCGCGACACCACGAGGTCGTCGACGACCACGTCGTTCCCCGGGTCGCGGCCGATGCGCACGGTGCCGCCCGGCAGCGGCCGCACCGACGTGGGCCGCCGGAACGCGCCGGTGGCCCCGGGCAGCGACCCGGGCCGCACCTCGTCCGGCGCGCCTCCGGCGGCGGCCCGCGCCGCGGCCGCGGACGACGGCTCCCCGGTGGGTGGTGACGGCTCACCGGTCGGGGGCGACGGCTCCCCGGTGGGTGGTGACGGCTCACCGGACGGGGGCGACGGCTCCCCGGTGGGTGGTGACGGCTCACCGGTCGGGGGCGCCGTGGCCGGGGGCGACAGCACCCCGCCCGGGCCGTCCTCCGGGTGCCCGAAGCGGAGCACCGTACCGGCGTCCACGGCCTCCACCGTGACGCGCCGTCCGTTCACGTACGTCCCGTTGGTGCTGCCCTCGTCCCGTACCGTCCACCGGCCCCGCTCCGGCCGCAGCACCGCGTGGTGCCACGAGACCCGGGCGTCGGCGAGCACGATGTCGCCGGCGGGGTCGCGCCCGACGCGATAGGCCCGGCTCGGGCGGATCGCGGTGGGCTCCCCGGCGACATCGAGCACCAGCTCGGGTGCGGTGGGTGCAACCGGCCGCTCTCCCATGAGGAAATCCTATCTTCGCGTACCGTTATGCGCCGTTTCAGCCGTGTACGTCCCTGCGGTGGCGGGAAACGGGGAACACGAACGGAACACCGCCCCCGACAGGCCCGAGGAGGCCGACCATGCCCATCGCGACGGTGAACCCGGCGACCGGCGAGACCCTCAGGACGTTCCCGCCCCACGACCCCGCGGAGGTCGAACGGCGGCTGGAGGCCGCCCGCACCGCCTTCCGGCGCTACCGCACCACCTCCTTCGCCGAGCGGTCCGCCCTGCTCCGGCGCGCCGCGGACCTGCTGGAGCAGGAGCTGCCGGACATCGCCGCGACCGTCACCACGGAGATGGGCAAGACCCTCACCGCCGCCCGCGCGGAAGCGGCCAAATGCGTCAAGGCAATGCGCTGGTACGCCGACCGGGCCGAGGCCCTGCTCGCCGACGAGCGCCCGGCCGCGGCCGACGTGCACGACGCCGGCGCCGCCGCCGCCCGCGTCCACTACCGGCCCCTCGGCCCGGTCCTCGCGGTCATGCCGTGGAACTTCCCGCTGTGGCAGGTCGTGCGGTTCGCGGCGCCCGCCCTCATGGCCGGGAACACCGGACTGCTCAAGCACGCGTCGAACGTGCCGCAGACCGCCCTGTGGCTGGAGGACCTGCTGCTGCGCGCCGGCTACCCGGAGGGCGTCTTCCAGACCCTGCTGATCGGCTCGGGGGACGTGGAGGGCGTGCTGCGCGACCCCCGGGTCGCCGCCGCCACCCTCACCGGCAGCGAGGGTGCGGGACGCGCGGTCGCCGCGGTCGCCGGTGACGAGATCAAGAAGACGGTCCTGGAGCTCGGCGGCAGCGACCCCTTCCTCGTCCTGCCGTCCGCCGACATCGCCGCGGCCGCCGCGACCGCCGTCACCGCCCGTGTCCAGAACAACGGCCAGTCCTGCATCGCCGCCAAGCGGTTCATCGTCCACACCGACGTCTACGACGACTTCACCGACCGCTTCACCGCGGGCATGGCGGCCCTCACCGTCGGCGAGCCCGCGGACGGGACCACCGACGTCGGCCCGCTCGCCACCGAGGCGGGCCGGGCGGACGTGGAGGAACTCGTCGACGACGCCGTCCGCAGGGGCGCCGAGGTCCGCTGCGGCGGCGGCAGGCCGCGCGGCCTGCCGGGCCCGCTGGCCGGCGGCTGGTTCTTCGAGCCGACCGTCCTCACCGGCGTCGACCCCTCCGCCCGCATCCACCGCGAGGAGGCGTTCGGGCCGGTCGCCGTCGTCTACCGGGTCGGCAGCCTGGACGAGGCGGTCGCCGTCGCCAACGACTCCCCGTTCGGACTCAGCTCCAACGTGTGGACGCGGGACGACGCGGACGTCGAGCGCTGCGTCCGCGACCTGGAGGCCGGCGGGGTCTACGTCAACGGCATGACGGCCTCGCACCCGGCGCTGCCGTTCGGCGGCGTGAAGCGGTCAGGGTACGGGCGCGAGCTGTCGGGGCACGGCATCCGCGAGTTCTGCAACGCCACGACGGTCTGGCGCGCGGACTGACCACGCGCGGCGCCCCCCGCCGCAGTCAGCCGCCGTTGCGGCGGGCCGCCGCCTCAGCCTGGGCGTGCCGCCGCCGCTGGCTGGGAGTCCCGCCGCCACAGCCGGACGGGCCGCCGCCGGCACCGCCCCGCCGCTGTCACAGCGGGACGATCACCTCGTCCTCCGGCGGCGGGGGCGGCGGCGTGCCGTCCCCGAACGGCCGGCCGCCCAGCTCCTCCCGGTGGTGCGGGGCACGCCAGCCCCGCAGGTCCGGGCCGCGGGGCACGATCCGCCGCGGGTTGAGGTGCTCGTGCACCACGTAGTAGTGCCGCTTGATGTGGTCGAAGTCCGCGGTGTCCCCGAACCCCGGGGTCTGGAACAGGTCGCGCGCGTACGCCCACAGCACCGGGTCCTCGGCCAGCTTGTTCCGGTTGCACTTGAAGTGGCCGTGGTAGACGGCGTCGAAGCGCACCAGGGTGGTGAACAGCCGCACGTCGGCCTCCGTCAGGGTGTCGCCCATCAGGTAGCGCCGCCGCGCCAGGCGCTCCGACAGCTGGTCGAGCCGCGCGAACAGCCGCCCGTACGCCTCGTCGTACGCCTCCTGCGTACCGGCGAAACCCGCTTCGTACACCCCGTTGTTGACGTCCCGGAAGACGTCGTCCATCAGCGCGTCCATCTCGTCGCGCAGGTGCTCCGGATAGAGTTCGGGCGCGCCGGGCCGGTGCAGCGCGGTCCACTCGGTCTCCAGGTCGAGCGTGATCCGCTGGTAGTCGTTGGTGACCAGCCGCCCGCTCGGCACGTCCACCACCGCCGGCACGCTCACCCCGTCCGGCTGCCCCGGCTCCCGCGCCTCGTACGCCTCGTACAGGAACCGGATGCCCAGCACCGGGTCCCGTCCGCCGGGGTCCAGGGCGAACCGCCAGCTCCGCTCGTCCTGCACGGGGTCCGCCACCGCGAGCGACAGCGCCCCCTCAAGGCCCAGCAGCCGCCGCACCACCAGCGAGCGGCTCGCCCACGGGCAGGCGCGGCTGGCCACCAGCCGGTAGCGCCCGGCCTCCACGGGCCAGCCGTCGCGGCCGTCGGCGGTGATGCGGTCGGTGAAGCGGCTGGGTGCGCGCAGAAAGCGCCCGTCGTCGTCCATGCCGGCCGGGTACCCGCCGGGGCCGCCGCTATGGCCGCCGGGGGCGGGGAGCCGGCCGCCGGCGCTCCTGGTCGGGCCGCTGGTCGGGGCCCTGGCGCTGGCCGCCGCAGGTCCGGGCCCGCAGGGGCCGGGCGCGGCGGCCGGCGGGCTCCTCGCCCGGCCGGAACGGCAGCACGATCAGCCGGGCGCGGGGCGCCGCCATCGGTTGCGCGGCGCACACGGACACCCAGCCGGGGCCCCGCTCCGCGTGGTGCACCGGCCGCTCGCCCTCGACGGGCCGCAGGTACGCGCCGGCCGACCCGTAGATCCGCGCGGCCGCCGGGTCGGCCAGCACCTCCCGCTCGATGCCCGCCAGGACGGGGTCGCCCGGGTCCGCGGCCCGCGCCGCCCGCAGCTGCGGCAGCACCAGCGGCGCCCAGGCCGTCTCCCACCGCGGCAGCATCACCCGGGCCTGCGGGGCCACCGCCATCCACCGCATCGTGTTCTCCGGGACGCGCCGCCCCGGGAAGAGCGCGGCGAACGGCTCGTTGTGGGCGAGCAGGTTCCACGAGCGGTCGCTGATGTACGCCATGTGCGAGACGCCGTCCAGCACCTCCTGCCACGCCCCGGACACCACCTCGCCGGACCGCGGGTGCAGCGGGTACGGCGGGTCCTGCCCCAGCGCGTACCGCCACAGGGCCACCCAGTCGTGCTCGTTCATGCCGAGGAGCCGCGCCACGTCCTCCAGCAGGTCCAGCGGCGGGTTCGGGTACCGGCCCGACTCCAGCCGCCCGTACGTGTCGGGGGCGCGGTGCAGGAGCTGGTCGACCTGCGCCTGCGACAGCCCGGGGGCCCGCCGGCCCTGCCGGGTGGGCCGGGACAGCCCGTGGTCCTCCGGCGCGATCAGCGCCCGTCGCTCCCTGAGCAGGAAGCGCAGAGCGACCTTGTCCATGACGATCTCTCTCACCTGTGGCGTGACGTGCCTCGCCGCCGGCCCCCGGCGCCGCCCGCCGGGGCGGCAGCCGCACACGGCCGCACCGGTACGCTGGCGCGTCGTGCGCCGGCGATCAAGCGCCCCCGGGGTGCGTGCGTGCGCACGGCGTACACACGCAGTCGTCAACAGGGGCATACATGACGGAAACGGACCACCCGGCGCGCGTGGCGGCAGAGCTGTCCCCCACCGCCAGGCGGCTTTACGCCCGCATCACCCGCGACGAGCCCGTCCGTCCCGAGGACACCGCCGACCTGCGCGAACTGGTCGCCTGGCGGCTCGTCGTCGTCGACCCCGACCACCCCGAGCGGCCCATTGCCCTCGACCCGCAGGAGGCGGGCAGGCGCCGCATCGACGAGGAGCTGCGCGACATGGCGGGCCGGGCCGCGCAGATCGCCGCCATCCCCGCCCTCAGCGACGAGCTCGGCCTGCACTTCGCCCGCGCCCGGTGGCGGTCCGGCTCCAGCAGCGAGTTCCTGGCCGACGGCGAGCAGGTCGCCGCACGCGTCTGCGAGGCCGTCGACCGGGCGGAGGGCGAGGTGCTCGCCGCCGACCCGCACGGCGCCCGCGGCCGGGCCGACACCGACGCCCGCAGCCGCGCCGCGCTCGCCCGCGGCGTCGCCCTGCGGGCCCTGTACGGCGACAGCGCCCGCGACGACGCCGCCGCACGCGACCGGGCCGCCGCCCTGTCGGCGGCGGGCGCCCGGCTGCGCACCCTCGCCGCGCCCTTCCAGCGGTGCGTGGTCGTGGACCGCCGCCAGGCGTTCATCGCCGACCACGTCGTCGGCGCCGCCCCGTCGCAGACCGCCTGGCACGTCACCGACCGGGCGCTGGTCGCCTACATCGCGGAGTCCTTCGAGGACGCGTGGCGGCGCGCCGACGTCTGGTACGGCGACCCGCGCAAGGCCCTGCCCGCCGACGGCGACCGGCTGACCCCCCGTCAGCGGGAGATCCTCATCGACACCGCCGCGGGCGTCGACCAGCGCATCACCGCCCGCCGCCTCAACATCGGACTGCGCACGCTCACCACGGAGCTCGGACGGCTGCGGGCCCGCTGGGGCGCCGGCACCCTCGCCGCCCTCGCGTACCAGTGGGCGCTGTCCCCGGAGCGCCACCACGCCGCCGCGGACGGCCCGCCGGCCGAGAACTGACCGGCCTGTCTTTTCCACTGAAAAACTGTCAGAGGAAAACCGGCCCGCGGCTGCTGCATGCTGGAGGGAGAGGCCGGAGGTCACGCGACTGCGGGACCAGGCCCGTCGCGGCCGTCGAGCGTCCGCGACGCCGGTATTACGGGGGTCGTTATCCGCGCCTCATGCCAGAACCGGCAGTGCAGGGCACGGGCAGCGTGCCCTGCCGGGCATCGCGCGGATACCACGAGGTCACTGCCAGGGCCCGTGGAACGCAAAACCGATCCCCTCGGTACGTCCCCCGTGATACGGCTCCACCGGGCCCGGCGCCCGGGCGTCACACGCCCTCGGGCACCGTCCCCGTCCGCGTCCACGCCAGCAGCCGCTCGGCCGGCCACGCCGTGACGACCCGCTCCGCGGGCACCCCGCACTCCTCGGCCCGCGCACAGCCCAGCACCTGCCAATCCAGCTGGCCCGGCGCGTGCGCGTCCGTGTCGATCGCGAACAGCGTCCCCGCCGCCACCGCGCGCCGCAGCAGGCGGCGCGGCGGGTCCAGCCGCTCCGGGCGGCTGTTGACCTCCACCGCCGTCCCGGACTCCGCACACGCCGCGAAGACCCGGTCCGCGTCGAACTCCGACTCGGGGCGGCGCCCCCGGCCGCCCGTCACCAGCCGCCCCGTGCAGTGCCCCAGCACGTCCACCAGCGGACTGCGCACCGCGCGCACCATGCGCCGCGTCATCGCCGGGGCGTCCATCCGCAGCTTGGAGTGCACGGAGGCCACCACCACGTCCAGCCGCTCCAGCAGCTCGGGCTCCTGGTCCAGCGACCCGTCGGGCAGGATGTCGACCTCGATCCCGGTCAGCATCCGGAAGGGCGCCCACCGCTCGTTCAGCTCCGCCACCACGTCCAGCTGCTCCCGCAGCCGCTCGGCCGACAGGCCCCGCGCCACCGTCAGCCGCGGCGAGTGGTCGGTCAGCGCCACCCACGCATGGCCCAGCGCCGCCGCCGTGCGCCCCATCTCCTCGATCGGACTGCCCCCGTCCGACCAGTCGGAGTGCGTGTGGCAGTCACCGCGCAGCGCCTCCCGGAGCGCCGCCCCCGCACCCCCCGGCTCCTCCCGGGCCACCTCGTCCTCCAGCCGCCGCAGATAGCCGGGCACCTCGCCGGCCAGGGCCTCCCGCACCACCTGCGCGGTCTTCGGCCCGACGCCCC
>NZ_JAJPUI010000007.1 GCF_021390935.1 Streptomyces sp. CC228A
GCGTCGACGTGCAGGAGCACGCGACGGCCGTGCAGGCCCAGGTGCACGCCGTGTTCGAGCCGGCGGACGGCGGCGCGTCCCGCCTGGTCCGGGCCGGGGTGTCCGTGCCGAAGCCGGACACGGTCGTCAGTGCCGGGCTGTGGCAGCTGCTGCGCCCGCACATGTCGCTGCTGGCGGCCGTCAGCGAGGGCCGCTCGATGGACCTCGCCGACATGCCGGTCACCGCCGAGGGCGACCTGCTCTGGTCCGACGAGCACGCCCGCCCGGGCGAGCCGCCGACCCCTTCGCCACGGCCCGCGTGGCGCTGTCCGGGGCGGCCGCCACCGCAGCGGCCCCTTGGACCGGCACCCGGCGCACCTCGCCGTACCGGTGTTCCTGGAGGGCTACGCCTACGAGACCGCGGCGGGCGACGAGGACGCCCCCGACGGCGGCGCGCCCGCCTTCGTCCTGGCCGGGCAGCGCCTCGCTGTGGACACCGACCGGGTGCCGGCCGCCGGACCGCTCACCGCCGACGCGGTCGCACGGTCCCAGGCGTGCATCGGTCTGCTCCGCTGGGACGCGGGGGCGTTCCGTCTGCAACCGCTCGCCGTCGAGGCGACCGTGCGGAAGAAGACCGTCGCGATCCATGCCGGCGCGTGGGCCGGAGGCACCGCCGACAAGGCCGGTGCCAAGGCCGAGAAGGCCGCCACGGACGCGCTGGCGGTGCTGCGCGAGCGAGCCGGAAGGCTGCTGCGGAAATGACCGGACAGACCACGGACAGCACAGGCATCGCAGCCACCGCAGAAGCCGGAACCACCCTGGACGCCGGAGCGACCGCAGGGACCACGCCGACTGCCGAGGCCGCGCACACCACAGGGACCGGAACCACCACAGGGACCGCAGCCACCCCCGAGGCCGCAGGGACCGCAACCCCCGCCGAAGCCGGAGCAACCGCAGGGACCGCAACCACCGCGGAGGCCGCAGGCGCCGCAGGGACCGCAGCCACCGAGGCCGCATCGACCGCGGAGACCGGAACCACCGCGGAGGTCACGGACACCGCAGACACCGCAGACGCCACAGACGCCGCAGACGCCGCAGGGGCCGCAGGGGCCGCAGGGGCCGACGCCGCCGGAGGCGCCGGAGAGGGTGCGGGGGGCGGCGACGAGCGCGCGGGCGGTCCGGAGGAGAACCGGCGCCAGGCACTCTACTGGCGGCTGCTCGCCCGGCTTTTCGACCCCGAGGAGCAGGCCGCGCTGGAGTCCGCGAGCCTCGCCGTCGTCGAGGACCTCGGCCTGCCGCCGGCGCTGCTGGACCCGCAGGCCTCCGTCGACTCGATCGTGCAGCGCCACCGGAGCTGGCCGCCGAGTTCGACGGCCTGATGGTGCCGAGCCGGGCCCCGACGGCGTGCGCGACCGGGCGGCGGAGGTGAGGCGCGCGGCTCTGGCGTCCAAGCTGCTGCTCAACGTGTTCGCTTCCGCGCCGGGCACCGTCACCGCCGGGCAGCTGGCGCGCTGGCAGTCCGACGCCGGATGGCTGGAGCGCGGGCTCGGCTGCCGCCCCGGGGAGCTGCGCGGCGGGCGCCCCGGTGGTCCGGTCGGCGGCGCGGGTGCGGGCGTGGCACCGTACGGCACCGGCGGCCGCGGCGCGGCACCGGACCTGAGCCGCCTCGTACCGCAGATCGGCGCCATCGAGGCCGACCTGGTCAAGCGGATGCACCTGCGCGAGGTGCTGGCCGACCTGGGCTGGCCGCCCGGCTCACCCGAGCATGTCGCTGATCGAGCGCTGCTGCGCGACAAGGACAACCTGTCCGGGGTCGCCCTGGCCAACGCCAAGGCGCTGATCCGCCGGTTCGTGGACGAGGTCGCCGAGGTGCTGCGCACCCAGGTGGAGAAGGCCACGGTGGGCGAGCTGGACCGCTCGGTGCCGCCCAAGCGGGTCTTCCGCAACCTGGACCTGAACCGCACGATCTGGAAGAACCTGACGAACTGGAGCCCGGAGGAGGAGCGGCTGTACGTCGACCGCCTCCACTACCGGCACACCGTCCGCAAGACGACGCCGCAGCGGCTGATCGTGGTCGTGGACCAGTCGGGTTCGATGGTCGACTCCATGGTGAACTGCACCATCCTCGCGTCCGTCTTCGCGGGGCTGCCCAAGGTCGACGTACACCTCATCGCCTACGACACACGGGCGGTGGACCTGACCCCGTGGGTGCACGACCCCTTCGAGACGCTGCTGCGCACCAACCTCGGCGGCGGTACGGACGGCACGGCCGCCATGGCACTGGCCGAGCCGAAGATCGCGGAACCCCGCAACACCGTCGTCGTGTGGATCTCCGACTTCTACGAGTGGCGCTGCGTGGAGCTCTTCAAGAGCATGGCCGGCCTGCACCGCTCCGGGGTCAGGTTCATCCCGGTCGGCTCGGTCACGAGCTCCGGCCGCGGCAGCGTGAACCCGTGGTTCCGGGACCGCTTGAAGGACCTGGGCGCGCCGGTGCTCTCGGGGCACATCCGCAAGCTCGTGCACGAGCTCAAGACGTTCCTCACCTGACGCCCTCCTCGCCACTGCTCATCGGATCCGCCCTCTGCAGCGTCCCTGTCCGCCTCCCCGCCTCCCCGTCTCACCGCACCCCTCGCCGTCCTCACCGCACCACCCACCGACCTCCGTCGACGACTCGCCGTCATCGACGGCGCTACTGAAAGGCTGTCATGTCCGACCTGCTGCGCGCCCCCGCCGAGATCAAGTACGCCGAGGAGCTGGACTGGCTGGAGTCCATCGACGACAGCCCCAAGCCGTTCTCGTGGCGGCTGTCCCCGAAGATGGTCCGGCTGTTCATCCTGGGTTCCGAGCGCTCCGACGGCCTGGAGCGGGAGGTCCCGCAGAAGTGGTTCGGTGACCGCAGCTTCGTCGAGCGGTCCATCGTGACCCTGGCCTCCGACCGCGGTCTGCTGCTGATCGGGGACCCGGGCACCGGCAAGAGCTGGCTGGCCGAGCTGCTCTCCGCGGCGATCTGCCGGAACTCCACCCTGGTGGTGCAGGGCACGGCCGGCACCACGGAGGACCACATCAAGTACTCGTGGAACGTGTCGATGGTGATCGCCAAGGGCCAGTCCCGCGAGTCGATGATCCCGTCACCGATCATGACGGCGATGGAGAGCGGCGCGATCGGCCGCTTCGAGGAGCTCACCCGCTCCACCAGCGACGTGCAGGACGCGCTGATCTCGATCCTGTCGGAGAAGTACATCTCCGTGCCCGAACTGGACAGCGACGGCAGCGACAACATCGTCTTCGCCAAGCCGGGCTTCTCCGTCATCGCCACGGCCAACAGCCGCGACCGCGGCGTCAACGACCTGTCGTCGGCCCTCAAGCGCCGCTTCAACTTCGTCCGCATCCCGGTGGTGACGAACAGGAAGAGCGAGGCGGAGATCGTCCGCTTCCGCACGGAGGAAGCCGCTGCGCCGCCACCACATCGAGCTCGACGTGCCGCCGACCCTGCTCGACGTGCTGCTGCAGAGCTTCGCCGACCTGCGGGCCTCGGCCGCCACGGCAGGCAGCGACAACGAGAAGCTGGAGTCCGCCCTGTCCACGGCCGAGCAGATCGGCGTGCTGGAGGACGCGATCCTGCACAGCAACTTCTTCGGCGAGCACGCACTGACGGCCCGCACCCTCGCCTCCTCCCTGGTCGGCTCGCTGACCCGCCGCGAACCGGAGGACCTCGCCATCCTCAACAAGTACCTGCACGGCGTCGTCGAACCGCGCAGCAAGGAGGAGGGCGGCTCCTGGCCGGAGTTCCTGGAGGGCGGCCGCGACGCGATCGCCACCCTGTCATGAGCGGCACCCACGAAGGGTCCTTCGAGGCGCTGCGCTCCCAGTTGCAGGAGGCGGCGGCGGCCTTCGCCGACGGGCCCGACGCGTTGCAGGGCATCCTCCTCGGCATCGTCGACGACGTGGACCGCGCGGTGCGGGAGCCCCTGGAGGTCTTCCCGGTCTGCCACCACTCGCCCGCCTCGGCCGTCGCGATGGCGCGGCGGCTGCGGGAGAAGCAGCCCAAGGTGGTCTACCTGGAGCTGTGCGAGGACATGGCGCCGCTGCTGACCGAACTGCGCAGCTGCCGACTGCCGGTGGCCGTGCAGGCGTTCGCCGGCGACATCGACGGCTTCCCGCCCGCGTGGGCGCCGCTTTCGGTGGTCGCACCGATCACCGAGGCGTCGGCCGAGTACCAGGCCATCGCCTATGCCCTGGACACGCCGGGCGTCGAACTGGTCCTGGTGGACCGGTCCTCGGACCACGTGTTCCAGTGGGACGCCCGCCGGCCGCGGCCCGCCGGGGCGGCCGATCCGGACGTGCCCCCCGCCGTGGAGGAGGCCGCGCTGCACGGCGACGCGGTCGGCGTCGAGATCGGCGACCTGAGGCCCCGCTTCGCGGAGCTGGAGGAGCACCTGCTGCGCCACGGGCGGGTGCGCCACTGGTCGGAGTGGTGGCACCAGTACGTGGAACTGCCGCTGGGCGACAGCGACCACGACACGTACCGCCAGGTCATGCTGCTGATCGGCAGCCTGTTCCGGCGCCTCGCGCCCGGGGACCCGCACCGGCTGCGGGTCGACGAGGACCGCGAACGCCACATGTGGACCAGGATCCGCGAGCACCTCGCCGCCACCGGCACCGACCCCTCGGACGGCCTGTACGTGTGCGGGGCGTTCCACGCGGCGAGCCGCGTGGAGGAGTTCGGCGTGCACGGCTCCGGCGGGTTCCGGATCAGCCCCCGCACGGCCACCGTGTGGCAGCACGGCCTCATCCCGTCCAGCCACGCGGCGATCGAGGCGCAGTTCGGCCTCGCACCCGGGTCCGTGTCGATCGCGGCGACGGAGTGGACGAAGAACCTCAAACGCACGGGCGTTCGACCGTTCCGGCTGAAGGGGCAGGCAGGCGCGGGGAAGGCGAAGCCGCAGAAGACGCCGGCCCCGCACCCGGGGCGCGCCGGCGCGGTTTCCGCGCGGTCTCCGCACCCCGACCGCCTGTCCGGCTTCCTGCGGCGGCCGCCCGTCCTGGACCACCTGGACGAGGCGGAGCTGCTCGGCTGGTCGGTGGACATCGTGCGGGCGGCCCGACGCAACGGCTACCTGGCGTCGACCGCGGACGCCATCGCGGTGTTCGAGACGTCGATCCTGCTGGCCGGGATGCGGGACCGGGCCAGGCCCACGCCGTACGACTTCCAGGACGCGGCGGTCACCTGCATCGAGAAGGACAGCGTGCCGGGCCGGCGCGACGTGCGCCGGCTGGTCGAGATCATGATGGGCGGGGACCGGGTCGGCCAGGTCAGCTACGCCGCGCTGCCGCCCCTGGCCCGGGACGTGCACGACCGGCTGGCCCCGCTGAACTTGAGACTCCGGCAGCGCGGGGTGCAGCGGGCCCTGCTGGACATCGCCGGCAGGCCGGAGCTGGAGCAGTGCTCCGACGTGCTGTGGATACTGCGCCATCTGCTGCCGCACGGGGCGGCCCGGCCGATCATGGGTGAGCGGACCCTGGGCGAGCGGCCCATCCAGGAGTCGTGGGACCTGGCGCTCGGCACCCACCAGCGGGCCCTGATCGAGCTCGGCTACGAGGGCGTCAGCATCGAACAGGTCCTGGAGCAACGGCTGCGCCGTGCGGCGTACGACCCGCAGGCGACCACGGCCCGGGTCCTCCAGGCGGTGGAGGACGCCACGCTGTACCTGCGCAGTCGGCGGCTCGCCGACGAGCTGGGCGGCCGGGCGCTGGAGGTGCTGGCGACGGAGCGGAGCGTGGACGGCGCACCGGAGGTGCTGCGCCGGGTGCGGCGGCTGCTGGCGTACTACCGGACCAGTGAGCCGGTGCTGCCGCAGTGGATCGAGGCGTTCGCCAAGACGGGTTACGCGCACTACTGCACGCTCCTGCCGACGGCGTTCGCCGACGAGCAGGCGACGGAAGGCCAGGTCGCGGCGACCCTCGGCTTCCTCTTCGGCATGGAGGGGCTCGCGCTGTCGCTGGGCTGCGACCGGACGCAGCTGGAGCTGGCGGTCGCCCAGTCCCGTCCGCAGGAGCCGGCGAAGCGGGCGCTGCTGTGGGCGGCGCAGGTGCACCTCGGCCGGCTGTCACGCGCGGAGCTGCGGTCGCGGTGCGACGAACTGCTGGGCAACCCCCTGCTGCTGCCCGTCTATCCGCGCTACCTGAGCGGGTTCGTGCAGGCGCTGGAGCCGGTGCCGGGGCTGGCCGACTTCGTGGTGGAGGCGGTGTCGAACGCGTTCGCCCGGCTGCCGGACCCGGTGCTGCTGCCGTGGCTGCCGACACTGATCACCGCGCTGCGTGCGGACGGCGCCGAGTCGGCGCGGCTGCTGGTGGTGCGGGAGGCGGGGCGGATCTTCCCCGGCCGGCTTGCGGCGCTGGATGCCTGGGTGCCGCCGTGGCAGGAGGACGAGCCCGAGCGGGGGCCGCGGGGCCTGCGCGCACGGACCGCGGCCGCCGGGCCGCGCTGCTGGCGGCGCATCCCGCGGCGTGCGACGCGGTAGCGGACCTGCTGGGCTGCGACGGCACGTGGAGCACGACGGATCCGGTGCCGCCCGGTGCGGAGTTCCTCGGCCGCCACCCGGAGACGGCCACGGCCCTGGAGGCGCTGCTGGCCGCCAGGTGACCGACACGTGAACCGCCCAGTGAGCCGCCACGCAGCCGTCGCTCGGCCGCCACGGAAGACCTGCGGGGCGGGTCACCCGGGGGCGGACCCGGGACCGCCGGGGGCGGCGCGGGGCGGGGGCACCGCCCTCGTCGCCCATGAGCGCCGCTCATGACGAGCCCGTCCGCATCCGCATCGGCGGACGCTGGGCCTGCCACCCCGGCAACCCGGTGGGAGCCGAACCGGCCTGGCTCCGCCGCGGGCCGTACCGGCCCCTGGGCTCCAGGCTCCGGCTCGGTGCCCCGGGCCCCGTACTCCGGGCTCGGTGCTCCGTGCCCCGGACTCCGTGCCCCGGACTCCGTGCCCCGGACTCCGTACTCCGCTCCCCGGGCTTCGGGCTCCGTGCCCCCGGGCTCCGTACTCCACTCCCCGTGCTCCGGGCTCCGGGCTCCGCCGCCGAGGCGTACCGGCGCCGGTGCTCCGCCGGCGAGGCATCCGAGCCCGGCTCCACCGAAGTGGCACACCCATCGGGCTCCGCGGACGTCCGGCGGGCCGTCACCGCCGAGACGGTGCCGTCCGCGGAGGCGGCGGAGGACGGCGGCTGACGTCAGCCCTGCCCGGGCTGCGGCGTGTGCTCGCTCGGGCGCACGACGACGAACCCCTCTCCCTCCAGCATCAGCTGGACCGCCTCGCCGGAGCCGCCGCGGATCATCGAGCCGAAGGACTGCGAGCGGTGCAGCGACGTGGACAGGTGGGCGCTCCAGCCGACCACCGCGTCCGTGTCCACGTAGACCGGCTGGTGCCGGCCGACGGGGATGACGATCGGTGAGCCGTCGCAGACCAGGGCGAGTTTGCCGGTGCCGGTGAACACGCTGTTGAAGAGGCCGCCGCCCACCATGCCGGCGCCCTTGACGGTCCTGATCTCGTAGGAGAGGGACGGGTCGAAGCACAGGACGTTGCGGCCGTTGACAGTGAGCGCGTCGCCCGCCTCCAGCTCGACGATGAAGCAGTTCTGCGCCTCGTGCGCGAACCACGCCTCGCCCTGCCCCCGCACCGCCATCAGCGGCAGCCCCTCACCGGTGACCGCCCGCTTCAGCACCCCTCCTATGCCCTGGCCCTTGCGTTCGAACTGGAGGTTGCCGCGGAAGGCGATCATCGAACCCTGGCGCGCGTGCATCTCGCCGTTCACCGCGTACTTCACGCACTTGGAGTTCTGGAGGGCCATCCCCGGGGCGGTCGCCTGCTGCGCCAGGTGCTCCGACGCGAAAAGATCGCTCTTCATGCAGGGCATGGTGCCCCGAACCGCCCGATATGCCAAGGAGGCCGTTTGGCAGACTGGCCGGGTGACCAGCGACGCCACCGACCTCCGCCCCCCCGGCGCGCGCGACGCCGCGCCGCAGTTCGTCCTGCCCCTCGTGGCGCGGGTCGAGAAGACCGATCCGCCGCACCGCACCGACGCACTGGAGACGGCGGCCCGTGCCGTGCTCGTGCTGCTCACCGACGAGCGGTCCGTCGGCGACGGCGCATGGGCGCGGGCGGTACGCGACTGGCAGGACGCCCGGATCCGCAAGGTCGTCCGGCGCGCCCGCGGAGCGGAGTGGCGGCGGGCCGAGCGGCTGCCGGGCATCACGGTGACCGGGGGGACCGCGGAGGTACGGGTCTTCCCGCCGGTCCCGCTGGACGGCTGGCCGAAGGAGCTGGCGAAGTTGCAGGTGTCCGGCACGGAACTGGAGGACCCGGCAGGGCCGCCCGGCGGGGCGCCGGAGCCCGTCCCCGGGCGGGCTGTGCTGTGGCTCAACCCGGGGCTGGAGATGTCGACGGGCAAGGAGATGGCCCAGGTCGGGCACGGGGCGCAGCTCCTGTGGTCGGCCATGGACGAGCTCGTGCGCACGTCCTGGCAGGAGGCGGGCTTCCCGCTGGCGGTGCGGACCGCGCCGCCGGCCGACTGGCCGGCGCTGGTGGCGAGCGGCCGGCCGGTGGTGCGCGACGCGGGCTTCACGGAGGTCGCCCCGGGGAGCTGCACGGTCGTCGCGGACTTCCCCGTGCCCACCGGCTGAACGCTGCCGCACCGACCGGACACTCCCGCGCGCCGGCTGAACGCTGCCGCACCGACCGGACACTCCCGCGCGCCGGCCGAACGCGTCCGCATCGGCTGAAGGCTCACTCTCCGGCTGAACGCGCCGCGTCGTCCGAACGCGTCCGCGGCGGCTGAAGGCTGCCGCTCCCACCGAACGCGTCCGCACCAGCCGTATGCTCTCGCGCCGACCGGCCCCTCCCCCACTGGGTGAACGCTTCCGCGGCGGCGTACGTACTCCCCGGTACCGCCATGCGCGGAAGACGGGTTCGGTTCGGGAGGCATCTTGCAGCTACGGCGCATCAACGGGACGGCACTCATCATCGCGGCCCTGGTGGCCACCGTCGGGGCACTGGCCTTTCCGGTCTGGTCGTACGCCGACCGGTCGGGCACCGGCGAAGCGAATCTGGCGGCGTCGACGGTGCCCACCCAGTGGGGACCGCTGTCCGCGACCGACCGGGACTTCCTGGTGAAGGTGCGGCTGGCCGGGCTGTGGGAGCTGCCCGCCGGGCAGCAGGCGATGGAGCGGGCCCCGACACAGGCGATCAAGGACGCGGGAGACCACCTGGTGGTGGGCCACGCGGACCTGGACCAGCGGGCCAGGGACGTGGCGGCGAAGCTGGGCGTGCAGCTCCCGAACCAGCCGACGGAACAGCAGCAGGGCTGGCTGCGGGAGCTGTCGGCGGCGCAGGGCGAGGAGTACGAGCGGAAGTTCGCGAACATCCTGCGCAACGCGCACGGGAAGGTGTTCGGCCTGATCGCCGAGGTGCGGCACACGACGCGCAACACCCTGATCCGGCAGCTCGCCAGCGACGCCAACCAGACGGTGCTCGACCACATCACCATGCTGGAGGGCACCGGGATGGTGGACTACGACGCGATCGCGAACGAGGCGGCGGGCCGCGCCACGGCCAGCCCCGTCGGTCCGCCCCCGCCGAACGGGAACCTGCCGCCCGCGCCGACGCCCGCGGTGCCGAGCGGTATCGCCGAGGAGGCCACGTCGCTCCCGTCGACGCAGCCGGGACCGCCGACCGCGGTCAACACCAACCGGCCGTGAGCCGCGGCCGGGGCGGGCGCGGAGGCGCCCGAAACCTCAAATGAAGCTCTGAACCCGCCCGCCGGCGGTTCACGCGGCCCCGGCTTGGTCATGACCCCTTCAGCACGGCGGAGGGGGACCGAGGAGGGGGACCATGGACAGGCGTGACGGACCGGGCGGGCGTGGGGCGCGGCGGCTGGGAGTCGGTATCGGGTGGCGGCCGGAGATCGCGGACGCGGTGGACCGGCTGCCGGGCGTGGACTGGGTGGAGGTCGTCGCCGAGAACGTCTGCCCGGACCATGTGCCCGACCCGCTGCTGCGGCTCCGGGAGCGTGGTGTCACCGTCGTACCGCACGGCGTCTCGCTGGGCCTCGGCGGTGCCGACCGGCCCGACGAGGCACGGCTGGCCCGGCTGGCCGCGGCGGCCACGGCGCTGGGTGCGCCGCTGGTGACCGAGCACATCGCGTTCGTACGGGCCGGGGGCGCGCGCACCGCGTCCCCGGCATTGGAGGCCGGCCACCTGCTGCCGCCGCCGCGGACGCGGGAGGCGCTGGACGTGCTGTGCGAGAACGTGCGGATCGCGCAGGAGTCCCTGCCCGTGCCGCTGGCGCTGGAGAACATCGCGGCGCTGTTCTCGTGGCCGGACGACGAGATGTCGGAGGGCCGCTTCCTGCGGGAGTTGGTGGAGCGCACCGGGGTGCGGCTCCTCATCGACGTCGCGAACCTGCACACCAACCGGGTGAACCGCGGCGACGACCCCTCCAAGGCGCTTGCGGAGCTGCCGCTGGAGGCCGTGGCGTACGTCCATGTGGCGGGCGGTGTGGAGCGGGACGGCGTCTGGCACGACACGCACGCCCACCCGGTGCCCCGGCCCGTGCTGGACCTGCTGGCCGAGCTGGCTTCGCTCCGGGAGCCGCCGGGTGTGCTGCTGGAGCGGGACGACGACTTCCCGCCTGCGGAGGAACTGGCCGCGGAACTGGCGGCGATCCGTACGACGACGGAGACGGCCGGCGCGCTCCCGACGACGGAGACGGCCGGCGCGCTCCCGACCGCACGCCGTGCGGCCGGTCGGGGAGCCGGTGCCGCCACGGCGGAGGAGCCGTCCGGCGCCCTTGCGGCGGTCGACCGGACGGTGGCGGCGGCCCGTACGCTGCCCGCCGCGGGCGGCACGGCGGTGCCCGCCCCCGCAGGACCGCCCGGGTCGGCGGAGGAGCCCGTCGCGGAGGCGGTGCGGGAGCGCGTGGGCATCGCCCAGGCGGCCCTGCTGTCGGCGCTGGTGGCGGGGACGCCCGCGCCCGAGGGGTTCGACCGGGCGCGGCTGCGGGTGCAGGGCCTGGCGCTCGCGCGCAAGCGGGCCAGGATCGTGGCGAAGGTGGCGCCGGAGCTGCCGCGGATCCTGGGTGAGCAGGCGTACCGGGAGGCGTTCGTGGCGTACGCGGGCGGCGGCCGATGCCGGGCGGCTACCGGCAGGACGCGCTGGACTTCGTCCGGCGGCTGCTCGACGCGGGCCTGCCGGAGGACCCGAAGGCGCGGCGGCGGCTGCGGCTGTGGTGGGCTGAGCGGGCGGGTCCCCGCCCGCCGGGCAGGGTGACCCGACTGGTCCACGCGGCCCGCGCGGCCCTGGCCGGGTGACCCGGCAGTCGACGCGGCACATGCGACCCGGCGGGGTGAGCAGGCGGCGCATGCGGCACACGCAGCCCTGGCAGGACGGTCCGCGACCCGCATCGCACGGCCCCGGCCGGGTGGCCCCGCAGTCGGCGAGGGACGTGCGACCTGGCGGGGTGGTACCGCCGGGTGCGCGGCACCGCGGTGCCGGCGGGGTGGTGCGCGCAGCCCCGGTCGGGTGACGCGCGTAGAGGGACGGCGCGGGTGCGGCGCGCGGGCGAACCGCGCGCCGCACCCGGAGCCGGGGACCCGGTGTCGCTGGAGCGACGGGTGGTGCGCACCCGCCGTCTGATCTTCCGGGTCACGAGGTGGCGGGCCGGTCGTGCCGCCCGCCACCGGGTCGCGAGGTGGGGCCGGGGCCCGCCGCACGAACGCGGGCACCGGCGGTCCGAGCCCGCCGGTGCTCCGCGGCCGTGCCGCGGCGGCCTCTTCCGCGCGTGCCGGGTACGGTTCCGTCCCCGGCACGCGCGGCCTGCGACCGACAGCCGCGGCCTACGCCAGGCCCGCCACCAGGTCGGCGACGGTCTTGCGGCGGCCCGTGTAGAACGGGACCTCCTCGCGGACGTGCATCCGGGCCTCGCTGCCGCGCAGGTGGCGCATGAGGTCGACGATCCGGTACAGGTCGTTCGCCTCGAAGGCGAGGATCCACTCGTAGTCGCCGAGGGAGAACGAGGCGACCGTGTTGGCGCGGACGTCGGGGTAGCCGCGGGCCATCTTGCCGTGGTCGGCGAGCATGCGGCGGCGGTCCTCGTCCGGCAGCAGGTACCAGTCGTACGAGCGCACGAACGGGTACACGCTCACGTAGTCGCGCGGCTCCTCGTCGGCGAGGAACGCCGGGATGTGGGACTTGTTGAACTCGGCGGGGCGGTGCAGCGCCATGTTCGACCACACCGGCTCCAGCGCCCGGCCCAGCCGCGTGCGGCGGAACAGGCTGTACGCCTCCTGGAGCTGGTCCGCGGTCTCGGCGTGCCACCAGATCATGACGTCCGCGTCGGCCCGCAGCCCCGACAGGTCGTACGTGCCGCGCACGGTGACGTCCTTCGCGGCGAGCTGGTCGAACAGCTCCTGGACCTCCTCCGCGTAGCCGCCGCGGTCCTCGGGGAGGACGTCGCGCAGCTTGAACACGGACCAGAGGGTGTAGCGAATGACCTCGTTGAGGTCCTTCGCCTTCTTACCGGCGTTCGGGATCTTTTCGGGCGCACTCATAGGGCTATTCTCACTCGTCACTGTCAGTGCTCTGCGCCAGGGTCGTCCTGCGGGGACGCGGGGAGCACCGCGGCCACCTCGTCGGCCGCCCGCCACGCGTCGGCCACGACCGCCGGGATGCCCACACCGCCGTACGCGGCGCCGCACACCCGCAGGCCGGGCAGCTTCGCGACGGCGTCGCGGATCCGGGCGACCCGGGCGTGGTGGCCGACGGGGTACTGCGGCAGACCGTCGATCCAGCGGGTCACCGTCGTGGCGACGGGCCGGGCCGACAGCCCGACCGCCTCGCCCAGGTCCTTGAGGGACGCCGCCACCAGTTCCGCGTCCTCCCGGTCGAGGTGCTCCTCGTCGCCGTACCGGCCGAGGGAGGTGCGCAGGACGAACAGGTCGGGCGCGCCGTCGGCGATCCACTGCCACTTGTGGCTGGCGAACGTGGACGCCTTGATGGTGCGGCCCTCGACGGGCGGCACCAGGAACCCGGAGCCCGCGGGGACCGCCCCGGCCACGTCGGAGCGCCGGAAGGCCAGCGTCACCAGGGACATCGAGGCGTACTCGATCGCGGCGAGCTCGGCGGAGGCGGTCGGGGACTCGGCGGCGAGCAGGGCCGACGCCGACCAGGCGGGCGTCGCGAGGATCACCGCGTCGGCGTGCAGGACGCCGGTGCCGGTGGTGACCTCCCAGCCGTCGGCGCGCCGAGTCAGCCTCCGCACGGGGGTCCCGGTGCGGATCTCGCCGCCGCGGTCCCGCACGGCGTCGGCGACGGCGAGCGGCAGTCGGCCGACGCCGCCGCGCAGACCGGCGAAGGCCGGGGGCGGGGCGGTGCCGGGGCCCCGGCCGGCGCGGGCAGGAGGGAGCGGACGGCGTCGGTGAGGGTGCCGTGGGCGCGGACGGCGTCGAGCAGCTTCGGCGCGGCGGCCTTCATCGAGATGCGGTAGGCGTCGCCCGCGTACACCCCGCCGAGCAGGGGTTCGACGAGCCGGTCGACGATCTCGCGGCCCATCCGCCGCGCCACGTACGCGCCGATGGCGACGTCCTCGCCGGGCGCGTCGGGCGGCAGTTCGCGGTCCCGGCGCACGGCGCGCAGGCCCTCGTCGGACAGCAGGCCGCCGAGGCCGCCGGCATCGCCCGGGACGCCCATGAAGTGGCCCTTGGGCAGCGGGCGCAGGGCGCCGCGCGTCCACACGGCCGCGGCGGCCGTGGCGGGCGGCTGGAGGTGCCCGCCGAGCCCGACCGCGGAGGCCAGGTCGAGGGCCTCGGGGCGGCGGGCCAGCATCGACTCGGCGCCGAGGTCGACGCGCGCACCGGCGATCTCGCCGGCGTGGAGCTTCCCGCCGAGCCGGTCGGCGGCCTCCAGGACGGTCACGCTCCGGCCGGCGCGGAGCACGCGGTGCGCCGCCGCGAGTCCGGCGATGCCGCCGCCGACGACGACGACCCGGCCGGCGGGCGCGTCCACGTTGTCCACGTTCATGGGTCCACTGTCTCAAACACCCTGCCGGGTCCCGACCGTGACCCTTTCGGTACCGGAGGCGCGAAACCGGCCTGCCCGCCCCGCGCGTCGAACCGGCACCGGCCACACGGCCGGACGCACCCGCGCGTACGCACTCATGCACGGGGACGCCTCGCGGCGTTCCTCTGGGGGGACAGAGACCATGCCGACCCGATCCCGACACGTCCTCGCGGCCGTCCTGCTGGGCGCCTCCCTCGCCCTCGCCGGATGCGGCAGCGGGGCGGACGGCGCGCAGTCGACCGCGGACCGCGGTGCCGCCGCGCCTCGGGCCGAGGGGAGCGCCGCGGACGCGCCCGGCTACGGCGGCTCCGCGGCCTCCCCGGCGACCGGGCGCCCGGTCGGGCGGCCGGGGAGGGCGCGGCGCAGCCGGACAGGCGCGCCCCTGCGGGTCCCCAGCACGTCATCCGCACCGCCGAGCTGCACATCGAGGTGGAGGACGCCGAGAAGGCCCTGGCGCGGGCCCGTGCCGTCGCGGCGGACGCCGGCGGGCACGTGGCCGAGGAGTCCACCCAGCGGTACCGGCGCGGGGACGGGCGGGGCGGGATCAGCTCGCGGGCCGTGCTGCGGGTGCCGCAGCACGCGTACGACGCGGTGCTGAAGGACCTCTCCGGCGCGGGGAAGCTGCTGTCGCGGAAGGCCGACGCCGAGGACGTCACCGATCAGGTGGTGGACGTGGAGAGCCGGATCGCCACACAGCGGGCCAGTGTGGAGCGGGTCCGCAAGCTGATGGAGGAGGCGCGGCAGCTGAGCGACGTGGTCACGCTGGAGGGGGAGCTGAGCCGCCGTCAGGCGGAGCTGGAGTCGCTGCTCGCCCGGCAGGCGGCGCTGAAGGACAGCACGTCCCTCGCGACGATCACGCTGGAGCTGAGCGAGAAGGGCGCGCCGCGCCATGCCGACGAGGACGGCAAGCCGGGGGTGCTGGAGGCGCTGCGCAGCGGCTGGGACGCGCTGGTCGGGTCGGCCGCCTGGGTGCTGATCGTGCTGGCGGCGCTGGCCCCGTGGCTGGCGGTCCTGGCGGTGGCGTACGCGCTGTGGCGCCTGCTGCTCCGCCCGTGGCGCGCCCAGCGCCGCGGGGCGGACGCGCGGGGCGCGGCGCGCTCCGGGGCGTCCGGTCTGCCCGTCCACCCGGCGCCGGCCGATCCGGCGGCAGCGCCGCGGCCCGCACGGGCTCCGTGGCCCCGGCGCGCCCCGCGGGCTCCCCAGGCCCCCAGCCCCAGCCCCAGCCCCAGCCCCAGCCCCAGCCCCAGCCCCAGCAGACGCTGCACGCACCGCAGGTGCCCCACGCCCCTCAGCCCGGCGAGGCCCCGCTGACGCCCCACGCCGCTCACCCTGCCCGGACGGCCCCGCAGGCCGCTGAGACCCCGCAGGTCCCGCAGCCGACCCCGGCCCCCGACGCCTCGGACGCCCCAGGGGCCGCAGAGGCCGCAGAGGTAGGAGAGGTCGCAGGGGCCCCAGAGGCCGCAAGCACCGCAGAAGCCCCCGAAGCCGCGAAGCCGCGTGCAGCCGGCGACACCGCCGCCGCCCCGGGGAGCCCGCAGCCGACGGCGACGCCCGCAGCTGAGCCGTCGCACGGCGCCCGGCGGTCGGCACGGGGGCCCTGCCGGAGGGACACCCCGCGCGGCGAAGGGGCATACCGGCGCCGGCCGCCCCGCCGTAGGGTTCCCGCATGGGTCATGGAGCAGCAGCAGGAGGACGTCCGGGCCGGCAGCGGATGGTGGTCGTGGGGGGCGACGCGGCGGGCATGTCGGCCGCGTCGCAGGCCCGGCGGCTGAAGGGGCCGGACGCCCTGGAGATCGTCGCGTTCGAGCGCGGCCACTTCACCTCGTACTCGGCGTGCGGGATCCCCTACTGGGTCGGCGGCGAGGTGGCGGGACCGGACCGGCTGATCGCCCGCACGCCCGAGGAGCACCGGGCGCGCGGGATCGACGTACGGCTCCGCACCGAGGTCACCGAACTGGACCTGGACCGGCAGCGGGTGCGGAGCAGGGACCTCGAGTCGGGGCAGGAGGCGTGGACCGGCTACGACCACCTGGTCCTGGCGACCGGTGCCCGCCCGGTGCGGCCGCCGCTGCCCGGCATCGACGCACCGGGCGTGCACGGCGTGCAGACGCTGGACGACGGCCGGGCGCTGCTCGACACCCTGAACGCGGCGCAGGGGCGGCGCGCGGTCGTCGTAGGCGCCGGCTACATCGGGGTGGAGATGGCGGAGGCCCTGCTGAACCGGGGCTACGAAGTCACCGTGGTGGACAGGGCCGAGGAGCCGATGTCGACCCTCGACCCGGACATGGGGCGGCTCGTGCGCGGCGCCATGGAGGACATGGGCATCACCGTGGTCGGCGGCGCCCGGGTCACCGAGGTCCTCACCGGCCCTGGCGGAAGGGCGCGGGGGGTGGCCGCGGAGGGGGCCGAGTACCCGGCGGACGTGGTGGTCCTCGGCATCGGCGTGGCGCCGGAGACGACCCTGGCACGGGCCGCCGGGCTGCCGCTCGGCGCGTACGGCGGGCTGCTCACCGACCTGTCGATGCGGGTGCGGGGCCGGGATGACGTGTGGGCGGGCGGTGACTGCGTGGAGGTGCTGGACCTGGTGTCCGGACGGGAGCGGCACATCGCGCTGGGCACGCACGCCAACAAGCAGGGCCAGGTCATCGGGGCGAACGTGGGCGGCGGCTACGGCACGTTCCCGGGCGTGGTCGGAACGGCGGTGAGCAAGGTGTGCTCGCTGGAGATCGCCCGCACGGGACTGCGGGAGCGGGACGCCAGGGAGGTCGGGCTGCGGTTCGCGGCGGTGACGGTCGAGGCGACCAGCCGCGCCGGCTACTACCCGGGCGCGGCGCCCATGACCGTGAAGATGCTGGCCGAGCTGCGCACCGGGCGGCTGCTCGGCGTGCAGATCGTGGGCCGGGAGGGCGCGGGGAAGCGGGTGGACATCGCCGCGGTGGCCCTGACGGCGGGCCTGACGGTGGAGCAGGTCGTGTCCCTGGACCTGGGGTACGCGCCGCCCTTCTCCCCCGTGTGGGATCCGGTGCAGGTGGCCGCCCGCAAGGCGGTCGCGGCCCTCGCATAGGCTTGGCTCATGATCGATTCTTTCGGCAGGTCAGACGGGACGGGCGGGGCGTTCGGCGAGGCGTTCGCACGGGCGACGGAGCCGCACGCGGCCTGGGGTCTGGAGCAGCTGGAGGCGTTCAACGCCTTCGTGCCGCCGGGCCCGTGGACGGCCGACCTGTCCCGGCGCGTGTACCGGCAGGGCGGCCTGGAGCTGACGGTGGGGCTGCTCGGGACGTTCGACGAGTCGGCCGGCACGTGGATGTGGGGCTGGGCGAATCCCGGCTTCGCGGGGGCTCCGGTGACGGCCCTGGCGGAGGGGCTGCGCCGGTTCGGCACCGAGCACGGGGTGGCGGAGTTCACCCGGGACCTCGTGGACCTGTCCGGGTTCCCCGACCCCGCGACGGCGGTGGAGCGGCTGGCGTTCGGTGCCATGGGCGTACTGGGCGCGTCCGGCTACATGGGCGTGGAGGCGGGTCCCGGCACGCGCGCGTACCTGCTCGCGGACGACCCGCAGGTGCCCCGCTCCGCCCCGCAGCCGGTGACGCTGCCGCGGGTTCTGCTCGGCGCGGTGCAGCTGGTCCCGGAGGCGGCGCCCCGCGCGGTGGTGACGGGCTACTTCACCCGGCACGGCCTCCCCTGGCGGTCCACCGACCAGGGTGTGGCGGCCGAGCTGCCGGACGGCTCGTCGGCGGCCGTGTCGTTCGACGCGGCGGGCCGCATCGCGTCGGTGGACATCGGGGTGCCGGGCCGGTCGTAGGCCCGGCACCCGTCCCGCTGCGCGGGCGCCCGCTCAGCGGGCGGTGCACTCGTGCACGTGGGCGACGAGGCGGGTGAGGCTGTCCGGGTCCGTGGTGGGCAGCACCCCGTGGCCCAGGTTGAACACATGGCCCTCCAGGCCGGACGCGGCGCGCAGCACCGCGTCGGTCTGGGCCTCGACGGCCTCACGCGGCGCGAAGAGGACCGCGGGGTCCAGGTTGCCCTGGAGCGCCTTGCCGGGGCCGACCCGGCGGGCGGCCTCGTCGAGCGGGACGCGCCAGTCGACGCCGACCACGTCCGCGCCCGCCTCGCCCATGAGCCCGAGCAGCTCGCCCGTGCCGACGCCGAAGTGGATGCGGGGCACGCCGTACGGGGCGACCGCGTCGAACACCTTCGCGGACGCGGGCATGACGGAGCTGCGGTAGTCGGCGGGTGCCAGGGCGCCCACCCACGAGTCGAACAGCTGGACCGCGGACGCCCCGGCCTCGATCTGCACCTTCAGGAACGCGGCGGTGATGTCGGCGAGCCGGTCCAGCAGGTCGGCCCACAGCTCGGGGTCGCCGTACATCAGGGCCTTGGTGTGCTCGTGGTTCCGGGAGGGCCCGCCCTCCACGAGGTAGCTCGCGAGGGTGAAGGGGGCGCCGGCGAAGCCGATCAGCGGGGTGGCGCCGAGCTCGCCGGTGAGCATGCCGATGGCCTCGGTGACGTACGCGACGTCGTCGGGGGTCAGGTCCCGCAGCCGCTCCAGGTCCTCGCGGCGCCGGATCGGCTCGGCGACGACGGGGCCGACGCCGGGCTTGATGTCCAGGTCGACGCCGATGGCCTTGAGCGGGACGACGATGTCGCTGAAGTAGATCGCGGCGTCCACCTTGTGGCGGCGCACCGGCTGCAGGGTGATCTCGGTGACCAGCTCGGGCCGCATGCAGGACTCCAGCATGGGCACGCCCTCGCGGACCTTCAGGTACTCGGGCAGTGAGCGCCCCGCCTGGCGCATGAACCAGACCGGCGTGTGGGGCACCGGTTCGCGTCGGCACGCCCTGAGGAAGGCGGAGTCGTACGTCGGGGACTGCGGCTGGGGGCCCGAGGGGCGGCTGTTGGCACTCACGCCGTGCATCTTCGCATGTGCGGGTGGCGGGGCACGCGCCCCGCTGGTGTCCCTCCCTGCGCCGGGGCCGCGTTGCGCCTACTCTTCCCCGCATGGCTGCGGCTCAGGAACGGTTCTCCGACACTACCGGCGGTATCGAGGGTGCGGGCGGGGGTGAGGGCGGTCCGGTGCCGTACGCCTTCCGGCTGGCGGTGGACGCGCTGCGGGCGGCGCGCCCGCGCCCGGAGATCGAACTGGACCCGGCCAGTCCGCCCCGGCGGCTCGCCCCGTACGCGTACGCGGTGGAGGCGGCGGCCGTCGAGGACGGCGAGGACCTGGCGGACGGCCGGCTGGTGCTGCTGCACGACCCGGCGGGGCACGAGGCGTGGCAGGGCACGTTCCGGCTGGTGACGCTGGTGCGGGCGGAGCTGGAGCCGGAGATGGCGGCGGACCCGCTGTTCCCCGAGGTGTGCTGGTCCTGGCTGACGGGGGCGCTGGAGGCGCGCGGTCTGGCCTACGGGGCGGAGGGCGGCACCGTCACCCGCGCGGGGTCCTCCTACTTCGGGGGGCTGGCGGAGCGCCGGCCGGCCACGCAGATCGAGATCCGGGCGTCGTGGACGCCGAGGGAGGGCCGGGGCGGCGTGCCCGACGCGGCGGCGCACCTGGCGGCGTGGGGCGACCTGCTGTGCCAGGTGGCCGGCCTGCCGCCGGCGGGCCCGGGCGGCGCCGACGGCGGCCCGGGCATCGTCTCCTCCCCCAGCGCCGGGGCCCGCACCACCCGTAGCCCCCTTCGCACGCACCGCACAGGCGCGGGACGGCCCGTGGTCGCCGCGCGGCCGCGGCGGCCGAGCCGGAACCGCGACGCCGCGCCCACCGCCGGGCCGCGGCCGCCGGGGCGGTCCGGGTCGGCGCCGCCCAGCACCGGAGCAGCACCGCCCTGCTCGGCCCCCGGCGCGCCGGGGGCCGGAGGCGCCCGTCACCGCGGCGGCCACGGGAGCACCGAGACCGCCCGAAGCCACGGGTGCCGGGCGCACCCCGCTTCCGCGCCCCTCCGCGCACCCGGTCACGCGGCGGAGCCGTCCACGCGGCCACAGGACACCGGGACATGTCCCTCCGCCGCAGGCGCGCTCACGCCACGGGGCCGGCGCCATCCCCGTACGTACGTCGGGTGCGCGCCCACAGGCACGCGCCCGCGTCCGGGCGGGCCGGGGCCCTCGCCCCGCCGCGGGGCAGCGGCCGTACCGGCGCCGCGTCCGTCACCGGGCAGCGCGGGGCGCAGGAGGCCCGGAGCCGCCGACCCGCCGCACCCTTCCACGTGCCCTCTCGGCCGGAACCGTCACGGGTGCGGGGCCCGCGGCCGCCGCGCGTCTCCTCCGCAGGAACCGGCACAGGTGCCGCGACGGCCCGTGGTCGCCCCGCGGCGGCGGCGGCCGAGCCGTACCCGTGACGCCGCGCCCACCGCCGGGCCGCGGCAGCCGGGGGCCGGAGCAGTGGGCGCCACCGGAAGGCGGGCAGGGGCCGGTCGCCGGGGCCGGCGGCAGACGGCAGACGGCAGACGGCAGACGGCAGACGGCAGACGGCCGGGGCATGGCCGGCGGACGCGCGGGCGGCGCCTGTAGGGGGCCGGACTCACACGAACGGAGTACGGGAAGCGGTTCGCTCGTAGGATGATCGATCACGCGTCCGAATTGCCCCAATTGTTACTCACCAAATCGTGATCTTCCCCTAAAGGCGCGAGGTGATGCTGCCGAAGAGGTCTGTGACCCTATCTGCACGGTTCGCCCCGGCCACTTCCCCGAGCCGGCCAGTGTCCCGCACCTTCCCAGGAGGCCTGGTGTCCGTTCTCCTTGAGCAGCCCGCAAGCCTGGTCGCCTACCGCCCGAACAAGCCGACGGCCATGGTCGTCGTGGCCGACCCGCGCGTCCGCTCCACCGTGACCCGTCATCTGTGGGCGCTCGGGGTGCGCGACGTCATCGAGGCGTCGTCCATCGCGGAGGCCCGCCCCCGTATCGGCAACCCGCGCGACATCTGCGTCGCCGACGTCCACCTCCCCGACGGCTCCGGTCTCACCCTGCTGTCCGAGACCCGCGCCGCCGGCTGGCCCAACGGCCTCGCCCTGTCCGCCGCCGACGACATCGGCGCGGTGCGCAACGCCCTCGCCGGAGGCGTCAAGGGCTACGTCGTCACCGGCACCCGCACCAACATCGGGCACCCGACCCGCCCGGGCGCGGCGCCCATCGGGGCCGCCGCCGCCCGGATGCACCGCCGCCCGCCGGGCGCCCCCGGCCACCCCGGGGGCTACCGCGAGCTGTCCGGACGCGAGGTCGAGGTCCTCCGGCTGGTGGCGGAGGGCCAGTCGAACAAGGCCATCGGCGTCTCGATGGGCCTGTCCGCACTCACCGTGAAGAGCCACCTCGCCAGGATCGCCCGCAAGCTGGGCACCGGCGACCGCGCCGGCATGGTGGCGGTGGCGCTCCGTACCGGCATCATCCACTGACCGTCCCCTCCCGTTGGTCCGCCCGTCGACGGAACGTTCCGTCGACGGGCGGCTTCCGTTCACAGATACCCTTGACAGGTGACCGACGCCCGAGACACCGCAGCTAAGACACCACTGCGAACCGCCGGGGGCGGCCCTCCGGACGGGGCCGCCCGTTCCGCGGCGGGCCGTCGTTCCTTCCCCGCTGCCCCCGCCGCCGCCCCCGCGGTACGGGAGGGCGACGGGGACGCCTCCCGTGTGGACGAGGCCGCCGAGCCGATCCCGCTGCTGGAGCCCCGCGAGGGCATCCCGCCGGTGGTGGCGGACGAGGCGGGCCTGGCCGCCGTCATCGAGGCGTTCGCCGCCGGCACCGGCCCCGTGGCCGTCGACGCCGAGCGGGCGTCCGGCTACCGCTACGGGCAGCGGGCCTACCTGGTGCAGCTCCGGCGTGAAGGCGCGGGCACCGCGCTCGTCGACCCGGTGGGCTGCCCCGACCTGTCGTCGCTCGGGGCGGCGCTCGACGGCACCGAGTGGATCCTGCACGCCGCGACGCAGGACCTGCCGTGCCTGCGGGAGATAGGCATGGTCCCCGGTGAGCTGTTCGACACGGAGCTGGCGGGCCGGCTCGCCGGCTTCCCGCGGGTCGGGCTCGGCGCCATGGTCGAGTCCGTTCTCGGCTACGTCCTGGAGAAGGGCCACTCCGCCGTCGACTGGTCCACCCGGCCGCTGCCCGAGCCCTGGCTCCGGTACGCCGCGCTGGACGTCGAGCTCCTCGTCGACCTGCGGGACGCACTGGAGAAGGAGCTCGACCGGCAGGGCAAGCTGGAGTGGGCCCGCCAGGAGTTCGCCGCGATCGCCGCCGCCCCGCCGCCGCCTCCGCGTAAGGACCCCTGGCGCCGCACGTCCGGCATGCACAAGGTGCGCAGGCGTCGCCAGATGGCCGTGGTGCGGGAGCTGTGGACCGCCCGGGACCGGATCGCGCAGCGCCGGGACGTCTCCCCCGGCAAGGTGCTCAGCGACGCCGCGATCGTCGAGGCGGCGCTCGCCCTGCCGCAGGACGTTCAGGCGCTCACGGCGCTGCCCGGCTTCGGCGCCCGCATGGGCCGCCGCCAGCTCGAACAGTGGCAGGCGGCCGTCGACCGGGCCAGGGCACTGCCGGAGAGCAAGCTGCCGCAGCCCGGCCAGCCGGTCGCCGGTCCGCCCCCGCCGCGCGCCTGGGCGGACAAGGACCCGGTGGCGGCGGCCCGGTTGTCGGCGGCCCGTACCGCCGTGTCCGCGCTGGCCGAGGCGCTGAACCTGCCGCAGGAGAACCTCGTCACGCCCGACACGGTGCGCAGGATCTGCTGGGAACCCCCGCAGGACCCCACACCGGAGTCCGTCGCCTCGGCCCTCGCCGGGTACGGGGCGCGACCGTGGCAGATCGAGCAGGTGACCCCGGAACTGGTGAAGGCGCTGCGGGTCGCGGAGGTCTGACCGCCGGGCGGCACCGCCCCGCGGGTCCGCGGCCGAGCCCCGGCCCTGCGCACCGCCAGGCCCGCCCGCACGACCCGCCCGGCTCCGCCCCCGCTGCCTGCCTTCCGGCCGCTCCTCCGGCGCCCCGGCCGCTTGCCGTACGGCTGCACCCGTCCGCCCCGGCCGGCGGACCCGCCCGGGACGGCGGCGCAGTCGGCGCGTACGCGGCGGAGCCCGCCGATCGCCGACGCGGCCGGCAGCAGCCGACGTGCACGGCCCGGCCGCCGGGCGGCCGACACGTGCGGGCCGGGCAGGCGGGCCGGGGCCCGGTGAGGTGCGGAGCCGCCGCACCGTCTGGCCGGCAGCGGCCCTCGCGGCAGCGCCCGGGCCGAGCCTCCGCTGAGGCGGCGTACCGGCCGGCACCGGTCCGGCCGGTACGCCGCCGGGCCCGCCGCGGCACACGAGGGGGCCGGCGCCCGGTCTGCGGGCCCACGGTGGCCCCTGCCGCGAGCCCGCCCGTGCACGCGGCAGCCGGGTCAGTCGCCCGCCGGGAACCGCTCCCAGACCCGGTGGCGGGCCAGCAGGGTCAGGACCTCGCCGAAGGCCCCGTCCCCGAGTCCGCGGACACGACCCCGGGCGCTCCGGACGGGACACCGGCCGCCTCCAGGACGGCGTCGGCGCCCGACCAGCAGGCGAGGGGCTTGGCGTGACGGTACGCCTCCGCCACCATCAGCAGCACCCGCGGATCGGTCGCCGAGGCCGCCGCGCCGGTGTCGGCACCGGCCTGGGCGCCGTTCACGTCCGCGCCGTACCCGGGGGCGCCGGCCAGCAGCAGGGCGTCGAACTCGACGGAGCGGGCCGTCGCGAACGTGCGCTGCACCGTGACGGGCTCCCCTTCCCCGCCGAGCTCCCCGCCCGCGGGGGCCACGACCAGCGGGACCATCCCGGCTTCCCGTGCGGCGTCCCGTACCGCGCGTACCGCCGCGGTGTCGCCGTCGGCGCCGACGACGATGCCGACGGTCCTGCCCTGCACCGGCCAGGTCCGCCCGACCTGGGAGAGTGCGGGGCTGGGCTCGACGTCGGCGAGCGGCTCGGACACCTCCGGGGCGGGCAGGCCGAGGCCGGTCGCCACCTTGCGGCAGAGCTCAGGGTCGATCCGGGCGAGGACCCGCAGCGCGCGCTCCTTGACGGCCTTCTCGTAGCACTTGCCCAGCTCGAAGGTGTACGCGAGGGCGATGTGCTCCTGCTCGACGGGGCTCATGCTGAGCCAGAACCGACGCGGCTGGCTGAAGTGGTCGGCGAAGGACGCGGGGGCCTCGCGGACCTTCTGCGCCTCGGGCACCGTCACGGGCGACTCGACGAACGCGCCGGTGTCGGCGCCCGCCTGGAAGGGGCAGCCGCCGTCGAGCGAGTTGGGCCGGTAGGGGGCCACCCCCCGGTGCACGGCGGTCTGGTGCAGCCCGTCGCGGAGCATGTCGTTGACGGGGGCGTGCGGGCGGTTGATCGGGATCTGCGGGAAGTTCGGCCCGCCGAGGCGGGTGATCTGCGTGTCGAGGTAGGAGAAGAGCCGGCCGGCGAGCAGCGGGTCGTCGGTGATGTCGATGCCCGGGACGAGATGGCCGGGATGGAAGGCGACCTGCTCGGTCTCGGCGAAGAAGTTCGACGGGTTCGCGTTGAGGGTGAGCAGGCCGACGGGCTGCACCGGGGCGAGCTCCTCCGGGACGAGGTTGGTCGGGTCCAGCAGGTCGATGCCCTCGAAGGTCTGCTCCGGCGTGTCGGGGAACGTCTGGATGCCGAGCTCCCACTGGGGGTGGGCGCCCGCCTCGATCGCGTCGGCGAGGTCCCGCCGGTGGAAGTCCGGGTCGACGCCGCCGATCACCTGGGCCTCCTCCCACACCAGGGAGTGCACGCCCAGCTTCGGCTTCCAGTGGAACTTGGCGAGCGTGGTGCCGCCGTCGGCGGCGACGAGGCGGAAGGTGTGGACGCCGAAGCCCTCCATCATGCGGAAGGAGCGGGGGATGCCGCGGTCCGACATGTTCCACAGGGTGTGGTGGGTGGCCTCGGTGTGCAGGGTGACGAAGTCCCAGAAGGTGTCGTGGGCGCTCTGCGCCTGGGGGATCTCCCGGTCGGGGTGCGGCTTGCCCGCGTGGATGACGTCGGGGAACTTGATGCCGTCCTGGATGAAGAAGACGGGGATGTTGTTGCCGACGAGGTCGAAGACGCCTTCGCTGGTGTAGAACTTCGTGGCGAAGCCGCGGGTGTCGCGCACGGTGTCGGCCGAGCCGCGGGAGCCGAGGACGGTGGAGAAGCGCACGAAGACCGGTGTCGTGACGTCCTTCTCCAGGAAGGCGGCCCGGCAGACGGTGGACGCCGTCCCGTACCCCTGGAAGAAGCCGTGCGCCCCGGCGCCGCGGGCGTGGACCACGCGCTCCGGGATGCGCTCGTGGTCGAAGTGCATGACCTTCTCGCGCAGATGGTGGTCCTGGAGGAGGACAGGGCCGCGGGGGCCCGCCTTGAGCGAGTGGTCGGTGTCGTACAGCCGGGTGCCCTGCGCGTTGGTCAGGTACGGGCCGGACTGGGCCGCCCTGGCCGGATCGGCGCCGGTGGGCTGCCCGGTGGGGCTCACGGTCTCGGGGCCCGTCTGGTCGGCCTTGGGCGGCAGCGGCTCGCGCGCCTCGGTGGGCTCCTCGAGCGGCGGAGGCTCGGAGGCGGGCGATCCGGGGATCGGGGGGTGGTCGGTCATCGGTGCTCCAGGTGCGGGGGCAGGGGTCTCCTGAGCCATGACCGCCGCGGGAGCCGCCGTAACGACGGGGCGGCAGGTGTCCGCCCATCGACGGACAGCACCCGGAGCCCTCAGCTCCGCTCGGCGGTCCGGCCGCGGCGGAGCGGGTACCCGGGGCTCCCGCGGGACAACGTGCATTTCCGGCCGTCCGGTCCTCCGCCGCGGCGTCCCGCGGGGGCAGCGTGCACCATGGGCGCAGGGGTCGCCGCCCGATCGTGCGTGTGTGACCTTCGCCGCTCCCGGCACGGGGACTGGGCAGTTACGTTACCCACAAGTAGCATGGGCCTGAGCGCGCGCTCAGCGTGACGCCGCAGCAGTGCCATCCCGCACCCTGGAGGAGAGCCATCGTGCCTCGTACCGTCAGGGACGTCGTCTTCGTCGACGGCGTCCGCACCCCGTTCGGCAAGGCGGGCCCGAAGGGCATCTACCACGAGACCCGCGCCGACGATCTCGTCGTGAAGGCCATCCGGGAGCTGCTGCGCCGCAACCCGGCCCTCGAACCGGCCAAGATCGACGAGGTCGCCATCGCCGCGACCACGCAGCTCGGCGACCAGGGCCTGACCCTCGGCCGCATGGCGGGCCTGCTCTCGGGTCTGCCGCTGTCCGTGCCCGGCTACTCCATCGACCGCATGTGCGCCGGCGCGCTCACCGCCGTCACCACGACGGCCGGCTCGATCGCCTTCGGCGCGTACGACGCCGTCATCGCCGGCGGCGTCGAGCACATGGGCCGCCACCCGATGGGTGAGGGCGCCGACCCGAACCCGCGGTTCGTGTCGGAGAAGCTGGTCGACGAGTCGGCCCTCTTCATGGGCATGACGGCGGAGAACCTGCACGACCGCTACCCGCACATCACCAAGCAGCGCGCCGACGAGTACGCCGTGCGCTCGCAGGAGAAGGCCGCCAAGGCGTACGCCAACGGCAAGATCCAGCAGGACCTGGTGCCGATCTCGGTGCGCCGCACCACCCCGGAGACCGGCGAGACCGGCTGGGGCCTGGTCACCGCCGACGAGCCGATGCGCCCGGGCACCACGCTGGAGAACCTGGCCGGCCTGAAGACGCCGTTCCGCGTCCACGGCCGCGTCACCGCCGGCAACGCGGCCGGCCTCAACGACGGTGCCACCGCGTCGATCATCGCCGCCGAGGACTTCGCCCGCGAGAACGGCCTGCCGGTCAAGATGCGCCTCGTCTCGTACGCCTTCGCGGGCGTCGAGCCGGAGGTCATGGGCTACGGCCCGATCCCGGCCACCGAGAAGGCCCTCGCCAAGGCCGGCCTGGGCATCGGCGACATCGGCCTGTTCGAGATCAACGAGGCGTTCGCCGTCCAGGTCCTCGCCTTCCTGGACCACTACGGCATCGCCGACGACGACGCGCGCGTCAACCAGTACGGCGGCGCCATCGCGTTCGGCCACCCGCTGGCCTCCTCCGGTGTCCGCCTGATGACCCAGCTGGCCCGCCAGTTCGAGGAGCAGCCCGAGGTCCGCTACGGCCTCACCACCATGTGCGTCGGCTTCGGCATGGGCGCCACGGTCATCTGGGAGAACCCGCACCACAAGGACGCCGGAGGCAGCAAGTGAGCACGACCGCTGAGCTTTTGAAGGGTGCGGCCGAGCTGTTCCCCGACGAGGTCGTCACGCAGGCGCACGTACGCCACTTCGACCTGCCGTTCGGTGCCGGCCGGTTCGCACTGATCACCCTGGACAACGGCTTCGACCACACCAAGCCGACCACCTTCGGGCCGCAGTCGCTCGCCAACCTCAACACGGCGATCGACCAGGTCGAGAAGGAGGCCGCCGAGGGCGCGATCGTCGGTGCCGGCCTGACCGGCAAGCCGTTCATCTTCGCGGTCGGCGCCGACCTCAAGGGCGTCGAGCTGCTGAAGCGGCACGAGGACGCCCTGGCCATCGGCAAGGGCGGCCACGACGTCTTCAAGCGCCTCTCCTCCCTCGCCGTCCCCACCTTCGCGTACTACAACGGCGCGGCGATGGGCGGCGGTGTCGAGGCCGGTCTGCACTGCACCTACCGCACGGTGTCGAAGGCGCTGCCCGCGTTCTCGCTGCCCGAGGTGTTCCTGGGCCTGGTCCCGGGCTGGGGCGGCTGCACCATCCTGCCGAACCTGATCGGCGCGGACCGCGCGGTCTCGGTGATCATCGAGAACTCGCTGAACCAGAACAAGCAGCTCAAGGGCCGGCAGGTCTTCGAGCTGGGCATCGCCGACGCCCTCTTCGAGGGCGCGGACTTCCTGGAGCAGTCGCTGGTGTGGACCGCGAAGGTCCTCAAGGGCGACATCTCCGTGGAGCGCCCGGAGGTCGACCGCGGTGAGGCCTGGGACGCCGCCATGGCACGCGGCCGGTTCATCGCCGACGGCAAGGTCCACGGCGCGGCCCCGGCCGCGTACCGCGCCCTCGACATCATCGAGGCCGCCAAGGACGGCGACCTGCAGAAGGGCTTCGACGCCGAGGACCAGGCCCTCGCGGACCTGATCATGGGCGGCGAGCTGCGCTCCGGCATCTACGCCTTCAACCTGGTGCAGAAGCGCGCCAAGCGCCCGGCCGGCGCCCCGGACAAGAGCCTGGCCCGCCCGGTCACCAAGGTCGGCGTCGTCGGCGCCGGTCTGATGGCCTCGCAGCTGGCCCTGCTGTTCCTGCGCCGCCTGGAGGTCCCGGTCGTCCTCACGGACATCGACCAGGAGCGCGTCGACAAGGGCGTGGGCTACGTCCACGCCGAGATCGACAAGCTGCTCGGCAAGGGCCGCATCCACCAGGACAAGGCCAACCGCCTGAAGGCGCTGGTCACCGGTGTCCTGGACAAGGCCGAGGGCTTCGCGGACGCGGACTTCATCATCGAGGCCGTGTTCGAGGAGATGTCGGTCAAGCAGAAGGTGTTCGCGGAGGTCGAGGCGGTCGCCCCGGCGCACGCGATCCTCGCGACCAACACCTCGTCGCTGTCCGTGTCGGAGATGGCGTCGAAGCTGGCGCACCCCGAGCGGGTCGTCGGCTTCCACTTCTTCAACCCGGTCGCGATCCTGCCGCTGCTGGAGATCGTCCGCGGCGAGCAGACCGACGACGCCTCCCTGGCCACGGCGTTCGCCGTCGCCAAGAAGCTGAAGAAGACCGCGGTGCTGGTGAAGGACGCCCCGGCGTTCGTCGTCAACCGCATCCTGACCCGCTTCATGGGCGAGATCCAGAACGTCATCGACGAGGGCACCCCGGTCGAGACGGCCGAGAAGGCCGTCGAGCCGCTCGGTCTGCCGATGTCGCCGCTGGTGCTGCTGGAGCTGGTCGGCCCCGCGATCGGTCTGCACGTGTCGGAGACCCTGAACCGCTCCTTCCCGGACCGCTTCACGGTGTCCCCGAACCTGAAGGCGGTCGTGGAGGCGGGCAAGCGCGGCTTCTACGTCTACGACAGCGGCAAGCCGGAGCTGGACCCCGAGGTCGCGGCGCTGCTGAAGCAGGGCGACACCGTCCTCACCGAGGAGCAGGTCCGTGCCCGCGTCCTGGACGCCGTGGCGCAGGAGATCGGCCTGATGCTGGAGGAGGGCGTCGTCGCCGAGGCGCAGGACATCGACCTGTGCCTGATCACCGGTGCCGGCTGGCCCTTCCACCTGGGCGGCATCACGCCGTACCTGGACCGCGAGGGCGTCTCTGAGCGGGTGAACGGCAAGCGGTTCCTGCCGCAGGGCGTCGCGAGCGTCCCGGCGTAGCGGAGCAGCGGCTGCCGCCGAAGCCGTGACGGGCGGTACGGGACCCGGGTCCCGTACCGCCCGTCGCTGTCTTCCCGCACACCGCGTCCTTGCGGCTCCCGGGCCCCGCCCTGGCCCGGCGCCCCCTCCGCGACCGGCCGCACCCTGACTCTTGGCCGGGCCCGCGTCCGCGTCCTGGGGGTGTGGGCCCCGCTCCACCGGCGGGGGCCTATGCCCCGTCTCCCGTGCCGGCGCCCCACACCACCGGGGCGCCACTCCCCCTGGTCCCGTGGCCGGGGGCTCCGCCCAGGGATCCGTTCGCGTCTCCGTGGCGCTCGTCCTGGCCCGCCGGACGGGGCAGCTGCCCGCCCGTGTGCGAGGAGCGGGTCGGGCGCAGGCGGCACCCGATGCGGGGCGGGCGGGGGGCAGATCCTGCGGAGGTCTCAGCCCTCCTCCGCCGCCAGCACTTCCAGGAGCTGCTCGCCGAACTTGGCCAGCTTGTTCTCGCCGACCCCGCTCACGGCCCCCAGCTCCGCGAGGGCCGTCGGCCGGGCCGTCGCGATCTCCCGCAGCGTCGCGTCGTGGAAGACCACGTAGGCGGGAACGCCCAGCTCCTTCGCCGTCGCCGCCCGCCAGGCCCGCAGGCGCTCGAAGACGGGCAGGGCGTCCTCGGGCAGGTCCGCGGGCGCCGGCTTCTTCGCCCCCACGCCCTTGGCCGCCCGCACCGGCTTCTCCGGCTCACTGCGCAGCAGGACCTGCCTGCGCCCGCCCAGGACCTCCGCGGACTCGTCCGTCAGGAACAGGGTGTTGTACTCGCCCTGCACGGCCAGCAGCCGCTGCGCCAGCAGCTGGCGGACCACGCCCCGCCACTGCGCCTCGGTCAGGTCGGCGCCGATACCGAAGACGCTGAGCGCGTCGTGGTCGAAGCGGATGACCTTCGCGGTCCTGCGGCCGAGCAGGATGTCGACGATCTGCCCGACGCCGAAGGACTGGTTCCGCTCCCGCTTGAGGCGCACGACCGTGGACAGCACCTTCTGCGCGGCGATCGTCCCGTCCCAGGTCTTCGGCGGGGTGAGGCACGTGTCGCAGTTCCCGCAGGCCGAGGCGCCTTCCTGGCCGAAGTACGCCAGGAGCTGCACGCGCCGGCACTCGGCGGTCTCGCACAGGGCGAGCATGGCGTCCAGGTGCGCGGCGAGCCTGCGGCGGTGCTCCGCGTCGCCTTCGGAGGTGTCGATCATCCTGCGCTGCTGCACGACGTCGTTCAGCCCGTACGCCAGCCAGGCGGTGGAGGGCTGCCCGTCGCGCCCCGCGCGGCCGGTCTCCTGGTAGTAGCCCTCGACCGACTTGGGCAGGTCCAGGTGGGCGACGAACCGGACGTCGGGCTTGTCGATGCCCATGCCGAAGGCGATGGTCGCCACGACGACCAGGCCGTCCTCCCGGAGGAACCTGGCCTGGTTCTCCGCGCGCGTACGGGCGTCGAGGCCCGCGTGGTACGGCACCGCGGCGACCCCGTTCTCCACCAGGAACGCGGCCGTCTTCTCGACGGACGCCCGGGACAGGCAGTACACGATGCCCGCGTCGCCCTCGTGCTCGCCCTTCACCAGCGACAGCAGCTGCTTCTTCGGCTCGTTCTTGGGCACGATGCGGTACTGGATGTTCGGCCGGTCGAAGCTGGCGACGAAGTGGCGGGCGCCCTCCAGGTTCAGCCGGGCGGCGATCTCCGCGTGCGTGGCCCGTGTCGCGGTCGCGGTGAGGGCGATCCTCGGCACGTCGGGCCAGCGCTCGTGGAGCCGGGAGAGCTGGAGGTAGTCGGGCCGGAAGTCGTGGCCCCACTGGGCGACGCAGTGCGCCTCGTCGATGGCGAAGAGCGCGATGGTGCCGCGCTCCAGCAGCCGCAGCGTCGACTCGACCCGCAGCCGCTCCGGCGCCAGGTACAGCAGGTCCAGCTCGCCGGCCGCGAACTCCGCCTCGACGAGCCGCCGCTCGTCCGGGTCCTGCGTGGAGTTGAGGAAACCGGCGCGCACGCCGAGCGCCCGCAGGGCGTCGACCTGGTCCTGCATGAGCGCGATGAGCGGCGAGACGACGACGCCGACACCGGGCCGCACCAGGGCGGGGATCTGGTAGCACAGCGACTTCCCGCCACCGGTCGGCATGAGGACGAGTGCGTCACCGCCGCCTATGACGTGCTCGATGATCTCCCGCTGCTCACCCCGGAAGGAGTCGTAGCCGAAGACCCGGCCGAGGACGTCCAGGGCCGGGTCGCTGACGGATGCGCGCGGGGAAGTCATTCGGCAATAGTACGAGCGGCGTACGACACCGGGAGAAATCCGGCCGCTGCCTGTGGATAACGTGGTTCCATGCCGGATCCCTCAGCCCCCGCGCCCCTGCTGGTCGTCGACGCCGCGAACGTGGTCGGCTCCGTCCCCGACGGCTGGTGGCGCGACCGCCGCGGCGCGGCCGAGCGGCTCCGCGACTCGCTGGCAGGCCTCGCACAGGAGGGGCTGCCCGGGCTGCTGCCGGGGCCCGTGGAGATCGTGATGGTCGTGGAGGGCCGGGCCAGGGGCGTGGAGCCGGTGCCCGGGGTGCGGGTGGTGGCGGCGCCCGGCAGCGGGGACGACACGATCGTGGAGCTCGCCAGGGAAGCGGAGGGCCGCCGCTGCCTCGTGGTCACCGCCGACCGCGCACTGCGCGAAAGGGTGGTACACCACGGGGCGGAGTGCGCCGGGCCGCGCGCCGTTCGCTCCTGAAGAGTGGCGGTTGTCCGGATATCGGCTGGTGCCGTCCCCCTGCGGGCCCGGGAAGATGTGCCTGCACGGTACGGCCCGGACCGACCAGCCGGGCCGCGTCCCACGACCAGGGGTCGCACCCCAGGGGGAACACTCCATGAACGTCATCCGGCACACCTTCAGGAAGAGCGCCGCCGTCGGCCTGGCCTTCGCCGCGGGCGGCGTCCTCGCGCTCAGCGGCAGCGCCCAGGCGGCCGAGCAGCGCGCCTCGTACATGGGCTGCCCGTCCGGGTACGTCTGCCTCTACCCGAACGCCAGCTGGAACGGCGGCGTCCCGAGCCACAAGTGGTACCGGTACGGGTCGTACAACATCTACAACCAGTACGGGATGAAGCGGTTCTTCAACAACCAGACCGGCGGAGCGGTCGCCCGCAACTGCCTCGGCACCAACGGCACCCGCTGCCAGGGCGCCCAGCGCGCCGGCACGTACGCGGACTACGACTACACGCCGTACAACTCCGTCAAGCTGGAGCCCTGACCCCGGCCGTCCGCTGACACGGTGCAGGGCCGGCGGGACCCCCGTGCGGGGTATCCCACCGGCCCTGCACCGCATCCTGCGGGCCGCGGCGGCCGTCAGTCGCGGACGGGCTCGACCGCCGCCTCGTCCTCGTCCTCGTACCGTCCGTCGATCTTCGACACGAGGCCGGTGACCTGGCGGGCGATGTCGGGGGCCGTCAGGCCGATCTCCGCGAGGACCTCCGCGCGCGAGGCGTGGTCCAGGAACCGCTGCGGGATGCCGAAGTCGCGCAGCGGCACGTCCACACCGGCATCGCGCAGCGCCTGGGCGACGGCGCTGCCGACGCCGCCGACGCGGCCGTTGTCCTCGACCGTCACGACGACCCGGTGGCGCTCCGCCAGCGGGGCCATCGCCTCGTCGACCGGCTTGACCCAGCGCGGGTCGACGACCGTCGTGGAGATGCCCTGCTTGTCCAGCAGGTCCGCGACCTCCAGGCACATCGGGGCGAGCGCGCCGACGGACACCAGCAGCACGTCCGGGGTGTCCGTGCCCGCCTCGCGCAGCACGTCCATGCCGCCGACCCGGCCCACGGCCTCCACGGCCGGGCCGACCGCGCCCTTGGAGTAGCGCACGACGGTCGGGGCGTCCCCGACCGCCACGGCCTCCCGGAGCTGGGCGCGCACCTGGTCGGCGTCGCGCGGGGCGGCGATCCGCAGGCCGGGCACGACCTGGAGGATCGACAGGTCCCACATGCCGTTGTGGGAGGCGCCGTCGGTGCCGGTGACCCCGGCCCGGTCCAGCACGAACGTCACTCCGCAGTTGTGCAGGGCGACGTCCATGAGGACCTGGTCGAAGGCGCGGTTGAGGAAGGTGGCGTAGACGGCGACGACCGGGTGGAGGCCGCCGGCGGCCAGGCCGGCCGCGGAGACCGCGGCGTGCTGCTCGGCGATGCCGACGTCGTACACGCGGTCGGGGAAGGCCTTGGCGAACTTGTCCAGGCCGACGGGCTGGAGCATGGCCGCGGTGATGGCGACGACGTCCTCGCGCTCCTTGCCGAGCTCGACCATCTCGTCCGCGAAGACGGAGGTCCAGTCGGCGCCGGAGGAGGCGATGGGGAGGCCGGTGTCGGGGTGGATCTTGCCGACGGCGTGGAAGCGGTCCGCCTCGTCCTGGAGCGCGGGCTGGTAACCGCGGCCCTTCTCGGTGAGGCAGTGCACGATGACCGGGCCGTTGAACCGCTTGGCCCGCTGGAGCGCCGACTCGACGGCGGCCAGGTCGTGGCCGTCGATGGGGCCGACGTACTTCAGGCCGAGGTCCTCGAAGAGGCCCTGCGGGGCGATGAAGTCCTTCAGGCCCTTCTTCGCGCCGTGCAGCGTCTCGTACAGCGGCTTCCCGACGACCGGCGTGCGGTCCAGGATGTCCTTGGTGCGGGCGAGGAAGCGCTCGTAGCCGTCGGTGGTGCGCAGGGTGGCCAGGTGGTTGGCGAGGCCGCCGATGGTGGGGGCGTACGACCGCTCGTTGTCGTTGACGACGATGACGAGGGGCCGGTCCTTGGCGTCCGCGATGTTGTTGAGCGCCTCCCAGGCCATGCCGCCGGTGAGCGCGCCGTCGCCGATGACGGCGACGACGTGGTCGTCCCTGCCGAGGACCTCGTTGGCCTTGGCCAGGCCGTCCGCCCAGCCCAGCACGGTGGAGGCGTGCGAGTTCTCGATGAGGTCGTGCGCGGACTCGGCGCGGGCGGGGTAGCCGGACAGGCCGCCCTTCATCTTCAGCTTGGAGAAGTCCTGACGCCCGGTGAGGAGCTTGTGCACGTACGACTGGTGGCCCGTGTCCCAGAGGATCCGGTCCTTCGGGGAGTCGAAGACGCGGTGCAGCGCGATGGTCAGCTCCACCACACCGAGGTTGGGGCCGAGGTGGCCTCCGGTCTTGGAGACGGCGTCCACGAGGAACGCGCGGATCTCCGAGGCCAGCTGCTCCAGCTGCTCCGGGGAGAGCCGGTCGAGATCGCGCGGTCCCCTGATACGGGTCAGCAAAGCCACCCGTGCCTCCTTGTGTGTGCGAGCGTGTGTCGAGCGTGCGTATCGAGCCGGTCGGGATCGATCAGGATCGAGCGTGCCGATCCGCCGAGTCTAATGTTCCGTCCCGGAGTGCGGACATCCGGCCGTGCCCCGGAGGTCCCCCTGATGATCACACCATCGGCCGACACGCGGGTACGCCGATGTACCGAGGTCCACCGCTGTAGGAGGACGAACGAGTGCCCGGCGCCGGTTCCCCGGCGCCGGGCACTCGGACGTGATCTGCGCCGCTCAGGCGCGGCCCGCGTCCTTCTGGGTCCTGCGGGAGACCGAGTCGATGACGACGGCGGCGAGCAGCACCGCGCCGGTGATCATGTACTGGATCTCGCTGGCCATGCCGAGCATGTTCAGGCCCTGCTGGATCGACTGGATGACGATCATGCCGAGCAGCGCGGACCAGACCTTGCCGCGGCCGCCGAAGAGGCTGGTGCCGCCGATGACGGCCGCCGCGATGACGAGCATCAGGGTGTTTCCGCCGCCGAGGCTCTTGCTGGCGCCGCTCTGGAGGCTGGCGATGAACAGGCCGCCGAAGGCGCCGAGCATGCCGGAGATGCCGAACACCAGGATGCGGACGCGGTCGACGTTGATACCGGCGCGGCGGGCGGCCTCCGCGCTGCCGCCGACCGCGAAGACCTGGCGGCCGAAGGTGGTGCGGCGGGCGACGAAGTCCGCGACGAGCAGCACGGCCAGGAAGATCACCAGGGCCAGCGGCAGGCCGCGGGCGCCGGCCGGCTCGTTGAGCACGTACGCGACGGCGAAGCACAGCACGGCCACGGCGCCCGTGCGCAGGGCGACCTCGCTGACCGGGCGGGCCGCCAGGCCGGCGGCGCGGCGGCGCTTGCCGTCCCGCAGCAGCGAGCCGGCGTAGGCGAGGACGGCCACGGCGGCGAGGCCGTAGGCGGCGGCCTTGTCGGCGAAGAAGTAGCCGGTCAGGTCCTCGACGACGCTGCCGGAGGGGACGTTGATGGTGCCCTCGGAGCCCAGCAGCCAGATCTGGAAGCCGCTCCAGGCGAGGAAGCCGGCGAGGGTGACGACGAAGGCCGGCACGCCGACCTTGGCGAAGAAGAAACCATTCAGCAGACCGATGGCGAGGCCCGACAGCAGGGCCGCGACGATGGAGAGCCAGTCGTTCAGCCCGCTGTTCACGGTCAGCACGGCCCAGACCGCGGCGCCGACGCCCGCGACGGAGCTGACGGACAGGTCGATCTCGCCCAGGATCAGGACGAAGACGATGCCGACGGCCATGATGCCGAGGCCCGCGCTGTAGACGGCGATGTTCGCGAGGGAGCTCGCCGAGAGGAAGTTCGCGTTCTGGGACTGGAAGACGACCGCGATGACGATCAGTCCGATGAGGACCGGCAGGGAGCCCAGCTCGCCGCCGCGCACCTTGCGGGTGAACTCGGTCCAGTAGCCCCTGAGTCCCTCCTCGCGGACGAGGAGGCGCGGGTCCACGGCCGGGACGGGGGCGGCCGAACCGTTTCCGCCATCGGTGGCGCGGGCGCCGCCCTGGTGCTTCGGGGTCCTGGTGAGGTCGCTCACTGCGCGTCCCCCTTCGCGGCCGTACGGGCCTGGCGGCGCGTGACGGCGTTGTCCGTGGCGCCGGTGATGGCGGCGACGATCTCTTCGTGGGAGGTGCCCTTGACGTCGAAGACACCGTTGTTGCGCCCGAGGCGCAGGATGGCCGCGCGGTCCGCGACGGCGCGGACATCGGCCATGTTGTGCGTGATGAGGATGACGCCGTGGCCGTTCTCGCGGAGCCGCTCGACGAGGTCGAGGACCTGGGCGGTCTGCTCGACGCCGAGTGCGGCGGTCGGCTCGTCCAGGATGACGACCTTCGGGTTGCCGATCAGGGCGCGGGCGATGGCGACGACCTGGCGCTGGCCTCCGGAGAGGGAGGCGACCGGGATGCGGACGCTCGGGATGCGGATGGAGAGCGTGTCCAGGAGTTCCTTGGCGCGCTTCTCCATCGCGATCTCGTCGATGACGCCGACGCGGCGGATCTCGCTGCCGAGGAACAGGTTGGCGACGACGTCGAGGTTGTCGCAGAGCGCCAGGTCCTGGTAGACGGTGGCGATCCCGAGGTCCTGGGCGTCGTGGGGGCGGGCGACCCGGACGGGCCGGCCCTCCCACTCGATGGTGCCCTCGTCGATCGGGTGGACTCCCGAGATGGTCTTGACGAGGGTGGACTTGCCGGCCCCGTTGTCGCCCAGCAGGGCGACGACCTCACCGGCGTGGATCTCCAGGTCTACGTCGGTCAGCGCCTGGACGGCGCCGAACCGCTTGGAGACTCCGCGCAACGCCAGCACGGGCGTAGCGGACACGTACATCATCTCCTTCACCCCGCCCCTGTCGGCGGGGGGATGGTGGTGCTTATCGACCACAAGGGGTGTGCGAGGGGCGTCCGGTGCCCGCCCTTCCCGGCCCGCCCGCTGCGGGGCTGGTGCGCGGACAGGGTGGGGCGGGCGGGCGCCGGACCGGCTGGGGGGAGAGCCGGAGGAGGTACGGCCCTCCCTGCGGGGCCCGTGGGGGCGGGCCCGTACGCGGGGCGGCGGGGCGCCGGCCCGGCGGGCGCCGCCTGCGGGCGGGCCTTCCGGACGACGGCCGGCCGCCGCCGGGCCTGGCCGCCGGACGGGCGCGGCGCGGCACTCGCGGTGCGGGCCGCCGCCCGGCGGGTCCTTCGGCTACTTGATGCCGGCGGCGTCGCAGGCGGCCTTGTACTCGGCCGTGCAGATGTCGGCGGCCGTGTAGACCTTGTCGAGGACGATCGTGTCGGCGATGTTGTCCTTGGTGACGATCTGCGCGTCGAACAGCTTCGCCGGGATGTCCTTGAACTCGCCCGTCAGGCTGGTCACCTTGGTCGGGGTGAGGTGCTCCCACTTCTCGCCCTTGAGCAGGGCGACGGCGATCTCGGCGGTCGTCTCGGCCTCGGGGCGGATCTGCTTGTAGATCGTGAAGGACTGGTCGCCCTTCAGGATCCGCTGGAGACCGGCGAGCTCGGCGTCCTGGCCGCCGACCGGGACCTTGATGCCCTGCTTGCTGAGGGCGGTGATGATGCCGCCGGCCATGCCGTCGTTGGCGGAGTAGACGCCGTCGAAGCCGTCCTTGCCGAGCGAGTCGATGGCGGCGCCCATCTTCTTGCTGGCCTCGTCCGGGGACCAGTCGGGGATGTCCTGCTCGTAGACGATCTTCGCGACCTCCTTGTCCAGGACGCTGTGGGCGCCCTTCTTGAACAGGGGGGCGTTCGGGTCGGTCGGGGACCCGTTGATCATGACGACCTCGGCCTCCTTGGCCTTGTCGCCCAGCGCCTTCACGAGGCCCTGGCCCTGGAGCCGGCCGATCTTCTCGTTGTCGTACGAGACGTAGGCGGCGATCGGGCCCTCGGCGAGGCGGTCGTACGCGACGACCTTCACGCCCTTCTTCTCTGCCTGCTCGACCCAGGACTTGGTGGCCTTGTAGTCGACCGCGTCGAGGATGATCACCTTCACGCCCTGCGTGACGAGCGCGTCGAACTGCTTCTTCTGGGTCTCGGTGTCCTGCGCGGCGTTGTTGTACTTGACCTCGCAGTCGTCGCAGAGTTCCTTGATCTTCGCCTCGATGATCGGGCGGTCGAAGGTCTCATAGCGCGTGGTCTTGTTCTCGGGGAGCAGCAGGCCGATGGTCTTGCCGTCGCCCTGGTCGCCGGCGGTGTCGCCGCCGCCCGCCTGGCCGCAGGCGGCGAGGGACAGGGCCATGGAGACCGCGGCCGTACCTATGACGACGCGACGCGTCATTGCGTTCATGTGGGTTACCTCCCTGACGAGGCCGCGTCACTGCGGCCGAGGTGGCTGTGAGTCAACTCGGCCGCTCCCCCTACCGTCAAGGAGTAAATGTTTAACGAGATGACAACGGTGCCATGCGTTATCTAAATGAACGCACCCGTAGTCGCCTCGGCGGCGGCCCGAGCGGTGGTGCGCGGCCCGGACCTGCGGGCGGCGGAGGCGGAGGTGTCCAGCAGCGTCGAGTCGCCCATCTCGCTCAGCACGAGGGCGAGGGCGCCCAGCACCTCCGCGCGGCCCCCGAGGGCGCCGGGGGCCACGGAGAGCTGCCGGGCGGCACTGGGGATCGCGTAGCGCGACACGGACTCGCGGATGGGCGCGAGCACCAGCTCGCCGGCCTCCGCGAGGTCACCGCCGAGGACCACCCGGCTGGGGTTGAGCAGGTTGCAGAGGTTGGCGACGCCGCTGCCGACGTGCCGCCCGACGTCGGCGATCACCCGGCGGCAGCCGGGGTCGCCCTCCCGGGCCAGCTGGACGACCCGCTCCATGGTGAGGTCGGGGCCGTGGCTCGGCTGGAGCAGCGGCAGGACGTACCGCGCGGCGGCGAAGGTCTCCAGGCAGCCGCGGTTGCCGCAGCGGCAGACCGGCCCGGACTCGTCGAGCGTGATGTGGCCGATCTCCCCCGCCGTGCCGCCGGGGCCGCGGTAGATCTGCCCGTCGATGACGAGGCCGGCGCCCACGCCGCTGGCGACCTTGATGTACGCGAGGTCGCGCACGCCCCGGCCGCCGCCCCACACCAGCTCGCCGAGCGCGCCGAGGTTGGCGTCGTTGTCCACGTACACGGGCACCCCGAGGCGGGCGGAGAGCTCCTGGCCGGGGTTGATGCCGCTCCAGCCCGGGAGGATGGAGGTGGAGCCGAGGGTGCCGGACGAGACGTCGATGGGCCCGGGGACGCCGAGGCCGACGCCGACGACCTTGTCCTGGCCGATTCCGGTGGTCGCGATCAGCCGCTTGACCAGCTGCTCCGCCCGGTCGAAACCGTCCGCGGCCGAGGCGTCCACGTCGAGCGGCTCGGCCTCTTCGGCGAGGACCTGGTGGGCGAGGTTGCCCACGGCGACCCGCAGGTGGGTGTGGCCGAAGTCGACGCCGATCACGATGCCGGCGTCGCCGCTGAGCGAGACGCTCCGGGCCCGGCGGCCGCCTGCCGACGTGGGCGTGACCTCGACCGTGCCGGTCTCCTTCAGCTCCCGCACGATGTTGGAGACCGTCGCGGCGGACAGCCCGGTGGCCCGGGCGATCTCCGCCTGGGTGAGGGAACCGGCCATCCGCACGGCCCGTACGACCCGCTCAAGGTTGGCCCGATGCAGTGACGTCTGCGACCCGGGAGTCTCCATCGACCCACTCACTCCTGCCGTTTTCTCCAACATGTGAACTCTAAGCTGAGCGTTTGCGGTTGCCCCCCGTCAAGGCCTTGAGCATCACGAAGCTCCGATGAGCGGGTAATGTCACGAGAAACCCGAAATGTCGGGAACCACCCATGCGGAAACCGCCAACCCGGTGGCCGAGACCACGGGCCGGCGGTTCACGGTTCGTACGGTCGCCGCGGCGGGCGGCGCGGATGCCAGGCGGCGGGGGTGCCCCGGGTGGGCACGGGCGGCGGGCCCCGGGCGGCGCCGACGGACAGCGAAGGACAGGCGGCCTGCGCTGCGCGCGGTGCGGGGCGGCGGGCGGCCTCCGCTGCGGACCGCGGGCGGGCCTTTGCTACGGGCTGCGGAAGGTGCGGGTGGCGGCGGCCAGGGGCGGGCGGCCTCCGAATTCGGGCTGCGGACGGTGCGGGTGGCGGCGGCCAGGGGCGGGCGGCCTCCGAATTCGGGCTGCGGACGGTGCGGGCCGCGGGCAGGCGCGGGCCGCGGGCCCCGGGCAGCTCCGATGGGCGGCCAGGGGTGCGCGGGCTTCGCCGCGGCCGGTGCGCGCGGGCGCGGGCGCCGCGGTTGCCGCGGGGTGCCGTCCGGTTACTTCAGGGCGCCTGCGGTCAGGCCGGCCTGGACCTGCCGCTGGAAGGCCGCGTAGACGACGAGCACCGGCAGCATGGCGATCATCATGCCGGCCATCAGCGCGCCCCAGTCGTTCTCGTAGCCGTTCTGCAGGGCGATCATGGCGAGGCCCTGCGTCAGGACGTAGGTGTCCTCCTCCTGGTTCAGCACCATCGGCAGCAGGTACTGGTTCCACTGGCCCAGGAAGTTGAAGATGCCGATGCTGATCAGGCCCGGCTTCGCCATCGGCAGCATGACCTGGAAGAACGTACGGGTGTGGGAGGCGCCGTCGATCAGCGCCGCCTCCGCCACCGAGGTCGGCAGCGTCCGGAAGAACGCGGTCATGAAGAAGACCGTGAACGGCAGCGAGTACGCGATGTACACCAGGATCAGCCCGTGGTGCGTCGCCAGCAGGGAGCCGCCGGGGAAGTCCCGCAGCACGAAGAAGAGCGGGATCACCAGCATGAAGACCGGGAAGGACATGCCGGCGACGAACAGGTAGTAGACGAACCGGTTGCCGGGGAAGGCGAACCGGGCCAGCACGTACGCGGCCATGGAGCCCAGCACCATCGTGCCGACCACGGAACCGCCCACCACGACCGCCGTGTTGAGGAAGTAGCGGCCCATGTGCGCCTGGTTCCAGGCGTTGGCCCAGTTCTCCCAGTGGAGCACCGTGGGCAGCCCCCAGGGGTCGCTGAGGATGCCGTTGCTGTCCTTGAAGGAGCTCCACAGCACCCACAGCAGCGGCACGCCCACCATCAGGGCCCACAGCACGAGGATGCCGTGGGAGAAGACGTTCAGCGCCCGGCCCTCGGCGGGCCGCCCGGGGGCGGGCCCGAGCGCCCCGGTCACGCCCGCGGTCCCGCGGGGCCGGGCCGCGGTCCCGCGGACGCCGTCGGTCTTCTGGATCTCTTCTGTCGCCATCGGCGTCGTCGTCCCCTCAGTACTCGATCCGCTCGCGGCGCCCGAGGCGCAGCGCGAGGACGGCGAACGTCATGGTCACCACCAGCATGGCGACGCCCATGGCGGCGGCGTAGCCGTACTGGCTGTCGCGGAACGCCGTCTGGTAGAGCCGCAGCGGCATGACGTCGGTGGCGCCGTCCGGCCCGCCCATGTTCACCGACATGATCTGGACGAGGGCGAAGGCGTCCAGGGCGATGATGCCCATGTAGACCCAGCCGGTCTGCACGGTGTCCCAGAGCAGCGGCAGGGTGATGCGGAAGAAGGTGGGGAAGCGGCCCGCGCCGTCCAGCAGTGCCGCCTCGTAGATGTCGCGCGGGATGGAGGCCATGGCGGCGGAGAACAGCACGACGTAGAAGCCGACGTGCCCCCAGACCATGACGGCGCTGATGCACCACAGGGCGATGCTCTTCTCCCCCAGCCAGGCGTTCTGGAGCCCGTCCAGGCCGACGGCGCCGAGCAGGGCGTTCAGCATGCCGTCGTCGGGGTCGGGGTTGTAGATGTTGAACCAGATGACGGCGATGATGGTGATGGAGATGACCTGCGGGAAGAAGAAGACGAACTTGTAGAACCGGGAGCCCGCCACCCCGGTGACGAGGTCCCCGCGGCGGCGCCGCCCGCCCACGTTCAGCATGAAGGCGAAGAACAGGCCGAGCCCCAGCGTGACGACGGGCACGAGGGCCAGCATGGAGACGTTGTGGCGCAGCGCGTTCCAGAAGTCGTCGCTGTCCCAGAGGCGTACGAAGTTGTCGAGGCCCACGAAGCGCGCGCTGCCGACCAGTCCGGACCAGTCGGTCATCGAGATCTGGAACGCCTGGACGAAGGGCGAGACGACGAAGACGCCGTAGACGAGCAGTGGCAGGGCCAGGAAGCCCACGATGATCCGGTACTTGCCGTGTTGCATGGGGCTCCCCGGCCCTCCTCTTCAGACCCGGTCTTACGGCGGTGCCGCCGTGGGCGGTCATGCAGTGCGGTCATACGGCGCGGTCATGCAGTGCGGTCATACGGCGCGGTCATACGGCGCGGCGGCGCCGCCGGTCGGTACCAGCGGCACGGTGCTGCCGTACCGGCAGGCGCTGCCGCCGTACGGCCCGGCCCGTCCGGCCGTACGGGCGGCGGGGGCGGCGCCGGGCGGCTGCGCGGCGGCGGCCCCGCGGCCTGGGCCGTCGGCCGGCCGGCAGCTCGGCCCCTCCGCGACGCAGCGGCTGCTGCGCTACGGGCAGGCGGCGCCGGACCGCGGCAGCCGGCGCGGCTGGGCGGCGGCCTCAGGCGGTGCGCGTGAACTTGGTGACGGAGCTGTCCTTGGCCACCTTGTCGGCTTCCGCCTGCGCCCGCTTGATCCAGTCGGCGGCCTTCAGTTCCCCGGCGAGGAGCTGCCCGGTGAGGCCGCCGATCTTGTCGTCGGTGAGCGCCGGATACCACTCCTGGAGCTGGAGGCTGACGATGTTGTCGCCGGCCGCCTCGAAGGCCTGGCTCGCCGACGACAGGCCCGGAGAGAGGGTCATGCCCTCGGTCGCGCCGAGGACGCACGTCAGGGACTTCACCTTGGTGGCGAAGTTCTGGGCGTGCTTGCGGGAGAGCATGATGCGCAGCATCTCCATGCCGCCGACGGGGTTCTTCCCCTTGGCGGCGACGATGTACGGCTCGCTCGGCTCGGCCCGCAGGGTGCCGTGCGGCATCGCGTCGCCGGCGCCGCCGTCGAAGAGGGCGCCCACGGACATGCCGAAGTCCGCCGGGGTGGTGGGCGCCGCCTCGTTCTCGACCCACGAGCCGTTGGGGAGGAAGACGGCCTTCCCCTTGTTCCAGGCGGTCTGCGACTGGATGTGCGTCAGCCCTTTGCTGCCCTCCAGGAAGCAGCCCTTCGCGGCGAGCTCCTCGTAGTGCTCGACGGTCTGCCGGACTGCGTCGTTCGACGTCCAGGCGTTCGGCTCCAGGTTGTCGATGGCGATCCACTTCTCCATGCCGCCGATCTTGGCGATCTGGGCGAAGAGGTTGAAGTGGACGTAGTAGGGGTACTTCCCGGCGTACGTCCAGGGCGCGATACCCGCCTTCTTGATCTCGCCGCAGAGCGCGACCATCTCGTCGAAGGTCTTCGGGTACGCCCAGCCGCGGTCGTCCATGAGCTTCTTGGAGTACCACGTCCCGTAGACGGTGAAGGCGTAGTAGAGCACGTCGAACGCGTCGCCGTGCCGGCCCTTCTCGACGGTGCTGGGGTGGATGGTGTCGCGGACCTTCTTCGCCGGGTCGTCGATGGACGGCGCGTCGAGGAGGGCGGTGAGGTCCTGGAGCTGGCCCTGGGTGGACAGCTTGTTCATGTCGAGGTGGTCGGCGCCGGAGTTGTCGATGATGTCCGGCGGGTTGCCGCCGGCGAAGCGCGGGGTGAGCTTGGGCCCGATCTGCTGGGTGCCGGTGTGCTTGACCTCGGCCTTGTAGACGGCCTTGAAGTCGGCTTCGGCGTCCTTGGCGTACTCGTCCCCGAGGCCGCCCTTGAAGATAAACGCCTCCAGGGGCACGCCCTCCTTGACGCCCAGCGGGTTCTTGCCGGTCTTCTCCCCGACGGGCGCCTGGCCCTGGCCGCCTCCACCGCCCCCGCCGGTGGCGCAGGCGGACAGGAAGCCCATGGCGGGGACGGAGACCAGACCGAGCGCGGCGGCCCTCTTGATCAGGTCGCGCCGGTCGGGTGCGTCACGGTGGTCGGAGGGGGATCCCATGCTCAAGTCCTCGCCTTCTCCAGGACTGAGGCGGTGCGCCGGTCGCCCGATACGGCCTGCATGGGCGAAGGGCCGCGCCACCGCGGTCTGTTGCAACTGGGTCGTGCCGAGTCGTGCAGGTCTGTGCAGGGTGGTGCGCCGTCGTACCGGAGCCGCGTCCGCGCGGACGCCGACAGGTGCCGACAGGTATAGTCCACTTGACGTCGGCGGGGCAAGATCGACAACAGTTTTCGGCGCGAGTCTTTTCCCGGACCGGCCGCCGCACCGCCTGCGGACGCGCCCCCTGGCGCCTCCTGCCCCGGCGGGGCGACCCGGCCGCACGCCGCGCCCGAGGGCCACAGACTCGCGGGGCCGGACCCACCGGAGTGCCCCACGCAGGGCGGCTCGAAGCGCGGGCCCTCCGGGCACGGGCCCTCCGCGCGCGGGCCCGGCCGCCCCCGCCGGAAATCCGCTGGCAGGGAGCCCGGGTCCCGATCCACCCTGAGGGGCATGAACGAGCCGTACCGCCGGATCCGGGCGGTCCACACCGCCACCACGATCACCGTCTACCAGGCGTACTCCCCCGCCCTCGGGCTGCCCGCCGCCCGCGACGGCCGGTTCCCGCCGGCCTGGAAGCGCGACCGAATGACCTGGATCAAGCCGTCGTTCCTGTGGATGATGTACCGCTGCGGCTGGGGGCAGAAGGAGGGCCAGCAGACGGTCCTGGCGGTGGAGATCAGCCGCGAGGGCTTCGACTGGGCGCTGCGGCACGCCTGCCTGTCCCACTACGTGCGCGGTCTGCACCCCGACCGGGCGTCCTGGCGGCGGGAGTTGCGGCGCGCCCCCGCACGGGTGCAGTGGGACCCGGAGCGGGACCTGCGGTTGCAGCCGCTGCCGTACCGCTCCCTGCAGCTGGGGCTCGCGGGCGAGGCGGCGCGGCGGTACGCCGACGAGTGGACGGTGTCCATCCGGGACGTCACCCCGCTCGCCCGCGAGGTGCACGCGCTGGTGCGGGGCGGCGACCTGGCCGCCGCACGGCGGCTCCTCCCGGCGGAGGAGCCCTATCCGGCGGACGGCGGGCTGCTGGACCGGCTGGCGCCGGGCGGAAGGTGAGCCGGCCGGGCGTCAGTCGGCGGTGCCGGGCTTGGTGCCCCACACGTACACCAGGTCCTCCAGCGACAGCAGGTCCCACAGGGCGGCGGCGTCGTCCATCGCCAGGTTGACGCAGCCCGCGGAGCCGCCGCCGTCGAAGAGCCCCTCCGGGCGCCCGTGGAGCGCCTGGCCGCCGTCGAAGAACTGGGCGTACGGCATGGGCGTGCCGTACAGGGTCGACACGTGGTCCTTGCTGCGCCAGTAGACGGAGTGCAGGCCGGGCCGCGTCTCCTCGCTGTCGCGGCCGCTGCGGACGGGTACGGGTGCGAAGACGACCGTGCCGGACTCCTGGACCCACAGGATCTGGCGGTCGAGGTCGACGCATGCGACCCGCCGGTCGCGTTCCGGGCACCGGCCTTCGGCGTTCGGGTCGGTGCGCGCCCGCACGGCCACGAGGTGGCGGTACGTGGCGAGGCCGGCGTAGCCGTCGGCCGGTTCGACGCCGTTGTCCTGCTGGAACCGCCGGACGGCCGCGCAGTCCTCCGGGGACTGGACGCCGTCGACGGGCCTGCCCAGGGCCTCCTCCATCAGCCGCTGGTACGGGCCGGTGGGGGCGGTGCAGTCCGCTTCCGCCGCGACGGCGGCGCCGCTTCCCGCGGGCCCGAGGGCCAGGACGAGGGCCAGTGCGCCGAGGGGAACCGTCCTGGTCATGCCTGCCCGCCTCTCGCTGCTCGTGCGCCGCGGTCGCCGCGTCCGATTCCACAGCTACCAGCAGGCCGGTCCGGCCGCCCAGGGATGAGCGGCCGGACCGGTGACGGCGGGCCCGCCGGGTCAGCGGGGCCCTGCCTGCCCCGTGGGGCCCCGGGTGTGCCGGAACCGGACGCCGGTCACAGGGCGCGGTCCCTGCCCTTGCCGCCCTTGCCCGGCTCGCCGCGCTCGTTGGCGACCTCCACGACGACCTCGTCGCCGATGTTCTCCTCCGTGAGGACGTACGGGCCGGTCACGGGGTCCTCCGGCAGCACGTAGCCCTCGGGCACGGCGGTCTCCCGGAGGTAGTAGGTGCCCGCGGGGAGTCCGGTGAAGGAGCAGACGCCGATCTCGTCGGTGGAGCAGCCGGCGCCCTGCCGGGTGTCGGGCCGGGCGCCGCCGGTCTGGAGGCCGGCGACGCCGTTGGTCTCCCGCCACAGCTCGAACACGGCGCCGGGGAGCGGCTCACCGTTCTTGGCGTCGGTCTTGTGGATCCAGAGGCTGCCGCGGGCGGGCTGCGGGGTACGGGTGTTGAGGGCGGTCACCTGCACGCCCCGCTCCGCGTTCGACGCGTCCAGCTCCAGCGGACCGAACACCGCCGGATCCGGCAGCTCGTACCCCTCAGGCGCCCCCACCTCACGCCAGTAGTACGCACCCTCCCCCACCGTCCGCGCGCACACACCCCGCGCGTCCGTCGTACACACGCCCACCCGCGTGTCCGCACCCGCCCCCGACACCTGCAGGCCCGCGACCCCGTTCGTCTCCTCCCACAACTCGAACCGCGCACCCGGCAGCACCGCACCGCTGTCCGCGTCCCGCTTCACCACCCGCACCTCACCCCGCACCGGCTGGGGGGTGGAGCCGCAGTCCGGCAGGTCGCCGTCGAAGGGGTAGGCGTGGAACTCCTGGCCGCCGCCGCCCGTGGCGGAGCTGGTGTGGACGAGGGAACCGGTGGTGAAGAACCGGCCGTTGACGCCGGGGAGGGTCACCGTGGTGCGGGAGTCCTGGGCGCCGACCAGCACGCTGCCCTGGAACTGGCCCGTGCCTGCCAGGGAGAGCGCGGTGCTGTCGGGGAAGTTCCACAGGAGCCGCTCCCGGTACCCGTTCAGCGGGTCGGTCGCGTCGTCAATGCCGCCGCTGTAGGTGCTCAGCACGCGGTTCGTGCCGAAGACGTTGACCAGGATGGTGGCGCCCGCGGGGATGTTCCTGAAGACCAGCCCCTGCTGGCCGCCGGTGGCCGTGGTGAGGTCGAAGTCGACGTTGAAGACCTGGAGCGGCGAGGTGCCGTCACCGGTGAAGAGGGTCTGCCCGCCCTGGTTGACGGCCGTGCCGGTGGCGGTCCTGGGGCTGCCGTCCACGCGCGCGTAGCACTGGCTCGCGTCGGTCAGCCGGTCGCGCAGCGCCTGGTAGCGGGCGGTCGCCCGGGGGTCCTGGACGGTGGTGCCCAGGATCGTGCCCGTAGCGGTGCCGGCGTGCCGGACGACGCCGCCTTCGGCGATGAGCCGCTGGTCGGCGGCCACGGTGACGTCGCCGCCGGTGACGAGGAAGTCGGAGCCGGCGGGCGGCGGGACCCGGGAGCCGACGCCCACCACGCCGACGTTGTACGCGGCGCTCGCGCCGGTGTCCTTGGCCAGGTCGAAGTCGTCGAGGACCACGATCCGGCCCTCCGCCTCGGCGGCTCGTCCGCGGACGAGGAAGTCCGCTCCGACGAAGATGTTGACGCCGTCGTCCCGGTGGGTGATGGGGCCGTTGTTGATGCCCGGGTGGCGGTCCGGGCAGTTGTCCCCCGCGCAGGGGCCGAGGCCGCCGGGGAGGGGGGCCGCGGCTGCCTCCTGGGCGGCGGGGCCGAGGAGCACGGCGGGGACGGTGGCCGCGGCGATCGCGCAGATGACGCCGGCCGACCTGGCTCGGGCTCGCAGACCGGCGAGCCGACGACTGATCGTTTTCATGCGGCCCAGTGTCGGGGACGCGCGGCGCCCTGGTGCGCGGCAACACTCCCCGGTCCCACCGTCGCCGCACCGGTTCATTCCGCCGGATCTCCCGGGTGGCGGCGTGGTCGGTTCCGTGCAGCGTGCCGCGGGACGGGCCCTGGCGTACGCCCCCGTGAGCACGCCCTGCACGCGGCCCCTGCACGCGGCCCCTCCCCGCAACCGCCCCCGGACCGCACGCCCTGGTGCGCGAGGCACCCCCGTACGCACGCCCTTGCGGCTGAGGCGTCCGGTCCGCCGGGGAGTCTGCCGGAGCGCGGCGGGGAGGTCGCCGGTCCGGGAGTGGTGGTCCTCCACGGTGCCGGGCTGCCGTGGAGGCCCGCGTGGTCCACCGTCAGGAACGGCTCGTCCTCCATGCCGTCCCAGGTGAGGGCGCGGGTCGGGTCGTAGCCGTCCTCGGTGAGGTAGACGCGGAACCAGCCGGGGTGCGCCGCCCAGGCGTTGGACGAGAAGTCCGGACATGACAGCCGTCAGCCCCTCGTGCGAAGCCGGGAAAGCGGAAGGGCCGCACCCCGTACGGAACGGGGTGCGGCCCTCAGCCGCGGGGGCCTGCCGGGACTCAGCCGCGGATCAGGTTGCGCAGCACGTACTGCATGATGCCGCCGTTGCGGTAGTAGTCGGCCTCACCGGGGGTGTCGATGCGGACGACCGCGTCGAACTCGACGCCGGTGTCGGTGGTGACCTTCACCGTGCGCGGGGTGCGGCCCTCGTTCAGCTCGGTGACGCCCGCGATGGAGAAGGTCTCCTCGCCGGTCAGGCCGAGGGACTCGGCCGAGGCGCCCTCCGGGAACTGGAGCGGGAGCACGCCCATGCCGATGAGGTTCGAGCGGTGGATGCGCTCGTACGACTCGGCGATGACGGCCTTGACACCGAGGAGCGCCGTGCCCTTGGCCGCCCAGTCGCGGGACGAGCCGGAGCCGTACTCCTTGCCCGCCAGGACGACCAGCGGGATGCCGGCGGCCTGGTAGTTCTGGGAGGCGTCGTAGATGAAGGAGACCGGCGCGCCGTCCTGCGTGAAGTCGCGGGTGTAGCCGCCCTCGGTGCCCGGCGCGATCTGGTTGCGCAGGCGGATGTTGGCGAACGTACCGCGGATCATGACCTCGTGGTTGCCGCGGCGCGAGCCGTAGCTGTTGAAGTCGCGGCGCTCCACACCGTGCTCGGTGAGGTACTTGCCGGCCGGGGTGTCGGCCTTGATGGCGCCGGCCGGGGAGATGTGGTCGGTGGTGACCGAGTCGCCCAGCTTCGCCAGGACCCGGGCGCCGGAGATGTCCTCGACCGGGGCCGGGTCCATCGTCATGCCCTCGAAGTACGGGGGCTTGCGGACGTAGGTGGACTGCGGGTCCCACTCGAAGGTGTTGCCGGTCGGGATCGGCAGCGCCTGCCACTGGGCGTCGCCGGCGAACACGTCCGCGTAGGACTTCGAGAACATGTCCTCGCCGATGGCGTTGGCGACGACGTCGTTGACCTCGGCCTCCGTCGGCCAGATGTCCTTCAGGTAGACCGGGTTTCCGTCCTGGTCGGTGCCCAGGGCGTCCTTGGTGATGTCCACCTTCATGGAGCCGGCGAGGGCGTAGGCGACCACCAGCGGCGGGGACGCCAGGTAGTTCATCTTGACGTCGGGGTTGATGCGGCCCTCGAAGTTGCGGTTGCCGGAGAGGACCGAGGTGACGGCGAGGTCGTGGTCGTTGACGGCCTTGGAGACCTCCTCCGGCAGCGGGCCGGAGTTGCCGATGCAGGTGGTGCAGCCGTAGCCGACGAGGTTGAAGCCGACCTTGTCGAGGTAGGGGGTGAGGCCCGCCTTGTCGAAGTAGTCGGTGACGACCTTCGAGCCCGGGGCGAGGGTGGTCTTGACCCACGGCTTGCGGGTCAGGCCCTTCTCGACCGCCTTCTTCGCCACGAGCGCCGCGGCGACCATGACGTACGGGTTCGAGGTGTTGGTGCAGGAGGTGATGGCGGCGACCGTCACGGCACCGTGGTCGATCTCGTACGTCGACCCGTCGGGCGCGGTGACCGGGACCGGCTTCGACGGGGCGCCGTTCGGCGTGTTGGCCGGGGCGTCGGACGCCGGGAAGGACTCCTTGCCCGCCTCGTCCACGTCGTCGACGTAGTTGCGGACGTCCTGCGCGAACTGCTCGGCGGCGTTCGCCAGGATGATGCGGTCCTGCGGGCGCTTCGGGCCGGCGATCGACGGGACGACCGTCGACAGGTCCAGCTCCAGCTTCTCGGAGAAGTCCGGCTCGGCGGTCGGGTCCAGCCAGAGGCCCTGCTCCTTGGCGTACGCCTCGACGAGGGCGACCTGCTGCTCGGAGCGGCCGGTGAGGCGCAGGTAGTTCAGGGTCTCGCCGTCGATCGGGAAGATCGCGGCGGTGGAGCCGAACTCCGGCGACATGTTGCCGATGGTGGCGCGGTTGGCCAGGGAGGTGGCGGCGACGCCCTCACCGTAGAACTCGACGAACTTGCCGACGACACCGTGCTTGCGGAGCATCTCGGTGATGGTCAGCACCAGGTCGGTGGCGGTGGTGCCGGTGGGCAGCTCGCCGGTCAGCTTGAAGCCGACGACGCGCGGGATCAGCATGGAGACCGGCTGGCCGAGCATGGCGGCCTCGGCCTCGATGCCGCCGACGCCCCAGCCGAGCACACCGAGGCCGTTGACCATGGTGGTGTGCGAGTCGGTGCCGACGAGGGTGTCGGGGTACGCCTGGCCGCCCCGGACCATGACGGTGCGGGCCAGGTGCTCGATGTTCACCTGGTGGACGATGCCGGTGCCCGGCGGGACGACCTTGAACTCGTCGAACGCGGTCTGGCCCCAGCGCAGGAACTGGTAGCGCTCCTTGTTGCGGCCGTACTCCAGCTCGACGTTCTGGCCGAAGGCGTCCGCGGTGCCGAACTTGTCGGCGATGACGGAGTGGTCGATGACCAGCTCGGCCGGCGCCAGCGGGTTGATCTTCGACGGGTCGCCGCCGAGCTCCTTGACGGCCTCGCGCATGGTGGCGAGGTCCACGACGCACGGGACACCGGTGAAGTCCTGCATGATCACGCGGGCCGGCGTGAACTGGATCTCCTGGCTCGGCTGGGCCTGCGAGTCCCAGTTGCCGAGCGCGCGGATGTGGTCGGCGGTGATGTTCGCGCCGTCCTCGGTGCGGAGCAGGTTCTCCAGCAGGACCTTGAGGCTGTAGGGCAGGCGAGCCGAGCCCTCAACCTTGTCCAGCCGGAAGATCTCGTACGACTCGTCGCCCACGCGCAGCGTGCTGCGGGCGTCGAAGCTGTTCGCCGACACGACAGTCTCCTTCATCAATGTGCGCGTTCAACCGCATCCTGCCGCCACAGGCTTGTCACCGATCCGCTAAGGTAAGGCTTAGTTAGGTGACCCTTACCCGAGCGGGCGGCCGCGGTGCGTCGTCAGCAGATATCTCGATGTCGAGATAACACTAGTACATCACCGCGGCAAGGTCATGCCCGGGAGGCTCGAGCGCGGTCGGACAGCCTGTCGCCCAGGACGCCGCAGGGACGTCGCAGCTACGTCACAGGGACGTCGCACGGAACCCGGAGCGCACGGAACCCGGAGCGCACCGCACCGCAGGCCACCGCGCCGCCGCGCCGCCACGGCGCCCCTGGGACGGACGGGCGTGCGGGCCGCAGCGTGCCCGCAGCGCCTCGACCCGGACTCGAACCGCCTCCCGCACGGGACAGGGCACGGACCGGGGCGCGGGCGCGGGGCGCGGGGCGCGGGCGACTGTACGGGGGCGTGGCCGGTCGCACGCGGCGGCCGAGCTGTACGAGGGCGTGGCCGCGGGCATGGGCGGTGGCCCGGTCGTACGAGCACGTATGGCAGGCGACTGTGAGCGCCGCGGGCGGTATTCCGCGGGAGCCCGGACCGAGGCCGCCCACCCGGCCGTACGAGCACGTACGGCGGCCGAGCTGCACGAGGGCGTGGCCGCGGGCGGTACCTCCAGGGGAGCGGGCCGGACCGCCGTGCGGAGGTGGCGCTCCGTGCGGTCGTCGGCGGGTGCGCGTTCCCGCGCCTCGCCCGCCCGGCCATCACCGGCTCTCAGCCGAAGAGGTCCAGGACGTCCGACCCGGAGGCGGCGGTGTCGGCGGAGCGGGCCCGCATGGGGCGCGGGTCCGGGTACGTCGTCGCCGCCGCCCTCGCGCGGACGGCGTCCGGACCGCCGCACGCCGCGACCGCGAAGGCGCCGAGGACCTCGGCGAACGCGGCGGGGTCGCGGAACTCCACGCCGTACGCCCGGCCGTCCCGCAGCGGGACCCAGACCACCCGGACGGCGCGCGGCCACTGCCGGACCGGCTGCTCGTCCGCGGTCGACCGCCCCTCCAGCCACAGCCGCGCCACGTGCAGCAGGTTCACCTCGTCCATCGGCAGCCGCCTGCGCCGGATGAGCAGTTCACATGTCGTCAGCGTGATCCGCTGGTCCTTCTTCGGGTACCAGGCGGCACCGATCCCGAACGGCACCCAGAGCACCACCCCGATCAGCGGCCAGACCAGGGCGTCGCCCCACGAGCGGAGCAGCCCGCCGTCCGCCAGGTAGAGGAGCCCGAAGACCGCGGCCCACTTCGCCGTCATCCGCCAGAACCCGGAGCCCTGCCGGTACAGGACCCGTCGCTTCCCCGCCATCTCCATCCCCCTTCGTCCCCTCCACCCCGCACGCTATCCGCCACGCCCCCTCCCCCTCAGGGCTGCCCGTCAAAGCCATTCCCCGCTGCCGGTCAGTGTGCCCGGACCCTTGCGGCAGGCCGCCCGGCCCAGCGGCGCCACGGCCGGAGCGGGTGACCGCGAGGCGCGCGGCGCGGCGCGGGGGCACCGGCGAGCCAGCGGAAGGCGGCGGCACTGACACCGGCGGCGTGCGGGGCCACCCCCCACCCGCCGACCCGAGGCGGGAGACCTCCCCAGTATCCGGTTTGACCTACATTGAGCTTTTCGCAAGAAATCTGCCGGATGTGGTGTATCCCGAGGCCCCCTGAGGGAACATGACCCTTTGTCGGATGTGCGAGGGAAGAACTGGCGTATGGTCGACGAGGGTTCACCCGAACGGCTCACCCGGATCCCAATCTCATCTCATATGTGAGATAGCCTGCCGCTATGGCAGACGACTACCTCGTACGCATCGGCAGGCTCATCCGTGACGCCCGCCAGCATCGCGGCTGGACACAGACGCAGCTCGCCGAGGCGCTGGCCACCAGCCAAAGCGCCGTCAACCGTATCGAGCGCGGAAACCAGAACATCAGTCTTGAGATGATCGCCCGCATCGGTGAGGCGCTGGACAGCGAGATCGTGTCGCTCGGTTACTCCGGGCCCATGCACCTGAGGGTCGTCGGCGGCCGCCGCCTCTCCGGCGCCATCGACGTCAAGACCAGCAAGAACGCATGTGTCGCCCTGCTCTGCGCCTCCCTGCTGAACAAGGGCCGGACGGTGCTGCGCCGGGTCGCGCGCATCGAGGAGGTCTACCGGCTGCTGGAGGTGCTGAACTCCATCGGGGTCCGCACCCGCTGGATCAACGACGGTACGGACCTGGAGATCGTCCCGCCCGCCGAGCTCACCATGGAGGCCATCGACGCGGACGCGGCCCGCCGCACCCGCTCGATCATCATGTTCCTCGGGCCGCTCCTGCACCGGATGCGGTCGTTCAAGCTGCCGTACGCCGGCGGCTGCGACCTGGGCACGCGGACGGTCGAGCCGCACATGATCGCCCTGCGCCGGTTCGGCCTGGACATCACCGCCACCGAGGGCCTCTACCACGCGGAGGTCGACCCGGGCGTCACGCCGGACCGCCCCATCGTGCTGACCGAGCGCGGCGACACCGTGACCGAGAACGCGCTGCTGGCCGCCGCCCGCCACGACGGCGCCACCGTCATCCGCAACGCCTCCTCCAACTACATGGTCCAGGACCTCTGCTTCTTCCTGGAGGCGCTGGGCGTACGGGTCGAGGGCATCGGCACGACCACCCTCACCGTCCACGGCGTGCCGCACATCGACGTGGACGTCGACTACTCGCCCTCCGAGGACCCGGTCGAGGCGATGAGCCTGCTCGCCGCGGCCGTCGTCACCGAGTCGGAGCTGACGATCCGCCGGGTGCCCATCGAGTTCCTGGAGATCGAGCTCGCGGTCCTGGAGGAGATGGGCCTGGACCACGACCGCTCCGCCGAGTACGGCGCGGACAACGGCCGCACCCGCCTGGTCGACCTGACGGTCCGCCCCTCCAAACTGGAAGCGCCGATCGACAAGATCCACCCGATGCCGTTCCCGGGCCTGAACATCGACAACGTCCCCTTCTTCGCGGCCATCGCCGCGGCCGCGCAGGGCAAGACCCTCATCCACGACTGGGTCTACGACAACCGCGCGATCTACCTGACGGACCTCAACCGCCTCGGCGGCCGCCTCCAGCTCCTCGACCCGCACCGCGTCCTCGTCGAGGGCCCGACCCGCTGGCGCGCCGCCGAGATGATGTGCCCGCCGGCCCTCCGCCCGGCCGTGGTCGTCCTGCTCGCCATGATGGCCGCGGAGGGCACGTCGGTCCTGCGCAACGTGTACGTCATCAACCGCGGCTACGAGGACCTCGCGGAGCGGCTGAACTCGGTCGGCGCCCAGATCGAGATCTTCCGCGACATTTGATACGAGGATGCCGCCGCACCCCTTCTGACCTGACCTGCGGTGAAGCGGGTCAGGGAAGGGTGCGGCGGCATCCGTGGGACTTCCCTGGGACGTTGGGCCTGTGACGGGCTCCTACGGGCCGCTGTTCCGGCCCGGCGCCCTCACGCCCGAGGTTGCGCAGAAGTCGCGTCGAGGGCGGCGCTGCCCCGTGCGCCCGCGCGAGGCAGGAAGTGGGCAGGACTTCCGCAGCGTGAACCCCGGATCGGAGTGCCCCAGCCAGCGCGCCAGGGAGACGACCGGTTCCCCAGCCTCCAGTTCCTCGGAGGCGTAGAAGTGGTGCAGGGCGGGGAAGCCGTGCTGCCGGGACGGCTCCCATACGCCTGGCCCTCCCGGGGCGCCTTCCTGGAACTCCTGCTTACGTAGTGGTCGGCGTCCTCGGCGACGCGGCGGCGGCCGGCGAGGGGCTGACCGTCTTCTGCGAGTGATCAGCTTCTGCGAAGGCTGACCGGCTGCTACGCCGGCTGGTCGACGGGTCGGCCCTCGGTGTCGATCCGCGTCCACGGCCCGCCGTAGGAACCGTCCTCGGCGGGCAGCCGCACCTCGGCGACTCCGTCGCGGAACGGCCGGACCTCGACGTACCGCCTGCCCATCGGGATGCGCCAGCGTCCCTCCGCGTCGATCAGGCCGTAGGAGAAGGGACTGTCGGACTGGTCCTCGACCCAGTTCAGCTCAAGGTCCGCCGCGCTGTGCGGTGGGCGGGACAGGTCGACTTCGAGCGAGTAGCCGAGCAGCCGGTGGGGGTCGGCCGCCTCGTCGGGGTCGGCGTCCTCTCCGAAGCCGGGCTCGGCGATGCGGTGCTCGACGTCGATCAGCTCACCCTCCAGCCACTCCGTGAAACTGCCCACGTACTCGATCGCGGCCGAGTCCTCGACCACCCACACCCCGTCCTCCGCCAGGGCGAAGCCACTGATGTGGGACAGGTCGTAGCCGGCGAAGAAGGCGTGCCTGCACGGGGTGGGTTCGCCTTCGACCGCCTTCGGGAAGCCGTGTTCCTCATCGTGGATCTCGACCGACAGCACGGCCATCGCTTCGGGCGGCAGGAACGTCGTCCCCCGACGGTCGTAGTACGAGAAGCCGAGCACCGGGTAGCCGACCTCCTTGACGAAGGTCCGGTAGTCGGCGGGCAGCAGGTGGTCCAGCCGGGCTCCGTGCGGATGGGTCGCCATGCGTGAGCGGCGCAGGTCGGCGGGCGCGTAGTCCAGCGCCCAGCCGAGGCCCTTGGCCTGGAGCATCTGCTCGAACTGCCGCCAGCGGGAGACGATGTCTGTCATGTCGCATCTCCGATTCAGGTGTGTCTACGGTGCCCGGTGGGGCGGTTGACGGAGGGCTGTGGGAGGGAGCACCCGGAACTGTCCGAGTCGCTGCACCGTCACGGTGGCCTGCTCGTCACCGGGCGTCCGGGCGCGGCGGCGCCACGCGTGGTCACCGGCTCGCTCACCGTCCGGTGCTGCCGGTACGACCACGGCTACGACAGGCGGATCGTCGTCCGCGGGGACCTGACGGCGCACGCGGTGTTCAGCGCCGGGGATCTGCGGGTCCGGGGGATATCCGTGCGGGCGTCGTCTCCTGCATCAGCCTCGATCCCCGTACGACCGCTTCGGGTGCCATCCGGGCGCGGCCGGCCATGGAGAAGGTTCCCCTCGGGCGCCGCGGTGCAGGCGGACGGCCACCTGGACCACGGAAGCTACCGCTTGGGACGGCCGGACGACCAGGAGGAAGCGCGGGACCGTTTGCGGTCCCTGCTCGTGGACGAGGTCTTCACCGACGGCGTCGGGGACGGCACTCCGCTCCTGGGCCGGTACGAACTCTTCGACCGGCTGTCGCGATGCGACCGGCTGTCGGCGGGGCGACGGGTGTGCCGCGACGGCGACCGCTGACCGTCGGCGGTCACGCAGGGTCGTAGACGACGGTACGGATCCCCCGCGCTCCCAGCGCCTCGACGACCAGCGGTTCCACGCGGTCCCAGGTGCCGCCCGCCAGGCCGCAGCCGATGCGGGGCATGTGCACCGAGGCGTGCAGCCGCAGAGCGTGCTCCGCCAGCGTGTGCAGGGCCCCGCCCACCGCCTCGTAGCGGATGGGCGGGCCGCTGTCGGCGGGTTCGGTGCCGGAGTCGGTCCGTGTGCCCGCGCGGGTCCTGATGCCGTGCTGGCCCACCATGTTCGCGACCCACACGTGCGGATCGACCTGGACCAGTTGCACGGCGCCGAGGCGGAATCCCGAGGAGGCGCGGTCGCGGTACCAGCGCCGGAACTCCTTCTCGGGCTCGGGCCAGCGGTGGGACAGCGCCCGTACGAACCCCGCGCCCCAGGCGCCGATGTCGTTGCAGACATGCGCGATGATCCGGTTGCCGTCGGCCTGCGGGGTGGTGGCGTCGCCGTCGATGAACTCGATGGGTGGCATGGGCGGAACTCCTGAAGCGGTGGGGCGGGCATCGGTCGCGGTCACGGGGAGCCAGGCCGGTCGACGTCCGTCGTGATCTCGCAGTAGCCCGCCTTCGTCCTCGCCGCGACCAGCTTCGCCGCCTTCCTGGCCGCCCGTGCCGGGTCGTCGTAGCAGCGGGCCTTCACGGCGCCCACCGCGCCGAGCTTGCCCTCGCGGGTCGAGACGACGGCGTGGGCCGGGTCGTGGAAGAGCTCCCAGAAGCGGGGCGGCTTGCCCTCGCGCCGGAGTTCGAAGCGGCGGCGCTCGGCGTCGGGGTTGAACCGCTGGCCGTGGTGGACCTCGGCCACCACGGGGGCGGCCGACTCGACCGCGTCGGCGAACTCGCGGAGGAATCCGGTGGCGAGCGTCCACGGCAGCGAACTCTCCCACCAGAAGTCGTCCGGGTCCTCGCAGGCTGCGGTGAAGACCCGCTCGTCCTCACGCTCCTGGTCGGCGAGCAGCGTGACGGCCACCGGATCACCGCCACCGAACCTCTCCACCAGTACGTCGAGCGACTCCATGACCGGCCGGACCGCCTCCGCGCGAGCGGGGTACAGCGCCCGCAGGTATGTCCGGCCCAGCTCCCGTGCCATGGGACGGCGGGCCTTCACCTGCGCCGGGGAGAGCACCCGCATCCCGGTCCTGCCCGCCTCGCCCGCCACGGACCAGCGCGCGTGCCCGACCTCCCGCCAGAAGGAGCGCAGCACTTCGGGCACCGGATGCCGGCATTCCGCTGCGAAAGCGGCGATCTCCTCCTCGCTCACGCCGGACCCGACCTCCACCTCGATGCCGGCCCCGGCGATCAGGTCGCCGTAACCGTGGGTGGTGAGGTACTCGGTGATCTCGGTGAGCGCGCTGACGTGCCATGCGGTGTCGCGGGAGTCGTCGCGGATCCGGCCCCGGATCCACTGCCGTACCGTCATGTCCTCGCGCCGCAGGCAGCCCCCGTCCCACTCCAGGCAGCCGAGGAAGGCGTTGCGGTCCCGCTGCGCCTCCAGCTCCCACCGCTGGTGCGCGGCGATCGCCTCGGCGCCGGTGGCGTACTGGGGGCCGCTCCGGTCGGCCCGGTCCTCGAAGACGCTGAGGTGGTCGGTCTCACCGTCGCCCCCGGAGGGGGTGTGATAGGTGCGCACGACAGCGCCCTTGCCCGGGAGGTACCAGGGGCTCGACGCGCTCATCCCGCTCGCCTCGATGCTGCGTCCGAGCCGTGTGAACGCCTCGGCGGCGGTGGCGGCGTCGGGGAAGTGCAGGCCGAGGCAGTTGACCGAGCCGGTGTTGTGGCCGCCCCAGCGCACGGTGAGCCGGTCGCCGTAGCGGACGGTCTCGGTGTAGTGGGCGGCCCGGCGGTCCCAGAACAGCGCCCGCTCGGACAGTTCGGTGACGCCGGCGAGGAACTCCCGCATCCGCCCGTGTCCGGCGGGGCGGACCCGGAAGGGCGGCTCGGTGATCTCGTAGCCGTCGAAGACGTGGACCGCGCCGTCGGTGTCGAGGAACCAGACCTCGCCGCTCGCCCGGTCGTGCAGAATCCTGCGTCGCACGGTCACCTGGGCCAGGATGCCGAGGTTCTTGTCGGAGATCTTGCGGCGCGGTTTCCCGGCGGCGCGGGCGGTGGTGCCCTTGTCCAGCAGGCGCCGCCGTTCGGCGTCGGCCCGGCCGGAGAGCACTGCTTCCAGTTGCGCGGCCCGCCCCTTGCGTGCCAGCGGGTTGGTCCACGCCCGGCCCCCGGCGTGCTCGTCGGGGGCCAGCGGCGGTTCGGCGATGGCGGCCAGGAGCGTGTGAGCGGTGCGCACCAGCTCGTACTCGTGCGCGGCGAGCGCGGCGTCGATGCCGATGACGAGCGCGTACGCGAAGAAGCGCCGCTCGGTCTCCTCCTGCGGCACCGGCCGGTGCGCCAGCTCCCGCAGCAGCTCCACCTTCGGCGGGCCCTGCCGGACGAAGTCGGTGAGGGCGTAGGCGTAGCAGCCGGCGGCGCGGCCGTCGGGCCGGGCTCGCAGCGCGGACATCGTCTCGCGGTGGACCTCCTCGGTGAAGATCCCGCCGATCGCGTCGCCCATCCGCCAGAACTCGCGCCGCTCGGTGAACAGCCGCCCGATCAGCGTGGTCCGGGAGCGGGGCGTGCCCATCTTGCGGACCGCCGAGTACAGGTTGGCGACCGTGTCCTGCAGCAGGTCGTCCTCCGTCTCGCCGTGGTCGAAGACCTTTCCGCTCTTCTCGGTGGAGGCGGCGTAGCGGCGGCCGTACTCGTCCAGCGCCTCGATCAGGTAGTCCTGGGCGCCCACGTGGTCGAAGCTGTAGAGCTGGTGCCCGGCCGCGTTGCGGGCGTGGATGCTCGGGTGGGTGAGCCTGGTGGCGACCATCGCGCGGGCGGCCCGTTCGGCCTGGGCGTCGGTGAGCCGGGGCAGGATGGACGTGTCCTCGTGCCAGGAACTGAACAGTTCGTTCCACAGCGGGTCGAGGGTGGTGGCGGGGGCGGGCGGATCCGCTTCGGCGAGGCGCATGAGCCGGTCGAATACCTGGGGCTGGTGGGCGATCGGCGCGATGGCTTTGAGGATCTCCTCCTTCATGTCCTCGACCGCCATGGCCGCCAGGACGTCGGCGCCGTCGGGGTCGGGCGTGTGCTCCAGGATCCTCAGCAGTACGGCTGTGAAGGGGTGGTCGGCGGAGGTGATCGCATCCGCCACCTTCCCCAGCACCTCCGCCTGCACCGAGTTCTCCAGCGCCTCGAAGCCCTTCGCGGCCAGCTCGGTCGCATCCGCGTCGGCGCTCTGAAGGACCGTGCGGATCGCCCAGGCGCTCACCTCGGCCGCGTACTCGTCCACCCCGGAGCGGTACAGGACACGGCGGGCGACCACTCGGGTCAACTCCGGGTCGGAGATCCGCGCGACGATCTCGGCGCAGCCCTCCGATGCCGACCTCAGCTCCGCCACGACCGGTGCGGACGCCTCGGCCAGGGCCAGGGCCCGCGGTAGCTGTTCGGCGGGCAGGAACAGCTCGCGCCCGGCCAGTTCCTGGGCCTGCGCCGCCAGGGCGAGCACCCAGCGGTGGTGCGGCTCCTTCTCCAGCAGGAAGCGGGCGACGGAGGCCAGCGCGTCGGCGTCCCGTATCAGGGGGTGGACGACCCACACCGCGTCCAGCACCGCCGGCCAGCTCTCGCCGGTGCCGACCACCGCGCGGGCGAACTCGTCCGCGTGGGCGCTGCCCGGCCTGCCCGCGCGCTGGTCAAGCAGGGCACGCAGGGCGAAGGTGCCCGACGCGGCCTCCATGTCCCGGGCGGCATCGCCGACCTCCGCGTCGGTGAGGGTGCCGTCCCGCAGACCGTCGTGGACGAGGCGGAACGTGGTCAGCGGCCGTACATCGGGGGCGATCCTGAGGGAGAGCAGCGCGACACGCGCCCACTGCTCCCGCTCGGTGGCCGAGTTCAGCAGAGCCAGTGACCGCCGGGCCCGGAATCCGGGGACGACCGGGACGTCCCCGTCGAGCGGCAGCGTGCCGAACACCGCCGCGAACGCCTCGACCAGCGGCGGGCGCCCGCCCTCCGGACCGATCGCCGCCAGCACGCGCGCCCGCTGCTCGTCCATCGCCAGCAGCGAGGTGTGCAGCAGCCAGTAGACCGCCAGGTGAGGATCGGCGGCGAGGTACGGCAGCTCGGCCAGCAGCGCCGTCCCGGCGGCCTCGTCCGTCGGCCAGACGGCGCGCAGATGTCCGGCGGCGTTGCCCGCGAGGTGCTCGTCGCTCTGGATCGCGTCACCCGCACCGTCCAGCAGCGGCTGGGCCAGCAGCCACACGAGCCACTGGTAGCGCCCGGCGAGCGTCTCCGTGGTGGGGACGCCGGGTGACTCCTGCCGCACGGCGGGCCGGCCGGTGCGGTAGGCGTCGCGGAGCTCGTCCTCGTCGGCGCCGTCGTCCAGCTCCTTCTTGAAGGAGACCCAGTCCTCCAGCGAGTCGAACCGGTCGTACAGCTCACGGGTCTCGTGGTCCTGCCACCACACCCGCCCGTCCCCGCGCACGTCCAGCAGCGTGTAGTTGTCGCCCTCGTCGTCGAGGACGAAGAAACCGGCGAGGGTCTTGTCGATCGCCCCGAAGTAGGAGTAGTTGGCCGACAGATGGGCGTGCACCAGATCACCGTCGTACGGCCCGGTCAGCCGCTCCTCGGACGCGTCGATCATCCGTGGGGTGATCGGCAGCCCGTAGAACCGGCTGATCTGGTCGTGGCTGGGCATGATCGCTCCTCTTGGGGTGGGTCGTGCGGAGCCTGGCACAGGCCACCCACCGAGGGCATCCGTGGAAGTACCCCATCCGGTACGGAACTGCCGCCCCTGCGCCCGGTGGCCCGTGGCCCGTGTGCCCGGTGGCCCGTGGCCCGTGTGCCCGGTGGCCCGTGGCCCGTGTGCCCGGTGGCCCGTGTGCCCGGTGGCCCGTGTGCCCGGTGGCCGGTGGCCGGTGGCCCGTGGTCCGTGGCCAGTGGCCGGTGGCTGGTGGCCCGTGGCTGGCGGCCGGTGGCTGGTGGCCCGTGGCTGGCGGCCGGTGGCCCCTGTGCCCGGTGGCCCGTGGCCGGTGGCCCGTGGCCGGTGGCCCTGTGCCCGGTGGCCCGTGGCCGGTGGCCCGTGGCCGGTGGCCGGTGGCCTCTCAGGATCAGTCATGACCGAAGCACGTCTGCCTCCTGACAGCATCGACGAGGCCGCCGTGAACGTCTTCGGGCAGCGGATCTTCCTCACCATCGGCATACCGATCGCAGCCCGGCCGGCCCCTGGTGCCCAGCGTCCGACGTCCGCCCCACGGCCCCTCAGTACACCCGCTGCCGCCCAGTTCTCCAGGCCGGCCGACTGCCCGCTTGACTGCGCCCGCCGGCACAGGCCGTACCGACGTCCACAGCTGATGCTCGGCGAAGTGGTGTGACGCGGGTCCCGGGCGGAACCTGTTCTACGTCGCTGGGGGTACCCCCCGAGGTAGGGGCGGCCCGGCACCACCCACCCCGATCGTCCTCATGGATGGCGACGCGCCCCACGCGCTGCTCGGCTCGGTGCGGGTCCGGCGCCGCTTCGAGAACGTGCACCCCAGACTCTCCTCCCTTACGTTCCGGAGGATTTGCCTTTAGTCTCAGCTCTGCTTACGAGCTACCCATCAGTTAACTCGCCTTTGGATGGGCGCGTCCGGGCCCGGAGGCCGATGTGAGTTCCGCGCAGTCCCTTCTCGAAAGCCGCCCCGTTTCCGTGGCGCATCTCTTCCTCTCAAGAGTCCGGGCCACGCCCGACCTGGAGGCCTACCGCTACCCCGTGGCGGCCGGTGACGGCGCTTCTTCCGGCACCGAGCAGTGGCAGTCACTGACCTGGGCGCAGACCGGCGAGCGGGTCAAGGTGATCGCGGCCGGCCTTCTTGCACTCGGGGTGCAGCCCGAAGAGCGTGTGGCGATCTCCTCCTCCACCCGCGTGGAATGGATCCTGGCCGACATGGGTGTCATGTGCGCGGGCGCTGCCGCCACCGCCGTCTACCCCAGCACCAACGCCGATGAGACGGCGTACATCCTCGCCGACTCCGGCAGCCGGGCGATCTTCGTCGAGAACGCCGCTCAGCTGGCCAAGGTGGTCGCCCATGCCGACCGCCTGCCCGGTCTCGGCCACGCGATCCTCTTCGACCCGCAGGCCGACGCCCCACCCGTGGACGGCCTGGAAGTGCTGTCCCTCGCCGAGCTCGAGAAGCTCGGCGCCGCGCACCTGGAAGAGCACCCTGACGCGATCGAGGCAGCCGTCGGTGCCATCGAGCGGGAACAACTCGCGACCCTCATCTACACCTCCGGCACGACCGGCCGCCCGAAGGGCGTTCGCCTCGTCCACGACTGCTGGTCCTACCAGGGTGTCGCGCAGGAGGTCAGCGGGCTGCTGCGCCCCGACGACGTGCAGTTCCTCTGGTTGCCGCTGTCCCACGTCTTCGGCAAGGCCCTGATATCCGGCCAGATCAGGACCGGACATGTGATGGCCGTGGACGGGCGTGTCGACCGCATCATCACCAACCTGCCTGCCGTCCGGCCCACCGTGATGGCGTCCGCACCGCGGATCTTCGAGAAGGTCTACAACGGCATCGCGAGCAAGGCGAGGGCCGAGGGCGGCGCCAAGCACAAGATCTTCCTGTGGGCGGCGCAGGTCGCCCGCGACTACGCCAGGGCGCGGCAGAACACCGTGGTGGCGACAGCGAGGCGCAGGGTCCCCTTGCGGCTCTCCGTGCAGCACGCCCTGGCCGACCGGCTGGTGTACCGCAAGATCCGCGCCGCCTTCGGAGGCAATCTGCGCGGCAGCGTCTCAGGCAGTGCCGCGCTCGCGCCCGACATCGGCTATTTCTTCGCCGGCGCCGGCGTGCCCGTGCTCGAAGGCTACGGTCTCACCGAGACCAGCGCCGCCTGTACCGTCAACCCCGCCGACGACCTTCGCGTCGGCACCGTCGGCAAACCGCTGCCCGGGACGGAGGTCCGCATCGCCGCCGACGGCGAGGTCCTTCTCCGGGGCCCCGGGATCATGCGCGGCTACCACAACCTCCCGGAGAAGACCGACGAGGTGCTGGAGAGCGACGGCTGGTTCCACACCGGCGACATCGGCGAGGTCGACGGCGACGGCTTCGTCCGGATCACCGACCGCAAGAAGGACCTGTTCAAGACCTCGGGCGGCAAGTACGTGGCTCCGACGGAGATCGAGGGGCGGTTCAAGGCCGTCTGCCCGTTCGTGAGCAATGTGCTGGTCATCGGCAACGGCCGCAACTACTGCACCGCCCTGATCGCCCTGGACGAGACCGTCATCATGCCGTGGGCGGCATCCCACGGCCTCGAAGGCCGCAGCTACGCGGAGGTCGTCTCGTCACCGCAGGTCCACGACTTGATCGACGGCTTCGTCCAGCGTGTCAACGGCGAACTGCAGCGGTGGCAGACCATCAAGAAGTTCTCTGTGTTGCCGCGTGATCTCGATGTGGAGCACGGTGAGCTCACCCCCAGCCTCAAGGTCAAGCGGCCTGTCGTGGAGCGCGAGTACGCCGAGGCCATCGAGGCCATGTACGAGGGTTCCCGCGAGGCGTGACCGCCGGCGGTCCGGTACGGTGCATCCCCCAGCCGTACCGGACCGACGCCCACCTGGCAGCCATACCTCGGGCTCCACACGTCCAGGTACACCTCTGGCTCGTCTGGCGTCGTCCCGGAGCCGGCATCTCCGGAAACCGGCACTCCGGAAGCCGGCATCTCCGGAAGCCGGCATCCCCGGAAGCCGCTTCGAGGTGTGCTGCCCGACCGCACCGCGGGCACGCTCACAGCCTGGCTGCGCGACCATCCCGGCGCCGGGATTCCTCAGCGTGAACCCCGGCTCGGAGTGCCACACGGAACCAGCACGGAGCCCGCCCGCCAGGCAACACCGCCGTAGCTACCGGTAGCCCCCCGGCCGATACGCGTATCCGCCCGAATCCACCGCCCAGGCCCGGTTCCGGCAAGCCCTGGCACGTTCCTGGCGCTCGCGCCGCGCGGCCCACCAGGCTGGTCCCCGGACCGGGATCACCGGAGGACAGGGGCGCGGACATGACGACGGTGGGCAACGTGGTGGCGGGCGACGACGACGTCCAGGGGGTGCGCCGGTGGGTGCGGCTCTCGTGTACCGAACCGGGCACCCATCTGCCGGCGCTCGCCGAGATCGCGGGGGACCTCCGGCTGTCGACGGCTGTGGTTCGCTCGGCGCTGGAGCAGCTCGCCGCCGAAGGGATGGTGACCCTGCACGAGGGCCACCGGCTGTACAGCGTCGGCACGACGACGCCGGCCGAGCGCGCCTACCGGCTGATGCGGCCGACTCGGGCCTGGCCCGCTGCGCGCCCGCGTGCGGTGGACGACGGGGAGCGCGTCCCAGGCCGCCCGCAGCCGTCAAGGGCGTGAGGGCAGCGGGGTGGACGGAGACGCCGGGGTGCGGATGGCGCCGTCGTAGAGGCGGAACAGGTGTGGCCGGCCGTGGTCCTGGCCGGACTCGGCGGCCAGGGCTTCCCAGCACTGTGCGGCCACGGCGCGGGCTCGGGTGCCGGGCCAGGGCTGGGGGAGCAGTTCAGGGGGCAGCAGGGGGTCAGGGTCCATGGCGGTGGTGAAGGCTGCCGCCAGCTCGATGGCGTATGTCAGGCGCTCGGTGCTCGTGGGCTGGTCCGCGCCGGACAGCCGGGCCAGACGGGAAGTGGCGAGGGCGGCGAGCGCCTCGTGGCGGTCGGCGATCTTCTGGAGCGGCCAGAGCAGGGCGGCGAGGCGGACGGGGTCGGTCTCGTCCCCGACCCGCAGGTCGCGACTGGTGAGACGGGTGAGGGAAGGCAGGACGTCCAGTTGGCGGGCGTGGGCTTCGACGATGTCGCCGATGGCGTTGGCGCTGACGTAGAGCCCGCCCTGGACGGGGGCCGCGCCGAGGTGGAGAAGGGTGTCGCGCAGGGTGTCGCGGGCCTGCCGGGCGGTCTCGGGGATGGCGAAGGCGAACAGGTGCCAGACCTCGTCCCAGGGGGCGAGCCCCTGGTCCTGCCGGTAGGCGTGGCGGACGTACTGCACGTCCGGTGCGATGGCGCCGGTGGCGTCGGCGGTGGCGCGCAGTACGGCCTTGCGGCCGCGCCCCTCCTGGGTGAACCGGCCCTCGGCGACGAGCCGTTTGAGGCAGAGCCGGACCTGTTGGTCGGTCATGCCGAGTGCTTCGGCGATGGCGTACAGCTCGCCGGCGTCGACGGTGCCGTCCTCGCGGACGAGGGCGAACACCAGCGTGCGGGTGCCGATCCCGGGTGTGGCGGGCTTTGTCGCACGGCCCACCGCGGGTCTGCTGGTCATCGCTGCTGCTCCAAGGTGTCGCCGGGCGCGCCGCTGCCCGGGTGGGCCGGCACGGCGCGATGCATCGTAGTCACCGCACCGAATCCCATCAGTTTCCTGAGGTACGGAGTCTGTTCGGTGTGTACGGCGGTGAAGCGGTGCCGCTCGTACAGGGCGCGGGCGCGCGGGTTGACGTCGATGACGTCCAGGCGGACCCGGGAGCAGTCGTGCTCGGCGGCGACGGCCGCGATCTCCGTCAGCAGCAGGCTTCCGATGCCCGTACCGCGGTGGGCGGGGTCGACGGCGATGCCGTCCATGACGAGTTCCCTGGGGGCGGGGGTGCGTTCGAGTAGCGCCAGCACGGCGAGCCGGGGCAGGCCGCGGAACAGCCCGAAGGTGGAGAACACGTCGCGCGCCCCGCCGCCGGTCAGGCCGCGCCCGCCCAGCTGGTAGCCGGCCACGCCCACGACGTGGCCGGCGGGTGAGAGCGCGACGGCGGCGCGGTCGTGGTGGAGGTGGCGGGCGATGAAGGCGCGACCACGCTCGGCCGGGCCCAGAGCGGCTCCGAGCTTGCGGCCGAATGCCTCCCAGTAGAGCGCGGCCACCCGTTCCTCGGCGCCCGAGGGTACGCCGCGCCTGATGGTCACTGCTGCGTCCATGACTTCCTCCTCGCGTTGTGCGTATGAACATAGTACGGTCGAAAGAAAAACGATAGTTTCTGATTCGATAGTTTCTGAGGGGGATGGATGTTGGCGAGACCGCGACACGAGATCTCGACGCGCCGGCGCCGGGCGGCGCGGGCCGCGCTCGCGACCTTGACGGCGCTGGTGGTCGTGGCGGCCGGCCTGGGCGGGCTGGTGGTCTGGCAGAACACGTACGACCTGCGGGAAGAGGCCGTCACCGTGCGGCACGGGGGGCGGACCCTGCACGGCGTACTGGCGCTGCCCGAACAGGGGAAGGGACCCTTCCCCCTGGTGGTCATCGTCCACGGAGACGGCCCGGTGGACGCCACGCACGACACCTTCTACCGGCCGATGTGGGAGGCCTTCGCCCGTGCCGGGTACGCCTCGCTGTCCTGGAACAAGCCGGGCGTGGACGGCGCGCCGGGCGACTGGCTCGACCAGACCATGGACGACCGCGCGCAGGAGGCCGCCGACGCGATCGCCTGGGCGCGGCAGCGGCCGGACGTCGACGGCAGCCGGGTCGGCCTGTGGGGTGCCAGTCAGGCCGGCTGGGTGCTGCCCAAGATCGCCGCCAAGGACGGGCGGATCCGGTTCGCCATCGCCGTCTCACCCGCCGTCAACTGGCACCGGCAGGGCCGCTACAACCTCCTGGCCGAACTGCGCCGCGACGGCGCCTCGGATGCCGAGATCGCCGCCGCCCTGCGCCGCCGCGAGACCGGGCTCGAACTGCTCGCGCGAGGCGCCACGTACGAGGAGTACGTCCAGGCCGTCGGGGACCCGCAGGGTATGACGGCCGCCCGATGGCGGTTCGTCTCCAAGAACCACTCCGCCGACGCCGGCGCCGACCTGCCGGCCCTGCGCGGGATTCCCGTCCTGCTGGTGCTCGCCGGGCACGACGTGAACGTGGACACCGCCGACACCGAGGCCGCCTACCGCAGGCTGCTCCCCTCACCGCCACTGCGCGTCGCCCACTACCCCGACGCCGCCCATGGCCTGGTCACGTACGACGTGGAGACATCGTCCCTGCGTCTGACACTGACCGCGCTGTTCGCGCCGCGGGCCCTCTTCGCTGAGGGCTTCCTGGCCGACCAGCGGCACTTCCTGTCCTCTCTCGACACTGAAGGAGCAAGGCGATAACCCTCCGTCCCACCGCAGACCCCACGCCAGGAACCGGGGCAGGCGCGGAACCCGCGGCCCGGCGGGCCACCGGGCCGACCACCGCGCCCCGCTTACACCACGTCGACGCCCTGCGCGGCTTCGCGCTCCCGGGCACCCTCCTGGTCAACATCACCTTCATGGCCTCGGCGTACCGGGGCACCGGTGTCGACGAACCCGGCTGCGGCTCCGCCCTGGACACCGACGTCCGGTTCCTCACCGAAGGCCTCTTCGAGGCCGAGTTCTACCTGCTCTTCTCCTTCCTCTTCGGCTACAGCTTCACCCTCCGACAGGCCTGAGCCGACTGCGACGGCGCGGCCTTCCCGCCCCGCTTCCTGCGCCGTGGAGACGCGGAAGGCCCCGCACGGAACCGGGAGGCCGGGTGTTTCACGTGCGGGGCAATGCTCACGGGGTGGGGGCTGTCAGACTCTGGTCAGGGTGTACGTACCCGTACCGTCCTGCCTGCCGCTGGAGTACTGGCGGATCAACTCGCCGTTCGCGTAGCGGTCGTGGCCCATCATGGAGCCGGTGTACTTGTTCTGCAGACCGATCTTCGTGCTGCCGGGTACGTCGCGGTAGATGTAGAACCGCTGGAGGTCGTCCTCCCCGCAGGTGGCCGTCGTCAGGTGTGCCTGCTCCTTGTTGGCGATGTCCGCCGGGACGGTCGCGCATCCGCCGTTGCCCCAGTTCCACAGGGTCGCCTCAAGGACTCCGTTGTTCTCCGTGACATTGCACAGGCGCCAGTTGTCCAGGTGGGCGCTGAAGAACGTGGATTCGCGCAGACGGATGCCATCGTTGGCCAGGAGCGGTGCACTCCAGTTCAGGGGCTTGCCGGGGACGTCGATCTTGTAGGCGGCGGATTGGCAGTTCAGAGCGGCCCGCGTGGCGGGTTGGGCGGCCTGGGGGGCCTTCGTGTCCTGGGCGGCCTGGGCGGCGTTGTCGGCGTCGTGCTTGGCCTGGTCGGCCTTGGCCGAGGGGACGGGACCTGCCGGGTGCTTCGCGGTGGCGGCAGGGGAGCCGCAGTCCAACAGGCGCTGAGCCTTGGCCATGATGCTGTCGGCGGGGACCTTGTCCTCGCAGCGCACCGCGCCTTCTTCGAGGGCGGTGTAAGTGGTGTAGCTGCCGCTGTCGGGGCCCTCGGTCCACTTCAGTGCCCAGCTGCCGTCGTCCTGTTGGATGCGGTTGCAGTTGAGGCTGCCGTAGGCGCCGGTGACCTTCTTGGTGCCCTTGTAGAGGCCGTAGTAGCCGGGCTCGAAGAAGTTCCAGGAGATGGAGTTCGACTCACTGCTGGTGGAGGAGTAGTTGACCTGCACGTTCAGGCCCAGGCTCGCGCCGACGCTGCCGAGGGCCTCGACGGCGAAGCTTCCCTGAACGGTGCCGTTGAGGCCGACAGACACCGCGATGGTGGTCTGGGTGCTGGTGGTGACGGTATGGCTGCCGGTGGAGCCCTGGGTGACGTACCAACCCTTGAAGTGGGTGATCGTCGGGGTGACTTCGGTCGTCTTGATGACCGGGTGGCGTGTGCCGAGATCGGCTGCGGTACAGGTCTGGCCGGGCTGGACCGCCTGCCCGGCGGCGGCCGGGGCGGCGGCGGGGGCTGCGGCGGCGGCCGGGGCGGCCAGGCCCACGGCGGCCGCCGCGGTGGCTGTGAGCACTCCGAGCCCTCTGCCCAGACGGGTTTTTGTGCGGCGCATTGCTTTCCCCTGTGTGTGATCTGTGAGGTGAGTGTGAGCGAAACTAGTGCCGCCGGGGGCGGCAGGTCTGTACCACAACTAGCCAAATGCGATCACAGACTGTCGCGTTTATCGGCTGGTATGAACGGGAGTTGACAGGTTCCATGCCTTCGGTGTGCCCGCAACGGGGCCACCGGAGGAAGGGACCACCTTTTGGAACACGTCAGACGCGGCCTGGCAGCGATAGCCTCGCTCGCCCTCACCGCAGCCCTGTGCACCATGGGCGCACAACCGGCCGCCGCCCAACCCCTCACGAGCCGTACAGTCCCCCAGGGCCACGGCGACTGTACGGAAACCGGGCCCGACCTGCGGCGCGAGGGCATGGCCTGGACCTGCATCAAGACGGGACCGGCCACCGCCTCCGCCCTCGCCGCCGTGCCCGCCGCAGCCCCCCGGGTCGCCCGTGCCAACCCGGGGGCGGACCTCTGCCTCAAAAAAGACCCCGACCCGAATAAGCCCATCGAGCCCATCCCCTCGAACCGCAAGGCGTACTGCATGCGGTACCTGGCCGAGTACGTGACCCTTGGCGAGGACAACAAGGTGAACGGCAAGGCCCATGTCCTGGTCTTCGCCGCAGCGGCCATGAACTCCCTGCCCAATGCACAGTGGAAGGAGGAAATAAGAATCTACGTCACCGACATGACGCCCAATATCGCCGCTGTGACGATGGCTCTGAGCGCCACGTGCAGCGGCCAGTGCACGGCGGGGGCACCGGCCTGGGGCGGGGCGCCCGTGCTCCTGAAGAACGGCCAGGGCAGGGAGGACGGAACCCTCTCCTACAGCTCGTCGGTCGGCAAGGGCTTCGACACGATCGTCCAGCCCTCCTACCACGTGAACGGGACCATCATCACCGTCAAGGGCGGCGGGAGGCCGGTGAACAGGTTCCTGGACTGGCCCGGCCCCAAGGTGCGCTGTGACGACAAGGTCTCACCGAAGGCCGGATCGCCGCCCGGATGCATTGTCGACGGGCACACGGCCAACGTGACACTCCACCGGTCGCTCTACAAGGGGGCGGCCGTCGCCTACGAGTGGGCGCAGAAGAACCTCACGGGCAAGTTCGGCACCCCCGGGAACCTGCTGAACCGGTGGTATGTTGACCCGTTTGACCCGGAGGCCGAGAACAGGCGGGCCCTGACCTGTGACCGCGGGAAGTACCCGTTCCCCCGGGGCGCCACGGGCATCCCCAACGACTCGTGTGACGAGTACCCGTTCGCCAAGTCGATGCAGGGCGGCAACGAGGGTGAACGGTGTATCGACATCACCCCGCGCGAGGTCGGCGGGGTGTGGGACGTGGCGAACGTGACCGTCGACAGGGCCGGCCCGCGCAACGCGCCCTGTATCCGGGCCCATGTCGACGCAAAGGACAACTCCGCTGCGGGGAGCGAGTTCGGGAGGGCGGTGATGTCCGACCGCATCATGCAGGGCGAGGCGTTCGAGGTCATCATCGACGGGTAGGCGGCGGGTCTGCCTCCCCGGGCACCCGGGGAGGCAGACCCGGGCCGGCTGGGTTCCGTCTGACGGGTCATGCACGGAGCCACAGGCGTATGGCCTCGACGGTCCCACCAGAGGGTGGGGCCGATGCTGCCGTTGCGGTCGAACAGTGCGGCGGTGTGGGCGGCATCGGTGTACCGGGTGCGGTGGCGCCACCCCATGGCGGTGGGGTCGAGGCCGGGCAGCACTGCCGCGCCCGGTTCGCAGGGCGGGGCGGGCGGAAGGTGGTGGGGGGCAGGAGGTAGCCGGTGCCTTCTCGGGCAGAGGTGGGCGCGCCGTCCGTGTGCAGGTGTTCCGGGTCAGCGCACGACCTTGATGCCGAAGTGGCCGCCGAACTGGCGCCCGAGGCCGAAGCCGATGGCGGAGTGCATGTGGGCGTACATCTCCATGCCGCGGGCGCACACCAGCGGGCCGAGGTCGAGGATGTCGGTCCAGCCGTACGCCTTGAGCAGGTCGGCGGCCTGCTGCTTGGCTTCCGCGTCGTCGCCGGCGAGGAACATCGTGTGGTCGCCGCCGCCGATGGCCTTCGGGTCGACGGCGGTGGACTGCTCCTGGGTGACGAAGCTCTTGACGACCTTGGTGGCGGGCAGGGCGCGCTGGATCTGCTCGCCGAGGCTGTCGGTGTCGCACGGCTCCAGCTTCGGCATGACGCCCCACGGGGTGGGCCAGGGGTGCTCGGTCTCGTGCTGGTAGACGTAGGGGACGGCGTAGTCGATCAGGGTCTGGCCGGCGAGCCGGTCCGCGATGGCGGTCAGCGCGGCGACGGCGTTGTGCCCGTCGATGCCGTTGATGACCAGCCGGTCGGCAGCGGCGGCGGCATCACCGAAGGACCTGAGGGTGATGCCGGGGTGCTCGGCGAGCCACTGCCCGTACGGGGCGTTGCCCATCATGTCGGGCTCGGTGCGGGCGAGGGTGGCCTCGGGGTCGCGGGTGCCGACGTACACCTCGTGGCCCAGGTCGAGGAGCCTGGCCGCGTGAGCGCGGGCGCCGCCGCCGGTGCCGAGAACTGCGATCTTCATGGGGGGCCTTCCGATGGTGGTTCTGGGACCCGAGAGCCGGACAAATCCACCGTAGACGGGCTTCAGGTCAGGGTCTGTCCTCTGAAGTCGGTGAGAGTGGATGCATGACGAGTGACATGACGGCCCGGGTGCTGCGGCTGCTGTCCCTGCTGCAGACCCGCCGGGAGTGGTCCGGGGCCGATCTGGCCGACCGGCTTCAGGTGACCGTGCGCACGGTGCGCCGCGACGTCGACCGGCTGCGCGAACTGGGCTACCCCGTCGACAGCGCCCGCGGCCATGCCGGCGGCTACCGGCTCGCCGCCGGCACCGACCTGCCCCCGCTGCTGCTCGACGACGAGGAGGCCGTCGCGATCGCCGTCGCCCTGCGCACCGCGGCCGGCGGTCTTACCGGGATCGAGGAGACGGCCCTGCGCGCCCTGGCCAAGCTCGAACAGGTCCTCCCCCGCCGCCTGCGCGGCCAGGTCACCGCACTCCAGTCGTCCGTCGCGGGCATCGCCTGGGAGGACCGGGGGCCGCGGGCGGATCCGGCCCTGCTCGGGGCCCTGGCCGTCGCCTGCCGCGACCACGAGATCCTGGCCTTCTGCTACACCGCCCGCGGCGGCGCCGCCGCCCCGCGCCGCGTGGAACCGCAGCACCTGGTCGCCTCCGGCCCGCTGTGGTACCTCCTCGCCCACGACACGGACAAGGACGACTGGCGCGTCTTCCGCCTCGACCGCATCACCGACCTCACCCTCACCGGCCGCCGCGCCCCGGCCCGCCAGCTGCCCGGCGATGACCCCGCGGCCTTCGTCGCCGCCCGCCTCTCCGCCGCCCCCACCCGCCACCGCGCCCTCGCCACCGTCCAGGCCCCCGCCGACGAGGTCCGCGCCCGCACCCGGCACCTGGGCACCCGGATCCGGCCCGTCGACGCGGCCAGCTGCCTCGTCGACGCCTCCGACGACTCCCTCACCCGCATCGCCCGGACCCTGGCCGGCCTGCCCGCCGACTACACCCTCGACGCGGCCCGAGGTCCTCGATCACCTTCGTACCGCTGCCCGCCGCACCTTGCGCGCCACGGGCTGAGTACGTGTTTCCGGCTCCTGGTGCTGGTGAGCCCGTACGCCTGTGGAGAGGAAGCGGGACGCGTCAGCAGACCCCGGGACCGAAGGTTCCGACCCGGGGCCTGCTGGCTTTGCTCACGAGAACGGGTTCTGGCTCACCTTCTGTGACGCGGCGACGATGAGTGACAGGTGAGTCTCTCTGGGCCGTGTGCGAAGTCGCCCGAAACGAGCCGTGGGCTGGAGTGGGTTCGGGGGCAGTGACAGCCGCAGCAGGGAAGCGCGGAGAGGGAAGGGGGTGCGGGAGACGTTCTCCTGCCCTCCGTCACCACCGCTCGTACACGGAGAAGGGCCGCACGCCCTGGCCGTGGCGGAAGGCGATGACGAGGTCCTCGTACGTGAAAAGTCCATCGAGGGTGCTGTAGCCCGGGGCCGGGTCGTCGCGGAAGGCGCGGTCGTCCTCTTCGTCGCCCGTGGCGGCGTCGTAGACGTACAGCGTGTCCCCGTACTTGGGGGAACTGGTCATGACCGTCACCCGGTCGCCCGCCGCGTACAGCCCGGCGACGTCCGTCCCGCCGGGGGCGACGTGCTCCCGCCACACCTCGTTCCCGCTCGTGAGATCGAAGGCGACGAGCCGCTCCCACTCGGCGCTCTGGTTGCCGACGTACGTGGCGATCGCCAGCAGCCGACCGCCGGCGACGGTCGCCTGCTTGATGTCGCCATGGCCGCCGACCTCGTCGATCCGTCCCTGGGGGCGGCCGTCCGGCCCGAAGGTGAGGTAGGAGTACGATCCGTCCCCCTCCGGCTCCCCGACGCGCACCACCGCCGGGTCGGCAGACAGAAAGGTCGCGCCCCTGCTCGTGGGAACGCCCCGCCGGGCGTCCAGGGGCGCGGTCCACAGCTCCCCGCCGTCGGCCGGATCGAACGCGGCAAGCTTCAGTTCGTCCCCGCAGGCGACGACAGCCAGGACCTGCTTGTCCGCGGCGGCGACCGAACCTGGGACACAGTCCCTCGGCACGGCGGCTGTCCAGCGCGGCGTGCCGGACCGCAGGTCGACCGCCCGCACTACCGGGGTGTCGCCGTCGAGGAACACGCCGAGCCCGGCGCCGGTGGCGACGCGGTCGGCGGTGGTGTCGCCGACGGCTGGTGCGCGGGAGGTGTGCCACAGTTCCCGGCCGTTGGTGAGGTCGAGCGCGGCGACGGTGCTGCAGTCCTTGCCCGGCTCGCCGTGGACGAGCAGGGCTGCCGAGTCGTCGGCGGTCGAACTGACGGAGCAGATGTCCGCCCGGCCGGGCACGTACTCCCAGCGCTTCTCGCCCGTCGTGACGTCGAAGCCGGTTACCGCGTCGTAGCGGCTGCGGACGACGGTGTCGCCCGCGAGCCAGGCGCCGTTGCCCTGGTCGGAGGCGTTGCGGTCGTACGGGGCCTCCCAGGCGGTCGTCATGGAAAGGAAGGGCACATAGCCCGTGTTGGCCAGGAAGATGAGAGCGGCACCGCCGACCACACCGAGCCCGACGACGACGAGAGTCAGGCAGCCGAGCACCCTCCGCCAGCCGGTCAGCTGAGCCCTACCGTCGTCGCCGGCAGCGTTCGTTCGCGTTGCCAAACGGATCCCCACCCCTGGTCAACTATTCGAATGACTCACAGGGTAGGGGGATCTACGATCGTCCGCGATCACATCCGTCGCTCGGTCGAGACGATCAGGCAGACCCCGCCGAGTGCGATCGTCCAGGTCAGGGCCTCGTTCAGGATCAGCGCGCAGAGGGCGACGACGGGGAGGCGCAGCGTCCATGTCCCGCTTCTGTGCCTTCAGGGGCCCGGCCGCTCCAAGCCTTCGCCCCCGACGCTCCGAGCCGTGTCCGTCAGTCCCGGCCCGGAAGCTCATCCCGTCGCCGGTTCCGCCTTCGTCGGGCGCTTGCCTGGTCCGGCATGACAGGCAAGGCCCCGTACCAGGTCGTGACTCTCGGGTGCCGGCCGGGATGTGCTGCCCTTGCCACGGCCGAGGCCCCCGCCGTGGATGTTGCCCGGGAGCAGCCCGTGGCTGCGCCATGTCGCCAGCTGCTTGGCGGTGACCGTGTAGCCGTGCCGCTGGGCGTGGTCGAGGAGTTGCTGATCGGCCGCGCTGGGCTCGCTGGAAGACATGGCGCGACGTTACCGGCGCCGGGCTCGGCCACGGACCGGTTTTGGAGACCCCCCACCTTCGTGCGGTCAGCAAGCGGCCCGTCGTCTCACATGGCTGAAGCGGCAACGGGCGGCGTTCCCATGCCGTTATGGCGCCGCCTTGTTGGAGAACACCGGACTGCGCGTGCAGGTAGCGGCGCCCGATACGGGCAGCGGCCGTTGCACGCCCCATTCACGAAGGAACCGATACGTCATGACCACGCATGCGGACGCACCGCGTCGTCTTCCACGGCCCCGACCTGTCAGCCACACCGCACCAGACGCTGCTCGTTTCCGGACAACTTCCGGAACCGGCCAGACGACCTCAGTCATCACTCAGCGTGCACACACCACAAAACCTGAGCCAGAGCCCGAGAACGAGCACCGGTGAGCGGGTCAGGGAGGGCGCGGCGGACGCGTGGTGGTGGTTCTGTCACCACTCCCGTACAGCCAGGTAGAGGAGGAACACCCCGAAGGCGAGTGTGAGTGGGGCGAGCCACAGCTTGAAGAGCAGCACGCCCGCCCGTTCGGCCCGCCAGGGGCGCTCCGGGTCGTACACCACCGGGAGCGACGTACCGACCTTGGGGCCGGGCCAGGTATGGGCGGAGCTGGTGACCTGGAACGACCGCCCGTCCTGGGTGGTGAAACGGAAGACGGCCGACCGGCTCCGCACGCCGGGCGGCGCGCCTCCCTCCTCCAGGGCCACCACCACGCCCGTCGTCCGCACCAGGCGCGAGCGCGTCCGCAGGTACCCGAGCAACTCGCCGGCGGAGCCCCAGATGAGGACGCCTCCGACCACCACCTGCAACAGCAACTGGAACACGTGCTCCTCCCCCACCACCATCGCTTACGGCCCGTACGCAGACGTCGGCGTCCGCGGCCCCCACCCGTTGCCGGTGGCGCCCTTCAGGAGCAGGCGCCACCGTGGCAGCCGGTGACGCCGGCCCGCCGCCTTCGCCGCGGGAGACTCCCCGGGGGCGGAGCGGGCCGGCTCACACGGCGTCAGCGGCAGGCGGCGACGTTGTCCGACACGCCGGGGAGGGCGGCCGCCCGCACCCGGGTGAAGTTGGCGGTGAAGGCGTCGTACACGGACGGCGTGGTGATGCGGAGCATCGCCTCGTCGTTGTCGCGCAGTGCGGGGCCGCTCCAGTTGTGGCTGCCGGTGAAGACCAGCTTGTGGCGGGCGCCCGCGTACATCCCGTCGATCATCATGTTCTTGGAGTGCACGATCCGGTTCGGGGTGGCCGGGTTCGCGTCGTCGTCGTGCTGGTAGCAGCGGGTGGTGAGCCGGGGCTGGCCGTGCAGGGCGTTCCAGGTGCCGGTGTCGGTCTCGCTGTAGACGATGTCGACGGTGCAGCCCGCCGCCGCGAGGGAGCGCAGCTTGTCCGCGACCGCTTGGCGGGTGATCTTCAGCATCGCGACCCGGATGGCGGTGCGGTGGGTGCCGTTGGCGTCGCTCCAGGTGCACCTGACGTTGTCGAGCGCGTTGACGACGGTGTCGGTGCCGGTGGTGCTGCCCGCGCGGGGGAAGAAGTACACCTTGTACGCGCCCGCGTTGGCGTAGGTGTACTTCCAGTTCGCCCGGTCCTGCTGGGCCAGCTCGCCGAAGTAGGAGGTGTACGCCGTGTACAGCTCGGTGTTGCCGGCGACGCTCACCGCGCTGTTCCAGAAGCGGGAGTAGTTCGACGGGGTGAGGTTGGAGGTGGTCTGGAACACCACCTGCCGGGCCGCGCCGCCGCCGAGGCTGCTGAAGAGGAGGAACTTGTTGTGGTTGATGCCCTTCCCGGTGGAGCCGAGGCATGACGTGCCCGTACGGCACAGCATCACGTACGAGCCGAGGCGGGTGTCCGTGCCCAGGGCCGACTTCAGGGTGTTGTAGGCGCTGGGGTGGTCGAGCGTCGTGCTGTCCAGCACCACGCGGACGTTGACGCCCCGGGCGGTGTGCGCCGAGGCCAGGTCCTGGGCGATGGTGTTGTCCCAGAAGTGGTACAGCGCCATCCGGATGGTGGAGCCGGTGTCGGCTGCGGCGATGAGCGCACGCACCTGGTTCCTGATGGCGTTCTGCTGGGCGGGGTCGCTCGACGTGGGGTTGTTGAACAGCGTCCCCATGGGCGGTGCGGCCGCCTCGGCCGCTCCCGCGGCCACGGCCGTCCCGGTGGTCTGCGCGGCGGCGGCGGTCTGCCCGCCCCCCGCCGGTCCCAGGACGCCGGCAGCCATCAGCAGGGCGACACCGGCGGTGGTGAAGCGCCGACGTATGCCTGAGAGCATGGTTCCCCCTCATCTCCACCATGGTGTGCTGCGGTATGCGCACACCTACGGACGGTGAGGATCCTGCCATCCCGTCCTGTGGTCCTGCCACTGCGGAACCGGCCCTGCCCGCGGCCCGGGGCCAGAACACCAGTGGCTCGGGGCCCTGTTCGGGGCTTGGGGCCGGAAAGCCGGTGGTGCGGGCGGGGGGCCGGGTGGCAGGATCCGCTCCGTGACCCACGGAATCGAGTACCGCGCCGCCCGGTGAGCGCGGCCGACGAGCGCGCCGCGCTCATCCCCGGCCCCTCCGGCGCCGCCCCTGCGCCCGGCCCTTCCCTGTACGCCCACGTGCGGGCGCTCCTGCGCGCCGCGGGCCCCGTGGCGGGCCGGTGCCCGCCGGCGGCCTGCCGCCGCCCCGCACCCCCGCTACCGCCCGGCCGGCGGGGCGCGGCGCCGCCGGCTCCCCGCGAAGGAGGCGCGCGCGGCGGTCGCCGGTGCCCTCGCTCCCCTGCTGACCGACCCGGACACGGCCCGGGCCGCGCGGTCCGCCCACCGCCTGCTCGGTGCACTTCCCGTGCGGCCGCACCTCGTGCACCGGTTCGCCACCGCGCTGCCCGTGCCCGCGGGGGCGGAGGCCTCGGCACGGGCGCTGGCCCGCCGCCTCGTACGCGACGGCACCGACAGGGCCGCCGTGGCCGCGGGCATCGCCCTGCTGGGGCGGCTCGGTGGGCCTCCGGACGTGCCGTACCTGGCCGCCCTGGGGCTGCTCGACGGGCTCGACATCCCGGCCGTTGCCGCCCTCGACGCCCTGGACCGCCCGTCCGCCGCCCTCCTGTGGCTGCGCCGCTACGCCCCCGACGCCGAGCTGCGCCCCCTGGTGGGCGCGCTCACCGCAGGGGACCGGGCGGCCGCCCTTCACGCGCTGCGGGCCGCGCCGCTGACCCGCAGGGCGGTGGACGCGAGCTGCGCCCGCCGGCTCGCCGAGGCGCTGCGGCTTGACGAGCTGCTGCGGGCCGGTCCCGTCGATCCGGACCTGCTGGAGCGGGCGGGCGGCTGCTCGTCCGGGCGACGGACCAGCGCGACCACCGCGCCGAGATCCTCGCGTACGGGCAGGGCGCCGTGCGCGCGTACGGCGCTTTCGCGGCGCGCGCGTCCCGGCTGCCGCCGTCGGTCGGCACGTACGCGCTGCTGCTGTCGCTGGCCCTCGACCTGTCCAGCGGGCCGAGTGTCCTGCTCGACTGGCGGCGCGGGCAGCGTGAGGCGCTGCTCGGCACCCTGGAGGCGGTGCTCGGCGGCGCGGCCTGGGCGGCCGTCGCCGAGGACGGGGCGGCCGTCGCCGCCGGGCGGCGGCTGGACTGGATCCGGCGGGCCCGGCGGCAGCCGTTCGACCGGCGGCGGTGCCGCCGCCGCTGCGTGTGGAGGCCGTCGTGCCCGACCCGGCGGAGGGCGGCCCCGTCGAGACGCGGATCCTCGTCGGCGGGCGGCCCCTGCTGCCGGAGGTGTTCGGCCAGGGCCCGGGCCTCCAGCCCGAACAGCTCCTCGACACGGGGCTGCTGCGGGCCGGGGAGCGGCCGCGCCGGGTACGGCTCGCGGAGGCGTACTGCAGCGTGGGCTGCTGCGGCGCCCTCGACGTGACCATCCGCCGGGAGGGCGGCGAGGTCGTCTGGGACGGGTGGGCGCGGCCTGACCGGCGGGACCCGGTGGGTCCGCTGCGGTTCGAGGCCGCCGCGTACGACGCGGAGATCGCCCGTGCGGAGAGCGACCACGCGTGGGCGGGGCCCGCCCGGCGCACCGCGCGCCTCATCGCCGCCGCGCTGCGGGACCGGCCGGAACTCGCCGCCCGGTGGGACTGCCGGCTCTCCTGGGCGGCACGCGGCACGGCGAACCGGACACGACGGAGCTGCGCTTCACCTCCTGGCCGGGGCTCGGCGCGGGGCGGGAGGCGCGGCGCGGCGGGGAGGTGGTGTTCGCGTGGCGGCTTCCGGAGGACGGGCGGACGCCCGAGGAGCGGGCGGCCGCCGCGCTGGACCGGCTCGCCGCGGCCGACCCGAGGACGTACGCGGACGTGGCGGGCGGCAGCCGGGAGGCGGTGGAGGCGCTGCGCCTGCCCGGCCCCGGGCGGGCCGGGACTGACCCGGGCCCCCGCGGGTGCCGGTCTGCGTCCTGGCCGGCCGCGAACGGGCCGGGGCCTGGTCGGTTGCCGCGGCGCCCTTGCGTGCTCCGCGGCCGCCGCGGCGCCGGTCGGCCCTCCCCGGCCGCCGCGCAGTCCGCCAGTCCCCGTCTCCTGCCGCAAAGCCCGTTGCGCGTCGTCCACCGCCGAGGGCCCCGCCGGTGGTCGTCCACCGCGGAGGAGCCCGGCGGTCGTCGACCACCGCCGGGGAGCCCGTCAGTGCTCGTCGGCCGCCCACAGCGAGCGTACGTGGCCGAGGTGGCGGGCCATGCACGCCTCGGCCCCGGCCGCGTCCCCGGCCAGCATCAGGTCCAGCAGCTCCAGGTGCTCCTCGGCGGAGGCGACGAGCTTGCCGCGCTCGTCGAGCGCCGTCAGGCCGTACAGCCGGGACCGCTTGCGGAGGTCGCCGACGGTCTCCACGAGCCGCTCGTTTCCGTGCAGCCCCAGCAGCGACAGGTGGAAGCGGCGGTCGGCGTCCAGGTAGCCGATGAGGTCGTGGTCGCGGGCGGACGCGACGATCTCCTCGGCGACCGGGCGCAGCGCCTCCAGCTGCTCCCGGGCCGCGGTGCGGGTGACGGCGCCGACGGTGGGGACCTCGATCAGGGCCCGCAGTTCCGTGTACTGGTCGAGGTCGCGGCCGCTGACCTCGGTGACCCGGAAGCCCTTGTTGCGCACCGGCTCGACGAGGCCCTCCCGGGCGAGGTCCAGCATGGCCTCCCGCACCGGTGTGGCGGAGATCCCGAAGTCGGCGGCCAGGGCGGGGGCGGAGTAGACCAGGCCGGGCTGGAGCTCCCCGGAGATGAGGGCGGCGCGCAGGGCATGGGCGACCTGGTCGCGCAGGCGCTCCTGCGCGGTGATGAGGTTCGACTGCTTCAGATGGCCACCCATGGGCCTACCTCCGGGGCTGCGGTACTGCGTCGGTGCTTTTCGCGGGCCCTTCAGAGTAGGAAACCCGCGGGGAAGGGGTCGTCCGGGTCCAGGAAGTACTGGGCCGTGCCGGTGATCCAGGCCCGTCCGGTGACGGTGGGCACGACCGCGGGCAGCCCGCCGACCGACGTCTCGGCGACGAGCCGCCCGGTGAAGCGGGTGCCGATGAACGACTCGTTGACGAAGTCCCGGCCGAGGGGCAGCTCGTCGCGGGCGTGCAGCTGCGCCATGCGCGCCGAGGTGCCGGTGCCGCAGGGCGAGCGGTCGAACCAGCCGGGGTGGATGGCCATGGCGTGCCGGGAGTGGGCGGCGTCCGAGCCGGGCGCCGCCAGGTAGACGTGCTTGAGGCCGCCGATCTCCGGGTTCTCCGGGTGGACCGGCCGGTCCGCGGCGTTGACGGCGTCCATGACGGCGAGGCCGGCCGACAGCAGGTCGTCCTTGCGGGCCCGGTCGAACGGCAGCCCCAGCGCGTCGAGGGGGACGAAGGCGTAGAAGTTGCCGCCGTAGGCCAGGTCGTAGGTGACGGTGCCGTAGCCCGGCACGTCGACCTTGCGGTCCAGGGCGACGCTGAAGGCGGGGACGTTGGTGAGGGTGACGGCCTTCGCGGCGCCGTCCTCGACGTGCACGTCCACCGCGACCAGGCCGGCCGGGGTGTCGAGGCGGACGGTCGTGACGGGTTCGGCCACCGGCACCATGCCGGTCTCGACGAGGACGGTCGCGACGCCGATGGTGCCGTGGCCGCACATGGGGAGGGCTCCGGACACCTCGATGTAGAGCACGCCGTAGTCCGCGTCCGGCCGGGTGGGCGGCTGGAGGATGGCCCCGCTCATCGCGGAGTGGCCGCGCGGCTCGTACATCAGGAGGGTGCGCAGGTGGTCGAGCCGGTCGACGAGGTGGCGGCGCCGCTCGGCCATGGTGGCGCCGGGCAGGACCCCGACGCCGCCGGTGATGACGCGGGTGGGCATGCCCTCGGTGTGCGAGTCGACCGCGTGGAAGACGTGGCGGGTGCGCATCGGGTCTCCTGTTCGGGGTCCGTGAGGTGGTGGGTGGGCGAGGGGTGGGGCGGGGTGCGCCCGCCGGTGGTCGGGCGCGTCGCCCGGTGGTCGGGGCGGGCGGCTGCCCGGCGGCCGGGAAGGGGGCCGGCGTCAGGGAGCCCCCGCCAGGTAGAGCCTCCCCCGGCAGGGGCCGCCGCCGGGAGGCGCCCCGCCATCGTGCCGCCGCCGGGCCTCACCCCGCCAGACGCGTCACCGGCAGGCGCCCTCCCCTGCCAGGCGCGTCCCTGGCAGGGCCTCCCGGCAGGCGCATCTCTGGCAGGGCCTCCCCCGGCAGGCACGTCCCTGGCAGAGCCTCCCCCAGCAGGCACGTCCCTGGCAGGGCCTCCCCCGGCAGGCACATCCCCGGCAGGCGCATCCCTGGCAGGCGCATCCCCTGGCAGGCACATCCCCGGCAGACGCATCCCTGGCAGGGCCTCCCCCAGCAGGCGCGTCCCCGGCAGGCGCATCCCCGCCAGGCGCATCCCCGGCAGGCGCGTCCCCGCCGGGGTCTCTCCCCCGTCAGAGGCGTCGCCCCGGCCTCCATGGGGCGCAACCTCGGCCTTCGCGGGTCGTGTTCCCGACCGCCCGCCGGTCGTACGCCGGGGACGACGCGCCGCCAGGACGGCCGCCCGCCGGGGGCCGCCGCGCGGGGTCAGTCCGCGATGCGGTCCATGCCCTCGGCGAGGGCCTTCTCGGTGGCGGCGCGGACGAGGGCGGCCTGCTCCTCCGTCAGTGGCGCGCGCGGCGGGCGGGTGGGGCCGCCGGGGCGTCCGGCGATGTCCATGGACAGTTTGATGGCCTGCACGAACTCGGTCTTCGAGTCCCAGCGCAGCAGCGGGTGCAGGGCCCGGTACAGCGGCAGGGCGAGGTCCAGGTCCTGGGCGACGGCCGCACGGTACAGCGCGGCGCAGGCGCCGGGCAGCGCGTTGGGGTAGCCCGCGATCCAGCCGGCCGCGCCGGCGAGGGCGAGCTCCAGCAGCACGTCGTCGGCGCCGACCAGCAGGTCCAGTTCGGGGGCGAGTTCGGCGAGCTCGTAGGCGCGGCGGACGTCTCCGCTGAACTCCTTCACCGCGACGATCGAGCCGTCGGCGTGGATCCGGGCGAGCAGTTCGGGCGTGAGGTCGACCTTGGTGTCGTACGGGTTGTTGTAGGCGACGACCGGGACGCCGGCCTTGGCGACCTCGCTGTAGTGGGCGCGGACGGCCGCGTCGTCGGCGCGGTAGGCGTTGGGCGGCAGGAGGAGGACGGAGCCGCAGCCGAGTTCGGCGGCCTGCTCGGCCCAGCGGCGGGACTCGGCGCTGCCGTAGGCGGCCACGCCGGGCATGACACGGGCGCCGTCGCCGGCCGCGTCGACGGCGGTGCGCACGACGCGGGCCCGCTCGTCGTCGGTGAGGGTCTGGTACTCGCCGAGGGAGCCGTTGGGGACGACGCCGTCGCAGCCGTCGGCGATCAGCCGGGCGACGTGCTCGGCGTACGCGTCGTAGTCGACGGACAGGTCGTCGCGCAGGGGCAGCGCGGTGGCGACCATGATGCCGTGCCAGGGGCGCGTGCGGGTGTCGGCGGGGGCGCCGGTGGGCCGGGTGGTGCTCATGCGGGGGCTCCTTCGTGGGTGTCCGGCGGTTCGGGCAGCCGGGCCAGGTGGCTCAGGGGGACGGGGCAGGACAGCGGGCGCCGGTCGGGCGCGGGCTCCGCTCCGGCGAGGCGGGCGACGGCCTGGCCGCACACGCGGCCCTGGCACCAGCCCATGCCGGCGCGGGTGAGCAGTTTGACGGTGCGGGCGTCGTGGGCGCCGAGGTCGGTGACGGCCTCGCGGATCCGGTCGGCGGTGACCTCCTCGCAGCGGCACACCTCGGTGTCGTCGCGGAGCCAGTCGGCCCATCCGGCGCCGGGCCGGTGGGCGGCGGCCATCGCGTCGGCGAAGGCCCGCAGGCGGTCGCGGCGCCGGGTGAGGGCGGCGGTGCGGCGCGGGTCGCGGGGGTGCCCCGCAGGGCGCGGGCGACGGCTGCCGCGGCGATCTCGCCTTCGGTGAGGGCCAGTTCGGCGCCGCCGACGCCGCCGGTCTCGCCCGCGGCCCAGACGCCCGGCACGGAGGTGGCCTGGTCGGTGTCGAGTGCGAGGGCGGGGGTGCCGTCGGGGGTGCGGCGGGTGGCGCAGCCGAGGCCGGTGGCGAGTTCGAGCTGCGGGACGAGGCCGTGGCCGACGGCGAGGGCGTCGCAGGGGATGCGCCGGGCGGTGCCGGGTACGGGCCGCCAGTCGGGGTCGAGGCGGGTGACGGTGACGGCTTCGACGCGGGTCGTGCCGTGGGCCGCGGTGACGGCGTGCCGGGTGAGCAGGCGGGTGCCGTGCCGGAGCAGCGCGCCGCCGTGGAGGGCGCCCTCGGCGAGCTTGCCGGGGTTGCGTGCGAGGGCGGGCAGCCGGCGTGCGTACGCGGTGTAGTCGGCGGCTTCGACGACGGCGGGCACCCGGGCGCCCGCGGCGGCGAGGGAGCCGGCCGTGGCGAGGAGGAGCGGTCCGCTGCCGGCGACGACGATCCTCCCCGGGCCCGCGGCTGCGCCGGGGACGTTCCGAGGCCGGGCAGGGCGAGCCCGGACTTCAGCATGGCCTGGGCGCCGCCCGCGGCGACGACGCCGGGCAGGGTCCAGCCGGGGAAGGGCAGGTGGCGTTCGTAGGCGCCGGTGGCGAGGAGCACGGCCCGGGCCCGTACGGTGGCGGGCGTCTCGTCGGGTCCCGCGACGGCGTGCAGCGTCCAGTGGCCGTGGCCGGTGCCGTCGCGGACGACGGTCCAGACGTGGTGGAAGGGCAGGTGGGTGACGCGGCCGGCGGCGCGGTGGGCGTCGAGGCGGCGGGCCCGGGTGGTGAAGTGCCGCCACCCGTGGTGCAGGGCCTCGGGCCGCCGGGCGCGCAGTGCGGGGGCGGGGTGCCGGTAGAACTGGCCGCCGGGCCGTTCGCCGGCGTCGAGGAGGGTGACGGAGAGCCCGAGGTCGGCGGCGGTGACGGCGGCGGCGAGGCCGGCGGGGCCGGCGCCGACGACGGCGAGGTCAGCGGGGCTGTCATGGCCGGTGCCCTCCTGGGTGGTGACGGTGTCGCCGGGGCGGACGGGGATCAGGCAGGCGCGCTGGTTGGGGCGGCCGTTGACGGTGGCGAGGCAGTCGTAGCAGCTGCCGATGCCGCAGAACGCGCCGCGCGGCGCCCCGCCGCCGCGGGTGGTCCGCCAGGAGAGGATCCCGGCGGCCCACAGGGCGGCGGCGAGGGTCTGCCCGGGGAGCGCGGTGAGGGTGCGCCCGTCGAAGGTGAAGGGGTACGGCTCGGCGGGTTCGGCCCGTACGAGGCGGAGGGGGCCGGTGCGCGGGGGGCGGCTCATCGGGCGGCTCCGAGGAAGCGGTCGGGGCGGAACGGCGCGGGGTCCAGGGGCGGTTCCCCGCCGCGCAGGGCGGCGGTGACGAGGAGGCCGGTGGCGGGGGCGAGGCCGATGCCGGCGCCTTCGTGGCCGCAGGCGTGGTGCAGGCCGGGGACGCGCGGGTCGGGGCCGATGGCGGGGAGGTGGTCGGGCAGGTAGGGCCGGAAGCCGCAGTAGGCGCGCAGGGCGCGGGCGTCGGCGAGGACGGGGAAGAGGGCGGCGGCCTGCCGTGCGAGGCGGCGCAGGGCCTCCGTCGAGAGGGTGCGGTCGTAGCCGACGCGTTCGCGGGTGGCGCCGATGAGGACGGGCCCGGCGGGGGTGCCCTCGACCACCGCGGAGGACTGAAGGCCGGCCGAGCCGCTGGCGACGTCCGCGACGTAGTCGGCGGCGTAGACCTTGTGGCGGATCAGCCGGGGCGGGAGGGGTTCGGTGACGAGGACGAAGCCGCGCCGGGGCAGCACGGGCAGGTGGGTGCCGGCGAGTGCGGCGAGGTCGCCGCCCCAGGGGCCGGCGGCGTTGACGACGGCCGGGGCGTGCAGGTCGCCGCGCGGGGTGCGGACGCCGCGGACCGCGCCGCGCGGGCCGGTGAGGACGGCGGTGACCTCCTCGCCGAGCCGTACCGCCGCTCCGGCGCGGCGGGCGGCGCGCAGCAGGGCCGCCGCCGCGCGGGCGGGCTGGACCTGGGCGTCCTGCGGGTAGTGGACGCCGCCTGCGAGGCCGGGCGCCAGGTGCGGTTCGCGGTCGCGGAGTCCGGCCGCGGGCACGTCGTGCGCCGCGACGCCGGCTTTCCGCTGGCCGTCCGCGAAGGTGCGGAGCGCGGCGAGAGCGGTCTCGTCCGACGCGATGACGAGGCCGCCCTTGGGCTCGTACTCGATGCCGGCCTCCGGGGGGAGGGACGCGGCGAGTTCGCGCCAGAGCCGGGTGGACAGGAGCGCGAGGTCGAGCTCGGGTCCGGTCTTGTCGGAGACGAGGAGGTTGCCTTCGCCGGCCCCGGTGGTGCCGCCGGCGACGGGGCCGCGGTCGACGACGGCGACGGAGAGGCCGGAGCGGGCCGCGTAGTAGGCGCAGGCCGCCCCGACGACTCCGGCGCCGACGATCACGGCGTCGAAGGTGGGGAGGTGTCTCGTGGGCACAGCAGTAATATTTCACATGGCACTGTGTGCCCACAAGACCCGTCCGCGCGGGAACGCCGCGCCGGTCACCTCTTCAGCGGGCCCTCGCAGGTGTACGAGGAGGTTCCCGCGGTCCGGTCGTCCCAGACGTCCACCGGGCCGAAGGAGCAGTTCATGTCCGCCAGGTTGGGTGAGGCGGCCGCCGCGCGGTCGAGCAGGAAGTAGTCGACCGTCTCGGACATGTCCTTGAACACCTGGTCGGCGCTGCCGGCGTCGGCGAGCCAGGAGGTGATCCGGCCGCTGCACGTGAAGCGCGGCATGCCGGTGTCGCCGTTGCCGGTGCACTCCGGGGTGTTGGAGGTCGCGCCGGCGAACGCGTCGCGGACGGCGTCGGCCGTGGTCTCCCGCAGGCCGTCGTTCGGGGTGTAGGCGGTGTCGGGGACGAACAGGTCGGGCAGCCGCTCGATCTGCGCGTCGAGGAAGGCGTCGTAGCCGCGCTGGACACCCGCGTCCCGGCTCAGCCGGCCGCGCCAGGCGTCGAAGGCGGCCGGGTCGTCGGCGCGCAGGTGGCCGTACATCTCCCGGAGAAGGGAGGGCCGCTCCGTCCACAGGTACTCGAAGAACGTGCCGGCGTACGCGTAGAAGCGGAAGCCGTCGCCGCCGTACGTGGCGTGCAGGATCTGGTCGACGGTCATACGGGGCCCGCCGCCGGCGGTGTCCCTGACGACGCTCTCCACAAGGGACTTGCGCACGGCGACGCCGTCGTCGCGCGTGGCCCCGTCGAAGAACTCGGCCGTGCCCTCGTCCATGGCGGTGGTGCGGTCGCCCTGGTACCAGGGGCCCTCGCCGAAGTAGCCGGGCACCGCCCAGCGGCCGTTGAGGTAGTGCACGTACTCGTGGCGGAACAGCTCCTCCAGCGTGAGGCGCGAGTCCTGCGGGACGCGCCGCTGGTAGGTGTAGAAGGTGGCGCCGCGCTCGATGTAGATGCCGCCGTTGTCCGTACCCATCCCGGTGAGCAGCGGGTGGTAGGTCTCGTAGTCGGCCCGGGAGGCGTACAGCACGACGTTGAGGGCGGCGTTGGTGTCGCCGGCGAGCGGCGTGTCGGTGCCGAGGACGCGGTGGAACTGCGCCTTGACCTGCTTGGTGGCGTAGTACAGCTGGTCTACGGTGGCGCGGTCGAGGCCGGTGCGCACCTTGAGGGCGCCGTTGTCGTAGGCGTACGTGTGGGGGAACAGCATCCGCTCGATGTCGTCCTTGCAGACGCCGTACGGCTCGCACGCGTCGTAGTGGTCGAGCCAGGAGGCGATCTTGGCCCACGGCTCGCTGCCGCGGCCGAAGCGGGTGGTCACCGTCTTCAGCAGGGAGCCCAGGTCGGAGACGATCCCGTCGCGCAGGGAGTCGATCTGACCGAACCGGCCGTACTCGGACAGCGCGTCGCGCACGACCCACTCGTTGGGCGTGCCCTTGAGGTGGGTGCGGTACGCGAACCGCTTGAACGCGTCGCGGTAGCGCGGGTCGGCGGCGACGGCGTCGCGGAAGGCGCGGTCGTCGTTGCCGGGGTAGATCCCCAGGTAGTTGACGGACAGCGCGGCCAGGGCGGCGCCGCCCCAGTGCGGGTCGCCGTAGGTGCCGGGGTAGTACACGTCCATGGTGGCCAGCACCTTGCGGATGAGGCCGAGCTGCGAGTGGCGCAGGCCCTTGGCGCTGCCGGCGTAGAGCGCCTCGCGGAGGGTCTGGGCGTTGGTCGCGGTCTCGTCGAAGGTGCGGGGCGCGGTGCCGAAGGCGGCGATGGCGCGCCGCATGGCGCCGGCGGTGGGCTCGTCGGTGACGTCGATCTCCTCGCGCGAGAAGTCGTGGTACACGACGGCGTGGAGGTAGGTGAACATCTCCAGCAGGTTGCTGGAGTTGGAGCCGTCGTGCTGCCCGGCGAGCGCGGTGGCGCGCTGCGACACGGCCTGGACGTGGGCGTCGGACATGACGGGCGCGAGACGGGCGTCCCAGGTCCAGATCACGTCGCGCAGGCAGCCGTCGGCGGTGACCGCGCCGTCGCCGAGGAAGTCCGCGAAGGCTTCGGGCGCGAGCCCGGTGATCCCGTCGAGCGTGCAGGGGGCGCCCGCGGCGGTGCGCTGCGCGGCGGCCGCCGCGCGTGCGGGCGCGGCGCCGTCCGGAGTGCCGGCGCCGTCCGGGGTGTGCCGGCCGGGGGTGCTGCCGCCGGGCTCGCGCTCGCCGGGGGCCTTCGCGGTGGGCGGGGCGGGCTCGGGGGCCCTGCCCAGGCGGAGGACCTCGTCATGGGGGTGCGGGTCCGCGGCGGCCGGGCCCGCGGCGGGGGCGGTGCGGCTCACCGGCGGGGCGGCCTCGGCGGCGGCGGCCCGGTCGGCCAGCACGGTGCCTCCGGCCGTGCCGAGCAGCGCCGTGGCCACGGCGGTGGCGAGCAGCGCCGCGCGCAGCGACCGGGGCCGGGATATGCGGCGGTTGGGGGGTCTGTGGGACACCTTGCGGCTCCTCTGGGTGTGTGGGAGGTGGGTGGGGGATGCGCTCGCGACCGGTGTCCGGGCGCGAACGTCCGCATTGCAGCGCGCAGTTGACGCCCGAGTTGAAGCGTCCATGCCACTGCAATGTGAGCTGTAACATAGTAATGTGAAATTGCACTGACAACCCCTCAACGCGTTCTGGAGCCCGCGATGAGCGACATCACCTCCTCGGACCGGCCCCGCACCGGCAGCCACGACCGGTCCGTGTCCACCGACTTGGCCCGCTTCATGACCGAGCGGTGGGCACCCACCCCCCTGCCGCCGGACGCCCGCGTAGCGGCCCGCGACCTCACCCCGGCCCGCCGCGCCCGGCTGTCGGCGCGCTTCCCCGGGGAGCGGCTCGTCGTCCCGGCGGGCGAGTTGAAGGTCCGCTCCCACGACGTCGACCACCGCTTCCGCCCGCACAGCGCGTACGCCTGGCTGACCGGCCTGACCGGCGAGGACCAGGCCGGCCACGTCCTGGTGCTGGAACCGTCGGGCCCGCACGCCCACGAGGCGGTGCTGTACCTGCGCCCCCGCTCACCCCGGACCGCCAGGGCGGACGGCGGGTTCGACACCGCGTTCTTCCGCGACCGCCGCTACGGCGAACTCTGGGTCGGGCGGCGGCCGGACCTCGCCGAGGCCGAGCGCATGACCGGCATACGCTGCGCCGACCTCGACGAGCTGGGCGGCTCCCTGCCACCCGGGCGGGAGCCGTCCGCCGACCCGGAACTCGCGGCGGCCCTGTCCGAACTGCGCCTGGTCAAGGACGCGTGGGAGGTGGAGCAGCTCCAACTGGCCGTCGACCACACCGCGGCCGGCTTCGAGGACGTCGTACGGTCCCTGCCCCGCGCGCTCGCCCACCCCCGCGGCGAACGCTGGGTCGAAGGCGTCTTCGGCCTGCGGGCCCGCGCGGAGGGCAACGGCCTCGGCTACGAGACCATCGCCGCGTCCGGCGCCCACGCCTGCGTCCTGCACTGGACCCGCAACGACGGCCCGCTCGACCCCTCCGCGCTGCTCCTGCTGGACGCGGGCGTCGAGACCGACACCCTCTACACCGCCGACATCACGCGCACGCTGCCCCTGTCGGGCCGCTTCTCCCCCGTCCAGCGCCAGGTGTACGAGCTGGTGCTCGCCGCGCAGGAGGCGGGGATCGCGGCGCTGCGGCCGGGCGCCCGGTTCCGCGACTTCCACGAGGCCGCCATGCGAGTCATCGCGGAGGGCCTCGCCGAGTGGGGCGTACTGAAGGACGCCGAGGGCGACCTGCACCGCCGCTACACCCTCTGCTCCAGCGGCCACATGCTGGGCCTGGACGTCCACGACTGCGCCCAGGCCAGGGCCGACGCCTACCTCGACGGCGTCCTGGAGGCCGGCCAGGTCCTCACCGTCGAACCGGGCCTGTACCTCCAGCCCGACGACCTCACCCTGCCGCCGGAACTGCGCGGCATCGGCATCCGCATCGAGGACGACCTCGTCGTCACGTCCGAAGGCGCCCACCTGATGTCCTCGGCGCTGCCCCGCACACCCGATGCGGTGGAGGAGTGGATGGGCGCCCTGATGGACGCCGGAGCCGCATAGCCCCCACCGCGGCCCGCCCCGCCGCCCCGCGCGGGCGGGTCCCCGATGACCGGGCGTGTGGCGCGGCGGGGTCGGGCCGCGGCCTGCCCGGGGGCGGGCGTACGGCGGAACGGAGGGGCCCGCAGCTTCTGGCCGCCGTGCTCGGGGGCGGGCTGCGACGTGGGGCCGCGGCGCGGGGCCCGGCTTCACGACACCGGTCCCCGCGGGAGCGGCAGCAGGTCCGCCACGCTGTCTCGCTCCGACTGGCGGGCGATGTGCCCGAGCCGGTCCAGTGCCCTGCCGAGTGCCGGGCCGCCCACCGGCGTACGGCGGCGCGCCGGACCCGGGTGATGCCTGGCTAAGGGCTGACTTCCGTGGGAAGAGACGACGTCATGGAGGTATCGACGGCTGTGTGGGCCCTGCGTGTCGGAGAAGCGGAACTGGCTCGGGAGCTTCCACGCCGGTGGGCTCATTCACTGGGGGTGGCGGCTCGCGCCGCCGTGCTGGGACATCTCCTCGGCGAGAACGCCGAGCTGCTGGAAGCCGCCGCCACGCTGCACGATGTGGGGTACGCGCCTCGCCTGGCCGCCACAGGGTTCCATCCGCTCGACGGGGCGCGGTTCCTTCGAGATGAGCACCGGGCCGATGAGCGGCTGGTACGGCTTGTGGCGAACCACTCCTTCGCGTTGCTGGAGGCCGAGGAGCGCGGACTTCGGGAGGTGCTGGAGGCGGAGTTCCCGTTGCTGGAGGAGCCGCTGCTGGTGGACGCGCTCGTGTACTGCGACATGACGACGAAGCCCGACGGCGCGCGTACGACCGCACAGGACCGGGTCGCGGAGATTCTGGGACGCTACGGGGCCGACAGCGTGGTGGGGCGGTTCATCCGCCGGGCGTCGCCGGAGATCTTCGCTGCGGTGGAGCGGGTGGAGGCGGCGCTGGCGGGTCAACCGAGGTAAGGGTAGGTGCCGGCGAGGTAGTCGCCGATCTGCTGGCGCATGCTGGGGTGGATGTCGTACTGGTCGAGGTCGTCGGGCTGGACGAAGCGGACGCCGTCGGCCTCGTCGTTGATGGTGGGTTGACCACCGGTCGGGCGGCCGATGTAGGTGTTCTCGTACTGCTGGCGGATCTCGCCGTCGGTGTAGGCGACGATGTGGTGGGGGTTGGTGTAGACGCCTAGGAAGCCGGTGATCTCGGCGATGATGCCGGTCTCCTCCAGGCATTCGCGTACCGCGCACTCAGCGGCGGTCTCGCCGATGTCCTGGGCGCCGCCGGGGAGAGCCCACTGGCCGGTGTCGCGGCGGCGCTGGAGGAGGATGGCGCCGCCGTCGTCGACGACGAGCAGGTTGCTGGCCGGGATGAGGGTGTTCGCCTTGGGGGCGTCGGGGTCGTTGTAGTACTCAGTCCTGCCCATGCCTGGCAGTCCCCTCCTGGTCGGGTGTCCAGGGCCGCGCGCCGGCCCAGACTGCGTCGAAGCTTTGAGCGTAGGTGTCGAACCAGCCGGTGGCATCCACCCGCCGGAGGTGCAACAGCGGGTTGGCGCTGGCTGGTTGGCCCCACACATGTGGGTTGACCAGCAGGTTGTCGTCGTAGCGGAAGAGGGAGTTGTAGAGGGTGCTGTCGTGGAGCCTCACCTCGCATCCGGACTCGGACAGCAGCGGGCGGTAGTACGTGAGGGAGGCGCGGATCTTGGCGGCGAGTGTGTCGCCGATGCCTTCCTCGCGGCCTCGGAGGGTGGCGGCCTGGCCGGTCGGATCGCCGAAGCAGAGGCGGACCTGGACGCCGTCGGCCGCGCGTTCGGCGAGCATCTTGGCGACGTGCGGGTTGGTCTGCGCGAAGAACGTGCCGGACAGGACCAGGACGTCGATCTGCCGCTGGGCTCCTTGGAGCAGGGAGAGCCATGTCTCGCGGGGGACGCTTGCTCGGTTCTGGTAAGACCCGACGATCTCGCTGCCTAACCCGGCATTGGGCCTTCCGCCCCGGGAGGGCGGTGTCGGCCAGAGGAAGGTCTCCTCGACGCGTAGGTGCTGAGCGGCACGGAAGCGGTGCCGCGGATGGGGTACGCGTCCGCCGAGCCAGCGGCTGACGGTCTTCGGGTCCACCTCACAGGCTTCGGCGAGCGATTCGGGAGTCACGCCGCGCTGGGCGAGTACGGAGTGAAGTCGCTCGTTCACGGAGGTCATACAAGCTCAGTTGGGTGATGACGGGCAAGGACGTTCTGGGACGTTTACGGCCGTCGGATGGCTGGGTGGTGGTGCTTACGCTGGCGGTATGCGCCTCATCGTCCTGTGGGACATCGACCACACGCTGATTGACAACGCGGGGGTGAGCAAGGAGATCTATGCTGCCGCGTTCACGGCACTCGCCGGCTTCCCGCCTGCCCAGGCGGCGCGGACCGAGGGGCGCACCGATCGCTTGATCATGAGGGACATGTTCCTCCGGAACGGCGTTTCCGAGCCGGGCTGGACGGGGATCGAGGCGGCCCTCGCCCAGGCCGGGCAGGAGCGGTTCGGCGAACTTCAGAAGCGAGGCATGGCCCTCCCCGGTGCGCGGGACGCGCTCAAGAGCGCAGCCGGACAGGACACGTGGGTGTCCTCGGTCCTGACGGGCAACATCGCGCCGAACGCCCACGTCAAGCTGAGCGCGTTCGACCTCGACTCCCTGGTGGATCTCACCGTAGGCGCCTATGGGGCCGATGCCCTCCAGCGCCCCGACCTCGTAGACGTATCGCGCGAGCGGATTCGCCACAGGTACGGGGCAGGGCAGGACGTGCCCGTCGTCCTGGTGGGCGACACGCCACGAGACGTCGAAGCGGCGCTGGCGACGGGTTGCCAGGTCCTCGCGGTCGCCTCGGGGATCCACAGCAGAGACGAGCTGTCTGCCGCCGGTGCGTCGGTCGTGCTGCCGGACCTGTCGGACACGGCGAAACTCCTGTTCCACCTAGAGGAGGCAGCCGCGGGCTGAAAACGTCCCAGGACGTCCTCGGCCCGTCCGATGACGCGGTGATGCCGTCCGCCCCCACCCCGTCACCATCGGGTTCTCCCCACCAGCCAACTGGCTCAGGAGGCCCACATGATCCGCGACGTCACCGGCATCCACAGGATTCGGATGCTGTACCTGCAGCTCCTGTACCGCTGCAACTTCACCTGCCTGCACTGCTTCCACGGCAAGCGCCTGAAGCAGGGCGACACGTTCAGCGCCGACGAGGCGGTCAACCTCATCCGGCTCATGCACGACCAGTACGGCACGGAGGCGGTGACCCTGCTCGGTGGCGAGCCCTTCCTCCACAGGGACCTGCCGCAGATCGTCCGGTATGCCAGGCAGGAACTGGGCATGCCGGTCGAGATCTGTACCAACGGCTACCGCATCGAGAGCCGCCTCACCGAGGTCGCCCCCTACCTCGACCTGCTGCGCGTCTCGTTGGAGGGGCTCGGGGAGACCAACGACGCCATCCGCAGGTCCGGTAGCTACCTCGCCGCCCTCAGCACCCTGAACCTCGCTCGCGACCTCGGCGTCACGACCGGCGCGACGATGACCGTGACCTCCCGGAACATCGACGAGGTCCTGCCTCTGGCCCGCACCATGCAGCGGTTCGGCGTTCGCCAGCTCAAGCTCCACTGCCTCCGCCCGGTCGGCAACGCCGCCGAACACCCCGAGCTGCTGGTCACCGAGCCGACCGCCTACACGCGCCTCCGCGAGGACCTCCAGCAGGCCGGGCTCTCCATCGAGGTGATCGTCGACGAGGACCTGTCCGAGAACGGCGCCCCGGAAGTCTGCGCCCCGGCCGAGGGCCCCCGCGAGATCGACCGCATCGAGGCCGACCCCCGAGGAGCCCTGACCATGTCCTGCAAGGCCGTGGGCCAGGACTCGCACGCCTTCTGGTACGAGAAGACCGCGAACCGCATCGTCCACCAGCCCTCCGCCACCGACGAGCTCACCCTCGCCGTGCCGGACGTGGTGTACGCCCGTGCCTGACCGCCCCCTGTTCGAGAGCCTCGAAGGACTCCGCGGGACCGGCAAGTCGACCATCGCGCCGATGCTCGCCGCAGCGCGGGGAGCCGTGCTCGTCCCCACCGTGCCCCTCTTCTACCAGGCCCTGAGACGACAGGTGGACGCGCGGCAGAACGTGGAGGCTCGCATGTGCTTCTACCTCTCGGCCCTGTTCACCGCCACCGAGGAGATCCGGCACTACCTCACCGCCGGCATCCCCGTCGTCGTGGAGAGCTACTTCCCCAGGTGCATCGCCAACCACCGGGCCTTCGGCGCCCGGCTCGGTATCACGCTCCCGGCCGACCTACCGCAACCCACCACGTACCACCTGCTGTGCGCGGAAGACGAACGGCAGCGGCGGCTCACCGAGCGGACCAAGCCCGCCGGCCGGTGGGACGCCCTCAGCGAGGAAGCGGCGGACCGGATCACCGAGGCGTACAGCGAGTTCCCCATGCACCAGGTGGACACCACGGGCCTCACACCGGACCGCGCCCTCGACGCCGTCCTCGCCATCGACAAGGAAGGACACCACCGTGCAGACGCAGAGCCTGTGGGAGCACACCCTCACGTTCTTCCCCCAGTTCCTCGCCGCCCTGAAAGGGCACGCCTCCGGTAGGGCGACGGTCGCCGTCATCGGCGCGAGCGACGGCAAGTTCGTCCTGCCACTCGCCGCCGCCGGCCATCACGTCATCGCCGTCGAGAAGGACCCGTTCGCCCTCCACGGCGGCGAGGTCAGCCTTCCGGATGACACCACGGCCCACGCCCTCGGCCTGACTGATCGCCTCAAGCGCGAAAGCCTCGACGATCAGGTACAGGTCATCGAGCAGGACTTCCTTCAGGCCGACCTTCCCGAGGCACGCTGCGACGCCGTCTGGACGAGCTGTTCCTGGCACTACAGTGCCAATCACCACACCCCGCTCGCGGACTTCGTCACCCGCATGCAAGCCCTCGTACGTGTCGGCGGCCTGTTCGGCGCGGAGTTCATGATGCCCGTCGAACGGCGCCACCACCTGATCGAGCACTACACGTCCCCCGAGAAACTCGGCCTCCACTTCACCGCCGACTGGAACGTCCTGCTCACGCTGCGAACCAACCAGTTCACCGAACGCCCCCACATCGGCCGGCCCCACGACCACACGCACCGCATGGGCCTGCTGCTCGCGGCCCGCACCGGCACGTAACCGCCACCTCAAGGAAGAGGATCATGAAGCACGAATACGAGGCGACGTTCCTGTCCGTGGATGTTGCCGCGCTCCAGGCCAGGCTCACCGCACTGGGAGCCACCCAGACCTTCCCCCGCACCCTGCTCACGCGCAAGATCTTCGAGAACGACGCCCTCGGCAACGGCCAGTGGATCCGCCTCCGCGACGAGGGCACCCGCTCCACGCTCACCCTCAAGCAGGTCACCGACTCGACCACGATCGACGGCACCACCGAGATCGAGACCGAGGTCACCGACCTGCACGCCATGGCGGACATCCTCCGGCACATCGGCCTGCGCGAGGTGCGGTACCAGGAGAACTACCGCGAAGAGTGGCGCCTCGGCGAGGTGGCGTTCGACTTCGACACCTGGCCCGACCTGCCCACGTTCGTCGAGATCGAAGGCCCCGACGAGGCGTCGGTCCGCACGGCCGCCGCCCTGCTCGACCTCGACTACACCGAGGCCAGGTTCGGCAGCGTCGACGAGATCTACAAGAGCGAGGCCGGCCGCGACATCCTCGCCGAACCCACCCTCCTCTTCTCCGACACGGAAAAGGAGGAGGCCGGCCCCGCGACGGATCATGCCCCGTGACCATGGAGGGCAGGAGCAGCCTCCGCCCGGTTCGTCGTGCCGCCGCAAGGGAGCCCCGGTATCGCCGAATGCACTATCGAACGCTCGCCCGCCAGTGACCAGGAACGACGGCGGCCGGCCCCCGCGGGGGCGTGCGCGGCGGGGCCGGTCGCCGTCTGCTCCGGGGCGGGCGTACGGCGGAACGGAGGGGCCCGCAGCTTCTGGCCGCCGTCCTCGGGGGCGGCAGTCGGGCTACGGCAGCACCGCGAAGCCGTCGAGTTCGACCAGGGCCTCCTCGTCCCACAGGCGGACCACGCCGATCAGGGCCATCGCCGGGTAGTCGCGGCCCGCGAGACCGCGCCAGACGCGGCCCAGTTCGGGGGCGTGGGCGCGGTAGGCGGCGACGTCCGTGGTGTAGACGGTGACGCGGGCGAGGTCGGCCGGGGTGCCGCCGGCGGCGCGCAGGGCGGCCAGGAGGTTCGCCAGGGCCTGCGCGAACTGCTCGGGGAGGGTGGCCCCGACCACCTTGCCGTCCGCGTCCAGGGCCGTCTGCCCGGCCAGGAACACCAGGCGGGAGCCCGTGGCGGTGACCGCGTGGGAGAAGCCGGTGGGCGGGGAGAGCCCGGCGGGGTTGTGGCGGTGCAGGCTCATGCGGGCGGCTCCTTCACGTCCGTCTCCCCCGCGGGCGGCCGCTGCGCCCGGGGGCCGCTGCCACCCGGGGCCGTCGCGGGCGGCCCCTCCGCGAGGTCCTTCGCGTACAGGTCCTTGGCGATGATCGTGCGCTGGACCTCCGTCGCTCCCTCGTAGATGCGCGGTGCCCGGACCTCCCGGTAGAGGTGCTCCAGCAGGTGGCCGCGCTGGAGGGCGCGGGCGCCGTGCAGCTGGACGGCGGCGTCGACGACGTACTGGGCGGTCTCCGTGGCCATCAGCTTGGCCATGGCCGCGCGGGCGCGGACGTCCGGGGCGCCCGTGTCCTGGGCCTCGGCGGCGGCGTACACGAGGAGGCGGGCCGCCTCCGTGCGGGTGGCCATCTCCGCGACCTGGTGGGCCACCGACTGGAGGTCCTTGAGGACGCCGCCGAAGGCCGCACGCCGGGCGGTGTGCGCGAGCGCGGCGTCCAGGGCGGCCTGGGCCATGCCGACGGCGAACGCGCCGACGCTGGGGCGGAAGAGGGTCAGGGTGCGCATGGCGACCGCGAAGCCGGCGCCCGGTTCGCCGAGGACGTCGCCGGCCGTGACCGGAACCGCGTCGAAGGCGAGGGCGCCGATGGGGTGCTCGGACAGCATGGCGAGCGGTTCGCCCGTCAGTCCCGGACGGTCGGCGGGCAGGGTGAAGGCGGTGATGCCGCGGGCGCCCGCGTCCGGCGCGGTGCGGGCGAAGACGGTGTAGTGGTCGGCCTCCGGGGCGTTGGAGATCCAGCGCTTCTCCCCGGTGAGGCGCCAGCGGCCCGGACCGTCCGGTTCCGCCCGCAGGGCCAGGGCCGCCGCGTCGGAGCCCGCGTCGGGCTCGCTGAGCGCGAACGCCGCGACCTCCCGGCCCGCCGCCACCCCCGGCAGCACCCGGTCCCGCTGGGCGGACGTACCGAACGCGGCGACCGGGTGGGCGCCGAGCCCCTGGAGGGCGAGCGCCGTCTCCGCCTCCGTGCAGCCGTACGCGAGGGACTCCCGCATCAGGCACAAGTCCAGGGCGCCCGAGGTGAACAGGCGTTTCAGCAGGCCGAGTTCGCCGAGGGCGGCCACCAGGGGGCGGTTCACGCGGCCCGGTTCCGCCTTCTCGGCCAGGGGGCGCAGGCGTTGCGCCGCCAGGGCGCGCAGCTCCGCGCACCATGCGGTTTGTGAGGGTTCGAGCGAGAATACGGGCATCAGGCCCCCATCTATCGCGGACCGTTGACTGTCGTCACCTTCACGATACGCTCGTGGAGCGAGCCCACCACTGACAAGGGGGCGCACCATGGATCTGTCGCCTTCGGCCCATCTCGACACGTTCGCCCGCGACCGCCTGCCGCCGCGCGCGCAGTGGCCGGACCTCCTCTTCGGCCTCCCCGGGCTGCGGTACCCCGAACGGCTCAACTGCGGCGCGGAACTGCTGGACCGTTCGATCGAGCGGTTCGGTGCCGGACGGCCCGCGTTCCGCGACGGCGCGGGGCGGGTGTGGACCTACGGCGGGCTGCGCGAGCGCGTCGACCGGGTCGCCCGCGTCCTGACGGAGGACCTCGGCGTGGTGCCCGGGAACCGGGTGCTGCTGCGGGGTCCGACCACGCCGTGGCTGGCAGCCTGCTGGCTCGCTGTCATGAAGGCGGGCGGCGTCGCCGTGACGGTGCTGGCGCAGCAGCGGCCGCAGGAGCTGGCCGTGATGTGCGAGCTGGCGGCCGTCAGCCACGCGCTGTGCGACGTGCGCGCGGTGGACGACCTCGTCAGGGCTGAGGTCCCGGGGCTGCGGGTCACGGCGTTCGGCGGGGACGCGCCCGGCGACCTGCTGCGGCTGGCCGGGGCCCGGCCCGCGGAGCCGTACGAGGCCGTGGCGACGGCCGCCGACGACGTCGCCCTGATCGCCTTCACCTCCGGGACCACCGGCCGCCCCAAGGGCTGCATGCACTTCCACCGCGATGTGCTGGCCGTCGCCGACACCTTCTCCGCGCACGTGCTGAAACCGGTGCCGGACGACCTGTTCGCCGGGTCGCCGCCGCTGGGCTTCACCTTCGGCCTGGGTGGGCTCGTCGTCTTCCCGCTGCGGGCGGGCGCGTGCGCGCTGCTGCTGGAGCAGGCGGGCCCGCGGCAGCTGCTGCCCGCCGTGGCGGAGCACGGGGTGTCGGTGCTGTTCACCGCGCCGACCGCCTACCGGGTGATGCTGGACGAGCTGGCCGCGTACCCGTACGACACGTCGTCGCTGCGGGTGTGCGTGTCGGCGGGCGAGAACCTGCCGGAGGCCACCTGGCACGCGTGGCGGGAGCGCACCGGGCTGAAGCTCGTCAACGGCATCGGCGCGACGGAGCTGCTGCACATCTTCGTGTCGGCGGCCGGGGACGCGATCCGGCCCGGCACGACCGGACTGCCGGTGCCCGGCTGGGAGGCGCGGGTGGTGGACGCGTCGGGGGAACCCGTCCCCGACGGGCAGGAGGGCCTGCTCGCGGTGCGCGGCCCGGTCGGCTGCCGCTACCTCGGCGGGGACCGGCAGGACCGGTACGTGCGGGGCGGCTGGAACCTCACCGGCGACACGTACGTCCGGGAACCCGACGGCTACCTGCGGTACGTCGCCCGCGCCGACGACATGATCATCACGGCGGGGTACAACGTCCCCGGCCCGCAGGTCGAGGAGGCGCTGCTGGCCCACCCCGACGTGGTGGAGGCCGCGGTAGTGGGCCGCCCCGACGAACTGCGGGGGCAGGTCGTGGTGGCGTACGCGGTGCTGCGGGACGGGCTGCCGCGGGACGGGGCGGCCGCGGACGCGCTGCGCGCCTTCGTGCGGTCGCGGCTCGTGCCGTACAAGTGCCCGCGCGACATCGTGTTCCTCGACGCCCTGCCGCGCACGGCCACGGGCAAGCTGCAGCGGTTCAGGCTGCGCGCCGGGGACGTGCCCGCGCTGTAGCGCCGTCCGGGCGCGGGGAGGGGCGGCCGGCGTCCGCCGCGGCGGAGGGAGCCGCCGCGGAGCACCGGCGGGCGGGCGGCGGCCCGGCGGGCGGGCGCCCGCCCGGCGTCGGCGGGCGGACGGGAAGGCGAGGACACGACTTACAGTGGGCGCGTGGCCGAGCAGCACACCCCGCGTTCCCTGATCGTCTCCCTCTACGGCGCGTACGGGCGGACGCCCGACGACGCGCCCGCGCCGGTGGCCGAGCTGATCCGGCTGCTGGGCGCGCTCGGCGTCGACGCCCCGTCGGTGCGCTCGTCCGTGTCGCGGCTGAAGCGGCGCGGGCTGCTGGTGCCCGGCCGGACAGCGGCCGGCGCGGCGGGTTACGCCCTGTCGGGGACGCCCGGCAGCTGCTGGACGACGGCGACCGCCGGATCTACACGCGCGCCGAGCCGCGGCTGTCGGACGGCTGGGTCCTGGCGGTGTTCTCCGTCCCGGAGACCGAGCGCCACAAGCGGCACCTGCTGCGCTCGCGGCTGGCGCGGCTGGGCTTCGGCTCGGCGGCACCCGGCGTGTGGATCGCGCCCGCCGCCCTGTACGAGGAGACCCGGCACACCCTGGAGCGGCTGCACCTCGACCCGTACGTGGACCTCTTCCGCGGCCGGCACCTCGGGTTCACCGCCACGGCGGAGGCGGTGGGCCGCTGGTGGGACCTGGCGGCCATCGCCAAGCAGCACGAGGAGTTCCTCGACCGGCACGGGCCGGTGCTGCGTCGCTGGCGGAAGGCGCCGGACGGGCCCGCGGAGGAGGCGTACCGGGACTACCTGCTCGCGTTGGACTCGTGGCGCCGCCTCCCCTACGCCGACCCCGGCCTGCCGCAGGAGCTGCTCCCCGCGGGCTGGCCCGGCGGCCCCGCCGCGGAGGTCTTCGCGGAGCTCCACGCCCGGCTGCGGGACCTCGGGGCGCAGTTCGTGCGGCCCTTCGGCACGGCGGACCACCCCGGCGAGGCGTGACCCGCCGAGCACCGGGGAGCGCTTCCGTGCCGGGGCGGCCGGTCCGGGTCAGGGGACGGGACCGCCAGGGCAGGTGGACGTCAGCGGCGGGTGAGGGTCAGGCGGGGTTTGGGGGCGTCGGTGCGGCCCGTGGGGGGTGTGCGGCTGCCCGCGCGGTACGGGGCGGGCCAGGGGGCGGCGGGGCCGGTGTAGTCCTGGTCGGCGGCGGCGTGCAGGGTCCAGTGCGGGTCGTACAGGTGGGGGCGGGCCAGGGCGCACAGGTCGGCGCGGCCCGCCAGGATCAGGGAGTTGACGTCGTCCCAGGAGGAGATGGCGCCCACGGCGATGACGGGCACGCCCAGGGCGTTGCGGATGCGGTCCGCGTACGGAGCCTGGTAGGAGCGGCCGTACTCGGGGCGCTCGTCGGGGACGACCTGGCCGGTGGAGACGTCGAGGGCGTCGGCTCCGCGGGCGGCGAAGGCGCGGGCGATCTCCACGGCGTCGTCCGCGGTGGTGCCGCCCGCCGCCCAGTCGGTCGCCGAGATGCGGACCGTCATGGGGCGGTCGTCGGGCCACGCCTCGCGGACGGCGTCGAAGACCTCCAGGGGGTAGCGGAGCCGCCCGGCCAGGTCGCCGCCGTAGGCGTCGGTGCGGTGGTTGGTGAGCGGGGAGAGGAAGCCGGACAGCAGGTAGCCGTGGGCGCAGTGCAGTTCGAGGAGGTCGAAGTCCGCCTCGGCGGCGCGGCGGGCCGCCGCGGCGAACTGCTCGCGCACCGCGGTCATGCCCGCGCGGTCCAGCGCGTGCGGGACCTGGTTGACGCCGGACCGGTACGGGAGGGGGGAGGCGGCGACCAGGGGCCAGTTGCCGGCGTCGAGGGGCTGGTCGATGCCCTCCCACATGAGTTTCGTGGACCCCTTGCGGCCGGAGTGGCCGAGCTGGACGCCGAGGGCCGTGCCGGGGGCGCGGGTGTGCACGAACTCCGCGATCCGGCGCCACGCCGCCGCCTGCCCGTCGGTGTAGAGGCCGGTGCAGCCGGGGGTGATGCGGCCCTCCGGGCTCACGCACACCATCTCCGTCATGACGAGCCCGGCGCCGCCGAGGGCGCGGGCGCCGAGGTGGACCAGGTGGAAGTCGCCGGGGACGCCGTCCTGCGCCACGTACATGTCCATCGGGGACACGACGACGCGGTTGCGGAGCGTCAGGCCGCGCAGCCGGAACGGGGTGAACATGGGCGGGGTGTCCGGGGGGCAGCCGAAGTCCCGCTCGACGGCGTCGGTGAAGGCCCGGTCGCGCAGCCGCAGATTGCCGTGGGTGACGCGGCGGCTGCGGGTGAGCAGGTTGAACGCGAACTGGCGGGGCGGCTGGTCGACGTACCGCGCGGTGTCCTCGAACCAGCGGAGGCTGGCGGCCGCGGCCCGCTGCACGGACTCGACGACGGGGCGGCGCTCGGCCTCGTACGCGGTCAGCGCGGCCGGCAGGTCCGGCTGCTCCTCGACGCACGCGGCGAGCGCGAGGGCGTCCTCGACGGCGAGCTTGGTGCCGGAGCCGATGGAGAAGTGCGCGGTGTGCGCGGCGTCGCCGAGGAGCACGATCCGGCCGTCGTGCGACCAGCGCCGGTTGACGACGGTGCGGAACACCGTCCAGGAGGAGGTGCCGGACCGCAGGGGCCGGCCGCGCAGCGCCTCGGAGAAGATCTTGGCGCAGCGTGCGACGGACTCCCCGGTGGGGAGTTCGTCGAGTCCGGCGGCGCGCCAGACGTCCTCGTGCATCTCGATGATGACGGTGGAGGCGTCCGGCGCGTAGGGGTAGCCGTGGAGCTGCATGACGCCGTGCTCCGTCTCGGCGATCTCGAAGCGGAACGCGTCGAACGCGAAGTCGGCGGCGAGCCAGATGTAGCGGCACCGGTGCGGGGTGAGGTGCGGGCCGAAGACGTCGGCGTGGGCCGCGCGGGTGCGGCTGTGCACCCCGTCGGCCGCGATGACGAGGTCGTGGGTCCGTGCCAGCTCGGCGGCGGGCGGGGCCTCCGTGCGGAAGCGGAGCCGCACGCCGAGGCCGGAGCAGCGGTCGTGGAGGACCTTCAGGAGGGTACGGCGGCCGAGGGCTGCGAACCCGTGCCCGCCGGAGGTGAGGAGGCGGCCGCGGTGGGCGATGTCGATGTCGTCCCAGCGGACGAACTCCCGCCGCAGCGCGCGGTACACGTCCGGGTCGGCGTGCTCGATGCCGCCGAGGGTCTCGTCGGACAGGACGACGCCGAAGCCGAAGGTGTCGTCGGGGGCGTTGCGCTCCCAGACGGTGACCTCGCGGGCCGGGTCGAGGCGCTTGAGGAGGGCCGCGGCGTAGAGCCCGCCGGGGCCGCCCCCGATGACGGCGGCGCGCATGGTCACCGCCCCTGCCACTCGGGGGGCCGCTTCGCGGTGAAGGCGGCGTGGAACTCGGCGTAGTCCCGGCCGTTCATGAGGAGGGCCTGGGTGGCGGCGTCGAGTTCCACGGCCGCGGCGAGCGGCATGTCCAGCTCGGCGGTGAGCAGCGCCTTCGTCTGCGCGTAGGCGAGGGCGGGCCCGTCGGCGAGGTGGCGGGCGAGCGCGGCGGCGCGGGCGTCGGCTCCGCCCTCGCCGGTGAGTTCGCTGACCAGGCCGATGCGCTCGGCCTCGGCGGCGTGCACGGGCTCGCCGAGCATGAGCAGGCGGGTGGCGTGGCCGAGGCCGACGACGCGCGGCAGCAGGTACGCGGCCCCCATGTCGCCGCCGGACAGTCCGACCTTGGTGAACAGGAACGCGAACCGGGCGGAGGGGTCGGCGATCCGGAAGTCGGCGGCGAGCGCGAGAACGGCCCCGGCCCCGGCCGCCACGCCGTGCAGGGCGGCGACGACGGGGAACGGGGCCTCGCGCAGGGCGCGGACGACCTGGCCGGTCATCCGGTTGAAGTCGAGGAGCTGGGCGGTGTCCATGGCGAGGGTCGCGCCGATGATGTCGTCCACGTCCCCGCCCGAGCAGAAGCCGCGGCCCTCCCCGGCGAGGACGAGGGCGCGGACGGCGCGTTCCCGGGACAGCTGGGCGAGCAGGTCGCGCAGGTCGGCGTAGGCGCCGAAGGTGAGGGCGTTCAGCTTGGCCGGGCGGGCGAGGGTGACGGTGGCGACGCCGTCGTCCACGGCCAGTCTCAGGTGCCGCCAGGAAGCGGCCTCGGTGCGGGGCGCGGAACCGGTGAACGGGCTCATGCGGTGCGGCCTCCCTACGGCGTCGCGTCGTCGGCGGCGCCGGTGCCTTCCCTGTCTTCTCCGTCCTCCGAAGCTATCACCGTTCTGTGACTTCCGTCATGATGACGCGATACGACGACGGCGCATGCCGGTCCCTCCCGGGGCGCGGCCGCCGCGCACGGCCCCGCGGGGGCCCGGCGGTCCGGCACGCGTGGGGCCTTCGCCCTGCGGGGCCCGGCGGTCCGGCACACCTGCGGCCTTCGCCTGCGACCCGCGCCGCACGGCCGCCGTACCGGGGGCCGCTGCACCCGTAAGGGTTCGGGGGCCGCGGTGATCGCGCGGGCTCGGGGGCCGCGGTGCCCGGCGGTCCGGCGCCCGCGCGGGCCGGGGGCCGCGGCGTTCGGTACGGCCGCCGGAGGCGCCCGCCCGGGCCGTGCCGGGGGCAGGCCTCGGGGGCTATCCCGCGAGGGTGGCGACGAGCAGTGCCTTGATGGTGTGGAGGCGGTTCTCGGCCTCGTCGAAGACGACGGAGTGCTCGGACTCGAAGACCTCGTCGGAGACCTCCAGCTCGGTGATGCCGTGCCGCTCGTGGATCTCGCGGGCCACCGCGGTCCCGAGGTCGTGGAAGGCCGGGAGGCAGTGCAGGAACCTGACGTCCGGGTTCCCGGTGGCGCGCAGCACGTCCATGGTGACGGCGTAGGGGGCGAGGGCGGCGATGCGCTCGTCCCACACCTCCTTGGGCTCGCCCATGGAGACCCACACGTCGGTGGCGACGAAGTCGGCGCCCCGCACGCCCTCCTCGACGTCCTCGGTGAGGGTGATGCGGGCCCCGCTCTCCTCGGCCGCCTTCCGGGCCTGCGCGAGGACGTCCTCGGCGGGCCAGTAGGCCGCGGGGGCGGCGATGCGGATGTCCATGCCGAGGAGGGCGCCGGTGACCAGGTACGAGTTGCCCATGTTGTAGCGGGCGTCCCCGAGGTAGGTGAAGGCGACCCGGTCGAGGGGCTTGTCGGTGTGCTCGGTGACCGTCAGCACGTCGGCGAGCATCTGGGTGGGGTGCCAGTCGTCGGTGAGCCCGTTGTAGACCGGGACCCCGGCGTACGCGGCGAGCTGCTCCACGTCGTCCTGGCTGTCGCCGCGGTACTGGATCGCGTCGAACATGCTGCCGAGGACGCGGGCGGTGTCCCGCACGGACTCCTTGTGGCCGAGCTGGGAACCGGACGGGTCGAGGTACGTCGTGGAGGCGCCCTGGTCGGCCGCGGCCACCTCGAAGGCGCAGCGCGTACGGGTGGACGTCTTCTGGAAGAGCAGGGCGATGTGCCTGCCGCGCAGCCGCTGCACCTCGGTGCCCGCCTTCTTGGCCGCCTTGAGCTCCGCGGCGAGGCGGACCAGGCTGCGGAACTCGTCGGCGGTGAAGTCCAGCTCCTTGAGGAAGTGGCGGCCGGTGAGGGCGGTAGCCATGGGGACTCCTGGGTGGTGCGGGGCGGATCGAGACGGTGGAAGTGTATACGAAGGTCGGTATGTATATACGCACCCCCCTGTGAGCTGCCGACCCGCGACCGCTCCCCCGGCCCTGCCAGCCTGCGGCCGCTCCCCCCGCCCCTACCAGCCTGCGGCGGCTCCCCTGCCCCCGCCCGCCGGGTTGCGCCATACGCACCGTTGACCCGCCCTCGCGCCGCTCCTACGTTCGTCAGCGCTCGCCTCGACGACAGGAGACCACCGAGATGACGACCGTCAGCGACCACGGGCGGACCCCTTCCCCCGCCCCGGTCCCGTACCCCTTCAACGAACCGGACGGCCTGGAGCTGGCCGAGGACTACGGACGCGTGCTGGAGCGCCCCGGCCTGTTACGCGTGCGGATGGCCTACGGCGAGCCCGCCTGGCTGGCCACCCGGTACGCCGACGCGCGGCTCGTCCTCGGCGACCGGCGCTTCAGCCGGGCGGAGGGGCGCCACCACGACGAGCCCCGGCAGTCCGAGGCCCGCCAGGACAGCGGCATCCTCGGGATGGACCCGCCGGAGCACACCCGGCTGCGGACCCTCGTGGCGAAGGCCTTCACCGTGCACCGCGTGGAGAAGCTCCGGCCGCAGGTGCGGGAGCTCGCGCACGGCCTCCTCGACGGGATGGAGGCCATGGGCCCGCCCGTCGACCTCGTCGAGCACTACGCCCTGCCGATCCCCGTCGCCGTGATCTGCCGGATGCTCGGCGTCCCCGAGGAGGACCGGCCGCGCTTCCGGGTGTGGAGCGACGCGATGCTCTCCACCAGCTCGCTCACGGCGGAGGAGTTCTTCCGCCACCAGGAGGACCTGCGCGCCTACATGGCCGGGTTGATCGCGGACCACCGCGCGGACCCGCGCCCCGACCTGATGACCGCGCTCATCGACGCGCGGGACACCGGGGACCGGCTGAGCGAGCTGGAGCTGATCGACCTGTGCCGCGGCATCCTCGTCGCCGGGCACGAGACCACCGCCAGCCAGATCCCGAACTTCCTCTACGCCCTGCTGGACCATCCGGACCAGCTCGCCCTGCTGCGCGAGCGGCCCGAGCTGATCGCGGGCGCGGTGGAGGAGCTGCTGCGGTTCGTCCCGCTGGGCAGCGGCGCCGCGTTCCCGCGGTACGCCACGGAGGACGTCGAGGTGGGCGGCACGCTCGTACGGGCCGGTGAACCGGTGCTGGTGGCGGTCGGCGCCGCCAACCGCGACGCGCTCAGGTTCGACGGGCCGGGGAAGCTGGACGTGACCCGCACAGGGGTGCAGCACCTGGCCTTCGGCCACGGCGTCCACCACTGCCTGGGCGCGCCGCTGGCCCGCCTGGAGCTCCAGGAGGCGCTGCTGGCGCTGATCACCCGGTTCCCGGCGCTGCGGCCGGCAGGGGACGTGGTCTGGAAGAAGGAGATGCTGGTGCGCGGGCCGCGCGAGATGCCGGTGGGGTGGTGAGCCGCGTGGCGTGGAGCCTGGAGGTGGCGAAGGACCGGTGCATGGGGTCGGGGATGTGCGCGGCGCTGGCGCCGGAGCTGTTCCGGCTGGACGACGCCGAACGCGCCGAGCCGGTGCGACGGGACATCGCGGCTGACGAGCGCGCCCTCGACGCGGCCGACTCCTGCCCGGCGCTGGCCATCGCCGTACGGGAAGGCCCCCGCACCGTGGGCCCTCGGCCCTGAGGGGTGCGCAGGGGTGCGGCGGCGTGCGGGGGTGAGGGGCGCGGCTCCGCCTGCCCGTGAGGGGCGCGGGGGTATGGCGCCCTCTGCCGCCCCGTGACGGCGGACGTGATGCGTCCGCTTCCCGGGGCGGCCCGGCCCTACGTGCGCGGGCCCCCGCTCCGCAGCGGTGAAGGCGCTGCGAGGCGGGGGCCCGGGGCCGCGGGGCTCGCGCGGGACGGCGGGGCCCCGCGGCGCCCGGCCGGGTGCGGCAGCGCCGGGGCGCGGCAGGCCGCACGGGCGCTGCGGCCTATGCGGCGTCCCGCTCCACGGGGCAGCTCATGCAGCGCGGCCCGCCCCGGCCGCGGCCCAGCTCACTGCCCGGGATCTCGATCACCTCGATGCCCTCGCGCCGCAGGTACGTGTTGGTGGTGACGTTGCGTTCGTACGCCACGACGACGCCGGGCTCCACGGCGAGGACGTTGCAGCCGTCGTCCCACTGCTCGCGCTCCGCGGACCGCACGTCCTGGCTGGGGGTGAGCACCCGGATGGACGGCAGCCCCAGGGCGGCCGCTATGGCCTGGTGCATGTGCTCGGCGGGGTGGTCGGTGACCCTGAGGGGCCGCGCCCCCTCGCCCGGCTCGATCGTGTACGAGCGGAGCATGCCGAGGCCGGCGTACTGGGTGAAGGTGTCGGGCGTGACCATGGTCATCACGGTGTCGAGGTGCATGAACGCCCGCCGCTTCGGCATGTCCAGGGCGACGATGGTGTGGGCGGACCCCGCCGCGAACAGGCCGCGCGCCAGCATCTCCACGGCCTGCGGGGTGGTGCGCTCGCTCATGCCGATGAGCACGGCGCCGTTGCCGAGGACCAGGACGTCCCCGCCCTCGATCGTCGACGGGTAGTCGTCCTGCCCCTCCGACCAGTGGTGGAAGGCCCCGGCCTCGGGGCCCGTGAACAGCGGATGGTGCTTGTAGATCGCCTCGAAGTGGACGGTCTCCCGCTGCCGGGCGGGCCACCGCATCGGGTTGATGGACACGCCGTCGTAGATCCACGTGGAGGTGTCCCGGGTGAACAGGTGGTTGGGGAGGGGCGGCAGGAGGAAGTCGTCCGGATCCATGACGTGGAAGCGGACGGACGCGGGCTCGTCGTGACCGGAGAGGAACTCCCGCTTCGTCATCCCGCCGACCAGCGCCTCCACCAGGCGGGGGGTGTCCATGGCGTCGAACGCCGCACGCAGGTGGTCCGTGGCGAGCGGGCCGTACTCCTTCTCGTCGAAGACCCGGTCGAGGACGAGCTTGCGGGCTGCGGGCAGTTCCAGGGCCTCCCGCAGCAGGTCCCCGAACAGGTGGACGGTGACGCCCCGATCGGCGAGGACGTCGGCGAACCCGTCGTGCTCCTGGCGGGCCCGCCGCACCCACAGGACGTCGTCGAACAGCAGGGCGTCCTTGTTGGTCGGCGTGAGCCGTTTCAGCTCCAGGTCGGGGCGGTGCAGGATGACGCGGCGCAGCCGCCCGGTCTCGGAGTCGACGTGGAATCCCATCCCCCCATCCTGGCCGAGGGAGGCGTCCGACGCACCGTCACGGTCTCGGTCACGTACGCAGCATCAGCACCACCGCGGTGACGATCAGGGCCATCAGCACGCCCACACCGGCGCCGACGACGACGTACGGCCTGGCGTCGTGGCCCCCGCCCCGCGGGGGCCCGTCGGGCGGAGCCGGCCCGGGGCCATCCCCGCCGGCCGGTGCGGCGGCGCGGAGTCCCGCCCTCGGCGTGGCGGGTCCGGGCGCCGGACGCCCCACGTGGGGTGCTCGTCCGGCTGCCCGGCCGTCGGCGCCCACGGGCGGTCGGGGGCGTCGCCGCGGCCGTGAGCCGGGTGCGCGGCGGCCGGTTCGGCGGGCGCCCACCGGATGTCGCCCGAACCACTGCGCTGCCGCTCGGAGTTCGGGGCGTCCGCAGGCGGCGGGTACGTGCCGGGCGGGGGCGGGTCGCCGAGGGGCGCCGGGCCCGGCCCCACCGGTCCGGTGACGGGAGCGGGGCCTGCGCCGGTACGGACGCCGTCAAGCGGGGACCTGCCGGTGCGGGGCCGGGCTCCGGCGAGTCGCCCCGCCACGCCGGACCCGTCCCCGCAGCGCCGGCGCCGGAAGCGCGCCCCACCCACGGACGGACGGCATCGGCAGCCGGACCGGCCGCGACCGGACCGGGCTCCGGCCGGTCATCCCGCCACGCCGGGCCTACCCCCACCGCGCCGACCTCGGCCGCCCGGCCCGCCCCTGCGGGCACGGCACCCGAAGCGGGACCTGCCGGTGCGGCACCGGGCTCCGGCGAGTCGCCCCGCCACGCCGGACCCGCCCCCGCCGCGCCGGCGCCGGAAGCGCCCCGCCCACGGACGGACGGCATCGGCAGCCGGACCGGCCGCGACCGGACCGGGCTCCGTCGCATCGCCGTGTCGACCCCAGCCCGCCCCCGCCGGGTCAGCGTCAGGAGCCTGGCGGCCCTTCCCTGCGCGGAGGGCATCGGCCGCCGGGCCCGCCGGTACGGAGTCCAGTGGGGCGGCGGGTCCGGTGCGCGGCGGCGGGTCCACCGGGAACGCGCCTGTGCCAGGCGAACCCTCCCCGGCGATGGGTCCGCCGCGGCCGCCGGGCCTCTGGCGGAGGCGTCCGGGGGCGTCCGCCCCGCGTACCCGGCCCCTGCTCAGGGCCGCCCCCGGCGCCGGGCCCGAGCTGCCCGCCCGGGGGCGGGGCGTGCCGTCCTGCGCGGTCCGCCACCCGGCGCCGCGCGCGTCACAGGCCGCCGCAGCGGAGGCGCCGTGGGGTCCCGTCCGGTCGGCGGGCTCTGCCGGGCCCGCCGACCGGGCGGGCGGAGCGGGGCGGCGGGTCCTGGCTGCCTTCAGGAGGGCCTGCCACGTGGTCTCCGGCAGGCCGGGCGACGGGGCGTCGGTGATCCGGCGGACGGCGGCCCGCGCCGCGGCGTGCGGGCTCGTGAACAGGCGGGGCAGCAGCCGCGTCACCTCGGCGGCCAGCTCCGGGTCCCCCAGCAGGGGGCGCACCGCCCACCCGTAGAGCGCCGCCGCGTTCGCGGCCCGCACCGCGTCGCCGGGGTGGGGGCCGGGCCCTGCCCGCTCGGTGACGAACAGCTCCATGCGCAGCAGCACCGCGCACAGGGCGGTGCGCTGCTCGCGGCCCCAGCCCGGCCACCGCCCGGCCGCCTCCTTCATGAGCAGCGTCAGGCCCTCGTAGCGGGCTCCCAGGCGCAGGGCCCGCAGCAGCTCGTCGTCGGACGCCCGGGACACCGTCTCGGCGGCGTGCGGTGCGAAGGGGTCGTCGAGCGCGGCCCGCACGTCGCCCCGCTCGGGTCCGCGGCGCGACCCGCCGCCCTGGGCGGCGCCCAGCAGGCGCCCCACCGGCGACCGGTCCCCGGCGGGGGCGGGCCACTCCGGGGGCACGGTGCCGACCGGCTGCGGCTCCGGGGGCGGGGCCTGCGGGGCGGGCCGCAGCAGCGGCAGCGCCGCCTCTGCCAGCGCCAGCAGCGGCAGCCCGCGGTTGCGGGAGGCGACGCGCCGCAGGGCCTCCCCACCGCGTACTCCTCGCGCAGCTGGTGGCGGACGAGGGCCTCCGCGACGGCCTCCGCGCGGTCGCCGCACCGCTCGGCGGGGTCGACGCGCCTGCGGTTCCCGGCCGCGGCGGCGGCGCCGCTCCAGCGGCTGACGAACACGAACCTCAGCTGGTCGGTCTCGTCGGTGTCGTGCGTGGCGAAGGTCCAGCCCCGTACCGCCTGGCCGCCGAAGACGCCGTGCAGGCCCCACAGCACCGGGCAGGCGGCGGTGCCGGCCGGGTCGAGCAGGGTGAAGGACGCCGTCGGGTGGCGCAGGAACTCGGCCACCGCGCCGGTCAGTTCGTACCGCACCCGGGGCAGCGCCGCGGTCAGCGCCCGCAGCCCCTCGTCGGCGGCGGCCACCAGCGGCGCCTCCGCCACCCGCGGCAGCCGCCCCCGCACCTCGGCGAGCGGCAGGTCCGCGCCCTGCCAGGACCAGCCGTGCAGGCCCAGGCACGTCGCCGGGTCGAGCACCGCGGCCGGCCCGAGCAGGGCGTGGCACAGGGTGCCGGCGCGGCCGCCCGCGTCCCGCCAGGGGGCCCGCCGCACCAGCAGCACCTCGTCCGCGCGCTCCAGCCGCAGCAGTGCCGGTGCGGTGACCTCGCCGGTGCCGCGCAGCAGCGCCCCCGTCCTGCGGAACAGGTCGTCGGCCCGCTCGGGCGGGCAGGAGCAGGCCACGGGCCCGAAGCCGGTGGTGCCCGACAGGTTCTCGGTGTCCCAGCGGAAGACGACCTGGTCCACCGACCGGTCGTGGCCCCAGGCGTCGGCCCGGCCCCGCGGGTCGTGCAGTGCGGCCATCAGATGCCCACCTCTTCCTCGTCCACTCCCGGCAGCAGCCCGCACATCGCGAACAGCGACAGCAGGGGCGCCAGCACCCGCCGGGGCCGCACGCCGTGCGGGAAGTGGTCGTGCCGCGCCTCCCCTCCGGTCGCCGCGACGAAGTGCAGCGTGCAGCGCGCGCAGTCGTCGAACGGCCTGAGCCATGCCGCCGTGGCGTACCGCCCCACGAACGCGTAGGCGTCCCTGCTCTCCTCGCGGACCTCGTCCGGCCGGAACACCGGCGGCTGGGAGCGGCCCAGCCACCGGTCGACGGCCGGTTCGACCCGTATGAGGTCGCTCTTGTTGACGGCGATGGCGGCGGGCGCGGCGACATAGGGGCCCGCGGTGCGCGGGATGCGGTTGAGGACGGTCGTGAACGCCTCGTCGCCGAGGTCGCGCTGGCGCAGTCCGTGCAGGGCCCGCAGCGGGTCGAGGGACGCGAGCCGCAGGGCGCGCAGCGGGTCCAGGACGAAGAGGAACGCGTCGACGCCCCTCAGGAACCGCGTCACCTCGCCGTCCTGGGCGAGGTCCTCGCCCGCCAGGTCGAAGAAGACCACCGGCCTGGTGGGTCCCCGCCCGCTGACCAGGAGTCCGTCGGCGAACCGCGCGAAGGTCTGCTGGCCGGTCCTGCCCAGCTCCCGGCCCTGCTGGAGGCTCTGCACCCGCTCCCGCAGGAACGTGCGGTGGGTGTCCGGGTTCAGGGGCAGGCACTTGAGTCCGTACGGTTCGAGGCCGCCCTGCTCGACCTCGCCCAGCATCGCCGCGAGCAGGTGGGTCTTGCCGACGCCGGAGCTGCCGACGAGGGCGATGGACACGGGCCGGCCGTGCCTGAGGTACGGCACGGGCAGTTCGTGCAGCTGGTCCTCGTCGGCGTGCGGGCACGGCTGGTACGCCTTGCGCAGGGCGTCCTCGACGTGGGCGCGCCGGTGTTCCCCGCTCAGGTCGAGGGGGATGCGCGCGCCGCGGGCGTCGATCGTCACGAGGCGGGTCTCGTCGTAGGCGACGGGCAGCAGGCAGTGCGGGCAGAGGCGCTCCGGTGCGGCCGGGTCCGGGCCCAGGCGGGGAGCGGGCGGCGGGGCGGCGGGCGGCGGGGTGCCGGTGCGGCCGAAGAGGTGCTGCAGGAGGGTGCCGCGGCGGGTCGGCGGCCCCGCTGCGGGTGCGGGGTCGGGGACCCGGCCGATGCCGAGCGCGTCGCGTTTGCGGGCCAGTTGGGCGTCGTGTTCGGCGCGGCCGCGGGCCAGCGCGTCGGAGCCGCCCGCGGACGCGGCCAGCGGGTCGGGCGCGTTGAGGAGGCGCATCAGCTCGGCGGGGGCGGGCCGCCCGGCGGCGGCGGCGTGGAAGGCGCCGCCGTGGGCGAGGGCGGTGAGGCCCCGGAAGTCGGCCAGGTCGGCCGGGGGCCCGCGCCCCGGTCGGGGCGCCCGGCGAGGAGGAAGTACATCAGCTGGGCCACCGACCACAGGTCGTCGCGGGGGTCGGCCGCCCCGGTGCCCTGCCGCTGTTCGGGGGACGCCCACGGGGCCGCGCCCGCGGCTTCCCTGGGCTCGCCGGTGCGCAGCGCCGCGTGCGGTTCGCAGAGTCGCACGTGCCGGCCGTCCCAGCGGACCGTCTCGGGTCCGATGGCGCGGTGCACGAAGCCCGCGGCGTCCAGCAGGCGGACGGCGAGGACGAGTTGGGCGAGGATCCGCTGCTGCTCGGCGACGCCGAGGGCGCCGCCGAGGGTGGCGAGGGGTTCGGCGTCGGCGATCCGGTAGAGGACGAACGGCTCCGGCGCGTCGAGGTCGTAGCCCACCACGCGGGTGAAGACCTCGACGAACGGCGCATCCCCGTAGCGCCGTTCGAGTGCCACCGCGGCGGCGGCCTCCCGTTCGAGGGCGTTCATGGCGCGCGGGTCGCAGGGCGCGGGGATGCGGTACTGGAGGACGGTCCAGTCGACGCCCAGGGTGACGGCGCGGGCGAGCCGGCCGGGCGGCCCGGGCAGCTCGCGATCGCGGCCGAAGCGGGCGGGGAACCGCATGGCGGTGCCGTCGTGGGTGCGGAACGACAGTTCGCCCGCGGCGGGCGGGTGGGGCGGTGCGGGGCGCGTCATGACGGCCGGCCCTCCTGCCCTTCCCCGGACGCCTCCCGCACGGTCCTGACGGCGTCGTGGCGGAGCGGTACGAGTCCGAGGACCCCGGCGTGGCGCCCGGCGGGGTCCACACGACGTCCTCGGCGCGGTCGGCGGACGGGTACGGGTCGGGGTGGGCGGCGAGCCGGTCGCGGTGCGCGGCCGCCGGGTGGTCGTCGCGGTCGGCGGCGCCGCGCCGGAACGCCTCGGGTGCGAACCGGACCCGGCGCACCGCCTGCGGGTCGGCGGACAGCAGCCGCCGGTGCTGCGGCCCGCACAGCGGCACGGTCGGTTCTGCGGCGCCGCCCGCGGCGAGCAGCCCGGCGACCCGGTCGGGGGCGACGCCGGTCAGCCGGGCCGCGTCGGGGCGGCGCTCCGGGTGGCGGTCGTACGGCGGCGGGGACGTCGCGGCGTCCGCAGGAGCCGGCCGTACACCTCGTCCAGCAGTTCCCGCACGGGCGCGTCGAGGGGGGTGCGGCCGGCCTGCGCCGGGTCCCGTTCGATGCGCGCCCAGCAGGTGGTGAGGACGTCGCGCGCCCCGGCGGCGAGGTCGGCGACGAGGGTGTCGACGAGGTCGGGGCCGCCGTCGCCGCGCTCGCGCTCCAGCCACGGCGGTTCGGCGGCGGCGCCGGGCGGGGGCCATGGGTGGTCGCCGCCGCCGCTGCCGCCGTCCCGCGCTCCGGCGCCGTGCACCGCGTGCCGGCCCCGCGTGCCGGGCGGCGCGTACCCGTCGGGTGCGTGCTCCCCGTCGCCGGTCCGGTGCGGCGCGGCGTCCGGGGGCGGGCCGCCGTGCCCGGCGTCCGGCCCGTACGGCGAGCCGCTGCCGCGGGGCGCGCCGTAGACGCCGTGCTCCGGCGGGTGGCCGGGCGCGCCGGGCTGCCCGCCGTCCGCGGGCCAGGCGAGCGGGTCCTGCGGGACGGACCCGGTGCCGGCGGGCGGCCCCGGCGGGCGGGCGCCGGGGGCGGCAGGCTCGGCGGCGTACCAGCCGTCCCCGGCGGAGCTGTCGCCCCACCGGTCCCAGTCCCAGGGGTCGCCGCCGTCCGGCGCTCCGGGCGCCTGGGCGTGGGCGGCGCCGGCGTGCGGGCCGCCGCCGTACGGGGAGGGGTCCCCGGGCCCGGTCGGCTCGCCGTGCCGGTCGGCCGCCGCGGCGAGGCCGCGCAGCAGCAGTGCCGCGGCGCGTGCGCCGTCCGAGCAGTGGTGTCTGACGTCGGCGAACATCCAGTCATGCACGGCGGTCTCGGCCAGCAGCCGGTCGACCCCGGCGGCGACGCGTGAGGCGTACTCGGCGTCCGTGCGGCGCCACCACGCGTCCACCGACCGCATCCAGTCCCGTACGGCGAGGACGACGGCGGCGACCAGTGCGAGGAGCACCAGCGGTGCCCCGGCCCACGCGGGCGGGCCGAGCAGGGCTCCCGCCGCGGCCCCGGCCGCGCCTCCCGCGAGGCCGCCGGCCAGCCGGGCGGCCACCCGGGTGGTGGCGCCGCCGTCGCGGCCGCCGTCGGGCGACCGGTTGGGGCGGCGCCACCGCATCAGGGCGCCGAGGGCCCCGGCGGCGAGCCCGACGGCGGGGCCGAGGTACCAGCCGGGGCCGGGCCACAGCCCGGCCGCGAATGCCGGGCCTCCCGCGGTGAGGGCGGCGGCCGCGCGGCCGCCGCCGGCGTGGAAGCGGGGCGGCCGCGCCAGGTGGCGCAGGTACGCCGGGTCGCAGACCTCGTCCAGCCGGGCGAGGCGGGCCGCGCTGCCCGCCGGGGCGGTGCGGTCGGACAGGGAGGCGAGCCGGGCGGCCGCCGACCGCAGCGGGAGGCGCTGGTCGAGGAGCCGCTCGGTGAGGTCCCGCAGCGCGGGCACCACCCGGGCGCGGGACGCGGCGGGCAGGTCGGGCAGGACGATGCCGCGTTCGAGGAGCCGGGCGCGCTGCTCGGGGGTGAGGCGTACGCCGTCGGCGTCGGTGAACGCCCCGGCGACGGTGTCCCGGTAGCGCTCCAGGGCGCGGCCCAGGTCGTCGAGGCGGCCCGGCAGGTCGGCCGTGCGGGTCGCGCCGGCCAGCAGCCCGGCCGGGCCGCGCACCCGGCGGTGGCGGCGCGGGCGTCCTCCAGCGCCTCGTCGCAGGCGCGGCGCCGGGCGGCGGCCGGGCGTGCGGGGTCCAGCCAGGTGTGGCCGTGCACGGCGTCGGGCAGCGAGTCGTCGAGCAGCACGGCCAGTTCGGACGGCACGGCGTCGCCGGGGCCGGCGCCGGGGGCCTCCTGGCCGGCCAGGGCGTCGAGGGCCTGCTTCCACGCGCGGGTGCGGGCCTCGTCGGTCAGGTCGTGCTCCACGACCCGTACGGACGGGACGGCGACTCCGTGCACGATGTCGCCGAGCGCCCGCAGCGCGGCGTCGAACACCTCGGGCTGGGCGAGGAGTTCGACGAGGGGGCGCAGGCCGTCGGGGTCGCCCGCGGTGAGCGGGTCGAGGAGCCACAGCACCCCGGCGGCGGGCGGCCGCAGGGTGAGGGGGCGGCGCAGGACGCGGTCCTCGGGGCTGCCGACGGCCAGGCAGACGATGCGGGCGGGGCCGTAGGAGTAGAGCTGCTCGTACAGGAACTGGTGCGCGACGAGCCGGTCGGCGTCGTCCACGACGACGAAGCGCCGCTCGTCGCCGCCAACGGGGTTGATATCGCGTCACTCCTTCGGGGTGACGAACGCTATGGGCTGCTTATAGGCCCGTCAACACGCGGCGAATCACACCAGGCGCACACGAATCGAAGGCTGCTCCCCCTGTGCTGCACCATGCCCCAGGCGAACACCCAGTGCGCCCCCAGTGCGCCCTGGGCCGGCACCGCCACCGGTGCGCGCCGCCGCCCGCCGGACCGGGGAGACCGGCCGCGGCGACCTCGCCCCCGGCCGTCGTCTGCCGGTAAAAGCGCTGGCCGCGGCGGTACGGGGACCGGGATACTCGGACACGTGTTCCTGACGATCAGTACGACCGGCACCCCTGAGCGACCCGCCTCCGACCTCGGCTTCCTGCTGCACAAGCATCCCGACCGGGCACAGGCGTTCTCCACGTCCCACGGTACGGCGCACGTCTTCTATCCCGAGGCGACGGCCGAGCGCTGCACGGCGGCCCTGCTGCTGGAGGTGGACCCGGTCGCGCTGGTGCGGCGCACCAAGGGCAAGGGCGGCGGCCAGGGCACGGCCCTCGCGCAGTACGTCAACGACCGGCCGTACGCGGCGTCGTCGCTGCTCGCGGTCGCGCTCGGCGGGGTGTTCTCCAGCGCCCTCAAGGGGCAGTGCGCCGCCCGGCCGGAGCTCGTCACGCGGCCGCTGCCGCTGCGCGTGGTCGTTCCCGCGCTGCCCGCCCGCGGCGGGGCAGACCTGGTGCGTGCGCTCTTCGAGCCGCTGGGGTGGCGCGTGGACGCCGCACCGGTGCCGCTCGACGAGCGGTTCCCGGAGTGGGGCGACTCGCGGTACGTACGGCTCGTGCTGGAGGGCGACCAGCGGCTGTCGGACGCGCTGCGCCACCTGTATGTGCTGCTGCCGGTGCTCGACGACGCCAAGCACTACTGGGTGTCGGCGGACGAGGTGGACAAGCTGCTGCGGGCCGGCGAGGGCTGGCTGGCCGGGCACCCGGAGCAGAAGCTGATCACCAGCCGCTACCTGGCGCGGCGCTGGTCGCTGACCCGGCAGGCCATGGAGCGGCTGGAGCTCGCCCGGCTGGCGGCGTCCGACGACACCGACGTGGAGGAGCTGGACAATGCCGTCGACGAGTCCGCGGACACCGAGGAGCGGCCGGTGCCGCTGGCGGTGCAGCGCCGGGAGGCGATCCTCGCGGCGCTGCGCACGGCGGGCGCCCAGCGGGTGCTGGACCTGGGCTGCGGGCAGGGCCAGCTGGTAAGGGAGCTGCTGAAGGACCCCCGGTTCACGGAGGTCGTCGGCGTCGACGTGTCCGTGCGGGCGCTGACGCTCGCGGCACGGCGCATCGGGCTGGAGCGCATGGGCGAGCGCCAGGCGGCGCGTGCGGCCCTGTTCCAGGGATCCCTGGCGTACACCGACAAGCGGCTCAAGGGCTATGACGCGGCGGTGCTGAGCGAGGTCGTCGAGCATGTCGACCCGCCGCGGCTGCCGGCGCTGGAGTACGCGGTGTTCGGCGCGGCCCGCCCCGCCACCGTGCTCGTGACCACGCCAAACGTCGAGTACAACGTCCGCTGGGAGTCCCTGCCCGCCGGCCGTGTCCGGCACGGCGACCACCGTTTCGAGTGGACGCGCGCCGAGTTCCGCTCCTGGGCCGAGCAGGTGGCGCGGCAGTACGGCTACACGGTCGCGTACGAGCCCGTCGGACCCGATGACCCCGAGGTGGGCCCGCCCACGCAGATGGCGGTGTTCACCGTCGGCACCGACCAGGAGACCAGCACCGCCGCGACCGCGCCGGCCACGAAGGAGGAAAAGGCCGCATGACCACCACCCCCGCCCCGGAGACCGCCGCCGCGCGGACGCCGCGCCGGCTGCCCGTCACCGACCTGTCCCTCGTGGTTCTGGTCGGCGCCACAGGTTCCGGCAAGTCCACGTTCGCCGCGAAGCACTTCAAGCCCACCGAGGTCCTCTCGTCGGACTTCTGCCGGGGCCTCGTCGCGGACGACGAGAACGACCAGAGCGCGTCCCGCGACGCCTTCGACGTGCTGCACCACATCGCCGGCAAGCGGCTGGCCGCGGGGCGGCTGACCGTCGTCGACGCGACGAGCGTGCAGCAGGAGTCCCGCCGGCAGCTGGTGCAGCTCGCCCGCGCGCACGACGTGCTGCCCATCGCGATCGTGCTGGACGTCCCCGAGGAGGTGTGCGCCGCCCGCAACGCGGCGCGCCCGGACCGGGCCGGAATGCCGCGGCACGTGATACGCCGCCACCGCCGCGAACTCCACCGGTCCCTGCGCGGCCTGGAACGCGAGGGGTTCCGCAAGGTGCACGTGCTGCGCGGCGTGGAGGAGATCGACGCGGCCGAGGTGGTGCTGGAGCGCCGCTTCAACGACCTGCGGCACCTGACCGGCCCGTTCGACGTGATCGGCGACATCCACGGGTGCTCGTCCGAGCTGGAGGCGCTCCTCGCGAAGCTCGGCTACGAGGACGGCCGCCACCCGGAGGGACGCACCGCCGTGTTCGTCGGCGACCTCGTGGACCGCGGCCCGGACAGCCCGGGGGTGCTGCGCCGCGTCATGGACATGGTCGCGTCGGGCGACGCGCTGTGCGTGCCCGGCAACCACGAGAACAAGCTGGGCCGCTGGCTGAACGGCCGCAAGGTGCAGCTCACCCACGGCCTCGCGCAGACCGTGGAGCAGCTGGAGCGGGAGGACGACGCGTTCCGGGAGCGGGTGCGGCGGTTCATCGACGGGCTCGTCAGCCACTACGTCCTCGACGGCGGCGACCTGGTGGTGTGCCACGCCGGCCTGCCCGAGAAGTACCACGGCCGCACGTCGGGCCGGGTGCGCTCGCACGCCCTGTACGGCGACACGACCGGCGAGACCGACGAGTTCGGGCTGCCCGTGCGCTACCCGTGGGCGGAGGAGTACCGCGGCCGGGCGACGGTCGTCTACGGCCACACCCCGGTGCCCGGCACGTCGTGGGTCAACAACACGATCTGCCTGGACACGGGCGCCGTGTTCGGCGGCCGGCTGACGGCGCTGCGCTGGCCGGAGCGCGAACTGGTCGACGTGCCGGCGGAGAAGGTGTGGTACGAGCCGGTGCGGCCGCTCGCGCAGGACGCGCCCGGCGGCCACCAGGGCCGGCCGCTGGACCTGGCGGACGTGCACGGCCGCCGGGTCGTGGAGACCCGCCACGCGGGCAAGGTCGCGGTCCGCGAGGAGAACGCCGCCGCGGCCCTGGAGGTCATGAGCCGCTTCGCGGTGGACCCCCGGCTGATCCCGTACCTGCCGCCCACCATGGCGCCCACGGCGGCCTCCGGCCTCGACGGGTACCTGGAGCACCCGGCGGAGGCGTTCGCCCAGTACGCGGCCGACGGTGTCGCGCGCGTGGTGTGCGAGGAGAAGCACATGGGGTCGCGGGCGGTGGCGCTGGTCTGCCGGGACGCGGAGGCAGCGGAGCGGCACTTCGGTGTCCGGGGCCCCACCGGCTCCCTCTACACCCGCACGGGCCGCCCGTTCTTCCCCGACGAGGGCACGACGGAGCAGGTGCTGTCCCGGATCCGGGCGGCGGTGTCGGCGTCGGGCCTGTGGGACGAGCTGGACACGGACTGGCTGCTGCTCGACGGCGAGCTGATGCCGTGGTCGCTGAAGGCGGGCGGGCTGCTGCGCGGCCAGTACGCGGCGGTGGGGGCGGCCGCGGCCGCGGTGTTCCCCGAGGCCGTCGGCGCGCTGGAGGCGGCGGTCGGCCGGGGCGTCGACGTGGGCGGGCTGCTGCCGCGGCAGCAGGAGCGGGCCGCCGACGCGTCGGCGTTCACGGACGCCTACCGCCGCTACTGCTGGACGACGGACGGCCTGGACGGCGTCCGCTTCGCCCCGTTCCAACTGCCGGCCGTGCAGGGCCGCAGCCTGGCGGAGCTGCCCCACGACGAGCAGCTCACCCTGCTGGACCGGCTGGTGGAGGGGGACGGGACGGGTCTGCTGCAGGCCACCCGCCGGCTCGTCGTCACCACGACAGACGAGGCGTCGGTACGGGAGGGCGTCGACTGGTGGCTGGAGCTGACCGCCCGGGGCGGCGAGGGCATGGTGGTCAAGCCGCTCGCGGCGGTCGCCCGGGACGGGCGGGGCCGCCTGGTCCAGCCGGGCGTCAAATGCCGCGGCCGCGAGTACCTGCGCATCATCTACGGCCCCGAGTACACCCGCCCCGACAACCTCCGGCGCCTGCGTTCCCGCTCGCTGGGCCACAAGCGCTCCCTGGCGCTGCGCGAGTACGCCCTCGGGCTGGAGTCCCTGGAGCGCCTGGCCGCCGGCGAACCGCTGTGGCGGGTCCACGAAGCCGTGTTCGCGGTGCTGGCCCTGGAGTCGGAGCCGGTGGACCCCCGGCTCTGACCGCGGCCCGGAACGGCCCCTGCGCCCGCAGGACCGCGGGGGCCGGCCGCAGAACCAGTCCGTGCCCGGCCGGCGCCGGGCCCGGGGCCGGGGCGGTGGCCGGCCGCTGGACCACGGCGGCGAGCCGGGCGCCGTGCCACGGAGCGGGGCCGGGGGCCTGGCCACCGTCCCACGGGCCGGTCCGGCGCCCGGCCGACACCGCCCGACGCCGAGGACGCTGCGGACGGACGACGGCCAACCTCCGTCCACGCCACGAATGCTGGGGACGGACGACGGCCAACCTCCTGGCGCGCCACGAACCCTGCCGACGCACGACCGCCAACCCCCGGCCACACCACGAACCCTGCCGACGCACGACCGCCAACCCCCGGCCACACCACGAACCCTGCCGACGCACGATGGCCAACCCCCGGCCAAGCCAAGGATGCTGGGGACGGGCGAAGGTCACCCCGCGGCCGTGAGTTCGTCCGCGACCTTGGCGAGCAGCGCACCGCTCGCCTCGGCATCGTGGCCGAGCACCACGGACACTCTCGGCAGCCCGGTCAGCCGCTCGGCGAGGGCAGCGGCGCCGGGGGCGCCGGTGGCGGGGAGGAGGCCGAAGACGTCGGGGTACCGGTCCTCCCTTCCCGCGGGGAAGACGTCGGCCTCGCTCGGCACGTGATCCTTCTCGGCGAGGGCGGCCGTCGCCTCCGGGCTGATCTTCGGGAACAGCAGGCCCGCCACCCGGCCTTCGGCGGACAGGCCCAGACCGAGCCAGTCGGCGAGCTGGTCCGGGAAGAACTGCGCCTTCAGCTCCCGCCCGCCCTCCCGCAGCAGGGGCTCCCGGCGGCCGTCGACCAGGGCGCGGGTGACGGCGGGGTGCTGGGTCGGGTGGAGCCGCTCCCCCTCGGCCAGCCTGGCCCGCACCGAGTCGTACCGGCCGAGGGCGTCCAGGAGGCCGAGTCCGACGGCGGCGGCCGACGGCCACGGCAGGATGGCGACCCTGCCGTCGTGCTCGACGCGGGCGAACACCCGGTCGTTGGCCAGCAGCCCCCACCCGGACCGCGCCAGCAGCACGGCGGTCGTGGTCTTTCCCGTCCCCCTGCCGCCCAGGGCGATGACGGCCTGCCCGTCCCGGGTGGCGGCGGAGGCGTGCAGGACCGTCCAACCGGCCTGGGCGAGCCGACCCCGCACGGATTCGCGGACCAGCCGGGCGGCGGCGACGGCCACCGCCTCCGCCTGGTGTCCCGCGACGACCAGGCGGCGGCTGTCGACCTGGTAGGCCAGTTCCTCGTCGGGTTGCACGGCGTAGGTGATGCTGCCGCGGCGGGCGACGAGGGTGCGGGCCCCGGCGTAGTCGGTCTCGTCGTGCGCGTCCTCCGCGACGAGTTCGGCGATGCTTCCCGCCAGCCTCGGGTTGACGTCGGCGAACACCACGGCGTCACCCTCCGCGGAGTCGTCGGGGCCGAGCGCCTCGACGCCGGACGCGTACCACCACGGGCCGAAGTACCGGGCGGCCCAGGAAGCCACCCCCTTGTCATGGCTGACCACGGTCACGGTGGCGGTGTCCGCGTGGATTCGGGTCGCGTACAGGGTCACGGTCGGGCTCCTTCTTCGGGTACGGGTCCGGGTGTGGTGCACCGTGGACCGAGCGGGCCGGATGTGCAATTCCCTTCCGCCCCCGGCGCCACCGCGGTTGACGCCTAGCACGTCAGTCCAGTGGGGCGGTCCGGCCCGGCAGCTGACCGGTTCACCCGGATCCGACAGCATTCGAGAGGCGCGCGGACCGGCGGGCTGCCGGCGCCGCGCGGCGCCCACGCGCCCGGGCGGAGGACCTGGCGCCCCCGAAGGACCACCCGTTCGAACACCGTCAACGCAGCCGTGACGGACCGTGACCGGCGTCGCGGGGTGATCGTTGGGTCGGCGGTGCCGGACCGCCCGGCCCACGTGTCGGCCGCGACCGCCGGCGCGTCGCTCTCCCGTCGCCCTCCCGTCCCGGGTGGGCCTGCGCCGAGGAGGCCTTGATGTCCCAGGAAGCCGTGCCCGAACAGGCCGTGTCCGCTCAGGACATGCCCGAGCAGCAGGGCGCCGGCGCCCCGAAGGGCCTGCTGCAGCAGATGGAGGAGCTCATGGCGGCGCTCACCGCGGACCTGTCGCAACTGGACGCCGACCTACAGTCCTCGGCCCAGCGATCGGCGGGCGACGGTGACGCCACCGGCAGCGGCAGCGGCAGCGGCAGCGGCAGCGGCACGGAACCTGCCGCTGGGGCCGGGAGCGACTCTGGCACTGGCACCGACCTCGGCCCCACCCCCGGTGCCGGCGCCGCCGCGGGGGCGGTGATCACCCCGCCGACTGCGGTGTCCGCGCTGTATGGGGACGAGGAGCCGGACGGGCGCCCGCAGGGCGCGTTCCTTCGCCGCCGCTTCTCCTGACGCCGCCTGCACCCCTCCCCCGCCCACCCCGCCGCGCCGACACCGCGTCAGTGCGCCGCGGCATCTGCCGCGTCGGCACCTTCGCAGGATTCTCCGGGCCCCGGCGCCCCGCCGTCTGCCCCGGCCGGTATGGGGCGGTCCGGCACCGCGCGTCCCCGCTCACGAAGCCGCTCGGCGCGGGGCCGCTCGGCGCCGGGCCGCTCAGCACGCGGCTCGTCGGCCTCCACCCGGTCGACCCGGGGATGGTCGACGCGGAGCCCGCCGGCCTCGACCCGGTCGGCTCGGGGCCGGTCGGCGTCCGGCCGACCGACGTTCACCCGGTCGGCGCGCGGCTCGTCTCCCACCACAGGCTTCCCGGCAGACGCGACCGGCTCCCCGCGGGGATCGGCCGGCGGTACCGGCGCCGCTGTCACCGGTGAGACCTCGGAGAGCCTGCCGCTCGCAGCGCCCCGCGCCTCGGGGTGGTGGGCAGGTCGCGGATCGTCGTCGACCACCTCGGTGCCGGGCTCCCGGGCCCGTCCGTGGTCCTGAGCGGACGCCTCACCCTGAACGCCTCCGTGGTCCTCAGCGGGCGCCTGCCCCTGCACACCTCCGCGGTCCTGAGCGGGTGCTTCACCCTGAACACCTCCGCGGGGCCGAGCGGGCGCCTGACCCTGAACACCCCCGTGGGTCTGAGCCGGCACCTGGGGCTGCACCCGTTCGCGCACCGGGTGGCGCCCCTGGTCCTGATGGTTGTCCGTGGGTCGTATGCCGCGCTGGTCCCCCTCCGTCGGTCCGGGAGCTCTCGCCCGGTCGCGGACGGTGAGGCGGCGCAGCATGGCGGCGACCCGCTCGGTCGCCTCGTCAGCGGCGTCGATGGCTTCGATGGTCTGCCAGTACAAGCCCTCGTCGTCCGTGGCGCAGGCCACCCCCACCAGGGCCATGCCCACATCCCCGAGCAGGGCCCCGAGCGCCGCCAAAGCGGCGGCCAGATCGGCCACTTCGGTGAGGCGCTCGGCGGGGGCGGCGGGGCCGCCGCCCCGGCCCCCCGTCTCGGCGAGCGCACGCGCTTCGCCTCTCAGCTCGCGCGGCCCGCTGAGGGCCACGAGGCCACCGACGGCCTGGGCGAGGCGCTGCGCCCGCCAGACCGCCGCCATGATGTCCCGTTCGTCCGCACTCGACGCCAGGTCCCGCCGACTGATCGCGATGAGTCGTTCCGCCTCCATGGACGCCGCCCCCGTTCGTACGACTTTCCGCTCACTGACTCACTACCCAGAGTGAACCCGTCCGAGCACAAAGGCCAGGGGAATTCGGAAATCTGTGGACAGGAAGCTCAGTATGTAAAAGTCACTCACTCCGAAGAGTGACGATCCGTCCGGGCACCCCGGCCCGGTGGGCGCCCCACCGGGAAACGGAGCTCGTTGCGGTCGATCTTGGCGGACAGCGCGGCCAGCGGATCCACACCCAGCGTCCCGCAGAACTGCAGCAGGTAGGCCAGCACGTCCGCGACCTCGTCGGCCACCCGGTGAGCCGTGTCCGGGTCTTCCATGACCCGCGCGGCCTCGTCCGGCGTCAACCACTGGAAGATCTCCAGCAGTTCGGCGGCCTCCACGCTCAGTGCCGCCGCCAGGTTCTTCGGGGTGTGGTACGGCTGCCACTCGCGCGACGCCGCGAACTCGGCCAATCTGCGCTGCAGTCCCGCTACGTCAAGATCTGTCACGCCCTCAGGTGTACCAGGTCCCGCCGCCCCGTCGAGCGGGAGATCCAGGAGTGCCTTCGAAGGCACACGGTCCTGCGGACCGCGCGTCTGCCTGCCCGCACCCTGCCGGTCGCGCGCACCCCGCCTGCACCCTTGCCGGTCGCGCGCGCCCCGCCTGCACCTGCCGCCGCTGAAGTCCGCACGCTCCGCGGCCCCTCCCCGCACGAGCCGCACCCCAGCGGAACGGGGAGCACCAGGACGGCAGGGCCGCGCGCCCCCGCCGGGACGAGGCCGCGGCCGCGCCGAACCGTTCCGCCCGGAAGGGGCACCGTCTGTCGGGCTACGCGTGCGGCACGGCCGCAGCGGCCGTGCCCTCCACCTCCGTGCCGGCCGGCGCGAGGAGGAAGACGTTCCGGTCGACCCGGTGCATGGCGCTGCCGAGGCCGAAGACCACCCCGCTGCTGAAGTCCAGGATGCGCTTGGCGACCTCGGAGTCGGCACCGGTCAGATCCAGCAGCACCGGAACCTGCGCGACCAGGTACTCGGCGACCTCCCGGGCGTCCGCGAAGACCTGGACGCGCAGCACCACCATGCGCCGCTGCGCCGCGGCCTCCTCCTTCTCCCGCTGGATCGTGCGGTGGTCCACCATGGACGGCCACTCGTCGCGCCCCCGCAGCGGGACGACTTGTGCGAGGCCCTCCCACTGCTCGTCGGTGACGTCGTACCTCTCGTACCTACTCATACGCCCATCCTGGCGCCCCTCACCCGATCGGCCCAACTCCGACACGGCCCCCGTACCGCCTGCGGCGACCGGTGGTTCCGGACACGGGTGGAGCGGCCGGCCTCCCGGACGGCACGGGGCGGCAGGGAGGGGCGGCCGCAGCCCACGTCGTCGCCCCCGTACGGCAGGGCGCCCGGAGGTACCGGAAGGCGGCTACCACCCGCGCCGCCAAGGCGGCGGGTCCATCTCGCTTCCGGCGCGTGTACGGGAGATCCGTTTCACCCGTACGGCGTCGGCGCCGAGCCGGTCGGCGCCGCCGGGAGGCCGAGGCCCCGGTGACACCGCTCGCCGGCCCGCGGCCCAGCGGATCCGGTGACGCGCCGCTCCTGTCCGTCCGACCACCCGTCCGACCACCCGCCCGGCCGCCGACTGCCCGCCCGCCCGACTGCCGCCGGGCCCGGCCTGTCCACCCAGCCCGCCCGACTGCCCGATCCGCCCGGTCCGCCTGATCCGCTCAGTCCGTCCGATCCGCTCAGTCCGTCCGATCCGCCCGGTCCGTCCGATCCAGCCGATCCGGCCCGTCCACTTGGTCTGCCCGATCCGGCCGATCCGCCCGGCCGCCCCTGCTCCGCCCGCCGCTGTCTCCGGAGTGACCGGTGGGGCGGGTTCTGCCACGCTGAAAGCGGGGGTGTCAGGAGGCCAGGGACATGATGAGGACGCCCGGCGGAGCACCCGGAGGCGGGGCAGCCGGAACCCCACCGCACGCAGCCGCCTCGGACGGGGACCGGTCCGCGGCCGCGCCTCGCGAACCGCGCGCACCGGCCAAAGCGACCGCACCGGCCGAAGCGACCGGACCGGCCGAAGCAGCCGAAGCAGCCGAAGCAGCCGATACGGGAACGGCCGGAGTGGGTGGAGAATCCGCGGTGGAGGTAGCGGCGGGCGGCGGCCCGTTCGCCAAACCGGGTGCCGTCTTCGACCGCGACGCGGAATGGGACGCTCTCGTCGGCTTCGCGACGGATCCCGGGCCCGGGCCCCGGCTCGGCGTCGTCTCCGGGCGGCTGCGCCAGGGCAAGACCCATCTGCTGCGGGTGCTCACCGAGTCGACCGGCGGCTTCCTCTTCTGCGCCGACGACGCGGTGGAGGCGGAGTCGCTGAGGCGCCTCGGGGACCTGCTGGCCCGCCGCACCGGGAACGCGGAAGCCGGGCGGCCGCGCGACTGGACCGAGGCCGTGGACGCGCTGCTCGCCCTGGCCGGGCGGGAGCCCCTGCCCGTCGTCCTCGACGAGTTCCCAGGCCTCGTACGGCAGAGCCCGTCGCTGCCCGCCGTCCTCCACGCGGCGTTCCGGCGGCACGCGGACGGGCCGCACGGCGGAGCCTCTTCCGGCCGGGCCCGGCTGCTGCTCAGCGGCAGTGCCCGACCGGTGATGCGCAGGCTGTTCTGCGGGCCGTCCGCGCTGCGCGAACTCGTCACCACCGAAGTGGAGGTGGGGCCGTTCGGGTACCGGGAGGCGGCCCGGTTCTGGGGCCTGGACGACGTGCGGCTCGCCCTGCGGGTGCACGCCGTGGTCGGCGGGACGCCCGCGTACCGGCACGCCCTCGTCGCCGACCGCGCTCCGGCCGGGCCCGACGACTTCGACGCCTGGGTGTGCGCCACCGTGCTGGACCCCCGCACTCCGCTCTTCCACGAGGCGCCCCGGCTGGTGCACGAGGCGGCTGACAGCCGGGACCGCGGGCTGTGCCACTCCGTGCTCGCCGCCGTCGCCCTGGGCGCCGGCACGCCGGGCGAGGTCGCGGACCGGGTGGGTACTTCGCTGGGGGACGTGTCGCACGCGCTGGCGCTGCTCCGGGACTGCGCGCTGCTGCACGGCGAGCCGGACGTGCTGCGCCCGCAGCTGACCCGGCTGCGGGTCGCGGAGCCGCTGCTTGCCTTCGAGCACGCTGTCGTACGCCCCCACCGGACCCTGCTGGAGGGGACGCCGGGGCGGGCGGAGGAGGTATGGGTGTCGGCCCGGCCGGTCTTCGAGTCGACCGTCGCGCCCGCGCAGTTCGCGGAGGTGTGCCGCACGTGGGTACGGGACCACGCCGCGCCCGGCACGTTCGGTGGACCTGCGGGGCGGGTGGGCCACGGGTCGCTCGCGGGGCCCGGCGAGCCGGGCGCCGAGGTCGTCGTACGGGGCGAGGGCGCGGGCGGGCGGCCGGGGCCGCTGCTGTCCGTGGGGCTCGCGCGCTGGGGCGAGCTCGTGGACGTGCACCATCTGGAGCGGCTGCACCGCCTGGTGGGGCTGCTGGACGAGCGGGGCGAGGACGTGGCCCGGGTCGTCCCGGCCCTGTACAGCAGCGCCGGTTTCGGGCCCGCGCTCCGCACGGCGGAGGCGCAGGGCGACGTCGTCCTGGTGGGCCCCGACCGGCTCTACGCGGGCGGGTAGCGGCGAGCTCTCCCGTCCTTCCGCCGGTATGGCAGGAGGCCACCCCACCGGGGCACCGGCTTCCCCACCGGGCAGCGCCCCCGGGGGCAGTGACCACCCCACCGGGCAGCGCCACCGGGGCACCGGTCCCGCTGCCGGGCAGCGCCGCCAGGCTCCGCCTCGGCCACCGCGACCCGCCGCGGCCGCACCGGCGCCGCCACGCCCCTGGGGCCTGGCCCCACCGGGGCGGCGGCCCGCGCGGCTCACCAGCGGGGCGGGTTGCGGCCGCGGTCGCCGCGCCGCGGGGCGGCCGACATCAGCCACGTCACCGCGCGGTTGACGTCCGTCGACGACACCACCCCGACCAGCCGCCCGGCCTCGACGACCAGCACCCGGTGGTCCGGGCCGGCCTCCATGCGCGGCAGCAGGTCCGCCAGCGGGTCGTCGGGGGCGACGACGGTGACGTCGTCCAACGGCACCATGGTGTCGGCGACCGTGACGGTCCCGCGCTGCTCCTCCGGTACGGCGCGGGCGCGCTCCAGCGTCATCAGGCCGACCGGCCGCTCACCGTCGTCCGCCACCGCGGGGAACGCCGCGTGCCGGTAGCGGTAGCGCGGGTCGGCGAGGAACGCCGCCACGGACAGCGCCGCCGGTACGGCCACGGGGCCCGGCGTCATGGCCTGCCGCACGGGCACCCCCGCGAGCACGCCGCGCAGCTGCGCCTGCCGCCCCTCCGCGGTGGCCGCGGCCACCAGGAGCCAGCCGATCAGCGCGAGCCACAGACCGCCGAGGGCCGCCGTGCGGAGGAACAGCAGCAGGCCGACGACCACCAGCAGCCACCCGAAGGCCCGCCCGGCGGCCGTGGCGCCCGCGGTGGCGCGCAGCCGGTCCCCGGTACGCCACCAGATCACCGCCCGCAGCAGCCGCCCGCCGTCGAGCGGGGCCGCCGGAATGGCGTTGAACACGGCCAGCAGGACGTTGATCGCGGCCAGCCACACCACCGCCTCGACCAGCAGCCCAGGGGCCGCCGCAAGGCTCACCAGCCACGCGGCCGCCCCGAAGGCGCCGCCGAGCACCAGGCTGACCAGGGGGCCGACTCCGGCGATGCGCAGCTCGGCGGCCGGGCCCGGCGCCTCCGACCGCAGCCGGGCCGCGCCGCCCAGCAGCCACAGCACGATCTCGTCCACGTCCACGCCGTTGCGCCGGGCGACGATCGCGTGGGCCAGTTCGTGGGCGAGCAGCGACAGGAAGAAGACGACCGCGGTGACCAGTCCCGCGGCCCAGTACGCGAGCCCGGACCGGTCCGGGTACGCCTCCGGGAAGCGGCCCTGTGCCAGGCCCCATACGATGAGAGCGAAGATGAACAGGACGCTCCAGTGGACCCCGACGCGGACCTGGGCGATGCGTCCGATCGTGAAAGTCGCCCGCACGGCCCTCACCTTCCTCTCCCCCTCCCTTTCCATGGTGCCCGGCCCGTCGGCGCGGGGCACCCCTCAGGGAGGAGGACGACATGCGGTTCACCGACCGCGCGTCCGCAGGGCGGCAGCTCGCGGACGCGGTGGCGCGTCTGCTTCTGCGCGCGCCCGTGGTGCTCGGGCTGCCCCGCGGCGGGGTGCCCGTGGCGCATGAGGTGGCGCGGGTCCTCGGCGCGCCCCTCGACGTGCTCGTCGTACGGAAGCTCGGGGTGCCGTCGCGGCCCGAGCTGGGGTTCGGCGCGATCGGCGAGGGCGGCGTGCGGGTGCTGAACGAGTCGGTCGTCCGGGCGGCGCGGGTCCGGGAGTCGGATGTCCTGCGGGTGGAGGAGGCCGAGCGGGCGGTGCTCGAAGCGCGGTTGCGCCGGTACCGGGGGCAGCGGGCCGCCGTGCCGCTGGGCGGGCGCGCCGCGGTGCTCGTGGACGACGGCATCGCGACGGGTTCGACCGCGTCGGCGGCCTGCCGGGTGGCGCGGGCGCGGGGCGCGGCGGGGGTGGTCGTGGCCGTGCCGGTGGCGCCCCGGAAGCGCTCGGGCTGCTGCGGGAGGAGGCGGACGAGGTGGTGTGCCTGTCGTCACCGGAGTGGTTCACCGCGGTCGGGCAGTGGTACGACGACTTCTCGCAGACGAGCGACGAGGAGGTCGCCGCGCTGCTGGCCCGGCACACCCGCGACCGCCCCGACGGAGCCGCGGGGCCCGAAGGCGGCGAGCGCGGCGGGTGACGCGGCGGACGGTCCGGGGCCGGTGGGCGTGCCCGGACCGGCTGCGGCCGGATGCCGCCGCATCAGGGACGTTGAGCCCTCTTGCACACGGCCGCTCAGGCCGCACAGTGGAAGGAGAGGTTCCGTGCCCGAGGCCATGGGAGGCCCCTCATGGAGACCGTCACGAGGCAGCAGGCGCTCAAGGACACGTCGGAGGGACAGGTCTCCGGCGGCCCCTCGTACGGCGACGTCCTCCGGCCCGAGGAGGCCCCGCGTGCAGAGGCCGTCGGCATCGCCGAGGACCTCGGGTACGGCGGGAAGGCCGCCGCCGTGGAAGGCACCCGGCACGGCGAGGGCAGCCGCGCCACCGGGCACCGGGACGACGAGGGCAACCCCCGAAGTCCCCAAAGCCCCCGAAGTCCCCGAAGCAGTGGGCACAGCCGGGACAGCGCGGACAGCGGCAACACGGGGAGCGGTGGCAGGGCGGCCGTGCTGGACCGGCCCGTCGGAGCCGTGATGCGCACGTCGGTGGTCACCGTGGCCGCCGGTGAGACCGTGCTGGTGGCGTGGGAGCTGCTGGAGCGCACCCGCGCCCGCCACCTGCCCGTGGTGCGGTCGGACGGCCGCTGCGCGGGGGTGCTGGACCGTGCCGAGGTCGCCGTCGCCTGCGCGGCCCCGGCCGTGGCGCTGAGCCGCCGGTACGCGGGCGACCTGCTGCGCAGCCGCCGCTGCGCGGTCGTCCACCAGGACGATCCGGTGGGCAGGGCGGTGGACGTGATGGACGCCAACGGCTGCGAGGTGCTGCCGGTCGTCGCGGACGCGGGGCGGCTCGTCGGGCTGCTGGGCGCGGCGGACGTCGTGTCCGCGCTGGCGGCCGGCCTGCCGCGGCGGGGCGGCGGTGCCGTGCCCGTACCCGGTGATGCCGGGCCTGCCGCCGCGCCGCGACGTGGAGCGGGTCTCGCCCGTTCCGTAGGGAGAGGGGTCGGTGGACGGCGTGACCGAGAGCGAAGCGAGGACGACCATGTGCGCAGGCGGTACGGCCCCGAAGGACCGCGGGCGGGAGGCGTCCCCGGGCGGGGCGGCGCCCCCGGCGGGCGGCTGCCGGCTCACGGCGCGACCGGTTCGCGGTCGCGCCGCTCCACCGGGCGCGCCGCGTGGGGCCCGCCGCCGAAGGGGCGGCCGGTGCACACCATCCGTGTGCCCGCGCTGTTCGGCTGACCGGCCGGTACGCGGTACGCGGCCGGGTCCCGAGGCGCCGCGGGCACCGTACGCCGCGCGGGCGCCCGCCCGGTCAGACGGTGAACGGGCGCTGGGCGAGGAAGGCCGCCGAGGGCCGTCCCGACACGTACAGGTTCGGGCTCTGGTTCGGCGGCATGTGCCCGAGGATCGCGCGGTGGAAGGCGCGGTGCCCGCCGCGGAAGGCGCCGCCGTCCCAGACCTTCAGCAGGGTCCCGGTGAACAGGCCGTTGCGCCGGCCGTCGGCCGCGAGCTGGTTGTCCTGGCACGCGGAGAGCAGGACCGCGTCGGCCTCCAACCGGCCGTCGCGCCCTCCCGGCCGCCCTCCGGCGGCGGCCTCCGCGTCCAGCTCGCGCTGCAGCCCCTGGTAGAAGGCGCGGTCGCGCCGGTACAGCGCGCCCTGGAGCGCGGGCGGCATCAGCCGGGACGCGGCTGCGGCCTCGGCCCGGTCGGCGGTGCCGAACTGGTCCCGCAGCGCCTCGGGGGTGAGCACGTCCGGCACTTCGATGGCGGTGCCGCTGTGGCAGCAGTCCAGGAGGACGAAGAGCCGCGCTCCTTCGGGGAAGCGGGCGAGCTCACGCTGCAGTTCGTCGTCGAGGTACTCGCGGTCGTAGAGGACGAGCGTCTCGTCGAGGGCGTCGGTCTCCTCGTCGCCACCGGTCTCGTCGGGGACCTGCCCGCCGTGACCGGAGTACGTGAGGAGGAAGGCGTCGCCGTCGCGGAGCCGCCCCGCCGCGTCGCGGAGGGCGGCGGTGACGTGCTCGGCCGTGCCGTCGGCGGTGAGGAGGACGGTGTCGGAGTAGCCCGCGGCGCGGGCCAGCGCGGCCATGTCGCGGGCGTCGCTCTCGCAGGCGAGGAGCCGTCCGTCCCAGCCGTCGTAGCGGGCGGGGTCGACGGTGTCGAGTCCGATGTGCAGGGAGAGGCCGGCAGGTGCCATGGGGGTCTCCTTGTGCGGCGAGGGGGCTGCCGGGTCGTCCGGTCGGCGGCAGGTCCGGTCGGTCGTGTGCGGTCGATCGTGTGCGGTCGGTCGCAGGGTGCGGTCGCCGCACGCTTGGTCGGTGGGCGGTGGACGGCAGGCGGCAGGCGGCAGGCGGCAGGCGGCGTCGGCGGTCGGCGGTCAACGGGCGGCGGTCAACGGGCGGCGGTCAACGGGCGGCGTCGGCGGGCAGTCGGCCGCGGATCCCTCGGGCCGCCGTGGCGGTCCGCCAATGGGCAGCCGCCGCGGCGCCGTCGCCCCGGGGGGCTTGGAGGCCGTCGGCCGGGGCGGCGACGGGGCCATGTATGCCGCGCGGCCGCCCGCCCCGAACCCTCCGCGCCCGTCCCGTGCGCTGATGGGGTGGCGTGCGGCGCCGCTCCGTTGCTGCCGGGCCTCCGCACGGTACCGGTCACATCATGATCTCTTCGGATCCGTCCGAGGGCCGCCCGGACGACCTGTCCGGCCGCGCGGGCTTCGACGAGGGCTTCCTGGGGCCCGCGGTGCCCCTGCCGAGGCTCAGCGTGCCCGGTGTGGAGACGGTCGTCCTGCCGTACACCCACTTCAGCGTGGTGCTGCGGCCCGACAGGAGGCTGGCGGCGGCCACGGCGGTCGCCGTCGACGGCGGGCGGCTGGTGGAGGACGTGCCGCGCGACGACGCCTGGCGCCACGACCCGCGGGTGCCGGAGGACTGGCAGGCGGGCCCCGAGGTGTACCGGAACAACTCGCTCGACAGGGGCCACCTCGTGCGGCGCCTCGACCCGGTATGGGGAGCGGCCGCGGTGGCCGCCCGCGCGGACCGCGACACCTTCCACTACACGAACGCGGCGCCGCAGGCGGACGTGTTCAACCAGGGCAAGCAGGTGTGGCAGGGCCTGGAGAACCACCTGCTGGACCACGCCGCGCGCCACGACCGGAAACTGGCCGTGCTGACGGGTCCCGTCCTCCACGACGCGGACCCGCCGTACCGGGGCATCCAGGTGCCGCTGCGGTTCTGGAAGGTGGTCGCCTTCCTCCACGCCGGGGCGCTCGGCGCGACGGCGTACGTGCTGGACCAGAGCCCCGACCTGAGCCGGGACGCGGACCGCGCGCTCGTCGGCGCGGTGCCGGGCGCACCGCCGCCGCTCGGCGCGTTCCGCACGTACCAGGTGCCGGTGGCCGACATCGCGGAGCTGACCGGCCTCGACCTGGGATCCCTCCCCGAGGCCGACCTGATGCCGCCGACGCGCTCCCCCGAGGAGCGGTGGCGGCGGCTGGAGTCCCCCGCCGACACCCTCATGGACCTGTGATGGCACCGACGCCGCCGCACACGGGAGGCACCGTGCGACCCCGGATCGTGTACGTCCACGGCAGCGGCCCCAAGCCGCGCCCCGAGCTGCTCAAGGCCCAGTGGGACCGGGCCCTGTTCGGCCGGGACCTCGGTGAGGAGTCGCACCTGGCGTACTGGGCGCCCGTCCTGCACGGCGAGCCGCTGCCCGATCCCGTGCCGGACCCACTGGAGGGCACGCCGGACGGAGCCGCGGAGGCGGAGGCGGAGGCCGAAGCGGGCGGGGAGGAGGGCAGGCCGCGGCCGCCGGTGCTGGAGGACCCGGCCCAGTTCATGGCCCGCACGGCCACCGAGGCCCGGGCGGGCGACTCGGCCGGCGGGGTGGCGCGCGCCGCGGGCGGCGGGGCGCTGGGCGGCTGGCTGCGGGACATGACGTACCTGGCGGAGGCGCTGGCACTGGCGGAGGAGCCGCGGCCCGGTCCCGGGGAGGAGCCGCTCCCGGAGGCGCTGCCGCTGCCCAGGCCCGCACGGACGGCACTGTTCCGGCTGCTGGTGCGGCACACCTTCGAGGACGCCCACGCGTACTTCTTCGGCGGGGCGGGGCGGGCGGTCCGGCAGGCCGTGGTGGAGGCCCTGGACGCGGCGGGAGCGGACGCGGACGGCGGCGGGCCGCTCGTGGTGGTCGGCCACAGCCTCGGCAGCGTGGCCGCGTACGAGGTGCTGGCCGCGCGGAACCCGCGGGTGGACCTGTTCGTGACGCTGGGCTCGCCGCTGGCGGTGACGGAGGTGCAGGACTGCCTGGCGGCGCCGCCCGCGGTGCCGTCCCGCACGGCGCGGTGGCTGAACGCCTCCGACGGCCGGGACGTGGTGGCGCTCGACCACACCCTGCGGCCGGAGTACGCGCCGCCGGGCCGGATCACGGACCTGCTGGTGTCCAACGGCAGCGAGAACCACCACGGCGTGCTGGAGTACCTGGCGGACCCGCTGGTGCGCGACCCGGTACGGCGGGCGTGGACCCGGCCCGCACAGGGCGCCGGCTGACCGGATTGCAGCCGCCCGTGCCCGGTGTGACCATGGCGGGAGGGGACGCGAGGCGGACCGGGCTCGGACGCGGGGAGGACCCGAGAGGGGCCCTGCCGCAGTGCGCGGCCGGGCCGGCGGAGGACCCACCACCGGGCAGGTGAGTGATGCCGCTGCAGACCACGGAATGGGCGACCGTCACCACGTGGGCGCGGGACTTCCTGCTGCAGACGCCGGATCCGCACAGCGCCCTTGACCTCGCCGGGTTCCCGCGCGACTTTGTCGCCGCCCTGCCCCTCACGGCCCGGCCCGACCGGAACGCGACCGCGCTCGTGCACGCCTCCCGCAGGACCATCACCGCTCAGGTCGCCCTGCTGGAGGCGCTGCTGCGCAGCGGGCTGCGCGACCTGGAGGAGTCCCACAGGGCGGCGGAGTACCTGGCGCGGCTGCGGGAGGACGAGCGGCTGCACCGGTCGCGGGACGTGTTCCGCACGACGGTGCTGAGGAACGGCACCGAGGTGTTCCTGGACCGGGAAGGGCTGCGGGAGAGCCTGCGGAGCTTCATCGGGGACGCGCACACCGCCGTCCTCGTCGTGGACGGCGAGCCGGACAGCGGCAGGTCGTACACGTACACCTTCATCCGGCACCTCGCGCAGCACCACGGGTTCCGTCCGGCCCGGGTCGTCCTCGACCAGACCTCCACGGCCGGCCGGGTGGTGAGGCGGCTGGCCGCGTTCGTCACCGACCCGCGGGCGGGCACCCTCCTGGCGCCCGCGCCCGCCCCCGGCGGGACCGGGCTGAACGACCCGCTGCCGTCGCTCGACGACACCGCCCACGAGGTGGTGCGGCAGGCGACCGGCTCCGAGGACGTGTTCTGGTTCGTGCTGGACGACTGCGACCGCCTGGACCCCGCCTCGGACGTGTGGGAGCTGATCGGCCAACTGGCCCGCGCGGTCTACGCGTTCGAGGGGACCCACCGCGCGCAGGCGCCGCGCCTCGTGCTGCTGGGCTACAGCGAGACCGCGCGCCCGCTGCCGTACGAGCTGCGGGGCAGCGTGGTGCGGGACCGGTCGCACCCGGCGCGCCCCGCCGACCTGCGGGCGTTCTTCGAGCGGTACTTCCGCGAGGAGCCGCCCGCCCGGCTCGCCGGCCTGGCGGACGGGGAGCGGGAGCCCGCACTGGCCGAGCTGGTGGACGTGGCCGTGGAGGAGGTCCTCGCGGCGGTCGGGGACCCGCACCCCGCCGCGGCCCCCGCGGGCGGCGAGAGCTACATGCGGCGGCTGTGCACCGCCGCGGAGGGAGCGGTCCGTGTCTACCGCGCCCTCTGACCCGGGAGCCGTACGGGAGACCGCGCGGGCGGCGGTGCGGGAGGAGTTCCGCGCCCGGCTGCGCGAGGAGCTGCGCGGCGCGCTGGGCCTGCCGGCGCCGGTGCCGGACGTGCGGCGCCGCTACCGGCAGGCGGCGTGCCTGCTGGCGTCGTTCGACCCGGCGCGGCTGCGGCTGCCGGGCGAGGCCGCGCCGACCGGCCGGGCAGCCGTGGAGCTCGCGGCGGACTGCACGGCGGTCGGCGCGGGGACGCCGACGCGGAGTGGTCGCTGGTGCCGGAGGTACGGGAGGAGGCGCTGCGGTCCCTGGCGGGGCCGTCGGAGGCCCTCGCGCTGCTGGAGGCCAACGCGGCCGCGGTGCGGGGCGGCCCCGGACCGGAGTCGGCCTGCCTGGCCCTGCTGCGGCGGGACGCGGCGGCCCCGGCGGGAGCGGGGCGCCAGGCGACGGCGGGTGCGGGCGCGGGGGCGGCGCGGACGCGGGCGCCGATCTCCTCCAGGCGGTGCTGTGGCTGTCACTCGTGCCCGGGGTGGCCGGTCTCCCGGATCCCGCGGCCGTCCGGCGGGAGCTGGAGCTGGCCCGGCTGCTGGAGCCGCTGGAACGGCTGGTGCGGGTGCCGTTCGTGGGACGGGCGCGGGAGCTGGCGGAGCTGCGGCGCCATGCGACGGCCCCGCCGGACACGGCGCCCGGCGGCGGCCCCGCCCCGCCCCTGCTGGTCCACGGGGCGGGCGGCATGGGGAAGAGCACTCTGCTGGCGCACTTCGTCCTGGACGCCCTGGCCCCCGCCGGGGCGCGGCGGGGGACGGCGAACGCGGGGGCGCCGGAGCCGGGTCGCAGGCGGCCGGACGACCGGGGCCCGGAGGGCAGGAGTCCGGGTGGCAGCGGTCCGGGTGGCAGGGGCCCGGGTGGCAGGGGTCCGAGCGGCAGGGGGCCGGGTGGCGGAAGTCCGGGTGGCAGGGCGCCGAAGGGCCGGGGCGGTGGCCGCACGGCACCGCGGAGCCGACGGTGGGACCACACGCCACCGGAGAGCCGACGGTGGGACCGCACGGGTCCGGAGGGCCCGAGGCGGCGCCGCACGGCTCCGGGGGTCCCGAGGCGGAGCCGGGCGGCACCGGGGGCCCGGAGGGTGGGGTGTCCGGCACCGGACAGGTGGGGGCCGGGCGCCCTCCGCTCCGGGGCGCGCGCCTCTCCCCTCCCCTTCGCGTACGTCGACTTCGAACGGCCCTCCCTGTCGGTGCACGAACCGGTCACCCTGGTCACCGAGACCGCCCGGCAGCTGGCCGTGCAGTTCCCGGCTTTCCAGGACGAGCTGGAGTCCCTCGCCGAGGAGGGCCTGCGACTGCTGCACAGCCACCGGGCGCGAGAGGAGCGGGTGGCCGAGCTCAGCCGGCTCGCCGCCACGCGGGGGCCCGGGCGGCAGTCGTCACGGGAGTTCCTGGCGGAGGCCGGCGAGCAGGACTGCGAGCTGTTCCGGCGGGTCGCGCGGGTGCTGCGGCGGGCCGTGGCCCCGCGGCACCCGCCGTTCGTCCTGGTGATCGACTCCTTCGAGGAGGCGCAGTACCGCTGGTCCCCGGAGGTGGGCCGCATGTGGGCGCTGTACTTCGCGTTCCACGACGCCTACCCGGCGGTGCGGGTCGTGGTGTCGGGCCGCGCCCCGGTCGGCCACCCCGCGGCGGGCATGGCGCCGCTGGAGGTGGAGCTGCGGGACCTGGACGCGGACGCGTCGGTGGCGGTGCTGCGCGCGTGCGGGGTGGCGGACGAGGAGCTGGCCCGGCTCCTGGCGGAGCGGGTCGGCGGGCATCCGCTGAGCCTGCGTCTCGCGGCCAGGGCCGCGGCCCTGGCCGGGGGCGGCGGTGCGGGGCTGCGGGAGCTGGTCGAGAGCCTGCCGGAGCGGCGGCGGGGCTTCTTCCGGCAGGTCGACCAGCTGCTGGTGCAGGGCCTGCTGTACGAGCGGATCCTCGGGCACATCCCCGACGAGGACGTGCGGCGGCTCGCGCACGGGGGGCTGGTCCTGCGGCAGATCACCCCGGACGTCGTCCGGGAGGTGCTGGCCGGGCCGTGCGGGGTGGCTGTGTCCGGGCCCGGTGAGGCGCGGCGGCTGTTCGGTGCGCTGTCCCGGCTGGACCTGGTGGAGTCCGCGGGGCCGCAGGCGGTGCGGGTGCGGCCGGACGTGCGGGCCATCATGCTGCGGCTCGCGCAGAGCGACCCGGGGTCGGTGGCGCCGGAGGTGGAGCGGCGGGCGGTGGCGTACTACGCGGCGCGGGACGGGCTGGCGGCCCGGGCGGAGGAGATCTACCACCGGCTCCGGCTGGGCGAGCATCCCCGCACCGTGGAGGAGCGGTGGCTGCCGGGTGTGGAGCGGCTCCTGGCGGGGGCGCAGGACGAGATGGGGCCGCGTTCCGCGGCGCTGCTCACCGCGCACAGCCGGCGGCAGCGGGCGTCGGTGCTCGTCATGGCGGAGGCCGAGCAGGAGGACTGGGAGCGGATCGCCGCCCACGAGGTGGAGGACCTGCTGGCGCAGGGGTTCACCGGTCAGGCGCTGACCCGGTTGGAGGAGCGCCGGCCGTGGACGCCGTGCGGGCCGCTGCACGTGCTGCTGGCGGAGGCACTGAGCCGGGCGGGGCGGCGGGCGGAGGCGCGGCGGGTGGTGTCCGAGGCGGTCGAGGGGACGCGGGACGCGGGTTGCGGGGAGCGCCGGCTGGAACTGCTGCTGCTGTCGGCGCGGCTCGCGCAGGAGGACGGTGACACGGAGGGCGCGGACAGCGAGCTGCGGCTGGCGGAGGACGTGGCGATCGGTCTGGGGCAGCACCTGGAGGCGATGGGCACGCTGCTGGCCCGCTCCCGGCTGGCGGGCGGTCCTCGGGAGCGCGGCGCGGACGGGGCGCGGGACGCGGACGCGGACGCGGAGGCGGAGTTGGCGCGGCGGCTGCGGGGCGTGCCGGACGCGGTGCTGGCGGAGCAGCCGGCGCTGGTGCGGGAGGTGGCCGCGCAGGTGTACACGCTGGACGCGCGGGCGCTGGACCACGCGCTGGCCCTGGTGGGGCTGCCGGAGGACGACGAGGCGCTGGAGGTGCTGGGCGGGGCGCTGCAGCGTGCGGTGCGGCGGGACGGGCGGCTGCTGCCGCCGTTGATGGCCCTGCTGCATCAGGCGGCGGGTCCGGCCGCCGGCCCGCCGCCGCGGGAGCGGCCGGAGGAGGGCGCCGGGCACGGGCTGCGGCGCCGGACGCAGCAGCAGGCGCAGCAGACGCGGCAGGCGCGGCGGCCCCGGCAGGAGGAGGGCGGGCGGCAGGAGGCGGCGGCGGGCGCCGCGTCCGCTTCGGGCGTGGCGCCGGCGTCGGGGGTGGCGGACATCCTGCGGCTGGCCCGCGACCGCGGCACCCTCGAGGAGCTGGCGCGGCGGCTGCTGGTGCTGCGCGACGAGGGCGGCGAGATCGCCGCGGGCGTGGCGTCGGCGCTCCGCACGGGCACGGGCCCGGCGGGGCCACCCGCACCGGCCGGGGCCCGACCGCCGACGGACGCGTCCGGCCCGCGGGAGACCGGACCAGGAGCGCAGACGCCCGCCCCACCAGCGGCCGGACCAGGAGCGCAGACGCCCGCCCCACCAGCGGCCGGACCGGGCGCGGGAGGCGGCGCGCCATGACGCGGTATCTGTCGTCCGAGGCGATCCTCGCCGTGAAGGACGCGGCGCTGGACAGCGGCCTCGTCGATCCGTCGGTGCGGCCCCTGCTGCTGGACGGGATCCTGCCCCGGTTCGCGGCGACCCTCCCCCTGCACGCCGCTCCGGCGGTGCAGGTGCAGTCGGACCTGGTGCGGCTGAACCAGGTGTCGCGCCTGGTCGACGGATCGGTGCCGCTGGAGATCTGGCTGCGCAACGCGGTCGCGCAGACCGTGCAGCCCGCGCCCCTGGCGGTGTTCCAGCAGGCGCTGGACGACGTGGCGCGGGACGCCGGCGGCGAGCCGGACCCGCTCGCCGGGCGCCCGGTCGGGGAGCTGAAGGAGAGGATCGTCCACCGGGACGACACCGTCCCGTTCGGGTTCCTGCGCGGTGGCGCCCGCGCGGGCCTGGCCGTGGCGCGACTCACCGTGCCGCCGTACGAGCACGGGGAGCCGCTGCGGGCGGGCGGCGGGCCGCCGCACGCGGGCACCGGCTGGCTGGTCACGCCGTCCCTCCTGATGACGAACCACCACGTCGTCAACGCCCGCGAGGCGCAGGGAGGTTCGCTTCCCTCGGCCGCGCCGGACGACCTGCGCCTCCAGGCGCGGGCGACGCGGCTGCGCTTCGACTACGAGAGCGACGCCACCGGCACCGAGGACGAGGCCGGGGTGGCGGACCTCGCGGCCTGCGACCCCGACCTGGACTACGCGGTGCTGCGGCTCACGGCGGCGGTCCCGGCGGCCGCACGGCCCGCGCTTGCGCTGGCGGGGCGGGAGCTGCGGGTGGCGGCGGGGGATGTCGTGGCCGTCAACATCATCCAGCATCCGGGCGGCGCCCCGAAGCGGGTGGCGCTCCGCAACAACCTCGTCTTCGAGGCGGACGAGCGGGACGTGCGGTACTTCACCGACACCCGCAGCGGCTCGTCCGGGTCGCCGGTGCTGACGGACGACTGGCGGGTGGTGGCGCTGCACCGCGGCACGCGCCGCGTGGAGGACGTGTCGTTCCAGGGGAAGAGCACCGCCTTCGTGAACGTCGGCACGCAGATGGCGGCCGTCATGCGGCACCTCGCGGAGCACAGCCCGCAGGTGCACGCCGAGATCGACGCCGCCCAGCGGGGCCGTACGGGCTGAACCGCCGAGCCGAGAGGAGCACGCCATGGGCAGCCGGAGCAGGTCACCGGTCGCGGCCGGGCCCGCGGAGATCTTCACCGACCTGCGGGCCGAGGCCGACCGGATCCGGGAGCGACTGGCCCGGGAGATACCGGAGTCGGACGTCGAGCCGCCCCCCGAGGAGGCGCCCGCCGCCCACATCGCCCGTCACGCGGAGGAGGAGCGGGCGCGGGTGCTGGCCGCGGGGGCGCGGGGCCTGGAGAAGCTGGCGGAGGGCCGCGACGACGAGATCGGCGACGACGAGTCGTTCGGCTTGGAAGCGATCGTCCTGCTGACGGGGCGCCCCGCCATCCTGGTGCAGGCGGGTGACTTCGCGCCGCAGGAGGGCGAGTGGGCGGTGCTCGACGGGCACCGGGCCGCGATCCGCGAGTCGCTCGCCCGGGTGGGCCGGGTCGACGTCTCCGGGCACCTCAGCCTGGACTGGGTGGGCACGGGCTTCCTCGCCGGCGCGGACGTCATCATGACGAACCGGCATGTGGCGGTGGAGTTCGCCCGCGGCGCCGGGGAGGGGTGGACGTTCCAGCCGGGGCTGAGCGCGGCGCTGGACCTGGCGCGCGAGTTCGGGCAGCTGCCCGGCTCGGGCGGGCTCACCTACGCGGTGACGGAGGTCGTCGGGGTGCACGACGAGGTGGACATGGCACTGCTGCGGGTGGCGCCGGCCCCGGGCGGCAGACCGCTGCCTGCGCCGCTGGCGGTGGCGGCGGACGCGCCCGCCGACCTGCCGGGCCGTCCGGTGTACGTGGTCGGGCACCCGGCGTGGGACGGGCGGCGCAACGAACCGGAGTCGATGCGCCGGATCTTCATGGACGTCTACAACGTGAAGCGGCTGCAGCCGGGCACGGCGAACCGGTTGCTGCCGCCGGGCGACCGCCCCGGGCGGGACGGGCGCGGCGGGAACGTGATGACGCACGACTGCTCCACGCTGGGCGGCAACAGCGGCTCCCCCGTGTTCGACCTGGTGGACCACCGCGTGCTGGGCCTGCACTTCGGCGGCCGGTACGGCTTCGGGAACTACGCGGTGCCGCTGTGGACGATGCCGGACGACCCGCTGGTGGCCCGGGCCGACCTCAACTTCGTGTGAGCGCCCGGCGCGGCGGCGGAGGAGTGACGGAGGGGGCCGGCACGAGGTGCGGGGCCGGGTGGGGGGAGGTCCGTGACCGGGTGCGCGAAGGGGCCGGTGCGGGGCGGGCGGAGGAGGCGGAGGGGGCGGAGGGGGCGGAGGGGGCGGAGGGGGCGGAGGGGGCGGAGGGGGCGGAGGGGGCGGAGGGGGCGGAGGGGGCCGGTGGCGGGCGCGCGCCCGCCACCGGCCCCCTGGTGATCCCGCGCAGGCGGCCCGGTCGTCCGCGTCAGGAGCGGCGGCGGCGCACCCCGACGACCACGGCTGCGGCGGCGGCCGCGGCGGCGAGCCCCGCGCCGACCGCGACGCCCGCCGGGAGGCCCTGGTTTCCGGGCTCCGCCTGCCCGGGGCCCCGGGGGGCCTGAGGCGGCGGCTGCCGTGCCCCTGTCCCCGGGCGCGTCTCCTGCCGCTGGGCCTGCGCCGCCGTCCCCTGCTGCGGGGCCTGCGGAGGGGCTGCCCGGGGGCCGGGCGGCGCCCGGGTCCGCCGTGCCGGGGCTGGGGGACGCCGGTGTCCCCGGGGAGACGGTCAGCCGCCGTTCCCCCTTGCCCAGGGCCGGGTACCCGATCTCGATCGTCACCCGCCAGGTGCCGGGCGGCAGGGCCTCAGCCGTCGTGTACCGCTTCGGGTCGGCCGGGTCGCGGACGAGTTTCCACGGGCCGAGGGCCGTCGTCCCGTCCTGGCCCACGGCGTTGACGGTCGCGGCGACCGCGTCGTCGACGGGGTCGCCGTCGTCCGCCCAGGTCACGACGGCTTCGACACGCCCGAAAGCGTGTCCGGTGATGTCGACCCGGAGGCCGCCGCCGTGGGCGAGCGCGGCCGGTGCTGCTGCGAGCAGCCACGCGACCAGGCCCACCAGGGCGGCGGCCACCGGAAAGGCTCGGCGTGTCACGGCTTCTGGACCGTCCACACCTGGGCCGGGTTGTTCGACGCGTGCTGCACCTCGATCAGCCATGACCCATAGTACGTGCGGTTGCTGACGGCCAGGGCGTAGCGGTCGCCGCTCGCCGGGGCGATCCGGACGCCGCTGCCCGAGGCGCTGATCCGCCACTGCTGCGCGGTGCCGGAGGAGCAGGGCTGCTGCGCGACGTACATGCCCGCGGAGGCGCGTCCGCCCAGTTGGAGGCACTTGCCGGACAGGCCGGAGCGGATCCGCACGGTGCCGCTGCCCGCGTCGTCGAAGTACCACTGCTGGTGGGCGTAGCCGTTGCGCTGGGAGCCGACCAGGACGGTGCCGTCGCCCCGGCGGGCGCCCCACAGTTCGGCGGCGTTGCCGGTGGCCCCGTTCACCAGGAGGTAGCGGGCGCCGGGCGCCGGGGTGGTGGCGCCGCCGCTGCCTCCGGTCGTGCGGAAGGAGGCGGCGCGGCCGACGCGGCTGTCGCTGCCGTTGCCGTACCGGACCGCCACGGCGACCTGGTACTGCGTGCCGGCGGCGAGGTTGTAGATGCGGGCGCTGGTGCCCTGCACCCAGCCGATGTGCCGGCCGTCGAGGTGGAGCCGGTACCAGGCGGCGCCGGGGACGGCGCGCCAGCTGACGACGGCGGAGTCCTGGCCGATCTGGCCGACGGTGACGTCGGGCCCGTGGCTGCCGGTGCCGCCGGTGGGGGTGGGCGTGGGCGTCGGGGTGGGCTTCGGGCCGGGGTCGGGGGTGGTGCCCCCGTCGCCGCGCTGCCGCATCAGGAACCGGTTGTTCGCGATGTTCCAGTGGGTGGCGAGGTAGCTGCCCTGGCGCGGGTTGGTGTGGAAGTAGTCGTCGTTGCGGCAGTCGAGCAGGTTCTCGTAGGAGCGGTCCCCGCAGACCTGGCGCATCTTGGGGTAGTAGGGGCTGTCCGAGTAGCACATGACGTCGTACTCGTCGGTGCAGTGCGCGCCCCGGCTGGTGTTGGGGGCGCTGTTGTTGACGGCGCCGAGGTTGTGGCCGAGTTCGTGGGCGGCGGTGTGTCCGCCCCAGCAGCCGGTGTCGGTACGGCCGTAGGAGGGGCCGAAGTTGCTCAGGTTGTCCTGGCCGGGGCGCTCGTCCCCGGCGAAGGTGCCGATGCCGCAGTACACCTGGGCGTCCGCGAAGATCATGTACTTGCGGTCGCGGCGGTTGAGGCCCTGCGCGGCGAGGGCCCGGTTGGTGGCGCTGAACTCGGCGAGCGCGGAGGCGGGGACCTCGATGTTCAGCACGGTGGGGGTGCAGTCGGCGGCCGTGACGTAGCGGATGTGCCGGACGCCTCCGGTCACCTTGGCGCTCTCGGAGAAGATGACATCGGCGTCGGCGGCCCACTTGCGGAAGGACGGCAGGTACTGGGCGTAGCGGTCCCGGCCGGGGGCGTGGACGTACACGACCTGGACGCGGTTGCCGGTGGAGCCGTCGCCCTCGCACTGGACGGTCTGCCCGGCGGGTCCGGCGGCCGCGGTGCGGGAGCCGGCGCCGGCGGAACCGGTCCGGGCGGTCCGGGCGCCGGGTGAGGCGGCCGCGGCGGGCGGCTCCGGGCTCGGCGCGGCGGACGGGTCGGTGGCCGCGGCGGCGTCGAGCGCGGGGGCGGCGGCGACGGCGGAGCCGCCGCCCCCGGTTCCGTCGCCGGAGGTGCCGGAACCGGCCGGTGACGACGGCTCGGCGTCCGGGGCGGTGCCGGGCTCCCCGGCGGGTGCCTCGGCCTTGATCGCGGGCGGGGTGTCCTTCTTGATGTCGACACCCGGCGGGGGCTCGTCGGGCCCGTGCGTGCAGTGGCCGCTCTCGGTGCGGTACAAGCCGGCGCACTTGTCGTCGGCGGGCGCCGGCTTGAGGTCGCGGTAGACGAGCCCCTTGCGGGGCTCTTCCTTGGGCTTCTCGGTGAGGGGCTCGGGCTTCTCGTCCCGGGCGGGCTCGGCCGCGGGCTCCGGCTCCTCGGTGGGCGGGGCCGCGGCGGCCTGGGCGAGGGCCGGGGGCGCGCTGTCCGCACCCGCCGCCGGGTCGGTACCCGACAGGGCCTGGTAGGTGAGTCCCCCGGTGATCGTCGCCATCGCAACGGCGAGCGTCGCGAGTATCAGACGACGGGGTTTGCGTCGCTGCGCCTTGCGCAGTCTTCGGCGTCCGGACATGTGTGGTGCACCTCTCCTTGGTCAGAGGACGGTGCGCGGAAGCCTGCCAGAACACACGTGCGGAGAATTCCGACAAACGGTGACCGGTCGAACGAGTCCTTTCCGTTACCGGGCGTGCATAATTGATGATCCGTCAAAACGGCTTATCCACAAGGGAGTTACGCGCGTCGACGGCGAGTGGTCCAGTCCTGTTTAAGGATCTCGTGACCGAATCGAGATGCGCGCAAAGCAGAGTTGACGAGGTGTCAGCGGAATGTCTTACTCCGTTGAGGGGCGGCGACTACGCCCCGTGCGCCGCCCCTTCGGTCGCGCGCCCCCCTCGCGGGACAGCCTGCGGCGAACCGTTCGCACAGGGCTGGTGGCTTTGCGTGAGGGAAGCAGAGGAAGCAGCCCGCCCGCGCCACTCCCGCTCCCTGCCCGCCGCCACCCGCCCCCGCGATGCCCCCGGCCCCGCGGCGGCGCGGACCTCCCGCGGCACTTCCCGCACATGCGGCCACCGTCTCCGCGTACGGCCCCGGCCCCCGCCCCGGCCTCGGCCTCGGCAGCGGCACGCCCTGCGCAGCCCCGGCACCCACGGCGGCCCGCCCGGCGCAGGTGCCGCCCCCGCGTTTGGACCGCCGCACGCGGGCACCCGTGACCCGAGGCGGCGGGGCGGGGCCGACGGGCGGGCCGCTCGCGGAGAAGGGGCGGGTGAAGGAGGGAGGCGCGCTGTGATCCTCGAAGAGGTGGTCCTTCCCGCCAGGGACGGTTCCCCCCTGCACGCGGACCTCGCACTGCCCGCGGAGGGCCGCGCCATCGTGGTCTTCGCCCACGGCAGCGGCAGCTCGCGGCGCAGCCCGCGCAATCGGGCGGTGGCCGCAGCCCTTCAGGAAGCGGGCCTGGGCACCCTGCTGCTGGACCTGCTCACGGAGCGGGAGGAGCGCCGCGACCTGCTCACGGCGGAGCACCGTTTCGACATCGACCTGCTGAGCGAGCGGGTGATCGCCGCGGTGGACTGGCTCGCCGCCGAACCGGCGGCACGCCGCGCCCCGTCGGCCTCTTCGGCGCGAGCACGGGCGCCGCGGCAGCGCTCCGCGCCGCCGCCGACCGCCCCGTGCGGGTGCAGTCGGTGGTGTCGCGCGGGGGCGGCCCGACCTGGCGGGCGAGGCGCTGGCACGGGTGGCGGCACCGGTGCTGCTCGTCGTCGGCGGGGAGGACCCGGAGGTGCTGCGGCTCAACCGGGAGGCGGCCGACCGGTTGAAGGTGCCCTGCCACCTGGAGGTCGTACCGGGCGCCGGACACCTGTTCGAAGAGCCGGGTGCGCTGGAGCATGTGGCGCGCGCGGCACGGGACTGGTTCCTGCGGCCAGGCGACGACGCCTTCACGGCCGGGGGCGCGGAACGATGAGCCGTACCGCGGTGGGCGGCGCCGCCGGGGCCGCCGCGGTGCGGGACGCCGCGCTGCCCCTCGTACCGCTGGAGGAGGGCGATCCCGTCCGCTCCGCGCGGTCGCTCGACCCGCTGCTGGAGCGCATCGGCGACGCCCGGTTCGTGCTGCTCGGGGAGGCGTCGCACGGTACGGCCGAGTACTACCGCTGGCGGGCGCTGCTGACGCTGCGGCTCATCGCGGAGGAGGGCTTCTCCTTCGTCGCGGTGGAGGGTGACTGGCCGGACTGCCGCTCGGTGCACCGGGCGGTGACCGGGGCGCCGGGCGCACCGGACGACCCGCGGGACGCGCTGGACGGCTTCCGCCGCTGGCCGACGTGGATGTGGGCCAACACCGAGGTGCTGCACTTCGCGCGATGGCTGCGGCGGTACAACAGCGGTCTGCCGCGCGAGCGGCGGGTGGGGTTCCACGGCCTGGACGTGTACTCGCTGCGGGAGTCCCTGCACGCGGTGCTGGAGTACCTGTCCGTCCACGCGCCCGAGCAGGTGGCGCACGCCCGGGAGGCGGTGGAGTGCTTCGAGCCCTACGCCTGGGACCCGCAGGAGTACGCGCGGGCCTCCCGGCTGGTGCCGGAGGGCTGCGAGCGGGAGGTGCCGGCCCTGCTCGTGCGGCTGCGCAGGCGGGCGGGTGCGCGGGACCCTCGGGACGAGGGCGAGGAGGAGTTCGCCGCGCGCCAGAACGCGGAGGTGCTCGCCGGGGCGGAGCAGTACTACCGGGCGATGGTGCGGGGCGGCCCCGCCGCGTGGAACATCCGCGACGTGCACATGGCGGACACCCTCGACCGGCTGGCCGCGCGCCACGGGCCGCGGGCGCGGGCCGTGGTGTGGGCGCACAACTCGCACATCGGTGACGCCCGGGCGACCGACATGCCCCGCGCGGGCCTGGTCAACGTCGGCCGGCTGGTGCGGGAGCGCCACGCGGAGGAGGGCGTGGTGCTGGTGGGCTTCGGTTCGTACGACGGCACGGTGATCGCCGCCGACCGGTGGGGCGGGCGGGCACGGGTGACGCGGGTGCCGCCGCCCGGGCGGGCAGCCTGGAGGAGCTGCTGCACGGCGCGGCGCTGCCGGGCGGTGCCGGGCTCTTCCTCTTCGACCCCGGCGACCCGGACCGCTGGCCGGGGCGGCGGGAGTACGGCCACCGGGCGATCGGCGTCGTCTACCGCCCGGAGCACGAGGCCCGCGGGAACTACGTGCCGACGGTGCCGGCGGAGCGGTACGACGCCTTCGTGCACCTGGACCGCACGACGGCGCTGGTGCCGCTCGCCGAGGCCGGGCCGGGCGACACCGGCGAGGAGGAGACCTGGCCGTCCGGCCTGTGAGCCGTCCGGTGAGAGGAGGCTGGTGGTGATGGTGGACATACGGTTCGAGGACCGCCGCGACGCGGGGCTGCGGCTCGCCGCGCGCCTGCGGGAGACGGCGGCGGAGCGCGAGTGGTTCGACCCGGTCGTCCTGGCCCTGCCCCGCGGCGGGGTCCCGGTGGCGGCGGAGGTGGCGCGCGCCCTGCACGCCCCGCTCGACGTGCTGGTGGCCCGCAAGATCGGGCTGCCGGGCCGGCCGGAGGTGGGGATCGGGGCGATCGCGGGCGAGGCGCCGCCGGTCTACGACGAGCGGGCGCTGGCCATGCTCGGCATCACCCCCGACGAGCTGGGCGCGTCGGTGGCCCGGGAGCGGACGGAGCTGCACCGGCGCGAGGACCTCTACCGGGGGCACGCCCCGCGGCCCGACCTGCGCGACCGCACGGTGATCCTCGTCGACGACGGACTCGCGACGGGCGTCACGGCTCGCGCCGCGATCCGGCTGGTACGGGGCGAGGGGCCCGCCGTCCTGGTGCTCGCCGTCCCGGTGGGCGACCGCAGGGCCGCCGCGGAGCTGCGCCCCGAGGTCGACGAGCTGGTGTGCCTGTCGCAGCCGGACGATTTCCGGGCGGTGGGCCTGTGGTTCGAGGACTTCCCGCAGACGACGGACGAGGAGGTGCTCGCGCTGCTGCGCGAGCTGTCGGTCCCCGAACGCCTGCGGCCGGTCCGCCACCGCTGAACCCCGTACCGGCCCGCGCCGCGCGGTGCCGGCGCGGGCACGTCCGTGTCTCGACTGCGCCGTAGGTCCTCCGCGCCGCGACCGGACGGGCGACTGGGCATGCGTCGGCTCCATGCGGTCCAAGGGGCAGGGAAGCCGGGGGAAGGCGCGGAGACTACCGTCCCTGCGCGGTGACGGGTGCGACGGGTGGGGTGGCGTGGACCACAGTGGCGGAAGGGATTGTTCCTGTACACCGGCGGACAGGGTGGATTCGACCGTTGCTCAGAGCCATGAGTCAGCCACAGGGAGAGAGCGCATGACCCTCCGCAGAAAAGCCACCCTGATCGTCTCCTCCGCAGTGCTCGTCGGTACGTCGCTGACGGGTACGGCCTCGGCCGCGGCGACCGCCGTGGAGGCGCGCACCGCGGCCACCGCGGCGGGCACCGCCGCCGGGTTCGACTGCGAGTCGCCTTACCTCCGGGACACCGAGAACTACAACGGCTACACCGCCGGGTACTCGTGGGCCTGGAACGTCGAGGTGGGGATCAACTACAACAACTCCCAGTACCACGACCGCGTCAAGGAGATCCAGTGCCTGGTGAACAACCTCTGGGGCTATGACGCGGGCGCAGAGGACGGCATCTTCGGACCCACCACCGAGGCGGCGGTCAAGGCGTTCCAGAAGGACGTGGGCCTCGCCGTCGACGGCATCGTCGGGCCGAACACCTGGCGCGTGCTGCGCATCGGCTACCAGAAGTAGCGCCGCAGCGGGACCGCCGCGCGAGGGACCGCCGCCTCGGGGCGGCGGTCCCTCGCGTGCGCGGCGACGCCCGTCAGCGCAGGGCGTTGTCGTACACGTAGTCGGCCACCCGGTCGCCCACCACGAGTCCCTGCTCGGCGTCCGAGCGGAAGTGGACGCCGAGGTAGATGCGGCTCAGCGCGTTCTCCCGCGCGATCTCGCTGAAGGAGTTGAAGGACCGCACGACGTCCTTCGCGAACGGGTCCACCGTCCGCGCCTCCAGCGTGTACTCGAAGGTGTCGCTGCCGGTGTAGCGCTTCATGATGCCCGCCCAGGCCGCCGCGTAGGTGGCGTGCCCGGAGATGTACGCGGGGAAGGGCGGCGAGAAGTGGTTGCCGTCCAGGTCCTTTGAGAGCGGCTGCCAGGAGGGGTCCTCGGTGGTGGCGGCGTTCCCGTCGGTGCCGGCCAGGCGGATGGCCGTCTCCGGCCGCCACAGGTCCACGTCCGTGAGGTACTTGGCGTCCCACGCGGCGACGCCCGCGTCCGCCAGCGCGATGGACATCAGCGCGTACAAGCGGGCTGTCTGCGTCGGGCGGCTGTCCGGCCACCAGTTCTCGACGATGTCGTTGGTGAGGGCGTAGAGGTGGCCCGGGGCCTTGTACGTGCCGTCCAGGTCGTTGGCCCAGAAGTGGGCGATCTCCGTCTGCTCCGCCGTCCGCTTGGTGGTGGCGAGGTCGGCGCCCCCGTACTCCTTGACCTCGTTCAGCTCGGCCGCGTACTGGGCGCTGGTGAGGGTGGGGGGCAGCGGCGGGCGGAACTGGGAGCCGTACTCGATGCCGAACGGCTGCACCCGGCCCCAGTTGGGCGTCAGCGGAGGCACGCCCGGACTGGTGGGCCGCCAGTCGCCCGGCTGGTCCCCGATGGTGTACGGCACGTCGATGGACGAGGCGTCGCGCGCCCGCAGGAACGTGATCGCCCGGGAGGTCTTCTCCCCGATGTCCTTGCCTATCGCGACGGCGTCGGCCGAGGAGCCGGTGTCCAGGGCCCGCGCCGTGTTGAACTCGTCGGTGAAATCGAGGGCGGGGAGGGTCTTGCTCAGCACGCCGTACGCGGCGTGGTCGATCGCGGCGTCCACCGACCCGCCCGCGCCGGACGTCGGTCTGATCAGGTACGGCTTGCCTATCGGCGTGATCGCGTTGACGGCGTCGTACACGGCGACGTTCATCATCGCGCCCGCCCGGGCCAGGCTGCCGGGGGTGGCCTCGGCGCCCTTGAGGCCCTGGAAGCTGTCCACCAGAACCTTGTTCCAGTACAGGACATGGTCGGTCTGCGCGGTGTTCGCGGCCTGGGCGTCCGCCGCCGCGCTGCCGGGCAGCGCGGCGACGCCGCCGACGGCCATGAGCAGGGCGCCGGCGAGGACCAGGGGGTTCCTGACCTTCCTGCTGCCGATGGTGCGTGAGGAAAGCACGTTCATACGCGTTCGTCCACCTTCCGTGGGGCCGGTTTCCGTCAGGACAAGGCGCCAACCAGGTACTTCCTGCGCCAATCTCGACGTTCCTGCTCACCGGTGCACGGACGGACACATTCCGTTGCTGTGGCGTGAGTCACGCACGTTACTGATGGGGCGCGCGTTTCCCGACGCCCAGGCCGCACCCCGCCCAGGCAGCACGCCCGCCGGGGCCTCCGGCGCCGTGGTCGCCGCCCCGGCAACGGGCAGGCACGGGGCTGCCGCCGCGGGCAGTCGCCCGGTCAGGCCGCGCGTGGCGGCCCTTCGGCACCGTCCCACGGCGGCCGCCCACGGGCCCGGGCCCGGCGGCCGCCGCCGGCCGGGCGTCAGCGCGCCAGGACGACGGCGGTGACGAGGAGCCCGCGGTCCACGTGCCACCTCCCGGTGAAGCCGTCGGCCGGCACCCGCGGGTGCGCCGCCAGCAGTTCGGCGTGGAACGTGCCGTCCGCGCCGATCGTGATGTCGGCCTCGTCGAAGTCCAGCCAGCGGCCGGCCAGCGGGAACCACGTCTTGTACACCGACTCCTTCATGCTGAACAGCAGCCGGTCCCAGTGCACCGCCGGGCGGTCGGCGGCGAGTTCGGCGAGGCGCCGGCGCTCCGCGGGCAGGGAGACGGCCCCCAGGACGTCGCCGGGCAGCGGCGCGTGCGGTTCGGCGTCGATGCCCAGGGACAGCACCTCGCCGGCCCGGGCCACGGCGGCGGCGCGGTAGCCCTCGCAGTGGGTCAGGCTTCCGACGACACCGTCGGGCCAGCACGGCGCCCCGCGCTCCCCCCGCGGTATGGGCACCGGCCCGAACCCGAGCCCGGACAGGGCCCGGCGGGCGCACCAGCGGGTGGTGGTGAACTCCCGTCGCCGCTGCGGCACGGCGCGGCTCACCTCCTGCGGCTCGGAACCGAGCAGCGTCAGCCCGGGCGGGTCCTCGAAGGACTCGGCGAGGGACACGGGGGGTGCCACCACCCCGTCGAGCACGCCGATCCCCTCCCCTGCAAGCCGAACAGACATACGGTCAACCTATGCCGGGGCGCGGCCGTGCAGCAAGGACGGACCGCCGGAACCCCACCCTCAAGGGCCCGGCCGCCCGCCATCGAGGTGCCCCGCGCCGAGGAACGCGGCGAGGCACGTACGAAGGAGCGCGGCGAGGCACGCGGAAGGCGTCGACGGCAGGTCGGCTCCGCAGTCGGCGCAGGGCAACCGGCCTCAGGAGCCGACGGTTTCGCCCCGGGCGCGTGCCTGGTGCCCCGGTCGGGCCCGGACCTTCCGCGTCGACCGGGGCCGCCCGCGCCGGTGGGTCCGCGGGCGCGTCGAGCACCCCTACGATGACTGCCGGCTGCAGCCAGCCGTGACCGATTCGACCCAGGAGGCAGACGTGACCGAGCGGACGTCCGAGAGCCGGCAGCCCGAGCAGGGGCGCTCCGCCCGGGAGCCGGCCGACCAGGAGGCCGCGGGCGGCGAGGACACCGGGGCCGCGAAACCGCCCGAGGGAGGCCCGAGGCGGGGCGTGAGCGACGCGCTCGCCGAGAACATGACGCAGGGCTGGGCGGACACCGAGCGCCGCGACCTGGCTCCCCTCCCGCAGGCGGAGCACACCGCGCGACGCCGCGCCGAGTTGTCCGCCTGCTTCCCCGGCGAGCGTCTGGTGGTCCCCGCCGGCCGGCTGAAGGTCCGCGCCAACGACACGTTCTACCCGTTCCGGCCGTCCTCCGACTACGTCTACCTGACCGGCGACCAGACCGAGGAGGCCGTGCTGGTCCTGGAGCCCGCCGAGGGCGGAGGTCACGAGGCCACCGCCTACCTGCTGCCCCGCTCGGACCGCGGCAGCGGCGAGTTCTGGCTGTCGGCCCGGGGCGAGCTGTGGGACGGCCGGCGCAACAGCCTCGCCGAGAACGAGCAGGTGCTCGGCCTGCGCTGCGCGGACGTCCGCACCCTGGCCGGCGCGCTGCGGGAGGCCGCGGGTCCGGTCCGGTTGCTGCGCGGCCACGACTCCGCGGTGGAGGAGGCCCTGCGCGACAAGGCGACCGCCGAGCGGGACGAGGAGTTCCGGGTCTTCCTGTCGGAGATGCGCCGGATCAAGGACGACTTCGAGATCGCCGACCTGCGCTTCGCCTGCGAGGCGACCGCGCGCGGCTTCGAGGACGTGGTGCGGGTCCTGGACAAGGCGGAGGCGACGTCCGAGCGGTACGTCGAGGGGACGTTCTTCCTGCGGGCCCGCGTGGAGGGCAACAACGTCGGCTACGCGTCGATCTGCGCGGCCGGCCCGCACGCCACCACCATCCACTGGGTGCGCAACGACGGCCCCGTACGCTCCGGGGACCTGCTGCTGATCGACGCCGGTGTGGAGACCCGCCGCCTGTACACCGCCGACATCACCCGCACGCTGCCCGTCAGCGGCCGCTTCACCCCGCTGCAGCGCACGGTGTACGACGCGGTGTACGAGGCCCAGTCGGCGGGGATCGCCGCGGTCAGGCCGGGTGCCCGCTACCGCGACTTCCACCTGGCGGCCCAGCAGGTGCTGGCCGAGCACCTGGTGTCCTGGGGCCTGTTCGGGGACATGCCGGTGGACAAGGTCCTCGAACTGGGCCTCCAGCGCCGCTGGACGATGCACGGCACGGGCCACATGCTCGGGCTGGACGTCCACGACTGCGCGGCCGCGCGCACGGAGGCGTACGCCGACGGCGTGCTGGAACCCGGCATGGTCCTCACGGTGGAGCCGGGCCTGTACTTCCAGGTGGACGACCTGACGGTGCCGGAGGAGTACCGCGGCATCGGCGTCCGGATCGAGGACGACATCCTCGTCACCGAGGACGGCAACGAGAACCTGTCCGCCGCGCTGCCCCGGCGGGCGGACGAGGTGGAGAACTGGATGGCCGCACTGAAGGGCTGACCCCGCCCCGTGCCCCCGTCCCGTGCCCCCGCGCCGAGAGCGGCGCGCGGGCACGGCAGGGCCCCGGCCGGACGCGCCACGGCCCGGGCGCGGCCATCCCGTACGCGCCCGGAGCGGCATCCCGTACGGCCCGCGGTGGGTACTTCCGTACGGCCCGGGCGGTGCGTCCGTACGGGCCTGGGCAGTGCCTCCGTACCGGCCTGGGGCGCGGCGGCACGGGCGTCAGCCGGTCCGCAGGCGGGGCAGCGGGGCCACCGGACGCGGGCGCAGGTGCGGCGGGTCCGCGGCGTAGTCCTCCTCGGGCGGGAAGAACCTGGCGAGCTCGTGGCGCCCGCTGATCCGCAGTTTGCGGTAGGAGTGGGTGAGATGGGACTCGACGTTCCGCAGGCTCACCTTCAGCAGCACGGCGATGCTGCGGTTGCTCATCCCGCGGGAGGCGAGTTCGGACACCTGCCGTTCGGTGGGGGTGAGCAGGGACTCCGTGGACGCCTTGCGGGGGTCGGGGCGGCCGCCGGCGTCCCTGAGCTCCCGCTGCACCGCCTCCACCAGCCCGTCGGCGCCCAGGGAGACACCGACTTCGTTGGCACGGCGCAGCAGTTCGCGTGCGCGGCCCGCGTTGCCGGTCCGCCGGTGGGCGCGCCCCGCCGCGCACAGGGCGTGGGCGAACAGCAGCGGCGCGGGGCCGTCCTCCAGGAGTTCCACCGCCCGGTCCGCGGCCTGGAGCGCCTCGCGCCCGGACCCGGCGGCCGCCAGCGCCACCAGGGCGCGCCCGAGGGCGTGGGGCGCGGCCCAGCGGCGGGCCAGTTCGACCTCGCGCCGGGCGAGCCGGCGGGCGGTGGCGGGGTCGCCGAGGGCCAGGTGCAGTGCCGCCCGGGTGGACCGCCACGGCAGGACGGCCGGGTTGGTGACGCCCCGGCGGGCGAGTTCCTGCTCGCAGCGGGCGATCACGGCGAGGCCGCGCTGCGCCTGCCCGAGCCGGCCGAGGGCGCGCCCGGCGCTGAGCAGCAGGTGGAGCCGCCACCAGGTGAGGGGCTGGTCCCCGGGCAGCGGCGGGGCGGTGTCGAGGAGGGCGCAGGCCCCCGCCACGTCGTCCCGCTCCAGCGCCGCGTCGATGAGCACGCTGCGGGCGAGCGCCCCGGCGTGGCAGTGGTCGGCGCCGATCCGGGCGAGCAGGTCCGACGCGTGGCGGCGTCCTCCTCGGCCGCCGCCGGGTGGCCCTGGTGCAGGTGGACCAGGCCGCGGACGGCGAGTGCCTCGGCGGTCCTGGGCACGGCGCCCTCGGCGTGGGCCAGCCCCACTTCGGTGTCCAGGTGGCGCCGGGCCCCGTCGGCGTCGCCCGCCCACAGCAGCCCGAGCAGCGCGTGGTACCAGCACGGGGAGCCGTAGGGGACGCGGGGCGCGGCCAGGACGCGCCGGGCGATCCTCCGGACCGCCGCCGCGCAGTCACCGGTGCCCGTCCGCAGCAGCAGCACCGTGTCCAGGCGGTCTTCTTCCCCGGGTGCGGGGCGGTAGGTGCCCTCGTGGAGCCGCACGTGGGTGAGGGCGTGCCGCAGGTGCGCCGCGGTGGCGGAGTCGGCGGGTTGCGGCCCGGTCTCGCGGTGGGCCTGTTCCAGGGTCTGCCGGGCCCGGGCGGCTGGTCGAGCCGGAGCAGGACGTCGGCCAGCCGCAGGGCCTGGCGGGCGCGCTCCTCGGGGCCCGCGGCGAGCGCGGCGCGCGTCGTGAGGGCGTGGGCCGCCGCCGGCAGGTCGAGGCCCGTGAGGGCCTGGTTGCGCAGGTCCTCGGCGTGCGCGGCGAGTTCCGGCGGTATGCCGTGGAGGACGGCCTTCTCGACGAGGCGCCGGGCCGCGGCCGGGTCGCGCGGGAGGGTGCGGCGGGCCGCGTCCAGCAGCAGCCGGACCATCCACGGTTCGTCCAGGCGGTGCGCGCGCAGCAGGTGGCGCGCGGTGTCCTCGGGCGGGCCGCCGCGGTGCCGCAGGCAGCGGGCGGCGAGGCGGTGCAGTTCGGCGCGCTCCGCGCAGGGGACGTCCTGGTAGAGGAGTCCGGCGAGGACGGGGTGGCGGAACGTCAGGTCGGCGGAGCGCAGCAGCCCCGACTCGGTGAGCCGGGTCAGGCAGCGGCAGACGTCCTCGGCGGGCAGTCCGCACAGGTCAGCGAGGAGGGCGGCGTCGACGGGCGCGCCGAGGATGCTGACGGCACGGGCGCGCGGAGCCCGTACGGGTCGAGGCGCTTGAGCATGCACAGGATGCGCTCCTTGACCGCCTGCAGGCGCAGCCGCTCGTCGAGGCGGTCCGCGTACGGGCCGGGGGCGCGTCCGTCGGCCCCCACGCGTACGGGGAGGAGGCGCCTGCGGGGTGACCAGCCGTTCCGGGCCCCGCGGCGGCACCGGGCGGCGCGGCGCTTCCCGGTGCCGTTCCGGGCCCCGCGGCGGTACCGGGCGGCGCGGCGCTTCCCGCACTCCCGGGGGTTCCCGCACTCCCGGGGCTTCCCGCATGCCTGGGGGTTCCCGCAGGCCCGGGGCCTCCGGTGGCTCCGGGGCTTGTGGTGACTCCCGTGAATTCCGCGCGTTCCCTGCGTCCCACGCGTCCCGTGAGTCCTGCACGTCCCGTGAGTCCCGTGGCTGCCTCGTCCCCTGCGGGCCCCGGGCGGGGGTCGCCCGGGCCGGGTCCCGTGCGGATCTGCTCGGTCAGGAGGTACGGGTTGCCGCCGCTCTCGGCGATCAGGGCGTCCACGGACCCGGGGCCGCGGCTGCCGAGTGCGGCGGCGAGGTCCAGCGCGGCGCTCGGGCTCAGGTCGTGCAGGTGGATGTGGCGGTCGGGGCGGACCCCCTCCATGAACTCGACGAGGAGGTGCCGGTCGCTGGCCGGTTCACCGCAGCGCTTGCTGGCCAGCAGCACCAGCGGGAGGCTCTCCAGGCGGCGGCCCAGGAAGCCCAGCCACAGCAGGGACTGCGGGTCGGCGTGGTGGATGCCGTCGACCGTCAGCAGCAGGGGCGTCCGCCGCGCCGCCCTGCCGACACACGCGCAGAGGCCCGCGAGCAGCGGGTAGTCGGGGTCGGCGGGGAGCAGGGCCCGCATCCACGCGTCCGCGTCGTCGGCCGCCTCGGGCAGCCGGCTCAGCAGCTGGTGCACGACCCCCAGGGGGAACCGCTGCTCGGTGGCGGTGGCGGTGGCGGCGAGCGCGAGCATGCCCCGCTCCCTGGCGGTCTCCTCGGCCCAGCGGAGGAGTGACGTCTTCCCGGTCCCGATGATCCCCTCCACCAGCCCGACGGCGCCGGCGCCCCCTCTCGCGGAGTCGAGCATCTCGGTGATGATCTGCGATTCTTCGCTTCTGCCGTACAGTTCCCGGGGCACCGGCCCCACACCTCCTGGCTGAACAGCGGAACGACCTGGCTGACGAGGAAAGGGCACGGCGTCGACTCAGTGGCGGGGGCACCCGTGCCCGGGCACGGCGGTCCGGCGCCGCCGGTACCGTGTCGCGATCACGGCGGGGATATCGCCACCACGGCGGAAGGGAATTCTCCGGAAAGGCCGGAAGGCATGTCGGCGATCCCCCCTCTCCGACCCCCCGGGCCACCTGTGGACGCCGTACACCGGTGACGCGAGCCGACGCTACACGACAGGCCGCCGTATTTGTACGCCGCCGCCCTTTGATCCGTTGCCGGACGTGTTTCTTCGGCCAGTGCTTCGGTGCTCCCGTATTGAAGTAGGTGAGTACCCCACAGGTACCTTCGACTCGGTTTTCCGGCGGCGACCGGATGACCAAGAGGAATCCGCCGCCGGGTGCACCGTCCGTGCACGGCCGACCTGTTGGCGGAAATCCGATGGAAGGAGCGGTGTCCGGCGTGTCCGCGACCAGTGAGGAGCTGCGTCCGCCCCGCCCCGCCCGGCCGGGCCCGGACGGGGAGGCACCGCCGGGCGGCGGCCGCCCCGAGCCGCCCGTCCCGCGGCTCACCGGCGTCCTGCCGTACGGGTACGCGCAGACGGGGCAGGCGGTCCTGGCACCGACCGCGCTGCGCCGCACCGCGCTGCGCAGGCGGCCGGCCCGGGACGGCGCCCCGGGGCTGCCGCTCGACCGGGCGCCGCTGAGGCCGGCCGCGCTCATCCGGCGCGACGGCCGCACATGGACCTTCGCGTGGCGGTACGCCCGCCCGCGGAGGGACCGGCGCGCAGGGCCCCGCCTGCCGGCGGACGCCGCCGGCGCGTACCGCCGCCTGCTGCGGGGCAGCCGGTGAGGGCCGCCCCGTCCGTGCGCCTGTTCTGCTTCCCGTACGCAGGAGCGTCGGCGGGCGTGTACCTGCCGTGGGCGGACGTGCTCGGCCCGGCCGTGGTGGTCACACCCGTCGAACTGCCCGGCCGCGGCCGCCGTTCCCGCGCCCGCCCGTGCCACCGCATGGGAGCACTGCTGGAGGAGGTCCTGCCGTACGTCGCCCGCATGTGCGACCGGCCGTTCGCGCTGTACGGCCACGGCTTCGGCGCCCTCCTCGCGTACGAGGTCGCGGCGCGGCTGGAGTGGCGGCACGACGCGGCCGCCGAGCGGCTGTACGTGTCGGGGTGCGGCGCCCCCGGCCGCGCGGCGGCGCGGAGCGGCCGGGCGGGCCGCCCGACGCCGGGCTGCCGCGCCGGCCCGCCCAGCGGGGCCGACCGCCCGACGGCGCCTCCCGCGGGAGTCGGGGGCCGGGCTGCCTCCGGCGCTACGGGCGGACCTGGCCGTCGCGGAGTCGTACGAGCGCGACCCCCGGCACGTGGTGCACTGCCCGGTCACGGCGATGGCCGGCCGGGACGACCGCTCCGTCACCGCCGCGCGCGTCGCCGCCTGGCGGGGCTGCACCCGCCGGTCCCTGCGCGTCGACGTGTTCCCCGGCGGGCACGACTTCCCGCGCACCGCGGCCCGTGAGGTGCTGGCCGTCTTCAGCCGCGACCTCCTGCACCCGGCCGCCGGTCGCGCCGCGACCACGCGTCGGTGACGGTGCGGGGTGCGGCCCCCGCCGGGGTCGGCGCCGCCCGCGGCGGGCAGGCCGGAAACCCCGCGCGCCCGGTGGGAGGCCCCTGCGGGGCCGCCGGGCGGGGCGGGTCCCGGGAACGGCAACAAGAATTGCCCGGCCCGCGGGCGCTCCCCATCCTGGCGGCCGGAGGTGAGCGTATGACCGCACATCGCACAGAGGACCCGGGTCGGGACGCCTTCGGCGCCGAACTGGAGCAGGAGGCCGAGCTGCACGCCGGCTTCATGGGAGAGGCGGCCCGCTGGCTGGCGGAGCTGCTCGGCCCGGACGAGCGGGGGCCGCGGCGGTACGCCGCGTGCTGGACGCCGGCTGCGGACCGGGCGCGGCCGCCTGCGCGCTCGCCCGCGTCTTCCCCGGGCGGAGGTCGTCGCCGTCGACGAGTCACCCGGACTGCTCGCGCGCACCCTCCATCGCGCCGGCGAGCACGGCGTGGGGGCGCGGGTCACCACGCACCGGGCGGAACTGCCCACCGGCTACGACCGGCTGGGCCCGGCCGACGTGATCTGGACGGGCGGCGCCGTGCCCCGGCTCGGCGACCAGCAGGCGGCCCTCAAGGCGCTGGCCGCCGAGCTGCGGCCGGGCGGTCTCCTCGCCGTGGCCGAGCCCGTGCTGCCGCCGCGCTTCCTGCCCCGGGACATCGGCCTCGGGCGCCCCGGCCTCCAGGCACGCCTCGACGCCGCGTCGGAGGACCACGCCGCCGCGCTGCGCGCCCGCCTCCCCGGCGCGACCTCCGTGGTCGAGGACTGGCCGGCGCTGCTGGCCTGCGCGGGGCTGGTGCCCACCGGCACCCGCACGTTCCTGATCGATCTGCCGGCCCCGCTGGGCCTGCCCGCGCGCCGGCACCTGCACACCCGGCTCACCCGGCTCCTCGGCGTCCTCGGCGACCGGCTGGACCTCGCGGACCGGCTGACGGTGGAGCAGCTCGTCGACGGGGACGCCTGCACGAGCATCCTGTGGCGGCCCGACGCCTTCTACCTCGCGGCGGTGACCGTGCACACCGCCCGGCTCTGCGCCCGCACCTGACCACCGCACGCACCGCGTGCACCGCGCAGCGGCGACGGGCGAACGGGCGGCGCGCTCGGGCAGCGCGGCACGGGCGACCGGGCGGCGCGGCGGGGGCAGATCGGGGGCTCGGGGAGGTCGGCGGCGCGCTCGGGCGGCGCGACGGGGGCAGGTCGGGGGCTCGGGCAGCGCGGGGAGGTCGGGCGACACGGGCGGCTCGCTCGGGCGGCGCGGCGGGGGCGGATCGGGGGCTCGGGGGCGGCTCCCCGCCTTCGTGCGGCGCGCCGCCCGGCCCTGCCCGACGCCGCCCGTCCTTGCCCGGCGCGGGCCGGCCCGCGCGCGCGGCCGGCCCGGTGGCGCCGCTTCCGTGCCGGCGCGGGCGACCGTGGCAGACCGCCCGCGCGGGCCGCCCCCGGTCGACCGTCTCCGCGTCCCTGCCGTCAGCCGTGCCGTTCCTGCCGGGCGCCGCCAGGGTGCCCGGCCGGACCCGTCCGGCCATCCGCATCCGCCGACCGGCCCCGCGGGCCGGCCCGCAGTCCGCCGCCTCCGGTCCCGTACCGTCGCCCCGCGCCGTTGCAGGAGGAGGAATTCCGGTCGGCAGCGCCTTTCACCGGCGCGCCTTCCATAAAGAGCGACGGGTCTCTTTTTTTCACGTCCCGACCCGTCGGTCTCCGAGGTCCGGGATTCCGCCTTCCCGGGCTTCTTCCTCCCCGCTGCCCCCGATTCTTCGGTCAGCCCTACGGTGCCACCGTATTGAGGCCGCCGCCCCCGCACTCCTAGGTTCCCTTCCCGGGAAGCCGGAAGGCGCCGGGAGAACCGCACCGGCCCGTGTGAGTCACGGAGGAAGCGTGTGAAGATTCAGGTTCTGGGCCCGCTCCACGCCGAGGCGGGCGGACTCCCGGCCGTCCCCACCGCGGGCAAGGCCCGGCAGATCCTCGCTCTCCTCGCGCTCCACCCGGGGCAGGTCGTCCCGGTGGCCGCGCTGCGGGACGAGATCTGGGGGCCCCGGCCGCCCCGCAGCGCGCAGACGACCCTGCAGACGTACATCCTCCGCCTGCGCCGCTGCCTGGCCGCCGCCCTCGGCCAGGACGGCGCGGTGCGGGCACGGCAGTTGCTCGCGACCGGCCACGGCGGCTACCTGCTGCGGGCCGACCCGGCCGACGTCGACGCCTTCGCGTTCCAGCGCGCGGCGCGGGCCGGGCACGAGGCCTTCGAGGACGGCGACAGCGAGCGCGCGGCGCGCCTGCTGCGCGAGGCGCTGGCGCTGTGGCGAGGGCCCGCGCTGGTCGACGTACGGACCGGGAGCGCGCTGCGGATCCAGCTGGTCCGGCTGGAGGAGAGCCGGCTGCTGGCCGTCGAGCGGCGCATCGACGCGGAACTCAGACTCGGCCTGCACGGCGGGCTCCTCGCCGAGCTGCGCGAGCTGACGGAGCGCCACCCCCGCGACGAGCGGCTGCACGCGCAGGCGATGGTGGCGTTCTACCGCTCCGGCCGGCAGGCGGCGGCCCTGGAGCTGTACCGCAGGCTGCGCCGCGGTCTGGTCGACGAGCTGGGCATCGAGCCGTCGCCGCAGCTCCAGCGGCTGCACCAGGCCGTGCTCTCCGTCGATCCGCGGCTCGACGTCGCCGCGCAGGGCGGCCGGCCGACCCCGACCTTCGACCTGTACGCGGCCTGACCGGCCCAAAGCGGCCGCCCCGTGGGGCCGGGCTCCGCCCCGGGCTGCGGCCCGGAACCGCGGGAGGCCGCGGCAGTCCGGCCGGGGCCGACACCGACCGAAAGGTGACGTGACACAGTGACGGACCGGATCCCGACGATGTACGAGTGGGCCGGAGGCGCCGAGGCGCTGGGGCGGCTCACCGAGGAGTTCTACTCCCGCGTGCGCAAGGACCCCTTGCTCGCGCCGCTGTTCGCCCACATGGCGGAGGACCACCCGCAGCACGTCGCCGTGTTCCTCGGCGAGGTGCTCGGCGGTCCGGAGCGCTACACCGAGCAGCACGGCGGCTACCCGCACATGCTGTCCCGGCACCGCGGCCGGGCCATCAGGCCGGAGCAGCGGGCCCGCTGGGTGGAGTTGATGCTGGAGGCCATGGACGTGGCGGGACTGCCCGACGACGCGGAGTTCCGCTCCGCGTTCGTGGGGTACATCGAGTTCGGTTCGCGCCGGGCGATGGCCAACTCCCAGCCGGGCGTGGCGCCGTCGTCCCGTACCACCATCAAGAAGTGGGGCTGGGGCGAGGCGCTGCCGGGCGACGACTGAACCGGCCGGCTTCCCGGTATCGGCAACAAAGGTGGTGCGACCGCCCCGGCGGGTCCCAGCATGGGGCCGGCGGCGGCCACCACGGTCCCGGGGGCCTCAGACCCGGGCCGGTCCGCCGGAGGACGGCCGACCGGGGTGCGCGCGGCGCTCCCGGACCGCCCCCGGACGGTCCCCGGTGCCCGCCCCGCGCCCGGCCGACCGACCGCGCCCCGACCGCACCCGGACCGCGTCCCGACCAGCGGTCGGCCGCCGCGGCAGCCGCCCTGATCCCGCTCACCCGAGCGACCCGAGCGACCCGAACGAGGAGTTCCCCATGCGTCTACCTGCCTCAGGGCCGGCGAGTGGCGTCGCCCAGCGGCCCCGCACCCTGCGGACCCGCCCCGCGCCGCCCCGGCCCGCGCGGCCCCGCCCCGTGCAGCCCCGCCACGCACAGACCCGCACCGCGCAACCCTGCACCGCGCACACCCACACCGCGCACACCCGCACCGCGCAGCACCGCCCCACGCACACCCGCACCGCACAGCCCCACCACACGCACGTCCGCCCCACTCACGTCCACCCCGCTCACGTCCGTCCGGTGCAGGCCCCTCCCGTGCAGCCGGCCGGCTCCGTGCAAAAGGGGGGCCGCGTCCGATGAGCGTCGAGACCGAACCGAAGGCCCCGGCGTCCGGCGGCACCCGCAGGACACTGCCGCTCGCGGTGTACCTGCTCGCGTTCAGCCTGTTCGCCATGGGCAGCGCGGAGTTCCTGCTCGCCGGCGTCCTGCCGGCCATCGCGGACGACCTGCACATCACGCTGTCCTCCGCCGGCGCGCTGATCTCGGCGTTCGCCGTCGGTGTCGTCATCGGCGGCCCGCCGCTGGCCGTGCTGACCCTGCGCTGGCCGCGGCGGACCACCCTGGTGGTCTCGCAGGCCCTGTTCGCCGCCGCCGTGGCGGTCGGCCTGGTGACCGACAGCTACGCCGTGCTGCTCGCGACCCGCTTCCTGTGCGGTCTCGCCTACGCCGGGTACTGGGCGGTGGCCGCGGTCACCGCCATCAGCCTCGTCACCCCCGACCGCACCGCCCGCGCCTCCGGCGTGGTGGTCAGCGGCCTGAGCATCGCCATGGTGGGCGGCGGCCCGGCCGGCGCGCTGATCAGCCACTTCACCGGCTGGCGCGGCGGGTTCTGGGCGGTGGTCGCCCTCACCGCGGTGGGCGCGGTGCTCACCCTCGTCGCCGTGCCCGCGACCCGGGCGGCCGAGGAGCCGAGCGTACGGCGGGAACTGCGCACCATGCGGCAGCCGCAGCTGTGGGTCGTCTACGCCGCCACCCTGCTCAGCACCGCCGCGTACATGATCTCGTACAACTACCTGGCCGCCTTCCTCACCGACGTCACCGGGGTGCCCGCCGTGTGGGTGCCCGGCATCCTCGTGCTGTTCGGTGTCGGCGCCTTCGTCGGCCTCTCCATCGGCGGCCGGATCGCGGACGGGCGCCCGCACCACGCCCTGCTGATCGGGGCGGCCGGCATCCTCGTCACGTCGGTGCTGCTCGCGGTGCTCGCCGGGCATCCCGTGGCCGTCATCCCCCTCGTGCTGCTGCTCGGCGTGGCCGGCTTCGTACTGAACCCGGCCGTCTACGGGCGGGTGTTCACCGTCGCCGCGCAGGCGCCCACCCTGGCCGGGGCCACCGCCGTCTCCATGTTCCAGCTCGGCATCAGCATCGTGCCGGTGCTCGCGGGCATCGCCCTCGGCGCCGGCGCCGGCCTGACGTCCGTCGCCTGGCTCGGCGCGGGCCTGGCCGCCCTCACCGTCCCGGTGGTGCTCCTCGACCGGAGGATGGCCCGCAGCCGGGCGCAGGACCCCCGACCCGCCGGGAGCTGACCCGCACCGGCGCCGCCCCGCCCCCGACCCCGCAGGGAGGACCACATGGACAACGAGCTCGGCTACGCACTGGGCACCTGGACCCTGGCGCAGATCCGGGACCCCGACCGTCCGCCGCAGACGGTGTTCTCCCTGCTGGGGCGGGAGTGGGAGCTGCTCCCCGACGTGTTCCCCCCGTACACGGACCCGGGCCCCGGGCTGTTCGCCTCCTGGGTGCCGTACGAGGAGGGCTGCCGGTTCCTGGAGATGGGCTGCGGCGCGGGCGTCGCCGCCGTGGTCGCCGCCCTGCGCGGCTGCGGGCGCGTGGTGGCGCTGGACGTCAACCCGGCGGCGGTGGAGAACGCGCGGCGCAACGCCGCACGGCACGGGGTGGCCGACCGGGTGACGGCGGCAGCCGGCGACCTGTTCGACCCGCTGGACTCCGGCGAGGTCTTCGACGTGGTGTTCTGGAACGCCCCGTTCATCGAGGCGCCCGAGGCCCGGCCCTACGGCGGGGACATCGAGCGGGCCGTCTTCGACCCCGGGTACGGGCTGCAGCGCAGGTTCTTCCGCGAGGCGGCGCCCCGCCTCGCGGACGGCGGGCGCGTCTACCTCGGTACCAGCGACGCGATGGGCAACCCGCGCAAGACGCTCCGGGCCGCCGCGGACGCGGGCTTCACGGGCCGCAGGTACCGCACGCAGTCCGTGGCCCTCGCGGCGGCGGACCTCGGCGACTCCCCGGTGGTGCGGGCCCATGCCGACGACCGCGGCACGGTCGGCATGGACTACACCCTGTACGAGTTCCGGCGCCGCTGAGCACGCCGCCCCTGACCGATGTCACTTCTGCTGCCGGCCGCACCCGTGCGCCGGAAGAGGGGAACGCGATGAACGCCAACGGGAACGCGGACCGCACCGGATTCGATGCGGTCGTCGTCGGCAACGGAGCCGTGGGGCTCTCGCTCGCCTGGGTGCTGGCACGGCGAGGGCAGCGGGTCGCGGTGCTGGGCCGGCCGCACCGCCCCTGGGCCGGTTCGGCCGCCGCCGGCGCCATGCTGGGCTGCTTCGGCGAGGTCACCACCTCCCTGCTGGCCAGTGAGCACGGGAGGGCCAAGCTGGAGTTGGGGATCGAGGCGACCCGGCGGTGGCCGCGGTGGCTGGAGGAGCTGGAGGACCGCACCGAGGGCGCCGCCGTGAGGACCGCCGAGGGCACCACCGTCATCCTCAACGCCATCGGCACGGCGGAGATCGACGACGCCAACTACCAGGCCATCCGGGCCGAACTCACCCGCCACGACGAGCCGTTCGAGGACGTCGAGCCGTCCGACCTCGACTGGGTCGACGCCGAACCGATCTCCCGCCCGCTGAAGGCGTTCCACATACCGGGCGAGCACGCGGTGAGCGCCGCCGCCCTGCTGGAGCGACTGGAGGCGGCGGTCGTCCGGGCGGGCGGCACCCTCGTCGCCGAGGAGGCGACCCGGGTGGTGCACCGCGCCGGCCGGGCCACCGGGGTGGTCCTCGCCACCGGGAGGGAACTCGGCGCCGACCACGTGGTGCTGGCCGCCGGGGTCCGCACCCAGGACCTCCTGGACACCCTGCCCGTGGGTCCGCGCATCCCGCGCCTCGTCAGCGGCTACGGCGTCTCGTCCCTCGTCAGGACCGTCGACGGCACGACCCCGGGCAGCGTCGTCAGGACGCCGAACCGCTCCTTCGCCTGCGGACTGCACGTGGTGCCGCGGGGCGACGGGCACGTCTACCTCGGCGCCACCAACGTCATCTCCGCGGAGCCCCGCGACACCGCCGAGATGCGGGACCTCGTCTTCCTGCTGCAGTGCGCCCACCGCCAGGTCCGCCGCACCCTGTGGAACAGCGACGTCACCAAGGTCCAGGTGGGCAACCGCCCCGTCTCCGTGGACGCCTTCCCGCTGCTCGGCGGGGGCGGCATGGAAGGGCTGTGGATCATGACCGGCACGTACCGGGACGGCCTGCACCTGTCGCCGCTGCTCGCGGAGGAGTTCGCGGCGCGGATCCTGGGCGAGGGGCCCCGCACGGATCTGGAGCGCTTCACGCCCGTGCGGCGGCCGATCCAGGCGTGGAGCCGCGAGCAGACCGTGGACGTCCTGGTCGACCACCAGATGGGCATCGGCTACGAGCAGGACTGGACGATCCCCGTCGAGTGGCACGGCTGGATCGAGACGGACCTGCGCCCGGCCACCCTCGCCTGGGCCGAGCAGCTCGACCCGGAGTTCACGCCCCCGCCCGAGCTGCTGTTCGCGTCCCGCTTCGACCCGGAACTCGTCAGCCTCCTGCGGAAGTACTACGCCACCTGCCGTGAGCACCCCTGACCGCGGCAGGCCCGCCCGGCGGGGCCCGGCGGGCCTCCGTAAGCACCGCGCCGGACGTACCCGGCAGGGGCACCCGCCGGCAGGACCGGCGCCACCCGCACCACCCGACACGACATCGCACCACCGACCGAGAGAGGACGGACCCTTGGCTGTGGAGACGATCGACCCGGCCGGACTGCCCAAACCCGACGGCTGGCGGCAGCTCGCCGTCGGCACCGGAAGCCGCGTGGTGTTCCTGAGCGGCCAGGTCGCACGTACCGCCGCCGGTGAACCGGTGGGGACCGGGGACCTGGCGGCGCAGACCGAGCAGGCGTACCTGAACATCGCCACCGGCCTGGCCGCGGCCGGCGCCACCTTCGACGACGTGCTGCGGCTGACGATGTACGTCGTCGACTGGTCCCTGCCCAAGTGGGCGGAGGTCACCGCGGGCGCCCAGCGGGCGGCCGCCCGGCTCGGCGCGGACGTGGTCCGGCCGACCACGCTCATCGGGGTCGCCACCCTGGCGGAACCGGACTTCCTCATCGAGATCGAGGCCACGGCCATCGTCGCCTGACGGCGATCCGCCGGGCGCACGCCGCCCCCGGCGGACCGCGCACGCGGCACACCGTCGGGCGCAGGACCAGCAGACGCGGCAGACCGTCGGGTTCAGGACCGCGCACGCCGCACACCGCCAGGCGCAGGACCAGCGGACGCGGCAACCCGGACCCCGGGGTGCCGCGTCCGTCCCGTGCGCCCCGGCAGCGGACGCACGGAAGCGGCTCCCGGCCGGATCCACCGGCCGGGAGCCGCCGCGTCACGGGGCCTACCGCGGTGGCGGCCGCTCCGCGAGCAGGTCGCCGACCAGCTTGGCCACCGCGTCCGGTGCGGGCAGGGACGGGTGGCGGACGGAGGTGCCGGTGGCCGGGTCGAAGCCGTCGTGCCACTCCGGCTCGTTCACGAGCTGCCCGTCCTCGCGGATCCGCGCGATGTTGCGCTGCACGGCCGGCTTCTGCCACATCCGGGCCCCCATCACCGGGAAGTACACGACGGGGCAGTCCACCGACAGCGCCACCGTCATCAGGCGGTTGGGGGCGGCCCCGGCCGCGGCCGAGGCAAGGGTGTGGGCGGTGGCGGGCAGCACGGCGAGGAGGTCGTGGGCGGCGGCGAGCCGGGACGGCTTGTCGGTCGGCCAGTCCGCCGGGGACTCCCCGCTCACCACGCGTTCGGCGAACAGGGCGACGCTTTCCGGGGGCAGGAACGACATCGCGGTGTGCGTCATCAGGACGGTGTACGCGCTGCCCGGGATATGCCGGCGCATCGCCTCGATGTACGACGGGAGTCGGGTCACCGCGATGGAGCCGGTGGCGCCGATGAGTATGCGTTTCCCGGCGGTCTCCGGGGAGTTGTGAACACCCATGGCCCCGATGATGTCGCCGCAGTGCCGCCGCAGGTCAAGGGCGTCGGGGACGGTACCGGCGCCAGTCCTTCGCCAGTCCAGCGGAAGTCGAGTGCGGCGGCCCCCCGGAGGGTGGGTGCGGCCGTAGTTCTTCGGTCGGCCCTTCGGTGGGACCGTATTGAGACCCGGTGCCGCGGCGGCCTAGCGTCCCCTTTCCGTAAGGCGGTCTCTCCTGAGGGGATTTCCCCGGGAGGCGATTCCCGCAAGTCGATGAGAAGACCCGTCAGGTATCCCGACAGAAAAAGGGGCGGACGTCGATGGAAGACCTTTTCGCCGAGCTGCGCCGCCGGAACGGCGGCCCCCGGCCGGACGGCGGCAGGCTGCCGGACCTCAAGCCGCAGCCGGAGCGGCGCCGGGAGCCGTTCCCGCTGACCGACATCCAGCAGGCGTACCTGATCGGCCGGCACAGGGGGCTGGAGCTGGGCGGCGTCTCCAGCCAGTACTACCTGGAGTGGGACTGCCCGGCTCTCGACGCGGACCGGCTGGCCGGGGCCCTGGGGAAGGTGGTCGCCCGGCACGAGGCGCTGCGCACGGTGGCAGGGGCCGACCACACGCAGCGGATCCTCGGCGCGGAGGAGGTCGGGCCGTGCCGCGTCCGCACCGCGGATCTGCGGGGCCTGTCCGGCGAGCAGCAGTCGGCCGCGCTGGAGCGGGTCCGCACCGAACTGACGGAGCAGGTCCTGCCGGTGGACCGGGCGCCGATGCTGGACGTCCGCGCCTCCCTGCTCGACGGCGGCCGGATGCGGCTCCACCTGGCCGTGGACCTGCTCTTCGTCGACCTGCCGAGCCTGTTCCGGCTGCTGGCGGAGTGGCGCCGGTTCCACGACGACCCGGCGTGGCGGCCGGAGCCGCTCGACGTGTCGTTCCGCGACTACGTGCTGGCGGAGGAGGAGCTGCGGGGCGACGGCCTCGGCCGGGAGGCCGCGGCGTACTGGGCGGAGCGCCTCGACACGCTGCCGCCCGCGCCGGAGCTGCCGCCGGCGGTGGCGCCGGAGCAGCTCGGCACGCCGCGGTTCGTGCGGCACCGCAGGGAGCTGGCCCCGGAGCGCTGGGCCGCTCTGCGGGCGGTGGCCGCGCGGCACGGGCTCACCCCGTCGGGGGTGCTGCTCGCGGCGTACGCGGAGGTGGTGCGGACGTGGTCGCGGCGGCAGGAGTTCACGCTGACGGTCACCCGGTTCCACCGGCTGGGGCTGCATCCGCAGGTCGGGGAGATCCTGGGCGACTTCCTGGCGCCGGGGCTGCTGGCGGTCGGCGGCCGGCCCGAGGAGACGTTCGCGCAGCGGGCCCGGGACCTCCAGCAGCGGCTCCTGGAGGACCTGGCGCACGGCGCGCACAGCGGGATCCGGGTGCTGCGGGACCTGGCCCGCCGCAGGGACGACGGCCGGGCGTCGATGCCGGTGGTCTTCTCCAGCACGCTCGGCGCCGGGGAGGGCGGGCCGGGGGCGGAGGCGCTGGAGTCGTTCGGGGAGCTGGTGCACGTGCACAGCCGCACCCCGCAGGTGTGGCTGGAGAACCAGGTGCTGGAGCTGGGCGGTCGGCTCGCCGTGCACTGGAACGCGGTGCGGGGCCTGTTCCCCGACGGGATGGTCGAGGACATGCTCGACGCGTACGGGGCGCTGCTGGACCGGCTGGTGGACGACGCGTCGGTGTGGGGGGCGGTGCGCGGTGTCGTGCCGCTGCCGGCGGCGCAGGCCGAGGAGCGGGACCGGGCCAACGCCACGGCCGAGGACATCCCGCCGGCCCTGCTGCACGAGCTGGTCGCCGAGGCGGCCCGGCGGCGCCCCGACGCGGTGGCGGTGGTGACGCCGGGCGCGGAGACCACGTACCGGGAGCTGACCGGGACCGCGCACCGGATCGCGCACCGGCTGCTGCGCGTCCCGGGGTGGGGCCGGGCGGGATCGTCGCGGTGTCGATGCGTCCGGGCGCGGGGCAGATCGCCGCGCTGCTCGGCGTGCTGCACACCGGCGCCGCGTACGTGGCGGTCGACCCGGAGCTGCCGGAGGAGCGGCGGCTGCGGCTGCTGGACCGCTGCTCCGCGCGGGCCGTGGTGACGGAGCCGGAGCTGCGCGACGCGCCGGCCTGGCCGGCGGGTGTGGAGGTGGTGACCCCGCGGGACGCGGCGGTGCGGGAGTGCCCGGACGAGGCGCCGGAGCGGCGGCAGGGCGTCGACGACCTCGCGTACGTGATCTTCACTTCGGGGTCCACGGGTGAGCCGAAGGGGGTGATGATCACGCATCGGAGTGCGGCCAACACCGTGCAGGACGTCAACCGGCGGTTCGCCGTCGGGGCGGACGACCGGGTGCTGGCGCTGGCCCCGGCCGGTTTCGACCTGTCGGTGTACGACGTGTTCGGCGTCCTGGGCGCCGGCGGGGCCGTGGTGGTGCCGGCCCCGGACCGCGCCGGCGACCCGGCGCACTGGTCGCAGCTCGTCGGCCGGTACGGGGTGACGGTGTGGAACAGCGTGCCCGCGCCGATGCGGGTGTGGGTGGAGTCGCTCGGCGACGGCGGGCCGCCGCGCGGGTGCCGGCTGCGGCTGGCGCTGCTGAGCGGCGACTGGATCCCGGTGGACCTGCCGGACCGGCTCCGGGAGAAGCTGCCCGCGCTGCGGGTGGTCAGCCTGGGCGGTGCCACGGAGGGCTCGATCTGGTCGATCCACCACCCGGTGGAGGCCGTGCGGCCGGAGTGGTCGAGCATCCCGTACGGGAAGCCGCTGGCCAACCAGACGATGCACGTGTTCAACGACTGGTTCGAGCCGTCGCCGGTCGGGGTGACCGGGGAGATCCACATCGGGGGCACCGGTGTGGCGCAGGGGTACCTGGGAGACCCGGAGCGGACCGCCGAGCGGTTCCCCGTGCACCCGGTCACCGGTGAGCGCGTCTACCGGACCGGCGATCTGGGCCGCTACCTGCCCGGTGGCGACATCGAGATCCTGGGCCGCGAGGACTTCCAGGTGAAGATCAACGGCTACCGGGTGGAGCTCGGGGAGATCGAGGCCGCCCTGCTGCGGCAGCCGGGGGTGCGCACGGCGCTCGTCACGGCGCCCGCCCACGCCCGCACCGGGCAGCGGCAGATCGCGGCGTACGTGGTGCCCGAGCCCGGCGCGGACCCGGATCCGGCGGCGCTGCGGGAGGCGCTGGCGTCGCTGCTGCCCGGCTACATGGTGCCCAGCCGCTTCCTGGCGCTGGAGGCGCTGCCCCTCACGGTGAACGGGAAGGTCGACCACCGGGCGCTGCCCGCGCCGTGGAACGACGAGGCGGAGGGCGGCGACGCCCGGGTGGCGCCGCGCAGCGGCCTGGAGGAGCGGCTCTTCGCGCTGTGGTCGCGGCAGCTCGGGCACGCCGACTTCGGCGTGGAGGAGGGCTTCTTCGACATCGGCGGCGACTCGCTGCACGCCGTCGGGCTGCTCGCCCTGCTGCGGGCGGAGTTCGGCATCGGCGCCGACGCGGAGCAGGAGATGGTGGAGGCGCTGTTCATGAACGCGTCGATCGCCTCGTTCGCCGGGCTCGTGGCGTCCGTCGAGGGGGCCGCGGCATGACCGGCGGGGACCGCGGCCCGTGGGAGTACGTGGTCGTCGGGGCGGGTTCGGCGGGAGCGGTGACCGCAGCGCGGCTCGCCGCCCGCGACTCCGGGAGCGTCCTGCTGCTGGAGGCCGGCGCGGACCAGCCGCGCCCACGGGACCGGGCGCACCCGCTCGCGGACGCGGGGCGGCTCGTGCTGGAGGGCTACAACTGGGACTACCGGGCGAACCTGCGGACCAGCAGCCGGTGGGAGGACCTGCTGGCGGGCCGGGTCCGGGGGCCGCGCGGTCCGGCGCCCGGGGCGCCGTCCGGTGCCCGGGCGGGGGCCGAGCGGGCCCTGTGGGAGAGGTTCCCGTACCAGCTGGGGAAGGTCGTCGGCGGCGGCTCCGCCGTCAACGGGGCCATCGCGCTGCGGGGGCTGCCCCGCGACTTCGCCGCCTGGGAGGCGTGCGGCAACCCGGACTGGTCGTGGGAGCGGGTGCTGCCGTTCTACAAGGACGTCGAGAACGACGCGGACTTCCCGGGCCGCCTGCACGGCGACAGCGGCCCGCTGCCGATCCGCCGCACCCCGCGGGAGCGGGTGCACCCGCTGGACGCGGCCTTCTGGGAGGAGTGCGTGCGGCAGGGCGTCCCCGACGTCGCGGACCTCAACGCGGGCGGGGAGGCGGGCGTCGGCCCGATCCCCGGCAACGCGGTGGACGGTGAGCGCGTGGACGCCGCGACCGCGTTCCTCAGCGGCGCCCTCGACCTGCCGCATCTGCGCCTGCGCACCTGCGCCCGGGTCACGCGGGTGCTGTTCGAACGGAACCGGGCCGTCGGAGTGGAGGTGGAGGCCGGCGGCCGGCTCGCCGAGGTGCGGGCGCGGCACGTGGTGCTCGCCGCCGGGGCCGTCGGCACGCCCGCCGTGCTCCAGCGCTCGGGTGTCGGCGACGCGGCGCTGCTGCGCCGTCTCGGTGTCGCGCCCGTGGTGCACCTGCCCGGTGTGGGGCGGGGCCTGGTGGACCACCCCTCGGTCGTCATCTGGTCGCGGCCGGCCGACGGCGTGTGCACGCCGGGGCTGCCGTGGCGGCAGGTCGCGGCGAGGATGAGCAGCGGCTACGACGGCGACGTCGACGTGCAGGTGGGGCTGCTCAACAACGTGGAGAGCCGCACCGTGCCCGGGTTCGCGGACCGCCTCGGCTGGCCGCTGGTCGTGGGGATCTCGGTGATGCTGCTGCGGCCGCGCTCCCGCGGCCGGGTGTTCCTGGACCGGGCCGACCCGTCCGCCGCGCCCGTGATCGAGCTGGGCCTCGGCACGGACGGCGAGGACGTGGAGCGGCTCTGCCACGGGGTGCGCCGCGCCTGGGGGTTCCTGCGGTCCCCCGGCCTGGCGGGCCGGCTGACGCGGACCCAGTTCTGGAGCGACCGGATGGTCGCCCACGACGGAGTGGTCCGCAGCGGCGTGCGGAACATCATGAACCCGGGCTGGCACGCGGCGGGTTCGGCCCGCATGGGCCCGCCCGGCGACCCGTGGGCGGTCGCCGGCCAGGACGGCCGGGTGTACGGCACGGAGAACCTGCGGATCGCCGACGCGTCGCTGTTCCCGTCCATCCCGAGCGCCCCCACCAACCTGACCACGCTGATGCTGGCCGAGAAACTGGCCCGAGGCACGAAGGAGTGAGGTCCGTGACCGTGCGACCCGCAGCCGGTGCGCCCGTGCTGCTGTACTGCTTCCCGCACGCGGGGGCGACCTCGCTGGTCTACCGGTCCTGGCAGCCGCTGGGCGAGCCGCACCTGCTGGTCCGCGGTGTGGACGCGCCCGGCCGGGGGACCCGCCGCCGGGAGCCGAGGGCGCCCGGCTACCACGCGCTGGTGCGGTCGATGGCCGCGCAGGTGGCGGCCGACCTGCTGGCCTGCCGGGAGCGCGTCCCCGGGGCGGGCTGGGCGGTGTTCGGGCACAGCTTCGGGGCGACGACGGGCCTGGCGGTGGCCGCGGCGGTCGCCGAGCGGGTCGGGGCGCCGGTGCGTGCGGTGCTGTCCGGGGCGGTGCCGCCGCGGTTCCAGCGGGCGGGCGGCCTCGCGTCGCTGCCCGACGACGAGGTGCTGGCCCGGGCCGCAGCCGACGGGGGGACGCCTCCCGCGGTGCTGGCCGATCCGACGATGAGCCGCATCCTGCTGCGGATGCTGCGCGAGGACGACGCGGTGCGGGGCGAGTTCGCCGAGGAGGCGGCGGGGCTGCGGGTGGACTTCCCGCTCACCCTGATCGCCGCGCGGCAGGACGTGCACGCGCCGCCCGAGAAGGTCTGGGCGTGGTCGGCGCACAGCAGCGCCCCCAGTCGCCGGGTGGAGATCGGGGGCGGCCACTTCGCGGCGGTGCGGCGGCCGGGGGACACCCTGGCAGCGGTCGCCGACGACGTCCTGGCCGCCTCCGTCACCGGGGAGGGGTGAGGACGTGGCACGCGGACGGTACGGGCCGGAGCACGAGCAGTTCCGCGAGGTGTGCCGGCAGTTCCTGGCGCGGGAGGTCGTCCCCCACCACGCCCGGTGGGAGCGGGAGGGCATCGTCAGCCGGGAGGTGTGGCGCAGGGCGGGGGCGGCCGGGCTGCTCGGCATCGGGGTGGATCCCGCGTACGGCGGGGGCGGTGAGCCCGACTTCCGCTACCCGGCGGTGTTCGCGCAGGAGGTGATGTGGGCGCGGGCCACGGCGCCCGGGTTCGTGGCGCACAACGACGTCCTCGCCACGTACCTGGCGACCCGCACCACCGAGGAGCAGCGCAAGCGCTGGCTGCCGGGGCTGTGCGCGGGCGAGCTCGTGGCCGCGATCGCGATGAGCGAGCCCGACGCGGGGTCCGACGTCTCCGAGATCCGCACCACCGCGGTGCGCGACGGGGACGGGTACGTCCTGAACGGGCAGAAGACGTTCGTCACCAACGGCGAGAACGCCGACGTGGTCGTCGTCGCGGCCAGGACGTCGGGCGAGCGCGGCGGCCGGGGCATCAGCCTGCTGGTGGTGGAGCGCGGGGCTCCGGGGTTCACCCGGGGCCGGCGGATGGAGAAGCTGGGCTGGCACGCCAGCGACACCTGCGAGCTGTTCTTCGACGACTGCCGGATCCCGGCCGGCAATCTGCTGGGCAAGGAGGACGCCGGGCTCGCGTACATGATGGCCGGGCTGCCGCGGGAGCGGCTGAGCATCGCCGCGGTGGCGGTGGCGGCGGCCGAGCGGATGCTCGCGGACACCCTGGAGTACGCCCGTACCCGAGAGGCGTTCGGCCGGACCATCGGCAGCTTCCAGCACAACCGGTTCCAGCTCGCGACGATGGACACCGAACTCACCATCGCGCAGGTCTTCCTGGACCACTGCATCGGGCGGTTCAACGCCGGCCGGCTGTCGGTGGCGGACGCCGCGAAGGTGAAGTGGTGGACGACGGAGCTCCAGGTGGACATCGCCCACCGCTGCCTCCAACTCCACGGCGGGTACGGCTATCTGAAGGAGAGCCCGATCTCGCGCGAGTGGGCGAACAGCCGTGTGCAGACGATCTACGGCGGGACGACGGAGGTGATGAAGGAACTCATCGGCCGCTCCCTCGGCCTGTGACCCGTCGCCCTGCGACACCTGGGCCTGTGCCCCTTCGCCCTGCGACACCCCGACCCGTGACCCGTCGCCCTGCGGCACCCCGACCTGTGATGCCTCGGCCTGCGACACCCCGGCCGGTGATCCCTCAGCCTGCGGCACCACGGTTTTCGCCAAAACGGCACGGTTTGTTGCCAGTTGGGGGTGTGCGGGCTCTAATGGCGGCATGGAGCACTCCCCGGCCATCGCCCAGGTACTGACCGAGGTGGGCCCCCGGCTCAAGCGGCTGCGCACCGCGCGCGGTGTCACGCTGGCGGCGCTGTCGGAGGCCACCGGCATCTCCAAGAGCACGCTGTCCCGCCTGGAGGCGGGGCAGCGCCGCCCCAGCCTCGAACTGCTGCTGCCCATCGCGCAGGCCCACCAGGTGCCGCTCGACGAACTGGTCGGCGCCCCCGAGGTGGGCGATCCGCGCGTCCGGCTGAGGCCGCACCGGGTCAACGGCGGCACGGTGCTGCCGCTGACCCGTCAGCCCGGACCGCTGCAGACGTACAAGATGATCCTGCCCACCCACCGGAAGAACCCGGACCTGTGCACCCACGAGGGCTACGAGTGGATGTACGTGCTGTCCGGGCGGCTGCGGGTGATCCTCGCCGAGCACGACCTGGTGCTGGGGCCCGGCGAGGTCGCCGAGTTCGACACGCGGCTGCCGCACTGGTTCGGCTCCACCGGGGAGGGCCCCGTGGAGATCCTCAGCCTGTTCGGCCGCCAGGGCGAGCGGATGCATGTACGCGCCCGCCCGGGGCGGACCGTGCCCGCCTCCGGCGGCTGAACCGGCGGCGGGCGCGGACAGGCCCGCCGCCGGGGTCCGTGCGCGCGCCGCCGCCCCGGTGGCCGGCCCGCCCGCCGCTACGGGGCGGGCGCGAGGGCCGGCTCGACGCCGCCGGCGCGGTACCGGGCGAGGTCCCGCTCGCTCTCCTCGTCGACGAGGTCGTGGTTGAGCGCGAAGGCGGCGGCCGCGCCCATGCCGCCGCGGTGACGGCCTGGGCCCGCGAGTCCACGGCGTTGCCGACCGCCCACAGCCCCGGCCGGCTGGTCCGCCCGGCCCGGTCGGTGACGAGCCAGCCCCGCTCGTCCTTCTCGCAGCCGAGCCCGTCGAAGGCGGCGTCGTTGGGCGTCATCACCGGGAACAGGAACACCGCGGCGCACGGCACCTCCCGCCCGTCGGCCAGCTCGACCGCGCGCAGGGCGCCGTCCCGCGCCGACAGGCCCGCGACGGGGCCCTCCACCACGCGGACGCCCCGCGCGGCCAGCCGCTCCCGCTCCTCCTCCGCGAGCCCCTGACCGTGGTCCACGTACGTGACGTCCGGCGACCACTGGCGGATCAGCAGTGCCTGCCCGACGGAGAACGGGTGCACCCCGAGCACCACGAGCGGCCTGTCCCGCACCTCGTAGCCGTGGCAGTACGGGCAGAAGAGCACGTCGCCGCCCCACAGCGCGCGCAGTCCGGGAATGTCGGGCAGGTGGTCGCGCAGCCCGGTGGCGAGGACGACGTGGCGTGCGTCCAGCACCGCCCCGCCGTCCAGCCGCACGTGGTAGCCGCCCGCGGCGGCGGCCTCGACCTGCTCCACCCTGCCGTCGAGGAGGACGGCTCCGTACCGCTCGACCTCGGCCCGCCCGATCTCCAACACGGCGAGCGGGGACGCCCCGTCCCGGGAGAGGAAGCTGTGCATGTGCGGCGAGGGGGCGTTCCTCGGCTGCCCCGCGTCGACCACGGCGACGCGGCGCCGGGCCCGCGCCAGGACGAGCGCGGCGTTGAGCCCGCCCGCCCCGCCGCCTATCACGACGACGTCGTACGACGTTCCCCCGCGCGTGCCGCTGTCCGTACCGGTACCCATGCCGCCCCCCGTGCCGTCGTGTGTGTCGTTGTGCGTGTCGCTCACGGCGATCACCTCCGCCGCCAGCGTGGGGCGGCCCCGGGGGCCGGGCAATTTTTGTTGCCGTTTCCGGAACAGCGGTGCGGCACCCGGGCGGCCGGGCGGCGGCCTCCGTCACGGGAGGCTGCTGCGGCGGGCGGCGGGCCGGACCGCTCGTTCGCAGCGGCGAAGCGGTGCGGCCCCTCCGCCGACCTGGCACTCGGCGGGGCGCGGTCGGCGCGGCCGGGGCGTGCGCACGTCTGCGGGCCGCCGGGGCGCGCGGCCGCCACCGGGGCGGGTGGTCGCCGACCGTAATCGACTTGCCCCCCATTGGACACATGTTCTAGGTTGCCCCGGCATCCACAAGCGGTGATCACGTCACACTCATGCCCAGGGGGGCTCTTCCTTGTCGCACGTTCCCACCCAGCCCGTTCATCCCGACTACGCGGCCCCGCAGCCGCCCCAGGGAAACGGACTGGCCATCGCCGGCCTGGTGCTCGGCATCCTGGCGCTCATCGTCAGCTTCATCCCCATCGTCAACGTGATCGTGTGGCCACTGGCGATCCTGGGGCTGATCTTCGGCGGCGTGGGTCTCGCCAAGTCGAAGAAGGCCGGCAAGGGCAAGGGCGCGTCGATCACCGCCCTGGTGACCTCGATCCTCTCGATCGTGCTGTTCTTCGTCATGAACGCCGTGTTCTTCAAGGCCGTCGACGAGGTCGTCAAGGAGACGCAGAAGGAGCTCGACAAGTCGTACGACTCCGCGAACGTCGGTGACGGCGCGAAGGACGACCCGGTCCTGAAGGACTTCCGCATCTCCCAGTGCGAGGTCGTCACAGGCGACCTGGGCAAGGAACTGGCCCTGCACGTCGACTACACCAACAACGGCGACCGCCGCTACTCCTACCTGCTGCAGGGCGAGGTCCTCGCCGACGGCAAGAAGATCAGCGACTTCATGTCCACGGCGGAGAACCTGGCCCCGAAGCAGACCTTCACCGACAAGGAGGCGGGCATCCTCGTGAGCCCCGAGAAGCTCGACACCGCCAAGAAGGTGGAGTGCAAGGTCGTCACGGCCAACCGCCACGACTTCTGACCCGTACTGCCCGAACGATGCCCCGGCCGCGCCCTGCGGCCGGGGCATCGCGCGTACCGCGCCCGGTACGCGACCGCGAGGCGACGCCCTGAGGCGCGGGGCGGCAGCCGCGGCCGCGGGGCCGCTTCCCGCATCGCGCGGCGATCCCCGCAGTCCGCAGGCGGCTTCCCGCATCGCGCCGCAACCCCAGGACCCGGCAGGCGGCTTCCCCGAACCTGCGCGGCAACCCCCGGAGCCTGCGGGGCGGTTCTCCGCCGGAGCTCCGCCTTCCCGTGGCGCCGGGCCCGTCGCGCGTGCTGAGATGGCCCTGGCGGGAGGCGGCCGACGACACGGGAAGGCGGGGCACATGGCGGTGGAATCCTGGGAGGCCGACGGGCCGGGCGTGCTACGGCTCCCCTCGGGACTGCTCGTCCGCGGCCGAGGCCTGAGGTACGGTCCGCCGGAGGGCCTGGCCCCGACGCTGGGCGTCTACCTCACGGGCACGCAGATCCCCGACCAGCCGTGGGAGGGCCACTGGGTGCGGTGGCGGGACTTCTGGGTCCCCGCCGACCCGGACGGTGCCCTGCGCACCCTGCGGCTGCTCCACCGGCGCGCCCACCGCGAGCGGGCCGAGGTGGCCTGCGGCGGGGGCGTGGGGCGTACGGGCACGGCGCTGGCCGCGCTGTGCGTCCTGGAGGGGCTGGACCCCGAGGAAGCCGTCGCATGGGTCAGAGGGCACTACCACCGGCGCGCCGTCGAAGTGCCCTGGCAGCGGGGTTCCTCCGCCGCGTGCGGGCCGCGCTCGCGGCCGGACGGCAGGCGCAGTAGCGGACAGCGGCCGGCCGCCACGGCGTCGCACCGACACCGGACGCCACCTCACGCGCCGGCAGCTGGCGTCACCTCACGAGCCGGCACCGCCGGCTTCACCTCACGAGCCGCCGGGGCGGCAGGATCGGCGGGCGGGGGCCGGGGGCGACCGCCCTTGCGGCGTGCTCCGTTTCGGCGGATGCCCGTACGCGGTCGGCCCGTCGCTGCCGACGCGCGGCCCGCGGGGCCCATGCTCGGGCTTTGCGGCCGCACCCCGACGCCGCAACGGCCATCCCGCCCGAGGAGGACCCATGGACATGCCCGTGATCAGCGAGTGCTCGGTCGACGACTGCGCCTACAACCGCGAGCACGCCTGCCACGCCTTGGCCATCACCGTGGGAGACACCCGGAAGGCGCACTGCGACACGTTCTTCACCTCCGCGAGCAAGGGCGGGGACCCGGACACGACCGGCCGGGTCGGTGCCTGCAAGGTGGCGAACTGCCGCCACAACGCCCAGTACGAGTGCCACGCCCCCGGTATCACGGTGGGCTACGTGCAGAACGAGGTGGACTGCCTCACCTTCGAGCCCGCCTGAGCCGATCCGAAGGCTCCGACCGGAGAGGCGCCCGCACCGGCCGAGGCCTGCGGGCGCCACACCGTGAGACCGGACTGTCGGCCCACCGACACGGGGTGCGCACCCGCCCCCGACCGCAGGACCGGCCCGTACGGCACCAAGCCCGTACGGCACCAAGGGAAGCCCGGGTGACGGCCCGGGTTTCCAGCGCGCCCGCGTAGGCCGCCGGCCCGACCACCCGCCGCCCGCACCGTCCCAGCCGCCTGCGGCCCGAGAGCAGGCACCACCGCGTCCCCGCCCGCCCGCAGCCCCAGAGCCGGCACCACTGCGCTCCCGCCCGACTGCGGCCCCAGAGCAGGCACCACCGCGCCCCGGGCAGCCTGGGGCCCGGGAACACGCGCCACCGCGCCCCCGCCCGCCTGGGTCCAGAGAACACGCGCCACCGCGTCCCCTGCCCGCCGACCGCTACGGCCCGCCGACAGCCGGACTGCCCGGCACTCCGCCTGCACGGCAGTCCGGCTGCACGGCAGTCCGCCTGCACGGCGCTCCGGCCGCCCGGGGCCACGATCGCCCGCCGCCGCGGCACGGCGACACCCTCGGCCCCTGCGGGCGGGTGGCGACGCGGCGGCGGTCGGCGCAGACCTCAAGCGCTGCACCGCCCCCGCGGCCGGCACAACACACCGGGCCGTCCCCGCCCCACGGGCCACTCCCTCCCGGGCACCACACCTCCTCCCCGGTGTCACCGCGCTGCCGACGCTCCACCGGTCTCCGCCCTGCCCCGGGCCCCTTCTCGCCCCACTCCCAGCAGGTACCCCCGGGGGTATTGGACACGAGAGCCGCCGACCCCTACCGTCGAAGAAACATACCCAGAGGGGTATCCGGGAGGACGGCCCCATGACGCACGAAGAACAGCCGCACAGTGTTTCGCGACGACATGGGCCGACACCGCCCGGCCGCCCCGGACGCAGGCCCAGGTGGCGCAGCCGCCGCGACAGGCGGGTCGCCCGCGGTTCGCCGCGGGGCCCGCACCAGGCGGCGCGGGATGCCGCCGAGCCACCGGAGCACCCACGCGCTCGGCCCCACCCGACGGGTACCGCGACCCGCGGACTCCGTCCGGGACCGCCGCGGCGCCAGGCGCCCCCACCGCCGCCGACCGGCACCCGCGGCCGGACCCGCACGGACCGCACGACCGCGACCGCCCGCGCCCGGCGGCCTGACGCCGCCACCGCCCGACCGTCACCGGACCCGGGCGGCACCAGCCCCGCCTTATACCCCCCGGGTACAGGACGCCGATCCGTCACGGAGGTCTTCCCGTGTTCTTCGCCCAGTACTACCTCGACTGCCTCTCCCAGGCGTCGTACATGATCGCCGACGAGACCACGGGAAGGGCCGTGGTCGTCGCCCCCCGACGCGACGTCACCGAATACCTGGCCGACGCCGAGGCGCACGGCTTCACGGTGGTCGGCGTCATCAACACCCACTTCCACGCCGACTTCGTCGCCGGGCACCTGGAGATGGCGGCCCGCACCGGCGCCTGGATCGGGTACGGCCGCCGCGCGGAGACCGAGTACCCCATCCGCAAGCTCGCGGACGGCGAGACCCTCCGCCTCGGTGACGTCACCCTGGAGATCATGGAGACGCCCGGGCACACGCCCGAGTCGATCAGCGTGGTGGTGTACGAGCACGGCGACGACGCGGTGCCCTACGGGGTGCTGACCGGTGACGCCCTGTTCATCGGGGACGTCGGCCGCCCCGACCTGCCGGCCTCCGCCGGTGTGACCGCCGAGGAGCTCGGCGCGATGCTCCACGACAGCGTGCAGAACAGGCTCATGGGCCTGCCCGACGAGGTGCGGGTCTTCCCCGCGCACGGTGCGGGGTCCGCGTGCGGCAAGAACCTGTCCACCGAGAAGCAGTCCACCATCGGCGAGCAGCGCGCCACCAACTACGCGTGCGCCCCGATGAGCCGGGACGACTTCGTCGCCCTGGTCACGGCCGGGCAGTCGGCGGCGCCCGGGTACTTCTCCTACGACGCCGACCTCAACCGGCGTGAGCGGGAGCTGTTCGACCCGGCCGCCGCGCCGCGTCCGCTCGACGCCGAGGAGTTCGGCGCGCGCCGGTCCTCCGGGGCCGTCGTCGTCGACGCCCGCGACCCGCAGGAGTTCGCCGCAGGGCACCTGCGCGGCTCGGTCAACGTGCCGGCGGACGGCCGCTTCGCCGAACAGGCCGACACCGTCCTCGGCCCGGAAGCGGAGCTGCTGGTGGTCGCGCCGCAGAACCGCGAGGAGGAGATCGTCACCCGCCTGGCCAGGATCGGCTTCGACCGGGTCGCCGGCTATCTGCGCTCCCCCGACGACGCGCCGGCCGCCATGGCCGAGGAGGTCGCCCCGGCGAGCCGCCTGACCGCCGCGCAGGTGCGCGCCGCTCTGCAGCGCGAGGAGCCGCCGGTCGTGGTCGACGTCCGCTCCTGCGGAGAGCGCGGCGAGCACGGCTGCATCGAGGGCGCCCTGCACATCCCGCTGGGCGAACTGCCGCGCCGCCTGGACGAGATCCCCGCCGACCGGCCGGTCGTCGTCCACTGCGCCGGCGGCCACCGCTCCTCCATCGCCGCCAGCCTGCTGCGCCACCGCGGCTTCAGGGACGTCTCCGACGTGCTGGGCGGCTACGCCGCCTGGGCACTGCTGAACACGCCTGCCGCGGTCTGACCGTTCCGCGCCGCTGACGCCCCTGCCGGGGCCTGACCGTCCGGCGCGGCGGCACGCCCCGGCGCGGCCCCACCATCCGGCGCGGCGGCACGCCCCGGCGCGGTCCCACCGTCCGGGCACCGCAGAACGCCCCCGCGGGCTCCCGCCAGCCCGGCGCGGCAGAACGCCCCCGCGCGGTCCCACCGTCCCGGCACGGCGGCACGCGGCCGCCGCCGCGCCGGGCAAGCACCACCGGCCGCGCGGAGGCGCACCACCGGGCCTCCCGGCGAGCGCCGCCCTGCCCCACCGAGCCGCACCGGCCACCCCGGCGGGCGCCGCCCGGCCCCGTACCACTTCCCTCTCCCCCACCACCCCCACCTTCAAGGAGTCCTCATGACGACCGACGCCGCCCGCACGGCCGGGCTCACCCCCGGCGCCCTCCGGAAGCTGATCGAGGACGGACGCGGCCCCCGCCTGCTGGACGTCCGCACCTCCGGCGAGTTCCGGACCGGCCACATCCCCGGCGCCTACAACGTGCCCCTGGACACCCTGCGGGAGCACCGGGCCGAACTGCGCGCCCACCTCGACGAGGACGTCGTGCTGATCTGCCGCTCCGGCGCCCGCGCGGCCCAGGCGGAGCAGGCGCTCGCCGAGGCCGGTCTGCCGAACCTCCGGGTCCTCGACGGCGGCATGACGGCCTGGGAGGCCGCCGGCGCGCCGGTGAACCGGGGCCCGGCCCGCTGGGACATGGAACGGCAGGTCCGCCTCATCGCCGGATCCGTCGTCCTCCTCACCGGCATCGCCGGCGTGTTCGTGCCGGGAGCGCACCTGATCGGCACCGCCATCGGGGCCGGGCTGACCTTCGCCGCGCTCAGCAACACCTGCGCCCTGGGCATGCTGCTGGCCAAGCTGCCCTACAACCGGGGTCCGCGGGTCGACATCCGCACCGTCGTCGCCTCCCTGCGGGACCGGCCGTGATCAGCCTCGTCCTGGCCGCCTCCGTCGTCATAGGGGTGAGCCTCGGCGTCCTCGGCGGCGGCGGCTCGATCCTCACCGTCCCGATCCTGGTCTACCTCGCGGGGCAGGGCAGCAAGGAAGCCATCGCCACGTCCCTGTTCGTCGTCGGCGTCACCAGCCTCGTCGGGCTCGTGCAGCACGCGCGTGCGGGCCGGGTCCGCTGGCGCACCGGGCTCGTCTTCGGCGCGGTGAGCATGGTCGGCGCCTACGGCGGCGGGCGCCTCGCCGAGTACATCCCCGGCACGGTCCTGCTGGTCGCGTTCGCGCTGATGATGCTGGCCACCGCCGCCGCGATGCTGCGCGGGCCGCGCAGGCCCACCGCGCACGCGTCCGCCGGACACGACCTCCCGATGAGGCTCATCGTGGTCGAAGGGGTCGCCGTCGGCGCGGTCACGGGACTGGTCGGGGCCGGAGGCGGCTTCCTGGTCGTCCCCGCGCTCGCCCTGCTCGGCGGCCTGCCGATGGGGGTCGCCGTCGGCACCTCGCTGCTGGTCATCGCGATGAAGTCGTTCTCCGGTCTGGCCGGCCACCTCTCCGGGGTCCAGATCGACTGGGGTCTGGCGCTGGCCGTCACCGGCGCGGCCGTCGTCGGCAGCCTGGTCGGCAGCAGGCTCGCCGGTCGCATCCCCCAGGACGCGCTGCGCAAGGCGTTCGGCTGGTTCGTCGTCGTCATGGGCGTCTTCGTCCTCAGCGGGCAGCTCGGTCCCGCCGTCTGGGCCGACCCGCTGACCTGGACCGGCGTCGGCCTCGCGGCGACGGCAGCCGTGGTCGCGGGGACGGTACGGGGCCGCCGCAGGCGCCCCGCCTCCGAAGGACCCCCACCGGCCTCCCCCCACCCCGCGCACCCACCCCTGAGCACCGGCCCCCGGCGGGAACAGATCCTGCTGGGGGCCGGTTGGACCCTATATACCCCTCCGGGTATGGGAAAGGAGAGTGAACCATGCCGACCACCGACCTGACCAAGGAGACCTTCGACGACGTCGTCACCGGCTCGGAGATCGTGCTGATCGACTTCTGGGCCGCCTGGTGCGGGCCCTGCCGGGTCTTCGGCCCCGTCTTCGAGAAGGCCGCCGAGCGCCACCCGGACATCGCCTTCGGCAAGGTCGACACCGAGGCGCAGCCGGAGCTGGCCGCCGCCTTCGGGATCTCGTCCATCCCCACCCTGATGGCCGTGCGCGACCGGACCGTCCTGTACGCCCAGCCGGGCGCCCTGCCGCCGCAGGCCCTGGAGGAGCTCATCGGCAAGGTGCGGGCCGTCGACATGGACGCGGTGCGCCGCGAGGCGGCCGGGGCGGCCGGGAACTGACCGGCCCCGGTGGGCGGCGCCGCACCGAGACGCCCGTCGACACCCTCCCAAAAGGGACGTACAGTACCCCCAGGGGTATACCGAGGAGTGGATCGTGGAAGTCGAGCTCACAGGAGCGGACCTGAAGGCCGTGCTGAACCGGCTGCGCCGCGCACAGGGCCAGATCGCCGGGGTGATCCGGATGATCGAGGAGGGGCGCGACTGCGAGGACGTCGTGACGCAGCTCGCCGCCGCGTCGCGGGCCCTCGACCGGGCCGGGTTCGCGATCATCGCCACCGGCCTGGAGCAGTGCGTGGCCGACATCGGGTCCGGCCGCAAGAACGGCGAGGGCAGCGAGGAGATGCGCGCCCGACTGGAGAAGCTGTTCCTGTCCCTCGCCTGACCGGCCCCCCTGCCGGCACCCGCAGCGGCAGCGCCGCGCCGCGCCCGGCCCCCGGAGCCCGGAGCCCGGAGCAGCCGGCCCGTACAGCCGCCCCCTTTCAGGCCGGCCAGGCCGTACACAGTCACCCCGTCTCCGGGCAGGCACGGGCAGGCCCGGCCCGCCGCGCACCGGGCTGTCGGCGCGGCGGACCGGGTGGGTCACGGGTGCGGCGGTGTCACACGGTGACCGCAGGAGGCGCGGCCGGCTCCTCGTCCCGTGACCGGGCGAGGTCACGCCCGCGGGTCTCCCGGGTGACCGCCACGGTGATCGTGGTGACCACGGCGGCCGCACAGAGGTAGACGCTGACGGGCGTGGACGAGCCGAAGTCCTTGAGGAGCTCCACGGCGATGATCGGTGCGAGGGCGCCGGCAACGATGGACGCGAGCTGCGAGCCCATGGAGGCCCCGGAGTAGCGGACCTTGGTGTCGAACATCTCGGAGATGAAGGCGGCCTGCGGCCCGTACATCGCGCCGTGCAGGAGCAGACCGACGGTCACCGCCAGGGTGATCACCGCAAACGACGCCGAGTCGACAAGGCCGAAGAAGAGGAACGCCCAGACGGCCATGCCCACGGAGCCGATCAGCGTGACCGGGCGGCGGCCGATGCGGTCGGACAGCGCGCCCCACAGGGGGATGGTGACGAAGTGGACGGCGGAACCGATCAGCACGGCGTTCAGCGCGGTGCTCTTCGCCAGCTCCAGGTGGACGGTGACGTACACCAGCAGGAAGGAGGTGAGGATGTAGTACGAGATGTTCTCGCCGAAGCGGGTCCCGATGGCGGCCAGGACCTCGCGCCAGCTGCGCCGGAACACCTCGACGACCGGGGCCTTCTCCTTCACTCCCCGGGCCGCCTCGGCCTCGGCCTCGGCCTGAGCGGCGAGGAACACCGGGGACTCGGACACCGAGACGCGGATCCACAGGCCGATCACCACGAGGACGCCGGACAGCAGGAAGGGGACGCGCCAGCCCCAGGACTGGAAGGCGGCCTCCGACTGGAACGCGGCCAGCAGCGCCAGCACGCCCGTGGCGAGCAGATTGCCGCCGGGCGCGCCCGCCTGCGGCCAGGACGCCCAGAAGCCCCGGTGCTTGTCGCCGCCGTGCTCGGAGACGATGAGCACGGCCCCGCCCCACTCGCCGCCCAGCGCGAAGCCCTGGATCAGGCGCAGGATCGTCAGCAGGATGGGAGCGCCGACACCGATGGTGTCGTACGTGGGCAGCAGGCCCATGGCGAAGGTCGCCCCGCCCATCATCAGCAGGCTCGCCACCAGCAGCTTCTTGCGCCCCACCTTGTCCCCGAAGTGCCCGAAGACGATGCCGCCCAGCGGCCGGGCGGCGAAGCCGATGGCGTAGGTGACGAAGGCGATCAGGGTGCCCACGAGCGGGTCGGCGGTGGGGAAGAACAGCGTGTTGAACACGAGGGCGGCCGCCGAGCCGTACAGGAAGAAGTCGTACCACTCGATGGTGGTGCCGATGAGACTCGCGGCGACGATGCGCCGGATGCTGTTCGGTGCGGGCGGGGCGGCGGCGGGGGAGGACATCGGCACCACTTCCTGACGTGGGACGGGGACGTTCGCGTGTCGCCACACCGTAGAAACGCGCAGGTCAGTGGCGTATGTGGCGGGACACCATAGTTCTCGGCGCGGGAGTGCGCGCAGCCACCATGACGGCGGCGCCACCACCATCCGCGAGGCGCGACGACGCCGGGACGACGACCACTGAGGGAGGCCGCGGCCATGGGAGCCGGCGGGCATGTGCCCGGTCCGGGGCAGGCGTCGGCGCCCTCACCGGGTTCCGGCACGGCAGGCCGCTGCGCCGCCTGTACGGCTCCGGACATGGCCGCCTGCGACGAGTGTGCGGCCGGCGGCGCGGCCGGCCGGGCGGCGGCACGCGCCCGGCCGCCGACCGGCACCGATCCCGTACCCGCAGGTCAGTTCGCGGTCCAGCCGCCGTCGAGCGGCACCGAGACACCGGTGACGCCGCCGGTGTGGGGGCCGCACAGCCACAGGACCGCGGCGGCCACTTCCTCCGGCTCCAGGAGGCGCTTGACGGGCGACCGGGCCAGCATGACGCCCGCCAGCACGTCCCCCTCGCCGATGCCGTGGGCGGCGGCCTGGTCCCGGACCTGGCCCTCCACGAGGGGGGTGCGGACGTATCCCGGATTGACGCAGTTGCTGGTGACGCCGTGCGGGGCGCCTTCGATCGCGGCGACCTTGCTCAGCCCCTCAAGGGCGTGCTTCGCGGCGACGTAGGCGGACTTGTAGGCGCTGGCCCGCAGTCCGTGGACGCTGGAGACGTTGACGATCCGCCCCCAGCCGCGGGCGTACATGTGCGGCAGGGTCCGGCGCATCAGCAGGAACGGTGCCGTGACCATCACCTTCTGGATCAGGTCGAAGCACTCCGGCGGGAACTCGGTCAGCGGTGCCACGTGCTGCAGCCCCGCGTTGTTGACCAGGATGTCCACCTCGGCCGGGAGCAGGTCGATCGCCCCCGCCTCCGCGAGGTCGGCGACGCGGGCCTCCGCGCCGGCGAGCGCCGCGACCGCCTCGGCCGCCGGGGCGTCCCGGTCCACCACGTGCACGGCGGCCCCCGCCTGCGCCAGGGCCAGCACGCAGGCCCGGCCGATGCCGCTGCCGCCGCCGGTCACCAGAGCCGTACGCCCGCTCAGGTCGACCGGGGCGGCGGGCGGCAGCGCGGCCGGGCGGGGAGATGTGTTCGTCATGGTCGGAGACCCTAGGGAGCGCCCGGGCCCGGTCCCATGGAGACGGCACCCACAAACCGCCGCCCCAGGGTGGTGGCGGCCACCATGACCGCCGCCCCGGGGCGGGCGACAGCGCCGCCCCGCAGCCGCCCCGCAGCCGCCCCGCGGTCAGCGGCGCGGCGCCGGCCTCGCGGCCAGGGAGCAGGTGTGCACGAGGGTGCCGGGCGGTACGCGACCGGGCAGGGCGACGGTTCCGGAGGCGGGAGGCCGGGGACCGCCCCAAAGCCAGCCCTCCAGCGCGGTGAAGGCCGCGCGGTGGCAGGGCGTGAGCGGACGCAACCGGTCGGGGAACACGTCGACGAGGGCGTCGGCGTGGGTGCCGCCCTCGATCCGGTAATAGCGGTGCAGGTGCCCGCGGCCGGCCTCGCGCACCATGCGGGCGTACACGTCGGAGCCGCGGCTGATGGGGAGCAGCACGTCGAGCGTGCCGTGCACGGTCAGCAGCGGCCTGCCGATCCGCCCGGTGAGCGCGATCTTCTGCACCGCCCGCCGGACCTCGCCGGGTCGCGCCGCGTAGTCGTAGTCGGCGTCGCAGGCGGGTGCCCCCGGCGCGCAGTAGGGGGCGCCGGCCTCGGTGGCGCCGTCGAAGCCGGGGTCGAGCTCCTCGCGGTAGACGCGCTGGGTCAGGTCCCAGTAGACCCGGTGGTGGTACGGCCACAGGAACTCCGACCCGGCCGGGTACCCGGCGGCGTGCAGGGCCTGCCGGGCGCGGTCCGCGCCGTCGCCGCCGGCGGCGTACACGGGGTACTCGCGCAGGGCCGTCGGCAGGAAGTCCAGCAGGGTGGGCCCGTCCGCCCGCCACAGCGTGCCCTCCCAGTCGACGCCGCCGTCGTACAGCTCGGGGTGGTTCTCCAACTGCCAGCGCACCAGGTAGCCGCCGTTGGAGATGCCCGTCACCAGGGTGCGGGCCGGGGGGCGGTGGTAGCGCTGGGCGACGGTGGCGCGGGCGGCGCGGGTCAGTTGGGTGAGGCGGTGGTTCCACTCGGCGATGGCATCGCCCGGTTCCTCGCCGTCCCGGTGGAAGGCCAGGCCGGTGTTGCCCTTGTCGGTGGCGGCGTAGGCGTAGCCGCGGGCGAGGACCCAGTCGGCGATGGCGCGGTCGTTGGCGTACTGCGCGCGGTTGCCGGGGGTGCCGGCCACCACCAGGCCGCCGTTCCACCGGTCCGGCAGGCGGATCACGAACTGGGCGTCGTGGTGCCAGCCGTGGCGGGTGTTGGTGGTGGAGGTGTCCGGGAAGTAGCCGTCGAGTTGGACACCGGGCACTCCGCTGGGCACGGCCAGGCCCTCGGGGGTCAGGCCGGCCCAGTCCGCGGGGTCGGTGTGCCCCGACGCGACCGTGCCCGCCGTCGTCAACTCGGCGAGGCAGGAGGCCTGCTGGTACTCGGCACCCGGGACGTGCAGCCGGGCCATGCGGGCGCAGCGGCCGACAGGACCGGGCGGCGCGGCCGCGGTCGCGGCCGTGGCCGTGGTCGCCGTCGGGGTCACCGTCGCGGCCGTGGTCGCGGTCGCCGTCGTGGCCGTGGTCGCGGTCGCGGTCGCGGTCGCCGTGGCCGTCGCGGCCGTCGCGGCCGTCGCGGCCGTCGCGGCCGCGGAGGGTACGAGGACGAGCGCGGTGAGGGCGAGGGCCGCCGCGACGCCCCGTCTGCGGGGCCGTGGCGGGCGGTGGGAGGAGAGACGCATGGGTGTGCCTCCGGTGGGCGCGAACGGGGAACCCGCGGAGGCTATGCCGCCCGGTCCGCCGGGACCCATGGGTCCGCGCCCCACCCTCCGACGCCCGGTGATGGGTCCGGGCACCATCGCGACCGCGACGGAGCACTACGGCGGCCATCGACGGCGACCATCACGGCGACCACCGGCCCCACCCGCCCCCGCGCCGCCACCAGACCGCCACCGGACGGCCCCGCGCCGCCACCGCACCGTCTAACGGGTCCGGTTGACGCTTCGTCGGGACCCACCGGCGAGGGGCCGCACCACCGCTGGCGTCCAGGAGCAGGTCCGGCCAGGGCCGCTCCCTGCAGAAGCGTGCGCGGCCCCGGCCATGGAGGGCCGGCACACACGAGCGGTCTCCGTCCTGGATGTCCGGGCCATGCCGATCCGGCCACAGGGCTCCCATGATGTGCGTCACACCGACGGCCCGGCCACCGGCCCGGCGTCGGTCCGCATGCCGTCGACCGCGTCTGGAGGCAGCCGCCATGGCACAGCCGCACACCCCGATCCGCGCCGCGAAGCATCCCGGCCCCGCGAAGCGTCCCGGCCCCGCGAAGCGCCCCCGCAGCACGCAGCGCCGCGGCCCCGCCGGGCGCCTGCGCCGCCGGCTCACCGCCGCCGCGGGGGCCCTGGCCCTCGCGGCGGGCCTGGTGGCGGCGGGCCCGCAGGCGTCCGCCGCGGGTCTGGTGGCCGCGGGCCCGCAGGCGTCCGCCGCGAGCCTCACCCGGATCACCGGCTTCGGTACGAACCCGGGCAACCTGTCCATGTACGCCTACGCACCCGCCGACCTGCCCGCCGGCGCCCCGCTGATCGTCGCCCTGCACGGCTGCACGCAGAGCGCGGCCGACTACTTCACGCACTCCGGCTGGCCGGAGCTCGCCGACCGGTACGGCTTCGCGCTGGTGCTCCCCCAGACCGGCACCGCGAACAGCGCCAACGCGTGCTTCAACTGGTTCGAGCCGGGCGACAGCGCACGCGGCCAGGGCGAGGCCCTGTCGATCCGGCAGATGGTGGACGACGCGCTCGGCCGCTTCGGCGGCGACCCGGGGCGCGTCCACATCACCGGCCTGTCGGCGGGCGGCGGCATGACGGCGAACATGCTCGCCGCGTACCCCGACGTGTTCGCGGGCGGCGCCATCCACTCCGGCCTGCCCGCCCGCTGCGCGGACAACCTGACCACCGCGTACACCTGCATGTACAGCCCCCCGGACAGGACACCCGCGCAATGGGGCGGCCTCGTGCGCTCCGCGGCCCCGGCCGGCACGGCGTCCTGGCCGCGCGTGGCGATCTGGCAGGGCACCGCCGACACCACCGTCCGCCCCGCCAACGCCGCCGAACTGCGCGACCAGTGGACCGACGTGTGGGGCATCGGCCAGACGCCGTCCCGCACACGCACCCTCGCCGGGGGCGCCACGCTCGACGTGTACGACGACGGTGCCGGCCGGCCCGCCGTGGAGGTGTACACCGTCTCCGGCATGGGGCACGGCCTCGCCGTCGATCCGGGCAGCGGCCCCGAGCAGTGCGGCAGCACCGGCACGTACTACCTCGACTCCCTGTGCTCCAGCCACCACACCGTCCGCTTCTGGGGGCTCGACGGCGGCGGCCAGGACCCCGGGGCGCTGCCCGCGCCCACGGGGCTGACGGTGACCGGCACCACCGACACGACCACCACCCTCGCCTGGCAGGCGGTGCCCGGCGCGGCCTCGTACCACGTCTACCGCGGCGGCACGAAGGTGGCCGCCACCGCCGCCACCGGCCACACCGACACCGGACTGGCCACCGGGACCACGTACGCCTACACCGTGGCCGCCGTCGACCCGTCGGGCGCGGTCGGGGCCCTGTCGGCGACCGCCACCGCGACCACCACCGGGTTCACGCCCACGTGCCACACGGCGAGCACCTACGACCACACACTCGCCGGCCGCGCCCACCAGAGCGGCGGCCGCACCTACGCCAATGGCTCCGGCGACCCCATGGGCCTCTGGAACACCTTCACCACCCGCACGCTCCGGCAGACCGCACCGGGGTACTACGTCGTGGCGGAGCCGGGCTGCCCGGCCTGACGGCCACCCCGGTCCCGGCGGCGGCGCGCACCGGCCGCCACCCCGGGACCGACGGGCGCACGGCGGCCACGGTCGGCGCCGGATGGGCACCGCGCCGTACGACCACCGCACCCGGCGGCTGACGCTGACCCACCCGACAGCACCGGCGGCGCGGCGCCCCCGGTTCCTGCCCCGCCACGCGAAATCCGCCGCGGATGGCGCGCACGGGGTTGCCAGACAGGGGACGGACTCCTACAGTCCGGGTCCGACCCTCACTGGGAGCGCTCCCACCCTGCGCACAGGAGCGCTCCCGCTACCGCCGACAGCCGGCTCCCCCTCCGAGAGAGGCACCCGCATGCGCCTGTCACCGCACCGCTCACGCACCGCACGCGCCGTGTTCGGCGCGCTGCTCGCTCCCCTCGCCGCGGTCGCGGCACTGCTGGTCGCCGCGCCGCAGGCGCAGGCCGACACCACGATCTGCGAGCAGTACGGCTCGACCGTCATCCAGGGCCGCTACGTCGTCCAGAACAACCGCTGGGGCACCAGTGCCACCCAGTGCGTCACCGCCACCGACACGGGCTTCCGGCTCACCCGGGCCGACGGAGCCGTCCCCACCAACGGAGCCCCGAAGTCGTACCCGTCGGTCTTCGACGGCTGCCACTACACCAACTGCTCCCCCGGCACCCGGCTCCCGGCCCGGCTCAGCAGCATCTCCAGCACGCCCAGCAGCATCACGTACGGCTACGTCCCGAACGCCGTGTACAACGCCTCGTACGACATCTGGCTGGACCCGACCCCGCGCACCGACGGCGTGAACCGGACCGAGATCATGATCTGGTTCAACCGGGTGGGCCCCGTCCAGCCGATCGGCTCCCCGGTCGGCACGGCGTCGGTCGGCGGTCGTTCCTGGGAGGTGTGGACCGGCAGCAACGGCTCCAACGACGTCCTGTCCTTCGTCGCCCCTTCGGCGATCGACAGCTGGAGCTTCGACGTGATGGACTTCGTCCGGCAGGCCGTCGCCCGCGGACTGGCCCAGGACGACTGGTACCTGACGAGCATCCAGGCGGGCTTCGAGCCGTGGGAGAACGGCGCCGGGCTGGCGGTGCACTCCTTCTCGTCGACCGTAAACACCGGGAGCGACCCCGGCGGCCCCGGCGACCCGAGCGACCCCGGCGACCCGGCGCCGACCTGCCGGGTGTCGTACGCCGCCTCCGTCTGGCAGGGCGGCTTCACGTCGAGCGTCACCGTCACCAACACCGGCTCGGCCCCCGTGGACGGCTGGCAGCTCGCCTTCACGCTGCCGTCCGGCCAGCAGATCACCCACGCCTGGAACGCCACCCTCACCCCCGCGTCCGGAACCGTGACGGCGAGCGCCCTGGCGCACAACACGCACCTCGCCCCCGACACCAGCCAGACCTTCGGCTTCCAGGGAACGTACGGCGGCACCTTCACGAAACCGACCGACTTCACCCTGAACGGGACAGCCTGCGCCACCCCGTGACGCAGACCGGCGCGCCGCTCCCACAAGCCCTGCCCGCGCCCCAGCGGCCCGGCCGCGCCGTCATCCACGGCGGCGCAGTCGCTGCTCATGACCGTCCCGCCGGTGGGACCGGGGGTCAAGGCCGTCGAACCGGTTCACCCGGTCGCGTACGTCGCCGACGAGCTTCTTCGGGAACGGCCGGGCGCCACCGCGACGTTGCAGCCGAGCGCCCCGCCGACGCCGCACGCGAGGTCCGCGATATGGATGTCGCCGACGGTGTTCGTACGCGCCGGGGCGACCTGGTGGCCTCGGCGTGCCGGTCGCGGTGACGCCGGGCCCTACCAGGCTTCGCGGTGGGACCCGGGCAGCCGGTTCCCCACGGCGCGGCGGGTTGGCGAAGCGCGGGTCCGTGGTGAGCGGCAAGGCACTGAGCGAGTGAGGTTTTCTCAGTGGTGATCACTTCCAGATTTCGTTGAGGACGAGGGCGGCGCGGGCGATGTCGCCGATCCGGCTTGGGCTGAGCGTGACGTGCTGCAGGGTGCGCCAGCGCTGCTTGAGCTCGGCGGCGGTGCGCTCACCGAGGGCTCGCACGTGCCGCACCAGGGTGTTGAACACGCGGGTGTCGACGTGCAGTGCCTGTTCGGGCTTGCCCTTTGGGCGGCGGACGGGGATGAGGACGCCGATGCCCGCGCCGATGTAGCCCTTGTCTGCCAGGGTCGGCAGCCCGTCGGCGGCTGCCTGGTAGAGGGCGGGCAGGACGTGGATGCGGGCTACGGTGATGTCGGGGGTGGAACCGGGCTCGACGTCGGAGACCCACAGAGGGGTGCCGTCCGGAGCGGACAGGAACTGGATGTTCCCGCCGAACGCCTTGTGTTTCTGGCTGAACCACAGGTCGTTGCCGTTCTCTCGAACGCCGGCGAGGCGGTCGGACTCGATCAGCGTGCCGTCGAGGATCACGTGCGTCATGCCCTCGCGGCGGCAGCGGTTCAGGACTTCGTGCAGGTCGGGGGCCTGGTCGGAAAGGACGTCGATGCCTTCGTGCAGGTAGCGGTAGCCGGTGGCCTGGGAGACGCCGGCGTCTCGGGCGAGGCAATGCACGCAGCCGCGTTCGCGGAACCAGCGCAGAATCAGCACCGCCTGCCGGAACGGGCCCAGCGCCCGCGAGCCTTTCGGCGTGCCGATGCGTCGTCGGTGCGCGACCAGCAGGCGGGACAGGTACTCCACGACGTGGCGCGGGACGTCGAGCGTGGCAACATAGGTAACCAACGTGAAGCCTCTGGTTCAGCGGACGATCTTGTGAGAGAGACCTGTCCTACCAGGGGCTTCACGCCTGTTCGCGTCCGGGCCCCGGTTGCCCGATCCATACCGAGCCGAGCAGTTCACCCGGCTTCGCGAAGATTATTTCGCTGAGAAAACCTCAGTGGGGCGAGCCGCTGCGCGCCCTGCCGGCGGCGGATGGTGGTGACGAGATGGGCGGCGGCGGAGAACAACAACCGGAGCCGCAAAGCGAGGCTCCACCTGCGGATTTCGCCGCTCAGGGCGAGCAGGGGCATTCCGGCCCGCAGATCGAGGTGATCCGGATGATCTTCAGCCGGATCTCGTTAGGGTGACGGTCAGGGCCCGGTTGGGCCGTAGGACAGACCCACTGTGGAGGGGCGCCGATGTCGTGGGACGAGTGGGAACAGCTCAAGAGCGAAGCCGCTGAACACCGAGCAACTCGGATGCAGCTCAACCAGCTTCCGGCATTCGGCGGCTCCGGGGGCCGGGACGGAAGCTCCTCCGGAGAGCTGAAGACACAGAAGAAGGCCTGGGCCCAGGCGGGTGAGGGCGTCAACGGTCTGAAGTCCGACATCAGCCAGGGCCTGAAGAAGCTGGAGGACGGGCAGTCGGGTGTGCAGGACGCGTCCGGGTGCCAGTCGGCGGCAGCGCAGAAGGAGCTGTACACCTCCTGGAAGGCCTACGTCGGCAAGGTGAGCGACCGCTGCGGCACGCTGGGCGGACTGCTCGAGCGGGCAGGGCGCGATCTGGCGCTGACCGACAAGGCGATCGAGGAAGAGTTCCAGAACATCAAGGCGAAGTACCGGGACACCGAGGCCGTCGGTGGTCAGACGAAGGGCCGGTGATCGAGGGCCATGGATCTGGCGACGCTCAGGAAGTTCAAGCCGACCGCTTATGAGGACGCAGCCGACGGCTACCGCGCCACGGGCGACATGGCCGCCAAGGCCAAGGACGCGATCGACATCCGGATCACTTCCGGCATCCACGCACAGCTCGAAGGCCAGGCAGCGACCGCGGCCCTGAACGAACTCAAGGAACTCTCGAAGAACTTCCACTACGTGCAGACCGAGTGCGGCCTGGTGAGCACCGCACTGGGCGGCTTCGCGTACGACATGGCCGCAGCCAAGCGGAAGCTGGACGCGGCCATGGCGGATGCGCAGGCCGCCGGCTGCAGGGTGAACCAGGACGGTTCGGTCAGCTTCCCGGCAGGCGGCGAGGAGATCGACGGCAAGGTCCCGGAGGGCGGCACGGTCACGGGCACCGGCGGCCCGACCTCTTCCGTGGCGGACGCGATCTACCGCCAGGCGGCTAACGCACACCCGAACCCGCACTACGGCAAGGCGCTGGAGTTCGCCAACCGGATCGCCGACGCGCTGAAAGAGGCCACGGACGCGGATGCCAAGTGGGCCCCGAAGCTGCGCGCTTTGAAGGCCGACGACGACCTGACCGTCTCCGACCGGGACTGGGCTGATGTCGATTCGAACACAGGTGGCGTCCGCGATGCAGGCAAGAACTACGTCGACTCCCTCCCCGAACCCCCGAAGGACGGCAGTCCAAAGGACAACGCGGCGTGGTGGAAGGGATTGAGCCCGGAGGAGCAGGCGGCGTGGCTCTCGTTGGAGCCTGCCACTGTGGGGAAGCTCGACGGCCTGCCCTCCCCTGTCCGCGACGAGGCCAACCGCAGCGTCTTCGTCCAAACACAGGCCGAGTACCGGTTGGAGCTGAACTCCATCCCTAAGCCACCTGCCCACGAGTGGACCTGGATCAACGCAGGCGGTTACCCGTCTAAGGTGCACACGGACGAATGGATGGAGTGGCACCGTCAGCACGGAGAACGATACTCCCAGCTGAAGGCGGCCATAGCCGGCATGGACAGGATCCAGCAGCGCTTCGACCAGACCGGGAAAAGGGATCTCCCTGAGGCTTACCTCCTGGGATTCAGCCCCGAAGGAAACGGCCGGGCGATCATAGCCAACGGGAATCCCGACACAGCCGACCATCAGGCCGTCTACGTACCGGGGACGACAGCGAGGTTGGAGAGCATCGGTGGCGATATCGACCGGATGGTCCGCGTATGGCGTTTGGCCGATGATGAAGCTGACGGCAGAGCCGTGTCCACGATCACCTGGCTCGGATACGATGCGCCCCAGAATATCGTCACAGACTCTCCCTTCCGTCACTACGCAGATGACGGTGCCCCGGCCTTCAACCGGTTTCTCGATGGCCTGGAGGCGTCACATGCCGGCGGCTCGGGGACACACCGCACAGTGATCGGCCACTCATACGGCACGACTCTCGTCGGCTCCGCAGCGGACCACGGCACGCTGAACGCAGATGACGTGATCACTGCAGGAAGCCCCGGGGTCACCGTCGCCACGGCCGAGGAGCTGGACGTGCCTCGGGGACATGTCTGGAACCAGGAGGCAGACGGTGACGCCGTCCCGGATATCGGCCGTTGGGGACACGGCGGAAACAGGTGGAGACACTACGCGGTGATTCCCAGCGACGAATCGTTCGGCGCCCATCAGATGACCACGGACTCCGAAGGTCACAGCGGGTACTGGGACGAAGGTTCCGAGAGCCTGATGAATCAAGCCCTGGTGGTGGCCGGACGGTACGACAAGGTGCAATTGGATTAGCCGGTGATCCCTCGGTCTCACAGCCACTGAAGCAACCGTGCCGTGCACTGGCCGACCAAGCGAGGCTCCTCAGCGTGAATACCAGACTGGGCGCATGGGCGCTCCCCATCTCCATCCTATTGATCACTCTCACAGGGTGCAGCATGAACGAAGAACCGAACAACGTCCCCTTTGCCGGCACCAGTACGTCCAGCGCCGCCTCAGATCAGCTGGAGAAGGCGTCCAGTGAAATCTACGACCTGATCACCGTCAAGGGGGAGACGTCGGACAGTCGTGCAGGAGTCATGGACTGCGCGGGCAAGGATCGGGAGAAGTACTTCCGTGTCTTCCACCCGTGGAGCTTCTATCCTTCCTCAGCGGATCAGCTCGACCAGGCGATGGAGCAACTCAAGCAGGATTTGCCGAAGCATGGCTGGAAGATTGTCCAGTACGGCCCTGACCGCAGTCGGAACAAGAACCTTACTCTCACGGCCGACAACGACGAGCGGAAGTCGAGTGTCAAGATCACTCAGGACGCGAAGAACGACCGTCCGAAACTGAGTCTGATGCTCATCTCGGGCTGCTATCAGATCCCGGCCGACCAGGAGATCGAGCGCTTCTGACCTCGACCTCCAGGATGGTCCAGCCGAGCCGTCGTGACGCGGCGCGGCCTTCCACCACCGCCGAGGTGGCCGAAAACCGTGACCGCCGATTCGGGGGTGCACTAGAGTGACGTGCGCTGCGCACCTTCCCGGAGGGTACGTCGGCGGTGTTCAGGCGCCGGTCCCCGGCTGTGACTGACGAATGGTCTCCACTGCGTGTCACACGCGGCGTGACTGCGGATGCCCGGAAGGGCGGTCCCGCCATTCCACAGCTCACGCCGAGGAGTGGACACCTGTGAATCCCGTTGAGTACATCTCTGCACGTCGTCACCGGCTTCGCGAGATCCTGGTCGACGTCGCCGCGGGTGCGGTCACCCAGCTCGTGGTGGCGGCCCTGGCGGCGGCAGCGCGCCTGGTCTTCTGACACAGGCGGGTGGCGGGCCCGGAGAGCCCGCCACCTTTCCTTGCCACCGGCCTCAGAACAGGCGCAGATCCGGCACCTGCGGTCCCGTGTTCCTCCGCTTCCTGCGGGAGCCGCGCCCCCGGCGCGGCCGGGGCAGGTGCGTGACACGTGCCTCCTCCGGAAGGTTCTCCCACGTGGGCCGCAGCCCGTGCACGTGGACCTCGCCGACCAGTTCCTTCAGGTACGCCCGGGTCTCCTCGTCCGTGGAGTAGAGCACCGTGGCGCGGGACGCCCGGGTCATCAGGACGTGGTAGGCGTGCCGGACCAGCCGAGCGAACTCCTCGTCGTCGACGCTGCCGGCCCGCACCTTCGGGTCGAACGAACCGGGGACCCCGACGCGCTTGACCCCGGTCTCCGGGTCCTTGCGCGCCTTGCCCTGGTGGAACACCCACCGCCCGTCCCGGCGCACCATGTCCTCTCCCATGATCACCCCGCACCAGTCCCACTCGAGGCCCTGCGCGGTGTACACGCAGCCGATCTGGTCGAGCCCCTTCTCGTGTACGGACCAGATCGTGCACGGCGGTGCTCCGTCCGCGCAGAAGGCGTCACTGTCCGCGTTCCACGGTCTGTGCCACGCGCCGATCCGCACGTCGTTCTCCAGGCGCCTCTCCTTGCCGATCGGCTTCGTCCAGGGCCAGCAGTACCCCGCGACCATCCGGGCCGAAGCCCCGGCGCGCGCTTCGGCGCGGATGATCCGCTCCAGTTCCTCAGGGCTGTCGGCCACCTCGACGTGCATCAGGCCGTCCGGTGTCCACGGCTCCGGCTGCCCGTCCTCCACTCCGAGGACGGCACGCACCCAGCGGATGTACGCGTCGCTTCCTCCGCAGCGGAACTGCTCCTGCAGCCCGTACCGGAGGAGGCCAGCGCCGTACCGCCGGGCGGCGTCCGCGATCAGGTCGGCGGTGCCGACCTCCTGGGGGCGTACACTCTGGCCTTCGTCGAGGAAGAAGACGGTCAGCCGGGACGCGTCGAGGAGTTCGTCGACCTGCGGTTTGGTCCCCTGCTGCTCGGGCTTCCAGAACCGGTTGGTCGACCGCTCCCGGAGGCGGTGCGCCTCGTCGCAGATCAGGACGTCCAGGGGCGGGTCCGGCGGGGTCACGAAGTTGCTGAAGTAGGTGAACGTCTCCTTGAACTCCCGGTCCCCGTAGCCGACATGTTCCTGCAGGGCACCGTTGAAGGCCCGGCTGCCGCTCGCGTACTTGACGGTGTGTCCGGACGCCTCCAGTTCTGCCTTGAGCTGCAGGCCGATGGCGCTCTTTCCGGTGCCCGCGCCGCCGGTGACCAGGAAGACCAGGCGCCGGTCGTCCGGCACGAGGGGAGGCGCCTTCGGATCGGGGAGCACCTTGGCCGCGGCGTCGAGGATCTCGTCGGCGACCTTCTTCTGTCGACCGCGGAGCGTGAACACCGTGTCCTCTCCGCGCGAGCGGATCATGGCGTCGAGGAGAGGCGTGTTGCGCAGGCCCATGCTCCTCAGGAGGATCTCGGCCTCGGAGGCGCCGCCCTCCTCGGTGAAGGTCGCCCGGAGGTCGGCCAGCAGCCGTTCGCGCCGGTCGCCGGTGTAGACGCGGGCGTAGGCTCCGGTCGGTGCGTCGGGCCCGATCAGGGGCTGCGCGGTCGCCTCCGTGGCGTTGTGCAGGTAGGCGAACCCCCCGCACTCGTACTCCAGCCCGTGCAGCGGCCCCCGAGCACTCGTGAACGCATGGTAGTTGTCCCTCAGTTGCAGTGCCGGATGCTTCTTGCTCCCCATCCCTGGCACATGCACCAGGTCGGCTGTGGCCCGCTCCACCCTGGTCACCGTCGACCAGCGTTTCAGCTCGACCAACTGGACCGACAGCCGGCTCTCCTTCGGGTGACGGCCCACGAGGACGACGTCGATGAGTCGCGGGTCCCCCGGACGCTCGGCCTCGTCGAGCGTGGCGGCGCACTCGACGACCATCTCGACGTTCCCGCGGCCGGCGGCGACGAGGTCCTCGGCGAGGCTCACCAGGCTCTCGGCCCAGGCAGAGCGTTCCGACAGCGAGGCGTCCGCACCGCGGAAGTGCCGCCACCTGGCCGCGAGATGCGGCACCATGCGGCGCCTGGCGTTCAGGGTGAGCAGATCATGGGCCGCCAGCTTCAGCAGGAGCATGGACACGAGGTGGTTCCCCCAGGGCACGAGTGACTCGTGCGGGTGGGGGCATGTCCCTGGGGAAGCCCGTCGGGCCGCAACCGGTATCGGTGATCTTAAGGAGGCGGCGGCTCGGGGAGAAACCGCAGGTCGTGCGTCGGCCCGATCGGTGGGCTTCGTGGCCGGATCGCTCGGTCCGCACGGACGGGGGCTCCAACGTCCCGGCCGCACGGACGGGGGCTCCTTCGTCCCGGCACGTGGAATGACCGCGGCGCACACCGGAGCTCCCCGGCCTACCGCGTGTGTCCGCCGCCGGGGAGGCGCCGCGTGGCGGGACGGCGGCGCACGGCAAGGCGGCGGTGCCGATGCCTCCGTGGGCGGCGCCAGGGCCCGGAGTCCCGAGTCGACCCGGCCTTCGGCACGTCCCGGCGCGCACGCGTCGCCTGCCGAAGGCCGCCGAAAGCGCGGGTCTGCGGACGGTCCCGCCTCCGGGCCCGATGGGTGCTCCGCGTGCGCCTCCGCCGGTCAGATCCGGGCAGTCTCACGCTGCAGATCGCCGCTGACCAGCCTCCGCAGCTTCTCGCGTGTCTCGGCGTCCGTGGAGTACACGACCGTGCCGACCATGCCGCGGGTCAGCAGGACCTTATAGGTGTTGCGGATCAGGCGACTCACGTCGGTGTGCGGAGTGGACTTCCTGAAGACCGGGTCCTTGGACTCCGCCGGGTCCGTGACCCAGTGGTCGCCGCGCCAGACGAGGTCGGGCCCGATGATGACGCCGGACCAGTCGTACTCGAAGCCCTGGGCGGTGTAGACGCAGCCGACCTGGCCGAAGCCGGCGGGGTCGGTGGCCCACAGGGCGGCCGGGGGCGCGCCGGACACGGATCGCTCGCCGCGCAGGTTCCAGGGGCGGGCCCAGTCTCCGATGACGACATCGAGCGGCAGCGGGGCACCGGGCTTGGGTTCCGGAGACCAGCGCCAGCAGTAGCCCGCGGACATCCTGGCGCCGTAGCCCTGCGCCCGGCGCTCCGCGAGGAAGGCTTCCATCTCCTGCGGACTGTCCGCGACCAGCAGCTGCATGCGGTCGTCCGGTTCCCACACGACCGGGCCGCCCGGCTCCAGGCCGAGGAGCCGGACCACCCAGCGCAGGTAGGCGTCGCTGCCGCCGCAGCGGAACTGGCTGTCCAGTGGCACGACGTGGCAGGGGATGTCCCGTCTCGCCGCTGCCGCCCTGATCTCGGCCTCGGTGCCCATTTCCCCCGGCCGTACGACCTGGTGCTCGTCGAGGAGGAAGACGGGGACGTGGGCGGCGTCGATGAGCTCGTCGATCTGGGCCCGGCCCGTGCGGTGCTCGGCACGGGTGTAGCGGTTGGCGGAGGTCTCGCGGATGCGGTGGGCCTCGTCGCAGATCAGCGCCCGCAGGCTGTTCTTCTCCGTCGTCATGAAGCTGTTGAAGTACTTGAACAGGTCCTGGACCTCCCGTTTGCGGGCGCCCGCGATCTTCCTCATCGTCCTCGTGAAGGACTGGGAACCGGTCGCGTGCAGTGCAGGGATCCCGCGCCGGTAGAGCTCGCCGAGCAGTTGCAGTGCGATGACGCTCTTTCCCGTGCCCGGCCCTCCGGTGACGATGACGACTTCCTTGCGGTCGGCGCGCATGGCCCTGTCCACCGCGTTGAGCACCAGGCGGTACGCGACCTGCTGCTCGTCGAGGAGCACGAACTGCTCGCGTTCCCGGACCTCCTGGGAAGCCACGGCCATCAGCTGCTTCGACGGGACCGTGGCACCCGCGAGCAGTTCGTCCGCGGGCCCGGCCCCGGAGTGCCGGTCGCTCAGCCTCGTACGGAGGTGTGCCAGGAGGGCGCCCCGGCTGTCCTCCGTGAACAGCAGTCCACGGCCGTCCCGCTCGAGCTCCCGCAGGAAGGACACCTCGTGCTCTGCGGCGTTGTGCAGGTATACGAGCCCCTGGACCCGGTGCCCGTGTCCGGCCACCGCCCCGTTGAAGTGCACCAGGTAGTCGCAGTAGCGGCGCACCTGCTCGATCGGGTTGAGGACGGGGTGCGGGTAGGGGTCGACGTGGCACAGGGCGGGATCGTCCTCGTGGGGCAGTGCCCGGCTCCACTGCTTCAACTCGACCACGACGTAGGACGGCTCTCCGGTGGCGGGGTGCACCCCGGCCAGGACGGCATCGGCGCGTTTGCTGTTCAGCGGGAGCGCGTACTCGAGCATGACTTCCACGTCCCCCAGCCCCGCGTCGTTGAGGGCCGCGGCCAGCACGGGGACGCTGCACTCCCAGGAGCGGGCCTCGGAGGCACCGGGCCGGTAGCCGTGGAGGTGGGTGAACCGGTCGGTGAGGTGCAGGAACAGCGAGCGGTCGAGCGCCATGGCGGCGACCGTTTTCGCGGACGCGCGAAACAGCAAGGGCTTCCCCCGGGCAGCACGAAGTGACTCGTGCGGGTGGGGGCGTGTCCTTCGAGACTCCACCGGAGTGGAGCGGAAGCCCGTCGGGCCGCAATGACGATGTGCCCGAGATTACCCGGTGGGCCGGTCAGCCGCCCGGGCGGCACCCGGGGGTGGCCGGTGCCCTGCATGAACGTTCCTCGGCGCCTGGCACGCTCGCCTTCTCGGCTGCTTGACCTGGGGCGGCAACATCCAACGGACCAGGTGAGCGGCCCCGCTCCCCCGGCCCGCCGGCGCCGCCACGGCCCTGCTTCGGGATCGGCCGGTATCGGCCGGGTGGGCCGGGGCGGTGGGGCCGGACGGCAGTGAACCCCAGGTCGGTGACCTGGGGCGGGTGGAGGAGCGTCGGCGGGGGCGCGATCCGGCCGGCGGGCCGGGCATGAACCTGTAGCTGGGTGTGGGGGGCGGGTGCGGCCAGGGGGGATCAGTCGGTGGTCGGTGGTCGGCGTTCGGCCGCCGCGCGGCGGTACTCGGCGTTGAGGCGCTGGGCCTCCTCCAACTGGTCCTCAAGGATGATGATGCGGCAGGCGGCCTCGATGGGCGTTCCCTGGTCGACGAGTTCCCGGGCACGGGCTGCGAGGCGCAGCTGGTAGCGGGAGTAGCGCCGGTGACCGCCTTCGGAGCGGAGCGGCGTGATCAGCCGGGCCTTGCCGAGGGCGCGGAGGAACCCGGGGGTCGTACCGAGCATCTCGGCTGCCCGGCCCATCGTGTAGGCGGGGTAGTCGTCGTCGTCGAGACGGCCGATCGGATCGTCTGCTGTCATTCGCACCTCTCTTGGGAACGCGTCGAGGGGCCCTGGTGCCGTAACGGCACCAGGGCCCCGAAGGAACTGCACCATCTGCCGGCCTGCGTTCTGCACCGGCTTACTGTGTCCGCCTCGTCACCCGTGCAAGGGGCGAGGATGCGGGGATCGCGGATGTGTGACCGGAGACCACCTGCCTAACGATGTCCTGCGGTACCCGGGCTCACGTTCCTTCCCGGGCGATCCTGATGGCGCTTCACTCCTCCGTTTCCTGCATGGGAACAACTTACTCGGGAACTGCGGCACTGTTCGGTGCCGCATACTGCCGGTGGCCTGCGAAAAGCGCCACCGTTCTCCCCGCCCGTCGCGGTCGCCAGCCCCGTCGCCCTCTGTCTTCACCGTGGCTCCGGGACTCCGCCACCGCATCGTCCTGCGGGTCCTGCTGCCCGGCAGTTCGTCCCCTGCCGGGCCTTCCGATCTCGGCTACGAGAGAAACTGTAGCCACGTCGCGGCGCGATGTCTACTCTCGCCAAGATAGATTTTTGCTCCCCTGTGAGCGCGGATACCTTGCCCGCCGGGGTACCGCCCGGCTGCTGCCGCCGAGCGTGTCACGGTGTCCTCGGGGGAGGCCTCCGGATGCTCGGGGCCTCGGCGGTGCGGGCGGCCCGCAGGAGCCGGGGGCCCTTCCGTCCGCTGCGGCCCGCCGTCCCGTCCGGTCGGCGGCCGTCCTCCCGCGGCGGCGGATCGTGCCGCGTCTCCGCTGGTTGACGCCTCGCCCGTGACGGCCGGCGGCCCCGGTGGCTAGCATCGGCGTTCATGTCGAAGCCTGACGAGTTGCTCGTTGACATCGCCGCCACGGTCGAGTCCGGGCAGAGCAATCAGATGTCCCTGACCGTGATCACCGGTGGGGCCGTCATCACCGGGCGCCTGGCCCCGGAAGCCGTGTGGAGGCAGCGGGTGAGGGAGGTCCTGACGGACTCCCCCCGCCTGGGCGAGTTCGCCGACACGTTCGGCGAGGCGGCGGGGGCGGGCGGCCGCCCCACACACCTCCACTTCCATGTCGCACGGATCATCCAGGGCCCGGTGGGGATCCCGGAGACGGGCGGGATGTACCGCGTGTCGATCGACGACGTCAGCGCCTGGACGGTGGGGGACTTCAGCTACTCCGACCACTGAGCCCCGGACATGGAAGAGGGCCCGACCGGTGTTCCGGTCGGGCCCTCTGGTCCGTCTTCGGGCGTGGCGTGCGGGCCGCGGCCCGCCGGTCAGGCCGCCGCGGACGGGCCGAGCAGAGCGGACGCCCGCTGGACCGGGCCGGCCGCGGCGGCCCCGGGGGCCTGGGGCACGGCGTGGCAGGTGAAACCGAGCTTGACCATCGCCCGGACGACTTCGCCGGCGCTGAAGTCACGGCGGTCCTGGCGTGTGATGACCGCGCCCACCTGCTTGACGGGATACTGGCGGCGTCCGATGGTCACGGACTCGCCGGTGATCGGTTCGGGGGCGACGCCCTCCATTGCCTCCATCACACCGTTCTTCGTCAGCTCGAACGGGAAGCGGGCGATTACGCAGCGCATGGGACCTCACAGTGGGGAGAGTGTTGACGGCACGGACGACGGTGGTGCGGTGCGGCGGTGCGGCTCGGGACACCGGGTGCTGGTGGTGTCGGCCGGTGGCGGCTTCTGCGGCTCGGGTCGCCGCACCCGCGCCCGGTCCAGCCGCCTGCTCAGGGGTGGTGGGGGCCGTCCGCACGGGACGGCAGGTCCCGCAGTCGCACCCGGTCGGTGTACGCGGGCGTGGCGCGGAAGGCGGTGAGCTGGGCCCGGGAGACGAGGCCCGTACGGCTGCCGTCGTCGTCGCGGACGGTCAGGTGCGCGGCGCGTGCGCCCGACATGACCGACAGGGCCACTTCCACGGTCATGTCCTCCCAGACCTGCGGTCCGGTCTCGTCGACGGCGTCTTCCCCGTGCACCTGGGCCGGCGTGGACGCGGTGCACGCGGGGCGGTGCGGGGCCTGAAGGGCCGGGCGTAGCAGGGCCTGGGCTGCGGGGCGGTGCGGGGCCTGAATGACGGTCACGAGTGCCTTTCGTGTGGGAGCCGGTGGCTTGGCCGTACGGCCGGCGGGGCCTGCGGGCTCCTGCCGACCGCGGGTGCGTCGGCGGGGCCTGCGGGCTCCTGCCGACCGCGGGTGCGTCGGCGGGGCCTGCGGGGCCTCCTGCCGACCGCGGGTGCGTCGGCGAGCGCCGTGCCGGTCGTGTCCTGGCCCGGGAGGCGCCACCACCCCGCGGGGGCGGCGGTCCGACACGAGGCGGGGGCGGCGGTGCCCGCCGCCGGACCGGAGGGGCCCCGCCGGGGTCGCTCCGGCCGCTCCCCCGCATTCCGCTCCGGCCCTGTGCCAGAGTTGCCGCCCGGCGCCGGTGCGGCACCTCGCCGGGTCCCGCGAAGGGCGGGGTACGCCCCCCGTCCGGATGTGCAGACGACGGTGCGGGTGCTGCACCCGAAGGCTCCAGGAGGGCAGACCGGCTCGCTTCTGGGCGAGAGAGCCGACCCGGCGCGTTCCTTCCCTACGCCCATACGGAGCCTTCCTCGATGCGGAACGTGTCAGGGGATCCCTGCGGCGCGGAATTCCGCGAAGAATTCCATGGAGGTGACCTGATCACACGCGGAACCGGGTTTCCGGTGCCGACTTCCCGGGCAAACCCCCGCGGCGCCCTCGGTGGGCGCCCGGCAAGGGATTCGGGTTTCGCTGGGCGACGGGACGGGAATTACGGGTGACGGTTTTCGCGCAACCGCCCTGCGGCGGAGGTGGGTGGGACGCGTCTCGCCCTGGCGGGGTCGGCGCGCGAAAAAGCGTGAGCCGGGGCCCGCACCCCGAAGGATGCGGGCCCCGGCTACGTCATACGCGTCAGCGTCAGGCAGGCACGATGTTCTCGGCCGTCGGGCCCTTCTGGCCCTGGGCGATGTCGAAGTTCACCTTCTGACCCTCCTGCAGCTCGCGGAAGCCCTGGGCGGCGATGTTCGAGTAGTGGGCGAAGACGTCAGGGCCGCCGCCGTCCTGCTCGATGAAGCCGAAACCCTTTTCCGCGTTGAACCACTTCACGGTGCCAGTGCTCATGCTGTATCTCCTTTGAGGCACATCGGCATACACACGGTGCGCATGCCATGTCGCCGCAATGATTGCCCCGCCGGAAATACCGGTAATGAAAAGCACACCCCACAGGCGCGAAGCCGTCGGAGAGCGCTTGAAGTTTCGGGAACCACAACTGCAACTAATGCGAGGCTAGCACGGCGCGGGGGCCGGCGCCGGTCGAATGCCTCCGCTATTTGTGCGCGGCAGTAAAACGCACGGCGCCACCTCGTCAACCCTCACTTCGCCGAGACAGATACGGGCGCAGCCGCGTCCCGCCGGAGCGTCGCGCTGAGCCGCCTCGGCGCCCGGGCGGTGAGGGGTGTGGCGGGCAAACCCGTACCCCGGGGCAGGGCGGAAAGGGGCGGGACCCGAGGTGTTCGGCGTGCGCCGGGTGTCGGCTGTGCTCGCCGCGCCGCCGGGCCCGGCGCGGGAGCGTCCCGCTCGGCGCAGCACCACCGGGCCCGGCGCGGGAAGGCGTGTCGCTCCGGCGCGTCACCGGCGGGCCCGGCACGCCAGCGCCTCACCCCGCGCGGCACCGGCAGGCCCGCCGCGCCGGCACCTCACCCCGCGCAGCACCGGCAGGCCCGGCACGCCAGCGCCTCGCCCGGCGCGGCACCGGCTTCGTGCTGCTGCTCACGCTGGGCCGGATGCTGATCGTCCCGGCCGCCCGCGCCTGGGTGGCGGGCCGCGCCGACGAGGGCCGCCTCGGCCTCTGTACGGGCGCCCTGTCCTCGGTGACCGGCGCCATCGCCCTCGTGGGCAGTGCGGCCACCGCCTCCCTGCCGGACCGGGACCTGCCCGCGGCCGTCCCCTGGCTCGTCCTCGCGGCGCTCACCGCGCCGGCCGTGCCCCTGCTGCCCCGCCCGGAAGGCAGCGCCGGCCGGGTGGACGGGTCCGCCGGCGCTCGGACGACAGGGACGGTCCTGTGGGCGGGGCGGAGAACCGCCCACAGAGGGCCGCGAACCACCCGGACGGGACCGACCACCACCCGACCGTCTCAAGCCACACCGCGCCGTCGCCACGCGATACGACAAGCTCGCGGTCCGCTACGAAGCGACTGTCCTCGTCGCTGCCATCAACGAGTGGCTGTGACCCGCGGCCGTCACAGGGCGGGATCCACGTTCCACGCCTCCGGCAGATCACTGCCACAGAAGACGCAGACAAAGTCGTCCTCGCGCACGATGTTGTGCTCCTGGCAGTCGGGGCACCGCCGGAACTCCACCTCATGGGTGAAGCCGGAGGGCCGCCCAAGCTCTACGTCGTCCAGAGCATGAGCGACTGCCGACCAGGAGGTGACGTCCGGACAGTATCCGGTGGACTGGTTGCTGACCTCGCCCACGGTCCACCGGTCTGCCTCACGCACGAAGCTGATCTCGCCGGCACTCAGAACCATGTCCCCGCCAGCGCAGGCCACGTGCTCACTTCGCCGCGGCGCCAGCCGAAGCACACCATCCGTGCCGACCACGAAGGTGAACGGTTCCGTCAGTTCTGCTGCCGATCGCTCAGCGATCCAGCCGTCGAAATCAGCCGCCGAGCCGATTGGGCACCCGCCACCGCCAGGCCGGACCGCAGCCTTCAGCTCAACCGGTCCGACATATCGGTAACTCCGCGCCCGCACACTCACGTCAGCCAACCTAAAGCACTTCCGACACACGCCCCAGGGGCGGCAAGCGCGGTGCGTCAGTGGTGCGTCAGCGGCCGGCGCGGTCCATCGGTGTGGCGGTGTGGTGGGGTAAACCCGACCTCCGGGTCTCGACCTGGCTGTCATGACGGCGCCGGTAAGGGCCGGGTCTGATGGACGGGTGCTTACTCTCCCGACGCAAATACCGTGGAAGCACCGGCTGGTGTGGGCCGGTGGCTGGTTCGTGGCGTTCGTGTGGGCCGGGGTGTTCCCCCTCATCGAGGCACCGGGACCGCACCGGGTCTGGGGGGCGTGCGCGTCCGTGGGCTACCTCTGTGCGGCGGGCGCCGCACTGTGGCCGCGGGGGCGGCGCCTGTCCGTCGGGGCGGCCTTCGCCGGGGCGGTGGCCGTGCCGCTGCTCGTGCTGCTGGCCGGCGGATGGGCGCAGAGCGAGGTCGGCGTCATCGAGCGGTCCGGCGCCCTGATGCTGAGTCAGGCCACCCCGTATCTGGCCGAACCCCGCACGGTGGTCGAGGTCACCCCGTATCTGCCCGGCATGGCGGTGTTCGGGCTGCCGCGCGCGGTGCTGGGCGACGGCGGCCCGCTGCCCGGGCTGCTGGGCGACGCCCGGCTCTGGTGCGCGGCGGCGTTCCTGGGCTGCCTGTGGGCGGCGCGGCGCGCGACCGGGCGTGCGGTCGGCCGGGCGGGCACGGGTGGCGCGGCGGGCCGGGACGCCGTGGTCGCGTTCGTGGCCTCACCGGTCGTGGCGCTGCCGCTGTGCGTCAGCGGTGTGGACCTGCCGCTGATCGGACTGCTGTTCCTGGCGCTGGCGTACGCGGCCCGGCGGCGGCCCGTGGCTGCCGGGCTGGCGCTGGCCGCCGCCTGTTCGCTGAAGTGGACGGCGTGGCCCGCCGTCGCGGTCGCCGTGGCGCTGCTCGCCCAGCGGGGCGGGGCGCGGGCGGCCGTGCAGGGCGCGGCCGTCGCGGTGGCGGGCACCGTCCTGCTCGTCCTGCCGAGCGCGCTGCTGTCGCCCGGGCCTCTCGTGCAGCAGGTGTTCGCCTTCCCGACGGGGCGCGGGCCGTGGGAGACGCCGGCGGCCAGTCCGCTGCCGGGCCGGCTGCTCGCCGACCTCGGGCCGGCCGGCTGGTACGCGGCGGTCGCTCTGCTGCTGGCCGGCGGGCTGGCCGTCGCCGTGTCCTCGTCGTGCGGCCGCCGTACGGCCTCGTGTCCGCCGCCGACCGGCTCGCCGTCGGCCTGTGCGTGGCGTTCCTCCTGGCGCCGGCCGGGCGGTTCGGGTACCTGGCCCTGCCGGTCGCGCTGGTGGTGCTGGCGCGGCTGGTGGGTGGTGCCCGTGGGGCGGAGGCCGCGGGCGGCCGCGTCGTACGGTCCTCGAGTCCCGCGCGGCCGGTGCCGGTTCCGGTCGTGCGGTGTGCCCGGTGAGCGCCCGCCGTACCGCGGCGGTGGCAGCCGCCCCGCGGTGGGGCGCTCACCGGTGCTCCTCGGCAGCGGACGGGGCGGCGCTCCTTCGGGAGTTCGCGCCGCCTGAGCCGCCGCACCCGGCGGGGTGCGGCGGGGATCCGGGCGGCGTCCCGCGGGTGCTTCGGGGCGTCGGCTGCCCCGCGTACCGCCGGGGCCGCGGCCGCGGGATCGCCGCCGCCCGCGCCGCCGGCGGCCGCCGCGGCCGCCTCCTCCCCGCCTGAACGTCCCCTCCTGTCGAAGGCAGCAACCCGCCATGGGCACCACTCTGATCGTCACCAACGACTTCCCGCCCCGCCAGGGGGGCATCGAGACGTTCGTCCACGCCATGGCGACGCGCGTCCCGGGCGACGACGTGGTCGTCTACACGTCCGGCGAGCCGGGTGCCGCCGCGTACGACGCCACCCTGCCATTCCCGGTGGTCAGGGACCCCGCCCGAATGCTGCTGCCCACGCCCCGCGTGACCCGCCGCATCCTGGAGACCGCCCGGCGCCACGGCTGCGACCGGGCGTGGTTCGGGGCCGCCGCGCCGCTCGCGGCGATGGCGCCGGCGCTGCGGCGCGGCAGGATCCGGCGGCTGGTCGCCACCACGCACGGCCACGAGATCTGGTGGGCCCGCACACCGGGCGCCCGGCGGCTGCTGCGGCGCATCGGCGACCACGTGGACGCCGTCACGTACCTCGGCGAGTACACCCGGCGCCGTGTCGCGCCGGCGCTGGGGCCGCGGGCCGCCCTCGTGCGGCTGGTGCCCGGGGTGGACGCGGCGGCGTTCCGCCCGGTGCCCGGGCAGGCGCGGGAGGTCCGGGAGCGGCACGGCCTCGAGGACCGCAGGGTCGTCCTGTGCGTCTCGCGGCTGGTCGCGCGCAAGGGCCAGGACACGCTGGTCCGGGCGCTGCCGGGCATCCTGCGGGCCGTGCCGGACGCGGTGCTGGTGATCGTGGGGCACGGCCCGGACGAGGAGCGGCTGCGGAGGCTCGCGCGCCGGCACGCCGAGGGGCATGTGGTGTTCGCCGGGGGTCTGGACCACGCGTCGACGGCGCCGTACTACGCGGCGGCCGACGTTTTCGCGATGCCGTGCCGGACCAGGAAGGCCGGGCTGGAGGCGGAAGGGCTGGGCATCGTGTTCCTGGAGGCTGCCGCGAGCGGACTGCCCGTGGTCGCCGGCGATTCGGGCGGCGCGCCGGACGCCGTCGTCGACGGGGTGACGGGCACGGTCGTGGACGGTACTGACGTACGGGCCGTGGCCGGTGCCGTGTCGGGGCTGCTGGGCGACCCGGAGAGGGCCGCGGCGATGGGCGGGGCCGGCCGGGCGTGGGTGGCCGCGCAATGGTCCTGGGACTCGTCGGCGGAGCGGCTGACGCGGTTGCTCACCCCGGGTGCCGACCTGCCGGACGACGTGTCGGCCGCGCCGGGGACGGCGGGCTGACGGTCCATCGGCTGCCTCACGGAGGCGCCGACGCGGGCGAGTAGACCCGGGCGCCGACCTGCCGGAGGACGTATCGACCGCGCGAGGACAGCGAGCTGACAGGCCGTCGGTTGCCTCACGGGGGCGCCGACGCGGGCGAGTAGACCCGGGCGCCGACCTGCCGGAGGGCGATTCGGCGTCGCGTCGCGGCGGGCTGACGATCCGTCGACTTACCCCGGGCGGACGCACGGCACGGTCGGACCGGCGCCGACGCGCCTGAGGCCGGCGGGCGCCGCAGGCGCGGTGCCGACGACCCGTCGGTTCTCCTCCCCACGGGACGCTGACACCGCCCGGTCGGGTCGGCGCCGGCCTGCCGGACGGCGGGTCACCGCGGCGGACCCGGGGGCCGGCGAGCCGTCGGCTCCTTCTGGAGTGGCGCTGACGCGGCGGGTCAGACCGGTGGGGCCTCACGGCGGAGGTGGGCGAGGACCGCCAGGACCCGGCGGTTACCCTCGGCCGGGTCGAGCTCCAGCTTCATGAAGATGTTGCTGGAGTGCTTGACGACCGAGGCCTCGGTGATGGTGAGCCGCTGCGCGATGGCCTGGTTGTTCAGCCCCTCCGCCATGAGGGCCAGCACCTCCCGCTCGCGGGGTGTCAGGCGCTGCAGCGGCTCGTCGGCGGTCCGCTGCCGGAGCAGCACCCGGACCACCTCGGGGTCGATGACCGTCTGCCCGCCGGCGACCCGGTCCAGCGCGTCGAGGAAGTCGGTGACCTCCCCGACCCGGTCCTTCAGCAGGTACCCCAGTCCTCCCCCGGCCGACGTGCCGCCGCTGAACAGCTGGGCGGCGTAGGCGGTGGCGACGTACTGCGACAGCACCAGCACCGGCAGGCCCGGGTGCCGGCCGCGCAGTTCCAGCGCCGCCTTCAGGCCCTCGTCGCGGAAGCCCGGCGGCATCCGGACGTCGGTGATGACCACGTCCGGCCGGTCGGCGTCCACGGCGCGCGCCAGTTCCGCGGCGTCCCCGACGGCGGCGGTCACCTCGTGTCCGACGCGGGACAGCAGCTCCACCAGGCCGGCGCGCAGCAGGACGGCGTCCTCGGCGAGCACTACGCGGAGCACGGCACCTCCACCCGCAGTTGCGTGGGTCCGCCGGCGGGACTGGTCACGATGAGTCTCCCCTTCAGGATGGCCACCCGGTCCGCCAATCCTTGCAGACCGGCCCCGGCGGCCGGATCGGCGCCGCCGTGCCCGTTGTCGGTGATGAGCAGGACCAGTTTGCCGTCGCGGAGCCGGCCGACGACGGCGACCTCGTCGGCGCCGCTGTGCTTGGAGGCGTTCGTCAGCGCCTCGGTGACGGTGAAGTACGCCGTGGTCTCGACCGCCGACGGCAGCCGGTGCGGGAGGTCGATGTCGACGGTGACCGGGACGGGGTTGCGCAGGGCGAGTTCGGCGACGGCGGCCGGCAGCCCGTGGTCGGTGAGGACCTGGGGGTGGATGCCGCGCACCAGGGAGCGCAGCTGGTCCAGGGCCTGGCGGGCCTCGCCGCGGGCGCGGGCGATCAGCGGGGCGGCCGGCGAGTCCTGGCCGCGCAGTTCCAGTTCGGCCAGTCCCAGGGTCATGCTGAGCGCCACGAGCTGCTGCTGGGCGCCGTCGTGCAGGTCCCGCTCGATGCGGCGCCGTTCGGCCTCGAACGCGTCGACCAGCCGGGCGCGGGAGCGGGTCAGTTCGATGACCCTGCTGCTCAGGTCCTCGTCGCGGGCCGACAGCAGGGCCTGGGCGACCCACACCTGCGCGCCCGCGAGCAGGCCGCCCGCGTACGCCGAGACGAGCAGTCCGAAGAGGCCCGCGGCACTGCCCGGCAGGGCCGCGACGGGATCGGAGATGGGCCTGCCGGGCACCAGCATCACCGTGTCGGGCGCGATCGCCCACACGATGACGGGGGTCGCCGTCAGGATCGCCGACAGGCCGAGCAGGGCGGTGAAGCCGATGCCCGTGGCGGTGAAGACGACGCCCAGGGCGAGGGTGTACCCGAGTTCCCGCCAGGTGGCGCGCTCGCGCAGGCGGGTGCGCAGCCACGGCCAGGCGCCCGTGCCGGGCAGTGAGCCGTGCGGGTCGAGGAGGGGCTCCGGTTCGACGAGCCGGAGCCGGCGCCGTTCCAGGGCGGCGACGGGGACTCCGAAGACGGCGGCCGCCATGAGGACGAGCAGGCCGACGCCGACCACGGACAGGCCGATGCCGACGAAGAGGAGGCCGGCGAAGAGGAGCAGCGCGACGAAGCCCACGACGGTGCCGCTCAGCAGGAACGCCCAGCACCGCGGCGGCCAGGTGGAGAGCGCGAACTGCAGGGGGCGCCGCCGCATGGCCTCCCAGACGGCGACGGTCATGGTGCGTGTCCCTCCGGGGCCGTGGCGCGTGCTGGTGCACCCGTACTCTAACCGCCCGGCGCGGGGCGGACGGTAGGGAAAACCCTCCTTTCGGGACTCCTGGCAGGCCCACTGACCTGGGCGTCCCGCTCTGCTGGACTGGGGGCATGGCACTGCTCACCGACACTCAGCTCCTCGCCGTCCAGTTGGCCGCCGTCTCCAAGAGCCACCCGGGCGCCGGGGGGCGCGTCCCCGTGCTGCGCGAGGTGAGTCTGGGCTTTCCGCAGCGGGCGATGACCGCCGTGATGGGCCCGTCCGGCTCCGGCAAGACGACGCTGCTGAACTGCGCGGCGGGTCTGGACAAGCCGGACAGCGGCCAGGTGCTCCTGGGTGACACGGACCTCGCCGCCTGCGGTGAGAAGGAGTTGACGGAGGTGCGCCGGAGCCGGATGGGCTTCGTCTTCCAGCAGTTCAACCTCCTGCCGATGCTGACCGCGTACGAGAACGTGGCCCTGCCGCTGCGGCTGCGGGGCGGGCGCGTGCGGCGGGACCGGGTCATGGGGGCGCTGCGCGGGGTGGGTCTGGAGGAGAAGGCGGACCGGCGGCCCGCGCAGTTGTCCGGCGGGCAGCAGCAGCGGGTCGCGATCGCGCGGACGCTGGTGGCCGAGCCGGAGATCGTCTTCGCGGACGAGCCGACCGGTTCCCTGGACCGGCGCAGCGGCCGGCAGGTCATGGAGCTGCTGCGGGCCGTGGTCGACCGGGCAGGCGGCACGGTCGCCGTGGTGACCCACGACCCAGCGGCCGCGGCGTGCGCGGACCGGGTGGTGTTCCTGTCGGACGGCAGGGTCGTCGGGCGGCTCGACCACCCCACGGCCGCCGCGGTCGCCCACGAGCTGAGCCTGTGGGAGCGGTGATGTGGCGGATCTCCCTGCGGTCGGTGCGGCACTACCGGGCGCTCTTCGCCGGTACGTTCGTGGCGCTCGCGCTCGGCGTGGCGCTGGTCGGGGTGTGCGCGTCGGCGCTGGCCGCGACCTGGGCGGTGCCGGCGGCGCCCGGCTCCGGCGCCGGGTCGGTGACGCTCACGGACGGCACCGGTACGGCGCGCACCCTGTCCGCCGGCGACCCGGACATGGGCGGGGTGCAGAGCGTGCTGGCGATGGCGGGCGTCGTGTCGGCGTTCGTGACGGTGTTCGTCGTCGCGGGCACGTGTGCGTTCGGCATCGCCCTGCGCCGCCGCGACATGGGGTTGCTGCGCCTGGTGGGCGCGGGCGGTCCGCAGGTGCGCCGGATGGTGCTGGGCGAGTCGCTGGCGGTGGCGGTGCCTGCCGCACTGGCGGGGTGCGCGGTCGCCGCCGCGGCCGCGCCGTTCGCCGTGGAGGCGCTCGACGGCACGGGGCTGTCACCGGTCGGTTTGCGACCGGGACCGTTGTCCGGGCCGCTGCTGTTCGCCGCGGGCAGCGGGCTGCTGATGGCCGTGCTGGGTGCGCTGGCCGCGTCGCGGCGGGCCGCGCGGGTGCGCCCGGCGGAGGCGCTGCGCGAGGCGGAGCCGGACGCCCGGGCGATGACGGCGGGGCGCGGGGCGCTGGGTGTGCTGACGCTGGTGACCGGCGGGGTGCTGGTGGCGCTGACGCCCGGCGCGGGCGCGGAGGCGGCCACGCCGCTGGCGCTGTCCGGCACGATGGCGCTCGCTGTCGCCGCCACGCTCCTGGGGCCCCTGTACCTGCCGGCGCTGCTGCGGCTGACGGCGCTGCCGCTGCGCTGGGCCGACCCGGTGGCGGGCCGCCTGGCCGCGGAGTCGGTGCGCACGTCGCGGCGGCGTACGGCGGCCCTGGTCGGGCCGGTGGTGGCGATCCTGGCGACCGTCGGCGTGTTCACCACCGTGCTGTCCACCACGGGCGCGGCGGCGGAGGCGGACGACCGGGCGCGTACCGTCGCGCAACTGGTGGTGGAGCCGGCGCGGGGCGGCGTGCTGGGCGAGGACGTCGTGTCGGCCCTGCGCGCCCACCCGGGGTGGCGGCGGTGTCGGCACCCGCCGCGCTGGAGGTGGCGGTGGCCGGCCCGCACTCGGTGTGGCGGGAGCAGGCGGCGGTCGGGGATCCGGCCGCGCTGGCCCGCACCCACCGGATCACGGTGGTGGACGGGTCCCTCGGCCCGCTGGAGCCGGGCACGCTCGCGGTGTCGCGGGAGTTCGCCGACTGGTACGGGCACCGGGCGGGCTCCACGGTGACGTACGGGCTGTTCGGCGGCCGGCCGGTCACGGGCCGTGTCGTGGCGGTGCTGGACGGCGGGTCGGCGGTGCCCTCGCTGCTGCTGCCGCCCGGCTCGGGAGGCGGCGCGGCCGCGCCGCGTGCCGCCGTGCTGCTCGGTGCAGAGGCCGCGGGCTCGCCGCGGGCGGCGGCCGCGGAGCTGACCGCGCGGTTCGGTGCCGACCGGGTGCGGGTGGTGCCGTCCGAGGAGTGGTTCAGCCGGGCGGCGGGCGACCGTGACCGGCTCAACCGGCTGGTGCTGGGGGTGCTTGCGGTACCGGCGTCGCTGTACGCGCTCATCGCCGTGGCGGGCGTGCTGGTGATGGCGTACAGCCGACGCGGGCGGGAGGTGGCGGGCATGCGACTGATCGGTGTCAGCGCGGGGCAGGTGCGCCGCATGGCGCTGTGGGAGACCCTGTCCACGTCGCTGCTGGGCGTGGTGATCGCGGCCGGGGTGGTGGCCGTGGGGGCGCGGGCGTACCGCGGGGCGCTGGCGGTCTTCGGCGGGGAGCCGCCGCTGCGCGTGGAGTGGGGCGTGCTCGGGGCGCTCACCGGGGCCTGTGTCCTGGTCGGTGTGGTGGTGAGCCGTGCGGCGGTCGGCCGTCTGCTGCGGCACGCGGGCGTCGCCGGGGTCGCTTCCCGCGAGTAGGGCGTCTCACTCGGGGTCGGACATCGGTCGGCGTAGCGTTACCCAGCGTGCCGCGCCTATGCTGTGGCCCCCCACACAGCTTCACTTGCACTTCACACTTGGGCGGCGCATGCTCGCCGGTTGGTTGGCACGATCCTAACGAGCAGGAGTCTCCATGCGCGTCGCGATCGCCGAGGATTCCGCGCTCTTGCGAGCCGGAATGGCGAGGCTGCTGGCGGACGAGGGAATCGAGGTCGTCGCTTCGCTGAGCGATGCGACGGGGATGCTGGAAGCCGTCCGGACCGCGCGGCCGCACGTGGTGATTATGGATGTCCGTATGCCGCCGACGTTCACGGACGAGGGCATACGCGCCGCCCTGGAGATACAGAAGCTCGGCGCGGGCACCGCGGTGCTGCTCCTGTCCCAGTACGTGGAGCCCACCTACGCCGAGGAGCTGGTCAGGGACGCGCCGGCCGGGGCGGGGTACCTGCTGAAGCAGCGCGTCGGGGACTTCGAGGAATTCCTTTCGGCTCTGCACCGCGTCCGGAACGGGGAAACCGTCCTGGATTCCGACATCTTCAAGCAGTTCGTCGGCAGTCCGCGGGAGAAGCGCGCCACGGAGCTGCTGACGCCGCGTGAACGCCAGGTGCTCGAACTCATGGCGACGGGGCTGACGAACAGCGGCATCGTGAACCGGCTCGCCATTTCCGAGCGCGCGGTGGAGAAGCACGTCACGTCGATCCTCGGGAAGTTGAGGATTCCGAACACGGGTGAGAACCACCGCCGGGTGCTGGCGGTGCTGGATTACCTGCGGGGCATGGAAAAGCTTCAGGACAGGGCCGACTGACGCGCGGTGGTCCGTAGTCCTGTGACGTTCTCGACTCCTTATCGTGTGGCCGCCGGCCTGATCTACCTCTCCGTGGGCAGTCTGGTCGGTCTGCTGCTGGCCCCGCTCGTGGTGGCCTCGCTGGCTCTGCGCGCCGTGTCGTGGCTCCTGCTCGCCGGTCTGCCGTCGGCGGTCGTCGCCGTCGTACGGGGTGCGGCGGCGGCGGTGCGGTGGGCGGTCCCGGCAGCGCGGCGGCGGGCGCCCCGGCAGGCCGGCGCGCTGGGTGACGTGCTGCGGCAGGTGCCGGCCCGGCTGGCGGCCCTGCGTGACGGCATGTCGTTCAGCCTGCCGCTGCTGCGGGCTGTCGCCGACCTGGAGCGCCTGCTCGCCCACTCGGTCGTCGGCGCCCCGGGCGACCCGTCGCACCGGTCCGCCGAGGCGGACCGGGAGGGGGCTCGGGAGCACCGGTCCGCCGAGGCGGGCTGGGACGACATCGGCTACCTCGGGCTGCTGCTGCTCGGCACGGTCTGGCTGCTGCCGCTGGCGGCGCTGGCGGTGCCGGTGGTCGCGTTCGCGGTGGCGCTGCCCGTCGGGCCGCCGGAGCAACTCGCGTTCGGGCCCGGTGTGACCCTGCCGGTGACGGGGGCGGTCACGCGCCTGACGGTCGCCGCCGGGTCCGTGGCGGCCTTCTCGGCACTGCTGGGGCTGCTGTTCTGGATGGGCAGACTGCGGGCCCGGCTGGTGCGCCGCATCCTCAGCCGGATCGACGAGGCCGAGGCGCAGCGCCGGGAGGAGGCGGCCGAGCGCCAGCGCATCGCGGCGCTGCGGGTGAACGACGCCGACTACCGCCGACTGGAAAGAGATCTCCACGACGGGGCGCAGGCGCGCCTGGCGGTGCTGCTGATGCGCCTTTCCCACGGGAAGCACCGCAGGAGTGACGACGCGGAATACCTGCGCGGGCTTCTCGACGAAACGCACCAGGAGATCGGAAAGGCGCTCGACGAGATCCGGGACCTGGTACGCGGAATTCAGCCGCCCATTCTGAGCGATCGCGGTCTCGACGCGGCCGTATCGGCGTTGACGGAGCGTTTCCACGTGCCCGTGGTCGTTTCCAGCGGTCTTGAGCGGCGCCCGGACGTGGGCGTGGAGTCGACGGCTTACTACATCGTCGCGGAATGCCTGGCGAACACGGTCAAGCACGCGTCCGCCACGCGTATCCACGTCCGCCTTGAGGAGCACGACAACCAGCTCGTCATCTCGGTGACGGACAACGGCACGGGCGGTGCCTCGCCGACCGGCGGGACGGGGCTGCGCGGGCTGGAGGACCGGGCCGCCGCGCTCAACGGGCGGTTGGACGTGAGGAGTCCGCCCGGTGGACCGACGACGGTGACGGCCACCCTCCCCTGGTCAGCACACCCGCTCTGACCTGCATCTTTTCCTCATATCGAAAGCTCTTGCCCTTTTTTGAACGCGTGATCGAGGATGTGAGGGTACGGCTACCCGCACCCCCGAGGTGCGGGTAGCCGTACCAGTGCAGCGTGACAAGGGGGAGACGTGGAAGCGCATTTTACGGCGGACCGACTGCGCGGGCTCGCGCACGACCACTCGGTTCCCGGCGCGCAGCTGACCATCCACCGGGCGGGGGAGACCCTGTCCCTGACCACCGGGGTGACCCGGGCCGGCACCGCCGTGCCGGTGACCGCGGACACCGCCTTCGCCCTGGGTTCGGTGACCAAGGCGTTCACGGCCACCGTGATCGCCCGCTTCGTTTCCGAGGGCGACCTCGAATGGGACGACCCGGTCGCCGAATACCTGGCGGAGTTCGACGGGGCGGTGGACGGCAAGATGGCCGCCATCACCCTGCGGCACCTGCTCAGCCATACCGCCGGGCTGGTCGCCGACCACGAGCCCGACGGAACCGGGGAACCGTCCCTGGCGCGTTACACGGCGAGTGCCGCGGCCACCCGCACCCTGCACGATCCGGGGCACTGCTTCTCGTACGCGAATACCGGCTACAGCATTCTCGGCCGCGTGATCGAGGTGGTCGGTGACATGAAGTGGCAGGCGGTCATGGAGCATTCCCTGCTGCGGCCGCTCGGCATCGCCCCGGTGTTCCTGGGCGGCGGCTCCGCGGCGGGCCCCCGTGCCGTCGCGGACGGCCACGCCGTGCGGCCGGGCCCGCGGCGCACGGCCCACCCCGTCGGCCCGTACCTGCCGCCGTACGGCTGGGCGCCGGCGGGCGGACTGGCCGGCAGCGCCGACGACCTGGTGGCGCTCGCCGCCCTCCACCTGGGGACCCGCCCCGGAGCCGACACGCTGCTGCCCGCCGCGGAGCGGGCCGAGATGGCCGCCGAGGTGCCCGCCGCCGACGCCTCCGGCATGGCCGACGGATGGGGCCTGGGCCTGGCCCGCCACGCCTCGCCCGACGGCACCTGGCTCGGCCACGACGGCACCGCCGACGGCGGCACCGCCCACCTGCGGTTCCACCCGGGCACCGGCACCGCGGTGGCCCTGACCACCAACGCCACCACCGGCACCCTGCTGTGGGCGGACCTCGTGGACGCGCTGAGGGAGCACGGCGTGCCCGTCGGCGACCACCGCCCCGCACCGCCCACCGCGCCCCCGGTGACGACCGGCCTCGACCGCTTCACCGGCGACTACCGCAACGGCGACACGCGCTTCGCCGTCCGCGCCCACCGCGACGGCACCGCCCTGCGCCTGACGGACACGACCGGGTACACCGCCGACCTGGCACTCCGCGCCGACCTCGGGTTCACCGCCCGGCGCACCGACACCGGCACCGCCCCCACACCGGCCGGTTCCTCACCGATCCCGCCACGGGCGAGGTCACCCTCATGCAGCTCGGCGGCCGCTCCGCCCGCCGGACGACGGCCGCCTGAACTCCACCCGGACGCGGCCCCGTCCGCCGCCCCCGGCCGCAGCGCACCGGTCACCGGGCCCGCGCACGGGCCGGCTCCCGCGCCGGCCGCCCTCTCCCCCGCACCGCCTTTTCCGACTTCCCCGGCTTCCGCGCCCCGCCCCTGGCACCCCCGCGCCCGGAAGCCGCACTTCCCTGGAGGTACAAACGTGGCTCGCGCCGACGTGCCGGTGAACCGGGCAGTCCCCGACCAGACCGAGTTCTGGCGGGCCCGACTGGACGGCGTCCCGCCCCTGGAGCTGCCGGCCGACCGGCCGCGCCCGGTCATCCGGTCGACCGCCACCGCCCTCCACACCCGCGAGCTGCCCGCCCCCGCCGCCCGGGCGCTCACGGACCTGGCAGAGCGCCACGCCACCGGTCGTACGGCCGTCCTCGCGGCCGCCGTCACCGCCCTGCTCACCCGCTACTCGGGGCAGGAGGACATCGCCCTCGGCGCGGTCTCCCCGCGCACCGGGCACATGCTCGTCCTGCGCACCCGGGCCGACGCGTCGGCACCCTTCGCGGTCCTGCTGCGCGACACGGCCCGCGCCCTGGAGGACGCCCTCGCACACGACGGCGTGCCCTTCGCCGCCCTCGTCGAGGCACTCGCCCCCGCACGGGACACCAGCATCACCCCGTACGTGCAGGCCGTGGTCGCCGACCTCGACGAACTACCCTTGGAGCAGCGCGGGTTCGACCCGCTGGACCTGTCCTTCGAGGTGTCGGACGGCGGGCGGTGCCTCCGCGTCCGCTACAGCACCGCCCTGTTCGACGAGTCCACGGCCGCCGGCCTCGCGGGCCGTCTGGCGGTCCTGCTGGCCGGCGCCGCGGAGGGCCCCGGCCTGCCCCTCACCTCCCTGCCCCTGCTCACCGACGGCGAGTTCGAGCAGGTCGTCCACACCTGGAACGACACCGCGCGCGAAGTGCCCGCCGGCACCTTCCCCGAGCTGTACGCAGCCCAGGCCGCCGCCCGGCCCGACGCCGTCGCCGTCATCGACGAGCAGGGCCCCGTCACCTACCGGGAACTGGACGAGCGGGCCAACCGGATCGCCCACCACCTCGTCGAGCGCGGCGCCGGGCGCGACCAGCCGGTCGGCCTGTGCGTCGAGCGGAGCGCCGCCATGGCCGCCGGCCTGCTCGGCATCATGAAGGCCGGCGCGGCCTACCTGCCGCTCGACCCGTCCTATCCCGCCGACCGGCTCGCCTACATGCTCCGGGACTCCGGCGCCCGCCTCGTCGTCACCCAGCGCGAGCTGCGCGACCGGCTGCCGGACACGGGCGCCGCCCTCGTCGACCTCACCGCCGACCGGGCCGCCCTCGACGCCCACCCCGTCACCGCCCCCGACGTGGCGCTCGCGCCCGACGACCTGGCGTACGCCATCTACACCTCCGGCTCCACCGGCCGCCCCAAGGGCGTCCTCGTCCCCCACCGCGGCATCGGCAACCTGGCCGCCGTGCAGGCCGAGGCGTTCGGCGTGACCCCCGGCAGCCGCGTCCTGCAGTTCGCCTCCGCCAGCTTCGACGCGGCGTTCTGGGAGGTCTGCATGGGCCTGCTGACCGGCGCCACCCTGGTCATGGGCAGCAAGGAGACCCTCGCCCCCGGCGAGCCGCTCGCCGCGTACGCCGCCGAGCACGGCGTCACCCACGCCACCCTGACCCCGGCCACGGTCGCCGTCCTCCCCGAGGGCCGCGGCCTGCCCGCCGGCGCCACCCTCGTCGTCGCCGGCGAGGCCAGCACCGCGGACCTGGTCGCCCGCTGGTCCCGCGGCCGGCGCATGGTCAACGCCTACGGCCCCACCGAGACCACCGTCTGCGCCACCATGAGCGCTCCGCTCAGCGGCGCGACGGTCCCCCCGATCGGCACGCCCATCGCGAACTTCCGCGTGTACGTCCTCGACGACGCCCTGCGCCCGGTCCCCGCCGGCGTGCGCGGCGAGCTGTACATCGCCGGTGTCGGCCTCGCCCGCGGCTACCACGGGCGGCCCGGACTCACCGCGGAGCGCTTCGTCGCGAACCCGTACGGCGAGCCCGGCGAGCGCATGTACCGCTCAGGCGACGTGGCGCGCTGGAACACCGACGGCACCCTGGAATACCTGGGCCGCGCCGACGACCAGGTCAAGGTGCGCGGCTTCCGCATCGAGCTCGGCGAGATCGAGAGCGCCCTCGCGCTGCACCCCGACGTCGCCCAGGCCGCGGTCGTCACCCGCAACACCAACCTGCTGGCCTACGTGTCGCCGTCCGGCACGCGCCGCCCCTCCCCCGAGGAACTGCGCGCCCACCTCGCCGAGGGGCTGCCCGAGCACATGGTGCCGTCGGCGGTCGTGGTCCTCGACACCCTGCCGCTCACCCCGAACGGCAAGGTCGACCGCAGGTCCCTGCCCGACCCGGCCACCGTGCAGGAGAGCACCGGCGCCGACCGGGCCGCGCCGCGCAACGCCGTCGAGGAGACCCTCGCCGGGGTCTGGTCCGAGGTCCTCGGCATCGAGGACATCGGCGTCCACGACGACTTCTTCGCCCTCGGCGGCAACTCCATCCTCTCCGTGCGCGCCGTCTCCCGGATGCGCACGGCGCTCGGCATGACACTGCCGCCGCGCATCCTCTTCGACACCCCGACGATCGCCTCACTCGCCGCCTCCCTCGCCCCCGACGAGGCCGCCGAGGACCCGGCCGTCCCCGTCGTCCCCCGGGACGGCGCCCTGCCCATGTCGTACGGGCAGCAGCGGCTGTGGTTCCTGGAGGACTTCGACCCCGGCAGCGCCGAGTACCACACCGCGACCGGGCTGCGCCTCACCGGCTCCCTCGACGCCGGCGCGCTCCGCGCCGCCGCCGAGGACCTGGCGGACCGCCACGAGTCGCTGCGCACCACGTTCGGAGTGGTCGGCGGACGCGGCGTCCAGGTGGTCCACCCGCGGCTCGCACCGGAGTGGCGCACCGAGGACCTGACCGGTCTGGCCGAGGGGCCGCGCGAGGACCGGCTGCGGGAACTGGTGCGCGCCGAGACGAACCGCCCGTACAACTTGGCGGCCGGGCCGCTGGTGCGCGTGCTGCTGGTGCGCCTCGCCGACGACGAGCACGTGTGCGTCCTCGGCATGCACCACATCGTCACCGACGGCTGGTCCATGGGCGTCGTCACCCGGGAGCTGGGCGAGCTGTACGCGGCCCGCACCGAGGGCCGCGCGCCCCGCCTGCCGGAGGTCGCCGTCCAGTACCCGGACTTCGCCGCCTGGCAGCGCGGCCGCCTGGAGGACGGCGGGCTGCTCGACCGGCAGCTCGGCTGGTGGCGCGAGCGCCTGGAGGGCGTCGCCCCGCTGGAGCTGCCCACCGACCGGCCCCGGCCGTCGCTGCGCTCCTCGGCCGGCGCCGCGTACACCTTCCCCGTCCCCGCCGGCACCACCACCGCTCTCAGGGACCTGGCGCAGCGGCACGGCGCCACCCTCTTCATGGCGCTGACCGCCGCGGTGAAGACCGTCTTCGCCCGCTGGTCGGGCCAGGAGGACATCGCTGTCGGCACCGCCTCCTCCGGTCGCGACCACCGCGACCTGGAGAACCTCGTCGGCTTCCTGGTCAACACGGTGGTGCTGCGCTCCCACGTCGACCCCGGCATGTCGTACGCCGAGCTGCTGGCGCGGCTGAAGGAGACCGTGCTGGAGGCGTTCGCCCACCAGGACGTGCCCTTCGAGCGCCTGGTGGAGGCCGTCGGCACCGCACGGGACACGAGCCGCACGCCGCTGGTGCAGGCCATGGTCGTCCTGCAGAACGCGCCGGGCGAACCCGTCCGGTTGCCCGGCGTGCGCACCGAGGAGCACCCGGTGCCCCGGGAGGCCGCGCCCTTCGACCTGACCGTCGAGTTCTTCGAGGCGGACGGCGGCCTGACGGCCCGGGTGGGCTACAGCACGGCCCTGTTCGACGAGGCGACCATCGCCCGCTTCGCCGGCCACCTGACGACCGTGCTCCGCGCCGCCGCGGCCGAGCCCGACCGGCCCCTCGCCACCCTGCCGATGCTGACGGACGACGAGTACGAGCAGGTCGTCACCGGCTGGAACGGCCCCGTGCGCCCCGTACCCGGCGGCACGTTCCCCGAGCTGGTCGCCGCGTCCGCGCGGCGCCGCCCGGACGCGGCCGCCGTGGAGGACGCGCACACCGTCCTCACCTACCGCGAGCTGGACGAGCGGGCGAACCGGCTCGCCCACCGCCTCGTGTCCCTCGGCGCCGGTCCCGGCACGTTCGTCGGCCTGTGCGTGGAGCGGGCGTGGAGACGGTCGTCGGCCTCCTCGGCATCATGAAGGCCGGCGCCGCATACCTGCCGCTGGACCCCGGCTACCCGGCCGACCGGCTCGCGTTCATGCTCCGGGACTCCGGTGCCCGCCTCGTCGTCACCCGGACCGAACTCGCGGGGCGCCTGCCGGACACCGGCGCGCTGGTCGTGGACCTCGCGCGCGACGGCGACGTACTCGCCGCGCTGCCCGCCACCGCGCCCGAGCCGGGCCCGCGCCCCGACGACCTCGCCTACGTCATCTACACCTCCGGCTCCACCGGCACGCCGAAGGGCGTCCTCGTCCCGCACCGCGGCATCGGCAACCTCGCCGCCGCCGAGGCCGAGCGTCTGGACGTCGACGAGGACAGCCGGGTCCTGCAGTTCGCCTCCTCGTCCTTCGACGGCGCCGTCATGGAGGTCCTGATGGCCCTCCCCGCGGGCGCCACGCTCGTCCTGCCGCCGCACGGCCCGCTCGTCGGGGAGGCGCTGCAGGCGTTCCTGCGGGAGCGCCGCATCACCCACGCCCTGCTGGCGCCCTCCGCCGTGGCCACCCTGGTGCCGGAGGGGCTCGACGGCCTGCGCACCCTCGTCGTCGGCGGCGAGGCCAGCACCGGCGACCTGGTGGCCCGCTGGTCGGCCGGCCGGCGGATGGTCAACGCGTACGGGCCGACCGAGTCGACCGTCGTGGCGACCATGAGCGCGCCGCTCACCGGGGGGACCGTGCCGCCGATCGGCACGCCGCTGCCCAACACCCGCGTCCGCCTGCTCGACGCCGCGCTCCAGCCGGTGCCCGTCGGGGTGCCCGGCGAGCTGTACATCGCCGGCCCGCACCTGGCGCGCGGCTACCACGGGCGGCCGGGTCTGACCGCGGAGCGGTTCACGGCCGACCCGTACGGGGAGCCGGGCGACCGGATGTACCGCTCGGGCGACGTGGCCCGGTGGCGGGCGGACGGCAGCCTGGAGTACCTGGGCCGCGCCGACGACCAGGTCAAGCTGCGCGGCTTCCGCATCGAGCTCGGCGAGATCGAGACGGCCCTGGGCCGCCACCCGGACGTGCGGGACGCGGTGGCCGCCGTGCACCGCGACGAGACCGGCCGGGGGCGCCTGGTCGCCTACCTGGTGGCCGACCGCGAGGTGGCCGGCGGTGAACTGCGCTCGCACCTGGCCGGTTCGCTGCCGGACTACATGGTGCCCGCGCTGTACGTGCCGGTGGAGCGGCTGCCGCTGACGCCGAGCGGCAAGGTCGACCGCCGCGCCCTGCCCGCCCCGGACCTGACCGCGGTACACGCCGCCACCGACCGCACCGCCCCGCGCACCCCGGTCGAGGAGACCCTCGCCGCCGTCTGGGCCGACGTCCTCGGCGTCGAACGCGTCGGCGTCCACGACAACTTCTTCGACCTCGGCGGCGACTCCATCCTCTCCATCCAGGTCGTCTCCCGCGCCCGCCAAGCCGGACTCCACCTCACCTCCCGCCTCCTCTTCCTCCACCAGACCATCGCCGCCCTCGCCACCTTCACCACCACCACCGAACAGCCCTCCGGCAGCGGACCCGCACAGGTCTCCGGACCCGTCCCCCTCACCCCCATCCAGCACTGGTTCTTCACCGAGCACACCGTCGACCCCGACCACTACGGCATGTCCGCGCAGGTGGAGCTGGCCCCGGACACCGACACGGCGCTGCTGGACCGGGCGCTCGCCGCGGTCGTCGCCCACCACGACGCACTGCGCATGCGCTACACCCGCGACGGCGCCGCCTGGACCCAGGAGTACGGCGACCGGCCCTCCGGGCTCCTCACCGTCCGCGACCTGTCGGCGCCGGCCGACGACGAGCGGGACGCCGCACTCCACGAGGCCGCCCTCGCCGCGCAGCGCTCCCTGGACCTGGAGAGCGGCACCCTGGTCAAGGGCGTGTTCTTCCGCCTGGGCCCGTCGCGGCTGCCCCGGCTGTTCCTGGCGGTGCACCACCTGGTGATGGACGGGGTGTCGTGGCGGATCGTCCTGGACGACCTGGCCACCGCCTACGCGCAGCTCGCCGAAGGCCGGGACGCCGACCTCGGCGCGAAGACCAGCAGCTACCAGCAGTGGGCCGAGCGCCTCACCGCGCACGTACGCTCCGGCGCCCTCGACCACGAGACCGGCCACTGGGAGGAGGCGGCCGCCGCCGTCCGCCCGCTGCCGCGCGACGGACACGGCGACGGGGAGGCCGCCACCTTCGGCGCGGCGGCCGTCACCTCCGTGCGGCTCGGCCGCGCCGAGACGGAGGCACTGCTGCAGCGGGTGCCCGCCGCGTACCGCACGCAGATCAACGACGTGCTGCTCACCGCGCTCGGCCGCGTCCTGCGCGACTGGACGGGCGACCCGGTGACGGTCGCCCTCGAAGGCCACGGCCGGGAGGAGCTGTTCGACGACGTCGACCTGTCCCGCACGGTCGGCTGGTTCACCACCATCCACCCCGTCACGCTGGACGTCCCCGACGGCGACTGGGGGCAGGCCCTCAAGGCGGTGAAGGAGCGGCTGCGGGCGGTGCCGGGCCGCGGCATCGGGTACGGGGCGCTGCGGCACCTGTCCGAGCCGGGCAGCCCGGCGCACACCGCCCTGTCGACCGCCCCGCACCCCGAGATCAGCTTCAACTACCTCGGCCAATGGGACGGCGCCGCGGACGGCGGCCTGGTGCGCGCCCGGCTGGCCCCGCTCGGTGCCGACCAGGCGCCCGAGCAGCCGCGCCCGCACCTCGTCGACATCGTGGCCGCCGTCGGCGACGGGGAACTGCGCGTCGACTGGATCCACGCCCCCGCCGTGCACCGCACGAGCACGATACGGCGGCTCGCGGACGCGTTCCTCACCGCGCTGCGCGGGGTGGTGGAGCACTGCCTGCGGCCGGGCAGCGGCGGCGCGACCCCGTCCGACTTCCCGCTCGCCCGCCTCGACCAGGCGGCCGTGGACCGGATCGCCGGCGACGGCCGGGACGTCGAGGACATCCACCCGCTCACGCCCCTGCAGAGCGGCATGCTCTTCCACACCCTCTCCGACCCGGGCGCCTACACGGAGCAGATGTCCTTCGAGCTCGACGGCGTCACCGACCCCGCCCTGCTCGCCCGCGCCTGGCAGGAGGTCGCCGACCACGCCGGTGTGCTGCGCGCCTCGCTGGAATGGCGGGACGTGGAGCGCCCGCTGATGGTGGTGCACCGCCGGGCCGGCCTGCCCGTCACCCACCTCGACTGGCGTGCCATGCCCGCCGCCGAGCGGGAGGAGGCGGTGCGCCGGCTCCTCGCCGAGGACCGCGCCCGGCCGGTCGGGCTGGCCACCGCTCCGCTGATGCGGCTCACCGTGGTCCGGCTGACGGACACGTCGGTGCGGCTGGTGTGCGCGTTCCACCACGTCCTGCTGGACGGCTGGTCCACCTTCGACGTCCTCGCGCAGACCCACCGGGCGTACGCGGACCTGGCGGCCGGCCGGCAGCCGGCCCTGCCCGCCCGCCGGCCCTTCGGCGCGTACGTGGAGTGGCTGGAGCGGCAGGACCTGGACGCGGCCGAGGGGTACTGGCGGCGCACGCTCGCCGGGTTCCGGGCGCCGACCCCGCTGCCGGCCGCCCGGCACGCCGCATCCGGCCACCGCACGGCGTCCAGTGCCCGGATCACGCGCCGCCTGGCGCCGGACGCCTTCCGGGAGCTGTCCGCCTTCGCCCGCCGGCACCGGCTGACCCTCAACACCGTGCTCCAGGGCGCCTGGGCGCTGCTGCTCGCCCGGCACGCCGGGACGGACGACGTCGTGTTCGGCGCCACCGTGTCGGGCCGCCCGGCCGACCTGCCGGGCGCGGACGCGATGATCGGCATGCTGATCAACACGCTGCCGGTGCGGGTCCGCGTCGACGGGGCCGCGCCGGTCGCGGACTGGCTGGCGGAGCTGCAGCGGGCGCAGGTGGAGGCGCGCCAGTACGAGTACGTGCCGCTGCCGCACGTGCAGGCGTGCGGTGACGTGGAACGCGGCGAGGAGCTGTTCCGCACCCTGGTCGTCTTCGAGAACTACCCGATGGACGACGAGGCCGCCGCCGCGCACGGGCTGCGCGTCCGCGGCCTGACCGGCACCGAGGCGACGAACTACCCGCTGAACCTCATCGCCTACGGCGGCGACGGACTGGCTTACACGCTCGCGTACGACGCGGAGCTGTACGACGAGGACACCGCGGCCCGGCTGTGCGGCCGCCTGGAGGCCCTGCTGGCCGCGTTCCCCGCCGCCGAGGGGGCCGTGCCGGCGGCCGAGGTGCCGATGCTCACGGCCGCGGAGGCGGAACTGACCCTGCGGGTGTGGAACGACACCGCCGCCGACCTGCCCGAGGCGTCCCTTCCCGAGCTGTTCGCCGCCCGCGCCGCCGCGCACCCCGACGCCGTCGCGCTGACGTACGGGGGCGAGGACCTGACGTACCGGGAGCTGGACGAGCGGGCCGACCGGCTCGCCCGCCACCTCGCGGACCTGGGCGCCGGGCCCGGCACGTTCGTCGGCCTGTGCCTGGAGCGCGGCGCGCACGCGGTCACCGCGCTGCTCGCCGTCCTGAAGGCCGGCGCCGCGTACGTGCCGCTGGACCCCGGCTACCCGGCCGACCGGCTCGCGTACATGATCGGCGACGCCGGGGTGGGGCTGCTGGTCACCGAGGAGGGGACACGCGACCGGCTGCCGTCCTGCCCCGTCCGGAGCGTCGACCTGGACCGGGACGCGGCGGCGGTCGCCGCGCGGCCGGCGGCGGCGCCCGCCTCCCACCCGGCCCCGGACGACGTCGCGTACGTGATGTACACCTCCGGTTCGACCGGCACCCCGAAGGGCGTGCTCACCCCGCACCGGGCCGTCGTACGGCTGGTGCACGAGGCGGCGTACACGGATGTGGGCCCGGGCGACACGGTCGCGCAGTTCGCCTCGCTGTCCTTCGACGCGTCGACGTTCGAGGTGTGGGCGGCCCTGCTGCGCGGCGCGCGGCTGGCCGTGCACCCGCGGGGGCTCCCCGCCCCGGCGGAGCTGGGCCGGTTCCTGAAGGAGCACGGCGTCACCCACCTGTGGCTCACGGCGGGGCTGTTCCACCAGGTCGCCGACGACGCCGTCGGCGTGTTCTCGGGCCTGCGGCAGCTCGTCGCGGGCGGTGACCGGCTCTCCCCCGAGCACTGCGCCCGCGTCCTGGACGCCCACCCCTCGCTGCGGCTCACCAACGGGTACGGCCCCACCGAGGCCACCACGTTCACCACCACCCACGACGTGCGGGGCTCCCTGGGCGGCGGCTCCGTGCCGCTGGGCTCCCCGCTGCCCGACACCCGCGTGTACGTGCTGACCGAGGGCTCGCCCCCGCGCCGGTCGGCGTGCCGGGCGAGCTGTACATCGCGGGAGGTGGCCTGGCCCACGGCTACCTGGGGCGGGCGGGGCTGACCGCGGAGCGGTTCGTCGCCGACCCGTTCGGCGCCCCCGGCGCCCGCATGTACCGGTCGGGGGACCTGGTGGCGTGGCGGGCGGACGGCACCCTGGAGTTCCTCGGCCGCACCGACGGACAGGTGAAGGTCCGCGGCTTCCGGGTCGAGACCGGGGAGGTCGAGGCCGCGCTCGTGACCCACCCGGCGGTCGGTGACGCGGCCGTCGTCCCGCACACCGACCCGGCGTCCGGCCGCACGGTCCTGGTCGGCCACGTCGTCCCGGCCGGCGGGGCGCCGGTGCCCGGCGCGGCCGAACTGCGCGCCCACCTGGCGGTGTCGCTGCCCGAGCACATGCTTCCCGCCGTGTTCTCGACGCTGGAGGCGCTGCCGCTGACCGCCAACGGCAAGGTCGACCGCCAGGCTCTTCCCGCCCCGCGGCAGCGCCTCGCCACCGGCACGGACTACGAGGCTCCGGCGACGCCCACCGAGGAGCTGATCGCGCAGGTGTGGCAGGAGCTGCTGGGCGCCGAGCGGGTGGGGGTCCGCGACGACTTCTTCGAGCTGGGCGGCGACTCGCTGCTCGCCCTGCGCACGGTGTCGCGGATCAACGCCCTGTTCGGCACCGCGATGGCACCGCGTGCGCTCTTCGACGGGCCCACCGTCGCCGAGACCGCCGCAAGCGTCGAGGAACTGGTCCTGGCCGAGCTGGAAAGCGCCGCCGGGACGTCCTGAGCCACCCCCGTCCCCCGTCATCCCTCACGTGAAAGGCCCACCGTGTCCAACCCCTTCGAGAAGTCCGACCGTTCGTACGACGTCCTCGTCAACGACGAGGGGCAGCACTCGCTGTGGCCCGCCGGCACAGCCGTCCCGGCCGGCTGGGAGGCCGTCCTCGCCGACCGGCCGCGCGAGGAGTGCCTCGCCTACGTCGAGGCGCACTGGACCGACATGCGTCCGCGCAGCCTGCGCACCGCCACCGCCTGACCCGGCCACCGCCGCCCGGTCCCCCGCCGCCACCCTCGGCGGGGGACCGGACGGGCCCGCCTTCTCCACCTGCTGACCAGCACTCTTCTGGGGGATCCCGCCAATGAACACGCCAGCATCCCGCGCGGACCGCGTCGCCGCTCTTCCCGAACGACTCCGCGAGGCGCTCGCCCAGCGCCTGGCGGGCCGGGGCGCGCCCGCCGCGGCCACCGCCGTGCCGCTGGTCCCGGCGGTGGCGCGCGGCGGCGACCTGCGGCTGTCCTACGGCCAGCAGCGCCTGTGGTTCCTGGACGACTTCGCGCCCGGCGGCGCCGACTACCACTCGGCGCTGCCCGTACGGATCAGCGGGCCCCTCGACGCGGACGCGCTGCGCGCCGCCGTCCGCGACCTGGTGGCCCGTCACGAGGCGCTGCGGACGACCTTCGCCGCGCGCGACGGCCGGGGCGTGCAACGCGTCCACGACCGGCTCGACCCGGACTGGGTGACCGCCGACGCCGACGGTGAAGAGGCCGCGCGGGACGCGGTGCGGGCGGAGATGGCGCGCCCCTACGACCTGGCGGCCGGGCCGCTGGTGCGCGTGCTGCTGGTGCGCCTCGCCGACGACGAGCACATCTGCGTCCTGGGGATGCACCACATCGTCACCGACGGCTGGTCGATGGGCGTCGTCGCCCGCGAGCTGGGCGAGCTGTACGCGGCCCGCACCGAGGGCCGCGAGCCCGACCTGCCGGAGGTCGCCGTCCAGTACCCGGACTTCGCCGCCTGGCAGCGCGCCCGGCTGGAGGACGGCGGCCTGCTGGAAGAGCAGCTCGACTGGTGGCGGGAGCAGCTGAAGGGCATCGCCCCGCTGGAGCTGCCCACCGACCGGCCGCGGCCCGCCGTGCGCTCGTCGGCCGGTGCGGTGTACGGCTTCGAGCTGCCCGCCGACACGGTCGCGGGGCTGAAGGAGCTGGCCCGCGAGCGGAGCGCGACGGTGTTCATGGCACTGACGGCCGCGGTGAAGGCGGTCCTGGCCCGCTGGTCCGGGCAGGAGGACATCGCCGTCGGCACGTCGTCCGCAGCGCGCGGCCACCGGGAGCTGGAGCAGCTGGTCGGCTTCCTCGTGAACACCGTCGTCCTGCGCACGCAGGTCGACCCTGAACTGACGTTCGCCCAGCTGCTGGGCCGGGTGAAGGGCACCGTCCTCGACGCGTTCGCCCACGAGGACGTCCCCTTCGACAAGCTGGTCGAGGCGGTGCAGCCGGAGCGCGACCCGAGCCGCACGGCGCTGGTGCAGGCCATGGTCGTGCTGCAGAACGCCCCGGCCGGCACGCTGGTCCTGCCGGGCGCGGCGGTCTCGCCGTACCCGCTGGAGCGCAACGCCTCGCTGTTCGACCTGACCTTCGAGTTCGAGGAGGTCGACGGGCGCCTGCGCGGCCTGGTCGAGTACAGCACCGAGCTCTTCGACGAGCGTACGGTCGCCCGGCTGACCGGCCATCTGGGCGTGCTCCTGGCCGGCGCGGTGGCCGACCCGGACCGGCCCGTGGCGGCGCTGCCCCTGCTCACGGCCGACGAGCACCGGCAGGTCGCCACCGAGTGGAACGCCACGGAGCTCCCGGCGGGCGACGGCGCGCTGGTCCACGAGCGGCTGGCGGCGCAGGCCGCGCGCACCCCGACGCGGTCGCCGTGATCGCGCAGGACGCCACGCTCACCCACCGGGAGCTGGACGAGCGGGCCAACCGGCTCGCCCACCACCTGGCCGCGCTCGGCGCCGGCCCCGGCTCCCTGGTGGGTCTCAGCGTGGAGCGCGGCTCCGCCATGGCGGTCGGGCTTCTCGGCATCCTCCGGGCGGGCGCCGGGTACGTGCCGCTCGACCCGGGCTTCCCCGCCGACCGCCTCGCGTACATGGTGGCGGACTCGGGCGCCCGGATCGTCGTCACCCAGTCCGCGGCGCGCGACCGGCTGCCCGCCGTCGACGGCCTGCGGATCGTGGACGTGGACGCGGAGCGGGACGCGATCGGGCGGCGGCCCGCCACCCCGCCGCGGACCGCCGTGACCGCCGGGGACCTGGCGTACGTGATCTACACCTCGGGGTCGACCGGTGAGCCCAAGGGCGTCGCCGTGGAGCACCGGAACGTACGGCACATCCTGACTGCCTGGGACGAGCGGTACGGGCTTGGCGAGCTGAAGCCGCGCTTCCTGTCGGTGTCCAGCCTCTCCGTGGACCTGTTCTTCGCCGACCTCATCCGCTCCCTGCCCTTCGGCGGGGCGCTGGTCATCGCGTCGAAGGACGTCACCACCGAGCCGTCGGCGCTCCTCGACCTGATCGACGAGACCGGCGCGACGGGCCTGGAGATCGTGCCCTCGCTGCTCAACGCCGTCCTGGAGGAGGTCGAGCGGCGCGGTGAGGCGTTCCCGCCGCTGCGGCTGATCTCCGTCGGCTCCGAGGGCTGGCGCGTCGAGGACTGCCGTGCCCTGCTGCGCCGCATCCGGCACGACTGCGTCGTGGTCAACGCGTACGGCGGCACCGAGGCGACCGTCGACTCGACGGTCTTCGCCCCGACGGAGGAGAGCCTGCGCGGCCGCGTGTACGTGCCGATCGGCCGTCCCCTGCCCCGCACCCGCGTCTATGTGCGCGACGCGCACGGCAACCTGGTCCCGCCCGGTGTGCCGGGCGAGATCTGGATCGGCGGCGACGGTGTGGCGCGCGGCTACCACGGGCGGCCGGAGCTGACCGCCGAGCGGTTCGCCGACAGCCCCTACGTGCCGGGCGACCGGCTGTACCGCACCGGTGACCGGGCGCGCTGGCTGCCTTCCGGGGACCTGGAGTTCCTGGGCCGCGCCGACGACCAGGTCAAGATCCGGGGCTTCCGCATCGAGCTCGGCGAGGTCGAGAGCGCCCTGCTGACCCACCCGGACGTGCGCGACGCGGTGGTCGTCGCCCGCCAGGACGACACCGGCAGGCGGCGTCTCGTGGCGTACGCCGTGACCGAGGGCGCCGACGCCGGGGCGCGGACCTCCGAGCTGCGCGCCCACCTGTCGGGGCTGCTGCCGGACTACATGGTGCCCGCCGTGTTCGTCGGCCTCGACCGCCTGCCGCTGTCGCCGAGCGGCAAGGTCGACCGCCGCGCCCTGCCCGCCCCGGACCTGACCGCGGCACTCACCGCCACCGACCGCACCGCCCCCCGCACCCCCGTCGAGGAGACCCTCGCCGCCGTCTGGGCCGACGTCCTCGGCGTCGAACGCGTCGGCGTCCACGACAACTTCTTCGACCTCGGCGGCGACTCCATCCTCTCCATCCAGGTCGTCTCCCGCGCCCGCCAGGCCGGACTCCACCTCACCTCCCGCCTCCTCTTCCTCCACCAGACCATCGCCGCCCTCGCCACCGTCACCACCACCACCGAACAGCCCTCCGGCAGCGGACCCGCACAGGTCTCAGGACCCGTCCCCCTCACCCCCATCCAGCGCTGGTTCCTCGACGCGCACACCGTCGACCCCGACCACTACGCGATGTCGGCCCACCTGGAGCTCGCCCCCGGCACGGACGCCGTCCTGCTGGAACGGGCCCTCGACGCGGTCGTCGCCCACCACGACGCACTGCGCATGCGCTACACCCGCGACGGCGCGACCTGGACCCAGGAGTACGGCGACCGGCCCTCCGGGCTCCTCACCGTCCGCGACCTGTTCCGCGGCGAGGACACCGAAGCGGTCGTGCACGCCGCTGCCCTGGAGGCGCAGCGCGCCCTGAGCCTGTCGGGTGGGACGCTCGTCAAGGGCGTCCTGTTCCGCTTCGGTGACGGCGCCGCGCCCCGCCTCTTCCTCGCCGTCCACCACATCGTGATGGACGGGGTGTCGTGGCGGATCGTCCTGGACGACCTGGCCACCGCCTACGCGCAGCTCGCCGAGGGCCGGGACGCCGACCTCGGCGCGAAGACCAGCAGCTACCAGCAGTGGGCCGAACGCCTCACCGCGCACGTACGCTCCGGCGCCCTCGACCACGAGATCGACCACTGGCGCTCGGTCGACCCGGAGTAGGCGCCCGCGCTGCCCGTCGACCACCCGGGAGGCCGCAACGTCACCGCCGCCGAGCAGACCGTCGAGGTGCGCCTCGGCCGCGAGGAGACCGAGGCGCTGCTGCACCGCGTCCCGCCGGTGTACCGGACCCGGATCAACGACGTGCTGGTCACGGCCCTCGGCCGCACCCTGTCGGAGTGGACGGGCGCCGGCCGGCTGGTGCTGGGCCTGGAGGGGCACGGCCGGGAGGAGCTGTTCGACGACCTGGACCTGTCGCGCACCGTGGGCTGGTACACCACCCACTTCCCGGTCGCGCTGACGCTGCCCGCCGGCGGCGGCTGGGGCGAGGCGGTCAAGTCCGTCAAGGAGCAGCTGCGGGCGGTGCCGGGCCGCGGCCTCGGCTACGACGCGCTGCGTTTCCTGTCCGAGCCGGGCGCGCCCGGCCACGCCTTGCGCGCGGACCGGCTGCCGCCGGTCAGCTTCAACTACCTCGGCCAGTGGGACGGCACGACCGCACGGGACGGACTGGTCCGCGGCCGACTGCCCGGCCTCGGCCAGGACCACGCCCCGGACGAGCCCCGCCCGTACCTCCTCGACGTCGTCGGCATGGTCGAGGACGGCAGCCTCGGCTTCACGTGGATCTTCTCCGGGGAGGTCTTCGACCGGTCGACGGTCGAGCGCGTGGCGCGCGGGCATGTGGCGGCGCTGCGCGCCCTGGTGGAGCACTGCCAGGACCCGGCGAGCGGCGGCGCGACCCCGTCCGACTTCCCGCTCGCCGGGCTCGACCAGGCGGCCGTGGACCGGATCGCCGGCGACGGCCGGGACGTGGAGGACGTCTACCCCCTCACGCCCATGCAGAGCGGCATGCTCTTCCACACGCTCGCCGAGCCGGGGTCCGGCGCCTACTTCGAGCAGATGAGCTTCGTCCTCGACGGTGTCACCGACCCCGCGCTGCTGGAGCGTGCCTGGCAGCACGTCACCGACCACCTGGAGGTGCTGCGCGCCGCCGTCGTGTGGGAGGGGGTGGACCGGCCGCTGCTGGTGGTCCGCCGGAACGTCCGGACACCCGTCACCCACCTCGACTGGCGCGGTCTCACCGCGGGCGAGCAGGTCCGCGCGCTGAAGCGCCACCTGGCGGAGGACCGGGAGCGCGGCATCGACCTGTCGGCCGCCCCGATGGCCCGGATCGCCGTCGCCCGCACGTCCGACACGTCCGTACGGGTCGTGCGCACCTCGCACCACGTGCTGCTGGACGGCTGGAGCACCTTCCGGATGCTCGACGAACTGACCGCGGCGTACCGGGCGCTGGCGGCCGGCGAGGCGCCGGCGCTGCCCGCCCGGCGCCCGTTCAGCGCGTACGTGGAGTGGCTGGAGCGGCAGGACCTGGCGGAGGCGGAGGCGTACTGGCGGGCCCTGCTGGACGGGTTCGGCGAGCCGACGGCGCTGCCGTACGACCGCCGTCCCGCCGCCGGCCGCCGCGCGCAGTCCACGGAGCGCCTGGTGACGCGGCTGTCCGCCGACGCCTCGCGCCGCCTGTACGCGTTCGCCCGGACCCATCGCCTGACCGTCAACGCGGTGGTGCAGGGAGCCTGGGCGCTGCTGCTGTCCCGGTACGCCGGGGAGCACGACGTCGTGTTCGGAGCCACCGTCTCGGGGCGGCCGGCCGAGCTGCCGGGCGCCGATTCCATGGTGGGCCTGCTCATCAACACGCTGCCGGTGCGGGTGGCCGTCGACGGTGACGCGCCGATCGCGCAGTGGCTGGCCCGCCTCCAGGAGGCCCAGGTGGAGGCGCGCCAGTACGAGTACGTGCCGCTGCCGCGCATCCAGGGCTGGAGCAGCGTCGAGCGCGGCGCGAACCTCTTCGACAGCCTGGTCGCGTTCGAGAACTTCCCCGTGGACGGCGACAGCGGCCACTCCGACGGCGGGGTCAGGCTGCACGGTCTTGAGGGCGCCGACGTCACCAACTTCCCCTTGAACCTGGTCGCCTACGCGGGTGAGGAGCTGGCGTACGCCCTCGCCTACGACCCCGAGCTGTTCGACGCGGCCACGGTGGAGCGGCTGGCCGGGCACCTGGGCGCCCTGCTCACCGGTATGGCCGACGACCCGGCGCGGCCGGTGTCGGCTCTGCCCATGTTCGCCGAGGGCGAGTGGGAGCGGGTGATGCGGGAGTGGGCGGTGACGCCGGGCCTCGCCCCGTGGGAGGGCACGATCCACGACCGGGTCGCCGCCCGCGCCGCGGCCGCACCCGACGCGACCGCCGTCACCTGCGCGGACGGATCACTGACCTACCGCGAACTCGACGAGGCCGCCAACCGGCTCGCCCACCACCTGGTGGCACTGGGCGCCGGACCGGGACGCCTCGTCGCCCTGTCCGTCGAACGCGGCACCCAGATGGCCATCGGCCTGCTCGGCATCCTCAAGTCCGGCGCCGCCTACGTCCCCCTCGACCCCGCCTACCCCGCCGACCGCCTCACCTACATGCTCCAGGACTCGGGTGCGGAGCTGCTGGTCTCGCACCGGGGCCTGAGCTCGGGCCTGCCGGTGACGGGCGTGCGGGTGGTGGATCTGGACGCCGAAGGGGACGCCCTGGCCGGGCTGCCGGTGACACCTCCGGAGACCGGGGTGTCGGCTTCGGACCTGGCCTACGTCATCTACACCTCCGGCTCGACCGGCCGCCCCAAGGGCGTCGCCATCGAACACCACACGGTCATGCACCTCATGGCGAACACCCAGCCCCTCTTCGAGTTCAAGGCGGACGACGTGTGGACGGTGTTCCACTCCTACGCCTTCGACTTCTCCGTCTGGGAACTGTGGGGCGCCCTCATGACCGGCGGCCGCGCCGTCGTCGTCCCCCACGACACCACACGCAACCCCGACGCCATGTGGGACCTGCTGCGCGGCGAGCGCGTCACCGTCCTCAACCAGACGCCGTCCATGTTCCGCGAGCTCGTCGAGCAGGCCGCGCAGTCCGCCTCACCCGCCCTGCCGGACCTGCGCTGGGTGGTGTTCGGAGGGGAGGGACTGGAACGCAAGCACGTGACGACCTGGTTCGACCGCTACCACACCCCCCACACCCGCCTCGTCAACATGTACGGCATCACCGAAACCACCGTCCACGTCACCTACCAGGACATCACCCCCCACCACCTCACCACCACAAACCGCCTCCCCGCAGGACGCCCCCTCCCCGGCTACCACGTCTACCTCCTCGACCCCCACGGAAACCCCGTACCCACCGGCGTCCCCGGCGAGATCCACGTCGCCGGCGGCGGACTCGCCCGCGGCTACCTCCACCGCCCCACCCTCACCACCCAACGCTTCACCACCAACCCCCACACCCACCCCGGCCACCGCCTCTACCGCTCCGGCGACATCGCCCGCTGGCTCCCCAACGGCACCCTCGAACACCTCGGCCGCACCGACGACCAAGTCAAAATCCGCGGCCACCGCATCGAACTCGCCGAAATCGAAACCGCCCTCCTCACCCACCCCCACCTCAACGAATGCGTCGTCACCGCCCACCAAAGCACCGACGGCCACCGCCGACTCATCGCCTACACCGTCACCAACACCCCCCTCACCCCCACCGAACTCCGCACCCACCTCACCCACACCCTCCCCGACCACATGATCCCCGCCCTCTACATCCCCCTCGACCACCTCCCCCTCACCCCCAGCGGCAAAATCGACCGCCGCTCCCTCCCCGAACCCCACACACACACCGAACAGCTCGCCACCTCCTACGAGGCGCCCCGCGACGACACCGAGCAGGCACTCGCCACGATCTGGGCCGATGTCCTCGGCGTGGAGAAGGTCGGCGTCCACGACGACTTCTTCGAACTCGGCGGCGACTCCATCCTCTCCATCCAGGTCATCACCCGGGCACGCCAGGCCGGGCTGCGCGTCACCTCCAAGCTGATGTTCGTCCACCAGACCATCGCCGGACTGGCGGCCGTCGTCCAGCACACGGAGGAGGGGCCCACCGGGGACGAGGCGGCGGAAGTGTCCGGCCGGGTCGAACTGACGCCCGTCCAGCGGTGGTTCTTCGCCGAGCACCCGACGCACCCCGACCGGTACGCGATGTCCGTCCACGTGGCCCTGGCCCCGGACACGGACCCTGCGGTGCTGGAGCGGGCCCTGGAGGCGGTGGTCGACCACCATGACGCCCTGCGCATGCGCTACACGGCCGACGGCTCGGGCGGCTGGGCCCAGGAGTACGGCGCGCGCCCCGACGGGCTGCTCACCGTCCGGGACCTGACGGCCGTACCCGACACCGAGCGGGCGCTGCACGGATCCGCGCGGGAAGCGCAGGCCGCGCTGGACCTGCGCGGGGGCACCCTGGTGCGGGGAGTCTTCTTCCGCATGCCGGACGCGGCGCCGCCGCGCCTGTTCCTGGCCGTGCACCACCTGGTGATGGACGGCGTGTCGTGGCGCATCGTCCTGGAGGACCTCGCCACCGCGTACCGGCAGCTCGCCGCGGGCCGCCCGGCGGACCTGGGCGCGAAGTCCACCAGCTACCAGCGGTGGGCGCGGCGGCTGACCGAGCTGGTCCGCTCCGGCGGCCTCGACCACGAGACGGCGTACTGGCGCAAGGCCGTGTCAGGTGGCGCGGACATCCCGTGCGACGGCCCGGCGCAGAGCACGTACGGCGAGGTCGCCGTCGAGTCGTCGGTGCTGGAGCGGTCCGTGACGGAGGCGCTGCTGCAGCGGGCGCCCGGCGTGTTCCGCACCCGCGTCAACGACGTGCTGCTGGCCGCGCTGGGCCGGGTCCTGCGGGACTGGGCGGGCGGGCCGGTGACGATCGCCCTCGAAGGCCACGGCCGCGAGGAGCTGTTCGACGACGTGGACCTGTCCCGTACGGTCGGCTGGTTCACCACCATCCACCCCGTCGCCCTCGACGTTCCGGAGGGCCCCTGGGAGACGGCGCTGAAGGCCGTCAGGAAGATCCTGCGGAAGCTGCCCGGCCGCGGGCTCGGCTACGGGGCGCTGCGCTACCTGTCCGAGCCGGGAAGCGCCGCGCACACGGCCCTCGCCGGCGCGCCGCATCCGCGGATCAGCTTCAACTACCTGGGGCAGTGGGACGGCACGGCCGCGGATGACGGGCTGGTCCGGGACCGGCTGGACGGCCTCGGCGCCGACCAGGCGCCCGACCAGGCCCGCCCGCACCTGATCGACGTCGTCGCCGCCGTCAGCGGCGGGGAACTGCGCGTCGACTGGCTGTACGCGCCGTCCGTCCACACCCCCACCACCGTCCGCGGGCTCGCGGACGACTTCGCCACCGCCCTGCGGCAGATCGCCGCCGCGGCCGGTAACTGACCCCTCGTCGGAAGGTTGTGCTGTGGCTCGCTACGTGCTGAGTGATGTCGAGAAGTCCGAACTTGCCGCTGTCGCGGAGGAGTTCCTCGCTGCCCGTCCCGTCTGGGCGCCGCTGGAGTACGCGGACGGCATCCGCGCCGAGGCGGAGCGGCTCCCTGTGGGGGTGCGCCGGTTCCTGGTGTCCTCCCGCGCCGCCGAGGACGCCGTCATCGTGCTGGGGAACCTGCCCGTGGACGAGGCCCTCGTCCCGACGCCGCCGAGCTGGCAGGTCGCGGAGAAGGAGGCAGCCGCGATCCGCGAGGAGCTGGTGCTGCTGCTCGTGGGGTCCGTGCTCGGTGAGCCGTTCGGCTGGACCAACCAGCAGAACGGCCGGCTCGTGCACGACGTCTGCCCCTCCAAGGGGCAGGAGGACTCCCTGACCAGTGCGAGCAGCCGGCAGCAGCTCACCCTGCACACGGAGGACGTGTTCCACTCCTGCCGCGGTGACTACGTGGCGCTGATGTGCCTGCGCAACCCCGACGCGGTGGGGACGACGGTGGCGCTGGTGGAGTCGGTGGAGTTCCCGGAGCCGGTGCGGCGGGTGCTGCACCAGGACCGCTTCCGGTTCTTCCCGGACGACTCCCACCACGTGGTGCCGCAGCACAGCGCGGAGAGCCCCTCGGCGCTGGGGGACCGGCCGTACGAGGTGGCGTCGGTGCTGTTCGGCCCGGAGGAGGCGCCGTACCTGCGGATCGACGCGGACTTCACCGAGGCGGTGCCCGGCGACACCCGGGCGGAGGCCGCCTTGGAGGCGGCGGCCGGGCTGCTGGCCGGCGCCGCGGAGCGGGTCGTCCTCAGCCCCGGGGACGCGGTGTTCATCGACAACCACCGGGCCGTCCACGGCCGTGACACCTTCACCCCCCGATACGACGGGACGGACCGCTGGCTCAAGCGGACGAGTCTGGTCCGCGATCTGCGGCGCACCTACGTGCGGACGAAGTCCCGTTCGCGGCTCCTCGGCTGATGCCGCCGGGGAAGACGCGGCGGGGCGGCGGCTTCACGCTGCTGTGGGTGAGTTCGGCGTTCGGCGAGTTCGCGTACAGCACGTCGCTGATCGTGCTGCCGCTGATCGTGCTGGCGCTGACCGGTTCGCCCTCGCAGGCGGGGATCATCGGCTTCGTCGACGCGGCGGCGATGCTCCTGGCGGGGCTGCCCGCCGGTGCCGTCGCGGACCGGTACGACCGCAGGACGGTGATGCTGTGCTGCCAGGCGGCGCTGGTCGCCGTGTTCGGCGCGCTGGCCGCGCTGCTGTGGACGGGCACCGTGTCGCTGCCCGCGCTGGTGGTGCTCGCCCTGGTCAACGGGGCGGCGACCGCCCTGGTGATGGCGGCCGGGGAGGCGATGATCCCCAGTCTGGTGGCGGAGGAACGGCTGTCCGACGCGGTGGCGATGAACGCGGCGCGCACGTACGCGGGCCAGCTCGCCGGCACCTCGGCGGGCGGGTTCCTGCTGGCGGTGAAGCACTCGTTCCCGTTCGTCGTCGGCTGCCTGGCGCACCTGGCGGGCCTGGTGCTGCTGCTGTTCCTCAAGCGGCAGCCGCCTGCCGCCGGCGCCCCTGGCGACCGGGCGCCGGTGAGCGGGCGGGGGCTGATGGAGGGCGTCCGCTGGATCATGTCCCAACCGTTCCTGCGGGTCGGGCTGGTCTGCGCGACGGCGACGAACTTCTTCTTCGGCGTCATCTACTTCATCGTCATCGCGTCCGCGCAGACCAGCGGCATGGCCACCGGGCTCATCGGAGTGATGGCGGCGCTGCTCGGCGTCGGCGGCCTGCTGGGCGCCCTGGCCGCGCCCCCGCTCCAGCGCGTCCTGACCGGTGCCCGCCCCATCTACGTCGTGCTGTGGGTGTTCGTCGTGCTCACGGCGGGGATCGCGGTGCTGCCCGGCGGCTGGACGCCGGGGGTGCTGCTGGGTGCGATCGCCTTCGCGGCGCCGACGGCGAACGCGTACTTCACCACGCACCAGCTGATGCTCACTCCGGACAGCCACCGGGGGCGGGTGGTGAGCGTCGCCGCCGTCGCGAGCGGCGGCGGCGGCGCGGTCGCCCCGCTGGCGGGCGGCATCGTCCTCGACCTGGCGGGCCGGTCCGCGGGGCTGCTCGGCTGCACGGCCGTGATGGCGGTCATCGCCCTGCTGACGTCCCTGAGCCCGGCCCTGCGCGACGTACCGGAGCCCGGCACGGCCGGCGCCGCTCCCCCGGCACGGACACCTCCGACGCCACCCCGCCCGGTCCCGGCACGGGCCCCATCGACGCCACTCCGCCCGGCCCCGACACCGCCGCCGCCACTCCGCCCGGCCCGGCGCCCGACTCCGACCCCGGCCCCGACCCCGGCCCGGGGCCCGGCCCCGGCCCCGCCGAGCGGACACGACCGGCCGCGGAACCGGCCGACCGGGCGCAAACGGCCGCGGCGCCCCCGTTATGTTTTCTGCGGCTCCGCAACGGGGCCGCTGGCCTCCGGGCCCGGCATGACTGTTGCCCCCTGTCGAAGGCATGACCTGGGGGGTGGTGTCACCGGGTCCGGGGGTGTTCGTCGGAGACGCTGATCAGAGGTCCGGCCACCGTCCGGTCCGGCGCAATGCCGGACAGTTCGCGGGCGGCAGGTCTGCATAACGTGGATGCGCGAGCACGACACCCGAGCCGAGGCCGGCACCGCCAACACCCCCTGGGAAGGGGCACGATGTTCGAGATCGAAGACGTGGGCGTGTTCCTGGGCCTGGACGTCGGCAAGAGTGCCCACCACGGTCATGGGCTCACCCCGGGCGGGAAGAAGGTCTTCGACAAACCGCTGCCCAACAGCGAGCCCAGGCTGCGGGCCGTCTTCGACAAGCTGCGCGACAAGTTCGGCACCGTCCTGGTGATCGTGGACCAGCCCGCCTCCATCGGCGCCCTGCCGCTGACCGTCGCCCGCGACGCCGGCTGCCAGGTCGCCTACCTGCCCGGACTCGCGATGCGCCGGATCGCCGACCTCTACCCGGGCGAGGCCAAGACCGACGCCAAAGACGCCGCCGTCATCGCGGACGCCGCACGGACTATGCCGCACACCCTGCGCTCGCTGGAACTGACCGACGAGATCACTGCCGAGCTCACCGTGCTCGTCGGCTTCGACCAGGACCTCGCCGCCGAGGCCACCCGCACCTCCAACCGGATACGCGGTCTGCTCACCCAGTTCCACCCCTCGCTGGAGCGCGTCCTGGGCCCGCGCCTGGACCACCAGGCCGTGACCTGGTTGCTGGAGCGCTACGGATCCCCGGCCGCCCTGCGCAAGGCAGGCCGCCGCAGACTCGTGGAGCTGATCCGCCCGAAGGCCCCGCGCATGGCCACCCGGCTGATCGACGACGTCTTCGACGCGCTCGACGAACAGACCGTCGTGGTCCCGGGCACCGGCACCCTCGACATCGTGATCCCCTCCCTGGCCGCCTCGCTCACCGCTGTTCACACCCAGCGCCGGGCGATGGAAGCCCAGATCAACGCTCTGCTGGAGGCTCACCCTCTTTCCCCGGTCCTGACGTCGATGCCCGGCGTCGGCGTCAGGACCGCCGCCGTCCTGCTGGTTACCGTCGGCGACGGCACCAGCTTCCCCACCGCCGCCCACCTCGCCTCCTACGCCGGCCTCGCACCCACCACGAAGCAGTCCGGGACCTCGATCCACGGCGAACACGCACCCCGAGGCGGAAACCGGCAGCTCAAACGGGCGATGTTCCTCTCGGCCTTCGCCTGCATGAACGCCGACCCGGCCTCCCGCACCTACTACGACAAGCAACGAGCCCGCGGCAAAACCCACACCCAGGCACTCCTCCGCCTCGCCCGCCAACGCATCAGCGTCCTGTTCGCCATGCTCCGCGACGGCACCTTCTACGAACCCCGGACACCGACGGACGTCGAACTCGCCGCATAGCTTCAGCAAGCCCGAACCACCCGAAACCCGACAGAGGTGCCTTGACGAAAGACATAGAGGCACCCCCCGTACGCTGACAGACAGGCAGAGACAGCCACCATGACCCTCGATCTGGCCAACCCCGACCTCTACACCACCGACGCCCGCTTCGGCATGTGGCAGGACTACGTCCGGGCGGACGCGAAGGTCTGGAGCGATCCGGGCCTCTCCCCGTCCGGTTTCTGGTCGGTGTTCTCCCACCGCGACGTGTCCGCCGTCCTCTCCCCGAAGGCGCCCTTCACCTCCGAGCACGGCATGATGATCGGCTTCGACGCCGAGCACCCCGACAACTCCGGGGGCCGGATGCTGGTGGTGAGCGAGGGCGGCTGGCACACCCTGCTCAAGCGGCTCATCGGCCCGTTCCTCTCCCGGCTGCGCGCCCCCGAACTGCAGTCGGTGCTGCACCGGGAGGTCCGGGACATCGTCGACCGGCTGCGGTCGGAGGATGCCCCCGACATCGCGCTGGGCATCGGCCCGCGGCTCCCCGCGGCGATCGTCTGCGAGGTCATCGGCGTGCCGCTCAGCGAGCGGGAGCACCTGATCGAGCTGACCAACCACGCCTTCGGCGGTGAAGAGAGCAGCTTCGACCGGATGACACCGGCCGAGGCGCACACGGAGATCCTCTTCTACTTCCACGAGTTGATCGAGCGGCGCCGCCGGCAGCCCGGCTCCGACCTGGTCAGCGCCCTGCTCGAAGACGGCCGGCTCAGCACGGAGGACGTGCTGATCAACTGCGACAACGTGCTCATCGGCGGCAACGAGACCACCCGGCACTCGATCACCGGCGTCTTCCACGCCTTCCAGGCGTTCCCCGGCACCCTGGACGCGCTGCACGCCGACCCGGACCTCGCCGGGCCGGCCGTGGAGGAGGTGGTCCGCTGGACGTCCCCGGCGGCGCACGTTCTGCGGGTCGCCACGGAGGACTGCGAGATCGGCGGCCAGGAAGTCCTCAAGGGGCAGCCGGTCGTGGCGTGGCTGTCCGCCGCCAACCGCGACGAGCGGCTCTTCCCCGACCCGCACCGCTTCGTCCCGGGCCGCTCCCCCAACCGCCACCTCGGGTTCGGCACCGGCCCGCACCACTGTCTCGGCGCCGCTCTGGCCCGTCTCGAACTCCGGGCGCTGCTACAGGAGTTGGCGGCCGAGGCACGAGGGGTGGAACTGGCCGGGGAAGTGCGCTGGATGCGCTCCAACCTGGTGCAGGGCTACAGCAGCCTCAAGGTCTCCCTGGACTGGCGCTGATCCGTCACGCCTTCCTATGATCTTGATCGACCACTGGGGGGAGCCCTCGTCGTGCTGGAACTGCGCCTCAGCGTTGAGGACCTGGCTCGTGTACGCGTCATCGGCACCCTGGGCATGGCGTTCGAGGCGCACATGGCCTGGGCGCGGCTGGGGGAGCAGCGCCGCGACGCGCTGACCGAATGGCGCCGGGCGGCCCGCCACCGGCTGCGCCGGGTCTCCGCGGCGCAGCCGGTGGCGGAGCCCTCCACGTCCCTGCTGGAGAGCCTGACGTCGCCGGTGCCGCGCGACACGGACCCGTTCCCCGCGGTGGCCGTGGAGCCGTTCTGGGACCGCATCCAGCGATTACTGATGGCGGAGCGCGACGCCGCCGGGCGGGCGATGCTCACCGGCGGGATGGAGCAGGTCCTCAACAGCCGGCACGCAGCGATCCGGTGGGAGGCCCCGGTGCTGCGCGTCGAGAACGCGCAGCCGTCCCGGCGTGCCGCCCTGGGCGGACGCGGCATGACGCTCGCCCCGTCGCTGTTCGCCCCGCACCCCCTCCTGATCGACGCCCGCGCGGGTTGGCACGGCCTGCCCATCCTGGTGTACGGCGTCACGCCGGACCCGGACACGGCCGCCTCGCTGTGGCAGGGCGGCGAGGGGGAACCTGCCCTGCACGCCCTGCTGGGCCGGACCCGGGCCAACGTCCTGGCGGCGCTGCGGGAGACCGGCTCGACCGGTCAGGTGGCCGACCGCCTGCGGATTTCGAGCCCCTCCGCCAGCAAACACCTCACGGTCCTGCGCCGCGCCGGATTCGTGACCACGGAACGCCAGCAGAACCTGGCGGTGCACAGCCTCACCCCGCTGGGCGAGGCCATCCTCGGCTGAAGATCGGACTTCTGCATGCCTGCTTCCTCCCCCTCCTCCTGCCTGACCCGCCACACCCGGCCCGACCGCCCCGCTCGCCGCCTGGTCTGCTTCCCCCACGCGGGCGGCGCGGCGAGCTTCTACCGCCCCTGGGCCCGGTACGCGGACCCCGGGACGGAGCTGCTGGCCGTGCAGTACCCGGGCCGCGAGAACCGGTTCCGGGAGCCGCTGGTCCCGACGATGGACCCGCTGGCGTCGGCCGTCGCCGGCGAGCTGCTGTCCCTGCCGCCGCTGCCCACGGTGTTCTTCGGCCACAGCATGGGCGCGGCTGTCGCGTACGAGACGCTCCTGCGGCTCGAAGGGGCGGGCACCACCCATGTCACCCGCCTGTGTGTCTCCGGCCGGTCCCCCGACGGCGCCGCCGGGCCGGCCGTGCGGACGGACGACGAGGTCGTCGAGGCGGTCAGGGCCCTGGGCGGCACCCACGCGGCGGTGTGGGACGACCCGGACATGCGCGAGCTGCTCCTGCCCGTCATCCGCAACGACTACCGCCTGATCGACGGCTACCGCCGCCCGGCGGACGCTCCCCTGCTGCTCGCCGACGTCCACGCCCTGACGGGCGACCGCGACCCGCAGGTCACCCCCGAGGAGGCGGCGGGCTGGAGCGCCGTGACCTCGGGCTCGTTCCGTCTGACCGTGCTGGAGGGCGACCACTTCTACCTGGTGCCGGCGGCCGAGCGCGTGGCCCGGGCCGCCATGGAAACGGCGCCGCCCCTTCCGGTTTAGCGGCATGCCCGCGGTCGGGACAGCCCGCCGAGAAAGTCGGTGGTTGCCTGTGATGTCCTGAGACGCACGGAACCGGAACCTTGTCGTATGACGCGAAACCGGACCGCAGTGATCCTGTTCCTGCTGCTGCTCTGCGCGGGCTCCCTGAGCGCCGGCACGCTCCCGCCCCCCGGGGAGCGCGCCCTGCGGGCCGCGGAGCGCGACGCCCACCCGCTGCGCACCACCGACCCGGACGGCGGCCTGGACGACCTGCGGCCCCTCGGACGCATGGTGGGCGACGCGAAGGTGCTGGGGCTGGGCGAGGCGACGCACAGCTCGCACGAGTTCTTCACCCTGAAGCACCGCGTCCTGCGCTACCTGGTGGAGCAGGAAGGCTTCCGCACCTTCGCGCTGGAGGCGGGCTGGAGCAGCGGCCTGCGGCTGGACGCGTACGTGCGGACCGGCCGCGGCGACCCGCGGCGCATCATGCGGGAGGAGTTCCAGGACACGTACGCGTGGTGGAACACGCGGGAGTACCTCGCCCTCGTCGAGTGGATGCGCGCGTACAACGTCCGGCACCCGGACGACCCGGTGCGGTTCATGGGCGACGACTTCGCGTACGCGGGGCCGGAGCTGTACGACGCGGTGCTCCGGTACGCCGCCCGGCACCTGCCCGACCTGCACCCGCGGCTGACCGCGCTGTACCGGGGGCTGCGGCCCGCCGCTCCGGCGGGCACGTACATGAAGGCGTACCTGGCCCGGCCCCTGGCCGAGCGCCGCGCGATGGCCGTCCGCGCGGAGGCGGCGCTGTCCCTGCTCGCCCGGCAGCCGGTCCCCGCGGGCACGACGAAGGACGCCCACGCCTGGATGGTGCAGCACGCGCGTGCCCTCGCGCAGACCGCCCGCGGGTATGCGTTCGACTTCGACGACCCGGACCAGCTCAGGGCGTCCATGGGCTACCGCGACCGGCTGATGGCGGACAACATCGCCTGGTGGCAGGCGCGTACGGGCCACAAGGTCCTGCTGTCGGCGCACAACAGCCATGTCTCCTACCGCACCTCCGACCCGCGCTACCCGCGCATGCAGGGCGCGTTCCTGCGGGAGCGGCTGGGCGAGGACTACGTGAGCGCCGCCGTGACGTTCGGCGCCGGCTCCTTCAACGCGACCGGCCCCGACGGCACGGCCCGGGTCCACACCGTGGGAGCCCCGCCGCGGCACAGCACCGAACGCTTCCTCGACCGGGTACGCCCCGGCGACTACCTCCTGGACCTGCGCACGTCCCCACCCGCGGCCCGCACCTGGCTGCACACCCCCCGCCCCACCCGCAGCATCGGCACCTCCTACCCGGAGCGCCTCCACGACATCGCCCCCGTGGCCTCCCACGACCTCCTGATCCACCTGCACCACGTCACCCCGGCCCGCCTCCTGGCGCCCCCGGGCTGACCGCCGCACCCGGCCCGGGGGGAGCCTCCCGCCCGGGGGCCCAGCGGCCTCCACGAGGCCGCCAGAGCGTCACGTCCGCGGGGGCCCCGAAGGTGGCGACCCGCCCGGAACACCGCAGACGGGTGCTGTCCGCTGCGGTGGAAGCCGCCCTCCGACCAGGTGTCGCAACGGTCAGGAGGGCGGCGTTCCCTTGCGGACAGCGCATCGGCCCGGACCTCGGATGCACGTCCGCCCCGGCGGTCGGGTCAGGCCGGGTCGCCGTACTGGAGGCCGCGTCCGTTGGTGCCGACGTAGACACGGCCGTAGGTGTCGGGGTCGCCGGTGATGACGCCGACGCCGCCGATCGCTCCCCACTGGTGGGTGTCGTCGTTGACGCGGAGCCAGGTGGCGCCCTGGTCGGTGGAGCGGAAGACGCCGGTGACGCCGTTGACGGTGCCGATCAGATAGAGGGCCTGGTAGGAGGCACCGGGTGCGGCCTTGCCGAAGCCGACGGCGGAGGCGGACTGCACCGTGCTGAGCGTGGTGAAGGTGCGGCCGCCGTCGGTGGAGTGCAGGAGCCCCTTGGCGCCGCCGGCGATCCACAGGTCCCCGGCGACGCCGGGGACGGCCACGAGGCGGCCGGCGGGCAGGTTCCTGGCACGGGGGGTGAAGGTGGCGCCACCGTCGGTGCTGGCGTGGAGCGTGCCTCCGGACAGGGAGTAGAACGTCCTGGCCGAGGAGCGGTCGGCGACGACGGCGGCGTCGGTGCTCAGGCCGCTGACCTTCGACCAGCTCGCCCCCTTGTCGGTCGAGCGGTACGGGGCCTGGCCGGCCTGGGTCCAGACGATGGCGGAGCCGTCCGCGGCGAGCGCGACACGGCCGTCCTGGGCGCGGGCCACCGGCTCCGCCGTGAAGCCGCGCCAGCTGCGGCCGCCGTCGGTGGAGTAGGCGCCGTCCTGCGCGCCGCCGCGGCCGACCCGGACCATGACCGAGGGGTCGGACTGGGCGAAGTCGATGTCGGTGCTGTTGGTCATCATCGGGTTGCCCAACCGCCCGGCGGGCACCTTGGTCAGGTCCTCGTGGCGGAAGCCCCCCTGGTCGCCCATCGCGGTGATCACGGCGGCACCGCCGGGCGGGGCGATCGCGTCCATCAGCGCGGTCTCCTCCAGGCCGCGGGCGCCGACGGTCCAGTGGCTGGTGCCGCCGCTGTCGGTGGCGTCGGCGTCCTCGCTGCGCCAGATGCCGTTGCCGGTGCCGTACAGCACATGCCCGGAGTCGAAGGGGTCGATGGCGAGGGCGGTCATCCAGTGCCCGGTGTGGGTGCCGATGTACGGAGCGGCGGAGGCGTCGCGCACCGACTTCCCGGCCAGCGCCTTCCAGGTCGTGCCGCCGTCGGTGCTGCGGTAGACCTCGTCCTCCGGCCACCAGCGGCCGAGGGTGGTGACCATCACCGCGGACGGCTTGCGCGGATCGACGGCCAGGCCGGAGAAGCCGTAGGCGCCCCGGGACGGGGAGATCTCCTTCCACGCCCCGCCGGCCGGGCGGTACTTCCACACCGAGCCGGCCGTCACGCCGTTGGGTCCCAGGTTGTCGGTGTACGACAGGTACAGCGAACCGTCCGCGGAGACCACCCCGTGCTGCGGCAGTTGGCCGGTGGGCTGCCCGGGGACGGCGTGCCAGGTGCTGCCGCCGTCGGTGGAGCGGTACAGGGAGGTGGACTTGTCGGCGACGCCGACGTAGACCGTCTTGCTGCCGGCCGGGCCGTACGTCACGAAGGAGATGCCCGCACCGCTGCTCGCCCCGCCCTTGACGGGGAAGGAGGAGACCTGCCGCCAGGTCACGCTGTAGTCGGTGCTGCGCCACAGGCCGTTCTTGCGGGTGCCCAGCAGCAGGGTGCGGTGGTCGGAGGGGTCGATCACGAGCCGCTCCCCCGCCCCGCGGCCGTCCTCGTTGGCGCCCAGCTTGAAGGGCAGATCAGTGCGCTCGAAGGTGCGGCCCCGGTCGGTGGAGCGCAGGATCGCGCCGTTGCCCGCCCAGTTGTTGGTGTAAGTGCCCGCTGCGAGGTAGAGCCGCTTGGGGTCGACAGGGTCGGTGGCCAGCGAGTCGATGCCCAGCAGGTTCCAGTCCTTCTCGCCGATCCAGTCGGTCAGCGGTAGCCACTGCTCGGCCCCGGTGTCCCAGCGGTACGCGCCACCCATGTCGGTCCGCGCATACAGCAGGCCCTTCTCGCGCGGATTGAACACCAGTCCGGTGACGTAACCGCCGCCCACCACCTCGGCGTTCTTCCACGTATACGGTCCGGCCGCGGCCGTCTGCGCCTCGGCCACCTTCACCAGCCTCCACTGCTGGTTGGTGCCGCCGTGGCCCGGATACTGGATGACCCCCGCGCCCTGGGCCGTGGTGTTTCCGGAGACGTCCAGGACCAGGCCGCTCCTGCGGGAGGTGAAGGTGACGGCGCCGGAGCCGCCCACCTCGTCGATCCGCCACTCCTGGGAAGCGGAGGAGCTGTCGGTCTGCTGCTCGGCTGCAGCCGACCGGGCGGTCGAGTCGCCCGCTATGCCCAGTACTTTGCCGCTGTTGCGGTTCACCAGCTCGTAGTAGCCGTCCCCGGCGTCCTTGAGCCGCCACTGCTGGTTGGCCGTGTTCTGGTCGGTGTACTGCTGGATACGGGTGCCGTCGGCGGTGGAGAAGCTCTTGACGTCCATCACCTTGCCGCTGCGCACCGAGACCAGCCGGTAGTAGGCGTTGCCGTCGACTGTCGCGGCCTGCGAGTCGTCCTGGGTGAACAGGAGGTACGGCACGGCGGCGCCGGGCACCGCGAGCAGCAGGGCGGTGGCGCTCCAGCGGCGGCGGTGCCGTCCGCGGCGCCGGCCGCGGGTGGGGTTGTTCATGGGGTGTGCTCCTTGCGTGTCACCGTGGATCGGCGCTCAGCGCGCCGCACGGTTGGGTGGGACCGTGGACCGGGCGGCTCAGCGCCGCAGGGTGAGGACTCCCGGCCGGTACGGCAGCCGGTCGTAGGGTCCGCCTGCCTGCGGGGACTTGCCCTGGTAGAGGAACTGCAGGTTGCACGGGTCGATGGTCATCGTCTGATCGGGACCGGTGCGGATCAGATCACCGTGGCTGATGTCGTCGGTCCAGGTGGCGCCGCTGTTGGCCTTGCCCGCGAAGGGGTTGCCCTCGGTGGCGGCCTGCGGGGTCCACGCACCGCTCAGGCTCGTGGCCGTGAAGGACCGGAAGTAGCGCTGCTCGTGCGCGCCGCGGGCCTCGACGATCATGAGGTACTGGTTCCGGCCCTGGACCTTGTAGACCTGCGGCGCCTCGAACAGGTTCTTGACCGTGTCGCTCATGACCGTCGTGTACGACGAGCCGAAGTTGCCCGGGAAGTTCCCGATCGGCATGGTCGCCCGGTAGATCTTGCCGTTGTCCCCGGCGAAGAACAGGTACATGTTCTTCTCGTCGCCGATCAGGGTCTGGTCGATCGGGCCGGTGCGGGAGTCGGGGAGGGTGCCGGTGAACAGCGGCCGCGGCGCGGACCAGCCGTCGGGGTCGGTGGGGTCGCTCGACGTGCGGTAGCTGAAGGGCGAAGCTCCCCACTGGTACGCCAGCACCCAGATCTTCTTGGGCGCGAAGTAGAACAGCGTGGGGGCCACCGCGTTCTGCTTCATCCGGGTCTGTCGGGCCGACGCCATGTCCGGCCAGTCGGTGAAGGGGGTGAACGCCATCGAGCCGTAGGAGGTCCCGGACGCGGTGGACCCGTAGACCAGGTGCTTGCCGCCCACCGTCACGTGGGTGAAGTCCTTCAGCGCGGCCCACCCGTTCGACGGCTGCGCGAGCGGACCCGTCGACGTCCACTTGTACGTCGAGGGAAGGGCACACGCGGTGCCGCCGCCCGAGCCGGACGGGACCGTCCACTTCTGGTTGCCGACGGACGCGCAGGTGTACAGCTGGATCGTGGTGCCGTTCGCGGTGGCCGCGCCGACCGCGTCGAGGCACAGGCCGGACTGGACGCCGGTGACCGTGCCGTCCGCGTGGACGTCCCACTTCTGGTTGGCGCCGCCGTTGCAGTCCCAGACGACCACCGGGGTGCCGTTGGTCGTGCCCTTGCTCTTGGCGTCCAGGCACTTGTTCCCGTGGATCCGCAGCTCCTTGGCGGCGGTGCGGGTCCAGCGCTGGTCGGCCTGTCCGCTGCAGTCCCACAGCTGCGCCCGGGCGCCGTTGGCCGCGGCGGAGCCGGGTGTGTCGAGGCAGCGGCCGGAGGCCGCGCCCCTGATCTCCCCGGCACCGTCGGCCGGTCGGGTCGGGGTGGTGCCCCGGCCGGAGTCGAGGGCGTTCACGACGGCGGTGTACGCGGGCTTGGGCCTGCCGCTGCCGTCGAACAGCAGGGGTTTCTCGTCGCTGCGCCAGGAGTCGCTGTCGCGGACCCCCCACACGGTGATGCCGGTGCACCGGGCCACCGACAGGCAGGCGTTGACCGCGTTCGCGTAGTGGGTGGGTGATGCCTGGGCGATGTCCAGCTCGGTGATCTGGACGTCGACGCCGAGAGCGGCGAAGTTGGCGAGGGTGGTTCTGAAGCTCGCCGGCGGGCCGCCGGCGCCGAAGTGGCTCTGCAGGCCGACGCAGTCGATGGGCACGCCGCGGGACGTGAAGTCCTTGACCATGCGGTAGACGCCCTGCGTCTTGGCGTCCGACCAGTTCTCGATGTTGTAGTCGTTGTAGCAGAGCTTGGCCGAGGGGTCGGCGGCGCGGGCGGTGCGGAACGCCTCCTCGACGAAGCCTCGCCGAGGACCTTCCGGAAGACCGAGTCGCGGAGCCCGCCGCTGCCGCCGTCGGCGAACGCCTCGTTGACCACGTCCCAGGCGTAGACCTTGCCCTTGTAGTGGGACATCAGTGTGGTGATGTGGTGGTTCATCACGCTGCGCAGCGTGCCTGCGTCGCGGATGGCGTCAACCCAGGCGGGGAGCTGCGCGTGCCAGACCGCGGTGTGGCCGCGCAGGCGTTGGCCTCGTTCCAGGGCTCGGTTGACGATCCGGTCCGCGGGGCCGAACCGGAAGGTGCCGCGGGACGGCTCTACGGCGTCCCACTTCATCTCGTTCTCCGGGGTGACCATGGTGAATTCCCGGTCCGCGAGCGCGGTGTACGCCGGGTCGCCGAGCCGGCCCGCGGCCACAGCGGTACCGAAGTACCTGCCCGAGGGGGCCGCCTGGGTACCCAGGCCCGCGGCTCCGGCGGAGCTCGGCAGGAACGTCAGGACACCGGCCACCAGCGCCGTGGCGGACAGCCCTGTCGTCAGTGCCCAGCGACGCCGGGGCAGGCGGTGCAGGCCCTTCATGATTCTCCTCGGAGGCCGCGGGTGGTTCCGGGTGCCGTGATCGTGCGCGCGTCGGCCAGGGCGGCCCGGTCAGCGAGGCAGGTCGCGTGCGGGACGCGTATCCGTTCCCGCGCACCGGTCGCCGTGGGACCGGCGGTGTGTCGGGTCATGGGAGGGGCTTTCTCCAGGGGACGGGTCGTGGGGGTGCCGGGTGGCCCGCCGCATCGATGCGTCATGGTCAGCGGCGGGAAAGGCAGCCCAGAAGTGGAGGCTTGGCGACCCGCGGTCCCGTAACGGAAAAGTGGCGCCGCCCGGGCGATTGCTTCGGTGATGCATCTCGCAGGCGGAAAGCGTTATGCCCGGCCCCGCGATCTGGTCGCCCCTCCTGGAGGGCGCACCGCACCGCAGTCGGTGGCGGACACGTGCTCAGCGCGAGGCAGCGTTCGACGGCATGCGGGCAGGAGCCGGGTCCGGAACCTCCACCCGGCTCACCGCCGGGTGGAGGGAAGCGCGGCGCGGGACCGCCGCGTACCGCGGCGGCACCTCTCTCGCCGTGCGGCCCGGTCCGCGGCCCGCACTGGACGAGGAGCGGCTCTCAGGCCCGGGGCCCGCGGATGAGGAACGAAGCCTGGCCGGCCATGGCCCGCGTACCGTCGAAGCCGTCGAGCCAGATGCCACCGTCGCGGTGGCGGATGACCGAGCCGGGGTAGTTGTGCGCGTGCAGGGTCACGGACCCGGCAGCCGCCCCGGGGCGCGGGCAGAACGTGGCGTCCTCCCGGAACAGTTCGCTGCCGTCGTCGGTGCTCAGCCGCAGCCGCAGGTAGTGGTGGCGAAGGTAACGGCCGTCCGCGGCGCGGAAGGTGACGCACCGGGTGTCGGCCAGCCCGCTGACGACCGTGAAGGTGACCCGTCGCCGCGCCGGCTCGCCGCTGGACGAGGAGAGGGGGCCGAGCGCCGCGAAGTCGCCGTCATACGTGACGAACAGGCCGGGCCGGTCCGCGGATTCCAGGGACCGCGCGCCCAGCGGGACAGTGCCAGTGGCGGCGGACGGGCCCGCCGGGGACGGTGCGGCCGGGGGTGCGGTGGGCGGGGTCGTGGGCGACGGGACCGGCGTGGGAGTGCCGACCGGGGGCGTACCGCCCGAGGGGGCAGGGCCCGTGGGAGCGGCGGTGACGCCGGGCTGCCTTGGCGCCGGCTCGGGCCAGGTCGCGTACGTGGCCGCCCCGGCGATGAGCACCGCGCCGGCGGCGAGGCCCGCCACGGGATGGGCGGTCACCGCCTGGAGCTTGCCGAGCAGTGAGCCGTGCAGACCGCCTCCCCGCCGACGCGCCGGCGGCGACGGGCGCCGCGGCCAGCCCGGCAGCGCTCGCGGACGCACCCGACAGCAGGCCCTTGGCGGTCAGTGCGGCGACGAGCGCGGCGGGGACGGCCAGCGGCGCGACGCCGAGGAGCAGGAGTTCGGCCGGAACCCGCTGCGCCCTCGTCGCCGTGCAGGCCGGGCAGTCGCGGGTGTGCCGCGCGATGCGCTTGCGCCACACTGACGTACGCGAACCGTCCCAACCGGCGAGGGCCTCGTCCAGCCGCGGGCAGCGCGGGTCCGCATCCAGCGCGGCGACGACCGTGCGGCTCAGGTCCAGCTGCTCACGCATGCGCTGCACCCGCACTCCGGCATGGGCGACGCTGAGCCCCATCGCGTCCGCGATGTCCTGACGGCTCAGCAGGCCGGCGCACTCCTGCCACCACAGCGACAGCAGCATCCGGTGGTCCGGGTCGAGCCACCGGCCGGCTTCGACCACCTGACGGCGTTCGTCCGACATGTGCAGGCGCAGGATGGTCACGTCCTCCAGCGCGGCGCCGGCGTTCGGCACCCGGAGGGCCTCGTCGATGACCGTCGTCCGGTCGGCGAGGGTGCGCTGCCGGTGCCAGTGGGTGTTGATCTGGCGGAGCGTGATGGACACCAGCCAGGAGCGGAAGCTCTCCGGGGCACGCAGGGCGGGCAGGTCGCGCACCGCGCGCAGCAGGACCTCCTGGACGACGTCGTCCACGTCGGCATGTCCGCTGAGCGCTCGTCCGACGATGTTGTAGAGCAGCGGCAGGTACGCGGCGATCAGCTTCTCGCGCGCCCGGTCGTCACCGGCCTGCGCCGCGCCGACCAGCTTCACGTGGTCCGCGTCCATGAGCCCCCTTCCCACCCCTTCAGGGGAGCGATCCGCCGAGTACGGCGGCATACCTTAGCGTCGGCGAAGGCACACGGCCCAAGTCCCTGGGCGCGCCTCCAGCACGAAGCCGCCCTCCGGCCGGGATGCCGTACCGGTCAGGAAGGGCGGCCGCACACTGCTGATAGCACGTCAGGCCACGCGTCGAGCGCGCGTCACATGCGTGAGGACAGCGTCACGGTACCACCCGTGGCACATCCGGCACGCTGGGCAAAGCCGCAGGTCAGCGATGTCCGAGGAGGCAAGACGGACGCAAGGTCGAGGTGTGTGCGTGCGCGATGGGCGTCACGCGCGATCTCTGACGCACCGCGGAGTTCCGTCCAGGCTCCGCACCGATCCGGGACCCTCCACCCGGCGGCCCGTAACCGGTGGCCGGTGGCGGTGGCCGGTGGTGGGGAACCCCTCGCAGAGGCACGCTTCAGCGCACACGGCGCTCTTCGAGGGGCGCCGCGTGGACGATCTCGTCGCCGACGTGCGGCAGGTGCGGGGTGTGGTTGACCAGGCGGGCGGAGTTGCCGACCACTGCGATGCTGCTCGTGTTGTGGAGCAGGGCGGCGAGGACCGGGTTCATGGAGCCGCCGGCCCCCGCGAGGAGGCCGAGCAGGTTGACGCCGATGGCGAGGCCGTAGTTCTGGCGAACGACGCGAAGGGTGTGGCGGCTGAGTTCGACGACCGCGGGGACCTGGCGGAGGTCGTTGCCGGCGAGGGCGATGTCGGCGGTCTCCAGGGCCACGTGCGAGGAGTGTTCGCCCATCGTGATCCCGACGTCGGCCAGGGCAAGCGCCGGGGCGTCGTTGGTGCCGTCGCCGACCATGGCGACGATGTGGCCTTCGGTCTGGAGGTCGCGGATCAGCTGGAGCTTGACCTCCGGCAGGGCGTGGGCGTGGACCTCGGTGATGCCCAGTGCGTCGGCCACCACCTGGGCGGTCTCGGGGGCGTCGCCGGTGAGCAGGACGAGTCGCTGGACGCCGAGGTCGCGGAGCTGCCGTATGACGGTGTCGGCGCCCGCGCGTACGGCGTCGGAGACGCCGAGCAGTCCGATGAGGTCGGCGTCGTGGGCCAGGCAGATGACGGTCTCGCCGCCCCGGCGGAGGCGGTCGGTCCAGTCCTGTGCGGCATCGGTGAGCTCGATGCCGTGCCGGCGCAGCAGGGCGGGGCTGCCCACCAGGAGTCGGGTGCCGTCGAGTTCGGCGCGCATGCCCATGCCGAGGACGACCTCGCACGCCTGGTGGAGGGGGACGTGCAGGCGCTGTTCCTCGGTGTGGGCGACGATGGCCTGGGCCAGGGGGTGGCGCGCGTGGAGCTCGCCGGACGCGGCCAGGCTCAGCACTTCGTCGGCACCGAAGCGTTCGCTGAGGGTGACCACGCTGGTGACCAGGGGCTTGCCGAAGGTGAGGGTGCCGGTCTTGTCGAAGACCACGGCGGTGACCCGGCCGACGCCTTCGAGGTGGGTGCCGCCCTTGATGAGGGTGCCGCGGCGGGCGCCGTTGCCGATGGCGGCGCTGATGGCGGTCGGAGTGGCCAGGCCGGCGGCGCAGGGGCAGGCGACGAGCAGCATGGTCATCGCCCGGCGCGCGTCGCGGGTGACCGCGTACGTGAGGGCGGCCAAGGCGAAGGAGACGGGGACGAAGCGCTGGGTGAAGCGGGTGGCGACGGTCTGGATGGGGGCCCGGTCGGTCTGGGCCTCCTCAACCCGGGTGATGATCCGGCCGACCGTCGTGTCGCGTCCGACGGAGTCGGCACGGACGGTCAGGGAGCCGGAGGTGACGATGGTGCCGGCGTAGACGTGGGCGCCCTCGCGGGCGTACACGGGCAGCGCCTCGCCGGTGACGGCGGCCTGGTCGACCAGGGCCTCGCCGCCTGTCACATGGCCGTCGACGGGAATGCGGTGGTGCTCGTACACGGCGACGGTGTCACCGGGCTCCAGCTGTTCGAGGGGCACCTCGACCTCGACGCCTTCCTCCCGGACCAGCCAGACCCGCTCCTCGCCGATGGTGAGCAGGTCCTCGATGGCGCGGCGGGTGCGGCGCAGGGTGAGGCTCTGGAGGAACTCGCCGATGTTGAGCAGCCACAGGACGGTGAGAGCGACGACGTTCTCCCGCAGGACCAGGGAGATGACCGTCGCGGCGGTGACCAGGGTGTCCGTCCCGGGACTGCTCCGGCCACGCAGGGTGCGCAGGGCACCCCGGAAGAACGGCAGACCGGTGAAGACGGTGATCGCGCCGAGGAAGCCGGAGCGGCCGACGCCGAGCCGGGGCCGGGCGAGCAGCCGGCGCAGCGCCACGACGGCGAGGACGGCCCCGCCGACCACGAGCCGGGCGACTTCTCCGGTGGAGGAGTCCGGTGCGGACCGGGTGGGCTTCGCGGGCGCCGAGGGCGCCGGGGCTTCCTCAAGGGCGCTGACCAGGGCATCGACGTCGAGGTCGGTGGGCGCCATCCAGATGACGACGCTGCCGGTACGGGGGAAGACGCGCAGGGCGCGGAAGCCGGAGAGGCCGGTGAGCCGTTCGTCGACGAGGCCGGCGCAGCCGGGACGGTCGCGCAGCCACGACACGGTCAGCCGGACTCGCCCCGTCGCGACCGAGCGGACGAGTACCGCGGACATGATCAGTGCTGGTGGCCGTGGTCGTCGTGGTCGACCTTGACGGCCGAGGGCGGCGGGGCCTCCTCGCCGAGCGAGGTACGGGCCTCCGCGAGCATGTCCCCGGCCTTCAGCCGCGCTTCCTCGGTGGCCTCCGACAGCCACCGGCCCGCCACGATGCCTCCTGCCAGCCCGCCCACCAGCGCCTTGCGCGCGGCCGGCTTCGCAGCAGGCAGTTTCTGCACGATCAGTGCGCCCACGACGCCGGAGACGGCGTAGTGGGCCAGCTTGCCGGCGGTGGCACCGGCGACGGCGAGGGGATGCATGGACGCCTCCTTCCGTGCGCACCACCTGGGTGCGACGGGCCTCTCTTCCAGTGTGGCCCCCGGGGCGCGCGCGGTCGAGCCGGCCTTCACACGCGGGTTGCGGACGGATGTTCCACGGGAGGCACGGTCCGGGCGTGTGCGGTGCGCCGGGAGCCGAGCAGTCGGCAGCCGAGGTAGATGAGGAACGAAAGGGTGGTCACGTACGGGCTGATGGGGATGCTGCTGCCCAGGGCGAGCAGGATGCCGCCCTGCATGGCGGCGAGCGCGAAAGCGGCGCTCAAGAAGGGCAGCAGCACCGGAGAGGAGGTGACCCGGGCCGCGGCGGCCGCCGGGGTGACGAGCAGGGCCAGCACCAGCAGCGCTCCGACGATCTGGACGCACAGGGCGACTGCGAGACCGAGGGTCAGCATGAATCCCAGGGACAGGGCCCGGACGGGGATGCCCCGGGCTTCGGCCACGTCAGGATCGGCGCTGGCGAAGGTCAGGGGTCGCCACAGCACGGCGAGGGCGGCGAGGACGACGGCGGACGTGCCCACCAGCCAGGCTGTCTGCGGGGTGTCGACGGCGATGATCTGCCCGGTGAGAAGGCCGAACTTGTTGGCGGCCCGGCCTTGGTAGAGCGCGAGGAACAGCACGCCGAGCCCCAACCCGAACGGCATGATGATTCCGATCACCGAGTTGCGGTCGCGGGCGCGGACCCCGAGCAGTCCGATCGCGGCGGCCGCCATCAGCGAGCCGACGATCGACCCGGCGACGACGTTGAACCCGGCCAGGAGGGCGCCCGCCGCACCCGCGAAGGACAGCTCGCTGATGCCGTGCACCGCGAACGGCAGGTCCCGCATGATCACGAAGACCCCCACGAAGCCTCCGACGATGCCGAGCAGGGCCCCGGCCAGCAGCGTGTGGGGGACGAGTGCCAGCAGCTCGCCGTAGTCAGCGAAGTTGAAGATCCGCTGCCAGGTGCCCAGGTCCTCGGCGCCGAGGACGGTCGGCGCGCTCATGACGGTCCGGTCCCGTCGGATCGGGCGGCCTGGTGGTGGGCGGGGGCCGCGTCGGGCGCCCCGACGACCACGATGCGGCCTCGCACCTGCATGACGTCCACCTGGGTGCCGTACAGCCGCGACAGGACGGCCGAGGTCATCACCTCCTCCGGCGGGCCGATCCGGAAGCCTCCCCCGGCGAGGTAGAGCACCCGGTCGGCAGGCCCGAGGACCGGGTTGATCTCGTGGGTCACGAACACCACGGCGGTGCCGGAGTCCCGGCGCCGCCCGTCCACGAGCCCGGTGACCGTGCGCTGGTGCTGGAGGTCCAGGGACAGCAGCGGTTCGTCGCACAGCAGGATCTCCGGGTCCGTGGCCAGTGCCTGCGCGATCCGCACCCGCTGCTGCTCGCCACCCGACAACCGGGCGACGGGGACGTCGGCGTACGGCAGCGCTCCGACGGAGTCCAGCAGTTCGTTCACCCTGCGGCGGGCTGCCTTTCCGGCGAGCGGAAACCCCCAGCGGTGCCCCTCCAGGCCGAGTCGTACGAGATCCCGTGCCCGAAGCAGTGTGTGCGCGGGGAGCGCCTTCTGCTGCGGGATGTAGCCGATCAGGCCGCCGGCCCGGTGTGGCGGACGGCCGAGGACGGCGACCGATCCGGCGGTGAGGGGCAGCCGGCCGAGGAGGACGCGCAGGAGGCTCGTCTTGCCCGACCCGTTCGGGCCGAGCACGGCGAGGAACTCGCCCGGCCGCACGTCGAGATCGAGGCCCCGCCACAGCACGCGGTCGCCGTAGGCGAGCGCTGCCCCGCGCAGGCTCACCGCCGGAGGGCCGCTGCCTTCCCGCTCCGCCACGTCCGTTCGCAGCGGAAGCGGCTGGGGTGCGAGGCGGTCGGCGCGCTGCATCAGCGATCCAGGGCGCGCTCGAGGGCCGTGATGTTGTCCGCCATCCAGCCCAGGTAGTCCTCGCCCTGCGGAAGCGTCTCCGTCACCGGCACCACGGGAACCCCGTTGTCCTCGGCGGCGTCCTTGACCTTCTCCGCCTGGGCCCCGCTGGTCTGCTCGTTGTGCACCAGGACCCGCACGCTTCGGTCGGTGAACAGTGCGAGCGTCTCCTGGAGCGCCCTGGGCGGGACCGCGTCGCCCTCCTCGACGGCCTCGCTGAAGGCGGCAGGCGTCTTGTCGACCAGGCCGCATGCCTCGGTCAGGTAGAGCGGTACGGGTTCGGTGACCGCCACCGGGGTGCCTGCCTGCCGTTCGTCGATGCGGTTCGTCCGCGCTTCGAGGTCGGCCAGTCCTTCCTTGAAGTCCTCGGCGTTCTTCGTGAAGGCGTCGGCGTCGGCGGGCGATGCCTTGCCGAGGGCTTGGGCGATCCGGTCGGCGAGACGGCTCATCGTCGGCAGGTCGTACCAGACGTGTTCGTTGAGCTCCCCGTCTTCGTCGGGTTCCTTGCCGGAGACCTGGACGGCGGAGATCACCTGGGCCGAGGAGTTGTCGGCACTCCGCAGCATCCTGCCGACGAAGTCGTCGTAGCCGCCGCCGTTCTCGACGACGACCGCCGCCCGGGAGAGCTCCAGCTGGGTGCGGGTGCTCGCTTCGTAGGAGTGCGGGTCCTGGGCCGGGTCGCTGATGACCGACACCACGCTCACCCGCTCGCCGCCGATCTGCTCGACGACGTCTCCGTACACGTTCGTGGAGGCGACCACGGGGACCGGGGCGGGGGCCGCGCCCGCGGGCCCGACACCCGTGCACATCAGCGTCAGGGGGGCCGCGAGCAGAAGTACTCCGCGTACACGCATCGGTGCGCCATGCATACGCCCTCCCTGGGGAAGGGAAGTGAAATGGCAATCACATCGATTGTCCACCGGGGCGAGCGGTCCCACCACTGGGCTTCCCGTGGGCCGGTCAGCGTCCGGCGTACGGCAGCAGGGCCGTCCCCAGGGCGTTCCCGACGGGCCGGACGAGTGTCCCGTCGGCATCCGGAGGCGGTCACCCTCTCCGTATCCCTCCAGACCGGCACGACCGGCCCGTACCCGGCGGTCCAGCGTCCGACGGCCGCCGGATCCCCCTCCGCGGCGAGGCGGCGCGGCTCCCCTCGGGGGCGGCGGGCGCTTGAGAGGTCCGACACCCACGCCCGGGAAGCCGCCTCCGCGCAGCGCCGCACGCTCGCCTCCCGGCTCGGGGACGACTACTACGGCGAGCGGCGCTGCGGGGTCGGATCACCGGACGCGGCCCCGGTGTCGAACCCTTCATGGGCGCGCTGGACGGGGCGCTGATCACGGATGTCGAGCTGTCGCTGGGGCCGGCGGTCCGGAGCGGTCGGCCCGGCCCTCCCTTCGGCGCCGCGGAGCAAAATTGAGAATGGCATCCATTTTCATATAGCCTCTTCGTGTCAGATCCGGACCGAGGAGTCTCACGATGGCCGTCCCCAAGCGGAAGATGTCCCGCAGCAACACCCGCCACCGCCGCGCCCAGTGGAAGGCGACCACGCCCCAGCTGGTGCCGGTCACCGTCGACGGGGTCGTGTACCAGGTCCCGCAGCGCTTGGTGAAGGCGTACGAGCGCGGTCTCCTCCAGCCGGAGGGCTGAGCACCCATGACGCTCGCCGACCGGCTGCCCGTGACCGTGCTCTCGGGATTCCTGGGGGCCGGGAAGACCACGCTGCTCAACCATGTGCTCGGCAACCGCGAAGGGCTGCGGGTCGCGGTCATCGTCAACGACATGAGCGAGGTCAACATCGACGCCGCGCTGGTCAGCGGCGGCGAGGCGGCCCTGTCCCGCACCGAGGAGCGCCTGGTCGAGATGACCAACGGGTGCATCTGCTGCACCCTGCGCGACGACCTGCTCGAAGAGGTCGACCGGCTCGCCCGCGAAGGCCGGTTCGACTACCTGCTCATCGAGTCCAGCGGCATCTCCGAGCCCATGCCCGTCGCCGCCACCTTCTCCTTCCCCCGCGACGACGGCGCCACCCTCGGCGACCTCGCCCGTCTGGACACGATGGTGACCGTGGTGGACGCCGCGAACTTCCTGGCCGAGCTCGACGGCGGCGACGAACTCGTCGCGCGGGGCCTGGACCAGTACGAGGACGACGAGCGAACCGTGAGCGACCTCCTCATGGACCAGGTCGAGTTCGCGGACGTCATCGTCCTCAACAAGCTCGACCTGGTCGACCCGGAGGAAGCACGCCGGCTCCGCGCCGCGCTCTCCCGGCTCAACCCGGAGGCGCGGATCATCCCCGCCGTACGCGGCCAGGTCCCCCTCGAACACATCCTGGGCACCGGCCTGTTCGACGTGGAGAAGGCGCAGCGGGCGCCCGGCTGGGTCAAGGAGCTCAACGGCGACCACGTGCCGGAGACCGAGGAGTACGGCATCTCCTCGATCGTGTTCCGCTCCGACCTGCCCTTCCATCCCGGACGGCTGTGGGCCTTCGTCACCGAGGGTCTCGACAGCGGTACGTTCGGGCGCGTTCTGCGGTCGAAGGGGTTCTTCTGGCTCGCCAGCCGGCCCCGGGTGACCGGCCTTTGGTCACAGGCCGGTGGCATCGCGCGCTTCGAACCGTCCGGCGCCCGCGACGGGGGCACCACGCAGGGCCAGGAGCTGGTCTTCATCGGCACCGGTCTGCGTGCCGACGCCCTGCGCGCGGCCCTCGACGCCTGCCTGCTCGCGCCGGGCGAGCCCGTCCCCGTCGACGACGACTTCCCGGCCTGGGAGACGTACGGGATCGAGGACGCCTGCGAGCACGAGCAGGCGGCCTGAGACCCGGCCCCGCACACTCCGGGCCGAACGGTGGTCGCAGCCACGGCACCGTCCGGCCCGGCTTCTTTTTTCGGCAGGCCCTCGGAGGAGGCTGGGCGCCCCCTGACCTCTTCCGTATGGGCCGGGACGGAGGCGAGAGTGACGACGCACGGTCCTTTCCTGGGCGCGGTCCAGGAGACGCTGCTCATTCCGCTCTACGGGCGGGCGGTGGAGCACCGCAAGGAGGACGCCGCGCTGCGCGACGCGCGTGCCGAGGAGATCGTGGCGGCGCTGCCGTACGACTTCGGCCGCTTCGACGGCCTGCCGAGCCTCATGGGCACGGTCCTGCGGACTGTCCTGTTCGACAGCTGGGTCAGGGACTTCCTCACGACCCACCCGTCCGGCACGGTCGTCGAGATCGGCACCGGTCTCAACACGCGCTACGAGCGCGTCGACAACGGCCATGCGCGCTGGTTCGAGCTCGATCTTCCCGATGTGATCGAGGTGCGGCGTTCGTTCTTCACCGACACCCCGCGCCGGACGGTGATCGCCGCGTCCGTGTCCGACAGCGCGTGGACGGAGAGGGTGGCTGCCGACTCCGACGGCCCGTACTTCTTCAGCGCCGAGGCCGTACTGCCCTTCCTGGACGAGGCCGATGTCCGCACCGTCGTCGGCGTGCTGGCCGAGCGCTTCCCCGGATCACGGCTGGCCCTGGACACCGCGGGCCCTGCCATCATCGACGGCCAGGACCGGCATGACGCGCTCAGCAAGGTGGCCGCCCGCATGCGATGGTCCTGCACCGGCCCGGATACCGTCACACGGTGGTGCCCGGGGGCCGAGCTGATCGCCTCCCACACGCTGTCCGCTCTGCCCCCGCGCGTGTACGAGTCCCTTCCCGCCGCCTACCGGCAGATGCTCACCGGCCTCGCCGAGCAGCGCCTGGCCCAGGTGGAGGAGTACCGGCTCAACCTGTTCCGGCTTCCGTAGAAGCCACCCCGGCCGCGAGGGGCCGGCTCCCCATCCGCCTGGCCCCGGCCATGGCGAGTCAGAGCGGTCCGCGGCCGACCGGAGAGACTGCGCCGCCCCGGTCGATCGCGCAGGGACCGGACGCCTCGGTGCAGGCGGCGGCCTCCCCGGCCACGGCGTCGACATTTCCGTGCGGGCACGTCTGCGCGCACCCTTGCCCTTCCTGATATGCCCATGCCAAAGTTGCGCCGCGTCGCCTCGCCACCCGACAGCACGGGGGGCGTGATGACGCGTCCTTCCGGTGACGGCCTGACCAACCGTTGCCCGGAGCCACCCGGCGACCCCGGGAGGCACCTGCAAGACCCGCGATTGCCCGTAACCCGGACAACGAAAGGTCTGGTTATTCAGATGAGTTCCCCCGCGCGACGACTCCGCGCGCTCATTCCCGCCGCCGCTCTCGCCGCAGGACTCCTCGCGGCCACCCCCGCGACCGCGGCGCCCGCCCCCGACGTCCGCCTCGCCCCGGCGGCCACCGCGGTGTCCGACGGCTGGATCGTGGTCCTCAAGGACACGGCGTCCGTGGAAAGCGCCGCACGCGACCTCGCCGCCGCGCACGGCGCAGGCCTCACCCACGTGTACCGCTCCTCGGTCCGCGGCTTCGCGGCGAAGATGACCGCCTCCCAGGCGCACCGCCTCGCCGCCGACCCCCGTGTCGCCTACGTCGAGCAGGACGCCCGGGTCCGCATCAACGCCACCCAGTCGGACGCCACCTGGGGCCTCGACCGCATCGACCAGCGCCAGCTCCCGCTGGACGGCTCCTACACGTACAACACCACCGCCTCCGGCGTCCGCGTCTACGTCATCGACACCGGCGTACGCGTCAGCCACGCGGAGTTCGGCGGCCGCGCCAGCATCGGCACCGACACCGTCGGCGACGGCCAGAACGGCAACGACTGCAACGGCCACGGCACCCACGTCGCCGGAACCACCGCCGGAGCCACCTACGGTGTCGCCAAGGCCGCATCCGTCGTCGGCGTCCGCGTCCTCGACTGCAGCGGCTCCGGCACCTGGTCCGGCGTCATCGCCGGCGTCGACTGGGTCACCGCCAACGCCGTCAAGCCGGCCGTCGCGAACATGAGCCTCGGCGGCGGCGCCAGCGACTCCCTCGACGCCGCCGTCAAGAACTCCATCGCCTCAGGCGTCACCTACGCCGTCGCCGCCGGCAACGGCAACCGGGGCGGCAAGGCCCAGGACGCCTGCAAGTACTCCCCCGCCCGCGTCCCTGAGGCCCTCACCATCGGCGCCACCGACAAGACCGACACCAAGTCCTCCTGGTCCAACTACGGCACGTGCCTGGACCTGTTCGCCCCGGGCGTCGGCATCACCGCCGCCTGGAGCACCGGCGACACCGACACCAACACCATCAGCGGCACCTCCATGGCCACCCCGCACGTCGCCGGCGCCGCCGCGCTCTACCTCGCCGCCAACCCCTCGGCCACCCCGGCCCAGGTCAGCAGCGCCCTCACCACCCACGCCACCAGCGGAGTCGTGAACAGCGCCGGCAGCGGCTCCCCGAACAAGCTCCTGTACTCGCTCTTCTGACAAGCGGACATCCCAGCACGTGCCCCCCGAGCGATCGGGGGGCACGTCTGCGTACCACCCACAGCAGCAGCACGCTCATGCGTCAGGAGAGCCCGCATCCGGTGCGGTGGAGGGTCGTCGGCTTCCGGGGCCGGGGACTGCGGCGCTCACCGCTCGGAGCGCCGGGGCACGCGTGCATCGGACCCTGCCCGGCGCACTGCGACTCGGTCAGCCAGACCCTTGCGGGAGGTGAGCCGGCCCCTCACCCCCCTCGCGGATTCGGGGGGCGCCCCGCCGGCCGGCGTATCGGCGGCGCCGCTCACCGATGGCGCGGTGATCGCCGGCGGTGACACAGGACTCGGCCGTGCCGGGGCAGGAACGCCACTCGCCGACCCCCGACCGTTCCCAGCATCAGGGCGTCGGAAGGCCGACCGTAAGGCGTCTCGATCCGGACCTCTTCCGCGTCGTCCAGCAGCCCGTAGAAGCCGCTGCCTCCGATCACGCCGATGCCGGCCGCCGGGGTGTGTTGCCGCTGACGGTCATGTCCGCGTTTCCTCTTCCCGTCTGGTGCGTCGGTGCAGCTGTATGTCGTCCAGCGCCGGGACGGTCGGGTGTCCGGGCACCTCCCGACCGCGCGGGTCCCCGGGGCGCCGTACGGCCACGGCCCTCCACCCCGCGGCGGTGGCCGCGTCCAGCTCCTCTCCCACGTCGCTGAAGAAGACCGTCTCGTGCGCGGGAACGCCGAGGGCACGTGTGATGGCCCGGTAGGACTCCGGCTCCCTTTTGCCGCCCGCGCCGGCCAGGTCGAAGTAGCCGTCCAGGAGCCCGCTGAGGTCGCCGTGGCCGCTGTGCGCGAACCAGTCGCGCTGAGCCGTCACCGACCCGGAGGAGTAGACGTACCGCTCGATCCCCGCCTGCCGCCACCGGGCCAGGGCCCCGGGCACGTCGTCGTAGACGTGGCCGGTCAGCGTGGAGCCGGCGTAGCCCTCGGCCCACACGAGCCCCTGGATCCGCTTCAGCGGCGGCACCTTGACGTCCTGGTCGGACCAGGCGGTCAGCGCCGCGACGGCGCCCTCCTCGTCGAGGCGGGGATCACCGGCGCAGGTCCGTATCTCCTCCATCAGCTCCGTCCACGGAGCCTCGCCCCGGTGGGCCGCGAGCCAGTCGGTGAAGCGCTCCCGGGCATACGGGAAGAGCACGTCGCGCACGTGGGAGGCGGAGCCCGTGGTGCCCTCGATGTCGAGGACCACCGCCCTTACCGACGACAGGATCACGTCGCCCCCTCCGGCGCCAGGAGAGCGTCGAGGCGGGGGAATCGCCGGGCGATGGGGTCGCCGGTGAAGTCGCCCACCCAGCCGTCCTCCTTCTCGAAGAAGCGGATGGCGACGAACTCCGGACGCGGGCCCATGTCGAACCAGTGGCGGGTGCCCGCCGGCACGGAGAGCAGGTCGCCCGCCTCGCACACCACCGCGTGGACCCGGCCGTCGAGGTGGAGGGAGAAGCAACCCGTGCCGTGGGCGAAGAAGCGCACCTCGTCCTCGGCGTGCCGGTGCTCTTCCAGGAAGGTGGAGCGCGCCTTGGCCGCTCCTTCCTCCCATTCCGGGCTCGCCTGCGGGTGAAGCCGGGCGACGTCCACCAGGTGCAGCCCTTGCCGCGCGCACAGGTCGTCGATCTCGGCGCGGTAGAGGGACAGCACGTCCTCCGTTGTGGTGTCCGGGGTGATGGTGCCGCGCAGCGGCCAGCGGCCGAACGCCACCGAGCAGGCCCGAAGGGCCTCTGCGATACGGTCGTGGTCCCGGGTGCGCAGCAGCACTCTCCCGGGGTCGTCCTCCGCCATGACCTGAAGCAGGGTCATGAGTTCAGCCTTTCGTTCTCTGCGGGCAGCGCGGGTCCGGCCATGAGCAGCAGCCGGCAGATCGATTCCAGGCACTCCAGCCGGTTACGGGCCTGGGCAAGGTCACGTCCCCACGTGGTGATGCCGTGGTCGGTGATCAGAAGGGCGGGAGGCGCCTGCGGTGTGGCGGCCAGATGGCCGGCCACGTCCGCCGCTATCCGCGGGACGTCGGGCCAGTTGGGGAAGACGGGCACGTCGGTCCGTGTCGGGTCGGCCAGCCCCAGGCCCTTGAGCAGCTCGAACCGTTCGATGCGCAGGGAGGTCAGGTGCGTCCGGTGGCCGGCGCGGCACGCGACGGCCGTGGCGTAAGGGGAGTGGACGTGGATGACCGCATCCGCGTCCGTGGTCCGGTAGATCGCGGAGTGGATCGTCGTCTCGGCCGACGCCCGCAGCGGCCCCGGGGCCGCCTCCTCTCCCGTGTCCGCCCGCACGACGACCATGTCCTGTGCGGTCATGCCTCCCTTGTCCCGGCCGCCGGCGGTGATCAGGGCCGCCCCGCCCGGCAGGCGGACCGAGACGTTGCCCGCGGTGCCCGGCATCCAGCCGCGCTCGTACAGGGCTCGGGAGAACGCCGCGATCTCACTTCCGGCGCGTTCCCGTGCGACGCCGTCGACGGCCGTAGGCGTCATGCCGGCACCTCGCGCCGGTCACTCGTGCCGGGGGAACCCTGGGGCCGGAACACCCGGGCCTCGGAGACGATCGCGGTGACCAGGTCGGCCGGGGTGACATCGAAGGCGGGGTTGAACACGGCGGCACCAGCCGGCGCGGCCTCGACTCCAGCAAATCCCGTCACTTCACCCGGGTCGCGCTCCTCCACCACGATCCCCGAGCCGTCGGCCAGTTCACGGTCCCAGGAGGACTCCGGAGCGACGACCACGAAGGGGATGCCGTGCCGCGCGGCGGCGACCGCGAGACCATACGTACCGATCTTGTTCGCCACGTCCCCGTTCTCGGCAATGCGGTCGGCCCCCACCAGCACGCAGTCCACCATCCCCCGGGCCATGGCAGCGGCGGCGGCGGAATCCACGCACAGCCGGTACGGCACCCCCGCCTCACCCAGCTCCCACGCGGTGAGCCGAGCCCCCTGGAGCAGCGGCCGCGTCTCGTCCACGAGCACCTCGGCCACCCGGCCGCGCTCGTGCAGCTCGATGACCGCTCCGAGTGCGGTGCCGACGGCTGCGGTTGCCAAGCGGCCGGTGTTGCAGTGGGTGAGAATGCGGACCGGCCGGTCCGCGACCAACGACTGCACCAGGTCGGCAGCCCGTACGACGGCGGTCCGGTTGGTTGCGGCGTCCTCCTCCACCATGGTCAGGGCCTCGGCGAGAACGGCCTGGGGTCCGTCGGCGAGCCGCCCCACGGCCCGGCGGACGGCCCAGGCCAGGTTGACGGCCGTGGGCCGGGCTGCGGACAGCCGCGCGGCATCGGCCTTCACGGACGCCTCATCGGTCCTGCCGTCCGCCGTGTGCCGATGGGCGGAGAGCGCCACGCCCAGGGCGCCGGCCAGACCGATGGCAGGCGCTCCGCGGACGGCCAGGGACGTGATGGCGTCGACCAGTTGGTCCACCGTCTCGATGCGCAGGACGCGGTGCTCATGGGGCAGTGCCCGCTGATCCACCGCGAGGATGCGTCCCTCGTCCCAGACGAGCGACAGACCCGGTCGTGGGGATGTCGCCGTCTCGCTGTTCCTCCTCATATGCCTGCCACCGCCCGCAGGGCGTCGACGCGGTCGGTGCGCTCCCAGGTGAAGTCGGGCAGCTCGCGGCCGAAGTGGCCGTAGGCCGCGGTCTGGGCGTAGATAGGGCGCAGCAGGTCGAGGTCGCGGATGATCGCGGCCGGGCGCAGGTCGAAGACCTGGGAGATGGCCTGCTCGATCTTCTCGGCCTCGATCTTGGCCGTGCCGAAGGTCTCGACGAAGAGGCCGACGGGCTCGGCCTTGCCGATGGCGTAGGCGACCTGGACCTCGCAGCGGGAGGCGAGGCCGGCGGCGACGACGTTCTTGGCGACCCAGCGCATGGCGTAGGCGGCGGAGCGGTCGACCTTGGACGGGTCCTTGCCGGAGAAGGCGCCGCCGCCGTGGCGGGACATGCCGCCGTACGTGTCGATGATGATCTTGCGGCCGGTGAGGCCGGCGTCGCCCATCGGACCGCCGATCTCGAAGCGCCCGGTCGGGTTGACCAGCAGGCGGTAGCCCTCGGTGTCGAGCTTGATGCCGTCGTCCAGGAGCTGCTTGAGGACGTGCTCGACGACGAACTCGCGGATGTCGGGCGCGAGCAGCGAGTCGAGGTCGATGTCCGAGGCGTGCTGCGAGGACACCACGACCGTGTCGAGGCGCACCGCCTTGTCGCCGTCGTACTCGATGGTGACCTGCGTCTTGCCGTCCGGGCGCAGGTAGGGGATCGTGCCGTTCTTGCGGACCTCGGTCAGCCGCTTCGACAGGCGGTGCGCGACGTGGATCGGCAGCGGCATCAGCTCCGGCGTCTCGTCCGACGCGTAGCCGAACATCAGGCCCTGGTCGCCCGCGCCCTGCCGGTCCAGCTCGTCCTCGTCGCCCTCGACCCGGTTCTCGTACGCGGTGTCCACGCCCTGCGCGATGTCCGGGGACTGCGAGCCGATCGAGACGGACACACCGCAGGACGCGCCGTCGAAGCCCTTCTTCGAGGAGTCGTAACCGATCTCCAGGATCTTCTCGCGCACCAGCGTGGGGATGTCGGCCCACGCCTTGGTGGTGACCTCGCCGGCCACATGCACCAGGCCGGTGGTGATCAGCGTCTCCACGGCGACACGGGAGGTCGGGTCCTCCCGGAGCAGCGCGTCGAGGATCGTGTCGCTGATCTGGTCAGCGATCTTGTCGGGGTGACCTTCGGTCACGGACTCCGAGGTGAACAGACGACGGGACATGGATCTCCTGTAGGTCAACCGAACTGCGGTACCGGCCCCGCGGGCCGGCCGGCGGTCGTCAAGGGGCGGGCGCCTCGGGGCCGGCGCGGCAGGGTGACACGAGGGACGGTCCCCGTGCCCACGAGCACGGAAGCATCGATCACGTCGCGGCCCTCGGCGAGCAGACGGTCCGAGAACCGTCGACGGACGCGCGTCGCCGCGGCGGTGGGCAGGCCGTCGAGCAGACCCCCGAACACGACGTCCGCGAGGGGCCGCAAGAGCTCGGGGTCACAGGGCACGACGAGCGGGACGTACTGCACATCGATGAATGACAGCGAGCGAGCGGCGAGCCAGTGCCGCAGCGCTTGCGGAGTACCGAGGGGGCGGAGCGGATCGCCCGGCGGTGGAGCGTCGACGGCACCCGGCCGTTCCGGCGCGAGGGCGGCTTGCGCCACCTCGGTCAGCGGAACGAACGCGTCCCGGGCCCAGGCGGTCACGGTCATCCGCCCGCCGGGCCGTATCAGCCTCAGCAGTCGCTCCGTTGCGGCCGCTGCGTCGGAGACCAAGGGACCGTCGAGCGCGCACACGACGGTGTCGTAGCCACCCCGAGGCGCCGGCCAGTCGAGAACGTCACCGCGCAGGAAGCGCACGTTGGCGAGTCCCAGGAGGGCGGCCTTCGCCCGGCCCCGCTCAAGCAAGGGCTCCGCCATGTCCACCGCGTCGATGACGCCGAGCGGGCCGACCTGCTCCGCGGCGGGGATCGCGAACGCGCCCGTCCCGCACCACGCGTTGAGGACACGCGCACCGGGGCGCAGTCGCGCGGCACTGACGGCAGCCATGCCGATCGGCGACCACAAGGCGCTGAACAGTCGGTCGGGATTCTCCTCGTCTCCTGCCGGTCTGGCGGCCTCGTCGTGCGGTTCCATACGACTCCCGTCCGGGGGTGACAGCGGAATGACAGCGGGAGCGTATATGACAATGATAATCATTACTAGCCTGCGCCCGCACCAAAGGAGCCATGGCACGCGACGGCCAGAGCCTGCGGCTCCTCGACTTCGCACGTCGACCCCGCCCGCCCTGCGGGACCGCGGCGTCCGACACGCCCCGAGAAGCGACCTCATCGACCACCCATGACCCGGGTGCGGCGGCCGCGAGCACATCGGATCGAGCAGCGCCGGACGGTGGATGCGAGCCGACACAGGAGCGCTTGCCCCATGATGGGGCATCAAGTGATGTTGACAATCATTTTCATACTGCTTCATGCTGCTCGGGTCCCGCACCCCCGCTCCGTCCAGCGGTGTGGTGCGGGGGCCACCTCATGTGATCTCCCGGGGAGCAGCATGTCCGTCCTTCGCAGCCGCCGAGCGTCACTCGCCCGCACCGGGGCGGTCGTCGCTCTGCCGCTGCCCGCCTGTAGCGCTGACTCCGGCATCGGAGGCCCGGGCAGAGGCGACCCGGGCAGCAGAGGCTCGGGCAGGGGCGGCCCGGGGGCAGCCCGACGCAATCAGCATCCGGCACTGCCGTCCGACGGCGGCGAGCCGTCCACCATTGGCCCTCTCTCTGATGCCGGGCCGCCAGCCTGGTCCGAAGCAGCGCCCTCCTCGGTCGGTTCAGGCACGGCGAAAGGTTTCTCTTCGCTGGTGTCGCGCACCACGGCGTCGTTCAAGAGCGACGGCCGCTTCGTCCGCCCCGGACGCCACTGACGTACCGGGCGCTCCAGGACGGCGCCTCAACGGCGCCTCAGACGAGCGAAGGAGCGGTACGCCGTCGGCGGTGACCGACCTGGCCGCTCCGACCACACCCCGTTCCTCAGCCCTCGACTTCTTTGCCCATCCGACCCACGGAGGATCGATGACCGACCGGACCGCCGGCGGCACCGCCGCGTCCCAGGACGACGTGCGCGCGCTGCTGGACTCGCTGCCCGAGACCCTGCCCCGCGACGAGATCCTGGCCATCAACAGCGGCTCGAAGTCCGACATCCACACCGAGCGGACCTACCAGTACAACGGCTGGACCTTCACCCTGCCCCCCGGAGTCTTCAAGCCGGGCGACACCAGCCGCATCATCCACGACCGCCTCCTGGACGGCACCATCCCCCTCAAGGGCCGCACCTACGCAGCGATCGGCGTCGGCCTCGGCGTCGAAGCCGTCATCGCCGGCACCCTCGCAGCCCGCGAGGTCTACGCCGCCGACATCCACCCCGACAGCGTCGCCACCGCCACCGCCCACTACCAGCGCATCGTCGGCCACCGCCCCGACACCCTCTTCCGACCCCTGGTATCCAACCTCTTCGAACAGTTCCCCGACTCCGCCCGACTCGACGTCATCACCTTCAACCCGCCCGCCGTCAGCACCCGCACCAGCGACGACCCCACCGTGGTCCGCAACGTCTGCGTCGGCACCGACATCGTCCTGCGCTTCTTCGACCAACTCGCCACCCGCAACCTGCTCGCCCCGCACGGCGAAATCCACCTCACCGTCTCCAACACCGCCGAACTCACACGCATCATCCGCCACGGCATCGACGCAGGATTCCACCCCGCCATCCAGCACCGCCAGACCTGGGACGGCGACAACTGCCAGGCATACCTGTTCAAACTCACCCGCCACAACGCCGCCTGACCCGGGAGCACGACGACATGCACGAGCACATAGCCGAGGCCGTCAAGGAACCCGACGTCGTCACCGTCCCCCCCGGCGCGATCTGCCTGCGCTTCGAAACCATGAAGCTCTACTCGGCACTCGGCGCAGTACGCCACCTGCTGGACACCGGACAGGTCAAACCCGGCGACACCCTCATCGACAGCTCCAGCGGCATCTACGCCCACGCCCTCGCCCTCGCCTGCCACCGCCACGGCCTCAACTGCCACATCGTCGGCTCCACCACCATCGACCGCACCCTGCGCGTCCAACTCGAAATCCTCGGCGCCACCCTCGAACAAGTCCGCCCCTCCCAAAACCTCCGCCTCGACCAGAACCTCCGCGTCCAGCGCATCGGCGAACTACTCCAGCAAAACCCGCACTACCACTGGATGCGCCAATACCACGACGCCATCCACTACCTCGGCTACCGCGACATCGCCGACCTCATCCGCAAAGAAGTCCCCCACGGCCCCCTCTCCCTCGTCGGAGGCGTCGGCACCGGCGCATCCACCGGCGCCATCGCCACCTACCTACGCGAAGCCGGCCGCGACGTCACCCTCATCGGCGTCCAACCCTTCGGCAGCGTCACCTTCGGCGCCGAACACGTCTCCGACCCCGACATGATCATCGCCGGGATCGGCAGCTCCATCCCCTTCCACAACGTCCGCCACCACCTCTACGACCGCATCCACTGGATCAACTTCGACTACGCCATGTCCGGCGCCATCGAACTCCTGCGCGCCAGCGGCATCTTCGCCGGCCTCTCCGCAGGCGCCGCCTACCTCGCCACCCTCTGGGAACAGGAACGGGAACGGGAACAGGACGCCGATCGGACGTACGTCTTCCTCGCCGCCGACACCGGCCACCGCTACGTCGACACCGCCTACGCCCACCACACCGCAGCACCAGGCCTCGGCACCATGCGCCCCCACGAAGTCACCACACAAAACGAACTCAAGCACCCCTGGTCCGCCATGAACTGGCCCCCACCCGACAACGGACTCCTACACGACGCACCCGCCCTCATGGCCGAACCGGCCTAGCGTCCCGTAGCGAGAGGGGAGGCTGCAGCCCTCGCCTCATCCTGACCACGCGCGCACGGCCGGCAGGTGGCTGGTTCCGTGTCCCTCGACTCCCCTTCCGGCCGGCCGGGCGCCCCGCACCCAGCCGACCTGCCCTACCGCGCCGAGCGCCTGTCCGACCTTCCCTCAACCGTCGTCGCCCTCCCCCGGGCGGCGCATCACGTGCCGCCCCCTCCCTGCCGTATACACACCTGAGAAGGAAACAGCCATGTCCCCCGCACCGCCGCAGTCCGTCCCGGACCTCCAGCAGGCCGTCCTGGAGGGGGCCTTCGGGCCGCTCCCGAGCGAGCTGACCGTCACCAGCGCCTTCTGGGTGCACCACACGACCCGCCTGGCCGGCAGCCAGGTCACCTACCGCAACCAGTACGTGCTGCTGCGCTCCGGGGACTCCTTCGGCGCCTGCTCCTTCGAGGCCGGCGACATCGCCCCGGACTTCTGCTCAGACGCCTCCGGACACACCCTGGACAGCCTGATCCGCCACGAGTCCGCGCCGGTCCGCATCGCCGCCCTCGACGCCTACCTCGGACGCGTGCGCCCGCACCGCGACGGGGAGGACGCCGAGGCCGTCACGCTGCCGACCGGTACACCGGAGGTACGGGCCGAGGCGAGGGACGCGGCCGTCGCCGGGCTCCTCGACATCGCGCCGGGGGCGAAGGTCGCGCTGATCGGCGTCGTCAACCCGCTGGTCGCGGCGATACGCGAGCAGGGCGGCGTACCGCTGCCCTGCGACTTCAACCTGCGCACGACCAACTGGGGCGACCCCGTCACCGATGACATGGACCAGGTGCTGGCCGAGGCCGACGCGGTCGTCGCCACCGGCATGACCCTCGTCAACGGCAGCTTCGACCGGATCATCGAGCACTGCCGCAAGCAGAGCCTCCCGCTGGTGGTGTACGCCCAGACCGGCAGCGCCGTCGCGCGTGCCTTCCTGGGCGCCGGCGTGACCGCGCTGTCCGCGGAACCGTTCCCCTTCTCCCAGTTCAGCGCCGACGCCACCACGCTGTACCGGTACCGGGCGGAGCAGGCATGAGCAGCGAGACCAAACCCCCGGAGGCGGCGGCGCCAACCGGCGGGACCCGGCCGGACAGCGCGAGCGGTACGGACACGGACACCGCGTCCGTACCCGGTGACCTGGCGATGACCCGCGTCCTGTGGCCCTTCATGCTGGCCTCCGCCGTCGGCCTGGTGCCCTTCACCATCTACAGCACCTTCCTCGTCCCCATGGCCGAAGTCTCCGGCGGCGGCGTCGCCGCACTGGGTCAGATGCGCGGGCTCGGCGGCCTGGCCGCCCTCGCGGTGGGGACCGCGCTCGCGCCGCTGATCGACCGCGTACGCCGGGAGTGGGCCGCCGCGGGCGGTCTCGCGGTGCTCGCGGTCTCGGCGGCGCTCGGCGCGAGCGGCGAGTTCCTGCTGCTCGCCGCGTTCTGCCTGCTGGTCGGCGCCGGCACGGCCGTGCTCAACCCCGCTCTGACCGCCGCCGCGGCCGACCGGTTCGGCAACGAAGCCGCGGCGGGCCGCGCCGCGACCCTCATCACCGCCACGCAATCGCTGACCGCGCTGCTCGCCGCGCCGCTCGTGGCGCTGCCCGCCCTGGTGTGGGGCTGGCAGGGCGACCTGTGGGCCATCGCCGCGATCTGCGCAGCCCTCGCCCTGTACTTCCTCCTGCGCGGCCGCCGAAAAGCCGGGACGGAGGCCGCCGCGACGACGGAGCGGCCCGGCTACCTGGAGTCCTTCCGGCTTCTCGGTGCCCTGCCGGGCGTGGTGCCGCTCATCCTCGTCGCCATGCTGCGGACGGCCGCGTTCATGGGCTACCTCGCCTACCTCGCCGCCTTCTACGACGAGCGGTTCGGACTCGCCCCCGAGCCGTTCGCGATCGTGTGGACGCTCAGCGGCACCGCCTTCTTCCTCGGCAACCTGCTCGCCGGACGGCTGCTCAGCTCCGAGAGGGCTGCGATCCCAGCGGAACGCCTGATGGCGTGCGGGCTGATCGTGGCACTGGCCGCACTCGTCGGCGTCTTCTTCGCCCACACCCTGTGGTTCGCCCTGCCGCTCACCGCTCTGGTCGGCGCCGGACACGCGACGGTCGCGGCCTGCGTCACCACCCTGCTGGTACGGCGCTGCGGCTCCCTCCGGGGCACGGCGTTGAGCGTCAACGCCGCCGGGATGAGCTTCGGCGTCTTCCTCGGCGCCGGACTGGGCGGCGTGGGCCTGGCCCTCGGCGGCTTCCCCGGCACGGCGGCGGCCCTCGGCGGACTGACCCTCGTGGCCCTCGTCCTCGCCCGCCTCGCGGCCCGCTCCCCGGCACCCGCCGGGGACTGATCGGACGCCCACCGCGAGCCGAGGGCCGGGCACGCGGTGGGCTGCACCGAACCGGAAATGCCTGCAGCAGGAGGTCGGCCGTGACCCTCACACCACCGGAGACGAACCGGCGCACGTCCCGCCAGCGCGCCGCCGTGGAGAAGGCGCTGGCCGATCACGCAGAGTTCGTCTCGGCGCAGGAGCTCCACGGGACGATGAGCGAGTCGGGCGTCCGCGTCGGTCTCACCACCGTGTACCGCGCCCTCCAGGCCCTGGAGCAGTCCGGTGCCGCCGACGTCGTCCGCGACGAGGTCGGCGAGCGGCTCTACCGGTACCGCCGCCCCGAGGCCGGCCACTGCCACTACCTCCTGTGCCGCCGCTGCCGCCGCCACGAGCCGCTCGACACAGACGCCGTCGAGGAATGGGTCGCGGCCGTCGTACGGTCGTCGGGCTTCGCGGACGTCGAGCACACCCTGGAGCTCACCGGAATCTGCGCCGGCTGCCGAACGGCGGGGGCGCGGCACGCCGCAGTGGATCCCTGTCATGGGGCGACACCGAAACGTGCCGGGTGTGCGTAGCCTCGGACGTACGGCCAGACGTTCGCGCTGGTCATCAGGCCCAGCGGATCGCCCACTTACGGGGCCCATGGGTGCGTCGCTGTCGAGACGACGGCGAAGCCCGGTCTCACGTCATCGCGAACTCACCCAGGTGAAGCTGCTCGCCGCCCTCGTCATCCCGCTCATCGGTCCCGCCGCCACCGCCCTGTCCCGCCGCCTCTCCCCGTCAGACGGCACGAGTCCCCGGCCGGCCGCGCCACTCGTCGGCGGCGCGGTGGCCGGTGTCTCCCCGGCCGGATGGCGGACGGCCCTGGTCGCCGGCTTCCTCGACTGCAGGACGTGGCCGCGCTGCCGTAGGCTGGCGGGGCAGCTGGTTCGCCCCGTCCGCCAGGCGGGAGGCGTCGTAAGAGGGAACCCGGTGGGAATCCGGGACTGCCCCGCAGCGGTGAGCGGGAACGACCGCCGTCACACAGCACTGGGCCCGGCACAGGGCCTGGGAAGCGACGGCCAGTAGAAGCCCTCCAGGAGGAGGACGTGCCCGCGAGTCCGAAGACCTGCCCGCTGCCCGCCCGCCGGCACCCCTGGCGCGCGGAACAGCCCTGCCGCGACTCGCGAAGGAGAGTTGACGTGGCCGATCCCACCGTCACCAGCCCTGCCCGCCCGCTCAAGACGCCGGACGACTCCCGGGTCGTCCTCGCCCACATCATGAGCGAGCACGACACGAACCTCTACGGCACCATCCACGGCGGCGTGATGATGAAGCTCATCGACGACGCCGCAGCGGCCGCCGCCGGACGGCACGCCGACGGTCCCGCCGTCACCGTCTCGGTCGACCGGATGACCTTCCTCGCCCCCGTACGGGCCGGAGACCTGCTGAGCGTCGAGGCCGGACTCGAACGCGCCGGGCGCACCTCCATGACCGTCGGCGTCCGCGTCACTTCCGAACGCTGGAACAGCTCCGGTCCCGCCACCGAGGTCGCCACCGCCTTCCTCACGTTCGTCGCCATCGACGCCGACGGCAGCCCGCGCCCCGTGCCCGCGCTCGACGTGTCGCGTCCCGGCCCGTCCTGAGGAACGGGGCCCGTCACCCCGTTCGGTCCTCCTGCACCGCGTACGGCACGAAGCTGCCCGTGTTCTCGTCCACGGCGAGTGTGCGCCCCACGGGCGGCATCGCGCGCTGGGTGCAGTCGAGGCGTTCGCAGGCGCGGCAGCCCATGCCGATCGGGGTGGCGGCGGCCCTGTTGTCCAGGTCGAGTCCGTCGGAGTAGACGAGGCGCGAGGCGTGCCGGATCTCGCAGCCGAGGCCGATGGCGAAGGTCTTGCCGGGTGCGCCCCAGCCGCCACCGTGGCGAGTGACGGTCCGGGCGGTCCAGAGGTAGCGCTGCCCGTCGGGCATGGCGGCGACCTGGACGTGGATGCGGCCGGGCGCGGCGAACGCCTCGTACACGTTCCACAGCGGACAGGTGCCGCCCGCCCGGGAGAAGGGGAAGCCCGTGGCGGACTGGCGCTTGGACATGTTGCCCGCCCGGTCGACCCGGACGAAGGAGAACGGCACTCCGCGCAGGCGGGGGCGCTGGAGGGTGCTGAGGCGGTGGCAGATCGTCTCGTAGCCGAGGCCGAAGCGGTCGGCGAGGCGCTCGATGTCGTAGCGGCTCTCCTCGGCCGCCGCGTGGAAGACGCGGTACGGGAGTATCAGGGCGGCCGCGAAGTGGTGGGCGACGCCGATGCGGGCCAGTGACCAGGTCGTCGTGCCCTCCTCGTAGTCCTCAGAGGCGTATGCGCGGAGCAGGTCGTCGTGTTCGAGCAGGGCGATCTGGGTGGCCATACGGAACGCCTGCTGGCCCGGGCGCAGTCGGGGTGAGAGGTGGAGGATCCGGGCGCGGGGGTCGTAGCGGTGGAGCCGGTCGTCGGCGTCGGTCGCGATGCGTACGCCATGGTGCTCGTCGAGGCGGGCGGCAAGGGCGCGCCGCACCTCGCCGGGGCGGATGCCGATCTCGTACGCGAGCTCCTCGGCGGCGCGGTCGGCGTCGTGGAGGTAGTTGCGGCGCCGGTAGAAGAACTCGCGGATCTCCTCGTGCGGGGTACGCGCCGTGTCGGGGGCGGCCGTCCCGCCGCGCAAACCGGTGGATTCGGCCAGGCGCTCGGTCAGGGTGCGGTTCCTGCGGCCGAGGTCGAGCAGGAGGGCCGCCACGTGGGGCAGCCGGCCCGCCAGGTCCTTGAGGTCGGCCGGGGAGAGCAGCGCCCGGTCGAGTTCGTCGGCCAGGGTCTCCCGCAGGTCGGCGAGCAGCCGGCTCGCGTCCCGTTCGGAGAAGAACTCCGGGTCGAGGCCGAACGACTCGGTGAGCCGGAGCAGCACCGGCACGGTGAGGGGCCGGGTGTCGTGCTCCATCTGGTTGAGGTAGCTGGGCGAGATCTTGAGGATTCTGGCGAGGTCGGCCTGGTTCAGGCCGCGCTCCTCCCGGAGTCTGCGCAGTCTCGTGCCCGCGTAGATCTTGCTCACGGCGATCCCCTGAAGTCTCGACTGACCGTCATCGGCACCTTAGCTCAGCCGAGAACTTCGCAGACTTCGCAGAATCGCTGGCGAAGATTCGCAGAAGTTGGCAGACGACCCTACTTGATGGCACGGAGTGCCACTGCGAAAGTCATGGCACGGCACGCCGAAAGCAGTGCTGACAGGCGGGACCCGGGCGCGGTTCATGCCCTGACGCCGTCGGTCCCGGACGCCTCCGCGCACTGCGACCGACGGGCCTCCCATCACCTTTCCCGAACCTTCGCAAGGTTCGACACATGTCAGGAGAGTTCATCATGGCGCAGGCAGCGGAGACGACACGGGCGGCCGAGGAACTGGCCCGGCGCTGGGCGACGGACCCGCGGTGGAAGGGGATCGAGCGCACGTACTCCGCCGAGGACGTGGTCCGGCTCTCCGGCAGCGTCCGCGAGGAGCACACCCTCGCCCGGCGCGGTGCGGAGCGGCTGTGGCGGCAGCTGCACGAGCTGGACTACGTCCACGCGCTGGGCGCGCTGACCGGCGGGCAGGCGGTGCAGCAGGTGAGGGCCGGACTCCAGGCGATCTACCTGTCGGGCTGGCAGGTCGCCGCCGACGCCAACCAGGCCGGGCACACCTACCCCGACCAGAGCCTCTACCCGGTCAACTCCGTTCCCCAGGTGGTCCGCCGCATCAACAACGCGCTGCTGCGCGCCGACCAGATCGCCACCGCGGAGGGCGGCACGGACACCACCGACTGGCTGGCCCCGATCGTCGCCGACGCCGAGGCCGGCTTCGGCGGGCCGCTCAACGCCTTCGAACTGACCAAGGCGATGATCGCGGCCGGCGCGGCAGGCATCCACTACGAGGACCAGCTGGCCTCCGAGAAGAAGTGCGGCCACCTCGGCGGCAAGGTCCTCGTCCCCACCTCCCAGCACATCCGCACCCTCAACGCGGCCCGGCTCGCCGCCGACATCGCCGACACCCCGACGCTGATCATCGCCCGCACGGACGCCCTGGCCGCGAACCTGCTGACCAGCGACGTCGACGAGCGCGACGCCGAGTTCGTCACCGGTGAGCGCACGGCGGAGGGCTTCTACCGGGTGCGGAACGGCATGGCGCCGGTCATCGCCCGCGGCCTCGCCTACGCCCCGTACGCCGACCTCATCTGGGTCGAGACCGGCACCCCGGACCTGGCGCAGGCCCGCGAGTTCGCCGAGGCGATCCACGCCCGGTACCCGGACCGGATGCTGGCCTACAACTGCTCGCCGTCCTTCAACTGGAAGGCGGCCCTGGACGACGACCAGATCGCCAAGTTCCAGCGCGAACTCGGCGCGATGGGCTACAAGTTCCAGTTCATCACCCTGGCCGGCTTCCACTCCCTCAACCACGGCATGTTCGACCTCGCCCGCGGCTACGCCGAGCACGGCATGACCGCGTACGTGGATCTCCAGGAACGCGAGTTCGCTGCGCAGGCCCACGGCTTCACTGCCGTCAAGCACCAGCGCGAGGTCGGCACCGGCTACTTCGACCTGGTCTCCACCGCCGTCAACCCCGCTTCCTCGACGACCGCGCTCGCCGGCTCCACCGAGGAGGAGCAGTTCCACTAGGGCCCGCGCCCCATGCCGTACGGGGCGGGCGGTTCCACGTCCCGCCCGCCCCGTACCCCTCCGCCGTCGCCATCGCCGCCCTGTCCCGTCCAGGAGTACCCGGAGAACCCGATGCCTCTCAGCGCCCCGCCCCGCCCCGTCCGTGTCCTTGCCGCACCGGGCGAGCGGCACGACGAGATCCTGACCCCCGCCGCGCTGGACTTCGTCGCCCGGCTCGCCGACGCCTTCACCGAGCGCAGGGACTGGATCCTGAAGGAGCGACGCCGGCGGGCGATCCGGCTCGCCACCGGCACGCCCCTCGACTTCCCCCTGACCACCTCGGCCGTACGGCGCGACCCCTCCTGGCGGGCCGCGCCGCCCGCACCCGGCCTGGCCGACCGCCGGGTCGAGATCACCGGACCGCCCGCCGACCGGGGTATGGCCGTCAACGCGCTCAACTCGGGTGCCCGCGTCTGGATGGCCGACTTCGAGGACGCGACCTCACCCACCTGGGGGAACGTGGTCGGCGGGCAGCTCGTGCTGCTCGACGCGGTCGAGCGGCGTATCGACTTCACCAGCCCCGAGGGCAAGGAGTACCGCCTCGGTCCTGACCCGGCGACGATCGTGGTCCGGCCCCGCGGGTGGCACCTGGAGGAGCACCACCTGGAGTTCGACGGCCGACCCGTGCCGGCGTCCCTCGTCGACTTCGGCCTGTACTTCTTCCACTGCGCCCAACGGCAGATCGACGCCGGCCGCGGCCCGTACTTCTACCTGCCGAAGCTGGAGAACGCCTACGAGGCACGCCTGTGGAACGACGTGTTCCTCCTTGCCCAGGAGCTTCTCGGCATCCCGCGCGGCACGGTCCGCGCCACGGTCCTCATCGAGACGATCACCGCCGCGTTCGAGATGGAGGAAATCCTCTACGAGCTCCGCGAGCACAGCTCCGGGCTCAACGCAGGCCGCTGGGACTACCTGTTCAGTCTGGTCAAGACCTTCGGCCACCGCCCCGACTTCCTCCTCCCCGACCGGGCGAAGGTCACCATGACCGCCCCCTTCATGCGGGCGTACACCGAACTCCTCGTCCGCACCTGCCACAAGCGCGGCGCCCATGCCATCGGGGGCATGACCGCCCAGGTCCCGAGCAAGGACCCCGAGGCGAACGCCGCCGCCCTGGCCAAGGTGCGGCTCGACAAGGAACGGGAGGCGGAGGACGGCTTCGACGGCTCCTGGGTCGCCCACCCCGGCCTCGTCCCGACCTGCCGCGAGGTCTTCGACGCCGTCCTCGGCGACCGGCCGGACCAGATCCACCGGACCCGCGAGGACGTGGAGACCACGGCGAGCGACCTGCTCTCCGTACGACGGCTCGGTGGCCCGCCCACCGAGGAGGGCGTCCGCACCAGCATCGCGGTCGCCCTGCGGTACTTCGACGCCTGGCTGCGCGGCCAGGGGGCCGTGGCACTGCACGGGCTCATGGAGGACGCCGCCACCGCAGAGATCGCGCGCGTCCAGATCTGGCAGTGGCTCCGCCACCGGGTCACCGACCGCGCGACCGTCCTGACCCTGCTCGACCAGGAACTCGACGCCTTGGGCGCCGAAGCCCCTCGGGCACGCCTGGACGACGTGCGCAGGCTCTTCGAGGAAACCGCCCTCGCCACGGAACTGCCGACCTTCTTCACTCCAGCCGCCTACGAGCGCCACCTCGTCCGGACTGCGGAGTCCCGGGCATGAGCGGGGACATCCGGCGCGTGGGCGTCGTCGGCGGCGGACAGATGGGGGCCGGCATCGCCGAGGTCTGTGCCCGGGCCGGACTCGACACGATCGTCTGCGAGGCCACCCGGCCGGCGGCCGAGGCGGCCCGCGAGCGGATCGCCGTCTCGCTGGAGCGGGCCGTCCAGCGCGGCAGGCTCGACCGGATCTCCGCCCGAACGGCCCTCGAACAGGTCACGGTCACGGCGGAACTCGCCGATCTCGCCGACCGGCAGCTCGTCGTGGAGGCCGTCACCGAGAACGCCGGGACCAAGGCCGAGCTGTTCGCGGCCCTCGACAAAGTCGTCGCCGACGCCCAGGCGATCCTCGCCACCAACACCTCCTCCCTCCCCGTCATGCGCCTGGGCATGGCGACCGGCCGGGCGGACCGGGTCATCGGACTCCACTTCTTCAACCCCGTCCCCGTGCTGCCCCTGGCCGAGGTGGTCACGACCCTGCACACCTCGGCGGAGACCGCGACCACCGTCCACGACTTCGCCACCCGTACCCTCGGCAAGACCGTCATCCGGTCCACCGACCGCGCCGGCTTCGTGGTGAACGCCCTGCTGATCCCGTACCTGCTCTCCGCGATCCGCATGGCCGAGTCCGGCTTCGCTTCCGTGGCGGACATCGACCGCGGCATGGAGCTGGGCTGCGCCCACCCGATGGGGCCGCTGCGGCTCGCCGACCTGATCGGTCTCGACACGGTCGCCTCGATCGCCGAGTCGTTGTACGAGGAGTTCAAGGAGCCGCTCTACGCCCCTCCCCCGCTGTTGCAGCGGATGGCCGAGGCGGGGCTGCTCGGCCGCAAGACCGGCCGCGGATTCCATGTGTACGACCGGGGAGGAGAGACCCGGTAGCCCAGGCCGACGGCCCTGGGCGGCAACGCGGCGCGCCGGGTGAGGGTCCGGGCTCCGCGCGAGAGGGCGGGAGGCGAGGTGGCGCCTCCCGCCCTTCGTCTTGGCCGTGCTCATAACGTGTCACCGAGGTGGCTCACCTCACGATCCGGATCGTGGACAACGGCTGCCACGACGTGGACGCCCCCGTAAGGTGGCCGGTGCAGCTGGTTCGCCCCGTCCGCCAGGCGGGAGGCGTCGCAAGAGGGAACCCGGTGGGAATCCGGGACTGCCCCGCAGCGGTGAGCGGGAACGACCGCCGTCACACAGCACTGGGCCCGGCACAGGGCCTGGGAAGCGACGGCCAGTAGAAGCCCTCCATGAGGAGGACGTGCCCGCGAGTCCGAAGACCTGCCCGCTGCCCGCCCGCGGACCGTTCCGCGCGCGGACATCCCGGTGACCTCGAGGGCGGGTCGGCGTACATACCAGGCGGACGACCGCGCCTTGCCGGGCACGGGTGCGTGCCGTCCGGTTCGTCACCCCTTCGCGCTCTCGTCCCCTCCCGGGATCTCAGGGATTCATCTCGCGAAGGAGATCTCCGTGACCAGCAAGTCCGCAGCCGCGGCAGCACGGGCCACCGTGTACGGCTACCCCCGCCAGGGACAGGACCGGCAGCTCAAGAAGGCGATCGAGGGGTACTGGAAGGGCCGCGTCACCGCCGACGCCCTCCTGGCCACCGCCGCCGAACTGCGCCGCACCAACTGGCAGCACCTCTCCGGAGCCGGTCTCCACGAGGTCCCGACCGGCGACTTCTCGTTCTACGACCACGTCCTCGACACCACCGTCATGGTCGGCGCCGTCCCTGAACGCCACCGCGCTGCCGTCGAGGCGGACGCCCTCGACGGGTACTTCGCGATGGCGCGCGGCACCCAGGACGTGGCACCGCTGGAGATGACCAAGTGGTTCGACACCAACTACCACTACCTGGTACCGGAGCTCGGCCCCGACACCGTCTTCACGGCTGACGCGCGCAAGCCCGTCGCCGAACTGAAGGAAGCCCTCGCGCTCGGGCTCACCCCCCGGCCCGTGCTCGTCGGTCCCGTCACGTACCTGCTGCTCGCCAAACCCGCCCCGGGCGTGGCCGCGGACTTCGTCCCGCTCACCCTGCTGGACCGGCTGCTGCCGGTGTACGCCGAGGTGCCGGCCGACCTGCGGGCCGCCGGTGCGGAGTGGGTGCAGCTCGACGAGCCCGCCCTGGTCCAGGACCGTACCCCCGCCGAACTGAACGCGGCCACCCGCGCCTACCGCGACCTCGGCGGCCTCGCCGACCGGCCGCAGCTGCTCGCCGCCACCTACTTCGACCGCCTCGGCGAGGCACTGCCCATCCTCGCCAAGGCGCCCGTCGAAGGGCTGGCGCTCGACTTCACCGGCCCCGCCGCCGCCAACCTGGAGGCGCTGGCCGCCGTCGGCGGCCTGCCCGGCAAGCGGCTCGTCGCCGGCGTGGTCGACGGGCGCAACATCTGGGTCAACGACTTGGAGAAGTCCCTGGCCACGCTCGGCACCCTGCTCGGGCTCGCCGACCGCGTCGACGTCTCGGCCTCCTGCTCCCTCCTCCACGTGCCGCTCGACGCGGCTGCCGAGAAGGACATCGACCCGCATATCCTGCGCTGGCTCGCCTTCGCCCGGCAGAAGACCGCGGAGATCGCCACCCTTGCCACGGGCCTGTCCAAGGGCACCGACGCCGTCAACGGCCAACTCGCCGCCAACCGTGCCGCCCTCGCATCCCGTGCCACCTCCCCCATCACCCGCGATCCCGCCGTCCGCTCCCGGGCCGCAGCCGTGTCCGACGCCGACGTCCGCCGGTCCCAGCCGTACACCGAACGGGTCGCCGCCCAGCGGACCCGCCTCGATCTGCCGCTCCTGCCCACCACCACCATCGGCTCCTTCCCGCAGACGAGCGAGCTGCGCACCGCCCGCGCCGATCTGCGTACCAGGGTGATCGACGCGGCCGGCTACGAGGATCGGATCAAGGCTGAGATCCGGGAGGTCATCTCGTACCAGGAGAAGGCGGGCCTCGACGTCCTCGTCCACGGCGAGGCCGAACGCAACGACATGGTCCAGTACTTCGCCGAGCAGCTCACCGGTTACCTCGCCACCCGGCACGGCTGGGTCCAGTCGTACGGCACCCGCTACGTGCGGCCGCCGATTCTCGCCGGCGACATCTCCCGACCCGAGGCGATGACGGTGCGCTGGACGACGTACGCGCAGTCCCTCACGTCCAAGCCCGTCAAGGGCATGCTCACCGGGCCCGTCACCATGCTCGCCTGGTCCTTCGTCCGCGACGACCAGCCGCTCGGCGAGACTGCCCGCCAGGTCGCCCTCGCCCTGCGCGACGAGGTGGCCGACCTGGAGGCGGCGGGCACGGCCGTCATCCAGGTCGACGAGCCCGCCCTGCGGGAAACGCTGCCCCTCCGCGCCGCGGACCACGCGGCCTACCTCGCCTGGGCCACAGCGGCGTTCCGCCTCACCACCTGCGGAGTCCGCCCCGACACCCAGATCCACACCCACATGTGCTACGCGGAGTTCGGCGACATCGTCCAGGCCATCGACGACCTCGACGCCGACGTCATCAGTCTGGAGGCCGCCCGCTCCCGCATGCAGGTCGCCCACGAGCTCGCCTCGCACGGCTACCCCCGCGAGGCCGGCCCCGGTGTCTGGGACATCCACTCGCCGCGCGTCCCCTCCGCCGAGGAGGCAGCGGCCCTGCTCCGGACCGCTCTTGAAGCCATTCCCGCCGAGCGTCTCTGGGTCAATCCGGACTGCGGTCTGAAGACGCGCGGCTGGCCGGAGACGCGTGCGTCACTGGAGAGCCTGGTCACGGCCGCGCACGCCGTCCGTGGTGAGCTGTCCGGCTCCTGACGTCCTCCCTGCGTCACCTCGGAGACCTTGTTGCGCACCCTTGCAACAAGGTCTCCGCTGCGGGAAAGGGGGCCTGGTGAACGCACGTACGCGTGGGACGTGTCGGTCCAGGCCACCATCCTGACCGTGCTCACCGGCCTGCGACGCGCACTGCACCCCAGCCGGCTGTCCCTCACCCATGACCTCGGCGTCGTCGCCGCCGTCGCGGACCACGCCACCCTGATCAGTGCGGGGGTGAGCGGCCCGGACGTCACGGCATCAGCGCGATCAGCACCCGTTCGTCGAGGTCCTGCCACACGACGTCGACCTCGGCGAAGCCCGCCTCGCAGAGCGCGACCTCGTGATAGTCGACACCTGGGGAGGCCCACTCGTCCTTCGCGCCCTCCGGCCAGATCCGGCGTCGGGTGTCGACGGCCTCGCTCAAGGCCGGCACGGACTCCGCCCTCTTCCACCAGGTCTCCCAGTCCTCGGCGCCGCGGGCCAGCGCGGCGGACTGGCGGCGGGCGTTGACGGCGGCAGAGGCCGCCCTGATCCGCTTGTTCCGCGGGCCGGCGGGGAGGTAGTCGGCGTTGATCAGCACACCACCGGGCTTGAGCAGCGTCGCGGCAGCACGGTACACCGCGACCAACTCCGGCGGGCCCAGCCAGTGCAGCGCGGTGCTCGACAGAACCGCGTCGAAGGTGCCCGGCTTGCCGTCCTCGCCGAGGGCGGTGACCCAGTCGGGGGTCCGCAGGTCGGTCCGGACCCAGCGCAACCGCCCACCGTGGTCCCCGCACGCTCCCTGACCGATCGTCAGCAGCACCGGGTCGACGTCGACGGCGACGGCGCGGCCCTCGGGATACCGGCGCAGCAGCCGGTCGCTGATCGCGCCGGGGCCACAGGCGAGGTCAAGCACGGTGGGCGCGGGCCCTGGGGCGAGCTCGCCGAGGAAGTCGAACACAACGTCGAAGCGGCGTTCGCGCTGTTCGATGTAGAGGTCCTGCTGCCGGTCCCAGCGGGTGAGCAGGTCGGTCCAGATGTCGGAGTGCTCGGTGGTGTCGGTCATGGATTTCTCCGGGTTGCCGTGGTGATCGGTCGACGGGCGGCCTGAGCCGGGCAGGTGGCAGGCCACGTGGTGGCCGGTACGGGCGGCCGGGCGGGGTTGCGGGACTGCCAGCGGGATCAGGGGCGGTTTTGTCTCGCAGGCCGCGACGCGGTCCGGGCAGCGGGCGCGGAAGCTGCACCCGTCGCCTGCGGCCGGCGAGGCCAGCGGCCGGATCGCCGGCTCCTCGACCGGTCGTCGGCGGTGCGGGGAGTTCAGCGCCGGTGCCGCGGCGAGCAGGGTTCTGGTGTACGGGTGCAGCGGCGTCACGGCGAAGGCGGCGCCGGCGGCCTGCTCCACGATCCGGCCGCCGTGCATGACCGCGATGCGGTCGGCCAGCCGCTGAACGACGGCCAGGTCGTGCGCGATGAACAGGCACGCCAGCCCGAGCCGGTCGCGCAGTTCGGACAGCAGGTTGAGCACCCCGGCCTGGATGGAGACGTCGAGCGCCGTGACCGGCTCGTCGCAGATCAGGACGTCCGGTTCCAGAGCGAGGGCGCGCGCGATGGCGACGCGCTGGCGTTGTCCGCCGGACAGTTGCCCTGGGCGTCGGTCGGCGAGCTCCGGCCCCAGTCCGACGGTGTGCAGGAGGTACTCGACACGGGCCTGCTGCTCGGCACGGCTGCCGGCCTTGTGGATCCGCAGAGGTTCGCGGATCGCCTCGTGGACGCTCAGACGCGGGCTCAGCGAGAGCCCGGCGTCCTGGAAGACCATCTGGCACCGGCGCCGCACGTCGCGCGCCGCCCGCCCCCGCGCCCTGTGCACGTCCGCCCCGCCGACCCGTACGACACCGCGATCCGGTCGGAGCAGGCCGACCGCGGTCCGGGCCAGCGTCGACTTGCCGCAGCCGGACTCCCCCACCAGGGCGAGGATCTCGCCCCGTTCGACCCGCAGCGACACGTCGCTCAGCACCGGTCCGCCCGGCCCGCCCCGGCCGGGGTAGCCGACCGTCAGTGCGTCGATCTCAAGCACGGGCGCCTCCACGGGGCCGGAGTCGGGCGGCCGCCTGCGCCGAGGGGTGGCGCACGCAGCGGGACCCATGGCTGTCAGCCACCGGGTCCAGTTCGGGCACCGCGGCGGCGCAGCGGGGTTGGGCGAGGTGGCAGCGCGGCCCGAAGGAGCACCCCGCGACGTCGTCCGGTCCGGCGCCGGGCGCGCCGGGCAAGGTCACGAACGGGGTTCCGGGCGCGACGGCGAGGTCGGGCACGGCGGCGAGCAGGCCCCGGGTGTAGGGGTGGTCCGGCCGGGTGAGCACCCGGTGGGCCGGCCCGTGCTCGATGATCCGACCGGCGTAGGCGACGGCGACGGTGTCGGCGATCTCGGCGACGACCCCGAGGTCGTGGGTCACCAGCAGGATGGCGGCTCCGGTCTGGTCGCGGTAGCGCCGCAGCAGGCCGAGGACGTCCGCCTGCACGGTGACGTCCAGGGCGGAGGTGGGTTCGTCGGCGATGAGCAGGCGCGGTCCGCCGGCCACCGCGATGGCCAGTTGGACCCGCTGGCGCATGCCTCCGGAGAGTTGGTGCGGATAGCTCGGCGCGGCGTCGGGCAGCCCGACGGCGTGCAGCAGAGAGGCGCGCCGGAGCCGGACCGCCGCCCGATCCGTCGCGAAGCCGGACAGCCGGATGGCCTGATCCAGCGCTGCACCGACGGTACGCAGCGGGTTCAGGGCGGCGAGGCTGTCCTGGAAGACGACGCCGATCTCCCGCCCGTAGACGTGCCGCAGGGCCGTCTCCGGCGCCCCGATCAGGTCGAGGGTGCCGGCTGGGGTCCGCAGCAGCGCCGAGCCGCTCACCCGCGCCGACGGGCCGAGGAGGCCCAGCGGCCCCAGCGCCGAGCTCGACTTGCCGCTCCCGCTCTCCCCCACCAGCGCCAGGATCTCCCCGGGCGCCAGGCGAAGGCTCACGTCGGCCACGACCCGCCGGTCGCCATAGGAGACATCCAGTGCCCGGACCTCGAAGACCGCGCTGTCACCTGCGGACTCCGCGCGGTCCGCGGCAGGCCCGACCGAGGCCGGGACGTGGGGCCCGACCAGGGCGGGGGCGTTCGCGGACGGGCCGGTCGACTTCGGGCGGCGTCGGGGAGCCCGCCGGCCGACGAAGAACGCCGACGGCCTTGCCCGGTCGCCGGTCGTGAGGCTCTCACCCAGCAGGTTCGCCGCCAGCACGACCGCGGTGATGGCGACCCCGGGCGGATAGGCCAGCCACCACGCGGAGTCCAGGAACGGCCGTGCCTCGACGAGCATCGCGCCCCATTCCGCGTCGGGTGGCGGGACGCCGAGGCCGAGGAAGCTCAACGAGGCCACAGCCAGCACGATGGCCCCGAGGTCGGTGCTGGCGTAGACGAGGCAGGGGGCGATGGTGGGCGGGAGCAGGTGCCGCCCGACGATCCGGCGGCGGGGCGCACCGAGCACACGCAGCGCGTCCAGGTGCACCCCGCTGCGGGCGCTGCGGACCTGGGCGCGAGCGATCCGCGCGTAGGGGGCCCACCCGGTGAGGGCGAGGGCCAGCACGATGTTCTCCGTGCCCGGCCCGCGGACCCCGATGACGGCCAACGCGACCAGCAGGCCGGGGACGGCCATCGTCACGTCGACCAGGCCGACCAGCATCCGGTCGAGGGCGCGGCCCACGTAGCCGGCGGTGACACCGAGGAGCACACCGAGGGCGATCGAGAGCAGCAGTGCGGCAGCCGTGACCGTCAGGGAGATCCGGGCCGCCTGGAGGAGCCGTGAGAGCTGGTCGCGACCGAGCTGGTCGGTGCCGAGCAGGTGTTCCCCTCCGGGGGCCTGCAGCGTGGCGGCCAGGTCGTTGGCGGTGGGGTCGTACGGCGTCAGCCAGGGCGCACTCAGGCCGAGCAGGACGAATCCGACCAGTGGGATGGCCGCGGCCACCGTGCGCCGACGGCGACCGGACAGGGCCGTGCCGGCCCCGCGCTGACGTCTGATCACCGAATGCTCCGGACTCGCGGGTCGACAAGGCCGTGCAACGCGTCGGCGGCGGCGTTGGCGGCCACGATGGCGCACCCGAAGTAGGCGACGCCACCTTGCAGGGCGGGCAGGTCACGCGCGGCGACGGCCTGCGCGAAGTAGTTTCCGACGCCGGGCCAGCCGAAGATCTGCTCGACGATGACGGTGCCGACGAGCAGCCCGGCGACGGCGAACCCGGCCACGGCCAGTACCGGCCCGGCCGCGTTCGGGAGCGCTTCCCGCAGCAGGATCCGGCGCGGCGAGGCACCCCGCGCCACGGCGGCCTGGATGTGGGGGGCGGACAGCGCGTCGGCCACGGTGACCGCGACGACCCGGCTGAGCACCCCCGCCAGCGGAAGAGCGAGGACGACCATGGGCAGGAGCCAGGTGTCCGGTCCGGCCATGCCGCCGGTGGGTACGAGCCCGAGCGTCAGCGCGAGGTACAGCACCAGCAGGTAGCCGAGCCAGAAGGGCGGCACCGCGGAGGCGGTGAGACCGACCGTGCGCAGCGCCCCCCGTGTGAACCGTCCGCGGGCGCGTACCGACGCGAGGCCGAGGGCCACACCGAGGGCCACGCCGAGGCCACCGCCGAGCGAGGCCAGCCCGAGGGTGACCGGCACTCGGCCGGCCAGCTCGGCGGTCACCGGCTGCCCGGTCCGGTACGACTCGCCGAGATCGCCGGTGAGCGCGTTGCCGAGGAACCGCAGGTACTGCTCGGCCACCGGGCCGTCCAGGCCGAGCTCGGCGCGTACCGCCTCGATGTCCGCGGCCGTGGCGGCAGCCCCGATCCGGTCCACGGCCAGGGCCCGGGCCGGATCGCCGGGGGCGAGCCGGGCCAGAGCGAACGTCACCACTGACAGGGCGAGCAGGACCATGACGAGACCCGCCGCGCGGCGCAGCAGGAACCCGGCCACCGTGGCGCCGGTCCGGGGCGCGCGTACCGCACGCCCCGGAGCGGCCGATGCGGACACGCTCACCTCAGGCCGACGCCGTTGAGTTCGAGGTCGTACTCGGTGGTCGGGATCGCGAACCCGGTCACGGTGTCCCGTACGGCCCACAGGCGCGTGCGGTAGGCGATCGGCACGTAACCGGCGTCGGCGTACAGGGCGTCGTAGAGGGCCTGGTACTTGGCCTTGCGGTCCTCGGGCTCGCGGGCGAACAGCGCGGCGTCGACCAACCGGTCGTAGGCGCCGGTCGCGAACACCGGTGACTCGGCGCCCTCGGCGAGGAAGGCGACCGCCGTGCTCGACGGGTCGTACGGGGCACCGTAGGTCTCGAAGAACGCGATGTCCCACTTGCCGGCCGCCTTGTCGTCGTAGTAGGCGGTGTCGTCGACGAAGACGATGTCGGTGCCGATCCCGACGTCCTCCAGTGCCCCGGCCACCGCTTCGGCGCTGCCGCGGGCGTCCTGCATGCCGTTGGCGTTGGCGGACACCAGGAACCGCAGACGCAGCGGCTTGCCGTCCTTGCTGCGGGTGTCGCCGGATCGGGTGTATCCGGCGGCGTCGAGCGCCGCCTCGGCGGCGGCCTTGTCGAAGGTGAAGGTCTGGTCGGCGCCGGAGTCGGGGACGGTGGGCGGGAAGAAGCGCGACGCCGGCTCGCCGTAGCCGAGGTAGAGCGCCTCGATGAGGGCCTTGCGGTCGAGCGCCTTGGCCACCGCCTCACGGACAGCCTTGTCCCCGGCCGGGCCCTTCGGGTTGAAGCCGAGCATGACCGTGACGTCGGGCTCGCCGGTGAGCAGCCGTGTTCCGGCACCGCCCTTGCTCAACGACGTGGCCTCGACCGGGGTGATCGGGGCCAGGTAGGAGCCGCCGATGACATCCAGCTCGCCGTTGCGCAGCGCGGCCAGGCGCGACTGGGAGTCCGGGATGACCTTGAACTCCAGGCGGTCCAGCAGCGGTTTCTCACCCCAGTACGCGTCGTTTCGCTGCAGGACCGCACCGGTCGCGGTGTTGGACACGAACTTCCACGGCCCGGTGCCCACCGGCGCGGAGAACTTCCCGTCAGCGCCGGCCGAGGCAGGGCTGAGAAAGCGCACCGGCCGGGAGATCGACAGCTCCTGCAGCAGGGGGTCGTACGGCTCGGAGAGGTTCAGCTTGACGGTGTCCGGGTCGATCGCCTCGACGCCGGTGATCACCTTGGAGGCGCGGAAGAAGGAGAAGTCCTTCTTGCCGATCCAGCGGTCGAAGTTCCACTTGACCGCCTCGGCGTCGAACGGGGTCCCGTCGTGGAAGGTCACGCCGTCGCGCAGGTCGAACTCCACGGACTTGCCGTCCTGGGCCACGGTCCAGGACTCGGCCAGCTCGGGTTGCAGCTTCCCGTCGGGTCCGTAACCGACGAGAGCGTCGAATATGCCGTCCAGGACCAGGAAGTTGGCGCTGAACGTGTGCGGGTCCAGTGCCCCGGACTCGGAGGCCAGGCCGATGCGCAGGGTCCCTCCCGCCTTCGGCGTGCCCGCCTGCGGCTCGCCGGACTGGCAGGCGGTGAGGGTGAAGGTGAGCGCTGCGAGACCGGCCGCCAAGGACCGGAACCGGCCGGCCCGGGGGCGGCGGCGGGAAGGGTTCACGTGGATCATCCCATCGTGCGGGCGTCGGCGGGCGTACGTCTGGGCGAGGTGTCGCGCCTGGCTCATGACGACGCCCGCCGTGCGGTGATGAGGAACTGCATCCTGGTGTCCACCCGGTGGCCCACCACGGGATCGCGGGAAAGCTCCAGCTCCGCGGCCTGGATCTCCGGCAGGTCACGGATCCGCACGTCGACGAAGCCCGCGTCGCGGACCGCTTCGGCGAAGTCCTGCCGATGCGCGGACTCAGCGAGCGTCAGCGCCCGCACCACATGGGGCTGGTAGGCGGAGCGGAACACGGCCTCGTCCGGAGTGTCCCGGGACGTGTCGATCCCGTTGGCGAACCACAGCCCGTCGACGACGGCAAGACGCCCGCCGGGCCGCAACAGCTCGCGCCAGTTCCGCAGCGCCCGCACCGGTTCGCGCAGCGTCCACAGCAGATACCGCGCGGTGACGGCGTCGAACGATGCGGCGGGCAGCGGCGGGCGCACGGCGTCCCCGACCCGGAAGACCGGCGGGTCGTCCAACTCCGCGGCCTTGGCCCGGGCGAGGTCCAGCATCCCCTCGGCGAGATCGACCCCGGTGACGCGGTGCCCCAGCTGCCACAGGTGGACCGCGACCTGGCCGGTGCCGGTGCCGACGTCGAGCACGTCGGCCGGGGCCTGGGGCAGCGCCGAGGCCCAGACCTGCTGCCAGCGCTGTGCGGCCTCACCCATGTGCAGCCGGCTCGTCGGGTGCGCGTCGTAGTCAGGACCGTGGTCGCTCCAGTACGACGTGATTCTCTCCTGCACGTCGGAGTCGGTCATTGCGGCTGCTCCAGTTCCTCGGCGAGCTCCTCCGGGCCACCGACGGCCGGCAGCCCGTGCTTGATGTGGACGACGTCCGGCGGGAGGGTCCGCCGCGCGACGGGCCGGTGCGCCGACGACGTCCCGTACGGCGGAGTTCGCGCGTGAGGGCCGGTGACGGCCCTCACACTGCCTCCTGGTCGAGCTGAGCGGCGAGCAGGTTGACGTAGCGGCCGCCGGCGGCGACCAGTTCGGCGTGGGTGCCGGTCTCGGCGACCCGGCCCCGGTCCAGGACGACGATCCGGTCAGCGGTGCGGATGGTGGACAGCCGATGCGCGATGACCAGCGTGGTACGCCCCTGCCTGGCGCTGTTCATCGCCGCGGTGACGGCCTGCTCGCTGGCGGCGTCGAGGTTGGACACCGCCTCGTCCATGACGAGGATCGGCGCGTCCTTGAGCAGCGCCCGGGCGATCGCGATGCGCTGCCGCTGCCCGCCGGACATCCTGGCGCCGAGCTCCCCGGCCACCGTGTCGTAGCCGTGGGGCAGCTCGGCGATGAACCGGTGCGCCTGCGCGGCCCGGGCGGCCGCCTCGACCTCCGCGTCGGTGGCGTCCGCGCGGCCGAGCCGGATGTTCTCGCGCAGGGACGTGTGGAACAGGAACGTGTCCTGCGGCACCAGCGTCATCAGCCGACGCAGTTCCTCGGCCGGGAAGTCGCGCACATCGTGCCCGCCGATCGTGATCGAGCCGGCGGACACGTCCCAGAACCGCAGCAGCAGGTTGGCGCAGGTGGACTTGCCGGCCCCGGAGTGCCCGACCAGCGCCACGGTCTCCCCGGGGCGGATCTCGAAGGAGACGTCCTCGACGGCGGGCCGCAGGTCATCGCGGTAGGCGAAGGTGACCCCGTCGAAGCGCACCACCGGCGTGATCGGACCGGCGGGCGCGGCGTCGACCCGATCGGTCACCGGGGGAGGCTGCGCGATCAACGTGACGATGCGCTCCGCGGCGGCGGCCACCACGGACAGCTCCCGGGCGACCTCGGTCACTTTGAGTACGGGCATCATCGACATCGCGGCCAGCACGACGGCGACAGGGAAGGCGGTGGCGTCCAGTTCGCCCTGGGCCACCAGGCGGGCGCCGAGCACCAGCACCACGAGGATGCCGACCAGGGCGAGGGAGTCCGTCGCCGCGTACTCGGTGCCGGACCGCCGGCCGTGCCGCGCCTTCGCCGCTACGAGCCGCGAGCCCTCCCGGCGCAGCAGCTCCAGCCGCTGCTCCCGGCCACCGAAGTTCACCAGCTCGCGCAGGCCCTGGAAGGTGTCGGCGCTGTCGGCGCCGATCCGGCCGAGTGACTCGCGCAGTTCGCTTCCCTGCGCCTCGGCCCGGCGGCGCAGCCAGGCCGGCACCGAGGCGAGCACCAGCAGCACCGGTACCAAGGCCGCCGCCAGCGACCAGTGGAAGCTGCCCAGCGCCACCGTGGTCGCCACCGGGACCGTGGTGGCCACCGCGAGCGGGCTCAGCGTGTGCGCGAAGAAGAGCTCGATCTGCTCCACGTCGGCGATCGCCGCCGATCCCAGGTCGCCTGACCGGCGTTCGAGCATGTAACCGGGGGAAAGCCGCTCGAAAGCCGCGTACACCTTGCCGCGTGTGTCGGCCAGGGCGCGGAAGGCAGCGACGTGGGCGAACACGCTGTCGGCCACGCTGAAGAAGGCGAGCGGCACGATGAGCGCCGCCAGCAGCGCGATCCACCCGGTGAGCTCACCGGCCGGGGTACCGGTCGCAGCGAGCGCGACCACGTAGGCGCCGACCCCGGCCGAACCGAGCGCGAGCACCTGGTGCACCGCGCCGGCGAGATAGGCGACGGCGATCAGCCTGCGATGCTCACCGAGCAGCGGCATGAGGACCCGCAGCCGGGAGCTCAACGACCGCGCCCTCGCGCGATCCTCACCGCCGGTACCGTGCCGGTGGTCGTGGGTGGCGGCGGTCATCGCGTCGCTCCTGTCTGAGTGGCGACCAGCTCGGCGTACGCACCGGCTGAGCACAGCAGCTCGGCATGGCTGCCCGCCTCGACCACGCGGCCACCGTCCATCACCACGATCCGGTCGGCGTCGCGGACGGTGGACAGCCGGTGCGCGATGACGACGCTCGTCCGGCCACGCATCAGCTCGGTCAGTGCCTGGGTGATCTCGGCCTCGTTCGCGGCGTCCACGCTGGACGTCGGCTCGTCGAGAACCAGGACCGGCGCGTCCTTGAGCAACGCACGCGCGATCGCCAACCGCTGCCGTTCACCGCCGGACAGCTTCAGCCCGCGTTCACCGACCACGGTGTCGTAGCCCTGCGGCAACGCGCGGATGAAGCTGTCCGCACGGGCCGCCGCCGCCACCCGGTCCAGCTCCTCCGTCCGCGCGTCCGGCTTGGCCAGCAGCAGGTTGTCCCGGACGGTGCCGTGGAAGAGGTACGTGTCCTGGGACACGACGCCGACGAGCGCACGCAGCTGTGCCAGCGGCAGTTCCCGGATGTCCCGCCCGCCGAGCCGGATCGAGCCGTCGTCGGGATCGAAGTAGCGCATCAGCAGCGAGATCAGCGTGCTCTTGCCTGCACCGGAACGGCCGACGACCGCCAGTCGCTCACCCGGTGCCACCGTGAGGCTGAAGTTCCGCAGGGCCGGGGCGCTTCGCGTCGGGTAGGTGAAGGAGACGTCCGAGAAGGTCAGGCCCGGCGGGTCCTCGGTGAGCGCGGGAGCATCCGCGGCCGGGTCGGCCACGTCCGGCTGGAGCCGCAGCAGTTCGGCGACGCCGACGCTCGCCGGGATCGCGGAGTACGCGGCGTGGTAGGCGGCCTCCAGGTCGTGCATCGGCCGGAACGTCTCCCGGGTGAGCATGAGGATGACGAAGAGCCCGGCAACGCTGATCGACCCCCGGGCCGCGTGCCAGGAGCCGAGCGCGACCGCCGCGGTGGTACCGATCGGCACCAGCAGCTGCGCGACGCTGGAGGAGACGGCCCAGGACCACATCAGCCGGATCGAGTCCGCGCAGAAGGCCTCGGCCCGGCCGGCCAGCTCCCGTCCGCGGCGCCCACTGGCGTTGAACGCCTTGAGTGTCGCCATGCCCTGCACGGCGTCCAGGTTCTCGGCGTACAGGCCGCGGTAGGACCGCATCCAGCGATCACCGCGATCCTTGACCCACCGTGCGCCGACCAGCTCGGACAGCGGCGCCAGCAGGGCGCACACCAGCACGATGGCGCCGACCGGCGGATCGATCACCATGATGCACGCCGATGCCGCGGCGGCTCCGAGCATGGACGCGTACACCGACGGCACGAAACGGCCGATCAGGGGATCGAGCAGCTCCACCGAGTCGACGACGGTGGACTGCAGGTCCCCGGTCCGCAGTTGCTGGGCCTGACCCGGCCCGATCTCGATCAGCTTCGCCGTGAGCCGCTGCCGCACCGCCTCCTTCACCCGGCCGGAAACGCGGGGCGCCCAGCCGTCGCGGAGGACGATCACGGCGATCCGGGCGAGCTGCAGCGCCGCGATCCCGACCACCGGACCCGCCAACCCGCCCACCGCGGCGCCGCCCAGCACGTTCGCCAGCAGCCTCGCGATCAGCAGCCCCTGCCCGATGTAGGTGCCGGTGACGAGCAGGTGCAGGACGACCAGCCCGGCGACCTCGATCCGGGCGCGCTTCGAGAAGGACAGGAAAAGGGCAACCGCCGATCTCACGAAGGATCCTCTCCGCCCGGCTGGGCTGGCACCGCGGCACGATCGGCCCCGGACGGAGGCTTATTGCCACCCCTTCGCAATAAGTAGTACGCCCAGCGCGGCACCGTCAAGCCTTTGCACCTGCTGCCTGCAACGGTTGTCATCTTCAACACTGCCGGCAGTCGCGCCGACCGGACGACGCCGATCCCGCTGCCCCACCCCTTCCTCACCGACCACAGGAGCTCCTCGACACCCCCGCCACCATCGACTCGCCGCGTGGAATGCGTAGCGGGCGCTTCCTCCGCCAGGCCACCGACCCGCGCTCGACCCCACGGGCAAGGCCCTCCATCACAGCGGTCGCCCGCTGCCCGCTGCCCGCTGCCCATGAGCCGCACCCCGTACCCGCCCGAGCGGACAGCAAGAGGAGCTCAGACGTACCCCTACGCGGATCACGTCACTCGGCAAACGATCGCCCTTGAGCGAGGAGGACCACGTATCGGTCTGCTGGCACACGCTTGCGGGTGAGCGGGTCTACGGTGGCTTCTTGAGGCGGCATCAAGGAAGACGAGTCGATGCACGCCGCACTGAAACGCGCACCGCGCAAGGAAGCCGGGACCCGCCTTCGACGCCCGTCCGCGGCATGTACGGCGTCAGAGGCTACTGCCGCCAGCTGGTCGAACCACAGGATATGTCGGTAACGCGCCCGCGAATGCTATTGATCAGAAACTCATGGGGTTCTCGTCCATGACGTAGCGGACGTGTGGGCCACCGAAGTAGCCGCGGACGATGTGCGGCTGACGCTGACGCCTGCGGAAGAAGCGGCGGGTTTCGGCAGCGAGTTCGGCCTGGTCGCGGGCCCGGTGCTGCTTGGGCAGGCTGTGCTTGAGGTCGGCGTTGACCAGCTCGTCGGGGTTCAGCTCGGGCGAGTACGGGGGCAGGAAGTGCAGCTCTACATCATCGGGGTGGGCGGCGAGCCAGTCGCGGACCTTCTTCGAGCGGTGCGCGGAGTGACCGTCGACCACGAGGTGGACCTTGTGGTCGAAGTGGCCGGCGAGCCGGCCCAGGAAGCGGCACATCACTTCGGCGGTGAAGGACTCGGTGAAGACCATGAAGTGCATCCGGCCCTTGGTGCTGATCGCCGACATCGCGTTCACGGAGAACCGGTTCCCGCTCCGCCGCACGACGGGCGTCTTCCCCTTCTCACCCCAGGTGCGGCCGGTGACCTGGTCGGATCGGATGCCGACCTGGTCGGCGAAGAGGATCTCGCCGCCGTCTTTCTTCGCCTGCACGCGGATCTTCGGCCAGGTCTCTTCATGCCAGCGCCGGACGGCCTCGGGGTCCTGCTCGACGGCCCGCTTGTCCGGGCGCTGGAAGGACAGCCCCCATCGCTTCAAATACTTGCCCACCCCCACCTCGGTCAGCCGCACCCGGTACAGCTTCGCGATCAGCTCGCCCACCAGCCGCCGTGTCCACAGCTGACCGGAAAGCCCCACGTCACACGGCCGGTGGTCCAGGACCGCCTGCCGCACCGCGGCCTGCTCGGCCTCCCCGAGCACCTGGTGCACACCGACCGGCTTACCCCGAGGACGCATGACCAGGGCCTCCCGACCACCGGCCTGCCACTTCGCCCACCAGCCGTCGACCGCCTTCAGCGACACCCCGAACACTGCCGCCACGTCCTCGCGGTCCCGCCCCGCCATCAGAGCGGCCACCGCCCGCAGCCGCAGGGCCTCCTGCGCCGACGGCGACAGATGCCGCGCGTCCCCCACCAGATCGCTCACACCCACCCAACGACCCAGAACCCAAACCGTTTCTGATCAATATGGCCCCTGACACCACAGGCACCGGACGCCCGACCGAGCGTCACAGAACGTCGCTGCCGGGAAACGGATGGGGTAAGTAGCTGTTGTCGTACCGAACCTGAGGGCGGTGTTTTCGCTGGTCAGGCATAGGTTCGGTGCTCCCGTGGGAGGGGTGGCCTGTCGTGTCATCGTTCCTGGGGAGGCCGTGGATGCCGTCGGTCGTGGGGTTGCTCGAACAGCGTGAGCTGGGTGCTCGCCGTCGCGTGGACGAGTTGCGGGAGGAGGCCGACCGCGTCCAGGCCGAGCTGGTCGTGGCCGAGCGGGAATGGAAGGAGTGGGTCATCGCCCGCTCGCGGGTCGGCGAGGTGCTGGGTCCGGTGGACGAGACCGAGGACTACGCCCGGACCGAACGGGCAGTGCCGGCCCAGGGGCAGGCAGGGGAGGCATCATCGGTGTCGATGGCGGCGAAGCCGAAGTCGCAGGTGCCGGTGTGGCGTGAGGGGCTGGAGGTGTCCGTTCTGTCGATGGACTACCAGCGCATCCTGCAGGCCCTCGCGGACCGGCATCGCCTCCACCAAGGGCCTGTGACCTGCCAGGAGATGGCTGTCTTGTTCGGCCTGGACGCGGTGCCGGCCAAGGTGGAGGCGCTGCGGTCGAAGGCGAAGCGGCTGGTCGCGCGCGGCTGGCTGGCCGAGTCCGCGCCGGGCCGGTTCACCCTCGCACGGAGTGTGGCCGGGCCAGACGGCGGGTCATGATCATGGTCATCGACCAGTAGACCATCGCCTCGGCGCTGGTGGTGCGGCGTTCGAAGTCGCGCACCAGGCGGCGGCTTCGCATCAGGTGCGCGAAGAGCCGCTCGACGATCCACCGCTTGGGCAGCACCACGAACCCCTTGACGTCATCGCTGCGTCTGACGATCGCCAGAACCAGTGCGAACGCGGCCAGGCAGTGCCCGACGAGGCTGCCGGTGTAGCCGCCGTCGGCCCAGACGAGTTCCAGCCGGTGGCGGGCGTCGGCGACCTGGGCGAGCAGAACCTTCGCGGCGGCACGGTCTCCGATGTCCGCGCTTGTGACCATGACGCCCAGCAGTAGGCCGAGGGTGTCGACCACGACGTGCCGCTTGCGGCCGTTGACCAGTTTGCCGCCGTCGAAGCCACGGCTGTCGGCACCGACGACGGCGTCTGCCTTGACGGACTGCGAGTCGATCACACCGGCCGTCGGCTCCACATCCCGGCCCGCCTTCCGGCGGACCCGGTCGCGCAGCCGGTCGTGGAACTCCCTGACCAGTACGTGGTCGCGCCAGCGGCGGAAGAAGGCGTAGACCCGGTCCCACGGCGGGAAGTCGGCTGGCATAGCACGCCACTTGACGCCGTTGTCCACGAGATAGCGGATCGCGTCCAGTATCGCCCGGTGGCAGTACGCCTCCGGCTGCCCGCCCCGGCCCCGCAGCCAGCCCGGCACCGGCAGGAGTGGCCGGACCACGGCCCACTCCGCGTCCGTCATGTCCGAGGGATACCTCCGAACACGTTCCGGGTGATCGGCGGCATTCCCGAACCGGTGAGCGACGCAATCACACGACGGAGCAGCCGAGTTGAACTCCACCGGCGCGAGCACGTACAACTGCGGCAACAGGGTCTCCTGGATCTCGGTCGGCTTCGCAACCCCGAGCTACCAAGAGGCCCTGCCTTCATGCCCACGGCCGGCCGCGATCACCCGATCGAGACTCCCGTTCGACGCCCACCCCTCAAGATCGGAACGACAACAGCTACTAAGGCGCCGACAGCTCGGCAGCCAGTGCTCCAGCCACTTCAGGACGCCTCCGGCCACACAGCTGACGACTCCACCGGCGGTCGCCAATTACGCATGATGCCCCATCAGGAGCCTGCCGTCCCCGCGCAAAACGTGCGTCAGATATGCGTCAGGAGACCGCCCGTGAAGTACGTAACACCCATAATGCGCACCCGGCAAAGCAGCAGGTCAGCGACCCTTATCGGCAGGCTCCAGAATCGCCACACACTCCACATGATGCGTCATCGGAAACATGTCACGCTGTGCCGACGCGGGAGAACGTGCAGGTCAGGGCGGGTTTTCAGGCTTCGCCAGCGGCCTGTCGGGGGCCCGGAGCGTCAAATGAGCGTCACAGCCGCTGAGCGGTGAGGCCGCACGGCGGGCTGCTCGGATGCAGTGCACCAGATGCTGCGCCCGGCCGGGCCCAAGGCCAGCCTGCGGCTCCAAACGTGGGATAAGCGCTGGGCGAGGGAACTAGGCCCGCCATATTTTGACTGCCCTCCACGCGCCCCGTCCAGTGGGACGGGAGCCGTGAAGTACGCATTGATGGAGGCGCAGGCCGTCTTGCAGTGGACGAGCCGAACCGACCGGGAGCCCGCGACACAAAACAACTTCGCCCTGTCCGTGACGGACAGGGCGAAGGAACGTTTATGCGGCGACGGTCAACGGAGTGTCCAAACGCTCCCAAGCTCCGAGGACGGCCTTGTGTGCGTCCGGTTGCAGGTGGGCGTAGCGCTGGGTGGTCTGGAAGCTTTCGTGGCCGAGCAGGTGCTGGACCTCGTAGAGCGAGACGCCCTTCTGGACCAGCCACGAGGCACAGGTGTGACGCATGGAGTGCGGCGGATAGTGCGGGACGAGCTGCTGCTCCCCGTCGCCGTCGAAGTAGTAGGCACCTTCGACAGCCGGCCACCAGATTTGCCGACGCCAATTACCGTCGTCGAGGAGCCGTCCAGCCCGACCCTTGGTGATGGTGGTGAACACCACGGCGTCGCGGTCGAGCCCATGGATGTGGCGTTCAAGCGCCTCCAGGACGTGAGGTGGCAGCGGAACCTCCCGGCGGCTCTTGGAGCTCTTCGGGTACTCCTTGATACCGCTCTTGGTGTTGACCTCCACCACGAACAGTCGCGAGCGACGCTGGTCGATCCGATGCCGGTGAAGGCCGGACAGCTCGCCCCAGCGCAATCCGGTGTAGAAGCCGAGCAGGCACATCGTCCGCCACGCGGTGGGCAGTTCGTCCAGGATGCTCTGCGCCTGATCGAGCGTGAACCACTGCGGCGGCTTTACCGCGACCTGAGGCAAGTCGATGCTGCGGCACGGGGTCACCGCGATCACGTCGTCGTCGACGGCCGCACGCATGATGGAGGACGTCAGGTTGTAGGCCCGCTTGATCGCTGAGGCGCCGGCGCCCTTCTCGATCAGGGCGCGGATCCAGCTCTGGACGTCCATGCGGGTGATGGCCCGCATTTCCCAATCCGCCCAGTAGGGCATGACGTGGTTGTTGATACTGGATGCGTCGCCCCGCAAGGTGTGGGGCTCAACCACACGGGCGTTCCACCATCGGTCGTGCCAATCGCGGAATTCTATTTCGCCGGCCCGCGGGTCGCGCATGCTTCCGCGGGCGAACTGGGTCTCCAGCTCGACGGCCCAGGCCCGCGCCTGGGCCTTGAGGGGGAATGACTCGCTGAACCGGTCTCCTGCCCGGTTGCGTACGGTGGCTTGCCACTTACCAGACTTCAGCTTGCGCAGGTACGCGGTACTACTCCTTTATCGGTGACAGTGAGGGGCCGGGCTGCCAGTGAGAGGTCAGCGGCGGGTACGTGGGGAAGCGACCGACCTGCTCGTAATGAACTCCTCCAGCCCGTCAGCGGGGATACGAACGCGAGAGCGGCCCGTTCCGGTGCGTAGGTCGACGATCGGCAGTTCGCCTGCGGCGATGAAGCGGTAGACGGTGCGCCGGTCGACGTCCAATGCGGCGGCGACAGCGGGTACGGACAGCAAACGGGCAGGCATGGGTGTTCCTTGAGAACGAGACGGGAAGGGCAACCAGCGACGGTTCAGTCGACCTGTCGGGCGGGCAAAGAATTGCCGCCTCGCGACGGAGTAGCGCTGTTCATTGCACAAGGCCGCAGACGAGTGCCGCTTCTGGTCTCCTCTCAGAATCGCGGCGCGGTCTTGTGTTCGCGACGGCTCCACCGCCAAGCACAGCCGGATGCGAACACCCTCAATAGTCGCCAGGATCACCGGTTTGGCTAACCGGCGATCGTGGTCTATGTTGCGCTCGCAGTAGCCAAGGACCTGACCGGTGCCTGCCCCTCACGACGCCAACCGGTACGCCCTCAGGTGGCCCGTGGTCTCGGAGTTCTCGTGCTGCGCGTGGGAGAGGCGCTGGTGTTCGCCGCTACCTCACGATCCACGCTGCCGTCCCGAGCTGCGATGACTCGGCTTGCCGATCCCGGATGCTTACCGGCATAGGCGAGAATCAGAAAATCAAGGCGATAAACGCCCATAAGGAGAAGAGCGCCGGGGTGGTCAGCCGCACAAACTTGAGTGAGCATGTCAACGGGTATAGACTCCCGATCATTTCAACCGGTGGGCCACTCGCCAGCCACGTGATTCCGGGGTGTTGTACGTTGACATAGCTTCGGGGAGGGATCCAGTCCTTCGAGGCTTTCTCTCGTCTGCCGTGGGCGAATTCCGGATGCCGCTGTCTCGCCATAGCCCGGAGACGCTCAGCAAGACGGAAGTGTCGGAACCTCCGCTGATCACTCACGCCATGGTTGCCCCTCCCGCGCAACGTGCATAGCGCAGTCGACACCCTGCCGGATCAGAGAGAAACAGTCACCCGACGGGCCAATAGCGGACGAAGGCCATTACGTGCTGCTGGCTCGGATTCGGACGCCCCCTGCAACATTCCGTCCATGGCAAGGCAGGGTCCGCAGCGACCGGCGGAGGGAGTCGACACCCGTGAGTTCGACACGACCTTGGAGTAGGGCGTCGTCACATTGGCGGACCACGGCCGACCGCAGACCTCATCCAACGGGCCGGCAAGCCAATCGGCGAATGGCACGAAGTTCTTCGCCTACGGACCGGATTCCGTAGTTCATGAGAGCGTGCACGGCGCTTACCTCACGCCCGCCATCCCATATACCGAGCGTCGACGTACGGAAAGGAAATCACGGATATTCCTCGGACCGCGAACGGGGCTACCTGAAGGCAGCGCGTGCCGCTGGTGCCGCAGAGGTAGCCCCGCGCCCCAGTGACCGCCGTGAGGTCGGCAAGTCGCTGTGACGGCTCCGAGTGGGCCGGCATCAGGCTCGCAGTGCCCCTCCGACGACGGCCCGATGGACGGTCGTGATCACGGAACCCCTCACGGAACAGCGACCCGTCCCCGGTTCCGCTGGTGTTTGGCTTCCTGCACCTGGTGCGTGTGTCGCGCGCTCGTCAGCTGGCCCTGACGGGAGCGATCACCGAACACTGCCGTCGTCACGAGCTGACGCTGGCCGGTGTCTACATGGAGCCTGGCTCCTACACTCCGTCCGCGTTCGTGGGCATGCTCGATGCCCTCACGGCCACTCAGTCCCATGGGTGGTACTTCCCACCCCGTCGCCCTAGGCCCGAAGGCCATAGCGGCTGAACGGGGCAGTCAGCTGACCGAAGCCGGCGCCCATCTATTGCTGATCCGCTACGACCCTGCGCGACAGCAGCCCTTGGCACCAGCTCAGGCGGCCAAGTTCCGTCGGGCCGCCGGCTGCGGTTCCGGAGGATGCCTCGAGTCAGCGTTCGGCGGCGTCCCTCCAGTAGTCCTTCAGCATCTCGCTGGGCCACGAGGGCTGGGTGACCGTGCCACGCGGCAGAAACTCTTCGAAGACCGCCACAAGGTCCACCACCAGGGTGCCATCGTCGGCATCGAGGTCGGTGACGTGCAGGTCCCGTCCGTCGACGCGGAGCAGTCTGGGGAACGAGGTCGCGAGCCGGGCCGGACGTCGGTGGTTGTGGTGCACGAAGGTTCCCGTGGCCGGCCACTCCGGGTTGTCCCGCGGGCTGCGCGCGTGGAGAGCGACGTCCTCGGGGGAACCGAAGTTGAAGAACCAGGTGACCTGGAGATGGGAGAACTCCTCGATCCCCTGCAGCGTCTCCTCCGGGTACTCCGGGCGCAGCCGAATGATCGACTCCACACCGCCCTTGAAGTCGTCGAGCCGCCCCTTGTGGCCTCCGACCACCTCGGCGATCACCGGCACCTCGATGGACTTTGTGGACACGGGTTCCCCCTTCTCCGCTCGCGGCACGGCAAGGCGGTCAACCACAGCATGCCCGCCTTCACCACCATGGCGCCGTCAGGCTACTCGTTCGAGTACGGCCTTGGCGCGCTCGTCGATCTCCGCCGCCACGCTGATTCCCCGATTGCGGAAGGGGGACAGCACTCGGCGCATGTTCACGGCTGCCTCGCGTGCTCTGCCCGACTGCACGCCTTCCATCGCGTCCAGGGCCTGTGCCCACGTGTGGCACGCGGCCTCCACGTTCCCCTGACGTGCCTGCACAGTGCCCATGTAGCCCAACGTCACCGCGTGGGTCCGGCTGAAGGTGTCGGCCTTCCTCGTCAGCACGCTGTTGTTGAACTCTCTAAGCGCTCCGTCGAGATCGCCGAGCGTCCACAGGGTGCGGGCGGTCTCGTGGGCAAGGGAAGCCCGCTGGAAGAACCACACCCGACTCGGATCCTCGTCGCCGACGTCCGCCGCAGTGAGGTCGTCCTCGGCCCGGAGAAGCGCTGCGATCGCGGCGCGCTTTTGCCCGTCGGCGGCCAGGCTGCGTGCCTGGACCACTCCGAGCAGCGCCCTCTCGCGGGGGGTCGCCAGGGTGTACCGCTTGCGCGCCACGGAGGCCGTGGCGAGATCGACGGCAAACCGTGGGTGGCCGAGGTCCGTTGCCTGATGGGCCATCGCCCGCAGGATATGGCCGGCCAACGGAGCGTCGTCCGCTTCCGCCGCGAGCTTCAGGGCCAACGTGAAGTAGCGCCGCGCGGACTCGTGGTGTGAGGCGTCGAAGCTCATCCAACCGGCGACGTACACCGCCTCGGCCGCAGCGGCAAGAAGGGCACGACGAGTGTCGTCGCTGGCGAACACCCCGCCGATATACCTGGCGACGTCGTCGACGAGGTACTGGTAGAGCGCCGTACGGCCATCCATGCCGCCGTGGCGCTGGTCTCTCCGAGAGAAGAACTCCGTCATCTCACGGACGGCACTGACTTCTGCGACCCCGATTCTCCGGCTCGTCGCCGGGGGGCGGGACTTCGCCCGCTGGGGTGCCTCGTCCCACCACTGCTGTCCGGGCAGGGCCAAGCCGCCCACCGAGTAGGCGGCGCCGGCCAGCAGTCGGCGGCGTTCGAGGTCCACGTCGCTTCTCCCAAGGTCTACCAGCGCAGTCAGCGTATCGACGTTCCACTCCGATGCCGTGACTGCACCCGTGTCTGGCACGGAGAGCCCGATTTCAGCCGGAGTGATGGGGCGTTGGAGCCGCCGGGTCAACGTCTCGCACAAGATAAGGGGCGCTCTGCCCGAGGGCTGTGTTCCCCCCACCCACATGGCGATGTGCGACCGGCTGGTGCCCAGCAGTTCTTGCGCTCCTACCTCGGCCGCGACCCTCACGAAGGCAGCCGCCACCTTTGGCTGCGACCAGCCTGTTTCCGCGATTGCGTCGGCCAGCTTCACATTCCGCTCGCGCGCCATCGTCTACCTCGGTTCACCAAAACGATCTTTGACGGGTTTGACGGCCCCGGCAGCCGCCCGGAGATACCGCCGCGATGTGATCCGCGGTTCGCTCGTGGTCAACGAAACCACCAACTGCTCCTGTCCGGGAGGAAACCGGTGAAGACCAGCCACACGACTGGAGCCGATGCCCGGACCTCTTCGGGCGACGGGCGAGCACCCGCCTCGACGTCCGGAGTTCGGCACTTCGACCAACCCCCGCCGATGGCCGAGCTCGTGCACAACCTCCGCCGCTTCGACCGCTCCGACAGATCCGCCGATCGAGTCCTCCACGGGCTCAAGCACCGTTGTGAGAAGGCGAACATGGACCGAATCGAAAGCCTGGGCAGCGTAATCAGCGCCCCTGAACACCAGAAGAGCCTGACGCTCGCCGCAGATGACAGGGCTCCGGGCAGGGCACGGTCCTTCACCCGCCAGGCGCTGACGGCGTGGGGGGTGGAAGACGTTCTGGACCAGGCCGAGCTGATCGTCAGCGAGCTCACCACCAACGCCGAGCGTCATGGCCGAACTCCCGACGCCGACCGAGTCCTTCTCCCCAGAACGGACGGCGAACCCGTCGATGAGATCACGCTGACGCTCGCCCTCCAGGCCGGCGTTGTGGGGATCGAGGTCGAAGACAACTCCCCGGAGCCCCCGGTGCCTCAGATTGCCTCGCTCTACGCCACAAGCGGGCGGGGCCTGCACCTCGTGTCGGCGACGGCTGACGCCTGGACTGCCTGCCCCACGGAAGACGGACGCGGCAAGAGGGTGATCGCCCTCGTGAGGCGCCCCGAGTCGCCCATCACCTCCTGACCAACTCCCCTTGGAGACCCGTGATGCCATCCCGGTTTACGCCCCCACCCATGCCGCCCTCCGGCGGAACGAGGCTGGGCTTCGGCACCGAAGCCGTACGTGTGCTGCTGCTCGACCTGGATGGCGTGCTCGTCGACACCCGCCCAGTCATGGAAAGCGCGTGGCGCCAGGTCCGTGAAGACCACTGCCTGGACGTGCCGTTCGAGGAGTACGAGCGCCACCTGGGTCGGCCCTTCGCCGACATCATGGAGCAGCTCGGGCTCGCTGACGCCGAGCCGATCCACCAGACCTACTCGAAGGCATCGACGGACGCTTCTCACCTCGCCCGACAGTTCGACGGCGTCGCGGAGGTCCTGCACGCGTTCGCCGCTGCCGATTGGCGGATGGGGATCGTCACGTCCAAGCCGTTGAAGCGAGCCACTCCTCTGCTGGCCCAGCTCGGCGTCCCGTTCGCCACGGTGCGCACTCCCAACGGGGTGGGGCGGGGCAAACCCGCACCGGACCCGATCATGCTCGCCCTGATCGACCTCGGCGCCGACCCGGCCGACGCACTGTACGTCGGGGACATGGCGGTCGACCAGGAGGCGGCCCGCCGCGCCGGCATCTCGTACGTGCACGCGGGCTGGGGCTACGGCACCCCGAGCTCCCCGGCCCCCTTCGTCGCCGAATCGCCGAAGGACCTGCTGCGGCTCGTGGACACCGGCCCGTTCCTCGAAGGGAGCCTGGTATGACGCCGCCCAGGCGCAGCGCCCTCGGCATCGCCCGGGTCGAGGCCGATGGCAAGCCCCTCTGGGCGCTGGTCGGCGAGGGCGCGCTCGCGACCATGAAATCCGACCGGATAGCCACGTCCGAATTGGAGGCCCTTCCGTTCGACCCGGCGGGAGCGGAAGCACGTGTTGACCAGGTGATGGAGGCCCTCGAAGCGTACGGCGCTGACCTCGCGAGGACGCCGGGTGGCGCGGGGTGGTTGTACGTCCAGCACGTGCCGGCGCGGCGCCTGGTGGCGCAGGTCGTACGCAAGCTGGCGGCGCTCAGCACCTGGGGGCCGTTCGCCAAGGCTCCAGGTCCGCTGAGGCTCGCGCCGTACGAAGGACTCGTCGGGCTGCGGTCGAGCAGCTCGCGGGAGTACCGGGCCTACACCGTCACCTGGTCGGGCATCGCCTATCTGCTCGGTGCCGCGGGCCCTCACAATCCCCTCCGCTCCGCTCAGTTACGCAACCTCCCTCCTCTCCTGGCGGCCGCAGCGGTGCCGGGTCCGGCTCCCTCGGAGCTGCCGCTGAGTGAAGTGGTGGCGCTGTCGTGGTCCTCCCGTCACGCGGCCACTCTGCTGCCGGTGCTGGAGGAGCTGGCCAGGAACGGACGCCCGAGCCTCGTAGTGGATTTGGCGACCGACCCAGCGGAGCGGTGCCCGGCTTCAGAAGTCGCGGGGGTGAACCTGTGCTCGCCGCCGACCGGTCTCTTCGACCTCTCCGGCGCCGTGGACGGTCTGAGGCGGCGGGACGACGGCCGCGTCGTTCGGGTCGATGAGCACGAGGTTCGACTGGACCGGCTGGTCCGTCTCGTGTCCGTAGTACTGGAGACGAGCGGCGGATGCACGCAGCCCTCGTGGCGATCGGTGGCCCGGGCGGAGACGTGGCTGGACGGCGTCCTCACCGCAGCCCGGCCGCACACCGTTCTGGTCAGCAACGACACCAGCCCGCTGGGTGCACTGGCTGTACACGTGGCAGAGCGCCATGGCGCGAATGCGGTGCATGTCCAGCACGGAGCCTGGACGGCGGAGTCGGTCGCATGGCCTGCGCTACACAGCCGCGACATCGTCGTCATGGGTGAACGGGATCTCCCTCTCGCGAAGGCGTGGGTGCGCCACCCTGGCGCTGAGATCCACGTCCTGGGCCAGCCCCGCTTCGACGCGCTCGCCGGCCTCAGCCGCGAAGCCCAGCGGCGCTACCTGGAGGATCTGCTGTCACCCAGCCCACGGCGAGGCCCTGCCCGAATCGCGGTGTGGGCCTGCCAGCCCTTCGGACCCGACCGGCTCAAGGCCCATGCCGACCTCCTCCTGGACGGTCTGTGGAAGGCCGGCGACTGGGGACTCGTCATCGCGCCGCACCCGGCACAGAGCGTCGACGTCTTCGCCCCCGTGCTCCAACGGGACGGCCGGCCGCTCGTGGCTGTGGCCGATCCCCGGGTCGGCGCTCGCGGCTGCCTCGCCGGCGCCGACGCCCTGGCAAGCGCCTATTCGACGTGCGGCATCGAAGCCGCGCTGCTCGGGGTCCCGGTGCTCGAACTCGGCTCGCCCGACGAGCGCACGCTCGGCCTCTCCGACCACGGCCTCGCACGGCGGTGCAGTACCGCCGACGAGGTGGCCGACGCCGTCGTCGCACTGCGCGATCCGAGCCCGCCCGCCGACCGGGCGGCGACGGACGCGGTGTGCCGGTGGCGCGGCGACAGCGCCGCCCAGGTCGCACGCCTAATCGCCCGGCGCGCCGACGGCGATGTCCTGCACTCCCAACATGTCCATCACGATGCCCGCGGCGCCGACTCTGGACGGCCGCAGGGTGAAGGAGCTTCTGCCCGATGACACATCTGACCGCCGACAGCGTCGCTGAGCTCTTCGTCGGCGCGGTCGCCCTGGCCAAGAGCGGCGAGAAGGTCAGCCCGCGGGACATGGCGACCCGCGAGGTCCTCGACGTCCACATGCGGCTGACCCAGCCGCGGGCCCGTCTGCTGTACGCGCCGCCGGCGCGTGTCATCAACCCGGCATTCGCGGTGGCGGAGACCGTCTGGCACCTATCCGGCTCGGACGCCCCGTGGATCTTCGATTACAACGCGCGTCTCCGGCAGTACGCGGACGACGGTGTCCTGCGTGGTGCGTACGGGCCGCGAATGCGGAAGTGGGCGGGCAACGTGGATCAGCTGCACCGCGTCGTCGAGATCCTCAAGGAGGACCCGGACTCGCGTCGGGCCCTGATCCAGCTCTACGACCCGGCCCAGGACGCCGCCGGGCACAAGGACGTGCCATGCACGCTGGGCTTCCGCTTCTACCTGCGCGCCGGCCGACTGCACATGTCGACCACCATGCGCGGTCAGGACGTGTGGATCGGCATGCCGTACGACCTGTTCTTCTACACCGTGCTGCACGAGCTGGTCGCCGGGTGGCTCGGCGTCGAGCTGGGCGAGTTCCACCACCACGTGGGATCGCTGCACATCTACGAGAACCACCTCGATCAGGCCGAGGAGCTGACCTGCGTCACCGCGAGCGCCGTCATGCCGGACCTCACCACACCGTGGCGGGGCTTCGACGGCCTCCTGGACCAGGTCGAGGCGCGTGACGTGACCGGCCACCCGGGCTGGGACACGATGGCCGAGACGCTGCGGAGCTACCGCCTGTGGAAGGACGGCCTGCGTGAACAGGCGTGGCGGGCGGCCGACAAGATCGACGGGCCGCTGGGCCAGGCGCTGACCTCCTGGTACGGCGAGCTGAACCGCCGTGTTCCCACCTCGACCGCGCGTGAGACGGCGCAGACCCGGTGATGGCCGCCATGGACCGTGCGCCCTCGGTGATCCTCGGCCTGTGCTCGTACACGCACGACTCCTCCGCCGCTTTACTGGTGGACGGGGAGCTGATCGGCTTCGTCGAGGAGGAGCGGCTCTCCCAGCAGAAGCACACCAAGGACTACCCCCACCGCGCCATCGACTGGCTCCTGGGAGAGGCCGGGCTCACCGTCGCCGCGGTCGACGCCGTCGCCTACAACTTCCAGTCGGCCCGCTACCTGGCCGAGTCCCCGGCCGCCCTGCGCCTGGCGCTGTCGGCCACGACACGCAACCGGGCCCTTCCACGGGCGCGGGGCTTCGCCAAGGTGGCGCTGCGCACCCATCTGCGCACCCGCACGCTCGGCCGGCTATTCCCCGCCGCCCGCGTCTCGCCCGTCCTGCACCACCGCGCCCACCAAATGGCGGCCTTCGCCGCCTCCGGGTGGAACGAGTCCGCCGTTCTCGTCGTCGACAGCCTCGGCGAGCGGCAGACCACGACCATCGCCCGAGGACACGACGCGCTCCACCCCGCCACCCGCACCCTGGAGGCGATCAACGACCCCGCCTCCCTGGGTTACGTGTACGGCGCGGTCACCGAGCACCTCGGGTGGCGACGCGGTGACGAGGAAGGCACCGTGATGGCACTCGCCGCCCTCGGCGACCCGGAGCGGTTCCGGGACCTCTTCACCCGGGCCGTGCGCACCACGCCCACAGGCTTCGTGGTCGAACCCGCCTACTTCCCGCCGCGCGTGCTGACCTCGGGCTACCCGCGCACCTCTCGCCGCTTCATCGCGGAGACGTGCCCCGAGCGCCATCCGAGCGAGCCGCTCCAAGACGTCCACCGGGATCTGGCCGCCGCGCTCCAGGAGCGCACCGAGCAGGTGATGCTGCAACTGGCCCGCCGGGCACGGATGATCACAGGATCGCGCCGTCTGTGCGTCGGCGGCGGAGTCGCCACGAACTGCGTGAGCATCGGCCGGATCATCGAGGACGGCACCTTCGACGAGGTCTTCGTCCCGCCCGCCCCCGGCGACGCCGGCACCGCGATCGGGGCCGCCATCGCCGTGCACACCGCCAGCCGCAATCGGCGGCCCTTGTCCGGTGTCGCGCGGGCCTGCTACCTCGGCCCCTCGTACCAGTACCAGGCCCTCGACCTCACGCCGTGGCCCAACCTCCAGCTGAAGACGCTGGGCGTCGAGACGGCCGAGTTCCTCGCCGACCAGCTCGCTCACGGCATGATCGTCGGCCTCTTCCAAGGCCGGGTCGAGGCCGGCCCCCGCGCCCTGGGGAACCGCTCGATCCTCGCTTCCCCACTGGAGCCCGGCGTCGTCGAGCGGCTGAACGCCACCGTGAAGTTCCGGGAGCCCTTCCGCCCCTTCGCCCCCATGGTCCTGGCCGAACGCGCCGAGGAGTTCTTCACCCTCGGCCAGCAGGCGCCGTACATGTCGATGGCATCCGGCGTGACCGACAAGGCGCGCGAGCGGGTGCCGGCCATCGTGCACGCCAACGGCACCTCGCGCCTTCAGACCGTCACCCGCTCGCAGAACCCGTTCATGCACGACGTGCTCAGCGCCTTCGGCCGCCGCACCGGGGTGCCGGTCCTGATCAACACCTCGCTCAACGTCAAGGGTAAGCCGATCTGCGGGACACCAGAGATGGCTCTGGACTGCCTGGTCAACTCCGGACTGGATGCCCTGCTGCTGGAAGGTCGGTGGATCACCAAGTGAGGATCGGATACAGCTTCTGGGGATTCCTCGGCAACGGGATCACCGACACCCCCGACGGGGGCCGCAGCCACCGCCGCCCTCTGGTCGACGCCCTCCTCGGCGGCGGCCACGAGGTCATCTTCCTGCAGGCCAACCGCGACCTGATCGAGGCTGGCGACGACCTGGGCAACGCCTACACCTTCCACGGCGGCACCCCGGACATCGACGTGCTGTTCCTGGAGTGGCGCTGGGCGATCAACGGGCGCAATACCACCCCGTGCGGCACCGAGGGGCACACCTGCGACCTGCACCGACAAGCCGAACTCGTCACCCGGTACACCGTGCGGCGGAAAACGCCGACCGTGGTCTGGGACAAGGACCGCCAGCTCCGCCCCGACAGCATGTGGCGGGGTGCTCACCGGACCGCCGTCTGCGAGGCCGCCCTCGAGCCGACGCCCGGCGCCCACCGGCTGCTCTTCCCCGTCGATGACCGTCTACTCGCCGAGGCGGACCCGCTCGCGCTCGCCAAGAAGCCCCGAGACCTCGCCCTCGGCTACGTCGGCAACCAGTACGACCGCGACGACCACTTCGACCGCTTCTTCGCGCCGGCCGCCGCCCGCTTCGACCACCTGGTCGGGGGCAAGTGGACCAAGACCAGCCGCTGGCCGCACGTGCGGTTCCTCGGCAGGCTCCCCTTCCCGGCGGTGCACGCCGTGTACGGCCGGTCCCTGGCGACCATCCTCATGCTCCCCGAGAGGTACGCCGCCGTCGGGCAGATGACGCAGCGGATCTTCGAGGCCGTGCTCGCCGGCTGCCTCCCGCTCGCCCCGGCGGACATCCGCCACGTCGACCAGTTCGTGCCCGCAGAGCTGATCGTGCGCTCAGGCCAGGAAGTCTTCGAGCGGCTCTCGTATCTCCAGCGGATCGCCGGCACCCAGCAGCACGCGGACCTGATCGCAGCCTGCCTGGATCGGCTGGACTTGTTCCGCCTGAGCCGGCAGGTCGTGGCGCTGGAAGCCGCCCTGGACACGGCTGTCAATCCCGTCGCGGCAGAGCGGGGAGCGGCGTGATGCAGATGACCACCCGGGCCATGGTGTCTGGATCATCCGAACGTGTCCAAACGGCCGGTCTGACTGGGCGGCCGAGCGCCTCTACGCTGGAGCATCATGAAGAAGGTCGCCATCGTCGGCTGCGGAGGCAGCGGCAAATCGTACGTGGCTCGCGAGCTGGGCAGGATTCTCGACGCCTCGGTGACGCACCTGGACGCCGCGTTCTACGACGACGAGTGGAACGAGCTGCCCATGGAGAAGTTCGCCGCGCTTCAGCGGGCGCTGGTCGCGCGGCCGGCGTGGGTGATCGACGGGAACTACAACTCGACGCTGCAGATCCGGCTCGAAGCCTGCGACATGGTGGTCCTGATGGACGTCTCGACCGTGGCGGCGCTGTACGGGATCTTCTCCCGGCAGATCCGGCACGGCGCCGGGCACAAGGGCAACGGGGTGCACAACCGCATCCACTGGGGCGTGATCAAGTACGTGGCGACGTACCGCCGCAAGATGCGCCCGCGCGTGATGGCCAAGATCGAGGAGTTCGCCTCGGGCCGTGTCGACGTGGTGTTGCTGTCCAACCGGCGGCAGACGCGCCGCTGGCTGCGGAAGGTCGCCGCCGAGCACAGTTGAGCGCTCCGCGCCCACGAGGGGAGGGCGCGGCATGAGCGGCGCCAACCCCTTCCTGGACCCCGCGCGTCAGGAGGAGCTGTACGGGCACGCCTCTCGGCTCGCTGGCCGGTCCAACGCCCTGATGCGGGCGAAGACCACCGGGCGCCCCGTACCGGACACGATCGTCGGACTGGTGCGCGCCCACCACGAGCGGCCGGACCGTCTCGGCCTGGTCCTGGACCTTGGCTGCGGGCGCGGCACGAGCAGCCTGACCTTCGCCCAGGAGCTACGGCCCCGGCTCGTCGTCGGCCTCGACGCCGCGCCGGCCCTGATCGAGCATGCGCTCCAAAGGGCCCGGCGGATGCCCGGCCTCCCGGCGAGCTTCCTTCAAGGCGACTTCCACCATCTCCCAGTGGCCGCCGGCTCGTGCGACGTCGTCGTCGCCGCGTTCTGCCTGTACCACTCGCCGCGCCCGCAGACCGTGGTCGCGGAGATCGACCGGGCGCTCGCGCCCGGAGGGCTGGCCGTGCTCGTCACGAAGGGGCTCGACAGCTACCGGGAGATGGACCAGCTGGTCGCTGCCGCCGGCCTCGATCCTCGGGCCGAGGAGCACGAGAGCCTGTACGTCTCGGCGCACAGCGGGAACCTCGCCGGGCTGGCCGCCGTGTCGCTCGATGTACTCGCCGTGGAGGACGAGGAGCACAGCTTCACCTTCGACGGCCACGACCATGTGGCCGAGTACCTGGCTACCAACCCCAAGTACGACCTCGCGCCCGGTCTGTACGGTAATCCGGGCGCGCTCGCGGCGACCCTGCACGAGTTCGTGCCGGACCGGCCACTCACCGCCCAGTCCCTCGTCACCTTCGTCGTGGCCCGGTCACGGGGAGGCAGGCCGTGACCGTCCGCCGGTTCACCAAGCGCTACGAGACCCCCGGCAAGGTGGCCTCGGCCGCCCGTCACCACGCCTGGCTCGCCGAGCACGCACGGCCGCTGCGTCTGCCGGTGCTGACGGTAGTCGGGCCGACGAGCCTGACGTACGAGTGGATCGACGGCCGATCGGCCAGGCCCGAGGACCTGCTCACCCTGGCCGGGCTGCTGGGCGACGCCCACGGCGCCGCCTGGACCAGCGATCTGCGGCCGGCCGCGCTGAACACGCCGCACCGCTTCCAGGACGGCACCGTGTTCAGCGACTACCTCGGTCCCCGGCAGACCGCCCTGCGAAGAAGGCTGGAACAGGGCTATCTGCCGGATTGGGTCGCTCTCCAGGCGATGCTGGCGCTGCTGGAGAAGACCGCCGAGGGGCAGACCGCGTTCTATAAGGACAGCAACCCCCGGAACTTCATCATCACCGAGGCCGGCGACGTCTACACCGTCGACACCGACGATCTCACGCTCGCCCCGATGGCGTACGACCTGGCGAAACTGATCGCCACGTTGATCCTGACGTACGGGCCTCTGCCGACCGAGTCCGTCAACGCGAGCCTGCAGGCGTACAACGAGGCCGCCGGACGCCACGACGCCCGGCTCGGCGCCACGGATCGCGAGCGGCTCGACGACTTCCTCGCCCTGCATGCCGTCCTGACCGCCCCGTACGCCGGGCGCAACGGCTACCGCCACAGCGGGGCACCCCACCCCTACCCGGGAGGTTGCGCATGATCACCACTGAACTCGTCTTCGTCCGCCACGGCGAGGCCCAGTGCAACGTCGACGGCTTGGTCGGAGGCCCGCGCACCTGCACCGGGCTGACCAACCGCGGATACGCGCAAGTCGAGCAGGTGGCACTGCGACTCGCCGCCGAGCACCGCGACGAGCCGTTCGACGTGCTGTACGCCGGACCGCGCATCCGCCTGCGCCAGACCGGCGAGATCATCAGCCAGGCCCTCAGGATCCCCCTGTCCGTGGACGACCGCCTCGACGGTCCCAGCCACGGCGCCGCCGACGGCCAGCCCTGGACCGAAGTGAAGACCGCCGCCGATGGTGGACCGCACGCCCACCCAGACAGGCCCTGGGCTGCTGAATCCGACACCTGGAACGGCTACCTGGAGCGGGCCGGTCGCCTCCTGCGGGAACTCATCGACCAACACGAAGGCGAACGCGTCCTCTTCGCCGCGCACGGTGAGACCGTGATCGTCGCCCACACCATGCTCCTGGGCATCCCACTCGGTGCCTCGGCCGGATTCACGATCTCCCACGGCTCCATCAGCCGCTGGCAGCACCACCTCAACCGCCTCGGCCAAAGACGGTGGATGCTCGACCGGCACAACGACACCGAGCACCTGGCCGCCTTAGCGCAGGAGGCCGCCTCGTGATCACGCTGTCCGACGACCCGCGCCTGAACCTGGCCCGAGGCGCGCTCGGATCGGTGCGGATCGTGCACGATCCGACGCTCCCGCCCCGCGTCCTGCGCGTGGTCGATGCCGAGGGCAACGAGTTCTTCGCCAAACACCACAGCGAACGCGACCGGTACCTCCGGGAGCTGCACGCCTATCTCACCTGGGGGGCCAACCTGATCGGCCGCGTCCCCCGTGTGGTGGGCCGACAGGACAGGACGTGCACCCTGCTGCTCACCGCTGTTCCCGGGGTACGGGTGGACTCGGTCGCACCAGGGTCGCCCGAGGAGGAGCAGGCTCACTACGAGGCCGGGCGCGTGCTGGGCAAGCTGCACCACGCCACCTCGGTAGCGCGTACCGGCGCTGTAGGCACGGAACTCGCTCAGCGGCTGCGTAACTGGACCGCCCGCGCAAACCGGGCCGGCCTCATCTCCACGGTCGAACGCGACCGTCTGAGCCACCACGCGGACGTCCTGGCGAACACGCTCATGGACAGCGCTGTGTGTCACCTCGACTACCAGCCGCGGAACTGGATCCTCGGCGACGTTTTCGGGCTGTGCGACTTCGAGCACATGCGCCGCGACGCCCGCATCCGGGACTTCGCCCGGCTCGAGTTCCGCCGGTGGCAGGCCGCCCCCAACCTCCGCACGGCCTTCTTCGCCGGATACGGAAGGCCACCGAACGACACCGAACAGCGGCTGCTGGAGTCCTTCGGCGCTATCGAGGCCGTCACCGCCCTCGTCCGCGGACACGAGCAGGACGACCTCGCCCTCAGCACCCACGGCCGCACCGTTCTGGCCCGGCTCCCCTGAACCACCCCCTTCCCGGATTCCTGGAGACCTCCGTGTCACAGCTCTCGTCCCACCTGACCTCCGCCGTACCCCGTCGAGCGGTGGTGACCGGCGCCGCCGGCTTCATCGGCTCCCACTTGGCGCACGCCCTCGTCCAAGCCGGCACCGTCGTCATCGGCGTCGACCGACGCGACCCGGCCACAGACCCCGCGGGCGCAGCTAACCTCGCCGTCCTGCAGGGGCTCCCGGGCTACATGCACGTCACTGGGGACCTCCTCAGCTGCGCGATCGAGCCGATGCTCGTCGACGCGAACGCCGTCTTCCACCTGGCGGGCATCCCCGGGGTACGCCCCTCCTGGGGACCCAAGTTCGGCGAGTACGTCGCCTCCAACGTCCTCGCCACCCACCGCGTCATGGAAGCCGCCACCCGGATGGGCGTTCCCCGCCTCGTGGTGGCATCGTCCTCCAGCGTCTACGGCCCCACCCAGGGCGGTGCGAGCGTCGAGACCGACCGGCCCCAGCCGGCCTCCCCGTACGCGGTCACGAAACTCGCCGAGGAGCAGCTCTGCCTCGCGCACGCGACCCAGGCCCATTGCCCCACCAGCGTCGTCGCCCTGCGGTACTTCACGGTCTACGGCCCCCGGCAGCGCCCCGACATGTTCACGCACCGCGCCCTCAAGGCCGCCCTCACCGGTCAGCCGCTGCGCCTTTACGGGGACGGCCACCAGCGCCGGGACTTCACGTACATCGACGACGCGGTCGCCGCGACCATCGCCGCAGCCACCATCCCGACGGCCAACGGGGTGATCAACGTGGGAGGCGGTTCGAGCGCTTCCCTGCTCGAAGTGATCAACATAGCGAACAGCCTCACCGGGCGCGAGATCCAGGTTCACCAGGAGAACCCGCGCAGCGGCGACGTCCTCACGACCCGCGCCAACCCCGGTCGCGCCCACGAGGTCCTGGGCTGGCAGCCCCAAGTCGACCTCCCCAACGGCATGCGGGCCCAGATGCAGGCGCTGGCCACCGAGCCCGCCGCGTACGGCCGCGCGGCATAACCAACGTGGCACGACGAGGAGTTGCAGTGGAGAGTCCTGAGAAGGCGCGGCTGGACGCCTTCTTCCAGCAAATCACGACACGGTTCCCCGCCAGCGATTCCGTCACCACACTGGTCATCACGCACCTGCTGCCCGAGCGGCCGGCGTTCCTCCGCGCGATGGCCGCGACGTCCACGGTCGCCGCCGTCCTGCCCAAGCCCAGGTCCGTCGACGAGCCGACGCTGGAGCAGGTCCGACGTGCCTTCACCGTCCATGACCTCAGCCGAGAGCTGTTCGCCGACTCGACCAGGGCCTTGGAGTACCTGGAGGACACGGTCGGCGGCCGGAACGTCGTCCTGGTGGATATCGGTGGCTACTTCGCGCCCTGTCTCGGCACCCTGGTGGAGAAGTTCTCCGGCCGCGTCCTCGGCGTCGTCGAGGACACCGAGAACGGACACAAGAGGTACGCGGCACTCGACCATCTGCCCTGTCCCGTCGTCTCGGTGGCCCGATCCCCGCTGAAGGACTGCGAGGACCACCTCGTGGGCCGGTCCATCGTCTTCTCGACCGACGCCCTCGTACGCGCCCGCGGTGACATCCTGACCAGCAGAAACGCCTGCGTCATCGGGTTCGGCAAAGTCGGCCGGGCCATCGCTCAGACCCTGCGAGCTCAGGACCTGCGTGTCACCGTGCACGACACCGATCCGGTCAAGAGGGTGCAGGCGCACTCCCAGGGCTTCCGTACGAGCACATCGACGGCCGAAGCACTCCAGGACGCGGAACTCGTCCTGTGCGCCACCGGAAACCTCGCACTCCGCCACGGCGACTTCGCCGCCCTGCGCAACGGGGCCTACCTCGCCTCGGTGACGTCCTCGGAGGACGAACTCGAACTCGGCAGCCTCCACGGGCTCTACCAGCGCACTTCGGTCGGCGAACACCTGACGCGCTACGAGATCACCGGCCACTACTTCTACGTCCTCGCCGACGGCGGCGCCGTCAACTTCGTGCATGGGGCCGCCGTCGGCACCTACATCCATCTCGTCCAAGCCGAGATACTCGCCGCCACCGCGGCCCTCAGCCACGGCCGCTTCCAGCCCGGCCTGCACGACATGCCCGCACCCGATCGCCAGGCCATCGCCAGGACCTGGCTCGACTCCTTCAACAGGTGATCCCATGCCCCCGTCCCTCGACCACATCCGCGCCACCGCAGAGGCGTACCTCGACCGCTACCCGGACGAGCGAGACGTCCTGACCGCGCTCTTGGCCGCTCTCGACGGCGAGGACGATCCGACCAGCCGCAAGACGTTCCCCACGCACGTCACGTGCAGCGCCATCGTCATCGACGCCGGCGACCGGGTGCTGCACATCCACCACAACGTGACGGGCAAGGCCCTCGCGCCCGGCGGCCACAACGAGCCGGGCGACCAGGACCTGCCCGGTGCCGCTCTACGTGAACTATTCGAGGAGACCGGTATCCCTCGTGACGCCGTCGTCCCCCTCCCGGGCTTCGAGACCGTGCCGCTGGACATCGACGTGCACGACATCGCCGCGAACGCCGCGAAGGGCGAGCCGGCCCACCAGCACATGGACTTCCGCTGGGCCTTCGCCCTCCGGACCCAACACACCGTGACACTCCAGGCCGAAGAGGTCGGCGGTTACGAGTGGCGCTCCTTCGAGGATGCCGCATCGCCGACCGTCCGCGCCAAGCTGGCCCTCCTCCCTCGCCCCACCCGTTCCTGACACCCACCAATGGGAGTACGCCGTGGCCGCCACCACCGCCGCACCGCCGAGCACCGCGCCCCGACGCCACATAGCCGTCATCCCCTGTCGCTGGGGAGCCTCCCGCTTTCCGGGGAAGCCCCTGGCACAGCTCGGGGACAAGCCGCTGCTGTGGCACGTCCACCAGCGCTGCCTGGAGGCGAAGCGCCTCGATGGCGTGGTAGTCGCCACCGACGACGAACGCATCGAGGCGGCGTGCCAGGAACTGGGCATCGAGTGCGTGCGCACCGGAGAACACCTCACCGGCACCGATCGCGTCGCAGAGTGCGCGGAGCGCCTGCCCGCCGGTGCGTACATCAACGTCCAAGGCGACGAGCCGTTCATCTCGCCCGTCGCGATCGATGCCGTTTCAGAAGCCCTGGAACACCTGGTGCCGGGAACGCTCGCGGTGAACGCGTATACGGAGCTGGACGACGTCGGTGCCGTCCTGGACCACAACGTCGTCAAGGTCGTCGTCGACGCCGAGAGTAATGCCCTGTTGTTCTCACGGCAGCCTATCCCCTACCCGCGCGGGGACCGCCCGAAGTACCTGCGGCAGCTCGGACTCTATGGCTTCACCGGAACGGCCCTCAGCCTGTTCCGGCACCTCCCGCAGGGGCCGCTGGAGCGCACCGAAGGCGTGGAGATGCTGCGCTTCGTCGAACACGGCCACGGTGTACGGATGCTCCGCGTCATAGACGACGGTCTCGCGGTCGACACACCGGAGGACCTCGCGAGGGCCAGCACGCTCCTACACTCCCAGCCGGTCCGATGACTGGCCAGTCGCCGCTCCTTGAGCCCGCAGACGTTGCCGGTCCGTCACGGCAGCCCTGGGCGCGGGGCCCCGAAAACCCAAGCGTCACACGCGTACCCAACATCGGCGTGTCGGCCACCGGTCGATCGGTGGGCCTCCGGGCCGAACAAGGATCCGTGGGCCCTACATGCGACGTCGAGCGCCCCATCTCGGGGTTCAGGCAACGGCTCAAACACGCGTGTTCGATATCGGGGTCCACCTCGTTGACCTCGATGTCGTCGTACAAGGCCCAACAGACCAGGGCCCAACAGACCAGGGATGGAGGACCGCAGTTGAGCACAGCAGGCACACGCGAGTTCAACCAGGACGGCAAAGCTTCTCCTCCGCTGCCAGCGAGGATCCAGTGCACGCGGCAGTACTCCGCTAACTCCCTCGCTCCGGCCTCCCTCCGCAAGCGCTGCGCCCAGGTGCCGAAGGTGCCGCACCGCATCATCGGGATGTCCTGGCGTTTCGACAGCCCGGATACGAGGTGGGCGGCATGAGCGAGCCCGCCGATGCAGCAACCAGCAGCGTTCCCGGGCCGCGGTCCGCCCCGCTGCCTCCGCCGCCGACGGCTGTGCCCGCCGGCCCGGAGGACGGCGACATGACCGACGCGATGGAAGAGGCGTACTGGTCCGTCCACGACGGCGCCGCCGCCAGCGCCACGGTGCGCCAGGTCCTGGTGCGTCTGCCCAGGATCACCGCCCTGATCGGGCGGCTCGCCTGGCAGGCGGACCGCGCCTCCACCGTCACGGCGGTCGTCTGCCAGCTGGCCTCGGCCGCGATGGCCGCCTTCGGGCTGATCGCCTCGGTCGGAGTCCTCCAGCACCTGTTCGCCCAGGGCCCCACGCCCGATCGCGTACGCGCGGCCATCCCGCAGATCCTCCTCGTCGCGGGCTTCCTCGCCGCCCGCGCTCTGCTGGAGGCCGCCGTCTCGCTGGCCCAGGCACGCGTCACCCCGAAGATCCGCACCGCGCTGGAGTGCGAGTTCCTGAGCCTCACCGCGCACGTACGGCTCGAGGCCGTCGAGGACGCCGACTGGCACGACGAGGTGCACCGCGCCAACGACCGGGGCCTCTTCTACGCCCGGATGATCGTCGGACAGGTCGTCTCCCTGGCCTCCGCGGCCCTCGGCCTCATCGGCACCGCCGGCGTCCTGAGCATCCTCCACCCGGCCCTGCTCCCGCTGCTGTTGCTGTCCGTCCTGCCGGTGGGGGCTGCCGCCGTGCACAGCGCGCGGGCCCGCTTCCACTCCTTCAAGCGCTGGAACGCGCTGCAACGCCGCGTCCGGGTCTTCTCCTGGCTGCTGCTCGACGTGGACGCGGCCGCGGAGCTGCGCTCCGACACCGCCCAGGACGCCCTGCTGGACGAGCACCGCCGCCTGACCAGCAAGATCGCCGAAGAGGACACCCGCCTGGGCGCGAACGCGGCCCTGATCAACCTCGCCGGCCGCGCGGTGGGCGGAGTCGGCACCGGCATCACCTACGCCGCGCTGGCCGCCATGCTGATCGCCGGATGGCTCCCCCTCGCCGCAGGGGCTGGCGCGGTCCTGGCCATCCAGTCCGGACGGTCCTCCCTCACCCAGCTCATCGAGATCGCCCACCTCGTCTACGAGCACGCCCTGTGGGTCGACGACCTCCTCGCCGTCCAGGAGAGCAGCCGCCGCCTCCTTCCCCGGGCGGCCGGGGCACGGGCGCCGGAGAAGGTGCGCGAGATCACCGTCCAGGACGTCCACTTCACCTACCCCGGCAAGGACACCCCGGCGCTCGACGGCGTCTCCTTCACCCTCCGCGCCGGGGAGACGGTGGCGTTCGTCGGCCTCAACGGATCGGGGAAGTCGACCTGCGCCAAGGTGCTGGCCGGTCTGTACGAGCCGCAGCAGGGCAGCGTGAGCTGGGACGGCGTCGACGTACGGCAGATGGACTCCAAGTCGCTGCACCGGCAGGTCGCCTGTGTCCTGCAGGACCCGGTGCGGTTCCCCTTCAGCGCCCTGTCGAACATCACCGCCGGAACCGGCACCCTCACCGAGGCCGAGCCCGGGCGCGCCCTGGCAGCCGCGCGGGCCGCGGGAGCCGACGGCGTCATCGCCACACTCCCCGCCCAGTGGACGACGCTGCTGTCCAAACGGTTCAAGGGCGGGCAACAACTCTCGGGCGGACAGTGGGCGAAGATCGCCGTCGCCCGGGGCCTGTACAAGGCGGCGCCGCTGCTGCTCCTGGACGAGCCGACGGCGAGCATGGACCCGCCGTCCGAACACGCCGTGTACGAGGCCGTGCTGCGCGGCCGGCTGCGTACCGACCAGATCACCGTGCTGATCTCCCACCGGCTCGCCAGCGTCGTCGACTGCGACCGCATCCTCGTCTTCGACAGCGGCCGCATCGTCGAGTCCGGGTCCCACGACCAGTTGATGCGCAGGGGTGGTGACTACGCCGCCATGTTCACCTTGCAGGCCAGCGGCTACCAGGCCGGCGCCGCCACGGCCGAGGAGGCGGGCCGGTGAACCCCTCCACCACCACTTCCCCGCTCACCGGGCCCGGTGGCCCCTCGTCCACGTCGTTGTGGCGGCACCGCGACTTCCGGCGGTACCTCACCGGCCAGACCGCCAGCGTGGCCGGCAGCTCGATCAGCTCGATGGCGATCCCGGTGCTCGCCGTACTCGAGCTCGACGCGACGCCCGGCCAGGTGGCCTGGCTGGCGTTCTGGGGGCAACTGCCGCCCGCACTGCTCGCTCTGCACGCCGGTGCGCTCGCCGACCGGCACTCCAAGCGACGGCAGATGATCATCGGTGACCTGGTGAGCGCTACAGCGCTGGCGACGGTACCGGTGGCCGCGGCCCTGGACGCACTGACCCTGACGCAGCTCATGGTCGTCGCCGCGGTTCAGGGTGCCGCGGGCGTGGTCCACGACGCGGCGGCGATCAGCCTGCTGCCGACCCTGGTCGACCGGTCCCTGATCCAGCGGAGCAACAGCCGCATCGGGAGCCTGTTCGCGATCGCCGCGACCGGCGGCAGCAACCTCGGCGCCGCACTGACCGCGCTGCTCGGCCCGGCCCGCGCCCTGCTCGGAGACGTCGGCTCCTACCTCCTCAGCGCCTGGTGCACCGCCCACATCCAGGCCCGCGAGACCACCCCGACGCGGACCGTGCGGCGCCGACTGCGGACGGAGATTGCCGAGGGCCTGCGGTACGTGCGCGACGACCACCGGCTGAGCGTGCTCACCTGGGTCAACGCCACCACCTCCCTGGGACTGGCCGCGCTCAACACCCTGTGGGCGCTGTACCTTCTTGTTCCCGCTTAACGACTGTGTTGCTTACTGTCTGCCACCCCACCTGACCTGCTTGTTTGCCTGTTGCAGTCCGCCGGGTTGCATTGATACTCATCGGCCATGCACCAATCGACGTACTCATCAGCGGGCTGGGAGTCCTGGGGGCTCTCGTTCAGGCCGGCGATCCCGGAGGGGATGCCGTTGCTGTTCGACGACGACCTCCTCTTCGAAGACAGCAACGGCGTCCGCCCCACCACCGTGATCAACTGCTGGGCCTGCGAGCTGCCAGCGAATGGATGCCCATCGCCGAACTCGTGGCCCTACTACGTGCGTACGGTGCGTGAGTGGCTGGAGTTCATATCCGGGCGTGGGGTCGTCCTTTTCGACACGCGGCGTCGCCTGAAGGCAGCGTTGAGCGCGTACTCCGTGTATCGAGCCCGGGGCCCCATCAAGCACCGCTTCGAAGCGTCCACGTGGAACCAGAGCATGGGGATTCTGGCCGGGTTCTACAAGTGGGCGAAGGATGAGGAGTACACGGACTCGGAGCCGTTCACGTACCGGCAGGCGGTCTGGGCTTTCAAGGGGCAAGTCCGTCGCGGGCGGGTCAACCAGTCACGGCGGCGCCAGGCGAAGCCTCATGTGACGATCAAGTATCTCGACGACGACTTCACGGACATCTTCCTCAAGGCGTTGGCGGGGTTGGATCCTGACGGGGAGCGGGATCCGAGGTACCGGGGGCGGGAGCTGGCCCGGAACTCAGCGGTCGGCCGGTTGATCGTCTCCAGCGGTCTGCGAAGCCAGGAGTACACGTACCTGCTGGCCTGCGAAGTGCCACTGCTCCCCTCGCGACGGACTGCGGTGCCTGTGTCGTTCCCGGTCCCGTCCGGTATCACCAAGGGAAGCAAGTACCGCGAGTCGTGGATCGATTACGACTCGCTGGCTGAACTGCGCTCCTACATCGCCCTCGACCGGGCAGCGGCGACGTTCGGATCGTCGTGGCGTCCGCCGGCCCGCTGGGGAGAGCCGCTGTTCGTGACGGACGCCGACGAGCGCGGCGGACGCGTGAACGGGGTCCGTGTGCGGTGGAACTCACTCGGCCCTGACGAGCGGCGGCGTCTGGTCGCCCCGGAGGGAGGCTCGATGCTGCTGTCGGTTTGGGGTCAGGGGCGCCCCTTCACCGGATGGTCCACGGTCTTCGCCAGGACCTCCGACCGCATCCGCGAGCGATACGAGCCGCGCTTCCCGCATGTCAACCCGCACCGGTTGCGTCACACCATGGCCATGGCGACCATGGCGCGCCTGATGCGCGGCTGGTACGAGCAGGCCGCTCGGCAGGTCCGCGACACCGATGACGATGCCGCCCTGGCGCACTACCTGCGGACGCAGGAGCCGCTGCTGATTCTGCGTGATCTGCTCGGACATACCAGCTCGCTGACCACGGAATCGTACCTGCACCGCCTGGACGTACTGCGCCTGTTCACTTCCCTGTACCGGCGGGTCGGCAAGGAGTACGGGCTGCTGGACGAGGACGTCGAGCTGGAGCTCGGGACCGAGTTCGACGACGAATCGGCGGTGCTCTGATGCCGGCCACCGTCACCCTGGACCCGCTGGGTGTGCACTGCATCTTCAGCGACGGGTCGGAGTATCGCCGTCGCCTGCGCGTGCTGCGGCCAGTGGAGCTCCCGGAGCTGGCGCGCACCCTGCTGGAGGGTGCTACGGATCTTGTACATCCGCACGGGCAGGTCGACAGTGCGGGCGGCTTCGACCTGTACCTCACGGCCGTCCGCGGCTTCACCGACTGGCTGGTCGAGTTCGGGTTCTCCGGCGGGGCCTCTGACCTGACGCGCGCGCTCCTCGCCCGGTACTGGCGGCAGGGGGTGCGGTCCTCCCAGGAGAGCGCGCTACGGGCGATGTTGCGCTGCGCGGATGACCAGGATCAGATTCTGGCGCCGGATGTGCGCGCGTTCGTCGATGGCCGGCTGTTCAACACGGGCGAGCGGTACGGCTCACACCAGCCGTACAGCGAAGCCGAATGGGCTCGGCTCATCCGTACCTGCCGGGCCGAGGTCGATGGCGCCTATCGCGCGTTCTGCGCGGCCCGTGAGCAGGCTTCGTCGGCTGAGGGGCCAGGGGCTTCGCTCCGTGAGCGCACTGCCCATCACTGGCTGGTGGTTCACAACGGGCCCAACGCGCTTGTCAAGGAGATGGCAGAGAGCGGCTCGTTCCCCTTCCGGCAGAGATACGGCGCCGGACTTCGCGCGGTGCTGGATCCGCTGATCCCGACCCTGGATGTGATCATCGCCTATCAGCTGCTGTTCGGCGCGTACACCGGCATCGTGCCGGACGGGATCACGGACCTGGGACTTACCGACATCGAGTGGGCGGGTGACGAGAAGATCCTCCTCAGCTACGTCAAGGGCCGCACGGCGGCGGAGAGCCTTGCTCTGTCACGTCAGGCCACCCGCCTGCTGGAACAGTGGCTCGATCACTCCGCGGTGGCCCGCCGATTCGCGCCCGAGGGGTTGCGCCCCGAGCTCTGGGTGCGTTTCACGCCGAGCGGCACGTGGGCGGGAGAGCGATGGCTGGCCAAGCCGGCCACGCGCCTGTCCGTAGTCCGCTGGGTTGAGCGCCGCCAAGCCGTCGACGAGGACGGGCACCCCACGCAGATGACTGGTGACGACGGTCTCCCCCTGGCCCTTCACCGGCACCGCATCCGCACGACCCACGACGCGCTGAAAGACCGCTCACACTGGCGCGGCAGCCGCCGCACCACGCTCGATCCGAATCGGTCCCCCGGAATCGAGGGGGACCACTACCTGACGAACACGACGCCGGCTCAGCGCGAGGCGGCGGAGGACATCATCGCCCAGGCACAGGAGGACCTGGTGCGCCGGGCGCTGCCGCCTTTGGTGCTGGCCACCGCCGATATGGCCGACCTGGTGGAGAACTATCCCGAGCACATGAAGCGGCTCGGCCTGGACGACAACGCCTTGGCGCAGCTGCTGTCCGGGGAACGCGACGTGTTCACCGCGGCGTGTGGGGATCAGCTGTCGGGACTCCACGGGCCGAAGGGCAAGCCCTGTCCGGCACGCCCGTGGGTGTGCCTGCTGTGCCCGCTGGCCTTGTTCGCTCCCCGCCATCTGCCGAACCTGCTGCGGCTACGGGCGTTCTTCTCCCGCCAGTGGCAGCAGATGACCACCGCCGAGTTCATTCCCGTCTTCGGCCCGTACGCCCACCGTCTCGACGAGATCCTGACTCCCGGCCGGTACTTCTCCGAGCACGCGCTGCGGGCAGCTGCTGTCGAGGTCACCGGCTCCGATGTGGAGCTTCCACTGCGACCTGAGGAGCACACCGTATGACCACCCTGCCCCGGCCCACGGGCCTCGCGGCTGCCTTTGCGCGTTCTGTCTTTCGGGGTGAAGACGTGTGCGCTGCGGCAGGTCTGCCGGTCTGCGGCGCGGGTCCGCGGCCTTGCTTCGATGACGCGGTCTGGGACTTTACCGGTGTCATCGGGCTGCCGCGGTACCTTGCGCGGTATGCACGGATCTTGTCCTTCACCGAGATTCTCAATCCCCAGTGGAGGGAACTCGCAAAGGAGTTCATCTTCGCCCGGCTCGCACCGGACCACCGCGCTGTGCGGGAACTTGCCCACGCCTACCGCACACCCGTGCAGATAGCCACGGTGCACGGGCGGCTGACCGTGCTCACCGGCTGGCTCAACTGGCTCACCGAACAGGGCGTCGACCGTCTCGGGGAGGTAACCCAGCAGCACTGCGCCGCCTACCTGGAACTTCGCAAGAAGGTACGGGACAAGCACGGCGTCGTGATCCGCGACAGCAGTCCCGGCTACCGCATGGACGTCGTGGCGGTCATCCAGGAATTGGGCTACTACAGCGAATTGTTCTCCACCGGCGGCTACGCGCCGGGCTTCCGTCCATGGGGGCGACGCACGGCGTACTCGGTTGCCGGGATGGTCCGCAGGACGGGCAACACAACGCCGCCGCTGAGCAACGACGTGTTCCAGCCGCTTGTGGCGGCGGCTCTGTACGTGGTGGAGGTGCTGGCGCCGCACGTCGTGGAACTCCAGCAACAGCTGCGGGAGATGACGCCGAACCGGCCGGGCCGCAACAGTGGGCGTCCGAGCTGGAAGGTCGAGGTCGTCCGGGCCATCGACCGCCACATCCGGGAGGGCGACCCGTTCGATGTCGCCCTCGATCACGTCGTAGCCGAGCGGCTGGCGGACGGCTGGGATCCGGACGATCCGCTGCTGCGGGTGAACCTGATCTCCCTCGCCCACGAGACCGGACGGCATGCCTTCCACTACACGTGGCTGCCCACACTGCGCGGCCACCTGGAGAAGGCCGTCAGGGAAGTCGGCCTGTCCAAACGCTGGGGCCGGACGGCCGCCCTGGTCGAACGCGCGGACGGACGGGGCAGTGTCCCCTGGACTTTGCCGATGAACACCACCGAGGCCCGACTGCAGCTCTCCCGGGCCCGCACAGCCTGCATCATCGCGCTCGCCGCACTGACCGGAATGCGCAAGAGCGAACTGGCTGAGCTGACCCACGACTGCCGTCTGCCTCCCGAACAGCTCGGCGAGGGCCGCGTCCGCTACCGCCTGAAGGGCAAGGTCATCAAGGGCCGGAAGCTGGGTGGTGAACACGATCAGTGGGTGACCATCAAGCAGGCGTACGACACCGCCGGCGTAGCCGCCTCGCTCGCCGATCCGGTGAAGAACGACGGTCACCTGTTCAAGTCGCTCTCCTTCTTCACCCCGTACGAATGGTTCCTGACCTGGGTCAATGGCCCAGACGGCCGTCGCCTTGGGCTGGCTCCGATCCCCGAGGTGCCGGTCAGTCTGCGGATGCTTCGCAGAACCCTCGCGGTGGAGATGGCGCACCGGCCCGGTGGTCTGCTGGCCGCCAAGATCCATCTCAAGCACATCTCGGTGGTCACGACCGAGGGCTACGCGGACCGCCCCGGTGGGGCCCAGTCGGTGCTGATGGCCGAGTTCGGCCAAGAGGAGCGCGAGCACAAGATGCGCGTCGCCCTCGACGCATTCCACGACTACCAGAATGGTATCCGGCCCTCGGGGCCTGGTGCCGGCGATCTCCTGGACTTCTTCGCGTTCGTCGACGGACAGCTGGATGTCCCTGGGGCGCCGAACGTCAAGCGCAGCGACCAGGAAGTGACGAATCTCCTCGCCAAGCGGGCCAAGTCCCTGCATCTGGGGCCGGCGAACTACTGCTGGTTCCTCGATCCGTCCAAGGCGCTGTGCCTCAAGCTCGCAGGGGCCCACGCCCGCGGGGCGACAGAGCCTTTGATCGGCATGTGCGATTCCGCGCGGTGCCCCCAGGCCACCCACCATGCCGGGCACCGCCCGGTATGGGCGGCCAGCGCCGAGAGCAAGAAGGTCTTCATCGCCACCATCGGACGCGCACAGCGGATGGAGAAGACGCGCCTGAGTGCGGAACTCGCCCGAAATGAACGGGTGCTGGCCGAGATCGACGCCCCCTGCGGAACGGGGGCCTGACATGGCCCGCATCAGCGACGAGACCCGGCGGAATAACGAGAGGGCCATTCGGCAGGTCATGGAACAGCTCCTGGCCGGTGACGTTCCCCCGGGCGGCAAGTGCGACATCAAGACCCTCGCGACCCAGGCCGGGGTCGCCCGCACCGGCTTCTATCCCAAGAAGAACCGCGACGGCTCACCGCGGCCCGGCCCGTACCAGCACCTGGCCGAGGAGTTCGAGCGCCGCCTGGCCGCACTGCGCGAGGCCGGCGCCATGACCGACCCACGAGCCGCCCAGGTCGAACGCCTCAAGAGTCAGGTAGCCGGATTGAAGGACCGGCTCGCCGAGCGGCAGGAGCAACTCGCCGAACTCGGTGAGTTCAAGCAGCGAGCGCTGTCCCAAATCGCCGCGCAGCAGATGGAGATCCAACGGCTTCGGGAGGCCCTGGCCGCACCGTCGAATCTCCGGGCACTTCCCCGGGCTCAAAGAGGATCTGCCCCCTACGGGTCATGTAGCTGAACTCAGGGCCATATGCACGGATCCCGGTCATTGCGATGGGCCATATGCCCGGTGTGCCGGGGCTGCGGTCAGGGCAGCACACCGCTCTCAGTCAGGACTCGGTGCAGGTCCGCAGTGGCCGGTGCACCCTCGGTCGCGCCGTCGGCATGGCGGTAGAGCCGGCAGGACAGACCCGCTTGGAGTCCCTCCGCTGCGAACGGGTCGGCTCCGTCCAGCAGGAGGGTGGGCGAGCCCGACATCCCCAGCCTGACAGCCTCGTCCGCGTCATGGACCTCGATCCATTCCACCGATACGACCCAGCCTTGGAGAGCCTCGGTGATGCGCTCGCGGATGAGCGGGGCGTTCGGGCAGTCGGGCACGGTCAGCACCGTAAGGCGCGCCGTCTCAGTCTTGGAGTGGTTCATGGCGGACCCCTTCCTGACGTGGTTCTTCCTGGTGTGTGGACGGTAGACCTTCCAGTGCGCTGGAAGGTCAAGGGCTAGCCTGGAGGTATGCGCATCGGTGACCTTGCTGCCGTCAGCGGGGTGACGGCGAAGACGCTCCGGTTCTACGAGCAGGCCGGGCTGCTGCCCGCCCCGCCCCGCACCGCGGGCGGCTATCGCGACTACCCGCAGCAGACGGTGCAGCGGCTGGCGTTCATCCGTGACGCCCAGGGTGCGGGGCTGAGCCTGGCCGAGATCCGCTCCGTGCTCGCTCTGCGTGATGCCGGGGCCTCTCCCTGCGCCCATGTCACGGCTCTCGTCGAGGCGCATCTTCAGGACATCGACCGGCGTCTGGCCGAGCTGCGCGCCACCAGGGCGGTGCTGCGGGGGCTTGCGGAGCGGGGCGCCGCGACCGATCCGGCCGACTGCACCGACGTCGAGGTGTGTCGCATCCTCACCGGGGCGGGCAGCGCGGTTGGTGAGCGTCCTCACTGAACTGTCCGGCCGGGCCCGCCTAGCGTGAGGGCCCCCGGGACATACCGGTCCCGTTCAGGTAGAGGAGCAGGCCATGCTGCGTGCGGTGTGGAACGGAACGGTGATCGCGGAGGCTCCGCGCACGGTGATCGTCGAGGGCAACCACTACTTCCCGCCCGAGTCGCTGCACCGGCAGTACCTCACGCCGAGCAGGACCAGGTCGATCTGCTTCTGGAAGGGAGTAGCCCGCTACTACAGCCTCGAGGTCGACGGGCTGACGAATCCGGATGCCGCCTGGTACTACCCCAAGCCCAGCCCTCTGGCCCGGAAGATCAAGGACCATGTGGCGTTCTGGCAGGGCGTACGGGTCGAGGGCACGCCGGAGGCGTCGGCAGACGGCGGGCAGTGACCGAGGCGGGTCAGCGGCGGGTCAGGTGCCGGAGGGCGACGACGGCCTGAAGGGCGGCGGCCGGGCGCAGCAGGACGGGCCGGGGCCGCGCGGGCATGGCGCCGCGGCGCAGGGCGAGGCAGGTGACGGTGACGACGGGCAGCGCCCAGGCGGCGATGGCCGCCGCCCGTACGGCGGGGTTGGGTTCGTGGCGCAGGGTGAGCCACGTCCAGAACACGGCGTCGGCGAAGGTGTCGGCGTAGTCGCCGAAGGGGGAGGTCGTGCCCTGATGGCGGGCGAGGCGCCCGTCGGCGAGATCAAGGCCGACCGCCAGGACGCCGGAGGCGCGGCCGGTTCCGCCGGGCAGGGCGGGGAGGTTGGCGCGCAGCAGCGTCAGGATGTCTGCGGCGGTCAGGCGGGTGCGATGCTCCAGCAGCCCCAGGTGCGAGGCGGCGAGGACCCAGCTGGCGGCCACCCAGCGCCGCCCTGGCCGCCTGCCACGCGCCAGCCGGTATAGGACGCCGTGCAGGGCGGTGAGCTCGGCCAACGCTCGGGGGCGGCGGGCGGCCTGGAGCAGCGACCGGTGTGCGGCCTGTCCGAGGAAGCTCACGACGGCGGCCGGAGAGAGGTTGTCTGCGCGCAGACCGGCCAGCAGCGCGTTCGTCGCGGCACGACTGCCGGCCATCTCGGAAACAGGCTCCACGTTCCTTGGTCCTCCACCACGACGGCTATGGCGATCAGGGTAGGGGCCGACGCGCCGGGAGAACGGTGAGCGCGCTCACTGATCGGCGTACATGCCCGGCCTAGCGTCGTAGGTGAGACGGGGACAGATGCGTGGAGAGGTCGGGCAATGGCGTGGATCGGTGCTCTGGGAGCGGTGACCGTAGCGGGCGTAGGCGCGGCGGCCGGGTATCTGGGGCTGGTGACCGGGGCAATGCCGCTGGATGTGGGAGTCGGGCGGCGCGCACGGCCGCTGGGGCCGCAGACCGTCGACATCGCGGCGCCGCGTGAGGTGGTGTTCGACGTCATCGCCCAGCCGTATCTGGGCAGGGCCACCCGAGCAATGCGCGAGAAGGTCAGCGTGCTGGAACAGGGCAGCGACATGGTGCTCGCCGCCCATCGCACCCCGGTCGCGGGCGGGCGGCTGACGGCGACGACCATGGAGACGGTGCGGTTCACCCGCCCAGAAAGAGTCGACTTCCGCCTGGTGCGCGGGCCCGTCCCGGCGGTCACCGAATCCTTCGCCCTCACCGAGCACGAGTCCGGTACGCGGCTGGTCTACGAGGGCGAGCTCGCCACGGACCTGTGGCGGGCCGGACAGTGGTGGGGCGGCCTGGTCGCCCCCCGGTGGGAAGCGACCGTCGCGGCCTCCCTGGGCGCGGTCCGGCAAGAGGCAGAGCGGCGCTCGGCTCTGAGGTGAGCGGCTCGCCGGTACCGCACGGCGAGCCGACGGACGCGGTGGAGTGCGGGCGGCGTATCTGTTCGCACCGAGAGGGAAGGCGGCGATGAGACATGGTGGCGCGGCCGAGCGGGCTGGCCCGGCGGGCCGGGACGCAGCATGAGTTGAGGCCGGCGCCGGGCGGCGCGCCAGCGCCTGAGGGGCTGGCCGCCTCCCGCGGTGCCCGGGGTCCGGTGCGGGCGCGTGATCGAGTGGGCGACTGGCTGACCAGGGCGCTCACGCGGGCGGTGTTCTGCTGGCTGCCTCCTCCTCACCGTTGACCGGCCGGGCGCGGGGTCGGCCGCCCCGCTGTGGTGCGTCCGTGCCCCCTGGGCGGTCAGTCGCCATGGCCGAGGTCGGCCAGGGCGTCTTCCACGGCGCGGTGGAAGGTGGGGTAGGCGAACATCATGTGGCGCAGCCGCTCGACGGGAATCTCGTTCCGCGGGCAGCAGCCGCTCCATCGCTTCCACGACGGTCACCGCGGTGCCGAAGCGGGAGAACGCCTGTGCCAGCTCCACGCCGATCGCGCCGCCGCCGAGCACGAGCAGCGAGGCCGGCGGCTCCTTGACCGAGACCGCCTGCCGGTTCGTCCAGTACGGCACGCCTTCCAGCCCGGGAACGGGCGGGATCTGCGGGCGGCTGCCGGTGGCCAGTACCACCGCGCGCCGGACCGCGAACACAGGCGGGCCCGGCCGCGGACGAAGCGCCCGCCCTTGCGGGTGAACTGGTCGACGGCCACCTGGTCGTTCCAGTCGTCGGTGGCCTCGTCCCGGATCCGGGCGGCGACCGGCGTGAAGTCCGGGGTCACTTGGGAGTCTCCGGCCATGCCGGGCACCCGCCGCGACTCGGCGAGGAGATTGCCGGCGCGGATCATCATCTTGCTCGGGATACACGCCCAGTACGGGCACTCGCCACCGACCAGTTCCGCCTCCGCCCCGACCACGTCCAGCCCTTCCTCGGCCAGCCGCTGGGCGACATGCTCACCCCGACGCCCATGCCGATCACCACCACATCGACTTCCTGAATCCGCGCCACGAGGGCCTCCTTGATCACCCGCGTTCGAGGGTCTTGGTCATTGCGTATCCGGCGTATCCGGGACGACAGAGGGCGCCCGCGCCGCCGCGTCGCCGTTGTCACCCGCGTGAGGGGTAGGCCGCCGGGAGCGGCCCGTGCGCGAGGTGCCCCATACCAGCGTGCCGGTGAGCATCAGCAGGGTGAGTGGGTAGAAGACCGGGCGCAGTGGGATCAGGACCGGCAGGAGTGCGGCGGCGGTGCTCGCGCCCAGGACGAGCAGGAATGTGGGTACGCAGCAGGCGAATCCGAGCAGGAACGTCGGGAGCGCGCCCAGCAGCCGGGCGTAGCGGGTGCGTCGGCAGGAGGCGGCCTGCCGGGCGGCGTGGGCGGCCACGGCGATGTTGCAGCCGACGAGGGCCGCCACGACGGCGCCGAGCAACAGGTTGACCGGGCTGAGGAGGATGGCGAGGTGGCTGGTGGGGTGCCAGGCGAGGACCGGCTCGAACAGGTACGGCGCGCGGACCTGAAGCAGCTGTCCGGGGGCGGTCTGGAACACGGGTGCGCCGGTGAAGCGGCCGGAGGCCGAAACGGCGAGGTCCCCGATGGAGAACAGGTACACCAGCAGGGTGAGGCTCGCGGCGATCAGCCCGGTCCTGCGGTGGCGGCGCACAGCGAGGGCGGCACGCACCCGACCGGGCGTGGTCCCGATCGCGACGACGGTGGCGTCCCAGGCGTCGCCTGTCCTGGCGAGGAAGGTGAGCAACCTGCTCATGTCCGCACCTGGCCGCCCGGGTAGAACGCGTACCAGGCGAACCACATCGAGTCGAGGAAGTCTGCCGGCTCCCACCCTTCCGATGTCTGCTGGACGACGCGGGCGGTGCCGAGCCGGTCGTCCCAGCGGGCCTCCACCCGCGTGCCGCCTACCTCGGCGCGTACGGTCCGGTGCGTGCGGACGAGTTCCTTGTCGATGGCGAGGCGCTCCTTACCGACGCGGACGCCGATGACGACGTCCTTATCGGCGAGCCGGTCGCTGGAGGCGAGCACGGGGAAGATCGGCCGGCCCTTGGCGTAGTAGCCGCCCCGGTCCGGGTAGGAGTCGTAGGAGCCGTACGGGTCGCTGCCGTAACTGCGCAGAGCCCCGGTGTCGGTGGACAGCACCTCGGTGTCGGGGTGCGCGGTCCGCCACTGCTTCCACGTCGTCCACACCAGCGGGACGGTGTCCAGCTTCGTTCCCTTGAGCGGGCCGCTGATCGCGGTGCCAATCAGCTGGGGCCACTCGGAGCCGGTCTGCCGGTCGTACATCAGCAGGTTGGAGTTGACGAGCTTGCCGGTGGTGCCGAACGTCAGGTCCTGGACGCCGGGCGGGGCGGAGAAGGCGATGACTGTGCCGGTCAGCGGGCAGTAGGTGACCGCGAGGGGTTCGCCGCCGACGGTGTCGTTGACGATCTCGTGCCACACCAGCACCAGCTGCGGGTAGGCCCTCACTTCGCCGCGGTGCTCCAAGCCGAAGACCGGATCGTCGTCGTCGAGGAAGCCGGCCTTGCTCGCCGTCACGAAGCGGGGCTTGTCGATGGAGGGGATGCCGTCCTTGCCCGGCCCGCCGGACACGGCGGCGCCGGCGAGCGCCTCCAGCGAAGGGTCCTGGCCCGGCTGTACGGCGGTCACGGGGTCGGAGGGCCCGTCTGAGGCCAGTTTCCCGCCGAGGATCGCCCCGCCTGCGAGCACGAGGCTGATGGCGCAGACCACGGCCCCGCCCTTGAGTATCTGTCGCCGCGACGGGCGAGGGGGTTTCCGATCGTTCTGGCCGGTCACCTGGCACCTCCCGAACCCGATGGGATTCGTACTGCCGATCGTGCCCTGTGTCGGGCAGCGCTTCGGTGAGCGCGCTTACAGTTCTCGCCCTCCTTGGCGGCCTACGGTCGGATCATGGTGCTGCGGATCGTGCTCGGGACGGTGTACACGGCGATGGCGATCGGCCAGCTCGCCTCCTTCGGGCACATGCCCGGGATTCTGGCCGCGTACGGGCTGGTGGACGGCGCCGGGACGACCGCGCTGGCCGTGGCACTGATCGCGGGCGAGCTGGTGGCGGGCGTCTGGTTCCTGGCCCGCCCGCGGTCGAAGGCCCTGGCGCCGGTGTGGGTGTACACGGGTGTATCGGTGGTGTGGACGGTGCTGGCCGTGCAGGCGTACGCGCGGGGGCTGGCGGTGGACAACTGCGGCTGCTTCGGCCTCTACCTCACGCAGAAGCTGAGCTGGTTCGTGCTGCTGCAGGACGCCCTGACCCTGCTCTACGCGGGCATCCTGATCCGCTCCGCCCGCCGGCCGCCCGCCCCGCTGCCCTCCGACGAAGGGGAGGAGGCGAGAGGTGATGTCCGTATCCCGTGAACGGTCCGGTCTCGGCGGCATCGCGGCGGCCGTGGGTGCAGGGCTCCTGATGGTGGTGTGCTGCGCGGGTCCGCTGCTCGTGGCCGGTGGAGCACTTGGCGCCGTCGGAGGTGCCCTGGCCAACTGGTGGCTGATCACTGTCGGTGCGGTCGTGCTGCTCGCCGGCGCCGGCTATGCCCTGCGCTGCCGAGCGCGTCGCCGCCGGGGCGCCGGGCTGGCCGAGTGCTGCACGACCGTCCCCGCCGGCCCCCACCCACACGAAGAAGTCGATCCGGGCGGCGACGTCCGCTAAACCCAGGCCCCGGCGGAAGAAGGAGATCTGCGATGACCCAGGCACCAGCGCCGAGGCGCAAGGCGGACCGGGACGAGGTGTTCGTGGAGTTCACCAAGTCCATCTGTCCCCTGTGCAAGACACCCGTCGACGCGCAGGTCAACATCCGCGCGGACAAGGTGTATCTGCGCAAACGCTGCCGCGAGCACGGCGAGTTCGAGGCTCTGGTGTACGGGGACGCGGACGAGTATCTGTCCTCGGCGCGGTTCAACAAGCCCGGCACGATCCCCCTGACGTTCCAGACGGAGGTGAAGGACGGCTGCCCCTCGGACTGCGGGCTGTGCCCGGAGCACAAGCAGCACGCCTGCCTGGGCATCATCGAGGTCAACACCGGCTGCAACCTGGACTGCCCGATCTGCTTCGCCGACTCCGGCCACCAGAGCGACGGCTACTCCATCACCCACGAGCAGTGCGCGACCATGCTCGACGCCTTCGTCGCCTCCGAGGGCGAGGCGGAGGTGGTGATGTTCTCCGGCGGCGAGCCCACCATCCACAAGCACATCCTCGACTTCATCGACCTCGCCCAGGCCCGCCCGATCCGCAACGTCAACCTGAACACCAACGGCATCCGCCTGGCCACCGACAAGAACTTCGTCGCCGAACTCGGCAAACGCAACCAGGTCCCGGGCAGGTCGGTGAACGTCTACCTCCAGTTCGACGGCTTCGACGAGCGCACCCACCTGGAGATCCGCGGCCGGGACCTGCGCACGTTCAAGCAGCGGGCGCTGGACAACTGCGCGGAAGCCGGGCTGACCGTCACCCTCGTCGCGGCCGTCGAGCGCGGCCTGAACGAGCACGAACTCGGGGCGATCATCGAGTACGGCATCGACCACCCCGCCGTCCGCTCGGTGGCGTTCCAGCCGGTCACCCACTCCGGCCGGCACGTGCCCTTCGACCCGCTGCGGCGGCTCACCAACCCCGACGTCATCCGGCTCATCAACGCCCAGCGCCCCGCCTGGTTCCAGAAGGGCGACTTTTTCCCCGTACCGTGCTGCTTCCCCACCTGCCGCTCCATCACCTACCTCCTGGTCGACGGAGAACCGGGCAACCGCACCGTCGTGCCCATCCCGCGGCTGCTGAACGTGGAGGACTACCTCGACTACGTCACCAACCGCGTCATGCCCGACGCCGGCATCCGCGAGGCCCTGGAGAAACTGTGGTCGGCCTCCGCCTTCATGGGGACCGAGACGACCGAGGAGAAGCTCCGCGCGACCGCCGAGGCCCTGGACTGCGCCGACGCCTGCGGCATCGACCTGCCCGAGACCGTCAAGCAGCTGAACGACAAGGCGTTCATGATCGTCGTACAGGACTTCCAGGACCCCTACACCCTCAACGTCAAGCAGCTGATGAAGTGCTGCGTCGAGGAGATCACCCCCGACGGACGGCTCATCCCCTTCTGCGCCTACAACTCCGTCGGCTACCGCGAACAGGTCCGCGAGCAGATGTCCGGCGTCCCCGTCGCCCCGGTCGCACCGAACGCGCTGCCTCTCGCGGGCCGGTTGACGACGACCCCGTACGGCTCGAAGACCACCCGCACCGGAAGCGAGGAGCGCTGGCCGTGAACCCCGAGGAGATCAAGTCCTGCTGCGCGGACGCCTACTCCAAGGACATCGTCGCGCTGCTGCTCGGGGACTCCTACCACCCCGGCGGCACCGCCCTGACCCGCCGCCTCGCCGACCGGCTCGCGCTCACTCCCGGCGGGCGGGTCCTCGACGTCGCCTCGGGCCGCGGCACCACCGCGCTGCTGCTCGCCGACGTCTACGGGGTGCGAGCAGACGGCATCGACTACGCGCCGGCCAACACCGCCCTCGCCCAAGGAGCCGCCGAAGCCGCAGGGCTGGCCGAGCGGGCCGTCTTCACCACCGGCGACGCCGAACACCTGCCCTACGACGACGAGGTCTTCGACGCGGTGGTGTCCGAGTGCGCGCTGTGCACCTTCCCCGACAAGCCCAGGGCCGCAGCCGAAGTCGCCCGCGTCCTGAAACCCGGCGGACGCCTCGGCATCACCGACGTCACCGCCGACACCGACCGCCTCCCGCCCGAGCTGCGCGGGCTGACCGCCCGCATCGCCTGCATCGCCGACGCCCGCCCGCTCGACGACTACGCCGAGCTCCTCGCCGCTGCCGGGCTGCGCACCCTCACCGCTGAACGCCACGACGAGGCGATGATCCGCATGATCGACCAGGTCCAGGCCCGCCTGGACCTGCTGCGCATCACCGCCCCAGCCCGGCTCGCCGACGCCGGCGTCGACCTGACCGCGGCCCCGGCCGTCCTGGACGCGGCCCGCGCCGCCGTCACCGACGGCGTACTCGGCTACGCCCTGCTGACCGCCGTGAAGCCTCACCCTGACGGCCCCGGCGATCTACCGCCGGGTACGTAAGCGCCCTCACATACCTGCATGAGCCCTGCGTCCTAGCGTCAGCGACGAGAACGACAAAGTCACCGCAAGAGAGAGGACGATCACCATGGCCACCACCGTGCAGGCATCCCCGAAGACAGCCGCGATCCCGATGTACGCCGTGTGGGGCGCCGCGGCCGGGCTCGTCGGCGGCATCGGGATGGGCATCTGGATGTCGGTGTCCCGCCCCGTGATGGACACCGCCATGATCACCATGGTCGCAGGGCTCCTCGGCTCCACCAACGCCTTCGCCGGATGGCTGATCCACCTCGGGATCGCCACCTTCGCCGGCATCACCTTCGGCGTGGTGCTGGGCCAGTTCGCCCAGCGCCTCGCCCCCGCCATCGTCCTCGGCCTGGCCTACGGCGCGGTGTGGTGGACTCTCGGCGCCCTGTGGATCATGCCCGCCAACATGGGCATGCCCGTCTTCGAGTGGAACGACGTCACCGCCTCCAGTCTCGGCGCCCATCTCGTCTTCGGCCTGCTCGCCGGAGCCACGTTCGCCGGCATCGCCCAGGCGATGGGCAAGCGCACCGGCCCGGCTCGCCGATGAACCGCGAGGCTCCCACCTCACCACCCGGCCCGATCACCCCACCACGGGGCGCGGCACCGCGTCGCATAGCCATCGACGGCGGAGGCGTGCCCTACTGTCTGGCCAGCAGCGCAGAGGCGCTGGCCAGCCCGGCGTGGGGCGTCGCACCCCCACCATGGGCCCCGGGACGACGCGAGGAAACGCACCGCATGAACCACGCCACATCGGACGACGAGGCCGAGCGGACCTGGTGTCTGGCCGAGGTCGACATCTTCTGCGACCTGAACGAAGCGGAGATGGAAGCCATCGCCGCCGCGGCACCGATGAAGACCTACCACGCGGGCGAGATCCTCTACTCGCCCACCCAGCCCTCCGAGGTGCTCTTCATCCTCAAGAAGGGCCGGGTCCGCGTCTTCCGGGTCTCCGCCGACGGCCGCGCGCTGACGACCGCGATCATCTCCCCGGGCACCATCTTCGGCGAGATGGTCCTGCTCGGACAGCACATGTACGACAACTACGCCGAAGCCCTCGACGACACCGTCGTCTGCGTGATGAGCCGCGCGGACGTACACAAGTTCCTGCTTTCGGACGCCCGGATCGCCGCCCGTATCACCGCGATCCTCGGCCGCCGCCTGTCCGACCTCGAACAGCGGCTGTCCGACAGCGTCTTCAAGACCGTCGCCCAGCGTGTGGCCACCACCCTGGTCACCCGCAGTGCCGCCCAGCCGTCCGGCAGCCCACTGCGGCCGGGCGGACGCCACCCCCAGATCGCCCTCACCCACGAACAGCTCGCCGCCCTCGCCGGCACCTCCCGTGAAACGTGCACCAAAGTGCTGCGCGAGATGGAGGACCGAGGGCTTCTCAGGCTCGCCCGCGGCCGCATCACGGTGCTCGACCGCGAGCGGCTCCAGGACGCGGCGGGCTGACCCCTGCAAGCGTCACCGAACCGTAAGGCCACCACCACACCCGCGACCCGAGGACGCGATCTAGTCTCGCCTCCGGTCCCCGACACACAGGAGTCATCCATGCGCGCCCGCACCGTCCTTCCGGCCACCCTCGCCGCCGCCCTGCTCGCCCTCACCGGGTGCGGCTCGAACGGCAGTGCCGATGCCGCAGGCGATGCGGGGGCCCTCTCCCCATCAGCGGCGTCAGCGACCGCCCAGCCGCCGGCCGGCTCAGACGGGAGCGGCACCGGAGCGGACGGGGCCAAGGTGCCCACGGCCCTGAACTTCGCGGCCACCACCGTGGACGGCCAGCCGTTCGACGCGAAGATGCTCGCGGGCAAGCCCACGGTGCTGTGGTTCTGGGCGCCCTGGTGCCCCAAGTGCAAGGCCCAGGCCGCCGAGACCGCCAAGGTCGCCGCCGACAACGCAGGCAAGGTGAACGTCGTCGGTGTCGCCGGCCTCGACAAGAACACCGCCATGAAGGACTTCGTCGCCGACACCGGCACCGGATCCTTCCCTCACCTGTCCGACGAGAGGGGCGAGGTGTGGAAGCGGTTCAAGGTCACCGAGCAGAGCCGCTACGTCATCCTCGACAAGGACGGCACCACCGTCTACGAAGGCGTGCTACCGGGCGGTAAGGGCCTGGCCGAGAAGGTCGCCGAACTCACCGGCTGATCCCCCCATGTCTGATGTGCCTGTCGCCCTCGCGCTCGGCGCCGGGATGCTCGCCGCCGTCAACCCGTGCGGCTTCGCCCTGCTGCCCGCCTACCTCTCCCTGCTCGTCCTCGGCGACGACACCCCCAGCCGCACCGTCGCCGTCGGCCGGGCACTCGCCGCCACCGCAGCGATCACCGCCGGATTCGCCGCCCTGTTCGGCGTCTTCGGCCTCGCCATCCAACCCGTCGCCGGACAGGTCCAGCAGCACCTGCCCTGGTTCACCATCGCCTTCGGTCTGCTCATAGCCACCGCGGGCGGATGGCTGCTCGCCGGCCGCCAGCTGCCCGCCCTGGCCCCCAAGCTCCGCCGGGCACCCAAGGTCACCCGCTCCCTGCCCTCGATGGCACTGTTCGGCATGGCGTACGCCACCGCCTCCCTGGGCTGCACCATCGCCCCCTTCCTCGCCATCGTCGTCTCCGCCTTCCGTACCGGCTCCACCGGCGAAGGCATCGCCCTGTTCACCGCCTACGCGGCCGGCATGGGCCTGATCGTCGGCGCCGCGTCCCTGACCGTCGCCCTCACTCGCACCACCGCCGTCACCCGCCTGCGCCGCCTCGGCGCGATCGCCCCCCGCCTCGGCGGCGCCCTGCTCCTCCTGGTCGGCGCCTACGTCGCCTACTACGGCTGGTACGAGATCCGCGTCCAGCGCGACCCCGCCACCACCGACCCCGTCATCGACGCAGCCGGCACCCTCCAGCGCGCGATCGCCGACGCCCTGGACGGACTCGGCCCCGCCGTGATCGCCGCCCTCTTCGCGCTCCTGCTCCTGGCGGCACTGGTGGTCCGTCGCCGACGAGCCAGCCGCAAGGACCGCTCCGACACCGAATCGCAACATTCCTGAGGGGACCCCAGCTGTAGGGGTCCCGAGCGGGGCCCTCCAGCAGATCGCGGTCCGCGCTCTCTTCGACAGCAGACTGCCGGAGTGAACACCGGCCGGACGACACGGGCCGGTTTTGCGGCTGACGGGCAGGACGCCGCGGGAGTGTCCTGCCGGCCTCGGTGGTGCAGGCCGTTGTCGCCACCGGAACGCCGGTACATGCGCAGCCGGTGCGGCTCGTGCTCGGGGCACAGCCGCCGCTTCAGCGGCGGCTGTGCCGCGTCTTCACCGTCGCGGCCTGGCCGCGGCCCGGCTGCCGATCAGCGGTCGGCGCGCACGGAGACGACGATGTCCTTGTCCGTGTTGCGGGTGATGAAGAGGCCGGAACCGTCCGGTGCGGTCAGGTAGGGGACCTCGGTGCCGACGCTGAGAACCTTCGGGTCCCCGGTGACCGTGCGGAGGTTGAGCTGGGCGGGGACGGGTTCGGTATCGCCGCCGATGGAGTCGTCGCGCACAGCGCCGTACGCGGTGCCGTCGTCGCGTATGGAGGCCAGGACGATGGTCTTGCGGTTGCCGTCGCCCTGGAGGCAGATGCCCCGCTTGGTCTGCAGGTCGAACGCGAGGGGGCCGGCGGCCAGGTAGCGTCCGTCGGGTGAGGTGATGACGGGGAAGTCGCGGCTGGCGCTGGTCTCGTCGGGGATGTCGTAGTCGCAGACGACCTGGGCGGTGAGCGTGCCGGTACGCAGATCGTGCACGGACCACACGGCGTTGTCGTCCCGGCCGTACCTGCCGCCGGTGTTCCAGCCGACCAGCACGTGGCCCCGTGCGGCGGCGTAGACGGTGCCGTTCCAGGAGTCGAGGATGCCGGTGGTGGCGTTCACCTGCTTGGGCCGGATGGAGTCGCTGAACCACTTCCCCGGGATGCCGAAGCCCCCGCCGCCCATGCCGACCAGCGGCCCGTCGCCGGTGGCGGCCATGACGCGGCTGCTGTTGCAGGCGGCCGCCTTCTCGCACTGCGGCAGCAGCTTGTTGGCATCCTCGTACACGGTCGTCTTGCCCGTGGCGGCATCCACCGCGGCCGAGGAGCGCGGGAACGCGCCGTCCTCGCCCCAGGCCACCACCAGCCTGCCGCCCGATGCCTGCACGCGGATCTTCCCGGGGCCGGCGGACACGGGCACGTCGATCTCCCGCACCGGCTTGACCGCAGACCCGGAAGCATCCGCCGGGTAGAGGGCCAGGCGTACCACCTCGACGCCCTCGTGGAGATCGTCCTTGCCGCGCATGCCGTGCGCGTACGCGACCACGTAGCGCTGGCCGTCCTGCTCGAAGCCCATCACGTCGGGGATCTCGGCGGCCTCGCCGGTCGTGTCCTCGCCTTCTGCGCCCTCGACGGGGGTGGGCGGGTTCCACGGCGCTGACCTCCAGGCGACCTCGCCACTGCTGCCCGACCGCGCGGTGACCGTGTAGCCGTTGGAGGCCACCTGCATCACCGCGACCGTCTGCGTGCCCGGAACGGCCGTCACCGGCAGCGTCGTCACCGACTCCGGCACCCACGCCAGCTTCTCGTCCCACCCCTTCGCCGCATCGTAGGCCGACGGCACGCTCAACTTGACCAGCGGCTCGGAACGATCCAGCGGGCCCGGACCGCCCTGCTTGGACGAACCGGCATCCGACGCAGAGCCCGAACAGCCCGTCAACACCGTCAGTACCAGTGCCCCGGCCACCGCCGTACGCGCTCGCATGATCCCCGCCCCTCGTAAATGCCATGATCCGGTCAGCACCGAACCCTAATCCACGCACTCCGAGCGCTCCGGCCCGCCAGCCCCCTGATCCGGCCAGCTCCCTCCCATGCGACGGGCGTGGAGCCCGCTGGCACGGGATGCGGCAGGCATACCCGGTGGCAGTCCAGCCAGCACGCCGACTGAACCGTCGTTCGCCCCCGTCATGCCTTCGGCCGAGCCGACCTGATTCGCCTGACGTGCCCCGAGGGGCGCCGTGCCGGACACTCCTGTATAAGGGCCCGCGTACTTCGTGCGGGCCGAGGTGAGGGTGTTCGGCGTGCTGGAAGTCCCGCTCTGGTTGTGGGGGGCGTTCGCCGCTACGGTGGTGGTGTCGCTGGCGGTGGACCTGCTGTCCCACCGCACCGCGCACGTCATCCGTTTCAAGGAGGCCGCCGCCTGGAGCGGCCTGTGGGTGAGCCTCGCCCTGATCTTCGGCGCGGTCGTCTTCCTCGTCCTGGGCACCACCGCCGGCACCGAGTACACGACGGCCTGGCTGCTGGAGAAGAGCCTGTCGGTGGACAACCTGTTCGTGTTCGCCGTGATCTTCGCCTACTTCAGGGTGCCCCGCGCCTATCAGCACCGCGTGCTGTTCTTCGGCGTCATCGGTGCCCTCGTCTTCCGCGGCATCTTCCTCTCCCTCGGCGTGGCCGTGGTCAGCCGCTTCACCGCCGTGCTGTTCGCCTTCGCCGCGGTGCTCTTCTACAGCACCTACAAGCTCCTCAAGGGCGAGGAGGAGAGCTTCGACCCGGGCAACAGCTTCGCCGTACGGATGCTCCGCAAGATCATCCCGGTGCGGGACGAGTACGCCGGGGCGAAGTTCTTCGTCAAGGAGGCCGGGAAGCGGGTGGCGACGCCGCTGCTGGCGGTGGTCGCCGCGATCGAGGCCGCCGACCTGATCTTCGCCGTCGATAGCGTGCCGGCTGTCCTCGCGGTCAGCGACGACGCGTTCATCGTCTACACCAGCAACACGTTCGCCATCCTGGGCCTGCGTGCCCTGTACTTCATGCTCGCCGGCCTGCTGGACCGCTTCCACTACCTCAACAAGGGCCTGGCGATCATCCTCGCCTTCATCGGGATCAAACTCATCCTCCAGGCATCCCACAAGCTGATCAGCCCCAGCATCCCGGAGATCCCCTCACCGATCAGCCTCGCGGTCATCGTCATCGTCCTGACAGGCTCCGTGCTGCTCAGCCTCAGAAGGCCCCTCCCAGCAGGCGCGCACCGGAAACGGTCAGGCACAGCGACGCCCTCAGGGCCACCGGTGGGTGCCCCGGCTGTGCAGGAATCCTGTCGGCCTTGGCGGGTAGGGGATGCCGGCATGCAGGGGCGGTCGGCTGGTCTCTGAAGCTCTCAGGGGGCCAGGGCGCGTACGGTCAGTCCGAGCCCTACGAGGACGACCAGGGCGGAGGTGGCCACCGGTCCGATGCGTGTGGCGGTGCCGACGAGCCGGCGCAGCCGTGGCTGGTCACCGGCCGCCTTGATGCGGCCTTTGACGTGGAGGAGCAGCAGTCCCGCGAGGGTGAGGGTGGCGGCCATGCCCAGGCCGTAGGCGATGACGAGGAGAACACCGAAGGTAGTGCGGCCGAGGGCGACGGCGCCGAGGAGGACGACGAGGGCGGAGGGGCTGGGAACGAGTCCGCCGGCGATGCCCATGCCGATCAAGCCGGCCTTTCCGGCCGGGCGGAGGGTGTGGGTGTGGGTGTGGGTGTGGGTGTGCCCGGAGGGCGCCTGCTCGTGCGCTCTGCGCGAGGTGGGGACCGGGGCCGGAGCGGTGAGGACGGGGGTAGCGGCGGGAGCGGATGCCGCCACACCGGTAGGGGCTGCCGTCGGCGGAGCCGGGTGGTGACGTGGCCCGTGCTCGTGGTGGTCGTGCCCGTGATGGTGGTCGTGGTCGTGCTCGTGGTGGTCGTGCCCATGATGGTGGCCGTGGTGATGGTGGTGGCCGTGGGCGGGTTTGTTGCGGAGGGCTCCGGTCAGAAGCCACAGGCCGATGCCGGTGACGATGAGCCCGCTGGTCGTGCCGAGCCAGGCCAGGACGGATTCGCCGGCGAGGTGGGTGGCGGCGGGGAGAGCGAGGCCAAGAATCAGGACGCCTGCGGTGTGGGTGAGGGTGACCGTCGCGCCGACGGTGACGGCGTCACGGCGGGTTCCGCGGCGTCCGGCGAGGTACGCGGCCATGATCGTCTTGCCGTGGCCGGGCAGGAGAGCGTGGGAGGCCCCCAGAACGATGGCGAGAAGAAGGGCGAGGAGGCCGACGGGAAGGGTGAGCTCGTGCCGGGAGACGAGCGCGTCGAACCAGCTCGTGATCCGGTCGGCAGGTGTCCCTGCCGGGCCGGCGGCGGGCGTGGTGGTGTCGGTGGTGCCGTCGGCGGGGGTGGTGTGCAGTTCGGCCGTGCGCTGGTCCAGCGGGGTGGCGAGCGGGTCCGGCGGGTAGCGGCGGAGCTCCTGTGTGGGGGAGGTGGTGGGAAGCAGGGTTCCGGTGATGCGCAGGCCCATGCCTTTGGCTGTGATCTCCCGCCATCCGATGCGGGTGGTGTCGTAGCGGGTGTCGACCCTGATACCGCCGCCGCGCCCGAGCGGGGCGGGAGCGGTGTAGGTGCAGGTGAGGCGGCTGGTTTTCAGTCCCGCTTCGCCGGGTTCCCAGGTGAGTCGCGCGGCCCCGGGGATCCAGCGTGCGGGGCCTGCAGGTGTGTGCAGGTGGAGTTGCCCGGCCAGGGCTGTACAGGTGGTGCGGGCATACCGCGTGGTTTCGTCGCGGGTGAGGGCGTTGTCGCGGTCGGTGTCGATGAGGGGACGCTCTTGGAGGGCGGCGATTTCGGCGCGGTCGACGATGACGGTGGCGTCGATGCGGTCCGGGTGCAGGGTCAGGCCGGTGTGGTAGTTGACGGTGAAGTTGCCCAGCGGGTGGGCCGGAGCGGCGGCCGCGGCCGGGGTGGTGAGGCTGCAGAGGGCGGTGAGCAGGCCGGCGGCGGTGAGGGCGCGGTGGGCTGGGTTCATGGGTGCGTGCCGATTCGCTTGTCCAGGGCACGCGCGTGGGCGGCGTGCAGCGGGTTGAGTGCGGGGGCCGGGCCGAGTGCCGCCTTGAGGTCGGTTGCGGCGGCCGTTTTGTTGCCCAGTGCGTGGTGGATGGCGGCTCGGTGGTAGCGCCACAGTGCCTGCCGGGTGCCGAGCGCGAGGGCTTGGTCGGCGTGTTCGAGGGCTTCGCGGTGCCGGCCGGCGCGGTGCAGGGCCCAGGCGTAGGCGTCGTGGACGGCGACGAACGGCCGCTCGCGCAGAGCTTGTTCGGCCATGATTACGGAACGTTGGGGGCTGCCGTGGTCGGCTTCGAAGAGGATGGCATCGGTATCCGGCGGCCCGCCGGCGGAGACGCGGAGGGTGTCCTGGGCCCGGAGCAGCGTGAACGGGGCTTCGGCCTGTTCCTCGTGTCCCAGAGCCTGGTGCGTCTCGCCGAGGGCGAGCAGCAGGTGCGGCAGGGGTGCGATGTCCGTCGCGCGCTGCCAGTCGGCGCGTGCCTGATTTGGCTGGCCGAGAGCGGCGTGGGCGCGGGCTCGGGCGTCGAGAAGGGCGGGGTCGGCCGGTGCCTTGCGCAGCCCCTGGTCGGCTTCCTTCAGCGCCAGGCGGGCGTCGCCGTCCTCGAGGGCGATGCCGGACAGGCAGGCGTGGGCGAAGGCACGTTCGCTGTCGGTGGTGGCCGCGGTCAGGGAGCGCCGCATCAGTTCGGCAGCTCGCTTGGTGCTGCCGCGCAGCTCGAAGACGTAGGAGGCGCGGGCCAGGGATGCGGCATCGGGCCGCAGGTCGTTCATCTTCTGCACGGCCTGCTCCGCTTCGCGGTACTGGCCGAGCTGGGTGTGGGCGTCGGCCAGGACCCCGTACGCGGCCGGGTTGTAGGGGTCGCTGGTGAGGGCCTTGTTGGCCCAGGTGTGTGCAGTGGTGAAGTCGTGGCGGGCGGCGGCGAGCGCGGCCATGCCGGTTTCGGCGCCGGTGTTGCCACGGGCCTGGAGCGCGAGGGAGCGGCGCAGGGCCTTCTCGGCTGTGGCGTAGAGGGCGGGGTCGGCCGTGGTGCGTGCCTGCTCGACGTGGGCCATGCCGAGGGCCGACCAGGCGTTCCAGTCGCCCGGCAGACGCTCCAGGCGCGCGGTCAGGGCCTGGACCGTGCCAGCGGGCCTGGCCCCGGCGGTTGCTGGAACGGTGGCTGCGGGCGGGCTGGGACTGCCGGGGTCGATGAGGACGGCGCCGGCGGCGAACATCGCGGTGCCCAGCGCAAGGGTGACAGCGACGGCTTTCAGTCTGCGACGGCGGTGCGGGGGCGTGTGCGGATCATGATGCATCGATGAGGGGTGCCTGTTCTGCGTGAGGTGACGCGCTCCGGGGCCGGATGGGAAGTGGTCCGGCCCCGGAGCCCTAAGGGAAGGGTGGCGTCACATCAGGCGCGGTTGCGGCGGCGCATCCGCCATCCGGCCGCCGCGAGCAGGACAGCCCCTACGCCGCCGAGGGAGGCCGCCGACTTCTCCTTGCCCATGGCCATGCCGGACGGTCCGCTGTTGACGGACTTGGTGTGCGGCAGGGCCAGGTAGGGGAACGAGGTGCCGAAGGGGACCTCGTTGGCGTTGACCTTGTCGCCGTCGGCGAGTGCGGGGACGAGCTGCCCGGTCTGGGCGGCGCCTTCGACGGCCTGGAGAGAGATGTCGATGACGTCGTCGGTCAGGCGGCGTCCGTTGGGGAATCCGGCCAGGTCGCCGGCGAGGACGCCGTACCGGTTCGGGTTCGCGGCCGGGGGTACGGCCATGTTCAGGCGCAGTTCCTCCGCGGGGACGATCTTGCGGAGATTTGCGTCGCGGTTGAGGCGGTGGGCGTTGAGGTCGGCCTGGATCGACCCGCACGCCTTGCAGATCCCGGTGAGGTAGATCTCGAACAGGTCGTTGCGCGGGGCGGGCGGGGCGGGGACGCCGTAGACCTGCTGGATCAGCTTGGGCAGGATCGGGTCGAGGACCTTGTCGACGACCGGCTGGACGGTGCGGTCCTGGTCGGGGTTGAGGGTGTTGAAGGCGTCCTTGAACTTCAGCGGGACGACGACCTCGTTCACCAGCGGGTTGCCCAGGCGGGAGACCTGCTTCCACTGGTCGCCGTGTCCGGTGCGGGAGTCGGATACCTGGACGCCCTTGCGGTCGGTCGTCGACCAGATACCCACCACCGGGTTCCGCGACGGGTTGTAGTTGAGCGCGAGGTGCTTCTTGGGGATCTGCAGGGCGACGGAGTTGACGTTGTAGCCGGCCAGGGTGTCCTGCCCGCGCTCGGACAGGTCCCCGCCGTACAGCAAGTCGAAGACCCTCAGGTCGGCGAAGAACGGGTCCTCGGCCTGACCGGCGAACGCCTTCCCGCCGCCCGGCAGGGAACGCACGGCCTGGGCACGCAGCGAGGCGTAGTTCGGCATCGAGGCCGGCCCCACCCGCGACGGTGCGGCGGGCACGTTGGACAGCAGGACCCTGCTCTTGCCGTGGCGGGTTTCGGTGAGGTCGTAGACCTGCCGGAAGTTCAGGTCCGCGTCGTCGAGGGTGGTGACGGGGCCGGTGTTGTAGAGGAACTGGTTGGCGGCGTCGCGGATCTGGTTCTTGAACCGCCAGGTGTAGGTGACGTCGGCGTTGCCGTCACCCGTGTTGTCGATCTTGATGTTGTAGCGGAGGTCCTCGCCGAAGGCGTAGAAGTTCGGTCCGCCGTTGGGCTCCTCGAACGGGATCCAGTTCGCCAGCAGGGTGACGGTGTCACTCTTGTCGGGGCTGGTGAACGCGTACACGTCGGTGTTGTCGGCGCGCGGGTCGCCGGCGATCAGCGGCGCCTCGCGGTGGCTGGAGGCGGAGCTGACGCCGGGGCCGAGGGTGAGGACGGCCATGGCGGTCGCGAGCGCGCCGGAGCCGAGGACGAGCAGGGAGTGGTCCAGCATCCGGCGCCGGCCGGACGCCGTGGAGGTTGCCTTCACGAAGAGGTGCTTCCTTCCCAGCAGGGTGCGCACCGGGCCCGGCCTGATGAGGCGGGCGGCGGTGCCGCTACGGGCTTGTGCGGGTGGCGGTCGGCACCGCGGCGAACGAGGGGTTCGCACTGCCCGGGCAGGGTCAGGAAAGGCAACGGGGACTGACCAAGGTCCGGACACACCATCGCGCAGGGCTGCGCAGGGCGAAGGAAACCACGCCCGGGCGACGCCGCGCGCCCACCCGCGACCCGCGGCTGGCGTGTCCGGAACCGCGGAAAGGGCGATCTCGCAGGTCAGAGGATTGCCTGCTCCGGCTTCGAGTCACGGGCGACACACAGCATCAGCCTTAGCCCGAATGAGCCAACAACCCTTTACTGCAACCTAATTGCAACAGCGCATTAGTTGTGATGGACGCGCCCGTCACTTGCCGTGGCCACTCCGATGGCCCCTGACGTCCACAGGGCCCAGAGGTGAAGGCGGTCGTCCGATCGCTGCCATCGGCCAGCGGCGGCGTTGTGCCGTGAAGCGGGTGCTGTCGCATTCGGGACCGGGCAAGGCTGGGCTGTCCGCTCGCGCGGGCAGGCGCGCGGCCTGGGCGGGCTGGGTGTCCAGGACTGCCGCAAGAGAGCGGGGCAGAACCTCCTGCCAGCCCAGCAGCCGCAGCCCGCGTACCCCGCTGCCGTCCCGGCAGATCTCAAGCCCCGCACAGTCCGTGGACTGCCATTTCTCGTCCGTAACCACGACCACACCGTCACCACCAGCAGCGCCACACCCACCGGCCGGTGGCCCGGCGCGCTGCCGGTCCCACCCGGATGGCGCAGCCCGGGCCGGCGCCCTTGGGCCAGGCGGGTGGCATCCGCCCCGGGCACCCGTCCCCTGCGGCGACGGTGACGAATCCATCACGAGACCTGGGCCAACCTGGCCCGGGCCCCGATGAAGGAGTGAACATGCGCAACCGGACCGTGACCGCGGCTTCCGCGGTAGTCCTGGCCGCCCTGTGCGCGGCGCCCGCGCTGGCGGCGTCCGACACGGCCGCCAAGACGCTGCCCGCCCACGACCACAAGGCCCTGCACGCCATCGGACTGACCGGCGACCAGCGCCTCGTCGAGTTCGACGTCCACAAGCCCTCCAAGACCTGGTCGCTGGGCAAGGTGTCGGGGCTGTCCGGCGACACCAAGCTCGTCGGGATCGACTTCCGCGTCCAGAACGAGAAGCTCTACGGCGTCGGCGACAAGGGCGGCATCTACACCCTGAACACCACCAACGCCAAGGCCATGAAGGTCTCCCAGCTGACGGTGGCCCTGGCCGGCAGCACGTTCGGCGTGGACTTCAACCCCGCCGCCAACCGGCTTCGCGTCATCTCCAACACCGGACAGAACCTGCGTCACAACATCGACGACGCGGCCGCCCCGCTGGCCACGATCGTCGACGGCACCCTGACCAACCCGACCATGCCGCCGTCGACCGCGATGGGGGTGACCGGCGCCGCGTACACCAACAACGATCTGAACGCCGCGACCGCGACGACACTGTTCGACCTCGACACGATGGCCGACCGCATCTCGCTGCAGTCTCCCGCCAACGCCGGCACCCTGGCTCCCACCGGGAACCTCGGTGTGGACGCCGCTCTCGACGCGGGCTTCGACATCTACTCCGACCCCAGGACCGGTATGAACCACGGTTTCGCGGCCATCGGCACCGGCGGGGCTTACCGCCTCTACGCGGTCGACGTGCTGACCGGCAAGGCCACCGGCAAGGGCGCCTTCCCGAAGACGCACCAGGTCACCGACCTGGCCCTGCCCGTCAACCAGAAGTAATCCGCCGCCGGTCGGGCGAGGCGCAGCACCCTGCTGCGCCAGGCCCGAGCGGGTTCTGCTGGCGTGCGGCGGTCAGGCCGGTGGCCCTGTACCCGTCCGAGGAGGACGGGTACAGGGCCACCGTGGCTTGCGGACCTCGTGCGAAGGATCTACTTCGGCATGAGGACGGTGTCGATGATGTAGACGTTGGCGTTGGCGGTCTTGACGTTGCCGCAGACCACGTTGGCGGTGCCGTTGACCTTGTAGGACTCGCCGGATCCGGTGGTGGTGACCATGCCCTTCTGGAGGGTCTCGAAGCTGCCGTTCTCCAGCTGCTGCGGGGTGAGCTTCTGGCCGACGACGTGGTACGTGAGGATCTTGGTGAGCATCGCCTTGTCGGCGAGGACCTTGTCGAGGTCGGCCTTCGGGATCTTCGCGAAGGCGTCGTTCGTCGGGGCGAAGACCGTGATGTCCTTGGCGTTGTTCAGGGTGTCCACCAGGCCGGCCTGCTTGACCGCGGTCACCAGGGTGGACAGGGCCGGGTTGTTGGACGCGGCGGTGGCGACGGGGTCCTTGGCCATGCCGTCGAAGGAGCCCGCGCCCTCCTTCGGGACGCCCGCGCAGGCGGGGCCGAACGGCTGGTCGCCGGTCATGCTGTCGCCTGCCGGGGTGCTCTCGCCGGTCTTCGCGGCGTCCTCGGCGGTCGCGCTCGGGGCGGCCTTGGTGTCGCTGCCGGAGTCGGAGCACGCGGCCAGGGACAGAGGCAGCATCGCTGCGGCGGCGACGGCGATCGCGGTACGGCGGATCTTCATGCTGTTCATGATCGGTAGCTCCTTGAAGGGCTTCTCAAAGGGGGGATGCTTCAGGTGGTTGGTTGTGCTGCCCGGGCCGGCCGGCATGCCGGGGCCGGGTGGTCTAGGGGACGGTGACGAAGACGCTGTGCCAGCCGCTCGCACCGTCGGGGATGGTGCGGGTGCGCTGCTCGGTCTGGACCTGGCCGGTGCCGTCGGTGGCGCGGACGGTGAGGTTGTGTCCGCCGGGGGTGGCGTTCCAGCGGTAGGACCACTGGCGCCAGGTGTCGACGCCCGCCTGGGCGGCGAGGTCGGCGTCCTGCCACGGGCCGTCGTCGACGCGGACTTCGACGCGGGTGATGCCGCGACGCTGGGCCCAGGCGACGCCGGCGACGGTGACGGCGCCCGCGGCGGGTCGGGCGAAGGGCTTGGGGGTGTCGATGCGGGCCTGGGTCTTGATCGGCGCCTTGCGGGCCCACTTGCGCTTGACCCAGTACGGGTCGTAGGCGTCGAAGGTGGTGAGCTCGATGTCCTCGATCCACTTGCAGGCCGACACGTAGCCGTACAGGCCGGGGACGAGCATCCGGACGGGGAAGCCGTGGTCGAAGGGCAGTGGCTCGCCGTTCATGCCGACCGCCAGGATGGCGTCGCGCCCGTCCATCACGTCCTCGACGGGGGAGCCGAGGGTCATGCCGTCCACGGAGCGGGCCACCAGCTGATCGGCCCGTCCGCCCTTCGACGGCGGCTTGACGCCGGCTTCCTCCAGGAGGTCGGCGAGGGGGATACCGAGCCAGCGGGCGTTGCCGATGTAGGGGCCGCCGACCTCGTTGGAGACACAGGTCAGGGTGATGTCGCGCTCGATGAGAGGACGGGCCAGCAGCTCGTCGAGGGTGTAGGTGCGCGGCCGGGTGACGCCCTTGCCGTGGATGCGCAGCCGCCAGGTGCCGGCGTCGACCTTGGGAACGGTCAGGGCGGTGTCGACGCGGTAGAAGTCGGAGTTGGGGGTGGTGAAGGCCGTGATACCGGGCACCTTCAGCTGGACGCCGGCCGGGACGGCGGGGGCCGGGGAGGCGGGCTTGGGAAGCACCAGGTTCTCCCGGGAGGCGATGGCGCCCTGGCCTTGCCGGCCGGTGAAGTAGCGTCCCAGCGCTCCGGCCGAGGCCGCGGCGACGGCGGTCACACCGGCAGCGGTGAGGAACCCTCGCCTGCTCCATCCCCCGGGGCCGTCCTGGCCGTCCGCACCGGCCACGGCAGGGACGTGGGCGGCTTTGGACGCCAACAGGTACAGCACGGCGGCTCCCGCAACAGCCCCGCCGATCGAGGGCAGCGCGTCGCCGAGGCCGGTGGAGTCGGGGCGGCTGAGAGCGGCCGCGGCCCCGACGATCCCGAACAACAGCACACCCGCGGCCCCGATTCGCCGGTGCGCCAGGGCGAGGACGCCCAGGGCGACGGCGATCAGGGCGAGGATCGCGAGGATTCCCAGCTGCAGGACCGTCTTGTCGTTCTCTCCGAACGTGCGGATGGCGAAGTCCTTCACCGCGGCCGGCGTCCGGTCGATCACCGCGCCGCCGACGACCGTCACCGGCCCGGCCGCCGGCCGCACCAGCCCGGCGGCCAGCTCGGCCACGGCCAGGGCCGTGAACGCGGCCAGGAGTCCGGCCAGCGCGCCCATCACGGCGCGGACAAGTTTGCTGCGGAAGCTGCTCACACCCGGCATTCGGCAGCCCCCACCCGGCGGATTGGTCCCACCCCCAAAAGAATGAACTCCCTCCCCGAGTTGCCCTTCACAGCGCGCAGGCGGTGGGGCGACCCCGGGGCCCCGGCACCCGAGGCGGGCCCCCGGGCGGCGGGGGCTGGCGGTGCCGGTCGGGAAGTGGCGCGCCGTTACCTCGCGTCCGGCAACCGAGGACGTACCGGCCGGCAGGGCGGTGCAGCGGGACGCCAACCGGTGACGGCAACGGAGCGCAAGACCTCGGTCCTGCTGCCGGGCCGGTCCTGCCGGAATAGCAGGTAAGGCGGGAGATCACCCGGACGGGCGCTCGAGAGTCTCCGCAGCTTCAGGGCAATCCATCAGGATTTTCGTCACGAATCATCACTGGAAGCAGCACCGGATTACCGGCCGCAGCGTCAGCCACTGGGTTCGCGCCCACCGGGACCGCCACGACACGTGGTGACGACCGGCAAGCCGCCGCCGAGTTCACGGATCACCGGGACCCCACGGCGTTCCCCTTCTACTCGGTCTTCACTCTGTGGGGACCGCTCAATGCGAGGTCATCATGGACACCGCCATCGCGCCCTGCGGATGTCCGGCCACCCTGCACGTCCCGCTCCTCTCGGGCGGACAGGCGGCCCGCCAAGCCCGTCAGGCCACGGCACGGCTCCTGTCACAGGAGGCGGATGCCTGTCCGCGCGAGGTTGCCGATGATCTCGCGCTGATCGTCTCGGAGCTGGTCGGCAATGCGGTGCTGCACGCCGACGGACCCTACGCGCTCACGTTGAGCCTGGAGCGGGGACGGGCGGGGGTCGCCGTCAGCGACGGCACGGCGGACCTGTCAGGAAGTCACCGCGACGCGCAGCGTACGGAGCCGGGGGGCCGGGGACTGAAGATCGTCCGGGCGCTGGGGGCGGACCTCTTCGTCAGCCCCTGCGGCCGGGGCAAGCAGGTCATCGCGGTCCTCACCTGGTAGCCCAGGCACCGGGATGCGGCGCCGCGGGCGGCTGTGCCGACAGCCGCCCGCGGCCGACCCGCCCGGATCACGGTGCCTTCCGGGCGGATCACCGGTCCGCGCCACCCCGTCGTGCCGGCGGCGGACCGGGGCTCTTGTCGCGGTGCTCGATCAGGCGTTGACGCAGGTGTTGCCGAAGGACGGGTTCAGCAGCCCGATCACGCTGACGGTGTTGCCGCAGGCGTTGACCGGGATGTGGACGGGAACCTGAATGAGGTTGCCCGAGCCCACTCCCGGCGAGTACGCGGCCACTCCCTGCGCACCGGCATCGGCCGACGCCATCGACGCGCCGCCGACGACCACCGCGCCGGCTGCCAGGGCCACCGCCAGACCGTGTCGCACACGAACCATGTGAACTACCTCCCATGAGGGTGTCTCGGCCGAGCAACCCGCACGGCCGGTGAGGGGAGCAGGAGAACGTCGTTCCGCTCTCCTCACGCACCGTCTTCGCCGCCGTACGCCCTGCGGCTTGGCCGTTGCGTCCGGCTTCCCTCGAACGGGTTACTCGGTGCTGGCGCGGGTGACGAAGCGCACCCATCCCCGCGCCCATCCGCTACGAAGAACGGACGAGGCACCTACAGGTTTCGGCGACCGGACCGCCCCCGGGCGGTCCGGTCCGATCGAGCGACGACAAAGGACCGGCATGCGATGGACGCCCCGCCCCCCGACGGCCTGCCCAGGCCGCCCCTTCGCCTTCTCACCACGACCGGAGCGGTACAGGTGAACCAACCGCTTCCCTTCGGCGCCGGCCACAACGGCCGCCCCGACCCCGGCGACCTCACCGAGATCATGGGCAAGGTGGCGCACGGCGACAAGCAGGCGTTCTCCGTCCTCTACGACGCCCTCGCACCGCTGGTGTTCGGCATCGCGGTCAAAGTCGTGCGCGACCGGGCGCAGTCCGAGGAGGTCGCCCAGGAGGTCATGATCGACTTGTGGCGGCAGGCGGCGCGCTACCGGCCCGAGGCCGGCGCGGTGACGGCGTGGGCGGCGACGATCGCCCACCGGCGTGCCGTGGACCGGGTCCGTTCCGCCCAGGCTTCCGCCGACCGCGAGCAGGCCCAGGCCGCCCGCGAGCACACCACCGCCTTCGACGAGGTCACCGAGCAGGTGGAGACCCGTCTGGAGTCCGAGCAGGTCCGCCGCTGCCTGCGCGGCCTGACCGAACTGCAACGTCAGGCGGTGACCCTGGCCTACTACCGGGGGCTGACCTACCGTGAAGTCGCCGAAGCCCTGCGCACGCCTCTTCCCACGATCAAGACACGCATGCGCGACGGGCTGATCCGGCTCCGCGACTGCATGGGGGTGACCACATGAAACACCACGCCACCGACGCCCACACCCTGGTTGCCGCCTACGCGCTGGGCGCACTCGACGATTCCGAACGCGAGGACTTCGATGCCCACCTGCGGGCCTGCGAGGCATGCCGGCAGGAAGCCGCAGAGTTCCGGGCGACCGCGGCGCGCCTGGCAGCAGCGGTCGCCCAGCCACCGCCTGCGGCAGCCAAGGCACAGGTCATGGCGGCCATCGACGGGGTGCGCCAGCTGCCCCCACGCATCCCCGCCCCCAGCGCGGCGCCCGCCCTCGGCGGCATCCTGCGACGCCGGGCCGTGCCCCTGGCGCTGGCCGCCAGCGTTGCCGCGGCCGCACTGGGCGGCGTCGCGGTGTGGCAGACGCAGAACGGACAGGACCTCGAACAGCGGGCCCGCCAGGCCCAGCAGCAACTCGACGCGGTCAGCGCCGTGCTGGCAGCTCCGGACGCCCGCACCGTCCACGGACGGGCCGCCAACGGAGCCCTGACCACCGTCGTCGCCTCCGAGCGGCAGAACAAGGCCGTCTTCACCGCCGCCAACCTGCCCGCACCCGCCGCAGGCAAGACCTACCAACTGTGGCTCGACCACGACGGCACCATGCGCCCGGCCGGACTCATCCACGGCGACGGCACCGTCGTCCTTGCCGGCGACCCCGCCGACGCGGGCGCCGTCGGCCTCACCCTCGAACCCGCCGGAGGCTCCCCCCAGCCCACCACCGACCCCCTGCTCCTGATGACCCTTCCCGCCTGACCAGCCGCCCCCGCATCGAGCAGCGATCGAGGTACCTCATGGCAAGCACCCCGGAGATCGGGGACATCGTCGGCGACTTCTGCCTGCCCGGCGGGCACCTGGACGGCGAAACCTTCCACCGCCGCGACTACACCCTGTGCGAGCAGCGCGGCAAGCCACTCGTTCTCGCCTTCTACCCCGGCGACGACACCCCCGTGTGCACCGCGCAGCTGTGCTCCTACTCCGACGGCCTGGGCCAACTCCAGGCCGCCGGAGCCACCGTGTGGGCCATCTGCCCCCAAGGGGTCGACAGCCATGAGAACTTCGCCCGCAACCGCAGGCTGCGCATGCCCCTGCTGTCCGACGGGGGACGTGCGGTGGCGAAGTCCTTCGGGATCAGCGCACCCCTGATCGGCCTGCGACGGTCGGTGTTCATCATCAACGGCCACGGCCGCCTGCACTGGAAGCACGTCACCGCCGTAGGTGCCACCTACCCGCCCGCCGTCACGCTGAGCACACAGCTCGCCGGCCTCACCGGCTGAACCGGCACGCCTCTACGCCCGGACCCTCCACCCCGCCACCACACATCACGCCCAATCCGATGGCCCGGCTGCTGCGAAGTACGGGTGAAACGCAGCAGCCGAACGGCGTGTCGAGTGGCGGGAGCGCTTGTGGTGGAAGACCGGAAAGTGGCCGTCGTCGGCGCCGGGGTGGCGGGACTGACCGCCGCCTACGTCCTGGCGTCCTCGTGCGAGGTCACCCTGTACGAGGCGGACGGACGGCTCGGCGGCCACGCCCACACCCGCGACCTGCCGGCCCCCGGCGGGCGGCCGGTCGCCGTGGACTCCGGGTTCATCGTCCACAACGAACGTACCTACCCCACCCTGCTCAGGTTGTTCCGGGAGCTGGGGATCGGCACGCAGGACGCCGAGATGAGCATGTCGGTCCGCTGCGACGGCTGCGGCCTGGAGTACGCGGGCGCCCGCGGCCCGGCCGCTCTGTTCGCCTCCCGTCCCGCGCTGCGGGGCCGCTACCTGCGCCTGCTGGCGGAGGTTCCGGTCTTCCACCGCGGCGCCCGCCGCCTGCTGGCCCGACGGCCGCATGCGGGCATCATGTTCGGGGACTTCCTGCGCGAGGGCGGATTTTCTGCCTACTTCGTCAGCCACTTCGCCCTCCCGCTGGTCGCCGCGGTCTGGTCCTGCCCGGCACGCACCGCCCTGTCCTACCCCGCCGCCTACCTCTTCGCCTTCCTCGACCACCACGGCCTGCTCTCCGTCACCGGCTCCCCTCAGTGGAAGACCGTCACCGGCGGCTCCGCCGCCTACGTCGAGGCCGCCGCCAAACGCGTCCAGCGCGTCCGGGTCTCCAGCCCCGTCCACACGGTCCGGCGCACCAGCCGAGGTGTGCTGATCACCACCGGCGACGGAACCACCGACGCCCACGACGCCGTCGTGATCGCCACCCATCCCGACCAGGCACTGCGCATCCTCGCCGACCCCACCACGGACGAGAAGCGGCTTCTGGGTGCCTTCACCTACTCCCGCAACCCCACCGTCCTGCACACCGACGCCTCCGTCCTGCCCCGCTCGCCGCGCGCCCGCGCCTGCTGGAACTACCGCATGACCAGCTGCGACCCCTCGGCCCAGCCCGTGCGCGTCAGCTACGACATGCAGCGCCTGCAGAAACTGCCCGCCGGCGCCGGCTACGTCGTCACCCTCGGCGGCGAGGACGGCATCGCCGCGGACCAGGTGGTGGAGCGGATGATGTACGAGCACCCGGTCTACACCCCTACCTCGGTCGCCGCGCAGCGGGAGCTGCCCCGACTCAACACGGGCGTGACCGCCTACGCCGGGGCCTGGCACGGCTGGGGCTTCCACGAGGACGGCTGCCGCTCCGGCGTGGAGGCGGCCCGCTCCCTGGGGGTGGAGTGGTGACCGGGACCGACTCAACCGCCGCGCTCACGGCGGTCACGGCGCCGGCCCTGTACGAGTGCGTGATCACGCACGTCCGCCGCACGCCCCTGCGCCACGCTCTGCGGCACCGCACCTACCTGTGGTGCGTGGACCTCGACTGGCTGCCGGTGCTGCCCCGGCCGTTGCGTCCGCTGGCCCGCTTCGACGCGCGTGACCACTTCGCCGGCACCGCCGGGTCCGTCCGTGCCGGGCTCGACGCCTTCCTCGCCACGCACGGCGTCGACCTGGAGGGCGGGCGGGTGGTGATGCTCGCGCACGCCCGCGTCTTCGGGTTCGTCTTCAACCCGCTCAGCGTGTTCTGGTGCCACAACGCCGCCGGCGCCCTGGTGTGCGTCGTCGCCGAGGTCCACAACACCTACGGGCAGCGCCACTGCTACCTGCTGCACACCGACGAGGCCGGACAGGCGGCGGTGGACAAGGAGTTCTACGTCTCGCCGTTCTTCGCGGTCGAGGGCCGCTACCGGATGCGGCTTCCGCTGCCAGGCGAACGGCTGACGCTGACCGTTCACCTCGACAACGCGGACGGCCAGGCGTTCACCGCGGTGGTCCGCGGCCGCCGCCGGCCCGCCACCGTACGTGGCCTGCTGTCCGCCGCCGCCCGCAGACCCTTCTCCACCGCCGCCGTCTGGGCCGGCATCCGCCGCCACGGCATCCATCTGCTGCTGCGCGGCCTGCCCGTACACCCCCGTGTCCGTTCCACCCCGCAGAAAGGCATGCTGTCGTGACCCGCCCCGCCCTCACCTCCCAGGGCCGTTCCCGGCTCGCCGGCCGAGCCGTCGGGATCCCCCCGCAGACGCCGGGCACCGGCCCCGCGGCCGCCGCGCCCGCCGTCCGCCGCGCGGACGTCGACGCCGGCCGTTGGCCGGACGTGGCCCGGCTCCCTTCGGCCGGACGCGCCCGGACCGCCGTCGCCAGGTACCTGGTGAGCCGCGCCCTGGAACGGCTGGCCCTGACCGGGCCCTCAGGCCGTGCCCGCCCGTCGGCCGCCGGGCCACGGCTGACGCTCCACGACCCGGACGCCTTCCACCGGCGCATCGGCCGTCACGGACTGATCGGCTTCGGCGAGTCCTATATGGCCGGCGAGTGGGACAGCGACGACCTGGCCGGCGTCCTGACCGTCCTCGCCGCCTACGCCGACGACCTGGTGCCCGCTCCGCTGCGCCGGCTCCGCCGTCTGTGGGTGTCCGCCCGCCCCGCGGCCGACCGGAACACCCGCGACGGGGCACGCGACAACATCCAGCGTCACTACGACCTGTCCAACGACCTGTTCTCCGCGTTCCTCGACCCCACCCTCACCTACTCCTCCGCGGTCTTCACCGCCTTCCCCGCCCGCTTCGAATCCCTCCCCTCCGCACAGCACCGCAAGATCGACCGGCTCCTGGACCTCGCCGACGTGGGCGCGGGCACCCGGCTGCTGGAGATCGGCACCGGCTGGGGCGAACTCGCCCTGCGGGCCGCCGCCCGCGGCGCCCGGGTCACCACCCTGACCCTCTCCACGGAGCAGGCCGCCCTGGCCCGCCAGCGGATCGCCGCGGTCGGACTTACGGACCGGGTGGATGTCCAGCTGCGCGACTACCGCGACATCGAAGGCCGGTACGACGCCGTGATCAGCGTCGAGATGATCGAAGCGGTCGGCGCCGACTACTGGCCCGCCTACTTCACGGCCCTGCGTCGCTCGCTCGCCCCCGGCGGCAGGATCGTCCTGCAGGCCATCACGATGGGCCACCGGGAGATGCTGAACACCGCCGCCACCCACACCTTCATCAGCAAGTACGTCTTCCCTGGCGGCCTGATCCCCTCCCGCGAGGCCATCGCCGAACACTCCGCCGCCGCCGGTCTGCGCACGGACGCCGACGACGGCTTCGGCGACCACTACGCCGAGACGCTGCGTCTGTGGCGCGAACGCTTCACGGCCCACCGCACGGTCGTCGCCGGCCTCGGCTTCGACCCGGTCTTCCAGCGCATGTGGGAGTTCTACCTCGCCTACTCGGAAGCCGGATTCCGCTCCCGGTACCTCGACGTCCGCCAGCTCCTGTTCACCGAAGGTAGGACCCACCGATGAGGCCCGCCGCCGACCGACTCGCCCAGCTCCTCGGCCACTTCCTCCCCGGCCCCCTCCCCGTGCGCATCCGCGCCTGGGACGGCAGCCAGACAGGCCCAGCGGACGCACCCCTCGTGATCCTCCGCTCGCCCGCGGCCCTGCGCCGCCTGCTGTGGCAGCCGGGCGAGCTCGGCCTCGCCGAGGCGTACGTCACCGGAGACCTCGACGTCGACGGCGACCTGGCCGACGCCCTCTCCCACGCCGGCCGCACCGTCCGCGACCGGCCGGCCACACGTCCCGGACCGACGGACATGGCCGCGGCCACCGCCCTGGCGGTACGCCTGGGTGCCGTCGGTCCGCCCCCGAAGCGCCCCGACGGACGGGCCTGCCTGACCGGCAGCCTGCACACCGCCTCCCGGGACCGGGCGGCGATCAGCCACCACTACGACCTCTCCAACGACTTCTACGCCCTCCTCCTCGACGAGACCATGGCGTACTCCTGCGCCTACTGGACCCGACCCGACGAGCCCGCATACACCGTGGCCGACGCCCAGCGCGACAAACTCGACCTGATCTGCCGCAAACTGGACCTGGGCCCGGGAGGCCGGCTGCTCGACGTCGGCTGCGGCTGGGGATCCCTCACCGTCCACGCGGCGCGCGAACACAAAGCCCGCGTCACCGCCGTCACCCTCTCCCGCGCCCAGCACGACCACGTCACCGAACGCGCCGCACGCGAGGGCGTGGCCGACCTCGTCGATGTGCAGCTGCGGCACTGGCGGCACATCGACGGCGGCGGCTACGACGCCGCGGCCGCCGTCGAGATGGGCGAACACGTCGGCGACGCCGAGTACCCCGCCTTCGCCGCCAAGCTGCACGACGCCCTGCGTCCCGAGGGCCGACTGCTGATCCAGCAGATGTCCCGCGGCGCCCACGCACCCGGCGGAGGCGCCTTCATCGAAACGTACATCGCCCCCGACATGCACATGCGCCCCGTCGGCCGCACCGTCGACGTACTGGAGGCCGCGGGCCTGGAGGTCCGGTCCACCGAGTCCCTGCGCGAGCACTACACGAGGACCATCGACGCCTGGCGCTCCACTCTCGAGCGCCGCTGGGGCGACGTCGAGGACCTCGTGGGGGAGACCACCGCCCGGGTGTGGCGCCTGTACCTGGCCGGCGCGTCGCTCGCCTTCGCCGAACGCCGCATGGGCGTCGACCAGATCCTCGCCGTACGGCCCACCCGCGAAGGGGCGTCCGGCATGCCGGCCACTCCCGCCGCCTGGTACCACCCGGCGGACCCGTCATGAACAGCATCGACTGGGGCACCCTCGGCGTCAACCTCGCCGCCGCCGCGGCCACGTCTGGGGCGGTACTCCTGGCCACGTTCGCCGTCGCTGTGCGCCGCGGACTGCACCGTATCGTCGACATCGCCTGGGGCCTCGCCTTCACTGCCGTCGCGACCGTGACCTGGCTGCTGTCGGCCGGGCACGGCGACGACGGCCGCCGCCTGCTCGTCGCCGCGGCGACCGTCCTGTGGGGGCTGCGCCTCGCAGTGCACATCGCACGGCGCTCCCGTGGACAAGGCGAGGACCCGCGCTACACCGCCCTCCTCGACAAGGCCCCCGGCAACCGGACCCTCTACGCGCTGCGCACCGTGTACCTCGGGCAGGCGGCCCTCGTCTGGCTGATCTCCCTGCCCGTCCAGGCCGCCTCCTACAGCTCCGCACCCCTGGACGCCCTGGCGTACGGAGGACTCGCGCTGTGGGCGGCCGGACTCGCCTTCGAGGCCGTCGGCGACCACCAGCTGGCCCGCTTCAAGAAGGATCCCGCCAACCGGGGACGGATCATGGACAAGGGCCTGTGGGCCTGGACCCGCCACCCCAACTACTTCGGGGACAGCCTCGTCTGGTGGGGCCTGTACCTCCTCGCCTGCACCGCCTGGCAGCCGACCTTCGCCGTCCTCGTCTCCCCGGTCCTCATGACCCTGCTCCTCACCGTCGGCAGCGGCAAGCGCCTCCTGGAGAAGCACATGGCCCACCGCCCCGGCTACGCCGCCTACACCGCGCGCACCAGCGGCTTCCTTCCCCTGCCACCCCGCAAGACCCCTCGTGGCACGCCGGAGAGCACGAAATGAGCGAACCCGACCGAAGCAGCACCTTCCATGCTCTGCACATGCCCGAGCCCCGGCTTCGGCGGGCGGCGGGCGCGGTACTGCTGCTGCACGGCGGACGCGCCGACTCCCTCGCACCCCCGCCCGCCCTCAACCTCCCCGACCTGAGGATGAGAGCTTTCGCCCGGACGCTCGCCGAAGACCCCGCCCATGCCGACATCCTCATCGGGTACGTCCGCTACCGGATGCGCGGCTGGAACGGAGAGCGCGCCGACCCCGTACACGACACACGCCGCGCCCTGGCCGAACTCGCGGACATGGCCGGTCCTCTCCCCGTGGTGCTGCTCGGGCACTCCATGGGCGCCCGAGCCGCGCTGCGCGCCGCCGACGATCCGCACGTCCGAGGCATCGTCGCCCTCGCCCCCTGGTGCCCACCCGATGAGCCGGTCACCCACCTGGGTAACCGCACCGTTATCGCCCTGCACGACCCGGCCGACCCGGTCACGTCCGCCACCGACACCTGGACCTACCTCCACCGCGCCGAGGCGGCCGGGACCCGCGTCCGGGGCATCCGCATGCCCGGCGGCCGCCACACCATGATCAGCCGGGCGCGCCTCTGGCACAGCCTCGCCACTCGCAGCACAGCCGAAGTCCTCGGCCTTGCATCCCCTCCCCGCGCCTTTGCCTCCGATCCGGACACGGTGTGGGGGGCCGACCCGCTGGACGCCGCCCTGTTCATCCCCGTCCGCCGGTGAACTTCACGCGATCCGTCTGTGCGCCGCCTCAACCGATCGGTACGTTCAGGCGTCCTCTCCCGCCCGCCCCCGTGACCGAAGGACTCCCCATGTCCCCTGCGCGTTCCGCGCTTCTGCTCGCCGGCCTGATGGCCTCGGCAGGTGTCGCTCACTTCGTCGCACCCAGGCAGTTCGACTCCCTCGTGCCGCGTTCCCTGCCGGGCAGCCCCCGGGCCTGGACCACGGCCAGCGGCGTGGCCGAACTGGCCCTGGCCGCCGGTCTCGCGCTGCCGGCGACCCGAAGGGCAAGCGCCCGGGCCACCGCCTTGTTCTTCGCCGGAGTGTTCCCGGCGAACGTCAAGATGGCCTATGACTGGCGTCACCGTTCGAAGACGGCGAGAGCCGTCGCCTGCGCGAGGCTTCCCCTCCAGGTCCCGCTGATCCTCTGGGCCCGCCACGCCGGTATGCAGGACGTCAGGCAGGGCGCCGACGGGTGAGGAGGAGTGTGGCGGCGACGAGTGCCAGCATTTGGGCGATGACGACGAGGTTCTTGTCGGTGAACCAGGCCGGTTCGTACATGTTGGGCAGGGGGCCGAGCTCTCCGACGTGGACGTAGCGGTAGAGCAGGAGCGCGGCCAGTCCGCCGGCTGCGACGGTCCAGGCGAAGGCGTCTGCCAGGGGGCGGCGCCAGAGAAGGACCAGCAGCGCCGCCAGGGCGGCGACGGCGGCTTCGACTCTGAAGAGCGTGCCCTGGCTGAGGGGCGCACTGACGGCGTCGTAGCGGTCGGCGAGGTGCGCGTGGAAGTAGGCGTCGGCTGCAAGGCCGGCTGCGGCCAGGAGACGGGCGACGCTGCGCAGTTTCCGGTGTGGAGTGTCCGGGCGAGTCGGATCGTGGTGCATGGGGTTGCTCCGGCGTGAGACGCCGCGTGGCCTGTGCGGGTCAGCGGACGGTGAGGGTGCCCGTCATGGACGGATGGATGTCGCAATTCGTCCCTTTCACCCTCCATTCGGTGCGATCGGGAAGGAGGATTGCTTGCCGCGCGCACCACTCCATACGTGAGAATGAGCGTGCTGATCGGCCGCTGGGCGCCTGCCCTGCAAGGCCCCGTGTGAGACCGGCGGACACCGAGGGCCGGCCGGTGCAGGGGCTGGTGTCACCTCGTAGGCTGCCACCATGACCGAGAAGATCCTGACGCCCACGCCCCGTGACGCTTTCGACCTGCTCATGGCCGGTAACGAGCGCTTCGTCTCCGGCGCCTCCGAGCATCCGAACCAGGACGCCGCCCGCCGCACCGAGACCGCACCGTCCCAGAAGCCCTTCGCAGTGATGTTCGGGTGCTCCGACTCCCGGCTGGCCGCCGAGATCATCTTCGATCGCGGCCTGGGCGACCTGTTCGTGGTCCGCACCGCCGGACACGTCGCGGGCACCGAAGTACTCGGAAGCCTCGAGTTCGGCGTCGCGGTCCTCAACGCGCCGCTGGTCGTCGTCCTCGGTCACGACTCGTGCGGCGCCGTGGCCGCGGCCTGCTCCGCCCTGGAGAACGGGCAGACGCCGGGCGGCTTCGTCCGCGACGTCGTCGAACGGGTGACCCCGAGTGTGCTGGCCGCCCGCGCCGCCGGACGCGAGAAGCCCGAGGAGATCCTGGCCGAGCACATCGAGCACACGGTGGACCTGCTGCTGGAACGCTCCCGCGTCCTGGCCGACGCGGTGGCCGAGGGCCGCCTCGGCGTGGTGGGACTGTCGTACCGGCTGGCCGACGGCAGTGCCCAGCTTGTCGCCGCGCGCGGCCTCGACGTGGCGGTTCCCACCGCATCCTGACCATTCTCATCCACCGGCCCGGTCCCGCCCCCAGCCCCGCGCCATATCGGCGCGGAGCGCGAGCCGCGGGATGGGCTGGGGGATGGGCGGTTGTCATTGACGGCGGGCGGCACGAGCTGCGGCCCCGGCTGCCCGACCCGTGCGTGCTCCGCCGAGCCCGGTGGCGAACCAGCGGGGCCGCGGGTCAGACGATGGTCCGGGGCCCTGCGGCGCGGCGGAGCCGGTTGGCGATCGCGAGTCCCAGCCCCTCGTCCTCCGGCAGGGAGGCGACGATGAGGTCGCAGCCCTGCTCGTCGAGTTCACGCAGGAACCCGTACAGCCCGCGCGCGTAGGCGGTCATCGAGGCGGGGACCGCCACCACGGCGTGTGCCTTCACCGGGACGTCGGCGAAAGGAGCGGGCAAGAAGACCCCCACATGGTGTCCCTGTTCGTGGGCGAGTTCCGCTTCGGCGACGACCTTCTCGGGCTCGACGAGGACGACGCGCGCCCGAGGCGCGTAGTGGGACGGATGCTGTCCCGGCACCCGGACATGGCTGGTCGAGGGGACCTCGACCGGGTGCCCCAGGACCGCATCGAGGTCCTCGCGCGTCACCCCGCCTGGACGCAGAATGGCCGGGGTCTCGCCGGTGGCGTCGACGATGGTGGACTCGACGCCGACCTCGCAGGCACCGCCGTCCAGCACGAAGTCCACTGCATCGCCGAGCTCGGCACGGACATGGTCCGCCGTGGTGGGGCTGACCGAGCCGAAGCGGTTCGCGGACGGCGCCGTGACACCGCCACCGAACGCATTCAGCAGCGCGAGCGCGACCGGGTGGTCAGGCACACGCACGGCAAGCGTCTCCAGCCCACCGGTCGCCTCCAGCGGCACGCGGGAACCGCGACGCAGCACCAGCGTGAGAGGGCCCGGCCAGAAGTGCTCGGCCAGCAGACGCGCCGCCGGGGGCACCTCCTCGACCCAGTCGTCCAGCTGCTCCGCGCCGGCGATGTGCACGATCAGCGGGTGAGACGGCGGACGCCCCTTGACCTGGAAGATCCGCGCAATGGCGGCAGGGTCCTCGGCGTTGGCGCCCAGGCCGTAGACCGTTTCGGTCGGGAGGGCCACCAGGCCGCCAGCGTGCAGCACGCCGGCCGCGTTCTCGATGTCATGGGTGCTTGCCGTCACCCTGGTGATTGTAGGGCGGCGGCTGGTGCTGGCCGTCCGCCGGTCAGGAGCAGGTGAAGCCGTTCCTGAGCCGCCGCTTGCCCAGCGCTGTGACCCTTTGCTGCCGATGCTCGGGATGGCGCAGGGCTTCGTTCTCGATGGACAGCTCGGTGACAGCCCGGCGCAGGAACGCTGTCGTGCGACGCTCGACGGTCACCCGCTGCCCTGGCAGATCCGGTCACCGCGCCCTGGGTCGACCGCGCAACCTCAAGATCTGCACCCATCGGAAGCCGTGTCGGCCATCACTCTGCGCAGCAGCTAGGTGTTCTGTCCCGGGACAGACGAAGAACGGGATGCGGAAGGCGTCCGCCATGAACCAGCCGGAGACGGCGACGCGGATCAAGGTGGTGACCGTGCCCGACCGCCCGAACGCCCCGCTCATCCGCGAGCGGCTTGCCGATGCCCTCGAAGGCCGAACGGTGCCGATGGAATGGATCAAGGTGACCGATGCGGACGCCGCCACCCGGCAACGGATGACGGGTGCGCCCACCGTCCTTCTGGGTGGCATCGATCCGTTCGCCCACGACAGCGTGGAGCCGAGCCTGTCCTGCCGGCTCTACCGGCACGCCGACGGCACGACCGCTGGCGCCCCGGCCGTCGCAGACCTCCGCCGCGCTCTGACCGGCGGCCGGCCCGAGACGACCGGGAAGGAGTGAGGCAGGCCGCCCTCTTACGAGACGGTGGCGCTCTTCCGCTCCACCCGCTCGCGCAGCGTCCGCCCGACTCCGGCCAGCCCACCTGATCGACCCCACGCTGACCTTGACGCCCGCTACAGTGTGGCGTTCGTCACGAGAGCCGTTGGAGATAGCGACACGGTGAACAGTTCGCATGCGAAACAGGCCAGGTCTGCGTTCCCCCTGTAAAGCGACACGATCTGCGGGGGACACAGCCTCTGCGGAAACAAACCTGCTGCGGGTCCTGGAGATGAGCGCGACCGCCTTCGGCGTGGTCCTGGGGATCGGCGCCCTCGGCGCGGCCGCCGGGGCGCTGTTCGCGCCCGCCGTCGCGCGGCGGTTCGGACCCGGGCCGATGATGCTCGGCGCGCTCGCGCTCACCCCGCTCACCCAAGTCTCGCTGCTGCTGGCCTCCCCGGGCCTCGGCTGGGAGATCGTCATCGGCGCCGCGCTATTCCTCCAATTGGCCTGCGCGGGGGCGGCGGGCACCACCCAGCGGTCGATCCGCCAGATCATCACCGAGAACAGCATGCAAGCCCGGATGCAGGCCGTGAGCACCTGGCTGACCTCCGGCGCCCGGCCGTTGGGCGCTCTGCTCGCCGGCGGGCTCGGCACGTGGACCGGAGTACGCCCCGCGCTGGTCACCGGTGCCTGCCTGCTGGTCGTCCCGCTTGTGGTCCTGGCCCGTTCACCGCTGCGCGCCCTGCGACAGATGCCCGCCCCTCCTTCGCCACCGGAGGGCACGGGCCACACCACGGGTCAACCGCCTGCCGCAGCCGGGCCGACCGTGCCCGCGCCGGGGTCCGGCCTCGCCGCGGAGGGCTCGGTGGAGGGAGGTATGCCGTGACGCAGCCCATCACCGGCGGTACGGAAGCGGGGCCGACCGCCACCGCGCTCCCCGAACCCTGTACAGCAACACCTTCCCCCGCCGCGCCGGATCCGCGGGTCGCGGCCGCACGGGCAAAGATGGTCGCCCGCCTGGAAGAGGCCGGTGACCTTTACCCCGGACCCGTACGCGATGCGCTCCTTGCCCTGCCGCGCGAGACGTTGATGCCGCAGGCGTACGTACGGCGCAGCGTCCCCGACGAGCCTCCGTGCTGGGAGCTGCTGGACTGGGCGCGGCCCGGCGACCGGGAGGAGTTGCTGGGTTTTCTCCACAGCGGGGACAGCGTGTCCATCCAGCACGATGGCGAGCCGATCCTCGGCCGGGCCGCCGGCGCCCGGTCCGGGGGCGCCATGACGGCGATGTCGAGCACGATGGGCATGACCGCCGACCTGCTGCAACGCTTGGACCTGCGCCGAGGGCAGCGGGTGCTGGACGTCGGCACCGGCGCCGGCGTGACCGCCGCCGTGGCCTGCTTCGTCAGCGGCCACGATGGCGTCGTCACCCTCGATATCGACCGGCACGTGAGCGAAGCCGCCCGCGCGCGTCTGATGGCCTTGGGGTACCGGCCTGCTGTGGTGACCGGGGATGGTCTGGCCGGCTGGCCCGAGCTGGGCCCGTACGACCGGATCTTCGTGTCCTTCGCCGTACCCGGGGTTCCGCCGGCTCTGGTTGCCCAACTCGAGCCAGGCGGGCGCGCGCTGATAACCTTGGGCACCTCCTCCCCGTCCTGGCCGGGCCTGGCGGTGATCAGCAGAACCTCGACCGGCGTTGTAGAGGCGGAGCTGGTCGCGGTGGAGTTCGGACACCGCGGCGGCGTCGGCTTCGACCGGCTGTTCCTGTCCGCCGCCTTCCGTAAAAAGATCGCCCTCTCCGAGGGCGGCCGGACTCGGCGCAGTCGGTTGGAGCCCCCGGCGGACACCGACCGAGGCATGTGGCTGGCCCTGGACCACCTCCACCCCGGGCTGGTCCGCGACTTCAGCGCGGACGACCTGACGATCGGCGCGCCGCGGTGCGGTTCCTGGATGCGGGCACGCCGCGTCGGCCACCGGCGCTGGGAGGTCACCGCCGTCGGGCCACGCGACATCTGGGCGGAGATCCACGACGTCGCTGACCACTGGCGCGCGGCCGGCTCACCGCACACCTACCGGCTTCAGATCGACGCCGACGGCGCCCAGCGGGTGACCAGCCGCTGCGGCGCCCTGTCCTGGGCGCTCACCAACGCCTCGCACACCGATACGGAGGCGGCAGGCGAGCCTGACCCGCACTCCGAGAAAGGCGACAGCCATGCACGTTGATCCCGCAACGGCTACCAGCACCGCCGTCATCCTCACCAACAGCCACGGGCAGTACCTGCTGCACCTGCGGGACGCGCACAAGCCGATCTGCGATCCGGGCACGTGGTCACTGATCGGAGGAGGGCCCGAAGGCCAGGAGACGCCGGACGAAGCGATCGTCCGCGAGCTGCGCGAGGAGGCTGGCCTCGTCATCCCCGACCTGAAACTCTTCACCACGGTGAGCGCCTCTGGGCCCCACGTCACCGAGGGTCGGATCCAGGTCTACGAGGGCCGGTGGGACGGCGACGCCGACCAGCTACCGGTCACCGAAGGCATCATGTTCCGCTGGTTCGACGTCGACACCATGGCCCACCTCTCCATGTGCCCCTGGGCGTACGAGGCGATCCTCGCCCACCGCGCTGGGAACGCCTCCTGCGAGCTCGCGCCGGTACCCGCACAGCGCCCCGTGGCATCGCGGGGCGGTGCGCGTGCCGTGAAGAACGTGATCGGTGCCCACCTCTACCTGGAGCGCGACGGACGCACCCTGCTGGGACTGCGCCATCCCGACGCCGCGTACGCCGCCGAGCACTGGCACGCGCTCGCCGGACACGTCGAGCGGGAATCGGTCCGGTCGTGCCTGGTCCGGGAGGCGGCCGAGGAGGCTGGGCTCGTCATCAGGCCCGAAGACTTGGACCTGGTGCACACGGTCCACCTTCTCGACCACGCCGGCGCCGAGCCGCGCATCGGGCTCTTCTTCCGGGCGACGGCGTGGCGCGGAGAGCCGGAGGTGCGCGAACCGGACCGGTGCGTCCGCTGGGAGTGGTGGCCGCTCGACGGCCTGCCGAAGCCGATGGTGCCCTACACCCGCGCGGCCATCGACGCTATCCGCGCCGGCCGCTCCTACTCCGAGATGGGGTGGGCGTGAACAACGAACCGCTGCCAGTGCCTGACCGGCGCGACGAACCCCCCGCTGGCCCGGAGCCCTCCGGCGAGGCGCTGTTCGGGACGGCGGCGGGCGAGTACGCCCGCTACCGGCCGGGCGTGCCGGACGCAGCCGTACGCCTCCTCGCCGCGACCCTGCACGGAGGGCCCGCGCCCGTCCTGCTGGACCTGGGGACCGGCACCGGCCAAGTCCCCCGCGCGCTGCTACCTGTCGTCCCGCGCATGGCGCACGTCAACCTGGTCGACGTCAATCAGCAGATGCTCGCGCAGGCGATGGCCGAACTCGAACCGCTCCTCGGAGCGTGCACGGTCACCGCGTACGCCGGCGAGGCCCACACCTTCGCCCCCCGAATTCTGAGCCAACGCCCTGATCTGGTCACCTGCTGCCGGGCGTTTCACTGGATGGACCGCCCGGCCGTCCTGAAGATGGCGGACCGGGTGGCCGCCCCGCATGCCGCCGTTGCCGTCATGGGTGACGGGAGCCTGTGGACCCATGACGCCGACTGGACCGTCGCGTTGCGCGCGTTGATCCAGAACTACCTCGGCGAGGGACGGCGCGCGGGCACCCGCGGGACCTATACCGAGCCCGGCCGCTCCTACGAGGACGACCTGGCCGCCTCGGCGTTCAGCGACGTGAGCGAACACCGCTTTCCGTTCACCCGCGCCTGGACCCCCGAATCAGTCATCGGATACCTCCGCAGCACCAGCTTCGCCCGGCCCGCCCTCTTCGCCGACCGACACCAGGCATTCGAGGCCGAGGCCCGCCGGCTTCTCGACGCACACGCCCGCAGCGGGACGCTGCGCGAGGAAGCAGTGTTCACGGTGCTGCTGGCCCGCCGACCCGGGACCGCGTCATGAGCGGCGAGCAGCGGCACCGGGAGCCGGTCGACGTCCACCTGATCCTGCGCCGCGACGGCGCCGCCGGCCCCGAGATCCTGCTGTCCCGCCGCGCCGGGCAGGTCTACGCCTCGGGCCTGTGGCACCTGCCCTCCGGGCACCTGGACGGCCCGCACGAGGACGTCGTCGACGCGCTGATCCGCGAGGCGCACGAGGAGACCGGCGTCGTCATCGACCCGGCGGACGTGCGGTTCGCGGTCACCGTGCACCACCGAAGCCCCGGGGGAGGGGCCCGGACCGGAGTGTTCTTCGAGGTCCGCACCTGGCAGGGCGCCCCTGCCATCCGGGAGCCGGCCGTCTGCGACGCGATGAACTGGTTCCGTCTCGACGCGCTGCCGGACCCGATGGTCGCGTACTGCCGTGCCGGGCTGGACACCTACCGGGAGGGCCAGGCGATGGCCGTGCACTTCCAGCGGCCCGATGACCCGATCTGCTACGACCCGACTGCCGACCGGCGCCGCCCCGTCCCGGCGGTCGGCACGGGCGGGCCGGAGGTGCGACTGCGGGAGTTCACCGAGCGGGCTGTCGGGCGCGTCACTGGTTGGACGGACGTGTCCTGGGCGCGGCAGGGCAGCCAGGTGTGGCGCGCTGCCGGCGCCGAGGGCGGGCTGTGGTTCGTCAAGGTGCACCAGAACGATCGCTTCCACCAGCGGGAGGTGACCGCCTACCGCACCTGGGTTACCGGCCTGGGCGTGGCCGCGCCCCGCCTGGTGGCCGTCGACGAGGCGCTGAGGGCCATCGTCATCACCGCGGTACCGGGCCGCTCCCTGCACGGCGCCGTCCACCCACCGGCAGAACAGCGGCGGATCTTCCACCGCATCGGCCGGCTCGCGGCAGCCATCCACCACAGCGCACCTGCCCGGCCGGCAACCGGCGACACCTTGCCCCTAGGGAAGTGGGAGCGTCACCTCGACGCCGCTCGCCCTCACCTCGCTCCCGGAGACGAGGAGTTCATCCGGGCGATGGTGGTGAAAGCCGCGGGGCTGCCTCCCCTGGAGGCGGGGCCCACGCATGGCGACTTCCAACTGCGCAATCTGCGCTGGGACGAGGCCAGCGGAAGCCTTTACGTCATCGACTTCGAGCGCAGCGAAGACGGCCCGGCCGTACGGGACTTCGTGCGCCTGTCCGACGCCTGGGCGGGCCGGCCGGACCTTTACGAGGCCGTGATGGACGGCTACGGCCGCCCGTTCACCCCGGCCGAGGGGGAACACCTGGCCGTCCTGGACGCCCTGGACGCCCTCTCCGGCATCCAGTACGGCGCCGCCCACGGCGATCCGGAGCTCGTCGAACGCGGCCACCGCACCCTGGCGCGCCTCCGCGCCACAAGCCACCCGTGAACACCGACTTATCCACCGCACCCGACCAGTTGAGGAGCAGCACCGTGGGGTACACCGCTCGCGAGGAGTGGCAGCAGCACTACGCCGACGGGAAGAACTTCCGGCAGCTCGGTGACGCCGAGCGGGCTGTGTTCGCCGAGCACACGCCCGTTCCCGAAGGCGGCGGGCGGGCGCTCGACGTGGGATGCGGCACCGGCGAACTGGCCGCCTACCTCGCGTCTCTCGGCTACGCGGTGGACGCCGTCGACTTCGTCGGCAGCGCGATCGCCCGGGCCCGCGAGGAACACCCGGAAGTGGAGGGAGTGCGCTGGCTACAGCTGGACATCGAGAACGACGACCCGGCAGAGCTGCACCAGGAGGGATATGACCTGATCAGCCTGCGCCTGATGTATCCCTTCCTGCGCGACCGCAGCCGCGTCCTGCACGCCCTCGGCGAGCGGCTGCGGCCCGGCGGCGCGCTCGTGGTCATCACTCCGGTGGCCGAGCACACTCCCGAGGAGCGGCGTGACATCGCCCTCGACGAGGACGAGATCGGCCTGCTCACCGCCGGATGGAAGCAGGTCGTACGGCTGGAAGCGGACGAGCTCGCCGTCCTTGTTCTGCGCGGCTCCTGCCACAGGGACACCGCTGCGGTCGAGAGGCGGCAACCACCCACTGGTCACGCCGTGACCGGAGCCCTCGCGATCGTCACCGACGCGGCTGGGCGGGCCCTACTCGGCCGCTCGCGTCGGGGCATGTGGGAGCTGCCCGGCGGCAAGACCTGCGGACCGGAGGACTTCGCCGCGGCGGCGGTCCGCGAACTCGGTGAGGAGACCGGCCTGACGGCTTTGGCCTCGGACGCGTATGTGGTCACGATGCTCGTCGACGACAGCCACGGCGTGCCCCGGCTCACGGCCGTTGTCCGTATCACCGCCTGGTCGGGAACCCCCAACAACCAAGAGCCGAAGTTGTTCGACCGGTGGGAGTGGCATGACCTGCACGCCCTGTCTTGCGTCGGCGATGTCTTCACCCCTGCCGCGCAGGCCCTGGACGCCATCTGGCCCGGGGTCATCCCCCACCTGCCGCCCGTCCACGCCTACCCTCTCGCCGTCGACCAGCCGCCCGTGCCCGGCGAGCCGGCCGAAGCCGCCCGGCTGCGCCAAGAGATGGCCGAGACGGTCATCGCCGGCGGCTGGGCCCCCTCCGAACAGGTTCAAGAGGCGCTGCGGACCGTGCCCCGACACCGCTTCGCCCCGGAAGCGAACCTCGCCACCGCGTACGACGGCGGCGACCGGGCCGTGATCACCCGGCGCGACGAGACCGGAGCGGCGATCAGCTCAGTGTCCGCGGCCTGGCTCCAGACCGACATGATCGAAAGCCTGCACCTTCAACCGGGCGCGATCGTGTTCGAGGCGGGATCCGGCGGCTACAACGCCGAGCTGATCGCCCACGTCACCGCACCCGACGGTCGTGTGGTCACGGTCGACATCGACCCGTGGGTCGTGCGCCGCACCCACCGGTTCCTCACGGAGGCCGGCAGCGGACGCGTCACCGTGATCGAGGCCGACGCCGCCCTCGGCGCACCGGCCCACCTCGTGCCCCGCGGCGGTTTCGACGGCAGCGTGATCACCTACAGCTGCTGGGACATCGCCCCGGCCTGGCGGGAGCAGTTGGCTCAGGGCGGACGCCTCGTGCTGCCGCTGGAGATCGGCGGCTACACGCGGGCGGTCACCTTCGAGCGGCGCGGGCAGGTGCTGGAGGCCCGGCACTTCACGCACTGCGGATTCGTCCGTGACCAGGGACAGCAGGCCCGCACCGTTCCGGTCGTCTCCCTTCTCGACGGCTCCCTGACACTCCGCTTTGAGCACGGCACCGCCGCCGAGACGGCGGGCCTGGAGGAGGCGCTGCGCGGGCCGCGGCACGAGGTCGCCACGGGGGTGACCATGCGCGGCAGGTTCTACTTCGGCTCGCTCCAGCTCTACGCGGCCACCACCCTCAAGGGGTTCTGCCGCCTGGCCTCGCACGAGGAACCGGAGGCGGGAGTCACGCAGATCGCGAAGGGCAGCGACGCCCCGGCGATCGTGGGCGGCGCGTCGCTCGCCTACCTGCTCCACGTCAAGACGCGGCACGGCCAGAGCCCTAGCGAGTGGGAATCGGAGTGGGTGGTCCACGCCTTCGGCGAGCAGGGCCCCCAACTCGCCGAGCGGATCGCGGACATGGTGCGGGCCTGGGACCGTGACGTGCGCACCGAGGACGGCAACGGCGCCGACCCGGCCCTGACCGTCCACCCCGCCGGGACCCCCGACCATCTGCTGCCCGTCGGCGACGTCCTGGACAAGGAGTCCTCCCGGCTGGTGTTCCGGTGGCCGGGCCGGAACGGACACCTCCCGGCCCCCGCGCGGCCCACCGACGCGATCGCCGCGACCACGGGACAGGCGTGATCATCTGGTTGAACGGTACGTTCGGCGGCGGGAAGACCACCCTCGCCGCCGGGCTGCGCCGCGCTCTGCCGGGCGCTGTGGTCGCTGGCCCGGAGGCCGTCGGCGACCTGCTGCGCAGCACGCTCGCCGACCACGCCCTGCGCCCCCGGGACTACCAGGATCTTCCGCTGCGGCGGCAGCTGACCGGCGCCTTCGTCGCCGGCCTTGTCCGGCACACGGGCGGCCCCGTCATCGCGCCGATGACGGTCCTCAACCCCGGATACGCCGAGAGCTCTTCACCCCGCTTCGAGAGGCCGGCGGTTTCCACCACCTCGTCGTGCACACCGCCCCGGCGGCACTCCAGGAGCGGATCACGGCCGGCTGGGAGCTCCCCGGTGACGCCGCGCGCAGCGAAGCCGTACGTGCCTACCGCCGTCGGCGCGTCCCCCACTACCAGCAGGCCGCCACCGACTGGCTGCACGCCGACGGCCACGTCATCGACACCAGCGCTCTCACACCCGAGCGCACCGTTCAAGCGGCCTTGACCCAGCTGCACCTCACGGCCCCCGCACGGCCCCGACCAGCGGAGACACCAGAAACATGATCTTCACCATCCACGCCATCCCGGCCTGGGTCGGGGGCGACCGGCACCCCTGCGCGCCCCGTCCTCGCCGAGCGCGCGGAGCGTGGTCGTGAACACGGCCGCGGCCAGCCACTCGACCGGTTCTCCGTCCACGGCGGTGTTCGTGCCGCCGCGCGACCGCGGTGATCACGTCCGGATGCGTCGCGCCCACGCGGCCGCGGCCCGCGCGCTCAAGGTGACGGCCACCGGCCCGGACGTGTGGGGCTGGCAGGGCCGCACCCTGGGCCGTAAGGCCAGCCGGTGGTGGCTTCGCCTGGTGTGCGCGCCGCAGGACAAGCGAAACCTCCGCCTATGGGAGGGAACGGCCACGGCCCACCAGGCGCTGCCCACGGCTGTTCCAAGGCCGCGGCTCCATGACGTGCTCGAATGAGCCGCCCACGGCTACGCCTACCGCGCGGAGCTGTCCGAGTACGTGCCGCTGCCCGCCCTCCAGACCGGCGGCCCGGTGCTCACCGCGGACCTCGATCTGCCGTCCTCGTGGTGGGCCGACCTCCGCCTGGCTCTGGAGGCGACGTCGACCGTCGTGACCGACCGGCAGGCCGTACGGCAGCAGTGGGTCGACAAGAACCTCACCCGGTTCCTGGGCATCTCCGCGTTCCAGGTCAGCGTCTGGACTACAGGACACGCCGATCTTCACTGGGCGAACCTCGCCGGCCCGCCGCTGGTCCTGCTCGACTGGGAAGGTTGGGGCCGGGTTCCCGTCGGTTTCGACGTCGGGCTCCTGCACGCCTACAGCCTCACCCGGCCGGCCACCGCCGCCAGGATCCGCCGCGAGTTCGCCCACGTCCTGGACACGGCCGCCGGCCGGACGGGGGAACTTGTCGCGCTCGCCCAGCTCCTCCAGGTCGCCGGTCGGGGCGGCCACCCGGACCTCGCTCCCCACCTCGTCCGCCACGCCGAGTGCCTCACTGGCACCCCCGTCCCCGTACCGTGACCGCCCCGGAGATCCCCGTGCTGCCCAGCCTGCTTGCCGTCTTCGCCCACCCAGACGACGAGTCCCTCCTCGCCGGGGGCGTCCTCGCCCAGCATCACGCCGCCGGGGCCCGCACGGCGGTCGTCACCGCCACCTGGGCCCCCGACAGCCGCAGGGCTCCGGAACTCGCCGACGCCCTGGCCGTTCTGGGCGCCGGCACCCCCCGCCTGCTCGGCTACAACGACGCCCGCGACCCCGAGGCCGCCCCCGGTCGGCCACGCCTCGTCGACGCTCCCCTCGACGAAGCAGTCGGCCGCCTCGTCGCCCACATCCGGGATTTCCGGCCCGACATCGTCATCGGACACGACGCCCTCGGCCAGCTCACCGGCCACCCCGACCACGTACGCGCCCACCAGATCACCCTGCTCGCCGTCGAAGCCGCCGGCCTTGCCCACATGCATCCCGACGCGGGCCCGCCCTGGCAGCCGGCCGCGCTGTACGCCGCCACGCACCCCGAGTCCGGCGTCGGCCTGCTCCGCCCCCTGCTCGAAGGCGCGGGCAAGGCCGTCCTCGCGGTGCCGGACACGTACGTGACCACCAGCGTCGACGTCACCCCCTGGGCCGACATCAAGTGGCGCGCAATCCTCGCGCACCGCGGCGAGGTCGCACGCGAACGGCCCCTGCCCGGCATCCTCGCCCGCCTCCCCGAGGGAGACCGCATCCAGATCATCCAGACCGAGTACTTCACCCGGCTCATCCCCGGCCCGATGAAGGGCGACCCGGTCCAGCTGGCCACCTGACAGCCCGCCCGCGCGCCCTTCACCACGAGCGAGCACCCACCGATCGGAGAGAGATGACCACGACTTCCGCACCCGACGAACGTCCCAGCGTGGCGATGAAAGAGGAGGCGTACGGGGCGCTGCGCGCCTCGGCCGCCCTGTGGGCCGGAACCTCCGTGCTGATCACGGACAAGCGCGGGCAGGTCCTGCTCCAGCGCGTGACCTACCGCTCCACCCGTCTGCTGCCCGGCGGCGCCGTCGACAAGGGCGAGTCCCCCGCGCAGGGCGCCGCCCGCGAGCTGGAGGAGGAGCTCGGCATCACGGCGCCCGTCACCCGCGGGCTGGCCGTCGACGGGGTTTCCCCCGCCGGCCGCAGGACGCCCGCCGCCATGAAGTTCCCCGGCGAACTCCTGCACGTCTTCGACGGCGGCGTCTGGGACGAGGACCAGATCGCAGCGATCCGGCCCGCACCTGGCGAGATCGACGGCATCGAGTTCGTCGAGCCCGCCGAGCTTCCCGCTCTGATGTCTCCGGGCGACGCCCGGCGTGCCCGGTCCGCGCTCCGCGCCCGTATCAGCGGCGCCGGTCCCGTGTTTCTGGAGGACGGGCTCCCGATCGCCCCGACCGTCCTTGACAGGGTCGGAGTCCTGCGCACTGCCCGAGCCCACCACCATCTCCTCTTCCATCCCATCCCCGTCCCCAACGGCCTTACAGTCCGCCAGTCCTGGGTCTGGGCCTTCGCCCCAGACGGGCGGGTCCTGGTGCTCCTGGAGCCGGACACTGGCGCCGCCTGTCTGCCCGGCGGCACTCCGGAACCCGCGGACCGCGCAGACCCCGAGAACACGTTGCTCCGTGAAGCTCGCGAGGAGGCCGCCGCCGAGCTGGCCGGCACCCGGTACCTCGGGTACCTGTCCGACCCCGGCGAGCCCTGCGCGCGCGTCCGCTACGCCGCCGCCCTCGCGAGCCTCGGACCGGCCTCCGTCGATCCGGCCACCGGCCGCACCTACACCCGGATCCTGGCCACCCCGGAGCAGGCTCTGCAGTTCTTCGACTGGGGGCCATCCGCAGCCGAGCAACTCCAGGCAGCCCACCACGCCCGCTCCCTTCTCGGCATCCCCAAGGCCGCCCACCAGCCCGTCACCGAACTCGCCGACCCCACCGCCTGGTAGCTCAGCACCGCCCGAAGCGAAACAGCCGAATCGAGGAACCCCATGCCCGACGCCGCGGCCTCGGCCGACCAGCCATCCGCGCACCGGCGCCCGCTCAGGAAGAGACGACCCCACCAGGGCACCGGTCCCGGCCCGAACGGCCGACACCACCGCCCCACATGGCGAGGAGAAACACCCCGCGAGGCGCGCGGGTCCGTACGCAGCCGACGAATCAAGGAGTCCTGGTGAACACGAACCCGCGGGATGCCGCCAGTCCCCTCATCTTGATGAGCGACCCGCGCGTGGCCGCCGTCCCCGTCGCGGACTGCGGCGAGCCGCTCGTCGACGTCCGCAGGAACCTGTTAGTCGACGACCGCAGGGCCGACCCGGCAGGTGCCTTCGCTCAACTCCGTCAGGGAGTTCTCGACCGGCTCCTGTACGCCCAGGCTCTCCTGCCCGCCGACCTGCGCTTGCTCTACGTCGAGGGCTACCGCCCGCCTGACCTGCAACGGCGCTACTTCGAGGAGTACGCGGACGAGCTGCGTACGGCCAACCCTGCTTGGTCGCAAGATCAAGTGCACGAGGCCGCAAGCCGGTACGTGTCTCCACCGGAGATCGCGCCGCACAGCGCCGGCGCCGCCGTCGACCTCACCCTCGTGGACGCCAACGGCACCGAGCTGGACATGGGCACGCGCGTGAACGCGAGCCCTGAGGAAAGCAACGGTGCCTGTTACACGGGCGCGAGCTCAATCAGTCCCCAGGCCCGTACGAACCGAATGGCGCTGGTCAACGTGCTCTCCGCCGCCGGGCTCGTGAATTACGCGACCGAGTGGTGGCACTGGAGCCATGGCGACCGGTACTGGGCGCTGATGACGAAGCAACCAGTCGCCCTGTACGGACCGCGCGACCTGCCCTGATCAGGCCGAGCCGTGTGGGCTGGCACACCACCCCGCTACCGCAGACGGGACCGGAGCCGCCGCGCCCCATGCGGTTCGCCGACCTCGCCTTAGACCAGCTCGGGAACAGCCAGACTCGGGGAGCCCGCGCGTCACCTCGCGCCACCGCGTCCCGGCGCAGCCACGCTGGCTCCCCTCAGCCCTTCCGTCTGAAAGTGATCCGCAATGACATCCAGCACGACCACCACCCGGTTTCGGATGGGAACTCGGCCCAGCCCCATGGCCATGGAGCAGACCGGCCGGGTCGAGACGGCCTTCCGAACCCTGTACCCGCACATCGACCTCGAGGTCCTCAGAATCACGTCTCAAGGGGACCAGCACCGAGGTCCGCTGGCCGAGATCGGCGGGAAGGGCGCATTCACCCGCCGGGCCGACGAGCATCTTCTCGACGGCCGGGTCGAAGCCACCATCGCCTGCGCGAAGGACATCCCTGGCCCCCACGACCGGCCCTCCGGGATCACGATCGGAGCGGTCCTGCCCCGCGAGGACGTCCGCGACGTTCTCGTCCTGCCCGCCGGGCGGCCACCCACCACCCTGGACGCACTGCCGCCCGGTACCCGCGTGGGCACGAGCGCACCCCGCCGAGCCGCACTCCTCAAGGCCCTCCACCCGCATCTGGTCCCCGTACCGATCCGCGGGAACGCCGACACCCGGGTAAACGCGCTCGACGCCGGGGCCTTGGGGGCGGATGCGATGATCGCCGCCCTTGCCGGGCTTCGGCGCCTCGGCCTCGCGGACCGCGCCTCGCAGATCCTGGACCCCACGGTATGGCTGCCCGCTGCCGGCGCCGGGATCGTCGTCATCGAGCACCGCGCCGACGATCACACCACCAGCCAGCTCCTCGCCCCGCTCAACCACGGCCCCACCCGCGTCCTCGTGGACGCAGAACGTGCCACCCTCGCCACCCTGCGGGGCGGCTGCCTCACCGCCGCCTCCGTTCACGCCACCTTCGACGAGGAAGCCGAGTGCGTCACCGTGCACGCCGTCGTCCTCGACCCAGTCGGCGGTGCGCCCCTTCGCACCGTCACGTGCGGCCCTGCCTCCGCCCCCACCGCTGTCGGACGCCGGGCGGGAGAGCAGCTCCTGGACGCCGGCGCCGCCCGACTCCTGGGAGTACGGCCATGAGCGGCGCGACACGGTCGAGGAGCAGCCAGGCCGCGGGGCGCACGGCGGTGTTTGTTCCGCCGAGCGACCGTGACGACCGGGTGCGGATGCGGAGGGCACATGCGGCTGCGGCCCCGAAGTTGGACCTACCCCTCGGTGGCTCCTGCCGGTCATCAGCGAGCCGCACCTGGCCCGGGGACGGCGGAGCGGCGCCCCGCTGTGCAGGGCGAGGCACCGCGCGTACGGGCCGACGGCGACCCGCTGACCAGAGGACCTGGGGTCAGGATTCCGTGTAACGAGCGAGAAACTCCAGCTCGGCTTCGGAGATGCGCCGCGGTCGGCCGGTGTCCAGGTCGTACGCGGCCATCTTCGTCACGGCTTCCGCGTACGTGCGCTCGGCGTCCCGGATGGCGTATCCGAGTTCGAGCCGAGCCCCACGGCAGCTGATGACCCAGACCTGCACGTCGACCGGCTCCTCGCGGTACGTCAGCGGGGCGCGGTAGTCGACGACGGACTGGCTGACCACGAAGGCTCGCTGGCGCCGTCCGGCTTCGTCCGCCGGCAGCATGTCCTGGAACATGCGCGTACGCGCCTCCTCCAGGTAGGTGAGGAACAGCGAGTTGTTGACGTGCCCGTAAGAGTCCGCGTCCGCCCAACGCAGCGGCAGCGGATAGGTGTAGGTGTTCACGAAGAGGTCTTTCTGTGCGAAGGGCTAGGTGCGACAGCGACTGCACCAGCTGGGCGCTTGCGCGCCATTCGGTTACACGGCGGGCCTCGTGGCCTAGGATTCTTGGCCAGCGCCCTGGGCGCCGAGCTCGCCGGTGCCACTCTCCTGGATCGACTGCAGGACGTCGCGGAGCACGCGCTGCTCGGTGTCACGCTCGTGGAGAAGCTCCCCGATGCGGGCGGTTGCCGCCGCGCTGTCGGCCGGCAGTGCGGCGCGGACCAGCTGACGCATCTCGGCGAGGCGGGCCCCCTGCAGGACGCCCCTGGGCACGCGGGCGACCACCGTGGCCGGCGAGACGTGAGTGACGGACCAGATCCCGATCGCCTCCTCGACAGCCCACACCACGGTGCGCTGGTCGGGGGCGAGCGTCAGCTGGACATCCCTGCCCAGAACCTGGCTGATAGCCGGCAGCGGTACGCCGTCCGCCCCTGCAAGGGCCGCCGCCTCCTCGGCGGTTGAGACGACTGTCCGGGAGGCGAGTGCCGCCGCTTCCCGGCGCCAGCGGGTGGCGGCATCCTCGGCCGCGCGGTTTTCCGCGTGTCGCCGCGCGATGGCCACATCGTCCCGGTTCGCCGTCGTGGCGGCCCAGGCGTCGCGGGTGCCTCCCAAGGCGTCCCGTTCGTCGTCCCCTCCACCCTCGACCCAGGTGATCACGACGAAGCGGCAGTCGGGCATCGACGCCGGGTAGAGGACATGGCTCACGACCTCGACGGTCTCCCAGTCCAGCGTCGGTATGTTCATCCGGAAGACGTGGCCATCGCGCGTCTCGCCCATGTCGTGCTCGGTCTCCCACACCTGCCGCACGTCGACATCCCTTTTGACGTCGTCGATCAGCCGGCGCAGCTCTGCATCATTCGGCCTGGTGGCCTGGGCGAATTTCAAGATCTTTACGTACGCTGACGCGTGCTTGTCCCAGTCCTGGTACTGGGCACGGGCCTCCGGTTCGGTCAGGGCCCAGCGAATCAAGTTCGCACCCGGCTCCATCACCCATGGCCACCACTCGGCCATCGCAGTGTTGAAACCCAAGATGTTCCAGTGCTGGTCACACAGGTACGCGGGGCTGGGCATCTGCCGGTCGATGAGCAGGCGCAGCGCCTGCTGCAGCTCGGGCTGCCCGGAACCGCTCGGCGGCACCAGGGCGGAACCGATGTTGTAGAGCACCAGCGCATGACGCTCGTCACGGTCCAGGTTGAGCAGCGTCGCCAGGGACTCAACCTGCTCCCGGGTCAGCCTGGGCGGGATCGCGCCACGCTCGATCTTGCGGTACGTCCGCTCGCCCATGTCCAGGGCCTTGGCCGCCAGCGTCTGGTTGACCCGTGCGTTCTTGCGCCATCTCCGCAGCAGTGCGCCGAACCCCATGAACTGGCCGGCCACTGGCTGCTCGACATCGTCCCCCGAGGTCACTTCGCCCCCCGAGCCGGCGACCTGACCCGGGACCTCCTTGTCCGCAGCCTCGTCGCTGCCGGGGCCTTGTTCATTTGTGACCACGAAAAACCTGCCTTTACGCCTCTGCGGAGACTCCCATTTCCGGGCGCGCAAAAGGGTCCAGTGCATGCACCGAACCCCCGCCCCACCATCTCCCGACAGGAACCATACGCAACATTTAAGCGATCTTGATTGCATGTGGCATGGGGCACAAAGGGGCACCCCTGCACTGGTTTAACGTCGAACCAGATGGAGGCGACATCGCGTACGTTCGCACCCGAATCGGACGTCGCTCTTGATCAACAAACGGGCCGCCAGGAAAACCGGCAAAAGGTTGCCGATTTTCGTCGGACCGCCTCGCGTTCGGTCTAGACCACGCTATCTAATGCCTTATCAGATCCACCCCTAAACGCGACCCCCCTTATGCGGCAAGCGACTTACGGGCACGTAGGCCGGAGACCAGGCATCAGCCACCGCGACGACGTTTGCGACCAAAGCGGACAAAAGAGCGCCGTTGACTGCCCTGATGACGCTTGGCTTAAATCGCTCTGGCCAGCAGGTTCAACAAGGCGTTGTGCAAGAGACACGTGGGGGCACCGTGACGCTCACCTCCGAGACCCGGAGCGAGCAGTCGGCTGCCCGGCCTCGCCCGCCGCCTCCATCCATGGCGTCTGTCGAGCGCTCCGAGGGATCGCGGCAACGATTCTCCGGCAGCCTTGGCGACACGTGCGAGCGACAACCTGGCGTCTCGCCTCGTCACGCTCTGCGACTAGTACAGAGATTAAGAACCAACTCTGGATCTTGTCGCAGGCCCGTGCGTATGTTCGTCATCCCCCGGGCAGCCCTGCCCGGCGCGGCGAATGCGAGGAGCGAGCGGCACACGGACCGGCCATATAGGTCCGTAAACAGCGGCGGCGTCCGAGAGCGAACTCCCGGACGCCGAACGCCTGACGGCATAACCGCCCCGGCAAGGGCGGCGATTGCCCACCATCACCACGCTGATCCCATTCCACCGGGCGCGTCAGCGTGGCAACACTGCAAAGGGGATTCTTGCATGCCTCCTGCCCTGCGCAAAAGGCCCTTCCGCCTGGCCTGCGCGGCAGCCACCTCCGGACCGGCGCCTTCCTGCCCCGAGCCGCATCACACCGCCCCGGCTTCGGTAAGCCACCGGCCCCGCCTCGCGCGCGGGAGCGGCCGATGAGCAGCGAAGCCCGCGAGTGGGTGTGGGAGCACAGCTCCAGCCGGGGAACTGCACGCCTGGTCCTGCTGTCGATCGCCGACCGGGTGGCCGACGAACAGTGCGTCTCCTGGGCGTCGCTGTCCAGCCTGGCCAAGCGCACCCGCGCCTCCGTCTCCACGGTGCGCGAAGCCCTCGGTCGACTGGTCGCCGGCGGCGAGCTGGAGCAGCTGGACGACCTCACCGGCCCCCAGCGCAGCACGGTCTACCGCCTGCCCCTCGCCGCGAAGGCCCTGGCACAAGCCATGGGAGAACAGGAGGACGCCGACCAGGCGTCGGCGGACGATCCGGAGGCGAGCCCGACACTTCGGCTCTCGGCCCTGCGGCGGTACGGAATCCGCCCGCGTGAGGTACCGGAATCCCGCGAGACGGTCCGGAAACCGGCAGTAGCGGAAACCAGCAGGTCCCGACGGAAACCGGCACCTCGGCATACCGGAAACCGGCACAGCGATGTACCGGAAACCGGCACACAGAACCGTAGTGAACCGGATCTGAACCGTAGGTACAGCAGTGGTGCCGCCGTCTTCTCGGCTGCCGAGTGGCAGGTCGACCCAACCACCCACGCCTGGGCCCGCCAGCAGGGACACCTCGACCGCCTCGGCGAACAGGGCCTGCAGGCAGCAGATGCGAAGTGGCGCGCGCACCGGGCGGACTTCAAGCCGCGACCGGCCGCTGTCTGGGCTGCCGACTGGCGCTCCTGGATCGCCCGAGAGCACGCCCCCAGCCGCCCGAACCTCTACGCCGTGCCCGGCGGAGGTTCCGGTGCGCCGGGCGGCATGACGCGGGCCGAGGCCCACACCGCCGCCCTTCTCGCCGCCCTCGACGAGCCGACCGGAACGGAGGGCTGACCATGGATCGCCGCGAAATCGCAGCCCTGCTGGCCTACATCGGTCGGCTCGACCCCCGCACCATCCGCACCGACCAGGGCGAGGCCCGCGACCAGCTCGCCCAGTGGCACGAACTGCTCGGCGACGTGCCGATGGCCACGCCGCACGGCTGGGATGCCCGTGTCGCCGCCCGGCAGCACATCCGCACCTCGCCGTACCAAATCCTGCCCGCGGACGTGGCTCGTCCGTGGGAGAGCTACCGGCGCGACCGCCTGGCCCGGCACTCCGACCCCACGCCGTCCGTCGACCCTGACGACCAGGCCGCCTGGACGGCCGAACTGGCCGGGGCTCGCCGCGCCGTCGCCGCCGGCCTCGCACAGCCCGCCCAGGCCCGGGCGATCACCAGCGGTCGCGACGGGGTCGACCCGAAGCTGGAGGCCCGGCTGCGGGCGATCGGCTCCTGCATACCGCCCGCCGCCCGAGCTGCCCTCGCGCCCTACCGGCCCGCCCGTGCCGCGCGTGAGGCGGCCGTCGCCCAGGGCCAGCCCGACGCCCTGAGCGTTCGCTGCGAGTGGTGCCTGGCCCAGCCCGGTGAGCCGTGCCGCCGCCGAAGGGTCGGCCCCGACGGCGGGGCACGCGGGACCGCCCCGCGCGCCACCCCGCACCCCGGCCGCCTCGACCTCGCCGCCGCACAGCAGGCCCAGCAGACCGAGCAGGTCCGGCAGCCCGCGATGGCCTGACCGGCACGCAAGGCCAGTGCACCCGTCAGGTGCACCGCCGAAACACCATCGTCCCGCCTCGGCTGCGGCGCACGTCCCTGCGCCGCAGCCGGTACCCGACGCCGCGTCCGCCCAGCGCCGGCCCCGACCGGCCGACACGGCAGCACATCGGAGACACCCTTGCGCCACATCACCACCCACCACGCGCCGGCCACCGGCCTGCGCGGCATCGGAGACACGAGCTGGCAGAACCGAGGAGCGTGCCACGGCATGGACCCCGAGGACGCCGACGCCGTGTTCTTCCCGCTCCCCCGGGACCACGAGGCCATCGCCGAGGCGAAGGAGCTGTGCGGCTGGTGCCCGGTGCGCCGCGACTGCCTCAACTACGCCCTGGAGAACGTCCTCAAGGAGGGCATCTGGGGCGGGCTCACCGAGGCGGAGCGGCGCCCCTGGCACGACGGACTGCCCCAGCGCCTCGACTACAGCCGCGTGATCGCGTTCTTCAACGGTCGCGACGTGCACCTGACCGAAGCCGAGCGCCAGGTCGTCATCGACCACGCCTACGTCCGGGGCTGGCGCCCCGACCGGCTCGCCGCCGCGCTGCAGATCAGCCACAAGCACGCCCGTGACCTGCTGAGGCAGGCCGCCAACAAGATCCTCGACCGCGACCGCACCTACGGCGTGCCCCGGCCGAAGAAGAAGCGGAAGAAGACCGCCCCGACCACCGGTGGCCCCGCACTCGCCCAGCCCGGCACACGGCAGCCGGTGACCCGTCCGGTGGCGTCGGCCTCGGCGCACGCCCCTCTCGGAAAGGCCGCATGACCCACCCCGTCCTGTCCCTCGGTGCCGCTCCGGACCCGTCTCTCCTCCTCGCGATCGGCGTGCCCGCCGCCCTTGTCCTGATGCTGACTGCTTGGGCGATGCGGCGGCGGGATACGCGCCCGCAGAAGCGTCTCGGCAGTCCGGCGGTCAAGGTCGCCGCGTTCGCCGCGCTCGGCTGTACCGCCTACAGCGCGGACACGAGCTGGCGCTTCGCTGCCGACTACCTCAACATGGCCGGCACCGCCGAACGCGCCGCGATGTTCGCCGCAGCGGAGCTCGCTCTCTTCGCGACCGCGCTGATGGCTCGGCAGAACCTGGCCACACAGGGCGCGCCCGGCCTACCCGGCACGCTGGTCTGGGTTATCACAGGAGTGCAGGTGATCCCCGCCTTCGCTGAGAGCGGCCCCGTCGGCGGCACCGTCCGCGCCTTCGTCGGCCCGATCATGGCGGCGATGCTGTGGCACCTCGCCATGGGTATCGAACTGCGCCTGCGCACGCCGGGCGCCGCGTCCCGCGGGTTGATTGCCACCCTGGGGCGGGAGGCACGCGAACGCCTGCTGTCCCGCCTGGGCATCGCCGCCCGGGACCGCGACGCCGCGCAGATCACCCGTGACCGGGCCACCACCCGTGCGGTCGCCCTCGCCGCCCTCCTCGCGGAGCGCACGCCCGAGCAGCAGCGGAGCTGGCGCGGCCGACGCCTCACCCGGCGGCTGTCAAAGGCCCTCGGCAGGGCATCGGTCGGCACCGACCCCCTCCAACGCGCGCAGCTGCTCGACCAGCTCGCCGCCCGCCGGCACGCCCTCGCGCTCGCCACGGTCCCGCTCCCCTCCCCCTGGTCCGCGCCACGTGGCAGTGCCACGGCTGCGACGGTCCCCTCGCCGCGGATGCCGAGCACGGCGGTCCCCGCGGCCGGTCCCTACGGTCACGCCGAACTGATCGGGGACCGGGGACCGCGTGAGGAGGGGGGACCGGTCCCCGGAGCCAGGGAACATGACGCGGGGACCGAGAGCGGCGACGCGGGGACCGACCCGACCGGGGACCGGGAACCGACCGACACCGACACCGACTCCGAACCCGCCAAGACGGAGCCCACCGAACAGGACGGTGACGCGGGGACCGGCTGCCCACCGGTCGAAGTGCCTGGTCACGCCCAGGTTTGCGACCGGGGACCGAAGGGCTCCGAGTCGGGGACCGACCCGACCGGGGACCGGGGACCGACCGACACCGACACGGGGACCGACCCCACCGGGGACCGGGGACCGACCGACACCGACACGGGGACCGACCCCACCGGGGACCGGGGACCGACCGACACCGACACGGGGACCGACCCCACCGGGGACCGGGGACACAAGGTCCCCCTCCGCCGGAAGCCGACCGCCAAGGCCAAGGTCAAGGTCAAGGGAAAGCGAAGTGGCCGGTCCCGAAGCCCACAAGCACAGCGTCCGCCACGTGAGCCGGAGCAGTCCGTGGAACAGCTCGTCCAGCAGGTCCGCCCCCACGTCCCCGCACTGCTCGCACGGGATGGCAACGGGGCCGTCACCCGGGTCCAGCTACGGGAGATCCTCCGACGCGAGGGCCTCAAGGGCGGCCGGAACGACCGGCTGAGCCTCGTCCTCCAGCAACTGCGGAGCGACGACACCATAAATACAAGGAGCACCGCCCGATGAAGACCTGCCACCAGTTCAACACCGTCCGTGCGGAGTACCAGCGGGAGATCGGCTACATGATCGCCCACTCCAAGCGGCACGAGGGCAGGCCGGCGGCCAAGTCCAGCGCGAAGCAGGCTGCATCGACGAAGCAGCGGATGGCCCGGGCGCTCAACAGCCACGTCGCGCGCTGCCCCGAGTGCGGCTGAACCGGCAAAACCCCAGCTCAACGCCCCTACTCGCAAACAGGTGGCCCGGCTCCCCGCCGGGCCACCGCCCCGCTCCAGGAAACACACCGTGATACCGCGCTCCGTTCGCACATCCGAACCCACGATCGCCGAGGCCGGCGCCTGGGCGGACGTCCTGGTCCGCCGACGCCTCCTGTACGCCGCAGTCCTGGCCCCGACCGGCCAATGGCTCGTCCAGTTCCAGCCCGACGAACCCGTCCGCGTCCTCACCGGGCCGGCCGACGTCGTCGAACTGGCCGCAACCATCCAGCACCGCATCCGCTCCACGAGGCCCGACTCCCGATGACGCACCCGATCCAGAACGGCAACACCCCGGCACCTGCGAGCGACTCCAACACGGTCTCGCCGCAAGCAAGTTGGGGCGGAAGTAGTACTTCCGCCGAGTCCACCCCCGAGGGGGCGGAAGAGGACCTGCACCGGGGGGTGCAGGTCCTGGGGGCTTCGACCGAGGGCGGATCGAAGCCGGAGGAGGAGCGCAAGCCGAATCGTCGACCTCGTGAGCGACCTGCCCGTCAGCGTCCACGTCAGCCGCCCGAGAAGAAGCGCCGCCACCTGCGTACGACCCGCTTCAACGATGCCGAGTTCGCCCTGATCGCCTCCGCCGCCGCCCAGTGCAACCTGACCGTCGGCGGCTTCCTCGCCCGTGCCGCGCTCGCTGCGGCCCGAGATCTCGACCGAACGAACGCCGAGATCGCCACCGAACGCGATGTTCTGACCGCCCTGTTCGACAGCCGGCGCAAGCTCGGCTGGGCCGGCAGCAATCTCAACCAGGTGACGAAGGCCCTGAACTCCGGTGCCGATATCTCCCCTCAGCTAGAGGCAAGCCTCACGGCCGTGCGGCGGGCCGCCGACGCAGTGCATGCCGCCGCGACCGCCGTCCTCGAACAGCAGGCAGCATGATCCCGAGCGTCAACGCGCCCGGCGACCGGACCATCGGCCTGCTCGCCTACCTCTACGGCCCCGGCCGACACGAGGAACACGTCGACCCCCACCTCGTGGCCTCCTTCGACGGCATGGCCCCCGACCCCGGCCGCGACCCGAACACCACACTGAAGGCCCTCCAGCAGCTCCTGGACCAACCCGTCCAGGCGCTGCCGACGCACGCCCGACCCGCCAAGCACGTGTGGCACACCTCCGTCCGCACCGCGCCCGGCGACCGGACCCTGTCCGACGAGGAGTGGGCCGAGGTCGCCCGCCGGATCGTCGCCGCGACCGGCATCGACCCCGGCGACGGACAGCCCGGCTGCCGGTGGGCCGCCGTACGGCACGCGGACGACCACATCCACATCGTCGCCACCCTCGTGACCGAGGACGGCCACCGCCCCGACGACTACCGCTCCGGCGCCCGCGCCCAGGCCGAGGCCCGGCTCATCGAGAAGGAACTCGGCCTCCACCAGGTCGCACCCGGCGACGGCACCGCCGCTCAGCGGCCCACCAGCGCCGAACGCCACAAGGCCGAACGCCAGGGCCGCGAGCGCACCGCCCGTGAAGAACTGCGCGAGACGGTACGGCGAGCGGTGGCCGGCGCGACCAGCGACGAGGAGTTCTTCGACCGGCTCGCCCGTGACGGCCTCCTGATCCGTAAGCGGGTCGCTCCCTCCGGGGACCTCCTCGGATACAAGGTCGCCCTTCCTGACGATCGGAACAAGGACGGCGAGCCGGTGTTCTACCCCGGCGCGCGCCTCGCCCCCGACCTCTCACTGCCCCGCATCCGCGAGCGCTGGTCCGCCGATACCAAGAATGGTCCGGCTCCCCGGCAGGAGGATGCCGTCCGTACGGGGCCGGGTACTCCGAGCGCGGCCCGCCGCAGGACGGCGTCGGCCGCGTGGCAGGCCGTGCTGATCGTCGAGCACGGCGAGGACGCCGTCGCCGCCGCCCATATCGCCGCAGCGGGCGAGGTCCTGGACGCCCTCGCGAAGACATCCGCCGCCCACACCCGCCGCGAACTACGAGACGCCGCAACGGCCTTCGAACGGGCTTCGCGCTCCCACGTCCGCGCCGTACGCGGGCGCGACCGGGCCCTGCGGCAGGCCGCCCGCGACCTCGTCCACGGCGGCCCGGCCCTCGGCCGCGGGGAGGACGGCGCGAGCACCGCGATGGCGATCGACATGCTGTTCTTCTTGATCACCGCCGCCGTGCACTGGCACGCGAAGAAGGGCCACGCTCAGCAGGCCGCCGCCGCCCACCAGGCAGCCGAGCACCTTCGCGCCGCCTACCAGGCCGCCGCCGCCCAACCCCTCGGTGTGCTCTACCAGCGAGGCCGCCGCCTGAACCGGCCGATTCTCCAGCGGCAGACGATGGTGCTGCGCGAGGCGCTGCCCGGGCTGGCCGAACGGATCCTCGCCGAGCCGGGCTGGTACGCGCTGGCCGCGACCATCGCAGACGCCGAAGCCGCCGGCCATGACCCGGCCGCCCTCCTGTCCGACGCAGTCGCGCGCCGGGAACTCGACACCGCGGACTCGGTCAGCGACGTGCTGGTGTGGCGGCTGCGGCGGATGGCCGACCTGCCCGCCGACGCATCGGAACTGTCCGCGAACGGCACCACGGGTGGCCAGGCCACGACACGCAGGGCAATATCCCGGCCGTCTGCACCTGGCTCACGGCGCGGCGGGAAGGATGTGGCGGGCAAGACGCGGTGACCCCCAGTCTCTGACTCGCTGGAAGCCGACTGTTGACTCTGTGAATTGAAGCTCCTGGGGGCGTAGGGGACGATCATGACGGAAGCAGGACGAGGCGAGGGAGAGATCAGGGTGTTCCACCGGATACGCCGCCGGGTGGCGGAGCCCAGCGAGGCGCAGCGCCGATTCTTCGAGCTGTCGGCGCGGCTGCAGGAACAGGTCCCCCCAGGGGTCGGTGGGCCGTCGGCCGGGCCGGAGCGCAGCGAGCCGGCTAGTGCGGTGGACGACTTCCTTCCGCCGGAGCTGCGCGTGCCCAGCCACGACCAGCTCGACGGCAGGATGATGCCGTGGGCGCAGCCGCTCGTCCTCGACGGCGAGTTGATCACCTGCACTGAGTGCGGCGCGTACCGGGACTGGCTCATCCTCTCCACCCACGGCGAGATCTGGCTGCGCTGCCGGGCCGGACATCAGCAGCAGGAGACGCGTCTGGACACCGCCTGGTACAACCGGAGCGCCGGGCCGGCGGACGCGACGCACGCCACGTTCGAGGACTGCCTGCGCCACCTCGGCCACTGACCCCCCACCCCTACGATCCCACGGGCCCGAGGCCCGCACTGACCACCCGTCGCCAAGCACCAAGGGGTCAGTTCCGTATGCGCGTTCGCGTCGCCACCACCGCCCTCGGCATCACCGCCGCCCTCCTCGCCGTCCCCGCCTGCTCCACCGGCACGAAGCCCGACACCACCCCCTCAGCCCGTACGGAGAAGCCGGCCGATGCCGCCCAGCGGACCGTCAAGCTCTCGTCGGCCGCGCTCGCGTCACGCCTGCTCGACGAGAGCGACCTCGGCAGCGGCTACCTGCGCAAGCCGGAGCGCCCCGCCCGCCACGACGACGTCACCGTCATCGGCTGCCCGGCCCTGAGCGAACTGGGCGGCGACGCGGCCACCGGCGGTTCGCTCACCTTCCCGCGCAAGGCGAAGGCCACCTTCACCTACGCCGGCAGCAGCTCCGAAATCTCCGAGGAGCTGTACAGCGACAGCGTGGACAAGCTGTCCGACGGCATCGGCCAGATCTTCGACGCCATGACCGGCTGCCCCACCTATCAGGTCGTCGCGGGCGGTACCCCGATCGACATCACCTCGCAGAAGCTGACCGCACCCCACGACCGCGGTGACGAGCAGTGGAGCCAGCTCCTGACCTCCTCCGCCGGAGGACGGAGCACCGTGGTGAAGCAGGTCGCGATCCGCGACGACAGTCTGCTGCTGATCGTCTCCGGTTCGCCGGCCCTCGTCGACCGCCACCTCGACAACGCCCTCGCCAAGGCCACGGCCACGAGCTGACCGAACCAGATACACGGATACCCCCGACCCTCACGGTCGGGGGCATCCGCCTGTTAGCCCACGCCCTGAGCAGCGCGTCGTACTGCTGCTTCCGGCCCCGACCGCCGGGGACAGCATCGTCTGCACGGACAGACCGGGCTCGAGCAGCAAGAAGCCCGACCCTCCCTTCGGGAGAGGCCGGGCTGTATGCGTCGGTCAGGAGGGCGAGCGCAGGGCACTAGATGGCCGGGGCGCGCAGGAGCCTCTCCTGGGTGGCCTCGGGCAGCACCCGTCGCAGGACCGGTGCCGTCGAGCTGAGGGAGGCGGCGAAGGCCGCGACGAGATCGTGCGGGACGCTGGCGCCGAAGGACACCGCCCACAGGCACGGTGCGCCGAGCGCGGGCTCGGCCCACGCCTGCCACCCAGCCGGTCCCACTTCGTCGGCCTCAGTGGTCAGGGCGCGCGGGTCGGCGTCCTGGATGAGGGGCGGCACCTCGCCGAGACTGATGTGCGAGGTGAACGTCGGGTCCGTCGCCGCCGCCTGGGGCTGGTCGATGTCGCGGAGCCAGCCGTGTGCGGCGACGGCGTCGAGGACCAGCTCAGGGCCAGCGATCGGCTCGGCGGGCTGGTCTCGGGCATCGAGCGCGGCGAGGAAGTCGGCCACGGACTCGCCGGGGACGTCGGGGGTGAAGTACGCCGACCACTGGGCGAGCGGGCTGCTCGTGTCCGCGCGGGCGGAGACCTGCCAGGCGATCGGCAAATCCCCCAGGTGGAACGGCTCATCCGCCAGGCTCCACTGGGCCCACCGGAGGGAATCGGGACTGATGTGCAGGACGGTGCTGCGCAGGACCTGGCGGTCCTCATCTGCTTCATCCGGCTCGTGGCGACCGCGGACGATCGTCAGGCTCGTCCAGCCCAGGCCGGCGAGCGTGTCGGCGACGGTGTCGTAGAGGCGCTTGTCGTCACCGGCCAGGTGCCGGGGACCGACCCAGAGCGCGGGCTGACCGCTGGGCGGGGTGGACGGGTCGAGCGGGAAGTCGGGGTACAGGGGCGCCTCCAAAGGCTTGGTGCGGTTCTACTTGCCGCCGGCAGTTCGGCGGGGGCGGCTCGGTGGTGCCTGGACGGGGCCCTGCCAGGCAAGGGCGACGGCCACCTCGGGCGGCAGATGGCCGAGCTGTGTGTCCTCATCCCGGCCCTCTGCGAGGTAGACGACGGTCCGGCCGGTCTCGTCCACGGACTGCACGACCTGCGCGAGGCGGTGTGCCATGGGGAAGAGTGGGTTCATGGCCTGGCGGACCGGAGCGCTCCGGTCGCAGTCGGACAGCAGGGTGATGAGCTCGTCGACGGTCATCTCCGGATGCGTCACGAACAGCCTCCTTGTGTGAGGAAAACGGTGAGCGGTAGTACGGGCCTGCCGCCGGGAGTCGGCGACCGCCCTCGGTGAGGAGGCCGATCGCTGCGGTGTCACACCCGCCGGGAGGTCTCCAGCACGCGTGCCACTGCGGCGGCGACGATGTCGGCCGGCGTCTCGGTGTCGAAGGACAGGTGGTAGCCGGGCACCGTGGCTGTGCCGGTGACGGCGATCTTCCATCCTTCGCCGTCGGTCCCGGGGCGACCGAGCGGGAACCAGCCGAGGTAGAAGCGGCCGTCCTTGCTGCTGACGTGCACGTCCGCACGGTCGTCCACGATCAGGTTGAAGTCGTCGGCGGAGAACTGATCCATCACGAGCGTGGGCTGGCCCGGCCCGAGCTGCCACTCGCGCAGCCGGAGGGCCTCGATGGTGGTGGAGAATCCGGGGCCGACGGGAGCCATGGTCACGGGCAATCACCTCTTTGACCTGGGGTTTCTTGCAAGGTCGTCTACGTTGACATGGCCTCGAACGCGTTGGCCAGTCTTTCCGCGCTCTTTCCTGTCTGCCCCCGGCGAACTGCCTGTGCCGCAGCCGCGAAGGCGGGCCCACCGCCACCGAAGGCGGACCGACGCCGGTTAGCGCCTTGGTCTCGTACGGGGGGCTTCCGCTCCACGTCACGCCTCCGGTCGTACGGAGCGGCTACGGTTGTGACTGAGCGTTCGAGGTGGCGGCGACCGACAACTCAAACGCACAACACGCCAGGGCGGTCTCGATCTCCGGACTGAAGTAGGGGCGATACTCGATGCATGCTTGGGCAGGGCTGGGAATCGCAATGGGACCGGGTAGGTCGTCGCCTAGCGGACGTACAGGCCGTGTACCAAGGCACCCAGGGCGGCACCGACGCTGCAGTTGACCGGGTTCTGTCGTTCTTCGAGGCCGTGCACCACCTCAAGGACTGGCTCGGCAACGATCCGGCGACCACCGTGACCAAGGCTGACGGGGACGCACTGATCAATGGATGCCCCAAGCTCCAGCTCTGTGCGGATCTCGCCAACGGCTCGAAGCACCTCACGCTGCGGCCGGACCGAACCCGGACCGGTGACGCCTCCACGACGATCGCGCGGAGCGACGTATCCGTCTTCGTCGGGACGGGGAGCTCTGCCCACCGTTTCTACGTTGCATCCGGCGGCCAGGAGTACGACGTCCTGGAGATCGCGGAGGACGCCGTGAAGGAGTGGAGCAGGTTCCTCTCGGCGCGCGGCCTCACATGAATCCGGTAGTGGGAGCGGCGGGCGCGACTGCCGCCCTGCCCGCCAAGTCAGGCGCTCAGCCCCGCCAACTCAGTAGCTGTTGTCGTACCGAACCTGAGGGCGGTGTTTTCGCTGGTCAGGCATAGGTTCGGTGCTCCCGTGGGAGGGGTGGCCTGTCGTGTCATCGTTCCTGGGGAGGCCGTGGATGCCGTCGGTCGTGGGGTTGCTCGAACAGCGTGAGCTGGGTGCTCGCCGTCGCGTGGACGAGTTGCGGGAGGAGGCCGACCGCGTCCAGGCCGAGCTGGTCGTGGCCGAGCGGGAATGGAAGGAGTGGGTCATCGCCCGCTCGCGGGTCGGCGAGGTGCTGGGTCCGGTGGACGAGACCGAGGACTACGCCCGGACCGAACGGGCAGTGCCGGCCCAGGGGCAGGCAGGGGAGGCATCATCGGTGTCGATGGCGGCGAAGCCGAAGTCGCAGGTGCCGGTGTGGCGTGAGGGGCTGGAGGTGTCCGTTCTGTCGATGGACTACCAGCGCATCCTGCAGGCCCTCGCGGACCGGCATCGCCTCCACCAAGGGCCTGTGACCTGCCAGGAGATGGCTGTCTTGTTCGGCCTGGACGCGGTGCCGGCCAAGGTGGAGGCGCTGCGGTCGAAGGCGAAGCGGCTGGTCGCGCGCGGCTGGCTGGCCGAGTCCGCGCCGGGCCGGTTCACCCTCGCACGGAGTGTGGCCGGGCCAGACGGCGGGTCATGATCATGGTCATCGACCAGTAGACCATCGCCTCGGCGCTGGTGGTGCGGCGTTCGAAGTCGCGCACCAGGCGGCGGCTTCGCATCAGGTGCGCGAAGAGCCGCTCGACGATCCACCGCTTGGGCAGCACCACGAACCCCTTGACGTCATCGCTGCGTCTGACGATCGCCAGAACCAGTGCGAACGCGGCCAGGCAGTGCCCGACGAGGCTGCCGGTGTAGCCGCCGTCGGCCCAGACGAGTTCCAGCCGGTGGCGGGCGTCGGCGACCTGGGCGAGCAGAACCTTCGCGGCGGCACGGTCTCCGATGTCCGCGCTTGTGACCATGACGCCCAGCAGTAGGCCGAGGGTGTCGACCACGACGTGCCGCTTGCGGCCGTTGACCAGTTTGCCGCCGTCGAAGCCACGGCTGTCGGCACCGACGACGGCGTCTGCCTTGACGGACTGCGAGTCGATCACACCGGCCGTCGGCTCCACATCCCGGCCCGCCTTCCGGCGGACCCGGTCGCGCAGCCGGTCGTGGAACTCCCTGACCAGTACGTGGTCGCGCCAGCGGCGGAAGAAGGCGTAGACCCGGTCCCACGGCGGGAAGTCGGCTGGCATAGCACGCCACTTGACGCCGTTGTCCACGAGATAGCGGATCGCGTCCAGTATCGCCCGGTGGCAGTACGCCTCCGGCTGCCCGCCCCGGCCCCGCAGCCAGCCCGGCACCGGCAGGAGTGGCCGGACCACGGCCCACTCCGCGTCCGTCATGTCCGAGGGATACCTCCGAACACGTTCCGGGTGATCGGCGGCATTCCCGAACCGGTGAGCGACGCAATCACACGACGGAGCAGCCGAGTTGAACTCCACCGGCGCGAGCACGTACAACTGCGGCAACAGGGTCTCCTGGATCTCGGTCGGCTTCGCAACCCCGAGCTACCAAGAGGCCCTGCCTTCATGCCCACGGCCGGCCGCGATCACCCGATCGAGACTCCCGTTCGACGCCCACCCCTCAAGATCGGAACGACAACAGCTACTTAGCAAAAAACTTTCGGCGGATCCGTTTTTGCCTCCTCCTCCCGGCGGCCGGAAAGGCACAACAGATGCGGGGAGGGGGAGCCCGCTTCCTCTCAACTGAGCCGAGGCACCGGGCTCCCACTGCTCCGGCCGGGACAGCATCCGAGGGGGCACTCCGCCTCGCTGAGGTGCCGTCAGCACGCGCGCCGGCTCGAAGTCTTCCGCCACGGGGCGGCCGATCGTCGGGGTGCCGTCGATGACCTACTTGCGGCCATCCGGTTCCACCTGGAACGGCATCAGGCTTGGTGGCCGTTTGGCGTGAATGATACTCACGGGCCTGCCTCCGGCCAGCACTCAGCCTTTCCCAGCACCTGGCGCAGTACAGCGTCGTGCTCCTGGAAGACCACCCGCCCGCCTGCCCTCAAGGCATCCCGCACGGTGGCCTCTCCCGCTCCAAGAGCTGGCGCCAAAGGGACTGATGACGGCTCAGGGCCCGCCTCCTGCACCGTCGATGCATCCATCGCGATCAACTCGGCTCCGTACGTGCGGGCTACGTACTCAGCAATCCGCAGACCACTGCCATCCAGATCACCGCTGTATCTCAGTAGCTGTTGTCGTTCCGATCTTGAGGGTGGGCGTCGAACGGGAGTCTCGATCGGGTGATCGCGGCCGGCCGTGGGCATGAAGGCAGGGCCTCTTGGTAGCTCGGGGTTGCGAAGCCGACCGAGATCCAGGAGACCCTGTTGCCGCAGTTGTACGTGCTCGCGCCGGTGGAGTTCAACTCGGCTGCTCCGTCGTGTGATTGCGTCGCTCACCGGTTCGGGAATGCCGCCGATCACCCGGAACGTGTTCGGAGGTATCCCTCGGACATGACGGACGCGGAGTGGGCCGTGGTCCGGCCACTCCTGCCGGTGCCGGGCTGGCTGCGGGGCCGGGGCGGGCAGCCGGAGGCGTACTGCCACCGGGCGATACTGGACGCGATCCGCTATCTCGTGGACAACGGCGTCAAGTGGCGTGCTATGCCAGCCGACTTCCCGCCGTGGGACCGGGTCTACGCCTTCTTCCGCCGCTGGCGCGACCACGTACTGGTCAGGGAGTTCCACGACCGGCTGCGCGACCGGGTCCGCCGGAAGGCGGGCCGGGATGTGGAGCCGACGGCCGGTGTGATCGACTCGCAGTCCGTCAAGGCAGACGCCGTCGTCGGTGCCGACAGCCGTGGCTTCGACGGCGGCAAACTGGTCAACGGCCGCAAGCGGCACGTCGTGGTCGACACCCTCGGCCTACTGCTGGGCGTCATGGTCACAAGCGCGGACATCGGAGACCGTGCCGCCGCGAAGGTTCTGCTCGCCCAGGTCGCCGACGCCCGCCACCGGCTGGAACTCGTCTGGGCCGACGGCGGCTACACCGGCAGCCTCGTCGGGCACTGCCTGGCCGCGTTCGCACTGGTTCTGGCGATCGTCAGACGCAGCGATGACGTCAAGGGGTTCGTGGTGCTGCCCAAGCGGTGGATCGTCGAGCGGCTCTTCGCGCACCTGATGCGAAGCCGCCGCCTGGTGCGCGACTTCGAACGCCGCACCACCAGCGCCGAGGCGATGGTCTACTGGTCGATGACCATGATCATGACCCGCCGTCTGGCCCGGCCACACTCCGTGCGAGGGTGAACCGGCCCGGCGCGGACTCGGCCAGCCAGCCGCGCGCGACCAGCCGCTTCGCCTTCGACCGCAGCGCCTCCACCTTGGCCGGCACCGCGTCCAGGCCGAACAAGACAGCCATCTCCTGGCAGGTCACAGGCCCTTGGTGGAGGCGATGCCGGTCCGCGAGGGCCTGCAGGATGCGCTGGTAGTCCATCGACAGAACGGACACCTCCAGCCCCTCACGCCACACCGGCACCTGCGACTTCGGCTTCGCCGCCATCGACACCGATGATGCCTCCCCTGCCTGCCCCTGGGCCGGCACTGCCCGTTCGGTCCGGGCGTAGTCCTCGGTCTCGTCCACCGGACCCAGCACCTCGCCGACCCGCGAGCGGGCGATGACCCACTCCTTCCATTCCCGCTCGGCCACGACCAGCTCGGCCTGGACGCGGTCGGCCTCCTCCCGCAACTCGTCCACGCGACGGCGAGCACCCAGCTCACGCTGTTCGAGCAACCCCACGACCGACGGCATCCACGGCCTCCCCAGGAACGATGACACGACAGGCCACCCCTCCCACGGGAGCACCGAACCTATGCCTGACCAGCGAAAACACCGCCCTCAGGTTCGGTACGACAACAGCTACTAAGACGCGCTTCGCGTAGTCCGATGCCGTCTGCTCGCCGAACCGATAGCCGTCCCAGTACCTCGCGGCCTTGTCCTCCTCGGCGGTGCAGCCAGCCAGCGCGAGAGCGGCGAGGGCGAGCGGTATGAGGGTGCGTCGCATGCGCCGGAGCATACGAGAAGAGCCCCACTCCCCTACGCCATCGACGCCGGCACACTGAACCAGTACCCGGCGGTGAAGCCTGTCGGCAGTTAGGACGGCTCGCACGGCCGGAAGCTTGGGTAGTGGCGTGGCCCAGTCTGGTGGCGCCTCGGCCGTGCGGGATGCCTCAATGCCGCTGGCGAGCCCGATGCCCGTAGACGGGTCCTCCCCCAGCGCACAGAAGACCTCCAAGGACCGCTGAGCCCACTGATCGACCTTGTCTTTCGCAAGACTCCGACCCGGGGTTCTGCCACCGTACTGTTCAAGGCTGAGCTAGCTTTGAGCGTGTCGATGACGGCTTCGATCCACTGTGTGCGGTTCAGACGTCCCGCTGATTTCGTGGATGCTCCAGCCTCGGCCGACGAGCTCTTCCGTGTAGGGCGCAGCATGCTTCCGATGGCTGGCCAGCACGAGCAGGTGCGTAGGGCGTGTGGCCCCGACGAATATGAGCTGAGCGGCGCGCTGCACGGTCACCTGGGCACGCTGGATGTCCCCTCCGGCCAGGAGCTTGAGCGTCTCGTGGATGTCGTGCTTGTTGCCTCGCCTGTCCAGGCACTCGAGGATCAGCGTTGCTGCGTGGGTCTCCCCCTTGGCGCTCTGGATGGACCCGGCGACGGAACGCACCTGTACCGGCAGGTCTTGATTTTCGTGATCAACTGCAATGTCGACAGCCGCACTGTCCAGCCGTGGAGCGAACCTCAGACTTTCTGCCAGTGCGGCAGCGTCTCGCAGCGGCACTTGTGTGAGATCAGGAACGAGTTCGAGGAGGCGTGCGGTCGCACTGTTCCAGGTCGCTTCATCGGTGTCGCTAGAGCCCATAAGCAGATCGCGCAGGATTAGCCGGAGCTGTCCGGCCGCCGTGGTCATGGAGCGTTCAAGTCGACTCAAAGGTGGAAGGGTTGTGGGGAGGGCCGGCCTCATCGTCGTGCGTATGCCTTCCCAGAGCTCGGCCACGGCTTCGTACTCACTGCCACTGGCCGCCCATCGTGCCCCGGCAGCGCGAACGGTACTGATCAGCTCCCTCTGTGCCGGGACACGTCCTGCCGGAGCGTGGTCGGGGAGGTAGCAGGTAAGCGACTGCGGATACGTGGGTGATGTTCCCTTGGTCAGCCGTGCTCCGAGTACTCGGGGCGGGTTTCGGACCAGCACTTCACGTGGGACGAGCGCGTGTGCCAGGCGTTCGTATGCCGGCACGACCTCAAGGACGGAATGATCGTCGAAAAGGAGGAGGCCGATCTGGGTGTCTGGGCCGACGCCGCTGATCCGTTGCCGTCGACGGTTGGTGAGAGCGCTAGCCATGTCCGCGATCTTGGGTCCGAATCTCTGGCTGACAGGCAGCTCGGCAGCCAGCGGAGCTGGAAACGCTGATGCCCTCGCCGAAGCCGTCGTCCTGTCCGCGTAGATCGCCTGGTTCACGTCCCCCACGCGCTGCACGACTGCACCGGAGGAAAAGACCAGGTCCAGCAGGTGCTGCTGCACGTCGCTGGTGTCCTGCATCTCGTCAAGCAGCACGAACGGGAAGCGCTGCGACACCGCCTCCGCGATCGCAGGGTTCCGAGTCAGATACCACTCCGCAATCGCGTACATGTCGTCGTACCGGAACACTCCTTCCTTGGCCAGCTGCCTCTTCAGACGGTCGTACTGCCGACCGCTGGCTGTCGTGTCAGGATCGGCCGGCGTGCTGCCGCGAGGGCCGGTCACCTTCAGCTTTCCGGCCTCGCAGACAAAGACGGCCTGGGCAACAGTGTCGAGCCCGTCGCGGCGACGGCTCAGGAAGCTCCGAAGGGTGATGAACTCGCTACGTTCCAGCAGACGCAGGGCTGCGGATTCGTAGACGTGATCGTCTACGGCCTGTACTTCGTACCCCAGGGCACGGATGGCCGGCAGGGCGAGGAAGGTGTTAGCGAAGGACTGAATCGTCCCGATAAAGTGCGGGTATTGGAGGAACCGCCTTCCGTCGGGAACCGCTGTGAGGCGGTTGATGATCTCGTCCTTCGCCGTGTTCGTGTGCGAGAGGACGCAGATGCCCCGGGTCCGCGAGGTCCACGCGCCGGCGAGCAGGGCCAGCTTGAGACCAATCAGTGTCGTCTTGCCGGAACCAGGTGCCGCTTGGAGGTCTTGGGAGAGCTCGCTCTGAACGAAGTCCCACTGTTCGGCATGTGGCAGTGCGAGGCCAAGGGTCTGGGCCAGGTCCTCGACCTTGTCCTTCGCGAGGGCGTCGGGCAGATACGGAGGCTTCACCGCTCCACCTCGCCGCAGATGTGGTCGAACGCTTCAACCAGGTAGGGAGGGAGGTCGCCTTCCGTAAGGCTCGTGCCCTCTAGCCTCGCGCTTTCACGCGGTAGGGCGTCCGGTGGGTGATCAGAAACGCGAAGAGTGCTCCTGACCTGCAACGATGGGACTTGTCTAGGGTCCAGGTCGTCGCAGGAAAGAAGCACTCTCGGGGTGAAGAAGAGTATCGGGTCCTACCCGTGTGTCCGTACCGAAGGCGGTGGTCGTGGGGTGGTCTCCCAGGCCGGTGGTGTGCTGCTGGTGGAGACGGTCCGCAAGACCGGTCTGGATCAGGCGATATCGGCGGCGTTGGCGCCGTGGCGGAGGCCCCGGGCCGTCCACGATCCGGGGAAGGTTGTCCTGGACCTGGCTCTGGCGGTCGCGATGGGCGGGGACTGCCTGGCAGACGTCGGCATGCTGCGGGCCGAGCCGGCCGTGTTCGGGCCGGTCGCCTCCGACCCGACGGTCTCCCGCCTGATCGACACCCTCGCCGCCTCCGGTGACACCGCCCTTCGGGCGATCCGTACTGCACGGGCCGAAGTCCGCGACAGAGTCTGGCGGCTGGCTGACCGGAAGGCGCCGGACGCGGACGGGACGGTGACCATCGACCTGGACGGAGTGCTGGTGATCGCGCACTCCGACAAACAGGATGCCGCCCCGACCTGGAAGCGGACCTACGGCCACCACCCGCTGATGGGGTTCGTCGACCACGGCCCGGGCGGCACCGGGGAACCCGTCGCGGCCCTGCTCAGGCCGGGGAACGCGGGGTCGAACACCGCCTTTGACCACATCACCGCAGCCCGCCTGGCCCTCGCTCAGCTGCCGAAGAAGTACCGGCGTGGCCGGCAGAGCCTGATCCGCACTGACTCCGGCGGCGGGACGCATGAGTTGGTCGCCTGGCTCGCCCAGCGCGGGCGCTGGCTGTCCTACTCCGTCGGCATGGTGATCACTGACGCGATCCACAGCCGCGTGCTGAAGGTCCCGGCGTCGGCCTGGACACCGGCCGTCGAGCCGGACGGCGAGATCCGGGACGGCGCCTGGGTCGCCGAACTCACCGGAGACGTACTGACCGGCTGGCCGAAGGGCATGCGGCTGATCGTCCGCAAGGAACGGCCTCACCCGGGGGCCCAGTTGAGGCTCACCGACGCGGACGGCATGCGGCTGACCTGCTTCGCCACCAACACCATTGCCCGGCCGATCGCCGACCTCGAACTCCGTCACCGCCTGCGGGCCCGGGCCGAGGACCGCATCCGGGCCGCCCGGGCCACCGGGCTGCGGAACCTGCCCCTGCATCACACTGCTCAGAACTGGGTCTGGCTCGAGATCGTCCAGATCGCGTTGGACCTGCTGTCCTGGATGCCGATGCTCGCGCTGACCGGCAAGGCCAGGCTCTGGGAACCCCGCCGCCTGCGGCTTTGCCTGTTTACCGCGGCCGGGCAGTTCGTCACCACCGGACGCCGACGGATCCTCCGTCTCGCCCGGCACTGGCCCTGGACCAGCCACATCACTGCCGCCATCGACCGGCTCGCCCAACTCCCAAACCCCGGCTGACCAGCAGATTCCCCGTCCCGACGACAGCACCACCTGACCCGGAGCAGTGGAACCCGGCACCCACCCGAGGCGACACTCGGGCCGCCGCCCTGCCCGCCCTCAGCCACAGGAAGCGAAATGGTCCGCCGACCCCGTCGGCGGACCATCACGAAAGTTCGAGGCTAGGAGGTCAGCCGCGTGCTGGGCCGCAATCGACTTGCTGGCGTTACCCAACTTCAAGGGCTCATAGATGCGGAGAGCGACAGTCTCCAGGGGGACCCTGTTCGCCTTCCACGTCTCCACCTCTTGCCGCGCAGCGTCAGTCAGCTTCTTGAGCTTCTCCGCGCCGGGCCATGAACTCTCGGACGAACGTGCGGCACGCACCGCTTGATGCATCAGTGAAGCCATGGGCCAGGAAGCCGCCGCGAGGTCATACTCGAGGGTCCAGGAGTTCGAGACGAAGGTCTTTACCGGGCCGTTGTCCTCGATCTTGAGGCTAGCGACGTGCTCGTCGATCTCAGCCGACGTCATGTCCGCCGAACAGCGCAGCTTTCCCCTCATCTCGGCCGGGGTGTCCTTCGGCACGAGGTCCCGGTCGCGGATGCAGGCCACGGGGATGGGAACCTGCTCGCCATCGCGCTGGAAGATCCTGCTGTAGCGGAACAGCCCTACGTGCCCGACGTTCACAACGCTGATCCCGCGTTCGTTGAAGGAGCGGCCCATGGCCTTCGCGAGAGCGGGGAGGAAGATCGCCTCGGCATCGCCCTCCACAACCGCGACACCACGGGCGAAGAACAGGTTCGCCTTGGTCACGTCCAGAAAACGGGAGAGAAATGCATAGTCTCCGTCATCCAGCTTGGTGTGTTCAGGCGCCAGGCTGAACGTACGACCGCGGGCCACCATCGTGAGGGACCCCACCGGCATCGCCGAGGCCAAATTGGGGCTGTGCGTGGTCAGGATGACCTGGACGGGGGCCGCTGCGGCTTCCGCAGCCTCTTCCGACCGTTCACGCAGCAGGTCCATGATCCGGGCCTGAAGCTGTGGATGAAGGTGCGCTTCCGGCTCCTCGATGAGCAGCAGCGGCGCGATGTCACCCTTCCCGAGCAGCAAGAGCTCTGCGGCCATGAACAACGCGTTGTTGTAACCCAGCCCTCGACGGGTCCATTCGTCGGATGCCGAGAACAGGGTCAGCTCCAGCCTCTCCAGGGCTCGGGCCAGCGACGCGTCGCCCGCGACCCCGATCTTCCCTCGGAGCACATCCCCGCCGATCGCGAACTTTTGCAGGTACGCCGTGTTGATGTCGTCTCGGGCCGCAGTAACGGCGGCGTTCTGCCCGATGTGGTGTTCGGCGCGGCTGAGGATGCCTACGAGTGTGGAAGCCGAGTCGTCCTTTTCGTCGAAGTCATCCTTGTCCTGGTCCATCATCGCTGGATAGCTGGCAAGGATCTGCGACAGCCGGGACCCTCGCCCCGAGCGGAGTTCACCTTCGGCGTCTCGTAGGGGGCGGAGGTAGGTGGCTTTGAGGAACTCGCGCGCAGCCCCGTCGAGGGCAGCCCCTTTTCCGCCCGGGCCGGTGCGCGTGCTCCAGGACACACGATTTCGGAGCGGGTCCATGAGCTGCGCCTTAAAGGTGATGTCCAGGACGGCGTTGCCTCGACCGTCGTTCGTGAGCATCTCCAGGAAAGTGGCCTGCTCCTCCATGGAAAGGTCCTCGAACCGACAGGAGATCGAGAAGGTGTCCGCCCTGCCACTGTCACCGACGTGGAAGTCGTCCCTCGATATCCGGTAAAAGTCCGCCGCCGCTGTCTGCAAGCACAGGCGAATCGCGTCGACGATCGCAGTCTTCCCGCTGTCGTTCTCGCCCACCAGGACATTCGTTCCTGGGCTGAACGACATGTCCAGCGACTCGCCCGAACCGTCTTCCTCCCGTGCCGCAGCGCCAAAGATTCTGAAGTTCTCGGCACGCAGTCGCGCTAGGTACATGGCCCCCCTGTCAAAGGGGCCTGCGCCCGAGCAGGCGCAGGCGAAGACAACCGCCTCAAGTGCCCCACCCGTAAGCGGATTACCCACGGATCATATGCCCGCCCTGGTCGCCCATGAGGCAGATCACCATGACTTGTGGGCATCCAAGGATCTGTACCCGGCACACATCTGGGTCGGCGACGCATCGGCTCCGGTGTGGGGGGGCAACGCTCTTGGCCCAGCTGCTTAACGCAAGCCCCGAGCGGCTCCCACGCCAGCCGGCCTGACGTCAGCGGCATCTCGCCCGTACGTTGAGGAGGTGCATTCGGCCTATTGATCAGAAACTCATGGGGTTCTCGTCCATGACGTAGCGGACGTGTGGGCCACCGAAGTAGCCGCGGACGATGTGCGGCTGACGCTGACGCCTGCGGAAGAAGCGGCGGGTTTCGGCAGCGAGTTCGGCCTGGTCGCGGGCCCGGTGCTGCTTGGGCAGGCTGTGCTTGAGGTCGGCGTTGACCAGCTCGTCGGGGTTCAGCTCGGGCGAGTACGGGGGCAGGAAGTGCAGCTCTACATCATCGGGGTGGGCGGCGAGCCAGTCGCGGACCTTCTTCGAGCGGTGCGCGGAGTGACCGTCGACCACGAGGTGGACCTTGTGGTCGAAGTGGCCGGCGAGCCGGCCCAGGAAGCGGCACATCACTTCGGCGGTGAAGGACTCGGTGAAGACCATGAAGTGCATCCGGCCCTTGGTGCTGATCGCCGACATCGCGTTCACGGAGAACCGGTTCCCGCTCCGCCGCACGACGGGCGTCTTCCCCTTCTCACCCCAGGTGCGGCCGGTGACCTGGTCGGATCGGATGCCGACCTGGTCGGCGAAGAGGATCTCGCCGCCGTCTTTCTTCGCCTGCACGCGGATCTTCGGCCAGGTCTCTTCATGCCAGCGCCGGACGGCCTCGGGGTCCTGCTCGACGGCCCGCTTGTCCGGGCGCTGGAAGGACAGCCCCCATCGCTTCAAATACTTGCCCACCCCCACCTCGGTCAGCCGCACCCGGTACAGCTTCGCGATCAGCTCGCCCACCAGCCGCCGTGTCCACAGCTGACCGGAAAGCCCCACGTCACACGGCCGGTGGTCCAGGACCGCCTGCCGCACCGCGGCCTGCTCGGCCTCCCCGAGCACCTGGTGCACACCGACCGGCTTACCCCGAGGACGCATGACCAGGGCCTCCCGACCACCGGCCTGCCACTTCGCCCACCAGCCGTCGACCGCCTTCAGCGACACCCCGAACACTGCCGCCACGTCCTCGCGGTCCCGCCCCGCCATCAGAGCGGCCACCGCCCGCAGCCGCAGGGCCTCCTGCGCCGACGGCGACAGATGCCGCGCGTCCCCCACCAGATCGCTCACACCCACCCAACGACCCAGAACCCAAACCGTTTCTGATCAATAGGCCGCTGTCCGGTCGTTCAATGCGCCCAGAAGCGCCGCCCCGGTCACCGGTGCCGCCTCAGCGACCTTGCGGAGGTCTTCACCGGTCAAGTACCGGTAACTCTGCGGTGGATGGAACGATCCGGAGGCTCGCAGTGCGGTCAGCGGTACCGGGGCCTCGAAGGTGATCGGTTCTTCGAGTGACAGACCGCTGGCCTGGGTCGCTCCATTCATGTACTCGTCGTACTCACGCCGACTGATCCCAGCGTTCGTGCGGCTGGCCGACCAGACCTCCTGCGGCGAGGCCACCTGCACGGAAGTGATCCGCGCCATGCCCACGATGGCCATCGTGGGCGCGGTCGCGTACAGAAGCACAGGAGTTCCCGGTGGGGCGGCGACGCGCTGCCGGCGGACCTCGACAGTCTTGGTCCCAGCCAGGATCGCCGTGGCGAACCGAGGGTGGACAGACAGCAGCATCGCGCGCTCCGGATCACTCACGTCTTTCGGTGCCCCTCTTCGTACATGGCCTGGAACAGCGCGTTGCTGATCTTCGACAGCTGCATCGGCGGTACCCACCGTAGCCCCAGCCCCTTGGCCAACACGGTCACTCGTGCATGCGTCACCTGTACGGGAAAGATCTCCGTGTCCGAAAACCTCAACGCCATGGCCTTGCCCGACACATCGGCTGCGGCACGCACTTCGGCATGACCATATACGCCCAGGTGTTCGAATCGCGAGAAGAGGGTATCGGGGTCGTCGATGACCACCTCGTCGAGCCGCGAGCAGCCGATGACCATCTTGCCCTGCTGCCCAGAAGTCCCCTCACTGACGTACCACAGGATCCGGGCGGGAACGCTTTCTCCTCGGTGTCCGGGCGAGCGGTAGTAGACATGCTCGCGGCTGATGCCCAGTACGTCGTCACGGGGAACGAGCATGGCCGGAACGTCGAAGAGCTCCGTGGACCAGCGCGGCTTGATGGGCGCGATGAAGGAGGGCAGGGCCGTGTCGATCAGTTTGGCCGGCCACCACACCCGCTCGGCCACGCTCGCGATCTCGGGCGACACACGATCATCCAGCCGTGGCGTCGACCTCCTCATCCGCCCCGCGATCTCCGCAGCCCGCTCCGAGACCACCTCAGCAGGTCCGCAGACGTCGACCAGAAGTGCGGTGAAGCCGCTCTCGTCCTCGGTGAAGCCGTCAGCGCCGGCAGCCGCCATAGCCGTCGGCGACAGGAACGGATCGGAGATATGGACTGCCTGCGCCCCTCGCTCCCGGCCAAGCCGCTTGAGCATGAACAGCAGTTGCCGTGCAAGTGTCTCTTCCAGCGGGTGAGATGCCGTGCGGAGGAACGCGACGTTCAACGTGCGGCCGTCCATTGCCCAGACGTAAAGGGCTACCGGGTGCCCCTCTCCGTCCCGGAGCAGCTCCCTGCGCCACAGCACGCCGACATTGGCGAGGCTTTTCAGCCGCTCCGCGAAGGCCGTTCCACGGTCGCCCTCGGCCTGGTCGAAGAAGGCGACCAGCTCTCCTTCACCGCCTGGCGCGATCTCCTCGGCGGAGAAGGCAGTGCCCATGAGATCCGCAGGACGGTACACCTGCGCCTGGCGCAGTTCGTCCACATGCAGCGTGACCACCGCCGGGGAGACGACCTTGACCCGCGCGACGTCCCAGGCGATGTCCGCCAGAGCCGCCAGTGCGGGATCACGCGTCACCAGCACCTGGAGACCAGCACACGACGTCTCGGCCACGTAGCGCAAGCGAGCGCGCTGCCGCTCATTCAGGGGGACATCAGGCAGCTCCTTCCTCGCTGCAGCGGCCAGCTCCTCCAAGCGGATGGCAACGGCAGCGCTGTCGGGAGACAGTGCCCGCAACTCGGCGAGCCCCGCACGCTGATGGTTGCGCGCCTCACGCTCCTCGACATCACGCACATCGTGCAGAAGCTGCGGAGTGAACGCGAGCTCGATCAGGTCGGCGAGCCATCCCGCTTCGAGGGCACGCGACTCAGCAACAGCGCGCTCCGCTCCCGCACCGCGCAGCCCGGCGAACACGCCATGGTCGACGGTCACCACCAGCAGCGCATCACTTTGGGCCTCGGTGAACAGATCCTCATGCCCCAGATCGAGCCACCAGGTGTCCAGCGTCTCCTTGTCCTTGCCCCTCCCCAGACTCTCACCCTTGGGAACAAAACCCAGCGCCGTCCACATACCGCTGAGCCCGTAGTCGCGCCGGCACTTCGCACGAATACCGAGCCGATGAGCATGCCGCGCGCCGATCGCCTCAATCAGCTCGCGAGCAACACTCTTGCCCCGGTGCTCCTCAGCCACGCACAAATGAGCCAGACGCACATACAGACTCCGCTTGGGCAGCCCGAAGAGCGCGTAGCCGACGACCTCCTCGTCATCCACGGCCACCAGCAGGCCACCGTCCTCGGCGTGCTTACGGTAGGCAGGCGGCGTGAGCAGCCCCAGATACTTCGTGTATCGGTCGCCCAAAGCGATAACCGCGTCCAGCAGCTCCGACTGTTCCGCAGACACCGGCTGCACTCTGATCGCCATGTTCCCCCTCCGGTTCCCTCAACCGACAAAGCCCCAGGACGGCATACTGCCCAACAACGTCAGTGCCGAGCCACTGATTGATCAAAACCGGCTAACTGGCGGGAAGGCACCTGCTCTTGTTTCGGTCGGGTAGATCGGAGGTGGTGAGTTTGCGCTTCGCGGCGGATTGACTGGGACCGTCGGTTGCTCGCCGGCGGCAGCACACAAAGACGCTGGAGAAGGAGAACGAACGCTTGCGAGCGAAGCTCAGTGGCTGAAGGCCCGACCGGGCGCCGGCGGCACGCGCCATCGCCGCATAGACGCGGTTCACGTCAGCCTTCGCTCGTTCAAGCGAATTGTTTCGAACCGCCCGTCGCTGACAAACGGAACTGACAGCATGCCGCCCGTCGTACCTCAACCTACAGCCGAAGGCGGGCCATTGGAACGGCAGGTCAATGAGCGGCAGCTCGCAGTGCTGCAGTGGGTGGGAGACGGGTGCCCTGCTGGCATCTGGGAGACCAGCTCCTACAAGACCACGTGTCAGGCACTGCAGAACCGGGGCCTGGTCACGGTCTCCCGGAAGGGCGGGCGGTGGAGCGTCGCCCTGACGAGCGCCGGCCAGCACTACCTAGCGCACGGTACTTACCCTCCCCGCGGGTCACGCCCGCGGAAGGCCCAGGCCGCCGCTCCGCAGCCGCCGCGCACCCGAGCGCAGGAGGCTCCGGCCGCCGGGCGGAAGCCGAGTCCTCCTTCACAGCCTCGCGTGACGTTCACGGAGCAGCTGCTGCAAGAGCTCGCGGAGGCCGGCGGCAGGATCGTCAAGAGCGGCAGCGGTCCGGACTTGGAGAAGTGGCCGTCCCGCGTCGCCGCGGCACGCAGGTCCGGAAGGGCCCCGGAGACAAAGGAGCTGTACGGGGGCTGGTGCGATGGCGGGTACGAGATCAAGCTCGTCGACACCCCCGCCTGGCGCCTCGCCGTCCTCGAACCCGTCCCTGTGCCAGCGCGGCTCACGCGGCCGCACACCGTGGTCCGGGCCATGCAGAGCCAAACCCAGCCGCTGGGCCTCACGAAGCCCGTCCAAGGACGTGCCCTCCGGCTCGTCCAGGCGCTGATCATCGCTGCCGAGGCCGCAGGACATTCCAGTTCGGCGGGACAGACCGGCTTCGCTCCCCCGTCTCATCGCCGCCGCAGGGCATCTCCCCACTTCACCATCACCGCGCAGGGGCAGACCGTGGGGTTCCTTGTCCTCCAGGAACAGGACCGGACCGAGCACGTCGCCACTGAGAAGGAACTCGCCGAGGCCAAGAACAACTCCTGGATCAGGATTCCCCGCTTCGACTACACCCCGTCCGAACGCCTCCGCTTCGTCCTCAACGGCGGCCAGCCGCACCGGGCGAGCGAGTGGGCCGACACCCCCGGCCGCTCCCTCGAGGAGCAGCTCGCCGAGATCGCCCAAGAGGTCACGCTCCGCGGCGAGGCCACTGAACGCAGACGCCAGGACGAGATCGAAGCGGCACGCCAGAAACGCATCCGCTGGGAAGCCGCCATGGAAGAAGCCCGCATCCAGTACGCCGAGTCGTACCGCGTCAGACACTTGGAAGCGCAGGAAGCGGCATGGCGCCGCACCACCCGACTGACCGAGTACGTGAGCGCCGTACGCACGCGAGCCGAGGCCATGCCGCCGGGGCAGGCGAGAACCGACGCCGAAGCATGGATCAGCTGGGCAACGGCCACCATCGAGCGCCTCGACCCGCTGAGCACACCACCCCGGTTGCCCGACGTCCCCGAACCGCGAGCCGACGACCTCAGACCATTCCTCGGGCACTGGAGCCCCTACGGCCCCACCTACTGAGCACCTGCTGCGTCAGACGTCCGGCCCACCAAAGTACGGCGACAGCGCGCCTGCCGCCGCAATCAGCGGCGCCGGAGCCGGCCGAGATTTCTTCAAGTTCCCGCAAAGCCAGCCCTCGGGAGCACGCCTTCCACCCGGCATTACCTGCACGATCAGCTAGGTGACACCCCATCAGAACGAGCGTCAAATGAGCGTCACGAGCGTCATTTCAGCGTCAAGATATCGCCCTTAACGCCCACAACGCACATAATGCGCAGGCACAAAACCGCAGGTCAGGAGCCCTTCGCGGCCGGTTCAAGGATGGCGACACACTCCACGTGATGGGTCATCGGAAAAAGGTCGAACGCCCGCAGCGTACGCACCCGGTAGCCGGCGTCGCGGAAGTACGCGAGGTCGCGGGCGAGGGCGGCCGGGTCGCAGGCGACGTAGGCGATGCGGCGGGGGCCGAGGCCGGCCAGGTGGTGGACGGTCTGCTTGCCGGCGCCTGCGCGCGGGGGGTCCAGGACGACGAGGTCGACGTCGGTGATGCCGGTGCGCGGCAGGACCGCCTCGACCTTGCCCAGTTCGACGCGGACGCGGGGGAAGTCCGCGAGGTTGTGGCGGGCGTCCTCGACCGCGCGCTTGCCGGACTCGATGCCGAGGACCGCGCCCTTCTCGCCCACGCGGTCCGCGAGCGCGCCCGTGAAGAGGCCGGCGCCGCAGTAGAGGTCCAGGGCCGTGTCGCCCTTGCGCGGGAGGAGGCCCTGCATGACGGCGCGGACGAGGGTGTCCGCGGCCTTCGGGTGGACCTGCCAGAAGCCGCCGTTGCCCACGCGGTGGGTGCGGTCGTCGGCGCGCTCGCGGACGAAGGGGCGACCGTGGACGCGGTGGACGCTGCCGTCCTTCTCCGAGACGCGGAGCACGGACACGGGCCTGTCCAGCTCCACCAGGGGGAGACGGGCCCCGGGGCGGGGGGTGAGGATGACCTGGCGGTCCTGGGAGCCGGTCGCGGCGATGGCCTCCACCGTCGCCATGCCGGGCCACTGGCGCTTCTCGATGCCCAGTTCCGTCACACCCTGCGCGGCGATCATGCAGTGGTCGATCGGCTCCACCTCGTGGGAGCGGTGGCGGCGCAGGCCCACGCGGCCGCCCGGGTCGATCGCGTACTGGACGCGGGTGCGCCACTGCGGGACCTCGCCGGCGGGCAGCTTGTCGCCCTCGGCGGGCACGACCGTGCCGTCCCAGCCGGCCTCCTCGGGCGTCAGGCCCGCCAGGCGGTGCAGTTGTTCGGCGATGACGTCCGCCTTCAGGCGGCGCTGGGCGCCAGGCTTGGCGTGCTGCCAGTCGCAGCCGCCGCAGCGGCCGGGGCCGGCGAAGCGGCACGGTGCCTCGATGCGGTCCTTGGACGCGTCGAGGATCCTGACCGCGTCGGCCCGCAGGAAGCGGGAGCCCGCTTCGCCCTCGGTGACCCGGGCGATCACGCGTTCGCCCGGCAGCGTGTGCCGTACGAACAGGACGCGGCCCTCCGCGGTGCGGGCGATGCAGTGGCCGCCATGCGCGACGGGGCCGATCTCGACCTCGTACTCCTCCCCGACCAGCGAGGACTCGGGTGCGTTCGGCATGGCGGGGTGACTCCAGGGAGAGAAGGGGTGAGGAAGGGCGCCGGCCCGCGGGTCACGGGGCGACGGCCCCGGGTGAGGGGACGGCAGCCCACCAGTCTACGGGCGCCGCGGGTCACTCCGTGCCAGCCGGGGTGTCCTCCGCGCCGTCGAGGGGTCCGCGGCGCACCGAGCCGGGTGCGTTCCAGTCCTGGTTCCTGCGGGCGCGCTGCTTCGCGAGCTCGGAGGAGCGCAGCTGGTACGGCACCGACGTGACCATCACGCCCGGGGTGAACAGGAGTCTGCCCTTGAGGCGCAGGGCGCTCTGGTTGTGCAGCAGCTGCTCGTACCAGTGGCCGACAACGTACTCGGGGATGACCACGCTGACGACATCGCGGGGGCTCTCGCGGCGCAGCCGCTTGACGTAGTCGACGACCGGGCGGGTGACTTCGCGGTACGGGGAGTCCAGGACCTTCAGCGGCACGTTGACGGCGCGTCGCTCCCACTCGTCGCGCAGCGCCCGGGTCTCCTCCGGGTCGACGTTGACGGTGAGCGCCTCCAGGGTGTCGGAGCGCATCAGCTTGGCGTAGGCGAGCGCGCGGAGCGCGGGGCGGTGGATCTTGGAGACGAGGACGAGGGAGTGGACGCGGGCCGGGCGCAGGCTGTCCTCGCTGGGGCCGTCGGGTGCGGCCAGCTCCTCCGCCACGCGGTCGTAGTGCTTCCGGATGGCGTGCATCGTCACGTAGAAGACCGCCATGCCGACGAGGGACACCCAGGCGCCGTGCTCGAACTTGGTGATCAGCACCACGGCGAGGACGAGCCCGGTGAGCGCCGCCCCGAGGGCGTTGATCGCCCGGGAGCGCTGCATGCGCCTGCGCCGCGCCCGGTCGGTCTCGGTGCGCAGGAGGCGGTTCCAGTGCCGCACCATTCCGGTCTGGCTCAGGGTGAAGGAGACGAAGACGCCGACGATGTACAGCTGGATGAGGCGGGTGGAGTCCGCCTCGTACGCGTAGACGAGCGCGGCGGCGGCACCCGCGAGCAGGACGATGCCGTTGGAGAAGGCGAGGCGGTCGCCGCGGGTGTGGAGCTGGCGGGGCAGGTAGCGGTCCTGCGCGAGGATCGAGCCGAGGAGCGGGAAGCCGTTGTACGCGGTGTTCGCGGCGAGGAACAGCACCAGCGCGGTCGCGGCGGCCAGCAGCAGGAACGGGAAGCTGTGGTCGCCGAAGACGGCCGCGGCGACCTGGGAGATCACCGGGTCCTGGATGTAGCCGGGTCCGACGGGTTCGCCGTCGCGCAGCAGGTCCTGCGCCGGGTGCTCGGCCATCTTGACGCCGGTGGCGAGGGCCAAGGCGATGATGCCGCAGAACATGGTGGCGGCGAAGCCGCCCATGAGGGCGAGGGTGGTGGCGGCGTTGCGGCTCTTCGGCTTGCGGAAGGCGGGGACGCCGTTGCTGATCGCCTCGACGCCGGTGAGCGCGGCGCAGCCGGAGGAGAAGGCCCGCAGCAGCAGGAAGCACAGGGCGAGCCCGGCCAGGCCCTGGTGTTCTGGCCGGATCTCCAGGTCGGCGGTGGGCGCCCGCATGGTGTCGCCGAGGACGAGCCCGCGGAAGGCGCCCCAGGCGATGAGGGCGAAGACGCCCGCCACGAAGACGTAGGTGGGGATGGCGAAGAGGCGCCCCGACTCCTTGACGCCGCGGAGGTTCATGAGGGTCAGCAGCACGATGACGGCGACGGCGGACGCCGTCTTGTGCTCCACGATGAAGGGGACGGCGGAGCCGAGGTTCTCCACGCCTGCGGAGATGGAGACGGCCACGGTCAGGACGTAGTCGACGAGGAGGGCGCTCGCCACGCCGAGGCCGGCCTTGGGCCCGAGGTTGGTCTGCGCGACCTCGTAGTCGCCGCCGCCACTGGGGTAGGCGTGCACGTTCTGCCGGTAGGAGGCGACGACCGTGAACATCAGCACCACGACGGCTGCCGCGATCCACGGGCTGTGGACGTACGCGGACGCGCCGGCGACGGACAGGACGAGGAGGACCTCGCCCGGCGCGTAGGCCACCGACGACAGGGGGTCGGAGGCGAAGACCGGGAGGGCGATCCGCTTCGGCAGCAGCGTCTCCGCCAGTCGGTCGCTCCGCAGGGCCCGGCCGATGAGGATCCGTTTGGGCGCGTCGGTCAGTTTGGACACTCGGGGAATCCTAAGCGGTGGATTCGGGCCAGGCTCCGGCCGGTTGCCGGGCATAAGCTCGTCACGAGTCGGATCACGGTCGGCGGTGTCTGCCGCGCAGACGAGAGAGAAGAGTGAGCAGGGTGTTTCCGCAGGTCAACAGGGGCAGGCCAACGTGCACATTGTGATCATGGGGTGCGGGCGCGTCGGTGCCGCGCTCGCTCAGACCCTGGAGCGGCAGGGACACACGATCGCCGTCATCGACCAGGAGCCGAGGGCCTTCCGGCGGCTGGGTGCCGGTTTCGGCGGGCGCCGGGTGACGGGGGTGGGTTTCGACCAGGACACCCTGCGCGAGGCGGGCATCGAGGAGGCGGGTGCCTTCGCCGCGGTGAGCAGCGGCGACAACTCCAACATCATCGCCGCGCGGGTGGCGCGGGAGATGTTCGGCATCGAGAACGTCGCGGCCCGCATCTACGACCCGCGGCGGGCCGAGGTGTACCAGCGGCTGGGCATCCCCACGGTGGCCACGGTCCGCTGGACGGCCGACCAGATGCTGCGGCGGCTGCTGCCGTCGGGGTCGGAGGCGCTGTGGCGGGATCCGAGCGGCGGTGTGCAGCTTGCGGAGGTGCACACGTCGCCCGCCTGGATCGGCCACAAGGTGAGCCGGCTCCAGGAGGAGACGGGGGTGCGGGTCGCGTTCCTGACGCGGCTGGGCGAGGCGGTGCTGCCGACGTCGCAGACCGTGCTGCAGGACGGGGACCTGGTGCACGTGATGATGCGCACGGACGAGGTCGAGAAGGTCGAGGCGGCGTTCGCCCGCGGTCCCGAGGAGGGTGGTCAGTGATGCGGGTCGCGATCGCGGGTGCGGGGGCGGTGGGCCGGTCCATCGCGGGAGAGCTCCTGGAGAACGGGCACGAGGTGCTGCTCATCGACAAGGCGCCGACCGCCATCTCGGTGGAGCGGGTGCCGCTGGCGGAGTGGCTGCTGGCCGACGCGTGCGAGATCACGTCGCTCGACGAGGCGGCGCTGGAGCGCTGCAACGTCGTCATCGCGGCGACCGGCGACGACAAGGTGAACCTGGTCGTGTCGCTGCTCGCCAAGACAGAGTACGGGGTGCCGCGCGTGGTCGCCCGGGTCAACAACCCGAAGAACGAGTGGCTGTTCACCGAGGCGTGGGGCGTGGACGTGGCGGTGTCGACACCGCGCCTGATGTCGGCCCTGGTGGAGGAGGCGGTGAGCGTCGGCGACCTGGTGCGGCTGCTGCGCTTCAGCCACGGCGACGCGAACCTGGTGGAGCTGACGCTGCCGCCGGAGTCGGGCCTGGCCGGGACGCAGGTGGGGGACGTGGACTGGCCGCAGGACACGTCGCTGGTGACGATCATCCGCGGCTCGCGGGTCCTGACGCCGACCCCGGAGGAGACCCTGGAGCCCGGCGACGAACTGCTGTTCGTGGCGGCGCAGGCCCGGGAGGAGCAGTTGGAGGAGCTGCTGTCGGTGCGGCGCTAGGCGCGCCCGCGGAACGGTGGAGGGCCCCGCCGGCCGTACGGCGGTGAGCCCGGGCGCCGCGGCCGTGCGGCCCGGCGCCGGGTGGGCTTCGGGACGGACCCGAGGCCGGGGCGGGGCGGACACGTCCAGGGCCCGCGGCCGGGACAGGCGGACGCGCCCGGCTGCCGAGACCGAGCGGGGCGAACGAATCCACCGCCCAGGGGCCCCTGGGGCCGGGCGGGGCGGACGCCCCGCAATGCAAGGCCCGGCGGGGCGGATACGGCGGAAATCCGGGCCGGGCAGGTTTGACGTGCCCAGAACTCGTACCGGGCGGGAACCCATACCGGGCGGGGCGACGCGCCCGGGAAACCGACCGAGGCCGACCGAGGCCGGCCGCGGCAGACGCGGCGGACGCGGACGCCGGGAGGATCCCGCGCAGGCCCTCCGGGGCCAGCGGGGCCGCCGGGATCGGCGTGGCACGACGGGGCCGGCGCGGCACGGCGGGGCCGAGCGGCACGACGCGACCGGCGGGAGACCGCTCAGGCAGCGGCAGGAGCCTCCAAGGCGAGCCGCGCGGGGCCCGACGACCACCGGCGCCGCCCCGCACACACCCGCTCCCCCACACGCACCGACCGCCCCCGCACACACCCGCTCCCCCACACGCACCCACCGCCCCGTACGCGCCCGCTCCCCCGGGCGGCGCCCCAGACCCCGCCCCCGCGGGGAGCGGATCACGGGCCCCCAGAGCGGTGCGGGGTACGGACGGGTACGGGTGCGCTCACGCCTCGCGTTCGCGGGGCGCGGCGGCGGGCGTGCCATTCGCCGCGGCGGCGGCGCGTTCCCGCTCGGCCTGCTCCTCCGCCTCCATCTCGGCGAAGACGTCGATCGGCGGCGGCGCCTTGGCGAGGAAGATCCAGGTCAGGTAGACCGCCAGCAGGAACGGCGGGATCTTGAGCGCGACCAGCACCCAGCCGAGCTGCGTGGTGTCCGCCCACCAGTAGAGCGGGAACAGGATCGCGCACTTCCCGAGCAGGATCAGGCCCCAGGCATAGCTGGCCTTCGCATACGCCTTCTTGCGACCGGGGTTGCGGGTGCGCCAGGAGAGGTTCTCCTTGAAGATCGGGCCGAGGATCAGCCCGATGAGCGGGACGCCCGCGAGGGTCGTGGCGATGTACGCGACGCCCAGGCCGAGCGTGTAGAGCATGCCGGGCAGGTAGAAGTCCTTCGCGTTGCCGGTCATCATCGCGAAGACCACACCGAAGGCCACGCCGAACACACCGCTGAACGCGTGCTTGACCGTATCTCGGCGGATCAGCCGGAAGACGACGAGCAGCAGGGACACGCCGAGGGCCGCGAGCGCGGAGACGTGCAGGTCCTTGTTGATCGTGTAGATCGTGACGAAGAGGAGCCCGGGAAGGACGGTCTCCACCATGCCCCGCAGGCCGCCGAAGGCGTCGAACAGGGCGGCTTCGGTCAGCGCCTTGGTGCTGTCCCCGCCGTCGGTCCCGTCTGCTCCGGCGGCGGCCCCGGCGCCGGGCGCGGCGCCTTGCGGGGCCTGCCCGTGGTCGGGGCGCGTGCCGTCCTGTGCGGTGGTCGGCTTGTCGAGTGACGTCACCGGCTACTCCCGTCCGAGCGGTCGGAGTTCGTATTTCGGATTGAAGAGGACCCTGCGGCCCTGGCTGATGCAGATCCGGCCCGAGGCGACGAGCTTCCGGCCGGGCTCTATGCCGACGATCGCGCGCCGACCGAGCCACACCACGTCGAGGGGGGCCGTGCCGTCGTAGAGCTCGGCCTCCAACGCCGGCACGCCGGCCCGCGGGCGCAGGGTGACCGTCCGCAAGGTACCAGTGACCTTGACGATCTGCCGGTCGCCGCAGTCCGAGATCCTGGTGCAGCCCGTCGTCGCCGCGTCGTCGCCGGACTCGTCCGGGTCCGGTCGGTCCTGCGGACCGGACAGCCGGTCCAGCAGGCGGCGCAGGGGCCCCCGCTCCACGGGCCTGCCTGTACGCGGTGCAGCACTCATACCGAAAGCCTACCGGCCGCCGCTTTCACCCGTTCGGCTCTGGCAGCGGCGCCGCCCGGGGGATTGCCGCGGGCGGACGGCGGGGCGGTTCACCGTTCGAAGCGGTATCCCATGCCCGGTTCCGTGACGAAGTGCTGGGGGTGCGAGGGGTCCTTCTCCAGCTTGCGGCGCAGCTGGGCCATGTAGACCCGCAGGTAGTTGGTCTCGGTGCCGTACGAAGGGCCCCACACCTCCTGCAGCAGCTGCTTCTGGCTGACGAGGCGGCCGCTGTTGCGGACCAGCACTTCGAGCAGGTGCCATTCCGTGGGGGTGAGCCGCACGTCCTTGCCGTCGCGGTGGACCTTCTTCGCCGCGAGGTCGACGGTGAACGAACCGGTCTCGACGACCACGAGTCCCTCGTCGCCGTTGCCGCCGACGGGTTCGGCACGGCGGACGGCGGCGCGCAGCCGGGCCAACAGCTCGTCCATGCCGAACGGCTTGGTGACGTAGTCGTCGGCGCCGGCGTCGAGGGCCTCGACCTTCTCGTCGGAGGTGTGGCGGGCCGAGAGCACGAGTATGGGGACGCGCGTCCAGCCGCGCAGGCCCCGGATGACGTCCACGCCGTCCATGTCGGGCAGGCCCAGGTCGAGGATGACCACGTCGGGGTGGCGTCCGGCGGCGAGGTTCAGGGCGGTCGCCCCGTCGGGCGCAGCGTCGACCTCGTACTTGCGTGCCTTCAGGTTGATCACGAGGGCGCGTACGATCTGCGGCTCGTCGTCCACCACGAGCACCCGTGTCATGAGGCGGCCTGCTTTCTCTCGGTCCCGGGGCGCCCGCCGCAGCCCGTGACCTCATTGTGCTGCAGGCGCTGCACCGCCGGCGGTGCAGCGTCGACCTTACGGCCGCCACCCTGACCGATTCGGCCGTAGGTGCGGTTTCCTCGACGGTATTGACGGGATTCTGACACGGGGGTCCGAGGCCGAGGCGCCGGGCGGCAGCCGAGGCAGGGGCCCTGCCCGACCTGGGGCGTCGCGGCTGCGAGCGCCCCTGCCCTGGCCGTGCTGGAGCCTTGGTACGTCCTGCAGCCTCTGGGTTGACGGCCGGGCGCCCCGTCCTGGGCCCTCCGTCCCCTTGCGGCCTCCGTCCCGTCCTGGAGCCTCCGGGCCGGCGGGGGCGTCCGTACGCCCCGATGCGCCTCCCGGTCGGCAAGGGGTGGCCGTCCGTCCTGAAGCATCCGAGCCGCCGGGGACGTCCGTGCGCCCTGGGGCCTCCGTCACCCCCGCGGCCTCCGGGTCGGCGGGGGCGGGCCGCCGGGCGGCCGGCCGGGTGCCCCGCGGGTGCCGCAGCGCAGTCGGCCCGCCGGCCCGGGTGTTCCCGGTCCGGCGGGCCTGGCGCGCTGTCGCCGGGTCAGCGGACCTCGGTGATCTCGGGGCCGCGCTGCAGCTGCCCCATGCCGCCGGAGAACCGGGAGCCCTGCGCGTCCGCCTGGATGCCCTCCGGCACCATCTGGGCGTCGTTGGGCAGCTTGAGGACGATCGGGTCCCGGGGAGCCATCGGGCCTTCGCCGCGGACGACCACGGTGTCCCGGAAGATCTGCTCCAGCAGCCCCGCCGCCTGCGGCTGGACCGCGCCCTGGCCGGAGATGACGCCCCGCAGGAACCAGCGCGGGCCGTCCACGCCCACGAAGCGCACCAGCTGGACACCGCCCGTGCCGTCGGGCAGCTGGACCGGGACCTGCGCGCGCAGCTCCCAGCCGAGGGGGCCCTCGACCTCGTCGATGACACCGCCCTGCTGGGTGATGCCGGAGGCGATCTCGTCGCGGACCTCGCCCCAGATGCCCTCGTTCTTGGGGGCGGCGAAGGCCTGGAGCTGGATCGCGCTGTCGCTGAGGACCACGGTCGCCGCGACGATCGCGTCCCCGGCGACCTCCACGCGCAGTTCCATGCCCTCGACCCCGGGCACGAAGACGCCGCCCAGGTCGACCCGGCCGTCACCGGGCTTGGCGACCTCGGAGACGTCCCAGGGGCCGTCGGGGCGGGGCGCGGGCGGCAGGTTCACCCGGCGCCGGCCCGTGCCGGCCTCGTCCTCGGCCTCGTCCACGTCCTCGGCGCTGTCAGTCGTGTCGACAGCAGCATCGACCTGCTCGGCCTCGCTCGCCGCGGTGTCGGCGGCACGGCCCTTCTTGCGACGTCCGAACACGTCACTGTCCTTCCCGGTCGGATACGACCGCAGCGTATGGGTTCCCACCCGTCCAGCCCTCCACGGCGGCGTGACCGCCAGTGGACCCGAAGCCCCCCTCGGCCCGTGCCGAGCCGGGAAGCTCCGCGACCTCGTGGAAGCGGACCTTCTCGACTTGCTGAACGACCAGTTGGGCGATCCGGTCGAACCGCTCGAACCGTACGCTCTCGCGCGGGTCCAGGTTCACCACGATCACCTTGATCTCTCCACGGTACCCGGCATCGACCGTCCCCGGGGCATTCACCAGGGCGATCCCGCAGCGGGCGGCCAGTCCGGAGCGCGGATGTACGAAGGCCGCGTACCCGTCCGGGAGCGCGATGGACACCCCGGTGGGCAGAATGGCGCGTTCTCCCGGTCCGAGGTCGGCGGCCTCGGTCGTGACGAGGTCGACGCCCGCGTCGCCGGGGTGCGCGTAGCCTGGCAGCGGCACGTCCGGGTCCAGGCGGCGGATGAGCACGTCGACGGGGGTGCGGGAAGAGGAGGGCATCAGGGGTTCACCTCGAAGGCGCGGGCGCGGCGGACCTGGTCGGGATCGGCCATGACCGCCTGGATCTCCTCCGGCCGGCCGTTGTCGATGAAGTGGTCGACCTTCACCTCGATGAAGAGGGCGTCGGCGCGGACGGCGACGGGGCCGTCGGGCCCGCCGATCCGCCCGGTGGCCGAGGAGTAGATCTTGCGGCCGTGGACGGCAGTGACGCGGGCTTCCAGGTGGAGCACGGCCCCGACGGGCACGGGCGCCACGAAGTCGGTCTCCAGCCGGCCGGTCACCGCGATGACCCGCAGGAGCCAGCCGAGGGCGCCCAGGGTCTCGTCCAGGGCGGTGGCGAGGACACCGCCGTGCGCGAGGCCGGGAGCGCCCTGGTGGTCGGCGGTGACGGTGAACTCGGCGGTGACGGCGACGCCCTCGCCTGCCCGCGCCTCCAGGTGCAGGCCGTGCGGCTGCTCGCCGCCGCAGCCGAAGCAGTGGGCGTAGTGGGACCCGAGGAGCTCACCGGGTGCGGGCGCGTCGGGGTGCCGTACCGGCGGTACGGCGTCCGCGGGGGGCGTCAGTGCAGTGCTCACAGCCACCAGACCTTACCCGCGCGGCGGCCCCGGGTCCGCACCGTGCCAAGCTTGGGTGCATGCAGCCTTCCGACCGCCCCTCCGCTCCGCAGGACCTGGACGCCGCGCAGGCCGCCGCCCCGGGTCCCGCCTCGTACGACGAACGCCTCACCGCTCCGCGCGCGTGGTGGCTGATCGCCGCGCTGCTGGGGCTCTCGGGCGGGCTGGTGGTGCTGCCGCTCGGCCCGTGCCGGCGCTGGCGGCGGTGATCGCTGCGGGCGCGCTTGCCGCCGCCGCGGTGAGCGCGTATGGCTCTGCCCGGGTCCGCGTGGTGGCGGGTTCCCTGGTGGCGGGGGGCGCGCGGATCCCGGCGGCGGCGCTGGGCGAGCCGGAGGTGCTGGACGCGGAGGAGGCACGGGCCTGGCGCACGCACCGGGCGGACCCGCGGGCCTTCATGCTGCTGCGCAGCTACGTCCCGACGGCGGTGCGGGTCCCGGTCACGGACCCGCAGGACCCGACTCCTTACGTGTACGTGTCCACGCGCGCGCCGGAGCGGCTCGCGGCCGCCCTGCGTCAGCTCACGGCGGCACCGGACCGCTCCGCGGACTAGCTGCCGCCACCCCCGTACGCCCCGAGGCGAGCCGCTGCCCGCTGGTCCGCGCCAGTGTCTCCACCGTCGGTGCGGGACCCGGGGCAGGCGTTCAGGTGTCTTCCGGGGTCGGCTTGCCCGGGCGGGGCGCCTCCAGGGCGGGGGGCTTGCCGGTGGCGGTGATGGGTCGGCTGCGGGTCTCCGCCGCGGGGTCGATCGGGTCCGCGGGCTGTTCGAGGGGCGGCAGGGCCGGCAGCGCCTCCCACGGCACGCGCCGGGCCCGCAGGTCGCTCCGGACGCGCTCGGCGAGCTTCGTGGTGTCGCGGCGGTTCATGACGGCCCCCACGGCGGCGCCGATGAGGAACGGCATCAGGTTCGGCAGGTTGCGGATGGTGCGCTTCATGATCTGCTGGCGCAGTTCGCGCTTCAGCCTGCCGCCGAGGGCGGCGTTCACGGAGGTGGGCTTCGTGATGTCGATGCCGCGTTCCTCCGTCCAGGACGTCAGGTACGCCACGGACCGCTGCCGCAGGGTGCCCGGCGGGCGCAGCCCGTACACCTCGTGCAGTTCGGCGATGAGCTTGAGCTCGATGGCGGCGACACCGGTGATCTCCGCGGCGAGCTCCGCGGGCATGGCGGGCGGCACCGGCAGCATCGCGGCTGCTCCGACGCCCGCGCCCACGGTCGCGGTGGCGGCCGCCGCACCTGTGATCAGCTTGTCGGCGAGCTCCTCGGGGCCGAGGTCCGGGAACTGCCTGCGGAGGGTGTCGAGGTCCCGCACGGGGACGCGGGGGGCGATGTCGATGATCCGGTCGGCGAGGTGGCCGACACCCGCGCGTGCGCTCTGGGCGCTCCTCTGCAGGCCGCGCCTGACGGCGTCCGCGCCGCGGGCGCGGACCGTGCGGTTCCGGCCGTCGGCGGTGTCGACTGCGCCGGGTACGGCGACGGCGCCCTGCGGGTCGGGCGCGCCGGGGGCGGCCGCGGCGTCCGGGGCAGGCGTGAGGGCCGCGTCGGGGGCGGCGGCCGCGGGGTCCCCGCTGTGCGTGGGCGCCGGGGTTTCGCCGGTGTCAGGGGTCGAGCGGGCGCGTCGGCGGCCGAGGAACCGCCCCGCGGGTCCGCTGCGGCGGGTCCGGCCGCCTGTGTGTCGGTCGGCCTGCCCCGGCTGCCCGGCGGGCTCGGGGGCGTCGGTGCCGTGCACGGATCGGTCCTCCCGGGATGCGTCCGGATTCGGGGTGTGGTGCTGGTGGCGCGGGTCTTCCGCGTGCGGGGGCCGGTCGGCTCGCGACCGGCGTGCGCCGCCCCGCGGGGGCACGGCACCCGTACCTGCTTCGAGCGAGGCCGCCGGGCCTCGCTCGGGGTCACGTGCGTCGGGGGAGGGCAGGGGGGCGGGGTGCTCGGTGGGCGCCTCGTGGGCGCCCTGCCGCGGGCCTGTGCCGCCCTGGTGGGCTGCCTCCGGCTTGCCAGGCTTCCCTGGGAGCCGGAAGCGCCGTTTCCGGTTCGGGACGTCGCCTGCCAACGGGCCGACCGACCTCAGTCGCAGTCCCGGCAGATCGGCTGCCCGTTCTTCTCCCGGGCGAGCTGGCTGCGGTGGTGCACCAGGAAGCAGCTCATGCAGGTGAACTCGTCGGCCTGCTTCGGCAGGACCCGGACGGCCAGCTCCTCGTTGGAGAGGTCGGCGCCCGGAAGCTCCAGGCCCTCGGCCGCCTCGAACTCGTCGACGTCGACCGCGGAGGTCGACTTGTCGTTCCGCCGGGCCTTCAGCTCTTCGAGACTGTCCTGGTCGACGTCGTCATCGGTCTTGCGTGGGGTGTCGTAGTCCGTAGCCATGTCACTCTCCCCCTCTGGGTGTTTGCGGTGTCTCCAGCGCACGTAACGCGTGAGAGGCCGGACTTGTGCCCGACCTGAGGCGGAGATTTTGCCTCACATCAAGGTCTGTTACTCAATCGACACCCAACCGGGCCTCTCGCGAGTGATCCGGTTTGGGTGGCGAACGGGACCGTACACGGTCGGGATCGCGCGCTGTACACGCACCACCCCGTGTACTTCCCGTAATCTTCACCCCCAAAAACTCGGACTTTTCATGGTTTTCCGGGGCGAAAACCGATTACCACGTGTGATCAGCCGACAGTACGGTGTTGTGATCGATCACACAGGGAAGCACCTGGGGGGCCGCGGAAAAATTCCGCGTACAGCGAACAGTCGTGCCCTCCATGCCGGTGTCAGAGCGGCAGGGTGACCCGCATCACAAGACCGCCGCCGGGCCTCGGCTCGGCGGTGATCCGCCCCCCGTGGGCACGGGTGACGGAGCGCACGATGGACAGCCCCAGGCCGACCCCGCGGTCACTTCCGGTGCGCTCCTGGCGCAGCCGGCGGAACGGCTCGAAGAGGTTGTCGATCTCGTACGCCGGGACGACCGGGCCGGTGTTCGACACGGTCAGCACCGCCTGGCCCTGCTCCACGGCCGTGGTGACCTCCACGTGGCCGTCCTCCGGCACGTTGTAGCGCACGGCGTTCTGCAGCAGGTTCAGGGCCACCCGCTCCAGCAGCACGCCGTTGCCCTGCACCACGGCGGGGGCGGTCCGCACCCGCAGGTCCACGCCCTTGTCGTCGGCCTCCCCGCGCACCTGCTCGATGGCACGGGCCGCCACCTCCGCCAGGTCGACGGGCTTGCGCTCGACGATCTGGTTGTCGCTGCGGGCGAGCAGCAGCAGGCCCTCCACCAGCTGCTCGCTGCGCTCGTTGGTGGCCAGCAGCGTCTTGCCGAGCTCGCGCAGCTCCACGGGCGCGCCCGGGTCCGACAGGTGCACCTCCAGCAGGGTGCGGTTGATCGCCAGCGGGGTGCGCAGCTCGTGCGAGGCGTTGGCGACGAACCGCTGCTGGGCCGTGAAGGCCCGCTCCAGCCGCTCCAGCATCTCGTCGAACGTGTCGGCGAGCTCCTTCAGCTCGTCGTCCGGGCCGTCCAGCTCGATACGGCGGCTCAGGTCGGAGCCGGCCACCTGGCGGGCGGTGCGGGTGATCCGGCCCAGCGGGGACAGCACCCGGCCCGCCATGGCGTAGCCGAAGGCGAACGCGATGATGCTGAGGCCCAGCAGCGCGAAAAGGGAGCGCCGCAGCAGGTCGTCCAGGGCCAGGTCGCGCTGCTGCTGGAGGCACTCGGCCATGGCCACGTTGTACTGGTCGCTGGTCGGTGCGGGCGGCAGCCGGCACCAGCCGGTGGTCGCCTGCACATGGCCCTGCACCAGCTTGAACGGCAGGTCGCCGACGCTGATCTGGAGGGCCTGGGCGGTGAGCAGGTAGATGATCGACAGCAGCAGGATGCCCGCGATCAGGAACATGCCGCCGTACAGCAGGGTGAGCCGTATGCGGATCGTGGGCCGCAGCAGCGGGCGGGCCTGGACGCGCGGGTCCCAGGTGGGTTTCGGGGGCACCGCTCGCGGTGGGGACGTGCCGGCCACGGCCGTCAGATCCGGTAACCGGAGCCGGGCACGGTGACGATCACCGGCGGCTCCCCGAGCTTGCGGCGCAGCGTCATGACCGTGACCCGCACCACGTTCGTGAAGGGGTCGGTGTTCTCGTCCCATGCCTTCTCCAGCAGCTGCTCGGCGGAGACCACGGCGCCCTCACTGCGCATGAGCACTTCGAGGACGGCGAACTCCTTGGGCGCCAGCTGCACCTCGCGGCCGTCGCGGAAGACCTCGCGGCGGTTGGGGTCGAGCCGGATGCCGGCCCGCTCCAGGACGGGGGGCAGAGCGGCGGTGGTGCGGCGGCCGAGGGCCCGTACGCGGGCGATCAGCTCGCTGAACGCGAACGGCTTGGGCAGGTAGTCGTCGGCGCCCAGCTCCAGGCCCTCCACGCGGTCGCTGACGTCCCCGGAGGCGGTGAGCATCAGGACCCGGGTGGCCATCCCGAGCTCGACGATCCTGCGGCAGACGTCGTCGCCGTTGACGAGCGGCAGGTCGCGGTCCAGGACGACGACGTCGTAGTCGTTGACGCCGATCCGCTCCAGGGCGGCGGCCCCGTCGTACACGACGTCGACGGCCATGGCCTCCCGGCGCAGTCCGGTCGCCACCGCATCGGCGAGCAGTTGCTCGTCCTCGACGACGAGTACGCGCACGGCGCTGTTCCTTCCTCCGGGCCCGGATGCGGGCAGTTCTTCGGACAACTTCGGCACGCCCGGGGTCGGGCGTGCGCAGCCCATCCTGCCCCTTACGCGCGTAAACCGGCAGTAAGGGGGCCTGCGGCGGCCGCCGGGGCCGGTGCGGGAGCCCCGCAATCACGACAGTCCCGGGTTTCCGAGGTTTCTCGGCGGGGCGCGTGGGGGAGGACGACTGCACACCCGAGATCACGCCCTGTGTGTGGCACGCCACGGGCCGCTCTGTCCCCCAGAGACCGTCAGGCGCTGTGCGTGATCGGACCACCCTCGGCACACCCCCGTGCCACTGACCCATGACGAGGGGGCGCACCATGGACGCTTTCACCGCAGGACTGCTGCAGCGCATAAGGGCCACGGAGAGTGACCTGACGCGCGCGCGCGAATCGGGAGACGAGTTCCTCGTCGACGTGGAGCAGGCCGAGCTCGACGACCTGCGCCGGCTGGCGGCCGAGCACGGGGTCGAGGTCACCCCGGTCGGCTCCTGAGCAGCGGCGGGCGCGGCCCGCGTGCGAGGGCCCCGGCGGCTTCCCGTCGCCGGGGCCCTCGCGTGTGCGCGGCGCCGCCGACCGCTGCCGCGGGGGCGGGACGGCGGGACGGCGGGACGGTCAGTCGTGCCAGGCGCCGAACTCCTCCAGCAGCGCCTGCAGCGGTTCGAAGACGCCGGGGCCGGCGGCGACGGTCAGCTCGCGGGAGGGCCTGCTGCCGGGACGGCCGCCGGTGAGGGCGCCCGCCTCGCGGGCGATCAGGTCGCCGGCCGCGAGGTCCCAGGGGCTGAGGCCCCGCTCGTAGTAGCCGTCCAGGCGGCCGGCGGCGACATCGGCGAGGTCGATCGCGGCGGAGCCGCCGCGGCGGATGTCCCGCAGCCGGGGGATCAGCCGGTGGGCGATCTCGGCCTGGTGGGTGCGGACCTCGGCGACGTAGTTGAAGCCGGTCGACACCAGGGCCTGGTCGAGCGGCGCGGCGGGGCGGCAGCTCAGCCGCCGCTCCCCCAGGAACGCCCCGCGGCCCCGTACGGCGTGGAAGGTCTCGCCCCGCAGCGGGGCCTCCACGACCCCGACGAGGGTCTCCCCGTCCCGTTCCGCGGCGATGGACACCGCCCAGGTCGGCAGGCCATACAGGTAGTTCACCGTGCCGTCCAGCGGGTCGACGACCCACCGGATGCCGCTGCTGCCCTCGGTGGCGCCGCCCTCCTCGCCGAGGATCCCGTCGTCGGGGCGGTGCTCGGCGAGGTAGCCGCTGATCAGTTTCTCGGCGGCGATGTCCATCTCGGTGACGACGTCGATGGGGCTCGACTTGGTCGCGGCGACGCCCAGGTCGGCGGGGCGGCCGTCGCGCAGCAGCGCGCCGGCCCTGCGGGCGGCTTCCAGGGCGACGCCGAGGAGGTCGTCCAGGAGCTGGTCGTCGTACTGCGGATCGGACACGGGTTCTCCTCATGAGGGCGTACGGGGCCTGCGGGGGGCGGGGCCGGTTCCGGTCCCGGCCCGTCCGCGTCAGGCGTACGGGCTGTCGGCGCCCGCGGCGGCGGGGCGCTCGCTGCGGGCCGGGCAGCAGCCGACCGGGCACACGTCGTGGGACGGGCCGAGCGCGCCCAGGGCGCAGCGCTCCACGGCGGCGCCCCGCTCGCTCGCCGCCCGCTCCAGCAGCAGTTCCCGCACGGCGGCGGCGAACCGCGGGTCGGCGCCCACGGTGGCGGACCTGCGGACCGGCAGGCCCAGCTCGGCGGCCTTGGCGGCGGCCTCCGTGTCGAGGTCGTACAGGACCTCCATGTGGTCGGAGACGAAGCCGATCGGGACCATGACGACGGCCGGCGCCCCCGCCTTGCGGAGGTCTTCCAGGTGGTCGCAGATGTCCGGCTCCAGCCAGGGGATGTGCGGGGCGCCGCTGCGGGACTGGTAGACGAGCTGCCAGGGGTGGTCGGTGCCGGTGCGCTCGCGGACGGCGTCGGCGACGATCCGGGCCGCGTCCAGGTGCTGCTTCACGTACGCCCCGCCGTCCCCGTGGTCCTCGACGGGCCCGGAGGCGTCGGCGGCGGCGTCGGGGATGGAGTGCGTGGTGAAGGCGAGGTGGGCGCCGGCGCGGACGGAGTCGTCCAGTTCGGCGAGGGAGGCGAGGACGCCGTCGATCACCGGCTCCAGGAAGCCGGGGTGGTTGAAGTAGTGCCGGAGCTTGTCGACCCGCGGCAGCGCGAGGCCCTCCGCTTCGAGGGCGGCCAGGGCGTCCGCGAGGTTCTCGCGGTACTGGCGGCAGCCCGAGTACGAGGCGTACGCGCTGGTGGCGAGGACAGCGATGCGGCGCCGCCCGTCGCGCACCATCTCGCGGAGCGTGTCCGTCAGGTACGGCGTCCAGTTGCGGTTGCCCCAGTAGAGCGGCAGGTCGAGGCCGGCTGCCGCGAAGTCCTCGCGGAGGGCGGCGAGCAGGGCCCGGCACTGGTCGTTGATGGGGCTGACGCCGCCGAACATGAAGTAGTGCTGCCCGACTTCCTTCAGGCGCTCCTTCGGGATGCCCCGGCCGCGGGTCACGTTCTCCAGGAAGGGCACGACGTCGTCGGGGCCCTCGGGGCCACCGAACGAGAGCAGGAGCAGGGCGTCGTAGGGAGCGGGGTCGGACCGGTCTGACTGGGCGGGCACACGCTGATCGGACATGGGGACGATCCTGCCACCCGCCGTCGGCGGCCGGGAAACCACCGTGCGCCGTCAGCCGTTCGGCCGTAATCTGTCAAGGCTGTCCATACGCCTTACGTGCGCCGTTCGTGCCTCACGTGTTCTCCGTTCGGAGTGCTCCTTGCCCAGTCCCTACCGCGCGGTCTTCGCCGCGCCCGGCACGCTGAGGTTCTCGGTCGCCGGCTTCCTCGGCCGCATGCCGCTGGCCATGACCGGTGTCGGCATCCTGACCATGGTCTCCGAGCTGACCGGCCGCTACGGACTGGCGGGGGCGCTGACCGCGACGGTGGCGCTGTCGGCTGCGGTGCTGGGCCCGCAGATCTCGCGGCTGGTCGACCGGCACGGGCAGCGGCGGGTGATGCGGCCGGCCACGCTGGTGGCGGTGGCGGCGGTGGGTGCCCTGCTGCTGGCGGCGCGGCAGGGGCTGCCGGACTGGACGCTGTTCCTGTGCGCCGCGGGGGCGGGGTGCGTGCCCAGTGTCGGCGCGATGACCCGGGCCCGGTGGGCGGAGATCTACCGGGGCAGGCCGCAGCAGCTGCACACCGCCTACTCGGTGGAGTCGGTCATCGACGAGGTCTGCTTCATCCTGGGGCCGCCGGTGTCCATCGGCCTGTCCACGATGTGGTTCCCGGAGGCGGGGCCGCTGCTGGCCGGGGTGTTCCTGCTAGTGGGCGTGTGGTGGCTGACGGCCCAGCGGGACACCGAGCCCGCGCCGCACCCGGTCGGGAAGGACGAGCGCCGGCAGTCCAGTGCGCTGCGCTCGCCGGGCCTCCAGGTGCTCGTCGCCGCGTTCGTGGCCACGGGGGCGGTCTTCGGCGCGGTCGACGTCGTGACGGTGGCGTTCGCCGAGGAGCAGGGCAGCAAGGCCGCGTCCAGTCTGGTGCTGGCGGTGTACGCGCTGGGTTCCTGCCTGGCCGGCGTGGTGTTCGGCGTGCTGCACCTGAAGGGCGATCCGGCGCGGCGCTGGGCGGTGGGTGTCTGCGCGATGGCCGTGAGTATGATCCCCCTCCAACTGGCCGGCTCCCTGCCGCTGCTGGCCGTGGCGCTCTTCGTTGCGGGTCTTGCCATCGCGCCCACGATGGTGACCACCATGGCCCTCGTCGAGGCGCACGTACCGCGCGGCAAGCTCACCGAGGGCATGTCCTGGACGACCACCGGGCTCGCGGTCGGTGTGTCGGCGGGTTCCTCCGTGGCCGGCTGGGCGGTCGACGCGCACGGAGCGGCGGCGGCGTACGCGGTGCCCGGCCTGGCCGGGGTGCTGGCGGCGGCGGTGGCGTTCCTCGGGTACCGCCGGCTGCGCAGGCCGGTGCCGATACGGGAGGGGCAGCGTGAGCAGCAGGAGCGGCGGGAGAGCATCGGGCGCGTGGAGCAGCCGGCTGGGGCTGACGGGGTTGCCGGGGGCGCTGGGACTGGCGGGGCTGACGGGGTCGACCGGCCGGAGCCGACCGGGGCGCCCGAGCGGTGCTGACCGCCCGGGAGGACCTGATGCCCCTCCCGGTACGTGGCGGAACTGGGCGGGCAACGTGTCGGTGCGCCCCGCCCGCGTGGCGCGGCCCGCGTCCGTGGAGGAGCTGGCGGCGGAGGTGCGGGGCGCGGCCGCGGACGGGTTGCGCGTCAAGACGGTCGGCACGGGCCACTCGTTCACCTCGATCGCGGCCACGGACGGGCTGCTGGTCCGGCCCGACCTGCTGACCGGCATCCGGCGGATCGACCGTTCCGCCATGACCGTCACCGTCGAGTCGGGTACGCCGCTGAAGCGGCTGAACGCGGCGCTGGCCCGGGAGGGCCTGTCGCTCACGAACATGGGCGACATCATGGAGCAGACGGTCGCGGGGGCCGTCAGCACCGGCACCCACGGCACAGGGCGCGACTCCGCGTCGATCGCGGCGCAGATCCGCGAGCTGGAGCTGGTGACGGCGGACGGGCGGGTGATGACCTGCTCGCCGCGGGGCACCGAGGAGGAGCGCGCGGTCTTCGCGGCGGCCCGGATCGGGCTCGGCGCCCTGGGCGTGGTCTCGGCGATCACGTTCGCGGTGGAGCCGCTGTTCCTGCTGACCGCGCGGGAGGAGCCGATGAGCTTCGACCGGGTGGCGGCGGAGTTCGACGCCCTGCACGCGGAGAACGAGCACTTCGAGTTCTACTGGTTCCCGCACACCGGGAACTGCAGCACCAAGCGGAACAACCGCAGCCACGGGCCGGTGGATCCGCCGGGCCGGCTGAGCGGCTGGTTCGCGGACGAGTTCCTGTCCAACGGCGTGTTCCAGGTGGCGAACTCGGTGGGCCGGGCCGTGCCCGCGGCGGTGCCGGCGATCGCCCGCGTGTCCAGCCGGGCGCTGTCGGCCCGTACGTACACCGACATCCCGTACAAGGTCTTCACCAGCCCGCGGCGGGTGCGGTTCGTGGAGATGGAGTACGCCGTGCCGCGTGAGGCGGCGGTGGCGGCGCTGCGCGAGCTCAAGGCGATGGTGGAGCGCTCGCCGCTGCGGATCAGCTTCCCGGTGGAGGTGCGGACGGCTCCGGCGGACGACATCGCGCTGTCCACCGCTTCGGGCCGGGACAGCGCGTACATAGCGGTCCACATGTACCGGGGGACCCCGTACCGCGGGTACTTCACGGCGGCCGAGCGGATCCTGACGGGGCACGGCGGCCGCCCGCACTGGGGCAAGCTGCACACGCGGGACGCCGCGTACCTGGAGGGCGTCTACCCGCGGTTCCGGGAGTTCACGTCGCTGCGCGACCGGCTCGACCCGGACCGGCTGTTCGGCAACGACTACCTGCGGCGGGTGCTGGGTGAGTGACGGCGGGCGGTCCGCGCGGCTCCCGGGGCCGCCGTGCCGCGGGGCGGCGCGGTTCGTCGGTGACGGGGCGGGGCGGTCAGTCCGCGGGGCCGGACTCCTGCCCCCGCCGCTTCCCGGGGCGCCGGGTGCGGCCGGGTCGGTGCCGCCGGACTCCGGTCCCGTGGCGGGCGGTTCCGCCGCGGACCCGGACGGGGACGGCCCGGGAGCGGACGGTTCCGGCGTGGACAGCCCGGGGGCGGACGGTTCCGGCGTGGACGGTCCGGGGGCGGACGGACCCGGCGCGGAGGAAGGCAGGCCGTCCGGCGGGGATCCCGGCCGGTCGGTGGCCCCGGCGACGGGTCCGGGGTGCCGGGCGGTGAGGCACTGCCGCCCTTGCCGGGCCGCCCGTCCTGGGAGGCGCCGTCCGGTGCGCGGTCGGGCTCCGCGACCCGGCCGGTGCCCGCGCCGCCGTCCCCCGAACCGTCCGCCGCCGTCCCCCGCCGACGACCGCACCGAACGTCGTGGCCCCCTTCCCTCCGCTGAGGTTCTGACCGGAGACCAGCTCGTACGCGGTGATGCCGGTCATGGCCACGGCGAAGACGAGGACCGCGGCGAGGACGGACCGCCGCCGCCCGCGTGCCCCGGTCGCGTACGTGGTGGCGTACGTGGTGGGGTCGCCGCAGCCCGCGCCGGCGGGCGGGCGGGCGGCGGGTGCGGCGGCGGGCCGGGGCGCACCGGCGGGACGGGCTGTGCGGGTGGTGGCGCCGCGGACCTTCTCGCCGGTGCGGCTGAAGAGGTGCTGGAGGAGCGGGCCGCCGCACGTGGCGATGACACTGATCACACCCGCGCCCACGACAGTGCCGTAGACGCCGAGTCGGGAGGCGAGAGTGGCGGCCAGCACGGCCGCGACGGCACTGGCCGCGACCTGGGAACCAGTCAGGTCGAACCGCTTTTCCTCCTTCTCCGTCTCTTCGCCCCCTTCCGCGCCGTACTCCGGCTTGCCCACCTTCTGATACCTCCTCAGCTCTGACTTACGATCATCCCGTCTTGTTCTGTGAAGGGACTTGTGCGCCAACCGGATAGTTCCCTTTCGGCCAGTTCTGTGAACGAGGCCACGCTGCGGCGCCACCGGAAACCACGTGGCCACGCCGCCTGACGGAGACTCCGACGGCGCGCCGGTCCACTGAGGTGGCCCGAATGGAGTACTGTGGCGAACCCTGGGCATCGGTCTCTTACGGGTGCCCGGGATCAACGGGAGGGGCCGGAAATGGCACTCGATCCGGCGGCGCCACGGCAACGCACGGAGGCCTGCCACGTAGCGTGATCGATCAGTTACGCTCTGTGGTGAAACAGGCAACCGTGCCACGCGGCGCACCAGGGCCCACGCCCGACACGCCGGGCAACTCGGCAAGGTTGTGGCAGGCTGCACCCGGGCAGGCCACACTCGACTAGCGGAAGCAGCGACGCACGTGACGTCGGCAGGCACCACCCGGGAGGTCCCCATGCCCGAACTGCGTGTCGTGGCCGTCTCCAACGACGGCACACGACTGGTGCTGAAGGGTGCGGACAACACGGAGTACACGCTTCCGATTGATGAACGGCTCCGCGCCGCCGTCCGTAACGACCGTCCCCGCCTCGGGCAGATCGAGATCGAGGTGGAGAGCCACCTGCGCCCCCGGGACATCCAGGCGCGGATACGTGCCGGTGCGACCGCCGAGGAGGTCGCCCAGCTCGCGGGCATCCCCGTCGAGCGGGTGCGCCGCTTCGAGGGCCCCGTGCTCGCGGAGCGCGCCTTCATGGCGGAGCGGGCCCGCAAGACCCCCGTGCGCAGGCCGGGTGAGAACACCGGACCCCAGCTCGGCGAGGCGGTGCAGGAGCGGCTGCTGCTGCGCGGCGCCGAGAAGGACACCGTCACCTGGGACTCCTGGCGCCGCGACGACGGCACCTGGGAGGTGCTGCTGGTCTACCGCGTGGCCGGCGAGGTGCATTCGGCGAGCTGGACGTACGACGCGCCGCGGCGCCTCGTGCAGGCCGTGGACGCCGAGGCGCGCGCCCTGATCGGCGAGGCCGACGACACGGTGTCCGTCCAGGAGCCGAGCGGCCCGTTCGTCCCCCGTATCGCGCGGCTGCCGCGGGAACGGCCCCTGGAGCGGGCGGCAGACCGGCCGGCGCCCGGCAGCGCCGACGAGGACGCCGAGTCCGAACGCGACTCGCTCACCAGCCTGTTGGAGGCCGTGCCGAGCTTCCGGGGCGACCTCGTCGTGCCCGAGCGGCCCTCCGCGGACGCGTCGGCCGACGCGGAGGAGGACACGGAGGACGCCGTCGAGGAGCGTCCGGCGTCGGCCGCCTCGGCCGGGGCGGGAGCGGCCTACGCGGACGTGCTGATGCCCCGCACGGTGAGCGGGCACCGGGACCGGCTGGTCGGTACGACGGACCGTCAGGCGGAGGCGGACGGTGTGCGTCCGGGACGGCGCGCGGCAGTGCCGAGCTGGGACGAGATCGTCTTCGGTACCCGGAGGAAGAAGCAGGAGTAGGCGGTCGGTACCCGGAGGAAGAAGCAGGAGTAGGCGGCGGGAAGGCCGCGCCCGGCCGGGCCGGGGCTTGCCGCCGCCCCACCCGGCACTCCCTCCGCGGAAACACCCGCCTGTCCACCGGCTGGATCCGCCGGCGCCGCCGTACCGCCTTCAGCAGTCGGAGATCTACGACGCCGACGCGCCCCGGCCCGAGGCCGCCCGCGCCACCGCGGCGCGCTCCCGCTCCACGCGTTCGACGAGCCGTTTGACCTCGACCGCGGCGAGAGCGCGGGCGTCGACGAGCGTGGTGGCGCGGAAGGGGATGCTGTAGCGGACGGGCCGGCCGGTGGCACGGGACCGGGCCAGCGCGTCGGCCTTCCGTTGCGCGGCGACGGATGTGTAGACGGGGCCCGCAGCCGGTTCGGAGCAGGTGAGCGTGCCCGAGACGGTGCTGCCGGCGAGCGCGAAGGTGCCGCGGCGACTGGTGCACCGGCCCGCCGGCCGGTCGCCGATGGTGAAGGCCGCGTCCATGACAGCAGTGACCGTGCCGCCGGTGATGCGGGCCTTCGCCCGGGTGGTGACCCTGCCCCGGAACTTCTGGGTCGCGGTGCATCCCCCCGGGCCGCACTTCACGTCGCCCGAGCCGTCGAGCTGGAAGCTGATGCCCTGGTCGGTCGCGTCCTTGAGCTGTTTGGTGTACTCCAGCAGGGTGTCGAACATCGCGTCGACGGCATCTTTGTCGATGACGGTCAGGTCGAGGCCCTCGGAGGAGTGTCCCGCGAGAGGACCGATGGTCACCTGGGGGATGTCGGTCGGCGTCTCGCCGTCCCGCAGGGCGTCCGCCCTCTCGGACAGGTCGTACGGCTGCAGGCGCAGGACCCGGTGCGGGGTGCGCTGGGTGATGAGGAGGCGGCCTGCCGAGGTGTCGAGAGCGCGTGCGGGCGTCCCGTTCACGGTGAGGCCGCGCCGCGCCTCACCGGGCTCCCGTCGTGAGTCGGCCTGCTCGGCCAGCGCCTGGGACAGCAGGGCGGCGAGCCGCGCCGGCGGAGGCCGGTTGTCGAGGACCTCCTCCAGGATGACGGAGGCTCCGTGACTCCCCACCGTCCAGGCGCCGGGCTTCTCCGCGGCGGGCTTGCCGCCCTCGGTGGGACGGCCGGGAGCCGGGTCCACCCGCCAGCGCGTGAACTCCCTGCCCCCGACGCGCAGGACGTCCTGGTCGTGGCGCCTGACGCCGGAACCCGTCCGGCCGAACTGGCTCCCGGAAGCCGTGACGGTGATGTCCCGCTCCGTGATCCCGGCGGTCGCCGTGTCCCGGTAGCGCAACCCGGGCGCCTCCCGCAGGTCGGCGACGGCCTCCTCGAACGGCTTCAGGTACGTCAGGTCCCGCCGCGCCGTCAGCGCGCCGGGCCCGGTGGAGAGGCCGCCCCAGACCAGCAGTCCCGCCACGAGCGCCAGGGCCAGGGCCGTGATCGCACTGAGCGCCACTACGCGCCGGCGTCCGCTCGGCAGGCGTAACCGCCGCCCTTCCGGGCGGGGGGCGGGCGCCGGCGGGTGGCCGGGGGGGAGGCGGAACGATCGGCGCGCCTGGCGGCGGCTGCTGACGGGGACTCGGCTCGGTCATGGCATCTCCCTCGGCTGGTCGACCCGGCGCCGAGCAACCGCGCGCGGGCAGTCGCGCTCGCGGGCAGTCGGGTTCGGGCCGGGCGCGGAGTCCAGTGTGAGGGCCGCGGCCGAGGAATTGGAGTACTTTCTAGAAAAGATTTCCATACAGATGATCTAGGCTGGTCCCGGTCAGGTCCAGGGGGACCCGACACGCCCGGACCGAGGAAGCCTCTGGCGATGAGCCCCAAGCAGCAGCGTGGCGCGGCCACGATCGATCAGGTGCTGGATGCGGCGATGCGCATCTACACCTCGGCCGGCGAAGACGGTCTGACCCTCGCAAACATCACCAGGGCCAGCGGGGTCAGCTCAGGGAGCATCTACCACCACTTCGGCAGTCTCGACGGTGTGATCGGCGCCCTCGCGCTGCGTCTGGTGGACCGCCTCCTGGTCGAGCTCGCCGCCGCGGTGACGCAGGCGACCGACGCCCGCACAGGCGTCGAGGCCGTGGTCACCGCCTATCTGGACTTCGTGCGAGGGCATCCGGAGGAGGCCCGCCTCATGCACTCCGTGGCCGCCGACCGCGAGGGGATGACGCACGGGGACCGGATCCGCGCCTCCCAGGAGGCCCGGCTGACGCCCATCGCCCTCTGGATCCGCGCGCACCAGGAAACCGGTGAACTCGCCGAGCTGCCCGCCCCCATGATCGAGTCCCTCGTCATGGGCCCGGTCGTGGGCGCCGTGCGCCGCTGGCTCACCCTGGGCGACATCGACCTGGAGGAGGCCGCCCGCGTCCTGCCGGAACACATCTGGCGCTCCGTCAGCCGGAGTTAGGCTGCGGCCCGGCCCGATCCGTCCCGCCCACTCGGGACCAGGCGGCCTGCCCGGCCCTACGGGGCGCCGTGCCCGTCGAGGAAGCGGAGCAGCACCGCCGCCTCCCGGTACCGTGCCGGGCTGCCGCCGCGGCACGACGGCGGGCGCGCAGCGGGAGCAGGGGCGGGGGGCGGAGGCGGGGGGCGGAGGCAGGGCGATCACCTGCCCTGGGCGCCGCCCTCGGTCCGCGGCACGCCGGAATCGGGGGGCAGACTCAGCCGGGCTCGGGCCCGGTGGCCACCGGGCGGGCGGGGTCCTGGCACCACTCGGACCAGGAGCCCGCGTAGAGGGCCGCCGTGATCCCCGCGACCTCCAGGGCCAGCACCTCGTGGGCGCCCGAGACCCCGGACCCGCAGTAGACGCCGACCCGCGGGGCGTCCAGCGCGCCCAGTTCCTTGAAGCGCCGCACCAGCGCCTCCCGTGCCAGGAAGCGCCCGTCCGGGCCGACGTTCCGGGTGGTCGGGGCCGACACCGCCCCCGGGATGTGCCCGGCCACCGGGTCGATGGGCTCGACCTCGCCCCGGTACCGCTCCTCCGCCCGCGCGTCCAGCAGCAGTCCGGACCTCGCCACCTCGGCGGCACCCACCGCGTCCAGCAGCGGCAGCGCTCCCGGAGCCGGCCGGAAGTCGCCCGGCACGGGCTGCGGGACGTCCGTCGACAGCGGGCCGCGCCACGCCGCCAGGCCGCCGTCCAGGACGCGGACGTCCCGGTGGCCGGTCCAGCGCAGCAGCCACCAGGCCCGCGCCGAGGCCCAGCCCTGCCCGCCGTCGTACGCGACCACCGGCGAGTCCGCCGAGACCCCGGCCGCGCGCATCGCCGCACCGAAGGCCTCCGGGTCCGGCAGCGGATGGCGGCCGCCGGCTCCCGGCGGGCCGGCCAGGACCTCGTCGAGGTCCACGTACACGGCACCCGGAAGGTGCCCCGCCTCGTACGCGGGGCGTCCGGGCGGGCCGCCCAGCTCGTAGCGGACGTCCAAAAGGACGGGCGGCCTGGCCCCGGCCGTGCCGAGTTCGGCCGCCAGGTCCTCCGGCGGCACCAGGGGGTGCGGGCGGCCTGCGGTGGGGTGCGCGTTGGCGTTCATGCCGCCATCCTCGCGCAGAGTCCGGGCGCGTCGGGACCCCGCGGGAAGGATGGTCCACGAGAATTCGGGCATCCTCCTGCCGGATCGCGCCAATCCGCGGCGCGACCGGGGCGCACCGTGCGACCTGCGGTGCGAGCATCTGACGGGGCGTGGAACGGCCGCCACCACGGCGTTTCCCCCCGGTCCCCCCGTACGGCCACGACGATGGTCCGAGGAGAGTGTGACGATGACCGAGGCGACTCGGCGCAGTCCGGGCACCCCCTGCTGGGTGAGTTTGATGGTGCACGGCCTTGACGCGACGAAGGAGTTCTACGGGGAGCTGTTCGGCTGGGACTTCGCGCCCGGGCCGCAGCAGCTCGGCCCGTACGTGCGCGGTCTGCTCGACGGCCGGGAGGTGGCCGGCATCCGTCAGCTCCCAGCCGACCGCGACCTGCCGATCGCCTGGACCCCGTACCTGGCGTCGGACGACGCCGACGAGACCGCCGAATCGATCCACTGCAGCGGCGGCACGGTCGCCGTGGGGCCGCTCGACGCGGGCGAGGCGGGGCGCATCGTGATCTGCTCCGACCCGACCGGCGGGGTGTTCGGGGTATGGCAGGCCGCCGCGCGCCCGGACGCGCCCCCCGCGGGCACGCCCGGCACGCCGGTGTGGAACGAGCTGCTCACCCACGAGACGGAGTCGGTCGCGAAGTTCTACGGGACCGTCTTCGGATACGACCTGGAACGGGCCGAGCCCGGCGGGCGCGACCTGGTGACGCTGCGGGCGGGCGGACGGCCGGTGGCCTCCCTCCACGGGCTCGGCTCCGCCCTGCCCCGCGACCGGGGCGCGCACTGGATGACCTGGTTCGAGGTCGCCGACCCCGACGCTTCGGCGGCGACGGTGGAGGCGCTGGGCGGCCGGGTGCTGGAACCGCCGCACGCGGACCCGGCGGGGCGGCGGGCGACGGTGGCGGACCCGGAGGGCGCGGTCTTCACGATCGTACGGTCGGCCGGGCGCTGACCCGCTGACCGCTGACCGCTGACCCACGGCCCCGGCGGTCGCGGGCCGCGAGAGCGGCACGTGCGCACCGGTGGCACAGGGGAGCCCCGCTCGGGCCTCCCCGGCTTCCCGGGAGCCGCAGCGGCTCCGCCTCAGGCCGTCGCAGACGGCCCAGGCCCGTCCGGGCGCTCGGGGCCACCCGGGTCCCGGCCCCGCCGACGGGAACCCACCGGCCACCGCCCACGAGCGACTGTGCAGCGGCCGCCGACCGCGGTCGCATCGACCGGCCGACCCGGCCGACCCGGCCGCCACCGGGCGCGGGCCGCCGCAGCGCGCCGCCGCCGTCCGCGATCCGGGCGTCAGTCGCTGCCACGGGGCCCCGGGTCGGCGTGCTGCCGTCAGACCGTCTGTCGGCCGGCCCTTCCGCCGACCGACCGCATCCGCCGAGCTGACTGACGGTCTGACGGTCTGACGGCTTACCGGTGCGTCGTCCTTCGAGTCATACGCCCTTCTGCCCGCGGGCGGGGCGCAGCCCCCTGTACCGCCGGCCCCCGCCCGCGGGCACAGGGACCGCTGCGGCCGGTACCTCCGCGCCGTCGCGCCGTCGTGAGCGTGTCCCCGTCTGGCGCGCGCGTAGGACCGTGCGGTCACCGGGCCGTCGTGCAGGCGGGTGCCGCCGCCTCCGTGCGGGACACGCCGTCCTGCACGCGCGCGTGCCGCCGCGTGCCTGCCCGGCGCCAGGTGTCCCGCCCGCTGCTGCGCACGCCCGCGTACCCCGCCTGAGTCGCGCCCGCCCCCGTGCGCCCGCACGCCCGCGCCCCGACGTGCTGTTCGCCTGCGTGCCGCGTGTCGTTGTGACGGGGGCCGAGCGGACTGGTATTCGGGTGCGCGAGCGAGCGGTCAACTGCTGGCATATGCAGCCCGACACCCGATCACGATCGGTCGCGAATGAGTCCAGCTCGGTCAAGGGCTGGATCTCGTTCTGAGGCGGTCACGCGGCGTACGCGAACTGTCTATGCTCCGTCGTGCGTTGCGCTGCTCTCACAGCGAGTAACCAGCCGCTGTGGGGTGCCCGGGCGGGGCCCGGGCTCATCGGGTGCTGCCACCGGAACACGCGTGCCCGGCCGGGTGAGGCCCGGGCCGCCCCTGTCGGCGTACCGCAGCACTCAGCCCTTTGATCGCAGACTGTTTGGGGACCCTCGATGGTTGGTGCAGATTCACCTGCTGGAGCCCTGCCCCGCGCAGGGGCTCCGGCATGGCTCATCCCCCCTGGCGTCCTGGCCGTGGCCTGCGGCATAGCGCTGTTCCTGGTCCCCGCCGAGATACGCCCGACGGTGGCCTGGTGCGGCCTCGCCGCGACCGCGCTGGCAGCCGCGGCCTCGGCGGTGGCCACGCGCAGGGAGCGCGCGGCGGAGGCGACCCGCCACACCCGCGGCAAGGCGGCCCTGGAGCAGCACCACGCCCGGCGCGAGGCCGCACTGCACAAGCGGCTGGCGGACCAGCACGCCGCCGTGCTGTGGCTGGCCGAGGACATGCTGCCCGTGGCGCTCAAGCGGCTGCGGAAGAACACGCCCGCGTCGGAGATCGTGCTCGCCACCGACTTCGGCGACCACCTCGACCCGCAGTTCGCGGGGGCGCTCAGGACCGCGCTGCGCAGGCTGCTGGAAGCCGCGGAGATGGAGGAGCTGACCAGGGACTCCTCGCAGCGGGCCCTGGTGGCGATCGCCCGCCGGGTGCAGGCGATCGTGCACCAGCTCGGCAAGGACCTGCACGACATGCAGATGGTGCACGGCACCGATGTCGTGCTCGCGGAGAGCCTGCAGAGCGTGGACCACCGCAACGCGCTGGTCGGCCGCCTCGCCGCGAGCATCGCGGTGCTGGGCGACTCCCGGCCCGGGCGCCAGTGGCAGAAGCCGATCGCGCTCTACGACGTCATCCGCGGCGGCATGTCCCGCATCGTGGACTTCCCCCGCGTGCAGCTCCAGTCGGTCGTCGAGGTGGGCGTGCTCGGCCGCGGTGCGGAGCCGCTGATGCACCTCCTCGCCGAACTGCTCGACAACGCCACCACGTTCTCGCCGCCCTCGTCCCCCGTGCTGGTGAGCGCGAGCGAGGTCCCCACCGGTGTCGCGATCGAGATCGAGGACCGCGGGGTCGGGCTGACCGAGGAGGTCCGCGAGCGCATCGAGCGGATCATGGCGGACGCGCTGGACGGCCGGCTGGACCTGTCCAAGCTGGGCGAGACGACGCAGCTGGGCATGCCGGTGATCAGCCGCCTGGCCCGGGACAACAACCTCGTCGTCGACCTGCGCAGGTCGGCGTACGGAGGCGTACGGGCCGTCGTGCTCGTGCCCCGGGACATCCTCACCACGGTCCCCGCCTACTTCCGGCGCTGGGAGCGCATGGCGAAGTACCGCTTCCCGCCCGGCGCCGCGGCGGCGACGGCGACGGCCACCGACGGCGTCCCGGACTCCGCCGAGGGCCTGCAGACCTCCAGCGGACTGCCGCAGCGGCGGCGCCACACGCCCGTCCAGACACCGATCGTCTGCACCTCCCCCACTCCCCCCGCCCCGTCGAAGAAGTCCGGCCCGCGCCGGCCGCCGGGCCTGATGTGGGAGGCGTTCAAGGGCGTGACCTCGTACGACGAAGACCTCGACAGCCACATCAGCGAGCCATCAGACAAGGGTGAGTAACCGTGCCGCCACTGCCCAACATCGACTGGATGCTCACAGAGCTCATGACCAGTGTCCCGTACGTGCGGCACGTGGTCGTACTGTCCGCGGACGGCCTGTGCATCGGTCAAGCGAACACGGACCCCGACACCGCCGACGCCATCGCCGCCGCGTGCTCGGGCATGCAGAGCCTGTCCAAGGCCATCGCGCAGCAGTTCCCCGACGGCGACGGCACCGTGCACCTGGTCGGCGTCGAGGTCGACAGCGGGTACTTCGCCCTCATGGCGGCGGGTCCCGGCGCCTACCTCGCGGTGCTGGCCGGCGAACGGGTGGACGTGGGCCTGCTGGGCACGTTCATGCGCCGTCTCGTGCACCGCATCGGCCAGCACATCACCAGCCCGCCCCGGGACGACATCGGGCAGGCGATGTGACGTTAGAGAACCAGGGTCCCTGGGATGAATCCGCTCCAGTCCCGCTCTACCTCATCTCCGGAGCTCGCGGTAGCACGGCCAGGAGCCTCGACCTGGTCACCCTCATCACCTCGCGGTCCTCGTCCCAGTCGGGGATGCCGCCCGAGGAGTCGGCGATCCTCACCATGTGCCACTACCCGCTGTCGGTGGCCGAGTTGTCCGCACATCTCAGCCTGCCCTTCAGCGTCGTCACGGTGCTGGTCGCCAAGCTCATCGAGGACGAGCGCGTCGAGGCCACCGCTCCGGTTCCTGTCGCGGCGGTTCCCGAAATCGGCCTTCTGGAGGCGGTGATCCATGGACTACGTAAGCTCTGACGCCCCTGCCGCCGGTCCGCGCGGCGACCTGCTGCTGCCCTACGGCGCCAAGGGGGTCAAGGTGGTGGTCGTCGGCGGCTTCGGCGTCGGCAAGACGACCATGGTGGGCGCGGTCAGCGAGATCCCGCCGCTGACCACCGAGGAGACCATGACGCAGGCCGGCGTCGGGATCGACCACAACCCCGGCGTCACGGCCAAGAACACCACGACCGTGGCCATGGACTTCGGCCGCATCAGCATCAACGAGCAGCTGATCCTGTACCTCTTCGGCACACCGGGCCAGGAGCGCTTCTGGTTCCTGTGGAACGGCATCTTCGAAGGGGCCCTCGGTGCCGTGGTCCTCGTCGACACCCGCCGGATCGAGGTCTGCTTCGACATCATCACCCGGCTGGAGGACCGCCGGGTCCCCTTCGTCGTGGCCGTCAACGCCTTCCCCGACGCCCCGGCGCACCCGATCCCCGCCCTGCGCACCGCCCTGGCCCTCAACGACTCGGTGCCCATCGTCTCCTGTGACGCACGCGACCGGTCGTCGAGCCGCGACACCCTGCTCTCGCTGATGGGCTACCTGCGCACCCTCGCCGCCGCCCAGGAGTCCGCATGACCGTCCCCGCCCACGAGCGCACCGCCGCAGCCGCCCCGGGGGCCACCCCGCCCCCGGGCTGCCCGGCCCACTCCGACACCGGTCCGGGCGGAGTGACACGGCTCTACGGACCGACCGCCGCGTCCGACCCGATGGGGCTGTACGAGAACCTGCGGGCCGCCCACGGCCCGGTGGCGCCCGTCCTGCTCGACGGGGACGTGCGCGCCTGGCTCGTCCTCGGGTACCTGGAGAACCGGGACGTGGCCACCCGCGCCACCCAGTTCTCCCGCGACCCCCGCTACTGGCACGGGTGGCACAGCGGGGAGATCGACCCGACCACCTCACCGCTGGTGCCGCTGATCGGCTGGCGCCCCGACTGCGTGTCGGCCGACGGGGAGGAGCACCAGCGGCTGCGCCGCGCGGTCACGGCCAGCCTCGACCAGTTCGACCACCGCGGGATCCGCCGCCACGCGGCGCGCTTCGCGCACCAGTTGGTCGACGGGTTCTGCGAGCGGGGCAGCGCGGAGCTGGTCAGCGAGTTCGCCGAGCACCTGCCGATGCTCGTGCTGACCCAGCTCCTCGGCATGCCGGACGCGTACGGCCCGCAGCTCGTGCACGCCTGCCGGGACCTGATCAAGGGCTCCGAGGACGCCCTCACGCACAACGCGAACCTGTTGAAGACGCTCGAACAGCTCGTCACCTCCAAACGGGCCATGCCCGGCCACGACATCGCGTCGGTGCTGATGGCCCACCCCGCCGGGCTCACCGACGACGAGGTGATGCACCACCTGCGCCTCATCCTGCTCGCCGGGTACGAGACGACCACGAACCTGCTGGCCAACGTGCTCCGCATGGTCGTCGTCGACCCGCGGTTCCGCGGCACTCTGGCAGGGGGCCACATGACCCTGCCGGAGGCGGTGGAGCAGGTGCTCTGGGACGAGCCGCCGCTGATGGTGTGCCCCGGCCGCTGGGCGACCGGGGACACGTCCCTGGGCGGTCAGGACATCAAGGCGGGGGACATGCTGCTGCTGGGCCTCGCCGCAGGCAACGCCGACCAGGCCATCCGCCCGGCCTCGGGTGCGCGCGTCCACCACAACCGCGCGCACCTGTCCTTCAGCGCCGGGACCCACGAGTGCCCCGGTCAGGACATCGCCCGCGTCATCACCCACACTGGTGTGGACGTGCTGCTGGCCCGGCTCCCCGATGTCGACCTGTCCATCCCGGAGGAGCAGCTCGGCTGGCGTTCCTCCACGTGGACCCGGCACCTGACGGCGCTGCCCGTGGTGTTCGCGTCGCGGGCCCCGTACGTGGAGGAGGACATGGACCCCCTGCCGGCCCCTCCCCCGCCGAGCACCGTCGTACCGCTGCCGCCGGAGCAGCCGGTGCACGCGGCCGCGGTGCCGGCCGCCCCGGTGCCGCGCCGTTCGCTGTGGGGGCGGCTGGCGCGGTTCCTTCGGAGGCGGTAGGCGGGGCCGTACGGCCTGGCGCGGTCAGCCGCCGAGCCAGTCGCCGCCGACCCGGGCCGGCGCGTGGCCCTGGGCGTTCCCCAGGAAGTGCGGGTGCGCGCACCCGCACGTGTAGGAGGGCAGCGCGGTGTCCTCCTGCCGGGTCGGCGGCCGGTGCAGCACGTGGAACAGCTCGGCGCCGACCGCGCCGGAGACGACCTGGACCACACGCGCGCCGGCCCCGCCCGATGTCGTCTGCCGGGAAGGCGGCGGTGAGGGTGTCAAGGCGGGCCTCCACCTCCCTCAGCCGGGCCGCGCCTGCGGCCTCGGGCGCGGGCAGCTCCCTCGGGGTGCGGGAGAGGATTCCCTCCACGGGGACCACCACGGCGGCGTGCCCGTGGGCCGGTCCGCGCGGATACGGGCCGCGAGGGCCGCTGCACGGCGCCGCTGCCCGGCGCTCGTCGGCCGAATGTGGGCCGCGACCGTGTCCTTGAGCCGGTCACCGGCACGGCTTCTCGTCACCTTGAGCCCCCTGGTCCCACCAGGCAGCCGTGTCGTCCGCGGCGGGAAGGCTGCCGGGTCCTGTTTCCGCACCGTCAGCCGGCGCCCTTGCCGCATTCCGATTGAAGATGGCAGCGCCGTATGCCGCAACGAGAGCGACATGACCGGCCGGCCGTGGGCCGGAAAGGAGGGTCAGGGTGGTGCGGGGCCGAGAGTCGTTCGCGGCCCGGTCGGTGGGGGACGGACGCGCAGTGGCCGCCGAGCTGCCGGAGGGTGTCGTCGGGGGTGGCGCGATGAGAGGGGTGGACGGTGGTGCAGGCGTGGCGGCCCCCCTTGTGAGACACCGGTGGCGCGGGGGCCGCGTCCGGCACAGTGGGCCCGCTCTGCGCTGAAGACAACGGAGTTGCCGCAAGGACCGGTCGACGGGTCACCGGAGAACCCGGCGGCCCCGCAGGGCCCATCCTGTTCCGTGAGCTCGTCCCGACCTGCCGGCACCCACCCACGTCAGGAACGCTCCCTGCCGGCCGCGCGTGAGCAGATGATGCGGCAGGTGTCCCGGATCGACTCGCGCACTCCGTCAGGGTGCACGAGAAGGCCGTGGTCCGTTCCGCCCCCTTCGGATCATCCTCGGCGTGCCGGCGGGGTAGCCTCTCCAACCCACCCTTGGGCCCGGTTTCCCAGCGAGCATGAAGGTGATCATGGAAGAGTCCGGCTTCGAACGCCTCCGCTGCCTTGTCGTCTGCGCCGGCGCAGGTGGCTTGGCGCTCGGCCTGGAGCAGGCCGGTTTCGACCCCGTGCTGCTTCTGGACAACCGTTCCGTGGCCTGCGAGACATTGCGCCTGAATCGCCCTGGGTGGAACGTCGTCGAGGCCGACCTGCTGGACTTCGACCCTGTGGACCACCAGGAGACATACGACGTGGATCTTCTGGCGGGCGGTCTGCCCAGGGTCAAGGCGAGCGCCGCTACAGGCCGTGAGGACAGCGACGAGGAGATCCGGATACTCGAGTCGACCATCATGCTGATGCACGGCGTACAGCCGCGTGCCCTGTTGATCGAGAACGTCCCCGATCTCGTCTCCAAGCCCGCGTACGGACCGATCCGTACGTACGTCACCACCGAACTCGAACACCTCGGGTACCGGCATCGGTGGTTCGTCCTCAACGCGATGGATCACGGCGTGCCCCAGGATCGGAAGCAGGGTGTCCTGGTCGCCTTCAAGAACGATGCCGTCGACGGCTTCGTCACACCGACGCCCGGCACGGAGCCGCCGCTCACCGTGGGCGAGGCACTGGGTGCCTCCATGGCCACGCGCGGGTGGCCCCATGCCGCCGCCTGGGCTGCTCAGGCCGACCGGGTGGCCCCGACCCTGGTCGGAGGTTCCTGGAACCGTGGCGGGGCCGATCTGGGGCCGACCGGATCGAAACGTGCATGGGCGCGCATGCGCGTGAACGGCGGCACCGTCGCCGACCGGGTCCCGGGGCCCGATTTCCCGTGGGACCTCTCGCTCGGCATCAAGGGGATGGTGCCGCTGACCGTCGAGCAGACGGCGCGGTTGCAGGGTTTCCCTGACGACTGGTCCTTCGCCGGCCGCAAGACGGCCCGCTACCGCCAGGTAGGTCATGCGTCGCCGCCTCCCGTGGGACGCGTCCTCGGATTGTCCATCAGGGGCGCGCTGAGCACCGGGCGTCCTCGTCCACGCGACGGGATCACCCCGAACCCGGTCACGCTCTGCTGACCAACCGGGTAATCTTTGAGCCCGCCGGCGAACAAACATACTGGTCAGAGTCTTGCGGGCTCCGTCTTGTCCGTTCACCGGTTCGGTCCGCATACCGCAAGTGAGCGACAGGAGCGCCAGTGAGCCGCTACGAGATCGTGGATCTCTTCGCCGGACCCGGCGGGCTCGATGTGGCGGCTCACTGTCTGGGCATCCCTGTGACCGGAATCGAGTGGGACGCCGACGCATGCGCGACGCGTCGCGCCTTCGAGGAGGACCTCAAGCCCGGCAGCCCCGACATGCGAACCGAACAAGGCGACGTCCGCGACTTCGACCCGGACGACTTCCCGAACGCCAATGTCCTCACGGGTGGCCCGCCGTGCCAGTCGTTCACCGTCGCGGGAACCGGCGCCGGACGTCAGGCCCTCGACGAGGTTCTCGGTCTGATCGACGCCATGGCGATGGGCAAGGACGTCCGGTCCGATGCGGCCCTGATCAACGGCGACGAACGCACCGGCCTCGTCCTGGAGCCGCTGCGCTGGGCACTCACCGCGCTCGACCGGGGAAGACCCTACGAGGCCATCGTCCTCGAGCAAGTGCCTGCGGTGCTCCCCGTCTGGAAGCGCATGGCCGAGGTCCTGCGCGATCGCGGTTATTCGGTGGCCGACCCCGGCGTCCTCCACACCGAGGAGTACGGCGTCCCGCAGACACGCCGACGCGCGATCCTGGTGGCCCGGTACCGGAGCCCGGACAACCCGGTCTCGGCCCGATTGCCCGAACCCACGCACCAGCGCTACCGGAAGGGGGTCGCTCCTGGGGTGGCGTCGCTCGCCCCCTGGGTTTCCATGGGGCAGGCCCTCAACCGTGGGAACTTCACGGTGATCTCCAACTACGGGACTGGTGGAGATCCCAAGGCACGAGGCCGGCGCACCGACAAGGAACCCGCGTTCACGGTCACGGGCAAAATCTCCCGCAACCGTGTGGTGTCCGTGAAGAACGGTGTGGTGCACGAAGGCCGCTTCAGCAACGAGGAGGCCGGGCTTCTCCAGACGTTCCCACGTTTGTACCCCTGGCAGGGGAACGCCATCGCCCAGCAGATCGGCAACGCCATCCCTCCGCTCCTTGCCGCCCACATCCTCACGGCAGCACTCGATGTGCCGCGGCGCGCCGATGGCAAGGTCGTCCTGGGCTACGACGGGTTCTGACCGACTCGACGAGCGGGACGCCCGGCCGCCGAGGCGGGGAGGTGAGCCGGCTCCCTCCCCGCCTCGGTGTCACGGCCCGGCGCTCACGGGGTCAGCAAGTGCGCGAAGAATCCCAGCGACGGGTCCTCCGGGGTGCCCACGAGCAGTGCCCGGTCAAGGAGACCGTTGTTGTGCTCGCAGCTGGTTTCCGGGAGCATGACGCAGGCGTGGCAGGCAGCCAGGTTGGTGCCACCTGTACCTGAGATCTCGGTCTCGAGACAGAGCGGGTCGGTGGAACACCACTCCGCGCGGCGGACGGCCGAACGCAGAGCCTTCGCGAGGCGGTCGGGCTCGCCCTGGGCGACCAGACCGCCGAGGCTGCCGGCCGAGTCGCTGGTGGCGGTGTGGATCAGCACACCGGCCATCCCGTCACCCGAGTAGATCCGCTCGCGGAGCGAGGCGGCCGGGTAGCCGGAGTCCAGGCTCCACTCGTGGATCATCACGTGGGCGAGGGTGTGCAGCAGCACCATGCGTGGGACGGCGGGCGATGCAGGGACGCGAGCGGGGTCGGAGGCGCGCTCGGCCAGGACCTGCTGGTGCCGCCGGCGTATCCGTTCCACCCGTTCGGCGACAGTCGGCGCCTCGGCCCAGGCGTCGATCATCGCCTCGTCCAACCGGAGGAAGACCCCCTCACCATGGACCTCCATGGCGGGAAGCCAGTCGGTGGGGGTGAGGGAGAGTGCCGCTTCGTGGCCCTCGGAGGAGGTCTCCGGGTCGATGACGCGGGTGAAGGCCTTGAGGGCGCGGACCTCGCGCAACTTCTTCACCAGCATCGGGGGGGTCAGGCCGAGACCGGCCAGCGAGCTTTCGTCGCCGGTCGGGGGCTCACACACGAACTGCTCACTGTGGGAGCCGGAGTCTTCGGGGTTGCCCGCGCACAGCCGCTCGTACTCCACGTCGCGCAGGGCTCGGTAGCGCTGCTCCTGGTCGGCGGCAGGGCCGCTCTCGCCGGCGGGGTCCTCGGCTTCCATGGCGGCCAGCAACTCCATGACCTTGTCCGCGCCGATCGGGGAAGGGGCTCCCTTGAAGACGCCCTTCAGATAGATCTCGATCTCGGCTGTGGTGGAGTACGACCGCAGGGCGTCCCAGTGCCCGTCCAAGGCCTGCACCCGGGTGTCGCTCCACGGCGGGATCGACAGCGCCGAGCGGAGCACCGGCTGCCACACCGAGGACGAACCACGCTGGAGGGTTCGGGGCGACTGGGTGCAGAAGAGGTCGGGTGCGTCCTTCAGCCAGGGGCGCTTGCCCTCACAGCGGATCTTCAGGTCCGCGAGGGCCCCGCGCCGGAAGGAGCCTTCCATGGACACATCCGGCACCCCGCAGGAGCAGGAGAGCACCACCGACCGGAGCGAGGAGGTCCGGCCCGAGGACCTCAGGCTCATTCGGCCACCGCAGAAACCGGCCTCGCCGTCACCGCGTCGGCCGCGGTGCAGCCATTTCCAGTAGGGGAAGTCGGCGATGTGCCCGTCCTCGCAGGCGACGACGAAGCGAGAGGGCACCAAGGGTTCGGAGCATTCGCCGCACTCGTTGCGCCCCGGCGGAGAGTTGAAGTTCCGCACGTGGTCGAGTGCCTGGCATTCGGGGCAGTGATGCCACAGAGGGAAGCGGCGCACCCGGACACCGTCGCGACTGGCGTCGCCGGAGGCGGGCGGAAGGCGGAACCGGTCGACGCCCAGTACCCGGGCCAGGCGCCGTTCGTGGATCACCGGTGCCTCGTCCCTGGGCCACTGCTCCTCGGCGTTGTCGATGCCGCAGACGATGAACGACTCCTGGTCGACGGCGATCAGCGAACCCACGCCGTACGTCGTGATGACCTGGGCGCGACGGACCGCGCCGCGGCGGGGCAGGGTGCGGGCCGGTGCGGCGGTACGGTCTGCGCCGCGCCGGCGGCGGGGAGGGGTCATCGGGATGCCTCCATGAACAGGGCGGACTCAGCGTCGACGTCGCGGAGGGACCACAGGGTCTCCCATGCCTCGACGTCTTCCAGGGCGTCGTTGTAGGGCTTGAGCAGTGAGGGGACGCGGCGTCCGCGCTTCGGCTCGTAGTGCAGGCCGCCCGACGACTGGGCCTGTCCGTACCACCAGTCGACGAATTCGTCGAAGTCGGCAGCCACGTGCGCGACTTCCTCAGGGGCGATGGCCTCGACCCGTTCGAGGATTCTCGGGCGGATCTGCTCGCGCAGCTCTTCCAGGAAGAGGTCGATGTCCCCGGCAGCCTCGTCGGCGCGAGCGGCCGGGATGAGGATCCGGGCAAGGGCGACGATCACCGCATGCAGGCCGCGGTCGCGGGCGCGCGCCGAGAACGGCGTCACCGACGTGGACTCGACCTCGCGGTAGAGGGCGGAGTGGAAATGCCGGAAGTTCTCGTAGTGGGAACGGTCTCGGGAGCGGCCCGCGTTGAGCATCACCGCGACCAGGCCGGGGTGCGCGCGGCCCACGCGGCTGGTGGCCTGGATGTATTCGGCCGTGGTCTGCGGCTGCCCCATGACGGCCATCAGACCGAGCCGGTCCACGTCCACTCCGACGGCGATCATGTTGGTGGCCAGGAGCACATCCACCACGTCGCGGCCCGGCAGCCGCCGCTCGATCTGTTTCAGGCGCAGCGGGATGTCGCTGGCGTCGACTCGGCTGGTCAGTTCGGAGTGATTGCCGAGAGCACGGGGCTCGCAGTCGTCGCGGGCGGCCAGGTGTTCCAGGTAGGCCACCACGTCGTCGTGGACCTGGAGCTCGGCTGCGGACAGCAGGCGCAGACTGTTGAAGTAGCCGACCAGCGTCCAATACGCATCACGCACCTCCTGCGTGGTCTCTGCGCGCATCGCCTGGTGAAGCAGGGTGGCGTAGGTGCGAATCAGCAGCGTCGACTGGCTGGTGCCGGGCGCGAACAGGCCCACGTACCGTCGGGAGGCCTTGTCCCGGGCAGGGGTCTCCACGGCGAACCAGGAGTCCCGGGAATCCAGACCGGCGGGAGGGAACTGGCGCACCTGGCGGGAGAACAGAGCTTTGCCCTGGTCGGCGGCACGGCGGATCGTCGCGGTGGAGGCGATCACCTTCGGGCGGCCTGCGAGCACGTCGACGGCCGTTTCGTACAGGCCTGTCAGAGTGCCCAGCGGTCCGGAGATCAGGTGCAGCTCGTCCTGCACGATCAGTTCCGGTGGAGGAGTGGATTCCTGCCGGTCCCGGTTGAACAGCGCGGCGGTCTGCGGCCGCCACGGCATCGAGGCGAACTTGTCGACGGTGGCGATCACCAGGGTGGGCCGTGCCCGGTACACGGTCTCGTCGACCAGGTGCACAGGCAGTCCCCCGGAGAACGCGCAACCCGTGCGGGGGCAGCGCACATCCATGCGGACGGCCTCCTGGTCGACGGTGTAATGGTGGGCATCGATGGCGGTGCCGCACCAGGGGCAGGCATGAAGCTGGACGGGGTTCTCCTTCTGGAGCACCTTGCCGGAGCGGGCCGCGCGGAGCTGCTGCGTGGCGCTCTCCAAAGTGTTCGGGGTGGCGGAGCGGCCGACCCACATGCCGAGGGAGATCTCCTCGTGTCCCAGCTCTGCCGGGTTCTCCCGGCGCATCAGCTCCATGGCGCAGATCAGGCTTGCAGCCCGTTCGAACTGCTGGAGGGTGAGCAGGCGGAGGGTGTACCGCATGAGCACGGTGACTCCACCACCCGCCGCGCCGTGCCGCATTCGGCGCAGAAAGGTGGTCAGCGCGATCAGGCCCAGGTACGCCTCGGTCTTGCCACCGCCGGTGGGGAACCAGAGCAGGTCCGATGCGCCTCGATCGGGGTGTTCCGGGTCGTCCACCCCTGCCAGGCACAGCAGCATGAAGGCGATCTGGAACGGACGCCAGCGGGCGGCGGCCAGGTCGGGAGCGCCGCTCCGGCCGGCCTTGACCCAGGCGCTGCGGGCGCGCTGGGTCGCCATCGCCTCGTTTGTCAGGCGGAACGCCCGCATGAGGTCGGGTTTCTCGCGCAGCAGTGCGATGCCTGCTCGGATCCGGTCCAGAGCCTCCTGGCACGCATCGACCTGTGTCCGGGCGGCCTCCCCGTACGCGGTGCCGGCGAGCGCGGCGGCCTCGGCGCGTTTGCGCTCCATCCACTGCTCATAGCCTGTGGCCAGTCCTTCCAGGGCGTCGATCACCTCCCCGTCGGGGGCGTGGGCGAGGCCCAGCATGGTGAGCGCCCGGTCGTCGATCTCCGGGTTGGAGTCGGTGAGGAGCACCTCGTAGGTGGGCACGGACTCCGTCCGTACCTCCGGAACACCCGCGGGCTTCGTGTCGGTGATCCCGATCGGGGGCGGGGTCCAGTCCCACGCCGCCGCGCAGCCGTGGCCGGTGGCGAAGGTCGGGACATGCCGGTGGAGCAGTCTGCCGGTCTCCAGCTCGGCATCCGCAGCGGACAGCAGGGTCGGGCGCTCCACGAAGGCGCTCGACCCGTCGGCGGCACGGACCGTCAGCCCCGTCTGGAAGAGGGCGAAGGCGTCCTGGAGTTCGCGCTCGCCCACCTTCTGGACGTTGACCAGGGTCACCGTGACGGTGACCATGCCGGTCTCCGGCGAGGAGCGACGTACGTGTACCTCCAACCGAGCCGTACCGTCGATCAGATCACGCGATGCGCCACGCCCGGGGTATGTCACGTCCACCGTGGTGTCCGGCAGTTCCAGCTCGACTCGGCGCCAGCGCTCCCGCTGGTCGGAGGTGGTGCGGGCCTCACTGCGGCGTGCCGAGATCCTGCGGCCCTCGGTGTCCTCCGGCTCGTACACGGCGGCCCGCGCCGAGACCACGATCTCCCGGCACACCGAGGGGTCGACCGCGAAAGTCAGGCCCATTGCGGACGGGCGCCGGTCGCCGGCGTTGGGGCGCTCGGCCGTGGCACCGGACTCGTCGGGGCTTTCCGTTGCGGTCGAAGACTCCTCGTCCAGGCCGGCCTGCTCCTCGCCGTCCTCCTGGAGACGACGGCGGGCCTCGGAATCGGCCGGTCGGGGGAAAAGCACGCCCATGGGGTAGCGGGTGATCGGCGCGTCCTGATCGAGCACCTCGGCGCGGTCCTCGGCGGGCGCCCCGGCGTCGGGGCCCCACAGCTCGCGGCGGAGCCGGGCCACCAGGTCCTCGCGGACCTCGTAGTGTGCGGCGTGCCGCCCTGCGTGGATGGTCATTCCCGTTCCTCCTCGACGTCGGCGGACCGCCGGAATCGTCCGATGCCGCTGATGCGGGGGGTGATCCACACCCCGTGCTCTCCCAGGCCCGCGTTGGCCCCCGCGGCGGTACTGCCGGCGACCGATTCCAGGCAGTCGATCCTCAGTCCGGCAATCTCCTCGGGCCAGCGGATCTCCCAGGTCGTACTCACCTTCAGCACGGAGTACAGCTCTCGCCGGAAGGTCTCCGATGCCTCGCCGATCTCCCGTCCCTCGTGCAGCAGCGTGTAACGGGGACTCTGGTCGGCCCGCATGGGCAGGGAGTCACGCAGCCGGAACGTCACCGCGTCCCCCGGTCGTACCCGCTCCAGCAGGTACACCTGGGCGGCGAGTGCGTCGCCCAGGGCGTCGGCCGGTTCCAGGGCGCAGACGTCACCGGCCCGCACTTCGACACCGTCGCGCCGCCACCTCTTGTGCGCGTTCGGGACCCCCCGGTACCAGCGGCCGGTCGGCCTGTGCTTGAGCAGCGTCAGCGTGTCGGGGGCGGCAACGCGGTACAGATCCTCGCGGGCTCGGGTCATGGCCACGTACAGGGCCCGTGCCTCGGCAGGCACGTCCAGGTCCGTAGTGCCGCGGCGGCGCAGTTCGGCCACGGTCGGCGGGGTGAGCAGCACGACCCGGTCGAACTCCAGGCCCTTGGAGCGGTGCACGGTGGACACCACCAGTCGGGCCGGCTCGGGGTCGGCCAGCTCGTCCGGGAAACGGCGCTCCGCCACCAGCCTGCGCAGTCGCGTCACGTCGAGCGTGCCCCGACCGGCGCCGCGCGCCGCCCCGCGCAAGGACCGCCACACGCGGTCCTGGTCGGTGCCCTCCGGCAGCGGTATCCCACCGAGCAGTTCGCGCAGGCGCTCCTCGGTGAGGGTGGCGGCCTCGGTGCGGTGCAGCAGAACGGCCACCCAGTACGGCACCGGGCGTTCCCTGAGCGAGCGGCGCAGAGCGTGTGGCACGCCGTGGGTGTGCAGCAGCTCCGAGACCATCAGGGCCTGCCGGTTGTCACGGGTCAGGATCGCGCAGCTGCCTGGGAAGGAGCGCAACGAGTCCAAAGTGAAGGAGTCGGTGAGCAAGTCCAGGTCGGGCAAGTCGAGCAGCAGCTCGCGCAACTCCCCGTGGAGTCGTTCGGCCGCTGCATCGGCGCCCTCGGAAGCACTGCCGATACCCTGCACGGCCGGGCCGAGGGGGAGCGCGGTGCGCGCCTCGGGGGTGACGGCACGGAAGTTCCGCGTCAGCCGCAGTTCCACCAGGTCGTCGCCGTAGGAGGCGCGCACCCAACGGAGGAAGAGGTCGGCGCGGTCGGCGTACTCCTCGGGGTTCTTGTCCCGGTCGATCTGGAAGTCGTAGATCGCCTGGGCGGAGTCGCCTACCAGGGTGAACCCGCAGGAGTCGTGGAGCTGGTCGAGGAGGGACTCCACCATCTCCCGTCGCACGCCGACCAGGTCCTGCACCTCGTCGATGATCACATGGGCGGGCGGCCCGGACTCCAGCGACCTCAGGGCGCCCTTCTCGATCGCCTCACGGGCCTCGTCGATCCGCTCCTCGAAGGCAAGGGCCGACCAATCGCCGTCCGGATACGCCTGGAGAAGGAGGGAGTACGCCCAGGAGTCGAAGGTCTGTACCCGGACCCGCCGGGCATGCTCGCCGTGCCGGGCGATGCGGTCCCGCAGTTCTCGCACTGCCGCCCGGGAGAAGCTGAGGACCAGCAGCTCCGACGCCTGCAGGGCCTCGGCGGGGTCCATGTGGCCGACGAGGGCGTCCATGCGGCGTACCAGGGTGTGGGTCTTCCCCGTACCCGCCCCGGCGGTGACCAGCAGCCGGGTGTCCCAGGGCTGGTCCACGACGGCCTGCTGCTCGGGGGTGAGGGCGGGGCCGCCCTCAGGGGAGGAGGTCACTTCCTGCTCCACAGGTGCTCGAACTTCGTGAACGCGAGGGCGGTGGCGAAGTTCCGGATGTTGTCCCGGACGTTGAGGATCAGACAGGTGTCCTTGCCGCCGTTGCGGGGGCCCCGCAGACCGCGTCCGATCATCTGCTGGTAGACGTTCGGGCTGTAGACGGGGCGGGCGACGACGACTGCGCGGGTGGCGGGGGCGTCGAAGCCCTGGGTGAGGACGCCGTAGTTCGTGAGCACCCGCACCCTGCCGTCGCGGAAATCCCGGACACGGGCACGACGGTCGCTGTCGGAGGTGGTCGAGTCCACGGAGGAGGCGGAGATCCCGTGGTCCTTCAGCCGGGCCGCCAGGTACTTGGCGTGCTCCACCGAGGTGGCGAAGACCAACACCGGCCAGTCCTCCGGCATCCCTGCGACCTCCGCGACGATGCGTCGACTGCGGTCGTGGTCCTCGGCCAGCCGTTGCTCGGCGGCCTTGGACAGCAGGCTGAACTGCTCGGCGCTCTCCCGCTCCTGACGGGACAACTCGATGGTCCCGCCGGCGAGTTCCCGGTGCTCGACCTGGGCCAATACCCCCAGTTCCTGAAGGTGTGCATAGGCATCGCCGGAGGGAAAGACACCCTCGTCCAGTCGCCGTGCGCCGAAGCGATTGACCAGACGGCGGGTCTCCTCCTCGTTGTGACCGCGGAACGGAGTGGCCGTGAGGCCGAGCAGGTGCCGCTCCGTCCGATGCTGGGTGAGGCCGAGCAGGCCCAGGATCTCCGTGTAGCGCGGGCTGGTCGCCACGTGGGCCTCGTCCACCACGACGAGCGCGGCATCCCGCAACCAGGCGTACCGGTCGCTGTCCAGGCACGCCTGGAGTTTGGCGTCGGTGGCCACGACGAGTTGCGGACCGTCGGCGACCGGGGCCGCCTCGTTCGAGGTCCACAGCCTGTTGATCGTCAGCCTGGTCTGCGCCCCTGCCTTGCTCCAGACGAACTGCCAGCTCTGTACGGCCTGTTCGCACAGCTCCTCGGTCTGGGCGATCCACAGGATCGGGCCCTTGAGGTCGCCGGCCTGCTTCACCCAGCGGATGACGGCCTCGGCGGTGACACGTGTCTTGCCGGCGCCGGTGGGCAGCGACAGCATGGCACGTTGAGGCGCCAGCCGGTCCAGCATCTCGAAGATGTTGAGGGCGAGCCGTTCCTGGTAGTCGTGCAGGCGCGGGAAGTCGCGAGGGCCTTCCACCGTCAGGCTCTGTTCGAGGGTGGGAGCCCGGTAACCGGCGAAGGGAGCGGGCAGGCCGAGATCGGCGACGAAGGAGACCGCAGCAGAGCCGCCGGTGTAGGACGACGGGGCATGCGGAAAGCGCTCCTGGATGTCGCGGGCGTGGGTCTTGAGCACGGTGTCACCGTGGGCGTTGAACGCCATCTGCGCGATCCGGCGCCCGGAGGGCTCCTGCCCGTTCAGCTCCTGGCGTTCGGCCTCCATCAGACCGGCAGGCAGCCGGTCACGAAGGGCTTCCGCACCGATCAGCAATTCCAGCTTGACCGTCACGTCCTCCGCCTCGCGCACCGCCTTCAGCGCGGACCGCACCTTCGCGTCCTGTTCCTGGCGGACTTGTGCGTCCAGGACGGCTCGGCAACCGGCCTCACCCATACGCAGCCCCAGCTCCCGGTCGACGGCCAGGAGTGCACCCAGCCGGTCCAGCGAGTCCAGGACCTTGATCACGTTTCCTTGGCGGGCGCTCTCCAGGGACTTCGCCCGCGCGCCGTTCGGGGTGCGAACGACCTCTTCCAAGGTGGAACATCGGAGCAGGGAGTACGTGCCGACCGAGGCTCCCATCTTCTGGCGCAGCGTCGGGAACTCCTCGGACAGCGGCACCGCCTCCACGCTCGACTCGTGCCTGGTCTCGCGGCTCACGACGTCGTCATGGCGCAGCATGCCCCACTGCTCGACCATCAGGTCGGCGGACGCCCGATCCGGCATCAGCAGGGCAGGGACGCGTTCGGCTCGCAGCGAGCGGTATTCCTCCTCGTTCGCGGCGACGGCGATCTCACCGTCCTCCCTGGCGTCCCAGGCATCGCCGATCCGGCAGCGCGTCAGGGAACTCTCGGGGAAGTCGATCTCCAGGCGGGTCATCAGGACATAGGTGGAGCCGACGAACGCGTCGTCCTCGCTCTCCTGGAGCTTCTCCAGGAGCTGCTCCCACTGCTCGGGGCGGACCTTCTCGACACTGTCGGCGAGCCCCAGCTTGCGAGCCTTCTCCTGGCTGATCGAGGCCACCGGCAGCACGTCGCCGTAGGCGGCGAGCTGCGGCCCCACGGCCTCCTTGAGGGGCTTGATCCCCTGCGAGGTCGCGACCCGACCGTGCCGGGAGAGCATCCAACGAATGGGGGACGGCGCCGTCCGACGTGTGCCCGCCTGGGAGCCGATCTGCAGCGTCCAGTTCTCGATCAGCGCGTCCTCGGGCAGCGTCTGGAGGAAGGCCGCGCGGGCCTCCTCCGTGAGGCGGGGCAACAGATGCAGGGGTCCCCCGACGGGGGCGCCCTCGATCCTCGTCCTGGCAAGAGTCGGGCGGCTCGCCCGGTTGTCGAGTGTGCGGCAGTAGGCCGCGTGTGCGGCCTCCCGGTAGTCGTCGAACCAGGGCTCCCCTTCGGGCCTGTGGCCGGAGGTCGGGCGGTCCCGAAGGCCCAGCTCGCGGAAGAAGCCCGCGTCGTCGGAGTGGAATTGCATGTCCACCGCTACGTCGGGGTCGCGCTCCGGAGTGACGACGGCGCCGGGCAACATGCAGTCGCGCATGCTGTGGTAACGGCCGTCCGCCGTCCGCACCATGAGGGTGTCCATCGGTGTAGGCACCCGCTTGGTCACTTCGTGACCCACCGCGGCGGCGCCTGCCAGGTGGAACAGTTCCCAGAACCGAGTCCACTCCTGGGGACCGTACTTGGCGAACCCCTGGTCGAGAACGCTCACGAAACGGCCTCGGACGTCGGCCTCCCGGATACCGAGGGTGGTCAGAGCCGAGAAGAGCGACGGGTCGTCGGACAGGGCGCGGTCCACGTAGACCAGGGACTCCCGCAGGCCGCCCTCATCGGTGCGCCGGAACACCTTGCCGGGCACCGGTGCGACCAGACCGTGTTCCTCCGTGAGGACGATATTGGCCCTGCGCGCCTCCGCAGCGCAGTCGGCACCCGACTCGACCATGTCGGCGACGATCCGGATCGCGGTCTCCGAGGCCTTCGCCGTCCCGTCGGAGACCAACGCCTCCAGCCACTCACGGACATCGGCCCGCGGCTGCTTGGTTCGCTCCAGGATGTGGCCGACCTTGCCGGAACGCAGCGTCGTGGCCTCCACCGAGGGGTGCAGCCACGCCTTGGGCCGAGCGGGGTAGGAGTGCCAGAGCCGCAGCCAACGGGTGGTCGCGGTGAGGTCCTTGGACAGGACCGGGTGGATACGCAACTCGCCGGGGCGCCGCAGCATGCCGTCCTGGTCGGGCAACGACGGGCACCGGGCCGCCGTCTCCCAGATCTGCTCCAGCAGATACCGGTCCGCCCAGCTGATGGCCTCCCTGGAACGGCCGGGCAGGAGCGGCAGGTAGGCGGCCGGGTCTTCCGCAGGCGCCAGTTCGGACAGGGAGTCCACCACAAGACGGGCCGCGACCTGGATCATCTCCACGTTGAAGGGGGAGGCGTCGAGGAGGTTCTGCCGGTCTTCGTTGGTCTTCCAGGCACCGTTGAGAATGCCGGTGAGGGACATCTCGTACTTGCTGGGAAAATATGCCCAGAACTGTCCACGCCGACGCTGGCCCCGGGGAGTGAACAGGCCGTTCTCGTCCCGCTTGTAGTGGGGGACGGCCCAGGCGAGGTCGATGGTCAGGCGGTCGTGCAGTTCGCCCGCATCGCGGCGGGCGGTTTCGGTCGGCTCGTGGGTGCAGGTGAAGACCCTCCACTCCGAGGTGGCCGACGGCTCACCGACGCGCTCCTCGTGGATCGCGTGCAGGTTGCCGTTCTGTTCCGCGCGGAGTGTCCGGCGCGCCACCGGGCGGGGCCGGCGGTCCTCCAGGACCACCTGGCCCACGTGCGGGGAGAACAGGTGGAAGCCGGAGGGGAACTCCTCACGCGTCTCGTGACCGGCCGTGCCCTGGTGACCGTGCATGTCCCTGCCCAGCCGGTCGGCCGCACCGGGCAGCAGCGGCAGACGGACGACGGTGGTGGCCCACTCCAGCAGCTCGTCGAGCACCCGATCCCGAAGCCGCTCGGCCGCCATGTCCAGCTCACGGGCCATGCGCAGCACGGGCGCCTCGAACTCCTCACCGAGCCGCTCACGCACACCGGGCACGTCACGAATGAGCTGGTACGACCAGGCACGGTCAAAGCCGAAGCTTCCGGTGCGACCGAAGAACTCGGGGGTGTCGGTCACCACCAGGACCGACTTCACGCCCACGCCGAACCGGCCGATCTGACCGCCGCGCTTCTTGGACATGCTCATGCGCAGGATGGTCTCCGCACCCTGGGCGGTCACCGGATTGCCCTCGTTGGCGCAGTAGAGATGGGTGTCGGTGAGAACGACGTGAATCCGGCCGCCAGGCTCGTCACGGATCTCGTCGGCGGCGTTCTGGACCAGCTCGAAGAGCTGACGGTCGCCGTACCCGCCCTGGGTGATACGGCGCTCGCCGTTGGCGTGCTCGGGGATCAGGCCTGGATCGACACGGTAGGTCTCCAGGACCCGGATGGACTGCTCGACGACGGTGGGTATCACCGAGGGCTGCAATTCGGCCACAGTTGCCTTCCACTTCAGGACAGAGCGAGGAGACGATGTCGGGTCGGTCACGTCAGCGGGCGGGCCGCACGGTGCACGCGACGGTGACGGCGGCTTCGCGCCGGCAGCCGATCAGAGCCGACCCGAACGGTCCGGCCGGTTCAGGGCATGGGGGTCGAGCAGTGCGTCCCAGGACCCGGCGACCATGTCGTGGCGCAGGCACGGGGAATGGATCTGCTGTCCTGCAGGCCGGTCGTGAGCCGGTCGTACCGCCGGACGGCAACACGCCCGTGGTCGCGTGGGAACTTCTTCGAGGACACCGGGGACCTTCGCGTTCGTGGGGACAATCACGAGTGGTGGTGCAAGGTGGCGCGGAAGAGGAAATCGGATCGTGAGGTCCTTGGGCGGAAACCCGGCGAACGAGCGATGAAATGACTCCCTCCGACGTGCAAGACGGTGCGTCACGCACGCCCCCGGGGCGCAACCGCCTGCCCTTTCCCCGCTTTCCTCCCCTGCATCACAGGCGACGAACGGGAAAAGACACAGAACTGCCCCCGAGAGAGTGGTTGCCCGGATGACTCCCCGGGCTGCCGAGGCAGTAGTTGACCATGGGTACCGCCGGATGCGCAAGGGACCATTACTCACCCGAACGGACACTCGACCCACCGCCCGCGGGGACCTTTTCCCCAGCAAATAGGGCGGATTCTCGACTTCCACTTTTCGGTTCACCCCGACAGCCCGGAACCAAGGGATCCTCTGGTCAAAGACCTTTTGACAAGGCCGCACTCTGTCAACTGAGGTGCGGTACGGTAGTTCCCGCCGAGTCGAGACGTGCAGAGGGGAAGAGGGTGGGACGTGGAGGCGGCTGAGGACTTCGGCCCCTGGCTGGCACGCCAGCTCAAGAACGCCAAGAAGAGTCAGACCGATCTGGCGGTGGAGCTGGGGATGACCCGAGCCGCCGTCTCGGCCTGGATCGTCGGGCGGTCCGTCCCGAGGGACGAGACCATCCGGCGAATCGCCGAGGTACTCAAGACCGACCTGGAGACCATCCACACCCGCAGCACCGACGCCCATGCCGGCCTGCCTGTCACGTGGTACCACCGCCCGGCCCACGTGGACGGAGGCCGCGAGTACGGCAACGCCGCCGCGTTCGCCTTCGAGGCCGACGTCTCGGTCCTCGCGCGCGAGGCCACCCAGAACAGCCTCGACGAGCGCCTCGACCCCACCGAACCCGTCCGGGTCCGCTACACCTTGCACGAACTCACCGGCGAGGCACTGGCCCGTTTCCGGGAGGCGATCGACTGGGAACGCCTGCTCCCCCACTACGAGGCCCTCACCGCCGACGGCAGCAGGCAGGGCAAGGTCTCCCGGACCATCGCGGCCGGCCTGCGCGACATGTACCAGCGCGACCGACTGGTCCTGCTCCGTGTCGACGACTACAACGCCACCGGTCTCACCGGCGACGACTACGCCAACGGACGGTTCGCCGCCGTGGTGCGTCGACAGCTCGACAGCCACAAGAGCAGCGCCGGAGCAGGCGGATCGTACGGCCTGGGCAAGGCCACCCTCTGGGCCACCAGTCGACTCGGCCTCGTGCTGATCAACTCCACTCTCTCCGAACCCCACGAGGGCCGAACAGAACGCCGTCTGATCGGCCGCCTGGACCTTCCCTGGCGTGAAGTCGACGGCCGGGAATTCGCGGGCCCTGCCTGGTTCGGACGCCCGGACCCGGACACCAGGTCCGCCGATGTCGCCCGGTCCTGGTGGGCCGACGAGGAGACCGTCGAGAAGCTCCGTCTCACGCGCGAGAGCGCGGCTCCGGGAACCTCCTTCCTCATCGTCGGCGCCCACGACGTCGCCAGCCTGGCGCCCGTCACCGGAACCGGCGACGAGGAGGCAGGCGCAGAGGACGACGACTCCGTGCACCGGATGCACGCCCGGCTCGTCGAAGCACTCGGCCGTAACTTCTGGGCCGCGATGACCGGCGGCGGCGACCACAAGCCGCATCTGGAGGCATCCGTCCGCACCTATCGCAACGGTGAGGTCCTCATCGCCGAAGAGCGTGTGGATCCGGCTGTCACCCAGCCCTCCCGCACGCGTGCCCTGCGTGCCTTCCTGGAGGGCGACACCGTCGACCGTCTCACCGCCCGTGGTCAGGTCGCCCGCGCCACTGTGCGATTGAACGTGCCCCTGCACGGCGGCCAGGTGCGCGGCAGCGTGCCGCACGAGGCAGTGCTCCTGGTCACCCACGCCGAGGACGCCGACGGTCGCCCCAACCGACTGGTCTCCATGCGGGGTAATCACATGACCGTCAAGGACAGCGCCGTCACGAACGTCCCGATCGGCACCAACCCCTTCCAGGCCATCCTCCTCACCGGCCGCGCGGCAGGACAGGACGCCCCCGGCGCCGAGGCCGCCGAGGAGTTCCTCCGCGCCTCCGAACCGCCCGAGCACAACAAGTGGGGTCAGACCGAGGAACTCCGCCTCACTTACTCGCCCTCCGCCCATCGACGCATCGCCGCACTGACCACCGCCGCCAACAACGCGGTGCGCGAACTGGTCGCCGTACCACGGGCGAAGCGCCGCAACGGCGGCGAGGCCAAGATTGCCGGCAGGCTGAAAGTCGGCGGTGCCAGGAAGAAGGCGCGCCCCACCGGAGCCGCAGCTCTGCCCGAGCTGGACAACGTGGACGCGCTGATCGACGAGACCGGGGCCTGGGCGGTCACCGTCGACGTGCGGGTGTCGCCGGGCGTCGACACGGACCGTCCGGTGACGCCGACCGCCAAGTTCGACGTGCGTTCCGGCCCCCGCCCCGCCGCCCCGTGGAAGGAGCTCGTCGCCGTCAGTGGCTGCGAAGTCGTGGACGGGTCCCTGCACCTGCTCCCCGGCAGCCGCAAGGCCGTCTTCCGAGGCGTCACCGACGTGTCCCGTCACCCCGTCCGGGCCCAACTGACCGGACTCGTCGTCGAACTCCGCACCGGAACGGGAGAGCAGACGTGAAGGTCTACCCCTACCGGCGGCTCACCGGCAGCGTGTCCTGGCGTGTCGAGAGCGCCCAGGTCAAGGTCGAGGGCGAACCCTGGGAGGACGTGGAGAGCAAGTACCTCTCCACCGTCGAACGCGTCGTGGCCCTCGGGCCCGACGAGGACCGACCCGACTGGACCCAGGCACGGCTCCGCCTCTCCGCCGATCTCCCGGCCAGGGCGATCGCACCCGCAGCACCCTGGCAGGACGTCAAGGTCGTCGCCGTGCTCACAGAACGCGCCACCAACAACCGCACGGCGGTGGAATTGTCCCCGGTCTCCGTCGACGGTCGCGAACGGACCGCCGAGCTGTACATCCACCGCTGCGATCTCCTGGACCGTGCCTCCCTCGCCGTCCACGTCGTCGCAACCGTGGACGGCGTCCCCGGGCGGGTGATCGCCACCTCCGACACGGAGTGGTTCGTCGACGTCATCGAGGCCGCACCCTCGCTCGCCCGTGAACTCGTCGTCAAGATGGTGGGCTTCGCCTCCGGGGCAAGCCGGCTCCAGCGCTTCAAGGACTCCCCCTGGCTGGTCGACACCACAGGCCGGATCCCCGTCGTCCGCGTCAACACCGACTTCGAGGGGCTCGGCGACCTGATCGGCGCCGACGGCGGCAACGGCGCGGAGAAGACTGTCCGCGAGCTCCTCCTCGCCCAGATGTGCTCCGAGGTCTGGACCGCCGTCTTCCATTCCGCCGTCGGCGACCTGGAGGTCGAGGAGGACGGCACCCCGCTCTTCCCGCACGGCTGGCAAGGAGAGGTGCTTCGGGAGATGCTCCCCGACATGTACCCCGATCGCGAGCCGGAGGACGCCCTGCGCGAGGTCCACACAGCCCGTACCGCTCCCTCCGCCGCCGGCTGGGGGGATCTTCAGCCCCGAATCCACTTCGCCGCCTCCCGGCGCGCAGGCGTCCCCCGCACACTCTCCACCACCATCCGTGACCTCGAACGACTCACACAGGGGGACGACGCATGACCGACCGGCCCGGCCACCTCCCCGAGCGACTTGCGCTGCTCCCCAACGCCGAGGCTGCGGAATTCCTCACCGAGGGACTGCTCACCGGCCGCGAGGACGTGCCGAGCATCAAGCTCAACCAGGTGACCGAACCGCTGCCCCACGACGACCGGCGCGGCGATCTGCTGCCCCTGCGGGACCTGGCCGACGACGCCATGGCCTACTGCCGGAACAACGGGCTCAAGGCCACCCAGGCCGACGCCTGGCTCGCTCCTCGCCTGCACGCGGCCCTTCGGCTCACCCGTCGCGAGGCGGCCGACCCCGGACTCTGGAACCACCTTGCCCTCGGGGTCGCCCCCGACTACGTGGTCTGGCGGCACCTGCCGGAGACGAAGGACGGCAAGGTCGCCAAGGTGGCCGCCGAACGCTTCCGGGGGCAGTACCACAAGCAGGCTTTCTCCCGCCTCTGGTGGGCGGCCGAGCTCTTCCGTGACGGCCCGGACTACGAGCCCGTCGTCACTGCCTGCGGCAACCAGGACATCCTCAACACCGCCCTGCGTATGTCCGTGATCAACCACCGGCCCACCGCCCAGGCGATCGTCCGACTGGTCGCGAAGGGCGTGATCAACACCGGCCGTGAGGTGAACGCCTTGGTCGGCGCGGTCAACGCCTCCGCCGCAACACTCATGTACGACGTGATCGCCCCCGACGCCGAGCGTGAGTCCCATTCGCTCCTCCACTGGATCGACGAGGCCGAGACCGCCCGCCAGGTGTCACGGACCACGCTGCCGACCGGCCCCGACGAGGAACCGACCCCGGAGATCTCCGTGAGCACACTGGTGGACTACTTCTCCGACCTTTTCGCGGACACACCGGTCCGAGGTCGGGACGAGCCGGAGGAACCCGAGGAAGAAAACTGACCACCGGGCTGCGGGCAGTTGGGACCACAGCCGTCCGGAGCCCCGCAACCCTCCTTGCGGAGCGAGGCGCGCTCCTCGTCGCCGACCTCCGGCCAGTTCTCCCGCAGCTTCTCCTCCGACGGGAGCGGCAGGGCAAGCGCCGCCGCGAGCACATGCATGCCGAACAGTGGGGGCACGGCGTTGCCCACCTGCTGCGACTGATCGCCGCCCGACCACGGGTAGTCGGGCGGAAAGGTCTGGAGGATGCCGGCCTCGGGGATGGTCAGGCGATCCGGGCTGTGGGGCGTCCCGTCTCCGCGCCGTACCGCATTGCGGGAGACCTTTCCGGTGACGGTGAAGGCCGGCTGGTCGTCCGCGCGCATGCCCCGCTTCTTCGGATCCCCGCCACTGCCGTAGTTGGACACGATGGTGAAGGGAGTCTCACGGCCCTGGGGCCTGTCATTCGTGACCTTCAACACCTCCCCCATGGAGACCCATGGCCTGAGCGGTGTCTCGGTTTCCCCCACCGGCAACGCGATCTGGTCTGCCTCCGCCGCGCCCTTCGCTCCCGCCGACCCGCTCTGCTCGGGTCCGAGCGGCTTGTAGGTCCGGTGTGTGGGGGTGGGCAGCTCTGGAACGCCGTGCTCACTCAGCCGGGCCATGAGGATCGTGCGGCGACGGGTCTGTGGGACACCATACGCCTCGGTGCGCAGCGTACTGACCTTGGCGACCGCGTACCGGACTCGTTCTCCGTCCTTGCCGGGCAGCCCCGCCGTCAGGACCTCCGCGTAGACGTCCCACAGCGCTTTGACCCCGGGTACCTGCTCCAGGACGATCACATCGAACGGTCGTCCGTCCCGGTTGGGACAGGTGAGCGCCTTGATCGCATACCGGAGCGGCTCCAGGACCAGGGCGGTGCGGGGGTCACCGTTGAGCTCCTCCAGCTGCTTGTCGATCACGGTGTCGTCAATGCCGTCCACCAACGCACGGATGAACCGTTCGACCTCCTTCAGGGCCTTACGGCCCGCCCCGTTGCCCGCCACGGAGTACGTCTGGCAGGGGGGACCGCCGGCCAGGACGGTCAAGTCCTTCGGCAGCTCATGGAACCTCTCCCGGCGCACCGCGCTGACGTCCGCATGCCATGTCGGGAGCCCCGCCGCGTAGCGCGTCTCGCAGGCGTTCCTGTCCCACTCGATTCCGAGCGAGGGCACAGCGAGCATGTGCGCGGCTACGTCAAGACCGCCCGGACCGGCAAACAGATCCAGAATGTACGGGTTCTCCAGGAATGGGGCGGCTGGGTACGGGCTGGTCATGTGGCGGAAGTGTAGCCGGCGACGGCGGATGGAGCGTAAAGGGTCGGACTTCCGCCGCAGCCCCGCTCGTACCGCACCTTCCGGCGGCCGGAAGACGTGTCCAACCCTCGTCCCGGCCTACGCTCCCCGCCGTTTCCGTACGAGGGCGACGATCCGCTCGGCGGCCTCGGTCGCGTTCTCGTGCTCCCAGACCCGCACCGACACCCAACCTGCCTCCGCGAGACGGGCATCCGTGTCGTTGTCGCGAGTCCGGTTCTTCTGGATCTTCTCACGCCAGAACGCCGCGTTGTTCCTCGGCCACGTCGCGTGCTCAGGGCAGCCGTGCCAGAAACAGCCGTCGACGAAGACCGCCACGCGTGCCGGGCCGAAAACCACATCGGCCTCACGGCGCACACCTTTCAGCGGTCTGCGGTGGACCCGGTAGCGGAGTCCGGCGGCATGGAGGGTCCTGCGGAGGGCCATCTCGACGTCCGTGTCGCGACTGCGCTGCTTGCTCATCCGCGCACGGACCTTCGGGGTTGTCTCCAAGGCGACCATGAACCCCATTCTGCCGCTGACGACACCGCCCCGAACCTGCTCGGCCGGCGGGGGCGCCGGACTCCACGCGAAAGTGCCCCCGCGCACCGAAGCCACTGCGGGGGCCGTACGGCGACGGGGAGGGGGCGACACGGCCACAGCCACAGTGCCACACCGGTCCCCGACCGCCATGCCTTCCCGAGCCCGGAGTCCTCCGCCCAGGACGCGAACCCGAGGCTGATCCCGTCCGCATCCCGGCGGCACCGACTCTCGGTCTCCTGCCGCCGCCCCGGCTCACCGGACGTGCCGCGGCGGCAGCGTCAGCCCGATGTGACCGGCAGCACGTCAGGCGAGAGCGCCGCCGCCCGTACCGTCCCGCTCGTCAGGCGCTTGCGGTGATGGCGCCGGCACAGCACCTCGTAACCGACCTCCTCCGCCGGGCGGTTGACGTCCCCGACGACCACCTGCTCGCCCTCCACCACCATCTCGCCTCCGACGGTGCGCGCGTTGTGGGTGGCGCGGGCGCCGCACCAGCACATGGCCTCGACCTGGAGCGTCTCCACCCGGTCCGCGAGCTCGATGAGCCGCTGCGAGCCGGGGAACAGCTTCGTACGGAAGTCGGTGGTGATCCCGAAGGCGAACACGTCGAGCCCGAGGTCGTCGACGATCCGGGCGAGCTGGTCGACCTGTCCGGGGGCGAGGAACTGGGCCTCGTCGACGATCGCGTAGTCGCAGCGGCCGCCCCGGGACAGGTGGTCGACGACGTGCCCGTACAGGTCGAAGCCGTCGCCGGCCTCGACGGCCTCCGTCACCAGCCCGAGGCGCGAGGAGAGCCTGCCCTCGCCCGCCCGGTCGTTGCGGGTGAAGATCATGCCCTGGAGGCCGCGCGCGGACCGGTTGTGCTCGATCTGCAGAGCGAGTGTGCTCTTTCCGCAGTCCATCGTTCCGGAGAAGAACACCAGCTCGGGCATGGGTGGGCGACGGCCTTTCGGGTCTGGGGCAGGAGGGGCTTCGTACGGGCGCGGGCGGGTTACGAGCGTACTTCGAGCAGCGGGACGAGCTGCTCCGCCGCCGTCATGGAGCCGTGCATGCCCGCCATCGCCGACTCGTGCGGCTCCGCGGCGGACGCCGTGATCGCCACGTCGTCGTGCGCGGCGGCGACGACGTCGCCGATCCGGCCGTGCACCCGCTCGTCCACGTCCGGCCCGAACCAGCCGGCGGCGACGGCCTCCTCGCGGCTCGCGACCCAGAACCGGTCGCCCAGCACCTCGCGCCAGCACGCCAGCACGTCGGCCGCGGCCCCCGGCACGGCGTACACGTGACGGGCGCGGCCCTCGCCGCCGAGCAGGGCGACACCGGCGCGCAACTCCCAGTCCTCGTCGAAGTCGATGCGGCTCTCGTCGTCGAACGGGATGTCCACCATGCCGTGGTCGGCGGTGACGTACAGCGCGGCGCGCGGCGGGAGCTGCTCGGCGAGGCGGCGCACCAGCTGGTCGGCGTGCATGAGCTGGCCGCGCCAGGCGTCGGAGTCGACGCCGAAGCGGTGGCCGGCCCCGTCGACCTCGCTGTAGTAGGTGTAGACGAGCGTCCGGTCGGCCGCGCCGAGCTGCCGGGCGGCGAGGTCCATGCGCTCCTCGCCGGACAGCCTGCCGTGGAACGTCCCGCCGCTGAGCGCGATCTTGGTGAGCGGGGTGTCCTGGAACGCCGGGGACGACACCTGGGCGGTGTGCACGCCCGCCGCGTCGGCGAGCTGGAAGACCGTCGGGTACGGCTGCCACACGGCGGGGGACGTCCAGGGCCGCCACCGCAGCTGGTTCATCAGCTCACCGGTGCCGGGATCGCGGACGGTGTACCCGGCGAGGCCGTGCCCGCCGGGCGGCAGACCGGTGCCGACGGAGGCGAGCGACGTGGCGGTGGTGGCGGGGAAGCCGGAGGTCAGGGGCCGACCGGTGCCGCCGCGGGAGGTGGCGAGGAGCGAGGCGAGGAAGGGCGCCTCCTCCGGGTGGGCCCTGACCTGCTCCCAGCCGAGTCCGTCGATCAGGAAGACGCACACCCGGTCGGCCGGCGTCAGCTCCGTGATGCGGTGGTCGCAGCCCGGCACGCCGAGCCCTGCCGCCAGCGTGGGCAGCAGGTCGGCGAGGGAGCCGGAGCCGTACGCGGGCACGGGCGCGGTGTCGAGGGCCAGCGGTACGGGCTCGTCGGGCCAGGCGGCGGCCGTGGTGGTGGGCTGGACCATCAGCGGACGGCGGCGGTGGCTTCGGACAGGGCCTGGGCGAAGACGAGGGCCTGGCGGACCGTCTCGGGGCCGTCGCCCGCCTCGCTGACGCGCAGGCTGAGGTCGTCGGCGGTGGAGTTGCCGGTGTAGCCGTGGTCCGCCTCGCAGTTCGGGTCGCCGCAGGCGGCGGGTTCCAGGTCGATGCGGGAGACCGCGCCCCAGCCGATGGTCAGGACGACCTCGCGGGGCAGGGTGCCGGGCGTGTACGCCTCCGGGTTGGCGACGACCCGGCTGAGCACCACGGACGAGATGCGGCCGAGCTTGACGGACTCGGTGGAGGTGGTCGCGTAGGGGGTGGGCGAGGACGTGTCCGCGTTCTGCTCGTCGGTGTGGCTGACGATGAAGCGCGTGCCGGTGAGGACGAGGACGGTGACGTGCCGGCGGACCTCGTTGGCGTCGAAGGTGGTCTCCTGGTGGACGAGGTACGACGCGATCGCCTCGCCGCCGACGGCGGCCTCCACCGCCTCGGCCACCAGAGCCGGGTAGTAGCCGCTGCGCTCGATCGCCGCGCGCAGCCCCTGGGTCGTCGTACCGGTCTTCGCCATGGGCTCCATCCTAATCCCCGGGTGGGCCCCCTCAGCCCCGGCGAGAACGGCGCCGCGCGCGACCGCCTCCCCCGGGCGGCCCCTGCCGCGGCCGTTTCCTCGGCTGAGTACGCGGGGCGGGCGGGTCTGCCCGCCCGGGGCGGGTGCCCGCCGGCCGGGGCGGGGGCGGGGCGCGTGACGCCTGCGGCAGCGCCCGGGCTGGGCGGCGCCCGGCGGGTGCGTCGCGGGCGGGGCGGTCGCGGGACGGGGCGGCCCCCGGCGGGTGCGTTGCGGGCGGGGCGGTCGCGGGACGGGGCGACGCCCGGCGAGACCGGGCAGAACGGCGGGCCCCTGAGGCGGCCCGGTGGGCGGAGGGGCCGACGGGGCGGGCGGGACGGGGCGGCTGCCCCTGTGGGCGGCTTCGCCCGGGGCCGCGTGCGGGTGCTTCGTACGGCCGCCCTCGGACCGCCGCCATCTGCGGGTGCTTCGTACGCCGCTTTCGGACGGCTGCCGCGTGGTGCGTCGGTACGGCTGCTTCCTCTTCCGGTGGCCGCCGTATGTCCCCCGGGGCACGGCCGGCGGCCGTACGGGCCGTTCAGTACGCGGGCAGGCGGCGGGGGCCGAGGTCCGTACGGGCCGGGGGCGGGGCGAGCCGCACGGTCGCGTCGAGGACGGCGAGGCCGTGCGGGGCGACGACCACCGGCTCCAGGGCCACAGCGGTGATCTCGGGGTGGTCGTCCACCAGCCGCGAGACCCGCAGCAGCAGCTCCTCCAGGGCCCGGGAGTCGACGGGGGTCGAACCGCGCCAGCCGAAGAGGAGCGGAGCGGTACGGATGGACCGGATCTGCTCGGCCACATCGCGGTCGGTGGCGGGGACGAGGCGGTGCGCGGTGTCCCCGAGCAGTTCGGCGGGGGCCCCGGCGAGGCCGAAGGAGAGGACCGCGCCGACGCCCGGGTCGATCGCCGCTCGTACCACGGTGTCCACTCCGCGCGGCACCATCGACTGGACCACCGGGAGGGTCTCGGCCGGTTTGCCGAGCGTCTCGGTGAGCTCGGCGTACGCGGTGCGGAGCTGGGCCTCGTCGGCCAGGTCGAGGCGCACTCCGCCGAGGTCGGGGCGGTGGCGCAGGTGCGGGGCAGTGGCTTTGAGCGCCAGGGGGTAGCCCAGGCGGGCGGCGGCGCGGACGGCGGCATCGGAGTCGGGCGCGGCCAAGGCGGGGCGGACGGGGATGCCGTAGCGGCCGAGCAGGGCCTGGGCCTCGGCCGGGGCGAGGGTGATCCCGTGCCCGCCCACCTCCTGGGCGGTGAGCAGGCGCTCGATCTGGGCGGCGGCCCCGGCTTCGTCGATGCCCTCGAACTCGGGTACGCGGCCGGGCTCCGCGGCCTTCCGGCGCCACTCGGCGTACTTCACCGCCTCGGCGAGGGCGCGGACCGCCCGCTCGGTGGCGGGGTAGGCCGGGATGTGCCGGGGA
>NZ_JAJPUI010000008.1 GCF_021390935.1 Streptomyces sp. CC228A
GTGCTTCCCACCCGGTGAGGCCCTGCCGGGTCGCGCTTCCCGCCGGCGGCCTCAGGGCCGGGGCACCCGCGTCGGCTCGTCCGGGACGATCGTGGTTCCCGGGCTCCTCGGGGACAGCCCGTGCAGCACCGCGTGCGGCACCCGCCCGTCCAGTACCTGGGCCCGGTCCACGCCCGCCAGGACGGCCCGCAGGCAGCCCTCCATCTTCGGCGCCATGCCGCTCGCGAGCCCCGGCAGCAGCCCGCTCAGCTCGGTGGCCGTCAACCGCCCGACGACCTCGGTGCTGCGCGGCCAGTCCGCGTACAGCCCCTCGACGTCGGTGAGCACCAGCAGCCGGGCCGCGCCGAGCGACGCCGCCAGGGCCGACGCCGCGAGGTCGGCGTTGACGTTGTACACCTGCCCGTCCCTTCCGCGAGCGATGGGGGAGACGACCGGGATCCGGCCCTCGTGCAGCAGCGCCCGCACGGCGTCCGGGGCCACCGCCACGACCTCGCCCACCAGGCCGATGTCCACGCACCGCCCGTCCACGACGGGTCGGCGGCGCACGGCGGTCAGCGTGTGCGCGTCCTCGCCCGACAGACCGACGGCGAAGGGGCCGTGGGCGTTGATCGCGCCGACCAGATCCCGCTGGATGCGGCCGGTGAGCACCATCCGGACGACGTCCATGGTCTCCGCGGTCGTGACCCGCAGGCCGGCCTCGAAACGCGACGCGAGTCCCAGCCGGTCGAGCATGGCACTGATCTGCGGGCCGCCGCCGTGCACCACGACCGGCAGCAGACCGGCGTGCCGCAGCTCCACCACATCGCGGGCGAACGCCTCCAGAAGCGCCTCGTCCACCATCGCGTTGCCGCCGAACTTCACGACGACCGTGCGGCCCCGGAGCCCCTCCTGCCAGGACGGTGCGCCGGCCGGCCGGCCGCCTTCGTCGGACGGTCGCGCTGCGGTACGCGCGGGCGCGCCCGCCCCTCTCGCTCCCCGGGCGGTCGCCGCGTTCACCGAGCCCCTCCGATCACGGGCAGGGCCAGGTGCTCGGGCAGCCCGAGGGCGACGTTCCTGCGCTGCGCCGCGCCACCCGCCGTGCCCTTCGTCACGTCGTCGCGTGCGCTCACCCGGATCAGGCGGCGGGAGCCGGGGGCGACGGCGACCCGCATCCGGACCGAGTCGGAGCGCAGCACCGCGGCCGCGGACGGCCGCATGCCGGGAGGCGGCAGCCTCATGAACGGCTCGTCGGCGTGGGCGGCTGCGAAGACCGCCCGCGCCTCCGCTGCGCCGGGCAGCACGGACGGCCCGTACGGCCGGGCGCCGGGGCGCTCCGCCCCGGAGAACCGCTTCCCGTCGGCAGGGTCGCGCGGGTGGAAGTCGGCCGCGCGGTCCCCGACCGGTGCCCCGGCCTCCCCTGCGCGGCCCGGAGCAGCCGTGTGGCTGTGCGGCAGCGGGAGGATGCCCCGGTTGCGCCCGCGGAGCGCGTCGGCTGCGGCCACGCCCGGTACGCGGTCGGCCGGGCGGGCCGGTTGGGGGCGCACCGCGCCGAGTGTCCGGCCGGCACCGCTGCGGGCAGTGGCGGCGTTGCCCTCCACCTCCGGATGCGAGGCGAGCAGACGCAGGACCTCTTGGCCGGCGCAGCCGCCGGCTCCGTCGACCGTGACCCGTGGGCCCATGTCTTCCTTCTCCTGTCAGGGGGTGTCGTGACCGGTGCTGTCAGGCGCGGAGCGGGAGCCCGCCGAGCAGCAGCCTGCGCAGCACCGTCGGTCGTGACCACCACGCCGCTGCGCGCGGCCCAGCGGAGGGCCATGGCGTGCTCCTCGGCGGTGAGGTCGGGCACGGCGTCGGCGACGACGAACGGCTGGAGGCCGTTCATGCAGGCGTCCGCCGCGGTGAGCAGGACGCCCAGGTGGGTGTGGACACCGCAGACGACCAGCTGGTCGCGGCCCTGCTCGCGCAGCAGCCTGGAGAGGCCGCCGCGGAGGAGGCCGCCGGGGCGCTGACGGGACTTCGCGTACTCACCCTGCCGGGCGTCAGGGCGGCTGCCGCCCCGTACCCCCGCCTGGAACACCAGGGCCCGTCGCGCGGCGGCGCCGGCCGCCACGGGCCTGCCGGTCGCGCATCCGTGCAGCGGGGCGGCCTGCCGCCGCACACCTGCCGGCATCGGACGCGGGACGGTCGTCCCGGCCGGTCGGGGGACCGCTTGCCCTGCCGGACAGCGACGGTGAGGGCCGCGACGCGCGCACCGGGGACGGCGCTCCGCCGGCCGTGTCCCCTGCAGGCTCCCCGAGGTCGCGGGTGGACGAGCGGGGCCTCGGGCGTCAGGTCCGCGGGTGCGGCGGGGTGTGGTGGGGGCAGGAGCACGGCCCGGTGAGGAGCTGCCGGATGCGCCGGCCCGCCTCGGCGGCGTCGCGTGCGGGAGCAGGGAACGGCAGGCGAAGGTCGCGGTGGCCGCTGACGTACAGGCAGCGCACTGTGACCGAGCGGCTGTCCAGCGCGTACGGCACGACCCGGATGACGCCGTCGGGGAGCCGGGGCTCGGCGAGGTGCAGCAGATCCGCCGTCAACTCCGCGTGTGCGTCGACCAGATGGGTCAGCATCGCGGCCTCCTCGGCGGCGAGGGGGTCGGCCTGAGCGCGGGCGAACGCGTGCAGACCCACCACCTGCGCTCCCGCCGCGGTGTCCAGCCGGACATGCGTGACCGCCAGACGCAGCCCGTCGTCGGCCGCCGAGCTGAGCCGTCCAGTGAGCGTCGCCCTCGCTCGCACGCGGTCGCGGACCGCGGTGGGGGCGATGTCGGTGAACTCCAGCACGGCGGTGGGGCCGCGCCCGGGCGCCCCGGCGACCTGCCGGGACAGCGGGCTGTCGGGCTGCGGGTGGAGGGTGATGCCGCCGTCGGTGCCGACGGAGTGCAGGCCGAACAGGTCGTAGTCCTGGCCGGCGGTCGTCAGGGACAGCGAGACCGCACGGGCCAGGACGGTACGGACGAGCTCCGCCGCGGTCGGTCCGGCGTGGGTGCCGATGGGGTGAGTGATCAACGGGACTCCCTGTCGGAGGTGAATCGATGGGGCCCTCGATCCGCCGGAGCGACCGCGCTCCCCAACTGAGGTAAGCCTAACCTTAGTTTGCGTGCGGGGTGGTGCTGAGGCACGCGGGAGAAACATGGCGCACCTCACATGTCCGGCGGTCGGCCGTCCTGCCGCACGTGCCCGGGCCCGCTTCGGCTGCCGCGCAGGTCGCGGTGGTCGTTCGGGCTCGCGGTGCCGAACGGCCCGGCCTGCGGCCCGCGGTCGCGGCGTGCGCGTCGGGTGGAGCCCGGGGTGTGGCGCAGGGTGCCGGTGCGGGGCGCCACCGCCGTCGCGCGGCCGGCGTACGGCGGCAGCGGTGGCGTCGGGAGCGGGCGGCAGATGAGGGCCGGTCACTCCCCGGCAGGGCGACGCCCCGCGGGGTGTCCGGCTCCGGGCCGCCTCCGCGGGGCGGGCCCCTCGGCCGTCGCGGCTCGGGTGTCGAGGTCCCGCCATTCCGTCGGCGCGCAGACTGGGCGGCGGGCGCGGGTGGGAGACCGGGCTGCCGTGGCGGCCGGGCGTCGGGTGGTCCGCGGGGCGGGCGGTCGGACGGCCCTGAGGGGTGGTCAGGAGGCCAGGTGGGAGTGGGAGGCCCGGCGTGCCGCGGTCAGGAGGGCGTGGATGCGGGGGCCGACGTGGTCGACATCCGTCACGGGGGAGGGGAACGGCAGCCGTACGTCCTGCTGGGTGCCGGTGTGTTCGAGACGCAGGGTGATGCCGTACCGGTCGATCGCGAGGGGAAGGGCGCGTACGAGGTCGCGTTTGGCGGCGGGGTCGGCGAGCCGGAGCAGGAGGGTGACCAGATCGGGATGGTCGGCGACCAGGTGGTGCAGCATGGCCGCCTCGCAGCCGGCGAGGGGATCGGTCTCCGCCGCCTCCAGGTGGGCCAGGGGCACGTACGTGCGGCCCTCGGCGTCCTCGATGACCGCCTGGCCCAGGTGCATGCAGGTGCTCTCGGTGGTCTCGGCGCTGTAGGGGGCGGCCACGAGGCCCGTGAGCGTGACGCGGGCGCGCAGGCGGTCGCGTACGGGAGTCGGTGCGATGTCGGTGAGTTCGACGCGGATCGGGATGCGGGGCGTCCCGTCGCCGGAGCCGAAGTCGTCGGTGAGCTCGTGGAGGTGGATGCGGCCCATCGGGCCCGCGCCGTCGAGGCTGTGCACCTCGTGGCGGTGGCCGTCGGCCACGACGGTCATGGAGTGGGCCACCGTGATGATCGACCGCATCCTCTCGGCGGCGGTCGGCCGCGTGGCGCGGGCAGTGCGGAGGCGCATGGGTGCTCCAGGGGGGCGTCATGAAGATCCGATGTAACTTAGGCAAGCCTAACCTTACTCTCGTGGTGGTGGAAGGAGGTGGCGATCAGCGCCAGGGGCTCGCGGGTGGTCGCCTTCATCCGCCGCCCCGAGGGCGGCCGCATCGCCGTCTTCGTCCCGGCGGGCAGGTCGGGTGCGGCCCCGGTGGCCGTTGCGCACCGGAGGTCCGCTCGTCCTGCCTGGAAGGCCGTGTCCTGCGGAGTGCCGGAGGTCTGCGGGCAAGGGCTGTGATCACGAGCAAGGCGGGGGCCGGTCCGCAAACGAGCGGGCCGAGGAGCCCGGCGGCGGCAGGCGGTTCCTGCATGTCGCGACGCCGGTGCTCATGGGAGCGATGACCAGGTACTCTGCGTTGCTCTCCTCGACCAGCCCTACCGGGAAGGCGCTGGGGACCGACTGGGCCGACGCGGCCATCGCCTCCCGGGCACGGGTGGACGCCTGACACGCCAGGACCTCCCTGCGGGACCGGGAGCGGCTGCCATCGGGGGCGGACTCAGCGCCGCGTCTCGCCGCCCGGAGGCGGCGCGGCCGACGGCTGCCACTCTCGTCTGAGCAGCCCGAACACCCACGAGTCGGACACTTCGCCGTTCACCACGCAGTCTTCCCGCAACGTCCCTTCGCGCAAGAATCCGATCTTCTCCAGCACCCGGGCGGATGCCACGTTGCGCGTATCCGTCTCGGCCTGAACCCGGTTCAGGTCCAGCGTGTCGAACGCCCACTGCAGCAGGGCGTGCGCGGCCTCCGTCGCATAGCCGTGGCCCCACATCGGAGCGTCGAGGCAGTAGCCGAGCGACGCGCTGCGGTAGTCGGGGTTCCAACCGGTCAGACCGCACCAGCCGACAAAGGCCCCGTCAGAGGCCCGGTCGATGGCCACCCGTGCCCCAGTGCCTTCGTCGGCGACCCTCCGGCAGACCGCGATGAAGCGATCCGCACGGGCACGGTCGGTCCACGGAGGGGAGTCCCAATAGCGCATCACGTGGGCGCTGCTGTGCAGCGCGTAGAGATGGTCCGCGTCGGCGGTGGCGAAGGGCCGCAGCCGCAGGCGAGCGGTGTGCAGTGCGGGGGTGGCCAAAGTCATGCGCACCATCTTGTGTCCTCATGGGAGCGCTGGAAACCGAATATCCGGTCCCCGTGCGGTGCGGTCCCCACGCGGCCACGCCCCCGGCAGCCGATGCACTTCCATCCTCCTCAGCTCACCGGCGCCAGACGAAGGGTGAGGCCGACGCGTATCACCGTGCGACCCGGTGACAGCGCGGAACCCGGGGTGGGGGAGCGGGCTGGTGGAGGCCTTTCACGGCGCCGGCGGATACGGGGCGACCCGCGCCCCGGTGTCGGGCCGCGGCGCGATGGCCGGTCAGCGCGCGCGAGCCCGGCGCCCACTGCCCGCAGCGCCGCGCACCGGCCACGGCTGCGGTGTCAGTGTGCTCGGTTATCCTTCCCGCCACCGCACACCGACTGTAGGGACCACCAGAGTTGAACGACCTGTCGCCGTTTCCGCTGCCCTTCCACACGTCCCGTTCCCTACGGCTCGCGCCCCCGCGCACGCTGCGGGAACTGGAGATGATGCAGTGCAGCGCGCACATCCGGGCGAAGCCCGGGTGGTTCGGCAAGATGCACGACGCGGGCATCACCGCCCAGTGGACGCGGGAAGCGGCCGCCCAGGGCCTCACCGAGGCGCAGGTCCGCTACGTGCTCGCCGAACTGGAGCACTACGCCGCGCTGCGGGACGCACGGACCGGAGCCGAGGTGTCCGCCGTCGACGGGGTGTGGCAGTCGGACACGCTGGTCGACGAGGAGCTCAGGAACCGGCTGCGTCAGGCTGCCCGGGTCCTGGAAGAGGTCCCCGAAGCGGAGAACGACTGGCATCCGGGATCCGGTGGTCAGGTGCTGGACCTGGTGCATCCTTCCCTGTTCTGCCTGGTGAGGGAGGCGAGCGGAGGGCCCGAGCGGGCGTGGGAGAACCCGACGCACCAGTACACGAAGTACGAGTTCTCCGAGAGGTTCCAGTGGTTGCCGACGGATGTCGACGTCAGTGACGACGGTGATGTCACGTTCCGTTCGTACGTGAACAACGTCCACCCTGAGAAGCATCGGGACCTGGCCTCCGTCCTGCCGGACCTGTTCGCCCGCATACGTCCGCTGCTGGAGAACGTGCTCACCGATCTGCGCCATCCCCGCCCCCTGCGGATCGAGGCCGATCCCTACGGCTGGTACGACTCGGAGCCGACGTATCCGGACGCGTCCGCCCACGAGGACGCCGCGGCCCACGCGGAGGCCGTCCGCGCATGGGCGGTCGCTCAGGACGCGTGGCGGGAGAACCGCCGCCCGACCGCCCCGGACGCCCCGGCCTTCACCGCTCCCGAGGTGCCCGACGCGTCCGCCCGGGTCGACCTGCGCGGGCGCCGCCTCCAGGTCATCGTCAAGCTCGCCACCATTCACCTGACCCCGGAGGCGCCCGAGTACCCGGGCGGGTCCTGGCATGTCGAGGGGATGCTGAACGAGCGGATCGTCTCGACCGGCCTCTACTACTGGGACAGCGAGAACGTCACCGAGAGCCGGCTGGCCTTCCGGGCGGCCCTCGACGACCCGGACTACCAGCAGAACGACGACAACGGCATGCGGGAGGTCTACGGCCTGGAGGACGAGGACGCGCTGAACCAGGTGCTGGGCTCCGCGGCGACGCCGGCGGGTCGCTGCCTGGCGTTCCCGAACATGCTGCAGCACCGCGTCAGCCCGTTCCGGCTCGCTGACCCGACCCGGCCGGGGCACCGCAAGATCCTCGCGTTCTTCCTGGTCGATCCGTCGGTGCGGATCGTCTCGACCTCCGACGTGCCGCCGCAGCAGCCGTGGTCCGACACCTCGACCATGACGCTGGAGCAGGCCAAGGAGTACCGCGAACAACTCATGCTGGAACGCAAGTTCTTCGTCGACGAGCACAACGAGGAGCTCTACGAGCGGGAGTTCTCCCTCTGCGAGCACTGACCTCACCGGCCCTGCGTGCGTGTCCGCGCGCGTGCGGGGCGGGCGGCAGGCCGCCGGCCCCGCGACAGCGCCGGCCCGGCGGCCTGCCTCTGACCGTGGCCGGGGCTCGGGCTGGGTGACCGTGGCCGGGTTGACCTGCTACCAGCCGGGAAGCGGTCGAGGATGTTGTACTCGGTCCGCGAGCACCGGGGCCGCAAGGGGCGAGCCGCAGGGCCTCGGCTGGCGCGACCTGCGCGACCTGCGCGACCTGCCGGTCAGAGCACGTATCCAGCTCGGCGGCCTGATCGTGCTCGTGCGGGACAACCTGCGCATGCCCCTGATCGAACCGATGCGCGAGTCCATCGCCGACCACGCGGACTGGCTCACCGTCTTCCGGCTTCCGAGTCACTCACCGGACCTGAACCCGCACGAGGGCGTCCGGTCGCCGGTCACGTGCGACATCGGCAGCCCCGCCGCAGCCGACCTCGGCCAGATCACCCGGGCCGTCCAGCGCAGGCTCCAGCAGATCCGGTACCGCCCGGCCCCGGTCGACGGGTGCCTGGCCGGCGCCGGCCGTCACAGACGGCTGACCGGCCTCACGCATCCGAGTTCAGCAGCTTCTCCGAGTACGCGCCCAGCAAGTCGTCCTCGTCGTCGGGGAGCCCCAGCATCCGGGCCGCGGCGGGGAAGTCCCAGTCGATGGCCCGCTCCCGGACGTCGACACGGCCGAACGCGTTGTCGCGCTCGAAGTCGACAAGAAGGCCGCCGACGTACGACGCCGCCCGTGCGGAGTAGTCGTTGTGGCCGAAGTAGAAGGTGCCGGGGCACCGGATGCCCTCCAGCGCCAAGACCTCACCTGCGGTGGCACCGTCGGCGCACTCGATCTCCCGCCCGGCGGCCACGGAGTAGCCCGGCCTGCCCACCAGCGCCCCGGTGACCGACAGCTTGCCCAGGACGAACAGCACCCCCTGCTCCTCCAGTACCAGGTCCCCGTCGACGTGCACGTCGGCTGCGACCACATGAACCGCGTTCCCCGGCACCACTATGCGTCCGGCGAGTTCGTGCCGGTCCGCCGACGGATACGCCTCCACCAAGACCCGCAGCGCGGCCCACCGGTACTGGTCGGGACCGTCGAGCCAGTCCCACGAGGCTCCGGTGTCCAACTGGCCGGGCGGCTGCCGCATTCTCCGATCGAGTTCGTCGACCGTGACGCCGTACTCAGCGGCGTCCCGGATGAACAGTGCGTCACCGATCAGTGCTGCCCTGACCCGGGCGTACGCGTCCTTGACCTGCTGTGCTGCGAGAGGGAAGGCGGCCGACGGCCAGGGAAGGGCGTGCGAGGAGCTGACCATCTGCTGATCCTATCGATGCAGAGTGGCGAAACCATCGGGAGAACCACGCAGTCCGCACCATCGCAGTCCAGCGCCGATGATGCCATCCGCTTCTCGGGGCGCTACGGCCCTGCGCCGAGCGAGGTGCGATCACCCCGACCTCACCGGCGTCACCCGATCAATGCCACGCTGAAGACGCTCCATGTCCGAGTCCGACTCCAGCGGCCACCACAACCCGGTCCACCGCGACGGCGCCGCCTGACCGGCAACCGGCAACCGGCAGGCCCCGCCCCACAGGTGGTGTGCGGGGCGGGGCCTGGGCCGTACGCGGGGCGGTGGTTCAGCGCGCGACGTGGAGTCTGACCCGGGCGGGCAGTTCCGGCTGGTCGAGGAAGTCGCGCAGGTGCGGCAGCGCCTCCGACTGGATGCGTTCCAGAGCCGTGCGCACCTCCGCCTCCGCCGCGAGGGTGACACGCAGGACGAGGTGCGGATAGTGGGAACTGCGCGTCAGACGGGCCGTGGCGCGCTGCACTCCGCCGTAGGACTCGATCTCCTCCTCCAGCGCGTCCGTGACGGCGTCGGCGCTGAGCGTCGTTGCGCCCCGGCTGCGGTCCGCCTCCAGGGGCAGGCTGCGCACACCGTCCGGCCGCAGCTGCGCCACCGCGGCCAGCAGGCCGAGGACGGCGGCGAGCGCGCCGGCGAGACCGATCAGCGGCCACACCCACGACGACGACGCGGCGTAGCGGCGTTCCCCGGGGGTGAGCAGGGGCTCCGACGGGCCGCCCTGACCCAGCACCCCCCAGCCGTACAGGAGCGCCAGGACGCCGCCGGCCAGCAGTACCAGGCCGATGAGGGCGAGTGCGATGCGGTTGGCCCGGTCGAGGTGGCGGGTCATGGTCTCCCCCTGGCGGTCCGTACCTTCACGGTCACCTTGTACGCGGCGGCCGTGCGGACCGCCGCCAACTGCTCGCCGGCAGCCTCGGCGACGCGCTCCTGCAGGCCCTGCGGTTCACGCAGGGGGGTGGTCGCCCTGACCTTCACCCGGCGTCCGCGCAGCCGTACGCGGTGCTCGTCCACGCCGTCCACCCGGCCGACGGCCGCGCCGATGGTGCGGCGCAGCCCCCGGCGGGTGAGCACGGTGCGGGTGTGCTCGTCCGCGGTGTCGACCCGCACGGCCCGGCGGCGGCCGCTCGACAGGGCCGCCCACAGCAGGAGCAGGCCGATGAGGGCGATCCCGGCGGCCACCGCCATGATGACGTCGTCGCCCCACTCGCGGGTGCGCAGTTCGCGCGTGAGGGAGCGCTGCGGCCACACGACGGGCGCGTTGCCCGTGCCGACGGCGACCACGTCGACGGCGACCGCCGCGCCCGCGGCCGCCACGACCAGCGACACGAAGGCGACCAGCAACCTGCGGGGGATCGGCCTCATCGCACCCTCCGGGCGGGGCGGGACGGCGACGGCAGCTGGGCGACGTCGATGTCGACGTGGTCCACGCGCAGGCCGGTGAGGGTCTGCACCCGCTCGACGATGTGGTCGCGCAGCCGGCGGGTGGTCGTACGGGCCGAATGCGGCCACACGAGGGACACGGTGACGGCGAGGGACGTGACGTCTCCGCCGACCCACGCGGTCACGGGTGACGCGCGCTGCGTCCCCTCGCGGCCGAGCGGGACGCCGAGCAGGCGCGGGGCGACGCCTCCGACGCGGCCCGCATCCCGTACGGCCCGTGCGGCGATCTTCTCCACCACCCGCTCGGCGATGACCGTGCGGCCGGGGCCGCCGCCCGGGGCGGGCGGCTCGGGCTCCGCGCCGGCGGCGGCACCGGTGTCGCCGCCGCTCATCCGCGGGCCCTCGGACGGTGCGTACCGGCGCGGTAGGCGTCGCGGGACGCCTTCAGGTCGAAACCGCCCTCGGCGACCCAGCCGACGAGCAGCCCGAGCAGGCCGAGGCAGAGGACGACGAAGAAGGCGACGACGCCGCCGAAGGCGCCGGCGAAGCCGAGGGCCACACCGAACGCCAGACCGAGAACAGGGGGGGACGGGGACATCACAACACCTCGCACTGAAGCCTTGGGGGTTCAACGGGCAGATCCGCCTACCGGGAGTCGCCGGTGTCGAGGTCCTCGACGACGACATCGACCACGGCGTCCGGGGCCGCGGCGGCGACGGCCTCCCTCACCTCGGCGCCGATGTCCGCGACCGGGTGGCCGTAGCGGCCGACGACGTGCACGCGGACCGTCCTGCCGGACACCTCGACGCCGGGTACGCGCCGTCCCGGCAGGTAGGACGACGCGCCGTAGCGCCCGGTGGTCAGCCGGCTGACCAGCCGGCAGCCGGCGGCGGCAGCGGCGATCCGCGCCGGGTCGAAGCCGCCGCCGTCCGCCGTGGTTCCGTCGCCGCTGCTTCCCGCGGCGGTCTCGTCGCGGTCGGGCGGGCCGTTCACTGCACCCGGGGGCCCGTGGACGTGTCCTCGTCCTCGTCGGAGTCGGGCAGGTGGACGTCGTCGACGGCGATGTTGACCTCCACCACCTCCAGGCCCGTCATGCCCTCGATGGACTTGATGATGTTGCGCCGGACACCGTCCGCCAGGTCCTTGATGGAGACGCCGTACTCGCAGACGATGACGACGTCCACCGCCGCCTGGCTCTCCCCGACCTCCACGGACACGCCCTGGGTGATGCTCGGGCCGCGCGACCCGGGGATGCGCTCACGGACGGCCCCCACGGCCCGCGACCCGCCGCCCCCGAGGTTGTGGACGCCGTCGACCTCACGTGCGGCTATCCCGGCGATCTTCTGCACCACCGCGTCGGAGATGGTGGTCCTGCCGTGCTCCGTCACCAGGCCCCCGCGTCCGTCTCCGGACCGGTTCCCGGCCGTACCCGCCCTCTGCGTCGACTCTGTCGATGACGTGCTCATCGGCTGCACTCCTAGGTGAAGAGATCTGAAGAGATCTTTATCCCTTTATGTCACGGTATGGCGGGCTTTGCAGCACGGCTTCCCCCACCCGGTCCGACCACGCCGACCGCGGCCCTCCGCACCGCGGCTGAGCTGGGCAGTCGAGCTGGGCAGTCCCGGCGGAGGCACGACCCGGCGTACGGGATCCGCGCGCCCGTCACCTCGTTGCCCGTTCAAGCTCCCGCTGTGGAGAGCCCCTGTGCGGCTCCCTGCGGACGGCGGTCACGGACGGCGGCCAGGTCCCGGAGGCCCGGCCGCCGGAGCGCCGCCCCGGTCCCGGCGGGGCACCGGCCCGTACTCCGGGCGCCGCGCGCGGGTTCCGGACGGCGCGCGCAGTACGGAGAGCGGCGCGAATGCCGAACAGGCCTGCCACCGCGGGGATTTCGCGCGTCCCTATGCTGGGGCGCATGCCTTCAGCCATACCTGGACCCGCGCCCGCGCCCGTGCCCGCGACCGCCTCCCGGCTCGCCGGGGTCGCCTCCTCGCCCGTACGGGAGATCCTGGCGCTCACCGAGCGGCCCGAGGTGATCTCCTTCGCCGGGGGACTGCCCGCGCCCGAGCTCTTCGACACCGCCGGCGTCCGGGCCGCCTACGACCGGGTCCTGGCGGACGGCGCGGCGCAGGCCCTGCAGTACTCCACCACCGAGGGCAACGCCGACCTGCGGACCGCGGTCGCGGACCGGCTCACCGGCCGCGGCCTCGCCACGGACCCCGCGGACCTGCTGGTCACCACCGGCTCCCAGCAGGCCCTCGCCCTGGTGGCCACCGCCCTCCTCGAACCGGGCGACGTCGTCCTCGTCGAGGACCCCTGCTATCTCGCCGCCCTGCAGACCTTCGGCTTCGCGGGCGCCCGCGTGGTGGCCGTGCCGACCGACGAGGACGGCGTCATCCCGGCCGCGCTGGAGGAGATCGCGGCCCGCGAACGGGTGAAGCTGCTCTACCTCGTGCCGACCTTCCAGAACCCCACGGGCCGCACCCTCCCCGCCGCCCGCCGCGCCGCCGTCGCCGAGGTGGCGGCCCGCCGCGGCTTCTGGGTCGTGGAGGACGACCCGTACGGGGAGCTGCGCTACGACGGCGCGCACGTGCCGTGGATCGCCGCCCACCCGGCCGCCGCCGACCGCACGGTCCTGCTGGGGTCCTTCTCCAAGGTCATGGCGCCGGGCATGCGGCTCGGCCACCTGCGCGCCCCCGCCGGGCTGCGCCGCGCCTGCGTCGTCGCCAAGCAGGCCGCCGACCTGCACACCTCCACCGTCGACCAGGCGGCCGCCGCCCGCTACCTGCGGGACAGCGACCTCGACGCCCACATCCGCACCCTGTGCGGCGCCTACAAGGAACGCAGGGACGCCCTGCTGGAGGGCCTGCCGCAGGCGCTCCCCGAGGGCAGCCGCTGGAACCGGCCCGACGGCGGCATGTTCGTCTGGGTGAACCTGCCCGAGGGGTACGACGCCGCGCACCTGCTGAAGGCCGCCGTCGAGCACCAGGTGGCGTATGTGCCCGGCGCCCCCTTCCACGCGGGCGCCCCCGACCCCCGCACGCTGCGGCTGTCCTTCACGACCCACGCGCCGGCCGAGATCCGCGAAGGGCTGCGCCGCCTCGCCCGCGCCTTCGCGTAGCGCTCACCGGGCCGCCCGCCGGCGCCTGCCGCCCCGCGACCTGCCGCGTCTGCCCCACCGAGCCGTCCGCCGCGCTTCCGCCGTGCGTCCGTCGCGCGTCCGCCGTGCTCCGGCGCCGGCCGCGGCGGGCCGGATGGCGGACGTCCGGGTTTGGCCGGGCGCGGCACGGGCTAGAGGAGGGGCCGTGACCCGCCCCGGTCCGGCTGCGGCCGGACCGGCCCCAGCCCTTCCGGAGGCCCCCATGCCCGAAGCCGACGTGCAACGGCCGCCCGGACCGGCGCTCGGCGGCAGGATCCGGACGTACCTGACCACCACCGACCACAAGACGATCGGCAACATGTACCTGGCCACGGCGTTCGGGTTCTTCCTCGCCGCCGGGCTGATGGCGATGCTGATGCGGGCCGAACTGGCCCGCCCCGGGCTGCAGATCATGGACGCCCACCAGTACAACCAGCTCTTCACCATCCACGGCACCGTGATGATGCTGCTCTTCGCCACGCCCACCTTCGCCGGGTTCGCGAACGCCGTCGTGCCGCTGCAGATCGGCGCGCCCGACGTCGCCTTCCCCCGCCTGAACGCCCTGACCTACTGGCTGTTCCTCTTCGGCGGGCTCATCGTCATGGCCGGGTTCGCGATGCCCGGCGGGGCCGCCTCGTTCGGGTGGTTCGCCTACGCCCCGCTGAACACCACCGTCTACAGCCCGGGCCTCGGCGGGGACCTGTGGACCATGGGACTCGTCGTGGCGGGCCTCAGCACGACGCTCGGCGCGGTCAACTTCATCGCCACGATCATCTGCCTGCGCGCCCCGGGCATGACGATGTTCCGGATGCCGATCTTCACCTGGAACGTCCTCTTCACGTCGATCCTGGTGCTCCTGGCCTTTCCGGTGCTCACGGCCGCCCTGCTCGCCCTGGAGGCCGACCGGAAGTTCGGCGCGCACATCTACGACCCGGCGAACGGCGGGGCGCTGCTGTGGCAGCACCTGTTCTGGTTCTTCGGCCACCCCGAGGTGTACATCGTGGCCCTGCCGTTCTTCGGCGTCGTCACCGAGATCATCGCCGTGTTCAGCCGCCGGCCCGTCTTCGGCTACATCGGCATGGTCGGCGCGACCATCGCCATCACCATGCTGTCGGCGGCCGTGTGGGCCCATCACATGTTCGCCACCGGCGCGGTGCTGCTGCCGTTCTTCTCGTTCCTGTCGTTCCTCATCGCCGTGCCGACGGGCGTGAAGTTCTTCAACTGGATCGGCACGATGTGGAAGGGCTCCCTGTCCTTCGAGACGCCCATGCTGTGGGCGGTGGGCTTCCTCGTCACCTTCCTCCTCGGCGGGCTCAGCGGGGTGCTCGTCGCCTCACCGCCGCTCGACTTCCACGTCACCGACACGTACTTCGTCGTCGCTCACCTGCACTACGTGCTCTTCGGCACCATCGTCTTCGCGATGTTCGGCGGCTTCTACTTCTGGTGGCCGAAACTGACCGGCAAGCTCCTCGACGAGCGCCTCGGGCGGATCCACTTCTGGACCCTCTTCATCGGCTTCCAGATCACGTTCCTGGTCCACCACTGGCTCGGCGAGACGGGCATGCCGCGCCGCTACGCCGACTACCTCGCCGCCGACGGGTTCACCACCCTCAACACCGTCTCGTCGGCGGGCTCCTTCCTGCTGGGCCTGTCCACCCTGCCGTTCCTCTACAACGTGTGGCGCACCGCCGTGTACGGACGGCGCGTCGACGCGGACGACCCGTGGGGCTTCGGCCGCTCCCTGGAGTGGGCGACGTCCTGCCCGCCGCCGCGGCACAACTTCCACGCCCTGCCCCGCGTACGCTCCGACTCGCCCGCGTTCGACCTGCACCACCCGGAGGCGGCGGCCCTGCCCCCGGTGGGGCGGCTCACGCCCGACCCCGTGTCGGCGGCGCAGCGCTCCGAAGGGACCGGCCGATGAAGACCGAGACCTACCTGTTCGCGGGCGTCGCCCTGTTCTTCCTGGTCACGGACGCCTTCTACATCGCCTTCGCCCGCGAGCCGGCCGGGGCCGCCGCCCTCACGGTGTCCTTCGCCATGTCGGCGCTCATCGCGTTCTTCTGCGCCGTCACCTACCGGCGCACGGGGCGCAGGCCGGAGGACCGCAAGGAGGCCGAGGTCCGCGAGCGCGGCGGGCCGCTGGGCTTCTTCCCGCCGCACGCCGCCACGCCCGTGCTCACCGCGCTCGGCGTCGCCGTCATGGCCGTCGGCGTCGTCTTCGGGCTGTGGCTGTTCGCCATCGGCGTCGGAGTGACGGCGGTGGCGGTGTTCCACATGGTGTTCCAGTACGCGGAGCGGGACCAGGAACCCGGCGCGGGGCCGTGAGCGCGGCCGCCGCGCGGCGGCGGGGCCGTGGCCCTTGCCCGGACGGCGGCAGGCGGGCCGCCCGACGCCCGACGCCGGAACGACGCCGGAACGGGGCCGGGCAGCCGGGTCCGCGGCGCGGCGCCCGCCGCCGCGCCCGGCACCAGGCCGGCCGCGCCGCCGCCTCAGCGCTCGTCCGCCGGCGCCTCGTGGACCGGCTCCATGAGCCGGCCCGTGACCTGCAGCCGCTCCTCCGTCCCGGCGGGCATCTCCACCCGCGCCCCGCAGTACCACGCGCTGATCCGGGCCCGCAGCCGCCGCCGCAGCGGCGCATCCGCCCCGGGGCGGGGGAGGGGCTCCGGCACGTCCCGCATCAGCACCGTGCGGCGCCGGTCCGCGCCGACCGGCCGGTGGCCCTCGCCCATGCCCCCGTACGGGTCCTGCACGACCGCGCCCGTCTCCTCGCCGTCCTCCAGCCGCTCCCGGTCGCGCTCCTGCAGCGCCAGGCACAGCCGCCGCGTGAGCAGGTACGCCCCCACCGGGCCGACCACGATCAGCACCCGGAACAGCCACGTCAGCCCCTCCAGCGGCAGGTGGAGGACGAGCGCGATCACATCGTTGCCCCCGGCCGCCAGCAGCACCGCGTACGCCACCACCCCCGCGGTGCCGATCGCCGTGCGGGTGGCGTGGTCGCGCGGCCGGTCGCAGAAGTGGTGCTCCCGCAGCGCCTCGTCACCCCCCGACAGCCAGCGCTCCAGGTGCGGGTAGAGGAACAGGCACGTGAAGAGCACACCGGGCAGCACCACCGCCGGGAGGAACACGTTCCACATCACCGTGTGCCCCGCGACCACCGTCTCCCAGGGCGGCATGAGCCGCAGCGCGCCCTCCAGGAACCCCACGTACCAGTCCGGCTGGACGCCGGTGGAGATCTGGTCGGCCACGTACGGCCCGTAGTTCCACACCGGGTTGATCTGCACGAGCGCGCCCAGCACCGCCATGACACCGAACACCAGCAGCGACAGGCCCGCCGACTTCGCGGCGAACTGGGGGAACATCGGCTGCCCCACGGCGTTGCGGTTCGTCCGGCCGCGCGCGGGCCACTGGGTGTGCTTCAGGTACACCACCATCACCAGGTGCGCCCCGATCAGCGCGATCAGCACGCCCGGCACGAACAGCACGTGCATGATGTACAGCCGCGGCAGCAGGTCCTCCCCGGGGAAGCTTCCGCCCCAGATGAAGAACGCGAGATAGGTCCCCACCACCGGGATGGACATCACGATGGTGTGCGCGGTGCGCAGACCCGTCCCCGACAGCAGGTCGTCCGGCAGGGAGTAGCCGGCGAACCCCTCAAGCATGGCGAGGGCGAACAACGTCACCCCGATGGTCCAGTTCAGTTCCCGCGGACGGCGGAACGCCCCGGTGAAGAACACCCGCAGCATGTGCACGGCGAGGGCCGCCACGAAGACCAGCGCCGCCCAGTGGTGCATCTGGCGCATCAGCAGACCGCCCCGCACGTCGAAGCTGAGCTCCAGCGTCGTCGCGTACGCCTTGGACACGGTCAGCCCCTGGAGCGGGACGTACGAGCCCTGGTACTCGACCAGCGCCATGCTGGGGTCGAAGAACAACGTGAGGTAGCTCCCGGTGAGCACCAGCACCACGAAGCTGTACAGGGCGAGTTCGCCCAGCAGGAAGGACCAGTGGTCGGGGAACGCCTTGCGCAGCAGCTCACGGCCCAGTTCGGACACCGGCGCCCGGCGGTCCAGCGCCGCGTACCCGTGGAACGCCGCGGTCCTCGGGCGGCTCGACCCGGCCGGACCGCCCCGCCGGCGCCCGGGCCTCCGGTTCCGCTGCAGCATGCGCCCTGCTCCCTTCGTCCTGCTCGTCGCGCCAGTGTGCGGGTCGCAGCCGCCTCCGGCCGCGCATTGGGCAGAACATGGGCAGGTCCGAAGACCGCCGGGCCGGGGAGGCCGATGTGACCCACGCACCCGAACGCGACCTCGTCCGGGAACTCACCGCCGACCACGCCCGGGTGCACCGGCTCCTGGACCGCGTGCGGCAGGCACCACCGGGCAGCGCCGACCGCCGGTCCCTGGTCGACGAGGCGGCGCGCACCCTGGCGGTGCACCTGGAGAAGGAGCGGAGGGTCCTGCGGCCCGCCGTGCTCGACTGGGTGCCGCGCGGTGCGCGGGCCTGGGCCGACCGGCTCGCCGCCGACCACGGCGCACTGCACGTCACCCTGCGGAAGGCGGCGGACGTGCCGCCGGAGGACGACCGGTACGGCGAGGTCGTCCTGGAACTGGTGGAACGGGCGGCCGCCCACACCCGGTGGGTGGAGCAGCGCCTGCTGCCGCGCCTCCAGCCGGCGTGTCCGCCGGAGGAGCTGCGCCGGCTGGGGGAGGAGGCCCGGGACCTCCGGCTCCCCGCGTCCCTCCGCGGACCCGCACCGGGCCGGGGCCGGCTGCGGCGGATGCTCGGGGGTGAGAGGAGCAGCACCAGGCCGCCGCACCGGGCCCGGCCCGGGGGCCCGGCCCCTCCCGGCCGCCGCGACACCGGACGGGGAGGGCGGAGGGATTCCCTGCGTCAGCGCGCCGCAGTCAGAGCGGCGTACAGCTCGGGCCCCGACCAGCGGCGCGCCCCGCCGGGCCCGGCGGCCTCCGCCTCCCGTACGAGCTCGACCAGGCGGGCGTTGACCGGCGCGGCCAGCCCGTGGCGGGCGGCCAGCGCCACCACCTCCCCCTGGAGGGCGTCGACCTCCGTGGGCCGACCGCGCTCCAGGTCCTCCCACATGGACGAGCGGGCCTGTGCGTCCACCCGCAGCGACGCGGCGGCCGCCCGGCGGAACAGCCCGTCCGGCAACCTCAGCAGCAGCGGTGTCACCGCGGCGGGCACCGGCCCCAACCGCGCCGGTGCGACGCCCTCCGCCCGGTAGGCGGCCAGGGCCTCCGCCTGGCACAGGGCCAGGCACCGCCGGTACGCGCGGGTGCCGAGCTGCTCCCGCAGGGGCAGGCCCGACAGGGCGTTCACGGCGTTGTTCAGGTTCATCAGGAGCTTGGCGTACCGCACGGCCCGCATGTCGGCCCGCGGCTCCACCGGCAGCCCCGCCTCCCGGAGCGCGGCGACCAGCGGCCGGGCGGCGGGCACCTCGTCCACCATCAGCGCGCCGGCCGTCCCCTGGTGGAAGGCCGCGGGGCCGGTCCGCAGCACGTTGTACGGCACCATCCCGGCCACCACGGGCGTCCCGGCGGGCAGCGCCTCCCGCAGGGCCTCCGGGCCGCGCAGCCCGTTCTGGAAGCTCACGACCGCGGTGTGCGGGCCGAGGTGCGGGGCGCACGCCTCCGCCGCCGCACGCGTGTCGCGCGCCTTCACGGTGACGAGCACGACGTCGGAGCCCGCGACCGCCGACGCCTCGGTGGCGGTACGCAGCAGCCGGGGCGGCACGTGCGCGTCAGGCCGGCCCCCGCCGCTCAGCCGCAGGCCGCGCTCCCGTACGTCCGCCATGGCGGGGGCGCGCCCGACGAGGGTGACCGCGCAGTCCGCGCGCGGCGACGCCGCAAGGGCTCCGCCCAGGTGGCAGCCGACGCTGCCCGCGCCGAACACGGTGACCTTCAGTGGCATGCGGCCAGTGTGGCCCGGCACCCGCCCCGCGTCGAGGGCGGTGCCCGCACCCGCCCCCGCCGCCGCACCCCGGTCGGTGGCCGGCGCCCTACGGGCTCCCCGCGGCGCCGGGCGCTGCCGTGGGCCGCGTGCCGTCCGGTGCCGGGTGCGCGTGCCCCGGTCGGCGGCGGGCGCTACGCCCCGTCGGGTTCCGGCGCCGCCGCCGCGTCCGGCTCCGGCGGGTCGGCCGCCTTGCGGCCCACCGCCGACACGGGCCGCGTGTGGATGAACAGCTCCTTGCGGCCGGGCGGCGCCGCCCGGTGCTCCGGGACCGGCAGCTCGTACGTCACCGGGCGCCGGTGGTCGGCGATCTGACGCTCCGGGTTGTAGACCCGGCCGAACTTCCACAGCATCCGGGCGAAGTTCGTCTGCCCCCGCATCAGGTTGCGGCCCAGCACCCCGGCGGCGCGCAGGGCCGTGCGCATCCCCAGGTGCTTGCGGTTGAGGACCGCCTGCGTGCGGACCAGCTCGCGGTAGAACACGTCCAGCGGCAGCTTGGTCGGCACGACCGCGTGCTGGATGTCGAAGAGGCGGTAGTCCCGCGTGGTGAGCTGCCGCGACTCCGTGTGCCAGATCTCCGTGCCCGGGTACGGGGTCATCACCGTCAGGTGCACGATCTCCGGCACGGCCAGGGCGAACTCCCGCACGAGCCGGAAGCGCTCCTCGTCCCACGCCGGGTCGACGATCAGGTTGATCGCCACCATGATCCCCATGCGCCGCGCGGCTTCCAGCGCCTTGAAGTTCTCGTCCGGGCTCACCCGCTTGCGGTACAGGTCGAGGCCCTCCGCGTCGATGGCCTCCATGCCGAGGAACATGTACCGCAGCCCGAGCCGCCTCCACCGCTCGAAGACCTCCTCGTTGCGCAGGAGGACGTCGCTGCGGGTCTCCAGGTAGTAGCTCTTCCGGATGCGGCGCCGTTCCAGGGCCGCCGCGATGCCGTGGCCGTGCTCCGGTTTGATGAACGCGACGTCGTCGACGATGAAGACGTTCGGCTCCGCGATGGAGGCCATCTCCTCCGCCGCGGCCTCCGGCGACGCCCTGCGGTAGCTGCGGCCGTAGAACGTCCACGCCGAGCAGAACGAGCAGTCCCACGGGCAGCCCCGGGTGAACTCGATGGACGCGCACGGATCCAGCTCGCCGATGAAGTAGCGGTGCCGCTTGCGGGTGAGGTCGCGGGCCGGCCGAGGCCGGTCCAGGCTGTCCAGCAGCAGCGGCGCCGGCCCCCGGCCCTCCGCGCACACGACACCGGGCACCGTCGCCAGGCCGCCGTCCCGCGCCGCCTGCAGCAGCGGCGCCACGGCGGGCTCGCCCTCTCCCCGTACGACCGCGTCCACCGCGCCCTCGGCCTGCCGCAGCACGTGGTCGGCGATGAAGGAGACGCTGTGCCCGCCGAAGAACACGAAGCAGCCGGGCGAAGCCGCCTTGGCCCGTCGTGCGATCTCGATGGCCTCCGGGATGTTCGCCAGGTAGTTGAGGGAGACGCCGAGCGCCTCGGGGGCGAACGAGCGCAGTTCCTCGTCCAGCAGCCGGTGCGACAGCACCTGGAGGTCCACGACGCGGACCTCGTGCCCGGCGTCCCGCGCCGCGGCCGCCACCCGTTCCAGGCCCAGGGGTTCGAGCCGCAGGAAGATCTCCGAGTACATCAGGGCACTGGGGTGGACCAGCATCACGCGCATGGGGTTCTCCAGCCGGGCGGGTACGGGTGACCGGACGGGTGCGGGGGCGGGGGTCGGCGGGACGGGCGCCGGACGGCCCGCGCGGAGACGGTCGGGCGGCGGGTGGCGGTGCCCGCGGGCGACGGGGACCGCCCCGCCCGGGACGGTTCCCGGCGGGCTGCGGGGCGGACGTCACTCGCGGCTCCAGACCAAGCGGACCGCGAAGTTCACCTCCGCCGTGCCCCGCGCCACGATGACGCCCGTCTCGCCGCCCATCTTCAGACCGAACTCGATCTCCGTCCGGTCGGGGCCTAGCTGCCGAACCGACCGGGTGACCTCGGACAGCGCCGGTCGGAGCCGCTCCAGGGCTTCCTGGAGCGACGCCTGGACGCGGGCCGCCGGCCCTTCCTCGGGCACCCGTTCCGGCAGCGGCCCCACGAGGCCGTCGTCGACCTCGAAGACGGCCGTCCGCTCACCGTCCTCGTCCACCGCCATCGTGATCAGCTGCGCCACGCCGCCAGCCTGACCCGCTCGACCGGGCAGCGCACCCCGGAACGGTCCGTACGGACCACGGCCCGCTCTCCGTGGCTGCTTTTCGACCTTCGTCCCCGGGGCCCGGTTTCCCGGGCGTGTCGCCACGGAAGGACTTCCCACGGCGGGGGACGACACAGAAACACCGCGCGTGACGCCGGACCGGGCGGGACGCCGGGGGCCCGAGGGGGACAAGGGGGACGCGGGGCCGGGCGGGACGCGGCCGCGGAAGCGGGCGCCCGCGACACGTACAGGACACGGAACGGACCGCGGAGCGGAAGACGGAACGGACACGGGAAAAGTGTTGTCGGCGCGGCTGCGCCCGATCTCCTCTGTACCGGACCCCACGGCGGTCCGGCGGCCTTCGCCATGACGAGAGACGAGAGCAGAGAGCGGAGTACTCGTGCAGCACAGCCAGTTCTACGATCCCCACGACGACGACCGCCCGGAGGACCGGCCGGGCAGACGCGCCGAGGCGGCCCGCACCCGGCGGCACGCCCGCGCGAAGCGGCGGTGGACGTACCAGGGCGCCGGCACGGTCGTCGCCGGAGCGGTGGCGCTGGCGGCCGTGACGGCGGGCACCCTCGTGCTCGGCGGTACGGGCGGCGACGGCACCTCCGCCGCCACCGGTGCGGTGGACCCCGAGCGGACGCCGGGCGGTGGAGCCGGCCTCACCGGGGACCGTGCCCGCGCGTCGGAGGCCGCGGCCGGCGAAGGCCCGCGCGGTACGGCCCCGGCGTCCCCGCCCCCGGCGGCCCCGGAGTCCGCCGCGGGCTCGGCACCGCCCCGCACGGGCATATCCGCGGCGGCGAGCCCCGCACCCTCCGCCCCGGCGTCGCCCCGCGGCCCCGGCTCCGACCCGCAGCGGGCCGCGGAGCCGGATACGGCCGCCCCGACGCCCCGCACCTTCCACGCCGGCGGCACCACGGGCACCGGAGCCGGGCCCTCACCGGCCGCCACCCCGCGAGCCGGTCAGCCGCCGCAGGCGGCGCCGCCCCGGCGGGGCCGCCGCCGGACACGCCCGCCGCGTCGCGGACCTGGTCAACGCGGAGCGCGCCAGGGCCGGCTGCCCCGCCCTGCGCGTCAACACCCGGCTGCAGCGGGCCGCGCAGGCCCACGCGGAGGACATGGCCAGGCGCAACTACTACCGGCACGACAGCCCGGAAGGGCGGGACGCCGGGGACCGGATGCGGCAGGCGGGCTACCGGTGGAGCACCTGGGGAGAGAACATCCACCGGGGCCCGAAGGACCCGGTCACCGCGATGCGCGACTGGATGAAGAGCCCGGGCCACCGCGAGAACATCCTCAACTGCGCCTTCCGCGACATCGGCGTCGGGGTCGACCTGCGCTCCAACGGCCCCTGGTGGGTGCAGAACTTCGGCGTCGCGGGCTGACGCGCGGGCGGCCGCGGCCGCTACCCTCCCGCCGTGCCGGCCGGGGGCCCGGCGAGGGTCTGCACCCACACCGTGCCCTCCGGCCCCGGCACCGCCGCCACACCGGTGTCCCGGTACGCGCAGCCGAGCATGTTCTCCTCGTGGACGGACCCGTCCATCCAGTCCTCCACCACCGTCGCCGCGTCCCGGGGCCCGCGGTGCAGGTTCTCCGCCCACGCGCTCGCGGGGTAGCCGGCGTCGGCGATCCGCGCGTCGGCGTGCCGCCCCTCCGGACTGGCGTGGTCGAAGTAGCCGCGCGCCACCATGTCCCGGGCGTGCGCCCGTGCGGCGGCCGTCAGCCGCGGATCGAGCCGCAGCGGACCGCAGCCGGCCCGCGCCCGGCGGGCGTTGACCAGGTCCGTGAGGCGCTGCTCCACGGCGGGCGCGGCGGACCGCGTCGCGGAGGGCGAGGGCGACGGCGGCGGAGCGGTGCGCGAGGCCCGCACCGACGGCCGGGGGGACGGCACCGCCGTCTGCTGCCGCACCCGCGGCGCGGACGGCGCGGGCGGCTGCGACAGGACCGCGGCGTGCGGCGCGGACACCGGTACGTCCCCGGTGCCCGCGCCCGGCCACAGCAGCCCCAGCAGCAGCACCCCCGCGACAACGCCTCCCACCCCGGCGTACGGCGGCCACCGCCCCGCACCGGTACCCGCGGCGGCCCCACCCTGCGCGGGAGCCCCACCTTGTGCGGGAGCCCCGGCCCCGGCCTCGGCACCCGGACCCGCTGCCGCGGAGCCCCCTCACCTGGCAGACCACCCCCAGCCCCTTCCTCATCGGGTCCCACCTGCGCCGCTGCTTCCACGGCGGGTCCCGCCTGCGCCGCTGATCCCGCGTCGGGTCCCGCCTGCGCCGCTGATCCCGCGTCGGGTCCCGCCTGCGCCGCTGTCTCCACGGAGTGGCCCGCCTGCGCCGCGGGCACGGCGTGGGGGCCCGCCGGTATCGGGACTGCCGGGAAGCCCGCGTCCGCCGGCGGGGCCAGGCCCGCGGCGGGGGCCGCCTCCGACGCCGCCGCGAGGGCGGACGCGCCGACCGGCACCGACGGGTAGCCGGTCAGCGGCACGACCAGGGCGAGACCCGCCAGGAGCCCTTCCGCAGGCACCAGGTCCGACCAGTGCCCGCCGCAGGCCCGGCAGCCGCGCGCGTGCCGCGCGACACGCTTGCGCCACACCCCGGCCGGCCGGCCGTCCCAGTCGTCCGTCAACCGCTCCAGCTCCCGGCAGCGCGGCCGCGCCCCCAGCGCGCGCACCACCACCCGGCCCGTCTCCAGCCGCTCCTTCAACCGCTGCACCCGCACCGCCGCGTGCCGCGCGGGCACGCCCAGCGCCTCGGCCAGCTCCGCACGCGTCAGCTCGCCCGCCGCCTCCTGCCACCACAGGGCCAGCAGCTCCCGGTCGTCCTCGTCCAGCCAGCGGGTCGCCTCCGCCACCTCCCGCCGCTGCCCCGACAGCCCCAGCCGCAGGATCGTCAGGTCTACGAAGTCGCCCGCCGGGTGGGGGCGCTCCACCGCCCGGTCGAGGGAGGCGACCGGCGCCTGCTGGCGGTCCCTCCAGCGGCGCCGCACCTGGTTCATCGCGATGGCCACCAGCCACGGCCGGAACCGGGACGGCTCCCGCAGCCCGCCGAGTCCGTCCAGCGCGCGGAACATGGTGTCCTGCACGACGTCGTCCACGTCCGCGTGACCGTCCAGCGCGCGTCCCACGATGTTGTAGACGAGCGGCAGATAGTCCGCGACGAGCCGTTCCCGGGCAGGCCCGTCACCCGCCCGTGCCGCACGGACCAGTTCGGGGCCGTGCTCGCTCTCCCAGTGCATGCCGTCCGTCCCGCCTTGTCTTCCTTCTGCGCCCACGACCGCGGTGTCACCCCCGGCTCCCGCAGGTCCTTCCTCCCCGGAGACCCGGCACCGCCCCGCCGACAACACAAAAGCCGCCGGAACCCGCGGAACCCCGGTCGGCCGCCCCGGACATCCGGGGGCGGGGCCGCCTCCGCCGCACCCGCCGTCCGAGCCGTCCCCGGGCACCCGCCGCCGCGCGCACGCCCGGGAGGGCGCGGCCGTCCGCCCGAGGACCCGGCCGCACCGGACCCCCGCGAGAGGCCACTCGCAGCGCGCCCCCGTACGACCGGGTGCCGCGAGCGCAGCAAGCCGCGGACACGTGGTGCCGCGCGCGCTGCCCCCGGCCGCGCACCGCCATGTGTACCCGATGGGCGCCCGCCGCCCGCGCCGGGGCGGTCGGCGCGGTCCCGCCCCGGCCCGTACGCCCGGGTCAGCGCCGCTGCAGACGGGCCACCCGCGCGCTGATGTCGGGCAACCGGGCGTAGAGGGCGGCCCCCGGGCACCGCGTCTGGTAGCCGTCGGTGTGCCCCCCGACCACGGGGAGCCGGGCCGTCGTGCCCCGCGGATAGCGGGACTCGTCGTTCGTCGACACCAGCGCGACGGTGCCCCGCGGATCGGGCCCCCACGGGTCGAGCTTCCACGCGACGAGCCGTGCGATCGCGTCGAGCATGGGCTCCGGGACGGTCGCGCCCTCCGTGAACGTCCCGATCGCCGCGATGCCGACCGTGCCCTCGTTGAAGCCCTTGGTGTGCGCGCCGACGACCGGGCGGTCCACGCCTCCGGCGCGTCCCTCGTAGATCGTGCCGCAGGCGTCGACGAGGAAGTTGTAGCCGATGTCGTCCCAGTGCCGCCCGAAGGCGTGCCCCGCGTACAGGCCGCGCAGCAGCCGCGGCACGGACGCGCAGTCGTAGCCGTTCGGCGTACTCGTGTGGTGGATGACCGCGGCCTTCACCGCAGGCGCGTACCGGGCGGCGGGAGCGGTGGTGACGGTCTCCGCCCGCCACGCCGCGCGCGCCACGATGACCGGCCGCGGACCCTGGTGCCGTACGGGGCGGGGCGCCGCCGAAGAGACCGACGGGGCGGCCGACTCGGGGGGCCGCGGCGCCGACGAGGGGTTGACGACCAGGCAGGTCGCCACGAGCAGCAGCAGCACGGCGAGCGCGGCGGCATGGGAACGGCGCGTGTACGGCAGCCTCATGCTCGACGCCTCCTCACGCTGCTCCGCGCCTCCTCGCCCGCCCCGGCGTTCCGCCCACCATCGTCGCCAACGGCGGCGGTGCCCGCCCCTCGGAGTGCTCCGTACGGAAACGGGCCCGGCCGGGTGTCAGTGCCGCCCCCTACGGTGGGACCGGGTCGAGGGGGAAGGGATGTGAGCGGGCACATGGCGAACGGGCAGGCGTTCGAGGCGGCCACGGGGGACGGGCCGGGCCCGCCGCACCCGGCGACGGACCCCGAAGCGGCGCAGCGGCGCGCCGCCGAGGTGCGGGTGGCGTACGAAGGGCTGCTGCAGATCCGCCGGCTCAGCCGCGACACCGGCGGCGATCCGCGGGCGGTGCCCGCATCCTGGGAGCGCCACCGGCCCGTGCGGGCGGTCGCGCTGGCCCTGGAGGCGGGCGGCTTCCCGCCGTCGGCCACGGCCCCGGACGGCACACGTGTGGCGACCGGCTACCGCGTGGCACCCGGGGACCGCCCCGGCACGGTACGGGTGGAGTGGCTCGGCCCGCCCGGCGGCGGGGCCGCGCAGGACGAGGAGCGCGCCCTGACCGCATGCGCCCGCACGCTGGGCGGTCTCGGCTGGGAGGCCCTTCTTTACCGGGGGCCGCGCAGACGCCGCTTCCTGGAGGTGGAGCCCGCCGAGGCCGCGGCGTGACCCGGCAGCGGGACGGCGAGCCGCCCGGCCGGTCACCCGGATGCCCCGCCCGGCCGGGCGCGGGGCGCCTGCTGCCGCGCACAGTGGAACGGCGACGCACCGCCGCCACCGCACCGGGAGGCCCGCCTCATGAGATGGTCCCGACTCTGCCGCTGTCCACGCTCCGGCCACCAAGGCCGCCGCATGAGCCTCGGCCTGCTGGCGCTGCGCGCCGGGGCGGGCACCGTGCTGGTCGCGCACGGGACGCAGAAGCTGTTCGGCTGGTTCGGCGGAGGCGGCGTCGACGGCACGTCGAAGGCCATGGAAGCCATGGGTTTCCGCCCCGGCCGGCACAGCGCCGTCGCCGCTGGGCTCGGCGAGGCGGGCGGCGGCACCCTGCTCGCCGTGGGACTGGCCACCCCGGCTGCGGGGCGGTCGTCGCCGGCACCATGGCGGGCGCGGTCGCGGTGCACGTGCCCGCCGGGTTCTTCAACCAGTCCGGCGGCTTCGAGTACCCGGCCTTCCTCGGTTTCACGGCCGCCGCCCTCGGCCTGGCCGGGGCGGGCCGCTACTCCCTGGACCACCTCACCGGCCACCGGCTGGACCGGCCGTGGACCCTGGCCGCCGCGTTCGTCGCCAGCGCCGCGGGGGCCGCGGTCGTCATCGGCAGGCGGGCGCTGGCGCAGGACGGCACCGAGGAGGCCGACCAGCCGGACGGTTCCGCCACCTGACCCCTGCGGGCCGCCGCCCTCGTGCCCGGCCGGGTCCCGACCGCCGCGCATCGACGGCCTTCGACCGGCCTTCGACCGCCCCCGCCCGCCCGCCGGCCGTCCGCCCGCCGCCCAACCGGCTGCGCCCTGACCGCCTCCGGCCATTCCTCCCGACCCGCCGTTGCCCGGCCCGCCGTCCCACGCAGCTCCCGGCTCGCCGGCGCCCTGACCGCTCCGACCCGCCACCGCCGCACACCCAGCGTTCGGACCCCACCGCCGACCCCGACCCCCCGCAGGCAGCCCCGAGGAAAGAGGCGCACCCCCATGAACACCGCAGTGCACGCACCGCTGACGTTCCTCGTGCTGTCCGGATCCCGGCGGTCGGGCTCCCTCAACACCCGTCTCGCCTCGCTGGCCAGGGCCGCGATCGAGGCGGCGGGCGCCTCCGCGGACCTCGTCTCCGTCAAGGACTTCGCGGTGCCGGACTACGACGGCGACCGCGAGCGGAGCGATGGCGTCCCGGAAGGCGCCGAGCGCTTCCGTGAGCGGCTGGAGCAGGCGCACGCCCTGGTCGTCGCCTCACCGGAGTACAACGCGTCCGTGCCCGGGGTGCTGAAGAACCTCATCGACTGGACGTCCCGCTTCCGGCCGCAGCCGTTCAACGAGCTGCAGACCCTCCTCATGTCCGCCTCGCCGTCCATGGTCGGCGGCAACCGCGGGCTGTGGGCGCTGCGCGTCCCGCTCGAACACCTCGGCTCGCGCGTCTACCCTGACATGTTCTCCCTGGCCTCCGCCCACACCGCCCTCGACGGCGACGGGCGGATCGCCGACCCCACCCTGTGGGGGCGGTTCGAGGCCAACGTCCGCAACTTCATGAGCCTGGTCGAAGCCACCACGCACTACCCCTGCGTCAAACAGGCGTGGGTGGAGTACCTCGGCGAGCAGCCCGACCCCGCCACCGACCGCACCCAGTCCGCCACCCACCCCGTGACCGCGGACCAGGCACCCGGCCCGGCGTGACAGCGGGCCCCGGTCCGTCTCCGCGTCCGGCGCGACAGCGGGCACCGGCTCGTCACCCCGCCCGGCGTGGCAGCGGAACCCGTGTCCCGCGACAACGAACCTGGACCGATTGCCAACGAAGACGGACCACTGCATGGTTGATCGTGCGGGCCTTCTAACCTGTCTGAATGATCGCCGATGATGCTTCTGAGGGCCCGGTCGTCCGTGTGGGCGATCCCGGGGGTCAAGCGGTGCACCTGCTGTTCTGCGAACCCACTCGGCCCTACCGAGACGAGCCGACCCTCGACTTCATCGTGCGGGCCCGTGGCTGTCGGGTGAGCGTCGAGACCTTGGTGCGGACCTGGGACGGCGACGGCCTCGACGCCTTCCTCTCCGGCCTGGTGGAAGACTTCCGTGGCTGGGAGGGAGTAAGAACCTGGCACTCCCTCGAGTACGACCTGACTCTCTCGGCAGAGCACCGGTCCGGTGGCCATGTTCATCTGACGTGGGGCATCCACGACCGGGCGCCGGCCGAGGCGTGGCACTTCGAGATTACAACGGTGCACGCAGCCGGGGAGGACATGCAGCACCTCGCCGACGAGATCCGTGCCCTTGTCGCCGGCGAGGCTGAGTAGCCCACGGGACGGGCTGCTCCGCGAGCGGTCCAACTTCACTGTCAGACGGCCCAGGTTCAGCGTCGGAGGACACATCGGACTGTCACGCTGGGGTGTCACGGTGCCCTTCGGCCCGTGATCACAGGGCCACCCCCCCGTTTTCGCGCACACCGAGCAGCGTGACGCCCCCGCCGGGATCGATCCCGGGTGGGTCGGCAGGTGCGGAAGAAAAGTATGCGCAGCCTCAAGCCTCTTGCCGTGGCTGTATCGACTTCCCTCTGGCCGCTGCGGGCATCATTGCGGGCGCCGGAAGCGCGAGCGCTACCTACCGCGCCTGCATCGATACCGTGACCGCGAACGGAGGACGTGCTTTCTCGGGCATCGTCATGAATGCCTGCCAAGACGGAGTCAGAAAAGTTCGACAGGTGCACGAGTGCGCTTCAGGCCACCTCTGATTCTGCAGGCAGGGGCTCCGGCCCCGGCCTCTCGGAAGCCAAGGCCAACCTGGCCTGCAAGAGGGCAGCTGTACTGCCCGCACCGTAGGAGCACCTCGCTCCCCTGCCCTCGCCCCGCGCAGGGCGGAGGGTTGACCGACGCCGGGAGGGCCGCGCGGGAGCGGATCCGGCTGCTGGCCGTGGAACGCTTCGAGGGCGGGGAGAAGGACAGGGAGATCGCTGCCGCGTTGCGGGTCAGCGAGCGGTCGGTGGAGCGGTGGCGTCGGCAGTGGCGTGCGTGCGGTGAGGCTGGGGTCCTGTCCAAGGGATCGCCGGGGCGGACGAGACTCAGCGAGATGCAGATCGCCCGGTTGGAGCGGGAGTTGGAACGCGGGCCGCTGGTCCATGGCTGGGCGGACCAGCGGTGGACGCTGGCGCGGGTGAAGACGCTGATCGGCCGGCTGTTCCACGTGCCGTACACGGTCGAAGGCACGTGGCGGCTGCTGAAGCGGCACGGCTGGTCGTGGCGGCAGCCGGCCCGCCGCGCCATCGAGCGGGACGACGATGCGGTGGAGCTGTGGAAGAAGGAGGTCTGGCCGCAGGTAAAAGCGCCGCGGCGTCTCGCGGGTCCTGGATCGTCTTCGAGGACGAGGCCGGGCAGTCGATGACGCCGCCGCGCGCCAGGACCTGGGGCCGCATCGGGAACACGCCCGTCGTCCGTGTGCGCGGCCGGGGATCGGGCCGAGTTTCGATGGCAGGCATGGCCTGCTACAAGGCAGGCGAGCGTTCTCGGCTGATCTACTCGATCCGCGAGTACCGGGGCCGCAAGGGCGAGCCGAAGGGCTTCGCCTGGCACGACTTCCGCGACCTGATCGTCCGCGCCCGTATCCAGGTCGGCGGACCGATCGTGCTCGTCTGGGACAACGCTCGCATCCACCTGGTGCCCCCGCTGAAAGAGTTTTTCGAGGCCAACGCCCACTGGCTGACATGCTGGCCCGGGAGGGCTTGCCGACCGGAGGTGGAGCTTTAAGTAGCTGTTGTCGTACCGAACCTGAGGGCGGTGTTTTCGCTGGTCAGGCATAGGTTCGGTGCTCCCGTGGGAGGGGTGGCCTGTCGTGTCATCGTTCCTGGGGAGGCCGTGGATGCCGTCGGTCGTGGGGTTGCTCGAACAGCGTGAGCTGGGTGCTCGCCGTCGCGTGGACGAGTTGCGGGAGGAGGCCGACCGCGTCCAGGCCGAGCTGGTCGTGGCCGAGCGGGAATGGAAGGAGTGGGTCATCGCCCGCTCGCGGGTCGGCGAGGTGCTGGGTCCGGTGGACGAGACCGAGGACTACGCCCGGACCGAACGGGCAGTGCCGGCCCAGGGGCAGGCAGGGGAGGCATCATCGGTGTCGATGGCGGCGAAGCCGAAGTCGCAGGTGCCGGTGTGGCGTGAGGGGCTGGAGGTGTCCGTTCTGTCGATGGACTACCAGCGCATCCTGCAGGCCCTCGCGGACCGGCATCGCCTCCACCAAGGGCCTGTGACCTGCCAGGAGATGGCTGTCTTGTTCGGCCTGGACGCGGTGCCGGCCAAGGTGGAGGCGCTGCGGTCGAAGGCGAAGCGGCTGGTCGCGCGCGGCTGGCTGGCCGAGTCCGCGCCGGGCCGGTTCACCCTCGCACGGAGTGTGGCCGGGCCAGACGGCGGGTCATGATCATGGTCATCGACCAGTAGACCATCGCCTCGGCGCTGGTGGTGCGGCGTTCGAAGTCGCGCACCAGGCGGCGGCTTCGCATCAGGTGCGCGAAGAGCCGCTCGACGATCCACCGCTTGGGCAGCACCACGAACCCCTTGACGTCATCGCTGCGTCTGACGATCGCCAGAACCAGTGCGAACGCGGCCAGGCAGTGCCCGACGAGGCTGCCGGTGTAGCCGCCGTCGGCCCAGACGAGTTCCAGCCGGTGGCGGGCGTCGGCGACCTGGGCGAGCAGAACCTTCGCGGCGGCACGGTCTCCGATGTCCGCGCTTGTGACCATGACGCCCAGCAGTAGGCCGAGGGTGTCGACCACGACGTGCCGCTTGCGGCCGTTGACCAGTTTGCCGCCGTCGAAGCCACGGCTGTCGGCACCGACGACGGCGTCTGCCTTGACGGACTGCGAGTCGATCACACCGGCCGTCGGCTCCACATCCCGGCCCGCCTTCCGGCGGACCCGGTCGCGCAGCCGGTCGTGGAACTCCCTGACCAGTACGTGGTCGCGCCAGCGGCGGAAGAAGGCGTAGACCCGGTCCCACGGCGGGAAGTCGGCTGGCATAGCACGCCACTTGACGCCGTTGTCCACGAGATAGCGGATCGCGTCCAGTATCGCCCGGTGGCAGTACGCCTCCGGCTGCCCGCCCCGGCCCCGCAGCCAGCCCGGCACCGGCAGGAGTGGCCGGACCACGGCCCACTCCGCGTCCGTCATGTCCGAGGGATACCTCCGAACACGTTCCGGGTGATCGGCGGCATTCCCGAACCGGTGAGCGACGCAATCACACGACGGAGCAGCCGAGTTGAACTCCACCGGCGCGAGCACGTACAACTGCGGCAACAGGGTCTCCTGGATCTCGGTCGGCTTCGCAACCCCGAGCTACCAAGAGGCCCTGCCTTCATGCCCACGGCCGGCCGCGATCACCCGATCGAGACTCCCGTTCGACGCCCACCCCTCAAGATCGGAACGACAACAGCTACTAAGGCGCCGACGGCGGTGTCTCATATGCTCAGCCTATGAGAGAGCCTCATCCGATCGAGCTGTCAGGAACGTTTGTCACCAGGGGTGATGATCGTTGGCGCGATGATCGGTGGTATGGGCGGTACCGGTTGTGGTTTCCTCAGGTGTCGCCGTGGCCCGACCCGCACTGGACGTTTGTTCGCGTGCGTCCGGGATGGCGGTCTTTGGTCGAGGAGACGCTCTCGGTGGTGGCCACCGAGGTACCCAGGCAGAAGACCTGGCCGGTCCGTTTGCTCAACCAGAAGGTCCATGGGCGAGGCTGGGGCTTCGACCTGGGCTCACCTGATGCTGACTACCTCTGCCTGGAGCAGCTGTCTGACATCTGCTACATCGACATGCGCAACCTTCACAAGCTCATCGATCTCCTGGCACCGGCTATGGAGGACGCGCACTTCTTCGTCTACTCGGCGGGCGACGGCCTCGACCGGTGGGTCGACGAAGTGCACATCCGTGACGGGCGTAGCATCGTTGCCAGGTGGACCGTCGAGGGCGAGGCCTGGGCTGATTTCCCTGCGTTGTGCGCGGAGCTCGCCGGTAATCGCGCTGGGGACGAGGCCTTCGGTCGCTTCGTCACCTGTCTGAGCGATCAGTGAGCCCAGCCGCGAAGCGATCACGCGGCACTGTTCTCCAGGCGTTCGATGAGGACACCGTTCTCGAACCTGGCGCCGGAGCGGACGAGCGCGACGAGGTGGGCTCCGGTGATCGCGCGCCAGCGGTCCTGTGCGGACTCGACGAGCTTGAACACCATCGCCAGCGCCGCGGCCGGGCTGCCGGCCCCGCGGGTGACCTTGGTCCTCAACTTCACGGTGCTGAAAGTGCTCTCGATGGGATTCGTCGTGCGCAGGTGCACCCAGTGCTCGGCGGAGAAGTCGAAGAACGCGAGGAGCTCGTCGGCCTCGTCGGTGACCTTCTTGGTCGCTTTCGGCCACTTCGCTGCGTAGGGGCGCTCGAAGTCCTTGATTGCCTTCTCGGCGTGGCCGCGGTCCTCGGTGTTGTAGATCTCCTGCAGGGCCTTCTTCGCGCCGGGCTGAGCCGACTTCGGTAGCGCGTTCATGACATTGCGAACCTTGTGAACACCGCACCTCTGATGCCTGGCCTGCGGAAACACTTCTGCGAGGGCCCTCCACAGGCCCATCGCGCCGTCACCGACTACAAGTTCGGGATCGCGCAGGCGGATCGACTCTGTCTCTCGAATTCGGCGAGGGCGGCGTCGGCGGCAAGGCCGGAAGCGGCAAGTACAACAACGGTGGCTCGGGATGGGACGGGAGCTCCACCGGTGTGGCAGTTGACAGATTCACCGTCCTGGTGTCTGCAAAGCACGGCTGGCACGGCTGGGGCGGAGAAGGATCCGGGACATCCAGAGCGGCTACGGCGGTGCTGACTCAGGGTAGGGCACCGCCGAGGAGAGCTGGTGCGTGGGCGATGACGTCGAACGACTGTCGGGTCACCGTGGCATGCGTGGCGGGGACGGAATCCGCAACACTCGCGGCGTGGGCGGCTCGGCCGGCAAGCCCGCTCAATACCCCGACACCTGCCGAGACGCCGGCCGCGGTGGTTACGGAGGGCACGGCGCCGGCAATTCCGGAGGAAGCGTTCCTCGGCAGGAGCCCGCAGGAAAGGGCACCAGTGGAAACGACGGATGTGTGGTGCTGACCTACACCGCAACGCCGCTTCCTCCTACTGAGGTTGTATTCGTGGTGACGTAGGGGCTGACGGCAGGCGGCGACCACGAGCGGGCTGGTCCTCTCCACCCGCGCCCGCTTCGGGTTCAAGGTCGCCAAAGACACCAGCGACGATGGCCGCATCCGTGAGCTGCCGCCGCTGGCCCTGCCTCCGCAGTACGCGGACCGGCTCTTCGCCGCCCGTGAAGCCGGCGCCACCGAGGATGAGCCGCGAGAGATCGCCGCCGAAGGACTGGCCGAGGCGTACTTCCGCGCCCACAACACCCGCGCGCACGGCCTGGGCGTGGAGTTCACCGACGTGGAGCGGCTCGACATCGAGCTGTAGGCCGGCCTCCCGCACGAGCACCTCGTCCCAGCTGACTGAGCACTCCAGTTGGATGCTCCTATGGCTGTCAAGCCGCAGGAGCCAGGTCGGTTTGAGTGATTCGTTCGGTTGGTGTGCTGGTCAGGGCCCGGTAGACCTCGCGGGCGACGAACCGTTTGAGGCAGCGCATGATGTCCTTCTTGTTCAGCCCTTCCTTGGTGCGGTGTGTGACGTAGGCGCGGGTGCGTTCGTCGAAGCGCATGCGGGTGAGCACGATGGTGTGCAGGGCGTTGTTCGCGGCCCGGTCACCACCGCGGTTGAGGCGGTGGCGGTGGGTACGTCCGGACGAGGCCGGGATGGGTGCAACCCCCGCCAGGTGCGCGAACGCGCCCTCGGACCGCATCCGCTCCGGGTTGTCCCCGGCCGAGGCCAGCAGCTGGCCGGCGGTCTCCGGGCCGACACCGAACAGCTCCAGCAGCTGCGGGGCGGCCCGCTGGACCAGCGGGCCGATCTCCGCGTCCAGCTCGGCGATCTCGGCGTCCAGCGCCTGGTGGCGTCGGGCGAGTCGCCGCAGCGATGCCCTCGTCGCCGCCAACGGGCGGGACAGATCGCCCCCGGGCCGCACCCGGGCCAGGGTCCGTATCAGCACGGCACGGTCCAGGCCCGCGACCTGCTCACGCAGTATCGCGGGGGCTGAGACCAGCAGGCCACGGATCTGGTTCATCGCCTGAGTGCGGGCCTTGACCGCGCTGCGGCGGGCGATCCGCAGCACCCTCACCGCCTCGACCACGCCGTCCCGGCTCTTCGGCGTGCCGGTGGCCCGCCCCGCGAGCACGGCCGTCGCGGCGGCGTAGGCGTCGATCGGATCGGACTTGCCCTTCATCCGTCGCGTCTTGCGGTCGGGCCGGTCCACGTCGACAACGGCGACCCCGGCGGCGGTCAGCACCCGGGCGAGTTCGGCCCGTAGGCGCCGGTGCCCTCGACCCCGACCGCAACGAGCTCACCGTGTGCGCGCATCCACTCCAGCAGGTCGCGGTAGCCGCGAATGGTAGCGGGGAACTCCCGGTCAACCAGATGCCGGCCCACCGAATCGAACACGGCAGCGTGGTGGGTCAGGCCGTGGGTGTCGACTCCGCCGGTGACCCGCGGGCCGTCGTGCGTCATGCTGGTCATGTCCGTCCTTGTGACGTGTCCGTTCCGAGGGCGGCACGCGCCGGTCGGGCGGGTGGACAAGACAGTGACGGGGCTTCTGGACCAAGCTCCTATAAGGTCACAAACGCCCGTCCGGCCGCGTGCGTGGTGACGCCCGGCGAGCCGACAAATCCCAAACAGGACAGTCGAGACGTCAGTCAGTCGGAGGGTCAGACCCACCCGCAGCGTCACCACGTCACATCCTCACTGTCAGTCGTTATCGCTCCTCCGCGTCAGCAGTCCGTTGACTGCCCGGTCTGCGGAATCCCGCTTCCCGAACGGAGGTCCCAGAGTCGCCTGACGTGCTCGGCCTCCTGCCGGATGAAACGCCACCGAGCACGGAGAAAGGCACGGCTCGTGATGTGGGGCAACCACCCGCGAGTTGACGGTCCTCTTGGCACAGTTCGCTAGGTTCCGTCCGCTTCACCAGCGGCGCCTAGCCGCACCCGGTGGCGCTGAAGGTCGACCTCGGCGACCTTCACCGTGATCAGCTCGCCTTCATCGACAAGCTGCTCCGGGGTCTCGACCGCCTGGTCAGTCAGGTCCGAGAGGTGCAGGGACCCCACGACATCGCGAGCAAGCTGCACAAACACACCAAATGGAACGATCTTGATGATCGGCCCGGTGAGAACGTGGCCGACCTGGTCCGCAAACCGGATGAGTGGGTCCTCGTGCAGCGCCTTCAACGAGAGCGTGACCTGTCCGGAGCGCGTCTCTGCGATGATCACCTCAGCGGTGATCCGCTGGCCGGCTTCGACTGCCTCGGAGGGGTGGCTGATCCAGCCCCACGTCAGGTCCGGCTCCCGGATGAAGCCTGTGCAGAGTCCGTTCGGTTCGCCATCGATGTGAACGAAGACGCCGAAGTTGTGAACCTCGGCGACCGTCCCAGTCACGACCTGCCCTCGTTCGAGCGAGAGGAGGAAGGACCGCAGGACCGGAATCTCGCACGCCCTGGCGGAGAGGTGGAGCTCACCTTCGCGCCGGCGGCCGATCTCTTCGGCCTTGATCTCCTGGCCGACCTCGAACAGCTCGGAGGGAGACTCCACCCGACGCATCGACGCCTCATGCCCAGGAACCCTGCCGATCTCGGCTTCCTCCCCTCCGGCACCTATGAGCTGCACCAGAACATCCGCCCCATCGAACCCGGTGACCTTCACGATTCTCACCGCCCCCGGCCGGAGCTGGTTGATCAAGGATTGCAGGCGGGGGTCAGGGGCTGGCTCGGACATGGAGGTGAGCCTAGTCGGCGCCGGTCGGACTGCTTCCAGCTCTCGTGACCAGGTGCGTGTCATCGCTCGGGATGGCCGCCTGGCCGGTCCCACTTCGCTGGCAAGCCGTCCAACTTTGTTGTCAGAGGACAACCGGCTCGTCACCCCGCCCGGCGTGGCAGCGGAACCCCCCGGCTCGTCACCCCGCCCGGGGCGACAGCGGACCCCGGTCCGTCACCCGCCCGGTGGGACCGCGGATCCGACACCGCGCACGGCGGGACCGGGCCCCGGCCCACTCCGTCGGCGTGACCCGCGCCCTTTCCCGGCGTGCGCCGCAGGCAAACCCGCAGTACCGCCGCGGGGCGTCAGCACCGATGGCCCGGGGGCGTACGCCTCCTCCCGCCCGCGCTCACTCACGCGAGCGAGACCGGTCCCGCCGATGTGACCGGTCTCCGCCCCAGGGCAAACCGCCCATCAGTTCACGAAATTGATGCAATCGGCGTCCCTGGGCCCCCGAAGTGTCCGTTTCGGTCAGTCGCACCGGTCGTCACCGAGCCACCCCCCGAGGCTTGCCCGCCGCCACTCACCGTGCCGCAATGATCACCGACAGCCCCGGCCGTAGGAGGATCGCCATGCGCACAGTGCGGGACGCCACCCTGGACGTGCTGAGGGCACGCGGCCTCACCACGGTGTTCGGCAACCCCGGATCGACGGAACTGCCCATGCTCAAGGAGTTCCCCGAGGACTTCCGCTATGTGCTGGGCCTCCAGGAGGCCGTCGTCGTCGGCATGGCCGACGGATACGCCCTCGCGTCCGGCCGGACCTCCCTCGTCAACCTGCACACCGCCCCGGGCACCGGAAACGCCATGGGCGCCCTCCTCAACGCCCGCGCCAACCGCACCCCCATGGTGGTCACGGCCGGGCAGCAGGTCCGCGGCATGCTCGGCATCGAGGCCCTCCTCACCCATCCGCAGCCCACCCTCCTCCCGCAGCCCGCCGTCAAGTGGGCCTGGGAGCCGCCCCGCCCCGCTGACGTGCCGCACGCCCTGGCCCGCGCTGTCCAGGTGGCCGAGACCCCGCCGCACGGACCGGTGTTCCTCTCCCTGCCCATGGACGACTGGGACACCCCCCTCGACGACACCGACGCGGACAGGGCCCGGCAGGCCGCCGCCCGGCGCATCACCCACGCCGCCGCGCCCGACACCGCGGCGCTGCGGTCTCTCGCCGACCGGATCACCACTGCGTCCTCGCCCGTCCTCGTCGTGGGCGACGACGTCGACGCCGGCGGCGCCTGGGAACCGGTCCTCGCCCTCGCCGAACGCACCGGCATGCCCGTCTGGTCCGCACCGGTCTCCGCACGGGTCGCGTTCCCCCGCGACCACCCCCAGTACCGGGGCGAACTCGCACCCGCCATCGCACCGCTCGCCCGGCAACTCGACGGCCACGACCTGGTGCTGGTCGTCGGCGCCCCCGTCTTCCGCTACTACCCGTACGTCCCCGGCCCCTACCTGCCGGACGGCGCGGAACTGGTCCTGCTCACCAGGGACGCGGAGGAGGCCGCCAGGGCACCCGTCGGCGACGCCCTGGTCGCCGACCCGCGGCTGACCGTCAGCGCCCTGCTGGAGCACCTGCCGGCCGGCCCGCCCCCACCCCCCGCCCGTACCGCACCCGCCGAAGCCCCCCACGTGGAGGACGGCGACCTCCCGCCCCTCGCGGCCCTCACCGCCATCGCGCGCGGCGCCCCCGCCGACACCCTGTGGATCAACGAATCACCGTCCAACGTGCCGCAGTTCCACGACGCCACCCGCATCAGCGCCCCGGGCTCGTACCTGTTCAGCGCCGGCGGAGGACTGGGTTTCGGCGCGGCCGCCGCCGTCGGGGCGCAGCTCGCCGCGCCCGGCCGGCCCGTGGTCGCCGTCCTCGGAGACGGCTCCCTGCACTACGCCGTCCAGGCGCTGTGGACCGCCGCCACCCACCGGATCCCCGTCACGTTCGTCGTGCTCAGCAACCGCCGCTACGCCATCCTCCACTGGTTCGCCCAGGTCGAGCAGGCCCCCGGCGCCCCCGGCCTCGACATCCCCGGCCTCGACGTCTGCGCGATCGCCGCCGGGTACGGCGTACGCGCCCACCGCGTCTCCGGCACCGGCGAACTCGCCAAACTCGTCCGCGAGTCGGCACACCAGCAGGACGGGCCGGTGCTCATCGACGTCCCGATCACCACCGAACTGCCCTCGCTGTGACCCGCTCCGCCCACGCCAGGAAGGCCGCCATGCCTGCCACGCCCCACGACGCCCGCGTCCTCGACGCCCTGGCGGCCGCCCTGCCCGACGCCGCACTGCGCACGGACGGCGCCACGCTGGAGCGCCACGCCTCGGACGCCGCCCCGTTCTCCGACCGCGGCACGCCCCTCGCCGTCGCCTTCCCCGAGACGCCCGAACAGGTCCAGCACGTGCTGCGCACCACCTACGCCCACGACGTGCCGGTGGTGCCGCAGGGCGCCAGGACCGGACTCGCCGGCGCGGCCGACGCGGTGGACGGCTGCGTCGTCCTCTCCACCGAGCGCATGGACCGGATCCTGTCCGTGGACCCGGCCAACCGCCTGGTCCGCTGCGAACCCGGCGTCACGACCAAGGCCCTCAACGACGCCGTCGCCGCCCACGGCCTGACCTACCCGCCCGATCCGGCCTCCTGGGAGCGCTGCACCATCGGCGGCAACATCGCCACCGGCGCCGGCGGGATCTGCTGCGTCAAGTACGGAGTCACCGCCGACTACGTGCGCGGCCTCGACCTCGTCCTCCCCGACGGGCGCCGCACCCGCACCGGCCGCGACACCGCCAAGGGCGTCGCCGGCTACGACCTGACACGGCTCGTCGTCGGCTCCGAAGGCACCCTCGCCGTCGTCGTCGGCGCCACCCTGGCCCTGCGGCCCGCGAGAACGCCCGCCCTGTCGCTGCTCGCCCAGTTCCGGCACCTCACCGAGGCGGGCGAGGCGGTCGCCGCGATCATCGCCGCCGGGCACGAGCCCTCCGCCCTGGAGCTGCTGGACCGGGCCACCACGGAGGCGGTCGCCGCCTACGGGCACCCGCTGCTGCGCCCCGGCCACGCGGCCACGCTCATCGCCGAGTCGGACGGCGCGGACCCGGCGCCCGCGCTGGAGGCGATGGCCGAGCTGTGCCGCAAGGCCGGCGCCGGCAACGTCGTCTGCTCGACGGAGCCCCGGCAGGCGGCCGCCGTCGTCGAGGCCCGCCGCCTGGTGAGCCCCGCCCTCGCCGCGTACGCGGGCCGCCTCGGCGGTGAGGTGACCGCGTTCATCGAGGACGTGGCCGTGCCCCGCTCCGCGCTGCCCCGGCTCGTCGGCACCATCGAGGACATCGCCCGCCGCCACGACCTGCGGATCTTCACCCTCGGCCACGCGGGCGACGGCAACCTGCACCCCACGGTCGTCTTCGACCGGTCGGACCCCGCGCAACTGCGGCGGGCCAGGGAGGCGTACGACGCCATCATGGCGGCCGGTCTCGACCTGGGCGGCACGATCAGCGGCGAACACGGCGTCGGCACGCTCAAGCGGGACTGGCTCGTCAGGGAGCTCGACCCGGTCGCTCTGGAACTGCACCGCGCACTCAAACGGCTCTTCGACCCGAAGAACCTCCTCAACCCGGGAAAGGTGGTCGAAGCATGAGCGGCTCCCCGCCCACCGGCGAGCGCCCCGGCCCCGCCGTCCCCCGGCCCGCCGGCGAGCCGGGCAGCACCCCGCCGCCCGGCTCGGCGCCCCGCGCCGCCCCGCGGCGGGCCGAGCCCTCTCCGCCAGGTTCGCCGCCACCCACACCCTGCCCGCCTTCGCCCGGGGCATCGTCAGCCCGCGCCCCGCGGTCGCCGCCACCTGGGCGCGGTGGGGCCAGCCGCGCTGGTCCGCCGCGACCCTGCGGGCCCTGCGCCGCCGGCACGGCGGGGCACCCGTCCTGGTCCGCGGGCTCTCCGGGCCCGTCCTGGTCGTCCTGGACCCGGCCGACCTGCCTGCCTTCTACGCCGAGCCGGTCCGCGGCCTCGCCATGGACGCCCCAGAGAAGCTCCGGGGCCTCGACATCGTGGAACCCACCGGCGTGATCTGCAGCCACGGCGACCTCCGCGAGCGGCGCCGCGCCGTCAACGACGCCGTCCTCGCCGCCGACCGGCCCGTCCACCCCTGCGCCGCGGCCTACCGGCGGATCCTCGCCGAGGAGGCCCCCGCCCTCACGGCCCTCCCCGTGCTGGACCCCGCCCGCGTCCAGGCCGCCATGGGCCGCATCGGACGGCGCGTCGTGCTCGGCGACCCCGCCGCCGGCGACGAGCAGCTCGCCGCCTGGCTGCGCGCACTGCGGGAGGAGGGCAACTGGATGGGCCTGCGCAAGGGCCGCACCAGAGCCGCCCGGCGGCTCTACGCCCACGCGGCCGCACGGATCGAGGAGTACGCAGCGAAGGCCCCGGCGCACGCCCTCGCCGCCCGCGCCCTCGCACACCCCGACGACCGCGGCCTCGACCCCGTCGGCCAGGCCCACCACTGGCTGCTCGCCCTCGATGTCGCCGGCGCCCTGCTCACCCGCACCCTCCTCCTGCTCGCGGCCCACCCGCCCGAGCAGGACGCCGCCCACCAGGAGGCGGCCCGGCCCGGCGAGCCGGACACGCCCCGGCTGCGGGCCTGCGTCCAGGAGTCCCTGCGGCTGTACCCGATCGTCCCCGACCTCGTGCGGGTCACCCGGCGCGCGACGGTCCTGCGGGGCGTCCGCGTCCCGGCGGGCACCACCGTGCTCGTCCCGGCGGGCTTCCACCAGCGCGACCCGGAGCACGTCCCGGCCGCCCACCACTTCGTGCCGGCCCGGTGGCTCCGCCCCGGAGCGGCGGACGACGTGCGGTTCGCGCCGTTCAGCCACGGCGGCGGCCGCTGCCCCGGCGACCACCTGGCCCTCCTGCTCGTCCCGGCCCTCTGCGCCGAGGTGCTGCGCGGCCACCGCATCACCGGCGCCCGCCCGGCACTCGACCCGCACCGCCCGCTGCCCGCCGCCGTCGACACCGCGGCCGTCCGGCTGGCACTCACCCCGCGGTGACCGGCCCCCGGCGCCCCCTCCGTCCTCGACCGCCCGCCGCCCCCGACCGCCTGCCGTCCTCGCCCCCGCCACCCCCGACCGCCTGCCGACCGCACCGCCGCCGGCCCCCGCCGACCGCCCGCCGTGGAGGTAACCGCACCATGACCGACGCCCTCACCGGCGCCGCCGACGTCGCCCCGCGCCCGCCGGGCGGTGCCGGGAGCGGCGAACCGGACACCGCGGAGCTGCACCTGCTGTGCCGGGAACTCGCCGAAGCCGCCCGGGTGGTGGGGGAGGCCGCCCGCCACACCTCCGGACTGGCCCTCGGCGCGCGCGCACCGCTGCGCGGGCGCCGCGCCCTGCTCGGCGCCCTCACCGCCCGCGACGGCTTCGGGTGGGGGCCGCGCGGCCGGGGCCTCGCAGGCGCACTCTGGCTGACCGGCGTCCTCACCGGCAGGGAGAGCCTCGCGGTCAGCCTCGCGGTGGCCGGCCTGAGGACCCGCATCAGGGCGGCCGCCGTCCGCCACCCCGAGCTGCTCACCGACCCCGGCACCGTGCGCGTGCTGCAGGCCGTCGCGCAGGACCGGCAGGTCGAGGCCGTCCGCGCGTTCCGCGACATCATCGGGGGGCGCGGCGCCGAACGCGCCTTCGCCCTGCTGGCACCGGTGTTCGCGGACATCCTCGCGTGGAACGCCCTCACCGACGAGAACCCGCTCAACGACGGCGCCGGCTGGCAGATCGCCACCGGCACCACCCTCACCGGAGCCGAACCGCTCCTCGGCATCGGCGCCCGCGTGTGGGCGCTCCTCGACGGGGGGCCCGGCCGCGCCGAGCCCGCGCCGCCCGACCCGGAACTGCTGGCGAGGCTCGACGACTCCGGCACCATCACCGGCTGCCTGCACAACATCCACGCCCTCGGCACCGGCGGCACCCTGCTCGTGCAGCAGGTACGCGGCCCCGACGGAGCCGACCGGCACGTGGTGCACCTCGCCGGGATGGGCCGCGGCATCCGCCACGAGAGCCCCCAGGACCTGCTGGGCGCCGTGCACGCCGTGGCCCGGCCCTCCACGCCGTACTCCAGGGCCGTCACCCGGGCGCTGCGCTCGTGCACCCCGACCGGCGCCGAACTGGCCCTCGTCGGGCACAGCCTGGGCGGCATCACCGCCATGAACCTCGCGGCCGACCCCGACTTCTGCACGCTCTTCCGGGTCCGGCACGTCGTCGCGGTCGGCTCGCCCGTCGACGGTAAACGGCCCGCCGACCCGCGCACCCGGGTGTTCTCCCTGGTGAACGAGCACGACGTGGTGCCCAGCCTGGAAGGCAGGTCCGCCGTCTCCGCCTATGCCCTGCCGGAGCAGTTCACCGAGTTCACCTGGACCGACGACACGCACTCCTTCCCCCTGTGCCACGCCGCCGAACGCTACGCCCACAACCTGCGCCACGAGGCGGCGGACGCCGGTGCCCGCGTCGACGCAGAACTCGCCCCTTTCCGGGGCCGGGTGACCGGCACCCGGCTCTTCACGCTGTACGACCGCTGAGGACGGCCGCCCATGAACCGACCCCCCGCCACCGGCACCGCGGACGGCACCCCCGCCGCCGCACCTCCCGCCTCCTGCGAACCCCCCGGCACCCCCGCCGCCCCCGCCCCGGCGGTGCCCGCCCAGGCCGGACCCCCTTCCGCCCCGCCCTACGACCCGCCGGGGCCGCTGGAACGCCTGGGCTCCGCCGCCTTCGCACGGATCAACCGGTCCCGCGAGTGGTGGGAGCTGCCCGCCCCGCTGGCCCTGCTGAACATCAAGGTCCTCCGCGACGACCTGCGGCGCCACAACCTGCACGACACGTACGGCGCCGGAGGCGAGCGCCCCCGCCGGGCCCCGGCGCGCCTCGCCCCGTACCGCTCGTACGACGGCTCCGGCTACGACCCGTACGACGACGACATGGGGCGCGTCGGGACCCGGCTGGACCGCAACGCGCCGCTGCACCTGGCCTTTCCGGAGCCGGAAGGGCAGCTGATGTCCCCGAGCCCCCGCGAGATCAGCCGCCGGCTGCTGGCGCGCCGCGCCTTCGTGCCCGCGACCGGGCTGAACCTGCTCGCCGCCGCCTGGATCCAGTTCCAGAACCACGGCTGGGCGAACCACGGCGACAACGACACCGCCGAGCCGTTCACCGTACCGCTCGCCGCCGACGACGACTGGGCGAGGACGGGCGGCACCTGCCCGATGCGCGTCAACCGCACCCGCCCCGACCCCGTCGCGCACACCACACCCGACGCCCCGCCCACGTACGAGAACACCGTCACCCACTGGTGGGACGGTTCGCAGATCTACGGCTCCGACGAGGCGCGCTGCCGTTCCCTGCGCACCGGCGAAGGAGGCCGTCTCGCCCTCGGCGGGGGCCGCCTGCCCGCCGACCCCCGGCCCGGCCTGGACTGCCTGGACGCCACCGGCATGAACAGCGACTACTGGGCCGGGCTGTCGCTGCTGCACACGCTGTTCGCCAAGGAGCACAACGCGATCTGCGACCTGCTGCGCGCGCACCACCCCCGCTGGGACGACGAGCGCCTCTTCCACACCGCCCGCCTCGTCAACACCGCCGTGATGGCGAAGATCCACACCGTCGAGTGGACCCCCGGCATCCTCGACACCCCGGTCCTGAAGAAGGCCATGGACGCCAACTGGTACGGGATGCTGCCCCGCTGGGTGACCCGCACCTTCGGCCGGGTCGGCCGGGGCGAGGCGCTCAGCGGCATCCTCGGCTCGCCGACCGACCACCACGCGGCGCCGTACTCCATGACGGAGGAGTTCGTCTCCGCGTACCGGCTGCACCCCCTCATCCCCGACGAGCTCACCGTGCGCTGCCACCGCACCGGCTCCGTCCGCAAGGACCTCGGCTTCGACGACATGCAGGGCCGCACCACCCGCGCCGCGTACGACGAGTACGGCGCGAGCGACCTGCTGTACTCCTTCGGCACCGCCCACCCCGGCGCCCTCGTGCTGCACAACCACCCCGACGCGCTGCGCCGGCTGTCCCGGCTGTCCGGCGAGCGCGTCGACCTCGGCACCGTCGACATCCTGCGCGACCGGGAGCGCGGCATCCCCCGCTACAACGCCTACCGGCAGATGCTCCGCAAGCGGCCCGTGACGTCGTTCGAGGAGCTGACCGGCGGCCACCCGGCGGACACCGCCCTGCTCCGCGAGGTGTACGAAGGCCGCCTCGACCGCGTCGACACCCTCGTCGGGAACCTCGCGGAGCCCCGCCCCGCCGGGTTCGGGTTCAGCGACACCCTGTTCCGCATCTTCGTGCTCATGGCCAGCCGGCGGCTGAAGAGCGACCGCTTCTTCACCACCGACTACCGCCCCGAGGTCTACACCCCGGAGGGGCTGGAGTGGATCGACCGCACCACCATGGCGACGGTGCTGCTGCGCCACCACCCGGAGCTCGCGCCCGCCCTGGAAGGCGTCACCAACGCCTTCGCCCCCTGGCGGATCCGGTGACGCGGGCCGCGCCCGAAGGGCTGCTCACCCGCGCGGAGGCGCTGCGCGCCCACGCCGGGCGGCTGCGCGCCGTGGCCGAGGGGCTGACCTGGTCGGGACCGGAGGCGGACGCCCTGCGGGCGGACGTGACCCGGCTGGCCCTCCGCTGCGCCGCCGCCGCGGACGCCCTGGCCGCCGCGGCCCGCAGCCCGCGGCCCCCCGCGCGCCGCCGGGGCCTCCTGCGCGGGCTGCGCTGCCGGTAGCCGGCGTCGCGCCGGCGCCCCGCCCGCGCCCGCGCCTGCGCCACGCCCGAGCCCGCCCGGCCACGGCCGCGCCCCGCCCGGTGCGGTCCGGCGGGCCGCACCCCGCCGCCCCGCGCCGGTGCGGACCGCGCCGGCTGCTGCCGCGGCCGTCCGTAGGGCGCGGTGCGGCCGTAGTGACCAGCGTGCCCCGGCTGCCGCCGCAGGGGCCCGCGCACCGGGGTGGACCGCCTGCCCGGGCCGTCAGCCCCGCGTGACGAGGACCCGCAGCGGAGCGCGGAACGACAGCAGCGACAGCATCGGTGGCGGCGACGTGTCGGCCGACCGCAGATCCGGCAGCCGGTCGGCCGCCATCCGCAGGACCGTCCCGGCCTCCAGCCGCGCCAGCTCCGCCCCCGAGCAGCGGTGCGCGCCGAGCCCGAACGCCAGGTGCCTGCGCACGTTCCCCCGGTACGGGCAGAGCTGCTCGGGCTCGTCGAACACCGCCGGGTCGGACCCGGCGGACGCCAGCATCAGCAGGATCTGCGCGCCCGCGGGCACCTCCGTACCGGCGATCGTGACGGGGCGCGCGGTGACCCGCCGCCAGGTGGTGATCGGCGGCTCCCGCCGCAGCACCTCCTCCGCCCAGGGGGCGGCGCTCTCCGGCTCCCGCGCGAACCGCCGCCACTGCCCGTCCTGTTCGAGGGCGCGCCGGAACATCGTGCTGAGCATCTGGCTCGTCGTCATCTGCCCCGCGATGACGATGAAGTAGAGGACGGCCGCCCGTTGCGCGGCGCTCGGGGGGCTGCCGTCCGGGAGGCGGTGCGCGGCGAGCGCGCCGAGCAGGGTGGCGGGATCGTCGTCGGGCCCCCGCCGCACGAGCCGGGTGAGCCACGCGTAGAAGTCCGCGGCCTCCTGGGCGAGCTCCGCCTCGCGGTCCTCGTCCAGCCGCCCCCAGAACAGCTCCAGGGAGGTCGCGCTCCAGCGGGTGAGGGTCTCGATGTCCACGTCCCCGTCCGCGGCGACGGCCTCCTCCAGCCCCAGCACCCCCAGCATCACGCGGAACGGCACGTCGCGGGCCAGCGTGGCGGCGAGGTCGCACACGCCCTCGGCGTCCAGACGCGCCTCGACGGCGTCCAGGCACTCGGCCGTGATGCGCTCCACCAGGGGGGCCGCGCGGTTCACGGCGTGGGTGTTGAGCAGTCTCGTCAGGATGCGCCGGTAGCCGGAGTGGCTGTCGCCGCCGTTGTTCGCGAGGGTCCGCGGCAGGGAGAACCTCACCTTGGCCAGGGTCCGCAGCGTCCGCACGGAGAAGGGGCTGACCGCGTCGAGCGCGTTGTCGGGCAGGAAGTTCTCCGTGTCGAGGAGGATCGCCCGCACGTCGTCGTACCGGCTGACCAGCCACAGCCCCGTACGCTCGTCGTACATCACGGGCGCGTGCTCGCGGAGGGCCGCCGCCACCGGGAACGGATCCCGCACATACCCCTGGTCGAACAGGTCCACCCTCTCCAAGGGCATGCTTGCCATGACGCCGAACGCACCTCCGCGGCGACGGTATCAATCCCGCACCCCGCCGACGCCGGCATGTGAGCCGTATCTCGTACGAGGCGACCGGCCGCACCCGGACGAAACGGCGGCCCGCGGGCGCCGGGCCCGCTGACGGCTCGCGTCCCCGCCCTGTACTCCTCCGGCAGGCCCGCCGCCCAGCCTTCCGTCCCGGGGGTTCGCCGCCCGTGCCGTGCGGACGCGCGGGTCGCGGGGCGCCGGCGCGGGAGGCCGGGCCGCCACCCGCCGCAGCCCCCGTACGAACCGCCCCGCCGGACGGGCACGACCGGCGGGGCGGCAGCGCGGCGACGGCCGTCCTAGCGGTCCGTGCCCCAGCGCCAGACGAGCTCCCCGCCCTCCGGGACCGCGGCCCAGCGGGCGGCGGCGGCGTCCAGCCGCGGCCCCGTCCGGGCCAGAGCCTGCGCGTCGAGCGGCGCCGGGCCGACCCCGCGGCCCTCCACGGGCAGCCCGCGCCACACCCGGTACGCCCAGTTCACGGACAGCTCGGCGGCCATCACGGCGTCGCCGCCGCGCCGCAGCACCTTCATGCCGGAGCGGCGGTGACGCCCCGGTGTGACGGGCGCGAACCCCTGGAAGGTGGCACCGCGCGCCATCGCACCCCAGAAGCCGTCGTCGACACCGAGGGCGGTCTCCACGACGGCGTGGACCAGGTCGTGCGGCATGCTCGGGCCGACGGGCTGGGCGGGCAGCCTGACGTCAGGCCCCTTGCGGGCGCGGACCAGGATCTCGTGCTGGTTGTCCGGCAGCTTCCGGAAGGACATCTCCATCAAGGGGCGACCCTAGGCGCACGCCCGGCCGCCGCCCACCGGATTTTCCCCGCAGGACAGGACAGGACAGGGCAGGACAGGACAGGGCAGGGCGGGGCAGGGCGGGGCGGAGCGGCGGGCGCGGCGCTCCCGAACCGCGTGGCGCGGGCCCCTGCCCGGCCGAGGGCCGCAGCGCCGCGTCGACGCGGTGAACAGCAGGAAGACGCGAGCCGTTTTCGACAGGGAAGCGGCACCGTGTACCGCCGCGGAAGCGGAAGGGGGTCGTGAGGGCGGCGGCCGCCCAGGCAGGATACGGGCAACGCACCTTCCGGATGACAGGGAAGCGAGACACAGCCATGAACGTCGACGCGCACATCGAAGCCGTCTACCAGGACATCTGCCGGCGCAACCCGGGGGAGGCGGAGTTCCACCAGGCGGCTGTCGAGGTGCTGGAGTCCCTCAAGCCGGCACTCGACCGGCACCCCGAGTACGCGGAAGCCGGCATCCTGGAGCGGCTGTGCGAGCCGGAGCGGCAGCTGATCTTCCGCGTCCCCTGGGTCGACGACGAGGGGGCGGTGCGCGTCAACCGGGGCTTCCGGGTCGAGTTCAACAGCGCCCTCGGCCCGTACAAGGGGGGCCTGCGGTTCCACCCGAGCGTCAACCTCGGCATCGTGAAGTTCCTCGGCTTCGAGCAGATCTTCAAGAACGCGCTGACCGGGATGGCCATCGGCGGCGGCAAGGGCGGCGCGGACTTCGACCCCAAGGGCCGCTCGGACGGCGAGGTGATGCGCTTCTGCCAGTCCTTCATGACGGAGCTGTACCGCCACCTCGGCGAGCACACCGACGTGCCCGCCGGGGACATCGGCGTGGGCGCACGCGAGATCGGCTACCTGTTCGGGCAGTACAGGCGGATCACCAACCGCTACGAGTCGGGCGTCCTGACCGGCAAGCCGGTGGGCTGGGGCGGCTCCCACGCCCGTACCGAGGCGACGGGCTACGGGGCGGTGTACTTCGCGCAGGAGATGCTCGCCACGCGCGGCACCGGCTTCGACGGCCGCCGCGTCGTAGTGTCCGGTTCCGGCAACGTGGCGGTGTACGCGGTGGAGAAGGTCCACGCCCTCGGCGGCCGCGTGGTGGCGTGCAGCGACTCCTCCGGGTACGTCGTCGACGAGGACGGCATCGACCTGGACCTGCTCAAGGACGTCAAGGAGGTGCGCCGGGCCCGCCTCTCCGCCTACGCGGAGGCTCGGCCGGCGGCGCGCTTCTCGGCGCGGGGCACCGTGTACGACGTCCCCTGCGCCATCGCCCTGCCGTGTGCGACGCAGAACGAGCTGCGGCGCGAGGACGCGGTGGCCCTGGTCAAGAACGGGGTCGTCGCGGTGGCGGAGGGGGCGAACATGCCCTGCACGCCCGAGGCGGTGGCGGTGCTCCGTGAGGCGGGGGTCCTCTTCGGGCCCGGCAAGGCCGCCAACGCGGGCGGCGTGGCCACCTCGGCACTGGAGATGCAGCAGAACGCCGCGCGGGACACCTGGTCGTTCGAGCACACCGAGTCCCGGCTCGCCGCGGTCATGCACGAGGTCCACGCCCAGTGCCGGGCCACCGCCGAGGAGTACGGCGCCGACCCGGACGACTACGTGCTGGGCGCCAACGTCGCGGGCTTCCTGCGCGTGGCGCAGGCGATGACCGCCCAGGGCGTCATCTGACCACGCCCTGAGCGCCGCCGGGACCGCCCGCCCCGCACCGCCGCGAGGCGGCCGGGGCGGGCCCGGCGGCCCGCCCCCGTCGCACGCCTGCCGGCGGCCCCGAAGCCGGAACCCGCGCAGACCGCGACGGCGCCCCCTGCACCAAAGGGGCTGCCGGGCGGGGGGAACGGCCGGCTCAGCGGTCCTTCAGAAGGGCGCAGGCGAAGTCCTCCTGCACGGTACGGAGCCGGGCGAGCAGGGCGGGCTTGATGCTCTTGCTGGTCTGGGTGTTGATGGAGAACGTGAGGGAGCGCGTGCCGTCGGGCGTGGTCGCGGCCAGCTGCGTGTAGCCGGGGGTGTTTCCGGTGTGGCCGTAGAGCACGCCGCAGCGCGTGGTGTACTGGAAGATCGCCAGTCCGGCGGCGTTGGTCCCCGGACCGGCGGGCTCGGAGGAGTCGCCGGGCCGGAAGCTGAGCTGCTCCTTGCGGGTCTCCGCCGACAGCAGGGCGGGGCCGCCGTACCCGCGGATGAAGGCGCCCAGCTCCCTCGGGGTGGAGACGATGCCACCGGAGGCCCACGCCCCCGAGGCGCTGATGGCCTCGCTGATGTCCTCCGGCGCGTCCGGCGGGGTGACGTCGTAGCCGTGCAGGAACGGGCGCGGCAGGCGGTGGCCCGCGGGGAGGCTCGTGCGGTGCAGGTCCAGCGGGCGGTACACGAGGTCCCGCAGGAGGTCCTCGTAGCGCCGGCCGGTGACGGCCTCGGCCATCAGGGCGACGGCGATGTTGTCGGAGTTGGAGTACTCGTAGAGGGTGCCGGGGCGGAAGAGCAGCGGCTCGTCCGCGACGAAGTCGAGGAGGGTGCGGGAGTCGAAGACGTGGCGGGGGTCGGCCTGGATGATCCTCTGGAACTCGGGCGAGCCCGAGAAGTCGGGCAGACCGCTGGTGTGCTGCAGGAGCTGGCGCAGGGTCACCGCGTGCCAGGCCGCCGGCTGGGAGGGCAGGCGGGAGCCGATGGTGTCGTCGAGGGAGAGCAGCCCCCGGTCGACCAGCCGGAGCGCGACGGCCCCGCTGAACGCCTTCGCGATGCTGGCGATGCGCATGTGGTCGTCGAGGTGCGGCGGCCGGCCGGTGGCGAGATTCCCGACCCCGGCGGTGTAGACCCGCGTACGGCCTTCCCGGGTGAGGACGGCGATCGCCCCGGGCGGCCCGTCGTCCTGGGCGACCAGCCGGTCGAGCTGCCGCTGCAGGCGCTGGTCGGCGTCGGAGCCGCCCGCCGCCTGAGCGGTCGGGAGGAGCGCGCCGAGCGCGACGGCGGCCAGGGCGGTGGCGGACAGTCCGGCGCGGAAGCGGCGTACGCGGGTGCGGCTGGGCACGTGTGTCTCCTTCTGTACGGAGGATGCGGCCGGCCCACCGTGGACGTTCCGGCCGGCGCGCCCTGCCTAGCACCCGGCGCGCCGACCCGGGCGCACGGCGCGTGCGAGGGCGGCCGGTCGGCGGACAGGCGGTCCTCCTTCACGGGGCGTGTCGCCGCACACGGGAGCCGCCCCGTGCACCGCGATCACCCGGGCCCGCCGCAAGAGCGGCAGGCCCACCGGCTCCCCTCACCGGCTCCCCCCAGCGGCTCGTCCAGGGACAAGGACAAGCGCCGCGGCGAAATCGAGAGCGGACGAGCAACCGACTCGGGAACTCCGGGCCCTGGCGCCGGGATACGACCAGCGGGCCGCGCCTTCCACGGCACCGCCGCCGCCATCCGGCCACGGCTCCGCACACGGCTCCGCACACGGCCCGCCGGACGGGCCCTGGTCAGCGGGCCGGCGCGTGCTTGCTCCTCGCGGGTGCAGCAGCACCACCGCGTACCGGCCGTCGCGGATGTCCTCGAACGCCGCCCGGAATGCAGGGGGCAGACCGGGCATGATCCTCACAGCCACCTCGCCGGATACGGCCACCATCGCACGGCGGGCGCGTATCCGCGCCGGTCCGTTCTCGTCGGCGTAGTCCACGACGACGGCGTCCTCGGCCCACTGCACCGACCTCATCACCGGTGAGTTCGTCCGCGGCCGGTCGCCGAGGCCGGCGGCCAGGACGTCGGTGGGTCTGGTCTGCCCCTCCGGCAGGGAGAAGTTCGGCATCTTCGCCGGGTCCGTCAGGAGGATTCCCTCGAAGCCCTGCCCAACCCCGGATGGCCGGCGGATCGCCCGTTCCAACGTGGAGGTGAGGAGACCTGGTGGAGAACTGGGGCGCGATCGGGTCGTTAGCCAGTCGAAGATCACCTTCTGTGAGGAGTTGTCGATGCGATCTCGAACCATCATCGGTGTCGTGCTGCTGGCCGGTGGCCTGATGGGCGTGAGTATGAGCGCGGCCCATGCCGAGACCGACGTCCCGTCCGATGCTGCGGGCTGGGGACAGACCGCCCCGTCGCAGCCTTTCAGCGAAACCACGCACACATACGACAACGAGGTCCACAGCGGCACCGCAAGCAGTTTCGGCCAGGAGGTCACGCACTACGGTTCCCTCGACGCCCACTACGCCAACCAGGCGTCTGCCTCCAGCACTGTCGGCGGCTCGACGACCCAGTACAGCCCGACCCTCCGCACGCCCGCGTACGACGGACCCGGCAGCTCCGGCCGGCCCGCAAGTGCCGAAGGAAGCGCGAACGGTGCCATCGACAGCCCCGCCGGCGGCTCGACTGCCGTGGACGGCTTCGTGGTGCAAGGGGTCGCGGGCTCGTCGTACAACAATCAGCAGATGAGCAGCGGTGGTTCTTCGACGAGCACGCAGGGCTCCTCCGGCCAGGGCTGGTACAGCCCCGGTACAACGCTGTAGCCGCGCTCACCGAGGTCCGGGCCGGGCAGGGCAAGGCCGGGCAGGGCGCGAGCGGGAAGCCGCGGCGCCCACTGGACGGGCTCGTCAAGGCCATGCTCGTCGCGGAGGGCCCGCGCGGTGCGGTGGAGGAGTTCGGCCTCGGCGGGCAGGATCCGCCGGCGAAAGGGCTGGTCCTGCTGACGTTGCGCGCTGGTGGTCGGCGCGATGCCCGGATGTGCCAGGTGCGCGGGGGTGCCGGTCCGGGTGTGGAAGATCGATTGTCAAGGCGACCTGCCGCTGCCCGAATGCCGAGCCTGTGGCCGAGTGGGGGGGATGGCAAGGATGACCGCTGACTCGGTTCGGCGGTGGGCCTGCCAACCGTCTCGGCGCATCGACGGCAGGACCGGTGCCAGAACAGGAACCTCCGGTTTCCCTGGAGTGCCTTGCGCTACACGGAGGTTGAGCGCTGAGCGCGTCGGCAGCCGGCGGCGTACGATCTGCGCGACGAAGTGCGACGGGAGGTGTCGGCGTTGTTGGACGAGGCGATAACGGCTCTGGCGGCGGCGGGTGGAACCGCTGTCGTGCAGGCGGCGGGCACAGAGGCGTGGACTGGTTTCCGGCAGGCGGTAGCCCGGTTGTTCGGTCGCGGTGACGACCAGCGTGCGAGCGCTGCACTGGAGCGCCTCGACGGGACGGCCGCTGCTGTGAGTACGGCCGACGGCGGGGGTGCCGAACAGGTGCGGTCCCATCAAAGGGCCCTGTGGCAAGCCCGGTTCGAGGGCCTGTTGGAGAGTGTCGACGCGCCGGAGCGCGACTCGGTCGTCGCCGCACTGCGCGCCTTGGTCGCCGAGCACAGTCCATCCGGGCAGTCCGGCGGGGGTGAGGTGTCGGACAACTCGTTCAACGGTCCCACCATCATGCAGGTCGGCAACGGCAACCGGCAGGACAACCGCTTCGGGAACGGTGCGTGACCACGAGGCCGGGTGACGGCGGCGTCTTCGGCAACACCTTCAACGGCCCTGCCGCCCTGCAGATCGGCAACCACAACCAGCAGACCAACACCTTCCACTTCCACGCCACCCAGCCACCGCCTCCGCAGCCGGCCGCCCCGGAGGTGCCCGGGTGGTGGGTGGTCGATCGCGATGAGGCCGATCACGTCATCTCCACCGTGTGTTCACCCGTCGGCGGGCCGGTGGGGATCACGACGGCGCTGGAGGGCGCGGGCGGGTTCGGGAAGACGACGCTGGCCCAGATCGTGCGCGCCAGTCCCCGGGTGCGGCAGCACTTCCGGGGAGGCGTGTACTTCTTCGTCGTCGGCCGTGACGTGGACAGCCCGCAAGCCGTCAGCAGGCTGGTGCACGATGTCACCCTCGCCATCACCGGCAGGGACGTGTCCTTCGACAGCCCGGATCGGGCGGGCGAGTACCTGGGCCAGCTCCTGGAGCAGCGCCCCGACCAGCCCACCCTGCTGATCTTTGACGACGTGTGGACGCAGGAGCAGCTCGACCCTCTTCTCACGGGTGGCGACGGCTGCGTGCGACTGGTCACCACGCGCGTCCCCGCGATCCTTCCGCCCGACGCGAAGACAGTGCGGGTCGACGCGATGTCCCAGGACCAGGCTCTGCAGGTGCTGACCTGGGAACTGCCCGATCTGCCTCAAGCGGTGACCAAGGACCTGGTGCAGGTCACCGGCGGGTGGCCCCTGCTGCTGCGCCTGGCCAACCGGCTGATCAACCGGAGAGTGAGGACGGGAGCCGACGCCGCCTCCGCCGCCGCGGATCTGCTGCGGAGCTTGCGGGAGCGAGGACCGGCCGCGGTGGACAAGCCCACCGCCGTACCCGACCTCGGCGACCCCAAGCAGCGCGCAACGACAGTACGGGCGACTGTCGAAGCCTCGATCGCGGACCTGTGCGCCGACAGCCGGGCGCGGTTCGCCGAACTGGGGATCTTCGCTCACGGCGAGGCCGCGCCCATCCCCCTCGTAGCCACGCTGTGGCGCGCCACAGCGAATCTCGACGAGTGGCAGACGCGGGATCTGTGCGCGGACCTGCACGACCTGTCCCTGCTCGCGGTGGACGACGCGGACGGAGGGCACCTGAGCCTGCACGACGTCATCCGCGACTACCTGCGCGCCGAGCTCGGCCCCGATCGCCTCACCGAACACCATGCCGCGCTGGTGGACGCAGTCCAGGCCGGCCTGCCCCCGGCCGCCCCCCTCACCCGGACCGGGCCGCGCCCCCCTGCCGCATGGTGGGAACTGACCGACCCCTATCTGCTCGACCACGCCATCACCCATCTCCTGGCCGCACACCGCACCGAGCAGGCCGAAGCCCTCGCCTGCGACCTGCGCTGGATCGAGACCCGCCTGCACCACCGGGGCCCGACCGCTCCCTGGACGGACTGCGCCCGGATCCCCACGCCCACGGCCGCACAGCGGGCGCGCGACCTCTCCAGCGCCGCGCACCTCCTCGGAGCGACCGAGCCGGCCCCTGCACTGACCACGGTCCTGCACAGTCGACTCCGGCCGCTCCCCGCTTGGCGCGACCAGGTCGCCGCCCGTGAGCGCCGATGGCCCCACCTCGCTCTCCGCAACCGCCGGACACCACCCGACTTGCCTCATCCGGCTCTCCTCCGCACCCTCACCGGCCACACCGGTACGGTGCACCGCACGGCTGTCGCGCCGGACGGCACATGGCTCGCCACCGCCAGCGAGGACAGGACGGTGCGGATCTGGGACTCGGCCACCGGGCGGGAGACCGCCTGCCTCACCGGCCACACCGGCAAGGTGAGGTGGGTCGCCATCGCGCCGGACGGCACGTGGCTCGCGAGCGCCGGCGACGACAGGACGGTGCGGATCTGGGAGCGGGCCACCGGCCAGGAGATCAGCCGCTTCACCGGTCACACCCGGCCGGTGCACAACGTGGAGGTAGCGCCGAACGGCTTGTGGCTCGCCAGCGCCTGCGACGACGGCACGGTACGCATCTGGGACCCGGTCACCGGCAGGGAGACCGCCCGTGTCACCGGGCACAGCGGCCTGGTCCACCGAGTGGCCATCACCCCCGATTCCACTCGGCTCGCCACAACCTGCGCCGACGGGAACGTGCGGATCTGGGATCCCTTTACCGGCCAGGTCACCGCCTGCCTCTCCGGTCACGAAGGCCCGGTGAGAGGGCTGGCGGTCGCTCCGGACGGCACGTGGCTCGCCACCGCCGGAGACGACAAGACAGTGCGGGTCTGGGACTTGGCGTCCGGTCAGGAGGCCGCCTGTCTGACCGGCCACACCTACGTGGGGCTCGGGACTGCGGTCGCGTCGGACGGGACCTGGTTCGCCACCACCGGCGGCAACACACTGAAGATCTGGGATCGGGCCACTGGGCGGGAGACCGCCTCCCTCGCCGGCCCGTCCTTCTCGGTGAACTCGGTGGCGATCGCCCCGGACGGCACCTGGCTCGTCACCACCGGCGGCAATACAGGGCAGATCTGGGACTCGGGCGCCGTTCAGGGCACCGCACCCCGCACCGGACGCTCCCTTCCGGTGGAAACAGTGATGGTGGCGCCCAAGGGCACCTGGCTCGCCTGCGTCGGCCACGACGGCAAGGTGCGGATCTGGGACTGGGACGCCGACCGTGAGACCGCCTGCCTCACTGAACCGTGGGTGAAGGTGGGGGCGATCGCCCCGGTCGGTACCCGGCTCGCCACCATCCGCGGCAACACGGTGCAGATCTGGGACTCAGCTACGGGCGAGGAGACCAACCGTCTCACCGGGCACGACAGACTGGTGAACGGGGCGGCGATCTCACCCGACGGCACCTGGCTCGTCACCACCGGATCGGACGGGACGGTGCAGATCTGGGACTCGGCCACCGGCGGGGAGATCATCCGTCTCACCGTCCACACCGATCAGGCGGCCGAGGTGACGATCGCGCCGGACGGCACCTGGCTCGCCACCACGGGCATGGACGGGACGGTGCGGATCTGGGACCGGGCCACCGGCCAGGAGACCGCCCGGTTCCCTGGCGCCACCCGCTACCCGGGCCGGGTGACGATCGCGCCGGACGGCACGTGGTTCGCCACCATCAGTGACAGCGGTACGGTGCGGGTGTGGGACCGGGCCACCGGCCGGGAGACCGTTCGCGTCACCGGACACGCCGGCTGGGTGAACGTCGTGGCGGTTTCACCGGACGGCACGTGGTTCGCCACCACAGGCGGCTACCAGGCGACGGTATGGATCTGGGACCGGGGCACCGGCCAGGAGATCGCCCGCCTCACCGGACACACCGGCCGGGTCACCAGGGTGGCGGTCTCACCGGACGGAGCCCGGCTCGCCACCGCAAGCGACGACGGCACGGTGCGGGTCTGGGACCCGGGGTCGGGACGGGCTGTCACCATGATGCGCACCGACGGGATCTTGTACTCCTGCGCCTGGACTCCCGACGGTCGCGGCGTCGTCGTCGGCGGTACACGGGGCGTGTACGTCTACGAGTTCCACTGCGGTACTCCTGACGGGTGAGCATGCCTTCGAGGCCGCGCCACGCAATGGATCGCGGCCCGCACGCAGGACTCGGGCCGGCCAGGCAGGTGCTACGCAGCACGCTGCAGCGGGATGCCGTCAATCTCAGCGTCGTGCGACGCTCCGCAGCGCGCTGCTCTCCGGGCGTGATCCCAGGCCGTCTCGCCGAACGGGACGCCGACGCGGTGCAGGTGCCGCCAGAACACATGGACACGGCGATCACCGCCGCCCGCGCCGAGGTGCTGCGGGACCGCTACCGCAGCCGGCTGCCCGAGCGCTTGCAGGAGCCGGCCGGCCCCGTCGAGGGCACCGTGGACCTGCCGCTTCACATCGTCTGGTCCGGGCGGACGAGCTACAGCCTCGACCGTCCGAAGTCCCGCATGACGCTCTACCGGACCGTCCTCGCCGAAGGACTGAGTGAGGACCTGCTGACCCTCCTGCACCACCGGCTGCTCACCGAGCAGTGGCCCGTACTGCGGCGCTTGATCCGTCCCTCCTCGCCGGTGGCCGGATCAGCAGGATCCCGGACGACTGGGCGGCGGACCCCGGGGCCGAGGTGCGCCCTCTGGTCGACGGCGTGGACGTTCTGAAGGAAGTCCACCCTGAAGGGGTGGCACTCAGTTGCCGGCACTGGAACAGGTCCTGCCGAGAGCTGGCCGCTGGCGGTCACGGAGGAGCCGCGCAGAGTCGCGATCACCGAGCCGACCTGCACCGCCGGCTGCTGCGGCGCTCTGTACGTCACCATGCGCCGCGAGGGCGACCGGGTGATCTGGGAGGCCTGGGAGAACACCGGCAACATCACCGCCGTGCCCGTGGACATCTGCTTCGATGCCGCCCAGTACGAAGCCGAACTCGCACGGGCCGCAGCGGACCGCAGCTGGGAAGAGCCAGTGGACACCGTCGCCCGGCTGCTTCAGCAGACCCTTGCGGCCAGCGGCTGGTTCGAGCGGTGGGGCTGCGCCCTCACGAATGTCTGGCCACGACGCGAGGAGCCCGACGTACCCGAGGAGCTCACCAGCTCCGAGGGGGTCGATGTCGAGTTCCACCAGGTCCAGGCGTCGGGGGCGCGTACATGTTCCTACTGGTACGAGTTGTTCATCACCCGCGACCAGCCCGTGGAGGAGCAAGTACGGCAGCTCGCGGCCCGCATTCTGGAGGACGATCCGCGGAAGACTGCTGAGCTTCGAGAACGCTGAGGACCGGGTGCGGGAACGCGCAAGCTGAGGGAAGCCACGTCCTTGAGCCGGCGTTTCGCAGCAATGGTCCTGGCGCGTTCCGTGGAGGGTGTTCGGGTGGGGGCGTGTTCGACGCGCCACAACAGCCCGGTTCGCACGGAAGCCCACCGCGGGGAGCCGCCGGACCACCGAAGTGAAGCGATGTTCCTCACAGTCTTCGAGTCAGGCGCGTGTCAGTTGTAGAGTAATACCGCCCTTGACCTGCAGAAAGCTGGCAGGGAGCCGTCTTCCAGGAGTCCAAAGTGCTGCGAACTCTGTTCAAGTCCAAGATCCATCGGGCGACCGTGACCCAGGCCGACCTGCACTACGTCGGGTCCGTGACGATCGACGCCGATCTCATGGACGCGGCCGACCTGCTGCCGGGCGAGCTGGTGCACATCGTGGACATCACCAACGGGGCGCGCCTGGAGACCTATGTCATCGAGGGCGAGCGGGGGTCCGGGGTCATCGGGATCAACGGCGCCGCCGCCCACCTCGTGCACCCGGGCGACCTCGTGATCCTGATCAGCTACGCCCAGGTGGACGACGCCGAGGCGCGGGCGTTCGTGCCGCGGGTGGTGCACGTGGACGCGGCGAACCGGATCGTGGAGCTCGGCTCTGACGCGTCGGCCCCCGTCCCCGGCACCGACACCGCGCGCAGCCCGCACGCGGTGCCCGCGGCCCGCGGCTGACGCGCGGCTGCCTGGTCTCCCCTGGAACTGCCTCCCCGGGTCTTCGCCGTCGGCGATCGCGGAATCGGAGGCACCCCGGCCGCCTGCCGCCTGCCATGTCGGCACCTGCCTGTGGGCGCCGTGGGCGAGGCTGCGACCCGGCGACACCGGGCCCTGGTCGCCGGTCGGCCGCACGCCCGAGAACCGATCGGTGCTGCTGCGCGGCGGCCGCGAGCCGGCGCCCGGGCCGCCCGGGGAGGTGCCCGCTCCCGGGCGGGCCGGTGACGCTGTCCGGTGCGCCGGGTGCGCGTGCCGTGCCTGCGGCCGTGACTACGGAGCCGGACCCTCGCTGGTCGCTGGTCGCTGGCCGCCGTCGCCGTACCCGGAGGCGTGCCGGGCCCGGGAGGGGTTGCCGGTGGCCCGCCGTGCTGGGTAGCCGGAGGCGTCGCGGTGGCGGGCCGCCCCCGGAGGATGCGCCGAGGGTGGGTGCTGTGCCTGGAGGCGGCGTCGCCGGAAAGCGTGCCCGGCGCGCACCGCGCCGGTGCCTGCGGCCGGGGCCGGGGGCGTGCCCGGTGCCGGGCCCGGAGGGCACGCCCCCGGGAAGCGAGCGGGCCTCGGCACGCCGCCGCCCCACGGCGTCGCGGGCATGGCTTCGGCGTGCGGGGGAACACGCGGCACAGGACGCGCGACGCGTCCCCGTGGCCGCATCCCGAGGGGGACGTCATGACCGAGCCCCATCCCGACCCCGTGCCGCCCATGCCCGATCCGGCCCCCGTGCCGCCGCCCCCACCGGGGCCCGGCCCGGGACCCGGGCCGGTGCCGGAGCCGCCGCGCCCCGGCCCCGAACCGGTGCCGCCGCCGGATCCGGTGCCCAAGCCGCCCGGACCCGACCCCGTGCCGGAGCCCGAGCCCGCTCCCGGTCCCCTCAGCCGCGGCTGAGCCGACGACCGCGGTGCGCCCCGGGGCGCACGGTGACGGGCCCTGCCCCCGGGGCGGGGGTATCCGGCCCGCCGCCGCTGCGGACACGCGCCGGGTGGGCGGGCCGTGAGGGCCCCCGCGTCCCGCTGGGCGCCGCGCCGTACGGTCCGTCACGTTCACGTGCAGAAGGGCCACTTGAGGGAGGCCCGCGCCCCCTGCGCCCAGTGCGCCCCCTTGTCACGAGCAGTCGGCCGCCCATAGCTTGGCGGCCGCTGACGTGCATAGGGGGGACCACCCATGGCAGTACGGGGACGACACCGCCGCCACCAGCCGAGCCGCCTGCTCGGCCGCCTCAACCGGGCATCGCTGACGGTCACCGTCGGCGGGGCGGGCATCGCGCTGCCCCTCATCGGAGCCGGAACCGCCCAGGCGGCGTCCGTCGACGTCTGGGAGAAGGTGGCGGCCTGCGAGTCCACCAGCCGGTGGAAGATCAACTCCGGGAACGGGTACTACGGCGGACTGCAGTTCAGCCAGTCCACGTGGGAGGCGTACGGAGGGACCCGTTACGCGCCCCGCGCCGACCTCGCGACCAAGGACCAGCAGATCGCGATCGCCGAGAAGGTGCTCAAGGGCCAGGGCCCCCGTGCGTGGCCCACCTGCTCGACGCGGGCCGGACTCACCCGCGGCGGCGAGGCACCCGACATCGCGCCGGGCCGGAAGGGCGACTCCGCACGCACGAAGGGCACCTCGCCCACCCACGTGCCCAACCAGCGACGCGAGAGCTACACGGTGGCCCGCGGGGACTCCCTCTCGGGGATAGCGCAGGCCCGGCGCGTCCCCGGCGGCTGGCAGCGGCTCTACGAGCAGAACCGCGACGTCATCGGCGACGACCCCGACCTCATCCTCCCCGGGCAGAAGCTGACGCTCACCGGCAAGGGCCGGGCGGCCGCCCCGAAGGCGCCGTCCGCGCCCCGGGCCGGGAGCGACGGCGCCAAGGCGAAGGGCAACCCCCAAGGGAAGGCCCGGCCGAAGGCCAAGCCCGACGAGAAGCCCGCGAGTGCGGCCAAGGCCCGCCCGGCGACCCCGCGCACCGCGCCCGTCGCCGCGTCCCGCAAGAGCCCGGTGGCCGCCCCCGTCGAGGCCCCGCCCGGAGCCGCCTACGGCACCCGGGGCTCGGCCTGGTCCGCCGGCTACCACACCGGCGTCGACTTCCCCGTGCCCACGGGCACCTCGGTGAAGGCCGTCGCCTCCGGGCGCGTGGTCTCCGCCGGCTGGGCGGGAGCGTACGGCTACCAGATCGTCATCCGGCACGACGACGGCAAGTACAGCCAGTACGCGCACCTGTCCGCGCTCACGGTCCGCGAGGGCCAGACGGTCGCCGCGGGACAGCGCATCGCCCGCTCCGGTTCCACCGGGAACAGCACCGGTCCGCACCTGCACTTCGAGATCCGCACGGGCCCCGGCTACGGCTCCGACATCGACCCCGTCGCCTACCTGCGGGCCCGCGGCGTCTCCCTCTAGCGGCCGCTCCCTCCACGGGCCCGAGGCCCCTCCCGCTGCCTCCCTCCGGAGACGCCGCCTCCCCGCCCCGCTACCGTGGTCCCGTCGGACGGACGCGGGGCGGGACGGGGAGGAACGCGTGGCGGCAGGGGATGTGACGGAGCGGGAGAGCGGGGGGCTCGGCCGCGCCGAGCTGGAGACCCTGGGTGGTGTCGGCGGCTTCTTCGCGCTGCGCCTCGCCCCGGCGCCCTCCGCCCCGCCCGAGGTGGCCTCCGCGCCCGCGCGGTCCGCCGCCGGCACGTCCCCTGCGGAGGCCGCGCACGCGACGGCGGGCACCCCGGCCGCCCGGTCGGCCACGGCCGATCGGCGCACGGCGACCGCTGAGCGCTACCCCCGCCCCACGTCCGGGCGGGCCTCGGCGGCCCCCTCCGCGCCTGCCCCGCGCCCCGCGTCCGCCGCACCCGGAAGCCCGGTGCCGCCCGGCGCTCCGGGCGCGGTGGCTGCCGTCGGCGCCGCCGATGCGTACGTGCCCCTCGCCCGCGTGTACGCCGGCGACCACGCGCCCCTGGAGGACAGGGTGAGGCGGGTCGCCGAGCGGCTGCGGGCCCCCGAGTACCGCGTCGCCGCCTCCGTCGCCCAGCTGGGGCTCGCCGCCCGCCTCTGGTCGGTCGCGCTCGGCTCGGCGGCGCTGTACGGCGTCGTCCCGGACATCCGCCCGGACACGCTGCACTGGGACCCCGCCCGCACCACGCCCGACGACCTGTGGTGGTCAGGCGACCGCGTCCGGCCCGGAACGCCCGAGCACCTGCGCGACCTCGTCCAGCACGGGCACCTCGCCCCGCTGGCCGCCGCCCTGCGCACGGGCGGCGCGGTCTCCCCGCGGCTGCTGTGGGGCAACGCGGGCTCCGCCCTCGGCGGCGCCGTCCGCGAGCTGACCCGCTGGGCGCACCGCCACGACCGCCCGGAGGCCGCCCGGCGGGCCGCCGCGCTCGCGGCCGCGCTGCTCGACGACCCCGACCTCGCCGGCACCCTGCAGGGCCCGGCGCTCCGCCGCCGCAGCTGCTGCCTGTACTACCGCTGCCCCGGCGGCGGCCTGTGCGGCGACTGCGTCTTCGACCGCCCGCCGCGCCCGCCCGCCGCGTCTCCGCGGTGAGCGGCGGCCCGGGTTTGGCGGGTGGGCCGTCCGCTCCGTAAAGTTCCCCTTTTGAGAACAGGCGGACGAGTGATCGAGGAACGGCAGCGGCGATGACGGTGACAGAAGAGAACCAGGCGTACGGGCCGGGCATCGACCCCGAGCGCCTGGCCGTCTGCCTGGACGTGCTGAAGGAGCTGGACGACCTCGACGTCGACCACCCCGACGCGATCAAGGTGAGGCGCGCCACCTCGCACGTCTACCGCACGGTCAAGCAGCGCCGCCGCCAGGAGCGCCGGGCCGCCAAGACCGCGCACGACCGGGCCGTGACCGAGGCCACCGCCACCGGCTCCGCCGAGCGGATCGACGACGAGACGCAGGGCCTGCTGCCCAGCTCGTCCGCGGCCGGGGAGATCGCGGGCATACTCCAGCGGCCCCGCTCCTGCTACATCTGCAAGAGCCGGTACGTCGAGGTCGACGCCTTCTACCACCAGCTGTGCCCGACATGCGCGAGGGAGAACCGGGCGCGGCGCGACGCGCGCACCGACCTCACCGGCCGCCGGGCGCTGCTCACCGGCGGCCGCGCGAAGATCGGCATGTACATCGCGCTGCGGTTGCTCCGCGACGGCGCGCACACCACGGTCACCACCCGCTTCCCCAACGACGCGATCCGCCGCTTCAAGGCCCAGCCGGACAGCGACCAGTGGATCCACCGGCTCAAGATCGTCGGCATCGACCTGCGCGACCCGGCGCAGGTGGTGGCCCTCGCCGACTCGGTGGCGGCCGCCGGCCCCCTGGACATCCTGATCAACAACGCCGCGCAGACCGTGCGCCGCTCCCCGCAGGCGTACAGCGAGCTGGTGGCCGCCGAGGCCGCGCCGCTGCCCGCGGGCGAGCTGCCGTCCGCCGAGGTCATCGGCACGTTCGGCAGCGGTGCGGTGGAGACCGTGGCCGCGCTGCCGTCGGCCCGCTCCGGGGACGCGCTCACCGCGCAGGACGTCACCGACCTGGCGCTGGTCGGCGGTTCCGCCGCGCCGGCCCGTATCGCGGCGGGCACCGCCATCGACGCGGGCGGCCTGGTGCCGGACCTGGCCCCCGTCAACAGCTGGATCCAGACGGTCGACGAGGTCGACCCGGTGGAGCTGCTGGAGGTCCAGCTGTGCAACTCCACCGCGCCGTTCATCCTGATCAGCCGGCTCCGGCCGGCGATGGCGGCGTCCCCGGCGCGGCGCAAGTACATCGTCAACGTGTCCGCGATGGAAGGCGTCTTCAACCGCGGCTACAAGGGTGCCGGGCACCCGCACACGAACATGGCGAAGGCCGCGCTGAACATGCTGACCCGCACCAGCGCGGAGGAGATGTACGAGAAGGACGGCATCCTGATGACGGCCGTCGACACCGGCTGGATCACCGACGAGCGGCCGCACCCGGACAAGATGCGGCTGGCTGAGGCCGGCTTCCACGCCCCGCTGGACCTCGTGGACGGCGCGGCCCGCGTGTACGACCCGGTCGTCCGCGGCGAGGCGGGCGAGGACCTGTACGGCTGCTTCCTGAAGGACTACGCGCCCGGCAAGTGGTGAACCGCCGCAGGCCGTGATGCCTCTGGTGAGGCCGGGGCGCCGCAGGCCGTGATGCCTCTGGCGAGGGCCGCGGCGCGGAGGCTGCGATGCCCTTGGCGCAGGGCGGGTCGCCGCAGGCTGTGACGTCTGCGGCGAGGGCCGCTGCGCGGCAGGCCGTGATGCCTCTGGGGCAGGCCGTGACGCCGCCGGCGAGGGGCGGGTCGCCGCATGCCGCGGTGCCCTCGGTGAGGGGTGATGGCGACAGGCCGCGAGGCCCGGGGCGGCAGACGCACCGCCGCAGGCCGTGGCGCCTCCTGGCTTCCGAACAGGGCCCGCCGCGGCCTGCCCGGGTTCTCCGGGCGGGGGCGCGGGCCCCCGGGCGGCCGCCGCGGTCGCCGCAGCGGCAGACCGGCCCGGCCGGCCCCTGCCCGCCGAACAGGCCCGCTGTCCTCCCACCGGGCGCCCTGTCCTCCCGCAACGGCGGCACGTGGTGCCGCTGACAGGGCACTCCGGGCCACCTTGGCCGGAACTCGACGATGTGATGCGTTACATCGAGCGGGGGCGCGCTCATTTGGTTACTCTGATGCGAACGGTCGGCCGACAGGGAGCCACGAAACACCCTCGGGCCGACCGCGGGACCGGCCTGCCACCAAGGCCGCGGTCCTGCCCGGTGACCGGCGCCACCGCGACCGACGGCAGACACGTATCCCACAGGTTCGCGACACGACAGGAGTGCGCGGTGACAACAGAATCGACCACGCGGGAACCGGGCGTCCGCCCGGCACAGCCCGCAGAGCGGTCCTTCCGGTCCGCCCGATCGGACGAGCTCGGCAGCCTGGAGGTCTGGGCGCGCTCGGCTCCGATCCGACTGGCCGGCTACGAGGACGACCTCGCCGAGCCGCACATCCTGCCCGGCGTCGACTGAGCCGTACGCGGACGGCCGCGGCCGCGGGGAAGCCGCCGGGTACGCACAGGATGAGAGCAGTGGTCCCGTACCCCCGCCGTGACGGCGGGGGTACGGGCTTTTCCACCCGGTGACGACACGGGAGCAGCACCCCGGGCGGGCCGCGGAAGCGGGAAGGCGGGCAGGCCGAACGTCATCGGCATCCGCTCGGCCCGCCTCACTGCCGCCGCAACCTAGCGGAGTCCCACCGATCACCACCAGCTCTGCCCAGAGCTTCACTCGGCGCGCGGGCCGGCGGAGCCGAGCCGGGTCGGGGGGAGGAACTCCCGTACGAGGGTGCGGTGCCACCAGGCGCCGGTCTCGCGCAGCTCCCGCCACGTCGTGAAGCGGTAGCGGTACACGCGGGCCCGGACCAGCCGCGGCGGACTGTCCGGGAACGGATTGCGGCGCAGCAGCCGCAGCGTGTCCCGGTCGTTCTCCAGCAGCCGCTCCACCAGCGGGCCGAACCACCCCGCCGCATACGCCGGGGACAGCGCCGCGAACCACATCATCCAGTCGAGCCGCAGGTGGTACGGGGCGAACTGGCGCGGCAGCCGGGTCACGTCGCCGGGCTTCCCCCGGAAGCCGTACTCCCGCCAGACCGTGTCCGGGCGGGCGGTCGGCTCGTCGGTGCCCTCGACGACCACCTCGTGGCGCACCCGGCCGACGGTGCCGAACGCGCCGTACGTGTTCACGAGGTGCAGCGGGTCGAAGGAGCGGTTCATCACCTGGCGGCGGGAGAGCAGGTTGCGTGCCGGGCGCACGCTCAGTGCCACCACCAGGGCGGTGACGGCGGCCACGAGGACCGCGTACCACAGCGGCGGGTCGGGGAGCGCGGGCGCGTCCGCCACCAGCGTGCCGTCCACCACTGACAGGGCCAGGACGATCGTCAGCCAGTTCAGCCAGGCGAAGTTGCCGGACACCACCAGCCACAGCTGCGTCACCGCGATGAGGCAGGCCGCGACCGTGGCCACCGGCTGCGGGGCGAACAGCAGCACCGGCACGGCCAGCTGGGCCACGTGGTTCGCGGCCGCCTCCACCCGGTGCAGCGGGCGCGGCAGGTGGTGGAAGAACCAGCTGAGCGGTCCCGGCATCGGCTGGGTCTCGTGGTGGTGGTACAGGCACGTCAGGTCGCGCCAGCACGGGTCGCCGCGCAGCTTGATCAGCCCGGCGCCGAACTCCACGCGGAACAGCAGCCAGCGCAGCAGCCACATCAGCAGCACCGGCGGCGCGGTCTCGTCGTTGCCCAGGAACACCGCCAGGAATCCCGCCTCCAGCAGCAGCGACTCCCAGCCGAAGGCGTACCACGTCTGGCCGACGTTCACGATCGACAGGTACAGCCCCCACAGCACCGCCCACATCAGCATCGCCGCGCCCAGCGGCACCGCGTCGCCCGCACCCGCGACCAGCGCGAGGGCCAGCGCCGCGCCGCCCCAGGCGCACAGCGCGAAGAACCGGTCGGAGTAGTGCAGCCGGAAGAGGCTGGGTGAGCGCCGCCATGAACCCCGGCGCACGTACGCGGGGACCGGCAGCATCCCGCGCTCCCCGATCAGCGCCCGGAACTGCAGGGCCGCACAGAGGAACGCGACCGCGTACAGCCCGGCGAGGCCGCGCTGGAAGACCAGTCGGCCCAGCCAGTAGTCGGATGACGCGAACCAGCCGAACCCGTCCATCCCCCCCAGTATCAGGCGGCGTCCCGGCCCTGTGCGAGCCGCCGCACGGCCCGTCCCAGGCGGCGGGCGTACCAGCGCTGCAGGACGGGCACGGCGGGGCCGGCCAGCCGGGTGTACCAGCGGGCGGGGCGGCTGAACGCGGTCACCGTGAACCACACGGAGCCGTCCGGATCGAGCGTGACGACGAACGACTCCTCGCCGCTTTCGGGGTGGCCCTCCAGCGTGCCGTACGCGAGGCCGGTGCGGTCCTCCCCGTACGCCGCCCACACCACCCGGCAGGGGACGGCGTACTCCAGCCGTCCGAGGCCCGCGGCGACGCGCAGGCGCACGCCGGGGGCGGCCCGGTCGGCCTCGGCGTGCACCCGGGCGCCGGTCGCCCGGTGCATCCCCCACGTGGTCACGGCCGTGCCGGCCGCCCGGAAGACGTCGCCCCCGCGGCCCACGAGCGTGCGGTGCCGCAGGTGGTCGTAGCCGGACGGGAGGGCGCCGGGGAACGCGGTCGCGCCCACGTCGGGATACGAGAAGGAGGGGGAGGCGGGCGGGCGCCCGGTGCCGCGGGGCGTGCGGGGCGGACAGGGCGTCTGATTCCTCCCGGTCGTGTGGGACGGGTGGATCATGCGGGGACCTCCTTGCGGGCCGGGGCGGTGTGAACGGGCCGCTCTTCCAGGGGGTGCGGGGCGGGCCGGGCCGGTGCGGTGGGGCGCGCGGGGGAGCGCAGACGGCGCCAGGCCAGGAGCGAGCAGAGGGTGAAGCCGAGGGCGTTCGCGAGGCCGTGGGTGGCCGCCATCCACTCCAGTGAGGGGTGGGGGAGGCCCGTGGCCTCGCCGAGCGCCCAGCTCAGGGCGAGGAGCATGGTGGCCACCAGGACCGCCGCCGAGACGCCGAGCAGGGTGCCGGTCAGCCGGTCACGGGCCCGGGCCCGTACGTCCCGCCAGGTCAGCAGGGCGACCGCCCACATTCCGGCGGTCAGGACGGCGGCGCCCGCGAGCTCGGTCCAGTCGTTGAGGAAGTAGCCGGTGAGCACCAGGAACGTGCCGGACGGCACGCTCAGCGCGGCGAAGCCGCTCAGGCGCGGGTGCCCGCCGCCGGCGGCGTGCGCGACCAGACCCGCGACCAGGGCGGCGGCGAATCCGGCGAAGTGGAAGTGCGGCACGGTCAGGTCCAGGATCTCCAGGTCGAAGCCGAAGAGCCGGTACCCCCGCCGCTCGGCCACCAGGGCGGTCGCGGCCACCGAAGGGCTCACGAGCGCGGTCAGCAGCGCGACCTCCGCCGGGGCGAGGGAGCGGGTGCGGGCGAGCCGCCGGGGCGCCGTCAGCGCGAGCAGCAGGGCGCCCAGCGCGTACACCGCCGCCAGTGCCGCGGCGAGGGCGCCGCGCGGCAGCCACAGGGAGACCGCGCCCGGGACGGCGAACAGCGGCCACAGCCGGCGCAGCGCCGCCGTTCCCGGGGTGCCTGCGCGGACGGAGCCCCCGGCGCCGTCCGCCAGCGCCAGACCCCACGGCACGACCAGCAGCATCCCGAGCACCACGACCAGATCCACGAGCACCGCCACGGGTCCCCCTCTCGCCGCGCCCGTCCGGCGACACCGGGACTTGAACGCGTTCAGTTCGATGGTCGGGAGCGTAGCCGGTGTAGTTGAACATGTTCAAGTGAGGGGTTCGTGCCTCCTGGGCTGCTCCGACGGGCCGTGCCGGGTTGCGGCGCCCCCGGCCGTCCGGCAGATATGGAGGGACATGTCCTGCCGTGCCCTCAGGAAGACGGAGATCCGACGTGCGCCCACCCACACGCCGCCGCTCGCCGCGGACCGGCCAACGCCCCGGCGCCTACGTCGCGGTGGCGGCCGCCGCCGGGCTGCTCGCCACGGGCTGCGGGGGCGGCGGCGCGCCCGCCCCCAGCGGCTCCCCGGCGCCGCCCGCGGCCCTGCTCCAGCCGGCGGCGGAACCGGGCCCCCACCCCTTCACCGCCTCCACCGTCCTCACCTCCGACACCGCCGCGCGGCACCGGCCCTCGCCCGGGCCGGCGGCCGGCGCCGCGGCCTCGGCCGGCGAGCCGCTGCGCACCGTCGACGGCGCCACCCCCGGGCTGTACGGCGGAACCCAGTCGCTCGCGAGCTGCGACATCGAGCAGCAGGTCCGCTTCCTCACCGCCGACACGGCCAAGGCCGAAGCCTTCGCCCGCGCCGCGGGCGTGAGCCGGACGGGACTCGCCCAGTGGCTGCGCGGCCTCACCCCCGTGATGCTGCGCGCGGACACCCATGTGGCCGGGCACGGCTACCGCAAGGGGAACGCCGTCCCTTACCAGGCGGTGCTGCAGGCCGGCACCGCCGTACTCGTCGACGCCTACGGCGCACCCCGCGTGCGCTGCGCGGACGGCAACCCGCTGCGCAGCCCCGCCGACGGCCGCCTCCCCGCCGCACAGCGGGGCCGCGCCTGGGACGGCTACCGGCCCGAGCGGGTCATCGCCGTCCATCCCACCGTGCGCACCCTGGAGACCCTCGTCCTCGTCAACGTCGTCAACGACACCTGGCTGGAGCGCAAGGTCGGCACCGGCGGGGAGCAGGACCGCAAGCCGCCGTGCCCCCCGCGTACGACCCGGAGGAGCGCCACGTCGCCGACGGGCCGGTCCCGGACGGCGGCCGCGCCGCCGCGCAGCCGCCGGCCGCGCCGCCGCCCCCGCGGCACCGCCGCCGGCGGCTCCCCCTGCCCCCGTGGTGCCTCCGGTCGCGCCGCGCCCGGCGGTGCCCGATGCGCCGGCGGGGCCGGGTGCCGCCGTGCCCGACGGCCCCGGGCCGGCCGGCGTGCCGGAGACGACCGTGCCGGACGCGCCTGCGCCCGGCGGGACGGAGCCCGACGGGCTGCTGGTCGGTCCGATGGGAGCGGGCGGGTGACCGGGCGGCGGGCCGACGCTCGCTGCCACCCGCAAAAGGTCGATAAAACAGACAAATGATGGCAGAGTGGCTCCATGGTTGATCCGGCAGCGGATGCCCTGTCGCTCCCCGAGGACTGGCCCGCCCATCCGGATCAGAGCCTGTCCCTCAACCGCATGGGCAGCTTCGACTGGGACCTCGACGCCGGGCTGATGCACATGGACGAGGTCGCCCTCGACGTGTTCCAGTTGGATCCGGACGAGTACGACGGCAGGCCGTCGAGCCTGTCGCGGCGCGTGCCGCCCAGCGAGGCCGTCCGGCTCGACGGGATGGTCACCCAGGCCCTCAAGAGCGGCCGCTCCCACTACGGCGCGTACTTCCGCATCCGCACCCGCGACGGCAGCCTGCGCTGGACCCACACGCAGGGTTTCATCCGGCGCGACGCGAGCGGGCGCCCCCACCGGATCATCGGCATCGTCCGCGACGCCACGCAGGAGCTCGCCGAGGCCACCGCGCGCCTGGAGGTGGACGTCGAGCGCCGCCGGCTGACCAGCGTCGTCGAATCGACCACGGCCGCCCTCGCCCACGCCCGTACCGTCCAGGACGTCATCGACGTGCTGAAGGACTCCCACGGACTGGAGCACCTGGGCGCCACCAGCGTCGTCATGGGTCTGCTCGAAGCCGGCCGCATCCACCTCGTGGCCGACGGCCCCGACGGCTCGTTCGTGCCCGGCACCCGCTACACCCGGGTGGAGGAGCCGTACCCGATGAGCGAGGTCATCCGCACGCTCGCCCCCCGCTTCATCGAGTCGCCCGAGGACTTCGCCGCCTCGTACCCGCTGCTCTGGCCGCACATCACCGACCTCGGCATCACCGCGGCCGCCTACCTCCCGCTCATCGCGCAGGCCCGCCCCATCGGCGCGATCGGCCTGCTCTACAGCGACAAGTCCGGTTTCACCGCCGACGACCGGAACATCCTCGTGGCGCTCGGCAGCAGCATCGCGCAGAGCATCCAGCGGGCCATCCTCTTCGAGCAGGAGCACGACCTCGCCGAGGGGCTCCAGCAGGCCATGCTGCCGCGCCGCATCCCCGACGTGCCGGGCGCCCACATCGCCGTCCGCTACCGGTCGGGCCGCCTCGGCCGCGACATCGGCGGCGACTGGTACGACATCATCCCGCTGCCCGGAGGCCGGGTCGGCGCGGTCATCGGCGACGTCCAGGGGCACGACACCCACGCCGCCGCCGTCATGGGCCAGCTGCGCATCGTGCTGCGCGCCTACGCCGCCGAGGGCCACACCCCGGCCACCGCCATGGCCCGCGCCTCCGTGTTCCTGCAGGAACTCGACACCGACCGCTTCGCCACCTGCACCTACATGGAGGTGGACCTCGCCTCAGGCGTCGTGCAGGTGGTGCGCGCCGGCCACGTGGACCCGCTGCTGCGGGAGGCCGACGGCAACTGCCGCCGCGTCCCCGTCCAGGGCGGCCTGCCGCTCGGCCTGTCCGCCGAGTTCGGCGCACTCGACTACCCCGTGACCGTCCTCGAACTGGACCCGGGCCAGACCCTGGTGCTCTACACCGACGGCCTCGTCGAGCAGCCGGGCGCCGACCTCGACGAGGGCATGCAGTGGCTCACCGCCCGCGTCCGCGGCGGCCCGCAGGACCTCCAGGCGCTCGCGGACGACCTGTGCGACGTCGTCGACGAGCGCGGCGGCGACGACGACGTGGCGATCCTGCTGCTGCGCCGCCGGGGCGGCTACACCCCGCAGGCCGGCGGCAGACTCCAGCAGCACGTCGCGCAGAGCGATCCGGAGGCGCTGCGCTCCGCCCGCCACATGATCCGCGCGGCCGTACGGGCCTGGGGATGGCGCGAGCAGTCCGACGAGATCGAACTGGCCGCCGACGAGCTGATCACCAACGCGCTCCTGCACACCGACGGCGGGGCCGTGGTCACCCTGCGCATGCTGACCGGCCCCGAGCGGCGCCTCCGGGTCGAGGTCGAGGACCGCTCCAGCGTCCTGCCCCGGCGGCGGGAGACGGGCGAGGACGGCATCAACGGCCGCGGGCTGCTGCTGGTCGACCGGCTCGCCGAAGCCTGGGGCGTGGAGTCGCGCGGCAGCGGCAAGTGCGTCTGGTGCGAGTTCGTCCTGCCCGAGCGCACGGCGGCCGCACCGGGCAGGGCCGCGGGGGCGGCGAGGACCCCGCAGACGGCGGGGACGGCGGGTACGCCCGACACGCCGCAGGCGCGCAGGACGGCGGCCGCGGGCGGCTGAGGGGACCCTGCAAAGCCCTCCCGGAGGGGCACCCCTGGCGCGCACGGCCGCCCTGGGACCGCCGCCGCGCCGTCGGCTTCCGCCGCCACCCGGCCGTACCGGCCGTGAGGCGCGCGGCCGCGGACTGCGGCAGGCTGGTGGCATGCCCGAGCTGCCCGAGGTCGAAGCGCTGCGAGAGTTCCTCGACGTCCATCTCGCGGGCAAGGAGATCGCCCGGGCCCTGCCGGTCGCGATCAGTGTCCTCAAGACGTACGACCCGCCGCTCAGCGCCCTCGACGGGGCCGCCGTCACGGCCGTCGACCGGCACGGGAAGTTCCTCGACGTCACCGCGGGCGGCCTGCATCTCGTGGTGCACCTGGCCCGCGCCGGCTGGCTCCAGTGGCGGGACGTCCTGCCCTCCGGACCACCCCGCCCGGGGAAGGGACCGCTCGCGCTGCGGGTCGCCCTGACCGGTGGCGACGGCTTCGACCTCACCGAGGCGGGCACCACCAAGCGGCTCGCCGTGTACCTGGTGCGCGACCCCGCCGAGGTGCCCGGGGTGGCGCGGCTCGGGCCCGACCCGCTCGCCGAGGGCTTCGACCGCGCCGCCTTCGCCGCCGTCCTCGCGGGGGAGCGGCGGCAGATCAAGGGCGCCCTGCGCGACCAGAGCCTCATCGCGGGCATCGGCAACGCCTACAGCGACGAGATCCTGCACGCCGCCCGCATGTCGCCGTTCAAGCCGGTCCGGAACCTGACGGACGACGACGTCACCGCCCTCTACGAGGCGCTCCGCACGACCCTCGGCGGTGCCGTCGCCCGCGCGCACGGCATGGAGGCCGGACGGCTCAAGGCGGAGAAGAAGAGCGGGCTGCGCGTGCACGGCCGGACGGGCGAGCCGTGCCCGGTGTGCGGCGACACGATCAGGGAGGTGTCCTTCAGCGACTCCTCCCTCCAGTACTGCCCGCACTGCCAGACCGGCGGCAGACCACTGGCGGACCGCCGCATGTCCCGCCTCCTGAAGTAGGCCGGGCCCTCCACACCGGGGCAGTGCCGGGCCGGGCCGCCGGCGCACTCCAACCTGGGTGCGGGCGCCGCGCCGCGGACCTGCCGTGGGCACCGCGCCTCCCGGACGCGCCCGGCCTTCGCGTGTGGTCATGCGCCCGCCTGTGGCGCCGCGCCAGCCGGGTGCGCGCGGTCCTCGCGCGTGGTGGTGCGCCTGCTTGCGGGTGTGGTGCCGGCCGGTTGCGTGTGCGTGCCGTGCGGGGCGTCGCGCCTGCGAGGGTGTGCCCGGTATCGGCCCGTGGCTGTGCGCCTGCCTGCGGGTGTCGTGCCCGCCGGTCGCGCGTGTGCCGCCTCCCTGCGTGTGCCGCCTCCGCGCGTGTCCTGCCCGTCGGGGCGCCGTGCCCGCTGCCCGCGCGTGTCCTGCCGTCGGGTGCCGTGCCCGCTGCCCGCTGCTCGCGCGCGCCCGCCTTGCGGGGCGTACGCCCCTGCGGGCGGTCCAGCGGGCCGCAACCCGCGCCCTCGCCTCTGCACCCGGGCGGCGCCCCGGCCGCCCTGCCGCCAGGGCTTCCGCCCCGCCACGCACCGCGGCGTCACCCGCGGGTGCGGCGGCCGCAGCGGTGCAGCCAGCGGCGTACCCGCACTGCGCGCCGCCGCCCGCCCCCGCCGCGGCGGCCCCGCTCCGCGGGAGCCGGGCGGGCGCGGTGCGACGCGGGCGGGTCCAGCGGGGCCCGCCCCGTCAGCTGGGCGAGCGCCGACGCCACCTCGCCCAGCTCCACCAGGCGCAGCGCGCACGGATCGCACCGGGCGACGTGCTCCGCGCAGCACAGGGCGTCGTACGGCTCCAGGACGCCGAGGGCGTAGGCGCCCACTGCCGTGTGCTGGTCCATGGCACCCCCCGCTCCGTCCCGCTCCCGCACCGACCCGTACGTACGGCGGACGCTTCTCGCTCAACGGGCCCCCGCCTACACTCCGCACCATGCTGCGCGTACTGGCCGTCGACGACGAGGCACCCGCCCTGGAGGAGCTGCTCTACCTGCTCCGCTCCGACCCCCGGGTACGCAGCGCGGAAGGCGCCACCGGCGCCACCGAGGCCCTGCGCCGCATCGGCCTGGCCCTGGAGGCGGGGCCCGACGGGGAGGACGCCGTCGACGTGGTCTTCCTCGACATCCACATGGCGGGGCTGACCGGACTGGACGTGGCCCGGCTGCTCGCCGGGTTCGCGAAGCCGCCGCTGGTCGTGTTCGTCACCGCCCACGAGGGCTTCGCCGTGCAGGCCTTCGACCTGAAGGTCGTCGACTACGTCCTCAAGCCGGTCCGCAGGGAGCGCCTGGCGGAGGCCGTGCGGCGGGTCAGCGACCTGGCACGGCCCCCGGCGCCGGCGGGAGGCTCCGCCACCGAGCAGATCCCGGTCGAACTGGGCGGCGTCACCCGGTTCGTCCCGATCGACGACATCGCCTACGTCGAGGCGCACGGCGACTACGCGCGGCTGCACACCGACGGCGGGAGCCACCTCGTCCGCATCCCGCTGTCCACCCTGGAGGAGCGGTGGGCGCCGCACGGCTTCGTCCGCATCCACCGGCGCCACCTCGTCGCCCTCGGCCGTATCGACGAACTGCGGCTCGACGGCGGCGCCACCACCGTGCGCGTCGGCAGCGCCGAGCTGTCCGTCAGCCGGCGCCACGCACGCCAGCTCCGGGACCTGCTGATACGGCGGGTACACGGCTGACCGGTGAGCCCACGGCCGCGCGGACCGGCCGGGGCCTTGCCCCTACCTTCCGGTGAGGGCGGCTGCGTAGACTCCACGCTGATGTCCCCAGAGCGCCCCCGACCGCCCGCGGCCCCGCCGCGCCGCGAGACCGTCACCGGGGTGCCGCGTGCCAGGCGGCGCCCGCCGCGCCACGCGCCCGCCCGGTCCGAGATCAGCGAGCAGACGACGCTGGGCCACACCTACGTCCGCTCCCTGATACGCAGCCAGCTGCGGGCCGCACTGACCGCGCTGGCCGTCCTCGCCCTCGCCGCCGGGACGCTGCCGCTGCTGCTCGTCCTCCCCAAGGCCCTGTCCGGCCGCGGCCCCGCCCCCGCCGCCGAACTCGTCGTCTGGGCCGTCCTCGGTGTCGCCGTCCACCCCGCCATGTGGCTCGTCGCCCGCTGGTACGTGCGCCGCGCCGAGCGCAACGAGCGCGACTTCACCCGCCTCGTCGAAGGCAGGTGACCCGCCCCGGTGAACCAGGCCTACGCCGTCGTCGCCGTCGCCGGGGTCGTCCTCGCCACCGTCCTCATCGGCGCGCTGGGGCTGCGGATCTCCCGCACCACCTCCGACTTCTACGTCGCCTCCCGCACGGTCGGCCCGCGCCTCAACGCCGCCGCGATCAGCGGCGAGTACCTGTCCGCCGCGTCCTTCCTCGGCATCGCCGGGCTCGTCCTGATCCAGGGACCCGACCTGCTGTGGTACCCGGTCGGCTACACCGCCGGGTACCTCGTGCTGCTCGTCCTCGTCGCCGCCCCGCTGCGCCGCTCCGGCGCCTACACCCTGTCCGACTTCGCGGAGGCCCGCCTGGAGTCGCCGTACGTCCGGCGCCTCTCCGGGCTCCTCGTCGTCGGGGTCGGCTGGCTCTACCTGCTGCCGCAGCTCCAGGGCGCGGGGCTGACGCTGGGGACGGTGACCGGCGCTCCCGAATGGCTCGGCGGGCTGCTCGTCGCGGTCGTCGTCACGGGCGCGGTCGCCGCGGGCGGCATGCGCAGCATCACGTTCGTCCAGGCGTTCCAGTACTGGCTGAAACTCACGGCGCTCCTCGTGCCCGCGCTGTTCCTCGTCGCCGCCTGGTGCGCGGACGACGCCCCGCGCGCCCGGTTCGACGCGCCCGCCGTGCTGCGCGAGCACACCACCGTGCGGCTCGACGACACCGTACGGGTCTCGCTCGACGCCCCGCTGACGGTGACCGTGACCGGCAGCGTCGACACCGCCGCATACCACGGTGAACGCGTCACCCTCGCCGAGGGCCTCCACCGCGTGGAGGCCGGCACCACCCTCGGCTTCGCCCCCGGGACCCCCGTACCCGAGCGCGCCCCCGGCGACGGCGACCCCCTCGGCTGGTCCAGCGCGCTGACCGGCGACCACGACGGGCGCAGGCTGTACGCCACGTACGGACTGATCCTCGCCACCTTCCTCGGCACCATGGGGCTGCCGCACGTCGCCGTCCGCTTCTACACCAGCCCCGACGGGCGCACCGCGCGCCGCACCACCCTCGTCGTCCTCGGCCTCGTCGGCGTCTTCTACCTGCTGCCGCCGGTGTACGGCGCCCTCGGCCGCATCTACGCCCCCGAACTCGCCCTGACCGGCGCCGCCGACGCCGCCGTCCTCGTCCTGCCCGACCGCGTGGTCGGCGGACTCGCCGGGGACCTCCTCGGCGCGCTGCTCGCCGGCGGCGCCTTCGCCGCGTTCCTGTCGACGGCGTCCGGCCTCACCATGTCGGTCGCCGGGGTGCTCAGCCAGGACGTCCTGCCGTCCCGCGGGGTGCGCCACTTCCGGCTCGCCACACCGCTGGCGATGGCCGTGCCGCTGGGGCTCGGCGCCTCCGCCGCGCACGTGCCGGTGGCCGACGCGGTCGGGCTGGCGTTCGCCGTGTCGGCGTCGTCGTTCTGCCCGCTGCTCGTCCTCGGCATCTGGTGGCGCCGGCTCACCCCGCCCGGCGCGGTCGCGGGCCTCCTCACCGGCGGCGGCGCCGCCCTCGCCGCCGTGCTGGCCACCCGCGCCGGACTCGCCCCCGGCGGCTGGCCGCACACCCTCATGGCGTGGCCCGCCGTGTGGTCCGTGCCGCTCGGCTTCGCCACCATGGTCGCCGTGTCCCTCGCCACGCCCCGGCACATCCCGCCCGGCACCCCGGCGATCCTCGCCCGGCTGCACCTGCCGGAAGGGCTGGTGGGCCGCACGTGACCGGCATGCTCGCCGCCGCGCTCGCCGCGTCCTGCACCCTGCTGCTCGCCGCCGGGTACGCCCTCGGGCGGCTCACCGCGCGGCGCGGCGGGGCCGACGGGCGCGACCTCGGCACGCCCGTGGAGCGCGCCACCTTCCACACCCTGCACACCGCCTCCCTGGCCGCGCCGCCGCTGCGGGCCGGGCTCACCGAGGACACCGCCCGCAAGGCGGCCAGGCGGCTGCGCACGCTCCTCGGCACGGAGGCGCTCGCCCTCACCGACCGCACCGCCGTCCTCGGCTGGGACGGACCGGGGCGCGCCCACCACGCGGAGCAGGTCATGGAAGGCGTCGCGGAGGTGCTGGAGTCGGGCCGCGGCCGCAGTGTGCGGGCCGCCTGCGACGATCCCGGCTGTCCTTTGCGCTGGGCTGTCATCGCCCCCCTCACCGCCGACGACGGCGTCCTCGGCGCGCTCGTGGCCTACGGTTCCCGGGAGTCCGCCGTGCTCGCCCGGGCCGCGACCGAGCTGGCCCGCTGGGTGTCCGTGCAACTGGAGCTGGCCGAGCTGGACCGGTCCCGCACCCGGCTGATGGAGGCCGAGATCCGCGCACTGCGCGCCCAGATCTCCCCGCACTTCGTGTACAACTCGCTGGCCGCCATCGCCTCGTTCGTGCGCACCGACCCGGAGCGGGCCCGGGAACTGCTGCTGGAGTTCGCCGACTTCACGCGCTACTCCTTCCGCAGGCACGGCGAGTTCGCCCAGCTCGCCGACGAGCTGCGGGCCGTCGAGCAGTACCTCGCCCTGGCCGGGGCCCGCTTCGGGGACCGGCTCCAGGTCACCCTGCAGGTCGCGCCGGAGGTGCTGCCGGTCAGCCTGCCCTTCCTGTGCCTCCAGCCGCTCGTGGAGAACGCCGTCAAGCACGGTCTGGAGGACTCCCGCACCACCTGCAGGATCACCATCGCCGCGCGGGACGCGGGCGCCGAGGCGGTCGTCACCATCGAGGACGACGGCGTCGGCATGGACCCCGGCGACCTGCGGGCCGTCCTCGCGGGCGAGCGCCCCCGGTCCTCGGGGATCGGCCTGCCCAACGTCGACGAGCGGCTGCGCCAGGTGTACGGCGACGACTACGGCCTCGTGGCCGAGACGGGCGTCGGCGCCGGCATGAAGCTCACCGTGCGCCTGCCGAAGTACCACGCGGGCGTGCACCCCGGGGCGCCTCGGGACACCGGCCCCTGTGCCTGAGAAGGGGACGACCGGGACCCGGCGGCGTGCTCCGCTGGGACCCGCCACCGCGTACGCGGAGGCGCTCGCCGGGCCGCGCCCGGCCTCCGACGAGGCCCTGCGGGCCGCCGCCTTCGCCCTGACCGCCACCGCCTGCGGCGACGACGGCAGCGGCGCCCCGGCGCTGCCGGACCGCGCGGTGGGGCCCGGTGTCCGCCCGGCCCTCGGGTCACACGATGGGCAGGGGCGTCCACGGGCCGGAGCCCAGCTGCCGCCGCTGCCGGTCGGCGCCCGTGCCGTGGGCGAGGACGCCCGCGGTGAGGGCCCGCAGCTCCTCCTCGTCCCCGGTGGCGCGCAATGCCGGGCGCACCCAGTCGAGCAGCGCCCGCACCGCCTCGGCCGCCGGGACGCGCCGCCCCGACAGCGGGTGCACGGCGGGCCCCGCACCCCGTGGCGGGCGGCCGTCCACAGGGCGGCGCCCACCGCGTGCTCGGGCAGCCGCGGCGCCCGCCGCCCGCGGACACCGCGTCGAGGGCGGTCGCGACGAGGGCCCGGGTGAGCCCCGCCTGCAGCACGGCCTCGTCCACGCTGGGCGTGACGTCGGCGATGCGCACCTCGACCGTGGGCAGGTGCGCCGAGGGCCGGGCGAACCAGTACGCGTTGGCGGCCCGCACCGGCAGCACCCCGGCGTACCGCAGCTCGGTCACCGTCCGGTCGTAGTGCTCCGCCGACTCGAAGTAGGGCGGGACCTGGTGGGTGGGCCAGCGGGACAGCACCAGCGTGCGCCAGCTCGCGTGCCCCGTGTCCGCGCCCTGGTGGAACGGCGAGTTCGCGGACAGCGCCAGCAGGACGGGCAGCCACGGCCGCAGGTGGTTCAGCACCGCCACCGCCGCCTCCCGGTCCGGCACGCCCACGTGCACATGGCAGCCGCAGGTCTCCGTCTCGTCCGTGAGCCGCCCGTACAGCCGGGCCATCTGCCGGTAGTGCGGGGTGGGGCTCACCGCCCGCGGCGGCGCCGCCATCGGGGCCGTCCCGCAGGCCACCGGCCGTGCCCCGGCCTTGCGCGCCGCGGCCGCCAGCCGCGACCGGGACGCCGTCAGCTCGCCCCGCAGCCGCGCGAGGTCGGTGCACACCCCGCTCGCTGTCTCCACCATCGTCGACAGCAGCTCCCGCTGGAACTCCCGTCCGGCGCCGGGCGCCTGCCCGCCGGGGCGGTGCCGCCGCCGGTCCGCGTCCAGGACGGTGTCGGAGCGCCCCACAGGGCGGCCGTCGGCCGCGTCCACCAGGAGGAACTCCTCCTCGACGCCCACGGTGGGCCCCACGCCCCCGGCCACGCCACCACCCCCGCTCGGCGCGCCGCCGACCCGCGCCGGCGACCCCCTCAGGATGGCCGCGCCCCCAGGCCGCGGCAACGGCGCGATTCGGCCCCGCGCCCGCCCCGCCGCCGCTCAGTACAGGTGCAGCGCCAGGTGGCCCAGCGGCAGCCCGAGCCGCCACGACGGCAGCCACACCTGGGCCGACTCGTCCACCACCACGCCCAGGGCGGGGGGCGCGGGCAGCGCATCCAGGTCCGCGGCCAGCAGCTGCGTCTCCTCCAGCAGCCGCCAGGTCTCCAGGGCCAGGGCCGCCCCCGGCTCGCCGTCTCCCTCGCGCAGCCGCCGCTCCGTCAGCCGCTCCCGCACCCAGTCCTGCCAGGGGTGGTCGTACGAGGTGCGGTCGAGCCACTCGTCGAGCTGCTCGTCCGGTGCTGCGCCGTCGCTCAGATAGATCGTCAGGGCGAGCGTCCTGCGCCCCGCCACGTACTCGAGGGAGCCGGTCTCGACGAGACCGCCCGCCTTCAGCAGCTCATCGGCCAGGTACTCGGCACACAGCCAGTCCATCGGGACGGCGAGCCCGCCCCCGCCGGTGCCGTTCGTGCTCTCGGGCCGCAACGTTCCCACCTTCTCCCGGACGTACTCTTCCGCGCGTAACTCCGCCACGCACCCCTAGAGGACGAGCCTCCACCGAACCGCGGTCCCTGAGCCCGCTCTTTGCACAACTTGACGGTGTGGTTTCGCATACGTTCCCCTCCGCGGTGCTACGGGAGGGAAAGGGAGTATGCGCAGGGGCATCAGGGGCGGGCGGTGCGTGGCGCCCTGCCCGTGCCGCCGCGCCCGCCCCGCGCGGGGCCGCCCGCCGCGCGGCTGTAGCCGGGAAGGCCCCGGCCGAGGGCCCGCAGCGCGTAGTACGAGCGCGACTTGACCGTGCCGGCGGGTATACCCAGCTCCGCCGCGGCCTCCTTCACGCTGAGGCCGTCGAAGTAGATCCGCTCCAGCACCGCGCGGTGCTCGGGGCTCAGCTCCCGCACCGCCGCCCGCACGTCCAGCGCGGCCACCGCGGACTCGGTGGCGTCCGCGGGGTCGGGGGTGGCGGCCAGGGCGCCGTCGCCGATCTCCGCCGGGCGCGCCAGCCGCGACCTGCGGGCGTCGATGGCCAGTCGCCGGCCGACCGTGAACAGCCAGGGCCGCATCGACTCGTACGGGGCCTCGAACGCCTCCGGGTGCTGCCAGGCCCGCACCAGCGTCTCCTGGAGCAGGTCCTCCGCCCGCTGCCGGTCGCCGTAGGTGAGGCTCAGCAGATAGGTCAGCAGGGCCGGCCCGTGCTCCCGCTGGAGCTGCGCGAGAGCCCGTTCGTCGGTGGTCGCCGTCGTCATCGTCCACGCCCTTTCCCGCCGCTCAACGAACCACGAGCGGTATACGAGCGCATTCGGGGCCCGAGGGACAGGCAACGCACCGTGGTGTGCGACGAGCGGTCGCACGGAGCGGCGAGTGGTGCGGTGAGCGGTCGGCGGAAAGCGGGTGACACCGTTCCAGCCAATTAGTCATATTTTCGGGTTTTCGGGATTGGTGTCCCCCTTCATCTCCTATGGATCCAGGGAGCCCCGCGTCTCCTCCGCGGACCCGCACGCACCACCGCAAGGGAGCCCCGATGACCCCCGGACGCCTCCGCGCCCGCCCCGCCGCCCGCTCGCGGCCGCCGCCCCCTCCGCCCTCCTGCTGCTCCTGCTCGCCGCGGCGGCCGCCTGCACCGGCCCGCCCCCGCCGCCCCGGCCGCCCCGGGCGCCACACCCACCTCCGCCGCCGGCGCCGCGGGACGGGTCCCGCGCCCCTTCACCCTCGCGGCCACCGGGGACGTCCTCCCGCACGACTCGGTCATCCGCCAGGCGCACGCGGACGCGGGCGGCGACGGCTACGACTTCCGCCCCATGCTCGCCGGGGTCAAACCCGTCATCTCCGCCGCGGACCTGGCCATCTGCCACATGGAGACGGTGTACGGCCCGGACGGCGGCCCCTTCGCCGGCTACCCGTCCTTCGCGTCCCCGCCCCAGGTCGCCGCCGCGCTCGCCGACGCCGGCTACGACTCCTGCTCCACCGCCTCCAACCACACCCTGGACGCCGGCACCGAGGGCATCCGCCGCACCCTCGACCACCTCGACAAGGCGGGCGTGCGGCACGCGGGGTCCGCCCGTACGGCCGAGGAGGCGACCACTCCCACCCTCCTGGAGGCGGGCGGCGCGCGTGTCGCCCACCTCGCGTACACCTACGGCACCAACGGCATCCCCGTCCCCGCGGACCGCCCCTGGTCCGTGAACCTCATCGACGAGAGCCGCATCCTGAGCGACGCCCGGGCGGCCCGGGAGGCCGGCGCGGACGTCGTGGTGGTCAGCGTCCACTGGGGCACGGAGTGGCAGACCGCCCCCGACGCGCGCCAGCTCCGGCTGGGCCGCGCCCTGGCCGCGTCGGCGACGGACGGCCGCCCCGACGTCGACCTCGTGCTCGGCACCCACGCGCACGTCCCGCAGGCCTACGAGAAGGTCGGCGGCACGTGGATCGTCTACGGCATGGGGGACCAGATCGCCGGGCGGATGGTCAACCACTCCGGCACCTACGACCCGCGCGGCAACGAGGGCACCATCAGCCGCTTCACCTTCACCCCGCCGTCCTCCCCGGGCGGGCGCTGGCAGGTGACCCGCGCGGAGTTCCTGCCCCAGTGGTTCGACACCGCCGCGAACCGGGTGGTGGACCTGAGCGCCGCGATCGCCTCGGGCGACACCTCGCTCATCCCGGTACGCGACCGCATCACCACCACCGCCCTGAGCCGCGGTGCCGCCGCCGCGGGCCTCACCCTGGGCCGCTGAACCCGCCCCCGCCGCTTGGAGGTACGGGAGGTCTGCGGCGCGGCTGGGGCTCGCGGTGCGGGCGGTGCGGGGAGGTGCGGGGCGGCCGCGGCCCGCGGTGCGGACCTCCGGCGGGCCCGCCCGGTCCGCCCGTCCTGGCCGCCCCGTCCGTCCCGGCCGGTCGGCCGCCTGGCGGTCAGCGGTCCTGCGGCCCGTGGGCGGGCCGTCCGCAGGGGCGGGCGGCACCGGGAGGGAGCCGCCTCCCGCAGCGGGCGGGGCGGTCCGGGAGGCTCCGCTGCGCGTCGCGCCGGGTCGCCGCCGCTCCTCCCATCGGGTGCATTCGGCCCGGCCACCGGTGTCGTACGAGCCCCGCGGGCTTCGCCCGTGCGGAGCATCAGTCATGAAAAAGGATCAGATGCCCTCCGGGCGCCGCGTCGTGCTCCGCATCGCCGCGGTGCTCGGCGCCACCACCGCCGTGGGACTCTTCGGCTCCGACCGGGCCTCCGCCCCCGGAGGCACCGCTGCCGCACGCCCCTCACCGCCGGCCGCAAGGCCTCCTCGCCGCCGTCCGGGCGGCCCGCCGCTCCCGCAGGCGGCCCTCAGGCGGGCGGGCCGGTGGCCCCGGCGGCCGCGGCCCGGCCGCGCCTCGCGTCGACCCCGTACCGCCTCCAGCCGATGACCTCGAACGCGCCGCCCCGGCTGCGGCGGGCCCTGCCCCCGGTGCGGCAGCGGCCGTTCCTGCGTGTCTCCGGCGCGGGCAACTCGATGGTGCTCACCTTCGACGACGGGCCCGACCCCCGCTACACCCCCGAGGTGCTGCGCACCCTGCGCCGGTACGGGGTGCGGGCCATGTTCTTCGTCTGCGGCGAGATGGCTGCCCAGCACCCCGACCTGGTCCGCCGGATGGCCGCCGAGGGCCACGTCGTCGGCAACCACTCGTGGTCCCACCCGCTCATCCCGAAGCTGCCGCCCTCCCGCATCCGGGAGGAGCTGAGCGCCACCAGCGAGGTCGTCGAACAGGCCACCGGCTCGCCGCCCCTGTGGTACCGGGCCCCCTACGGGGCCTGGAACCGGCACTCGTTCGAGATCGGCGCCGAGCTGGGCATGGAGCCGCTCGCCTGGACCGTGGACACCCTGGACTGGAAGGAGCCCGGTTCCCGCACCATCGTGCGCCGCGTCCTGGACGGGGCCGCGCCCGGCGTCATCGTGCTCAGCCACGACGCGGGCGGCAACCGCTCGCAGACCGTGACGGCGCTGCGCACCTACCTCCCCCGGCTGCTGGACGAGGGCTACCACCTCACCGTGCCCCGCCGGTGACCCGGTCCGGGGGCGCGGCCCCCGGACCGCCGCGTGCGGCGACCCGTGTCAGCGGGTCGCCACCATACGGGCGAAGACCACCACGTTCCCGTCGTAGCCGCCGGCCCGCGAGTAGCCGCCGCCGCAGGTGATCACCCGCAGCTCCGGATGCCCGGTGTCCCCGTACACCCGCACCCCCGGGAAGTCGTCCTTCGAGAAGACCTCGACGCCGTACACCTGGAAGACCGCGACCCGGCCGTCGTACCGGGTCACCTCCACCCGCTGCCCCGGCCTGAGCGACCCGAGGCCGTAGAAGACGGCCGGGCCCTCCTCGTTGTCCACGTGGCCGACGATCACCGAGGTGCCCCGCTGCCCGGGCGAGATGCCGTTCTGGTACCAGCCGGCGAGATTCCTGTCCTGGGGCGGCGGCGCGCTGATCCAGCCCTCCGCGTCGAGTCCCACGTCCATGACGGGCGCGTCCACCTTCAGCGCCTCGATCCGCACCCGGGACGCCGGCGCGTACTCCAGGGGCCGCAGGCCCGCCTCCGGCACGGGCGCCGCGACGACCCGGCCCGCCTGCGGCGAGGCGGCCGCGGCGGGCTGCGGCGGGCCCTCCGGGGCGTCCACGCCGTTGCGCATCATCGCCAGACCGGTCAGCAGGACCAGGGACAGGGCCCCCCAGGGCTGGCGTCGTCTGATCACATCCCGGCCACTGCGGTACAGGCGGCCCATGCTTCTCCCTTCGTGGCCTCTCCCGGCACGGTAAGCGTCCGCCGCGCACCCGGCGATCAGAGGGGAGGCGAACGGGTGGCGGCGCGGCGGACGGGTGATGACCCATCCGAGTCATCGCGCGGCGGGCGACACGCCGAGGTGACGGGGTGTGACCTGCGGCGCCGTCAGGCGCCTGCCCGGATGGCCGGGCGCGCCGCCTCACCGGGGTGGCGGAGCGTCGGAATGCGATGATCGCACTCTTTGGTGAGGGTTCGTCATGGAAGGCGCACTCGTCGACTACCCGGAGCACCGCTTTGGGGCGTCTTCCGCTGGAGGTTCAACGATGCGTGCTTCACGCGCCCTCGCGGTGGCCGCCACCGCCTGCGCGGCGGTCGGGCTCACCGCCCCGATCGCCGCCGCGAACAACGGTCCGACCAACGTCACGGTCTCCCCGACCCAGGTCCACCAGGGCGGCAGCCTGGCGGTCAGCGCCATGGGGTGCGGCCACGGCGGCACCGTGACGTCCAACGCGTTCCCCAAGACCGCCCTCACGGTCAACTCCTCGGGCCACTCCGCGGCCACCCCCCGGATCTACGACCACGCCACCCCCGGCCGCTACAACCTCGCGGTCAGGTGCAGCGACAGCTCCCGCGTCGCGACGGCGACCTTCACGGTCATCCGCGGCCGGGGCGCCCAGGGCGGGCTGGGCGGATCCGTGGCGCCCAGCTCCACCGAGATGGCCGTGGGCGGCTCGCTCGTCGCCGGCGCGGCCCTCGGCGGCGCCGTGTTCCTCACCAGGCGCCGCCGTCTGAACGGCGGAAAGGCCTGACCGGCCGAACCTCCCGGCCAGGCCGGACGCGCCGGTCGCCCCGAGTCCGGGCCAGGACTCGGGGCGACCGGCGTGCACCGCGGGTGCGCCTCCTGGTGCGCGCCGCCTGGTGTGCGGCGACCGCGGGTGTGTGCGGCGGGTGTGGCGATCGGGTCCGGCGGTGCCTGCCTCGTGTGCCGGGGCCGGGGTTCCGCCGGCGCGGCCCCACTCGTGTGCGGGGATCGGGTCTCGCCGGCGGGGCCGACTCGCGGCGGCGTGCGTGCGGGACCGGCTCCGCGCGGGCGCGTGGCGCTTTCCGGGCGGCGGCTCGGCATCGGCACGGGGCTGAGGGGCCCGGGCGGCGGCCCGTCAGCCCCGGGCGGGCCTGACTCCGGCACGCCGGAGGAACGGCGTGCCGGAGCGGCCGGGCGCCGCCGCGGCGGTGCCCGGCGGATCAGTGGCGGCGGTTCTCGGCCCGGCGGCGGATCACGTAGACCGCTCCGGTGGCGGCGGCCACCACCAGCGCCGTACCGGCGACCAGCTCGCCGGTGTGCCAGCCGCCGACGCTGCCGCCGAGTCCGCCCCGCACGCCCGACGGCGTCGCGGCCACGGTGCGGGTCACGGTCGGCACGGCGGTCGAACTGGTCGTCGGGGCCCGCGCGATGGTGAGCTGCGCCGTGCCCGGCGCGCCCCCGGCGCAGGTGAAGGACACGGTGTAGACCGCACCCCGGCGGGCGTCCCAGTCGACGGTGGCCGCGGCCGAGCCGCCGGCCGGGATGGTGGCGGTGTCGAAGACGGCCGACGAGGCCATCGCGGTCCCCGCGCAGCCCGGCGCGGAGAGAGTGACCCGCCCACCGGGGGCGACGGTCGACGGGGTGACGACAAACGAATCCACCGCTGTGGCGGTGGGAGCGGTGAGAGCGAGAGCCGCCGCTCCGAGCAGGGCGGCGGAAGCGGCACCTATCGCGCGCATGGTCGTGAGCCTCCGGTCCGTAGGGACGACCGCGGAAAGGGCTTCCGCGGAGCGCTGGGAATGACCCTCTTCGTCCGGAACGCTAGGAGCGCCCCACCGGCCCCGCGAGCCCGGTCGGGCGAACGGGGCACGCCGTCACCCGCACGGCTCACCCCGGTGGCGCGCCCCGGCTCACCCCCTCAGCTCCGGGAACACGTTCAGGAAGGGCTGCGCGGTCGCGGTCACGCCCCGCCCGAACGGGGCGTCGATGGCCCAGATCAGGAACAGCAGGAACGCGATCAGCGAGCTGTACAACCCGGCGAGCAGCAGTTCGCGGGGCGTGCGGCGGATCTGCAGCGTGAAGATGAGGCCCACCGCGATCAGCGCGCCCGTGACGAGCCCGAACCAGACCAGCCCCGGCATGGTCTCGCCCGCAGCGTCGGCGCGGGAGCTGCGGGCGTCGTCCGCCATCGCCACCTGGTCGACCAGCGGCTGGTACGCCTCCGCCTCGTAGTCGTCGGCCGGACGGTAGTCGGTGACCGAGCGCCGCACCTGGAGGAGCAGTTCGGTGCCCCTGTCGGTGAGCTCGCCCTCCTCGGCCATCGTCCGCCACTCGGTGCCGACGACGTGCCGTACGTACGCTTCGACGCCGTCGGTGATCTCCTCGTGCACCTCCCGCGGCCACACCTCGGAGCGGAGCTGCACCTCGTGCAGCGCCTGCGCCTCCTGGCGGACGCTCTCCTGCGCTGCGCCGCGCCCCTCCCAGACGCCGGCGATGGCCAGGCCGAGGACGATCGCGTACACGACGCCGATCATCATCGTCATGTACTCGATGACGTCGGGCGTCTCGGAGGGGTCGTCGTCCTCGCCGACCCTGCGGTGGTTGATGACGACGATCGTGAGGACCACCGCGCAGGCGGCGGCCATCGCGAGGGTGAGAACAAGCCATTGGGACAAGGAGATCCCTCTCTCGGTCGGTCAGCGGGAACGGGGGCGGAGGATGGCGGCGGCGAAGATCGCCGGCGCGGCGACGAGCAGCACCACGGACACCAGCGAGGGCCCGCTCTCCGGCTTGGCCCGCCGCGCGCCCCGGTAGGAGGGGAGCGGCACGGACGCGCGCGCGGGCGTCGCCACGGCGGACGGGGAAGGCGTCGGGGGCGCCGGTGCCGGGCGCGGCGGCGGTGGCGGAGGCGGTGGGGGAGGGGCCGGCGCAGGCGGCGCCGGCCGGGGCGGGGGTGGCGGCGGGGGCGGTACGGGCGGCGGCGGAGCGGGCACCGCGCTCACGGGCGGCACGGACGGCGCCGGAGGTTCCGGCGGCGGCGGCGGCGGGGGCGGTGGCGGGGGCGGCGGTGGCGGCGGTGGGGTCAGGGTCGGCGTCGGCACCGGAGAAGGCGGCGGCGGTACGGGCACGGGAGCCGGCGTGCAGGTGACGCCGCTGCCGGCCGCGGAGGTGGCGGTGGCCCCGCCCGGCCCGACGGAGGCGTGGGCGCAGGCGTCCGCCGCGGCAGGCGGGAGGAGGGCGGGGGTGAGGAGGAGGAGCGGCCAGGCGAGCGCCGCTCCTGCGAGCACCCGCGCTACGTGGGATCCGTTCACGCCGAAGAGCATGATCGGCTCAACGAGCACGCACGCCCGGAAGAGCGGTCATTCGCCTGATGGTGCGGCACGCTCGAACGCCCGTCTCCGTCCGGCCGCGCCGGGAGCCCTCCCGCCGCCGGTCGACCCCGCGCGCCCGCAGGCGGTTTGCGGTGGAGGACGGCCGGATTCGCCGCGGGGGCGGGCGGCCTCGTACGGCCGCCGCCCGCGCCCGCCGCCCGCCGCCCGCGCCCGCCGCCCGCCGCCCGCCGTCCGCCGTCCGGGCCCACGCCGGCCCCCGCCGTCCGTGCCCGCGCTTGCCGTCCGGGCCTGCGCCCCCGCCGTCCGGGGCGTCGCCATTCGCTGTCCGTGCCGCCGCCATTCGCTGTCGGTGCCGTCCGCTGTCGGTGCCGCCCTGCCGCCCGTACCGCCCGCCTTCCGTTGTCGGTGCCGCCTGCCGCCTGCCGCCTGCCGCCTGCCGCCCGCCGCCCGCCGTCCGGGCCCGCGCCCCCGCCGTCCGGGGCGTCGCCCGGGAGGGTGAGGCGCCAGGTGCCCGCTCGGGTGCCGTGCGACCTGCCGCGGCCCGACCGTGCCGCGCGGTGCCGGGCGGTGGCGCGCCCTGCGGACAGCACCGGCGGCGCCCAGGATCGACGGCGCGGCGCGGGAGCCCGCGCCTTGATGGTGAGGGAACAGGGACGGGGCGGCCGCCCTGCCGGGGCTGCCTGCGGCAGGGTCGGCCGCGGGGCGCCGGCAGAGGGCCGCGGCCCGCGGGCCGCGGGGCGGAGGCGGCCGTCCTCGGGCTGCGGGTCCCGTGTGCCGACGGGGGCCGCCGTTCGCGGGGCCGTCCGCGGAGTTTCGCGGAATCTCCGGCCCCGTTGAACGCACCCCGGCCCGCCCCCCGTACATAGGGCCATGGAACGGCGCACCGCGGACGCCGCTGAAGAGCTTGACAGCGACGGGAGTTGAGGATGAGGACCTGGCGTAACGCCGCACTCGTGGCGGCTGCGGCGGCGATGATGACGCTGACGGCCTGCGGGCAGGAGAAGGGCCTGGAGGGCCAGTCGGTGGGCGCTGCCGCCCCCGCCGGCAGCGGCGCCGGCTACGGCGAGGGGTACGGCGCCGGATACGGGAAGGGCGGGGCCGCCGAGGCCGCGGCGACCTCCGAGGCCGGGCAGCTCGGGCTGCAGGAGACCGCGAAGGCGGGCACGGTCCTCACCGACAGCGAGGGCCGGACCCTCTACCGCTTCGACAAGGACTCGGCCAACCCGCCGAAGTCCGCCTGCGAGGGCGACTGCGCCAAGGCGTGGCCCGTGGTGACGGCGGAGGGCGCCAAGCCGCCGACCGGCGTCGACCCCGCGCTGCTCGGCGTGCTCACCCGACCCGACGGCACCAAGCAGCTCACCGTGGACGGCTGGCCCATGTACCGGTACGCCAAGGACGCCGAGCCCGGCGATGTGGAGGGCCAGGGCGTGGGCGGCACCTGGTACGCGGCGGCACCCGACGGCGGCAAGGCCGAGCCCGGCAAGAAGGCCGGCGGCAAGGAAGCCGGCGGCACGGAGGAGGACGCCGGCGGCGAGGGCGGGGAAGCCGCCGGGGAGGAGGCCGGCGGCGGCTACGGGGGCGGCGCTGCGGAGGGCGAAGGCCAGGGCAAGGGGGAAGGCGAGCAGGCGGAGCAGGCGGACCGCCCCGGGCTGTCCGTACGGAAGGACCCCAAGCTGGGCGAGATCATCGTCGACCGCAACGGCATGACGGTGTACCGGTTCACGAAGGACTCCGCCTGGCCGATGAAGACGGCCTGCACCGGCGCGTGCCTGGAGAAGTGGCCCGCGGTCGCACCCGTCGACAAGAACGACACCGAGGGCGTCGAGTTGAAGGGGTCCGGTCCGAACCGGGGCTTCGTCACCTTCGACCGTCCCGACGGGATCAAGCAGCAGACCATCGACTGCTGGCCGCTGTACACCTTCGCCGGCGACAAGAAGCCCGGCGACACCAACGGGCAGGGCGTGGGCGGCAGCTGGTACGCCGTCTCGCCCGACGGAAAGCTGGTCGGAGCGCCCGAGTAGAGTCCCCCACACGCGACTCCGGCCTGGCCGGCCCGCCGCCTCCCACCCCTCGCGGGAGCGGCGGGCCGGCCGCCTGCGTGCCCGCGCGGCGCCCGCCCGGACACGTGCACGTGCCACCGGTCTGTGACCAAGAACGGATCGCTTTTTTCCGTTTCCCCTCGCCCTCCCGCCGGGCGATCAGTAGCCTCGGCTCGAACACCGGCCATGAACATGGCCAGGGCCGAACAACCGTGGCGACAGTGGGAGTCAAACGATGGAGCGTCCCGCCTGGGCTCCGCCCGGCATCGACATCTCGGTGCCGAGCGTGTCCCGAATCTACGACTACTACCTGGGCGGGTCCCACAACTTCGAGGTCGACCGGGAAGCCGCCCGCAAGGCCATGGAGTTCATTCCGGGCCTGCCCAAGATCATGCAGGCGAACCGCGCCGTGATGCGCCGCGCCGTGCGGTACGCGCTCGCCGAGGGCGTGACCCAGTTCCTGGACATAGGCTCCGGCATACCGACGTTCGGCAACGTCCACGAGGTCGCCCAGCAGACCGACCCCGAGGCCCGCGTCGTGTACGTCGACCACGACCCGGTCGCCGTCGCCCACAGCCGCGCCGTGCTGCAGGGCAACGACCGCACCCGGATCGTCGCCGCGGACCTGCGCAAGCCGCAGGAGATCCTCGACAGCCCCGAGGTCGCCGAACTCCTCGACATGGACCGGCCCGTGGCCCTCCTCCTGGTCGCCGTGCTGCACTTCCTGGAGGACGCCGACGAGCCGTACGAGGCCGTGGCCCGGCTCCGGGACGCCCTGGCGCCCGGAAGCCTGCTGGTCCTCACCCACGCCTCGTACGAGGGCGTCCCCGTCCCGCAGGAGCAGGCGGGCGGCACGGTCGGCGTGTACCGGGAGATCCGCAACCCGCTCGTGATGCGCTCCCGCGAGGAGATCGCCCGGTTCTTCGACGGCTTCGAGATGGTGGAGCCGGGCCTGGTGGCGCCGCCGCGGTGGCGCCCGGAGAACTCCCCCGAGCAGGAGGATCCTTACGCCTTCTCGGGCTTCGCCGGGGTGGGGCGCAAGGGGTGAGCACAGGCGCGCAGGCAGCCGGGTCCGACGCGGACCCGGACGGCCTGGAGGACAGACTGCGGCGGTTCGCGACGATCTGGAGCCGGGCCATCTTCCCGGTGACGGCCACCTCGATGACGCGCACCGAGTTCGAACAGCACCTGCTGCCGCTCGCCCGGCAGCTCGGCACCGCCCTGCACGCCGTGCCCTTCGACCCCGCGCTCGCCCAGGGCGTGGGGGCCGCCCTCGTGGCCGCCCACTGCACCGAGCCCGACGCGCTCAGCCGCAGCCTCGGCGTCGTCGACTCGTACCTGGTGCTGTACTGCGGCGGCGGACCCAGCGGGGTGCGCCCCGACGACCTGCGGGCCCGCTGCGCCCGGCTCCAGCACGCGCTGGCCGCCGGGTTCGCCCGGGCGCTGCGCGAGCGCACCCTCAGCGAGCAGGAGGCCATCGCCCGCTCGGCGCTCACCGCGCGCACCTTCGCGGAGCAGGCGCTGCACGCCAGCCAGGCGCGGTTCCGCGCGGTGTTCGAGGACGCGGCGATCGGCATCGGCATCGCCGACCTCGAAGGCAACGTCATCGACGTCAACGAGGCCCTCACCCGGATGTTCGGCGGGCTGGACTCCGTCGTGCGGGCCCGCAACGTCACCGAGTGGGTGCACCCCGAGGACGCCCCGCACGTGTGGCAGCTCTACGGCGAACTGGTCCGCGGCGAACGCGACCACTTCCAGGTGGAGAAGCCCTTCTACCGCTCCGACGGCACCGTCCTGTGGACGAACCTGACGGTGTCGCTGCTCCGCGACCCGGAGGGCCGCCCCCAGTACCAGCTGGCGCTCATGGAGGACACCACGGAGCGCCGGCTGCTCAACCTCCGCCTCCGGTACGAGGCCACGCACGACGCCCTGACCGGCCTGCCCAACCGCACCCTGTTCTTCGAGCGGCTGGAGAAGGCCCTGACCGGCGACAGCACCCGCTTCGGGCTGTGCTACCTAGACCTGGACGGTTTCAAGGCGATCAACGACAGCCTCGGCCACGCCGCCGGCGACCGGCTCCTCGTGGAGGTCGCCGACCGGCTGGAGCGGTGCGCGACCGCGCCCGGCGAGATGGTCGCCCGCCTCGGCGGCGACGAGTTCGTGGCCCTCACCACCGGGCCGTCCGTCACCGCCCGGGACGCCGAGGAGCTCGCGGTGCGGATCCTCACCGCCCTGGCCGCGCCCATCAGCCTGGACGGGCGGGACATCACCGTACGGGGCAGCATCGGCATCGTGGAGGGCAGCGCGGGGGAGCGGGGCCCCGCCGAGGTGCTGCGCAGCGCCGACATCACCATGTACCGCGCCAAGTCGGCGGGCGGCAACCGCTTCGAGTGCGCCGACCCCGAGGCCGACGCCCGCGCCATCACCCGGCACGGCCTCACCACGGCGCTGCCCGCTGCGCTGGACCGCGGCGAGTTCTTCATCGAGTACCAGCCGCTCGTCCACCTCGGCGACGGCAGCGTGCACGGCGCCGAGGCCCTGGTCCGCTGGTGCCACCCCCAGCACGGCACGCTGGGCCCCGACCGGTTCATCCCGCTCGCCGAGCACACCGGCCTCATCGTGCCGCTCGGCCGCTGGGTCCTGGAGGAAGCCGTACGGCAGGCCCGGTTCTGGAAGCGCCGCCACACCGACGGCGGGCCGCTGCGCATCAACGTCAACCTGTCGCCCACCCAGCTCCACCACCCCGGACTCGTCCAGGACATCACCGACATCCTGGACCGCTCCGGCCTGGCCCCCGGCGCGCTGTGCCTGGAGGTCACCGAGTCGGCCCTGATCGGCGCCGACGAGGACCTCCTCAAGCCGCTGCGGCACCTCGCCGACATGGGCGTCGACATCGCCCTGGACGACTTCGGCACCGGCTACTCGAACCTCGCCAACCTGCGCCGCCTGCCGGTGAGCGTCCTCAAGCTGGACCGCTCCTTCACCCGCGGCATGCAGCAGCACCCGGCCGACCCCGTCGACCTGAAGATCGTCGAGGGGATCGTCTCGCTGGCGCACAGCCTCGACCTGGCCGTCACCGTGGAGGGCGTCGAGACCGCCGCCCAGGCGGAGCAGCTGCGCGCCCTGGGCTGCGACACCGCCCAGGGCTGGTACTACGCCCGCCCCGGCACCCCGGACCGCATCCACACGCTGGCCCTGGCGGACGCCGTGTAGCGGCCCTCCGCCCCGTTCCGGCCCCCTCCGCGGACCCAGCGCCCGCGACGCGGGCCTCCGCGGGGTGCCCGTCCGCCGCGCCGGCCGCCCGCGGGCTCAGCCGCCGCCCACCGCGGACCGCAGCAGCACCCGCTGTAGCTCCCGCGCCGCGCGGGGCGGCGCCACGTCGCTGCGGTGCGCCAGCGCGATGGTCCGCCGCAGGCCCGGCGGGGCCAGCGCCGTCACCCGTACGTCCCGGCCGGCACGGGCCGCGACCATGCTCGGCACCACCGCCAGCCCCAGCCCGGCCCGCACGAAGCCGAGCACCGCGTCCATCTCGCCGCCCTCCACCGTGAAGGACGGCTCGAAGCCGGCCGCCCGGCACGCCGCGACGGTCAGCTCCCGCAGGTCGTAGCCGTGCCGGAACATCACCATCGGCCGCCCCTCCAGGTCCGCGATCCGCATCGGGCGCGGCGGCGCGGGGGCCGCGGCCGACGACACCACCACCAGGTCCTCCTGGAGCAGCTCCAGGGTCGTCAGCGCCGGCGCCGGGCTCGGCAGCGGCAGCACCACCAGGGCCAGGTCGAGCGCCCCGCGCGCCAGCTCCCGCACGAGGTCGCGGGAGCCGCCCTCCTCGACCAGCAGCCTGATCCCCGGGTACAGGTCGTGGAAGGCCCGCAGCACGTCGGGCAGCAGCCCCGTGCACAGGCTCGGGGTCGCCCCCAGCCGCACCCGCCCCCGCCGCAGCTGCGCCAGCTCCTGCACCTCGTGCCGGGCCGTGTCCGCGTCCGCCAGGATGCGCCGCGCCAGCGGCAGCAGCGCCTCACCCGCGTCCGTCAGCGCGATGTTGCCCCGGGCCCGGCTGAAAAGCTCCGCGCCCAGCTCCTTCTCCAGGGCCCGGATCTGCTGCGACAGCGACGGCTGCGACACATGGGTCCGCTCGGCGGCGCGGGTGAAGTGCCGGGTCTCGGCGACCGCCACGAAGTACACCAGCTGCTGGAACTGCATACCGCCACCCTAAGCCGTGATAGCCCGCACCTATCGAGATCAGCCGCACCATGACTTGGACCTTTCGGGACGTGCGGCCCTAGCGTCGGCTGCATGGCTCTGGCATCGCGGACGCAACCTCCGGGGACGGGCCGGAAACCGTCCCCCGCGCGCCCTCCCCGGCGCACCTTCCTCGGCTCCACCCTCGGCAAGAAGACCGTCATGGCCGTCAGCGGCCTGCTCCTCCTCGCCTACCTCGTCGCGCACGTCATGGGCAATCTGAAGGTCTTCTTCGGCCCCGACGAGTTCAACGCGTACGGCCGCTGGCTGCGCACCATGGGCGACCCGGTCCTCCACCACGAGTGGGGGCTGTGGATCGCCCGCGCCGTGCTGCTCGCCGCCGTCGTCGCCCACGGCGTGTCGGCGTACCAGCTGAGCCGGCTCGACCGGCGGGCCCGCCCGACCGCCTACGTCCACAAGCGGCGCCGCGCGAGCTACGCGACCCGCACGATGCGGTGGGGCGGCGTCATCATCGCGCTCTTCGTCGTCTGGCACGTGCTGGACCTGACGACCCTCACCGTCAACCCGAACGCCCAGCACGGCCACCCGTACGAGAACGTCGTGGCGACCTTCTCCACCTGGTACGGCAACGTCATCTACCTCGTCGCGATGCTCGCCGTCGGCCTGCACATCCGGCACGGCTTCTGGGCCGCCGCCCAGACCCTCGGCGCCGGCGGCGTCCGCCGCGACCGCGCCCTCAAGGCCACCGCGAACGCCCTGGCCCTGCTGCTCACGGCGGGTTTCGTCGCCGTGCCCGTCGCCGTCATGACCGGAGTGGTGAGCTGACATGAGCCGTCCCTACGCGCAGTACACGACCGGCGAGCCCCTCGCCGACACCAAGGCCCCCGGCGGGCCGATCGCCGACCGCTGGGACCGGCGCCGCTTCGAGGCGAAGCTCGTCAACCCGGCCAACCGCCGCAAGCACACCGTCATCGTCGTCGGCACCGGACTCGCCGGCGGCTCCGCCGGCGCGACCCTGGCCGAACAGGGCTACCGCGTCGTCCAGTTCTGCTACCAGGACTCCCCGCGCCGCGCCCACTCCATCGCCGCGCAGGGCGGCATCAACGCGGCCAAGAACTACCGCAACGACGGCGACTCGGTCCACCGCCTCTTCTACGACACCGTCAAGGGCGGCGACTTCCGCGCCCGCGAGTCCAACGTGCACCGGCTCGCCCAGATCTCCGTCGAGATCATCGACCAGTGCGTCGCCCAGGGCGTGCCCTTCGCCCGGGAGTACGGCGGGCTGCTCGACACCCGCTCCTTCGGCGGCGTCCAGGTGTCCCGCACCTTCTACGCCCGCGGCCAGACGGGCCAGCAGCTGCTGCTCGGCGCCTACCAGGCGCTGTCCCGGCAGATCGCCGCCGGCACCGTCGAACTGCACGCCCGCACCGAGATGCTCGACCTGATCGTCGTCGACGGGCGGGCCCGCGGCATCGTCGCCCGCGACCTCGTGACCGGCCGCGTCGACACCTACCTGGCGGACGCGGTCGTGCTCGCCACGGGCGGGTACGGCAACGTCTTCTACCTCTCCACCAACGCGATGAACTCCAACGCCACCGCCGTGTGGCGGGCGCACCGGCGCGGCGCCCACTTCGCCAACCCCTGCTTCACGCAGATCCACCCCACCTGCATCCCGCGCACCGGCGACCACCAGTCGAAGCTGACCCTGATGAGCGAGTCCCTGCGCAACGACGGCCGCATCTGGGTGCCCAGGGCCCAGGGCGACACCCGGCCGCCGCACGAGATCCCGGAGGACGAGCGCGACTACTACCTGGAGCGGATCTACCCGTCCTTCGGCAACCTCGTGCCGCGCGACATCGCGTCGCGGGCCGCGAAGAACGTCTGCGACGAGGGCAGGGGAGTGGGGCCCGGAGGGCAGGGCGTCTACCTCGACTTCGCCGACGCCATCCGCCGCATGGGGCGCGAGGCCGTCGAGGCGAAGTACGGCAACCTCTTCGACATGTACCAGCGGATCACCGACGAGGATCCGTACGAGGTGCCGATGCGGATCTACCCCGCGGTGCACTACACCATGGGCGGCCTGTGGGTCGACTACGACCTCCAGACCACCGTCCCCGGGCTCTTCGCCATCGGCGAGGCGAACTTCTCCGACCACGGCGCCAACCGGCTCGGTGCCTCCGCCCTGATGCAGGGGCTCGCCGACGGCTACTTCGTGCTGCCCGCCACGATCAACGACTACCTCGCCCGCACCGGCGGGCCGGCCCCGGTGCCGCAGGACCACCCCGCGGTCACCGGGGCCGTCGCGGAGACCCGGGACCGGCTGGCGCGGCTGCTCGCCGTCGGCGGGGACCGCACGCCCGACTCCTTCCACCGCGAGCTGGGCGAGCTGATGTGGGACCACTGCGGCATGGCCCGCACCGACGCCGGGCTGCGCAAGGCCCTGGACCGGATCCCGCAGATCCGCGACGAGTTCTGGCGCCGGATCAAGGTCCCGGGCACCGGTGAGGAGTTCAACCAGTCCCTGGAGAAGGCCAACCGCATCGTCGACTACCTGGAGCTCGCCGAGCTGATGTGCCTCGATGCGCTGCACCGCACCGAGTCCTGCGGCGGCCACTTCCGCGAGGAATCCCAGACCCCGGAGGGCGAGGCGGCCCGTAAGGACGAGGAGTTCGCGTACGCCGCCGCGTGGGAGTACCGGGGCGCCGGCGCTCCTCCCGTCCTGCACCGGGAAGACCTGGTCTTCGAGTACGTCCACCCCACCCAGCGGAGCTACGCATGAGGCTCACCCTGCGCGTCTGGCGCCAGAAGAACGGCGACGCACCCGGCGCCATGGCCACGTACGAGGTCGACGGGATCTCGCCGGACATGTCCTTCCTGGAGATGCTCGACACGCTCAACGAGGAGCTGATCCTGCGCGGCGAGGACCCGGTGGCCTTCGACCACGACTGCCGCGAGGGCATCTGCGGGGCCTGCTCCCTCGTCATCAACGGCGACGCGCACGGCCCCGAGCGCACCACCTCCTGCCAACTCCACATGCGCTCCTTCCGGGACGGCGACACCATCGACGTCGAACCGTGGCGGGCCGCCGCGTTCCCCGTGGTGAAGGACCTGGTCGTGGACCGGTCGGCGTTCGACCGGGTCATCCAGGCCGGCGGGTACATCACGGCGCCCACCGGCTCCGCGCCGGAGGCCCACGCCACCCCCGTGCCGAAGGCCGACGCGGACTCCGCCTTCGAGCACGCCGAGTGCATCGGCTGCGGCGCCTGCGTGGCGGCCTGCCCCAACGGCTCGGCGATGCTCTTCACCTCGGCGAAGGTCAACCACCTCAACGTGCTGCCGCAGGGCGCGCCGGAGCGCGAGAGCCGGGTGCTGGACATGGTGGCGCAGATGGACGCGGAGGGCTTCGGCGGGTGCACCCTGACCGGGGAGTGCGCCCGCGTGTGCCCCAAGGGGATCCCGCTGCCGTCCATCACCGCCATGAACCGGGAGTGGCTCCGGGCGAACCGGCGGAGGGCGGTTTAAGGACAGCTTGCCGATGTGACCCGGGACACGTTCGCGGCCGCCGCGCGAAAGAATCTTCACGCGGCGGCCACACGGGCGCCTGGGGTGGCGTCGCGGGGGAGGGGTGGAGCGCTCTCCGCAGCAAGATCAACTTCGTTGAACTCTGGATAGTTGAGGGGCAGTTGTCCGCATTCGGGTCAACTGCATTCCGGAAATTTCCCCCTGACGGGGTCGGTCGGTAGGCATATGCCCACCGCGGTCGCTGCATCCGGCCGCGGGTGCATCCGACCACTGCACTCGTCCCTGGGGGTCCCTCAGCATGTCCGGAATCACACGCCGCCGCGCCCTCGGCACGGTCGCCGCCGCAGCGGAACCGCGGCCGCCGCGCCCGCCCTCGCCGCGGCCGCGCCCGCCTTCGCCGCCGCGCCCGCCGCCGCTCCGTCCCGGTCCGCCGGGCACGGTCCCGCGGCCTTCGACGAGGTCTACCGAGGCCGGCGCATCCAGGGCCACCCGTCCGGCGGCGGCCACCACGGAGGCCACCACGGCGGGCACACGGGCCACGGCGGCTACACCGTGCTCATAGACGGCGAGGAACTGCACGTCATGCAGAACGCCGACGGCACCTGGATCAGCGTCATCACCCACTACGACCCGGTCCCCTCGCCCCGCGCGGCGGCCCGCGCCGCCGTCGTGGAGCTCCAGGGCTCCCCGCTCGTCCCCCTCGCCACCGCCTGACCCGGGAGCCCGCACCCCCATGACCGTACGCAAGAACCAGGCGGCCCTCACCCCCGCCGAGAAGCGCCGCTTCGTCTCCGCCCTGCACGAGCTCAAGCGCAGCGGACGCTACGACACCTTCGTCACCACCCACAACGCGTTCATCATGAGCGACCGCGACGACGCCGAACGCGTCGGGCACCGCTCCCCGTCCTTCCTGCCCTGGCACCGTAGGTTCCTGCTCGACTTCGAGCGCGCGCTGCAGTCCGTGGACGCCGACGTCACCCTGCCCTACTGGGACTGGACCGCCGACCGCACCCCCCGCTCGTCCCTGTGGGCCCCCGACTTCCTCGGCGGCACCGGCCGCAGCCGCGACGGGCGGGTCATGGACGGCCCGTTCGCCCGCTCCGGCGACCGCTGGACCATCACCGTCCGCGTCGACGGCCGCGACTTCCTGCGCCGCAACCTCGGCGCCGGCGGCCTCCCCCTGCCCACCCGAGCCGAGGTCGACTCGGTGCTCGCCATGGACACGTACGACATGCCGCCCTGGAACAGCGGCTCCGACGGGTTCCGCAACCACCTCGAAGGGTGGCGCGGCGTGAACCTCCACAACCGCGTCCACGTGTGGGTGGGCGGCCAGATGGCCACCGGCGTCTCCCCGAACGACCCGGTGTTCTGGCTGCACCACGCCTTCATCGACAAGCTGTGGGCCGACTGGCAGGCCCGCCACCCCGACTCCCCGTACCTCCCGGGCGGCGGCACCCGCGACGTCGTGGACCTCGACGAGACCATGCGCCCGTGGAACGACGTGACGCCCGCCGACCTGCTGGACCACACCCGCTACTACACCTACGACACCGACACCGACACCGACACCGGCACCGACACCGCCTCGTCGTAGTCCCGCAGGGCCCGGCGCGGAGGCGGGTCGCCGCCCTGACCGCGGGCCGCCCTTCAGCGCCCGCCGGCGGCGAGGGCCACGAGGCCCTTCGTCCCCATGACGTACACCTGCCCGCCGCCGGCCCAGAACGCGCGGGGCGGGCCGGCGGCCAGGACCGTGGAGAACTCGTACGTCCAACGGACCTTCCCGTCCGCCGCGTCCAAGGCGTGCAGCCGTCCGCCGGAGGCGAGGTACACGGTGTCGTCCGCGGCCTGCAGCACAGGCAGGCCGCCCGTCGTCTCGGGGATCGAACCGGCCCAGCGCACCGCGCCCGTGCGGGCGTCGAGTGCGTACACGACGACGGCCAGGCCCTGCGACCCGGCGGCGAAGACCGTCCTGCCGTCCGGACTCGCCACCACGCCCTTCAGCGGGGCCTTGGGGGAGGTCCACACGACGTGCCCGTCCGCCGGGTCGACGCCGTAGAGCCGGTCGGTCACGTGCAGGAACATGCCGCCGGCGGAGGAGTGCGGGCCGTCCCGCCAGTGGCCGTGGCGGCCGCCTTGCACCAGCAGGTCCGTGGTGCTGGTCGTGGCTCCGGGGGAGGGCCGCTCCCAGGCCGTCTTCCGGGTGCGGACGTCGAGGGCTGCGATCTTCTGCGCGCTGCCGTCGGTGTTCCTGCTCGACCAGAAGAGGCGGGTGCCGGAGGACGGCACGAACAGGTCGCCCTGCGGGTAGCGGGTGTCGGGGTCCGCGAGGACGACGTGCCAGCCCTTCCTCGTGGCCGGGTCCACGGCCCACACGAACGGGCCTGCCGTGCCCACCCACCCCTTCTTCGGATCGATGGACGTGGACACCGCGGTCCCGGTGACGTACACCCGGCCGTCGAGCATGCCCGACACCGCGACCTGGCTGCCCACCTCGTACGGCAGCGGAAGCGTCCAGGCGGTGGCGCCGGTGCCGAGGCGGACGGCGCGCAGGGCCCGTCCGAGTTCGTTCGCCCCCGTGCGCATCACGGCGTACGCCATGCCGTCACCGAGGGCCGCGATGAGGCCCTCGACCGCTCCGGCGGCCGGCTCCGGCAGGTGGGCGACCGGGCCCCAGCGGCGGCGGCCCGCCGGGTCGAACGCCCAGAGGTTCTTGGCGCTGAGCGCGAGAACGGTACCGCCCTCGCCCAGGATCTGCACCACGGGTTCGGAGACGGCGGCCGTCCACCGGGGCTTGGCAGCGGTCCCGGTGCCCAGCGGCCGCGTCGGGTCGGTCGGCCCGGTGGGCGTCGCCGCCGTCGCCTTCGCCGCCGGTGCCTTCGGCTGCGACGGCCCGTCCGGTCGCCCGAGCCACAGGCCGAGCGCGGTGCCGCCGCCCGCGAGCGCCGCGGCCCCGCCGGCGAGACCGAGCACCATCAGCGTGCGCCGGCCGGGATCCGTGCGGTGCGGAGCGGGGTCCTGCGGAGGCACGGGCGGCGGCGGGGCGGCCGGGGCCGTCGAGGGCGCCATGACGGCCGCCGCCTCCTCGATGGCCGCGACCAGCGAGGGCGGTAACCAGGCGCCCGCCGCGGGGACGGCGCCCCGCCCCACATGCTCCACCACCTGACGGGGAGTGGGCCGGTCCTGCGGCCGCTTGGCCAGGCACGCGGCGACCAGGAGCCGCAGCCCCTCGGGGACCGCCGACAGGTCCGGCTCCTCACGCACCACCCGGCGCAGGATGTCCGCCGGCTGTCCGCCCCCGCCGTCGAACGGGCCCTCGCCCCGCGCGGCGAACACCAGAGTGGCGCCGAGCGAGAAGATGTCGCTCGGCGGGCCGACCGGTCCCGCCACGGCCTGCTCCGGAGACATGTACGCGGGTGTGCCGAGGATCATCCCGGTGGCGGTGAGCGCGGTGCCGTCGGCGGCGCGGGCGATACCGAAGTCGATGATGTGCGGCCCGTCCAGGGCGAGGAGCACGTTGCCGGGCTTGAGGTCGCGGTGGACCAGGCCGGCCGCGTGGACCGCCGTCAACGACTCGGCGAGGCCCGCCGCGAGCGAACGCAGCGCGGGCTCCGGCAGCGGGCCGCCCAGCGCCACGGCCCGGCCGAGCGACACGCCGGGCACGTAGACGGTCGCCATCCAGGGCACCGGACCGTCGGGGTCCGCGTCGACCACGGGGGCGGTGAACGCGCCGGAGGCGGCGCGGGCCGCCGTCACCTCGGCGCGGAACCGGGCGCGGAAGCCCGCGTCGGCGGCCAGCTCCGGGCGTACCAGCTTCACCGCGACCGTCCGGCCACCGGACGAGCGCCCCAGGTACACGGCGCCCATACCGCCCGCGCCCAGCCTCCCCAGCAGGGCGTACGGGCCGATCCCGGTCGGGTCGGTCGACTCCAGCGCCGCCAAGTGGCCCATCGTCAGGCTCCGTTCGCGTCGAGTGAGGCGACGGTCGTCGCCCCCGTGTCGCAGATGCACAGCCGCCGGTCGCCGGCGGCCCAGGCCAGGCTCATGGGACTGCTGCCCCTGAACCCGCCGTACTTCCAGCGGGGATCACCGGTCGACGCGTCGAAGGCCCAGATCATCCCGTCGGCGCCCATGCGGTACACGTGTCCGTCGCCGTACAGCAGCCGCGCGCCGAAGGAGCCCGAGCCCCCGGCGTCGGCCGGGATCGACCTGCGCCACCGGGGCTTGCCGCCGGCCGCGTCCAGCGCGGCCAGGGCGAACCCGCCGTCCTCCTCCAGCAGGACGAACACGACGCTGCCCCGGGGGTCGGTCGCGACGCCGTCACCGCGCACGGACGCGCCGACGACCCCGGGTGCCCGCCACGCCTGCCTGCCCGTCGCCGGGTCCAGCGCGGACAGGGTGCCGGTGGCGTCGGCCACGAGGAAGTGGCGCCCCGCGGCACCGACCAGTACGGGTTTCAGCTTCTTCGACCAGGTCGTCCTGCCCTTCCCGTCCACGGCCACGATCCGGTCGGCGTCGGCGTAGAGCAGCCCGCCGCCGGACCGGGGCAGGCCCCAGAAGGCAGGTATCGCCTCGGCCGGGTGCACCCAGGCGGTGCGGCGGGTGGCGAGTTCGAGCGCCCACACGGCCACCCCCGAGGTGCTGCTCCCGTCGCCGGTCAGCGGCAAGAGGTAGGCGCGGCCGTCGCGGACACCGGGAACACCGAGCACCCCCGTGGCCCGCCGGTCGGTCAGGGTGGCGGTCCACGGCTCCTTGCCGTCGGCCATACGGATCGCGAGGACCGCCGCGTGCCGGGCGTCCGTGGTCGCGCCGGACACGTAGAGCCGGTCGCCGGCCGTGGCGGCGATCGTCCGGGCGGTGGGGCCGGTCACCGAGAAGACGATCTCGTGGTCCGCCCCCTTCACCGTCCACGCCGTGTCACCTTTCCGGTCGAGGCCCACGACCGCTTCCAGCGTCACGCAGGCGACGGTCCCGTTCCCCGGCAGGACCTGGGCGACCGAGGCCGGCAGCCGGGTCTGCCAGGCGAGCCTCGCGTCGGGGACGCTCTCGGCCGGCGGCCGCGGCGCGGTGGTGGGCGTGTCCTTCCCGCCGCCGGTGCCGGCACCGCCGTCCCGGCTGAGCGCCGCCACGGCGCCGGCGCCCGCCGCGACGGCGAGCGCGCCGCCGGCCAGGCCGAGGAGGAGCTTCCGGCGGCCGGGCGCGGAACCGGGCCGCTGCGCTTCGACCGCCTCGGCGAGGCCGGTGAGCAGGGCGGTCGGCTCGGGGTCGGGCGGGGCGGCGAGCGCGGCCCGCAGGGCGAGGACGTCGGCGGCGACGGGGTCGGGGAGCCAACCGGCCGACGGGCGCGGCCGGGAGCCGCCGGCGAAGGCCAGTCGGGGGTCGGGGCGTTCGATGGCCGCGATCACGGCCCGCGGGGTGGGCCGCTGCCCGGGGTCCTTGGCCAGGCAGCGGTCGATGAGCGGCCGTAAGCTCCCCGGGACCGCCGACACGTCCGGCTCGGTGTGCACGACCCGGAAGAGCACCGCCGCAACCGCGCCGTCCCCGAACGGGCTGTGCCCGGACGCGGCGAACGCGACCGTCGTCGCCAGCGAGAACACGTCGCTCGCCGGGGTGAGGTGCCGCCCGAGCGCCTGCTCGGGGGACATGTACGGCGCCGAGCCGATCACGGAACCGGTGGACGTCAGCGCCGTGCTGTCGACGGCGCGCGCGATGCCGAAGTCGATGACGTGCGGACCGTCCAGAGCGAGCAGCACATTGGCCGGCTTCAGGTCCCGGTGGATGACCTTCGCCGCGTGGATGCCCACCAGTGCCTCGGCGAGCCCGGCCGTCAGCATCCTCAGCGCGGCCTCCGGCAGGGGGCCGTGCGCGGCGACCGCCTGGTGCAGGGAGACCCCGACCACGAACGCCGTGGCCATCCACGGCACTTCGGCGTCGGGGTCCGCGTCGACCACGGGGGCGGTGAACGCTCCGGACACCAGCCGCGCCGCCGCGACCTCCCTGCGGAACCTGTCCCGGAAGGGGCCGTCCAGCGCGAGGTCCGGCCGGACGGCCTTCACGGCCACCGTCCGCCCCCCGGACGATCGGCCCAGGTACACCGTGCCCATCCCGCCCGCACCCAGCCGGGCGAGGAGTCTGTACGGCCCGATCTCCCGCGGATCCCCCGCGCCGAGTCGCTTCATGCGGGCCCCCTCCCTCGCAGCGCTCATAGGATAGTGGCGGTATCCATCAATGCGCCGCGTTTCGGCAAGCACCAGGGCGGCCGGCCCCCGGCACGGGCCGGGCCGGAGGGAGCCCGACGGGACTCGCCTCCCCAGCAACGCCGTTCGGGAGGTGTGATTCCCTACCCTGGGCCCCGTGACGCCCGTGAATCCCGCCAGCAGACCCCTGGCCGTGTTCGATCTGGACAACACGCTCTCCGACGCCCGCCACCGGCAGCACTACCTGGAGCGCACCCCGCGCGACTGGGAGGGCTTCTTCGCCGCGGCCCCGCAGGACCCGCCGCTGCCGCCGGGTGTCGCCCTGTGCCTGGAGGCCGCCAGGACGTGCGAGATCCGCTACCTGACCGGCAGGCCCGAGCGCTGCCGCCGGGACAGCCTCGACTGGCTGGCTGCCCACGGGCTGCCCGAAGGCCGCCTCCACATGCGCCGGGACGCGGACCGCCGTCCGGCGCGGGTGACGAAGATGGAGGTGCTGCGCCGGATCGGCCGCAGCCGCCGGGTGAGCATGCTGGTCGACGACGACGAGTTGGTCTGCGACGCGGCCGAGAAGGCCGGCTTCCGCGTCGTACGGGCCCGCTGGGCGCTCAGCGCCGAGGCGCTGAAGGAGGCCCAGGAGAAGGAAGGCCGCACCTGAGCCCGGCTTTCCGGATGGGCGCCCGGTGGCCCCTGAGGGGCGTGGCGGGGCTCCGGCGGGCGCGGCTGCCCGGCCTGCGGCGGGGCATCCCGCAGTGGATCCTGGCGCGTGCGGGCTTCCGGGCACCCGGTCGCCCGGCCGGGACGGCGGTACCGCCGCCTGCCTGCCGGCTCCCCGCACAGGTGGGGGTGGCGGCGCGGCCGAGCCTCTCGGTGGAGCGCGCCACCGTGACGAACGCCCTGGGCGCCTGGGCGCCGCGCCGGCCCCACTGGTGGGCCGTCGCCTCAGGGCGGGTGCTGCCCGCGCCCGCGGGACCCGGCCGTTCGCGGTGTGACCGGAGGGGAAGGGCCGGAGCCGCTCGCCGGCGGGCGGGCTGCGGTGGGCGTACGGGCCTGAGTGCGCCGGCCGGGCGGCCGCGGGGACCCGCCGGCGCGGCCGCCGGGTCCGGTTACTCGCCGGACGGGTCGGGCCCGTCGAGGCGGAAGCCCACCTTCATCCCGACCTGGTAGTGCGCCACCTGCCCGTCCTCCAGATGGCCGCGGATCTCCGTCACCTCGAACCAGTCGAGGTTGTGCAGGGTCTGCGCGGCCCGGGTGATGCCGTTGCGGATCGCCTCGTCCAGCCCGTTGTGCGAGGTCCCCACGATCTCGGTGACGCGGTACGTGTGGTGGGACATGGCGGCCTCCTCGTCGGCTCCGTCGCGACGCGCCCCGCGACGCGTCCCCTCCACGGTGCCCCAGCCCGCCCGGCTCCGCGAGGCGAGGCCGACCACTGGCAGTGAGGATCCGCCATGGCATCGGCTGAGGGCCTGACTCGTCCACCGAATGACGCTGCCCCGCCCCTGAGGCGTCGGTGGCGCAGGGAGACGCGGCGCGGGCGGGGCGTGGGCGGGGCGCGGGCGGGGCGCCGCAGGTGCGGCACGGGCGAGGCGCCGGCGGGGCGGCAGCGGGATGGCGGCGGCCGCCGGGGAGGCGGAGCGCAGGCCCGGGACTTGACCCGGCCATTGGTCCATACCAAAATCCAGCCATCGCCCGTGCGAACGTGTTCGCTCCCCCACGTCGGGTCCGTCCACCCCTCCCTGCCCCGCCCAAGGTGACCCACGTGAAGAAGCGTCTGCTCGTCCGCCCCGCCGCACTCCTGCCCGCGCTCGCGCTCACAGGCTGCGGCCTGCTGCCCGGACAGGCGGGGGACACCCGCACCGTCACCGTGTGGCTCATGAAGGGCAGCGCCTCGGACGCCTTCCTGGAACGCTTCACCGGCACGTACGAGAGGGAGAACCCCGGCGTCCGGCTGGAGATCGTCATCCAGGAGTGGACCGGCATCGGCAAGAAGATCTCCACGGCCCTCGCCGGGGAGACCCCTCCGGACGTCATCGAGGTCGGCAACACGCAGGTCGCCCAGTACGCCGAGACGGACCGGCTGTTCGACCTCACCCTGGAGTCGGTGCGCGACCTCGGCCACGAGGAGTGGCTGCCCGGCCTCGCCGAGCCCGGCAGCATCGACGGAAGCCAGTACGGCATCCCCTGGTACGCCGCCAACCGGGTCGTCGTCTACCGCAAGGACCTCTTCGCCCGCGCCGGCATCGAGGAGCCGCCCAAGACCCGCGAGCAGTGGCTCAAGGACACCGAGCGGATCAACCGCACCGGCGCCGAGGGCATCTACCTCGCGGGGCAGGACTGGTACACCCTCGCCGGGTTCGTCTGGGACGAGGGGGGCGAGCTCGCCGAGGAGAAGAACGGCCGGTGGGCCGGCACCCTGCACACCCCGGCGGCGCTGCGCGGCATGGAGTTCTACAAGGACCTCCAGAGCCTCGGGTCCGGCCCGAAGGACGCCGACGAGGAGAACCCGCCGCAGACCGAGGTGTTCGCGAAGGGGGAGGTCGCCCAGATCATCGCGACCCCCGGCGCCGCCACCGCCATCGAGGGGCTGAACCCCGACCTCGCCGACGAGCTCGGCTTCTTCCCGATCCCCGGCAGGACCGCCGACCAGCCGTGCGCGGTGTTCACCGGCGGCTCCGACCTCGTCATCCCCGTCCAGGCGCCGGAGCGGGGCGCCGCCATCGAGGTCGTCAAGGCCCTGGCGGGGGAGAAGTGGCAGACCGACCTGGCCCGCACGATGAACTACGTGCCGAACAAGACCACGCTCGCCGCCGCCGTCGAGGGCCAGGAGGGCACCGCCGCGATGGCCGCCGGCGCCGCCCGCGGCCGCGCCACCCCCAACTCGCCGCGCTGGGCCGACGTGGAGGCCGACAACCCCATCAAGCCGTACATGACCGCCGTCCTCCAGGGCCGCGACCCCGAGGCCGCCGCCCTCGCCGCGTCCAAGAGCATCACGGAGGCGCTGGGCGGCTGAGCCCCGACCGGAGCGCTCCGGCGCCCGCCCCGGCCTCGGCCGCGGCGGGACGCCTGCGCGCCTCCGCGCTTCCGCGCCTCCGCGTCTGCGGGCCTTCGCGCCTTCGCGCCTTCGCGCCTTCGCGCCTTCGGGCCTGCGCTTCCGCGCTTCCGCGCTTCCGCGCCTCCGCGCTTCCGCGTCTGCGGGCCTTCGCGCCTTCGCGCCTTCGCGCCTTCGGGCCTGCGCGTCTGCGGGCCTCCGCGCTTCCGCGCTTCCGCGCTTCCGCGTCTGCGGGCCTTCGTGTCTGCGGGCCTGCGCGCCTTCGCGCCACCCCACACCGTCGCCCGGCACCCCGCCCCGCACCCCGCCCCGCGCCGGGTCCCGCCGCAGGTGGGCGCTCCGGAAACCGGTTCGCCCGGGTGGGGGAACCGGTCATTCAGCTACCGCACACCCAGCCTCCGCCACACGGTCACGCCGAATCCAGCCGGCCACGGGAGAAGTAGGAGCGGGCCGCCGCAGCCGCGGCGCGTCCCCGCCGTACGGCCTCAGGAGACGCCATGCCCGTGCCCCCTGCCCCCGCCGCCCCGGCCCCCGCGCCCGCCCCGGTCACCCGCCTGGTTCCCGCGCCGGCCCCCGCCACCGTACCCGCCCTCACCATCCCGGCCCGCGGCCCCGCGGCCGGCGCCGCGCAGGGCACGGACGCGTCCCCCCGCTACCGGCTCTCCCTCGCCCGCGAACAGGAGGACGTACGGGCCGCCCAGAGACTGCGGCACCAGGTGTTCGCCGCGGAGTTCGGCGCCTGCCTCGACGGTCCGGAACCCGGCCTCGAAGGCGACGCCTTCGACGCGTACTGCGACCACGTCCTCGTCCACGACGACAGCACCGGCGAGGTCGTCGGCACCTATCGGCTGCTGCCGCCCGACCGCGCCCGCATAGCCGGCCGCCTCTACGCCGAGAGCGAGTTCGACCTCAGCCGGCTCGCCCCGCTGCGCGACGACCTCGTCGAGGTGGGCCGCTCCTGCGTCCACCCCGCGCACCGCAACGGCGCCGTCATCTCCCTCATCTGGGCCGGCATCGCCCGCTACATGACCCGCACCGGCCACACCTGGCTGGCCGGCTGCTGCTCCCTCCCGCTCGGCGACGGCGGCGCCCTCGCCGCCGCCACCTGGGACACCGTCAAGGCCAAGCACCTGGCACCCCAGGAGTACTGGGTCACCCCGCACCGGCTCTGGACCCCCGGCGGAGCCCCCGCCCCCGAAGGCCCCACCCCGCTCCCGCCCCTGCTCCGCGGCTACCTGCGGCTCGGCGCCCAGGTGTGCGGCGCGCCCGCCCACGACCCGGACTTCCGCGTCGCCGACCTGTACGTCCTGCTGTCCATGCGCCGCATCCACCCCCGCTACCTGCGGCACTTCCTCTCCCTCGCGTGACCGGCACCGCCGGCCCCGGCCCCTGGCTGCCCACCGCGCCCTGCACCCCCGAGGACTGCGCCGACCCCCGGAGCGGCCCCGGCACCCGCACGCCCGTGCGCGCCGCGCTGCGGCTCGCCGCAGGGACCGCCGCCGTCCTCGCGGGCGTGCTCCTCGCGCCGCTCGCCGCGGCCGCCGGGCGCGCGGGCCGCCGGGCCCTCACCCGGCTGTGGTGCCGCGCCGTGCTGTACGCGTTCGGCGTCCGCGTCCGCGTCACCGGCGCGCCCCCGCCGCCCGGACCCCGGCTGGTCGTCGCCAACCACGTCTCCTGGCTCGACGTGCCGCTCGTCGCGGCCGTCCTGCCCGGCCGGATGGTCGCCAAGCAGGAGGTCAGGCGCTGGCCCCTGCTCGGCCCGCTCGCCGCGCGCGGCGGCACCCTCTTCCTGGACCGGGAGCGGCTGCGGGCCCTGCCCGGATTCGTCCGCACCGCGGCGGGCGCCCTCGACGCCGGCTTCCGCGTCGTCGTCTTCCCCGAGGGCTCCACGTGGTGCGGCCGCGCCCAGGGCCGCTTCCGCCCGGCCGCCTTCCAGGCGGCACTGGACGCGGCGGTCCCCGTGCAGCCCGTACGGATCACGTACCGGCCGCTGGGGCCCGCCGCGTTCGTCGGCGACGACACCCTGGCCGCCTCCCTGCGGCGGATCGCGGCGGCCCGGGGCCTCACGGCCGAGCTGCGGCTGCTCCCGCCGATACCGCCCGGCCGGCACCCCGACCGCCGCGCCCTGGCAGGCGCGGCCCAGGACGCCGTCCGCGGGCCGCGCGCGCCCGCTCAGACCGCTGTGGCCAGCGACAGCCCGAACCACCCCTTCTCGTCCGTCCACCACCGGGACAGCGCGAGGCCCGCCGCGGCCAGCTCCGCCTCCACGCGCTCCTGACGGAACTTCGCCGACACCTCCGTCCTCAGGTCCTCACCCGCCGCGAAGGGCACCGCCAGACCCAGCTCGGGGATCTTCACCGTCAGCGCGTGCCGCGCCCGCAGCCGCATCTCGATCCACTCGTTGTCCGGGTCCCACAGGGCGACGTGGTCGAAGTCGTCCGGGTCGGCGTCCGCGCCCAGCTCGCGCTCCAGGACCGCCAGCACGTTCTTGTTGAAGGCCGCCGTCACCCCGGCCGCGTCGTCGTACGCCGCGACGAGGGTCGCCTCGTCCTTCACCAGGTCGGTGCCCAGCAGCAGCGCGTCCCCCGGCTCCATCAGCGCCCGCACCGACCGCAGGAACGCGGCGCGCTGCGCGGGCAGCAGATTGCCGAGCGTCCCGCCCAGGAACGCCACGAGGCGCGGCCCCGGCGTCCCCGGCAGGGCGAGGCCCCGGGTGAAGTCCGCGACCAGCGCGTGCACCCGCAGGCCGGGCAGCTCGGCGGTGAGCTCCTCGGCCGCCCCGGTCAGCGCGGACTCGCTCACGTCCACGGGCACGTAGCCGTCGAGGCCCGGCCGCAGCGCACGCAGCAGCAGCCGCGCCTTCTCCGACGAGCCCGAGCCCAGCTCCACCAGGGTGCGGGCGCCCGTCGCCGCCGCGATCTCCGCCGCGCGGGCGGTCAGGATGGCCCGCTCCGTGCGCGTCGGGTAGTACTCCGGAAGCCGCGTTATCTCCTCGAACAGCTCACTGCCCCGAGCGTCGTAGAACCACTTGGGCGGCAGCTCCTTCGGCGTGCGGGTCAGGCCGTTGAGCACGTCGGCGCGCAGGTCGGCGCCGGCGGTGCCCTCGGGCAGGGTGCGGGTCAGCAGGAAACGGCTCACGCGGGGGACTCCTCGAACGGTTCGTTCCGGTCGTTCGGTTCACTCGGGACGGTCGCCCGGCCCGGCCCTCCCGCCGCGCAGTGCGCGTGCGGAGCAGGCGCCCCGCCGGGCACGTGCGGGCCGTCCGGCTCCAGGGTGGTGAGGGCGACGCCGCGGGCGGTGGCCGCGACCAGCGTCCGGTCCGGCACCCGGCACCAGCGGGGATCGTCGTCGTACGGCTCCGAGGCCACGACCGCCCGGTCGGCGCCGGCCGGCGCCAGATACCACAACGTGTCGCCCCAGGCCGTCGCGGCGATCGACGTGCCGTCCGTCAGCAGCAGGTTCAGCCGGGACCCCGGCGCCGCCGCGGCCACGTCGGCCACCACCCCGGCCAGCGCGCCCGCCAGGGGCTCACCGGACCGCAGCCGGTCCAGGACCAGGGCCCACACCAGGGCCGAGTCGTTGCGGGCCTCCAGGGACAGCAGCGCCGCCGGGGGCAGCACGGCCGACAGCTTCCCGAGGGAGTCGGGCCAGCCCGCCACGGCCCCGTTGTGGCTGAACAGCCACGGGCCGCTCGCCGCGCCGCCGGCGCCGAACGCCCCCGCGGCCCCGGCCGTGAACGGGGCGGCCGCGGCCTCGCCGTCCGCGCCCGGCACGGTGGCGTCCCGCACCGCCGCCAAGGCGGCGCGCGCCCGCACCACCCGGGCCAGGTCCGCGAACGACGGGTCGCCCCAGATCGGCCCCGCTCTCCGGTAGCGGGCCGGCACCGGGTCGCCGGGCGCGTACCAGCCGACGCCGAACCCGTCGGCGTTGACCGTCCCGTACTGCTGCATGCGCGGCGCCCACGACTGCCGGTACAGCCCGTGCGGCGGCGCCAGCAGCAGCGCACCGAGGGGGACCGGCGCACCGGACACCCAGGCGATGTGACGGCACATCAGGCGGCCACCTCCGCGTCCCGCGCGGTGCGGAAGCCGGCGAAGATCTGCCGCCGGATCGGGTAGTCCCAGTTCCGGAACGTCCCGCGGCAGGCCACCGCGTCCACCGCGAACGCCCCGCCCCGCAGGACCTTGTACTCCGGCCCGAAGAACACCTCCGAGTACTCCCGGTAGGGGAAGGCCACGAATCCCGGGTACGGCAGGAAGTCGCTGGACGTCCACTCCCACACGTCCCCGATCAGCTGCCGCACGCCCAGCGGCGACGCACCCGCCGGGTACGCGCCGGCCGGCGCGGGCCGCAGGTGCCGCTGCCCCAGGTTCGCGTGCTCGGGGCCCGGCGCGGTGTCGCCCCACGGGTAGCGCCGGGACCGCCCGGTGGCCGGGTCGTGGCGGGCGGCCTTCTCCCACTCGGCCTCCGTCGGCAGCCGCCGCCCGGCCCAGCGCGCGTAGGCGTCGGCCTCGTACCAGCTCACGTGCAGCACCGGTTCGTCGTCCGGGACCGGTTCGACGACGCCGAACCGGCGGCGCAGCCACCGGTCGCCCTCCCGCCGCCAGAACAGCGGGGCATGCAGGCCGTGCTCCCGCACGTGCGCCCACCCGGCGGGTGCCCACCAGCGCGGGTCGCGGTAGCCGCCGTCCTCGATGAAGCGGCGGTACGCCCCGCAGGTGACGGGCACCGTGTCGATGAAGAAGTCCGGTACGAGGCGGACGTGCGCGGGCCGCTCGTTGTCCAGCGCCCACGGCTCGTCGCCGTGGGAGACACCCATGGTGAACGGCCCGCCCGGCACCAGCACCTCGGCGGGCAGCCGGGCGGCGTCCTCCGGGGCGGGCGGCGGGGCCGGCGCGGTGAGCGCGGCGGCCCCCGCCGCAGCTGGTGGGTGACCAGCATCGTCTCGTCGTGCTGCTGCTCGTGCTGGGCGACCATGCCGAACGCGAACCCCGCGGACAGCAGCGGGTCGCCCTCCAGCCGGGCGCCGTCGAGGACGTCCAGGACGCGGCCGCGGACCTCCGCCGCGTACGTCCGCGCCTCCCGCGGCGCCAGCAGCGGCAGCGACGGCCGGGCGGCCCGCGGGTGCTCGAACGCGTCGTACAGCGGGTCGATGTCGGGCCGCAGCGCCTCCCGGCCGCCGACGGCCCGCAGCAGCCACTGCTCCTCCTGGTTCGCGATGTGCGCCAGGTCCCACACCAGCGGCGACATCAGCGGCGAGTGCTGCGCGGTGAGCTCACCGTCGTCGACGCAGTCGGTGAGCAGCGCGGTACGGGCCCGGGCGGCCGTCAGCACGTCGTACGCCTGCCGCCTGAGGGCCTCGGGGGATGCGGGGGTTCGGTCACGGACGGGGCTCCTTCCCGGAGACGGCGGAGACGGTGGGGGCGGCGGGGACGGAGGGCGGCGGCGCGGGCGCCGGGTCGTCCGCCGGGCAGCGGCGGCGCAGCACGTACCGGTCCTGGAACGCGGCCACCGCGTCCCGTACCGCGGCGGGGGCGCCCGAGCGGTCCAGTGCCTCCAGGGCCAGCCCGAAGCAGGCCGCCGCGGCCCGGTGCAGCACGGGCGCGGCGAGCCCGTCGCGGACGGCGGCCCGCCAGTGCGCGTCGCGCGGCGCGGGCAGCGGCCCGGCCGTCTCGGCGAGCGGCACCAGCAGCCGGAACGCCGCGTCGGCGGCCTGCGGGTCGTCGAGGAGCGCGCTGACCACGGCGAGCGGCACGATCCAGCCGTCGTCCCCCGACTGGGCGTCCAGCATGCGCAGTTCGAGGTGGCTCCCGCGGGGCCGGACCGGCGGGAACAGCGTCGTCAGGTGGTAGTCGAGGTCCTCGCGGACCGGTGCGCGCAGCCCGGCGGGAGCCCGCCGCAGCCACTGGCGGAACGTCAGGCCCTCCGGCGCCGTCCACGGCCCGTCGGCGCTGCGCACGCACATGACGGGGGTGTCCAGCACATGTGCCGCCCAGGCGCCCCGCGGTTCGCGCCCCGCGGGCGGCGCGAGCCCCCGCAGCGGGTCGACGGCCATCCACAGGGACTGCCGGCTGGACCGCAGCCCCGTCGGACGGCCGTGCAGCACGGGGGAGTTGGCGAACGACGCGACGAGGACCGGGCCCAGCATGTGGGCCAGCCGCCAGCGCCGTTCCATGCTCAGCGGGCCGGGCTCCGCGTGCCCCGTGTCCAGGCACACCTGGACGGACGCCGAGTCCCGCATCATGGAGCGCCCCGCCGTGCCCCAGCGGTCGAGGTACGCCTCCATGGCGTCGTAGCGGGGTTCGCGCAGGATCCGCTCGCGCTGCGGGAGCCACGGGTCCGTGCCGGAGCCGGTGAGGGCGAGCCCGCGTGCGGCGAGCGCGGTGCGCACGGCGGCCAGGTCCGCGGAGACGGCCGCGACGCACTCGGCGAGGGAGGCTGCGGGCGGCGAGCTGAGCTCCAGCTGCCCGCCGGGTTCGAGGGTGAGCGAGGACCGCACGCCCAGGGCGTGCAGTGCGGAGAACGCGGTCTGTAAGCGGTCGCGGGACACGGGAACCGACGGCCGGTGCAGGTCGTGCACGAACCACTCCAGTTCGACGCCGACGGAGCGCGGCGGGCCGGTCTTGAAGCAGATGCAGCGCAGCAGGTCCTCTGCCTCGTCCTCGGCGAGCGGCGGCCCGCCGTCCCAGGGATGGCTCGGTGCCATGGCGGCTTCCTCCTGTCGAAGGGGTGCGCCCGTCCGAGGCGCACCGTCCCACCTAAGCCACCACCGCGCATCGGCACAAGAGCACCCGCGTGAACGGTCCGTGCCGCAAAATCCGTTGCCGCCACGCCGCATGACCATGGACCATCCGGGTATGAGTGCCAGATTGCGCGCGATCGCACGGGAGACGGAGCAGATCGTCGAGGCGGGCCGCTACCGCGCCCCGGGCGGCCGCGAGGTCGTCCTCGCCGGTGCGATCGCTCGCGCCCGCGCCGCCACCACCCTGCACGGCCCGGAGCCCGTCCCCGTGCCGCCCGCCGCCGGCGGGCCCTGCCGCGTCGAGGTGACCGGCGAGTCCAGCCTGGAGGCGGCGGGCCGCCTGGTCGCCGCGGACCCGGACGCGCCCGTCGCCGTCCTGAACTTCGCCTCGGCGCGCAACCCCGGCGGCGGCTACCTGAACGGCGCCCAGGCCCAGGAGGAGGCGCTGTGCAGGGCCTCCGCCCTCCACACCACGCTGCTGCGCGCTCCGGGCTACTACGCGCACCACCGAGCGGACCGCGACCCGTTCTACACCGACCGGGTGATCCACTCGCCGGGCGTACCGGTCTTCCGCGACGACCGGGGCGGGCTGCTGGAGAGCCCGTTCGAGGTCGGCTTCCTGACGTCCCCCGCGCCGAACGCGGGCGTCATCCTGCGCCGCACCCCGGACGCGGCGCCGCGCATCCCGGGCGCGCTGGCGTCGCGCGCCGAGCGGGTGCTGGAGACCGCCGCCGCGCACGGCTACCGCCGCCTGGTCCTCGGTGCCTGGGGCTGCGGCGTGTTCATGAACGACCCGTCCCACGTGGCGGGGGCCTTCCGGGCGCTGCTCACCGGCGGCGGCCGGTTCGCCCGCCACTTCGACGGGGCCGTCTTCGCGGTCCTGGACCGCACGCGCGGGCAGCGCACCCTCGGCGCCTTCCGCGCGGCCTTCGACGCCGCCGGGCAGGACGGTCCGTAGCGGCGGCAGCCCTCGCCGGGGCGGGGCGCCTCGGACTCGGCGCGCTCCCTGCGCTCGGGGCGCACCGGCCGGTACGGGCGGCCCCCGCAGAGCGGGGTTCGGCGCGGTCTCGGGCCGTCGCCCGGGGCGGACGGCACCCGGAGGGAGCCGGGCAGGCCGGCCGCGCCGTGTCCGGCCGCCGCTCGGCGGCCCGGTGTGCCTCGTGCGCGCTCCCTGAGGTGCGCGCGGTCCCGTACGTCCGTAGCGTCGCGCCATGAGCACCATGGAGGAGTTTCCGCAGCGCTTCGAGATCCTGATCGTGCCGCAGCATGTGGAGGGCCGCGCCGCGGCCGACCTCGCCGAGGTGGCCATCCGCTCGGCCGTGGTGGAGGCCACCGGGGAGCTGGGGGTCTCGGGGTATCCGCACTTCGCCGGGGGAGGCATGGTGGCGGAGATCGACCCGGAGACCCGCACGGTCGAGGCGCTGCTGGTCGACGGGTTCGAACTGGACTACGGTTTGTCGGCGCGCGTCAGGGCGGTCGCGGACAGCGGAGAGCGTTGACACCGGCACGGGAGCACCCCGAGACTCGGCCCCGACGCTGGTGAACGCTCGTTCACCGCCCATATGTGTGCAGAGTGTACGTACCGTACGAGGCCGTGGGAGACCCGATGAGCATCCGCGACGTCTACATCGTCGACGCCGTCCGCACACCGATCGGCAAGTTCGGCGGAGCCCTGTCCTCCGTGCGCCCCGACGACCTCGCCGCCCATGTCGTGCGAGCCCTCGTGGACCGCACCCCCGACCTCGACCCCGCGCGCATCGACGATGTCTACCTCGGTGACGCCAACGGCGCCGGTGAGGACAACCGCGACGTGGCGCGGATGGCCGTCCTCCTGGCGGGCCTGCCGGTGACCGTGCCCGGGGTGACCGTCAACCGCCTGTGCGGCTCCGGTCTGGAAGCCGTCGTCCAGGCCGCCCGCGCCGTCGCCGTCGGCGACGCGTCCGTCGCCATCGCGGGAGGCGTCGAGTCCATGTCCCGCGCGCCCTGGGTCGTGGAGAAGCCGGAACGCGCGTTCCCCGCCGGACACGGACAGCTGTGGTCCACCACGCTCGGCTGGCGGATGACGAACCCCCGGATGCCCGCCGACTGGACGGTGTCGCTCGGCGAGGGCGCCGAGCTGATCGCCGACAAGCACGCCCTCACCCGCGAGCAGCAGGACGCCTTCGCGCTCGCCAGCCACCGCAAGGCGGCCGCGGCCTGGGCGGAGGGCCTCTACGCCGCCGAGGTCGTGCCGTACGCGGGCGTGGACCTCACCCGCGACGAGTGCATCCGCGACACCACCTCCATGGAGGCCCTGGCGAAGCTGAAGCCGGCGTTCCGCCGCGAGGGAGGCACGGTCACCGCCGGCAACGCCTCACCCCTCAACGACGGCGCCGCCGCCCTGCTCCTCGTCGACGAGGAAGGCCTGCGGGCCTGCGGCCGCGAGCCCCTCGCCCGCATCCGCGCGTCCGCCGTCACCGGCGTCGAGCCGCAGCTGTACGGCCTCGGCCCGGTGGAGGCGGTGCAGCGGGCCCTGGCCAAGGCGGGGCGCGGCTTCGCCGACCTGACCACCTTCGAGCTGAACGAGGCGTTCGCCGCCCAGGCGCTCGGCTGCCTCGCCGAATGGCCCGACCTGGACCCCTCCGTCGTCAACCCGCGGGGCGGCGCCATCGCCATCGGCCACCCCTGGGCGCCTCCGGAGCCCGCCTCGCCGGCTCCGTCGCCCACCAGCTGGCCGCCGCCGGCTCCGGCACGGGCGTCGCCGCCCTCTGCATCGGCGTCGGCCAGGGCATCGCCCTCGTCCTGGAGCGCTGACCCCGGGGCCCGGCCGCGCGTCGGGCTCGCCCGTGCCTCGCGTCCTGGATCCGGGCGCTCCGGGCGTCTCGGATCCGGGCGTCTCGGATCCGGGCGTTCCTGGCGTCCCGGATCGGCCCGTTCCCCGCGTCGGGAGGTCCCGCCTCTGGGCCCGTGCGTGCCCTGCGTCGGGGCGGTCCCGGCTTCGGGCCCGCCTGTTCCTTGGGGCGGGGCCGTCCCGCCTCCGGGCCCGCGTTCCCGCGGACCAAGGCCCGCCCGTCTCCCCCCGTCGGGCCCGCCCGTCTCCCCCGTCTTCCGCGCCGCAGGCCCACCCGTGCCCGCGTCCCGCGGTGCGTCCGTTCCCCGCCCGGCCCCGGCCTCTCAGGGCCGCGTCCGGGCGCGCCCCGGCGGCGTCAGGCCTGGGCCTCCGCGATGGACTTGCGCACGGCGTCCATGTCCAGGGCCCGGGCCTGGCCGATGATGTCCTCCAGGACGGGCTCGGGCAGCGCCCCAGGCTGGGCGAACACCGCGACCTTGTCCCGAACGATCATCAGCGTGGGGATGGACTGGATCTCGAACGCCGCGGCCAGCTCCGGCTGCGCCTCCGTGTCGACCTTCCCGAAGACCAGGTCGGTGTGGCGGTCCGAGGCCTTCTCGTACACGGGCGCGAACCGGTGGCACGGACCGCACCACGACGCCCAGAAGTCGATGAGGACGAAGCCGTTGTCCGACACGACCTGGTCGAAGTTCTCCTTGGTGAGCTCGATCGTGCTCATGCCGCCTGCCTCTCCGCGCGTCCGATGGTGCCCGGCACAACGGCACCTGCCCCGTCCCTATTCCAGGGCAGCCAGCGCCTGCCCGCCACACGGCCGGATACACCCCATGCGCCCGTCGGAGTGGCTAGTTTGGCCCCATGAGCAATCTCGACCGCCAGGCGGTGCCCTCCCTGTGCGGCGGCCGCGGCTTCGTCGTCGCGGAGCCCGTACGCGAGCTCCTGAGCCCCCGCAGGGTGCCCCTCGGCGAGTCGACCGAGGTCCGCAGGCTGCTGCCGAACCTCGGCCGCCGCATGGTCGGCGCCTGGGTGTTCGTCGACCACTACGGCCCCGACGACATCGCCTCCGAACCCGGCATGCGGGTCCCGCCGCACCCGCACACGGGCCTGCAGACCGTGAGCTGGCTCCACGAGGGCGAGGTCCTCCACCGCGACAGCACGGGCAGCGTGCAGACGATCCGCCCGTACGAGCTCGGCCTCATGACGTCGGGCCGCGCGATCTCCCACTCCGAACAGAGCCCGAACCCCCACCCGCGCTTCCTGCACGGCGCCCAGCTGTGGACCGCCCTCCCCGACACCCACCGCCACGTCGACCCGCACTTCGAGTTCCACGCGCACCTGCCGCAGGCCACCGCGCCCGGACTGACCGCCACGGTCATCCTCGGCACGCTCGACGGCGCCACCTCCCCGGGCACCACCTACACGCCCCTCGTCGGCGCCGACGTCTCCCTCGCCCGCGGCACCGACACCCGCCTCCCCGTGGAGCCCGACTTCGAGTACGCGGCCCTGGCCATGTCCGGCGAGACCCGCGTCGACGGCGTCCCGCTGCTCCCCGGCTCCATGCTGTACCTCGGCTGCGGCCGCACCGAACTGCCCCTGCGCGCCGAGTCCGACGCGTCCTTGATGCTCCTCGGCGGCGAACCCTTCGCGGAGGAGCTCGTCATGTGGTGGAACTTCGTCGGCCGCACGGACGCGGAGATCCGCCAGGCCCGGGAGGACTGGATGACCGGCACCCGCTTCGGCGAGGTCAAGGGCTACGACGGCGACCGCCTCCCGGCCCCCGAGGTGCCGGCGACCCAGCTGAAGGCGCGGGGCAGGGTGCGCTGACCCGCTGACCCGCTGACCCGCTGACCCGCGAGGACGCGGCGGGCGCGCGGCCCGCCGCTGGCGGGCGAGGCCCGCCGACCGACCGGCTTGCTGCGGTCGTCCGGTCCCGGCTGGTCGAGCTGATCACGCTGTCGGTCGGCGGGAACGACCTCGGATTCGGCGCATCATCGGGGGCGGCGCATACGACTGGTCCTTCGCTTCCGGCTGCACGAGCGGGACGCCGACCGCCTGTACAAGGGCCGCTGCCAGTTCACCGACCGCGACGCCGACCGGGCCGCGTTCAGCCTCGTCCCGCGGATCGGGGACATGGCCAAGGCGGTCGCCGCCGCGCGCGGCACCGACTACCTCGACCTGCGCGGCGCGCTCGCCGGGCACGAGGTGTGCGCCGCCGGCACCGCCCAGGTGCCCGCCACCGGGCCCGAATGCGGACACCGCCCCCCGCCAGGGCGAGGCTCCTGCCATGGTGACCGCGCGTCGACGACAGCGTACGGAGGGGCCGCCGCTCGCGGCCCTTCGTGCTAGGCGTCCGCGAGCAGGGGGTCGTAGGGCGTGCTCGTGCGGCGGGCGGACATGAAGGAGAGGAAGTCGCTGACGAAGGCGCTCCGGCCGTAGACCCCGTCGCCGGCGGCCAGGTCGCGGTGGAACGCCGTGCGGAAGAGGGCACGGTACTCCTCCGCGTCGATGGTCCCGCTGCCGTCCTTGTCGGTGGCGTCGAAGAGCACTTCGGCGACGCGGATGAGGGCGGGCCCGGCGAGGGAGGGCACGGCGGCGGCGTACTCCTCGGCGCTGACGCGGCCGTCGCCGTCCGCGTCCAGGGCGGCCTGGAGCTCCCGCCACCAGGCGGCGAAGGCGTCGTAGAGCCGGGTCTCCTCGGGCTCGTCCAGGTCGAGGCGGGTGGACAACTCGCGGGCCATGGCGGCGAGGTCGGGCCAGTCGAGGTGGCCGTCGCCCGTCTGGTCCAGCACCTGCCGGAAGAACTCCTCCGCCGAGCGCCGCCCCTCCGTCCTGCCCGCGGCGGGCACCGGACCCGCCGTGGACGCCGGGTCCGGCTCGGGGCCGCCGTCCAGCGGGGTGAGGAGGCGCAGCAGGGCCGACGCCCGTTTCACGCGGTCCCGCAGGGCGGTGACGGACCGGAAGCGGGGGTCGTCGCTCCCCTCCGGAAGCGAGACGAGGTCGATGACGGTCTCGGCGTCGAGCCAGCCCGCCGGCAGGAACCGGGCCAGCCCGGCGGCGACGTAGGCGCCCTGCATGAGGGTCTCCGCGCCGGGCGTCTCCGGCAGTCCGGCCCGGCGCCGGTATGCCTCCGGGAGGGAGGCGACCGTGATCGCACCCAGGAGCGGACCCGCGACGGCCCGGCCCGCCGCCCACAGCGTCGGCGCGCCGTCGAACAGCGCCGGGGCGGGCAGGTGGTCGAAGAGCCGGAAGAGGATGACGCGGGCCGCCTCCGTGTCCTCCAACTCGTGCTCGACGACCCGGTCGAAGTACGGACAGAAGTCGCGCAGCTCCGCCGGGAGCTCGTCGGCGTCGCCGTCGAGGGACGCGAGGAACGCGCGGTACTCGGCGTACATCCGCTCCATCGTCTGCTGGTCGAGCGGCTGGCCGCTCAGCCTGCACATGGTGACCGCGCTCTCGAAGAGGGTGGCGACCACCCACGCGCGGGTCGCACGGTCCATCGCGTCGTAGGCCCGGCCGCGGGCGTCGGAGCCGCTCATGCGGGCGTGCAGCCGGTTCAGCCGGGCGGCCTCCCGCTCGCGTACGGCGGGGTCGGCGCCGAACATGCGCCGCATGCTGAGGAACGTGTTGCGGAGCCTGCGCCAAGGGTGGGCGACGAAGGTGGAGTTGTCGACCAGGGCGGCACCGACCTGCGGGTGGGCTGCCTCCAGCACGGTCGCGCGCACAATGGCCAGCGCCCAGCGCGGGTCGTCGAAGAAGCCCTGGAACTTCGAGTCCGGCCCGAACAGGGGCGGCTCGTGGGCCGTGGGCGCGGTGTCCGCGCGGGTCGCGCCGTTCGCTGCGGTCGTCATCGCTGGTCTCCGTTCTCCTGGTGCGGCAGGCCGCCGAAGCGGCGGTCGCGCCGCCGGTAGGCGTGCAGGCAGTCGAGGAAGTCGGCGGCCCGGAAGTCGGGCCAGAGCACCTCGGGGAAGACCCACTCGGCGTAGGCCACCTTCCAGAGCATGAAGTTCGAGATCCGCTGCTCCCCGGAGGTGCGGATCACCAGGTCCACATCCGGGGTGTCGGGGAACGGCAGATGCTCCGCGAAGAGCCGCTCCGTCACCTCCTCCGCGGGAGTGCCGCTGCGGATGAGGGAGCGGGCGGCCTCCACGATGTCCCGCCGCCCGCCGTGGTCGAAGGCCACGGTCAGCGTCATCCCCCGGTTGCCGCTGGTCAGCGTCGCCAGGTCGTCGAAGTCCCGGGCCAGTTCTCGCGGGATACGCGGGTCGGCGACGCCGAGGAAGCGGCAGCGGATGCCGCGGGCGAGCAGCAGAGGCGCATGCTTCCTCACCACCTGCCGGACCAGGCGCATCAGGTAGTCCACCTCGGCGCCCGGCCGGTTCCAGTTCTCGGTGGAGAAGGCGTACAGGCTGAGCCACTCCACCCCGGCCGACCGGGCTGCCTCGATGGTGTCGATGGCAGTGGCCTCGGCCGCCTGGTGGCCCGCCGTGCGCGGCAGCGAACGCCGCTGGGCCCACCGGCCGTTGCCGTCCATCACGCACGCCACATGCCGGGGGACCGCACGCACCGCCCGGTCCCCCGGCGGCGCCCCGCCACCGGGCAGGCCCCCGTCAGTCGGCAGGCTCCCGTCAGTCGGCAGGGCACCGGCACCCCGCGGTGCACCCACTCGCAGGGAGGGCACCCGGTCCTGCCGCGCCCTGCCCGTCGCCTCGCAGGTCCGTGCCCGGTCCTCCGCTGCCGTGCCTGCGCCCGGCCCACCACCGTCCGCCGCTCCCGGCGCCGCCCCGCCCTGAGCCGTACGACCGGTCCTGCCGCGCTCGGACACGCTCACCCTGCTCCCCCCGCCGCAAACCCGCCCGCGCCCCCTCCGACGCGCCGCCTGCCGGGATTGTGGCAGCGCGGCGGGGCGCCCGCGGGCCGATACGGGACCCCGTCACCCTTGGCGCGTACGTCCGAGTCGATGTCCGGACACGGCCTGGATGCCACTGCCGCCCCGTGCTCCCCTCCCCACTCGCCCGGTGGGAACCGGCCGACGGCGCCGGGCCGTGCCGCAGCCCTGTGCCCACGTCCCGCGCGTACCGGCAGCCTGTGCAGGCGGCGGGCGGTCCTCCCATGTCCCCGTGCGGTGCTCGGCCACTCCTCCCACCGCTTCTCCCGCCAGTCCTCCAGGTCCTGCGTCCGCGGCGGCCGGTCAGCCGGGCGACGCGCGCGGCGGGTCCGCGCTCACCGGCCGCGACCGCGGAGCGGGCTGCCCCGACGGCGGTCCGGCGCCTTCGTCATCCCCACGGAGATACGGACGCCCCTGTCGGCCGGAACCCGACCCCGGTGGAACCGCACCAGAACACCGGGAAGGCGGCGCTGTCAGCGGCGTGCGGTAGAACCGCTGCCATGGCGACGGTCACTCGGAAGGAGATCGCAGTGGGGGAGTCGGGCGGCGGACCGGTACGACGGGCGGAGGGGGCCCCGTTCGTCAGCCGGTCCGCGGAACTGGCGCTGCTGGACGCGGCCCTGAAGCACATGGGCGCCGGCGGTCCGGCGGTCGTCGAGGTGGCCGGCGAGGCGGGCATCGGCAAGAGCCGGCTGCTGGCGGAGTTCGGCGCGCTCGCCCGGCGCCGCGGCGCGGCCGTCCTGCGCGGCCGGGCCACCGAGTACGAGCGGCACAGCCCCTTCGGGCCGTTCACCGACGCGTTCGCCGATGCCGACTCCCGCATGCTCAAGGTGTTCCCCGCGTTGAGAGAGGTGCCTCCTCCCGTGCGGGGGACCGGTGGACCGGACGGGCCGTGGCGCGGCGACCGCTTCGGGCTGCACCGCGCCACCGCGCACGCGCTGCGCGGCATCCGCGGAGCGCGCCTCGTCGTCGTGCTGGACGATCTGCACTGGGCGGATCCGGCCTCCCTGGAACTCGTCGACCATCTCGTACGGCACCCCGTACCGGCCCCGTTCCTGCTCGTCGTCGCGCACCGCGACCGGCAGGCCCCGGTCGCGCTCAGTGCGGCGCTGAGCCGGCGGGCCGACACCGGTGCCGTGACGCGGGTGGCGCTCGGCCCGCTGAGCGAGCGGGCCTGCGTCGAGGAGCTCGCCCCCGACCTGCCCGTGCCCCGGGCCGCCGAGATGTACGCGGCAAGCGAGGGCAATCCGCTGTACTTCCTGGCGCTGCTTCAGGCCCACCGCCCGCCCCGGCTGCCCGGCACGTCCGGCTTCCCGGCCGGGGGCCGTCCCCCGCCCCGGACAGCGCCCCGGCCCCGCGCCGCGGCGACCCGCCGGTGGACGGCGGTGCCCTGTCCGCGGGCGGTGACGGCCCGCTGACGGATGGTGGCCGCGCCCCGGCGGGCAGTGGTGGTGCACCGACGGGCCTGGAAGTGCTGCTGCTCGACGAGATCGCCTCACTCGACCCGGCCGAGCGCGCCGCCGTGGAAGCCGCCGCCGTGCTCGGCGACCACGCGACCGCCGAGACGATCGGCGCCCTCACCGGCTCACCCGCCGCCGACGTCGTCGACGCCCTGCGCCGGGCGATGCGCCGCGACCTGGTCCGCCCCCTCCGCACCGGCGGCGCCGGACAGCGCCTGACTCTGCGGCACCCGCTGATCCGGGCCCTCGTCCACGAGCACACCGACCCCTGGCGGCGGCAGGAGTACCACCGCAGAGCGGCAGCCGAGCTCGCCCGCGCGGGGGCACCGGCCACCGAGCAGGCCCACCACGTCGAGCGGTCCCTGACCTCCTGGGACCCGGACGCCGCGGCCGTACTGACCCGGGCCGCCGAGCAGACCGCCCTGACCGCCCCCGCAGCCTCCGCCCACTGGCTGCACATCGTGCTCGGCATCCTGCCCGACACGCCGCACCACCACGACCGGCGCCGCGAGCTGACACTGCTGCGCGCCGCGGCGCTCGGCAGCGCGGGGGCGCTGAAGGAGAGCCGGGACCTCTTCCACCAGGTCATCCACCTCTCCGGCCGGGCCGTGGACGACCCGGCCGGAGAGGACCGCCTGCGCACCACCGCGGTCGTGCAGTGCGCCGCCATGGAACGCCAACTCGGCCGCTACGCCGAAGCCGACGCCCTGCTGCGGCGCGAACTGGACCGGCACCCCGGCCCCTCCCCGTCGCAGCGGATCGCCCTCGTCGTCGAATGGTGCTGCCGCGCCCAGTTCGTCGCCCGCTACCCCGACGTGCGCGACGACCTCGCCCGGGCACTGGCGCAGGCCCGCGCCCTCGGGGACCGGCTCGGCGAGATGGGCGCGCTGACGCTGGCCGCGATGAGCGAGGCGTACGAAGGAGGCACGGCCGAGGCGCGCGGACTGGCCCGTGAGGCGGCCGCACTGGCGGACGCCCTCACCGACAGCGACCTCGCCGGGCTGTGCGAGCCCCTGGTCCGACTGGGCTGGGCCGAGGCGATGCTCGACGCCTACCCCGACGCCGAACGCCACACCGACCGCGGCGTGGACATCGCCCGGCGCACCGGCCGCCTCTACATGCTGTCCCAACTGCTGCTCTGCAAGGCGTACGTACACCTCCTCACCTGCCGAGTGGGCTCGGCGCTGGAGCTGGCCGACGAGGCCGCGGCCATCGCCCGCGCGCTGGGAAGCGGCGAACTGCTCGGCCTCACCCTGGCCATCCGGGCCCTCGTCCTCGGCCAGGCCCGCCCGCCCGGTGACCCCGACGTCCTGGCCGCGGCCGAGGAGGCGGCGGCCGCGGTGGAGGGCGCCGCCGACAGCTGGTGGTCCACCCTGGCGCGGGCCCTGCCGGCCTTCGCCGCGCTGGGGGCCGGAGACCCGCACCGCGCACGGGAGGTCCTCTTCGCCGCGGGCGGCGGCACGGACCTTCCCCGGCTGCAGCCCGCGTCGCTGCCCGAGTTCCTGGAACTGCTCACCGCCGCCTCCCTCGCCGCCGGTGCGCAGGCGGAGGCGGAGCAGGCCGCCGAGCGCTCCCTCAAGGAAGCCGAGTGCATCGACCTGCCGACCCGCAGGGCCGCGGCCCTGCGCGCCTCGGGGAGGGTGGCGGCGCACCGCGGAGACGCGGCCGCGGCGGCCCGGGCCTTCACCGACGCGGCCAAGGAGAGCGCACGCCCGGGAGCGGTCCTGCGGGAGGTGCAGGGCCTGCTGCTCGCCGCCCCCTCCGCCAGGGCCGCGGGCGATGCCACCGGGGCGGCCCGGATGTGGCGGCGTGCCCGCCGCCTGGCCGCCGAGGGCGGGGCGGTACTGCTGGTCGCCCTGGCCGACCGGCAGCGCCCGCAGGTGTTCGGCGGGCCGCAGGACCCGGCGGAGGGAGCCGGTCCGGAGTCGGCCCTGGCCCGGCTGACGGGGCGGGAGCGGGAGATAGCGGAGCTGGTCGCCGAGGGCCTCACCAACCAGGCCGTCGCGTCCCGGCTCTGCCTCAGCCCGCGCACGGTCGAGAGCCACGTGGCCTGGGCCTACCGCAAGACGGGCGTCACCTCCCGCGCCGCCCTGGCCACCCTGATGGCCCGCCATGCCGACGCGCGGCGCGGGAGCACCCCCGACGGGCCGCCGCCTCCCTGACACCGCCTCCCTGACACCGCTTCCGTGGCACCCCTTCCGTGACCCGGCCCGCCCAGTGCCGCCTGCCCGCCGCAGCGACGACCGGCAGGGCGGGTGCGCGTCAGCACCGGGCCGGGTCTGTCACGTCCACGCAACCGGGGCCGGAGAGGCGCACGCTCCGGCACGGGAAGGCATGAGCCGCCCGCCGCGGCGCCCGAGCACCACCCGCCGCTCCGACGCCGGTCCGCGGCCGTCAAGGGGGATGTACGGCGGCGGCACGGGAGGCGCAGGAGCGGCGCGGCGGCTCGCAAGGAGCCTCGCACAGGCCGTCGGTCGCAGGCATCCGTGGAATCCCCGAACCCGCTACGCAAGCTGCGGGCGCGGGCGCGGGCGCGCGGCGGCCTGGCCGTCACGGAGCATGCCGCCCCTCCCCGGCGGGTGCTGCCGCCCGGCACAGGGGGTCCGTAGAACTACGCACCCGGCCACGCAATCCCCCTTCCGCCGACCTCGGAACCCGCGGCTGACACCCTGCCTGTCAGCGGCAAGCCCTACAGTCCCCCTCTATGAACAAGGCCATGGGCGAATCCCTCTTTGCCGCCACCGCGCACCGAAGCGGTGACGACGCCACGCGTGCCGCGCTGGTGCGTTCCCGGATCGCCGGCGGCGCGGACCCCTCGGCGCGCGACGACAGCGGCGACACGCCGTTGCACCGGGCGGTCAAGGCGTCGTACGGCGCGGACGATCCGGCGGCACCGCCGGACGTGGTACGGGCGTTGCTGGAGTGCGGCGCACCGATCGACGCGGCCGACGCCCGCGGCGACGCCCCGCTGCACGCGGCGATACGCGCCGGGTGGCCCGGTGCGGTACGGGTCCTGCTGGAGAGCGGCGCCGACGCCGCCGCGGTCGAGGGACTCGGCCGGACCCCGCTCGGCCTCGCGGTGCGGCTGCCCGAGCACAGCGCGGAGCAGCGGCAGCAGCGGCACGCGATCGTGTCCATGCTGCGGGCAGCCGGCGCCCCGGCCCGTGTGCGCTTCCCCATGGTGGAGGGCGGGCCGATGCCCATCGACATGGACGCGGTCCGGCGGGTCGCCGCGGCGATGAGCAGCAGGCTGGCCGAGGTGTGCGGGGCCGCCGGAGTCCCGGACGACGGCGCACGGCTCGCGCGGCTGGTGGAGCCCGACTTCGACAGCTACCAGGACCTGGCGTCCGCGCTGCGTGAACACGGCGACCCCGAGCTGCTGCCCTCGGTGACCCGGCTCTGCGCCGCTGTCCTCGGGGACACCGGCACCGTGCGCACCCTGCCCGGGGGCCGGGGGGTGGACACACCGTTCTTCCACCACGGCGATCTGGTGGTGACCGGCGACCTGGACGTGCTGGCGCCCTTCGTGGTCACCGGGTCGCTGACCGTCGAGGGGGTGCTCGCCGATTTCGGCCCCCACTCGGTCGTGGTGATCGGCGGGGGAGTGGTGGCACGAGGGGTGTTCACCGACGGCGAGATGTGCGTCCACGGCGACATCCGGGCCGAGGTGGTCCACGGCTCCTACAACGACCACACCCTCCAGGCGGCCACCCTCCGTGCCCGCCTGGTCATCGAGGACGAGCACGAGACCATCGCGGCCGTGCGGGCCGACCTCCACTTCGACGCGGACGACTACCAGCAGGGCTACGGCGACGGTGTGCAGGAGCAGTTGCGGGAACTGCTGGTGGACGAGGTCTTCGCGACCGACGAAGACGAAGACGGAGACGAAGCCGCCGACGCAGACGGAGCCGCCGACGCCGACGACCTGCACGACGCCGACGAGGACGGCGACGAGAAGATGTTCGACCACCGCCTCCTCCTCGCCCGGATGCGCGCGGGCCTGCCGGTTTTCCGCACCGACGCCGTGTCCTCCACCTCCTGACCGGACGCACGCCACCGGCCACCGCCGTACTGCTGGGCGCCCTCCTCGTGAAGGGGCGTCACGCCCGGTGTGGAGCGGGCCGTCGCCTGCCCGCCATCACCGCGGCGGCCGCCCCGGCGGTCGGCTTCTGCGACGGCGGGCCGCCGCCGGGCCCGATCCGGTACGGGGGCGAACGCGCCTCCGGACGGGTGGAACGGCCGGCGGGGCCCTGGCCCGCCGTGCTCTGGGCGGGCCGGCGGGAGCCGGGGCGCGGGTCGCTCCGAGGCCCCCGTCCCGCCGTCGGTTTGCCTGCGCTTTACAGTGGCGGCATGCGCATATCCAAGATCACTACAGTCCTCTTGGCCGCGGTGCTGCTCACCGCTGGCTGCGGTTCCGGCGGGGACGGCGCGGACGGGAACGCGAACGACCAGAGCTCCACCGCGGGTGGTTCCCCGCAGGACCGCAAGCCCAAGAGCGAGCCGCTCGCCGTGGAACTGACGCAGGCCCAGGCCGACGTCGTCCGGGACAACGACGACCTCCAGACGCCGCAGCCCGAGCCGGACAGCCGTTCCGCGTTCACGGAGAAGGTGGAGCACAGGCTGCGCAAGGACCTGCTGAGGTCCGCCAAGGTGAACGGCGTCACCACCGCCGACTGCCCGCAGGGGGTGACCCTCAAGGCGTCCGCTGCCAGTGCCTGCACGGCCACCTACGAAGGCGTCGAGATTCCCTTCACGGTGAAGGTCGCCGACGACTACCGTGACGGGGACTTCATGATCCGGTACAGCGCCGAGGCGGGGAAGGACCTCCTCGTCGCCAAGCGCGTGTACCAGGAGTTCTGGGAGCGCCACCAGGACAGCGGGGGATACGACCAGAAGCTGACCTGCGACGAGATCCCGGCCGTCAGGGCTGTCGAGAAGAACGCCGACACCGGTTACCGGTGCCAGGTGTGGCACGAGGCGGGCGACCGCACCACGAACTTCTCGGTGCTCACGGACACCTACGGCTACAAGTTCGCCCCCGAGCGCGCTTGACCGTACCCGTCCCACCGGTCGGGCCGCCGCGCGTACCGTTCTCCGCGCGCGGTCTGCCGTGCCTCCGTGGAGGAGGGCCATCCGGTCGGACCCGGCGGCAGGACACGTGCCGGGCCGGTCGCCACGCCGCTGGCGCGGGCTCACCGGCGGTTGCCTCGGGGCCCCGGACGAGGCGTCGTGCGGCCGCGCCGGACGAGGTGTCATGCGGCCGCGCCCGGCGAGCCGCCACGCGGCTGCGGCTGCGGCTGCGGCTGCGGCTGCGGCTGCGGTGGGCGGTGGCGGCGCGGCGGGCTGTCGACGGCGCGCGGCCCGGCCGCCAGGTGGCGGCCGCGGCCAGGAGTCACCCGGCGGGGCTGCCGGGAAGGGGCTGCTCCGTCCAGATGACCTTGCCGGCCCGGGTGTAGCGGGTGCCCCAGCGCCGGGCCAGCTGAGCGACGATCAGCAGGCCGCGTCCGCCCTCGTCCGTGGTACGGGCGTGCCGCAGCCGCGGCGCCGTGCTGCTGGCGTCGGTCACCTCGCAGATCAGGGCGCGGTCGCGGATGACGCGCAGGCAGATCGGCCCGCTCGCGTGCCGGATGGCGTTGGTGACCAGTTCGCTGACGATCAGCTCCGTGGTGAAGGCCAGTTCGTCCATGCCCCACGCGGCCAACTGCCCGCAGGCCAGGTTGCGGGCCCGGGCGACCGCGGCCGGATCGACGGGCAGCTCCCAGGACGCCACCTGGTCCGAGCCCAGGACGTGCGTCCGGGCCAGCAGCAGGGCCACGTCGTCGGACGGCGGACCGGTCAGCAGGGCGTCCATGACGCGGCCGCCGGTCTCTTCCAGGCCCGCCCCCGGCCGGGCGAGGACCCCGGCCAGGCGCGACAGGCCCACGTCGACGTCCCGGTCGCAGGCCTCGATCAGGCCGTCGGTGTAGAGCGCGATCACGCTGCCCTCGGGCAGTTCCAGCTCCGCGGACTCGAAGGGCAGCGACCCCAGGCCGAGCGGCGGTCCGGAAGGCAGGTCCACGAAGTCGACCGAGCCGTCGGGGGCCGCGACGAGGGGCGGCATGTGGCCCGCCCGGGCCATCGTGCAGTGCCGGCTGACCGGGTCGTAGACCGCGTACAGGCAGGTCGCCCCCAGGAGGGTGCCGCCCGCCTCCTCGTCCGCGGCGTCGACGCCGTCCCGCGTCTCCACGAGCCCGATCACCAGATCGTCCAGCCGGGCCAGCAACTCGTCCGGCGGGAGGTCCAGATGGGCGAGCGTGCGCACCGCGGTACGCAGCCGCCCCATGGTGGCCGCCGCGTTGATGCCGTGGCCGACCACGTCCCCGACGACGAGGGCCACCCGCGTGCCCGACAGCGGGATCACGTCGAACCAGTCGCCGCCCACCCCGCTCGGCGCGTCCGCCGGGTAGTACCACGACGCGACCTCCAGCGCCGACCCGCCCGCCACCTCCTGCGGCAGCAGATAGCGCTGCATGGCGCGGGCCGCGTGGCGCTCCCGGGTGAAGCGGCGCGCGTTGTCGAGGGAGAGCGCGGCCCGCGAGACGAGTTCCTCCGCGAGGCGCACGTCGTCCTCCTCGAACGGGCCGAGACGGCGCGACCGCACGAACACCGCCGCGCCGAGGACCACCCCGCGGGCCTTCACCGGGACCGCCATCACCGAGGCGTCTTCGAACCCGTCCAGAACGGCACTCAGGGCCCGGTCCCCGGCCACCGGGCCGCCGGCCGGGCCCTCCACCAGGGCCCTGCCCTCCAGCAGGCAGCGGGTCACCGGCGACGACGGGCCCCGGGCGACCGCCTCACCCACCGCCGGGTCCGGGGCGGGGCCCTCCTCCCGTACGGACTTCCGCCCCGCCCTGCCCAGCACCGGTGTGCCGCCGAGCGGACCGGGCGGGGGCTCCTCGCCGCTGAGGACGGGCTCCAGGAGGTCGACGGCCGCGTAGTCCGCGAAACGCGGCACGGTGTCGTCGGCGAGCTCCTGCGCGGTCAGCGCCACGTCCAGGGTGCGGCCGATCCGCGAGCCGGCCTCGCTGAGCAGCGCCAGCCGCTCCTGGGCGCGCCGGCGCTCGGTGACGTCGATGAGCATGTACCAGATCCCCACGTACCGGCCGTGCCGGTCCCGCATCCCGAAGAACGACGCCGAGTAGGCCCGCTTCCTGCGCGGATCCTCGTAGTCGGGGCCGAGGAACTCGAAGTCCAGGACGGGGGAGCCCGTCTCCAGGACTCTCCTCATCCGCTCCTCGAACGCCTCGGACTCCTCCTCGGGCAGCACCTCCCGCACCTGCCGGCCCAGCCTCCGCTCCAGCGGCAGCAGGCGCTCCAGCCGGTCGTTCACCCACACGTACCGCAGGTCGGCGTCGAGCACCGCCATGCCCACCGGCGCGTGCGCGAGGAACGGCGCCAGCATCAGCCGGCTCGCCCCGCCCCCCGGCATCCGCCAGAAGGCGCGCTCCGGCGGGCGGCCCGCGAACCGGCCGAAGATGACGGCGGCGACGGTGGCGACGAGCACGCCCGGCACCATCTCGTAGACGTCCGACTCCAGCGGCCCGAGCAGCGGGTTGATCTCCTCCCAGAAGAGCACCGTGGCCGCGCCGGACACGATGCCGGCCATGGCGCCCGCCCACGTCATGCGGGGCCAGTACAGCGACAGCAGCACGACGGGGCCGAAGGCGGCCCCGAAGCCGGCCCAGGCGTAGGCCACGATGCCGAGGAGGCCGTCGCCTCGCAGCGCGATCGCGCAGGCGATCAGCGTCACCGCCACCACCGAACCGCGCCCCGCCCACACCAGGGCCCTGTCCGACGCCTCCCGCCTCAGGAACGCCCGGTAGAAGTCCTCGGTGAGCGCCACGGACGACACGAGCAGCTGGCTGTCCGCCGTCGAGATCACCGCGGCGAGGACGGCGATCAGGAACACGCCGGCCACCCACGGGTCGAGCAGCGTCCGGCTCAGGGCGAGGTACACGGTCTCCGGGTTCTCGAGCGGGGCGCCGAGCCCGGCGATCCCCACGAGCCCGACGAGCGTGGCCCCGGCGAGCACGACCAGCACCCACGCGGTGCCGATGCGCCGGGCCGCGGGGATGGCCCGGGTGCTGCGGATGCCCATGAAGCGGGCCAGGATGTGCGGCTGGCCGAAGTATCCGAGGCCCCAGGCGAGCAAAGAGACGATCGCGACGGCGCCGAGCGGACCCCCCGGCGACCAGCGGCCGTCGGCGAAGACGGCCTGGGAGCCCGGGTCCAGCAGGGCGGGCGACCTGCCGTCCAGCGCGTCGCCCAGCGCGTCGAAGCCGCCGACGGCCCGCACCCCGACCACCGGCAGCACCAGCAGGGCGAGCAGCATCAGCAGGCCCTGCAGCACGTGGGTGTGGCTCACGGCGAGGAAGCCGCCGAGACACGAGTAGATCGCGATGACCAGGGCCGTGAGGACGACCGCGAGGGCGAAATCGACATCGAACACATACTCGAACAGCAGGCCGCCGGCCACCAGGCCCCCGGCGAGGTACACGGTGAAGAACGCGACGGTCACCGCCGCCGAGACCGTCCGCAGCAACCGCGTGCGGTCCTCGAACCGCTCCTCCAGGTACGCCGCGAGGCTCACCGCGTTCCCGGCCCGTTCGGTGTAGGTGCGCAGCCGGGGCGCGACGAACCGCCAGTTGAGGTACGTCCCGACCGCCAGGCCCACGGCGATCCAGCCCGCGCCGACACCGGCCGCGTACACGGCCCCGGGGAGCGCCAGGAACAGCCACCCGGACATGTCGCTGGCACCCGCCGACAGGGCGGCGACCGAGGCGCCGAGCCTGCGCCCGCCGAGGGCGAAGTCGGTGAAGGTCCGGGTCCGGGTGTACGCCCACACGCCCACGCCGATCATGGCGCCCACGTACAGGGCGAACGTGACGACGACCGGCGCGCTCAGATCGAACATGGCCGCCTCGCCGGTACGACGGGCCCCTGGTACCGACCGCGCCTGCTGCACGGCGGCGGGTACGGGCACGTCCGCGGACGCGGGAACGAGCACGGCCGCGGGCGGGCGCACGGGCGGACGGACCCACCCGGGGCGCACGCCCGGCGTGCGGCGGCCGCCGGTACCGGCCGGCGGAGCCCGGCCGCACGCCTGCCCCGGCGGCACCGGGACGGGGTCGGCGGCCCGGCGCGGCCGGCCCCGCTCAGGGGGTCATCGGGGCTCTCCGGCGCGCCCGTCCGCTGCGCCGCCCAGCCGGTCGACGACGAGCATCGCCACATCGTCCGACAGCCGGCCTCCCGTGTGGCGGGTGAGCGCCACGTGCAGCGCCTCCAGGAACTGCGGCGGGGTGCACGCCGTCCGCACCGCCTCCGCGGCTTCGGCCACCGGGAAGAACCGCCGCGCGGCGTCCCGGGCCTCGTTCACCCCGTCCGTGTGCAGCAGCAGCCGGTCACCGGGCGCGAAGGCGTAGCTGTCGGGCTCGACCGGCGGCACGGCGACGAGGTCCTCCAGGCCCAGGGGCGGCAGGGGGCAGGCGGGCTGCAGCACCCGGGCGGCGCCCAGGTGCAGCAGCAGCGGCGGCGGATGACCGCGGTTGACCACGTGTACCACGTGGTCGTCCGGCACCTGGGCCAGCAACGCGGTGACGAAGTTCTCGGCGTCGTCCTCGTTCCCCGGCCCGGAGGAGTCCGCGGCGGCGCCCTCCCGGCGGAGGGCCGCCGCGCAGTGGTGCATGACCTCGACGAGATCGTCCTCGTAGTGCGCGGCCTCCCGGAACGCGCCCAGCACCGCCGCCGCCGCGCGTACCGCGGGCAGCCCCTTGCCGCGGACGTCCCCGACGATCATCCGGATCCCGTAGCGGGTCTGCACCGCCTCGTACAGGTCGCCGCCGATCTGCGCGCCGCTCTCCGCGGCGAGGTACACGCTGGCGGCCTCCAGCGGCCCCAGCCGCCGCGGCACGGGCCGCAGGATCACCTCCTGCGCCGCCACGGCGATCCGGCGGACCTGGTCCAGCTCGCTCTGCCGGCGCGCGCGCACGGCACTGCTCGTGGTCACGCTCGCGACGGACACCACGACCAGCCCCAGGAGGTTGCTGTAGACCTGGGTGTCGCCCCAGGAGCCGTGCAGCGACGCGCTGATCACGGTGACGGAGAGCGCGGCGGCCGCGGCGGACAGGGTGCCCCGCGGCCCCATGGTCAGCGAGGCCAGCGCCGGCATCGCCGTCAGCAGCGGGCCGGTGTACAGGAAGTGCGCCGGTGACAGCTCGATGCCGAGCCCGAGCAGGACGATCGCGAAGGGCACCACCTGCGCGAGTCGGAAGAGCACGGGGCTGTGACCGTCCGCTCCCGCCGGGGCGACGGGGCGGATGAGCGACCGCATGCGTTCAGCCTGCCTCGCCGGCACGGGGGTTTCCACTCGTCACGGGAGAACGGGACCTGTGGCCCGGCCGCTCGTCCCGCCGCGCGCCCGCGCCCCGCGCCTCCCCGCACGGCCCGGGAGGCGCGGGGCGCGGGCAGGCCCCCAGGCGGTCCGCCGCTCCGGGATGCGCTCCGCGGCGGCGGCTGGTTCGCTGGGTGTGCGTCGCCGTGCCGCCCCCGAGGGCACGGCAGGTCCGGGAGGAGTGGCCACAGCATGAGCGTTGCGAGGATCCCCGACGAGTTCCGGGGCCGGCTCCAGCAGATGCGGGAGAAGGCGCAGGAACTGGACCAGGCCGCGGAGCGGGCCGGTGACGCGCAGGAGCGCGACCGGCTGAAGGAGAAGGCCCGGCGGCTGCGTGCGCAGAGCGAGCAGGAGAGCGGCATGGCAGCGGGGGACGTCGAGCCCCTTCCCTGAGCGCCCTCCGCCGCGCCGGTCGGCACCGCCCCACCGCGCCCCCGGCCGGCGCGCCGCCGCCGACGCCTCTGCGCACAGCCGCCGGCCCCTCTGCGCACGGCGGACCGCCTGCGCGCGGCCGCCCGCCTGCGCGCGGCGCGACTGCGCGGAGCCCGCCTGTGCAGGGACCGCACTGTGCAGGGCGCGTTTCCACCGCCGGCGGTGTTCCGTCCGCGTGGGTGCTGCGCCCCTGGGGGGAGTGCCTGCGTGGCTGCGCCCCGCGTCTGCGGGGCGCGTCTGTAGGCCCCGTGCCGTCCCGGTCGCCCCCCGCCCCGCCCGCCCCGCCCGCCCCGGCCTCTCCGGCCGCTCTGGAGCGTGTCTGCGGGCCCGTGCTGCGCCCGCCGCTCCGATGTGCCCCGGTGTGCCTGCGCCCGCCGCTCCGGGGCGTGTCCGGGTGCCCCGGCGTGCCTGCGCGCGGCTGTGCTTGCGCCCCCGCGAAGCGGTCTGCGCGGTGCTGCCTGCGCGGGACCCCTCGCGGCGTGCCCTACCGGGTCAGGTGTGACGGTGCGGTGCCCGGCGGGGTCGGCCCCGCCCGTTCCACGTGTGCCTCCACCCGCCCTGCCCCCGTCACAGCGCGGGCCACGGCAGCGTGAGCGGGGACGCCGACGAGGACAGCGGCTGCTCCGTCCAGATGGTCTTGCCGTCCCGGCCGTACCGGGTGCCCCAGCGTTCGGTGAGCTGGGCGATCAGGAAGAGACCGCGCCCGCCCTCGTCGGTGCTGCGTGCCCGGCGCAGGTGCGGCGCGGTGCTGCTGGTGTCGGACACCTCGCAGATCAGGGTCCGGTCGCGGATGAGGCGCAGGGTGATGGGCCCCCCGCCGTACCGGTAGGCGTTGGTGACCAGTTCGCTCACGATCAGCTCGGTGGTGAAGGCCATGTCGGCGAGGTCCCACCGCGCGAGCTGGGACGCCGTCAGCGAGCGGGCCTCCGCGGGCGCGGTGTCCTCCAGGGGCAGCCGCCAGGTGGCCACCTGCTCCGCGGGCAGTACGCGGGTGCGGGCGAGGAGCAGCGCCGCGTCGTCGGCGACCTCGTCCGTCGCGTGGTCGTGCAGCAGCGTGGCCTCGACCGCGGCGCAGACCTCCTCCAGCGGCCGGGCAGGACCGGCCAGCGCCTCCTTCAGCTCCCCGAGGCTCTCGTCGACGTCGCGGACGCGTGCCTGGATGAGGCCGTCGGTGTACAGCGCCAGGACACTGCCCTCGTCCAGCGTCAGTTCGGCGGACTCGAACGGCAGCCCGCCCAGCCCGAGCGGCGGCCCGGCCGGCAGGTCGAGGAACCGGACCTCCCCGTCCGGCGGCACCACGGCGGGCGGCGGGTGGCCGGCGCGCGCCAGGGCGCAGTGGCGTGAGACCGGGTCGTACACCGCGTAGAGGCAGGTCGCTCCCACCACCTGCGGGGAGGGCCCGCCGGGCGGCTCCGCCCCGCCGGCCGGTTCCTGCTCGGCGGCCAGCCGGTCCACCAGGTCGTCGAGGTGCGAGAGCACCTCGTCAGGTGTCAGGTCCAGATGGGCGAGGGTGTGGACGGCGGTGCGGAGCCGGCCCATCGTCGCCGCCGCGTGGATGCCGTGGCCGACGATGTCGCCGACAACGAGGGCGACCCGCAGCCCGGAGAGCGGGATGACGTCGAACCAGTCGCCGCCGACCCCGGAGGCGGCGTCGGCCGGCAGGTAGCGGTGGGCGACCTCGACCGCCGGGTGCCGGGGCACCTCGTGCGGCAGCAGGCTGTGCTGAAGGGTGAGTGCCGCATCGTGCTGCTGCGTGTAGCGCCGGGCGTTGTCGATGCACACGGCGGCGCGGGAGGCGAACTCCTCGGCCACTCTGAGGTCGTCCTTCTCGAACGGTTCGAGCCGCCGGGAGCGCCACAGGCTGAGCAGCCCCAGGACGAGCCCCCGGGCCACCAGCGGCACCACCATCAGGGAGTGGGCGGCGGGGTCGAGGCCGGGTTCGGACCCCGCCGCGGTGTCCACGGCGCCGAACCCGTCGGCCGCGCCTCCCGTACCGGCGGTGGCGGACGGGCCGCCTGAGGGACCCGTACCCGTGGCGCCCGGTGCGTCGGATGAGCCTCCCGTACCGGGGGCGCCGGGGCGGCCGGGGGAGGGTTCCGTACCGGCGGCGCCGCCCGTGGCGCCGGGATGTCCGGCGGCCTCCCCGGGCCGCCCGCCCGCACCGGAGGCGGCGGCCCCGTGCGCCCGGGTGTCCAGGAAGGGGCGCCGCTCCGCCAGGCACCACGCCTGCGGGCTCCCCGGCGGTACGGGGACCCGGTGGCCCGCCGGGTACAGGCCGCCCGGCCCGCCGGGCGGGTCCGGCGGCGTGCACCGCACCGCCGCCCGGTGGAGGGCGGCGGGCAGCCGCCGCCCCGGCTCCTCGCCCCGCACCACCTGCTCCAGCAGGTCCACCGACGCGCAGTCGGCGAGTCCCGGAGCCGCCACCTCGGCGAGCTCGCGCGCCGTCCTCGCCACGTCCAGCGTGGTCCCGATACGGGCACCCGCCTCGTTGAGGAGGGCGAGCCGGTGGCGGGCCCGGTACCGCTCGGTCACGTCCTCGATGGTCTGCGTGACCCCCAGGACCCGGCCGGAGGGGTCCTCCATACGGAACGCCGAGACCGACACGACCAGTTCACGGGCCGGATCGCGGGCCAGCCGGCAGGGCTGCTCCGTGGAGATGGAGGACCGGCCGGTCTCCAGCACCTCGCGCAGCTGCCGCTCCACCGTGCCGGCGTCCTGCGGTGCCACGAACAGGCCGATGCGCTGCCCGCGGTGCTCGTCCACCGGCAGCCGGCTGAAGTTCGCGACGGCCTTGTTCACCCGGAGGATCGTCAGGTCCGGGGCGTGCACCGAGAGGCCGATGGGGGAGCGGCGGAACAGCCCGTCGAGGACGGACCTGTCGGTCTCCCACTGCACCACCTCCGCGGCGGGCGCGCCCACCAGGAACCACTCGCACGACGGTTCGCCGGCCCGCGTGATGGCCCGCACCCGGCAGCCCAGGTCCATCCGGCTGCCGTCCCGGCAGCGGACCGGCACGATGCCGAACCACCCGGCGCCCCGCACGCACACCGACACCGCTTCCATGACGACGTCGTAGTGGGCCGGGTCGACCAGGAAGCCGATCGAGGACCGTCCGAGCGCCTCCTCCGCGGGGTAGCCGAGGAGCGCGTGCGCCCGCTCGCTCCAGCCGACGACCCGGCCCCGGCCGTCCAGCACCGCCGACGCCGCGTGCCGCACGGCGAAGGGGTCCTCCGGGCTCTCGCTGAACGTCGTCATGGGCCTGTCCATCGCGGTGCTCCTTCCCCCCTCCCCGCGGGGCCTTCGGCGGGGCGCTCCCCGCGGGCGGCGGTCGGCGTCCGGTCGGCGGCGGGCGGGCCGGGCGGCTCCGCCGTCCTCGCGAGGAGCACGGCCACGTCGTCCTGCGCCGCGGCGGGCAGCATGCGGTCCAGGACGCCGTCGCAGATGTCGTCCAGCGGGCGGTCGAGGTCCCGGAGGGCCAGGGCGAGCCGCTGCAGCCCCTCGTCCGGGTCCCGGCCGCGGGCCTCGACGAGCCCGTCGGTGTACAGCACGAGCAGGCAGCCGGGCGGCAGCACGATCCGCTCGCTCCTGAAGTCCCGGAGACCCGCGCCCAGCGGCGTCCCCGGGGAGCCGTCGAGATACCTGACACGCCCCTCGGTGTCGACCACCGCCGGCGGGGGGTGGCCGGCCCTGGCCACCACGCAGCCGCCCGCGGCAGGGTCGTGGACGGCGTAGACGCACGTCGCCATCTCGTCCTCGCCCAGGTCCGCCACGGCGGCGTCCAGGGCGGCCACCAGCTCGGCCGGCGGCAGGTCCTGGCGGGCCAGCGTCCGCACGGCCGTGCGCAGCTGCCCCATGACGGCCGCGGCGTGGATGCCGTGCCCCATGACGTCCCCGATGACCAGCCCGGTCCTGCCGCCGGGGAGCGGGATGACGTCGAACCAGTCCCCGCCCACCTCGTGGTCGCTGGCCGGGAGGTACCGGCCGGCCAGTTCCAGGCCGGTCGCCTCCGGCAGGGCGCCGGTGGTCAGACTGCGCTGCAGGGTGAGGGCGGCCTCCCGCTGCGCCGTGTACAGGCGGGCGTTGTCGATGTTCAGCGCGGCCCGTGCGGCGAGCTCGTCGATGACCACGTGGTCCTGCGTGTCGAACGGCATCCTCCGGCGGGTACGCGTCACCACCACGGCCCCCAGCACCGTGCCGCGCGCGACCAGCGGCACCAGCCGCGCGCAGCCGACCTGCTCGCGCAGGTACGTGCGCAGACGCTCGCTGTCGGGGCCGCTGAACAGCGCCGGTATGTCCGTCAGGTACAGGTTCATGGGCCGGCCCTCCGCGATGACCTGCTCGTACACCGATCCCAGCGGGATCTGGTACGTCAGCCCCACCGCCAGGTCGTCGCCGGGCAGCGCGGGGTACCGGAACTCGGCGGCCACGCGGCGCACCACGCCCCGGGTGGAAGCGGTGGTCTCGTCCGGCTGCAGGACGGCCTCCAGCAGCTGCACGTCGGCCGAGTCGGCCAGCCGGGGGACGAGGACCCCCACCACCTCCTCCGCGGTGCGGCGCAGGTCCAGGGTGGTCCCGATCCGCGTCGCGGCCTCGGCCAGCAGAGCGAAGCGCTGCCGCGCCCGCTCGGCCTCGGCCTGCGCCTCCTGCTTCTCCGTGACGTCGATCAGCGAGGCGATCACGCCGAGCCTCCTCCCCGCGCCGTCGAGGAGCGGGGCGTAGGAGCACGACCAGGTCCGGTCGTGGTCGGGGTCGGCGGGGGTCCGCCCGGTGCGCCGGACGTCGACCATCGGTTCACCCCGGTCGAGTACCCGCTGCATGGCCTTCTCCAGCACGGCCGCGTTGACCCCCGGGACGACCTCGGTCAGGCGCCTGCCGAGGTGCTCGGCCGCGGGGACCCCGTTCATCCGGGCGAGGGCGTCGTTGACGCGGAGGAAGCGCAGGTCGGGGCCCAGCGTGGCGAGTCCGATGGGCGACTGGGTGAACAGCCCCTCCAGGGCCGCCAGCGCGTCCCGCATGGCCCGGACCGCGGAGGTCTCCACGGCGACGGTCAGCACCCCCGTGCCGCCCTGCGGGTCGGCCGCCGGGGAGATCCACATCTCCATCGGCACGGGACGCCCGTCGCGGTGCCGCACGGTCAGCGTCCCGACCACCGACTGACCGGCCAGGGCCCGCCGGGTCAGCCGCTCGGCCAGCGGACGGTCGGCTTCGGCGACCAGGTGGGAGAGCGCATCCCGGCCCAGCAGGGCGTCGGGCGGGTGGCCGAGCACGGCCTGCGCGGCGAGGGACCACTCGACGACCCGGCCGCGGGCGTCGGCTCTCCACAGCGCGACCGGCAGCAGCTCGCGCAGCACGCTCGCGCGCCCCGCCTCCGGTCCGGGCGGCCGGTCCGGTACCTCGCTTGTCGACTCGTGTCCGTCCAACGCGGCGCCCTAACCCCGGGGCATAGCGCCCTGGCAAGGAAGCTCACCGTGGTGAAGCTGCTCACCCACCAGCGTATCCGAGCCCTCGGGGACGGCCATCGGAGCCGCCACCCGGCCCTGCCGGCACGCCCGGTGCCGGCAGGGCGCCCGGCGGAGCCCGGGTCCCGCCGGGCCACGGGCGTGCCGCCGCCTCCTGCCCCGCCCGCGACGGCCCCCCGGGCCACGGGCCCCGCGCGCCCGCCGAGGTCCCCGCCTGGGCCATCCGCCCATGGGCCCGCCACCGCCTTGCCGGGACCGCGCCCAGGGCCGTGCGGCGGTCCGGTGCCGCCCCCGCCCGCCGGAGCAAGGCCCCTGCACCCCTCCCCGCACCCCCGCGCCCCGCGCTCCCGCATCCGTCCGGTTGTCCGCACGCGGCGGTGTGGCTGGCGGGTCATCAACTGTTCACAAGCGCTTACTTCTTGCGTTCCCCCGGCCCCGTACCGTCGCGGCGTTCCGCCTTCCTACCGAGGAGTATCGTGAGCGTCTTCGCTCTGAGCACCCTGACCGCATTCGCCACCGCCTTCGCCCTGACGGCAGGGCCCGCCGTGCCGGTCACTGCCGCGGCCGCCGTGGAGACCCCCGCGGTGTACGACGACGAGGCCGGCGGCAACGCCGACGCCGACGACCCGGCGGTGTGGGTCGACCCGAAGAACCCGGGCCGCAGCATCGTCATCGGCACCCTGAAGGAGGCCGGCCTCGACGTGTACGGGCTCGACGGGCGGCGGCTGCAGCACATAGCCGCCCCGCAGGCCCCGCACGGGGACGCCAAGCCCGGCCGCTTCAACAACGTCGACGTCGTCTACGGCTTCGAGCTCGACGGCGTCAGGACGGACCTGGCGCTCGTCAGCGACCGCGGCCGCGACCGCATCCGCGCCTACGCCATCGACCCGCGGGCCGTGGCCGAGGGCCGCCCGCCGCTCAGGGACGTCACCGCGCCCGGTGCGGCCCCCGTCTTCGCGGCCGACGAGGCCGAGGTCGACGGCCAGCGCACCTCCTACGGCCTGACCGCCTTCAGCGACGACGACGACGCCTACGTGGTGGTCTCGCAGCGCGAGGAGACCCGGCTGCGGCTGCTGGAGCTGAAGGACGAGGACGGACGTGTCGGCTTCGAGGCCGAGGACACCCTCGACCTGCCCGCCTCCTTCACCCTGCCCGACGGCAGCGACTGGGCGCCGTGCGCCGACCCGGGCGAGAACCCGCAGGTCGAGGGCATGGCCGTCGACCTGGAGGAGCGCGTCCTGTACGCGGCGCAGGAGACCGTGGGCCTGTGGCGCATCGAACTCGACGACGAGGAGTTCGAGGACCCCGAGCTCGTCGACCGGGTCCGCGAGTACGGCACGCCGTGGACGTACGACGCCGAGGAGGAGGAGTGCGTCATCGACACGGCCGCCGACCCCGGCTTCGGCGGTGAGCACCTGAGCGCGGACGCCGAGGGCGTCACCGTCTACCACGCCGAGGACGGCACCGGATACGTGCTGGCCTCCAGCCAGGGCGACGACACGTTCGCCGTCTACGAGCGCGACGGCGGCAACGCCTACGTCGGCTCCTTCTCCCTCACCGGCGGCGCGGTCGACGGGGTGGAGCACTCCGACGGCTCCGCGGTCGTCAACGTCCCGCTGGGCCGGGCCTTCCCCAAGGGCCTGCTGATCACCCATGACGGAGAGGCCGCCCCCGCCGACGGCGACCGCGAGGGCACCAACTTCAAGTTCACCCGCTGGGACGCCGTCGCCCACGCCTTCCCCGAGCCGCTGGCCGTCGACACGGAGTCGTTCGATCCCCGCGACGCCGGCTGAGCGCCACGGCGGGGAGTGTCGCGCGGGGCGGCTACCGGCTCTTCTCCCAGTCCGCGCGGAGGAGTTCGTACTCGACCTCGCCGTGCTCGGACCCCTCGACGGGGTCCGGCCACTCCCCGGTGAAGTGGCGGAGGAACGACAGGCCGCACTTCTCCATCACGCGGCGGGACCGCGAGTTCACCGCCATCGTGTTGGCGGTGACGCGGTCCACACCGAGGTCTCCGAAGCCCTTGCCGATCAGGGCGCGTGAGCCCTCCGTGGCGTAGCCCCGGCCCCAGGACGACCTGGTCAGGCGGTAGCCGAGCTCGACGGTGGCGCCGAGGTCGTCCAGGGGCCGGAACTCGAACCAGCCGACGAAGGCCCCGCCGTGCTTCTCCTCGGCGGCCCAGTAGCCGCGGGTGCCCAGTCCGGGGTGGTCGCGCAGGAGCGCGGGCATGGTCCGCTCCCGTACGGCCGCACGGCTGGTCGGCCGGCCGCCGTTGATGAAGCGCATCACCTCGGGGTCGTTGTGGAGCGCGTACACGTGCGCCGCGTCGGCACCGGTGTCGGTGAAGGGGCGCAGGACGAGGCGCCCGGTCTCCAGGAAGGTCCGCATACCGGCCATCCTCGGCAGCGGAGGCGGCCGGCGCCAGCGAATTCGCGCGCACCGCTGGCGGGCGGTGCTGCTCACCCGTACGGCGCAGTCCGGTGCGGCGGCGGGCACGGGGCCGCCTGATGCTGGGGGCATGAGTCCGCGAGAAGCCCGCAGATCCAGAAGCGCCGGCCGGGCCCCGGCGATGACGCCGTCCCGGATCACGGCGGCCGTCCTCGTCGTGCTCGCTGTCGTGCTGATCGTCGAGAACACCCGGGAGGTGGAGATCCGGCTGCTGGTCCCGGTCGTCACCATGCCGCTCTACCTGGCGCTCCTCATCATGTTCGTGATCGGCGGCCTGTGCGGGGCGCTCCTCGCCCGCGGCCGGGGCAGGTGACGGCCCACCCGGACGGCCGCGGAGCGCGTCGCCGCGGACGCCGCGGCCGGGCGGGAACGACGGACGCGCCCGCCCCTGACCGAGGGCGGGCGCGTACGCGGCGTGCGGCGGATCAGACCGCCGGGGCCGGGTAGGTCGGGTACTCCACACCGGACACGTGCTGGACGACCCGGATGACCTGGCACGAGTAGCCGAACTCGTTGTCGTACCAGAGGTAGAGGATCGCGTTGTCGCCGTCGACCTTGGTCGCGCCGGCGTCGACGATCGACGCGTGGCGGGAGCCGATGAAGTCGCTGGAGACGGCGTCGGGGGCGGTGGTGAAGTCGATCTGGCGCTTCAGCGGCGAGGTGAGCGACACGTTGCGGAGGTAGTCGAGGACCTCCTCGCGCGTGGTCTCCCGGCCGAGCCGCAGGCTGAGGATCGCGATCGACACGTCCGGCACGGGGACGCGGATCGAGCTGCCGGTGATCGGCGCCTTCAGGTCGGGCAGCGCCTTGGCGACGGCGGAGGCCGCACCGGTCTCGGTGATGACCATGTTGAGCGGCGCGGAGCGGCCGCGGCGGTCCGCCTTGTGGTAGTTGTCCAGCAGGTTCTGGTCGTTCGTGAACGAGTGGACGGTCTCCACGTGGCCGCGCAGCACGCCGAACTCGTCGTCCATGGCCTTCAGCGGCGGCACGATCGCGTTGGTGGTGCAGGAGGCGCAGGACAGGACCTGCTCGTCCGGCTTGATCGTGTCGTGGTTCACGCCGTGGACGATGTTCGGGACGTCGCCCTTGCCCGGCGCGGTGAGGACGACCTTGTCCACGCCGGGGCGCAGGTGCTTCGACAGGCCCTCGCGGTCGCGCCACTTGCCGGTGTTGTCGATGAGGATGGCGTTCTTGATGCCGTACGCCGTGTAGTCGACCTCCGACGGGTCGTTGGCGTAGATCACCTTGACCGCGTTGCCGTTGGCGACGATGGTGCTGTTCGCCTCGTCGACGGTGATCGTGCCGTTGAACTGGCCGTGGATCGAGTCGCGGCGCAGCAGCGAGGCGCGCTTGACGAGGTCCTCGGCGGGCCGGTTGCCGCCGCGGACGACGATGGCGCGCAGCCGCAGGCCGTTGCCGGAGCCGGCCTTCTCGATCAGCAGCCGGGCGACGAGGCGGCCGATGCGGCCGAAGCCGTAGAGGACGACGTCGCGCGGCTCGCGGCGCTCGATCTTGTCGGCGCCGGTGGCGCCGGCGACGGCCTCGGCGGTGAACTCCTCGACCGACAGGCCCCGGTCGTCGGCCTTGTAGGTCGCGGCGAGCATGCCGATGTCGATCTGCGACGGGCCGAGGTCCAGCGCGGTGAGCGCCTGGAGGAACGGCATCGTCTCGGTGACGGAGAGCTCCTCGCCCGCTATCTGCCGGGCGAACCGGTGCGTCTTGAGGATGCTGACCACCGATTTGTTCACCAGGGAGCGGCTGTGCAGCAGGACGGTCACGTCCCGCTCCCGGTGCAGCTTCCCGATGATCGGAATCATCGACTCCGCGATCTCCTCGCGGTTCTTCCAGATGGTGAACGAGTCGTCGTTGACAGTCACAACCGTATCTTTCGAGCTAGGAGGCGCTCATATGCTAACCCCCCGCCTCCGCGGCCCTCCAAGGGGCCTCCGGGGTGCGCTACAGGACCGGGGCGATCCCTGTCAAAACGGCTGCGGGCCCCCCACGCCGGCGGGCCGGGAACGGCGATCGCGCCCCGGTGCGCGTCGCGCCGCACGCCCCGGTGGACACAGTCCCGGACGGACCCGGGGACCGCGGCAGGCGCGCGGACGCCGGACAAGGGCGGCGGGGCCGCCGTGGAGGCGTACGGGACGGATCCCTGCGGGACGGCGGGGAGCCGCCCGAGGGGGCCGCCGTGCAGGAGGGGCGGTCCGGCGGAACCCCCGTTCCCGCCGGAGCGCGCACCGGGCGGTACGGCGCCCGAGGGCGGCCGCCCTCGCGGCGCGCCCGGAGCCGTGGACCGACCGGCCCCGTCACCGGGCACGCCGGCCCCGTACGCCCTTCCCTGCCCCCGTGGATCCGTGATCGGAGCCTACGGGCCCGGGAGCGGCCCGGGCGGGGCCCGCGCGGAACTGCCGTAAAAGTACGGAGGCCGCGCCGCCCGTTCACGGAAGAGCGGTCGTGGGGGGAGCCGGCACCGCTCCGCCCGCCAGGCCCGGCAGCACGGAGGCGGGCTTCACCTCCGTCTGTGCGACCGCCACCAGCCTGGCGCCCCGGAAGCCGCCGCGGCGCCTCAGGAGCCGGTGCTCGCCGTGGGCGCCGCGGGCAGGGCCTGTGGCGGCTCGGTGTGCGCCAGGCGGTCGCGGACCAGCCGGTGCTGGACGAGGCAGGTCGCCCCGATCACCGCGCCGAACACCGCCCACCCCGCCGGGCCCGCCGCGATGGCGGCCGTGACGGCGAGCGGTCCCGCGCTGCGCTGCACCGAACCGGCGAGCCCGTGCACGCCGACGTACGCACCCTGGGCGCCGGCCGGGGCGAGCGCCACGGACAGCTCCCACGACACCGTGGCGTGCAGGATCTCCCCGACGGTGAAGACCGCGGCGGCCAGCAGCAGCGCGACGGACGCCGCCCACGGCCCGTCGGCGACCGACGCGGCCAGCGCCAGGCCGCCCGCGCCGAAGACGGCCGCGAGCGGCAGCAGCAGCCTCCGGCACGCGGCGCTGCCGGACGCCAGCCGCGACAGCGGCACCTGGAGCGCCACGACCATGCCGCTGTTGAGGACCGTCAGCAGCGGGACGAGCCCCTCCGGGGCGTCCGTGGCGTGCACGGTCCACAGGGACAGGCCGACCTGGAACACCGAGTCGTGCAGGTACAGCACGGTGTCGGTCGCCACGTACGCGAGGTAGCCGCGGTCGCGCCAGGGCGAAGCCGGGCGGTGGGCGGCGGGCCCGGAGCCGGACCCGGCGACGGCGACGCTGGGCGAGGACGGCTCCCCGCACCGGAGGGTGAGGGCGGCGGCCCCCGCGAAGGACAGCGCGTCGCCGACGAGCAGCGCCTCGTAGGCGTACGGCGTGCCCAGCGACAGCACCGCCGCGGCGATGAGGCCGCCGACCGCCCAGCCGGCGTTCGCCGCGGTGCGCACGACCGCCTGGTACCGCACCCGCTGCGGGCCGCCCACCCGGGCGGCGTACAGCTTGGTGAGGACGTTGGCGGAGCGGTCGCCGAAGCTGCCGAGGGCCGCGCACGCGAGCAGGGCCGCGAACCCGGTGGACAGGAACAGGGCGACCGCCGCCCCGGCCCGCAGGAGCTGGAACGCGACGAGCAGCCGCACGAGCGGGATCCGGTCGGCGAGCCGTCCGGCGAGCGGCGCGCCCGCGATGCCGAGGGCCGCCGCGACCGACACGAGCGTGCCGACCTCCACCAGGGAGAGGCCCGCCACATGGATGAAGTACAGGGCGCTGGTGGTGTTCCACAGGCCGTTGCCGGTCTTGTCCACCCACGTCACCGCCAGCATGCGGCGCCCGTCGCGGCCTCCTGGGACGCGGTCCTTCCACGGCGCCCTGCCGCCGGCCGCTCGGTGACGCATCGTCATCGGCTCCCCCTTGCCGAAAATTATGTATCAATACATAATGCTGAATGTGGCATCACAATATGCGATCCGTGGGGCGACCGCCAAGAGCATCGCCGCGTCCGTCGAAGAAGGCCTGGCCCAGGGGGCGTTGGCGCCGGGTGCCGCCCTGCCTCCGGTGCGGCGGCTCGCCGAGGAACTGGGCGTCAGCCCCGGCACGGTGGCCACCGCCTACAAGGAGCTGCGGCAGCGCGGTGTCGTCGTCACCCGCGGCCGGGGCGGCACGGTCGTCGCGGCCGCGCCCCCGGTGGCCTCCGTGGGCCCCGCACCCACCCGGCGCCCGCCCCGCGTCCCCGACGGCCTGCGCGACCTCGCCGCAGGCCACCCCGACCCCGCCTTCCTGCCCGACCTGCTGCCGCCCGCCCCGCTGTCGCCCGGGGCGCGCTCGCACCGCAGCGCGCCGCGGCTGCCGCACCTGGAGGACACCGTCCGCGACTGGCTGGCCGCCGACGACGTGCCCGGCCGGCACGTCACCTTCGCGCACGGCGCCCTCGACCTGGTCGCCCGGCTGCTCACCACCGAACTGCGCCCCGGCGACGCCGTCGCCATGGAGGATCCCGGCTACCACCACCTGCTCGACCTGGTGCAGGCGCTCGGCCTGCGCACCCTCGCGGTCGCCGTCGACGACGAGGGCATCCGGCCCGCCGCCCTGGACGACGCCCTGCGCGCCGGCGCGCGCGCCGTGGTGTGCAGCCCGCGGGCGCAGAACCCGTACGGGGGCCACTTCACGCGGCGGCGGCGCGACGACCTCGCCGCCGTCCTGCGCACGCGCCCCGGTGTGCTCGTGGTGGAGAACGACAGCGCCGCCGAGATCGCCGGAGCCCCCCTGCACTCCCTGGCGGCGGCCGACGCACCGCCCGCCCGCTGGGCCCACGTCCGCACCGTCAGCAAGTACCTCGGCACCGACCTGCGCTGGGCCGCGGCCGCCTGCGACCCGATGACGCTGGCCCGCCACGACGGACTGCTGCTGCTGACGTCCGGCTGGGTCAGCCACCTGCTCCAGGAGACCGTGCACGCCCTGCTCACCGCACCCGCGACCCGTGACCGCGTCCGGCAGGCCCGCGACGCGTACGCGCAGCGCCGCACGGCGCTGCGGGAGGAACTCGCCGCCCGCGGCATCCCCGCGCACGGCCGCAGCGGCATGAACGTGTGGGTCCCGGTCCGCGACGAGTCGGCCGTCGTCAACGGGCTGCGCACCCGGGGCTGGTGGGTCGCCGCGGGCGCGCGGTTCCGCATCGCCGCCCCGCCCGGCGTGCGGATCACCACGGCGGCGCTGCGCGCGGACGAGGCGGCCCGGCTCGCCGAGGACTTCGCGGCCGTACTGGGGAGTCCCAGGCCACCTACGGCGGCTGACCGCCCGCCATGCGGCGGGATCCGGCCCCGAGGGCCGGCATGCCGCACGGGTACGGGGATGTGACGGGCGCCCACGGCGGGGGCGGGCCCGCGGGCCCCCACCGGAAGGCGCGACCGGGGGCCTGCCCCGCGCCCGGGCGGCCTGCCGTGAAGCCGGGCACGGGCGGCCTGCCGTGAAGCCGTGCCCGGGCGGTCCGCCCTGCGCCCGGGCGGCCTGCCGTGAAGCCGTGCCCGGGCGGTCCGCCGTGAAGCCGTGCCCGGGCGGCCTGCCCCGGTGCTGCGCGCGGGCGGTCCGCCGTCGGGGGTGGGGCTCCCGGGGATGCCGGGACTCCGTACCGCACGCCCCTGCGCCGGGCGCCCCGCAAGGCCGGCCGAGGCCGACTGCCGCCCCGGCCCCCGCCGCGCGGCTGACCTGGGGGGAAACCGGGTTCTCCCCAGCCGGGACGGGAACCGCGCCGGCGTTGTCAGACCTCTCACCTACAGTTCCGAACACTTGATCACTGTGGTGCAGGGAGGCGCACATGGGGTGGGTCAGCGCGGGCGGCTACGAAGTCGCCCTCGACGACGGGAAAGTGGTGTGCCGCAACGCGGCCGGACGCCGGTTGAAGTCCGTGCCGGCCAAGCTCGCCGACGATCCGGTCGTGACGGGCCTGCGGCAGCTCGCCGAGTGGCTCGAACGCCACGAGCGCCGCTGCCTGGACGACGTGGAGCGGTGGATGGTGCGGTCGCTCCCCGTCCCCCTCGCCGTCGTCGAACGCGTGTGGCCCGACCCGGCCTGGCAGGCCGTCCTGCGCGACCTCGTCGTCTGCGGCGAGGACGGCGAGATCGCCGGCTTCCTGCGGGACGCCGGACCCGGGCGCGGCCTCGGCCTCGTCGACCTCGACGGCGACACCGTCCGCATCAGCCCCGCACTGGTCCGCATCCCCCACCCCGTACTCCTCGAAGACCTGGAGGAGCTCAGGGAGTTCGCCGTCGAGCTGGGCGTGGAGCAGCGCGTCGGCCAGCTGTTCCGCGAGGTGTGGCACCGGCCCGCCGACCCCGACCCGGAGGCGACCGCCGTCCACGACCACGAGGGCGGCACGTTCAAGGAACTGCGCTTCCTGGCCGGCAGGGCCGCACAGCTCGGCTACCGCGTGCGCGGCGGCCACGCCGTGTGCCCCGTACTGGAGGACGGCCGCACCACCGAGGCCCGGGTCTGGATCGGGGACTACGAGACCTACGCCGAGACCGAGACCGGCCCCCTGACCTGGTCCGACGGCGAAGGGCGGACGCTGAAGCTCCACCAGGTCGGGCCCGTCGCCTGGTCGGAGGGCATGCGCATGGCAGCCGCGCTGTACGCGGGACGTGACATCGAGGCAGAGGAGAGCGCGGCATGAGCGCACAGCACCGGACCCCCACCGCGCCCGCCGAGGCCGCAGCCCTGCTCGACGCGGGCGCCGTGCTGCCCGCCGGCACCACCGACCGCGAGGACGCCGACACCCTCACCGTACGGACCTACACGCACCCCGCGCTCGGCGACCGGCCCGTCGTGCGCCTCGTGCCGGGAACGCTCGGCGAGGCCGAGGACCTCGCCCTGGACTTCCTCGGCCTGGCACGGGAAGCGGACGCGCCCGAGATCGGGCAGGTGCGCCGGGAGACCCTCGGCTTCCCCGCCTGGGCCCTCGTCAACGACCCGGCCAACGGCCACCACGCGCTCGCCCTCGTCAAGGACGTCGAACGGCTCTCCCGGCAGGCCAAGTCCCGGGCCGGCGCCGCCAAGCAGGGGTTCGAGGAGCTCGGCCGGCAGCTCGGCCGGGCCGTCCCGCACTTCCTGCCCACCTTCTACGAGCAGGCGGCCCGGGTCTTCCTCCAGCACGAGAACACCACCTACGCCGCCACGTTCTTCGGCAAGGCCCGCGACGCCGAGCGGGTGCACGGCCTCACCGTCGACGAGGAGCGGCTGCGCGCCGTCTTCCTGGAGTTCGCCTTCGCCGGGGCCCTCACCGTGAAGGCCCTGAAGGAATACGTCAAGGACCTCGGCCGCCGGCTCCAACCCGCCGAGGCATGGGCCCAGTTCCGCAAGCTGGCCGTGGAGCGCTGCGCGGCCGGCATGCCGCCGTACGCCTCGCTGCCGCAGGACGCCCGGGCCCTCGTCAAGGCCGCCGGCCTCCACCGGCCCACCGAGGAGGCCGCCCTCGTCGCCGACCTGCTCGCCTCGCCCGCCGTCGTCCGCGCCCCCCGAACCTTCTGGACGACGTACCGCCCCGCCCTCGTCGCCCTCGCCGAGGACCGGCCGGAGGTGCGCCACCGGCTGCTGGAGATCATGCCGTCCGAGCTGAACGGCTCCACCGAGGACCACGCGTGGTGGCTGGACCTGCTGGCAGACACGGGCGCGGCCGCCCTGCTGACCGGCGAATCCGCCGACGCCGCGGGCCGGGCGGCCGTCGACGCCGCCGAGTGGCTCGGCCGCTGGGCCGCCCACCGCAAGCGGGGCGGCGGCCTCGTCCACCGCTCCGCCGCCACCCTCGCCCTCGTGCAGCGGATGGCCCCGCGGCTGCGCGCCGACGGCACGCCCGTCGACCTCTTCAGCACTCGCTGGCGCGACAGCGCCGAACCCGACCTGCTCGACCTGTGCACCGCGGAGCGCATCCCCCTCACCACCCCGGAACCGGACACCCAGCTGCCGCTCGGAGCCTGGCTGCGGGACACCCGGCCGGGCCGCCGCGACCTGGTCGCCACCGGAGCCGACAGCCGCCTCCGGGCACTCCTCCACCGCGCCGTCGGCGACCTGGGCGGCGACTCCACCCTGCCCGGGGTGCTCGACGCCCTGTCCGCGCACCCCGTACTCAGCGGGGTGCTGAGCGACTGGCTGGACGAGGCCACCGCCGCCCTCACCGCCGCCCAGGGCCTGCCCGCGGCCGGTGCGGCACTCCGCACGCTCCGTCCGTTCCGCACGGCCGCCCCGAAGGCCAACCCCGAGGCGGCGGCCCGTGTCGCCGCCCACCGGGCCGCCCCGATCCTCGGCCGCACGCTGCGCGCCGGCATCCTCGACGAACTCGGCTGGCCCGCCCTCGACGAGGCCGTGGAGCGGCTGCGCACCGAGACCAGGGGCAAGGGCGGCGACGGCACGACGACCGTCACCGAAGCCTGGCCCGCCCTCGTCGTCGCCCGCCGCGAGAAGGTGTTCGTCGTCGGACCCGACCGGATCCTGCTGGAGCACGAACTGCGCATCCCCGGCCCGCCGGACCGGTGGCGCCGCCCGCACTTCCGCTACGCCGACGGTGAACTCCTCGTCGTGTGGTGGGAGGACGGCAAGCAGCTGGGCTACTGGTCCGCCCGGCCCGGTGAGGTCTTCACCGTCGGCGGCGAGCAGCTGCCGCGCTGGTGGTACGGCGGCGTGGAAGAACCCTCGATCCCGCTGCCCGGCGGCGGCCGCGCCACCGGCGGCCGCACCCTGCACGCCGGCGACACCGTGCTGCCGCCGAGCCGCCCCGTCCTCGGCGACGGCACCGCCTACTGGCGCCAGAGCCGCAAGGACGGCCGGGCCGCCTGGGTGGAGTACGACCCCGCCACCGGCACCGACGGCCGCGCGTCGCTGCCTGCCTTCCTCCGGTCAGCCGTCCGCGACGACGCGCGGCTGGTCCAGGAGCACTGCGAAGTCCTCCCGCTCCAGCCGGGCCTGGAGGGCAGCCCCTTCGGCACCGACGGCACCGTCCTCGGCCGCTGGCTCCGCAAGGAAGGCGAAGGCGCCGACGCCGTCCTCACCGCCGGCACGCCCGACGGCCGCACCGTCACCCTCAGCGCCCCCACGGCCGGGTGCACGCCACTCCGCTCGGCGCCCTGCGCATGCCCGGCGGCGCCGCGCCCAGCGCCGTCCGCCGGCACCGGGCCGTCTGCCTCTACGCGGCGGACGACCCGTCCGCGGCCGGCGTACTCGGCGAGGTGACCCCGGGCGACCGCGGCAGCGACTTCGCCGCGGGCACCCGCCTCGTACCGCCCGTGGCGTTCTGGCACGCGCTGCGCCCCCGCGACGAACAGGGCTCCCTCGCGCTGCGCGCCCTGACCGACCCGCAGGCGGAAGCCCTCCTGGCCAACACCGCCCAAGCCCTCGACGAGCGGGCGAAAAAGGTGCGCGCCACCAAGGACTACCGAGGCCCCGGTGCCGACGACGTCGCCCGGCAGGTCGTGTCCCAGGCGCTGCCCGCCCTCACCGACGAGCGGCTCCTCACCGGCGTCACCGCCCTCGTCCGGGCCGCCGTCCGCCACGCCGAAGCCACCGCCGAGTTCACCGCGCCGCCCAAGGCCCCGGAACCCGGCCGCCGGCCCGCGGACGAGATGTTCGCCGACTACAGCCCCCCGCACGGCGACGACGCCACCCTCCACCCCGCCGTCGACGGCCTGACCGACACCACGTACCACACCTGGTCCAGCGCCGCACGGTGGAACACCCTGCGGCAGATCCGCGCCGTCAACCACGTCCTGTCCGGCAGGCCGGCCGAAGGCAGGCCGCTGCCCGACGCGGAGCGGCTCACCGCCCTGGACGGCGGCTGGCGCAGCGACGACCGCACCGTCCCCCGCATCGGCATGGGCTGGCTGCCGGTCCTGCCGGCCCTGCGGCCGCTCGCCTACCGCGCCGCCCTGTCCGGGCTCCGCGACCAGGCGCGCGAGGCCCTGCTCCTGCTGCTCGACGCGGTCGGCGAGGGACCCCTCGCCGATCCGGCAGGTCCGCTCCGCGAGGTGGTGCTCAGCGAGGAGAACCGCAAGCAGCAGCGCGCCGGCCAGGTGCTCCGCCTCGGGAACCGCACCGTCGTCGTCCTCGGCAGCCTGGCCGCCGACGACAAGCCCGGCGGCCGCGTCCGCTGGCTGGCACTGGACCACGACCCGCAGGGCTCGTTCGGGGCGATCGCCCACTTCACGCTGGAGCAGGAGACCGACCGCACACCCGGTCTCCCCGCCGACCGGATCGCCGCCGTCACCCGCCTCGTCCGCGCCAAGGGCCCCGCCCCGTGGCGGCCGGAGGCGCCCGAGGCCCTCGCGGCGGCGACGCGCGGCGGCGTGGGCCCCTTCCAGGCCGCGCTGCTCCTCGCCGCCGGAGGGGGAAGCCTGGCGGGCGGCGCCCATGCCCCCGTCCACGGACTGAAGCCCCGCCAGAGGGAGCTCGGCGCACGGCTCCTGGGCACCCTCACCCGAGGCGACACGGCCGCCCTCGTCGGCGCCCTGCTGCCCGAGGACCCGACCGACCTGTGGACCACCGGCCCCGACACGGCCGCGGCGGGCCGCGTGTGGGGCGAGCGGCTCGGTTCCCGCCTGCGCCTCCCGGAGGACCTCGCCGCGCGCCTCACCGACGTGGACCCGGCCGTCGCCGAGGCCGTGCTGAACCCGCAGCTGACGCCCTGGCTGAGCCGCACCACCGTGCAGCGCATCGACACGCTCGGCCGCCTCACCGCCGACGAACCGGGAGCCGCGCCCCGGGCGCACCAGCTCGACCACGCCGTCCACGCGCTCGCCGCACTCGCCTACGAAGTGCCCTACGCGCACCCGCTGCGCGCCGCGCTGCCCGCCGGCCTCACCGCCCTGCGCCGCCGCCTCACCGACCCCGGACTGCTCCTCGACCTCGGCCTCGTCTGGGCCGACCAGGGCGCACCCGCGGCCGAGCAGGTCCGCACCGCCTACGGGCTGCCCGCGGTCACCGCACGGACGACACCACCTGCCGCGGGCACCGGCGCCGACCAGGACCTCACCCGCGCCGGCGAGGCGCTCGTGCTGCACGTCACCTACCGCGACACCGAAGGGGTGCTGCTGCGCCCCGCCGGTCTGACCGGCGCCGACGACCCGGCCCTCGGGCTGCTCGAAGGGCTGCTCGACCCCTCGCGGAGAGGCATCGTCCACGCCGTGCGCGACCTCCTCAGCGGCGCACTCGTCCCCGTGGCGGAAGCCGGCACCGACCCCGAGGGCCCCGCCGGCCACCCCCACGATCCGGACGTCAGCGTGCCCGACCTGGTCACCGAGGCCGCCGCCGCCCACGGCCTCAGCCGCGACGCGGCCGCGCTCTACCTCCAGATCCTGGCCCTGCCCGACCCGACCGACCGCAACTGCGCCCACTGGACCGGCTGGAAGCCGGCCCGCATGAAGAAGGCCCGCGCCGAGCTCGCCGCGAGCCCCCTGGTCGTCGAGGCCAAGCGGGCCCGCGCCGGACGCGGCCTGTTCCTCCCCTGCGGCTGGCTCGACGCCCCATCCCTCCGGCTGCCCCTGGAGACCTGGAAGGAAGGGCTCTACCCGGTCCGCCACGGCCGCCGCGTCGCACTCCGCACGACCGTGCCCGACCTGTTCGCCCGCGCCTGGGAGCGCGTCCGCGCCGGCGACGCACCCGCCTACGAAGAACTCACCACCCGTGCCACCCGGAAGGGCCGCCGCCGATGACCAGCACGACCACCCCGACCACCCCGCCCGACCCGGGCACCCCGACCACCCCGCCCGACGCGGGCACCACGGGCGCCGCGCCCGCCCGCCAGATCGTGCCGCCCGAGGAGCGGTACGCCACGGAACTCGCCTTCCTCGCCGCCTACGACGACGGCCCGCGCCCGCCCGCCTGGCGGCTCACCCCCGCGCCGCCGTCACCTTCGTGATGGGCAGCGACGGCCGCGCGCTGCGGCTGCCCGACGGCGCCGCGGCGCCCGAAGGCGTGCCGCGCCGACTCGTCGTCGAGGGAAAGTTCGTCGGTGACCGCGCCCTCGTCGAGCGGTGCGTCGTCACTCTCGCAGGGGAGCGCGGACTGCTGCTCGTCGGCGAACCCGGGACCGCCAAGTCCCTGCTGTCCGAACTGCTGGCGGCCGCCGTGTGCGGCACCAGCGGACTCGTGGTCCAGGGCACCGCAGGCACCACCGAGGACCAGCTGAAGTACGGCTGGAACTACGCCCTGCTCCTCGCCCAGGGACCCAGCAGGCAGACCCTCGTCCCCTCGCCCGTCCTCACCGCCATGGGCCGCGGCGCCATCGCCCGCGTCGAGGAGGTCACCCGCTGCCTGCCCGAAGTGCAGGACTCGCTGGTCTCCCTGCTGTCCGAGCGGCGTATCGCGATCCCCGAACTCGCCGCCGGCGACGACTCCCTGGCCCACGCCGCCCCCGGCTTCAACCTCATCGCCACCGCCAACCTCCGCGACAAGGGCGTCTCGGAGATGTCCGCGGCCCTCAAACGCCGCTTCAACTTCGAGACCGTCGGACCCATCGGCGACCTCGACGCCGAGACCGCGCTCGTCCGCCGCCAGTCCCGCGCCGCGGTCGAACGGGCCGGCGCCGCGTTCCACGTCGACGACGCCGTACTGGAAGCCCTCGTCACCGCCTTCCGCGACCTCCGCGAAGGCCGCTCCGCGGAAGGGTGGGAGATCGAGCGGCCCTCCACGGTGATGAGCACCGCCGAAGCCGTCTCCGTCGCCGGAGCGCTCGGCCTGGCCGCGGCCTACTTCCCCGGCGACCGCGACGTGCTCGGCCTCCTGCCCGGCCACCTCCTCGGCGTCGTCCGCAAGGACGACCCCGCCGACGCCGCCCGCCTCCTCGGCTACTGGGACGGCCCCGTGCGGCGCCGCGCCGAGCAGGGCTCCCCGACCTGGCGCACCCTGTGGGACCTGCGCGCCGTCCTGGAGGCGTGACGGCCGTGCACCTCACCCCGGAGGAGGCGGCCGACGCCCTCACGGACCCGGCCGGACCCCACCTCATCGGCGTACGCCACCACGCGCCCTCCCTGGCCGCCGCGATGCCCGCACTGCTCGACGCGGCGCGGCCCGACGTCCTGCTCGTCGAACTCCCCGCCGACTTCCAGGACTGGCTGCCCTGGCTCGCCCACGAGGACACCCGCGCCCCCGTCGCCCTGGCCGCCGCGCCGGGCGACGGGCGCGGCGGCTGCGCGTTCTACCCGTTCGCCGACTTCTCACCCGAGCTCGTCGCGGTGCGCTGGGCCGCCCGCCACGGCGTCCCCGTCACCGCGTGCGACCTGCCGCTCTCCGACCCGGCGTGGCGCACCCGCGACCCCGGGCCGTCCCGCACCACCGGGCAGGACGCACCGGGCCCCGGACCCCGCCTGCACGCCGCCCTGCGCAGCCGTGCCACCGGCCGCCCCGGCGACGACCTGTGGGACCGACTGGTGGAGGCCGCCGCCCCGGCTCACCCCCGAGGCGCTGCGCCGCGCCGCGCTCCTCACCGGCTGGGCGCTGCGCCGGGACGCCGCCGCCTCGGGCGGCGTGCCCGCGCCGGACCTCGCACGGGAGCGGTGGATGCGCTCCGCCGTGGCCCGCGCCACCGCGGACGGCGCCCGCGCCGCCGTCGTCGTCGGCGCGTTCCACGCACCCGCCCTGCTGCCCGGGCACCCGGCCGGCGACCCCGACCGGCCCGCCGCGGCCGCCTCCGACGGCACCCCGCCCGGGGCCGCCGGGCGACACCGGGAGTGGACCACCTCCCTCATCCCCTACACCTACGCCCTCCTCGACGAGCGCTCCGGCTACCCGGCAGGCATCCGGGACCCCGAGTGGCAGCACCTCGTCCTGGAGGCCGCGGGCGACCCGGCCGCCACGGAGGACGCCCTGACCCGGGCGGCGGTACGGATCTGCGCGGAGCTGCGCGGCCTCGGCCACCCCTCGGGCCCCGCCGACGCACGCGAGATCGCCCGGCTCGCCGGAGACCTCGCCCGGCTGCGGGCCCTCCCCGCACCCGGCCGCGGCGAACTCGTGGAGGCCGTGCAGACCGTCCTCGCCCAGGGCGAGCCGTACGGCCGGGGCCGTGCCGTCGCCCAGGCCATGGAACGCGTCCTCGTCGGCACCCGCAGCGGACGCCCCGCCCCCGGCGCGCCCCGCTGCGGCCTCGCACCCGCCGTCGAGTCCGAACTCGCCGCCCTGGGCCTGCCCGGCCCCGACACGGCGGGGGCCGACGCCCGGGACATGCGCCTCGACCCGCTGCGCTCCGACCGCGACCGCCGCCGCGAACTGCTGCTGCGCCGGCTGGCCGTCTGCGGCGTGCCCTACGCGCAGGAGAAGGATGTGTCCGGGACCGGCGGCGCCGACGCCCTCACCTCCCGGTGGGAACTGCGCTGGACCCCCGCGACCGCCGCCGTGCTCACCGCGGCCGGAACGCGCGGAGTCACCGCCGCCCAGGCCGCCGAAGGCACCCTCCGCGAACGCCGCCGCGGCGAAGAGGCGGACGGCGGCCCGACGGCCGCCCAGTGCCTGCACGGACTGGAGCAGGCCGCGCTCTGCGGACTGCCCGGCCTCACCGGGGAACGACTCACCGAAGCCGCCGACGTGCTGCCGGCCTCGGCGACCCTGCCCGAACTGCTCACCGGGCTCGCCCTCATGGACCGGCTGCGGGCCGGACACTTCCCCGGGCTCGCCGCCGACGAGGACCGGACCGCCCGGGCCGCCGCAGCGGCCGACCTGCTCACCGCCGCCGCGGTACGGCAGGTCGACGGCCTCACCGGCTCCGAGGACCCCGACGACGCCAGGGCCCTGCTCGAACTCGCCCACCGCGCCGACCGCGACGGAGGGATCCGCCTCACCGCAGCCCTCGCCCGCCTGGCCGCCGACGGCTCCCCCTGATGCGCGGCGCCGCAGGAGCCGTCAGGGTGCTGCTCGGCCAGGAACCGGCCGGCGCGTTCGGCGGCCGCGTGGCCTCCTGGGTGGACGCCGCGCGCGACCCCGAGTCACGCACCGCCCTCACCGCGCGCCTCGCCGGACTGCTGACCGCCGCCGGCCCCCTCCTGGAAGCGGCGGCCCCGGCCCTGGAACCCCTCCTCGACCGGCTGTCCGAAGCTGCCCGACAGGGACTTCCTCGACCGGCTCCCCGCCCTGCGCGGCGGCTTCGACACCCTGAGCCCCGCCGCCCGCAGCCGCCTTCTCGCCGCGGTGGAGGAACGCCTCGGCACGGGCGGCCTCGCCGACACCGGCGGCGCGGACCCGGCGGCCCTCGGCCTCTGGACCCGCGCCGACCTCGCGGCCCGCGCCCGCCTCGACCACCTCGGCCTGCTCCCGCCCGCCGCCCGCAGTACCGCCGCACCGCCCGCACCGACGGCCGACCCCGCGGCGACGCCCGCTGCCTCTGATCCGGCGGCGGCGCCCGCTGGCCCCGATCCGGCGGCGGCGCCCGCTGGCCCTGATCCGGCGGGGCGCCCGCCGCCCCGACCCCGCGGCGGCGCCCGCCGGCCCTGATCCGGCGGCGGCGCCCGCCGACCCCGGTACCGTGCCCGCCGCCGGGCCGCCCGGCGCCGCCCCGGAGCCCGCCGCCCGGGGGACCGGCACCGCCTCGCCCCCGCCGACCGGTGGAGGCTCCTGCTGGGCCGCCGCGGCGACCGGTTGCCCGAACCCGCCGCCGCACTCGCCACCGCGCTCGACGAGCTGTACGGCACCGGGCGCGGCGAGGGCAGCCGCGGCGGGCTCACCGGTCCCGGGGCCGGGGCCGGCGGCGGCCGCGAGGCGCCGTACCCCACCGTCAGGGAGTGGTCGCGGGAGCTGGCGGCGCTGTTCGGACCCGGCATCCGCGAGGAGGTGCTGGCCGCCGCCGCGGCCGACCGCGCCGACGTGCTCGCGGAGCTCGACCCCGGCAGCGTGCGGCCCTCCGTGGACCTGCTCCGCACGGTGCTGCGGCACGCGGGAGGACTCCCCGAGGCGCGCCTCGCCGCACTGCGCCCCCTGGCCCGGCGCCTCGTGCAGGAACTGACGCGCGAGCTCGCCACGCGGCTGCGCCCCGCCCTGCACGGCGCGCCCGTGCCGCGCCCTCCCGGCGGCCCGGCGGCGGCCTGGACCTGGCGCGCACCCTGCGGGCCAACCTCGCCACCGCGCGGCGCGGCCCCGACGGCCGCGTCCTCGTCGTACCGGAACGCCCCGTGTTCCGCACCCGCGCCCGCCGCTCCGCGGACTGGCGGCTGATCCTCGTCACCGACGTGTCCGGGTCCATGGAGGCGTCCACCGTCTGGGCCGCCCTCACCGCCTCCGTCCTGGCCGGGGTGCCGACCCTGTCGACGCACTTCCTGGCCTTCTCCACGGAGGTCGTGGACCTCACCGACCACGTCGAGGACCCGCTGTCCCTGCTGCTGGAGGTCAGCGTGGGCGGCGGCACGCACATCGCCGCGGGGCTCCGGCACGCCCGCGAACTCGTCACCGTGCCCAGCCGCACCCTTGTGGTGGTGGTCAGCGACTTCGAGGAGGGATACCCGCTCGGCGGGCTCCTCGCAGAGGTGCGCGCACTCGTCGGCGCCGGCTGCCATGTCCTGGGCTGCGCGAGCCTCGACGACGCGGGCCGCCCCCGCTACTCCACCGGTGTCGCGTCGCGTCTGGTCGCCGCGGGCATGCCGGTCGCCGCCCTCAGCCCCCTCGAACTCGCCCGCTGGGTAGGGGAGAAGACCACATGAGTACGCAGCTCCCTCCCGTCGCGCCCGGTGTGACGGCCGAACTCGTCGCGGCCCTCCCGCCGCGGCTCCGCAAGCGGCTGGACACGGGCGTGGCCAAGCTCGCCGCCCGCCCCGCGGTGCGCGACGGCGACACCGTGCGGATCGCCGTCGACGACGCCACCGAGCTGGTGCTGCATGCCCCGGGCGGCACGGTGACCAGCGCGGCCGCGATCCGCTGCGGCTGTCTGCTGGCCCCGGACTGCCTGCACCGCGCCGCGGCGGCGTCGGCCGCCCCGATCGCCCTGGAAGAGGAACCGCCCGGACCCGCACCGGAGGCACCGCCGCACCGCCGGCACCGGCCGAGGAAGAGCCGCCCGTACCGGTCCCGGGAGCACCGACCGGACCGGCTCCCGGCGAGCCGGCGGGGCCGGCACCCACGGAAGGACCCCCGCCGAGGCCCCCGCCACGGGCGCCTCCTCCGCTTTCTCCGCCTCACCGGCCCCCGCCTCCCCGGCACCCGCCGCACCGGACCAGTGCGCCGCCTCCGCGGAGCTGTTCCGCGCGGCGGCCGCCGTCCTGGAAGCCGGAACCGACGGAGCCGGCGCCGTGCTCCAGGCGGAACTGCTGCGCGCCGCGCACGGAGCGCGCCTCGCCGGACTGCCCGGGCCGCGGCCGCGGCGGTGTCCGCCGTCGGCAGGGTGCGGGCCGCCCGGGCCGCCGACCCCGCGTACCGCCTCGCGGACCTCGCCACCGACCTGCGGCACCTCCTGCTCACCTCCTGGCGCATACCGCGCGCCACCGGACCCGAACTCGCCACGCTGCGCGGCACCGCCCGGCAGACGTACGCCGCCGACGGCTCCCTGCGCCTGTACGGGCTCTTCTCGGAGCCGGTCCTCACCGCAGGCGGCCACGCCGGCGCCGTGACGTGGACCGCGGATCCCCGGGGGCGCCGCTACACCGTGGCCGACATCGCCCCGGGCGGCCCCGCCCGTGCCACCGGGGCGGCCGACCGCGCCGTACGGATGGGGGACACGGCCCTCACCCACCGGGAGCTGTCCCGCGCGGGCCTCGCCGTGTCCGGTGCGACGGTGTCCCCGGCCGGCCGCCTCGGGGCGGGTGCGGGGTCCGCGCGGTGCGGGCCGCGGGCGCCGCCTGGCACGACGAGCCCCTGGACCGGCTGTGGGCCGTGCCTCCCGCCGAGCAGGCCGACCGGGCGCTGTCCGGCGGCGACGACCTGCTGTTCCTCGACATCACCCTGATCGGGGCGGTCCGCGAGGCCGCCGGGGACTGCCTGCTCGCCGACAGCGGCGGGCTGGCGGTCCGCCTCACGGCGGCCCACGACCATCCGGAGCTGCCGTACCGCGACAACCTGCGGCTGCTCGCGGCGGCACCGGGTCTCCGGCTGCGCGCCGTCGCCCGCCTCGACCCGGCGCCGCACGCCCGCGCGCGGCTGCTGGCGGTCAGTCACCCCTGCGATCCCGCTGCCCGCGTCGACCTGGGACTCGACCGCCTCACGCGCGCCGACCTGCCGGCCGCCCCCGCGGCGGCACAGGCGGGACCGCCCGCGCCTACCGCGCCGGACCGCGAGCAGGCCCCGCTGCACCTCCTGCGGCGCCGCCTGCACCAGGTGGTCGCCGGCGGGCGCCGCGTCCTCGCGTTCCCGAAGGACGCGGCGGCCGACGCACGGCGGCTGCGCCGGTGCGGGCTCGCGACGGCCGCCGACCTGGTCGACGGGCTCCACGCGGCCGCCGCGGACCGCTCCCGCGACGTGTTCGGCCGCCTCCTGCCCGCCGACGGCGAGCGGTTCGCCCGCGCGTGGCTCGGCGCCGCCGTCCACGCGGACGCGGTCGACCGGGCCCTGTGCGCCGCGGCCTGGGGCGCGGACATACCGCTGACCGGGGCACCGCCGGGCGGCCCGCGGTAGCGGCCCCGCCCCAGGGCCGGCGCGCCCCTACGCCTGTGCGGGCGCCGACGGCAGCGTCGCGGGGTACGGGTCACCGGGAGCCCGGCGGTCCTCGCGGCGCGGGCGAAGACGGCGGCGTCCAGCACGGCGGCGGCGTTCGGGTCGTTGTTGAAGTACGCGTACACGTCCTCGCCGCCGCTCCAGGTGTCGGCGACGCGCCGCACCCAGGTGGTCAGGGAGCGCCGGCCGTAGCGCGGCCACGACGCGGCCCGGCCGGTGTGGAAGCGGACGTAGCCCCAGTCGGCGGTGCGCCACAGCGGGGTCACCGGTCGGGCCTCCACGTCCGCCCAGCACAGGGCCGCCGAGCGGGACGTCAGCACGTCGCGGACGTCGGGGGTCCACCACGACGGGTGCCGCGGCTCGACGGCCACGCGGGCACCGGCCGGGAACCGGGCGAGGCACGCGTCGAGCAGGGCGGGGTCTGCCCGCAGGGTGGGCGGCAGCTGGAGCAGCACGGGACCGAGCCGGTCGCCGAGCCCGGCGGCACGGCCCATCAGCCGCTCCACCGGTTCCTCCGGCTCCCGCAGCCGCTTGATGTGGGTCAGGAAGCGGCTCGCCTTGACCGCGACGACGAAGTCCGCGGGGGTGCGCTCCCGCCACGCGGCGAACGTCTCCCGCGCCGGCAGGCGGTAGAAGGCGTTGTTCACCTCGACCGTGGAGAAGGCGGCCGCGTACTCCTCCAGCCACAGCCGCTGGGGCGTCCCCGCGGGGTAGAGGACGCCGCGCCAGTCCTTGTACTGCCACCCGGACGTGCCGACGAGAACGGTCACCCTCTCATCAGAACACGCCCGGGCGCACCAGGAGCAATCAGCCCCTACCGGGGATTCCCGGCATGTCCGCGGCCGGGCTTGGACGGCTCATGCCGTTCGAGCGGTCAGTACGGTCCGAAGACGTTGTCGATGGAGCCGTACCGCGCGGCGGCGTAGTTGCACGCGGCCGTGATGTTGGCGACCGGGTCGTACGGGTCCAGCGAGGTGCCGGGCACGTGGTAGGCGCGGAACGTGGGGTCGATGACCTGGAGGAGGCCCTTGGACGGGGTCCCGGCCGCGGCGTTGGAGTCCCAGTTGTTGATGGCGAGCGGATTTCCGGAGGACTCCCGCATGATGTTGCGGTGGATTCCCTCGTACGTACCGGGGATGCCGTGCTGCGCCATGACGTCGAGCGATTCCCGGATCCAGCCGTCCAGGTTGTTCGTGTACGCCTTCGCCGGGGCCGCGGCCGCGGTGGTCATCGGGGCTCGCGCGGTGCTCCGGGAGGCGCGCTCGGCCGTGTCGCCCTTGCCGGGAAGGGACAGCTTGAGGCCGGGGCGGATCAGTGACGGATCGTCACCGATGGCCTTCTTGTTCTTCTCGTAGAGCGCCTTCCAGCCGCCGCTCACCGAGTGCTTCTCGGCGATGCCGAAAAGCGTGTCGCCCTTGACGACGGAGTACGTGGCGGCGGACTTCGCCGCAGCCGCGGGAGCCGCGGACACGGCCTTTTCGACCGCAATGGACGGGGCCGCAGCCGGGGCCGCGAGAGCGGGAGCAGCCGCGGTCAGCGGCAGGGCCAGCGCAGCCCCTCCGGTGCTCGCGAGGGCGAATCCGCGCGAGAGGCGGAGGTTCTTGGGACGACGGTGCTTACCCTTTGCGGGCATGGCGCATTCCTCTCCGGCGCCTGCGAGGTGAGCTGTCGGGTTCGGGCTGGAGTTGCCCGGCCGCGGACATGCCGCGACTTCACCCCCAGCCGTCCCGGATCCCGGTTCCGACCTGGATCCGAACGGCGACTTACCTGGGTCCCCCGCTCCTGCCGTACGTGGGTGGGTGTGGAGCCGGAAGGCGGCAGGATTCGGCGGACCCTCCGGATGGACGGTGACCGTAAACGAGAGCGGTGGCGGGAAACAAGGCCCGGAATTCCGCGGGGAAGATCCGTAGGCGGGCGGTCGCTGCCGAATTCCCCGCGATATCGCGGGGGACCGGGATCTGTTCACCTCGGGGCCCGTGACTCTTGTCACGGAACTCCTGCCGTGCGGATCGCGTCGCGGCGACCGGCGAAGAGCCGCTAAATCCCGCCACCTGCGTAGATGTCTGCCAAATCGGATGTAAGCGGCGAAGTGGTATCAGTCGGCCGGGCGGCTCCGTCCGGGTGGTGCGACCCCTCGAACGGCTCCCCGGCGGGCCGTCCCGGTTGCGGTTCCTCCGGCGCCACGGAAGGTGTTTCCGATGACGTGCACCCGAACAAAGGCCATGAAAAGCAGCGAAAAAATAAAGAAAGGGGCAAAAATCGTGTGCCGTACTTCGGCTCGGATACGTTCCCGCACCGCCGCTTCGCTCGTGGGCGCCGCCCTGCTCGCCCTGGCGCCGGTGCTCGCCCACCCCCCGGCCTCCGCCGCCTCGGCCGCCGACCCGCCCTCCGCCCCGCGAGCCGTGATCGTCACCTGGGCCCGCCTCGCCGCGGACACCGGCGACCCTGGGGGACGCCTGACCGCCCCCGAGGAGGCCCTCTGGCAAGGCCTCGTCTCCGCGGCCATGTACAACGCCGTCGTCGGCGTCGAAGGGCGCTACGAGCCGTACAAGTGGCAGGCGCGCGGCCCCCGCGGCGCCTCGGCGGAGGCCGCCGCGGCGACCGCCGCGCACGACGTGCTCCTGCACTACTTCCCCTCGGCCGCGGGGAAGCTGAAGGCCGCCCACACCGCCTCCCTGGCCGCCGTCCCCGACGGAGAGGCCGAGGACCGGGGCGTCGAGTTCGGCCGCCGGGCCGCCCGGCACGTCATCCGGCTCCACCCCGGCACGCCCCGCGGGGCGGAGCCCGCCTACCCCGCCGCTCCGGGCTCCTGGCGGCCCACGCCGCCGGCACACGAACCCTTCGGCAGCGCCTGGCTCGGCCGGCTGCGGCCGCTGCTGCTCGACCGCGCCGACCGGTTCCGCCCCCCGCCGCCCCCCGCGCTCACCTCGGAGGTGTACACGGCCGACTTCGCGGAGGTGAAGTCCTACGGAGCCAGGACCGGCTCGCGCCGCAGCCCCCAGCAGACCGCCACCGCGCTGTTCTTCACCAAGCTGGACCTCCAGGGCGCCCTCGCCGACCGCGCCGAGCGGTTCGACCTCGACCTCGTCGACACGGCCCGCCTGTACGCCGCCGTCAACACCGTCCAGGCCGACGCCGTGATCGCCGCCTGGGAGGCCAAACTGCACTACGGCACCTGGCGCCCCGTCACCGCGATCCGCGAGGCCGACACCGACGGCAACCCGCACACCGCACCCGACCCCGCCTGGGAACCCCTGCTCAAGACCCCCGCCCACCCGGACTACCTCAGCGGGCACACCACCGCCGCGGGGGCGCTGACCCGGACCCTCACCCTCCTGTCCGGAAGCCCGCGCCTGGACCTCACCGTCACCTCCGTCACCGCGAGGAAGACACGGCACTACACCTACGCGCGGGACTACGACCAGGACGTGGTGGACGCCCGCGTCTGGGCCGGCATCCACACCCGCACCGCCGACCTCGCGGGCACCGCGACCGGACGGAAGGTCGCCGCCTGGGCCCTCACCCGCTACTTCCGCCCGCTTCCCTGACAACCCCGCGGGTGCCGCCGCGCGGACGGCCCCCGCACCCCGCACCCCGCACCCCACGCCCCTCGGCCGGCCCCGCACCCCCGCACGCCGGGGCTCGCACCGGTGAGCACCGCTGGGGCCGCCGCGCTTCCGCCCCGGCCCGCCCGGCGCAGCCCGCGCGGCCCCCGCCTCCCCGCGCGTGCGAGCTGCCCCGCAGCCCGCACCCGCCGTGCCACCCCGCCGTGCCGCCCCGCCGCCCGCACCCGCTGTGCCGCCCCGCCGCCCGCACCGCCGTGCCGCCCCGCAGCCCGCACCCGCTGTGCCGCCCCGCCGTGCCACCCCGCCGTGCCGCCCCGCCGCCCGCACCCGCTGTGCCGCCCCGCCGCCCGCACCGCCGTGCCGCCCCGCAGCCCGCACCCGCTGTGCCGCCCCGCCGCCCGCACCGCCGTGCCACCCCGCAGCCCGCACCCGCCGTGCCACCCCGCCGCCCGCACCGCCGTGCCACCCCGCAGCCCGCACCCGCCGTGCCACCCCGCCGCCCGATCCTGCCGTGCCGCCCCGCCGCCCGTTGCCCGGCTCGGGCCGTGCCGCCCCACCGCCCCGGCGTCCGCGCCGCCTCGGCCCTCCCTGCCCGCAACCGCCGGGCGTCGCGCAGGCAACCGCCGCTCAGGCCGCCCCCACCCGGCACGGCCGTCCTCTGCACGCGGGCGCCCGCCAGGCATGGCCGTCCCGATGCCCGCGGCCGCCCCGCCCGAGGCGGTCCGGTCCCGCCGCGGCCCGCCTCCCGGGGACGCCCCTCCGCCCTGCGGAGGCCGCCGCGGCGCCCTCCCACCGCGGCCGTCCCCCGCACCCGCCCCGCGGTTTCCCCGACACCGGAGCGGGAACCCGTGGGGACCGCGAGGAGCCGGAGGAGGCGACTGCCGCCATGGGGGCGCACGCCGACCACGGGGCCCGGCAGCAGGGCCGTACGACGCACACCGCGGGGCAGTACGACGCGGGGAGCGCCCCGCAGGGCGGGGCGGACCGGTGCCCGCACGGCGGCGCACGGAGCCCGCCGAGCCGGGGGACGGCTTCGACCTGGTCCGCCAGTACCTGGAGCAGATCACCCGCACGCCCCTGCTCACCGCGGAAGAGGAAGTGGACCTCGCCAAACGCATCGAAGCCGGCGTGTACGCCGACCGGCTGCTCCGCGAAGCCGAGGCGGACCCGGGCGGCGGGCCGCCGCCGCAGCGGCGCCGCGACCTGGAGGCGGTCGCCCGCGACGGGCAGCACGCCAAGGACCACATGGTCCGCGCCAACCTGCGGCTCGTGGTGGCCGTCGCCAAGCGGCACGGCCGCCGGGGGCTGCCCTTCCTCGACGTCGTCCAGGAGGGCAACCTCGGCCTCATCAGGGCGGTCGAGAAGTTCGACTACACCAAGGGCTACAAGTTTTCCACGTACGCGACGTGGTGGATCCGCCAGGCCATCGAGCGCGGCATCGCGCAGTACGCGCGCACCGTGCGGCTCCCCGTGCACGTGGTCGAGGACCTCTCCAAGCTGGGCCGCGCGGAACGCGAACTGCAGCTGCGCCTCGGCCGCGAACCGACCCTGCGGGAGGTGGTGGAGGCCACCGGTATGCCCGCCGGCAAGGTGAACCGGCTGCGCCGGGTCGGCCGCGAGGCCATCAGCCTGGACACTCCCGTCGGAGAGTCAGGCGAGACCGTGGTGGCCGACCTGATCGAGGACGAGGAGGTCCTCCAGGCGCCGCACGTCGTCGAGTACCGCGCCCTCGCCGAGCAACTCCGCGAGGCCGTCGGCACGCTGCCGGCGCGTGAGGCCCTGGTCCTGAGCCTCCGCTACGGCCTCCACGACGGCCGCGCCCGCACCCGCAGGCAGATCGCCGAGCACCTCGGCCTCACCCCCGAGCGGGTCCGCCAGATCGAGAACCGCGCCATGGCCCACCTCCGCGCCCCCGAGCGCCGCGTACCCCTCCGGGAATGGGCGGGATGAAAACTCCCCGCGCATATGCCTGCTCAAAATCCATGCGGCATTTGCCGGAATTCAAACGGTAGCGCCGCGTCCGATTATATTGACAGGCTGCTCCGCACTGCGGGTTAATGGAAACGAATGGCCGCAAAGAGCGCTTCGCTGTGTTCGGGGGGTGGGGAAAGCGAGCGCTGTGTGGCCGGAGTGAGCGGGGAATGGCGGATCGGATTTCCTTCGGAGGGAGACCAAATGCCCCATCTCGACTCTTTCACGATTCCGGAATTTCATCTTCCCTTTGAGAACACCAAGGACCCGGGCGCGGAGCGGGCCAACGCGGAGGCGACGGACTGGGTGGTGCGGCGGGGCCTCGTCGAGGAGGCCGCGGAGGAGTTCGCGGGGATCGGCTTCGGCCACCTGTCGGCGCGGGTCGGGAACGGCGCGGCGTACGACGACCTCGTCCTGCTGGCGCAGTGGATGGCCTGGTCCTTCGTACTGGACGACCAGCACGACCTGCTCATCAGGGACGGCAGCGTCGACGACTGGCGCCCCGTCGCCGCCGCGATCAACGGCTACGTGGCGGACGGGCGGGCCGACCGCATCCCGAAGGCCGCCCGCAACCCCCTGGTCGACGGCTTCACCGAGCTGTGCGACCGCATCCTCGACCGCATGCCGCCGCTGCTGCGGGCCCGCTACCGCGCCCATGTCCCGCTCATGCTGCGCTCCCTGGACGAGGAGGCGCACAACCGCAGGCCCGGCTACCGCCCCCCGGTGGCCGACTACGTCCTGACCCGGCGCCACAGCTCCCAGCTGCTGCCGATGATGGACATGGTGGAGGGCTTCCTGGGCATCGAGGTGCCGGCAGCGGTGCACGACCACCCCGAGGTGCAGGAGCTCGGCTGGAGCGCGATCGACGTCATCTCCTGGGGCAACGACGTCTTCTCGCTGCCCAAGGAGTACTCCTGCGGCGACACCAACAACCTGGCCGCACTCCTCGCCGCGTGGCAGGGCTGGTCGCTGCCGCAGGCGGTGCGGGCGGTGGAGGAGCGCATCGAGGCCCGCGTGGAGGACTTCCTGGCGGGGGCCCGCAGGATCCCCGCCGTCCTCGACGAACTGGGCGTGGCGGACCCGGAGGTGCGGACGGCCGCGGTGCGCCGCGTGCGCGCCTACGAGGACTGGATGGTCGGCTCCGACCTGTGGCAGCGCTACGACTGCACCCGCTACTGCGACGAGCGTTTCGCGGCGGGCCTGGAGGCGGCGTACACCCGCCCGGGGCTCGTCTCGGCGGCGTGACCGACACGGCGCCATGACGACACCGCGAGGAGGAGCACCTTCGTGAAGCACGACCACCGGCTCGCCCGGACCGGGACGGCCGGAGCACCTGGGACGGCCGGGGCGGCCGGGGCGCCGGCCCCGGCCGCCCCGGGCGGCCTGCCCGTCCTGGGCCATGCCCTGCAGCTGTGGCGCCGCCCCATCGCGTTCCTGGAGTCCCTCCGCGGGGTGGGGGACGTCGTACGCGTCGACGTGGGCACCTGGCCGCTGCACGTCCTCACCAGTCCCGAACTGGTCCACACCGTCCTCGTCGGCGAGGCGCAGCACTTCGGCCGCGGCCGGATCTTCGAGAAGATGCGCCCGCTGTTCGGCAACGGCCTCGCCACCACCGACGGGGCGTTCCACCGCAGGCAGCGCAGGATCATGCAGCCCGCCTTCCAGCGCTCCCACATCATGGAGCACGCCGAGCGGATGTGCCGCCAGGCGGACGACATGGCGGCCTCCTGGACGGACGGACGGAGGGTCGCCGTCGACGAGGAGCTGCGGCGGTTCACGCTGTCCGCGGTCGCCGACATGATGTTCTCCGGCGAGGTGGGCGGCCGCGCCGTCGCGGAGGTGCACCGCTCCTTCCCGATCATCCTGGAGGGCATGCTCGTCCGGACGCTGATGCCGAAGGCCCTGGACCGGCTGCCGATCCCGCTGAACCGCCGCTTCGACGCCGCCGCGGCCCGGCTCCGGGCGATCATCGACGAGGTCATCGCGGCGTACGGCTCACACGACGCGGGCGCAGCCCCGTCGGAGGGCGGCTCGCCGGCGGCGTACGGCTCCGCAGCCGGGGGCGGCCCGGACGCGGGCGGCGCCGCGGCACGCGCCGCAGGGTCGGGCGGCCGGCACGACCTCCTGTCCCTGCTGATGGCCGCAGCCGACCCGGAGAGCGGCGAGACGATGAGCGCCGAGCAGCTGCGGGACGAGCTGATCACGATCCTCTTCGGCGGTACCGAGACCGCGGCCACGACGCTGGCCTGGGTCTTCCACGAGCTCGCCCGGCACCCGGAAGTGGAGAAGAAGGTGCAGGCAGAGGTGGACGCCGTCGTCGGCGGCCGCCGCGTCCGCGCCGACGACCTCCCCCGGCTCACGTACACGGCCAACGTGCTCCGCGAGACGCTGCGGCTGCACTCGGCCCTGGTGTTCACCAGGAAGGTGCTCACCCCGGTCACCCTGGGCGGCGTGCCCGTCCCCGCCGGTGCGGAGCTGGCCTACAGCCCGTACGCGCTCCACCGGGACCCCGGCTACTTCACGGACCCCGCGGCCTTCGACCCGGACCGGTGGTCGGCCGTCGACCCGGCGCGCCCGGCCCGGCTCAGCGGCTTCCTCCCGTTCGGGGCCGGCCAGCACAAGTGCATCGGCGACTCCTTCGCGATGGCGGAGATGCTCGTCGTCGTCGCGAGCGTGGCGTCCCGCTGGCGCCTGGTGCCGGTACCGGACGTGGAGGTGCGGGAAATCCCCGCGGGAATCCCCATGCCGAATGCCCTGCCCATGATTCCGCATGCGAGGAAGTGAGAGAGAAAGGCGGTATACGACCGTTCCGGATCGGAATTGAGCGCACTGTAGGCCACCTGGCAGGCGGATGTCAGCGGAGGATACACGGTTGCGCTCGTACGAGTGGCGATGTTCCCGGAAAACAGGGCCTGAGCCGCTCCCTGCCGCCCCCCTGGGCCTACACTCGGCCGCACGTGTTGGAGGGGGCAAGGATGACAGAGGCCATGGCACCCCGGGGCAGCGGCGAACCGCTCCTCGAACGAGAATCCGAACTGCTCGCGATCCAGCGTGCCCTGGACGCACTCTGCGGGACCCGGGCCGACGGGACGCCCGCACGCCGCGGTGGCCTGCTCGCCTTCACCGGTCCCGCCGGAGCGGGCAAGACCACCCTGGTCAACGAGGTCCGCCACCGCGCGGCGGAGCGGGGCTGCACCGTCCTCTTCGCCCGCGGCGGCGAGCAGGAGAAGCAGGTGCCGTTCCGCGTGATGCGGCACCTCGTGCAGCCGCTCCTCGCCCCCATGGGCGAGGCCGAGTGCCGCGAGGTGCTCGGCAACTGGTACACCATCGTGGCGCCCGCGATCGGACTGGACGCGCCGACCGGCGACGACTACCCCGACCCCCAGGGCGTCCGGGACGGCCTCGACTGGGTCGTCACCCGGCTCGCGGTGCGCCACGACCGCCCGCTCGTCCTCGTCCTCGACGACGCACACTGGGCGGACAGCGAGTCCCTCGCCTGGCTCACCGCCTTCGCCGCGCGGGCGGAGGAACTCGCCATGCTCATCGTGGTCGCCTGCCGGCCGGACGACATCCTGCCCGACGCCGCCGCGTTGCAGGACCTGACCGAACGCCACGCCGCCCGGCCCCACGAACTGGCCCCGCTCACCTCCGGGGCCGTCGCGATGCTCGTACGGTCGGTCCTCGGCGAGGACGCGGACGAGGTCTTCTGCCGCGAGCTCTGGGCCATCACCGCGGGCAGCCCCTTCGAGGTCGTCGAACTGCTGCAGAAGAGCAAGGAGCGCGGCCTCAAGGCCCACGAGGACGCCCTCGTGCAGCTCCGGGACCTCGCGTCCGCGGTCAAGGGCAGCGGCCTCATCGACCGCCTGGAGCAGTTCGGGCCCTCGACGGTCAGGGTGGCCTGGGCCGCCGCCGTCCTCGGCAGCAGCGGCATCCCGATGAAACTGCTCGGCACGGTCTCCGCGTTCGGCGAGGCGCAGGCGGCCGCGGCCGTCGCGGAGCTGGAAGGCGCCCGCCTCCTCACCGCCGTCACCAGCATCCACCGCGAGCGCGTGGTCGAGTTCAACCACCCCCTCATCGCCAACGCGGTGTACGGGGCGATGCCGCCCGGTGTCCGCGTCGCCATGCACGGAGTGGCCGCACGCGCCCTCATCGACGCCGGATACGGGCCGAGCGAAGCCGCCCGGCACCTGCTGGAGACCCACCCGGAAGGCGACCCCTGGGTCGTCCGCATCCTGCGCCAGGCCGCCCGCGACAGCTTCAGCTCCGGCGCGCCGGAACCCGCGCGCCGCTACCTGGGCCGCGCCCTGCGCGAGCCCCCGGACGTGGAGGAGCGTGCCGAGGTGCTCTTCGAACTCGGCTCGGCCAACCTGCCGCACGAGCCCGCCGCCACCGTCAACCAGCTGCGGGCCGCACTGGAGGAACCCAAGATCGGACAGCCCCTGCGCGAGGCCATCACCTACCGCCTGGCGCAGGCCCTGGTCCACTCCGGCCAGATGGAGCGGGCCATCGAGCTCCTGGAGGAGGCGGCCCAGGGCACCACCGACTCCCGCACCCGGCTGCGCATGCAGGCGGAGCAGTTCAAGTGGAACTCCGTCCGCGTCGACGAGCCGGACGCACCCGCCCGCTCCCGGCGTCTCGCCCGCTTCGCGGAGCGGCTGACCGGCCGCGGCCCCGCCGAGCGGCTCATCCTCGGCATGCGGGCCTGGGACGCCGTCCTGCGCGGCGAATCGGCCGCCGAGGCCCTGCACCACGCCGAAGAGGCCCTCACCGGCGGCATGACCTGGATCGACCAGGACTTCGGCTTCGAGGTCCCGGCCGGAGTGGCGCTCGTCCTCATGTACTGCGACCAGCCCGGCCGCGCGGAGGAGCTGTTCAACGCCGGCATCGCGGAGTTCGAGGCACGGGGCTGGCGCGGCGCCCACCTGTCCTTCGCCTACACCCTCTTCGGGTACCTGCGCTACCGGCGCGGACGGCTCTCCGAAGCCGAGGACTTCGTCCGCAGCGGCCTGGAGATCGCCGACCGCGTCGGACACGGCATCCCCGCCCAGCGGTACGCGGTCGGCATCCTCGTCGAGACCCTCCTCGCCCGGGGCCGCGTCGCCGAGGCGCAGAGCGTCGCCGACGACTACGGCATCGACCGGTGGCGACCCGACTCCGTCGTCTACCCCGACCCGCAGGCCGTCCACGGCCGACTGCTCGCCGCCCAGGGCCGCCTGGAGGAAGCCGAGCGCCAGCTGACCGCCGCCGGCGCACGGCTGGACCGCCGCGGATCCCGCAACCCCGCCTGGAGCCCCTGGCAGCTCGACCTCGCACTCGTCCAGACCGCCGCCGGCCGCGGCGACACCGCCCGGGCCACGGCGGACGAGGCCCTCGCCCGTGCCAGGGCCTTCGGCACCGCCGGCATCGTCGGCCACGCCCTGCGCGTCTGCGCCACGGCCGCCGCCGACCCGGGGCGCGCCATCGAGCTGCTGGAGCAGGCCGTCGCCCACCTGGAGCAGTCACCTGCCGCGTACGAACTCGCCTACGCGCTCGTCGACCACGGGACCGTGCTGCGCACCCTCGGCCGCATGGAGCAGGCGGCGCTCCAGCTCTACCGCGGACTGGAGACCGCCGCGGCCTGCGGAGCCGACCCCCTCGTCGCCCGCGCCAGGGAACAGCTCGCCGCGGCCGGCCTCCGGCCGCGGCGCCCCCAGGCCACCGGCGGCGACACCCTGACGGCACCCGAGGCCACCGCCGCCCGGCACGCCGCGGACGGACTCGGCAACGCGGCCATCGCCGCCGCGATGCACCTGCCTGAGCACACCGTCCGCGAGCTGCTCTCCGGCGTGTTCGCCAAGCTCGGCACGGACCGCATCGGACTCACGCGGGCCCTCGGCGGGTGAAGCGCGGGCCGGGCGCCGTCAGAGCGCCCGGCCCGGTTCCGGCTGCCGCTCGGCCTCCGGAGCCAGGTGCGTGACACGGAGCTTCGACTGGCCGTGCGGCAGCCGCTCCCAGTCCTCCATGAACCGCGCCTCCAGGCCGTGCCGGCGTGCCAGCCGCACCAGGGTCTGCGTGCGGTAGTAGAAGTCCTCCCGCAGCACGTGGTGCTCGGCCCCCTCCGTACGGTCGAAGGTGAAGTCGAAGAAGCCGCCCGGCGCCAGCACCCGCCCCACGTGCGCCAGGCACTCGTCGATCACCTCCAGCGGCGAGTGCGAGAACACGCTGTGCGCGTGCACCACGGTGAACCAGTTGTCCGGCAGGAACTCCAGCCGCAGGTCGTCCACCGGTGTCAGGTACGGCATCTTGTCCTGGAGCCCGTAGCGGACCAGGGTCTTCTTCGCCTCGATCAGGATGTCCGGCGAGATGTCGATGCCGTAGTAGTGGCCGGGCTCCAGGTGCCGGATGAACCGCCAGCCCGCACGGAGGTTGCCGCAGCCGATCTCCAGCATCCGGTCCTGCGGCCGCAGCCCGTGGCCGACCAGGTAGTCGAACTGCATCCGGCCGATCTCCAGCCAGCGCTCCGCCGACGGGTTGCCGCCCACCGCCGCCTCCGGGCTGCGCGCCGTGTCGCTCGCCATCACCGCCCTGTAGTACGCCACATGGCTCTTGCGGTGCTTCAGTCCCAGCCACGCGTCCCGCGCGGCCCGCCGCGCGTACGGCAGGACCCGGCCCGGGTGCCGCAGCGCGTACCGCAACCGGTAGCCCGCCCGTGAACGGTTCCGCGCCACCCTCGCCTCGGGGTTTCCCGTTCCCGGCATGGCACCCTCCCTGCTCCGACCTCGTATGACGCCCCCAACCGTGCACCCGGGACCGCGGAAGGCCCCGCCGCGGCGCGTCAGCAGGCCGGGACGGCACCCGTAAGAGGGGCCGCGGATACGCCGACCGGGTGACGGCGCGCCGCGGCCGCTGACGCCGGGGCGCCCCGTACCGCTCGCAGCGAACTGCCGGGCAGGCGAAGCGGTCCTACCAGTGGGCCGGGCGGCGCAGCCCGGCCGGCAGCCGCGTGGACCCGTCGCCGCGCGCCCCGTCCACCTGAGCCTGCGTCACGAACAGCGCGCCCCGCAGCCGCGCCCCCATCAGGTCGGCGCCCCGGTGGTCCTTGCGGCGCCCCGGCACCGAGGCCCGCACCAGCTCACTCGCCCCTCCCAGCAGCACGCCCAGGGCGGCCCGCTCGGCGGCCACGTCCGCGCGGAGCACCGACTCCGCGTCGCCCCGGGTCAGCGCCTCGATCCGATCGTACGCCCGGCGCAGCTCCCCGCGGACCGGCCCGGCGGCCGCCAGGTCCAGGGCCTCGGCGGCGTACCGCAGCAGCTCCTGCAACTGCCGCATCACCGGGAACACCTCGTACATCCGCCGCGCGGAGTCCGGCTCCTCCCGCCACCCGCGGCCGCCGAAGGTCACCTGGGACACCTTCTGGCCCGCGCCGAAGCAGTCGTACACCGTGCAGCCCGGATAGCCGCTGTCACGCAGCCGGTCGTGGATCCCGCACCGGTAGTCGTCCCGCAGATGGCCGCACGGGGTGCCCGCCGGCTTGTCGGCCGCGAAGTCGGCGGACCGGGAGAAGGGAAGCGCCACGCAGCACAGCCCGAAGCAGCTGCCGCAGTCGGCGCGGAGGTCGGGGCGGTCGGCGGGCGGCGGCTGCGGCGACAAGGCGGCTGTGCTCCTCGGCAGGGCGTACGGGAAGGCGGCCCCGCCCCCAGGGCGGCGGGTGCACGGCGGCCCCCATTGTCCCCGCCCGGCCGCCCGTCCCGCGGAGGGGGCCCGCGCCCGGGGCTCAGCAGGCCGCCGTGTCCCGGGTCTTCGCGATCACCCGGTCCAGCAGGGCCAGCAGCACGTCCCGGGCGTCGGCGCGGACCCGTGCGTCCAGCATCAGGACCGGCGTCCCAGGGTCGCGCAGCCGCAGCGCGGCCCTGATCTCGTCCGCCGTGTAGGCCTGCTCCCCGTCGAAGCAGTTGGCCCCGACCACGAACGGCAGGCCCCGGCTCTCGAAGAAGTCGACCGCGGGGAAACTGCGGTCCAGCCGCCGGGTGTCCACCAGCACCACGGCCCCGAGGGCGCCGTTCAGCAGGTCGTCCCACATGAACCAGAAGCGCTCCTGGCCGGGTGTGCCGAAGAGGTACAGCACCACGCCCGCGTCGGCCAGCGTGATCCGGCCGAAGTCCATCGCCACGGTCGTCGACGCCTTGGCCTCGATGCCGTCGAGGTCGTCGACGCCGACGCCCGCGGCCGTCAGCCGCTCCTCCGTGCGCAGCGGCTCGATCTCCGAGACCGTCTCGACCAGGGTCGTCTTGCCGACCCCGAAGCCCCCGGCGACGAGGAGCTTGACGGGCGTCGGTTCCTGGCTGGCGTATCCGGGGTCATATCCGGGCAAGGTTGTCCCTGATTCTCATGAGCAGGTGGACGTTGGTGGTCTCGGCGCCCTCCAGCGGGGGCCGGTGGTGGATGAGCCCGCGGTCCGCGAGCTCCCCGAGCAGCAGCGCCATCGGGGTCAGCCGCATCCCCATGCGCGCCGCCAGTTCCGCGACCGCGCGGCCGGCCGGTGCCGGACACAGGTCCAGCACGGCCTGCCACTCGCTGGGCAGGCCGTCGCGCGCCCCCGCACCGGCCGCCGCCGTGATGGTGGTGTCCATGCTGAGGACCGTCCGCGGCGCTGTCGTACGGCCGTCGGTCAGCGCGTACAAGCGGGTCCGGCGGCCGGGGCGGCGCGGCTCCTGCGGCATTACGAGGCGGGGGACTGGACGCGGTCCGGGGTGCCCAGCCACTCGCCGAGCGCCTGCGCGGTCCGCACCGCCTCGCCGCCCAGCTCGCCGAGCCGGGCCTTGCGGTTGGTGACGACGATGAGGGTGCTGCCCTCGCCGCAGCCCACGATGCACAGGTAGCGGTCGTCCATCTCGACGAGCTGGCGGATCACCCGGCCGCCGTCGATCTCGCGGGAGATCGCCCGCATCGTGGCGGCGATGCCCGACGAGGCGGCGGCGATGCGCTCCGCCTGGGGGCGGTCCAGCAGGTAGGCGCTGAGCTTGATGCCGTCGTTGGACAGCAGGACGGCGCCCTGGATGCCGGCGATCCTGCTCAGGTTGTTGTCCAGGACGCTGTAGATCATGTCGTTCGCTGTGGTCATCGCTGATCCTGTCGGAGTTCGTCTTCGGCTTTCCTGGTGCCGTCTTCGTACTCGGCCCAGGCGTCGGCCACCTCCTCGGGGGTGGCCGTGTCGGGGCTGTCGTCCGGCGCGGGGGTCCCGGTCCTGAGCTGCTCGGCCATGTGCGTCTGCGGCACCCGCTCCGGCAGCGGCGGGCGGGTGGCGCCGCCCCGCGGCGGCTGCCGCAGGAGGGCCGCGGCCGCCGGGGCGGCCCGCGGGGGCACCACGCGCAGCACGGGCTCCTTCGGCGCGGACGTGGCCGCGGGCGCCGCTTGCGGCTCGGCCGCGGGTTCCGGCAGGGGAGCGGGCACCTCGGGCGCCGGCTGCGCCGGCGGCGTCACCCGGGCGCCCCGGCCCGTGTCGGCCCCGCTCTCCACCAGGAGCAGGCCCGGGAGGACCACCACGGCCGAGGTGCCGCCGAACACCGACCGGCGCAGCGTCACCGTGGCCCCCAGCTGGTCGGCGAGGTGCCCGACCACGAACAGGCCCAGCCGGTGGGCGTTCTCGGCCAGCACCGCGTACGGAGGCGCCGAGTGCAGCCGGGCGTTCATCTCCGCGTACCGCTCCGCCGACACCCGCGGCCCGCGGTCCTCCACCTCGACCGACAGGCCGTCGGCCACCCGCTCCGCCCGGATGACGACCCGGGAGCGGGGCGGCGAGAACCGGGTGGCGTTGTCCAGCAGCTCCGCCAGCAGGTGGCTGACCTGGCTGATGACCCGCGCCTCCACGGCGACCTCGTCCAGCGCCTGGCGGTCGATGCGGCGGAAGTCCTCCACCTCGGCGGCGGCCTCCCGCAGCAGGTCCGCCACGCGCATCGGCTCGGTGTGCGGGTCCTGGATCTCGCCGCCCGCGAGGATGAGCAGGTTCTCGATCTGCCGCCGCATGCCGACGGTGAGCTGGTCGGCCCGCATGAGCCGGGCGAGCAGCGCCTCGTCGGAACCGAACGCGTCCTGGAGCTCCTCGGTCAGGGTGAGCTGCCGGCTGACGAGGTTGCCGGTGCGGGAGGCGATGCCGGCCGCGAACAGCCCGAACCCGTGCCGCTCCGCCGCCAGCTGGCGGTGCCCCTCGACGGACACGGCGACCACCCGGGCGAAGGCGTCGCTGATCCTGCCCACCTCGTCCTGCTCCCCGCGCTCGGCGGGCAGCGCTCCCTCGTCGACGGGGCGGCCCTGCTGGAGCCTGTCCACCACGTCCGGCAGGGTCTGCTCGGCGACGGTCACCGTGCGGTCGTGCAGCAGGCGCAGCCGCCGCAGCACCGACCGGGTGGTGGCCGCCACGAGGAGCACCACCAGCACCAGCGCCCCGCCGCTCAGGGAGACCAGCCACAGCACGCCGGTCTCCAGGTCCGCGGCCTTGGCGTCGGCGTGCGCCAGGAGCCCCTGGATCCGGGACCTGTTCAGCGCGTCGACCTCTGCCGACCAGGTGCTGTGCGCCACCTGCCAGCGGGTGACGTCCTGAGGCAGCCGCACCCGGTGCGCGTCGAGCTCGTGATCGGTGAGGACGTGGTCCTCGATGCGGGTCTTCGCCTGCCAGGCGGGCGAGCCCGCGAGGTCCGCGTAGCGGCCGCTGTTCTCGGGGGGCAGGTACGGCACGATCCACCGGTCGAAGAGGTGCCGGTGCGCCCCGACCGCGTTGACGAAGTCCGCGAACCGCGCGGTGCTCAGCTCCCGGGAGGGCCCGGCGAGCGCGATGGCGGTGTCCTCCTGGGCGAGCATCTCGGACGCCGAGAACAGGGTGACGACGACCTGGCTCTCCTGGATGAGGCCGGTGTCCTCGGTGTGGCCGAAGGCGTCCTGGTAGAAGCGGATCGTCTGGCTGATGACCCCCGTGTAGAACGCGACCGTGCTGTCGGGGCCGCTGATGCGGGCGTCGGCGCGCTCGCGGTGGGCAGGCAGCTCGTCCAAGCCCTCCAGGATCTCCTGGAGGCGGCGCTCCGCCTGCTCGGAGCCGGCCGGATGCGCGGCCGTCGCCTCCCGGAAGGCGTCCGCCGCACGGTCGGTGGCCGCGCGCCGGGTGCGCAGCGACTGGTCGGAGACCGACAGCCCGGCCCAGCCGCCCGCGGTGGCCACGCGCTCCGCCTGCAGCTCGGTGAGCAGTTCGTAGAGCGGCAGCCCGATGCGCTCGCCCGCGGCGACGTCCGCGCGCAGGTGCGCGGACTGCTCCAGGAGCCGCTGGGCGGTCACGGTGACCTGGGTGGCCATCGCACCCGTGGGGACGATGGCGAGCAGGACGAGGAGCGTGCGCAGGCGCAGTCTGCGGCGCAGGCGCGGGGCGCGGCGCCGGCGCCGCGGGGGCGGCGGCGGGCCCGGCGCGCCTTCGGGTTCCATGGGAGACAGCATCGGCCCTCGGGAACGGTGCGGGACGGGGAGCGGTCCGGTCGACCGGTGCGGCTCCGCCCTGGCAGGGGCGGTGGGGGAGGGCCGGTCCGGTTCCGGTGGGGCGTGGGGGTGCTGATCATAACCAGCCATACGCCGTTCGGGTGAGGTTGCGTCAGTGATCGGAGCGTGGTAATCTGCGTACGTTTGGTCCATGTCGTTGTCGTGCCGTTGCCGAGCCGAGTCCGTTTCGACGCCCGGCAGGTACGCCGGCCGCCCGTCAGGGGCGGGCGGGGCGTCACCCGGGTGGGTGGGCCGGCCTTGGCGATCCGCGACGGCACCCGGGAAGCTCTCCGCTGACGGCGGGCCACAAACCCGGGGCGGGCCCCCGTGACGACCGCGGGACGGGCGGAACGATGACGCGGGAGCACCGGAGCGGATACGGAGCCGGGCTGCGGGAGGCCGTCGCGGCCCCGGGGACGACACCGCTGACCGGCGTGTACGACCTGCACTCGGCGTCGCCGGAGGCGCGCCACTGCGACGGGCTGTCCGTGTCCGGATCCGGCTTCGCCGCCTCGTACTGCGGCCTGCCCGACATCGGCTCCGTCGCGTGGCCGGACACGGTCGCGTTCGTGGAGCGGCTGCCCGGCGCCCTGCCGGACGTGTACCTCCTCGCGGACATCGACGACGGCTACGCCGGCACCGGCGTCACCTGCCACGTGGTGCGGCGGCTCGAATGCTGCGGAGCCCCCGGGATCGTGCGGGAGGACCGGTCGCGGCCGCGCCGCTGCGGGCACGCCGAAGGCCGGCAGGTCCTGCCGCTGGACACGTATCCGGTCAAGCTGACCGGGTCCTCGACGGCGGGGGCGACCTGCTCGTGGTGGCCCGCACCGACGCCGTGGAGGCCACCGAGATCCTCCGCCGGGCGGCCGCCCTCGCCAGGACCGGCGCCGGCGTCGTCCTGGTCGACGGCGTGCGCTCGGTCGACGCGATCCGCCGGATCCGCGACGTGACGGGCGACAAGCCGCTGCTGTCCCACCAGATCGTCGGCGGGACCTCGCCCCGGCTGCCGCTCTCGGAACCCACCGCGCTCGGCGTCGACATGGCGATCCACAGCACGCCCTGCTGTTTCGCCGCGCACCAGGCCATCGAGCAGGCCCTCACCGGGCTCAAGGAGTCCGACGGCCGCCTGCCCGGCGGGCCGGAACCCGTCGGGGTGCGCGCCTCCACACGACTGCCGGAGGACGACCTGCGCCGCCCCGCCAGCGGTACAGCGCGGCCGGCCCCGCGACCCGCAGACCGGCGGCCGCACCGGGCCGCCCCCGACCGCAGCCGGCGTGCGGACCTCCACGGGGGCGCCGAGCCCCTCCACCGCGACGCTCACCACGGCGTCGTGGCCGCAGCAGCGGACGTCCGGCACCGCCTGCGCCCGGCTCGCCGGGGCACGGCCGCGCGGCCAGGACCGGATCCGCGCCCTGCCGCGGGGAGGAGGCCGCGCGCCGGCCGGATGTCCGGCCTTGGCGTCTCCCATCGGACCGCCTCCGCCGCGCCCCCAGCCGACCGCGCCGCTTCCGCCGCTGCCGCGCCGCCGCCTGACGGGGCGCGGTGGGCGACCGGCGCGGCCGGCGGCGGTGCCGGGTCCGGCAGGTGAGGCGGGTGGTGGCCGCCTCAGCCTTGCCGGGCGCCGCGCCCGCCAACGGGGGCGCCCGGCGCACCCTCGGCGCTCCTCAGACGGTGACGACTCGGATGCCCGCCTCGGTGAGGAGCGCCGCCATGTCGGGGGCGAGCCCGGAATCGGTGACGAGCGTGTCGACCCGGTCGAGGCCGCAGATCCTGGCGAACGCGCGCCGGCCCATCTTCGACGAGTCCGTCGCGAGCACCACCGTGCGGGCCCGCTCGGCGAAGAGCCTGCTGACGCCTGCCTCGTCCTCGTGGTGGGTCATCACGCCGAACTGCGGGTCGACGCCGTCCACGCCGAGCACCGCGACATCCAGCACCACCTGGTGCAGGACGCCTTCGGTCAACGGGCCCACCAGTTCGTACGTCTGGGGGCGCGCCACCCCGCCGGTCAGCACGATCTTGAACTGCGGACGCACCGCCAACTCGCTCGCGATGTTCAGCGCGTTCGTGACGACCGTGCACATCGGGCCGGAGGAGGCGTCGCCCCGCTCCACCGCCCCGCCCGCCCGGAGGGCGAGGGCCCGCGCCACCTCGGTGGTGGTCGTACCGCCGTTGAGGCCCACCACGTCCCCCGGACTCAGGAGGTCCGCCACGGCGCCCGCGATGCGCTGCTTCTCGGGGACGTGGCGGGACGACTTGTAGCGCAGCGGCAGTTCGTACGACACGCCGTGCGCGATCGCCCCTCCGCGCGTGCGGACCAGCAGCTTCTGCTCGGCCAGCTCGTCGAGGTCGCGCCGGATGGTCGCCGGCGAGACCGCCACCGAGGCAGCGGCGTCATCGACGGCCAGCCTGCCGTCTGCCGCGAGCAGTTCCAGCAGCCTGCTCCACCGCTCCTGCTTGGACATGGGTCGCGTCCCCTCCGTGCCTGACTCCTGCGGTCGCGCACGGCGGTGCCGGGGCAGCCAGGGCGGCTGATCGGCATCTCGGCGGGTCCGCGCGGCCTTGATCGTAACGCCCGCCGGACTGCACCGTCCGGCACGGGCCTTCCGCCCCCGCTGCCCGCGTCCTTTGCCGGCGCCTTCTGGACGCGCCGGCCCCTGCGCCGGATACTGCACTCGTCCCAGGTGACGCAAAACGCTTGATGGGACCCGATTTCACGCATGTTCAATCATAAGAGTGGCGCGGCGGCGGCGGGAACGCGCAATCCCGCCGGTCGTGACCGCAGCGCTCTGCTTGCCGTCGGCCCCGCGGCCGGCGTCCCACCACCGCACCGGGAGGACCCATGCCCCTGACCCCCACCGGTGACGTCATCGGCCCCGCGCGCGCCGAGGGCCGCGGCGTCGGGGCGTTCAACGTCGTACAGATCGAGCACGCCGAGGCCATCGTCGCCGGAGCGGAACGCGCGGCGCTGCCCGTGGTCCTGCAGATCAGTCAGAACACCGCGCGCTACCACGGCTCGCTCGCCCCCATCGGACTCGCCGCCCTCGCCCTCGCCCGCGCGGCCTCGGTACCGGTGGCGGTCCACCTCGACCACGCCGAGACCCGCCGGCTCGTCGCGGAGGCCGTCGAACTCGGTTTCACCTCCGTCATGTTCGACGCCTCCCGGCTCCCCTACGAGGAGAACGTCGCGGCGACGAGGGCCGTCACCGCGTACTGCCACCGGGCCGGTGTGTGGGTCGAGGCCGAACTGGGCGAGGTGGGCGGCAAGGACGGCGCGCACGCACCCGGCGCGCGCACCGACCCCGACGAAGCCCGCGCGTTCGCCGAGGCCACCGCCGTCGACGCGCTGGCCGTCGCCGTGGGCAGCTCCCACGCGATGCTCACCCGCGACGCCGTCCTCGACATCGACCTCGTCACCCGGCTGCGGGACGCGCTCGCCATCCCCCTGGTCCTGCACGGCTCGTCGGGCGTCCGCGACGGGGACCTCGCCAAGGCCGTCGCGGCGGGGATGACCAAGGTGAACATCGCGACCCGCCTCAACGCCCTCTTCACCGGCACCGTGCGGGCCCGCCTGCAGGAGTCGCCCGGCGTCGTGGACCCGCGCCGCTACCTCGGCCCGGCGCGGGAGGCGGTGGCCGCCGAGGTGGCCCGCCTGCTGGGTGTCCTCGCGGACCGCTGACCGACCGCGGCCTTCCGCCCCGCCCCGCGTGCCCCGCCCCGCGTGCCCATGCCTGCGTGCTTCGGCCCGCGTGCCCGGCCTGCGTGCCCCGGCCGCGGGGGTGTCCCAGGGGCCGGTCCGCTGCCGGTGCCCTGCTGCCGCGCGCCGCCCCTCTGCTCCGCTCCGGCTGCCGGTGCCTGCCTGCCGTGCGCCGTCCGTGCTGTCCCGGGCGGCTGCCCGTTCCCCCCGCCGCTGCCGCCCTCCCCTCCCGCCCGGTTGCCCCGCCCGCCGGCCCCGGCCTCCCCGCCCGTGCGCGACCGCACCCCGCCCGTGATCCTCTACCCCCGTCCGGCCGGCTCCGCGGCCCTCCGCCCACGCGACCCGCCCCGTCACCCCCGGCCGGCTCGGCGTACAGCAGTCCGCCGCGCTCGTCCGGCTCCCGCCCCACACGCACCCCGAAGTCCCGGCTCACCCGGTCCAGTACGGCCCGCAGCCAGTCCCGTTCGGCGGGCGCAGCCTCCTCCAGCCGCAGCCGGCGGGCCCGCACCGGAGCCATCCGCAGCCGAGCGGGCGCCCCGCCGCCCGGCGGCAGTGTCGCGAAGTACAGCAGCCGCAGCTCGTCCCGGTACTCCTCGTGGCCGCGGATGCCCTCGTAGTCGTCGATCAGGTCGCCGCAGCCGTACAGCACCGGCTTCCCCCGGTACAGCTCCAGCGGCCGCGGGTGGTGCGAGGAGTGCCCGTGCACCACGTCCACCCCGCCGTCCACCAGCGTGTGCGCGAACTCGACCTGCCCCGGCGACACCCCGTAGCCCCAGTTGGACCCCCAGTGCACCGACACCACCGCCACATCCCCGGGCCGCTTCGCCGCACGCACCCGCCGCACCACCTCCCGCGCCGCGGTCCGCGACGCCGCCGGGACGTACGCCACCCCCGACCGGCCGACGCCGGCCGCCCAGTCGGGCGGGACGCCGCCGGACGGCATGGCGCACCCCCACACCAGCACCCTGCCCCCACCCACCGGAACGACGGCCGGCCGCCACGCCGCTGCCGCGTCGTGCCCCGCACCCGCGGTCCGCACTCCCGCGTCCGCCAGCGAGCCGAGGGTCTCCCGGAGCCCGGCGCGGCCGAAGTCCAGCACGTGGTTGTTGGCCAGCACGCACACGTCGGGCCGGGCCGCCACCAGCGCCGGCAGGTTCTCCGGGGCCATCCGGTACAGCACCGCCTTGTCCGGGGCGGCGTCCCCGGACCGCGTCACGCTCGTCTCCAGGTTCACCACCCGGACGTCGGGCGCCGCGTCGTCCAGCAGCCGCAGCGCCTCCCCCCACGGCCAGGAGGGGGCCACCGGCCGCGGCACCGGGCCGTTCACCGCCTCCGCCAGGGAAACGTACGAGCGGGCGTCCTTGACGTACTCCTCCCACAGGCGCGGATCGCCCGGGTGGGGCAGCACCTGGTCGACCCCGCGGCCGAGCATCACGTCACCGCAGAGGAACAGCGTCACCGCGTCCCCGCGCATGCCTCCACGGTAGGCGCACCCGGCGGCCGGGGCCCGCCCCGCCGGGTGCATACTGGCGCGCGGCGCGGCGCGACCCCCTTCCAGCCACGAGGAGCAGCCACATGGCCGAGCAGGCCACCGCCGGACGGACCCCCGCCCAGGCGGACGGGAAGACCACCTTCGCGACGGTCTTCGAAGTGGACCCGACCCACGAGCAGCGGGCCCGTGACATCGCGGCCCGGTTCCAGCACGCCATCGCACCCGCGACCGTGGACTTCGACTTCGGCGGCATCAGCCGGGCCGCCGCCGCCGTCCCGCACGCCCGGACCACCCGGATCGTGCGCGGCTGGGGGCTCCAGGAGACCGCCCCCGTCGGTGTCATGGTGGTGTCCCTCAAGGAGGCCGTGCGGCAGGCCCTGGCCGAGCCGTTCACCAACCCCCGCTTCTGGGCACGCGTCGAGTCCGCGCTCACCGGCGCGTTCGTCGGCCTGGGTACCCAGGACGGCACCCACCTCTCCTTCTACGAGGAGACCGAGGAACGCACCGGCTACTACTACAACGTGCTGTTCGCCCTCCAGGACGAGGAGACCGGCGACGCCGTCCACGCCGTCGCCCTCTGCCTCAACGCGACGGTCGGCCTCGACGGCGCGCGCACCCGCGCCCTGACCACCGACGACACCGCCTTCTTCACCCTGCGCGTCAACGCCGTCGCCATCCGGCAGCAGCCGCCCGCGGCGGACTGACGGCACGTCGGCCCGGACCGGAGCCGGCCACCTCCCGATGGTAGGCGAACTGGCGATCGAGTCCGGGCCGTTGCGCGCCATGATCACGGGCGGCAAGGCCGTGGCGCAGAGGTCGTCGCGCCCGAGCTGCAAACTGGAGGACGTCGGTTCGCATCCGGTCGGCCTGCCGCCCTCACACCTGACGCACCGTTCGCGCAACACCGGGGGAGTGGTGATGACGCAGGCCACGGAGCCCGTCCCCGTGCACGACCCCCTCGGCGCGCCCGTACGCTGCCCGGCGATCCGGTACCCCGACGCCCCACCCGCCGACCCGGCCGCCCTCACCCCCCTCCTCGACCGGCTCGCGGACCCCCGCCCCGTCACCGCCGACGAAACCCACCCCGTCGGCACGCTGCGCGCCGACGGCCGCGTCGACCTGTGCAAGCAGGGACTCGGCGCCGCCGGCGCGGCCCGGCTGCTGCCCGCCGCCGCGGCCTCCCCGCACGCCGTCCACGTCCTGCTCGGCACCAACGCCATCGGCGACGACGGCGCCCGCACCCTGGCCCAGAGCCTCACCGGCGGCCGCCACGGCCTGCACACCCTGTACCTGGGCTGCAACCGCATCGGCCCCGACGGCGCCGCCGCGCTCGCCGGCCCCCTCGCCGCCGACGGCACCGTCCGCGCGCTGTGGCTCAAGCGCAACCCCGTCGGCGACACCGGCGTGCGCATCCTCGCCGCGATGCTGCGCCGCAACACCGCGCTGCGCACCCTGGACCTCGTGAACACCGGCCTCACCACCGACGGCCTGCACGCCCTTGTCGACGCCCTCACGGACCGCCCCGAGCCCGTCGAGCGGCTCTTCCTCGGCGGCAACGGCCTCACCGCCGCCGCCGCGCCGCTCCTCGCCGCGCTGCTGCGCGCCGGAGTGCGCGAGCTGTACCTGTCCGCCAACCACCTCGGAGACGCGGGCGCCGCCGCCCTCGCCGCGGCCGCCGACCCCGACCGGCCCGTACGCCTCGGCCTCGGCGGCAACGGCATCGGACCCGCGGGAGCGGCCGCACTCGCCGACGCCCTCGGTGCCATCGACACCCTCGACCTCGGCCGGCCCCGCTCCGAACGCAGCCTCGGCGCACCCGGCAACACCACCGGCGACGCGGGCGCCGCCGCCCTGGCCGCCGCCCTGCCCGGCAGCCCGCTGCGCAGCCTGGAGCTCCGGCACACCGGGCTGACCGGACGCGGCGCCAAGACCCTCCTCGCCGCCGTCCCCGACGGCTCGCCCCTGGAGTACGTCGGCCTCGGCCCCGGGCTGCCCCGCCGGGTCAAGCGCTCCTTCCACCAGCGCCTGCGCCCCGCCACCCGGCCCGCGCACCCCGACCTGCGCGCGATCGGGAGCGTCTACCGGTGAGCCCCTGCCGCGAGCCGAGGCGGCCGGCTGGCAGCGCGTCCGCCGCTACGCCGTACCGGAACGACCGCACTCACGACTGATCCCTCCGGCGCAGGCACCCGGTTCCCTCCGGCGCAGGCACCCGGTACGCGACCCCGCGCCCGCCCGGGCCGCGCCCGCCCCGGGCACCGCACGGCGCGGCCGGGCCCGCGCACGGGGGCGGCGGCGGGCCGATCCACCGCAAGGACCCGCACGGACCCGCCCCGCCCCGCTGCGGGTGGCCGGGACCGGGTCGCCCGGCCCGCCTGTCCGGCCCGCCCTTGCCTCCGGATCCGGTGCGGCAAGCGCTTGCTCGACGGTGCTGCGGAAGCCCGGCCCGCGTGCGCGGGACGCCGGGGGACTGCCGGGCCGGCGGGGGCCTGCGACCGGACGCCCGGCGCGCGTGCGCGGGGCTCCGGGTCCGTCAGGCCCTCAGCCGGGCGGAGAACCAGCGCAGCTGGACCGCCTGCTGGTGGGCCTCGCCGCCCTCGTGGTCGTTGAACGCGTACACCTCCACCTCCTTGTCCGCGTGCGCGTACGCGTTGAACGCGGCGAAGACGGTCGACGGCGGGCACGTCATGTCCTCCAGCGCGGCGGAGAACAGCGCGGGAGCGGTGGCCCGCGCCGCGAAGTGGACGCCGTCGAAGTACGCCAGCGTCCGCGCCACCCGGTCGACCTTGCCGCGGTGCGTCTTCAGGTAGTGCCCGATCTCGCGGTAGGGCATCCGGTCCGTGACCGTCGTCGCCCTCGGGAAGTCGCACAGGAACGGCACGTCCGGCGCCACCGCCGCCAGGTCCGGCACGAGCCCCGCCACGGCCAGTGTGATGCCGCCGCCCTGGCTCGCCCCGTGGACGGCGGTGCGCGCGGCGTCGGCCAGCGGATGCGACCGGGCGGCCTCCACGGCCCGCACCGCGTCGGCGAACACCCGCCGGTAGTAGTACGTCCCGGGGTCCTCGACCCCCCGCGTCATGAATCCCGGCACCGCGGAAGCGCTGCCCACGGGGTCGGCCGTGTCGCCGGCCGCCCAGGTGCCGCCCTGGCCGCGGGTGTCCATGACGAAGTGGGCGTACCCGGCCGACGCCCACAGCAGGTGCGTGTGCGGCAGGCCGCGCCCGCCGCCGTACCCGACGAACTCCACGAGCAGTGGCAGGGGAGCGGACGCGCCTGCGGGTATGACGAACCAGCCCTTGACCGGGTGGCCGCCGAAGCCGGCGAACGTGACGTCGTACACCTCCAGCGTGGCCAGCCCGCAGTCCTCGACCCGCTCGAAGCGCGCGTCCAGCGGGTGCGAGCGGGTCTCCTCCAGGGTCTTCCCCCAGAAGGCGTCGAAGTCGCCGGGCTCCTCGGAGGAACTGCGGTACGTCCGCAGCTCGTCGAGCGGCAGGTCGAAGCGGGCCATGGCGGCACCCTCCTTGATCGTCGGACGTGACGGGCCCTCACCGTACGCGCCCGCCGGCCCTTCGGGTGCTCGTGGCGCCCCAGCCGACCAGAGCCGACCAGAGGGGCCCGTCCCCGGCGCTCCCGGGCCCGGGCGGCTCTCCGACCGCCTGGCGCGCGGCCGCGCCGGCTGCCGGCCGGGGCCCGCGCCGCCGGGCCGCGCGGGCAGCGGGCGCTACCCGGCCTCCTCCGGGGCGAACGCCTGGGCGACCGCGAGGCTGTCCTCGTACACGTGGTGCCGGGTGACCAGGCCGTCCTCCACGGTGAGGTGCAGGGCGAACCGGGCGCGGTAGGCGCGCCCCGTGCAGCGGGCCGTCTGGCGGATCTCGCCGAGGACGACCGCGTCCCGGCCGTCGACGAGGAGGCGTTCGACCGCGGTCGCCGCCTGCCCGGGCACATGGTGCTCGGCGAGCTCGCGGAAGTGCGCGGCGGCGTCCGCGCGGGTGGACCGGTGGCGTATCCACGGGGTCGCGGCGCGGCCGTGCTCGGTCTCCGGCCAGGCCAGCTTCCAGTCGCCCTGCTCGGCGTACAGCTCGGCGATGCGCTCGGGATCGCCCTCCCCGATGCGGCGCAGCAGCTCCTCCACGACGGCGCGGGTGGAAGCGGGCACGGCTGTGGACATGGTGCATCACTCCTGTTCGGGCCCCGCGTCAGGGCTTTGACGCGGTGTCACCCGCATTCTCACCGGCACCGGCCGACCGGTGCCATTACCTGCCGGGTCATGGAAGCGGCCGCGGGGCCGCCCCGGGGAACGGATCGTCGGTCGAGCCGCCGGGTGCCGGGACCGCCCGCCCCGCGCCCGTATCCTGCGCGCATGGACGACCGCGACACCGCACCGACGCACCGTCAGCCGGGACCCCGGCCGCTGGAATCCCTGCCCGGCGACTGGCGGCGGGCCCTCGCCGTCGTCGCTCACCCCGACGACCTGGAGTACGGCTGCACGGCCGCCGTCGCCGCCTGGACCGACGCCGGACGCGAGGTGGCCTACGTCCTGGCCACCCGCGGGGAGGCCGGGATCGACGGGCTCGCTCCCGACGTCTGCGCCCCGCTGCGCGAGCGGGAGCAGCGGGCGAGCGCCGCGGTCGTCGGCGTGACCGACGTGGAGTTCCTCGACCACAGGGACGGCGTCATCGAGTACGGCGTCCCGCTGCGGCGGGACATCGCCGCCGCGATCCGCCGCCACCGTCCCGAGCTGCTCCTCACCGTCAACCACCGGGACACCTGGGACGGCGCGGTCTGGAACACCCCCGACCACGTGGCCGTCGGCCGGGCCGCCCTCGACGCCGCGGCCGACGCGGGCAACCGGTGGATCTTCCCCGAGCTGGCCGAGCGGGGACTCGAACCGTGGGACGGGGTGCGGTGGGTGGCCGTGGCGGGCTCGCCCCGCCCCACGCACGCGGTCGACGCCCGCCCGGGCCTGGAGCGCGCGGTGCGGTCGCTGCTGGAGCACCGCACATACGTGGAGACCCTCACCGACCGGGACCCGGAGGCGTACTGCCGGGACTTCCTCGCCGGGCACGCCGAGGCGGCGGCCGAGCGGTTCGGGGCGTGCCCGCCGTCACCTTCGAGGTCTTCACCCGCTGAGCGCACCCGGGGACGCACGGGCGGCGCTTAGCCGGCCCGGTCTGCCGCGCCCGCCCGGCCGCGCCCGCCCGGTCTGCCGCGCCCGCCCGGCCGCGCCCGCCCGGATTGCCGCGCCCGCCCACCCGGCCGCGCCCGACCGGTCGCCGCGCCCGACCGGTCGCGGCCCCGGCCCGGTCTGCCGCGCCCAGGGCGGTCGATGAGCCGGGCGGAGCCGTTCCCCTCCCGGCAAGCGACTGCTTAGTATGCCCTCGTGCGGGAACCGCGCGGACGACGACCACGGAGGCGGACATGCGGGCATGGCGGGTGCACCGGAACGGCGAGCCGGGCGAGGTGATGAGCCTGGAGGAGACGGAGCGGCCGACTCCGGGCCCCGGGCAGCTCCTCCTGAAGGTGCGGGCCGCCAACGTGAACTTCCCGGACGCGCTGCTGTGCCGGGGCCACTACCAGGTGCGCCCCCCGCTGCCGTTCACCCCGGGCGTGGAGCTGTGCGGCGAGACGGAGGACGGGCGGCGGGTGATCGCCACCCCGGCCCTGCCGCACGGCGCGCTCGCCGAGTACGCCGTCGCCGACGCGGCCGCCGTGCTGCCCGCACCCGACGCCCTCGACGACGCCGAGGCGGCCGCCCTGCACATCGGCTACCAGACCGGCTGGTTCGGCCTGCACCGGCGCGCCGCGCTCCTGCCGGGCGAGACGCTGCTCGTGCACGCCGCCGCAGGCGGCGTGGGCAGCGCAGCCGTCCAGCTCGGCAAGGCGGCCGGGGCGAAGGTCATCGGTGTGGTCGGCGGCGCCGGCAAGGCCGCCGCGGCCCGCGAGCTCGGGTGCGACGTCGTAGTGGACCGGCACGCCGAGGACGTCGTGGCCGCCGTCAAGGACGCCACGGGCGGCCGCGGCGCCGACGTCGTGTACGACCCCGTGGGCGGAGCCGCGTACACCGCGTCCGCCAGGTGCGTGGCCTTCGAGGGCCGGATCGTCGTCGTCGGCTTCGCCAGCGGCGACATCCCGGCCCCCGCGCTCAACCACGCCCTCGTGAAGAACTACGCGATCCTCGGCCTCCACTGGGGCCTGTACAACCGGTACGACCCGGCGGCCGTCGCCCAGTGCCACGAGACACTCACCGCGTACGCCGCGAAGGGCCTGGTCAGGCCCCTCGTCAGCGAGCGGGTGCCGCTGGCGGACGCGGCCGACGCCGTCCAGCGGGTCGCCGACGGCACCACCACCGGGCGCCTCGCCGTCCTCCCGGACTGAGGCCCGCCGCCGCTCGCCCCCGCCGCCCGCCGCCCGCCGCCGCTCGCCCCCGCCGCCCGCCGCCCGCTCCCCGCGGTCGCCCGGATCCGGTCCGGCACCGCATGCGCCGGGAGACATCCCGGCGTACGGCGGCCGCTCCTGGTGCGGGGGCGGCGGGGCGGCGCAGTCCGCCGCGGGTGCGCGGATGCCGCCGCCCGCGCCACCCGTCCCGCCGCCCGCACGGTGCCGCGCGGCGGAGCCTTCGCCGCCGCTGCGCACCCCCGGCACGGCCGGCCGGCGACCGCCGCCGGCACCCGGCCTCCGGGGGTGCCGGAGCCAGGCCGCCGCGCGGCGCACCGGCTCCGTCGGCAGGATCACCGCCGCCGGGTCCCCACCGGCGGTACGGGCCGGCAGCATGCGGACCCTCTCCGTGCTGATCCGGTCCCGCGGCTGCCGGGCCTTCACCAGCGCGGGACGCGACGCGACAGCGGCGGGCGAAGTCGTCGAAGCCGCCGACCGCCACGTCGTCCGGTGCCCGCCGCCCGGCGCGCTCCAGGGCGGCCAGGAGGCCTTGCACTATCAGGTCCGAGGCCGCGAACACCGCGTCCAGGGCGGATGCCGCCTCGCGCCGCGTCGGGGGCGAAGCGCCGGTGCGGTCGTCGACCGCACCGGCGAGTCTCCCGGCGGGGCGACGGGGGCCGACAGCCTTGCGAAGACCTTTCCGAACCCGGTCCGACGGGACGCGGCCCTCCGCCCCTGCCTGCGCGGCTCCGCCGGACGCGTCCGGCGGCGGGCCCCGGCCGGGCGCGGTCCCTGGAGGGCCTGCGCCGGGCGCCTCCCCGCAGGGCCTCGCCGGGTGCGGGCCGCGGCCGCGCGTGCCGCCAGGGGCGGCCTGTCGCGCGCCCCTGTACGTGAGGTTTAATTGCGCAGAATTCGCAACAGCAGTTGATCTTCATGAGGGGTGCGGCACCATGAACGCCCGATCCGCCCGGTCCATACGCGGCCTGGCCGCCGCGGCGCTGGCCACCGTCCTGGCCGGCACCGCGGCGGCCTGCTCGAAGCCGGGCGGCTCCTCCGGGGGCGCCGGCGCGGGCGGGGCCGCGGACGCGGTGACCGTCGGCATCGCGTACGAGCCCGAAAGCCTCAGTCCCCTCCTCGGCTACGGCCGCGAGGGCAACTCGAAGATCTTCGACGGCCTCCTCGCCCACGGCGCGGACGGCCGGCTCACCCCCGCCCTCGCCACCGCCCTGCCCGAGGTCAGCGCCGACGGCCTCACCTACACCTACACCCTGCGCCGCGGTGTCACCTTCAGCGACGGCACGCCCTTCACCGCGAAGGACGTCGTCTTCACCTACCGCACCATCCTCGACCCGAAGACCAACAACCCCGCACGCACCGAACTCGACGCGCTGAAGGACGTACGGGCCGAGGGCGACCACACCGTCGTCTTCACCCTGAAGTACCCCTACGCGCCCTTCGCCGAGCGCACCGTCCACGCCATCGCCCCCGCGGGCATCGCGGGCGCGCAGGACGTCAACTCGGGTTCCTTCACCACCAAGCCCGTCGGCACCGGCCCGTACGTCCTCGTCGGCTGGTCCAAGGGCGAGAAGCTCACCTTCAAGGCCAACCCCCGCCACTGGGGCGGCGAGCCCAAGGTGAAGCGGCTCACCATGGCCGTCGTCAAGGACGACGACGTCCGCGCCACCCGGCTGCGCGCCGGCGACCTCGACGGCGCGATCCTGCCGCCCGCGCTGGCCCGCACCTTCGCCGCCGACAAGGGCATGAAGACGTACGCCGCCCGCACCTACGACTACCGGACCGTCACCCTCCCCACCCACCACGCCGTCACCGGCGATACCGCGATCCGCCGCGCCCTCGACGTGGCCGTCGACCGCCAGGCCATGGTGGACAAGATCCTCGACGGCACCGGCAAGCCGGCCTACGGTCCGGTGCCCACCGACAGCGAGTGGTTCACCCGCGGCACGGAGCGCCGCCACGACCCGGACGCCGCACGGCGCATCCTGGACGAGGCGGGATGGAAGCCCGGCAAGGACGGCATCCGCGTCAAGGACGGCGTCCGCGCCGCCTTCCCGCTCTGGTACCCCTCCGGCGACAAGCTCCGCCAGGACCACGCCCTCGCCTACGCCTCCGACGCCAAGAAGGCCGGCATCGACATCACCGTCCAGGCCGGCACCTGGGAGGTCATCCAGCCCCGTATGAAGCACGAGGCGGTCCTCGCCGGCGGCGGCGCCCCCGGAGACCCGGACTTCGACCAGTACCCGCTGCTGCTGTCGTCCCTCGCGGGCGACGGCTTCAACAACATGGCCTCGTACGACAACCCCACCGTCGACAAGGCCCTGGAAGCCGGCCGCCGCACCGACGACCGCGCCGCCCGCAAGGCCGCGTACGACACGATCCAGCGCGAGCTGGTGAAGAACCCCGGCTACACCTTCCTCACCCACATCGACCACCTGTACGTCCTCGCCGACCGCTGGGACGGGCCGTCCACCCTGGTCGAGCCGCACGACCACGGCCTCGCCTCCGGACCGTGGTGGAACGTCGAGGACTGGACGCCGAAGGGCGCGCCGAAGAAGTGACCGCCCGCCGCCTGCCCTGGGCGGGGATGGCCCGGCTCGCGGGGCGGCGGGCGCTGTTCGCCGTCCCTGTCCTGCTGGCCGTCACCTTCGGCGTCTTCGCCGTGGCCGCCGCCTCCCCCTTCGACCCGGTCGCCGCCTACTCCGGCACCGCCGGGCTCACCGCGTCCCAGGAGAACCTGGACCAGCTGCGCGCCAACCTCGGCGCCGACCAGCCGTTCACGGCCCGCTGGTGGGAGTGGCTCGGCTCCGCCGCGACCGGGGACCTGGGCGACTCGACCTCCATGCGGCAGCCCGTCACCGACGTCATCGCCGAGCGCCTCGGCTGGTCCGCGCTGCTCGCCGCCACCGCGTTCGCCGCCGCCCTGCTGCTCGGCACCGCCCTCGGCGTGCTCGCCGCCCACCGCAGGGACGGCTGGTTCGACCGCTGCGCCACCTCCGCCGCGTACGCCCTGGAGGCCGCGCCCGCGTTCTGGCTCGGGCTCCTCGCCATCTGGCTGTTCGCACTCCAGCTGGGCGTCCTGCCGGCCGGCGGCCTCACCGACACCGCCAGCGACACGGTCACCGCAGGACAGGTGGCCCGCCACCTCGTGCTGCCCGCCGGCGTCCTCGCCGCCTCGCAGCTGCCGTGGTTCCTGCTGTACGCGCGGCAGGGCGTGGCCGACGCGCTCGACGAGGACCATGTGCGCGGCGCCCGCGCCCGCGGCCTGCGCGCCCGGACCGTCCTGCTGCACCACGCCCTGCGCTCCGGAATGCTGCCCGTCCTCACCCTCATCGGCTCCCGCGTGCCCGAACTGATCACCGGCGCCCTGCTCGTCGAGACCGTCTTCTCCTGGCCCGGCATCGCCGCCGCCACCGTGCAGGCCGCGCTCGCCGCCGACTTCTCCCTGCTCGCCGCGCTCACCGTGCTGGCCACCGCCGCCGTCCTGCTCGGCAACCTCCTGTCCGACGTCCTGTACGGACTCGCCGACCCGAGGGCGGGCTTCGATGGCTGAGCGCTCCACACGGCCCCCGCGTGCCGCCACCGCCCCGCGCCGCCCCCGGGCCGCGGCGGCGAGGCGCCCGCGCGTGGCCCTCCCCGCGGCGGTCGTCGCCGTCACCCTTCTCGCGGTCCTCGCCGTACCGCCGCTGGTCCAGCTCGACCAGCAGGCCGTCGACCTCTCCGCGAAGCTGCTCCCGCCGTCCTGGCAGCACCCCTTCGGCACCGACGACCTGGGCCGCGACCTGCTGCTGCGCTGTGTGTACGGACTGCGCGTCTCCCTGCTCGTCGGCGTCGCCGCCGCCGTCGCGGCCACCGTCGTCGGCACGGCGGTCGGCGCGGCCGCGGGGGCCCTCGGCGGCTGGGCCGACCGGCTCCTCATGCGCCTCGTCGACACCGTGTCGTCCGTACCGCACCTGCTGCTCGGCATCGTCGTCGTCGCCCTGTTCCGCCCCGGAGTGGGACCCGTCATCGCGTCCGTCGCCGTGACGCACTGGCTGTCCACGGCCCGGATCGTCCGGTCCGAGGTGCTGTCCCTGCGCGCCCGCCCCTACATCGACGCCGCCATCTCGGGCGGCGCCTCCCGGCTGCGCGTGACGGTCCGGCACCTGCTGCCGGGCGTCGCCCCGCAGGCGGGCATCGCGGCGGTGCTGATGATCCCGCACGCCATGTGGCACGAGTCGGCGCTGTCGTTCCTCGGCCTGGGCATGCCCACCCACCAGGCCAGCCTCGGCACCCTGGTGCAGTCCGGCCGCGGCTCCCTCCTCGCCGGGGACTGGTGGCCGACCCTCTTCCCCGGCCTGTTCCTGATCGTGCCGACCCTGGCCGTGGCGGCGCTCGCCGCAGCCTGGCGGGACCGGCTCAACCCGCGCCGCCGCTCGGAGCTGACGCTGTGACGACCATCCTGTCCGTACGGGGACTGACCGTGCGGTTCCTGATGCGGGGCCGCCCGCCCGTCGCCGCCGTCACCGACGTGCACCTGGACGTGGCGGCGGGGGAGTGCCTCGCCCTCGTCGGCGAGAGCGGCTGCGGCAAATCGGTGCTCGCCTCCGCCCTCCTCGGCCTGCTGCCCGCCAACGCCGAGGTCGAAGGCTCCGCCGTGGTCGCGGGCGGGGAGGTGCCCGGCTCCGCCGCCGTGCCCCGCAGCCGCACACGCGCGGGTTCCGCAGCCGTCGCCGACAGCCGTGCGCTTGCGGGATCGGTCCCCGTAGGCGGCAAGTCCCCGAGGACCGCCGCCGGCGGCAGCGTGGACGGCGCGGCCTCCGCCGGCGTCGCCGGCACGGGGAGGCCGAAGGCCCGGCTGCCGTCGCCGGAGGCGAGGCCGCGGGCTCCGCCGCTGGGGAAGCCGGCACCGCCGTATCCGCCGCTGCGGCTGAATCCGCCGCGGTGTCCACTTCCGCCCCCTCCGCCGCCTCCGCCGCCTCCGCTGCCGCCTCCGCCGCCTCCGCCGCCTCCGCCGCCTCCGGGGCCGACGGCCGGGGCGGACCCGCGGCTGCCGCGACACCCGCGGCCGGCAGCGTCGACCTGATCGCCGCCGACGAGCGCACCCTCGCCCGCACCGTGCGCGGGCGCCGTGTCGGCCTGGTCCCGCAGTCCCCGGCCGCCCACCTCACCCCGGTCCGCACCGTCCGCGCCCACCTCGCCGAGTCCCTGCGCGAACTGACCGGCACCCCGCGCGCCGTGCTCCCCGCAGCCGTCGCCGCCGCGGCGGAGCGGGCCGCCTTCCCGGCCGACCACCTCGACCGCTACCCGCACGAGCTGTCCGGCGGCCTCGCCCAGCGCGCCGCCACCGCCCTCGCCCTCGTCGGTGACGCGCCCCTCCTCCTCGCCGACGAGCCCACCACCGGGCTCGACCGGGACCTGGTGGACCGCACCGCCGACGAACTGCGGCGCCACGCCGACGCGGGCCGCGCCCTGCTGCTCATCACCCACGACCTCGCGGCCGCCCGGCGCATCGCGGACCGCGTCGCCGTCATGTACGCCGGCCGGATCGTCGAAGTCGCCGCCGCGGACCGGTTCTTCGGCGCCCCCGGCCCCCGCCACCCGTACGCGCGCGGACTGCTCGCCGCGCTCCCCGAACGGGACTTCACCCCCATCCCCGGGATGCCGCCGGAGCTCGGCGCCCTCCCGGACGGCTGCGCCTTCGCTCCCCGCTGCGCCCACGCCACCGACGAGTGCCTCCGCACGGTGCCCCGCTTCACGGACGGCGCGGCCTGCCACCACCCGCAGGAGGCGTAGCGTGCTCGAACTCCGTGACATCACCGCCGGATACGACCGCCGGGCCCCCGTCCTGCGGAACGTCTCCCTGACCGTCGCGCCCGGCGAGGCTGTCGGACTCCTCGGCCCCAGCGGCTGCGGCAAGTCCACCCTCGCCCGCGTGGCCGCCCTGCTGCACCGGCCCGACACGGGCACCGTCACGGTCGACGGCGAGCGGGTACGGGGCTGGCGCCACCGCGCCCCCCGCCGGCTGCGCACCGCGATCGGCGTCGTCTTCCAGCAGCCCCGGCTCTCCGCCGACCCCCGGCTGCCGCTGTTCGACCTGGTGGCCGAGCCGCTGCGGGCCACCGGGCGGCGCACGGACGTCCCCGACCGGGTGCCCGCCCTCGCCCGCCGCGTCGGCCTCACACCCGACCTGCTGGCCCGCCGCCCGCACGAGGTCAGCGATGGCCAGCTGCAACGGGCCTGCCTCGCCCGCGCGCTGGTGCTGCGGCCCCGCTGGCTGGTCTGCGACGAGATGACGGCGATGCTCGACGCCTCCACCACCGCCGCGCTCGTCGGCGTGGTGGAGGACTACCGGCGGGAGACCGGAGCCGGCCTCCTCGCGGTCGGCCACGACTCCGTCCTGCTGCACCGCTGGTGCGACCGCACCGAGGACTGGCGGAAGTGATCTTGCCGGCTGCCGCCGGGTAACGGGCGCACACCCATCCGTACCCGTTCGGCCGACATGCCGTACGCCCGGACGGCGCCGCCGCTCCGCCAGACTGGCCGCCGAACGCCGTACACACCCGCCCCACCCGCCCCACGGCGGGTGCGGGCGGCTGGCCGAGGAGGGTGACCCATGGCCGTATCCATCTCCGTCGTGCTGCTGCTGCTGATCCTGGCGGTGGTCTTCCTGCGCAGCGGCGGCCTGAAGGTGTCGCACGCGCTGGTCTGCGCCCTGCTCGGCTTCTTCCTCGCCGGGACCAGCCTGGCCCCCACCATCTACGACGGGGTGTCCGCCACCGCCGACGTCGTCAGCAGCGTCAAGCCCTGACGGCCGCGCGACGCCGGCAGAACACCCCGATCCCCGCGGCACCGGCTGCTCGGCGCCGCCCCGCGGGCGGGCCGTCCGTCCGCCCCCGTCGAGGCCGCAGGATCTCCTCGACGGAGGGGGAGAACGTCCTGTCCTTCCTCCCGCGTCCGCAGCGTGCGACGTGCCCTTGCGGGTCAAGTCCTGCCCGGGACAGGGATCTTGACATTCCATCTGGTCTAAACCAATCATTCGGCGTATGCCGAGACCCCGCATGCGCGGCGCCCTCCGCGCCGTCCTCGCCGTCCTCGTCCCGTGGACCCTCCTGACCGGCTTCGCCCCCTGGCCGCAGCCGGTGCCCGTCGTCTCCCGCATCGACACCGACCAGCCCGTCGTGTTCCTCACCATCGACGACGGGTGGCACCACGACCCGGCCGCTGCCCGACTGCTGCTGGACCGCCGCGTGCCCGCCTCGCTGTTCGTGCTCCCCGGCGCGTACTCCTACGACTCCGCGTACTTCCGCTCCCTCCTCGCGCACGGCCCCTCGCGGATCGAGAACCACACCGTCACCCACCCCGACCTCACCGCCCTGGACGGCGCCGCCCAGCGTGCGGAGATCTGCGGGGCCCGTGACAGCCACCTGGCGCAGTTCGGTGACGGTCCCCGGCTGCTTCGCCCGCCCTACGGAAAGTACGACGAGGAGACCCGCAGCGCCGCACAGGCGTGCGGGGCGAAGGCCGTCGTCACCTGGACCCACGACCTGACGACCTGGGGAGGCGGCGCACCCCCGCCCGTGCCCGAACTGAAGGCCGGCGACATCGTGCTGCTGCACTTCACCGAGAACCTGGCCGCCGACCTGGAACGCGTCCTCGCCGCCGCCGACGCCGCCGGACTCGAACCCGCGCAACTGCGCGACCACCTGCCCGAGTAGCCGGGAATCACCCTCGCCGGGGCAATCCGGCCCCGGTTGCCGCAAGTGGCCGCGGAGCACACCCCCGGACCCGTACGGTGCTGCACGAAGACCCCGCCGTCTCGTGGGAGGGCACCGTGAACAAGGAGCAGCGCCGGCGCGTCATCGCCGAGGTCCAGACGGAACGCGAGCGCCTGCTGCCGCTGCGGGAGGAGGCGACGGAGACCACCATCGCCGCGATGCGGCAGAGCGCCGCCGCAGAGCCCCTGGACCTCGTGCCGTATCTGAACCTCGCCTACCTCCTGGGCGTCCGGCACACCCGCGGCGACGACGGCCTGCTGGCGTTCGCCCTGTCCCTGGCGAACTGGGCGGCGGCCTGCATCAAGGAGGTGGCCGAGTACACCGGCCGCACGACGGAGGAGGTCATCGACCAGTACGAGACGGAACTCATGGAGGCCCGCATGGCCCAGGCCGTGGACGGCGACGGCGAGTACGGGCCGGAGGTCCACGGGGACGGCGGGGCGGATGGCGACGCCCACCGCGACGGCCCCCCTCCGCACGGCTGCTGAGGCCCGCCGCCCCTGAGGCAGCAGGCGGCGGAGGGATCCGCCCCGCAGGCCGGCCCCGCTGCCGCGGACCCCGCAGGGCCGGGGCAGCGTGCCGGGGCAGCGGCGACCGCCCCGGCACCCGCGGGGCCTGGCGGCAGGACCGCGGGGTCCGGGCGGATCCGGGGCGGCGGCCGCCGGGTCAGACCTCCTCGGACAGCTTCTCCAGCAGGAACTCCAACCGCTCCACGGCGCGCTGCACCTCCGGGCTCCCTGCCGGGCCGAGCGCGGCGATCACCGACCGCACGCGCGACACCGCCGCCTCGGCGCGGCCGAGGCCGTGCTCGATCCAGGCGGCCCGGCCGGTGCACTGGACGCGCTCCTCCAGCGCCGCCGGCCCCAGCGCGGCGAAGGCGGAGTCCGCCTGGTCCAGCAGCGCCAGCGCCTCCGGGCCCGCCGCCGCGAGCACGTCTCCACCGGGCGCTTCCGCATCCGGGTCCTCTTCGTCCTCAGCCCGGGCGTAGGCCGCGTCCACCACCAGTCGCGCCGTCTGCGCCCACGTCCGGGCACGCTCCAGCAGCAGATGCGGATCCCCGTCCCCGGCGACGGCCGCCAGCGCGCGGTCCATCAGCCGCCGGGCCGCGGCGGGATCCCCGGCAGCCTCCAGCCAGGCCAGCGAGCGCAGCGCCCGGGCCAGCGCCACGGGCTCGCCGACCGCCTCCCACAGCCCGATCGCCCGCCGGTACGCGGCGACCGCGTCGTCGTCCCGCCCTGCCTCCGCCAGGCATTCCGCCGCGAGCGTCGCCAACTGGGCGTGCGCGCCCTGGTGCTCCCACGCCGCGGCGACCTCGGCGGCCTGCAGGTACTGCCCCGCCGCCGCCCGCGCGTCGCCCAGGGCGCGCAGGCTCCGCGCGAGCACGTCCCGCGCCTGGACGGCGTGCTCGTCGCCGTGCTCCAGCAGGTCCGGCAGCGCAGACTCCAGCACCTCGGCGGCCTCGGCGTGCCGGCCCGTCGCCCCCATCGCCTGCGCCAGCAGCATCCGGGCGTACGCCCCGGGGCGGCGGACTCCCCGGCGGCGTCCCACCAGTGGGCCGCCTCCAACGCGTGCTCGGCCGCCTCCGCCTCCTTGCCGTCCTGCCGGTACAGGACCTCCGCCAGCGCGGTCCGCAGCGCGGCCAGCACGCCCGCGTCCACGAGCTCCGCCCCGTGGGCCACCGCGGCGCGGGCCGCGTCCTCCGCTTCGCCCGCCCGGCCCAGGTCCAGCAGCAGCCGGGCCCGCCGCGCCAGGTGCTCGGCGGCGTCCCAGGGCGGCCCGCCCCGGCGATGCGCCGCACCGCCGACGCCAGCAGCGCGTCCGCCCGCTCCGGATCACCCGACCGCCAGGCGTGGTCGGCGCGCAGCTGCTCGGCGTCGCCCACGAGGTCGCCGACGCCGCTGCCCTGCGCGTATGTGTCGACGAACCCCGCGAGGGCGGCGTCCGCCCATGCGCCGCCGTCGTCCTCCTCCGTCTGCCGCCGCATCGCCTCGTACCGGATGCGCAGCAGCTCCACCCCGGCCACGCGCCGCAGCCGCGCCGGCTCCGCCTCGCCCAGCGCCCGCGCCGAATCGGCGGCCTTCGCCAGCAGGTTCCGTACGGCCTCCGGCTCCGCGCCGCCGCGTATCGCCGCCACCGCCAGCCGCTGCTCGGCCAGCGCGGCACCGGCCGCGTCACCGGCGGCCCGGTACGCCTCCAGCACCTCCCGGAGGAGCGCGCCCGCGCCCTCCTCCTCCGACTGCGCCGCCGCGAGCGCCCGCCGCTCCAGCAGGTCCGCCGCCAGCAGCGGGTCCGGTGCCTGACCGGTCGCCGCCACGGCCGCGGAGACCCGCTCCCAGGCCTCCGCCGCCCTCGGGTGGCCGAGCGCCCTGCGCCTGCGGGCCTCGGCGACCAGCTCCGGCAGGTCCGCGGCGCCGCCTTCCCGCGGCGCGGCCCCCGCCGCGTCCTCGGGCGCGGGGACGGCAGCCCCCAGGGGCACCGGGAGCCCTGCCGTACGCACCCCGAGCGGCAGCCGCTCCACGAGCGGCTCCTGCGCCAGGCGGTCCCGCAACCGCTCCGACACGGCGCCACTGCCGTTGCGCGCGTCGAAGCGGGCGGCTGTGGCCGCGGCCTCGGCGTCGAGCATGCCGTGCAGCTTTCCCCGACCGTGCGCGGGCTCCGCCGTACGCGACGGCCGGCCGGTCGCCGTGGCCGAGCGCGAGCAGCCGCCGGAGCAGCACCAGGGTGCCTCCCAGCAGGTCGAGGCGGGCCGCCGGATTGCCGTCCGAGGCGAGGTGCGCGGCGTGCTCGGCGAGCACTTCGAGCCCCCGCCCCTCGTTCCCGGTGAGCGCGCAGAACTCGATGTGCCGGCCGATCGCCGGGAGCAGGCTCTCGTTGCCGCGGGCCAGGCGGTGGCCGCGCAGGTGGTGCGCGCGCGCCGCGTCGAGCCGCCCGGCCCGCACCAGCGGCAGCAGCGACTCGGCGAGGACCCGGTGCGGTTCCTCCGCGCAGCCCTCCCGGCCGTCCAGGACCGGGGCCCAGGACTCCAGTGCCCCGTCGACGCGGCCCTGGTGCAGCCGGTACCGCCCCTGGTCGTTCAGCTCGCAGGCGTGGCAGTCGGCCATCGAGTCCCGGTCGGCCGCCGTCCACGCGGCGAACGCGCGGGCGGCCCGTTCCCCGTCACCGGTCTCGTGCGCCAGGGTGAACTCCGCCTGCCGCACGGCCCGCTCGCTGTAGCCCGCGGTCCGGTAGCGGCGCTCCATCTCGGCGAGCCAGCGCTCGATGGTGGCCAGCGGGATTTCCGGGAGCGTCAGCATCCCGGAGCTCACCCACTTGAACATCCAGTGGAACCGGTGGACGTCGTGCCGGTCGAACGCCGACGGGTCCTTGTCCCACTCCTGCATGAGCCGCGCGAACGGCACCAGCATCCTGCCGCGCTCGGTGCTGAACTCGTACGCCGTGATCAGCTCGAACAGCGCCTTCCTGACCAGGTCGCGGTCCCCGGTCGACTCGGCGGCGGCGACCAGTTCCTCGGCGCGGGCGTTGCGCAGCGGCCCGTTGGGCGCCGACTGGTTCTCCCGCAGCGCCTGCAGGACGGCCTCGGGGGTGTGGGCGGGGGCGGCGGTCACTTCTGGCCTTCCTCTGCGGTCGTGTGCGTGGCCCATTCCAGGAGCCCGAGGAAGGCCCGGTTGAGCAGCGACGTGTCGGCGGGGCGCAGCGGCCGCTGCGCCATCAGCAGGGCCTGCCCGTAGAGCGACTCGACGGCCGTGCCGGCGAGTTCGGGATCCTTGATGGCCGCGATGCGGCGCACCAGCGCGTTGTCGTGGTTCAGGACGAGGCGGGCGCGCGGCGCGGAGCCGCGCAGCGCGCCGAGGATGTCGCTCCACAGCGTGTCGGCGCTCTCCTCGGCCGCGGCGCGGTCCCGTTCGTGCCGGGCCTCACGGTCGTCCAGGTAGAGCGCCGGCACGGTGACCGGCTGGAACGCACGCAGCGCGACGTCGCAGCCGAGCCCGTCCAGCCGCGCCCGGGCGGTCGCGAGGAACCCGGCCAGGGCCAGCTCGCGGTCCGGTGCCACCGGGTCGAGGTGGGCGGTGACCGCCCCCGCGTCCAGCTCCCCGACGCTCACGCCCGGCAGGACCTGCGGCAGCAGGGCGACGAGGTCGGCGTCGTACGTGTACCCGCCGTTCACGACGCCCAGGCCGTGCGCCGCCGCGATGGGCGCCACCTGCCGGAACTCCTCCACCGTGCGCGTGACGTGCACCTGCGGGTACGTCCTGGCGAACCGGTCCAGCGTGACCCGGCCGTCGCTGGTCTCGAACGGCAGCCACGGCAGCATGAGCGCGAACAGCTCGGGGTCGTGGCGCGCCATCGACTTGACGCCCAGGTGGTGCACCGACAGGAAGGCCGCGAGGCGGTCCGGGTCCCCGGCGGCCAGGTCCGCGAGCCACGCGCGGACCCGGGCGCCCAGCGCCTCGCGGACGGCGGCGAGCGTCTCGTCGTCGTACAGGTTCTCCCGCGACGCCGTGGGGCGCAGCGTGTCCGTGTCGAGGACGACGCGCACGAAGAACGCCCAGTCCGGCAGCAGGTTGTCGGCCCGGTCGGTGAGCAGCATCCCCTTCAGGTACACCCGGTGCGGCGCCCGGTGCGCCGGGCTCGTGGCCGAGGGCAGCACGTACGCCACGCCCCGGACGCCCGCGACGGGCAGGTCCAGGTCGATCGAGTCGAGCGGGGTGAAGCCGAAGACCCGGGCGCAGTGGCCGGCGAGCGCCACCCGGCGGGCGGTGGGCGTCGCATAGGGCCGGTCCCACACGGCGGGCCGCTCCGTGAGCTGCCGGTCGGCTCCGTCAGGCCCGGCGAAGACCACCTCGTACGGCAGCAGCGACCCGAAGTCTCGGGCGAGTTCGGCGACACGGGCGGGGTCGGTCCACTCCTCGGCTCCCGGCCGCGGCTCCAGCCGCACGGTCGTGCCCGGCTCCGGCCGCGCCTCGTGCGGCAGGGTGCGGACCGTGTACGACCCGTCGTCTCCGGCCAGCCATTCCACGGGCGGCTCGTCCGGCTTGCGGGCCGAGCGGGAGACGACGCGGATCTGCCGGGCCGCGACGAAGCAGGCGAGCAGGCCGATGCCGAACTGGCCGAGGAACTCCTGACGCGCTCCGTCCAGCGCGTCCCGCTTGGAGCTGCGGCCGATGGTGGCAAGGAGGGTGTGCACCTCCTCCGATGTCAGGCCGATGCCGCTGTCCTCCATGACGACCGCCCCGCCGGTGGCGGTGAGGCGGATCCGGGCGGGTGCGGCCGGGTCGGCGGCGCGCCGGGCGGTGACCGCGTCGACCGCGTTCTGCAGCAGCTCACGGACGTAGACGCGGGGGCTGGAGTACAGATGGTGGGACAGCAGGTCGACCAGGCCCCTGAGGTCCACCTGGAAGGTGCTGACGGACGGTTCGGACGGCACGGGTGCTGGGTACGAGTGCGGGTTCATGGGCACCAAGGAGACACGCGCACGGCCCCTGACGGCGGCCGCGGGTGCGGGGTCGGGCGATCGCGGGGTCCCCCCCTCACGAATCGCGATCGGATGTGGTGACCATCGTAGGGATCACGACTGACAACGCCCAGGCGGTTTCCCGGAGCTCCGCGAAGCCCGGCCGCGGCGGCGCCCGGCCCGGCCCGGTCCCGTCCCGGCCGGTGCCCCGGCCTGCCCGGCAACCCGGGCTCACGGGTGCCTGCCAGGCGGTCTCAGGCACCGCACCTGCCGCCGTCCGCTAGGTCGTGTCTCTGCGATCAGTGGCTCGTTGTTCTGGTCATGCTCAGCAGGGGGGAATCTGACCGACGACGAGTGGGCGGTCTTGGAGCCGCTGCTGCCGAAGAGCAACAACCGATGTGGCAGGTGGCGAGACCATCGCCAGGTGATCAACGGGATCATCTACCGGGTTAGTACCGGCTGCCAGTGGCGCGAGTTGCCTACACCCACGAACGGCACATGCTCTGGTCGATCGATGGCACCTGGGAGACGCTGCTCCGACACGTCCAAGCCGTTGCCGACTCCGAGGGTGACATCGACTGGGACATCAACATCGACTCCACCTCGATCCGCGCTCACCTGCACGCCGCCGGAGCGCCAAAGGGACCGCCGCCGCCCTGCCGGCCACACAAAAGGGGGCAGCGGAAAGATCAGCTCACATGCGCGCACTTGTATCTGCGGCCGTTCTTGGAGGAGGCGGTGCGGCAGGCGAGGCTCTCGGTCGCTCGCGCGGCGGCCTGACGACGAAGCTGCACCTGAGCGCGGACGGCAAGTGCCGGCCGCTGTCGCTGCTCGTGACACCAGGGCAGCGGGCCGACTGTACGCAGTTCGAAGCGGTCATGGACAAGATTCGTGTCCCTCGGCTGGGCCCGGGTCGGCCTCGCCGAAGGCCCGACAGTGTGGGTGCCGACAAGGCATACAGCAACCGCAGAACCCGCACCTATCTGCGCGAGCGCGGTATCCGGCACGTGATCCCGGAGAAACGGGACCAGGCAGCCGGCCGCCTGCGCAGAGGATCCCGCGGCGGACGGCCTCCCGGGCTCGACAAGGACCGCTACAAGAAGCGCAACACCGCCGAGCGCGCGATCAACAAGCTGAAGCAGTTCAGAGCTGTTGCAACCCGCTACGACAAGCGGGGATACGTCTTCCTCGGCACCGTCACCGCCGCAGCACTCCTGATCTGGCTACGCTCGTGACCGGAGGCATGTCCGACTGCCGCCCGCACCGTCCCATGTGGACCAAGAGTCGACGTAGTAGGGCCAAACAGGTTGCGACCGGGCATATGATCGGCTTGGGTGCGTGCTCGTGACTGCATGGAACGATCTCGTACGTCCGGACCGCTATCCACGCTCCTCTCGGTATGACCCCGCCTGGTTGCTCGATCTCGACATGGGGCCGAACCCGCTCTGGCTGCTGGAAGACCTCGCCCACGACCTCGACCTGCGCCCGGGCATGCGGGTTCTCGACCTCGGCTCCGGCAAGGGCGCCACGTCGGTGTTCTTGGCCCGCGAGTATGGAGTCAAGGTCGTCGCGGCCGACCTATGGATCGCCCCCGAACAGGCGGCAGCGGTCTTCGCCGAGGCGGGTGTCGGTGACCAGGTGGAGGCCGTGCGAGCGGAGGCGCACGCCCTGCCGTTCGAGGAGCAGAGCTTCGACGCGATCGTCAGCGTGGACGCCTTCGAGTACTTCGGTACGGCGGACAACTTCCTGCCCTACCTGCTGCGCTTCCTCCGGCCCGGAGGACAGCTGGGCATGGCGACCCCCGCCATGACACGGGAGATCCGTGAACTTGGGGTGATCCCGCCCCACATCAAGAAAGTGGTCGGCTGGGAAGCGATCGCCTGGCACACGGCGGAGTGGTGGCGCTTCCAGTGGGACATCACCGAGTTGGTGAGGGTCACATCCGCGCGGCTGCAGCAGAACGCCTGGCAGGACTGGCTGCTGTGGGCCCGGGCCGGCGCTGAACACCATCCCGACGGCCAGAGCGCGAACCAGCCCATTATCGACATGCTCACCGCAGACCGCGGAGAATTTCTCTCCTTTGCTCTGGTGACCGCACATAAGAACTGAGCAGACGCCACGTCGATGGTCTGTCTCTCCGGTCGTGATCGGAGACAGAACCTAGGTGTCCGCACGGGTGTCCGTACCGGCGTCCGGCTTCGGTGCCCGGGTCGGCCGACACCGCGGCGCCCGGCCGGCGGCCCCGCGGGCCCCTGCCGGCTGACCCGCCGGTACCTGCCGCCGTCCGCCCTGATGCCCGTGCCGGCGGGGCGCTCCGCGGGTCAGCCGGCCAGGCGCACGGGCACCGTGTCGGACACCATCGCGCGCCCGTCCTCGGGGGAGTCCCAGAACGCGGTCAGCGTCCCGGCGCCCGCCGCCGCGGACCGGTACGGGACCGTCAGGTCGTAGGTGCCGCGCGTACCGCTGCCCGACGAGGCCGTGCCGTACAGGTCCGCCACCACGGCGCCGGCGACGTCCGTGACCTTGAACCGGACCGTGGCCTCGAAGGTGTTCGCGCTGCCCCACACGCGGACCGGTGAGCGCACGGTCTCGCCGATCATCGGGGACTCGACCAGGATGTCCGGCGTCAGGTCCTCGAAGTCGGCGCGCCCCACCGGTCGGTCGAGTACGACGCCTTCACCGCCGAACGCCTTCACCGGCTTGCCGTCGAGGGCGAAGCGCACCGTGTCGACGGAGGGGAAGCGGGTCACCGTGAAGACGACCTGCGCGAGCCGCGACCGCATCGAAAGGGAGCCGCCGCCGTCGTCGTAGCGGTCGGACAGGTCCACGGTGGCGACCCGGTCGCGCACCACCACCGAGTTGAGTGTGGTTCCGGACGGGATGGCGGTCGAGCGGTCGTGCCCCCGCTCGAAGCCGTTGGGTCCGGACAGCAGGGCCCGCAGCGCCCCTGCGGCGGTGTCCGGGCCGCGGACCGTGCGGGGAGCGGGGGAGACCTGCTCCCCGTGGAGGAAGTAGACGGCGACCCCCACCTTCTCCGCGCCGCCGCCCGGGGAGTGGCTCGCGGCCGGTGTGCCGGCCGTGGGCGGCCGGGCGGTCGGGGTCGCGGCCGGGTCGGCGGTGCGGGATGCGGAGGGGGAGGCCGGTGTCGATGCCGGGGACGGGCTCGCGGGCGACGGGCCGCCGGCGGCCCTGCCGTCGCCTCCGGTCCCGCAGGCGGTCAGCGCGAGGGGCACGACCAGCACGGCGGCGAGCGCCGTCGGCCGGAGGCGCCGGAACCGGCGCAGTGGTGCGTGTGTCATCTGGGTCTCCGAGCCGTGTGCATGCTCCTGACTGCCCTCCAGGAAACACCCTGCCGGGCGCCTTCGGAAAGACCGGCTCCGATTCCCGCCCGGCCGGTCACCACTGCGATGCCCGTCCCGTACGCCCGACCGATTACGGTACGGCTGCGAGGACGGTACGGGAGGCGGACCGTGATTCCGGCGGAGGTTTCCGCAGCGGTCCGACCCGCCACAGGAGGCATTTCCTTCCCCACCGCCACCTGCGTCCCGGAATCCTCAACGCGGCCCGTGCTGCCGCCGGTTCACGGAATGGCCACAGTATGGTCATCGGACCGGCTTACCGCCTTCTCATCGGACCTGTGGCCGGATTATGCTGGCTGCGCGTACCGGTCTGCTCGCGGGGGGTGATGCGGGTGGCCGTTCCGATGACCGGTCCTGCGATACGTCATCGTCTTCTCAGCGAAAACGGGTGACTTATGCCTCCTCGGCTCGTCGGCCAGCAGGGCTCCTTGGCCGGAAAGCAGTTCCCCGTCGGCGCCGCACCGGTGACGCTGGGACGTCACAGCGGCAACAGCGTGGTGATACCGGGGGCGAACGTCTCCCGATTCCACGCCGAGGTGCGGCGCGAGGGCCACGGGTTCGTGCTCTACGACCGGGGCAGCAGCAACGGCACCCTGGTCAACGGCGAGCGGGTGACCTCCCGCGAACTCCAGCCCGGTGACCTCGTCGGGATCGGCGGCGAGACCTTCCGTTTCGAGGCCGCCGATCCGCTGGAGACCATCCTGGACTTCTCCGTCCTGCGGCCCGTCACCCCTTCCCGGGCGACCGTGGCCGCGGGTGACGTCCTGAAGGTCACCGTGTCCGGCGGCGGGCCGGTCGGACTGGGCTTCGCGCTGCTCCTGGAGCACCTGATGGGGCACCGCGTGGACATCACCGTGTACGACGGCCGGTGGATGCGGGACGGGGCGGAGGTCGTCTGGAAGAGCGAGGCACAGGGAAACGTCCGGCGCCGGCAGGTCGTCACCGTCCAGAGCCGCCAGTACCTCAACCTCCCCGAGCAGGTGCAGGAAAGGCTTTTCCGCGGCGACGCCTATTCCGAAATGTGGCCGGTCGGCCCGGACTCCATTCGCGGATTCCAGCCGCGGAACATGCGGATCGCCTATTGATCAGAAACGGTTTGGGTTCTGGGTCGTTGGGTGGGTGTGAGCGATCTGGTGGGGGACGCGCGGCATCTGTCGCCGTCGGCGCAGGAGGCCCTGCGGCTGCGGGCGGTGGCCGCTCTGATGGCGGGGCGGGACCGCGAGGACGTGGCGGCAGTGTTCGGGGTGTCGCTGAAGGCGGTCGACGGCTGGTGGGCGAAGTGGCAGGCCGGTGGTCGGGAGGCCCTGGTCATGCGTCCTCGGGGTAAGCCGGTCGGTGTGCACCAGGTGCTCGGGGAGGCCGAGCAGGCCGCGGTGCGGCAGGCGGTCCTGGACCACCGGCCGTGTGACGTGGGGCTTTCCGGTCAGCTGTGGACACGGCGGCTGGTGGGCGAGCTGATCGCGAAGCTGTACCGGGTGCGGCTGACCGAGGTGGGGGTGGGCAAGTATTTGAAGCGATGGGGGCTGTCCTTCCAGCGCCCGGACAAGCGGGCCGTCGAGCAGGACCCCGAGGCCGTCCGGCGCTGGCATGAAGAGACCTGGCCGAAGATCCGCGTGCAGGCGAAGAAAGACGGCGGCGAGATCCTCTTCGCCGACCAGGTCGGCATCCGATCCGACCAGGTCACCGGCCGCACCTGGGGTGAGAAGGGGAAGACGCCCGTCGTGCGGCGGAGCGGGAACCGGTTCTCCGTGAACGCGATGTCGGCGATCAGCACCAAGGGCCGGATGCACTTCATGGTCTTCACCGAGTCCTTCACCGCCGAAGTGATGTGCCGCTTCCTGGGCCGGCTCGCCGGCCACTTCGACCACAAGGTCCACCTCGTGGTCGACGGTCACTCCGCGCACCGCTCGAAGAAGGTCCGCGACTGGCTCGCCGCCCACCCCGATGATGTAGAGCTGCACTTCCTGCCCCCGTACTCGCCCGAGCTGAACCCCGACGAGCTGGTCAACGCCGACCTCAAGCACAGCCTGCCCAAGCAGCACCGGGCCCGCGACCAGGCCGAACTCGCTGCCGAAACCCGCCGCTTCTTCCGCAGGCGTCAGCGTCAGCCGCACATCGTCCGCGGCTACTTCGGTGGCCCACACGTCCGCTACGTCATGGACGAGAACCCCATGAGTTTCTGATCAATATATCGAGGACCAGCTCCTCGCGCTGGCGAACGAGAAGAAGGACCGCATCCGCCTGGTCCCGGAGATGTTCGACCCCGCCGAGTTCGAGGCGGGGACGAGGGGCCACGTCCTCGCCATCTGCGAGGGCGGGCGCTCCCGGACGAGGGAGCACTTCGCCGACCGTTTCGGAAACGCCGACACATCCATTTACTCGCTGCACGGCCGCCACATCCAGGACGTCGTGCTCGGGCTGCGGGTGAAGTCGTCGCTCAGCGATCCCATGACGGTCCTGCTGACCGTGGCGCAGAACCGCTTCCTCCTCAACGCGCTGCGCGGTGAGGGCTTCCTGAACATGCGCCTGACCGACGACGAGGCCGCCGAGGTGGTCGGCATCGACCCGGTGCGGCACGTGTTCGAGGACTGCATCGCGTCGCGCCCCTGCGTCATGGGGCGCGACGACCACGGCGACTTCCAGTGCGCGACGCACAGCACGCTGTTCCTGCCCGCCATGGTCCGCGGCTCCGCACTGTGGAAGCGGGTACGGGAGGGACTGGCGCTGTTCGGCGTCGCCGAGCGCGACCTGAGCGCCGTCACCGCGTTCCGGCTCGACATGGTCCAGCGGCCCCGGTTCACCACCCGGCTGCACCCCGCCACGCCGACCAGCCCGGCCACCTACGGGTTCCTCCTGGGCGACGCCGCGAACGCCATCCACTTCTGGCCGGGCCGCGGGCTCAACAGCGGACTCGGCTCCGCGATCTCGCTGGCCAGGTCCCTCAACGGCGCATGGACGGGGCGGCCGTTCCGTGACGCCGACTTCATCCGCCACGAGGCGGCCATGTCGATGCTCCAGTACCGGCACAAGAGCCGCGCCTGGAACGCGATGATCACCACGGACGAGGACGGCGTGAGCTGCGCGATCAAGGACAAGATCGCGCAGAGCATCGAAGCGGGCACCGGCCGGGGCGACCAGGAAAGGAGCGCGGACACCGACGCGTTCATGGAGCGGTTGCGCGGCATCCGCGACCGGCTGGCGCCACGCGTCCCGGGCATGCCCGACGACGCCGCTCTCCTGGCCCACCTGCGCACCATCCGCTCCGACACCCTGCGCACCCTGCTCGACAGCGGGGCGTGGGACACCCTGATCGTCGGAGGTGAGGAGGTGGACATCGACATCTTCTACCGGGAGACCCCGTCGGCGACCCCTGATCCCGCGCGGACCGCCGCCGCCTCCTGAAGCCGCTGCGCCTTCCCCGTCCCGGGCGTCCTCCTCCGTGCGGCGGGGAGGACGCCTGGCCACGGCCCCGCGCCGGGACCCGCCGCAGGCGGCCCGCCGGCGCGCTCGGGCCGTGGGACACGAGGCGGCCGCTGGGCACGCCCCCACCGCTCCGCCGCAGGCCCCTCCTGCCCGCAGCGTGCGGGTGCCGCCCGTGCCCCGCGGAGGGGGCGGGTGTCCCGGGGCCGGTCAGGGGTACGCGTACGCCCCGGAAGCACCGCCCGGCAGGAAGCGCCGGCCGAATGCTGGGAGCACGACGTGAATCTGCAGTTCCGCGCACCCGTCCGCGCCCGACCCGGGCCCGTCGCCTCCGTGCGTGACGTCGAGGAACCCGGCCACGCACTCGACCTGTGGCGACGGCACGTCCGCGAGCGGCTGCCCGGCCACGTCGAGGAACCCCCCGGGCTGCTGCCGCTGCGGCAGGGCGCGGGCGTACTGCTCCGCCGTCAGGACCGTGGAAGGGAGCCCATGTGACCGCGCGCATCGTCGTCCTCCGCGTCGTACCGGCCGACCCGCCCTTCCGGGTCGTGGAGATCGACGGGCAGGTGGCCGGCACCGCTCGCGACCTCACGGACGTGGTCCGGATCGCCTACCAGGCCGGACTCACCCACGTCGACCTCGACGACCCCGCCGTCGTGCGGTGGGTCGGCGGCGGCAAGTACACCTGGAGCACGGGGCACGCATGGTGAACCCGCCAGCGCGCCGTCCACCGCAGGCGTGAGGCGAGCGGCGGTCTGGGCCGGGGCGTGAGGCGTCGTGGGCCGGGCCGTGGCGCGCCCGGGCCCGGGGGCTGGACGCGCGGCCGTCCGGCACCGGGCTCGGGACGACGGGCTCGGGACAAGCAGGCGCACAGGCGGGGGATGAGCAGACGCGCAGGCGCCAGGACCGGGTCCGGGGGCCCGGCCGCCGCTTCCCGGCCGGGCCCGCCGCTCAGGCCGGCGCCCCGTTCGGCTTCAGCTCGCGCAGCCGGCCGTCCAGCTCCCGCCGGTAGAAATCGAGGAAACCGTCCGGATCGGGCCCGGCGTTCTGCGTGACCAGCCGGTCGAAGCCCGCGTCGACGTACTGCTGCGCCATCTCCGCGTACCGCTCCGGATCCGGGCCGCAGGCGAACGCGTCGAGGATGTCGTCCTCCCGGACCGTGGTCGTGGCGGCGTCGAAGTTGACGGGGTTGGGCAGTTCGCTCATCACCTTCCAGCCCGTCACCGCCCAGCGGGAGGTCTCCAGCGCCGCGCGGGCCGCCGTACGCTCGTCGGGCGCCCACGCCATCGGCACCTCCGCGTAGCACGGCCCCGTGCCGCCCGCCTCCCGGTAGCCCCGGACGATGTCCGGCTTCGGCTCCGTCGCGAAGAGCGCGTCACCCAGCTCGGCCGCCAGCCGCGTCGACTCCGGCCCGCTCGCCGCCACGGCCAGCAGCGGGGGCGTGTCCGGCAGGTCGAAGACCCGCGCGTCCTCCAGCCGCAGGTGCTCCCCGTCGTACGAGTGGTAGCCGCCGCCCCACAGGAGGCGGATGATCTCCAGTGCCTCCCTGAGCATGCGGTGACGCGTGCGCACCGCCGGGTAGCCGCGGCCGACGACGTGCTCGTTCAGCCGCTCGCCGGCCCCCACACCGAGGACGAAGCGGCCGCCCGACAGCAGGGAAAGGGTCGCTGCTGCCTGCGCGACGACGGCCGGGTGGTAGCGCATGGTCGGGCAGGTCACCCCGGTCGCGAGGCCGATGCGGGAGGTCCGGGCGGCGATGCTGCCGAGGACGGTCCAGGCGAACGGGGAGTGCCCCTGGCCGTCCAGCCACGGGTGGTAGTGGTCGCTGATCTCGACGAAGTCGAAGCCGGCCTCCTCGGCCGCGACGGCCTGCCGTACCAGCTCTTCCGGGCCGAACGCCTCCGCGGCCAGCTTGTAACCGATCTCCATGGAGAACCCCTCCAGTCGTGGCGGACACGGGTCGGGTCCGGTCTCCCAGGTACCCCCGCGACCGCGGCCGTAAAGACGGCCTGCGGCCCCGCGCGGCGGGCCGGCCGGCGGCCCGGAGGGCCCGGAGACGTGACGCCGTGTCAGTGGACCGGGCCGCTGCCCGCCGCGCGTCGCCGGGGATGTTCGTGACAGCCGCGCCGCGCCGGGGAGGCTGGGCGGCGGCGTCCTTCGCCACGCGGGCGCCGGTACCGGGGCGGGACGCCCGCGCGGGCGGCGGGAGCGCCGAGGACGAGGCCCGGCACGGGCCGGGAGGAGGAGACGCAGATGGCCATCCCCGTGATCCTGGACTGCGACCCGGGCCACGACGACGCGTTCGCCATCATGCTCGCCGCGGCGCACCCCGCCGTGCGGCTCCTCGGCATCACCACCGTGGCGGGCAACCAGACCGTGGAGAAGACCACCCTCAACGCCCGGCGCGTGTGCACCGCCGCCGGCATCCGCGGGGTGCCCGTCGCCGCCGGGCTCTCCCGCCCCCTGCACGGCACCGGCATCGTCGCGCCGGACATCCACGGCGAGTCCGGGCTCGACGGGCCCGGATTCGGGGAGCCGACCGTGCCCGCCGACGAACGCGACGCCGTCACGTTCCTCCGGGACACCCTGCTCGCCCACCCCGAACCGGTGACGCTCGTGCCGACCGGGCCGCTCAGCAACATCGCCACGCTGCTCCTCGCCCACCCGGAGCTGTACGGGCGGATCGAGCGGATCGTGCTCATGGGCGGCTCCACGGGCCGCGGCAACCGCACGCCCGCCGCCGAGTTCAACATCCTCGCGGACCCGGAGGCCGCCGACATCGTCTTCAGCAGCGGTCTGCCCGTCACCATGATCGGTCTGAACGTCAGCCACCAGGCACTGGCCACCCCCGATGTCGTCGCCCGCGTCGCCGCGGTCGGTACGCCGCTGGCCCGGCTGTGCACGGAGCTTCTGATCTACTTCGCCGGCGCCTACCGCGAGGTGTTCGGGTTCCCCGCCCCGCCCCTGCACGACCCGCTCACCGTGGCGCACCTCATCGATCCCGGGCTGGTGACCCTCGTCCACGCCCCCGTGGCGGTCGAGCTCACCGGCACCCACACCCGCGGTGCCACCGTCGTGGACCTCGACGGCGTGACGGGCGCCCCGCCCAACGCGCACGTCGGCGTCGCCGTGGACGTCCCCGGGTACTGGGACCTCGTCGTCGACGCCGTCCGCACCCTCGGCTGAGGAGCCGGACCCCGGCCCGTCCCAGCGGCAGGGCCCGGGGCTGCGGACCGGCTCCGCCCGGTGTCCGCCGGCCGCGCGGCCGGCGGACACCGGTGGCTGCTGCCGGGGCGTGCTACCAGTTCGCGCCCATGTAGGAGCCCTCGTGGGTGTCGGCACCGAAGATGACGGCGCCGCCCGCGGACTCCAGGTAGTGCATGTGCGTGGCGCCGTACTCGCCCGAGTGGAAGCTGCCGCCGTTTTCGTCGGTGGCGGATGCGGGGGCGGTTCCGAGTGCCATGGCGGCCGCGACGAGCGCCGTGCAGGCAAGAGCCTTCCTGATCATTCTGTTCCTCCGAGTGCGTCAGCACGCCCCGCCCGGTCGGTCCGGACGGTTCCGGAGTGAGGGGTTCCCCGCGGGTGGGGGATGCCACGGCGGTAGCGTCCGAAGCCCACCCTTTCGAGCGCCGCCCGCCCGTGTCGCCGCTGCCTCCGCCCCGGCCTCCTCTCCGGTCGGGGCACGCCATCTGGCGGCGTACCGGTGAGTAGGTCAGCGGTACGGTTGGGCCGTACGGGTCACCCGGAGCAGTGCGGCAGGCCACGCGGCGCCGGTCCACTGCCCCCGGTCCGCCGCCCCCGGTCCGCCGCCCCCGGCCACGGCGCGGCCGGGGCCCGGCGGCTGCCGGCGGGGCGGTGACGGCAACGCGGGGCCCGCCCGGGGCGCGGCCCCGTCTCCACCCGTGCCCCGGGTTCGCGTCCCTGTGCGCGCCCCTGGGCGCGGCCGCATGCCGCCGTCGGGCGCGGCAGTGCGGGTCCCCGCGGCGAGCGGTGACCTCGGGCCGGCGGTCAGCCCCGGTGCGCCCAGGGCGTCCTGCGTTCCGGCATGGGGACGCGGTCGCCACCGATCTCCAGGGTGCACTCCGGGGCGCCCAGGCCGAGCGCGGGCTGCCGGATCCGAACGGTGAACGGCCGTACGGGATCCTCCGCCAACTCGCCCTCGACGGAGGTGGTGCGGCCGGCCCGCTCCCGCACGTAGCCGATCACCTTGCCGTCCACGAGCAGCTCGGCGGAGCCGCTCCGGCCGTGACCGAGGTTCACGGTGACAGAGTGGTCACCGATGTCGATGTGGAACTGGCGGCTGCCGTCCATGGCGTCCCTCCGTGCCTGCCGCGGCCCCGGCGCGCACCCCTGCCGGCAGGCTGCCGGGGCCCTGCTCCCAGCGTAGGGCGGCCGGGCACCGTGCCGGTGCGCCGCGCCCCGCGGGGTAGTCGGGCGCGTCAGGCGGAGGCCCCCGCGGTGCGGGGTTCCGCGGCGGCCCGGCATCGGGTTGACGCTCCGCCCTCCGCCCTGCCCGCCCTCCGCCCTGCCTTCCCTCCGCCCTGCCTGGTCTGCGCCCTTCCCGGTCTCCACCCCGCCCGGCCGCCCCGCCCCACGTCGGGGGTAGGTTGCGGAAGAGCCACCCGGCCTCGGAGCCCCCGCCTTCCCGGAAAGCAGCAGCAACGTGCCACCGCCCGCCCGCCCCCGCATCCTGTACGTCACCGACCTCGCCTACCCGGCGCGCGGCCGGCGGTACGGCGACGAGGACGTCCAGCTGGCCTCGCGGCTCCGCGAGTACGCCGACCTCGCCCTGTGCCACCCCCGTGACGCCGCCGCCCTGATGGACGGCTTCGACGCGGTCGTGGTCCGCAACAGCGGTCCCGTCCTGCACTACCGGGCCGCCTACGACGACTTCCGGGCCCGCGCGCTCGCGCAGGGCGTGCGCGTCTACAACGAACTCACCGGACGCGCCGACATGGCGGGGAAGCAGTACCTCGTGGAGCTGAGCGCCGCGGGCTCCCCCGTGATCCCGACCGTCGACCGCCCCGAGGACCTCGACCGGCTGCCCGCCGCCGAGGCGTACGTGGTGAAACCGAAGCTGGGCGCCGACTCGATCGGCATGCGGACGGTCCCGCGCGACGCCCTGCCCGGGCTCGCCGGACCGGACGTCCTGGTGCAGCCGCACGTCGACTTCCGCCACGAGGTGTCCTTCGTCTTCGTCGACCAGGACTTCCAGTACGCCCTGTACGCGCCCGATCCCGCGCGGCGCTGGGTCCTCGAACCGTACGACCCGGCCCCCGGCGACCTGGAGTTCGCGCGGCGGTTCATCGAGTGGAACACGGTGCGGCACGGCATCCAGCGGGTGGACGCCTGCCGGACCCACGACGGAGACCTGCTCCTCGTCGAGCTGGAGGACCTCAACCCGTACCTGTCCCTCGACCGGCTGCCGGAGGAGGTCCGCGACCGCTTCACAGCCGCTTTCACGGCGTCCCTCCGCGGGTATCTCGCCACCACCTGACCGCGGCGGACCGCTGTCGGCACCGGACGCTAGAGTGCCCGGGCACGTATGCCCGTTCGAACGGCGGGTGCGGTGGAGGGGAGATCATGCACACGCAACTGAGGGAAGCCGCGGCCGAGTTGGGTCCGCTGCTGTGGAGCGAGCACACGCTCTACCGCGAACGGGGCGGGGGAGTGGTGATCCGCGGCGAGCACGTCGGCCGATGGATCAGCCTCGCACCCCGCGGCACCCGGGACGACATACTGGTCCGCGCCGGGCGCATCCTCGACGGCGGTACGACGGCGCCCGCGCGCGCCGAGGCGGTCGTCAGCCTGGCGGTCGGCCGGGACGAGCTGGCCGCCCTGTGCCGCCGCCTGCTGGCCGACGCCGCGGACGACCCCGGGACGCCCGTGTTCGTCCCCGGACCCCGCTCCGCCGCACACCGCGGCCGCATCGGCGGCGGCCCCGTTCCGCGCCCCGCCGGGGCCGCGCGGAACGGGTTCGCGGGCGCCGCCCGCGCCACACCGGGCTCGCCTCGGGCCTCATCCTGCTGGGCATCCTCGGAGCCGTCGGACTCTACGTCTACCTCGCCGCCGCCCCGTAGCCACAAGGCCGTGGCCCCGCGATCCGCGCCCCGCCCGTCGCGCTGCACGGTGCGGATGCGCCACGCCTGCGATGGCCGGTGCCCCCGGCGGCACCTGCGCCGCCCCGGCCGCCGCGGACCGCGGTCCCACCGCCGCCGCACCGCCCCACGGCGGGCAGCCCCACGAGCATCCGCCCCGCGTCAGGCCCCGGCAGGAAGAGGCACCTGCCGCCGGGCAGCGGCACGAAGGGGCACCCGCCGCCGGTCAGGGGCCTGCACGCAGGGTCCCGCCGCGTGCCGGGCGCCTTCACGGCGTACCCGCCCGGAGCCGGGCGGCCACGGTCGCGATGTCCCGCGGGCCCACCCGGCAGCAGCCGCCGACCAGCCGCGCCCCCGCCCGCCGCCACTCCTGCGCGCGGTCCGCCGTGAAGGCGGTGCGCCCCCGCCAGCACCGGGCGGCCGCGTCCCAGGTCTCACCGCTGTTCGGGTACACCACGACCGGCAGGCCCGTCACGCGGGCGGCCGTTTCCACCGCGCGGCCGGCGTCCGCGGGCGTGCAGCAGTTGACGCCCACGGCCACGACCTCGTCCACGCCGGCGTCGGCGACCAGGCCGAACGCCTCCTGAAGCGCCTGCCCGGCCCGCGTGCGGCCACCCGCCACCGTGTACGAGAGCCAGGCCGGTACGCCCAGTCCGCGCACCGCGCGCAGCAGCGCCAGGGCCTCGTCCGCGTCGGGCACGGTCTCCAGGGCCAGCACGTCGGGCCGGGCCGCGGCCAGCACCTCCAGGCGGGGGCGGTGGAAGGCCTCCAGCTCGGCCGTGCCCCGTCCGTAGCGGCCGCGGTACTCGGAGCCGTCGGCTCGCATGGCACCGTACGGCCCCGCCGACGCGGCCACCCACAGCGGCCGGGCCACCCGCGGCCGCGGGCCCGGCGAACCGCCTCCCGCGCCAGGCCGACGCTCAGCGCCATCAGCTCGGCGGCCCGCTCCCGGCCGATGCCGCGGCGGGCGAACCCCTCGAACGTCGCCTGGTAGCTCGCGGTCGTCGCGACGTCCGCGCCCGCCTCGTAGTACGCGAGATGGGCGGCGACCAGTGCCTCAGGGTCCTCGGCCAGCAGCCGCGCGGACCACAGCGCGTCCGCGAGGTCGTGGCCGGCGGCCTCCAGCTGGTTCGACAGCCCGCCGTCCAGGACGACCACGCGGGCCGGGTCGGACAGGGCGTCGAGCAGGGGAGGCGTCACGGGCGTCATACCACCGAAGCTAGCGAACGCGGCCGCCCGCCGCCCCGTCGGCCGGGGCCGACGGCCTCGGGGCCTCCTCGCAGGCGGGCCCCGGCCCTCCCGGAGCCGCGCCACGGGCGGCCGCCGCTCCACGAGGCGGCGCGGCGGCCCGCGGCGCGGCCCGGCCTCACCCCGCCTGGGCGGTCCCGGTGGCGCACGGCCGGCCGTTCAGCGCGAAGCCGGCCGGCGCCGCGTTCCCCCCGGACCAGGCTCCGTTGAAGCCGAACGTCACCGAACCGCCGGGTGCGATCGACGCGTTGTACGGCACGTTCGCCGCCGCCACGGACGCGCCCGACTGGTTCATCGCGGCGTTCCACGCCTGCGTGACGCTCTGGCCCGACGGCCATGTCCAGGCCAGCTGCCAGCCGTTCACCGGCGCCGTGCCCGTGTTGCGTACGGTCACCTGCGCGGTGAACCCGGCCGACCACTGGTTCTGCACCGCGTAGGCGACCGCGCAGCCGTCCACGGGTCCGGGCCCGGGACCCGGACCGGGGTCACCGGTCCAGCCCAGTGCCTCCGCGATGCCGTAGAAGGCCGGCTTCGGGCGGAAGCCCTCGTCGTACGGCGTGGCCGCGCCCTGGCCCTCGAAGAAGTCCGGGATCCACGAGTCGGAGTCCGTGAAGCCCCACACGGTGACGCCCACGCACCGCGACACCGCGAGACAGGCCCGGGTGACCGCCGCGTAGTCCGCCTTCTGCTGGGCGAGCTTCGCCTCGGTCGCGGGCAGCTGCATGCGGATGTCGAGCTCCGTGACGGCCACGTCCACACCGAGGTCCGCGAACCGCTGGATGTTCGCCTGGAGCGAGGGCGGGACCTGTCCGACGATCAGGTGCGCCTGCAGACCCACCCCGTCGATGGGCACCCCCTGCGCCTTCAGCGACCTGACCAGTTCGTACATGCCGTCGCTCTTCGCGTTCAGCCCCTCCACGTTGTAGTCGTTGAGGTACAGCTTCGCCGCCGGGTCGGCGGCCCGGGCGGCCCGGAACGCGTCGGCGATGTACCCGTCGCCGAGGGTGCGCTGGAATACCGACTGGCGGCGGGTGCCGTCCTCGTCGAACGCCTCGTTGACCACGTCCCAGTGGTCGATGCGGCCCTTGTAGCGCCCCGCCGCGGTCTTGATGTGCTCGGTCATCACCGTGCGCAGCCCGGAGGCGGTCCACGAGCCGTTCTCCACCCACGACGGGAGCTGGCTGTGCCACACCAGGGTGTGGCCCCGCACCTTCTGGCCGCGGGCCTCCGCGAAGTCGACCACGGCGTCCGCGCCCGACCAGCGGAAGTCCCCCCGCACCGGTTCGACGGATCCCCACTTCATCTCGTTGCCGGGGGTGATCGAGTCGAACTGGGCCCCGGCCACGTCCGCGTAGGCGCCGGTCAGTTTCGCACCGGTCACCGCCGTGCCGTAGGAGATGCCGTGCGCGGCGGCCAGGTCCCGCAGCACGGGGTCGGCCGCCTCGGCCGCGTGGCCGGGAACCGCCGCCCCGGCCGCCAGCAGGGCGGCGGCGGAGATGCCGAGCACGGTTCTGCGTAAGCTCTGGAGCTTCATGGACGTCCCTCTCATGAACGGCTTCACGTCTCCTCCGGTCTTCCGGAAGACTGCTGAAAGGTTTCGAGTGCGTCCGGAACGGTAGGGGCGCGCGAGGCAGCGGTCAACGGAGGTGGGGGAATTGGCAGCAGAGGACCAGGCACGCGACCAGGCGCCGGGCGCACCGGCCGGGGGAGCCGCCGCCGGCCGGGCGAAGGTCACGATCACGGACATCGCCCGGGAGGCCGGGGTCTCGGTGCCGACGGTCTCCCGGGTCGTCAACGGCAGGTCCGACGTGTCACCCGCCACCCGCGCCCGGGTGGAGCGCCTCCTGCGCGCCCACGGCTACCGCCGCCGCACCGGCGCGCCCGGCACCGGCGCGGCCCTGGTGGACCTCGTCTTCAACGACATCGCCAGCCCGTGGGCCGTCGAGATCATCCGCGGGGTGGAGGAGACCGCACGGGCGGCCGGGCTCGGCACCGTGGTGTCCGCGCTCCACGGCCGCAGCGGCGACGCCCGCCAGTGGATGCGCAACCTGCGCGCCCGCGCCTCCGGCGGCGTCATCCTCGTCACCTCCGTCCTGGAGCCCGTCCTCCACGACGAGCTGCGCCGCCTCGGCGTGCCGCTCGTCGTCGTGGACCCGGCGGGCTCCCCGGTCCTGGACGCGCCCACGGTCGGCGCCACCAACTGGGCGGGCGGACTGGCCGCCACGGAGCACCTGATCGGTCTCGGCCACCGCAGGATCGGGTTCGTCGCGGGCCCGCCCCGGCTGCTGTGCTCGCGGGCCCGCCTCGACGGCTACCGGGCCGCTCTGGAAGGCGCCGGTCTCGCCGTCGACGACGCGCTGGTCGTGCCCGGGGACTTCTCCCACGCCTCCGGGTTCGCGGGCGGCGGCGCTCTCGTCGAGCTCGACGATCCGCCGACCGCCCTGTTCGCCGCCAGCGACCAGATGGCGCTCGGCGCCATGGAGGCGCTGCGCCGCCGCGGGCTGCGCGTACCGGAGGACATGAGCGTGGTCGGTTTCGACGACCTGCCGGGCGTCCGCTGGTCGGCGCCGCCGCTGACGACCGTGCGGCAGCCCCTCGCCGAGATGGGCAGGACGGCCGTTCGCACGGTGCTGCGGCTGGCGCGCGGCGAGGAACCGGACGCCCGCCGCGTGGAGCTCGCCACGGAACTGCTCGTCCGGGCCAGCACCGCGGCGCCCGGCCGGGCCGGGACGGGAAGGGCCCCGGGAGCCCGCTGAACCCGGGGCGGTCCGGCCGCCGCGGCATCCGTGTGCGCCGCTTGGGGACCGGCGCCGCGCCACTGGACGGCGCCGACGGCACGCCCTGCGACCGGCACCGACCGACTTGGGCGGTCCCGGTGCCGACCGGTGCTGCGCACGCCGTCGACCGGCACCGACCGGCACCCACCGGTCCGCACGGACCAGCACCGACGGGCGCCGACGACACGCCCCGCCGCGTACGCCGACCAGGACGGGCCGCCCGCACGGACGGCACCGACGGGCGCCGCTTACGCCGACCCGCACTGACCAACCCGCACCGACCGGCCCGTACCCGACCGGTCCCCGCGTCACTGCCGGCCCGCCTCCCGTACGGCCCGCCTCCCGTACGGCCCGCCCCCCGTACGGCCCGCCTCCCGTACGGCCCGCCGAAGCCCCCCGGCGGACGGTGTCGCCGCCGTCGCCTGCCGCCAACCCCCTCTGCACCAAGCGTCGTTGACACCGGCGAGCGGGGGACGTACCTTCCCTCTCCTGGCGACCGGTAATTTCCGATACCTTCCGGAAGGGCGGCTCCCGGAGGGGCGCGGCGCAAGGGAGTCCCATGGTGCAGCCCTGGCACGACACCCGCACGGCCCGCGGGCGATCGCGTGGCAGCGCCGCTGCGCCGGACGAAGCCGGACGAGAGGGCCGCCCGGCTCCCCGGGGCCGGGCCGGGGTCCGCCGCGGAGGAGGGTGGGGACGAGGGCAGGGGCGCCGCCTTGCCCCGGCGCGGGGTCTCCGGGCCCCGCACCCTGGCCGGGAGCGCGGCGGGTACTGCGGCGCCGCGGTCCCGCCGGGGGGATGAGCCCCGCACCCAGGGCAGGCGGCACCGGCCTCGCGCTCGCAGGCGGCACCGGTCCCGGCCCGCGCGGGCGGCCGCCACGGCCCGCAGCGGGCGGCCGCCGGTCAGCGGCGCGTTCAGGGGCGCGGTCAGTGGCGCGAGCCGACCTCCGGCAGCGTCCACGAGGGGGCCGTGCCGGTGAGCTGGCAGACCATCAGGTACAGCGGGATGGGCGGAGTGTAGGGCGACGTGCAGCCCGGCCGGTGGATGAGGCGGGGGCGGCGGTCGGGGACGTACGCCCCGGGCGCGTAGCAGGCGGGCAGCGGCCAGCGCAGGTCCGCGTCGGAACCGGCGGGGACCAGCCACCACCACCACTCGGGGTCGGCGAACACGCAGCCGTTGCCCGGCAGCCGGCCCAGCAGCCGCGCCCCGTACCGGGACGGCACACCGACCGCGTCGCAGCCCAGCGCCGCCGTCAGGTGGGGCGGCGGTGACAACTGCACCTCCCGCAGGTGCGGGAGGCCCGGCTGCGTGCCGCGGGCGGTCGACAGGCTCACCACGGACGTCAGCACGGCGCCGGCCTCAGCACGGTTCCGCCCGGTCGTGCGTCAACTCCGCCCACACGATGCGCCCCGCTCCGTGCCGCGCGTCGTGCGCCCCCCACGCGCTGCACACCGCGTCGACGATCAGCAGCCCCGGCCGCACTCCCCGGCCTCGGCCGAACGCGGCCGCGGTGTGCCGGCCGGGCGCCCCTCGTCATGGACGGCCACCCTCAACCGGTCGCCCCGGTCGCGCAGTTCGCACACGATCCGGCTGCTGAGGGTGTGCAGGACGGCGTTGGTGAACAGCTCCGACACCACGAGCTCCGCGGCGTCCCGGATGTCCGCGTCGGCGCTCCAGCGGACCAGCCGGTCCGCGACCAGCCCCCGGGCGCGGGCCACCGACTCGGCGCGGGAGGGCAGCTCGAACGCGAATCGGCGGAGATCGGCAGCCGTGGACGGGTGGGCGGCGGTCCGCTGCGGGGGCACCGCGGCACCGGGTCGTGGCGCTGTGAGCCGGGGGGTGAGCGCGTTACCAGGTGCCACGACCGATTCCTCACATGGGGGCGCGGCCCTGCCGCGCCGCGCCGTCACCGGGGCGCAGCACGCAGCAGCCGCGTGAACTGGTTCACCAACTGGTTCATCGGAATACTTTCCTCCCGGCGCCAACACTTGGCAAGTGGCACTCTGAAAATTGCAGAGTGCTGTGTTCTCTCTGCCCGTCCCATGGCAGACTCGACGCACACACCGGCACGTGGGGAGGTCAGAAGTGAGCGAGCCGCGGTCAGCCCCCACGGTCGGGCAGGTCGTCCTCGGCAGGCGCCTGCAGGACCTGCGGGAGCGCGCCGGCCTCAAGCGCGAGGAGGCCGCGAAGGTCCTGCGCGTGGCCCCCGCCACGATCCGCAGGATGGAGACCGCCGAGGTCGCCCTGAAGATCCCCTACGTGCAGCTGCTCCTCCAGGCCTACGGGGTCGAGGCGGAGGAGGCCGACGGCTTCGTCCGGCTCGCCGAGGAGGCCAACAAACCGGGCTGGTGGCAGCGCTTCCACGACGTCCTGCCCGGCTGGTTCAGCATGTACGTCAGCCTGGAGGGCGCCGCGAGCCTCATCCGGGCCTACGAGCCCCACTTCGTCCCCGGCCTCCTCCAGACCGAGGACTACGCCCGGGCCGTGCTCCGCGCCGGGGCGGTGGGCCCGGTCAAGCACGACGACATCGAACGCCACGTGGCCCTGCGCATGGAGCGGCAGGCGCTGCTGACCCGGCCGGAGCCGCCCCGGTTCTGGGTGGTCATGGACGAGACGGTGCTGCGCCGCCGGCCCCCGGGCACCGGCCCCGCCGTCATGCGGGCCCAGGCGGACCGGCTCCTCGAAGCCGCCGAGCTGCCCCACGTCACCCTGCAGGTCGCGGAGTTCGCGACGGGCCACCACCCCGGCACGTACGGCCCCTTCGTGCTCTTCCGGTTCGCCATGCCGGAGCTCCCGGACATGGTCTACAGCGAGTACCTGACCGGCGCCGTCTATCTGGACGCGCGCCCCGAGGTGGCCTCCCACCTCGAGGTCATGGACCGCATGGCGGCCCAGGCCGCCACAGCACAACGTACGAAGGAGATCCTCCGGGGTTTCCGCAAGGAGCTGTGAATGGATCGCATCTACAACGGCATGCGCGCCGCGGACCTTGGCACCGAGGGCTGGCACAAGCCGTGGAGCGGTGGAAACGGCGGCAACTGCTTCGAGGCCATGAAGCTGGCCGACGGCAGGGTCGCGGTGCGCCAGTCCGCCGACCCGGACGGCCCCGCCCTCATCTACAGCCCCCACGAGATCGCCGCCTTCATCGAGGGCGCCAAGTCCGGGCAGGCCGACTTCCTGCTCACCCCGACCGGCTGATCCGGCCCGGCACCCTGCATGATGGTGCGTCACCAGCGTTGCCCCGGCGACGCGTCAGGCCCGACCAGGAACCCGACCCCACACCACGGGAGCGTCAGATGACCGACGCCGCACGGCCCGCCGTCCAGATCGACACCAGCAAGCCGCACCCCGCGCGGATGTACGACTGGTTCCTCGGCGGCAAGGACAACTACCCGGTCGACGAGGAGATGGCCCGCCAGCTCCTCACCATCGACGCCCGCGGCCGCGACATGGCCCGCGTCAACCGGGCGTTCATGCACCGGGCGACCCGCTGGCTCGGCACGCAGGCCGGCATCCGGCAGTACCTGGACATCGGCACCGGCATCCCCACCGAGCCCAACCTGCACCAGATCGCCCAGCAGGTGGCACCCGAGGCGCGGATCGTCTACTGCGACAACGACCCGATCGTCCTGGCCCACGCCGAGGCGCTGCTGCGCTCCACCCCGGAGGGCGTCACCTCCTACATCCAGGCCGACGCCCGCGAACCCGACGCGATCCTCGAACGCGCCGGGGAGGTACTGGACTTCACACGCCCCGTCGCGCTGTCGCTGCTGGCCCTGCTGCACTTCGTGGACGACGAGGACGGCGCGTACGAACTGGTGGACCGGCTCGTCGGGACGCTCGCCCCCGGCAGCTACCTGGTCCTGTCCCACGTCACCGGCGACTTCGACCCGGAGGGCGCCGCGAAGGCCCGCGCCGTGTACCAGGGCCGCGGCCTGACGCTGCGGCCGCGCAGCCGCGAGGAGTTCGCCCGCTTCTTCGGCAAGCTGGAGCTCGTGGAGCCCGGCGTCTCGCTCACCGCCGAGTGGCACCCGGAGCTGGGCGAGGCCGTCCCCGTCAGCGGGGACGGCCCCATCCCCGGCTACGCCGCCGTGGCCCGCGTCCCCTGACGGGGCATCAGGACCCGGCCGGGCGCACCAGTGTGACGAGGAACCTTCCCGCCGCACCGGTGTTCCCGGCCGGGTCGATCGTCCGGTACTCGACGGTGTGCGTGCCGTACCGGGGGGCCGCGTCGTCCCACGGCACCGCGCGGGGACTGCCGAGCTTCCCGTACACCAGCCCGTCGATCTCCGTGCCCGACGGGGTGAAGAGGAACGGCGCCCGCGCGTCCGTCGGCCAGCCGTAGTACGTGTACCAGCCGTCCCCGTTCACCCGGAACTGGGTGACGACGTGACCGCCGTGGTCGTCGGCCGCGTCCAACCGCATCGTGAACGGCCCGTCGTACACGTACTCCACCGGCCGCCCCGGCTCGCGCACCGTGCGCAGCGGCGCGGACAGCTCGTACGACGCCTCGGCCGGCGCGGCGTCGACCGTCCAGCGCAGGACGTGCGCCGTCCCGGCGATCCGCGCCGTCAGCGTGTGCCTGCCGGGCCGGATGCGCAGCGCCGACAGGTCCAGGTCGCGGTCGTTGCCCGGGTTCGCCACCGGCCGGCCGTCCAGCGCCCACCGCACGGCCGGGATCCGGTCGGGCGGATGCGTCGTGTCCGCGTGGACCACCGACCAGGCCCCCACCGGCGTCTGCGTCGGCGTGTGCGACGTGAACCGCACCGCCACCCGCTGCGGACGGGTCGGCAGCCGGGTGTCCACCGTCCACGCCACGGACCGGGTCAGCGCCGCCGAACCGCGCACCGCCGGGTCGCGGACGAACGGCGTCGGGTCCGTCACCGTCGCCGTCAGGGCGTGCCGGCCGGGAGTCAGGGGCAGCCGCCGCAGATCCACCGTCCGGGCGCCGCCCGCGGGCAGGGGCCGGCCGTCCAGCCGCCACACCACGTCCAGCTCACCGCCCAGCGGGTGCAGCGTGTCCACCCACACCGTGCGGTCCGCGCCGATCGGCGCCCCGTTCGGGGTGTGCCCCTGCACCAGGTCCACCTTCGCCGAGACCGCCTGTACCATCACCTCGCGGCCCACCTCGTCGAAGGGGTATCCGAGCGTCTTCATCAGGGAGTGCCGCGTCGGCCGCCACACACCCCCCGTGGAGTACAGCCCGCCCTCGTACCGCCCGATGACACCGCCCGCCTCGCTCTCCTCGCCCAGCCACCGCCACCACTTGGCACGCCGGTCGCGCAGCTGCTCCGAGGTGAGCACCGTGTGGTGCGCCGACGCCGGCTCGCCGCCCCCGTACGCCCCGCCGGGCATGCCCCGCGCGTAGTAGTCGTACTCGTCCTGCAGCCCGCCCAGCGAGTGCCCGATCTCGTGCGGGGTGATCTGCGACGACAGCGCGTTGCCGCCGGAGGCCGTCGCGAAGGTGCCGCCGGCGCCGCCGTACGTGCTGCTGTGGGCCAGGGCCACGATCTGCCGGTTGGCGGCGGACGTCCCCGCCACCAGGTCCGCGTACCGCGCGGCCGCCGCGCCGTCCACCGCGAGCAGCCGCTGCACGCTCCGCGGATCGCAGCCGCCCCAGAAGCCCATGCCGAGCGGGGTGTCGCGGCGCGGCCCGTCCAGTGAGGGGTCGCAGTCCACTCCGGAATCGGGCGACGGCACCTGCACCGCCCACACGTTGACGTAGGAGCGGTAGGACCGGAACGGCTCGATGCTCCACAGGACCTTGACGTGCCGGTCCACGTCCGCGCGGAACCGCGGCAGCTCCCCTGCGGTGTAGCCGTCGCCGATGAAGACCATGTTGAACCGTTTCTCCGCGGGGCCCGTGATCTCTACGGGGACGACGGCCGCGGCGGCGTCGGGGGCGCCGCGGCGGCCTCGCCGTACCGGCCGGCGGCGGATGCCCCCGCGCCCGGCACCGCCGCCCACAGCAGGCACGCGGCGGCCGCGAACACGGCGAGTCTGCGCAGTCGTGCGCCTTGAGCAACCATGGGGCCGGAGCGTAGGAGCGGCCCGACACCCCGTAAAGAGGCCCTTGTCGGCCGCCCGCGCCGCTCACGGCCGGCCGGGCCCAGCCGCCCCGCAGGCCCCTCACGACAGGTACGCGAGCCCGGGATGCTCCCTGCGGTACGCCTCCAGCAGCCGTCGCGCCACCGCCACCGAGTCGACCAGCGGGTGCAGGGCGAACGCCTTCACGGCCGCCTCGCGCGAGCCCGTCTCGGCCGCCGCCAGCACCTCCCGCTCCACCGCCTTGACCGCCGTCACCAGTCCCACCGCGTGGTACGGCAGCGGGTCCACGGCCACCGGGCGCGCGCCGTTCGCGTCCACCAGGCAGGGCACCTCCACCACCGCGTCCGCATCCAGCACCGGCAGCGCCGACCCGTTGCGGACGTTGAGGACGAGCGTGGTCCGCTCCCCGCGGGCGACGGCCCGCATCAGGGCGAGCGCGACCTGCTCGTACCCGCCCGGCTCCAGGTCCTCCTCGGCCCGCCCCCCGGTGTCGCCGGACGCCGCCCGGTTGGCCGCCATGTACGTGGCCTCCCGCTCGGCGAGGGTCCGCAGCCACGCGTCGAGGGCCTTCACGCCCGGCCGCGCCGCGTCCGCGTAGAAACCGGCCTGCTGGCGCAGCAGGTACGCCCCCCGCGTCCCGTCCGCGCCCGCGGCCTCCCGGTACGCCTGCACGGTCTCCCGGCCGAAGTAGTAGTAGTGCAGGTACTCGTTGGGCACCGCGCCCAGCGACCGCAGCCACTGCGGGCCGAACAGCCGGCCCTCCTCGAACGAGCCGAGCAGCTCCGGGTCCGCCATCAGTTCGGGCAGCACGTCGCGCCCGCCGACCCGCAGCCCGCGCAGCCAGCCCAGGTGGTTGAGTCCCACGTAGTCCGCCCAGGCGTCGGCCGGGTCCACCCCCAGCACGCGCGCCACCCGGCGGGCCAGTCCCACCGGCGAGTCGCAGATCCCGATCACCCGGTCGCCCAGCACCCGGGACATCGCCTCCGTCACCAGGCCCGCCGGGTTCGTGAAGTTGATGACCCAGGCGTCCGGAGCCACGGCGGCCACCCGCCGGGCGATGTGCGCCGCCACCGGAACGGTCCGCAGCCCGTACGCGATACCGCCCGCGCCCACCGTCTCCTGGCCGAGGACCCCCTCGGCCAGCGCCACCCGCTCGTCCGCGGCACGTCCCGCGAGCCCGCCCACGCGGATCGCCGAGAACACGAAGTCCGCGCCCCGCAGCGCCTCGTCCAGACCCGCCGTCACCGTCACGGCGGGGGCGCCGGGCACCCCGTCGGCCTGCTCGGCGAGCACGCGGCCGATCGCCCCCAGCCGCGCGGCGTCCACGTCGTGCAGGACGACGCGGGTGACCCGCCCCTCGCCGCGGTCCGCCAGGAGCGCCCGGTACACCAGCGGCACACGGAACCCGCCGCCGCCCAGAATCGTCAGCTTCATGCCCCCGTACGCTACTGGGCCGGGGCGCTAGCCGAGATCGAGTGCGTGGGGCAGCCCCATCCGGTAGCGGTACAGGTCGTGCCGCTTCAGGCCCTCCAGCTCCGGCGGCCGCAGCAGCGGGCGGACCGTGCAGCGCGGCGCCGCCGAACCGGTCCGGTCCAGCAGCGCGTTGACAGCCTGCCGGGCCGCCGCGTTGGCGCCCTCCATCGTGGCGAGGTCGATGTCGACGGAGACGTAGTCCCCGGCGAGGAACAGGTTCGGCACACGGGTGGCCGCCCGGGGCCGGTCGTGGAACGTCCCCACCGGGTGGATGAGCAGCTCGTCCTCGTTCGTCGGATGCGGGGTGCCGAGGCCGTCCACCGCCGGGTCCAGGAACCAGCCGTGCAGGGCGCTGTCCTTCAGCGCGGGGTGCCCGGTGTCGTTGAGCGCCGCCTTCAACTGCGCCCACACCTCGCGCGCGACCTGCTCCCGGGTGCACTGCTTCGCGGTCTTCCCGTACAGGATGCCCGGACGGTCCCACTCCGAGACGTCCACCGACAGGCAGTCGGCGACCAGCCCGTCGCCGTACTCGGCGGGGAAGTCGCGGGCCCAGTGGTGGGCCTGCGCGATGGCGGTCAGCGCCCACGGCGAGTCCACGCAGTTCACATGGCCCCTCACCAGCGGCGGCCGCTCCGTCAGATAGAACTGGATGCCGGTCATCCAGTCCGTGCGGAGCCGGTCGCAGCGGGCCAGCTGCGGATCGGCGGCCCGCAGCGCGGGCCCCCAGGTCCGCCGGGCGTGCTCCACCGGCAGGGCGCAGACATAGTGGTCGGCGGTCACGTCCCGCCGTACGCCGCCGGGGTCCTCCATGCGCGCCGCCCGGATCGCCCCGTCCTCGTACACGAGCTCGCGCAGCGTCCAGCCGACCTCCAGGGCGACGCCCAGGCTCCGCAGGTGCGCGGCCCACGGGTCGATCCACGCCTCGTTCGTGGGCGCGTTGAGGATCCGGTCCGGCGGGCCGTCCGCGCCCCGGCCCAGCGCGTTGAGGACGAACGCCTCGCCGAGCGTGCCGACCGTCCGCGTGCTGGCCTCCTCCGCCTTCGTGGCGACGATGTTGCGGGTCACGCCGACGGCGAGGATCCGCTGGTAGTCCTCGGACATCCGGGCGGCCCGGGTGAACTCCCACCACGGGGTGCGCTCCCACTCGCCGTCCCGCCGCTCCTGGCAGCTCGTCAGGAACACCAGGGCGCGCCCCACGAAGTACGCCGTCTCGTGTGCCGGGAGGCGGACGGCGGTGTCGACGAAGGCCGTCAGCGCGCGGCGCAACTCGTCCAGTGTCAGCCGCTCCGGCCGGTGGCCCGGCCAGGGGATCGCGAACCGCAGGTCCTCGCGGCCGCTGCGGGCGAACAGCATCTCGCGGGGCGCCACGAGGTTGTCGAAGACACCGCGCGGGTTCCCCGGGAACGGGATGCGGCGCATCGTGTCCGGCAGGTTGTGGTAGATGCCCGGGATGAACCGGAACCCGTGCTCGGCGGGGAGCGGCCGGCGGCCGCCGCGCGCGCTCCCGGGCACGTCCATGCTGCGGGCCTTGCCGCCGAGGGCGCGGCGCTCGTAGACGGTGACCCGGAAACCCCGTTCGGCGAGTTCGTGGGCGGCGGTGAGGCCGGCCACCCCGCCGCCCAGCACCGCGACCGACGGTGCCCGCCCGCCCCCGGCGGTCCGGTCGGGGCCGCTCGGCGCGGGGGCGGCCTGCGCGGGCGGTGCGGTGAGGCCCGCCGCCCCTGCGCCCGTGGCGGCGGCGCCCGCCATGAAGATCCGGCGCGTCGTACCCGTACGGTCCATGCCCACCCCTTTACCGGCGGTAACTCCCGTGTGGCGCAGGAGGATAGGGCCGCCCCGCGGGACCCGGAAGTGCCGTGCGGCCCCTGCCGCACAATGACCGAAAGCACGCCCCGGCGGCGGCCCCGGCACAATGGCCCCATGTCCCGACGCACGACCAGGAACCGCCGCGGCAAGCCCGCCCCGCCCCCGGCCCCCCGACCGCAGCCCGCCGTGCGGGCCGACGACCCGTGCCCGTGCGGCCTGCCCGCCGCGTACGCCGCCTGCTGCGGGCGCTTCCACGCGGGCACCGCGGCGGCGCCGACGGCCGAGCTGCTGATGCGCTCCCGCTACAGCGCCTTCGCCGTACGGGACGAGCCGTACCTCCTGCGCACCTGGTCGGCGGCGACGCGTCCGCACGGCGTGGACTTCGACCCGGAACTGCACTGGACCGGCCTGGAGATCCTGGACACCTCCGACGGCACCCTCTTCCACACCGCCGGCACCGTCACGTTCGCGGCCCACTACACCCACGCCGGCAGCCCCGGCACCCTGCGCGAACGCAGCCGCTTCGAGAAGGCCGACGGCCGGTGGGCGTATGTGGACGGGGCCTTCGACTGAAGCCCGCCTCCCCGCTCGGAAGCCCGCGCCGGCTGCCCGGCCGAGGAGTCGGCCGAGGCGCCGCGGGACCACGGGAGCGTCCCGGTCGCTGCTGCGCGGCGTGACCAGCCGCTGCGGGCCGGCCGGCCGGGGACGCTAGCGGACGCCGGTGCCGGGTCGCAGCACCAGGCCCGGGTTGTACGCGGCAAGCACCTTGTTGGCGCGGGCCAGCGCCGACAGGGCGTACTCCCGGTCCGCCTGGTCCTCGGCGCACAGCGGGCCGCGGAACCGGCGCACCTCGCGCGCCGCGCACACGGCGTCGACCTCCGCCTGCAGGACACCCAGCGGCATACAGGAACCGATCATGGCGGCGACCTGGTCGGGGATCGGGACGGGGATGAGACGCGACACGGTCACGTGAGGTCCTTGTCTGCTGCTGTCCTGCTTGTGGCAGGCCTTCGACTGCGGGGTGTACCCCCCTATGGTGACGGCTTCCGCACCCCGCTCCGCCCCCGGGTCCGTCCCCGTCCTGCAACGGTCCTGCGTTCCCGCCCCGCACCGGGGTACCCGTCGGCCCTTGGAGGTGATCGCCATGCCAGAGCCCGGCAGCAAGAAGTACGACGTCCACCGCGCCCGGCTGCGCAAGGAGGCGGAGAACCAGGGCGTGCCCGACCAGGACGCGAACGAGGAGGCGAACGCGAAACTGCAGGAGAGCCCCGAGTGGAGTGCGCGCGGCCCGCGCACCGAACGCGGCCGCGGCCCCAAGGGGGAGCGCGGGGAGCGGTCCGAGTGACGGCCGGGCTGCCGCGCAGGCCGCGCACCGGCGTCCGCGCGGAGCCCGGCACCCGCAGGTGTCAGCGCCCCGACAGGACCGCGTCCAGGTCGTACGAGACGGGCTCCTCCAACTGGGTGTAGCCGCAGCTCTCCGGGGCGCGGTCGGGGCGCCAGCGGCGGAACTGCGCCGTGTGCCGGAAGCGGTCGCCCTCCATGTGGTCGTACGCCACCTCGCACACCCGTTCCGGCCGCAGCGCCACCCACGACAGGTCCTTCTTCCCCGACCACCGGCTCGGCGCCCCCGGCAGCCGCCCCGCCTCGTGCGCCGCGGCGTCCGCCCACGAGGCCCACGGATGGCCGTCCGGCGGGTCCATGACCAGTGGCTCCAGCTCCCGCACCAGCTCCTCGCGGCGGCGTGCGGTGAACGCCGCGCACACCCCCACGTGCTGGAGCGCCCCCTTCGCGTCGTACAGCCCGAGCAGCAGCGAGCCGACCACCGGGCCGCTCTTGTGGAAGCGGTACCCGGCCACCACCACGTCCGCGGTCCGCTCGTGCTTGACCTTGTACATGACCCGGGCGTCCGGGCGGTAGGGCAGGTCGAGCGGCTTGGCGACGATCCCGTCGAGCCCGGCGCCCTCGTACCGCTCGAACCAGTCCCCGGCCACCTCGCGGTCCGTCGTGGCGGGCGCCAGGTGCACCGGGGGGCGCACGCCCGCGAGGACGCGCTCCAGTGCCGCGCGGCGCTCCGCCAGCGGGGCGCCCATGAGCGACACGTCGTCCAGAGCGAGCAGGTCGAAGGCGACGAACCGCGCCGGAGTCCGCTCGGCCAGCGTCCGCACGCGCGAATCCGCGGGATGGATGCGCTCGGTCAGCCGGTCGAAGTCCAGACGCCCTTCGCATGCGATGACGATCTCGCCGTCCACCACGCACCGCTCCGGCAGACGCTCCCGCGCCGCGTCCGCCAGCTCGGGGAAGTAGCGGGTCAGCGGCTTGCCCGTGCGGCTGCCGATCACCACCTCGGCGCCGTCCCGGTGCACGATCGCCCGGAACCCGTCCCACTTGGCCTCGTACTGCATCCCCGGCGGGATCGTCTTCACGCTCTTGGCCAGCATCGGCTTCACGGGCGGCATCACCGGCAGGTCCATGGCGCGATTCTGCCCGAAACGGAAGGAGGTAGCCCGATATGCGCGTCATGTCGGCTCGGCCTACCGTGGCGGCTATGGCAGATGCGGTGGAGTTGGAGGCCGGAGGCCGCAAGGTGCGCCTGAGCAACCCGGACAAGGTCTACTTCCCGGAGCGGGGCTTCACCAAGCTGGACGTCGCCCGCTACTACCTGGCCGTCGGCGACGGCATCACCCGCGCCCTGCGCGACCGGCCGACCACCCTGGAGCGGTTCCCCGACGGCGTCGAGGGCGAGTCCTTCTTCCAGAAGCGGGCCCCCAAGAACCTGCCCGACTGGATCCCCACCGCCCACATCTCCTTCCCCAGCGGCCGTTCGGCCGACGAGATCCGCCCCACCGAGGTCGCCGCCGTCCTGTGGGCCGCCAACCTCGGCACGCTCACCTTCCACCCGTGGCCGGTGCGCGGCGACGCCACCGACCACCCCGACGAACTGCGCATCGACCTGGACCCGCAGCCCGGCACGGGCTTCACCGACGCCGTACGGGCCGCCCACGAGCTGCGCGCCCTGCTCGACGAGTACGGACTGCGGGGCTGGCCCAAGACCTCCGGCGGCCGCGGGCTGCACGTCTACGTGCCGATCGCCCCGCGCTGGACCTTCGCGGGGGTGCGCCGCGCCGCCATCGCGGTCGGCCGCGAGCTGGAGCGCCGGATGCCGGGCCGGGTCACCACGGCCTGGTGGAAGGAGGAGCGGGGGGAGCGGATCTTCGTCGACTACAACCAGACCGCCCGGGACCGGACCATCGCCTCCGCGTACTCCATCCGGCCCAAGCCCCACGCGCCGGTGTCCGCGCCCTTGCGCTGGCAGGAGCTCGACGACGTGGACCCCCGCGACTTCGACCTGGCCACCATGCCCGTGCGGTACCAGGACGAGGGCGACGTCCACGCCGACATGGAGGAGCACGCCTTCGGCCTGGAGGGGCTGCTGGAGCTGGCCGAACGCGACGAGCGCGAGCACGGGCTCGGCGACCTGCCGTATCCGCCGGACCATCCGAAGATGCCGGGCGAACCCACACGGGTGCAGCCCAGCCGTGCGAAGGGGAGCAGCGGGAAGCGCGCCGAGGAGGACCACCCGACAGACGGCGGGAAGCGCGCCGAGGAGGACCCCGGGGCCCGCGAGGAGGCCCGGCGGAGCAGACCGAGCACATAGGCCCCGGGCCCCGAAGCGTCGCAGACCGCGCAGCACGTGCAAGCAGAGGGAGCGGAGGAGGGAGCGGAGGAGGGCGCGGAAGAGGGAGCGGAAGAGGGAGCGGAAGAGGCCCTTCCGCTCGCGGATTTCGCACACGTCGCAGGACCCGCCGGGCGCGGCGCGCCGGGCGGGCAGCGGTGGGAAGGGGTAAACCGGTCACGGGACCCGCACACCGCGCGCCGCACGCCCGGGACCCGTCCGCAGGCGGCCGGGCACGGCACCGGATGGGGTCCGCGGCACCCGCGTGGTGCCGCCCGCCCCGCCGCACCGTCACGTTCGGCCCGCCGCCCCGGCGGCAGCGCCCCCACCACCGGCACCCGAAGGAGCAGCGCACCCCATGCTCACCACCCGCTTCGTCACCGGCGCCCCGAACTGGGTCGACCTCGGCACTCCCGACCTGGACGGCGCCCGGTCCTTCTACCAAGGGCTGTTCGGCTGGACGTTCCAGGACGCCGGACCGGACTCCGGCGGATACGGCATGTTCCAGCGCGGTGGCAGCACCGTCGCAGGCGCCATGGCCATCCCCGCCGAGCACGGCCGTTCCGCGTGGACGGTCTACTTCCAGGCGCCCGACGCCGACGCCGCCGCCGCGGCCGTGCAGCAGGGCGGGGGCGCGGTGGGCCTCGCGCCCATGGACGTGCACGACCTCGGCCGGATGGCGCTGTTCAGCGATCCGACCGGGGCCGGTTTCGGTGTGTGGCAGCCCGGCACGAACAAGGGGCTCGACGCGGTCGGCGAACCGAACGCGCTCTCCTGGACCGAGCTCTACACCCCCGACCCGGTCACCGACCTGTCCTTCTACGACCTGGTCTTCGGCATGGAGGCCCACACGGCCGACCCCGCGGCGGGAGGCTCCGGCTACACCCTCCTTCAGCCGTCCGGGACGGGGCGGTCCTCACTGGAGGACGCCTTCGGCGGTGTCGTCCCGCTGGCGGAGGACCCTTCGGAGGCGGAGAGCGGCCCCTCGTGGACCCCTTACTTCCAGGTGACCGACCTGGACGGGGCCGTCGCGCAGGTCGAGCGGCTGGGCGGCTCCGTGCGGAGGGAGGCGGTGAAGCTCGCGGGTCTCGGCCGCGCGGCGAAGCTCACGGATCCGTACGGCGCCCGCTTCGCGCTGCTGGAACGCGCCGCCCGCACTCCCTGACGGGTCCCCGGAGCCGGGTTCGGCGCGGCTGCCGGAGCGGACGCGTGACTCCGGGCCGGCATGATTCCCGGCTGCGCCGCCGGGCGGCCGTACGCGCAACGAGGCGCCCTACCCCCGTCCGGTGCACCCGCCCGTACCCCCGTCCGGTGCACCCGCCGGGACGCCGTCCGGTACGGCCACCGGGACGCCGTCCGGTACGGCTCCGGGGCCGTGCCGCCCGGAGCCCCGGGTGGCGCCGCGCCGAGTCGGCCGACCCTTTGCGCCGCCGCACCACGCGGGGCCATCCTGGCGGGGCGCGACCGCCGCGTCACCGTTGACCGTTCGTTGACCGGTCGTTTATCGCGTACGGGGAGGGTGGGCCCATGCCGATCAACAGCACCGTGAACAGCGCCGCCCTCCCCGCTCCGCACGACCCCGAGCTCTCCTGGCAGAAGACCGCCCTGTGCGCCCAGACCGGCCCGGAGCTGTTCTTCCCCGAGCCCGGCTCCTCCACCCGGGAGGCGAAGTTCCTCTGCGGGCGCTGCGACGCGCGGGGCGCCTGCCTGGAGTACGCGCTGGCGCACGACGAGCGGTTCGGGGTCTGGGGCGGGCTGTCGGAGCAGGAGCGGCTCGCCCTCAGGCGCGGGCGCCGCGAGCGGCAGGCGGCCTGACGGCGGCGCGCGGGCAGCCTCCGGCGCCGCGCCGCCCACGCTGCCTGCGGCCCGCTGCCGGGTGGCCTGCCGCCTGCGGCCCCCTGCCTGAGGAAGGCTGCCCGCCGGCGTGAAAGGGCCGGCCCGCTGCACGACGAGGCCGGCCCGCTGCGCGGGGCGCCCCGGGGCCCGCGGACGGCCGGGTCAGTCGGTCCGCGCCGCCCGTGCCGCCAGCCGGGCCTGGCGCGTGGCGAGCTTCTCGTCGAACCGCTTCGCCTCCGTGTCCAGCCCGTCCATGTAGAGCCCGAGCTCCTCCTGGGCCTTGCGGCCCTCGGGGCCGAGCCCGTCGATCTCCATGACCTTCAGGAAGCGCAGCACCGGCTGCAGGACGTCGTCGTGGTGGATGCGCAGGTTGTAGATCCCGCCGATCGCCATCTGGGCGGCGGCCCGCTCGAAGCCCGGGATGCCGTGGCCCGGCATCCGGAAGTCGACCACCACGTCCCGCACCGCCTGCATGGTCAGGTCGGGCGCGAGCCCGAACGCCGCCGACAGCAGGTTCCGGTAGAACACCATGTGCAGGTTCTCGTCGGTCGCGATGCGGGACAGCATCCGGTCGCAGACCGGGTCGCCCGAGTGGTGGCCGGTGTTGCGGTGCGAGATGCGCGTCGCCAGCTCCTGGAACGCCACGTACGCCACGGAGTGCAGCATCGAGTGGCGGTTGTCCGACTCGAAGCCCTCGCTCATGTGGGACATGCGGAACTGCTCCAGCTTGTCCGGGTCCACGGCGCGCGACGTCAGCAGGTAGTCGCGCATCACGATGCCGTGCCGCCCCTCCTCGGCGGTCCACCGGTGCACCCAGGTGCCCCAGGCGCCGTCCCGGCCGAAGAGGGTGGCGATCTCGTGGTGGTAGCTCGGCAGGTTGTCCTCCGTCAGCAGGTTCACGATGAGCGCTGTCCTGCCGACGTCGGTGACCTTCGACTGCCCCGGCTCCCACTCCTCGCCGTCCTCGAAGAACCGCGGGAAGTTGCGGCCGTCCGACCACGGGACGTACTCGTGCGGCATCCAGTCCTTGACGACCTTGAGATGACGGTTGAGCTCCGTCTCGACGACCTCTTCCAGTGCGTACAGCAGCCGGGCGTCGGTCCACTCCGCCGAACTGCCGAGGTGGGGAGAGGTGAGGGTCACGGGGCGCTCCTGGAAAAACGGGATCATTACCTACGGGCTCGTAGGTTACGAGACCGTAGGTTAAGCAGGCCGTAAGGGTATGGCCAAGATCTGTCATGAAGTTGTCTGATTACCCGCTGTCACGCTCAGGATTGTTCATGGTCAGTCGTCGAGTGATCCCGATCGATTCCAGGAACGGTTCGTCGTGACTGGCCACGATCAACGCCCCCTCGTACGCCTCCAGCGCCGCCGTCAGACTCCGCACGCTCGCCAGGTCGAGGCTGTTCGTCGGCTCGTCCAGCAGCAGGAGCTGCGGCGCCGGCTCCGCCAGCAGCAGGGCCGCGAGCGCCGCCCGGAAGCGCTCCCCGCCCGACAGCGTCCCGGCCCGCTGGTCCGCCTGCGCGCCGCGGAACAGGAACCGCGCGAGGCGCGCCCTGACGCGGTTCGGCGTCGCCTCCGGGGCGAACCGCGCCACGTTCTCCGCCACCGTCGCCTCGTCGTCCAGCACGTCCAGGCGCTGGGGCAGGAAGCGGAGCGGCACCCGCACCGCGGCCTGCCCCGCCACCGGCTCCACCTCTCCGGCGATCGTCCGCAGCAGTGTCGACTTGCCCGCGCCGTTCCGGCCCACGAGGGCGATGCGCTCCGGTCCGCGCACCGCCGTCTCGCCCTCCAGGCGCGCGCCGTGCCGGAGCGTCAGGTCGCGCAGCAGCAGCACCTCGCGGCCCGGCGGTACGGCGGTGTGGGGCAGCTCGACGCGGATCGCGTCGTCGTCCCGCACCGCCTCCACCGCCTCGCCCAGCCGCTCCCGGGCCTCCGTGAGCCGCTGCGCCTGCAGGGTGCGGTGCTTGCCCGCCGACACCTGGGCGGCGCGCTTGCGCTCCTGCGCGACGATCCGCGGGACGGTGTTGTTGTCGTAGCTCTTCTGCCCGTAGCGCTTGCGCTTGGACAGCTTCTGCTGGGCCTCGGCGAGTTCCCTGCGTTGCCGGCGCACGTCCGCCTCGGCGGTGCGCACCGTGCGCTCGGCCGCCTCCTGCGCGGCGGCGACGATCTCCTCGTACACGGAGTACGGGCCGCCGTACCAGACGATCCCGCCCTCGCGCAGCTCGGCGATGCGGTCCACGCGCTCCAGCAGCTCCCGGTCGTGGCTGACCGCCACGAGGGCGCCCGGCCAGGAGTCCACCGCGGTGTAGAGGCGGCGCCGCGCCTCCAGGTCGAGGTTGTTCGTCGGCTCGTCCAGCAGCAGGATCGCGGGCCGGGCCAGCTGGAGTGCGGCGAGGCGCAGCAGCACGCACTCGCCGCCCGACATCTCGCCGACCGTCCGGTCGAGTCCCAGGTGGCCGAGGCCGAGTCGGTCGAGCGCGGCGCGTGCCCGCTCCTCCACGTCCCAGTCGTCGCCGACCGCGGCGAAGTGCTCCTCGCGTGCGTCGCCCTGCTCGATGGCGTGCAGGGCGGCCCGGGCGGCCGCGACGCCGAGGGCCTCGTCCACGCGCAGCGCGGTGTCGAGGGCGGCGTCCTGCGGGAGGTAGCCGATCTCCCCGGCCGCGCGGACGCTGCCGCCCGACGGGGCGAGTTCGCCGGCGAGCAGGCGCAGCAGCGTCGACTTCCCCGAGCCGTTGCGGCCGACGAGCCCGGTCCTGCCGGGGGACACGGCGAGGTCCAGGCCGTCGAGGACCGCAGAGCCGTCCGGCCAGGCGAAGGACAGCCCGGTGCACGTGAGGGCGGACGGTGTGCGGGAAGAGATGGATGGCATACGGGTCTCCCGGTTGCGTGGGTGCGGCATGGGGGCAACGGGTGGGACACCGGCGCGCGAAGAGGGGCCGCGGTCCGACGGATTCCGGTCGCCTCATACGGCTTCGGGCGCACGGGAGCACAGTGGAAGCCCGCCTGGGACAGCTCGTACGGCGGAGGCCGGACACGGCGGCGGCAGGCGGCGCGGGAAGGCGCGGCTGCGGCACGGCGCGGTGTCTCAGGACCTCAGACGAGCAATGTCCTACTCCGATCAGACCGGCGGCGGGCGAGGGGGTCGAGCACGACGGTAGGCGGCAGCGGCCGCCCGCCGCAAAGGAATTACGGGTCAGCGCGCGTCGCGCAGCAGTTCCGCCAGTTCGTGGTCCAGATCCAGGAACAGGTGCTCGAAGCCCAGCGGCACCACGTGCCGCGTGCGGGTCAGGAAGTGGTGCAGATCCGCGGCGCGCGCCTCCACCATGGCGACGCCCTCGGGGGCGTGGAACTCCAGCACCGCGCGGTCGCGGCCGAAGGGGCGTACGCGCACGTCACCCGTGCCGGCCGGGGCGCCCAGGCCCGCCAGGAGCAGGTCGCGGGAGAACTCCCACACCACCTCCACGCCCTCCAGCGTCGCCTCCGCGGGGAAGGCCATCCGTACGGCGAAGGGGTCGCGGCGGTCGTAGCTCAGCGTGGCGGACACGGCGTCCGTGCGGGGCGCGGACGCGACGAGACGGGCCTCCACGGCCTGCTCGATGACGGTCGACAAGTCCTGCTCCCTCGTAGCTCTCCCTCGTATGGGGGAGGACGAGCATTCCGACCGGCGAGTGACCGCCTGAGACTGTGATGTACATCACATGACAGGCTGTCCCTGCGGTGCGCCCCGCCGTAGGGTGGCGGCACTATGACGATCTTCGAAACACCCGCCGACTGGCCCGCCGACGAGGCGCAGGCGCTGGCCGTGCAGGACGCCCTGCGCGGCCGTGTCGTCCTCGACGAGTCGGGGCCGCCGCCCGGCACCGGGCTCGTGACCGGGGTGGACGTGGCCTACGACGACGACCGCGACCTCGTCGCGGCGGCCGCCGTCGTGCTGGACGCGCGCACCCTGGAGGTCGTGGACCGGGCCACCGCCGTCGGACACGTCTCCTTCCCGTACGTCCCCGGGCTGCTCGCCTTCCGGGAGCTGCCGGCCGTGCTCGCCGCCCTCGGGGCGCTGACCGCCGGACCCGGGCTCGTGGTCTGCGACGGGTACGGCCGGGCCCATCCCCGCCGCTTCGGGCTGGCCAGCCACCTCGGCGTGCTCACCGGACTGCCGGTCATCGGCGTCGCCAAGAACCCGTTCACCTTCACGTACGAGACGCCGGGGGAGCGGCGCGGCGCCTCGTCGCCGCTGCTGGCCGGTGACGAGGAGGTGGGGCGGGCGCTGCGCACCCGGGACGGCGTCAAGCCGGTCTTCGTCTCGGCCGGCCACCGCGTGACCCTCGAAGGCGCCTGCGCCCACACCCTGGCGCTGACGCCGCGCTACCGCCTCCCGGAGACGACGCGGCACGCCGACGCGCTCTGCCGCAGGGCCCTTGGTGCAGCGGCGGCGGTCGCGGCGGAGCCAGGCCCGGCGGCCCCGGGGGTCGCGGAGGGGTCGGCCTCATGATCGGCCGCTTGCAGTGCGCCGTGCTCGACTGCCCGGAGCCGCGCCCCTTGGCCCGCTTCTATCAGGGGCTCCTCGGCGGTGAGGTCGACCGTCCGGACCCGCGGTGGTCGCGGGACGGCGCGTGGGCGACGCTCCACCTGGACGACGGGACGGTGCCGGCCTTCCAGCGCGCCGACCCCTACCGCCCGCCGCGGTGGCCCGGCGACCCCGACCGGCCGCAGCAGTTCCACCTGGACATCGGCGTGGCCGACCTGGAGCAGGCCCGGGCCCAGGCTGTGTCCCTCGGGGCCGCGGTCCTGGACGCGGGGCCGCCGGACCGGGGCTGGATCGTGTGCGCGGACCCGGCGGGCCATCCCTTCTGCCTGGTGCGCGACTGAGCCTGCGCGCCGCCGGTCCGGCGTCCCGGGGGTTTTCCACAGGGGTGCGGCGGGGCTTGTGCGGGCTGCGGGCCCTTCTTAACATCATCACTGTTACAGCAGTACTGTCACAGTGTGGTGGCGGGACGAGGGGAGCCGTATGACAGCGACCAACGGCCGGGACGCCCGAGGCGCCCACGGCCACGGCCCGCTCGCCGGGGTGCGCGTGGTGGAACTGGCCGGCATCGGCCCCGGCCCCTTCGCCGCCATGCTGCTGGCCGACCTCGGCGCCGACGTCGTCCGGGTCGACCGGCCCGGCGGCCCCGGCCTCGGCATCGACCCGGCGTACGACCTCACCAACCGCAACAAGCGCTCCGTCCTCGTCGACCTCAAGGCCGACGGCGGACCGGCCGCGGTCCTCGACCTCGCCGAGCGCGCCGACATCCTCATCGAGGGCTACCGCCCGGGCGTCGCCGAGCGCCTCGGCGTCGGCCCCCGCCCCTGCCTCGCCCGCAACCCCCGGCTCGTCTACGGCCGGATGACCGGCTGGGGCCAGGAAGGACCGCTCGCCGACCGGGCCGGACACGACATCACGTACCTCGCGGTCACCGGCGGCCTCTCCCTGACCGGAGGCGCCCCCGGCGCCCCGCCCCCCGTGCCGGCGAACCTGCTGGGCGACTACGCGGGCGGCGCGCTGTACCTCGTCACCGGTGTCCTCGCCGCCCTGCACCACGCCCGGGGACCGGGCGGCACCGGGCAGGTCGTGGACGCCGCCATCACCGACGGCGCCGCCCACCTCACCACCATGATCCACGGCATGCTCGCCGCCGGCACCTGGCGCGACGGCCTCCGCGGCGGCAACCTGCTGGACGGCGGCTGCCCCTTCTACGGCACCTACGAGACGGCCGACGGCCGCCACATGGCGGTGGGCGCCCTGGAGGAGCGCTTCTACGACCGGTTCGCCCACCTCCTCGGCCTCACCCCCGACGAGGCGGCACTCCGCGGCGACCCCGCACGGTGGGACGACCTGAAGGAGGCCGTCGCCGCACGGTTCCGCACCCGCACCCGCGCCGCGTGGACGGCCCTCTTCGAGGGTACGGACGCCTGTGTGGCGCCCGTCCTGTCCCTGAGGGAGGCGCCCGCGCACCCGCACCTCGCGGCCCGCGGCACGTTCACCCGCCACGGCGGGCTCACCCAGCCCGCGCCCGCACCCCGGTTCTCCGCGACCCCCGGCACCGTCCGCCGCCCGCCCGCGCAGCCGGGCGCCGACGCCGCCGACATCGCCCGCGACTGGGACGTCCCGGCCATCCGCCCCACCGAAGGAGGTCCCCGGTGAAGCGCCGGATCTTCAGCGCCGAGCACGAGGCGTTCCGCGACACCGTCCGCACCTTCCTCGCCAAGGAGGTCCTGCCGCACTACGCGCAGTGGGAGAAGGACGGCATCGTCGCCCGCGACGCCTGGCGCGCCGCCGGGCGCCAGGGCCTCCTCGGCCTCGCCGTCCCCGAGGAGTACGGCGGCGGAGGCACCGCCGACTTCCGCTACAGCGCCGTCCTCGCCGAGGAGTTCACCCGGGCCGGCGCCCCGGGCCTCGCCATCGGGCTGCACAACGACATCATCGGCCCCTACCTCACCTCCCTCGCCACCGGCGAGCAGAAGCGGCGCTGGCTCCCGGGCTTCTGCAGCGGCGACACCATCACCGCCATCGCCATGACCGAACCCGGAGCCGGCTCCGACCTCCAGGGCATCCGCACCACCGCCGAGGACAAGGGCGACCACTGGCTGCTCAACGGCTCCAAGACGTTCATCTCCAACGGCATCCTCGCCGACCTCGTCATCGTCGTCGCGAAGACCACCCCGGAAGGCGGCGCGCACGGCCTCTCCCTCCTCGTCGTGGAGCGCGGAGCGGAAGGCTTCACCCGCGGCCGCAACCTCGACAAGATCGGCCAGAAGGCCCAGGACACCGCCGAACTGTTCTTCCACGACGTCCGCGTCCCCAAGGAGAACCTGCTCGGCCACCGCGACGGCGCCTTCGTCCACCTCATGACCCACCTGGCGCAGGAGCGCCTCGCCATCGCCGTCGCCGCCGCGGCCGGCGCCGAACACCTGCTGGAGACCACCACCGCCTACGTCAAGGAGCGCGAGGCGTTCGGCCGCCCGCTCGCCCGGCTCCAGCACATCCGCTTCGAGATCGCCGAGCTGGCCACCGAGTGCGCCGTCACCCGCGCCTTCGTCGACCGCTGCATCGAGGAGCACACGGACGGCGCACTCGACGCGGTCCACGCCTCCATGGCCAAGTGGTGGGCCACCGAACTGCAGAAGCGCACAGCCGACCGCTGCCTGCAACTCCACGGAGGCTACGGCTACATGGCCGAACACCCCGTCGCCCGGGCGTTCACCGACGGCCGGATCCAGACCATCTACGGCGGCACCACCGAGATCATGAAGGAGATCATCGGCCGCTCCCTGCTCGGCTGACGCCTCCGCGCACTCCCGCCGACCGACCTCGCGAAAGGCCCACCAGTGACCACCGAAGCGTACGTGTACGACGCCATCCGCACCCCGCGCGGCCGCGGCAAGGCCAACGGCGCCCTCCACGGGACCAAGCCCATCGACCTCGTCGTGGGACTCATCCACGAGCTCCGCGACCGCTTCCCCGGACTCGACCCGGCAGCCGTCGACGACATCGTCCTCGGCGTCGTCGGCCCCGTCGGCGACCAGGGCTCCGACATCGCCCGCATCGCGGCCATCGCCGCCGGACTGCCCGACACGGTCGCCGGGGTCCAGGAGAACCGCTTCTGCGCCTCCGGCCTCGAAGCCGTGAACACGGCCGCCGCCAAGATCCGCTCCGGCTGGGACGACCTCATCCTCGCCGGCGGCGTCGAGTCGATGTCCCGCGTCCCCATGGCGTCGGACGGCGGCGCCTGGTTCGCCGACCCCATGACGAACCTCGCCACCAACTTCGTCCCCCAGGGCATCGGCGCCGACCTCATCGCCACCATCGAGGGCTTCTCCCGCCGCGACGTCGACGAGTACGCCGCCCTGTCCCAGGACCGCGCCGCCGAAGCGTGGAAGGACGGCAGGTTCGACCGGTCCGTCGTCCCGGTCAAGGACCGCGCGGGACTCGTCGTCCTCGACCACGACGAGCACATGCGCCCCGGCACCACCGCCGACTCCCTCGCCGCCCTCAAGCCGTCGTTCGCGGACATCGGCGAGCTCGGCGGCTTCGACGCCGTGGCGCTCCAGGAGTACCACTGGGTCGAGGCGATCGACCACGTCCACCACGCCGGCAACTCCTCCGGCATCGTCGACGGCGCCGCACTCGTCGCCATCGGCTCCCAGGAGGTCGGCGAGCGGTACGGGCTGACGCCCCGCGCCCGCATCGTCTCCGCCGCCGTCTCCGGCTCCGAGCCCACCATCATGCTCACCGGGCCCGCCCCCGCCGCCCGCAAGGCCCTCGCCAAGGCCGGGCTGACCATCGGCGACATCGACCTCGTCGAGATCAACGAAGCCTTCGCCGCCGTCGTCCTGCGCTTCGTCAAGGACATGGGCCTCTCCCTCGACAAGGTGAACGTCAACGGCGGAGCCATCGCCATGGGCCACCCCCTGGGCGCCACCGGGGCGATGATCCTCGGCACGCTCGTCGACGAACTCGAGCGCCAGGACAAGCGCTACGGACTCGCCACGCTCTGCGTCGGCGGCGGCATGGGCATCGGCACCGTCGTCGAGCGCCTCTGACCCGTCCCGCCCCACCCCCTCACGGAGAGACCACGAATGAGCGAGAGCACCACCATCCGCTGGGAGCAGGACGAGACCGGCGTGGTCACCCTCGTCCTCGACGACCCCCGCCAGGCCGCCAACACCATGAACCAGGCCTTCCGCACGTCGATCACCGCGATCGCGGACCGCGCCGAGGCCGAGAAGGACTCCATCCGCGGCATCATCTACACCTCCGCCAAGAAGTCCTTCTTCGCCGGCGGCGACCTCAAGGACATGATCAAGGCAGGCCCCGCCGAGGCCCGCCTCGTCTTCGACACCGCCGCCGAGATCAAGAGCGCGCTGCGCCGCATCGAGACCCTCGGCAAACCCGTCGTCGCCGCGGTCAACGGCACCGCCCTCGGCGGCGGCTACGAAATCGCCCTCGCCGCCCACCACCGCGTCGCCCTCGACACCCCCGGCTCCAAGATCGGCCTCCCCGAGGTCACCCTCGGCCTGCTCCCCGGAGGCGGCGGCGTCACCCGCACCGTCCGCCTCATGGGCATCGCGGACGCCCTGCTGAAGGTGCTCCTCCAGGGCACCCAGTACACCCCGCGCCGCGCCCTCGACAACGGCCTCGTGCACGAACTGGCAGCCACGCCGGAGGAGATGCTCGCCAAGGCCCGCGCGTTCATCGACGCCCACCCCGAGTCCCGCCAGCCGTGGGACGTCCCCGGCTACCGCATCCCGGGCGGCACGCCGTCGAACCCGAAGTTCGCCGCGAATCTCCCCGCCTTCCCCGCCAACCTGCGCAAGCAGCTGAACGGCGCCCCCTACCCGGCGCCCCGCGCCATCCTCGCGGCCGCCGTCGAGGGCTCACAGGTCGACTTCGCGACCGCGCTGACCATCGAGGGCCGCTACTTCACGGAGCTCGTGACCGGCCAGACCGCGAAGAACATGATCCAGGCGTTCTTCTTCGACCTCCAGGCCGTCAACGCCGGCCGCAGCCGCCCCGACGGCGTCGCACCGCGCCCGGTCCGCAGGGCCGCGGTCCTCGGCGCCGGCATGATGGGCGCCGGCATCGCGTACGCCTGCGCCAAGGCCGGTATCGACGTCGTCCTCAAGGACGTGTCGCAGGAGGCCGCGCAGAGGGGCAAGGCCCATGCGGAGAAGCTCTGCGCGAAGGCCGTCCAGCGGGGCCGCACGACGCAGGAGAAGGCGGACGCCCTGCTCGCCCGCATCCGGCCCATCGCAGGGACGGCGGACCTGGCGGGCTGCGACGCCGTCATCGAGGCGGTCTTCGAGGACACCGCGCTCAAGCACAAGGTGTTCCAGGAAGTCCAGGGCGTCGTCGCACCGGACGCGCTGCTGTGCTCGAACACCTCCACGCTCCCCATCACCTCGCTCGCCGAGGGCGTGGACCGGCCCGCCGACTTCATCGGGCTGCACTTCTTCTCCCCCGTCGACAAGATGCCCCTCGTCGAGATCATCAAGGGCGAGGCCACCGGGGACGAGGCCCTCGCCCGCGCCTTCGACCTGGTACGCCAGATCGGCAAGACGCCCATCGTCGTCAACGACAGCCGGGGCTTCTTCACCTCCCGCGTCATCGGCCAGTTCATCAACGAGGGCGTCGCCATGATCGGCGAGGGCGTCGAACCCGCCTCCGTCGAGCAGGCCGCGGGCCAGGCCGGCTACCCGGCGAAGGTGCTGTCCCTGATGGACGAACTGACCCTCACCCTGCCCCGGAAGATCCGCAACGAGACGCGGCGCGCGGTGGAGGAGGCGGGCGGCACCTGGCGGACCCACCCTGCGGAGGCCGTCATCGACCGCATGGTCGACGACTTCGGCCGCACGGGCCGCAGCGGCGGCGCCGGCTTCTACGACTACGACGAGGACGGCAGGCGCACCCGCCTGTGGCCGGGCCTGCGCGAGCACTTCACGAAGGCGGACGCCCGCGTCCCCTTCGAGGACATGAAGGAGCGCATGCTCTTCTCCGAGGCCCTCGACTCGGTGCGCTGCATGGAGGAAGGCGTGCTGACGTCCGTCGCCGACGCCAACATCGGCTCCGTCCTGGGGATCGGCTTCCCCGCCTGGACCGGCGGCGTCCTGCAGTACATCAACGGCTACGAGGGAGGGCTGCCCGGCTTCGTGGCCCGCGCCCGGGAGCTCGCGGAGCGGTACGGGGAGCGCTTCGAGCCGCCGGCGCTGCTGCTGGAGAAGGCCGAGCGGGGGGAGACGTTCACGGACTGAGCGCCCCGTCCTCCCCGGGGGCGCGGAAGGCGGCCCGCAGCTCGTCCCTCAGCGACCGCTGGAAAGCGGTGACGAGGGCCTGCACCACCAGCGGCTGCATGTGCGCGGACAGCGACTTCATCGCCTTGACGTGCTGCGGATCCTGGGGGTCCGCCTCCCGCTCCCGGTAGGGGTTCCACACCTCCTCGCGGAACAGCCGTGCCAGTTCCTGGGCCGCCTCGCGCGTGTGCTCCACCAGCACCGCGCGGGCGGCCAGGATGGTTTCGTGCGGGATCGGCACGTCCAGCATCTGGAGGCCCAGCCGCAGCAGCCCGAGGTCTACCCGCAGCACGCCCTCGGCGCCCGTCTCGCCCAGCACGTCCATCCCGGCGAGCAGGTCGAGGTCGGCGTCGCTGAGGGCCCGCCCCGCCCGCCGTTCGAGTTCGGGGCGCGTCAGCTCCTCCGAGGCGTCGGGGGCCCAGGTGGCGACCAGCGCCCGGTGCATCGCCAGGTCCTGCGCGCTGGCGTCGGGCGGCAGCTGCTCCAGGTAGCGTTCGATCGCGGCCAGCGTCATGCCCTGCCGCTGCAGTTCCTCGATCAGCGCGAGGCGCGCCAGATGGCCGGGCCCGTACCGGCCGACCCGGCGCGGCCCGATGTCCGGCGGCGGCAGCAGCCCCCGCGTGCCGTAGAAGCGGATCGTCCGCACGGTGACCCCGGCACGGGCGGCGAGTTCGTCCACCGTGTACGTCTGCTGCGGCTCGGTGTGGGTCGCCATGGGCCTCGCATCTCCCTGTGGTGTCGCACTGGTGCAACAGTATTGCTGTCTCACCGGTGGTGCGAAACTCCTGAGCCCGACCCGGCACCCGCTGCCCCGCGTACCCGGGCCCTGCACGACGGGGCAGGTCACTGCGGGGACGTCGCGGCGGTGCCGGTCCCGCCGTCCGCCGGCGCGGACCCGTCCTCGGGGGTCACCAGGCTGTCCAGGAGATCGCGCAGCGCCCCCACGGGCGTGGGGGAGGGGGCGGGTGCCGGGGCGTCCGGTTGCGGAGGGACGGGCGGCACCGACGTGTCGGGGCCCGGCACGGGCACTCCGGCGCCGTCCGCCGAGGCGCCGTCCGCCGATGCGCCGTCCGCCGACGTGCCGTCGGCTGCTGCGCCGGTCGGCCCCGGGCCCGGCCCGCTCGCGGGCGCCGGAGGGAAGGACGGCACTGCCGGTACGGCGGTCGCCGATCCGGCGGACGCGGGCGACGCGGCAGGGCCGGTGGGTTCCGTCGGCTGCCGCCCGGGTGGTGCGGCCGCCGTGCCGGAGGCGCCGGGCACCGGGTGGCCGGAGGGCACGCCGCCGGGCCCGCTGCCGGGATGACCGCTCCCCGCCTCGTCGTACGGGCTGCCCGCACCGGAACCGGGCTCCGGACGAGCGCTGCGCGGGTGGTCGGGACCGGCCTGCGCGACCGGTGTGTCACGGGCCTGCTGCAGTGCGATGGCCAAGGCCCCGGCCACCCCCATGGCGGTGGTGACCCGCACCACCGCGTGGCGGGCCCCGCCCGTCCGATGCAGCCGCCTGTGCCTGCCCATGAAACGCCTCCCGCGCGTGGGTACGTGATCCGACGGTCGGACAATGGGCCGAGCGGCCGAAAGGACACGGCCGGTGCGCGCCTGTGACGAGCCGTGGCCGAATCGCGACAGGCCCCACACTGAGGAGTGCGGTCATGACCGCGTCGTCGTGGCGGCGGTGCGGCCTCACGCGGCCGGCACCGTCTGGTGCCCGCTGCCCGGCACGGCCATGGCGCGGTGTCCTGGCGGCGGTCGCGCGGGCACGGCCGCGCCACGTCTCCTGCGGCGGGTTGCGCTGCGCCGGGTACGGCCGGGGTGGTGCCGTCGGGCCTTGCCCGGGACGCTCCGCAGGCGGCGGGCGCGGCGGCCCACTGTCAGAGGGGTGTGCCAGAGTCTGCGCAGGTTGGAGATCGGGGTGCAGACGGAGGACGGGGAGCGGCACGTCCGGGTGTCCGCCGAGGAGCTTGCCGGGTTGGCCCGGCGCATCGGCGGGGAGGGCGACCGGTTCCTGGTGGTGCAGCGGATACCCGACCGGCCTGACGTCTTCGCCCAGGTCTGGCACGAGTCCGGTGGAGGCTACACCCTGGAGCACCGCGACGGCGCCGCCGACCGGCACTTCCAGGTCGCGGTGGACAGCCCCGAGGCGGTGAGCGCGGCGATGACCGGCTGGGCCCGCCAGGAGGCGGGCTGGGACGAGGGACTCGCCTGGGAGCTTCTGGACATGGGCCCTCTCCGCGAGGTGCCGCCCCTCGACCTCGACGAGGGCGAGCGCGAGGTGCTGGAACGGCGCGTCCGCGAGGCGCTGGTCGGCGGCTATGCCACTCGGGCCGAACTGGCGGAGCTCGCCGAGGAGTGCCTGGTCACCGCGGACCGTCGGCCCGTGTCACGGGAGCAGGCGGAGGCGCTGGCCGACCGGCTGTGGCTGGAACGTGTCGGGGAGCAGGCCGCATGGCAGGGCGAGACCGACCCCGAGCGGCTCACCCGCGCGTTCAGGGCCCTGCAGGAAGCCGGCATCACCGCCCGCGAGAACTTCACCTGCTGCCGTACCTGCAGCCAGGCCGAGATCGGTGACGAGGGCGGGCCGGACGACCGCGGCTTCGTCTACTTCCACACCCAGTGCACGGACTCCGCCGCCGCCGGAAACGGACTGATGCTGCTCTACGGCGGCTTCGACGGCTCGTCCGAGACCACCGCTGCCGTCGGCCGGGAGGTCGTGGCCGCCCTCGAAGCGGTCGGCCTCGGCGTCGAGTGGGACGGCGACCCGGGCCAGGCCGTCACCGTCACGCCCCTGGACTGGCGCCGCCGCCTGATCCGGTGACGCACGTCCGGGAGGGAGCCGGTCGGGCTGTGCGGTAGGGCAGTCCCATAGCCCCGGCAGCTGCCGAGGCCGGCGCACAGGCAGTGCACCGTCGCGCGCGGTCACGGCGAGCGGTCGACGGCTTGCGCTATGTCCCCGTAGGGGGGATGTGTGTGGATGTCGGCCCTTTTAGCTGGCTTGTACCGCCTGCCGCGTAGCAGCATGGAGGGAAGGCGGTGCACGGTACAACATGCGTGCGGCATGCCGCGTACGGAGGCGGTGCAGGCTTTGACCCGGCAGATGTTTGCTTCCGGCGGTGTGGGGATGGCCGCGGTGTACGTGCTGGCCGACAGCGGGAGCGAGCTGCGGCTCGCGGAGACGGTCGACTACGGCGGACCGTTCCTTCCTGCCCCGGCGTACACCCTGACCGGTCGTTCCTCGGTCGCGGAGGCGTGCCGGGCCGGGCGGCCGCTGTGGCTGGGCACCGAAGCGCTCGCTGCCGACGCGGAGCACGAGCCGGAGCGGGCCGAGCCTCCGACGGACGGGGACCGTGAACCGCCGCTGCGCGACGGCGCGACCGGACACGGCGGCCTCGGGGCGCACGCGGCCGCCGGCAGCCCCCGGACGGAGGCGGCGGACGCGCCCGGTGCCGGCGGGAGCGGCGACACCCCGCACCGGCCCGGCGGGGAGAGCGGCGGCACCCCGCACAGGCCCGGCGGGGAGAGCGGCGGCACCCCGCACCGGCCCGGCGGGGAGAGCGGCGGCACCCCGCACAAGCCCGGCGGGGAGAGCCGCGGCGGGGTGGCACACGGTCTGCGAGGCGGCGCGCGGCACCTTCCGCACGCCTCCCGGGAGGACGCGTCCGCCGGCGCACCCGTCGGGAACGGGGCCCGGGTCGAGGCGGCGCACGCGTCGAGGACGGTGCCGGGGGTGAGGGCGATGCCGGGAGTGAGGGCGGTGCCCGGGGCGGTGCCGGCACCCGCGACCGGGTCCGGCGGGACGGTGACGTGTCCGCCTTGCGGGATGTGCCCGAGTGGTCCGGCGGCGCCCGTGCGGGTCCCACCGCCGGCCACGCCGACCCGGACGGTGCGGACCCCGGCCCCCGATCCGGAGAACCGCCGGGCGGCGGGCCCGTGGTGCTGGGGGCGCTGCCGCTGGGCGGCGAGTCCAGGCTGCTCGGGTGCCTGCTCGTCGCCGCCCGGCCCGGTGCGGGCTTCGACGCCGACCAGCGCGCCCTGCTGGAGCTGTACGCCGACCAGACGGCCGCCGGCCTCGAAGCCGCGGCCGCCCGGACGCTGCCGGCGCGCACCGAACCCAGCCCCCGCACCGGGCCGGGCCTGCTGCCCCGGCGCGGCGGCGCCTTCGTCATGACCGTGCACACCGGCCGCATGGCGGCGGACGACTCCGTACTCGACCTGCTCGGCATCGCGCCGGACGCGTTCGACGGCAACGTGTCGACCCTGCTGGAGCACACCGTCCCCGACGACCTCCCGGCCCTCATGGCGATCGTCGAACCGGGCCGGGTGGTCGGCGACCAGCAGCTGGCCTTCCGTATCCGCAGGCCCGGAGGCGAGCTGCGCTGGCTGGGGCTGCGCTGCCGGGTGCAGACGGACGCCCGCGGCGCCCCCGCCCGGGTGCTCGGGGTCGTCGGCGACGCCTCCTACCTGCGGCCCAGCGTCGACGACGTGTCCCTCGTACAGCGGCTGTCGGCCGCGCTCGCCGGGGCGACCACCATCCGGGAGGTCAGCCGCGTCGTCGTCGACGCCCTGCGTGAACCGCTGCGCGCCGACCGGGTCGCCGTCGCCGAACTGGAGGGCGACCGGCTCGTGGTCACCCTGCTCGACCCGCCGCAGCCCGACGCCTGGCCCGAGTCGTGGCGCTCCGAGTGGCGCTCCGAGTGGCCCGACGCCTCCTGCCACACCCTGCCCACGCTGGAAGGCGCGCTCCGCGAGGGCCATGTCAGCCTGTGGCCCGCCGACACCGGACTCGAACCGGGCCTGGCGGGCATCGGCCCTGGCGGCCTCGCGGTGCTGCCGCTGCCCGCGGAGGGCAGGACGGTCGGCGTGTGCCTGGTCGGCTGGGACCGCGAGCACCGCTTCGGCGCGGAGGAACGCTCGCTGCTCACCGCGACCGCCGGCATGGTCGGTCAGGCCCTTACGCGTGCCCACGCCCTGGACGCGGGACACGAACTGGCCACGATGCTCCAGCGCAGCCTGCTGCCCCGCAAACTCCCCGACCTCGGCGGAGGCACCGCTGTGGCCCGCTACCTTCCCGCGACCCGCGGGCTGGAGGTCGGCGGCGACTGGTACGACGTGATCCCGCTCGCCGACGGGCACGTGGCGCTGGTCATCGGCGACGTGCAGGGCCACAGCGCAGGAGCCGCGACCATCATGGGCCAGATGCGCACCGCCATCCGCGCCTACGCGGTGGAGGGCCACCCGCCCGACGTCGTCGTCGCGCACGCCAACCGGCTGCTCGTCGGCATGGAGACCGACCTGTTCGCCACGTGCTGCTACGTCGACCTCGACATGGAGGAGGGCATCGCCTGGGTCGTCCGCGCCGGGCACCTGCCGCCGCTGCTGCGCCTGCCCGACGGCACCACGCTGGAGACCGCCGCCGAAGGCGGCCCGCCGCTCGGTGTCCTGGCGGACGCCGAGTACCCCATGACGGAGTGGGGACTGGCCCCCGGCACCCTGCTCGCCCTCGTCACCGACGGGCTGGTCGAGTCCTCCAGCCTGCCGATGGAGGAGGGCATGCGGGCGGTGCGCGGCCTGCTCGCCGCCGCGGACCCGGCCGACCCCGGACGCGTCGCGGACGAGCTCCTCGCGCACCACCACCGCCGCGACGACGACGTGGCCGTCCTGCTGCTGCGCTACGACGGCATGCGGGTACGGCCCATCCGCGCCCGCTGGGCGGTGTGGCGGCTGCCGGACGCCGTGATGCACGCGCGCCGCTTCACCGCGCGCACCCTGCGCTCCTGGTCCGCGGACGGGGCGCTCGACATGGCGCTGCTGGTGGTCTCCGAGCTGGTCACCAACGCCGTCGCCCACACGCGGGGGGAAGTGCGGTTGGACCTCACGCTCGCCGGGGACCGGCTGCGCATCGCCGTCAACGACACCTCTCCCCGCGCCCCCGTCAGGGCCGCCAGCACCGACTGGGAGGCGACCGGAGGCCGGGGGCTCCTGCTCGTCGAGGCCGTGTCGACGTCCTGGGGCTCCCTGCCGCTCGGCGGCGGCAAGCAGGTCTGGGCCGAACTCACCGTGGAGCGGACGCCATGAACCCCCGCAGCACACCCCCGCACACCCCCGGCCGGCAGGCCCCGCCCCCGCCGGAGGCCGGTCGATTGGCTCCGCCCCTGCCCGACGCCCGGCGGCTTCAGCCCCCGCAGACGACTGCGCAGGTTGCGTCCGTCCGCCCCGCCGGGGAGGCGCCGCGCCCGCACAGCCCCGGCGGGCAGGCCCCGCCCCGGACGGGCGCCGATCGGCAGGCCCCGCCCCGGACGGGCGCCGATCGGCAGGCCCCGCCGCCACCCGACACCGACCGGCAGCCCCGGCCCCCGCACACCGACGACCGGTCGGCGCCCCCGCAGTTCACAGCCACAGCCACAGCCACAGCCACAGCCACAGCCACCGCTGCCGCCGCCAGCGCTACCGCCACCGCCGCCGTGCCCCAGTCGCCGCCCGTGCCCCCGGTGGCTCTCGACCCCGCCCCCGCGCAGCCCTCCGGCGGCACGGCGCGGCGCCGCCCCCGTACCACCGCCCCCAAACCACCGCCCCCGTACCGCCGCCCCCGCAGCGCGGCGGCGCCGGCGGGGTCGGCGGCGTGCCGGGGCCCTCGCGCTCGCCGTGCTGCTCCTCGGCGGCGGGCTCGCCGCCTGCGGCAAGGCCGCCGAGGTGCGCGACGGCGGGGCCGGACAGGCCGTCGCCCGGGACAGCAACGCCATCGGCCTGCTGCTGCCGGGCAGCACCGACCGCTGGGAGAAGTACGACAGGCCCCTTCTGGAGCAGCGCATCCGCGAGCTGTGCCCCGAGTGCACCGTGCGGTCCGCCAGCGCCCAGCAGGAAGTGGCCATCCAGCGGCAGCAGATCGACGCCATGATCACCCAGGGGGTGCGGGTGCTGGTCCTCAGCGCCGTCGACGGCCGGTCCGTCGCCTCCTCCGTCGAGAAGGCGCGCGACGCCGGAATCGATGTCGTCGCCTACGACCGGCTCGCCGAGGGGCCGATCTCCGGCTACGTGTCCTTCGACGGCGAGGAGGTCGGCCGCCTCCAGGCGCGGGCCCTGCTGGACGCCCTCGGTGAGGAGGCCGGCAGCAGCCGGATCGTCATGATGAACGGCGACCCGGCGGACCCGAACTCCGGGTGGTTCAAGGAAGGTGCGCTGTCCGTCCTCGACGGCAGGGTGCACATCGCCAAGTCGTACGACACCGTCGAGTGGCGGCCCACGAACGCGCACCTGAACATGGCCGGCGCCATCGCAGCCCTCGGCGCGGACGGCATCGACGGCGTCTACTCGGCCAACGACGGTCTCGCCTCCGGCGTCATCGCCGCCCTCAAGTCCGCCAGGATCCGCCCGCTGCCGCCCGTGACCGGCCAGGACGCCGAGCTCGCCGGCATCCAGCGGATCGTGGCCGGCGAGCAGTACATGACCGTCTACAAGCCGTTCCGGCAGGAAGCGGACGCCGCGGCCCGGATGGCCGTCGCCCTGGTCCGCGGGCAGACCCTCGACGGCATCGCCGAGTCCACGGTGACCAGCGGCGACGACGACGGCGGCCCCGGCACCCGCACCCACGGCATCCCGGCCGTCCTGCTCACGCCCGTGCCCGTCACCGCCGGCACCATACGGGACACCGTCGTCGCGGACGGCCTCCACACCGTCGACCAGATCTGCACCCCCGAGTACGCCTCCGCCTGCGAGAAGGCCGGACTGACCGACACGGAGTGAAAGCCCATGGCCCACCAGTCAGCGGCGCCCCTGCTCGCCCTGCGGGGCATCCGCAAGCGGTACGGCGCCGTACAGGCCCTCGCCGACGTCGATCTGGACATCCACGCCGGCGAGGTCGTCGCGCTGGTCGGCGACAACGGCGCCGGGAAGTCCACCCTCGTCAAGGTCATCGCCGGGGTCGACCCCGCCGACCGCGGCACGATCGCATGGGAGGGCAGGACCGTGCACCTGACCCGCCCCCACGACGCCCAGGGCCTCGGCATCGCGACCGTGTACCAGGACCTGGCGCTCTGCGACAACCTCGACGTCGTCGGCAACCTCTTCCTCGGCCGCGAACTGCGCCGCTTCGGCCTCCTCGACGAGGTCGAGATGGAGCGCCGCACCCTCGGCCTGCTGCACTCCTTCGCGATCCGCATGCCGAGCGTTCGGCTCCCCGTGGCCTCCCTCTCCGGGGGCCAGCGGCAGACCATCGCCATCTCCCGCTCCCTCATCGGGGAACCCCGGCTCGTCCTCCTCGACGAGCCCACCGCCGCACTCGGCATCGAGCAGACCGCACAGGTCCTCAACGTCGTCGACCGGCTGCGCGAACGCGGCCTCGGCGTCCTCCTCATCAGCCACAACCTGGGCGACGTCAAAGCGGTCGCGGACTCCGTGGCCGTGCTGCGGCTCGGCCGGAACAACGGCTTCTTCGACGTGACCACCACCTCCTACGAGCAGATCGTCTCCTCGATCACCGGAGCGACGGACAACGCCGTGACCCGCAGGACCTCACCCGAGTGGGAGGCGGACCGGTGAGGGCCGCGCCGACCGCAGGGGACAGTCGGACGACGCGGGCCCGCCTCGCGCACTCCGGCGAGGCGCTCACCCGCCGGCTGCGCGTCGGCGAGCTCGGCTCACTGCCCGTCCTGATCAGCCTCGCCGCCATCTGGATCATCTTCGCCGGCCTCGACGAGGCGTTCCTCTCCCCCCGCAACCTGTCCAACCTCAGCATCGACATCGTCGGCACCGGACTCATCGCCGTGGGCATCGTCTTCGTGCTGCTGCTCGGCGAGATCGACCTCTCCGTCGGCTCCGTCAGCGGACTCTCGGCGGCTGTGTTCGCGGTGCTGAACGTCCACCACGGCATGCCCGAGGCCCCCGCGGTGGCGCTGGCCGTCGCCCTGGGCACGGCCATCGGCCTCTTCCAGGGCCTCGTGTTCACGAAGGTCGGCGTACCCGCCTTCGTGGTCACCCTCGCCGGGCTGCTCGGCTGGAACGGCCTCATGCTGTACATCCTCGGCGCGAGCGGCACCGTCAACCTCGACGACGACGGCCTCGTCGCCCAGCTGACGGACTACTACTTCTCGTACGTGGCCGTCGCCTACGGCGTGGCAGCCGTCGGGGTCGCCGGCTACTTCCTCGCCGCCGTGACCGACGCGCGCCGCCGCCGCTCCGCGGGTGTGCCGTCCCGCGGCACCCGCGAGATCGCCGTCCGCACCGCGGCCCTCGCCGCGGTCGCCTTCGCGACTGCGGTCGTGCTCAACCGGTTCCAGGGGCTGCCCCTGGCCCTGCTGATCTTCCTCGTCCTGCTCGTCGTCCTCGACCAGGTACTGCGCCGCACACGGTACGGGCGGACCGTGTTCGCGCTCGGCGGCCGGCTGGAGGCCGCCCGGCGGGCCGGGATCAGCGTCGACCGGGTCCGGATCTCCGTCTTCATGGTCTCCGGGACCATGGCCGCGCTCGGCGGGCTGTTCCTCGCCTCCCGCGTCACCTCCGCCAGCCAGTCCTCCGGCGGCGGCAACCTGCTCATGAACGCCATCGCCGCCGCCGTCATCGGCGGCACCAGCCTCTTCGGCGGCCGCGGCACGGTCTGGTCCGCGCTGTTCGGCGTCCTGGTCATCCAGTCGATCGCGTCCGGAGTCGCCCTCCTCGGCATCCGCGGCGCCGTCCAGTTCATGATCACCGGAGGGGTGCTGCTGCTCGCCGTCGTCATCGACTCGCTGTCGCGGCGCGCCCAGAAAGCCCACGGCCGGGTGTGACGGGCGCACCGCCGCACCCACCGCAGCCGCGCCCCCGGCGGGCCGACCCGCCAGCCACACGGCGACCGCCCGCGCGATCGGCTGCCCTGTGGCGAGCTCCACGAAGCCGAACTGGCCGCCCTGGTTGCACTCCAGGAACCACCACACCCCCGCCGCGTCCTCCGCGAAGTCGAACGCCCCGTACGCCAGCGACGCCGACTCCAGATAGGCCCGTACGGCCCGCCCCACGTGCTCGGGCACCCCCACCGGGCGCCACGCGCGGCCGGTGTCGCCGTACCGCCCGTCGACCTGGCCGGGCACGGCGTCCTTCCGCGCGGCGAACAGCCGCCGCCGACGGCCGTCAGCCGCACGTCGGCCCGCTTCGCGACGTACCGCTGGAGCAGCGTGGGACCCGCCGCCACGGCGGCGAAGTCCGCCCCCGGCCCGACCAGCGACGTCGGCATCGCCAGCGGCCCCTCCCCGCCGGTGTCCCGCGGCGGACCCGACAGGGTCTTGACCACGACCTGCCGGTGCAGCGCCGCGAACTCCTGCGCGGCCCTCGGGAACGTGGTGACGACCGCGGGCGGCACGGGAAAGCCGCTGCGGTGCGCCAGCCGCAGCTGCCACGGCTTGTACCGGGCCCGCTGCGCCGCACCCGGGTGGTTCATCCACCGCGCGCCCGTGCACAGCAGCATCCCGTACAGCGCCTGCCGGGTCTCCTCGGTGAGCCACGGCGACGCCCCCGGCGCCCGCGCCGCCGGCTCTCCGGGCCTGCGGACCCAGATGCCGCGCAGCGCGGCGGTGCTCACCATGCGGCCGTCCACGGACAGGTAGCCGTGGACCTCGCCCCGTACGTACTCCGCCGACAGCGCTGCCCTGCCGGGCAGGTCGGCCGGGTCCAGCCGCACCACCGGGACGGACCGCTCCAGCAGCCGGGCCACCACCAGATCCGCCGTCACGTCCTGCTCGCACGTCAGGACCAGCACGCTCATCGCGCGGCTCAGTCGTCGAAGTGCGTCTGGGAGCCGGCCGTCGACGTCGTGGTGCCCGTCGCGCGCAGCACCTCCCGGTCCGTGATCGCCGGCCGGCCGTCGGGCAGCACGTTCAGCTGGAGCGCCGGGTCGTAGACGTACGGTACGGGGACGTCCACGGGATCGGCCGGCACGGCGTACTGGAACGCGAACGGTCGTCTCATCGGCGTGGCTCTCCCTCGGTCCCTCGGTGACTGCCGCCTGGCTCACCGAGCAGTACGCACGGCGCCCGCGGTGTGCTCATCACCCTCCGTCACCGGCGGGGGCCCCGGTCCTCGCGGTACGTCAGGTTCACCCCGCTCGCCGGGTCGAACAGGTGCATGGCCGACGTGTCGGCGTACAGCTCCGCCGGGGCGCCCTCGCGGACCCGGGTCGCCGTGCTCAGCCGCGTCACGATCCGCCCGCCCGGCGCCGCTCCCGCCTCCGCCGCGAGCTCCGCCAACTCGGCGGGCCGGGCGGCGGCCGCGGGCACCTCGTCCTCCTCCGCCTCCACATGGGCGTACACGTCCGACCCCAGCGACTCCACGACCTCCACGCCCGCCGTGAACCGCGCCCCCGGCCGCCCGGGTCCACCAGCGCCGCGTCCTCGAACGCCTCGGGACGCAGCCCCACGACCAGCTCGCGCGGCGCGCCCGCGGCCTCCAGCCGCACGCGCACCCCGTCCTCCAGCGGCAGGTCGCCCAGCGCCGTGCGCAGCAGCCCGCCCTCCACCGCGCCCCGCAGGAAGTTCATGGCGGGCGAGCCGATGAAACCCGCCACGAACAGGTTGCGCGGCTCGTCGTACAGGTGCTGCGGCGTGCCCACCTGCTGCACGACGCCGCCCCGCATCACCACGACCCGGTCGCCGAGCGTCATCGCCTCCGTCTGGTCGTGCGTCACGTAGACGGTGGTGGTGCCCAGCCGCTGCTGGAGCCGGGAGATCTGGGTGCGCATCTGCACCCGCAGCTTCGCGTCCAGGTTCGACAGCGGCTCGTCCATCAGGAAGACCTTGGGGTCGCGGACGATGGCCCGGCCCATCGCGACGCGCTGCCGCTGCCCGCCCGACAACTGCGCCGGCTTGCGGTCCAGGTGCTCCGTCAGGCCCAGGATGCGGGCGGCCTCCTCCACCTTCTCCCTGACGACCGCCTTGTCCGTCTTCGCCAGCCGCAGCGCGAACCCCATGTTGTCGCGCACGCTCATGTGCGGGTACAGGGCGTAGCTCTGGAACACCATGGCGATGTCCCGGTCCTTCGGCGCCTTGTCGTTGACGACGCGCCCCCCGATGCGCAGGGTGCCCTCGGTGATGTCCTCCAGCCCCGCGATCATGTTCAGCGTCGTCGACTTCCCGCACCCCGAGGGCCCCACCAGGATGACGAACTCCCCGTCCGCCACCTCCAGGTCGACGTCGCGCACCGCCACGGACCCGTCGGGGAACCGCTTGGTGACGCCCTCAAGAACGATCTCGGCCACGGTACGTGCTCCTTGGTGCTCCTTGAAGGGGTGCGCCGGTCAGCCCTTGACCGCGCCGGAGGTCAGCCCGGCGACGATGCGCCGCTGGAACAGCAGGACGAACACGACGACGGGCACCGTGATGACCACCGCGGCCGCCGCGATCGACCCCGTCGGCTGCTGGAACTGGCTGCTGCCCGTGAAGAACGCGATCGCCGCGGGCACCGTCCGCGCCGACTGCGTCGACGTCAACGAGATCGCGAACAGGAAGTCGTTCCAGCAGAAGATGAACACCAGGATCGCCGTGGTGAACACCCCCGGAGCCGCCAGCGGCGCGATCACCAGCCGGAACGCCTGCGCCGGTGTCGCCCCGTCGACCTTCGCCGCCTTCTCCAGGTCCCAGGGGATCTCCCGGAAGAACGCCGACAGGGTGTAGATCGCCAGCGGCAGGGAGAACGTCATGTACGGCAGGACCAGCCCCGCCCACGTGTCGAAGAGGCCCAGCGCCCGCTCGATCGCGAACAGCGGCGACACCAGCGAGATCGGCGGGAACATCGCGATCAGCAGCGACACCCCGATCAGCAGCCGCTTCCCCGGGAACCGCAGCCGCGCCACCGCGTAGGCGGCCATCGTCCCCAGCGCGACCGCGATTGCGGTCGCGATCAGCGCGATCCCGATCGAGTTGACCAGCGCCCTCGTGAACTCCGCCGTCTCGAAGATGCCCCGGTAGTTGTCCCACGTCCACCGCGCGGGGATGAACCGGCCGTCGCCCAGCGTCGACGGATCCTTGAAGGACAGCGCCGCGATCCAGCACACCGGCAGCAGCGCGTACACCACGACCACCGTGTTGGCGGCGGTCCACCCCGCCATCCGGCGCCGCCCGCCGGCACCCGCTCCCGCCGCCATCAGCGGCCCACCTCCCCGGCCCCGGGCGCGGCCGCCCCGAACAGCTTGACGAACGCGAACGCGATCAGCGCCACGCAGAGGAAGATCAGCACCGAGATCGCCGACCCGATGCCCAGGTTGAGCGCGGTGAACAGGTTGTCGTAGCCGAGGATCGACAGCGACCCGGTGCCGTGGGCTCCCCGCGTCAGCACGTAGATGCTGTCGAAGACACGGAACGCGTCCAGGGTGCGGAACAGCAGCGCCACCAGGATCGCCGGCTTCATCAGCGGCAGGACGACCCTCGTGAACCGCTGCCACGGCCCCGCCCCGTCCACCATCGCCGCCCGCAGCGTCTCCTCGGGCACCAGCGCCAGCCCGGCGAGCAGCAGCAGCGCCATGAACGGCGTGGTCTTCCACACCTCCGCCAGGATGATGATGCCCAGCGCCGGCCACTGCTCCGTCAGTGGGGCCTCCCCGGCCGGCAGCAGCTCCGCCAGGTAGCCGGTGCCGGGCGTCCACGCGTACTGCCAGGAGTAGGCCGCCACGACGGTGACGATCCCGTACGGCACGAGGACCGCCGTCCGCACCGTGCCCCGCCCCAGCAGGGTGCGGTGCATCACCAGCGCCAGCGCCAGGCCGAGCACCAGCTCGACGGCGACCGACACGGCGGTGATGAGGACCGTCACCCAGAACGCCTCCCACCAGAACGGCGACGACAGCACGGCCGCGTAGTTGGCCAGCCCCACGAACTCCGCCCGCTCGGGGAAGCGGAGGTCGTACCGCTGGAGGGACAGGTACACCGCGTACCCGATCGGATAGGCCGTCACGGCCACCATCACGAGGACGGCCGGAGCGCACAGCAGCCACCCCAGCCGCCGCTCCTGCCGCGCCCCCTCCGACAGCCCTACCGCCGCCCGCCCTCGCGGCGCGGCGCCACCGGCCGCGGACCGCGCGGGCGGTGGCGCGGGCGCCGGCTTCTCGGAGGCCCGGCTCACGGGATCAGCCCCTTCGACGCCAGGGCGTCCCGGATCTGCTCCCGGATGGTCCGCACGTCCTCCCGCGGACGGATCGCGGAAGGAGGGGACAGGGTGTGGGCGATGACGATCGACACGTTCTGGTAGGCCGGGGTCTTCGGGCGGACGCTCGCCTGCTCCAGCGCCTGCAGGATCGCCTCGGCGAAGGGGTAGCTCTTCACGAACTCCTCGTCGGTGTACAGGTCCCGCAGGGTGGGCGGCAGGCCGCCGCGCACCGCCGCGGTGAACTGGTTCTCGCGGTTGCGCAGGCACAGCGCCGCCTCGAACGCCAGGTCCGGGTGGGGGGAGAACGCGCCGACCGCCAGGTCGATCCCGCCGATGGTGGGCCGGGCGGGCGTGTCCGGGTCCACCCGCGGGTACGGCGCCCACCGGAAGTGCCGGAACAACTCCGGGTTGTTCGCCTGCATCGACGGATACACGAACGGGTAGTTCAGCTCGAACGCGGCCCGCCCGGACTCCATCGCCAGCCGGTTCTGGTCCTCCATCTGGTTCGGCAGCGACGGGTCGGCCGCCACCGAGCGCGCCAGCTCGCGCATGATCCCCGCCGCCCGCACGGCCGGAGCCCCCAGGGCGGGTGCATCGGCGTCCGGGGTGAGGATCGCACCGCCCGCACTGGCGACCAGCGTGTTGAACCAGACCGTCAGCCCCTCGTACTGCGCGCCCTGCACCTCCACGTAGTGCGGCCGGCCCTGCTCCGCGAGCCGGCGGGCCGCGTCAAGCATCTCGTCCCAGGTGCGCGGCGGCCGGTCGACCAGGTCGGCGCGGTACCACAGCAGCTGCGTGTTGGCGTTGTACGGGACGGCGTACAGGCGGCCCTTCCACGTCGCCGTCTCCAGCGGCACCCGGAGCGTGCCCTCCTCCGCCCGCTGCCGCAGCCGGCCCGTCCACGGCAGGATCCAGCCGGCCTCCGCGAACTCCGCCGCCCACGTCACGTCGAGCCCCATGACGTCGATCGCGTCGTCGCGCGCCGCCAACCGCCGCACCAGCTGCTGCCGCTGCCCGTCGGCGGTACGCGGCAGCTTGTGGTACTCCACGCGGTAGCGGCCGGCCGAGGCCCGGCTGCACCGGTCGGCGGCCTCGGCGAGCGCCCCCGAGTCGTCCGGGAAGTTGTACCAGTGCACCGTCGGCGGGCCGGCTCCGCCGCCCCCGCACGCCGACAGCAGGGCCGCGAGCAGCGGCAGCACCACCAGCACCCGCACCGCCCGGGACGCAACCCCGCCCCGCCCCCGGCGCGCTGCCGCCACCGCCGCCTCCGCACACCGGCCGGCGCCGCCCGGGCGCAGCCCCGCAGCGCGGCGGCCGCCCCCGACGAGCGGCCGCCGGTCGAGGTCCTCCCGGCCCGCACCAGACATGCAGCCGACCGTAGGCGGCTGCCGCCGCCCTGCACGGCGCACCGCCGCGAGCCGGCCGCGCTCCCACCCGACCGGCCGACCCGAGCCCTCCCCGGCGCGGCGGCCGGCCACCCGATCGGACCGCACACCCGCGTGGTGGCGCGGCCCCACCGCCGTCCGCGGACATGATGGCCCTGCCGTCGCCACCGGGCAGCAAGCCCACGGGGACGGCACCGGACCCGACCGCGGCGAGGGGGACGAGGGGAAGACGCGCTGTGCTGCTCCTGCTCGCCCTGCACGCCGTCACCGCACCGCTGCTGCTCCCGGCCGCGCGGCGCCTCGGCGGCCGCGTCTGGTACGCAGCCGCCCTCGTGCCCCTGCTCACCCTCGCCTGGTCGGCGTACCGCGCGCAGGGCGTGCTGGACGGGCGGCCGCTGGAGGAGGAGCTGCCGTGGGCGGGGAGCCTCGGGCTTGTCGTGGACCTGCGCCTCGACGCCCTGTCCCTGCTCATGCTGTGGATCGTCGCCGGCGTCGGCGTCGCCGTCCTGCTCTACGCCCGCCACTACACCCCGCGCGACCACGGGCGGGAGGCCGCGCTGATGCTGGCCTTCGCCGGTGCGATGACGGGCCTGGTCCTCGCCGACAACCTGTTCCTCCTCTACGTCTTCTGGGAGGCGACCACCGTCGTCTCCTTCCTCCTCATCGCCGGCCGCGGCGCACGCGGCGAACGGCGCGCGGCCGCCTTCCGGGCCCTCCTCGTCACGACCGCCGGCGGACTGGCCATGCTGCTCGGCCTCGTGCTGCTCGGCCGCGCCGCCGGCACGTACCGGATCTCCGCGCTCGTCGCCGACCCGCCCTCCGGCGGGACCACCGCCGCCGCCGTGGTGCTGGTCCTCGTCGGCGTGCTCGCCAAGTCCGCGCAGATGCCCCTGCACGGCTGGCTGCCCGCCGCCATGGTGGCGCCCACCCCCGTCAGCGCCTACCTGCACGCCGCCGCCATGGTGAAGGCCGGCGTGTACCTCGTCGCCCGGCTCGCGCCCGGCCTCGCCGACACCCCGCCCTGGCGGCCCCTCCTCCTCACCGCCGCCCTCGTGTCGCTGGTCCTCGCCGCGTGGCGCGCCCTGCGCGAGACCGACCTGAAACGGCTCCTCGCCTACGGCACCATCAGCGAACTGGGCCTCCTCCTCGCCCTCTTCGGCACGGGCGACCGCACCGCAGCCCTGGCCGGAGCGGCTTTCCTGGCCGCCCACGCCGCCTTCAAGTCCGCCCTCTTCCTCACCGTCGGCGTCATCGACCACCAGACCGGCACCCGCACCATCGGCGAACTGTCCGGGCTCGCCCGGCGCATGCCGCTGCTCTTCGCCACCGCCCTGCTCGCCGCGGCCTCCATGGCCGGCCTGCCGCCCCTCGCCGGGTACGTCGCGAAGGAAGCCGCCCTGGAAGCGTTCCTGCCCGGCAGCCACGGCACCACCTGGCCGCTGCCCGCCGTCGCCGCGGGCGCCGCGCTCACCGCGGCGTACACGGCGCGCTTCCTGCGCGGCGCCTTCGGCGGCCGGGGCACCGGCGCCACCGGACGGCACGCGGACCGCCCGGCGCCCGGCTTCGTCGCGCCCGCCGCCGCGCTGGCCGCCGCGGGACTCGCCCTCGGCATCGGGTACGCCGGACTGGGGGCCGTCGCCCGCGTCTACGCGGACGAACTGCCGGAGCACCGCCCCCACCCGTACGAACTCGCCCTGTGGCACGGCTGGACGCCCGCCCTCGGCCTGTCGGCGCTCACCCTGGCCGCCGGCCTCGCGCTGTACGCGGCCCTCACCGCGCACCGCGGGACCACCGAGCCCGGCACCCCGTACGCCGACCGCGTCCACGCGCGGCTCCGCGGCGGACTCGACGCCGCCGCCCTCCGGTTCACCGGCCGCACCCAGGTCGGCTCCCTGCCCGTCTACCTCACCGTCCTGCTGCTGACGGTCGCCGCCGTGACGGGAACCGCCGCCGCCGTGCTGCCGCAGCCCCTCGGCCCGCTCCACTGGACCTCGTCTGCCGTCGAGGTCCCCGTCGCGGCAGGGGCGCTCGCCGCCACCGCCGCCGTGCTGCGCACCCGCCACCGGCTCACCGGCACCCTCCTGGTCGGCGCCGTCGGCTACGCGGTGGCGGTGCTGTTCCTGCTGCGCGGAGCCCCGGACCTGGCGCTCACCCAGTTCCTGGTGGAGACCATGACGCTCGTCGTGATCGTGCTCGTCCTGCGCCGTATGCCGCCGCGCTTCACCCCGGCCCGCTCCGCGCGGCGGCGCGCGTCGCGCGGGCCGCGGCCGCCGGCTCCCTCGGCTGCGTCTTCGCCGCTCTCGCCCTGGTCACCACGTCCGTACCGCACGCGCCCGCCGCGGGCCGCGCGTACGCCGAACTCGCGCCCGAGGCAGCCGCGAAGAACCTCGTCAACGCGATCGTCGTCGACTTCCGCGCCCTCGACACCCTGGGGGAGAGCGCCGTCCTGCTGGTGACCGCCATCGGCGTCGTCAGCCTGATCCGCGTCTGGACGCGCGGCGAGCCCGACGCACCCGAGCACGCACCGCGCCCGCGTGCCGCGTCTCCGGTCGCCCACTGGGACGAACCGACCGACCAGTGGCTCCCCGGCGCGGACGAGCGGCCGGGCGAGGAGCGCTCCGTCCTCCTGGAGGTCGTCACCCGGCTGCTGTTCCCGTCCGCCCTCGTGCTCTCCCTCTTCCTGCTGTTCTCCGGCCACTCGCGGCCGGGCGGCGGCTTCTCCGGCGGCCTCGTCGCGAGCCAGGCGTTCGTGCTGCGCTACCTGGTGGGCGGCCGGGCCGGTCTCGGCGCGGCGCTGCCCACCGGGTCCGGCGCCGTCGCCGGCACCGGCTTCGCCCTCTGCTCGGGCAGCGCCCTCCTGCCCGTCCTGGCCGGGGCGCCGCCGCTCACCAGCGTGAAGGTCAGCACGCACCTGCCGGTGCTGGGCACGGTCGAGTTCGCCACCAGCCTGTTCTTCGACCTCGGGGTCTACGTCCTCGTCGTCGGCGTCACCCTGAAACTGCTCTCCGCCGTCGGCGCAGCCCTCGGACGGTCCCCCGCCGAGCAGAGCGGAGCACGCCCGTGACCCCCGTCGACCTCACCCTGGCCGCCCTCGTCGGCGCCCTCTACGCCGCCGGCTTCCACCTGATGCTCCAACGCTCCCTGATGCGCGCGGTGCTGGGTTTCGTCCTGCTCGGCCACGGCACGAACCTGCTCCTCCTCGCCTCCGGAGGAGCCCCGGGTGCACCGCCGGTCGCCGACGGCGGCGCCGCCCCGCCGGGCACGGCGTCCGACCCGCTGCCGCAGGCGATGGCCCTCACCTCCATCGTCATCACCTTCGGTCTGACGACGTTCCTCGTGGCCCTGGCATACCGGTCCTGGCTGCTGTCGGGCCACGACGAGGTACGCGACGACGTCGAGGACCGCCGCATCGGCAGCGCCGCCGAACGGGCCCCGTCCGCCGTGCACCGCGCCGAGACCTCGCCCCCGCACGGCACCGCCGGGGACGGCGGCCGGCCGGGAGGGGAGTGGCCGTGACCGCGCTCCTCTCCCTGCCCGTGCTGCTGCCGCTGCTCGCGGCCGCGGTGTCGCTGCGCCCTGCCCCGCACCGCCAAGCGGCTGCTGAGCACCGGCACGCTGGCCGCGGTCCTCGTGGACGCCCTGGGCCTCCTCGTCCGCGCCGACGCCGAAGGCCCGCTGGTGCTGGAGGCCGGCGGCTGGCCCGCGCCGCTCGGCATCGTCCTGGTCGCCGACCGGCTGTCGGCCCTGCTGCTCACGGTGTCGGTGCTGGTCGCCCTCGCCGTCCTCCTGTACGCCATCGGCCAGGGCACCGCCGAGCGGCGGGGTCCGGCCGCCGCCGTCCTGCACCCCGCCTACCTCCTGCTGGTCGCCGGAGTCGCCCTGGCCTACCTGACCGGCGACCTGTTCAACCTGTTCGTCGCCTTCGAGACGATGCTCGCGTCGTCGTACGTGCTGATCACCCTGGACGCCGGCGAGGAACGGGCCCGCGCCGGCATGACGTACACCCTGACCGGGCTCGCGTCCTCGCTGCTGCTGCTCACCGTCGTCGCCCTCGTCTACGCCGCGACCGGCACCGTCAACCTCGCCGACCTCGCCCAGCGCACGGCGGACCTGCCCGACGGGCCGCGGACCGTGCTGGGCCTGCTCGTCCTCGTCGTCTTCGGCATCAAGGCGGCGCTCGTACCGCTCCACTTCTGGCTGCCCGACAGCTATCCCACGGCGCCCGCGCCCATCACCGCCGTCTTCGCGGCGCTCCTGACGAAGGTCGCGTTCTACGCCCTGCTGCGCGTCCGGACCCTGCTGTTCCCGCAGGACGGCGTGGACACCCCGGCCGCGGTCGCCGCCGTCGCCACCATGCTCGTCGGCGTCATCGGCGCCCTCGCCCAGGACGACGTCAACCGCCTGCTGTCCTTCCTGCTGGTCGGCCACATCGGTTTCATGATGTTCGGCCTCGCCCTGTCCGACCAGGCGGGTCTGGCCGGCACCGTCCTGTACATGGTCCACCACATCGTCGTGCAGGCAGCGCTGTTCCTCGCCGCCGGACTCGTCGTCCGCGAGGCCGGCACGCCCGCCCTGCACCGCATGCGCGGGGCCCGCGCACCGTCCGCCGTGCTCTCCCTCCTCTTCGCCGTATCCGCCCTGAGCCTGGCGGGGACGCCGCCGTTGTCCGGCTTCGTCGCGAAGGTGGCGCTGCTCGGCGCCGGCGCCGACGCGGGGGGCGCCGCCGCGTACACGCTGGCCGCCGTCGCCCTCCTCGCCAGCCTGCTCACGCTGTACGCCCTGGCGAAGGCGTGGGCCGCGGCGTTCTGGCGGGAGCGGCCCGCGGAGGACGACGAGGCGCCCGGCACCGCGGACCGCGAAGCGGCCGCCGAGCCCGGCGGCGCCGGGCGGCGCCGAGACGAGGCCGCCGGGCACGGCGAAGGCGCGGGGGAGCGGGGCGGGGGCGCCGGGCGCGGCGGGGCAGGGGAGGAGCGGGACGAGGCCGGGCATGGCGGGGCCGCCGGGCACGGCGGTGGCACCCCGTCCCAGGGAGGGGGCGCCGGGCGCGGCGGGGCAGGGGAGGAGCGGGACGAGGAGCAGGACGAGGCCGCCGGCGGCCGCCGCGGTGTGCTGCTCATGACCGGGACAGCCGCGGCGATGGCCGCGACGGCCGTGGCGGTCGCCGCCTGCGCCGGACTGCTCGCCCCGCTCGCCCAGCGCGCCGCGGGCGACCTGCTCCGCTCCGGTCCGTACACGGCGGCCGTCCTCGGCGGGGAGGCGCGATGAGCCTGCGCGGCCGGACCCGCGGCCTCGCCCGCCACGCCCCCGCCCTCGGCTGGCTGTGGCTGCTGTGGCCGGTGCTCTGGGGGTCCCTCAGCGTGCCCGTGGTGCTGAGCGGCCTCGCCGTCGCCTGCGCGGTGACACTCGCCTTCCCCCTGCCCGCGGTCGGCCCCCGCGCCGCCTGGCGGCCGCTGCGGTTCCTCGGACTCGCCGCCCACCTCCTCGCCGACGTGCTGGTCTCCGCCGCGGTGGTCGGCTGGGAGGCCGTCCGCCGCGGCGGACGCGTCTCGGCCGCGATCGTCGAGGTGCCCGTACGGGCCGACACCGACCTGCTCGTGACGGCCGTGGCCCAGCTCACCACGCTCACCCCCGGCACCCTCGTGCTGGAGATCGACCGCCGCGGCGGCCTCCTCTACGTGCACGCCCTCGGCGTACGCGACCAGGACGGCGCGGACAGCCGCCGCGACGACACCCGTGCCGTGGACCGCCGCGTCATGGCCGCCCTCGCCGCCCGCACCGGCCCCGGCCGGCCCGCGGCGACCGCACCGCAGCCCCGGGAGGACCGTTGACCGTCGCCTTGAACCTGGCCCTCGGCATCCTCGTGGCCTCCGGCCTGATCATCCTCGTACGGATGCTGCGCGGCCCCGCCGCCCTGGACCGCATCGTCGCCCTGGACGTCCTCGCCTCCGTGATCATCGCCGGGACCACCGTGCACATGGCCCTGTGGCGCGACCCCACCCCGCTGCCGGTGCTCGTCGTGCTGGCCCTCCTCGCCTTCATCGGCTCCGTCACCGCCGCCCACCTCGTGGAACGCAGGGAGGGCATGCGGTGACCCTGCTCCGGGACGCCCTGTCCGCCGTCCTCATCCTCGCCGGCTCCGCGTTCTGCCTGCTGGCCGCGCTGGGGCTGCTCCGCTTCCCCGACACCCTCACCCGGCTGCACGCCGCCACCAAGGCCCAGTCGGCGGGACTGCTGCTGACCCTCGCCGGCGGCGCCCTGCGCACCCCCGCGGGAGCCTCCGCGGCGCTGCTCCTCATCGCCGTGTTCCTCGTGCTGACCGCACCCGTCACCGCGCAGATCGTCGGCCGCGTCGCCTACCGGACCGGTGCCGTCCGCCGTACCGCCCTCGTCTGCGACGACCTGCGCGATCGCCTCGCCCGTGAGGGTGACGCCCCCGCCCCGCAGGCACCGGGCGACCACGACGAGGGGAAGTGACCCGCCGTGAACGTCCGCCACGTCAAGAAGGGCCTGCGGGCCTCCCTGCGCAACAACGGGCAGGCCTACGGCTTCTCGGTCTCCATCACCGCGTCCATGGCCCTGCTGAACAGCCACACCCGCGTGGACGGCGCCGCCCCGGTCGTGTACTTCGCCCTCGCCTCCGCCGCCGCCAGCGTGCTGGAGGCCCTCGCCTCCCACGGCTTCCGCAAGCCCATGGACGAGGAGCCGAGTGCCACGACCGCCCTGGGCATCTCGCTCAGCCTCGCCTCCGTCGGCATGTCGACCTGCCTGGCGTGGCTCGTGGCCGACGCCGTCGGCGGGGTCCCCGCCTGGCCGCTCACCGGGTTCCTCGTCTCCACCGCCTACCCCCTGGCCGCGGGGATCGAGCTGGCCGTGGCGGAGCGGGCCCGGGAGAAGTCCGGGCAGGAGCCGGAGGACCGGCAGGAGGGCGGACAGGGCGGGGGGAACGGGGGCGACGGGTAGAGGCGTTCACCCGCCCGGCCCCGCGGCGGGCCCCGACCGCGCCGCTCGACGGCGTGTCCGGGCCCCGCGGGGCACCGGGCCGTGAGGGGATGGCCGGGCAGCCGCGCCGCCTCACCGCGCGGCGTCCCCCCGGGACGTCCGACCACACACGCGATTCCTGCGCGAGGAGGGTTCTGTGCCGGTACAGCCGACGGCCCCGGGCGGGCCGCTGTCCGTGGCGGTGCTCATCGAGCTGGTCAGGACGCCCCTGGCCGGCGGGCAGGTCAAGTGCTGGGAGCACTTCGCCGACGCCGCGGCCGGCACCGACCCGGACCGGCTGGGCGTCGACCTGACCCTGTATGTCCTCGGCGACCGGCCCCGCGTCGAGGAGCTGTCGCGCGCCGTGCGGTTCGTCGCGCTGCGCCCCGTCCTCAGTACCGCACCCCTCAACCGGGGCGACGGGGACGTGTCCGACCTCGCGCCCCACCACCCGGCGCTCGCCCGGCTGCTGCCCCGCCACGACGTGTGGCACGTGACCCACACCCTCGCCTTCGCGTCGACGGCCGCCCGGCTCCGCCGCCGCGAGCGCCGCGCCGGACGGCCCCGCCCCACCGGCCTGGTCGGCTCCGTGCACACCGACATGCCGGCGCTCACCGAGGCGTACGTCCGGCGCATGCTGGGCGCCCGCCTGGACCGGCACCCCGCCCTGCGCGCCCTCGACCCGGCCGCCCGCTGCGCCGCCCTCATGCGGCGCCGCCGCGACCGCGTCCTCGCCGCCTGCGACCACGTGCTGGTGGCGACACCGTCCCAGGAGCCCGAGATGGCCGCGCTCGTCGGCGGGGAGCGGGTCAGCAGGCTCGGCAGGGGACTGGACCTCGGCCTCTTCCGGCCGGACCCGGACGCGCGTGCCGAACTGGCTGCCCTCGGCGTGCCGCCGGGCCCGACCGCCGTCGTGTTCGCCGGACGCGTCGACGCCTCGAAGAACGTGCTGCTGCTCGCCGCCGCCGTCCGGCGGCTGCGTGCGCGGGGCGGCGACGCGCACCTCGTGGTCGCCGGCGCCGGCCCCGACACGGAGCGGATCGCCGCGCTCCTCGGTCCTGGCGCCACCCTCCTGGGCGCCCTGCCGCAGGAGCGGCTGGCACGGGTCCTCGCCGGCGGGGACATCTTCGCGCTGCCGTCCCGGACGGAGACCATCGGCAACGTCGTCGGCGAGGCCATGGCCTGCGGCCTGCCCGTCGTCCTGCCGGCCGGCACCCCGACCAACCACTGGCTGGCCGAGCCGGGCGGCGACGGCCTGCTGGTGCCCGACGACACGGAGGAGGCGTGGGCCGCCGCGCTGGGCCTGCTCGTGGACCGCCCGGACCTGCGCGCCGCCATGGGGGAGCGGGCCGCCGCGACCGTACGGGCCCGCCACCGCACCTGGGGCCGGGTGCTGACCGACGACCTGCTGCCGGTGTGGCGCGGCGCCGCCGCCCGCACGCCGGTGACCGGAGGCTGACCGCGTGGTGGTCGCCGTCGTCGCCGCGCTGGCCGCCGGGGCTGCCTTCGCCGTGGCCGGCGTGCTGCAGCAGCGCGCCGCCGCCCGCCGGCCCGACGGCGACACGCTGTCCCTCCGGCTGGTCCGCGCGCTCGCCCGCGACCGGATGTGGCTCACCGGCATCGGCCTGGCCGTCGTGGCCTACGCCTTCCAGTCCGTCGCGCTCGCCTTCGGCCCGCTCAGCCTCGTGCAGCCGCTCATCATCAGCGAGTTGCTGTTCGCGATCCCGCTGTCCGCGCGGCTGCGGCACCGGTCCCTGGGGGCCCGGGAATGGGCGGGCACCCTGGCGGTGACCGCGGGCCTGACCACCGCGCTCGCGGCGGCCAGGCCCGGCGCGGGCGACCCCGCGGTGCCGCTGAGGTCCTGGCTGCTCGTCCTCGCGGCCGTCGGCGGGCTCGTCGCCCTGACCCTGGCCCTCGGCCGCCGTACCGCCGGAGCGCCGAAGGCGTCGCTGCTCGGGCTCGCGGGCGGCCTGGTGATGGGCACCCAGTCCGTGCTGCTGGACGCGACCGTCGAACGGCTGGGCGACGGACTCGGCGCGGTGCTGTCCTCGTGGCAGACGTACGTCCTGGTGGCGGCGAGCGTGGCCGGACTCGTACTGATCCAGAGCGCCTTCCAGGCGGGCCCGCTGGCGGCGAGCATGCCGGTGATCGACGCGACGGAACCGGCCGTCGCCGTCACGGTCGGCGTCGCCGTCTTCGGTGAGACCGTCCGCACCGGGACGCTCTCCCTCGCCTTGGCGGCCGTCGGCGTGGCCGTCCTGCTCGCGGGCATCGTGCTGCTGGACACCTCGCCCCTCTTCCGCCGGCTCGACTGACCCGCCGGCGGGTCACCGGTGCCGGCCGCCCGCCGGCCGCGCGGGGCCGCGTCCGGTACGGCCGGACCCGCCCGCCCCGCGCCGATCCGCCGTGCCCGCGGCACAGGGCGGCTCGCCGGGCCGGGCGGCCGAGGATCCGCGCTCAGGACCGGCGGCCCCGGCGGCCGGTTCCCTTGGGGCCCCCGGAGCCCTTGCGCGCGCTGCCGCGACCGGCCTGTCCGCCGGAGCTGCCGCGCCGCTGCGCGCCGCCCTGGGACCGGGTGCCGCCTGCGGCCCGGCCGGCGCCCCCGCTGCCGGGGGACCGCTGCCCGGGCGACCGGTCCCCGGACCGGTCGCCGCCGGGCTTGCCGCCCGCGGCCTCGGCGGCCCTGCGGCCGCGGGTGCTGTTGACCGTCCGCCCCCGCACGATCCCGATGAAGTCGTCCACCAGGTCCGTGGTCCTCGCCTCCGGCCACGACAGGGCGACCTGCGACTGCGGCACCCCCGTGACCGGCCGGTAGGTGAGGTCGCGGCGGTGGTGCAGGCGGGCCAGCGACATCGGGACGACCAGGACGCCCACCCCGGCCGCCACCAGCTCCACGGCGTCGGCCGTCGTCGCGGGCCGCTCGAAGGCGGGCCGGCCGGGCGGCCGCTCCCAGTCCAGGGTGTCGTCGAGGGGATGGAAGACGATCTCGTCGGCCAGGTCCTGTGCGCCGACCTCGTCGGCCGCCGTGAAGACGTGGTCCTTGGGCACGACCACCACGGTCGTCTCCGTGTAGAGGGGGATCGCGCTCAGCACGGTGCGGTCCACCGGCAGCCGCACGAGGCCCGCGTCGCACGCGTGGTCCCGCAGCACGCCGACCGCGTCGGCCGCGGGCACCGGCACCAGTTCCAGCGGGACGCCGGGCAGCCGCTCCTGCCAGATCCGCACCCACTTCGCGGGCATCACACCCGGGACGTACGCGAGCCTGAACGAGGGGGGAGCATCCGTGCCTGTCACCGGGCCAGGTTACCCGGCGCCCGGTCACCGGGCGTGGTCGGAGCCCGTGCGAATGCTCGATATCCTGGACGTATGACGTCGCACCGAACCTCCCAGACCATGAAGCCCGCGACCGCGGCCAAGAAGCTGGGGGTCTACCTTGAGGCCACCCCCGACGAGTTCCGTGAGGGTGCCGTCTCCCGCGACGAGCTGAACGCCCTGCAGGCGGACCCGCCGGAGTGGCTCCGGGAGCTGCGCCGCAACGGCCCGCACCCGCGTCCGGTGGTCGCCGCACGGCTCGGTGTGTCCATCTCGGGCCTCGCACGCGGCGGGATCACCGAGCCGCTCACGACGGCGCAGATCGAGGCCCTCCGCGAGGAGGAGCCGGAGTGGCTGCAGCGCGAGCGGGCCGTCCAGGCGGAGGCCCGCAAGGAGAGCGCCCGCATCAAGGAGAAGCGCGCCGCCGAAGCCGCCGGCGCCTGACCCGAGGGACCGCCGTGCGGCCCCGGCCCGCACCACCGGGGCGGCGGGGCCGGCGGGTGGCCGCACGGCGGGGTTCCTGATCCCTCCGGACGTCAGCCGGAGACGGTGATCTGCTGGGCCGGGTCGGTCGTGTCGGTCACGACGTACGTCGCGGTGAACGACGAGCTCGTCGCGCTCGTCGGGCAGCCGAAGCCGCCCACGACCTTGATGGGCACCGAGGCGCCCGTGAACGCCAGCTTGGACGGCGCGCCGTTCGTCCAGGTGCCGCTGGTGTCCGCGGGCCCGTTCGGTGCGGCGGTGACCGTGCAGCTCGCGAGCCCGGACGTCTTGACGACCAGTCCGCCGGTCGGCACGGTGAACGACGCCACGATCGGGGACCCGTACTGCATCGACACGGTCCACGAGCCGCTCGTGGTGACCGTGGCGCTCACGCCCGGCATGCTCGTGGTGCAGGAGCTGAAGGTCGGCGGGGTGAGGGCGCTGACGACCGGCCCGGCCGGGTTGTGGTTGGCGGGGGCGGCCGGGACGGTACCGCTGGACGTGGAGACCGAGCAGGTGACGGTCACGGAACCGGACTTGAGGGTGGCCTTGCCCGACAGCGTGGCGGCGAAGCCGTGACCGGCGGGGGTGACCGTGGTGGCGCCCGCCGCGGCGGAGCCGGGCTGCGCCACCGCGGGGGTGGTGCCGGTGAGCGCCAGGGCGCCGGCCGCGGCCAGGCCGGTCAGTAAGGCGACGGACTTGCGGGGGGACGGGGTACGGGGTGCCATGTGGGGTTCTCCTTCGGGGATGGTGTGGCCGATCGCCACGGAACTCGGTGTGGGGGGCCCGAAAGGTGCTGCGGTACGACCGGGCGGGGACCGCCCGGAAGCAGGAGTGGAGCGGGCGGGGCGGCGGTCAGCCCTTCCTGGCGGCGACCGGCTGCCAGGCGAACATCATGGCGCCGCCCGCGATGCCGAGGAGCGTGCCGACCAGGAAGCCGCCCAGGTTCGACATGACGAGCGCGGCGGCGGCCAGCAGGGTGGTCACCAGGCCGGCCATGGAGCGGTACTGGGGGGCGGCCCACGCCGAGCCGCCTAGCATGATCATGACAATCCCGAGCAGGACGGAAGGGACGCCCGCGATGCCCTGATGGAGCATTATTTCGACGGGTGCGAGCGGGATGGCGCAGATCTCCGCGCCGGCCAGGATCGTCACGAGACCGCCCCAGAAGGGCCTGCTCCGCCGCCAGCGCCGCCACGCCCGGCGGGCGCGGCCGGCGCGGCCGTTCCGGTCGGAGCCCGCAGGCGCGCCGGGGGGCGGGTCGGGGCGTGCCGGGGGTGCGGCGCCCTCCGTCACCGGGGCCGCCATGTCAGAAGCATTCCTTCTTGCCCTTGGTGATCTTCATGTTCAGGCCGGACAGCTTGAACGTGCCGGCGTTGGTGGCCCACGCGGTCTGTTCCAGGTCGCTGATCCGCACGGTGTCGGCCTGCTGGCCGAACAGGTCCTGCATGCCCTGCGCGCCGTCGGGACCCTTGTCCATCGTGGAGGCGTCCCGGCCGATCTCGATGTTCGTGAAGTCCGCGCTGCCGGAGAGCTGGGTGGCGTCCACGAAGAGGTCCGTGGCCACGACCGGCGACTTCTTGCCCGCGGTGAGGTTGAGCGAGATGTCGCCGACGATCGGCAGGGAGGTGACGACGGACTGGCACAGGTTGGCCAGTTCGGCGTGGCGGATCGCGGTGACGGCGACGGGCAGCAGCTCCTCGCGGGCGTTGGTGTCGAAGCTGCCGTACTGGACGAACCCCTGACCGGTGAGGCTGTCCGCCGACACCTTGAACTGCTGCCCCGAGACGGCGAAGGAGGCCGCGAGCGCGCCGCTCGACAGCGCGACGCCCAGGGCGGCGGTCAGGCCCACGGCCGGCACGGTCAGGGCGGCGAACCGCCTCCACCGGATACGGCCGACGACCTCGTCGTGCTCGGGCTCCGCGTCGGTTCTCTTTAACATGACATATCCCTCTCTCGGCGGCCGGCGCCGGGGACGGGGGAAAGAGTGGGGTGTGCTGTGCGGGACGGCCGTGCGGGCGGGGGAGTGCCGCCCGGCGGCCGCGCGTCGGGCGCGCCGTGGGGCGTGCGGCCGTACTCGCCGGTGTTACCGACGGGTTGAATGTAAGAGTGCCAGTGGCCATTGGCAAGGTCGGTGGAGGGGCGCTTTTCGGTCTACCCGTCGCCCCGCCCCTCCGCCCTCTTCAGCCACACCCCCAGCTCCGCCTCCACCCGCTCCGCCATGGCCCGCGCGAACTCGGAGGCGACCACCTCCCAGGCGACCGGGCGCAGCGCCGACACCGCGTCCACGATCCGCTGGACGTCGTGCGGCGTCAGCTCCTCCAGCTCCCGCCCGGCGACCACATGACGGCGGAACAGGCCGACGAACCGGTCTGCGACCGCCGCCGCCTGGCTCTGCACGAACGCCCCCGCGTCCAGGATGTCCGCCACCGGGACACCCTGGTCGACCAGCACTGCCGTCGCCTCCAGCAGACGGCGGCTGGCATGCGTCACCGTGTCGCCCTCCACCCGCAGATAGCCCAGCTCCTCGGCCCGCCGGGTGTCCTCCGCGGTCGCCGCGTGCCCGAACCGGGCGACGAGCTCCGCCAGCGGCAACCGCACCGGCTCCTCCCGCACCCAGTCCCGGGTCATCACCCGCTCCAGGCCCAGCAGTCCGGCGATCCCGCTGCCCTGCTCCCAGGCGCGCAGCAGCTCCGCGATGCCGTTCACCGTGTAGCCGCGCCCCAGCAGGTCGTCGATCAGGCGCAGCCGGGTCAGGTGGTCCTCCGAGTACCACGCGATCCGCCCCTCCCGGACGGGGGGCGGCAGCAGCCCGCGCTCCTGGTAATACCGGAGGTTGCGCACCTTCACCCCCGCGGCCTGCGCCAACTCCTCACGCCGGTACCGCTTCACGCCGCCGCACGCCCCCTCGCCGGACTGCCCGCACCGCCCGCTGTCTCCCCCGCTCATCCCGGCGAGTGTAGGCCGTGCCGCCCGGCCGATCGATCATCCGCCGCGGATCACCGGGGCACCGCCACACCCCACCGCCTCGGGCGCTGCTGCCTCGCGCCCGCCGCCCCATGCCCCGGCCACCCCCCGGCTGGTGCTGCTGGCCCTGCGGCCTCGGGGCCTGTCATCCCCCGGCAGGTGCTGCTGGCCCTGCGGCCTCGGGCTGTCGCCTCGGGGCCTGTCGCCCTCCGGCTGGTGCTGCTGCCTTCCGCTGCCTCGGGGGCTGCTGCCTCGTGCCCCTGCCACCCTCAAGTTCCCGCCCCCCGCCCCGTGCCACCGCACCCAGCCCCTCGGGCCCGGGCGCTGTGGCGTCCGGCGGGCTGCTGACCGAAACCCGCGCTCGTAGCACTGCTGTCGGCGCGCCTCCGCCCAGGTGGCGCGATCCTGGGGCCCGGTCGGGCCCCAGGATCCACCGCCGCCGCCACCCGGCAGACACGGCCCACCAATCCCCTGTGACTGCTTGGCAGTTCACCCAAGCGTCGCTCCGCGGCTCCCTCGGGCGGGGCGAGCCGCCTTACGATGCGGCAGCGGGGCGAGCACGCGCGCCGGGGACACGGGGGGCCGGATGTCCGGGACAGTGCGGGGTGCGACCATCGGCGCCACGGAGCGGCTGCTGCCGCCCGGAGTGCTGCTGTACCGGCTGCTGCCGGACGGCGGCATCGTCCTCGCCGACCGCGAAGGCAGCCGTGAACTCGCCCCGGAAGGACAGGACTTCCTCCGCTTCATCGACGAGGGCCAGTTCGCCCACTACCTGGTGGGGGACGCGGCGGCGTCCCCCGAGCGGCCCTCCAACGCCACCGTCAAACTCGGCGTCGTCGCGCCGCGCAGCGCGTTCACCCCGCACGCCCACGGCGGGGAGCACCACGTCCTCAGCCTCGGCCACGCCGCCTGCGGTCTGTACGACACCGCACGCGGCCGCGTCGTCGACGTGCCGCTCACCCCCGGCATGCTCAGCGGTCGAAGACCGTGACGGTGCGGCGGGGCCGCGGCTGAGCCGAAGGCCGCCTGCCGTGTTGCCGGGTGCCTTGTGCGGGGGACGCAGGGCCGTGCGGCGGCCGCCGTCCGAGACGTCCGAGGCGGGCCAGGCCCTGCACACCAGGTGCTTTCCAGGACCGGGCACAAAGGCGGGTGGCGGGGCGTCACCGGCGCCACACCCGCACCCCGCCCTCCACTTGTGGAGATAAGTTGTCCGGATGGCGGTCATCCGCTCTACTGCTGTACGACATGCGTACACAGGCGGGGGGCTGACAGGGAGGCGGACATGGGGACGCGGTCGGGAAGCGGCAGGGCGTCAGGGCACGGCGGGCGCAGGGGAGCGCGCCGGGGGACGCGGCGCGGCCACCGCCGGGCAGCGCGCCGCGGCAGGACGCCCCTCACCCTGACGGCCGTGGGCTTACTGCTGGCCGCGGTGTGCACGACGCTGGTCACCGCCTGGGCCTGGCGCGACACCGCGCCCCCGCCCGCAGCGGCCGCCCAGCCGCGCACCGCCCCGTCCCCGGTGCCGCTCGGCGGCTCCGACGGCGAGGCTCCCGGAGGCGAGGCGTCCGCGGCACCCGGCGCGGCGCCCGAGGCCCGGGCCGTCCAGCGGGGAGCGCGCCCGGCGCCGCACGCAAACCGGAGGGGACGCGCACGAAGGGCCCCGCCTCCGCGCCCGCGGCGAGCGCGGCCTCCGGCCCGCTGCCCTTCGACCTCCCCGACCGGGCCGCGCTGCGGGCCAAGGGCAAGCTGGTGTTCGCCCACTACTTCACCCCGTACCCGCTGTCCCTGGACAACGCGGACCCGCGCAGCGACTACTACGCGCGCAACTACCTCAACCCGACCGGCGAGCGCGGCAAGCACAGCGAGTACGGCGGGCTGCTGCGTGACCGCCCGCTGCCGGTCGAGCCGAAGGAGGGCGACTGGGAGCTGGCCAACCTCCGCCAGGAGGTGCGGACCGCGCGCGACGCGGGCCTCGACGGCTTCACCCTGGACATCCTCTCCCTCTCCGGCCCCAACTGGGAGCGGTCTCAGAAGCTCCTTGAGGCGGCCCGCTCGGTCGACTCCCGCTTCACCGTCATGTTGATGCCCGACATGTCGTCCCTGCGCAGCGTCGACGCGGCCACCCTCGCCGACGCCGTCGCCGAGCTGGCCGAGAGCCCCGCGGCGCACCGCCTCGGCGACGGCCGGCTCGTCGTCTCCCCGTTCAAGGCGGAGGCCAGGAGCGTCGCCTGGTGGTCCGACGTCCTCGACCGGCTGCGCGACCGCCACGGCATCCGCACCGCGTTCGTACCGCTCTTCATCGACTTCGGCTCCCAGGGCGAGGCGTTCGCGCCCATCAGCTACGGCTTCTCCGACTGGGGCAGCCGCAGCTACACCGGGCAGGACGGCCCTTCCGGGGACGCCCGGCGGGCCCACGCCCTGGGCAAGATCTGGATGCAGCCGGTGTCCGTCCAGGACGCCCGCCCCAACCAGGGCGTCTACGACGAGGCGGGCAACACCGCGGCCCTGCGCGCCACCTGGGACCGCGCCATCGACAGCGGAGCCGACTGGGTGCAGCTCACCACCTGGAACGACTACTCGGAGGGCACCCACTTCGCTCCGTCCGTGAACAACGGACACACCTACCTGGACCTGACGTCGTACTACCTCACCCGCTTCAAGACGGGGAGCTGGCCGAAGATCGTGCGGGACACGCTGTACCTCACCTCGCGGACGCAGTTCGCGGACGCGGACCCGACCGGCGACCAGTCCAAGGTGATGAAGCTGCGGGAGAGCAGCGCGGAGGCGCGGGACCAGGTCGAGGTGCTCGCCTTCCTGACGGCGCCCGCCACCGTCCGCACCACGGTCGGCTCCACCACGACCTCACGGGACCTCAAGGCCGGGGTGCACCCGGCGCTCAGCCCCCTGCGGGTCGGAGCCGTCTCCGCGGAGGCAGTGCGCGACGGTCGGCGCATCGCCTCGGCGCAGCTGCGGGAACCCGTCCGCGGCTCCGTGGAGGTCCAGGACCTGCAGTACCACGCGGCGACCAGCGGCCGGTAGCGGCGGGAGCCCGGCCCCCCGCCCCCTCCCGCAGCCCGGCGGCCGGCCGGGAGCGCCGGGGCCCTGCTCCATGCCCGCGGCCCGCCGAGCCCACCGGCGGTCCCGCTCCCGGCCCGTACCCCCGCCAGAAGGCCGCCGGGCCCCGCTCGCAGCCCTGTCCCGCCGGGAGGGCCGCCGGGGGCGGCGCCGGGGCCCGCAGGGCACGGCGGGGAGTCGCCGCGGGCCCCGGCGCCGCGTCACGGCGCCGGTTCCAGCCCCCACGCGGTGGCACGGGCGGCGGCGGCCGCGCGGTTGGGCACGCCGAGCTTGGCGAGGATGTGCTCGACGTGCGTGGCGACGGTGCGGCGGGCGACGCAGAGCCGCTCCGCGATCTCCGGGTTGGTGCGGCCTTCCGCCAGCTCCGCCAGCACCTCCAGCTCCCGCACGGTCAGCGACGAGGGCCGGTCCACGGCACGGCACACCACGGCGGTCCCCGCCGGGCCCCGGGCCAACCGCAGTTCGTACAGCCGCCCCCGTACGGGACGAGCAGCCGGGCGGGCACCGGCCGGCGCCGTGCCGCCCGGCGCACCGCGACCGCCAGGGGCGAGTCCGCCGCGGCGAACCCGGCAGGCCGGTGCCCGTCCGGCGGCACGGGCACCGCCTCCGGCGCGTCCGGCACCACCACCGTGCCGGGCACACCGGCGCCCCGCCCGGCCGCCCCCGTCCCCGTGCCGCCGGCCGGCCGGGGCGCAGCGGGTCCACGGCCGCCGCGAGGCAGTCGCCGAGCAGCGCCACGGCGGCCCGCGCCGGACCGTGGTCGCCCCGAGCGCCCCGCGTCGCGCTCACGTTCAGCATGCCGACGTACCGGCCGTCCGCGGCGAACAGGCACTGGGCGACACCGTCCCGCACGCCCAGCGGCTCCAGCGTGTCCCGCCATCCCGGCGACAGCCTCCGCTCGGGATCCGGTACGTCGTGCCACCAGCGGGCCCCGCCGGGGGAGCGGAGGACGGACGCGAAGCCCGGGTCCTCGTGCAGGCGCCGCTCGATGTACGCGTTCGCCCCGTCCGGGTACGTGCTGGCCAGGGTGGTGTGGCGGCGCCGCAGCGGGTCCCACTGGGCCAGCGAGGCGTGGTCGTGCGCCACCACCCCGGACAGCTCCGCCAGCAGAGTCCCGGCGCCACCGCCGCCGCGCGCGGTGCGCAGCGCCGCCTCCCGCACCCGCAGGGCCCCGCCCCACACGTCGCCGCCCCCACCGGAACCGTCCCACCCCGTCACCCGGCCAGCATGATCACGCAGCGCGGGCGCGTCAAACGGGCACGGTTCACCCGCCCAGCTCGTCGTGCACCACCTGACCGCCCACCGCCGTGAACACGACCGGCATCCCGGGGATGCCGTGCGGGTCCGCCGACAGCAGGTCGCCCGCGACCACGCACAGGTCGGCCGCCTTGCCCACCTCCAGCGTGCCCTTCCAGTCCTCCGCGAAGTCCTGCCAGGCCGCGTCCGCCGTGTACGTCCGCAGCGCCTCCCGCAGGGAGATGCACTGGTCGGCGCCGCTGACCCGGCCGCTGCCGCGGGCCTCGCGCAGCATCATCGTCGAGACCCCCTGCCGCCAGTCGGGGAAGGTGACCGGCGCGTCCGAACCGCTGGTCACCCGCACGCCCGCGTCGAGGGCGTCCCGGTACGGCCACTCGTAGGCCGCCCGCTCCGGCCCCACGAAGTGCTCCTCGATGTCGGCGACGGCCCACTTGACGGTCGGGTTCATGTTGACCCCGAACCCGTGCCGCGCCAGCGTCCGCATGCTGCGGGCCGTCAGGAAGTCCCCGTGGATGGCGTAGTGGCGCGGATCCGCCCGGGGATGCCGCTCCGCGGCGGCCGCGAACGCGTCGACGACGGTGTCGATGGCCCGGTCCCCGGTCACGTGCACCCCCAGCTGGTGCCCGGCCGCGTGCCCGTACCGCACCATCTCGGCGACCGCCGCGCTGCGCTCGTCGTCGCTGTCGCCGCCGACGCACAGGCAGCCGAACCCGCCCCCCACGTACTCCTCGTGCATCCACGACGTCCGGTTCAGCGGGATCCCGTCGGCGAAGACCTTCACGCCGTGCACGGCCAGCCGCCGCGGATCGGGCGAGCGGAACCCCGCCACCGCGCCCAGCCCGCGGACGAACTCCTCCACCGTCCCCGCCATCCCGGCCGGCAGCCACAGCACGCCCACCCGCGCGGTCAGCTCGCCGTCCGCCAGCAGCCGCCCGTACACGTCCAGCGTGTCGGCCGCGAGGGCGCCCCGCATCAGCGCGTCACCGCCCGGCCCGAGGCCCGGCTCGGTGTAGCTGGTGACACCGAGCCGCGCCAGCGTGCGCAGCGCGGCCCTCAGCGCCTCGGCACGGACCCGCCCCGACAGCGGGGGCAGCGCACGGTGCACCAGCTCCTGCGCGCCCTCCTGGAACAGCCCCGTCGGCACACCCCGCGCGTCCGTGACCAGTCCCGGCACGGCGCCGCCACCGGGTCCGCCCGGCACTCCGGCGGCGGCCAGCGCGGCCGAGTTCACCCACGTCGCGTGGCCCGACGCCGCGTACAGCAGCACGGGCCGGTCGGGACTGACCGCGTCCAGGTCGTGCCGGTCCGGCAGCCGCTCCGGGTCCGCCGCGCACTCCCGCAGCACCCCCGGGTCCCAGCCGTGCCCGAACACCCACTCCCCGGGCGGGGTCCGCTCGGCGGCGGCGCGCACCGCCTCCGCCACGTCCGCGATGCTCCGCACGCCGGGTGCCGCCAGATCCACGGAGAGCGGCGGCCGGGTCATGCCGAAGGCGCAGCCGTGCAGGTGGGCGTCGTTGATCCCGGGCAGGAGCGTGCCGCCCGCCAGGTCGACGACCCGCGTGCCCGGGCCCACCGCCGCCATCACCTCCCGGCGGTCGCCCACCGCGCTGACGGTGCCACCGGTCACCGCGAGCGCGGAGGCGACCGTGAACCGCGCGTCCACGGTGAGGACGCGGCCGTTGACGAAGACCAGATCCGGGTACGGGGCTGCCACGACGGGCTCCTTTCCCCGCGCCCGGAGCCGGGTGCGGCAGCGGGCGCGACGGTGCGAACTGAACGCCCCGACTCTCCGCCGGCGGGCCCGCACCGCGCATCGGTCATCCGACCGACCCGCCACCGGGATGCGCCGCTCACCGCCCGCCTCACGCCAGTCCCGGCCGGTCGCCCCGGTCCGGGAGCACGGCCCTGCCCCGCCGCACCGGCAGCAGCGCGTGCCCCGCCGGCGCACCCGCGGACGGGCACCGGCTCCCCGCGGGTCGCCGCGGTCCCGGCCGGTCGAGCGGCAGCGGGAAGCAGCCCGCGGCCAGGGCCGCCGCCACGAGGAGGCTGCGGCCCCCGCTCTGCGCCGCACCGGACGCACGTGCGGCTCACCGCACCCGCCACCGCACCCCGTTCGACCGCGCCGGTCCACCCTCACACCGCGCACACCGCGCCCGCTGCGCCTGCCGCACCCACCGCGCCCGCTGCGCCTGCCGCGCACTTCGCGGCACTGCGCCTGCCGCGGAACCGCGCCTGCCGCACCCGCCACGGCCACACGCCTGCCGCGGCACCACTCGCACCACCTACACCGCGCCTGCCGCGCTCGCCGTGGCACCACGTGCACCACCCGCACCGCGCCTGCCGCGGCCCCACGCCTGCCGCGCCCGCCGCGGCACCACTCGCACCACCTGCACCACGCCTGCCGTGCTCGCCGCGCACATCGCGGCACTGCGCTTGCCGCGGCACCACCCGCACCACCCGCACCGCGCTCGCCGCGCACACCGCGTCGGCCACCCTTCGCCCACGGCCGCCCGCCGCCGGGAAGGCGGGCCGCGATGCCGCCGACCGGCGGCGCGCGCTGTCACCCGTACGCCCTACGATGACCGGCCATGAGCATGAGCGAGTCCGGCAGACCGGTGGTCGACGGGCGTTTCGAACTGGTCTCCCGCCTCGGCAGCGGAGGCATGGGCACCGTGTGGCGGGCCCGCGACCTGGCCCTCGACCGGGAGGTCGCCCTCAAGGAGGTACGCCCGCCGGACCCCGCCGCGGAGCAGGCCACCCCGGGCCTCACCGCCCAGCTGCGGGAACGCGCGGTCCGCGAGGCCCGCGCCCTGGCACGCCTGTCGAACCGGCACGTGGTGACGATCCACCACATCGTGGAACCCGCCGACGGCGCGCACCCGTGGATCGTGATGGAACTGGTCGAGGGCCGCTCCGTCTACGACCGGCTCACCGACGGCCCCATGCCCGTCGACGAGGTCGTCCGCCTGGGCCTCCAGGTGCTGTCCGCGCTGCGCGCCGCCCACGCCGCCGGCATCCAGCACCGGGACGTCAAGCCCGCGAACGTCCTGCTGCGGCCCGACGGCAGCGCCGTCCTCACCGACTTCGGCATCGCCGCGATGCAGGACGCCACCACGAGGCTCACCTCGACCGGCGACCTGATCGGCTCACCGGAGTTCATCGCCCCCGAACGCATCCGGGGCGAGGAGGGCAACCCGGCGTCCGACCTGTGGTCCCTCGGCATGCTCCTGTACGTGGCGGCCGAAGGCCACCACCCGCTGCGCCGCGCCACGAACCTCGCCACCCTCGTCGCCGTCCTCGACGACCCGCTGCCCGCCCCGGTGCGCTCCGGGGTGCTCGCCCCCGTCCTCACCCGCGTCCTCCAGCGGGACCCGGCGCTGCGACCCGACGGCGCGGAGCTGGAACGGCTGCTGCGGGCCGCGGCGGGACAGGCAGAAGCCGCGCCCGCCGCACCCGCGCCCACCGCGCCCCTGCCCGCCGGGCAGGCCCGGCCGCCGCGCCCACCGGAACGCCGCCGCAGAGCTCCGTCCCGCCGGGCGGGGCCGGGTGGCCGCACCCCCACGCCGCCTACACGCCCACGGCCCCCGTACCGCAGCCGTCCGCGGGGACCGCGGGCACGGGCCCGTACGCCCCCACCGTGCACGACGGCGCCGCCAAGGGCTCCTTCGGCCCGCCGGTCCCGCCGCGGGACGAGCGCCGCCGCGCCGCCGCGCCGCGGCCGTGCTCGCCTCGGCGGCCGTCGTGGCGCTGGCCGTCGCCGGCGCGGTGTACGGGCTGCCCGGAGGCGGCACGGGCGACGGCGCACAGGGGGCTCCCGGCCCGGTGCGACCGCCGCCACCGAAGGCGGCGCCGGCAAGGCCGGCGCCGGGCCCGCCGCCGCGGACACCGGCTCCACCCCGGCCGCCGCGGCCGCCGGAGCACCCGCCGTCCGGGGCAGCCTGCTCACCACGGCGAACGTCCGCGCCGTCCTGGCCGCGTTCCGCGAGGCGAGCGGCTCCGCGCAGGTCACCGAACTCACCGTGTACGAGGACTACGCGCTGGCCTCCATCCCCACCGCGCCCGGCGCCCGTACCTACGACGCGTACGAGTTCCGGGGCGGGGCCGCCCGGCGTACCGGCCCCGGCGGCACGATCAGCAGCGACAGCGCCGACGAGCAGCCGTTCGACGTGGCCGCCCTCGCCTGGGACCGGCTCCCGGACCTCATGAAGCAGGCGGAGCGGGACCTGGGCGTGGACGATCCGACGATGCGCTACGTCATCGTCGACCGGTGGACGTTCAACGGCGACGAGCCGACGATGCGCTTCTACCTCACCAACGAGTACCGCGCCAGCGGCTACCTCGCCGCGGACCGCACCGGGAAGGTCGTGGCCACCCACCCCTCGTCCTGACCCCGCTCCGCGCCCCGCCCGGGCGACCACGGAGCCATCCGGGGCGCGGCCGTCCACGCGGCCGGCAGGCTGAGGCCCGGCCCCGCATCTGCCGGCCGGGGCCGGGGAGCCCGCCCGGCACCTCCCCACTCCCCTTCCTGCCGCGCTCCCGTACCGCCGGGCCGCGCGGGCAGGCCGTACCTGCCCCGAGGGCCGTATCTGCCCCGAGAGCGAGCCGACCGGGCTCCCGCGGGGCAGGGCGCCCGCCGGGCACGGGAAGCTCGTCCCCGGACAAGTCAGTCGCCGCCCTCCGACCGCATCATCTCCTCGGCGCGCCGGTCCATCTCCTCGGGGGACACGTCCTCGACGTGGCTGGCGACGTTCCAGTGGTGGCCGAAGGGGTCCTCGAACCGGCCGCTCCGGTCCCCGTAGAACTGGTCGCGCACCGGATCGAGCTCCGTGGCGCCCCGCGCGAGGGCCGCTGCGAACACCGCGTCGACGTCCTCCACGTACACGTACAGGCTCACCGGCGTGCCGCCGACGGTCCGCGGACTGCGGAAGTTCATCTCGGGGGACTCGTCGGACAGCATGACGACCGAGTCGCCGAGCACCAGCTCGGCGTGAGCGATCCGGCCGTCCGGGGCCTCCATGCGCATCCGCTCGCGCGCACCCAGCACGGAGGTGTAGAAGTCGATGGCGGCCGCTGCGCCGTCGAGGCACAGGTAGGGGGTGACGCGCGGATGGTCTTCGGGGACGGGCTTGACGCTCACCGGATTCCTGCCTTTCGCACGGGGTGAGGAGCACCGACCAGCCTGGCACGGTCCCCGGCAGGCCGCAGCCCGGGCGGGTCCGCGTCAGCGGGGGCCGAAGTGCCGCCCGAGCTCCTCCATGACGGCGCCGACCGCCGGCGACCGCCACCGCCGGCGCAGCCGTACCAACTGCACCGGCACGTCAGGGAAGCGGGGACCCGCCACCTCCGCCAGGGTTCCGTTGCGCAGGGCGCCCGCCACGGTGACGCGCGGCAGCAGCGTCAGCCCCAGCCCGGCCGCCACGCAGGAGCGGGCGGCCTCGATGCTGCCGAACCGGGTCAGCCGCGGCCGGGCGTTCGGTACGGCGAGCAGTTCGCGGGCCAGCCGGTCGCTGTAGGAGCAGCCCTGCTCGTGCAGGAAGACATGCTCCCGGGCAAGGTCCGCCCAGCCCGCCGCGGCGCCGGGCCGCCGCCCCGCGGCCAGCGGATGCCCCGGGGCCGCGACGAGCACGAGGGCTCCTCGGCGACCCGTTCGGCGTCGAGGTCGGGGTACGCGGCCCGCTCCTCCAGCAGCAGCGCCAGGTCCAGCCGCCCCGCCCGGAGCCCGTCGACCGCGTCGGCGGTACCGGACGGCTGCAGGTGGATGTCGACGCCCGGGTGCGTGCGGCGCAGCGCGGCCACCACCCCGGCAGCCGGGCCGAGCACAGCGTCTCCCCGGCGCCGATCACCACCTCGCCGGACACGGGGCCTGCGTCGGCCGCCGAGGCGGCGGCCCGCAGCCGCGCCTCGGCGTCCAGGACGGCCTCGGCCTCGGCGAGCAGCCGCCGCCCCGCGTCGGTGAGGACGGCGCCGCGCGGCAGCCGGTCGAAGAGCCGCGCCCGCAGGTCCTGTTCCAGAGTTCTGACGTGCACGGTCACCGTGGACTGGGCGAGATGCAGTTCGGCGGCGGTGGCCGTGAAGTTCCCGGTGCGGGCGAGCGAGCTGAAGGTGCGCAGGAGGCGGGTGTCCACACCCCGAGCCTAACCGTAGCGATCGGCATATCCGATCGGAGGGACCGCATATCATCATTTCCCTGCATGGCAGGAGGCGTGGCACCGTGAAGCCATGAGCAGCGCAACGAGCCCCGAGGTCCTGCGGTACGCCGCCTTCACCCCCGCATGCACCCCCGCCTCCGCCGCCTCGGCGGCCGCCGGCAACCCGGCCGGGGTCGTCCTCGACGCCTCCGACCTCGACGACGCGGCCATGCAGGCCGTCGCCGCCGAGGTCGGCTACTCCGAGACCGCCTTCGTCACCGGCGGGGACGACGACCGGCGCCACGTCCGCGTCCGCTACTTCAGCCCGCTGGCCGAGGTCCCGTTCTGCGGCCACGCCACGGTCGCGGCGGCCGTGGCGCTGGCCGAGAGGGCCGGCACGGGCGCGTTCGTGTTCGACACACCGGTGGGGCCGATCCCGGTGTCCACCGACGCCGCCCCCGACGGCACGGTGCGGGCCGCGCTCACCAGCGTCCCCACCCGCTCGCGCCCGGCAGGCCCGGAGGAGCTCGGCGCCGCCCTGGCCGCGCTGGGCTGGGCGGCCGACGACCTCGACCCCGCCCTGCCGCCGCACGTCGCCTTCGGCGGCAACGAGCACCTCGTGCTCGCCGCGGCCACCCGAGAGCGACTGGCCGGCCTCTCCTACGACTTCGACGGCCTCGCGGACACCATGCGCCGGTACGGCTGGACCACCCTCCAGCTGGTGTGGCGCGAGAGCGCGGACGTGTTCCACGTCCGCGGCCCCTTCCCGGTGGGCGGCGTCGTGGAGGACCCCGCGACAGGCGCGGCCGCGGCCGCCTTCGGCGGCTACCTCCGGGCGCTCGGCCTCGTCGACCGGCCTGCCACGCTCACCCTGAGGCAGGGCGAGGACATGGGCCGCCCGAGCGAGCTGCTCGTGGACGTCGACCCGGCCGACCCGCGGATCCGCGTCACGGGCCGCGCACGGCAGATCGGCGGCGCCCGGTGACCACCGGCGCGGACGCCGCGGTCCACGTCGACACGGGCGACGGGGTGCGCCTCGCCGTGCACGACACGGGCGGCGAGGGGCGACCGGTGGTCGTCCTCCTGCACGGCTGGCCGGTCACCTCCCACCACTGGCGCTTCACGGTGCCCGCACTGGCCGCCGCGGGCTTCCGGGCGGTCACCGCGGACCTGCGGGGACTCGGCGGCTCCACGGCGGGCGGCGGGCGCTTCGACAAGGAGGCGCTGGCCGGCGACGTCATCGCCCTCGCGGACCGGCTGGGCGCCGGCCGCTTCGCCGTGGTGGGACACGACTGGGGCGGCACGGTCGGCTACCTCGCCGCGGCCGCCCACCCCTCGCGGATCCGCGCCCTCGTCGTGGAGGAGGAGGTCCTGCCGGGTGTCGACGCGCCGCTCCCGCCGCCCGGACGCGACCACTACCCGGACTGGCACGGCCCCTTCAACCGCCACCCCGGTCTCGCCGAGACCCTGCTCCCAGGACGTGAGGACGCCTACCACGGCGCGTTCCTCCGCCAGAGCGCGGGCCCCGAACCGCTCGCCGACGAGGCGGTACGGGTCTACCTGGACGCCTACCGGCGCCCCGGCGCCCTCGCGGCGGGCCTCGGCTACTACCGCACGGGCCGGGCGGACGCCGCGGCGGTGCGCGCCCGTGCGGGGAAGCCGCTGCGGACCCCGGTCCTGGCGATCGGCGGGCGGTACGGCATGGGCACGGCCGTGGCGCACAGCCTCCGCACGGTGGCCGCGCACGTCGAGGACCTCCAGGTCCCGAGCGCGGGACACTACCCGGCCGAGCAGCATCCGCAGACCGTCAACCCGCGGCTCGCCGCCTTCCTGCGGCGGCACAGCGGCGCCCGGCAGACGTGACCCCCTCGGACGGGTCACCCGGGGCAGCCCTCACCGGGAGCCCCCGGCGCGGGCGCCGCGGACAGCCGCATCGCGAAGGTCACCGCGGCCCCCGACGGGCCGCACACGACGGTCAGCCGGTCGCTGACCGTCCGGGCCACCCACAGGCCGCAGCCCCCGCCGGGCCCCGCGCCGGGCGCCTGCGGGATGGCGTCCTCGGTGAATCCGGGGCCGCGGTCGGTGACCCGGCACTCCAGCTCCGCCGCCGTCCGGCTCAGCACCAGCACGCCCCGGCCGCCGCCGTGCCGTACGGCGTTGCCCGCCACGGCGTCCACCGCCACCACGAAGTCCCCGCGCCGCGGGCCCTCCAGGCCCGCCAGGGCGGCGCAGCCGTCGGCCAGCAGACGCAGCCCCGGCAGGTCACCGCCGCCGAACTCCCGGCGCACGAGGACCCGTCGGCGGCATCCGGCACACCACCGGTCCGATCCAGCACCATGCGGCTACCTCACCACATCGAGTACGGCCGGATCCGCGCCGAGCCGCCGCAGCAGCAGCGCGTGCCCCGCCGAGCACCGGACCCGCAGCGCGCGGCGCAGCGCCGGCGCCCGGTCCAGCACCCGGGCGAGCTCCCCGGCGCAGCCCGCTCCCAGGAAGCCGGTCCGCAGCAGGTCCACCGTGGCGGCCGCCCCCGGCTCCCCGCCCCGGCCCGCCGTGAGCAGGTCCTCCAACGCGGCCGTGAACCGCTCCTGCGTCGCGGTGTCGGCCTCACCGATGACGTACAGCGTGGCGCCGTCCCGCCGGCACCTCAGCTCGCCCAGCGCGGGCAGCAGGTGCTGCGGGTGCGCCCGGCACATGGCCTCCAGCACCGGCCGGTCGAACCGCCGGCGGTCGTAGGCGCAGATCTCGCTGTAGAAGCCGCTGTCGAAGAGGTGCCCGGCCCGCCGCTCGCGGTCCATCATCGCCTCCACGTCCGCCCCCAGGTCCGCGACCCACCCCATGTCGATGTACGTACGCAGCCCCGCGTACCCCTCGGCCCGGGCCGCCTCCGTCTCCTCGGCGATGCGCTCCCACTGCCGGTCCGCGGTGAACCGCCGCGCCGGCAGGATGAGTTCCCGCATGCTGCTCGACCGCAGCTGCTCCCGCGCGTACGCGCCCGCGACGAGCGGGCCCGGAGCCTGCTGCAGCCGGGCCCGCAGCTGCGCGGGCGTCAGGTCGGGAGGGCCGAACACGATGACCTTCTCACCGCGGGTGAGACCGGCCCACACGAACGCCGCCAGGACGTCCCAGCCCGGGGTGCCGCCGTCGTAGCACAGGAACGCGTGATGGCCCAGCCCCATGTGCTGCACGGGCAGTGTGCCGGGGTGCTGCTCCTCCCCGCCGACGTGCACACTCATGTCACCCACCCCCGAAGAGCCGCATGGTGGGTCCACGGTAGCCACCGGCCGCGGGTGGTCCGGTACGGGGAACGCTGGATGACCGATTCTGCTGTCCCCCGTCCGCGTGGCTTCGCGCAGATGTACCCCTCATTCACGCCGTCCGGTGCGCCCCCTGAACCGCACGCGCGGGAGCGTGCGCGGCGCGGGAGCGGCGGGCGGCGCGCACGGCGCGAGGACCGCACCCCATCCCGCCCCGGGCGCTCCGACGCGGGCCGCACGGCAAGCCGTCCTCCGAGACCCGCAGGGAGTCGCCCGAAGCGCGGGCGGTGCTCGTCGGCTACCCGAGGCGGGTGCCCGCCGATCCCGCGGCCTGCCGCGCGGTGGTCCCCGACGGCACCCAAGAGTCCTTCGCCGACATCCCGGCCGGCGCGCTCCCGTTCCTGGACCGAGCCCTCCCGGCCCCCCCTCGACATCCGCATGCAAGGCACCGCGCACGCCCACGGCGCCCACTGCGTCGACCCCTACGCCGAGACGGGCACCGCGGCGGCCTGCGCCGGCAGGGACCGGGCCCTGGGCGCGCTGCTGGAGAAGTCCCAGGCGACCCTGTTCCACCACACCGTGCCGTGGCTGCCGCACCCCACCGGGGACGGCCGCGACGACCTGGGCGCACGCCGCCGCCGGCCTGTACGCGCGCTGACCGCCCGGCGCGCGCGAGCCGGACCGCCCCGCACCGGCCGGTCGGCGTGGTGCGGCCGGTGAAACGCCCTCAAGAGCCGCCCGGGGACCCTACGATGGCCGGTACGGCCCCGTGCCGGGCCGCCGACGCACCGCCCTCAGGAGGCCCCATGGCACCCCCGTCGTACGCCGAGAAGTGGCCTCCGAGCTACCCGCCGAAGACCCCGCCGCCCCCGAAGCGGCCCGTGGAACCGCCGCGGCCCGAACCGGGCGGCGGCGCCGAGGCGGCCGCGGCCATGCGCGTACGGGCCCGCATCGCGAACCGCCGCGCCGGCAACTGGACCTACCCGGCCGAGCCGTGGGCGGCGGCTCCACCCCGCCCCGGGCCGGCCGGGACGTCCTGGAGAAGCTGCGCGCCTGGGGGTACCGGCTCGCGGACGACCACCCCGTGGTGGCCCTCACCGTGCGCCTCGTGCAGGAGGCCGCCGCCGACGGGGGCCGCAGGGTGAGCGTGCACCTCGCCGACACCGGCGACGACCGCCAGGCGGCGGTGATGGTCCTCTCGCACGGCGGCGCGGAGGCCCCCGAGGAAGACGGTGTACTGGCCGAACTCGTCGCCCTGGGCGCGGTGTCGGTCGGCACGGAGAGCAACCGGGACGACGGCGGGCGCCGCCGCTGGGCGGTCGTCGGGCTGTAGCCCGCGTGCCGCCGAGGGCACCCGGAAGCCGCTCGGCCCGCCTCCGCTGCACGGCGGCCTCGGGGCGGAGCGGGGCGTGTCGCCCCGCTCCGGTACGGTGCCCGCATGAGCGGAGGCCGGCAGCCGGACCTGGACGAGATCGAAGCGTGGTTCGCCGCAGTGGCCGAGGGGCGGGTGAGCCGCGACGCGGCCGACCGGTGGGCCGCCCGCCGGTACCTTGACGACTCGCACCGGGACGACGGTCGCGGAGCCGGCGACCTGGCCCGGTGGGCCCTCGGACTCCTGCACGGGATCGACCTGCGGTCCGGCCCCGGCGAGCCGTACCTGCACGACGACGCGCAGGTACGCGGATGGCTCGAAGAGCTGCGCCGCCGCCGCGCCGCATGACGCGGCCCGGCCACGCGGGGCGAGCCGCCCGCTCCGACTCGGGGCGACGGCCGGGCGGCCCGCAGCGCCCCGGGTGCGTCACCGCCGGGGGACGTCCCTCACGAACACGAGCGCGTCCATGCCCTCCAGATGGGCAGGGTCGAGCGGGGCGTAGCCGAACCACGGCGACACGCGGGGCACGGGCCGCGCGGCACCGAACGCGGAGGCCAGCCGCCGGGCGTCGACGACGCAGCGCTCCTCCGGCAGTCCGGAGAGGACGCCCTCGACGCTCTCCGGCCCCGGCGCGTCGACCCCCCGGTGCCGGATCGTGCCGAGGGCCGTGGGCACGAACGCGTAGTCCGCGCCCAGCCGGGCGCTCACCAGCGCCCCGGCGCTCCACCACTCGGCGGACCCGCCCCGCATCCCCATCGAGCTCTTCTCCCGCTGGAGATGGGCATTGTGGGCGTGGACGAGTGCCGGCCCCCGCGCGGCGACGGCGAGCAGGTTCCGCGCCATCATCAGGTCGCGCAGCGCGCACAACCGGGACATCCGGACCGGTGCCGCGTCGGCCATCGCGTGGTGGTAGCGCAGCAGGCCGGTCGCGGTGCGCCCGTACAGGCGCGCCCGGTCCCAGTCGTCGCGAGGGCCGGCCGCGAGCAGGTGCGGCGTCTGCGCGTCGAGCAGCGCCACCAGGTCGTCGGCGAGCACCCGCAGCCGGCCCGCCTCGGCCGACTGCCCCGCGGACCGGGCGGGATCCGTCATCGCGGCGGGATCGGTCCACCGGTCGTCGGGACCGAGCAGGCCGTCCAGCGCCTCCCGGGTGCAGGGCAGCAGATCCGGCTCCACCCGGGCCGCGAGGTGGTCGTACAGCGCGGTGAGGGCCTGCCGGGGGCTCTCGGCGCCGGTGATCTCCAGCGGCCCGTCGAACCCGGCGAAGCGGACCTGCCCGGAGGCGGGCCGGCCCTCGCTGTACGCGCGCATCCAGCGCACCAGCTCGCGGTTGGCGGCGGAGGCGCCCCAGCCGTGGCTGAAGCCGCGCTCCATGACCTCGTCGAGGCTGCCCGCGCCGGAGGTGACGTGGTCGTCCACGACGAGGCCCCGCAGGCAGTCGCTCTCCAACGCGATCGTCCGGTACCCCTCCTGCTCGACGAGCTGCCGGAAGAGCTCGTTGCGCAGGTCGAGCAGGGCGTCCTCGCCGTGGGTCGGCTCGCCCAGCGCGAGCAGCCGGGGCCGCGACGGCAGCAGCCGCAGGACGGCGGCGGCCTCGACGGCATGGGTGATGTCCGTGATGTCAGGAGCCATGCCTTCAACGCTATCGTTGAAGCTTCGGTGGAACCTTTTCGCGGATATCCTCGGCTGTATGGCGCGAAACCTTCAAACCCGTGACCGCCTCCGGCCGGTCGACCTGGCGCGCGGGCACGGTCTGTCCACCCAGGCGGTGCGGAACTACGAGGCGGCCGGCATCCTCCCCGCCGCCGACCGCACCCCGCACGGCTACCGCACCTACACCGCGCTGCACGCGGCGGCGCTTCGCGCGTTCCTCGCCCTGGTGCCCGGCCACGGCCACCGGACGGCAGCCTCCGTCATGCGCGCGGTGAACGAGGACGCGGTCGACGGGGCGTACCGCCTGATCGACGAGAGCCACGCCCGGCTGCTCGACGACCGGTCGACCCTCGTGGCCGTGGAGCGGGCCCTGCACAACCTGGCGCACGCGGAGGCACGGTCCGCCGCCGCGGCGGAACCCGCCGGTCCGCCTCGCCCGGCCGCGGGACCGGCGACTGCTGCGGCACCCGGCGGGGCCGCACGTTCATCGGGCCGCTGGCGCGGCGCCTCGGCATCCGGCCCGCCACCCTGCGTGCCTGGGAGCGGGCCGGACTGGTGCGCCCGCGCCGGGACCCGCACACCGGGTACCGCGTCTACGACGAGGCCGACGTCCGGGACGCCCGCCTGGTCCACCAGCTCAGACAGGGCGGCTACCTGCTGGAGCAGATCGCTCCGCTCGTCGCGCAGGTGCGGTCGGCGGGAGGGCCGGAGCCGCTGCAGGCCGCACTGGACGACTGGCGCGGCCGGCTCACCGCGCGGGGGCGCGCCATGCTGGCCGGCGCGGCGGAGCTCGACGCGTACCTCCGCACCCGCGGCACCTGACGGCGACCACCCGCCGCACGCCCTGCGCCCCTACGGCCGCCCGCCGCACGCCTGGCGCTCCTGTGGCCACCTCGCTACGCGCCCGCCGCCCCTGTGACCCCTCGCCGCACGCCCGGCGCTCCTGTGGCCACTCGCCGCACGCCCGGCGCCCCTGCGGCCGCACGCCGGCACGCCGGCACGCCGCCGGCAGGGTGGTCCTCCGCGCCTCGTCGCTGTGCGGCCCGCGCCTCGCTGGTCGCCCGCTGCGCCTCCGCGGGTGCGGCGCGGTCTCATCCCCGTCGGTCGATCGCCGCGGCCCCGCAGTGTCCCGGCGCGCGTCTTGCGCGGCCCGACCCGTCGTGCCCGCCCGCGGTCCGACGCTGCGCGCCGCGCCGGGCCCGTGCCCTGAGCCCGGCGGCCACGCGCTCCGCGCTCCGGGCCGCGCGCCACGCGCCGGAGGCCCGCCGGGCGCACCCGGCGCGCTCCTGAGACCGGCCACCGGCGGTGCCGACGGCTGCACGACGGCCGAACGCCCCGCACCCGCCCGGGGGACCCCTCCGTACGCGTACCGGTATGGCGCTCCCCACCCGGGCCCGGAGACGAGTACGCTCACTCATGCGGCACCGTGCGGACGCCGCCGACCATGGGGCCGACATCGTCCGACCGACACGGGGGTCCCCATGCTCAGCCGCCTCGCCGCCGCCCTGCTGCCCGCCTTCGGGCACCTCTCGGTGACCGCGGACTACGCTGCCCGCTTCGCCCCGGGCAGCGTCATCGCCGCCAACCACACCTCGCTCGCGGACCCCGCCGTCGTCCTGGCGGCCCTGCACCGCCTGGGCGTGCGGCCGGTGGTGATGGCCGCCGCCGGCCTCTGGCGCGTCCCGCTCCTGGGCCGGGCCCTGCGCGGCGGGGAGCACATCCCCGTACACCGCGGAGACCCCCGCGCGCCGCAGGCGCTCGACCTGGCCGCCGCGGCCCTGGCGCAGGGCCGTCTGGTGCTGCTGTACGCGGAGGGCGGGCTTCCGCGCCGCACCGGATCCGTGGAGGCCCCGCCCGAAGCCTTCCGTAGCGGCCTGGCCCGGCTCGTGGAGCGCACCGGAGCGCCCGTCGTGCCGGTGGGGCAGGCCGGTGCGCGGCGGCTGGTCTCGGGCGGCGCCGCGAAGCAGCTGGCCGGTGCGGTCACCGCCCCGGTCCGCCGGCCGCGCCTGCACGTCCACGTGGGCGCTCCGATCGCGCCGGCGGGGGACTGCGCGGCCCGTACGGCTCAGGCGCACGGTGCGGTCACGGCCGCGTGGCGGTCGGTCGTCGGCCATCTCGCGGAGTGGCCCGGAGAGCCGCACGCATCTTGACGTGTACGCGCCGCCAAGGATCTCATGGGAGCGCTCCCATGCATCGGGTGCCTGGGGGCAGCCGGCGCGCCCTGCGCCGCCACGCCCACCCGGGCCACTCGCCCCCGCATCCTGGAGCCGCAGTGAGAACCACACGACGCACCACACGGACCGGGCACCCGCGCCACCTCGTGGCCGGACTGACCGCCCTGCTCGCGCTCGCCCTGGGCGTCCTCGCCCCCGCCCCCGCCCGCGCCGAGACGCCCGCACCGCACGCCACGGGCCTCCACATCGCCGACGGCCGCCTGCTGGAGGCCAACGGCAACGACTTCGTGATGCGCGGCGTCAACCACGCCCACACCTGGTATCCGGGCGAGACCCGGTCCCTGGCCGACATCAAGGCGCTCGGCGCCAACACCGTCCGCGTCGTCCTCTCCAACGGCCACCGCTGGACCGCGAACGGCGCCGCGGACGTCGCCCGCGTCGTCGCCGACTGCAAGGCCCAGCGGCTCATCTGCGTACTGGAGGTGCACGACACCACCGGGTACGGGGAGGAGCCCGCGGCCGCCACCCTCGACCAGGCCGCCGACTACTGGATCGGCCTGCGCGACGTCCTCGCCGGTGAGGAGGACCACGTCATCGTCAACATCGGCAACGAGCCCTGGGGCAACACCGACCCCGCCGGCTGGACCGCCCCGACGATCGCGGCGGTCGGGAGGCTGCGCGACGCCGGGTTCCGGCACACGATCATGGTGGACGCCCCGAACTGGGGCCAGGACTGGCAGGGCGTCATGCGCGCCGAAGCCCGGACCGTGTACGACGCCGACCCCACCGGGAACCTGCTCTTCTCCATCCACATGTACAGCGTCTTCGACACCGCCGGGGAGATCACCGACTACCTGAACGCCTTCGTGGACGCCCGGCTTCCCCTCGTCATCGGGGAGTTCGGCGGCCCGCCCGACCAGTGGGGCGACCCGGACGAGGACACCATGATGGCCGCGGCCGAAGCGCTCCGCCTCGGCTACCTCGCCTGGTCCTGGAGCGGCAACACCGACCCCGTCCTCGACCTGGCGACCGACTTCGACCCCGGCCGGCTCAGCGCCTGGGGAGAGCGGATCTTCCACGGCGCCGACGGCATCGCCCTGACGGCCCGCGAGGCCACCGTCTACTCCGGCGGCCCCCCGGACGACACCCGGGCCCCCACCGCGCCGGGAGCCCCCACCGCCACCTCCGTCACGGCCACCTCGGTGACCCTCGACTGGACCGCCGCCACCGACGACATCGCCGTGACCGGCTACGACGTCGTCCGCGTGCAGGACGGCGCCGAGACGAGGGTCGCAGGCGCCGCCACCGAAACCGCCACGGTCACCGGACTCACCGCCGCCACCCCGTACACCTTCGCCGTCTACGCACGCGACGCCGCGGGCAACCGCTCGCCGCGCTCCGCCACCGTCGACGTCACCACCGCGCCGGGCGGCCCGGTCCCGGCCTGCACCGTCGGCTACCGCGTCGTCAGCGACTGGTCCAGCGGCTTCCAGGGCGAGATCACCGTCCGCAACACCGGCGCCGCCCCTGTCTCCGGATGGACCCTCGGCTTCACCTTCACCGACGGCCAGACCGTCACCACCATGTGGGGAGGCGTCCCCACCCAGGACGGTGGCGCCGTGAGCGTCGCGCCCGCGTCCTACACCGCCACCATCCCGCCTGCCGGAACGGTCACCGTCGGTTTCCTCGCGGACAGGGGCGGCACCAACACCGCGCCGACCTCCTTTACCCTCGACGGCAGCCCCTGCGGCGCCGCGTGACACCCGCCCCGGCCGCCCGCGGGGCGGAGCACCCCGCACCGCGGGCGGCCGGGCGGCGGCTCTCAGGCCGGTTCGACGGTGTAGTGGATGGTCTGCGCGACGATCCAGCCGCCCTCGATGAGGAACGAGTCGGCGCCGTCCCGCACCCGGGTCCGTGCCGCCTCCGCCGTCCACTCCAGGAAGGCGACCCGCCCGTCGACCAGCCGGTTCGTGTACGTGTACGGCGCGTCGGGCAGCTCCTCGGCGAGCAGCCGGGCCAGCTCCCGCACCCCCGCGTGGCCGCGGAAGACGCCCCGCCGCTCCAGGACGACGCAGTCCGGTGAGACGTTGCGCGCGATGTCCTCCTCGAAGCGGTGCTCGGCGGCGAGCCGCAGGTGGTCGTCGAACACCTCGCGCGGCGAGCGCTGACGCAGGTTCTCCGGCACATCCGCCTCCCTGGGGTCCCGCGGCCGGCCCGGCCCGTGCAGCCACCGGGCGGGCTGGGGGCCTCCGGACGGCCGCGTCCGGCCTTCGGCGGCCGCACCGCCGCTGCCGTCCGGGGCGCGGGCCGCCGGTCCGGCCCGGCAGCCGGGCCGCGGCCGCTTCCGTACCGCATGCCTACCAGGCCCGCGGCGGCCCGCGGCGCCGGCCGCGCCCGGCAGGGCGAAGAACGCCCCGGAGGCGCCAAGGCCGCGGTCCCGCGTGGAGCACCCGGCACGGGCCGGCCGGCCCGCGGCGGCGCCCAGGCGGACCGCCGCACAGGGGGCAGGGGGCGCAGAGAAGGGACCCGGACGACGATGCCGCACCGAACGCCCGGCCGCGACGGAGAACCGGCCCGCGACGTGGAGCTGAACCCGCTGTTCAGCCGGGAACCGGTCCGCGTCCCCCGCCACGCCCTGCCCGCCGACGGCATGGACCCCGAGGCGGCGTACCAGCTTCCGCCCTAACGGGTGGCACCCCGCACCGCCCGGGAGTGGCACCGCCGCGACCCCGCCCGGCCCGAGCACAATGCGCCGCACGCCTCACCTCTCCGCCCCGATTCGTCCCCGTACCCGGCCCGGCAGCCCGGGCGGCCCCGTGCCCCCGGGTGCCGATCCGGCCCTCCGCCCCCACGGAAAGGCTGCGTCCGACATGACCGGACGATCCGCACGGTGCCGCCGTTCGGCGGTCCTCGTCTCCGTCCTTGCGGCGGCGCTCGCCCTCACCGGCCTGACGCCGCAGGGACGGGCACCTTCCGCCGCCCGGGCCGCCGCGGGCACCGCCGCAGCGGCCCCGTACCAGGACCCCTCCCTGCCCGTGACCGCCCGGGTGGACGACCTGCTGTCCCGCATGGCCCTGGACGACAAGCTCGGCCAGATGACCCAGGTCGAGCGCGAGGCCCTGCAACCGCAGTCCGCCCTCGCGACCTACCGCATCGGCTCCGTGCTCTCCGGCGGAGACGGCACCGTGAGCCCCAACAACGCACGCACGTGGGCCGACACCTACGACGCGTACCAGCGCATTGCGCTCGGCACACCGCTCGGCATCCCGATGGTCTACGGCATCGACGCGGTCCACGGCGTGGGCGCCGTCCGCGGCGCCACGCTCTTCCCGCACAACATCGGCCTGGGCGCCACCCGCAACCCCGCCCTCGTCGAGCGCGTGGGCCGCGCGGTCGCCGAAGAGGTGTCCGGCACCGGCATCGACTGGAACTTCGCCCCCTGCCTGTGCGTGGCCCGCAACGACCGGTGGGGCCGCACATACGAGTCGTTCGGCGAGACCCCCGGCATCCCCGCGTCCATGACGACGTACATCACCGGCCTCCAGGGCGAGCGGCTCGGTGCCGGACCCGCCTCCGTACTCGCCACGGCCAAGCACTTCATCGGCGACGGCGGCACCTCCGGCGGCACCGACCAGGGCGACACCCGGCTCACCGAGGCCGAACTGCGGGCCGTCCACCTGCCGCCGTTCGCGGAGGCGGTGCGCCGCGGCGTCGGGTCGGTGATGCTGTCGTACAGCAGATGGAACGGCGCCAAGCTGCACGGCCACCGCCATCTCGTCACCGATCTCCTCAAGGGCGAGCTCGGCTTCACCGGCTTCGTCGTGTCGGACTGGGCGGCCGTCGACCAGCTCGACGGGCAGCCCGGCTTCACCGCGGAGGAGGTCCGCACGGCGGTCAACGCCGGCGTCGACATGGTGATGGTGCCGCACGACTACCGGACGTTCCTGTCCCTGCTGCGCACCGAGGTGACGAGCGGACGGATCCCCCTGGCCCGCGTGGACGACGCCAACCGCCGCATCCTGACGAAGAAGTTCGAACTCGGCCTCTTCGAGAAGCCGTACGCCGACCGCGCCCTCACCGGCACCGTCGGTTCGGCCGGGCACCGGGCGCTGGCCCGGCAGGCGGTGCGGGAGTCCCAGGTGCTGCTGAAGAACGAGGGCGGTGTGCTGCCGCTCGACACGTCCGCGAAACTGTTCGTGGCCGGCAAGTCGGCCGACGACATCGGCAACCTCTCCGGCGGCTGGACCCTCGGCTGGCAGGGCGGCAGCGGCGACGTCGCGCCCGGCACGACGGTCCTCGAAGGCATCCGCGCGGCGGTCGCCGACCCGGCCCGGGTGACCTACGACCGGCACGGGCACGGCGTCGACGGCAGCTACACCGCGGCCGTCGCGGTCGTCGGCGAGACGCCGTACGCGGAGATGCACGGCGACCGGCCCGGCGCCATGGGCCTGGACGAGGAGGACCTGGCGACCCTCGCCCGGCTGAAGTCCGCCGGCGTGCCGCTGGTCGTCGTGCTGGTCTCGGGCCGGCCCCTGGACATCGCGGCGCAGCTCCCCGACTGGGACGCCCTGCTGGCGGCCTGGCTCCCCGGCACGGAGGCCGACGGGGTCTCGGACGTCCTCTTCGGCGACCACGCCCCGAGCGGCCGGCTGCCGGTGTCCTGGATGACCGGGGCCGCGCAGCAGCCGGTGAACGACGGCGACGGCAAGACACCGCTGTTCCCGTACGGGTACGGGCTGGGCTACGGCACACAGCCGCCGCCTCCCGCCCCCGCGCCGACACCCGCCCCCGCCCCGGAAGGCTGCACGGCGGACTACGAGGTGACCGGTTCGTGGACGGGCGGCTTCCAGGCGGAGGTGACCGTGCACAACGCCTCCTCGGGCCCCATGGACGGCTGGGCCGTCACCTGGGATCCGGCCGGCCGTGCCGTGACCAGCCTGTGGAACGGCTCCCTCGCGGTCGGCGGCGACCGGGCGACCGTCCGCAACGCCGCGTGGAACGGTGCCCTGGCGCCGGGCGCCACCGCCTCCTTCGGCTTCACCGCCGACGGCGCGCCGCCACCGTCGCCGTCCGCCTCCTGCGCTGCCTCCTGAGCCCGCCACCGCACCGGCACGGGGCGGGCGGGCCCACCGCGCCCGCGACGCCCGGCGGGCCCGCCGCGCGCCGGGGCGCCGCCACCGGGCGCATCCGGCGCCCCGGCCGGGGTGAGTCGCGTCTCACCCCGGCCCGTGCGCTTGTTTGTGCAACGAGTTGCATATGAGGATCGGGGCATGGCGCTGCGCGATCTCCACGAAAGGCGTACCCCCATGACCGATCCGCTGCTGTTCAACCCGCACACCTACGACCCGGCGCACTTCGACCCGGAGACCCGCAGGCTGCTGCGTGCCACCGTCGACTGGTTCGAGCAGCGCGGCAAGCGGGCCCTGAACGAGGACTACCGCTCCCGGGCCTGGCTCGGCGACTTCCTCGCCTTCGCCGCGAAGGAGGGCCTCTTCGCGACCTTCCTCACCCCCGCCGCGGCCGCCGGCGGACAGCAGGACAAGCGGTGGGACACCGCCCGGATCGCCGCACTCAACGAGATCCTCGGCTTCTACGGGCTGGACTACTGGTACGCCTGGCAGGTCACCATCCTCGGCCTCGGCCCGGTCTGGCAGAGCGGCAACGCCGACGCCCGCGCCCGCGCCGCCGAACTCCTCGCGCAGGGCGAGGTGATGGCCTTCGGCCTGTCCGAGAAGGCGCACGGCGCCGACATCTACTCCACCGACATGCTGCTGGAGCCCGACGGACGCGGCGGCTTCCGCGCCACCGGCTCCAAGTACTACATCGGCAACGGCAACGCCGCCGGGCTGGTCTCCGTCTTCGGCCGCCGCACCGACGTCGAGGGCCCGGACGGGTACGTCTTCTTCGCCGCGGACAGCCGCCACCCCGCCTACCACCTCGTGCAGAACGTCGTCGACTCGTCCAAGTACGTCAGCGAGTTCCGCCTGGAGGACTACCCGGTCGCCCCCGAGGACGTCCTGCACATCGGCCGCGCCGCCTTCGACGCCGCGCTGAACACCGTCAACGTCGGCAAGTTCAACCTCTGCACCGCGTCCATCGGCATCTGCGAGCACGCGATGTACGAGGCCGTCACCCACGCGAGCAACCGGATCCTGTACGGCCGACCCGTCACCGCGTTCCCCCACGTGCGCCGCGAGCTGACCGACGCGTACGTCCGCCTCGTCGGCATGAAGCTCTTCAGCGACCGCGCCGTCGACTACTTCCGTTCCGCCGGTCCGGACGACCGCCGCTACCTCCTCTTCAACCCGATGACGAAGATGAAGGTCACCACCGAGGGCGAGAAGGTCATCGACCTCATGTGGGACGTCATCGCCGCCAAGGGCTTCGAGAAGGACACCTACTTCGCGCAGGCCGCCGTCGAGATCCGCAGCCTGCCCAAGCTGGAGGGCACGGTCCATGTCAACCTGGCCCTCATCCTCAAGTTCCTGCGCAACCACCTGCTGGACCCCGCCCCCTACGAGCCCGTCCCGAGCCGCCTCGACGCCGCCGACGACGCGTTCCTGTTCCGCCAGGGCCCGGCCCGCGGCCTCGGCTCGGTCCGCTTCCACGACTGGCGCACCGCCTACGACGCGTACGCCCACGTGCCGAACGTGGCCCGCTTCCGCGAACAGGCCGACGCTCTCTGCGACTTCGTCACCACCGCCGCCCCCGGCGAGGAGCAGAGCCGCGACCTCGACCTGGTCCTGTCCGTCGGCCAGCTCTTCGCGCTCGTCGTGCACGGCCAGCTGATCCTGGAGCAGGCCCGCCTGACCGGCCTCGACGAGGACGTGCTGGACGAGCTCTTCGCCGTGCTCGTCCGGGACTTCTCCGCGCACGCCGTCGAACTGCACGGCAAGGACTCCGCCACCGGCCCGCAGCAGCAGTGGGCCCTCGCGGCCGTCCGCCGCCCCGTGACCGACGAGGCGCGCTCGGCCCGCGTCTGGGCCCGCGTGGAGGCCCTCTCGGGAGCGTACGAACCGGCACCGTGACCCCGCCGCGGCGCTCCCGGCACCCGGCCCCGGCGGGAGACGCGACCCGGGCCCGACCGCACCCGCCCGCCAGGCCCGGACCCGGCCCCGGCGGGCGCCCGGCCACGGGAGGCGCCCCGAGAACCCTCCTGGCCACCGTTTCCTCGGCACCCGCCCCGGCCACCGGGGCGCGTCACCGCGACCGGACACCGGGGCTCCGCTCCCGTCCCGGCAGAGCCGGCCGAAGCCGCCGAGCGCCGAGAGGCGGGCGAGGCCGCCGGTCGGCCACCGGGGCCGCCCTGTAACCGCCCGCACCCCGGGGCACCTTCCTCCGTGCCGGCAACCGAGGCGCCCGGGAACCGGCCCGCACCACCGAAGCACCCGGGAACCGGCCCGCTCCACCGGGCCGCCCCTGCACCGGACAGGCCGGCGGGCCACCGGGGCGCTCCCTACGGCGCGGCCGGTGCACCGTCCCCGGCCGGCGCACCCGCCATGTAGGCCGACCACACCCGCAGGGGGAGGGAGCCGGCCCCGCCCGGCGCGTCCGCTCCCGCACCGTCGAGCGGCAGCAGCCCGCCGCCACCGGGGGCGGTGCGGAACACGGTCACGGCGGTCGACCACTCGTCCCCGTAGCCGACGAACCACGCCGCGGGAATGCGGTCCCTGCCGTCCGTGCGCCCGGCCGCGACCGGCCCGAGCGTCCGCAGCGTGCCCGCGTCCACCGAGTCGACCGCCACGTCCCGCAGCGCCCTGGTGAGCTCGCGCGCCGCCGCCCGGTCCAGCGCCTGCCGGGCGGACGGCCGCTCCAGGCCCTCCAGCGCCCGGCCCCGATAGCTCGCGGACACCACCGAGTACGGCGCGGCCCGCCGCCCTCCCCGGCGAACGTCGCGTACGCCCCCGCCATCCGGATGGCGCTCGGCGTGGACGTGCCGAGCGCGAACGACGCGTCCAGCGCACCCAGGCTTCGCGGCAGCAGACCGGCGGCGACCGCCACATCCCGCACCCGGTCCGGCCCGACCGCCGCACCCAGCCTGCGGAACGCCTCCTGGTCGCCCCGCACCAGCGCGCGGCGCAGCCGCAGTGTGCCCGGCGGCGCGGCCCCGCGCGCGCCGCCGCCCACCCGCGAGCCGGGGCCAGCACCGCCCCGGGCGGGCACGCCGATCCTGCCGTCCTCCAGCGCCGCCGCCAGGACGAACGGCTTGAACGCCGACCCCACGGGCACCCCCGCCGTGTCGGCGTTGCTGGTGAAGTGCCGCGTCGCGTCCACCCCGCCGTACAGGGCCGCCACCGCGCCGTCCGCGACCCGCACCGACGCCGCACCGAACTGCACCTCACCGCCGCCCCGGCCCTCCTGCGGGGAGACTCCCTCCACGGCCTGCCGCAGCCGCTCCACCGCGGCCCGGTCGAACGTGGTGCGGATGCGGTAGCCGCCCCGCCCCAGGACCTCCGGCGTGAGACCCGTCCGGTTCCTCAGGTCCTTGTTGGCCGCGTCCACCAGATACCCCACCTGCCCCGCCAGGCCGCCCGCCGGCTTGCGCGGCCGCGGCTCGGGGAACGCCGTGTACCGCGCCCGCTCCTCACGCGACATCAGTCCGAGGTCCACCTGCCGGTCCAGGACGTACCGCCACCGCGCCTCCGCCCTGCGCCGGTGCGCCTCGCCGAGCGCCGGGTCGTACAGGTCCCCGTTCTTCAGGAGCGCGACGAGCAGGGCGCTGCGGGACGGGTCGAGGCGCTCCACGTCCGTTCCGTAGTACGCCACCGCCGCCGCCTGCACCCCGTAGGCGTCCCGGCCGAACCAGCTCGTGTTCAGGTACCCCTGGAGGATCTCGTCCTTGGACTGCGTCCGCGACAGCTTGACCGCCAGGCACAGCTCGCGCAGCTTGCGCTCGACGGTCTGCTCCTGCGTGAGGAACGTGTTCTTCACGTACTGCTGCGTGATCGTGGATCCGCCCTGCAGCTCACCGCCGCGCGCCAGGCCCACCACGGCCCGCGCGAGCCCGCTGACGGAGAACCCCGGGTCGCTGCGGAAGGTGGCGTTCTCCGCCGCGATCGCCGCGTTCTGCAGCGCCGCCGGCACCTGGGACAGCGGCACGCTCTGCCGGTTCACCGCCCCGACGCTCACCATCTGCGAGCCGTCGGCCCAGTAGTACACCGTCGCCTCGGCCCGCGCGTCCGGGTTCGGGTCGGGCAGGGGCGTCGTCGCGTACACCCAGCCGACCGCCCCGCCGAGCGCGCACAGCCCGAGGAACGCGAGCCCCAGCAACTGCCGCCACGACGGGACGAACCGGCCCGCTCCGCGACGCCCCCGGCGGGGGTAGTCGACACGACGTTTCACGATGGCGTGGCCTCTTTCGTACGGGGACTGCTGCGCCCTCTCGTACGGGGCCCGCCGACCCCCCGTTCAGCCGCCGCGGGCCCCGGGACGGCCGCCGCGACCGCTGGTCCGGGGGCCGCGCCGCCAGGGACGGAGGCGGACGTGCGGGCACGCCGGGCGCGGGCGCCGCACGCGTGGTCCACGTCCCGGGCCGGCCGGTCCGCTCCCACCCGTCCGGGTATATCGAGACCTTCGCCACTTCCGCGTCGATCTCCGCCACGTCCGCGTCGACTACGAGCTGCGCGGCCGCCCCGTCGACCGCGGGCAGCTCCTGGACGTCGCCACCGCCTTCCTCCGCGGCCGCAAGCCGGACATCCCCGACCACAGCGTGTGCTTCGCCTGCAAGCGGCGCGGAACGGTCCGCGTCACCGTCGCCCACGGCACCCCTGCCTCGGTCCCGGCCCGGCACCGGCTACGGAGCCACCGAGGTCCCCCGCGGCCTGCTCTGCCACCGCTGCACCCTGGCCTCCGACGGCACCCTCACCGACGCCCGGCTCGTCCCGCCGACCGCCCGGAACCAGGGCGCCATCGCGCACGACCTGCGCCGTCTCGTCCAGGCCGCGCTCGGCGGCCGGGGGTTTCCCGCCGACGACGCCGAGCTCACCCGGCCGTGCGAGCGGGCCGTACGCCACCACGACCCGTGCATCTCCTGCGCCGCCCACTTCCTGCCACTGACCGTGACGCGCACCTGGCGGGCGCGCCCCGGCCCGTCCGCCGACGCGACGCGCCGACCGCCACTGCTGCCGGTCGGCGCGCTGCCCGGACCTGCCGCCAGGCGTGCTCTCGACAGTCCGCAGTCCGTCTGCCGCCGCCCTCGGGAGCGGACGACGTTCCCGCGGAGGGACCTGCCTAGCTGGCGTAGGTCTCGTACTCGGCGATCCGCGGCGTCCCCGTGGAGCTGGTGACCTCGAAGGTGATCTTGCGGAGGGTGGTCCGCGGGAAGGTGATGACGCCCGCGCCGTTGCCGGAGGCCAGGACCGTGCCTGCGTCGGCGTCGACCACGCGCCAGCCGCCGATGTTGCCGGCGGCTCCCGACGCCTCACGGATGTTGATCACGGATACGGCCGTCGGCGTGCCCCACTTGATGGAGATGGAGCCGGTCGGTCCGGTCGGGGACCAGTACGTGCCCGGGTCGCCGTCCCGCACGTTGCCGTAGCTCGTTCCGTCGGCCTTGCCGGAGCCGTCGGAGCCGGCTCCGATGCTGAGGTTCGTGCCGGACGGCTGGGTCGGCCCCGGCGTGGGCTCGGTGGGGGTGGGCGTGGGAGTGGGCTCGCCCGGGGTGGGCGTCGGCGTCGGGCTCTGCGGCGAGCAGGCGCCGTCCGACACCAGCAGCCCCTTGTCCGCGCCCGCGGTCCGGTGCACGATCCCCGGCACGCAGCCGGCCGGGTCGAGGCGGTAGGGGTAGGGGATGCTGACGGTGGTGTTGGAACGGGGGTCGGGCCCTGCGGGGTTGTTGTCGTCACCGGGGCTGGACCACGTCACGTTGTCGAAGACGTTGCCGCTGACCTGCCAGTAGCCGGCGGCGTCGGTGTAGAACGTGCCGAGGACGTCCTTGGAGTCCTTGAAGTAGTTGCTGTCCACCTTGGCCCGGGCGCCCGCCCGGGAGTTGATGCCGGACGAATTGAGGCTCACGTAGTAGTTGTTGTACATGTGGGCGATGCCGCCGCGGAGCAGGGGCGCGCGGGAGTCGATGTTCTCGTACAGGTTGTGGTGGTAGGTGACGAAGCCGTTCGAGAGGTCGCTCTCACTGGACCCGACGAGGCCGCCGCGGCCGGAGTTGCGCAGGATGCTGTACGACAGAGTCACGTACTGGGTGTCGTTCTTCATGTCGAACAGGCCGTCGTAGCCCTCCGACTCGCCGCCCGACGCCTCCAGCGTGACGTGGTCGACCCACACGTTGCGGACGCCGCTCTCCATCCCGATGGCGTCGCCGCCGTTGGACGTGGGGGAGCCGGACTTCTTCACGTTCCGGACGGTCACGCTCTGGATGATGATGTTGCTGGCCTCGCGGATGTGGATGCCGAGCTGGTCGAAGACGGCGCCGCTGCCGACACCGACGAGGGTGACGTTGCTGATCTGCTTGAGCTCGATCACCCCGTCCGCGGTGTTGCAGCTGCCGCCTGACACCTTGCTGGTGTTGCCGTGGTTGATGGTGCCCTCGACCTGGATGGTGATCGGGGTGCTGCTGCTGGCCCGGTTGCACAGCGCCGCGTGGATCGCCGTGCCCGTGGTGGCCCGCACGGTCTGCCCGCCCGCCCCGCCGGTGGTCCCGCCGTTGCGGGAGGCGTAGCCGGTGGCGCTTCCGGTGGCCGCCGACGCCTCGGGCGTCGACAGCACCACGCCGGTCGTGGCCGCGATGGCCAAGGTGGCCAGTGCCGCGCAGAGCCGCAGTGCGACTGGTCGTCTCATTCTCGCCTCCTGGTTCGCTTTCGCGTGCTGGGTGCTGTGTCTGTGTGACATCGCGGAGACCCGCTTGTGAAAGCGCTTTCTTTTCCGGGAGGGTAGGGGTGGGGCATGGACATGGCAAGGCTGGGTGCAAGGGTCGGATGGGTCGGATGGGGGGCCGCACGGCACCGCGGCGCGCGCGGACGGTGCGGGGCGGCCCGCAGAAGCAGGCCGCCGCCCCTGAGCCGCAGGGCCCGAAGCCGCGCTCATCGGCCCACCTGCGCCCCTCCCAAGGGCCCGGACCCGAGGCCCGCGTGCGAGCGGGCGCCGCCCGTCAGGCCGGCGCGCCCCAGGCCGCTGCGAGCCCCTCCAGCCAGGCAGGCGGCAGCTCGGCGGCGTCCCACTCCTCCCGCAGCACCGACGGCGCCGTGGCGAGCCGCTCCAGGACGGCGATGCTGGTGGGGGAGTGCAGCAGGGAGTAGCGTCCGTGCACCGCGATCCGGCTGCCGGGCCCGAACTCCCCGTACAACCGCTCCAGCCGCTCCCGGTGCCCCGAGGCGAACGCGGTCAGCCGTCCCGCGTAGTCCGCGCGCTGCCTCGGCCCCATGGTGCCGAGGACGGCGGTCAGCACCTGCTCGGACACCTCGGGGTCGAGGTCGGACACCTCGGTGAACGACAGGTACAGGGGCACCACCGCCACCCTCGCCCGGTCCACCTGCATCCGCCTCACGGGAGGACGGCCCGCCGGCGAGGAACCGGCCGCGTCCCGGGCGTCCGGGGTGCCCGACAGGTCCGCCGGGTCGCCGGCGACAGCCCGCCGCAGGGCCCGCTCGGCGAGGAGGCCCAGCTCGCCGACGGCGGCCCTGCTGCCGTCCGCCCAACCCGCCTCGTAGAGCGGCCCCTTGCCCGGGGGCGCGGTCCGCGCGGCGGCGTCCACGTGCCGGTGCGCGAGGGTGAGGGCACCGGCCTCGATCAGCCCGATCAGCTCTTCCGCGTCACCGGAGTAGACCCCCGCCCGGGCGAGGAGCTGCCGAAGTGTCTGCCTCGCGTTGCCGACGCTGACCTCGTCCAGATGCTGCCGGCCTGCCTCGGCGGCGTCCATGGTTCCCTCCTCGTCGCACGGCTTGCGAGCGCCCGCGCAGACGCTCCCTCCGAAGGTGTAACGCGCGGTGCCGCTCATCGGCTCCCCACCATGCCGCACGTCGCCCGCCCGGTCCGCCGCCGCACCCCGGCGGCGGACCGGGCGGGCAGACCGCCGGCTCGGCCGTGCCGCACTGTGCCGCGCTGTGCCTGAAGCGCAGGGCCGACCGCGCGCGGACGACCGCCGTGGGCGTGACGGGCAGGTCCTGTGCCGCCGTGGCCACGGGACCGCCCGTGCCTGTCCGACCGCCCGAACCTGTCGGCTCATGCGGCCCACCCCGTCACATCCCTACGCCGGTACGCCAGTACGTCGATACGCCAGTACGGCCGCCGTGCCCGCCGACGGCCCTTGCGCTGCCACGCCCCCAGCCATGTCCGCGCGCCCCCAGCCGTGTCCGCGCGCTTCGCGTACGGAGAGCCGCCCACGGCCCGATCGCGGAGTACGGTCCCGCATCCTGGCCCGGCAGCGGCCAAGACCGGCAGCGGCCAAGACCGGCAGCGGCCAAGACCGGCAGCGGCCAAGACCGGCAGCGGCAAAGACCGGCAGCGGCCGCGACCGGGGAGCGGTCAGGACCGCAGCGGCCGTGGTCGACGTGACGGCGAGGCGCACCGCCGGAGGCCCGCGTCGGGTACCGCCACCCGGCGACCGCCGTACGGCCCCGGTGGGGACACGCCGCCCCGGCGTCGGCACGTGTGGGGGACACCGCCCCGCAGCCCGCAGCCCGCAGCCCGCAGCCCGCAGTCGGCAAGCCGCAGCCCGGAGCCCCCAGCCCGAAGTCCGCAGCCCGTGCCCGCCGCCCGGAGCCCTCAGCTCGAAGTCCGCAGGCCGTGCCCGCCGCCCGGAGCGACCGCGGTACGGACCCGGCGGAGTGCGCGGACCGTGGAGCTCCAGCGGCTGGCACGCCGGTCGGGAATCGCCGCAGGGCTGCCGTACGGACGGGGCGCCGGTCAGGACACGAGGTGCGGCTCGTCCAGCTCGGTCAGTCTCACGGTGCACAGCCCGCCGCGCTCCGCCCTCACGTCCGTCACCTTCAGCCGGGTGCCCGGCAGCAGGAGGTACTCCTCCTCTCCGGTGAACGCGGAGAACCTGCGGATGCCGACGGCACGGGCCGGCGCCACCTCGAAGAGCGTCCGCCTCCCGCGGCCGCCGAGGAACGCCTGCGCCACACCGAGTTGCGACGTGCACGACGAGACGCCCCACCACGTCACGGTCTGCCCGAGCGGGTACTGCGCCCGCAGGTCCAGCGACACACCGCGCCAGAGCGGCGCCGTGCGGACGGGAAGCCCCGACACCGCCGCGAACAGCAGCCGCAGGTAGGGCAGGTACGGCACGATCCGCGCGCGGTCGGGGGAGCGCAGGACCGCGTTGATCTCCCGGTAGAACGCGGACTCGCAGGTGTACAGGTACAGCGCGGCGATCGCGTCGGCGGACAGTCCCGCCCCTGCCTCTTCGCCTGCCCTCCGCGTGCCGAACCCGTACGACCGCTGCACGTGTCCGCCGAGTCCGGGCAGCAGCTCCACGACCGGGGCGACCGCCTCCGGGAACCCCATGAGGGGGGTGTCGAAGACCCCGGTGACCGCGGGGAGGGCGAGCCCCTCGTCCTTGACGGCGGCGAGCCGTTCCACGTAGAGCTGGTGCAGCTCCATCGTGGTGGCGATGAAGGCGCCCATGCGCTGCGCGGTGCCGCCGTCCGCCCCGCCGGACGACTCGGTGTGCCTGTCCCAGCCCTTGCTCGGCAGCCAGTCGACTTCCTCCGCGCCCAGCGACGCGAGGGCCTCGTTCACGACCGCGAAGTGGTCGCCTTCGCAGAATATGTCACCCTGGGCCGCGGGGTTGGGGTGGTCGATGTGCCGGACGTCGACTCCGGGATACTTCTGCTGGAGCCGGAGGACCACCTTCTTCAGATGGCGGGCGTGAGCGCCCCACCACGCGAAGACCACACCCCGGTCGTCCTCGTCCGCGTCCTGCTTCGCCTTGAGGATCTCCTCCACGACCCGCTCGGCGACCGGTCGCCAGAAGGCGGTGTGCCGGTCGGGGCCCGCCGCCCCGCCGCTGCTCGCGGTGAGGGCGGCGTTGAGCAGCAGCACACCCTGCGTGAGCATGGCCTGGAACCACTCGGGCGGCTGGACGGTGTCCTCCTTGTCCAGCAGGGCCCGGAGGTCGGCTATCGGTGTCTTCTTGGGGATGCCGTACTTCCACATGGCCGCCGCCTTGATGATGCAGCGGATGCTGACGACCCTGCCGAACCGGCTGTCCTCCCAGTCGTGGAACGTGTTGTCGAACATCGCGATCCCGGTGGCGCTCTCCGGGCGCGGGTACGGGTTCTGCCCGAAGACGACCACCTTCCACTTGTGCGGCGGGTGCGGTTTGAGTGCCTGGAAGGTCAGCTCGCGTACGGGAACGACGTCCTGGCCTCGGCCGGGGCCGATGAACGCGGCCGCGTCCGGCTGGGCCTCGATGACCGGCTTGAGCAGGGGCAGCCACGGCTCCCCACCGCCTTCGAACAGCCCGGCGAGGGCCAGCGGGTCGAGCGGGTCGTTCTGGGAGGCAGGGGTCTCACTCATGTGCAGGGCTCCGAATCGTCGGACCGTACGGACGGCAAACGTGCTGGGCCAGATGGGCGGGCGCTCCGGCCGTCAGGGGGCGGCCGTCAGGGGGCGGCCGTCAGGCATGCGGTCAGCGGCGGCTGGGCCCGTGCACGGGCGGGGCTATGCGCACGCGCTTGTCCTCCGGTGCGCTCTCAAGGTCGTCGAGCTGGGCGAGGACCGTGCGGCGCAGGTCGTCGTAGTCGTCGAACGCGTGGTCCTGGAAGAGGGTGTAGCCGCTCCACATCAGGTTCGCGCAGACACGGGCCGGTACCCGGCCGGTTCGTGCCCCCATGCCGACCAGTGCCACGGAGGTGATGCTCCCCGGCGCCGCGTCGTTCTGCCGGTGGATCGCCTGGAACGCGGCCGCGCAGGCGAGGGCCACGTTGAGGGTCTCGCTGACGTTCTGCGAGGACGTCTCCATGGTGGGCGTCGAGATGAGGTACTTCGGTGACACCGCGCCGGACGGGACGCACACGGCGCCACCCACGGGGAGGTGCCCCGCGAAGTGGTCGCGGATCGCCCGCTGCACCCGCAGCTGGATGCCTGCGCCGAGGTACCGCCTGACGGCTGCGTCGACGCCGCCGTCCATCCGGCCGCGGGAGTTGGTGGGGCTGACCCACGCGTCGACCCGTTCGTCGAGGATCGAACCCCGGCGGATCTCGATCCCCGGCGTGTCGGCGAACGCCGCCCTCCACGCCTCCACGACCTCGCGGTTGACATCGGTCAGCACCACACGCAGCGCAGTCGGCACCCGGTCCACAGTCACTGTTCCCCTCCCAGGACGGTCGGTTGTCTCCACTGCTCAAGGACGCTACCGGGCGCCACTGACAACGCCGCTGACCTGCGGTAACGGTGACGCACAGTCATGGAATCCGGGCCGCGGGCCCTGTCGGCCCGCTGTCGGACGCCCGCGGATCACGACGCGCTTTCCCATGTCTCCCGGTGGCCGTGCGCCCTGCGCCTGACGTGCTCAGGGGCCTTCCACCACTGACGCGCGGAGACTCCAGTACTGCGGTCCCGCCCGCCCGTGACCGCCGCCTGCCCGCCGCCGAAAGAGCGCTGACAGAGCGTTACTTGGACGGCAGGACGGAGGTGAAGGCCACCCCTGCGTCGACCCATGCCGCCAGTGCGGCGCCCACGGCCATGCCGCCCCGGCAGAGGAAGGCCGACCCGCCGAACAGGTGCTTCTCCTCCACGTCCGGGCCCGCGCCCGACCGCTCACGGATCCGCTCCGCCGGCCCCTCGTCGTACGTCAGTGTCCCTCTCCGCCCTGCCGGACGAGCCTCGCTTCCAGGTCCCGCAGGTCCTTGGTGAGACTGCCGCGCACCTGCCGGGCCAGCAGCGGACCCGCGGGCCGGTAGAAGCCGCCGCCGCCCCGGACCCGGATCCTGGCCAGCGTGCCGCCCGGAGCCGTCTCGAAGGTGTACGTCACGTGCATCGGCATGGGGCCGGACACGGACACCATGTCCAGCAGCCGCGGCGGGTCGTGGGCCGCGACCCGCAGCACGTAGTCGATGCGGCGGCCCAGGAAGTACGCCGTGCGGGTGACCTCGGCGCCGGTCCCGAACCCGCCGCCGGGCGCCGGTGCGGTCAGCTCCGCCGTACGGATGCCCTGGGTCCACTCCGCGTCGTGCCGCCAGTCCATGGCGTACGCGGCGACCCGCTCGGGCGGCACGGGGATGGTGCGCTCCACGGTGACGTCGATCGTCATGGCACCAGCATCACCGCACCGGGCGCCCCGCGCCCGCCGCACCGCCCCGCTGGAGGGAGCAGCAGGCCGGCCCGGCCCTGCCTCCGCACAGGGTCGGGCCGACCCGCAGTCCCGGCCGTGCACCGTGCCCGGCCGGAACAGGAAAGGGCGATGACACCTGCCGACGCCCCCTGGCCGGACGGGATTCGCGCGTCCCGGCCGGCGCCGCCTTCGGCGGGACGGGCTCACGCCCGCTTGCGGAACCGGTGCAGGACGACATGCGCCGCCACACCGAACACCAGGCCCCAGAACGCCGAGCCGACACCGAAGAGGGTCACCCCGGAGGCAGTGGTGAGGAAGGTGATCAGCGCGGCCTCCCGGTCCTTCTCCTCCTTCACCGCGCCGCTCAACCCCCCGGCCAGCGCCCCGAACAGGGCGACGCCCGCGATGGCGGCGACCAGTTCCTTCGGCAGGCCCGCGAAGAAGAGGACGAGCGTGGTCCCGAAGGCCCCCACCAGCAGGTAGAACGCCCCGCACGCGACACCGGCGACATAGCGGCGCCCGGGGTCGCGGTGGGCTTCCGGCCCGGTGCAGATCGCCGCGGTGATGGCCGCGAGGTTGACCGCGTGGGAGCCGAACGGGGCCAGCACCGTGGACACCAGGCCCGTGGAACCGATCAGCAGCCGGTCCTTCGGCTCGTACCCGGACGCCCTGAGGACGGCCATGCCGGGCGCGTTCTGCGAGGCCAGCGTCGCCAGGGTCAGCGGCACCGCGATGCCGATGAGCGCAGCCGGAGAGAAGTCCGGCGCGGTGAGCACCGGCCGGGCCAGCTCCACCCGGTCCAGGTGCACGTCGAGGCGCGAGGTGACGGCCGCCGCCACCACACCCGCCCCCAGCGCGAGCAGCACCGCGTACCGGGCAAGCCAGCGCTTGCCCAGCAGGTACGCGACGAGGACCGCCCCGGCGATCCAGGGCGCCGTCTTCAGCGACGTGAACACGCCCGTCCCGAAGGTGAAGAGGATGCCGGCGAGCATGGCGGAGACGACCGCCGCGGGCACCTGCCGCATCAGCCGCCCGAACACTCCGGTCAACCCGACCAGCGTGATCACCGCACCGGTGACGACGAACGCGCCGACGGCCTCCGCGTACGAGTAGGCGCCGAGGCTGGTGACCAGCAGCGCCGCGCCGGGTGTCGACCAGGCGGTGATGACCGGTGTCCTGGTCCAGAGGCTGAGCCCGATGCACGTCAGCCCGCTGCCTATGGAGACCGCCCACACCCACGAACTCGTCTGCGCCGGGTCCAGTCGCCCGGCCGAGGCCGCGGCGAGCACGATGACCAGCGGCCCGGAGTACGACACGACGACGGCGACGAGACCCGCCAGGACCGCGGACAGGGACAGGTCGCCCCGCAGCCCGCGGCGCCCGGGAGGCGGCTGGGACGCCTGGCGCTTCCCGTCGTCGGCGCCGGACCCGGCGGCGGTGCCGGCGCCGGGGCCGGTGGCGCCGGGGCCGGTGGCGCCGGTGGTGCTGGTGCTGCTGCTCTCAGAGCTCAAGGTACGTCCTTCGCGGCACGCTCCAGCGCCTGTTCCAGGTCGGCGACGAGGTCCGCGGGGTCCTCCAGGCCGACCGACAGGCGGAGCATGTCCTTGGGTGAGGTGCTGTCCGGTCCCTCGAATGTGTAGCGGTGCTCGACCAGACTTTCCACACCTCCCAGGGAGGTGGCGCGAATGAACAGCTCGCAGTGCTCGGCCGCGCGCAGTGACCGCTTCCACGGGCCGGCGACGTGCAGCGACAGCATGCCGCTGTAGCCGCCGCCCATCTGGCGGGACGCCACCGCGTGCCCGGGGTCGCCGGGAAGCCCCGGGTAGGCCACCCGGCTGACCAGCGGGTGCGCGGAGAAGTGCTCGGCCAGGGCGAGCGCGGTGGCCGATATCCGCTGCATGCGCGGGAACAGCGTCCGTATCCCGCGCAGCAGCAGGTAGGCGTCCCACGGGCCGAGGATCGGACCGGCCAGGCGCCGGTGCAGGCGCAGCCGCTCCCACAGCTCCTGCTGCTCCGCGGTGGGGCGCGGACCGGCCACGAGGAGCCCCGCCACCACGTCGTTGTGGCCGTTGAGGTACTTGGTGCCCGAGTGCATGACCAGGTCCGCCCCCAGCGCGAAGGGGCGGGTGTGGACCGGTGTGGGCACGGTGTTGTCCACGGCGAAGAGCGCACCCGCCCGGCGCGCGATGTCCGCGCAGGCCGCCAGGTCCGTCACCAGCCATGTCGGGTTCGCCGGGGACTCCGCCCACAGCAGCGCCGTCGGTCCCTCGGCCACCGCGACCGCCACGGCGTCCAGGTCGTCCATCGCGACGGGGACGACGTCCAGGCCGCGCTGCGCCCCGAACTCCCGCAGCCACGTGGTGAGCCCGAAGTACATGGTGTGCGGCACCACCACCCGCGCCCCGGCGGGCAGCACCTGGAAGACCGCCGTCGCGGCGGCCATGCCCGAGGCGAAGACCAGTGCGTCCGAGCCTCCTTCGAGCCCCGCGACGACTCCCTCCACCTGCTCGTAGCCGGGCATGCCCTGGTCACGCAGGTACGCGAGCCCCGCGGGCATGCGGTACTGGTCGTCCCGGGCGAAGGTCGCGCCCATGCTGACGGGTGGCGGTACGGCACCGGTCGTGGGGCAGCGCCAGCCGTCGCCCTGCGCGGCGCGGGTCTCGGCCCGGTAGGCGCGGGTCCACGGCGTGTACCTCTCGCGATTGCTCATCAGGTTCCTCGATGTCGTTGCGGCGTGAGATCCCGGGGCCGGGGCCGCGGGAGTAGTGGAGGCGGCCGGTGCCGCAGCCGTGCGTCGGCGGACGGCAGGGCGGTTGCCGTCAGCGGACGGCAGGAGGGGAAGGCGGAAGCAGGCGTCCGGGCGTACGCCCTCCACCTGGCGGCGCGGAGAGGCACGCCGAAGGCCCTCGGCCTTCTGCGTCCGGCACATCGCGTATGCCCCGGCCCTCCACGGCGTGGAGTGCGTACGCGCGGCCGCAGATCACCTCGGCGGCCGCCCGCGAGACGTCCACCAGTGCAGCCGGCTCCCGTACGTCAGGTGATTCCCGTAGGTCATGTGCTTCCCGGGCAGCTCAGGCCCGGCCAGCGCGTCGCCACCCAGGTATCGTCGTAGACCGTGTCGAGATAGCGTTCACCTCCGTCGGGAGAAAGCGCCACCACGACGCTTCCCTCGGGAATCTCCTTCGCTTTCTGCTGCACCGCGGACAGCACGGTCCCGCTGGAGCCGCCGAGAAGGAGCCCGCGTTCCCTCGCGAGCGTCCTGCACATTTCCACCGTGCAGGCCTCCGGAATGACGACGACCTCGTCGACCTTCTTCTCGTCGAGGATCTCGGGGCGTCTGCTCGTGCCGATCCCGGGAATGTGGCGCCGCCCCGGCGGGCCGCCGAACGTGACGGACCCCGCCGAGTCGACCGCGATGATGCGGGTGGCCGGGCTGTGCTCCCGGAGGTACTCGGCGCAGCCCATCAGCGTCCCGGTCGTACCGGCCCCGATGAACGCGTAGTCCACGCGGCCGAGCTGTTCCATGATGGCCCGGCCGGTACGGTCCCGGTGGGCCCGCGGACCCGCGGGGTTCGCGTACTGGTTCAGCCAGTGGGTGTCGGGCTCCCGCAGCAGCCGGTCGCGGATGTAGTCGATACGGGACTGCAGGTAGCCGCCGTTGCCGTCGCGGATGTCGATGACGACGACCTCGGCGCCCAGCGCCCTCATCAGGCGCAGTGACGGGGCGTTGGCGTTCGGGTCCGTCACGCAGGTCAGGCAGTAGCCCTTGGCCGCGCACACCATGGCCAGCGCCACGCCGAGGTTCCCGGAGGTCGACTCGATGAGGCGGGTCCGCGGGAACGCGCGGCCCGACGCCTCCGCCTCCGCCACCAGGGCGACAGCCGTCTTGAGCTTCACCGAGCCTGCCGGATTGAGCCCTTCGAGTTTCACGAAGACGGAGCTACCGGGTGCCAGCAGGTCGACCCGGATGAATACGTCGTCCAGCACCAGGTCGTACACTTCTTCCGCTATCACGGGAATCCCACGCTCTTGAGTGCGGATATGCCAGTGGATTGCGCAGGCCGACATACAAGGGCGCATGGATGAGAACAGCTGCACCGGTCGCGTGCAGCCGCGCAGAAGAGTTCACTTCCCCCGTTCGCCGCCATGACGCCCCCGTCGCGGCGATGTCAGCATCACATGGGGCCGTCCACCGCGTCCAGAAAATTTGCCGGGCAATGTCGTTCCGAATTGAACATTCCGCGTGGATTTCCGCATTCCGCACGACGATTGCCCTCCGCGGGGACGCCCGCGCGCCGACACCCCCGCACGGCGGGCCGCGCCCGCGTCCACCAAGATCGCCTCACGTGCGAGGCCGCACCGCGGGACGCCGAGCCCGCCGGCCGGCAGGGGGCGCCCACCACCGGGCGGCGTCCCCAGCCGACGGCTCCCGGGAACGGCGGGACCCGACGACCCCCGCCGCCACCCGAGCGGGACGCGCCCCGTGGCGCTCGACGCGGCGGCCCCGGACAGCCTGGCGCACCGCCGCGCCCGCGCAGGGCCGCGAGCTTGCCGAACACCGAGCCGTTCCGCAGCGCCTGTCGAGCCGGTCGCATGCAGCCCGCCGCCCCGCCGCCCCGCCGCCCCGCCGCCCGCTGTTCCGCACCGAACAGGACGGTGAAGCCGGTCGGCACCACCCGCCCCACCCGTACGCAGGAAGGCCGCGGTTCGTACGCTTGTCGTACGCGATGTGTACGGTCGTGCACGGTAGCCTGAGCCCGGGAGGTGCTCCATGTCGGAGTTGTTCGACGCCGTCGACGCCCTGCTGGCGTCCCGCGCCCCGCTGCCGCCGCCCGCGGAGCGGAAGCGGTTGCGCACGGCGCACGGGCTGACCCTGGACGAGGTCGCCGCGGCACTCCAGGTGCGCCGTGCCACGGTCAGCGGCTGGGAGTCGGGCAAGACCGAGCCGCGCCCACCGGAGCGCGACGCGTACGCGCGGCTCCTCGAAGGGCTCGCGAAGCTCTACCCCGCACCGGGCAGCACCGGCGCGGGGGAGGAAGGTCCGGAGACGGACGCCCACGCTCCGACGCCGACACCGCGGGCCCGCGACCTGCCTCCACACCAGCCCTCTGACGCCGCGCCCACGCTCCCCGCTGACGCCGACGACGCCCCGCCCCGCCATGCCCGTCCGGCCCCCGCGGCCCACACCACCGGGCCGCCCTCCCCGCGCCACCCGGACGCGGGGAAGACCGCGTCGGCCCGCGCCCCGAAGCCCACCCGCACCGGAACCCGTGGAGCGGCACCCGCCGCGGCCCGACCGGACGGCACCGACCCCCTTTTCGAGAACGGGCCCCTCGCGGTCGTCGACGCCGAACCGGACGGCCGCGTCCTGGCGTACTGCACCGGCGGACTGGTCCTCGACGTACCGGCCGGCACCCTCCCGGCCCTCGTCGAATGGACCCTCAAAGAGGCCAGACTCGGACAGCCGAAACTGTCCGGCCCGGGCAAGCCGGCCGACCCGCTGCTCGTGCTCACCGAGACCGCGCTGGAGCACTACGGCCTGCCCGCCGCCCTCGATGACGAGGAGCGGCTGGCCGGACGGATCCCCGACGGCCACCAGGCCGTCAGGCAACTCACCCGCGCCGACTGGAAACTGACCAAGCGGGGCTTCGGCCCCTGGGCGCGGATCTACCGCCCCGCCCAGGGCTCGGACCGCCAGTGCGTGCAGCTGTGCATCCCGTCCTGGCACGCACTCGACGCCCGCCACTGGGGCCACGCCGCGCAGCTCCCGCCCCCGGACCTCGCCCGGGTCCTGGGCGTGTATGCCTCCCGCGTGATGACGCCGCGCGGCTCCACGGCCGTCACCGGCCTGGAGCTGATGACCGCGCTGCACCCGCCGACCCGGGCCGTGCGCGACGGGAGCGGCGGCTTCCGGCAGGCCGAAGGCAAGGCGCCGGGCTCCCTGGGTACGGACCCGGTGGACCCGGCGCCCTGCGAGGCCCCGGACGGCCACCCGCTCCTGGCCGACCTGCCGCGCTTCCACGTCCGCGGGCCGGCGGAGAAGCTCTTCGAGGAGGCGTACGACTGGGCGCGGCCGCTGACCGACGCCGAATGCGCCCTGCGGCACCTCGTCGGCATCGACGTCAACATGGCCTTCGCCGCAGGGGCCAACGGCCTGGTCGTCGGCCTCGGCGCGCCCACCCGCGTCAAGAGCCCGGCGTTCGACGCGAAGCTGCCGGGCTCGTGGCTGGTGGACCTGTCCCACGTCGACCTGTCCCGGGTGAGGACCGGCAAGGACACCTGGGCGGACCTCGACGCGCGCCTGCTGCCCAGCCCGTTCACGCCGACGGGCGACCGCCCCGAAGGCCCCGCCTGGTACGCGACGCCCACCGTGGCGTACGCGGTGGAGCTGGGGTACGACGTCGCGCCGCTGGAGGCGTACGTCCGGTACGACAACGGCCGCTACCTCGACGCCTGGTACCAGCGGCTGCGCGACGCCTACCTCGCCACGATGGCCGACCTGGGCGTGCACGCGGACATGGCGCCGGCGGACTTCCTCACGGCGATGGCCGGCTGCAAGGAGCGCGACCCGGACCTGGCCGCCGTCGTCTCCGCGATCAAGGCGACGGTCAAGGGGGGCCTCGGCAAACTGCGCGAGCGGCCCCGCGGCGAGGGCTGGCGGCCGGGCCGGCCGTGGCGGGCACTGGAACGGCCCACGTGGCGGCCGGACATCCGCGCGGCGGTCATCTCCCGCACCCGCGTCAACCTGCACCGCAAGATCGTCAAGCACGCCGCGTTCACCGGGCAGTACCCGGTCGCGGTCCTGTCCGACTGCGTCGTGTACGCCGCCGCCGGGCCGTCGCCGCTGGACTTCCTGCCGTACCGGGACGGCAAGCCGCTGCCCGGCGGCTTCAAGCTCGGCGTCAACCCCGGCCTCGTCAAGCACGAAGGCACGCAGAGCGTCCTGTGGGGCGAGGAGGTCCGCGACCGGTTCGACGCCCCCGAGCTGAACCTCGCCCGGTACATCAAGGACGGCACCGTCACCGACGCCGACAGCGGAGAGTAGGAGGAGGCGATGAGCCTGTTCGGGGACGGCCTGGAGGCCGCCGTGCAGAAGGCGTTCACCCGCCCGGCGCCCAAGAGCGCGCCCGCGCAGATGCGGTACCTCGTCAAGCAGCTCAAGAGCACGAAGGCGGTCGCCCGGATGCTGCGGGTCTCCCAGCGCACCGTCGAGCGGTACGTGAAGGACCAGATCAAGAAGCCGCGCCCCGACCTCGCCGCGCGGCTGGAGCACGAGGTGAAGAAGCGGTGGCAGCCGCAGGTCCGGGCCCGGGCCCGGCGGCAGGCGGCGACCACCACCGGCATCGTCATCGACACCCGCGCCCGTATCGGCTACACCGCGCCGATCGGCTCCACCGACGACAGCCGCATCCGGCACCTCACCGTCGCCCTGCCCCCGCGCCACGCGGCCCGCCTCTTCGCCGCCCAGGAAGCCGGCGCCGACGACCGGGAGCTCAACGAGATCGCCGCCGACGCGCTCCGCCAGGTGTACTTCCAGGACGACGGCCGCCGCGCCGGCCAACTGGAGGAGGTCCGCTTCACCGACATCGAACACCTGGAGTTCGACCTGTGATCCCCGCGCCGCGCGCCGACCGCTGAGGCGGCTCGCGAGCCGCAGCACGATGGCTGCCGCACAGGCAGGCTTGTTGTCACCTGCGGGTCGTTGGAGCCGCCCATCCCGGAAATCAGCGGCTCGGGCACAATCAGGAGCTGTGCCCGCCCCTCCTGATCCTTTTGTCCTGTACCCCGATGTAGCGGCCTGCGGCAGCCTCGCCACAGCGCTCCGGGCCGAGGCGCAAGCCGGCCTCACCGGTGATTCCGTCACGTCGCCGGACTTTGACCCGCTGCTCCACGCGACCGTCACAAGCATGCTGCCGCACCGCGAGCCGCTGCAGATCAGCGCCTGGTCGCACGAGCGGCGATGGGCGATCCGCGGCACGGAACCGTTCCAGAGCCTGTCCCTCATCGATGGCAGGACGGACGACCTGGCGGAGGTCGCCAGGGCCGCCCGTGCCTGGCACGACGGGGCGGCCCTGAACGACATTCGCAAAGCGGTGCCCTTCGTGCACCTGACCGGCCGGTTCGAGGTGCCCGATCTCGATTCCGCACGTCTGGTGGAATCTAAGTAGCTGTTGTCGTTCCGATCTTGAGGGGTGGGCGTCGAACGGGAGTCTCGATCGGGTGATCGCGGCCGGCCGTGGGCATGAAGGCAGGGCCTCTTGGTAGCTCGGGGTTGCGAAGCCGACCGAGATCCAGGAGACCCTGTTGCCGCAGTTGTACGTGCTCGCGCCGGTGGAGTTCAACTCGGCTGCTCCGTCGTGTGATTGCGTCGCTCACCGGTTCGGGAATGCCGCCGATCACCCGGAACGTGTTCGGAGGTATCCCTCGGACATGACGGACGCGGAGTGGGCCGTGGTCCGGCCACTCCTGCCGGTGCCGGGCTGGCTGCGGGGCCGGGGCGGGCAGCCGGAGGCGTACTGCCACCGGGCGATACTGGACGCGATCCGCTATCTCGTGGACAACGGCGTCAAGTGGCGTGCTATGCCAGCCGACTTCCCGCCGTGGGACCGGGTCTACGCCTTCTTCCGCCGCTGGCGCGACCACGTACTGGTCAGGGAGTTCCACGACCGGCTGCGCGACCGGGTCCGCCGGAAGGCGGGCCGGGATGTGGAGCCGACGGCCGGTGTGATCGACTCGCAGTCCGTCAAGGCAGACGCCGTCGTCGGTGCCGACAGCCGTGGCTTCGACGGCGGCAAACTGGTCAACGGCCGCAAGCGGCACGTCGTGGTCGACACCCTCGGCCTACTGCTGGGCGTCATGGTCACAAGCGCGGACATCGGAGACCGTGCCGCCGCGAAGGTTCTGCTCGCCCAGGTCGCCGACGCCCGCCACCGGCTGGAACTCGTCTGGGCCGACGGCGGCTACACCGGCAGCCTCGTCGGGCACTGCCTGGCCGCGTTCGCACTGGTTCTGGCGATCGTCAGACGCAGCGATGACGTCAAGGGGTTCGTGGTGCTGCCCAAGCGGTGGATCGTCGAGCGGCTCTTCGCGCACCTGATGCGAAGCCGCCGCCTGGTGCGCGACTTCGAACGCCGCACCACCAGCGCCGAGGCGATGGTCTACTGGTCGATGACCATGATCATGACCCGCCGTCTGGCCCGGCCACACTCCGTGCGAGGGTGAACCGGCCCGGCGCGGACTCGGCCAGCCAGCCGCGCGCGACCAGCCGCTTCGCCTTCGACCGCAGCGCCTCCACCTTGGCCGGCACCGCGTCCAGGCCGAACAAGACAGCCATCTCCTGGCAGGTCACAGGCCCTTGGTGGAGGCGATGCCGGTCCGCGAGGGCCTGCAGGATGCGCTGGTAGTCCATCGACAGAACGGACACCTCCAGCCCCTCACGCCACACCGGCACCTGCGACTTCGGCTTCGCCGCCATCGACACCGATGATGCCTCCCCTGCCTGCCCCTGGGCCGGCACTGCCCGTTCGGTCCGGGCGTAGTCCTCGGTCTCGTCCACCGGACCCAGCACCTCGCCGACCCGCGAGCGGGCGATGACCCACTCCTTCCATTCCCGCTCGGCCACGACCAGCTCGGCCTGGACGCGGTCGGCCTCCTCCCGCAACTCGTCCACGCGACGGCGAGCACCCAGCTCACGCTGTTCGAGCAACCCCACGACCGACGGCATCCACGGCCTCCCCAGGAACGATGACACGACAGGCCACCCCTCCCACGGGAGCACCGAACCTATGCCTGACCAGCGAAAACACCGCCCTCAGGTTCGGTACGACAACAGCTACTAAGTGGCAGAGCATGCGCGTAGAGGCAGGCGCGTTGGGCTACGCCTGGCAGGAGACGTACCAAGCCCTGATCGAGGCGGCGCACGCCGAGCCGGCGCTTCGTGCCCTCTACCCGTTCACGAGCCACTGGGTATTGCGCTTCTCGACCACCACCCGCCCCCGTCTGACCGCCGTCGGACCGTGCCTGACCGCGGGCAGCGACGGCACGTACGGGGTGGGGACAGGGTTCACTCCGGACCTTGGCCTGTTCGCCACAGCGCACGAGGCCGTGGCGGTGGCGATGCGCCATATGCCGTCCGGTCTCGGCCCGGTCACGCTTGGCGGATGACGTTGCCCGACAGAGGAGCCGTGTGGGTGCCAACCACCGCCCGCATCTCCTTGGCGCTGGTGACAGAAGAGCTGCCGAATGAGCGCATGTGACAAGTCGGATGCCTCGCGTATGACAACCAGGCTGCCTCGGTGGTTCCCATTCGCCAGTCATCCGGTCCTGCTGGTGACACCTCCTGAGCTTCGGCTCCCTTGCGAGCCGAAGCACGATGGCTGCCGCACAGGCAGGTTTGTCCTCGCCAAAGACCGCGCAACGGACTCCGCCCGGCCGACCCGGCGATGTCCGCCCCGCCTCCTCAAGACGTTCGCCCAGCGAACCCAGCCCGTCAGGGGGCCGAGTCAGCGGACCCGGCCCTTCCCCCCGACCCCTTCGAGCCTGGTCGGGGCTCCACCCGGATCGAACGAGTGGCGGAAGGTGAAGGCGTACGGTGCACAGCCGTGGTCGTGGAGGTGCTCCAGCCTGGCGACCCCTTCCTGCCAGGTGGGTGTCGAGCCTTCGGTGACCCACCAGAACACGTGACCCGGGTGCGCCGTCCTCTCGAACCAGTCGTGGCGCCTGTTGAGGCCGCGCGGTGCAGACCGGTGTGGACGGAGTCGAAGGCGGATCGCAGGTCGGTCCAGAGCGAGAGGGGCGCGGCCAGGGCCGTGGTCCCCACGGTGCGGCCTTTCCCGTACCAGCTCGGAACAGCGAACTCCCCCCATTCACCCCAGTCCGCGTCGAAATCCGTCCGTGCACCCAGGCGGCGATCCGCCGCTTCGGCACGAGCGACATAGCCGGGGTGCCGGCTCATCTCCCGGTAGACGGCCTCACCGCTCTCATGGAACTCCCGCGTCAGGCGTGCGGGATCGCTGAGGGCCGACTTCAGGACGCCGAACGTGTACAGGGCAAGATGGGACATACGTTTCTCCCTGGCTGGGTGGGCCTGGTGGGGGGAATGCCTGACGGTCTCGCCGTCGAAGCGTGGACTCGGTTCGATGGCCTTCCGTCGGATGGGAGTCGTGGGGGCGAGCGACCAGCCCGAGGAACCCCAACGCGACGGTGGGCGCCGCCGAATGACAGGGGACGATAGCTACCTCCGCACACCCTGTCGAAGTTGCGTCTTCCCCCTGCGCATGGCCTCTTGCGGAAGGCCTCGCGGGTCCCGGGCGGTGCCGGCTGTACCGGTCCGCGCCTGGCCCGGACGACCGCAACTGCGCGCAGCAACCCGCACCTCCCTGACCGCGCCCGTCTCCGCCGCCCGGGTCCGCAAGCCGCCCCTCAGGGCGGTCCGCTGCCGGCGCGTACAAACCGACGTCCGCCCCCGAGGACACCCTGCCCCTGCCCACGCGGTGCGGCGGAGGCGGCAGGCCGCGAGGGGGTGTTGCGGCGACGCGTTTCATGGCATGCTCCCGGCCATGATCGAGAGAATCGAGTCCGCCGTCCGCCGATGAGCGCGACGACCGGGACGACACCGCCCGGACTACCGACACCCCTGTTCGACCACGCCCTGCAACTCCATCGACTCTCGCCGGACAGAGCCCTTCCACGCGACGGGGAACCCTACCCGGACGACCTCTCCCACCGGCGACGGCGCGGTCCGAAGGTCCCCGAGGACCGGCGCTCAGCCGGCAGGGAAGCGGCACTCATCCTCGACGCGCACTTCGCCCGCGCCACTGCCCAGCCGCATGAACTGGCCGACGCCTTCCACACCGTCCACGTGCCGATACACCCGAACGAGCACCTGAAGGCAGCGGCCGAGCGGGCGGACGAAGACCGCGCTCGCGCAACGGGCCGGTGGCTGGTCCGGTACGCAACCGATCGCTGCTCGGCCACCGTGGGGCTCGCCCTGGTCGCCGCCGTGGGAACACCCGACGACTTCCCGCTGATCCGGACGATCGGGTTGCTCTCCCACCGCTTCGGCCCCCTGGCGGCGCACGCCCTGGAGAGCCGGCCAGGCGGGACCGAGGCCCTGCTCTGGCTCGCCGAGCGGGTGACCGGCTGGGGGCGGGTCTACGCCCTCGAAGCGCTCTGCCGACTCGACGACCCCGCCGCCCGGCCCTGGTTGCTGCGCAGGGCCTGCGATGGCGACTTCCTCAACGGATATTTCGCCGGCAAGGTCGCCGGCGCCGCGCGTCTCCACGAGGCGCTCGGAAGCCTCGGAACCGACAGTGAGACGTTCGACCACACTGGCCGCCTCCTCCACGCGATGAGCGACTGCGGAGGAATGGGGCTCACTCTCGCCCGCTACCCCCATTCCGGGAAGGTCCTGGAGGCCCACGCCCGCCACGCGGGCTCCTTCAGCCCGACCCGAGAGCGCTACTTCACCCTGGCGCTGCTCGCCCACCACCTGACCACGAGTCCCCCGGAGGAGGCCGGGTGCAGCGCGGCGCAGCAGAAGGCCCTGCGGGAGAGGTACGTTTCGGTGCTCGACCAGGAGGAGTGGGTCCGCACCGCACGCGCCGGCCTCGCGGAGGAGGACCACAGGATGCTGTGGCTCGCGGAGTACCAGGTACCGCAGCTCCGGCTGCGCGCGTTCCCCGACCGGGCACCCGCCGCCGGAGCGCAGCACACGCCGGCAGCAGACGGCGCCGACCAGTAGGCAGGTCCCAGGCGCCTGCCGACAGGAGAGCGACCCCCGGTCACCTGCCGCCAAGGAGGCAGCACGCAGTCACCCTGCCGACGGGAAGGCGGTGTCCCGACGCCGCGCCGCCTCCGAGGCCCCGTCGCCGCGCCGGAACCGGAACCGCGAACGGCGGCGACACCGCATCACACCGGCTTCGCCCCCGAGCATCACCGCAGTTTTGGCCGGTTCCGGCAGTTCACCCGGTTCCGGAGGGGAAGTGCCGTCACGGCTTGGGAGCGCCCTGACGACCGGCCGGTCCACCGGTGAGCCGGCCAGGCACGGCGGCACCGGCGGCAGGCCGCGGAGCAGCCGTACCGCCACGACAACCCTCAGGGCACCGACCACCAAGGAGGACGACGATGTCATGGGTGACCAGCAGCCTTCGGGCGCTCAGCGGTGAGATGCGCGCGCGGTGGCACGGGTACTTCGTCGGCTACGGGCGAGAGGACTGACGTCCCGCAGCCGGAGGAGGCACACGACTGACCGATGAGGAGGACAGCCGCAGTGTCATGGATCAGAAGAAGCCTTCGCGCGCTCAGCGGTGAGGCGCGTGCGCGCCGCAGCCAGTACGGCAACAGGTACGGGCGCACCACCTGACCCATTCCGCACGGGGAGGGGACGAGCGGCTGCACCGCCGGGCGTCCCGTCCTCCGTCAGAGGGGCGGACGCCCGTGTTCCTGGACAGGAAGAGCCTGTGGCCGCATCTGCGGCGGTGGGAGGAGCAGGCCGCGGACCATGACGGTCCGTTCCGGCTCCGCTTCGGCACCCTCTTCGTGGCCGATGCCGACACGGCCCGGCGTGTACTCGTCGACCCGGCCGGCGCCTATCTTTCCCAGTCCGGGTTCTTCCGCCTCGGACAGAGGACCTTGCCCGAGGCGGTCCGCACGGAAGCCTCCCGGGAACTGCGCGGGGTGCTGGCCCGGCACGACCTCCCGTCATCGTTCGACCCCGCTTCCGCTCTCGGCGAGGCAGGTGACGGCCGCGGCCGTCTGCGGCACCAACGCTGGGGCGTCGAACTGGTCCGCCGGTACTTCGCCCCCGCCATCGCCCACCGGCGGCACGCCGAGATCAACGCCCTCGTCGACGCCTACGTCACGTCGAGCGTCGTCCCCGACGACATCGTCGGCCACGTGCTGAGACGGCCGCACCGCACGGTCCCCGCTGTCCGCGCCGGACTCGCCGAACACTTGGGCCGGCTGCCGCCACCGGAGGGCGCAGCTCAGGACCTGGTCGACCTGGTGCTCCGCCTCCCGGGGGGCCTGTCCAGGGGCGACCGGGCACAGGTGCTGCAACGGCTCGTCCTGTCCACGGTCGGCTTCACCGGTGTGGCCCTCGAATGGGTGGTGCTGCTCGGCGTCCGGTACGGCTACGGCACCCCGGAGGTACGGCGAGACGACATCCACCGGCTGGTCAGGGAGGTGCTGCGCCTGTACCCGACCGCATGGCGCCTCCTCCGGGTGGCCGCCGCCGACCACGACCTGGCGGGCGTCCGGGTGCACCAGGGCGAACACGTCCTGATCGGCACGCACGCAATGCACCGGTCGCCGGCCGTGTGGGACGGCCCGCTGGACTTCCGCCCGTCCCGCTGGGAGCAGCCGACCGACGACCAGCGGCGCTCCTACCTCCCCTTCGGGAAGGGCGCCGGCATGTGCCCGGCCGGTGGCTTCGCGGTGAGGGCCCTCGAACACCTCGGCCACGTCCTCCTCCGCGGACACTCGGGTCACGTACTGCTGCGCAACCGAACCCCGCATGTCCGCACCCTGCTGGCCCCACCTGCCGGGTGGACCCGCCTCACCCCCACCACGCCACCCGAGTGCTGAACAGGCCGCCACGGCTCTCCCGGCTCCGCCACGCACCCTCGCCGCAGTGCCAAACGGTGCGGGAGCAGGCCCACGTGCCCCCAAGGCACCGTGCCGACTGCGTCCGCCCCGACACGGTGCGGGCGGGCAAGAGGCATGCCTCCCGGAGGAACCGAGCCTCCCCGCGCCGCCGCGGAATGCACCGCACCCTCCCGCACGAGGCCGGCCGGCCGTGCACCAGCAGGAAGCCGGAGTCCTACCACCGTATGACCACGTGGCTTTGCTCCGAGAACGAGCAGCAGATAGTCACCACTTCGGGAGGCACCAGCTTCTGGAGCTGTTCGACTGCGGCAGTTGCGGAGAGCGACCAGCAGCCTGTTCGGCCGTCGGCTAGAAGAGGCCGGTGCGCATGTGGTGTGTGAGGTTCTTGAGGATGTCACTCAGCCACGGGCTGCGGACGGCCGGCAGCCGGACCAGGGTGTGCCGGAACACTTCCGGATCGGCCCGGAACAGGTGACGGGGGCGCAGCGCGGGAGGGTCGATGTCGTCGTGGAGGACGCCGGCGGGCAGGGTGCCCGATGCGGGGACGGGCAGGTCCGACTTGGGGAAGGCCAGCCGCAGCCACACTCCGAACGGCAGCGGCACCAGGTACGGTGCCGGGTCGGCTGGGGCCCAGGTCTTCCCCGTCTGAGGATGGGACGGCACAAGCAGGATGGGGGGCGTCTGCGCTGGGAGCCGGCAGACCCGGTCCCGCCAGGGCGGCGCACCGCGCCTGCGGGCCCGCGGGCAGCAGGGCGTCGAGCGCGCGTTGGAAGACCTGCCCGACCAAGCCGTCCGGGACGATCACCGGTCGGCCCTCCGAGGCCGCCAGCAGGTGGGCGAGCGCCTGGCCCGCCGCGGCCTCCCATTGCGGACTCCACGACCACCGGTAGTTCGACCAATGGCCCGCCGCCACCCGTGACCCCCAGGTGGCGATCGGCTCGAAGGGGGGCGTGCCTTCCCCTTCCGCCATCAGCTCTTCCCAGGGGAGCGGTGCGGCGTCGGCGCCGTCGAGGGGAAGGCGGCGTACAGCGTTCGGGGCGAGCCACATCGCCTGCCAGAGAGAGCAGTCGTCGATCCGGCTCGCTACGGGCAGGGCACACTCCGCGCAGGCCGCGTTGGGGCCGTCGGCCCCGTCGAGGCCGCAGCAGTAGCCGCCTCCGCGATTGCCCGGGATCAGCGCGGTGCCGTGGGCGTCGCCGGGCGCGATGACGATCGCGCCAGGTGCGCCGTCGGAGAGGGCGTACACCGGCGCGTAGACACCGCGGGCAGCCGCCTCGTCCGGATGGAGTTCCTCCCACCTCCGCCACGGTGGCCCCCAGGGCTCCGGGTCCACGGCGAACGTGCCCGGCTCCATGAGTACGGGGAGCTGCAGCCCGTTCCCGTACTTCTGATGGGCGTGGGCCGGCAGCGCGACCTGGGACAGCGGGGTGGTCAGCTTGGAGCCACAGCCGGCACACACGAAAACGAACAAGCACCCTCCGTAAGCGAGGCAGGGGCATCGTCGCAGCTCAGCGGCGGGCTGATCAACGTTTTTTCGCTCGCTGCACGAGACCGTGAAACGCCACGGTGTGTGACGCCGTCACCGTTTGAATCCTGGGTGTGCGAGGTGCCTCCCGGAAGTGGTGAATGGCTGCTGCCCGTTCTCGTGGGCAAAGCCACTCCGGGAGAACGACGAGGGCCCTGCTGCGCGTCGCGGGCGCCGCCGTCCACGACGCCTACCGCGCCAACTCCCTGACTATGCGCCCCCACACCACCCTCAACGGCTGACACCGCCCGTCCGCGCCGCTGCCTGCTGCCCGCTGCCCGAGGCCCGTTGATCCCACGCGGCCACGCGTATGCCCCAGCCCGGCCGGACGTGGTGGTTCCTCGGAGGCCCGGGCGAAGTCGGACTCTAGGATCTGCGGCATGGCAACGAGACTCGTACAGATCAACATGAAGGCCCTGGACGATGCCGCGCTCGGCCGGTTCTGGGCGGACGCACTGGGTTGGACCATCGACAGCGAAGCGCCCGGCGTGACCAACCTGGAGCCCCCGGATTTCGCCTACCCCGACCCCGCGGCGGTCTGCATCGACATCATCGCCCGCCCGGAGCCGAAAACGGTGAAGAACCGGGTGCACATTGATCTGGCGACCACCTCGACGACCCATCAGGAGCAGGTGGTGGCACGCCTGAAGGAGCTCGGCGCGACCCTCGCCGATGTGGGCCAGGGCGATGTCCCCTGGACGGTCATGGCCGATCCGGAGGGCAACGAGTTCTGCGTCCTGGAGCCCCGCCCCGTCTACCAGGACACCGGGCCGATCGCCGCGGTGGTGGTGGACTGCGCCGACCCGCGCGGGATGGCCCGGTTCTGGGGGGAGGCGATGGACTGGACGCTGCACGAGGTCACCGACGACCACGCGGTCATGCGGTCCGCGCGAGGCGTAGGCCCGTACCTGGAGTTCCTCCGCACGCCTGACACCAAGAGCGTGTGGAACCGCGTCCATCTCGATGTCAGCCCCTACCCCGGTGACGACTCGGCGGCCGAGGAAGCCCGTCTGCGCGCCTTGGGCGCCACCGATCCGGGAATCGACCAGTCCTCCGTCCACTGGAGGATCCTGACCGATCCGGAAGGCAACGAGTTCTGCTTGCTCAGCCCCCGCTGACCGGTGGCGGCGGCGTCGGCCAAGGCAACGTCGGCCAAGGCTACGCCGGCCAAGGCGGCGTCAGCACAGGGCAGTGCGTGCGTGTCCGCCGTGAGATACCAGCGTCTCCGGTGCGGCCGGCGACTGCCCGGCCCCCCGCGGCAGTCCTTCCCCCTCGCCCCGAGGGCGCCTGGCAGGGCCTGGCCCGCCGCTTCACACCGGCACGTCGGGCAAGGGGGCCGGCCTCCTAGGATGGTGGCGTCGTGACGACCGTCTGGGGGGCTTGTGCGAGACGTGCTGATGGGGGGCCGGTACCGGATGCTGCGGCCCTTGGGCGCGGGTGGCATGGGGCAGGTGTGGGAGGCACGGGACGAGACACTGCAACGGCCTGTCGCCGTCAAGGTGGTCTCGCTGCTGGCCGGCGGCGGCAGCCGGGGCGACGAGGCGCGTGCCCGCTTCCTGCGAGAGGCACGGATCACCGCGGCCCTCCAGCACCCGTACATCGTCACCGTCCACGACCTGGGTGAGGCGCAGGCCGAGGACGGGCGGACGCCGTTCCTGGTCATGGAACTGCTCCGCGGGGAGGGCCTGGAGGTCGCCTTGCGCCGCGGGCCTGTCGCGCAGGAGGCCGCCGCACGCTGGGGCGCGCAGGTCGCCGACGCCCTCGCGCAGGCGCACGCGGCCGGGGTCCTGCACCGCGACGTCAAGCCCGCCAACATCCTGATCACCGCGGCCGGCACGGTGAAGGTCCTCGACTTCGGTATCGCCCGCGCCGCCGACTCATCCGCGGGTGGCGGCCGCCTCACCCGCACCGGGTTCATCGTCGGCACACCGCAGTACATGGCGCTCGAGCAGGCACGCGGCTACCCCGAGGCGCGCAGTGACCTCTACGCGCTGGGCTGCGTGCTGTTCGAGATGCTCACCGGACGGCTGCCGTTCGACGCCCCCGACGCCATGGGCCACCTGACGGCCCACCTCACGCAGGAACCGCCTGCTCCCGGCTCGCTCGCCCCGGCGGTCGCACCCGCCTGGGACGAACTGGTGCTCACCCTGCTGAGCAAGGAGCCCGAGCGGCGGTTCGGGTCCGCCACCGAAGTCGCCGCCGCCCTGCGGCGCCTGGAACGGGGCATGGCCTACACCCCCACGCGGGTGTCGCCACCGGCGTCCCCCGCGTCGCCGCCGCGCACGGCTGTCCCCGCGCCGCCGCGGCCCGCTACCGCCGCAACGCCGCGGCCCGCCACCCAGTCCGCCGGGCCGCGCCCCCGCGGCGCGACCCTCACCGCGGACAGGGGCGTCACCGCCGTCGCGTTCTGCTGCGGCGGCGACCGCGTCGCCTACGCCATGGACAACGGCACCGTCGTCGTCACCGACCTGGCGGGGCGGCAGCGCTACGAGATCACCCACCGCGCCGGCTGGCGCGAGACCGCGCGCCTTGCGGCCAGCCCGGACGGCACCCTCCTTGCGACCGTCCGGCGCCCGGACAAGGCGCTGAGGCTGTGGGACGCGGCAACCGGCGCCGGGGTACTGGCCATCGAGCACGCAGAGAAGGCGCACCACCTGGTGTTCGGCCAGGGCGCGGCCCGGATCGCCTCCGCGGGGGGCGACCGGGTGCAGATCTGGGACACCCGTACGGGCAGGCTCGTCCTGAGCGCCAGGGGCCGCGCGGCCGGGCCCAGGGACGCGGCGTTCAGCCCGGACGGCACCCGACTGGCGGTGGGCGCGCCGCGCTCGGTGTCCGTCCTGGACGCCACCGACGGCAGACCGCTTGTGGACATTCCGCTCGACAAGGCCATGGTGGCACCGGGAGCGATGGCGTTCAGCCCGGACGGGGCACGACTGGCCGTGCCGGTCCTGCTGCAGCGCCCGAGCATCAGCCAAGGCGCCGCGGTGGTGGACTCCTACACCGGCCGCAGACTGCTCACCTTGCACCTGGACGAGGCGCTCGACACCAGGGTCCGCGTGGCTTTCAGCCCCCTCGGCGACCGAATCGCGACCAGCGGCGGCCGCCGCGCCTGCCTGTGGGACGCCCGCAGCGGCGCCCTGCTGCTGCAGGTGCCGTCGCCGGCCACGTCCGTCCACGACGCCGCGTTCAGCCCAGACGGCACGATGCTCGCGACCGCGGACGCCGACCGCACCGTCCGGGTCCGCGAACTCCCCCCGCCACACCCTCCCGCCACGCCCGCACACGACAGGTGAAGCGGCCCTCACCTGCGGCGGCGGGGCAAGCGGCGGGAGGGCAGCTACGACGACTGCGACGACTACGACGACTGCGACGACTGCGACGGCGAGACCCCGACCACCGCCACCGCCACCGCCACCGGCCTGAGCCGGCCGCGCGAGCATGCCCCGGGACCGGAGCGCCCTCAGCTTCGGCCGCGGCAGCTGCCGCCGGCCTTCGGGCCGCCGGGCCGACCGCACACCGACGCTTCACCGAGTGGAGTGCTGCCCGGGTCCGGGCCGGGTCGCACCGCGTCACTCTCGACGGACCGAACGCCCGCAGAGGCCTGGACCAGTCGCCCTGCCCGATCGACGCGTGAAGAGGGGCGCCCTGAAAAGGGGCCCGCTACCGTGGAGGCCACGATCTTGCGGGGGCGGACGAAGACCGGGCGGCGGAAAGCCGGAGAGGGGGCCGCGTGGGAGTACGGGGGGACGCGCGATGGTGGCGGGTGGGGGCCGTGCTGGGCCTCGCGGCGGTGATCGCCGGAGCGGTCGCCCTGTTCCGTTCGCTGCCGCGGGGGGACGTGGACCCGTTCGGCGCGCTGATGGGAGGGCTGGGCGCCCTCCTCGCGGGCCTGGGGCTCGTGTTCACCGTCCGGCAGTATCTGCGGGAGCGGGAGAGCGGCGCGGAAGACGCGCTCGCCAAGGCCGTCCGCATGCACGAGCGGAGCCAGTACGACAACGTCCTCGGACCGCAGGGTCGTCATGCCGGTCCGGTTCCGCTTCACGTCGCCGCCCGGTGGCCCGGAGGACCGGCGGGAGTCCGTCTCCGAGGCGGAGTGGGAACGCGTCGCGGACCTCTATCTGGCGCTGCCGGACAGCAGCGGCCGGCGGCTCGTGGTCACCGGCGGGCCGGGCAGCGGCAAGTCGCTGCTCGCCAAGGCCCTCACCCTGCGACTGGCGGACCGGCACGCGGAGGGCGCGTGCGGGGTCCCCGTCCTGCTGCCGCTGTGGTCGTGGTCCGGCACCCCGAAGGGGGTGCGCCCCGCGGACGAGGGCTTCCACAAGGCCTTCCGGAGCTGGCTGGTGGAGCAGGTGTCGGGAACGTACGGCCGGTCCCCGGCGCTCGTGGAGCGGGTGATCGACGACGCGGTCCTCGTGCTCGACGGACTGGACGAGATGGACGGGCGGGAGGACACCGCGCGGCCGCGCGCGCGGGCGATGCTCACCTATCTGCGCGAGAACCGGCGGCGGCCGGGGAACGTGGTCGTCACCTGCCGGAGAAGCGCTTACGAGGACCTGGACGGCTCGGTCCCGCTCGCGGGAGCGGCCCGGGCCGAACTCCTCGACGTGCCGGCCGAGACGGCGCTGTCGTACCTCCGGCGGCAGAGCGCCTGGCTGGACGGCGGCGGCTCCGACCGCTGGGACCCCCTGCTGGAAGACATCCGCGCCTCCCCCGACGGGCCGCTGGCCCGGGAACTGGGCACGCCCTGGCGGCTGACGCTCGTGGCGCACGCCTACCGCGCCCAGGCCGACGAAGGCCCGGGGGATCGCCGGGACCCCGCCGAACTGGTGTCCCGGTGGGGCCATCAGGCGCTGCTGCGACGCTTCGAGGCGGGTTCCGCGGACCGGCTGCCGTCCTGGCGGTGGAGCATGATGCCGCTCCGGGAACGGCTCCGCACAGCCGAGGACTCACCCCTCGCTGAGGAGATGCGGGCCGAGGCCGAGGAGTACCTGATGTCGCTGTACGTGCGCTCCGCCCTGGAATCGCACCCGGGTCCGCGCCGCCGCTACGACGCCGAGCGGGTCGGCGCCTGGCTCGCTCTGCTGGCCGGCCACCGGGAGATCGCGGTGGACAGCCTGGCCGGGCGGCAGGCCTCCCTCCAGGACTTCGTCCCGGCCCGGGCCTCTCTGGTGCCGCACCGCCTGTGGCCCCTGGGCGGCCGACGCCTGGTGCGTGTGGTGGACGCCGCCCTGGCCGCCGCCGTGGCCCTTTTCGTCACGGGGCTCGCGTTCGGCACCGTGGGACTCACCGCGGACCTGGCTCTGTGCGCGCTGCTGATCCTGGCCACCGGGCTCTCCGCCATCGAGGCGTGGCGTGAGGACCTGTCGCGTGTGGGCGTGCTGCACGTCGGCGCGCCCGGGCGCCTCCTGGGTGTCCCGGCCCACCGCCTCGTCAGGATCGACCGGTTGATGTTCGGCCTGTTCGGCGGCAGCGGTTACGGACTGGCGGTGGGGTATCACCTGGTGGGCGCAGCGGGGACGGGGCCGGCGGACCTGTCCGCGGCCGTGTGGGCGGCGGCCGCGGGCGCCGTGCTCGGCCTGCTCGTCGCGGGCCCCTGGTCGGTCGAGACCTGGAGCACCGTCAAGGGAGGGGCGCACGGCAGGCGCTATCACGTCTTCCTCGTGTGCGCGGCCATGCGGCGGCGCCTTCCGCTGCGACTCGGGCGTTTCCTGGACTGGGCGCACGAGGGCGGCCTACTGCGCGTGGACGGTACGTCCTACCGCTTCCGCCACGACGAGTTCGAACAGTACCTGTGGCGGCGTCACTGGCGCTCGCGCCTGGTCCCGGCGGCCGTCGAGGCCGCGCTGCGGGTACTCCGGGGCGCGGACGGCGCCCCGGACCGACCGACCGCGGCGCGCCGGATACGAGAGGGGGTCCGCGAGTTCGAGGAGTACCGCCGGGCTCTGCCGTCGATATGCCCACGCAGTGTCACCAGGGCCGCTCGCGTGGCCGAGGAAGAGCTCGCCTCGTGGGCCGCACGGCTCGATTCCGCCAGCGCCGCGGCCGAGGTGGCCGAGCAGCGGCGACTCGCGCGGCGGGCGGTCCTAGCCCTCCACGAGGCGGCGGAGCCCCTGTGCTGACCTCCGGCTCCGCGCTGCTCGACAAGGCCGAGCAGCTGGGCGTCGAGCGGCTCGGCACCGGCGTTGTCCGGCGCCGAGCCGTGTGCCGTGTCGGGGTGACGGTTGGCCGTGTCCTGCACCCCGTGGGCGCATCGGGCTACCCGGTGCTGGCTTTGTTCAAGGGCAGCGGTTTTGGCACGACTTTAGTGAAGCGGTCACGACGAGTGATCAGCGGGTGTTTCGAGTGCTGGGAGAATCTGTCGCACTTCCAGGCGCCACTGATCGGCGCCGGCGCTGTCCACCCAGCCGGTTGCCACTCTGATCCGTTCTGGAGAACCCGGTCCGGTGCGAGTCTCGCCGACGCGCGAAGTGAGGCCGGTAGTTCGGGCAGTGGTTCCCTGGGGCCGGTCATCGGGGGTCAATCACGTTGGGGCTGCACGGGAGGGTGCTGGCGAGGAGAACACCGGCGGCAACGGCTTCGGCCCCGTCTCCGCCATCGACGCGCTCTCCCGAGTCGGTGACTCGCTGGAAAGTCCGCTCCAGCACGTCGATGACCTGCTGGGGAGTGAGTCCCTTGAGTTCATCGACGAAGTCTGCGGCGAGGTCACTATCGAACGGGCCGGTTCCCCACGTTCCCATGCATGGCTCCTGATACGGCCGTCGGGCTGGCGGGCGGGCTTGGTGGCGCCGAGGCCGATCATTCGCTGCTCGGCGGCCTTCACGCCGGGGAAGGTCGTATGGCTGCCGCACTCCACCGCCGTGCACCGGCATCTGGTGCTGGAGGAGGCATGGCAGATCCTCCTGTCCCCCGCCACCGCGAGCCTGATTCAACGGCTGCTGAAGAACAGCCGGAAGGCAGCGCTGTCGCTGGACGTGCTCATGCACACGCTGTCCGACCTCGGGGAAGGGCGGGCACGGGACCTGGCGCGTCTGTGCGAGATCGCGCACGTGGGGCGGTTGGGCCCCGAGGAGGCCGCGGCCGTCGGCACGCTGCTGGGCCTGCCCCCGTGGGCCGTGGACGCCATTCCCAGCCTGGACCCGGGCCAGGCCGTGTGGAAGGTCGGCCCCGGCTACGTCGACATCGTCCAGACCCTCCTGGACTCCGAAGAGGCGGCACTGACCGACACCTCCACCCGGCGCCGCAGGGCGCAGGGCACCGACATCGAGGACGTCGCCGCCGTCGAGGACGACGCCCACGACGTCGCCGCCGTCGAGGACGCAGAGCAGCCCGCCCCGGCCGCCCCGGCTGCTCCCACCACCGCCCACGAGAACGGGGAGCAGGAGGAAGACCAGCCGGCCCCCGTCGACCAGGAGGACGACCAGGACCAGGACGGCGCGGCCGAGAGTGAGCAGCCGCAACCCGGGATTGTGCTCCCCGACGACCGGCACCGAAGCGTCCTGCAGGCCGCTGCGGAAGGGCGCTTCAGCGAGGCTGCCGACCTGGCCGCCATCGGAGAGCGCGATGACATCACCACCCACGGCATCACCTCCGACCAGGCCGCCCTGTGGCTCGTCACCAGGGCGCACGTGGCCGAACTCCGCAAAGACCACGACCAGGTCGCACGGCTGCGCGCTACCTTCACCAGCATGGGCAAAGAGATAGAGTGGTATGAGCAACAGCCCACCACCGCGCCAGCCTGGCACCAGACCGCCGACCCGCAGCCCGCCCCCGCTGCGCCCGCGTCGGCCGACCCTGCCGCCCCTCCGCGGCGCCGCCGGCGGACCTGGCCGTACCTCGTGGCCGCCGCCGCCCTGGCCCTGGCCCTCGTAGGCGTGCACCGCACCGCCGAGCGGCAGCAGCACGCCCAGGAGCAGCAGGCCAAGGCCGCCGCCCACAAGGGCTACGCCGCGGCCGATATCACGATCGACGGCGTCACCACCGAAACCAGCGGGGACTGGGCCAGAGACGGCACCTCCGTCATCGTCAGTGCATGGGTCCACCCCAAGGAGGACCCCACCCTGGTCCGTGTCGAGGCGGCCGGACAGAAAGCGGAAGAGAAGATCAACCCCGCCCCCGATGCGGTGATCCTCCCGACGCTGGTCCACGTGGAAGTCAGCGTCCCCATTGACGACCGATCAGAATCGGTGAAAGCGAAGTTCTCTGTCAGTGGTCCGAACGCCAAACCCGACGCACGCCCCGCCGTTCGTACCATTGAGTTCCGCCCGGACGGAACCGCCGTCGACGCGGAAAGCGGAGAACGGCTGACGGGAAAAAAGCAAACGACTAGTGTCTCGTGATTCCGTTGGCGTTACTTGATCCTGTGTGGCAGGGTCGCTTGGTGTGGAGCTCTCTGTAGAACAGGCCGCCGTGTTGCGGGAGTTGGTAAATAGCCCGGACGTGCCCGCCGACATAGCGACGCGGGGCCGGATCGTGCTGTGGTCGAGCGAAGGCCGTCGCCGCAAGGACATCGCTGAACTGCTTGGCGTATCCCTGCCGACGGTGGACCGCTGGAAGCGGCGTTATGTCGAGCTCGGACTGGCTGGGCTGGAAGGCGACCGGCCCGGCGGAGCCCGGGAACAAGTGCCGGCGCGGGTGCGGGCCCGCGTGATCGCGCTGACGCGCATGACGCCGCCGGACGGCACCGGCCTTTCGCACTGGTCCACGCGCGAGTTGGCGAAGTACCTGAGGCGGACCGAGAACATCACCGTGTCCTGGCACTACATCGCGCGGATCTGGCGGGAGGAGAACCTGAAGCCGCACCGCTCCGGCACCTTCAAGCTTTCGAAAGACCCCGCGTTCGCGGCGAAAGTGGCCGATGTGATCGGCTTGTATCTGGCCCCGCCGGGCGGCGCGGTGGTCCTCTCGATCGATGAGAAGACGCAGATCCAGGCCCTGGACCGGACCCAGCCGGTGCTGCCGGTCGCCTTCGCGGCGAGCGAGAAGCGCACCGCCGACTACGTCCGGCACGGCACCACAAATCTGTTCGCTGCCCTGAACGTGACCACCGGCGAAGTACTTGGCGAGTGCAAGCCGACCCGGAACGGCAAGGACTTCCTGGCCTTCTTGAAGAAGGCGGTGAAGCCGCACGCCGGGAAGGACATCCATGTCGTCCTGGACAACCTCTCCACGCACACCACTCCGGAGGTCAGGGAGTGGCTGGCCAAGAACCCGCACATCCACTTCCATTTCACCCCCGTCGGCTCCTCGTGGCTGAACCAGATCGAGATCTGGTTCGGAATCCTGACCCGGCAGTCCATCCGCCGCGGCACGTTCTCCAGCGTCAACGTCCTGATCAAGCAGATCCGTGACTACATCAGCTCCTGGAACGCGACGGCGAAGCCGTTCACCTGGACCGCGACTGCCGGCGAGGTCCTTGCGAAGGTCAAACTCGTCGCGACCAACGTGAAGAAACTCGTCAATAACAACTCGAACTGACATGAACAGGATCACGAGACACTAGCACGCACAGTACATTTGACGACTCATGGCCCCGGACGCTAGGTTCCGGGGCCATTCTCATTCCTGAAGAAAGAGAGAACATGGAAGACACCGATTTGTGTGACAACTGCGGGGAGCCCTGCGGAGACGCGTGGTGCGGGAAATGCCAGGGCTGCGGAGGCGAGTTGGAAGAAGACCACGTGTGGCCCAACCCCTGCATCAAGTGCCGAGTGGCGGCGCTCCGCAGGGAAGCAGCCGAACCACTCCCGTTCGACGTATAGCAGCGGGCCGCCTGCCGCTCCCCAGTAGGGCGCCCGACCGATCGGCAGGACAGCGTCCGACCCTGCGTCCGCCAGGGTGGCTGCATAGGCGAGAACGGAGAACGTTCGTAGACGAGTTACAGGAGCAGTCGTTTGTTGCTGGTGCCGGGAATGTTGATGAGATTCAGAAACGCTTGTCTGGCGTGTCGGCGCCAGTCGATGGCCGACGGAGGTTGCCATACCTGTGATCGCTGGGTGGGCGTTGTCTCTCAGCGTCGGGCCGCCGGCGGCGGGGTGGCGGCGGCGTTCAGGCAGCGGTCGAGGAGTGCGTGCATGCGGGGGATGGGGAGGGACGGGTTGGCTGCAGCACCCTCTGCGGTGCGGGGGTCGGCAAGGAGGGCCTCCAGGGCCTCCGGCGTCAGGCTCGGGTTTGCGGCGGCTGCCCGGCACACTGACTCGTCGGGGTCTTCCACCGGGGGTTTGGTCAGGTTGGGGTCGGCTGCGGCCAGGGCGCGCACCTGTGGATCCGGGTGGCCTATGAGGTGGGTCGTGCCGGTGCGCGGGAACGCGGGCAGGGTCAGTAGGTGGGGGCGGTGGGCCGGGCGGGTGACGAAGACGTCCAAGAGCAGGTGTGGTGGAGCCAGAGGGTGGTGGCAGGCCAGCCGGATCCTCACCTCCTCGTCGTCGTCCTGCGAGAGCGTCTCGACGAGTTCCGCGGGCAGGCCGGGCCAGCTCGCCGCGACCCGGCGGAGCACCGGTTCCTCGGACGCCGCGCAGGCGGCGAACCAGTCGGGGGACGGCTCGGTCGCCTGCTCGGTGATCGGGCAGGTGCAGTCCGGACCGTGACCGATGACCCTGTGGATCGCCCAGTACTCGGCCCAGGTGCGGGGGAAGGGGTGGAGGCGTGCGCGCATCCGCACGTCCTCGTTCGGGTCCTTCCTCAACTCCGCGACCACGTCCGGTCCCAGGTCGGGCCGGGCGGCGACCAACGCGCGGACCTCGGCCTCGGGGTGACGGGCCAGCCGGGCGACCGCGTAGGCCGGGGTATGGCGGTTCCAGGTCAGGGGATGCACGGTGCCGTCCGCGAAGCACTGCTCGACGAGCGCGGGAGACAGGGCGCAAGTGCCGAGCACGAATCCCTTGCTGTGCGAACCGATGGACGGCAGCTTGGCCTCCACCCGTTCCGGGTCCAGCTCCCAGCTGCTGTCCTGCGCCGCTTCACGGACCGCAGGGTCTGGATCGTTGAGCAGCCCCGCCCGCTGCGCCGGGGTGAGCGACTGCCACCTCCAGGTGGCCCGTATTCGGAGTTCGGGGTGCTCGCGGTCGGCCATGGAGCGGGTGAAGGACAGCGGGATCTGCCGGGACGAGTCGAGCTCCCACATGATCTCGTTCTCGGTGAGTATGCCGTCCTCGCCCCCATCCTGGGCGGTCAGGAAGGTGACGAGGATGTCGTCCGGAAGCGGTCGGACCCATCGGGGACGGGGGCTGGGGCCGCCGGCGAGCCACCCGCGGACGATCCCCGACGGGTCCGTCGCCAAGGGGGCGAGTCGTGCGGGGTCGATGTGCCGGTTGCGGGCGAGCGCGCGACGGATGACTTCGGCCGGATGGCGCAGGGCAGCGTCGATCACGGCGTCGGGCAGGTCACGACCCTCGCTCATCAGCGGGCCGGTCTCACCGGCCGCTCGATCCACCAGGCGTATCAGTACGTCGGAGGGCGCTGCCGGATTGAAGGCGATGCCGCGCAGCCACAGCGTATGGAGAGAGTCGGACACCGCCTCATCATGCCACCTCGCCTCCTGGACCGAGCCGCCCGGCGACTACCTCGTCGGCTGATACTCCGCAGGCTTCGGTCCATGTGGCAAGCGCCATGCTCATCGCGCGCACGCTGACCGTATGCGGCACACCGCCAGGCTCCGCATCCACCCACGCCGGCGGATGCATGGCATTCCTGGCAAGTCAAGCAACCGGGCGTTGCTCAAACTCAGCTACATCGTCTTCCGCCCCCACGGGGTGTTCTCGCACTTGGGCAACAAACGCTCTCGCCACTGACCGACAAAGCCAGCCAGGGCCGGCACGGGTGCGGCCCCGTGGAAGTTCTCGCGTTGTTGTCCGGGGTGGTTCTCGTTTCGATGTCCAGTAGAGGGTGCGGGGTGGGTGAGGTGATCGGTTTGTTTGCTGGGGTGTTCGGGGCGGTGGTCGATGGGGCTGAGGGCGGACAGGGAATTGAGGACAGCTGGTCGGTGGCTGAGGATTAGCTGGTCAGCGGGGTGATACCTCCAATGGGGTAGGGTCCTTCCTTGATCATTCTCGGTGGGCGGCTGTGCCTGGGGTGGTGGGGGAGCGCGTGGGGGCTGGGGCGGATGCCGAGGTGTTGCGGCCGGTAGCGGTGCGACGATTGCTGGCGCTTGAGGTGCGGGGAGAGTTGACGGCCGGTCATCGGCGGATGGTCGCTGACACGCTGGGAGTGTCGGAGTGGACGGTGCGCCGGTGGCTCGCCGTGGCGCGGGATGAGGGCCGCCCGGAACGGGCTGAGCGCCGCCGGTTCACTGTTACGCCGCAGCTGGCTCGACTGCTTGCGTTTCATCGAGGGAACGCGGTCGCGTTGCACCGGGAGTTGGTGGCGGAGGCGGCCGTGGCGGGTGGGAAGGCGCCGTCTTTGGCGACGTTTAACGCTCGGAGGGGGGTTTGTTGGTGTGCCGGGTCGTTGGTGGCCTGGGGTGTTGTGGGTTTATTGAGGGGCGGAGTTGGCGGTTCGACGGGGGTGGCCGGGGTGTGTGGGCTGGGGTTATGCGTTCTGTGCTGAGCGGGGCGGGGTTTGTTGTAGGTAGTTCTATTGATCAGAAACGGTTTGGGTTCTGGGTCGTTGGGTGGGTGTGAGCGATCTGGTGGGGGACGCGCGGCATCTGTCGCCGTCGGCGCAGGAGGCCCTGCGGCTGCGGGCGGTGGCCGCTCTGATGGCGGGGCGGGACCGCGAGGACGTGGCGGCAGTGTTCGGGGTGTCGCTGAAGGCGGTCGACGGCTGGTGGGCGAAGTGGCAGGCCGGTGGTCGGGAGGCCCTGGTCATGCGTCCTCGGGGTAAGCCGGTCGGTGTGCACCAGGTGCTCGGGGAGGCCGAGCAGGCCGCGGTGCGGCAGGCGGTCCTGGACCACCGGCCGTGTGACGTGGGGCTTTCCGGTCAGCTGTGGACACGGCGGCTGGTGGGCGAGCTGATCGCGAAGCTGTACCGGGTGCGGCTGACCGAGGTGGGGGTGGGCAAGTATTTGAAGCGATGGGGGCTGTCCTTCCAGCGCCCGGACAAGCGGGCCGTCGAGCAGGACCCCGAGGCCGTCCGGCGCTGGCATGAAGAGACCTGGCCGAAGATCCGCGTGCAGGCGAAGAAAGACGGCGGCGAGATCCTCTTCGCCGACCAGGTCGGCATCCGATCCGACCAGGTCACCGGCCGCACCTGGGGTGAGAAGGGGAAGACGCCCGTCGTGCGGCGGAGCGGGAACCGGTTCTCCGTGAACGCGATGTCGGCGATCAGCACCAAGGGCCGGATGCACTTCATGGTCTTCACCGAGTCCTTCACCGCCGAAGTGATGTGCCGCTTCCTGGGCCGGCTCGCCGGCCACTTCGACCACAAGGTCCACCTCGTGGTCGACGGTCACTCCGCGCACCGCTCGAAGAAGGTCCGCGACTGGCTCGCCGCCCACCCCGATGATGTAGAGCTGCACTTCCTGCCCCCGTACTCGCCCGAGCTGAACCCCGACGAGCTGGTCAACGCCGACCTCAAGCACAGCCTGCCCAAGCAGCACCGGGCCCGCGACCAGGCCGAACTCGCTGCCGAAACCCGCCGCTTCTTCCGCAGGCGTCAGCGTCAGCCGCACATCGTCCGCGGCTACTTCGGTGGCCCACACGTCCGCTACGTCATGGACGAGAACCCCATGAGTTTCTGATCAATAGCGTGTAAAGGCCCGGCTGGTGTTTGTGCTGGTCAGAGCTGTTCTGTCTGCCTGGCAGGTGGGCCTATCGGCCTTGGCGGGGGCGGTGGTGGGTTTCGGCGAGGTGGTCGAGGCGGATGGCTTCGAGTGATCGTTTGGTGATGCGTTCAGTGCCGTCGTGGATGGCGGTGATGGCTGCTTGGCGGATGAGTCGGGTGAGGGATCCGATGCGGCCGGCGGTGCGCTGGTGGAGGTAAGCCGCCGTGGCGGGGGAGCGTGCCGCGTTTGTGGTGTTCGAGGTCGAGGGCGTTTTCGATGTCGGTGATGACGTCGCGGAATGGGTGACGGGTGCCGTGGCGGGCGGGGAGGGGACCGCAGTCGACGAGGGTGGCGCGTCCGGCGAGTTGGGCGCCTCGCACGCCGGTGAACAGGGGTGTGTCGGTGACGTTGATGCCGGCGTAGACGAACGTGGCGGGCAGACGTTCGCTGAGGTCTTTGATCAGATCGGCGGTTTGGGCGCCGGTGGTGGTGCGGGGGTTGAGACGGTGGATCTCGTCGATCATCACCAGCTGTACACCGGCTTGGGTGTAGGTGTGGCAGACGGCGTCGGTGATCTGGGTCTGGGTCATGCGGGCTGTGACGGGGATGCCGAGGTAGCGGGCGAATTCGGTGACGAGGGTTTTCGCGGTCGCGCCGGACGGGACCAGGACATACGCGACGGGTACCACTGCGTGCGCTGATCCGGGCGGTGCGGGGTTCTTGCGGATGTGGGCGAGGTGGCAGGTGCGGCCGACGTTGAGGAGCGCGGTCGTTTTCCCTGCTGCGGCGGGTCCGGTGACGATCAGCGAGGGCCGGGCGGTGGTCTGCTGGTGGCGGCCGAGGATCATCAGGGTGCGGACCTGGGTGGCTAGGGTGTGGATGGCGGGGGTGCGGATGGTGACGAACGCGGAGTGGTAGGCCAGGCGTTCCTCTGTGCTGCGGGGCGGGTCGCCAGGGCGGGGAGGGGTGGGCGGGTCGGTGGTGGCGAAGCGGTGCCAGCCCTGCCAGGTGGTCAGGGGCCAGGACAGCTCGGCCTCGCCGCTGTCGCCGGTGCCGCCTTGTGCGCTGCCCGCGCTTGCCTGGCTCGGGTTCACCATGTGGCGGCTTCCGCGTGCGCGTTGTAGAGCCCGAATCCGGCGGCCGAGGCGGGGCTGACGTCGTCGTCGGGCAGGTCGTCGAGGTCGTCGATGCTGTCGTCGTTGCCTTCGTCGCCTTGCTGCGCAGGGCTGTCGGCGGCTGCTTCGGTGCCGTGGTTCCCATCGCCGGCTGTGGGGAGCGGGATGTGAGCGGTGCGGGCCATGAGGTCCTGCTCCGCTTTGGTGGCGTGGCCGCTGTGGACGCGGCGCATGAGCTGGTCGAGGGCGTCGGCGAGGCTGGCTTCGTACTGCTCGGCGTAACCGTGGTTGCCGTCAACGGCCTGGGTGCGGATGTGCTGCCAGGTCCGTTCGTCGAAGGGCCGGTGGACGTGGTCGCGGTGGATCCACGGAACCTCGGTGAGTTCACCGTCGGGAAGCCGGACCCAGATCTGGCGCACATCGTGGGGGTTGTAGTGGATCTCCCATTTCCCGCCTCTGCCGGCGACAGGGGAGGCCTGGCCGCGGTGCGGGGCGAGGAGATCCGCGTCGTAGGTGCGGTGGTGGATGTTGATGCCGGCGGGGGTGATGGCCTGCCAGCGCACGGGCAGCAGTTCGAGGTAGTCGCGCCCGGTCATTGGGACGGGGACGTGTCCGGCGACGGCGACGAGCGCGGCCCACATCTCATCCGGGGTGAGCGCCTTCCCGGGCATCATCGGGTGGCGCAGGCCTTCGTGGGGCCGGTGGTGGTAGTGCACCAGCCACTCATCGAGGAGGTCCTGCATTTGGGCGACGCTGTAGCAGGCGTCTTTCTCGGTGTCGGGGCCGCGGCGGGTGACGTCGGAGCCGGTGTAGCCGGGCAGGTGCTGGCAGAACAGGGCGTTGATGGACCCGAAGGTCCGCTCGACGATGCCCTTCGCGGTGGGGGCGCGGGGCGGGGCGGGCCGGACGCTGATGCCGAGGGTCTCGCAGGCGGCGGTGAACGCGGCGGAGACGAAGACCTTGCCCCGGTCGACGACGATCGTCTCGGGCAACACGACCGGCCGGGCCGCCGCACCGGCCAGGCGCTCGTCCAGCGTGGCCAGCCGCTGGTGGGGGAGCGTGCGGGCGTGGTCCATGCGCAGGATGTCCGGCCAGGTCGGCCTGGCCGGGTGCGGGACGGCCATCTCCGCCAGCAGCAGGGCCGCGTCGACGGCCTTGGTCGCGCTCGGGCACAGCACGGCGGCCAGGATGGAGCGGGTGGCGACGTCGACGGCGATAGTCAGCTCGGGCCGGGCCAGGCGCCCGTCGTCGAAGAGGGCCAGGACATCCAGGCGGGTGGTGTCGATCTGGACCTGCTCGCCCGGCCGCAGCGCCATGGCGGGGGTGAAAGCCCGCCCCTCGACGCTCGCGGGCACCTGCCGCACCGGACCACTGGGCAGTTCACCGGGGCGGGCGAGGGAGGTGACGAGACGGTACAGCGTGGCCTGCGACGGCACGGGCACCGCACCGGGACCGTGCCGCTCCTTGAGAATCTGGTTGATCAGCGGGAACAGGCCGCTGACAGTGCCCTTGGAACGCCCGCGCCGGCGGCGCAGCGCCTCGCGGACGGCGGCGACGACCCGTTCGTCGGAACGCCCGGTGGGGCTGGAGGCGCGGGTGGTGCGGCGGTCCAGGAGCCCCCACAGGCCCTGTTTGCGGTAGGCCAGGCGCATGCGCTGCACCGTGGTACGCGACACCCGCCCGAACCCCAGGGCGGTCAGCTCCTCAGCCTTGGCCTGCTCCCGCTCGGCCAGCGTGTGCCGTGCGGGGTCGTACTGCTCCCGCACCACTCCACCGCTGCCAGGCCCGTCGGCAAGGCCGCATTCGACCTCCCTCACGTGCCGCTGCCAGGCCAGGGCCTTCTCCCGCGCCGCGGCGGGCGCGGTCTCGAACAGCCCCCACTGCGGGGCCGCCTGCGGCACGTCGGCCCCGATGACGCTGAAGCCGGGATCGGCGAACAGGTACCCGGCGAGCACCGCCTCGCCACCGCCGTCCGGGCCGACGAGGTGAACGGTCTGCCCGGACAGAGCGACCACCTGCCACTTCACGCCGCGGAAACGGACATGCGCCCCGACCTTCACCGCCGGCCGCGCATTGCGCCGCGCGCTCACTTGGCACCTCCCGTCTCGCCCGGACCGTTCCAGTCCCTGGGGCCGACAAGGACGCACTCGTGCAGCGGCGCCTCCAGGTCCGTTGTGAGCTGTCCGTGCCACAGGGCGTGGAAGACGACGGGAAGCACCTCGATCGGGTCACCGACAGCTTCGGCTCCCGCGAGCAGCGGCCGCGGCCGCGTGAACGCCTCCAGAACAGCGGACATCAGGCCCAGACGGCCGACGTTGCGGGGATGGCGGTAGCCGGCCAGCCACTTCAAGCGGGCGAACGAGATCCTCAAAGCGGCGAGTGCGCTTTTTGCCCGGGAGCTCGACCGTCCCCGGACGAGGCCGACCAGGTGATCGAGCACCTCAGGGACAAGGGCCTCGGGGTCGGGTTCGCCTGCCGGGTGCTCGGCTGGTCCGAGTCCGCCTACTACGCCCGCAAGAAGCGGCCGAAGTCCGCGCGCCGGCTCCGTGACGAGCAGCTCATGCCGCTGATCGAGCAGGTTCACTCCGAGTCCGGCGGCACCTATGGGGCCCGTCGGATCACCCGTGCGCTGCGGCGCGAGGGTGTGGTGGTGGCCCGCTGCACCGTTGAGCGGCTGATGGGCGAGCTGGGCCTGGAGGGCGTGATCCGCGGGCAGCGGCGGCGGACCACCGTGCCGGAGCCGTCGGTGCCCCGCCCGCCGGACCTGGTCGACCGGGATTTCACCGCGAGCCGGCCCGACCAGCTCTGGGTGGCCGACATGACCTGTGTCCGCACCTGGACGGGCTGGGTGTATGTGGCGTTCGTCCTGGACGTGTACTCGCGGATGATCGTCGGCTGGCAGGTCGCGAATCACATGCGGACCGAACTCCCGCTGGATGCCCTGGAGATGGCGCTGTGGAGGAGGCGGATCAAGAAGGGCTCCGGCCTCATCCATCACAGCGACAGTGGGTCGCAATACGTATCCATTCGGTACACCGACCGGCTCGCCGAGGTCGGGGCCGCCGCGTCCGTCGGCTCGGTCGCGGACTCGTATGACAACGCGATGGCCGAGGCGCTGAACGGCACCTTCAAGGCCGAGCTGATCGAGATGCAGGGCCCTTGGCGGGACTTCGACCAGGTCGAGCGGGCGATCTTCCAGTGGGTCGCGTGGTACAACGAGGAACGGCTCCACTCAGCCCTCGACTACGTACCGCCCGCCGAGTACGAACGCGACTGGTGGCGACAACAGGAAGCCACCCCGCAGTCCGCCTGAACAAGATCACCAGACTCTACGAAACTCGGGGCAGCTCAAGCAGACGTCGGTACTGTCTGTTGTCAGCGAAGCCAGCCGCTTTGCCATCCAACCCAGTCGAATAGCGGTGATCTCTCGGTATCGCCGCAACGGACGCCGCGGCGATGCCGTTGCCCGTGAGCTGCGCACTCTCGGATGGGACACTTGCACACATGAAAGAGGTGCGCTGCGAGCGATGCGACAACATCATCGGCATGGGGTGCGCCTGCCCTCCTGATGGCAGCGTCCCCAAGGCACACCCGAAGGAAGGGCGTGTTCGACAGGAGTGGCGGCGGTTCCCCGGCAACGCCATCTTGATCAAACAGAATGGTAAGGCGCACGTTCCAGGCGCCTGCGATCACATGACAGAAGACGAGGTGCGCCCCCCGAAGTGGGGTTGGATCCTCGATCCGTCCCCCGGAGATTGGGACCGCATCAGCGAAAGCAGCCCAGCCATCGCCACTGGAGGAAACGCGCAGCTGCGGGCGACGAGCCGGTGCATGACGTGCATGGGGACTCTCGGCGGCTGATGAGCTGCAGGGTGCGCTGTGCTGTGGGATAGCTGACCAGAGGGCCGACGGCTTGCCGTCGACCCTCGTTCGCTTCGTGTTCTAGCCACGCCGGATGCGGCACGACTCGGTTCATGGCAAAACAACTGGGTTCGATGTCAACGGACAGGTACGGCCATCGGCGTGTGCCCAACTGTAAAGGGATCGCAAAACCTCGCGGTTGATGTCTGAACCGGCTGTGCGGCCGTCCTTGGTCCAGGTGAAGGGAGTTCTCCCCACACTGATCAGGAGGCCACCGTGCAGGACACCCCAGCACTCCAGACAGCCGCCCGGCGGCCGGCATGAACATCTCCGACCTGCCGGGTACCGACATCCTCACCGACGCCGACGCCGACGCCGACGCCGACGCCGACGCCAGCGCCTGGGCCACCGCCGCCGCTCCCTACCTAGCGGCCGCCTCCCCGGCCGCCCTGGCCCTGTAGATCTGGTGGGCCCTGCGGCGTGCCCGGCTCGTACGCGCCGCCCTCGCCGACAGGGTCACCGTGGAGGTCGTGCCGACCTCCACGTTCGACCCGAGCGAGGGCGAGGTCGGCCGCTGGGCGCGCCAGCTGGGCCGCATCCACCACTCCGCCGGCGGCGTCCCGGCCCGCGGCTCCGCAGCCCGGCTGCGCTACCGCGCTGAGGGCGGCAAGATGCGCTGCTACCTCGAGGGCCCGGCCACCGCGGCCGCCGTCCTGGCCATGCCAGGGTTCGCCGAGGTGGAAGTGCGCGCACACCGCGCCAAGAAGGACATCCAGCCGGTCCGCTTCCCCGCGTCGCGTGAGGGGGCGAAATGACCGCCACCATCGACGTCGCCAAGCCCACCGCCAGCCCGCGGCCGCCGGCCCGCCGCTACGTGCAGCGCGTCGAGCTGACCCTGGCCCTGCCCGACCGCAAGCCGCTGGCCTCCCTCGGCCTCGCCCCCGACCCGCTTCAGCAGTTGGCCGCCGCGATGGCCTCGGTACGCACCGAAGCCGGTGAACGTGCCGACGTGGTCCTGGACCTGGTCCCCGTCCGCGAACGGCTTCTCAGCCGGCGCCGCCGCCGACTGCTCGCGCAGTCCAGGCGCCGCGGGCCCTCCGCCTATGGCGAGCGTCTGACCGGCGGGCTTGGCGGGGGAGGGGTGTGGGGCTCGGTCACCGCGGCCTGGTCCGGCGGCAAGACCGCCGGCGGCGGCCGCGGTGAGCGGCTGCCCCGCATGACCGACCTGCGAGACGGCGTGGGCAAGTTCGAGCCCTCGGCCGGCGCAGTGTTCGCCGTGCAGCTGCTGCTGCGTACCGAGGCGCCGCACCCGCAGGCCGCTGTGGCCCGTATGAACCAGCTGTTCGCCGCCACCTCCGGCGAGAACTACCTCAAGCCGCGCCGGCCGCGGACCCGCTGGCGGATCGCGCACTTCGACCGGCGGTTCGCCACGGGCGAGTTCGCGCCCCGCAGGCGCCAGTGGCTGACCGTCCCGGAGCTCGCGGGCTTCCTCAAGCCGCCGACGGTGAAGTGCCGGACCTCCAGCGTGGTGCGCTCCGGCGGCCTGGTCCCGCCGGCGCCGTCGGACCTGCCCGTCTACACCGGCCAGCCGAACCTGGTGCCGCTCGGCGCCGTCACCTACCCCGACGGCCGCGAGCGGATCGGCGCCGCCCGGGTGAAGGATCTGCTCTTCGGCCTGCAGCTGGGCAAGTCCGGCCACGGCAAGACCGAGGCCGCGCACCCCGTCGTACCTGAGCGGCATCATCACCCGGCTCGATCCGCGGGCCGTCTACGTGCTGGGGCAGCCCGGGGCGGGCAAGCTCCTGGCCGCGAGGATGGTGCGGCGCGCGATGCGGCCGGGCACGACTCACTTGATCGGCGACGACTTCAAGGCGCAGCATCCGGACTACCTGCGGCTGCTGCGTGAGGACCCCCGCCGTGCCGGAGCGGCGATCCGGGCGGACTACCGGGCCTGGTTCGCCCAGGCCGAGCAGTACGTGCGGGAGCGGCGTGGTGACGTCCTGATCGAGGGCGCGCCAGGCAGCGTCGAGGAGCTGTTCGACAGTGCACTGCCGTACGCGGCCAGCGGCTACCCGGTCGAACTCGTGGTCCTGGCCGTCCGCGAGGCCGACAGCCGTCAGGCCACCGCGCTGCGCTACGCCCGGTCCCTGCAGATCGGCCTCACCCCCAGGTTCACCACCCGGTCGGGGCACCGGACCTGCTTCCACGCGCTCACCGATGTCGTCGCCGCCGCCGAGCGCCACCCGGCGATCGCCGCGATCACGGTGATCCGGCGGGACGGCCGTGCCCTGCTGCGTCACGAGGCCGGCGGCGCCGGGAGCGCGTCATGGGCCCTGGCGGCCGAACGGGCACGCCCGTACACCGAGCAGGAGGCCGCCGCGTTCTTCCGCCTCCACCACGGTCTGTGGCGAGCGCTCCCCCGGCACCGCGACGAACTGCAGGAGATGGTCGAGCTCGCCCGCCCGCTGATGCCGCCCGGGATGCAGCCGGCCCGGATCGACCGGCCGCACCCCTCGCTGGGGCCGCTGCCCGTCACGCTCCGAGGAGCGGCCTACGACGCGTCGAGCTTCTTCAGCCGGGCCGCGTAGACCTCCTTGATCCGGGCCGCTTCCTCCGCATCCGCGGTCGCAAGCTGCTGCTGGTCAGCGAGCGCGGCCTGACGGCCGTCCCGCAGTTCCTCCACCCGCTCCTCATCGGGCACCGGAGCGCGCCGCTCGGCGAGGAGCTGGTCGTTGTACCAGCTCACCACCGCCCGTACGGCGTCAGCGGCCTGCGCCTCGACGCCGCCTTCCAGGCCGGAGAAATCGGGCCTACCAGGGTCGGTCACGCTGACCACCCTCCTTCAGTTGATCTTGAAATGGGACTCGTCATTCTCCTCAACGTCCTCCTTTGCCCCCTGCCCGCGCCACACCGACCGGCACGCGAAGGGCGTGAAGGTGTACTGCCGCCGCGCCTCGATCGGGAGATGCTGGAGGCGAAAGGCCGCTCACCGCGCGTAGGTTGGGCCTGTCGATCAACGGATTCGGGGGACGGACGTGGCGGGAAGGGATCTGCGGGCGCTGTTCAGTACGAACGACCGGCGGCTGGAGGCCGGGGAGGCATTCACCAACCGCCAGCAGCAGTGGGAGATCGTCGCGGCCGCGCTCACCGAGCACCTGCAGCACACTGCCGGCCCAGGCTTCGACGTCGAGGACCTCGAGGCCCCACGCGACAACATCATGGTGTTCCACGGGGTCGGCGGCATCGGCAAGACGACGCTGTCCCGCAAGCTGGAAGCCGCGCTCGCCGGCACCGAGCGCCGGCCCGCGCAGTGGGGCGAACCCACCTGGGCCGGTGAGCGCATCCTGCCCGTGCGGATCGACCTCGCCCGCTCGGCCGGTACCTCCTTCGAGGACCTGGTGCTGACGATCCGGGCCGCGCTCAGCTCCCTCGGCCGCCCACTGCCCGCCTTCGACGTGGCCTTGCGCCGCTACTGGGAGCAGCAGCACCCCGGCGAGCCGCTGGAGGACTACCTGCGCCGCGGTGGCCTGGCCGGACGTTTCGGCAAGGCGATGCCGCAGCAGATGCAGTCGGCGATGGCCGACGTCGCCCAGGCGCTCCTGCTGCCCGGCACCGTCGGCACGGCAATCGGCCAGATCACCGGATCGCTCGTACGCGCGCTGCGGGAGCGGCGGCAGACCGTCCGCGCACTCGCCGAGTGCGCGAGGCTCGCCGACCTGCTGGAAGCCGACCCTGACCTGGAGGCCCTGTCCTTCTATCCGCACCTGCTGGCGTGGGAGCTCGCCCACCTCCCCCCGGCCAGCCGCGTCACTCCGGTGATCCTGCTGGACACCTTCGAGGACGTCGGCGACCGCACCCACCGCGACCTGGAGCGCCTGATCCAGCGGGTGGTGTGGCTCATGCCGAACGCCTTCTTCATCGGTACCGGCCGCTCCCGGGTGCAGTGGGCCGATCCCGCCCTGCAGGGGGAGCTCGACTACACCGGGTCGGCCGCCTGGCCCGGCCTCGCCGCACCCGCCTGCGCGATCCCGGCCGCACGGGCAGCGAGCCCCGTACGGGGGCGTGGGCGGCAGGTGCTGGTCGGGGACTTCTCACCTGAGGACTGCGACGACTACCTCGCCCGCCGGCTCTCCCACGCCGGCCAGCCGCTCATCAGCAGCGAGATCCGCCAGGTCATCACCGGCCGCTCACATGGCCTGCCCCTCTACCTCGACCTGTCGGTGCTCCGCTTCCTGGAGATCCGCCGCACCCGCGAGCCGGTCCCGGCCGACTTCGACCACGACTTCGGCGCGCTGATCGCCCGTACCCTGTCCGACCTGACCCCGGACGAACGCCACGTCCTGCGGTCGGTGTCTTTGCTGGACGCCTTCGACCTCACCCTCGCCACCGCCGCTGCTGGCCTGGCGCACCAGGCACCGGCCCAGCGGCTGATCGAGCGGCCCTTCGTCCGCGAGAACGCCTTCGGACTGTGGCCCTACCACCTGCACGGACTGATCCGCTCCACCCTCCGCAGCGCCGACGATGCCACCGACGACCGCTGGACCGACACCGACTGGCAGCAGGCCGCCACACGCATCCTGACCGCTCTCGGAAACCAGTGGAACGCGACGGCTGGCTCCGTGCCGGACCGGATGCTGCTGGTCGGCTGCCTGCGCCAGGGCCTCACCCTGGCCCGGGACTTCCGTCTCGACCTGGGCTGGCTCACCGACGCCGCCTGGTCCTACGTCAGCGACTCCGTCTGGGAGCCGCTCGCCCCACCTGTCAGGCCAGACGGCACCCTCGGCCTGCAGACGCCGGCCGACGCCCTCGTCGAACTCCTCGCCGCCCTCGCCCGCCGCCAGCACGAGCACCGCTCCGTTACCGCCTCCCGCCTCACCGCCGTCACCCGCAGCCACCTGCTCCCCGACGACCTGCACGAGATGGCCGTCTACTACCTGGCCAAGGCCCACCGCGACCTCGGCGACTCCGCGGCCTCCCGCCAAGGGATGCAACTCGTCGCCGACGGAAACGGCCGCCTCTCGCACGCGGCCCGCCGGGGCCTTGCCCACCTCGCCCGCCTCGCCGGCGACTTCCCCACCGCCTACGACACCGCCCGCACCTTGGGCTGGGTCGGCCGCCAGCACCGCGTCGAAGGCGACATCCACTGGCCCCACGGCGACATGGACCGCGCGGCAGCCGCCTACGCCGCCGCCCGCGACCAGGCCGAGCAGCACAGCATCGCTGGGGAACGCGCCACCAGCCAGGCGCACCGCGCCCTCGTCCTCGCATTCACCGACCCCGACGCCGCCGACGACGAACTCCACCTCGCCGAGCAGCTCCTCACCGGCCTCGACCTACGCGCCACACGCCTCACCGTGCAGATTGCCGCGCTCGTCCGCGACGCCGGCACTCCCCCGCGGCCTCGGGGCTGCCCGCGACCTACGCGCCGAGATCCGCGACGCCGGCATCACCGCTGCCGAAGCCGTCCTTGAACTCGCCCTCGCCTTCCACCACGCCGCCCTCGGCGAGCACCACAAGGTCCGCGCCGTCATCGACCGGCTGCACGTCCTTGCCCGGACCGGCGACTACGCCTACTACGCCGACATCGCCCACTACATGGCTGCCCTGCCCCTGCCGGAGCCTTCGGCTGCCCGCTGGATCACGAGCGAAGACGACGTCCGCGCCGCCTGGCGCAGCCTTGTCCAGGCCCGGCAGGAACGCCTGACCGCCGGGAACTGACCCTGGACACACCGCGGCCCCGACCATGGGTGCCTGGTCGGGGCCGCGGTGTGCAGGCCGGGCACCGGGCCCGGAACGTCAGCCGGCGTCGGGGCGCTGGCCCACGAGTTGGGTGAGCAGCTCGATGATCTGGGCCTGGTTCCGGTCGATCTTCTTGTCGAGCGCCTCGACCTTCTGGTCCAGGTTGCCGATCTGGAGACGTACCGCGGTGAGGTCGGACTTGATGATCCCGAACTCGCGGTCGTGCTTCGCCGCGACCTCCTCGAAGCGCCGGGTCAGGGCAGCGAGCTCGCTGTGAGCGATGGGGTCCTCGGGCACTCTGATACTCCCGCCAGATCATAGAAACCGCAGATAAGAGGACCCCACGATAACGCGCCCCCGAAGCGCCTCGTCCCCGTTCTACGGTGCCGCTGCCGACGACCCCTGTCTCTCAGTCGCTTACGTGTGCGATTCGGAGCGGGTGGCCGAACTCTGCGTTGGAGAGCCGCCCCAGCCGCGGAGCGAGAAGCTGCAACACTCGTCTACACCGTGGGGTCGAGCGGTGCGATGCCCGTGGCAGCGTACAGGTCGGGGACCAGGGACAAGACGGTGACGGGCTCCCCCTCGCGGGCCGCCTTCCAGGCGATGGCCGCGGCATGGGCGACCGGCCATACCGTGTCAGGCCAGGCCATGGCGTCGTCGGCGTGGGCCGCTGTGAACGCGACGCTCTCGGAGAAGCGCAGCCGGGTGGCGTGCTTGCCCGCTCCAGGGACCTGACGCTCGGCGGCGATCGCCGCCAGAGAGGGCACGAGGATCCGGCCGGTACCGCGCGACGCCTCGATGTACAACCCGGTGAAGAACGGGTCCGCCTGGTACAGCGCGGCCAAAGCGGAATGGTCGAGAACCGCTGTCAGGTTCACGCGGCGCGGCCCTGGTGGGCGCGGATCTTCGCCCAGGCGTCCTGACCGGCCTGCTGAACCTGCTCCGTGTAGTCGATACCGAGCTCCCGGGCGGCCTCGGCGGCGCGCTGCTCGCGTTCGACCGCAGTGAGCTCCTTCGACGCGAGCTCCTCGATCAGGTCGGTGATCGTCGTACCGCGTTCCTCCGCCAGCAGCCTCAGCCGGTCGCGGACGGCCTCACTGGTCTTGATGCTCGTCGGCTTGCTCATCCCCCTATTCTACCGCCGGTAGAACTCAGGTCGAAGTCGCAGTCACCCCAGCGGTCAAGGGCCTGCACAGACCTTGACGGCCTCGGCAGCGAAGGATTGGATGGCGCTCCCAGCGATCTAGGGGGCGCTCATGGCCCACGTATCCGTCCAGCGCAGCGACGACCTGCCGCCCTGTTCCCGCTGCAACGGTTCACTCATCCTCGCCGCGACGATGCCCGTGCTCGATGCCTTCGGCAAGCCGATCACACTGGAGCTGTGCCGGGCCTGCGACGCCAGCGACGCCACGGCCGCCGGAGCCCTGGTCCGCTTCTTCAAATCCGGCGGGGGCCAGGACACCACCCGGACCCAGGAGTGCGCCGACCTCGTCCTGGACTTTCAGAAGGAAGCGATGGCCGCACACGGCTACGTCCTCGTCGACAAGCCAAAGGGCACGACGGCCGCCGTGTTCCCGCCGCACACCGGAGCGGCGCCGAAGGGCGTCGGCTGACCATCCGCCCGCGGTGAGCAAGACGTCGAGCCCGGCGTTGGAGGCGCGTGTACTCGATCGGGTGGCTGCACGGGTGCGGCCACCCTTCGTCACGCGCGCAGGGAGATGTCGCGTCTTGACGGAGGAGGGCGGTGGTGTCAGTGGGGCCTCGCACAATGGAGTGCATGAACCGACGTGAGCGCACCCTGTTTGCCCAGATCGAGCAGGACGTGCTCGACGACACTAAGT
>NZ_JAJPUI010000025.1 GCF_021390935.1 Streptomyces sp. CC228A
ACGGCGGCACGAGGAAGGAGACGGTGATGCGGAACGGCGGACGGGCGACGTGTACCTGGCTGGGGGTGTTCACCGCCGGCCTGCTGGTCTCCTGCTCCGTGGTGTCGGCTCCCGGCCACGCGGCGGACTTCCCCGCGGCCCGGGACCCGGTGGCCACCGGGGAGACGGCGCTGGGCGCCTACCTCGACTACGGCCCGGGCGGCATCCGGCGCATGGCGGAGCTGGAGGAGTGGCTCGGCGGCACCGAGCTGCGGGTCGGCCACACCTACCTGCCCGGCGACCGGTGGTCCAACATCGCGGGCAAGGCGGGCTTCCTGGAAGCGTGGGCGCAGTGGCGGCGGGAGCGTGAGGACCGGCTGCTGGTGCTCAACGTGCCGATGCTGGAGCGCAACGAGAGCCGGCTGCCGGACGGTCTGGTGCGGGCGCTGCTGCGGCGTGGCGCCGACGGCCTGTTCGACCACCACTTCCGCGCGCTCGCCGAGCGGCTGGTGGGGATGGGGGCGCCCGACACCGTCATCGTCCTCGGCTGGGAGATGAACGGCTCGACGTACAGCCACCGCTGCGGGCCGGATCCGGACGCGTGGAAGAGGTACTGGAAACGCATCGTCACCGCCATGCGCGAGGTGCCCGGCCAGGAGTTCCGGTTCGACTTCGCCCCCAATCGCGGACGGGACGCCATTCCGTGGACGCAGTGCTATCCGGGTGACGACGTCGTGGACATCGTGGGGATGGATTCCTACGACCAGCCGCCGGGCCGGACTTTCGACGAGCAGGCGAACGAACCGTACGGGTTGCGGCATCACGTGGAATTCGCCGCGGCCCACGGAAAGCCTATCTCCTATCCGGAGTGGGGCCTGTTCCGAAACGGCGACAATCCGGAGTACATGCGCCGGATGCTCGAATGGATCAACGAGCACAAACCGGTGTACCACTCCATCAGCGACTACTGCCCGCACGGCGTGTGGCAGTGCCGCGCGAACCCGCGGTCCTCGGAGGTCTTCCGGTCGGAGCTGTACGGCCTGACGGGGCCCCTGGAGCCCCTGGAGCCGGTGGAGCCCACGGAGCCCGGCGAGAGATCGGACGAGCGTCTTTTAGGGTAAGAGTGTAGGTTTGTCTGTATATCTCTTTTCTCTCCTTTTCATTTTTTTATTTCTTTTTTTTTTTTTTTCTCTTTTT
>NZ_JAJPUI010000009.1 GCF_021390935.1 Streptomyces sp. CC228A
GGCATGCGGAGGGAGCACACGCGACGGCGTAGGCCGTCAAGCGGCTGCCATCCCCGGACGTCACCGGCGACGAGATCGACAAGGACGTGCGGCAGGAGCTGATGAGCCTGCCGAAGACCCTCGCCGCAGAGGATGTCGCCAAGAACCTGGTGATGGTCGCCCGGCTCATCGACGAGGACCCGGAGGCGCCTACGGCTACTCGCGGGTCGCGCTGCGGCTGGCCTCGCGTGTGGCCGCCGTACGGGGAGGCCGCGGCTTCGCGGCGTACGCCACGCAGAAGTACGCGGAGGCGCTCGCCGAGTTCCGGGCGGCACGGCGGATGACCGGTGGCGTCGAGCTGTGGCCCGTCATGGCGGACTGCGAGCGCGGGCTCGGACGCCCCGAGAAGGCGCTGGACATGGCAGGCGCGCCGGAGGTCCACAAGCTGGACAGGGCCGGTCAGGTCGAGATGCGGCTCGTGGCCGCCGGAGCCCGGCGGGACATGGGCCAGCTGGACGCCGCGATCGTGACCCTCCAGTCGCCGGAGCTCGCCTCCCACTCAGTCCAGCCGTGGGACCGCGCGGCTGCGGTACGCTTACGCGACGCGCTCCTGGCGGCCGGCCGGGAGGACGAGGCCTGCGAGTGGTTCTGCCAAGGCCCTGGAGTCGGACAAGGACGGGTCGACCGACGCGTCGGACCGGCTGGCCGAGCTCGACGGCATCGAGTTCACGGACGCGTTCGACGAGACCGCCGGTTCTCGACGAGGTCGACGCGTCTGATCAGGTCGACGAGGTGGATGAGAACGACGAGGCCGACGAGGCCGACGGGGCCGACGGGGCCGACGGGGCCGACGGGGCCGACGGGGCCGACGGGGCCGACGGGGCCGACGAGACCCGACGAGAGCGCCGGAAGCGGCAGCGCTCGTTGACGGCGGCGACCAGGACAGCGGCGACGCGGCCGCTGAGGACGCCCGCCCCGAGGACCGCGCCGACGGCGAGGCCGCTGAGCGGGACATCCGCTGGCAGGCCGGACGCCGGCTGAGTGCGCCGCGACGCAAGGAAGGGGCGGCACCCCCACCCGGGGTGCCGCCCTTTCGGCGTTCAGTCCAGGGTGAGGCTGCGCAGCACCAGACCGTCGCGGGCTTCGGGCCGAACGACGTCGACTTGCGGGGCATGGTCACGCCCCGGCGCGCCAGGTCCCGTACGACCTCCTCCGCACTGGGTGCATCAGGACGGCCGTACCGCCCCGGCGCTCCGCCTGCTCCACGGCCGCCTCCGCGTCGTGGATGTACGCGATGTGCTCGGGCGAGTCGAGACGTGCCACAGGTGGTCGAGCATCGTGGCGTGCAGGACGGTGGCATCCAGCGTGCGCCAGGGCTCAGGCGCCCGCCGGGACGCCGTGCGGGCGAGCAGCTCCGGATCGGGGCGGTCGACGAGGGTAAAACCCCCGTCGCCGGCGAGGACGAAGGCGTTCCCGCCGCCCCCCGCGGCGTCGGCCAGCACCTCCAGGGCCGACGTGAGCGAGGAAGCGCCTTCCAGCACTCCGCACCGGAGCCGCCCCGTCGAGGGCCGCCGCGGCGTCGGCCACCGGCAGGCCGTACAGGAGGCGGTGGATGGCGCGGACCTGGGCGGGTACTCCGCCGTGTCGATGAGGAGGACGAGGCCGTAGTTCCAGGGGCCGGGTCCCGACTGCTCCTCCCGAAGGCGCAGGTACGTCGCCCAGCGGTGGTGCCCGTCGGCTATCAGCGCCTGGTGGCGGCTCAGGTCGTCGGTGGCGGCCGCCAGCTCGCTGGGGTCCGTCAGCCGCCCACAGGCGGTGGCTGAACCCGTCCTCGGTGGTCGTGGCCAGCAGCGGGGCGCCTGGATCGTCCGCTCGATGACGGCCGACGCCCCGGTGGCTCCGCCGTCCCTGCGCGGTAGGTGAGCAGCAGCGGCTCCAGGTGGGCTCCGAGGGTCCGCATGAGGGCGGGCCCGCTCCTCCACGACCTCCGGCATCACGTCCTCGTGCGGCAGCACCACGCCCTCGGCGGTACGGACAGCTCCTGCGGCGCCGGGTCACGGGTGAGTACGAGGTCGACGAGTTCGGTTACGACGAGGAGCTCACCGACCAGGTCCTGATGTCGCTGCTGCGGCCGCTGTACGAGAAGTACTTCCGGGTGGAGGTGCGCGGCATCGAGAACATCCCGTCGGAGGGCGGCGCCCTGGTCGTCGCGAACCACTCGGGGACGCTGCCGCTGGACGGTCTGATGATGCAGGTGGCCGTGCACGACCGGCACCCCGCCGGGCGGCATCTGCGGCTGCTGGCGGCGGACTTGGTGTTCGTGCTGCCGGTCGTCAGCGAGCTGGCCCGCAAGGCCGGGCACACCCTGGCGTGCACGGAGGATGCGGAGCGGCTGCTGCGGCGCGGCGAGGTCGTCGGGGTGATGCCGGAGGGCTTCAAGGGCATCGGGAAGCCGTTCAGCGAGCGGTACAAGCTCCAGCGGTTCGGGCGCGGCGGCTTCGTCTCGACGGCGCTGCGCGCGGGCGTGCCGATCGTGCCGTGCTCCATCGTGGGCGCCGAGGAGATATACCCGATGGTCGGCAACGCGAAGACGGTCGCGCGGCTGCTGGGCTTCCCGTACTTCCCGCTCACGCCGACGTTCCCGTGGCTCGGGCCGCTCGGCGTGCTGCCGCTGCCGACGAAGTGGACGATCCAGTTCGGTGAGCCGATCCCGACGGACGGGTACGCGCCGGAGGCCGCGGAGGACCCGATGCTGATGTTCAACCTGACGGACCAGGTGCGCGAGGAGATCCAGCACACCTTGTACAAGCTGCTGGTGCGGCGCAGGTCGGTGTTCTTCTAGAGCCGCGCGAGGCTCCTGCCGGCGCGGTGTGGCCCGCGCGCTCACCTGCCCCTTGGCGCCACGGGTGGGGGCGGGAGGAGCGGGTGACTGCTCGCCTCGCGGGCGGGCCGGTGGTTCGGCGGTCGGCGGCAGGCCCGCTACCCGTACGGCAGCGGGTGCCGCTCCGGGCCCCGCATGGCAGTGGGTGCCGCTCCGGGAGCGGCACCCACTGCTGCTGCGGGGGTCAGCCCGCGTCCTCCTCGTCGATGCTCAGGCCCGGCAGGAGGCCGGGGAGGAGCGGTGGGAGGGTGACGTCCGGGGCCGGCGGGAGGGGAGCGGGTGCGCTGCCCTCGGGCGACGACGGGGTGGTCGTCGGCTCGTCCGGGCCCAGGAGACCGCCCGTGCTGCCGCCGAGCAGTCCGCCGCCGTCGTCCTTCTCGGTGGCGCCGCTCCTGCTGGGTTCGGCGGAGCCGCTCGGGTCGTCGTCGGTGCCGGAGGACCGGGACTCGGGACTGGACGGGGCCGAGCCGGACGGTGCCGCGCCGCCGGGGGTGTCGGCGCCGGGGGTGTCGGCGCCGGGGCTGCTCCCGGGCGCGGTGACGCCGCCGCGGTTCTTCTCCTGCGGGCCGCCGGGCAGCTTCGACTGGAGCGGGCCGACCTCCTCGTCTATGGCGTTGAAGACGGAGGTCACCTGCCGGCCCACGTCCTGGAGCTGCGGCGGCAGCTGGCCGCGCAGCCCGTCCCAGGTGCCGCGGTGCGTGCGGGCGAACGAGTCGAGCGTCGCCATCGGGCCGATGCCGCCGTCGCGCTCGTACGCCCGGCGGAGCAGCCGGTGGGCTTCCGCCACGTCGTGGTGCATGCCGCTCAGGGTGCGGCGGATTTCGTTCAGGGACTCGTGGTCCAGATCGCCGAGGCGTCCGCGTTCCATCAGGCGGCGGGCTTCGCTGAGCCGGGTCGAGGCGTGGTCGAGGTACACCTCGCCGCGGTCGGCGTCATTGTCCGCCATCCCGAGGCTGAGGTCTTCCATACCGCGCTTCAGGCCGTACAGCGAGTCACCCGGGAGGGCGTCGGAACTGGCAGCGGCCACCCCGCTGAAGGCTCCCGCGGCCACTCCCACGGTGAGCCCGCCGGCGGCGAGCCCCTTCGACCAGCGGCTGCGGGGCCGCAACCTCCGGAGCGCGGTGGCCCGGTGGGAGCCCCGGGTGCCCGCCGCCCGCTGCTCCGGCACCGTAGGGTCCGCGGGCGCTCCGCCCGCGGCCGTGCCTTCCTGGAGCATCGCTTCCATGGCGGCGACGAGCTGTGCTCGCTGCACCACTTTGACTTCCGGGTCCAACTCGGGCCGCGGCAACTCGCCGAGGCCGTTGGCCAGGGCCAACAGCCGACCCTGCTCGGTGGGTTCGGCCGACGCCTCGGGCTGCTGGGCCGCCTGTTCTTCCAGGGCCTGGGCGAAGGCGTTCGCCCGCCGGTGCGCCGATACGTTCGCGATCACTGGCGGCACCTCCTCTCGTCATGACGGTCGACTCCCCTGGGGGTCCGGAAGGTTGCGTGCCGTGAACACACCCACACGACGGGTTGAGTGGCTGCGGACATGGCGTGACCACAGGGAGCCTGCATCCCGCACAACGAGAGTCGCGGCACTTGGGTTACGCACGAAAGATGATCGGACCAGCGCGTCATGGGGACGTTACCGAAAGTGAGTTGTCGGCGTGGCCGACAGAAGGGATCAGAAGAGATCACCGGCGGGGGCCGGGCGGGGGACGGGGACGCGGAACGGGATCGGGCGCCGGGCTGCGGACGGGGCTGCGCGCCCCGGAGGGACGGGCGGGACCGGTCCCCGGTCAGCGGGCGTCCTCGGGGAGGAGCCGGGCGAGCGTGCGGACGGCCCGGTACTGGAGGGTCTTGATCGCGCCCTCGTTCTTGCCCATCACGCGGGCGGTCTCCGCGACCGACAGGCCCTGCAGGAAGCGCAGCGTGACGCACTCCTGCTGCTGCGGGTTCAGCTTGCGCACGGCCTCCAGCAGCGCGGCGTTCGAGAGGGACTCCAGCACGGAGTCCTCGGGGCTGCGCTCCACCTCGTTCGCGTCGAGCATCTCGCCGGTGGTCACTTCCAGCCGGAAGCGGCTCGACTTGAAGTGGTCGGCGACCAGATTGCGCGCGATCGTGACCAGCCAGGCCCCGAAGTCGCGACCCTGCCAGGTGAAGGTGGAGATCCGGCGCAGGGCCCTCAGGAACGTCTCGCTGGTGAGGTCCTCGGCGGTCGCCTTGCCGCCGACGCGGTAGTAGATGTAGCGGTAGACGGTGTCGCTGTACTGGTCGTACAGCCGGCCGAAGGCCTCGGCCTCACCGGCCTGGGCCCGCTCGACCAGCTCCATCATGCGGGCGCTGTCACTGTCGGCCGTGGGCCGGCGCGCGGTGGCCGAGGTCCCCGCGCCGCCCCGGCCCGTCCGTCTGCCGACGGCTGCGGCACCGCCGTCGGCCAGGGCGTAGCAGGGTCCGGCCGGTGCTGGTGCCGGTACGGCGAAGGCGGGGACGGCGTACGCGGTGGGGACGAAGCCGCGCAGGTGGTCGAGGACCGTTGCGCGGAGCGTAGCCAGGCCCGAGGCGTCAACCCCGACGTGTGGGTACACGGGACTCCCAGAGGCAGAGCTTCCATCACGTGCAGTGCGGGACCGTTCACTCGTCGTGTCATGCGACGTGGCTCGCCGTGACGACGCGTGGGGGGTTCCGTATGCGTCTGAGGAGAATAACGCTTAGTGCAGGGAGTGCTACGCCGAGTTGCTCAAATCATCGATTCAGTCGCTTCTGTTACGTCTAAGTGACTGATCAAGTAGCACTTAGTGACCGTTTGTTGATCGGATGACTTCGGGATATGCCTGCCCGCGCGCAGTGTTGTGGTCGAGTGCGCCGTGCGCGACTGGCGGCGGCCCGGCGCGGGTAAGACCCGGGGATTGGCCTCGCGGGCTCCGGCGTGCCGCTGGGTGACAGCCGGCCGCGCCGGGGGCGCGGGGAGGGCGCGCGGAGCGGTCGCCAAGGTGGGGGCGTACGCCGCGGCGCGTGAGCGGCGCACCGCGCTGTTGGCGCCTTGGCGAGCCCCGGCGTGCGCGGCTGCTCGTCACACGGGGTCCGGGCTGTCACGGGGGTCCGTGGCGGCGGATGCGGTGCACATGTGCCCGACCGGCGCGGGGCGCGGGGGAAGGAGTTCCGTACCGGCTGGGCGCGGGGCCACGCTCCCCTGGTGCGGGGTCCTGCCGGGCGGGCGGGGCGCCCTGCTCGACCGGGACGGGGAGGGATTCCGCGCGCGGCGGCCGCTCGGCCGGTGCGGCCACGGCTGCGCGGAGGCGGCCCTGCCGGGCCGGGCGGGGTGCTGCTCGACTGGTGCGGCTACGGCGGGGGAGCCCTGCCGGGCTGCTGCGGCGTCCTGCTCGACCCGTACGGGGGAGCGTTCCGAAGGGCGGCGCGGGGCGGGCCGGGGGGAGCGGCGGGGGCGCGTGCGTGCGGGGTGCCGGGTCAGCGGCGGGTGCGGCGGTGGAGGGCCACGGCGGCCGCCGTGCCGCCGGCCAGGGCGCCCACGCCTGCCGCGGCCGGGATGCCGACCTTCGCGGCCTTGCGGCCCGTGCGGTAGTCCCGCAGCCGCCAGTCGTGCAGCTTGGCGTGCTTGCGGAGCTTGGCGTCGGGGTTGATCGCGTACGGGTGGCCCACCAGCGACAGCATCGGGATGTCGTTGTGCGAGTCGCTGTATGCCGCGCACCGCGCGAGGTCCAGGCCCTCGGCGGCCGCCAGGGCCCGTACCGCCTCCGCCTTCGCGGGACCGTGCAGGGGCTCGCCGACCAGCCGCCCCGTGTAGACGCCGTCCACCGACTCGGCGACCGTGCCGAGCGCGCCCGTCAGCCCCAGGCGGCGGGCGATGATCGTGGCGGTCTCCACGGGGGCGGCCGTCACCAGCCACACCTTCTGCCCGGCGTCCAGATGGGCCTGGGCGAGCGCGCGCGTACCCGGCCAGATCCGCTCGGCCATGTACTCGTCGTAGATCTCCTCGCCGATGGTCATCAGCTCCGAGACGCGGTGCCCCTTCACGATGGACAGGGCGCTCTCCCGGGCGTCCTGCATGTGCTCGGGGTCCTCGACGCCGGCGACCCGGAACCACGTCTGCTGCCAGGCGAACCGGGCCAGCTCCCGACGCTGGAAGAACTTCCGCTTGTACAGGCCCCGGCCGAAGTGGAAGATCGCGGCGCCCTGCATGACCGTGTTGTCCAGGTCGAAGAACGCGGCCGCGCGGGTGTCGCCCGGTACCGGGAACTCCGCCTCCGGTTCCTTGCCCAGGGTGCCGGCCTCGGCTGCGCGCGCCTCGGCCTCCGCCTCCGCCAGCGCCTCCAGCTGCTGCGACGTCTTGCGCGCCGCCTCAGCCGCGGCCTCGCCTGCCAGCACGCTGCGCGCGGTGGCGGGGCGTCGTCTCGGTGTGAGCCATCGCGGTGCGGCCATGACGCGAGCATAGCCAGTGTGTTCGGTCCCCCGCCGCCACGGCCGACAATGGGGCCATGTTCGGACGGACGAAGAAGAAGGCGGCGGACCCCGGGGCCGGCCCCAGGACGGTCACGCTCATCGGGAAGCCCGGGTGCCACCTGTGCGACGAGGCGCGCACGGTCATCGAGCAGGTCTGCGCCGAGACCGGCGCCGTATGGGAGGAGAAGGACATCACCCGGGACGAGGAGCTGCACCGGGCGTACTGGGAGCAGATCCCCGTGGTCCTGGTGGACGGCGAGCAGCACACCTTCTGGAAGGTGGACCCGGCGCGTCTGCGCCGCGCGCTCGCGTCCTGAAGCGCCCGCCCGGTCCCGCGGGGCCGTGAGAGCGCGTACCCTTCGCGGCGGGGCCGTGCGCCCGTGCTCCCGAGGCCGCGCCGGCGCGGATGGCCGGTTCCGGGCGGTGCGGTGGCAGGTTCCTGCCGGTCGGGCCCCTTCGGATCATCAACGCACCGAGGCTCCCCTCGGTTCCGTGATGGCGCGATCGGGACGCGTGAGCCCGGTCACTTTGCTCGGACAAAGCGGACATCATCTTTGTGCACGCGTTCACAAAGACATAGCCTGCTGTCGACGGGGCGGTCTCGGGACGGGCCGCCCGCAGCCCCGCTCATCCCGCAGGAGCACCGTGGCAACTGGCCGAACTCACCGACCGGCGACCCGTAGCCGAGGCATCCCCGAGGCCACCGTCGCCCGGCTTCCGCTGTACCTGCGTGCGCTGACCGCGCTGTCGGAGCGCTCCGTACCCACGGTCTCGTCGGAGGAGCTCGCCGCCGCGGCCGGCGTCAACTCGGCGAAGCTGCGGAAGGACTTCAGCTACCTCGGCTCGTACGGGACCCGCGGTGTCGGGTACGACGTCGAGTACCTCGTCTACCAGATCTCCCGCGAGCTCGGGCTCACCCAGGACTGGCCGATTGTCATGGTCGGCATCGGCAACCTCGGCGCCGCCCTGGCCAACTACGGCGGGTTCGCCTCCCGCGGCTTCCGGGTCGCCGCGCTGATCGACGCCGACGCGTCCCTCGTCGGCAAGCCGGTGGCGGGCATCCCCGTCCAGTACATCGACGACCTGGAGAAGATCGTCGAGGACAACGGCGTGTCCATCGGCGTCATCGCCACGCCCGCCGGCGCCGCCCAGCAGGTCTGCGACCGCCTCGTCGCCGCCGGCGTCACCTCGATCCTCAACTTCGCGCCGACCGTGCTGTCCGTCCCCGACGGCGTCGACGTGCGGAAGGTCGACCTCTCCATCGAACTCCAGATCCTCGCCTTCCACGAGCAGCGGAAGTCCGGCGAGGAGGGCGGCGACGCCGTCGGCGCCGTCAGCGCCGTCCCCGCGGCCGTGCGGGCGGCCGCCGACGGCGCGCGCGCCGCCGCGGGCGGCCCCGGCGCGACCGGCGGACGGAAGGGACCGGACGGGGACATGCCCGCCGTGATGCCGGCATGAGCCTCCTCGTCGTCGGCCTCAGCCACCGCAGCGCGCCCGTCAGCGTGCTGGAGCGGGCCTCCCTCGACCCCGACACCCGGAACAAGCTGCTGCAGGACACCCTCGCCGCCGAGCCGGCCGCCGAGGCCGCCGTCCTGGCCACCTGCAACCGCATCGAGCTCTACGCCGACGTGGACAAGTTCCACGCCGGTGTCGCCGAGCTGTCCACACTCCTCGCCCAGCACAGCGGCGTCGGCCTGGAGGAGCTCACCCCGTACCTGTACGTCCACTACGAGGACCGGGCCGTCCACCACCTCTTCTCGGTGGCCTGCGGCCTGGACTCGATGGTCGTCGGCGAGGGCCAGATCCTCGGGCAGATCAAGGATGCCCTCAGCCGCGCCCAGGAGCTGCACACCGCGGGGCGGCTGCTGAACGACCTCTTCCAGCAGGCCCTGCGGGTCGGCAAGCGGGCGCACAGCGAGACCGGCATCGACCGCGCCGGCCAGTCCCTCGTCACCTTCGGGCTGGAGCAGCTCGCGACCGGCACGACCGTCGACGTCTGGGCCAAGGGCAAGCGGGCCCTGGTCATCGGCGCCGGCTCCATGTCGTCCCTGGCCGCCGCCACCCTCGCCCGGTCCGGGGTCGACGAGGTGGTCGTCGCCAACCGCACCTTCGAGCGGGCCGAGCGCCTGACCTGCATCCTCACCGAGCCGGGCAGCGGTCATACGGGCCTCACCGCCCGGGCCGTCGAGATGAGCGCCGTGCCCGCCGAGCTGGCTGCCGCCGACATCGCCGTGTCCTGCACCGGCGCCACCGGCCTCGTCCTCACCGAGCAGGCCGTCGAGGCCGCCATGACCGGCCGCGCCACGCCGCTGGCGCTGCTCGACCTGGCCATGCCGCGGGACGTCGACGCCGCCGTGCACCGCATGAACGGCGTACGGCTCGTCGACATCGAGTCCCTCGCCGAGGCGTCCGCCGACGCCCCCATGGCGCACGACGTCGACCGGGTGCGCCGCATCGTCTCCGACGAGGTCGCCGCGTTCGGTGCCGCCCAGCGCGCCGCCCGCATCACCCCGACCGTGGTCGCGCTGCGCACCATGGCCGCCGACGTCGTCGCCGGCGAGATGGCCCGCCTGGAGGGCCGCCTGCCCGGCCTTGACGACAAGCAGCGCGCCGAGATCACCCAGACCGTGCGCCGTGTCGTCGACAAACTGCTGCACGCGCCGACCGTGCGGGTCAAGCAGCTCGCCAGCGAGCCCGGCGGCGCCGGGTACGCCGACGCACTGCGCACACTGTTCGATCTCGACCCGGAGACGGTCGCCGCCGTCTCCCGGGCCGACCTGACCGACGCCGCCGTCAAGAACCTCAAGAACCGAGGGCACGTATGACCGAGAGGGCCCAGAGCACCAGCACCGAGCGGGCACTGCGGCTGGGGACCAGGCGCAGCAAGCTCGCCATGGCCCAGTCCGGGCACGTCGCGGAGGCCGTCCGGCGGCTGACCGGGCGCCCCGTCGAGCTGGTGGAGATCACCACGTACGGCGACACCTCCCGCGAGCACCTGGCGCAGATCGGCGGCACCGGCGTCTTCGTCACCGCCCTGCGCGAGGCCCTGCTCGCCGGAGAGGTGGACTTCGCGGTGCATTCCCTGAAGGACCTGCCCACCGCGCAGCCCGACGACCTCGTCCTCGCCGCGGTCCCGCTCCGCGAGGACCCGCGGGACGTGCTCGTCGCCCGCGACGGGCTCACCCTCGACCGGCTGCCCGACGGCGCACGCGTCGGCACCGGCTCGCCGCGCCGCATGGCGCAGCTCAACGCGTACGCACGTGACCACGGACTGCGCATCGAGACCGTGGCCATCAGGGGGAACGTCGACACCCGCATCGGGTACGTCCGCAGCGGGGAGCTCGACGCCGTCGTGCTGGCCGCCGCAGGGCTGAACCGCATCGGCCGGATCGACGAGGCGACCGACTTCCTGTCGCCCGACACCGTCCTGCCCGCTCCCGGGCAGGGTGCTCTGGCGATCGAGTGCCCGGCGGCCGACGCCGCGCTCGCCGCCGTGCTCGCCCAGCTCGACCACGAGCACACGCGGGCCGCCGTGACCGCCGAGCGGTCCCTGCTCGCCGCCCTGGAGGCCGGCTGCTCCGCGCCCGTGGGCGCGCTGGCAGAGGTCCTCCCCGGCGGCGAGGATGTTCATGAGATGCGCCTGCGCGGCGTCGTCGGCACCACCGACGGCTCCACGCTGGTGCAGTTGTCCACCACCGGTCCCGTACCCACGCCGCACGACGGCGCGGTGGCCCTCGGCCGCGAACTCGCGGCCGAGATGCTCGCCAAGGGCGCGGCCGGTCTTATGGGGGAGCGAGCACTTTGAGCCCCACCACTGCATCCAAGGCCTACTCGGCGTTCTCCGCGTGCGGGCACGTCACCTTCCTCGGCGCCGGACCCGGTGATCCGGGGCTGCTGACTCTGCGCGCCGTGGAGGCGCTGGCCGGGGCGGACGTACTGATCGCCGAGCCCGAGGTGCTCGACGTCGTACGCGGCCATGCCCGGGCCGGTGTGAGCACGCCCGAGCTGACGGTTGTTGACGATGCGTCAATGACCGCCGGGGTCCCCGTGTTGAGGGATGCGGCCAATCTTGTCATGGAGGCCGCGCGTAGCGGCAAGCGGGTGGTGCGTGCGCTGAGCGGCGACCCGGGCCTCGACGGCAACGCGGGCGCCGAGATGCTCGCCTGCGCCGCCGAGGGCATCCCCTTCGAGGTGGTGCCCGGTGTGGCCGCCGCCGTCGGTGTGGCCGCCTACGCAGGTGTGCCGCTGCGCGACGCCGAGGGTGCGGACGTCCGGTTCCTGGACGCCCGCACCGCGAGTGAGCGCTGCTGGGCGGAGGTCGGCGCCTCCGACGGCACCGTCGTCGTGTCCACGACGCTGGTCTCGGTGGCCGCCGCCGCCGGCGAGCTGGTCGCGGCGGGCCGCAAGCCCGACACCCCGATGACGGTCACCATCGCCGGGACGACGACCCGGCAGCGGACCTGGACGGCCACGCTCGGCTCCGTCGCGCAGGTGCTCAAGCAGGCGAAGGTGCTGCCCTCGCCCGAGGGCCACCAGCCCGTCATAGCCGTCGTGGGCGAGCGCAGCGCCGCAGCCCAGCGCGACCAGCTCGCCTGGTTCGAGTCCAAGCCGCTCTTCGGCTGGAAGGTGCTGGTGCCCCGCACCAAGGAGCAGGCGGCGTCGCTGTCCGACCAGCTCCGCTCCTACGGCGCGGTGCCGCACGAGGTGCCGACCATCGCCGTGGAGCCGCCGCGCACCCCGCAGCAGATGGAGCGCGCGGTCAAGGGCCTGGTCACGGGTCGCTACGAGTGGATCGCCTTCACGTCGGTGAACGCCGTCAAGGCGGTGCGCGAGAAGTTCGAGGAGTACGGGCTCGACGCCCGCGCCTTCGCCGGGATCAAGGTCGCGGCGGTGGGCGAGCAGACCGCGAAGGCGCTCGTGGACTTCGGTGTGAAGCCGGACCTCGTGCCGAGCGGCGAGCAGTCCGCGGCCGGGCTGCTGGAGGACTGGCCGCCGTACGACCCGGTCTTCGACCCGATCGACCGCGTCTTCCTGCCGCGCGCCGACATCGCGACCGAGACGCTCGTGGCCGGGCTGATCGAGCTGGGCTGGGAGGTCGACGACGTCACCGCCTACCGGACCGTGCGCGCCTCGCCGCCGCCGGCGGAGACCCGCGAGGCGATCAAGGGCGGCGGGTTCGACGCGGTGCTGTTCACGTCGTCGTCGACGGTGCGGAACCTGGTCGGCATCGCCGGCAAACCGCACAACGTGACCGTGATCGCCTGCATCGGCCCCGCGACCGCCAAGACCGCGGAGGAGCACGGCCTGCGGGTCGACGTCCTGTCGCCTGAGCCGTCGGTGACGAAGCTGGCGGAGGCGCTGGCGGAGTTCGGCGCGCGGCGCCGCGAGGCGGCGCTGGAGGCGGGCGACCCGGTGACCCGCCCGTCGGAGCGCCGCCCGGGCGCCCGGCGCCGCCGGACGACGACGTAACGGTTCGCCGTATGCGGCCCGCACCCGCGCAGTCGGGTGCGGGCCACGCGTGTTCTGGCGCAGTCGGGTGCGGCCCGCCGAGCGGGTGGCGCCGGCCGGTGGTGCCGGCCGGCGCCGACTGGGCGTCGGCAAAGGCACCGGTGGGGCGGGCGTAGCGTGAAGGCATGACAGTGTACGGATCCTTTCCCGGGGCGCGGCCGCGGCGGCTGCGTACCACGCCCGTGATGCGGCGGATGGTCGCGGAGACGCGGCTGCATCCTGCGAACCTGATCCTGCCCGCCTTCGTGCGGGAGGGTGTCAGCGAGCCCGTGCCGATTCAGGCCATGCCCGGCGTCGTCCAGCACAGCCGCGACACCCTGCGGAAGGCCGCAGTGGAGGCGGTCGAGGCGGGTGTCTCCGGGATCATGCTGTTCGGTGTGCCGGAGGAGTCCAAGAAGGACGCCCTCGGGACGGCCGGGACCGACCCCGACGGGATCCTCCAGGTCGCCATCCGGGACGTGCGGGCCGAGGTGGGCGACGAGCTGGTCGTGATGTCCGACCTGTGCCTCGACGAGTACACCGACCACGGGCACTGCGGCGTGCTGGACGCCGAGGGGCGCGTCGACAACGACGCCACCCTGGAGCGGTACGCCGAGATGGCCCAGGTGCAGGCGGACGCCGGCGTCCACGTCGTGGGGCCGAGCGGCATGATGGACGGCCAGGTCGGCGTGGTCCGCGACGCGCTCGACACCATCGGCAAGGAGGACGTGGCGATCCTGGCGTACACCGCCAAGTACGCCTCCGCCTTCTACGGCCCGTTCCGCGAGGCCGTCGGGTCCTCGCTGCGGGGGGACCGCAAGACGTACCAGCAGGACTCCGCGAACGTGCGGGAGTCGATGCGGGAGCTGGCGCTCGACCTCGACGAGGGCGCCGACATGGTCATGGTCAAGCCGGCCGGCCCCTACCTCGACATCCTGGCCAAGGTGGCGGACGCCGTCGACGTGCCCGTCGCCGCGTACCAGATCAGCGGCGAGTACGCGATGATCGAGGCCGCCGCCGAGCGGGGCTGGATCGACCGCGACAAGGCCGTCCTGGAGTCCCTCACCGGCATCCGCCGGGCCGGCGCCCAGATGATCCTCACGTACTGGGCGACCGAGGCCGCGCGCTGGCTGCGCTCGACGTAGGACGCGGGTGACGTGCCGCCTGCGCGGGACGGGTGGCCGGTGCGCGGCGGTCGGTCCCGCGCCGGCCCTGGGCGGGCGGTCCGGTGCGGGCTCTGGGCGGGCGGTCCGGTGCGGGCCCGCCGGAGCGGCCGGCCGGCGGGGCGCGCCTGAGCGGCCGGCTGGCGGGGCGCGCCTGAGCGGCCGGCTGGCGGGGCGCGCCTGAGGACCGCCCGGACTGCCGTCGGGGGCGGGGTGTGCCCGGCCGGTCGCTGGGCGGGGCCTGTCAGGCTTCCGCTGCTCGCGGGCTGCGGAGCAAGGCCGTACGCGGCGGGCTGCCGGATCGGGGGCGCGGGCGGCCCGCCGGGGTGGCCGCCGGCCGGTGGGTCTAGGGGGCGGCTCGCAGGGTCGCCACCGCGTTGCCTTGGGTGTCGTACAGGGTCACCGCGTAGCCCGGGTGGCCGCCGTCCTCGGCGGGTGGGGTGTGGGCGTACCAGCCGCCCCAGCCCGGTCTGCCGGGCAGCTCCACCAGGGTCCCGGGGATCCGCGTGCCCCGGCCGTCGGTGAGCTCCAGGCGGGCGGCGTTCCTCGTGCCGTAGAACAGGCCCGAGTGGAAGCCCCCTTGCGTGCCCGTCACCGACTGGTGGGTGACCCCGGGCACGGACGTGTCGAGGTTGCCGGTGCCGATGGGGCGGAAGTCCTCTTCTCCGTCGGTGCCCGACGTGTGTTTGCCGTCCTCGGTGAGCCACAGCGTCCAGCCCTTTCCCGCGTCCACCCGTTCGCCCGGGGACACCGCGGTCGGCGGCGCGGCCGGCCGTGCGCTGGGGGAGGGCTCCCGCGAGGCGGGCGGGCTGCTGGGCCGCGGAGGTGTCGCCACCGGCGCGGAGGTCGGGTCGGTCAGCACCCGCACGGCGAGCAGCGGCAGGGCCGTGGCCACCAGGGCGGCGCCCGTGGCCAGGGCGGTGGCCCGGCGTCGCCGCCGGGCCCGGCCTTCGCGCCGGACGGCGGCCAGCGGCAGCGGCCCCGGGGTGACGCCGCGGGCGGCTTCGGTGAAGGCCGTGCGGAGCCTGCGGGCGGCCTCGTCGGTCTCGTCGGCCCCGGCTCCGGGCTCGGGTGCGGATGCGGGGGTCATGGTCGGGCTCCGGGGGTGGCATGGGGGCGGACGTCGCGCGCGGCAAGGCCGGGGTGGGTGCGCAGGGCCTCGAGTCCGCGGCGGGCATGGGTCTTCACCGTGCCGAGGGAGCAGTCCAGGACCTTCGCGATGTCCTGCTCGCTGAGGTCCTCCCAGTAGCGGAGCACCATCACGGCCCGCTGCCGGGGCGTGAGGTCCGCGAGCGCCTCCAGGAGCGCGGTGCGCTGCTCGACCGCCTCGGCGTGGCCCGCGTGGGCGTGGCGGACCGAGTCGGGGAGTAACGGCGTCAGCAGGTGCACGACCCGTCTGCGGCGGACCCGGCTGAGGTTGTTGTTGACGAGCGCGCGGCGCACGTACAGGCCGAGGTCCTCCCGCGGCACCTTCCCCCACCGGCCGTACAGCTTGGCCAGCGTCGTCTGCACCAGGTCCTCCGCCTCGTGGAAGTCCCCGGTGAGGAGCTGGGCGGTGCGCACCAGCCGGGGCCAGGCCGCCGCGGCGAACTCGGCGAAGCCGTCGTCTTCGGAGCGCGACTCGTACGGCACGGTGGGCATCCTCGTGGTGTGGGGTACGGGTGGCGGGACCCGCCCCGTCGCCGGGTCCCGCCACCGGTCTGGTGCGGCCGGTCAGAAGTCCCGTGCCGGCAGCTCGGCCAGCAGCTGCCCCGCCCGGTCGTACAGCGCGACCCCGGGGGTGCCGGACTGGTCGTACACCGGGGTGGCGACGTGCCACGCGCCCCAGCCGGGCCTGCCCGGCAGCTCGACGAGGGCGGCCCGGACGGTGGTGGTGCCGCCGTACGTGAGCTCGACGCGGCCGACGTCCCGGGTGCCGTAGTAGAGGCCGGTGTGGAGGATGCCGCTGCCGGTGCCGTCGGTCTGGAGGCTGACGCCTGGCTGCGTCGGGTCGATGTTGCCGTCGACGACGCTGCGGAAGATCTCGTAGCCGTCGGGGCCGGACCAGTGCTTGCCCTCCGGGGTCAGCCACATCCGCCAGCCGGGGGCCACGCCGACGCGCTCGCCGGGCCGCACGACGCGGACGGACCGCTTCCCGGCGGACTCGGCGGCGGTCGCGTCCGCGGGCGCCGCGGCCGAGGCGGCGGCACCTGCCGGGGCGGCCCGGTGCGTGAGGGCGGCGGCCGGGGCGGCCGCGACCGCGGCGGTCGGCGCCGCCGCCAGCGCGACGGCCGCGAGGGACGCGGCCAGCACGTGCTTGTTCATCCTGCTGCTCCTTGCTTGTGCGGTGTCGTACGGGCGGAGTGGCGCCTCTCCACCCCTACAAACGCCGCGGGCCTCGGAGTCGGATGACATGCTGCTCGCGCTGTCTCAGTCCCACCAGAACCACCAGTCCTGCCTGTTGAGCACGTCCTCCTCCGCGTACTCCTCGATCGAGCCGACCCCCTGGCCCACGATGTCGGGGCAGAACGCGAAGTGCTCCCGTGCGACCGCGAGCGCGTGGTCCCGGGTGCGGGGCGGCGCGGCGACGGACACCGACATGATGTCGGGGCCGAGTCCGACGACGCGTATCCCGAAGCGGTCCTCCCACGAGCGGAGGATCGCGGCCAGTCGGGCCGCATCCGTGAAGTTGCAGGCCCCGCTCCAGCCGAGTGCGGTCACGATGTCCGCGCTGCTGCGGGCGGGCACGAGGGCGGCGTGCGCGCCGGTGAAGTCCTTGTCGTCCGTGGCGAGTTCGTCCGCGAGCAGCGCGGCCCTCTCGTCCGGGTCGGCGGAGCGCGTGCCCGGCGCGGCGGGTCCCGGCCAGGGCTCCTCGCGGCCGATCTCCTGGACGTGCCCCCACAGCGCGGACAGGGTCGCCGCGGGGTCGTGGTCGTCGGCGTCGCCCGACCGGTCGGTGTACGGGAACTGCTTCTCCGTCAGCAGCACCGGCTGCAGGCCGGCAGCCTCCCGCGCGGTCAGGAGTCGGGACCAGAGGTCGGGTGTGGCGGGCTCGTCCGCGTACCAGTACGACGGCTGGACGCGTACGGTGCCGGGCGGCAGGTCCAGGCCCAGCGCGTTGGGGTTGATGACCATGCCTTCGACACTACGGCCCGCCACTGACAGTCAGCCGGGAGTGCGCGGGCAGCCGGCCCGCCGAGCCCGGGAGTTGAGGGCCGGGCGGCTGGGCAGCCGGGCGGCTGGGCGGTGGGGCGATTCGGGTGAGGTGGGTGAGGCGAGTGAGGGGGCGGGGACGCGGGTGGGCGCGTCCGGGGACGTGGGTGGGCGCGTCCGGCTGGGGAGCCGGGTGCGAAGGGGCTCGCGGGGGGACGCTGCGCCGCCGCCGTACCGCCGTGCCGCCGTGCCGCCGTGCCGCCGTGCCGCCGTGCCGCCGTGCCGCCGTGCCGCCGTGCCGCCGTGCCGCCGTGCCGCCGTGCCGCCGTGCCGCCGTGCCGCCGTGCCGCCGTGCCGCCGTGCCGCCGTGCCGCCGTGGCTGCGTGCTCGGTGGCCGGCGTGCTCAGTGGCCGTACGGTGGCTGGAAGCAGCCGCCCTCCAGGTACACGCCGTTCGTCCGCACTTCGACGTTCGACGGCTGCACGAACGCGGTGACGCAGGCGCCGGGCTCGACGAAGAGGCCGATCCGCGTGCCTTCCGGGGTGACGTAGTGGTCGGTCTCGTAGCGCGCGGGCATGCGCTGGACGGCCTCGGCGAGCCGTTTCTCGTCGTACCCGAGCGTGCGCAGCGCCGCGCGGACGCTCGCGACGTCCCAGGTCTGCTGCTCCCAGAGCCGCTGGAGGACCGGCCTGATGCGGTCCGCTTCCCTCTGCGCGTTGCGCGCGCCTTCCGCGGACATCTCGGCGGAGCGGCGGTAGGCGTTGTTGCCTCCGTGGTGGGGCGCGCCGTCCACGACCCCGGGCTCCACGTACGGGGAGGCGCCCGACGGGGAGGCGGGGGCGCTCGCGGTGGGCGTATCGGCGGCGGGTGCGGAGGGGTCCGCGGGGCGGGCGGCCGGGTCGGAGGGGCGGGCCGTCCCGCAGGCGGTGACGGCGGCGGCGAGCAGGGCGGCGGCGGCCGCGGCGGCCGGCCGGGTGCGGGCACGGCGGTTCACGGACGTGACTCCCGCTCCTCGGCCAGGGCCTTCACCCCGCGCAGGGTCGCTTCGATGTTGGTGCGGAGCCGGTCCAGCCGGGCGGCGACGATCTGCTCCTCGCGCTCCGGCGCCTTCTCGATGAACGGTGTGATCCCGGAGGGCGCGGGGCCCATGCGGGCGGTCTGGCGCAGCAGCGTGCCGGTGCCGTCGGCCAGGGGTTCCAGCGCGAAGCTCCAGGTGGCCATGGGGCGCGCGAAGTCCGGGTTCCGGTCGGGGCGCGCGGAGACCACGGCCCAGCTGAACAGCTTCGGCGCGTCCAGGACCTCCACCCGCGAGTGGGTGCGCCACTCGCCGACCGCCTCGTGGACGTTGCGGCCCTCGAACCGGGCGCCGACGGCCGGGCCGGTCGCTCCGTCCAGCCACTCGACCTGTCGGAGCTCCGGGCTCAGCCGTGCGGGGAGGCCGATGTCGGTGACCAGTTCCCAGACCCGCTCCGGGGGCGCCTCGATGGTGATCTCGACTGTCGCGGTGGGGCCGTCTGCGTAGCGCATGCGGCGAGCGTACGTTCGAGCGGCGGAGGTGCGGAGTGCCGTCGCGGACGGTGTGGGCAGCGTCACGGTACAGATCCGGCCACGCGGAGGACGGGCGGATCAGGCGGGCGCGGAGCACCCTGGAATGAGGACCACCCGGAGGTGACCGCCATGCAACAACACACGCTCGTCGGATGGCATGTCGACATGGAGTTCCAGGAGGACGGCAACCGCACCAAGTCCGCCGCCATGGTCCGGCTCGCTGACGGCACCGAGGTGCGCGGCCACGGCCAGGCCCAGCGGCACCCCTCCGACAGGGAGCAGCTACGGGTCGGTGAGGAGATCGCCGGGGCCCGGGCGCTGATGGACATCGCCACGCAGCTGCTGCAGAAGGCGCACGTCGAGATCGACGAGGTGAAGGGCAAGCCCTCCCGCCCGCTCATCTGACCCCGACTGCTCGCGCCGAGGAGGCGGCGGCCGCCCACCGCCGAGAGGGCGGCGGCCGCTCACGCAGAAGGGGCGGCGGTCGCTCACCGCCGCCCCTCGCGTGCGTCTGCCGCCGGGCTCGGCCCGTGGGGGCCGGGCGCGCGGGGGCTCAGAGCCGCTCGGGCGTCCGGATGCCCAGCAGGGCCATGCCCTGCCGCAGGGTGCGGGCGGTCAGGTCGCACAGGAACAGCCGGTTCTCCGACTGCTCCGGCGTGTCCGCCTTCAGCACCGGGCACTCCGCGTAGAACGTCGTGTACAGCGACGCCAGCCCGTACAGGTACGCGGCCAGCTTGTGCGGCTCGTACGACTCCGCCACCTCGGCCAGCGCCTCCCCGAACCGGTCCAGGTGCAGGCCCAGCGCGCGCTCGGCGGGGGCCAGGTCCAGCTCCGGGTGGGGGACCGGCTCGGCGTCGCCCGACTTGCGGAGGATGGACTGGATACGGGCGTACGCGTACTGCAGGTACACCGACGTGTCGCCGTTCAGCGACACCATCTGGTCCAGGTCGAACTTGTAGTCCCGGGCCGCCGACGTCGACAGGTCGGCGTACTTGATCGCGCCGATGCCCACCTGGGCGCCGCGCTCCGCGATCTCCTCCTCGGTCAGCCGCTCGTCCTCCGGCAGGTTCTCGGCCTTCTCCCGGACCACCGCGGACGCCCGGTCGATCGCCTCGTCCAGCAGGTCCACCAGCCGGACCGTCTCGCCCTCACGGGTCTTGAACGGCTTTCCGTCCTTGCCGAGGACCGTGCCGAACGCCAACTGGACCGCCTTCGTGCCCTCCTTCAGCCAACCCGCCCTGCGGGCCGTCTCGAAGACCATCTTGAAGTGCAGCGACTGCCGCGCGTCCACCACGTACAGCAGGGTGTCCGCGCCCAGGTTCTCCACCCGGTCGCGGATCGCGGACAGGTCCGTCGCCGCGTACCCGTACCCGCCGTTCGACTTCCGCACGATCAGCGGCACCGGGTTGCCGTCCGGGCCCTTCACGTCGTCGAAGAACACGCACAGCGCACCCTCCGAGCGGACGGCGACACCGGACTCCTCCAGCAGCCGGCAGGTCTCGTCCAGCATGTCGTTGTAGCCCGACTCGCCGACCACGTCCGCGTCGTCGATCACCATGTCGAGCTTGGTGAAGACCGAGTAGAAGTAGATCTTCGACTCGTCGACGAACCGCTGCCACAGCTTCAGCGTCTCGTCGTCGCCGGACTGGAGGAGGACGACCCGGTCGCGGGACCGCGCCTTGAACTCCTCGTCCGAGTCGAACAGCGCCCGCGACGCCTTGTACAGCCGGTTCAGGTTCGACATCGCCTCCTCACCGGAGGCGGCCGTGTCGCTGCTGTCCGCCTTGTGGTCCAGCTCGTGCGGATGCTCGATCAGATACTGGATCAGCATGCCGAACTGCGTGCCCCAGTCCCCGATGTGGTGGCGCCGGACCACCTTCTCGCCGGCGAACTCCAGGATCTGCACCATGGCGTCGCCGATGACCGCCGACCGCAGGTGGCCGACGTGCATCTCCTTCGCCACGTTCGGCTGGGCGTAGTCGATCACCGTGGTGCCGGCGTCCTGCGCGTACGGCACGCCCAGCCGGTCGTCGCCGGCGCGGGCCGCCAGCGTCTCGGTGATCGCCCGGTCGCCGACCGTGATGTTGAGGAAGCCGGGGCCCGACACCTCGACCTCCTTCAGGACGGGGTCACCCGACGGCAGCGCGTCCACCACCTTGGCCGCCAGCTCCCGCGGATTGCCCTTCAGCTTCTTCGCGAGGGCCAGGATGCCGTTGGCCTGGAAGTCGGCCCGGTCGCTGCGTCGCAGCAGCGGGTCGGCGGCGCCGGCCTCCGGCAGGGCAGCCGAGAGGGCGTCCGCGAGACGCTGCTGGACGGTCGAAGCGAGAGAAGGGACCGAGGCCATGAGCTTCCGTTCCTGATCGTCGAGGCGCCGCCGGGCCGCTGCGGCGCCCCTGACGACTTTTTCCGGTTGTCAAGTGTCCCACGTGGCGGCAACCTCTTTACTCCCGACGCCCGCGCCTGTGGACAACCGCCGGCGCCCGCCGCCCCACAGCCTGTGGACAACCTCGGGCGCACGACTTCCGTCTGGGAGAATGGGCGCAGGGCGACACCCCGCGGCGCACGCGGGCCCCACCCCGCACCACCTTCGAAACCCACACCAGAGACATCAAGGACGTGCCGATCGTGGCTCAGAGCAGCACCGAGACCGACTGGGTCTCCCGTTTCGCGGACGAGGTCATCGCCGAGTCGGAGCGACGTGCGCCTGGCAAACCGGTCGTGGTCGCCTCCGGTCTCTCGCCCTCGGGCCCCATCCACATGGGCAACCTCCGCGAGGTCATGACCCCGCACCTCGTCGCCGACGAGATCCGCCGCCGCGGCCACGAGGTCCGGCACGTGATCTCCTGGGACGACTACGACCGCTACCGCAAGGTCCCGCAGGGCATCCCCGGCGTCGACGACACCTGGGCCGACCACATCGGCAAGCCCCTCACCTCGGTGCCCGCCCCGGCCGGCTCCCCGCACGCGAACTGGGCGGAGCACTTCAAGGCCGCCATGGTCGAGTCGCTGGCCGAGCTCGGCGTCGAGTTCGACGGCATCAGCCAGACCCGGATGTACACCTCCGGCGCCTACCGCGAGCAGATCCTGCACGCGATGAAGCACCGCCACGACATCGACGCGATCCTCGACCGCTACCGCACCAAGGACAAGACCACCGGCCAGCCCAAGGCCAAGGCCCAGAAGCAGCAGCAGAAGCCGGTCGACGAGGCCGAGCTCGCCGCCGCCGAGGGCTCCGGCGCCGCCGGCGAGGACGACGGCTCCGGCGGCTCCGCGGGCTACTTCCCGTACAAGCCCTACTGCGGGCGCTGCGAGCGCGACCTCACCACCGTCACGTCCTACGACGACGAGACCACCGAACTCACCTACACCTGCGTGTGCGGCCACTCCGAGACCGTCCACCTGCGCGAGTTCGACCGCGGCAAGCTGGTGTGGAAGGTCGACTGGCCGATGCGCTGGGCGTACGAAGGCGTGATCTTCGAGCCCAGCGGCGTCGACCACTCCTCCCCGGGCTCCTCCTTCGTCGTGGGCGGCCAGATCGTCCGCGAGATCTTCGACGGCGTGCAGCCCATCGGCCCCATGTACGCCTTCGTCGGCATCTCCGGCATGGCCAAGATGTCGTCCTCGAAGGGCGGGGTGCCGACCCCCGCCGACGCCCTGAAGATCATGGAAGCACCGCTGCTGCGCTGGCTCTACGCCCGCCGCAAGCCCAACCAGTCCTTCAAGGTCGCCTTCGACCAGGAGATCCAGCGGCTGTACGACGAGTGGGACAAGCTGGAGGCCAAGGTCGCCGACGGCACCGCCCTCCCGGCCGACGCCGCCGCCCACTCCCGTGCCGTACGCACCGCCGCCGGCGAGCTGCCCCGCACACCGCGCCCGCTGCCGTACCGCACCCTCGCCTCCGTCGTCGACATCACCGCGGGCCACGACGAGCAGACCCTGCGCATCCTCAGCGAACTCGACCCGGCCGACCCCCTGGCGTCCCTCGACGAGGTCCGGCCCCGGCTGGACCGCGCCGAGAACTGGATCACCACCCAGGTGCCGGCGGACGCCCGCACCATCGTGCGCGAGGAGCCCGACACGGAGCTGCTGCGCTCGCTCGACGACGAGGGCCGCGAGTCGCTGCGGCTGCTCCTGGAGGGCCTGGACACGCACTGGTCGCTGGACGGGCTCACCACGCTCGTCTACGGCGTGCCGAAGGTCATGGCCGGGCTCGACCCCGAGGCCAAGCCGACGCCCGAACTGAAGACGGCCCAGCGCGCGTTCTTCGCGCTGCTCTACCGGCTGCTCGTCAGCCGCGAGACCGGCCCGCGTCTGCCGACCCTGCTGCTCGCCGTCGGCGCCGACCGCGTCCGCAAGCTGCTCGCCGCCTGACGGCGGGCTCGGCTCCGGTCCGGGGCCCGGCACGGGGCCGTGTGACGGAGGGCCTCACCCGCACGGTGTGCGCGGGTGAGGCCCTCCGGCCGTTCCTGCACCCTTGGGATGACCGCGGCCTCGCCCCCGAGCACGACGCGACCGGCCCGTCCGTGCGGGACCGTGGACCCATGAGGGAACTCGTCGCGCTCGTCGGTTGGCTCGTCGGCATCCAGGGCGTCCTGGGCATCGCCGGACGGGCCTTCGGAGACCACCCGTGGGGGCTGCTGCACCGGTGGTGGGACATCCCCACGCCCGGCTACGCCGTGCTCGCCCTCGTGGGCGCCGCTCTCGCGGTGTACCGGGAGACCGCCAAGGCCCGCGCCCGCTCCGCGGGCCGCCCCTGACCCGGCCGGCCGCCCCTGGCCCCGCGGCCCTGGCCCGGCCGCACCTGGCCCCGAGGCCCTGGCCCGGCCGCACCTGGGCGCGTCGCCCTGGCCCGGCCGCCGCTCGGCCCCTAGGCGATGTGCTCGGCCTCCAGCTCGGCCTGGTAGCGGTTCTTGAACTCCGGCAGCAGTCGGCGCAGCAGGGCGGCACTGCGTGGGTGGCTCACCCCGTACGCGTCCGTGAGGTGTATGTCCAGGACGTCTGCGCTGGGCCAGTTGCCGTTCTGCCGGGCGTAGGTGCGGAACACGTCGTACGCCAGGCCGGCGAACTCCTGGGTTCCGGAGGTGTCCGGGTCGTCCTCGCCGCCGTCGGCGGCGGCGGCAGTCTCCGCGGCCCCGTCGGCCTCCTGCTGCGTGGGGGCGTACGTCCCCGTGTAGGTGTCGGGCGCCACCTTGGGCGCGGCGAACCAGGGGCTGTGGTGGGTGTTCGGTGCAGGGTGCGCCTGCTCGCCGGGGGAGGCGCCGGTGCGGCCGTGCTCCTGCCCGTACGCCGGCTGCTCCTGGCCGTACACGGGCGGGCCGTACTGCGGCTGGGGGAACCCGGGCTGCGGGTACCCCTGCGGCGCCGGGTAGGGGGCGCCGTGCTCCTGCGGGGCGTCGGGGCCGGGCGCCTGGGGCGGCAGGGCGTCCGCGTACCCGGCGCCGGCCTGCTCCGCGTGCGCGGCTTCGCCCTCCGCCTCCGTCCGCGGCCGCACCGGAGGCTGCGGCCGGAACTGCCGGGGATGCGGCTGGTCGTAGGGGCCGGGCCGGCCGAAGGGCTGCTGCGGGGCCGGGCCCGCGGCCTCGGCGTGCGGCCGGTCCGCCTGCCCGGCGGCCTGCTGCGCCACGTGTCCGGGCACCTGGCCCTCTGCCCGCACGGGGGCCTGGCCCTCTGCCTGCACGGGGGCCTGGCCCTCTGCCTGCACGGGGGCTGGCCCTCTGCCTGCGCGGTGGCCTGCGGCCGGTCCTGCGCGCCGGTCCGGGCGGCCTCCCGCACACGGGACCGGGCGGCGTCGCCCGCCGGGCCCGCCTGCCCGCGGGGTTCCCGGGCCTGCCCGGGCTGCGGCCCGTCGGGCTTCGGGGCGCCTGGGGCATGCCCCTGCGGGCACGGGCGTCGGCCCGGCCCCCTACCGCGTGCGGCGGCTCGGGAGCCACCGGTCCGCCCTGGCCGCTCCTGTACGCGCCCTCCGCGCCGTCCTCGGCCACACCGGCCTCGGCACCTGCACCGGCCTCGGCTTCCGCGTCCGGCTGCGGCTGCCGGTCCGGGCGCTGCGGCGTCGCCTGCCGCGGCAGCTCGCCCGCCGCGCCGACGGGCCCGGCGGTGACCGCGGCCACCGCGGTGTCCGCCGTCACCGCCTGCGCCTTCACGGTCTCCACCGTCACGGTGGTGCCCGCCGCCACCGGCTTGGGCGGCAGCAGCACCGGCTCGATGCCCGCCGCCGCCAGGCCGGCCGGCGCCGTCTCCGCGAGCGGCACCCCGATCCTGGCGAGCCGCAGCGGCATCAGCGCCTCCACCGGGGCCTTGCGCCGCCAGCCGCGCCCGAACCGGGCCTGCAGCCGCGCCTGGTAGATCATCCGGTCCTGTTCGAGCTTGATGACCTGCTCGTACGAGCGCAGCTCCCACAGCTTCATCCGGCGCCACAGGCGGAAGGTCGGTATCGGAGACAGCAGCCACCGTGTGAGCCGCACGCCCTCCATGTGCTTGTCGGCGGTGATGTCCGCGATCCGGCCGACCGCGTGCCGGGCGGCCTCCACGGTGACCACGAACAGCACCGGGATGACGGCGTGCATGCCGACGCCCAGCGGGTCGGGCCATGCCGCCGCGCCGTTGAAGGCGATCGTCGCGGCCGTCAGCAGCCACGCCGTCTGCCGCAGCAGGGGGAAGGGGATCCGGATCCACGTCAGCAGCAGGTCCAGGGCGAGCAGCACGCAGATGCCCGCGTCGATGCCGATGGGGAAGACCAGCGAGAAGTCGCCGAAACCTTTCTTCTCGGCCAGGTCCCGCACCGCCGTGTACGACCCCGCGAAACCGATCGCGGCGATGACCACCGCGCCCGCGATGACGACACCGATCAGGACACGGTGCGTCCGTGTGAGCTGCATCGCGGGCACGCGCGGTCCCTCCCCCACTCAGATCCGAAACTCGGGGGCACAGCCTGACACACGCCGCCGGGAGCCCACCTCCTGGGGCTCACCGCGGGAGCCGGCACCCCTGCGCCTCCCCGTGGGAGAGCGCCCCTGCGGCAGCCGCAGGGCCAACGCCCCGAAGGGCCCCGCCTGCTGGTGGGCCGTCACCGCGTCAGGCGTTCGCCTTCGCGACGGCGGCGACCGCCTCCTGCGCGGCCTTCACGGCGCCCTCGACCATGTCCTCGTTGGACGGTGCCTTCGCTCCCGCGTAGCCGGTGCCGTTGTACGAGACGGTGACCACCACGTTCTCCGTGCGGGCCACGACGACCGCGTAGCGGAAGTCCGCGTCGGTCTTCCTCAGCTCGTACGTGATGGTGGTCGCCTCGTTGCCGACGCCCTTCGCCGGGGCGGTGGCCACCTTCTTGGCGCCTTCGAGGGTCTGCGTCTCGGCCACCTTGTCGGTGTACTTGCGCTGGGCCCGCTGCTCGGCGCTGCCGATCGCCTGCTCCGACTCGAACCGCAGCAGCGACACGTCGATCCAGCGGTAGTCGGAGCCCTTGACGCCCTTGTCGTCCAGCCCGTTCCAGGAGCAGGCGGCGCGGGCCCCCAGGTCGGTCGACTGGCCCGGTGTGCCGCCCTTCTTCTTGGCCTCGGGCACCAGCTCGTCGACCGTCTTCTCCGCGAGCGTCCTGCACGCGTCGGGCAGCTTGGCGAACTTCGCGGGCGCGACGCTGGGCGAGGGCTTGGCCGAGGGCGACGGCGGCGCGGAGGCGCCGGCCGCGGGGGAGGACGTGGCTCCGGCTCCACTGCTGCCGGATGCGTCGGAGTCGTCCGAGGAGCAGGCGGCGGTGACCAGCAGCGCCGGGACGACGGCTGCACAGGCGAGTATGCGGGTGAGGCGCGGGGCTGATCGGTGCATGGTTCCTTCAGTCGGTCGCTCTGTCTGTCGCGTGTCGGCCGCTTGCCGGCCCGGCCACGTTAGCCCGATTCGGCCGCGGGCCGGCAGGGCCCGGCCGCGGCCGACCGGGCCGTGACGGCGCTCACTCCTCGAATCGGTCGGCCAGTTGCCGGGCCAGTCTGCGTGCCTTGTCCTGCAGTTCCTCACTGTCCGGAACCTCCCCGACACGTGCGGCCTGCGCCGCGTACCGCACGGTCACCAGCACGTTCGATGTGCGGAACACCACGCTCACGGTGCGCTGCTGCGCGGTGGCGCCCGCGGGGGTGACGACGTCGTTCAGGAACGCGATGTCCCCGAGGTCCTCCAGTGCGCGGGGGCGCAGCTCGTCCGGGGTGGCCGAGGGTGCGGGCGCGCCGGGGGCGGAGGCGCCGGCCGAGGAGCTGGGGGCGGGTGCGGCGGTCTGCGCCTGCGGCCCGTCGGCCGTGCCGGCGGTGGTGCTCGGGCTGCCGGACGCGGCCGGGACCGCGGCCCCTGAGGGCACCGCCGCGGTGGAGGCGTTCGGGGTGCGCGCGGGCAGCCCGGCCTCGGCCTCCTTGTCGGTGAAGACCTCCTGGGCGCGGTCGTCGTCGCTGACGGCCGGGTCGTAGGAGACGACGCGCTCGAAATCGAGCGTGAGCTGGTGGTGGGCGGCGGTGCCGTCCGCCTTCCAACTGCACCCGGCGCGGCGGCTGCTGTCGTACGTGACGGCGGCGGCGCCCCGCAGGACGCGGTCGCGCTGCTCGGGCGGCAGGTCGGCGGCGCCGGGCAGCAGTTCCTGCAGGAGGGCCCGGCCCACGGAGCCGCACGGTTCGAAGAGGGTGCTGTAGCGGCCGGGGGCGGCCGCGGGGCCGGCGGCTGCGCCGGTCTTGGAGTCGAGCGCGGCGCCGCCGTCGGCGGAGCCCGAGGTGCACCCGGCGAGCCCGGTGGCGAGGACCGCGGCGAGCGCGGCCAGGCTGGGTGCGTACGCCCTTCGCTGCACGGTCCCGGGCTCCCTTCGCTGCGGGTGGACGCTGAAAACGGCTTGCCGGTGGTCGGCGGCCGGTGAACACAATGTGTATCGCACGCACAGCCGTCGCTGCCGTTCCACTGCCCCATGTGTGGCTACTGGCACCGGTTTTTGCGATTTCGGACTTTTCGGGGGGATAGAGGAACCATGTCGTACGTAGAGGTGCCCGGGGCGAAGGTCCCGATCCGGATGTGGACGGACCCCGCCACGGTCGAGGACGCCGCGATGCAGCAGCTCCGCAACGTCTCGACGCTGCCGTGGATCAAGGGGCTGGCCGTCATGCCGGACGTGCACTACGGCAAGGGCGCGACGGTCGGCTCGGTCATCGCCATGCGCGGTGCGGTCTGCCCGGCGGCGGTCGGGGTGGACATCGGCTGCGGCATGTCCGCGGTCAGGACGTCGCTGACGGCCAACGACCTCCCGGGCGACCTGTCGGGCCTCCGCTCCAGGATCGAGGCGGCAATCCCGGTGGGCCGCGGGATGCACGACGAGATGGTCGACCCGGCGCAGCTGCACGGCTTCTCCCCGGCCGGCTGGGACGACCTGTGGGGCCGCTTCGACGGCGTCGCCGAGGCCGTCCGGTTCCGCCGGGAGCGCGCCGCCAAGCAGATGGGCACGCTCGGCAGCGGGAACCACTTCGTGGAGGTCTGCATCGACACGGCCGGTGCGGTGTGGCTCATGCTGCACTCCGGGTCCCGCAACATCGGCAAGGAGCTCGCCGACCACCACATCGGCGTCGCCCGGTCGCTCCCGCACAACCAGGACCTGGTGGACCGCGACCTGGCCGTGTTCGTCGCCGACACGCCCGAGATGGCCGCCTACCGCAACGACCTGTTCTGGGCGCAGGAGTACGCGAAGCACAACCGCGCGCTCATGATGGCGCTGCTCAAGGGCGTGGTCCGCAAGGAGTTCAAGAAGGCCAAGGTCTCCTTCGAGCAGGAGATCTCCTGCCACCACAACTACGTGGCGGAGGAGCGCTACGACGGCATGGACCTCCTGGTCACCCGGAAGGGCGCGATCCGGGCGGGCAGCGGCGAGTACGGCATCATCCCCGGCTCGATGGGCACCGGCTCGTACATCGTGAAGGGCCTCGGGAACGACGCGTCCTTCAACTCCGCCTCGCACGGCGCGGGCCGGCGGATGAGCCGCAACGCCGCCAAGAGGCGGTTCACCGCCGGCGACCTGGCCGAGCAGACGCGGGGCGTGGAGTGCCGCAAGGACTCCGGCGTGGTCGACGAGATCCCCGCCGCCTACAAGCCCATCGAGCAGGTCATCGACCAGCAGCGGGACCTCGTCGAGGTCGTCGCGAAGCTGAAGCAGGTCATCTGCGTGAAGGGCTGAGCCCGGGTCACAGCTCCCGGTGGATCTTGGTGTTGGACGCCTGGGCGCGGGGCCGGACGACCAGCAGGTCGATGTTGACGTGCGGCGGGCGGGTGACCGCCCAGGCGACGGTGTCGGCCACGTCGTCGGCCGTGAGGGGCTCGGCCACGCCCGCATACACCTTCGCGGCCTTCTCCGTGTCGCCGTGGAAGCGGGTGGTGGCGAACCCCTCGGTCTTCACCATGCCGGGGGCGATCTCGACGACGCGGACCGGGGTGCCCACGATCTCCAGGCGGAGCGTCTCCGCGAGGACGTGGGCGCCGTGCTTGGCGGCCACGTAGCCCGCGCCGCCCTCGTACGTGCCGTGGCCCGCGGTGGAGGAGACCACCACCACCGTGCCCGCGCCGCAGGCCGTGAGGGCGGGCAGCAGCGCCTGCGTCATGTGCAGGGTGCCGATCACGTTGACCTCGTACATGCGGCGCCACTCGTCGGGGTCGCCGGTGGCGACCGGGTCGGCCCCCAGGGCGCCGCCCGCGTTGTTGACCAGCACGTCGCAGCGGTCGAGCGAGGCCGCGAAGGCGTCGACCGCCGCGCGGTCGGTGACGTCCAGAGGGTGCGCGGCCGCCTCGTGGCCCGCCGCGGAGAGCTCGGCGGCGAGGGCCTCGACGCGGTCCTTGCGCCGGGCCGTGAGGACCACGCGGTGGCCGGCTTCGGCGAGGCGGCGGGCGGTGGCCGCGCCGATGCCGCTGCTGGCTCCGGTGACGACGGCGACGGGGCGGGCGGCGGCGGTCATGTCGGGCGCTCCTCGCGAGGGGTCAGGGGACTGCGGGGTGATCCGCCGTCAGCATAGGTGTCCGGGGTGAACGGGGGACACGGCCGCGTGGCTGCCGCGGTTCATACCGTGTGAAATGGATACCTTTCGGCCATGTCTGCGATGCGTAGAGCCGCCCTCGCGGCGGCTGCCGCCATGGCCGCGGCCGTGGGTGTCCCGCACAGCGCGCTGGCCGCAGCGCCCGAAGCCGACGTGGCGCACCACGGGTACGCCGCGCTGTCCTCCGGCGGGCGGCTGGACGTGCTGGTGCTGAGCCGGAACCTCGGGCCTTCGGACCTGGAGGACGCGACGCTGCGGGTCACCGTCTCGGTGCCGCTCGCGGAGGTCGGCCGCACCCTTCCCGCGGGGTGCCTGCGCGGCGGCGACCGGGTGGTGCTGTGCTCGACGGGCGCCCTGCCCGCCGACGGCACCGCCCAGGAGGTCGCCCTGCGCCTCCAGGTGGAGGGCACGCCGTTCGAGGTGACGGTACGGGTCGACACCGTGTGGTGCGGGGGTGCGACCGACCGGTACCCGGACGACAACGACCAGCGGGTGCTGGTGCCCGCCACCGGGGACCCGTACGCCTTCTGACCGGGGTGCGGGCGCCGGGTCCGGGCCGCCTCGCGGTCGGGGCGCGGGCGCCGGGGCCCCGGCGGGGCGGGTGACCGGGCCGGTGCGGCCGCGGTCAGGCGGCCGTGCCGTCGCCGAAGTCGCGCAGGGCGGTGCGGACGATGGTGTCGAGGCGGGAGTGGTGCGCGCCCCGCCAGTAGACCCGGCCGCACGCGGTGCAGCGCGCGAACACGTCGTACGTCCGCTCGGTGCCCTGCTCCAGGTGGTCGCGCACCTCGTCCTTGTGCGCCTCGGTGAGCTCGCCGTTGCAGGCGGTGCACCGGGTCCAGGGCGCGAGGCGCGGGGCGAACCGCTCCAGGACGTCCCGGAGCTGGTCGTCGGGCCGGTGGCTGTACACGTACGCGCCGGCCCACAGCTCGCGGCGGCGCAGCAGGCCCCGGTCGCGGGAGAGCATCACGCGCTGCTCCCGCGCGGACCGGGTGGCGAGCGCGGCGTCGCCGATGTCCTCGCTCTCGTACGCCGCGTCGACGCCGAGCAGCCGCAGGCGCCGGGCGAGGGTGCCGAGGTGGACGTCGAGGAGGAACCGGAGGGGTGCGCCGGGCACCTGCTGGGGGCGGTCGACTCCGCGTACCTCGATCTCCTCGCCGTGCGCGGGGACGTGCGAGGGGGCGACGGCCCGGCCGTCGGCGAGCAGGGCGCCGACCTCGGTGAGGGGGACGCCGAGGGATTCCACGACGTGGCCGAGGGTGGACACCCCGTCGGTGAGGACGGCCGTCCGCCCGGCGCGGCGGGCGGCGGGTACGAAGAGGCCCAGGGAGGGGGCGAAGCGTATGTGGATCTCCGGTCCGTTCACGCGGCCAGAATGCCACCGGCGGCGCTGCCCGGCCAGGCGTTTCGGCCGCCGAGGCGCGGTGGCGCCCGCCTGCGGGGCCGCGGGTTCCCGGCACGGCCGGGGCGTGCGGCCGGTGCCGCTGGTCCACGCGCCCCTGTGCGGTGTCCCCGGCGTTGGCCCTGGACGCGGGGGCCCGCCGGACGCAGATGCTCGCCGGGCCCCGGGCGGTCAGGCCCCGAAAGGGCGGTCGGCTCCCAGGAAAGGGGCGGTCAGGCCCCGAAAGGGCGGTCGGCTCCCAGGAAAGGGGCGGTCAGGCCCCGGAGGGTGAGGGGCTCCAAGGGGTGGTCAGGCCGCAGAGGCGGTCGGGGTCACCCCCAGACCAGGCAGTACGGCTGGTGGCCGGCTTCGTGGAGGCGTACGGAGAAGTCCTGCCACTCGTGCAGCAGCCGGTAGACGGTGAAGGCGTCGCTGGGGCCGCTGCGGTCGGGGACGGTGGACCAGATGAAGGCGGCCGCGCCCACGGACTCCTCGCCGACGCCGCGCAGCGGGTCGACGACCGTCGTGGGGAGCTTCACCACGGCGTAGTCGGGGTGCAGGACGACCAGTTCGAGCGGGGGGACCTTGTGGAGGGGCATGCCCTGGAGCCCGGTGAGGACCATTGCGGCTATGGTCTCCGGCTTGATCTTCGTGAAGAGGCCGCCCATGCCCAGCTCGTCGCCCCCGAGCTCCTCGGGGCGCATGGAGACGGGGACCCGTGCGGCCGTGGCGCCGTTGGGGGCGCCGAAGTACTTGTACGTCACGCCCATGCCGCGGCCGCCGCCCCTGCCGGCCAAGGGGTCACCGCTCATGGCCATGGGCCCGCCTCCCACGGGGGTGCCCCGCTCCGCCGCGTCGTACCGCTCCGCCGCGGGGTCGTCCCGCTCCACGGGATCCCGCTGTCGCCGGTGCCTCCCCCGCCGGGCAGGCCCGGGACCCCGGTCGCCCGTCCCGTCGCCCCGTCCGCCACCGCGCTGCATATCTCCACCCGACTGCTTGCTGGGCGGCACGGTCCCCGCCGTGCGACCCGATCATCGTGTCAGTGACCTCCCCCGCGGGCGTGTGGTGAAACACCTGTTCCGCTGGAACGTCCGGGCCTCTGACACCATGGTTTCCGTGAGCTGTCCCTATGACGCCCCAGTTTCGCAGACGCGGAGGACTGGCGCCTTGCCTAAAAGAAGGTTCGGAAACCCTTCGTGAGCCTGATGAAACAAGATCGTGAGGTAACGACTCCCGATCGAGCAAGGGCGTCGGCCCGATCGCGTCAATCCGGTGGACCGGAGTGGCGCGAAAGGGGCCGCTGCTCGCCCGCCAGGTAGCTGCACGCCAGCCGTCCGCTAGCCGTCCGTCCACTCGTTCTCGCAGGTCAGGACCCAAGTGTCGTATTCATACGAAGCCCCAGTGTCACAGTCGCTCTTCGACCGCGCGTCCCGCGTGACGCCCGGCGGCGTGAACTCTCCCGTCCGGGCCTTCCGCGCCGTGGGCGGTACGCCCCGTTTCATGGTGTCCGGTACGGGTCCGTACCTTACGGACGCGGACGGGCGCGAGTACGTCGACCTCGTCTGCTCGTGGGGGCCGATGATCCTCGGCCACTCCCACCCCGAGGTGCTCGCCGCCGTGCAGCAGGCGGTGGCGCGCGGGACGTCCTTCGGGACGCCCGGCGAGGGCGAGGTGGCGCTCGCCGAGGAGATCGTGGCGCGGATCGCGCCGGTGGAGCAGGTGCGGCTGGTGTCCAGCGGCACCGAAGCCACGATGTCGGCGATCCGGCTCGCCCGCGGTTTCACCGGGCGCGCCAAGGTGATCAAGTTCGCGGGCTGCTACCACGGCCACGTGGACGCGCTGCTGGCGGCGGCCGGCTCCGGGGTGGCGACCTTCGGGCTGCCCGACACGCCCGGTGTGACGGGCGCCCAGGCGGGCGACACGATCGTGCTGCCGTACAACGACCTGGAGGCGGTGCAGGAGGCGTTCCACCGCCACCCCGGCGAGATCGCCTGCGTGATCACGGAGGCGTCTCCGGGCAACATGGGCGTGGTGCCGCCGCGGCCGGGCTTCAACCAGGGCCTGAAGGACGCGTGCGCGAAGAACGGCGCGCTGTTCGTCTCCGACGAGGTCATGACCGGTTTCCGCACCTCGAAGGCCGGCTGGTACGGCGTCGACGGCGTGGTGCCGGACCTGATGACGTTCGGCAAGGTCATGGGCGGCGGCTTCCCGGCGGCGGCGTTCGGCGGCCGGGCGGACGTCATGGCGCACCTGGCGCCGGCAGGCCCCGTCTACCAGGCGGGCACGCTGTCGGGGAACCCGATCGCCACGGCGGCCGGCCTCGCCCAGCTGCGGCTGCTGGACGACGCGGCGTACGCCAAGGTCGACGCGGTGTCGAAGGAGATCCAGGGGCTGGTCACCGACGCGCTCGCGAAGGAGGGCGTGGCGCACCGGCTGCAGACCGCGTCCAACATGTTCTCGGTCTTCTTCACCGACCGCGAGGTGTTCGACTACGAGGACGCCAAGCGGCAGGAGGCCTTCCGGTTCACCGCGTTCTTCCACGCGATGCTGGCGCAGGGCGTGTACCTGCCGCCGTCGGCGTTCGAGTCGTGGTTCGTGTCGACGGCCCACGACGAGCGTGCCGTCGAGCGGATCGCGGCCGCGCTGCCGCCGCCGCCCGCGCCGCCGCCGAGGCGGCGCCGGAGGCCGCCGTATGACCGGGGGCAAGGACGTCACCGTCGTCCACCTGATGCGCCACGGCGAGGTGCACAACCCGGACGGCATCCTGTACGGGCGCCGGGCCGGCTACCACCTGTCGGAGCTCGGCCGGCAGATGGCCGACCGGGTCGCCGAGCACCTGGCGGACCGGGACGTCACCTACGTGGTGGCGTCGCCGCTGGAGCGGGCCCAGGAGACGGCGGCGCCCATCGCGAAGGCGCACGCCCTGGACCTGGCCACGGACGAGCGGCTGATCGAGGCGGGCAACGTCTTCGAGGGCAAGACCTTCGGCGTGGGCGACGGCGCGCTGCGCAGGCCGGGGAACTGGCGCCACCTCACCAACCCGTTCCGCCCCTCGTGGGGCGAGCCGTACATCGACCAGGTGGTACGGATGATGGGCGCGCTGAACGCGGCGCGGGACGCGGCCCGCGGCCACGAGGCGGTGTGCGTGAGCCACCAGCTGCCGATCTGGATCGTGCGGAGCTTCGTGGAGCGGCGGCGGCTCTGGCACGACCCGCGGCGGCGGCAGTGCACGCTGGCGTCGCTGACGACGTTCACGTACCACGGCGACGCGATCGTGTCGGTCGGCTACAGCGAACCGGCGCGGGACCTCGTGCCGCCGCACCTGCTCGCGGGCGCGAAGCCGGTGAAGGGGAAGTCCAAGGCGTTCGGCGCGTAGCGGGGCGCCCTGCGGGGGCGGCGCCCGCCCCCGCACCCCCGCGGCGAGGGCGCGTCCCCGCCCGTGGCCGGGCCTGTGTCTCTCTGTGGCCCCGGACCGGCCCCGCGGCACCGGGCCGCGCTCGTCCCGTACGCCTTCCGTACACCCGCATTCATCGGGCCCGCGTCCTTCGCGTGGCGCCGGATGAGCCCGTGGTGGTGGGCCGCGTCCTTCCCGTGGCGCCGGATGAGCCCGTGGTGCTGGGTCGGCCCGTGGTGCCGGGCCGCGTCCTTCCCGTGGCGCCGGACCAGTCCGCGGCGCCGGACCGGCCCGTGGTGCCGGGCCCGCGTTCGTCCCGTGCGTCTTCCGTACGCCTGCATCCCTCGGGCCTCCGCCCGGGGACGCCCGTGCGGGGGCGCGGGCCCGAGGCCGGGGCGTGCTGACCCGCGCGGCCCGCCCCGCGTCGCGGAGGCCGCGCCGTCCCACCCGCCGTGCGATCAGGGGGACGCTTTTCGGCCACAGTGATTCCGTACGAAGATCCCCGCATCTTCTTCCCCTTCGCGGCCTCGCCACGGGAACCGGCAGCTCTTTTCCGCCATCTTTGCCAGTGCCGGTCCGGACGTATGTCCGGAGCACGCGAGCACGGAGGGGGAAAGCATGCGCGAGATCACCCGAAGGGCGTTGCTGGGTGCCGGAGTCGGGACCGCCGCGGCGGCCGGACTGGCCGGCTGTGGGCTCACCGGCGGCAGCGGTGGCGGCGCGGGGCCCGGAGGCCGGGGCGGCGACGGCAAGGGCGCCGACGGCAAGGGCGGCGACCGGGGAGGGCCCGGCGGTGGGAAGCCGCAGGGTCGGCTCATAGGGGACGGCTCCACAGCGGACACCGGGAAACAGCCGCACCAGCCCGAGCGGCCCGTCCCGCTGGAGCCGGGCCAGACGCCGCCGCAGTTCGTGGTGTTCTCCTGGGACGGCGCGGGCGAGGTCGGGAACGGCCTGTTCCCCCGGTTCCTCGACCTGGCGAAGAACCACGGCGCGGCCATGACGTTCTTCCTTTCCGGGATCTATCTGCTGCCCGAGTCGAAGAAGACCCTCTACCGCCCGCCGAACAACCGCGTCGGCGCCTCCGACATCGGATACCTCACCGACGACCACATCAAGGACACCCTCGCCGCCATCCGCCGCGCCTGGCTCGAAGGCCACGAAATAGGAACGCATTTCAACGGCCATTTCTGCGCCGGATCCGGATCCGTCGGGAACTGGTCCCCGGAGCAGTGGCGCAGCGAGATCGACCAGGCGGTGACCTTCGTCACCGAATGGAAGACCCACACCGGCTGGAAGGACGAGGACCCGCTGCCCTTCGACTACCGCAGGGAACTCGTCGGCGGGCGCACCCCCTGCCTGCTCGGCCGGGACGGCCTGCTGCCCACGGCGAAGAAGCTCGGCTGGCGCTACGACGCCTCGTCGCCCGGCGGCCTCCAGGTGTGGCCCGGCAAGCGCCAGGGCCTGTGGGACCTGCCGCTCCAGGCGATGCCCTTCCCCGGGCGCTCCTTCGAGGTCCTCTCCATGGACTACAACATCCTCGCCAACCAGTCCGGGAACACCACGAAGGGCGTGCCCTCCCGCTATCCCGGCTGGCGGAAGCAGGCCACCGAGGCGTATCTGAGCGGATTCCGGCGGGCGTACGAAACGAACCGCGCGCCGTTCTTCGTCGGAAACCACTTCGAGCAGTGGAACGGTGGCATCTACATGGACGCCGTCGAGGAATCCCTCAAGGGGATGGCGGGGAAGAAGGACGTGCGGCTCGTGTCCTTCCGCCAGTTCGTCGACTGGCTCGACGTGCAGGACCCGGAGATCCTCCGGAAGCTGCGCGGACTCGGTGTCGGAAAATCCCCCGCCGGCGGCTGGAAGTCGTACCTGCGGGCATGATCGACGCGCCGCCTTGATCACCTGCGCTCTGCGCTCCTTTCCTTATGCGGGCTTCACTTAGCCCGCCCTGACAAGGGGCTTCATGGGTCTTTCGGGCGACCGAGGGGGGTGGGCAAGATCCCGGAATGGGCCATGCGAAACTTTTCACATGAGCCTCAGCCGTGCCCCCCGAGGGTTTCTGCTCACTGCCGGTGCCGTGACGGCCGCGCTCCTGCTCACCGCGTGCAGCGGTGACACGGGCAAGTCCGGCGGCGGCGGGAACACCAACTTCATCACCAACGCCGGCGGCGTCTCCACCGTCGCCAGGGGCGAACGCCAGGCCCCCCACAACCTCGCCGGTGAGACGCTGGACGGCGAGAAGCTCGACGTGGCCGACTTCAAGGGCAAGGTCGTCGTCATGAACGTCTGGGGCTCCTGGTGCGCGCCCTGCCGCGCCGAGGCGCCGCACTTCCAGAAGGTCGCCAAGGAGCTGAAGCCCGAGGGCGTCGAGTTCGTCGGCATCAACACCCGCGACCCGCAGAAGGACAAGGCACTCCTCTTCGAGGAGGAGTTCGGCATCACCTATCCGAGCCTCCACGACCCCATCGGAAAGATCGTCGTCAACGGCTTCCCCCGCGGCACGCTCAGCCCGCAGTCCATTCCCTCCACCGTCATCCTCGACCGCGACGGCAACATCGCGGCACGGTCGCTGAAGGAACTCGGCGAGGACGACCTGCGGTCCCTCGTCAAGCCGCTCATCGCCGAGAAGGCGTCGGGGAAGTAGTCGATGAACGACACCGTCCTCAGCGGGGCCCTCCTGCTGGCGCTGCCCCTGGCCCTGCTCGCCGGCCTGGTGTCCTTCTTCTCCCCGTGCGTCCTGCCGCTGGTGCCCGGCTACCTCTCGTACGTCACCGGGGTCACCGGTACCGACCTCGCGGAGGCGCGGCGGGGCCGCATGGCCGCCGGGGCCGCGCTGTTCGTCCTCGGGTTCACCGCCGTGTTCGTCTCCGGCGGCGCACTCTTCGGGTACTCCGGGCAGACCCTCCTCGCACACCAGGAGCTGCTCAACCGGATACTCGGCGTGGTCATGATCTTCATGGGGTTCTTCTTCATGGGGTTCATGTCCTGGGTGACCCGCCGCGAGTTCCGCTTCCACCGGCGTCCGGTGTCCGGCCTCGTCGGGGCGCCGCTGCTCGGCGTGCTCTTCGGCGTCGGCTGGACCCCGTGCGTCGGGCCGACGCTCGCCTCCGTGAACGTCCTCGCCCTGAACGAGGCCAGCGCGGGGCGCGGCGCCCTGCTGACGTTCGCGTACTGCCTCGGTCTCGGCGTCCCGTTCATCGTGACGGCCGTCGCCTTCCGCAAGGCGCTCGGCGCCTTCGGCTGGGTGAAGCGGCACTACGTGTGGGTGATGCGGATCGGCGGCGGCATGATGATCCTGACCGGTGTGCTGCTGCTGACAGGGGCGTGGGGCGTCCTCGTGCAGCAGATGCAGAGCTGGTCGCAGGGGTTCACGGTGGGAATCTGAGGCACGATGAGCAACACGGAACGCACCGGGTCGACGGAGTCGGCCCGGCACACGCAGGAAGCCCACCCGAAGCCCGCCGGGCCGACGGGCGACACGGGCCGTCCCGAGCCCACCGGGCCCACGGGCGGCACCGGCCGTCAGGGGCGCCCTGGAAGCCCGGGGGGTAACGGCCGCCGCGGCCGGACGGCGGCACGGGAGAGCACGGGCCCGCCGGAGCGGCGGACGAGGGCGGCGAGCCGGGATCCGCCGAGCGCGCCGAGTCGCAGGAGGCGACCGGGCGGGGCCTGTCCACCGCGCCCGTCCAGGAGCCGGACGACGCCGTCACCCTGCCCGCGCTCGGCCTCGTCGGCTGGATCCGCTGGTTCTGGCGGCAGCTGACGTCCATGCGGGTCGCGCTGCTCCTGCTGTTCCTGCTGTCCCTCGGCGCCGTCCCCGGTTCGCTCATCCCGCAGAACAACGTCGACGACACCAAGGTCCGCGCCTTCATGGAAAGGCACGAGACCCTCGGTCCGATCTACGACAAGCTCCAGCTGTTCGACGTCTACAGCTCGGTGTGGTTCTCCGCGATCTACATCCTGCTGTTCGTCTCCCTCATCGGCTGCATCGTGCCCCGCACCTGGCAGTTCGCGGGGCAGCTGCGCAGCCGTCCGCCGGGTGCGCCCCGCCGCCTCACCCGGCTGCCCGCGTACGCGACCTGGCGCACCACGGCCACGCCCGACGAGGCCCGCGAGGCCGCGCTGCGGATGCTCCGCAAGCGCCGCTTCCGCAGCCATGTGGCCGGGGACGCGGTCGCCGCGGAGAAGGGCTACCTCCGGGAGGCCGGAAACCTCCTCTTCCACGTGGCGCTGATCGTGATGCTCGTGGCGTTCGCCTGCGGCCAGCTCTTCCGCTCCGAGGGCGGCAAGCTGATCGTGGAGGGCGAGGGCTACGGCTTCGCCAACACCCTCACCCAGTACGACGACTTCCGCTCCGGCAGCCTCTTCGCCCTCGACGACCTGGAGCCGTTCAGCTTCGAGCTCAAGCAGTTCACGGGCACCTACGAGACGGGCGGCCCGCAGCGCGGCACGCCCCGCACGTTCGAGGCGGACATCCGCTACTCCGAGGGCGGCGGCCCCGAGAAGAAGGCCGTCATCCGCGTCAACGAGCCGCTCAGGATCGGCGACGCGAAGGTGTACCTGATCTCCCACGGGTACGCGCCCGTGGTCACCGTCCGGGACGCCCGCGGCAAGGTGGTGTCCAGCGAGCCCGTGCCGCTGCTGCCGATCGACGCGAACGTCACTTCCACCGGCGTGCTCAAGGTGATGGACGGCTACCGCGACGCGAAGGGCGAGAAGAAGCAGCTCGGCTTCCCGCTGTTCTTCGTGCCGACGTACGCGGGCAAGGGACAGGGGCAGATGTTCTCCGAGTTCCCCGGCCTGGCGTTCCCCGCGCTGAACCTGTCGGCCTACCAGGGCGACCTGCGGATCGACTCCGGCATCCCGCAGAACGTCTACCAGCTCGACACCAGCAAGATGACCCCGTTCAAGGACAAGAACGGCGACATCTTCAAGCAGACCCTGCTGCCCGGCGAGACCATGACCCTTCCCGACGGGGCCGGTACGGTCACCTTCGAGAAGGAGATCCGGGAGTGGGCCGGCTTCCAGGTCTCCCAGCAGCCCGGCAACGGCTGGGCCCTCGCCGGGTCCGTCGCCGCCCTCGCCGGCCTGGTCGGCTCGCTGTTCGTGCAGCGCCGCCGCGTCTGGGTGCGGGCCGCCGCGGGTGAGGACGGCGTGACCGTCATCGAGATGGCGGGGCTCGGCCGCAGCGAGTCCGCCAAGCTTCCGGAGGAACTGGCCGAGCTCGCGGCCGAACTCCACGCCGTGGCGCCCACCGCGCCGGAGCCAGCGGCTCCGGCGGCCGGCGCCGACACCGACCAGGCTGTTCCCGCCGAAGGGGCCAAGCAGTGACCGACATCGCCGCCGCGACCAACGAGAATCTCGCGCAGATCAGCAACGTCCTCGTCTACTCGGCGATGGCCGTCTACACGCTGGCGTTCCTCGCGCACATCACCGAGTGGGTGCTCGGCAGCCGCAGCAAGGTCGGCCGCACGGCCGCCGCGCTCGCCCCCGCGCACCGGACCGCCGCGGCGCCCGCCGTGCAGGTCCGCACCGCGGGCGGCGGCACCCAGGTCCTCGACAAGCCGAAGGTCGTCACCCGCGCCGCCGCCGGCGCCCGGGACGTACCGGACGGCCCCGGAGCCGCCGGCGGGGACCTCAAGGGCGACCTGTACGGGCGGATCGCGGTCTCCCTCACCACCCTCGCGTTCCTGCTCCAACTGGGCGCCGTCGTGGCTCGCGCCCTGTCGGTGCAGCGGGCGCCCTGGGGCAACATGTACGAGTTCTCGCTGACGTTCTCCACGGTGGCGACCGGCACGTACCTCGCGTTCCTCCTCGCGGGCAAGAACGTCCGCTGGCTGGGCCTGCCCCTGGTGACGACGGTCCTCCTCGACCTGGGCGTGGCCACGACCTGGCTGTACACCGAGAGCGACCAGCTCGTCCCGGCCCTCGACTCGTACTGGCTGTGGATCCACGTCTCCACCGCGATCTTCTGCGGCGCGGTGTTCTACATCGGCGCCGTCGCCACGATCCTGTACCTCCTCAAGGACAAGTACGAGGCGAAGGCGGCGCTCGGCGAGAAATCGGGCGCGTTCGCCCGGTCCGTGATGGAGCGGCTGCCGTCGGCGGCCTCCTTCGACAAGCTGGCGTACCGGGTGAACGCGGCGGTGTTCCCGCTGTGGACGTTCACGATCATCGCGGGCGCGATCTGGGCGGGCGACGCCTGGGGCCGCTACTGGAACTGGGACCCGAAGGAGGTCTGGTCCTTCATCACCTGGGTCGCTTACGCCTGCTACCTGCACGCGCGGGCGACGGTCGGCTGGAAGGGCCGCAAGGCGGCGGCGCTGGCGCTGGTGGCGTTCGGCTGCTGGCTGTTCAACTACTACGGCGTGAACATCTTCGTGGACGGCCTGCACTCCTACGCGGGCGTGGAGTGACCCGGCAGCCAGCCGTACGCGGGCGCGGAGCGACCTGGGGGGAGCCCAGGGCCGCGCTGCGGTAGCGGCGCCGCGGCAGCCGCGCGACGCTGGAGGCATGGACGTCGCTCACGCCCCGCACGCCCCGCACGGTACGCGGACGGTCCGGCAGGTGGTGCACCTGCCGCGCCCGGAGGAGGACGTCTGGCCCGCCCTCGCCGCGCGGCACGGGCTGCGGTCGTGGCTGGCCGCGGTCGACGTGCTGGAGCCGAGGCTCGGCGGCGCGGTGGCGCTGCGGTGGCTGGACGACCCGGCCGGTGCGGCGGTCACCGGGACGGTCACGGCCTGGGACGTCGAACGGGTCGTCGAGTACACGTTCACGGGCGGGGCCGGCCGGGTCCGCTTCCACCTGGAACCCGGCGAGCACGGCGACCGCGCGGCCACCGTGCTCCGCCTGACCCACACGTTCGACGGCCCTGAGGCGCTGCGCGAGGACCAGGAGGCGGCCTGGCGGGTGCGCTTCGACCGGCTGTCGGCGGTGCTGCTCTGACACCGTCGGCGGGACGGTGGTGGTGCCGGCGGTACGGCGCCGGCCCCGTCGGCGGCACGGTGGTGGTGCCGTCGGCGGCGGTGCGGTGCCGGGTGCGCCTGCCCACCGCCCCGGACATCCCGCCGCCGCTCTCACTGCCGCGGTGGCAGGCAGTCCGCCGCCGGAGGCTTCCCCTCAGGCCAGGCCATGGCGACGAACGCCGGTGTGCCGCGCGTCAACTGCACCACCGGCACCGCCTTGTTGTGCGGGTTGCCGTAGTTGTCCAGGCAGATCCAGCCGCTCGCGCCCTGCACTTTCAGGGAGCCCTTCACCTGGGGCCACTGCCGTGCCACGTCCGCCACCGGCGGCAGGTGCCGCCCCGGCGGCGTGGCCTCGCGGACCGCGCGCACGGCCGCCGCCAGCGCGTCGTACGCGATGATGGCCTGCCCGTCGGCGAGCGCGGTCGGCCCGATGGGCCCCGCGGGCGCCTTGGAGACCTCGGCGAGGGTCCGTACGAACGTGTCGTACGCCTCCGTCGACCCGCCGGTCGCGGGCGCCTCGTAGCCGTCGCGGGCGCGCCACGCGTCGGGGTGGGCGAGCGCCGCGTACCGGACCGTGAGGCCCTTCTCCAGCGCCGACCGGTCGAGCTGCGGGTCCGCGCCGAGGTAGGAGCCCTCGTCGCCGGTGAGCAGCGTGAACGAGCGGTCCTTGCAGCCGCGGCCGCCCAGCGCGTTGATGAACTGCCGCAGTTGGACGTGGCGCCCCGCGAAGAAGATCGTCTCCGCGCGGGTGTCGCACACCAGGTGGGTGATCTGGCGGAACGTGTTGGCGGTGGTGCCCTCGGCGTTCGGGTCCTCGCCGGAGGTGAAGAGCTGCGGCTCGTACGGGGAGCGCGAGAGCAGCGAGGAGAAGGCGTCCTTCAGGGTGTCGGTGTAGTGGTCGCCGGTGCGGGTGTCGTGGACCAGCAGCGCCTTCGCGGCGTTGACGCGGCCGAAGTGGGCCAGCGCCCGCGCCTCGTCGCCGTTGGTGGGGGACACCCGGGCGAGGCCCGGGAAGGGGGAGCCGCCGGGGCCGTTGGCGATGTCGTCGGCGGTGATGGTGGTGCCGACGGTGGCGATGCCCGCGCCGGTGAGCTCGCCGACGGCCGAGCGGACGGCGGTGGAGCTGGTGGCGATGCCGGACACCGCCCGCAGGTGGTGCGGTGCGCCCGTCATCGTCTTCAACTGCTCGACGGGGACCTTCCAGTGGGCGTTGTCCTTGCCGGTGTTGGCGAGCAGCAGCCGGATCTTCGGGGCCTCGTTGTTCTGCCGGTTCGCGCGGTACTGCTGGGCGAAGGCGCCCTGCAGCTCGTGCCGCATCTTGGCGCGGAGGCCCGCGTCGGCCGACGTCAGCGGCAGCAGCAGCGCGACCGTGGCGTACTCGCCGTCCTTCAGGGCCGCGTTCTCGCGGCCGATCGCGGCGGCGACCTGCGCCAGCCCGTCCTCGCCGAAGGCGTAGCCGTCCCCGGCGGAGGCGACGCCCACGCACTCGTCGCTGCCGACCGGGCGGACCACGCCGGGGGCGCACGAGCGGTCCTCGGGCGTGGTGACGCGCCGGACCACCGTGACGGTGCCCCACGCCAGCAGGGCGAGCACCACGGTGCTGGTCACGATCCGCTGACGGGTGGTGTAGAAGACGCGGTAGCGCAGGGGGTTGCGCATGCTCGTCACGCTCCGTCCTCGCTCCCCGGCGGCAACGACGGGCTGCGCCAGGCTCGGATGTCCCTCGGCCAGTGGGTGGCCGCGTCCCACAGCGCGCTGCTGCCCGTCAGGTGCCGGCCGGACAGCTGGCGCAGCTCGTACGCCATGCGGTCGACGACCTCGGCGTCGGGCAGCGTCAGCGGGTCGGTGAGCAGCCACAGGGCGTGCAGCAGCCGCCGTACCGCCATGTGCAGCGCCGCCGCGTCGCCGGTGAGCCCGGCCGGGGGCTCCCCGCCCGGGTCCTGCCCGAGGGCGAGCGCGCGGCGGGGGTCGGGCCCCGACCGGTGGAGCTCCCGGGGGTACGGCGCGGAGGCGACGAACCGCAGCCGGGCCAGCCAGCCCTGCACGTCCGGGTCCGGGAAGGCGGTCCGCAGCTCGGTCACCGCACTCTCCGTGCGGCCCAGCGCCAGTTCCTGGCGCAGCCGGTACGGGGTGGGCCCGTGCTCGTAGTGGGTGCGGAGGGTCTCGTGGACGGCCCGCCACGCGGCGTACGCGGGCGCGTCGCCGTCGTGGAAGCGCAGCCGGTGCAGCAGCAGGGCCCGCAGCAGCGGGTCGGCCACGAAGTGCGCGGGCTGAGCCGGGCGCGCGGGCCCGGTCGGCCAGCCGTCGGCGCGGAGCGTGTCGCGGGCCCGCAGCGCCACGTCGCCCTCCGCGGAGGCGGCGCGCAGCCGGGTGCGGGCCAGCACCCGGGCGGAGCCCTCGTCGTGGGCGGCGGCCAGCACCGCGAGCACCGCGGGCTCGTCGCGGTGCCGACCGGGCAGCAGCCGGGCCAGCAGTGTCTCGGCGACCGGTACGCCCGGGGAGTCCTCGCGCAGCTCCACCGTCAGGTCCAGCAGCGCGCCGGGGGTGAGCGCGCCGCGCAGTGCGGCCGGGGCCTGGCCGGCCGCCCGGCCCAGCAGGTCCACGCCGAGCGGGCGGCCCCCGGTCAGCCGGTGCACGGCGCCCGGCAGGTCGGCGGGGGCGTGCCCCGCCGGGTCGTACCGGTCGAAGAGGCTGCGGGTGTGGGCGGTGCTCAGCGGGGTGAGCTCCACGGCGAGCACGCCGGAGGTGATGTCGTCGCCGCGCGGGCAGGGCGCCAGGTGGGCGACCTCGGGCAGTCGGCGGCGGGTCGCGTGCCGCAGGCCCTCGTGGTCGGTCTGCAGGGAGGCGGCGATGACGACGAGCTGGTCGCGGCGGCCGTCGGCGCGGTCCCGCAGGAGGGGCTCGACGAGGCGGCGGCCGAGCGGCGCGTGCGCGTTGTCCAGCAGCAGGACGGGCCGTCCCCGGCGGCTGCCGAGCCGGGTGAGGCCGGTGTAGGCGCGGCGCAGGTCCTCCACGAGTGCGCCGACCAGCCGCCGCTCGGCTGCGGCGCGGCGGGGCCCGCCGTGCCGGAAGTCGACGGCGAGCCGGTGCAGGCCCAGCTTCCCGTTCCCGCCGGCGTCGCGGTATGTGCCGTACCAGCCCTCCGTGCGGCGCTGGTAGCGGCCGTACACCTCCTCCAGCACGGTCTCCACGGTGGCTTCGGCGAGGACGCCGGCCATCGGGGCGGTGCCGTCGGCGACGGTCGAGGCGAGCGTGGCGAGGACCTTGCTGACCCAGGCGGTGCCCATGCCCTTGGACTCGTCGACGGTCGCCATGACGGGGGCGAGCCGCTGGAGGTCGCGGCGGGCGCGCTCGTCGTCCTCCTGGGACCAGCCGATGCTGGTGACGGCGGCGAGGCCCAGGCAGAGGCGGGGGAACTGCACGGGCGGGGCCGAGAGCACGCGCGGTGAGAGCTGCACGGCGAGCTCGGCGAGGGCGCCGGTGACCGGGTTCCACCCGGCGCCGTGCTCGGCGGGTTCCTCGACGTGCGCGCAGTCGAGCAGGGCGAGCGGGGTGCCGCCGCGGTAGGCGTTGCGTATCTGCTTGAGGAGGGCGGTCTTGCCCATGCCGCGGCCGCCGGTGAAGACGGTGACCGGGGGGGTGCCTCTATGTCTTTCGTCAAGGCACCTCTGTCGGGTTTCGGGTGGTTCGGGCTTGCTGAAGCTATGCGGCGAGTTCGACGTCCGTCGGTGTCCGGGGTTCGTAGAAGGTGCCGTCGCGGAGCATGGCGAACAGGACGCTGATGCGTTGGCGGGCGAGGCGGAGGAGTGCCTGGGTGTGGGTTTTGCCGCGGGCTCGTTGCTTGTCGTAGTAGGTGCGGGAGGCCGGGTCGGCGTTCATGCAGGCGAAGGCCGAGAGGAACATCGCCCGTTTGAGCTGCCGGTTTCCGCCTCGGGGTGCGTGTTCGCCGTGGATCGAGGTCCCGGACTGCTTCGTGGTGGGTGCGAGGCCGGCGTAGGAGGCGAGGTGGGCTGCGGTGGGGAAGCTGGTGCCGTCGCCGACGGTAACCAGCAGGACGGCGGCGGTCCTGACGCCGACGCCGGGCATCGACGTCAGGACCGGGGAAAGAGGGTGAGCCTCCAGCAGAGCGTTGATCTGGGCTTCCATCGCCCGGCGCTGGGTGTGAACAGCGGTGAGCGAGGCGGCCAGGGAGGGGATCACGATGTCGAGGGTGCCGGTGCCCGGGACCACGACGGTCTGTTCGTCGAGCGCGTCGAAGACGTCGTCGATCAGCCGGGTGGCCATGCGCGGGGCCTTCGGGCGGATCAGCTCCACGAGTCTGCGGCGGCCTGCCTTGCGCAGGGCGGCCGGGGATCCGTAGCGCTCCAGCAACCAGGTCACGGCCTGGTGGTCCAGGCGCGGGCCCAGGACGCGCTCCAGCGAGGGGTGGAACTGGGTGAGCAGACCGCGTATCCGGTTGGAGGTGCGGGTGGCCTCGGCGGCGAGGTCCTGGTCGAAGCCGACGAGCACGGTGAGCTCGGCAGTGATCTCGTCGGTCAGTTCCAGCGAGCGCAGGGTGTGCGGCATAGTCCGTGCGGCGTCCGCGATGACGGCGGCGTCTTTGGCGTCGGTCTTGGCCTCGCCCGGGTAGAGGTCGGCGATCCGGCGCATCGCGAGTCCGGGCAGGTAGGCGACCTGGCAGCCGGCGTCGCGGGCGACGGTCAGCGGCAGGGCGCCGATGGAGGCGGGCTGGTCCACGATCACCAGGACGGTGCCGAACTTGTCGCGCAGCTTGTCGAAGACGGCCCGCAGCCTGGGCTCGCTGTTGGGCAGCGGTTTGTCGAAGACCTTCTTCCCGCCCGGGGTGAGCCCATGACCGTGGTGGGCACTCTTGCCGACGTCCAGGCCCAGGAACACGCCCACGTCTTCGATCTCGAACATCGTGCCCCTTCCCAGGGGGTGTTGGCGGTGCCGGCCTCGGCTCGGGTGTCGTGCTCGCGCATCCACGTTATGCAGACCTGCCGCCCGCGAACTGTCCGGCATTGCGCCGGACCGGACGGTGGCCGGACCTCTGATCAGCGTCTCCGACGAACACCCCCGGACCCGGTGACACCACCCCCCAGGTCATGCCTTCGACAGGGGGCAACAGTCATGCCGGGCCCGGAGGCCAGCGGCCCCGTTGCGGAGCCGCAGAAAACATAACGGGGGGGTCGTCGCCGTGCTCGTAGGCGACCTTGGCGAAGCCGTACGGAGCGAGGCCGGTCAGGCGGGCGGCGAGGCCGGCCGGATCGAGCACCGCCTCGCGGCCGTACAGCTCTCTGTCCACCCGCCACCCCCCGTAGCGTCAGCGTCACAAGACACGTCCTGTCACACTTTCAGGTGCAGGATAGCCAAGGGTGCTTGCTGTGTCGCGGAGAGTTTCGTACTGGTGCCGGGGTCGTCACCCGACCGTGACGCGCCCTCCGCGCGCGGCCGGACCGCGGAGCCGGTCGCGGGGCGGGGGCGGGCCGGTGGTCGGGGCCTGGGGCGCGGGGTGCGCGGGCCGGTGGCCAGGGGGAGCGCGGGGTGTGCGGGCCGGTGGTCAGGGCTCACGTACGGAGCGGGTGCGGGCCGGGGGTGCGGAGCGGGCGCAGCGGGTGCGGGCCGGGGCTGGACCTGGGCGCGGGGCGGGTGCGGGCCGGTGGTCCCGGCGGTCAGGACCTGGGCGTGTCGCCCTCGCCGTGCTGCTCGCCCTTCCGCCCGCCCCGCGGGCCGTCCTCGCCGCCGTCCTCCTCGCGCTGCCTGAGCTCCTCCTCGCGGCGGCGCAGGTCCGCCTCCCAGTCCTCGAACAGCGCCTCGTCCTTCTTCTTGTTCTGCTCGCGCAGGGACTCAAGGAACTCGGGGTTGTCGTCCGGGGCCACCCACTGCGCACGGGAGCCGCGGCGCCCCCCGCCGGCTGCCCCTCCGGCCGCCGCGCGCCGGGTCCTGCCCGCCACGAGCCACACGATCGGGCCGACGACCCAGAACAGCAGGATGATGAAGACCCACGCCACCTTCGGCAGGTGCTTCACTTCGTCCTCAGGGGTGTTCAGGCAGTCGATGAACGCGAAGATCGTCAGGACGATCGGCAGGATGTACATCAGTGCCCTGAGCATGTGGGACAGCCCCCTGAATGCGTTGGCGGGCCGCGTTCGGCAGCCCCGGTGACACGCCCAGCGTAGCCGGTGCCCCCCGCCCGGCCGGGGGCTCGGCGTGCACCTCGCCAGGGGCCCGCCCGGGGCGCGGCCGCGGGCATCCCGGATACTGGGCGCATGGCTTACGACGATCTCCGCTCGCTGCTCAGGGCGCTGGAGCGCGAAGGCGACCTCAAGCGCATCAAGGCCGAAGTCGACCCGCACCTGGAGGTCGGTGAGATCGTCGACCGGGTGCAGAAGGCGGGCGGTCCCGCGCTGCTCTTCGAGAACGTCAAGGGCTCCGCGATGCCCTTGGCCATGAACGTGTACGGCACGGACCGCCGCCTGCTCAAGGCGCTCGGACTGGAGTCGTACGACGCCATCAGCGAGAAGATCGGCGGCCTGCTGAAGCCGGAGCTGCCGAGCGGCTTCGTCGGGGTGCGGGAGGCGTTCGGGAAGCTCGGCGCGATGACGCACGTGCCGCCGAGGAAGGTGAAGGACGCCCCCGTCCAGGAAGTCGTCCTCCAGGGCGACGAGGTGGACCTCGACGCGCTGCCCGCGCTGTTCACCTGGCCCAAGGACGGCGGCTCCTTCTTCAACCTCGGCCTGACGCACACCAAGCATCCCGAGACGGGCGTGCGCAACCTCGGCCTCTACCGCCTCCAGCGCCACGACCGCCGCACCATCGGCATGCACTGGCAGATCCACAAGGACAGCCGCAACCACTACCAGGTCGCCGCGCGCAGGGGCGAGCGCCTGCCGATCGCCATCGCCTTCGGCGCGCCCCCGGCCGTCACGTACGCCTCGACGGCCCCGCTGCCCGAGGACATCGACGAGTACCTGTTCGCCGGCTTCGTGCAGGGCAAGCGGATCGAGATGGTGGACTGCAAGACGGTCCCCCTCCAGGTCCCGGCGCACGCCGAAGTCGTCCTGGAAGGCTGGCTGGAGCCCGGCAAGATGCTCCCGGAGGGCCCCTTCGGCGACCACACCGGGTTCTACACGCCGCAGGAGGACTTCCCGGCGCTGACCATCGACTGCGTGACGATGCGCCGCCGCCCGCTGCTCCAGTCCATCGTGGTCGGCCGCCCGCCGACGGAGGACGGCCCGCTGGGCAGGGCGACCGAGCGCTTCTTCCTGCCCCTGCTGAAGGTCATCGTGCCCGACATCGTGGACTACCACCTGCCGGAGTCCGGCGGCTTCCACAACTGCGTGATCGTCTCGATCGAGAAGAAGTACCCGAAGCACGCCCAGAAGGTCATGCACGCCATCTGGGGCGCGCACATGCTGTCGCTGGAGAAGCTGATCGTGGTCGTCGACGCCGACTGCGACGTGCACAACTACCACGAGGTGGCGTGGCGCGCCCTCGGGAACGTCGACTACTCCCGGGACCTGACGGTCGTGGAGGGTCCGGTCGACCACCTGGACCACGCCTCGTACCAGAAGTTCTGGGGCGGCAAGGCCGGCATCGACGCGACGCGCAAGCTCCCCGAGGAGGGCTATGTGCGGGACGGCGGCTGGCCCGAGATGATCGAGTCGGACGCGGCGACGGCGGCCAAGGTGACCCGCCGCTGGAAGGAGTACGGGCTGTGACCGCGGCGGAGGGCGCCGTTCCCGCGGCCGCCCCGCAGCCCGGCAGGGTCAGGGCGTTCCTGCGCCTGGTGATGATCGAGCACTCGGTCTTCGCGCTGCCCTTCGCCTACATCGCGTCGCTGACGGCGATGTTCCTCGACGGCGGCAGCGTCGACTGGTGGACGCTGCTGCTGGTCACCGTGGCGATGGTGGGGCTGCGCACCTTCGCCATGGCGGCGAACCGGATCATCGATCGGGAGATCGACGCCCGCAACCCGCGCACCGCGGGGCGGGAGCTGGTCACCGGCGCGGTGTCCGTCCGGTCCGCGTGGACCGGTGCGCTGATCGCCCTGGTGGTCTTCCTGGGCGCGGCGGCGCTGCTGAACCCGCTGTGCCTGGCGCTCGCGCCGGTCGCCGTCGTCCCGATGGTGGTCTACCCGTACGGCAAGCGGTTCACGAACTACCCGCAGGCCATCCTCGGCCTCGCCCAGGGCATGGGCCCGGTCGGCGGCTGGCTCGCCGTCACCGGGGAGTGGTCCTGGGACGCGGTGGTGCTCGGCCTGGCGGTCGGCGTGTGGATCGGCGGCTTCGACCTGATCTACGCCTGCCAGGACGTCGACTCGGACCGCGAGACGGGCGTGAGGTCCGTGCCGGCCCGCTTCGGCGTCCCGGCCGCGATCCGGAGCGCCCGGGTCTGCCACGCCGTCACGATGGCGCTGTTCGTGTGGTTCGCCGTCCTCACCGGCGGCGGCCCGCTGCTGTGGCTGGGCCTGCTGATCGTCGCCGGGGCCTTCGTGTACGAGCACACGATCGTCCGGCCGCACGACCTGTCCCGGCTGAACAGGGCGTTCTTCACGGTCAACGGTTTCATCGGCATGGCCCTGTTCGTGTGTGCGGTCCTCGATCTGGCGGTGCGCGGCCTGACTCTCTGAGTAGCGTGCGCCCTACCATCGAGTGCAAGGAAGGGAGGCTGACGTGACCGTCTCGGAGATCGACCGCCTGCACTCGCAGCTCAGCCGACTCGAGGGCATGTTCCCGGGTTATCGGTCGGAGATTGTCGAGGGCGCCCTCATGATGAGTCCGGTCAAGCCACACCACGCCCAGACCATCCGGTTGGTGTGGAACCTGCTTGAAGCCCAGGTCGAGACGGAGTGGGGTTTCATCAGCGATGTCGCCGTCCCGTTCGACGACGCCAACGAGTTCTGCCCCGACCTCGCGGTGATCCCTGAGGCCGAGGTGAGCAAGAACCTCAGCGCCTACGGACCGGAGCTCATCGAACTCGTGGTGGAGGTCGTCTCTCCGAGCAGCGTGCGCAACGACTACGAGATCAAGGACACGGCCTACGCGCGGCGCGGTATCCCGCACTACCTGATCTTCGACCCGTACCGGCGGCAGTGTGTGACGTTGTGGAATCCGGGCCCCGACGGATACCGAGGCCGGGACGTCATTCCCTACGGCAAGACGTTCACTGTCGACTCGGGTGCTGGTCGTCTCGCAATCGACACCAGCCGGCTCCCCGTCGATCCCCGGTCCGAGGCCTGACCTCAGGCGTCCGGGCCGGGCGCGCCCGCCCGGCCCGGTCGCCGCCGCCGGAAGACGAACGCCGCCGCCACACCCGCGACCAGGCCGAACAGGTGGCCCTGCCAGCTCACGTCCGACTGGGTGGGCGATATGCCGAGCAGGACGGTCGAGCCCCACACCAGGCCGATCACCAGGCCCACGCCGATGTCCAGCGCCTTGCGGTCCACGAAGCCCCGCACCACCAGGTAGCCGAAGAGGCCGAAGACCAGGCCCGACGCGCCCGCCGTGTTGCTGTACGCGGGCGACACCAGCCAGACGCCCAGGCCGTCCACCACGATGATCATCGCGGCCACCGCGAGGAAGCGGCGGATGCCGCCGAGCGCCGCGAGGAAGCCGAAGACCAGCAGCGGGACCGAGTTCGCCGCCACGTGGCCGAAGCCGAAGTGGAGGAACGCCGCCGGGACGACGTCCCGCAGTTCCCCGACCTCCCGCGGGGTGATCCCGTACGGGTCCAGCGCGTGCCCGGTGAGCAGGTCGGCGACCTCCAGCAGCCACAGCAGGGCGATCCAGCCCGCCATCAGCCACGCGGCGGCCTTCACCCGGTCCGCCCCGGTCCACTCTCTTCCCGCCGCCGTGCTGCTGCGCATCGCGCCCCCCGTACCTGTCGCGCGTCCCACGGTGGGGAAACGCGCGGCGGACCGGGCCGGTTCCCCGGCGGACCGCGCGGGGCCCCGCGCTCCGGCGGGCGGATAGGCTCGTCGGCGTGGAGCCCGTACCGGTGGTGGAAGAGCAGCAGGCAGCGCGGCAGCGGCGGCCGTGGGTCGTCGGGGTGTCCGGGGCGTCCGGCACACCGTACGCGGCGGCCGTGCTGCGGGGCTGCTGGCCGCCGGGGAGAGCGTGGACCTCGTCGTCTCGCGGGCCTCGCGGCTGACGCTGCTGGACGAGACGGGCATCGCGTTCCGCGACGCCCGCTGGCGCGAGGACCTCGCGCAGTGGCTGGCGCGCGGGGCGGACGGCTCGGCGCGCGCCTTCGACGTGGACGTGGCGGGCGCGGACATACGGCACTGGGCGGCGGGCGACCTGGCCGCCGGGCCGTCCTCCGGCTCGTACCCGGCCAAGGGGATGCTGATCGTGCCCGCCTCCACGGCGTGTGTGGCGGGGGTGGCGCTGGGCCTGTCGAAGGACCTGCTCCAGCGGACGGCGGGCGTGACGCTCAAGGAGCGGCGCCCGCTGGTCGTCGCCGTGCGGGAGACCCCGCTGAACGGGCCGACGCTCAGGCAGCTGGTGGCGCTGGAGGAGGCGGGCGCCGTGGTGCTGCCCGCCTCTCCGGCGTTCTACGCGGGGGCGACGCACATCCAGGACCTGGTGGACTTCGTCGCCGGCCGGGTGCTGGACGCGGCGGGGGTGCCGCACGGGCTGTACCGCCGCTGGAAGGGAGAGCTCGGTGGCTCCCGCAAGGACTGACCGGCCGGCCGGCCACCCGGTCGGCCGAGGGCCCGGCCGCCGGGCGGGCGGGCCTCCGGCCGGTGGTGCGCACTCCGGTGCGGGGCCGCAGCGGGCGCGGGGTGCGGTGGGCTCAGTGCTTCCGGCCGCGGGTACGGCGTGCGCGGCCGCCGGCCGCGCCGGCGTCCTCCCACACCTCGGTCTCCCGTCGCACGACGCGCTCGGACGGGGCGAAGCTGCTGACACGCGAGCGGCTGGCCTGCTCCTGCAGGTAACGCATCTGGGCGTAGGCCATCTCGATCGTGTACACGGTGGGTGTCATCTCCTCAGGGATCGTCGTTGATCGACTGAACACAACACGGGGTCACAGATTCTCAGGTCATTGACCCCGCTTCGCCTTAGATTCTACAGTAGAACTTGCGGTATCGCTGAACAATGGAAGGCTTCAGGCATATGGACGCCGTGGACAGGCAGCTCATCCAGGCTCTGCGCGAGAACGGCAGGGCCTCGTACGCCGAGCTCGGCCGACTCGTCGGGCTCTCCGGGCCCTCCGTCACCGACCGCATCAACCGCCTCGAAGCGGCCGGGGTGATCACCGGCTACCGCGCCACGGTCGACGCGGCCTCGCTCGGCCTCGGTGTGACCGCCCTCGTCGGCATCCAGCTCTCGGACGCCGCCGACCACGAGGACGTGGCCCGTCGCCTCAAGGACCTGCCGGAGATCGAGGACTGCTGGTTCATCGCGGGCGACGACTCGTACATGCTCAAGGTCCGGGCCAACGACGTGGACGGCCTGGAGAAGATCATCCGCCGCCTCTCCGGCACCAAGGGCGTCTCCCGCACCCGCACCACGATCGTGCTGTCCACGAAGTGGGAGAACCGGGTCGGCGAACTGCCGGACGAGGTCTGAGGCCCCGCGCACCACGGGGTCGCCGGGCCCGGAAGGCGGGGGAGTACGGTAAGTGGAGCCCGAAGGGCACCGAATGGCGGAAGACGTATGGGAGGCGGCCTGATGGACGCGGGGCTCAAGCGCGAGCTGGAGGAGAAGGTCCGGTCCGGTGAACGGCTGACCCGTGAGGACGGTATCGCGCTGTACGCGTCGGACGACCTCGCCTGGCTCGGCGGCCTCGCCCACGAGGTGCGCACCCGCAAGAACGGCGACGTCGTCCACTTCAACGTCAACCGCCACCTCAACATGACGAACGTGTGCACCGCGTCGTGCGCCTACTGCTCCTTCCAGCGCAAGCCGGGGGAGAAGGACGCGTACACCATGCGCATCGAGGAGGCCGTGCGCCTCGCGAAGGCGATGGAGTCGGAGAACCTCACCGAGCTGCACATCGTCAACGGGCTCCACCCCAACCTGCCGTGGCGCTACTACCCGCGCTCGCTGCGGGAACTGAAGAAGGCCCTCCCGAACGTCTCCCTGAAGGCGTTCACGGCGACGGAGATCCACCACTTCGAGACGATCTCCGGCATGACCGCCTCGGAGATCCTCGACGAGCTCATCGACGCCGGCCTGGAGTCGCTCACCGGCGGCGGCGCGGAGATCTTCGACTGGGAGGTGCGCCGGCACATCGTCGACCACCGCACCCACTGGGAGGACTGGTCGCGCATCCACCGCCTGGCGCACGAGAAGGGCCTCAAGACGCCGTGCACCATGCTGTACGGCCACATCGAGGAGCCCCGCCACCGCGTCGACCACGTGCTGCGGCTGCGTGAGCTGCAGGACGAGACGGGCGGCTTCCAGGTCTTCATCCCGCTGCGGTACCAGCACGACTTCGTGGACATGCAGGACGGCAAGGTCCGCAACCGCCTCCAGGCCCGCACCACCATGGCCACCGGCGCGGAGGCCCTGAAGACGTTCGCGGTCTCCCGGCTGCTGTTCGACAACGTCCCGCACGTCAAGGTCTTCTGGGTGATGCACGGTGTGCAGACGGCGCAGCTCGCGCTCCAGCACGGCGCGGACGACATGGACGGCTCCGTCGTCGAGTACAAGATCACGCACGACGCGGACAACTACGGCACGCCGAACAAGCTGACCCGCGACGACCTGCTGGAGCTGATCCGCGACGCCGGCTTCCGCCCGGTGGAGCGGAACACCCGCTACGAGGTCATCCGCGAGTACCCGGGCCCGGACCCGGACCGCCGCGAGTCGCCGCAGCCGATGCGGGTCTGAGCCCGAGGCCCCCGCGGGCGGCGCAGACGGGACGGCCGGGACGGCCCGGCCGCCCGGCCTACCGGCCCCGCGTCACGCCCACCGGCCCCCGTCACCGGCCCCCGTCACCGGGCCGCCGGGCCCCCGTCACGCCCACCGGCCCACCCGGCCTCCAGGCGACCGCCCCCGCCGCCCCGCCCGGCGGGCCGCACCCGCCCGTGCCCGCACGGCGGACCGTACGGCGAAGCGGACGGCGCCCGCGGCGCCGGGGTGACAGGCGGGCCGCCGGGGGTACCCGGCGCGCATGGCGAGGACCGCGAGCACGCAGCGCCCCGAGGGCGCGTACACGGCGGAGCCCTTCGTGCCGGAGGGCGCCGGGCTCGCCGAACTCAGGGAGGCCGCGGGCGGCTGCCGCGGCTGCCCCCTGCACGAAGCGGCCACGCAGACCGTTTTCGGCGCCGGCAGCGCCCACGCCCGGGTGCTCCTCATCGGCGAGCAGCCCGGCGACCAGGAGGACCGGCAGGGCAGGCCCTTCGTCGGGCCCGCGGGCCGCGTCCTCGACCGCGCCCTCGACGAGGCCGGCATCGACCCGGACGACACGTACGTCACCAACGCCGTCAAGCACTTCAAGTTCGCCCACGTCCCGGAGCGCGGCAAGCGCCGCATCCACAAGGCGCCCACCCTCCGCGAGGCGACCGCCTGCAAGCCCTGGCTCGACGCCGAGGTCCGGCTCGTCGACCCGGACGTCCTGGTCGCCCTCGGCGCCACCGCCGGCAAGGCGCTGCTCGGCTCGTCGTTCCGGGTCACCCGGCAGCGCGGCATCCTCCTGCCGTACGAGGAGCGCGGCGACTGCCTGGTCGCCACCATCCACCCCTCCGCGGTCCTCCGCGCGGGCGACCGGGACCGCGAGGCGGCGTACGCGGGCCTGGTGTCCGACCTGGCGGTCGCCGCCGAGGCACTCCGCTGAGCGGCTTATCGTCGGAGGCATGCCGCTCAACTTCGTCCTGGACCCGCCCGTCGACCAGCACCTCCGTGACGGTGTCCTCACCCTGTGGACGGACGTCACCAACGCCGGCGGGGCCGTCGGCTTCGTGCCGCCCGTCACCCCGGAGGACATCCGCCCGCAATGGGTGCAGCACCTCACCGCCCTCGCGGACGGCCGCATGCGGCTGCTCGCGGGCTACGACGAGGAGCAGCGGATCGCGGCCACCGCCTTCGTCGCCTTCAACAGCCACCGGCTGATGCAGCACTGGGTGTGGCTCTACACGGTCATGGTCCACCCCCGGCACCACGGCACGGGCTGCGGCCGCGCCCTGCTCGCCGCCGCCGAGGCCGCCGTGTGGGACATGCCGGGCATCGAGGCGATACGCCTCACCTGCCGCGGCGGCCTGGGCCTGGAGCGGTTCTACGCCTCCTGCGGCTACAAGGAGGTCGGCCGCATCCCCGACGCGATCCGGGTCGGGGACGGCGAGTACCGCGACGACATCCACATGCTGCTCCCCCTGAAGTGATCGATACGGCACGTGCTTCACTAGTCGGACAGGACCAGTCAGACCAGTCAGCACGTCGGGCCCGCCCAGCGCGGTCCCGGGACCGTACGGAGAAGGAAGGGCCCGCCGTGTCCGCCACCCCCACCAGGTCGAGCGCCACCCTCAAGTACACCCTCATGCGCTTCGGCGTCTTCGCCGCCTGCTTCGTCGTCCTGTACACCCTCGTCGCCTTCGGCCTGGTCCCGCGCGGCCTCGGCGACTCGAACGGGCTGTGGGTACTGCTGCTGTCGATCGTCGTGTCCGCGCCGCTCAGCTACGTCCTGCTGCGCCGGCAGCGGGACGCGATGTCGGCGCAGATCGTCGAGCGGGTCGACAAGGCGAAGAACCGGCTGAACGCCAACCGCGCGCAGGAGGACCACGCGTAGGAGGGCGCCACGTAGGAGGGCCACGCGCAGGAGGGCCACGCGCAGGAGGGCCACGCGTAGCGCTATCGCGTACGTCACACACCGCACACGCATTCCGGGCACCCCGGGACGGGAACACGGCTCCCGTCCTGGGGTGTTGCACATTCCAAGGTCGAAGCAGGGCTCCCACCCCTCAAAGAACGCCTTTGAGGCTCTCAAAGTTCAGGTGTTAACGTTCAGGCCATGAAGACCGCAGCGCGCCTCCCGTACCGGGCCATGAGCACCCCGCTCGTGGCGCGCCTGCACGTCGACCTGTGCCGCTGTTTCTCCGCGGCGTGTCGCAGCCGCGCAGCCTGAGGCCCTGAGGCCCTGCCTGCCCCGGCCCGGCTCTCCCCGGCGGCGCCGCCCCGAGCGCGCGGGCGCCCCGCAGCACCCTTGCCCCCGTACGTCCCCTCGCGCACTACTGGAGTGTGTCCGTGTCCGCGCGCCCCCTCGCCAAGGTGCCCTTCTGGGCCCAGATAGTCGCCGGTCTCGTCCTCGGTGTGGTCCTCGGCTGGATCGCCCGCAGCTACGACGTGGCCTGGCTCTACACCACCCTCGACAAGGTCGGCCACATCTTCGTCCAGCTGCTGAAGCTGGCCGTGGCCCCGCTGGTCTTCTTCGCGATCCTGGTGTCCGTCACCAACCTGCGGAAGGTCGACAACGCCGCCAGGCTGGCCACCCGCACCCTCCTCTGGTTCATGATCACCTCGCTGATCGCGGTCGCGATCGGCCTGGCCATCGGCCTGCTGACGAACCCGGGCGCCGGCACCGGCCTGACGCCGATGGACGGCAAGAAGCCGGAGAACGCCGGCTCGTGGCTGGACTTCCTGACCGGCATCATCCCGACGGACGTCATCACGCCGTTCACCGAGCTCAACGTCCTGCAGATCGTCTTCATGGCGGCCGTCGCCGGTGTCGCGGCCCTCAAGCTCGGTGAGAAGGCGCAGCCCGTCCTCGCCCTGAGCGAGTCCGTGCTGCAGCTCCTCCAGAAGGCCCTGTGGTGGGTCATCCGCCTCGCGCCGATCGGCACCACGGGCCTCATCGGCTACGCCATCGCCGAGTACGGCTGGGACCTGATCGGCAAGTACGCCACGTTCACCGCGGACGTCTACATCGGCTGCGCCCTCGTGATCTTCGGCGTGTACCCGCTGCTCCTCGCCACGGTCGCCAAGGTCAACCCGCTGCAGTTCTTCAAGGGCGCCTGGCCGGCCATCCAGCTGGCCTTCGTCTCCCGCTCGTCGGTCGGCACCATGCCGGTGACGGTCCGCGTGACCGAGCGCCTGGGCGTGCCGAAGGAGTACACGAGCTTCGCGGTGCCGTTCGGCGCCACCACGAAGATGGACGGCTGCGCCGCGATCTACCCGGCACTGGCGGCGATCTTCATCGCGCAGATCTTCAACGTCGAGCTCGGCATCCAGGACTACGTCCTGATCGCCTTCGTCTCCGTCATCGGCTCGGCGGCGACGGCGGGCCTCACGGGCGCGACGGTCATGCTGACCCTGACCCTCTCCACCCTCGGCCTGCCCCTGGAGGGCGTCGGCCTCCTCATGGCGATCGACCCGGTCCTCGACATGGTCCGCACCGCCACGAACGTGGCCGGCCAGGCACTGGTGCCGGTCGTGGTCGCCGCCCGGGAGAAGATCCTCGACCTGGACGCGTACAACTCGGCGTCGGCGTCCCCCGTGGACGACCCGGAGCCGGCCGGCGAAGAGCGCGAGGCCGTCCCCGCCGCCGCGTAGCGCCCCTGCTCGTGCAGGCCCTGCGTCAGGGAGGACCTGCCCCGTGCACACGCCGAAGCGCCCCGGACCCGCGGTGGTCCGGGGCGCTTCGGCGTGCGGTGTCACAGGCGGTGGCAGCCCGGCGACCGCAGGTGATGCTGCTGCCCGGTGCGGGGTGACACTCCCTCACCTCACCGGGTCCACGCCCCCCGTTGGCCCGCGCCGAGGGGGCACACCCATGCGAAACCGCCCAGTAGTCTGTCGCCATGGACACCAGGGCCAAGCGCCTGCCGCGGGAGGTGCGGGAGCAGCAGATGCTGGACGCGGCGGTCCGCGTCTTCGGCCGCAGGGGCTACCAGGCGGCGTCGATGGACGAGATAGCCGAGGCGGCAGGGGTGTCCAAGCCGCTCGTGTACCTCTACCTCACCTCCAAGGACGCGCTGTTCAGCGCGTGCATCCGCCGGGAGGCGTCGGCGCTCAAGGCGGCGATCGAGCGGGCTGCCGCCGACGCCCGCCGGTCCCCGGAGCGCACGCTGTGGTCGGCGCTCCTGGCGTTCTTCAGCCACACGGCGCAGCATCCGGACGGCTGGGCGATCCTGCACCGCCAGGCCCGCACCCACGGCGAACCCTTCGCCGCGGAGGTCGCGTCGCTGCGCGCGGAGATCGTCGCGTACGTGGCGACGCTGGTCACCTCCCACGCGCAGGTCCCGCAGCGGGTGGCGGCCCCCCTGGCCCACGCCCTGGCGGGCGCGGCCGAGTCCCTGGCGGACTGGGCCAACGACACCCCCGGCGCCTCCGCCCGCGACGCCGCGACCACCCTGATGACCCTCACGTGGCCGGGCCTCTCCCGCCTCACCGCGGATGCGTCCTGACCGGTGCGGTACGCACGGATCACCCCGCTCCCCGACCGGTACGGGTGGCCCTCGACCCGCGGCCCTACCGGGACGCCCTGCCGGGCCTGCTCGACGCGCTGCCCCCGGGGGCGCGGCGCCTCGCGCAGGACCCGGCCCACCACGACTTCACGAGTCCCCGCTGCGTCAAGGACCTGACGCTCGCCCGCTCGACGCTCACCGACAGCGGGGGCGCGCTCGCCCTGGAACTGGCCTTCACACCGAACGAGTGGAAGCACGCGGGCGCCCTGCACCTGCGGTACGCGGACGTCCGCACCTTCCGCCTGGAGGCCGACGAGCCGGACGGCCACCACCTCCGGCTGGGCGCCCTGCAACTCGACGAACTCCTCCCGCACCCGGCGGGCGTCTCCCACGAACTGGCCTTCGTCTGCGGCACCCTGGCGGTCCACGCCGCCGACCTCACCGCCGCCTGGCACTGAACGGCGGAGCCCCCGGCCGGGGGTACCGGTCGGGGGCTCCGCGTCGCTGGGCGCCCGGGGTCAGCCGATGGCCGTGTATCCGGACCAGCTGGTCCCTACGGAGTCCTTGATGATGTAGAAGGCGTTCGCCGAGGTGAGCCCGATCGCCCGGCCCGGGTAGACGCGTGCCTGGCCGCCGGCGAAGAGCGCGATGACGTCGGGCACGCCGTCCCCGCTGATGTCCGGGGTGCCGGTCACGATGGGCAGCGCCGAACGGGACCAGCCGGACGGTCCGTATGTGTCGAGCTGCCCCGCGGAGGCCGCCTTCGTGCCGATCGACGCCAGGGCGAGGCCGCCGCCCGCCGCCTTCTTGCCGTACCGCAGGTGGAGCTGCCCGGTCGGGTTGTTCCGGTAGACGAGGTCGGGCGCCCCGTCCGCCGTGACGTCGCCGACCTGGACGAGGTCGCGCTCGCTCCAGGCCTCGCCGGTGAGGTGCGCGGCCTTGGCGAAGCTGACCCCGGTGTAGCCGGTGAAGGCCCACAGGTCGGTGCCCGCGAGGGCCAGCAGGTCGGCCCGCCCGTCGCCGGTGACGTCGCCGACGGCGAGGATCTGCCGCAGCGACGCCGGTGCGGGGGCCCCGGACGGCAGCAGCACCTCGACCCGGCGGGTGACGTCGAAGCCGCCGTACCCGTCGCCGGGGTACACGTACAGCTTGCCGTCGGGCATCCGCGCCACCAGGTCCTGGACCCCGTCGCCGGGCAGCCAGTCGCCGTTGTGGGTGATGAGCGCCCCGGTCCAGTAGCCGTCGGCCACGAGCTGCGCGGAGCCGTCGGCCGTGTCGGTCGTGTACGCGGCGGGCATGGACGTGTGGAGCCGGTCGCTGCCCTTGGCCTTGGCGTGCAGGGCCAGGTTGCCGTCCGCGTCGACGGTGTACAGGTCGGGCACCTGGTCGCCGGTCACGTCCATGGGGCTGTCGGACACCGGCGCGGGCCGCACCTGGAAGGTGTACACCGTGGCCCGCGAGATGTTGCCGGTGCCGTCCACGGAGCGCACGTACAGCGCGGTCGGCCCGGCGTGCGGCGGGGTGAGGGTGACGGTCACGGGCCCGCCGGTCGTGGCGGCCCTGGACGCGAAGGCCGTGGTGAAGCCGTACTGGTACTCCTTCACGTCCGTCGACCCGGCCGGGGAGAAGGTGAACCGGCCGGAGCCGCCGAAGGTCACCGTCGACCAGACCGACCCGTCGTCACCGGACGGCGGGAAGGCGTCGGAGACGACCTCGGGGCTGTTGGGCGCGGAGTGGTCGACGGTGAACTGGCACGCGGAGCCCGTCTCGGCGGGTCCCCACCGGGTCGTCTCCCCGAGCGTGTCGACGGGCATCGCCTCCCATGAGTAGGCCTTGCCGCTGGTGAACTTCGACCAGGGGTACGTCGCCGTGACCGTGCCGCTGCTGTTGGGCGTGAGCGTCTGGTGGACGACGGCGGAGGTGGTGGAGTCGCTGCCGCTCGGCCAGACCTTCAGGACGATGGACTTCAGGTTGCCGTCCGGGTCGCTCGCCGTGACGGTGAAGGTGATGTCCGACTTGCCGATGCCGGGATACGGGGCCGTGTAGTCGCAGGTGCCGCCCGGGTAGGTCTTCATCGCCGACGCCTTGGGCGAGTTCGGCGGGCGGTTGTGGGTCACCTCGATGTACGGCGCGTTCTCGCCGTTCGCCGTGAACTTCTTCCACGCGTAGGTGTCGCTCTCATTGGCGGCGCGCAGCCCGAGCGTGAGGGTGCTCCAACTCCGGTCGGCGCCCTTCTGGGCCGCCGACGTGATGTTCAGAGCCGACCACTGGTCGGGGCAGTCGGCGCTGTATCCGTAGCCGTTGCTCTTGCTGTCGAGTACCTCTCCCCACGTCGGCTGGTTCTTCCAGGTGCTGGAGGAGGAGATGGACCCGGTCAGGTGCAGGTTGTACTGGCGTGCGCTGCATCCCCACGAGTAGATCTGGCGGGCGCGGAAATACGCCGTCTGGATCTTCGTCCCGTGCAGTGCCTGGCCGAATTCAAAGGTGAAGACGGAGCGGGAGAGGCCGCCGGTCGTCCGCTCGTACCCGACCCGCGCCTCGTTCGCGCCGTCGTTGAAGTTCTGCCCGTTCCAGAAACTGGACGAGGGGTATTTCGCGTACAGCGTCGTCCAGTTGAGCTTCCGCCCCTTGAAGGAGGGGTCGATGAAGACGGGGTACGTGGTGTCGGGGTCCGCCAGCATCCGGTCGGCGCCGACGAGGTCCAGCTTGCCGTTCGCGCCGAGGGCCGCGTCGAGCACGGCGTCACGGGTGCCCGGCTGAGGGCCCGCCAGCCCGGGCAGGGCCAGGGAGGTGCCGCCCACCGCGGGGTCCGGCGTCGGCGTCTCGCCGATGGTGGTGCGGACCGGGGCCGAGGAGTCCCACATGTACGGCGTGGGCGAGGCGGCGAACTCCTGGCCCGCGCTGTCCCGGGCGCTGACCGCCTTGGACTCCGGGTCCATGACGAACGTCAGGGTGGGCGAGGCCAGATGGTAGGAGAGCCGGTCGAGCAGCGGGTCCTGCGCGGCCTCGCGGTCCTTGACGACGAGGACGTGGGAGAAGCCGCTGTCCCGCGCGGTGAGCAGCAGGTCGATGCCGGGCCGCACGTCCTCGTACAGCGCGCGGGGACCGCTGACCACGGGTGCCGGCAGCCGGCCCGGCCACTTGACGACCATCCGGTGGCGCCCCGTGGTGAGCTGCACGAGGTCGCTCCAGTCGGCGGGGTCCTTCTCGGCCGTGCGGTCCGCCGTGCTGCGGACGAGGGCGGTCCGCGGCAGGGAGCGGGAGGCGCGCTCGCCCTCGCCGCCGCTGCCCGCGCTGAAGAGCAGCGGGTCGTTGACGGCCTTGGGCGCGTATCCGCCGTCGACGCGCCGGAGGTCGGTGTCGACGGGCTTCCACTCGCCGTCGACCTCGGCGCGGATCGACGAGCTGTGGATGCGGGTCCGCAGCAGCCCGTCGGGCTGGGCCCACGTGGTGGAGCCTGCACTGCGGTACGCGGTGACCTCGACGTCCTTGCCGGTGCGCTTCGCCTTCCGCATCGCCGCGTCGGCGGTGACCGGCTGCTCCGGCGCGGCCTTCGCCGTCTCGGGGCGATCGGGACGAGCGTGGGTGTCGGTGCCCTGCCCGGCCCGGACGCCGAGGGGTACGGCCACGGCGACCGCCAGGAGAGCGGCCAGGGCGGCGTAGCGGCGGCGCCGGCGGCTGCGCTTTCCCGGTGCGGCGAGTGGATCCGGAGGGGACGCTGCCGCTCCGGGTCTTTTCTCCGATGGCGCGTTCTCGTCGCTCTCCACCGTCTTTGAGGCGGCGTCCATGACTTCCTTTCCCCCCGCGGGCGCCTGGTTGTCGAGCGGCCCTCGGAACTCCTGCCGGCACGCAGATGTGTGCCAGCAGAGCATGAACCATGTTCACGATTTCGTCACGCCCCTTTCGAGCGGGGGCGACTGAGAACCGGAGCGCCGGGTGGCGGCGTCCCTGGGGGTGGTGATGAGGAGGCGTATTCACTCCCCGGCGGGAAGCGGGCGTGTCCGGTGGGGCGTTTCACGGTCAAACCAGGCAGACAGTGAGCCTTTTTGTGCCGGTAGAGCGCCAAGATCCGCAGAAAAGTCGATCACAGCGACATGTGCAGCGATGTACGGCGACGCCCCGTCAACTCCCCTTCGCCCTGTGCATATACATCCATCGCGTGATTGAGGTCACAGCTGTTCGAGGCTTGTGGATTTCGCGTTCACCACCCCTGCACAATCACCTGGCTATTTGTCGTTTTCCCCGCATGCCCTCCCTCTGATGGCGCGCGGCGGAAGTGGGGGGTCACATGTCCTCGTCCGTTTCAGGACGCACCTTCCGCGTGCCCGAAAGCCTCAACCGGCTTTCCCCGCACGCGGTTTCGCGCGCGGCGTCGCGCTGGTCGAGCGCCGCGGTACGCCGCCGCAGACGCACCGCGCGCGCCCGCCGCCTCGGCGTCGCGCTCTCGGCCGTGCTCGCGGCGACGCTGCTGCCCGCCGAGGCCTGGGCCATCGCACCCCCGGCCCCCCGCAGCGGCCCGGTGCTGGACGCCCTCCAGCAGGAGGAGCCGGCGGATCCCGACCAGGCCAAGATGGAGGAACTCAGCGCCTGGTCCGGCTCGGCCGTCGAGCCGCCCACCGTGTTCGACCCCACGGCCATCACGCCTCCCGCGGGCGGTACCGCCCCCGTCACCCTGGACGGCGCGGGCGAGGACCTCGTGCCCGTCGGCACCCTGCCCGTCAGCATCGGCAAGGCGTCACCGACCGAGGCCGACCCGAACCCGCCGGCCCCCAGCGGCACCTGGGACGTCGCCGTCGAGCCCCGCACCAGCACCGAAGCGGCCGACGTCGACGGCGCCCTCATCACGGTCACCCCGCCCGAGAGCGGCTCCACACCCGTCGACATCGAGCTGGACTACGGCCAGTTCGAGGACCTGTTCGGCACCGAGTGGTCCTCCCGCCTCAAGCTGACCCAGCTCCCCCAGTGCTTCCTCACCACGCCCGAGCTGGAGGAGTGCACCACCCCCGTCGACGTGCCCAGCAGCAACGATCCGTCAGGCGACACGGTCCGCGCCACCGTCGACCCGGCCGCGAGCCAGGCACAGGGCCTGTCCACCCAGTCCGGCGGCGGCCCCGTCGTCCTGGCCGCCACCGACTCGGCGGCCGGCGCGGGCGGCACGTACAAGGCGACCCCGCTCTCCGCGACCGGCACCTGGTCGGCGGGCGGCAGCAGCGGCGGCTTCTCCTGGACGTACCCGCTGCCCCTCCCCGAGCCGCCGGCCGGGCCCGCGCCGAAGGTCGCCCTCTCCTACTCCTCCCAGTCCGTCGACGGCCGCACCTCCGTCGCCAACGGCCAGGCATCGTGGATCGGTGACGGCTGGGACTACCACCCGGGCTTCATCGAGCGCCGCTACCGCTCCTGCGACGACGACCGCTCCGGCACCCCGAACAACGACAACAGCACCCACAAGAAGAAGTCCGACCTGTGCTGGGCCGGCGACAACGTCGTGATGTCGCTCGGCGGCTCCGCCACCTCCCTCGTCCGCGACGACGCCACCGGAAAGTGGGTCGCGCAGAACGACACCGGCGCCCGGATCGAGTACAAGGCCAAGGACGGCAGCACCAAGGCCGCCCAGACCGGCAAGTACGACGGCGAGCACTGGATCGTCACCACCCCGGACGGCACCCGCTACTGGTTCGGCCGGGGCACCCTGCCCGGCCGCGCCACCGCCACCAACTCGACGGCCACGGTCCCCGTCTTCGGCAACCACAGCGGCGAGCCCTGCCACGCCACCGCCTACGCCGACTCCTCCTGCACCCAGGCATGGCGCTGGAACCTCGACTACGTCGAGGACGTCCACGGCAACGCCATGATCGTCGACTGGAAGAAGGAGCAGAACCGCTACGCCAAGAACGAGAAGTTCGCTCAGGCCGTCTCCTACGACCGCGACAGCTACCCCACCCAGATCCTGTACGGCCTGCGCGCCGACGATCTGGACGGCGCCCCCGCGGGCAAGGTCGTCTTCAAGACCGCCCAGCGCTGCGACGGCGACTCCGCCACCTGCTCCGACACGAAGTTCGAGTCCAAGAACTACCAGGACAAGCAGCCCTGGTGGGACACGCCCTCCACGCTCCACTGCAAGGTCGGCGCCAAGAACTGCTACGTCACGGCGCCGACCTTCTGGAGCCGCGTCAAGCTCGAGGAGGTCGAGACCTACGGCCAGCGCACCCCCGGCTCCACCGCCCTGTCCCCGGTCGACACCTGGACGCTGAAGCAGTCCTTCCCGAAGCAGCGCACGGACACCCACCCCCCGCTGTGGCTGGAGTCCATCACCCGCACCGGCCACAACCGGCCCGGCTCCCCGAAGGAGGAGGCCGACAAGGTCCTGCCGCCGGTCGTGTTCCTCCCGAACGTCGAGGACATGCCTAACCGGGTCGCGAAGAGCGCCACGGACGAGACACCGGACTTCGACCGCCTGCGCGTCGAGACGATCCGCACCGAGACCGGCGGCGAGATCCACGTCGACTACTCCGACCACTGCCCCGTCGGCACCGAACACCCCTCGCCCGCCTCGAACACCACCCGCTGCTTCCCCGTCCACTGGTCGGCGGACGCCGAGGCGTTCACCGACGAGCGCATGTCCAAGGACGGCTACCAGCCGCCGGTGGAGTGGTTCAACAAGTACGTCGTCGAGGCGGTGACGGAGAAGGACCGCGTGGCCCGCCAGCCCGACGTCACCACCACGTACACCTACGAGGGCGGCGGCGCCTGGGCCAAGAACACCGACGAGTTCACCAAGCCCGCCCTGCGCACCTACGACCAGTGGCGCGGCTACGCCGGCGTCGTCACGAAGAAGGGCGTCACCAGCGCCGACCAGACGGCCCACGACGCCACCCAGCAGTCCCAGACGCGCACCCGCTACTTCCGCGGCATGTCCGGCGACGCCGGCCGCGACACCGTCACCGTCAAGGACTCCACCGGCACCGAGACCCTCGGCGAGGACCTCCTGCCGTACCAGGGCATGCCGGCGGAGACCCTCACCTACACGAAGGCAGGCGGCACCCTCGTGTCGCGCACGCTGTCGTGGCCGTACGGCAAGGAGACCGCCTCCCGGGCGCGCACCGGCCTCCCGGCCCTGAAGGCGTACCGCACCGCCACGTCCCGCACGGACACCGTCGAGACCATCAGCGAAGGCCGCACCCGCACACAGCGCACCCAGCTGACGTTCGACCCGACGTACGGCGTGACCCTCACCGCCCAGACGCTCACGCTCACCCCGAACGGCACGGGCAGCATGACGACCGGCGACGAGAAGTGCACCACCACCTCGTACGTCCACAACACCGCCAAGCACCTCATCGGCCTCCCGCACCACTCCCGCACCACGGTGGGGACCTGCGCCGAGGCGGCGACGGCGACCGGCACGCAGATCATCTCCGCGCAGCGCGTCTCGTACGACGCCCTCGCCGCCTTCGGCACGGCCCCCCTCAAGGGCCTGCCGTTCCAGGTCGACACCGTCGACGCCGACGGCACCGGCTGGGTCACCTCCGCCCGTACCGTGTACGACGCGCTCGGCCGCAGCACCAAGGTCACGGACGCGGCCGGCCACGCGACGACCGTCGCCTACACGCCCGCCACCGGCCCGGCGTTCCAGACCGCCTCCACCAACGCCGCCGGACACACCACCACGACGGCCCTCGACCCGGCCCGCGGCACCGCCCTGTCCGTCACCGACGCCAACGGCCGCAAGACCAGCGGCACGTTCGACGCGCTCGGCCGCGCCACGGCGGTCTGGTCGCCGTCCCGCACCCAGGGCACCGACGCGGCGTCCGCGAAGTTCGAGTACCAGATCGAGGACAACGAGGTCCCGTCGGTACGCACCCTGGTCCTGCGGGACAACGGCACGTACAGCGACACCGTCGAGATCTACGACGGCCTGATGCGCCCCCGCCAGACGCAGACGGAGGCGCTGGGCGGCGGCCGGATCATCACGGAGACGCTGTACAACGCGAACGGCACCGCCCAGGAGACCCGCAACGCCTACCTGGCGGACGGCGAGCCGGAGACCCAGCTCTTCGCACCGCTGTCGCTCACGCAGATCCCGAACGCGATTCAGACGTCCTACGACGGCCTCGGCCGCCCCCTGCGCGCCACGACCCTGTACGAGGGCGACCCCCAGCACTCCTCCACGGTCGCCTACGGAGGCGACTGGACCCTCACCCGCTCCGGCATGTCGGTCAAGGGGGCGACCCCGCTGTCCGGCAGCCGCGCCGCGCGCACGTGGACGGACGCGCTCGGCCGCACCTCGAAGATCCAGCACTTCACGACCACGGACCTCACGGCGATCACCGGCACACAGCCCGCCGCCGGCACCGAGCCCGAGGACCCGCCGGCAAGCATCGACACGTCGTACGCCTACGACCCCCGCGGGCTCCTTTCGCAGGTCACCGACGCCGACGGCAACAAGTGGACGTACACGTACGACGTGCGCGGCCGCATGACGTCCTCCACGGACCCGGACGTCGGCGCCGGCTACTTCGGCTACGACGTACTGGACCGGCGGACCTGGACGAAGGACTCGCGCGGCCGCGCCCAGCACACGTCGTACGACGTCCTGGGCCGCCAGACGGAGCTGCGCGACGACTCCGCGACGGGCCCGCTCGTGGCGAAGTGGACGTATGACACCCTGCCGGGCGCCAAGGGCCTGCCGGTGGCGTCGACCCGGTACAACGAAGGCGCGGCGTTCACGTCCGAGGTCACGGGCTACGACCAGGAGTACCGCCCCACCGGCACCCGGATCACCATCCCGTCCACGCCCAGGACGACGGGCCTGGCCGGCACCTACACGTACGGCAGCACCTACACCGCCACGGGCCTCCTCCAGTCGGTGGACCTCCCGGCGACCCCCGGCGGGCTCGCCGCGGAGAAGGTCATCACCCGCTACGACGGCGAGGGCTCACCGCGCACGACGTCCGGTCTCGCCTGGTACACGGCGGAGACGGTCTCGAACCCGTTCGGCCAGGTGCTGCGCACCGCGTCGGGCGAGGCTCCGAACCGGGTGTGGTCGACGTCCGTCTACGACCAGGACACCGGCCGGCTCGTGAAGTCGACCACCGACCGGGAGACCCTCAACCCGAGCCGCCTCTCGACCCTGGCGTACGCGTACGACACGGTCGGCAACATCACGTCGGTCACGGACACCCAGTCGGCGACGCGGGTGGACCGCCAGTGCTTCGCGTACGACCCGATGGGCCGCCTGGCCCACGCGTGGACGGCGAAGACCCCGGGCTGCCCGCGCAGCTCGGCGGCCCAGGACGCCGGCCCCGACCGGGCTGACGTGTCGCCCAGCGTCGACGGGGCGGGCTACTGGCACTCGTATGCGTTCGACGCGATCGGCAACCGGACGGGCATGAAGGTCCACGACCTCACGGACGAGGCTCTGGACGACGAGTACGCCTACACGTACGGCAGCACGCCCTCGGGCCCGCTGCCCGCGGGAACCCACCAGCCGCACACCCTCGCACGGGTGGACGCGACGGTCCGCACCCCGGGCCAGACGGTGACATCCCAGTCGACGTACGCGTACGACGCCTCGGGCAACACGACCGAGCGGGTCATCGGCGGTGACACGCAGTCCCTGAGCTGGGACCGCCGCAACAAGCTGACGTCCGCCGACACGGACGACGACGGCACACCGGACGTGACGTACCTGTACGACGCGTCCGGCAACCGCCTGGTCGAGGACGACGGCACCACCCGCACGCTGTACCTGGGCGAGGTGGAGATCGTGGTCACGACCGCCGGCACCCCGGTGGACGCCCGCCGCTACTACACCCACCCGGGGGCGCCGACGACGGTCCGCTCCACGGGCGGCAAGGCGACGGGCCACAAGCTGACGCTCGTCCTGACGGACCACCACAACACCGGAGAGACGGCGGTCGACCTGGCGGCCGGCCAGGCGGTGACCCGCCGCAAGTTCGACCCGTACGGCAACCCGCGCGGCACCGAGCCGACCACCTGGCCGGACCGCCGCACCTTCCTGGGCGTCGGCATCGACGACCCGAAGACGGGCCTCACGCACATCGGCGCCCGCGAGTACGACGCGTCGACGGGCCGGTTCATCTCGGCGGACCCGATCATCGACATCGCGGACCCGCTCCAGATGAACGGGTACGCCTACGCCAACCAGAACCCGATCACCAACTCGGACCCCACGGGCCTCAAGCTCTTCGAGGGCAACAACGACGGCGGCTTCGACAGCGGCGGCTGCGGTGGATGCAATACGGCCGCGAAGGTCCACAAGCTGAAATACGGGAGTAGCGACCAGAGCGGCTACCAGAGTGGTTACTACGACAACCCCCTTCCTGTGCGGATCGGGTCCGCAGTGGTCACCTTCAAGAACCGGAAGACCTTCCACAAGGTCATGGCGAAGGTCGAGAAGAAGTACCCGGGGGTGTCCCGGGCGTACGACATGCGTAATGGCTGCGTGCGCAACGATTACGGCTGCGTTTCTGAGCTGCCATTCAGCCTGACAGTCGAGTACGCCATTCACGACATCGTCTGCTTTGAGGATGGGGCGTCTTGTGATCGTCGCAAGAAGCTCAGCGATGTCGTTGCTGAAGCAACGATGGACTTTTATCTCACCGGGGGTTTTGTTGCCAGAGGGCTGATGAAGCCCAGTAAGGGTTCCCGACCCGGACGCTGCCCCACGGGCGACAGCTTCGTTGCGGGGACCGAGGTCCTGCTTGCGGACGGCATTGTCAAACCCATCGAAGAACTTGAGGTGGGAGACAAAGTCCTCGCGACAGATCCGGAAACGGGCGAGGTCGAAGCGGAGACCGTAACGGCGACGATCTTCACGGCGGACGACAAGTCCTACGTCGATGTCACCGTCTCCACGGAAGACGGCCCGAAGGTCATCGTCGCGACGGACCACCACCCCTTCTGGTCCGAGTCGGAGAAGGCATGGCTCGATGCGGGTGAGCTCAAGCCGGGCATGACGCTCCGCACCGATGAGGGTTCCACGGTCGCTGTCAACGCTGTCCGCGCATACCAGGCCCGCCAGAACACCTACAACCTGACTGTCGCGGACCTGCACACGTACTATGTGCTGGCGGGGCAGACGCCGGTTCTCGTTCACAACAGCGGACCGTGCGGACCGGCCAAGGGCGCGGTGGGCGAAGCCAGAGCTATCCAGGAGCTTCAGGGCCGTGGTTACACGATCATGGGGACGCACGTGAAGCTTGAAGCTAAAGACGGGACGATATCGTATGTTGATGTCGTCGCAACCAGGAATGGTCCCGGCTTGGGTGCGCCCGAGTATTTTGAAGTGAAGAATGGCCCTTCAGCCAGACTGTCGCCTCCGCAGAAGACTGTGTATGGGCAGCTTGGGGATGGCGGGAATGTGATCCTGCGGTCCGACCAGCTGAGTAGCTGGGGCTTGAAGAGTGGTGATTTGCTCCCGCAGGCTGACGTCAACATAATCCTTTATGGCGGGGCAAAGGCATGGTAGGAGGGGTCAGGAAAAGAGCATTGGCAAGCGCCGAGCTCTACTGCACGCGAGACGAGGTGAGTGAAAGATGAGCTATGACCTGGCGGTTTGGCAAGGGGATGTGCCGGCCAGCGGTCGCGAAGCGGCTAGGGTGCATAATCGCCTTTACGACGAGTATCTCGACGGTGATGAGCTGTTCCCAGTGGTAAGCGTCATCGCCGACTTCCTGGCCGCCCTTACTGAGCGTTGGCCTGATAGGGATACCGGAGACGATACGCCCTGGGCTGCAACGCCACTTTCCAAAGGGGCAAGTGGGCCTTACGTTTACATCGCGCTTGCGTGGAGTAGCGCAGATGTGGCGTCTGCGTATGTGGCACAGGTTGCCAACAGATTTGGACTGAACTGTTTTGACCCTCAGATGAAGGTGCTTCGGTCAGGGTAGCTTCGACTCTCTTGGGAGTTTTCTGGGGCCCAGTCTCAGGGTTAACTCTCGGTCGCGTGAAATGTTGGCGTGAAACACATCCCGCTTAAAGGGTCGATAGCGCCAGCAAAGTTGAAGCCCCGTCAGGTGCGTCCTGGCGGGGCTTCTGCGTGGGGTGACGGCAGTAGTTGACGGCAACGTCAGTGGACGGTGGCTCCGCACAGCGGCGGGTCGTCGCCGTCGTTGCGGGTCGACTTGTCGTTGGCAGGGGCGTCCAGGGCGGTGCTGAGGGTGTCGATGGCGTCGCGCTGGAGGTGGAGGCGTACGTGGGCGTAGACGGTGGCGGTGACGCCGATGTGGGCGTGGCCGAGGAGTTCCTTGATGACGACGAGTTCGACGCCCTGTTCCAGGAGGGTGCCTCTATGTCTTTCGTCAAGGCACCTCTGTCGGGTTTCGGGTGGTTCGGGCTTGCTGAAGCTATGCGGCGAGTTCGACGTCCGTCGGTGTCCGGGGTTCGTAGAAGGTGCCGTCGCGGAGCATGGCGAACAGGACGCTGATGCGTTGGCGGGCGAGGCGGAGGAGTGCCTGGGTGTGGGTTTTGCCGCGGGCTCGTTGCTTGTCGTAGTAGGTGCGGGAGGCCGGGTCGGCGTTCATGCAGGCGAAGGCCGAGAGGAACATCGCCCGTTTGAGCTGCCGGTTTCCGCCTCGGGGTGCGTGTTCGCCGTGGATCGAGGTCCCGGACTGCTTCGTGGTGGGTGCGAGGCCGGCGTAGGAGGCGAGGTGGGCTGCGGTGGGGAAGCTGGTGCCGTCGCCGACGGTAACCAGCAGGACGGCGGCGGTCCTGACGCCGACGCCGGGCATCGACGTCAGGACCGGGGAAAGAGGGTGAGCCTCCAGCAGAGCGTTGATCTGGGCTTCCATCGCCCGGCGCTGGGTGTGAACAGCGGTGAGCGAGGCGGCCAGGGAGGGGATCACGATGTCGAGGGTGCCGGTGCCCGGGACCACGACGGTCTGTTCGTCGAGCGCGTCGAAGACGTCGTCGATCAGCCGGGTGGCCATGCGCGGGGCCTTCGGGCGGATCAGCTCCACGAGTCTGCGGCGGCCTGCCTTGCGCAGGGCGGCCGGGGATCCGTAGCGCTCCAGCAACCAGGTCACGGCCTGGTGGTCCAGGCGCGGGCCCAGGACGCGCTCCAGCGAGGGGTGGAACTGGGTGAGCAGACCGCGTATCCGGTTGGAGGTGCGGGTGGCCTCGGCGGCGAGGTCCTGGTCGAAGCCGACGAGCACGGTGAGCTCGGCAGTGATCTCGTCGGTCAGTTCCAGCGAGCGCAGGGTGTGCGGCATAGTCCGTGCGGCGTCCGCGATGACGGCGGCGTCTTTGGCGTCGGTCTTGGCCTCGCCCGGGTAGAGGTCGGCGATCCGGCGCATCGCGAGTCCGGGCAGGTAGGCGACCTGGCAGCCGGCGTCGCGGGCGACGGTCAGCGGCAGGGCGCCGATGGAGGCGGGCTGGTCCACGATCACCAGGACGGTGCCGAACTTGTCGCGCAGCTTGTCGAAGACGGCCCGCAGCCTGGGCTCGCTGTTGGGCAGCGGTTTGTCGAAGACCTTCTTCCCGCCCGGGGTGAGCCCATGACCGTGGTGGGCACTCTTGCCGACGTCCAGGCCCAGGAACACGCCCACGTCTTCGATCTCGAACATCGTGCCCCTTCCCAGGGGGTGTTGGCGGTGCCGGCCTCGGCTCGGGTGTCGTGCTCGCGCATCCACGTTATGCAGACCTGCCGCCCGCGAACTGTCCGGCATTGCGCCGGACCGGACGGTGGCCGGACCTCTGATCAGCGTCTCCGACGAACACCCCCGGACCCGGTGACACCACCCCCCAGGTCATGCCTTCGACAGGGGGCAACAGTCATGCCGGGCCCGGAGGCCAGCGGCCCCGTTGCGGAGCCGCAGAAAACATAACGGGGGTGGCGGTGGAGTGGCGGAGGCCGTGAAAGCGGATGCGGCGGAGGCCGCACTGCCGAGGAGCGTGGTGAAGGCGCGGGTGAGGGTGGTCGGGTCGATCGACCCGCGGCGTGCCCTTGTGAAGTCGCGCGGGACGGGGGCAGCTTCGGCACCAGGGCGCCCCCTCACACCCCCGGTGTCCGCATCGACATGAGGAGGTGCTGGTGGGTGGGGCCTGCGGTGAGGAGGGCGCGTTGGCCGGGGCCTTGGAGGTGGAGGTGGAGGGTGGACGCTTCGAAGGTGGTGAGGGCTTCCAGGAGGTACGCCGGGTTGAAGGCGACCGTCAGGGGGGCTTCGCCGTCCAGGTGGGCCGGGACGTGCTGGGAGGCCACGTCGTCCTCGTGGCCGGCCTGGAGGTGGACCGTGTCGCCGGTGAAGGTCAGGTGGATCGGGCTGTCCCGGTCCGCCACCACCGCCACGCGCTTCACCGCCTCCGTCAGGGGCGCCCGGTCGAGCGTGGCCGTTGCCGGGGTGTCGTCCAGGGCGAAGAGCTTGTCGTGGCGGGGCAGCCTGCCCTCCAGGAGGCGTGTCGTGGCGCGGCGCGTGGAGGTCGCCAGGGCCAAGGTGCCATCGTCGAGGGCCACGGTCAGGGTGCCCGGTTCGGTCGCGAGGGCGCGGGTCAGTTCCGCCAGGCGGCGGGCAGGCACCAGGGCCTCCACCGCGTGGGCCGCAGTCTCAACGGCCTCCGCCGCGGAGACCCCTGTCTCGGCAGTCTCCGTCGCGGGCGCTTCGGTCTCCGGGGCCGCCGCTGAGGGGAGCCCCGCGCCCGTCGGCTTCCACGGGATCGTGCGGAGGGCGTAGCGGTAGCGGTCCGTCGCCGCCAGGGTGAGCGTTCCAGAGGTGAGCGCCAGGCGGAGGCCCGTCAGCGCGGGGAGCGTCTCGTCCCTGCCCGCAGCGGCCGCCACCTGTGCCACCGCCGCCGCGAACGCCGGCGCGTCCACCTCTCCGCGCACCTCCGGTACGCCAGGGGGCGCGGGGTGGTCCTGCAAGGGCAGGAGGGACAGGCCGAAGCGGGCGCCCCCGGCCCCGAGCGTCAGGCGTGAGGGGCTGTCCACCGCGGCGGTCACCGGGCCTTCCGGCAGGACCCGGCACACGTCCAGGAGCCTGCGGCCCATGACCAGTGCCCGGCCCGGCCGTATGGTCTCCGCCTCGGTCTCCACGCGCGCCGACGCCTCGTGGTCCAGGCCCGAGACGCGGAGGCGGTCCCCCTCCGCCTCCAGCAGCAGGCCGCCGAGGAGGGGCACTGGCGACCGGGTGGGGAGGACCCTGGCCGCCCATGCCACGGCCTCGGTCAACGCGTGCTGCTCGATGCGCAGTTCCATGCCGTCGACGCTAACGGGTGCCACTGACAACGGCGGGGAGCTGCCGATGGCCGGGGCCGGACCCGGCGCGCGTAGCGGTGGGAAGTCCCCAGGGAGCCACCGGTGCCCCAGTCCCGGACCGGGGGCCCCAGTCCCGGACCGGACGCCCCTGTCGGCGGCTGTCCCCCCGGCGCGCGGCCGCGGGCCCTTCCCCCGTGGCGGGCTTCCCCCTGGCGGGGGCGCGGGGGCTACCAGCCCTGCCGGCCCTCCGGCCACGCGTACCACCGGACGTACGGGCGTACGGATGTACGGAATGCGGGGCCTGCTGGGGGAGTTGTCGTCTGTGCACGGCTGATCTTGTTCCAGCTCATGACCAGTGGGGAGTCGCGGCGATGGCTGCAGAGACAGAGCGGACGTTTCTTTTCGTGCTGGGGAGCACGCGCCCGGACGGCAACACCGAGCAGCTCACCCGGCGGGCCGCCGAGCGGCTGCCCGCGGGCGTCCGGCAGGAGTGGACGGACCTGCGGCAGCTGGCACTCCCGGAGTTCGCGGACCTGCGGCACACCGGGGACGGGACGCACCCGGCGCCCGAGGGGGACGCCAAGCGGCTGCTGGACGCCACCCTGGGCGCGACGGACGTCGTGATCGCCACGCCGCTGTACTGGTACAGCTTCTCCACGCCGGTCAAGCACTACCTCGACCACTGGACGGGGTGGATGCGGGTGCCGGGGCTCGACTTCAAGGAGCGCATGGCCGGAAAGACGCTGTGGGGGGTCAGCGTGCTCGCCGAGGAGGACCGGTCGGTGGCCGATCCGCTGCACGCGGCGCTGCGGCACACCGCCTCCTACATGGAGATGCGCTGGGGCGGGCTGCTGCTCGGCAACGGCAGCGCTCCCGGGCAGGTCCTGGCCGACGCGAGTGCCCTGGCCGAGGCGGCGGAGTTCTTCGCGCGTGAGCCCGTCGGCACGGCGGGGGCCGCGGTTGCGGCCGGTTGAGCGTCGCCCGTGCGGCGGGGATGCCCGGCCGGTGTGGCGCCCGGGTAGGGCCGAGGGGCGGGAGGGCCGCGGGCGCGGGACGGGCCCCGCCGGGGCCCGGTTGCGGGGCCGGGACTCGGGTGACTCTGTGCTGGTCGGACCGGGTCGCGGTGCGCCGCGACCCGGTCGTCCGCGTCGTCTCTCAAGAGAAGAACGTAAGAGGGAAAGAACCTTCCCCACCCACCCCGACCTACCCGTCACTCACACGAGTGGATTGTCCAACTGAGGCCAGGGTTTGGATGGTTGGGCGGCATATGCTCGCAGCGAGCACGAAGCCGACCACCGCAGACATGCGGCGGCCCCCAGCCGGACTACCGATCCGGGGAGGGGGCCTGACCACTCAGGAATGGACCTTCCCAAATGGATACCCAGCAGCTTAGCGCGGTGCCCCCCGCCGATGGCGCCCTTCCGGCAACCGCCCCCCGATCAGGCGTCGTTCACGTCAACGCCCGGCACACCCGCCACTTCACCGTCGTGGGCAACCACCTCGCCCAGCACCGGGGGCTCAGCCTGCTCGCCATCGGGCTCGCCCTGCACATCCAGTCCCTGCCGGACGGCGCCCGGATCAGCATCCGGTTCCTCGCCGCCCGCTTCCCGGAGAGCGAGGAGCGGATCGCCGCCGGGCTTCGGGAGCTGGAGGCCGCCGGATACCTGGAACGTGAGCGCAAGCGGCTCTCCAACGGCAAGCTCGTGACCCGGACCGTCTTCTACAACCAGCCCGCGGGCGTCGGCGGGGACCACCTGAAGGCCACCGCCACAGTCACCGCCACCACACCCGCCCCCGTGTCTGTGTCTGCGCCTGCGCCTGCGCCTGCGTCTGCGCCTGACGCGGGGGCGGGTGCGATGGATGACGCGGGGGTGGGCGCTGATGCCGGCGGGCGAGTTTCGGGTGCTGTGCCCGGCGCGCGCCTGGGTGTTGTTCCCGACGCGGGTCCTGCGGCCACGTACGGGGCTGCGCCCGATGAGGGTCCCGCCGCCGTAGAGGGCGCTGCTGCTCCCGGCCCTGCTCGTACTCCGTCGGCGGCTCCCACCCCGTCGGTGGTTCCGGCTCCGTCGGCGGCTCCCACCCCGTCGGCGGCTCCCACTCCGTCGGCGGCTTCTGCGCGCTGCGGGGCTCCGGCCCGGTCGGCGGACCCTGCGCGGTCCGTGGCTCCTACGCGGCCGGTGGCCCCTGCCGCGTCCGCCGCACCCGCCGCACCCGCCGCCCCGGGCATCCCGCGGCAGAGCCCGACAGTCCCCGGGCCCGCCCCCACCTTCAAGCCCCCTGCCAGGCCTGCGCTCGCCGTTGCTGGGGAAGGAACCCTCACCCCCGCGCCCGCCGCTCCGTCGGTATCCAGCCCCAGGCCCGCCACCGCACCGGGGCCCACCCCCGCCTGGAGCGCCGCGCTCGCCGCTCCGGCGGTACCTGGCCCGAGGCCCGCCACCCCACCGGAGCCCACCCCCGCCTGGAGCGCCGCGCTCGCCGCTCCGGCGGTACCTGGCCCGAGGCCCGCCACCCCACCGGAGCCCACCCCCGCCTGGAGCGCCGCGCTCGCCGCTCCGTCGGCACCCAGCCCCAGGCCCGCCACCAAGCCCGCCCCCGCCCGAAGCGCCGCGCCCGCCCCTGGCGGTCAGGAAGCCGCCGCTCCCGCAGGGACCGCCGCACCCGGCGTACGGCCCCCGGCGCCCGCCCGGCCCGCGGCTCCTGCCTGCTCCCCTGCACCCGCCGCCCGGCCCGCGGCTCCCGTTGCCCAGCGCACCCCGGAGCAGAGGCCGACACCCGCCACACCCGGTCCCGCCGTGAAGGAGGCGCCCGCCGCCGTCGCGGCGGAGACAGCCCCGCCCTCCGCTGTGGACCCCGCGCCCGCCGCGAGGCGCAAGGCGCCGCTGCCCGCGCCGCGGAACGCCGACCCCGAGCGGCTCCGGGTGGCCGCTGGGCTGCTGGCCGAACTGCGCTGCCACGATCCGCGGCTGCTGCTCGCCGAGGCGGACGTCCGGCGCCTCGCCCCCGCCGTCGCCGCCTGGCTGGAGCGGAACGCCGACCCCGTCGCCGTACGCCGAGGGCTCACGCACGGGTTACCCGGGAAGATGGCGTACCCCGCCGGGATCCTGGCGCACCGGCTCGCCGAGCTGATCCCGCCGCCCCTGCCCGACAGGCCCGCCCCGGACCGGCCGCACCCGTTCCACACCTGCGAGGGCTGCGACCGGGCCTTCCGCGCCCCGGAACCCGGGCGCTGCCGGGACTGCCGCCCGCCGTCGCCCTGACCCCGCAGGGTCCCGGTCCGCCCGCTACGCGCGCCGGTCCCCGTCGTCGCGGTGCGTGCGCCAGTCACGGACGAGGGCGTCCACGTCGAGGGGCTTCAGGTGCAGCGGAGGGCCCGGGGGCGGGCGGCGCACCGCGGCGGCGATCTTCTCGTTGAGGTCCGCCGCGAGGCGGCGTACCTCCGCCTCGGAGGACGCCCGGGCGATCCGCTCCAGGGCCTCCTCGGCCTCCTTGCGCAGGGCCAGCGCGGGCGGCAGGGCGGACAGCCCCTCGCGGCGCATCTTGCCCTTGATCCACCACAGTTCGTCGTACGGCGCCGAGTCGTCGGGCAGCGGCTTGCCCAGGCCCGCGAGGTCCTGGAACGCGCCGCGCTCGGCGGCCTCGCGGATCTGCTTGTCGACCCATGACTCGAAAGTGACACCGGGAGGTTTCCGCTCGGTCATGGCTTCAGGGTACGAGGCGGCGCGCCCCTCCCGGCGGGACGGGCATTTTCCGCGTACGCCCGGCGTTGATCATGCATCAGCCGATGCGACAGGGGGGAAGCGCGTGAGCGTGAACGGACGTCTGACGGTGGCCGTGCTGGGGCCCGGAGGGGTGGGCGGGCTGCTCGCGGGTCTGCTCGCCCGGGGCGGGCACCGGGTGGTCTGCCTGGCGGGGGAGGAGACCGCGGGTGCGCTGCGTGACGGAGGGATACGGGTCCGCAGCGGGCAGCACGGGGACTTCCACGCGGCGGTCGAGGCCGGTACCCGGCTGGCGGACGCCCCGGACCTGGTGCTGGTCGCCGTGAAGGAGACGGCCCTGCGGGAGGCGCTGGAGCGGGTGCCCGCCGACGTGCTGCGGGACGACACCCTGGTCGTGCCCCTCCTGAACGGGATCGACCACCTGGAGCTGCTGCGCGAGCGGTACGGGCCCGGGAGAGTCGCGGCCGGGGCCATCCGGGTGGAGGCCACGCGGGTCGCGCCCGGGGTGATCGAGCACGGCACGCCCTTCACGGACGTGGAGCTGGCGGGGCCCGAGGCGCTGCGGGAGCGGCTGGAGGCACTGGCCGGGGTGCTGCGCGGCGTGGGGATCGGGGTGAGCGTGGGGCAGGACGTGGAGGCGGCCTTGTGGGGGAAGCTGGCGCTGCTCGCGCCGTTCGCGCTGCTCACCACGCGGTACGGCCTGCCCATCGGTGAGGTGAGGACGGCGCGGCGTGACGAGCTGGTCGGTGCCGTGGGGGAGGCCGTCGCCGTCGGCCGGGCCGCCGGGGTGCCGCTCGACGCCGAAGCGATCGTGGCGCGGTACGACGCGTTCCCCGCCGCCACGAAGTCCTCCATGCAGCGGGACGCCGAGGCGGGCCGGCCCCTGGAGCTGGACGCCGTCGGCGGCGCGCTGCTGAGGGCCGCCGAGCGGCACTCCGTACCCGTACCGGTGCTGTCCCGGCTGGTGCGGGAGATCGGCTGAGGGCCTGCGGCCCGGCCCGGGAGCGGGAAGCCTGCGGCGGGCGCGCGGCGGAGGTCGGCGCCCGCCCCCCGGTTGCCTTGCGTACGGCTCCCGGCGGGCGGCGTTTGCCTTCGGGAAAAAGGGCAGGGGCCCCGTTCGCAGCGGAAACGCTGGAACAGGGCCCCTTGGGGTACTGCTAAGTCAGGAGACCGTGACGTTCTCCGCCTGCGGGCCCTTCGGGCCCTGCGTCACGTCGAAGGTCACGACCTGGTTCTCCTCAAGCGAGCGGAAACCGTTCGCGTTGATCGCGGAGTAGTGGACGAAGACATCCGGGCCGCCGCCGTCCTGGGCGATGAAGCCGAAGCCCTTTTCAGCGTTGAACCACTTGACGGTTCCGGTAGCCATAAAGCCCTCCTTGGGCCAAAGGGTCGCCCTGCTCCAGAACCTGCAAACAAGTCTGAAAACTACGAGAGCCCGCGGTTACATGCTCCGCAGGCTCTGTACTGCAAGGGAAACCAAACTGCAACTTGCGTTGAGCCTAGCACGCACGGTCCGAGCAGCGGTAGAGGGAAAGATCACCCCTTCAAGATGTCACCCGGATGTTTGAACGGGGGCGGTCCGGGTCAGGGGCGGATTTCCACCCCCCTGGAGGCCCCGCCCTGCGGGTGCCCCGCCGTGCCGCGCACCCCCCGCAGGGACCCGGCGGCGGGCGGCCCACCCGGTGGGACGGGGGCCGTCCGGCGGGGTCTAGCCTCACCATGTGGACACAGTGGACACCTCTCGGCGTACCCGGCCCCGTGTCGGGCACATCCAGTTCCTGAACTGCCTACCGCTCTACTGGGGGCTCGCCCGCACCGGGACCCTGCTCGACCTGGAGCTCAGCAAGGACACCCCGGAGCGGCTCAGCGAGCAGCTCGTCGCCGGGGGCCTCGACATCGGTCCGATCACCCTCGTGGAGTACCTGCGGCACGCCGACGAGCTGGTGGCCTTCCCGGACATCGCCGTCGGCTGCGACGGGCCCGTCATGTCCTGCGTGATCGTCTCCCAGCGGCCCCTGGAGGAGCTGGACGGCGCCCGGGTCGCCCTCGGCTCCACGTCCCGCACGTCCGTACGCCTCGCCCGGCTGCTGCTCGCCGAGCGGTACGGCGTGGCGCCCGACTACTACACCTGCCCGCCCGACCTGGGCGTCATGATGCAGGAGGCGGAGGCGGCCGTGCTGATCGGCGACGCCGCGCTGCGGGCCTCCCTGCACGACGCTCCGCGGCTCGGGCTCCGGGTCCATGATCTGGGGCTGATGTGGAAGGAGTGGACCGGGCTGCCCTTCGTGTTCGCGGTGTGGGCGGCGCGGAAGGACTACCTGGCCGCCGCGCCCGAGGTCGTGGCGGAGGTGCACGCGGCGTTCCTGGCGTCCCGGGACCTGTCGCTGGAGGAGGTCGGCAAGGTCGCCGAGCAGGCCGCGCGGTGGGAGGCGTTCGACGCGGAGCTGCTGGAACGCTACTTCACCACGCTGGACTTCCGGTTCGGCCCCGAACAGCTCGCCGGAGTGCGGGAGTTCGCCCGCCGGGTCGGCCACGCGGCGGGGTTCCCGGCGGATGTGCGGGTGGAGCTGCTGGGGCGTCGGCGGGGATGACTCACGGGGACGGGACGGGCGCCTGCATGTGCTTGCTGATCCACTCGATGGAGCCGTCCCCCATGCCCCGCACATAGCTCCTGGCGTTGTGGCCGCCGCCCTCGATGACCTCCAGGCGGGTCTTGACCGGGCCCTTGCCGTACTTCCCCATGAACGAGCGGAGGTTCTGCAGGCCGGACTCCTCAGAGCCGATCTGGAACGCGATGTAGACGTCCCTGGCGGGGTCGCTCGGCTGCTTCGACAGGGCCTCGGCCAGCTTCTCCGGGTTGTTCGCCTGCTTCTCCGCCTCGTGGCCCGCCCACAGCGGGGAGTCCGGCACCGTGTCGGGGCCCGACGCGATGACCGCCTTGAACTTCTCCGGGTGCTTGAGGACCGACTTCAGGCCGACGAAGGCCCCCGACGAGGAGCCCATGAAGGCCCAGCCGTCCCGCGAGGTGAATGTACGGAAATTCGCCCTGACGAAATCGGGAACGTCTTCCGTCATCCAGGTGCCCATCTTCTCGCGGCCCGGTATGTCGCTGCCGTCGTAGTAGTGGGTGTCGTCCGGGTTGAGCACCGGCATCACGACGATGAAGGGCAGGCTTCTGCCGTCCTTCGACCACCGGCTGATGCTGCTCTGCAGCTTCAGGTCGGTGCCCATCCAGTAATTCTTGGGGTAGCCGTTGCCGCCCGGCAGGGCGATCAGCACCGGGAACCCGCTCTTCGCGTACCGCGGTTCGAAATACTGCGGCGGGGCCCAGACCCACACCCGGCCCGTGAAGCCGGACTTCCTGCCCTCCAGGGTCGTGACGGCGATCTTCGTGCCGTCCTCGACGGTGTTCGCCTCGGTGAACTCGGCGCGCGGGCCCGTCGGGAGCAGGGTCTTCGCCGCCGCCCCGTCGGCCGGGTCGCCGTTCTTCCCCGAGTCGCGTTCCGCCGGGGCGCCGGCCCGCGCGGTGGGGGAGGCGGCCGCGGCCGCCGGGGTGTCGAACGAGACGGGCTCGCCGGAACAGCCCGCGGCCAGCGTGAGCGAACCGAGCGCGGCGGCTGCCGCGAGGGTCTTCAGCGGACGTTTCATGGAAGGTCTCCGGGACGTGTGCTTCTGGTGGCGGACGGGCGGGGGCGTCGTCGACTACGGCCGGATAGATGGGGGAATGCCTGGATGGGTTGGCTCACGGGCCTGTGATCCCGCAGGCAATCCCTGGGAGGTCTGCCGCGGCGGGCTCTACGCTGCTGTCGCGGACGCCGCCGCGCACGCCGCCGCGACACCGCGGTGCGCGTCCGCCGCGGCACCGCCGCGGGCGCCGGGCCCGCGGCGGACGCACGGGTACGGAATCGGGGAGCACCGGCACATGCAGCCGTTGGATGCGGACGAACCGCGGGTCATCGGTCCCTACCGACTGCTCGGCAGGCTCGGCGCGGGCGGCATGGGCCGGGTCTACCTGGCCCGCACCGAGGGCGGCAGGACCGTGGCCGTGAAGGTCGTGCACCCGCACTTCGCGCTGGACGAGCAGTTCCGGGAGCGGTTCCGCCGCGAGGTCGCCTCCGCCCGGCGGGTCGGCGCCCGGTGGACCGCGCCCGTCCTGGACGCCGACCCGGAGGCGCCCGTCCCGTGGGTCGCCACCGGCTATGTCGCCGGGCCGTCGCTCGCCCAGGCGGTCGCCGCCCACGGGCCGCTGCCCGAGCGGTCCGTGCGGGCCCTGGGCGCCGGGCTCGCGGAGGCGCTCGCCGCCGTCCACGCCCTCGGGCTCGTCCACCGCGACGTCAAGCCGTCCAACGTGCTGCTCGCCCTGGACGGCCCCCGGCTCATCGACTTCGGGATCGCCCGCGCCACCGACGGCACCGCCTCCCTGACCTCCACCGGCGTGTCCGTCGGCTCGCCCGGCTACATGTCGCCCGAGCAGATCCTCGGCAAGGCGGGCGGCCAGGGCGTCGACGGGGCCACGGACGTCTTCTCCCTGGGCGCCGTGCTCGCCTTCGCCGCGACCGGCGTCCCGCCGTTCTCCGGCGACTCCTCGGCGGCCCTGCTGTACAAGGTCGTGCACGAGGAACCCGAGCTGGCCCCGGAGCTGGCGGGCACGCTGCGGGAGCTGGTGGCCGCGTGCCTGGCCAAGGACCCGGCCGCCCGCCCCGCGCCGGGTGAGCTGGCCGCCGCCCTGGCACCGGACGGCGCGGCCGCGTCGATGGCGGGCGGGTGGCTGCCGCCGCCGGTCGTGGAGGACGTCAGCCGCGCCGCCGTACGGCTGCTGGACCTGGAGGCGGGCCCGCACGGCGCGGCACCGGCCCAGGACGCGCCGGGACCGCACGAGGGCCGGGTGCGCGTACGGACTCGGGCACGGGGTCCTGGCCGGGCGCCGGTACGGGGTCGGGGCCGGTGCCCTTCACCGGTACGGCGACCCCGCCCCCGCCCACCGCGGCCGACTCCGCCGGGGCCTTCGGGCCGCCGCCCGTCGCCCACCTGCCCACCGAGGATGCGGTGCCGCCGCCGCCCCGCACCCCACCGGTCTCCCCGTCCGCCGCCCCCGGCACCGAACCCGCCGGGCCGCGCGGCGGCCGCAAGGCGAGGGGCGTCGTCGCCCTGGCCGTGGCGGGCGCGCTCGCCGCCGTCACCGCGGGCGCGGCGGTGCTCTTCGACGTGCTCCCGGGCGGCGGCCGGCCGGGCGGCGGCCCCACCGCGGCCTCCCAGAGCCCCGGTGCCTCCGGGTCCGGATCCGGAGGCGGCTCCGGCGGCACCGCGCCGACCGGACCCTCGCCTTCCGGCGCCGGGTCGCCCGCGGCCGTGACCTCCGTGCCGAAGGCGTTCGTCGGCACGTGGAAGGGCCCCTTCAGACTGACCTTCGCGGGCACCGAGATATCGGCGGGCACCTTCACCGTGGTCCTCACCGAGGGCGGCACCGGCGAGCGCGTGGGCACGGTCAACCAGTTCGACGCGTTCGGCAACTTCACCTGCGAGGACGACATCACCCTGACCAGCGCCACCGAGGACACGCTGCTGGTCGAGGGCAGGGCCAGCGCCAAACCCCACAACCGGTGCACCAGCGGCGCCCACACGGTGAAGCTCAAGCTGAACGGGGAGCGGCTGGAGTACACCTCGGACGAGCCGCGCGCGGGCAACCCCACCGCCACCCTCGACCGCTTCCGCTGAGCAAAGGCTCCGGCGCCCCGGGCGAGCGAAGGCCCCGGGCGGCCCGCGCGGCCCCCTGGCGTAGGCTGAACCAGTCCGCCCGCAACCCGCCGAAAGGTACGCAACCGGTGACCGAGAAGGCCGAGCTGCAGTCCGTTCTCGACCGCGCCGCCGACGGCGGGCGGATCACCCCCGAGGAGGCGCTGGAGCTGTACCGCTCCGCGCCCCTGCACGCGCTCGGGGCCGCCGCCGACGCCGTGCGGCGCCGCCGCTACGCCGGTACGGAGCACATCGCGACGTACATCATCGAGCGGAACATCAACTACACGAACGTCTGCGTCACCGCCTGCAAGTTCTGCGCGTTCTACGCCCCGCCGAAGAGCGGCAAGGGCTGGACCCGCGGCCTGGACGACATCCTGCGCCGCTGCGCCGAGACCGTCGAGCTGGGCGGCACGCAGATCATGTTCCAGGGCGGCCACCACCCGGACTTCGGCGTCGAGTACTACGAGGAGCACTTCTCCGCCATCAAGAAGGAGTTCCCGCAGCTCGTCATCCACTCCCTCGGGGCGTCCGAGGTCGAGCACATGGCGCGGATCTCCGGCGTCGGCGTGGAGGAGGCCATCCGCCGCATCCACGCCGCCGGCCTCGACTCCTTCGCCGGCGCGGGCGCCGAACTGCTGCCGGAGCGCCCGCGCAAGGCCATCGCCCCGCTGAAGGAGTCCGGCGAGCGCTGGCTGGAGATCATGGAGATCGCGCACGGCCTGGGTGTGGAGTCCACCTCCACGATGCTCATGGGCACGGGCGAGACCAACGCCGAGCGCATCGAGCACCTGCGCATGATCCGCGACGTCCAGGACCGCACGGGCGGCTTTCGCGCCTTCATCCCGTACACCTACCAGCCCGAGAACAACCACCTGAAGGGCCGGACGCAGGCGACTCTCTTCGAGTACCTGCGCATGATCGCCGTCGCGCGGATCTTCCTCGACAACGTCGCCCACATCCAGGGCTCCTGGCTCACCACCGGCAAGGAGATCGGGCAGCTGTCGCTCCACTACGGCGCGGACGACCTCGGCTCGATCATGCTGGAGGAGAACGTCGTGTCCTCCGCGGGCGCCAAGCACCGCTCCAACCGGATGGAGATCATCGACCTCATCCGGAAGGCCGGGCGCGTGCCCGCGCAGCGCTCCACGACGTACGAGCACCTCGTCGTCCACGAGGACCCGGCGAACGACCCGGTCGACGACCGCGTGGTCTCGCACATCTCCTCGACGGCCATCGAGGGCGGCACCGCCCACCCCGAACTGAAGCTGCTCACCTCCAACTGACGGTCCGGTCCGGGATGCTCACCCTGCACACCTCGCCCCTCGTCGTCCCCCTGGCCGGCGAACCGGTGCCGGAGGGCGCCGTGCTCGTGGACGGCGGGCGGATCGCCGCCGTCGGCCCGTACGAGGAGCTGGCCGCCTCCCGCCCGGAAGCGCGGGTGCGGCGCTGGCCGGGACTGCTGACGCCCGGCCTGCGGCAGTGGCACACCCGCTGGCTGCTGACGCGGCTCTACCACCCCGACCCCAGGGAAGCGGACCGGCTGGGGACCGAACCCGTCCCCGTCGACGCGCTGGCCGCGCCCGAGACGTACGACTGGGCGGGCAGCGCGCGGCGCGGGGTCCAGCGCATGCTGGCGCACGGCACCACCGCCGTCGCCGCCACGGGCGGCTTCCCGGACCCGGTGCGGCCCGCCGTGGCCCGGTCCGGGCTGCGGGTGGTGTCCGCGCTCGGCGGCCCCGGCATCCTCGTGTCCGGCCCGAGCCTCGACCCGCTCGTGGAGGGCCGGGACCTGCCGGGCGCCGTGCACGGGCCGCTGGAGGTGGGCGGCCCCGCAGACCTCGCGGTCTTCGACGTCCCGGACGCCGCCGCCCTCCGGGAACGCGGCGCGGCGACCTGCGTGGCGACCGTCCTGGGCGGCCGCCTCGTCCACCGGCGGGCGTAGGCCGTCACGGCCGGAGGGCCCCGTCCGGCCCTGCGGCGGCGGTGCGGACGGCAGGGCCTCGGGCCGCCCTGCACCACGCATGGCAGGGCCGGGGCGTGCCGTCCCGGCCCTGCCGCGGCCCTGCTTGAATGGGCTGCGTGACCCGAGCAAAGCTGGACAAGCAGCCGCACGAAGTCGCCTCGATGTTCGATGACGTCGCGGCCCACTACGACCTCACCAACGACGTCCTCTCCCTCTTCCAGGACCGGCGGTGGCGCAAGGAGGTGGCCAGGGCCGTCGACGCCCGGCCCGGGCAGACCGTCCTGGACCTGGCCGCGGGCACCGGCACGTCCTCCATGGCCTTCGTGGAGAGCGGCGCCTATGTCGTGCCGTGCGACTTCTCCCTCGGCATGCTGAAGGAGGGCAAGCGGCGCCACCCGTGGCTGCCGCTCACCGCCGGCGACGCGACGCGGCTGCCGTTCCGCGACGACGCGTTCGACGCGACGACCATCTCCTTCGGGCTGCGCAACGTCCAGGACACCGACGCCGCCCTGCGCGAGCTGTACCGCGTGACGAAGCCCGGCGGGCGGGTCGTCATCTGCGAGTTCTCGCACCCCACGTGGGCGCCGTTCCGCACGGTGTACGAGGAGTACCTGATGCGGGCCCTGCCGCCGATCGCCCGCGCCGTGTCCTCGAACCCCGACGCGTACGTCTACCTCGCCGAGTCCATCCAGAGCTGGCCCGAGCAGCGGGAACTCGCCGGCATGCTGCAGAAGGCGGGCTGGTCGAAGGTGGCCTGGCGCAACCTGACCGGAGGCATCGTCGCCCTGCACCGGGGCGTCAAGGCGCTCTGACGGCAAGGCGCCCTGACGGCAAGGCGCCCTGACGGCCAGGTGGTTGCAGGTCCCGGTGGGGCCGGGCCAGGTCCCGGCGGCGCCGGTCCGGGAGGAGGGCCGGTCGGCTGCTGCCCGGCCCCGGCGGCGCGCCCCGGCGGCGCAGGGCCGACCGGAGCCCGCGCCCCGTACCGCGGTGGTCGGAGGGACGACCGGCGGAGGCGTGGCGGCAGGCGAACGGCTCGCCGCGGCGCGTCCCGCCCGACCGGCGGGCCCGCGGTGCGGGGGCGGGGCCGGGCACCGGGACGGGGCGGCGGCGGGGCCCCATAGACTGCCCGGTGTCCAGTGCCCCTGCACGCGAACTCGAGCCTCGGGAGACCCGCCGTGACCGCCGTGACCGAGACCCCCTCGACCCCCTCCGAACGCACCGCGGACGTGATCGTCGTCGGGGCGGGACCGGCCGGTTCGACCGCCGCCTACCACCTCGCCAAGTCGGGCCTCGACGTGCTCCTGCTGGAGAAGACGGCGTTCCCGCGCGAGAAGGTGTGCGGCGACGGCCTCACCCCCCGCGCGGTGAAGCAGCTCGTCGCCATGGGGATCGACATCTCCGAGGAGGCGGGCTGGCTCCGCAACAAGGGGCTGCGGATCATCGGCGGCGGGGTGCGGCTCCAGCTGGACTGGCCGGACCTCGCCTCGTACCCGGACTACGGACTCGTCCGCAAGCGGGACGACTTCGACGAGCAGCTCGCCCGGCAGGCCCAGAAGGCGGGTGCCCGGCTGTACGAGCAGTGCAACGTCGGCGCGCCGATCGTCGACGACCGCACCGGGCGGATCACCGGCGTGCACGCCAAGGTGGGCGAGGAGAAGACGCCCGTCACCTTCCACGCCCCGCTCGTCGTGGCCGCCGACGGCAACTCCACGCGGCTGTCGCTGGCCATGGGGCTGCACCGGCGCGACGACCGCCCCATGGGCGTCGCCGTCCGCACGTACTTCACGACGCCGCGGCACGAGGACGACTACCTGGAGTCCTGGCTTGAGCTGTGGGACCGGCGTGGCCCCGAGGACCGGCTGCTGCCCGGCTACGGCTGGATCTTCGGCATGGGCGACGGCACGTCCAACGTCGGCCTCGGCATCCTGAACTCCTCGTCCGCCTTCCGCGAGCTGGACTGGCGGGAGGTGCTGAAGGCGTGGTGCGCGTCCATGCCGGAGGACTGGGGCTTCACGCCCGACAACATGACGCAGCCCATCCGGGGCGCCGCGCTGCCGATGGCGTTCAACCGGCAGCCGCACTACACCCGCGGGCTGCTGCTGGTCGGTGACGCGGGCGGGCTGGTCAACCCGTTCAACGGCGAGGGCATCGCGTACGCCATGGAGTCCGGGCAGCTGGCCGCGGACGTCGTCGTGCAGGCCCACGCCCGCACGACGCCGGCGCAGCGGGAGCTGGCCCTGCAGAACTACCCGAAGATCCTGAAGGACACCTACGGTGGGTACTACACGCTCGGCCGCGGGTTCGTGAAGCTGATCGGCAACCCGAAGGTCATGAAGATCGCCGCGCAGCGGGGCCTGACCCACCCGATGCTGATGCGGTTCACGCTGAAGCTGCTGGCGAACCTCACCGACCCGACGGGCGGCGACGCCATGGACCGGATCATCAACGGGCTGTCGAAGGTGGCGCCGAAGGCCTGACCGCACGGCGAAGGGCCGGTGCTCGCCCCTGGCGGGGGAGCACCGGCCCATGCGTGTGCGGGGAGACGGGCGGGCCGACGACCGGGCGCGCAGCGGGCCCGGCGGGTCACGCCACTGCGCGGGTCAGCGGGCCGCACCTCCCGGGGCGCCGGGCCGTACGGGGCCGACGCAGCGTGCCGCGTGGGGCCACAGTGCCGCCTCGCACGCAGCCGACGCACCGCGCAGCGCACCGCGCCGCGTGGAGGCAGGCGACCACCGGCCACCGCGCCGCACGGTGGCCCACGGCCTCGCGGGTCAGAGGATGCGCACCGCGCCCGACGGGCGGTCCCAGTCGAGGGAGCGCTCGACGACGCCCGTGCTCGGGTTCTGCGCGCCGACGAACTTGCCGCCGCCCACGTAGATCGCCACGTGGTACGAGCCGCTGCGGCTGCCCCAGTAGAGGATGTCGCCGGGCTGCAGGGCGTTCAGGGAGACGGAGGTGCCCATGCTGGACTGGGAGCCGGAGACGCGCGGCAGGTCGATGCCGGCCTGCCGGTAGGCGGCCTGCACGAGGCCGGAGCAGTCCCAGGCGTTGGGGCCGGTGGCGCCCATGACGTACGCGTCGCCGACCTGGGCGCGGGCGAAGGCCACGATGGCGGCGGCGGAGCCGCTGGCCGGGGCGGAGACGGTGCTGCTGCCCGTGCTCGCGGAGGCGGAGGCGGACAGGGTGGTGCGCCCGCTGCTGCGGGAGGCGCGCTCCCGGGCCTCGGCTCGGGCGCGCGCCTCGGCCTCGCGGGCCCGGCGCTCCTCGGCCTCCTTGGCCTTGCGCTCGGCCTCGGCCTTGCGGTCCGCCTCGTCCTTGGCCTTCTTGGCGTCCTTGGCCGCCTTCTCGGCCGCCGCGTCCTCCTGCGCCCGGAGATCCTGGACGAGGGCGTCGTGCTGGGTCGCCTCGGCGGAGGCGGCGACCGCGGTGGACAGCGCCTCGGAGAGGTCCACGCCGGCGAGCGTGGGCATCTCGATGGTCTCGGTCACCGTCTCGGCCTGGGCGGGCGAGGCGGCCACCGCGATGGTGCTGAGGACGCCACCGGCAACTCCGGCGCGCAGCGTGAGCTTCGAGGCGCTGCGGCGGGGCTTCCGGTGGCTGGGTATGTGAGCGGTGTGGGACATGGGTACAACCGCTATCAGGGGGTTACGGTTCCCTTCAAGAAACGTGTGTTGCGCCACAGTTGCGCCTGGAGGGCCTGAATCCGTTTTCTGCGCGCCTTTATTGACGCCCTAACGGACATTTCGGTCCCGGGGCATCGGGCCCATGATCAAGGGTTTTCGGTAAAACGCCCGAATTGCCGCCCACTTACCACTCGATGCGCCAGTTGGCCAAGCCCGCAATATCTGACGGGTTGTCGTACGTGGCGCAGGTCACAGGACGGCAACATCCGTCGGCATGTGCCTCTCGTGAACGCGCGCACGCGGGGTGTCCGCGTCCACCTCCGTACCCGAGGGGCCCTCGCGCGAGTGGGGTGAGTCCCCCTATCACCCGCAGGAGTCCGGGGCGAATTTGCTTGCTATGCGAATCCTTTGATAGGGCGCACCCCCTCCGACCAGCGCTGACCGGCGCAGATGTCGCGGATCGTCACCACTTGAACACGCCTGGTGTGAGGATGACCGTTCATCCGAATTCATGATCGTTCGCCAGGTGGCAGAGATCACAAAGACGTTGACGCACCCCGTGTCGCAGATCACAGATCGACGGGCATAGGATGCGTGGCAGACGGGCTTGTGAACTGCCTCACATGAAAGCGATCTTCCCGCTCCGAGAGGGGTCGGCGGGGTCGGCGGAAGCGGGGCGGCGGGACGCACGCCCGCGGTGCGGTCCAACGGTCAAGGACGACTGGAAGGAGCGAGGAGCGTGAACATCTACACGCCCATCCTCGTGCTCGGCGCCCTCGGCGCGGCGTTTGCGATCTTCTCCGTGGTCATGGCCACGCTCATCGGCCCCAAGAGGTACAACCGGGCCAAGCTGGAGGCGTACGAGTGCGGCATCGAGCCGACGCCCACGCCGGCCGGAGGCGGCCGCTTTCCCATCAAGTACTACCTGACGGCGATGCTCTTCATCGTCTTCGACATCGAGATCATCTTCCTCTACCCCTGGGCCGTCACCTTCGACGCGCTGGGGCTCTTCGGCCTCGTCGAGATGCTGCTCTTCGTCCTCACCGTCTTCGTCGCCTACGCCTACGTGTGGCGGCGCGGCGGCCTGGAGTGGGACTGAGCAGGCATCGGGGCCACTGGGGTTACTGAGGAGTTACTGAGGGGCTGAAGGGCACACTCATGGGACTCGAAGAGAAGCTGCCGAGCGGATTTCTGCTGACGACGGTCGAGCAGGCCGCGGGATGGGTGCGCAAGGCGTCCGTCTTCCCCGCGACCTTCGGCCTCGCGTGCTGCGCCATCGAGATGATGACGACGGGCGCGGGGCGCTACGACATGGCGCGCTTCGGCATGGAGGTCTTCCGCGGCTCCCCGCGCCAGGCCGACCTGATGATCGTGGCGGGCCGGGTCAGCCAGAAGATGGCCCCCGTCCTGCGCCAGGTCTACGACCAGATGCCCAACCCGAAATGGGTCATCTCCATGGGCGTCTGCGCCTCCTCGGGCGGCATGTTCAACAACTACGCGATCGTGCAGGGCGTCGACCACGTCGTCCCCGTCGACATCTATCTGCCCGGCTGCCCGCCGCGCCCCGAGATGCTGCTGGACGCGATCCTCAAGCTCCACCAGAAGATCCAGTCGTCCAAGCTCGGCGTCAACGCGCGCGAGGCGGCCCGCGAGGCGGAGGAGGCGGCGCTCAAGGCGCTGCCGACGATCGAGATGAAGGGGCTGCTGCGGTGACCGACAGCCAGGCGAACGGGCCCGAGCCGATCCGGCGCGAGTCGAACCAGCCCAAGCCGACCCGGCCGGACTCCGGGCCGCCCGAGCCCACCCGGCCCGAACGCTCACGCGAGCCCGCCGAGGCCCACGAGCCGAACCCCGAGAAGGACCTCGCCGCGCAGAACCTCCCCGGGCAGCGCGGCGAGCACGGCGAGGAGATCCGCGTCCAGCGCGGCATGTTCGGCGCGAACAAGGGCGGCGACACCACCGGATACGGCGGCCTCGTCCGCTCCATCCGCCTGCCCGGCGCCGCCACCCGCCCCTACGGCGGCTACTTCGACGAGGTCGCCGACGAACTCGAAGGCGCCCTGGAGGAGCAGGGGCTCCTCCCCGGCAACGCCATCGAGAAGACGGTCGTGGACCGCGGCGAACTGACCTTCCACATCGCCCGCGAGCACCTGCCCCTCGTCGCCCGCACCCTGCGCGACGACCCCGCCCTCCGGTTCGAGCTGTGCCTCGGCGTCAGCGGCGTCCACTACCCCGGCGACACCGGCCGCGAGCTGCACGCCGTCTACCACCTGCGCTCGATCACCCACGGGCGGCGGCTGCGCCTGGAGGTCAGCGCGCCGGACCGCGACCCGCACATCCCGTCGCTCGTCGCGGTCTACCCGACCAACGACTGGCACGAGCGCGAGGCGTACGACTTCTTCGGCATCGTCTTCGACGGCCACCCGGCCCTGACCCGGATCATGATGCCGGACGACTGGCAGGGCCACCCGCAGCGCAAGGACTACCCCCTCGGCGGCATCCCCGTCGAGTACAAGGGCGCCCAGATCCCGGCTCCGGACCAGCGGAGGTCCTACTCGTGACCAGCTACCACGCGCCAGAAGCGGAAGCCCGCGAGACCACCGAGGGCACCGTCTACACCGTCACCGGCGGCGACTGGGACGAGGTCGCCGCGTCCGCGGCGCAGGCCGACGACGAGCGGATCGTCGTCAACATGGGCCCCCAACACCCCTCCACGCACGGGGTGCTCCGGCTGATCCTGGAGATCGACGGCGAGACCGTCACCGAGGCCCGCTGCGGCATCGGCTACCTCCACACCGGCATCGAGAAGAACCTCGAATACCGGACGTGGACCCAGGGCACCACCTTCGTGACGCGCATGGACTACCTGACGTCGTTCTTCAACGAGACGGCGTACTGCCTCGGCGTGGAGAAGCTCCTCGGCATCGAGGACCAGGTGCCCGACCGGGCCACCGTCATCCGCGTCCTGCTCATGGAGCTCAACCGGCTCTCCTCCCACCTCGTGGCCATCGCCACCGGCGGCATGGAGCTCGGCGCCACCACGATCATGATCTACGGCTTCCGGGACCGCGAACTGATCCTGGACCTGTACGAGCTGATCACCGGGCTCCGCATGAACCACGCGTTCATCCGCCCCGGCGGCCTCGCCCAGGACCTGCCGCCCGGCGCCGTCGACCAGATCCGCGAGTGCGTGAAGACACTCCGCAAGAACCTGCCGGAGTACGACAAGCTCGCCACCGGCAACCCCATCTTCAAGGCCCGCATGCAGGACATCGGCCACCTCGACCTGGCCGGCTGCATGGCGCTCGGCGCCACCGGACCGATCCTGCGGGCCACCGGCCTCCCGCACGACCTGCGCAAGTCCGACCCGTACTGCGGCTACGAGACGTACGAGTTCGACATCCCGACCGCCGACACCTGCGACTCCTACGGCCGCTTCCTCATCCGCCTGGAGGAGATGCGCCAGTCGCTGCGGATCGTCGAGCAGTGCCTGGACCGGCTCGAACCCGGGCCCGTCATGGTCGCCGACAAGAAGATCGCCTGGCCCGCGCAGCTCGCCCTCGGGCCCGACGGCCTCGGCAACTCCCTCGACCACATCAAGAAGATCATGGGCACCTCCATGGAGGCCCTGATCCACCACTTCAAGCTGGTCACCGAGGGCTTCCGGGTCCCCGCCGGACAGGTGTACGCCGCGGTCGAGTCGCCCAAGGGCGAGCTCGGCGCCCACGTCGTCTCCGACGGCGGCACCCGCCCCTACCGGGTCCACTTCCGCGACCCGTCCTTCACCAACCTCCAGACCATGGCGGCGATGTGCGAAGGCGGCATGATCGCCGACGTCATCGTCGCCGTCGCGTCCATCGACCCCGTGATGGGAGGCGTCGACCGGTGACCGACGTGACTGCGACGAGCCTCGGCATGCCCGAGCTCCCCGCACCCGACTACCCCGCCGACGTACGCGCCCGGCTCGACGCGGACGCCAAGGAGATCATCGCCCGCTACCCCGACTCCCGCTCCGCGCTCCTGCCGATGCTGCACCTCGTGCAGGCCGAGGAGGGCCACGTCACCCGCACCGGCATGCGCTGGTGCGCCGAGACCCTCGGCCTGACCACCGCCGAGGTCACCGCGGTCGCCACCTTCTACACCATGTACCGGCGCAAGCCGAGCGGCGACTACCAGGTCGGCGTCTGCACCAACACGCTCTGCGCGGTCATGGGCGGCGACGCCATCTTCGAGGAGCTCAAGGAGCACCTGGGCGTCGGCAACCAGGAGACGACCGAGGACGGCAAGGTCACCCTCGAACACATCGAGTGCAACGCCGCCTGCGACTTCGCGCCCGTCGTGATGGTCAACTGGGAGTTCTTCGACAACCAGACGCCCGAGAGCGCCAGGAAGCTCGTCGACGACCTGCGGGCGGGCCGCCCCGTCGCCCCCACCCGCGGCGCGCCGCTGTGCACCTTCAAGGAGACCGCGCGCATCCTCGCCGGCTTCCCCGACCCCCGGCCCGGCGCGGTCGAGGCCACCGGCGGCGCCGGCCCCGCCTCCCTCATCGGGCTGAAGCTCGCCAAGGGCGAGGCGCTGCCGCCCCGGGTCGTCCACCCGCGCGGCGAAAGCGGGCAGGACGCCACCCGGCACGACGAGACCACCGAGGGGGAGTGATGACCTTGGCACCCGAGATCGGGGAGACCAGCCCCGAGAAGCTGCTCTCGCCGGTTCTGTCCGCCTTCTGGGACCAGCCCGACTCCTGGACCCTGGACACCTACCGGCGGCACGACGGCTACGAGGGCCTGCGCAAGGCCCTCGCCATGACACCCGACGACGTCATCGCCTACGTCAAGGACTCCGGCCTGCGCGGCCGCGGCGGCGCGGGCTTCCCCACGGGCATGAAGTGGCAGTTCATCCCCCAGGGCGACGGCAAGCCGCACTACCTCGTGGTCAACGCCGACGAGTCCGAGCCCGGCACCTGCAAGGACATCCCCCTCCTCTTCGCCAACCCGCACTCCCTCATCGAGGGCATCGTCATCGCCTGCTACGCGATCCGCTCCACGCACGCCTTCGTCTACCTGCGCGGCGAGGTCGTCCCCGTGCTGCGGCGGCTGCACGAGGCGGTGCGCGAGGCCTACGAGGCGGGCTACCTCGGCAAGGACATCCTCGGCAGCGGCATGGACCTCGACCTCACCGTGCACGCGGGCGCGGGCGCGTACATCTGCGGCGAGGAGACCGCCCTGCTCGACTCGCTCGAAGGGCGCCGCGGCCAGCCCCGGCTCCGGCCCCCCTTCCCCGCGGTCGCCGGCCTCTACGCGTGCCCCACCGTCGTGAACAACGTCGAGTCCATCGCGTCGGTTCCCGCGATCCTGCACCGCGGAAAGGACTGGTTCCGCTCGATGGGCAGCGAGAAGTCCCCCGGCTTCACGCTGTACTCGCTCAGCGGCCACGTCGCCGGACCCGGCCAGTACGAGGCACCGCTCGGCATCACGCTGCGGCAGCTGCTCGACATGAGCGGCGGCATGCGGCCCGGCCACCGCCTCAAGTTCTGGACCCCGGGCGGCTCGTCCACGCCCATGTTCACCGACGAGCACCTGGACGTGCCGCTCGACTACGAGGGCGTGGGCGCCGCCGGCTCCATGCTCGGCACCAAGGCCCTCCAGTGCTTCGACGAGACGACCTGCGTCGTCCGGGCCGTCACCCGCTGGACCGAGTTCTACGCCCACGAGTCCTGCGGCAAGTGCACCCCCTGCCGCGAGGGCACCTACTGGCTCGTGCAGCTGCTGCGCGACATCGAGGCCGGCAAGGGGCGGCTCGGCGACCTCGACAAGCTCGCCGACATCGCCGACAACATCAACGGCAAGTCCTTCTGCGCCCTCGGCGACGGCGCCGCCTCACCGATCTTCTCCTCCCTGAAGTACTTCCGCGGGGAGTACGAGGAGCACATCACCGGCAAGGGCTGCCCCTTCGACCCGGCCAAGTCGACCGCCTGGGCGGACAACCACGTGGAGGTGAACGCATGACCGTCACCACGTCCTCCACCGGTGGAGGCGCGCGCCCGGCGGTGCCGCCGGAGGACCTGGTCTCGCTGACCATCGACGGCGTCGAGCTCTCGGTCCCCAAGGGGACCCTGGTGATCCGCGCCGCCGAGCAGCTCGGCATCGAGATCCCCCGCTTCTGCGACCACCCCCTCCTCGACCCGGCCGGCGCCTGCCGCCAGTGCATCGTCGAGGTCGAGGGCCAGCGCAAGCCCATGGCCTCCTGCACGATCACCTGTACGGACGGGATGGTGGTCCGTACTCACCTCACCTCCCAGGTCGCAGAGAAAGCCCAGGTCGGGGTGATGGAGCTGCTGCTCATCAACCACCCCCTGGACTGCCCCGTCTGCGACAAGGGCGGCGAGTGCCCCCTGCAGAACCAGGCCATGTCCCACGGGCAGGCCGAGTCCCGCTTCGAGGGCAGGAAGCGGACCTACGAGAAGCCGGTGCCGATCTCCACGCAGGTGCTGCTGGACCGCGAGCGGTGCGTGCTGTGCGCCCGCTGCACCCGCTTCTCCCAGCAGATCGCCGGCGACCCGATGATCGAACTGGTCGAGCGGGGCGCCCTCCAGCAGGTCGGCACCGGCGAGGGCGACCCCTTCGAGTCGTACTTCTCCGGCAACACCATCCAGATCTGCCCGGTCGGCGCGCTCACCTCGGCGGCGTACCGGTTCCGCTCCCGCCCCTTCGACCTGGTCTCCACGCCCTCCGTGTGCGAGCACTGCGCCGGCGGCTGCGCCACCCGCACCGACCACCGGCGCGGCAAGGTCATGCGGCGGCTGGCCGCCGAGGACCCGGAGGTCAACGAGGAGTGGCTGTGCGACAAGGGGCGCTTCGCGTTCCGCTACGCACAGCAGCGCGACCGGCTCACCACACCCCTGGTGCGCAGCGCGGACGGCGTGCTGGAGCCCGCGTCCTGGCCGGAGGCGCTGGAGGCGGCGGCGCGGGGCCTGGTCAGGGGCCGCACCGGGGTGCTGACCGGCGGACGCCTCACCGTCGAGGACGCCTACGCGTACGCCAAGTTCGCCCGCGTGGCGCTGGACACCAACGACATCGACTTCCGCGCCCGCCTGCACAGCAGCGAGGAAGCCGACTTCCTGGCGGCCCGGGTCGCCGGCCGGGGCGTGGACCTGGACGGCGAAGGCGTCACGTACCGGTCTCTGGAGCGCGCCCCCGCGGTGCTGCTGGTAGGGATCGAGGCCGAGGAGGAGGCGCCCGGCGTCTTCCTGCGGCTGCGCAAGGCGTGGCGCAAGCACGGCCGGCGGACCTACTCCGTCGCGCCGTTCGCCACCAGGGGCCTGACCAAGGCGGGCGGGACGCTGCTGGCGGCCGCGCCCGGCACGGAGACCGAGTGGCTCGACGCCCTCGCGTCCGGCACGGGGCTCGACGGCCCGGGAGCCGCCGCCGCGGAGGCCCTGCGCGCCGAGGGCGCCGTCATCGTGGCCGGGAGCGGCTCGCGGGCGTGCCCGGCGCGCTCACCGCCGCCGTGCGGCTGGCCTCCGCGACCGGTGCCCGGCTGGTGTGGATCCCGCGCCGGGCCGGGGAGCGCGCCGCGCTGTGGGCGGGCGCCGTCCCGTCGCTGCTGCCCGGCGGGCGGCCGGCCACCGACCCGCGGGCCCGCGAGGAGACGGCCGTCGCCTGGGGGCTGCGCGAGCTGCCGCACCGCTACGGGCGGGACACCGGCCAGATCCTGGAGGCCGCCGCCACCGGCGAGCTCGGCGCGCTGCTGGTCGCCGGTGTGGACGTCGCCGACCTGCCCGACCCGCAGCGGGCGCGTGAGGCGCTCGACGCGGCATTCGTCGTGTCCCTGGAGCTGCGGCCCGGCGAGGTCACCCGGCGGGCCGACGTGGTGCTCCCGGTGGCCGCGGTCGCCGAGAAGCCGGGCACCTTCCTCAACTGGGAGGGCCGCGTGCGGATGTTCGAGGCCGCGCTGAAGCCGGACCAGATGACCCGGCCGCTGCCGCCCGCCGACGCTCGGGTCCTGCACATGCTGGCGGACGCCATGGACGTCCACTTCGGGCTGCCCGACCTGCCCTCCGTGCGGCGCGAGATGGACCGGCTCGGCGCGTGGGACGGCGCCCCGGCGGGCGACCCGTCCGAGGCGGCCCGGCCGCTGCCCCGCGCCGGCGAGGGCGAGGCGGTGCTGGCCGCCACCGGATGCTGCTCGACCGGGGGCGGCTCCAGGAGGGCGACGAGGCCCTGGCCGGCACCCGGCACGCCGCGGTCGCCCGGCTGTCGGCGGCCACGGCCGCGGAGAGCGGTGTCGCGGACGGCGAGCTGCTTGAGGTCAGCGGCCCCTCCGGCGCGGTGCGGCTGCCGCTGCGGGTGACGGCCGAACTGCCCGACCGGGTCGTGTGGCTGCCGCTCAACTCGGTCGGGGGCGGCGTGCTGTCCGACACCGGGACGGTGCCGGGCCGGCTGGTCCGCATCGGCCCCGCCGCGGTCGACCCGGCCGCCGCGGCCGCACCGGCCCCGGCGGAAACACCCGACTCACCCGACTCTTCGAACCCGTCGGAGGTGCGAGCGTGAACCCGGCCCTCCTCGCGGCCGAGGACCTCTCGATGTTCGGCCGCGACCCCTGGTGGCTCGTGGTCGTCAAGGCGGTCTTCTGCTTCGCCTTCCTCATGGTCACGGTCCTGATCTCCATCGTGATGGAGCGCAAGGTCGTCGGCTGGATGCAGCGGCGCGTCGGCCCCAACCGGCACGGCCCGTGGGGCATGCTCCAGTCCCTCGCCGACGGCGTGAAGCTCATGCTGAAGGAGGACGTGGTCGTCAAGCGCGCGGACAAGGTGATCTACGTCCTCGCGCCCGTCCTGGCCGCGATCCCCGCCTTCATGGCCGTCGCCGTCATCCCCTTCGGGCCCGCGGGCAACGAGGTGTCCGTCTTCGGCGTCCGCACCACGATGCAGCTCACCGACCTGCCGGTGGCGATGCTGTACGTCCTGGCGATCGGCTCGCTCGGGGTGTACGGCTTCGTCCTCGGCGGCTGGTCGTCCGGGTCCACGTACCCGCTGCTCGGCGGCATCCGGTCGGCGGCGCAGGTCATCTCGTACGAGATCGCCATGGGTGTGGCCTTCGCGTCGGTGTTCCTCTACTCCGGTTCGATGTCCACCTCGACGATCGTCGAGGCGCAGCAGGACCGCTGGTTCGCCGTGCTGCTACCGGTGTCGTTCCTCGTCTACATGGTCACGATGATCGGCGAGTCCAGCCGGGCCCCGTTCGACATGCCGGAGTCCGAGGGCGACCTCGTCGGCGGCTTCAACACCGAGTACAGCTCCATCAAGTTCGCGATGTTCATGCTGGCCGAGTACATCCACATGGTCACCGTGTCGATGATCGCGGTCACCCTGTTCCTGGGCGGCTGGCGGGCCCCGTACCCGGTGTCCGCGTTCTGGGAGGGCGCCAACCACGGCTGGTGGCCGCTGCTCTGGTTCGTGGGCAAGGTCGTCGCCTTCATCTTCTTCTTCGTGTGGCTGCGCGGCACCCTGCCCCGTGTCCGCTACGACCAGCTGATGAAGCTGGGGTGGAAGGTCCTCATCCCCGTCTCCGTGGTGTGGCTGATGCTCGTCGCGACCGTCCGCGCGCTGCGCAACGAGAACGTCGCGTTCCAGCAGATCGTGCTGTACGTCGCCGGGGCCGTGCTGGCGGTGCTGCTGCTGTCCTTCGTCGCCGACATGTTCCGCGACCGGAGGGCCAAGGCGGAGGAGGAGGCCGCGGAGGCGGCGCAGGACGCCGGCTTCGACCCGATGGCCGGCGGGTTCCCGGTGCCCCCGCTGCCCGGGCAGACCCTGCCGCCGGTGCCGCGGCGCAGGCCCAGGGCCGACCGAGAGCTCATTGTCAGTGGCGGCCCCGATACTGCCAGTGACGGAAAGGAGACGGAGGGTGTCTGACTTCCAGAACCCGGTGGCCGGCTTCGGCGTGACCTTCAAGGCCATGTTCAAGAAGCGGCTGACCGAGCAGTACCCGGAGCAGCAGAAGACCACGGCGCCCCGTTTCCACGGCCGCCACCAGCTCAACCGGCACCCGGACGGGCTGGAGAAGTGCGTCGGCTGCGAACTGTGCGCCTGGGCCTGCCCCGCCGACGCCATCTACGTCGAGGGCGCCGACAACACCGACGAGGAGCGCTACTCGCCGGGCGAGCGGTACGGGCGGGTCTACCAGATCAACTACGCCCGCTGCATCTTCTGCGGACTGTGCATCGAGGCGTGCCCCACGCGCGCGCTGACCATGACCAACGAGTTCGAGCTCGCCGACAGCTCCCGGGCGAACCTGATCTACACCAAGGAGCAGCTCCTCGCGGGACTGGAGGAGGGGATGGTCGACAGCCCGCACGCCATCCACCCGGGGATGACCGAGCAGGACTACTACCGGGGCCTGGTCACCGAGGCCGCGCCCGGCACGGTCCGCCAGCCCGTCTCCGACGGGGCGGGGCCGCAGGAGGCGGCGTCGGACTTCGGCCCCGGCGAACCCGCCTCGGAGAAGGTGGTCGAGGCATGACCGCGCAGACCCTGGCCGCCGCGTACACCACGTCGACCGGTGAGGCCGTGCAGTTCTGGCTGCTCGGCACGGTCGCGGTGATCGGCGCCCTGTGCACCATCCTGATGAGGAAGGCCGTGCACAGCGCGCTCTGCCTGGCCGGCACCATGATCATCCTCGCGGTGTTCTACCTGGCGAACGGCGCCTACTTCCTGGGCATCGTGCAGATCGTCGTCTACACCGGCGCGATCATGATGCTGTTCCTCTTCGTCGTCATGCTCGTCGGCGTCACCGCCGCCGACTCGCTGAAGGAGACCATCAAGGGCCAGCGCTGGCTGGCGGCGCTGTGCGCCCTCGGCTTCGGCACCCTCCTCGCCGCCGGTATCGGCAGCGCCTCCCTGGAGACGTTCAACGGGCTGGCCGCCGCCAACTCCGGCGGCAACGTGGAGGGCCTGGCGGTGCTCATCTTCACCAAGTACGTCTTCGCCTTCGAGATCACCGGTGCGCTGCTCATCACGGCCGCGGTCGGCGCCATGGTGCTGACCCACCGCGAGCGCACCGAGAAGGCCCGCACCCAGCGGGAGCTGGCCGAGCAGCGCGTACGGGAAGGGACGCAGCTCCCGCCGCTGCCCGCGCCCGGTGTGTACGCCCGGCACAACGCGGTCGACATCGCCGGCCTGCTGCCCGACGGCACCCCGTCCGAGCTGACCGTCAACCGCACGCTGCGCGCGCGGGGCCAGGTCCGCGACGTCTCCGCGCAGGCGCTGGACGACCTCAAGGCCCTGGAGCAGCGCTCCGAGGAGCGGCTCGGCCGGGAGCAGGAGGACGTGCGCGGGCTCGGAAGCGAGCGCGACGGGTCCGCCGGGCGGGACGGAGAGGAGGCGGCCAAGTGAATCCCGTCAACTACATCTACCTCGCCGCCCTGTTGTTCACCATCGGCGCCGCGGGTGTGCTGATCCGGCGCAACGCGATCGTCGTGTTCATGAGCGTCGAGCTGATGCTGAACGCCTGCAACCTCACCCTGGTCGCGTTCTCCCGGATGCACGGCAACCTCGACGGCCAGATCATCGCGTTCTTCACGATGGTCGTCGCCGCCGCGGAGGTCGTGGTCGGGCTGGCGATCATCGTGTCGCTGTTCCGTATCCGCCATTCGGCCTCGGTCGACGACGCCAGCCTGATGAAGCTGTAAGGGGTCGCTAGAACCGTGGATACCTCGAACCTGATCGCGCCGCTCATCGCGGCGCCTCTGCTCGGAGCGGCCGTCCTGCTCTGCGGCGGCCGGCGGCTGGACCGGTTCGGGCACTGGATCGGCACGCTGCTGGCGGCCGCCTCCTTCGCCCTCGGCCTGGTGCTGTTCGCCGACATGCTCGGCCGGAGCGCCGACGAACGGACGCTGGGACAGCGGCTGTTCACCTGGGTGCCGGTGGAGGGCTTCCAGGCGGACATCGCCTTCCAGCTCGACCAGCTGTCGATGACGTTCGTGCTGCTCATCACCGGCGTCGGCACGCTCATCCACGTGTACTCGATCGGGTACATGGAGCACGACGAGCGCCGCCGCCGCTTCTTCGGCTATCTGAACCTGTTCCTCGCGGCGATGCTCCTGCTGGTGCTCGCCGACAACTACCTGCTGCTGTACTTCGGCTGGGAGGGCGTCGGCCTCGCCTCGTACCTCCTCATCGGCTTCTGGCAGCACAAGCCGACCGCGGCCACCGCCGCGAAGAAGGCGTTCCTGGTCAACCGGGTCGGCGACATCGGCCTGTCGATCGCGATCATGCTGATGTTCACCACCTTCGGCACCTTCGCCTTCGGCCCGGTGCTCGGCTCCGCCGGCGAGACGTCCGAGGGCACGCTCACGGCGATCGGGCTGATGCTGCTGCTCGCCGCGTGCGGCAAGTCGGCCCAGGTGCCGCTGCAGTCCTGGCTCGGGGACGCCATGGAGGGCCCCACACCGGTCTCCGCCCTGATCCACGCCGCCACCATGGTGACCGCCGGCGTCTACCTCATCACCCGGTCCGGGGCGATCTTCAACGCGGCCCCGGACGCCCAGCTCGCCGTGGTCGTGGTCGGCGCGGTCACGCTGCTCTTCGGTGCGATCGTCGGTTGCGCCAAGGACGACATCAAGAAGGCCCTGGCCGGGTCGACGATGTCCCAGATCGGGTACATGATCCTCGCCGCGGGCCTCGGCCCGATCGGCTACGCCTTCGCGATCATGCACCTGGTGACGCACGGCTTCTTCAAGGCCGGGCTGTTCCTCGGCGCCGGCTCGGTCATGCACGGCATGAACGACGAGGTCGACATGCGCAAGTACGGCGGCCTGCGGACGTACATGCCGGTCACCTTCGTGACCTTCGGGCTCGGGTACCTCGCCATCATCGGCTTCCCCGGCCTGTCCGGCTTCTGGTCCAAGGACAAGATCATCGAGGCGGCCTTCGCGAAGGGCGGCGCCGAGGGCTGGATCCTCGGCGCGGTCACCCTGCTGGGCGCCGGGCTCACCGCGTACTACATGACCCGCGTGATGCTGATGACCTTCTTCGGCGAGAAGCGCTGGCAGCCCGCCCCCGACGCGGACCAGGTGCCCAGCGCCGAACCCGCCGCCGAGGCCCTCCCCGGTCGGATGCCGCACCCGCACGAGTCGCCGAAGTCCATGACCGTGCCGATGATCCTGCTGGCCTTCGGGTCGGTCTTCGCCGGCGGCCTGTTCTCGCTCAACAGCGCGTTCGTGAACTGGCTGAAGCCCGTCACGGACTTCGAGCACGGCCATCCGCCGGTGAGCGCCGCCGTGGTCACCACGTCCACGGTCGTGGTCCTGCTCATCGGCGTCGGCATCGCCTACGCCCAGTACGGGCGGCGGCCCGTGCCGGTCGTCGCGCCGCGCGGCTCGCTGCTCACCAGGGCCGCCCGCCGCGACCTCTACCAGGACGACGTCAACCACGTGGTCCTGGTGCGCGGCGGCGAGCACCTCACCCGCTCGCTGGTCTACGTGGACCACACCCTCGTCGACGGGGTCGTCAATGGGACGGCGGCGTCGATGGGCGGACTCTCCAGCCGGATGCGCAGGTTGCAGAACGGCTTCGCCCGCTCCTACGCGGTCTCGATGTTCGGAGGTGCTGCGGTGCTGATCGCCGCGACCCTGCTCATGAGGGGGGTGTGACCGCGATGTCCTACCTCCTGACGGCGACGGCGGCCGTGCCCGCAGCCGGTGCGATCGTCACCGCCGCCGTGCCGGCGGCCCGACGCACCGCGGCCAAGTGGGTGGCCCTCGCCTTCTCCCTCGCCACGCTCGCGCTCGCCGCGACCGTGTTCGCCCGCTTCGACCCGGGCGGCGCCCGCTACCAGCTCACCGAGTCCCACGCCTGGATCCCGGACTTCGGGGTGCGGTACGAACTGGGCGTCGACGGCATCGGGGTGGCGCTCGTCGCGCTCACCGCCGTCCTCGTCCCCTTCGTCATCCTCGCCGGCTGGCACGACGCCGACCACCTGGCCGCGTCCGGCAGCGGCTCCGCCGCGGGCCAGTCGAAGAGGTGGCGGCCCACCCAGGGCTTCTTCGCCCTGATCCTCATGGTCGAGGCGATGGTGATCCTCTCCTTCGAGGCCACCGACGTCTTCCTCTTCTACCTCGTCTTCGAGGCCATGCTCATCCCGATGTACTTCCTCATCGGGGGGTTCGGGGACCGGGCGCACGCCGGCACCGACGAGCACGCCGCCGCCCAGCGGTCGTACGCGGCGGTGAAGTTCCTCCTCTACAACCTCGTCGGCGGGCTCGTCATGCTGGCCGCCGTCATCGGGCTGTACGTCGTCGCCGGGAACTTCTCCCTCACGGAGATCGCGGCCGCCCGCGCGAGCGGCGAGCTGGAGATGGCCGCGAACACCGAGCGGCTGCTGTTCCTCGGCTTCTTCTTCGCCTTCGCGGTGAAGGCGCCGCTGTGGCCGCTGCACACCTGGCTGCCCAACGCGATGGGCGAGTCCACGGCTCCGGTCGCCGTCCTCATCACGGCCGTGGTCGACAAGGTCGGCACCTTCGCGATGCTCCGCTTCTGCCTCGGGCTGTTCCCGGAGGCGTCGAAGTGGGCGACCCCCGTGGTCCTCGTCCTCGCACTGGTCAGCATCGTCTACGGGGCGCTGCTCGCGGTCGGCCAGCGGGACATCAAGCGGCTGATCGCCTACGCGTCGATCTCCCACTTCGGCTTCATCATCCTCGGCATCTTCGCGATGACCAGCCAGGGGCAGAGCGGCGCCACCCTCTACATGGTCAACCACGGGCTCTCCACGGCCGCCCTGATGCTGGTCGCCGGGTTCCTGATCTCGCGGCGCGGCTCCCGGCTCATCGCCGACTACGGCGGGGTGCAGAAGGTCGCCCCGGTGCTGGCGGGCACCTTCCTCGTGGGCGGCCTCGCCACGCTGTCGCTGCCGGGACTCGCCCCGTTCGTCAGCGAGTTCCTGGTGCTGGTCGGCACGTTCGCCCGGTACCCGGCGGCCGGTGTCGTCGCCACCCTCGGCATCGTGCTGGCCGCGCTGTACACGCTCGTCCTGTACCAGCGGACCATGACGGGACCCGTCAAGGACGAGGTGCGGGCCATGCCCGACCTGAGGGCCCGTGAACTGGTTGTGGCCGCACCGCTGATCGCGCTGCTGCTGTTCCTCGGCGTGTTCCCGAAGCCGGTGACCGACGTGGTCAACCCGGCGGTGCGCCACACCATGTCCGACGTCGACCAGAAGGACCCCGCACCCGAGGTCCGGCCCCAGGTGGAGGCGGCGCAGTGAGCACAACGGACTTCCACAGCCTGTGGACGGCGGCCGCCGGGCCGGTCGCGGAGCCGCTCGGCGCCATCCAGGCGCCGAAGATCGAGTACGCCCAGCTGGCACCGATCCTCATCGTGGTCGGCGCGGCGGTCCTCGGCATCCTCGTCGAGGCCGTGGTCCCGCGCCGCGCCCGCTACCACAGCCAGCTCTTCCTGAGCGTCGCGGCGCTGGCCGCCGCGTTCGCCGCGGTCGTCGGCCTCGCCGTCGCCGGATACGGCACCACCAAGGCGGGGATCGCCGCCATGGGCGCCATCGCCGTCGACGGGCCCGCGCTGTTCCTCCAGGGCACGATCCTGCTGGCCGCGCTGGTGTCGGTGTTCACCTTCGCCGAGCGGCGGCTCGACCCGGCACGGCACGGCCACAGGGTCGACTCGTTCGCGGCGGAGGCCGCGGCCGCGCCCGGCAGCGACCACGAGAAGGCCGCGGTCAAGGCCGGGTTCACCACCACCGAGGTGTTCCCGCTGGCGCTGTTCGCCGTCGCCGGCATGCTGGCCTTCCCGGCGGCCAACGACCTGTTGACGCTGTTCATCGCGCTGGAGGTGCTGTCGCTGCCGCTGTACCTGCTGTGCGCCCTGGCCCGCCGCAAGCGGCTCGTGTCGCAGGAGGCCGCGGTCAAGTACTTCCTGCTCGGCGCCTTCGCCTCCGCGTTCTTCCTCTTCGGCATCGCCCTGCTGTACGGCTACGCGGGCTCCGTGTCGTACGCGCGGATCGCGGACGTCGTCGATGGGGCCGTCGGCACCGTCGACCCGGCGCTGGCCGCCACCATGGGCAGCGACGTGCTGCTGCTCATCGGCTTCGCCCTGGTGCTGATGGGCCTGCTGTTCAAGGTCGGCGCCGTGCCATTCCACATGTGGACCCCGGACGTGTACCAGGGCGCGCCGACACCGGTCACCGGCTTCATGGCCGCGGCCACGAAGGTCGCCGCGTTCGGCGCGATGCTGCGGCTGCTGTACGTGGTGCTGCCGGGGCTCCGCTGGGACTGGCGGCCCGTCATGTGGGGCGTCGCCATCGTCACCATGCTGGTCGGTGCGATCGTCGCCATCACCCAGACCGACATCAAGCGGCTGCTGGCCTACTCGTCGATCGCCCACGGCGGGTTCATCCTGGCGGGTGTCATCGCGGCCACGCCGTCCGGCATCTCGTCTGTGCTGTTCTACCTGGCCGCGTACTCCTTCGTGACGATCGGTGCCTTCGCCGTCGTCACGCTGGTGCGGGACGCCGGCGGCGAGGCCACGCACCTGTCGAAGTGGGCGGGGCTCGGGCGCCGGTCGCCGCTGGTGGCGGCCGTGTTCGCGGTGTTCCTGCTGGCCTTCGCCGGCATCCCGCTGACGTCCGGGTTCTCCGGCAAGTTCGCCGTGTTCAAGGCGGCGGCCGAGGGCGGCGCCGGGGCGCTGGTGGTGGTCGGCGTGGTCGCCTCCGCGATCGCGACGTTCTTCTACATCCGCGTCATCGTGCTGATGTTCTTCAGCGAACCGCACCCGGAGGGCCCGACCGTGGCCGTGCCGTCACCGCTGACGATGACGGCGATCGGCGTCGGTGTCGCGGTCACCCTGGTGCTCGGCGTCGCGCCGCAGTACTTCCTGGACCTGGCCTCGCAGGCGGGCGTCTTCGTGCGGTAGCAGGCGGCTGGTCGCGGCAGCGGTCGGGCGGGGCGCGGTGGCGCGCCCCGCCCGACCGCTGTGTGTGCGGCCCCGGGTCAGTCCGCGGGGCAGGACACGTGCGGGTTCCACTCGTGGAACATGCCCTTGGGGTTCGGCTTGTAGATCCACACGTGCAGGTCGTAGTGGGCGGCGATGCCCTCCTCGACGCCCGGCGACGGCCCCAGGAAGGGCTGGCCGAACATGGCGGGCCGGTCGTCGTCCGTGCTCAGGTCCTGGTCCGCGTCCTCGACGAACCACTCGACGCCCACCAGCCGCAGTGCGCCGTCGGGGCCCGGCTCGTACATGAGGGCGGAGGGGTGCGCCGGGTCGGTGGTGTTGTTGTACGCCTTGTTGACGTAGTGGTAGCCCATGCCGCCCTCGCCCTCCCGCTCGATGCAGCCGCGCATCGGCAGGTAGCCGTCCTGGACGGCCCGTTCGACGGAGTGGTACTTGAGCGTCGCCTGGTACGTGGTGACCAGGTCGGCGTGTGCGGACGCGGCCTCGCCTGCGGACGCGGTCGCGGCGGGTGCCGCCGGTCCTGCCAGGAGGGCCAGCGAGACGAGTGCGGTGACTGCGGCAGCGGGTATGGGCCCTTTCGGGTGCATGCGGTGCTCCTCGCGACAGTGCGTGCGTGTCACCCTGCTGACCCGGGCCGTCCCGGGCGCAGGTCGTACCACCGGGCCGCACCGGTCGCCGGGCCGTCCCGGGCCGTCCCTGGCGGTGCCGGCGCCCCCGGTGCGAACCGGCCGGTCCGCGCCAGGCCCGGTCGTCCCGGTGGGACCGGGCGCCTCGCGGCTCCGGCCGTGCGGACGGTCCTGCCGTACAGGCGCCCCGGGCCGGTACGTACCGGCGGCTCTGGTCGGTACGGGCGGCTCTGGTCGGTACGGGCGGCTCTGGTCGGTACGGGCGGCTCTGGTCGTACAGGCGGGTCCGGTCGTCCGGGCGGGGCCGGGCCCGGGCGGTTCCCTGCCCCGCCCCCAGCAGCATGTGCCGCCCGGCGCGCCGCCGCACCCGGAGGAGGGCCGACGGGCGGAACGCGCCCTGTTCCCCGCGGTCCGCCCCGTGGCATGGTGACCGCAGGGGAATGGTCTGGACCTGTAGGGGGTGGCGGGGGATGCGACGCGGGCGGGACGCCGGGGACGCCGCGCTGCCGACACACCGGCTGGAGGTGCCCCAGCCGCAGGCCCTGCCCTTCGCCGTCGGCACCTTCGACACCATCGGCCCCCTGTCCAGGGCCGCCTTCCCGCACCGGCACACCTTCTACGAGATCCTCCACGTCACCTCCGGGCGCGGCGTCCACGTCGTCGACCTCGCCCGCCAGGAACTGCGCCCCCCGCACCTCGGGGTCGTCGCCCCGGGGCAGGTCCACCACTGGGAGGGCGCGGCCGGGCTTGACGGGTCCGTCATCCTCTTCACCGAGGACTTCCTGCTCGACCACCCCGGGGACCGGGAGCTGCTGCGGCGGTTGAGCGAGCGGCCGTGGCTCCGGCTCGACGGGCCGGCCCGCCCCACCGTCGCCCGGCTCGTCGACGACCTCCACGACGAGTACGGCAAGGGCGCCGAGGGCTTCGCGTCCGTCCTGCGCGCCCTGCTGCACATCCTCGTCGTCCGGGCGGCCAGACTCCCCGCCCCCGCGACGGGGCCCGGCCGCGCGGAAGGCCCCGCGGCGCCCGCCCGGCCCGGTCGCGTGGCCGAGGAGTTCGGCCGGCTCATCGGCCGAGGGGAGGCCGCACTGTGGTCGGTGCGGGCCTGCGCCGACCGTATCGGCGTCACCCCCGGCTACCTCGCCGAAGCCGTCAAGGCGGCCACCGGCCGCACCCCCGGGCGGCTCGTCCGCGACGCCCGCACCCAGGAGGCCAAACGGCTGCTGGCCAAGACGGACCTGACGGTCCGCCAGGTCGCCCTGCGGGTCGGCTTCGACGACCCCTCGTACTTCTGCCGCTTCTTCCGCCGCGAGACCGGGCTGAGCCCCGGGGACTTCCGGCGGGGCGCGGAGGGCGGCCGGGATAAACACCACGACCACCGCATCCCGTCCCTCGCCCGCCCCGCAGGCCGCGCCTAGGTTCGGTGGTGCTCCCGACACCGTCCCCCAGACCTCTTCGCCACGAGGAGCCACCGGCATGGACCAGCATCCCCGGCACCCCAGCCGCAAGACCGTGTTGCGCGCCGCGCTCGCCGCCGGCGTCGCGACCCCCGCCGCCCTGATGGGCGTCCCGGCCCTCGCCCGCACCGCCACCGCCGACGCGCCGCCGCCGCTCACCCCGCAGTGCGACGACGGCGACGACCCCACGCCCCCGCAGATGGAGGGCCCCTACTTCAAGCCCGACTCCCCGCGCCGCACCTCACTCCTCGAACCCGGAGGCCGGGGTGTCCGGCTCGACGTGCAGGGCTACGTCTTCGGCCTGGCCTGCCGGCCCGTGGCCGGCGTCCTGCTCGACTTCTGGCAGGCCGACACCGACGGCGCGTACGACAACGCCGGGTTCCGCTACCGGGGCCACCAGTTCACCGACGAGCGGGGCGCGTTCCGGCTGACCACCATCGTGCCGGGCCTGTACCCGGGGCGCACCCGCCACCTCCACGTCAAGGTGCAGGCCCCCGGTCGGCCCGTCCTCACCACGCAGCTGTACTTCCCGGGCGAGCCCCGCAACCACACGGACGCGCTGTTCGACCCGCGGCTGCTGATGACCGTGCAGAGCGCGGGCGGCGCCAGGACCGCCACGTTCGACTTCGTCCTCGCCGTACCGCAGGACCCGGGCCCCTCGCCCACGCCCACCCCCACCGGCGGCACATGGGCCGCGGGGACGGCGTACCGCGCGGGCGACCGCGTCACGTACGGCGGGCGCGGCCACACCTGCCTGCAGGGCCACACCGCGCAGCCCGGGTGGGAGCCGCCGAACGCGCCCGCCCTGTGGCGGGCGGACTGACCACCCCGGGGCGCGGCCCAGCTGTGGGAGCCGCGCGGGCCCGGCACCCCGTGAGCCGGGGGTGCCGGGCCCTTGCCGCCGCGGGGTCAGACGGCCGGGGCGATCCGGCCGGCGACCTCGCCCAGGCCCACCTTCACACCGTCGGGGCCCGGCGCCCATGCCGTGAGCGTGACCTCGTCGCCGTCCTCCAGGAACGTCCGCTTGCCGCAGGTCAGTTCGAGGGCGTCCCGGCCGTTCCACGTCAGCTCCAGCAGTGAGCCCCGCTGGTGGGTCTCGGGCCCGCTGACCGTGCCCGAGCCGTACAGGTCGCCGGTGCGCAGCGACGCGCCGTTCACCGTCATGTGCGCGAGCTGCTGGGCCGCCGTCCAGTACATGGTGGAGAACGGCGGCTCGGCCACGACCTCGCCGTTGATCCGCACCGTGATGTGCAGCTCGAAGCCGCCCGGCTCGTCCTCGTCCGCGTCGTCCAGGTACGGCAGCAGCGGGAAGTCCCGGGCGGGCGGCGCCACCCGCGCCGCGTCCAGCGCCTCCAGCGGCGTCACCCATGCCGACACCGACGTGGCGAACGACTTGCCCAGGAACGGGCCCAGCGGCACGTACTCCCATGCCTGGACGTCCCGCGCCGACCAGTCGTTCAGGAGCGTCAGCCCGAAGACGTGGTCGCGGAAGTCGCGCAGCGGCACCGGGCGGCCCAGCTCGGACGGGGTGCCGACCAGGAAGCCGACCTCCGCCTCGATGTCCAGCTTCGTGGACGGGCCGAAGACCGGCGCCGCGTCCTGCGGGGCCTTGCGCTGGCCCGAGGGCCGCACGATGTCGGTGCCGGACACCACCACGGTGCCGGAGCGGCCGTGGTAGCCGATCGGCAGGTGCTTCCAGTTGGGCGTCAGCGGCTCGCCGTCGGGGCGGAACATCCGGCCCACGTTCGACGCGTGGTGCTCGCTCGCGTAGAAGTCGACGTAGTCGGCCACCTCGTACGGCAGGTGGAGGGTGACCGCGCCGGGGCCGTCCAGCGGGTGCAGCAGCGGTTCGACGGCGGCGCGGTGCGCGGGCGAGGTCACCCACGCCGTGAGGGCCCGGCGCACGTCGCGCCACGCGGTGCGGCCGGCCGCCATCAGCGGGTTGAGGGCGGGCTGCGCCAGCAGGCTCGCGTAGGGGGAGCCCAGCGCGCGGGCGGCGGCGCCCGCGTCCAGCACATGGCTGCCGATCCGGACGCCGACGCGGCGGCGTGCGGGGTCGTCCGCCGTCGAGAACACGCCGTACGGGAGGTTGTGCGGGCCGAAGGGATCGCCCTCGGCGAGGTCGAGCGGGCTACGCGGCCTCTGTTCGGACCGCTCGGACTGCTCGGGCATCGGTGCTTGCCTCGCTTTCCACGTGTGTGGGGGACACGTTACGGCCGGGGCACGCGCTTCTCCCAGGTGCGGTGGAGGAGGACCTCGTCACCTCCCTCCGCACCCTCACCGCCTGTGCCGGTGCAGATCAGCTCGGTGCGCACGAGCAGCCCGGCGGCGTCGGACGCGGCCTCGGACCGCACCTCCACGGCGGCGTGCCACGGCGGGTCGAGGTCCGGCCGGTGCCAGCGCACGTGCCACTCGGCGCGCGCCCGCGCGGAGAGCGGCCCGGCGGCCTCCTCGATCTCGTACGTCTCCACGGCGCGCTCGGTGAGTTCCAGTCCGTCCGGGTAGGTGCGGACGCTGCCGTGCTCGCTGCTGCACGGGTCGGCCTCCAGGCGCCACCCGCCCCGGGCGACGTCCCGTACGAGGAGGAGCGGCGGCCGCTCGCCGTCGGGTGCGCCGAGCATGGCGGGGACGCCGACGCCCAGCGGCGGGGCGTGCTCGGGCCCGGGGAAGCCGACGGCGGCGTCGTGGGGCGCGGGCGCGCGGACGGGCAGGAGGAGGGAGCAGCCGGCCGGGTCGAGCGTGAAGCCGCCGACGGGGAGCCCGGGGCGCTGCCGGGCGGGGTGGCGGCCCCGTCGTGCACCTCTGCGGCGGCCCGCGCGTCGGCGCGCCCGCCGGCGGGGTCGGCGGTGACTGCGCCGGGCCGGTCGGTGCTCGTGCCCGTGGCGGCGGGCTGCGGGGCACTCGTGCCGGTGGTGCCGGTGGTGCTGGTGGTGCTGGTGTTGCCGGTGCCGGTGCCTGTGCCGGTGCCGGTGCCGGTGCCGGTGGTCGCGGTGGGCGGCGGGGCCGCGGCGTCGGGGGCGGGGAGCGGCCACACCCACGGCCAGTACGCCGACGAGACGGCGACGCGGATCCGGTGGCCCGGTGGGAAGGCGTGGCCGGTGGCGCCGCACCGGATGCCGTACGTGCCGGAGGCGCCCGTGGCGGTGCCCCGGGCGACCAGCAGGGAGGTGCCGTCGGGGGCCACGTCGCAGAGGCGGACCGTGACCCGGACGGCGGGCGCGTCCGCCCGTACGGCGAGGCGGACCACGGGGTGGCCCAGCACTTCCAGGGGCGGCCCGCCGGGTGGGACGGCGATGTCGAAGCAGGCCGACAGGGCGTCCTCCGCGCGCTGGTCCGGCGGCAGGTCCGCGTCCCCGCCGGAGGGCGCGAAACGCCCCGCGTCCAGACCGGTGTGCAGCGGAGAGCGCACCGGCGCGGGCCCGCCCTGCAGGGCGTACGCGACCGGGGTGACGTGCGGGGGCGGCCAGGCGTCGTCGCCGCGCCAGCCGCGGGTCCAGGAACGGAGCAGCGGCTCGTCCATGGCGCCGGTGCGCAGGCCCTTCAGGTGGTGGTCCCACCAGCGCAGGGTCTCCTGGAGGAAGCCGATCGCCGGGCCGGGCGGCTCCCCCCGGTCCGGGTAGCGGCACGGCCACGGTCCGAGGACGCCTCTGACGAGGTGGCGCGGCAGGTGCTCCAGCAGGCGCAGCACGGTGTCCCGGTGCGGGTCGTGCCAGCCGGCCACCGCGAGGACCGGGACCCGCACGGCGCCGTACGGGAGGGGCGGCCCGGCTTCGCCGGCGGCCGTCGGGTCCCGTCCTTCCAGTGCGGCCAGCCGCCGGGCCCACAGGTCGCGCCAGGCGTCCCCGGCGTAGCGCGGGTCCGGCGGCGAGGCCGCACCGGCGAGTGCGGCGGCCCGGGCGGTGAGGGGCGGGGCGAAACCTCCGCTGCCCCGGTCGCGGGCGACCGGCCCGTCGCCGCCGGGACCGCTGGGACTGCCGGGATCGCCGGGGCCGTCGGGGCCGCCGGGGCCGTCGGGGCCGTCGGGACCGCTGGGACTGCCGGGACCGCCGGGGCCGTCGGGGCCGCCGTGCCTGTCGTGGGCGTGCTGCCTGTCGTGCGTGTCGCGCCTGTCGTGGTCGTCGTGGCCGTCGTGGTCGTCGTGGCCGTCGTGGTCGTCGTGGCCGTCAGGGGCGCCGACGGCCACCACGGCGGCGAGCGCCGGCGCGGCCTCGGCGGCCAGGGCGGCGACCCGCAGCGCCGTGCCGCCACCGGGGCCCAGCCCGATCATGCCGACCCGGCCGGTGCACCACGGCCGGTCGGCGAGCCAGGCCACGACCGCGGCGGCGTCCTGCGGGTCCGTACGGTCCTGCGGCAGCCCCTCGCTGTTGCCGCGGCCGCGCGGGTCGACCCGCACCGACGCGTAGCCGTGGCCGGCGTACCAGGGGTGGCGCTGGGCGTCCCGGGGCGCGGTGCCGTCGGTGAGCCGCCCCGGGTCGTACTCCAGGAGCGCGGGGACCGGCCCGTCCGTCAGCGGGCGCCAGACCCGCGCGTACAGCAGGGTGCCGTCGGGCAGCGGGACCCGGACGTCCGTGCGGTCCGTCCGGTACGGGAAGGAGGTGCGGACGCGGGAGCGCATGGGCGGAGCCTCCTGTTCCGTACGGGCGCGCGCGGGGACCGTCCCCGGTCGGCCGGGGCGCGCGCGACGGTACGCTTAAAAGCGGTTATTTCGTCTGAAAACGCTGATCACGAACATACCGGGGGTGGCGGGAAGGTGCCCACGGCGATCCAAACGGGACCGGATACGCTGACGTGAGTGAATCCAGCGACACATCGACAATCCGTGTGAACGGTGAGCGTCGTGATCGTCAGCAGACAGGAGACCTCCTCGTGACCGCAGTCGGGCCGTTCGGGCTGAGCGTGCGGGACCAGGCTCTCGAAGCCGATGTCCAGACCGGATTGGCGGCGGTCGAGGCCGGGCTCCTCGATGCCACCAAGAGCGACGTGCCGTTCATCACGGAGGCGGCCCAGCACCTGGTGCTGGCGGGCGGCAAGCGGTTCCGGCCCCTGCTGGTGATGCTGGCCGCGCAGTTCGGCGACCCGCACGCCCCCGGCATCGTGCCCTCCGCGGTCGTGGTCGAGCTGACGCACCTGGCGACGCTGTACCACGACGACGTGATGGACGAGGCGGTCGTACGGCGCGGGGTGGACAGCGCGAACGCGCGCTGGGGCAACTCGGTCGCCGTCCTCACGGGTGACTTCCTCTTCGCCCGTGCCTCACACATCCTGGCGGATCTCGGCCCCGAGGCGGTGCGCATCCAGGCGCAGGCGTTCGAGCGGCTGGTCACCGGCCAGATCCTGGAGACGGCCGGGCCGCGCGAGGGCGACGACCCGGTCGGCCACTACCTGGACGTCATCGCGGGGAAGACCGGCTCGCTGATCGCCGTCTCCGGGCGGTTCGGCTCGATGATGGCGGGCGCGGACGAGCGGGTCGTGGAGGTCCTGACGCAGTACGGGGAGCGGCTGGGCGTGGCGTTCCAGCTCGCGGACGACGTGCTGGACATCGCCTCCGACTCGCACGAGTCGGGCAAGACTCCCGGCACCGACCTGCGCGAGGGCATCGCCACGCTGCCCGTCCTGCACCTGCGGGCCGAGGCGGAGCGGCACCGGCGGCCCGAGGACCTGGAGCTGGTGGAGCTCCTGGACGGCGACCTGTCGGACGACGGGCGGCACGCCGAGGCGCTGCTCCGGCTGCGCGCCCACCCGGCGCTGGAGCGCGCCCGCAGGGACACGGTGCGGTACGCGCAGGAGGCCCGGGCGATGCTGGCCCCCCTCCAGGAGTGCTACGCGAAGGCCGCGCTGGAGGAGCTCTGCGACCTGGTGGTCCACCGAGCGGGGTGAGCGCGGGGGCGTGCGGGGCGCGCCGTCACGTGCGGGGCGCGGCGTCCGGCGGCGGGGTGCCGTGTCGGCGGCGGAGTGCCGTGTCGGAGGGGCATCGGCGGTGGTGCGGCGTCGGCCCGCCTGGGCGCGGACGTGGATCCGGTGGGGTGCCGCCGGAGCGCGCTCGCGAGTGACGCCGGGGCGCGGATGCGGGTGCCGCCGGGATGCGGACGCGGGCGCCGCCGGGATGCGGACGCGGGCGCCGCCGGAGCGCGCTCGCGGGTGCCGCCGGGATGCGGGCGCGGGTCCGGTGGGGCGGGATGGGGAGACCCTGAGAGGGCGTCATCCCTGAGAGGTATGCCGAGTTGATCCCGTGGACTGACGCTTTCGGGGTGTGGCTTTGGTCAGATGGACACACCACACCACGGAGGTAGCCCACATGGAACCGAACGACAGCGTCAGCACTGCGACCCCGGCCGCCCCGGCCGCACGCAGGAGGATGGCGCGGTACGCGGTCCCGGTCGCGGTGGCGGGGGTCGCGGCGGCGACGATCGGGCTCGTCCCCGCGCTGGCCGCGGCCGGCGACCCCGACCTGCCGGAGATCACGGCACAGGAACTCATCGAGAAGATCGCCGCATCCGACGTCGAGCAGATGTCCGGGACGCTGAAGGTCAGCACGGACCTGGGCCTGCCCTCGTTCGCCGGCCTCGGCGACCTGCTGGGCGAGGCCGGGGCCGCTGCCGGGGAGGCCAAGGAGGCGGAGGCCAAGCTGCTGGAGCTGGCGTCCGGCACCCACACCCTGCGCGTCGCGGCGGACGGACCGGACCGGCAGCGGCTGACGATCCAGGACGGCGACGACGAGTACACCGTCATCCACCGCGGCGGCGAGGTCTGGACGTACGACAGCAAGGCCAACGAAGTCCTGCACGCGAAGGACGACGCCTACGAGAGCGGCGGCGCCGACGAGGCGCACGAACCGCCGGTCACGCCCAAGGAGCTGGCGACCGAGGCCCTGAAGGCCGTCGACGGGACGACCTCGGTCACGGTGGGCGGCACGGCCCGGATCGCGGGGCGGGACGCGTACCAGCTCGTCATCAAGCCGAAGCAGAGCGGCTCGACGATCGGCGCGATCAAGGTCTCGGTGGACGCGCAGAACGGCGTCCCGCTGAAGTTCACGCTCACGCCGAGCACGGGCGGCAAGGCCGTGGTGGACGCGGGCTTCACCCAGGTCGACTTCGCCAAGCCCGCGGCGGACACCTTCGCCTTCACCCCGCCCAGGGGCGCGAAGGTCACGGAGCTCGACGAGGAGTCCGAGGGCGCGGCCGGCCGGCACGGCGGCCCGGCGGACAAGGAGCTGGACGACCTTCGGAAGGACCTCGGCGGCAAGGATCTCGGCAAGGATCTCGGGAAGAACCTGGACGACCTGGAGTCCGTCGAGGACTTCCCCGGCCCGAACGTGATAGGCGAGGGCTGGACCACGATCCTGGAACTCGGCGGCCCCGCCGCGCCGTCCGGCGCGGGCGAGGAGGGACTGCCGGCCGAGGCCGAGAAGTTCCTCGGCGCCCTGGGTGACCAGGTGACCGGGAAGTTCGGCTCCGGCACGGTCTTCAAGACCCGCCTGGTCAACGCCCTGCTGACGGACGACGGCAAGGTCTACGTCGGCGCGGTGACCGAGAAGGCGCTGCTGGACGCCGCGAACAAGGCCGCCCGGTAGGCACCTTGGCGTGCGCCGGTCATCCGGCGCGCGACGCCGTGGGCGCGTTGCGCGGTGTGCGGGACGCGGTGTGCGGGGCGCGGTGTGCGGGGCGCGTTGCGCGGGACGCGGTGTGCCCCGCCGCCGCCCGGGACCGCGCCGTCGCAGGGGCCGCGGAGCCTTGGAGGTGCCGCGCCGCAGACGGGGGCGGGCAGTCGCAGGGCCGCGCAGCTCTGGAGGTGCCGCGGGGCCGCACCGGTGCCCGGTGCGGCCCCGCTCCGTGCGCGCCGGCCGTCAGAAGGTCAGCTTGAAGCTGTTGATGTAGCCGGTGTCGTAGCGGGCGGTGTCCTGGACCCGCAGCTGCCAGGTGCCGTTGGCGGTCTCGCTGGAGGCGTCCACCGTGTAGGTCTCCCGGACGTTGTCCGCGGAGTCGCTGCCGCTGGCGTTCTTCAGGCGGTACGCCGAGCCGTCGGGGGCGATCAGGTCGACGACCAGGTCACCGCGCCAGGTGTGCACGATGTCCACGCCGACCTGCAGGTTCGACGGGGCGTTGCCGGTACGGCCGGTGATGCTGAGGGACGAGGAGACCGCGCCGCCGTTGTCCGGGATCGCGACGTCGTTCGTGTTCTCGTACGTGTCACCCGTCGGCGGCTCCGTCGTCCCGCCGGAGGACAGGGCCCACACGGCGTGCGCGAGGGCGTCGCTGTTCCGGTCGAGCGCGGTGTCGTTGATGTTCGACGTGGTGTCGCACGACGAGTGGTAGCAGCGGTCGAAGGCCTGACCGGCCGTGCCGCCCCACTTCTGCGCCTGCGCCGAGGTCTTGGTGCGGCCGGCGCCGGTGAACAGGCCGCCGACCGGGATACCCGCGTTCTTGAAGGAGGTGTGGTCGGAACGCCCGTCGGCCTCGGTCTCGATCTCCGTGGGCACGCCGATCCCGGCGAAGTAGTCCTTGAAGGTCTTCTCGATGACGGGGTCGTCGTCGTAGACGAAGTAGCCGGGGTTCGGTGACCCGATCATGTCGAAGTTCAGGTACCCGGAGATCTTGGACCGCTCGGTGGCCGACAGGTTCCCGACGTAGTAGCGGGAGCCGACGAGCCCGAGTTCCTCGGCGCCCCACCACGCGAACCGCAGGTGCTTGTCGGGCTGGTACCCGGCACGGGACACCGCGAGAGCGGCCTCCAGGACGGCGGCGGAGCCGGAGCCGTTGTCGTTGATGCCGGGCCCGGACGACACGGAGTCGAGGTGGGCGCCGGCCATCAGCACCTGGTCGGCGTCGCCGCCGGGCCAGTCCGCGATGAGGTTGTAGCCGACGGACCCGTTGGTGGTGAACTGCTGGACGGTGGTGGTGTAGCCGGCGGCGTCCAGCTTCGCCTTCAGGTAGTCCACGGAGGCGCGGTAACCGGGGCGCCCGTGGGCGCGGTTGCCGCCGTTCGCGGAGGCGATCGACTGGAACTGCGTGAGATGCGCCTTGACGTTGGCGACGGGGATGTCGGGTGCCGTGGCAGCCGACGGTGCCGCGGGGGCGGACGGTGCCACGGGGGTGGACGGTGCCGCGAGGGCCGTGGGTGCCGCTCCGCCGACCAGGGCGGCGAGGGCGAGCACGGCGGACGCGGCGGTGCGTCTGCGCGATATTCGGGACGCGTGGATCGTCATGTGGGGGGCTCCGAATTCCGTACGGGGATGGGACGGAACGTGCGAGCGCCCCGCTACGGCGGTGAAGCGGGGCCTTGGAGCGAGTCGTGCCGATGCGCCGCGCGGTGAGCGCGGGGCGTTCAGCGCGTGCAGTGCCTTTCAGTGCGTGCGGCGCGTGCGGTGCCTTTCGGCGCGTGCGGCGCGTGTGGTGCGTGCAGTGCGTGGTGCGTGTGGCGCGTCGTGCGTGGTGCGGACGGTGCGTGGCGCGTGCAGTGCGTGGTGAATGGTCGGCGACGATCTGATGAAGCGTCAAGGGTCGTTTCTTGTCAGCCCTGTTCGCATAGCGGAGCCCGCGTGAGGGTGTGCGTGCACCTTTTCCCCGCCCCGCGCCACGTGGACGTGCCGTTTCCGGCCGCCGCTGCGCGGACGGGCGACCGTACGGCCTGCGGAGGGTGCGAGCGCAAGGGGCGGGCGGGAGGGGCAGGGCCGCGCCGGGCCGCTGAGCGCGGGGGCTCAGTGCACGCAGAACTCGCCGCCCTCCGGGTCCCGCATGACCGTCCAGGTGCCCGCCGGCTCCTGGACGCGTCGCAGCACGGAAGCGCCGAGGCCCTCCAGGCGCCTGACCTCCGCTTCCCTGTCCCGGTCGGGTCCCGTGTGCAGGTCGAGATGGAGCCGGTTCTTGACGGTCTTCGCCTCGGGGACGCGCTGGAACAGCAGGCGCCGGCCCGTCCCCACTCCTGTCGCGCCGTCGTACGGATCGTCCGGATGCCGGACGGCGGCCAGATCGCGCCATGCGTACCGGCCCTGCGCCCCGACGGCCTGGTCGGCTGACGCGTGCCCGGCGGCGAGGAGCCGCTCGATCAGGGCGCTGTGGTCTTCCACCACATAGCCCAGTGCCTGCGCCCAGAAGGCGGCCTGCGCGTGCGGATCGTTCGCGTCGATCACAAGCTTCCAGTGGAGTGCGGTCATGTAACTGGTTATATTGGTTACATGATCGGGTCCGCAACAGGTCTCACCCTCCGCACCCCCGAGGGCCGCCCGTACCGCTTCGACCCGGGCGCCCTGTGCCTGGAGCTGCTCACCACGGGCGGGCCCGGCCTCCTGGCGCGCTACGAGGTGCTGGAGACGCCTGCCGGCCTGCACGATTGGGTGGCGGCCAGCCGCCTGGACCCGGGTCTGCCGCTGGAGGTGGCGTACGGCGACCTGGCCGCCGTACGCGAACTGCGCGACGCGCTGCACCTGCTGGCCACCGCGCGGGCGCACGCAGCCCCGCTGGACGCGGCGGCGGTCGGGCTCCTGAACGCGGCGGCCGCGGCGCCGCCGCTGGCCGTGCGGATGACCCCGGCGGGCCGCCGCGAGTGGGCGCCGGGTGCGACGGTCGCGGGGCTGCTGTCGACGGTGGCCCGGGACGCGGTCGACCTGTTCACCGGCCCGTACGCGCACCGCATCCGCGAGTGCGGCGCGCACGACTGCTACCTGCTCTTCGTCGACACGTCCCGGCCGGGGCGCCGCCGCTGGTGCGCGATGGAGCGGTGCGGGAACCGCCAGAAGGTACGGACCCACCGCGCCCGCACGGAAGCCCGTACCGCTCCGGCGGCCGACGCGTGACACGGCACCGGCCCGACCGCTGCACCCCCGGACACCTCGGCGCAGGCCCGCGGGCCCGTAGCCCGCAGATGGCCGTAGGCCCGAAGCCGGCAGGCCCGAAGCCCGCAGGTCCGCAAGCCCGCAGGCGGCCGTAGGCCCGCAGACCCGAGGCCGCAGACCCGAAGCGCCGCGATGTCAGCGGACCCGTAGAGCCGCGGCCCGCAGCCGTGTGGACACGACGCGTGGACACGACGCGTGGACCCGCAGAACGCGGTCGCGCGTGCCGCAGGGGCTCAGGCTGAGGGTGCTCCGGCGGCAGGCGCGCCGCCGCCGGGGTCTCCGCGCCGGCCGCCGGGGCCTCCGCGGCGGGCGTACCCGTACCGGCGGCCTGCGCGGACGCGGCGGCCCCCGCGGCGGTGGTGCCGGAAGGCGCGCGTCCCGATCCCCCGGAGTCGGCCGCGGCGGCCCGCCGCAGGGCCTGCGCCTGCGCCCGGGTGCGCCGTGCCGTGCGCAGGGCGTCCCAGGTGAGGAGGGACAGGGCCAGCCACACCAGCCCGAAGCCCGCCCAGCGCTCGGGCGGCATCGCCTCACGGAAGTACAGGACGCCGAGCAGGAACTGGAAGACCGGCGCCAGGTACTGCAGCAGTCCGATCGTGGACAGCGGGACGCGGATGGCCGCCGCGCCGAAGCACACCAGCGGCACGGCGGTGACCAGGCCCGCCGACGCCAGCAGGGCCATGTGGCCGACGCCCGCGCCGCCGAAGGCGGCGGAGCCCTGCGAGCCCAGCCACAGCAGGTACGCCAGCGCGGGCAGGAACTGGATCGCCGTCTCCGCGGCCAGCGACTCCAGCCCGCCCAGGTTGACCGTCTTCTTCACCAGGCCGTACGTGGCGAACGAGAACGCCAGCACCAGGGAGATCCACGGCGGGCGCCCGTAGCCGACGGCCAGCACCACCACGGCCGCGAACCCGGTGCCGACCGCGATCCACTGGGCGGGCCGCAGCCGCTCCTTCAGCAGCAGGACGCCCATGGCGATGGTCACCAGGGGGTTGATGAAGTAGCCGAGGGACGACTCCACCACGTAGCCCGCGTTCACGGACCAGATGTAGAGGCCCCAGTTGACGGTGATCACGGCGGCCGCGACGGTGATCAGACCGAGCTTGCGCGGCTGCCGCAGCAGCCCGGGTATCCATCCCCAGCGGCGCAGGGCCAGCAGCGCCAGGGCTACGGTCGCGAGGGACCACACCATCCGGTGCGCCAGGATCTCCAGCGCGCCCGCCGGCTGGAGGAGCGGCCAGTACAGCGGGAACAGCCCCCACATCCCGTACGCGGCGAAGCCGTAGAGGAGCCCGGCCTTCCGGCTTGAGCCGGCTTCCGCCGCCGCGTCGAGCCCCGCCGCCGGCTCTCCTGCGCTGATCCCGCTGCCGCTCTTGGCCGCCACGCGCCACCGCCTTTCCGCACGCCCTGTCCGGACGACGGTAGCGCCGGACCGGCCGCGATGTCATGCCCGTATCGTTATACGGTCATGACCATCCCGCGCCCACCCGCCGGGCATACGGCGAGGCCCGGTCCTGAACCGTGTCAGGACCGGGCCGCCGTGTGGATCGCGGTGTCAGCCGACGACCGTCCAGGTGTCGCCGCCCGCGAGCAGCGCGCCCAGGTCGCCCTTGCCGCGCTGCTGGACCGCCTCGTCGAGTTGGTCCGCCATGAGCGTGTCGTAGACGGGGCGGTGGACGCTGCGCAGCACGCCGATGGGGGTGTGGTGGAGGGTGTCGGGGTCGGCGAGCCGGGAGAGGGCGAACGCGGTGGTGGGCGATGCCGCCTGGGCGTCGTGGACCAGGATGTCGGCTTCGTTGCCGGCGGTGACGGTGACGATGTCGAGGTCGCCGGTGGCGCGGTCGCGTACGACGCCCTTGGTGCCGCCACGGCCGAAGCGGATGGGCCGGCCGTGTTCCAGGCGGATGACGGCTTCCTCGGCCTGTTCCTTGTCCTTCAGGGTGTCGAAGGCGCCGTCGTTGAAGATGTTGCAGTTCTGGTAGATCTCCACCAGGGCGGTGCCGGGGTGGTCGGCGGCCTGCCGCAGGACGTCGGTGAGGTGCTTGCGGTCGGAGTCGACCGTGCGGGCCACGAAGGACGCTTCCGCGCCCAGGGCGAGGGAGACGGGGTTGAAGGGGGCGTCGAGGGAGCCCATCGGCGTGGATTTGGTGATCTTGCCGACTTCGGAGGTGGGGGAGTACTGGCCCTTGGTGAGGCCGTAGATCCGGTTGTTGAACAGCAGGATCTTGAGGTTGACGTTGCGGCGCAGGGCGTGGATGAGGTGGTTGCCGCCGATGGACAGGGCGTCGCCGTCGCCGGTGACGACCCAGACGGACAGGTCGCGGCGGGAGGCGGCCAGGCCGGTGGCGATGGCGGGGGCGCGGCCGTGGATGGAGTGCATCCCGTAGGTGTTCATGTAGTACGGGAAGCGGGAGGAGCAGCCGATGCCGGAGACGAAGACGATGTTCTCCCTGGCCAGGCCGAGCTGCGGCATGAAGCCCTGGACGGCGGCGAGGATGGCGTAGTCGCCGCAGCCGGGGCACCAGCGCACTTCCTGGTCGGACTTGAAGTCCTTCATCGACTGCTCGGCCTCGGCCTTGGGAACGAGGTCGAGGAGCTTCTCAGCCATCGATGGCCTCCTTGGCCTGATGAGGGCGTGCAGCAGCCTGCGACGTCCGCGCCGTCCGCGACGCCTGCGCCGCGCCCGCCGTGTCCGCCGGCTGCGTCGTGCGCGCCGCGTGCGCCGACTGCGTCGTGTGCGCCGAGTGTGTCGTGTGCATGGCCTGCTTCAGGGCCGCGGCGAGCTGCTCGGCCTTGAAGGGCATGCCGTTGATCTGGGTGTGGCTGTGCGCGTCGACGAGGTACCGGGCGCGCACGAGGGTGGCGAGCTGGCCGAGGTTCATCTCGGGGATGACGACCTTGTCGTACCGCTTGAGGACCTCGCCCAGGTTCGCGGGCAGGGGGTTGAGGTGGCGCAGATGGGCCTGGGCGATCCGTTCGCCGTCACGGCGCAGCCGCCGCACGGCCGCGGTGATCGGCCCGTACGTCGAGCCCCAGCCCAGCACCAGCAGCCGCGCTTCGCCGTCGGGGTCGTCGACGTGCACCTCGGGCACGTCGATGCCGTCGACCTTGGCCTGGCGGGTGCGGACCATGAAGTCGTGGTTGGCGGGGTCGTAGGAGATGTTGCCCGTGCCGTCCTGCTTCTCGATGCCGCCGATCCGGTGCTCCAGCCCCGGCGTGCCCGGCACGGCCCACGGGCGGGCCAGCGTCTCCGGGTCCCGCTTGTACGGCCAGAAGACCTCGGTGCCGTCGGCCAGGGTGTGGTTGGGACCCGTCGCGAAGGCCACCGACACATCCGGCAGGTCGTCGGTGTCGGGGATGCGCCACGGCTCCGAGCCGTTGGCCAGGTAGCCGTCGGACAGCAGGAAGACGGGGGTGCGGTAGGCCAGCGCGATCCGGGCCGCCTCCAGCGCCGCGTCGAAGCAGTCCGCCGGCGTGGAGGGCGCCACGATCGGTACCGGCGCCTCGCCGTTGCGGCCGTACATCGCCTGGAGCAGGTCCGCCTGCTCCGTCTTGGTCGGCAGACCCGTCGACGGGCCGCCACGCTGGATGTCCACGATCAGCAGCGGCAGCTCCAGCGACACCGCGAGACCGATCGTCTCGCTCTTGAGCGCCACACCGGGCCCGGACGTCGTCGTCACCGCCAGCGACCCGCCGAACGCCGCCCCCAGCGCCGCACCGATCCCGGCGATCTCGTCCTCGGCCTGGAACGTGCGCACACCGAAGTTCTTGTGCTTCGACAGCTCGTGCAGGATGTCGGAGGCCGGGGTGATCGGGTACGAACCGAGGAACAGCGGCAGGCCCGCCTGGTGCGCGGCGGCGATCAGCCCGTACGACAGGGCGAGGTTGCCGGAGATGTTGCGGTACGTGCCGGCGGGGAACGCGGAGGCGGCCGGGGCGACCTCGTAGGAGACGGCGAAGTCCTCGGTGGTCTCGCCGAAGTTCCAGCCCGCCCGGAACGCCGCCACGTTCGCCTCGGCGATCTGCGGCTTCTTGGCGAACTTGCGGCGCAGGAAGTTCTCGGTGCCCTCGGTCGGCCGGTGGTACATCCACGACAGCAGACCCAGCGCGAACATGTTCTTCGACCGCTCGGCCTCCTTGCGCGTCAGGCCGAAGTCCTTCAGCGCCTCCACCGTCAGCGTGGTCAGCGGCACCCGGTGCACCCGGTAGCCGTCCAGCGAGCCGTCCTCCAGCGGGTCGCTGTCGTAGCCGACCTTGGCCATGGACCGCTTGGCGAACTCGTCGGTGTTGACGATCACCTCCCCACCGCGCGGCACGTCGCCGATGTTCGCCTTCAACGCGGCCGGGTTCATCGCCACCAGGACGTTCGGCGCGTCACCCGGGGTGAGGATGTCGTGGTCGGCGAAGTGCAGCTGGAACGACGACACACCCGGCAGCGTCCCGGCGGGAGCACGGATCTCGGCCGGGAAGTTCGGCAGCGTCGACAGGTCGTTCCCGAAGGACGCCGTCTCGGACGTGAACCGGTCGCCCGTCAACTGCATACCGTCACCCGAGTCACCCGCGAAACGGATGATCACGCGCTCCAGGCGACGGACTTCCTTCTTCCCCGGCTTCCCGGCCGACCCGGCAGCCCCGGCCGTCCCGGACTTCCCCGCCGCAACAGCGGCCTCGCCGGCGTCTCGGGAGCCACCGGCGGTACTTCCGGCCTCGCCGGGGTTTCCGGCCTCACCGGCGCGTGCGGGCCCACCGGACTGCCGGGCAGCCCGTCCGGCCTCACCGGCGTCCGCAGCCTCACCGGCGCCCCCGGCCTCACCCGACTGTCCGGCGTCACTCGTCTGTCCGGGGGTCACGTCGGGCGGCCCGTCCCGGTGCTCGTCGTGTGCGGCATGTCCCGCGTCTCTGCCGTCTCGGCCATCTCGGCCATCTCGGCCATCTCGGCCATCTCGGCCGTCTCCGCCGTCTCGGCCGTTTGCGTCGTGTCCGTCGGGGTGCTGATCGTGTCCGTCAGGGTGCCGGTCGTGTCCGTCGGGGTGCCGGTCGTGTCCGTCGGGGTGCTGATCGTGTCCGTCGTGCTCCGCGGAGCCGGCCCCCGCAGCAGGCGTTCCACGCTGCTCTCCGAGCCCTGTCTGCTCGGCCGGGCTGCTGACCTGGTTGGTCACTGAACTGGACCTCCCTCGAAACAAGGGGTCTCTCCGCCGTCGGCGGGAGAACGCTCGGTAGGCGGCCGGCCGACCGGTCGCCCCAAGGCCCACCCTACGTCGGTAAGGGTCCCCTTCCTTAAGTGACTCATATAATGGACGCCTGTTTGAGACGGCCGTCTGTCCGGAACCATCATGCTTCTCCCACCCCGTCGGCGGGCCGGAACGGCACTCCCGGCCCGGGGCTGAGTACCCGCCGCTGATCCTTTTCACGCGGCGGGCCCAGCGGCCGGTCTCCCGCGGGTCGGCACGGCCGGTAACCCGGCCTCTGCCAGGGCCTAGACTCCCCTGCGTACCAGACGGGCAGGAAGACACCGGACGACACGGAGAGAGGAGCGGACGGACGTGGATGTGCCGGAACGCACCGGGCTCGCGGCCGACTACTTCCAGAGCTACTCGGTCGTCGGACTCCTGGCCGTCGTCGGCGTGCTCTTCGTGGCCGTCGCCTTCGCGGCCGGGCGGCTGCTGCGGCCCGTCGTGCCGACCCAGGAGAAGTTCCTGACCTACGAGTGCGGCGTCGACCCCGTGGGGGAGGGCTGGGCCCACACCCAGGTCCGCTACTACGTGTACGCCTTCCTCTACGTGATCTTCGCGGTCGACTCGATCTTCCTCTTCCCCTGGGCGACCGTCTTCGCCGCCGCCGGGTACGGCGCGACCACGCTCGTCGAGATGTTCATCTTCCTCGGCTTCCTGGCCGTGGGCCTGCTGTACGCGTACAAGAAGGGCGTCCTGACATGGACGTGACTCCCGGAACCGCGCCCGAGCCCGTTCCGCTGCCCGAGCCGCAGCGGCTGGGCGTGCTGTCGCGGCTGGCGCCCGAGCCCATGAAGGTGGTCCTGAACTGGGGCCGCCGCTACAGCCTGTGGGTCTTCAACTTCGGCCTCGCCTGCTGCGCCATCGAGTTCATCGCCGCCTCCATGGCCCGGCACGACTTCATCCGGCTGGGTGTCATCCCCTTCGCGCCCGGCCCCCGCCAGGCCGACCTGATGATCGTCTCCGGCACGGTCACCGACAAGATGGCGCCCGCCGTGAAGCGCCTGTACGAGCAGATGCCGGAGCCCAAGTACGTCATCTCGTTCGGCGCCTGCTCCAACTGCGGCGGCCCCTACTGGGACTCGTACTCCGTCACCAAGGGCGTCGACCAGATCATCCCGGTCGACGTGTACGTCCCCGGATGCCCGCCCAGGCCCGAGGCGCTGCTGCAGGGCATCCTGAAGCTCCAGGAGAAGATCGCCCGCGAGTCCCTCGACGAGCGGTACGCTCCCCGGAGCGGCGCGTCCCGGCCCTCCGCCGCGGCCCTCCGCAGCGGCCTGGTCACCCCGCCGCCCGCGCCCGGAGGTGACCGGCCGTGACCACGCCGCGCCCCCACCCGCACCCGTACGACTCCCTGCCCGAGGCCGCGGCCGAGATCTTCGGCCCCGAGGCAACGGCCGAACGGGCGTACGACCTGCTGACCGTCGACGTCCCCGCCGCCGCCTGGATCACCGCGCTGGAGACCGCCCGGGACCGGCTCGGCTGCTCGTACTTCGACTGGCTCAGCGCGGTCGACGAACCCGGCACGGGCTTCCGCGTCTGCGCCCACGTCGCCGCCCTGGAGACCGGTACGGTACGCCGCCTCCTGCTCCGTACGACCGTGCCGCACACCGCCCCCGCGCTCCCCACCGCTGTCGGCGTCTACGCCGGCGCGGCCTGGCACGAGCGCGAGACGCACGAGATGTTCGGCGTGGTCTTCGAGGACCACCCGAACCTCACGCACCTGCTCCTCCCCGACACCTTCGAGGGCCACCCGCTCCGCAAGGACTTCGTGCTGGCCGCACGGGTCGCCAAGGCGTGGCCGGGCGCCAAGGAGCCGGGCGAGTCCGACCACGGCGGCCCCAAGCGCCGCCAGATGCTGCCGCCGGGTGTCCCGGACCCGAACGAGTGGGGACCCCTGAAGGGTCAGCTTCCGCCCGCCGCGGCCCGACCGGCCCGCTCCGCCCGCGCGGCGGGCGACCGTCCGGTACGCCGCACCCGTTCGGCGAGCGAGGGCTCCGCCAGCCAGACCGCCGCTCCCGCCTCCGCCCCCGAAGCCTCACCGACCGCCGCCCCGCCGCGCCGGGCCCGCAGTGCGAGTGAAGGATCGGCCACACAGCGCCGGGCCCGCAGTGTGAGCGAAGGCTCGGCCAGTCAGGCCCCCGCCCCCGAAGCCTCGCCGACCGCCGCCCCGCCGGCTGCCGCCCCGCCGCGCCGGGCCCGCAGTGCGAGTGAAGGATCGGCCACACAGCGCCGGGCCCGCAGTGCGAGCGAGGGCTCGGCCAGCCAGCGCGCCGAAGGCACCGCGGCGAATCAGCCCGCCGCCCCGGCGCCGCCCCCGCGCACCCGCAGCAGCGACGCGCCCTGGAACAACCCCCGCCCTGCCTTCGCCGACGCCGAAGCCCAGCCGCCCGCGGAGCCCCGGCAGCAGCCGCAGTCGGTCGCGCAGCCCGAGCCGTCCACGCAACGGCAGCCGCAGCCGACCGAGCAGCCCAGGCCGGAGCAGTCGCCGGCCGAGGGGCAGCCGCAGCGCCCCACGGAGGCGGAGCCGGGGAGCCGTCGACCGAGGAACGGCCCCAGCCGGGAGAGCCGCCGGCCAAGGCCCGGCAGCCCCAGCCCACCGAGCCGCGGCCGCCCCAGCCGTCGGAGCCTCGGCCGTCGGAGTCACCCCAGCCGCAGCCCAAGCCCCCTTCCGCGGTCGAGCCGCAGCCCGACGCCGCTGCTGCGGCTGAGCCGCAGCCTGAGCCGGACACCGCTTCCGCGCCCACCCCGGGCCCGGACACCGCCTCCGCGCCCACCCCGGGCCCCGACGCCGGTGCCGTGTCCGCCCCGGGCCCGGAAACCGAGCCCGAGCCCAAGTCGCAGGGCCGGCCCGACTCCTCCCCGGCAACGGGCCCGGAGGCCGAGCCGCAGTCCGAGCCCGACTCCTCCCCGGCAACGGGCCCGGAGGCCGGTCCGTCCGGCGACGGGGCCGCCCGCCCCCGACGACACCCCGAAGGAGACGCGTGAACGACGTACTCGACGTCGCCCTCCGCCTGGTCGTCGTCTTCGCCCTCTTCCTGACGCTGCCCCTGGTGATCGGTCAGACCGAGCACAAGGTCATGGCCCATATGCAGGGCCGGCTCGGGCCCATGTACGCCGGCGGTTTCCACGGGTGGGCCCAGCTCGTCGCCGACGGTGTGAAGTTCGCCCAGAAGGAGGACGTGGTACCGGCCGAAGCCGACCGCCGCGTCTTCCAGCTCGCGCCCGCCATAGCCCTCCTCCCGTACCTCCTCGTCCTCGTCGCCATCCCCGTCGGCCCCGGGGAGGGCGCCGTCGGAGTGGTGGTCGACGCGGGCATCTTCTTCGTGCTCGCGGTCATGGGCGTCGGCGTCCTCGGCTCACTCATGGCGGGCTGGGCCTCGGCCAACAAGTTCTCCCTCCTCGGCGGCCTGCGGACCGCCGCCCAGCTCCTGGCGTACGAGCTGCCGATGCTGCTCGCCGCCGCCTCCGTCGCGATGGCGGCCGGCACGGTCTCGCTGCCGGGCATCCTGGACGCCTTCGAGTGGTGGTGGGTGCCGTGGCAGATCACCGGAGCGCTGGTGTTCTTCGTCGCCGGCCTGGCCGAGCTCCAGAGGCCGCCCTTCGACATGCCGATCGCCGACTCGGAGATCATCTTCGGTGCCTACACCGAATACACCGGTCTCCGCTTCGCTCTCTTCCTCCTCGCCGAGTACGCGGGCATCGTCATCCTGTGCGGTCTGACCACCGTCCTGTTCCTCGGTGGCTGGCACGGCCCGTTCGGCGCGGAGGGCCTCGGCTGGCTGTGGACCCTCCTGAAGACGGCCGTACTCGCCTTCCTCGTGATCTGGCTGCGCGTGAGCTACCCGCGGCTCCGCGAGGACCAGCTGCAGAAGCTCGCCTGGACGACCCTGGTCCCCCTGGCACTCGCCCAGGTCGCCCTCACCGGCATCGTCAAGGTGGTGATCGACTGATGGCTCCCCTTCCGGGTTCAGGCCTGGCCAAGGGCCTGGCCGTCACCCTGCGCACGATGACGAAGAAGACCGTCACCGCGCAGTACCCCGACGTGCAGCCCGAGCTGCCGCCCCGCACCCGCGGCGTCATCGGCCTGTTCGAGGAGAACTGCACGGTCTGCATGCTCTGCGCCCGCGAGTGCCCCGACTGGTGCATCTACATCGACTCCCACAAGGAGACGGTGCCTCCCGCCGCCCCGGGCGGCCGCGAGCGCAGCCGCAACGTCCTCGACCGCTTCGCCATCGACTTCGCGCTCTGCATGTACTGCGGCATCTGCGTGGAGGTCTGTCCTTTCGACGCGCTGTTCTGGTCGCCCGAGTTCGAGTACGCGGAGACCGACATCCGCGACCTCACCCACGAACGGGACAAGCTCCGCGAGTGGATGTGGACGGTCCCGGAGCCCCCGGCCCTGGACCCGGCCGCCGAGGAGCCGAAGGAGCTCGCCGCCGCCCGCAAGGCCGCCGACAAACTCGCCGCGCAGCAGGCCGCCACCGAGCCGACCCCCGCCCAGACCGGCCCGTCCGCCGCTACGCCCGGCGCCACCGGCCCGTCCGCCGCCCCGCCCGATGCCGGCACGCCCAAGAACGATGCGCCCGCCGCCGCCGGTGGCACCCGCCCGTCCCAGCCCGGCCTGCCACAGCCCGCGCCCTCTCCGCCTGACTCCACCGAGGACAGGTCCCCCCAGCCTGGCCCCACCCAGGGCACTACCCCTCCGGGCACTACCCCTCCGGGCACTACCCCTCCGGGCACTGGCCCCCAGGGCAGCCCCTCCGCAGACACCCCGTCGGAGGACCCCGCGTCCGACGGCACCCCGCCCCGTCGTCCGTCCCCCCGCCCGGCTGAGGGCCCCGGCGCCACCGAGGGAGGTTCCGAGTGACGCTCCTCGCCCTCGCCCTGGCCCCCGCCGCGACCACGCTGGGCCCGGCCGCGACTGCCACGGCGACCACGGCACCGCTGGCACCGGCTGCCAACGGCTTCCTCTCGCCCACCGGCGTGGAGATCGCCTTCCTCCTCGTCGGCGTCGTCACCCTCGGCGCCGCCGTCCTCACCGTGACGACCCGCCATCTGGTGCACGCCGCCCTCTGGCTGGTCGTGGCCCTCGGCGGCCTCGCCGTCGAGTACCTGCTGCTCACCGCCGAGTTCATCGCCTGGGTCCAAGTGCTGATCTACGTCGGTTCCGTCGTCGTTCTCCTCCTCTTCGGGCTCATGCTCACCAAGGCCCCCATCGGCCGCTCCCCGGATGCCGACTCCGGCAACCGGCCGGCCGCCCTCGCCGTGGCCGGCGCCGCCGCGGCAGCCCTGGTCTGGGTGGTCGTCGACGCCTTCCGCACCACCTGGATCGACCTCGACGGGCCCGCCCAGGGATCCACCCGGGTCTCGGGGGAGATCCTCTTCCGGCACTGGGTCCTGCCGTTCGAGGCGCTGTCCGTCCTCCTCCTCGCCGCGCTCGTCGGCGCCATCGTCCTCTCCCGCAGGAACACGCCGGACGCGGCTCCCGGCAGCTCTCCGGTGAAGGCCCCGGAGGGTTCCGCCGGCCGCACGGGCACCACCGAGCCCACCGACGGGGAGGGCCGGCGCTGATGCACCTCGCCTACCCCGCCGTCCTCGCGGCCCTGCTGTTCTGCACCGGCCTGTACGGCGTCCTGGCCCGCCGCAACGCGATCCTGGTCCTGATGTCCGTCGAGCTCATGCTCAACGCCGTCAACCTGAACCTCGTCGCCTTCGACGTCTGGCTCCGCGACACCCTCCACGCAGGCCAGGCCCTCACCCTCTTCACCATCGCCATCGCCGCCGCCGAGATCGGCATCGGCCTCGCGATCGTCCTGATGGTGTACCGCTCCCGCGGCACCGCCGACATCGACAAGCTCCGCGACAACGCCGAGACCGCGAGCACCGGCGACGCCTCCACCCCACGCACCGGCACCGGCGAGAAGGCGGAGGCCACCGCGTGACCACCACGACCCTCGCCGTCCTCGTCCCCCTCCTCCCGTTCCTCGGCGCCGCCGCAGGCCTCCTCCTCGGACGCACGGCCCCCGGTTTCGTGCGTCCGCTCGCGGTGCTGCCGACCCTGGCCGCCCTGGCCGCCGCCGTCGTGGTCGCCGTACGGCAGGGCGGACAGGAGGCCATCGACGCGGCCACCCAGCTCACCCCCACCGGCTCCGTCCCGATCGAGCTGGCCCTGCACCTCGACGGATTCGCGGTGCTCACGGCCGTGCTCGTCGGACTCGTCGCCTCGTGCGTGCAGATCTACTCCACGGGCTACCTCCGCGACGACCCGCGCTACCCGTCGTACGCGGCCCTCGTGTCCCTGTTCACCTCCGCGATGCTGCTCGTCGTCTACTCCGGCGACCTGATGGTGCTGCTGGTCGGCTGGGAGATCATGGGCATCTGCTCGTACTTCCTCGTCGGCCACTACTGGGAGACCCCCGAAGCCAGGGCCGCCTCCCTCAAGGCGTTCCTCGTCACCAAACTCGGCGACGTCCCCTTCCTCATCGGACTGTTCGCCCTGGCCGCCGACGCCGGCACCTTCCGGATCACCGGGATCCTCGGCTCCGTGGCCGCCGGCGCCATCGACCACCCGACGCTCGTGGCTCTGCTCCTGCTGGCCGGCGTCGCGGGGAAGTCCGCCCAGTTCCCCCTGCACACCTGGCTTCCCGACGCCATGGCCGGCCCCACACCGGTCTCCGCGCTCATCCACGCCGCGACCATGGTCGCCGCGGGCGTCTACTTCGTCGCGCGCCTCCTCCCGCTGTTCGCGGCCTCCGCCGCCGCCATGACCGTCCTCGCCGTGATGGCCGCGGTCACCATGGTCGGCTCCGCCCTGGCCGCCCTCGCCCAGGACGACATCAAGCGCGTCCTCGCCTACTCGACCATCGGCCAGCTCGGCTACATGGCGGGCGCCCTCGCCGTCGGCGACCGCGGCGCCGCCGTCTTCCACCTCCTCTCCCACGGCGCGTTCAAGGCCGTGCTGTTCCTCGCCGCCGGTGTGGTGATCCACGCCGCCGGCACGAACTCGCTCGCCGCCATGTCCCGCATGAGCGGCCTCGCCCGCCGCGTCCCCGACGCGTACTGGACGATGACGATCGCCCTCCTCGCCCTCGCGGCGATTCCGCCCTTCGCCGGCTTCTTCTCCAAGGAAGCCGTCCTCGTCGCAGCCGAGCACACCGCACTCGGAGACCGGGACATCGCCCCCGCGGGTGCGGGATGGACCGTCCTCGCAGCCGGTCTGCTCACCGCCCTCCTCACCGCCGCCTACGCGACGCGCCTCTGGCTGCTCGCCTTCCGCGGCAAGGGAGCCGAGGCCCCCGACCACGGCAAGCAGCCCATCGCCATGAACGCCGTCCTGTGGGTCCTCGCACTGCCCTCCCTCACGTTCGGACTGACCGCCGTCGTCCTCGACGACTGGTTCGACGGGAACCCCCTCACCCCGACGACGAACACCGCGGTCCTGAGCACCGGCGTCGCCCTCATCGGCGGCCTCGTCACCTACGCCGCCTGGCGCCACGCCGCCGCCCGCGCCACCGCCGTCCCGATGGGCGCCGTCGCGGCCCACCCCGAAGGCGAACCCGCCCTGTCCGAAGCCGAGGCCATCGCCACCCACACCGCGGCATACGGCTCGATCGCCGCCGCGCCGGACCCCGCCGACCCGGGACGCCTCCTGCTGGGACCGCTGCACCGCCACGCCGCCGCCGGATTCCACGTCGACGCCGCCTACCACGCCCTCTTCGTACGGCCCGTCCAGGCGGCGGCGTCCCTCGTCCGCTTCCTCGACCGCGAGGTCGTCGACACCTACGTCCGCGGAGCCGGCCTCACCACCGGGCTCCTCGGCGCCGCCGTCCGCCGCGCCCAGACCGGCAACGTGCAGACCTACCTCAGCGTCCTGCTGGCCGGCTCCGTCGCCCTGGCGATCGCCGCCGTCCTCGTCGCCGCCGGAGCGTGAGCCGTGATCGATATCAGCGAATCCGTGATGCAGTTCCTTCTCGCGTTCGTCGTCGCCGCCCCGCTCCTCGGCGCCGCCGCCGCGCTCCTGCCCGCCCCGCCCGGCATGAAGGGCAGGTCACCCGAGCAGGCCGTGCTCCGCCACGGCGTGACCGTCACCGGCGCGGTCCTCCTCGCCGCGATCGCCCTCACTCTCGGCTTCGACCACGACCAGCCGTCGAGGATGCAGGCCACGACCGACATCAGCTGGATCAAGGCACTCGACGTACGCATCCACCTCGGCGTCGACGGCATCTCCCTCCCCCTCCTGGTCATGACCGCGCTGCTGACCTTCCTCAGCGCGGTGTACATCTACTTCAAGCAGCCCGCCGGCCCCTCGCCGAAGGCGTTCGTGGCCTTGCTGCTGCTCCTCGAGTCCGGCACCCTCGCCACCTTCGCCGTCCTCGACCTGCTGCTCTTCTTCCTCGCGTTCGAGACGGTGCTCATCCCGATGTACTTCCTCATCGCCCGCTGGGGCGGCGAGGGACGGCAGCAGGCCGCATGGAAGTTCATCCTCTTCACCCTCCTCGGCTCGGTCGTCATGCTGCTCGGCCTGCTCCTCATCGGACTGAAGGCCGGCACCTTCGACATGGTGGCACTCGCCACTGACAACGGCCGCGGACTGAGCACATCACTGCAGGTCACCGCCGTTCTCGCGATCGGGATCGGACTCGCGGTCAAGACGCCGATGTGGCCGCTGCACAGCTGGCTGCCCGACGCCCACACCGCCGCCCCGACCGTCGGCTCCGTCCTCCTCGCCGGCGTCCTGCTGAAGATGGGTACGTACGGTTTCGTCCGGATCGCCCTCCCGATCGCGCCGGACGGCATGCAGGTCTTCGCGCCGTACCTCGCGGCCTTCGCCGTCGCCGGGATCGTCTACGGGTCCCTCGCGTGCCTGGCCCTCGCGCGGCCCGGCGCCTCGGGCGACCTCAAGCGGCTCATCGCCTACTCGTCCGTCGGCCACATGGGCTTCGTACTCCTCGGCATCGCGACGATGACCCCCACCGGCGTCAACGGCGCGCTGTTCGCGAACATCGCCCACGGCCTGATCACCGGACTGCTGTTCTTCCTGGCCGGCGCGGTCAAGGACCGCTTCGGCACGGCCGACCTCGACACCCTCGCGGGGGCCACCGGCGCCGCACTCTACGGCCGCGCCCCGCGCCTCGGCGGCCTCCTCGCCTTCGCGGCCGTCGCTTCCCTCGGCCTCCCGGGCCTCGCCGGCTTCTGGGGCGAGATGCTCGCCATGTTCGGCGCCTTCCAGCCCGCGCCGGGCCTCAGCCGTCCCGCGTTCCTCACGTTCATGGCCGTCGCCGGACTCGGCACGCTCCTCACCGCCGCGTACCTCCTGGTCGTCGTACGCCGCGTCTGCATGGGTGCGGCCCCCACCGGCGACGAGCCCCGCCTCGCCGACGTCCAGGCGTACGAGTACGCGGCGTGGACCCCGCTCGCCGTGCTCACCGTCCTCGCGGGACTCTGGCCCGCGGCCCTCCTCGGCCTCACCGACCCGGCCGTGCAGCAGCTCCTCGCAGGAGGCAAGTCGTGACCCCCGCCGACACGAGCGCAGCCCTTGTCACCACCTCGGCCGACCAGGCGGTCCCGCAGGTCTCCGGCTGGGCCGCCGCGGCCCCCGGCCCCACGGCCGCGGCCGACCTCGTGCAGTCCGTCGACTGGGCCGTGATCGCCCCGCCCACCATCGCCGCCGTCGTCGCCCTGGCCGTCCTGGTCGCCGACCTGTTCCTGCCGCAGGCACGCAAGTCGCTGCTCGCCTGGGCGTCCGTCGCCGGCCTCACGGCCGCGCTGCTCAGCCTGGTGCCGCTGCGCGCCGGCGACCGCGCCACCTTCTGCCTGACGACCGACCCCGGCGTCTGCAGCTACGTCGCCGACCACTTCGCCCTGGCCATCCAGTTCCTGGCGCTGGGCGGCGCCCTGCTGACAGCACTCCTCTCCGTCACGGAGACCGAGGAGAAGCTGCCCGCCGGCGAGTTCTGGTTCCTGCTGCTGGCCTCTGCCGCCGGGGCCGCGTTGCTGCCCGCGGCCCGCGACCTGGCCACCCTCGTCGTCGCTCTGGAAGTCGCCTCCCTGCCCGTTTTCGCGCTCGTGGGGCTCAAGCGGGGCGACCGCATGTCCGGCGAGGCGGCCCTGAAGTTCTTCCTGTCCTCGGTCACCGCGACCGCCGTCACCCTGCTCGGCGCCAGCTTCGTGTACGCGGCGACCGGAACCCTCCACCTCACGGAGATCGCGCAGCGGCTCGGGGACGTGCCCGCCCAGCTCGACACCCTCACCAAGGCCGGAGTCGCCCTCACCCTCGTCGGCTTCGCCTTCAAGACGGCCGCGGCGCCCTTCCACTTCTGGGTGCCCGACACGTACGTGGGGGCGCCCCTCCCCGTCGCCGCCTACCTGTCCGTCGTCGGCAAGGCCGTCGGCTTCACCGGGCTCGTCCTGGTGACCGTCGTCGCCTTCCCGTCGTACGCCGACGTGTGGGGGCCCGCCCTCGCCGTCCTGGCCGCGCTCACCATGACCGTCGGCAACGTAGCCGCCCTCCGGCAGGTCCCTACGCGCGCGTGGAGCGCGGTCCGCCTCCTCGCCTGGTCGTCCGTAGGCCAGGCCGGCTACCTCCTGGTGCCGATCGCCGCCGCCGCGTACTCCCGGGACGACCAGGTCGGCGCCACCGTCGCGTACGCCCTCATGTACGCCGTCGTGAACCTCGGCGCCTTCGCCGTCGCCGCGCTCGTCGCCCGCACCCACCCCGCCAACCGCATCAGCGACTACCGGGGCCTGTACGCCACGCGGCCCGCCGCCGCGCTCGCCATGGGCTTCTTCCTGCTCTGCCTCGCGGGCCTGCCGCCAGGCGTCATCGGCCTCTTCGCCAAGGTCGTGGTCTTCTCCGCGGCCGTCGACGCCGGCCTCGGCTGGCTGGCGGTCGTCATGGGCGTCAACGTCGCGGTCGCCCTGTACTACTACCTGCGCTGGACGGCCCTCCTCTTCCGCGCCCCCGAGACGGAGCCCGGGACAGCGGCCGCCACCCGGGCACCCGCCCCGGTACGGAGCCGGGTGCCCGCCCCGCTCACCGCGGCCATCGCCCTCACCGGCGTCGGCGGAATCCTGCTCTCCGGCTATCCGCAGCTCGTGCTGCGCTTCACCGCCTCGTCCCTCTTCTGACCGCTCCGGTCGGGCCCCCAGGGGCAGCCACCGACGCTGAACGACTGCACGAGCCCGGCAGGAACGCCCGGACGCGCGCCCACCTCCACCGCGCCACACGGCCACCGTCACACGGCCACCGGCACCCGCGCCGGTGGCCGCGCCCACCGCACCACGTGCGTCCTGCTGCTCCCGCCCGCCCTGGCGGAGGCGGACCACCCCGCAGCGCCGCGTCACCCCAACGGCGCAGCCCGCCGGCCCGCAGGCCCGGAGAGCACCCGGGAACCAGCCACTCCCGCCTGGCGTTGACCAGTACGGGAGGGTCCACTGGACAGTGGAGCAAGACCAGCGAAGGGTTCCCCTGCCGCACCACTTGGAGGGCGTACCGTGCACCGCCGGCACAACGGGCTGAGAACCGCCGTACTCCTCGGGGGACTGTCCGCACTCATCATCCTGATCGGAAGCTTCTTCGGGCGTACGGGACTGCTGATCGCCGTCCTGATCGCGCTGGGCACCAACGCCTACGCGTACTGGAACAGCGACAAGCTCGCGCTGCGAGCCATGCGCGCACGGCCCGTCACCGAGTTCGAGGCCCCGCAGCTCTACCGGATGGTCCGGGAGCTGTCCACGCAGGCCAGACAGCCCATGCCGCGGCTGTACATATCGCCGACGCAGGCCCCCAACGCCTTCGCGACCGGTCGCAACCCCCGCAACGCCGCCGTCTGCTGCACGGAGGGCATCCTGCGCCTCCTGGACGAGCGGGAGCTGCGCGGGGTCATCGGCCACGAACTCAGCCACGTCTACAACCGCGACATCCTCATCTCGTCGGTCGCGGGCGCGCTTGCCTCCGTGATCGTGTTCATGGTCAACTTCGCGTGGCTGGTCCCGGTCGGCCGGTCCGAGGACGACGAGGGCCCCGGCCTGCTGGGCATGCTGCTCATCATGATCCTCGGTCCGCTCGCGGCATCGGTGATCCAGCTCGCGGTCAGCCGCTCCCGGGAGTACGAGGCCGACGCCTCGGGCGCCCGGCTCACCGGCGACCCCCTCGCTCTGGCGGACGCCCTCCGCAAGCTGGAGGCCGGGACGCAGCGGCTGCCGCTTCCCCCGGAGCCGAGGATCGAGACCGCGAGCCACATGATGATCGCGAACCCGTTCCGGCCGGGACAGGGCATGTCCCGCCTGTTCTCCACCCACCCGCCGATGGCGGAACGCATCGCCCGGCTCGAACAGATGGCAGGTCACCGCCCGTGAAAACCGTTCTGAACATCATCTGGCTCGTATTCAGCGGCTTCTGGCTGTTCCTCGGGTACTTGGCTGCCGGTCTGCTGCTGTGCATCACGATCATCGGCATCCCGTTCGGCCTGGCGGCCTTCCGCATCGGCCTGTACGCGCTCTGGCCGTTCGGCCACACGGTCGTGGACCGCCGCGACGCGGGCGCCCCCTCCTGCCTCGGCAACGTGCTGTGGCTGGTGCTCGCCGGGTGGTGGCTCGCCCTCGGCCATATCGTCACGGGCATCGCGCTGTGCGTCACGATCATCGGTATCCCGCTGGGCATCGCCAACTTCAAGCTGGTCCCCGTGTCCCTGCTGCCGCTCGGCAAGGAGATCGTCCCGACGGACCAGGCCTTCGCGGCGACCTGGCAGCGATAGTTATCCACAGGCCCAGCGGGCCGTCGGTGGCAGGGTTCATCATGAACCCATGAGCGACTACACAGAGTTACTTCCCTGTTCTGGTTCGGTGGTCGGCCGTAGTCTCGCGCGGGCGGGTGATCCCCCGCAGGATCGTGCCACCGACGTCGGCGGCATCCCGGCAGGGGCCCACTTCCCGGGGCCGGGCCGCGCAAGGCACAAGCCCGCCGCACACCGCGCGGCAGAAGCCGGCCGCCTACCGCCAGGCACCGACCGCCCCCCGCCTACCGGCCGACGCCCGCCGCCTGCGTCCCGACGCCCTGCGCTCGCTACCCCTGCGGCGCACGACCGGAACGGCTCCCCTCCGGTGAGCCCCCGCCCCGCACCGCGTACAGCACGGCCCCCGCCGCGACGACGGCCGCGCCCGCGAGCACCGACGGCAGCGGCAGCGAGAACGCCAGGGCCAGGCAGCCCGCCAAGCCGCCCGCCGCCAGCACGCGGATCGACGACAGCCTGGGCGTGAGCGTCCACGCGGAAGCGTTCGCGATGGCGTAGTAGAGCAGCACGCCGAACGACGAGAAACCGATCGCTCCCCGCACATCGGCCGTGGCCGCCACCACCGCCACCACGACGCCCACAGCGAGCTCCGCGTGGTGGGGCACCTGGAAGCGCGGGTGGACCGCCGCCAGCGTCTGCGGCAGGTGGCCGTCCCTCGCCATGGCCAGAGTCGTGCGGGACACCCCGAGAACCAACGCCAGCAGCGACCCGAGCGCCGCCACCGCCGCCGCCACCCGCACCACCGGCGCCAGTCCCTCGACCCCCGCGGCCCGCACGGCGTCTGCCAGGGGCGCCGCCGACCGGCTGAGGTCCTCGGAGCCCAGCACCGACAGAACGGAGACCGCCACCCCCGCATAGGCCACCAGCGCGATGCCGAGCGCCAGCGGAACCGCCCGAGGGATCGTCCGCTCCGGATCCCGGACCTCCTCGCCGAGCGTGGCAATCCGCGCATAGCCGGCGAACGCGAAGAACAGCAGCCCCGCCGCCTGCAACACACCGCCGGCCGACACGTCGCCGGCGAAACCCAACCGCTCGAAGTCCGCAGCGCCCGACGAGAGGCAGGACACCGCCACGGCCGCCAGGACCGCCAGCACTACCGCCACGATGGTGCGTGTCACCAGCGCTGACTTCTGCACGCCCCCGTAGTTCACGGCAGTCAGTGCCACGACCGCCGCGACCGCCACCGCGTGCGCCTGCTCCGGCCACACGTAGACACCGACCGTCAGTGCCATCGCCGCGCACGACGCCGTCTTGCCGACCACGAACGACCAGCCCGCGAGATAACCCCAGAACGGACCCAGGCGCTCCCGGCCGTACACATACGTGCCGCCCGACGACGGATAGCGGGCCGCGAGCCGCGCCGAGGCCATCGCGTTGCAGTACGCCACGGCGGCGGCCAGCGCCAGCCCCGCGAGCAGGCCGCTGCCGGCCGCCCCCGCGGCGGGGCCGAGCGCGGCGAAAATGCCGGCACCCACCATCGACCCCAGACCGATGACGACCGCGTCGAAGACACCCAGAGAGCGGCGGAGTTCCCTTGACATGGACTGCACCCTACTGACCTGGGCAACCCCTGCCCGTACCCCCGGCGTCCTAGGGGGCAACCCCCGAAACGCGCGAGAGCAAAGAGGAGAGCATGACCGTTTTCGGCTGGATCATCCTCGGCCTGCTGGCCGGTGTCATAGCGAAGGTGCTGCTCCCGGGCCGCGATCCGGGCGGCCTCATCGGCACGACCCTCATAGGCATCGCGGGGGCCTTCACAGGCGGCTGGCTGTCGGCCCGCTTCCTCGACCGGCCGATCAGCAACGACTTCTTCGACGGCGCCACCTGGCTGGCCGCCATCGGTGGATCGCTGGTGTTGCTGATCGCGTACCGGATCCTGTTCGGCCACTCCCGCTCCCGCTAGGTGTGTTGACCCGTGAGGTTGGGGACGCGGCTTGCGGGTGGTTGGCCTTTCAGCGCGGTGTGTCCGCGGTGGTGATTGTAGGTGTGCAGCCAGCCGGGGAAGGCGTCGCGTCGTTCCTGCTCTGAGCGGTAGGGGCGGGCGTAGGCCCATTCGTCGAGCAGGGTGCGGTGGAAGCGTTCGATCTTGCCGTTGGTCTGCGGCCGCCAGGGCCGGGTCCAGCGAGGGCTGATACCCAGCTCGTGGCAGGTCTGGCGCCAGGTGTTCTTGGTGTAGGCCCAGGCGTTGTCGGTCAGGACCCGCTCGATGGTGATGCCCTGGTGGGCGAACCAGGCTGTTGCCCGTCGCAGGAAGGCCGCACAGGTGGCGGCCTTCTCGTCGGGCAGGTCCTCGGTGTAGGCGAGGCGGGAGTGGTCGTCCAGGGCGGTGTGCAGGTAGGCGTATCCGGTGCCGTTGCGGCGGTCCTGGTTGACCCGGCCGGCCGGCCGGCCGAGGAACTTGTGGCCGCCGCCGTCGGGGATGCGGCCGAGTTTCTTGACGTCGATGTGGAGCAGTTCGCCGGGCCGGGAGTGTTCGTAGCGGCGGACGGGTTCGCCGGTGGCCCGGTCCAGCGTGGTCAGGGCGGGCAGGTGGTGCCGGACGAGGATGCGGTGGGCGGTGGAGGCGGCGATGCCGCAGCGGGCGGCCAGCCGCACCGGTCCGATGCGGTGCTCGCGCCGCAACCGCACGACCTGCTCCTCGACGGCTGCCGGCGTTCGGCGCGGGCTGTGGTGAGGGCGGCTGGAGCGGTCGTGCATCCCGGCCGGGCCCAGCTGTCGGTAGCGGCTCGCCCAGCGTGCGGCTGTGGTGTGGCTGACCTGGAAGCGTTCCGCGGCCCGCCGCAGCGGCCATCCGTCATCCACGACACACCGGGCCGGACGCAGCCTGCCGGTCGGGGTCAGCGGGGCATTACGGTGGGACACGAGGGCCTCCTGGCAGTCGGCGGTAGATGTCGCAATCCACACCGAAACCAGAAGGCCCTCACCCGTTCAAGCACCCAGCACGCGTGTCACCAACGTCCCGGGACAACACAGCTAAGGGTTGTCCCGTAAATGATCTTCTGGTCGCCTCAGACATGGTTGGCCGCTGCGCCCGCTGCCTTATCCGGCGAGGGCGAGGTTGTGCATGCGGGCGATGCCGAGCATGGCGTGGTGGACGCCGTCGCCTTTGAGGCGGCAGTGCGGAGGATCTTCCAGGTCTTCATGCGGGCGAAGACGTGCTCGACCCGGGCGCGGACGTGCTTGTGGGACCTATTGTGGTCCTCTTTCCAGTCCGGGAGTTCGGTCTGGCCGCGCTGCCGACGGTGCGGGATGACCAATCCGGTGCCGGGGTAGCCGCCGTCGGCGATCGTGGTGGTCTTCCCGACGGCGGCTTTGGCGCCGGATTCCTCCCACGCCTTGCAGTCGTTGCGGTTCCCGGCGATCGGCCGGCCGACCACGACGACCAGGCGCGTGTCGGCGTCGATGACGACCTGGTGGTTGGTGGAGTACCGGTAGTTCTTCGACCGCTCGGCGATGGCGTGGTCGCGGGTTGGGACCAGGGTGCCGTCCACGATGAGCACGGTGTCCTTGGCGAACCGTTTACGGGGCTGGAGAGCGAGCATCGGCCCGAGGCGGTCGATGATCCGGTCCGCCGCCGACTTCGACACCCCGAACAGCGGAGCGAGTTGCCGCATTGTGAGGTTCGTTCGCCAGTAGGCCGCGACCAGCAGGGCCCGATCCTCCAGCGGAAGGCTCCACGGCCGGCCCTTGCGGACTGCGTCTGCACCCTGGCGCCGCAGAACCGTTACCAGCTTCCCGAAGGCGCGAGGGCTCAGCCCGGAGAACGGGGCTATCCAGGAAGATTCCGACGCCGTGATCACACCAGCCATACCAAGATCGTTTCATGGCGTGGCTGGCGGCTCGGGCCACCTCTCAGCTGCCGCTCAGCGGAGAGGCCCACGTGGGGTCGTGTCGGGATCTCCTCGTGAGGTGGGCCAGGAGGTGCTCCGCCGCGATGGAGGCAGTGTCTTGCGGCGCGCCGACTGCGGTCAGGGCGGCGATAAGCCTTGCTGGTGCTGTTTCCGGCACGTCCGGCTCGGTGAGGAGGGGAAGCAGCAGCAGGAAGCGGGTGGCCGTGTCCTGGACGCCTTCGTCCGTAAGCGACGGGCTGTCAGCGATCCGGATCAGTTCGTGCCATGTCAGCCCAGTGCCCGAGAAATCTCCGTCCCAGCTGGCGATCTGCTCGGCGTAGCTTCTGGCTGGATGGGTGAGGAGGTAGTCGGTGCCGTAATCGCCATCCAGGTTGCGGTAGATCACCACGGCTCCGGGGCCGTCTTCTGCCGGCACCCTGAACGCTGGCCAGCGCTCAGGATCGAAGAGGACCTCGGACAGGGCATCGACATCGGCGCCGTCCTCGCCGAACCACTCTGGAACCGGGCGCTCGGGACACCCTCCGTCGCTGCACATCGCCAGGAGGTAGTTCGACCAGAAGCCCGGGTGGACCAGCAGTGACTCGCCCGGCACCAACGGGCCGACGTCGTATCCCTTGATCAGCACCCCTCGATCCTGTCACTAGTCACTGACACGGTCCGATCCGGGATCGGCAAGGAGGTGCCGTCCAGTTACGGGACAGCTCTTAGGGCCTGTATTGAGTCGTGATCATTGGAGGCTGCGCATCCAGATCACTGCTCCTCGCAGGTGGAGGCCAGCAAGATCACTCTCGGGCATCTTGTCGTAGCCGCTCACGATGCCGTGCCACGCCTTCAGTCCAGGACACGGAACACAGCGAAGCTCCCGGTCGGCGATCTGCTGGCTGGCAGGCCGTCGGCCGGGAGCTTCGGTGTGGTCTTCTACCGGGCTGGGCTGGCGTTCTCCGCCAGAACCCGGTGAGAAGCTGAATGCCCTACGGGTCAGCTCAGCAGCCGTACCACCCGGCGTAGGCGCCCCACTTGCCGTCCTTGGTGAATTCTGCGCTCTTGCCCTTGTTGATCGTGGTGCACTTCGAGTCGGGCATAAAGGCCCCCCTCCAGTCCACCTTGAGCTTCTTCTTGCTGGCGCAGTTGTTCGTGATCTTCACCCAGTGGTGATATTGATCAGAAACGGTTTGGGTTCTGGGTCGTTGGGTGGGTGTGAGCGATCTGGTGGGGGACGCGCGGCATCTGTCGCCGTCGGCGCAGGAGGCCCTGCGGCTGCGGGCGGTGGCCGCTCTGATGGCGGGGCGGGACCGCGAGGACGTGGCGGCAGTGTTCGGGGTGTCGCTGAAGGCGGTCGACGGCTGGTGGGCGAAGTGGCAGGCCGGTGGTCGGGAGGCCCTGGTCATGCGTCCTCGGGGTAAGCCGGTCGGTGTGCACCAGGTGCTCGGGGAGGCCGAGCAGGCCGCGGTGCGGCAGGCGGTCCTGGACCACCGGCCGTGTGACGTGGGGCTTTCCGGTCAGCTGTGGACACGGCGGCTGGTGGGCGAGCTGATCGCGAAGCTGTACCGGGTGCGGCTGACCGAGGTGGGGGTGGGCAAGTATTTGAAGCGATGGGGGCTGTCCTTCCAGCGCCCGGACAAGCGGGCCGTCGAGCAGGACCCCGAGGCCGTCCGGCGCTGGCATGAAGAGACCTGGCCGAAGATCCGCGTGCAGGCGAAGAAAGACGGCGGCGAGATCCTCTTCGCCGACCAGGTCGGCATCCGATCCGACCAGGTCACCGGCCGCACCTGGGGTGAGAAGGGGAAGACGCCCGTCGTGCGGCGGAGCGGGAACCGGTTCTCCGTGAACGCGATGTCGGCGATCAGCACCAAGGGCCGGATGCACTTCATGGTCTTCACCGAGTCCTTCACCGCCGAAGTGATGTGCCGCTTCCTGGGCCGGCTCGCCGGCCACTTCGACCACAAGGTCCACCTCGTGGTCGACGGTCACTCCGCGCACCGCTCGAAGAAGGTCCGCGACTGGCACGCCGCCCACCCCGATGATGTAGAGCTGCACTTCCTGCCCCCGTACTCGCCCGAGCTGAACCCCGACGAGCTGGTCAACGCCGACCTCAAGCACAGCCTGCCCAAGCAGCACCGGGCCCGCGACCAGGCCGAACTCGCTGCCGAAACCCGCCGCTTCTTCCGCAGGCGTCAGCGTCAGCCGCACATCGTCCGCGGCTACTTCGGTGGCCCACACGTCCGCTACGTCATGGACGAGAACCCCATGAGTTTCTGATCAATAGTACTTTCCGAAGGCGGTCTCCTCGTAGAAGGTCCTCCCATGCTGCACTTTGACGCAGGAGGGCGCGGCGTTGGCCGCCGGAGCGGTGACACCCACGGTCACCAGGCTGGCGACAGCGCCGGCCGCCGCCAGGGCAGCGGACATCTTCAGGGAAACTCGCTTCATGACAGGAACTCTCCTCAACCTGTAACAGGCTTCTGACTATTTCAGCAGGCCAGGCTGGGGACCCATGACACTCCCCCGTGCCTACGGTGAAGAGTAAGGTCGGCCGGCAATGACTCTGGCCATCTCGTGTGCCAGAGGCGGGTAGAGAAGACGTCCGAGCTGGTCTGAGCGACTTCCCGTAAGCAGCGTACCGGCGATCCAACTCCCGCTGATCCTATAACGTTTCAGGTTTGGCTTCTCAGATGCCGTTGATCAGGTTCCCGGCGAGGAACGGGGAGAACGTGCTGGCGGGGGTCCCGGGCGGGGCGGTACCGTACTGCCCTCGGAGTCCCCGGGGAGTTTGATCCACAGCAGGTATTCGGCGCCGCCGATGCCGAGCGATGACGGCACGCGAGCTTGCGGCCGACGGGGTTGCGCAGTCGACGTGTCGGCCACTGGGGTCCATCGCGCCGTACCGTTGCGGGAGGTGTCGACGACGTACCTCGCGCCGCTCACCCCAGGTTCGCCGGCGCGGTCACGATCTGATTGCCGTAGCCGCAGCTGAGGTCGGTGGCGTCGAAGTTGGCAGTGCCCACCGAGAACCGCTGCACGTGCGCGATGCCGCCCTGGACCACGGACGACCCGTCAGGCCGCCTCCGGAAGACGGCCCGTCAGGCCGGTCTCCCGCAGGGTGACGTTCAGGCGGCCCCCGCGCATGCCCGTGGCCGGATCACCCGTGCCCGGGTACACCTTCGTCACCCCGTGATAGGCGAAGCGGGAGGCTCCGCCGAAGACGAACAGATCGCCCGACGCCAGCTCCACGTCGGTGTACGGCCGCCCCCGGTGCTCCGTGTTCCCGAACCGGAAGACGCAGCTGTCACCGAGGCTGAGGGACACCACCGGGGCACCGCACCGCTCCTCCTCGTCCCGGTGCATGCCCATACGCGCTTCGGCGTCGTAGAAGTTCACCAGTGCGGCGTCCGGCGCATACCCGCCGTCGTCACCGTACGCGTCCGCCACCGCCGCCCGCCCCCACTCGACCAGCCAGGACGGGAGGGGTGCGACACGGGCGCCGTTCACGTCGTCGGCGGTCCGGCTGTAGCGGTAGGGCTGCCAGTGCCAGCCGAGGCACAGCGTCCGGACGGACATCACCCCGCCACCGGGCAGCACCGTGTGCCGCAGCGGTACCGGGCCCCGGGCCCACGCCCGGCAGGCGTCGACCAGCTCGCGCTGCCGCGCCAGGGGCAGCCAGCCCGGTAGGTGCACCGCGCCTGGCGCCACCTCGGCCCGCCCGCGCGGCAAGGCGAACAGCCCGCCGCCGGTCACCGTACGAGCGCCCCTTCCCACCCCAGCAGCAGCTGCTTGCGCTCCGGGCCGGCGGCGTAGCCGCGCAGCGCACCGTCCGCGCCGATCACCCGGTGACAGGGCCGCACCACCAGCAGCGGGTTGCGCCCGATCGCCGTGCCCACGGCCCGTACCCCGGCACCGCTGGTACCGATGCGGGCGGCGACCTCCCCGTACGTCACCGTGGTTCCGTACGGGATGTCGTCGAGGACCCGCCACACCCGCTGCTGGAACTCGGTCGCGGAGGCCGGCATCACACAGGGCACGTCGAAGCGGGTCCTCCGGCCGGCGAAGTAGGCGTCGAGCTGCTCGGCGACCGCGGTGAAGGTCGCGGGCGCACTCCGCCATGCCTCCTGGACGACGGCACCGCCCTTCTGCTCGGGCAAGGACACCGAGCGGAGTGCGGCGGACCCGTCGGGACGCTCCTCGCCCACCAGCAGGAGGTCGCCCAGTGGGCTTCCGACCCGCGTGTACACGATCATGACTCGTCCATCCCTTCCTCCCCGCCAGTGTGGCGCGGCGGGGGAGCGGGGGCTGGCAGCTTTCCGACATGAAGCCGACCGGCCCGGCCCCTCCCGTCTCCACCCCCGGCAGACAAGGCGGGGGCGGACCGGCCGCCGACCGGATCCGCCCCCGTCCCGCCCCGGGTGCCGGGCGCCGCCGATCAGCGGTAGTTCACGAACTGCAGGGCGAAGTCGAAGTCCTTGCCCTTGAGCAGTGCGATGACGGCCTGCAGGTCGTCGCGGCTCTTGGAGCTGACCCGCAGCTCGTCGCCCTGCACCTGGGCCTTCACGCCCTTCGGGCCCTCGTCGCGGATGATCTTCGCGACCTTCTTGGCGTTCTCCTGGGAGATGCCCTCCTGGATGGAGGCGAAGATCTTGTACTCCTTGCCGGAAAGCTGCGGCTCACCGGCGTCCAGCGCCTTCAGCGAGATGCCGCGCTTGATCAGCTTGGACTGGAAGACGTCGAGGATCGCCTTGACCCGCTCCTCGGAGTTCGCCTGCATCAGGATCTTCTCGCCGGACCACGCGATCGACGCCCCGACGCCCTTGAAGTCGTAGCGCTGGGAGATCTCCTTCGCCGCCTGGTTGAGGGCGTTGTCGACCTCCTGCCGCTCGACCTTCGAGACGATGTCGAAACTGGAGTCGGCCATGTCCTGTGGCTCCTTGTATCGGGTGCGTAGAAGTGCGTCCGGACCCGCCGGTCGCAACCCCACAGCCTAGCCACCCGGGACCACCCCGTGGCTGATCGAATCCAGTGGCGGAGCACCCCCGGGGATCAGGTATTGTTTACGTCGTTGCCAGGGAGTACCGCCGCAAGGCCGGTCCTCCGAGGCGATATCCCAGGCGGTGTGCCCGAGTGGCCAATGGGAGCGGACTGTAAATCCGTCGGCTTAGCCTACCCAGGTTCGAATCCTGGCGCCGCCACAGGATGGAACGGCCCCTGATCTGCGGAAACGCGATCAGGGGCCGTTCTGCTGTGCCGACACTCCGAGACACGCCCCCGCCCACGGCCCCCACCCCCCACGACCTTCCCCCGTCCCGCCCCGCAGGACTTTCCCGGCACGCTCCACCACCGCGCCCGGCCGGATCGCGGCCCCCGACGTCCCGGCCCCCTGCCGACTCCGCGGCCACGGCCCCAGCCCCCTGCCGGCCCCGCGCGCCAGGACCCAGCCCGCGCCCCCGCCTGGCTGCCGCCCGCACGGCGCCCCCGCGGCGCATCCGCACAGAGCGACCGGCGAAGGGCATGAGCCCGCGCACGGCCTCCATCATGTCGCCGGCGCACGCACTGCTCTCGGCCGCCGCGTCGGGATCGAGACCGACGGGCTGACCGGTGGTCGCTGATCTGCCGTAGGCAGCGGAGGGGGGAAGAAGCCCTGCCGGCTCTCGCCTCACCGTGGTGGACAGGCCGGGCGATCCGCACCGCGGTGTACAGGCCGGCGATCCGCAGGCGGTCGCCCGCGGGGCCGACACCGACGGCGACCGGCGTGCCCAGGGCCGTGTTCGCGCTGCACCCCGGAGGGAGGGCGTCTGCCCGGCGAGTGTGCGGCCTGACGATGCGTCGGAAGACACGGGCGCTCGTCGACTCGGTGGTGGCCGTCCCCCGTCGGGATGACCACGGAGAGCCGACCCGCGGTCAGTTTCCCGCGACTGCCCTGACGGCGACCGCTACCGGGACCGAGCCGGTGGTCAGTTCCAGGGTGAGGCCGGCTGTGGCCGGGGTTTCGAGGAGTTCGGCCAGGACGGCGGCCACGTCGTCGCGGGGGACCGGACCGCGCCCGGTGGAGGCCTCCAGGCGTACCAGCCCCGTGCCCGCGTCGTTCGTCAGCATCCCCGGGCGCAGGATCGTCCAGTCCAGCGACGACTTCGCGCGGACATAGGCGTCCGCCTCGCCCTTCGCCCGCAGGTACGCGTCGAAGACGTCGTCGCCGGGGTGGTCGGGGGCGGCGCGCATCGAGGAGACGACGACGAACCGGCGCACACCCGCGCGCTCCGCCGCGTCGGCCAGCAGGACGGCAGCGTCCCGGTCCACCGTGACCTTGCGGGCGGGCCCGCTGCCCGGGCCGGCGCCCGCCGCGAAGACCGCCGCGTCGGCGCCCTGCAGCACCGCCGCCACCATCTCCACCGACGCCGACTCCAGGTCCATGACGACCGGTTCGGCGCCTGCCGCCCGCAGGTCGTCCGCCTGCTCGGGTGTGCGGATGATGCCCGCGGCCTCGTGCCCGGCCGCCGCAAGCAGCCGCTCCAGACGCAGCGCGATCTGACCGTGTCCTCCAGCGATGACGATACGCATGCTCACGACCGTACGGTCAAAAGGCGCCGCGCGCTCACGGGCGCGTGTCCGGCCGGGCCTGGCGCGGCAGTTCCAGCGCCGCCGCCGAGTCGCAGTACTCGCGCACCGCGCTCGTCCTGGCCACCACCCGCCCGCGGTGGATGACGATCCTGCTGTACGCGAGGGACAGCACCGACGGCAGCTGCTCGCCGCGCACCGCCAGGAGCTCCGCGGGGAACCCGGCCTCCACCCGCACCGGCGGCAGCCCCATCGCCTCCCGCGCGGCCTCGCTCACCGCCCCGTACGCCTCCGTCGGCCGCAGCCCGCCCTGGGAGGCCAGCAGGTACGCCGCCTCCAGCGGATCGCCGCGACCCACCGGGTTCGCCAGGTCGCGCAGCGCACCGCCGCCCGCCGCCAGCCGCACCCCCGCCGCCCGCAGCAGCCGTACCGGCGCCACGGCCCGCAGCTCCGTGCCCCCGCAGCCGCCCTGCGGCAGGCACATCACCGTGACGCCCGCCGCCGCCAGCTGGTCCGCCACCCGGCCCTGAGCGTCCGCCGGGAGCCGGCCCAGCGCGCCGCACGGACCGATCGCCACTCCCGGGCGCAGCCCGCCCGCCACGGCCGCCAGCCGAGCCAGCCGCGCCGGGTCGTCTCCGTCCGTGTGCAGGTCGACCGGGCAGCCGTGCTCCGCCGCCACCTCCAGCAGCGCCTCCACGTACCCGGCCGGATCAGGGTCCAGATCCGGACAGCCGCCCACGACGGAAGCGCCCATCTTCAGTGCGTCCCGCAGCATCGCCAGCCCGTCCGCGCCCGCGACCCCCGTCAGCAGCCGCGGTACTGCCACGGTCGTCAGGTCCGCCAGCCCGCGCAGCGCCCGCCGCGCCTGCAGCACCGCCTCAAGGGGGGCCAGTTCCTGTACGTCGCCGATCCTCACGTGGGCGCGCATGGCCGTCGCCCCGTGGCCGAGTTGCAGCAGGGCCGCCTCGGTGGCGCGGCGCTGGACGTCGTCGGCCGCGTACGAGACCGGGCCGGGCGCCTCCGCACTGAGCGCCGTGTCGGCGTGCGCGTGCGGTTCCGCGGGGGCGGGCAGCAGGAGGTAGCCGCCGAGGTCCACCCTGGCTCCGTGCGAACCGAGGCTGCCGGGTGTGCCGACGGCCTCGATGCGGCCGCCGCTGACCCGTACGTCGACGGTGCGGCCGTCGGTGAGCCGGGCGCCGCACAGCAGCAGCGTGGTGGTGCCGGTGGTGGCGCCCTCGGGCGGCCGCGGCTGCTGGCTGTCGGAGGACATCGGGCTCCTCACGGGGAAGGGGATGGGAGCGGGGGAGCGGGGAGCGGGGCCTGGGACGAGGGGGCAAGATCGCGCAGCGTGAGCCGAGCCTAGGCGCCGTCCGTCCGGGCTTCGAGGAGGAGCGCAATAGTCGTACTGGCGTGAGGCACGAGTGGCGTACGAGGCGCCGCCGGGGACGGTAACGCGCTGGTACGGGCCCGGAGGCCGGGTGCTGTCTCAGCCGGTGCGGGGTGGGTGCGGGGTGCCCCGGCGCCCGCCCCCGTGCCCGCCGGGGTGCCCGATCCCGTGCCTGCGGCCATGTCTGCCGGGGTGCCCGCCTCGCGCCCGCCTGGGTACCCGTCCCGTACCCGCCGGGGTGCCCGTCCCCGTGCTTGCGGCCATGTCTTTGCCAGGGCGCCCGCCGGCATGCCCGCCTCGCGCCCGTCTAGGTACCCGTCCCGTACCCGCCGGGGTGCCCGCCCGGCCCCGCCGGGCTACCCGTCCCGCGCCCGCGCCGGAGTGCCCGCCCCGTGCGCGCCCGCGGGCCCTCCTCGGACGGCCCGGTGCGGCGGTCGGGGTCGGGGCGCGGCTGACCCGGGAACCGGTGCGTGAGCCGGGTGTCGAGCCGGGGAGGAACGGCCTCCCGCCGGCTCCGGGGAGCTCCGCGGCCTGCTGCCCGGCAGGCCCTCGGGCGGGCCGCGTATCGGATTTGGGCGAACGGGCGCCGACCGTGTAATGTCTTCATCGCTCGCCCCAATAGCTCAGTCGGCAGAGCGTCTCCATGGTAAGGAGAAGGTCTACGGTTCGATTCCGTATTGGGGCTCTGGTGTGAGGTGATCCTCACCTTAGGGTGAGGTGATCCGTACATCAAAGCGGTGTAGCTCAGTCGGTAGAGCAAGCGGCTCATAATCGCTGTGTCACCGGTTCAAGTCCGGTCACCGCTACTCCCAGTAGCCGATTGTGGGGTCGGTCCTTCGATCGGCTACTCTTTTCTGCGTTAATCCGTCCATCCGTCCGTCAAGGAGCACTCACGTGGCTGCCACCGACGTCCGCCCGAAGATCACGCTGGCCTGCGTGGAGTGCAAGGAGCGGAACTACATCACCAAGAAGAACCGGCGCAACAACCCGGACCGTCTTGAGATGAAGAAGCACTGCCCGCGCTGCAACGCACACACTGCGCACCGCGAGACGCGCTGAAACAGGCTCGTACACGAGGCCGTCCCCACCGGGGGCGGCCTCGTGTCGTTTGACCACGGGATCACCGGGGTGGCCGCGGGGCCACAGAGTGACCGGCCCACCGGCCCACCGGAACCATCGGCCCACCGAGCCACGGAACCACCGGGCTCATCGGGCTCACCGGATCTCGGATTCCGCGCCTTCGCCGCCCGGAGCGCGCTTCACGGGAGCCCCCGTTCGGGATGACATGCATGGCACCCGGACGCAAGGACCGGGCCAGGAAACCCGGCCGGCCGGGGCACCCAGGTTGCGGTATCCCGGTCGGAACACGGGCCCCGGATCGCCGGGCCGGCCGACGGTCTGATTGCCTGATCACTGAGTACGACCGCAGGAGGTACCGCTTACATGGCGCTCGACCAGTCCTTCGTGGGGCGGACCTATCCGCCCACCCCTCCGTACGAGGTGGGGCGTGAGAAGATCCGCGAGTTCGCCGAGGCCGTCGGCGACCCGAACCCGGCTTTCACCGACACGGAGGCGGCCAAGGCGCTCGGTCATCCCGATGTGATCGCTCCGCCGACCTTCGTGTTCGCCATCACGTTCAAGGCCTCCGAGGAGGTCATCGCCGACCCGCAGCTCGGCCTGGACTACAGCCGCGTCGTGCACGGCGACCAGAAGTTCGCCTACAGCCGGCCCGTGCGGGCCGGGGACCGGCTCACCGTCACCTCGACCATCGAGGCGATCAAGTCCCTCGCGGGCAACGACATCCTCGACGTCCGCGGCGAGGTGTACGACGAGGCGGGCGAGCACGTCGTGACCGCGTGGACCAAGCTCGTCGCGCGCGCGGCAGAGGAGGCGTGAGACACACCATGACCGCGAAGATCGCATACGACGACGTCGAGGTCGGCACCGAACTGCCGGCCCAGAGCTTCCCCGTCACCCGCGCCACCCTGGTGCGGTACGCGGGCGCCTCCGGCGACTTCAACCCGATTCACTGGAACGAGAAGTTCGCCCGCGAGGTCGGCCTGCCGGACGTCATCGCGCACGGCATGTTCACGATGGCCGAGGCGATCCGGGTCGTCACCGACTGGGCGGGGGACCCGGCCGCCGTCGTCGAGTACGGCGTGCGCTTCACCAAGCCGGTCGTCGTGCCGAACGACGACGAGGGCGCGCTCATCGAGGTGAGTGCCAAGGTCGCGGCCAAGCTGGACGACCGGCGGGTACGCGTCGACCTGACCGCCATGAGCGGTGGCCAGAGGGTACTCGGCATGTCCCGCGCGGTGGTCCGGCTCGCCTGACCCTCCGGCCGAGGTCCTCCGTGACCTCCGGCCTGGCGCTCGGCGACCGCGGCCGGCGGCGGGTACGGCTGGGGCGCGGCGCGGGCACACGGCCGCCGGCAGGCCGGGGCCGGCGGCCGCCTGCCGACCGCCCCACATCCGGGCTGTGCGCCCGTACGCCCGCGGCCCCGAGGCAGCCGTCGAGCCTCGGAGCCGCCGAAGCCGCCCGGCTTCGTCCCTGCCGCGGCTCCCGCATCCGACGGCGGCCGGCCGCCAGCAGTCGGCCGTCGGCCGCCGGAAGCCGTGCAGCCGTGCAGCCGTGGAGCGCGCCCGGCCCTGGAAGGTCTCCGGGGCCGCCGGCGCGGGCCGCACCGTAGGCTTGGCGCGTGCAGGAACTCCACGACGCTCCCCTCGCCCCGCTGACCACGTTCCGGCTCGGCGGCCCCGCCAACCGGCTGCTCACCGCCACCACGGACGACGAGGTCGTCGCCGCCGTACGGGAGGCCGACGCCACCGGGACACCGCTGCTGCTGATCGGCGGCGGGTCCAACCTGGTCATCGGTGACAAGGGCTTCGACGGCACCGCCCTGCGCATCGCCACACGCGGCTTCCGCCTCGACGGCACCCGCCTGGAGCTCGCCGCGGGCGAGGTCTGGTCCGACGCCGTGGCCCGCACCGTGGAGGCCGGGCTCGCCGGCGTCGAGTGCCTGGCCGGCATCCCCGGTTCCGCGGGGGCCACCCCCATCCAGAACGTCGGGGCGTACGGCCAGGAGGTCTCCTCCACGATCACCGAGGTCGTCGCGTACGACCGGCGTGCGGACGAGGTCGTCACCCTCCCCGGCGAGGCGTGCGGCTTCTCCTACCGGCACAGCCGCTTCAAGGGCGACGCCGACCGGTTCGTCGTCCTGCGGGTCCGCTTCGGGTTGGAGGACGGGCAGGGCATGAGCGCCCCGGTCCGGTACGCGGAGACCGCGCGCGCCCTCGGCGTCGAGGTGGGCGACCGCGTGCCGCTCGCCGACGCACGCGAGACCGTCCTCGCCCTGCGCGCCGGGAAGGGCATGGTCCTGGACCCGGACGACCACGACACCTGGTCCGCCGGGTCGTTCTTCACCAACCCGATCCTCACGGACGAGGCGTACGAGGCGTTCCTCGGCCGCGTTCGCGAGCGCCTCGGCGCCGACGTCACGCCGCCCGCGTACCCGGCGGGGGAGGGGCGGACCAAGACCTCCGCCGCCTGGCTCATCGACAAGGCCGGCTTCACCAAGGGGTACGGCTCCGGGCCCGCCCGGATCTCCACCAAGCACACCCTGGCGCTCACGAACCGCGGCGAGGCCACCACCGAGGACCTGCTCGCCCTGGCCCGCGAGGTCGTCGCCGGCGTACGGGACGCCTTCGGCGTCACGCTCGTCAACGAGCCGGTGACCGTCGGCGTCAGCCTCTGAGGCTCCCACGGGCCGACCGCCCGGCGCGGAGCCTCTGAAGCCCCCGCGAGCCTGCCGCCCGCCGCGGCCGCAACGCCTCCGCGCCGCTTCCGGTGGCCGCGCCCCGGGTCGGCTCGCGCCGCTTCCGGCGCCTCACCCCGCCTCGGCGCCGCATCCGGCCGTCGTACGCGCAGGAGACCCCGCGGCCCGAGCCCGCCGCCGTTTGCCGCGAAGAGCGGCACCCCGCGGCGCCGCCCCGGCGGCGCGGCGCCGCTCATACGCCCGGCCGGTCAGGCCCCGCGCTCCCGCGCACCCCCGCTTCACGTACCCGGGCGGGCCTGCTCTCCGCGCGAGCGGAGGTGAACCGCGATGTCACCCCCGCTTCACGTACCCGGGCGGGCCTGCTCTCCGCGCGAGCGGAGGTGAACCGCGATGTCACCCGCGCTTCACGTACGCAGGCGGGCCCCGGACGCCAGCACCCCGCTACCTGCGGGGCCCGCTGCCCGCCTCGGAGCCCGCGGCGCCTCCGGCCGCCGGGTCCGCGGCCAGCCAGTCGTCGATCCCCGACAGCAGCGCGCGCCGCACGTCCTCCGGCGCCACCGAACCCCGCACCGACTGCCGGGCCAGCTCCGCGAGCTCGGCGTCCGTGAAGCCGTGGTGGTGCCGCGCGATCTCGTACTGGTCCGCGAGCCGCGCCCCGAACAGCAGCGGGTCGTCCGCGCCCAGCGCCATCGGCACGCCCGCCTCGAACAGCGTCCGCAGCGGCACGTACTCCGGCTTCTCGTACACGCCGAGCGCCACGTTCGACGCCGGGCAGACCTCGCACGTCACGCCTCTCTCCGCGAGCAGCCGCAGCAGCCGCGGGTCCTCCACCGCCCGGACCCCGTGACCGATGCGCGAGGCCCGCAGGTCGTCCAGGCAGTCCCGCACGGACGCCGGGCCGGTCAGCTCGCCGCCGTGCGGCGCGGCCAGCAGCCCGCCGTCCCGCGCGATCGCGAACGCCCGGTCGAAGTCGCGGGCCATGCCGCGCCGCTCGTCGTTCGACAGCCCGAAGCCCACCACGCCCTGGTCCCGGTAGCGCACGGCGAGCCGCGCCAGCGTCCGCGCGTCCAGCGGGTGCTTCATGCGGTTCGCGGCGACCAGCACCCTGATCGCCAGGCCGGTGTCCCGCTGCGCGGTCCGCACCGCGTCCAGGATGATCTCCAGGGCGGGGATCAGGCCGCCGAGCCTCGGTGCGTACGAGGTGGGGTCCACCTGGATCTCCAGCCAGCCGGAACCGTCCCGCACGTCCTCCTCGGCCACCTCACGCACCAGCCGCCGGATGTCCTCCGGTTCCCGCAGGCACGACCGGGCGATGTCGTACAGGCGCTGGAACCTGAACCAGCCCCGCTCGTCGGTCGCCCGCAGCTTCGGCGGCTCCCCGCCGGTCAGCGCCTCCGGAAGGTGCACGCCGTACTTGTCGGCGAGCTCCAGGAGGGTGGAGGGCCGCATCGACCCGGTGAAGTGCAGGTGCAGATGCGCCTTCGGCAGCAGTTTCAGATCGCGGACAACGTGCTCCATCCAGGGATCCTGCCGCACATCCGCGCCCCGCGGCAGCCCCTTTCTCCGATCGGGTGCGTCAGGGAACGAAGAAGCGGGCTTCGACCTGGGAACGTTCCCAGGTCGAAGCCCGCCGGAGGGACCGCGGCAGCGGACCGCGTCAGTCGCGGGCCTCCGCCAGCAGCTTCTGCATCCGGCTCACGCCCTCGACCAGGTCCTCGTCGCCCAGCGCGTACGACAGCCGCAGGTAGCCCGGCGTCCCGAACGCCTCACCCGGCACCACCGCGACCTCCACCTCGTCGAGGATCAGCGCCGCCAGCTCCACGGAGGTCTGCGGGCGCTTGCCGCGGATCTCCTTGCCCAGCAGCCCCTTCACCGACGGGTAGGCGTAGAAGGCGCCCTCCGGAGTCGGGCAGACCACGCCGTCGATCTCGTTCAGCATCCGCACGATCGTCTGGCGGCGCCGGTCGAACGCCTCGCGCATCGCCGCCACCGCGTCCAGGTCGCCGGAGACCGCCGCCAGCGCGGCGACCTGCGCCACGTTGGAGACGTTCGAGGTGGCGTGCGACTGGAGGTTCGTCGCGGCCTTCACGACGTCCTTCGGGCCGACGATCCAGCCCACGCGCCAGCCGGTCATCGCGTACGTCTTCGCCACGCCGTTCACCACGATGCACTTGTCCCGCAGCTCGGGCACCAGCGCCGGGAGCGACGTGAAGACGGCGTCTCCGTACACGAGGTGCTCGTAGATCTCGTCCGTCAGCACCCACAGCCCGTGCTCCGCGGCCCAGCGGCCGATGGCCTCGGCGTCCTCGCGGGAGTAGACGGCGCCGGTCGGGTTCGACGGGGAGACGAAGAGCACGACCTTGGTGCGCTCGGTGCGCGCCGCCTCCAGCTGCTCCACGGACACGCGGTAGCCGGTGGTCTCGTCGGCGACGACCTCCACCGGGACGCCGCCGGCGAGACGGATCGACTCCGGGTAGGTGGTCCAGTACGGGGCCGGGACGATGACCTCGTCGCCCGGGTCCAGGATGGCGGCGAACGCCTCGTAGATGGCCTGCTTGCCGCCGTTCGTCACGAGGATCTGGGACGGGTCCACCTCGTAGCCGGAGTCGCGCAGCGTCTTCGCGGCGATCGCGGCCTTCAGCTCGGGCAGGCCGCCGGCCGGGGTGTAGCGGTGGTACTTCGGGTTACGGCAGGCCTCGACCGCGGCCTCGACGATGTAGTCGGGCGTCGGGAAGTCGGGCTCGCCCGCGCCGAAGCCGATCACCGGGCGGCCGGCCGCCTTGAGGGCCTTGGCCTTGGCGTCCACGGCCAGGGTGGCGGACTCGGAGATCGCGCCGATGCGGGCGGAGACCCTGCGCTCGGTCGGGGAGGTCGGAGGAGTTGCAGCGCTCATGCGGCCCATGCTCCCAGACCCCGCGTGGCCCCGGTACACGGGTTTCACCGTATGAACCGGTACCGCCGAGGACCCCCGCGGGCGGCCTCCGCGGGGGCTGCGGGCCCGGCCGCGCGGCCGATGGACGGCGGGCTCGCGGGGGTATCTGTTCGACGCGGCGCCGCTGACCACGTACACTCTCTGATCGTTGGCCCTCACGAACCACCCGCACCGAGGCTTACGGAGCACTGCTGCGGATGCGGTAAGTTGGGGGAGCACCACAAAGGGTCGTAGCTCAATTGGTAGAGCACTGGTCTCCAAAACCAGCGGTTGGGGGTTCAAGTCCCTCCGGCCCTGCTACACACACCGCCAGGATGTGTGCGCAGGTATGTACTTCATTGCACCGCCGTGCGGCTCCACCCGGGCGCGGCACGGCCGACCCGGAATCAGGTGAGAGACGTGACGGACGCCGTAGGCTCCATCGACATGCCTGATGCTGAAGACGAAGCCCCGGAGTCGAAGAAGAACCGCAAGGGTGGCAAGCGAGCCAAGAAGGGCCCGCTGGGCCGTCTCGCGCTCTTCTACCGCCAGATCGTCGCCGAGCTGCGCAAGGTCGTCTGGCCTACCCGTAGCCAGCTCTCGACCTACACGACCGTTGTGATCATCTTCGTCGTCATCATGATCGCCATGGTGACCGTGATCGATCTCGGCTTCACGGAAGCAGTCAAGTACGTCTTCGGCTGATTCCCGCGGAGGGCGCCCACCCCGGCGCCCCTTTTCGCATGTTCCACCCCATCTGTATCCAGGAAGAAGCAGCCACCGTGTCTGACCCGAACCTGAACGAGTCCGCCCAGGACGAGCTCGACGTCGTCGAGGCGGCCGTCGAGGACCAGGCGGAAGCTGCGGACGCCGCTGCCGACGAGGCGACCAAGGGTCACGCCGAGGCCGACAAGACGGTCGAGGACGCCGAGGACGCCGAGGACACCGACGAGACGGAGTCCGAGGACGAGGCCGACGAGGACGAGGCCGCCGAGGCTGACGACGAGTCCGACGAGGACGACGAGACCGAGGCTGCTGCCGAGGCCGCCGCCCCCGTCGACCCGGTCGCCGCCCTCCGCGAGGAGCTGCGCGGCCTGCCGGGCGAGTGGTACGTCATCCACACCTACGCGGGCTACGAGAAGCGCGTGAAGGCCAACCTGGAGCAGCGTGCCGTCTCGCTGAACGTCGAGGACTTCATCTACCAGGCCGAGGTCCCCGAGGAAGAGATCGTCCAGATCAAGAACGGCGAGCGCAAGAACGTCAAGCAGAACAAGCTGCCTGGCTATGTGCTCGTCCGCATGGACCTGACGAACGAGTCCTGGGGCGTCGTCCGCAACACCCCCGGCGTCACCGGCTTCGTCGGCAACGCCTACGACCCGTACCCGCTGACCCTGGACGAGATCGTCAAGATGCTCGCCCCGGAGGCCGAGGACAAGGCCGCCCGCGAGGCCGCCGAGGCCGCGGGCAAGCCCGCCCCCGCCCGCAAGGTCGAGGTCCAGGTCCTGGACTTCGAGGTCGGCGACTCCGTCACCGTCACCGACGGTCCGTTCGCCACGCTGCAGGCGACCATCAACGAGATCAACGCCGACTCGAAGAAGGTCAAGGGCCTCGTCGAGATCTTCGGCCGCGAGACCCCGGTCGAGCTCAGCTTCGACCAGATCCAGAAGAACTGAGGCCAGGGTCGGAGCACCCGGCGTTCTGAAGGCTTCCGGACAGGTCAGAGGTGGGGATTCCCGCCTCTGACCTGCTCGGTTTTTGGACGTGCACCGATACCCGTTATCGTTGTGCGGTATGCCTCCATCCGGATGATGCCGGGTGGCGGCGGAACACTCTCACTAGGACCCGGAGAGAGCAATGCCTCCCAAGAAGAAGAAGGTCACGGGGCTTATCAAGCTCCAGATCCAGGCCGGCGCCGCCAACCCGGCTCCGCCGGTCGGCCCGGCGCTGGGTCAGCACGGCGTCAACATCATGGAGTTCTGCAAGGCCTACAACGCCGCGACCGAGTCGCAGCGCGGCTGGGTGATCCCGGTGGAGATCACGGTCTACGAGGACCGCTCCTTCACCTTCGTCACCAAGACTCCGCCGGCCGCGAAGATGATCCTCAAGGCCGCGGGTGTGGAGAAGGGCTCCAGCGAGCCGCACAAGACCAAGGTCGCCAAGATCACCGAGGCGCAGGTCCGCGAGATCGCCACCACCAAGATGCCCGACCTCAACGCGAACGACCTGGACGCCGCCGCGAAGATCATCGCCGGCACCGCCCGTTCCATGGGCATCACGGTCGAGGGCTGACCAGCCCCCTCGCAGTGACCTCTGTGGTAGGGCCAGGCGCTGGCCCGCACCACGACTCCACCCCTGAAACACAGGAGAAGCAGTGAAGCGCAGCAAGGCTCTGCGAGCCGCGGACGCGAAGATCGACCGGGCGCGTACCTACGCCCCCCTCGAGGCCGTCCGCCTCGCCAAGGAGACCGCCAGCACGAAGTTCGACGGCACCGTCGAGGTCGCCTTCCGCCTGGGCGTCGACCCGCGCAAGGCCGACCAGATGGTCCGTGGCACCGTGAACCTTCCGCACGGCACCGGCAAGACCGCCCGGGTCCTGGTCTTCGCGACCGGTGACCGTGCTGCGGCCGCGGAGGCCGCGGGCGCCGACATCGTCGGCTCCGACGAACTGATCGACGAGGTGGCGAAGGGCCGTCTGGACTTCGACGCCGTCGTCGCCACCCCTGACCTCATGGGCAAGGTCGGCCGCCTCGGCCGCGTCCTCGGCCCCCGTGGTCTGATGCCGAACCCGAAGACCGGCACCGTCACCATGGACGTCGCCAAGGCCGTCACCGACATCAAGGGCGGCAAGATCGAGTTCCGTGTCGACAAGCACTCGAACCTGCACTTCATCATCGGCAAGGTGTCGTTCGACGAGACGAAGCTGGTCGAGAACTACGGCGCGGCCCTGGAGGAGATCCTCCGCCTGAAGCCGTCCGCCGCGAAGGGCCGCTACGTCAAGAAGGCGACCCTCACCACCACCATGGGCCCCGGCATCCCGCTGGACCCGAACCGCACCCGGAACCTCCTCGTCGAGGAGGACCCGGCCGCGGTCTGAGCCTGACGGCTCACCCGGTTCGCCGACCGGCCCCCGCCCTTCTCCGGAAGGACGGGGGCCGGTGTGCGTGCCGGCCCCGCTCCTCCCCTGAGGGCCGGGGCCGACTTTTTTCAGGCCGGAGTGTCGGACCCATGCGCTAGCGTGCAGGTGTTCGTATGAGAGATCTTGAGGGTGGGGAATGAACAGCACGCGTGTCCGCAGGCGTCTCGGTGTCTCCGTCGCGGCCCTGGCCGTGATGGCGAGCGCGGCGGCCTGCCAGGACGGGGACAAGAAGGCCGCCGACGCGCCGCGTGACGAGGTCCTGGGGGCTTCACCGGTCGACGCCATCAAGGCCGCGTACGAGAAGACCTCGAAGGCCAAGTCCGCCAAGGTGCAGATGACGCTGAGCATGCCCGGTGGACCGGAGGGCGCCGGGGGCCTCGGGGAGATGGAGATGTCCGGTGTCCTCGGGTGGGATCCCGCGGTGATGGACTTCACGGTCAAGGGCGGGCCGCTGGCGGAGCAGGGCGGACCCGGCGAGTTCCGCATGATCATGCTCGACCAGGTCATGTACATGGACATGGGTAAGGCCATGGAGGCGGGCGAGGGGACTCCGGAGGAGTTCCGGGGCAAGAGCTGGATGAAGCTGGACTTCAAGGCCCTGGCCGAGAAGTCCGGGGACGCCCGGATCCAGAAGCAGATGACCCAGGGCCTGGAGACCATGAACCAGGACCCGGCGCAGCAGCTGGCCCTGCTCCTCGACTCCCCGAGCCTCAAGCACATCGGCCCGGCGAAGGTCGAGGGCGTGGAGACCCAGCACTACCGGGGCCGGGTGTCCGTGGACGAGATGGTGGCCGCCAACAAGTCGCTCTCGGTGCTCAGCGACGAGGAGCGCGACGAACTGGTCGCCGAGGCCGAGAAGTCGGGCCTCAAGGCGTACGACACCGAGGTCTGGGTCGACGGCGACGGCTACCCCGTCAAGATGGATGTCGGCATGGAGACGGCCCAGGGCACGGTGAAGATCACCGCCGAGTACTCCGACTACGGCACCAAGGCGGCCGTGAAGGCACCGCCGGCCGACGAGACCGTCGACTTCGTCGAGATGATCGAGGGGATAGCGGGCGCCGTGGGCGAGGGCGAGGGCGCGGGTGCCGGCCGCGCGGGCGCCGGCGAGGAACCGTTCGCCGACGCGGCCTGACGAGCGGACCCCGGGCGCAGACAGGCACCGATTTGCCTGTCTGCGCCCCCCTCCCGTACTCTGCCTGAGAAGCCAAAGACCGCTGGTCGCTGCTGTGCCCGTACGGGTGCGGCGGCCGAAGGATCCGCTAGCTGCGGACGACCCGCGCAGGTGACTCAGGAAGTACTCCCAGGATTCCGTTCTGGTCGAGTGACGCCCCGTGTGCCTGCGCCGGGGCGTTTCGTTTTGCCCAGTCTCCTTCCTTCAGCCACTGCGGTCCGAATCACCCGGAAGGAGGCCGAGGCTCATGGCGAGGCCCGACAAGGCTGCCGCGGTTGCCGAGCTGACGGACAAGTTTCGCAGCTCCAGCGCCGCTGTGCTGACCGAGTACCGCGGTCTCACCGTGGCGCAGACCAAGCAGCTGCGCCGTTCGCTCGGTGAGAACGCCCAGTACGCCGTGGTGAAGAACACGCTGACCAAGATTGCGGCCAACGAGGCCGGGATCAGCACGCTCGACGACCTGTTCAACGGTCCGACGGCGGTCGCCTTCGTCACCGGTGACCCGGTCGAGGCGGCGAAGGGTCTTCGTGACTTCGCCAAGGAGAACCCGAATCTCGTCATCAAGGGCGGTGTCCTTGACGGCAAGGCGCTGTCCGCCGACGAGATCAAGAAGCTTGCGGACCTCGAGTCCCGCGAGGTTCTGCTCAGCAAGCTGGCCGGTGCCTTCAAGGCGAAGCAGTCCCAGGCTGCCTCCGTCTTCCAGGCGCTGCCGTCGAAGCTCGTCCGCACCGTGGACGCGCTGCGCGCCAAGCAGGCCGAGCAGGGCGGTGCCGAGTAATTCGGCTCGCACTCTGATCGCCGCCTGACCTGCGGCGGCGGTCACAGCGGGCCAGACGTACGCCCGCCTCACATGTACATCCCGGCACCTGCCGAATGAGTGGAAGGACCGCCATCATGGCGAAGCTCACCCAGGACGAGCTGCTCGCGCAGTTCGAGGAGATGACCCTCATCGAGCTCTCCGAGTTCGTGAAGGCCTTCGAGGAGAAGTTCGACGTCACCGCCGCCGCTGCCGCGCCGGTCGTCGTCGCCGGTGGTGCCGCTGGTGGCGCCGCCGCCGAGGCCGAGGATGAGAAGGACGAGTTCGACGTCATCCTCACCGGTGCCGGCGACAAGAAGATCCAGGTCATCAAGGTCGTGCGCGAGCTGACCTCCCTCGGCCTGAAGGAGGCCAAGGACCTGGTGGACGGCGCCCCGAAGCCGGTCCTGGAGAAGGTCAACAAGGAGGCCGCTGACAAGGCCGCCGAGGCCCTCAAGGGCGCCGGTGCCTCCGTCGAGGTCAAGTGACCTCCTGCGGGTCTCCTGACTCGTACTGACGCCCCTCCGCGGGCGTGAGGAAGGGCGATCACCCATTGGGGTGGTCGCCCTTCCGTCGTTGCGTGGCAGCCGGGTTGCACTGGGGCTCCAGGGGAGTATGGTGATCTTCGCCGTGCGCCCCGCTCAGCCAGGGGCCTTGACGAACCGCACGCCGCGCGCAATTCTCAGGACGCGTCGGCACACGATCCAGATCCGAGGCATGGATCGGTGACCGAGCGGGCAGTATCGATGTGCGCTGACGGCGCGAGGTGCGCGAAGTTGAGAACAACGAGGGTCGCGATCTACACGCCCTGGACATCAGTGGGCCAAGTGGCTACACTGACCCTTTGCGCTGCCTGTTAGCTGCTCCCTGCCCGTCACCAGGGGCATCCCCTCGCAAGAGCACAGTTGACCGAGTGCCCTGACCAGGCCCTTTGGCCCCTTCAGGAACATTCGTCGTCTCTGCGCCCGGCTGGGAACCGGTACGCGCGTAGTGAGTCCGAGCCCTCGGAAGGACCCCCTCTTGGCCGCCTCGCGCAACGCCTCGACCGCGAATACGAACACCGGCGCAAGCACTGCTCCGCTGCGCATCTCCTTTGCAAAGATCAAGGAGCCCCTTGAGGTTCCGAACCTTCTCGCCCTGCAGACCGAGAGCTTCGACTGGCTGCTCGGCAACGCGGCGTGGAAGGCTCGTGTCGAGGCGGCTCTTGAGCGGGGAGAGGACGTCCCCACCAAGTCCGGTCTTGAGGAGATCTTCGAGGAGATCTCCCCGATCGAGGACTTCTCCGGGTCGATGTCGCTCACCTTCCGCGACCACCGCTTCGAGCCTCCGAAGAACTCGATCGACGAGTGCAAGGAGCGCGACTTCACCTACGCCGCGCCGCTCTTCGTCACGGCCGAGTTCACGAACAACGAGACCGGCGAGATCAAGTCCCAGACGGTCTTCATGGGCGACTTCCCGCTCATGACGAACAAGGGCACCTTCGTCATCAACGGCACCGAGCGTGTCGTGGTGTCGCAGCTCGTGCGCTCGCCGGGCGTCTACTTCGACTCCTCCATCGACAAGACGTCCGACAAGGACATCTTCTCGGCCAAGATCATCCCGTCCCGGGGTGCCTGGCTGGAGATGGAGATCGACAAGCGCGACATGGTCGGCGTCCGCATCGACCGCAAGCGCAAGCAGTCCGTGACCGTCCTCCTCAAGGCGCTCGGCTGGACCACCGAGCAGATCCTCCAGGAGTTCGGCGAGTACGAGTCCATGCGCGCCACCCTGGAGAAGGACCACACCCAGGGCCAGGACGACGCGCTGCTCGACATCTACCGCAAGCTGCGCCCGGGCGAGCCCCCGACGCGTGAGGCCGCGCAGACGCTGCTGGAGAACCTCTACTTCAACCCCAAGCGCTACGACCTGGCCAAGGTCGGCCGCTACAAGCTGAACAAGAAGCTGGGTGCGGACGAGCCGCTGGACGCGGGCGTCCTGACCGTCGACGACATCATCGCGACGATCAAGTACCTGGTGCAGCTGCACGCCGGTGAGACGGAGACCGTCGGTGCCAACGGCTCGACGATCGTCGTCGAGACCGACGACATCGACCACTTCGGCAACCGCCGCCTGCGCAACGTCGGCGAGCTCATCCAGAACCAGGTCCGCACGGGTCTGGCCCGTATGGAGCGCGTCGTCCGCGAGCGCATGACGACCCAGGACGTCGAGGCGATCACGCCGCAGACCCTGATCAACATCCGGCCGGTCGTCGCCTCCATCAAGGAGTTCTTCGGCACCAGCCAGCTGTCCCAGTTCATGGACCAGAACAACCCGCTGTCCGGACTGACGCACAAGCGCCGTCTGTCCGCGCTCGGCCCGGGTGGTCTGTCCCGTGAGCGGGCCGGCTTCGAGGTCCGCGACGTGCACCCGTCGCACTACGGCCGCATGTGCCCGATCGAGACCCCCGAAGGCCCGAACATCGGCCTGATCGGCTCGCTCGCCTCCTACGGCCGGGTCAACGCGTTCGGCTTCGTCGAGACCCCGTACCGCAAGGTCATCGACGGCCAGGTCACCGACGAGGTCGACTACCTGACCGCCGACGAGGAGGACCGCTTCGTCATCGCGCAGGCCAACGCGCCGCTGACCGAGGACCTCCGGTTCGCCGAGCCCCGCGTCCTGGTCCGCCGCCGCGGCGGCGAGGTCGACTACCTCAGTCCCGAGGACGTCGATTACATGGACGTCTCGCCGCGCCAGATGGTGTCGGTCGCGACCGCCATGATCCCCTTCCTGGAGCACGACGACGCCAACCGCGCCCTCATGGGCGCGAACATGATGCGCCAGGCCGTGCCGCTCATCCAGGCCGAGTCCCCGCTCGTCGGCACCGGCATGGAGTACCGCTCCGCCGTCGACGCCGGCGACGTGGTCAAGGCCGAGAAGGACGGTGTGGTCCAGGAGCTCTCCGCCGACTACATCACCGTCGCCAACGACGACGGCACGTACATCACCTACCGCCTGGCCAAGTTCGCCCGCTCCAACCAGGGCACCTCGGTCAACCAGAAGGTCATCGTCGCCGAGGGCGACCGGGTCGTCGAGGGCCAGGTCCTCGCCGACGGCCCGGCCACCGAAGACGGCGAGATGGCGCTCGGCAAGAACCTGCTCGTGGCCTTCATGCCGTGGGAGGGCTACAACTACGAGGACGCGATCATCCTGTCGCAGCGCCTCGTGCAGGACGACGTCCTCTCCTCGATCCACATCGAGGAGCACGAGGTCGACGCCCGCGACACCAAGCTCGGCCCCGAGGAGATCACCCGGGACATCCCGAACGTCTCCGAGGAGGTCCTCGCCGACCTCGACGAGCGCGGCATCATCCGCATCGGCGCCGAGGTCGTCGCCGGCGACATCCTCGTCGGCAAGGTCACCCCGAAGGGCGAGACCGAGCTGACCCCCGAGGAGCGCCTGCTCCGCGCGATCTTCGGCGAGAAGGCCCGCGAGGTCCGCGACACCTCCCTGAAGGTGCCGCACGGCGAGACCGGCAAGGTCATCGGCGTGCGCGTCTTCGACCGCGAGGAGGGCGACGAGCTGCCGCCCGGCGTGAACCAGCTGGTCCGCGTCTACGTGGCGCAGAAGCGCAAGATCACCGACGGTGACAAGCTCGCCGGCCGCCACGGCAACAAGGGTGTCATCTCCAAGATCCTGCCGATCGAGGACATGCCGTTCCTGGAGGACGGCACCCCGGTCGACATCATCCTCAACCCCCTGGGTGTGCCGTCCCGAATGAACCCGGGACAGGTCCTGGAGATCCACCTCGGCTGGCTCGCCAGCCAGGGCTGGGACGTCTCCGGCCTCCAGGAGCAGTGGGCCGAGCGGCTCCAGTCCATCGGCGCCGACCGCGTCGAGCCGGGCACCAACGTCGCGACCCCGGTCTTCGACGGCGCCCGCGAGGACGAGCTGGCCGGTCTGCTGGAGCACACCATCCCGAACCGCGACGGCGACCGCATGATGCTGCCGTCCGGCAAGGCGCGCCTGTTCGACGGCCGCTCCGGCGAGCCGTTCCCGGACCCGATCTCGGTCGGGTACATGTACATCCTCAAGCTGCACCACCTGGTCGACGACAAGCTGCACGCCCGCTCGACCGGTCCGTACTCGATGATCACCCAGCAGCCGCTGGGTGGTAAGGCTCAGTTCGGTGGCCAGCGCTTCGGTGAGATGGAGGTGTGGGCGCTGGAGGCTTACGGCGCCGCATACGCCCTCCAGGAGCTGCTGACCATCAAGTCCGACGATGTCACCGGCCGCGTGAAGGTCTACGAGGCCATCGTCAAGGGCGAGAACATTCCGGAGCCCGGCATCCCGGAGTCCTTCAAGGTGCTCATCAAGGAGATGCAGTCCCTGTGCCTCAACGTGGAGGTGCTGTCCTCGGACGGCATGTCCATCGAGATGCGCGACACCGACGAGGACGTCTTCCGCGCTGCGGAGGAGCTCGGCATCGACCTGTCCCGGCGCGAGCCGAGCAGCGTCGAAGAGGTCTGACGGGTCGGCCGGCCGGACCCCCGCGGTCCGGCCGGCCACCCAGCGACCCGTACAGACCATGGATTGACACGAACCCTGAGAGGGATTGACGCATAGTGCTCGACGTCAACTTCTTCGACGAGCTGCGGATCGGCCTGGCCACCGCGGACGACATCCGCCAGTGGTCCCACGGCGAGGTCAAGAAGCCGGAGACCATCAACTACCGCACCCTGAAGCCCGAGAAGGACGGCCTCTTCTGCGAGAAGATCTTCGGCCCCACCCGGGACTGGGAGTGCTACTGCGGCAAGTACAAGCGTGTCCGCTTCAAGGGCATCATCTGCGAGCGGTGTGGCGTCGAAGTCACCCGCGCCAAGGTGCGCCGTGAGCGGATGGGCCACATCGAACTGGCCGCCCCCGTCACCCACATCTGGTACTTCAAGGGCGTCCCGTCCCGGCTGGGCTACCTGCTGGACCTCGCCCCGAAGGACCTGGAGAAGGTCATCTACTTCGCGGCGTACATGATCACGTACGTCGACGAGGAGCGCCGCCAGCGCGACCTGCCCTCGCTGGAGGCCCACGTCTCCGTCGAGCGCCAGCAGATCGAGCAGCGCCGCGACGCCGACCTCGAGGCCCGCGCCAAGAAGCTGGAGAGCGACCTGGCCGAGCTGGAGGCCGAGGGCGCCAAGGCCGACGTGCGCCGCAAGGTCCGCGAGGGCGCCGAGCGCGAGATGAAGCAGCTCCGCGACCGCGCCCAGCGCGAGATCGACCGCCTCGACGAGGTGTGGAGCCGCTTCAAGAACCTCAAGGTCCAGGACCTGGAGGGCGACGAGCTGCTCTACCGCGAGCTGCGCGACCGCTTCGGCACCTACTTCGACGGCTCGATGGGCGCCGCCGCGCTGCAGAAGCGCCTGGAGTCCTTCGACCTGGAGGAGGAGGCGGAGAAGCTCCGCGAGATCATCCGCACGGGCAAGGGCCAGAAGAAGACCCGCGCCCTCAAGCGGCTCAAGGTCGTCTCCGCGTTCCTGCAGACCTCCAACAGCCCCAAGGGCATGGTCCTGGACTGCGTCCCGGTCATCCCGCCGGACCTGCGTCCGATGGTGCAGCTGGACGGCGGCCGCTTCGCGACCTCCGACCTGAACGACCTGTACCGCCGCGTCATCAACCGGAACAACCGCCTGAAGCGGCTTCTCGACCTCGGCGCGCCCGAGATCATCGTGAACAACGAGAAGCGCATGCTCCAGGAGGCCGTCGACGCGCTGTTCGACAACGGCCGCCGCGGCCGCCCGGTCACCGGACCCGGCAACCGCCCCCTGAAGTCCCTCAGCGACATGCTGAAGGGCAAGCAGGGCCGCTTCCGTCAGAACCTGCTCGGCAAGCGCGTCGACTACTCGGCCCGTTCCGTCATCGTCGTCGGCCCGCAGCTCAAGCTGCACCAGTGCGGTCTGCCGAAGTACATGGCGCTGGAGCTGTTCAAGCCGTTCGTGATGAAGCGCCTGGTCGACCTGAACCACGCGCAGAACATCAAGTCGGCCAAGCGCATGGTCGAGCGCGGCCGCACCGTCGTGTACGACGTCCTCGAAGAGGTCATCGCCGAGCACCCGGTGCTGCTGAACCGTGCGCCCACCCTGCACCGCCTCGGCATCCAGGCCTTCGAGCCGCAGCTGGTCGAGGGCAAGGCCATCCAGATCCACCCGCTCGTCTGCACCGCGTTCAACGCGGACTTCGACGGTGACCAGATGGCCGTCCACCTGCCGCTCTCCGCGGAGGCGCAGGCCGAGGCCCGTATCCTGATGCTGTCCTCGAACAACATCCTCAAGCCCGCCGACGGCCGCCCGGTCACCATGCCGACCCAGGACATGGTGCTCGGCCTGTTCTTCCTCACCACCGACGAGGAGGGCCGGGAGGTCAAGGGCGCGGGCCGCTCCTTCGCCTCCACCGCCGAGGCGATCATGGCCTTCGACGCCCGCGAGCTGTCGCTCCAGGCGAAGGTCGAGATCCGCTTCCCGATCGGCTCCATCCCGCCCCGCGGCTGGACTCCGCCGGTGGCGGAGGAGGGCGAGCCCGAGTGGCAGGCCGGTGACAGCTTCCGGCTGGAGACGACCCTCGGCCGGGCGCTCTTCAACGAGCTGCTGCCCGAGGACTACCCGTTCATCGACTACCAGGTGGGCAAGAAGCAGCTCTCCGAGATCGTCAACGACCTCGCCGAGCGCTACCCGAAGACGATCGTCGCGGCGACGCTCGACAACCTGAAGGCGGCCGGCTACCACTGGGCCACCCGCTCCGGTGTCACCGTCGCCATCTCCGACGTCGTCGTGCCCGAGGCGAAGAAGACCATCGTCGCCGGCTACGAGGCGCTGGACGAGAAGGTCCAGAAGCAGTACGAGCGCGGTCTGATCACCAAGGACGAGCGCACCCAGGAGCTCATCGCGATCTGGACCAAGGCGACCAACGAGGTCGCCGAGGCGATGAACGACAACTTCCCGAAGACGAACCCGATCTTCATGATGGTCGACTCGGGTGCGCGCGGAAACATGATGCAGATGCGCCAGATCGCCGGTATGCGCGGTCTGGTGTCGAACGCCAAGAACGAGACCATCCCGCGTCCGATCAAGTCCTCGTTCCGTGAGGGCCTGTCCGTGCTGGAGTACTTCATCTCCACACACGGTGCCCGTAAGGGTCTGGCGGACACCGCTCTGCGTACCGCCGACTCGGGTTACCTCACCCGTCGTCTCGTCGACGTCTCCCAGGACGTCATCATCCGCGAGGAGGACTGCGGCACCGACCGCGGTCTGCGCCTGGCGATCGCCGAGCGCGGCGCCGACGGCGTCCTGCGGAAGACGGAGAACGTCGAGACCAGCGTGTACGCGCGCTGCCTCGCCGAGGACGTCGTCGTCGACGGCAAGGTGCTGGCCCCGGCCGGTGTCGACCTCGGTGACGTGCTCATCGAGCAGCTCGTCGGCGCCGGTGTGGCCGAGGTCAAGACCCGCTCGGTCCTGACCTGCGAGTCCGCCGTCGGCACCTGCGCCATGTGCTACGGCCGCTCGCTGGCCACCGGCAAGCTCGTCGACATCGGTGAGGCGGTCGGCATCATCGCCGCCCAGTCCATCGGTGAGCCCGGCACCCAGCTCACGATGCGTACCTTCCACACCGGTGGTGTGGCCGGTGACGACATCACCCAGGGTCTGCCGCGTGTCGTCGAGCTCTTCGAGGCCCGTGCCCCCAAGGGCATGGCCCCGATCGCCGAGGCGTCCGGCCGCGTCCGGATCGAGGAGACCGAGAAGACCAAGAAGATCGTCATCACGCCGGACGACGGCAGCGAGGAGACGGCCTACCCGATCTCTAAGCGCGCCCGTCTCCTGGTCGGCGAGGGCGACCACGTCCAGGTGGGCCAGAAGCTCACCGTGGGTACCGAGAACCCGCACGACGTGCTGCGCATCCTCGGCCAGCGGGCCGTGCAGGTCCACCTGGTCGGCGAGGTGCAGAAGGTCTACAACTCGCAGGGCGTGTCGATCCACGACAAGCACATCGAGATCATCATCCGGCAGATGCTGCGCCGCGTGACGATCATCGAGTCCGGCGACGCCGAGCTGCTGCCCGGCGAGCTGGTGGAGCGCTCGAAGTTCGAGACCGAGAACCGTCGCGTGGTCCAGGAAGGCGGCCACCCGGCCTCCGGCCGTCCGCAGCTGATGGGTATCACCAAGGCGTCGCTGGCGACGGAGTCGTGGCTGTCCGCGGCCTCCTTCCAGGAGACGACCAGGGTCCTGACGGACGCGGCGATCAACGCCAAGTCCGACTCCCTGATCGGCCTCAAGGAGAACGTCATCATCGGTAAGCTCATCCCGGCCGGTACGGGCCTGTCCCGCTACCGCAACATCCGGGTCGAGCCGACCGAGGAGGCCAAGGCCGCGATGTACTCGGCCGTCGGTTACGACGACATCGACTACTCGCCGTTCGGCACGGGCTCCGGCCAGGCCGTTCCGCTGGAGGACTACGACTACGGTCCGTACAACCAGTAAGGCGTACGTCTGACGAAGGGCGGTCACCCCGTGCGGGGTGGCCGCCCTTCGGCGTGCCCGGGGCGCGCCGCCGCGGCCCGCCGCGGCCCGCTGGGGGTCCGGTCGGCGCGGTGCGCGCGCGGCCGTGTGCGGGGTGGTCGCTCAGCCCTGGCGGCCTGCGGGGGCGCGGGGCTGGGGGCGCGGGTCTGCGGGGCCGCGGCCTGTGGAGTGGCGGGGCTGGGGGCGCGGGTCTGCGGGGCGGCGGCCTGTGGAGTGGCAGGGCTGGGGGCGCTGGGTTGCGGGCCGGAGGCTGCGGGGCGGCGGGCCGCAGGACTGCGGGTCCGGCACTTGGCGTTCTGCGGGTCCGTGGGCGGCCGCCAGGGCGCTGGTGCGCGGGTTCACGGGGGCGGCGGTGCGCCGGCGCACCGGGGCGGCGGCACGCGGCCTCAGGGGCGGTGCCTCCCCCAAGGGTGCCGACCGCACGCGCCCTGCACGGTGCCTGCGCCTGCGGGTCGCCGTGTTCGACGCCGGCGTCCTTTTCCGGCCGGCCCGTGCCAGGGTGCTCGCTCCGCTCTGGCGGGTTCGTGGGTGGTGGGGAGCCGGGGCTGCTTCTGTACGGCGGGCGCGTCCGGCGCTCGGCGCGCTCCCGCTCAAGGCGCTGCCCGGCTGGGAGGGTGCGGCACCCGGCGGGGGAGAGAGGAGGGCGGCGGGCGAGGTCGTGGTCGCGCGGTACCGCAGCGCGCGGCGGCGGCCGGTCGGGTGCCTGCCTCGCCGGCCGGCCCCGGCCGAGGCTGCGGGTGGCGGCAGGGGGACGCGGTGCGGGGCGCGTACGCCGCAGCCGGGACGCCCGGCCGCGCGTCCGGCGGGGCGGTGGCGCGGGTGCCTGGGCGTCCTGCGGCGCGGCGATGCGTGGGGGTCAGGGCGATCCTGCGGTCTGCGGCGGCGTTCCTGCGCGCTGTGGTCGCACCCTCGGGCGGGATCTGCCGGCGCCGCGGCGGAGCGCGGGGGCACGGGGAAGTCGTCGCCGCCGCCGCGCCGGGCGGCCGGCGGGGGCCGGACCGCCTCCCGCACCTGTTCGAGGGGTTGCGCGGCCGGTTCGGGGCCGTGGCATTTGTTTTGACCGGAGTCCATGCGATAGGTACGCTCAGACCTTGTGCCTGGGGTGTGCCTGGGCTCCTGTGCGTGTCCTCAACCGCACGGGCAGCCAGCAAGGGCCACCGCAATCTGTGCTCGTTCCCGCCTCGCGGCGGGGGCCCGCCTGATTCGACACACCCGACCGCGTGGGTCGGAGAAGTTCCAGGTTAGCTTTACTTATACGGCACACAGAAACCGGAGAAGTAGTGCCTACGATCCAGCAGCTGGTCCGCAAGGGCCGGCAGGACAAGGTCGAGAAGAACAAGACGCCCGCCCTCGAGGGTTCCCCTCAGCGCCGCGGCGTCTGCACGCGTGTGTTCACGACCACCCCGAAGAAGCCGAACTCGGCCCTGCGTAAGGTCGCGCGTGTGCGTCTGACCAGCGGGATCGAGGTCACCGCTTACATTCCGGGTGAGGGACACAACCTGCAGGAGCACTCCATCGTGCTCGTGCGTGGTGGCCGTGTGAAGGACCTGCCGGGTGTTCGCTACAAGATCATCCGCGGCTCGCTCGACACCCAGGGTGTCAAGAACCGCAAGCAGGCCCGCAGCCGCTACGGCGCCAAGAAGGAGAAGTAAGAATGCCTCGTAAGGGCCCCGCCCCGAAGCGCCCGGTCATCATCGACCCGGTTTACGGTTCTCCTCTGGTGACCTCGCTGATCAACAAGATCCTCCTGAACGGCAAGCGCTCCACCGCCGAGCGCATCGTGTACGGCGCCATGGAGGGCCTGCGCGAGAAGACCGGTCAGGACCCGGTCATCACGCTGAAGCGCGCCCTCGAGAACGTCAAGCCCGCTCTTGAGGTCAAGTCCCGCCGTGTCGGTGGCGCCACCTACCAGGTGCCGATCGAGGTCAAGCCCGGCCGTGCCTCCACCCTGGCGCTGCGCTGGCTGGTCGGCTACTCCCGCGCCCGTCGCGAGAAGACCATGACCGAGCGCCTGATGAACGAGCTGCTCGACGCCTCCAACGGCCTCGGCGCCTCGGTCAAGAAGCGCGAGGACACGCACAAGATGGCCGAGTCCAACAAGGCCTTCGCGCACTACCGCTGGTAGTCGCAACCCCCATCGAGACCGAGAGAAGACTGAAGCCTTATGGCTACCACTTCGCTTGACCTGGCCAGGGTGCGCAACATCGGCATCATGGCCCACATCGACGCGGGCAAGACGACCACCACCGAGCGCATCCTCTTCTACACCGGTGTTTCCTACAAGATCGGTGAAGTCCACGACGGCGCTGCCACGATGGACTGGATGGAGCAGGAGCAGGAGCGCGGCATCACGATCACGTCCGCCGCGACGACCTGCCACTGGCCGCTCGAGGACGTCGACCACACCATCAACATCATCGACACGCCGGGCCACGTCGACTTCACCGTCGAGGTGGAGCGTTCCCTGCGCGTGCTCGACGGTGCCGTCACCGTGTTCGACGGTGTCGCCGGTGTGGAGCCGCAGTCCGAGACCGTCTGGCGTCAGGCGGACCGCTACGGCGTCCCGCGCATCTGCTTCGTCAACAAGCTCGACCGTACGGGCGCCGAGTTCCACCGCTGCGTGGACATGATCTCGGACCGCCTGGGCGCGCAGCCGATCGTCATGCAGCTGCCGATCGGTGCCGAGGCGGACTTCAAGGGCGTCATCGACCTGGTCCGCATGAAGGCGCTGGTCTGGTCCGCCGAGGCCGCCAAGGGCGAGATGTACGACATCGTCGACATCCCGGACACCCACGCCGAGGCCGCCGAGGAGTACCGCAACAAGCTCGTCGAGGCTGTCGCGGAGAACGACGAAGAGATCATGGAGCTGTACCTGGAAGGCCAGGAGCCCTCCGAGGAGCAGCTGTACGCCGCGATCCGTCGTATCACCATCGCCTCCGGCAAGGGCACCGGCACCACGGTGACCCCGGTGTTCTGCGGCACCGCGTTCAAGAACAAGGGCGTCCAGCCCCTGCTCGACGCGGTCGTGCGCTACCTGCCGTCGCCGGTCGACATCGAGGCCATCGAGGGCCACGACGTCAAGGACCCGGAGGAGGTCGTCAAGCGCAAGCCGGCCGACTCCGAGCCGCTCGCCGCCCTGGCCTTCAAGATCATGAGCGACCCGCACCTCGGCAAGCTCACGTTCGTCCGCGTGTACTCCGGCCGCCTGGAGTCCGGCACCTCGGTGCTGAACTCCGTCAAGGGCAAGAAGGAGCGCATCGGCAAGATCTACCGCATGCACGCCAACAAGCGTGAGGAGATCGAGTCGGTGGGCGCCGGCGACATCGTCGCCGTCATGGGTCTGAAGCAGACCACGACCGGTGAGACGCTGTGCGACGAGAAGTCCCCGGTGATCCTGGAGTCCATGGACTTCCCGGCGCCGGTCATCGAGGTCGCGATCGAGCCCAAGTCCAAGGGTGACCAGGAGAAGCTGGGTGTCGCCATCCAGCGTCTCGCGGAGGAGGACCCCTCCTTCCAGGTGCACACCAACGAGGAGACCGGCCAGACCGTCATCGGCGGTATGGGCGAGCTTCACCTCGAGGTGCTCGTCGACCGCATGAAGCGCGAGTTCAAGGTCGAGGCCAACGTCGGCAAGCCGCAGGTCGCGTACCGTGAGACCATCCGCAAGACGGTCGAGCGCGTGGACTACACCCACAAGAAGCAGACCGGTGGTACCGGTCAGTTCGCCAAGGTGCAGATCGCGATCGAGCCGATCGAGGGCGGCGACGCCTCGTACGAGTTCGTCAACAAGGTCACCGGTGGCCGCATCCCGAAGGAATACATTCCTTCCGTGGACGCCGGCTGCCAGGAGGCCATGCAGTTCGGCATCCTCGCGGGCTACGAGATGACGGGCGTGCGCGTCACCCTGCTCGACGGTGGCTACCACGAGGTCGACTCCTCCGAGCTCGCCTTCAAGATCGCCGGTTCGCAGGCCTTCAAGGAGGCCGCGCGCAAGGCATCCCCCGTGCTCCTTGAGCCGATGATGGCCGTCGAGGTCACCACGCCCGAGGACTACATGGGTGAAGTCATCGGTGACATCAACTCCCGCCGTGGCCAGATCCAGGCCATGGAGGAGCGTGCCGGCGCCCGTGTCGTCAAGGGCCTGGTGCCGCTGTCGGAGATGTTCGGCTACGTCGGCGACCTCCGCAGCAAGACCTCGGGTCGCGCAAGCTACTCGATGCAGTTCGACTCCTACGCCGAGGTTCCGCGGAACGTCGCCGAGGAGATCATCGCGAAGGCCAAGGGCGAGTAACTCCACCGAGTTCACGCTTTAGGCTTGTCACCGGATACACCGGGGCGTTCGCCGCGATTCTCGCGAAGAGCGGCGCGCGCCCCGGGGCCGGCATCCCAGCAAAGATCACCTGGCGCCGATGAGTAAGGCGTACAGAACCACTCCACAGGAGGACCCCAGTGGCGAAGGCGAAGTTCGAGCGGACTAAGCCGCACGTCAACATCGGCACCATCGGTCACATCGACCACGGTAAGACGACCCTCACGGCCGCCATTACCAAGGTGCTGCACGACAAGTACCCGGACCTGAACGAGGCTTCGGCCTTCGACCAGATCGACAAGGCTCCTGAGGAGCGTCAGCGCGGTATCACCATCTCGATCGCGCACGTCGAGTACCAGACCGAGTCGCGTCACTACGCGCACGTCGACTGCCCGGGTCACGCGGACTACATCAAGAACATGATCACCGGTGCCGCGCAGATGGACGGCGCCATCCTCGTGGTCGCCGCCACCGACGGCCCGATGCCGCAGACCAAGGAGCACGTGCTCCTGGCCCGCCAGGTCGGCGTTCCGTACATCGTCGTCGCCCTGAACAAGGCCGACATGGTGGACGACGAGGAGATCCTGGAGCTCGTCGAGCTCGAGGTGCGTGAGCTCCTCTCCGAGTACGAGTTCCCGGGCGACGACGTCCCGGTCGTCAAGGTCTCCGCTCTGAAGGCGCTCGAGGGCGACCCGGAGTGGGCCGAGTCGGTCGTCAACCTGATGAACGCCGTCGACGAGGCCATCCCGCAGCCGGAGCGCGACGTCGACAAGCCGTTCCTCATGCCGATCGAGGACGTCTTCACGATCACCGGTCGCGGTACGGTCGTCACCGGCCGTATCGAGCGTGGTGTCCTGAAGGTCAACGAGACCGTCGACATCATCGGCATCAAGACCGAGAAGACCACCACCACGGTCACCGGTATCGAGATGTTCCGCAAGCTGCTCGACGAGGGCCAGGCCGGTGAGAACGTCGGTCTGCTGCTCCGCGGCATCAAGCGCGAGGACGTCGAGCGCGGCCAGGTCATCATCAAGCCGGGCTCGGTCACCCCGCACACCGAGTTCGAGGCGCAGGCCTACATCCTGTCCAAGGACGAGGGTGGCCGTCACACGCCGTTCTTCAACAACTACCGCCCGCAGTTCTACTTCCGTACCACGGACGTGACCGGCGTCGTGACCCTCCCCGAGGGCACCGAGATGGTCATGCCGGGCGACAACACCACCATGTCGGTCTCGCTGATCCAGCCGGTCGCCATGGAGGAGGGCCTCAAGTTCGCCATCCGTGAGGGTGGCCGGACCGTCGGCGCCGGCCAGGTCACCAAGATCGTCAAGTGAGTCCCCGGACTCTCTGACGGCCTGAACGGCTGACCTGGTAGCTCCCAGGAGCACCTGGAGCATCAGCGAGGGCCCCGCACCTTTCGGTGCGGGGCCCTTTGCCGTGCGCGGAGCCCCGCCCACGCGGTGCGGGGATCGCGGAAGGGCGGGCGTGTCCACGCGGCGCGTCGCCGCCCCACGGGCCGGGGGCGTGGGGGGCGCAGGGGCGCGGGCCGCCGTACAGGGCCGTCCCTCTGCGGGCGGAGCCCCCGTACACGTGCGTACGGGGGCTCGGTACTCCCCATGGGAAAGAACCCGAGGGGAGGGGGCGGCGGTGTCGCCGGGGGTGGCCGCGTCGGCGTTGGTCAGGCCGCGTCGCTGTGGGAGGCCCACGACCACGGGTAGCCGTCCGCCCCGATGCCCACCGCGAGCGCGCCCTGCGGGCCGAGGTGCAGCGAGGCCGCCCCCACCGGGACCACCCCGTGCGCCCGGGTGGCCCGGCGCCCTCCTACGTACAGCTGCATCCGGCCGCGCAGGTCGCGGCCGAGCAGCACCGGGCCCTGCGGCGTGCCGGCCGCGTCGGTCCGGCCGTACCCGTGGAACACGGGGCCGGAGGAGGACCGGGCAGCGGTCCCCTGGATCCGTACCGCGGTCAGTTCCTTGCTGGTGGGGCGCCGGTAGTACAGCTCCAGCGTCCCGTCGGGTGCCGTCGCCGCGGCCACCGGGCCGTCCGGCGCGGGCAGCCCGGGGACGGGCCGCCACGCGACCGGCTGCCCGTGGGCGCTCTGCGCCCAGTGGTGCACGGTGCGGCGCCCCGCCGCGAACAGGTGCACCAGGCCGCGGCCGTCGACGACGGCGGTCAGCCCGTCCTGGATGTCGCCGCCGCCCAGGTCGCGCCACGGGCCCCAGGTGCCGTCCGTCTCCCGCACACGGCTGCTGACGGCCTTGTCGGCGTTCCGCACGAACAGGTGGACCCGACCGTCCGGGGCGGTGACCGCCACCGGCACCCCGATGCGCCGGCCCCGGTCGTCGGTGCGCTCCGGGTTGCCGAGCCCGCTCCACGCGAGGAACGGGCCGCCGGGGAGCGCTGTTCCAGCACCACGATCTCCCGGTCGTTCGCGGCCCGGTGCCCGGCGAGCGCCGAAAACCGCAGGCCGAACAGCAGCCGGCGGCCGTCCGGCAGCGTCGCCGCACCGAGGCCCGGCGCGAGGGGGCCGCCGCCCAGGTCGTCCGGCCGCTCCCACTGGCCGCTGCCGGCCTCCGTCTCCCGCCAGCGGACCGCGCGCAGCCCCAGCACCCCGTACACGACGAGCCGCCCGTCCGGGTCGCTGGTCACGACGGGGCCCGCCCCGGCGTAGCGGTGGTGGGTGGCGCGGACCCAGCCCTTCTTGTTGGTGAGCGGCCGCCTGCCGCCCACCATGTAGTCGCCGCAGCCGCTCGGGTTGCCGCACTGCCAGTCCGGGTCGCCGCCGTACGGGACGAGGTTGGCGGCCTTCCGCTTGAGGACCGACTCGGGGAGGTTCTTGGGCCAGTGGCGGTTGTAGTACCCGCGGAAGGACGTGGCGACGAAGCCGGGTATCGCGCCGCCGTCCCTGCTGGCCTCGGCGGCCCAGCGGACCAGGGCCGCCCAGCTGAACGACGCGGCGGCGGTGTGGTCGGCGTGGTCGGAGTAGCCGGGCTGCTCGGAGTCCTTCTTGCGGGTCTCCTCGTCGCTGTGCTGGAGGTCCGGATCGGGGTCCAGCGTGTGCACCACGGTGGGCTGGTAGCGCTCCATCAGCCCCACCAGCACGTCGATCAGCCCGTCGTGGTCGTACTCGGACGACCGGCGCACCGGCGAGTCGGACGCGACGACGGTACGGACCGTCGCCGCCCGCTCGCCCCACAGCGAGGGCAGCGCGTAGTACTGGCGCGGCTCGTGCATCGCCAGGTTCAGGAAGACCAGCTCCACGCGGCGGTTGCCGTGGGTCAGCGTGTCGACCTCGGCCTGCCGGTCGCCGCGCAGCGTCATCACGCCCTTCTGCCACGGCGTGAACATGTCGAGGCCCAGCATGGCGGCGTACGCCTGGCGCAGGCCCTGGTGGCGGGCGGACGAGTAGCCCGGCCGGTCCTCGGGCGGGGCCGTGCGCGCCCCGGGGACGCGGTTGAGGCCGTTGTGCTCGCCCGCGGTCACGTAGACGCAGACCAGCGGCACCCCGGAGTCCACCATCTGCTGGCAGTCGGGGTTCATGAAGTACAGGTCGTCGTCCGGGTGCGCCATGATCTGCATGAGCTGCGCCCGGCGCGAGCTCATGATGGGCATGCCCGGGGCCGGGTCCGCGGTCGGGCCGGTACGCCGCGGGGCGGGCACGGTGCAGCCGCCGAGACCGGCGGCGGCCGCGGTGACACCGGCCGCGGCGGCGGTCGCGGACGCCAGGAAGCGGCGCCGACCGGGACGGAAGGTACGGAAGGCGTCGAAGGCGCGGAAGGTCCGGAAGCGGGCGGGCCGGTTCGGAGCGGCCTGGGTGCTCCGCTCGCCCCGGACGAGGGCAGGGCGGAGCTCGGTTCCCCTTGAGTCGTACACGTGGTCCCCGTGGCGAGAGTGTGGAGCTGGCTGTGCGGCAGAACACCCCTGGTCACAGCCGTGCTCCGCGACCAGCAAGACCGACTTTCGATACGGGGGGTTGTGTGCGAAGGGGTGTGACATCCGAATCGTTACCGGGGTCGTGTGCCTTGACCTCAAGCCGAGTCGAGGTCCTAGCGTCGGCGGCATGACGAAGACGATCACGGACATGACCGGGACCACGGCCACGACCGCGGCCACCGCCGGCGCTCCGCAGGCGGCGGTCTCCCCGGCGACCGCCGACCCGCAGGCGACGGACGCCGAACTCGCCACCCAGCCCATCGGCTACTGGGCGGGCATGACCGGCCGGGTGGTGGTCGGCCTGCTGCGCGACGAGATGGCCCGGCTCGACGTGACCCAGCCCATGTGGTGGGCGCTGAACCGGATCCTCGCCGCGGGCGAGCAGGGCACGACCCGGGAGGCGGTGGCGGCTCAGCTCTCGGAGGTCGCCGACGACCCGTACACGGTGCCGCGCGTCATCGACCAGCTGCTCCACCGCGGATGGGCCACCGCGGGCGCGGACGGCTCGCTGCGCCTCACCGACGCGGGACGGGAGGGCCACGCCGGCGTCAAGCGCATGGTCACCGACCTGCGCGCCCGGGTGCACGAGGGCGTCTCGGACGAGGAGTACGTGGCGGCGCTGAAGGTGCTGCGCAGGATGATGGCCAACGCGCGGGCGGTCGCGGCGGCGTCCTCACCGGTGCCGTCCGCCGCGGCCCTGCGCCCGGAACCGTCCGCCGCCTCCTGAGGCCTCGCTGTCTCCTGAGGCCCCCGCTGTCTCCTCAGGCCCACCCGCCTCCGCTGAGCCCGGTTTCCGCTGAGGGCCCGTCTCCACGTGAGCCCTGGTTCTCCTGAGGTCCGGGGCCTCCGCTTGAGCCCCGTTCTCCGCTGAGGCCCCCCGCCACCCCCTGACGCCCGCTTCCGCTGACGCCCGCTTCCGCTGAGCCCCCCGGGGCTCCGCCTCCTCCCCGGGGCGTGCCGGGGCGCCGCCCTCAGCCGAGTGTCGGCACCGCTCCTCCGTCCGCCCAGGTCAGGGAGGTGTCCGGCAGGCCGCGCAGCCAGCCGTCGCCGAGACGCGTGAGGGTGGTGCGGTCGGGTGGCGCGGCACCGAGGCCGATGGCGTACCGGACGGCTCCGGCCCGGGCCGCGGCCGTGTCGGCGCCGGTGGTGATCGGCCGGGGCCAGGCGTGCGCGTCCATGGCCCCCGCCTCCTCCAGCGCGGTGAGCAGGGCACGCATACGTCCCCGGGCGCGCCCCTCCGCCGCACCGGCGGGCACGGTCAGCACGGCCCACGCCGCGTGGCGGCGGTGCAGCGGCGGCGCGTCGAGGAGCCGCTCGGGGCGGGACTCCTCCAGCAGCTCCCACGCCCGGTACAGCTCCTGCACCAGCAGGTCCCGCATCCCTGCGCCGACCTGGGCGGTGCAGGAGCGGACGGGCGCGGTCGGCGTCAGGACGGTGACGGGGGCGGGGGAGGGCGCCGGGCCGTCACCGGTCAGACCGACCGGCCGCCGCCAGTCCCATGCCGCCCAGGTCCCGAAGAAGGCGCTCAGCAGCGGCGCGGGCCGCAGGACGGCGGTGTCCTTCACGTCCCGTACGGTACGGGCCGCCAGCACCGTCCACGCCAGGCCCGGCAGCCCGCCGAACGGCGCCGCGTCCAGCCCCGGGCCCGCGCCCACCGCTTGACCTGCCGGGCCAGCGCCGTGAACGCCGCCTGCCGGTCGCCCACGTGGGCCACGATCGCGTCCGCGTCGCTCACCGCGCTCAGCGCGACCGCCGCCGCGTCGCCCAGCTCGGCGCGCCGGGCCACCGCCTCCCGGGGCGGCAGGGCGCCCGTCGCCACGACGGCGAGGTCCACGCCGAGGCCGCCGGTCCGGAACCGCAGCCCGGGGACGCGTGCCCCGACGACCTCGCGCAGCTCGGCGGCGTCCGGCAGCCCTGCGGCGATCCGGTCCCGCATCGGGGGCAGGTCGGCCTCCCCGGGGACGACTGCCACCAGGTCGAGATCCGCTCCGGGCAGCGCGCACCCCATGCGGCGCGAACCGACCACGTGCAGCACGCCTCCGTACGGGGCGGCGACGCGGGCCGCGGTGCGGACCGCCTCCTCCGCCTGCTGCTCGGGCCCCGCCACGCGTTCCGGCCCCGGCCCCTCCTGCCCCTCCTGCCCCTTCGCGGGCAGGGGCCCCGCCGGGTGTGCCGACCCGGCAGGGTGCGCCGGCCCCGCCGCCGGCCCCGGTCCCGCTGCCTGCGCCGGCCCCGCCGCGTCCCCCGGCAGGCGCGGGCCCCGGTCCGTCGGCTGGTCGGGTGCGTCCAGCCACCGCACCTCGCCCGTGCCCAGGGCCACCGTCGCCCGGACCCGCATCGGCTCGTCGCCGCGCCGCGACAGCAGCGCGACCTCGCCCACGCGGGCCTCCAGCGGCCCGCCCAGCCGGGCCTCGCACTCCGCGGTGACGGCCAGTGGCTCCGCCGTGCGGCCCAGGCTCAGGTGCGGGGTGAATGCGTGCCGGTGGCCTCGGCAGCGCGGGAACCGCTGCTCCAGCGCCCGGCGCAGCTCCGCCCACGGCCCCGAGCCGCCGGCCGCCGGGTCCAGCCACACCGTCGCGTACTCGCGGTGCCCGAAGCTGTGCACCCCGTCCAGCAGCGCGTCGAACGGCGCCACACCGCGCACGGCCGCGGCCACCAGTTCGGCCGCGCGCGCGAACCGCGCCTCGGGGACGAACCCGTACAGCAGGTTCACGTGCGGCGGCCAGCGGCGGATCTGCGGGTCGTGGTCCCGGCGGATGGCCTGCACCGGCGGCCACAGTTCGTCCGGCGGCAGCCACGCCAGGGCCGTCCGCACGGACGGCTCGGCGTCCAGCACGCCCGCGGGCCCGGCCCCGTCGAGGCCCAGGTCCACCGCCACTCCGTAGTGGTCGGAGGCGTACAGGCCGCCCGGCTCCGCGGGCCGGTCGCCCACCAGGACGGCGGCGTCCACGCGGGCCCCGTCCGCGCGCAGCAGCACCCGGTCGAGGCGCGCGGCGCGGCCGGTCAGCGAGGCGACCGCGGCGAGCGGGTTGGCGGCCGGGTCGAACGTCGGGGTCCCGTCGTCCGGCCCGTGCGCCTCGGTCCACGCGTCGCGCATGCCGAGCGCGGTCTGCGGGAGGTCGCCGCCGTCGTTGAAGTCGCCGACCAGCACCACGTCGGCCTCGACGCCCGCCAGTCCCTCGGCGAGCCGGGCCAGTTCGGCGTCCCGACGCGCTGCGCCGTCCTGCGAGTGGTCGCTGCTCAGGTGGGTGACCGCCACCACGAGCGGGCCCGTCGCGGTGTCGACGGCCACGGCCGCCACCGCCTTGTGCGGGCCCAGCGCGTGCACGCCCGCCTCCCGCACGGGCAGGCGGCTGAGCAGCAGCAGACCCGTGTCCGCCACGTCCTGCGCGGCCGGGTCGGTGGCGACGGCGTACTGCCCGCGCACCCAGTCGGCCTCCAGCAGCAGCCGCAGCAGCTCCGGCTCGACCTCCTGGAGCGCGATGACGTCGGCGTCCGCGTCCCGCAGGGCCTCCAGCAGGACGGGCCGCCGCCGGGCGGTGTCGATGCGGTCGCTGTCGTACCGGTCCCACAGCGTGTTCCACGTCAGCACGCGCAGCGCACCCGCGGCGGGCGCCTCAGGCCCGGCAGCCGCGGGCTGCCAGCGCCCGTCCCACGCGTACGTCGGGCGGGCCGTGAAGAACGGCGCCCGCAGCAGCCGGGCCTCCTGCACCCGGCCCGCGTCGGTGTCGTCGATCCGGTCGACGCCCGCCCGGCGGTCCCAGACCACCTCGCCGTCCGCCTCGATGAACAGCACCCGGTGCCACGGGATCTCCCCGCCCGGCACGAACGCGGGCAGCGGCACGCGCTTGGGCTCCGCCCCGCGCTGCATGACGCCGACCACGAACCGCGCCGGGTCGAAACGGCCGTCCCACCGCACTCGGTGGTAGATCTCCTCACTCGTACGCACGGCTCTACGCCTCCTCTTCCACGGTCCCACCGGCCCCGATGTACCAGGTGCGGTGCGCCTCGCCCGGGTACGGCGGCACGAACCTGCGCAGCTGGCCCGCCGGCACGCCGGGCGGCACGGGGTGCTGCCGGGCGGCGTTGCGCCGCGTGAGCTCCTGCGCGTCGACGAGCAGCACGGCGTGCGTGACCAGCGCGTCGCGGCGGCGGGCGACGGCGTGGACCAGGGAGCGCTGGTGCCGGTTCAGCGACGTGGCGTCCCACACAACGGTGCCGTTCCCGGCGGCCAGCGCGGTGTCGAGCCGGGCCAGCCCCGCCCGCAGCACGTCGGCGTTGCCGCGCTGGTCGGCCCGGCCGCCGCGCTCCTCCCGCAGTTCGTCGAGGGACACGTACGCGCTGACGCCGGGCAGCTCCCGGGCGAACGCGCTCTTCCCGCTCCCGGACGGCCCCACCATGTGGACCAGCCGCGGAAACGCCCCGTCCCGCCACCGCCAGGTCGCGGCGACGGCTTCCTCCTCGGTCGTGATGCGCCCGTCCGCGTACGCGAGGCGGGCCTCGCCCCGGCAGCGTGCGGCGGCTTCGGGCGCCAGGTCGGCGAAGACCCGCCCGAACGACGGGGGCCGCTCCCGAGCAGCCGCGCGTCCTCGGCCAGCAGCGCCGACCAGTCGACCTGCTCGCGCGCCGCGGCGTCCGGGGCCGCGGCCCAGGCGACGGCGTGCAGGACGTCCAGGTCCACGGCGTACGCCATCCGGACGAGCCCGGCCCGGCGCTCCTCGTCCGGGTACGGCCGGTGCAGTCCGGCGTGCAGCCCGACGAGGTCCGCGACCCGGCGGGCGAGGGGCAGCCCCAGCGCGGGCGCGAGCCGGCCCGCCAGCGTGCCGCGCGGCTCCCGGTGCAGGAGCCCGGCCAGCACCCCGGCCAGCCGCGCGTCACCGAGCCGCGCCCCGGCCGCCGCGCCCACCTCCGCTGCGGCCGCCGCGTCCCCGTCCTCCAGGCCGACGGCGGCGAGCAGCGCCCCGGCGTCGGGCGCGCCCCCGGAGCGTACGTCCCAGAGCGCGGCGCGGGGCCCGAGCCGGTTGGGGGTCACCGCGGTGTGCATCCAGTGCGTACCGGTCTGCACGTGCCCCGGCCGCACCCATTTGGCCACGTGCCGCCCGAAGTCGCCGGCCATGAAGCCGTCGGCGGTCCGTACGACGTACCCCTCCTGCCGCGCGGTGTCCACCGTCAGCCGCCGCAGCGCCCGCTCGTCGAAGACGCCGCGCCACAGCACGCGCGGCGTGGGGATCCCCAGCTTCCGCAGGAAGTCCACGGTGAAGTCCCACCCGGGGCACCAGTGGAGCTCGTCCCACACGGAGAAGCCGTAGAAGTAGCCGTCCAGGTCCTCGTACGGGAGGGAATGCCGGGCGTACAGGTTCTCGCCGCACACCCGCCACCCCTCGGGGATGTGCGGCCCGATCCGCCCGTGGAGCGCCTTCACCCAGGCCCGCGAGGGGTGGTGCGCGGAATCCAGCGAGCGGGCGTGCAGGCCGTCCGCGTACAGGGTGGTGTTCTCGCCGTCGAGCTTCTCGGTGACCACGACCTCCCGCCCGGTGAACCCGGCGAGGTCCGCGACCCGCACGTCGTCCCGGGTCGCGCCCGGGGACCACGGCAGGTGCGGGGTGCGCGGGTAGTGCGTACGCATGACGGAAGGCCCCCCGGGACGGCATGTGGTGCCCGGCCACTGTAGGGAGCGGGGGAGTGCGGTTCGACCGATTAACGGTCCGGTGCGGGCCGCCGCTCCCGCCGTGCGGCCGTCGCGGCGCCGGGCCCACCCACGGGCTGCGGGTCCGGCCCGGCGCCGGTGGCGGCGGTTAGGCGTCGCCGAAGATCTCTTCCGCGGTGGTGGCGGTGAGGGCCCGCACGAGCCAGTTGTGCAGCTCGTCGGGGTCTTCACAACTCGTGATGCGCTCGCGCACATGGGCGGACACTTCGAGCCCCCGCTGCTCCAGGACGGTCAGCACGTCCCTGGCGCCGCGCTGCACTTCGCCCTGCTCGCGGCCCTGCTCTCGGATCTCTTCGGACAGAGGCGACTTGTAGAAGGAAAGGTCCACGGCCACCAGTTTGCTCCAGATGTGAGAGGCCGGGCGGTTGCCCAGGCCCTGTGCGGTGAATTCGACGACGGGGTTGACGAGGTCTTCGGGCATGCCCCGCAGTGCGGTGGACAACGCCTTCAGTATCACGGCGACCTCCGGATGGGCCGCGTGGGTGATGGCCGACAGAGTGGCGAGGACGAGATCCTCACGCGCCTCTGCCGGATCGGTGATCACGGGCATGTTGTGGGGGCCTACGACGAGCGGGTACAAGCTGAACGTCGTCCACGCGTCGTGACCGAAGTGGAAGGGCTCCGCCGCCCACTCGGCCGTGGCCCGGTCCTGGCAGATGACCAGCAGCAACGGCGGCAGCCCGTACTTCTCGTGCAGGTACGAGCAGTAGTAGGCCCAGCTTCCGGGCTTCGCGAGATCCTTCCTGCCCTGCGCTTCGACGGCGACCAGGAACGCGCCGGCCGACTCCGTCTCAAAGCGCAGCAGAGTGTCGACGCGGCGTTCGACGGGCTTGGTCTCGGTGAGGTCGGTCGGCATGACCGTGATGGATGTGGGTTGAGGGAAGTCGATGCCGAGCACTTTGGAGACCCGGGAGAAGAGCTCCGGGAACTCCTGGAAGATGCGGTGCATCGCCTCGTGCGGTGAGCTGACCACAAGGCTCCTTTCAGATGAGTGAGGCGTCGGTTCGGGGCGCAGTGCGGCAGGCTCCGCACCGGCCTGGTGCGGGGGCGCGGAACGCGTGGTCGCAGAGGTCGCAGTTCTGCAGCGGGTCCGTGCGGATCGGCTTGGTGCTGGGCGGCGGCAGGGCGTCGGTGAGCCGGTGGGCCAGGAAGGCGGCCGGGCGGCGCAGGGGCTCCGGCGGCAGGTGGGCGGTGAGGGCGTGGCGTACGCCCTCGGGGCTCGTGTCGCGTTCCAGCCACGCGGCGACCCCGGGGGCGAGCTGCTCGATGTCGCGGGCCGACAGCATCAGCCGCGGTTCCTCGCGGCGCAGCCCGGCCAGCAGGTCGGCCGCGGTCTGGAGGAGTACCGCCGCGGGGAAGGCGGGCTGCGGTACGCGCAGGGGCGCGGGCTGCCGCCGGGGCGGCCGCGCGGGCGCGGAGGCGCACGGGCACGCGGCCGGGGGCTCGGCGGGCCTCCCTGCGGGCGGGACGGGCTCTGTCGTGGGGTGCGCGGTCTGCGGGGCGGGGGTTTCCCCGCGGGCGGTACGGGCCCCGGCGCGGGCGGCCCGGTGGGCTCTGCGGGTTCTTCGGTGGGCTTCGCCGCAGGCTCGGCGGTGGGCTCTGCGCTGGGGGCGGCGCCTGCTGCGGGCGGCTCCGCGCTGTGCGGGGCGGGCTCGGTGGTGGGCGCTGTGCTGGGCACGGGGTCTGCTGCGGGCGGCTCGGCGGCTGGCCCGGCCTCCGCCGCGGGCTCCGGGTCCTGGTCGCCCGCGCCCGGCTGGTTGCAGGAGTACGTGCGGGTCCTGAGGCGGCCGTCCGGCCCGCGCTCCCGTACCCGGCGGAAGTAGCCGTGCGCCTCCAGCTCGCGCAGGGCGGCGGCGATGCGGGCGGCGCTCTCGGGGAACCGGGCCGTGAGCGTCCTGATGTCCACGGAGGTGCCGGTGGGCAGCGACTGGATGTGGACAGCGAGCCCGATGGCCAGCAGCGACAGCTCGCGGTGCTGGGCCAGGTGGTTGCCGATCACGGTGAAGCGGCTGGTGTGCCGGGTGTTGACGTGGACGACCCCGGACGAGTGGTGTCGGGCCGGCTTCCTGGTAACGGGGCGCGAGGTCCGTAAGGGCGCGCTAGGGTACTGCGTATCCATCGGGAAGGTCCTTGCTTCCTGGGTGGCCAGGCCCTCGCCCCGGGGTGCTAGCCCGGGCGGGGGCCGACGTATGTCTGCGGTATATGCAGGGTGAGCCTAGAACGCCCAACCCGCCCCAGCGCCAGCCCAATTGACCTTTTTCACCCGAGAGGGTGAGCTTGCCCTGAGCGGGGGGAGGGGCGGGGTTTGGAGGGGTCCTTTCCTTCCGTTCGTTCCTTGGAAGGACCGCCGAGCCCACCGGAGCACGGTTCTCCGGGTTCCGGTGCGAAGTCCAGCTCGGCCCACACCGTCTTGCGCGGCGGCGGCCCCGCGGTCACGCCCCACCGGCAGGCCAGTCCGTCGACGATCAGCAGCCCGCGCCCCGACTCCGCGTCGCCAGCAGGCGGCTGCGGGTGGGTGGACGGGATCCGGTCGCCCCGCGTGTCGGTCACCTCGACGCGGAGCGTGCGGCCGCCGTCCGCGAGGTGCAGCTTCAGCAGGGCGTCCCGCCCCGGCACCCGCCCGTGCAGCGCCGCGTTGGCGGCGAGCTCCGCCACGATCTGGACCGCCGCCTCCGTCGCGGGGCGGGGCAGGTCCCTGCGCCCCAACCACCAGGCGGCGAGCTCGCGCGCGAGCCGGGCGCCCGGACGCGAGGGGTGCACGCGGAGGCTGAACTGCCGCTCGTCGGCAACCTCTTGGAGGGTCTTGTGACTCATGTCACGGGATCGTGGGGGAGGAGCCTCTGTGGCCACCAGTGTTTCCACGGTTGCGTACAGTCACTGTCCACTGGCTGTCCGACCGTGTCCGGCCTGTCCGGCGGGGCGTACGGCTATCCAGTGCACGGGTGCGGTGACACGTCGGGAGGTGGCGCGGTTGACGACAGATCTGAAGGGCGACGCGGACGAGCCGGGCTGGGAGGTCGACCCGGACGACGAGTCCGGTGCGGCGGTCGTGGCGACCGTGGGGCGCCAACTCAAGCTGCGCCGGGAGGCTTCGGGCCTGAAGGTGGCGCAGTTCGCGGACGCCATCGGGTACGGCGAGGACCTGGTCTACAAGGTGGAGGCGGGCAGGCGGATTCCCCGCCCCGAGTACCTGGACAAGGCCGACAAGGTCTTGATGGCGGGCGGCCTCGTCGCCGCGATGAAGAAGGACGTGGAGGAGGTCCGCTATCCCAAGAAGGTGCGGGAACTGGCCAAGCTGCAGGCGCAAGCGGTGGAGATCGGGGTGTACGCCAGCCACGGCATCTATGGGCTGCTGCAAACGGAGGGTCACGCTCGGGCGCTGCTGGAGGCTCGACAGCCGCCGTATTCGCAGGACGAGGTCGAGCGTGGCGTGGCAGGGCGTATGGCCAGACACTCCATCTTTGGGAGATCACCTGCGCCGTCGCTGAGCTTCGTCCAGGAAGAGGCTGCGCTGCGACGTCCGATCGGAGGCAGAATGGAATGGCGTCGGCAGCTCCAACGCCTTCTTGAATTGGGTGAGTTGCGGAACGTCTCGCTTCAGGTGATGCCGACGCACGTCGAGGCCCATCCTGGGCTCGATGGCGGGATCCAGGTACTGAAGTTCGGAGACGGCACAGCTATCGGGCGTTCCGAGGGAGCGTTCAACGGTCGCGCGGTGTCCGATCCGAAGCATGTTCGAATCCTGGAACTTCGCTATGGCATGATCCGGGCCCAGGCTCTCACGCCTCGGGAGTCTCTGACCTTCATCAAGCAAGTGCTGGGAGAGGCATGATGCGCACGGCACCCGCTGAACGTGGCTTCTCGCTGGTGTGGTTCAAGAGCAGCTACAGCGACAGCGGCAACGAGAGCGACTGCGTCGAGGTCGCCGCCACCCCCACCACCGTCCACATCCGCGACTCCAAGAACACCAGCGGCCCGCGCCTGTCCGTCGCCCCGCACGCCTGGGCCCGCTTCCTCGGCTACGCCCGGAAGCCCTGATAAGGGCACGCCGTACAGGTGGGGCCGTCGACCGCGCAGGCCGGCAGTACCGGGCTGCTCGGCAAGGCGCGCCGGAACCCCCGACCTCGTAACCCGGCCGGTGAGGGAGCCGGCGTGCCGACGCCGCGCCCCGCAGCCCTGAGCGAGCCGCCGCCGCGCCATCCCGCTCGGCGCCCGGTCACGTGATCGTCACGTTTCCACCACCTCGCTTGCGCACCGCCCCGTCCGTACGTGAAATGCCCAGGTCAACACCCGCAGCAGCAGACCAGGCGAGGACCCATGCCGTCGGACCACGTTCAGAGCCCCTCCGCACCCGCGGCCCTGCGGCGGAGCCGCACCGCGGCCCTGCGGCGGAGCCGCACCGCCGCCGTCGGCGTGCTGGTCGCGCTCGGTCTCACCGTCAGCGGCTGCGGACTCCTCGGCGGCGGGTCCGGTGACCGCCCGGCCGCCGCGTCCCTGCCTCCGGAGACGGCCCGTCCCGGCAGCGCGCCGCCGGAGGAGGTCTTCCCGGACGCGCCCACGGTGAAGGAGCCCTTCCGCGGCTCGCCCGCCCTCCGCTGGGCCGACGGCGCCGCCGGGATCGAGGTGCCGGAGGCCAAGGCGGTCGGCAGCTTCTCCCCGAAGCAGGTCGCCCACGCCCTGGCCGCCGTCAAGGAGCTGCTGGTCGAGGCCAACATCACGCCCGCCACCCTGCGCGGCGAGCACCCCAAGGCGGCGCTCGACCTGCTCGACCCGCTGCAGAAGGACGGGCGCGGGCTCATGGAGGGCGGCCTGCGCAAGCCCACCAAGGACGCCGACCCCGTCATGCTGTTCAGCCGCTTCGACCCGACCGAGACCCGCGTGCTGCGGGACCTGGTCAAGACCCGGGGCCGCATCACGTACGAGAAGGGGGAGAGCGACGGGGAGCTGCTGATCCGCGCCGACTTCTCGTTCGTCTACCCGGTGGTCAAGGTCAAGACGGGCGAGCGGGAGGTCGACCGGTCCGTCATCCGTCGCGAGCTGACGTTCGCGCTGTACGACCCCGAGGAGTACGAGACGACCCCCGGCAAGCTGTTCATGGTCGAGTGGGCGATGTCCTCGGGCAACGACGACTGCAACCGCGCCCCGGACGGCTTCCTGCACCCGACGTTCCCCTCGGACCGCATCGCCCGGCCGGACGCGTCCGCCGCGCCTTCCGGCGAGGCGGTCGACCCGTACGACCGCAGCAAGTCCCTGGACGACATGCCGCAGGAGTGCGCCGAGACCACCCGCGGCTGACCCGGCCCGTCCGGGACACCCGGCCGGTGCGTCCCGTCACGCCCGGCCGGTGCGGCGGCGGTGGCGACGGCCCGCGCGGGCGGGGCCCGGCGCCTCCCCGTACGGGCGCACCTGGCACCACCCGCAGTCCGCGCCCCGTTCCCCGGCGGACGGCCGGGGCCGCGCGCAGCCGTATCCGTGCCCCCAGCGCCCGCAGGGAACCGCCCACCCCCGCCCCGCGGCGCCCGCAGGGCGGTGAGGGGGCGGTCCGAAAGGGGTCGGCAACGGCCCGCCCGCGGGCCCGGCGCGCATCGCGCTCGCGCCCCGGTTTGATCGGTCCCGGCCTCGGGGTAAGCTCTTCGGCTCGATTGGCGGACAGGCTGCCCCGTATGGCAGACTGTCCGGGTTGCTCGGTTGAGTGCCGATGCTGCGCGCCTCCCGCCGGGAGGACCGGAAGCGAGTCCCACAGTACTCGTCGCCCCTGCGTGGGGCGGACGTACGGGAATCTTTCGGGAAGCGTGGGCGGGGCCCTCACCAGGCACCCGGTGGGCTCCGCCGCGGATCCGTACGGATCATGCGGTTCCCCCGGCACCGCGGGCCCGGGTCCGTTCCCCCTTGGTTGGGATCTCCTTTATGGGAGATCTGCGTAGAGGGGGCGCGACACGCCCGACCGCGGGGGTCGGAGGACCAGGGGTCGCCCACCAGGTTCCGGAGCGTTACGAGAGACAGGACTACTGAGTAGCCATGGCGGGACAGAAGATCCGCATCCGGCTCAAGGCCTACGACCACGAGGTCATCGACTCCTCGGCGAAGAAGATCGTCGAGACGGTGACCCGTACCGGTGCGTCGGTCGCGGGCCCGGTGCCGCTGCCCACTGAGAAGAACGTGTACTGCGTCATCAAGTCGCCGCACAAGTACAAGGACTCGCGCGAGCACTTCGAGATGCGTACGCACAAGCGCCTCATCGACATCCTCGACCCCACGCCGAAGACGGTCGACTCGCTCATGCGTCTCGACCTGCCGGCCGGCGTCGACATCGAGATCAAGCTCTGAGGTGACGCGCGAGATGGCTAAGAACATTAAGGGCGTCCTGGGCGAGAAGCTCGGCATGACGCAGGTCTGGGACGAGAACAACCGCGTCGTCCCGGTCACCGTCGTCAAGGCCGGTCCCTGCGTCGTCACCCAGGTCCGCACCAACGACACCGACGGCTACGAGGCGGTCCAGATCGCCTTCGGCGAGATCGACCCGCGCAAGGTGAACAAGCCCCTCAAGGGCCACTTCGCCAAGGCCGACGTCACCCCGCGCCGCCACCTTGTCGAGATCCGCACCGCTGACGCCTCCGAGTACACGCTCGGCCAGGAAGTCACCGCCGAGGTCTTCGAGGCCGGCGTGAAGGTCGACGTCACCGGCAAGAGCAAGGGCAAGGGCTTCGCCGGTGTCATGAAGCGCCACAACTTCCGTGGCCTGGGCGCCGGTCACGGCACCCAGCGCAAGCACCGCTCGCCCGGTTCCATCGGTGGCTGCGCCACCCCGGGCCGCGTGTTCAAGGGCCTCCGCATGGCGGGCCGCATGGGCAACGAGCGGGTCACCACCCAGAACCTGACCGTCCACGCCGTTGACGCGGAGAAGGGTCTGCTGCTCATCAAGGGCGCGGTTCCCGGTCCGAACGGCGGCCTCGTCCTGGTCCGTACCGCGGCCAAGGGGGCCTGAGGTAACCGATGAGCACCATTGACATCCTTTCGCCGGCTGGCGAGAAGGCCGGGACCGTCGAGCTCCCCGCGGAGATCTTCGACGCGAAGGTCAGCGTCCCGCTGATCCACCAGGTCGTCGTCGCCCAGCTGGCCGCTGCCCGTCAGGGCACGCACAAGACCAAGACCCGCGGCGAGGTCCGTGGCGGTGGCAAGAAGCCGTACCGCCAGAAGGGCACCGGTCGCGCCCGCCAGGGTTCGACCCGCGCGCCGCAGTTCGCCGGCGGTGGCGTCGTCCACGGCCCCGTGCCGCGTGACTACTCGCAGCGCACCCCGAAGAAGATGAAGGCCGCCGCCCTCCGCGGTGCCCTCACCGACCGGGCGCGCAACTCCCGCATCCACGTCGTCACCGGCGTGATCGAGGGCGAGGCGCCGTCCACCAAGGCCGCCAGGACCCTGTTCGGCAAGATCAGCGAGCGCAAGAACCTGCTCCTGATCGTCGACCGGGCCGACGAGGCCGCGTGGCTCTCCGCCCGCAACCTGCCCCAGGTGCACATCCTGGAGCCGGGCCAGCTGAACACGTACGACGTGATGCGATCCGACGACGTGGTCTTCACCAAGGCCGCCTTCGAGTCCTTCGTGTCTGGCCCCAAGGCCGTTGAGACCGAAGGGAGCGACGCCTGATGTCCGAGGCGACCGTCACCAGCAAGACCTTCACGGACCCGCGTGACATCCTCGTCAAGCCGGTTGTCTCCGAGAAGAGCTACGCGCTGCTGGACGAGAACAAGTACACGTTCGTCGTCGACCCGCGCGCGAACAAGACCCAGATCAAGCAGGCCGTCGAGGCGGTCTTCTCGGTCAAGGTCACCGGGGTCAACACGATCAACCGGCAGGGCAAGCGCAAGCGCACCCGCACGGGCTTCGGCAAGCGCGCCAACACCAAGCGCGCGATCGTGACCCTTGCCGAGGGCAACCGTATCGACATCTTCGGCGGTCCGACCGCCTAAGGGCGGTCTGGATCGTCCGAATATCGGACGAGGACTGAGAAATGGGTATCCGCAAGTACAAGCCGACGACTCCTGGCCGTCGTGGCGCCAGCGTCGCCGACTTCGTCGAGATCACGCGGTCCACGCCGGAGAAGTCGCTGGTCCGCCCCCTGCACAGCAAGGGCGGCCGTAACAACACCGGTCGTGTGACCGTTCGCCACCAGGGTGGCGGACACAAGCGCGCCTACCGCGTGATCGACTTCCGTCGTCACGACAAGGACGGCGTCCCGGCGAAGGTCGCTCACATCGAGTACGACCCGAACCGCACCGCGCGCATCGCGCTCCTGCACTACGCGGACGGCGAGAAGCGCTACATCATCGCCCCCAAGGGCCTCCACCAGGGCGACCGGATCGAGAACGGCCCCGGCGCCGACATCAAGCCCGGCAACAACCTGGCCCTCCGCAACATCCCGGTCGGTACCACGATCCACGCGATCGAGCTCCGTCCCGGTGGCGGTGCCAAGTTCGCCCGGTCCGCCGGCGCCTCCGTGCAGCTGCTCGCGAAGGAGGGCTCCATGGCCCACCTCCGCATGCCGTCCGGTGAGATCCGCCTGGTCGACGTCCGCTGCCGCGCCACCATCGGCGAGGTCGGCAACGCCGAGCAGTCGAACATCAACTGGGGCAAGGCCGGCCGCAAGCGCTGGCTGGGCGTTCGCCCGACCGTCCGCGGTGTGGCGATGAACCCGGTTGACCACCCGCACGGTGGTGGTGAGGGCAAGACCTCCGGTGGTCGCCACCCGGTCTCCCCCTGGGGTCAGAAGGAGGGTCGTACGCGTTCTCCCAAGAAGGCGAGCAACAAGTACATCGTCCGCCGCCGCAAGACGAACAAGAAGCGCTAGGAGCGGGTTTAGATGCCGCGTAGTCTCAAGAAGGGGCCCTTCGTCGACGACCACCTGATCAAGAAGGTGGACACGCAGAACGAAGCAGGCACCAAGAACGTCATCAAGACCTGGTCCCGTCGCTCGATGATCGTCCCGGCCATGCTCGGCCACACGATCGCGGTGCACAACGGTAAGACCCACGTCCCGGTGTTCGTCACCGAGTCGATGGTCGGCCACAAGCTCGGCGAGTTCTCGCCGACCCGCACCTTCCGCGGCCACGTCAAGGAAGACCGGAAGTCGAAGCGCCGCTAAAGGCGGGGTGTGAACGACTGATGACTTACACCGAAGGGACAACCATGGAAGCCAGGGCCCAGGCGCGGTACATCCGCGTCACGCCCATGAAGGCCCGCCGCGTGGTGGACCTCATCCGTGGCATGGATGCCACGGAGGCTCAGGCGGTCCTGCGTTTCGCCCCGCAGGCCGCGAGCGTGCCGGTCAAGAAGGTGCTGGACAGCGCCATCGCCAACGCCGCGCACAACAACAACCACACGGACGCCTCCACGCTGTTCATCAGCGAGGCGTACGTGGACGAGGGTCCGACCCTGAAGCGGTTCCGTCCGCGCGCCCAGGGCCGCGCCTACCGGATCCGTAAGCGGACCAGCCACATCACTGTGGTCGTCAGCAGCAAGGAAGGAACCCGGTAATGGGCCAGAAGGTAAACCCGCACGGGTTCCGGCTCGGCATCACCACCGACTTCAAGTCGCGCTGGTACGCCGACAAGCTGTACAAGGACTACGTCAAGGAAGACGTCGCCATCCGTCGGATGATGACGTCCGGCATGGAGCGCGCCGGCATCTCCAAGGTCGAGATCGAGCGCACCCGTGACCGCGTCCGCGTGGACATCCACACCGCTCGCCCGGGCATCGTCATCGGCCGCCGCGGCGCCGAGGCCGACCGCATCCGCGGCGACCTGGAGAAGCTCACCGGCAAGCAGGTCCAGCTGAACATCCTCGAGGTCAAGAACCCCGAGGTCGACGCTCAGCTCGTGGCCCAGGCCGTCGCCGAGCAGCTGTCCTCCCGCGTCTCCTTCCGCCGTGCCATGCGCAAGAGCATGCAGTCGGCCATGAAGGCGGGCGCCAAGGGCATCAAGATCCAGTGCGGTGGCCGCCTCGGCGGCGCCGAGATGTCCCGCTCGGAGTTCTACCGCGAGGGCCGTGTGCCGCTGCACACCCTCCGCGCGAACGTCGAGTACGGCTTCTTCGAGGCCAAGACCACCTTCGGCCGCATCGGCGTGAAGGTGTGGATCTACAAGGGCGACGTCAAGAACATCGCCGAGGTTCGCGCCGAGAACGCCGCCGCCCGCGCCGGCAACCGCCCGGCCCGCGGCGGTGCCGACCGCCCGGCCCGCGGTGGCCGCGGCGAGCGCGGCGGTCGCGGCCGCAAGCCGCAGCAGCAGAACGCCGCCGCCGAGGCCCCCAAGGCCGAGGCCGCTGCCGCTGCTCCGGCTGAGAGCACCGGAACGGAGGCCTGACCGACATGCTGATCCCCCGTAGGGTCAAGCACCGCAAGCAGCACCACCCCAAGCGGAACGGTATGTCCAAGGGTGGTACGCAGGTTGCGTTCGGCGAGTACGGCATTCAGGCCCTCACCCCGGCGTACGTGACCAACCGCCAGATCGAGGCGGCCCGTATCGCGATGACCCGCCACATCAAGCGTGGCGGCAAGGTCTGGATCAACATCTACCCGGACCGCCCGCTGACCAAGAAGCCTGCCGAGACCCGCATGGGTTCCGGTAAGGGTTCCCCGGAGTGGTGGGTCGCGAACGTCAAGCCCGGTCGGGTCATGTTCGAGCTGTCCTACCCGAACGAGAAGATCGCGCGTGAGGCCCTCACTCGTGCGGCCCACAAGCTGCCGATGAAGTGCCGGATCGTTAAGCGCGAAGCAGGTGAGGCGTGATGTCGGCCGGTACCAAGGCGTCCGAGCTGCGCGAGCTGGGCAACGAGGAGCTTGTCGGCAAGCTCCGCGAGGCCAAGGAAGAGCTGTTCAACCTCCGCTTCCAGGCGGCGACCGGTCAGCTCGAGAACCACGGCCGTCTGAAGGCGGTCCGTAAGGACATCGCCCGGATCTACACCCTGATGCGCGAGCGCGAGCTCGGTATCGAGACGGTGGAGAGCGCCTGATGAGCGAGAGCAACGTGACTGAGCAGCAGAAGACCGAGCGCAACGCGCGCAAGACCCGTGAGGGTTACGTCGTCAGCGACAAGATGGACAAGACCGTCGTCGTCGCCGTCGAGGACCGCGTGAAGCACGCGCTGTACGGCAAGGTCATCCGCCGTACGAACAAGCTCAAGGCGCACGACGAGCAGAACGCTGCCGGCGTCGGCGACCGCGTCCTCCTGATGGAGACCCGGAAGCTGTCCGCCACGAAGCACTGGCGCGTCGTCGAGATCCTCGAGAAGGCCAAGTAAGAGTGCGGGGGCACCGCCTCGTGGACCACGAGGCGGGCCGTCCCCGCAAGCCCCCGCTGGGGCACGCCCCAGCACTTAGTTCCGCCAGGCTCCGCCGGGGGCTGGGAGACCAGCCCCCGGCGGGGAACCGGCAGACGATCAGGAGATAGACGTGATCCAGCAGGAGTCGCGACTTCGGGTCGCCGACAACACTGGTGCGAAGGAGATCCTTTGCATCCGTGTGCTCGGTGGCTCCGGTCGCCGCTACGCGGGCATCGGTGACGTCATCGTCGCCACCGTCAAGGACGCGATCCCCGGTGGCAACGTGAAGAAGGGTGACGTCGTCAAGGCGGTCATCGTTCGCACCGTCAAGGAGCGCCGCCGCCAGGACGGCTCGTACATCCGCTTCGACGAGAACGCCGCCGTCATTCTGAAGAACGACGGCGACCCTCGCGGCACCCGTATCTTCGGCCCCGTGGGCCGTGAGCTGCGCGAGAAGAAGTTCATGAAGATCATCTCGCTCGCGCCGGAGGTGCTGTAAGCATGAAGATCAAGAAGGGCGACCTGGTCCAGGTCATCACCGGTAAGGACAAGGGCAAGCAGGGCAAGGTCATCGCGGCCTACCCCCGCGAGGACCGCGTCCTGGTCGAGGGTGTCAACCGGGTCAAGAAGCACGTCAAGGCGAACCAGCCGGGCCGCGCCTCCCAGGCCGGCGGCATCGTCACGGTCGAGGCCCCGGTCCACGTGAGCAACGTTCAGCTCGTCGTGGAGAAGGACGGCCAGAAGGTCGTGACCCGCGTCGGTTACCGCTTCGACGAGAACGGCAACAAGATCCGCGTTGCCAAGCGGACGGGTGAGGACATCTGATGGCTACCACCACCACTCCGCGTCTGAAGACGAAGTACCGCGAGGAGATCGCGGGCAAGCTGCGTGAGGAGTTCTCGTACGAGAACGTCATGCAGGTTCCCGGCCTCGTCAAGATCGTGGTCAACATGGGTGTGGGCGACGCCGCCCGCGACTCCAAGCTGATCGAGGGCGCCATCCGCGACCTCACCACGATCACCGGTCAGAAGCCGGCCGTCACCAAGGCCCGCAAGTCCATCGCGCAGTTCAAGCTGCGTGAGGGTCAGCCGATCGGTGCCCACGTCACGCTCCGTGGCGACCGCATGTGGGAGTTCCTCGACCGCACCCTGTCGCTCGCGCTCCCGCGCATCCGCGACTTCCGCGGCCTGTCCCCCAAGCAGTTCGACGGCCGTGGCAACTACACCTTCGGTCTCACGGAGCAGGTCATGTTCCACGAGATCGACCAGGACAAGATCGACCGCGTCCGGGGTATGGACATCACCGTGGTGACCACGGCGACCAACGACGCTGAGGGCCGCGCGCTCCTCCGTCACCTCGGCTTCCCGTTCAAGGAGGCGTGAGCGAGATGGCGAAGAAGGCTCTGATCGCGAAGGCTGCTCGCAAGCCCAAGTTCGGTGTGCGTGGCTACACCCGTTGCCAGCGCTGCGGTCGTCCGCACTCCGTGTACCGCAAGTTCGGCCTGTGCCGTGTGTGCCTTCGTGAGATGGCTCACCGCGGCGAGCTGCCGGGCGTCACCAAGAGCTCCTGGTAACAACCGACTTCGGTTGATGCCAGGCTCTCGGTAAGCACTCTGGCCGGCAGTCGCCCTTCTCCCCATGCCGTAGGCTTGCGGGGTTGGGCGCCTGCCGCCCATACGACTTACTACGCCGTAGGTCCCCGCGCCGCACCCGTCCCGCCCCTGAGCGGGGAGAGGGATGGCGCATACAGGAAACCCCGGCGAGAGAGGCCCAAGGCCAATTCATGACCATGACTGATCCGATCGCAGACATGCTCACGCGTCTGCGCAACGCGAACTCGGCGTACCACGACTCCGTGTCGATGCCGCACAGCAAGATCAAGTCTCACATCGCGGAGATCCTCAAGCAGGAGGGCTTCATCACGGACTGGAAGGTCGAGGACGCAGAGGTCGGCAAGAACCTCGTCCTCGAGCTCAAGTACGGTCCGAACCGCGAGCGCTCCATCGCGGGCATCAAGCGGATCTCGAAGCCCGGTCTCCGGGTCTACGCGAAGTCCACGAACCTGCCGAAGGTCCTCGGCGGTCTCGGCGTGGCGATCATCTCCACGTCGCACGGCCTCCTGACCGGCCAGCAGGCGCAGAAGAAGGGCGTGGGTGGGGAAGTCCTCGCCTACGTCTGGTAATCGGGAACGGAGGAATAGCCAATGTCGCGTATCGGCAAGCTCCCCATCTCGGTTCCCGCTGGTGTGGACGTCACCATCGACGGCCGCACGGTGCAGGTGAAGGGCCCCAAGGGCACCCTGAGCCACACCGTCGCCGCGCCGATCGAGATCGCTAGGGACGAGGACGGCACCCTGCGTGTCACCCGCCCGAACGACGAGCGTCAGAACAAGGCCCTGCACGGCCTGTCCCGCACGCTGGTGGCGAACATGATCACCGGCGTGACCCAGGGGTACACGAAGGCGCTCGAGATCAGCGGTGTCGGTTACCGCGTCGCCGCCAAGGGCTCCAACCTGGAGTTCCAGCTCGGATACAGCCACCCGATCCTGGTGGAGGCCCCCGAGGGCATCTCCTTCAAGGTCGAGTCGCCGACCAAGTTCTCGGTCGAGGGCATCGACAAGCAGAAGGTCGGCGAGGTCGCCGCGAACATCCGCAAGCTGCGCAAGCCCGACCCGTACAAGGCCAAGGGCGTGAAGTACGCGGGCGAGGTCATCCGCCGCAAGGTCGGAAAGGCTGGTAAGTAAGCCATGGCATACGGCGTGAAGATTGCCAAGGGCAAGGCCTACAAGGGCGCTGCTCTGAAGCGTCGCCACATCCGCATCCGCAAGAAGATCGCGGGTACGGCGGACCGTCCGCGTCTGGTCGTGACGCGCTCCAACCGTGGCATCACCGCCCAGGTCATCGACGACATCGCCGGCCGCACGGTCGCTTCGGCGTCGCACCTGGACGCGTCCATCCGCGGTGGCGAGGGCGACAAGTCGGCGAAGGCGAAGCAGGTCGGCCAGCTCGTGGCCGAGCGTGCCAAGGCCGCCGGCGTCGAGACCGTCGTGTTCGACCGCGGTGGCAACAGGTACGCGGGGCGCATCGCCGCCCTGGCGGACGCCGCCCGCGAAGCCGGACTCAAGTTCTGAGCCGCTTCCGTAGCTAGCGGAGAAGAGAGAGGTAATTCCAATGGCTGGACCCCAGCGCCGCGGTGGCGGCGCCGGTGGCGGCGAGCGGCGGGACCGGAAGGGCCGTGACGGCGGCGCTGCTGCCGCCGAGAAGACCGCGTACGTTGAGCGCGTCGTCGCGATCAACCGTGTTGCCAAGGTTGTGAAGGGTGGTCGTCGCTTCAGCTTCACCGCGCTGGTCGTGGTGGGCGACGGTGACGGCACCGTGGGTGTCGGTTACGGCAAGGCCAAGGAGGTGCCGGCCGCGATCGCCAAGGGCGTGGAGGAGGCCAAGAAGCACTTCTTCAAGGTCCCCCGCATCCAGGGCACCATCCCGCACCCCATCCAGGGTGAGAAGGCCGCGGGCGTCGTCCTGCTCAAGCCTGCTTCCCCCGGTACCGGTGTGATCGCCGGTGGCCCGGTGCGCGCCGTCCTGGAGTGCGCCGGCGTCCACGACATCCTGTCGAAGTCGCTCGGCTCCGACAACGCGATCAACATCGTGCACGCGACCGTGGCGGCCCTGAAGGGCCTGCAGCGTCCCGAGGAGATCGCGGCCCGCCGCGGTCTGCCGCTGGAGGACGTCGCCCCCGCGGCCCTGCTGCGTGCGCGTGCGGGAGCGGGTGCGTAATGGCTCGCCTCAAGATCACGCAGACGAAGTCGTACATCGGCAGCAAGCAGAACCACCGTGACACTCTGCGGACCCTGGGCCTCAAGCGCCTGGGTGACGTGGTCGTCAAGGAGGACCGCCCCGAGTTCCGCGGCATGGTGCACACCGTCCGCCACCTCGTGACGGTCGAGGAGGTCGACTGATCATGGCGGAGCAGAACCCGCTGAAGATCCACAACCTCCGTCCCGCCCCGGGCGCGAAGACCGCCAAGACCCGTGTGGGTCGTGGTGAGGCGTCGAAGGGTAAGACGGCCGGTCGTGGTACCAAGGGCACCAAGGCCCGTTACCAGGTTCCGGAGCGCTTCGAGGGTGGCCAGATGCCCCTCCACATGCGTCTCCCGAAGCTCAAGGGCTTCAAGAACCCCTTCAAGACCGAGTACCAGGTCGTGAACCTGGACAAGCTCGCGTCCCTCTACCCCGAGGGTGGCGAGGTCACGGTCGACGACCTGGTCGCCAAGGGCGCGGTTCGCAAGAACCAGCTCGTCAAGGTGCTCGGCCAGGGCGAGATCTCCGTGGCGCTGCAGGTGACGGTCGACGCCGTCTCCGGCTCCGCCAAGGAGAAGATCACCGCCGCCGGCGGTACGGTCACCGAGCTCGTCTGAGCCTCGCGCTGACGCTTCACGGCCCGGGTGGCCGCCCCTTGAGGGCGGTCACCCGGGCCGCGGCGTTTCCCGGGGCGCTCCGGGCGCTGGGCCGGTCGGGCCGCGTTCGGCCCGGGTGCCGGTCCTGGCACGTGCCCTCCGCAGCGAACCGCCGACTCCGCCGGGCGGGGTGCGGCGGCCCGCGACGGTGGGCCGGGCAAGGTGCAGGGCCTGGCGGGGCAGGCCCGCGCCGACACGTCGCGCCGCAGGGGCGGCAGCCGGGACCGGGCTGTGACGGCGGGCCTTCGGCCTCTCACACTTCGAGCCGGCGGGCCTCCCGGTAGCCGGTGCGGGCGTCGGCGCGGCTCCGTGGCACCCCGGGGCGGCGGCCGCCTCGGAGGTGTGCGGTGCGGCGGCCGCTGCCTGGGCGCCGCCTTCCGTACGGATGCGGCGGGCGGCTCGTCGGTGGTGGCGGGGCGTGCGGGGGGACACCGGCCGAGGGGGCCGGGCTCCGGGCCCGCCTGAGGGCCGGTACGGTCCGCTGGCGCCGCGACCGTGCCCCGCCCGGCAGCGGACCCCGGACCCGGGCGCCCGCCTGGACGGCGGCCCCGGCGGCCGGCGCGCCCGCACACCGCCTGGCGGCGCGGGCTCCCGGGCTCCCGGGGTCCCGGCCCTGAGCCTCGGGCCGCTGTGGCGCCCGGCGGCCGTGACGGGAACTGCCGTACCGCGAGCCGTCGGGCCGCACGGCGGCGGTCGGCGTCCGGTACGGGGAGCGCCGTACCGCACAGCCGTCGAAGCTCTGCGCCCGCAGCGAACCTCCCGCACGTGCCGCACGGCCCCCGGCGCCGCCGCACCCGCGTGCGCACCGTCCCGCGGCCGCCTCCCCTGCCCCCGGTTCACTGCCGCCGCCGTGCCCTCCGAGGCGCCGGGGCACGGCACACCCCGAGGCCCTGCCACCGTCCGGACCTGGGCTCCTGCCCGTTCCGCCCGCCCGGCGGCGAGGCCGGGCTGCCCGCCGCCGTGCCGGTCCGGCCGCCGGGCCGGGCGAGCTCCACGGAAACCGGGGCCGGGGGGTCGCGCTTGCGGGTGAATGGCGGGCGGGGGGAGCGGGAGGCCCCGGACCCCCGTTCAGCAGGGGCGTCCCGGCCTACGGGCCCCCGCAGATGTTTCCCGTGGCACGCAAGGGCGGGTAGGGTGGCGCCATTAATCTTCGGGCGGACTGTGCGCGCACAGTGCCGCCCTGCCAGGTAACCGCTGATTCTTTAACCCGTCGCCTCTGACGCGCTAGCTCGGGGGTCGCAGGAGGCACCGTGCTCACCGCGTTCGCCCGGGCGTTCAAGACGCCCGACCTGCGTAAGAAGCTGCTCTTCACGTTCGGCATCATCGTGATCTACCGGCTCGGTGCGCACATCCCCGTTCCCGGTGTGAACTACGAGAACGTCCAGATCTGTGTCAACCAGGCACAGCAGGGCAACAACAACCTGCTCGGTCTCGTGAACATGTTCAGCGGTGGTGCCCTGCTGCAGATCACCATCTTCGCGCTCGGCATCATGCCGTACATCACGGCGAGCATCATCCTTCAGCTGCTGACCGTGGTCATCCCGCGGCTGGAAGCCCTCAAGAAGGAGGGGCAGACCGGCCAGGCGAAGATCACGCAGTACACGCGCTACCTGACCGTCGCGCTCGCCATCCTCCAGGGCACCGGCCTGGTCGCCACCGCCAAGAGCGGTGCGCTGTTCACCGGCTGCACCGTGGGCACCCAGATCGTGCACAACCCGACGATCTTCACGATCATCGTCATGGTCATCACGATGACCGCCGGTACCGCCCTCGTCATGTGGCTCGGTGAGCTCGTCACCGACCGCGGCATCGGCAACGGCATGTCGATCCTGATGTTCATCTCGATCGCCGCCGGCTTCCCCGGCTCCCTCTGGGCCATCAAGGAGAGCGGCAAGCTCGCCAAGGGCTGGATCGAGTTCGGCACCGTCATCCTGATCGGCTTCGTGATGGTCGCCCTGGTCGTCTTCGTCGAGCAGGCCCAGCGCCGCATCCCGGTCCAGTACGCGAAGCGCATGATCGGCCGCCGGTCCTACGGCGGCACCTCGACGTACATCCCGCTCAAGGTGAACCAGGCGGGTGTGATTCCCGTCATCTTCGCCTCGTCGCTGCTGTACATCCCGATCCTGATCGTCCAGTTCGCAGGCAACGCCAACACCGGGTGGTCTGCGTGGATTCAGCAGCATATGGTCGATGGCAAGCCCATCCACACGGTCGTCTACTTCTTCCTGATCGTGTTCTTCGCCTTCTTCTACGTGGCCATCTCCTTCAACCCCGAGGAAGTGGCCGACAACATGAAGAAGTATGGTGGCTTCATCCCGGGCATCCGGGCTGGTCGACCTACTGCTGAGTACCTGAGCTACGTGCTGAACCGGATCACTTGGCCGGGCTCGCTGTACCTGGGTCTGATCGCTCTCGTGCCGACAATGGCGTTGGCGGGCTTCGGCGGTGCGAACCAGAACTTCCCGTTCGGCGGGACGAGCATCCTGATCATCGTGGGTGTGGGGCTGGAGACCGTGAAGCAGATCGAGAGCCAGCTCCAGCAGCGCAACTACGAAGGGTTCCTCCGCTGATGCGAATCGTCCTCGTCGGGCCGCCCGGTGCAGGCAAGGGTACGCAAGCCGCGTTCCTCGCCAAGAACCTGTCGATCCCGCACATCTCCACGGGCGACCTGTTCCGAGCCAACATCAGCCAGGGCACCGAGCTGGGCAAGCAGGCGAAGGCGTTCATGGACGCCGGCCAGCTGGTCCCCGACGAGGTCACCATCGGGATGGCCAAGGACCGCATGTCCCAGCCGGACGCCACCGGTGGCTTCCTGCTCGACGGCTTCCCCCGCAACGTGGCCCAGGCCCAGGCGCTCGACGCCATGCTGGAGGCCGAGGGCATGAAGCTGGACGCGGTGCTCGACCTGGAGGTCCCCGAGGACGAGGTCGTGAAGCGGATCGCGGGCCGCCGCATCTGCCGCAACGACAGCGCGCACGTCTTCCACGTGTCGTACACCCCGCCGAAGCAGGACGGCGTCTGCGACGTCTGCGGCGGCGAGCTCTACCAGCGCGACGACGACTCCGAGGAGACCGTCCGCACGCGGCTGGACGTCTACCACACGCAGACCGAGCCGATCATCGACCACTACAAGGGCCAGGGCCTGGTCGTGACGATCTCCGCGCTCGGCAAGGTGAACGAGGTCACCGACCGCGCCATGGGCGCCCTGCGGGGCGAGCAGGCCGCGTAACCCTCCTCTCCGTCGTCTCGGCCGCGGTGCCCGCTGGGTGCCGCGGCCGAGGCGTTGTCGTCGGGCGCGCGCCCGTATGGTGGTACTGCAGTCCCTTCGTCCGTCCGAGAAAGGCGTCAGCCGACATGGTGCAGATCAAGACCCCGGAGCAGATCGCGAAAATGCGCGAGGCGGGGCTGGTCGTCGCCGCCATCCACCAGGCGACGCGTGAGGCGGCCGTCCCCGGGGCCACCACCAAGGACCTCGACGAGGCGGCCCGGAAGGTCATCGCCGAGCACGGCGCCAAGTCGAACTTCCTCGGCTACGGCGGCTTCCCCGCGACCATCTGCACCTCGGTCAACGAGGTCGTCGTCCACGGCATCCCCAGCGACGACGTCGTCCTCAAGGACGGCGACATCATCTCCGTCGACGCCGGCGCCATCGTCGACGGCTGGCACGGCGACGCCGCGTACACCGCGTTCGTCGGCTCCGGGCACGCCCCCGAGCTGATCGAGCTGTCCCGGGTCACCGAGGCGTCCATGTGGGCCGGCATCGCCGCGATGAAGAACGGCAACCGCCTGGTGGACATCTCCCGGGCCATCGAGACCTACATCCGCCGCCAGCCGAAGCCGGGCGGCGGCACGTACGGGATCATCGAGGACTACGGCGGCCACGGCATCGGCTCCGAGATGCACATGGACCCGCACCTGCTGAACTACGTCACCCGCAAGCGCGGCAAGGGCCCGAAGCTGGTGCCCGGCTTCTGCCTGGCGATCGAGCCGATGGTGTCGCTCGGGACGCCCAGGACCGAGGTCCTGGAGGACGACTGGACCGTCATCACGACCGACGGCACCTGGTCCTCGCACTGGGAGCACTCGGTCGCCCTCACCGAGGACGGGCCGCTCGTCCTGACGGCCCCCGACGGCGGCAAGGCCCGGCTCGCGGAACTCGGCGTCACCGCGGCCCCCGACCCGCTCGGCTAGGACCCCCGGTCCCCGCGCGCGAACCCGCGCCCCCAGCGCGCGTAGGGATCATCGGGGGTGGGCAGAATTCGTCTTTCCGCGGGGCGTGGCGTAGACTGACGCGTCGGCTCTCGTGTACCCGTGTGTCCGCACACGGATGCGGGAGTCGATCAAGGTAGCCGATTCGAAGGGCGAAGCGTGGCCAAGAAGCAAGGTGCCATCGAAATTGAGGGCACCGTGATCGAGTCCCTGCCGAACGCGATGTTCAAGGTGGAGCTCCAGAACGGTCACAAGGTCCTCGCGCACATCAGCGGCAAGATGCGGATGCACTACATCCGTATCCTCCCGGATGACCGGGTCGTCGTGGAGCTGTCTCCGTACGACCTGACGCGTGGCCGGATCGTCTACCGATACAAGTAGATCTTGTCCGTGCCCCATTCCGCGGGGCGCTGGCACTGACCCGGAGAACCTCACCCATGAAGGTCAAGCCGAGCGTCAAGACGATCTGCGACAAGTGCAAGGTGATCCGCCGTCACGGCCGGGTCATGGTCATCTGCGAAAACCTGCGCCACAAGCAGCGCCAGGGCTGACGCACGCCGACCGACCTGCACTCCGCAGTTCACGCGCGACGCAACGTTTTTCAGTACATACGCAGTGCCCGCCGGACCGGGGTTGCACCCGGTTGGCGACACCTCCGGCGGGGGCCGGGGACCCGGAACGTACCTCGTACGGCGGCCGGGAACGGCACTGCGGAAGACCCCCGAGAACACAGGAGCCATTGAATGGCACGCGTTTCCGGTGTCGACATCCCGCGCGACAAGCGCGTGGAGGTCGCACTCACCTACGTCTTCGGCATTGGCCGCACCCTGGCGCAGGAGACCCTCGCCGCCACTGGTGTGAACCCGAACACCCGCGTTCGCGACCTGTCCGAAGAGGACCTGGTCAAGATCCGCGAGTACGTGGACAACAACATCAAGACCGAGGGTGACCTCCGCCGCGAGATCCAGGCCGACATCCGCCGCAAGGTCGAGATCGGCTGCTACCAGGGTCTGCGCCACCGCCGTGGTCTGCCGGTCCGCGGTCAGCGCACCAGCACGAACGCTCGTACCCGCAAGGGCCCGCGTCGCGCCATCGCCGGTAAGAAGAAGCCGGGCAAGAAGTAGTCCGCAGCGGACGAACCGTCCACGGTCTTCGCTCTTCGCTGTAGGACCGACCACCTCCCGTAGGAGTTAAGAGATGCCCCCCAAGGGACGTCAGGGCGCTGCCAAGAAGGTGCGCCGCAAGGAAAAGAAGAACGTCGCTCACGGCCACGCGCACATCAAGAGCACGTTCAACAACACGATCGTCTCGATCACGGACCCGTCCGGCAACGTGATCTCCTGGGCCTCCGCTGGCCACGTCGGCTTCAAGGGCTCGCGCAAGTCGACCCCGTTCGCCGCGCAGATGGCCGCCGAGTCCGCCGCGCGTCGCGCCCAGGAGCACGGCATGCGCAAGGTCGACGTCTTCGTCAAGGGCCCGGGCTCCGGTCGTGAGACCGCGATCCGCTCCCTCCAGGCCACCGGCCTTGAGGTCGGCTCCATCCAGGACGTCACGCCGACCCCGCACAACGGCTGCCGCCCGCCGAAGCGCCGCCGCGTCTGACGTGGGTGCGGCGCGGTCTCCGTGTGAGCGGAGGTGACCCGCGCCGCCGCGTCCGACACTGCGCGCTCCGCATCGCTTGAGGTCCGGGCGGTACGCCTCTTTTCCGGCGTGCCGCCCGTACCCTTGCTAAGTAACAGCACCGGGCAGCCGCCCGGTGGCCGAGGACGTCAAATAGCGGGCGTCCACGACTGAAGGACACATCACCATGCTGATCGCTCAGCGTCCCTCGCTGACCGAAGAGGTTGTCGACGAGTACCGCTCGCGGTTCGTCATCGAGCCGCTGGAGCCCGGCTTCGGCTACACGCTCGGCAACTCCCTCCGTCGCACCCTCCTCTCCTCCATCCCCGGTGCCGCTGTCACCAGCATCCGCATCGACGGGGTCCTGCACGAGTTCACCACCGTGCCGGGCGTCAAGGAGGACGTCACCGACCTGATCCTCAACATCAAGCAGCTCGTCGTCTCCTCGGAGCACGACGAGCCCGTCGTGATGTACCTGCGCAAGCAGGGCCCGGGTCTGGTCACCGCCGCCGACATCGCGCCCCCGGCCGGTGTCGAGGTGCACAACCCCGACCTCGTCCTCGCCACGCTCAACAGCAAGGGCAAGCTGGAGATGGAGCTGACCGTCGAGCGCGGTCGCGGCTACGTCTCCGCGGTGCAGAACAAGCAGGTGGGCCAGGAGATCGGCCGCATCCCGGTCGACTCCATCTACTCGCCCGTCCTGAAGGTGACCTACAAGGTCGAGGCCACCCGAGTCGAGCAGCGCACCGACTTCGACAAGCTGATCGTCGACGTCGAGACCAAGCAGGCCATGCGGCCGCGCGACGCCATGGCGTCCGCGGGCAAGACGCTGGTCGAGCTGTTCGGTCTCGCCCGCGAGCTGAACATCGACGCCGAGGGCATCGACATGGGCCCGTCCCCCACGGACGCCGCCCTGGCCGCCGACCTGGCGCTGCCCATCGAGGAGCTGGAGCTCACCGTCCGCTCCTACAACTGCCTCAAGCGCGAGGGCATCCACTCCGTGGGCGAGCTCGTCGCCCGCTCCGAGGCCGACCTGCTCGACATCCGCAACTTCGGTGCGAAGTCGATCGACGAGGTCAAGGCGAAGCTGGCCGGCATGGGCCTGGCCCTCAAGGACAGCCCGCCCGGATTCGACCCGACCTCCGCCGCCGACACCTTCGGCGCGGACGACGACGCCGACTCCGGCTTCGTCGAGACCGAGCAGTACTGACCGAGCGGTACCGACCGACCGGGGCGGCCCCCAGCGGACCGCCCCGGCCGGCACCGGCACCACCGAGCCCCCGCGCTCACGCGATTGCTGCCCGCAGGCACCCGCCTGCGGGGTCCTGACACCGGTACCTGACACGGCCGGTGCAGATCACAAGGAGAAACACCATGCCGAAGCCCGCCAAGGGCGCCCGTCTGGGCGGCAGCGCTGCGCACGAGAAGCTGCTCCTCGCGAACCTCGCGAAGTCGCTCTTCGAGCACGGCCGCATCACCACCACCGAGGCCAAGGCCCGCCGCCTGCGCCCCGTCGCCGAGCGCCTGATCACCAAGGCGAAGAAGGGCGACATCCACAACCGTCGCCTGGTGCTGCAGACGATCACGGACAAGGGCGTCGTCCACACGCTCTTCACCGAGATCGCCCCGCGCTACGCCGAGCGCCCGGGTGGCTACACCCGCATCACGAAGATCGGCAACCGTCGTGGCGACAACGCCCCGATGGCGGTCATCGAGCTGGTCGAGGGCGAGATCGCCAAGAAGGCGACCGTCGCCGAGGCCGAGGCCGCGACCAAGCGTGCGGTGAAGGAGGCCGACGAGGCCAAGGCCACCGAGGCCAAGGCCGACGAGGCCGCCGAGGCTCCGGCCGAGGAGACCAAGGAGGCCTGAGCCTCCTCCCCTCCGGCGTGAGCGGGGGTGGACCGGAGGCCGGAGGGCCTCCCGAGCTACGGCTCTGACGGGCCCGTCCCCCTGGGACGGGCCCGTTCCGTGTGAGGTGGGGTCTGAGAGGATCGTGGCGTGAGCGATGAGGCGGAGCCCGGTTTCGTACGGGTGCGGCTGGACCTGTCGTACGACGGCAGGGACTTCCACGGCTGGGCCAAGCAGGCCGGCGGGCAGCGCACCGTGCAGGGCGAGATCGAGGACGCGCTGCGCACGGTGACGCGGTCCTCGGAGACGTACGAGCTGACCGTCGCCGGGCGGACCGACGCCGGGGTGCACGCCCGCGGCCAGGTCGCGCACGTCGACCTGCCGCAGGCCGTGTGGGACGCGCACCGGGAGAAGCTGCTGCGGCGGCTCGCCGGGCGGCTGCCGCACGACGTGCGGATCTGGCGCGTGGAGGAGGCGCCCCCGGGGTTCAACGCCCGGTTCTCCGCGATCTGGCGGCGCTACGCCTACCGCGTCACCGACGACCCCGGCGGCGTCGACCCGCTGCTGCGCGGCCACGTCCTCTGGCACGACTGGCCGCTCGACGTCGACGCCATGAACGCCGCCGCCGAGACGCTGCTCGGCGAGCACGACTTCGCCGCGTACTGCAAGCGGCGCGACGGGGCCACCACCATCCGCACGCTCCAGGAGCTGCGGTGGGAGCGGCTGCCCAGCGGCGTCCTGGAGGCCACCGTGCGGGCCGACGCCTTCTGCCACAACATGGTGCGCTCGCTCGTCGGGGCGATGCTGTTCGTCGGCGACGGGCACCGGGGCGCGGAGTGGCCCGCGAAGGTGCTGGCCGCGCGGGTGCGGGACTCCGCCGTCCACGTCGTACGGCCCCACGGGCTCACGCTGGAGGAGGTCGGCTACCCGGCGGACGAGCTGCTGGCCGCCCGCAGCCGGGAGGCCCGCAACAAGCGCTCCCTGCCGTCACTGACCGCCGGAGGCGGGGGCGGTGGCTGCTGCTGACGCCTGGGCGCGGCCCCGGGCGTAGATCTGGTTGAAGGTGAAGGCGCCCAGGTCGTCGCTGGTCTTGAAGACGGCGGCGTCCTGCTGGGTGACCTTGCGGCCGTCGGTGAAGCCGGCCTGTGTGAAGTAGGCGTAGCGGCCGAGCGCGTTCGAGCGGCGCAGGCAGACCGTGGCGCGGCAGAAGCCGTCGACGCCGTCGCCGGCCAGGGGCGCGATGCCGCCCTTGGCGTCCTGCTTGGCCTTGAGGGCCGCGGCCTGGTCCTTGAAGAGGGCGACACCGACAGTGACGGCGACCCCGTCCCGCTCGTAGGTGGCGCGGATCACGCGGGTGCAGCCGTGCTTCTGGAGGACGGCGCCGAGACCGTCCTTGCCGGCGCCCGCGCAGTTCGTCGTGGAGGCGACGGCGCCCTTCCGGTAGACGCGGTCCTCCATGGTGAGCTTCTTGCCGGGGAACAGGTCCTCCGGTGCGAGCGGCGCCCGGTCCTTCTCCGCGGTGGTGAGGAAGTCCATCGGGTCCGGTGGGGGAGCGGGCGCGACCGAGGAGAACGACGGCGCGGGTCCGGCCGTCTCCGCGGGGATCTCGGGGCCGCCGGGGGCGGTCGCGGCGCTGCCGGCGGGGGCCTGCGCGGTGGTGTCCTTGTTCGCCGCGGTCACGGCGACCGCGACGATGGTGCCGATGGCGGCGACGGCAAGGAGGCCGCCGCCGGCCAGCATGAGGCGCTTGCGGCGCTGCCGGGCCGCGGAGGCATCGGCGAGGGCGCCCCAGTCCGGGGTGTGCGCGTCGGAGGCCGCCGCGCCGAAGGGGCCGCTCCCGCTGCCGAAGGGGCTGCTGCCCCCGCTTCCGAAGGGCTGCGCGGGCTGCTGCCCGTACGGTGCGCCGTACGGCTCCGCGGGCTGCTGCCCGCCGTACGGGTCGGCCGACTGACCGCCGTACGGGTCGCCGTACGGCCCGCCGTACTGTCCCCCCGGCTGCTGTCCGTGCGGCGGCGGGCCGAAGCCCTGCCCGCCCTGCTGCTGCGGCTCCTGCGGCCACTGCGGTCCCCCAAAGCTCATGCCGCGCATCCTAGACCGGGCGGACCGGTCGGAAATCCGTTGGGCCGACGGCCGCCGGGCCGGGGAGAATGCGCGCCATGGGGCATGTCGAGGTCGCGCATCTGGAGTACTACCTGCCGGACGGACGGGCGCTGCTCGCCGACGCGTCGTTCCGGGTCGGCGAGGGGGCTGTCGTGGCCCTCGTCGGGGCCAACGGCGCGGGGAAGACGACGCTCCTGCGGCTGATCGCAGGGGAGTTGCAGCCGCACGGCGGCTCGGTGTCGGTGAGCGGCGGCCTCGGGGTGATGCCGCAGTTCGTGGGGTCCGTACGGGACGAGCGGACGGTGCGGGACCTGCTGGTGTCGGTGGCGCCGCCGGGGATCCGCGCGGCCGCGCGGGAGGTCGACGAGGCCGAGCACCTCGTCATGACCGTGGACGACGAGGCCGCGCAGCTGCGGTACGCGCAGGCACTCAGCGACTGGGCCGAGGTGCGCGGGTACGAGTCCGAGACCCTCTGGGACGTGTGCACGACGGCCGCGCTGGGCGTGCCGTACGAGAAGGCCCAGTGGCGGCAGGTGCGCACCCTCAGCGGCGGCGAGCAGAAGCGGCTGGTGCTGGAGGCGCTGCTGCGCGGCCCCGACCAGGTGCTGCTGCTGGACGAGCCGGACAACTACCTGGACGTGCCCGGCAAGCGGTGGCTGGAGGAGCGGCTCGCGGAGACCCGCAAGACCGTGCTGTTCATCTCCCACGACCGGGAGCTGCTGGCCCGGGCCGCGCAGAAGATCGTGGCCGTGGAGCCGGGCCCCGCCGGGTCGGACGTGTGGGTGCACGGCGGAGGTTTCGACACCTTCCACGAGGCGCGGCGGGAGCGGTTCGCCCGGTTCGAGGAGCTCAAGCGGCGCTGGGAGGAGAAGCACGCCCAGCTGAAGAAGCTCGTGGCCACCCTGCGGCAGGCCGCCTCCGTCAGCCACGAGATGGCGTCCCGGTACGCGGCGGCGCAGACGCGGCTGCGGAAGTTCGAGGAGGCGGGGCCGCCGCCGGAGCCGCCGCGCGAGCAGGACATCCGGATGCGGCTGCGCGGCGGGCGCACCGGGCTGCGCGCGGTGACCTGCGAGCGGCTGGAGCTCACCGGCCTGATGCGCCCCTTCGACCTGGAGGTCTTCTACGGCGAGCGGGTCGCCGTACTGGGCTCGAACGGGTCGGGCAAGTCGCACTTCCTGCGGCTGCTGGCCGGCGACCCGTCCGTCGCCCACACGGGGCACTGGAAGCTGGGCGCGCGCGTCGTGCCCGGCCACTTCGCGCAGACCCACGCGCACCCCGAGCTGGAGGGCCGCACACTCGTCGACATCCTGTGGACCGAGCACGCCAAGGACCGGGGCGGCGCGATGTCGGCGCTGCGCAGGTACGAGCTGGAGCGCCAGGGCGACCAGGGCTTCGACCGGCTGTCCGGCGGGCAGCAGGCGCGGTTCCAGATCCTGCTGCTGGAGCTGTCCGGGACGACGGCGCTGCTGCTGGACGAGCCGACGGACAACCTGGACCTGGAGTCGGCGGAGGCGCTCCAGGCCGGGTTGGAGGCGTACGAGGGGACGGTGCTGGCGGTGACGCACGACCGCTGGTTCGCCCGCTCCTTCGACCGGTTCCTGGTGTTCGGCGCGGACGGAGTCGTACGGGAGACGTCGGAGCCCGTGTGGGACGAGCGGAGGGTGCAGCGGGCACGGTGAGGGGCGGGGCGGTGGGGCGCGGCACGGCTCGGTGTGGCCCGCGTCACCGCAGGTCCGCGGGGCGGTGTGCGAGCGGCGCCCCTCGTGGGCGCGGCTCGTGGGCGCGGCGGTGGCCGTGGCGCGGGGGCCGTACGGAGGTGCCGGGGTGCGTAGGCGGGGCGGCGGTGCACGGGGGCAGGGGCCCCTGGGCGGCGGTGCAGGGGTGCGGGGCGCCCCGGGGCGGCGGTGCGCGCCGCGATACGGGATGTGCCCGGGGCGGTGGTGCGCGGGGGGTGCGGGGTGTGCAGTGGGACGGCGGTGCACGGTGCGCGGGGTGTGCAGTGGGGCGGTGGGGCACGGAGTGCGAGGTGCGCCCCGGGACGGCGGTGCAGGGGCTACGGGCGTGTGCCGCGCAGCGTCGGCGCGGGGTCGTTTTGACCCGGGTGGGGGACACGCGTATTCTCTTGGTTCGTTATGCGTATTGGCTTGCTCGATCTCACGTGAGAGGCCGTTACGCCGGTCCACCGGGCCGATGACCAGCGACCAGCACGCGGTTTGCGTCACCGACGTGCGGTTCTTGGCTGTCGTGATCGTCCGTGGTGGCCTTGACAGGACCCACTCACTGAAGAAGCGAAGGCTACGACCGTGCGTACGTACAGCCCCAAGCCCGGCGATGTGACTCGCCAGTGGCACGTGATCGACGCCCAGGACATCGTCCTGGGTCGCCTGGCATCCACTGCCGCCAGCCTCCTGCGGGGCAAGCACAAGGCGATCTACGCGCCGCACGTTGACACCGGTGACTTCGTCATCATCATCAACGCTGACAAGGTGCACCTGTCCGGCAACAAGCGGACCCAGAAGATGGCCTACCGCCACTCCGGCTACCCGGGTGGTCTGCGCTCCGTCCGCTACGACGAGCTGCTGGAGAAGAACCCCGAGAAGGCCATCGAGAAGGCCGTCAAGGGCATGCTCCCCAAGAACTCCCTGGGCCGCCAGATGCTCTCGAAGCTGAAGGTCTACGCGGGTGAGAACCACCCGCACGCTGCTCAGCAGCCGGTCCCGTTCGAGATCACCCAGGTCGCGCAGTAAGTCCGGCCACCCCCTAAGACGAAAAGAATCTGAGGAGAATCGTGGCCGAGACCACCCCTGAGACCCCCGTCGACGAGTTCGAGGGCGTCGAGGAGTACACCACCGAGACCGAGACCGAGACCGTCGAGGGCGACTACACGTCCGAGTCCCTCGCCTCCCGCTTCGGCGAGCCGCAGCCGGCCGCCGGCCTGGGTCGCCGCAAGAACGCCATCGCCCGCGTCCGGATCGTTCCGGGCACCGGCAAGTGGAAGATCAACGGTCGCACCCTCGAGGACTACTTCCCGAACAAGGTGCACCAGCAGGAAGTCAACGAGCCCTTCAAGGTGCTGGAGCTCGAAGGCCGCTACGACGTCGTCGCCCGCATCGCGGGTGGCGGTGTCTCCGGCCAGGCCGGTGCGCTCCGCCTGGGTGTCGCCCGTGCGCTGAACGAGGCGGACGTCGACAACAACCGCGGCGCGCTGAAGAAGGCGGGCTTCCTGCGCCGCGACGACCGTGCGGTCGAGCGCAAGAAGGCCGGTCTGAAGAAGGCCCGTAAGGCTCCGCAGTACAGCAAGCGCTAAGCCGCGCCTGCGCGAGCTGCTCGGTCTGCTCGTAAGGTACGCCCCGGTGGCACATTCGTGTGCCGCCGGGGCGCGCCCCTTTCAGGGGCCGATGGCGGGCGTCGCTGGGGACGGCCGTGGAACGCAATGGAGGACAGCTGTGGGACGACTCTTCGGCACGGACGGCGTGCGCGGTGTCGCCAACGCGGACCTGACGGCCGAGCTGGCGCTCGGCCTGTCGGTGGCGGCGGCGCACGTGCTCGCCGAGGCCGGCACCTTCGAGGGCCATCGGCCGACCGCGGTGGTCGGCAGGGATCCGCGGGCGTCAGGGGAGTTCCTTGAGGCCGCGGTCGTCGCGGGCCTCGCCAGCGCCGGTGTCGACGTGCTGCGGGTCGGGGTGCTGCCCACCCCCGCGGTGGCGTACCTGACCGGGTTCCTCGGCGCCGACCTGGGCGTCATGCTGTCCGCCTCGCACAACGCCATGCCCGACAACGGCATCAAGTTCTTCGCGCGCGGCGGCCACAAGCTGCCCGACGACCTCGAGGACCGCATCGAGGCCGTGTACGAGGAGCACCGGCGCGGTGAGCCGTGGGACCGCCCGACCGGCGCGGGCGTGGGGCGCGTCACGGACTACGCGCAGGGCGGCGACGAGTACGTGGCGCACCTGCTGTCCGTCCTGCCGAACCGGCTCGACGGGCTGAAGGTCGTCCTGGACGAGGCGCACGGCGCGGCCTCCCGGGTGTCGCCCGCCGCGTTCGAGCAGGCCGGGGCGGAGGTCGTCACGATCGGGGCCCGGCCCGACGGGCTCAACATCAACGACGGCTGCGGTTCCACCCACCTCGACATGCTGCGCGCCGCCGTCCTGGAGCACGGCGCCGACCTGGGCATCGCCCACGACGGCGACGCCGACCGGTGCCTGGCCGTGGACCACACGGGCGCAGAGGTCGACGGCGACCAGATCCTCGCCGTCCTGGCGCTCGCCATGCGCGAGGCGGGCACGCTGCGCGGTGACACCGTTGTCGCCACCGTGATGTCGAACCTCGGCTTCAAGCTCGCCATGGAGCGCGAAGGGCTGCGGCTCGTCCAGACGGCGGTCGGCGACCGGTACGTGCTGGAGGAGATGAAGGACAAGGGCTACGCGCTGGGCGGCGAGCAGTCCGGGCACGTCATCGTCCTCGACCACGCCACCACCGGCGACGGCACCCTCACCGGTCTGCTGCTCGCGGCCCGGGTGGCGGCCACCGGGCGGCGCCTCGCCGACCTGGCCGGCGCCATGGAGCGGCTGCCGCAGGTCCTCATCAACGTCAAGGACGTCGACAAGTCCCGGGTGAAGACCTCCCCGGAGCTGGCCACCGCCGTCGCGGAGGCCGAGCGCGGCCTCGGCGCCACCGGCCGCGTCCTGCTGCGCCCGTCCGGCACGGAGCCGCTGGTACGGGTCATGGTGGAGGCCGCCGACCTGGAGCAGGCCCGCGCGGTGGCCGGGCAGCTCGCCGACGTGGTGAAGGCCGCGCTCGGCTGACCGCCGCCCGCACGTGACGGGGGTGCCCCGCGGGTCCGCGACCGGACCTGCGGGGCACCCCCGTTCCCGTACCCGCTCCGGGCCCTGGCGCGGAAGGGGCCGCGGGCTCAGAGCTTGCGCAGGGAGAGCCGCTGCACCTTGTGGTCCGGGCCCTTGCGGACGACCAGGGTGGCGCGGCCGCGGGTGGGCGCCACGTTCTCCAGCAGGTTCACCTTGTTGATGGTGCGCCACATCGTGCGGGCGTAGTCGAGGGCCTCGTCCTCGCTGACCTGCGTGTACTTGCGGAAGTACGAGGACGGGTCCTGGAACGCGGTCTCGCGCAGCTTGCGGAAACGATTCAGGTACCAGAGCTCGATGTCCTCGGCGCGGGCGTCCACGTACACGGAGAAGTCGAAGTAGTCCGCCAGGCCGACGCGGGTGCGGCCGTCCTGGCCGGGCAGGGCCGGCTGGAGGACGTTGAGGCCCTCCACAATGAGGATGTCCGGGCGCCGCACGGTCAGCCGCTGCCCCGGCACGATGTCGTAGATCAGGTGCGAGTAGACCGGCGCCGTCACCTCCTCCTTGCCCGCCTTGATGTCGGCCACGAAACGGGTGAGCGCCCTGCGGTCGTACGACTCGGGGAAGCCCTTGCGCGACATCAGCCCCCGCGCCTGCAGCTCCTTCATCGGCAGCAGGAACCCGTCGGTGGTGACCCGCTCCACCCGCGGGTGCTCGGGCCAGCGGGCCAGCAGCGCCTGGAGGAGCCGGGCCACCGTCGACTTGCCGACGGCCACCGACCCGGCGACGCCTATCACGAAGGGCGTGCCCCGCTGGGCGCCCTTCTCCCCCAGGAACGTGTTGAGCGCCCCGCGCAGGTTCGCGGTGGCGCCCACGTAGAGGTTGAGGAGCCGGGAGAGCGGGAGGTAGATGTCCCGCACCTCGTCGAGGTCGATGACGTCGCCGAGCCCCCGCAGCCGCTCCACCTCGTCCGCGGTGAGCGGCAGCGGCGTCTTGTCGCGCAGCGCGCTCCACTGCTCCCGGGTGAGGTCGACGTACGGCGTCGACTCGGCCCTGGGGCGCGCGGACCCGTTGCCCGTGCCCGGCTCCGGGGGCGGCGGCGGTGTGCTGCTCCGTGGCGGCGAAGTGATCACACAACCATTGTCGGGCGTACGGCCGCGGCGCGGGGGGTGGGGTCGGTCACGTGGGCGCACCCTTGCGGCCGGGGCACGCGGGCCCGTACGCGGCGTGCCCGCCGTGCTACCCGGCGAGGACCTTGTCGCGGATCTTCGCCCATTCCAGGGAGTGCCGGATGCCCTGGGCGACGGAGTGGCGCGGGAGTCACGACGACGGGCGGATGCCGGGTGCGTTCTTCCTTGTCGGGTCCGGCGGCTCTGGGAAGCGTTTCCCGGGGTCGGCCCCGTGAAGCCGGGCCGTCCGGCTGCTTCCCGGGGCGGCCTGACGGATGCATCCCGTCTCACGCGGAACGCGGAAGTGCCAGGCCGGGAGCGGAAGGCTCTTCTCGCATCGTGCCGCCCTCCTCCCGTCGCTCGGGTCCGAGGACCTGGCGCACTTCTGCGGCGAGGCGCACGCTACGGGGCGTTGCTGCCCTGCTCGCTCCTCAGCTCAGCTTGACCAACTGAGCCTCGACGACCTCGGCCGGAACCGCGGCGTTCCCTCCAGTGCCGAGGGCGCTGAGGTAGGCGATGCTGCTCCCCTTGCGCAGGACGATCACTCTTCCGTACCCACGTGTACCGTCCTGCTCCACCCGCACGCCGAACGCGACGGCCTGGTCGGCGCCCCGGGGCGCCACCTCACGGGTGACCCCGGCGATCCGCTGCTCCTGACCGCGGAGACGGTAGGCGAACCCGCCGGCGCAGTCGTCGGCGGCCTGGTTGACGGCCGCCACAGCCGCCTGCGCGGCATTCACGTCCTGCCCTTCCTGGGCGGCGAGGAGCACGCTCGTCGTCGTGCCGCTCCCCACCACCCGGCGCGCCGTCGTGGCCGACGGCGTACCTGCCGCGGTACCCGCCAGCACGTAGGCGAGGGCCCTGCACGGCCCTTCGGCCTCGACGTCCCGCTGCTCCACCCGCTCGTCGGGTGCGGGCTCCCGCACAGTGTGCCCGGCCACGTCACCCCCAGCCAGGGCGAGCGCGCCCAGCCCGGCCGTGGAGACCGCCTCCTGGCTGGGCTCAGCCTGCGCCCGGAGACGGGGTCCGGCCGGCTCAAGGCCCCCGCCGCTGCCGACCGCGGTGCACCCGGCCAGAAGGACGAGCCCGACCACCGCCACCACACGGACGCCGGCGGAGCCGGTGCGGGTCACCCTCATGTCGGATCGATTCCTTCCGGTGTCGGTTCGGCGCTGGTGGCGGTGGGCCCGTGGCATGGCCATACGCTCACTCCTCAGCCGAAGGCCTTGGTGCTGCTCCAACCGCCGCCGGTGACCGTGACGGCGCTGCCGCCCGAGGTGCTGGTGCAGGTGTAGAAGCGGATCGTGCCGTCGGAGGCGATGGCCCAGATGTCGGGGATCCTGTCACCGGTGACATCGGGCGTGCCCATCATCAGCCGGATGTTCGTGGTGCTCCAGCCGGTGCCGTACTGGGCGTCGGTGCCGTTCAGCGACGCCGCGGCACTCCCCAATGAGGTGAGGCTGGTGCCGGTGACCGCGTCCGGCTTGCCCAGGCGCAGCAGCAGCCGGGAGTCCGTGAAGTCGCGGTACACGAGGTCCACGGCGCCGTCCTGGTTGACGTCACCGACATTCACCAGGTCGCGCTGGTCCCAGCCGGTGGAGGAGAGCTTCGTCGCGCTGGTGAACGAGCCGCCCGTGTAACCGAGCAGTGCCCACAGCTCGGAGCCCGACGTCACGAACACATCCGGCCTGCGGTCCTTGTTGATGTCACCGACCGCGAGGACCTGGGTGTATGTGGAGGGCGCCGGGGCGCCGGACGGCAGCTCCACCGCCAGCCGCTGCTCGATGTCGACGCTGCCGTAGCCGTCGCCCCGGTACAGGTAGAGCTTGCCGTCGGGCATGCGGGCGAGAAGGTCCTGGATTCCGTCGCCCGGGAGGAAGTCTCCGTTGTGGGTGATGAGCGCGGGGCTGCCGTCCTCGCCCGTCCAGTACCCGGCGTAGCCGTCGAGCGTCTCCAGGTTGGTGCCGTCGGCGTGGGCGCCGGGCAGCGAGGTGTGCAGGTCACCAGCCTTGGTGGAGGAGAAGAGCCGCAGGTCGCCCGAGGGGTTGATCATGAAGAGGTCTGGCCGGCCGTCTCCCGCCATGTCTCCCGGGGCGTCAGCGGTGTCCCGCGGCGTGACGTAGAAGAGGTACTTCTCGCCCTCGGACGCGTTGCCCGCGCTGTCCACCGAGCGGGCATACAGCACGTTCGCTCCGGAGACCGGGGGCGCCAGGCTGACGGTGGCGCTCTTGCCGGCAGCGACGCTCACACTCTTGCTGTAGGTGTTCGTGTTGAAGGAGTACTGGAACTGGACGACGTCCGTACTTCCGCCGGGGCTGAAGGTGAACTGGCCGGTCTGGCCGAAGGGCACCGTGGACCAGTTCTCGCCGTTCTGGTCACTGCGCGGGAACTCGGCGGAAGAGACCTCCGGAGCGTTCGGCCGACTGGAGTCGTAGACGAACCGGCACAGGGCGCCGGCCGGAGCGTAGGCGGACGCGGCCCCTGAGGAGTCGATGGAACGCACACGCCAGCCGTAGGTCTTTCCGTTGGCGAACTTGCTGCCGAGGATGGTGACGTCGGCGTACCCCGTGCTGAGGGGGGTGCGGTGGGAGTCGACGATCTTGGTGGCGGTGCCGTCGATCCACACCTCGAAGTGCAGGTACTTCAGGTCGCCGTCGTGGTCGGCGCCGCTTGCGGCGAACGTCAGGTCGCTCTTCCCGACGGAGCCGTACGGACTCGTGGTGTCGCAGTCCGGGCCGGGAGTCATGGTGAGGCCGGTCGGCACGAGCGGTCGACGGTTGTAGTTGATGATGATCTTCGGGGCGGCCTCGCCCTCGGCGCGGAACTTCTTCCAGGAGTACGCCCCCGACGAGGTCTTGCTCTCGTCCAGGGCCTTCAAACCGATGTTGACGCTGGTCGCTCCGGTGTCCGCGGCGACCTGGGCCATGGCCTTGCCGTCGAAGGTGACGTAGGCGTCGGGGCAGGACGAGTTGTAGCCGTGGGCGAAGGACTTGCTGTCGAGCTTCGTCCGCCACTTGGGCTGGTTGTTCCATGTGTGGGAGGCGGAGATGCCGTCCGTGTGCCAGACCTCCATCTCGCGCGCCGAGCACGACCAGGAGTAGGTCTCCAGCACCCTGATCTCGGCCGAGGTCACGATGGCGCCCTTGAAACTGGAGGACCAGCCGAGACGGAACAGGGAGCGAGACAGCCCCCAGGTGCTCGCCTCATAGCCGACCCGGGCCTCGTTGGTGCCGGAGTTGTAATTCGCTCCGTCGTAGAAGCTGGAGTTGGGGTACTTCTCGTAGACGGTGGTCCAGTTGTGGGTCTTGCCGGTGAGGGACGGGTCGATGAAGAGGGGCCAGACGGTCTCGTCACCGGTGAGCATCGCCCGGTTCGGGGTGACGGTCAGCGTGGCCTCGGAGCTGCCGTGTCCCGCGAGGGCGGCGTCACCGACAGCGGTGTGCGCGCCCAGCCTGGGGCTTGCCAGTGCGGGCAGCGCGAAGACCTGGGCGTCGGTGACGGCGCTCGCGCCGGTCCGGGCGAAGGCGGCGGCGTGGCGCACCCCGCTGCCCGCCGTCGTGGAGCCCGCGCGGTACGCGGACTGCTGCGCCGTGCTGTCCCCGCTGGGGCTGTCCACCGGGTCGGTCGGCGAGGGAGCCGGATCGGCCGAGGCGGCCGGGCCGGGTTCCGAGGGCTGGGTGGACTGGTCGGGCTCCACGGGCTCCGGTGCTGCCGTGTCCTCTCCGGGCCCGTCCGTCGGGGCCGGGGCCGGGGGCTCTCCCGGCTCCTCCGAGTACGAGGGCGAGGGGACGCTCGGGGGCGGCTCGACGGGCTGCGGGTCGTCGCCCTGGGTCTCGGCCGGGGTGCCGGCCGAGTCCCACATGTACGGGGTCGGGGAGACGGCCGTCTCGTTGCCCGCCTTGTCCTTCGCGGTGACCACACGCGTGACCGGGTCGAGGTGGAACGTCAGGTCCGGGGAGGTCAGGCGGTAGCGCAGCGTCGCCAGCTCCGCTCCGGCGGCGGCTTCGGGGGTGTGCACGACCAGGACGTGGCTGAAGCCGCTGTCCCGTGCGGTCAGCACCAGGTCCACGTCCGGGAACACGTTGCGGTAGAGAGCGCGGTCCCCGTCGATGGCCGGCGCGGGGAGCGTCCCCGGCCACTGGAGCGTGACCTGGTGCCCCTGGGAGCTGAAGGTGGCCAGATCGGTGTACTGGACGTTGTCGTCCGCGACCGTCGAGACATCGCCGCGGCCCGTGCGGGACACGGTGTGGACCGCGTGCCGGGCGGAGGTGGGCCCGCTCGCTCGCCCGCCGCTGCCCCGGGTCGGCTTGCCGTCGCCGGACGAGAAGGTCACGGGGTCGACGGTCGCCTCCGGCGCCCACCCGTGTGCGGTGCGCCGCAGCGTGGTGTCGATGGGCTTCCAGACGCCGTCCACCTGGGCGCGGATCGGCGCGCCGTGCGCGGTCAGCTCGAAGCTGCCGTCGGGCAGGGCGTACGTGGTGGAGCTGATGCTGCGCAGCGCCGTGACCTCGACGCGTTTCCCGCTGTGCCTGGCCTTCGCGACGGCGGCGTCCTCGTCGAGAGGCTCGCCCGACCGCGCGGGACGGGGGGTGTTCGCCGGACCCGTCCCTCCCCATTCGGGGCCCAGCAGCGTGATGCCGAGCGCGGCGGCGACGAGCGCCGCCACTCCTGCCGTGGTACGCCGGGGCAGCCCCCGTATACGACGCCGGTCCACGGTGCTGGTCTCCCTCCCTCAACGGCATTGCGTTGACCGGAAGTTGCCACGCGGGCGCCGAAACGGCTCACGTGGACTTCCGAGTCGAGGAATGCCGTCACCTTGCTGCCGAACCCCCCGACCTCCGCCGGTGTCGCCCGGAACCGTTTCTCTCGGATTGGGCGTCACGGTGGGTGGAGGTGCGGCAGAAGCATGACTGATGAGGGCCGCGCCCTCCACCCGGACAAGGTTTGCCCCGACGCCCCGCTCTGAGGGTGCTATTCGTGGCGGGAGAACCGGAATCTGCACATCAGCGACCCGATGGGGACTGTCAAACCGGTACGAATGCGGTGAAGTCCCAGCCTCCTGGACCTCCTATGCGGCGATCTCACGCCAGGTGGTCAGAATCCTTTGGTAATGCAGTACTTCCTGCACTATTGGGCTCTTTCCTTCTGGTTGTTTCTCATAGGCCAATTCACGCCGAGATGCGGCGTGATCAAGACCACTCCCTGTGATCGGTGTTTGACGGATCTGTGAGAAATGAATGAACATGCGCCCGTCAGGCGAGTCAGAAGCCGTATCCCGACAGGCATCTCGGCGGCTGACACCAAATCAACTTGGGGGGGCTTCGGCCGTCGTGTGGGGATCGCTGTCGTGGAGCGGCCGGGGACGTCTGCCCGGCTCCAGAGCCGAGCGGCGCAGACGCGCGCGTCACCGGACCGGTGTGGTCGCCGCGCTCACCGTCGCACTCACCGCGGGGCTGCTGCCCACGGCCTACGCGGCGCCGCCGGGCGGCGAGGACCGGGCCGAGGTCGAGCTGGTCGATCTGCCCGCGCAGACCCCGGCGGAGGGCCAGAACGGCGGACGTCTCGCCGACACCCTGACCGGCGAGGTGCCGCGCACGGTGGAGTACGAGCCCACCAAGACGACGGCTCCGCCCGGTGCTTCCGCCACGGAGACCGTGACGGGGCTGACCGCGGGCGAGACGGTCCGGGTGGGCACCCTGCCCGTCGAGGTGGGCGCACCCGAGACGGCCACGGCCGAGGACGCCACGGCCCTGGAAGGCGACTGGCAGGTGGCGCTGGCCGACCAGGCCGACCTGGGGGAGCGGGACTTCTCCGGTCTCGTCTTCACCGTGACACCTCCGGCCTCGGCGACCGGTGAGGCCGTGCTCGCCCTCGACTACACCGAGTTCGCCGAGCTGTACGGCGCCAACTGGGCCGACCGGCTCCAGCTCACCCGCTACCCGGCGTGCTTCCTGACCACCCCGGACGTCGAGGGCTGCAGCGAGCCGGCCGAGGTCGACGTCCAGAACGTCGTCGAGCCCCAGGCCGACGACGTCGCCGGAGACGGCGCCCTGGACGGCGTACGCCGGGTCGAAGCCGTCGTGGACGTGGCCACGCTCACCGACCCCGGCTCAGGCTCCTCCACGACCACCCCGGCCACCGCCACGAGCAGCGGAACGGTCACCAGCGCCGTGTACCGCCCGCTGTCCTCCAGTGCGACCGCGCTCCAGACGGCCGTCAGCTCCGGCGCATCCGTCTTCACCGCGACCTCCACCGGCAGCGGAGCCAAGGGCGACTTCTCCGCGACGCCGCTGGTCAGCGCGGGCTCCTGGGCCGCCGGCAACAACTCGGGCGCCTTCACCTACACCTACGACCTGCAGACGCCCAGCGTCCCGGCCGGACCGTCGCCGAGCATCGCGTTCGGCTACAACTCCCAGGTCGTTGACGGCCGTACCTCCGCCACCAACAACCAGGCGTCCTGGATCGGTGACGGCTGGGAGTACAACCCCGGGTCCATCACCCGCAGCTACCGCGCCTGCCGCGACGACCGCACCGGCGCCAACAACGCCGACCGCAAGACCGGTGACCTGTGCTGGGGCTCGCACAACGCCACCCTGACGCTCGGCGGGACGACGACCGAGCTCGTCAAGGACGACACCACCGGCGAGTGGGTGACCGCCAACGGCGACGGCTCCCGGGTCGAGCTGCTCAAGGACAGCAGCCTCGGCAACGGCGACAAGGACGGCGAGCACTGGCGCGTCACCACCCGCGACGGCACCCAGTACCACTTCGGACTGCACAAGCTCCCGGGGTGGACCGCCGGCAGCCCCACGACCAACTCCGTCCTGTGGGCCCCGGTCGCCGGCAACCAGCCGGGAGAGCCCTGCTACGACTCCTCCTTCGCCGCCTCCTTCTGCGAACAGGCATGGCGCTGGAACCTCGACTACGTCGTCGACACGCACGGCAACGCCATGTCGCTGTGGTGGGGCCGGGAGGACAACCACTACGGCAAGAACCTGAAGTACAAGGAGAAGGCCAGGTACATCCGGGGCGGCTACCTCACCCGGATCGACTACGGCCAGCGTGCCGACTCCCTCTTCACGGCCGGCCCGATCGCCCGGGTGGAGTTCAAGACCGACGAACGGTGCTTCAAGGAGGGTGCCCTCACCTGCGACCCGGCGAACTTCACGTCGGGCGACCACGCGAAGAACCGCATCTGGTACGACACCCCGGCCGACCTGTACTGCTCCGAGGTGACGGGCAAGGAGTGCTTCGTCCCCGTCCCGACCTTCTGGACCCGCAAGCGCCTCGCCGAGGTCACCACGCTGGCGCAGCGCACCCAGGGCTCGGAGGCCCTGTCGAAGGTCGACTCGTGGACGCTGAGTCAGTCGCTGCCCGCGGAGAAGACCGACGAGGGCACCGCGCTGTGGCTGGAGTCCATCACCCGGTACGGCTATGACGCCGGCGGCAAGTCGCTCAGCCTGAAGCCCGTCCAGTTCGTCCACAACACCGAGCGCATGCCCAACCGCGTGAAGAAGGGCGCCTCGGACCCCAACCCCACGTTCGACCGGCTCCGCGTCGCCCGCATCATCAACGAGTACGCGGGCGAGACCGTCGTCACCTACCGCAAGCCCGAAGGCGCCTGCGCCTCCGGCAGCGGGTTCCCAGCGGTACACGAGAACACCGGGCTGTGCTTCCCCGCCTACTGGCACCCGGATCCGGACAAGAGCGACGAGACCATCGACTGGTTCAACAAGTACGTCGTCGACCAGGTCCAGGAGATGCCCGCCATCGCAGGCGGCCAGACGCTCACCACGTCGTACGAGTACCTGGACGGCGGGGCCTGGGCACTGAACCAGTCCGAGTTCTCGAAGAAGAAGACCCGCACCTACGACCAGTGGCGCGGCTTCAGCGGCGTCCTCACCGTCGGCGGCGACGACTTCGTCGACATCCGGAACCTCACGAGCACCCAGCGTTCGGCGAGCGAAACCCGCTACTTCCGCGGCATGGACGGCGACCCGCTCCCCGACGGCAAGAAGCGCTCGGTCACCGTGCTGGACGGCGACGGAGCGGTCATCGCCACCGACCACCGGGCCTACCAGGGCCGGGTGGCCGAGACCCGCATGTACACCAGGTACAACGGGGACCTGCTGACCCGCTCCGTCGACTACCCGACCGTGACGGAGCTGGCGTCCCGCGCCCGCGACGGCGGAATACCCCCGCTGAAGGCGTACCGCGTCCAGACCTCCCGCAGTACCACGGTCACCCGCTCCTCCGGCACCGGCAAGGACTCCCAGGGCACGCCGGACACCCGGACCTGGCGAACCCTGGAGACCAGCACCACCCACGAGCCCACGTACGGACTGCCCGTCACCGTCGAGAGCCTCGGTGACACCGGCCGGACCGGCGACGAGACCTGCTCGGTCCTCTCCTACGTCCACAACACGAGCGCCCACCTCATCGGCCTGTCCAAGGAGACGCTCACCACCGCCGGCACCTGCGCCGAGGCCGCCACGGCCACTCCGGCCGACTGGATATCCGGCTCGCGCGTCGCCTACGACGGCGGCGCCTTCGGAGCCGCGCCCGCCAAGGGCCTGGCCACCACCACCTGGAACATCAGCGGCGACGGCGGCGGCTGGACGCAGAACGCCACGCTCACCTACGACGCGTACGGGCGCTCCACCTCGACCACGGACGCGCAGGGCAACAAGGACACCACCACCTACACCCCGTCGACGGGGCAGGTGTACCAGCTCACGTCCGCCAACGCGCTCGGCCACACGGCGACCTCCACCATCGAGCCGGGCCGCGGCACCACGCTGACGGACACCGACACCAACGGCCGCACGACCGTGTACGCGTACGACGCCCTGGGCCGTACGACGAAGGGCTGGGCGACCTCGCAGTCCGCCGGCGAGCCCCCGTCCGTCACGTTCACCTACGACCTCGAACCGCCGGTCTCCGTCGTCACCTCCACCCTGGGCGACGACGGCACGTACAGCGACTCGGTGGTGTTCTACGACGGTCTCGGCCGGGAACGCCAGCGGCAGACCCCCGCGGTCGGCGAAGGCCGCCTGATCACGGACGTGCTCTACAGCGCGAACGGCACGATCCAGACCACCAACAACGCGTACTACGCCACCGGCGAGCCGCGGACGGTGATGTTCGAGAAGGCCTCGGACTTCAACGTGCCGAACGCCACGTACTTCATGTACGACGGCCTGGGCCGGCTCCTCGCGGAGACCCCCGTCGAGGACGGCACGCCCAATCTCACGAAGCAGACGCGCTACGCCTACGGCTACGACCACTCGACCGTCATCGAACCCGAGGGCGGCGCCTCCCAGCGGAGCTGGACCGACGCCCTCGGCCGCACGATCCGCGTCGACACCTTCACGGACGCGGCCCGCAACGACGCGGCCGCCCGCTCGACGACGTACGCGTACGACGCGCGCGGCGACAAGGTCAAGGCCGAGGACCACCTGGGCAACACCTGGACGTGGGCGTACGACGCGCGCGGCCGGCAGGTCTCCGCGACCGACCCCGACACCGGGACGACCACGACGACGTACGACGTGCTCGACCGCCCGGTGACGACGACCGACGCGCGGGGCGTCACCGTGTGGACCGGCTACGACAAGCTGTCGCGGCCCACGTCGCAGCGGCTCGGCTCGTCCACGGGCACCCTCCTCAGCTCGTACACGTACGACTCGGTGCTCGGCGGCATCGGCCTGCCGGCCGCCGCGACCCGGTACACCGACGGCCTCGGCTACACCACCGAGATCACCGGCTACACGAGCGACTACCAGCCCACGGGCAAGCGGCTCAGGCTGCCCGCCTCGATCGCGTCGGCCTCCGGCCTGGAGGAGACCTACTCGTACCAGTACGAGTACACGAAGACGGGTCTTCCGAAGGCCGTCACGCTGCCGGCCGCCGGCGCCCTGCCCGCCGAGCGGGTCGTCACCCGCTACAACGACGACGGACTGCCCGTCTCGACGTCCGGCCTCGACTGGTACACCGCCGAGACGCACTACAGCGTCCACGGTGAGGTGCTGCGCACGGTCAGCGGCGAGCAGCCGCACCGCGTGTGGACCACGAACCTCTTCGACGAGCGGACCGGCGAGCTGAAGGAGAGCTACGTCGACCGGGAGTCGACCAGCGACACGTCGACGGTCCCCGGCCACCGCGTCAACCACCGCACCTACGGCTACGACCCGGCCGGCAACGTCACCACGATCGCGGACACCTCGAACGGGGTGACCGACCGCCAGTGCTTCACCTACGACGTACTGGGCCAGCTCACCAAGGCGTGGACGGCGCCGGGCGCCTGCCAGGCCGCCGGCAAGACCGAGCCCGCGCCGAAGTACGACGACGGCACGCTGAACGTCACGGCGGCGGGCGGCGGCTACTGGAAGGAGTACGGCTACGACGCGGCCGGCAACCGGTCGGAGCTGACCGAGCACCACATCACCCTGGCGCCGGACGCGAGCACGCCGAGCGGGTTCAAGACGGTGCTCGACGAGGCCAGGAAGGCCACGACGAGCTACCGGTACGGCGGCCCCAACGGCACACAGCCCCACACGCTGACGTCGATGACACGTACGTACGTCACGGACGAGGGCGCCCAGGTCACCAGCGAGTCGACGCGTACGTACGACGAGTCCGGAAACACCGTCGCCCGTCAGGACGGCGGTGACACCCAGACGCTGACCTGGACCTGGGACGGCAAGGCGGAGACGGTCACCGGCTTCGGCGCGAAGGGCGCCGGCGCGTGGGTGGGCCTGGCGGGCAAGTGCCTGGACCTGTCGTCGGGCTCGACGCTCGCCGGGACGCCCCTGCAGCTCTACCTGTGCAACGGCACGAAGGCGCAGAAGCTGCGGATCGACGGCGCCACGCCCGCCGACTCCTCGACGGGCGCCCTGAAGATCCTCGACCACTGTGTGACGCCGAAGGACGGGGCCACGGCGGACGGCACCGCCGTGGTGATCGCCGACTGCACGGGCACGGCGGACCAGCGGTGGACGACGGTCGCCGCGGGCGGCAAGCTGCGGCACGAAGCGTCGGGCAAGTGCCTGACCGTACCCGGCGCCGCCACGGCGAACGGCACGGACCTGGTGCTGGCCGCGTGCGACACCGACGGCGAGGCCCAGTCGTGGGTGCCGGCGGACGAGACGCGGTACGTCTACGACGCCTCGGGCGGGCGCCTGATGGCGGTCAGTGCCGGCGAGCACACCTTGTACCTGGGTGACACCACGGTCGCGACCACCCGCAGCGGCGCGCCCTCCTACACCGAGCGCTACTACGCCCAGCCGGGCGCGCCGACGGTGATGCGCCATGTGCTGGGCAACGGCGCCCCGACCCTGTCCGTGCAGGTGGCGGACCAGAACGGCACCGCGTACACGAACGTGATGCTGGCGGAGGGCAACGGCGTACAGATCTCCAAGACCGACCCGTTCGGTGTCAAGCGCGCCCAGGACGACAACTGGCGCGCACACCGCGGATACGTCGGTGGCGACGACGACGCCGGCTCGGGCCTGGTCCACCTCGGCGCCCGCGAGTACGACCCCCACGCGGGCCGCTTCCTGTCGGCCGACCCCGTCCTGGACCTGAACGACCCGGTCCAGCTCAACGGCTACGTCTACAGCGAGAACAACCCGGTCACCTACGCCGACCCGACCGGCCTCGCCTCCGAGGCACCGGGCGCCACCGGCGACTACGGCGGCCCGTCGACGTCCGAGGTGGCGTGGGCCAACAAGCAGCTGAACACGTCCATGTCCGACATCATCATGAGCGTCGGCTGGGCGGTGCTCAAGGAGTTCGTCGGCTGGAACGACGTCGTGAGCTGCTTCTCCCGCGGTGACCTGTGGTCCTGCGGCAGCCTGATCATGGACGCCATCCCATGGACGTCGGTGTTCAGCAAGGGCAAGAAGATCTGGCGCGCGGTCGAGATGACCTTCAACGCGATCAGCGCCTGGCGCTCCGCCCAGGCGAAGGCCCGCCAGATCGTCGCCATGGCCAAGGCGGCCGCCGAGGCCGCGAAGAAGGCAGCGGCGGCGAAGAAGGCCGCGGCGGCGAAGGCGGCTCAGGCCAAGCTCGACAAAGCGAAGAAGTCCGCCACCAGGGCGCTGAAGTCGGCCAACAAGAAGGTCGGCAACGCGAAACAGAAGGCGGCGAAGTCCCTCTCCAAGGCCGGCGAGAAGATCAAGAGCGGCGCCCGGAAGGTAAAGGACAAGGTCACCGGGAAGGCCGGGAGCAGCGGTTGCAAGGTCAATAACAGCTTCACTCCCGGCACGCTCGTCCTGATGGCGGACGGCACCACCAAGCCCATCGAGGACGTCAAGAACGGCGACAAGGTCCTGGCCACCGACCCCGAGATCGGCGAGACCACCACCGAAACGGTCACCGCCGAGATCAAGGGCGAAGGCCTGAAGCACCTGGTCAAGGTCACCATCGACACCGACGGTGACCAGGGCGACGCCACAGCCACGGTCACCGCCACCGACGGCCACCCCTTCTGGGTGCCGGAATTCGGCGAATGGATCGACGCCACCGACCTCAAGAACGGCCAGTGGCTCCAGACCAGCGCCGGCACCTACGTCCAGATCACCTCCATCCAGCGCTGGACCGCGCAGCGTGCCGCAGTCCACAACCTCACCGTCACCAACCACCACACGTACTATGTGCTTGCGGGGGCTGCGCCGGTCCTCGTTCACAATTGCGGCGGCGGCGCTCTCGATCTTGACAACCTGCAAGACCGAGCCGACACCCTGCACGCGCTCATCCCGGCGGGGAAGGCGAACGACAGGGCGACCACTGGAGTCATGCACGCGGTAGGCAGTGGACCGGAATCTCTCGACGTTGTGGCCGTTGGAGCACGGAAGAATATCTCTCAGATTCAACGTGCACAGCTCCTCCCTCACGAGCTCGGGATATCACGCACCGGCGTGGACGCATCAGGTAACTTCCCGCATGCAGAGGTCAAGCTCTGGGAGACAGCAGTCCATCTTGACCTAACGCCGACAGGCCTGGCAGTGAATAGACCGTTCTGCCCAGCATGTCGGGGTTTCCTGCAGGGCAAGGGTGCGACCCTGGTCAGCGATACACAGGCGATTTGGACTCCGTGAGGTGAAGTGAGATGGGATTTCTCGAAGACGTCGAAGTCGTCCGTGTGGAGTGCGCACGGCTGACCCCACGCCAACGGCTGGCCGTCACGGCTCTGTGTGCGACGAAGGTGCGATCGGTATCCATGGCGTTCCTTCATGATTCAGGAGAGGGAGACTCCTTTTACCGGATCAACAACGGACTGGATGCGGTGTGGCTGGACCTGCGCGGTATCCAGCAGGCCTCGGCGTCGGATCTCACGCGGGTCCGAGAGGAGGCAGAGCGCTGGATCACTCGCCTTGAGGATGTCGGCGGAGAAGCAGCCGGCTTCGCAGCGGATGCCATCTCCGTATCGGTGTCCGCGATGTCAAGCTTCCTTGAGGCAGATCCAGAGTCCGCAGTGAACTCGGCGATCTCGATCGCCGAAATCCGCTCGGAGATCGCTGAATTCCTGGCGGAATATCAGAGTGCCGAAGTGGAGTACTTCCTGAAGGGTGACGAGGCCGGGGAAGCATCCCTAGCCGAAACCAAGGGCGATGTGGATTTCCTTGGGGAGTTTCCCGCTGACGAGTTTCCCGCGACTCGGTTTATGCGTCGGGCTGGGGCTGCGAACCTTGCTCTCGCAGAGCAGATGAAGTTGGTGCTGAAGGTGGATCGGTTGCGTCTGCCCTGAGGGGTTCCGCCGGACTGCCCCTTGATGCCTACTGGCGGTGCGGCACCTGCCGCCGGGGGGCTACGTCGGTTGGAGGGCGAGGTGCAGCCTCGCCATCCGAGGCGACGCAAACCATGTTGGGTAGCGGTCGCAAATTTGAAGCCCCGCCAGGTATGTCCTGGCGGGGCTTCTGCGTGGCATGACGGCAGTAGTTGACGGCAACGTCAGCGGACGAGGGCGGCGCAGGGTGGCGGTTCGTCGCCACCGCCGTTGGTTGTTTCGGTGATCGTGGGGCTTCCGAGCGCGGTGCCGAGGGCGTCGATGGCGTCACGCTGGAGGCGGAGTCGGACGTGTGCGTAGACGGTGGCGGTGACGCCGATGTGGGCGTGGCCGAGGAGTTCCTTGATCACGACGAGTTCGACTCCCTGTTCCAGGAGCAGGGTGGCGGTCGAATGTCTGAGGTCGTGGAAGCGGATGCGGCGGAGGCCAGCCTTGCGGAGGAGCGTGATGAAGGCGCGGGTGAGGTTGGTCGGATCGATCGCTCTGCCCTGCGCGGTGGTGAACACGTGCCCGCTGTGCTGCCACGTGGTGCCCGCGGCCTCACGTTCGCGCTGCTGTTGCTCGCGGTGGAGCTCCAGGGACTGGAGACACCGCGTGGGGAGGGCGATACGGCGTTCGGAGGCCCGGGTCTTGGTGGGTAGCATGGTGAGCCCGCCTGCGGCGGTCCGCTGAAGGGTGCGGCAGATTGCGGCGGTGCCCGTGTCGAGGTCGAGATCTTCCCAGCACAGACCGAGGAGTTCGCCCTTGCGTAGTCCGGTGTTGAGGGCGAGTTCGAACAGCGCGTGCAGCCGGTGACCTCCTGCGGCTGTGAGGACCTGGCGGGCCTCATCGGCAGTGAGGGGTTCGAACCGTCGGGGCCGGGGTGTGCCCGTGCGGACGTTGCGGGCGACGTTGCGCGGGATCTCCTCCTCGCGGACGCCGTGTCCCGGGGCGGACTTGAGCACGGAGTGGATGTAGGTGAGTGTCAGTGGGGAGAGCAGCTTGCGACAACACTGCCCGACGGCACAGCAACGGGGCTCATCACACCGGGCGTCGATGCCGCGCGTGCAGCACTGGCAGGTGGTGCGGAGCTGGTTGAGCCAGGTGCGGACGTCCTTGGCCGTGAGCTTGGTGAGCTTCTTCTTGCCCAGGAAGAGGCGGACGAGCATGTCTGACTCCGCACACACCGGCACCCCGGTCCGCAGGCGCTACCGCTTCCGCGAGTACCACGTGACCGCCGTCGTGGACCCCATGACCCTGCCCACCTTCGCGGCCGTCTGCGTCACCGGCGAAGACCACGACTGCGGCGCCACCTCCGGCGAGCTCCACACCGAGGACGAACTGACCCGCTGGATCGCCGAACACTGCGCCGAGACCGGCCACGACTTCTACCACCGCACCACCCGCGCCACCCTCCGCGCGGAACCTGGCGCCTGGCAGTAACCGGGGGCCGCGCAGGCCACCCGCTCCCGTGACGGCAGTAGCGACGGCAACACCCACGGATTTCCCCGCACACCCACGGACACCAGCGGAACGCAATACCCGCGTTGACCAGCGAAGAAGCAGGTAGAGAGGGTTCGCGCAGCACACGTACTATGTGGTCGCAGGCGGGACCTCGGCACTTGTTCACAACTGCCCCACTGCGGATGAACGGGCGCATGCCAGAGCATCGGAGAATGCTGCATATTCCAGCAGGCCGGACGTTGCCGCCGGCGGGTACCTCTGGGTTCAGGGGCACGGAGAGTTTGACCTGGCTTCCGATCGGCTCCATCCGTTGATCAGAGCCAACATGGGCGAGATTCCTGCTGCGGCGAGCCCCGGCGGTGGTAAGTTCTTTGGCTCGCATGTCGAGGTTCAGGCGGCCACTATCGTGAGGATTTGGCCAAACAGTCGGGATCCGGGGGTTTGACTGGCCGACTGATGGTCTCAAAGCCTGGCGGGCCATGCGGTTTCTGCACGCCAAACGTGGCAGGAATGTTTCCAGGGGGCTCATCGCTAGCGGTTCGATCTCAGCGCGGGCAAGTTTTCAGTGAGGTACCCTTCTGATGCATTCGCCAAGGCGCGGCCCAGTTGCCGCGCCTTGGCTGCTTTCCTGCAGGCCGCTATGCTGGCTTTATGGACATGAACGGCGATAAGCTGAATCCATGCGCGATCATCGATCTCACCGACTGGGCTGAGCTCGAGAATGCCGACGGGTCGGCTTTCCCGGTTACTCCGACCAAGCTGCACGACTTGGCGTCGGGTGACTTTTCCAAAGTAGCGAGTTCACTCAACCGCCTGTATGAGGCTCTCCTCAACGACGGAGTCGTCTACTCTGCGACCGCGCCGGCTCTCAGGTATGTCGCCGCACTCTTGGGCGACCGCGAAAGTCGAGCCGCACTCACTCCTTCATGGGATGGGGAAAAATTTCCACTCCGAGGCAAGCTCCTTTCATGGCTGGCCGACGTTGCCTTCGATGCCAGCATTGAGCAGGAGCAGCGCATTCGAGAGTGGGGGGATATTCGCCGACCGAGCCATTTCCTGATTTCCTGAACATCAGGAGTATCTACCCGGAAGCTTTTCCTGGCGTCGCCTCCTACTTCGATGACTCTGATTCGAGAGTGGTTGAGGTGGCTCTTGTCGCGGCCGTTCGATTTCTGGAGTCCCCGGCATTGGTGATGCATCGCAGGAGGTTGACTCCTTTGGTGGAGAATGTTCTAGTGCATAGTTCCAATGGGCCGTATAGGACTTTGGCCTGCGAGGCGTTGGATGTGTGGGGCCAAGAACGCATGCTGGTTGAATCGAGTACTGATGCGCTTGATTTCGAGGAGTGCGGGCGGGTTGGCGATTCCCAGGAAAATCGGGGATCGATTGACGAGCCGCCCTTTTAGAACCCCCTAACACAATGAGCCTTTTCCAGCCTCACGTTGACGCGTGGTGAAGGACGAGAACGGCCTGGACGATCGCGGTGATGTGGTTGGTCCTGCAGCGGAGCTTCCGCAGAAGGCGCCAGCCCTTCAGAGTGGCCATGGCCTGCTCGCCGAGGCAGCGGATCTTGGCGTGCGTGCTGTTGCGCCGACACTGCCACCGCTTGAGGCGACGGACTCGGAACGGGACGCGGACGGGATGGCCGGCTCCCTGGTACGCCTTGTCCGCCCAGCACTTCAGCCCGGTCGCGGCGAGCACGTCGATGATTCCGTGGCTCCGCGCGGCGGTCAGGTCGTGGACGGCCCCGGGCGGGGCGGGTGACGCCCACAGCAGCTGTCCGAACGGATCGGTGAGGACCTGGACGTTCATGCCGTGGCGCTTGTGTCTCCCGGAGTAGTACGGAGCGGCGGCGAAGAAGGCCGCGGCGGCGAAGGCGGCTCAGGCCAAGCTCGACAAGGCGAAGAAGTCCGCCACCAGAGCATTGAAGTCGGCCAACAAGAAGGTCGGCGGCGGGGGCTTCGCCAGTCCTCGTGCACAACTGCAACGAGCCCAGAGTATTTGCCGTTGATTCTGGTGGAACTGCTTATGAAATGCCGGTGCATGAAATCGATGCGAATGTGCACCCTGTGATGGCGGCCAACTTTGAGAAAGCCACTGCGGACGGTGCTCCTGCCATCCTCTCGAGGTGGAAGGTGAGTGAGAAGTTGCATCAAAGGAACCGGAACCATGCGTAGAGGCACGCCCCGAGGCCCAGACAGTTCGCCTCGAACGCGACCTGGGAAGAGTATCCCTTTGCCTCTACCTACGAAGGCGGACAGGGGGCTACCTTGACGCTGGCTCCCGGTGGGATGAACTCAAGTCACGGAAATGCGCTCAAGCGGTTCTATGCGAACACTGGCCTGCAAGACGGAATGCCATTTTTGGTCAGGGTGAAAAGGTGAGACTATGGCCTGTGTGGAGATGCCGCGGGGGCCTGTATCATGCTGAGGAGACAGATGATTGACAACTCCCTGGAAAACCTGCGGGCGGAGTTGGAAGGGCTCGGCCGGCCTGTCGTAGACCTCTGGATTTCGGGAGTGGATGGCGGAACAGTCGTCGAAAAATTGGGTGGCAACGTTCCTGCAGACGTCGTCGCTTGGTTCAGGTGGTGCGGCGGGGTCCGCTTGATGCCTGGGCAAATCCAGGATGATGCGAACCTTATTCCGGGGTATGAACCCCTCGGTCTCGAGGAGGCGGTTTCCAGTAAAGAGGAATTTGGAGCCATGGATGCAATCTTGGGGGATTCATGGGTTCCGCTTCTTCAGGGAGGTGCGGATTTCTATGCTGCCGTATACGGTCATGCGAAAGGGAACTTTATTGCAAGTGTAATGCCGGAGAGTGGCGTCGTGGCGGTTTATGAAGATGTTGTCCAGATGGTGGATGCTTTCACGGAGTGCTATAGGCGTGGTGCATTCTTCGTCGATTCTGATGGGATGCTTGATATGGACTTCGATATCTGGGAGGCGGTGGATCGCGACTTTCCGTTCAGGCTGCGAGGTGACTTGTAAAGTAGTGATCCTGCGCAGCGTGAGAGCATAGGCGTCGGCGGTCATTGAACAGAGAGGATCTCGTGGATTTTTTGAGCGAGATCCGGGAAGTGTGCTCCGGTGCGCTGGCTATATCAGAAAATTACCTCCAATCTGGGGGGGGTGCCTCTATGTCTTTCGTCAAGGCACCTCTGTCGGGTTTCGGGTGGTTCGGGCTTGCTGAAGCTATGCGGCGAGTTCGACGTCCGTCGGTGTCCGGGGTTCGTAGAAGGTGCCGTCGCGGAGCATGGCGAACAGGACGCTGATGCGTTGGCGGGCGAGGCGGAGGAGTGCCTGGGTGTGGGTTTTGCCGCGGGCTCGTTGCTTGTCGTAGTAGGTGCGGGAGGCCGGGTCGGCGTTCATGCAGGCGAAGGCCGAGAGGAACATCGCCCGTTTGAGCTGCCGGTTTCCGCCTCGGGGTGCGTGTTCGCCGTGGATCGAGGTCCCGGACTGCTTCGTGGTGGGTGCGAGGCCGGCGTAGGAGGCGAGGTGGGCTGCGGTGGGGAAGCTGGTGCCGTCGCCGACGGTAACCAGCAGGACGGCGGCGGTCCTGACGCCGACGCCGGGCATCGACGTCAGGACCGGGGAAAGAGGGTGAGCCTCCAGCAGAGCGTTGATCTGGGCTTCCATCGCCCGGCGCTGGGTGTGAACAGCGGTGAGCGAGGCGGCCAGGGAGGGGATCACGATGTCGAGGGTGCCGGTGCCCGGGACCACGACGGTCTGTTCGTCGAGCGCGTCGAAGACGTCGTCGATCAGCCGGGTGGCCATGCGCGGGGCCTTCGGGCGGATCAGCTCCACGAGTCTGCGGCGGCCTGCCTTGCGCAGGGCGGCCGGGGATCCGTAGCGCTCCAGCAACCAGGTCACGGCCTGGTGGTCCAGGCGCGGGCCCAGGACGCGCTCCAGCGAGGGGTGGAACTGGGTGAGCAGACCGCGTATCCGGTTGGAGGTGCGGGTGGCCTCGGCGGCGAGGTCCTGGTCGAAGCCGACGAGCACGGTGAGCTCGGCAGTGATCTCGTCGGTCAGTTCCAGCGAGCGCAGGGTGTGCGGCATAGTCCGTGCGGCGTCCGCGATGACGGCGGCGTCTTTGGCGTCGGTCTTGGCCTCGCCCGGGTAGAGGTCGGCGATCCGGCGCATCGCGAGTCCGGGCAGGTAGGCGACCTGGCAGCCGGCGTCGCGGGCGACGGTCAGCGGCAGGGCGCCGATGGAGGCGGGCTGGTCCACGATCACCAGGACGGTGCCGAACTTGTCGCGCAGCTTGTCGAAGACGGCCCGCAGCCTGGGCTCGCTGTTGGGCAGCGGTTTGTCGAAGACCTTCTTCCCGCCCGGGGTGAGCCCATGACCGTGGTGGGCACTCTTGCCGACGTCCAGGCCCAGGAACACGCCCACGTCTTCGATCTCGAACATCGTGCCCCTTCCCAGGGGGTGTTGGCGGTGCCGGCCTCGGCTCGGGTGTCGTGCTCGCGCATCCACGTTATGCAGACCTGCCGCCCGCGAACTGTCCGGCATTGCGCCGGACCGGACGGTGGCCGGACCTCTGATCAGCGTCTCCGACGAACACCCCCGGACCCGGTGACACCACCCCCCAGGTCATGCCTTCGACAGGGGGCAACAGTCATGCCGGGCCCGGAGGCCAGCGGCCCCGTTGCGGAGCCGCAGAAAACATAACGGGGGGATTGGCGCGCCAGGGGCGTTTGATCGCATTCGCCAGATGGCAGCCCAGTCATGGCTCGACGCTGTCCGATGGCATGCGGCCGTCGAACTAGAGATCGAAGGGGGAGCTTGGGTTCGACGAAGGTCAAATGTTGGGGTAGTGCGTACCTCGGGCGCTATTGAGGTCCAGCCTTGCCGATACAGTGCTTCGGCGGCCCACATGTCCGCTATGCCCTAAACAAGAACCCCATGAATTCCTGATCAATAGCACGGGCATCCACGCGAGGGTGTCGAGAGCAATCTGGACGATGTCCGGCCAGATCTGGTTCTGCGCGGTGAGTCGTCAGAGGCAGGTAGCCCGAGGCCGGTCGTGCGAGCGGCAGAGACCCACAACCTCGGCCCGTGCCGGCTGGCGGTGCCGCAGCTCCAGAGCCGCGACCGGCGGGTCGGGGTGGTGCTGGAGGCGAACGCGGTGAGCCGCAGTCAGGCAGAGTTGAGCACGCGCAACTGGGCGCTGGAGTGCGGTCGTCCTTGCGGACGATCAGCTGTGTTCCCTTCGGCCAGCCGTTGAGGCGGTCGCAGGTGAGTTCGGCGACCCGGGCGCCGTTCCGATGTCGCTGTCAGGCTCGGTCGCTGCCGTTCAGGCCGAGGGCGGGATTTCGAAGACGGCGTGGTGAACCTGTTCCGTGATGGTCATGCTGACCGACTACGAGAGCCACCCGCCACGCTGGGCGAACACGCGACGAGCTCGTCGGTGCCGCCTGCAGAGTCGGTGCGGATCAGCGTCCGGCATCCCCGCCGGAACCCTTCCGGGAGCTGGGCCATGGTCGGCTGCCTCTCCGGGCGCCAGGCCGTCGCCGCCGCTACCCGGCCAGGACCTTCTCGCGGATCCTCGCCCATTCCAGGGAGTGCCGGATGCCCTGGGCGACGGAGTGGCGGGGCTCCCAGCCGAGGAGCGTGCGGGCGCGGTCGCTGCGGGTGTAGGCGCCGACGACGTCCCCCGGGCGGCGCTCCGTCTCGACGGCGGCCACGGGCTCGTCGGCCACGCTGTTGAAGGCGTCCAGCAGCTCGCGGACGGTCGTGCCGGTGCCGGTGCCGAGGTTGATCGCCAGGCTGCCCCGCTCCAGGACGGCGTCGAACCGCTGGAGCGCGGCCACGTGCGCGGTGGCGAGATCCCAGACGTGGATGTAGTCGCGGATGCCGGAGCCGTCGCGAGTCGGGAAGTCGGTGCCCGTGAGGGGGAAGGGGGTCTTGTCCTCGTACGCCTCGATCATCTTGCCCAGCGCGTGGCTGGGGCGGCGCAGCTGGAGGCCGGTGCGCATCCGCGGGTCGGCGCCGATCGGGTTGAAGTAGCGCAGGGACAGCACGCGGATCGGCTGGGTGGCGGCGATGTCCGCGAACATGCCCTCGCACACCGCCTTCGTCCGGGCGTACGGGCTCTGCGGGTCGAGGGCGGAGTCCTCGGTCACGGTGAGGTCCGGCTCGGCGCCGTAGATGGCGGCGGACGAGCTGAACACCATGCGGGAGCAGCCGTTGCGGAGCAGGTGCTCGACGAAGTCGAGGCTCTTGGCGACGTTGGCCCGGTAGTAGCCGACGGGGTCGGCCACCGAGGCAGGGACGACGATGAGCGCCGCGCAGTGGACGACGGCGTCGATGTCGGGGTGCTCGGCGAAGATCCGGTCGACGAGGGGGCCGTCGGCGATGTCGCCCTCGTAGAAGGGGCGGTCGGCGACGAACTCGCGGCGCCCGGTGATCAGGCTGTCCAGGACGACCACGTCGATCCCCGCGTCGGAGCAGGCCGAGGCGACGGTGCTGCCGATGTATCCGGCTCCTCCGGCGATGAGGACCTTCATCGTGTCTCCCTCCGTGGCCCGACGACGCCGACGGCCCGAGCCTACCGGGGGCCGCATGGTGCCCCGTGCGGCGATCCGTGATCACGGCGGCATCACGGTCTGGTCCCGTCATGGACCCGCCATGAGACCGACGGCTTTGGTGTCAGTGGCGGCACATAGGGTGCTCACAACTTCACACAGAAAGAACATCAGAAGACCTATGCGATCCATGCTCGTCCGCCGTTCCGCCGTCGCCGCCTCCGCGGTCTCCCTCGCCCTGCTGGTCACCGCCTGCGGCGGCAGCAAGGACGACAACGCCGACGCCGCGCCCAAGGACAAGGCCGGCGCCGCGTCCGCGTCCGCGGCGCCGGCCGCCGCCGAGCCCGCCGCCAAGGTCCTCTCCGAGGCGGAGCTGAAGAAGGCGCTCGTCACCGACGCCGACCTGGAGGGCTTCAAGATCAAGGCCGGTGACACGGCCCAGGTCGCGGCGCTGGCGAAGAGCAAGGTGTCCACGGACAAGGCCGAGTGCGAGCCGCTCGCCCGCCTCCTCACGTCGGTCCCGATGGGCGAGCCCGCCGCCCGGGCCCTGGCCATGGCGAACCAGAGCCCCAAGAAGGAGGACCTCGCCGCCGGCAAGCTGGGCGGCAGCATGACGCTGGTCGGCCTCGCCTCGTACGAGGGCAAGGGCGCCGAGGAGGCGCTCGCCTCCCTGCGCGCCGCCGGCGCGGCCTGCGCGGGCGGGTTCACCGTCACGCAGGACGGTGCCGCCGTCAAGGTCACCAAGCTCGAGGAGCTGAAGGTGTCCGGCGGCGACGAGGCGACCGGCTGGAAGGTGACGGCCGAGGTGGACGGCACCCCGAGCCTCTACCAGGCGGCAGCCGTCCGCCAGGGCGCCACGCTGGCCACCTTCCCGGTCCAGGACCTCGGCTTCGTCGTGACCGGCAAGGCCGGCGACTACCCGGCGGCACTGTCCGACGCCCAGATCGGCAAGCTCGCCCAGCAGGGCTGACCCGGACGCCCCCGGCCGGGCCCGGGGTGACGCGGGCGCGCCCGCCGGAGTCGTAGGCTGCCGCCATGTGCGGAATCGTGGGTTACGTCGGCGGGCAGTCGGCGCTCGATGTGGTGATCGCCGGCCTGAAGAGGCTGGAGTACCGGGGCTACGACTCGGCGGGCGTCGCCGTGCTCGCCGACGGCGGGCTCGCGGCGGCGAAGAAGGCCGGGAAGCTCGTCAACCTGGAGAAGGAGCTGGTCGGCCGCCCGCTGCCCAGCGGGTCCACCGGGATCGGCCACACCCGGTGGGCCACCCACGGCGGCCCGACCGACGCCAACGCCCACCCCCACCTCGACAACGCCGGGCGGGTCGCCGTCGTCCACAACGGCATCATCGAGAACTTCGCCGTGCTGCGCGCCGAACTGGAGGAGCGCGGCCACACCCTGGAGTCCGAGACCGACACCGAGGTTGTCGCCCACCTCCTCGCCGAGGCCCACTCGTCCACCGCGGACCTCGCGGAGGCCATGCGGCAGGTGTGCCGCAGGCTCGAAGGCGCGTTCACCCTCGTCGCCGTGCACGCGGACGAGCCCGACGTGGTCGTCGGGGCCCGCCGCAACTCGCCGCTCGTCGTCGGCGTCGGCGAGGGCGAGAGCTTCCTCGCCTCCGACGTCGCCGCGTTCATCGAGCACACCCGGTCCGCGATCGAGCTCGGCCAGGACCAGGTCGTGGAGCTGCGCCGGGACGGCGTCGCCGTCACCGACTTCCACGGCGCGCCCGCCGACGTGCGCTCGTACCACGTCGACTGGGACGCCTCCGCCGCCGAGAAGGGCGGCTACGACTACTTCATGCTGAAGGAGATCGCCGAGCAGCCGAAGGCGGTCGCCGACACGCTGCTGGGGCGCATCGACGCCGAGGGCCACCTCACGCTCGACGAGGTCCGCATCCCCGCCTCCGTGCTGCGCGAGGCGACCAAGGTGGTCATCGTCGCCTGCGGCACCGCCTTCCACGCGGGGATGATCGCGAAGTACGCCATCGAGCACTGGACCCGCATCCCCTGCGAGGTGGAGCTCGCCAGCGAGTTCCGCTACCGCGACCCGATCCTGGACCACCGCACCCTGGTCATCGCCATCTCGCAGTCCGGCGAGACCATGGACACCCTGATGGCGCTGCGGCACGCCCGCGAGCAGGGCGCCCGGGTCCTCGCCATCTGCAACACCAACGGGTCGACCATCCCGCGGGAGTCCGACGCCGTCCTCTACACGCACGCCGGGCCCGAGGTGGCGGTGGCGTCGACGAAGGCGTTCCTCACCCAGCTCGTCGCCTGCTACCTGCTCGCGCTGTACCTGGGGCAGGTCCGCGGCACCAAGTGGGGAGACGAGATCTGCGCCGTCATCCGGGACCTGTCCCGCATCGCGGACGGTGTCGAGCGGGTGCTCGACACCATGGAACCGGTACGGGAGCTGGCCCGGTCCCTCGCCGACAAGGACACGGTGCTGTTCCTCGGCCGGCACGTCGGCTACCCGGTGGCGCTCGAAGGCGCGCTGAAGCTGAAGGAACTGGCGTACATGCACGCCGAGGGGTTCGCCGCGGGCGAGCTCAAGCACGGGCCGATCGCGCTCATCGAGAAGGACCTGCCGGTGGTGGTCGTGGTGCCGTCGCCGCGCGGCCGCTCCGTGCTGCACGGCAAGATCGTCTCCAACATCCAGGAGATCCGGGCCCGCGGCGCCCGCACCATCGTCATCGCGGAGGAGGGCGACGAGGCGGTCGTGCCGTACGCCGACCACCTCGTCCGCATCCCCGCCACCCCGACGCTGCTTCAGCCCCTGGTCGCCACCGTGCCGTTGCAGGTCTTCGCCTGCGAACTGGCCACGGCCCGGGGCAACGAGGTGGACCAGCCGCGCAACCTGGCGAAGTCGGTCACCGTCGAATGATCATCGGGGTGGGGATCGACGTCGCCGCGATCGACCGGTTCGCGCAGGCCCTGGAGCGGACCCCGCACCTCGCTGACCGGCTCTTCGTGGAGCGGGAGCTGCTGCTGCCGAGCGGGGAGCGGCGCGGTGTGGCGTCGCTCGCGGCCCGGTTCGCGGCGAAGGAGGCCCTCGCGAAGGCGCTCGGTGCGCCGCCCGGACTGCAGTGGACGGACGCGGAGGTGTACGTCGAGGGCAGCGGGCAGCCGCGGCTCAGGGTGCGGGGGACGGTGGCCGCGCGCGCGGCCGAACTGGGCGTGCGGAGCTGGCATGTGTCGCTCAGCCACGACGCCGGGGTGGCGTCGGCGGTCGTGATAGCGGAGGGGTGAGCGGGACGCTGCCCGGTTCCGCTCGCGCACGGGCCCCGGCGCCGGGAGGTCCGGTGCGCGGAGGACCTGGGCGGGAAGGGCCGGGCGCGGGGGCCTGAGCGGGAAGGGCTGGCCGTGGAGGACCGGGGCGGGAAGGGCCGGGCGTGGAGGGTCTGCGAGCGAAGGGCCGGGCGTGGGGCCTGTGCGAGAAGGGCCGGCCGTGGAGGGCCTGGGCTGGAAGGGCCGGGCGTGGAGGGTCTGCGCGAGAAGGCCGGCCGTGGAGGACCGGGCCCGGGGCGCCACCGGGCCCGGGGCGCCCGGCGCAGAGGAAACGTGCGGAGTGGGCCGGCCGGGAGTGGGCCGGGCCGGAAGTGGGCCGGCCGGGAATGGGCCGGGCCGGAAGTGGGCCGGCCGGGAATGGGCCGGGCCGGAAGTGGGCCGGGCCCGGGGTGGGCCGGCCGGAGCGGGCAGAAGTCGGGCGGGGGCGCGGGAAGGCCGTGCCGGGGCCGCGCGCCGGGTGTCCGCGCCGGGGCGTAAGCCGGAGCCGAGAAGGAGGCTGAGCTGATGCGGAGCGCATACCGCGTCGAGACCGTACGGGCCGCCGAGGCCGCGCTGATGGCACGGCTGCCGGAGGGCGCCCTGATGCAGCGGGCCGCCGCGGGGCTCGCCGCCGCCTGCGCACCGCTGCTGGGGCAGGTGTACGGCGCGCGCGTCGTCCTGCTGGTGGGCAGCGGCGACAACGGCGGCGACGCCCTCTACGCCGGGGCCCGGCTGGCGCGGCGCGGCGCCGGGGTGTCGGCGGTGCTGCTCGGGACGCGCGCCCACGAGGCCGGGCTCGCCGCGCTGCTGCGGGCCGGGGGACGCGTCGCCGACGACCCGTTCGCGGTGCTGGCCCGCGCCGACCTGGTCCTGGACGGCATCACCGGCATCGGCGGCCGCGGCGGGCTGCGGCCCGACGCGGTCCCCGTGGCGCGCGCCGCGCGCGGGTCGGACGCGGTCGTGGTCGCCGTGGACCTGCCGAGCGGCGTCGACGCGGACACGGGCACGGTGGACGGCGAAGCCGTACGGGCGGACGCCACGGTGACGTTCGGCGCGTACAAGCCGGGTCTGCTGGTCGACCCGGCACGGGAGTACGCGGGCCCTCTGCGGCTCGTCGACATCGGCCTGGGCCCGTACCTGCCGGAGGTGCCGGACCTGGAGGCGCTCCAGCACGCGGACGTGGCGCGGCTGCTGCCGGTGCCGGGCGCCGAGAGCGACAAGTACCGGCGGGGCGTGGTCGGGGTGGTCGCCGGTTCGGCGCGCTACCCCGGGGCCGCGGTGCTCGCGGTGACCGGAGCGCTGCGCGGCGGGGCGGGGGCCGTGCGGTACGTGGGGCCTGCGGGGGACGCGGTGCTGGCCCGCCATCCGGAGACCCTGGTGCACGCGGGGCCGCCGGGGAAGGCGGGGCGCGTACAGGCGTGGGTGATCGGCCCCGGCCTGGGCGACACCCCGGGTGTGGCGGAGGTGCTGGCCTCCGACGCCCCCTCCTGGTCGACGCGGACGGCCTGCGGCAGCTGGACCCCGGGGCGGTGCGCGCACGGGCCGCGCCGACCGTGCTGACCCCGCACGCGGGCGAGGCCGCGGCCCTGCTGGGCGCGGCCCGCGAGGAGGTCGAGGCGCGGCGGCTGGACGCCGTGCGGGAACTGGCCGGCCGCTACGGCGCGACCGTGCTCCTCAAGGGCTCCACGACCCTGGTGGCCGATCCTGGGGCCGGTGCGCCGGTGCGGGTGAACCCGACGGGGACGCCCTGGCTGGCCACGGCCGGCAGCGGAGACGTCCTGTCGGGCCTCGCCGGCTCGCTCCTGGCGGCCGGGCTCGCCGCGCGTGATGCCGCGTCCGCGGCGGCGTACCTGCACGGTCTCGCCGCCCGGCGCGCCGCGCGGGGGCGCCGGTGGCGGCGTACGACGTGGCGGAGGCGCTGCAGGGCGCGTGGCGGGACGTGACGGGCGGGGCGACCGCGTAGGGCGGGCGGCGCAGGGCGAGGGGCGGAAGCGATGGTGGGGGAGGAGTCGTACGTGGACACGGGAGGGGGCCCCGGCTCGCGGCGGGGTACGGACGCGGGCGCGGCCCGGGGCGGGTGCGAAGGCGCCGGCACGGGCGGCCGCGCGCAGGGCGGTGCCGCCGGCACCCGGCGCGCCGCCGCGGCGGAGGGCGGGTGCGGCCAGGCTGCCGTGCCCGCCGCACGCGCCGGCGGCACCAGGGCCGGCGGGCGCGGCGGCCCTGGTGCCACCGGCACGGAGGAGGCCGCCGACCGGGGCGTCGCGGAGGGACGGGCCGCGACGGCCCTCGACACCGGCCGTACGGACGGCGGGACCCCGCGGGACCCGGCCGGGGCGCTGGGAGCGTCGGGTGCACGGGGGACGGCGCGGGCCGTACCGACGCGGCGGTGGCGCGGGGGCCGGAGGGGCCGGAGAGCCCGAAGAAGCCGACCTCCCCGCGGAGGCCGGCCGGCGCGGGCGGCCCGCACAGGCCGGCGGGCCGCGGGCGCAGGAGACGGCCGACGGAGGAGCCCAGGGGGCGCGCGAAGGGACGGCCGAGGGGGCGGCCGGAGGGGCCGAGAGGCTCCAGGGCGCCGTCGGAGTCCCCGGTGCGGGCGGGAGCGCGGACGCCGAGGACGTGTCCGAGGACGCGGCCGAGGACGCGGCCGAGGCCGCCGACGCCACCCGCAGCACCGAGGCCCGCGGCGTAAGCGGCGGCCGTGACCCGCTCGCGGCGCTCGTGCGGCTCATGCCTCCCCTGCACGGGGCCGACGAGCACGTGGACTGGGCTGCGGCCGAGCGGCGGTGGGGCGTCGGCTTCCCCGCGGACTACCGCGCCTTCATGGCCCGCTACGGCGGCGGCACGATCAACGGAGAGGCCGTCGTGCTGCTGCCGCTGCCGCAGCCGGGCCTCCGGTGGGCGCCCGCCGACATCGCCGAGGAGACCGGCAACGCACGGCTCGTCCAGGAGCAGGAGGGCGGGCCGGGCCTGCCGGGCGGACCCGGCGGCGACCTGCTCGCCTGGGGCGTGACCGCCGGGGCGGACATCCTGTGCTGGCTCACCGCCGACCCGGACCCCGACCGCTGGCCGGTCGTGGTGTGCGGGCGGCACACGTCCGAGCGGTTCACCGTCCACCCGTACGGCATGGCGGAGTTCCTGGCGCGGCTGCTCGGCGACGAGTTCGACGAGCCGCCGGTCAGCCTGGTCTTCTGGGACGGCGCGCCCGCCCGCTTCGTGCACTGGCGGGAGGAGCAGCGCCGCTACCTCGCGGGCCTCGACCCCGTCACCGGGGAACCCGACCCGTACGCCGGACCCGGGCCCGGGTGACGCGGTGCCGTGCCCCTTATGCCGACCCGGGCCCGGGTGACGTGGCGCCGTGACCGTGTGCCGGTCCGGACCGGGGCCCGGGTGACGTGGCGCCGTGACCTGTGTGCCGACCCGGACCCGGGCCCGGGTGGCGACGGCGCCGCACCGTGCGGCACGCCGGGGCAACGGGGCCGGGAGGCGCACCTGAGAGACTGGGCGCGATGAGTACGACACCGCAGCACCGCAGCGCCGACGCCCCCGACGCCGCCGGGGGCCCGCGCGTCCCGAGACCTTCCGCGCCCGCGCCGAGATCGACCTCGGCGCGCTGCGCAGCAACGTGCGCGCGCTGCGGGCCCGCGTCGCCCCCAAGGCGCCCGGGTCATGGCCGTGGTGAAGGCCGACGGCTACGGCCACGGGGCGGTGCCGTGCGCCCGCGCCGCGCTGGCCGCGGGCGCGGCCTGGCTGGGCACGGCCACGCCGTACGAGGCGCTCGCGCTGCGGGCGGCCGGCATCGACGCGCCGCTGCTGTGCTGGCTGTGGACGCCCGGCGGGCCCTGGCGGGCGGCCGTCGACGCGGACGTCGACGTGGCGGTCAGCGGTCTGTGGGCGCTGGACGAGGTCACCGAGGCGGCCCGGGCGGCCGGTCGCCCCGCGCGGATCCAGCTCAAGGCCGACACCGGGCTCGGCCGCAACGGCTGCCTGCCCGCCGACTGGCCGCACATGGTGGGCGAGGCACTGAAGGCGCAGGCCGACGGGCTCGTGCGGATCACCGGCCTGTGGTCGCACTTCGCGTGCGCCGACGAGCCCGGGCACCCGTCTGTGAACGCCCAACTGGCGCAGTTCCACGACATGCTGGAGTACGCGGAGAAGGCCGGGGTCGAGCCGGAGGTGCGGCACATGGCCAACTCCCCCGCCACCCTCACCCTCCCGGAGACGCACTTCGACCTCGTACGGACCGGGGTGGCCCTCTACGGCATCTCGCCCGCCCCGGAGCTGGGCACCCCCGCCGACTTCGGGCTGCGGCCCGTGATGCGGCTGTCGGCGCACGTGGCGTCCGTGAAGCAGGCCCCGCCCGGCCTCGGCATCAGCTACGGCCACCACTACGTCACCGACCGCGACACGCACCTGGCGCTCGTCCCGGTCGGCTACGCCGACGGCGTGCCGCGCCACGCCTCCGGGCGGGGACCCGTCCTGCTGGGCGGGAAGGTGCGGACGGCCGCCGGCCGGATCGCGATGGACCAGTTCGTCGTCGACCTCGGCGAGGACACCGTCCGGGTCGGCGACCGCGCCGTCCTGTTCGGCCCCGGCGACGACGGCGAGCCCACGGCCGAGGACTGGGCGCGGGCCGCGGACACCATCGCGTACGAGATCGTGACCCGCGTCGGCACGCGCGTGCCGCGCGTCTACCTGGACGCGGACGCTGGCCGGGACGACGACGCGGACGCGGACGCGGGCCGGGACGACGACGGGGACGGGGACGCGGGCCCGGGCGGGCCCGGCGGAGCGGACGCGTAGCGCCGAGGGGGAGCCGTGGGCGGGACGACCGGGGCCGGGAAGGCCGTCGCGGGGGCCGTCGACACCGCAGTGGAGAGCGGTGGCGGCTGGCGCCGCGCGGGCTTCGCCGGGGCGGCGATAGGGATCGTCGCGGCGGGCGCCGCGGCCGGTGTCGCCCTGGAGCGGCTCACCGTGGGGCGCGGCATGCGCCGTCGTGCCCGGCCGCGCTGGACGCGGCGGGGCCCTTCGGCGGGCTGCGCGGCACCCCGGGCACCGCGCCCGCGGAGGACGGCACGGCGCTGGCGTACGAGGTGGAGGAGGCGGAGCCGGGTGCCCCGCAGCTCACCGTCGTCTTCTGCCACGGCTACTGCCTCAACCAGGACGCCTGGCACTTCCAGCGCGCCGCACTGCGCGGCCGGGTCAGGACGGTGCACTGGGACCAGCGCAGCCACGGCCGGTCGGCCCGCGGCACCGCGCAGAGCGGCCCGGACGCGGTGCCCGTCACGATCGACCTGCTGGGCCGCGACCTGAAGGCGGTGCTGGACGCCGCCGCGCCCGAGGGCCCGCTGGTGCTGGTGGGGCACTCCATGGGCGGTATGACGATCATGGCGCTGGCCGACCAGTACCCGGAGTTCGTACGGGAGCGGGTGGCCGGCGTCGCCCTGGTCGGCACGTCCTCGGGGCGGCTCGCCGAGGTGAGCTACGGGCTTCCGGCTGCGGGCGTCGACGCGGTGCGGAAGGTGCTGCCGGGGGTCCTGCGCGCCATGGGGGCGCGCGCGGAGCTCGTGGAGCGAGGGCGGCGGGCCACGGCGGACCTCTTCGCCGGACTGGTCAAGCGGTACAGCTTCGGGTCGCGGGACGTCGACCCGGTCGTCGCGCGGTTCGCGGAGCGCATGATCGAAGCCACGCCCATCGACGTGGTCGCGGAGTTCTACCCGGCGTTCGCGGCGCACGACAAGGCGGAGGCGCTCGCCGTCCTCGCGGACGCGGAGGTGCCGGTGCTGGCGCTGGTCGGGGAGCGGGACATGATCACCCCCTGGGCCCACACCGAGGCCATGGCCGCGCTGCTCCCGGGCGCCGAGCTGGTCGTCGTGCCCGACGGCGGCCACCTGGTGATGCTGGAGCACCCGGACACGGTCACCGACCGGCTGCTGGCCCTGCTCGCCCGCGCCGGCGCCGACCTGCGCGACCACGGCTGACGCCCGGCCCGCCCGCGGGACCCCGAGCCGGGGCCGCGGCTGCGCGCGCCGCTGGTGGCGGGCTGGTCGGGGGCGTACGCGGGCGACGCGGGCGGCTGCGCGCGCCGCTGGTGGCGGGCTGCTCGGGGGCGTACGCGGGCGGCGTCGGCGGCCTCGCGCGGCGGTGGTGGCCGGGCTGGTCGGGGACGTACGCGGACGGTGCCGGCGGAGCGGTTACCTTGGCACACATGGAAGCAGCGCACCCCTCCGCCACCGCACCGCACATCCCCGCCGCCGACGTCGCGGCCACCGCCCGCCTCACCGTGCACGCGCCCGAGGAGATGCAGGACCTCGGGCGCGCACTGGCCGGGCTGCTGCGCCCCGGAGACCTCGTGATGCTCACCGGCGAGCTGGGCGCGGGCAAGACGACCCTGACGCGCGGCCTGGGCGAGGGACTCGGGGTGCGCGGCGCGGTCACGTCGCCCACCTTCGTCATCGCCCGCGTCCACCCGTCGCTGACCGGCGGCCCCGCTCTGGTGCACGTGGACGCCTACCGGCTGGGCGGCGGGCTCGACGAGATGGAGGACCTGGACCTCGACGTCTCGCTGCCGGACTCCGTCGTGGTCGTGGAGTGGGGCGAGGGCAAGGTGGAGGACCTCACGGAGGACCGCCTGCACGTGGTGATCGACCGGGTCGTCGGGGACACGGACGACGACCGCCGCCAGGTCACCCTGACGGGGGTGGGGGAGCGCTGGGCGGGCGTGGACCTCGCGCTGGTCTGAGAGCCGTACGCGCGTGCCGTACGTTCCGACAAGCCGTCGGTAAATTGTTGCGCGGTACCTCCGAAGCGTGGTCACATGGAGATCAGACCTTGGTTAGGTTCACCTAACTACGCTTGGAGCCGGGAGGCAACCATGCCGCAGCAGCAGCCGAGGCGGCAGCCGGAACGGCCGCCGGAGCACCGGCAGCCGTCGGACGTGTCGATGCGCGACCTGCTCGCGTCCTGCGCGGCGGCCAGCGCCGTGTCCACACCGCCCCGCCCGGCTCCCGCCGCCGCATCCGGCGAGCCGTCCGGCGACGCCCCCGAGGACGGCGCCCCCCACGAGGCACCCCGCGCGGCGTAACCGCAACCCGGCTGCCGGGCGCTTCTGCGGCCCGGTTGCGGGACGGGCGGGTCGCGGCGGCAACTCCCCTGAGGGAAGCACGCACGGTCCGCGGCCGGCAGGAGCGGAACGGTCCGTGACCCGCACGAGCGACGGTCCGCCGCGCAGCCCTGGTCACGGAAGCCCGCGCGGCGACACCCCCGAGGCCACGGCCACCCCGTACGGAACGCGCCCGGGGTACGGAACCCCGCGAGGCGGAACCCCAGGCCAAAGAGGCCCCCACGCACCGGCACACCGCAGGAGGGAGCCCGCAGGGGAGGCCCCGAGGGTGAGGGAGCCCCGCGGCGGCGTGGCAGCGGCCGGGCGGCTCAGGGAACGACGACGACCTTCGCGTTGACGGTCGCGAACTTCCACAGCGCGTCCCCGTCCTCGCGGCTCATCCGCACCCCGCCCGTGCGGCGCGTCGGGTCCGGGCTGGGCGTCGAGCCGTCCACGGCCGCGCTGAAGCCGATCGTCACGCCGTCCACCGAGGCGAACCGCACCACGTGCTCCACCTGCACCCCGTCGGACCCCTGCACGTTGCCCGAGCGCGACGTCACCTTGTAGGAACCCGGCGCCGGGTGCACCGTGCTCGGCATCACCGTGAACGTCCGGGACACCTCACCGGACTCCTCCACCAGCCACACCCGGCGCTCCGCCAGGGCGTACACCACCCGTTCCCCCGAACCGGACTGCTCGGGCGCCGCCGGCACCTGCTGCCCCGTGGACGCGGACGCCCCCGGGGCCGGGGAGGCGCCGGGGGCGGAGGGCGGGGCGGACGGTTCCGCGGAGGAAGCGCCGGCCTTGCCGCCCCGCAGGTCCGCGGGGGCGGTCGCGGACGCCTGGTAGGCCAGGAAGCCGACCGCCGCCAGTGCCGCCGCGGTGAGCCCGGCCACGAATCCCGAGCTGCTCCTTGCCACGCTGCCCCACCTCTCCTACGACCTGTCGATGTGACGGTAGCAGCAGCTCCGGGAGGGCACCTGGCCGCCGTACTCCACCCTGCGGGAGCCGTAGGCTGTTCGCGTGCTGCTGCTCGCCATGGATACCGCCACACCCGCCGTCACCGTCGCTCTCCACGACGGGCGGTCCGTCGTCGCCCGGTCGGGCCGGGTCGACGCGCGCCGGCACGGGGAACTGCTGCTGCCCGCCGTGCACCGCGTGCTCACCGAGGCCGGGCTCGCCCTGGACGCCGTCACCGACGTCGTCGTGGGCGTCGGCCCCGGCCCGTACACCGGGCTGCGCGTCGGCCTGGTGACCGCCGCCACCTTCGGCTCCGCGCTGGGCGTGCCCGTGCACGGGGTGTGCACCCTGGACGGCCTCGCGTACGCCTCCGGGCTGGACGAGCCGTTCGTCGTCGCCACGGACGCCCGCCGCAAGGAGGTCTACTGGGCCCGGTACGACGACTGCCGGACCCGGGTGACGGAGCCGGCGGTGGACCGGCCCGCCGACATCGCCGCCGAGGTCGCCGGGCTGCCCGCCGTGGGCGCGGGCGCGCGGCTGTACGGCGAGGTGTTCCCGGACGCCCGCGACCCCGAGCACCAGTCGGCCGACGCGCTGGCCGCCCTGGCGGCGGAGCGGCTCGCGGCCGGGGAGGCGCTGCTGCCGCCGCGCCCCTGTACCTGCGGCGGCCGGACGCCCAGGTGCCGAAGAACTACAAGGTGGTCACCCCGCAGTGACCGAGGCGGCCCTGCGCGAGATGCGCTGGTGGGACATCCCGCCGGTGCTGGAACTCGAACGCGACCTGTTCCCCGAGGACGCCTGGTCGGAAGGCATGTTCTGGTCGGAGCTCGCGCACGCGCGCGGCCCCGCGGCGACGCGCCGCTACGTGGTGGCGGAGGCCGGCGGCCGGATCGTCGGCTACGCGGGGCTCGCGGCGGCCGGCGGGCTCGGCGACGTCCAGACCATCGCCGCCGCGCGCGACCAGTGGGGCACCGGGCTCGGCGCCCGGCTCCTCAGCGAGCTGCTGCGCAGTGCCACGGACTTCGAGTGCCGGGAAGTGCTGCTGGAGGTCCGGGTCGACAACGCCAGGGCGCAGCGGCTCTACGAGCGCTTCGGTTTCGAGCCGATCGGCTTCCGGCGCGGCTACTACCAGCCGGGGAACGTGGACGCGCTGGTGATGCGGCTGACGGTACGGGACGGAGCCGCCCAGGACGCGGCCGCCTCCGAAGCCGCCGCCCCGGAAGCCGCTGTCGCGGAGGCCGCCGCCCCGGAGGCCGCCGCCCCGGAGGCTGCCGCTGAGGGGAGCGCCGCCGCCCAGGACCCCCGCGCACCGGAAGACCCCGGCGCGCGCCCGCACCGCGTACGCCGGGCGGGCGCACAAGACCCCGACGACGCCGTACGGGGCGATGCCGTACCGGACGATCCGCGGGCCGGCGGCGCACAAGACGACGACGTACAAGAAGACCCGATGGAAAGCGCTGAGAGCCATGGCTGACGAACCCCTCGTCCTCGGTATCGAGACCTCCTGCGACGAGACCGGCGTCGGCATCGTCCGCGGCACCACCCTGCTCGCGAACGCGGTCGCGTCGAGCGTCGACGACCACGCCCGCTTCGGCGGCGTCGTCCCCGAGATCGCGTCCCGCGCCCACCTGGAGGCGATGGTCCCGACCATCGAGCGGGCCCTGAAGGAGGCCGGTGTCACGGCCCGCGACCTGGACGGCGTCGCGGTGACGGCGGGCCCCGGCCTGGCGGGCGCGCTGCTCGTCGGCGTCTCGGCGGCGAAGGCGTACGCGTACGCGCTGGGCAAGCCGCTGTACGGGGTGAACCACCTCGCGTCGCACATCTGCGTGGACCAGCTGGAGCACGGCCCGCTGCCCGAGCCGACGATGGCGCTGCTGGTCAGCGGCGGCCACTCGTCCCTGCTGCTGGCCCCGGACATCACCTCGGACGTCCGGCCCATGGGCGCGACGATCGACGACGCGGCCGGCGAGGCCTTCGACAAGATCGCCCGCGTGCTGAACCTGGGCTTCCCCGGAGGCCCGGTCATCGACCGGCTCGCCAAGGAGGGCGACCCGGCGGCCATCGCGTTCCCGCGCGGCCTGACCGGGCCGCGCGACCCAGCGTACGACTTCTCCTTCTCCGGTCTCAAGACGGCCGTGGCCCGCTGGGTCGAGGCCAGGCGGAACGCCGGCGAGGACGTGCCCGTGCGCGACGTGGCGGCGTCCTTCCAGGAGGCGGTCGTGGACGTCCTGACCCGCAAGGCCGTGCGGGCCTGCAAGGACCAGGGCGTCGACCACCTGATGATCGGGGGCGGCGTGGCGGCGAACTCCCGGCTGCGGGCCCTGGCGCAGGAGCGCTGCGAGCGCGCCGGGATCCGCCTGCGCGTGCCGCGCCCGGGGCTGTGCACCGACAACGGCGCGATGGTCGCCGCCCTCGGCGCAGAGATGGTCGCCCGCAACCGCCCGGCCTCCGACCTCGGCCTCTCCGCGGACTCCTCGCTGCCGGTGACGGACCCCCACGTGCCGGGAGACCACTCCCACGCCCACGACCACGACCACGATCACCTGCACGAGCTCAGCAAGGAGAACCTGTACTCGTGACGGTGACCCTGATGTGGGAGGCCCGGGCGGTCGCCGGCCGGGGACCGGAGCTGCTGGCCTGGGCGCGCGCCCAGCGCCTCGACGCCGTACCGCTCCGCCGGGAGACGTTCACCGCCACCGGGGACCGCGTGCTGGTCCTGACCTGGTGGGAAGGCGACGGCGACGGGGTCCCGGAACTCCCCGACCCCCCGGCCGAGCTGCTCACCCGCCCGGTGCACCGCTGGCGCTTCACGTCCCTCGGAGTCGACGCCACCCCAGGCCTCGACACGCCCACCGCCACCGACGCGCCCCGCTGAGGCGGCGGGAAGCCCGCCGTCGACGCGCCCCGCTGAGGCGGCTCGGTGTCCGCCGTTGATGGGCCCCACGGTGGCGAGGAGGGCGCGACAGCACGGCGGCCGCCGGTCGCGCGTGCTCCCGTGGCCCTCGCCCTGGGCGTCCCGGCTGTCCCCGCGGCCGCAGGGCTCGCGGCCGCGGGCCCTGCGGGGCGCGGCGTCGGCCGGTGGGCGCTGACCCGCTCCCGCCTGCCGCCGCCCGGCCCGGCTACCGGCCTGGTCCGCGGAGGGGCGGCCAAGCCTGTGCCTCGGCGGGTGCGCCCCGGTCTCGGTTCCGCCGGCAGCCGGCGCCGCACGGCCGGTGTGGTGGACCGCCCCGGGGGCGGTCGGCCGCTGCGGCAGGGAACGCCCTGCTGGGGCGCGCAGAGCGGGTAGGCGCCCACACGCGGCGGCAGGCACGGCGCGCCGAGGGCCTGCCGGAAGCCGCGCTGCACCCTCACTCGGCCGGAGGACCGCCCCCGGCCCCTATGCCCGCCCCGCCGGGTGGCCCACGAGCATCGTCGGAGCCCCCGCCACCCGCGTGAGGAAGACCGTCGCCGCGTGCGGGCCCTTCGGCTTCACCTTGCGGCGCAGCTCCTCCGGCTCCACCGCGGAGCCCCGCTTCTTCACCGTCAGGACGCCCACCTCGCGCTCCCGCAGGAGCGCCTTCAGCTTCTTCAGGTTGAAGGGCAGCGTGTCGGTGATCTCGTACGCCGTCGCGTACGGCGTGGCCCGCAGCTCGTCGGCCGTCACGTAGGCGATGGTCGGGTCGACGAGCCCGCCGCCGACCTCGCGGGCCACCTCCGCGACCAGATGGGCCCGGATCACGGCACCGTCCGGCTCGTACAGGTAGCGCCCCACCGGCCGGACCGGTGCCGCCGGCGGCTGTCCGGCCGCCGCGAGGCTGGCCCCGGAGGGGAGCAGCGTGGCCCGTACGGACCCGGGGGCCGTGCCGAACCACAGCACCGCCTCCTTCACGTCACCGCCGTCCGAGATCCACTCCGCCTCGGCCTCCCGCGGGATCACCTCGTGCGGGATGCCCGGCGCGATCTTGAGCGCCGCGTGCGGGGCCGTACGGGCCTTGTCGACGGCCCAGGACAGCGGCGGCGAGTACGCCTCCGGGTCGAACACCCGGCCCCGGCCGCCGCGCCGCGCCGGGTCCACGAACACGGCGTCGTACCCGGCCGTGCCGACCTCCGCCACGTCGGCGCAGCGCACCTCCACGAGGTCCGCGACGCCCAGCTCGGCGGCGTTGGCGCGGGCCACCGCCGCGGTCAGCGGGTCCCGGTCGACGGCGAGCACCCGGACGCCGGCCCGGGCCAGGGCCAGCGCGTCGCCCCCGATGCCGCAGCACAGGTCCGCGACGCTGCCCACGCCCAGCCGGGCGAAGGCCGCCGCGCGGTGCTCCGCGACGGCCCTGCGGGTGGACTGCTCGACGCCGTGCGGCGTGAAGTACATGCGGTGGGCGTCCGCGCCGAACTTCGCCACGGCCCGCTGGCGCAGCCGGGCCTGCCCCAGCGCCGCCGACACCAGCTCCGTGGGGTGCGTGCGGCGCAGCCGGGACGCGACGGCCAGCTCCTGGGCGGGGTCGTAGTCGCGCAGTTCGTCGAGCAGGGCCCGGCCCTCGTCGGTGAGCAGCGCGGAGAAGGCGGCGAGATCGGTCACCCGCCCCATTCTGGGCCACCGGTGACCGGACGCTGTGGGCCGGGCGGGGGATGGTGCGGACCGTGCGGCGGTGTCGGGCGGGTGCGGACCCGCCGCGCTGACAGGATGCGGCGCCATGCAGCTAGTACGACAAAGAGGGTCATTCGGGGTGTGGCGGGCGTTCTGCGTGGTGTGCCTCGGACGGCTCGGGAAGCCCGGGGGGCCGGGAAGGCCGGGGGAGCTGTGCGAGCCGGGCAAGCCCGGGGCGCGCGGACGCTCCGGCCCGCTGGGGTGGGCGGCGGCCCGGCTGGCGCGGCTCACCTCGCCCCTGCACCTCACCTGGCTCCTGCGCTTCGCGGGGCTCCTGCACCTCACGCCGCTCCCGCGTCTCATCGGGTGCCTGAGCTTCACGGGGCACCTGCGACTCGCCGGGCGCCTGCGGCCCATCGGGCGCCTGCGGCTTATCGGGCACCTGCGCCTTGCGCAGCTCTTGCGCCTTGTGCAGCTCTCGCGCCTTGTGCGCCTCCCACGCCTCACCCGGCGCCTCCACCTCACACAGCTCCCGCACCTGACGCAGCTCCGGCACCGCACCCGGCTCCTGCACCTCACACAGCTCCCGCACCGCGCCCGGCTCCTGCACCGCGCTCGGCTCCTGCACCGCGCCCGGCTCCCGCGCCTCACACAGCTCCCGCACCTCACGCGGGAGCGGCGCCTGCGGAGGATCCGGTGCCGGTTCGTGGTCGCCGCCCTGCTCGCCGCGTCGCTCGGTACGGCCTGCGGCGCGCGGGACGCCGGACCGGAGGTGGCGGCCCTGGGCGGGGCCCAGCCGGCGGTGGGCGGCAGGCGCAGCCGCTGACGCCGTCGGGAGCGATCACCGCGTACGTCGAGCGCTACCGCCGGGCGCAGGCCGCACGGGTGGCCGCGGCGAAGAAGTGGGGCCTCAAGCAGACCCCGTTGACCCCTCCCGCGCCGCCCGCCGTGAAACCGGACATCCCCTTCCGCAAGGGCTTCGGCGTCGGGGACCCCACGCTGCCGCCGGTCTTCACCACCGTCCCGACCGAGGACCGCGTCGTCTTCCTCACCATCGACGACGGCGCCGAGAAGGACCCGGAGCTGCTGCGGATGATGGCCGAACTGGACATCCCGTACAGCGCCTTCCTCAGCGACTACCTCGTACGCGAGGACTACGGCTACTTCCGGCGGATGCAGGACCAAGGGGTGGCCCTGCACAACCACACCCTCAACCACCGGTACATGCCGGCGCTGTCGTACGCGGAGCAGAAGCGCGAGATCTGCGGTCAGCAGGACACCCTCGAAAAGCGGTTCGGCACCCGGCCCACCCTGTTCCGCCCGCCGTACGGCAACTACAACCGCGACACCCTGCGGGCCGCCGCGTCCTGCGGCATCAAGGCGGTGCCGCTGTGGGCGTCGGAGGCGTTCCCCGACCGCATGGAGTGGCGCGAGTGGGACAGGGACCTGCACCCCGGCGACATCGTGCTGACCCACTTCCGCGGACGCTCCCACTGGAAGGGCACGATGGCCGACATGGTCCGGCAGGCCATGGACACGATCACCGCACGCGGCTACGCGGTGGCCCGCCTGGAGGACTACGTCGGCTAGCCCCGCACCCGGCACCCTGTGCCGCTTGCCGTACGGCAGGCCGCCGCGGCGCCCGGTGGGCCCCCGCCGCCGCGCCGGCGGACCCGCTCACGGTGCCCGCGGCGCGGGTGGTCCGGCCCGCCCGCGGCCCCCGTCCCGCGGGGCCGCTCCCGCGCCGCGCCGCGGCGAATTGGCACTCCGCTTGACCGAGTGCTAATCGCGGTCATAGTCTCAGCTCTGGCACTCCCCGAGGGAGAGTGCCAACACAGCGACGGGCAGGTCCGGCACCCGCGACGACGGATCCACCTGGTCGCCACCTCAGACAGTAGACCCCGTGAGATCTCCGAAGGGGGAGGTCGGATCGTGACGACCACCAGCTCCAAGGTTGCCATCAAGCCGCTTGAGGACCGCATCGTGGTCCAGCCGCTCGACGCCGAGCAGACCACGGCCTCTGGCCTGGTCATTCCGGACACCGCCAAGGAGAAGCCCCAGGAGGGCGCAGTCCTGGCAGTGGGCCCGGGCCGCTTCGAGAACGGCGAGCGTCTCCCGCTCGACGTGAAGGTCGGCGACGTCGTGCTCTACAGCAAGTACGGCGGCACCGAGGTCAAGTACAACGGCGAGGAGTACCTCGTCCTCTCGGCCCGCGACGTGCTCGCGATCATCGAGAAGTAAGACCTCGCATCTGCCTTGATGCCTTGATGCCTTGAGGTCGCGCCCCTGGCTCCCGATGCCGTGCTGCCGCACCTGCGCCGGGCGGCGAGGGGCGCCGCCTTTTTCTCCACCGAGTACCGAGAGGGCTGAATCGCTCCCATGGCGAAGATCCTGAAGTTCGACGAGGACGCCCGTCGCGCCCTTGAGCGCGGCGTCAACAAGCTTGCCGACACGGTCAAGGTGACGATCGGCCCCAAGGGCCGCAACGTCGTCATCGACAAGAAGTTCGGCGCCCCGACCATCACCAACGACGGTGTCACCATCGCGCGTGAGGTCGAGCTCGAGGACCCGTACGAGAACCTCGGCGCCCAGCTGGTGAAGGAGGTGGCGACCAAGACCAACGACATCGCGGGTGACGGTACGACCACCGCCACCGTGCTGGCCCAGGCCCTCGTCAAGGAGGGTCTGCGCAACGTCGCCGCCGGCGCCTCCCCGGCCGCCCTCAAGAAGGGCATCGACGCCGCCGTCAAGGCCGTCTCCGACGAGCTGCTCGCCACGGCCCGCCCGATCGAGGAGAAGTCCGACATCGCGGCCGTCGCCGCGCTGTCCGCCCAGGACCAGCAGGTCGGCGAGCTCATCGCCGAGGCGATGGACAAGGTCGGCAAGGACGGTGTCATCACCGTCGAGGAGTCCAACACCTTCGGCCTGGAGCTGGACTTCACCGAGGGCATGGCCTTCGACAAGGGCTACCTGTCCCCGTACATGGTGACCGACCAGGAGCGTATGGAGGCCGTCCTCGACGACCCGTACATCCTGATCAACCAGGGCAAGATCACCTCCATCGCGGACCTCCTGCCGCTGCTGGAGAAGATCATCCAGGCCGGCGCCTCGAAGCCGCTGCTGATCATCGCCGAGGACGTCGAGGGCGAGGCTCTGTCGACCCTGGTCGTCAACAAGATCCGCGGCACCTTCAACGCGGTCGCGGTCAAGGCCCCCGGCTTCGGCGACCGCCGCAAGGCGATGCTGCAGGACATGGCGGTCCTCACCGGCGCCACGGTCATCTCCGAGGAGGTCGGCCTCAAGCTCGACCAGGCCGGCCTGGACGTGCTCGGCAGTGCCCGCCGAGTCACCGTCACCAAGGACGACACCACGATCGTCGAGGGCGCCGGCAAGTCCGAGGACGTCACCGGTCGCGTCGCGCAGATCAAGGCCGAGATCGAGTCCACCGACTCCGACTGGGACCGCGAGAAGCTCCAGGAGCGCCTCGCGAAGCTGGCCGGCGGCGTGTGCGTCATCAAGGTCGGCGCCGCCACCGAGGTGGAGCTGAAGGAGAAGAAGCACCGTCTGGAGGACGCCATCTCCGCGACCCGCGCCGCGGTCGAGGAGGGCATCGTCTCCGGTGGCGGCTCCGCGCTGGTCCACGCCGTCAAGGTCCTTGAGGGCAACCTCGACAAGGAAGGCGACGAGGCCACCGGTGTCGCCGTCGTCCGCCGCGCCGCCGTCGAGCCGCTGCGCTGGATCGCGGAGAACGCCGGCCTGGAGGGCTACGTCATCGTCTCCAAGGTCGCCGAGCTGGAGAAGGGCAACGGCTACAACGCCGCCTCCGGCGAGTACGGCGACCTGGTGAAGGCCGGCGTCATCGACCCGGTCAAGGTCACCCGCTCCGCGCTGGAGAACGCCGCGTCCATCGCCTCCCTGCTGCTCACCACCGAGACCCTCGTGGTGGAGAAGAAGGAAGAAGAGGCCGAGGCGGGCCACGGCCACGGCCACGGTCACGGCCACTCCCACTGACGTCTGACGGACGTTCAGAGCACCGAGGCCCGGTGCCCCGCCCAGGGGCACCGGGCCTCGCCCGTGCGCGAGCACGCCCGCCGTACGCAGCGGGACGGCCTCCTCTGCACGGACCGTCCCCGCCCCCTGGTCGACCGGGCCGCTTTCGCGAGGGGCGGCCGTCGCCATCCGGCCCGTCCCTCCCGCACGCCGCACCCATCTGCGGGCCGTCACCCTGCAGGCGACTTGCCGCGCCCGGCGCACCTGCCCGTACGCCCGACGCGGCCACCCCCTGTGCCCGGCGCAGCGGCGGATGAGGCGCCCCATGCGGCCGGTCCGCGTGCCCGACGCAGCCGCTGACGCGACGCAGCCGCTGACGCGACGCCCGACACACCGCCCGCCCGCACGCCCGACGCCTCCTGACACACCGGGCCCGCCCGCCTGAACCAACGCCCGTGGCCAGCCCGGCATCGCGCCCGCCGCCCCCGCCGCCCCCGGCCCGCGCGCCCGGTGCGACGCCTACGCCGGGCCGTACTTGCGGCCCGCCCGCGAGCTCACCCCGCCCAGCAGCCCCCGCGGCGCCAGCTTCACCACGCCCATGAGCGCCTTGTAACGCGGGTCCGGTACGGACAGGGTGCGGCCCCGGGCCAGGTCGGCCAGCGCCTCCGACACCACCTTGTCGGCGTCCAGCCACATCCACCCCGGGATGTTGTCCGTGCCCATTCCGGCCCGCTGGTGGAACTCGGTCCGCACGAACCCCGGGCACAGCGCCATCAGCCGGACCCCGCTGCCCGCCAGGTCGCGCGCCGCGCCCTGCGTGAACTGCACGACCCACGCCTTGGACGCCCCGTACGTGCCGCGCGGCACGAACGCGGCGACGGACGCGACGTTCACCACGCCACCCCGCCGACGCTCGCGCATCGCCTCCGTCGCCGCCGACGTCAGCCGCAGCACCGCCTCGCAGTGCACCTTCAGCATCCGCAGCTCGTCCGCCATCTTCACGTCGAGGAAGCGGCCCTTGTTGCCGAACCCGGCGTTGTTCACCAGCAGGTCGACCGGGCGCTTCCGGTCGGCGAGCCGCGCCTCGACGGCGGCGATCCCCTCGTCGGTCGCCAGGTCCGCGGCCAGCACCTCCGCCTCCACGCCGTGCCGGTCGTGCAGCTCGGTCGCCTGCTCCCGCAGCCGGTCCGTATCGCGGGCCACCAGGACCACATCGTGGCCGTCCGCCGCCAGGCGCCGCGCGAACGCGGCCCCGATCCCCGCGGTCGCGCCAGTAATCAGTGCACTCGTCATACGCGGCACGTTAGTGCCCCGCACCCCCGCGCGGGCGCGCGCCCACGATCCCCGCACAACCCCCGTCAGGTCGTGCGCCCCCTACCGCGTCGCCGCCCGCCCCGGGACGGCGACGCTCCTGCGAGGGCGCTCCCTAGCCCTGGGCCGCGTACTTCCTTGCCCGCTCGCGGAGTTCGGGGTGCGGGGCGTCACCCGCCGCCAGGACGCGGCGCAGCAGCTCCCGCTCCGTCGTCTGCGCCCGGAACGCCAGCCCCACCGTCACCTCGTGGTCCGGCCGGTGCACGATCTCCACGGGATCGCCCGCCCGCACCTCCCCCGGCTCGACCACCCGCAGGTACGCGCCCGGCGCGGCCCGCTCCGTGAACCGCTTCACCCAGCCCCGCTCGCCCAGCCAGCTCGCGAACGTACGGCACGGGATGCGCGAGGTCGTCACCTCCAGGACCAGCGACCCGCCGATCCGCCACCGCTCCCCGAGCCGCGCCCCGTCCACGTCCAGTCCCGCTGTCGTGAGGTTCTCACCGAACACGCCGTTGGCGAGCGGCCGTCCCAGCTCCCGCTCCCAGTGGTCCAGCTCCTCCCGGGCGAACGCGTACACCGCCTGGTCCGAGCCGCCGTGGTGGCGCAGGTCGCACACGGCGTCCCCGGCCACACCGCCCCCGCCGGTGCCCTTCGGTCCCGGGTCGCTGACTCGTATCGGCCCCTCCACCGGGTACTTGCCGATGCCCGTGGCGCCACTCGGCGCGTCGGAGTAGTCGACGCTCCTGGCCCGCCCCACGTTCACCGTCAGCAGCCGTCCGCCCACCGTGCCGTCGCTCATCGCGCTGCCCCTCCTGCTTCTCCTCGCGCGGTCTTCCGGTCGGGCACGCTACCGCATCGACTCAAAGCGGGCAGCGAATATTGCGGCGCCCACCCAAGCTGCCCTTATAGTCGAGGGGTGATCGAAGCCCGCCACCTCCGCGTCCTGCGCGCCGTGGCCGCCACCGGGTCCTTCTCCGCGGCGGCCCGCGAGCTCGGCTGCACCCAGCCCGCGGTCAGTCAGCAGATGAAGGCGCTGGAGTCGTCCGCCGGAACCCCGCTGCTCGTCCGCACCGGCCGGGAGATGCGGCTGACCCAGGCGGGCGAGGCGCTCGTGCGGCACGCCGCCGGTATCCTCGCGGGGCTGACCGCCGCCGAGGAGGAGGTCGCCGCCATCGCGGGGCTGCGGGCCGGGCGGGTCCGGCTCGTGTCGTTCCCCAGCGGCAGTTCCACGCTCGTCCCGGCCGCCCTGGCCGCCCTGCGCGCCGCCCACCCCGGCACCCGGGTGTCCCTCGTCGAGGCCGAACCGCCGCGCTCGGTCGAGATGCTGCGCGAGGGCGACTGCGACGTGGCGCTCGCCTTCCGGTACGGCGGCGGGGCGGCGGCCGAGTCGGAGTGGCAGGACCTCGTCGTGCGCCCCCTCCTCACCGACCGGCTCGTGAGCCTCGTACCCGAGGGCCACCGGCTGGCCGGCGCGGACTCCCTCACCATCGGCGAACTGGCGGATGAGCCGTGGATCGCCGGCTGCCCCCGCTGCCGCCGCCAGCTGGTGGACGTCTGCCGGACCGCCGGCTTCGCGCCCCGCATCGACTTCGCGACCGACGACTACCCGGCGGTCGTCGGACTGGTGGGCGCCGGACTGGGCGTGGCAGTGCTCCCGGAGCTGGCCATCGCCTCCGTACGGCCCCGGGGCACCCGGACCGTCGCGGTGGAGCCGCGCGTGGAGCGGGAGATCGTCGCCCTCACCCTCCCGGACCTGGCGCAGGTCCCGGCCGTGGCGGCCACCCTGGACCAACTCGCGGCCGCCGCGACCCGCGCGTAACGCCCCACCCGCCGGCCGACGCCGCCCCCGACCGCCCCGGCCTGCCGCCGCCACGCGCGGTGGTCCCGGGCCTGCTGCCTGACGCGCCCGCTGACCCCACACCCCCGCTGCCGCCCCGCGCACGTCGTGGCCGGACCGGCCTTCTGCGCGGCGGTGCGCAGCACCGTACGGCCGCGGCGCGGGGGCGCGCGCCGTGGCGGCCGGCGCCCGCGGGGACGCGTACGGCCCCCGGAGAGGTCCGTACGGCAGGCCCGTACAGCAGGCGCGCGCAACAGGGCCGAGGCGCGCAACAGGCCCGCACGGCTTCCGTGCGGGCCTGCTGAAACGTTCCTTCAGCGGTCTGTCCGGCATGGCTTCGCGGGGGCGGCCCCTCCGGTCCCGTCCGGCCTTCCCCGGTCCTCCATGTCCTGCCCTGTTCCCCGGTCCTCCCCTGCCCTCGTCGCCGGCGCTCCGCGCGGGTTCCGGGCGCTCAGCCCTTGCCGCCCGCCGCGGACGTCGTGATCAGCCGGGTGCGCGCCCTGCCCATCAGCTCCTCGCGCTCGTCCTCGGTGAGGCCGCCCCACACTCCGTAGGGCTCCCGCACGGCGAGTGCGTGGGCCGCGCACTCCGCGCGGACCGGGCATCGCATGCAGACCTCCTTCGCCGAGTTCTCACGCGCGCTCCGCGCCGCGCCGCGCTCCCCCTCGGGGTGGAAGAAGAGCGAACTGTCGACCCCTCGGCAGGCAGCCAGCAGCTGCCAGTCCCAGAGGTCGGCGTTGGGTCCGGGAAGGCGGGAGAAATCTGCCATAGCGCATGTCCCCTTGTAACCGGTACGGAGTCGGTACTGAGCCCACCGCGGGGCTCGTTGCGCGGACGTCTTGTCGCAGTAGATGTAAATATGACTCATTGCGAATCTAGCCACAGACACCAGCAAAGGGAAGGAAAAGGCGCTAAATGGGGCATAGCTCTGTGTGAGATGGCGGTCGGGTGACAGCGAGACGCCGATGACCTGCGGCGCTCTCCTCCGTAGGCGACTCCTCACGTAGAGTGTTGGAGTCGGTGCCCGTCCCCGTAACTCTTTCGGGTGACCGTCGTTGAGAGAGCGGAGGCGGTTGAAGCAACCGGCCCTCGGGCAGATGTCCGGGGCCGTCAACCGCACAGGTGACGATTCGTAACCAGCCTGGAGGCCCAAGGTGACGCGCATCAGCTGCGGAGGGCGGTCATGACTTCCGTCCTCGTCTGCGACGACTCCCCGCTTGCCCGAGAAGCGCTACGGCGCGCCGTCGCGACCGTGCCCGGTGTCGAGCGCGTGACGACGGCGGCCAACGGCGAGGAAGTCCTCCGCCGCTGGGGCGCCGACCGCTCCGACCTGATCCTTATGGACGTACGCATGCCCGGTCTGGGCGGCGTGGAGACCGTCCGCCGGCTGCTGTCCGCGGACCCCGGCGCCCGCATCATCATGCTGACCGTCGCCGAGGACCTCGACGGTGTGGCGCTCGCCGTGGCCGCCGGCGCCCGGGGGTACCTGCACAAGGATGCCTCGCGCGCCGAGCTGCGGGCGACCGTCACCCAGGCCCTCGCCGACCCCACCTGGCGGCTCGCCCCGCGCCGGCTGCGGTCCGCGGAGATGGGCGCCGCGCCCACGCTCACCGCGCGGGAGATCCAGGTGCTCGAAGGCATGAGCCACGGCCGCTCGAACGCCGAGATCGGCCGTGAGCTGTTCCTCTCGGAGGACACGGTCAAGACCCACGCCCGGCGGCTGTTCAAGAAGCTCGGTGCCTCGGACCGGGCCCACGCGGTCGCGCTCGGCTTCCGCTGGGGCCTGGTGCGCTAGGCCCGTGTCCGCGAGGTCCCGCCCGCACCGCGGGCGGACAGCGCCGCTGCCGGGGCGCTCCCCGGCGCCGGGGCCGTCATGCCCGTGATGCCCCCGTCCGCACCGCGGCGGACGGGGCGGCGCACGCCTGATGTCTGTTTCCGGCGCGATGCCGCATCCTTGAGGGGTGGAGCTCCTCGGGGACGAGTCGATCGAGCGGGAGGGGAGGGCGCAGGGGATGACGTCCGGCGCACCTGCTCATAACGCTTCGGTGCACAAGGCGGGACGCGGTGCCACGGAGCAGACGCGGTCAAGGCACCATGGACCGATGCACGACGACCAGACGCCGACGTCTCCCGCGCCCCCCGCGGCGGCCGGGGCGATCGGCGCACTCGTGCACCGCGCGGTGGAGGGCGACGAGCAGGCCACCCACGACCTGCTCGCCCATGTCCACCCGCTGGCCCTGCGGTACTGCCGCACCAAGCTGAACCGGCTCCCCGGCGACGCCCGGCACTTCGTCGAGGACCTCGCGCAGGAGGTCTGCGTCGCCGTCCTGATGGCCCTGCCGCGCTACCGGGACACCGGTCGGCCGTTCGAGGCGTTCGTCTTCGCCATCGCCGGTCACAAGATCGCCGACCTGCAGCGGGCGGCCATGCGGCACCCCGGCTCCACCGCCGTACCCTCCGACGAGATGCCCGAGCGGCCCGACGACTCCCTCGGCCCCGAGGAGCGCGCCCTGCTCAGCGACGACGCGGAATGGGCCCGCAGGCTCCTCGCCAACCTCCCGGAGAACCAGCGCGAACTGCTGCTGCTCCGGGTGGCCGTGGGGCTCACCGCCGAGGAGACCGGGCAGATGCTCGGCATGTCCCCCGGTGCCGTACGGGTCGCCCAGCACCGCGCGCTCAGCCGGCTCCGGGCGCTCGCCGAGCAGTGAGCACGCCGCCCGGCGGCAGCGCGGGCGGGCCGCGGTCCCTCACCGAACCCCGCGGGGCACCCGGGGGCCTCCGCCACCCCACCCGGGCCCGTCCTGGGCCCGTCGCTATGGCGGATGTCATACGTGTGAACGTCCAAAGCTTCCGGCTGATCTTGCTCGTGGAATGAGACACCCGCGCGGCCCGTTAGCATGGACATCTGCACCGATCAAGGCCATGGGGAAGGTGTCATGACTGCCAACGTCGACGGAGTGCCCGAGAAATTCGCGACACTCGGGCTGACCTACGACGATGTGCTGCTGCTGCCAGGGGCGTCCGACATGGCGCCCCACGAGATCGACACCTCCACGCAGCTCTCCAGGAACGTCCGGATCAACATCCCGCTGCTGTCGGCCGCCATGGACAAGGTGACCGAGTCCCGCATGGCCATCGCCATGGCGCGGCAGGGCGGCGTCGGCGTCCTGCACCGCAACCTGTCCATCGCGGACCAGGCCAACCAGGTCGACCTGGTGAAGCGCTCCGAGTCCGGCATGGTCACGGACCCGATCACGATCCACCCGGACGCCACGCTCGCCGAGGCCGACGCGCTGTGCGGCAAGTTCCGCATCTCCGGCGTCCCGGTCACCGACCCCGCGGGCAAGCTGCTGGGCATCGTCACCAACCGCGACATGGCCTTCGAGACCGACCGCACCCGCCGAGTGCGCGAGGTCATGACGCCCATGCCGCTGGTCACCGGCAAGGTCGGCATCTCCGGCGTGGACGCCATGGAGCTGCTGCGCCGCCACAAGATCGAGAAGCTGCCGCTCGTCGACGACGAGGGCCTCCTCAAGGGCCTGATCACCGTCAAGGACTTCGTCAAGGCGGAGCAGTACCCGAACGCGGCGAAGGACAAGGAGGGCCGCCTCCTCGTCGGCGCCGCCGTCGGTGTCGCGGGCGACGCCTACGAGCGCGCCCAGGCGCTGATCGAGGCGAGCGTCGACTTCATCGTCGTCGACACCGCCCACGGCCACTCCAAGCTGGTCGGCGACATGGTCGCCAAGATCAAGTCGAACGCGTCCGTCGACGTCATCGGCGGCAACGTCGCCACCCGCGACGGCGCCCAGGCGCTGATCGACGCGGGCGTCGACGCGATCAAGGTCGGGGTCGGCCCCGGCTCCATCTGCACCACCCGCGTGGTCGCCGGCATCGGCGTCCCGCAGGTCACCGCCATCTACGAGGCGTCCGTCGCCGCCAAGGCGGCCGGCGTCCCCGTCATCGGCGACGGCGGCCTCCAGTACTCCGGCGACATCGCCAAGGCGCTGGTCGCCGGTGCCGACACCGTGATGCTCGGCTCCCTGCTCGCCGGCTGCGAGGAGTCCCCGGGCGAGCTGCTCTTCATCAACGGCAAGCAGTTCAAGTCGTACCGCGGCATGGGCTCCCTCGGGGCCATGCAGTCCCGCGGCGAGCAGCGCTCCTTCTCCAAGGACCGCTACTTCCAGGAGGGCGTCGCGTCCGACGAGAAGATCGTGCCCGAGGGCGTCGAGGGCCAGGTGCCCTACCGCGGCCCGCTGTCCGCGGTCGTCCACCAGCTCGTCGGCGGTCTGCGCCAGTCGATGTTCTACGTCGGCGGCAGGACCGTCCCCCAGCTGCAGGAACGCGGCCGGTTCGTCCGCATCACGTCCGCGGGCCTGAAGGAGAGCCACCCGCACGACGTCCAGATGACGGTCGAGGCGCCGAACTACAGCACCCGCAAGTAGCGGCGGCGCGCGCGGCCGCCACGGCACCCGCGCGCCCCGGCCGGCAGCGCCCACCGCACGGAAGGGGCGGCCCGGAACACCCGGGCCGCCCCTTCCGCATGCGCCGCCTGGCGCCCGGTCGGCGATACTGGTACGCGCAGACGTAGAAGGAAAGGCCACACATCGTGACTGAGATCGAGATCGGGCGCGGCAAGCGCGGCCGCAGGGCGTACGCGTTCGACGACATCGCCGTCGTACCGAGCCGGCGCACCCGGGACCCGAAGGAGGTCTCGATCGCCTGGCAGATCGACGCCTACCGCTTCGAGCTGCCGTTCCTGGCCGCGCCCATGGACTCCGTCGTCTCCCCGGAGACCGCGATCCGCATCGGCCGCATGGGCGGCCTCGGCGTCCTCAACCTGGAAGGGCTGTGGACCCGCTACGAGGACCCGCAGCCGCTGCTCGACGAGATCACCGAGCTGGACGAGGCCACCGCCACCCGCCGTCTGCAGGAGATCTACGCCGCGCCGATCAAGGAGGAGCTGATCGGGCAGCGCATCAAGGAGGTCCGCGACTCCGGCGTGGTGACCGCCGCCGCGCTCTCCCCGCAGCGCACCGCCCAGTTCTCCAAGGCCGTCGTCGACGCCGGCGTCGACCTCTTCGTGATCCGCGGTACGACCGTCTCCGCCGAGCACGTGTCCGGCGCCGCCGAGCCGCTGAACCTGAAGCAGTTCATCTACGAACTCGACGTCCCCGTCATCGTGGGCGGCTGCGCCACCTACACGGCCGCGCTGCACCTGATGCGCACCGGCGCGGCGGGCGTCCTCGTGGGCTTCGGCGGCGGCGCCGCCCACACCACCCGCAACGTGCTGGGCATCCAGGTCCCCATGGCCACGGCCGTCGCGGACGTGGCCGCCGCCCGCCGCGACTACATGGACGAGTCCGGCGGCCGGTACGTGCACGTCATCGCCGACGGCGGCGTGGGCTGGTCCGGCGACCTGCCCAAGGCCGTCGCGTGCGGCGCCGACGCCGTGATGATCGGCTCCCCGCTGGCCCGCGCCACGGACGCCCCGGGCAAGGGCCACCACTGGGGCATGGAGGCCGTCCACGAGGACGTGCCGCGCGGCAAGCTCGTCGACCTGGGCATCGTCGGCACGACGGAGGAGATCCTCACCGGCCCGTCCCACACCCCGGACGGCTCCATGAACTTCTTCGGCGCCCTGCGCCGCGCCATGGCCACCACCGGCTATAGCGAGCTCAAGGAGTTCCAGCGCGTCGAGGTCACCGTCGCGGAGTCGCAGCACCGGCGGTGAGCCCGCCGCGCGGCGCCTGAACCGCAGGACGGCCCGGTCACCCGAGTGGGTGACCGGGCCGTCCCCGTCCCGCGGCTGGGGCGCCTCTTCACAGCCGGTGCGCCGCCCCCGTCGGAGTGGCTCCCCGCGTGTCGAGGAGGAGCTGGGCCTTCACGGAGAGGCCCTGGAGGTCGTACGTGCGGTGGTGCTGGAGCAGGATCGTCAGGTCCGCGCCCGCCGCCGCCTCGTACAGGGAGTCGGCGCGCGGTACGGGCACGTCGGCCACGCGCCACACCGGGACGTACGGGTCGTGGTAGCTGACCGCGGCGCCCATGCCCTTCAGGCGCTGGGCGATCTCGGGTGCGGGGGAGCCCTCCTGGTCGGCGAGGTCGGGCTTGTAGGTGACGCCGAGCAGCAGCACGCGGGCGCCGCGCACCGACTTGCCGTGCTCGTTGAGGAGCGTGGCGCAGCGCGCGGTGACGTACTGCGGCATCCGCTCGTTGATCCGGCCGGCCAGCTCCACCAGGTGCAGCGGCCGGTGCGCGCCGACCGTGTCGACGGGCACGCCGTGGCCGCCGACGCCCGGTCCGGGGCGGAACGCCTGGAAGCCGAACGGTTTCGTCTCGGCGCAGCGGACGACGTCCCACAGGTCGACGCCGAGTTCGTGGCAGAGCACGGCCATCTCGTTGACCAGCGCGATGTTGACGTGCCGGAAGTTGGTCTCCAGCAGTTTGACCGTCTCCGCCTCGCGGATGCCGCGGGCCCGGACGACCTTGTCCGTGAGGCGGCCGTAGAACGCGGCGGCGGACTCGGTGCAGGCGGGGGTGAGGCCGCCGATGACCTTGGGGGTGTGGGCGTAGCCGTACGCGCGGTTGCCCGGGTCGAGGCGCGCCGGGGAGTACGCGAGGTGGAAGTCCCGACCGGCGCGCAGCCCGGAGCCCTCCTCCAGGAGCGGGCGCAGCACGTCCTCGGTGGTGCCGGGCGGCACGGGCGACTCCAGCAGCACGGTGGTGTGCGGGCGCAGCCGGGCGGCGAGGGCGCGGGCGGCGTCGGTGACGGCGGACAAATCGAGGGGGCCCTCGGTGCCCGGCCTGGTCGGGGCGCAGATGACGGCGGTGCGGACCCGTCCCAGCTCGGCCGGGTCCGGCGTGGGGCGGAAGCCGCCCGACAGCATCCTGCGGATCTCGGACGGGGTGAGGGAGCCGTCGACGGGCGGGCGCCCGGCGGCGAGCTCGGCGACCGGCCGCGGGTCGGTGTCGTAGCCGACGGTGCCGATGCCGGCGCCGGTGGCGGCCTGGGCGAGGGGCAGGCCGAGGTGGCCGAGGCCGATGACGGCGAGGTCTGCGGGCATGGAGTGAGCCGTCCTTCCCAGTAGCCGGAGGGGACGAGACGCGCAAGTCCTGTGGACAGGGCGAGCGAACGCACTGTCAGACTAGGCGTAAATATGACCGTTATGCGGCATTGTGGGCGCGTGGTCGTGGGAGTGTTGTCCACAGGTCGGGTGGGGCCGGTGGCCGATGTCGGGCACCGGGGACAGAATCGAGTCTGTGAGCCCGGCTGCACGCCGGATGCGCGGGGCGCCCCGCGGCCCCAGGGCGGGCGGGAGCGCCGATCGCGCCGGGCCCATGGGCGCCGCGCACGCCGGGCGCCCGCCAGGTACGGGGACGGCGCGGACGGGAGGCAGCGGTGAGGACAGCCAGACTGGGTCCGGCGGAGCGCGCCGAAGCGCTCGCGGCCATGGCCGAGCAGGAACTGGACGTGCTGGTCGTCGGCGGCGGCGTCGTCGGGGCGGGCATCGCGCTCGACGCCGCCACCCGCGGGCTCGCCACGGGCCTCGTGGAAGCCCGCGACTGGGCGGCCGGCACCTCCAGCCGCTCCAGCAAGCTCATCCACGGCGGCCTGCGCTATCTGGAGATGCTCGACTTCGCCCTCGTACGGGAGGCGCTCAAGGAGCGGGGCCTGCTGCTGCAGCGCCTGGCACCGCACCTCGTCAGACCCGTCCCGTTCCTCTACCCGCTGCAGCACCGCGCCTGGGAACGCGTGTACGCCGGGTCCGGTGTCGCCCTGTACGACGCGATGTCCGTGTCCTCCGGCCACGGCCGCGGACTGCCCGTGCACCGCCACCTGTCCCGGCGGCGCGCCCTGCGCGTGGCACCCGCCCTGCGCAAGGACGCCCTCGTCGGCGCCCTCCAGTACTACGACGCCCAGGTCGACGACGCCCGCCATGTCGCCACCCTCGTCCGCACGGCGGCGGCCTACGGCGCCCGCGTCGCCAGCCGCGCCCGCGTCACCGGCTTCCTGCGCGAGGGCGAACGGGTCGTCGGCGCCCACGTGGACGACGTGGAGTCGGGCGGCACGTACGAGATCCGGGCCCAGCAGGTCGTCAACGCCACCGGCGTCTGGACCGACGACACGCAGGCCCTCATCGCGGAGCGCGGACAGTTCCACGTCCGCGCCTCCAAGGGCATCCACCTCGTCGTCCCCAAGGACCGCATCCACTCGGCGACCGGCCTGATCCTGCGCACGGAGAAGAGCGTCCTCTTCGTCATCCCGTGGGGCCGCCACTGGATCATCGGCACCACCGACACCGACTGGGACCTGGACAAGGCGCACCCGGCCGCGTCCAGCGCCGACATCGACTACCTGCTGGAGCACGTCAACAGCGTCCTCGCCGTGCCGCTCACCCGGGACGACGTGCAGGGCGTCTACGCCGGACTGCGCCCGCTCCTCGCCGGGGAGTCGGACGCCACCAGCAAGCTGTCGCGGGAGCACACCGTCGCCCACCCCGTGCCAGGGCTCGTCGTGGTCGCCGGCGGCAAGTACACGACGTACCGGGTCATGGCCAAGGACGCCGTGGACGAGGCGGTGCACGGGCTCGACCGGCGCGTCGCCGCCTGCGTCACCGAGGACGTGCCCCTGCTCGGCGCCGAGGGCTACCGGGCCCTGTGGAACGCGCGCGCCCGCATCTCCGCCCGCACCGGACTGCACGTGGCCCGCGTCGAGCACCTGCTCAACCGGTACGGCTCGCTCACCGAGGAACTGCTCGACCTCGTCGCCGAGGACCCGTCCCTCGGCGAGCCCGTCACCGGCGCCGACGACTACCTGCGCGCCGAGATCCTCTACGCCGCCTCCCACGAGGGCGCCCGACACCTGGACGACGTCCTGACCCGCCGCACCCGCATCTCCATCGAGACCTTCGACCGTGGGACCCGCTGCGCCCGCGAGTGCGCGGAACTGATGGGGCGTGTCCTCGGATGGGGCGAGGAGCAGATCGCGAAGGAGGTGGAGCACTACGAGAAGCGGGTGGAGGCGGAGCGCGAGTCCCAGCGCCAGCCCGACGACCAGACGGCGGACGCGGCCCGCCTCGGCGCCCCGGACATCGTGCCCCTCTGAGGCGGCGGGTGACGGCCCGTCCGCACTGCACCAGAACCAACTGCACCGTGGGACACGTCCTCCCCAGCACCGTGGCGCCGCAGCCCGCCCCGCCGTCATGCTGGCCGACGGCGGACCCGGGAGAAGTGCCGGTCCCTGAGTGAGGGACAATGAAGGCTCTTCCAGAGCGGGTTACCGCATCGCGCGGACGCGGCAGGCGCGGGCGAGGAACAGGATCGCAGAGGGGACGCATGTCGGGAGCGGAGCAGTCGCGGAACGCGGCGCGGACACCTCAGCGCGGCGCCGACGGCGAGAGCACGGCGTCGAAGAAGGAAGCGGCCACCTCGGACCCGGGAGCGGCCTCCGCGGAGACCACCGGACAGGACCGGGGACCGACGGGCCCCAAGGCGTCCCCGGACCGCAAGGACAGTGCCGGAGCGGACCGGTCGGCGCCGGCGAGCGGGACCGGCACGGACCGGCACAGCGGCGCGCCCGCCCCTGCGGGCAAGGGCACCGCCGCCGCACGTTCGGAACGGCCCGCCGCGGACGGGGCGGAGCCGCGGAACGACGACGAGGGCACCGTGCAGCCCGCAGGTAAGGCCCCCGGGAAGGCCGCAGGCGTGACGGTGGAGAAGCCCGCAAGGCGGACGGCGGGGAAGCCCGAGAGGCGGACGGCGGCGAAGCCCGGAGGGCGGACCGCGGATCAGGCGGCTGAGGCGGCCGCGGGGCGGAGTGGGGATCAGGCCGCTGAGAAGCCCGCGGGGCGGACCGCGGATCAGACCGCGGAGAAGGCCCCGCTGAGTGGGGAGAAGACGGCCGGGCAGTCCGAGGCCGAGGCGGCTGAGGCGGCTGAAGCGGCTGAGGCGGCCGGGCAGGCCGCGGAGCTTGCGGGGGAGACCGCGGACGAAAAGGCGGAGCAGGCCGCGGTCCGGGATGCCGGCGAGCCTGGGCGGCAGCCCGCGGGAGCGTCCGCGCAGGAGCCCGCGCGGCACCGCGCGGACAAGCCGGTGAAGGAGTCCGCGAGCGGGATCTCGGTGCAGACCGAGGGGGTGTCCGCGGCCAGGACCGCGAAGGACCCCGTGCGGGAGCCTGGGAGCGGCACCGCCGAGAAGCCCGCCGGCCGGGCCCCGGAGCAGACCGCGCGGGAGACCGGGGACAAGTCCGCAGGCACGTCCGAGGCCGCGTCCCGTGCCGCCGAGGAGGGCGCACCGGTCGCGACCGGCGGCCCGTCCCCGCGGCAGGCACGGCTGCCGCCACCGGCGGCAGCGCGTCCGGCAGCGCCCCCGAAAGCACGGCGGCGGCAGCCGAGCGCGGGGCGGCCGCCCGCAGGGTCGACGTGCAGAAGAAGCCTGCCGCGGCGCGCGGCACCTCCGGGGGCCGCCTGCTGGCCGGCCGCTACCGGCTCGACGGCGTCCTGGGCCGCGGCGGCATGGGCACCGTGTGGCGTGCCGTCGACGAGACCCTGGGGCGCACCGTCGCCGTCAAGGAACTCCGCTTCCCCAACAGCATCGACGAGGACGAGAAGCGCCGCCTCGTCACCCGCACCCTGCGCGAGGCTAAGGCCATCGCGAGGATCCGCAACAACGGCGCGGTGACGGTGTACGACGTGGTCGACGAGGACGACCGCCCGTGGATCGTCATGGAACTCATCGAGGGCCGCTCGCTGGCCGACGTGGTGCGGGAGGACGGCACCCTCACGCCGCGGCGCGCCGCCGAGGTCGGCCTCGCCATCCTGGACGTGCTGCGCTCCGCGCACCGGGAGGGCATCCTGCACCGGGACGTGAAGCCGTCCAACGTACTGATCGCCGACGACGGCCGGGTCGTCCTCACCGACTTCGGCATCGCCCAGGTCGAGGGCGACCCGTCCATCACCTCCACCGGCATGCTCGTCGGAGCGCCCTCCTACATCTCGCCGGAGCGGGCCCGCGGTCAGCGTCCGGGGCCCGCCGCCGACATGTGGTCGCTGGGCGGCCTGCTGTACGCCTCGGTCGAGGGCCACCCGCCGTACGACAAGGGCTCCGCGATCGCGACGCTCACGGCCGTCATGACGGAGCAGCTCGAACCGCCCCGGAACGCCGGTCCGCTGGACAAGGTCATCTACGGCCTGCTCGCCAAGGACCCCGCGCAGCGCCTGGACGACGCCGGCGCCCGCGCCCTGCTGAACGAGGTGCTGGCTGCGCCCCAGGCGCCGGCGGCGGGGGAGCGCCCGGCGGAGCGTACCCGCGTCGTGCCGCTGCCCACGCCGGCGGCCGGACCGGACGGGCCCGGGGCCGCCGGCACCGCCGCCCCGGCGGCCGCGCCCGGCGACGCCACCGCGGAGCGGCTGCGCGGCGCCCTGCGCGCTGTGCGCAACGCGGCCGCGGCGGCCGCGCCCGCCAGGGCCGCCGCCAAGCCGGAACGTTCCGGTCCGCCCGCGCCCGTGCGGGCGCCGCTCACCGACGTGGTGTCCCGCCGCACCCTGGTCACCATCGCGGTGGTCGCCGTCCTCGCCGTGCTGGCCACCGTGCTCGCCTTCGTGCTCAACGGGGAGGGGGACGCGAACGCCCAGGGCGCCGGCGGTACCGCGGGCGGCGACCAGGCGGCCTCCGCGGGCGCCTCAGGCGGCGGAGGTGATTCCGCCGACGGAGCCGCGGGCGCGGCCGGCGGCAACAGCGGCCGGCCGGACGGCGAGCAGGGCGGTGAGCCGGGTCAGGGGCAGGGCGGTGGCCAGCCGGCCGCCGCGAGCGGAGGCAGCGGCACGGAGGGCGGCGACGGCAAGGACGGCGGCACCGCACCGTCCGGCACGCCGAGCACCGGCCCCGGGCTGCCCGACGGGTACCGGATGGTGACCAACGAGCGGTTCCGCTTCTCCATGGCCATGCCCGCGGACTTCCGTATGACGGGCATAGCGGGGAACAACTCGGGCGGCATCTTCAGCGCCGACGGCGGCTTCCCGCGGGTCCAGGTCGACTACACCGCAAGCCCCGGCTCCGACGCCGCCGCCGCGTGGCGCGCCGCCATGGCCGCCGTCGCGGCCGGCAGTTCCGGCTACCGGCACCACGGCATCAAGGCCGTCGAGTACAACGGCTACCCGACCGCGGCCGATTGGCAGTTCGAGCGCAAACAGGGCGGCAAGCGGGTATGGGTGCTCAACAGGGGGTTCAAGGTCGACGCCACGCACGGCTACGCGATCATGATCACGTGTGAGTCCGCCCGGTGGGACGAGCAGGAGTGCAAGACGCTCCGCGAGACCGCGTTCGCGACGTTCCGGCCCACGGACTGACGTTCGGCACGTATCGTGAAAGCGTGCGGACCGTATGAGGCTGAATCCAGTGCGTGACTGGACGCGATCCGACCACAGATGACGGCTTCCTGGCCGGAGCCGGGGCCTGGGGCACTGCGCGCGGTGGGGAGGCGTTGTGGAGGACTACGCGGGACGGGTGCTCGCCGACCGCTACCGCCTGCCGCTGCCCGACTCCGATGACGACCCGTACGCCGCGCCGTACGACTCGGCGGTCGAGACCCGGGCCTTCGACACGTACAGCGGCCAGGAGGTCATGGTCCGGCAGGTGCCGCTGCCGGAGACGGTGGACGCGGAAGTCGTCGAAACGGGCGGTGCGGACGGACCCTACGGCCCCTACGGCGGGTACGGGACGCACGGCGGCGACCGGGAGCCCCGGGGGCGCGGGCACGGCGCCGTACGGGCCTCCGCGCGGACCGCGGCCGACCGGGCGGCGCAGGACCCGGCCGTCCGGCGGGCCCTGGAGGCCGTGCAGGCGGTCGCGCGCATCCCCGACCACCCGCGGCTGGACCAGGTCTTCGACGTCTTCACGGAGGACGGGTCGCTCTGGATCGTGAGCGAACTGGTCGAGGCCCGCCCGCTCGCCGCGTTCCTCGGCGACCGGCCGCTCAACCCGTACCGGGCCGCCGAGATCGCCTCCGACCTGCTCACCGCGCTGCGCGCGCTGCACGCCCACGGCTGGACCCACCGGAACATCACCGTACGGACCGTCCTCGTCTGCGACGACGGCCGCGTCGTGCTGTCGGGCCTCGCCACCGGCGCCGCCGAGGAGGCCCTGTGCGGCTACGCCCCGGTGCCGCTCTCCGACGAGGACGAGCACGAGCACGAGGAAGAGCACGAGGGCGGGGACGGGCACGGGGACGGCCACGGGGAGGCATACGGAGCCGCGTACGGGGGCGCGTACGGCGGGGCGCACGACCGGCCCCGCCCCCAGGCCCACGGCGGCGGGTACGCGGACGCACACGGACTGCACGGAGACGGCGACCACGACGACGCGTACGGCGAAGACGCGTACGGGGACCGCGCCTACGGGGGCCCAGCCGAGGCAATGCGGGCCGTACCCGCCGAGGGTGGCGCGCTGGCCCTTCCGCCGGGCCCGCCCGCCCTGCCGAGCGGATACGAGCCGCAGTGGGTGACCCAGGCCGCCGACCGCATCGCCGACGACGCCGAGGACGCCGACGGCGCAGACGCCGACGACGGCGGGGACCGCGGCAGCGCCCCCGCGCCCTGCTCACCGGCACCTGGCGGGACGGGCCCGTCCCGGCGGGCGGCGGCAGCTCCCCGTACGGGAACGTCCCGCCGTACGGAGGCCCCCGCGCCGCCCTGAGCGCGGACGCGCGGCGGCAAGGGGCGCCCGCCCCGTACGCCCCCGCCCGGCGGCACCCGCAGGACGAGCCCGGACCCGCCCCGCGCGGCCGCGCCCCGGAAGGGCCCGCGCCCTACCGGGGCCCCACCACGCCGCTCGCCGCCGAGCGGGCCCGCCAGGCCAGGATCGCCGTCGTCGGGCCCGTCACCGAGCGGTGGGCCCCCGAGCAGGCGGGCCCCGTGCACGGCACCTGGCAGCTCGCCCCGCCCGTCGGCCCCGCGACCGACCTGTGGGCCCTCGGGGTGCTGCTCTTCCGCGTCCTGCAGGGGCACGCGCCGTACCCGGAGGACAGCGCCGCCGAACTCGTCCAGATGGTGTGCGCCGAGCCCCCCGCCTTCGCCGAGGAGTGCGGGCCGCTGCGCCCCGTCGTCGAGTCGCTGCTGCGTCAGGACCCGACGGAGCGGCCCGACTTCGAGGAGCTCCGGGGCTGGCTGCGGTCACTGATCCGCTCCGCGCCCGAGCCCGACGCCGGCATGGCGCTGGTGACCATGCCGTCCGCGGACGGGACCCGGCTGCCGATCGTCCGCCGCCGCGGCGACCTCGAACGCAGGCGCCGCCCCCGCGCCGCCGCCTCGGCCGACGCCGAGCCGGCGGCCGGGCGGCACCGCCACCGCAGGTCCAGGGACCACGGCGGCCGGAGCCCGCGCGCCCTGGGCCGCGTGCTGCTGCTCCTGATCCTGCTGGGGCTGGCCGCGGCCGTCGCGTACGCCATGCTGTTCCTGCCGAAGGCGGGGACGCAGGACCGCTCGCAGACCCCCGCGGGCAGCGCGACCCGCCCCACCGCCTCCGCCCAGGCCCCCGCGCCCACCGGACCGGCGCAGCCGGACCCTGCCGACCCGGCACCGGGCACCGGGCAGGCGCCGTCCACCAACGCGGTCACGCCCAGCGCGCCCGACCTGCCGGCCGGCTACGTCCTGCGCGACGACCCCGAGGGCTTCCGCATCGTGGTCGACCGGACGTGGCGCCGCAGCCCCATCAACGACATCGGCCAGGTCCGCTACGGCGGCGGCGACTTCACGCTCGTCGTCGTCCCCGGCCGTGACGCGGCCGGCACCTCCGGGGCCGACCCGCTGGAGTACCAGCGGAACAAGGAGCGCGAGCTCCAGCCGTGGCGGGACTCCACGTGGGCGACCGCGACCGGACTGCGCCGGGTCGACGTCGGCCGCCAGTCCATGGCGGAGGGCCAGTTCACCTGGCAGGACGGCAACGGCCGCCATGTGTACGTACGGAACCTCGCGGTGCTCATCGACGGCCGCTACCACGTCATCATGGCCATCGGTCCGGAGACCGAGCGGGACAAGGTCACGGAGATCCACGAGCAGGCCACCAGGGCGTACCGGACGACCCGTTGAGCCACCCCCGGGCCACGACCCGGCACGGCAGCGGTACGGGCCCCCACCGGCCGCGGCCACCGGTCCGGCCCCCGCCGGCCGACTGCACCGACGCCCCCCGACCCGTCCGGCCGCGCACCCACCCCGGGCCCGGCGGCGCACCCGGGAAGGGAGTCGGCCGGGCAGTCGGGAACGGAGTCGGCCGGGCACCCGGGCGCACCGTCGGAGACGTGCCCGCGGCCGGCCTCCACAGCGGTCACTCTGCGTGGCCGACCCGCCGTCAGAAACCCGTGCAACAGGGGGGAGTGCGTCACGGGTAGGTCTCCGTGGCCGCCCCGCGGTTCCGCCCGTCGCACACCCTCCGTAACCTTGCTCCGAAGCAGCGGGCGGGGCCGAGCGGAGACACGTGGAACACACTCAGGGCATGGGCGCCGGGCTGGTGCTCGCCGGTCGGTACCGGCTGAGGGAGAGCATCGGCCGCGGGGGCATGGGCAGGGTGTGGCGGGCCCATGACGAAGTGCTCCACCGCACCGTCGCCGTCAAGGAACTGACGGCGGGACGGTACGTCTCCGAGGCCGACCGCACGGTCCTGCACGCCCGCACCCAGAAGGAGGCGCGGGCCGCCGCCCGTATCAGCCACCCCTCGGTCGTCACCGTCCACGACGTGCTGGAGTACGACGACCGCCCGTGGATCGTCATGCAGTACGTGGACGGCCAGTCGCTCGCCGACGCGGTGAAGGCGGCCGACAGCGGACGCGTCGACCCGCGGGAGGCCGCCCGCATCGGCCTGCACGTGCTCGGCGCCCTCAGCGCCGCCCACGCGGCCGGGGTGCTGCACCGGGACGTCAAGCCGGGCAACGTCCTGCTCGCCCGGGACGGGCGGGTGCTGCTGACCGACTTCGGGATCGCCGCCATCGAAGGCGACTCCACCATCACCCGCACCGGCGAACTCGTCGGCTCCATCGACTTCCTGGCGCCCGAACGGGTACGCGGCGGCGACCCGGGCCCCGCCTCCGACCTGTGGGCGCTCGGCGCCACGCTGTACACGGCGGTGGAGGGCGCCTCGCCCTTCCGCCGCACGTCCCCGATCAGCACCATGCAGGCCGTCGTCACCGAGGAACTGCCGCCCGCCGCCCACGCGGGAGCGCTCGGCCCGGTGATCACGGCGCTGCTCCGCAAGGACCCGGCCGACCGGCCCGCCGCTGCGGCGGTGGAGCACATGCTGGTCGAGGCGATGGAGGGACGCGCCCCGTCCGCCGCACAGGCGTACGTCCCCACGCGCAACGTCACCCGCGAGGACCTGCGGGAAGGGGCGGCCGGAGGGCGGGCGGAGGGGCCTCCCGACCGGAACGGGCAGACGCCCCCGCCGCAGAGCGTCACGGGCGGCCCCTCCAGAGGGCCCACCGCCTCCGTGGCTCTCGCCGACGGCCTGCACCTGGGCGACCGGACCGGGGCGCCGGTGACCAGCGGCGCGACACTGCGCGACCCGCACGGCGGAGTGCACGGTCCGTACGGTGGGGTGCAGGGTCCGCACGGCGGCGTTCACGGTCCGGGCCCGGGAGGCTCCGCCGACGTGCCGTCACGTGAAGCGCGCGGGAACCGGTTCAGGACCCGCCGTACGGTCCTCGCCGTCCTGGCCGCCGCCCTGGTCGGCGCGGGCAGCAGTTTCGCCGTGCTGCGGTACGTCGGCGACGGCGGCACCCCGCCGGGCGGCGGCCCGTCCGCCACCGCGGGGCCGCGCGCCGGAGCGTCGGCGGAGGCGGCGGCGGGCGCGAGCGGCACGCCCGAGGGCTGGCGGCGGGTGCAGGACCCGGAGGGCTTCAGCCTGCTCGTCCCGGAGGGCTGGCAGCGCCAGACGGACGGCGACCAGATCGACTACACCCCGGACAACGGCCGCCACCGCATCCGGATCAGCGTCGACAGGTCACCCGACTTCGAGAACCCGTACATGCACATGCTGGACGTGGAACGGCGATTGAAGGACAGATTGCCGGAGTATCGCAGGATCCAGCTCCATGCGAATACGTTCCGTGATCAACTGGAATCCTGTCTCTGGGAGTTCACCTGGCAGGAGAGGAAGGACCATCCCGGAAGGCGCCACGCGATCGACCAGGTGTACTACACGGACGGTGGAACGGAGTACGCGCTGTACATGTCGTCGCCCGAGGAGAGCTGGGCGACCACACGGGAGCAGTTCGAGATCGTGCTGCGCCACTGGCGACCCGCCGAGGAGTGACTGCCTCGGCGCGAGCGGAGGAGATGTGCCGTGTCGGTCGAAGGGTGGAGACCGGAGGAGCAGGGGGAACAGCGGCATCAGCAGCAACCGCGGCGGCACGAGGCGCCGCCGCGCGCGCAGGCGGGGGAGTGGCGGGAGCAGGGTCACCACCGTGAGCAGCGGCGGATCGTCGGCCGCTACCGTTTGGAGTCCCGGCTGGGCCGGGGCGGTATGGGGACCGTGTGGCGGGCGTACGACGAGCTGCTCGGCCGGCAGGTCGCCGTCAAGGAACTCCACGTCGACACGGACGGCCCCGGCGGCGGGGCGCCGCCGCCCCTCGTCCCGGGGGAGGGGCCCGGCCCGGCGGCCCCCGGTCCCGGCGGATTCGGTGCGGAGCTTGGGCCCGGTTACGGGACCGGTGGGGATGCAGGGACAGGTGGGGTGTCCGGCGGCGGCCCGGACCCCGGTCCGCGGGGGTACGGCGGGGGCCCGGACCGGGGTCCGCGGGGGTACGGCGGGGGCTCAGGTCCGGGTGCGGCGTCCGGCCCGGCTTCCGGTCCGGGCGCGGCGTCTGGTGAGGGCTGGGGTCAGGGTGCGGCGTCTGGTGAGGGCTGGGGTCAGGGTGCGGCGTCTGGTGAGGGCTGGGGTCAGGGTGCGGTGTCCGGTGAGGGATCTGGCCCGGGTGCCGGAAGCGGCGCGGGCTCGGCTCAGGGTGCGGTGTCCGGCGGGGACTCGGGTACCGGTACGGGGCCCGGCGCGGGCCCGGCTCAAGGGGCCGTGTCCGGCGAGGGTTCGGGCAGCCGTTCGGGAGCTGCCGCAGGCGCGGGCCCAGGTTCCGGCTCAGACGCGGGTGCGGGTGCGGGTGCGGGGGCGGGTGGGGGTTCCGGTTCCGGGGCGGGGCGCTGGCCGGAAGCCGGTTCGGCCGCCGCGTCGGCACGTCCTTCCCACCCTGCTTCCGGCCCCGCCGCCGGGCCCGCGGGCGCCGGACCGGGTCACGGTTCGGGCCGCGGACCGGGTCACGGTCCGGGCTTCGGGTCGGGCCATGGCTCGGGCCTCGGGCCCGGCTCCGGATCCGGCTCCGGGTCGGTCGACTCCACCCTGCGCGAGGCCCGTGCCGTCGCCCGGGTCCACCACCCGCACATCGTGTGCGTCCACGACGTGGTGGAGGAGGAGGGCGTCCCGTACATCGTCATGGAGTTCGTCGAGGGGGTGTCCCTCGCCGAGCGGATCGCGGCGCGCGGCCCCGTCGACGCGCGGGAGGCGGCCCGCATAGGGCTCGCCCTGCTGTCCGCGCTGCGCGCCGCGCACGCCATCGGCGTGCTCCACCGGGACCTGAAACCCGCCAACGTCCTGATGGAAGAGGCCACAGGGCGGGTCGTCCTCACCGACTTCGGCATCGCCCGGCTGGCCGGGGCGACGACGCTCACGGAGGACGGGATGTTCGTCGGGTCCCCCGAGTACACCGCGCCCGAACGGGTGCAGGGCCGGCAGGCGGGACCGGCTTCGGACCTCTGGTCCCTCGGGGTCCTGCTGTGCGCGGCCATGACGGGGCGTTCACCGTTCCACCGCGACTCGCTGGGCGGGGTGCTGCACGCCGTCATGGAGGCCGAGATCCGGCCGCCCGCCGCGACCGGGCCGCTGCTGCCCGTCGTACGGGGGCTGCTGGAGCGTGACCCGGAGCGCAGGATCGATGCGGCGGAGGCGGAACGGCTGCTCTACGCGTCGCTGGCGGCCACCGCC